>CAWECY010000018.1:0-494261 GCA_963807775.1 uncultured Acidimicrobiaceae bacterium | reverse complement strand
CACGCTCCACGAAGCGTGGAACACCGAGAAGAACCTAAAGGAGTACCGTGATATTTTAATGGTGAGGCCGCTCCCCAGCGTGTGGCTCCAGAAGCGCCCAGGCGCTCGTGCCGCACAATCGGCAGCGTTCTGGTGTCGCAACAGACACGTCAGGTGCCAGAGGTGGGATGAGACTCAGTTGATAGTTGCCCAGTCCGCCGGGCAGGCAGCATCATCCTGTATCCTTAGATCACAGCTCGGACGCAAAAGGAAAAAGCGGGCGGTTGACCCTCAGGTCAGCGGAGGTTGAACAAGCGTCAGGTTCAGGCGCCAGTGGTTCCCTCGCTGTAACTTCAGCGAAAGGAGGAACCATGGAACGCCAAGAAGTAGCGAAGATGCTCTGTTTCGACGCGGCGCAGCTCCACCGCGTAGTTATTGGCGAAACGGCGGAGCTGCGGCTGTCTCAGGTGGCCCCGGAGATGATCCTACACCTGAACCTTGCCCTGGCCACGCATTGGAACGCAGCTAGAAGCTGGCGGCACCCCTGGGTCTCGCTGAGGCCTAGGGGCATTGCCGCCCGGTCGGTGCGGTCTCGTTTGCAGGTGACCCAGTTCGCTTAATACGCGTCGAGGGGAGAGCTGCGTAGAGTTCCGCTGGTGTGACCCTTTGCCTTGAGGAGGCGTGTTGCCGCTGGTGACAGAACGACAGCCAACGTCATGGGGGGACGTACACCTAGCGCACAAGCCCAGGTCGGGGGGTTGATCTACCGCCTCTACATCTCCACGGAGACACGTCGCCAAGCTCAACTCGGCAGCAGCCTGAATCGGCTTCAGACGAGGCTCCCGACGGCCCCTATCCGCTCAACTTCATTCACCCGAACATACCTTGCAGATTCGGCGGCCGGGGATCACATAAATCCGATTTCTGGCTCAATCCTTTCGCCCTCTGAGCAGTTCTCATAAACGTGGACTACGGTTTCGCTGTTCGTCTTCCTTGGTGTAGTAAGCACCGTACAGCGCCATTTCATCCTCCTCGGGTACTGAGCGCCCATACGGACGCACACCCGACTGTAGTAAGGGGTGTGGATTGTGGATGCGCCAGGTGTACGCGGGGCGCCCAGCGGCGAAATAACATGGTTTCGTGGGTCATTTGGGCAAGATCGGAGCAGCCATCGTCAACGGCACAGTCTTCGCTGTCGTGGGCTGGGCGCTCTCACTCACACAGGGTCCAGACGCACAGCGGTGGCCATGGATACTCGTTGGAGGGCTCTTTGGGGTTGGTATCGCCCTACTGCTTTATGACTGGCTAGGGGGCCGTGTCAGACCATTGGCAAGGTCGTTTTTCATCAAGACGGCTGCGTTGAAATAACCCCCGGCTACGAGCAGACCGCCGCAAGTGTCGGGCAGCCCGGTCCTGACCAACAGGTTGTGTACGTGGGGGCGATACCCCGACCCAAGCGTCGGTGGCGTCGTTAGCCCGGCAACCCCGGTTGGTGTGCACTAGGTAATCCTTCCCTTGTCATTGTGACGTGGCGGATGCTTTCGAGAAGTCCTGAAACACCCGGCCGTTTCGTGACAATACGTAGAGACTGGGAGGGAGCGACAGAGGGTGGACCCACGCGAAGAGCGATTTCGACGTCTCTACGACACAGGGCGTGGTCGTGTCGTTGCCTATGTCCTGCGCAGAACCACCAACCACGAGGACGCAGCGGACGTGGTGGCAGAGACCTTTGCTATCGCCTGGCGTCGTCTTGATGACATACCCAGCGGAGAGCGAGAAGTGGCGTGGCTCTTTGCCGTGGCACGCAAGGTCATCGCCAATCGACTGAGAGGCGTTTCTTCCCAAACCGCCATCGTGCAACGGCTCGCACGCCAACTCGCTGATTCAACGGCGGAAGCGGGTGAGCCGGGTTCTGAACGTCTCTCGGCGTTTGCTGCGCTCAGTCGTCTCTCCGAAGACGATCGAGAGATCTTGATGCTCGTGGCATGGGACGGTCTCAACTCCCACGAGCTGGGCTGGGCGCTGTCGTGCAGTCCCACGGCAGCCCGCATACGACTTCATCGAGCACGAGCCCGCTTGCGCGACGAGTGGGCTGATGGGCGGGTGGCCGCGTCAAAACGTCACCGCGATCAAGGAGGGACCGGAGCTATGAACGAAGACACCTACGGCTCTTCGAGCCGCTGACCCCGTCCGCCGCATAGAGATCGAAGGACTCAGAGCTGACCCAGTCTTTGGCGACCTCGCAGAGGCGATCGTCGCTGGCGACTTCGAGGTCAAGGGCGAACTCCTCAATCCGATGACATCCTTCGAGGACGGGCACACCCGATCGCGTTGATCCAACGAAGCGGCCACGTCTGACAACGCTGTTGACGGTCGCGGCAGCCCTCGTTCTGCTGGCGGCCGGACTAACCTTAGGTTTCGATACGGGCGGGTCCCACCCTGCAGACTCGCTGCCCAATGGCGCTCGGATCACGCCCTGGCATGCAGCCCGGCTCCTGCCGGTGACCCTGCGTCCGTCTAGAACCAAGGCTCCAACAGCTGGCAGTTGGTGAGTCTCGTCGTCGATCAAGGCTGGCAGGTCAACACCTCGGGACCACCGCCAAGCCAGCTGGCGTGTCCGACTGTCACGGCTTGCTACGCGTGCGGCCGTTCGCTACCTCCCCGAAGGCCGGTGCACAGCCCGAGTCCGTCTCGCTTTACGTGTCTTCGGATCTGGGCACCACCTGGTCTGTGCTCCCTATGCCCACGCGGTTCTTGCCGACCTCCCAGCTCTCCTGTCCGACCGCCCAGGTCTGCGCCGTAGGCGGCACCCAAGGTGGCCAGCCGGCTTTCGCCATGACGATTGACGCCGGGCACCAATGGGGAGTCGTTTCGATGTCAGGAGCGGACTCGCTGCAGAAGGTTGTCTGTAGCTCTCCCGAGGTGTGCGTTGGCGTGCTGGGTCCTCAGGGACAACCGAGCTCGACCTCCTCGATTGTCCGCACCGACGATGGTGGAACGTCGTGGACGCCGGCAACGCTGCCGATCTCAGGGACAGTCCTATCGCTGTCGTGTCCGACTGACCAGGTGTGTGTCGCCGTGGGCTACCCAGGAGCCTTCCAAGACACAGCGGCCGGATTCGTTCTTAGGTCGGACGACGGCGGGCAGAGTTGGACGACGGGTTCGCTGCCGCAGAACTTCGGATTTGCTCCAGTCCTCACTGCAATCTCGTGTGCGAATGCCAGCAGCTGCATGGCGATCGGAGACACCAGCATTCCGAACCCTCAGAAGTGTCAGGGGACGCCGCCCACGTCAAGTCCGCCAGCGGGCTTCAACTCGTGCAGCACGGATATCAACGCTCTGATCAGCACGGTCGTCACAAGTTCAGACGGCGGGATTAAGTGGCATTTGCGTCCTCTCCCTGCCGACATCCCCATACCCCAGCTCTTCAGCCTCTCGTGTGCCAGTGCAACCGTCTGTTGGGCGGCGGGCCAGCAGGCCGTTCCTGAGGTCGTTGGGAACGCGCACAACGACGGCTCTCCGGTCATGATCGGCACCACCAACGGCGGGGTGAGCTGGGCCAAGGCAACCTTCGCGATCCCCACCGATGCTCCGAACTACCTCGGGCAATCGTTCCTCGGCATCGGGGACATCAGCTGCCCGTCAACCTCAGCTTGTCTGGCCCTTGGCGGCGGCGCTCAGCGTGCTCCATCGACACCCATCTATCGATACGAGGACAGTGCCGCTCAGTGAGTGCTCTGCTCACGTCGACGCGTCCTCCGGTGTGACTCTTTCGGCTGTGACACCCACGTGCCGTCCGGTCGCCATCTCCCTATGGCCCCCATCCGACTGCCTCAGTTGGCCGGGTAAATGACACCCTCCTGGTGCCCGAATTCGCTCACGTGCTAACTTTCGTGAGCACCCTGTCGACTTCACCATGGGGGTGATTGACGGAACCAGTGAACCTGATCATAACTAACAAGTTGGCTCTCTGAGCTGGAAGTTCACGGCCTGAAACCTCGTCTCGGACGCCGCTACGAGACATGGGTTTACTGAATGCTCTCAAACCTCGGGGTAGCCCGCTGGCTCCAATCCTCATGGAAGCTCTCCCGTGCCTTCGGCGTGTCCAACGTGGCCGTTCTGCATCGGGTCTCGGACCTGCGGTCGGTCGGAGCGTCGGACTCCGAGCAAGTCGCACTGGCCCAGGGGCTCCTGTCCGACTCCGAGACGCGGGTGGTCTACGCCCAGTCGCCCGGGGAGCTGGAGGCGGCCGGCGAACTCCTGTCGTTGTCGGCCACGGAGTCCGACCTGCTGCCGCAACTGCGCCGGGGTGTCGCCCTGTGGAAGGTTGGGCAGCGCTCCTTTCTGGTGCAACACCGCCTCAGTGCGACCGAGCGCCTGATCGTCGACACCGACGCCGCCATGTCGGGTGGTGAGGCCCGGTGAGCGGCCTTACCGCGGCCATCGTGCCGGTGGCGTTGGGCGGCGCGCTGGTGGCGGTGATCTCCTATCGGGATGGGTCACGCCTCATGACTCGGTCGCGCGGCGCCGGCGGACGTCGACGGGGCGCCCACTGGGGTCGAAGGCGCGACCTGCGGACGTTGCTGGTGCCGGCGCGTACCCCGCCGGCGGGGCGGCTTCTCCTGGGCGACCTGCCGGGTCTGACGCGCCGGGTGGGTATCGCCGCCGAACCCGCCCAGTCCCTCGTTGTGGTTGGCCCGACCCAGAGCGGCAAGACAACCAGCTTGGCCGTCCCGGCCATCTTGGGGTGGCCCGGCCCGGTCGTGGCAGCCAGTGTGAAGAGCGACCTGCTGCGCGACACCGCGAGGGTGTGCATGCGCCGCGGTCAGGTCTGGTGCATCGATCCAACGGGTTGCACCGGCGCCCCGGCCAGCTCGTGGTCGCCGTTGCCTGGATGTGCCGACTGGCGGCACGCCTGCCGAGTGGCCGCGGACCTCTGCGAGACGGCGAAGGCGGACGGCACCACGGCGGATGGCGAGTTCTGGTATGCCACGGCGGCCAAGCTGCTGGCTCCGCTGCTGCTCGCCGCGGCACGCGATGGTCGGACCATGGCCGACGTTGTGCGGTGGGTCGACACGCAGGAGGTCGGCGAGGTGGCGGCCATCCTGGAGCAGGGGGCGCCCTCCGAGGCGATGGACGCAGCCCGCGCCACTTGGTGCCGCGACGACCGGACGCGCAGCTCCGAGTACACGACCGCGGAGACCGTGCTTGCGCCCTTCGCCCATGCGCCGGTCCGGCCGGCGGTTGGTGCCCCGTTTGAGCCGCGACAGCTGCTCGGAGGGCCGCACACGCTGTACCTCTGCGCACCGGCGCACGACCAGCGGCGATTGCGCGGGTATTTCACCGCGTTGACCCAGCAGGTCCTCTCCCATGCGTTCACCCAGGCGACGCGGTCGGGCCCGCTCGATCCGCCGCTCCTCGTGGTGCTTGACGAGGCGGCGCACATCGCCCCTTTGCCCGAGCTGGACGGCCTGGCCGCCACCTGCGCCTCGCACGGGATACAGATCGTGACGGTGTGGCAGGACCTGGCCCAGGTCAAGGGTCGGTACGGCGCCCGCGCGCCGACGGTGCTCAACAACCACCGGGCCAAGCTCTTCCTGCCGGGAATCGCCGATCCCGACACGCTCGAATACGCCAGTCGCCTGATCGGGGACGAGGAGGTCACGCTGCCGTCGGTGACCCGTGACCCGAGGGGTGCCCGATCGACCACTTCTTCGGTGGCGCCCCGGCGCCTGCTTCCGCCGGAGGAGCTCCGTTGCCTGCCGCGGGGACGCGCTGTGCTCGTCTACGGAACGCTGCCGCCGGTGAAGGTGCAGCTACGGCCCTGGTGGGCCACCTTCGGCTCGAGCCGCTCTGGCTAGGGGCTGACGGAAGTGTTCATCGCGTCAGGTCAAGGTGACGAAGCACGTACGCGGTATGGCTGCCCCTCTAGGCGACGACTCCCGCCACCTTGAGTTCGAGCATCTCGTCGGTGCCACAGCCGATGCTGGCCAGGATCTCCTCGCAGTGCTCGTTGAACTCGGGACCGCGCTTGGGCGGTGCCGGCTCGCCTCCGAACTGCACCGGCGTCGTCACCAGCGTGAAGGGCGTCCCATCGGGCGTCACCGCTTCGCCCAGGTAGCCGTTCGCCTCCACTTGGGGATCGGCGACAACCTCCAACGTGTCTTGCGCCACCGCCCATTGGCCGTCGAAAGAGTCGAGGCGTTGCTTCCATTCGCTCAGCGGCGCCGCCCGGAACACCTCCTTGAGGATCTGGCGCGCCGCGCCGGCGTTCGCGGCCAGGGCCTCGTGCGAGGAGAAGCGCTCGTCGGCCAACAGGTCCTCGCGGCCGATGGCCCTGCAGGCTCCCGGCCAGTACTTGAAGCCCTGCAGGCACGAGAAGGCGAGGAATTTGCCGTCCTCGGTCCGGTAGGTACCGACGAGCGGGTTGGCGGGTCCGGCCCCACCACCACTGCTCGGGCCCGGGCGCCACGGGAAGTTCAGCTGGAGCGACAGCGCGATGGCCGGGCTCATGGCCCACATGCCCACGCCCAACAGGGACACGTCCACCGGCAGGGCCTCGCCCGTCCGCTCGCGGTGGAAGAGCGCGCCCAGGATCCCGCCGGCGATGGTCATGCCCCCGATGGAGTCCCCGTAGCCCGGGCCGGGCTGACCGGCCAGGTAGTCGACGTCGGTCGGCGTGGTCCCCATCGCACTGGACGCCCGGCACCAGTAGCTCAAGAAGTCGTAGCCACCCTTGTCGGCGTCGGGCCCGCGCTCGCCGGCGCCCGTTCCGGACACGTAGATGATGTTGGGGTTGTGGGCCCGGATGTCTTCGAGCTCGATGCGGAGCTTCTTGCGGACGGCGGGCAGTTTGTTGGTCAGGAACACGTCGCTCGTGGCGGCGAGGCGGTAGATCAGGTCAAGCCCCTGCTCGGTGCTCACGTCGATGCCGATGCTCTTCTTGCCGCGGTTGGAATGCTCGAGCAGCACGTGCACGGCGCCCATGGAGGGCATGACACCGCTCGAGGCCAGTCCCCGCATGGCGTCGCCGCGCTCGGGGTGCTCGATCTTGATCACCTCTGCGCCCCAGTCCGACAGGATCGCCGATGCGGCCGGCACGAAGGTGTGCTCGGCCACCTCGAGGATGCGGACGCCCTCCATGATGTCTGCCAACGTGGATCCCTCCCTATGAGCCCCGCCCGGCGCGACGTGAGCCCGAGCAGCCTCGCTGATGCACGCAGAGCCTGCCAATTCCTCCAGCCGGTTCGCCCGTTCAGGCGTCGAGCTGGAGCTTGAGCTCGGCGAGCACGTCTTCCGTGTCCGCCCCCAGTGCCGGCGCTGCGCCCACGGGCTTGCGGGCCCGGGGCGCTGCCACCACGACGTCATGCGGGACGCGCAGCATTGGCCCGGCCATCTCGGCCGCCACTCCGGCCAGAGAGACATCAAGCAGCCAGCGCCCCCCGGATGCGAGCGCGTCCAAGCAGGCGTGGGCCGCCGTAAGTCCCGTGAGTGGGTCGGCCACGGCGTCGGCGCAGAAGACCGGTATGGCTCCATTCCAGGCCACCAACCCACCGCCGACGGCCGCGTCATCACCGAACCCGACGCGCCCGGCCGCTTCATCCCGGCGCCCGTACGCGGTGATGGAGACCCAGACCTGAGGACCGCTCGAACGGGCTACCCCGGCCGCGTCGATGCCGAGCTGCTGGAGCGCCCGCGGCCGGCTGGCCTCAATCACTACGTCGGCCGACACCACGAGCTGTTGCAACAGCGCCCGATCCCGGGCGGCCCGGAAGTCGAGTGCCACCGAGCGCTTACGACCGTTCAACAGGTCGAAGAATTCGGGCGGGCCCCGACGCGCCCCGTCCGGCCTGGCCGTCGACTCCACCTTCACCACGTCGGCACCCGACTGGGCCAAGAAGTCTCCACACAGCGGACCGGCCCATAGCGAAGACAGGTCCACAACTCTCAGACCGTCCAATGTGTCGCGGGCCGGGGCATCACCCAGCGGTGTCGGGACGACCGCCGGCGCCCTTGTCTCGCCCAACCGAGCCACGGGCAGTCCGAGCAACACGGCCCGCTCGAGGAGTTCGTTCGCATCACCCCCGGCCAAGGCGCCGGCCACCGCCGACCAAAGGGCGGGCTCGGTTGCCGGCACCGCAGTGAGGCTGAGCCACGCCGGTACCAGGTCCCTGTCCTCCTCGCGCGGCAGGGAGACCGCCATCCAACCGGGACTGTCCCCTTTATGGCCACAGGGGAAGAGCCGGCAGCTGCCCCCGCAGCTCGTGGCGCCGCGGCGCCACAACCCCATCAGCGCCGCACGTTCGCCCAACAACGCGAGAGCGTCCAATCCCGGGAAGGAGCGAGCGAGCTGATCGATCCCCTCCACGAGGCCGTCGGGCGGCCCGAGCGGTTCTTCGGGCAGCCCGGTGAGCGCCATGGCACCACTGGCCGCCCAGCGCTCCACCCGTGGGTCATCCATTCAGCGCAGGGTAACGTCTCCGCATCATCGACATTCTCAGCGCCGACGCGTTCCTCGACGAGCTGCGCAGCTCGATTGCACACGAGCGCAGTGGAGCCGTGCTGGTCGGGCTGCACGACACGATGCCACCGCCCGGTGAGGTCCCCGTCGACGGACTGGGCAGCTTGCCCTTCGTGGTGGTGGGTATCACCGAGGGCGAGGTCGACGATGGTTGGCTCCAACTCTGCGACGTGACGGCGCCGCGAGGCGACCCCTCACTCGACGCCATCATGGCCAACCTCGAGGCGCGGCCCATTGCCACCACCACGCTCGCCCTTCTGCTCCGCGGCCGCGGGCGCCGCACCCTGGACGACGGACTGGTGGCCGAGTCGGCGGCCTACTCGGTTCTGCAGTCGGGCCCCGAGTTCGACGCGTGGCGTGCTTCGCGCCGGGCGACGCGTGCGGACACCGATGAGGCGCCGCGGGTCCGTATCGAGCGCGACGGCCACACGTTGCTGATCACGCTGACGCGGGCCGACCGCCTCAACGCTCTCGATGCGCGCATGCGCGACGAACTGATCGAAGCGCTCACCGTGGCGGAGGCCGACACCAGCATCAAACGGGTCGAGCTCCGTGGGGAGGGTCGGGCCTTCTGTGCCGGCGGGGACCTCAACGAGTTCGGCACGAGGTCCGATCCGGCCTCGGCCCACCTCATCCGGCTCCAGCGCAGCGTCGGGCGCACCCTGGCCCGCGTCGGCAGGCCGACGACGACCTACATCCACGGCGCCACGGTGGGCTCGGGTATCGAACTGGCGGCGTTCACGGCCACGGTGGTGGCTGCGCCGGACACCCAGATCGCCCTGCCTGAAATCGGTTTGGGCCTCATTCCCGGCGCCGGCGGGACGGTCAGCCTGCCCCGGCGCATCGGCCGGCGGCGCACCGCCTGGCTCGCCTTCTCCGGGTGCACCATTGACCCGGCGACCGCGCTGGAGTGGGGCCTGGTCGACGCCGTCTCGACCTGAGGAGAGTCAAGACCGCGGCGACGGCGGTCAGGTCATTTCAGCCCAGCCCGCCCTCCTCACGCAGCGCCGAGATGGCGTCCCAGTCCAACCCCGCCTCGAGGAGCACCTCCTCGGTGTGCTGGCCCAGCTCGGGTGCCGGCCCCGGCGGGGCCGTGACGTGCCCGGAGAAGTGGGCCGGCGCCGCCACGATGCGGTACGACGAGCCGTCCTGCGTCGTCACCGGCGGCAGGAAGCCGTTGACCTCCACCTGGGGGTGGCTGTGCAGCTCCGAGGGTCGCAGCACCGGCGCCCACACGCCGCTGAACGCGTCGAGCTTCGAGTGGACTTCGTCCAAGGTGAGCGTGTTGAAGACCGAGTCCAGTTCGTCGACCAGCGCCTCGCGGTTCTCGTAGCGCGCCCGCGAGTCGACGTAGCGCTCGTCAGCGATCAGGTCAGGCCGTCCGATCACCGTGCAGAACTCCTCCCAGAAGCGGTCCGACTGGAGGCAGACGAGATAGACCCAGCGGCCGTCCTTGGTGGCGTACCCGTTCACCAGCGGGTTGGGCGCCTGGCGGCGATCGCCGTAGTTGGCCACGTCGCCCGAATAGGGCGCACCCACGATGTCGGGCGACAGCGCCCACATGCCCACGTGCATCAACGAGACGTCGACCACCGACGTCTCACCTGTCTTGAGACGCTTGAACAGCGCGAACCCGATCGCGCCGGCGATGGTGTTGGCGCCCTGCAGGTCGAAGAACGCGGGTGGTTGCGGCAACGGCTCAATCCCGCCCTTCGTCATCTTGAACGCCATGCCGCTGGTGGCCCAGCCACACGCCATGTCGTAGCCACCGATGTCGGCCATGGGCCCCTCGTTGCCCCATCCGGTCCCCCGCACATAGATGATGTCGGGGTTGGCCGCCCGCACGTCCTCGACCTCGATCCGCAGCTTCTTGCGGATCGGTGCCAGGTTGGACGTCACGAACACGTCCGCCGTGGCCACGATGGCGGCCAGCGCGCGCTGTCCGACGTCGGTGCTGAGGTCGCACGTGACGCTGCGCTTCCCCCGGTTGGGGATCTCGATGAACGGGTTGGGCCCGCCGCCGGCGAGGTTCAGCAAGTTCAGGCAGCGCGCGCTGCGGGTCACCGGTGGGCGGCTCGATCTTGATCACGTCCGCACCGAGGTCGGCCAGCACCGCCCCGGCCGCCGGCACGAACGTCCAATTCGCCACCTCGACCACACGCACACCATCCAACGGGCCGGCCATGGCGCCCCCAATCTGTTCCTCGACCTCGTGGCCGAGCTCATCCTTTAGTCCACACCGCCCCGGTCGCGCCAACGTCGGCGCGGCGGACGGACTCGTCACCCCATCCCGGCGCTTCTCGCCACCTCTTCGAGTCCGCGGTCGTGACGATCGTCTGACAGGTAGGGCGACACGGCACGCACGTCGAGTCCCGCCGCCAGGTCCTCGGGCCGGTCGTCGACGAAGACGACGTGTCCGAGCTCGACCCCGAGATGAGCCGTGACGTAGTGGCCGTCCCGATCGCGCTCGTCCTTCGAGTGGAATGCGTCCACGAGGCCGTCCACCCCGAACTGCTCGGCCCGGGCTCGGGCGTACTCGTCCCCGCCGGCACTCCACAGGATCACCCGGGTGCCGCGGCCGGTCAGGTGCACCAGCAGGTCCCGTGCCCCGGGCCGCAACGACGATCCGGTCAAGGAGTCGATCAGGCAGCCGTCGACGTCGAACACCCAGCAGCCCGCCTCGGTCGTCGTCGGCCCGGTCGAGCCGTCCCTGGTGAGACGGGCAAAAGTCATTATTGGTATACTCTATTCCATGAAGCACCCCTGGGACCGGCCCCTCGGCGTCTGGAACGTCGCTGCCGAGTTCCCAGATCAGCCGGCCGTCGTGGCCGCCCCTTCGGGTGAGACCCTGACCTTCGCGGAATTGGCCGGTCGAGCCCATCAGGTGGTGCACGGCCTGCGGGCGCACAATGTCGTGGAGGGCGACATCTTCGCCTATGCCCTGCCCAACGACGTCGACATCGTTGTCTGGCAGCTGGCGGCCCAGGAGGGGGGCTATCAGTCCATCTCACTAAACCCGGCCCTCTCGGGAGCGGAGATCCAGCGCATCGTCGAACACTCCGGGGCGGCCGCCATCGTGCTGCACCACGACTTCGCCGACCGGGTCGAGCAGATGTCGGGAGCGGACTCGATCAGGCTCGGGGTCTCGGTCGGTGGCGAGGTCCCCGGCTTCATCAGTGCAGCGACCCTCACGGACGGCCAACCGACTACGGAGCCGCCAGACCGTCAGTTCGGAATTCCAATCGCCTATTCGTCGGGGACGACCGGTCAACCCAAGGCGGTGATCCGCCCGCGACACCACCCGCAGGATCAACCCGACCGCGGCTGCTGACGCAGGCAAGTTGTTCGGCCACGCCTTCCAGTTCCAGCCGCTGACTGGGGTGCACCTCGTCTCGGCCGGCATGCATCACGGCGGATGCCAGGGCTTCTATCTGGGGGCGCTGAACGTGGGGCAGGCACTGGCCATCGAGGGCAAATTCGACCCGGAGAGAACCCTGGCCACCATCGACGGTCACCGGGTCACTACGGGTTACATGGTGCCCACCCAGTTCGTCCGTCTTCTCCGCCTTCCGCAAGACGTCAAGGACAGATACGACCACTCCAGCCTCGAGGTCATCGTCCACTCGGCTGCCCCCTGCCCGCTCGAGGTGAAGAAGCAGATGCTGGCCTGGTGGGGTCCGGTCATCTGGGAGACCTACGGCGGGATGGAGGGTGCTGCGACCATTGCCAAGCCGTACCGTTGGCTCGAAAAACCCGGCACGGTAGGGCGTTCGGTCAACGGTATGAAGGTGAAGATCCTGGACGAAGCGGGAAACGAGCTGCCGTCGAACGAGCTGGGTGGCGTGTACCTCGAGCCCCAGGGGACCGCGCTCTTCGCCTACAAGGACGACCCGGAGCTCACCGCGTCGGTCACTCGCGGCAAGGCTTTCACTCTGGGCGATATTGGGTACCTCGATGAAGACGGCTACCTCTTCATACGAGATCGGGCCAAGGACATGATCATTAGCGGCGGCGTCAACATCTATCCCGCCGAGGTCGAAGGAGTACTCAGCGCGCATCCCGCGGTGGGAGACGTCGCCGTGATTGGTATTCCCGATACCGAGTGGGGAGAGCAGGTCAAAGCCATCGTCGAACTCACCGACGGCGTGCGACCCGGAGATGAGCTTGCGGCCGAACTGATCGCCTTTTGCCAGGAGCGTATGGCTCGCTATAAGTGTCCGCGGTCGGTCGACTTCAGGGACGAGCTGCCTCGGACGGACGCCGGGAAGATATTCAAGCGCCTCTTGCGTGACGAGTATTGGGCCGACGCCGAGCGCAACGCGTGATGCTGGCATCGTCGGGTCTGTGAGGAGAGCGCCAAAGGATGGATTTCGCATTCAACGACGACCAGGAACTGCTCCGCACGACGACGCGCCGATTCTTGGCCGAGCGGCAGTCGGTGGGAGCCGTGCGCCGGAGCATGGAGCAACAGGACGTGTTCGATCCAGTCATCTGGCGCGGCGGCGCCGAGCTCGGTTGGACGGCCTTGCTCATCCCTCCCGAGTTCGAGGGTGGCAGCGTCACCGACCAGCCCCTGGTCGATCTCATCGTTCTCGCAGAGGAGCTGGGCCGCCAGCTCAACCCTGGACCACTCGTGCCATGCAACGTGGTGGCTGACGCCATCGGACGGTTCGGCAACGAGGTCCAGGGCAAGGAGCACCTCGCACGGTTGGCCCGGGGTGACGCCATTGCAGGCTGGTGCCTGAGTGGAGACGGGTCCCCGGAGCCCTCGGCCGTCGAAGTGAAGGCGCACCCCGACGCCGTCGGGTGGTTACTCGAGGGTGCCGCCCGCTACGTGCAGGAGGGGGCTACCGCCGATCTGCTGCTGGTCGTGGCCAAGGGTCCGGGTGAAGAGCTCTTGAACCTGCTCGTCCCTCAGCCGTCGCCCGGGCTGTCGTCGAGGACCATCACCGGACTCGATCTGACCCGTCGATTCGCCGAAGTGGCCTTCGACGGTGTCAGCGTTCCCGCCGCCGCCGAGCTCCCGGGTGGGCACGACGTGATGGAGCGCTGCGTGTCCCTCGCCACCGTGCTGCAGGCCGGCGACTCCGTCGGGGCCGCGGACGTGCTGTTCGGAGCCACCGTGGAGTACACGAAGAAGCGGGTGCAGTTCGGCCGGACAATTGCCAGCTTCCAGGCCATCAAGCACCGCCTGGCCGACCTGCACGTGCGCGTCGAGGCGATGCGAGTGGCGGCTGAATACGCCGCGCTGGCGCTGGGTGACGCGGCTGGCGACGCCGACGAGGCCGTGGCCACGGCGGGTGCCTATGTCGACGACACGTTCGCGTTCGTCTGTGGTGAGGCGCTCCAGCTACACGGGGGCATCGGGTTCACCTGGGAGCATGACGTGCATCTCTTCTCCCGGAGAGCCAAGGTCAACCAGGTGCTCTACGGCGATGGGGCGTGGCACCGTGAGCGCCTCCTGCGTTTGGCCGAGGCGGCGGTGGGTCCGGAGAGGGGAGCCTGATCCATGGACGTCATAATCCCGAGCATCCCGGACTCATACGAAGCGTACCGGGCGACGCTACGCGCGTTCATCGGCGAGCACAGGCCCACGCTCGAGTGGAAGCAGCGTGCCGGACTGCGCGTGCCCGAGAGCGCCGAAGATGTCGAGAAGCTCCGTGACTATGCCCGGGCCCTTTACGATGCCGGCTACGTCTCCGACCGGTTCAGGACCGAGCGGGGCGACGCGTACGAGCAGCGCGTCATGGAGCAGGAGTTGGGAGCGGCCGGCATCCCGCACGTGATGGGCAACCCCCTCGTCGCCGGTGCCCTCAAGCACGTTGGGACGGACGAGCAGCGGTCGGTCTACCTACCCCCGATGGCTCGGGGCGACCACATCTGGACGCAACTGTTCAGCGAGCCGGACGCCGGAAGCGATCTGACCGGGCTCCAGACCCGCGGCACCCGAGACGGCGACGACTACGTCATCGTCGGGCAAAAGGTGTGGAGCACGTGGGCGCAGTGGTCCGATTTTGGCTATCTGCTGGCGCGTACGGAGCCGGTGGACGGGTCTGGTGGTATTACGGCCTTCATCCTCGATATGCACAGCCCGGGTGTCGATGTCCGACCCCTGCGCGAGATGACCGGCACAACCGATTTCAACGAAGTGTTCTTCGACGAGGTGCGAGTCCCAGCCGCGAACATCATCGGTTCGCCCGGCGAGGGCTGGAAGGTGGCGCAGACCAGCTTGGTCGAGGAGCGCACCGGAGTGGGCGGTGGCGCCGCGGGGGTCGATCCCGTCCATCGGCTCGTCACGGTGGCCCGCCGTCACCGTCGTGGTGCCGCACCGGCGATTCAGGACGGAGCGGTCCGTCAGCAGCTGGGCGACCTGGCGGCGCGATCCCGCATCCAGCGCCACCTCGGCCAACGCATGATGACCAAAGCGGCCAGAGGGCTGGTCACGGCGGCAGACGCCCCCATGTCGAAGATCTGGTGGAGCGAGCTCAACCTCGAGATGGCCGAGACGGCGCTGGCCCTCCAGGGCACCCGCTCGATCGCCACCGAAGGAGACGAGCTCAGCTACGAGGATGGGCGCTGGCAGGACGCTTTCCTTTACGCTCGTGCCTGGACGATCGCAGGAGGGACAAACGAGATCATGCGCAACATGATCGCCGAGCGCGGTCTCGGGCTGCCCCGGGAACCGAAAGGCCAGGCCAGCAAGTGACGTCGACCTCGCGCCCCACAGACCAGCACTCCCACCCGCAGAACGGGCACGCCCGTGGTGCTGCGGCGGCCAATGACCCGTTCCCTGAGGTGGAAAAGGTCCAGCCCGGATTGTGGAGCATCCCGGTTCCGCTCCCGAACAACTCGCTGCGCTACGTGCTCGTCTACCTCTTCGAGACGGACCGTGGCCCCTACCTCATTGACGCCGGCTGGAACACCGACGATGCGTTCGGCGCGTTGCAGGGTGGAATGGCCGTCGCCGGGTGTGACATCGCCGACGTCCAGGGCGTTCTGGTGACGCACATCCACCCTGATCACTACGGGCTGGCCGGGCGTATACGCCAGGCGTCGGGTGCCTGGATCTCCCTGCATCCGGCCGACGCCGAGCTGATCCACGACCGCTACGACGAGCCGGACGACCTGCTTGACCGGGTGGCCGCTGCGCTGCGCCGGATGGGCGCTCCGGCCGAGGAGCTGGCGTCGCTGCGCAACGCCGCCATGCCAGTCCTGCCGCTGGTCGACCCCGTGGTCCCCGACGTGCTCCTCGAGGACGGCGACAAGCCGGAAGTGCCAGGGTGGGACCTGACTGCCATCTGGACGCCCGGGCACTCGCCGGGCCACCTTTGCTTCTACGAGTCCCGGCGCCAGCTCATGCTCTCCGGCGATCACGTGTTGCCACGCATCACCCCCAACATCCCGTACCACCCCCAAGCTGGCGCCAACCCGCTCGGCGACTACCTGAACTCGCTCGACAAGCTCGAGCCCTACCAGGTCGACGAGGTACTACCGGCGCACGAGTACCGCTTCAAGGACCTGCCTCGTCGGCTCGAAGAGCTACGCCAGCACCATCGGGAGCGCTTCGGTGAGGTTGTCACCATTCTCAAGGACGGACCTCACACCGCTTGGGACATCGCCGCACACATGAAGTGGTCGCGGCAGTGGGACGACATCGCGGGCTTCATGCGCCGAGCGGCGGTCGGCGAGGCGGTATCGCACCTGCGGTTGCTCCAGATCGACGGCATCGTGCAGGTGGAGGACGGTGAACCCGCACTCTGGTCCCTCACCGAGCAGAATTGACCCCAAGCGCCCGTTCGCAGAACGAGCGCACCTGTCGCGTCGCCTCTGCTTTGGTTGCGGGCCAGTCACGTGTCGGATTCAGTCCTGCGGCGGCCCAGACAACGGACTGAATCAATGGCGCATCCGCCACCGGGTCGGCCAGCGGAAAGGAACCATCGGCCGCCCCCGCGACGAGGAGCGCTTCGAGCGGTGCCATGAGCAGCGCGGCAGCACGACGCGTTTCCTCCGCGTAGCCGTCTGCCCTCATGGCGCCGGGCGATCCCAGTACTGACACGCGCACCGCCTTGGCGCGGTGGTGGCCGAAGCTGAGGATCTCGTCGATCCACGCGTCGAGTGCTGCCTTAGGACCGTCGGCGGCCTCCACCTTGGCGTTGAGGCGAGCCGCCGCGGCCTCTGCTTCACGCCGATAGAGGGCGCACAACAACTGGTCCTTCGATTCGAAATGTCGGTAGAACGAGCGCGTCGACAGGTTGGCCTCGCGCAAGATGTCGGCCACGGCCGCGTCGGTGTACCCGTTGTGCTCCATGACGACAAGCGCGGCATCGAGCAGGATACGCAGCTCGTCTTCTGCCTCAAAGCGCCGCGGCCGTCCAGCTCGGGCGATCGGCGCTGCCTTCGACCCTCCCACGTCGTCCTTCTTACGCCATCCGCGCCCGGGGCAGGTGGAAGGTGTCGCTGATCTGGTCGAACCAGATCTCTACCTTGTCCCCGATCTTGACCGTGTCGGGGTCGGCGTCGGTGATATTCAGGAGCAGGCGGGCTCCGGCTCCCTGCGTCCCGTCGAGCTCGATCACCCCTGACACGTAGGGGACAACGTCGGCCAGGTGAGGGGCCAGCGGGTGCCGCACGACCGTGAAGGTGTAGATGGTGCCGGTGCCGGGGAGGTCGACCCACGCGAACGCCTGGCTCTGACAGGTAAAGCAGAAGGGTTGGGGTGGCAGGACGAACGTGCCGCAGGTGCCGCACTGGGGAGCGATGAGTTGGCCCTTCGCTGCCGCATCCCAGAACGGCTGGGTGACCTCGTCAGCAAACGGGTCGTTCATCATGGAGGGGAAGGTGCCCTGCTTCAGGTCTGGCATCAGTTCCTCAATTCCTTCGCTCGTCAGTCCGGGATTAGTTGTGCAGCAGAGTTCCGCTGATGGGTAGGCCCGACGGGCCACCGGTCACGACGGCGACCTCTGCATTCTCCACTTGATTCACGGCCACGCCTCGCAGCTGTTCGACCGCCTCGCGCACATGGGTCATGCCGATGATGTACGCCTCAGAGAGGTGGCCACCGTGCGTGTTGACCGGGATGGAACCGCCGTCGTAGCGGATGTTGCCGTCACTGACGAAGGGCCCGCCTTCGCCAATGGGACAGAAGCCGTAGTCCTCGAGCTGCATGATCACCATGGGCGAGAAGTGGTCGTAGAACAGCGCGACGTCGACGTCCTCGGGCCCCATTCCCGCCATTTCGTACATCCGCTTGGCCACGGGACGGTTGCCGGACGAGGCGAAGTACTCGTCGGGCATTTGGAAATACGTGAAGATCGCAGAGCCCCAGCGTCCCATGCCGCCGTGCGCCGAGCCTCCGATGTACACCGGCTTTTGGCGCAGGTCCTTGGCTCGCTCGGCCGACGTGACCACCGCCGCCACGGCGCCGTCAGTCTCCATCGTGTAGTCGAAGAGGCAGAGAGGGTCACTGATCATGCGGGCGTTGAAGTAGTCGTCGAGCGTCAACGGCTCCGTCTGGAGCGCGGTGGGCCGCTTAATGGCGTTCTCGCGCTGGGAGATGCAGACCTCGGCCAGGTGTTCACGCGTCGTTCCATAGAGCTCCATGTGCCGCCTGGTCAGGAGCGAGAAGCTGTGCCCCGGCGACATGAGCCCGGCGCCGCTTATGAAGGCGGCCCAATTGGGCACTCCACCGCCGCCGTAAGGGCTGCCACCGCCTCCAAGACCCGCGTTGCCGCCTCCGACCGCAGTGCCGCCCAGACGGCGCTTCGCTTGTTGCAGCGTCATCAGTGTCACGCAGACCTCGGCCTGACCCGACACGATCGCGGCGGCGGCGAGACCCAGCGATCCGGCTGATCCGCCACCGCCCGAGGTCAAACTGGCGGCAAACCGCACCTCGGGGACACCGAGGACCGACGCCACCTGGGCCGGATCGCACGAGCTGGAGTAGATGGTGAAGCCGTCCAGATCGTTGATACCGAGACCGGCATCGTCAAGTGCGGAGAGGATCGCTTTGCACGCCAATTCCAGCTCGGTCTGGGGCAAGGACTCGCCACGCCGGTAATAGTCGGTGGCTCCGATGCCAACAACGGCGGTCTTGTCCTTCAACGTGTCCCGCATTGCGCTCCTTCGACCTAGCTAGTCGGGCAACGAAGCGGCGAGCACCGGCACTTCGGCCAAGGAGCGCAGCCCGTCATTGAGGTGGGTACAGCAATCAATCGACTTCAGCCGCTCGAGTACCTCGGTGCGCATGGTGCGCAGTTCGGTCCCCGCCATCCACGATGCGTTGGGCGCCGCGCCAGTGCACTCGTAGTAGGGCAGCACACGTGGGTGCGCCTCCACCGACAGCAGCGTCCCGGTGGCCCGGTCGGCCGTCCCCAGCATCTGGTACTCGTGGACGACGGACTCCTGTCCGTCGGGGTCCCACGCGTTGTCTCGGAACATGGCGTCGATGTGGAGCACACCGTCTTCGTCCCAGAGGTCGATGCGCCGCGATCGACGCATCGACATGGGTGGATGCTCGTCGAGCTGGTGCCAACTCCACGGATCACTCTGATCGTTCAGACTTGCGGGGCGGGCGATGTTCTGCATCTTTCCGGAGAGCGTCCCATCGGGGTGCAGGGCGACCGAACCCGGCCGGAAGCCCGAGCAGATGTCCTGCATGTAGCGCTTCCCGTTCGTCATCCGCTCGCGCATGCCGGGCAGTTCGTCCATCCAGCGGATGTAGACGAAGCCGGCGATGAGGGTCGAGCCGGCTAGGTCGTCGAGGAGCAGATGCATGGGTGTGCCGGCCTCCATCTCGGCGGGGAGCTCCTGCGCGATGGCGGCTCGTAGGTTGCCCCCCGCCCGCGACCCGACCAGGCGTTCGATGCCCTCTGGCGCCGGATCCGCCTTGATGGTCACGATTTGGCGCTCGGGGCTGGACACGACGTAGAGGTCAGCGGTGCGGAGGACCTCGGGCTCCGCCTGAGCAGGCGTGCGCAGGTCACGCGCCCGGCCCTTGAGGTGGAGGTCGGTCCCGGGGCCACCCGGCCAGAACATCAGCATGGTGGAGGTGCGGCGTACCGAACCGGGGCGGCGTGCCGGCGGCGCCGCAACCGGGTCCGAGGGCGGTTGCGGGTCGTTAGTCAAGACCGGCGCCCCTTTCGAAAATCATGTTTTCATTATAGGGCGAGGTACCGCCTGGCCGCACCTTTGGGACCACTCTATTTGCAAAGGTGCAGGTCAAAAGGATGGGGGGTGGGTGGACACCGGGTAATCTTGGTCGATGGCGACCAGCTCGGCCGCACGCGGGATGCCGCGCCCGGGCGCGGACTCCAACGCCAAGCGGGCAGCCAAGGTCGCGGACCGCATCGTCGAGGACGTGATGGCGCTCGGCTGGCCCGTGGGCGAGGTGCTGGGCTCCGAGGCTGACCTGCTCGAGCGCTACCAGGTCAGCCGGGCGGTCTTCCGCGAGGCGGTACGCCTGGTGGAGCACCAACAGGTGGCCCGCACCCGGCGTGGGCCCGGCGGCGGGCTCGTCATCACCGAACCGACCGTCGGCGCCGTCACCGACGCCGTTGTCCTGTACCTCCACCGTGTCGACGCCCGACTCGACGAGATTTTCGAAGCGCGCATCATCTTGGAGGAGATCGCATGTCAGATGGCGTGCGAGCGCGCCGACGAGGACGATCTTGCGCACCTTCGGCACTTCGCGGGAGGCGATCCGGTCAATCCGGACGATGACCCACGCGAGATCCATTCTTTGATCGCGGAGATCAGCCGCAATGCCGGTCTCGAGCTTTTCGTCAGCGTCTTCAACCGAGTGGCGCAGCTCTACTCGCCTGATTGGCAGAAGCTGGGAAGCGACGTCGGCAAGGAGACGGTGCATGCGCACGCCATGATCGCCGAGGCGATCATGGCCCGTGACGCTGACCTGGCACGAAACCGCATGGGCAAGCACCTGCTCGCCGAGGCGGACTTCTTTCGGCGTCGTCGTTCGACCCGTCAGCTGCTGCCCGACTCGGTCGTCCTCGCGCAGTCCAGCCAGGGCAAAGGGGCCGAAGCGGTGGCGCGGAACATCACGCAGGCCATCGTGGCCGAAGGGCTTCAGCCGGGAGAGCTGGTCGGAACCGAGCCGGAGCTGATCGAGCGCGAGGGCGTCAGCCGTGCCCTACTGCGGGAAGCGGTGCGTCTCTTGGAGCACCATCAGATCGCGCGCATGCGGCGCGGCCCCGGCGGCGGGCTCTTCGTCGTGGCTCCGAGCGCGAACGCTGTCACCGAGATGGCCGCCATCTATCTGGCGCGCCGGGGTATGACGCTGGCCGACCTGGCCGAACTGCGCACCGGGGTTGAGGTTGCGATCGCTGATCTGGCGGCCACGCGTATCGATGATGACGGGAGAGCAGCGCTCCACGACGCCCTGACCCACGAGGAGCACGCGACGGATGCCGAGCGCGCCGAAGCAGTGCATGACCTGCACGCCGCCGTGGCACGGGCGGCGCAGAACCGGGTGCTGCTTCTGGTGGCGCTGGTGCTGATCAGACTCAGCCGGCTCCACCAGATTGAGCGGCTGGCGCCGAAGACGCGCAGCCGGATTCAGGAGGAGGTGCTGCGCACGCACGAGGGCATTGCGCGCGCCGTCGAATCGGGGGACCGCGAACTGGCCGCCCGCCGGATGCAGCGCCACCTCGAGGCACTCGGCTCCCTCATGCGCTGAGCGGGGCTTAGTGACATGCCGCACGGTACTTGACGGCGGGGCCTATATGAGAACATCATTTGCATATTGAGCCGCGGGTCGTTCCCGGGCGTGATCACTGGAGGACAGATGGGCGAGCTGGGAGAGAACAAGCTGTGGGCCAACTCGGGTGACTCCCATTTGATTTGGGTGCGGCTCTCCTGGAGTGACTACGCGGCCCGTGGGATGACCTCGTCTGCGTAGCGGGATTCATGTATCCGCTTGCGTTCCTGGGCCAAGTGGTGACGCCAGTACGCGTCCCAGTCGCCGTTCGTGCGCACCGCCCGTAGCTTGAGGACGGCTTCGGCTCCGTCGACGGACCAGCGTGCGCCAGTGACGTCCATTCGGTCCCGGACGACGTGCCTCACGGCCCCCTCGATTACTCCCGTGGCAATCGGCCACCCGGCAGCCAGGGCCTTCGGGTAGTCGAGGTAGGGCGCCTTGTTCTTGAGGTACCTGGCTGCCTCGTCGGCCTTCTTGCGCTTGGCCTTTGCGAGCCCCTCGGCCGTCGCCCGCCTGCGGATGCCCGAGGCGACCTCGCGGGCGTGCCCCTCGAGCACCGAGAGCGCTCTGTCACGGACCCACTCCTCTGCGGCCGTGTCGCCTTCGGCGAAGAAGCACCATGCGGCCGCCCACAGGTACTCGAGGACGTGAACGAGGTCCACCACGATCGTGACGTCAATCCCTCGTGCCTTCGCCTCGGCACCGATGCGGTCTATCTGGTGGTTGTTGCCGTCGACGAGGGCCGCCCACCTGCGCTTGTGCTCGGGGTCGCGCCGCTCCGCCTCGTCGAAGAGGCGTCCCACAACCTCTGACGCGTCCTCGACGACACTCGCGGTCAGCCACTTGTTCTTCGCTTTCGGTGCCCCGGGCGGGTGTTCTTCGCCGGCCTTGGACGTCATGACGTCGCTCGGGCTGCGGGGCACGGGGGTCACGTCGTAGACAGCACCGACCTCGGCCATGCGCTTCCGGTTGCGCTTCTCGCCTTTGGACAGACGCGTGGTGAGCCTGTTCGTCGCCGCGGCGGCCGCCTTGGCGGTCGCTTCCCGAAGCGAGTCGGGGCGCATGACGATGCCCTTGCCGTCGGCCGAGATCACGAGGACGTCGGTCTCATCGACCTCTGTGCGGGCCCTCGTCGCGTAGAACGCCTCGACGTCGGTGGCGCTCCTTGCCGAGAGGTTCTCCACCTGGCGCTTGCCCACGTGCTGGCCGGTCGCCCGCTCGAGCGCCGCGGCGGCCTCCTCGAAGGATCCTCTCGACGACTCCACCGCCGCCAGGCGGCGCAGCCCGTGGGAGTGGCGCTCCTCTGGCAGGTTCAACAGCGCATCGACCGGACACAGGTTCGGGTGGCCGCGGTGGCGGTACGCGAGGCGTTGGACTTCGACGGTGCCGAAGATCGTCGCCAGCGGGCGGCGGTGACCGGTTTCGACCGCTCCATGCGCCACGCCGTCGGAATCGACCACGTTCTCCATGCGCACCTCGTTGACGGCTCGCAGGGAGAGGTGGTCTTGGAGCATCGTGCGCAGGAGCTGGCGACCACGTACGTCCAGCTGGTCCTCGAGTTCAGCGTGCGCCAGCGCCGCTGCTTCGGGCCCGTCGAGCCAGCTGACCATCTCCTCTGCGCACTGGCGGGAGGCGCCGAAGTGCTCCCCGCCGCTCGCCACGCTCACCTGGGGCCACCTCTCCGGCTGCGCAGCGTGGCGATCCCCTCTCTGGCCGCGCTCTCGAGCTCCTCTTTCGCCGACTCGTAGCGCTCGAGCGCCGCCCTCACCTCCTCCACCTCTCTGGCGCTCAAGGTGAGGGTCTTGGTCCGACCGCCCTCGGTGTAGGTGAGCGCCGGGCTCTCGTGGGGCTCACCGGCCGCGCACCTACAGGCCGGCTTGCCGCAGCGGCGCCGGAAGGTCGTCAAGGTGCCATGGAGCACCAATGGTCGGGCTCGGCGTGCGATGCAGGGCATCGTAGCTCCTCTCTGTAGCGATTCATAGCTACAGAGAGGAAAGCCGACCGGGACGAGAAGGTGGTGGATGCTGCGAGTTACGAGCCCTTCGGAGAACCGGGATCAGGGAGCGGCGGACGTCACTCCAGGAGAGCCGCACCCATTTGATTGAGCCGCCTGACCTGTTCACATCGCTGCCGGACGACATCAAGGAGCGGCTGCCGAGGAGCGTGAAGGACCCCAGCGGGGACTTCGAGACGATCTACATCGACGGCCAGGAGTTCCGGCGCGACCTCCCCAAAGGCGACCGACCGAAGAAGGGCCTCGGGATAAACGCGCGGCCGATCGACTCGAAGGAAGAGGACTTCATCAACCGGGCCATCGGGGGCAACGACCCCGTCGGGCGGATCAAAGACCTTGACAACGAGGGGGTCTGGGGCGAGGTCATGTACCCCTCGCTCGGCATCTGGACCTTCAACGTGCGGACGCCCAGGGTGGTCAAGGAGGGCTGTCGCGCCATGAACGACTGGGCGATCGGTTTCCAGTCCAACTCACCGCGGTTCGTCTGCGTGGCCTCGATCCCGCTCATCGACATCGACGACGCCGTGGCCGAGGTGCACCATGCCCACCGCGGCGGCTTCATGTGCGGGTTCCTCCCGGTGCGACCACCCATCGGGCGGCCCGACTGGAACGACGAGGAGTGGGACCCGCTCTGGGGCGCCTTCGCCGAGACCGGCATGGTCATCGGATTCCATATCGGTACCGAGCCGCATGACCCCACGCAGCGCACCGGCGTCTACTACCGCGGCCGCGGTGGGGCGGTCCTGAACTACGTCGAGACGACGTACGGGGGCCAGCGGGCCGTCACGATGCTCATTGCCTGTGGCGCCCTCGACCGGCACCCCGAGCTGAAGGTCCTGGTGTCCGAGGGCGGTGCCACGTGGGGCCCGTTCATCGCCGACCGCATGGACGAGGGCTATCGCCAACACGGGGCGGCGGTGAAGCCCGTGCTGACGAAGCTGCCGAGCCGGTATCTCTACGATCAGGTGTACGCGTCCTTCCAGCACGACATCTCGGCCGTGGCGGCCAACTCGGCCATGGGGTGGAAGAACGTGATGTGGGGCAGCGATTACCCGCACTTCGAGGGGACGTTCGGCCACACCCAGAAGACCCTGCACGAGCTCTTCGACGGGGTGGATCCCGTGGTGAGCCGGCGCATCCGAGTCGATGCCTTCCGAGAGCTCTTCCCCAGCGTGCCGGAGCCTCCGGAGCGCTGAGCGCACGGCGTCCCGGCGAGAAAGGGCGCCCGCCGGGCGGGTGGCCCGACAGCCCTTTTAGTATACTCTTTAGTGAGTAGCGCGAACGGGCCGATCGGCGCGGGCGCCGGGCAGGACGAAGGGGATCCCCGTGCCGACGACGACATCCGAAGAGTTCGAGAAGGCGACCGACTTCCAGTTCAAGGAAGAGGACATCGAGAAGGCCAAGGCGCTCGTGGGTCGCTGGGCGCCGTCCGGGGGCCGCGAGTTCCTCACGACGGTCACGCCCGACACCATGCGCAACTTCGCTCGTGGCTACGGCGACGACAACCCGCTCTTCACGTCCGAGAGCTACGGCGAGACGACGCGCTGGGCTGGTCAGATCGCGCCACCCATGATCCCGATCGCGTTGAACCGGCCGCTGTACGCGGACCCGCCCAAGGAGCGGATCAAGAGGCCGTCATTCCGCGGCATCCACGTCTTCGTGTCCGGCAGCACGTGGCAATGGTTCCGCCCGCTCCAGGCGGGTGACACGTTGCACTCCTTCGGCGGCACCGAATCGGTGGTCGAGAAGAAGTCGGAGTTTGCCGAACGCTCCATCCTCATCACGTACGCCGCGGTGAAGATGAACCAGCGGGCCGAGATTGTCGCCATCTCGCGGACGCTGGCCATCCACACCGAGCGCAAGACGGCCCGGGAGAAAGGCAAGTACGCGGCGATCGAGCCGGCGACCTACACCGACGAGGACATCGCGAAGATCGACGCTATCTACGAAGCCGAGGAGGTGCGAGGCTCGACGCCGCGGCACTTCGAGGACGTCCACGTGGGCGACGTGCTGGCGCCCATGGCCAAAGGTCCGCTGACCACCACCGACATGATCGTCTTCCATGCCGGCGGCTACGGCTTCGTGCCGTACGAGCCGTGCGCCAACCGCATCGCCTACAAGAACCGCCAGCGCATCGCGCCGTTCTACGTGAAGAACGAGTACGGCGTGCCCGACGTGGCCCAGCGCGTGCACTGGGACTCGGCCTGGGCCCAGGCCATCGGCAACCCGATGGCCTACGACTACGGGGTGATGCGTGACTGCTGGTTGTCGCACTACATGACCGACTGGATGGGCGACGACGGGTGGCTGGTCCAGCAGTCCTCGGAGATCCGCAAGTTCAATTACATCGGTGACACGCACGTCCTCACCGGCGAGGTCGTTGACAAGCGGGCAGAGGACGGGCGGTACGTGGTCGACATCGAGATGCGCGGGACCAACCAGCGCGACGTCGTCACCTGTCCGGCCAAGGCCACTATCGCCCTGCCCAGCCGCGAGCACGGCCCGGTTCGGCTACCCGACCCGCCGGCCGACCTGGCCGCGCAAGCTGTCTCGATGCTCGAGCGGCACCACGAGATCGTGGCGGAACGCAAGGCCAAGGGCGAGGACTAGCGACATGTCCGGGGTCGAGGCCCTGGCCGGACAGGTCCAGGCCTGGGTGGAGGCCAACTGGGACGTCGACTTGACCGTCCGGGAGTGGTGGCGTCGTCTGGCCGAGGCGGGTTTCGCCTACCCCAGCTGGCCTATCGGGCTGGGCGGGTTGGGGCTGTCGCGGCGCGACGCCATGACGGTGACCGGTGTCCTGGCGGCCAACAAGGTGATCGGCCCTCCGGCCGGAGCGTTGGCCGCCACCCTCGCTGCGCCGACGCTCCTGGAGCACGCCAACCCGGAGCAGCAGTTGGCCCTCGTGCGCCCGATCGCGCTGGGCGAGACCGCGTGGTGTCAACTCTTCAGCGAGCCCAGCTCGGGCTCGGACTTGGCCAGCGCCGGCACCCGGGCGGTACGCGACGGCGACGACTACGTCATCACGGGCCAGAAGGCATGGAACTCGGCGGCCGACGTGGCCGATATGGGCATGCTGTTGGCACGCACCGACGTGGACGTGCCCAAGCACGCCGGTCTGACCTACTTCGCCATAGAGATGCGGCAGCCAGGGATCGAGGCGCGACCACTCAAGCAGATGAACGGCGCGTCGAATTTCTGTGAGGTCTTCCTGACCGAGGCGCGCGTGCCGGCGGACCGCGTCATCGGGCAGCTGGGGGGCGGTTGGCGGGTGGCGCAGACGACCCTGCTGGCTGAGCGCAATTCGTTGGCCGGTGGCGGGCTGCCGGGGTTGCGTATGGCCCGTTCGGGCGCGGCCGGCGAGCTCGACCGCAAGGTGGGTGAGGTGTTGGACGAGGCGCGGGACTCGGCCAAGGCCCGCAAGAGCCCCATCCGGGCCGGGGCGGTACCGGTCAAGCTCATGATCGAACTCGCCCAGCGCTACGGCGTGAGCGGTGACGCCCTCGTCCGCCAGGAAGTCGCCCGCTACGTCTCGCAGGTGCGGGTGAACGGTTGGACGATGCGACGCAGCGCGGCGGCCGGCGGGAAGCTGACCGGTGCCGACGGCTCAATGGCCAAGCTGTCGACGGCCCGGATCTGCCTGGAATCCCGCGACCTGTCGTACCGGATCGTGGGCGCGGCCGGGATGCTCTCGGGCCGTGTGTCGCCGCTCGAGGGCGATCTGCAGCTGGTGAACCTGGCCAGCCCGGGCAACCGCCTCGGCGGTGGCACCGACGAGATCCAGCTCAACGTGCTGGGCGAGCGGGCGCTCGGCCTACCCCGGGAGCCGGTCGCCGACAAGGACCTGCCCTACCGCAACCTCAAGGTGGGGACGCAGACGGAAAGCTAAGTCCGGTTCTCCTCGCAAGTTTCCACATTTCTTAACCAGCCCTATAACTCCTCTGATCTTTCAGGGCGATAGTCGATCCATGACGATCAGTCCTGGACGCGCCGCCGCCTCCGGGTTCCTCTGCGCGATCGCGGCGTCCATTGCTCTATGGTGCGGGCCGCTGGCGTCAGCCACCTCGGCCCTGCACTCGTCCGGATCGAGTGGAGCGCACGTCGCGGCACCCGTGAACGCGCACGGCCACTCGTCGTAGGAGTACTTGGAGCACCCTGCGCCAACACCAACGCGGGGCCTCCGGCGCTGCCGGCAGCCCCTCGAGGTGTCAGCCCGATGGCTCCGCCTTCCCTTTGGGTCTCTGGCGCTCGAGCATCGCTCTTGCGGACTCCATCTGGTTCTCGGCCTCGTGGGCGAAAAGCCAGCGCCGGCGATCGACCTCGTCCTCGGCCTGGTTCAGGTTGTCCTTCACCAGCGCGAGCAGGGTTTCTGGGGTACGCACGAGCTTGTGCGCCATCTCGTAGGTGTAGGCGCGCAACTCCGTGGGCGCCAGCACGGCATGCACCATGCCGAGCTCGAGGGCCCGGGCGGCGGGGAGTTTCTCATTGAGGAGATAGAGGCGGCGGGCGAGTGCCGTGCCGCCGATCCGTGTCCAGAAGAACGAGCCGCCGTAGTCGCCCGACAGACCGTTGGGCGAGAAATTCGTGGAGAAGACGGCGTCCTCGGAGGCGAATCGAAGGTCGCAGGCGGCCGCCAGGCTGCACCCAGCACCGACGGCAGGACCCCCCACCATGGCAATCGTGGGCTTGGGCATCAGGTGCAACAGCATGGCGGCGTGGAGGTCATGGCGGGCCAGGTCGCCCGACAACGCCTCCGGTGGGACGCCTTTCTCGCCGCCCGGCGATCCACCACCCTCCTTGACGTCGCCCCCGGAGCAGAACCCGCCTTGCGCCCCCTCGGATGCTGCGCCGGTGAGTACGACCACCTTCGCCTCGTCGTCGTCGGCCATTTGGCGCACCGCGCCATCGAGCGCGGCGATGAGCTCGCCGTTCAGCGCGTTGCGCCGACGAGGTCGGTTGAGTGTGATCGTGCCGACGCGATCGACCACCTCGGTCAGGATCACTGGCTCGCTGCGTTGCGCGGTCTCGGCTGAGGGTTTGGCCTCGGTCGCCACGGCTTCCTCACTTAGATGGGTTTGGGCCCTATTCAGTATACTCAAAAGGATTCCGAGATACCGGGGGGTACGCCAGATGGCGAGCGATCCGACCACCGACACCCAATCCGGCCCGCTGGCGGGCCTACGTGTACTCGACCTGTCGAACAGCCCGGCGGGGGCTCAGGCCACGCAGACATTGGCCGATTTCGGGGCCGAGGTCGTCCACGTCGAACCGCCGGGCGGGAGCCCGTTGCGCCGGGTGGCCTCATACCCGCTTATCGGCCGCGGGAAGAAGTCGCTGGTACTCGACCTGCGCGATCCGGCCGACGTCGCGCTGGCTCGGCAGCTGGCTCAAGGGGCGGACGTGTTGGTCGAGACGTTCCGACCCGGGGTCGTTGAGTCGTTCGGGCTGGGCTACGACGACGTGGCGCCCGGCAACCCGCGGCTGGTCTACGGATCCGTGACCGCGTTCGGGCGCTCGGGCCCCTACGCACAAGCGAAGGGGTACGAGGCGCTCGTTATGGCGAGGATCGGCGCGCTCTGGGCGTCCCAGCACATGGTAAGCCGGGAAGGCCCAGCCCACGTCTCCATGCCGTACTGCTCCTACGGAGCGAGCCAGCAGCTGCTGAGCGGGATCCTGGCCGCGTTGCACGAGCGGGAACGTAGCGGGCTGGGCCAGCGTGTGGACGCCAACCTGGTCAACGGCGTGGCGGCGATGGGTACGTGGAACTGGTACCTGAACGTCGTCACCTCCAAGTTCCCTGACGCGTTCACGCCCTCGGCCCCGGTGAGCTCGAGCGGTCTCCCGCTCACGCCGATGATCTTCATGCTCCTGATCGCGCTGACCAGAGACGGTCGCTGGCTGCAGTTCTCACAGGTGCAGCTGCACCTGTACATGTCGATGCTCGCTGAGTTCGGTCTGGACTGGATGGTCACCGACGAGGAGTGGAAAGACGCCGTGTGGGCGGCAGACACGCCGAAGGTAGCGGAATACTGGGACCGGTTGTACGAGGCGGTGCAGTCCCGGTCGCTCGACGAATGGAACGCGGTCTTCGAGCGCAACCACGACGTCTGGGCCGAGACGATGCGGAGGGGCAGCGAGCTGCTCGATCACCCGCAGATGCGGCATCTTGACGCAGTGGTCGAGATCGATGACGCCGAGCGCGGCCTGGTACGCCAGCCCGGACCGATCGCGAAGCTGTTTGACACGCCGGCCGTGCTGGACCGCGGCGCACCCGTGCTCGACGCCGACGGCGGCGCTTTGCGGGCGGCGCCCTGGTTACCCCGAGCGGCGGACGCGGCAAGTGCGACCGATGGCCCTCCTACGGCGCTGGGTGACGTCACCATGCTTGAGCTAGGCACTTTCTTCGCGGCCCCTTTGGAGGCACCGTGCTGCGCGAGATGGGGGCACGGGTCATCAAGGTCGAGCCACTCGAGGGGGAGCCCATGCGGACGTTGCTGCCTTTCCCCGAAGTCGGTGCCGCCAAGTGCATGCAGGGTAAGGAGAGCATTGCGGTCGACCTGGCTACCCAAGAGGGGCTGGCGATCGTGCACGAGCTGGCGAAGCGCTCCGACATCGTCATGCAGTCATTCCGTGCGGGCAAAGCCGGACACCACGGGGTGGACGCCGAGACGCTGCAGGCGCTCAATCCGGACCTGATCTACGTGCACTCGCCCGGCTACGGCATTGACGGGCCCTGTGGCGACCGGCCGGCGTACGCGCCAACGATGGGTGCCGGTTGCGGCATCGTGATGCGCAATCTCGGGACGTCAGTCGAGGAGCGACCTGGGTTGTCCCTCAGCGAGATCAGGGCCGACGCCATCCGACTGTCCGGCGGTGCAACCACCGAGTACGCCCAGGCGGATGGCGTCTCGGCGCTTACCGTCGCCACCGCCATGGCTCTCGGGCTGGTGGCACGTGACCGTTGTGGCTCCGCGCAACAGCTTTTGACGACGATGCTCACCTCGACGGCGCATGCCTTGGCGGACGACATGGTCGAGTACAAGGACCGCGTGCCTACGCTGGCGGCGGACTCCGAACTCTTCGGATACTCGGCTCGGTACCGGCTCTACAGGGCGGCCGACGAGTGGTTGTTTCTGGCGGCACCCAGCGAGCACGAGTGGACCGACCTCTGCGCCGCCATGAGCGAAGAGGTGGACCTGGCGGCCGATCAGCGGTTCGCCGACGCGGTGGTCCGCGCCGCGAACGACGACCAGCTGGCCGAGGTGCTCGCCACTGCGTTCGCGGCCAGGCCGGCTCAGCACTGGGAGGACACGCTGCTGGCCGAAGATGTCGGCTGCATGGTGGCGCACCGAGAGCCGCCTGAAGTAGTGCTCCAGTCAGAAGGCTTCGCGGGGGCGGCCGACATGCTGGTGGAGGTCGAACACCCCACCTTCGGAGAGCATCTCCGGCTCAAGCCGTATATCTCCTTTTCCCGGAGCGCCACGGTGGCCGAACCCGGCTCGCTGCTGGGACAGCACACAGATGCCATCCTTACCGAGCTCGGGTACACGGCCGAGCAGATCGTGGACCTCAGAGAGAGAAAGGTTGTGGCCTGATGAGCGAGACGGAGACGACGACGGAGCCGGTGCTCGTGACCGAGCAGCACGGGGCGGTGACGGTGCTGCGGCTGAACCGGCCGGAGGCGCGCAACTCGCTCAATCCGGAGCTCCTGACCGCCATCGGCCTCGGCATGGTGGAGGCGGAGAACGACCCCGGCGTGCGGGCGGTCGTGTTGACCGGAACCGGCGACAAGGCGTTCTGCGCCGGCATGGACCTGCGCGCCTTCGCCGAAGGCGGCACCCTCGGCGGCAGCAAGGAGGGCATGGACGGCTTCGTGCGGTTCACCAGCGGCCAGATCGGGGTGCCGATCGTCGGAGCGGCCAACGCCACGGCAGTGGCCGGCGGCTTCGAGCTGCTGCTGGGTTGCGACGTCGTAGTGGCCTCGGATACGGCGAAGTTCGGCCTGCCCGAGGTCAAGCGTGGGCTCTTTGCCGCCGGTGGAGGTGTGTTCATCAGCACCCGCATACCGCTGGCGGTGGCGCTGGAACTGACCCTGACCGGCGATCCCATCGAAGCCGGGCGGGCCCAGTCGCTCGGGCTCATCAACCAGGTCGTGCCGCAGGCTGACGTGCTCGAGGCGGCCATAGCCCTGGCCGAGCGCATCGCCAAGAACGGACCGCTGGCCCTGAAGGCGACGAAAGAGATGGTGCGGACCGCCTCGACCGACCTGGAGAAGGCACGCGCGCTGGCCGCCGAGTGGCAGCCCACAGTGTTCGGGTCGGAGGACGCCAAGGAGGGGGCGACGGCCTTCATTGAGAAGCGCGACCCGGTCTGGCAGGGGCGCTAACGCCGCAGCCCGCCGTCGCGCCACAGTCGGACGGACCGACTAGGTGTCGGGGACCGGGGGCGACGCCGCCGATTCGTGTTCCGACGGCTCTAGCGGGACGGCCACCCGAGCCACCACCACGTCGGTGCGACTGCGCAGGGCTCTGGACAGGACGAGGTCGATCTGGTTGTGCAGGATCCGGTAGCGCCGGCGGTCCGGGCGTACCACCGGTATCAGCACGACGATCTGGTCGTCGGGGTGTCGCGCGCGCACGTCGTCGATGAATTCGACCGTCGGCTGGACGACCGAGGCGTATTGGTTGTGCAGCACGTGGAGCGGTACACCGGGGTCCCAATCCTTCCACTCCTCGCGTAGGCGATCGATGTCGTGGCTGGCCTCGTCGTAGCTCTCGAGGGCCACGGTGACGGCGATGACGTCTTGCCCCATCGACTTCGCTTCGGTGAGCGCGTGTCCGGTCAGGCGTGAGATGCGGTTGACGGGCACGATGACGATGGTGCGCTTGGCGACCGGCTTCGGCGGCTCCTGGTCGAGACCCAGTTCGGCGCCCGCTCGGTCGTAGTAGGCGTGGATGCGCCCGAAGAGCAGGATGAAACCGGGAATGGCGATGACAACCACCCAAGCCCCCTCGGTGAACTTGGACACCAGGAAGACGATGGTGGCGATCGCGGTGACGACGGCGCCGGTGCCGTTGATGGTGGCCCGGCGGCGCCAACCCGGCGGACGCTCTCGACGCCAGTGCACCACCAGGCCGGTTTGTGACAACGTAAAACCGATGAACACGCCGATGGCGAAGAGGGGGATGAGCGTGTTGGTGTTGCCACGCACGGCGACGAGGAGTGCGGCGGCCATGAGGGACAGCACCACGATCCCATTGGAGTAGACCTGGCGATCGCCCCGCAGCGCGAAGAGGTGCGGTACGTAGTTGTCGCGGGCCAACAGGCTGGAGAGGATCGGAAGCCCGCCGAAGGACGTGTTGGCCGCCAGGGCGAGCACGATCGTGATCGTGATCGACACGATGTAATACGCCCAGCTGCGGCCGACGGCCATGGCCATGATCTGGCTCAGGACGGTCTGCCCCGAGCGGGGCCCGATGTGCCAGCGCTTGGCGAGCACGGCCAGGCCGATGAGCATGGTGCCGAGGAGGACCCCCAGGAGTAGCTCGGTCCGCTTGGCCCGCACGACCCGCGGCTCGCGGAACAGCGGGACGCCGTTGGCGATGGCCTCGACGCCGGTAAGCGCGCTGCACCCGGCCGAGAAGGCGCGCAGGATGAGGAGGACGGTCACCGCCTTGAGCCCGCTCGTGGACAGCTGCGACGTGCCGAGCTGCTTCTCGTTCAGACCGAGAGGGTGGATGAGGCCGACGGCGATGATGGCGAGGAGGCCGACGATGAAGACCATCGTGGGTAGCAGGAACGCACGGGCCGTCTCGCCCAGCCCGCGCAGGTTGAGCACCGTGATGACGAGGAGGATGCCGAGGCACAGCGGCACGGTGGCGCCGGCCAGCGAGGGGAAGGCCGACGCCAGCCCGGCCACGCCGGCGGCGATGGAGACGGCGACGGTCAACGTGTAGTCGACCACGAGCGAGGCGCCGGCGACCAGGCTGGTGTGGGCGCCCAGGTTGGCTCGGGACACGGCGTAGGCGCCACCGCCTCCCGGGTAGGCGTCGATGACCTGGCGGTAGGAGAAGACCAGGATGGCCAGCAACAAGACGATGGCGACCGTGATGGGCAGGACGAGATGCAGGGCACCGGCGCCGGCCACCGCCAGGACCAGGATGATCGACTCGGGCCCGTAGGCCACCGATGTCAAGGCGTCGAGGGAGAGGGCAGACAAGCCCTCCACGGGTGTGATGCGGGACGCTTCGCTGTCGCGGCCCATGGCCGCGCGGGGTGGCCCCACGAGGAGCTGCCAGACCGCGGTGCCCTTCCCTCTGCCCGCGTTGGGGTCGGCCATGGGTGGGCACTCTACGAGCGGGGGCCTGGTGGCGCCCGGCTTTGCGTTGAGCGGCGGTTGCCACCTGGGACCAGTGATTGCACATCCTCCCGGCTGAGGCGGCGGGAATGGTCGCCCTGGATGGTGACGGCGCGCGGGTTATCGGATTCGCGCGTGTATATGACTGAGCCCCCAATGGGATTTGACCCAAAAGGGGCTGACTCGTATACACCGGTAGCAACATCAGCCCGAGAGCGCGGACTCACGTCAGCAGTGGGCGCCTGGGAAATGGCGGCATCTGCCGCCGCTCAGGGAAGTCGAAGGAAAGGGGCAGGCCGATGGAGCTGTGGGAACTGGTGGCCCGGGAGCGCTGTCGCGACACCCTGGCCCGTTATACACACGCGGGTGACCGCTACCTGCTCGAGGAGTTCGGTTCGGCGTTCTGCGAGGACGGCGTGCTCGAGATCCGGGGGGTCGAGCCCATTGTGGGCCGCGCCGCCATTGTGGCCACCTTCAGCGGTGACACGGGAAGCCTGCAGGCGCAGATGGAGGCGGCGGTCGATGCCCCACCGGCGGACACGCCGCGATCGGCACCAGCGGCTTCAGCACCGCCCGATGCCGGAGGAAAGCACATTGTCCGCCACAACGTCACCAACGTCCGCTTCGAATCCGTCTCGCCCACGGAGATCACGGTGGCGAGCTACTTCCTGGTCGTCACCCGGAGCGGCGTCGATCACGTGGGGCGCTACCGCGACCGGTTGGTGCCGGTGGGTGACGACTGGCTGATTGCGCACCGGTTCGTGTCAGTCGACTGGCACGCCTCGAACTCGCTCTTCGGCCGGGACGACTAGGGCCCATCCCGTCAGGGTCCATCCCACCGGACGCACGCTGGTCCTGGACGATCTCCCTTCGCCCTAAACCTGATCAGGCCCCGACCGCCGCGGGAAACCGCTCGGCGATCCGCTCCTGGCTCACACGAGGCGTCCAGCGATCCTCGTACTCCGACCACACGTTGCGGAGCTTGGGCATCACGCCCGTGGCGAAGAGCTCGTTGTTCATCACCGCGACCTCCTCGGGCAGATTTCCCATGTGCATGCACGTGATCAGCTGGCCAATGCGGAACTCCGTCACCAGCGCGCGGACCCGCTGCTCGACGCGCTCGGGCGTCCCGGCGATGATGTAGCCGAGTTCGTCGTACTCCCAGAAGTCGAGCTCGCCATGATCGGCCTTCTTCCGTTCCTCCGCCGAGATCACCTGCTGTCGCAGGAGCTGTTGGCGTAGGGACGCCGGCGACAGGTAGCCCGGTGGCGTGGCGAACTCGACCGCGACCGGATTCTGACGGTAGAAGTACTTCACCGCATCCGAGTACAGCGCCTCGGCCTCCTTGTCGGAGTTGGCGCAACAGATCATCTGCGTGAAGGCCATCCGGTTGGGGTTCATGTTGTCCCCGTTGCGTTCCGTGTACTCCCAGAACGCGTCGACGATCGGCCGTGCGTTCTGCATTCCGTGGAAGGAGAGGTAGCCGTAGCAGTAGTCGAGCGCGTTCACCACATCCCAGGTCTCTACGCTGCCGGATCCGGGGATCCAGATCGGGATGTCCTGCTGCACGGGTCGAGGCCACGGATTCACGTAGCGGAGCTTGTTGAAGCGTCCGTTGAAAGTGAATGGTGCTTCCGCCTTCCAGGCCCGGTGGATCAACTCACGCGCCTCGTGGAAGCGGTCGCGTAGTTCGATCGGAGGTACTCCGTAGACGAAGGCCGTGTCCATCGGGGTGCCGAAGACGATCCCCGCGATGATCCGACCGCCCGACAGGCAGTCGAGCATGGCGATCTCCTCCGCCACCCGAATCGGTGGGTTGTAGAGCGCCAGCGAGTTCCCACATAGGGCGATCGCCGCGTTCTCGGTCGTGGTGGCGAGGATGGCCGCGATCAGGTTCGGCGACGGGGTCATGGCCAGTGAGGTTTGGTGGTGCTCGTTTAGGAGCAGCGCATCCCAGCCCAACCGGTCAGCGTCCTGCATCAGGCGGAGGTACATCCGGTAGTTCTCGCCCACCTGTGTCGGATCCGCCACCGCCGCGGGCGCGGTGACCCACGAGCTATGGATGGACGCCCCGTAGTCCTCAGGCAGCTCCGTGTAGTACTGCTGCGCAAACCAGTGGAACCTCATGTGCCCTCCTGTCGGCGTCCCCCCGAGCCGGTCTCCCCGTCTACTTTGCAGGCGGAGAGAGGTCCGTTCGCCCCCGGTCCCGTCCCCGCCATCCCCCGCCCGGTCGGGCGCTCCTCGGCGAACGCTCGTCGCGATGAGGTCCGGCTCGACGCGGAGGCGGCCCCACGGGAACCGGCGTCGGGCCGGCCACCAAGCCAAAATTTTAGCACCCGCCCAAGTTTTCTGTATACCATCGATCTTCTGCGAGGGGTCGAGGTGCGGGGTCTCGCGCGCACCATCGACCTGGAGGAGGCAGATGACCCTGGGGACAGTTCACCGCTACACCGCAGGTCCGTTCGAGGTCGACGTCTGGGAAGAGGGAACGGGCTCGCCCGTCGTGTTCCTGCACGGCTACGAACGGCACCCCGGCGATGCGACCTTCCTCAGCCGACTCGCCCAACAACATCATGTCTGGGCCCCGGAGCAGCCCGGCTACGGCACCTCGGTCGGAGGCGAGCAGGTCCACGATGTGCTGGACCTCGTGCTGTTCTACCGAGCGCTCATTCGTGATCTCGAGGCGGGGGCGGTCGACATCGTGGGCCATTCGAGCGGCGGCATGCTGGCCGCCGAGATCGCTGCCATCGCACCGGAGGTCGTGCGACGGCTGGTCCTCGTCGACGCCTTCGGGCTCTGGCTCGACGAGGACCCCGCCAGGGATCCGTTCGGCGCGCGCGGCGCCGTGCTGAAGGCAAAGTGGCACGATCCCGCCAACAGACCGGACCCCGAGCCGAGCAACTTCGTCCCCGTCCCGGACGACCCTCAGGCCGCCTCCCTCTTCCAGGCGCGGAATTACGGGGCGGCCACCCGAATCATGTGGCCGATCGCCGAGCGGGGCCTGCGGCGCCGGCTCCGGTACCTCGCCGCGCCGACCCTCGTCGTGCACGGCGGCAACGACGGCTTGCTCCCGGTCAGCTACGCCGAGGAGATGGTTCGGCTCGTTCATGGGGCCTCACTCGTCGTCATCGACCGGGCGGGGCACTACCCGATGATCGAGCAGGAGGACGCGTTCATCGAGGCGGTGGAGGGATTCCTCTCGGACTGACGGACTTCCGGGTCGCGCTCTCCTCCGACCAGGACGACCCGAGCCGCTCTGCAGGAGCGATGCCGCGCTCAGTTGATGAGGGGGTCCCGCGGCAGCCCGAGGATGCGCTCGCCGATCTGGTTGCGCTTGATCTCCGACGTCCCGCCGGCGATGGAGAGCCCGCGGTGCATCAGCACCATCATCGTCGTCATGGCGTTGAGGCCGTCGGAGAACGCGGTGTCGGGGCCACCGAGCGCCGCCACGATGGCCGCCGCCTCGTGGCCGAGCTCCGACAAGACGAGCTTGGTGACGTTGCCCTCGGGCCCGGGGCCGCCGCCGATCACGGCCCGGTGGGCGCTGCGCATGTTGAGCACGGCCATGGCTTCGGAGTCGGCGATGTAGCGACCGACCCGGCCACCGCCACCGGGCAGGCGCTCGGGGTGGGCGTCGAACGCGGCGACCAGCACGTCGGCGGTCAGCCCCCCACCACGCCCGCCCCCGGCGCCGCTGCCGATGGACACCGACTCGTTGCCCAGGGTGGCCCGAGCCACCGTCCAGCCACCGTTGGCGGGCCCCACGACGTCGTCGTCGGGGACGAAGACGTCGTTGAAGAAGACCTCGTTGAACTCCGAGTGTCCGGTCACCATCTTCAACGGCCGCACGTCGACGCCCTCGGCGTGCATGTCGATCACCATCATGGTGATGCCGTCGTGCTTGGGCACGTCGGGGTCGGTGCGGATGGTGGCCAGGCCGAAGCTGGCCAGGTGGGCGCCGCTCGTCCACACCTTCTGCCCGTTGACCAGCCAGCCGCCGTCCACCCGGGTACCCCGCGTCTTTATCCCGGCCGCGTCGCTGCCGGCATCGGGTTCGCTGAAGAGCTGGCACCAGATGACCTCCTGGCGCAGCGCCGGCAACACCCAGCGGGCCACCTGATCCTCGGTCGCGTGCTGGATCAGCGTCAGGATCACCCACCCCGTGATGCCGTACTGCGGGCGCGCCACCCCCGCCGCCCGGAATTCCTGCTCGATCACCAGCTGCTCGACGGCGCCGGCGTCGCGCCCCCACGGCTTGGGCCAGTGCGGCATTGACGTAGCCCGTCTCGATCATCGCCTCGCGCTGCGCCGCCGCGTCCAGGCCTTTGACCCGCTCGGCGAAGGCGCGCACCTCGTCGCGCATGGGCTCGGCCTCGGGCGGCAGGTCGATCGTGCGCACCCGCGTCGCCCCGCCCCGCACGGCACCCGCCACGTCCTGCGCGGCGGCCTCGGCGTCGACCACGGCCTCGAGCGCGGTGGCCCGGCGGAGGTACAGGTGGGCGTCGTGCTCCCAGGTGAACCCGATGCCGCCGTGCACCTGGATGTTGAGCTGCGCACACTCGTCGGCCGCCGGCAACGCCAGCGCGGCCGCCATGGCGGCGGTGTAGGTCAACTGCTCGCCGCCCTCCTCGGCGGCACGGGCAGCGTCCCACACGTTGGCCGTGGCCAGCTCGGACGCCACCTCCATGTTGGCGCAGTGGTGCTTGACGGCCTGGAACATGGCGATGGGCCGGCCGAACTGCACGCGCACCTTGGCGTAGGCGGCCGCCTGCTCGGTGCACTCGGTGGCCACGCCGACGGCCTCGGCGGCCACGATGAGGCGGGCCAGGTCGACCAGCGTCCGTCGACCGCCGGGCAGCACCTCGGCCGGCGCGCCGTCGAGCGTGACCCGGGCCGAGCGCCGTGTCGGGTCGAGGTTGAGCGGCGTCTCGACGGTCACGCCGTCCCGCCGCGACGTCCACCACGACGGCGTCGTCGCCCGCCGGCAGCACGAGACGTGGGCCAGGCCACCGCCCAGGACCGCCGGACGCCGTCACCGGTGGCCGGCCACCGCTGACCGTGATGTCCGAAGTCAGTCGCGATGCCACCGAGGACCGATCCGTCGGCCAGTCCGGGCAGCAGGCGCTTCTTCAGCTCGTCGGAGCCGGCGGCTTCGATCACGGCGCTGGCGATGACGGTGGGCACGAACGGCCCGGGCGTCACGGCGCGGCCGAGCTCCTCGACCACGACGACGAGCTCGGGCAGCCCGAAGCCCGAGCCGCCGCTGTCCTCGGGCAGGTGCAGGCCGAGCCAGCCGAGCTCGGCCATGTCGCCCCAGAACGGCGGGAGCGTCTCGGATTCCGATTCGAGCAGGGCGCGGGCGGCGCCCCGGGCGTCGTGCTTGGCCAGGAAGTCCGAGGCCGTCTGGCCCAGGGCGCGGTGATCTTCGGTGATGGCGATCGACATGTCTAAAGAGTACCCTCTATTATTCCCGGCGAGCCAGGGCGCCCGCCCGGGTCGGAAGGTTACGGGGCGTCCCGGCCGGACGGTCAAACCGGAGGAGCGGTACATGAAGCTCGGTGCGATGGTGGGGATGCGCGACGATCCGGAGAAATTGGCCGCCCAGGCCAAGCGGCTCGAGGACGCCGGGGTCGAATACCTCTGGACGGGCGAGGCGTATACGGCCGACGCCGTCTCCACCATGGGTTTTCTGGCCGCCGTGACCCAACGGGCGCAGATCGGCTCGAGCATCCTGCCGCTCTACTCGCGCACGCCCACGCTGCTCGCTATGACCGCCGTCGGTCTGGACAAGCTCTCCCGGGGCCGCTGCATCCTCGGCCTCGGCGCGTCGGGGCCGCAGGTGATCGAGGGGTTCCACGGCGTGGCCTACGACGTTCCGCTGGCGCGCACCCGCGAGATCATCGAGATCTGCCGCTCGGTCTGGCGGCGCGACCGCCTCGTGCACGACGGTGAGAACTACCAGGTGCCGCTCCGCGAGGGGCAGGGCACCGGCCTGGGCAAGCCGCTCAAGATCATGGATCATCCGGTACGCGAGCGGATCCCCATTTACGTGGCGTCGCTCGGGCCGAAGAACGTGGAGATGACGGCCGAACTGGCCGAGGGCTGGCTCCCGCTGCACTACTGGCCCGAACGCGCCGGCGAGCTGTGGCGGTCGTCGCTCGATGCCGGCCGGTCCGAGCGCTCGCCCGATCTCCCGCCGCTCGAGATCGTGGCCGGCGGCTCGCTCGCCATCGGCGACGGGCTCGAGGAGCTCCGCGAGCGCGACCGGCCGATGCTCACCCTCTACTACGGCGGCATGGGGGCAAAGGGAAGAACTTCTACAACGACGTGCTCAAGCGCTACGGCTACGAGAAGGAGGCCGAGCAGATCCAGGATCTGTACCTCGGCGGCGACCGCAAAGCGGCGGCCGCGCTCGTCCCCGACGAACTGATCGCCGGCATGTCACTCGTGGGCGACGCCGGCTATGTGAAGGACCGCATCGCGGCCTACCGTGACTCGGGTGTCACGGTCCTGAACGTCCAGCCGATCGGACCCAACGGAATGCAGGACGTCGAGACGGTGGCCAACTGGCTCTAGGTGTCGGCCCAGTGCGTCGGCCCCGCTCCAGCTCGACGACTCCCGGACCGGGTGGGGAACAGGTGAGCGGTCGACGAGCTAACCAGGTTGCTCGTTGGCATGGCGCTCCATCTCAGCCAGGCCGCGGCGCACGTACTCGGGTGCGTCCGTCGGCCATGGAGCCCGGAAGGAGGAGATGCTCCTGATAGATGGTGGCGCCGAGCGCGCCGTGCCGGTCCCGCAGCGACCCGTGGTACGAGCCCCGCGCGCCACCGGCCTTGACGGGTACGCAGGTCGACGCAGCACCCAGTCGTCGGCCCGGATGTTCTCCTGGAACCACATGGCATGGTCGATGACGGTCCGCCGCGGCCGATGAGCGCCGCGCCCTGCTGGCCGAAGCCCGTGCCGAGGTCGGACAGGTAGGTGAGCCCGGCCCGGTGCAGCAGCGGGTCGTCGCCCAACGGGGTCGGTCGAGCGCACCCACACGCAGTCGGTGAAGACGCCCTTCAAGAAGTCGGTCGGCGTGACTTCGCGCACCTCGAGCAGCGGGTTCCAGCCGCCCGTGGCGCAGTCCTCGGGTTCGGGCACGCTCGCGGCGCGGCGCGGCGTCGAACACGCCGCCCTCGCGCTCGGCATGGAACGACGTGAGCATGGAGAAGATCACCTCGCCCTCCTGCATGGCCACGACGTGGCGGGCCGAGAACGAGCGCCCGTCGCGGTCGCGGTCGACCTCGAGGATGACGGGCAGGTCGCTGCGCCCGGCCCGCAGGAAGTAGCCGTGCAGCGAGTGGGGGAGGCGGTCCGTCCTCGACGGTGGCTGCCGCCGCGAGCAGGCACTGCGCCGCCACCTGGCCCGCCGTAGAGGGTCTGGCGCGGGCCGTAGTTGGCGTTGCGGCCGCGGAACAGGTCGCGGTCGACCCGCTCGAGCGTCAGCAGCGAGTCAGGTCGTCGGCGAGCTCGAGCTCCACTCACGTCGACGCCGCCTGTCCGCACGGCCCGCACCCACTCCGCCCACGTCTCGATGCGCCGCCAGAACAGCTCCCGCGTCCCGGCGAAGTTGTGCATGTGGCCCATCCGCGGGCAGACGAAGAAGTCGACGCTGCGAGCCGACTCGTAGGCCCGCAGCTCGCCCCGCGGGTCGACCAGCACGTCGCGCTCGCCCAGCGCGACCAGCACGGGCAGCGGATGGCGGCCGCCTCCGCCAGCACCGCGCCCGGGCGACAGGCACCACAGGCCACCGTGACGGGGACGGTGGCCGAGCCCCACGGCGGCACGTCGCCGCGCCGGGCCGGGAAGTCGTCGAGGTCCCGCGCGCACGACCTCGGGGTCGACGTCGTCGTAGTGGAAGCCCCACGCCATGCGCCGCGGTGTCGCACGCCGTGCCGTCGCCCGCGCGCCGTCGAGCTCGGCCAGCGCCGGCCGCGTTGGTGAAGACGCCGTCGGACGGCACGGTGTCGCGCGGCACCCAGGGCATGGCGAGCGGCGGCGTGCCCGGCGCCGTCGGCGGATGCGTGTGCAGCGCGCTGTAGCCGAGCACGCCGATGCCGTCGTAGCAGTGGTACCGGCCCTGCTGCACGACGGTCAGGCAGCCGCCCATCGACTGGCCGATGCCGATGGTCAGCGGGTCCGTCGACCGGGCCGAGCCCGTCCATCAGGGTGCCCGCCGCCAGCTTCTGCCGCACCTCGGTCTCGGCGGCCTGACTCGCCGCCACCACCGGCGTGTACGACAGCCGCTCGGGATCGTGCAGGGAGCTGTCGCCCACGCCGAGGTGGTCGACCGACGACGAAGATCCAGCCGCGCTGCGGCGTGCCAGGCGGCCTGGGCGCCGCGGCCGGTCCCGGGCAGGTCCTCGGTGAAGTAGCCCCGGGCGTAGCCCGCCACCGGGCTTGGCGAAGCAGACGACCGGATCGTCGGCGGCAGCTCGTCGGGCACGGTGACGGTGAGCGCGACGTGCGCGGGCTCACCAAGGCCGGCGGCCTCGGTGACGTCGACCTGGAGGTCGATCGATCGCATCGCCGACCTGCCCGCCGTGCCTACTTGGGGGCGAAGCGCGTGCCGGCGTCGAGCCGGATGCAGAGGCCGTTGAGCATCGGGTTCTCGACGATGGCCACGGCCAGCTTGCCGTACTCCTCGGGCCGGCCCATGCGCTTGGGGAACGCGGCGTCCTTGGTCAGCGTCGCGGCGAACTCGTCGGGGATGCCCTTGGTGAGGCCGGTGCTGAAGAGGCTCGGCGCGATGGCCATGGCCCGGATGCCCAGGCTGCCCAGGTCGCGGGCCATGGTGAACACCATGCCGACGATGCCCGGCCTTGGCGGCGGCGTAGGCGACCTGGCCGATCTGGCCCTCGAAGGCGGCGATGGAGGCGGTGTCGATGATGACGCCGCGCTCGCTCGTCCTCGGGCTCGTTGGTCGACATGTGGAAGGCCTGCAGCCGGTTCAGGTTGAAGGTGCCGATCAGGTTCAGCTCGATGATCCGGCGGAACGTCCTCGAGCGGGTGCGGGCCCTCCTTGGTCAGCGTGCGCTTGGCCGTGCCGCCGCCGGCGGTGTTCACCGCGATGTGCAGGCCGCCCAGCGCGGTCGACGGCGTCGGCCATGGCCGATCTCGGTCTGGGCGTCGTCGAGGATGTCGACCTCGTGGAACGTGCCGCCGAGCTCCTTGGCCACCTCGGCGCCGGCCGAGGTCGGCAGGTCGAGGATGGCGATGTCGGCGCCCTTCTGGCGCAGCAGCTCGGCCGAGGCCTTGGCCATGCCCGACGCGCCGCCGACGATGACGGCCTTCTTGCCCTTGATCTCCACGTGCGTTCTTCCTCTCTTCTGCCTCTTGCGCCACCGTGTCTCGTCCGTGGACGTTGGTCGGTGTGTGATGCTGGCTGGCGCTGTGCACCCGGCCGCAAACCCGGTGCGAAAGAGTGTACTGTTTTTGCCGACGCTGAGCCGCCACGGCTCCAGGGAGGATCCATGGAACGCGAGACCATCCTGTTCGACGTCGCCGACAACGTGGCCACCATCACGCTGAACCGGCCGGACAACCTGAACTCGTTCAACAACGCCATGGCCGCCGACATGACGTGGGCCTGGGAGACCGTCCGCGACACCGACGACATCCATTGCGCCGTGCTCCAGGCCAACGGCGAGCGCGCCTTCTGCACGGGCATCGACGTCAAGGCCGGCGGCGACTGGTTCATGAAGGACAACGTCTGGAACAGCTTCGACCCCGGCGATGGCCCTGGCGCCCGAAGCTGCACGCACAAGGTGTGGAAGCCGGTCGTCACCGCCGTGCACGGGCTGTGCGCCGGCGGGGCCCAGTACTTCCTGAACGAGTCCGACATCATCATCTGCTCCGACGACGCCGTGTTCTTCGACCCGCACGCCAACGTCGGCATCGTCAGCTGCGCTCGAGCCGATCGGGATGCTGCACCGCGGCGTGCCGCTCGGGCGACGTGCTGCGCTGGGCGCTCATGGGCAACGAGGAGCGCATCACCGCCGAGACCGCGCTGCGCCTCGGCCTGGTCACCGAGGTGGTGACCCGTGAGGCCCTGCGCGACCGGGCCCGGGAGATCGCGCTTGTCGATCGCGCGGCGCGAACCCCAAGGCGATTCAGGGCACGGTCCGGGCCATCTGGGAGTCCCTGGACCTGACGCGCACGCCGGCGCTGCACAACGGGCTCTCCTACACGCTGATCGGCAACTACCCTCCGAACCCGCCGGCACGGCGGGACAAGTCGGAGACCCAGTACCGCTGAACACGGTCCAGGCAAGGGGGACACGCGCATGTTCTTCGGGATGCGGTTCGACTTCCGCAATCCATCCATGGCGGGCACGACCATGAACGAGCGCTTCGACGCCGCCCTCGAGATGGCCGAATGGGCCGACCGGCTGGGCTGCCTGAGCATCGCCGTGTCTGAGCACCACGGCTCGTCCGACGGTTACCTGCCGAGCCCGCTGCCCATGATCGCCGCCATGGCAGCCCGGACCACCAACGTGCGCTTCACCGTGGCCGCGCTGATCGCCCCCTTCTACGACCCCATCCGCCTGGCCGAGGACCTCTTGGTGCTGGACAACCTCAGCCGGGGCAGGGTGGACCTGATCGTGGCGGGGGGCTACGTGCGCCAGGAGTTCGAGATGTACGACGTGGCCCCGCAAGAGCGGGGGAGTCGGGTCACCGAGGTGGTGGCCACGCTGCGGGCGGCCTTCCGCGGGGAGCCCTTCGAGTACCGGGGCCGGACGGTCCACCTGACGCCGGGGCCCTACGGCGCCGGGCCTAGCATCTCGCTCGGCGGCAGCAGCGCGGCGGCGGCGCGGCGGGCGGCGCGCATCGCCGACGGCTTCGTTCCCTCGGTGCCGCAGGTCTGGGAGTTCTACCGGGAGGAGGTCCAGCGGCTGGGCAGGCCCGACCCGGGACCGAGCATCATCGGGGAGAACCGGGTGGTGGCGCTGGCGGGGGATGCCGAGGAGGGCTGGCGCCGCATGGCGCCGTTCTTCCTGCACGAGACCAACGCCTACGGAGTGTGGCAGGCCCAGGAAGAGGTCGTGCCGACCTTCCGCGAGGTCGACGACGAGGAGGCGCTACGCAGCACGGGCCAGTACGCCGTGCTGACGCCGGACGAGTACGTGCAGGAGCTGAGGGAGGCTCCGTTCCCGTTCGCGCTCCTACACCCGCTGGTCGGCGGCATGCCGCCCGATCTGGCCTGGTCCAGTCTTCGCCTCTTCGAGGACCGGGTCGTCCCGGCGTTCGCCTAAAGGAGACGAATCGTCGCGGCCTGCGCACAGGAACAAAGATGTGCGGATGACCAGTACTCACGAATCGGCCGGCGCCGCCACCACAGTGGCCGTGGTGACCGGGGCCGCCAGCGGCATGGGTCGTTGCTGCGTAGACAGGTTGCGGGGGCGGGCCGACCACCTCGTCGCCGTGGACCTGCGGGCGCCGGAGCTGGATGGCGTCGTCGGCGTGGCCTGCGACGTGTCCGATCCGGCCGACGTCGCCCGGCTGACCGAGCGCGTGGCCGAACTCGGGTCGTTCCGCGCGCTGGCCCACGCGGCGGGCATCTCACCGACGATGTCTGACGCCCGCCGCATCCTCGACGTCGACCTGGTGGGGACCGAGCGCCTGTTGCTCGCCTTCGAGGAGTTGGTGCAGCTCGGCTCGGCCGCGGTGTGCTTCTCGTCGCTGGCCGCCTACCAGATCGCGCCGTTCGCCGACCCGGCCCACGACGCACTGCTCGACGAGCCGCTGGCGCCGGACTTCCTGGACCGCTTGACCGCGGTGACCGAAGACAGCGGGTACGCGTACTCGCTGGCCAAGCGCGGCGTGGTGCGCGCCTGTGCCCGGGCCTCCGTGCGCTGGGGTGCCCGGGGCGGGCGGGTCAACTCACTGGCCCCCGGGCTGATCGACACGCCTATGGGACGCCAGGAGTTCGCACAGCAGCCGATCATGCAGACGATGTTCGAGCACACTCCCCTCGCGCGGTTCGGCCAAGCCGACGAGGTGGCAGCGGTGGTCGCCTTCCTCCTGTCCGACGACGCCTCATTCGTATCTGGCATCGACGTGCTCGTCGACGGCGCGCTTGTGCCGGGGATGGCGCAGGCTCCGCCGCCGGACCTGGCCTGAGTCCGGCCTCAGGACACGAAGGAACGTACGAGGTCGGCCAGCACCAGCGGCCGGTCGCTCTGCACGGCGTGCCCGGCCCCGTCGACCACCACCACCTCCATGGTGGGCTGGCGCCGTCGCATCTCGTCGATGTCCTCGTCGCGCACGAAAGGAGACATGCCGCCGCGCACGAACAGGATGGGGACACCGATGGCGCTGACGTCGTCCCACAGCGGGGTGAAGTCGACCCAGCGGCTGACTCCCGAGGCGTCCTCCGCGGGGTCGCCATCGGGACGGCCGAACAGGTCGTAGCGCCACGTCCAACGGCCATCGTCGAGCCGGCGCGCGTTGTGGCGCACCCCGCGCCGTACCCCCGAGGCGGCACGGTAGGGGCTGAGAGCGACGGTGGCGTCGGCCATCTCCTCGAAGGTGTCGTAGACGGGCGGGCGGGCGATCAGCGACACGGTGCCGCGCTCGGCCGTGCTGAGCTGACGGGAGGGGTCGTTGATCTGGGGCGTCACGTCGACGAGCACCGCCCGCCGGCAGAGATCCGGCCGTTGCGCGGCCAGCCTGATGGTCGTGGCGCCACCGAGCGACATGCCGACGACACCGCGGGCCGAGGGGGCGGCCGCCTCTATCAGGACAGCCACGGCGTCGGCGTTCTGCCAAGGCCCGTAGTCACGATCAGGTCGACGGGCCGAGTGGCCGTGTCCCGGTAGGTCGACGGCGACGCGGGGACGCCGAGCGCAAGCACCACCGTGTCCCAGGTGTGGGCGTTCTGGGCGCCCCCGTGCAGGAAGACCAGTTCAGGTTCCCCTTCGTCCCACCGCAGGTAGGAGAGTCGCTGACCCGACGGGAGCTCGAAGCTGAGGCGGGACACGACAGGCGCGGTGTTGGGGATGTCCCACTCCGCTGCGTTCTCGTGCAGGAGCCCGAATTCGTCGTAGTCGTCCGAGTCCAGCGTGTCCTCGAGCGAGGCCATGCGACAGCCCGTTCGCCGGCCGGCCTACGAGACGCGCTCGATGATGACGGCCGGCGCCATGCCGCCGCCGGCGCACATGGTGATGAGCGCCACGTTCTCGTCCCGTCGCTCCAGCTCGTCGAGGGCGGTCCCCACCAGGAGGGAGCCGGTGGCACCGATGGGGTGTCCGAGCGCGATGGCACCGCCGTTCACGTTGATCTTCCCGCGGTCGATGCCGAGGTCGCGGATGAACTTCTCCGGCACGACGGCGAACGCCTCGTTGACCTCGAACAGGTCGATGTCGCTCAGGGCCATGCCCGCCTTGGCCAGCACCTTCCGGGCGGCGGGGACGGGCGCGTTCAACATGAGCGTGGGATCGTCGCCGATGTTGGCCGTGGCCACGATCTTCGCCCGGGGCGTCAAGCCGTGCGCGCGCGGCGTACTCAGGCGACGTCAGCAGCACGGCGGCGGCGCCGTCGACCACACCCGACGAGTTGCCGGCATGGTGCACGTGGTCGATCTCGAGTCCGGGGAACTTCTGCAGGACGAGCGAGCGGTAGGTGGTGCCTTTCTCGTCGAGCGGGATGTCAGCCAGCCCGGCGAAGGATGATGGGAGCCCGGCCAGCGAGTCGGCCGTCGTGCCCGGCCGCGGGTACTCCTCGCGGTCGAGGGCTACGGACCCGTCGAGGTTGTACACCGGGACCAGCGACTTGTCGAAGCGTCCCTCCTTGATGGCGATCTCGGCACGGCGTTGCGATTCGGCCGCCAGCTCGTCCACGGCGCGGCGATCGATCTTCTCCAGGGTGGCGATGGCGTCGGCCGCGACGCCCTGGTTCGTCTGAGGGTGGATGGCGCGCAGGTGATCGTTGCCGCTGTCGAGGAACGGGCGACCGTGATCCGGACACGTTGGCGGCGTAGGACGACATCATCTCGGTGCCTCCGGCGATGACGACGTCCTCCATGCCGGCCATGACGGAGGCGGACGGCGAAATTGACCGAAGAGATGCCGGACCCACAGAAGCGGTCGAGGGTGACGCCGCTCGCGGTGATCGCGTAGCCGGCGTCGAGCGCGGCCATCCGACCGAGGTCGCCGCCCTGGCTTCCCACCTGCATGGAGGTGCCCCACACGATGTCGTCCACATCACCGGTGTCGAGGCCGTTGCGCTCGACCAGCGCCCGTAGGACCGTGGCGCCCAGCACCTGCGGGTGCAATCCGGTCAGGGCACCCTTGCCCACCTTGCCGATACCGCGAGGGGTACGGCACGCGTCGATTATCCAAGCTTCAGTCACGTCGTATCCTTGCTCCCGGTGAGTCGCCTGAGCCATCGCGGCCCGGGCGGCGATCGCTAAAGAGTATCCTAAAAAGGCAGGACGGACGAAAGTCGCCACCCCTGCCGGTGACCGGGGAGGGTGATGATGGCGAACGCCGGGCGAGCCTCGTTCAAGGAGATTCCGGGCCAGGCGCCGGACATCATGCGGGACTACGACCTGGCCACGCTGGGCTACGAGGAGACCGAGTACGCGGTCGAAGGCGCGGCGGTTTCGTACGAGCTGCAGGGAGAGCGGGGTGAGGACGGTCGCTGGGAGACGACGCCAGGCGCCGAGGCGCCCTACCGGACCCGCTTCGTGGTGCGCCGGCCCATCGACCCGCGACCGGTTCAGCGGCACGGTCGTCGTCGAGTGGCACAACGTCTCGGCCGGCATCGACGCCGCACCCGACTGGGGGTTCTTCCACCGCCACGTCGCTGCGCAGGGACACGCCTGGGTCGGCGTGTCCGCGCAGAAGGTCGGCATCGACGGTGGCGGCTTCGTCGAGGGGATCCACCTCAAGCTGCTCGCACCCGACCGCTACAGCTCGTTGGAGCACCCGGGCGACGCCTGGTCCTTCGACATGTTCACCCAGGTCGGGGCGCTCCTCCGGCTCCCGGCCGCTGAGAACCCGCTGCAGGGGCTCGCGGCTACGCAGCTGCTAGCGGCCGGAGAGTCGCAGTCAGCGGCCTGCCTGGTGACGTACATCAACGCCGTGGACCGCCACGCGCAGCTCTTCGACGGATTCTTCGTGCACGGGCGGCCGGGGGCCGGCGTGTCGATCGACGGGGTGTTCCTCCCGAGTGCCCGGGGCGAGGGCATCGAGGGGACGCGCCGGGTCATCGCATCGAAGGGCGAGCGCATCCGCGAGGACGTGCGAGTGCCCGTGCTCGTGTTGCAGAGCGAGACGGACGTGATCGTCCTCGGGGGTGGCCTGGCCAAGCAGCCCGACTCAGAGCGCGTCCGCGTCTGGGAGATGGCCGGCGCGGCGCACGCCGACACCTACACGGTGAGCGGCGGCCGCTACGACGACGGGACGCTCGGCGGCGCACGCCTGGCCGAGCTGCTGCGCCCGACCACCAACCTGATGATCGGACAGACGGACTCGCCCGTCAACGCCGGGCCCCAGCAGCACTACGTGGCCCAGGCCGCCCTCTCCCACCTGGCGCGCTGGGCGTCAGGCGGTGAGCCGCCACCCAAGGCGCCCCGGCTCGACGTCGACGCCGAGGGGACCGGGTATGACAAGGACGAGCGGGGCATCGCCACCGGCGGCATCCGCACCCCCTGGGTCGACGTGCCGACCGCCGTCATGTCGGGTCTCGGTCAGAGCGGCGAGTCGTTCGCCTTCCTCTTCGGCACCACGGTGCCCTTCGACGACGCGACGCTTGCGTCCCACTACCCCGGGGGTCGGACCGAGTACCTGGAGCGGTTCGAGGCCTCGCTCGACACGACCATCGTCGACGGGCTTCCTGCTCGGCGAGGACCGGACCGAGATCCTGGAGATGGCCGCCGCGCTCCTACCCGCTGCGGCTGGCTGAGGGATAGCCGAACCCCGGTAATTCGTCATACCCTTTTCGGTCATCGGTGGTCGACGCCGGCCGGGAGACGGACCAAAAAGTGCCGTCCACCTGAATTGGCCGGCCGACCCGCCGGGCACGCCCGTGCTCTGCTAGGGTGCAAAAAGAGGGTCCTCTTTTCCCTTGGGAGGGTGCATGCAGCAGGCGGTCGGAGGCAGGGGGGCGGGCGCAACCGGCCTCGGGTCGGCCCCGATGCTGTTCTGCTCCGGCCTGCGCAAGCGCTACGGCGAGCGCCTGGCCGTCGACGGCGTGTCCTTCTCCATCGCCGCCCAGGAGTGCTACGGCCTGCTCGGGCCGAACGGCGCCGGCAAGACGACGACCATCTCCATGCTGTGCGGGCTCACCCTCCGCGACGAGGGCCAGATCACGATTGACGGGTACGAGGCGGGCACGCTCGAGGCGAAGCCGGCCATCGGCTACGTCCCACAGGACCTGGCGCTCTACCCCGACCTGTCGGCGACGGAGAACCTCACGTTCTTCGGCCAGCTCTACGGCCTCTCGGGGAAGGAGCTGGAAGGGCGTATCGGCGAGACCCTGGAGCTGGTCGGCCTGGCCGACCGGGGCAAGGACCGCATCGGCACCTACTCGGGCGGCATGAAGCGGCGGGCCAACATGGCGGCCGGCCTGCTTGCACCGGCCCAAGCTGCTCGTGCTGGACGAGCCGACCGTCGGCGTCGACCCTCAGAGCCGCAACGCCATTCTCGAGACGGTGGGCGCGTTGGGCATCGCCGTCCTCTACACCACGCACTACATGGAGGAGGCGGCGAAGCTATGCGACCGCATCGGCATCATCGATGACGGCCAGCTGATTGCCGAGGGCACGGCCGACGGGTTGATCGGCACGCACGGGGGCCGGGACAAGGTGCACCTGGCCTGCGACACGGCGAGCCTCGATGAGCTGGCCGCGGCCTGCCGCCTCCTGGACAACGTGCACGACGTCCGCGAGGTCAACGAGCACCTGGAGCTCACCACCGATCACGGGCCGGCCGTCCTGCCGGCGGTCGTCGCAGTGGCGGCCCAGCACGAACGTCGAGCTCACCGGCGTGGAGGTCCGCTCCCCCAACCTCGAAGACGTCTTCTTGAGCCTGACGGGGAAAGAGCTGCGCGATTGATCCGCATCATCGCGTTCAATGAGCTGCGCCGGCGGCTGCGCGACCGCTCCGTCCTCATCGGCTGCATTGCGGCGCCGCTGTTGATGTCGGCCGTCCTCGGCCTCTCTTTCGCCGGCGCCAGCTCCACCACGGCGTTGCGCATCGGTGTGTCCGGTGCCTCCCACCAGCTGCTGGCATCGGCCGAGCGGGCCAGCCAGCTGCCGCACGGCATCACGGTGGTGACGCTGCCCAGCGAGCAGGCGGTGAAGACGGCGGTGACCAACGGTGACCTGGCCGGCGGGGTGGCGGTGCTGGCCGATCAGCTGCGGCTCCACAGCCTGCTGGTCCCCGTCGTCGACCCGGGTGCGTCCACCACGCCCGGTTTCGACGTGGTAACCCGGGGCACGTCCCAGCTCGGGCAGGAATACGCGGAGTCCGTGGCGGCCGGCATGGCCAGTGTCCTCTACGCCAGAAGTGTGCCGCACGGCGCCGATCCGACCGCGGTGGCCATCACGACGATGAGCGTGGGCAAGCCGGGCGGCAAGGTCGACCTCAATTTCTTCGCGCCCAATATCGCCGTGGTCTTCCTCTTCATCGGCAGCGGGCTGGGCATGCGGTCTTTGTTGATGGAGCGGAGCGCCGGCACGCTGTCCCGACTCACGGCAGCACCGTTGCGGCCGACCCAGATCGTCTTGGGGAAGCTGCTGGCCATCTTCGTCACCGGGCTGATCACGATCTTCGTCATCTGGGCCGTGACGACGTACGCCTTCGGGGCGGACTGGGGCGACCCGCTCGGCGTGGTGCTCATGGCCGTCGGCGCCACCGTCGCCATGTGCGGCATCGGGGTCTTCCTGACATCGCTGGCCAAGACGGAGCAGCAGGCATTCGGCATTACCATGTTGGTCGGCCTGTTCCTGGCTCTGCTCGGCGGCAACCTGCTTCCGTCGGGCTCGCTGCCCGATTTCTTCCAGGTGCTGGCGCTGGGGACGCCCAACGGGTGGGCGCTGGTCGGATTCGGCCGCCTCGACCAGCTGGGCGAGCCGGCCCGCAGCATCGTGGGTCCGTTCCTTGTGCTGCTGGTCATCGCCGTGGTGGCCGGCGGCCTGGCCATGACCCGGGTGCGCCGGATGGTCGAGCCGTGATCGCCGTCATCTGGGTCAACCTGAGGCGGGCCATGGGGGACCGGCGCCTGCTCATCATCGGCACGCTGGTGCCGGTCGTCATCATCCTCATCACCGGCCTGCTCGAGGGCAGCCCGCGCGAGCCCATCGGACTGCTGCACCCCTCGGCGCGGCTGTTGCACCTGGCCGAGACCACCGACGGGGTCAAGGTGCGGGTGGAGGCCAACCGGACCGACCTGACCGACGACATCCTGCGGGGCCGGGTGGTGGCCGGGATCATCGAGCTGCCGTCGCCGGGGAGCTCGGTGCGGGCCGACTTCCTGATTGAGTCGGCCACCACCGATGCCGTGCAGGCCCGCACCGACGTCGTGGCGCTGATGGACCTCATGGCCGCCGAGGGGACGAACACCAAGTTCACCGACGCCACCTTGCGGGCGACGCAGACCGAGGCGCCGCTCAGTCCGTTCGCCTACGTGGCGCCGGCCAACCTGGTGCTCTTCATGGGGATCGCCGTGCTGGTGCTCTCTGCCGGCATGGTCGAGACGCGCCGGCTCGGGGTGATCCAGCGCATGTCGGCCGCGCCCGTGCGCAAGCGCTCCATCGTGTTCGGCCAGATGGCCAGCATGATGGTCACCGCGATCGCCATGGCCATCGGGCTGCTCTTCGTCGGCATCATCCTCTTCAACGTGCACTGGGGCAACCCGTTGAGCGTCCTGCTCGTGGTCGTGCTGCTCGGCATCAGCGTCGCCGCGCTGTCGGTGATCATCGGCACCTGGTCCCGGTCACAGGAACAGGCCATCGCCACGGCGGTGATCGTGGCCATCATCGCCGGCATGCTCGGCGGCTGCGTCTACCAGCTCGACACCGTGGGCACGGCGACCCGCGAGGTCGGCCACATCGTGCCGCAGGCCTGGGCCATGGACGCCTTCATCAAGCTGATCTACGACCACGCCACCTTCACCGACACGCTGCCGGAGATCGGCGCGCTGGCCGTCTTCGCCGTGGTGCTCAGTGCGCTGGCCGTCTGGTACTACTCGCGCAAGGTGTTCTCGACGACTTGATCGCCGCTTAGCGCAGGTACTTGCCCATCGCTTCGAGGTGCCGTTGCATCCGGCGCCGGGCGGCGGGGCCGTCCCGGTCGGTGATGGCCCGGGAGATGGCGCCGTGCGCCTTGGACACCGCACGCGCGGCCAGTGAGAGATCGGTGTCCGAGACGCCCTCGACCTGGTGGATGCGCATCAGGCGCATGAGGACCAGCGTCACCAGCTCGAGGGCGCGGTTGCCCGCCAACACGGCGATGACCGCGTGCAGGTCGTGCCCGCCGTCGGCGAACTCCGTGGCGGACAGCTCGCGCTCGCGGTCGAGGGCGTTGTGCAGCTCCACCTCGCCGTCGGCGTCGATCCGCGCCGCCGCCAGTTCGACCAGCGCCAGCTCCACCCGGATCCGCAGCTCGACCAGGTCGGCCAGGGAGATGTCGTGGCGCGTGAGGTAGACGGCGACCACGTCGCTCACCCCAGCGCGCTCGGGGCGGTGACGAAGAGCCCGCCGCCCGGCCCGCGGCGCATGGTGGCGATCTGATGGTGCTCCAGGAGCCGCAGCGCCTCGCGGAAGACCGCTCGGCTCGCGCCGTAGCGCTCGATCAGCGCGGCCTGCGACCCCAGGAAGGAGCCCGGGGGCAGGTCGTCGGCCACGACGTCCTGCAGGATGGCCCGGGCCACGTCTTCGGCGCGCTTGTTGGAGACGCCACCGCCGAGCGCGACGCTGCGCGACAGGAACTGCCGCGACAGTCGGCGATGCTGCAGGAAAGCGGACTCGGCTTCGAGGTGACGGCGCATGCGGTGGCTCGCCCGCCCGGCGTCGCCCTCGAGCACGGCGTCGGTGATCCCGCCGTGGGCCTGGTGCGACTCGCTCAGGGTGGTCTGCGTCAATGACGTACTGCCTCCCCGGAAGTAGAGGAAGGCGACCCGGTTGAAGATGTCGACGAAGAGCTCGAGGGCGGGGTTCCGCGTGACCGCGGCCAGGCGGGCATGCAGGGCGCGATGGTCACTGACCGTGCCGGCGGCCTCGTCCGCCATGAGCTCACGGAGCCCCGCGGCGTCGTGCTCGGTCAGTCGCTTCGTCGCCAGCTCGGCCGCGATCTCCTCCAGGACGATGCGCGCCTCGAACACCTCCTCGAGGCGGGTGTTGGCCCGGTGGAGATAGAGGACGGCGGCGTCGATGATGGCGTCGACCGTGGGCTCGGTCACCACCAACCCACCCCCCGGGCCTCGGCGCATGAAGGCGATCTGCTGGTTCTCGACCAGCCGGACCGCCTCGCGGAACACGGCGCGGCTGACCCCGTATCGCTCGATCAGCTCGGCCTGGGAGCCGAGCACCTGCCCGACGGGCCAGCCGCGCGCCATCACGTCGGCCAGTATCCGGCGGGCCACTCCGGCCGCCAGCTTCTCCGTGGTGTCCACCGGCACCGCGAACCGTACGGCCGGTGTGGTGACGGAGGGGTCAGCCATCAGTAAATAGATTATACTCAATTACGTCGTCGTGACCCCGGGGCCAGGTGGACACATCTCCCGGAGGCGTGGGTGACCGAGAGCGGAGCGGTCGGACTGGCGGAGCGGACGGACCTGGCCGATTCGGTCATGTTCCACGACCCGTACCCGGTCTACGCCGCGCGGCGCCGAGGCGCGGGTTCCGCAGCCTGCCGGTCAGAGTGCGTTAGTAGGTAGGGCCAGATGGCCTGAGCCGTAATCGGAGGCCGGAACCCAGGCCAATGCGAAGGATGGTCAGCTGTCGTGATGAGCTGTCGTATATGGCGTCCCGCCTAACCGAGCGGTTAGTTGGGCACCGTATACATCTCCCGCCTCACACCCTCGGCGTTACCCATTAGCGCCCTTCTAGGTCACAGACCACCGGCCCGCCGCCGGTTCGCCTCCCATTGCCCGCGGCTGAAGTAGCTCTGGTCCTCGCCCCACCCTTCCGTGTCACCGTCCCAGCGCCAGTGCACGAGGGAGTCGCCGCCGTGCCCGCGCCAGTGCCGGCTGAGTGCCTCCCCGCGCACCGACAGGCGGCGGTCGAACTCGTCCACCGCCTCGATCTCGAACGTCAGTGGCCATCCCGTCGCGGCGTCGAAGCCGACCCGGCGCTGGCCGGCCAGGATGTGCCCGTATTCGTCGTCCCGCAGGAGGAAGCCGCACGTCACGGGCTCCACTTCGGGGCCCGGGACGGCATAGATCAGCCAGGCCTCGCCCGGGCCGGCGGCGCAGAAGGAGTAGCCGACCCCGCCGAAGGTGCCCGCCTGCGACGGCGCCGGCCCGCCCGCCCGCTGCTTGGGCCGGCCCTGCGGCCTCGGCCCCCAGGAGCGGTCGCGCACCGAGTAGCAGTCGATCGGGACCTCCTCGTCGCGCAGCACCATGGTCCCGGTCACGTGGCCGGCCTGGTCGAGGTGGGCGCCCTTGAAGAAGGGCACCACGCCGGTCGGATGCGCGTTGGGCGCCATAATGGCTTCGAACTCCAGGTCGAGCTCCAGCCCCCCGGGATCGGCGTACGACACGGCATAGCGGCGCAGGGGCTCGAGCACGCGCACACCTACACCGTTGGGCCACTCGTACCCGCGCATGTCGCGCTCGGGCCGGGGCGGCAACTGCAGCCCCGAGTACTCGGCGCGGTAGGCCAGCTCCCACGGGTAGGAGCCCGAGCCGTCCCACACCCAGGCGCCGCCGTTGCACAGGTTGGCGTTAGGACGGGCCTGGCAGTAGGTCCAGCCGCCGAGCGCGCGCTCCGGGACGTTCCACGAGAACCAGCAGGTCTCGGTCTCCCACCAGCGATCCGTCATCTCCTCGTCGTGGAAGTCGTCGTCCTCGGCCACGAAGGTCCGATACGTCCGCTCGGCCCGCAACTGGTCGAGGTCCTGTCCGAAGAGCTCGGTCACCGTCGCCCTTACCGCAACTCGGGCCAGTGACGGTCGGCCAGGACGCCCATGGCCGGCCGGGCCAGCTCGGTCTCCCGGACCATCCGCCGCCACAGGGTGCGCAGGTAGTCCGCATCGCTCACTGTGCCGTTGCCGACCGCCGCCGCCGCGTCGACCCGTCCGTCGGCCACCGACGACGGGCTGGCCCCGAGCAGCCGGCTCAGGTCCTCGAGCTCGCAGCGGGCGTAGTAGTCGCCGTACACGTCGACCTGGGCGAGGTACTTGATGATCCGCGCCATCCCCTTGCCGCGAGCCGCCGCCAGCGGGTCGCTGGTGCGGGGCACGATCACGTCGCGCAACTGGCCCAGCACGGCGTCGTACATCCAGTCGTGGTCCCGCCGCGCCCGACCCTGCTTCTGCTCGGCCGGCTCCAGGTCGAGGCCGATGGCGGCGGCCAACGCCTCCAACCACAGGCGACGGTGCAGCATCCCGTAGATGAAGCCGTTGCCGACATCGCCACCACCTCCCCCATCGGACCCGTCCTCGCCGCCACGATCCGGCCGGTGGCCCATCACCTGCAACTTCGTCTCGGCCAACACCTGGTAGTAGTGCACCCGGCCCTCGTCGATCGCGTGGCCCGTCAGCGACTCGTACTCGCGCAACCGCCGAGCGAAGTCGGTGAACGGCTCCTGCGTCGCCCGCAGCGACAACCAGGCGATGTCGTCCATCGGGTCGCCCAGGTGGGCCAGCTCCCAGTCGACCACGGCCGTCACCCGGCCACCGGCGTACATGAAGTTGCCCGGACCGGTGTCGCCCTGCACGAGGACGGGCGGCCCGTCGTAGTCGGGGACGTGCCGGCGCAGCCACGACAGCGAGAAAGCCAGGGCCGGGTCGACCGCGCCACCTCTTTCGGCCAGCACCCGGTCCCACTCGTCGAGCTCCGCCGTCACCGCCTGCGCCACCGTGCGCACCACCGGGAACAGCGGCAGGTCCAGCGACAAGGCGTCCAGCGCGTGCAACGCCGCCAGCTTCGTCATGAAGTCGTGCGCCGTCGCTTCCCGCTCGTCGGCATCGGCGATCCGCGAGAACCAGGTCTCACCTGCCACCCGCTCCGAGAGCATGGCCTGGTGTTCCGGGTGCACGCCGAGCACGCGAGGGACCGGCACCTCTGTTTCTTGCAGGGCGAGATACACGCTCGCCTCTCGATGCAGTGTCCACGGGTCCTTGGTGCGGGCTGGGTCCGAGCGGTCGTAGCGCAGGAAGTACGCCGCCACCGACCCGTCGGCCTGCTCGAGGTCGACGAACCAAGCCTCCTTGCGCGCCCCGCCGGGCCGCCGATCGGCCAGCACCAGCCGTCCGCCGCCCACCTCCTCCACCCAGGCCACCAGATCGGCGGGCAGCGACACGGCGCCGCTCACGGCAGGCAGCCGCAGCCGCGCCAGCTCACACGATCCTCGTGCCGTGCCCCGCCCAGTACTTCTCGCGCAACGGACCCTTGTAGAGCTTCCCCGTCGGCAGCCGCGGCAGCTCGTCGACGAAGTCGACGGTGCGCGGGCACTTGTAATGCGCCAGGTGCTCGCGGCAGAACCCGATCAGCTCGCGCTCCAAGACCTCGTCGCCAACCACGCCCTCGACGGGCTGCACCACCGCCTTCACCTCTTCCCCGAGATCGTCGTTGGGCACGCCGATCACCGCGGCGTCCAGCACCTTCGGATGCGTGACCAAAAGGTTCTCGGTCTCCTGCGGGTAGATGTTCACGCCCCCGGAAATGATCATGTGCGCCTTCCGGTCGGTCAGGAACAAGTACCCCTCCTCGTCCAGATACCCGACATCGCCCACCGTGCTCATCTTGCCGTCGTCGCGGCGGGTCTCCGCCGTCTTCTCGGGGTCGTGGTAGTACTCGAAGTCGGTCGCCCCGAGAACCACACCGTCCCCGGCGTCCCCACCGGACACTCCACACCGTCGTCGTCCAGAATGTGGATCGTCACCACCATGGCCCGGCCCACGCTCCCTCGATGCGCCAGCCAGTCCTCCGAGTCGATGAACGTCCCCCCGTTCCCTTCCGATGCCGCGTAGTACTCCAGCAGGATCGGCCCGAACCACTCGATCATCTGCTCTTTCACCGGCACCGGACACGGAGCCGCGGCGTGGATCACCCACTCCAGCGACGACGCGTCCGCCGCCGCCCGCATCTCGTCCGGCAGTTTCAACATCCGAGAGAACATGGTCGGCACGACCTGCGTGTGCGTCACCCGGTGCCGCCCCAACAACTCCAAGTACAACGCCGGATCGAAGTGCTCCATCACGACACACGTCGACTTCATCCGCAAACAGATGGCTACGCTCACCTGTGGCGCGGTGTGGTACAGCGGCGCCGGCGACAGGTACACCATCCCCTCTCGCAACCGCCACAGCGCGGCGATCCCCAGCACGGCGAAGCTCGTCTCAGACGGGTGGATGTCGGCCACCGGCCGCAGGATGCCTTTCGGCCGCCCCGTCGTCCCCGACGAGTACACCATCGGCGCGCCCATCTGTTCGTCGGCCACGTATTCCTTCGGCGCCGAGGCCACCGCCTCTTCCCACGACTCGAACGGCGCGGCGGCGCCACCTCCCCCCGCCCCGACCATGATCCAGCGCTCGACGCTCGGGCACAGCGCCGGGAGCTGCTCCGCCACCTCGGCCTTGGCCGCCGACGTCATCACGAGCCGCGACTCGGAGTTGTTGACGATGTACGCCACCTCCTCGGCCGAGAGGTAGGAGTTGACCGGCGTGAAATACAGCCCTGTCCGCTCGGCCCCGGCCTCCGCCAGCAGCACTTCGGGGATGTTCTCCATGAAGAGCGCCATGTGGTCGCCCTTCTTCAGTCCACTGTCACGAATGACGTGTGCCATCTGGTTGGCCCCGGCCTCGTACTCGGCCCATGTCACCACCCGACCCGACGGCTCGAAGATCAGCGCCGGCTCGTCCGGATGCTCTGCCGCGTGTTCAGCTGCGTACACCGCCACCCCCTTTCCCGTTGAGGCACGAGTAGAGCACGTCCACCAGAGAGGCGCCCATGATCGGCAGCGCCTGGTTCTCCAGATGGTTACGCACAAAGCCGACCGCCACCCGGCCCTCAGGGTCGGCGAATCCGATCTGGCCTCCGGCGCCCATGTGTCCGAACGCACCTACCGCCGGTCCGTGCAGCGGCGGCAGCCCGGGGATCACCGCCGGCGGCTCGAGCGAGTACCCGACGGCCCAGCGCGTGGGCACCGCCATCACGGCGTCGGGCCCACAGACCTGCTCGACGCGGAACCGCTCGACCGACGCCCGCGACACCAGCTCCTCCCCACCGGCCAATGCGGCGTACACCCGGGCCAGCGCCCGCGCCGTGCCCGTCGCACCGATCGAGCCGAACTCAGCCTGCAGCACCGACGGCGTGTTCATGAAGTCGGCGAAGCGCGGCCGCCCCTCCGCGTCGGCGAACAGGCTGCCGTGCGCGCCGGCCAGCACCGAGCGGCCCGACTTGGAGTCGGGGTCGATCGTCCGCAGTGCGCTCTCCTTGCCTGGCTTGACCGGGAACTCCATGACCCGGGCCAACGACCCCAACTCCGAGCTCGGTGTCCCGATGGAGCACGCCACCTCGAGCGGTTCGGCCACCTCCATCCGGAAGAACTCCCCCAGGCTCGCTCCGCTGATGCGCCGTATCAGCTCGCCCACCAGCCAGCCGAACGTCACCCCGTGATAGCCGTGGCGCGTCCCCGGCCCCCAGGCCGGCTTGCCGCCCGCCACCGCGGCCGCGATGGCCACGGTGTCGCTCCAGCCCGAACCGTCCCAGGACAGCATGTCGTCGGACCCGGGCAATCCGATGGCCCCGGACTGATGGCTCAGCAGCTGGCGCACCGTGCACGATTCCTTATCGGCCTGCCCGAACTCGGGCCAGTAGCGCACGACCAACGCGTCCAGGTCGAGCTCGCCCCGGTCCTCGAGGATGTGCGCGCACAGCGTCGTCAGGCCCTTGGTCGACGACATGATCACCGCCCGCGTGCCCTCGGTCCACGGCCGCCCCTCGGAGTCGGCCAGGCCGGCCCACACGTCGACCACGCACTCACCGTCCACGTAGGCGCAGAACGCGCCACCACCCTCGCCCAGGTCGGCCCGACGCTCGCGCTCGCCCAGCTGCACCGTTGTCCCTGAAGCCAGCACTTCGGCCACGCGCTCGAAGCCTGGCGCGGCAAAGCCCCAGACCACAGCTGCTGCGGGCGTCATAGGGCGCGCAGCCCTTTCTCCACGTCGGGCCACCACTCCTTGCGCCACCACGTCACCGTGATGCGGTCGACCAGTCCCCCGTAGCGCTCGCTCACTCGCCCGGCCAACTCGTCGGGCGCGCACACGATGGTCAGGGTGTCAAGCACCTCGTCGTTCACCAGCCGCGCCATGTCGTCCCACCGGCCCTCCTTCGAGCACCGGTACAAATCGGTCTGCAGGTCGCCCCAGCCGTGCAGGTCCAGGACGGGCCGGTACGCGGGCGTCGAGGCGTAGTAGCCCACCTGACGGCGCATGGCATCGCGCGCCTTGTCCATCTTCGAGGGGTCCTCGACGACCGAAGTGAACCCGGGGCAGGTCACCTCGAAGTCAGCTCGCGTCCGGCCCGACGCCGCCAGTCCACGCTCAATTGCCGGCAACGCCACCTCGCGCAGATAGCGACCGGTGCAGATACCGTGCGTCAGCACGCCGTCGGCCACCTCGCCCGCCACCTCGTTCATGCGGGGTCCCACCGCGGCCAGGAACACCCGCGGCGCCCCGAACGTGTGCGGCACAGGCGCGAATACCGGCGTCATCAAGGTGTGCGTATAGAAGGTCCCCTCGAACCCGGGCGGACCGCCCTCGTTCCACGAGGCCCAAATCGCCCGCAAGGCCAGCACGTACTCGCGCAGGCGCGCCGCCGGGTGCGACCACGTCATGGAGAACCGCTGCTCGATGTGCCGGCGCACCTGCGACCCCAACCCCAGCACCACCCGGCCACCGGAATACTCCTGCAGCTGGTTCGTCGTGTAAGCCAGGCTCATCGGGTTGCGGGCGAAGGCGATGGCCACCGCCGTCCCGAGCGCCACCGTCGACGAGTGTTCGGCCGCCAGCGCCAGTGACAAGAAGGGGTCGTTGGTCGTTTCCGACGCCCAGAGGCAGTCCAGCCCCGCCGCTTCGGCCGCCCCCACGCGCTCGGCCACCTGGCCCAGCTCGGCCCCGAGCCCCGAGTCGATCTTCACCCCGCCGTCTCCGTCCGCTTCACCCGCCGCTGCACCGGCGCCGGCGTCGGGGCCGGCCCCTTCACCGCCGGCGTGTCGACCGACAACCACAGCGGCACGCCCACCTGCACGAAGCGCCCGGCGGCCGGGTGGCGATAGTGGCGCAGCAACCCCCGGGCCACCACCTGGGGGTCGTCGGGCACCACCGAGTGGTGCACGCTCGGTGCCGCCGGCACGCCGGCTTCACGCAGGCGGGTCAGAACCTCGACGGTCGTCAGCACGCCGACGGCCTCCTCCATCGCTTCGAGCGTCGGGTCCTCCGACCCGGACCCAGCACCCCCGCCGCCGAACGCGTCCCGGAACCTCGCCAAGTGTGACTCCGACACGCAACACACCACCACCCAACCGTCTTTGACTCGATAGCAACGTTGCCCCACCGACGGGCCGCGCAGGTCGTCACCGACCAGATTGGCCACCGCCTCGCCCGCCGCCAGCGCCGCCACCTGCTCGGCTTGATACAGCGTCGCCGTCATGGCCAGCGACGCGTCCACCGTCGTCACGTCCGCCCCGCGCGCCCGCCCCAGCAGCGCGCACACGATCCCGGCCGCCAGCAGCAGCCCGGTCCCGTAATCGTTGACGACGACATTGCCGGCCACCGGCCGCTCGCCCCCGCCCTGTGTCATCTGCATGCCGGTGGCCGCCTGCACCACGTAGTCGAAGGACGGGCGCGGCGCCAGCGGTCCGCGTACACCGAACCCCTTGGCCCGCGCGTAGACGAGCCCGGGGTTGACCGCCCGCAACGCCGCTTCGTCGAGCCCGAGCCGCTCCCAGGTGCCGGCCACCGCGTTCTCGACCACGACGTCGGAGGCGGCCACCATGTCGACCAGCCGCGCCCGGTCCTCGGGCGTCTTGAGGTCGAGGATGAGGCCCCGCTTGGACCGGTTGCCGTCCACGTAGATGTTCGGCAGCACCGGCATCACCTGGAACCCGCCCTCGCCGCCGGGCGGCTCCACCTTCACCACCTCGGCCCCGAGCTCGGCCAGTAGGCGCGCCGCCAGGGGACCGGCCCAGAAGCTGGAGAGGTCGACGATGCGGTGCCCACCGAGCGCGCCCTGCTCGCCCCCGTGCCGGCGGCCCCGCACCGGTTCCCCCGGACCGGCCCCGATGCGCACGGGCGGGCCGACGAGGGGGACCCGCCCCAGCGCCGGATCGTCCGTCTCCACAAAGATCGCCTCGGCGCGGGACTGCTCGTGCGCCATCCACTCGGCCAGCGTGTTGCACTTGGCCACCGCCGCGGGGCGCTCGAGGAGAGCCGCCTCCCACTCGTCGGCCGTCTTGCTGGCGAACGCCTCGGTGACCTCTGTCAGCTTGGCCCGATTCCACTCCTTGTCCGACAGCTTCAACAGCCCGGCCGGCGTCGAGTAGTCGAGTCCAGCGTCATCTACATCGAGCAGCCGGCACAGCTCGCGCCAGCGTTCGGTGCCGCTCAGGTTCACCATGACATTTCGTCCGTCGGCCGTGTCGTAGACACGCAAGACCACGGAGTTGCGCTGCCGCGTCACCGGGGGCCGGTGCCCCGGGCGGTGGAAGATGGGAGCCGCATTCAAGAAGAGCAGGCCGTCGAGGAGCGAAGTCTCGACGTGCTGGCCATAGCCGGTGGACTCGCGCTTGATGAGCGCCGCGCCCGATCCGAGCACGGCCAGCAATGCGGCGGCCACGCTGGCCACCGGGAAGGGCAGCCAGATCGGCTCGTCCCCGGTGAACAGACCTTGTTGGACCCCCGTACGGGCGTGCACCAGCGGCTCCCAGCCGGGTTCGTCTCGCGAGGGTCCCGAGCTGCCCCAGGCGCTGATGGAGCAGGTGACCAGGCGGGGCCGCCCCGCCCTCAGTACCTCGCGCCCAAGGCCGAGGCGTTCCAGCGCACCGGGCCGCAGGTTCTCCACCAACAGGTCGGCCGTGTCGAGCAGCTGCGACAGCTCGCCGCGCCCCGCCGTCGTACGAAGGTCGAGCTCGACCGACCGCTTGCCCCGGTTCCACGCGGCGAAGCGCGTTGGGTCGGCACGCAGGGGGTCGCCGCCGGGCCGCTCGACCTTCGTCACCTCGGCGCCGAGGTCGGCAAGGATCGTGGCCGCCAGCGGAGCCGCCACGTACTGTCCGATCTCGACCACGCGCAGACCCTTGAGCACCGGCTCAGCGCCCATCGACGAGCTCCGTCCGGGCGTCGCCAAGAATGTCGCCCGGCATCAGGTCGCCTTCTTCGTCGCGGGGCAAGCCGAGCACCCGCTCGGCGATCACGTTGCGCACGACCTCGTTGGTGCCGCCGCCGATGGAGGCCGACAGCGAACTCAGCAGCTGGTTCGCCCAGCGGGCACCTTGCGGGTCGTCCGGGCGCCAGGCCGTCGTGCCCATGCCGGCGACGTCGGCCGCCACCCGAGCCGACTCTTGCACCAGTTGCGCCATGGCCAGCTTGAGCATGGAGGCCATCGCTCCGTCGCCTCCGCCGCCCCCCCGGGTGTCGGCCCGGGCCTTGGCCTGCAGGTACCCGGTCAGGTGGCGCAGCACCTGCTGACGGATGCGCAGCTGCACCAGGCGGTCGCGGACCAAGGGCTCGTCGGCCAGGTTCCGGCGCTGCGCCTCCGCCACGAGGGCGCCGAAGCCACCCTTGCCGCCCCCACCCGACCCCATGCCGCTCAAGGTCTGGCGCTCGAAGGCCAGCACGGTGCGGGCCACCCGCCAGCCCCCGTTCTCCTCGCCGATCACATTGGTCGCGGGGACGTGTACGCCGTCGAGGAACACTTCGTTGAATTGCGCTTCACCCGTGAGCTGGCGCAGCGGGCGCACCGTGATGCCGGGTGCGTGCAAGTCCACGATGAGCATGGTGATGCCTTCGCGCTTGGGCTGGTTCGGATCGGTGCGGGTCAGGCAGGCGGCGTAGTCGCTGTTCTGCGCCCCCGAGGTCCACACCTTCTGCCCGTCGACCACGAACTCCTCGCCGTCGCGCCGGGCCCGGGTCTGCACGGACGACAGATCCGATCCTGCACCCGGCTCACTGAACAGTTCGCACCAGACGTGCTCACCCCGGAGGAGTGGTGGAATGAAGGCGCGTTTCTGCTCCTCGCTGCCGTGCACCAACAGCGCGGGCCCGCACATGCCCAGCCCGATGTCGAGCCCGCGCGGCGGCGCCTGGAAGGCGCTCGCCTCGCGGTCGAAGATGCGTTGGTAGCGCACGGGCAGGCCGCGGCCGCCGTACTCGGCCGGCCAGGTGATCCCGGCCAACCGGGCCCGCGCCAGCGCGCCCTGGTAGGCCACCGCGCGTTCCAGTCCCGTCCCGACCGCTTTGGTCGGGCGCGCGCCCTTGATGGGCAGCGTTTCCCGCAAGAAGTCCAGCACCTGGTTGCGGAACTCATCCTCGTCCGGCGGGACCTCAGCCTCTGCCGCGGCTGGCGTGCTCACGCCGGCACCACCGCCACCGGACCTGCCACGCCGACCGAGAGCAAGCCGCCGAAGACCATGTCCTTCATGACCCGAGCTAAGCGCTCTTGGTCCATGGACAGCGTCGTGATGGAGCGCAGCATGCCGTCGACCATGGTGACGGCCGCCCGTGCCTCCTCCTCGCTGAGCCCCGGACGGACCTCGCACAGCACGTGTACCCACTCCGCCGTGCGCACCCGCTCAATGCGGGCTACGCGTCGACGCGCGTCGTCGTCGAGGAAGCGGTAGCCCTGCACGAACACGTCGCGCAGGTTGCCGTTTTTGAGTTGCAGTGCGATGGCGGCCTCAATGAGTCGCTCCAGCGTGACCACGGGAGGTGTTTCCAGGTTGAGCACCTCGTCGGCTGTCTCGCGCCACAGAACAGCGGCCTCCTCGATGAGGACCGAGAGCAGCTCGCCCTTGCTCTTGAAGTAGCGGTAGATGGCGGGGCCGCTGACCCCGGCCGCGGCCCCGATGTCGCCCAGGCTGGTCTCGCGAAATCCCCGCTCGCGGAACAGGTCGGACGCCGCCGCCATGATCGCCTCGCGGGTGCGCTCACCCTTGGTGGCGTGCCCCGCCTTGGTGCGCCGCACGTCGGTCGGTGCCGCGTTGTCGGCTCCGCTCACAACCAGCCGCCCACACCTGCGGATGTTAGCCATGCATCACAAAAGCAGCCCTTCCGGCGTTGACGGAGGGCTAAACGCATGCTTATATGTTAATGCTGATTAACAAAACGTTCAAGACCGGTATTGGAGGGAAGCATGGAGTTCGGCTTGTTCATGGAGCTGTCGGTGCCCCGCCCTTGGACGGAGAACTCCGAGCGCCAGGTCTACGAGAACGCCCTGGAACAGGTGCGCCTGGCCGACGAGCTTGGCTTCGACTACGTGTGGGCGGTCGAGCACCACTTCTTGGAGGAGTACTCGCACTGCTCGGGCCCGGACATTTTCCTGGCCGCCTGCGCGGCCCAGACCAGTCGCATCCGGGTCGGCCACGGCATCGTCGCCTGCGTGCCCGAGTACCAGAGCCCCATCCGGGTGGCCGAGCGGGCCGCCGTGCTCGACATCATCTCGGGCGGCCGCGTCGAACTCGGGACCGGCCGATCCGCCACTTGGCCGGAGCTGAGTGGGTTCAACGCCAACCCGGACACGACCAAGAAGACGTGGGACGAGTTCGTCCGTGTCATCCCCAAGATGTGGATGCAGGAGCGCTTTGCCTACCAGGGCCGCACCTTCTCCATGCCCGAGCGGGCCGTCCTGCCCAAGCCGATCCAGAAACCGCACCCCCGGATGTGGGTGGCCGTCACTTCGCCCGGCACCGAGGTGGACGCGGCCGACCGGGGCCTGGGCTGTCTCGGTCTGTCGCCGGGCAGTTTCGAAGAATCCGAGGCCAAGGTGGCCAACTACCGCAAGCGCATCCAGGTGTGCGACCCGGTTGGCGCCTTCGTCAACGACAAAGTGCTCACGGTGAACTTCCTCTCCTGCTGCGAGGACGGGAACCTGGGCCGTCGCAACGGGCTGAAGATCGCCTCGATATTCAGCTACATGGCCTCGCAGCTCCTTTCGGCCAAAGAGGTGCTGCCCACTCATTCGTACCCTTCCGAGGGCCTGCTCCCCGCATTGCGCCGGGAGTCGGGCAGCCCCGGGGACGCCGCCAAGGCGTTCAAGGGCGTGACGATGGGCACACCGGACGACGTGGCCGACGCGATCACGGCGTGGGACAACATCGGCTTCGACGGCATCAACTTCATCCATCAGTTCATGGAAGTGGTACCCCAGCAGTACGTGCTCGACAGCATGCGGCTCTTCGCCGAAGAGGTCATGCCGCGCTTCAAGAAGCCGGCGGAGCGCCCGGTCCCGGTGGGGGTGGCCTGATGCCTCTCGCCGGCTCACTCGACATCCGCCCGCTCGTCGACGGCGCGCCCGAGGTAGTGCTCGACGACCGCCAGCTGCAGTTCGACGACGTCGACATCCTGCAGGTGCTCTACGAGATCAGCGTCGCCGACCGCGAGGCGCTCGTGCCACCCGCCCTCAACCCCACCATCCCGCCTGTCATCAGCTTCCTCATCTACCGGGCCAAGGACAGTGCCTTTGGGCCGTTCGCCGTGGCGCAGCTGCGCCTGACCGCCCGCGCCGGTGTGCGGCCCCGGGCGTATCTCATCTCGGCCCGCTGCGACAACCCGGAGCTGGCCGCGGTGCTGGCGGGGTCCTACGGCTACCGCGTCACGCCGGGCGCTATCAGTCTGCACCGTTTTCACGACCGCATCGACTGCTCGGTGCGCCAGGACGGAGAGACCATTCTCGACGTCTCGCTGATCGACCCGGTGCCGGTGACCGGGCACGACGTGCAGTACCCCCCGGGCATGCACTTGGCGCGCATCAGCCAGGAAGGCATCAGCAAGCCTCGCATCGTCCAGGTCGATTCCGAGTACGAGTTCCGGCGGGCCGACCGTGGGCAGCCGACGCTGACCCACTTCGATCCCGAAGCGTGGGGTGACGCCCGCCTGGTGCCCTACCTCCCTGTCTCGGCCAGCTTCGCCGCCTGCGACGTGACTATCACCAACGTGCGCTACGTGTGCAACCCGGACATCCCGGCGTCGGAGGGGACGGAGAAGGTCTCCGAGAAGTGACGGACGCTCGCTCCGTATCCTGAGCCTGTGCCTGTCGACCCGACTGACGAGGGGCTGCACCCCGCGGGTGACGATCCCGACTGGCAGGAGAGCGCCTACCTGGCCTGGCGCGACGCCAAGAGCGGCTGGGGCGGCAACCACCGGATCGGCAACGAGCTGATTCGGGAGACGGCCAACTTGTGGTGTGGTGTCTACCGCGACGAGGGCACGCGCTTCCGCTGCAACGGCCAGGCGCTGCCGCTGGTCCGATTGGACGAGGCCGGGCTGTCCGCCGGTCCACAGCGGCTGCTCCACGACGGTCAGCAGCTCCGCTTCGTACTCGAGGGCGACGGCTGCCGGGTGGACTTCGAGATCGACGATGAAGGCGACCGCCACTATGCGAACGCAAAGACGTTCTCGGGATCGGCCGGCGTGGCAGGCACAATCTTCTCGAACAACTTCCACGTCTTCTGCCGGGTGCATGGGACGGCCGAGCTCGACGGCACCAAGGTGGAGATCGACGCCCCGGCCTGGCGTGACCATTCGTGGGGGGCGCGGCGCTGGGACAGCTTCGTCTCGAGCCGGAGTTTCGGTGCTGCGCACGGCGAGTGGCGATTCCGCTTCGCCTCCATGGTCGGGGCAAACGGCACCTTCTTTCGCGTCGGCGCGATCAGCCGCAACGGTGAGCCCGTGCCCGTTGACGAGGCCGCCATGCTTGTCCAGGTGGACGACGACTCGGTGCGCTGCCCGGCGGCAGAGGTCCGCTACGTGCTCGCAGACGGTGAGGCGATGACCGTGCACATCGGCACGATCGGCGGGATGCTCGGCGTCACTTCGCAGCGCTACGGATGGGAGTCCGTTGGCGACGTCAGTGTCGACGGTGAGCCCGGCGGTTGGGGCTTTCTCGAGACCAATTTGAACGCACGCAACGGACAGGGACCCCCCGCGTATGTGCTGGCGGACGCGTTGACGAACGGCATCGTCCGGCGCAGTTCGCCGTGAAGCAGGCCGCCGAGGACCGCGCGCTGTACTACCGGCAGCTGCGAGCCACCGTCGCCCAGGTTTTCCTGCCCGAACTGACGAGCGCTACCGCCGTCGACGCGGCGGCGCTCGTCGATCGGATCCTGGCCCAGTTCATTGTCGAGGAGGAAGATGCGGCCGAATTGCAGCGCGGGTTCGGCGGCGAGTTCGCCCCCTTGCTCGGTGAACCCGAGACCGTGGGCATCACCCCGGAGCGCTTCCACGAGTTGCGACGCCAGGCGGCCGGTGCCGTGGCGACGATGGCGGGGAGCGACGACCCGGATGAGCGGGCACGGTCCTGGCAGTTGGTCGACGTCGAACGCCGGTTCCTCGAGCAGGTCGACGAGCTGCGCCAGGCCGTGCTGACGGAGGAGCCGCCGGCCGACGACTCGGCGTCGCTGTCGGTCTGCTCGGTCACTGGCGAACAGTTGACCGCGTATCTCGGCCGCAAATTCCCCGGTTCGCCCGGCCTCACCGTGACCGCCATGGCGCTCGTACCCGGTGGTCGTTCCAAGGAGACCATCGTGGTCTCGTTGTCCGGCACCGAGGAACTGCCTCCTCGCGTTGTCGTCCGCAAGGACCGACCCATCGGCCTCCTTCCGACCAACGCCGCCGACGAGTTCGCCATATTGGCGGCGATCTACGAGCACGGTGGTATCCCGGTGCCCGAGCCCTTTTTCGCTGACTCCGCGGCAGACGAACTCGGGGAGGGCACGCTGCTCGTCATGGCGCGGGTACGTGGCAGCAAGGCCGGCGAATTCTTTCCCGAGCTGGCCGCCCCCACGGAGCACCGACTCGCTCTGGGCGAGCAGCTCGCTGCCGCCTTGGCCCACCTCCACTCGGTGCCGCTCGATCACCTGACGTCGACCGAGCTCGACGTCGACCAAGTGGTGACCGAGGCGACCTTGCGGGCTTCGGTCGACGGGATGGCGGCTCGGATCGAGCAGCTCTCCGGCCCGCCGATCGTGGCCGTGCCGATGGCTCGTCAGTGGCTGCTCGAGCACGCGGGCGACGTCGCGCACCTCGGCCCGCTGTGCCTGCTACAGGGCGATGTCGGCCTGCACAACATGCTGGTGGACGGGGACCGCCTGACCGCGCTGGTCGATTGGGAAGGTGCCACCATCGGACCGCCCGCCCGCGAACTTGCCGCCGCATGGCCGGCCGCCACCGCGCTCATGCGCTGGGACGAGTTCGTCGACGCCTACCGCGCCGCCGGCGGCTCAGCCGACGCGACCGATGCGAGGGCCGTGACCTTTTACCGGGTCTTCTTCGCGCTGGGTGCGTGCATGTCGAGTCGCACGGGAGGCGACCTCTTCCGGACGGGTGTCAAGCGCGACCTGCTCACGGCGCACTCTGGGCTCGACGCCCACTTCCGGGCCCAGCGCAACCTCGCCTGGGCCGTGCGAGACGCCCTCGCCGAGGGCTGATCGAAACCCGGCGGAAGGTCCGAAATTGCACTTCCGGAGGGTGACGTTTTATTTCAAACACGTTGCGGTACGTTGCCGATCCGGTACCACTCCTCGGGGTTTTAGGGAGTGGTCCGGGGGGTGGGGAGCCGAGAGCCCAACAACGTGGCTCTCGGCACCACGGACGACCAGGAGCGGTCCCCTCACACGGGGCCTTCACGCAGGGGACCGCTCCTGTGTCGCCCACCAGACTCGCGCGGCACGGGAGAAAGGGGCGACTCAATCGATGGCCGATCGAAGTGCTCCTGCCACCACTTTTGGCCGCCCTGCCAGCAAACTTCGAAATTGTTGCGTTATGTTGACGACCAGAATCACTAAACGGTATACTCTTTTGGCCGCAGGCTCCGGGGGGCTGGCTGCGACCGCAGAGCACAGGTGTCGCCCCCCGCTCCCAAGGAGGAACAGTGCTCAGATCAGCTGCGATGAAGCGGTCCCGCAATAACACCGGAAGGTTGGCGGCACGCGGTCTTCTGGCCTCGGCGATTGTGACGGTGGCGGCCGTGGGAACGTTGGCCGGAACGGCCGGCGCTTCCAGCAGCAATTCGTCGGAAAAGGCGACTGGGTCCACAGTTACCGTCGGCATGATCATCGACGCCGGTGGTGCTGGCGGCATCGGCACCAGCGTGTTGGTCGAGCAAGGGGCCAAGGCAGCCGTGGACTACGTGAACGACGACCTGGACGGGTTGGAGGGTCACAAGGTCGCCCTGTACGTCTGCGAGAACCAGAACTCCCCGGCCGGCGGTCAGACCTGCGCCAACGACATGGTCCAGAAAGGCGTGGTCGCCGACGTCGAGGCGTTCACCGGCCAAGGGCAGACCGAGGTGCCGACCATTACAGGCGCCGGCATCCCCTACATCACGATCAGCGGTGCGTCCACGGCCGAGCTGACGGACCCGGGGGCGTACGACATCGACTGGCGGCTTTCCGGCCTACTTGGGTGCCCTCGCGCTGAGCGCCAAGGCGCACGGCATCAAGAAGGTGGCGTTCGTGGTCGACAATGTGCCCTCGGCGATCCAGGGCGCACAGGAGCTGGGCGGCATCGTCTACAAGTCGGCCGGGGTCGGGCTCGACATCGTCCCCGTCAACACAGGCACGGCCGACATGACGCCCCAGCTGCAGTCCGCCGTCTCGAGCGGTGCGGGTGCTATCGGGATGATCGGTGACGTGACGCTGTGCAGCTCGTTCCTGAAGGGCATCGAGACGCTCGACCTGAAGCTGCCTTTGTACGTGCTGTCGACCTGCCAGGACCCGAGCATCCTCGACTCGCCCACCCTCGACAAGACGCTGGCCGGTGCGTACATCACGACCACGACAGCGTCCTCGAAGGCGGACGACGCCGAGTACGCGACCATCATCAAGAAGTTCGCCCCGAGGTGTCAGCCCGAACCCGAGCGTCTCGAGCAACCAGTCCGACGGTGTCTCGCCGGTGCTCACGCTGGCGGCGATCATGAAAGGCTCGACCCAGCCGGTCACGGCGGCCGGTATCAAGGCGACCCTGGCAACGGACAAGAACGTCGTCATCCCGCTATCGGGCGGCCTCACCTTCACCTGCAACGGCACGGCCATCCCGCTGCTCAAGGACGTCTGCTCGTCGGCCGCGGCGATCGGCGTGATTGAGGCCGGTAAGACTGGCAAGGTGAAGGACATCACGGTGTACAACCCGACACCGCTGTTCTAGGGGTCGGAGCATCGGAGGTCGGCACCGGCCTCCGTCTACTCAGTGGCACGGGGGCGGCTCCTGCGGGGGTCGCCTCCGTTGCGCGTGGTGGCTCCTGTTCGATCCGGGACCCGGTCGGTGTGGAACGGTGGGGCGGGCGCCAGGCCGAGTTGTGGCTATTCGCGCCCGGTCGGGGAATGCGTCCGCAGGTGCATACGACCGCGCCCCAAATGGGATTTGACCCCGTCGGCATTGACCCGAAAAGGGCCAAAGCCCCGGTGGGCTATGCATATACGGACGGACGTCGAAGGGAACCGACCGCCAGCAGAGTTGAACTCGGTGCCCACCGCGTGGCGACCGCGCCCTGGCGCCGAACGTCTCGGCTGAGCAGAATCGGGGCATGGCCGACACTGCGTTGCTGATCATGGACATCCAGGGATCGATCGTGGATCGGGTCGTCGGTGACGCCGAGCCGCTCCTGGCCGCCATCGACAGAGCCGCCGGCGCCGCTCGGGCCAACGGCCTGCCCGTCGTCTATGTGCGGGTCGCGTTCCGCCCCGGCAACCCGGAGATCAACCCGAACAACCGCATCTTCGCCGCGTTGTCCGACCGGGCGTTCTCCGAGGACGACCCGGGCACGCAGATCCATCCGGCCGTGGCGAACCAACCGGGCGACATCATGGTCACCAAGAAGCGGGTCAGCGCCTTCGCCGGCAGCGACCTCGACATGGTGCTCCGGGCGCAGGGCGCCTCTCAGCTCGTGCTCACCGGCATCGCCACGAGCGGTGTCGTGCTGTCGACGCTGCGCCAGGCGGCGGACATGGACTACGGGCTGACCGTGCTGCGCGACGGCTGTGCCGATGGCGATCCGGAGGTGCACCGCGTCCTGCTCGACAAGGTCTTCGTACGGCAGGCGGACGTGTTGACCGCCGACGAGTGGATCCTGAGGCGAGCCGACCTCTCGTGAAGACTGCCCTTGAGGTCATGTGCGACTGAGCCTCGAAGCGTGCTGGGAGCATCTCCGGGCGGCCGACCATGGCGTCCTGAGCACCCTCGGCCCGCAGCACATCGACGCCGTGCCGGTGTGCTTTGCCGTGGTCGACGACGCCATCGCGTCGCCGGTCGATCGCGTCAAGGCGAAGGAGACCACCGAGCTGGGCCGGCTGCAGAACCTCGACCGCACGCCCCTGGCCACCCTGCTGTGCGAGCGCTGGGTGGCCGACGACTGGTCACAGCTGTGGTGGGTGCGGGCGCGGCTGCACCGGCTCGCCGACGATCGGACCAGCCCGGCCTTCCGGTACGAGTGCGAGGCCACACTGCGCCAGAAGTACCCGCAATACCAAGAGGCGGAGTTCCCCCACCTGCTCGTCTTCGACGTGACGTCGGTCAGCGGCTGGCAGGCCGCCGAGCCTAGGTTGGCCTGCCCCGCCGCTCATGTAGGCCGCCTCCACCGCGCTGATGTCGGCGCGGAACTTCTCCGCCGAACCCGACAGCACGATGTTCCCGTGCACGAGCACCAGCGCCTCGTCGGCCACCTCGAGCGCCAGCTGCACGTGCTGCTCCACCATGATCACCGAGGCACCGTGCTCGTCGGCCACCTGGCGGATCACGGGCATCAGGGACTCCACCGCCACGGGGGCGAGTCCCATCGACATCTCGTCGATCAGGAGGAGCTTCGGCGACTGCACCAGGGCGCGGGCGATGGCGAGCATCTGCTGCTCGCCGCCCGACAGGTCGGCCACCCGCAGCCTCTCCCGCCGGGCCAGCGCCGGGAACAGCTCCAGGACCGAGCTCGAGGTCGGTGCCGCGGGGCGCGGCCAGCTTCAGGTTCTGAATCGGCGTGAGCTCGGTGAACAGGGCCCGGAAGTCCGGCACTAACACCAGGCCCGACCTGGTTCATGCGGCGCGGCGACGACCCCTTGACCGGCTGCCCGTTGAGCACGATCTTCCCGTCCCGTGGCGGCAGGAACCCGGCCAGGGTCATGAGCAGTGTCGTCTTGCCCGAGCCGTTCGGGCCGAGGATCGTGAGGACCTTCTTGGCCGGCAGCGTGAATGAGATGTCGCGGGCCACGGTCAGCTTGCCGTAGCCGACGTCGAGGCCCTGGCACTCCAGCACGGGGCCGTCGTACCCGCTCGGCCCGTCCCCATCGGACGATGGTTGCTCGAGCACCGAGGTGTCGCTCACGACGACGCCACCAGCCGCTGATGCGTCGCCCCGAGATACGCCGTCGACACCTCTCGTTGGTCCGGATCTCCTCGGGTGTCCCGGTGGCGATCAGCGCACCGAAGTCGAGGACGTCGATGCTGTCGCACAGGTTCAGCACCAGGCTCATGTCGTGGTCGACCAGCAGGATCGTCACACCCGCGGTCGCGGACGGCGCGCAGCCGTTCGGCCAGCCATTGGCTCTCGGTGCTGTCCAGGCCGGCCGCCGGCTCGTCCAGCAGCAGCAGGCGCGGGCTCGCCGGCCAGGGCACGGGCCACCGAGACCAGCTGGCGCTGACCCTGCGAGAGCATCGCCACCTGCAGGTCCCGCATGTCTGACAACCCGAGGTCGCGCAGGATCTGGTCCAGCGAGGCGGCGGCTTCGGCACCGTTGGCGCCGCCGCTGCCCGACCTGCACGTTCTCCTCGACCGTCATGTCGTCGCACACGCCTGCCAGCTGGAAGGTGCGGCCGAAGCCGAGGGCCGCTCGCCGGTGCGGCGCGTAGCGCTCGACGTCTTCGCCGTTCAGCACGACGGCACCCTCGTATGGCGAGAAGCCGCAGAGGGCGTCAATCGTCGTCGTCTTCCCGGCGCCGTTGGGGCCGATCAACCCGACGATCTGGCCCTCCTCGACACAGAAGCTCACGTTGTCCACCGCTATGACGCCCCCGTAACGGACGGTGAGGTTGCACACGTCGAGGAGTGGTCCGGTCCTGTCGCCGGCGCCGTTGGTGGTGCGAGCGTGGCCGTTCGTCCCCAGGCCCGCAGTGGCGCCAACCAGTTCCCCCGCCTCCGCGGCCACCGGTGTGAGCACGGGCGCCGCTGCCGGTTGCGCGGCAGCTGGTGCGGGCGTCGGCGCCGAGACGTGCGCCTCAGAGGCCGTCCGCAGCGACGGCACCAACGCGCCCTGGGGGCGGGCTGCCATGCCGCGCAGACGGCGCTGTTCTAAGAACAGGTGCGTCGGCCCCACGAGGCCTTCGGGGTTGAAAATGACGGTGAGGATCACGCCGATGCCGGCGATGACTCCGTACCAGTTGTCCACGCCGCCCTGCCCGACGTTCGACGAGATGACCGACACCAGGATCCCGCCCGCGGTGATGATGCCGGCCAGGATGCCGCCGCTCACCGACGTGATGCCGGCCACGACGACGGTGGAGAACACCACCAGGCCCAGGAAGGCGTCGAAGTCCTGGAAGGTCACGTTGCCCAGCTGGTAGGCCAGGAGCGACCCACCGAGCCCGGCGATGAAGGCGGCGATGCCGAACCCGATCAGCTTGATCCGCACCACGTTGATCCCGGCCGCCGCCGCCGACCGCTCGTCGGCGCGCACGGCGAGCATGGCCGTGCCCAGGCGGCTCGTGCGCAGGTAGCTCACGCCGAGTGCCACGAGTACCAGCACGATGAGGCACAGGATGCCGAAGGAGATCCGCGGGAAGTCCCTGCCGGCTCCGATCCCGAGATTCATGCCGAACAGGCTGGGCGTCGGGATGGCCAGCCCGCTGGCACCGCCATCCAGCGAGTTGTTGTCGAACCAGATCGCCTCGACCCCGGCGGCGAACGTCAACGTCACGACGGCGAGCATGAGGCCGCGCACGCGCAAGGCAGGGATCCCGATCACCACGCCCACCACGGCGGCCACCAGCGCCGCCAGCAACGGGGCGATGGGGAACGGGATCCCCCACGAGTGAGCGAAGGTGCTCAAGATGTAGGCCGAGACTCCGGCGAAGGTGAGCTGGGCCAGCGAGATCTGCCCCGTGTATCCCGTCACCACGATCAGCGACAACGTGATGACCGCGGTGATGAAGCTCGTGTACAGCGCCGCCCGGTCGTTGCCCGTGAAGAAGTAGATGGCCGCCAGCCCGATGGCGAAGCCGATGACCGCGGTCGGGATGCGCCAGCGCGGCCGGGGCGCCCGGCCCAGCGTGACCTGCAGCAGCGTGCCCCGTTTCGGCAGCGTCTGCCCCCGCACAGCGAGCACGACCAGCACCAGGATCAGCGGCACCAGCTCGCCGGCACCCGCCGGGAAGTCCGGGTGGATACCGTTGATGTACACCGACAGCGACTCCAGCGCGCCGATGCCGAGTCCCGCCCCGATCGCCCACCCGAGGGAGTGGAAGCGTCCCACCACGGCGGCGGCCAAGGCGGGGACGATGAACAGCGTGTAGGTACCCGGCACCAGGGGCACCAGGGGCGCAATCAGCACGCCGGCGATGCCGCAGACGACGAAGCTGATGATCCAGTTGACGAGGGCGATGCGGTCGGGGGACAGGCCGCTCACCAGCGCGCCGACCTCGGACTCTGCCGAGGCGCGGGTCGCCAGCCCGAAGCGGGTGAAGCGGAACAGGACCGTCAACACGATGCCGACGGCGATGATGGTCCCCGCCAGCCACAGCCGGTCGGTCGCGATGCCGATGCCGAGGAAGGTGACGTGGTCCTGGGGGTAGATCGGGTTGACGTTGATGACCTGGGTCCCCACCTGGTAGCTCACGATGGCGGTCAGCAGGCCCATGAGACCGATGGACGCCACCGCCTTTGTCACGGGCCGGTGGTTGCGCAGCGGCCGGAACACCAGCAGGTAGGCCAGCGCGCCCATCACCGCCGAGATAGCCAGCGTCACCAGCAGCGCCGGCCAGAACGCCCAGCTCGATCCCACGTTGACCGTCGGGCCCAACCCCGGGATGGGCACCAGCAACTGGCCCGTCCGCAGTAGCGAGTAGGTGTAGGCGGCATAGAGCGCCTGGGCGCCCGTGGCGAAGTTGAGCACGCCCGACGAGCGGTAGGTGACGACCAGCGCCATGGCCAGCGCGGCGAAGACGCCCCCGTTCCCGAGGCCCAGCAGAAGGAACTCGACGTAGGTGCTCACCGGGAGCGCTGCACCTGCGCCAGCCCCACCCGCCGCGTCGGTCTCAGGTCCCCCCAAGGCAAAAGCACGGATTGAGTATACTCAAATATCCACCCGGGCGCACGGGCCGCAGGTCACTCGGGCGCCCTCAGGACGCCCCGCCCACCCCCTGGGCCAACTCGTCCCGCAGCACCCGCCGCAGCAGCTTCCCGGTCGGCGAGTAGGGCAGCTCGTCCCGGAAGTCGATGACCGCCGGCATCTTGGTGGAGCGCAGCCGCTCCCGCACCCAGTCCTGCAGCTCGGCCTCGCCGGCCGCCTGCCCGGGGTGCAGCACGACCACGGCCGCCACCGCCTCGCCCCACTCGGCGTCGGGGATGCCGATTACCGCGGCATCGGCCACCGCCCCATGCGCCAGGAGCACCTCCTCGACCTCACCGGGCGAGATGTTCTCGCCCCCCCGCACGATCAGGTCGTCCAGCCGACCGTCGACGTAGAGGAACCCGTCGCCGTCGAACCAGCCGGCGTCGCGGGTGCGGAACCACCCGTCCTCGGTGAGCGTCGTGCGGCCGACGTACTCGCCGGCCACCTGCTCGCCGCGCACCCAGATCTCGCCCTTCTCGCCCGTCGGGAGGGCCGCCTCGTCCTCCCCGCGGACCTCCACCTCGAGTGACGGCAGCGGCCGCCCCACCGACCCCAGCCGCGCCCGCACGGCCGGGTCCTCACTGGCGAAGGCCTCCCGGTGGTCGTCGGGGGTGAGCATGGCGATGGTCGACGACGTCTCGGTCAGGCCGTACGCATTGACGAGGTCGACGTGCGGCATGTCGCGCAGCGTGCGCTCGACCAGTTCGAGCGGCATGCGCCCGCCGCCGTAGGAGAGGTGGCGCAGCGGCCGGTGGTTCGACGCCCAGGTCCTCGACCGCCTGCAGGATCCGCCCCAGCATGGTGGGGACGACCATGGCGTGGGTGATCTTCTCGTCCGCCGCCGTGCGCACCCACTCGGTGGCGTCGAAGGCCGGCAGGTACATGATGCGGCGCCCGGAGTACAGCGAGCTGAGCACGGCTGCGATGCCGGCGATGTGGTACGGCGGCACGCAGATCAGCTGCGCCTCGTCGGCTCGCAGCCCAGGAACTCGACGCTCGAGATGATGTAGGAGACCAGATGCCGGTGGCGCAGGATGGCCGCCTTGGGCTCCGAGGTCGTGCCGCTGGTGAAGAGCAGGACGCCGATCTGCTCGGGGTCGACGAACGGGTGCTCGCCGTCGTCGCCTGTCGGCTCGGCGATGGCGGCGGCGAACTCGTCCTTGGTGATCACGTGCTCGGCGCCGCACGCCTGCGAGGCGCTCGACCTCGTCGTCGTCGGCGATCTGCAGGCCGCCGGCCACGCGGCCCAAGATGCCCGTCAGCTGTTCGTCGGGGGCTCGGTAGTTGATCGGCGCGAACGGGATGCCGGCCAGCGCAGCGCCGAAGAGCGCGACGGGCAACGCGTCGGAGTTGAGTCCGAAGTAACCGACGACGTCGGCTCCACTCTTCTCGAAGTAGACCGCGGCGCGCTTGGCTCGCTCCAGGAGTTCCGCCGCGGTGAGCCCGCCGTCGTGGGAGCCGAGGACGATGCGGTCCGGGTCGCCCTCGGCCGCCATCTCGAGCAGCATGGCGATGTTCACGACGGCCCTCCCACTGTCACGTCGTGGGTGGTCAGTCGGAGGCGGGGAGCGCCTTGGCGCCCTTCACTTCGAGGAGCGTCTCGCCCACCGAGATCGACCCGTCGCCCGCCTTGGTGCAGAGGACCTCGAGGCCGAGCTCGTCGTCGGCGTAGCGCTTGCCGAGCTGAGTGCCCCCGTCGAACCCCGGCTCGATGCTCGCCGGTGTCGCCTCGGCGTCGATGGCCACGAACGGGTGGCCGCCGCAGCGCAGGTCGACCGGGTCGGCGGGGGTCTTCACCACGACGATTTCGCAGGCGTCCACGGCGCTCTTGAGCCTCATCCCTGCCTTCAGTTGCATCCCCACCGCTGTCCGGCCTCGCTTTCGTCGGTCCCCTGGCCCGGGGCCAAGGGGAATTGAGAATCCTATTGGGTTGCTCCCCCGCACCCCGCCACCGAGCTGGGAAGGCCCCTTTCTACCGCCGGGCCAGGCCCGACCGCATCTTGGGCGAGTATGAAGGGTGCCGCCGACGTGAGAAAATGCAACGAGGGAATCCTGCGGACGACGGGAGTCGGAGCGTGAGCATGGACGAGGGCACGGAGGAAGACGCGGTGCCCGACCAGGAGGAGGGGTGGTTTGCCGACCCCGAGCAGGAGGGCCAGGAGCGCTTCTGGGACGGCGAGGCCTGGACCGCCGAGGTGCGCCCCGACGGCTCGGCGGACGCCCGGCTGATCCACCTGCCCGATCACGTGCCCGAGCTCCAGCGCGCCCTCGCCGCCGCCACGGAGGACATCGATTCGGTGGAGGACCGCCTGTCGACGCTCTTCGATCGAGCCGAGGGCCAGGCCCCCGGCTACGTCCGGCCACCACGGCCGCGCCAGTACGTCGCCGAGTCCATCGCGGCCAACGGTGACGCGGCCGACGCCGACGCCGACGTTGACGCTGATCAGGTGTTCGGCGAGGACGGACTCCTCCTCGAGGACTTCGACGAGGAACCGGCCGTCTTCGACGACGAGGACGACGAGGATCAGATTGACGGCGAATTGATGGACGAGGACGACGACGACGACTTCGCCGACCTCGACGCCGCGCTGGCTGCCGAGTCGCCCGAAGAGCTCTAAACTAAGAGCACCCCTCAGGCAACTACGCGAAGACGGGTTGCTGTTTCCGCCGTCCTTGCCGTGACACGATTACGCCGACAACGGGCTCCCGGCGAGTCCGGATCGAAGGAACGAGGGGATGGTGCCTGAGCTACCGCAGGACGCTGAGGGGATGGGATCCGACGCCGATCCGGCGGCCGACGGTGAGATCGAGTGGTACGAGCCGGAGGACGAAGAGCCCTTCGCGTACACCTCGTCGAGGAGCACCGACGAGTCGGATGGCGTTCCGACAGGTGACACCGGCACCGGCACCGACACCGGCCCCGAGAGCGGCGCCGACATGGTCGTGGCAGGCGGGACCGCCGAGGATCAGGGGGCGGACGATGCCGGCGGTCACCGTGACCCGTCCATGACGGGCTGGGTGCCGCACGACGAACGCCATCCCGACGCCCTCGATGCCGACGAGCGCATGGCCGCCCTCTTCGCCCGCGTCCGCAGCGATCCGCAGGACGGCGAGCCAGCACCGAGCAGCGACAGCTATTGGCGGACGCCGCCGCCAACGGCCAGGCCACCGACGTCTTGGTCGGCCCCGGCGACGATGGCACCAGCGCGCTCCGGTCGGGGAAGGGCGCTGTTGCTCGTGGCCATCGTCGTGGTCGTCCTCATCGGAGCAGGCATCGCCGTCTATACGGTGCACACCTCCTCGGCACCGCCGCAGAACGCGGTGGAGCAGGCGGTGGCGACGTCCGTCCAGAGCAAGACGGCCGATCTCGCTCTCGCCATGACGATCGACGCCGGGGCACACCTGACCATCACCGGAAACGGGGACATCAACCTCGTGACCAACGCGTCGAACCTCACGCTCTCCTACGAGGCCGGAGGTCAGACGCTGGCCGAGCGGGCGGTGCAGAACGGCTCGATGGAGTACTACAACTTGGGCCCCATCGTCGCCTACGTCGCACCCGGAAAGTCGTGGGTCTCCCAGAACACGGGCCAGGGCGGGTCCGGGACCAGCGGCGTAGGTGCCGGAGGGATCTTCAGCAACCCCGGCGCCCTCTTGGCCGTGCTCAAGGCGGAGGGGACGAGCATCACGCGTCTCGGGCCATCCACGGTGGACGGGGCCGCGGTGCAGGGGTACTCGATCGATGTCTCCCAAGCGGGGATCAGGAAGGTGATCGCGTCCACGGCGGTACCTCCGTATCTGAAGGCAGAGCTGTCAGAGATCCATTACACGAAGCTCGACTACGGGATTTACGTCGACGACACGCACCACCTGAAGGAAGTGCGGGGCACGGGAGCCTTCACCCTGGAAGGGGAGACCTTTGGGGTCAGCTCCACCATGGATTTCTCCAACTACGGCACACCCGTATCAGTGGTCGATCCGCCGGCGAGCGAGGTGATCCCCTACCAGCAGTTCCAGAAGATCGTGAGCCAGGACCAGGGAGACTCGAGCACCTGATCCCTACGTCGGGGCGGAGCTGCTGAACAACGACGAGAAGGGGACGGCATCGGGTGGCGCCGTCAGGTTGACCGCCTTGCCCCACCGGCTCCAGGTGGTGGTCGACAAGCCCCCCTTGGCGACGCTCTTGATCTCGACCGGGAGGGGGGACGCCGAGTCGGTCACGTAAAGGGTGCTGGTGACCGTCCCGACCGACGGCTGGGACGTATGGCCGATGATCGGGATGCAGCGCTGGCCGTCGACGGTGACGGGATAACCTTCGGTGACCGCACCCGGGATGGTCACGTCCTGGAAGTCGGACTTGAGCGTGACGGCGTCGCTGACCGTCGTGAACTCACCGCCGTCGGAGGGCGCGATGGAGATCCAGGTGTCGGCCAGCTGTTGGGGGTCGTCCTTGGTCAACCCGAAGAACGAGGAGACCGCGGCCGCGTTGCCCTCGATGTAGGCGGCCTGGCCGATCTGGATCACCTCCGCTCGCGCCTTGTCGGAGTGGATCATCTGCCGGCCTTCGAAGGTCCCGATGTCGTTGGCGGAGGAGAAGGTGTGGCCGTCACCCGTTCCGCGCCCCACCTCGTGGACCCAGCTGCTGCTCTCGGCGTCCGAGATCGCCTTGGCCTGAAGGCCTGACGCAGTGGCGGGCAGGGTAGGGGGAGAGCCCGAGTTCGAGGCGGCTCCGGAGGACACGGCGCCGGCGCCGGCCACGACGAGGAGCACGCCGAGCGCCACCCCGGTGGCAGGTGCGGCCCAGCGGCAGTGGCTCCGAGATGCCCTATTGCGGTCCACGCCATGCCCTCCTGTGCGACGGTGCTCACCCAATACGTCGGGTGACGACACCTTCCTCTTTACCCGATTGCGGTCCCGCCCGGCGCGTCCGCTCGACTTGGGGCCCTGCGAGTGTCGGGGGGTAGGGGGCAAGGGCCGGGACTTGCTAGGCGTCGGAGACTTCGCAGACCCGTCGGGCCAGGTCGCCCCAGCGCTCGAAGGTGCCGGGGTCGTGCACGACAGCGGAGCCGGTGAAGTAGCTGACGACCCGGGTGGCGATGCCGCCGTACTTGGCCTCGATCTTGTCGGCGACGTCGTCCCAGGTACCCACCGTGGTGAACTGCTCGAGCAGGTCGTCGTCGATGACCTGGGCCATGCCGGGGATGTCGCCGGCGCGCTGGCGCTCGCGGATGCGCTCGGTCGTCCCCTCCCGGTCGAGCTGCTCGAAGATGAAGCCGTAGTTGGGCGTCGACCCGTAGAAGGCCACCTGGATCCGGGCCCTCTCGCGCCAGCCGTCCCGCTCCTCCTCGGTGTCGCCCACGCAGAGGAAGGCCGGGACGATCACCTGGAGGTCGTCGAGCGTGCGCCCCGAGCGGGCGGCGCCGGCGCTGAGCTCGGGCAGCACCGTCTCGCGCAGGTAGATGGGCGTGTTGAGCGGGTGCACATGCACGCCGTCGGCCACTTCGCCGGCCATGCGGAGCATCCAGGGGTTGACGGCGGCGACGTCGATCGGCGGGTCGGCACAGTCGATGGGGCCCGGCGCCCACATGGCGGGCAGCAGCGACAGGGCGTAGTACTCGCCGTCGACGGCCAGGGGGGCGCCGGTGCGGAACGAGTCGAAGATCTGCTTGACCGCGAGGACGTACTCGCGCAGGCGGGGCCCGGGCGGGTCGAAGGGCGCGCCGTAACGCCGCTCGATGTGGGCGCGCACCTGGGCGCCCAGGCCGAGGCGGAAGCGGCCGCCGCTGGCCTCGGCCAGCTCCCAGGCGACGGAGGCGGTGACCATGGGGCTGCGGGGGAAGGCGACGGCGATGCCGGTGAGGATGTCGATGTCGTTGTCGGTGGCCACGGCCAGCGCGCTGCAGGTGAGGTAGGCGGTACGGCCGGCCTCGGTGACGACGAGGCCGGAGAGTCCGGCGGAGGCGGCCCGGCGCCCGAGGTCACCGGCCCGGCGGAGGGGCTGGGCGGGCAGCATGGCATCGAACTTCAGCATCAGGCGGCGTGGACGAACGAACTCGATGCCGGCGGACGCCGCGTCTCCACGAAGGCCGGTTCCGGCGAGTTCCCACAGGGGCTCTGCGAGGTGAGCGCGGTAACTCTGGCGGTATGTGGCGTCGTCTCGATCATGGGTCCACGGTCCGGCGAGCGACCTCGCCGAGGAGACGCAATGATAGGCCCTGTTCCTCGGCGAACCCTCGATCGTCCCCGCCGCAAAAGTAGGGACTGTTGTCCGAGTGAACCCGTCGAGCCGACCGGCACGTTGAGATGGGAGGGCAATGCGTGGGCGAAGAAGGCTCCCGGTCAACGTTCGAGCCGATCCAAGAGACGCGACCCGTTCAGGTGAGTGACGAACAGTTGAAGGCGCGTGTGCGTGAGGAGGCGCGAAGGTGGATCGAGTCCCACTGGGACCCGGCGCTCTCCTTGATCGCGTGGCGCCGTCAGCTGCACGAGGCCGGGTGGGCGTGTCCCACCTGGCCCGAGGAGTGGAGCGGACGCGCGCTTCTCGCGTGGGCCGACGAGGTCGTCGAGGAGGAACTCGCCCTGGCGGGAGCCGTGGGGACACCGCTCGGGGCGGGGATGCTCCTGGCCGCGCCGACCATCCTGGCCCACGGCTCACCATCGATAAAGAGAGCATTCCTTCCGCGGATCGTTGCGGGCGAGGACACGTGGTGTCAGCTCTTCAGCGAGCCCGGCAGCGGATCAGACCTCGCCGGGCTGACCACGACCGCTGCGCGCGACGGTGATGTCCTGGTCGTCAACGGACAGAAGGTCTGGAGCACGAGCGCGCATCATGCCGACTTCGGAATGCTGCTGGCCCGGACGGACTGGGATGCTCCCAAACATAAGGGAATATCGTTCCTGGTTCTGCCCATGCACCAGCCGGGCGTCGAGGTTCGACCACTTCGCCAGATGAACGGCCATGCCTCCTTCAACGAGGTCTTCTTGAGCGATGCGGTGGTTCCAATCGAGAACGTCGTGGGTGCACTCGGTGGCGGCTGGCCCATCGCGCTGACGACGTTGGCGCACGAACGGGGTTTCGTTTCGGTGCGACGCCGTCACTTCGAACCAAACGGGCGGGCGGTGGCGGAGGCCCAAGCTGAGGCCGAGGCGTATTTCGCGACGTACAGCTGGTACCCACAGCGGGCGGGACGGGTCGACCTCGTGGCCGAGCATGCGCGAACGACGGGCCGGGACCACGATCCGGTCAGTCGACAGGCAGTCGCCGGTCTCTTGGCTCTCCACCGGGCGCACCAGTGGACGGCAGATCGAGCACGCCTCAACCGGTCGCTCGGTCGCCCGCCCGGAGCGGAGGGCTCCGTCGGCAAGCTCGGCCTGAGCACCGTTGCCCGGGAGGCGGCTCGAACACACACGCAGCTTGCCGGTCCGGCCGGGATGCTCGTCGGTCCGGACTCCGCCTTCGGCGGCATGATCGCCGAAGTCCTCGAATCGGTCCCCGCGCAGTCGATCGCCGGCGGTACCGACGAGATCCAGCGCAACATCACGGCCGAGCGAGTCCTCGGACTGCCGAGGGAGCCGCAGCCGGACCGGACCCTCTCTTTTCGTGACCTGAAGCGGTCAGGCTGAACGACCGACCGACCGACCGGCCGGCGCCGGCGGTCAGTGCTGCGGTGAGTGGTCTGCGATACCGAGCTAAACGGGTGTGGGCAGGCCGTTGCGTCGCACGGGCACCCAGTCGTTGATGGAGGGGAAGAAGTCGTCGGTGTGATCGACCGTGCCGGCGGCGGCGTAGTGGTACACCATGGCGGCGCGGATGCCGGCCGACTCGTTGTCGGTCGAGCGGTGCATGAGATGGCTGTCGAAGACCAGAAGGTCGCCGGGCTCCATCAGCACGGGCTGGGAGATGGCGGTGTCGTGGTCGACGATCTCGAAGTAGCCGTAGTTGGCACCGGGGCGGCGGTCCGGCACGTGCGTGTGCACCGGCTCGCGGTGCGACCCGGGCAGGACGTGCAGGCACCCGTTGGTCAGCGTGGCCTCGGTGACGGCGAGCCACACGCCGACGACCGGGCGGGCGGGCTCGAAGGGGAAGTAGAAGGAGTCCTGGTGCCAGGGCTGGCCCCAGGCGCCCGGCGCCTTGAAGATGAACTGCGACAGGAAGACATCGATGTCGGGCGCGATGAGCCCTGACACGGGGTCGACGACGGAGGGGTCGTGGGCGAAGGCGGCGAACACGGGGTCGCGGTGGAGCTTGAAGACCTTCGACATGGCGTCTTCTGGGCGGTCGGCGTCGGCGGTGGTGGCGGCGCGGCTCGCCAGGTTGGCCTCGGGCAGGAGCTTGACCGCGAGTTCGCCGGCGAGTGTGGGGTTGCGGACGATTTCGGTGACTCGGGCCAGCATGGCCTGGCAGGTCTCCGGTGGTGCGAAGGCCGGGATGCGGAAGAAGCCGTGGTCGTGCCAGGCGGCGCGCTGGTCGGCGGTGAGGACGGTGGCGGCGGGTGTGGCGGGTGTGGCGGGTGTGGCGGGTGTCGCGGGTGTCGTCATCCGATGGCGTCGGCGGGCGGGTCGGGCAGGTCGCCGCTTGGCGGGCGGGGCCAGGCGATCGGCGTGACGTCGCTGGCGATCACGGCGCCCATGGGGATGCCGGCGCGCTCGACCGAGGGATGGGGGAAGCGGCCCACGCCGCGGGTGGAGCCGTCGGCGAAGTAGATGGCCGTGTGCACCCGACGGACGGTACCGGTGGTGTTGGGTGTGGCCAAGTGGAACGTGAGGCCGTGGTGGAAGGCCACGGCGCCGGGCGGGACCTCGATGAAGACGGGCTCGAGGCCGGACAACTCGGCGTGCGCGGTCAACGGGTCGTCGTCGGGGCCGGGTGTGGGGGTGAAGATGTTGACGAACTCGCGCAGGCCGAGGCGGTGGCTGCCCGGGAGGTAACCCATGGCGCCGCTCTCGAGGGTGGAGCCGTCGAAGGGTATCCAGGCGGTGACCGTGTCGGTCTCGACGATGGGCCAGTACGGGTGGTCCTGGTGGGGGTCGGTCTCCCGGCCGCCGGCCTCCTTGTACAGCGCCTGGTCGTGCCAGAGGCGTACGGCCGGGACGCCGAGGAGGCGGGCGGCGGTGCCGGCGATGGCGGGGTGGAAGCTGAGCGGACGGACGTCGGGGCAGTCCTCCCACAGGTTCTGGCACTGGATGAAGGACTGCTCGTATCTCGACTTCTGGTCCAGGGGGCGGGTGTCGTGTTGGCTACGGCGTTCGACGCCGGCGTCGACGGCCCGGCCGAAGCGGGTGAGCTCGTCCGGGGTGAGGAGGTCGGGGACGACGACGAAGCCGTCTCTTTGGAAGGCCTCGACGAGGTGGGGTGCCGTGGCCGGGAGCGCGGACTCGGGCTCGGTCGCCGTGGTCACGGGTCCGGGTGCTCGTCTTGGCGGACCTCGGGGATGGGACCGATGAGCTCGCGCACGCTCGGACATTCGATCCACGGAGTGAGGTCGTTCTCCCAGCGCTCGGAGGGGGACGGGCCCTCGTCGAGGTGGTGCGGTTCGGAGGCCATGAAGTGACCGTCGACGAGGCGAACTTCGGTCAGCAGTTCGGCGTAGGGGAGCGTGGTGGCCGAGGCCGAGCCGAACCCGAAGACGCGCTCGGAGCCCATCACGGCGTTGGCCGCGGCGCGGCCCGACAGGAAGCGCTGGTAGTCGTTGCGCTCGAGCTCTCCGATGTAGGCGTCGAGGATGTGCGCGGCCCGCGCCATGACCTTGTCTTCGAAGGCGTAGAAGACGTTCGGGGCGGGCAGGTCGCCCCAGACGCCCCACATCCACCAGCGGGTGGTCGGCGGCATGGCGGCCAGGGCGCGCTGGACGCCGCGGCCGACTGTCTCGTGGCCGTGGTGGACGTCGTGGGGGCTGGGTGAGACGACGATGGAGGCTTGGTGCTGTTCGACGACGGCCGGCAGCTCGTCGGCCAGCCGGTCGGCGGCGGCCGCCCGGTCCGCATGCAGATCGAGGTTGAGTGGTGGGTCGAGGAAGACGGGGACGAAGCCGGCTCGTGCGGCGGCCTCCTCGGACTCGGCCCGGCGGCGCTCCCACTGGCCCTCGAAGCCCAGGCTGGAAATGAGGCTGACTACGGTCCAGCCCCGGTCCTGCAGGTGGAGGAGGGCGCCGGGGCAGCCGACGGCTTCGTCGTCAGGGTGCGGGGCGACGTGGAGGACCGTAGGCGCCACGACTGTGCAGATTAGGTCGGCGACGCCCGTGCCGGCCCGGGGCGCCCAGAGGGCAAGGGTTGCGCGCCGCCGCCTGGATGCCGACGCGTCCCCTAGAAGATGACGGGGAGGAGCATCTTGGTCGAGCGCCGGTACAGCGGGTACGTGTCGGGGAACTGTGCGGTCAGGTTTCGCTCCTCGACGGTCGCGCTGTAGATGAAGTAGACCGCTGTCAGGGCCACGACGAGCAGCCATAACCAGCTCAGCGCCACCGCGGTGCCGATACCGGCGACGAGGACGCCGGTGTAGATGGGGTGGCGGACCAGGTGGTAGGGGCCGCTGGTCACCAGCTCGGGTTCGTCCTTTTGCGACATCGGTGTGCCCCAGTTGCGCCCGATGTGGAGGCGGGCCCAGACGGCGAACCCCAACCCGAGCGCGAAGAGGACGAGCCCGACGCCGACTCGCCATGGATCCGTGTTGAAACCGTGACTTCGGAAAGCTCCAAAGCGGACCAGGACGATCGCGGCGACGAGGATCACCGCTCTGATACGCAGCTCGTGGGACCACGGGACGCGCTCCCTCTTCATGGAGAAGGCTGCGACGAGCCAGTAGATCCAGAACGCCGCCCATCCGATAGCGAAGATGAGCTCGACGGCGTGCATGCGACTCAGTCTTCTACCGATACCCGGTGGCCCGTGACCAGGGAGGTTCGGGGAGGTTCAAGGGTGGGGCTGGCGGGTTGCCCTCACGGGTTGGGCGCCCCGGGGCCGGTAGTCGGAGTCGGATCACTCTTTACAGATTACTCTGAATAGAATACTATGACCGGTATGCCCAGATGGTCCCGGTCGAATCCCCTGGCCCTGGCGGTGCTTGTCTGCCTGTACGAGAAGCCCATGCACCCCTACGAGGTGGCGCAGACACTGCGCAGCCGGGCCAAGGAGCAGAGCGTGCGCCTCAACTACGGGTCGCTCTACGCCGTGGTCGAGTCGCTGGAGAAGAAGGGCTTCATCAAGGCGACGGGCACGGTGCGGGAGGGCAAGCGCCCCGAGCGGACCGTGTACGAGATCACGGACGACGGCCTGGTCGAGATGACCGACTGGATGACCGAGCTCCTCGGCACCCCGGCCAAGGAGTACCCGGCGTTCATGGCCGGGCTGTCGTTCATTCCGTCGCTGGCACCGGACGAGGCGCTGGCGGCGCTCCGGCGCCGGGCCGACGCGCTCGGCGTGAAGTTGGCGGGCTTGCGCGGCGCCATGAAGGTGGCGACCGAGGCCGGACTGCCGCGGCTGTTCGAGCTCGAGGGCGAGTACGAGGAGAGCCAGCTGGTGGCCGAACTCAGGTTCGTCAACGCCCTGGTTGACGAGATGACCAACGAAACACTCGAAGGACTCGACATGTGGCGCTTCTTCCACACCGAAGGGTTCAACCCCAAGGAGGTGAATTTCACCTTCGAATTCCCCAAGGAATGACCCGGGGCCGCGTGTTGCACCACGCGGCCCCGAATCGACACAACCACGAGCCCGATCCCGAAGGACCTTCGCCCGAGGCGGCACCCGAAGCGTAGGTCACCTTTCGTCGGCCGGGCTCTGCAATCACGGGCACGCACACCCACCTACACGACGAAAGGAGGCGCGCACCATGCACGCCCACGCCCTCATAGAGGCCGACGGCCTCACCAAGCGCTTCGGGAAGGTCCAGGCCCTCACCGAGCTCACACTCACCTTGCCGGCGGGCCAGGCCGTGGCCATCCTCGGGCCCAACGGCGCCGGCAAGACCACCTTCATCCGCATGATCGCCACGCTGATCGAACCGGACGGCGGCACGCTGACCGTCGACGGCCACGACGTGGTGCACGACCCGATGGCGGTGCGCCGCATGATCGGGCTGGCCGGCCAGTCGGCGGCGGTCGAGGAGGTGATGACGGGCCGCGAGAACGTGGCGATGGTGGCCCGCCTGTACGGCCAGGGGCGGAAAGAGGCGGCGGCCTCGGCCGAAAGGATCCTCGAGCAGATGGGCCTGAGCGAGGCGGGGCACCGGCTGGTGAAGACGTACTCGGGCGGCATGCGGCGGCGGCTCGACTTGGGCGCGTCGCTCGTGGGCACGCCCCGGCTGCTGCTGCTCGACGAGCCGACGACGGGGCTCGATCCCGGCAGCCGCAACGAGGTGTGGGACGCCATCCGTGCGATGGGGCGGGGCGGGACGGACATGTTGCTGACGACGCAGTATCTCGACGAGGCCGACCATCTGGCGGGGTACATCGTCATCATCGATGGCGGCCGCGTCATCGCGCAGGGCACGCCGGGCGAGCTGAAGTCGCGCGTCGGCGCCGACATGGTCGAGCTCCACACGGCCGACGTGGCGACGATGGAGCGTGCGGCGTCGGTGTTGGGTGCTCTGGGAGTGGCCGAGCCGCAGACCGATGCCTCGACGCGGCGGTGTTCCATCGCCGCGCCGGGCGGGGCGAAGCTGCTGCCGACGGTGGTGCGTGCTTTGGATGACGCGGCGGTGGAGGTGGAGGACATCTCGCTGCGGCGACCCACCTTGGACGAGGTGTTCCTGGCGTTGACGGGAAAGTCGACTTCGACTTCGAAGGAGGACGCAGCGGCATGACCAGTATCGAGATCGCAGTGGAGAGCGGCCGCCGGCCCGGCATGGGCGCGGGCGGCGGGGGTGGCGCGGCCGGGTCGGCCGGTGCGGCCGGCGTGGTGAACCGGGGGGCGTCGTATGTGACGGCCTCGAGCCAGGTGGCGGTGCGGACGCTGAAGAAGTTCGTCCGCACGCCGGCCTTGATCATCGCCGGCACGGCGCAGGGGATCCTGTTTCTCTTGATCTTCCGCTACGTCTTCGGCGGGGCGGTGGCGCACACGGGGGACCTTTCCTACGTCGACTTCCTCGTGCCAGGTTTCGTGGTGACGGGTGTGCTGTTCCAGGGCATGGGGGCGTCCAGTGGGGTGGCCGAGGACCTGCAGGGTGGCCTGTTCGACCGGCTGCGTTCTCTGCCCATCCGGCTGCTGTCCATCGTGACGGGGCGGGTGTCGGCGGATTCGACACTGGTGGCCTGGGGCGCCTTCGTCATGACGGTAGTGGGCTTCGCCGTCGGCTTCCGCCTGGGCGGCAGCGTGGCCGACGGGCTGGCTGCCTTCGGGCTGACCGTGCTCTACGGCTTTGCCTTCGTGGGGCTCTTCATCGCCATGGGACTCATGGCCGGCTCACCCCAGGCGGCGCAGGGTCTCTCGTTCCTTGTGTTCCCACTGAGCTTCGTGTCGTCGGCCTACGTGCCGGTGGCGACCATGCCGGGCTGGCTGCAGGGGTTTGCCAACAACCAGCCGCTGACCCAGATGGTCAACACGGCCCGATTGCTGACAGGCGGGCCGGCGGCCCAACACCTGCTCGGGTACCCGCTGTCCCACTACCTGTGGCTTTCCTTGGCGTGGTCGGCCGGGCTGGTGCTGGTGTTCGCGCCGCTGGCGGTGTGGAAGCTGAAGACCTCATAGGCGGTCACTGCCGCCCCGCCCCATCCCGCCCCGCCCCGCCGACAGGGGGCGGGCCTGTGGGAACAGCCTGGCCGACTGCATCGCATGTACCCGGAGAGTCCTCCATTGACGGTATAGGCATCGCCCTTTGTGGGTGAATGCCCCCCAGGGGTCAAATCCCCTTTGGGGCGAGTCGTATACATACAGGCGAAGGGAACGGGCGGCAGGGGCGCGGTGCGGCATTACGCAGCACCCGGAGAGATCGACCGAGAACTACGACAGGTTCAGCGGCGGGTCCAGAACTCGTCGGGAGCCGAAGGGTCGCCCCCGAGGGCGCCGTTGATGGCCTGGCGGAGGCGCTCCTGGGAGGCGATCATCCAGGTGATGTAGGAGTCGTGGTCCTCGACCTTGGTCACGTCGCCCATGGAATAGTCGGCGATGCGGCAGGCGAAGCGGTCGGGCAGCTTCTCCCACGACAGCTCGGAGCCGTAAATGGTCTCGACGAGGTCCGACTGCTGGTGGAGCGACTGGAACTGGGCCAGGCTCGCTTCCTGGTTGCCGGCGTCGATGTAGAGCTCGGAGCGGATGCGGCCGCCGGCCGAGAAGCTGAGCCCGTAGTGCGTGCCCTTGATGGGCGAGGGCAGGGTGATCCAGCTCTGGGCGGGCAGCGTGGACATCTGGGTCCAGTGGCTGTGCTCGACCCGGATGCGATCGAGCCAGCGGGACCAGAACTCGCGGTAGAGCGCGCCCTTGCCACCGCTCAACGGGCCGGCCAGTTCGACCAGCGTCCACCCGGCGGGGTCGCGCCACCACTGGGTGCCGAAGAAGTCGCGGCTGACGCCGGTGGCCAGCTCGACGATGTGGCGCACCAGACTTGACGGCGTGTAGGACTGCTTGTCGGCGTCCCACACCATCGGGGCGTTGATCCGGTTCTGCCAGTGCGCCGAGCGGCGTACGGGGTCGGCGTGCAGCCAGTCGTCGAGCTGGGCCCGCAGGTCGTGGCTGAGGTCGCCCCGCGGGGAGATGGTGAAGATGGTGCCGTCGGCCACGGATTCGGCGCCGACGAGGCGGCGTACCGTGCTGGCGTCCTGGACCCGCTTCTTGGCGTCAGCGGCCTCCCGGGCCAGTTGGCGTTCGGGGCTGATGGTGAACTCCTCGACGTCGCGCAGCGGATAGAGCTGGCTGACCGAGATCATGGGCACGTTTTCGGAGCCGGACGTGCCGTAGATGTAGGAGCGGAAGGCGCTGATCTGGATCAGGGTGATGTCGAGGCCCATCTCGTTGAGCCAGACCACGCTGGCGGTGACGACCGGCGAGAAGTTGCGGGCCAGCAGGGCGATGCGGGGCTTGCGCAACGTTTCCTGCGACATGTCGGGTGCGTGGGCCTGGAGCTCCGCCAACGCCTCGTCCGGCGAGATCACGTTGCCCCGAGCCGTGTAGAACTGCGAGAAGTGCTCGGCCAGCGACTCGGGGACGAGCCGGCTCGCCATGGCGGCGTACTTGACGGCCGCCACCTCGCTGTCGGGCGTCTTGCCGTGCTTCAGCTCGGCCACCATGACGCGACCGTCGGCGCAGAGCCCGAGGATGGGCAGGCGATCCCGCGGCACGGGGGGGCCGCCCCACCCACGCTCGAAGTCGAATGAGATGATCTTGACGGCGTTGCCCAGGATCTGCGGGTTGGAGAGAACCCATTCCTGCAGGTCGGCACCCTCTTCCAGTCCCGCCTCCTCGAGCGAGATCATCTGAGCTGGCATCGCGACCGACCCCGCGACGGTGAAGAGCAGGTCTTCGGCCATCAGTCGCAGGCTAGGCCAAACGCGCGTTCGCGCCGACGCGTAAGGGAGCGGGACAGAAGTCTCAGGAGCCTCTGAACGAGTCCGGATTTCGAGAGAATCGGACGACGGCGGGAGTCCACCCGACCTTCACGTTGCGGGTCGACACGATTCCCTCCCCCCGACGTGGGGGGTGCCGAGCGACGGCGACACGGCGCCGGCTCCCAGGAGCCGTCGGAGGGACGCGAGTAGAAGACGGGGGTGCGTCGCAACAGGCGCCGACGGCACGCCTTGGTCCACGCCGGGGGAGACGGGTTCTCGCAGTTGCAAGAAGCCAGCACGACCATCCTCCCTGTCTCCGATCGCCAAACCGCCTCAGGGTGAGAAAAAAACCTTACCGCTCAAAAGGGTCCTCTTTACAGGGGCGCGGCGACCGATAGCGCCAAATTGTGACTTTTTTCCAGCAGGTTTGTGGCTCCGTTGACGCGAATCGAGGGGGGTTGTGTCGCCATCCGGACCCGGATTGTCTCAGACGGGCGCACCGGGCGCGACCAGGGGCCATGGGCGTTCGAGCTCGACGACGCGGGCCAACTCGAGCAGCAACGGTTCCGCATGGCGGCGCCCGATGATCTGCATGGAGACAGGCAGCCCGTCGACGAGGCCGATCGGGATGGCCACCGCCGGGTGCCCCGTCGTGTTGGCCGGAATGGTGAGCGCGCCGTTGTTGCCGATCCCGGCCTCGAACCCGAGCTCGGAGATGAGGTCGACACCGTCGATGGTGGTCGGCATGGGTCCCTGGGCGCCGAAGGCCACGTCGGGATTGGTTGCACATACGATGAAGTCGACCTGCTCGAAGATCTGCGCCATCTGCACGATCATCGTGCGTCGGAACTCCTCGATGCCCTTGGCCGTGTCGACGTTGAAGTGGTTGGTGGCGATGTTGGCGGCCAGCATGATCTCCGGGGTGAACTCGGACTCACAGGCGGGGTAGAGGTCGCCGAGACCGACGAGCAGGCTGGCCGTCCCGGCCATGGCCCACTCCAGGCCGCCACGGGACAGAGCGATCGGCACGTCGACCCGCTCCATCTCGGCGTCCTTGATCAGGTGGTCGGCGGCGTCCTCGACCTTCTCCCGCACGGACGAGGCGATCACGGCGGCCCCCAGGTCGGCACACACGGCGACCCGTAGGCCCCGGACGTCCTGGTGTCCCAGACCGGCCTCCCACCCACTCACTCGGGGCAGCGAATAGGGGTCGTACTCGTCGTGGCCGTTGCACACGTCGTACCAGCGGGCCGTGTCCCGCACCGACCGGGACAGGCACCCGATCACCGCGGTCAGCGGCTCGATCTCGGTGTGCGGGCCCTTGGGGATGCGCCCGAAGGTCGCCTTCAAGCCGAACAGACCGGTGAAGCCGGCCGGGATGCGGATCGACCCGCCACCGTCGCTACCCGTGCAGATGGGAAAGAGACCACCGGACACCGACGCCGCAGAGCCACCGGACGAACCCCCGGGCGTGCGCTCCAGGTCGTACGGGTTCGACGTGGCACCGTGCAGCCGGGTGTAGGTGCAGTTGATGCCGCCGAACTCGGAGGCCGTCGTCTGCCCGACCAACACCGCTCCGGCAGCGCGCAGGCGCGACGTCATGGTGCCGTCGTACTCGGCGATCCGGTCTTTCAACACGAGCGACGCTTCGGTCTGCGGCCAACCCCTGACCGGATCGAGCTCTTTCACGCCCATGGGCACGCCGCCGAACGGCAGGCTCACGTCTGCCGATGCCGCCGCCTCACGCGCCTTCTCCTCGTCGATGAAGCACACCGCATTCAACGACGATCTCTCAATAGCCGCCAGTGATCCCTCGAGTGCCTCGGTGGGAGAGATCTCTCCGTCCCGGAAGGCATCGACGAGCGAACAGGCGTCGCCCAGCCAAAGTCCCGTCACGATACAAAGCTACCCCCAGTTGCGCGGGGCAAAATCTGGCTGCATACGGTGTGTGAACAGCCGTTTAACAGGACCCGGAACTATTGCGCGCTAACCCAAAGTCGCGCACATTTTGGGGTCCACTTCTGGCATCAGACGCCGGTCCGCAGCGCACGGTTTTCGTGCGCGCCGGCGCAACGATTCCGACTCGCGCTATCTGCTCACCGCCCGGACGGCCGACTATTCGGTGCAGCGCTTCTTGAAGAAGTACGACGCCAACGGCGCCGCCACCGCGATGATCACCACCGACCAGATCAGCGACGCCTCCACCGGGTGCTGCATGGGCCAGGCGTTCACCACCGCCGACGGGTTCGGGTTGCCCCACAGGTGACGGGCGGCGGCGCACACCGCGCTGACAGGGTTCCAGTCGGCGATGGCCTGCATCCAGCCGGGCATGTGCAGCGTGGGCACCATGGCGTTCGAGACGAAGGCCAGTGGGAACAGCACGATGAAGCCGAACGACGCGGCCGACTCCGGCGACTTCGCGTTCAACCCGACGATCTGGGCGATCCACGTCAGTGAATAGGCGAAGAACAGCACGATCAGGAAGCCGGCAATGATCGCCGGCATGGAGGCGTCGGTCCGCCACCCCACCAGCAACCCTGTCAGGCCGACGATCAGCGCGCACAGGCAGGACGTCATGAAGTCGGCCACCGAGCGGCCGACCAGCACCGCCGGCCGCCACATGGGCAGCGCCCGGAAGCGGTCGATCATCCCCTCGTGCAGATCTGTGCTGAGCCCGACCGCCGTGCCCATGACCGACGTCACCAGGTTCAGCGCCAGAATGCCGGCCAACAGGTAATCCTTGTAGGTACCGCCGCCCGGGATCGGGATGGCCCCACCGAAGATGTACACGAACAGGAACGTGAACAGCACCGGCTGAATCGTCACGTCCGACAGCTGCATCGGTTCACGCGAGATGTGGACGATGTTGCGCCGGGTCATCGCCCAAAGGTCGGACACCGAGCCGAGCAGGCGGCCCGAGCGTGGGTTCCCAACCGAGACCCGGGTCGGGGTAAGCGTCGTGGTCGTCATCAGGCGTTCACTCCTTCCAGTTCGGGCCGGCTGCTCCCGCTTCCGCTCCCGTTCGCCGACGGCCCATTGTCACCATCGACCTCACTCTCGTCCTCGTCCTCCTCGATGTGCCCGCCAGTCAACGAGAAGAACACGTCGTCGAGCGACGGCTGCCGCACCTCGATCGTGTCCACCAGCACCCCGGCCGCATCCAGGGCACGGACCACCGCCGTCGCCAACCCGGGCGAGGCGTCCACGCCGGCCGACAGCCACCGGCCGTCTTCGCTCACGTGTACCGACCCGGACACCAACGGCGCCATCGCCCCGACGGCCGCCTCAGACGGCGCCGCCAGCGTCACCTCCAGGCGCGCCGACCGGGACGCCTCCTTCAACTCCGCGGGCGTCCCGTCGGCGATCACCAGCCCGTGGTCCACCACCACGATCTGATGCGCCAGCTCGTCCGCCTCCTCTAGATACTGGGTCGTCAACAGGACCGTGACCCCCTCGCCGATCAGCTCCCTGATGGCGTCCCACACCCGCGAGCGTGACGTCGGGTCCAGCCCCGTGGTCGGTTCGTCCAGGAACAGCACCGGCGGACGGGTCATCAGCGACGCCGCCAGGTCCAGACGACGACGCATCCCGCCCGAGTACCCCTTCATCACCCGGTCCGCCGCGAACGTGAGCTCGAAGTCCTCGAGCAGCTCCGAGGCGCGGCGCCGAGCCGCCGCACGACCCATGTCCGACAGCTCGCCGACCAGCACCAGGTTCTGGCGCCCCGTCAGCAACGGATCCAAGGTGGCGTCCTGGGCGGCCACGCCGATATGCCGCCGCACCTCGGCCGGGTGCCGCACGACGTCGATCCCCGCCACCATCGCCGATCCGGCGTCGGGCGTGGCCAATGTGGTCAGGATCCGCACGGCGGTCGTCTTGCCGGCCCCGTTGGGACCGAGGAGCCCGAGGATCGTTCCGGCCGGGACACCGAAGGAGACCCCGGCCAGCGCCCGGGTCTCGCCGTAGTTCTTCTCCAGCCCCTCGGCCTGGATCATCAGGTCAGCGGTCATCAGTGGACGTCCTTACCTGTCGGAAAGTAAACTGGCTTACCAGTCGCATGGTAAGGGATCTACTTACCTGCCGTCAAGTAGGATATTAGGCTGGCCTAAACCACATATACACATGACACAGACCACCCCCGACCTCACCGCAGACAACGCCGACCCCGAAGAGCCGGACGGCGACGACGACGACAGTCGCCCCCAGGCCGCCGCCCTAACCACGCAGGACGACGCCGTTGCCGTTGGCGCTAAAAACGCCGCTGCCCGAGCCGCCACCGCCGCCAAGTTCGCCGAGGCCAAAAAGGCCAAAGCCCAAACCCAAAGCCCAAACCCAAGGCCAAACCCGAGCCGAGCCCGAGCCCAAGCCCAGGCCCACAACAACCAGCACGACCCGAGCTCCACCCGCGAACGCATCCTCGATATCGCGCTCGACCTCTTCCTCGACCAGGGCTACGACGGCACCAGCCTGCGGCAGATCGCCGAACAGCTGGGCGTCACCAAGGCGGCCCTCTACTACCACTTCGAGTCCAAAGAGGACATCCTCATGGCGCTCCACATGCGCCTGCACGAGTTCGGCAAGGTCGCCCTCATGAGCATGGGAGGGGAGGAGCCCGTCACGCTCCAACAGTGGGGTGCCCTCCTCGACGAGATCGTCGACCAGATGCTGGCCCAGCGCAAGCTCTTCCTCATGCACGAGCGGAACCAGGCTGCCCTCGAGAAGCTGCACGACGAGGGCCATGAGGCCGAACACGAGGACATTCAGAACCAGTTCCGCCGCGTCCTGGCCGACCCCCGCGTGCCGCTGCGGGACCGGGTCCGCATGGCGGCCAGCTTCGGCGCCGTCTTCGCCGGCCTGTTCCTCTCGGGCGACGCCTTCGACCAGTCGGACAACCGCGAATTAGGGGAGCTGCTCCGCGAGTGCCTCAAGGACCTGGTCGCCGGATGACCGGATCGGCCGCGCCGGATCTTGCCTGAGCCCTCCATGGCTAACGTCCCTGCCGTGGAGGACACGCCCACCAACGCTCCCGCCCCCGCCACGCCCAAGCACGCCGCCGCGCCGGCCCACCCCTTCACGTTGGCCATCGACATCGGCGGCACCGGTCTCAAGGCCAGCGTTCTCGACAGTTCCGGCGCCCTCGTAGCCGACCCGGTCAGAGTCCCGACCACGTATCCCATGTCGCCCGACCTCATGGTCGAGAAGCTCACCGGCCTGGCCAAGAAGCTGCCCGGGGTCGACCGCATCTCGGCCGGCTTCCCTGGCATGGTGCGCCTGGGCCAGGTGCTGAGCGCGCCGCACTTCGTGACCACCAAGGGTCCCGAGACCAAGGTCGATCCCAACCTGGTCAAGGCCTGGTCCCACTTCGACCTGGCCCAAGCCCTTTCCGATGCCCTCGGCAAGCCCTGCCGGGTGGCCAACGACGCCGACGTCCAGGGTGCCGCCGTCGTCACGGGCCAGGGCTTCGAGGCCGTCGTCACTCTGGGCACCGGCTTCGGCACGGCGTTCTTCATGGAGGGCGGGCTCCTCCCTCACGTGGAGTTCTCCCACATCGAGTTCCGCCAGGGCGAGACCTTCAACCAGCAGCTGGGCGAGCCCACCCGCAAGAAGATCGGCGACAAGCGCTGGAACCGTCGGGTCCGAAAAGCCATCGCCTATCTCGATGCTGCGACCTTCTTCGACCACCTTTACATCGGCGGCGGCAACGCCCCCCGCATCAACCGCCGCGACCTGGGCGAGGTGCTCGAGCGCATCACGGTGGTCGACAACACCGCCGGCATCCTGGGCGGGATCAAGCTGTGGGAAGCCCACCACCTTGGCGTTTGATCGACCGATCGCGCCGAGCTCCTGAGCCCGAAGGGACCTACCGCGCCATGACCGCCGTCGACACCGAACCGCTCGCCTGGGACCCCCTCGACGAGAAGTACAAGGTCGACCCGCACCCGATCTGGAAGCGCCTTCGTGATGAGGCGCCGCTCTATTACAACGAGCAGCACGACTTCTACGCCGTGAGCCGCTTCGCCGACGTGGACGCCTTCAGCCGCGACCCGAAGACCTTCTGCTCCTCCCACGGCACCGTGATGGAGATGATCACGGCCGAGAAGACGTCCATGGAGATCATGATCTTCATGGACCCGCCCGAGCACACCCGCTACCGCCGGTTGGTCTCCAAGGCGTTCACGCCGCGCCGCATGATGGAGCTGGAGCAGGACATTCGCACCCTCTGCGCCGGCCTGCTCGACGGCCTGGTCGGCCAGAGCTCGTTCGACTACGTCCAGGACTTCGGGGCCAAGGTGCCCGCCTACGTGATCGCCGCTCTGCTCGGCGTGCCACCCGACGAGCGCGACATGGTCCGCCACCTCATCGACGTGTCGTTCACGCTCGATCCCGAGAAGGGGATGTCCAACGACGTCGCCACCACCGCCATGCTCGAGTTGCACGCCTACGTGTCCGGCGTGCTGGCCGAGCGCCGGAAGAACCCGCGCGACGACATGTTCACCGACCTGGTGAACCTCGAGATCGTGGACGACGACGGCGAACTGCGGCGCCTCACCGACGATCAGGCGGTCAACTTCGCGGTGCTGATCGGGAGCGCCGGCACCGAGACGGTGGCCCGCCTCCTCGGCTGGGCCGCGCTGACGCTGGACAACAACCCGGGCCAGCGGGCCGAATTGGCCGCCAGCCCGGAGCTCATCCCCAATGCGGTGGAGGAACTGCTCCGGTACGAGGCGCCGTCACCGGTGCAGAGCCGCTGGTGCACGGCCGATGTCGAGGTCCACGGCCAGACCATCCCGGCCAGCTCGAAGGTCGTGATGATCACCGGCTCGGCCGGCCGCGACGAGCGTGCCTACCCGGACGCCGACCGCTTCGACGTCCACCGGAAGATGGACCACCACCTGTCCTTCGGCTACGGCATCCACTTCTGCCTGGGGGCAGCCCTGGCCCGGACCGAGGGTCGCATCGCGCTGGAGGAGACCTTCAAACGCTTCCCGGAGTGGTCGGTCGACCTCGATGGCGCCGTGCCCCTCTACACCAGCACCGTCCGGGGTTACACCAACCTTCCCATCGCGATCTGACCGCCGCCCGGGTCCCGTTCCGGACGGCGGCCTGCCGCGTCAGGCCGTCAGCGCCCGCTGGCGCCGTGGCTTGGCGTGCCGCCCTGCCCTTCCGGGGAGCCGGCCGTTGGGGCCGGCGTCCCCGTGCCTCCGCCGAAGGAGTGCGTACCCGACCCCTGCCCGCCGGTCGGCGTGGGGGCCGACGGTCCCGGGTGCCCGGCGGTGGAGCCGGCATCGGACCACGAGGGCGGCGTGGTGGTTCCGCCCGGGTTTCCCTGGCCGGGCCGGACGCCGGGCGTCGACGCTGTACCGATGGCGCCGTGGCCCGTCGGCGGCGGGGTCGTTCCGGTTCCGACGATCACCACCGTGGCGTCGAAGTCGCCGGAACTGTCCGTGGTCCCGAAGGCCGCGATCTTGTCGCCGGTGCCGACGCCGTTCAGGCCGCTGCTCGCCGAGGGGCCCAGGTATTTGGTGGAGTCGCTTACCACGACCGTGGTCGACGAGCCGCTGGCGGTCTCGACCACGATGTCGTCCCCGGTGACCGACTTCACCGTGCCGACGACGCCGGGAGCCTGGCCCTGGCCCTGGCCATGACCCGGGCCGGGGGCGCCGAACGGTGCCGCTGTCGTGCCGTGCGCACCCGGTCCACCGTGAATCCCCGAGGTGGCGGGGTAGCCCCAGAGCCCGAAGCCGGCCTGATGCCACGGCCCGCTGCCCGGCGTGTAGATGTCGACGAACTGGGCGTCGAGCTGCGACGGGTCGGTGGTGTCGGGGGTGCCGAAGGCGCTCACGTACTCACCCGAGCTGACGCCGCTCTCGGTGGTGCCGTCCTTGGTGTAGGTCGTCGTTCCCGACGTGTCGACCGTCTGGACCAGTCCGCCTTGGGTCACGACGGTGAACGAGCTGCCTCCGACCGTCTGCACCATGCCGCTGACCTGGGTCAGCACGATCAGCACGCGTGCCGCAGTGATCGTCGTCGCCGTAGGCGAGGTGCCCTGGGTCGGCACGACCACGACACGCTCGTTTTGGGCCACCCCGCTGGGCGCCGTCTTGGTACCGGTCTCGGAGTACTTGGTCGACGAGTTCACGTCCACCGTGATGGTGGTGGTGCCGTTGGACTCAGTGAGCACGAAGCTGCCGCTTCCGAGCGAGGTCACGGTGCCCGAGACCGCCCCGAGGTAGCGATGCGGTGTGGGCGGGGTAGGTGGCGTGTAGATGTCGACGAACTGCGCGTCGAGCTGCGACGGGTTGGTGGTGTCGGGGGTGCCGAAGGCGCTCACGTACTCACCCGAGCTGACACCGCTTTCGGTGGTGCCGTCCTTGGTGTAGGTCGTCGTTCCCGACGTGTCGACCGTCTGGACCAGTCCGCCTTGGGTCACGACGGTGAACGAGCTGCCGCCGACCGTCTGCACCATGCCGCTGACCTGGGTCAGCTCAATGAGCACGCGCGCCGCGGTGATCGTCGTCGCCGTGGGCGAGGTGCCCTTGGTCGGCACGACCACGACGCGCTCGTTTTGGGCCACACCACTGGGCGCCGTCTTGGTGCCGGTCTCGGAGTACTTGGTCGACGAGTTCACGTCCACCGTGATGGCGGTGCCGTTGGACTCAGTGAGCACGAAGCTGCCGCTTCCGAGGGAGGTCACCGTGCCCGAGATGGTCCGGACGTGGTGGTGGTGATGCCGCGGCCCGTGTGTGCTGTGCGACGACGCTGCCCAGGTGCTTCCCATGCCTCCCAACGTGAGCGCGCCCGCCAGGCCGGCGGCCACGACGAACAGTGCGGTCCTTGATCCTCTTCCCATGATCATGTCTCCCATCGGCGGGACCATGCCCGCCCGCCCATTTTGGTGTCCGGCCCCGTGCCGCAGCACACAGGGCACTCCCTTCGCTCGCACTGGCTTCTTCGGTCCGAATGGGCGCGTGTCACGACCGAATCGAGAGAATTTCTGATTATTTAAGGATTCATCCGTAACACTGGGGATTATCGAGCGACGTCGTACGTGGTGCCATGGAATGTGACCCAAATTTGGATCATCTGGTCGACAAAGCTCGGCGAGGAGATCAGGACGCCTGGGCTCAGCTCTTGGCCTCGCTCTACCCGCGTCTGCGGGCCTTCGTCGCCAGGCGGGTCCCTCCTCCGGAGATCGAGGATGTCGTGAGCGAGACCATGACGCGCGCTGTCGCCGGCGTCCATCGTTTCCACCCCGGACCGGCTGGCTTCGACGGCTGGGTCTTCGGCATTGCGCACAATTTGGTGGTCGACCACTTCCGTGCCACGACGCGCGAGCAGCGCTACGCGATGGCCGGCAATGTCACTATGCCTGGGACAATGGACCTTCCGGACGAGTCTCTCGATCTGGGCGACGAGCATGCACAGCTGCGCCGTTGCTTCGCTCTGCTGAGCGACGGGGAGAGGGAGTTGCTCGAGTTGCGCGTCATCGCGGGGCTCAGCGCCGAGCAGGTGGCGTCCATGCTGTCCAAGCGGCCGGGCGCGGTGAGATCTGCGCAGTCTCGTGCGCTCTCCCGCCTGCGGACCTTCATGGAGCTGGACGATGCCGACGTTTGAGGCGACCCGTACCTGGGAGGACGACCTGCTGTCCGAGCTCGAGGCTGCCTTCGCGCCGACGGAGCTGCACCCACCCGAAGAGACCGTGACGGCCCTTCGTGCCGCGGTGGCGTGCATACCCTCCCAGCCGGTGCGACACCGGCAGGCGCTGCCCTGGACGCGACGCCGGTGGGCGGCAGCTGGTGCCGTCGTCGCAGCGGTCGTCGCAGGACCGGGTATCGCCTTCGCCGCCGGTGCGCCCGTCCCCCCCGCCGTCCGCAACCTGGCGACCACGATCGGCTTGCCGGTGACGCCTCAGCCGGTAGTGAACGCCCAGAATGCCTCGGCCACGTTGCTCGGCGTCCTGCAAACCACGTCACCGAACCCCAAGAGCGTCGCCGCGGCCGGTCGCCAGCTATCCAACCTGTACCGCCAGCTGGATCCGCCACAAAAGGCACAGGTGGGCGGATCGACTCCCCAGCTGCTCCAGCAGGCTTGCCGATACCTGCTCAGCGCGCCAGGGCCATTGTTGGTGCAGGAGCTACGTACCTGGCCGGGATGCCGGGCGGGCGCCAGGGTCGGGCACGGCGCCGTGGCGTCCGGCAGCGGGCAGGGATCCGCGGCCGGATCAGGGGCAACGGCACCCGGTGGGGCGGCGACGTCGGGTGGTCCGAGCGGTGGCCAGACCGAAACTGGTGGTGCCGGCACGACTCCTGCCTCCGCGGGCGGTCGAGCCGGCACTCCCTCCTCGGGTTCAGCCCAAGGGGCGGCCAAGAACACGGGATCGGGGATCGCGCACCCGGGAGCGACCGGGCAACCGGGAACACGACCAGGCGGTGCGAAGCTCAGTGGTGGTGCGGCCGCCGGATCGGGCGCCGGCGAGGGCGCTCAGGAGCCAGACGCTGGGCATTCCGTCACTGGGCCAGGGAGTTCGAACGGCGTGGACTCCTCGACGGGGCGCTCGTCGGTCGCAAACGGCACATAGCTCGTGCAGGACGAGGTATTTCGCCCCCTGGGCAGGGCGGCAGGCCCGCCACGGTCCCTCAGGGCGAGACCGCTTCGGCCGGTACACTTGCTCGTCTCACCCAGCGCTCGTAGCTCAACGGACTAGAGCATCTGACTACGGATCAGAAGGTTGGGGGTTCGAATCCCTCCGAGCGCGCGCCGCGTAGGCCCAGCGTAGCGATGATAAAGCCCTCTCGTCGCGGACCAGGGATCCGCGCGCTGTCCCTACATTCGTCCCTACTTTTGCGCGCATGGCGTGGGGGACCGGCACCATGCGCGAACGCAGCCCTGGTGTGTGGGAGATCCGCGTCGCCGTCGGGGTCGATCCGGTGTCGGGGCGCACGGTGCAGCGCTCGTTCTCCTTCCACGGCTGCGCCGAAGAGGCCGAGCTTTTCCGCAAGGAGCTCGCCGCCGAGTGGGCCGAGCGGCGCGCTATCCGGCGGGCCGCGCCGTTTCTGAGCGTCGGCGAGCTGCTCGAGCGTTGGCTCAGCGCGCACCACGACTGGCGGCCGGCTACGTGGATCTCGGCCCGCTCCAATGCCAAGGCACTTTGTGCTGATCCCCTGGCGGTACGCCGGGTCTCGACGCTCAAGCCCGAGCACGTGCGCGCCGCCATGGCGGCGTGGAGTGCCACCGGCGCCTCGGTGTCCGTCGTCTCGGGGCGCTTCCGCGTCCTACGCTCCGCCGTCGGCTGGGCTCATGTGGAGCGCATCATCGACGTCAACCCGCTGAGCGGCATGCGGGGACCCCAGCGGCCGGGCACGAGGCTCCATCTGAGTTCCGATGAGGTGTTCCGCCTGCTCGAAGCCGCCGACGCGCTGGTGGCCGCCAGTGCGCCCGAAGATGTCGAGCGCCTGCACAAGGCCGAACAGATCCGCTTGCTGGTCCGCCTCGCCGCGGACTCGGGGGCTCGCCGCGGCGAGCTGGTTTCCCTGCGCTTCGACGACCTTGAGGGCCGGGTGCTTACCATCGCCCGCGGCGTCTCGGCTGACGTGCTCGGGCCCACCAAGACGGGGCGCACCCGGCGGCTCACCCTCGGCCGGCGCACGTCCGAGCTGTGGCGATCGAGCGCCGAGACCTGGGCTGGGAGGCTCCCTGACGGCGCCGCCCTCGGTCCGTGGGTCTTCTCCCCTGAGACGACCCACCAGGTCCGGCTGACGGCGGGGGCACTCGGGCACTGGTTCGCCGCGCTCGCCCGAGCCGCCGAGGTCCACGGGGCCACGCTGCACCGGTTGCGCCACAGCGTGGCCACGTTCCTCGTCGGTAGGGGCGAGTTGCTACGGGCCCAGCAGCGCCTGGGGCATCGGGACCCCTCGACCACGCTGCGCAACTATGCCCATGCCATGCCGCTCGAGGACGAGGCGGTGGCCGACGACATCGACCAAATGCTCGAGACTCAGGCCGAGAGCTCCGAGCGGGGTCATTCGACGTCGTGATTCGACAAGTCCTTCCCACGGCTTCTCGGCGCTGGCAGGCTGTCGCAGTGGACCACCTGCGTGAGCTGGCCGTGCGAGAGGCGATGTTCGGCTATCTCGACTCCCTCGTCGCCCAGTCCGCCGAAGGCAATCTCACCTGGGAACAGACGGCCGAGTTTCCCTGCGCCGGCGAGACCATCGTGCTGCGCCAGACGCGAGGTCGTGGGATCCACAAGCCGCGCCAGCTCGACGCAGCCTTATCGATCACCACAGCCTTCACCGGCTTCGGTCGCGAGCCCCGCTACCGCGACTCCATCGGCGAGGACGGTTATCCGCGTTACAAGTACGAGGGCGACGATTCCAACCTCGCCACGAACCGGGCCCTGCGGAGCGCCATGGAGTTCGCGCTGCCGCTTGCCTACTTCGTGGGCGTGCGTCGTGGCGTTTACAAGCCCGTCTATCCGGTCTACGTCGCCGGGGAGGATGCCGCCCACCAAGAGTTCATGCTGAGCTTCTCGCGCACCGAGGTGGGACTCGACTTCTCGACACTGAGCGGGCCCGAGAAGGTGTACGCCGCGAGGATGACCAAGCAACGGCTGCACCAGCCCCTGTTTCGAGAGCGGGTCCTCCACGCGTACGTGTCGAGTTGTGCGGTATGCCGGCTACGACACGTCGAATTACTCGACGCCGCCCACATCATCGGTGACGGCGAGGAAGGTGGAGACCCGGTGGTCCCCAACGGAATGGCCTTGTGCAAGATCCACCACGCCGCCTTCGACCGGAACTTCCTGGGCATCACCCCCAGCCTCGTGGTCCGGATCAACCAGAGGTTGCTCGACGAGGTCGATGGGCCAATGCTCAAGCACGGGCTCCAAGAGATGCACGGAACGACCATCGCCGTACCCCGCAGCCGTTCGGCCAAACCGGACCCTGAGCGCCTCGAACATCGCTACGCTCGATTCCTCGAAGCTTCATGATCTTCCTTTCTTGAACTGCGGGTAGGCGGCTACTGATCACGGCGACGGCTGCTGCGTCGGTCTCCGCCACGGAGCCAGACAAGGAGATCCACGACCGGCTGGCGATTTGAGGGCTGGACGGGGCGCTGGTCGTCGCCGCGGCGGCCACGGGGAACCCAGGTCCCAGGTGCGCCTCCGTCAGATCGGCACCGCTCTGATGATGAGCTGGGCACGGTCACTGCGCCGCGCCAGTATGGACGAGTGACCGTCCTGCACGCCGCCTGGCTGACCGGTTCACGTCGTCTGGCGCTGTGGGCGGAGGACGGGGATCGCTCTCGGCCAGCGCCGGTTCGGCCAGGGCGTCCGGCGCGTCGGCCAAAGCCCCACCCCTTCGCGCTGGGTCCCGACGGTCTGCGACTGGCCGTGGCGGAGGTGGCGGGGATGGCGGGGGCGGGCCTGCTTGGGGAAGGACACGTCCAGCTCACGCTGCAACTCTTCGACGCCGGCGGAGTTCCCATCGGCTCCCCGCTCGACGGCGAGCCTCCGACCAGGGCACCGGCCGGACCATACGCGCCCTCGAGCGCCGAGGAACACCTCTCGCTGTGGAGCGCCCCGGGGTTTGTCCTCGACCCACCCGCTGCAGCGAGGTTGCTCTGGACACTGACGTCTTTGCGAGGCGGCGATCAGTTCAGCGACGCGGGCCCCTCGGGTGTCGCTCTCGGGCCCGATATCCGCTTCGCCGCCCACGCGGTCGCGATGGTGGTGGAGCTCCTGGCCCGGGGTCGGCTGCTGCCCGATCTTGAGTTCGTCGCCGAGCGCTGGAGGGCGTGCTGGCGCCCGCTCATCGACGGGCATGACCGGGGCCGGATCGAGGCGATGGTGTGGGCGCTTCCGGCCTCGTTCATGGCGGTGCGCGAGCCTGAGTCGAACACGGAGAAGGGACTCGGCGAGCAGGGACCGGAGCCCAGCGACGAGGTCCTGCGCTCGTTGATGTGGGCGGTGACGGACGCTCTCGCCCGGGAGCTGGCCGCCCCGGCACGGCCGACCGGCAGACGGCGGGGAGCCAAGGCGAACGTCGTCGATGCTTGGCTGGGCGCTCTCGGCTCACCCGACGATGCCGTGGGTGAGCACGACGAGGACGAGTGGGTGCAACTGGCTGGGCGGCTTGCTGGGTGGCATGCCACGAGGAGCGCGGATGTCGAAGCGGTACGGACCTGCTTTCGGATCGTCCCTCCCTCGGACGACGGCGAAGAGCGACCGCTCGACACGGCGGGCGCGCCCGCTCGACCCCGGAGACGGAAGAAGGACGGCGCGGCTGGTTCCGCGCAGAGCTGGCGCATCGAGTTCGCCCTCCAGGCGGTGGACGATCCCAGCCTGGTCGTCTCGGCGGAGGATGTCTGGTCCGACGGCCCCGAGCTGACCGCCATCGGGCGCCATGTCGCCCACCCCGACGAACACCTCCTGCGCGGGCTCGGTCAGGCGGCCCGCCTCGTCCCCACGCTCGGACGGGCCCTCGCCTCGGCCGCTCCCTGCGAATCCGCGACGGACGCTGCGGGCATCCTGACGTTTCTTCGTGACGGTGCGCCCCTCTTGGAAGAAGCCGGATTCGGGGTGTTCGCCCCCCCGTGGTGGCGCTCGTCGAGGAGCAGGCTCGGACTGCGGCTCAAGGCACGGATCAGTCCGAAGGGTGGGAACTCCTCCGGCGGCATCGGTCTCGACGGGCTGTGTGACATCCGCTGGGAAGCAGTGCTGGGCGATGACACGCTGGGGCTGGCCGAGCTGCGACAGCTGGCTCGACTGAAGCAGCCGCTCGTGCGTGTTCGCGGCCAGTGGGTGGAGCTGCATCACGAGGAGCTCTCTGCCGCCATCACTGCGGTTGGGAAGCGGGGAGCAACCGGCGACGTCATGTCGGCCGGAGAGGTCCTGCGATCCGCGCTCGGATTCGAGCAGGGTCCGGACGAACTGCCGGTTGTCGAAGTGGCGGCAGACGGCTGGCTCGGCGACCTGCTCTCGGGAGCCGAAGACCGCAGGCTTGAGCCCACTGCGACCCCCGATGGATTCGCCGGCGAGCTCCGTCCGTATCAAGAACGTGGGCTCGGGTGGCTCTCCTTTCTCGGCGAGCTCGGTCTCGGGGCGTGTCTGGCCGACGACATGGGCCTGGGGAAGACCGCACAGCTCCTCGCGCTCCTGGTCGACGAGCGTGCCCGAGCCGCTTCGACACCGGGCTGGCGCCGGTCGGGCATCTCCGGGTCGGCTGATCGAACCGGGCGAGCCAGACTGGGGCCGACGCTGGTGCTGTGCCCAATGTCGCTGGTGGGGAACTGGCAACGCGAGGCCGCTCGTTTCGCTCCGAAATTGGCCGTGTACGTCCACCATGGGCCGGACCGACTCGCCGGAAAGCTGTTCATCCGGCACGCCGGCCAGGTCGACCTGGTCCTGTCGACCTACGGGCTCGCCACGCGCGACGTGGAGTTGCTGGCCGGCGTCCCCTGGCGCCGCATGGTTCTCGACGAAGCACAGCAGATCAAGAACAGCGCAACCCGCACGACCCAGAGCGTCCGGTCGATTTCGGCCGAGCGGCGGATCGCCATGACCGGCACCCCGGTCGAGAACCGACTGAGCGAGCTCTGGTCGATCATGGAGTTCCTCAACCCGGGCATCCTCGGGTCCGAGCGCAGCTTCCGAGAGCGCTTCGCCGATCCGATCGAGCGCGGGGGAGACGACGAGGTGGCGACCAAGCTGCGTCATATCACCGGGCCGTTCATACTTCGCCGCCTCAAGACCGATCGGACGATCATCGCCGATCTTCCCGAGAAGCTCGAGATGAAGGAGTTCTGCACCCTGACCCGCGAGCAGGCCACTCTCTACCAGGCCGTCGTCGACGACATGCTGGCGCGAATCGACGAAGCGGAAGGAATCGAGCGCCGTGGTCTGGTGCTCGCCACCATGATGAAGCTCAAGCAGGTCTGCAACCATCCCGCTCATTTCTTGGCCGACGGCTCGTCCCTGCCGGGCCGGTCGGGCAAGCTCACGCGCCTGGTCGAAGTCCTCGGCGAAGCGATGGCCGAGGGTGACCGATCGCTCGTCTTCACGCAGTTCACCGAGATGGGCAGCATGCTCGAGCGGCACCTACGTCATCGGCTGCAATGCGATGTCCTGTGGCTCCACGGCGGAGTGACGAAGCGGGCGCGCGACTTGATGGTCGAGCGTTTCCAGGAGGCCGACGGACCACCGGTCTTCCTCCTGTCGTTGAAGGCCGGCGGCACGGGCCTCAACCTGACGGCGGCGACCCAGGTCGTGCACTTCGATCGATGGTGGAACCCGGCGGTGGAGGACCAGGCGACCGACCGGGCCTATCGGATCGGTCAGAAGCACAATGTGCAAGTCCGCAAGTTCGTCTGCGGGGGAACCCTGGAGGAGCGTATCGATGCCATGATCGAGGCGAAGCGGGCGTTAGCGGAGCGGATCGTCGGAGCCGGCGAGGGCTGGCTCACCGAGCTGTCGACCGATCAGCTTCGTGAAGTGATCGCCCTGTCGAGCGACGCCGTGGGAGACGACTGATGCCGTCACGTCGCACTCCCCGTCGTCCATCGGGCCGATCCGGTCGACCTCCCGATGGCTGGTGGCCGCCGGCCTCGAAGCCGATCATGGTCGAAGGGGGCGTCACGGCCCGCAGCAAGCGCGGACAGATCGGTGACACCTGGTGGTCGCGGCGCTTCATCACCGTGCTGGAGTCGTTTGGCATCGGGAGCCGTCTTCAGAGGGGCAAGCGCTACGCCCGCGCCGGTCAGGTGCTGACTCTGGAGATCGTCCCTGGTCAGGTCCGCGCCTCGGTTCAGGGCTCGCGGTCCAAGCCGTACCGGGTGTTCATCGAGACCGAGATCTTGACCGATTCGGAGTGGGGCAGCATCGAGGACGTCATGGCTTCGCAGGCTGTGTTTCTTGGCCAAACTCCTGTCCGGAGAGATGCCCGAGGAGATCGAAGAGGCCTTCGTCGAGTCCTCGACCACGCTGTTCCCCGCCTCGGACGACGACCTCGTCTCCGCGTGTTCGTGCCCCGATTGGGAGAATCCGTGCAAACACGTGGCCGCGGTCTTCTACTTGATGGCAGAAGCCTTCGATGACGATCCCTTCCTCATCTTTGCCTGGCGCGGCCGAGACAAAGAAAGGTTGCTCGCCGAGCTGAGGGCGCGACGGCGCGGTCCCGGCGGGGGTGAGTCGGAGAGGGAGGGATCGGCCGACGTTCTCGAGACCGGCAAATTTGGATGGCCCACGTTCGATGCGGAACGCAGAATCACCCCTGAGTCAGGACCAGCGGTGTCGTTTTGGGGCAGCCCCGACGACGTTTCGACCATCGAGGTCCGACCACGTTTGGCGGTCGCAGCCGACCTGGTCCTCCGACAGCTCGACCCATCACCGCTTGGCGACGTTGTCCGCGCCATCGACGAGCTCCGTCCGCTTTACGAGGGCATCACTTCCGATGCCATCGCATTGGCATTCGGGGAGGAGTCGACGTCGTCCGGCTCGTGACCAGGTCCACAGCCGACCACGAGCTGGTGCTCACCCATGGGACTCGGGTTCGGACTCCCCTACGATTGGTTGGTGGGCCTGCGTTGCACGAAGAAGCTCCTCGACCTTCTCCGTCTTGATCCGGTACCTGCCATCGCGCCGTGTGACGAAGACTGGTACGCGAATGTGCTGCTCCTCGACCGCCGCAAGTGCCTGCTGCTGACCCACGCTGGAACGTTGTTCAGCATCTTCGAGCCAGATGTGCGAGTAGCCGACCTCCGGTTGACTCGAGAATTCGTCACAGCGCTCATCGCGTGTGAGCTGAGAGAAGAGGGTTGTCCCAGTGGCACCTTCGGCGATTTGGGGAGCCAGGCCTTGGTCATCGCAAAGACCGCCGATCGCAGCGTGCTCGGCTGCATGAACGACATGGCCTTTTTCTGCGAAGTGGCCGTAGGCGAGAGCGGTGGTCTGGCCCGGCTGGACGATCGCGCCCTCAACCGCCGGCTCCGACGCAACATCAACAGCGCCCGGAACTACCAGCGTCCGATCGACCTCGTGAGGATGAGGTTGGCGGAGTAGGGCCTCCATTCCTGGGCGACGCCTGGATAGCCACGCCTTCCGGTGCCAAGGAGCAGGTCAACTGCTACGACCCCGGCCACCGGGTGATATTCTGAGTTCGTGCCCGCACGAAGCACGAATAGTCCGGCGGAGGAGGTCGCCCGGTCTCTGGGGGCCCTGGCGGTGGCGGCCAGAGCCCTGTCGCCTGTGTCTGTAGAGGCCGACGGGCGGGAGATTCCCGTCGAGACGCGCCGGAGCGTCAGCCAGATCGAGGCCGAGGGTGTGGCTCGCAGATTCGCCGGCGGGATCATCGTGGCGGACCGGATCTCCGCGGAGGCTCGTCGGGTCCTGGCCGAAGGCCGGGTGGCGTGGCTTGACCGCCGGGGGCACATGCAACTTCGCGGCGCGACCGTACACATCGACGCGGACGTGCCCCCGCTCGTGCAGCCTGAACCGACCCGGGTGACCGACCTCTTCGTCCCGACGGGCCTCGATGTCGGGGTCGCCTTACTGCTCCATCCCGAGCAGACCCATCGCACCACCGAGGTCGCCACCCTGATCGGACGATCCCCAGGGCGGGTATCGGAGATCCTGGCCGCCCTGCGAGACCGGGGCCTCGTGGACCGCCAAGGTCGGCCGTCGATTCCCGAACTGTTCGACGAAATGGCCGACGCCTGGGCTCCGTCATGGCGACCGCTTCGGACACTTCCCCAATCCGAACCCGATCTCTTCCGCCTCTCGGGGACTCTGGGAGCCGTCTGGCACCAGGCTCCGGTGGTGGCAACCGCGGACTGGCCTGCCGAACTTTACGTGGAGAAGCAGAGCGAACTGCGGGCCGTCCTCCGCTCCTACGGGGCATCCTCCGAAATGCCGCCGGCCGGACGGGTGGCCGTATGCCCGTCTCGCTATGGATGGGCGGTTCCGGCGGAGCTCTCGCACCATGGGTTCGCGGTGGCCAACCACATCGTGGTCGCCCTCGATCTGGCCCAGGACCGGGGAAGGGGTCGGGAGATCCTGGACGGTTGGGACCCGGAGGGCCACGTCCGTGTCTGGTGAGATCCTGTTCGTCGACGGGCCCGGTGGCTCAGCATCGCGCCTCGTTCGTGCCCTGCAGACACTGGCCGCCGAAGTCCCCTCATCGGAGTTCGCGCTGATCGGCGGTTTGGCCGTCATGACAAGGCTCGGCCGGGTCCACCGCGCCACCGACGATCTTGATGCCGCAGCACAGAGCGTGGATGGCGGCCCCTCTCGTCTTTCGATTCTCGTCGGCGGTGGCGAGAGCGGGCGGGGCCGTCGGTCGGTCGAAGGCGTCAAGGTCGACTGCATCGACGTGGGGTCCACCCCGGCTGCCGATCTCGAACCAGCAGATCTTCCCGACGACGAGTTCGACCGAGCCTTCCTGCTGGCCCACCGGTGGGCGCTCGACTCCGCCACGGAGGCCTCAATGACTGTGGTTTCCGAGCAGCGAGCTCCCGTCGCCACGGCGACGTGCCGTGTGGCTACACCGGCCGCGCTCGTGGCCATGAAGCTCCAGTCGGCACCTCGTCGACGCGCCGAGCGCGCGCATAAGGGGCCCAACGACTACGGAGATCTGTACGCGCTTCTCCTCCGACCGGAGGCATTTGACGACATCGTCGCCGACCTGCCACACGCCCCCCAAGGGCTCGGCCAATGGTGCGTTCAGAGGATCGAGATCGAATTCGCCGCGGGAGCCGACCGCATCGCCCGGGCCATCCGACAGACAATGCTCATTGATCCGCCAACCCCCGAGGACATCGAGAGGGTCGGTCGGATAGCGCTGCAGCGACTCGGCTCAGGGTAGGAGGGTGGGACCGCGACTTGGGCGTGTAGAACGAGTCGTGAGTCGCAACGGAAGCTACCTTCTGAACCGATTCAGATGGTTTGTTGGCAATCCTTTTGGCAATCTTTCGGGGAAAACTGGGTAGACCTTGTTGCGCTCAATGGCCGTCGTACCCTATCTGAGCTGGTCTTATGTAACTGGCTCAGACGGTGTGGACGGGTTCGGAGCGACTACGGATCAGAAGGTTGGGGGTTCGAATCCCTCCGAGCGCGCGTCATGCCATTGACCCCTGATGGGTGGACACACACCTCCGAGCATGCGTCAAAGGCTTGACGATCGACGTCAGCACATGTTCACACTTGGGTGTTTGGGGTGTGGGCGCCGGTTTATCCACGCCTTGATGTCTGAACCTGCCAACGGCTATCAGGGGTCGTGCGCGAATTGCAGATCGAGGTGCGCCGAACGAAGCCCGTACACGAAGGCGTTGGGCATCTCGACGGGCTCGGTCCCAGGCGTGGTCATGAGACCTTGAACGCGGCGGACGAATTCCTCGAAGAACACTTTGATCTCCAGCCGAGCCAGGGCAGCTCCGAGGCAGAAATGCGTACCAAACCCAAACGCGATGTGCTGATTCGCCTTACGGGCGATGTCGAAGCGTTCAGGGTCGTCAAAATGTCTCGGGTCGCGGTTGGCTGAGCCGTACATGAGCACGACCTGATTACCCTTAGGTACGGTTCCGCCCGCAATGTTGTAGTGCTCAATGGCGACGCGACACATGTTGTGAATGGGAGTGACGAAGCGGATCATTTCTTCAATGGCGACGTTCATGTCTGCGCCGGCGCGTAATTTCTCCCACTCATTCGGATATTCGATGAAGTTGAGCAGAGTCCGGGCGATGACGGTGCGGGTCGTCTCGGCTCCGCCGTCGAGCAAGAGAAGGCAGTCAGCCAGAACAGTGTCCTTTTCGAGAGGAACTCCATTAACCGATGCCTCGGTCCAGATGCTCATCACATCGTCGACTGGGCAGCCTTGCTTGCTGTCGTAGAGGTCCGATGCTGCTTGGAAGAATTCGGTTGCGGCGAGCATTCCATCTTCGTTCATGTACCGAGGACCGCCCCCGAGAGCGATTGTTCGCTCCGACCATGACTGCAGGTCTTTCCAGCGCTCCTCATCGAACCCGAGCACCTTGCCGATCATCATCGCAGGCAGCGGCGCGGCGAGGTCGCCGACAACTTCGGCGTGGCCATCGTTGGCCTCAACGGCATCGAGCAGACGCGTGACTTTGGCCCGGATATCATCCTCCCAGCTCGAGACCGCTTTCGGCGTGAATCGGCGTGAGACGAGCTGCCGGCGCAGGTGATGCAGCGGGTCGTCAAGCCCAATCATCGCTGGATCAGCCGGGATGTTCGGTCGGTAACCGCCCTTGTCCTGGTCGGAGCTGATGAAAACGTCCTTGCGCTTCTCGATCTCAACGATGTCGTCGTAGCGCGATATACCCCACAACTCATTTGCCGCGTCCCAGTAGAGGGGCGCGTTGTCGCGCAACCACGCGTAGGTCTCGTACGGACGGTTGGCATAGACCTCGCCATCAAGAAGATCCATAAAACGTTCGTTCACGGCCGGAGAGCTACGGTCTGACTGGCGGTGTTTGACGCAGCAGCCGTCGGCGTGGCGCGTGGACCATCCATCTTGCGGTGAGCTGTGGAGTTGGTCAGTCGTGCCGCCACATGAATGAGCATCGACGGCTCACCCAACGTGGTATGCGCTCGGATATGCGGCATGTCACTCAACGATAAATATTGGTAACTATTCAGGTCTTCAGCGACACTCAGCCCACCTTCGATAGGCGGCGAGCACCCTTGCGGTAGCTGGGTCGGCCTTGAGTTCGACGTCGAGAAGTGCGATCTGGTACTTATGACCGTCCCGTTGGCAGGTTGCGACCAGTTCTCGCCGCCCGTGTTGGGTGGCGACGGAGAGCACCTCGACGTCTTCGCCGATGACGGTTCCCGAGCAAGGAAGCGCAGCCCACTCGTCGAAGGCGTTCTCGAAGCCCATGAGCTCCTCGTCCTCGTCGTTGCAGTCGACGGTGATGTCAGCAATCAGTTCGCCGAGGCCGGGGTCACGGTGCCTTGGAGTCATGGCTGCATCGTCGCGCTCGGCCGTCTCCTACGCACGTCGGATCCTCCGATGACGGCACACGGTCACGGCGACTTTGGAAACTCGCGCGCGACCAGCGCGTTTGTGATCCCATAAGGCTCGCGATCTACTCGTGCACCGAGTGGACTGGTGGTCGTGGAGTTCGACGATCCCTCCTACGACGAGCTCAAGGAGCTGGTTGCTGCGCAGCAACTGCTGATCGATCAGCAGAGCGCCCGCGTCGCCGAGCTCGAGGCCAGGATCGTCGAACTCGAAGCGCGCGTGGGGCGCAATCCGCGCAACTCCTCGATGCCTCCCTCGGCCGAGGGGCTGTCCAAGCCTCCGGCGAATCGGGCCGAACGCCGCAAGGCCAAGCGCCGGCCGGGCAAGCAACCCGGCGACGAGGGCCACCACCTCGCCCAGGTTCCCAATCCCGACCAGGTGCTCACGCATCGACCGCGTCGCTGTCGGGGCTGTGAAGGGGATCTCTCCGATGCCGAGATCGTGTCGGTCGAGCGGCGCCAGGTCTTCGAGGTGCCCCAGACCCGAGCGCATGTCACCGAGCACCAGCTGGTGAAGCTGCGCTGCTCGTGTGGGGCCGAGACCAAGGCACCGGCTCCGCCCGAGGCCACGGCCCCGGCGTGTTACGGGCCGGGTGTCCGGGCACTGGCCGCGTACCTGTCGGTCTACCAGCACGTGCCCTACGACCGCCTCGCCGAGATCTTCACCGACGTCGTGTCGATGCCGGTCTCGGTGGGCGCCATCAAGGCCATGGTGGCCGAGGCCGGCGGCGGCTTGGGCCTGTTCCTCGACGTCGTCGCCGAATTGCTCAAGGACGCGCCGGCCGTGCACTTCAACGAGACGGGCGGACGCGTCGAGGGCAGCCTGCATTGGGTCCACGTCGCCTCGACCTCGCTCTACACTCTCCTCGTCTGCCACAAGCGGCGCGGGACGGTGGCCATGGACGACATCGGCGTGATCGCCAAGATGTCCGGCGTCGCCGTCCACGACGGCTGGAAGCCTTACCGCGCCTACGAAGTGGTCCACGCCTTGTGCAACGCGTATCACCTCCGAGAGCTCCAGGGCGTGTTCGAGCGCTTCGACCAGGACTGGGCCGACGAGATGATCGGACTCCTGCTCGACGCCAAAGAGGCCGTGGAAAAGGCCGTGGCCCAGGGCCGCGTGCGCCTCGACGCCACCACGGTGCACTCCATTCGGGTCCGCTACGGCAAACTCGTCGCCAAGGGCTGGGCCATCAACGAGAGACCGACCAGGGCTGCCACCGGCAAGTGGTATCAGAACACCGCCGTCAACCTGCTGCATCGTCTCGATGCCGACCGCGCCGACGTGCTGCGCTTTAGCGTCGACTTCACAGTCCCCTTCGACAACAACCAAGGTGAGCGCGACATCAGAATGGTCAAGCTCCAACAAAAGATCTCAGGCTCCTGGCGCACCAAGACCGGCGCCGACGACTTCTGCGCCATCCGCAGCTACGTCTCGACCATGAAGAAGCACGGCCACGACGTGCTCGCCGGTCTACAGCAGCTGTTCGAAGGCAACGTCTGGCTGCCTGGCGAGACCTGAATAGTTACAAATATTGTACCTTTCCGGACCCTAACGGCATGGCTCTGTGCAAGATCCACCACGCTGCCTTCGACCGGAGCTTGCTTGGCATCAACCCGAGCCTCATGGTCCGTATTAACCAGCGGTTGCTCGACGAGATTGACGGTCTGATGCTCAAGCACGGTCTCCAGGAGATGCGCGGGACGACCATCGCAGTGCCGCGCAGCCATTCGGCCAAGCCGGACCCTGAGCGCCTCGAGCATCGCTACGCCCGATTGGTGCGCCGTCACGGGCACTTCTCGCCCCACATCGTCTTCGTGCTCGAGGGCGAGATCACCGTCGGCGACCGCCCCTGCCCGGCGGGGACCCACATCGAGCTCCCGCTGGGCGCCGCGTTCGGCCCGATCGTCGCCGGGCCCGAGGGTGCGGTGCTCTTCGAGGTGATGATGGGCGACCCCCGCAGCTGGGGCGACGACCGCGAGGCCTTCGGGGCGGCCCTAGCCGCCCAGGGCGCCGAGCTGCTCCCCGACCCTCCCCTCGAGTTCCCCGGCCTGGCTGGCCGACCTGCGCTCCCACTGGGCCGGCGAACCTCCCCCGGAGGACGAGTGAGCCGCGCAGCCGAGAACTGATCAGCGGATCCGCTGGAGCTCGGCGTTGACCGAGCCGAGGTCGAACGCAGCCGGGTCGAAGGCGAAGCCCACCCATCTCAGCAAGTCGTCGTGCTCTTCGTGGTCGGGATCCGCCATGGCCGCCAGGAAGTTCTCATAGCCGCCGCCACCGCCGACGTCCTCGGGCGGACAGGCGTTCTCTCCGTCGACGCACACTGCGAACTTCAAGCCGTCGGAGCTCCAGGTCAGCTGCTCGATGACGATCTCGTGCTCCCACCCGTCGCCGAAGTCGTAGTCGAGGAAGAACCGCCGCTCGTCGCCCAACGCCTTCAGGACGCTCACGGTCTTCTCGTCGATCTCGTCCTCGTCGACGTCCTCCCAGTCGTCGGCGTGCATGCCGTAGTGGGCGTCGGTGATGCGGAACTGGTGCAGGTGCGAGTTCTCCCAACCCATCGTCGTCAACAGCATCGCTGCCATTTGGACAGCCGGACGGAGCCGGGAACGAGCACCCGTCGCCACACGACGGGTCGTACCTCTTGGAGCTGCACCCGCAACTGGAGCACCGCCTGGCCACCGGAATGCTTCTCCATCCCTGTCATGGCCGCACAGTAGAACGCGGGCCGCTCGGATCCCCCCGAGCAGCGCCATCGCACCCCGGGGCAGACCGAGAGGACGGTGACCTGGGCCTTTGGGCCGACCCAGCAGAGGGTCACAGTTGCCGCCGGCATCCCAACCCACCGCCGTCCCCCAGTCTCCTCTGGGCACCGCCCCGCGTCCCCGCCGGACTCGGCCACCGGGGTGTCACATCGCACCGCCACCATGGCCAAGTCCACTAAGTGACTGTTCCAAAAATCCGCGCTTGTCAATGACGGAATAGCCCTCATCTGGGGTTCGTCGCCGCGTAGCCTTTGTCATGCAAGCTGACCCTGTCGGAGTAGCGCAGACCTGGCGAACGACGCACGGTGACATGAGTGACGAGGAGTGGGAGCTCATCGCCGATCTGGTCGCGCCGTATTGGACACCCGGTTCGATGGGTCGTCCGGTTACGGTCGAGCGACGTCGCATCGTCGACGCCATCTTCTACGTGGCCGCCACGGGCTGTCAGTGGCGAGCGCTGCCCGAGAGCTATCCGAACTGGAACACCGTGCACCGCTACCACCTCAAGTGGTCGCGCGACGGCACCTGGGAGCGCATCGCCGAGCGGCTGGCCGCCGCGGTGCGTCAGCGAGAAGGTCGCGAGGGCGAGCCCTCGGCTGGCATCGTCGACGCGCGCTCGGTACGCGCGTCGTCGATTGTGAGCAAGGAAACCAAGGGTTTTGACGCCGGCAAGCGGATCAACGGCCGCAAGACCTTCGGCATCGTCGACACCCTCGGGCTCCTCGTGGCAGTGGTGGTCGTCGCCGCCTCGGTCTCGGACAACTCCGGTGGGATCACTGTGGCCGACCGGGCCCGCGACCGCTCGCGACGCTTCGCCAAACTCTGGTGTGACTCGGGCTTCAAACGCACCTTCATCGAGCATTGTCGGAGCCACCACGTGGGCGTCGAGGTGGTCAAGCGCATCCACCCGGGGCGCTTCGAGGCACTCCCGAAGCGCTGGATCGTCGAGCGCACCTGGGCCTGGCTCATGAATAGCCGGCGTCTCCAGGTCGACTACGAACGCGATCCGATCGTGACCGAGGGCTTCATCTGGGCTGCCCACAGCCGCTATCTCCTGCGGCGACTGACCCAACCGCCGACCGCGTGATCGCGCTGGGGAAACAATCGCGACAGTCACTAAGACGGAGGTGCGACCCGTTGGGTCAGTTGGGAGTGAAAGCAGTGACCGTGGAGATCACGCCCAGGAACGCGTACTTCGCCAAGTCGTGCCCTCAGCGCGTCCAGCTCGATGTCCTGCGGCCCTGCGAACCGCTGCCCGACCCGCCGTTCCTGCAGAAGCTGATCGCCCGCGGACACGAGTACGAGGAGGCGACCGTCGAGAGCTTCTTCGGGAGCGTCGATGGTGCCGTCGTCATCGACGCCGAGGATCCCGACGCACGGGAGTGGCACACCATGCGGGCCCTGCTCAACGGGGCCTCCATCGTGGCCGGCGGCCGGCTCCCGGTCGACCAGGAAGCGCACCGCGTCGGCGAGCCCGATCTCCTCGTGCGAGACGGCGGTGGCTACCTGCCGATCGATGTGAAGTCGCACATGTCCCTCGACCGGCCCAAAAGGGCCGGCGAGGGCATGGCTCTCGTATCGGATCCGGAGACCCCATTCGTTGACGCGGCCCTCACCGACCCCGACCACGATCCTCGCCGGCGCGTCGATGACTTGCTGCAGCTGGCGCACTACCGCCGGCTCCTCGAGTGCGCAGGCCTGGCGCCGCCCGACCGCAACATGGGCGGGATCTGCGGCTCGGAGGGCGTGATTGTCTGGTATGACCTCGACCGGCCCTGGCTCGACCCGCCCGAGTACCTGGCATCCGCCCCGCCCGGCCCACTGAGCGCCATGGAGCGGTACGACCTCGAGTTCGCCCACCGCCTCGAGGTCTACGTGGCTGCCGAGGAACGCCTCGGCGACGGTTCGACCACGTTGCTGGCCGAGCCGATCGTGTGCTCGCAGTGCGACCTGTGTCGCTGGCGGGACTGGTGTGGCGAAAGGCTCGAGGAGACGGCCGACCTCAGCCTGATCTCGGGTGTCGGCGTCGCCCGGCGGCGCCTGTACAAGGCGCACGGGATCGAGAATCTCCACGACCTCGCCCGCTTGGACTGGACGACCGCCGAGCTGTCGGGCTGCGGGGTCGACGTGGACGACCTCTTGACCAAGGCCGAAGGTCTTCAACCCGAGACCCCGCTGGCCACCCTGATCCCGAAACGCAAGAAGCAGATCACCGAACTGGCCCATCTCGGGTTCATCGACGTCGCGCACCTGAAGACGATCGACCCGGCGACGCTGGCGTTGTGCCGGGCCGGCCTGACGAATCTCGCGACCCAGATCGACCTGGCTCGAGCCCGCGTCGGCCCGGCCCCCGCCTACCGCGCCCGTGGCGTCGAGCGGATCGCCGTGCCACGTGGCGACATCGAAATCGACGTCGACATGGAGAGCACGCACGACGGCTGCTACCTCTGGGGTGCCCTGGTCAGTGACCGCCGGGCCTCGTCGCCCGACGCCCGGTACGTCTCATTTGCCACCTGGGATCCCGATATTGAGAAGGGTGAGACGCTCGCCTTCAAGGACTTCTGGACGTGGCTGACTAACGAGCGAGCCCAGGCCCGTGCCATCGGCGCCACGCTGCGCGCCTACTGCTACAGCCGCAGCGCGGAGCAGGGACAGATGCGGCGGATCGCCGACCGCATCGGACTACTGGCCCAGGTCGACGAGTTCATCGCCTCGGAGGAATGGGTCGATCTCCTCGAAGTCGTGCGCACGCACCTGTTGACGGGCCGCAGCATGGGTCTGAAAGAGGTTGCCCCGTTGGCTGGGTTCGCCTGGCAATCCGACGAGGTTGGTGGGGACCTGGCGATGGTGAACTACGACACTGCCATCGACGATGTCGACCCGGTTACCCGGGCCACTGCCCGCGCCTGGATCCTGGAGTACAACGAGGACGACGTGCGGGCGACGGCGACCCTCCGCTACTGGCTCGACGGTCCGGCCAACGAGTTGCCCTCCATCGCCGACGCGGCCACTAGCACCTCAGTGAGCGCTATGTCTTGAGCTCGACGATCACCTCGAGGTACGGCTCCGCCCCCACGTTGCGGGCCCGCTCGATGCCACCACGGTGGACGTGCACCACGGCGCCCGGTACGACATCGGCCTCGAGTAGCTCCGTGAAGGGACCCTCGGAGTCGGGCTCAGGGATCACGGCGATGCGATCACCGCTTATCTGGATTAGTAGGTGATCTAGCTCATGTCGGTGGATCGGACTCTCCTCACCAGGAGCCAACTTCAGACGCCAGACGCGGACATCGGCGTCTTCGTAGATGACGTTGGTGCCGACACCCCCGAAATCGCGGTCGTCACTCATGATCCTCTCCTGTGCAAACGCTGGCTCACGCGCCCAACCCCTTCAAGCAGAATTCGACCAAGGCGTCACTCTCGTGGGCGCTCGGCTTCGTGGTGGCCACCAGGTGCGAGCGCAGCCGGGCGAACGTGAGCTGATACACCATGGTGGCAGCCATGGAGACGTCTCCGTTCGGTGCAGATGTTGTTTCCCAGAGCTGGGAGATCGGTTCGCTCAGGAGGTCCACAAGCAGATCCACTGATGCCTGCTGCTCCTCGGGGAACAGCTCCGCCAGCTTCTGCTCGCTCAGCATCCAGGGCCGGGTCCGGGCCGCTGCGCCGGCATTCGTCGCCTGTGCCAAAACGCCCTCGATCCATGACCGGATCTGCTCTTCCGGTGCGTTCGAGCGCGACATACGTCGTTGCAAGCTGTCGACCAGCCGACGCCGGCCCTCGTCGAGCAAAGCCAGCATGAGTTCGTCCTTCGACGAAAAGTACTTGTAAAAGGCTTGGTTGGAGAGCCCCGTCTCGGCCAGAATCTCACGCATCGAGGGCTCCAGCGACCCGGTCCGCTGCACGAGCGAGAACGTGGTTTCCACAATCCGGCGCATCTCGGCGCCGAACTCGGCCCGGCGTCCCGCCACCGTCCGTTCGACGGCACGATCGGCGAGGTGCTCGATTGTTGAAGGGCGCACGTCGACCTCCCTGCCCACGTTCACCGGCACCGGACGACCAGCCCCACCCAGCACAGTGTTCTCTCAATCTAAGATCCGCAATCTCAAAGGGCAAGTCTTCGGCCCCTGGGGGGTGGTGAGCGAGAGGTGACCGAACCGCTGGTAATCGGCGACATCTTCCGGAACGCGGCGCGCGCCGTTCCGCGGCGGACCGCAGCCGTCCTGGGAGAGCGCTCACTGACCTTCGCCGAGGTGGACGCTCTGGCCAACCGCACCGTCCAGGCATTGGCGGCGAGGGGCATTGGTGCAGGAGACCGGGTGGCCACGTGGACCGGGACAACGTTGGAGTTAGTTCCCCTGTTCGCTGCCCTGGCCAAGCTCGGCGCGGTGTTCGCCCCGCTGAACGGTCGGTGGGGTGAAGCCGAAACCGCCGTCGTGCTCGATCGGCTGCAGCCTGCCCTCGTGGTCGCCGATGCCGAGCATGCAAGTCCGGCGGAGGCACTCGGGGGACGTCTCGGTATCGACGCGCTCTCCCTTTCCGTTCTCGGAGCGCTTGCTGCCTCGTCCCCGGCCGAGGAGCTCGAGGCGAACGTGGACGAACGTGACCCCCACGTCGTGTTCTTCACCAGTGGGTCGTCGGGCACGCCGAAGGGCGCCGTGCTCTCGCACCGGGTCAACGTGCTGCGTTCCTTGCCAGGTGCGTTGCTCGAGCCGCAGGGTGCCATGGTGTGCCCGTACCCGTTGTTCCACATGGGTGCTTGGACCATCGCGCTCCAGCAGTGGCAGGCGCGCGACGCCGTGGTGTTCGTCTCCTCGGCCACGGCGAGCGAGATCGGTGATGCGGTGCAGCGTCACCGGGCAACGCGGCTCAACGCCGTGCCCGCCGTGTGGCGACGTCTGCTCGACGCGCTCGACGGGACCGAGCCACCTGACCTCTCATCCCTTCGCTTCGCCGATACCGGTACGTCGGCGACGCCACCCGAGCTGTTGCGGGCGATCACCCATGCCTTGCCCGTCGCCCAGGTGCGCGTCTTCTACGGGTCGACCGAGGCGGGCGGCGTCACCGTGCTCGAGCACGCCGACATCGAACGCAAGCCGGGGAGCTGTGGCGTCCCCGGACCGTTCACCTCGCTGCGCGTCGACGCCGAGGGCCAGCTACTCGTCCGAGGCCCGTTGCTCTTCGACGGCTACTTCGGAGATCCCGACGCGACGGCGCGGGCCCTGCGCGAAGGTTGGTACGCGACCGGCGATCTGGCCGACGTGGACGACGATGGCTATCTCTCGATCGTCGGACGGGTGGGAGAGGTGATCCGTACTGGCGGCGAGTCCGTGGCTCCCGCCGAGGTGGAGAGTCTGCTGATCACCCATCCCCGGGTGGCGGACGCCGCCGTCGTGGGGCTACCCGACCAAGAGTGGGGAGAGGTGGTCTGCGCCGTCATCGTTCCAGCGCCTGGCGAGCCGCCGCCGGAACTGGCGGAGTTACGGGACCTCTGCGCGGCGTCCCTGGCCTCGTACAAGCACCCGCGCCGCCTGGTCCTGGTGGACGAGATCCCCCGCACGCCGGCGACCGGTCAGGTCCAGCGGCGCCTCTTGGTCGAGCGGCTGAGCTAACTGGTCGCTCTCCACACCCGTTCCCGAGCCGGTTGCAGAACAGTGTTCTGAGTGTTTAGGATCGGTAATCTGAGTCGGCCGGCCACGAGGGTACCGGCCCGAGCGGGACGCGGGGAAACGGGACGGCATGGAGCGCGAGATCCTCTTCACCGGCATCGGGGGCCAAGGGGTGCAGTTGGCGGCGAACGTGGTCGCCCACGCCGCGTTGGCCGAGGGTCGGGACGTGCAGCTGTTCGGCTCCTACGGCGGGATGATGCGGGGCGGCAACACCGATGCGGTGCTGGTCATCGCCGTGGAGCGCATCGAGGCGCCCCCGACGGTCGACTCGGCGTGGGCCGCCATCCTCATGCATCCCGACTACGCCGCGCCGGTCCTGGCCCGGGTCCGGTCTGGCGGCCTGGTCCTGCGCAACGCCTCGGTGTGGGAGGACCCGTTGGCCGCGACAGACATCGAGGTCCTCGACGTTGCCGCATCCGACCTCGCGTCCGAGGCGGGCCACGTCATGGCGGCGTCGATGGTCATGCTCGGGGCGTTGAGCGCGCACACCGGCCTGGTCGGGCTCCATGCTCTGGAGGACGGGGTGCGGGCCTGCGTGCCGCCCTACCGCCAACAGCACCTGGAGCTGAACGACCGGGCCTTGCAGGCCGGGGCGGCCGCGGTCGTCCCGTCGGCGGCGCACGAAGCCTGGCCCGCCGCCTCGACCGTCGGGAGCGGTGGGTCGTGAGCCGGGTCGAGGGCCACGCCCGTGCCGGACCGGTGCGTGGGAGCGATGCGGGCGCGCCCACGGTGCTCACCCGCGGCACCGTCGTCATCGACGTAGAGGCGTGCAAGGGGTGCGAGCTGTGCATCGACGCCTGCCCGCCGGGCGTCCTCGAGATGGGCACCGACGTCAACGCCCGTGGGTATCGATTTCCGTTGCTCCTGGCCGGGTGCACCGGGTGCAAGGCCTGTTCGCAGATCTGCCCGGACTTCGTCTTCCAGGTCTACAAGTACGACACGCCGCTCGAACTGCCGACCAGCTCTTCCACCGCGGGAGGGGAGCGGTGAGCGCGCCGACGGTGGCCGCCGCGCCGACGGAGGCGGCACTGGGGCGGCGGCTGCTCCAAGGGAGCGAAGCCATCGCCGAGGCGATGATTGCGGCCGGCTGTCGCTTCTTCGCCGGCTATCCCATGACCCCCTTCACCGAGGTCCTCGAGGAGATGGCGAAGAAGCTCCCCGCCGTGGGCGGCGTCTGCATGAACGCCGAGAGCGAGCTCGAGGCGGTGGGCATGGCGTGGGGCGCGGCGGCGACGGGTACCCCGGCGGCGACGGGGTCGACCGGGCAAGGGCTGTCGCTGATGCAGGAGTCGCTGGCCGAGATCAGCCTGGCCCGGCTCCCGCTCGTCGTGCTCAACATGGCGCGGGCGCAGGGCGACTACTGGCAGACCACCCGCGGCGGCGGACACGGCGACTACCGCCACGTCGTGCTCGCGCCGGCGGACGTGGCCGAGGCCGTCGAGCTCGTCCAGCGCGCCTTCCACCTGTCGGCCACGTGGCGTAACCCCGTCGTGGTCCTCGGTGACTACTACCTGGCCCACACGGCGCGGGCCGTCGACGTGACGCCGCTCGACCTGGGGCCGCCCCCGGCGAGGGACTGGGCCCTCACCGGCGAGAGCGGCGGCTCGGGACGGGCCAAGCTGGTGTCGTTCCTCGGCTCGGTCAAGCAGCGTGACGGCGTGGGGTACGACCTGGCCGTCCACTACGAGGCCTGCGCCGCCCACACGGCCCGGATGCTGCGCGAGGTGCCGGCGGAAGCTGAGACGGGCGGCATGGAGGACGCCGAGGTCGTGGTGGTGGCATTTGGCACTCCGGGCGCCTACGTGCGGGCGGCCGTGCGCAGCCTGCGCGCCGAGGGCGTGCCCGTCGGCTTCGTCCGGCCGGTCACGCTGGTGCCGTTTCCCTCCGACGTCATCGCGGCAGGCAGCGCGGCGGGCCAAGGCGGTCGCCGTCTTCGAGAACAACACCGGGCAGATGCTCGACGACGTGCGCCTGGCCGTGCTGGGCGACGCCCCGGTCGAATTCATCGGGGGCCTGAGTCTCGACTCGTCGGGCTTCGGCATCGCCCCCGACCTCGAGGTGTCCGTGGTACGCCGGCGCATCCTCGACGTACTGGAGCGCCACCGGTGAGCGAGCACCCCCGCATGGAGGTGGTGCCGACGGACGCCCCGCCGAGTGTCCCGGCACGGCTGGTCGACGACTTCACGCCGGCCCTGGTCGACGTCGGTGCGCACCAGTTGTGCCCCGGCTGCGGCGAGCCCATCGCCGTGCGCAGCCTGGTGGAGGCCATCGACGAGCTGGCGCTGGCCCAGCGCACCATCGCTGTGTTCGGCATCGGGTGCTACACCGCGTTCTCCAACAACCTCGACGTCGAGGTCCTCCAGGCGCTGCACGGCCGGGCGCCATCGGTCGCCACCGGCGTCAAGCGGGCCCGACCGGACACCGTCGTCGTGACCGTGCAGGGCGACGGCGACATGGTGAGCGAAGGTCTCGCCGAGGTGCTGCACGCGGCGGCCCGCGGCGAGAACATCACCTGCGTCATGCTCAACAACGGCGTCTTCGGTGAGACCGGCGGTCACATGACGGCGACCACCGTCCTCGGACAGCGCACCAAGACCAGCCTGGAGGGTCGCGATCCCGTGGCCCATGGCCGACCGATCCTGCTGGCCGACCTCATCTCGCGACTGGACGGTGCGGCGTACGTGGCCCGGTGCGCGGTGAACTCGGCCGGCGCACTGGCGCGCACCCATCGAGCCCTCAGCCGGGCACTCGACACCCAGCTGGCCGGGGTGGGGTTCTCGTTCGTCGAGATCCTCACCATGTGCCCGACGGGATGGTTCGTCGAGACGACCGAAGCGCCGAGATACCTGGCCGAGAATCTCGGCGCGGTCCACCGCGCCGGTGTACTCAAGGACGTGCGCGCCAAGGCGGACGCCGAGTCCCAGTGAAGGTGGTCGACAACTTGTCTGCCGGGTCGATCGTCGTCCACGCGCCGCCCGTCAGCGAGGGGCTGGCCGCCGGGCTCCGTGCGCTCGTGCCGGAGGGGGAGACCCTGGTGGCCTGCGACACGGTCGCGGCCGTTCCGCCGGACGCCCAGGTGCTGGTGACGTTGTCCGCCGACCGGGGCGCGCTGGCGAGAATTGCTGGTGCCCTCGGTGACGTGGGCGCACGTGCTCGGCGCGGGCGTCGACCGGTTCCCGTTCGACGCGTTGGGCGACCGTCAACTGACGTGCTCACGGGGAGCGGCGTCCGTGGCCATCGCTGAGTGGGTGATGGCCGTCATGCTGGCTTTCGAGAAGTCGCTGCCCGAGTCCTGGATCGAGGCACCGCCGGCCCAGTGGAACATTGCGTCGCTGGGGACGCTGTCGGGCCGCACCGTGGGCCTGATCGGGCTCGGGGCCATCGGAACCGAGGTGGCGCGCAGGGCCCTGGCCTTTGACGCCCGCGTGGTGGCGTTCCGCCGCACCACGGCGCCGGCTTCGTTGGCGGGTGTCGAAATCGCGGCACAGTTGGGCGACCTCCTGGCCCAGGCCGACCACGTCGTGGTGGCCGCCCCGGCCACCGGCGACACCCACCATCTCCTTGACGCGGCCGCCCTGGCCGCGGTGAAGCCCGGTGCCCACCTGGTCAACATCGCCCGGGGTCACCTGGTGGATCAGGAGGCGCTGCGAGTCGCCCTGGACGACGGGCGGGTGGCGCGCGCCAGCCTCGACACCGTGGAGCCCGAGCCCCTGCCCGAGGGTCACTGGCTCTACACCCATCCTTCGGTCCGCCTGAGCGCGCACATCAGCTGGAGCTCGCCATCCACCATGACCCAGACGCTCGCCCTGTTCGTGGAGAACCTCCGCCGCTTCCGGTCCGGCGAGGCGCTGGGGGGCCTGGTCGACCCGGTCGCAGGGTACTGACGGAGATGACGGGCGTCGCCGTCGTCGGGACGGGGTTCGGCTGCTACACGCATGTGCGCGCCCTGCGCGCCGCCGGCTTCGACGTGCTGGCCCTGGTGGGACGCGATCCCAAGAAGACAGCTGACCGGGCCCGCCTCTTCGAGGTACCGCGGGCGCTGCCCTCGCTTACCGAGGCTCTGGCGGTGCCGGGCGTCGAGTGCGTCACCATCGCCACGCCGCCGGCCACCCATGCCGAATTGGTGGAAGAGACCGTGGCCGCCGGGCGCCACGTCATCTGCGAGAAGCCGCTCACCGCTACCCTCGACGAGGCGCGCCACGTCCTGGCGGCCGCCGAGGCGGCAGGTGTGGTCCACGTGCTCGGCACCGAATTTCGTTATGACCCCGGACAGGCCGGACTGGTCCGGGCCGTCGCGACGGCCTCATCGGCGAGCCCCGCCTGGCCACCTGGCTCATGCACGTCCCCGTGCTGACCGAGTCCGATGCCGTCATGCCCGGGTGGTGGGCCGACGCCGCATCGCGGGGTGGGTGGCTGTGGGCCCACGGCTCGCAGCTGATCGACCAGATCCGCGTGACCCTGGGCGAGTTCGACGGCGTCAGCGCCCACCTGGTCCACGTCGTGGACCGGCCGGCCATGAGCGCGGACGACGGCTTCGTAGTGCACTTCCGCATGCGCAACGGCACGGTCGGCGTCATGCAGTCGACCCCGGCCGATTTCGGCGTGCTCGTCGAGACGCGGGTCACCGGGTCGCGGGGTGCCGCCTGGATCGAGGGCGTGGGGTCGACGGTCAAGGTGGCCGGGCCGAACGGGGTGGTGACGCAGCCGGTCCCGGACGGCACCGAGGTGGAGCGGGCGCCGGCCCTGCCCGAGGGCGCGGTGCGCACCACCTACGAGCGGATGACCACCTTCGGGGTCGAGTACGGGCCCTACGTGCGCCTGGCCGGGGCGTTCCGCGACCTCATCGAAGGCCGGGAGCTTGCCGGACCCCGGCCGGCCACGTTCGCCGACGGCGTTGCCCAGCTGGCGGTGCTCGAGGCGATCATGCAGTCGGCCGACAACGACGGCCGCTGGTCCACGGTCGTTGCGGGCTAGCGACGAGCCCGACGGTTCGGCCAGGAGGGAGGGCGGGCTTACAGACTCAGCGCGCCGTCCACCGCCGACTCGGACATGCCGTGCGCGGTCAGGAGCCAACGCGCCGCCTCGGCGTCCAAAGGCTTGCTCAGGTGGTAGCCCTGGGCCAGCACGCAGCCCAAGGTGCGGAGGCTTTCCTCTTGCGCTGCCGTCTCGACGCCTTCGGCGATCGTCCCGTAGCCCAGGGTCCGGGCCAGCTGCAGGAGGGCGGCCGCCATGCTCCGTGAGTCGTCCCCGTCTCCGAGGGTCACGACGAAGGTCCGGTCGATCTTGACGATGTCGATGGGCAGGCGGTCGAGGTGCAAGAAGGTCGAGTACCCGGTGCCGAAGTCGTCCAGCGCGATGCGCACGCCCAGGCGCCGCAGCGCGGCCAGGTTCTGCAACGTCGCCTCGTCGTCGGTGATCATCTCGCTCTCGGTGATCTCCAGGACGAGGCACTGTGGATCGAACTTGCACTCTGCGATCTGCGCCGCGATCCGGTCCGAGAGTTCCGGGTCGGCAAGCTGGCCCGCAGACAGGTTGACGCCGATGTCGATATCGGGGCCGCACAGCCCTGCCTCTTGCCATTGCCGGACCTGCTGGCACGCCGTGCGCATCATGTAGGCGTCGAGCTCGCCGATGAGGCCCATCTCCTGGGCGAACGGCACGAAGTCGATCGGGCTGACGAGACCCCGCTCCGGGTGGGGCCAGCGCACCAGCACCTCGAACCCGGCCACCTGGTACGTCTGCAGGTTCATCATCGGCTGATAGAACGCCACCAGGTCTCCGTTGCGGATGGCGGCCTTCAGCTCCTCCTCCAATTCGACGCGGGCCAGCACCAGGGCGTGCATCTCGTCGCGGAAGACCTCGTAGCGGTCCTTGCCCAGCTTCTTCGCCTGGTACATCGCGATATCGGCGTTGCGGAGCAACTGTTCGCTCGTGATGCCCTCCACGTCGAAGGCGATCCCGATGCTGCTGGCCGAGCTGACCGACTGCGTGTCCAGGCGGACCGTCGGTCGCAAGGAGTCCAGGAGCCGCTCGGCCAGCTCCGCCACCGCCTCGTGTGACGTGACGTCCTCGACCAGGATGGCGAACTCGTCGCCACCCAGGCGGGCCGCCGTGTCCGAGGCTCGGAGCAGGTCGATGATGGTCTTGGCCACCCGCCGGAGCAGCTGGTCCCCCTCGCCGTGCCCGAGCGTGTCGTTCACGGTCTTGAAGTTGTCGAGGTCGATGAAGAGCACGGCCAGGTGAGTGCCCATGCGCACGCTGCGGGCGAGGGCGTGATCGAGCCGGTCCTGGAAGAGCGTCTTGTTGGCCAACCTGGTCAGGGAGTCGTGGAAGGCCCAGTAGTGCAGCTCGTCTTCCAAGAGCTTGCGGTCGGTGACGTCGCGGAAGCTGTACACGCGCCCCACCACCTCCCCGCCGACCCGCTGGGGCCTCGAGTACCGCTCGACGTGGCGGCCGTCCCTGAATTCGATGAGGTCGAAGCTCTCGGTCTCGGGCTCCAGGTCCAACTCCTCCAGCCGGGCCGTGAACGCGTCAGGGTCGGTCAATTGGTCGAGGGCGAAGGCGAGGGTGGCCAGGCCGGCCCGCCGGGCGAGCCGGGTCTCGGGCAGGCCCCAGATCTCGGCGAAGCGCCGGTTGAAATCCGTGATCTTCCCCGCCATGTCGACGACCAGGATTCCGTCCGCCGTGGAGTCCAGGGTGGCGGTCAGCCGGGAGAGCGCCGCGCTCAGGTCGCGCTCGGCAGAGACCTGTGCGGTGGCATCGGTGGCCGAGATGACGAGCCCCTCGACGGTCGGGTCGTCCAACAGGTTCACGATGCTCAGGTCGAAGGGCACGGCGGCGGCGCGCTCGTGGCGGAGGAGTCCGATCCTGGCCGTGACCGGCATGGCTGAGGTGGCCCCGAGACGTGCCGCGGCCATGGCGGCGTCGAATTCCGAGCGGTCGCTCTCGGCGACGAGGGACGACAACGGGCGTCCCTCGAGCATGCCGGGGTCATGGTTCAGCACACGGGTGAGGGCGCCCGAGACCGACTCGACGATGCCGTCGCGCGACACCAGCATGATGATGGAGCCGGCGTTGTGGACGACCGAGCCCAAGCGTGCCTCGCGCCCGCTGCCCACCTCGAGCCGGCGGCGCTCCGTCAGGTCGCGCAGGCACAGCAGGACGACGTTGTCGCCCTGCCACCGGGTAGGGGTGCCGATCAGCTCGATGAGGCGCCAACCCGAGGCCACCTTGATCCGCATCTCGAGGGGCTCGCCCACCTCCTTTTCCTGCACAGTGGAGAGCGAGCGCAGTGCCAACTCGTGGTCGTCGGGGTGGATGAGCTCGAACGCCGACACACCCCGGGACTCTTCCAACGTGCACCCGAACAGCCGCTCGGCGGCGAGGTTTCCCCACACGAGGCACCCGGTCCCATCGACGACGACGGCGGCGTCGGGCAGGTGCAACAACGCGTCCGCCATGGCGGAGCGCTCGCTCGGCGACTGCTTGGGTTGCTGGCGAGAACGCTCCTTCGTGCGTCGCCGTGGCGGCAGCGCCTGGGGTTCGGTGACCCCATTCGCCCTGTGCCAACCCAGCTCAACCACCTGTTGGGGCTCCCTCTGTTACCAAACCCGTATTGCTGTAATTCGGCTGAATCGACGGCTCCGCGTGGTTGCCATCGAGTTGCGGGGTGTCGAGCGAATCGCGGCGCGACACCCATCCAGCGCAGGAAGAATCGGGTTGGTTGCTGAGGAACAGCAGCAGAAATGTGCGCCAGTTGTGGGATCGGCAATGCGAAGAACAGTCGGTCGGATACCGCCATGCGGCGACGGTGGGAGTGGTGTCGGTTCGAGGGAACGGGCGGCCGGTTAGAGGACCAGGTGCTCCTGGATCTCGGGGTTGGCCATGTTCTCCGCGATGTGGCGCGCCCGCTCCTCGGGTGATTCGTTCGTGCGCAACAGCACGGGGGAGAGAACCAGGGCGAGGGTGACGCAGCCGGCGGCGATGAGCAGCGCCAGCTGGTAGCCGCGGGTGAGGGCGCTAATGAGGTCCTGGCCGGCGGCCAGAAGGGTCTTGGAGTGGTTCTCGGCGATGGTGCTCAAGGCGGCCAGGCCGACCGCGCCGGCCAGCTGCTGCGAGACATTGACGACACCCGAGCCGAGGCCGGCGTCGGTGTTGGGGATCTCGGACATGCCGATCTGCAACAGGGGCATGAACGACGCGCCGGCCCCCACGCCCAGCATGAGGAAGGCGATGAAGATCTTGGGGAAGTACGCGCCGTGCTGGCCGGCCGAGGCGAACAGCAGCAGGCCGCCGGCGGCCAGGACCATGGCTGGATACATCACCGCCTTGGCGCCGAAGCGGTTGAGCAGCCGGGCCGTGATGCCGGCCGACATGGTGGCCATGGCGACGGCCTGGGGCAGGAAGGCCAACCCCGTCTTGACCGGGCTGTAGCCGAGCACGTGCTCGAAGTAGAGGGCGCCGATGAAGAAGGTGGAGAACATGCCGATGATGATCAGGCCGCGGATGACGCTCGACCCGGTGAGCGTGCGGAGCTTGAGGATGCGCAGCGGCATGATCGGGTCGGACAGGCGGGACTCGAGGACGAGGAAGCCCACGAACAGCGCGACGGCGATGCCGGCGAGGGTCAGGGTGTGGGCGGAGCCCCAGCCGTAGGTGGTGGCGGTGACGATGGCGTAGATCAGCAGCATCACGGCCGCGGTGATCAGCACCGACCCGACCCAGTCGACGCCCTGCTTGATGCCGAGGCCGATGTTCTCCACCAGGAGGATGGAGCCGAGGATCAAGGTGGCGATGCCGATAGGCACATTCACGAAGAAGATCCAGTGCCAACTCAGGGCCTGGGTGAGGATGCCGCCGGCCAGGAGCCCGATGGAGCCGCCGCCCACGGCCACGAAGACGTAGGCGCTCATGGCCTTGGCCCGCTCGTAGGGGCTCTCGAACTCGGTCACGATGATGGCGACGATCACCGAGGACGACAGCGCGCCGCCGATGCCCTGGACGAAGCGGGCCGCCACCAACATGGTTTGGCTGTCGGCCGAGCCGCAGGCGATGGAGGCGAGGGTGAAGAGGGTCACGCCGGCCATGAACACCTTCTTGCGGCCGATGAGGTCGCCCAGGCGCCCGGCCATGAGCAGGAAGCTGCCGAACGAGATGAGGTAGGCGTCGACGACCCAGGTCAGGCCGGACTGGCTGAAGTGCAGGCTGCGCTGGATGGCCGGGAGGGCCACGTTGACGATGGAGCCGTCGAGAGCATTCATGAACATGGCCAGGCAGACGACGACCAGGGCTATCCAGCGCCGGCGGTCGGCCTGGGCGCTCCGCGGCTGCGGCACGGTCACGGCCATCTGGTCGGGGATAGTCATGATTTCGGGATTATCCTAGGGGTGTGATGGATGGGGCCGTTCAGGCGGCGTCTTGGGGTTGGGGTCGGGGTTGGGGGTCGGGGTCGTGAGCGCCGCCCGGCAGACCGGAGGGGCCCGGCCCGGGACAGGGGCCGAAGGCGGGACGGGTGCCGTGACGGGGACGGGGACGGGGACGATCGTGCTCCTGACCAGGTTGGCCCGGGCTGTCTACCAGCAGAGTTCCGTCGAGCTCGTCGGAATGAACCTGCGCAACATGGTGGTGCTCGCCTATCTGCGCGACCACCCCGGCACCTCGCAACAGGCCATGACCGAGGGCCTGCACATGGACTCGAACACCGGTGTTCTGGTGCTGAACGACCTGGAGGACCTGGAGTACGCGGAGCGGCGGCGGGACCCGACCGACCGACGTCGTCACCTGGTGGACATCACGGAAGCCGGACTCGAGGCGCTGGAGCACGCTGAGTTGGCGCAGGGGAGTATCGAGGACGAGATCCTCGAGGGGCTGAGCGTGGCCGAGCGGGCGGAGCTGCGGCGCTTGTTGGTGAAGGCGCTGCAGGAACACACGTGAGGGGGCTGCGCGTCGGTGGCGCCGCAGCGCTGGGTGTCGTCGTTGTCCTTTGCTGGACGGCGGTGGTCGTGGGTCGGCCGCCGGCCGGTGCCGCGGTTCGGCACCAGTCCTCGCTGGGCAGTCAGAAAAGCAGCACCGTGCCTCCAACCGGACAGGACACGTCCACGCGCCACCAAGGGCTAGTAAGGCGGGACGCCTGCTGAAGGGGCGGGGGCCGTGGATACACCCTCCTGTCACCCTGGGGTCGCCAGGGAAGTTGTGCACGATTCTCGGTGGGATCCCGTCGGACGCCGGGTCCCAGGCGGGTGATGCCAGGCGAGTAGGACTGGGCGTATACGGCGGATTTACTAACCGCTCGGTTAGCGATGACCAGGGGATGCCGGTCGGTTCTTGGGGCTTGAAGTGTAATACAGGTTGTATTACACCTTGGGTGTGGCAGATCGTCAGTCTCCGGCGCAGTACTTCGTGGCGGCATCGAGGGCCAAGCGCGGCTCGACCAGTCAGCTGATCAGCGTGCGCCTGCCCGAAGACCTCGTCCAGCGGTTGGCCGCGGTCGGCAACGAAGAGGGTCTGGCCATGAGCGACACCATCCGGGTGGTCCTCGAACGGGGCCTCTCGAAATCAAAAGGAAAGAAGGGCACATGAGCAAACAGGCAGCGGTCCACATCTACTTCGTCCTCGATCGTTCCGGGTCCATGGAGTCCATGGCCTCAGACGTGGTCGGTGGCTTCAACTCGTTCCTCTCTGCTCAGCAGGCGGACGGACCAGATGCCCTGATGACCCTCATCCAGTTCGACACCCAGGATGCCCACGAGGTCCTGGCCTGCGCCGTCCCCATTCTCGAGATGGTCCCGTTGACGGCCGAGACCTTCATCCCGCGGAGCGGCACGCCGCTCTACGACGCGATGGGCCACGCCATCGCCGACGCCACCATCCGGGCCGAGGCGCGGAAGCGCAATGGCGAGCCGACCGAAGAGATCCTCTTCGTCACCTTCACCGACGGCCAGGAGAACCAGAGCCGGGAGTACGACCGCACGAAGCTCTTCGAGCTGGTCAAGAAGCGTGAGGACCAGGGCTGGTCGTTTGCCTATCTCGGAGCGAACCAGGACTCCTATGAAGAGGGCGGCGACATCGGGTATGCCATAGGGAGCATCCAGAACTTCCGGGCGGATGCGACGGGGAGCCAGGCCGCCTTCTCCAGCCTGTCCAGGAGCGTGTCCAAGCGGCGGGCGAAGATCCGCACCGGCGAGCAGTACGACCGAACGGACCTGTTCGAGGGTGACAAGGAGGCGGAGGACGACCTCCGGCGGCGGGGGTCCTGAGCGCCCGTCCCTTACTACCGGAACAGCACAATACGAAACCGCACCCTCCCGCTGACCGCTCCTCTGGACTCACTTGGGCACGGCGCTGGACGCATGCGTCCACAGCACGTTGCCGAACCCCGTGAAGACCACACCGAGCAACGAGGTGAACAACGTGCCAACAACCATGGCACCCACGGCGCTCTTGCCGATCGGTTCGGTCTCCTTGAGCTCGTCGCGCTGGTTGTCGTAGCTGTCGGCCCAATCCTTCGCCGTCTTCACTCGTGACGCACCGCCGCGTTTCTCTGCGAGGTTCCGCCGGGTCTCGCCGACTTCGCCGATGAGCTCGTCCAGCCAGTCGACGTACTCAAATCTCGGGTCCTGGGACCGTGACGTGTAGAAGTCCTGCGGATCGAATTGCTCAACGAGCTGCACGACGGAGGCGTCATAAAACGTCGGTGCTTGCAGCACCTCTGGCAATGACGCGGTGTCCGGCGCGTACAACACTGCTTCTACGCCCGCGATGCCATCGACCGAGACGTTCGCTGCACCTTCCACTGCCTCTTCCTCTGCTCCTGCTGACGCCGACCCCGGTGCAGCTGCCGACAACTGAGCCTCGGTCACCTTTTGCTGGTCGAGCCAGAGCCCGTAGCTGATTCCCTCATCCGAGGCGACGAAGTCGGCCCGCTCCTTCTCAAGCTTGGAGACGAGAGCCGAAAGCTCGTCGTCATAAGAGTCGGACACTGGTTTGTTGAGGATCTGGATCACGTCTCCGAGCGCCTTCGGCTGCCGGGCCCTCAGCTGGTTCTGCCACTTGCGGTTGCGCGAAGAGCCCACGATGAACGGCACTACGGCGGTGCCGAGGAAGTAACCCAGCAGAATCACCAGCACCAATGGGGTGAACCGGACGTGAATGCCCTGGCTCGAATGGGCTGCGGCCGAAGGTGCGCTGAACGTCCAAAGCAGCACAGCGAGGATGAAGCCGTTGGGTACCAGGCCTCCCAGCGTGGGATAAAAGAGCTTCTGGCGCGAGGCGGCATTCAGGTTCTCGGACGTGAATAGCCCGATCTGGCTGGTCAGGAGGCCCAGCGTCCCTCCCACGAAGAGCACCAGGAGGGTGATACGGGTGACGGACAGTGTGGCGGCCGGGGACGGCACTGTATTCGAGAAATACACGATTCCTGCCGCCACCGGGTAGCCCAAGCCGACGATGATGAGGAGTAGCCCGCTCACGATGGCGACCCACCTGTGACGGATCATCATCGACACGCTGGTCCAGCGGGACTCGGCCAGAAGCTGCCCCGGTGATTCGCCCACGGTCGTCATGCTTGATGCCGCCCTCAGCAGGACACTGACCTGCGTAGCGAGGAACAGACCAGCGGGGATCAGGGTGCTGCGCGAGCGAGCGAGCGTATAGAGGAAGACGAAGAGGGCCACCGAACTAGTCAGAGCGGCGAGCTCGGTGGGCCAGAACCACCTTCTCGTGCGCATCAGGTTTTTCGTCTGGCGGCTGGATACGACACTGAACAGGCCATAGGCGAACAGGAAGAGGACGAACCACAGGACATTCCCCATTACATCGTCACCTCACCAATCGCCACTTGGTTGGTCCATACCGCCCAGTCATGCGCCCCCTGGCTACCGTGCCGGCGCGGAACTAACTATGGCGTGTTTTTCCGCTGCCTGCGTCCTCAAAGGGTAGAACACCGGTGTCAGCCCATGGGGCATTCACGCGGACCCACTGCGGGACGGAGTGAGGCGGCTACCGCCTTCTCATGGCGGCGTACTTCGCCACGACCAGCTTCCCGATCAGGGTGTACCCCGGCGTCTTGGCGTGGATGTTGCCCTGGGCGCAGAACCAGGTGAGGGTACACACGCCGGCCACCGCCACGGGGATGGTGCCGTACGCCGCCGTCTTTACCGTGCTGGTAAGCGGGGTGTAGGCGCCGGTGGCGGCGGTCACGTCGACGAAGGCCCCCGATGACGAGGCATAGGCCTTGGAGAGGGTGGGGTTGATGAGCAGCTTGAAGGCCACCACCGACTCCTTGGCCAGGTTCAGCACGGCCGGTGCCGGCGGCTGCTTGGGGTAGACGTAGGCGCCGAGGATCACGTCGGGGTAGGTCAGCCCGATGATCGGGACGGTGGGGCCGGCGGCGGTGCGCAGGTCCGAGGCCAGGGTCGTGACGTTGGTGGTGATGCTCTTGACGACACCGGCAACGCAGCTGATCGGGTTGCTCTGCGTGGCGCACCCAGTCACGTCGTTGCCCCCGATGGTGACCGTGATGAGCCCGATGTGACCTTGATGCGCCGTGATGAACGCGTCGGCCGCCGCGATCTGCGTCGTGGTCGGGTAGGTCACGCCGCCGACGGTGTGGGGCAGCACGTCCGGGCAGCCGATGGAGTCGACGATGGAGCTGGTGGTCGCCCCGCCGCACCCGAAGTTGACCAGCGTCAGGTGCGTCTTGTTGGCGACATACACGGTGTACCCGGGGGTCGAGCCCAGCCCGGGTTGATAGCCCACCGAATAGGAATCGCCTAGGGAGACGTAGTACGTGGGCGACGACGGCCGCGAGCGGGCTTGGGCCTCGCCGGGCAGGGCGAGCGTGGCCAGGGTGGCCAGCGCGACCAGAGCGATGATCTTGGTCCGCATCACCCCATGTTGCCCCAGGTCGGGTCCACGCGGGCGCCGCCCGTGCCTGGGGTGCCGTATCTATCCGTGCAGGATGACCTCAATGGAGCGTCGCACGCGGTCGCACCAGGCCATGGCAGGGCGCTCGTCGTCGGCCGGGACGAGCAGGCAGCGGCTGGCCATGGCGACGGTTCGCGCCAGGCCGTCCATCATCAGATCCTCAACCGTTGGGTCGTCCCGGGAGCGCCACAGGGCGATGGAGGTGTCCCAGGCCACGTCACGGGCCGAGTTGATGCTCCAGTTGTCGACCAGGTCGAGCACCCGCTGTGCGTCGCGATCGGCATGGAGGACGGTGCCCGACTCGAAGGACTGGCGGACCGCCTGCTCGGCCGCATCGAGCAGCTGGTCGACCTTCTGGTAGTCGCTGTGGTGGGTGCTGTCGTCGGGAGCGGTGCCGAGCTGCGCGCAGGTCTGCACCAATGCAATAGGCAGGTCGTGGTTGATGTGGGCGTTCATCCCGGCCAGGGCGAACTGAATGGGGTAGACGTCGGGGCGGGACGCGCGCTCGAGGAGGGGCTGCCACACGACCGGTACCGCGTGGGGCTCGATCACCAACGCATCGACGGCGTCGAAGTAGATGTTGGCGAACACCACGTCGAGTGCGGTCAGGAAATCGGGGTCCGAGAAGTAGCCCTGCCCGATCCGGTTGTCGACGTCCTGGGTGACCCCCAGGTACATGCGGTTGAAGCAGGCCAGGCCGTCACTCTTGGGCAGCGCGGCCTCGATCTCGTACATCCGGTCGATCGCCTCGTCCACCGAGGTGACCGGCGGACCGGAGGGCGGGAGGGCGGCGGCCATCGACGGGAAGGCTAGGCGAGAGCGACGAAAATCCGGCCGCTGCTCAGTCGTACGTCGCCAGCAACGCGCCGGCGCGCTCGGCGTCCAGCGGCCGCCCCAGGTGGTACCCCTGGGCCAGGGCACAACCGAGGGCGCGCAGGCCCTCTTCCTGCGCGGCGTTCTCGACGCCCTCGGCGATGGTCTGGTAGCCGAGCGTGCCGGCCAGCTGGACCATGGCTGCCGCCAGGCTCTTCGAGTTGGCCGTGGCGTCCAGGGTCTGAACGAAGGACTTGTCGATCTTGACGATGTCGATCTGCAGCCGATCCAGGTGCGAGAACGTCGAGTAGCCGGTGCCGAAGTCGTCCAAAGCGATCCGCACACCCAGGGCGCGGAGTGTCGACAGGTTGCGCACGGTGGTCTCGTTGTCGGTGAGCATCGCACTCTCGGTGATCTCGAGGATGAGCGAGTGCGGGTCGAACCCGCACTGTTCGATCACGGTCGCGATCTGGTCGGCCAGGGCGGGTTCGACGAGCCGCCCGGCCGACACGTTCACACTCATCATCAGCTCAGGCCCGCCGAGGCCGGCCTCGCGCCACCGCCGGGCCTGCTGGCATGCGCAGCGCAACACGAACGAATCGATCTCGCCGATGAGGTTCAGCTCCTCGGCCAGTGGCACGAAGAACCCGGGATCGACGAGCCCGCCTCGCGGATGGGACCACCGCACCAGGGCCTCGAACCCCACGACGCGGCGGGTGGCGAGGTCGAGAATGGGTTGGAAGTGGGCGACGAGGTCGCCGGCCAGGATGGCTTGGCGGAGGTCGTCCTCGAGCTCGATACGGGCCAGCACCGACGCGTGCATCTCGTCGCGGTAGACCTCGGCCCTGTCCTTGCCGAGGTCCTTCGCCCCGTACATGGCGATATCCGCGTTGCGCAGGAGCTGCTCGCGGGTGATGCCGGCCACGTCGAAGGCGATGCCGACGCTGCCCGTCGCGCTCGACGGACTTGGACCCAAGGCGGACGGGTGGGCGCAACGACTCGAGGATGCGTTGCGCCAGGTCGGTGATCGCGTCGTGGGACTGCACGTCCTCAATCAGGATGGCGAACTCGTCACCGCCCAGCCGGGCCGCTGTGTCCGAAGGCCCGAGGCAGCGGACGAGGTTCGCCGCCACCTGCTTCAGCAGGAGATCGCCCTCGCCGTGTCCCAGGCTGTCGTTGATCGTCTTGAAGTTGTCCAGATCGACGAAGAGCACGGCCAGGTTCGATCCCGTCCGTCGGGAGCGGGACAGCGCGTGATCGAGCCGGTCCTGGAACAGGGCCTTGTTGGCCAGGCCGGTCAACGAGTCGTGGAAGGCCCGGTAGGCCAGCTCGTCTTCGAGGCGCTTGCGGTCGGTGACGTCCCGGAAGCTCAGGACGCGGCCGACGACGTCGTCTCCAACCCGCTGGGGTCGCCCCGCCCGCTCCACCACGCGCCCGTCCCTGAACTCCAGGGTGTCGAAACTCTCGAACTCCGAGCTGAACGAGAGCCTGTCCCGGATGAGCCAGTCTTCGGGCTGGGCCAGCTGATCGAGGGCGAAGCTGAGGGCTTCGGCTTGAGTCTGTTCGGAGAGGAACTCCTCGGGGATGTGCCAGATCTCGGCGAAGCGGCGGTTGAATCCGGTGATCTTTCCCGCCGTGTTGACCACCAGGATGCCGTCGGCCGTCGATTCGAGGGTGGCGGTCAGGAGCGAGAGGGCTTCGCTCAGCCCTTGCTCGGCGGCGACCTGGGCGGTGGCGTCGAGGGCCGAGATCACGTAACCCTCGACGGTCGGATCGTCCAGCAGGTTCACGATGCTGAGTTCGAACGGGACGGACGCGCTGCCGTCGTGGCGCAGCAGCTTGACCCGGGAGGTGACGGGATGCGCCGCCGGAGCCCCTCGGCCCGCCACCTTCAGGGCGGCCGTCAACCGCTTCCGGTCCTCTCCGGCCACGATGTCGATGAGCGGCCGCTGCTCGAGCAGCTCGGGGTCGTGCCCCAGGAGCCGGGTGATGGCGCCCGACACCGACAGGAGGGTGCCGCTGGCCGAGAGCAGCATGATGACCGAGCCGGCGTTGTGCACGAGCGAGCGGAAGCGCGCCTCGTTGCCCCGACCCACCTCGTAGCGGCGGCGCTCGGTCAGGTCACGTATGGAGAGCAGGACGACGCTGTCGCCGCCCCATTCCACCGTGGTGCCGACGATCTCGACCAGGCGAAACCCCGACGCGGCCTTGATCCGGATCTCAATGGGTGTCCCGACGTCGCGGCCGTAGATGGAGGTCAGCGAACGCAAGACGAATTCGTGGTCGTCGGGGTGCACCAGGTCGAAGCCCGACTGGCCGACCCAGTCGTCCAGCGTGCGCTCAAACATGCGCTCGGCCGAACGATTGCCCCACACGATGTTGCCGGACGAATCGACCATGACGATGGCGTCGGGCAGGCGCAGGAAGGCCTCAACGACGGAGGCGGGTTGGTCGGCGGGGTCGAGGTGCGACGGCGCGCGCGGGGGCTCGGGCGCTCCATGAGTCGGAGCACCCGAGCCGTTTTTCCTCGTCACGCCGGCGCTGTGCCGGACGAGCTCTAGCAACGCTGGGCCTTGTCCGTTCGCCAAGTCACCTTGCTCACTTCGGCCGAACGCGGCTTGGCGTTCGGTTGCGGTCCGGTTGCCTCACGGGCGTTTTCGCACGCTGTCGGGGTGAACGGTGCGCCGGGAGCGCTGCGGGACCCCCCGTCTTGGGGTGACCCCGACGTGTGCCGCCTCGCGGAGCCGGATCGGTACGGGGCGGCGAGCACAGCCAGAACCCTGGCGGACTGCGGCGGGATAGGTTCCGTGTTGATGCCGATCCAGCTGGGTCCCGAGGGCGAGGATGCCTTCGAGGCCATCACCTCCGAGCTGGTCCGCGGCTACGAGGGAGCAGCTCAGAGCTCACCCCGCCGGCGCAGCCACACCATGGCGCCCCAGCCCCAGAAGGGCGGCAGGTAGGTGGTGCAGAGCCGGTAGATCAAGGTGGCGGTGATGGCCTGCTCCTGGGGCACGCCCAGGAGCGTGAGGCCCGAGATGTAGCAGGCCTCCATGACGCCGATGCCACCGGGGATCGGCGCCAGCCCACCGAGGAGCGAGGTGAAGGTGCACACGAGGATCAAGGCCCCGAGGCTGGCGTGCGCGCCGACGGCGTGGAGGGAGAGGCCGAGTCCGGCCGCCATGAGGAGCTGGGTGGCCGCCGACCCGGCGAGCAGCAAGGAGAGCCGCTTCGGAGACGACAGGACCTCGCGCACGTTGGCCCAGGCCGAGTCGAACTGGGGCTTGACCCGGGAGACGACGATTCGCCGCACCCGGGGCACCATGAAGGCGATGGCGCCGATGACCCCGGCGGCGATGATGGCGTAGAGAACCAGCTGGAGGATCTCGGCGCCCGAGCCGGAGGGGCCGGCCGGGGTGCGGTGGAACTCATCGAGGGAGACCGGGATGAGCACCAGCGTGAAGACGACCTGGATGACGAAGCCCGAGAAGCTGTAGATGAGTCCCGAGCTGAGGGCGACCGCCGCGTCGATCCCGCGCTGCGTATCGAAGCGGACGACGGTGGCGGTGCGGCCCACGGTGCCGCCGACGAGCCCGGTGAAGTCCATGGCGCCGCGCAGGAGGGTGAGCCGGCTGAGGGGGACAGCGATGGGCATGGCGCCCGACAGCGCCACCGCCTCGGTGAACGTCGTGACCTGGGTGACGATGAGCACGACGAGGGCCCAGTCCCACTGGATGTCGGCCAGGCCGTTTTCGAACGCGTTGAGTCCGACGAGCTGCTCGATGAGGATCCACAGTCCGAGGCCGGTGAGGAGCGGCATGGCCAGGCGCTGCAGCGTGGCCCTCGGGACCTTCGGCAGGTGGATGTGCGAGGTGCTCTGGTCGGGGGCCGGGCCGCCGACCTGGACTGCGTCGTCGGCCGTCACGGTGTCTCATTGTGGCGGCCGTGGCCCGACGGGGTGGGCCACGACGGGCGTTCGTGCCTGGGATGGACGGAGCTGCTGGTCCCGTAGGAGGCTCGTCGCATGATTTCCGAGCTCTTCGACGAGTCGGCCTGGGCGGTGGTGCCCGGCTTCGACTTCACCGATATCACGTACCACCGCGCCGTGGCGCACGGGACGGTGCGCGTCGCCTTCAACCGCCCCGAGGTCCGCAACGCCTTCCGGCCACACACGGTGGACGAGCTGCTGAGCGCCCTCGATCACGCACGCCAGTGGCCCGACGTGGGGTGCGTGCTGCTGACCGGGAACGGCCCGTCGCCCGTCGACGGCGGCTGGGCCTTCTGCTCCGGCGGCGACCAGCGCATCCGGGGCGCCGACGGCTACCAGTACGACGACGAGTCCGACCCCACCGGGGCACGGGCGGGACGGCTGCACATCTTGGAGGTACAGCGCCTGATCCGCTTCATGCCCAAGGTGGTCATCTGCGTGGCACCGGGCTGGGCCGCCGGCGGCGGCCACAGCCTGCACGTGGTCTGCGACCTGACCCTGGCCAGCGCCGAGCACGCCCGCTTCAAGCAGACCGACGCCGACGTGGCCAGCTTCGACGGCGGGTTCGGATCGGCGTACCTGGCCCGCCAGGTCGGGCAGAAGTTCGCCCGTGAGGTGTTCTTCCTCGGTCGGACGTATACGGCCGAGGAGGCGTTCCGCATGGGCGCGGTGAACCGCGGTGGTGCCGCATACTGAGTTGGAGTCAGTAGCGCTGCAGTGGGCGGCCGAGATCAACGGGAAGAGCCCGACGGCCATCCGGATGCTGAAGTACGCCTTCAACATGATCGACGACGGCCTGGTGGGCCAGCAGCTCTTCGCCGGCGAGGCGACCCGGCTGGCCTACGCCTCACCCGAAGCGACCGAGGGGCGGGATTCGTTCTTGGAGAAGCGGGCGCCGGACTGGTCGCCGTTCCCCTGGCACTTCTAGTGGCCGTGGCAACGACCGCCGACGGCCGAGTGATCTCCGCGGCGGTCGTGGTCACGCCGGCTCACTTGGGGGACCGGCCGTGCTCTCCTTGACTTCGTGCGCGTTGTGGCAGGTCAGGGCCGAAGGTCACGACATCGAGGTGAGTATTCGTGGTTGGCCCGCGCCCGCGATGAGGACTTTCGGCCCTGTCGCGTCCATCCAAGCGCTTGCAACGGTGTGCGGCTAGACAATTCACCGGCGCGGTACTCGCCGACCACGAACCACAAGGAGATTCTTGATGCTCGCTTCCAGCTACCCGGTGCTCGACGCCTTCCTGACGATGTTGTACTTCTTCCTCTTCATCATCTGGATCTGGCTGCTGATCATGGTGTTCTTCGGACATCTTCCGCAGCCACGACATGGGCGGCGGGACAAGGCGGTGTGGGTGCATCTTCATCATCGTCATCCCGTTCCTCGGGGTCTTCGTGTACCTGATCGCGCGGGGCGGCAAGATGCACGAGCGAGCGGCGGAGCAGGCGGCAGCGCAACAGAAGGCCTTCGACCAGTACGTGAAGCAAGCGGCCGGGACCCCGGGTGCCGACACGGCCTCGCAGCTGAGCAAGCTGGCCGACCTCAAGTCACAGGGCGTGCTCACGGACGCCGAGTTCGAGGAGCAGAAGGCCAAGATCCTGGCCAGCTGACCCGGGCCGGCCGGGTCGGCGGACGGGAGCGCGTTGATGTCTGATCCCGTCGTCGACCCGGAGCCGGACCCTGCGGTCCCCGACCGCGGTGGCGGCCGGCGAAGGCGAACGCGAAGGCGTTATCTCGCATCGCCTCGAGTCGCGCATCACCCAGGACGTCGAGTCGCCACCCCCGTGGCGGTCCTTCGTCAAGAGGGACCATCGCGGTGGTGGTGGGCGGGATCACGATCTATCTCGTCTTCCCGAGCCTGACCGAGGTCTTCGACTCCTGGCCCAAGCTGCGCTCGCTCGATCCCATCTGGTTCGCCATCGCCCTGGCGGCACAGGTCGCGCACTTCTGCTGCACGATCGCGCTGCAGCGGATCGCTCTGCGCACCAAGGCCTGGTACTCGGTGGCCACGTCGCAGCTGACGGGGAACTCCATCAGCCTCATCGTGCCGGGCGGGCAGGCGGTGGGGGCGGCGACGCAGTTCCGCATGCTGGCGGCCTCGGGCAACGACGCGGCCACGGCGGTCGGCGGGCTCACCGCATTTTCGCTGTTGGGCATCGCCGGGCTGCTGGCCCTGCCCATCTTCGTGCTGCCGGCGATCATTGCCGGGACCCCGATCGACAGCGGACTGGAGCACGCGGCCCTGCTCGGCATCGTGGCCTTCGTCCTCTTCGCCGCCTTCGGCGCCGTGGTGCTGATGATGGAGCGGCCGCTGCGTTGGGCCGGTGACGTGATCCAGGCGGCGCGCAACCGGTGGAAGCGCAAGTCCGAGCCCATGACTGGGCTGGCGGACCGCCTGGTCTACGAGCGCAACCGGATTCGCGACGTGCTCGGCCGTAAGTGGAAGGCGGCCCTCCTGCTTTCGAGCGGGCGGCTGGCCTTCGACTTCTTGACGCTGCTGGCGTGCATCAGGGCCACCGGTGTGAAGCCGAACCCGTCGCTGGTGCTGTTGGCCTACGCGGTGGCCGGCCTGCTCGGGCTCATCCCGATCACGCCGGGCGGGCTCGGCATCGTCGAGGCGGGCCTGAGCGGCATGTTGATCCTGGCCGGGATCCCGGCCGGATCGGCGGTGGTGGCGACGCTGGCCTACCGGCTCATCTCGTACTGGTTGCCGATCCTGGTCGGGCCGGTGGCCTACGTGCTGTTCCGCGTGCGCTACGGCCCGCCGGGCCACGGTGGTGGGGCCGGCGCCGGCGCCGGTGCCGGCGCCGGAGCGGGCGCGGGAGGGCCCACTCCGGCCCCCGCTGCGACGCTCACGCGCCGACGGCGCGGGCTGCGCAGGTCGCTCTCTACAAGCCTGTGATTCAGCTGAAGCGGACGATGGATCTCGGGGCAATCGGGCGGGCCGAGCGGGTCGGCAACATGGCCTGCCTGGCGGACCTCGCCGCTGAGCTGGGCACGGCACCGGGCCACTGAATCGGGGTATCTGGGCGGCGCGGGCTGGTGACGCCCGCCGGGGAGATGCTCACCAGGGCGGCGACCACAATATGGGTCAAGGCGCAGCGCAGGCACGCCGACATTCCGACATGGGGCGATCGGGCCGCGATCGGGGCCCTCACGGCCGATGCAGGGCCACACGTGCGCAGCGGGAGTGGGCCCTTGCGCCGGCGGCGCCGAGACGTGCGAGAATGCAACGCCGTGTATGAGGGGACATGGGACTCTGTTCGGCACCCATCCGGTGCCGGACTGGTACGACGACGCCAAGCTGGGCGTCTTCCTCCACTGGGGCCTCTATTCGGTCCCGGGCTGGGCGCCGCGGGTGCCCGACATCCAGGAGCTGCTGGTCAAGAGCGGGCCCAAGCGGATGCTGCGGGAGAACCCCTACGCCGAGTGGTACCTGAACTCCATGCAGATCGCGGGCAGCCCACCCAGCGGCACCACGCCCGAGGTCTACGGCGACGACTACCCCTACGACAACTTCGTGAAGACGTTCAACGACGCATCTCGGCGGCGCCAACCTCGATGCGCTGGCCGACGCTGTGCCAGGAGGCCGGGGCCCGCTACGTGGTCCTGACGACCAAGCACCACGAGGGGTTCGCGCTGTGGCCCTCGTCGGTCCAGCACCCCGTCAAGGGCGCGTACTCACGCCGAGCGCGACCTGGTCGGCGACCTGTCGGCGGCCGTGCGCGAGCGCCGCATGCGGATGGGCCTGTACTACTCCGGCGGCTACGACTGGCCCTACAACGGGGCCGTGCTGTCGCGCGGCGCCGGACGCCGTCCTGGCGGCGCCCCAGGGCCAGCGCTACGTCGACTACGTCACGGCGCACGTGCGCGAGCTGATCGACCGCTACGCACCCGTCGGTGCTGTGGAACGACATCGGCTGGCCGCTCGGGCGGGGACCTGGCCGAGCTTGTTCGCGTACTACTACAACGACGTGTCGGACGGGGTCGTCAACGACCGCTGGGTCCAGCCCGGGTTCCGCCGGTCGTGGCTCACCGACGCCGGGTTGCGGGTGGCGGGGACGGTGCTGCAGCTGGCCTGGCCGATCATCCCCGAGCGGCGCAAGCGCCTGACCTTCTCGGCGCCGCGCCACTGCGACTTCCGCACGCCCGAGTACGAGGTGCTGCATACGGTCTCGGAGAAGAAGTGGGAGATGGCCCGCGGGTCGGGGCACTCCTTCGGGGCCAACCGCCACGAGCGGCCCGAGGACATCATCGGCTGACACCGAGCTCATCCAGATGTTCTGCGACGTCGTGTCGAAGAACGGGAACCTGCTCATCGGGGTCGGGCCGCGTCCCGACGGGACGATCCCCGAGTCCCAGCAGGCACCGCTGCGCGGCCTGGGCGCATGGCTGTCGGCCAACGGCGAGGCCATTTACGGGTCGCGGCCCTGGTCGCTGCCGGAGTCGGAGACGGCCGAGGGGACGCCGCTGCGCTTCACCCAGTCGGGCGACGGGGTCTACTGCCTGGTGTTGGGCATGCCCGCCGGACGGCGGGTCGTGTTGCGGGCCATCGACGCAAGCCGGGTGAACCGCGTGCGGCTGGTCGCGACGGGGGAGCTGGCCGAATGGTCGACCGAGGACGGGGCGTTGGTGGTGACGCTGCCGGACCGGCTGCCGGTCTCCGCGGTGACCGCCCTTGACCTCGGCGACGGGGTGCGGGCCCGTTTGGGGGCCTACTAGCGGGGGCTTCCTGGGTAACGCCCTGAGCTGACTTTCGGGGCCTTCGGAAGTTTCTTTCAAACATTCGCGTGACCAGCGTGTATGCCATCGCGCGGTGCTCGCGATCCTTGCCTCGGAGTGGTAGTACCTACATATGGCATATTTGGTGGGAAAGAAGCAGAAGGGCAAGACGTACTACTACTTGACCGAGTCGGCTCGGGTGAACGGCAAACCGCGGATCGTCTCCCAGCAGTATCTGGGCAGTGCGGAGGAGATCGCCCAACGTCTTTCAGAATCGGGTCCCGGTGAACCCGACCGCTCACGCCACCTGGGCTTCGGAGACCTGGCCGCCGTGTGGGGCGTGCTCGATCGCCTCGGTGTCAAAGAGATCATCGATGAGGTGGTGGGTGCACGGCGAGCCGATGCGGCGGCGTCGGTCGGGACCTACATCGCCTTGGCCACGCTCAACCGCGTGGTGGCACCGTGCTCGAAGCTGGCCTTGGCCGACTGGTGGGCAACCACGGCCGGTGACCGCGTGGTGGGACCTCTGAGCCCGGCCTCCCTCGACCACCGCCGCTTCTGGGCCGCCATGGACATGATCACACCCGAGCAACTCGTCGAGATCGAGCGCCGGATCACCGGGCGCATGGTCGAGACCTACGAGATCGACGTCTCGGGACTCGCACTCGACATGACGAACTTCGCCACCTTCATCGACTCGGCCAACGACCGGGCCCCCATCGCGCAACGAGGCAAGGCGAAGCAGAAGCGCAACGATCTGCGATTGGTTGGCCTCGGGCTCGTGGTCTCCGTTGACGGTGGCATCCCACTGGTCTCTCACGCCTATGAGGGGAACCGCCACGACTCCACCCAGTTCGCCGACGTGGTGGGCGAACTGGTCGAGCGCTTCGGGTCGATCGGCCACGGTGCAGAAGGCCTGACGGTCGTCTTTGACGCCGGCCAGAACTCGGCGGACAATCTCGAGCTCCTCGAGGGCGGACCGCTCCACTTCATCGCTTCGATGCCCCCTTCTGATCACCTCGACCTGATGGCGGTGCCCAAGAGCCGCTACAAGGTGGTCGACCCCGGGCGCTTCGAGGGGCTCAGTGCCTTTGAGAGCACCAAGGTCGTCTTCGGTCACCGACGGCGCATCGTGGTCACCTTCTCGCAGAGCTTCTTCGACAAACAGGCCGCTGGCTTCGAGCAGACCCTGGCCAAGGCGCGCCGCCAGCTCGCTGAGGTGGCGGCCCGCCTGCAACGAGGAGGTGGCCGCAAGTCGGCCGACAACGTCGAAGCCGAGATCGAGGAGATCCTCGCCCCCCGGTGGTTGCGCCGGGTCATCTCGGTGACCCTTTACGGCACCGAGCCCTCCGAACTGTCGCTCACCTGGCGCAGCGACGCCCGGGCTAAGGCAGCCCTCGCCGACGAGCTCTTCGGCAAGCGTGTCATCTTCACCGATCGTGACGAGTGGTCGGTCGCCGACGTAGTGGCCGGCTACCGCTCCCAGTCAGAAGCCGAAGCGGACTTCCGCCAGATGAAAGATCGCCGCGTGGTCTCGTTCAGCCCGATGTTCCACTGGACCGATCAAAAGATCCGTGTCCACGTCTTCTACTGCGTCCTCGCCCTGATGGTGGCCCGCCTCATGCGCCGCGAGACCGAGCGCGCCGGCCTGCCCATGAGTGTGCGGGGACTCCTCTCGAGCCTGGCGGGAATCGAAGAGACATTGCTGCTCTATCAAGGTGAGCGCGGCCGTCCTCGGGCCCGGCGCATGCTCACCGAGATGGACGCCACCCAAGAGGGTCTCTACGCCCTGTTCGGACTCGACGTCTACGCCCCCACACGCTGAGTTGGGTACTACGGCTCGGCGCCGCCAATGCCACCAATGACCTGGTAGAACGGTGACGTCGCCTCTCCTACCCAGGAAGCCCCCGCTAGGTCGGCTCTCTTTCGTCGGGCCCGGTTGGTTCGGGCGTTCCGGCTGTCGGGCACGGTGTATTCGCATCTCTCTTGGTCAATCCGGGATGGTTTCGGGCGTGCCCGCTGTCGGGCAAGTGTGTATTCGCATCGCCCCTTGTGGGTGAACGCCCATCGGGGGTCAAATCCCCCGCGGCCCTCAGGGGTCAAATCCCCTTTGGGGCGAGCCGTATAGAACCCGAGGCTGGGCACCCGGCCGGGCGGATCCCCTCAGCGACCTCGCCGAGATGAGGGCGTGGAGCAGTGAACGGCACCGACCGTTCTCCATCGTGAACAGCGATAGAGCACTCGGCCCCTTCGGTACCCGCCCCTTTTGGGGCCCCGTCGTTGACGGCGCCACCGGAGTCACGAAGTTCTTCGTCAGGTTGCAGGATCGCCGGCGGGCCAACCTCCTGCGCATCGCGGCTCACGAGGCCTACGTCGTCACGTTGTTACCGGACGGGGCCATGTACTGGGATCCAGCGGAGGTTCTCACCGTCTCGGAACGCAAGCTGCTGCAGGACACCGCCCTCCAGGCATCCATTGCGGCGGACCGCGAGGCGCCCGAACGGCTCGTCACCCGTGACCGCCCACACGCTGAAGGCCACCAGCCTGTGGCAGAGCTGCGATTTGGGCGGGCCGCCAATGACATGTTGAGCGAACTCGAGACCGAAGCCGTCCACAACGCAGGGTTGCTCGAGTGCCTCCACGCTGCACTCGACGACCTGGAGGCGGGCCCTCAAGAGCCCTGGTGCCGGCGACGCCAGTACCAACACCTCGGAGTGTGGGGCGTGAGCGTCGTCTATCAAAGCGAACTCCGGCTGATCATCTGGAGTGCGCTCAGCGATGACGTCGTCGTCGTTCATGCCATCGTGCCGGCGCCGATCGGCTGAGCGCGTCGGACGCGCAAGCATTTCCGGCGGCTCAGGCAAACCGCGGTGTGATTCCGTGACTTTCAGCCCTACCGCCAGAGGCCCGCGCGCAACAAAGATGTGTCAAAGGACGACGGTCGCCGGGCGAGCACACCAAGATCAACGACGATCGGGCAGTGCCGAGGCCGTGGGTGGCGCGATGACGGCGCAAGCTGCCGACACACCCCCTCCCCCGGCAACCGTCGTCCAGATTTGGGCGGCGTGGACCGGGTGGGGACCCCGGTCCAACCGCCCATTTCTCGTTTCAGGATTTCGTGAAAGTCATTCAAGTTTCACTTGATGCTGAAACGCGCCCGTGCGCGGACGAACAGACTCGTCAATGTGAGAGCACGAGCTGCGTCTGGGTGACGCGTGCGACGAGTCGGTCGTCTTGGTCCCGTACATCGGTTTCGACCACGATCACCGTGCGCCCGATGTGGAGCGGGCGCGACGTGGACTCGATGTAGCCCTCCTGCACCCCGCGTAGGAAGTTCGTCTTCGACTCGACGGTCGTGGTGGCCTTGGCCTCGTCGGGCAGATTGAGAAAAGCGCAGGCCGCGCCGGTGCTGTCCGCCAGCGCCATCACGGCACCGCCGTGGATCCGCCTGCCGCTCGTGCAGAGCGCAGGAGCCCAGTTCAGACGGGCTTTTACCTCCGTCGCCGTGACGGTGGAGAAGGTGGCGCCGATCATCTTGGTGAACGGCATGAGGTCGAGCATCCCGCCCGGCGTCGACCTGGCGCTCCGGGCGGCCGAGGCGGGGCTGGGCGATTGTGAATCGGTCACGCGCCGGAGGCTAGCGAGTCGAGAGTTGCGTGTGCATTGTCTGAGGAGGGCCGTCTGCGTGACCAATGGCCCTAGTCGCCCCACCCAAAACCGCTGCATCATCCATCCATGGACGACGGCCGCCGGTGCTGCAGCTCTCGATCATTCGATCCGGCACGATCCCGAACAGGGAAGAGTCGTTTCTTGGTCGGAAGGGAATGGGGAACCCCTTCCTTCGGCGGCCGTCGTTCCATCTGTCTCGAGAAGTCCCGTCTGGTGTACCAGGCATGTCGGAAGGCCGGAGTCCGCCGCGTCCGTAGCGCCCGCAGGTAGCTTGCCGTAGGGCTGCGCATGGAGATCCAAGGCAAGAGCTGCATCGTCACGGGCGCGTCGTCAGGAATCGGGGCGGCGACAGCCCGTCATCTCTATGGGCTTGGTGCCAAGGTGACGCTGGCCGCTCGCCGGACGGAGCGGATCGAAGCACTGGCGCGCGAGCTTCCGGGCACGCGGGCCATCACCACAGACGTCACCAACCCGGCGCACATCCGCCGGCTCGTCTCGGAGACGATCGCGACGTTCGGCGGCATCGACGTCCTCGTCAACAACGCGGGACAGGGACTGCACGTCCCACTGCTCCAGCTCGACCCGATCGACCTCCGCGCCGTCTTCGAGCTCAACGTCGTGGCTCCGTTGGTGGCCACGCAGAGCGTCCTGCCGGCCATGGTGGCCATCGGTGGCGGCGCCGTAGTCAACGTCAGTTCGGCCTCCACTCTGCACGCCGCCCTCGGCATGAGCGGCTACGACGCGACCAAGTCGGCCCTGAACTCGCTCTCCGAGACCGGCCGGCTCGAACTGGCCGACAAGGGCGTGAACCTGTCGGTCGTCTACCCCTCGGGCACAGACACCGAGTTCTACAGCGTTCTGCGTGCCGGCCATGCCCCGGCCGGCGGCGGGACCATGGGTAGGGACAGGCCTGAGTTGGTCGCGCAGGCCATCGTGTTCGCCATTAGGACCGGCGAGGCGCACGTGCTGGTGAACGATCCCCCCCAGGCGATCGATCCCGCGGCCCAGTGGTGTCGAACGCCGACCGCCCCCGCGGGCGAGGAAGCAGAAGTCCACCTACACGGACGAGACAACGGATGCGGCGCTGGAGGCCGCGACAGCGAGCGGGGCAGAGGCGGTAGCTGGGACACAGACGTGATCCTCGTCACCGCGGCGAGTGGGCAGACGGGACGCAGTGTCATCCCGGTGCTCACCGCGACCGGTGAGCGCGTGCGGGCCTTCGACATCGCGCCGCTCGTCAAGGAGCTGGGAGAGGACGAACAGGTCGAAGCCGTCGTGGGCGATCTGTCCGATGCGGCCGCGGTCAGCGACGCCATGGATGGGGTGCGCACCGTGGTCTACATCGGGCCGATCCTCGACCCCCAGGAGGCCGACCTGGGCCACAATGTCGTCTCGGCCGCCCGGCGGGCCCAGGTCGAGCACTTCGTGTTCTTTTCGGTCATACACCCTCAGCTCGAGGGGTTGCCCAACCACACGGCCAAGCTCGAGGTGGAGCGCCACCTGCTCATGTCCCGCCTTCCCTTCACGATCCTGCAGCCGACGTACTACATGCAGAACGTCAACGTGGAGCTGTCGGTGGCGAGCGGCGTGCTGCGCCAGCCCTTCGATATCGACACCAAGGTCGCCTTGATCGACCTGGACAACCTCGCCACCATCACGGCGCAGGTGGTGACCAAGTCCGCCTCGCACCTCTACGCCACCTACCAGCTGTGCGGAGCCGATCTGCGCTCGGACACGAGTGGGCCGAGATCATCAGCACCGAGTCGGGCAAGCCGGTACGGCCCGAGCCGTCGACGGTGGCCATCGGACGGGAGTCGGGACCCGGTTCGACCGAGGACGAGGACTACCGCGCCGACGCGTTGGTCCGCCTGATCGATCACTACGAGCGCTACGGCCTCAACGGCAATGCCAATGTCCTGACCTGGCTGCTGGGACGGCGGCCGACGTCGTTTGCCGAGTACGTTCGGAGGTGCTTAACCGACCCCAACTCGCCGCGTGCTGCTTGACCTGTTCCTCATCGGGCTCGTCATCACCATCGAGCCAATTCCGCTGACAGCCATGATCCTGCTGCTGGCGGCCGAGCGCGGCATCCTCAAGGGGTTGGGCTTCGTGCTGGGCTGGCTGCTCACCCTGGTGCTGATCGTGGCGGTGACGGTCGCGCTCACGGGCGGGAAGCCGCTGATCCCCAAGAGCTCGCCGTCGACCGCGGCGCTGGCGGTCAAGCTGGCCTGCGGGGCGATCCTGGTCTTCATCGGCTATCGCCGGCGCCAGCGCATGGGCCGGCCCAAGTCCGACGAGGCCAAGAAGCAGCCGAGGTGGATGGCGAGCATCGACCGGGTCAATCCGCTGGCGGCGGCGGGCTTCGGGTTCCTGCTCCAGCCGTGGGTGCTGGTGACGGCCGGCGTGGCCACCATCGTCAACGCCAAGCTGAAGACCACCACCGAGTACCTGCTCGTGTTCGTGTTCTGCCTGTGGTCGACGGCCAGCTATCTGGCCATGGAGATCTACGCCGTGCTGCAGCCGGAGAAGGTCAAGACCAGGCTGAACGCCATGCTCGAGTGGATCAACTCGCACACCGACCAGGCCCTCGCCCTCCTGTCGCTCGGCCTCGGCCTCTACCTCATGGCCAAGAGCATCTACGGGTTGGTCAGCGCCAGCTGAGCCAGCCGCCCGAGCCCGAGCCCGAGCCCGAGCCCGAGCCGACGTCGACGAACGCGACGGCGGCAACACGCCGCCCGGACGGGCTGGGCGCCCGAGCCCGTCGTGGCCACCGCCGTCGTCGAAGAGCTGCAGCCCCGCCGGGACGGGGCGCCACCAGTCGGTGCCGCGAGAACAGGCGTGACCCCATTTCGACGCCCCGGGGCCCGATGACCATGCGGCGCGGCGCCGGCCGGTCGGCCATTTGCCAGCGGTACTCGGCCGAGAAGCGCATGCGCCCCGCGTGGTTGGGCAGGGCGGCGTGCGTGGTCAGGCAGTGGAACACGAGGACGTCCCCGGGCTCGTAGTCGGTCGTGCGCCAGCCGCGCTCGAGCCGGTTGAGCGGTCGGTGGCGCAGGCGCGCCGTCGTCTGGCTGCCGGGCTGCACGGCCAGCCCCCCGAGGCTGACGGGTACTTCGCCCAGCGGGACCCAACAGGTGAACATGTCCTGCACGGCTCGATAGTCCTTGTGCACGACGTTGCCGGGCTGACGGGGCACGACCGAGGACGGGTACACGATCCGCGGGATCTTCAACGGGTAACAGAAGCCGGCCGGCCCCATGATCTGGCCCATGAGGTCGGTGAGCGGGGACTCGAAGGGGATGGCGTTGAAGCCCGGGTCGGCCAGGATGCGCCCGTAGCCCGGGTCGCCGAACGCGTCGCGCATGGCCACGGCGCGCACGGGCAGCTGTGGCGGCGCGCCCACCGGGTCGCCGCCGGGCTCGGTCCACCCGTTTGCCTGCAGGGCGGCCAGCCCGGCCCGGCCGGTATCGGTCACCCAACTGCGGTCGAGCAGTCCGCGCATGAACACGTAGCCGTCACGCCGGATCAGGGCCCGCAGCGCCTCCCAATCCCCGAGCAGTGACCGCGAGTCGACCAGCTCGGACCCCGTGGCCGTAACCGTCGAGGCTGCTGTCATGCCTCAATGGTGCACCCTGGCTGTGAGGGAAGTGTGAAGTGACCCGGCCCCAGCCCCGGCCCAGCCCATCCATCCACCGGCACCGTGACGGCCGGCGGTAGGTTCGCCCACGGGGCGCAAACGCACTCCTAGGGAGGTGCACCCATGCTGTTCGCCTATACGTGGCCGCTGCTCAGCCTGCTCTGGACGTTCCTCGAGTTCGCCGCCGTCTTCCTGTTCCTGTTCTTCATCCTGTGGTGCTTCGTCGACAACTTCCGCCGGCGGGACCACCACGGGTTGGCCAAGGCGGGCTGGACCGTCCTGATCCTGTTCGTGCCCGTCATCGGCGCGCTGATCTACATCATCGCCAGGCCGGCGGACGTCGCCCTGTCCACCTGAAACACGCAACCGGCGCCGACCGGCGCCGACCCGCCATCAGCCCGCCGGCGCCTCCCGCAGCACGAGCCGCCCGCCCTCGAGCACCACGCCGGGGATCCCGAGCCGTTCGGACAGCAACGCCGGCACGTCGGCCAACGCCACCTCGGTCACGCTCGATGCGCCACCTACCGGCCGCTCGACCAACACCGCGCTGTCGCCCGACGAACACCGAGAGGCAGCGATCCGGCCGACGAAATCCGGTCATGACGCCGGTGACGAACGACGACGCTGGATGCGTCGACGTGTACCAGTTGTTGACCTCGACATCGACGGGCTCAGCCGGCTCGGGAACGAAGCCGTACATGCTCGTCCAACCATCGTCCTGGAAGACCTGCGTCACCCACTCCGGACCGTCCTGCACCACGCGGTAGCGCCAGCCCGCCTGCTCGGTCTCGGTCCCGAGCTCGAAGGGCAGCGGGTCGAGCAGGCCGCCACCGCCGAAGCCCACATCGGCCAGCCACACGCCCTCGCTGTCGCGCACCCGCAGCAGCAGATGGTTGAGCGGCCGAGGTGACCCTTCGGGCCCGAGCCGTACCCGGGCCAGCATCGGCACCACCGAAAAGCCGAGCGATTCGAGTGCCGCCCCGAGCAGCGTGTTGTGCTCGAAGCAGTAGCCGCCGCGACGCCGCGCCACCATCTTGTCCTCCAGGTCGGCCAGCTCGAGCGACACGGGGCGGCCGCCGTAGGGGTCGAAATTCTCGAACGCAATGCTGGTGGCGTGCGCCCGGTGGACCTCGGCCAGGCCAGCCTGGGGGACGCCGCCCAGGCCGATCCGCTCCAGGTAAGCCTCGATGTCGACCAGTTCTGGCACCGGCAGAGAAACTACCTCGGAGGTCCCTCGAAGCAATTTTGTCAACCCCGATGTTCCCGGTATGGTGACGGCAATTCCGGGAGGGAAAGGCAGCAGGAGGCGGAGTTGCACAGCACCAGACACCAGCCCAGGGTGACGCAAGGCCCCGACCGCTCGTGGGTGGTCGATTGCGCCCAATGCCGTAACGACCCGACCTCGGACGTGCCCATCGGCATCGGTATGCCGCTGCGCGACCGGGAGACGGCCGAGCGTCTGCGCGAGAACCACGCCGGCCGCTCCCCGGCGCGGGTGGCCTCGTAGGACCCCGAAGGGACCGATCGCCGCACGGGTCGGCGCAGCGACTGACCGCCGTCATGCCTCCTGGCCCCAGCCCAGATCCGCATCCGCTCACCGCCGGCACCGTCACCAAGGCCAGCACCCGCTCGGTCACCGACACCGTCGACCGCCTGGTCGAGCTCTGCGCCGCCAAGGGCCTCAAGGTCTTCGCCGTCATCGACCAGGCCGCTGAGGCCCGCCAGGTCGGCCTCGATCTGCGGGAGACCGTGCTCGTGGTCTTCGGCAACCCCGCCGCCGGCACCCCGGTCATGGACGCGGCGCCGCTCTCCGCGCTCGACCTGCCCCTCAAGGTCCTGGTGTGGTCCGACGCCGACGCCGACACCGATCCCGACACCGGCGCCGACCCCACGACACGGGTCAGCTATACCGACCCCACCGTGATCGCCGCTCGATACGGGCTCAGCCCCGACCTCGAAGCCGCCCTGGCCGGCGTCAACGGCCTGACCGACGCCCTCGTCGCCGCCACCTGACCGAAACCACCCCGGCGCAGCCCACCTCACCACGCCCTGACCAGGCAGAACCTCCAGCGCCCCACCCCGTCTTGCCGTCACCACCACGAGCGTGACACTATGAGTGACAGCGTGTCACCCGGTGAGAGCCGGAGCGGGACCGGTTCGTACGCATGCATCAAATCCACACCTGACTGGGGAACACCACGTGTCCGGCAGCACCTACCTCCTTCCCGTATTCCGCCGCGGATCTCGATCGCTTCAAAGAGGTTCAGCGGCTCGCCTACGACATCGCGCTCAAGGTCGAGAGCCAGCTCCAGGTCGGCATCACCGAGGCCGAGGTCTGCACGCTCATCGCGGCGGCCCAGACCGAGCACGACGTCATCCAGATCTTCCACGAGCCCTTCGCCTGGTTCGGCCGACGCACCCTGCTCGGCGCCGAGTGGACCCCGACCATCACGTCGGTCAAGGAGATGGCGACCACCGGGATCGAGCCGAGCACCGCGGTTCACCCCGACCGGCCGAGGCGCTGGCCGACGGTGTGCCGTTCATCATCGACCTCGCCCCGGTCGCTGCGTGGCTCTCCTCCGACATCGGCTACTCGTGCAAGCTCGGGCGCAACGGCGTCTTCGACGAGCTCGATGCGGGTCTGGCGCGCATCCGCACCTTCCTCCTCGACGGCATCCGGGCCGGCGACTCCATGCTCACCATTTACCGCGACCTCGATGACCTGCTCGCCGACCACGGCTGGCAGAACTGCCACCAGCACTACCCCGACCGCGCCCTCGGGCACCTCGTGTTCCCGTTGCGCCACGACCCCGATCCGCCCCTCCCGCATCCCCGGCTACGGCACCGCCGCGGCCGAGGGCCTCCTCGCCGCCGGGCTCGAGGCCGCTCGAGAGCGGTACCTGCTACCCGGTGTGGAACGACAGCGCGTTCAGCGACTACCCGGCGGCGCCGGGCCTGTGGGCGGTCGAGCCCCACATCGGCGGCGACGGCGTCGGCGTGAAGTTCGAGGAGCTGCTCGTCGTGACGGACGACGACGCCTTCTGGCTCGACGACCAGCTCCCGCATTCCCTACGGTGGGCCGACGCCGGGCTACAGCATCGAATCGGAGCGGCGGCCGTGACTCCGTCGCGCACCCAGGCCGCGCGCCGCTGCAGCAGCGAGCGGCGCGCCGCGACCGAGCAGGCCATCCTCGATGCCACCCAGGCCCTCCTCGAGGAGCGCTCGTTCCACGACGTCAACGTCGAGGACATCATGGCGAGGGCGGGCCTGGGACGGACCGCCTTCTATCGTTACTTCCCCGACCTCGAGAGTGTGGTGTCGCGCCTCATGGGCACCCTCGTCGAGGAGCTCCGCGGTGCCTCCCAGACCTGGCTGGCGGCGGACGAGCCGCAGACCAGCTGCGCGACGCGCTCCTGCACTTCGCCGCCGTCTACCGCGACCACGGCCGCTTGATGCAGGCCTTCTACGACGCCGCCGGCGCCGGACCCGACCTCCAGGAACGGTGGGGCGGGTCGCTCGGAGAGCTGGTCGGTCCGATCGAGATCGCGCATCCTCGGCCTGATCGACGAGGGCCGGGCCGAGGTCGACCACCCGGTCGAGACGATCCGCGCGCTCTCGGTGCTGACCGACAGCTACCTGCGCGACGTCTACTGGGCGCATGCCGACGTGCCCATCGAGCGCCCGGTGGGCGTGCTCGTGCAGATCTGGACGCGCACGCTGCGCCTCCGTTAGTTCGGCCGTCCCGGGCGCGCCCCGGTCCCGGGCGTTCGGGTCGTCCTGCTCAGCGGGTCCGGATGGCCTGGCGCAGGACCGTCGAGCGCGGGGAGGGCGAGCCGCAGCGGTTCGAGCCCGTCCTCGTCGAACCACCCGATCTTGTCGTGCTCGTCCGGGGCGCGATTGATCGGCGCGCCTTCCCAGTCCCGCACGACGTAGACGGCGAGGTGCAGCTCCGCCGTGTCCGACACCACCGCCACCGGCTCGCCGATCGGTGGGCGGAGGGTGATCCCGAGCTCCTCTGACAGCTCACGGCAGAGAGCTGTCTCGGGCCGCTCGCCCTCCTCCACGTGACCGCCCGGAAGATCCCACACGTCGGGATACCACCGCCGGTCGGGGGAGCGGTGGCACAGGAACACCCGCCCCTCCTGCACGAGCACCGCCGCGACGACATCGTGTCTCACTGGGCGGACCGTCAGCCGAAGAGCGCACGCGGCGTGGCGTACTCCAGCTCGAAGTAGCCTGTCGTCGCCCCGGGTGCTCGGAGCGCGGCGGCGGCTGGTCCCACGTCGACCCCCGGGAGGCCGGGGAAGAGCGGGTCGTGGTGGCAGAAGGCGACGCGCCCAGGGCGCAGTAGCTGCACCTGCTCGAGCATGTACTGCACTGACGAACCCTGGAACGGCTCACCGTCGACGTTGGGCCGGCCGCCGAGCGAGAGCAGGGCCACGTCGGGCCGCAGGCCGGTGAAGATGCCCTTCCAGTAGCCGGCGCTGGCGCTGATGAGCACCGACCCCTCGGGCGTGGTCAACAGGTAGGCCAACTGACCGCCGTCGTGGCTCGAGCACTTCTGGTTCATGGCGCGCAGCGCCATGCCCGCAGGCGTCTCCAGTCCCGCCATGAGGTCGAACAGCCGGCCACGCGCGGCCAGCCTGTCTTGGGCGCTGATGTCGAGGTCGCCCAGACAGGGCACCGAGGTGTCCGATTCGGAGTGGGCGAATAGGCACGAGTGCAGCGCCGGCAGCACTCGCACCTTCGTGCCGGATCCGCAGTGCACCGTCTCGCCCCCGGTCACGACGAGCAGCTGGCTCTCGGGCACCCCGCAGGCGCGCAGGCAGCGTGCCGACCCCGGCGAGGCCACGGCGGTCGCCCCGGTGCCCAGCACGATGGCGTCGGCGCCGTAGAGGTGGTCGAAGTGGGCGTGGCTGACGAAGACGAAGTCGGCCTCGCTGACCTCAGCCGTCGAAAGCCCGACCGGGTCCAGGCCGGGCAGCCGGTCGAGGTAGGCGTCGAAGAACAGGGTGCGAGCCCCGGTCCGGATGCGGAAGGTCGTCGTCCCGAACCACTCGATCGTCGTCGGCACCGAACCTCCTTCTGCCGCCGCGGCCAGGGACGGCCACCCTGCGATGGTACGGGGAGGGGGCCCCGCTACGCCTGGAGTGCTGCGAGACGCCGACTGAGGTTGACGGCGTGGTCGCCGATGCGCTCGTAGAAGCGGGAGATGAGCGTCACCTGGGCCGTGACCGAAGTCTCCATGTCGCCCTTGGCGATCTCCTTGGTCAAGCGGTCGTGCAGGATGTCGAGTTCCTCGTCCTCTTCGTGTAGCTCGAGCTGCGCCGCGTCGGCTCGCACGTAGGAGGCGGCCACGGACTGCCACATTTCGGCGGCCACCTCGGACATCCGCTGGACTATTCCCCGGGCGACCGGGGTCATGGCGCCGCCCACGTTGGTGAGGGCGCGCTGTGCGATGTGCTCCGCCAGGTCGGCGCTGCGTTCGATCTCGGGCAGGATCAGCAGGATGCCGACGAGCTGGCGCAGGTTGCCGCGCTCGAGCTCGTTGGCCTCTATCTGGGCCCACACCTGGAGCTCGACGTCCGACGTCAGCTCGTCGATCTCCTGGTCGCCGTCAATGACGGCCTGACCGAGCTCGGCGTCCCCGTTGAGGAGGGCCCAGGTGGCCCGGCCCAGCGCCTCGCGCACCAGCGCGAACAAGTTGAGGACCTCCTCTTCGACGGGTCTCGCCACGTCATGAAGATACCCAGTTCAGGGTCATCAATTCACCAATTCGTCGCGGAAAGTTCACTTTCTGTTCGCGGTGATCCGCTTCGACGACGGCCGATCCGCCTCCACGCTTCGGCGCTGGTCCTTGGGCCCGCGTGTGCTCAGCCAGGTCGGGCCACGTAGGTAGCCGTCATCTTGTACGGGCCGGTGAAGGCCATTGGCTTGAAGGTCGGGTTGGGCAGCAGGTTGCGATAGGCCAGCGAGTTCTGCAGCGGCTCCGGACCGGCCAGGACGCAGTTGGCGTAACCGGCCACCGGACAGGTAGGGGAGACGATGATGGTGAAGGTGTCGCTCCGGGCGGCTATGTGAACCTGTTCATCGCGTAGGCAGTTGCCCGTGTGCCGCCCGACGAGCGTCGCGCAGACCGACCAGTAGCGGACCTGCGGGTGCTGCTCCGCCGTGCGGGCCAGGTCGTTTGCCTTCGGATTGGAGTCGGTCTGGTACGTGGGTGCCTTGGCGGTGACCACCAGGTTGCCGCGGGTGGTCGTGTAGGCGATGTGCTCGTAGATGTTGTCGGGGTTGGCGTAGGGCCCGGTGCCGTAGCTGATGGCGCCGACTGGGCGTGGGGCTGGTGACGGGCACGGGTACGGGCGCCGGTGCGGGATAGCTCTGAGTGAGCGATGCCGGCAACGCTCCGTTCTGGTTGCGATAGCCGTCGATGGTCTGGCCGATCACGGGATTGCCCGTGGCCTCGTCGAGAGAGATCTGACGGCCCTGACCTGTTGACGTAGCCGATGGTGGGCAGGGGGACGCCGCCGGTGCCGGCGCCGTTGATGTCGACCGGTACGTAGAGGCGCATGACCAGTACGCCACCGTTCGTGGCGCCCATGGTCATGCACGTACCGGCTCACCCCCGCGCAATTCTGGGCGATGGTGAGGGTGTATGGCCGTCGGTCTGCTCGATCTGCGTGTCGTGCAGGTGCTGACGCTGCGCGTTCTGCGGAACCGGGTACGCCGTGAACGACCAGTAGCGGGCCGTGGGTACCTGCCCGCTGATGACCGTACGCGCACCGTTGTCGGTTCCATAGCCGTCGAACCAGTAGATGCTGTCCTCGTCGGGCAGGAAGACGTTCAGGGCGCTCGTGCTGTCCTTGACCCACGCCGTGTTTGTGCCCACTGGCGTGGTCGTGCTCGTCGCCGGGGGATTCGACGAGGGGGCGGGTGACGAGCTGCAGCCGGCGAGCACGATGGCGGCCGCGGCCACCGGAAGCAGGAAGTGGAGCGATCGTCGCTCCGGGCGATGCAGCCGTCGTATGCGGTGGGGTGTGGCCGAACAGCCGGGGCGCATCTAACCGGGTGCGGCGTCGGGGGACACGGCGGGTGCCGGCGTCGAGGGGGTGCCGACGAGCTTGGCCGAGAACTTCACCGCCTTGACGGCACTGGTCGCACCCGTCTGGAGGGCGGCGCCGATGGCGATCAGGATCACGCCGAACCAGAACAGATGGTGCCACCCGAGCATCAAGATGCCGAGCCGCCCGATCATGTACGGCGGGGAGCAGATGACCGCCCCCACGGCACCGCCGACGACCGTGGCGCCGATGTTGTCGCGCCGGGAGCGATTCTTCGAGGGGACACACCGACCATGCGTGCCGGCACGGCCAGGTAGGTGAGCATCATGATCCCGACGACGATCCCCTGGCTGAGGGCGAACGGCAGGCGCCCCCAGCGGGTCGAGATCAGCGCCGAGAAGGAGAGGGCGAGGCCGATGGCGACGCCCCAGGCCAGGATCGTCTTGAGGTGGCGTCGGGCCTGAGCGAAGGCGGGACGGATCTCGATGTTGGTCTTGCGCGGGCCGGAGATGGCGAAGGCGAAGACCCCGTTGAGGTAGAAGCTGGCGGCGGTCAGTGCGGTCACGCCCAGAACGCAGGGAATCAGCACTGGGCCGCGGAGCACGTTGAACTGCTTGCCGTGCAAGAGGTGGACCTTGATATCGAGCAGGGCGATCCAGATCCACATGGCCGGGATGATCTGCACCAGGCTGAGGCGCCAGTTGGTGATCAGGAGCTTCAAACCCTGCAACAGCATGAGGAAGGCGCCGACCACGAGGGCCAAGGGCGCCAGCCACCGGTGCGAGCGGCTCAGCTGCATGACCGCCTGCTCTACCTCCGCGTCCTCGCTGCTCATGATGAGCTGGACCACCCGGCGCACCGTCATGCGGGGGCGGTTAGCGACCGCGACCGCGTCGGCTGGTGGCTCGGAGCCGGGATCCGTAGCTGAAGCCGGCGCGGCCCGCGGGGTGGCGGGGTCACCCGGCCCTCTCGGATCCTCGTATTCGACCGTCATTGCCCGTCCCTCGCCCTTGCCGGCCGCGCGTCCCCGTCGCGGCGGAGCGGTCCCGCCATTGTTGCTCCCGGGCGCGGGGCCTGAAACCGGCCTGGGCCGTCCCTGGGACAGCGGGGGCCTCGGGTGCGTAGCCTCGTGGGGGGACCACTGCGCCACGGCGCGTCCGGGGAGGAGCCCAACATGGTCGTAGATGAGATGACGCAAGGCTCGGGCGAGGCCATGGAGCCGGAGGCGACGGCGACGGCGACGGCGACGGCGGAGCCCTTCCGGCCGGCCCCGCACCAGACCGAGGCCGACAGCAGGGCCAAGGGCAAGGACGCCCGGGCCAAGGTGCCCCGTGACGGCCACGGCAAGTTCGTGCCGGCGGCCGGACGCCCGGATCCGGTAAGCCTGCTCGAGGAGCAGGCCACGACGCGGGTACCGGAGCTGGTGCCCATCCGCTACGGGCGCATGCTGGTGTCGCCGTTCACCTTCTACCGGGGGGCGGCGCTCATCATGGCGTCGGACCTGTCGACCACGCCGCGCTCGGGGCTGACGGCGCAGGTGTGCGGGGACGCGCACCTCTCCAACTTCGGCATCTTCGGGTCACCCGAGCGCAACCTGGTCTTCGACTGCAACGACTTCGATGAGACGCTGCCGGGACCATGGGAGTGGGACGTGAAGCGGCTGGCGGCCAGCATCGTGGTCGCCGCCCGCGGGCGTGGCTTCGCCAAGAGCGTGCGGGTTGAAGCCATCCTGAGCCTGGGGCAGACCTACCGGCAGGCCATGCGGACGATGGCCGGCATGAACAACCTGGAGGTGTGGTACTCACACGTCGACATCGACACCGGGGCGCAGCTGATCAAAGCCGAGGCGGTCAGGAGCAAGGCCAAGGACGTGCAGCACATGACCGAGGCGGCGGACAAGATCGTGGCCAAGGCCCTGTCCAAGGACAACATGAAGGCGCTGGACAAGCTGACCACAGTGGTGGACGGGGAACGCCGCATCATCAGCGACCCGCCGCTCGTCGTGCCGGTCCGCGAGCTCTTCCCCGGTCTGCAGGGCGACTTCATGCTCGAGAAGTTCCACGAGGTGCTACGTAAGTACCGCGCCACACTGTCCACCGACCGTAAGCAGTTGCTCGAGCAATTCCAGTTCGTGGAGCTGGCCCGCAAGGTGGTCGGGGTGGGCAGCGTCGGCACCCGGGCCTGGATCATGATGCTGCGGGGCCAGCGACCCGACGACGTCCTGTTCCTCCAGGCCAAGGAGGCCGAGGCCTCGGTGCTCGAGCGCTTCACCAAGAAGAGCGCCTACAACAACCACGGGGCCCGGGTGGTGGCAGGCCAGCGCCTCATGCAGGCCAGCAGCGACATCTTCCTGGGCTGGCAGCGCACGGCCGGGATCGACGGTGTGGAGCGCGACTATTACGTCCGCCAACTCCAGGACTGGAAAGGCTCGGTCGACATCGAGACGGCCATCCCGGCCGGCGTGCGGGCCTACGGCGACCTGTGTGCTCGGACGCTGGCCCGGGCCCACGCGCGATCGGGGGACCGCATCGCCATCGCGGCGTATCTGGGCAACAGCGACGAGTTCGAGAAGGCCCTGACCCGGTTCGCCGAGAGCTACGCCGACCAGAACGAGCGCGACTACGAGACCTTCGCCAAGGCGTGCAAGAAGGGCCGGCTGAACGCAGAAACCGGTATCTGAGGCCGGGCTGAGCCGGTGGCGGACCCGACGGGTGCCGCCGTGCCGATGGTCCGCAGGAGGGGGCGGCCGGCTGACCGGAACAGGGCGACGCACGAAACGGGCGACGGGCGCGGGCGGCGGGTCGATCGGCGACGCCTGGGTTGTCGCCGGGTGCGAAAGGGGTCGCGTTTGTGACCTTCGACCCTGCCCCGGTGCATTTGGTTGCTGCGATGGTTAGGGTCACACCTGCTGAGCCTTGACGCTCGGGACCGGGGGGTCGTCGACCCCGCAGCCTGAGGGTCTGGGGGGGATCAAATCACAATCAAGGAGTTTGCGTGCTTGCCGCCAGTTACCAATACCCGATTCTCGATTTCTTTCTGACGATGCTGTACTTCTTCCTCTTCATCATCTGGATCTGGCTGCTCATCACGGTGTTCGTCGACATCTTCCGCAGCCACGACATGAGCGGCTGGTTCAAGGCGCTGTGGGTCATCTTCATCATCATCTTGCCGTTCCTCGGTGTGTTCGTGTACCTGATCGCGCGGGGCGGCAAGATGCACGAGCGGGCCGCGCAGGAGGCTGCGCAGCAGCAGAAAGCCTTCGACGCGTACGTCAAGCAGGCGGCGGGGAGTGCGAGTGACACGACGGCCGACCAGCTGAGCAAGCTGGCCGACCTGAAGTCGCAGGGCGTGCTCACCGAGGACGAGTTCAACGCGCAGAAGGCCAAGATCCTGGCCAGCACCTGAGGGGCCGCAGAACGCACGAGTACCAGGCACGAATACCAGGCACGAACGAACATCAGGCACGAAGAGAGGAGACTCCAATGACCATTGGACCAGTCAGCTACACGGTGATCGCCTTCCCGGGCAACCGTTTCAACGGCAACGTGGCACCCGAGGTGGCGAAGCTGATCGCCAACGGCACCGTTCGCATCCTCGACCTCGTGTTCGTGGCGAAGGACGACGACGGCAACACCATCAGCTTCGAGTTCGACCAGATGGAAGAGCTGGCCCAGTTCGCTGAGCTCGACGGTGAGGTCGGCGGGCTGGTGTCCCTGGAGGACCTGGACCACGTGGCGGCCGGGCTGCCCGAGAACAACTCGGCGCTCATCATCATGTGGGAGGACCTCTGGGCCAAGCCGTTGGTGGAGGCGTTGCAGGGGTCGGGCGCCGTGGTGATCGAGTCGGCCCGGGTGCCCCACTACCTGGTGGAGGCGGCAATGGACGAGTTGGCGGCGGCGCTGCAGAGCTGAGCCGCTGGCGGATGGACGCCGGCGCGGTTGGTCGATCGAATCGAGAGACTTCGAGGAAGGAGCAGGGAACATGCCATTAGGACGACGTCCGATCATGCGGACGGTAGGTAGGACGGCGGTCATCGCCGGCACGGCCACTGTGGTGGCGGGCGGCGTCAATCGCCACCAGCAGCAGAAGTACGCGCAACAGGAGGCTGCCGGGCAGCAGCAGGCGGCGGCCGCTCCGGCCGCAGCGCCCCCGGCCGACGCGGCCGAGAGTTCGGACGAGCTCATGAACAAGCTGAAGGAGCTGGCCAACATGAAGGATCAGGGGATCCTGACCGAGGCCGAGTTCGACGACCAGAAGGCGAAGATCCTGGCCCAGATGTAAGGCGGGCTTCTGGTTCGGCCAGCCGTCGGGTGGGTCGTGGCGGGCTGGGCCGTCCAGGCGAGCGAACTGGCGAGAGCGGCACCCTGCGTGGGTGCCGCTTTTCGCGCTCTGTTCCTAGGGTTACGCCCGATCCCTGCCTGGATTTGGTGTTGACCGACTGAATCCTTGACACATTGGTCGATCCCCGCTTGGATTTGGGCGGGGAACGAGGACGCCCCCGCCCCTCAGACGGGGCGCCTCGTCAGACGGGGAGGAATCCATGACGACATCGGCCTTCGTCGACGACGACGTAACCCAGCTGCACAAGCTCGGCTACGCGCAGGAGCTGCGGAGGAGGATGGGCGGGTTCTCCAACTTTGCCGTCTCCTTCACGATCATCTCGGTCCTGTCCGGGTGTCTGACGCTCTACTACTTCGGCATGACGTACGGCGGGCCCGTGGTCATCGTGTGGGGCTGGGTCATCGTCGGTGTCATGACCCTGATCGTCGGGCTCGGCATGGCCGAGATCGCGTCGGCCTATCCGACCGCGGGCGGGTTGTACTACTGGGCCGGGAAGTTGTCCGAGAGCAACTCGGGCGCCTGGTCCTGGTTCACCGGGTGGTTCAACCTCCTAGGCCAGGTCGCCATCACCGCCGGCATCGACTACGGGTTCGCCACCTTCTTCACCTACTTCTTGTACCTCACCACCAACTTCCCCGACACCGTCGGCTGGGTGCTCGTCGTCTACGCCTGCGTGCTGGTGGCGCACGGCCTGTTGAACACCTTCGGGGTCCGGGTGGTGGCCCTCCTCTCCGACGTGAGCGCCTGGTGGCACATCGGCGGCGTGCTCATCATCGCCGTGGTGCTCTTCTTCATCCCGAGCCACCACGCCTCGGTCTCGACCATCTTCACCCACTTCCAGAACGAGTCCACGCTGGGGGTGCCGTGGTTCGTGTTCATGATCGGCCTCCTGATGGCGCAGTACACCTTCACCGGCTACGACGCTTCGGCGCACATGTCCGAGGAGACGCACAATGCCGACATCTCGGCGCCGCGCGGCATCGTCATGTCGATCCTGATATCCCTGATCGCCGGCTGGGTCCTGATCCTGGCCATCACGTCGGTGATCCCGGACCCCACCTCGAAGACCTACGCGATTATTGCGGGACAGCAGGTGGCTCCGGTGCTGATCTGGCAGTCCGCGCTCAACAGAACCGGAGCGGAGCTGTTGTTGCTGATCGCCGTGGTGGCACAGTTCTTCTGCGGCATGGCGTCAGTGACGGCCAACTCGCGGATGCTCTTCGCCTTCTCGCGTGACGGTGCGGTGCCCGGGCACAAGCTGTGGCACCGCATCAACGTGCGCACACGGACGCCCACCAACTCCATTTGGTTCTGCGCCGTGTTCGCTTTCCTCCTGGCGGTCCCCTCGCTGTGGAGCGGCGTCGCCTACGCCGCCGTCACCTCCATCGCCACCATTGGCCTCTACATCGCCTACGTGCTGCCGACGTTGCTCCGCCGGCTCAAGGGCAAGGACTGGGAGGGCGGCCGCTGGTCGCTCGGCAAGTGGAGCCCGCTGGTGGGGTGGGTCGGCATTGCTTGGGTGGCCTTCATCTCGGTTCTGTTCATGCTGCCCGAGGTCTCCTTCAGCACGATCAACCGCGACAACTTCAACTACGCCCCGGTGGCGGTGGGTGTCGTGCTCCTGTTCTCCGGGGGCTATTGGCTGATCAGCGCGCGCAAGTGGTTCCACGGGCCACGCTCGCAGGGGAGTGAGGCGGACCTGAAGGAGATCGAGGCGGAGTTCTCCAATATCGAGCGTGAGCTCGACGAGGTCAACTGATCCCCACTTTGGATGGCAACCCTGGTGGTCGGCTCATTCGGCCGGCCCCCGGGGCCGGGGTGGTTGACCCTGCCCGATCCCAGAATCGGGGGAGTGGCCGGTAAGTTAAGCGTGATGTGGCTCGACGATGGGGGTGACGGGCGCCGCGCGCCCGGCCGTCGTGATGTCGTCGGCGTCCCGTCCGCTCGTGGCTGAGAGGCGGTGGTCCCTGCCGTGGTGAGGGTGGACGAACAACAACAGCCGCCGCTGCCGCCGCTGACCGAGCCGTCGGTGTCGGACCCGCTCCAGCGCCCGGCCGGCGGTGGCCGGGCACCGTGGTGGTGGGTGCCGGGTGCCATCACCGTGGTCACCATCGCCAGCGTGATCGTGGTGACGCTCTCGCAGCTGCACCCCAGCCTGCTCTTCACGAACACGACGACGACCGGTGGGGACACGGGCGCGCACATCGCCATGCCCAAGTTCCTGGAGACGCTGCTCAGCCACGGCCGCCTCACCGGGTGGGACCCCGGCTGGTATGACGGGTTCCCCCTCTACGCCTTCTACTTCACCATCCCCGACTTCTTCATCGCCGTGGGTGGGCGCATCATCCCCTACGACATCGCCTTCAAGCTGGGCACCATCGCCGGGTCGGTGATGCTCCCGGTCTGCGCCTGGGCCTGCGGGCGCTTCTTCCGGTTGCGTGCCCCCCTCCCGACGCTGCTGGCGGCGGCCTCCCTGCCGTTCCTCTTCGACTACACGTTCACCATTTACGGCGGCAACCTCTTCTCGACGCTGGCCGGCGAGTACGCGTACTCCTTCAGCCTGTCCCTGGCCGTGCTATTCCTCGGTCTCTTCGCCTGCGTCGTGCGGGAGGGCCGGCACCGGGGCTGGACCGCCATGGTGCTGGCCGTGTGCGTGCTCTCGCACATCGTGCCGGCCATGTACGCCCTGGGTGGAGCTGCTCTGCTGACGGTGATCGAGTTGCTGCCGGCACGCTGGGGCATCGGGGACACCCGGCTCGCGCTGTGGCGCAGCGTCCGGGTCACCGAGCTGGTGCCATGGACGCGCACTTTGTGGTGGGCGGTCTCGACGGTGGCGATCGGGCTCCTGCTGTCGGGCTGGTGGCTGGTCCCGTTCGGGCTGGACCACGCATACGCCACGTCCATGGGCTACGTCAACCTGCACAACTACGGCTCGCTGTTCTTCCCCGAGGCCGACGCCTGGGCGCTCGTCCTGGCCGGTATCGGCTTCTGCATCGCCGTCGCGGTGCGGAGCCGCTTCGGGCTGACCGTCACCGCTTTGGGCGTGTGTTCGGCCTTCGCCATGGTCCTCGACCCGCAGGGCAGCCTCTACAACGTGCGGCTGCTGCCGCTGTGGTTCATCTCCGTCTACCTGATGGCGGCGTGGGCCTTCGGCATGCTCTGCATCGCCGTGGCCGTCGCGTGGCGCCGGATGCGGCTGCGACAGTGGGAGGACTACGAGGCCCGGGCGGGGGCGTCGGCGCTGGGCGTCTCCTTGGAGCGGGAGGACTCCTTCGCGCCGCCGGACGGGGACGCGACGGGCGCCGGCACCGGCACCGGCACGGGCACGGGTGGCGCCGAGCCGGTCACCGTCGGGTTGGACGAGTACTTCTTGCCCATCCGGCGCCCTTCGCCACGCTGGGGCCCGGCCGCCGTGAGCGGTGCCGTGCTGGGGCTGCTGGCCACCATGATCGCCGTGGTCCCGCCGTTCATCTTCTCCGCGTCGTCACTGCCGGTCACGGTTGGGCCGAACGAGGTCACCAACTGGTCGACCTACAACTACCTGGGCTACGAGGGCCAGACGTCGTATCCCGAGTACCGCTCCATCATCGAGACGATGGAGTCGGTCAGCAAGAAGTACGGCTGTGGCCGTGAGATGTGGGAGTACAGCGCCAGCGAGAACCGCTTCGGCACGCCCGAGGCGCTGATGCTGCTGCCTTACTGGACGAACAATTGCATCGACTCCATGGAGGGCCTGCTCTTCGAGTCTTCCGCGACGACGCCTTACCACTTCCTGAACCAGGCCGAGCTCTCCGAGGGGCCCTCGGAGCCGGAGGTGGGCCTGCCGTACGGGCCGCTGGACGTGACGCTCGGGGTGCAGCACCTGCAGCTGCTTGGGGTGAAGTACTTCATGGCAGAGACGGCGCCCGTGGAGCAGGAGGCCAACGCCGACCCGGAGCTCAAGCTGGTCGCCCGCACCGGGCCGTGGACCTACAACTACAGCGGAACCGAGACGACGACGACCTGGAACATCTACGTGGTGCGCAACTCGGCGCTGGTGACGCCGTTGAAGAACGACCCCGTGGTGCTCTCCGGGGTCAAGCCCGGGCCGAAAAGCTGGCTCAATCCCTCCGTGGCCTGGTACGACGATCCGTCGCGCTGGGACGTCGAGCTCGCCCAGAGCGGCCCGACGTCGTGGCCCCGCACGTCGGTCGACGAGATCCGGCCCGCGGTCAAGCCGGCCGGGACGACCACCGTGAGCAACGTCAGCCAGACGGACTCCTCCATCAGCTTTCACGTGTCGCGGGTCGGGACACCGGTCCTCGTCAAGGTCTCGTACTTCCCCAATTGGCAGGCCAGCGGGGCCGATGGGCCGTGGCGGGTGACGCCCAACCTGATGGTGGTGGTGCCCACCAGCCACGACGTGACCCTGACCTACGGGTTCTCGGGAGCCGACTACCTGGGCTTCGCCGCCTTCTGGGTCGGGGTCCTGGGCCTGGTGGCGCTGTACGTGTGGCCCCGCCTGTCGAGGAGCGGCAAGGGCCGGCACGCCCGCTAAACGGGTCCTCGGAGACGGGAGTTGATGCCTCTTCAGCTTGTATACGAGGCGGTCCGGGACAGTCCTTCACAGCCCTATACGCGACGGACGGGGGTAGTTGGTGACGGCCGTATATGCGCCCAGTCGGGATCTATCGCCCCTGGTCACGGGCTCGCCAAAGCCTCGACAGATGAGACACAAAGTGTCTAATATGTTCAACCGTGGCGTTCACCCTCGTCAGTTCGCCTGACATCACGACAGACCGGCAGCACGAATTCGGCCCGACCGAAGAGCGGATCCTCATCGCCGCCCTGGGCCTCATCGGGCGGCGTGGGGTCCGACGGCTCGGCATGCGGGAGATCGCCGAGGCGGGCGGCGTCTCGCGCGGCACCCTCTACCGCTACTTCCCGAGCAAGGACCACGTGCTCGGGGCCGCCGCCGACTACGACGAGCGCCGGTTCCGCCGGGGGATCGACGAGGTGCTGTCTTCGGTGCAGGACCCCGCCCAACGCATCGGCGCGTTCATGGCCTACGCCTTCGCGTTCATCCGGTCACACCCTGCCCGCTCGCTCTTCGAGTCGGAGCCGGGGTTCGTCATGAGCTTTCTGCTCGACCACCTGCCCTCGCTGCACAACCAGCTGGTGGAGCGCCTCGGTGACGCCCTCGACACCGTCCCCGCCGTCGCCAGCGGCGTCCTCGACCGCGATCAGCTGGCCGACGTCATCGTCCGCCTCTTCGCCTCGAGCTGGATCATCCCCGAGTCGGACGACGCCTCGCTCGTGCACTCCGTCAACCGCATCCTTCAGATACCAACAGAGGAGACCCATGGAAACTGACACCGACACGACGACGGCCGAGGCTCCGTTGGAGAATCCGCTGTCGGGCATGGACCCCGAAATGGCCGCCAACCCGCAGCCCATCTTCAAGGCGATGCGCGAGGAGCCGGTGATGTCCCTGGACATGCCGCACGGCCACGGCGTGCTCCTGTCACGCCGGGCGGAGATCGACGAAGCGCTGCGGCACCCCGAGATCTTCTCGTCCAACATGGACGCGATCGACCTCAAGAACAAGCGGCCGATGATCCCGCTGCAGATCGACCCGCCGGACCACAAGAAGTTCCGCAAGCTCCTCGACCCGATTTTCGCTCCCCGCAAGATGGCGCTGATGGACGACGAGGTCTCCCAGCTCGTCAACCACCTGATCGACCAGTTCATCGAGCGGGGCGAAGTGGACTTCGCCAAGGAGTTCTCCATTCCGTTCCCGTCCCAGGTGTTCTTGGCCCTCCTCGGCCTGCCCTACGACGAGCTGGACCGGTTCCTCACCATGAAGGACGGCATCATCCGGCCCGACCACGTCACCGGGAAGCTGTACGGATCGAAGGAAGCCAGCGCCTACCAGCAGAAGATCGCCGACTCGGTGTACGACTACTTCGACGAGATCCTCGACGAGCGCGAGGCCCAGCGGCAGGACGACCTGCTCTCGCACTTCATCGACGCCGAGGTCGAGGGCGACCGGCTCACCCGCGATGACATCTTGGACATCTGCTTCCTGTTCCTCATCGCCGGCCTCGACACGGTGACGGCCACGCTCGATTGCATGTTCTCCTTCCTGGCCCAGCATCCCGATCACCGGTGCCAGATCGTCGAGGAGCCGGCGCTGATCCCCAACGCGATCGAGGAGCTCCTGCGCTGGGAGACACCCGTCATGGGTGTGGTCCGGGTGGCCGTCCAGGACACGGAGCTCAACGGCTGCCCGGTCAAGTCCGGCGACCAGGTCATGATCATGATCGGATCGGCCAACACCGACGAAGCCGAGTTCCCCGACGCCGACGAGGTGCGCTTCGACCGTGAGGTCAACCGCCACATCGCGTTCGGTGGCGGGATCCACCGCTGCCTCGGGTCGCACCTGGCCCGCCTGGAGCTGCGGGTGGCCCTGCGGGAGTGGCACAAGCGGATCCCGGACTACAAGATCGAGCCCGGGCACACGCTGGCCTATACGCCGGGCCTGCGTTCCATCGACTACTTCCCGATGCGCTTCACGGCGCCGTAGACGTCGTCACCGGCGTCTCCGGCTCCGTCGATCGCTTGCCGCGGTCGCTGACCTGGGCCGTCCAACGACCGTCGTGCCAGTAGCGCTGCTCGTGCCGGCCCGACGGGTCGGGATACCAGCCGGACGGAGCAGCGTCGGCGCCGCCTGACCCGCCCGGCACGGCCGCCGGCACCGGCGCGCGGTGGAGCCGGGCGACCCGGCTGAGGTCGGACAGGTCCGCCAGCAGTTGCTCCGCCTCTTCCACCGTCCGGTCGCGGAACTCGGCCCTGGTCCGCCGTCCGGCCACGTCGACGTGGACGGTCGCCAGGCCGAGCGGGCGCTGCAACGGGCCCTGGACACGGCGGACGCTCTGCGTCTTCTCCAGCGGGACCCAGGTGGTGGCCCGGTTGATCCGCCCCGTGACGCAGACGGCATGCGTCTCGTCGTGGCCGGCCGAGAGAAAGTGGAAGCTGAGCGGTGCCTTCAGGCGGGCCCGACGGGGAGGGGCCGTGCGCACCGGGTCGGGTCCGCCGAGCAGTCGGGCCAGCAGGTGCCACGAGTCCTTCTGCGACCCCACAGGTAGCAGAGCCTTGCGGACGACCGCAGTCCCCTCGCTGCGCTGGTTCCGGGCCGTCGCCCCCGCGATATCGACCTCGAGGCGGCACCAGCCGAAGGGACGCCAGAGCAGTGGCTCCACCTGGCGCACGGCCTGGATGCGCCCGTACGGGATGGTCTCCGAAGAGGTCTGGAGCAGGCCCCGGGTGATGCGCACGCCTTCGGGGCCCTCGAGCGCCGTGAAGCCGTACTGGCCCGAGAGGCGTCGCCAGACGATGCCGGCGAAGCCGAACAGGTAGACGGCCAGCACGCCGGACGCCACGGCCGCTGTCCTGGGCTCGAACTGGTCCAGCACGAGCAGGGTGACCACGGTACCGAGGAGGATGGTGCTGACAAGCGACAGCAGGACCGATCCGATCAGCCGGCCGGGGGTCACGATGGCCATCGGGAGGCCGGTGTTGGTCCCCGGTGCCACCTCGGTGTCCACGTGGCCCGCCAGGAGGGCCAACCGGAGCTCGGCCGCCTCCCCCTGGCCGAGATAGCCGAGCTTGCCGTCGGTCGACCCGGACCCGGCGAGCCGGACACGCAGCTCGGACACGCCGAGCATGCGGGCCAGCAGCGGGCGCACGATGTCGACGGCCTGGATGCGGGCGAGCGGCAGCCGCTTCGAGTCCTTGCGGATCAACCCCGTCTCGATCCGCAGTGTGTCCCCTTCGATGCGCCAGCGTGTCACCATCCAGTGGACGTAGCCGTAGACCACCGAGAGCAACGCAAAGATGACGAGGTAGTCCGTTTCCGCCGTACGGTTCTCGGCGGCCGAGTGGGCCGTCGAGACGACGAGTAGCAACAAGATGGCGGGCACGATGCGCCCGGCGCGGACCACCGGGGTGACGGGGTGCAGGCGGCGCCAGCCCTCGCTGGCGGGGAGTCGGGACATCACATGCCGGCGGCCATCGACTCACCGAGCTCGGTCAGTCGATCCCGCAGGCGGGCCGCCTCCTCGGCCTCAAGGCCGGGGATACGCGCGTCGCTGGCGGCGGCGGCCGTGTGCAGCTTCACCGTCGAGAGGTGGAACAGCCGCTCGACCGGGCCGGCCGTCACCTCGACGAACTGCATGCGGCCGTACGGCACAACGGAAAGCCGCTGCACCATGACGCCACGCGCCACGATCAGATCCTCGTGGCGCTCCTGGTAGCGCCAGGCCCGGTAGCGCCGGCGGACGAACCAGGCCCACAGCGCGCCGAGCGCCACCACGATGACCACGCTGATCACCGCGGCCAGCACATCGCGCGCGGCCAGGAAGAGGAGACCGAAGAACAGGGCCAGCACCACGGTCACGGTCGTCGCTTCGGCTCGCCGCATGCGCCAGAGCCCCGGCGAGGGGCGGAGCCACACCTGTTCCCCCGGCATAGTCATGATTCAGACGATAAAGGGAGCAACCCCGGCCTAGGGTGGCAATTGTGAGCAAGTTGGAGGGTTCTCGGACAAGAGAGCTGGCCATGGCGCTCGAGCCCGTGGCCGGCCAGGTCTATTTCTCGGGCGAGTGCCATGTGGCCTACGCCGAGCTCGGCTTCTCGCCCAGCCCCGGGAGGCTGGGCAACGGTGTCCAGTTACCCGACGGTCCGGCTTACTTCACCAGCCGTGGCTCGGTGATGGGCCAGGTACCGGGAGAGGTCGTGGCGGCCGCCTTCGCCGTGTTCAACCCGGAGGCAGTCGTGCCCTCGGTCGCCTTCGGGTGGTCCAAGGTCGATGCACGCACCATCTGCGACGCCCGCACCCGCGGCGCAACGGCGCAGTTGGTGCGGATCCTCGGCACCGAGCCGGACGGCCAGGGGCGCGCCACCGAACTGATGACGTCGGCCACGGAGCCCTTGCGCCCGGAGGGCAAGCCGCTCTTCGCCGGGCTGCGCAGCCTGGGCCTGCCGAGCGACCCGATGGCCCACATGTGGCGGCTGGCCGACATGCTGCGCGAGTACCGGGGGGACGCGCATACGGCGGCCTGGACCGCCGCGGGGTTCGACGCCACCGAGATCGGCTTGCTGACCGAGCTCTATTGGGGCCTCCCCCTGCGCACCTATGTGCGCACCCGCGCCTGGTCGGACGACCAGCTCGACCAGGCGGAGGCGCGGCTGGTCGACCGGGGCCTCGTCGCCCTAGGTGCATTGACCGACGAGGGCCGGGCCCAGCGCGAGGCCGTCGAGAGGGCGACCGATGATCAGTGCCGCGTCATCGTCGACGTGTTGGGCGAGGCCGGTTGCGCTGAGCTGATCGACATCCTCAAGCCGTGGGGTGCGGCCATCCGCGACGCCGCCGGCTATCCGCCCCAGGGGCCGCACGACCTGGCACCCGTGCGCTGAGCCCCACACCTGGGTTGAAAGCAGGGCGCAAATAGACTCAGTTGCGGTGGCTCCCAAGACGCAACTCACGGTGAGGGAGATGCGGCTCTCTGAGGTGGGCATCCGCATCAACTACTTTCACGACAGTTCCGATGAGCATCTCCTTGTGTTGGGAGTCGATCGGTCGTTGCTCCCCAGTCGCCAAGCATGGCGCGCCTTCTACGAAGAGGACTATGCGCGTCCGATTCGAGACAGGGTCAACTACTCCTTGCTATGGCAGCGAAATGGACAGGTGGTGGGATTCAGTTCGACCGATCGCATCGAGTTCGGCCATGAGGCCTTCATGCATCTCCATGTCGTGGAAGCAGGACTAAGACGAACCGGGTTAGGAACCCAGTTTGTGAGGCTGTCAGCGCAGGCCTACTTTGAGGTCCTGGAACTGGAGCGGGGTCTTTTGTGAGCCCAATGCGTTCAATGTTGCCCCGAATCGAACCCTTCAGCGGGCCGGGTTTCGCTATCTCTTCACACACGAGGCGCAACCCAGCTCGATCAACTTTCCTCAGGTCACGACCCGGTGGGTACTGGACCGCTCCCCGGCGCTGTGACGTCACCGTTCAGACCTGGGTAGGCATTCTCGTTTGCCGCTCGTGCCGAACCGCCCCACCGTTCCGACCCTAGGGATTCGCGGGTGACATGCCGTTGGGCGCGTCATCAAACTGCAACGTGGTCCTCAGGGGGTTTCCAGGTGCCTCAATGCGTGGGTTCAGCCCGCCCGATCATTGTTACGTCGTGGACGAAATCGTTCTGGAGTCGTGCCACAGCACCTGGATCTTTGACCACGAGCACAAACGCTATTGCCGCATCCTGAAGGGGATCGAAGTCGCCGATCGGCCAGTGACCACCGAGTGGCGGCCGTACTCGTATCTGCAACTTGATCCGCAGACTGAGACGTTCACCATTTATCTGAACGCGGCACACACCCGTCAGATCCGATCTTGGAGACACACGCGAGACTGCGTTCAATGTGGTGGTCACGAAACGGCCGAACTTTCGATCGACGAAATCCGTCGCGTCGTCCACCTGTGATTCGTTACCGCGGCAGAAGGGACGCCCCGACGGGGTCAGGATTCCATCAAGCCCAAGAGACAGTGATTCGCCGGTCACTCCGTGGTAAGCCGGGTGAGCAGATCGAGCAAGGACATACGTAGGGTCTCGAGTTCGTCTGCGCCTCTGAGACGGGCCCAGCGTTTCTCTACGGCCGTGGCCGCCTTGTGCGTGACCCGTGGAATCCTCTTTCCCCGTTCGGTGAGGAGGACAAGCTGAGACCGGCCGTCCCTAGGGTTTGGGCGGCGCTCGACGTAGCCGGACCGCTCGAGCTGCTCGACGGTCTGGGCCATGGTCTGCTTGCGAACGTGTGAGAGGTTCGCCAGTTCCGAAACGGTGGCACCCTCCGAGTTCAGGAACGTGAACACATTGGCGGCGGCCGGGTTGATGTCGTCAAAGCCCGCCTCGCGGAGCGCGCGTTGAATCTCCAGTGAGTAGAGCTGGTAGAGCAGTCGCAGCAGCAGGCCCATCGTGGGATGTTCGAGGTTGTCAGACATGGGCTATAGACAGGATACTGTCGATTAGGTATAGTGGACAGGTACCTGTCGACTATAGCAAGAGAAGGGAAGCACCCATGGATACAGTGCCTGCTGCCTACACGGAGTTCGGTCAGACCCTGGCCTTTACCGAACGGACGTTGACCGCCGTGCTTCGTGAGCATCTGGCCCAGTGCGATGTAGAGCCCGAAACCTGGTACGCCCTGAAGCTGGTCGCTGTGGGAGGCCCGCACGTTGCCCGCAGTTCGCTCGTGCGGGACCTCGAAGGCTCGCGCGGTTTGGACACCGATTCCACCCGCACTCTGCTGGCCCGGCTAGCGCTCGACGGGCTGATCACCGGGGACGACGCCGTGGAGCTGACCGAAGAGGGCAGGGCGTTGTTCGAGAGCCTCCGGGACCACGTCCTTGGAGCGACCGTGGACCTGCTCGGCCAGTGCGACCTCCGTGACGTTGAGACTACGGTTCGCACGCTCAAGGCCATCACGCGGCGTGCCCGCGAGGGAGTCGAATCCGCGGCGTAATCCTGCGGTCAAGCTTGCAAGAGGCCGACCGCTGTCCCGGCGCGTCCGGACGTGTGAGCAGCGCCGATTGTTATCTGCCGGTGCGCTCGCGGTGCGTGCACCCCGGCCAGCAACAGGGCCGACGCTGGCCTTCCTCGAGCTCCTCCTGGGTCCGGCGAATGCGGCGTTCTCGGGTCATCTGCTGTTTGGCATCCTCGACCCAGCAAATGAACTCGTTGCGGGCCAGGGGGGTGATGTCCTTCCAGGCATCGAGTGCCGTGTGGTTGGTGATCAGCGCCATGCGCAGGTCTCCTGGAAGCTTGTGCACTACCCCACCTGGCACTCTCGGGCTGCCCACAGGACTACGGTAACGTGTGAGGGCAAGCCCGATCATCATCTACGCCGCCCCGATCGCACGTTCTCGGATTTGCTATCGCATGCAGAGCGTCTGTGTCCCGCAATGACTCGCAGCGACACGGCCGGCGGGGCCATCACCGGCACTGACTGCCGCGGCGCTGGATCAGTCGCGCCTCAGACACGAGTACCAGCAAATCTACCGGCGCGGTCGTATATTGATGCCGTCCTTCCGGGACGAAAAGGGGGAATCCTCATGAACGATCGTACGTTCGAACGCCTCGGCGCGCTAAGCGGCCTCTCCTTCGTGGTGCTCGCGGTGCTCTCCGGCTTTATCTATCCGCAGCAGCCCCGTGTCGACTCCTCGCCGGCGACGACATTGGCCTGGGTCACCGATCACCGAGTGGCCCTACAGACCGGGATGATCTGCGACTTCTTCGCGGCCGGGCTGCTGCTGTGGTTCGTCGGCTACGTGCACCGCGTGCTCCGCCGTGCGGAAAACGGCACCGAGTCGCTGGCTCCGATCGTCTTCGGGGCCGGCTTGGGCGTGGCGATCACCACCGCCTTGGCGGCGCTGCCCACCGCGGTGCTTGCCTTCATGGTCGCCCAGCCGGGTGGCCTAAACGACCCGTCCCTGGTCCGGATGCTGGGCGACCTGAACACGCTGTTCTTCTCGGCTACGTCCGTGATGACGGCGGTCTTCCTGCTCGGGTTGGGACTAGCCATGTTGGGACGGGAAGTGGCGTCACGATGGCTCGGATGGCTGAGCCTGGTCGTCGCGGGCTTCAACGGACTCGCGGTCTGGATCGGGGTCACCTTCAGCAGCTACCACGGCAAGGGCTGGATGGTGGTGGGCTGGGGCGCTTACATCGGCTTCCTCGTCGTCATGTTGCTCGTCAGCACCTCCCTGCTCCGGCAAGGGCACTCTGCTGGCGCGGTCGCCCCGTCCGTCGCCGTTTCGTAGGGAACGTCGGGCTGGGGCGCGTCTCGACATCCCCGCGTTTCGGGGCAGTTGGCAGGTGGCATATGCCGCCCATTGCTGGGCCTTTCGGACATAGGCGCCCTACCGCTGTCTCATCGCCTATAAAAGGCGGATGGCCATAGTGATCGTGCAAGGAGTGTTCTCGCTTGACCCGAACGAACGGGACCGGTTCGTGGAGACGAGCGTCGAGGGAATGCGCTCCTCTCGACAGGAAGAGGGTTGCCTCGAATACGTAATGGCTGCCGACCCCCTCGACCCCGAACGCGCAGTTCTGTCCGAGCGGTGGGAATCAATGAACCACCTGGAACAACATCTTGCCCAACAGAAGAATGCGCCTCGCAGTGTCGACGCCAGGCCGGTACCTCGGAGTGTCGAGATCACGCTTTTCGAAGTGGCGACGTCACGTCCTCTCCGCTGACAACGGAGCTCGTCTTATGAATGGACCGATGGAGGGCGTACGCGTTCTTGACCTATCGATCGCATTGACGGGTCCTTACGCGGCGGCACTGCTCGCCGACCAGGGTGCCGAGGTCATCAAAGTCGAGCGGCCGGGCGGCGGGGACATCGCCCGTTGGATCGGCGTATCCGTCAACGGAATGAGCTCACTCTTCCTGGTCTGCAACCGAGGTAAGCGGAGCATCGCCGTTGACCTCCAGCGGCCCGAAGGGGTGGAGATCGTCAAGGCACTCGCGAAGGAGAGTGACGTGGTCTTGCAGAACTTCCGCCCCGGTGTGATGGACAGGCTGGGCCTCGGCTATGACGACATAGCGACCATCAATCCCGACGTCGTCTACGCATCGTTGACCGGGTTCGGCACCGAGGGTCCGAATCGCGACCGCGCCGCATATGACACCGTGATGCAAGCGTACGGTGGTCTGGCGAGCAGTCAGGCCGATCCGGCCGACGGTCTCCCCGTCTTCTTGCGCCAGGCAGCGGCCGACAAGGTGACGGCTCTGTTCGCTTCGCAAGCGATCACCGCCGCCCTATTCGCACGAGCACGGGGACGAGGTGGTCAGCACGTCCAGCTGTCGATGATGGATGCAGTCGTGTCCTTCCTCTGGGCGGATTCGGCCGCCAACGAGGTGCTGTTGGAGTCGGACAACTCGCTGCCCTCGAGCTTCGTTGCCGGTTCGCGGCCCTTCCGCTTCGAAGACGCCTGGGGCATCGTGACGCCTACATCGGACCATGACTTCGCCGGAATGTGCCGGGCCCTCGGCGTCGAGGGCTACGACGACCCCCGGGTTGCCACGATCGTGGAGCGGTTCAAGCACAGGGATGTCATGGCTCAGCTGATGGAGTCGTGCTATGCCAATGCGGCCAACATGACCAGCGCCGAGGCAAGCGAGCGTTTCGAAGCCGAGGGAGTTCCCTACGCGATGATCCTGTCGCCCGACGAGGTGACCCGTGATCCGCATGCGCTCGCCGTGGGACTGTTCGAGTACCAGAGCCACCACGTCGTCGGCCAAGTGCGCCTACCCCGACATCCCGCCCAGTTCGCATCCACGCCGGCGTCTTTGGCTGGCGCCTCCCCCATGCTCGGGGAGCACACCGATGAGATCCTCGCTGGTCTCGGCTTGACCGACCGCATCGTGGCCCTTCGGTCAACGGGTGTGGTGCAGTGAGCGCGAAGACGGATCTACGGCACAATGCTTCTCCGCGTGCATGTGAGATCTCCGCACTCCCACACGAGGCCCGGCACTTGGTGTTCGAACTCAGGCGCAGCCCCTGTTTGCGTGGCCGGAACCGAGGGCGCGGCCCGCGGCACCGCGTCGAACGACTATCAGTATTTTTGTCCCGACGATTTCTTGACCGTGCGTACCTATGTGTCCACGCCCTCACGGCGCGCTGCTCTCCCTCGCCTCTCGAGGCCGGGCCAAGAGTCCAGTATCTGCCGATCGAGTTCGTTGTCTCGTAACGCCTCGACCCGTGTGTAGGGCCAATCGGGCATGTCGGCAATCCGAGCGGCGAACTCCACAATGCTCACAGCCAATTCCACCGCCGAGGCGGGCGTACTGGCTTGTACGGTGATTCTGGCCGACCAGACTGACCCGCCAGCGGAGACCGCGCCAAAGTGCGGATCAAGACCGTCAATGAGATTGCGGATGCGCCTATCGTCAGCGGTGATCGTGCCTGCCTGGCTTCTGGCCTCGACCAGAACGCTCCATTCGCGCATTGCGACCTTCGTTCCCTAGCTGGTCCAGTTAACCAGCAACCCGGCGCTTTGTCGCCCCCGCCACCGGCAACTGGGGGGTGCGGTAACCACTCATCTGCTAGGCCCACGACGTGCGCGTCCTATCGCCACCGATTCAGGCCTGGGACTGGAGTCCCCATTTTGTGCCACTCTTCAGGTGGGGATCGAGGAATCCAATGGAAGATGGCTCGGGATACGAAGAGCCCGTGCAACCCCTCGTGCCAGGCTCTGAGCGCGATCGAGCTGCTTGGGAGCGGGATCGAGCATCTACCGCGCACGACGCGCTGGCCGATGAGCGTGACCTTTGCGCCGGGCGCCGTGACGACCGGGCCGAGCGCCGCGAGGAGTTCGTCAAGGATGTGGACCCCCAGAATGCCTTCGATCGATCTGAGGCCAAACGGGACCGTAAGCAATCGGCCGCCGATCGATTGAATTCCAGGGACGATCGAGTTGCCTCTGACGTTGATCGAATCCTTTCGGCCAGGGAACGTTCGGAGTACCTCGTCGACGAACTCACCGGAGCCCAACGGAGAGCCGTAGGACTCTTCGAGTTGGAGCGCGAGGTCGTTCGGGCGAAGAGAACGGGTCAGCCATTCACCCTGGCCTTCGTAGAAATCGATGGACTCAAAGCAGTGAACGACTCGCAAGGCCACGATGGCGGCGATCAGCTACTGGTTCTGGTAGCCGACACCATTAGAGCGCACGTCCGTCCCTACGATCTCATCGTCCGTTACGGGGGCGATGAGTTCCTGTGCGGTCTTCTCGGACTGAGCATTGTCGGAGCCACTAAACGATTTGACCTTGTCAATGTGAAGCTTCCTGCCATCCGTCAATCATCTGTCACGGTAGGCCTGGCACAGATGGCCGAGCTGGAATCTCTGAGTGCTCTTATTCGCCGCGCCGACGAAGACCTCTATGACAGACGGAAGCAGAGCAGGCGACTTCGAGCCGCGCTGGGTAGTTCACCATCCGGCCCATGACTCGATCAATGAGAAACGACGCCTCGCCACGATAGACCTGGTGGGGGCATTCTTCGTCTGGTATTGCTGCTAATTCGTACTTGCTCATTGCCCGTGAGCGTGTACGCGGGTCGGTAACAGACTTGGCTCACCGCGACTTGCAGTCGCTGCGGTGACAAATTCGGCGGACGCTCAGGCCCGACGCACCGGGGATAGCTATCTGCCGTAATCTGCGCCACAGTCACGGCCGCGAGGACGGAACTCACCTTGATCTGACGTAACTATTCAGGTCTCGCCAGGCAGCCAGACGTTGCCTTCGAACAGCTGCTGTAGACCGGCGAGCACGTCGTGGCCGTGCTTCTTCATGGTCGAGACGTAGCTGCGGATGGCGCAGAAGTCGTCGGCGCCGGTCTTGGTGCGCCAGGAGCCTGAGATCTTTTGTTGGAGCTTGACCATTCTGATGTCGCGCTCACCTTGGTTGTTGTCGAAGGGGACTGTGAAGTCGACGCTAAAGCGCAGCACGTCGGCGCGGTCGGCATCGAGACGATGCAGCAGGTTGACGGCGGTGTTCTGATACCACTTGCCGGTGGCAGCCCTGGTCGGTCTCTCGTTGATGGCCCAGCCCTTGGCGACGAGTTTGCCGTAGCGGACCCGAATGGAGTGCACCGTGGTGGCGTCGAGGCGCGCGCGGCCCTGGGCCACGGCCTTTTCCACGGCCTCTTTGGCGTCGAGCAGGAGTCCGATCATCTCGTCGGCCCAGTCCTGGTCGAAGCGCTCGAACACGCCCTGGAGCTCTCGGAGGTGATGCGCGTTGCACAAGGCGTGGACCACTTCGTAGGCGCGGTAAGGCTTCCAGCCGTCGTGGACGGCGACGCCGGACATCTTGGCGATCACGCCGATGTCGTCCATGGCCACCGTCCCGCGCCGCTTGTGGCAGACGAGGAGAGTGTAGAGCGAGGTCGAGGCGACGTGGACCCAATGCAGGCTGCCCTCGACGCGTCCGCCCGTCTCGTCGAAGTGCACGGCCGGCGCGTCCTTGAGCAATTCGGCGACGACGTCGAGGAACAGGCCCAAGCCGCCGCCGGCCTCGGCCACCATGGCCTTGATGGCGCCCACCGAGACCGGCATCGACACGACGTCGGTGAAGATCTCGGCGAGGCGGTCGTAGGGCACGTGCTGGTAGACCGACAGGTACGCGGCCAGTGCCCGGACACCCGGCCCGTAACACGCCGGGGCCGTGGCCTCGGGCGGAGCCGGTGCCTTGGTCTCGGCCCCACACGAGCAGCGCAGCTTCACCAGCTGGTGCTCGGTGACATGCGCTCGGGTCTGGGGCACCTCGAAGACCTGGCGCCGCTCGACCGACACGATCTCGGCATCGGAGAGATCCCCTTCACAGCCCCGACAGCGACGCGGTCGATGCGTGAGCACCTGGTCGGGATTGGGAACCTGGGCGAGGTGGTGGCCCTCGTCGCCGGGTTGCTTGCCCGGCCGGCGCTTGGCCTTGCGGCGTTCGGCCCGATTCGCCGGAGGCTTGGACAGCCCCTCGGCCGAGGGAGGCATCGAGGAGTTGCGCGGATTGCGCCCCACGCGCGCTTCGAGTTCGACGATCCTGGCCTCGAGCTCGGCGACGCGGGCGCTCTGCTGATCGATCAGCAGTTGCTGCGCAGCAACCAGCTCCTTGAGCTCGTCGTAGGAGGGATCGTCGAACTCCACGACCACCAGTCCACTCGGTGCACGAGTAGATCGCGAGCCTTATGGGATCACAAACGCGCTGGTTGCGCGCGAGTTTCCAAAGTCGCCGTGACCGTGTGCCGTCATCGGAGGATCCGACGTGCGTAGGAGACGGCCGAGCGCGACGATGCAGCCATGACTCCAAGGCACCGTGACCCCGGCCTCGACGAATTGATTGCTGACATCACCGTCGACTGCAACGACGAGGACGAGGAGCTCATGGGCTTCGAGAACGCCTTCGACGAGTGGGCTGCGCTTCCTTGCTCGGGAACCGTCATCGGCGAAGACGTCGAGGTGCTCTCCGTCGCCACCCAACACGGGCGGCGAGAACTGGTCGCAACCTGCCAACGGGACGGTCATAAGTACCAGATCGCACTTCTCGACGTCGAACTCAAGGCCGACCCAGCTACCGCAAGGGTGCTCGCCGCCTATCGAAGGTGGGCTGAGTGTCGCTGAAGACCTGAATAGTTACGATCTGACTTGAGGGTCCTATCGTACGAACGCCGAGATCCTGGCCGCTGACAGACTCGATCCGCGCCAGTCAGGTCCCGAACGCGTTCCAGACGAGCGCGGACACAGCGTTGACGGTGTCGATGCCGTACTGCTCCGACACGTTTCCGTTAGTGAGCACGGCGATCAAGTAGTCACGGCCGTCACCGTTGACCCAGCCGGTGGTGTTGATCTGCCACCCGTTGATGATGGCGAACCCGTTCTTGAGCGCCACGGTGACGCCTGGAGGCACACCACCTGTCGCCCCCCAGTCCTGGGAGGGGGTGATGTTTTCCATAAGGCTGAGGACGTAAGCCCGAGACGCATCCGTGAGCAACGAGTTGGGCTTCGCCAGGGTCCGGATCATGGCCAGCCGGTCGAGTGCAGTGGTGGTCGTGGTTCCCCACACGCCGTCCGTGGCCGGCACGGTCGAGGTCATACCCGCGTCCCGTTCGAACGCCCCGACGGCGGCGGGCCCGAGCTGGGTCCACAAGGTGTCAGCTGCGCTGTCGAGGCTCTCCTCGATCATCGGGACCGCCAGGCTCTGTTCCTCGGGCGTGAGCGGGCGCCCGGCGGCCTGGGCTTCCGCCAGCAGCGTGGCCAGGATGTCGACCTTCAGCGTGCTCGCCGTGTTCTCGACCACTCCGGGCCGGAACTGGTAGATCTTGTCCGTCGTGAGGTCCTCCACAGCCACGGTCACGTTGTCGGTCCGTCCGGCGACGTAGGCGGCGATCGCAGGGATCATCCGTGCTCCCGGATCGATGCCATAGGCGATCCAGTATCCGCCCGACCGACCGGCGATACCGACGGCGGGAGCTTGCTGCGGCGTGCCCGCGTCGGATCCTTCGAACGGTGCATCCCCGAAGTTGAAGACCCCACCGTCGGCGGCGGCCAGCCAGTAGCCACCCCCGTCGGGCGACGCGGCCATGCCGACGATCGGCTCGTTGAGGGACGTGCTGCCCATCGAACCTTCGAACGACGCGTCCCCGAAGTTGAAGACCCCACCGTCGGCAGCGGCCAGCCAGTAGCCGTTACCTGTGGGAGTGGCGGCCATCCCGACGATCGGTTCGTTGAGCGGTCGTCCGCCCATGGAGCCGGCGTATGCGGCGTCACCGTAGGCGAACACGCCACCATCGGAGGCGACCAGCCAGTAGCCACCACCGTCAGGGGTGGCAGCCATACCCACCACCGGTGCGTTCAGGTCCATCCCGCCCGCCGATCCCCCGAAGGCGGCGTCACCGTAGGCGAACACGCCGCCGTCGGAGGCCACCAGCCAGTAGCCACCACCGTCATCCGTTACAGCCATCCCCACCACCGGTGCGTTCAGGTCCATCCCACCCGCAGATCCCTCAAAAGCCGCGTCGCCGTAGGCGAAGACACCGCCGTCGGCGGCCACCAGCCAGTAGCCAAGCCCGTTCGGGGTGGCCTTTACCCCTACGACAGGAGCGGTCAGATCGTCGAGTGTCGTCCCACCCACAGCAGCGGCGGCCCCGAACGCCGTCACGGCATCCGGGCCCGGCGCGCCGGATTCGACGTGACCTGCCAGCGCATCGGCCGACCACGACGCCGCACTGCCGGTAGTCGCCACACCGCAGCCGACCACCAGGAGGAGCACGCCGATGGCCGGCGAGACTGACCGAAGTCCGAGCGGTAAGCGGGGCAGGGACTTCACACTCGAAATCTACCGGCACGTCATGCCGAAATGCCTGAGATCCCGGCAGCGAGGAACTCACCAAGGGCTCTGGCGAGCCCGGCCAAGTCGAAGATTGCGAGACTGACCTTTACCTTCGTCGCGCGTCGGCATGTCCCGCTCACCCGATCGGGGGCAGGGCCTGGTACCCGACCCCGTGCCTATGGAGCGTCAGCTGAGCAGCCGAGACCGAAGGAATTCGATCGTCTTCTGATCCATTCCGCCGGGTCCACGGAGATACGCCTCGATCCCGCCATAGGTGGAGCCCAGGCGATCCAAGGCATTCTCCATCGCCCAACGCGGCGTGCTCAGGATCCCTATTGCGGCTTCTCGGGCGATTCCCTCCGAGACGAACAGATCTACGACGTGCGGTATCTGGTCTGGCCCGCTGTAGCGAGACGTGAGCTCATAGTCGTCCAACACGGTCTCACGATCGACGCCGAGGCATCTGAGTAGCAAGGCAGCTGTCATTCCCGTTCGATCCTTGCCGCCCATGCAGTGAAACATCACCGGGCCCTGGCAGTCTGCGATCTGTGAGAAGAGGTCGCCAAACACCGGACCAGCCACCTCGAGCATTCTGCAGTAGTCCTCGAAAAGCCAGCGCTCTCCGTCAGCGCTATCCCTCAACGTGTTCATAGCGGTAGCAAACACTGGCCCGCTTGGCAGTTCCTTATGCACGCATGGACGCGGTCCGGGATCTGCATCACGCTCGGCATCACGGCGGAGGTCGTAGATCACACGGACGTCCAGGGCGTCGAAGACTTCAAGATCGGCTGCCGTGAAGTTGTGTGGGCTGTCGGATCGAAAGACCCGCCCCCAGAGGGTGGTAGCGCCCGATTCGGTCCCGTAACCACCGAGGTCTCGAAAGTTGTTCACACCTACAAAGGCCAGCCGGCGGGAGCCAATTTCCGCCGCAGAATCGATCGCCTCCTGCACGGTGCGAATGCTAGTGCCCGTGCGCGACATTCAAGCTCGAAGCGCAGGTGCCGATGAGCCGCGCCTAGGGCGCTTGTTCAGTGGCGGTCCGCACATCGCGCGTCGCGTAGAGCCGCGCCAAACGAAGCCTTAGACCGGCCTGATCTCGGTCCCTCGGCCGGGGGTGATGAACAGCGCCCGACCGGGCTCGTGGACGATGGCCCGGTGCCACACACCGGGCGGGTTGATGACGGCGTGACCCGGCTCGAGCGGAACGACCCGCTCGGCGCCGCCGATCTGCTGGATGAGGTCAGCCCGGCCCGAGAGCAGCACGACCACCTCTTCGCCGGCCGGATGCCGCTCCCACGTGTCCCACGTCGCGTCCTGGGCCAGGAGGCAGACCAGACGTCCCTCGTCGGCGTCCGCGGCGAAGCGCTCCGCGTAGTCGGCCATGCACGCCGGCGACCAGTCGAAGTCCTCCAGCCGGGTGGCGGTGGCCCCATGGCCGAGGTGCACGAACGTGCGGGAGAGGTCGAACGCGCCGTCGTCGCTCACGGGATCATGTTGGCACGGGCCCGCCGGACGTGCCGGGGGCCGAGCTCGGGCTCGGGCTCGGACTCGCTCAGTACAGCGGCGACCAGGGGGCGGAGCGTAGGAGGCGGCTGTTCCACTGGTCGCGCACGGCCAGCGCGTCGTGCATCCAGGTGCCGGGCGCGCTCGCCGACGGCGGCATGTCGTTGGCCAGCAGCCAGAGCAGCGCCTTTTGGCTCACCACGCGCTGCCACAGGATGACTTCGTTGGTCTGGTGGGTGCCGTAGACGGGTTGGAAGGCCGCCTCCAGCTCGATGATCCCCCGGCCCTCCTCCTTGGATTTGGACAGCTCGGTGTCGTAGAGCGTCCCGGCCTTGGCCAGGTACGCCTCCAGGCCCCCGGGGAATGGCCAGGCCGTGTCCTCCATGAACAGGCTGAGGTCGTGCGTCTCGCCGCCGGTGGGCACCGTGGCCAGGTCGAACTCCTGAATGGGCGACCACGGCACCGGGGTGACGATCTTCGCCTCGCAGCCGTGCCGCATGCTGTCCACCTTCGACGACCACGCCGCCAGGTCGCCGCCGCGCATGCGCTCGGCCAGCGCGGCCCACGCCGGGGCGTCGCGGCAGCCGGTGATGGTGACCACGGTGTAGGCCGGGCCGCTTCCGTGCGCCACCCGCAGGAAGAACAGCAGCCGGCTGCCGTCGGCCTGGGCCAGCGCCGGGATCAGCTCGTCCCGGTAGGCGGCGTCGAACTCCTCCTCGCGCGCACCGGCGACGCGGTGCACCTCGTGCAACAGCAACACGATGGACCTCCTCTGGCTATCGGGTGGTGGCGATGCCTCCGTCGACGGGGATGACGGCGCCGGTCAGATAAGCGCCGGCGCGTGACGACAGGTAGATGGCCGCGCCGGCCATGTCGTCGGGGCGGCCGATGCGCCGGAGCGGCGCGTTGGCGGCGATCTGTTCGCCGAAGGCCTCCAGGGTGGCGGCCATCATCTTGGACTCGAAGGGCCCGGGGGCGATGGCGTTCACCGTGATCTCGGGGGCCAGCCGCTTGGCCAGGTGCCGGGTCAGCTGGTGCACGGCCGCCTTGGAGGCCGAGTACGAGTAGGTCTCGAGAGCCGGCACCGCGATCCCGTCGATGGAGCCGATGTTGACGACCCGGGCCGGCTCCTCGACGGTGCCGGCCGCCTGCAGGAGCGGTACAAGGAATCTGGTCAGGTGGAAGACGCCCTTCACGTTGAGGGCCAGGACCCGCTCGAAGGCCGCCTCGTCGAAGTCGGCCAGCGGGGTGCCCCAGGTCGCCCCGGCGTTGTTGACCAGGATGTCCAGGTGGTCGACCTGCCCCGCCACCTCCTCGGCCAGCTGCCGGCACCCGTCCTCGGTGGAGAGGTCGGCCGGGATGCCGATGCAGGTGCCCTTCTTCGACAGCTCGGCCACCACCTCGGCCACCACGTCGGCCTTGCGCGAGGAGATGTACACCGCGGCGCCCGCGTCCACGAAGCCCTCGGCGATCATCTTGCCGATGCCGCGTGAGCCGCCGGTCACCAGCGCGGTCTTGCCCGCGATGGAGAAGAGGTCCGAGGCGGAGGTCATGGCCACATCATCGGCCTCAGGGCGCAGCCAGCGCCAGTGCGCTGCGCACCAGGATGCCCGCGCCGACGCGCAGTGACTCGTCCTCGACCATGAAGGTGGGGCTGTGGTGCATGCCGCTGGTGCCGTCGGCGGCCGCGCCGCCCACGAAGAAGTAGCACCCGGGCAGCCGGTTCAAGAACTCGCTCACGTCGTCGCTGGGCGAGGCAGGTGGCATGCGCACCACGTGCTCGGACCCGAGGAGCGCCCGGGCCTCCGCCTCGACCAGGTCGGTGGCCGACGCGTCGTTGATCACCGCCGGTGTGTGCTCGGGCAGGTCGAGGGTGATCTCGACGCCCTCTATCTCGGCCACGGCCTCGCACAGGTGGCGCAGGCGCTCCAACAGCTCGACCCGCTGCGACTCGGTGAACGTGCGCACGGTGCCGGTGATGCGCGAGACCGTCGGCACGACGTTCACGGCGGTCCCTGCCTGTATCGTTCCGGCGCTGCAGACGCAGTTGGCTTCCTCGAAGGTCAAACCTTCGGCCACCGTGCTGAGCCGGCCGACCAGCTCGGCCGAGGCGCGGATGACGTCGCCCTGGCCGGTTGGGATGGCGCCGTGGCCGCCGGGGCCGGTGATGGTGATGCGCATCGCGTGCGCCTCCGACATGGCGACGCCGGCGCGCAGCGCAATAAGGCCGGTCGGGAGCTGCGACGTGACGTGGAAGCCGACCAGGCGGGCGCCCTCCATGACCGAGAGCGCGCCGCCCTGGACCATGGCCTTGGCGCCGCACAGCGCTTCCTCGGCCGGCTGGAAGAGGAAGACGTAGCGGCCAGGCAGGTCCTCTCGGCGCGAGGCGAGCACGCTGGCCGCGCCGAGGAGCGAGGCGACGTGGACGTCGTGCCCGCAGGCGTGCATGACGCCCTCGGTCTCGGAGTGCACGGCGCGGGACTGGTCCTCCTGCACGGGCAGCGCATCGATGTCGGCGCGCAGCACCACGGTGCGGCCGGGACGGCCGCCGTCCATGGCGAAGATGCCACCGGTGTCGGTGGGGCGGAGGGCCTCGTCGATACCGAGCGCGCCCATGTGCTCGCGGATGAGGGTGGTGGTGGCGTGCTCGGCGAAGGCCAGTTCTGGCTGGCGGTGCACGGTGCGCCGCAGGTCCACCATGTGGTCGAAGACGGCGTGGGCCGGCGCCGGGCCGAAGAGATCCCCTGCGTCGGCGTCGCTCATGTCGGTCGCTCGTCCCGCCGGCTGCCCGGTCGCCCGGCCGTCAGTCCCGGCCGAGGAGGTCGCGGGCGATGTGCGTCACCTGGATCTCGTCGGTGCCGGCGTAAATCTGGAAGACCTTGGCGTCGCGGGCCAGCTGCTCGACCCGGAACTCGGACATGTAGCCGTTGCCACCGAAGAGCTGCACCGCCTCCATGGCCACCTCGGAGGCGGCCTGGGCCGAGTAGAGCTTCATGGCCGAGGCCTCGGCCAGCGTCAGGCTCTTGCCGGCGCCCACCATCTCCACGTGGCGGAAGACCAGGTTCTGCACGTTGAGGCGGGCGACCTCCATGCGGGCCAGCTTCAGCTGGATCAGCTGGAACTCGGCGATGGGCCGCTCCCACAGCAGGCGGTCCTTGGCGTACTGCACCGACAGCTTGAGGCACTCCTCGATGAGCCCGAGCGACATGGCGGCCACGCCGGCCCGCTCGGTGACGAAGTTGCCCTTGGCGCTCTCGCGGCCCTCGTTGCCGCCCGGCGTGCCCTCGGTCTCGCCCAGCAGTCTGTCCTTGCCGACGCGGACGTCGCTCAGGAAGAGCTCGCCGGTCGGGGAGGAGTGCAACCCCATCTTGCGGAAGGGCTTGGACTGCTCCAGCCCGGGCGTCCCCGAGTCGAGGATGAAGGTGAGGACGGGCCGTTGGCGCAGCGGGGTGGCGCTGCCGTCGTCGAGCTTGGCGTAGAAGACGATGGTGTCGGCGTAGGGGCCGTTGGTGATGAACGTCTTGTTGCCGTTGAGGACGTACTCGTCGCCGTCGCGCCCGGCGGTCGACTTCATGCCGCCCAGGGCGTCCGAACCCGAGTCGGGCTCGGTGATGGCCCAGGCGCCGACCTTGTCCATGGTCATCAGGTCGAGGCCCCAGCGCTCCATCTGCGCCGGCGTGCCGCTCTTCATGATGGTGCCGCCGGCCAGGCCCGTGCTCACGCCCAGCGCCGTGACGATGCCGGGGCAGTAGTGGCACAGCTCGATGATGGGGATGAGCATGAGGGCGGCGCCCCCGCCACCACCGCCGCTCCCGCTCTCACTCTCGTCCTCGGAGCGCCCGGCGCCGCCCGTGCCGTTGGCCTTGCGCTCGATCGCCTTCTTGGCCGACTCCCGGGCCATGACGTCGAGCCCGAAGGTCCGGTAGAGCTTGCGGATGACGTCATAGGGCGGGGTGTCGCCGTGCTCGAGCTCCTCGACGTTGGGCTTGATCTCTTCCTCCACGAAGCGCCGCACCGCGTCGCGGATGGCCAGCTGCTCCTCGGACCACTCGTACATCTCGTGCCTCCCTGGCGGCCTCCCCCGGGGCCGACGAGGGACGACCCTACCGGGTCGGCCTAGGCGTCGGCGATTCGCTTCAGCGTGTTCCTCACGTCGATGCGTACGCGACTGATTCTCCTGTCGTGCATCGCTGTTCGCGTCTCGTTGCGGCAGTGGCTTCCGCCCGGTTGAGGGCCTGGCCACCCAGCGCCATGTTGTTCGGCCCAGTGGCCTGCTGTCGAAGCAAGCGGTGTCTACGGCCCGCCGCAGTTGCGGCAGTAGCCCTGGAAGAGCACTTCTCGGTTGACGATCCGATAGCCGAAGCGGTCCGAGCGTGGCAACTCGAGCGCGTCCAGTCCTTGCGGATGCACGTCGCGTAGGTCACCGCATTTGAGGCACACGAGGTGGTGATGGCCGTCCTTGGTGTTGGGGTCGTAGCGGGTAGGGCCACCACCCGCGTCCACCTGCTGAACCTCGCCCATCGAAACCAGCTCGTTGAGGGTGTTGTACACCGTCGCCAGGCTCACCTCTGGGAGACGTCCCCGTGCCCGCTCGAGCACCTCTTCCGCTGTGAGGTGGACGTGGTCACCCCCCATCGCCTCGGCTATGACCCGTCGCTGGGGCGTCAAGCGCCAGCCCACCGCCCGAAGGCGGTCGAGAAGCGGCGTCGAGGTCATGGGTCCATGTATACCAGGCAAAAATATCCTCTAAGAATCAATCCAAAATAACCCTTGAATCGTTCTAGGTACAGACTTAAGGTGACTCGCGAGTCGCGAACCACGACGACAGCACGCCGAGGGGGCCCGAGCCCCAATCGGGGCCAGGGAGGGCGCCAAGAACCATGAGCGACGAGGAGGAGGCGGGCTCTGACAAGGTGACCGCCTGCACACGCGCGTTCGAGGAGATCGACGCCCAGGTCTTCCCGGGGCCAGGGCGTGGGGCCACGCCATCGGAGGCGGCCGCGAGTGATCGATGGGGAGGGCCGTCGGCCGCCACGGTGGAGGCGTACCGCCGCATGTTCGACGTCGTGGTGAAGCACCAGCGCGCCCACAGTGAACCTCGAGCCGGCATGACGTGACAGGCCACAGACCACGCCGGACGCCAGAACCCGATCAGGTGGCGGCCCGACTCCGGCCCGACGGTCGAGGAGGCCAACGTCGTCGACTGGGGTGCCGTCCCTAGTGGCGCGGCAAGCGATCTCGTGCGATAGCTGAGCGTATGACCCCGGCCGAGCGGCGCAGCCGTGGCGTCCAGAGAGCCACGTCGTGTGCAACCGGCCATCAGATGAAACAGAAACATGCCAACACCCGTCAGATGAAAACAAGCAAACACTGAGACAGGAGAACCGACGTGTCTGACCGCGGCAGCGAAAGCGAGAGCGAGAGCCCAGCAATCCCCTCCCCGACTCCCAAGCAGCATCGGCCCATGTCGAATCGGGACTGGTGGCCGAATCAGCTGGATCTCTCCATTCTGCACAAGCACTCGTCCCTGTCCAATCCGATGGGTGAGGGCTTCAACTACAAGGACGAGTTCGAGACCCTCGACGTCGAAGCGCTCAAGCAGGACATCTTCGAGGTGATGACCACGTCGCAGGAATGGTGGCCGGCCGACTACGGCCACTACGGGCCGCTCTTCATCCGGATGACGTGGCATGCCGCCGGCACGTACCGCATCGCCGATGGCCGGGGCGGTGGCGGCGAGGGCGCTCAACGCTTCGCCCCCTTGAACAGTTGGCCGGACAACGCGAACCTCGACAAGGCGCGCCGGTTGCTGTGGCCGGTCAAGCAGAAGTACGGCCGGAAGATCTCCTGGGCCGACCTGATCATCTTCGCCGGCAACTGTGCCTACGAATCGATGGGGTTCAAGACGTTCGGCTTCGGGTTCGGGCGCCCGGACATCTGGGAGCCCGACGAGATCTTCTGGGGCCCTGAGGACACCTGGCTCGGCGACGAACGCCACGCCGGCGAAGGGGAGATCGAGGGGCCCTTCGGCGCCGATCATATGGGCCTGATCTACGTGAATCCGCAAGGGCCGGGCGGCAACCCGGACCCGCTCGCTTCGGCGAAAAACATCCGGGAGACCTTCCGCCGGATGGCCATGAACGACGAGGAGACGCTGGCGCTCATCGTCGGCGGCCACACGTTCGGTAAGGCCCATGGCGCAGTTGGTGAGGAGTACGGCGGTCCCGAACCCGAAGGTGCATCCATCGAGGAGCAGGGCTTCGGCTGGCGGAACACTTTCGGTAGCGGCAAGGGCGTCGATACGCTCACCAGCGGGCTGGAGGGCGCCTGGACCAACGAGCCGACGAAGTGGGACAACGGGTTCCTGGACAACCTGTACCAGTACGACTGGGAGCTCACCGAGAGCCCCGCGGGTGCGAAGCAGTGGAAGCCCAAGAATCCCGAGGCGGAGGGCACCGTGCCCGATGCCCATGATCCGTCGAAACGGCACGCTCCGATGATGCTGACGACCGACCTCGCGCTGAGGCTTGATCCGATCTACGGGCCGATCGCCAAGCGCTTCCACGAGAACCCCGACCAGCTGGCCGACGCGTTCGGCCGGGCGTGGTACAAGCTGTTGCACCGCGACATGGGGCCCGTCTCGCGCTTCCTGGGCCCGTGGGTTCCCGAGCCGCAGCTGTGGCAGGACCCCGTCCCCGCGGTCGATCACGCGTTGATCGGAGATGACGACATCGCTGCCCTCAAGGGCAGGATCCTCGCATCGGGACTGTCCGTCTCCCAGCTGGTCTCCACCGCTTGGTCATCGGCGGCCACCTTCCGCGGCACCGACAAGCGGGGCGGGGCCAACGGAGCACGGATTCGCCTGGCGCCGCAGAAGGACTGGGAGGTGAACGATCCGACCGAACTGGCCAAGGTGCTGCAGACCCTCGAGCAGGTCCAGCAGGACTTCAACGGCTCGCAGTCCGGCGGGAAGAAGGTCTCGCTGGCCGACGTGATCGTCCTGGGCGGGTGCGCGGCCGTCGAGCAAGCGGCCAAGAACGCCGGACACGACATCACCGTCCCGTTCTCGCCCGGGCGCACGGACGCCTCGCAGGAGCAGACCGACGTGGAGTCGTTCGCCGTGCTCGAACCGATCTTCGACGGGTTCCGCAACTACCTCCGGGCCGGAGAGAAGCGGCCGGCGGAGGAGCTGCTGGTCGAGCGGGCGTTCATGCTGAACCTGACCCCTCCCGAGATGACGGTCCTCGTCGGCGGCATGCGGGCCCTCAACGCCAACTTCGGGCAATCCCGACACGGCGTCTTCACCGACCGGCCCGAGACCCTGACCAACGATTTCTTCGCGAATCTGCTCGATATGAGCACGGAGTGGAAGGCATCCGCCTCGGCCGAGAACGTGTTCGAGGGACGCGATCGCGCCACGGGTGAGGTCAAGTGGACCGCCACGGCCGTCGACCTCGTCTTCGGTTCCCACTCCCAGCTGCGAGGCATCTCGGAGGTCTACGCATGTGACGACTCGGAGGAGAAGTTCATCCGTGACTTCGTCGCTGCTTGGGACAAGGTCATGAACCTCGATCGCTTCGAACTCGCCTGATCGACGTCCGCGGTCAGATGACCTGGTTCGGGGTGAACCGGTCACCTGGCGACCCCGGTGGTCCGGGCCACCTTGAGTGAGGCACCCGCCGCCGGGTCCGGAGGTCAGCGCCGGGCGGCCAGCCCGGAGACGTCGAGCTCCTCGTTGCTGGGCTCGGACGGTGCCTTGGGCTTGCGCGGCGTGCGCTCCTTGGCCCGCGACCCCTCGGCGTGGCGCTGCGTGCGGGACACGATGATCCGGCTGGCCACCAGCAGCAACAGGACGATCACCACCAGGATCAGCGCGGCGTCGTAGGCCAGGTAGTGGTAGTTCGTGATCGGTGAGTCGTAGAACTCGAACACCACATAGGTCAGGTACGGGAACGCGGCGTGGGTGAACGAGTGGGGGAGCTTGTTGGCGAAGCCGGCGGTGTAGATCAGCGGCGCCGTCTCGCCGCAGGCGATGGCCATGGCCAGCAGCAGCCCCGTCACGATGCCGGGCGCCGCGCTCTTCAGCACCACCTTGCGCAGCGAGTAGCCCATGGACATGCCCAGCGCATCGGCCCCCTCGCGGTAGCCGGTCGGCACCTGCCGCAGGGACGTCTCGGTCGTCTTGGCGATGTAGGGGATGACCATGATGGAGACGATGATGAGGGCGGCCAGCAAGGAATAGCCCCAGTGCAACCCGACCACCAGCGCGGTGTAGCCGACGAAGCCGAGGACGATGGAGGGGAAGCCGGCCAGGACGTCGGAGCTGGTGCGCAGGAAGCCGCCGCTGCGCTTGCCGCTCCGCTTGATTCTCGCCATCTCCGACAGGTAGATGCCGGCCAGGACGCCGATGGTGCCGGCGATGACGAGGACGCCGAACATGATGATGAGCGTGCCCAGGATCTGGTCGCGCAGGCCGCCCCCCTCGGGGGTGAGCGGCGTCCACAGGACGTCCCAGCGCCAGTGCCCGAGGGCCCGGCCCAGGACGCCGAGGAGGATCCAGACGGCGGGGGCGATGATGAGGACGAGCGATGCGTAGGTCAGGACGCGGAAGGCGATCGAGGAGAACCGGCGCCGGCGCGTCGAGGGCCCGGCGGCCAGCGGCGAGTGCGGCGGCGTCGTCGTGGGCGGCGGGGCGACCGTGGTCATGCGCCCCCCACCGGGGCGCCGTTGCGCGAGGTGCGGGCCACGATGCCGCGGGCGGCCAGGTTGACGGCGACGGAGATCACGGCGAGCACCAGCGCCAGCTCGGCCAGCGTGGCCACGGCGAAGCCGGTCCCGTCGGTGAGCGCACCGTCGAGTTGGGTCAGGATGGTGGCGGCAATGGTGCCGAACGGCTGGTAGATGTTCGGTGCGATGTGGAGCGACGCGCCGCCGACCATGGCGACGGCGATCGTCTCGCCGAGCGCCCGGCCCAGGCCGAGCACGGTGGCGCCGATGATGCCCGAGCGCACCCACGGCAGGGTGATCCGGTTGGCCACCTCCCAGTTGGTCATGCCCAGGGCGTGGCCGCCCTCCTTGGGCAGTGGCGGCACGCCGACGAAGAGGTCACGGGTGGTGGAGGCGATGATCGGCACGATCATCATGCCGAGCACCAGGCCCGCCGTGAGCAGGCCCTGGCCCGTGCCGGTCGGGCCGCGCCAGTAGCTGAACGGCCACACGTTGGGCAGGTGGAAGGCGATGGTGGACAGCGTGGGATAGATGTGCTTGGCCAGCCAGGGGCCGAAGGTCAGCAGCCCCCACAGCCCGATGACCACGCTCGGGATGCCGGCCAGGATCTCAATGGCGAAGCCGAGCGGCCGGGAGACCCAGCCGGGCATGCGCTCGGTCAGCGCGAAGGCGGCGCCGATGGACAGCGGCAGGGCGACGACGACGGCGATGAGCGAAGACTGCAACGTCCCCAAGATGATGGGCCAGGCGCCGAACGACGACCCGGCGGCGTGGGCCACGCCGTGCGTGTAGACGGTGGCCCCGTAGCTCTGGCCGTAGGTCCAGTTCTTGCCGTAGAGGAAGTACCAGCCGTTGACCCGCACGGCCGGCCAGGCCTTGTGGGCCAGGACGGCGACGGCGAAGACCAGCGCGGCCAGGGGCAGGCACACCGCCACCCGGGCGCTCCAGCGCCAGCCGTGCTCCTCATTGCGCCGGGCCCAGTTGCCCGCCCGCCGGAAGATGGAATCGGGGGTGGGTGGCCGCCCGGACGGCGTGGCGGGGAGGTTCCCCGCCACGCCGTCGACGGACGTCATCGCTAGGAGATGCCGAGGATCTGCTTCACCGACTGCGCCTCGACCTTGGACGGCAGGGGCTGGAAGTTGACCTGGGCCAGGTATGTCGTGTTGGCGCCGTCCTTCGGGTTGATGGCCCACTCCAGGAGCGAGCGGATGCCCTTGGCCGTCGTGCTGCTCGACTGGTGGGCCGACACGATGGCGTACTCGTAGTTGATGATCGGGTAGCCGCCGGAGGCCGGGCCGTAGATCAGCGAGATCGTGCCGTTGGCCGGTGTCTTCTTCACGAAGGCGGCCGCCTCGGCGGCGATGGAGGCCGCGGTCGGCACCTCGTACTGGCCCTTGGCGTTCTGCAGCGAGGCGTAGCCGAGGCCGGCCTGCAGGGCCTGGGTCAGGTAACTGATGCCGATGTAGGCGATGCAGCCCGGCGTGGCCTTGCAGCCGGCCACCATGCCCGAGTTGCCCGTCTCACCGAGCGCGCCCGGAGCGGAGGGCCACGGGACGGTGGTGTTGTAGCCGATCTTGGTGCCCCAACCCGACGGGTCTGTCTTGGAGAGGAAGGTCGAGAAGAGGAACGTGTCACCACTGCTGTCGGAGCGGTGCAGCGTCACGATCGGGGTGCTGGGCAGCGTCACACCCGGGTTCAGGCTGGCGATCTGTGAGTTGTTCCACGACGTGATGGTGCCCTGGTAGATGGCCGAGAGCACCTTGCCCGTCAGCTTCAGGTGGGACAGCACGCCCGGGATGTTGTAGGCCACGATCTGTGCGGAGATGGCCAGCGGGATGTTGCGCAGGTCCGGGTTGGCCGTGGCCACGCTGGGCGACAGGTAGGCGTCCGAGGCCCCGATGTCGATCGTGCCGTTCTCGGCGTCGGAGATGCCGGTGCCCGAGCCCGTGCCGGCGGTCTGCACCGTGACGTTGGAGTACTTGCCCGTGTAGCCGCCCACCCACAGGTTGAACAGCGGGTAGAGCAGGGTGCTGCCGGTCTCGGTCAAAGACCCGCTGGGTGGCGTCTCGACGCCACTGCTGGGCAGCTTGACGCTGGCGCCGGAGGTGGCCGAGCTGAGGACGACCGTGCTCAGCGCGAGTCCCGCCACTACGGAGGCGATGACACCCCGCTTCAGTCGTGTCGTTCCCAATGGTTTCGTCACAGGTTCTCTCCTTGTGATGGTGGTTGGTTGGTGTAGCTCTTGATGATCCAGATGTCGTGGTCCGCCGCGTGCTGCTGCGTCCACCCCCTCCTCGGGACCCCTCCGTTACCCCATTCGCCCGGTGACGTACCGCTCCGTGTCGGGGTGCTGCGGCCGCTGGAACAGGTCCTCGGTGGGGCCGTGCTCCACCAGCGCGCCTTGGTAGAAGAACATCGTGTTGTGCGAGACGCGCATGGCCTGGCCCAGGTTGTGGGTGACCACGATCAGCGAGAGCGCCGGCGTGAGCGTCTTGATCAACGCCTCGATCGACTCCGTGGTCACCGGGTCCAGCGCCGAGGTCGGCTCGTCGAGCAGCAGCACCTCGGGCCCCACGGCCAGGGCACGGGCCAGGCAGAGCAGCTGCTGCTGCCCGCCCGAGAGGCGGAACGGCGAGTCGTTGAGGCGGTCCTTGACGGCGTCCCACAGGCCGACCTCGGTCAGCCGGCGCTCGCACACCACGTCGAGCTGCTTGCCCCTGGCGATGCGGTGCGCCTTGACGCCCGCCACCACGTTGTCCCTGATCGACATCGGGAACGGGTTGGGGCGTTGGAACAGCATGCCGACCCGGCGCCGCAACGTGAGCAGGTCGACCTCGGGCGACCACAGGCTGACGTTGTCGTAGTGGACGTCTCCTTGGCGCGAGAAGCCGGGCACGCGGTCGTTCATGCGGTTGAGTGTGCGTAGGAAGGTGGACTTGCCCGACCCGGTCGGTCCGATCAGCGCCGTGATCGACCCGCGCCGCATCGACACGTTGATGTCCTCGAGCACGGTCCGGCCGGAGAAGCCCAGCGTCAGCTTGAGCGACTCCATGACGTGCGCCGGCCGCGCCGCGTCGGGATCGAGGGCCATCAAGGTCTCGTCGATACCGCCCGGCTCGGTGGTCGTAACAGGATCGTTGCGAATTTCGATCGAATCACCGTCTGCCACTGTCTGGACCGTACTGAGGCCAGGTGAACGGCTGGCTACATGTCCGCAACCTCCAGGTAAACACTTCGTTCACCTTTTGCACGTTCAGATGACATCCGAGTTATCGGGGCGGTGCGGACGATGAGTGCCCCCCGGGGTGGGGCCGATCGTGCGTGCAGGCGGCGCTTCAGCCGGGGACGCCCGCCGTCCCCGCCCCCACCTGCGCCATGGCGTCGCGATGCGTCGCTGCAATGGCGGTGACAATGCCGGGGGCGAGGGCCAGCGCGGCGATGCTGGCCAGCGCGGCGGGGATGGACAGGGCCAGCGCCCAGCCGCCCGACGCCAGCGCGGCGATGTAGGCGCCCCAGGTCAAGAAGCCGGCCGCCAGCCCCACCAGCCACCACTGCAGTACCCGGGCCCGGGCGGGATGGCCGGCCGGCAGGCAGTCGCGCACGGCGGTGTAGGGCACCCACAGGTTGACGACGGGCACGAACCAAGAGCCCACGCCCCAGGCCGGCGAGCAGGCGGCGGGGATGCCGAGGGCCCGTCCCGCCGCCGCGGCGCGGTGTTGCCAGATACACGCCACCACGATGGCGGCCACAGTGAGCAGCCCCACGACGATGGAGATCGGGCTCAGCCCACCACCGGTGCCGTGATACGGCGGCGCGGTCTGCCCCGCCTGCGCGGCGTGGTAGTCGATGCGGAACTGGTGGCCGATGGAGCGCAGCTGGCTGGCGTTCACCCGTACCAGGATCAGGGCCACGATGCAGTAGATCGCCGGCATGACGACGGCGAAGCGCGCCATCGGCACGATCGACATCTCGTCGTGGACGAGGCCCGCCGTGTTGAACGAGGTGAGCCGCTCCGACGCCACCGCCCACGGCGCGACCTGCACGGGCGCGCCGTGCGGCGGCGCCGCGCTCGCCCACTGCGGTGGCGGCGGTGGCTGCTGGGGCAGCACGGTCGCCTCGGACCAGGCGTAGCCGTCCCACCACCGCTGCCCCGGCCCCCCGGCCGGGTCGGCGTACCAGCCCGGCGGCGCACCGGGGTAGCCGCTGCCACCCGCGCTGCTGCCGCGTTGCCGCCCGCGTTGCCGGTCCCGCTCAGGTCGCTCACCTCACCATTCTCCCAGAGCGCCGGCCCGGCCCGGCACATCGACCGCCCAATTCCCATGCCGCACGGCGCGGCCGTAGCCTTCGTCTGATGCGCATTTTCGTCGCCGGCGGCACCGGCGCCATCGGCCGCCCACTGGTCAGCGCCCTGGTCGCCGCCGGTCACGACGTCACGGTGTTCTCCCGCAGTGCCGGGCGGGTGGCCGCCCTCAATCTGCCGAGCGTCGTACCGGCGGTCGGCGACGCCTTCGACACCGACGCCCTGAGGCGCGCCGTGCAGGACGCCACGCCCGAGGTCGTCGTCAACCAGCTGACCAGCCTGCCCACGTCGTTCAGCCCACTCGAGGCCAAGCACGCCTACGACCGGACCGTCCGTCTGCGACGCGACGTGTCGGGCCCGCTCGTTCAGGCCGCCAGAGCGGCCGGGGCGCGTCGCGTCGTGGCCCAGAGCATCGCGTTCGCCTACAGGCCCGGCCCCGGTGTGCGCACCGAGGACGACCCGTTGTGGACCGACGCCGGCGGCATGATCAGTCAGCTCACCACGTCGGTCGCCGCGCTCGAGTCGGCCACGTTGGGCGACGACGCGGTCGAAGGCGTCGTGCTGCGCTACGGCTCCTTCTACGGGCCCGGCACCTACCTCGCGCCCGGCGGGCTCTACGCCACTCTGCTGGCCAAGCGCCTCATGCCCCTGCCGGGAGACGGCGGCGGCCTCTTCGGGTTCGTGCACCTCGACGACGCCGCCGCGGCCACCGTGGCCGCGCTCGACAGCCCGACCGGCGTGTACAACGTGGTCGACGACGTCCCGGCGCCGGCGTCGGAGTGGATGCCCCTGGTGGCGCGGCTGCTCGGGGCCAAGCCGCCGCGTCACATTCCCGAGTCGCTGGCCCGCATCGGCGCGGGCAAGTTCCTGGCCTACCTGCTGTGCGACCAGCCGGCCGTGTCCAACCAGCGGGCGCGCGCCGAGCTGGGCTGGGCCCCCGCCCATCCCGACTGGCATACCGGCCTCCCGGCGGTGCTCACCGGAACTTGATGCAGATACTGATGCGCCGCCTGCTGCCCTGGGCCCTGCTCGGTCTGCTCACCGTCGGCGCGGCGGCCGGCGCCGCCCTGGGTGTCTCGGCGCACACCCCCACGACCACGGCCGCCACGCCCGCGCAGTGGGTGTCGAATGTCTTCGCCACCACAGCGAAGGCGGGCACGGCGCGCTTCACCTATACCCACGTCACCACCAGCCCGACCCCGGACCTGCGCGGCACGCTCAGTGGCAGCGGCGCCGTCGACTTCACGAGCGGCGACGTGCGCGTGATCGAGGTGGATCATCAGATCGAATTCGAGGGCGGGCCCATCGGGCCGCTGCGTCCCCACCCGAGCACCACCACACAGGAAGACATCGACATCGGCTCGGTCACCTACCAGAGCGAGTTCATCACGTCCGATCGGGCCGCGCCGTTCTTGAGGTTCTCCTTCCACCGCGACCCCCACGCGGAGCTCGGCCTGTCGATGGCCCTCAACGCGGAGTCCGCGCTGGGCGACTTGGACGGGCTCGATCCGGTGGTCGCCGTGCGCGACCTCGGGCCGGCCACCGTCGGCGGCGTGGCCACCACGAAGTACCTCGTGTCCTACGGGCTGCCGGACCTGTGCCCGTCGGCCCGCCGGACGAAGCCGGAGGTGACGGAGCTCCCGAGTCTGGTCTGGGTCGACGGCCACGGCCGGCTGGTGCAGGCGCGCAGTACGGACGAGGACACCGGTCTCCCGCCGCCGCCGAAGACGAGCCCGTTCGCCGAGTTCCCGACCGGCCCCAGCACCAGTACCGACACCTTGCATTTCACCGACTTCGGCGAGTCCGTCGACATCGCCGCCCCGCCGCCGAGCGCCCTGGCTCCGGTAGGGAGCGGCGGCTCTTCCTTTGGCATTGCCCTGGCCCGCTGCATCTCCTAGCAGCGCACGCCGATCGCCGATCGCCGACCGCCGACCGCCGACCGCCGGACGGGCAATGCCAAGGCTTTGGGCAACGCATATGGGGTCGCGCTACCGGATTCCGGCGCAATCGGGTAGTCGTACCTACCCGATTCGGCCCGAATTTGGTAGAGGAACTCCGTATACATCTGCAAAGGTACGGCAAAGTTCACCACCCTTTGCATCCGGTTGGATTCGGGCCTCCGATCGCGCGGCCCGGACCATTTCGCCCCACTCGCCTGCTCTACAGGAGCACCCGCGCCAACTCCTCGAGCGCCCCGATGTGCGCGTCGGTGTCCTCGAGACCCGAATGCATGGTGTTGACCGAGATATGGCTCGCACCCGCCGCCCCCCACCGACGCGCGTGCTCGGCCATCTTGTCGAGGTCGCGGGTGGCGTACTCCACCCGGCCCTCGAAGCCGAAGTTCCGCAGATCCCGACCGGCCTCGGCCGCGGCCTCGTGGATCACGGCCAGCGCGTCGTCCAGTCCGCCCCCGGGACGCACCATGGGAAACCAGCCGTCGGCCACCCGGCCCACCCGCCGCAGCGCCGCCGGCGCGAAGGCGCCGATCCAGATCGGGATGGGACGCTGCACCGGCAACGGGGCCAAGCCCGCCGCGTCGATATGGTGGAACCGCCCCTCCACCGTCACACTCCGCTGCGTCCACAACGCACGCAGCACGGCCACCTGCTCCTCCAAGATGGCGCCCCGCTCCTCGAACGGCACGCCGAGCGCGTCGTACTCGACCTTGTTCCAGCCGATGCCGAGACCGAGCCGGAAGCGCCCGCCGCACAGCAGGTCGACCTCGGCCGCCTGCTTGGCCAGCAGCGCCGTCTGGCGCTGCGGCCCGATCATGATGGAGGTGGCGAACGCCAGCGACGTGCAGCCGGCCAGATAGGCGAACATGGTCAGCGGCTCACGGAACGGGTCGTCGATCGTGTACGGCCCGCCCAGGTCGCCGTGCACCTTCACGTCACCACCGAGGACGTGGTCGTAGGCCGCCAAGTGAGCGAACCCCAGGTCCTGCGCCGCCTGCCCGATGGCCCGCACCGAGCCGGGGTCGTGCCCCACCTCGGTTTGGGGGAAGATCACGCCGATGTCCATGGCCGCAGTCTGCCGCGCCGCCGGCCCGTTAGCCTCCGGCCCATGAAGCTCCGCATCTTCGTAGAGCCCCAACAGGGCGCCAGCTACGCCCAGCAACTCGCCGTGGCCCAGGCCGCCGAGGCCCTGGGCTTCGACGCCTTCTTCCGTTCCGACCATTTCCTGGCGATGGGCGGCGACGGCCTGCCGGGCCCAACCGACGCCTGGGTCACCCTGGGTGGCATCGCCCGGGAGACCGAGCGCATCCGGCTGGGCACCCTCGTGACCAGTGCCACCTTCCGCCTGCCCGGGCTCCTCGCCGTCCAGGTGGCGCAGGTCGACGCCATGAGCGGCGGCCGCGTCGAGCTGGGCCTCGGTGCCGGCTGGTACGAAGGCGAGCACACCGCCTACGGCGTGCCCTTCCCTCCCACACGCGAGCGCATGGAGCGCCTCGAGGAGCAGTACGCCATCCTCACCGGGCTGTGGGGCACGCCCGAGGACGAGACGTTCAGCTTCGACGGGCACCACTACCACCTGAAGGACAGCCCGGCGCTGCCCAAGCCGGTCCAGCGCCCGCACCCGCCCCTCATCGTCGGGGGTCACGGTCCCAAGCACACGCCGCGCCTGGCCGCCACCTACGCCGCCGAGTTCAACCTTGCCTTTTCGTCGTTGGCCGATACCGAGGCGCAGTACGGCCGGGTGCGTGCCGCCTGCGAGGTCCGGGGCCGTCAACTCGAGACGCTGCGACTCTCGGCCGCCCAGGTGGTGTGCTGCGGTACTGACGAGGCCGAGTTCGAGCGCCGGGCGGCCAACATCGGCCGCAAGCCCGACGAGCTGCGACGCAACGGCGCCGCAGGCACGCCCGACGAGGTGGTGGCTCGGCTCGAGGCCTACTCGGGCATCGGTGCCGAGACCATCTACCTGCAGGTGCTCGACCTCGACGACCTGGATCACGTCGAGCTCCTTGCCGAAGCGGTCCTACCCCGGGTGGCCGCGCTGGCCGGCTAGCGACGCCTCTTGAACAAAGGTCGATCGGGGCGTACATTCGCAAGTGCAAGCCCGGGTATGTCCGACCGAAGCGCTGGCGTGAGAATGGGTTAGAGCCAGCCACCCTGGATGGGCGTGGCCCAGAGGTGAGGTCCCATCTTGACGGCCTGGGCTTGCGCGCCCGGCTTCAGAGGGCTCTGAGGAGTGCGCCCACCCAGGCACCCTCGGCGGCCAACTCCGTCGCCAGCCCACACGCCCCGGCCCTGGAGGCGTATACGGCGCCTTCGGGGCCACCTGTTTTGAGGCGTATAGGCTGACTTTCGGGGCCCTATACAGCGGCCGGCCGAACTGCCGGCTGGCGCGAATACTGCCGAGGGGAACCCCCCGGCCGGACACGACAGGCAGACACGCCGACACGCCGGGGCGGCCCCCGGATCGCGCCACCGGCACCCTCGGTACGCTGACAGGCGAACCCACAACGGGAGGCGACCCACATGACGATCACCAGCCGGGGGGCGGTTGCCCCGACGAGTGACCAGCCCGCCGCCGGTGCCAGCGGGGACACCGGCGCCACCATCACCCCGGCACCACCCGACCCGGCCGCCCTCGAGGAGATCGTCACTCTGGTCGCCGACCACGCCCCGGGTTGGGCCAAGACCGATGCCGACGCCCGGGCCGACCTCCTCCAGCAGGTCATCGACGACACCGTGGCCGCCCAGGACGACTGGCTGGCCGCAGCGTGCGAAGCCAAGGGCCTCACCCCGGGCAGCACGGAGGCGGGCGAGGAGCTCTTCGCCGGCGTGGGCACGTTCGTGCGCATGGCCCGACTCCTCAGGGACTCCCTGAGGGACATCGCCAAGGGCGGCAAGCCCGCCTACGCCGGCCCGGTCAGGGAGGCGCCCGACGGCCGCATAAGAGTCCAGGTCTTCCCCGCCAGCACCTTCGACCGCATCACGTTCCCCCAGACCACCGGCGAGGTCTGGATGCAGCCCGGCGTCACCAAAGCCGACATCGCCACCCAGCAGGCTCCCGCCTACGCCGCCCAGCCGGCGCACGCCACCCCCGCCGGCACCGCCCTCGTGCTGGCCGCCGGCAACGTCGCCTCGCTCGGCCCCCGCGACGTGCTGTCCAAGCTCTTCGTCGACGGCAAGGTCGTCGTCATGAAGGCCAACCCGGTCAACGACTACCTCCTCCCACACTGGAGCAAGGCGCTCGCCGCTCTCATCAACGAAGGCGTGCTGCGCATCGTCGACGGCGGCGCGGCCGTCGGCCAGTACCTCACCGCGCACCCCCGCATCGATGAGGTCCACATCACCGGTTCCGACAAGACCTACGACGCCGTGGTCTTCGGCCCCGGCCCCGACGGCGCCGCCCGCAAGACGGCCGACCAGCCGGTGCTCGACAAGCCGGTCACGGCCGAGCTCGGCAACGTCTCGCCGATCATCGTGGTCCCGGGGCGCTGGTCCATCGCCGAGTTGCGCTACCAGGCCGAGCACGTGGCCACCATGCTGGTCAACAACGCCGGATTCAACTGCATCAGCGCCCGCGTCGTCGTCACCCACGCCGGCTGGCCCCAGCGCGACGCCTTCCTCGGCGCCTTCACCCAGACGCTGGCCGGCATCACCACCCGCCGCGCCTATTACCCCGGCGCCGCCGGGCGCCGCGACACCTTCGTGACCGCCCACCCCGAGGCCGAGGCGTTCGGCTCGGGCCCGCCCGACGCGCTGCCCTGGACCTTCATCCCCAACGTGCCGCCCGGCCACACCGACGACATCGCCTTCAACGTCGAATCCTTCTTCGGCGAGCTGGCCGAGACGGCTCTGCCCGCATCCGGCGCGGCGGCCTTCGTCGGCGCCGCCACCGACTTCTGCAACGACGTGCTGTGGGGGACACTGGGTGCCACCCTCCTCGTCAGTCCATCCTCACTGAAGGAGCCGGACGTGGCCGACGCCGTCGAGCGTGCCGTGGCCGACCTGCGTTACGGCTCCATCGGGGTCAACGTCTGGCACGGGCTGTCGTTCGCCATGGGCTCCACCACCTGGGGCGCCTACCCCGGGCACCCGCGCACCGACATCCAGTCCGGCACGGGCGTGGTGGGCAACGCCGCCATGTTCGGTCGTCCCCAGAAGTCGGTGGTGCGCGGCCCGTTCCGCTCGCGGCCCAAGCCGCCGTGGTTCGCCACCGCGCCCGACTCCTACGACGTCATGCGCCGCTTCGTCGCCTTCGAGGCCGAACCCTCGGCAGCAAAGATCCCCGGCCTGCTGCTGTCAGCCGTACGGCACTGATGACAGCGGCCGGGGATCGCCGCTGAGCTCGAGCTCGTGAGCGACGCCGCCAGTTACATCGTCTTGGCGCGCAGCTGCGGAATGGCGTAGGGCGCCGCCGCCACGATGGCGGCGATGAGGGCGAGGAAGGCCCCGAAGCCCCAGCCGACGTGGATGCTGCTGAAGCCGCTGCTCGGCTTGAAGATGAAGCCGATGAACACGATCACCAGATTGACGATGGTGGCCACCATCATGGCGGTGAGGTGCGGCACCTGCGGGGCGAACGGCAGGTTCCCCCAGCCGGCGAGGCAGGCCATGTAGGCCAGGATCAGCAGGCAGATGATGAAGACCACGTAGAGGTACCCGTGCGCCGACACGCCGCTGGCCGAGCCGCTGGCGAAGCCGACCGAAACGGTGAACCACGACAGGAACAGCGAGATCAGCAGAACGAACGAGGCGACGGCGGCGATCTTGTCGGCCAGCGTGAGCCGGTTCAGGTCGAACTTGTACGCGGGAAGCGACGACCCCCCACCGGTCGATGCAGCGGCAGGGGCGGCCGCCGGTGGCGCCGGGGCGCTGACGGCAGGTGCCGTGGTCGTTGCCGTCGCGCTGGCCGCTCCGGCGACGCCTAGCGACGCGCCGCAGCTCGGACAGGCGGTGGCATCATCCGTGGCTTCGCTTTGACACTGGGGGCATGTCTTCGGCATGACGGTCCTCCATCGGATCTGGCGCCGGAAACCTTGTGTTCCCGTGCGCTCTGGGACTGCTTCAGTCCGGCACGTCAGATACTACGGGGGTTGACCTGCCCTGCCTAGGGATGCCGGATCTCTGACGGTCCGTCAACAGTGCAGCTCACGGCTTTCGTGGCCACACAGCCACGCTAGCCCCGCGGTAGTCGCTGTGCTGGTTTGTGGTGATGTGACGCCGCGGGGGTGACCAGGGTTACACGGGCGACCGAATCGCCCCCCACGGCCACACAGCCAGCGGGCGTGGGACACGACAACGCCGTGAGCGAAATAGGCACGTAGGCCGCCGGGGAGGCCTTGAAGATCGACCCGCCGTCGGAGCTCTGGGCCACCGCACCCGATGCCACCGCCGGGTTGCCCTCCCACTTGGTCCCCACCATGGCGCAGACCTCCACCGTGGGGCAGGCCAGGTCGTAGACGTCGTCGACCGGCAGCGCGCCCGGTACCGCTTGCCACGTGTTCCCGCCGTCGACGCTGTGCAGCAGCTCGCCCGACGCCGGTACGACGTCGCTCACCGTCGTCGCCGTCGTCCCGGCGGCCAAGCAGACGGACACCGACAGGCAGGTGACGCTCTGCAGGGTGCCCAGCCCCGCCGGCACGGTGGCGCTGCTCCAGGTTTGCCCGTCGTCGTGGCTGATGGCGATCGCTCCGCTGCCGTGCCCCGCGCTCGTCGGCACGTAGCCGACGACGAGGCACGAGCCCCCGATCGTGCACGACAAACCGCCGGCGGCGACGAAGGGCGACGGGAGGTTGCCCTCCTGGGTCCACGTCTGGCCGAAGTCGGTCGTGTGGGCCGACCAGGTCACGGTGCCGTTGTTCACGAGCGCCGTGCAGTCGTCCTCGCTGACGCACTGGACGCCGGTCACGGCCACGGCGCTGGGCGGGGTGGTGGCCGACTGCCAGTTCTTGCCGCCGTCGTGGGTGATGATCACGACGCCGCTCGACGAGCCGTTGGAGCCGACGGCGATGCAGTCGTGCTTGCTCGGACAGGCGATCCCGCTCAGCTCCGGCGTGTAGCCGCCGACGATCCGCTCGGCCGCCCATGTCATGCCGCCGTTGGTCGTGGCCTCCACGACCGTGGCCGTCCCGGCCGGCATGGTGGCGTTGGGGCCGGGCACGCCGACGGCCCAGCAGCGCAGCGCGTCGGCACACGAGACCGCTCCGAGCTCGCCCGGGTTGCCCGGCGCCGGTTGTCCGATGGCCAGGGTCTTCCCTTTCACCTCACCCAGCACCTTGGCCGCGTTCGGTGAAGGGGTCTGGCCGCCGAGCGAGCAGGCGGACGCAGCGAGCGCCACCGCCACGAGGAGCAGGGGGACGCCGCCGCGTCGCCACCATGAACGCCGGTGTCGGGACACGATGCGTGTTGGCACGGCGGCAGAACAATAGCGGTGGGGGGCGTTAATTCCCTTGCACCGTTCGCTACCCTCAACCCGGTGGACTGGGTGGACCTGCTGATCATCGGCCTGATGCTGCTTGGTGCCGTCCACGGACTGCGGCTGGGTGCGCTGGTCCAGCTCCTCACGTTCGGGGGTTTCTGGCTGGGATTCCTCCTCGGCACCCTGGTCTGGGTCCCCACGTTGCACACGGCACACGACAGCGCCACCCGCTCCGTGGTCATCGTCGGCTTGGTCCTGATGACGGCGTGCGGGTTCGGCTTCCTCGGCCGGGTGATCGGCACCTACTCCAACGTCACGCTGCGGCGACACCACCTGGGCGGCGTCGATGCCGCCCTGGGCGTCGGGGTGGCCGTGGTGGCCGTATTGCTCTCGGTCTGGCTGGTGGCCGCGGTGATCTCGTCGCCCAACAGCCGCTTCACCTCCCTCGACGCCGCCGTGTCGCGCTCCGACATCCTCCATTCCATCGACCGGATCCTGCCCGAGGCCCCGTCGGTCTTCGGCGACCTGCAGACGTTCCTCAACGACCAGGGGTTCCCTCAAGTCTTCTCGTCGCTCACCCCTCCCTCGTCACCCTCGGTCTCCACACCGACGAACGCGGCAGACACGGGCCCTGGCCGACCCGGCCGTCTTCTCGACGGTCAAGGTGCTCGGCATGGCGTGCAGCGACGAGCAGGAGGGCTCGGGCTTCGTGGTGGGCAAGGGCCTGGTGGCCACCAACGCGCACGTCGTGGCTGGTGAGAGCAATGGCAACACGCAGATCCTGATCGGGGGCAGCGCCTACAACGCCACGCCCGTGTTCTTCGACCCCTCCTTCGACCTGGCCGTGCTGCGCACGAACGCGCCGCTCGGGCCGGTGCTCAACATCAGCCCCAACACGGTGTCCCGGGGCACTCAGGCCGCCATCTTGGGCTACCCCGAGGACGGGCCGCTCATCATCGACCCGGCTGGCGTGACCGAAGAGATCACGGCCATCGGCAAGGACATCTACAACAACGGGTCCGTCACCCGGGGCGTGTACGCGCTCGACGCGAACGTGCTCCCGGGCAACTCCGGCGGCCCGCTGCTCGGGCCGGGCGGGCAGGTCATCGGCGTCGTCTTCTCCCGCTCGACCGTCTACCACGACGTCGGGTACGCCCTGACCTCGCCTGGGGTGCTCTCCCGCGTGCAGCAGGCCGAGTCGCACCGCACGCCGGTGAGTACCGGGCCTTGTATCTCCGGTTGAGGCAAGAATGAGGCCATGAGCCAGCGCATCGAGGACTACGCCGTGATCGGCGATCTGCACACGGCTGCCCTGGTTGGGCTGGATGGCTCGGTCGACTGGCTCTGCCTGCCCCACTTCGACTCGCCGTCCTGCTTCGCCCGTCTGCTGGGCACCGAGGACCACGGTTTCTGGAAGATCGCCCCCGTGGGTGCGCCGGGCACCGTCGTGGCCACCCGGCGCTGGTACCGGCAAGACACGCTGGTCCTCGAGACCGAGTTCGACACCCCCACGGGCACGGTGCGCATCACCGATTGCATGCCGGTGCGGGACAACCACCCGCACCTGGTGCGTTCAGTCGAGGGGGTCAGTGGCTCGGTCGACATGGTCATGGAGTTGGCCGTGCGCTTCGACTACGGCGAGGTCGTCCCCTGGGTGACGTCCAGCGAGGGGCTGTCCCGGTTGACCGCCGGGCCCGACTCGGTGGCCTTGTGGCACCGGGTAGAGGTCGAGGGCCAGGGCCTGCAGTCGGTGGCCCACTTCACGGTGACCGAGAAGCAGCGGTACCCGTTCACCCTCGTGTGGTACCCCTCGCACGAGGAGCCACCCCCGCCGCTGGACAGCTACTACGCCGTGCACCTGACCGAGGCCTACTGGACGGAGTGGGCCGAGCTCTGCTGCTACATGGGCCCCTACAAGGACGCCGTCGTCCGCTCGCTCATCACGCTGAAGGCCCTGATCTACGAGCCGACGGGCGGCATCGTGGCGGCCGCCACCACCTCCCTGCCCGAGGCGCTCGGCGGCAACCGCAACTGGGACTACCGCTTCTGCTGGCTGCGCGACGCCACCTTGACCCTGGAGTCGCTCATGCGGGGCGGCTACTACACCGAGGCCATGGCGTGGCGTGACTGGCTGCTGCGTGCCGTGGCCGGTGACGTCTCCAAGCTGCAGATCATGTACGGCGCCGGGGGTGAGCGACGCCTGGAAGAGTGGGAGGCGGGCTGGTTGCCCGGCTACGAGAACTCGACCCCGGTGCGCATCGGGAACGCGGCCTCGGAGCAGTACCAGCTCGATGTCTACGGCGAGGTCATGTCGGCCCTCTACTCGTCGGCCCACAGCGAGGGCGTGCACAGCCGCGCCGCCTGGAGCCTGCAGAGGCAGCTGATCAAGTTCATCGAGACGGGATGGACCCAGCCCGACGACGGCATCTGGGAGGTGCGCGGGCCGCGCCGGCACTTCACCCACTCCAAGGTGATGGCCTGGGTGGCCGTCGACCGCGCCGTGCGCACCCTGGAGGAGTGGCCCGAGCTCGAGGGACCGCTCGACGAGTGGCGCAAGCTGCGCGACGACATCTTCAATGAGGTGTGCGAGAAGGGTTACAACCAGGACGTCGGCGCCTTCACGCAGTACTACGGCTGCGACCAGCTGGACGCCAGCGTGCTCATGATCCCCCTGGTCGGCTTCCTCCCGCCCGAGGATCCGCGGGTGGTGTCCACGGTCGAGGCGATCCAGCGGGAGCTGGTCGACCACGGGTTCGTCCTGCGCTACCGCACGAGCGACGACGGCGCCGTGGACGGCCTGACCGGACGTGAGGGCGCGTTCCTGGCCTGCTCGTTCTGGTTGGTCGACTGCCTGCACATGATCGGGCGCGAGGAGGAGGCGGTCGAATTGTTCGAGCGGCTGCTGGCCTTGCGCAACGAGCTCGGGTTGCTCTCCGAGGAGTACGACGCCTATGCGGGGCGCATGGTGGGCAACTTCCCCCAGGCCTTCTCGCACGTGTCGCTCATCAACTCGGCCTTCCGCCTGAGCGGCAGTGACCCGCTGGTGCCGATGCGGTCGAGCGAGCGGACGCTGAACGACCAGTCGGTCACGGCGCCCGTCATGCAGCGCATCAAGCGCCTCGGTCGGGTCAACGTGAAACGGCGGGCCGGAGCGCCGCGGTGAATTGCGGGACGTCGTGAGCGGGACGCATTCGCACGGCGGACACTCCCACCGTCATGCCGACTCCGGGCTGCACGTCCACGACCCCGAAAGCGGCGACGCCGTCCCGACCGTGCCGCCGCCGCGGACCATCGCCGAGGGCGTGCTCGAGATCGACACCATGCTCGGCGGGTGGGAGCGGGTCACCGCGGGCTACCTCATTGAGGGGCCGGCGCCGGTGCTCATTGAGACGGGCAGCCAGACCTCGGTGCCGGTGCTGTTGGCGGCGCTGGACCAGATCGGGGTGGGCCCGGCCGAGCTGGCGGGTGTGGCCGTCACCCACATCCACTTGGACCACGCCGGCGGCGTGGGCGACGTGGCCCGCGCCTTCCCCGCCGCCCAGGTCTACGTGCACGAGAAGGGAGCGCGGCACCTGGCCGACCCGGAGCGCCTGATCAAATCGGCCGCGCTCGTCTACGGCCCGCTGCTCGACTCGCTCTACGGGCGCCTCGACCCCACGCCACCCGAGCGCCTGCACGTGCTCGACGACGGCGAGGAGATCGTGATCGGTCCGGGGCGCACGCTGACCACGGTCGACTCGCCGGGCCACGCCAAGCACCACCTCGGACTGCACGACTCGCTGAGCGGCGTGCTCTTCGCCGGCGACGCCGTGGGTGTCAAGCTGCCCGACGGGGGCGTGCTGCGCCCCTCGACGCCTCCACCGGACTTCGACCTGGAGCAGGCCATCACCTCGCTGGCCAAGTTCGCGGCGCGCCGGCCATCTGGGATCGCCTTGGCCCACTACGGGCTGCTCGAGCAACCCGACGAGCTGCTGGCCGAGGCCGACCAGACGTTGCGCCAGTGGGCCGTTACGGCGGAGCAGGCCTATCGGGAGGGCCGGGACATCGCCGACGCCCTCTCGGAGCGGTTCGACCCGTTGCTAGGCGACATCGACGCCGCCCACAAGGAGAAGCTCGACATCATGAACGGCGTGCACTCGAACGCGGCCGGGTTCCGGCGCTGGTTGGAAGCGCGGGACAAGGCCGCATCGATCTGAGGCCGAGCGGTTCAGACGACGAGCTTGGCCCGGAGCTCCTCCTGGCGCACCTCGAAGTCATCGAGGGAGATGCGGCCTTCGGCCAGGTCTTCGTGGAGCGCGGCGAACTGTTCGAGCAGCTTGGTCTGGTCGACGTCCTCCCCCGAAGGAGCGTCCGGCTCGTGCTTGCTGGCCTCCGCCTTGTCCTCGCGCCGCGACAAGCGGTCGTCCATCTTCGCCTTGGCCCGTTCCTTCTTGGCCTGGTCGCGTTGTAATTTTCCGAATGTCGAACGTGCGCGTGCCACGGTGACTCCTTTCCGGCCGCCAGAGGACGACCAGGTGGTGCTGCTGTGCAATCGCATTCGCCCAAATGCGACGGGCCTTTCACGGCCCCGAGCGGAGGAGGTGGGATTTGAACCCACGGTGCCCATGAGGCACAACGGTTTTCGAGACCGTCCGATTCGGCCGCTCTCGCACTCCTCCGAGGTGAGAGCCTAGCCGCTCTGACCTGGTCCAGAAGCTCGCGACGGCGTTCGCGCCGGCCGTTTTCCGGCGAAGAACGAGGTCAGCAGGGCACCGCACTCGTCGGCGCGCACGCTGGGCGTCACGGCCAGCTCGTGGTTGAGGCGGGGGTCGGCGCACAGGTTGTAGAGGGTTCCGCAGGCGCCGGTCTTGGGGTCGGTGGCGCCGTACACCAGGCGCGCGACACGGGCGGCGACGAGCGCCCCGGCGCACATCGGGCAGGGCTCGAGCGTCACGACGAGTGTGACGTCGTCCAACCTCCACCGGCCGAGGGCGGCAGCGGTCTGTTGGAGCACCAGGATCTCGGCATGGGCGGTCGGGTCAACGGTGCGTTCCCGCTCGTTGTGGCGTGCCGCAATGACCCGGCCGTCGACCAGCGTGACGGCACCCACCGGGACCTCGCCCAGGCCGGCGGCGGCGCGGGCTTCGTCGAGGGCGAGCGCCATGGCGTCGTCGTCGCTCAGGGAGGCGGGGTCTGGGCCCGGGGTGGGAGTGGGGTCGGCGGTGGCGATGCCCAAGTATGGGCGGTGCGGCGGCTCAGGTCCGCCGAGGCCCACTCGAACTCGGAGTTTGGCTCGGGCTCGGGCTCTAGTGCAGGGTCTGCTGGAGGCTGCTCACTGACGCCTGCAACTGGGCGATGCGGTCGAGAACCCCGTTGAGGTAGGTCCCGAGGTGGACCGGGGTGACGGCGTTCAGCGTCTGGAGGTAGGCGATGTCGCTCTGCACCTCGGTGTCGACCACGCCCGCCGCCTTCCGTGCCGCCTGGCCCGAAAGCGTCGTGCTCGCCAGGACGGTGTCGTAGAGCTGCAGCGAGTCGACGAAGGGATCCGTCACCGTGGCTACCTTGGCCGTGGTGGGGATGCCGCTGAATGAGGCGAACCCGGACTGCACGGCGCTGGTGGCCGATGCCACGTAGCCGGTGGCGTCCTGGACGCGACCGACCGTGGCACCCGATGAAACCTGGCGGGCCGGGACATCTACCGAGAGGGGCGGGTGAAGCGGCGCGATGGATGCGGGCATCCCGTCAACGGCCTTGACGACCACGGTCACGACGACGAGGGCGAAGAGGATGGTGGCCACTGCGGCGCCGACGGCGAGCAGGAGCCGGATGTGCTTGGAGCCGAACGCCTCGCCCGAGCGGGCATGGGCAGGGCCCTTGGGTCGGACGAATTCCGCGTGCAGCACCGGGCCGCCGAATGCACCGGTCTCGGCGGTGGTGGTCGTGGCCGTCGAGGCCGGCTTTGTGGGCGCGATGACACCGGCCCCGGTTGAGTCGGCCGGTCGAGGGCCGGGCGTGCGGGTCTCCTCGCGACCCGGGGTGGGTCGCTGCCGGGTCGGCATGTCGTTGCGAGCGAACAGGCCGACGCTCATGGTGCCCTCCAGGCCCGGGCAGGCCGGACGTGGGCCGTGGGCTGGTCGGCCGGGTGGCCGTGAATTGGATCCACGTAGACCTATCGGTCGTGATCACGAGGGAATTGAGCCTTCCCGAGCGGAGGAGGTGGGATTTGAACCCACGGTTGGTTGCCCAACACACGATTTCCAGTCGTGCCGATTCGGCCGCTCTCGCACTCCTCCTGAACAACAGCCTGGTCAGGCTAACTGCCTCGACGACCCTGGATCGGCGCTGAACGGCGTCGTCGTCGAGGGCGAGTCGGACCGCGTGAGGCCGGGCCGCCGCTGGTGGAGGAGGCGTTCCGATCGGCCCGGCGGGCGATCGTGTCGGGCGCTATAGGACTCCGCCGAACCTCTTCACAGCTGTATACGGACAAAAGTCCAGTCGTATACGCCCGGAACGAGGTGCCCGGAGTTCCGAATACGTCTCTGAAGGAAGTGCCCGGAGATTGCCGTAGGCAGCAGTGAGTGACACCCCGAGGGGGTGGCCTATAGGGCCGTGCAGGACACCCCTGGGAGTCTCCGTATACCGCCTGGGAACCCCTGAACCCGGGTGTCCGAGCAGGCCAAGAGACCCATGTCTAGGTCACGTGTGGGTAACCTGGGGTTAACTTTTACGCCACTTTCACGTCACTGTTCGTTCATCTTCATGTAACCTTGGCGCAGGACTCAAGCGGGGGAGGAGGCGACATGGATGCAACCGGAGGTGCCAAGGGAGCAGGTCTCGGGCGGATGCTCGTGGTGTTGGACGGCTCGGCAGACGCTGAAGCGGCGGCAGGCTTCGCTGAGGCCGCGGCACGCGGGTTCGGCACGATCGCCTCGTTCGTGGATCTGAGGGAGCAGACGGCGCGACGGCGCTGTGAGCGGATCAGGGGCGGCATCCACAACGGCCGCCATGCCACCACCAGCACGGTCAGCGGCCCCACGCAGGGCTCGCGCAACTGGCTGGTCGCCCAGAGGATCGCCGCGGAGGCCAAGGAGTGTGGTGCCGACGTCATCGTGCTCGGCGTCGACCACCGGCGCCTGGCACACCATCGCCTGTCGTCCAGCCTGCGCAGCCAGCTGGCCGGGGCGACCGACCTGCCGGTGCTGATGGCCCCACCCGCGCCGTCCGAGGCGACCGTGGAGCCCGGTGCTCGGCGCACCGGCGCCCGACCCGGCGATGAGCGCCATGGCGCCGAGGTAGGAGGGCTGACCCGTGTTTGAGACCGTGGTGGTCGGGGCGGACGACTCCGCCAGCGCCGCCAAGGCGCTGCGCCGGGCGCTGGACCTGGTCCGAACCTCGGGGGGGACGCTGCACGTGGTCTCCGCGGTGCGGCCCAAGGAAGAGAGGCCACCCGACCTGCCCGAAGAGTTCCGCTACACGTTCGTGGGCGCCGGGGCGACGGACTGGCTGCACGGCCAGCTGCGGGCCACGGCCGAGCGGGAGCACGTCCGCATCGAGACGCACCCGGTGTTGGCCGACCCGGTGGACGCCATCACCAAGGTGGCGGCCGACCACAAGGCGGACCTGATCGTCGTGGGGTCGAAAGACGACCACGGGACCCGCCATCTCTCCAGCATCCCCAAGGGGGTCATGGACCGGGCCGGCTGTGCCGTCCTGGTCGTGTAGGGATCGGATCGAAGCGACCCGCTAGCCTGATTGGCCGCACGTTCCCGATGCTGGGTGCGGCGGCCGGGTCCTGCGCAACGGCCGCTCGTGAATCGAGTCAGGGTCGGAAGGCAGCAGCTCTCAGCGGGTTTGGCCGGGTGCCGTAGCCAACCTGGCCGCCGTACCGAGCACCGGGACGTGCTGTCTGAGCGCGTGGGTAGGCTCGGCCGACATGTCCGACGCCCCCTTCGTCTCTCTTTACCGGCGCTTCCGGCCGGGCCGATTCGATGAGCTCAAGGGCCAGGACCATGTGGTGCGGGCCCTGCGCAGCGCGGTACGCGACGACCGCGTCTCTCACGCCTACCTCTTCAGCGGGCCACGCGGGACGGGTAAGACGTCGTCCGCCCGGATCTTGGCCAAGGCGCTCAACTGCGAGGCGCCCGTCGACGGTGAGCCGTGCGGCAAGTGCACGTCGTGCCTCGAGATCGCCCAGGGCAACTCCCTCAACGTGCACGAGCTCGACGCGGCGTCAAACAACGGCGTCGACGCCATGCGCGACCTGGTGGCGCACGCCGGTCTGGGCACACCGGGCCGCTGGAAGATCTACATCGTCGACGAGGTGCACATGCTCTCGACGGCGGCGGCCAACGCACTGCTGAAGACGTTGGAAGAGCCGCCGAGCCACGTCGTCTTCGTCCTGGCCACGACCGATCCACAGAAGGTGCCGCCGACCATCCGCAGCCGCACGCAACACCTGGAGTTCCGGCTGCTCGGCGCGGAGACCCTGCACGACCTGCTCGAGGAGGTCAACCAGCAGGCGGACCTGCATCTCGACGAGGAGGCGGTGCAGGCCGCAGTCCGCCGGGGCCGCGGCTCGGCCCGGGACGCCCTGTCCGCGCTCGACCAGGTCGTGGCCTCCGGATCGTCCGACGCCGCCCGGCCCGAGTTGGCGCAGGTGCTCGATGCACTGGCTGAGGGTGAGGCCGGGCCCGTGCTGGTGGCGATCAGCGCGCTGCTCGCCGGCGGCTGGGGGGCACAGCAGTTGGCCACCGAGCTGATCGACGACCTGCGCCAGGTCTTCTTGGCCGTGCTGGCCCCGGACCTGTGCGCCGTATCAGGCGGGGCGCGGGAACGCTTCAGCGGGCTGGGGGAGACCATGGGGCTGCCGCGCGTGGTGCGCAGCATGGAGATCTTGGGCCAGGCGCTGGTCGACATGCGCGACGTCCCGGACGCGCAGGTGGTCCTCGAGATCTCTCTCGTGCGCGCCGTGCGACCCGACCTCGACAGCGGGGCCGATGCGTTGGCCGAGCGGGTGTCGGTCCTCGAGAGGTCGCTCTCGGGGGCAGCGGCCTTCCCCCGCCCGTCGCCGCGGGAGGAGCGCGCGGCCCCGGCCGCCCCGGCGGTGGTCGCACCCCCCACAGCGAGCGCGCCGTCCGAAGGCGAAGGGTCTCGTGGCGACGCCGGCACGCGCCCGTCGCTCGGGGCCGTGCGCCGCAGCCGGAAGCAGGCGGCCGCGGCGGAAGCGGAAGCGGAGGCGGACGAGGAGCACGCCGACGAAGGTTCCAGCGCAGAGATCCCCGATGCTGAACCGGCGCCAGCATCGCCGGAGACACCTGCAGCGATTGCAGAGCCCGCCGCACCTCCCGCCGCCACTACCGCGACCGCGGTAACGGGGGGCGTCGACCGCGACAGCCTGACCGAGGCCTGGGGCGACGTCATCTTGCGGGCGCTGCCGGCGCGGGCCAAGGCGCTGTACAGCGCCGGGCGATTCGTCTCAGTGGACGACGGCGGAGCGGCCCACTTCGCCTTGCCCAACGCGGCGCACCGTGACCGCTGCGTTGAGATGGCACCCGCCGTCGAACAGCAGTTGTCCACACACTTCGGCACGCCCGTCCGGCTCGTGCTCGATGTGGACGACGCCACCCCGCCACCCCCGACCGCCGCGCCGGCGCGACCGCCGGCGTCGCCGTCCTCACCGCCCGGTGGCCAGGAAGCCCGGGCCGCTGCCGGTGCCGCTCGGGACGCTGCCGGTGCCGCCCGGGCCGCGGCCGCTGCCGGCGCCGCCGCGGGCACGACTCCAGCCACGACGGCCCAAGACGAAGAAGACGACGACGCCTTCGATCCCTCCGAGTACATGGAGGAGGCGTCCGGCGACCAGGCTGACCAGGCCGAGGCGGCCGAAGCCCGCCTGCTCGAGGCCTTTCCCGGCGCCAGCGAGATCGTCGGCTAGGTGTACACCGGCCCCCTGCGGCGCCTCATCGATGAGCTCGGGCGCCTGCCGGGCATCGGGCCCAAGTCGGCGCAGCGCATCGCCTTCCACGTCCTCAAGGTGCCGAGCGAGGAGGCCCGGCGCCTGGCCGACGCCATCATCGAGGTGAAGGAGCGCACGACCCTGTGCGCCGTGTGCTTCAACGTCGCCGAGGGCGGCGAGCTGTGCGCCGTGTGCAACGACGACCAGCGCGACCCCGAGGTCATCTGCGTCGTCGAGGACCCGCGCGACATCGTCGCCGTCGAGCGCGCCGGCTTCAAGGGTCGCTACCACGTGCTGGGTGGCGCGCTCAGCCCCCTCGACGGCATCGGCCGCGAGCAGCTCAAGCTGGCCGAGCTCCTCGACCGGGTGGGCGAGGGCGCCATCCGGGAGGCCATCGTCTGCACCAACCCGACCATCGAGGGCGAGGCCACGGCCATGCTGGTCGCCCGCGAGCTGGCGCCGCTCGGGGTGGTGGTGTCCCGGTTGGCCAGCGGCCTGCCGGTGGGCGGTGACCTCGAGTACGCCGACGAGCTGACCCTGGGGCGAGCGATCGAGGGCCGACGCCCGCTCGAGGTCTGACCGAGCCAACCGTGGGCGGAACGGTGGGTCGAGCCGCGGGCCGAGGAGCGGCGGCCACGGGCGGGGGGTCGAGCGGGCCGGTCGGCGCCACAAGGAGCCCCGGCCACGGGCGTTACGTACCAGACCGACAGAACCGTCGGGCCACCTGAACGCCACCTGGACAAAGGAACCCACCCGTGTCACCGCTCGGCGTCGCGCCCTGCCCACCGCCCCGTATCGAGGGCACCATCGTGCTGCCCGGCGGCCGGCGCCTGGGCTTCGGCGAGTACGGCGACCCCACCGGGCCGCTGGTGATCTGGTTCCACGGCGCCCTGGGCGCCCGCCGGCAGGTGCCGCTGGTCGGGCGCCGGGCGGCCGACGAGCTGGGACTGCGGGTGGTCTGCCTGGAGCGCCCGGGCATTGGCTACTCCACCGACCACGCCTACCGCCAGATGCGCGACTGGGCGGCCGACGTCGCCTTCGTCGCCGACCGCCTGGGCCACGAGCGCTTCATGGTGGTCGGCCTCTCCGGTGGCGGGCCCTACGCGCTGGCCTGTGCACACGAGCTGCCCCAGCGGGTGGTGGCGGTCGGGCTCATGGGTCCCGTCGTCCCCACCGTCGACGACGACGAGGTGGCGCACGGACTGCTGGGCCTGGCCCGGCGCTTCAACCCCGTGCTCCCGTTGCTACGCCGACCGGTCGGTGTCGGCCTGACCGCGCTGGTGAGGGTGGCCACGCCGGTGGCCCACCTCGGCCTGACCGGGTTCGCCCGCCTCATGCCCGAGGGTGATCAGCGGGTGTTCAGCGATCCCGAGATCGAGTCCATGTTCATTGACGACCTCGTGACCGGCAGCAGGCGCCAGTGCAGCGCCCTGGTACACGACATCGTCCTGTTCGGCCGCCCGTGGGGCTTCCACCTCGCCGACATCACGGTGCCCGTGCACTGGTGGCACGGCGACGCCGACCCGTTCGTGCCTATCGAGGCGGCTCGGCGGGCGGCGGCTCTCATCCCCGAGTGCGCGTTCGTGGTGCGGCCGGGGGAGAGCCATCTCGGCGAGTTCGCTGTGGCCGATCAGGTGCTCGGCGTGCTCTCCGGCGCCTGGCAGGCGGCGACGGTGACCATCCGGTTGGTCACTGGGCCCGAACACGAGCCCGAGCCTGATCCCTCCGAGTCGGGTCCCTCGGAATCGGGCCCGGCGGCCATCCCGTAGAATTCGCCGATGCGCATCGCCATCGTCGGAGCGACGGGCCAGGTCGGCGTCGTCCTGCGCTCGATCCTCCTCGAGCGCAACTTCCCCGTCACCTCCATGCGGTATCTCGCCTCGGCCCGCTCGGCCGGGTCCACGCTGCCCTGGGGGACCGAGGAGATCACGGTCGAGGACGCCGCCACCGCCGACCTGTCGGGCATCGACTTCGCCCTGTGCTCGGCGCCCGCCGCCGTGTCCCGTGAGCTCGCCCCCCCCCTCGCCGCCGCCGGCGCCACCGTCATCGACAACTCGTCGGCCTGGCGCATGGACCCCGACGTCCCGCTGGTCGTGCCCGAGGCCAACGCCGACGCGCTGCGGACCATCCCCAAGGGCATCGTGGCCAACCCCAACTGCACCACCATGGTGGCCATCCCAGTCTTCAAAGCGCTGCACGACGAGGCCGGGCTGACCCGCCTCATCGTGTCCACCTATCAGGCGGTGTCCGGCGGCGGCGTCGAGGCCGTGCGCGAGCTGGCCGAGCAGCTGGCCAAGACGTCGGACCGGGCCGCCGACCTCACCTTCGACGGCTCGGCGGTCGACTACCCGTCGTCGACCGTCTACCCGGTGCCCATCGCCCACAACATCATCCCGTTGCAGTTCACGATCGTCGACGACGGCTCGCTCGAGACGGACGAGGAGCAGAAGTACTGCAACGAGTCCCGCAAGATCCTGTGCCTGCCCCACCTGGCCGTCACCACCACCTGCGTACGGGTCCCCGTCTTCGCCGGCCACTCGGCCGCCGTGGTGGCCGAGTTCGAGCGCCCGATTAGCCCCGAGCGCGCCACCGTGGTCCTGGGTGCCGCCCCTGGCGTCGAGCTGGCCGACTTGCCGACGCCGCTCTTGGCAGCCGGCCGCGACGTGTCCTATGTCGGCCGCATCCGGCGGGCCCAGGGTGGTTCCAACTCACTGGCCTTCTTCGTCGCCGGCGACAACCTGCGCAAGGGCGCCGCTTTGAACGTGGTGCAGATCGCCGAGGAGCTGCTGGCCCTGCGGTCCTGAGCGGCGCTGCGGACGCGCTGCCGCGGCAGTGGCGCTGCGGCGGCGGTGGCGCTGCGGCGGGTCGCTACCGTCTCCGGTGTATATGGTCCTGGACTGACCGGTCGGTCAGTCGGCCCCGGATGACACGGGCTCGGGTCCACCGATCACCAGGCTGGCCAGGCGTCGGGCCAGGTTCACGGCGTGGTCGCCGAAGCGCTCGTAGAAGCGGGCCACCATCGCCAGCTCGATGGCCACCGGCAGCGGCATGGTGCCCGCCACCAGTTCGGCCGTCAGCGTGACGTGCAGGTCGTCGAGCTCGTCATCGAGGTCGTCGATATAGGTGGCCGCCTCGGCCGAGCGTGCGGCGAAGGCGTCCGCCGTCTCGCGCCAGATCGTGGTCGTGACCTCGCCCATGCGCTCGACCAGCCCGCGGCTGCGGGCTGACATCTCGGCGCCGAGCCCCCGCGGCGGCGCGGCGGGCGATGTGCTCGGCCAGGTCACCATTGCGCTCCATGTCGGGCAGCATCCGCAAGATGGCCACGAACTCCCGGCGCTCGTCCGCCGTCGTGTCCCCGTGCACGAGCTCGTCCTGCACCGTGTGCATGATCTGACCGATGAGCTTGTCGACCACCTCGTCGCGCTTGACGAGTTCCTTGGCGGCGTCGCGGTCACCGGCCAGCAGCGCGTGCGTGGCCCCGGCGATGCCCTCGCCGACCAGCGCGAACACCTGAGCGAAGAGACGGTCGATCTCGTGCGGCTCGGGGATTGTGCGCGGCCACAGCTCCTGCTCCATGGCCAGCGGGCCGGCCGGCGCCGCGACTTCCTCATGCTCCGGCTCCTCCGCCGGGGGGGCCTCGAGTACGTCCTGTTCGTCTTCCTCGTGCACGCGGGCACTTCGGGTGCTGCCGCCGAGCCGGAACGCCATCTGGCTCACGCTACCGGGTCGGTCCGGATCGTTCGACCCCGCACCAGGGGGTGCACGTCGGTGGACGACGTCGAATCCGTGCCTGGGCCCACGGTCCCCGAAGTTGAGACACCCCATCGTTACATTGGCCCCATGGTCATCGGACTGCTCCTCGGGCTAGCCGTCGGGCTGATAATGAGCGTGGTTTGCTTGCTGCGCAGCACGAGCGCCACCGCCGCGGCGCGCCTGGCCCAGGGCCGGCTGGCGGACGCCCAGGCCACAGTGGCCGAGCAGTCGCAGCAGCTCCACACGGCGACCGACGCGGCCGCGGCGGCGGAGACGGCGCGCGCCGTCGCCGTGACCGAACTGGGCCTCGTGCAGCGCGCTCAGGTCGACGGCGCGGCGCGGGCGCAGGAGGAACGCGCCCGGCTCACCGGCACTTTTGCCGAGCTGTCGGCCGAGGCGCTGGCCAAGAACAACGAGCAGTTCCTCGCGCTGGCTTCGACCAAGCTCGACGAGGCCCGCACGGCCGCGCAGAGTGATCTCTCGCAGCGGCAGCAGGCCATCGAGAAGCTACTGCATCCGCTGGCGGAGTCATTGACGCAGTACCAGCGCGGCTTGCAGCAGATGGAGGTGTCACGCCAGGGTGCCTACGAGGGCCTGACGGCGAAGGTGGCCCAGCTGCACCAGGGCCACGAGCAGCTTCAGCGCGAGACGCGCAACCTGGTCACCGCGCTGCGCTCGCCCCAGACCCGGGGTCGCTGGGGGGAGATGCAGCTGCGCCGCGTGGCCGAGATGTCCGGCATGGTGGCCCACTGCGACTTCGACGAGCAGGTCACGACGTCGTCGGACGATCGGCGGCTGCGGCCCGACATGGTCGTGCACGTGCCCGGTGGGGGCGAGGTGGTCGTCGACTCCAAGGTCCCGCTCGACGCCTTCCTCGAGATGCTCGATGCCGACGACGACGACGGCCAGGGCGCTCTGTCAGACCCGGCACGCGCGGATCGTGCGCAGCCACATCGACCAGCTGGCCAGCAAGGAGTATTGGAAGCAGTTCGACCGGTCGCCGCAGATGGTGGTGGCGTTCATCCCGGGTGATCAGCTGCTGGCGGCCGCCTTCGACGCCGATCCCGGCATCCAGGAGTACGCCATGGCACGCGGGGTGCTGCTCACCACGCCGGTGACCCTGATCGCCCTGCTGCAAACCGTGGCGCTGAGCTGGCAGCAGGAGACACTGGCCGACAACGCGCGCGAGGTGCAGACGCTGGGCGCCCAGCTCTACGAGCGGTTGCGCACGATGGGCAAGCACATGCAGGTGCTGGAGCGCAGCCTGACGTCGAGTGTGAAGGCCTACAACGACGTGGTCGGCTCGCTCGAGAACCGCGTGCTCGTCACGGCCCGCCGGTTCCCCGACCTTGGCGTAGTCGGCTCCGGATCAGCGGAGATCGCCGAGCTCTCCCCGGTCGATCGCACGCCGCGTCGCTTACAGGCTGTCGAGTTCGAGGACGACGAGGACCACCCGCAAGGCACCCTGCTGGCCCTGCCCGAAGGGGGAGCCGGCACCGGCTGACGGCCCGTCCGGCCGCGTCGGCCCGCCCGCGAGCAGGCGCGTTGTCCGGCGGCGTGCCCAGCGGTCGACCGGGAACAGCTGCGACGTACTCTGCCGGGATGCTGCACGTCCACCGCTCCGATCGCACCGACGCGTTGGTGAAGAGGCTGGCAGGTCTGATGACGATGCCGCTCGACGATCCAATGCGCGCCGAGGTCGTTTCCGTACCGACCCAGGGCATCGAGCGCTGGCTCACACAGCAATTGTCCTCGCGCCTGGGCACGTCACCGGGCGGGCGTGACGGCGTGTGCGCCAACATCGACTTCCCGTTCCCCGGATCGCTGGTGGCCAGCGCGCTGGCCCTCGCCAACGACAACGACCCCAAGTCGGACCCGTGGTTGCCGGAGCGGTCGGTCTGGCCGCTCATGGAGGTGGTCGACGAGCATTTCGATGACGGTTGGCTTGCGCCACTGGCCCAGCACATTCGCAAGTCCGGGGCCGGCGGGGAGCACGCCGCCGACGCGACGGACGGGCAGGGACACGAGCACCAGGCCAGGCGCTTCTCGGTCGTTCGGCACGTGGCCGATCTGTTCGACCGCTACGCCGTGCACCGCCCCGACATGCTGCATCGGTGGTCGGACGGATCACCTCAGCTCGACGAGGCCGCGTGGCAGTTCGAGCTGTGGCGGCTGCTGCGGGACCGCATCGGCCCACCGAGCCCGGCCGAGCACCTGCGGGCCGCCTGCCAGCGCATCCGGGCAGAGCCTGAGCTGCTGGACCTGCCGCCGCGCCTCTCGCTCTTCGGCTTGACCCGGCTGCCGGCCAGCCACCTCGACGTGCTCGATGCCGTGGCCCGCCATCGTGACGTGCACCTCTTCCTCCTCCACCCGTCACCGGCCCTGTGGCAGCGCCTCGAACCCCAGGTCGGTCGTAACTCTCGTGAGCTGTTGCGCCGGGACGACCCCACGGCCGCGGCGCCCGACAATCCGCTCCTCGCCTCGTGGGGGCGCGACGCCCGGGAGATGCAGCTGGTCCTGGGCGGCGCGGTGACGCACGAGGAGGACCAGAGCAACGAGGACAACGTGGCCGTAGCCAACGGTCAGCCGACGTTGCTGCAGCGCATCCAGGAAGACGTCAGGTTCGACCGCGCCCCGGTCGGTCCCGGGCGCGGGCGGGACCGCGACGATGACGCCCGCCCTCTACGGGCGGTCGATGACGACAGCATCCGCATCCACTCGTGCCACGGTCGGGGCCGCCAGGTCGAGGTGCTCCGCGACGCCGTACTGCACCTGTTGGCCGACGACCCGAGCCTCGAGCCCCGGGACATCATCGTCATGTGCCCTGACATCGAGAACTTCGCCCCGCTGATCCAGGCAACCTTCGGGGCACACGACCTGGCCGATGGGGGCAGCGACGCCGACGCCACCCGCCGGCTCGAGATCCGCCTGGCCGACCGGTCTCTCCGCCAGACCAACCCGGTCATGGGTGTCCTGGCCGAGGTGCTCGAGCTGGCCACGGCCAGGATGACCGTGAGCCAGGTGCTCGACTTGGCCGGTCGCGAGCCGGTGCGCCGCCGTTTTCGCTTCGCCGACGACGACCTGTCCCGGCTGGAGGAGTGGGTCCGGGAGGCCTTCGTCCGCTGGGGGTTCGACGCGGAGCACCGGGAAGCCTTTCAACTCGGCGCGATCGGGGCCAACACCTGGCGTTCCGGCTTGGACCGGCTGTTGCTCGGCGTCGCCATGGCCGACGAGCGCCAGCGCCTCTTCGAGGGGACGCTCCCGCTCGATGACGTCGAGAGCGGCGATATAGAGCTCGCCGGTCGCGTGGCGGAATTCCTCGAACGCCTGCGCAGCGCCGTCGACGCGCTGTCCGCCGACCGGCGGATCGACGGCTGGGCCGCCGCGCTGGCCACGATCTCGGACTCGTTGACGTCGACCGACCCGCGGGATGCCTGGCAGCGGGCGGAGCTGACGGCGCTGCTCGAGAAGCTGGTCGGGGAGGCCACCGCCGCCGAGCGGGTCAGCCCGATCACTTTGAGCTGTGACGACATCCGCTCGCTGCTGGCCGATCGCCTGCGAGGCAAGCCCACGCGGGCCAACTTCTGCACCGGTCACCTCACTGTGTGCACCCTCGTCCCCATGCGCTCCATTCCCCACCGCGTGGTCTGCCTGCTCGGGCTGGATGACGGTTCGTTTCCGCGGCACATCGAGCGCGACGGCGACGATCTCACCGCGCAGGATCCCCGGGTCGGGGACCGCGACGTCCGCAGCGAGGACCGCCAGCTCCTGCTCGATGCGTTACTCGCCGCACGCGAGCACCTGATCATCACCTACACGGGCCACGACGAGCGCTCCAACCAGCCCCGGCCACCGGCGGTCCCAGTCGGCGAGCTCCTCGACGTGGTGGACCACACCGTGCGCACCGTCGACGCCGAGTCTGCCCGCCATAGCGTCGTCATCCAGCACCCCCTGCAGCCCTTCGACGCCCGCAATTACGAACCCGGCCGGATCGTCCCCGGCGGGCCCTGGAGCTTCGATGCGCTGCACCTGGCGGGGGCGCGGGCCGCCCTGGCCCAGCGGGGCGAGCTCCCGCCGTTCCTGGAGCACCCGCTCGAGTTCGACGGCACGTCCGTCGACGTCAACCTTCTCGATCGCTTCGTGCGCGACCCGGTCCGGGTCTTCCTACGCGAGCGGCTTGACGTCTCCTTGTGGGACCGGACACGTGACTTCGAGGACGCCATCCCGATCGACCTCAACGGGCTGGCGCAATGGGAGGTCGCCGAGCGGATGCTGAAGGCCCGGCTGGAGGGGGCGCCCTGGTCCGCCTGCGAGGCGGCTGAGGTGGCACGGGGCGGGCTGCCGCCGGGCTCATTGTCCGAGCCGGTGCTCGAAGACATGGCACATTCGATCGAGGAACTTGTCCGGGCGAGCGACGAGCTGACGGGCCTGGCGCCCACTTCGGTTGACGTCCACGTCGAACTGCCGGGCATCCCTTCGGTGGTGGGGACGGTGGCCGGCGTCCGGGGAGACGTCGTACACACCGTCACGTACCGTCGGATGCAGCCGGCCCTGCGCCTTAGCGCCTGGGTACGTCTGCTGGCGCTCACCGCCTCGCATCCGGACCGGCCCTTCCAGGCGCGCACCATCGGCCGCACCGCCAAGGGCTCCTCCCGCATCATCAGCGTGGCCACGATTGCGCCGTTGGGTCCCGACCCGGACACCCGGCGCCAGGTCGCGGTCTCGCACCTGCGCACCCTGGTCGAGGTCTTCGGCCGCGGCATGCGCCAGCCCCTGCCGCTGTACTGCGAGACATCGGCGGCCTACGCAGCTGACCGAGCGTCGGGCCGCGACGCCGACGAGGCCACCCTGAACGCGCTGGAAGGCGTGGGAGTCGAGCGGTGATCGCAGCTACGAGAACAGAGACCCCGAGCACCTCTTCGTCCTCGGGGACGAGCTCACCTTCGCCGGCATGCTCGACTGCTCGGGAACGCCCGACGGTGACGAGGGTGCCGGATTGGTTCCAGCCGAAGGCCACCGGTTCGGCGTGTACGCGCGCCTGGTCTGGGATGGCCTGCTCGAGCACGAGAGGCTCCACCTGCAATGACGTCCCCGGTCACGGCGGGAGACCACAAGGACGAGGTCCTGCCGTTCGACGTCTGCGGTCCGCTCCCTAGCGGCATGACCCTGCTCGAGGCCAGTGCCGGCACGGGCAAGACCTTTACCATCGCCGCGCTCACCGCGCGGTACGTGGCGGAAGCCAAGCTCCCTATCGACCGCCTCCTCGTCATCACGTTCACTCGCATGGCGACCGGGGAGCTGCGTCAGCGCGTGCGTGAGCGGCTCGTACGCGCCTACGACGGCTTGGTGGACGTCATGGCTGGCGGACCGGGTGACGAGGACGACGAGATCGTCCGCCTCCTTGCCGCGGTGCCGCGGCCCGAACAGGAAGAGCGGTGCGAGCGGCTGGCCAAGGCGATCGCAGACTTCGACGCGGCCACCATCGAGACGACGCACGGGTTCTGCCTCCAGGTCCTCTATGGCCTCGGCACCGCGGGCGACGTCGACCGCGACGTCACGCTCGTCGAAGACGTGCGTGACCTCATGGACGAGGTGGTGGACGACCTCTACCTCCGCAAGTTCGCCCACCGGCCGAACACGTTCGACTTCTCCCGCGAGGCGGCGACGAAGATCGCCCGCAAAGTGGCGCTGGACCATCCCGATGCTCAGGTGGTGCCCCCCCTGTCGGACGCCGACGATCTGGAGTCGACGCGCCGGCGCTTCGCCGAGCGGGTCCGCCAGGAGATGGATCGCAGGAAGCGGGCCCTCAAGATCCTCACCTACGACGACGTCCTCCTCCGCCTCCGCGACACGCTGCGCGACGAGTCCAGGGGATCGCTGGCCCAGGCCCGTCTGCGCGACCGCTACGACGTGGTCCTGGTCGACGAGTTCCAAGACACCGACCCGGTGCAGTGGGAGATTATGCAGCGCGCCTTTGGGAGCGGCGGCCAGACCCTGGTTCTCATCGGCGACCCCAAGCAGGCGATCTATGCCTTCCGCGGTGCCGACGTGCACGCCTATCTCGACGCCAAGCGGGAGGTGGGCTCCACGTGGACGCTCGGTGTCAACTGGCGCAGTGACCAGGGGCTGCTCGACGCCTACGACGCCTTGTTCGCGGAAGCCCAGCTGGGGCAGGCCGGGATCACCTACAGGAGCACCGAGGCCGCGGCCGCCCACGTGGCGCCCAGGTTCAACGGCACCCCCGTGTCCTCTCCCTTGCGGATGCGCGTCGTGCACGCGGCCGACCACCTGGTCCCCACGTACCAGAACCAGCCGAAGGCGCCCGAAGCGCGGGACCTCATCGCCCAGGACCTTGCGGCGCAAACGGTCGAGCTCCTCGAGGCCCGACCGGAGATCATCACCCGCAGCCGTGACGGTCAAGAGATCGGATGCCGCCACCTGCACCCGGGCGACATCGCGGTGCTGGTCCGGTCCAACCGCCACGCGACCACGGTCTGTGACGCGCTCCTGGCGGCCCAGGTGCCCGCAGTCATCGGAGGGGCCGGCTCGGTCTTTGCCTCGACGCCGGCCCGCGAGTGGCTCCGTCTGCTCGAGGCGCTCGAGCAACCCGCCTCCGGGGTCCGGGCGTCGTTGGCCGCCCTGACGCAGTTCATCGGATGGACGGCCGCCGACGTGGCCTCCAAGGACGACGAGCGGTGGGAAGACCTGCACGGCTCACTGCACCAGTGGGCCGGCATCCTGCGGGACAAGGGCGTCGCCACCCTGTACGAGACCGTGAGCAGCCGCGGGGGTGTCCCCGCCCGCGTGCTCAGGCGGCCCTCCGGCGAGCGATTCATGACCGACCTGCGCCATGTGGCCCAGCTCCTGCACGAGGCGGCGGTGACCGAGGGGGTCGGCCCAACCGCCCTGGCCAACTGGCTGGGACGGCGCATCTTGGAGGCGGACCGTGACACCGACAACGAGGAACGCACGCGCCGTCTCGAGTCCGACGCCCAGGCGGTGCAGGTCATCACCATTCATCGCAGCAAGGGTTTGGAGTTCCCCGTCGTGTTCGTCCCCTACGTGTGGGACGGCTACATCCATCCGATCGACGTGCCGGTCTTCCACGACCCCGACCACGGCCACGCGCGGACCGTCGACGTCGGGTGTGCCGGACCAGACCTGAAGGCCCACCGCAAGCTGGAGGAGGTTGAGGGGCAGGGCGAGGCGCTCCGCCTGCTCTATGTGGCACTCACCCGCGCCCGCCACCAGGCGGTGCTGTGGTGGGCCGGCACCCGCGACACCAAGAACTCGCCGCTGTCCCGGCTGGTGTTCGACCGGGGCCCGCAGGGAGAGGTGCTGTCCCACGGCACGCGGACCCAGCTGGACGACACGGTGGTGTCGGCGTTCACGGCCCTGGGCCCCGAGGTCTCGGTCGAGCACGTCCAGCGTCCCCCCGACGTCCACTGGCAGCACGACGAGCACCGCACCGCCGACCTGATGGCGGCGAAGTTCGAGCGGACCCTCGACACCGGGTGGCGGCGAGTGTCCTATTCGGCGATCACCCGCGACGTGCACGAGGCGGCGGCCATCGGTAGCGAACCGGAGGAGGAGCTCACCTCGGACGAGGACGTGGCGGCGGCTCCCCGGCTGAGCACCGCCGGTCACCGTGACGACGAGAACGACCTGCGCGCGGTGCCGCTACTCCTATCGGGCATGCCGGGTGGCACCCTCGTGGGCACCGTCATCCACGGCGCCTTGGAGCAGATCGCTTTCGACGCGCCGGGGCTGGCCTCGGAGGTGGCCGAGGCGCTGCGGCACGAGCAAGCCCGGCGGAGCGTGGACCTCGGCCACCGCGATGCCGTAGTCGCTGGGCTCTGCGCCGCCATCGAATCGCCCCTGGGGCCGCTGACGGACGGTATACGCCTGCGCGACGTGGCTCGCCGCGACCGGCTTGACGAGCTCGGGTTCGAGCTTCCGCTGATCGGCGGCGACGCGCCCGATGGGGAACTCCGCGTGAGCGACCTGGCAGACCTGTTGGTGGAGATGCTCCCGCCGGGCGACCCGGTGCGTGCCTACGCCGACCGGTTGCGCGATCCGGCGCTCAACGGCATGTTGCGGGGTTACCTCAACGGGAGCATCGACCTGATTCTTCGCCTGCCCGACGGCCGTTACTTCCTGGCCGACTACAAGACGAACCGGCTCGGCCCTCCTGAGGAGACCTTGACCGCCTGGCACTATCGGCCCGAGGCGCTCGAGGCCGAGATGCTGGGCGCGCACTATCCGCTTCAGGCCCTTCTTTACGCCGTTGCGCTGCACCGGTATCTGCGCTGGCGATTGCCGGGGTACGAGCCAGCACGCCATCTGGGCGGCGTGCTCTATCTGTTCCTGCGTGGCATGAGCGCGGCCGAGCCCACCGCGGTGGAGGAAGTGCCCTGTGGCGTGTGGTCCTGGTCACCGCCGGCGGCGCTCATCGAATCCATCAGCGACCTCTTCGACCTAGGGGCAGCTCCATGACGTCGTCCAACGTCGACGTCATGGATCCCTTCGACGTCTCACTGGCCCGAGGTGCGGACGGTCGGTTGCGCCAGTTCAACGAGGCGGGGGTCCTCGCCGCGTCGGACGTCCATGTGGCACTTCGGCTGGCCCAGCTGTCCGAGGCCACCGACGAGGACATCCGATTGGGCGCCGCCTTCGCCGCCCGGGCGCCGCGGCTCGGCCACGTGTGCGTCGACCTGGGGACCATCCGGCATACTGCCAGCAGCGATCTCGACGTACCGTCCGACGTCGAGCGCGCTGCCTTGGCCCGACCCGGCGTCATGGCTCGACTCGCTGAGCCGGAGCCCCTTGGTGGGCGACGACCGGCCGCTTCAGCTGGCCGGGACGAACCTGTACCTGAACCGGCTCTGGCTCGACGAGGGCGTCGTGGCATCGGACCTGCGGGCCCGGGCGCAGGCGCCGGTGACCGGCGTGGACACGGTGCTGCTGGCCAACGGCCTGCGCCAGCTGTTCCCTGAAGATCCCGAAGACGAGGACCCGGACCACCTCCAAGCACTTGCCGCCGCGGTGGCGGTGTTGCGCCGGGTGTCCGTGATCGCCGGCGGACCAGGGACGGGCAAGACCACCACCGTGGCCCGCCTGCTGGCGCTGCTGGACGCGCAGGCCGTCGCCGCCGGCCTCGACCTGCCCCAGATCGCGTTGTCCGCTCCGACGGGGAAAGCGGCAGTCCGGCTCGAAGAAGCCGTCCACCACGAAGCATCCCGGCTGGGCCTGGATCCCGAGGCGGCGGATCGCCTGCACGCTCTCGGCGGGGTGACGCTGCACCGGCTCCTGGGGTGGAATCGCGGCAACCGAACCCGCTTCCGGCACGACGCCGAGAACCCCTTGCCCCACGACGTGGTGGTGGTGGACGAGACCTCCATGGTGTCCCTGTCCATGATGGCCAGGTTGTTGGAAGCTCTCCGCCCCGACGCCCGCCTGATCCTCGTGGGCGACCCCGAGCAGCTGGCGTCAGTTGAGGCGGGCGCCGTGCTCGGCGACATCGTGGGTCCCGCTACCCGGGGTCTTTGCATGGGTGACGCCTGGCGGACCCAGCTCGAGGACCTAACGGGACGTCCCGTGCGCACCGATGGGGCCGCGACCGGATCCGCCATTGGGGACGGCGTGGTGGTGTTGCGGTACGTACGACGACATAAGCGTGCCATCGCGGCGTTCGCCCGGGCGGTTCAAGCCGGTGACGCCGACGCTGCGCTCGAGGTCCTGCGGGCGGGCGGCTCGAATGTGACCTGGGTCGAGCTCGATGCGGCGGAGCCAACCGCGGCCGAGATTCTCCACGACATTCGCGACAAAGCCGTCGAGAGTGGTCGCTCGGTGATCGAGGCGGCGCGGATGGGGGATGCTGAGACATCGCTGGACGCGTTGGAAGGGTTCAGGCTCCTGTGCGCCCACCGCCGCGGGCCCGAGGGTGTGGCGACCTGGACACGCAATATCGAGAACTGGCTCCTGGCTGGGGTCGAGGGGTTCTCTGTCGGTGAGAGTTGGTACCTAGGCCGGCCACTGATCGTGACCGAGAACGACTACAGCCTCGAACTCTTCAACGGGGACATCGGCGTCGTCGTGAAGGGTGAGGACCGTCCCATGGAGGCGGCCTTCCGACGTGGCGACGATGTTGTGACGGTGAGCACGACCCGATTGGCCGCGGTCGACACCGTCTACGCCATGACGGTGCACAAGAGCCAGGGGTCCCAGTTCAACACGGTGGCCTTCCTCGTGCCCAGCGCTGACTCGCGCCTGCTGACCCGTGAGCTCCTCTATACGGCCGTGACGAGGGCCCAGGAACGCCTGATCCTGGTGGGCACCGAGGGGTCCATCCGGGCGGCCGTCGAGCGTCCGATCACCAGGGCGTCAGGCCTCATGGACGCCCTGTGGGGCCCACAAGATCGGCACCGTAATCTGGTGAACTGACCCCCGATCTGGTGCGTTTCCGGGTAAAGCATGGTCCATGTGCGCTGATTTTCGCCCGATAAAGCCAATCTGAGCAGATATTTACCTGGACTCACAGCAATTCCAGCGGGATCTCAGGTGGGATTCAGCAGGTTGGCCCATGATGGGTTGACATAACTCCGTAACAATTGCGGAGCCTGAGGGAAACAAGGGTGAGGATGAAGATTCTGGTACTCGGAGGAGACGGCTACCTCGGGTGGCCGACCGCCCTGCACCTGTCGGCCCGCGGGCACCAGGTCACCATCGTGGACAACCTCGTTCGGCGTGAGTACGACCGCGAAATGGGCGTCGACAGCCTGGTGCCCATCGCCAGCCTGGAAGACCGGGTGAGCAAGTGGGAGCAGATCTCGGGCCACAAAGTCGATGTCCGCATCGGGAACCTGACCGATGCCGCCTTCACCTACGGCGTGGTGGCCGAGTGCCAGCCCGACACCATCGTCCACTTCGGTGAGCAACGCTCCGCGCCCTACTCCATGATCGACCGCGAGCACGCCGTCTACACGCAGGTGAACAACGTGGTCGGCAACCTGAACGTGATGTACGCCATTCAGGAGATCGACCCCGAGATCCACCTCGTGAAGCTGGGGACGATGGGGGAGTACGGCTACCCCAACATCGACATCGAAGAAGGCTTCATCGAGATCACCCACAAGGGCCGCACCGACGTCCTCCCCTACCCGAAGCAGCCGGGCTCCTTCTACCACCTGTCCAAGGTGCACGACAGCCACAACATCATGTTCGGCTGCCGCATCTGGGGCCTGCGGGCCACCGACCTCAACCAGGGCATCGTCTACGGGCAGTCGACCCCCGAGACCGACCTCGATCCGACGCTGGCCACGCGCTTCGACTACGACGGCGTCTTCGGCACCGTCCTCAACCGCTTCTGCGTGCAGGCCGTCACCGGCCACCCGCTCACGGTCTACGGCGCCGGCGGTCAGACCCGCGGCATGCTCAACATCCTCGACACGCTCGCCTGCGTGACCCTGGCCATTGAGAATCCGGCCGAGCGCGGCGAGTTCCGCGTCTTCAACCAATTCACCGAGTCGTTCTCGGTGCGCGACATGGCGCTCATGGTCCAGAAGGTGTGCCCTACGCGTGTCGACATCGCCGAGGGCCTGTCCAACCCCCGCGTCGAGCACGAGGAGCACTACTTCCACGCCGCCAACACGAAGCTTCTCGACCTGGGCCTCCAGCCGCATCTCCTGACGAAGGACGTCATCACCGGCATCCTGCACCTGATCGAGCGCCACCGTGACCGGGTTGACCTGCGGGCCATCGCACCGACCGTCCAGTGGCGCTCCAGTGCCAGCACGCTGGCCACCTCGGACGCCGCGCCGGACGCCTCCTTCCTCGCGCTCTAACGCAGCACCTGCCGCAGTAGCTTCTTGTGGCGATGTCGCCACGCAGGCCCCGCCGTCGCGCGCGCCGTCGATCATCCGCCCGGCCCGTCATCTTCCTCGTCGCAGCGGCGATCGTCGTCGCCTTGCTCATCGGTGGGCTCACCCAGATCTCCAGCCAGTCGCACACCTATGACGCCGACTCGAACCGCGCCCTGGCCGTGCAGGGTTCGGTGGTGGCGGACCAGTCCGACACCACGTCGGTGGTGGTGCGCGGCCTGGTCGCCAACATGCAGGCCCAGAGCCGCCAGGTGCTCCAAGCCGACCTCGACAGCGCGGTGCAGGACACGGCTGCCGAGGCCTCACGGGCCAGCCTCGCCGCGTCAGCGGCCTCGTCGGGATCGGTCGGGTCCGACTTCGCTGCCGTCTTCGCCGACCGGGCCCAGTCCATGAGCGAGCTGCGGGCCGCCGTCGACGGATTCTTGGACATGCAGCCCGCGCCCGTCGCCGGGTCGGCCGACGCCGGGGCCACCACCGACGCAACGACCGGGTCGATGAATCCCCTGTCCGCCACCGCGGCGACGAACCGCATTGCCGCGGCCGGCGCATTGCTCGCCCGCTCGGACCGGTTGTATGACGCCGTCCGCTCTTCGTTGCGGGCGGCCACCGGCCACGGACGCCTCCCCGCGTCGGCCTGGGTGCGCGACCCACAGGAATGGCAACTGGGCACCGTGGCCGCCGAGGTCGACCTGATGGCGACCTCACCCTCGTTGATGGCCGCGCACTACCTCCTGCTGCGCACCGTCCGCCTTACCCCTCCGGCGCTCCCGACCTCACAGCAGACGGCAGCCGGAGTGTCGGTCCTGAGCCCGGTGTCGCAAGTCGGCGTGACCGTGGTCCTTGGCAACGACGGCTCCGTGGACGAACCGCATGCCTCGGTCCGCTTCACCCTGGCCGACCAGGGGTCGGGTGCCAGCACGACCCACACCGAGACGGTGGCGCTGGCACTCGGGTCGTCGGTGACGCTGCCGACGGTCACGTTCAACGTGAAGCCGGGCACGACCTACGTGCTCAACGTGGCTGCGATCCCGGCGGCCGGCCAGACGCTCATGACCGACACGGTGATCCAGCAGATCCTGCAGGTCGCCCCGGGTACCTGAGTGCCGGCCACCCGCGTATCGACCGCACGCACACGGTGGTCATAGGATCGTCAGGCACCCAAAGAAACCAGGAACTGGAGGGCCAACTCGTGGCCGAGAGCATCACCATCACGGACAATCGCAATGGCGAGTCCATTGAGATTCCCATCGTCAACGGCGGTGTATCGGCCGAGGAATGGGCCAAGCTGCTGCCCGGTGTCTGGTTCTTCGACCCCGGGTTCTTGTCGACGGCCGCCTGCGAGAGCTCCATCACCTATCTCGACGGTGACGCCGGCATCCTGCGCTACCGCGGCTATCCCATTGAGCAGCTGGCCGAGAGCTCGACGTACCTGGAGGTGGCGTACCTGCTGTTGAACGGCGAGTTGCCCAACGAGGAGCAATTCGAGTCCTGGAAGCACGACGTCACGTACCACACCTTCATCCACGAGAACGTCCGCAAGCGCTTCCTCGAAGGCTTCCATTACGACGCCCACCCGATGGGCATGCTGGTCTCGGCGATCGCCGCTCTCTCGACCTTCTACCTCGACGCCAAGGACATCTTCGACCTCGAGTCACGCAGCAAGCAGATCATCCGCCTGATCGCCAAGATGCCCACCCTGGCCGCGGCGGCCCACCGCTTCAGCGTCGGCATGCCCTTCGTCTACCCGGACAACTCCCTCGACTTCGCCCCCAACTTCCTCTCCATGCTCTGGAAGGTGGCAGAGCCGCGTTTCGAGGCCGACCCGGTGCTGGCCCGTGCCCTCGACGTCCTCTTCATCCTCCACGCCGACCACGAGCAGAACTGCTCGACCACCGCCATGCGAGTGGTCGGCTCTTCGCACGCGGACCCCTACTCGGCCACGGCGGCCGCGGCGGCCGCGCTCTACGGACCACGCCACGGCGGGGCCAACGAGGCCGTCATCCGTATGTTGACCGACATCGGCAGCATCGAGAACGTGCCGGACTTCATCGCCACGGTCAAGGCGGGCCGTGGCGGCACGCGACTGCAGGGCTTCGGTCACCGCGTCTACAAGAGCTACGACCCGCGGGCGACGATCATCAAGCGGACGGCCGACGAGGTGTTCGAGGTCACGGGGAAGAACCCGCTGCTGGACATCGCGCTGAAGCTCGAGGAGATCGCGCTGAACGACGAGTACTTCACGTCACGGAAGCTCTACCCCAACGTCGACTTCTACTCGGGCCTCATCTACCAGGCCATGGGCTTCCCACTCGAGATGTTCCCCGTGCTCTTCGCCATCCCTCGCACCTCCGGCTGGCTGGCCCACTGGCAGGAGATGCTCGACCAGGACTCGAAGATCGCCCGTCCCCGCCAGCTCTACATCGGGACCGACGAGCGCGACTACGTGCCGATGGGCTCCCGGTAGGACGGGCGAAGGGTCGGTCGCTACCTCCGCCGCATGCGGGCCAGGCCCTCCTGGACCAACGAGACGCACAGCCCGCCCGACCGATCGAAGAGGAAGCCGCGGGCCAGGCCGCGCCCGCCGGCTGCCGCCGGCGAGTCCATGTCGTAGAGCATCCACTCGTCGACCCGGAAGGGGCGGTGGAACCACATGCAGTGGTCCAAGCTCGCCCCCATGAAGTCCGGGTCGTCCCAGCGGATGTCGTGCGGCATGAGGACGGTGTCGAGGAGCGACATGTCCGAGGCGTAGGTGGCGACGCAGGCGTGCAGCAGCGGGTCGTCCGGCAGCTCCCCGTCGGCCCGGAGCCAGAGGCGGTGGTACGGCTCCCCGCCGGCAGCCCGCTGCTCCCAGGGCAGGTCTCCGATGTAGCGCTGATCGATGGGGTGGGGACGCTCGAACCACTGCGCCCGTTCCTGCCGCCAGGGCTGCAGGCGGTCGTAGAGCGTCGGCAGCGTCTCGGGATCGGGCACGTCGGGCATGGCGAACTGGTGGTCCAGGCTGCTGGGCTCGGGGTCGTGGAAGGACGCCTCGATGTTGAAGATGGCCCGGCCGTGCTGAACGGCCACGACCCGGCGGGTGGTGAAGGACCGGCCGTCGCGGATGCGGTCGACCTCGTAGAGGATGGGCACGGTCGGGTCGCCCGGCCGCAGGAAGTACGAGTGCAGCGAGTGCACGTGGCCGTGCTCCACCGTGCGGCCCGCTGCCATCAGCGCCTGTCCCGCCACCTGGCCGCCGAAGACGCGCTGGCGCTCCTCGTTGGGCTGGATGCCGCGAAAGATGTTGACCTCAATGGGCTCGAGGTCGAGCAGGTTCACGAGGAACTTCAACGACTCGCTCATCCGTTCATGTTCGCAGGCCCCAGAACCGGGCGTGACCGGGCCACTCCCGGCTACCCTGCGCCGACGTGACGACGACTTCGAGACCGGGTGAGCTCGTCTTCCCGCCTGAGTTCCTCTGGGGCGTGGCCACCGCGGCGCACCAGATCGAAGGGGGCAACGTCAACAACGACTGGTGGGCCTGGGAGCACAACCCGGCCTCGGGCACCGTCGAGCCCAGTGGCGACGCCTGTGACTCCTTCCATCGCTGGCGCGAGGACGTCCAACTCGTGGCCGACATGGGCCTGGGCGCCTACCGCTTCTCCCTCGAGTGGAGCCGGATCGAGCCGGCCGAGGGCGAATTCTCGGTCGCCGCTCTCGAGCACTACCGCCGCCTCTGCGCCGCCTGCCACGGCCACGGGATCATCCCGGTCGTCACCTTCCACCACTTCACCACCCCGCTGTGGCTGACGGCCCGAGGCGGCTGGGAGTCCCCCGACGCCCCGGAGCGCTTCGCTCGCTTCGTGGCCCGGGCCGCCGCCCATCTGGGTGACCTCATCGGCTGGGCCTGCACCATCAACGAGCCCAACGTGGTGGGCGTCATGGGCTACTTCCAGGGCGAGTACCCCCCCGGGGTCAAGGAGGACTTCGTCCGCTTCGCCGCGGTGAACGAGGCCATGGTGAGCGCCCACCGCCTGGCGGTCGACGCGCTCCGCGCCGCGCCGGGCGATTTTCCCGTCGGGCTGACGTTGTCCATGGCGGAGATCACGGCCGAGGAGGGCGGTGAGGCGTTGCGCGACGCGGCCGAAGAGATGCTCGAGAACGTCTTTCTGCGAGCCACCGACGGTGACGATTTCGTCGGCGTGCAGTGCTACACGCGCATGCACTTCGGTCCCGACGGTCTGGCGCCCAACGACCCCGGGGTGCCGGTGACCCAGATGGGCGACGAGCGCTGGCCCCAGGCGGTCGAGCACACGGTGCGCCGGGCGGCGGCCGTGAGCGGGCGGCCGGTGGTCGTGACGGAGAACGGCATCGCCACGGCCGACGACACCGAGCGCATCGCCTTCCTCACCGACGCCCTGGCCAGCGCCCACCGCTGTCTCGAGGAGGGGATCGACCTTCGGGGCTATTTCGTGTGGAGCCTGCTCGACAACTTCGAGTGGCACCTCGGCTACGGCCCCAAGTTCGGCCTGGTGGCCGTGGCGCCGGGCACGTTCGAACGCCGCCCCAAGCCCAGTGCGCACTGGTTCGGCGAGGTGGCCCGGGCCAACCGGCTGCTCACAGCGGACACTTAGAAGGTTGCCAGGGGGCGAATTGGCGCCCGGGCTAGGGTGAGCGACGTGCCGCTACCTGACCTGGGTCTTCGTAGTCGCTCGCGGGGCTGGCGTGCCTGAGGGTCCCGCGCCTGGGCGCAAGCAGCACCCGCCGCTGGCCCACGTGTGGGGGTCGGACGAGCCGCTGGTGACGCGGATCCGCCAGGTCGTCGCCCACCCGTCCAGCGTGAAGCTGATCAAGTACGCCTCGGTCTCGGTGATCTCGACCGTCGTGTCGCAGGTCGTGCTGCTGATCCTTTTCGGCGAGTTACGGGTGCCGGCCGTGGCGGCCAACGTCGTCGCCAGCGTCGTGGCCACGGTGCCGTCCTACGTCCTCAACCGGCGCTGGGTCTGGGGCAAGAGCGGCAAGTCGCACTTCTGGCGCGAGGTCATGCCCTTCTGGGTGCTGTCCTTCGTCGGTCTCGCCTTCTCCAGCCTGGCGGTCTGGCTGGCCAGCGAGTTCGCCCACCATCACCACCTGAGCCACGCCTCCACCACGCTTCTCGTCAACGGGGCCAACCTGCTGTCCTTCGCCATCCTGTGGATCGTGAAGTTCGTGATCTACAACAAGCTCTTCCACATCGACCCGGTCGAGTACGAGGAGCACCACGCCGAGAAGGTGGCCGCCGGCGAGATCAACGAGACCACGGAAACCAGCAAGTCCACGCAAACCAGCGAGTCCACGGAGTCCGCCGGGCACATTGCCTGAGCCCGCTGCGGTCTCGCCGGACGATGAGGCCCTGGTGACCCGACCCCGGGCCGCGAGTTCAGTCCCTGAAGTTGTTGAACTGCAGCGGGATACCGAAGTCCTCGGCCTTGCACTTGGCGATGACCTCTTGCAGGTCGTCCCGCTTCTTGCCCGTGACCCGCAGCTGTTCGCCCTGGGTCTGCGAGGAGACGCCCTTGAGGCCCAGGTCCTTGATGAACTTGTTCAGCCGCTTGGCGTGGTCCGCCGAAATCCCCGCCCTGATCGCGATGTGCTGGCGGGCGGTTCCCTTCTGGGCCTCCTCGATCTTTCCGGCGTCGAACGCCTTGAGCGACACCTGACGCTTGACCAGCTTCTCGTCCAGTACCTGATGTAGGGCGCGCAGCCGGTCCTCCGTCGACGAGTGCAGCACGAGCTCGCCGTCACCCAGGTCGATCTTCGAGTCGGTGTTCTTGAAGTCGAAGCGCGTGGCTGCTTCCCGGTTGGCCTGGTCGACCGCGTTGCGCACCTCTTGCATGTCGACCTCGGAGACGATGTCAAACGTGGGCATGGGCCCCAGCGTACCGGCGCCCCTCCCGGGCGGACGGGGTCGGCCGCGGCGGCTAATCTCGCCCGTTGCGGGTCGGTGTCCGAGTGGCCAAAGGAAACAGGCTGTAAACCTGTCGGTTAACACCTACGGAGGTTCAAATCCTTCCCGGCCCACGATGTCCAAGTGAGATGGCCCGATACGCCGCTTCCGGGCCACGGGTTCCAGGTCCCCGGCGCCCGGCAGGACCAGGGAAATCCCGCCCTTGATCGCGAACCTTGCCTTGGTCCGCACCGCCGTTACAATGACGTTTCGGATCGATTGCGGGTGCATGCTCCCCTGGCGTGGGCCCTCCCCACTATTCCCGGGTCCAGGCGCCCGGGTACGACGAGTGAGACTGACAGCCCAGTGCACGAGAGCGTGAAGTCCCGACCGGAGGTCCTCGAGCGCGTAGGCACGCGCCTGAACCGCCTCTCCATGCGGGCTGACGCATTGCGTCTCCGGCTCACCCCGCGCCTGACGCTGACCGAGCGCCTCGAGGCCGAACAGGGCGACCTCGACGACTGGTCCTTCCTGCGCCGCCCGGCGCTGCTCGGCTTCGTCGCCATCCTCTCCATCTGCATCGGCGCGTCGCTGCCGAGTTCGCCGTTCAAGCTCGAGACGGGCGGTACGTGGTTCTTCGGCGTGCCGAACTGGCCGACGAACGCGTCTGATGCTGCCGGGCGTCGTCGCCGTCTACGGCGGCATGGTCCTGTTGGTGCGGGTCTGGTTCGGGCTGTACCAGGCGCTGCGGGCGCGCCCGGGCGTGCCCATCCGCCCACTGGCCTACATGCTCGCGTTGTGGATCCTGCCGCTCCTGGCGGTGGCGCCGCTGTTCAGCCAGGACGTGTTCTCGTACGCCGCCCAGGGCGAGATGATGAGCCGTCACATCAACCCGTACCACTACGGGCCCGGCACGCTTGGCTGGAGTACGTACGTGTCCGGCGTGGACCCCCGCTGGCTCAACACGGCCGCGCCGTACGGGCCGCTCTTCCTCATGCTGGCCGGTTGGTCGGCCTCGCTCAGTTTCCATCACGCGCTGATCACGATCGAGCTGCTGCGGCTCCAATCGGTGGCCGGCGTCGTCCTGATCGCGTACTGCGTGCCCAAGCTGGCCCGCTCGTTCGACCGTGACCCCGGTCCCGCCTTCGTGCTGGCCGTGCTCAACCCGCTGACCCTGCTCGCGCTCATCGGTGGCGCGGACAACGACGCGTTGATGGTGGGCCTGTTGCTGGCCGGGATCACGGTGGCCCGCTCGCGGCACCCGGTCTGGGGCGTGGTGCTGTGCGCGCTGGCCGCCTCCATCAAGGTGCCGGCGGCCATGGGCATCGTCTACGTCGCCTGGGACTGGGCCGGGCCCGGGGCGGGCTGGCGGGGTCGTGCCCGCATGCTCGTCCGGTCGGGCCTCGTCACCGTGGCCGTCATGGGCTTCCTCTCGTTCGTCTCGGGTCTCGGCTGGGGCTGGATCGCCAACCTGGGCACGCCGGGCACCGTGCGCTCCTGGATGGCGCCGGCCACCGCCGTCGGGCTGCTCATCAGCGGCAGCGCCCACGTCGTCGGCATCGGGGTCAGCCTGGCCGGTGTGCTCACCCTCACCCGCGCCATCGGCCTCCTGGGCGCCGCCGCCATCGCCCTGTACTGCTTGCGCCACCGTGAGCGCCTCGGCCTGCTCAGCGCGCTCGGCATCACCATGCTGACCTTTGTGGTTCTCGGCCCCGTCGTACAGCCCTGGTATTTGACCTGGGGGATCATCATCGTCGCCCCGGTCGTGAGCGGACGGCGCATGCTCTACCCGGTGCTGGCGCTGTCCATGATCGTGCCCTTCATCGGGCTGACCGGCGGCGCCGACCTGCTGTCCCAGCTGGTCCACACGGACCCGGTCAGCATGGTCCTCGCCGTCATGGTGTTGTGGGCCGTGGCCATCGTGCCGCTCGGGCGCTGGACGACGTCGTGGCGCATCGACGCCTCGCTCCTGGGCATGCCGGCGCACCAGCAACAGGGTGCGGCGTTCGAGTCCTGAACGAGCTGACCAGGGCCAGGCCACCACTCCCCGGTCCCGCCACCGCCACCGGTCCCGGTCCAGAGCGCCCTACAGCAGCCGTTGCAGCTCCACCACGTCGAGCCACTGGCGGTGCTTGCGGCCCACCTCGCGCTCGACCCCGACCAGCTCGAACCCGGCGGCCCGGTGCAGCCCGATGGACGTCTCGTTGTGCCCGGCGATGCGGGCGATGACCGAGTGGAAGCCGTGCGCCGAGGCCAGGACGAGCAGCTCGGCCAGCAGGGCCTTGCCCACGCCCCGCCCCCGCTGCGCCCGGTCGACGTAGACGGAGTTCTCGCACGTGGCCGAGTAGCCCGAGCGCTCGTGGAAGGGGGAGAGGGAACCGAAGCCGAGGACGACCTCGCCGTTCGCCCCGGCGTGGCCGGTCACGCCCGCTCCGCGCTCCAGGGTCGCCACCAGGGCCGGGTGCACTCCCCTGTGCTCGAGGATCCACGCCTCCTGCTCGGCCCGGGTGCGGGGCACCATGTCGAAGGTGTTGGTGCTGTCGGTGACCTCGACGTTGTAGATGGCCCGGATGGCCTCGGCGTCGGCCAGCTCGGCGAGTCGGATCCGCATCGGCCGATGGTACTGTTGACGTGCCGAAACCCGGGGGAGCGGAGGCAGCCTGGGCCGCCCTCTGGCTATCATTGAACGCTCGCGGAAGGAACCCGCGGCGCCCCCTTAGCTCAGTCGGCAGAGCACAGCCATGGTAAGGCTGGTGTCGTCGGTTCGATTCCGACAGGGGGCTCGCCCATGGCGGCGTAGCTCAGTTGGTCAGAGCACACGGCTCATAATCGTGTTGTCGCGGGTTCGAGTCCCGCCGCCGCTACCAGACCCGGGGCGGATCCCCGGGGCAGCGACCAGGAAGGATTGCCAGATGCCGAAGAACGAGAAGAGGGTCCAGGTCACCCTGGCCTGTGAGGTGTGCAAGCGCCGCAACTACATCACGACCAAGAACAAGCTCAACGACCGTGAGCGGATCGAGATGAAGAAGTACTGCCGCTGGGACCGCCAGCACACCCTGCACAAGGAGACCCGCTGAGCCGCCGACGCCCTGCCGGTGCTACTCTGGCAGGCCGTTCCCCAGGTCAGGGGGAAGAACCACCTGCCCGAAGGCAACCGAAGGCACCCACCGAGGGCAGTAGCTCAACTGGTAGAGCACCGGTCTCCAAAACCGGCGGTTGGGGGTTCGAGTCCCTCCTGCCCTGCCCGGACGTAATCACCCGAGAAGAGATGTTGTGAGGCGAGAGCCGTGAACCGCGAAACCAAGCGCATGATGCAGAAACAAGGGCAGATCGAGGCCGATGGGTCTCCGTCGACCCGGCGCGCCGCCGCGGCCACCCAGACCAAGGCGCAGCAACGCACCCAGAGGGGTCCCTCGGGTCGCAAGCGCACGACCCCGGTCCAGTTCGTCCGCGAGGTGCGCGACGAAATGCGTCAGGTCGCCTGGCCGTCGCGGCCCGAGCTGATCAACTACACCTCGGTGGTGTTCACGACGCTCATCATCATGATCACCCTGATCTTCTTCCTCAACCTCGGCTTCGGGAAGCTCATCACGCTTCTCTTCACGCAGTAGGCGCCCGAGATGAGCGACATGACGCACTCTGATGCGGAGGAAGCACTGGTGAACGGCGATGCGGAGGATGTAGAGGAAGCGCTCGCGTCCGAGCAGGCGGAGGCCGAGATGGCACCCGAGGAGGCGGCCATGGAGTTGACCGCGGCGGCGGACGGGATCGAGATCGCGCTGGACGAGATCGACGAGGCGGTGAGCGAGGCCATCGCCGAGGAGGTGGCCGAAGAGGCGGCGCTCATCGAGGAGATCGTCGAGCAGGCCGTGCTGGAGTCCCTGGCCGGCGAGGATCTGCCCGAGGACGTCCAGGAGGCCGTGGCCCAGGGCATCGCCGAGGAAGTGGCGGAAGAGATCGCAGTGGAAATAGTGGAGGAGATCGTCGAGGAGATGGTCGAAGAGGCAGTGCTCGAGGCGATCGAGGAAAAGATCGTCGAGGAGGCCGAGGAGGCCGCCGCCGAAGAGTTGGCTGAGGAGATCGTGGCCGAGGTGGCCCAGGCAGAGGACGTCGAGCCCGATCTGGTGCTCGACGTCACCGCCAACGGGACCGGCACCGACGACGTAGAGGACGAGGCCGTCGAGCTCGGTGGTTGGGGCCACGACGAGGACGAGGAGCCCGTCCCGGTCGAGAGCCCGTACGACCGCCCGGGCCGCTGGTACGTCGTGCACACCTACTCGGGCTACGAGAACAAGGTGCGCTCCAACATGGGCAACGTCGTGGCGTCCCGGGGCATCGAGGACCGCGTGTACGAGGTCGTTATCCCCATGGAGGATGTCGACGAGTTCAAGGGCGGCAAGAAGGTCACCGTCCAGAAGAAGGTGTTCCCCGGCTACCTGCTCGTGCGGTGCGAGCTCGATGACGACACCTGGGGCGCCATCCGCAACACGCCCGGCGTGACCGGCTTCGTCGGCCCCGGGACCAAGCCGACGCCCCTGTCCCGGCGCGAGGTCGAGAACATCCTCCAGGTCAAGGCCGAGGGGGCGCCCGGCAGCACGCCGAAGCGGACGCGGGCCCGCCTCGAGTACGAGGTCAACGAGACGGTACGGGTCAAGGAAGGGCCCTTCGCCGACTTCTCGGGCCAGATCTCCGAGATCAACGAGGACCAGCTCAAGCTCAAGGTGCTGGTCAACATCTTCGGCCGGGAGACGCCGGTCGAGCTCGAGTTCAGCCAGGTCGCCAAGCTCTAGGCGACGACGACGACGAAGACGAAGTAAAGGAGAGCATTCGCATGCCACCCAAGAAGAAGGTGCTGGCCCTGGTCAAGATCCAGCTCGAGGCCGGCTCGGCCACGCCCGCGCCCCCCGTGGGCACGGCTCTGGGCCCACACGGAGTCCAGACCATGGAGTTCTGCAAGCAGTACAACGCGGCCACCGAGAACATGCGGGGCCAGGTCGTGCCGGTCGACATCACCATCTACGAGGACCGCACGTTCAGCTTCGTGCTGAAGACGTCGCCAACGCCGGTGCTGCTGCGCCAGGCGGCCGGGCTGGCCAAGGGCGCCGCGACGACGGGCCGCGAGCAGGTGGGCACGATCACCGACGCCCAGCTGGCCGAGATCGCCAACACGAAGATGAAGGACCTCAACACCAACGACCTCGCAGCGGCCAAGAAGCAGGTCGCCGGCACGGCCCGCTCCATGGGCATCAAGGTCGCGGACTAGCACCCCCCGACCACCACCACCGACACCAACGCACCCACGCACGAAGAGAGAACGTCATGGCCCAGCACGGCAAGAAGTACAAGGAAAGCCTCAGCAAGGTGGACCGCGAGAAGCTCTACGCCGTCGCCGAGGCGGTGGACATGGTCAAAGAGCTGTCCAGCGCCAAGTTCGACGAGACGGTCGAGCTGGCCGTCCGGCTCGGCGTCGACCCCCGCAAGGCCGACCAGATCGTCCGGGGCACCCTGTCGTTGCCCTCGGGCACGGGCACCACGGTGCGCGTCGCCGTCTTCGCCGCCGGTGAGGCGGCCACCGAGGCCAGGGCCGCCGGCGCCGACGAGGTGGGCGCGGACGACCTGGTGGCCAAGATCAACGGTGGCTTCCTCGACTTCGACATCGCCATCGCCACCCCGGACCTCATGGGCCAGGTCGGCACGCTGGGCCGGGTGCTCGGCCCCCGTGGCCTCATGCCCAACCCCAAGACGGGCACCGTGACCACCGACGTCGGCAAGGCCGTGGGCGAGTTCAAGGGCGGGCGCGTCGAGTACCGCACTGACAAGGTGGGCAACATCCACATCCGCGTCGGCAAGGCCTCGTTCACCCGTGACCAACTGGTGGCCAACGTGCGGGCCGTCGTCGAGGAGCTCCAGCGGGCCAAGCCGCCGGCGGCCAAGGGCCGGTACTTCCTCTCCTTGACCGTCTCGTCGACCATGGGTCCCGGCATCCACATCGATCCCGCCAAGGTCCGCGTCAGCGACGAGGAGGAGCTGGCCGTCTCCGCCTGACCACGCCCGGCCCGGCCCCGCCCCGAGCCGGACATCCCGGCCCGGCCACCAGTAGTACGCTGCACCGCACAGCCCAACCGCCCCCGGGCGGCCAAAGCACTGAATCCCAACGCCAGAGACCTCCGGTGCACCTGCGGGTGCGGAAGCGGCGCCAGAACGGGCCGGCCTGACGAGGCGGAACACGAAGCACGGCAAAGCCCCACCGGGCCTCCCGTGCCCCTGCGCCGTCCCCACCACGAGATCCTGGCCAGACCACACCCGGCCGGTCGATCCGGTGGAGGACCAAGATGGCAACGCAGAACGCACAGCGAGCGCACAAGGTTGAGGTCGTCGATGAGGTAAAGACGCGCCTCACCGCCTCGGCCGCCTCCATCGTGAGCGAGTACCGAGGCCTGACCGTGGCCGAGCTGGCCGACCTGCGCACCGCCCTCGAGGCGGTCGGCGGCGACTACAAGATCTTCAAGAACACCCTCGTGCGCCGGGCCGTCGACGGCAACGACTACCAGCCGCTCTCCGAGTACCTGACCGGCCCCACGGCGCTCACCTTCGTGCAGGGCGACATCAGCGCCGTGGCGAAGGCCCTCCGGGACTTTTCCCGGGCCAACCCGCTGCTCGTGATCAAGGGCGGCCTGGCCGACGGCTCGCTGCTCAGCACCTCCGAGCTTGCTGCGCTGGCCGACCTGCCGCCCCGCGAGGTCCTGCTGGCCCGCCTGGCCGGCGCCCTGGCCGCCCCCATGACCCAGATGGCCGGCCTGCTCAAGGCCCTTCCGCAGAACCTGGCCTACGGGATCTCGGCGCTCATCGACCAGCGTGTCGAGGGCGGCGAGGTGCTGCCCCCGGCCGAGGACGCCCCGCCGAGACCGACGAGGCCCCAGCTCCGGCGGCCGAGGCGGCTCCGGCCGAAGAGGCTCCGGCCGAAGAGGCTCCGGCCGAAGAGGCTCCGGATGAGGCCACTGCGCCGGACGCGCCGGAGTCGGCCGAGGCAGGGGCACCCCCCGCCGAGGTGGACGAAGCGGAGGCGCCAGCGGAGACGGAAGCCCCGGCGGAGGCGGAGGCCCCGGCGGACGTTGAGCCGGTGGCAGAGGTAGAGGCCGAGGCGGAGCCGGTGGAAGCCGCCGCGGAGACCGGTGGCGAGACCGAGGCGGCGGACACCGCCGAGTAGAGAACGACCGATTCAGTCAACGAGCGTAGGAAAGAAAGAGAGGCCACTTCGATGGCAACCCTGACCAAGGAAGAGATCCTCGACGGGATCGCCGAGCTGTCGGTGATCCAGCTGAGCGAGCTGCTGAAGGACTTCGAGGAGAAGTTCGGCGTGACCGCGGCGGCCCCGGTGGCCGTGGCGGCTGCGGCGGCCCCGGCGGCCGGCGGCGACGGCGGCGGCGCCGAGGAGGAGAAGTCCGAGTTCGACGTCGTCCTGACCGAGGCCGGCGACAAGAAGATTCAGGTCATCAAGGAGGTGCGGGCGCTGACGAGCCTGGGCCTCAAGGAGGCCAAGGACCTGGTCGAGGCCGCCCCCAAGCCGGTGCTCGAGAAGGCCAACAAGGAAGACGCCGAGAAGGCCAAGGCCGCCCTGGAGGGGGCCGGCGCCACCGTCGTCATTCAATAGTCCCAGGTCAGGGGCCGGGTCCGGGTATTCCGGCCCGGCCCGCCTGGCCGGGATCCTTGACTGCGGGGTCGGGCACCCTCATACTGTCTGCGACCCTGGGCCGTGGCCCTCTGGGCCGACGCGGCCAAGGGGTTGTATCCAGGCACGTCCCACGGTAAGCTACCCGGTTGCCGTGCGTCTCCGTGTGCTCGATTCCGTAATTCCGCGGTTTCGGCGCGCGCCCTCGCAGCCCCTGCCCTGACAAACCCGTCGACCTCGCCCCGCCCGCCGTACCCGTCCCTGCCGCCCTCACCCGTCGTCTTCCACCTGGAGGTGTTGACCGTTGTCTTCACGGTCCCGTAGTCCCGAACGCGTCTCCTTCGCCAACATCGACGAGGCTCTGCCGCTGCCTGACCTGATCGCCATTCAGCGCGACTCGTTCCAGTGGTTCCTCGACAAGGGTCTGGCCGAGGCTTTCAACGACATCAGTCCGATCGAAGACTTCACCGGGCAGCTCAGCCTGGAGCTCGAGTTCGACCCGACCGATGCCGACCTGCGCCCGCCGCCGAAGTTCTCGGTGGAGGAGTGCAAGGAGAAGGACATGACGTACGCCGCCCCCGTCTTCGTGCGGGCGCGGTTCGAACGCCACCACGGGCGAGATCAAGGAGCAGACGGTCTTCATGGGGGACTTCCCGATGATGACCGACCGCGGCACGTTCATCGTCAACGGGACCGAGCGGGTCGTCGTGTCACAGCTGGTTCGCTCACCGGGTGTCATCTTCCAACCCGGTCGTGACATCAAGACGGTCTTCACCGGGACCATCCACCCCTACCGGGGCGAATGGATCGAGCTCGACATCGAGGCCAAGCCGGGCAAGGACGTCACCGCCGGGTGCCGGGTGGCCCGCAAGCGCCGCCTGTCCCTGTTCGTGCTGCTGCGCGCCCTGGGCTACGGCGACGAGGCCTTCCTGGACCGCTTCGTGCGCCACTTCGACTTCTTGGAAGGGCAGTGGGAGAAGGAGCGCAACTTGGCGCCGTCCCGTGAGGAGGCGCTTTTGGAGATCTACAAGCGCGCCCGTCCGGGTGAGCCCCTGTCGGCCGAGGCCGCCCGGGTCTACTTCGAGAACGCCTTCTTCAACCCGAAGCGCTACGATCTGACCCGGGTCGGGCGCTACAAGCTGAACCGCAAGCTCGGGCCGGAGATCGACCGGTTGAGCGACCTGTTCGGCATTGAGATCGAGAAGCCGGCGCCGGACCAGTCGGTGTTGTCGCCGTCGGAGATCCTGGCCTCGGCCACCTACATGCTCCACCTGGCCCTGCACATGGCCGACGGCGAGTCGACCTACCGGATCGACGACCAGGACCACTTCGCCAACCGGCGCATCCGCTCGGTGGGCGAACTGATCCAGAACCAGGTCCGTGTGGGGTTGTCGCGCATGGAGCGGGTCGTGCGCGAACGCATGACCACCCAGGACGTCGAGGCCATCACGCCGCAGACGCTGATCAACATCCGCCCCGTCGTCGCCGCGGTCAAGGAGTTCTTCGGGACGTCCCAGCTGTCGCAGTTCATGGACCAGAACAACCCGCTGTCGGGGCTGGCCCACAAGCGCCGGTTGTCGGCCCTCGGGCCGGGTGGCCTGTCGCGGGAGCGGGCCGGGTTCGAGGTGCGTGACGTGCACACGTCGCACTACGGCCGCATGTGCCCCATTGAGACCCCCGAGGGCCCGAACATCGGCCTGATCGGGTCGCTGGCCACCTACGCCCGGGTCAACGAGTACGGCTTCATCGAGACGCCGTACCGGGCCGTGGTCGACGGCCGGGTCACCGACAAGGTGTCCTACCTGGCCGCCGACGAGGAGGAGGAGTACGTCATCGCCCAGGCCAACGCCCCGATCGACGCCGACGGGCGCTTCACCGAGGAGCGCGTCCTGGTGCGGCGTGGACCGCAAGGCACGGGCGTGCGCATGGGCTCGGTCGGCGGCTCGTACGGGACGACGTCGGAGATCGACTTCGTGCCGCCGTCCGAGGTCGACCTGATGGACGTGTCGCCCAAGCAGATCGTGTCGGTCTCCACGGCGCTCATCCCCTTCGTCGAGCACGACGACGCCAACCGGGCCCTCATGGGCGCCAACATGCAGAAGCAAGCGGTGCCGCTGGTGGTGCCCGAGGCGCCCTACATCGGCACCGGGGTCGAGGCGCGGGCCGCCCGCGACGCCGGCGACGTCCTCCTGGCGGAGGGCAACGGGACGGTGACGGAGATCTCCGGCGACTCGGTGACGGTCGAGTACGCCTCGGGCCAGAAGGACCGGCTCGGCACGCCGCTCGGCCGCAAGGTCTACCGGCTCTCCAAGTTCCGCCGCTCCAACCAGAACACGTGCATCAACCAGCGCACGCTGGTGGTCGAGGGCCAGAGCGTGGTGCCCGGCGACCTGCTGGCCGACGGGCCCTCGACGCACAACGGCGAGCTGGCGCTCGGCAAGAACCTGCTGGTCGCGTTCATGCCCTGGGAGGGCTACAACTACGAGGACGCCATCATCCTGTCCGAGCGCCTGGTGCGCGACGACGTGCTGACGTCTATCCACATCGAGGAGCACGAGGTCGACGCCCGCGACACCAAGCTGGGCGCCGAGGAGATCACCCGGGACATCCCGAACCTGTCCGAGGAGATCCTGGACGACCTCGACGAGCGGGGGATCATCCGCGTCGGCGCCGAGGTGGAGCCGGGCGACGTGCTGGTCGGCAAGGTCACCCCCAAGGGTGAGACCGAGCAGACGCCCGAGGAGCGCCTGCTGCGGGCCATCTTCGGCGAGAAGGCCCGGGAGGTCCGGGACACCTCGCTCAAGGTGCCGCACGGCGAGTACGGCAAGGTCATCGACGTGCGCGTCTTCTCCCGGGAGGAGTCGCACGAGCTGCCGCCCGGCGTGAACCAGCTGGTCCGCGTCTACGTGGCCCAGAAGCGCAAGATCTCCGAGGGCGACAAGCTGGCCGGCCGCCACGGCAACAAGGGCGTCATCTCCAAGATCCTGCCGGTCGAGGACATGCCGTACCTCTCCGACGGGACGCCGGTCGACATCATCCTGAACCCGCTCGGCGTGCCGAGCCGGATGAACGTGGGCCAGGTGCTCGAGTCGCACCTGGGCTACGCCGCCCGGCACGGCTGGGAGGGCTGGTGGTCAACGAGGGCGTCGGGACGGCGGCCAAGGGCGACGGCGCGGCGCGCAAGACCCGCCCCCGCACCGAGCCGGCGGCCTGGGTGTCGACGCCCGGTCTTCGACGGGGCGCACTGGGACGAGGCCGAGGACGCCGGGTCGCACCCGACGATCAAGGCGGTCTTCGAGACGCTCAACTCGGACTCGGCCAACGGCGACGTGCAGATCCACGACCGACGGCAAGGCCACCTTGTACAACGGGCGGACCGGCGAGGCCTACGACAACCCGATCACGGTCGGCTTCGTCTACATCCTGAAGCTGGCCCACCTGGTCGACGACAAGATCCACGCCCGCTCGACGGGGCCGTACTCCATGATCACCCAGCAGCCGCTGGGCGGGAAGGCGCAGTTCGGTGGCCAGCGCTTCGGCGAGATGGAGGTCTGGGCCCTCGAGGCCTACGGCGCCGCCTACGCCCTGCAGGAGCTGCTCACGATCAAGTCGGACGACGTGCTGGGCCGGGTCAAGGTCTACGAGGCCATCGTCAAGGGGGAGAACATCCCCGAGCCGGGCATCCCGGAGAGCTTCAAGGTCTTGATCAAGGAGATGCAGTCGCTGTGCCTCGACGTCGAGGTGCTGGCGGTGGACGGGCGTGAGATCGAGATGCACGAGTTGGACGAGGACGTGTTCCGGACCGCCGAGGAGCTGGGCATCGACATCAGCCGCAACGAGCGGGGGTCCGACGAAGAGGACGAGCGGCGTGCCGCAGAGAGGAGCTTCAACTGATGGCACTGGACGTCAACACGTTCGATCAGCTGCGCATCGGCCTGGCCACGGGCGACTCCATCCGCGGCTGGTCCAACGGCGAGGTCAAGAAGCCCGAGACCATCAATTACCGCACGCTGCGCCCGGAGAAGGACGGCCTCTTCTGCGAGAAGATCTTCGGCCCGACCAAGGACTGGGAGTGCTACTGCGGCAAGTACAAGCGGGTGCGCTTCAAGGGCATCATCTGCGAGCGCTGCGGCGTGGAAGTCACCCGCTCCAAGGTCCGGCGCGACCGGATGGGCCACATCGAGCTGGCCGCGCCCGTCGTGCACATCTGGTACCTGCGCGGGACGAGGTCGTGGCTGGCCTACCTGCTCATGGGCACCGAGCCCCGTGAGGAGCTCAAGGCCAAGCAGCTCGAGAAGGTCATCTACTTCGCCGCCAACCTGGTCACCTGGGTCGACGACGAGAAGCGGCACCAGGACCTGCCGTCGCTCGAGAACGAGATGGCGGAGGAGATCGCCGACATCGAGAAGAAGCGGGACCTCGACATCGACCGGCGCTACAAGGCGCTGGAAGAGGAACTGAAGGAGCTCGAGGCCGAGGGCGCCCGGGAGGCCGAGATCAAGGCCCGCCAGCGCGCCGTCGACAAGGAGATCCAGACGGCCCGGAGCGGGCCCAGGAGGACGCCGAGATCGCCCAGCGGGCGCTCGACGAGTTCCGGTCGTTGCACGGCCGCAAAATCATCGAGGACGAGATGCTGTGGCGCGAGCTGCGCCTGCGTTACGACGAGTACTTCGAGGGCGGCATGGGTGCCGAGTACATCCTCAAGCTCATCGACCGCATCGACCTTGACGCCGAAGAGATCAAGCTGCGCGACATGATCGACGCCAAGGACGGTCGCCGTCCGCTGTCGGCCCAGCGCCGCCAGAAGACGATCAAGCGGCTGAAAATCGTGACGGCCTTCAACCGCCGCGACGACCACGGCCGTCGTATCAACGACCCCCGGGCGATGATCCTGGAGGCCGTGCCGGTGATCCCGCCCGACCTGCGCCCCATGGTGCAGCTCGACGGCGGGCGGTTCGCCACGTCGGACCTGAACGATCTGTACCGCCGGGTCATCAACCGCAACAACCGCCTGAAGCGGTTGTTGGACCTCGGCGCGCCCGAGATCATCATCAACAACGAGAAGCGCATGCTCCAGGAGGCCGTCGACGCGTTGTTCGACAACGGCCGCCGTGGACGGCCGGTGACGGGGCCGGGGAACCGTCCGCTGAAGTCGCTCTCGGACATGCTGAAGGGCAAGCAGGGGCGGTTCCGCCAGAACCTGCTGGGCAAGCGCGTCGACTACTCGGGCCGCTCGGTCATCGTGATCGGCCCCAACCTGAAGCTGCACCAGTGCGGCCTGCCCAAGCTCATGGCGCTGGAGCTGTTCAAGCCCTTCGTCATGAAGCGGCTGGTCGACGCCGAGCTGGCCCAGAACATCAAGTCGGCCAAGCGCATGGTCGAGCGGCGCCGGCCCCAGGTGTGGGACGTGCTCGAGGGCGTCATCCGGGAGCACCCGGTGCTGCTGAACCGTGCGCCCACGCTGCACCGTTTGGGGATTCAGGCCTTCGAGCCCGTCCTGGTCGAGGGCAAGGCCATCCAGGTGCACCCGCTGGTCTGCACGGCCTTCAACGCCGACTTCGACGGCGACCAGATGGCTGTCCACCTCCCCTTGTCCGCCGAAGCCCAGGCGGAGGCCAGGGTCTTGATGCTGTCGGCCAACAACATCCTGTCGCCCGCGACGGGGCGGCCCATCACCGTGCCCACCCAGGACATGGTGTTCGGCGCCTACTACCTGACGCTGAAGGTCGACTCGGGTGTCGGCGCGGGGCGGGTTTTCCGCCACCTGCACGAGCTCGAGGCCGCCTTCGACGCCGGTGACGTGGGGCTGCAGGTGCCGATCCTGCTGCGCCCTTCGCCCGGGTCGGCGCTGGCCGGGCGGTTGACGGCGGCCGGCGTGACGCTGGCGACGACGAACGGCCACGGCGACGTGGTCGGTGACGGTGTTGGCGAGGCTGCGGTCGAGGCCAACGGCAACGGCAACGCCAACGCCAACGGGACGGCGGGCTACGAGACCACGCCGGGTCGCGTCTTCTTCAACGAGTCCCTGCCCGAGGGCTTCGGCTTCGTCAACGATGTCGTGGGCAAGCGCAACACGCCGATCGGGACGATCGTCGAGGAGCTCTCAGCCAACTACCCCAAGCACGTGGTGGCCCAGAGCCTGGACCGGATCAAGGCGCTGGGCTTCCGCTTCGCCGCCCAGTCCGGCCTGACCATCTCCATCAACGACGTGCAGACGCCGCCGGACAAGATGGCCATCCTGGATCGCTACGAGAAGGAGGCCGAGAAGGCCGAGACGCAGTTCAAGCGCGGCATCATCACCGACGACGAGCGGCGCCAGAAGGAGATCGAGATCTGGACCTCGGCCAACTCCGAGGTGGGCCGAGCCATGGAGGCCCAGCTGGCCACGATCGCCTTCAACCCGCTCGACATGATGGTGGACTCGGGGGCCCGAGGGAACTCCCAGCAGATCCGCCAGATCGCCGGGATGAAGGGCCTCGTGTCCAACCCGCGTGGTGAGATGATCCCGCGGCCGATCAAGTCCTCCTTCCGTGAGGGCCTGTCGGTCCTGGAGTACTTCATCTCCACCCACGGCGCCCGCAAGGGCCTGGCCGACACGGCGCTGCGCACGGCCGACTCGGGCTACCTGACCCGCCGTCTGGTCGACGTGGCCCAGGAACTGATCGTGCGGATCGAGGACTGCGGTTCGACCCGCGGCATCTGGATCGAGAACGTCGCCCCCGATGGGCCCGGGCACCGCAGCTACCTCGAGACGCGGGCCTTCGGCCGGCTGCTCACCGAAGACGTGAAGCTGTCGGACGGCACGGTCTACCCGGTCGGCACCCTGCTGCTCGACGACGTCATCGCCGCCATGCGCGACGACGAGGCCGTCGACCGCATCCGGGTGCGCTCGGTGCTGACATGCGAGGCGCCCCAGGGCGTGTGTGCGGCCTGCTACGGGCTGTCGCTGGCCACGGGGTCGATGATCGAGCTGGGCGAGGCGGTGGGCGTCATCGCCGCCCAGTCCATCGGCGAGCCGGGCACGCAGCTGACCATGCGGACGTTCCACACCGGCGGTGTCGTCGGCGAGGACATCACGCACGGCCTGCCCCGCGTGGTCGAGCTCTTCGAGGCCCGCACCCCCAAGGGCGCTGCCGTGTTGGCCCACCACTCCGGCGTGGTCCGGGTGGAGGACGACGAGACGGGCCGGCGCATCACGGTGGTGGCCGATGACGGCACCGAGGACTCCACCCTGGTGGCGCCGAGGGCCCACCTCGAAGTGGCCGACGGCCAGGAGGTCGTCGCGGGCGACGCACTGGTCGAGGGCCCGAAGGACCCCAAGGAGCTGCTCGAGGTCAAGGGCATCCGCGAGACGCAGCAGTACCTGGTCGAAGAGGTGCAGAAGGTGTACCGCGACCAGGGTGTGTCGATCCACGACAAGCACATCGAGCTGATCGTGCGCCAGATGCTGCGCCGGGTGCTCGTGGCCGAGCCGGGCGACGCGCCGTTCCTTCCGGGCGAGCGGGTCGACAACCAGCTCTACGCCGAAGTCAACCGGCTGCTCGTCGAGGAGAGCAACACGCCTGCGCAGGGCCGCCCCGAGCTGATGGGCATCACCAAGGCCTCCCTGGCCACCGACAGCTGGCTGTCGGCCGCCTCCTTCCAGGAGACGACCCGGGTGCTGACCGAGGCGGCCATCGAGGGCCGGAGCGACCAGCTCTTCGGGCTCAAGGAGAACATCATCATCGGGAAGCTGATCCCGGCCGGTTCGGGCATGCAGCACTACCGCAACATCCGCCTGGAGATGCCCGATGCCGAGGCCCTGCCCTTCTGGGCCATGGGTTCGGACGAGGAGTCGGACACCGAGGACCTGGCCAACTGGCTGCGTGACATGGGTGAGGGCGGCGTCGGCGACGACCCGTTCGACTCTTCCATTGACGCCAGCTGGCTCGGGGCGACCCCGACGGCCGAGGACGCGTACGGGAACCCGATCATCGACGCCACCGCCTCGCCGGCGGCGGCCGAGGACGGGGGAGCCGCGGAGGCGGGGGCCTAGGCTTCCTCGCTCAAATCGGGGTCAAAGGGGAGGGAGCATTCGTTGCCGACACCGCGCACGGTGGGCGAGGCCGGTGGCCACTACCGGTTGTCGCACCTGCGCGCCCTCGAGGCCCAGGCGATCCATGTCTTCCGGGAGGTGGCGGCCGAGTTCGAGCGCCCGATCCTGATGTTCTCGGGCGGCAAAGACTCGATCGTCATGCTGCACCTGGCCAAGAAGGCGTTCTGGCCGGCGCCGATCCCCTTCCCGGTCCTCCACGTCGACACCGGCCGCAACTTCGACGAGGTGCTCGAGTTCCGGGACCGCCACACCGAGGCGGCGGGCGTGCGACTGGTGGTGGCCCGGGTGCAGGACGACATCGACGCTGGTCGGACGGTGGAGGACCCTTCGCCCCGGGCGACCCGCAACCCGCTGCAAACGCTGACCCTGCTGCGGGCCATCGCGGAGGGCGGGCACGATGCCGTCTTCGGCGGGGCCAGACGGGACGAGGAGAAGGCACGAGCCAAGGAGCGGATCTTTAGCTTCCGCGACCAATTCGGGCAGTGGGACCCCAAGAACCAGCGACCCGAACTGTGGAACCTCTACAACGCCCGGCACAACAAGGGTGAGCACATCCGGGTGTTCCCGCTGTCCAACTGGACCGAGCTCGACATCTGGAACTACATCAGCGAAGAAGGCATTGACGTGCCTCCCATCTACTTCGCCCACCGTCGCCGTGTGTTCCAGCGCGACGGGATGCTGATGGCGGTCTCCCAACATCTGTCCCCCGACCCTGACGAGCCGGTCTTCGACGCCGTAGTGCGATTCCGGACCGTGGGAGACGCCGACTGCACCGGGTGCGTCGAGTCGATGGCCGAGACCATCGACCTGATCATCGCCGAGGTGGCGGGTACCCGGTTGACCGAGCGGGGCGCCACCAGGGCGGACGACCGTATTTCGGAAGCCGGCATGGAGGACCGCAAGCGCGAGGGCTACTTCTAGTGACCGAGCTGCTGCGCCTGGCTACTGCCGGTTCGGTCGACGACGGGAAGTCCACCCTGATCGGGCGGCTGCTCTACGACGCCAAGGGCATCCTCGAGGACCAGCTCGAAGCCATCCGGCGCACCAGCGTGCAGCGGGGCCACCACGAGACGGACCTGGCGCTGCTCACCGACGGCCTGCGGGCCGAGCGCGAGCAGGGCATCACCATTGATGTGGCTTATCGGTATTTCTCCACACCAAAGCGCAAGTTCATCATCGCCGACACACCCGGCCACGCCCAGTACACGCGCAACATGGTGACGGGCGCCTCCAGCGCCCACCTGTCGTTGATCCTGGTCGACGCCCGCAAGGGCGTGATCGAGCAGACCCGGCGGCACGCCTTCCTGTCGTCCATGCTCGGCGTGCCCCACATGGTGGTCTGCGTGAACAAGATGGACCTGATCGACTGGGATCAGCACCGCTACGAGCGGATCAGGTCGGACTTCATGGAGTTCGCCGCCCGGCTCAACGTGCACGACATCACGTTCATCCCCATCTCCGCGATCCGGGGCGACAATGTCGTGCAGCGCTCGGAGAACATGTGGTGGTACGACGGGTCGCCCCTGCTCAACCACCTTGAGTCGGTCTACATCGGCAGCGACGAGAATTTCATCGACCCCCGCTTTCCCGTGCAGTACGTCATCCGGAGCCAGACGCCGGAGAACCCGGACTTCCGGGGGTACGCCGGTACGGTGGCCAGCGGCGTTCTGCGGCCCGGCGACGACCTTCTTGTGCTGCCAGCGGGGACGACCTCGCGCATCGCCTCGATCGTGACGGCCGATGGAGAGGTGGAAGAGGCCTTCCCACCCATGTCGGTCGTCATCACGCTGGAGGACGACATCGCGGTGACGAGGGGTGACATCCTTTGCCGGCCCAACAACCGGCCGACGGTGTCGCACGACATTGAGGCGACCGTGTGCTGGATGGATGAGCGGGTTCCGCTGGCCGCAGGGCGGTCTTACTTCCTGAAGCACAGCACCCGTACGGTGCGGGCCACCGTCCAATCGTTGCAGTACCGGCTCGACATCAACGGGCTCCACCGCGACGACCAGGCCTCAACGCTCGATCTCAACGAGATCGGCCGGGTGTCGTTCCGCTGCACGGAACCGCTGCTGGTGGACGACTACACGACGAATCGGACGACGGGCAGCTTCATCATCATCGACCCCCAGACCAACGCGACCGGGGCGCGGGCGTGATCCGGGTCATCGCCATGACGCACGCCAGCCCCAACGTGGTGCGCCACGGTGTCCGGCTGACCAGGGCCGACCGTTTCGTCGCCCTGGGGACCTCGGGCGCCACCGTCCTGTTCACCGGGTTGTCCGGGGCGGGTAAGTCGACTCTTGCGGCCGGGGTGGAGGAGGCCTACGTCAACAGCGGTCGCCCCGCCTTCCTGCTGGACGGGGACAACCTGCGTCACGGGCTGAACGGCGACCTCGGGTTCTCGGACGAGGACCGCAACGAGAACGTGCGCCGGGCGGGCGAGGTGGCGCGCATGTTCGCCGAGGCGGGCTCGCTGGCGCTGATCGCCCTCATTTGCCCGTACGAAGAGGAGCGCCGGCTCATCCGGGCCCTCCACGACGAGGCGGGGCTGCCCTTCGCCGAGGTTTTCGTCGACACCTCGCTCGACGAGTGCGAGCGCCGGGATCCCAAGGGCCTTTACAAGCGGGCCCGGGCGGGGCACCTGCCGGGCTTCACGGGCATCGACTCGGCTTACGAGACGCCGGCCAACCCGGACCTGGTGCTGACCCCAGGCTCGGGAAGCGTGTCCGAGCAGGTCTCCCGCGTGCTCGAGCTGGTCGAAGACCTGCTCCGCTAGCGGAGTGGCTCAGAAGAGCAGCCGCCGTCAGCGGCGTCAGGCCCAGAGCAAAGCCGCCCGCTCCCAGCGCTCGACGCGGGCCGCCTCGGGGGGACCTCGGCGGAGTCGCTGGGAACAGCGCAGGCGTCGCGTCACGTTGGTCGTGGTGGGGCTGCTGGTCGTCGTCGTGGTGGCGGCGGTGGCGACGCCTCTGTTGATCGCAACGACGTCGTCGACGACGACGTCCCCACCGACGTTGACGTCGTCCACGCTCCTGAAGCTGCCGGCGGCCTCGGCCGTGGTCCAGGACAACGGCGCCGGCTATGTGACCGATGACCTACGAAACCTGCTGCTGCGGTTCGACCTGTCGAACGGGAAGGTGGAAGGGCAGCTCAAGCTCACGGGCCGGCCTGCGTCCATGGTGCTCGACGACGGCGACCTCTGGATCGCCCAGATGGTCGACAACGAGGTGGTCGAGGTCGACGCGCGGTCGCTGCATGTCGTGCGCAGCGTGCAGGTGGGACAAGGGCCCTCCGGCCTGGCCGTGTTGGGTGGGTGGGTCTGGGTGACCTCGGTGATCGCCAACGAGGTCACGCCCATTGACGCCCGCAACGGGGTGGCCGGTACGCCGGTTCCGGTGGCAGGCGGGTCGGTGCGGGTGGCCGCTGGCTTCGGCGCGCTGTGGGTGACGGGGACCAATGGCACGGCGACCAAGGTGGTGCCCGCACCCGGCGGGGTCGGCGCGCCGTCGCAATCCACGATCAAGGTCGGGCAGGGGCCGATCGGCGTCGCCACGGGCGCCGGTTCGGTCTGGGTGGCCGACGCCCAAGGCAATACCGTCTCGCAGATCGACCCGAGCACGCTGGACGTCACCACCTTGAAAGGGGTGGGTGACGATCCGCTCAGCATCGGGGTGGCCGGAGGCCAGGTCTTCGTAGGTTCGGGCACGGCGCAGACGGTGGAGGTGGTCTACCCGTCTCCCGGCTCGAAGGCGCTCGACGTGAACACGACGCCGCGCCAGTTGTTGTCGGTGGGATCCGACGTCTGGGTGGCCGGGGCCAACCCGGGGCGGGTGCTGTCAGTCGGCGGCTGACGTGAGAGCCGGATTCAGTTCCCCGTCCGTGGCAGTCGGGCCACGAAGCAGCCAGCCTGTGTCGTCATCGTGACGCGGCCGCCTTCCCGGCGGAACCGCTCCTCGACCACCTCGGGCAGCCGGGCCTGCTGTTCGGCCGTGGCGACATCGCCCGCGGCCGACGAGAGGATGAAGGCGATGATGTCGGCGGGATCGGTGACCACCATGGTGGTGGGATGGTCGTGCCACTCAACGAGGCAGAAGGACCGTCCGAGGATTGCTTCGCCGGTCGAGCGGCCGAAGCGCCCATCCGTGTAGTCGAGGCCGGACCAGCCGATGGCCTCACGCGACATCTCACGGAGTTCACTGAGGTGGTCGGGGCCGTTGGTAGCCGTCAGGAGCGAGCCACCGGGTCGCAGGACGCGGGCGAACTCCGCTGCAGCTCGCCCGGCGTCGGGCACGTGGTACAGCATGTGGTTGGCCACGACGACGTCGAAGGCGCCGTCGTGGAACGGCAGCTCCTGGGCGTCGCACGCCAGCGCGTTGACAAGTTCGACGTGCTCGAGTGGCGCGACCGCCTGGACTGCGGCGTCCACCATCCCCTCGGAGAGGTCCGTCAGCGTGAGGCGGACGTGCGGCAGTAGTGAGTCGATGTTGATCCACAGATTGCCCGAACCGCAGCCGACCTCCAGCACCTCGGCGTTCTCGGGCCACTCGACCATGGCGGCCAGCCAAGGGAACCACGGTTGCTCGGACGTCGAGTACTTGGCGTGCAGGGCGATGCGAACGTTGAGGTTGCCCGGGTCCTTGTACTGGGTCTCGCGCAGGTAGTGCTGGTCCGTTGAGAGACCGGGGTGCGGTGGCGGCGTCGACGTCATCGGAGCCGGTGGTTGGCCATGTCCCACAATCTTGGCAGTGTCCGGAAGTCCGCCGGGCAGCCGTCCGGTGACGTCTATTCCTGAACCAGCTCGATCAGGGTGCCGAACGACGTCTTCGGGTGCACGAAGGCCACGGTCGTCCCGCGTGAACCTGGCCGAGGCGCCTCGTCGATGACCCGGCCGCCTGCGTCCTTGATTGCCTGGAGGGCCACCCCGCAGTCGTCGACGCGGTAGCCAACGTGGTGCAGCCCTTCACCCTTGTTGGCCAGGTATTTCGCGACGGGTGAGTCGCCACGGATCGGCGTCAGCAGTTGGATGTAGGAGTCGGCCACCTTCAGCAGTGCCTCCTCGACGCCATCTGACTCGACCCGCTCACGGTGATCAACCGTGGCCCCGAGCACCGAGGCGTACCAGTCGATGGCGGCCTCGAGGTCGTTGACTGCGATGGCCACGTGGTCGATCTCGGTCAGCAAGAGGTCGCTCATGCGCCGTGCCGCCGGAAGAGTGTTATGCGGTCCTCACCCACCTTGGCCCGCAGCTCCGGGTCATCGATGCCTAAGCCCTCCTTGGGCGCCAAGCACAGAACTCCGATCTTCCCCTCATGCAGGTTGTGGTGGACCTGGTAGGCCGCCTCGCCCACCTGCTCGAGCGTGTAGACGGCGGACAATGGCGGTAGCACTTTTCCGTCGCAGATGAGCTGGTTGGCGTCCCAAGCCTCGCGGTAGTTGGCGAAGTGCGAGCCCTTGATCGTCTTGAGCTTCATCCACAGGTGCCGGTTGTCGTATTCGATCATGTAGCCAGACGTCGCGGCGCAGGTCACGATCGTCCCACCCCGCCTGCAGGCGAACACAGATGCACCCATCGTCTGACGACCGGGGTGCTCGAACACGATCTCCGGCTCGCCCCCCACCAGAGACCGAATGTCTTTGCCGAAGCGTCGCCACTCCGACTCGTCCTGTGTGTGCTCATCGGACCAAAAGCGGTAGTCGGCCGCCCTGCGATCGATGACGGCGTCGACGCCCAGGTCGTTGAGCAGCTTTACCTTCTCGGGGGAGGACACAACGCCGATCGGCGTGCCGCCACCGTTGAGCACGTGCTGCACCGCGTAGCTCCCGAGGCCCCCGCTGGCGCCCCACACGAGCACCTTGTCGCCCTGGGTCATGCGAGCGCCGTTATGCGAGACCAGCATGCGGTAGGAGGTGGAGTTGCACAGTGCATTGACGGCGGCCTCCTCCCAGGTCAGATGCGTCGGCTTCGGCATCAGCTGGTTCGCCTTCACCAAGGTGATGTCGGCCAGCCCGCCGAAGTTCGATTCGAAGCCCCAGATGCGCTGGTTGGCCGCAAGCATGGAGTCGTCGTGGGCCGACGGGTCCTGGTCGTCCACGTAGTTGCACTGGACGGTGACCTTGTCACCCACCTTCCAGTTACGCACGGCCGAACCCGTCCGCAGCACGACGCCCGAGGCGTCGGACCCCACCACGTGGTAGTTGAGCGCGTGCCGAGCCGCCCACGGCCCTTCCTTGCCCAGCCGGTCGAGGAAGCCGAAGGTGGGCAGTGGCTCGAAGATGGATGTCCAGACGGTGTTGAAGTTGATGGACGACGCCAGGACCGCCACGTAGGCCTCGTCGGGGGCCAGCTCGGGGAGGGCCACCTCCTCGACATGGAGGGACCTGCGGGGGTCCTTGTCCGACGATTCCATGCCCTCGAACATGTCGGTCTCGCTGCGCTTGACCAGGGCCGCTCGGTAGCTATCGGGCATCTTGAGGGCGGCCAGCTCATCTGGGGACGCACCGGCCAGGACGGCACTGAGGATGTCGCTCATGTGCCCAGACGATAGTGGGCCGGTACGATGTAGTTTCCGGCCGGTAACCAGACCGGCCCCTACCCGGAGGTACAGGGAATGGCTGAGGCCGTCATCGTCGCAGGGGCTCGTACCCCGATCGGGAAACTCTCGGGCGCACTGGCCAGCTTTAGCGCCATGGACCTGGGCGGCTTCGCCATCGCCGAGGCGCTGAAGCGGGCCGGCGTTGCCCCGGACCAGGTCGACTACGTCCTCATGGGCCAGGTCCTCCTGGCCGGCCAGGGCCAGATCACCGCCCGCCAGGCGGCCGTCAAGGGCGGGATTCCCATGACCGTCCCGGCCAACACGATCAACAAGGTGTGCCTGTCCGGCCTCAACTCCATCTACCTGGCCGACCAGATGATCCGGGCCGGCGACGCTGACATCGTCGTGGCCGGTGGCATGGAGTCGATGACCCAGGCGCCCTATCTGCTACCCGGGGCAAGGGCCGGCTACCGGGCCGGCGACGCCACCCTCGTCGACTCGATGATGTACGACGGACTCACGGACTCCTTCGACCACATCGCCATGGGCCTTTCGACCGAACAGCACAACGAGAAGGTCGGCATCAGCCGCGAGCGCCAGGACGCCTTCGCCGCCTCCAGCCACGAGAAAGCTGCCGCCGCGGCCAAAGAGGGTCGGCTGGCCGAAGAGATCATCCCGGTGAACGTGCCCCAGCGCAAGGGCGAACCGTTGCTTGTCGATACCGACGAAGGGGTCCGCCCCGGCACGACGGCGGAGTCGCTGGGTGCGCTCAAGCCAGCCTTCACCAAGGACGGCACCATCACCGCCGGCAACGCTTCACAGATCTCCGACGGCGGCTGTGCCGTGGTCGTGATGTCGGCCGAAAAGGCCAAGGAGTTGGGCGTGACGCCGCTTGGGCAGATCGTCAGTTACGGCATGGTGGCCGGTCCGGACAACTCGCTCTTGACGCAGCCCTCGCGGGCCATCGTCAAGGCGGCGGGCAAGGCCGGTATCGACCTGAGCACCATCGACCTCTTCGAGATCAACGAGGCCTTCGCGGCGGTCGGCTTGGCCTCCGTCGACGACCTGGGTATTGACGAGGAGAAGGTCAACGTCAATGGCGGCGCCATTGCGTTGGGCCACCCCGTCGGCATGTCGGGCACGCGGGTGGCGCTCACGGCGCTGCTCGAGCTGCGCCGCCGCGGCGCCTCGACAGCCGCCGTGGCGCTGTGTGGCGGTGGCGGCCAGGGCGACGCCGCCATCCTGCGCGCAATCGGCTGACGCCGGAGGTGGCGCCGGTTCAGGCGTAGGGCGGCGCCATGATGGCGACCAGCTTGGCCGAGTGCGCGCTCACGTCAGGCCAACGGTCCACCTTGAAGGCGTAGACGCCGAGGGCGCATGTCGGGAAGCCGGTGCGCACCGCCAGCGAGAGCCCCTTTCTGTCACTCGCCGACAGCAGGCCTTGCGACAGCGAGTGCGCCGTCGGGTTGTGGCCTACCACCATCGCCGCGCTCGGATTCCTCGGGTAGCCCGCGTAGGAACTCCAATACCTCCTCGGGGTCGGCCCCGTAGAGCCCCTCGTCGAGACGGCGCTCTGGTGGCTCAGCCGCCTCCGCCAGCACGAGGTCCGCAGTCGCTACCGTTCGTGCCGCTGGAGAGACAAGGGCGACTGTCGGCCGGGGCACACCATCCAAGGACGGGCCGAGAGCTTCACCGTGACCAGCGAACAGATGACCCAGGGCTTTCGCATCACGTCGTCCACGCGGGGCGAGGACGCGGTCGAAGTCAGTGCCGCCCGGCGGCGGGTTGGCCACCGTCTTGGCATGCCGGAGCAGCCAAAGCGTCCTCGTGGCCGGCCCCCTGGTTGGCATCAACCTAGTGCGAACGCTTCGTGCAAGCTGCGAACGGCACGCTCGACGTCATCCTCCGCCACGATGCACGAGGTCCTGATGGTCGACGTCGAGATCATGTCGATGTTGATCTCTTCGTTCGCCAGCGTCTCAAACATGGTGGCCGCGATCCCGGGGTGTGATTTCATCCCGACTCCCACCAGCGATACCCGGGCGACGTCGGCGTCCGCTGTGACCCCCGAGGCTCCGAGCTCGGCGGCGAGGGCCTTTGACGTCTCGACGGCTACCGGGAGATCGGCCACCGGCACGGTGAATGAGATGTCCGTCATCCCATGCACCGACGTGTTCTGCACGATCATGTCAACGTTGATCGACTGGTCGGCCAGCGCCCGGAAGAGCCGGGCGGCAATTCCAGGGCGATCCGGCACACCGCTGACCGTGACCTTTGCTTCTGAGGTGTCGTGCGTGATGGCGGTGACAACGGCTTCTTCCATATCGGCATCCTCCTCGACCACCCAGGTTCCCGGCTCCCAGGTGAAGCTGCTGCGCACGTGGAGCGGAACGTTGTGATTGCGGGCGAACTCGACCGCACGCAGCATCAGCACCCGCCCGCCGCTCGCCGCCATTTCGAGCATCTCGTCAAACGAGATCCTGTTGATACGGTGAGCCTCCGGCACGATCCGGGGATCAGCGGTGAAGACACCCGTGACGTCGGTGTAGATCTCGCAGACGTCGGCATTGAGGACGGCCGCCAGCGCCACCGCGGTTGCATCCGAGCCGCCCCGGCCGAGCGTCGTGATCTCTCGTTGCACCGAGACACCCTGGAAACCCGCCACGACCGGCACCTTCCCGTCGGCCAGGGCCTGGCGCAAACGGTCGCCTTTGACCTCCAGGATCTTGGCTCGGGTGTGGTCGTTGTCCGTGATGATCCCGACCTGGCTGCCGGTGAAGGAGGCGGCTTCCACTCCCAGCTCGGCCAGGGCCATAACCAGCAGGGACATGGAGATCCGCTCCCCCGTGCTGACGAGCATGTCGTACTCGCGTGGAGGCTGCGTGCCGCTCACCGAGTTGGCCAGGTGGATCAGATCGTCGGTTGTCTTGCCCATGGCGCTCACCACGGCGACCACCTGGGAACCTTGCCGGTGGGTGCGCGCGATGTGATCGGCGACGGCCCGGATCCGGTCAGCGTCGCCGACCGAGGTCCCTCCGAACTTCTGCACGACCAATGGCATCCGGACGAGGCTACTGAACTGGGGGCCGGCCCCCTTCCGTCCGGCGCCAGGAGCCCGGCCGACGGCCCACCGCCCCTCGAGGCGCGATCGGAGGCTGCCCTGGGGATTAGGTAGGGTCTGCGGCCGTGCCCAGCGAGAAGAGAGCCCGCCAACGCGTGGCCAGGGAAGCCAGGCTGGCGGCAGAGGCCCAGCGCCAGAAGCGCCGCAAGCAGATCCGGAATGGGATCATCGTGGTCGTCATCGCAGGGGCGGTCGTAGGACTGGCCTTCCTGCTCACGAACCACAACAAGACAGTGGAGTCGCAGTCCAATGTGGCTTCGACCTCGACGACGGGGAAGGGGAGTGACGCCAAGCTGCAGGCAGCGGCAAACGCGTTGGCCGTCAAGGCGGGCTGCCCGGCCAATCCCCACACTCGGGTGAACACTCAGAAGTACTCGGCGGCTCCGGCCATGACCATCGACACCACCAAGACCTATACGGCGACCGTGACGACCACTGCCGGAACCTTCACCATCGCACTTGACGCATCGGCGGCCCCGACGACGGTGAACAACTTCGTGTTCCTAACCGACAAGGGTTACTACAAGTGCAACATTTTCCACCGGGTCATTCCGGGCTTCGTGGACCAGACGGGCGACCCCACCGGCACCGGGACCGGGACACCCGGGTACAGCATCCCCTCCGAGAACGTCCCAAAGTCCTACGCGACCGGTGAGGTGGCCATGGCGACTTCGGCGGCCACTGGCGTCGGGTCGCAGTGGTTCATCGTGGTGCCCGGCGGCGCCACCGCATTGGATGCGGACCTCTCGACCGGTGGGTACCCGTTGTTCGGGACCATCACCTCGGGGCAGAGCGTCGTCAACGCCATCAACGCGCAAGGCACGGAAGCGGGAACGCCCTCCGTCATACAGCGCATCCTCAAAATCTCCATTGCCACCTCATAGATAGGACGTTCATCATGGCCAAGCCCACCCCCCCGAACGCCGACGGATCGAGCCCCCAGCAGCGCAAGTTCGACGAAGAGCCGGACATGCACATCGACCCCAACAAGCGCTACGTGGCCACCATGGTCACCTCGCACGGGACGATGGTCATCGCGCTCGACCCGCTAGCCGCGCCCAAGGCGGTCAACAGCTTCGTCTTCCTGGCTCGCTACCACTACTACGACGGCGTGGTGTTCCACCGCATCATCCCGGGCTTCGTACTCCAGGGAGGTGACCCCACGGGGAGTGGCTCGGGTGGGCCGGGCTACCGCTTCGAAGACGAGCTGCCGTCGGCGGGCTCCTACAAGGTCGGCTCGCTCGCCATGGCCAACGCGGGCCCCAACACCAACGGCAGCCAGTTCTTCGTCATCAGCGGTTCGGACGGCGTTCGGCTCCCACCCCTCTACTCGCACTTTGGAGAGGTCGTGAGCGGTCTGGACGTCATCGAGAAGATCGACAAAGTGGGCAGCCGCTCGGGCACGCCGAAAGACCGTGTGGTGATCGAAAGCGTCACCATCGAGGAGAAGGACGACTAACTCGGAACGGGACCGCGGGCGCACCCACCAGTGCGTCGTCAGGGGTCAGGTCCCGTCATCGCCGTCCACTGCGGCGACGGCCGCGAGGTCTTGACCTGGCCACTCGGCCCTATGAAGGTCAGTTCCTCGTTGGGGTTGCCGCGCAAGCTCCAGGCGTTGCGGTGCACCAAGCCGTGGTGGTGTTCGCACAGGCAGCACAAATTGTCGATGTCGGTGGGCCCCCCGTCACGTTTCCACTCCTTGATGTGGTGCGGATTGGTGAAGGTCACCCGATCACAGCCCGGGAATCGGCAATGGCGGTCCCTACGCATGATCTCCCGGCGTTGCGTCGCCGTGGCGTCTCGAACCTGGCGTCCCTCGTACATGGTGTGGCCCTCGTCGTCGTCGACGCCGATGACCATGGTGGCGTCACAGAGCAGACGCCTCATCGTGGCCACACTGAGGTAGCCGCCGCGCTCGAGCTCACCGACGAGGGTGCTCGGCTCGGCGTCGTCGTCGAAGAGGTCGCTGAGCCTGACGTGGGCCACCACCAAGAACGAGTTGTCGCGGCCCGCCCCGGGGCGCCCGCCGCGCACCAGCTCGACCAGGGCGTCGGCCAGGCGCTCGTCGAGGGGGCTCTCGGCCTCGCCAAAGAGCTTCTTGGCCCGGGCCTCGAGGACGGCGCGCAGCTCGGCGAAGGTCTCGGGGCGCAGCTGGGCCGTCATGGTCCGACAGCCCTCGTTGAAGCGCAGCCATTGGCGCCCCTCGTCGCCCTTGGGCTTGGGGCGTGCCCTGGCCCGGGCCCACTCGGCCAGCTCACCCACCGAGCGGGTGCGGGCCGCTCGGGCCAACTCGGCGTCGGTCTCGGGCGTGGCCAGGGGGGCCACCGTGCGCACCTTGTCCAAGCTCACCTCGCCCGAAGACAGAGCCGCCCCGAGGTGGGGCAGGTCCTCGAGCTGCTGCGCCACATGCGCCATTTGGCGCGCCGCGGCCTTGGCCAGCCCGCAGCACTGGGCGATCCAATCCTCGACGCTCGCCGCCCCGTCGTCGCGCCAGGCCTCCCGCCGGGCCACCTCGCCCACCAGGGCCAAGAGACGACCCTGGTGCGCGGCCACCTGGCGGGCCTCGTCGGCCACCATGGTCCGGGCGTCGTCGCTCGAGAGCTTGGCCAGGGCGGAAAGGGTCATCTCGGGAGCGTCGGTGAGCGTCCTTGTCCTTGTCCTTGTGCTTGTGATCGTGCTCGTGCTTGTTTGCCCCACGACGGTGAAGGGTCGCCGGCGGGACGTGTGTCACACGAAAAAAGGGAAATTTCGAAAAAAAAGATCTTCCCGGGAGGTGCCGGCGCGTCAGCCCTTCAGCGCACCGAGCCCGTCGGCCTGTTGCGTGCCGCCGACGAACACCGTTGGCTCACCTCCGGCCCCCTCGTGCCGCCACGACCCGGCGTCGTCGCGGATGAGTGCCGTGCGGCGAGGGAGGGCGACCACGGGCAAGCCGGGGGGTGCCATGGCCACTGTCCGCTCGAGCTTTTGGCCGTGCGCGTCGTCGTGCTCGTCGCCGAAGTGCACGACGACGGCCAGCTTGTCGACCAGGCCGAGGCCGAGCGTCAAAGCCCCGCCCCGGGGGTCGACCATGGGGTCGGTCAGCACCATGGCGCCGGCGCCCGCACCGGCCACGACGGCACCAGACTTCCAGGCCGACACGAGGGCATCGAAGACCGCCGACTTCTTGAGCACTGCCCGCAGGTGGAGGGGCGAGCCGCCGGCCAGGTAGATGAAGCGGGCCCCGGCCACGGCGGCCGCCATACCGGCATCGTGGGCCGAATTCCGGTCCACCACCATGAGACCCTCGACCTGGCCCCCGAGGGGCCCGAACCACTCGGCCGCCCGCAGCACCACCCGCTCAGGGTGCTGGTAGGCGGCGGCCGTCGGCAGCACCACAATGTCCGTGCCGCCCGACGCCGCCAGGAGGGAAGCGTCGAAGGAGCACCCCTCGGTCCATTCACTGCCTCCGACCAGGGCCAGCGTGCCGATCGTGTCCATGGCGCCACTCTTGCACGCCCCCACCCTTCGAGGTCGCCCATGCCCCGCTTCGACTGCGGCGGTTACCGGCCGGTAAACTTCGTCCCCATGTCCATTAAGCGAGTGGGAATCGTCGGTTCGGGAATCATGGGATCGGGCATCGCCGAGGTGGCTGCGGCGGCGGGCCACGAGGTGGTGCTGCGCAGCCGCAGCCAGTCGAGCGCCGACGCCATGATCGCGGGGCTGAACAAGTCCCTGGCCAAGCAGGTCGAGAAGGGGAAGCGCACCGACACCGAGGCGAGGGAGATCGCCGAACGGGTCCGGGCCACCACCCACCTCGGCGAGCTGGTCGACGTCGACCTGGTGATCGAGTCGGTGGTCGAGGACCTCGACGTCAAGAAGCTCCTCTTCCGCGAGCTCGACAGCATCTGCAAACCCGAGACCATCATTGCGACGAACACGTCCACCCTCCCGGTCGTCGAGATGGCAATGTCGACGGAGCGGCCAGACCTGGTCTGCGGCGTCCACTTCTTCAACCCGGCCTCGGCCATGGCGCTGGTCGAGGTGGTGCGGCCGATCACGGCCAGTGATGCCACGATCGAGGCGGCCTTGGCCTTCGCCGCCGTGTGCGGCAAGGAGCCGGTGGAGGTGAAGGACCAGGCGGGCTTCATCGTCAACGCGCTCCTGTTCCCCTACCTCAACAACGCCGTACGGCTGTTCGAGCAGGGCGTGGCCACCAAGGAGGGCATCGACGCCGCCATGAAGGGGGGGTGCGGGTTCCCGATGGGGCCGTTCGCACTCCTCGACCTGGTCGGCCTCGACACGTCGCTGGCCATCCTCGATGCGCTCTACGCCGAGTTCCGTGACCCCAACTACGCCCCGGTGCCGCTGTTGCGCCGGCTGGTCACATCGGGTCAGCTCGGGCGCAAGACGAAGAAGGGCTTCTACGACTACAGCCGCTGAGAAACGGCGGCGCATGGCGCGGCGGGCAGAATGGTGGATGCGCCACACGTCCGGGAGGTGAGCTGAATGGCCAGGGACGCCGACAGCGGCACGCCGCGTGACGCACCGTGGATGATGCGCACCTATTCGGGCCACTCGACGGCCAAGGCCTCCAACGAGCTGTACCGCACCAACCTGGCCAAGGGGCAGACCGGCCTCTCCATCGCCTTCGACCTGCCCACGCAGACCGGGTACGACCCCGACGCCCCCGAGGCGGCGGGCGAGGTCGGCAAGGTCGGCGTGCCGGTGGCCCATCTCGGGCACATGCGCCAGTTGCTCGACCAGATCCCCGTGGCGGACATGAACACGTCCATGACGATCAACGCCACGGCGGCCTGGCTGCTCGGTCTGTACGTGGCCAACGCGCAGGACATGGGCGTCGACCCGGTGCGGCTGGCGGGTACGACGCAGAACGACATCGTCAAGGAGTATCTGAGCCGGGGTACCTACATCTTCCCGCCCGGCCCCAGCTTGCGCTTGACCGTCGACACCATCGCCTACACCGTGCGCCAGGCCCCGAAGTGGAACCCGATCAACGTGTGCAGCTACCACCTGCAGGAGGCGGGGGCCACCCCGGTGCAGGAGATCGCCTACGCGCTGGCCACGGCCATCGGCGTGCTCGACGGCGTGCGCACCTCGGGCAAGATCGACGTGTCCGAACTGCCCGCCGTGGTCGGGCGCATCAGCTTCTTCGTCAACTCCAGCGTCCGCTTCGTGGAGGAGACCTGCAAGGAGCGGGCCTTCACCCGGCTGTGGGACCGCATCTGCCACGAGCGCTACGGGGTGGAGGACCCCAAGCTGCGTCGCTTCCGCTACGGCGTGCAGGTGAACTCGCTCGGGCTGACCGAGCAGCAGCCGGAGAACAACGTGCAGCGCATCGTGCTCGAGACGCTCGGCGTCACGCTGTCGAAGAACGCCCGGGCCCGGGCCATGCAGCTCCCGGCCTGGAACGAGGCCCTGGGCCTGCCCCGCCCGTGGGACCAGCAGTGGTCGCTGCGCATCCAGCAGGTGCTCGCCTTCGAGTCCGACCTGCTCGAGTACGACGACATCTTCGAGGGCTCCAAGGTCATTGAAGCCAAGACGACCGAGTTGGCGGAGGAGGCCTGGGCCGAGCTGACCGACGTCGAGGCGCTCGGTGGTGCCTTCGGGGCCATCGACGAGCTGAAGCAGCGTCTCGTGCGCAGCCAGGCCGAGCGGGTGCGCCGCATCGAGTCGGGTGAGCAGCTGGTGGTCGGGGTCAACGCCTTCACCGAGACGGCCCCCTCACCGCTGCTGGGCGACGGCGAGATCGAGAACATCCTGAAGGTCGACCCGCACGTCGAGGCCGAGCAGATCGCTGACGTCGAGCGCTGGCGGGCCGAGCGGGACAACGGTGCCGTGCGGCGGGCTCTCGACGAGCTGCGCCGGGTCGCCGAGGACGAGGGCCCCACCGGCAACGTGATGGAGGCCACCATCGCCCTGGCCCATGCGGGCGGCACCACGGGGGAGTGGGCCGGCGCCCTCCGCCAAGTGTTCGGCGAGTTCCGGGCGCCGACCGGCGTTGGCGGGGGCGTCGGGCGACGGGGTCACGACCTGGACGCGGTCCGTGTCCGCACGCGGCGGCTGGCCGAACGCACCGGGGGCCCGCCCCGGCTCCTGGTGGCCAAGCCCGGCCTCGACGGCCACTCCAACGGGGCCGAGCAGATCGCCGTGGCCGCCCGCGACGCCGGCTTCGAGGTCATCTACCAAGGCATCCGGCTCACCCCGGAGCAGATCGTCGCGGCGGCCCGGGACGAAGACGTCGACATCGTCGGGCTGTCGATCCTGTCGGGCTCGCACCTCGAGCTCGTGCCGGACGTGCTCGACCGCCTGCGGGCCGCCGGTTCCACGGCGGCGGTCGTCGTAGGCGGCATCATCCCGCCCGAGGACGCCGAGATCCTCATCGGCAAGGGCGTGGCGTCCGTCTACACGCCCAAGGACTACTCGTTCGACCGCATCATGGAGGATCTGGTCGCCCTGGCCGAGCGCCAGCGTGACGGCGCCACTCCCGGGTGAGGCGGGCCATCTCACGCCACGTCACGGGCACCGCCCCCAGCTCGATCGCCCGCAGCCGGAGCGCCTCGGGCACGTCGTAGTGGTTCAGCGCCGCCGACCGCCGGTGGCGCTGGTAGCCCCGGGGCGGGATGCCCAGCGCGGCGGCCATGGCGTGCAGCTCGTCGGGGTCGTCGGCCAGGAGGTGCGACCAGCGATCGGTCCGGTCACGCACCGTGGCGCGCTGGCGCCAATCGTCGACGTAGACGGTCAGCGGCGCGCCCAGGGACGGTCCCGCCGGATGGGCACCGGCTTGTGCCACCAGCGCCCGCTGAAGCGCCACGGCTCGTGGACCGGGTCGAACTCGTCGGCCGGCGCCGGCCGGGGCCAGGCCAGCTGGACGGCCGCCGTGATGGCGGCCAGCACGGCCGGGTCGGGCTCGGGCGCCGGCCGCAGCGTCAACCGGGACGGGTCGATCACGTCGCTCATGGTCACAGCGGCACGTTGCCGTGCTTGCGCCGTGGTAGCTCCTCGCGCTTCGACGCCAGAATGTCCAAACTCCGGCAGATGACCGAGCGAGTGTCGGCCGGCGAGATCACGTCGTCGATATAACCGCGCTCCGCCGCGATGTACGGGTTGGCGTACCGCTCGGTGTATTCATCGATCAATTCGGCTCGCCGTCCCACCGGGTCGACCGCCTCGGCCAGCTCGCGCCGGTAGACGATGTCGACGGCGCCGTTGGGGCCCATGACCGCCAGCTCGGCCGACGGCCAGGCGAAGGCCAGGTCGGCGCCGATCGACTTTGAGTTCATGACGACGTAGGCGCCCCCGTACGCCTTCCGGGTGATGATCTGTATCCGGGGCACCGTCGACTCGCAGTACGCGTACAGCAACTTCGCACCGTGCCGGATGATCCCCCCGTACTCCTGGTCGGTCCCGGGCAGGAACCCGGGCACGTCCACGAACGTCAGCAACGGAATGTTGAAGGCGTCGCACGTCCGCACGAACCGGGACGCCTTCTCCGACGAGTCGATGTCCAACACACCCGCCAAGACAGCGGGCTGATTCCCGACGATCCCGACCACCCGACCGCTCATGCGGGCGAAGCCGCACGTGATCGACATGGCCCAGTGCGCGTGCACCTCGAAGTACTCCCCGTCGTCGACCACCGAAGCGATGATGCGCTTCATGTCGTAGGGCTGGTTGGGCGACGTCGGCAGGAAGTCGATCAGCTCGGGCAACGGCCGATCAGGCGGGTCCCCGGACACCTCGACCGGCGGCTCCTCCAAATTGTTCGACGGCAAGAACGACAACAAATGCCGCACGTCGTCCAAACAAGCCTTCTCGTCGGGCGACACGAACGTAGCCACCCCCGACTTCGTGGCGTGCGACATGGCGCCGCCCAACTCCTCCAGAGTCACGTCCTCGCCGGTCACGGTCTTCACCACGTCCGGACCGGTGATGAACATGTGCGAGGTGCCCTGCACCATGAAGATGAAGTCGGTCATGGCCGGCGAATACACGGCACCGCCGGCGCACGGCCCGAGGATCACCGAGATCTGCGGGATCACCCCCGACGCCGCCACGTTGCGGTGGAAGATCCCCCCGTAGGAGTGCAGCGACACCACGCCCTCTTGAATGCGGGCCCCGGCGCCGTCGTTCAACCCGATCATGGGCACCCCGGTCGACGAAGCCAGGTCCATCACCTTGTGGATCTTCTCGGCGAAGACCTCCCCCAGAGCGCCCCCGAACACCGTGAAGTCCTGGCTGAACAGGCACACCCGCCGACCGTCGATCGTCCCGAAACCCGTCACCACGCCGTCCGTATACGGACGGTTGTCCTCCAGGCCCATGCCGTGGGCCCGGTGCCGAGCCAGCATGTCGAGCTCCTGGAACGACCCCTCGTCTAACAAGTACTCGATACGTTCCCGAGCCGTCAGCTTCCCCTTGGCGTGGTGCCGCTCAACGGCCGCCGGGCTCCCGGCGTGCAGGGCCTCGTTCTTGCGTTCGGCCAGCTCGGCCAGGCGTTCGGCCATGGAATGTTCCATGCGGCCGAGGCTACCCCCGACCCACGGAGCCCGAAATTGCGACCGTAAGACCCCGGCCCAGAACCAGTTCTACTTCTGAACGGAGTTGAACCTGGTCTGACCAGGGAAAAAGAGAGATGGAGAGCCGGAAAATGCCGGCCTGGACATCGGCCCGACCGGTTGGGGGGAGATGATGCCGCTGCTCGATGTAGCGGGAGCTGAGGTGCGGTTCGGAGGCGTCCACGCGCTGCGTGGTGTCGACCTCGCGGTCGAAGCCGGCATGGTCACGGGCCTGATCGGCCCCAACGGCGCCGGGAAGACCACCTGCTTCAACGCCATCACCGGTCTCCAGACGATCAACGCCGGCCGGGTCATCTTCGACGGCGTCGACATGACCGCCATATCGCACCACAAGCGGGCCCGCCTCGGCATCGCCCGGACGTTCCAGCGCCTCGAGGTGTTCGGGTCCCTCTCCGTCCGCGAGAACGTGCTGGCCGCCGCCGAGATCCGCCGTCGCTGGTCCCGGGACAAGTCGGACGCCGCCGCCAACGCCGACGGCGTCCTGGCCCTCGTCGGCCTCGCGCACCTCGCCGCCCGCCCGGCCGACACCCTGCCGACGGGCCAGGCCCGCCTGCTCGAGCTGGCCCGCTGCCTGGCCACCCGCCCCCGCCTGCTCCTCCTCGACGAACCCTCGTCGGGCCTCGACGACGCCGAGAGCGACGAGCTCGGCGACCTGCTCTGCCAGCTGGCCGACGCCGGAATGGGCATCCTCCTGGTCGAGCACGACATGGGCCTGGTCATGCGGGTGTGCTCCCGGATCAACGTCCTCGACTTCGGCGCCGTCCTGATGGTCGGCACCCCCGACGAGGTGCGGGCCGACGAGGGGGTCCGTGCCGCCTACCTGGGCGCGGCCGACGACCCCGAGGAGGATGACCCCGAATCCGAGACGACGTCAGAGTCCGACCATGGAGCCGACTCCGTCCTGCTCGCCGGAATCGGCACGGGAGCACCCGATGCCTGAGCCCCAGCCGAAGCCCGCGCCCCCCGTCATCGAGTTGCGCAACGTCCGGGCCGCCTACGGCCAGATCGAGGTCCTGCACGGGATCAACCTGGCCGTGTCCACCGGTGAGGTCCTGGCCCTCTTGGGCCCCAACGGCGCCGGCAAGTCGACGGCGCTCAAGGTGGCCAGCGGTCAGATGGAGCCCAAGGCGGGTTGCTTCCACGTCATGGGCCGCCACGTCAACGGCATGAAGCCCGACAAGCTGGCCCGAGCCGGCCTCTGCACGCTGCCCGACGGCCGCGGCATCTTCCCCAACCTGACGGTGAAGGAGAACCTCCGCCTCATGACGTTCGGCGGCGCCTCCCGCTCGCACGTCGAGGAGCTGGCCTTCACCCGCTTCCCTCGCCTGTCCGAGCGCCGCCACCAGGTGGCCGGCACCCTGTCGGGGGGCGAGCAGCAGATGCTCGCCATGGCGCGCACGCTCAGCGTGGAGCCCGCCGTCCTGCTCCTCGACGAGATCTCCATGGGTCTCGCCCCCATGATCGTCGCCGAGCTGTACGAGCTCGTCGCCCAGATCGCGGCCGAGGGTGTGGCCGTCATCTTGGCCGAGCAGTTCGCCGCCACGGCGATGGGGGTGGCTACCGACGTGGCCGTCGTCGTCCAGGGGCGGATCGTCGCCGCCGGCAAGCCCGACGACCTGCCCGACGACCTGGCCGATGCCTACCTCGGAGGTGCCGCCGCATGACCCGTCACACCCGCACCCGCACGTTGTCGGCGCTCGCCACCGCCGCCGTGCTCCTCCTTGCCGGCGGGTCCGGTCTGCTCGCCGCGGCGTTCGGGGGCGACCCCGCGGCCGCCGACACCGGCAGCTCCAGCACCAGCACCAGCAGCACCACCACCGGCACCGCCTTGGGTGGTTACACCATCACCTCACTGGCCGAGGCCGTCACCGCCCAGTACGAGCAGCCCAACTTCCCCGTCCCCGCCACCCCGTCCCTCGAATTCGACGAGGGCTACGCGTCGACCGAGGACAACTCGGGCCCGACCGGCAGCGCCACGGCCTCGAGCCTGTACCCGGGCCAGGTGGTGGCCAACTCCGGCCCGCAGCTCGCCCTCCTCGTCCCCGGCGTGCCCCTGCCGGCGCTGCCGGTGTGGCCGGTCCAGGCCGCCAGCGAGTACCCCGAGACGCCGAACTCGGCCAACACTGACAACGCCGGCGTGAACATGGACGCCTCGTCGACGGCCGGCGGCAACACGGCCAGCGCCACCCTGGGCGACGACAGCCCGACGTCGGGTTCGTCGTCGACCGACCCGAGCATCGTCGCCCCCTCCGGGTCCGGCAACCCCTTCGCCGCCGACTCGTCGCTCATGGGCATCGGCACGTTGTCGGCCACCTCGACCACGCAGGCCCCGAGCCTCACCGCCACGGCGGAGGCCAGCGCCACCGACACCGGCGTCTCCATCCTGGGCGGCTTCATCAACATCGGCAGCGTCACGTCGACGGCCACCGCCACCTCGAACGGCACCACCGGCACGTTGACCGGCTCGACCGAGGTGCAGAACATGACCATCGCGGGCGTCCCCGTCACCGTCGACGCCACCGGCATCGCGGCCGACGGCCAGGCCGCCCCCCTCTCCCTCCCCATCTCGTCGATCAACACGCTCCTCAACGAGCTCGGCATCTCCATCGCGCTGACCAACGCCACCGACAAGACCAACGGCCCGTCGGCCAGCCGCACGCTCCAGGGCCTGACCTTCACCATCGACCTGAAGACCCTCGATAGCGCAGCCAACGAGTTCGCTTCCCTCCTGCCCTCGTCGTTCACGTCCCAGCTCCCCGTGGCCCTCCCCGACGACCAGCAGCTCACCCTGGAGCTGGCGCCCGTGTCGGTGAGCTCGACCGCCTCACTGCCGTACACGGCCAACAGCGGCAACACCGGTGCCACGGCGCCGGTCGCCGCCGCAGCAGCCACCCCCTCCCCCTCGAGCTCGTCGGTCACCGGCGACTCGGGCAGCGGCGCCACCTTCGCCGGCAACACGGGCGCGGGCGGCGGTTCCTACTCGCCCACCAGCTCGGGCAGCACGCCCTCGTCGTCTACCCCGACCGGCTCGGCTGGCAGCACGCCGTCGGAGGCCATCGCGCCCGCCTCGGCCGTGGCACCGGCCTTCAAGGGCGTCGGCGCCGCGCTCGTCCTGCTCGGCCTGCTCGCCGCCATGACTCTGGCCTACGCCTACCGGCGTGCGGACGACGCCGCCTCGGTGCTCGGCACCAACGCCGACCACGACCCGCTCATGGAGCGCTTCAACGCCACCGACGACGACCTGTCGCAGTTCGGAGGGAACAGCTGATGAAACTCTTGGGAAAGTCCTCGACGCCCGATCTCGGTGAGGTGCGGCCCGTCACGTCGAGTGGTCTGGGTGACGTTCCTGTCCCCCCGCCGGACCCGGCAACGGGTGCGACCCCGGTGCCGACCCGGCTCAGCCGCCTGGCCGCCGTGGTCGATACGGCGCGCCGCAAAGGCGCCGGCCGCAACGTGCGCAAGTGGCTCGAGATGATCGGCATGGCCCTCATCGTGCTCGGCTTCGTCTGTATCCTCCTCGGCTGGTACGGCGCCGCGCACAGCGCCTACCAGTACCAGGAGATCCCCTACCTCATCTCGGGCGGGCTGCTCGGCGTGGCGCTCGTCATCGGTGGCGGCATCCTGGTGCACAGCGCCTGGAACATGCGCAAGATCGAGGAGGACCGTCGCAACGCGTTGGCCATCGTGCGCTCGGTCGACCACCTCGAGCGCATCATGCGCGACCTCGAGATGAGCCGGCGGACGGACCAGGAGGACGTCCTCCTGTGAGCGCGGGCGACACGACGTCCCGCGTGGCCCGGGCCTGGGCGCGCCGCCGGCGCCTGGCCGCTGCGCTGTCGGTGGCCATGCTGGCCTTCCTGGCCTCAGCCTGCGGCTCCCGCCTGACCGGCACCCAGGCCGAGTTGGCCCAGGGCGCCAACGGCACCCACTCCTCGGGCAGCGCCGGCAACACCGGCACCGCTACCGGCGCCCAAGCGTTGGGGACGTCCAGCGGCACCTGCGCCAGCGCCAGTACGTCGTCCAGCACGACGACCACCACGACGACGGCGCCGAAGGGCAAGACCACCACCTCCACGACGAAGGCGGGTGCGGCCACGACCACCACGACGACGACCACCGTCCCGTGCAACCAGACCGCGTTGGCCAGTGGGCCGACCGGCTCGTCGGGTTCGTCGAGCTCGGGCCCGGTCACCGGCAGCGGCGCCCACACCGCAACCGTGGCCGGCGCGCCTGGGGCCTCGCACGGGTCCGCTCCCGCCGCTACGGGAGCCGGGGCCTGCGGCGCCAACGGCAACGAGACACCGTCGGGCGGCAACGGCGGCGCCACCGCCACCGGCGTCACGGCCAACTCCATCACGGTCGGCAACATCGCCAGCATCAGCGGCGTGGTGCCCGGCCTGACCCAGAGCGCGCAGCAGGCCACCGAGGCCTGGGCGGATTATGTGAATAGCACCGGCGGCATCTGCGGCCGCCAGATCAAGGTGCAGCCGTTCGACGACGGCAGCGACTCGGGCACCGACTACGCCGATGCGGAGCAGGCCTGCTCCAGCGACTTCGCCATGGTGGGCAACGCCTCGGGCTTCGACGACGGCAGCGCCCAGGCCGTGAGCGCCTGCGGCATCCCCGACATGGCGGCCGAGGTCTCGACCGTCAACGCCGGCGAGACGGCCGACATTTTCGGCGCCAGCCCGGGCAACGCCCACTACTGGTCGCTCGGCCCGGCCAACTACCTCAAGGCGACCTACCCCAGCGCCATCACCAAGGCGGCCATGATCTACCTCGACGTCTCGGCCACCCAGACCCAGGCCACGAACGAGGTGAACGCCTACAAGAGCGTCGGTTTCAACTACGTCTACGACGCATCGACCACGCCGACCAACGCCAACTACGCCACCAACGTGCAGGCCATGCAGAGCGCCGGCGCCCAGTACGTGACCGAGTACTCCGACTCATCGTCGGCCGAGCGGCTGCTCCAGGCCATGCAGCAGGCCAACTACACACCACAGGTGGTCGACTGGTTCTCCGAGGAGTACTCGCCGCAGTTCGCCCAGCAGACCGAGCCCGAGTCCAACGGTGACCTCGTGCTCATGTCGGCCACGGCGGCCTACGAGGAGGCCAGCGGCAACCCGGGCATGCAGCTGATGGAGAGCTGGCTGAACCGGGTGGCGCCCGGGTACCACCAGGACATCTTCGCCATCTTGGCCTGGTCGGCCGGCCTGGCCTTCGAGCAGGCGGCCAAGGCGGTCGGGCCCGACCTGACCCGCGCCGCGCTGATCAGCCAGATCCAGCAGATCACCAACTGGACCGGTGACGGGGTGACGCCGCCGGTGAACATCGGCCAGAAGATCCCGTCGAAGTGCTTCTTCTACATGAAGATCGAGAACGGGGCCTTCCAGCGGGTCTATCCGAGCGCGCCCAACACCTACGACTGCAACAGCGGCTTGTTCCAGTACTAACCCCAACCATGCACGAGTTCCTCGAGTTCACCATCATCGGCATCGTCCTGGGCTCGGCCTACGCCGTCGCGGCCAGCGGCCTCGTCGTCACCTACGCCACGTCGGGCATCTTCAACATCGCCCACGGCGCCATCGGCATGTTCATGGCTTTCGTGTACTGGCAGCTGTCGGTGGGCTGGCACATCAATGCCGCGTTGTCCTTCGTCATCACCGTGTTCGTGCTGGCGCCGCTGCTCGGCGCCGCCATCGAACGCGGCGTCATCCAGTGGATGGACCCCAACAATGTGGCGACGACGCTGGCCGTCACCGTCGGGCTGACGCTGCTCCTCTTCGGCCTCGCCAGCAACTACATCTGGAAGCCGGCGGCCCGCGTCGTCCCCCAGTTCTTCGGCTTCAGCGGCTTCAACTTCCTCGGCGTGCACATCGAATGGGAGGAGGTCATCACCGTCGGGGCGGCCATCGCAATCGCCGTCGGCCTGCGCCTGTTCCTGTACCGGACGCGCACCGGCATCGCCATGCGCGGCGTGGTCGACAACCGCCCCCTCATCGGGCTCTTCGGCGGCCGCCCGCCCCGCTTGTCCACGCTGAGCTGGTCCATCGGGGCGTCGCTGGCCTCCGTGGCCGGCATCCTGGTCGCCCCCCGGCTGCAGTTGCAGCCGCTCATCCTCACGCTGCTCGTCATCGACGCCTACGCGGCGGCCGTCATCGGCCGGCTGCGCAGCCTGCCCATGACGTTCCTCGGGGGCCTGATCGTCGGTTTGGCGTCGGCGTACATCCAGGGGTACATCCCGACGACGGGCGCCTTCTGGTCGTCCACGCCGGTGCAGGGCCTCGCCCTGTCGGTGCCCTCGATCATCCTCTTCATCGCCCTGCTGGCCGTGCCGGCGCACCGGATCCGGTCCGGCGCGCCGCAGCGCCATGCCCCAATGGCCCCGGCCGGCCTGGTCCGCTCGCTGCAGGGCGGCGTGGCCCTGGTGGCCGCCGTGGCCGTGGCCGTCTCGTTCATGGGGCCGGCCAGCGTCATCAAGCTGGGCATCGGGCTCGCCTTCGGACTGGTCTGCCTGTCGCTGGTGCCGCTCACGGGATGGGGCGGCTACACGTCCATCTGCCAGCTGACCTTCGCCGGCCTGGGCGCCTACGCCATGTTCAAGTTCGGCCATCACGGCTCGGTGATGGGGCTGGTGGCGGCGGCGGCGCTGCCGGGCGCGGTCGGCGCCGTCGTGGTCATGTTCGTGCTGCGGCTCCGCGGCCTCTACCTCGCCCTGGCCACCATGGCCTTCGCCACCCTGATGGACAACACGATCTTCCCGTGGGCGGCCATCTTCGGCTTCGACGGCTCGGTGGCCGTCCCGAAGCCGGTGCTCTTCGGCCTCAACGTGAACTCGCCCAAGGCCTTCACGATCTTCCTGGCCGTGGTCTTCGCCCTGTTCTCCATCGGCATCCTGGCCCTGCGCCGGGGCCCGTTCGGCCGGGTGCTGGTGGCGGCCAAGGACTCCGAGGCGGCCTGCGCCACGCTGGGCCAGTCGGTCACCATGACCAAGCTCATGGTCTTCACCCTGTCGGCCGCCATGGCCGGCGTGGCCGGGGCCTTCTTCGGCGCCGCCTCGTCGGTGGCCGGGGCCACGAACTTCGAGATGTTCGAGAGCCTGCTCATCCTGGGGGTCGTGGCCATCGGGGGCGTCTCGGTCTGCTCGGGCGCCCTGGCCGGCGGCCTGGCCCTGGGTTTTTTGCCCGGCAACGCCGAGGACGTGTTCATCGGGGCGGGCACGGTGATCCTGGCCTTCTATCCAGACGGCATGCTGCCGCTGGCGTACTCCCGCCTCAACCGGTGGTGGGCGACGATCAGCCCGCCGCGGGAGGCGCCGGCGCCCATCGGGGCCGGGTCCGGCGGGCGGGCCGGGACCCTCGCCGGGACCCGGGCGGCCTAGGACCGGGGCGGCGGACAGAAAAACGGCGAAAAGGGGGCCGCAGAGGCACTGTCGCGATTGTCGGACCCCCAGGCAGCCGCTACAATCGTATGCCTGCCATGTGCGGACTTCGGTTCGGCGCGGATCGCGTTGCGTGGCGGTCACATTTTCAGTATCGAGAGGTAGCGCGTGCCCACAATCGCCCAGCTCGTCCGCAAGGGACGGGAGGCCAAGGTGACCAAGACCAAGACCCCCGCCCTGAAGGGCGCGCCCCAGCGGCGGGGGGTGTGCACCCGCGTTTACACGACCACCCCGAAGAAGCCGAACTCGGCCCTGCGCAAGGTGGCCCGTGTGCGGCTGTCGTCGGGCGTCGAGATCACGGCCTACATCCCCGGCGTCGGCCACAACCTCCAGGAGCACTCGATCGTCCTCGTGCGTGGCGGCCGGGTGAAGGACCTGCCGGGCGTGCGCTACAAGGTCGTGCGCGGGGCGCTCGACACCTCGGGCGTGCGCGAGCGCAGCCAGGCCCGCAGCCGCTACGGCGCCAAGAAGGAGTCCTAAGCGTGCCCCGCAATGGTCCCGCCACCCGCCGCGAGCTCGCGCCGGATCCCGTCTACCGCTCCGTCCTGGTGACCCAGTTCGTCAACAAGGTGCTGTCCCGGGGCAAGCGCACGCTGGCCGAGCGCATCGTCTACACCGCCCTCGAGCAGGTGCAGGAGAAGTCGGGCGGCGACCCGGTGACGGCGCTCAAGCGGGCGGTGGAGAACACGCGCCCCGAGGTCGAGGTGAAGTCCCGTCGCGTCGGCGGGGCGACCTACCAGGTGCCGGTGGAGGTGCGGCCCCGCCGGGCCACCACGTTGGCCATCCGGTGGTTGACCACCTACGCCGGGCAGCGCCGGGAGAAGACCATGGCCGAGCGCCTGGCCGGCGAGATCCTCGACGCCTCCAACAACATCGGAGCCTCGGTCAAGCGACGCGAGGACATGCACAAGATGGCGGAGTCCAACCGCGCCTTCGCCCACTACCGCTGGTAGTGGAGACGACCCCGCCACCAGCCCCGCCTCGCCACTCGCCACTGTCGAGTTCGAACCCGAGCCCGAGCCCGAGACCGAGACCCGTCACGAACCCCCTACACGTACCAGTACAAGCATCAGGACCAGGACCCCGTCATGGCTGAACCCCTCCCCAACCGCGACTTCCCGCTGGCCAAGACCCGCAACATCGGGATCATGGCCCACATCGACGCGGGCAAGACCACGACGACCGAGCGCATCCTCTACTACACCGGCCGCAACTACAAGATCGGCGAGGTGCACGAGGGTGCCGCCACCATGGACTGGATGGTCCAGGAGCAGGAGCGGGGCATCACGATCACGTCGGCGGCGACGACGTGCAGCTGGCGGGACAACTGGATCAACATCATCGACACCCCGGGCCACGTCGACTTCACCGTCGAGGTGGAGCGGTCGCTGCGCGTCCTCGACGGCGCCGTGGCCGTCTTCGACGCCGTGGCCGGCGTGGAGCCCCAGACCGAGACGGTGTGGCGCCAGGCCAACAAGTACAACGTCCCGCGCATCTGCTTCGTCAACAAGATGGACCGCATCGGGGCCGACTTCGAGCGCACGGTGCAGATGATCCGGGACCGTCTCGACGCCCTGCCGGCCGTCATTCAGCTGCCGATCGGCGCCGAGTCCGAGTTCAAGGGCGTCATCGACCTGCTCGAGGAGAAGGCCCTGGTCTGGTCGACCGACATGGGTGAGGAATGGGAGACCCTCGACATCCCGGCCGCCATGGCGGCCGAGTCCGAGGACGCCCGCCACCAGCTCATTGACGTCGTCTCCAACTTCGACGACGTGATCATGGAGAAGTACCTGGCCGAGGAGCCCATCACGGCCGACGACCTGCGCCGGGCGCTGCGCACGGCCACGCTGGCCGCCGCCGTGGTGCCGGTGCTGTGCGGGTCGGCCTTCAAGAACAAGGGCGTGCAGCCCATGCTCGACGCCGTCATCGACTACCTGCCCTCGCCGCTGGACCTGCCGCCGACGGAGGGGCACAAGCCCAACAAGCCCGAGGATCTGGAGGAGCGCAAGGCGGACGACTCCGAGCCCTTCAGCGCCCTGGCCTTCAAGATCATGACCGACCCCTTCGTCGGCAAGCTGACCTACATCCGGGCCTACTCGGGCACCCTGGCCAAGGGCGGCTCCATCATCAACTCGACCAAGGACAAGAAGGAGCGGGTGGGCCGCATCCTCCAGATGCACGCCAACCACCGCGAGGACAAGGACGCCATCTTCGCCGGCGACATCATGGCCGTGGTCGGCCTGAAGAACACGACGACGGGCGACACCCTGTGCGACCCCCAGCACCCGATTGTCCTGGAGGCGCTCGAGTTCCCCGAGCCCGTGATCCACGTGGCCGTCGAGCCCAAGACCAAGGCCGACCAGGACAAGCTGTCCCGGGCGCTCTACGCCCTGAGCGAGGAGGACCCCACGTTCCGGGTGCGCTCGGACGAGGAGACGGGCCAGACGGTCATCAGCGGCATGGGCGAGCTGCACCTGGAGGTGCTGGTCGACCGCATGCTGCGCGAGTTCTCGGTGGACGCCAACGTGGGCAAGCCCCAGGTGGCCTACCGGGAGACCATCCGTAAGCCGGTGGAGAAGATCGAGGAGCGCTACGTCCGCCAGACCGGTGGGCGGGGCCAGTACGGCCACGTGGTCATCAGCGCGGAGCCGACCGGGCCCGGGGGCGGCTACGAATTCATCGACAAGATCACCGGCGGCGTCATCCCCAAGGAGTACATCCCCTCGGTCGACGCCGGGATCCAGGAGGCCCTCACGTCCGGCGTGCTGGCCGGGTACCCGACGGTCGACGTCCGGGTCGCCCTCACGTACGGGTCGTACCACGACGTGGACTCCTCGGAGATGGCGTTCAAGATCGCCGGGTCCATGGCGATCAAGAAGGCGCTGCGGGCGGCCAGCCCGGTGTTGCTCGAGCCGGTCATGGAAGTGACCGTGACGGTGCCCGACGACTTCCTGGGCGCGGTCACCGGCGACCTGTCCTCTCGGCGGGGGAGGATGGAGGGCATGGACCAGCAGGGCGCCAGCCACGTGGTGAGAGCACTCGTCCCGTTGGCCGATATGTTCGGCTACTCTACTGACCTGCGTTCGCGCACCCAGGGTCGCGCCACGTACACGATGCAGTTCCATTCGTACAACCAGGTGCCGGAGTCGATCTCCAAGGAGATCATCGCCCGGGCGACCGGGGAGTGACGGGGACGGGGTACCGGAACCGGGACGACGCCGGGCGGGACGAGTCGAGACCACACCAGTTTCAGAGGTAGAGGTAGAGAAGAGTTGAGTACAGAGAGCGTCGGGGTCACCGTGACCCCGGCCAGGAGTAGGGAGTAGCGAGGCGATGGCCAAGCAGAAGTTCGAGCGCACCAAGCCCCACGTGAACGTCGGGACCATGGGTCACATCGACCATGGCAAGACCACGCTCACGGCGGCCATCACCAAGGTGCTGTCGGAGCGCAACCCCAACACCTCCTTCACCAAGTTCGAGGACATCGACAAGGCGCCGGAGGAGAAGCAGCGCGGCATCACGATCACCATCGCCCACGTCGAGTACGAGACCGACAAGCGCCACTACGCGCACGTCGACATGCCGGGCCACGCCGACTACATCAAGAACATGATCACCGGTGCGGCGCAGATCGACGGCGCCATCCTGGTGGTCTCGGCCGCCGACGGCCCCATGCCCCAGACCCGTGAGCACGTGCTCCTGGCCCGCCAGGTCGGCGTGCCCTACATCGTGGTGGCCCTGAACAAGGCCGACATGGTGGACGACGAGGAGCTGCTCGAGCTGGTCGAGCTCGAGGTGCGCGAGCTCCTCAGCTCCTACGAGTTCCCCGGCGACGACGTGCCGGTGATCCGGGTCTCCGCGCTCAAGGCGCTCGAGGGCGACCCCGAGTGGTCCGAGAAGATCGTCGAGCTCATGGATGCGGTCGACGACTACATCCCCGAGCCCGAGCGTGACGTCGACCGGCCCTTCCTCATGCCGGTCGAGGACGTCATGTCCATCACCGGGCGTGGCACCGTGGTCACGGGCAAGGTCGAGCAGGGCGTCGTCAAGGTGGGCGAGGAGGTCGAGATCGTCGGCCTGCGCGACACCCAGAAGACGACGGTCACGGGCGTCGAGATGTTCCGCAAGCTCCTCGACCAGGGCCAGGCCGGCGACAACATCGGCGCGCTGCTGCGCGGCACCAAGAAGGAGGAGGTGGAGCGCGGCCAGGTGTTGTGCAAGCCCGGCTCCATCACGCCGCACACCAACTTCGAGGCCGCCGTCTACGTGCTGGGCAAGGAGGAGGGCGGCCGCCACAAGCCGTTCTTCACCCACTACCGCCCGCAGTTCTACTTCCGCACCACGGACGTGACGGGCGAGATCACCCTGCCCGAGGGCACCGAGATGGTCATGCCCGGCGACAACACCGACATGGTGGTCGAGCTGGGCAAGCCCATCGCCATGGACGAGGGCCTGCGCTTCGCCATCCGGGAGGGCGGCCGCACGGTCGCCTCGGGCCGGGTCACCAAGATCCTCAAGTAACGAACCCCGGAAAGCGACGTAGACCATGGCCGACGGCCCGAAGCAGAAGATCCGCATCAGGCTGAAGGCCTACGACCACGAGATCCTCGATCAGTCGACCGAGAAGATCGTCCAGACGGTGCTGCGCACCCAGGCCAAGGTCCTGGGGCCGGTCCCGCTGCCGACCGACAAGCACCGCTACACGGTCATCCGGTCGCCCCACAAGTACAAGGACTCGCGGGAGCACTTCGAGATGCGGGTGCACAAGCGCCTGGTGGACATCGTCGAGCACACGCCCAAGACGGTCGACTCGCTCCAGCGGCTCGACCTGCCGGCCGGCGTGGACATCGAGATCAAGATCCAGACGGCCTGACGGCCGAGGCCGCCCCGTCGTCCGGCCGGGCCCCGGTGTGGGGGCCGACCTACTGCACCCCCGGCAGCTGCAGGCGGAACAGCGACGACATTGAGCCCAGCTGGGTCACACAGGCCTGGAAGAGCACCGGGCTGGCCGCGTCGGTCGACTTCGTCACTTCGACCTCGCTGACGGTGGGGAGCAAGAACCCCGAGACCTCGGCCTCGTCCTCACGGGCGGCCAGCGCCTCGTAGGCCAGGGCCACGATGGCGTGCAGCAGGTTGCGCTCGCCCTCGTCGAAGCCCCGGGCGGCGGCATCGAGCTTCTGGCCCAGGGACCCGAGGTCCTCGACGCCGAATGCCGGCTCAGTCATGGTCTCCCCTTTCCGGGTGTTTCCGCCGGTGCGGGTGACGCCCGGGCACCCGCCCCGGTTACACCAGCTCCGACCGCGGCGGGTCGCTCCGAAATCGGCCGCCAGGCTGCTGGCAGGGGACCGAGCCATGGTGTAACCTCATGGGCCGCCGAATTCGGCAACAATTCGGCAGCTCGGACGCAAAAACCCCCGCGGCACGGACGTGCTGCCCAGACAACAGACGTGCGTGAAGGCCGGTTCGGTCGGTACCTCACGCCCAACCATTTCGAGCGCTCCGCTCGGGTTTCCCGGGCGGAGCGTTGGCGTGCGCCGGGACAGATCCGGCGCCCGGCGAGACGACAGAGGAAGCAGGAAGAGGACACGTGGCTAGCAAGGCCATCGTCGGCGAGAAAGTCGGCATGACCCAGGTCTGGGACGACCAGAACCGCGCCATACCGGTGACGGTGCTGCGCGTCGCGCCCGTGCGCGTGGTCCAAATCAAGACGCCCGCGACCGACGGCTACTCCGCCCTGCAAGTGACCTGGGGCTTCCGGCGCAACTCAACGCTGAGCAAGCCGCAGCTCGGGCACTACGCCAAGGCGGGCGTGGACCCGGGACGCAAGCTTGTTGAGCTCCGTCTCGACGACGTGAGCGAGTACGCGGTGGGCCAGGAACTGGTGGCCGACCTGTGGGAGGCCGGCGAGCGGGTCGACGCCATCGCCGTGAGCAAGGGCAAGGGCTTCGCCGGCGGCATGAAGCGGCACAACTTCAAGGGCCAGGGCGGCGGCCACGGAAACCACGGGCACCACCGGGCGCCCGGCTCCATCGGCGCCTGCGCCACGCCGTCCCGTGTCTTCAAGGGCACCCGAATGGCAGGCCAGATGGGCGGGACGCAGGTGACGGCGCTCAACCTGGAAGTCGTCTCGGCCGACGCCGAGCGCCAGCTGGTCCTGGTCAAGGGGGCGGTACCCGGAGCCCGGGGCAGCGTGGTCGTGCTGCGCAACTCGGTGAAGACCCCGTCGAGGACCTCGCGATGACAGCCACCGCCAGCACGGAGCGCACCGGCACGGTGCTGCACAACACGCTCAAGAAGGAGCGCCCGGCGCCGGTGGCTCGCACGGCCCAGAAGCGCAACGCGTCGGGGCACGACCTGGGCACGATCGACCTGGAGCCGACCGTCTTCGGCCTGGAGCCCAACCGGGCCGTGCTCCACCAGGTGATCACCGCCCAGCTGGCCGCGCTGCGCTCGGGCACCCAGTCGACCCGCACCCGGGCCGAGGTACGCGGCGGCGGTGCCAAGCCGTTCCGCCAGAAGGGCACCGGCCGGGCCCGCCAGGGATCGAGCCGCTCGCCCTCCATGAGTGGCGGCGGAGTGGCCCTCGGGCCCAAGCCGCGCAGCTACGCCCAGCGCACCCCCAAGAAGATGGTCCGCCTGGCCTTGCTCTCGGCGCTGAGCGACCGGGCCGAGGTGGGCAAGATCACCGTCATCGACGACTGGAAGATCGCGGCGCCCCGGACCAAGGACGCCGCCACCCTCGTGCGCCGCTGCCGGCTCGACGGCATCGTGCTCATCGTCGTGGGCTACGAGGAGATCGACGTCGCCCTGTCGTTCCGCAACCTGCGCCAGGTGCAGACCACGACGCTGGCCGAACTGTCGGCCCACGACGTGATCCGGGCCGACTGGCTGGTCTTCTCCGAGAAGAGCCTGCCCACGTCGACTTCCGCCTTCGCCGGGACGCACGTGGACAAGGGCCACTCGCCCGAGCCCACCAAGGTGGAGAAGCCGGCGCCGGGCGACAAGGCGGCCAAGGGGCGGGCCAAGAAGGCCGCGGCGGCCGACGAGACGGCCCCGGCCAAGAAGGCCCGGGCCACCCGCAAGGCCAAGGCGGCCGCCGAGGACGCCGAGCAGGCGCTCGAGGTCGTGGAGGCCGAGGCGGAGATCGAACTACCGGCGGCCGACGACGTTGACGTCGAGACCACCGACGACGAGGCCATCGAGACGACGGTCGACGAGGCCGCCGACGATGTCGCCGACGACGACGAGGAAGAGGCCGACACCGATGCGTGACGCCATGTCCGTGCTCATCCGCCCGGTCGTCTCCGAGAAGAGCTACGACCTCATGGACAAGAGCGTCTACGTCTTCATCGTCGACCCCCGGGCCACCAAGATCGAGGTGCGCCACGCCGTCGAGCAGGCCTTCGGCGTGCGGGTGACCAAGGTCAACACGCTCAACCGCAAGGGGAAGACGACGCGCAACCGTCGCACGAACGTGAAGGGCAAGCGTCCCGACACCAAGCGCGCCATCGTCACGCTGCACCCCGACGACTCCATCGACCTCTTCGAGCGCTGATCAGGGAACCGACATGCCACTTCGCTCACGCAAGCCCACCAGCCCCGGACGTCGCTTTCAGACCGTCTCAGACTTCTCCGAGATCACCCGCGACCGCCCGGAGAAGTCCCTTCTCGCCCCCAAGCCCCAAACCGGTGGGCGCAACGCCTACGGGCGCAAGACCTCGCGCCATCGCGGCGGCGGCCACAAGCAGCAGTACCGGGTCATCGACTTCCGCCGCAACAAGGACGGCATCCCGGCCAAGGTGGCGGCGATCGAATACGATCCCAACCGCAACGCCCGCATCGCTCTGCTGCACTACGCCGACGGCGAGAAGCGCTACATCCTGGCCCCGGCCGGCGTGAAGGTGGGCGACAAGCTCCAGAGTGGCCAGGGCGCCGACATCCGCCCCGGCAACGCGCTGCCGTTGCGCTACATCCCAGTCGGCTCGACCATCCACAACGTCGAGTTGCGTCCGGGCGGCGGCGGCAAGATGGCCCGCGGCGCCGGCATGAGCATCCAGCTGGTGGCCAAGGAGGGCGTCTTCGCCACCCTGCGCCTCCCCTCGACCGAGATGCGCCGCGTCTCCATAGACTGCCGGGGGACCCTGGGTGTCGTGGGCAACGCCGAGGCCGAACTGGTCAAGGTGGGCAAGGCCGGCCGCAACCGCTGGAAGGGCAAGCGCCCGCAGACCCGAGGTGTGGCCATGAACCCGGTGGACCACCCGCTCGGTGGTGGCGAGGGCAAGTCGTCGGGTGGCCGCCACCCGGTGTCGCCGTGGGGCAAGCCCGAAGGCCGCACCCGGGCCCGGAACAAGAAGTCCAATGCGATGATCGTCCGCCGGCGCCGCACCCGCGGCGCGCGGCGATAGGACGAGGGTTGAGGAGCCATGCCGCGTAGCCTGAAGAAGGGACCGTTCGTCGACGACCACCTGCTGAAGAAGGTGGACGTGCTCAACGCGAGCGGGGACAAGAAGGTCATCAAGACCTGGTCCCGCCGGTCCACCATCATCCCCGACATGGTCGGCCACACCATCGCCGTCCACGACGGCCGCCGCCACGTGCCGGTCTACGTGACCGAGTCGATGGTGGGCCACAAGTTGGGCGAGTTCGCCCCGACGCGCACCTTCCGCTATCACGCCGGTCAGGAGCGGGGAGCGCGGCGATGACCGCCACCAAGACCAACGAGCGTCCCGGGACCCGGGCCGTGTACCGCTACTGCGGTATGTCGGCCTCCAAGGCGCGCCAGGTGCTCGACCTCATCCGAGGCCAAGACGTCCAGCGCGCCGCCGAGATCCTCTCGGGCACCGAGCGCGAGGCGGCCAACGTCATCGGCAAGGTCCTGACCTCGGCCGTGTCCAACGCCGCCCACAACGACCAGCAGAACCCCGAGGAGCTCTACGTCTCGGCGTGCTTCGCTGACGAGGGCGCCACCGCGAAGCGCTGGCGGCCCCGGGCCCGCGGCCGCGCCACCCGGATCCGTAAGCGGAGCTGCCACATCACCATCATCGTGAGCCGGATGTCACAGGAACAACTGGAGCATCGCCACCGGCGCATGGAGGCGTTGAGCGCCAACCGGTCGCGCCGGGTCGACGCGTCGCGCCGCCGGGCCGACCAGGGCGGCCGCCTCTCCCGCCGCCGGGCCAAGGCGGAGGCTGACGCGGCGGCTGAGGCTGCCGCAGAGACCGAGGCCGAAGCCGAGGAGATCACTGACGAAGCCCTGGACGAGGCGGCGGTCAACGCTGCTGAGCCCGAGGTGACCGAGGCGGACACCGTCGACGGTGGCGTCGACGAGGACGAGGACCAGGACGAGGCCGTCGAGGCGCAGGCCGACGACGACGTGGAGGACACAGACGCAGATGCCGATGACGATGACGAGGGCGAGAAGGGTGAAGGCGAGTAGATGGGCCAGAAGGTAAACCCCTACGGCTTCCGGCTCGGGATCACCACCGACTGGAAGTCCCGCTGGTTCGAGGAGCGGCACTACAAGGACTTCGTGGTCGAGGACTGGAAGATCCGCGACTACCTCATGACACAGCTGGAGGCGGCTGCTGTCAGCCGGATCGAGGTCGAGCGCACGCGGGACCGCCTGCGCGTCGACATCCATACGGCGCGTCCCGGCATCGTCATCGGCCGCCGCGGCGCCGAGGCTGACCGCCTCAAGAAGAAGCTCGAGGAGATCACCGGGCTGCAGAACCGGATCCAGCTGAACATCCAAGAGATCAAGCAGCCCGAGCTCGACGCCGCCCTCATCGCTCAGGGCATCTGTGACCAGCTGGTGCGCCGGGTCGCGTTCCGCCGGGCCATGAAGCGGGCCATCCAGACGGTGCAGAAGGCCGGGGCCCAGGGGATCAAGGTGCAGTGCTCGGGTCGCCTCGGCGGCTCCGAGATGTCGCGCAAGGAGCAGTACCGCGAGGGCCGGGTGCCGCTGCACACGCTGCGGGCCGACATCGACTACGGCTTCCGAGAGGCCCGCACCACTTCGGGCCGTGTCGGCGTGAAGGTGTGGATCTACAAGGGCGACATCCTGCCCTACAAGGTCTCCATCGAGGACAAGATCACCCGTGAGGCGGCCATGGCCGTCGGGGAGACGTCGGGCCAGAGCGGCCCGCGCCGCCTCATCACGGCCGGCGGTGGCCGCCGGCGTGCCGAGGCCTTCGCGACCGAGGCTGACGGCGACGGCGAGGGCGACATCGACATCGACATTGAGATCGACGGCGATATCGCGACCGACGGCGACGGTGCGCCCGAGGTTGTGGCCGAGGAAGTGGCCGAGGAGGTAGCCGAGGTCGAGGAGGTGGTCGCCGAGGTCGCCGGGACCGACGAGGAGACCGAGCAGCCGGTGGCCGACCTGCTGCCCCAGCCGGCCGAGCCCGACGAGCTGGAGCGCCAGCTGAACCGGGACGAGGAGATGGAGCGCCAGCACCACGAGCACCACGAGGCGCCGCACTTCCGCCGGGAGAACGACTGACATGTTGATGCCCAAGAAGGTCAAGCACCGCAAGACCCAGCGCGGCCGGCTCACCGGGGCGGCCAAGGGCGGCACGACGGTGACGTTCGGCGACTTCGGCATCCAGGCCACCGAGCCGGGTTGGCTGACGGCACGCCAGATCGAAGCCGCCCGTATCGCCATGACCCGCCACGTCAAGCGTGGCGGCAAGGTATGGATCCGTGTCTTTCCCGACAAGCCGGTCACCCAGAAGCCGGCCGAGACCCGCATGGGCTCGGGCAAGGGCAACCCCGAGCTGTGGGTAGCCGTCGTGCACCCCGGCCGCGTGCTCTTCGAGCTGGCCGGAGTGGATGAGGAGCTGGCCCGCGCCGCCATGGGGCGCGCCATCCAGAAGCTGCCCTTCAAGGCTCGCTTTGTGGTGCGTCCCGGCACCCACGGCCACGCCGAGGTGGCGATCTAAGTGCCGACCGCCTACGACCTCTCCATGCTCGACGGTGACGAGCTGGCCTCCCGCCTGGGCGACTCGCGGAGGGAGCTGTTCAACCTGCGCTTCCAACTGGCCACCGGGCAGCTGGACAACCCGGCCCGCATCGGGCAGGTGAAGCGCGAGGTAGCCCGCATGATGACCGTGCTGCGCGGCCGCGAGATTCTCGAGGCCGAGGGGGCCTACGTGGCCCCGACGGCGGCCGAGCACGACGCGGCGCGGGCCAAGTTGGCCGCCGAGGACGCCGAGCGCGAGGAGAAGGACAAGGCCCGGGCCGCCGCGGCGGAGGCCGAGACCAAGGCCCTCGATCTGCACGAACACGACCACGATGACGACGACGAAGAGGAAGAGGCCTGATGGCCGACGAGACCCCACAGGACGAAGAGGCGACCGAGGAGGCCAAGGCGGCTGCGGCCGACGCCGAGCAGGCGCTCGAGGTGGTCGAGGCCGAGGCGGCCGCCGAGCTGCCGCCCACCGACGAGGCTGAGGCCGGCGCAGAGGCAGAGGCAGAGACGCCGGCTCCGGCGACCATCGCCGCGCCCGCCGTCACCAAGCAAGAGGCTGCCGACGACGGCACCCGGGTGAACCGCCGCAAGGTGCGTGAGGGCATCGTGGTGTCCGACGCCATGCAGGCGACCGTGGTCGTCGCCGTGGTCGAGCGGGTGCGTCACCCCAGGTACGGCAAGACGGTGCAGCGCACCAAGAAGCTCTACGTGCACGACGCCGAGGACAGCGCCAAGGTGGGTGACCGGGTGAGGGTGCAGGAGACCCGCCCGTTCTCCAAGCTCAAGCGCTGGCGGCTGACCGAAGTGGTGGAGCGGGCCCGATGATCCAGCAGGAATCCCGGCTGCGAGTGGCCGACAACTCCGGCGCGCGGGAGGTGCTGTGCATCCGCGTGCTCGGTGGGTCGCGCCGCCGCTACGCCAGCATCGGGGACGTCTTCGTGGCCACGGTCAAGGACGCCATCCCCGGTGCCGCCGTCAAGAAGGGCGACGTCGTCAAGTGCGTGGTGGTACGCACCAAGAAGGAGAAGCGCCGTCCCGACGGCAGCTACATCCGCTTTGACGAGAACGCCGCCGTGCTCATCAACGACCAGCAGCAGCCCCGCGGCACCCGCATCTTCGGCCCCGTCGGCCGGGAGCTGCGGGACAAGCGCTTCATGCGCATCGTGTCGCTGGCTCCGGAGGTGCTCTAAGCCATGCGCATCCACAAGGGAGACACGGTCAAGGTCATGACCGGTAAGAACAAGGGCCGCACGGCCGAGGTCGTGCGCGCCATGCCCGACAAGAACCGCATCATCGTCGAGGGCGTCAACGTGGCCAAGCGCCACTCCAAGCCCACCCGGGCCACCCAGCAGGGCGGCGTCATCGACAAGTTCATGCCCTTCGACGTCTCGAACGTGGCCGTGGTCTGCAAGAGTTGCGACCAGCCCACCCGGGTCGGCTACCGGTTCGAGGCCGACGGCGAGAAGGTGCGCATCTGCAAGAAGTGCGGGGACGTCCTGTGAGCACGACCACCAGCGCGCCGGCGTGCCCGCGGCTCAAGGAGCGTTACCTCACCGAGGTGCGCGACCGGCTCAAGTCCGAGCTCGGCCTGGGCAACGTCATGGAGGTGCCCCGGCTGGAGAAGATCGTCGTCAACATGGGCGTCGGCCGGGCCACCCAGCAGGCCTCGCTCATTGAGGGCGCCCAGCGAGACATGGAGGTGATCACCGGGCAGAAGCCGGTGGTCACCCGGGCCAAGAAGTCCATCGCCGGCTTCAAGCTGCGCGAGGGGCAATCCATCGGGGTGAAGGCCACCCTGCGCGGCGACCGCGCCTGGGAGTTCTTCGACCGTCTGCTCAGCCTGGCCATCCCGCGCATCCGAGACTTCCGGGGCCTGTCGCCCCGGTCGTTCGATGGCCATGGCAACTACACGTTCGGCGTGACCGAACAGCTGATCTTCCCCGAGATCGACTACGACAAGATCGACACCACCCGCGGTATGGACATCACCATCGTGACCACCGCCCGCACCAACGAGGAAGGACGGGCGTTCCTGGCAGCGTTCGGCTTTCCGTTCCGACAGGAGATCCGGTAAGCAACATGGCGAAAAAGGCTTTGATAGAGAAGCAGCAGCGCACTCCCAAGTTCAAGGTACGGGGCTACACCCGCTGCCAGCGGTGCGGGCGGCCCAAGGCCGTCTACCGCAAGTTCGGGCTGTGCCGCATCTGTTTGCGCGTCATGGTGCACGCCGGTGAGATTCCCGGTGTCACGAAGGCGAGCTGGTAGGTCGCCATGACGATGACCGACCCCATCGTGGACATGCTCACCCGCATCCGCAACGCCAACAGCGCCATGTTCGACACGGTGCGCATGCCCGGTTCGAAGCTCAAGGTGTCGCTGGCCGACGTCCTCGAGCGCGAGGGCTTCATCGCGGGCTACAGGGTCGAGCCCAACCAGGGCAAGCCCGGCACCACCCTGGAGATCACCATGAAGTACTCCGTGGACCGCACCCGCACCATCGCCGGCATCAAGCGCGTGTCCAAGCCCGGCCTGCGCATCTACGCCCGGGCGGACGGGATGCCCCGGGTGCTCGGCGGCATGGGCGTGGCCGTGGTCTCGACCAGCCAGGGTCTGCTGACCGACGCCGAGGCGCGCAAGAAGCACCTGGGCGGAGAGGTGCTGTGCCATGTCTGGTAGCCGTAGCCGCACGAGTTGTGGAGGGGAGGCCTGATGTCGCGCGTCGGACGCAACCCCATCACGGTCCCCTCCGGCGTGACCGTCACGCTCAGCGGGGCCACGGTCAACGTCAAGGGGCCCCAGGGCACCCTGGAGCGCACGCTGCCCGAGGGCATCACCATCGCCCAGGAGGGCGACACCCTGCTCGTGACCCGGCCCGACGACGAGCGGCGCCACCGGGCGTTGCACGGCCTGTCGCGCTCGCTGGTGGCCAACATGGTCGACGGGGTGACCGGGGGCTTCACCAAGGAGCTCGAGATCGTGGGCGTCGGCTACCGGGCCACGGCCAAGGGACCCAACGCGCTCGAGCTGGCGCTGGGCTTCTCGCACCCGGTGCAGGTGGACGCCCCCGAGGGCATCTCCTTCGAGGTGCCGGTGCCCACCCGCATCATCGTCAAGGGCATCGACAAGGAGAAGGTGGGCCAGGTGGCCGCCGACATCCGCAAGCTGCGCAAGCCCGAGCCCTACAAGGGCAAGGGCGTGCGCTACGCCAACGAGCGCGTGCTGCGCAAGGCTGGAAAGGCGGCGAAGTAATGGCACGTACGAGCGATCGCACCCGCCTGCGCCGCCGGCGCCACGAGCGCGTCCGGTTCAAGGTGGTCGGCACGGCCGAGTGCCCCCGGCTGGCCGTGCACCGGTCCAACCGGCATATCTCGGCCCAGCTCATCGACGACAGCACCGGCCGCACCCTGGTGGCCGCCTCCTCGGTGGAGGCCGACCAGCGCGCGTCGTTGGGCCACAGCGGCGGCGGTAACGTTTCGGGCGCCGAAGCGGTGGGCCGCCTCCTCGGCAGCAGAGCCAAGGCGGCCGGCATCACCAAAGTGGTCTTCGACCGTGGCGGATTCGTGTACCACGGGCGTGTCGCCGTCCTGGCCGATGCGGCGCGTGCCGAGGGACTGGAGTTCTAAATGGTCGACACACAGTACGAAGAGCGCACCATCAAGGTGAACCGGGTGGCCAAGGTCGTCAAGGGCGGCCGGCGGTTCTCCTTCGCCGCGCTCATGGTGGTCGGCGACGGCAACGGCAAGGTCGGCCTGGGCTACGGCAAGGCCAAGGAGGCCGGGCTGGCCGTGCAGAAGGGGATCGAGGAGGCGCGCAAGAACCTCTTCGAGGTGCCCCTGGCCGGCAGCACCATCGTCCACCCGGTCATCGGCGAGAGCGGCGCCGGGCGCGTCCTGCTCAAGCCGGCCGCCCCGGGCACCGGCGTGATCGCCGGCGGGGCCGCCCGGCACATCTTGGAGATGGCCGGCATCCGCGACATCCTGGCCAAGTCGCTGGGCTCGTCCAACGGGATCAACGTGGCCCACGCCACCATCGCCGGGCTCAAGCAGCTGCGGCGCCCCGACGACGTGGCCGCATTGCGCGGCAAGGCGGCCGACGAGGTCACCCCGGGCGGCGTGCTGCGGGCCTACCGCGAGCGCAAGCGCGAGACGGAGCTCTACGCCGCCTCGGAGGGGCGCTGACGATGACGCCCGCCACCAAGAAGGCGAAGACCGACGCCGAGGCGGCCCGCATCGTGGTCACCCAGACGCGCTCGGCCATCGGCACCAAGCCCAAGCACCGCGGCACGCTGCGGGCGCTGGGCCTGCGCGGCATCGGCCAGTCCAACGAGCTGCCCGACCGGCCCGAGATCCGGGGCATGATCGCCCGCGTCCCCCACCTGGTCAGGGTCGAGGAGGTGGCGTCGTGAAGCTGCACGACCTGGCGCCGCCCGCCGGCTCCACCAAGGCCAAGCGGCGCGTCGGGCGCGGCATCGGCGGCAAGGGCGGCAAGACCGCCGGCCGGGGCACCAAGGGCCAGCGGGCCCGCAGCAAGGTGCCGCTCGGCTTCGAGGGTGGCCAGCTGCCCCTCATGCAGCGCATCCCCAAGCTGAAGGGCTTCCACAACCCGTTCCGGGTCGAGTACACCCCGGTCAACCTGGGCGCGCTCGAAGCCCTGGGCGCAGCCGAGGTGACCCCGCAGACATTGGCCGAGGCAGGCCTCGTGCGGCCGAAGGCCCTGGTCAAGATCCTGGGCCAGGGGACGCTCAGCCGCCCGGTCAAGGTCTCGGCCCATGCCTTCTCCAAGGCGGCCGAAGCGGCCATCACCGCAGCCGGGGGTAGCGTCGACCGGGTGCCACTGCCGTACGCCCAAGGGCGCCCGCCGGCCTCGGGCAATGCCCTGATGAACCGCTAGTGGCCGCGTAGGAGAGAAAGGGGCCATGCTCTCCCGGCTCGCCAACATCTTCAGGGTTCCCGACCTTCGCAACAAGGTCATCTTCACGCTCGCCATCATCGCCCTGTACCAGGTCGGCGCCAACATCCCCGTCCCGGGTGTGAACTGGTCGCGCCTGCAGACCCTGGAGTCGTCGGCCTCGGCGTCGGGCGTGCTCGGCTTCCTCAACCTGTTCAGCGGTGGGGCGCTGGTGCGCCTGGCCGTGTTCGGTCTTGGCGTGATGCCGTACATCACGAGCTCGATCATTATCCAGCTGCTGTCGACGGTCATCCCCAAGCTCGAGGAGTGGCGGGACCAGGGCGCCGTCGGGCAGAAGAAGATCACCCAGACCACCCGCTACCTGACCGTGGGCCTGGCCGTCATGCAGTCGTCGGGGTTGGTGTACGCCTTCCACGGCCACGACTCGGCGCTGCTCGGCACCAGCGTGGACCTCATCCCGAGCTTCAGCTTGCCGCTGGCCCTGTTCATGGTGCTGATCTTGACGGCGGGTACCGCCATGGTCATGTGGCTGGCCGAGCTCATCACCCAGCGCGGCATCGGGCAGGGCATGTCCATCCTGATCTTCGCCAACGTGGTGGCCGCCATCCCGACCGGGTTCAAGGCCATTTACGAGGAGGGCGGCAAGGCCAAGGCGGGCATCATCGTCATCGTCTCGCTGGTGTTATTGGTCGTCATCGTGTTCATGGACCAGGGGCAGCGCCGCATTCCGGTCACGTTCGCCCGGCGGGTGGTGGGGCGGCGCATGTACGGCGGGTCGTCGACGTACATCCCGTTGAAGGTGAACCAGTCGGGCGTGATCCCGATCATCTTCGCCAGCTCGGTGTTGTACATCCCGGTCCTGCTGTCGAACGTCATCCCCTGGGCCTGGTTCCAGAACTTCGTGCGCAACTCGCTGACGCCGACGTCGTTCTTCTACATCGCGGCCTACTTCCTGCTCATCGTGATGTTCACGTTCTTCTACGTCTACGTCGCCTTCGACCCGCACCAGCAGGCCGACCTCATCCGCAAGCAGGGTGGCTTCGTGCCGGGCATCCGCCCCGGGCCGCCGACCGAGCGGTACTTCGCGCACATCCTGAGCCGGATCACAGTGGTCGGGGCCATCTTCCTGGGCTCGGTGGCCGTGGTGCCGTCGCTGCTCATGGCGCTGTGGCACCTGAACCGCTTCCCCTTCTACGGCACGACGCTGCTCATCTCCGTCGGCGTCGCCCTGGAGACCATGCGCCAGATCGACAGCCAGCTGATGATGCGCAACTACGAGGGCTTCCTCAAGTAGCCGATCGTGATCCCGGGGGTCAGACTCGTAGTCCTCGGCAAGCAGGGGGCCGGCAAAGGGACACAGTGCGTGCGCCTGTCGCACCACTACGTGGTGCCGCACGTCTCCACGGGGGACATGCTGCGCAGCGAGGTCAAGTCGCGCTCGGAGTTGGGGCGTCGGGCCCAGGAGCTGATGGACTCGGGTGAGCTGCTGCCCGACGAGCTGATCATGGCGATGGTCGGCGCCCGCCTGACCGAGCGCGACACGCAGGGCCGGGGCTTCGTTCTGGACGGCTGCCCGCGTACGACGGGGCAGGCGGAGTCGCTGGAGAACATCGTCCGGCCGTCGGGGCTCGACCTGGTCATCGACCTCCAGGTGCCGACGGGGTTGGTCATGAAGCGGCTGGCCTCGCGGCGGGTGTGCGTCGACTGCGGCGCCAACTACTCGACGGCCGCCCCGCCGCTGGTCAACTGGACCTGCGATGTGTGCGGCGGCGAGGTGGTGCAGCGCCAGGACGACACCGAGGAGGCGATTGAGCGGCGGCTGAACTTGTACGAGGAGGAGACGGCGCCCCTACTGGACTGGTACAAGCAGCGTGACCGGCTGGTCGAGATCAACGGGACGGGCTCGCCCGACGCCGTGACCCGGCGGGTGGTGGGGGCCATCGACGCCCTGCGGCGCAAAGAACGAGGGGCGGCGGGGAGCGGTATAAGTACGGGTACAGGCACATGAGGCGCAACGACGACGAGCTGAACAAGATGCGCAAGGCGGGCAAGGTCGTGGCGGAGATGCACGAGAAGACCCGTGCCGCGGCCAAACCGGGCGTGACCACGCTCGACCTGGACCTCGTGGCCCGCGACGTGCTGGAGCGCCGGGGGGCCACGTCGAACTTCCTCGGGTATCACGGCTTCCCGGCCGTCATCTGCACGTCGCCCAACAACATGATCGTGCACGGGATCCCGGGCGGCTACGTGCTCGAGGAGGGCGACATCCTGTCGATCGACTGCGGGGCCATCATTGAGGGCTACCACGGCGACGCCGCCTTCACCATGGGCATCGGGACCATCTCGAAGGAGGCCCAGAAGCTGCTTACGGTGACCGAGCGGAGCCTGTGGGCCGGGATTGAGCAGATGGTGAAGGGCAACGGCCTGCACGAAATCGGCCGGGCCGTCCAGGACGTGGCCGAGGCGGCCGGCTTCAGCGTCGTGCGCGAGTACGTGGGGCACGCCATCGGCACGGCCATGCACGAGCAACCCCAGGTCCCCAACTACTGGCCGGGCAACAAGGGCCCCACGATGAAGACGGGCAACGTCTTCGCCGTCGAGCCCATGGTCAACGTGGGCTCGCCCGAGACGGTCACGCTGGACGACAACTGGAGCGTGGTCACGTCCGACGGCAGCCTGTCGGCCCACTTCGAGCACACCATCGCGGTGACCGAGGACGGGCCCGAGGTCTTCACGCTGCCTTAGGGTGGGCGGCTCCTCACATCGTTCTACTGGGTGCCCTGAAGATCAAGGCGGATGGTCCTCGCATCGTCGCCGTCAACCGTCAGGGTGAGACAATGCCTCCATCACCGCATCCCCACCCTGAACGTGTTTCTCACCCTCTTCGAGGTGAGGACGTAGCAGAGGCCGACGAGATAAGGGAGAACGTCGATCACCGTACCGACAGGGGACTTCGCTCCCATCAGATGCCATGAAACAACGATCGACGCCGACAAGACGTTGAAGGCAATGTTATTGGCAATCGCAGAATGTCGCCTTCTGAACATCAGTATGAACAAGACGACGGTGTACAAGGCACCAGCGATGTTTGTGAGCACGTAGTACAGAAGTCCAGCCAGCGGCATGAAGGTGTGCAGACCCGCGATCGACGGGTTTGAGTAGATGATGATCGCTCCCACCGTCAATCCGAGCCCGTGCACGACCAGAAATGCCAAGACGATGACGTAGACCAACAACCACCCCGCGATGCCTTGCGGTTCCTCGTGAAGCGAGTCGTGGGAGCGGAAGACCACCGGACCGCTCGCGTCGCCGTACCGGGCGAGCCCAAGCCGCCGGCCATCGGCCAAGGTCACGGTGCTATCGAGACGTGGCGTCACCCGCGCCCGCTTTGACTCTTCAGTCACTTAGCGAATGGTGAACGAACCTGAGCACAATCACAATCGGGGATTACCCTGATATTTCCCTGAACCCGAATTCGCACGGCTGTGTCGCGCGGAATGCCGATGATTCCGGGCGTGGTCCTCTATATCTGCTCCATGCTCGGAGAGCCATTCTCGGCCTCCATTCTGGCCTCAGGGGGGGGTGCCACCGTGGTGCATGGTGGCACCCAATCCGGCGGAGGGAGGCAGGCCGCTGCTCGGCGGTGAAACACTGTTGCGGCACGTGTCAACAAGGGAAGGGAGTGAGTCAATCGTGACGGAACACTCCCCGCCACGGCCGAAGCAGGGACTTGAGAGGGCGGACAGTAACTCCTTCCCGCCGGGTTTCTTTGACCAGGCTGACCGGTCCCCCGATTCGGTGTTCTACTCGTGGCCTCGCCTGGTCACCCACATCGACGACCATGCCATCGCTGCGGTGGGTGCCCTCTATGACGAACTTGGGATCTCCGGCGACGTGCTCGATCTGATGAGTTCGTGGGTCTCGCACTTCCGCACCCCGCCAGAGCGCCTAACCGTGCTCGGGATGAACTCCGACGAGCTGCACGCGAACCCCTCGGCGGAGGTCACCGTCGTCCACGACCTCAACGCCGAGCCCCGGTTGCCGTTCCCCGACGAGTCCTTCGACGCCGTGGTGTGCTGCGTTTCCGTCGACTACCTCACCAGACCCATAGAAGTGTTTGCTGACGTGGCCCGCGTGTTGCGCCAGGGAGGGCCGTTCGTCTGTGCGTTCTCTAATCGATGCTTTCCGACCAAGGCCATTCGGGGCTGGCTGTACGCCGACGACGAGCAGCACTGCGAGATCGTCGAACAGTACTTCCGTCTCGCTGGACGCTGGGATGAGCCTCGCAGCCAACGACGTACCCCTGCCTCGCATCCAGGCGACCCGTTGCTCGCGGTGTGGGCTCACCGAGCGAGGCGTGCCGCACCAGACGAACCGAGATCATCTGCCCAAATCGATGCCGATCGATAGGGCACCCCGGCCCAGGGGACGGAGGCACTTTCGATCGGTACCGTAGGGACAACTCCCAGGACATTCGATGCGAAAGGAAGCAAGCTCATGCCCGACGACTCCGTGGGTAACTCCGGCTCCTCGATTGACAACCGTCACCTTCTGCTGGTCGGTGCCGGGCCGGGTCTTGGAATGGCCGTGGCTCGTCGTTTCGCCGACGGCGGCTATCGAGTGACCTTGGTGGCTCGCAGCACGGACGGACTCCGCGATCTCGCTGACAGCTTGGCTGACACCGGAGCCCAAATTGACACGATCGCGGCAGATGCCAGCGACCCTGAAGCTCTGGGAGCTCGGATGGCTGAGCTCTACAACGAGCAGGGTGCGCCCGGGCTCATCATCTACAACGCAGTGATGGGAGCTCCGGACACGCTCCTGAGCTCGAGCGTCGAGCACCTGCAGACGGCCTATGCGGTGGACGTCATCAGCGCCATCGTCGTGACGCAGGTCGCCGCCCCAGCCATGCGGGCGGCCGGCTCAGGCACCATCATCGTGACGGGTGGTGGTTTCGCAGACCATCCGATCCCAGCCCTGGCGACCGTTTCCCTGGGCAAAGCAGCGCTCCGATCCGCCGCCACGATGCTCGGAGCCGATCTGGAGCCGGATGGCATACGCGTGGCGACGTTGACGATCGCCGCGCAGATCGTTGCGGGCACCGCCTTCGATCCCGAGAACATCGCAAAACGCTATTGGGAGGTCGTCCATTCCGACGGCCCCTGGCAGGCGGAGTTTCGTTTCACCGGCGAATAGTGCTCGTGAGGCGGACGGAGAATTCAGATGCGTTCGCACTGTTTCAGGCGAAGTCAGAGACATCATGGCCCGAAGACCGCCGAAAACTGGTCACGGACGAATTCTTCCAAACTCTGCACGCATTGGTGGTGCCCAACCGGCGGACCTGGACAACCACCTAATCCGTCGAAACTTGGGATTCCGTGCCGGTGTCGAAGGATCGGTCCAGGTCATCGCCGGGTGACGGGTCACTCTTCCTAACGAGAGAGAAGCCTCTCCACCGTGCTCGACAGTGCTTGGGATCCGGTGGGACTGCGCCAATCCGAGGTACTCGACTTGGATCTTCGTGATCCCGATGGACGTCTGATCGAGCTGAGCGAGGTGGGGCAATCCTTGTGACCTGCAACCATGGGGAGCACTACCCAGTCGGGGATTGCGATGCCGTTTTGCTCGGAGTAGAGAATGGGGGTTCGAGCGGATCGACTTATGGCCGGCAGTCGTACGGGTCGGCGGTCTGTGTCCTGGGTCGCCCAGCGCAAGCGAAGGGAATGACTTGATGGCCGATGAGTCTCCATACATTGACTATGAGAATCTGCCGGTTCCCTCTGAGGGGATCATTGCGACATTGTTCATCACCGTGCGGAAGGTCGCTCAATCACGCGATTTCTATTCGCGCGTCCTGGGCGGGAAGGTAGTTCTAGAGGAGAACCCATGCATGGTGCAGCTCGCCAACAGCTGGATCATCATGAACCCCGGTGGTGGGCCCACGCCCGACAAGCCCGGCATCTCGGTAGTCAATTATGAGCCCGACGACACTACGTCGATCTTCTTAAATCTGCGGGTCGCGGATATCAACGCCTGCTACAGGGAATGGAGCGAGCGCGGGGCAGAATTTGTTACGCCTCCGATCGATCGAGGTCCCGAGATCCGCTGCTATATGCGCGATCCGGATGGCTACATGATCGAGGTCGGTCAATCCACAGGCCTCTTGTCCGGCCAACTGGCCAAGAAGCGGCCAGAGGATCTGCCGGGCTAGCTGTGGGCTAGAAGCGACTTGGAGTCGCGCATCCGTGCATGTCACACCACTGGCGGACACTGGCTTCAGGTGATCCCTCAATCACCGTGGGTCATTCGTTGAATCCCCCTCGTTCGGCCGCTGATGACGCCGTGGCTCACGCCATGTGGTCACTGCGCCCTCAGCGGACCGCCCGAATGACCTGAAGCGTAGCTAGCGTGTCTGAGAAGACCCTCAGACTGGGCGGGGACCTCGTCCAAGGGTGCCCCCGTGGTGCCACTTGCTGGCACCCCAGCCCGGGAGCGAACTGCGACAAGGTCAGAGCTGTTGTCCAACGCCCACTAAAGCTGATCGCTGCCTTCGGGTAACGAAAGAGCAGACCGGGTAAGTCAGACCGTGCGGATCAGACCCTTGACCTGTGCGATCGTCTCTGGCGTCAGCTCCATATCTGGGTGAGCAGCCGACGCGTGAGCTGCGACATGCTGCATCAGCTCATCCTCTGTCGTCGTGGTCACCGCAAAAGGACAGTTCTGACCGGCATCCGAGCAGTTCAGCGAATACGGCATGTTCAATTCCTCTTGAGTTGTAGGTGCAGCAAAGTATCCCCTCCGGCGTCATCAGGCAAGAGGCATTGCAAGGCAGTCCCGTGTCGGCATGGACCACGGGGGGTGCCTGGTGGCACCCCGACCCGATGGCGTTCGGAGCTACGGGGCCGGATGGGAGATCATCCTCAGGTACTCGACGGCAGGGTTCCTGCTCCGCCGTGGCTCATGTCGAAGTAGTCACGCCATGAAGCGATCTGCTCTCCCGCGATGTCGAATGCGCCCATTACCCGAGAGTCCACCATATGACCGTCCCACAGGAAGTGGTCGACTCGTTCGGTGAGGACGGTCGTTCCTGAAGCGGCCAGGTTGAGGATCTCAATGTCGGCAGACGTTGTGTGACGTACATATCCCGAGATTGCCTCACGAATCTGGTCGTGACCTGTCACCACTCCAATTGGGACGTTGTCCCAAGTGGCATCGACGGTGAAGAAACTCACGAGCTCGTCGACATCAAGCCGCCGCCATGCGTCCAAGGCGGCCCGGACTACCTCTTCTGGCGTCACGCAGGTTCCTTTACTCCGCTCTTCGGGCCTCCCTTGAAGCCATTCCGAGACCGAGCGGCTCTTGACGGCGTGGACTTCAGGCCCGAGAGAAGCTGCTTGGCGGCATCTTGAAACCTCGTGATGTCGCCGAAGGGCCGGGCGACGAGCATCGCCCCTTCCAGGCCGCTGACGATCATCCGGGCTGTTGCTCTCGGCGAACCGGCGAAGGTGAGGGTCCCTTCCTTTCGACCCTGCTCCAAGACACGCATGAGCCACCGCTCGTTCTTGTCAAAGAATGTAATCAGGGCGTCTCGCATGGGAGTCGGAAGGGTCTCGAACTCTGCGGCCATCATTCCGCACAGACACATGCGCTGCTGGCGTAGGACGTCGAGGTAGAGATCGGCGTATGCGTCGAGTCTGGCCGGCGCTTCGCGCGTGTGCGCCTCCGCCCCCGCAAGCGCATCGGCAAAGCGGGCGGCATAACGGGCAACGAGAGCCTCACCGAGTTCTGCCTTCCCGGCGAAGTGGTAGTGGAGGGCTGCCTTCGTGATCTTCAACTCGGCTGCCACGTCGGCGTAGCTGAATCCGTTGAATCCGCGGACCTGTACGAGCCGCTCGGCCACGTCGAGGATCTGGGTTGCCGTCTCGACCTCTCTCGTTCGGGCCCTTCTTCATTGGTTCCATCCTTCCCCAGAGGGAGCCTCTTGACTTTTACCTACTAGTAGGTAAGTCTACCTTAGACCTCACCGGGACGAACGAGGAGGCGACCATGGAGGCAACCGAGCACCGCAGCTTCGAGAAGCCCGACGAAGTCCGCGAGTTCCCCAACGGGCGAGCCGAGATCGTGAAGGCCGGAGGTGGAGAGATCGGCCGTCTTGTCCTTCAGCCAGGTTGGCGCTGGTCGAGCGACGTGAAGCCGATCGCCAACACCGAGAGCTGCGAAGCCCCGCATTTCCAGTACCACGTGAGCGGGCAGTTGGCCATCCGCATGGACGACGGGGAGGAGTTCGTCGCCGGCCCCGGAGACGTGACGTCCTTGCCCAGCGGTCACGACGCCTGGGTCATCGGGAGCGAGCCCGTGTCGTCGTCGACTGGTTCGGGGCCAGGAACTACGCCAAATGATGGGCTCGGGTAGACGCACCCATCGAGGTAGTCGAGGGGTTCGGGGCGGCCTGGGCCGACCACGATCTCGAGACAGCCCTGGGGCTGGTGACCGACGACTGCGTGTTCGACGCAACCGGTCCGGCGCCAGACGGGATGCGCCACGTGGGCCGAGCCGCCGTCCGCAGGCATGGGAGGCGATCTTCAGCGATCCATCTTCCCTGTTTGAGCCCGAGGAGACCTTCGGCGCCGGGATCGCGTCGTGCAGCTGTGGCGCTACTCCTGGGATGGTGGACATGTGCGAGGTGTCGATGTGTTCCGGGTACGGGAGGGCAAGGTGGCCGAGAAGCTCTCGTACGTGAAGGGTTGACAAACTGAGGATGGTGAGGTCATGGGTGACAGACCCCGTAGGCGCGTTCCTGGCCGGCATCGAGGGTGCGGCTCTCACAGAGGACATCTTCTGTGAGGACATCGTCTTGGATGCAACGGTCCCGAACTGGCGGTTCCAGGTCCAAGGCGCAGGTCCCGTGCAGGACGAGCTGGGGAGGTGGTATGCCGACCCAGGGCGTTTCGGGGAGGTACGACGCAGCACGATTGATGGCGGCGAGCTGGTGGAGTTCACCCTGAGCTGGGAAGAGGCGGGCGTGCCCCACATGTGCCACCAGGCCCACATCGTCAGGCTGCGCGATGACCGGATAGCCAGCGACACGGTGTTTTGCGGCGGCCGCTGGCCTCAGTCCTTGCTCGTCCAGATGGAGGAGGCATAGCTCGCAGTCGAACCAAGCGCCGTTCCAGGGTCGGCCTGAGCCGAAGTGCGTTTCCCGACCTCAGCTGTGAGCTGTGCGGGGTCAGAGCAGCGCAAACGTGTTGATGGCGGGGTCCAAGGGCCCAGGGCCGAACGACGGGGACTCCTCGAAGCTGCGGCTGCCCTCTCGTCGAAGTTGTGCGCGGTCGAGGACACCAAGCCCGTCGGGGCCGTGACCGGCTGACCTTCGCCACCTCGACGGGGGAGTCACCTCGCCGGCTGCGCCGGGCTCGACGGCGGGCCGAATCTCTCCCGACCCGTCCGCCGTGGCCAACGGGAACCCAAATTCCGGTGGGCACCCCGGTGCAGCCCTTAAGGAGCCTCGTGGAGACGACGACTCCACGTGTGTGCCGCCCGCATCGCAACGCCTTCGCGCACGTAGATCTTGCGCCCGCACCTCTGTGATCAGCACGCGCAGCACCTCGGCCGTCCTCGGCGCCCTCATGTGCGGCGCCCTGGTGCTCGGTCTGGCCTCCGCCGGCGGTGCTTCGCTGCGGGACTACAGCTCGGGGAACGACCCCGTGGAGGCGCTGACCGGCGTCCCCTCTGCCAACTTCTGGCTGGCCGATGCCCAGGGCGCCGTGTGGGACTTCGGTGATGCCGGCGCGTTCGGCTCGGCCGCCAACCTGTCGTTGAACCACCCCATCGTCGCCATCACCCCGACCACCGACGCGCAGGGCTACTGGCTCGTCGCCTCCGACGGCGGCATCTTCTCCTACGGCGACGCGCAGTTCTACGGCTCGACCGGCGCCATCTCCCTCAACAAGCCCATCGTCGGCATGGCCCCGACCACCGACGACCTTGGCTACTGGATGGTGGCCTCCGACGGGGGCATCTTCAACTACGGCGACGCCCAGTTCTACGGCTCGACGGGATCCATCTCCCTCAACAAGCCCATCGTCGCCATGGCCCCCACTCCCGACGGCAAGGGGTATTGGCTGGTGGCCTCCGACGGCGGCATCTTCAACTACGGCGACGCAGGCTTCTACGGGTCGACGGGATCGCTGAAACTCGACCAACCCATCGTTGGCATGGCGCCCACCCCCGACGGCAAGGGGTACTGGCTGGTGGCGGCCGACGGAGGGGTCTTCAATTTCGGCGACGCCGGCTTCTCCGGCTCGGCGGCCGGCGCCGGCACCCTCGATCCGGCCGAGAAGATCGTCTCGGACCAGTCGGGCCAGGGCTACTGGGTGGAAATGCAGAACGGGACGGCGTACCCCTTCGGCGACGCCCAGGGCGCCCCGCCGACCGAGGGACTGCTGTTCCAGCCGGTGACGCCCGGCGACAAAGCGGTCCTCTTCGCCTTCGCCCAACTCGGCAAGCCGTACATCTGGGGCGGCAACGGTCCGGTGGGCTACGACTGCTCGGGCCTGGCCCTGGCCTCGTGGGAGAACGGCGACGGCATCGGCTTCGCCCGGGTGTCCGACAACCAGTACGAGACGGCGGGCGTGCCCGTGGCGCTGACCGCGCTCTCGGCCGGGGACCTCGTGTTCTGGGGGGACTCGCAGACCGACTGGACGTCGGTGTACCACACCGGCATCTACGTCGGCGGCAACATGATCGTCGAGGCCACCGGTGACCAGGTCCAGCTGAACGCCCTTGACCAGTGGGGCCTGAGCGACCTCATGCCAAACGGCCGGCGCCCCTAGTCGGCAGGGGACCCAGCCCGAAGACGGGCAACAACGTCTTCAGCCTCTCCGTGCTCTTCGAGCACACGCTCGCATCGCGAGCGCAGGGCAAGCCGTCGTGGGATGCTCCTGGCCATGTCAGGCCCGTCTGGGACGGTGACGTTCCTGTTCACAGACATCGAGGGCTCGACTCGCCTGTGGCAGGAAGACGAGTCGGCCATGCGGTCCGCGCTCTCCCGCCACGACGAGCTTCTGCGCAAGGCAGTGGCCGAGCACAACGGCATCGTCTTCTCCACGATGGGCGACGGGATCGCCGCCGCGTTCACCTCGGCCTCTTCGGCGGTGGCCGCAGCACTGAGCTCTCAGCAGTTGCTGGAGGCGGAGGACTGGCCAACGGCCTCTCCGATCAGGGTACGCACGGGACTCCACACCGGAGAGGCCGAGCTCCGTGACGGGGACTACTTCGGCACTGCGGTGAACCGCACGGCCCGCCTGATGGAGATCGGTCACGGTGGACAGGTCCTGGTCTCGTCACAGACGGCCGGGCTGATCGGCGAGGGCGGGCTGACGCTCGTCGACCTGGGTGAGCATCGCCTACGCGATCTGGCGACCGTCGAGCACGTGTTCCAGGTCAGCGTGCCCGGGCGCGACAACACGTTCCCGCCCTTGCGTTCGATGAGTGCCTTGCCGGGCAACCTGCCCCGTCAGATGACCAGCTTCATCGGCCGTGAGGCCCAGCTGGCATCGCTCGCCGAACTGCTCAGGGCCTCGACGCTGGTGACCCTGACCGGGGTGGGCGGAGTGGGCAAGACCCGACTCGCGCTCCAGGTGGCGGCAGACGCCGTCGATCACTTCCCCGACGGTGCGTGGCTCTGTGAGTTCGCACCGGTGACCGATCCTGGAGCCGTCTGGGAGACCGTAGCGGCGAGTCTGCGCGTCCAGCCCTTTCCCGGGAGCAGTGTCGAAGAGACCGTCCTCGCCTTTCTCTCGAACAAAAGGCTCCTGTTGCTGCTCGACAACTGCGAGCATCTGCTCGGGGCTCTCGCCCACCTGGCTGATCTGGCCACGCAAAGCTGTCCGGAGGTCACCATCCTCGCCACCAGCCGCGAGGGACTGGGTCTGGGGGGAGAGCGACTGGTCGCCGTGCCGTCGCTCGGCGTCCCGGCGGCCGAAGCTGACGGTCAGAGCGTGGTGGAAGCAGAGGCGGTGCAGCTCTTCGCGGTGCGGGCGATCACGGCCAAGAGCGATTTCTCGCTCAGCGACGCCAACCGCGCTGCGGTTGCCGAGCTGTGTCGGCGCCTGGACGGGATCCCGCTGGCCATCGAGCTCGCCGCGGCGCGCGTGCGCTCCCTCACACCCGAAGACCTGGTTGCCCGGCTGGACCAGCGGTTCAAGCTGCTGACGCGCGGGAGCCGCGCCGCCCTGGAGCGCCAGCAGACGCTGCGGGCGACCATTGCCTGGTCCTACGACCTGCTCGACGAGGCCGAAGCGCGAGGACTCAATGGCCTCTCGGTCTTCGCCGGTGGCTGTGAACTCACGGCGGCCGAGGAGGTCCTGGCGGACGACGACCTGGACCCGCTCGACGTCGTCGACGTGCTCGGTCGCCTGGTGGACAAGTCGCTCGTGGTCGCCGACGTGACCGACGGTGGTCTGCGCTATCGGCTGCTCGAGACCATCCGCCAGTACGCCCAGGAGCAGCTCGAAGCCAGTGGAGACAGTGCGGCGGTCCGCCGGCGCCATGCGGGGTACTTCGTCGCCTTGGCCGAGGAGGCCGGGCCGCACCTGTGGACCCGGGACCAGGTGAAATGGAACGAGGTGGTCTGGCGGGACATCGACAACCTGCGGGCCGCGTTCGACTGGGCGGTCGAGACCGTGTCCCCCGAGCATGCGCTTCGCCTCGTGGCGCCCCTGGCCGTCGACACGCAGATCGGCGACCTGGCGATGGAATGGGCGCCGCTGGCGATCGAGATCCCGGGTGCGGAGGTCCACGACCTTTTCCCCAAGGTGGCGGCCTGGACATCGTGGGGTGCGTTGCTCGCGGGTGACGTCGCCCGCGCCAAAGGGCTCGCCGACGTCGCCGAGCGGGTCCAGCACACGCTGGGCACGCCGCCTTGGCCCATCCTGCGCAACCGGGCCGTCGTGGCCTACATGGAAGGTGACTCCGAGGAGTGGGAGCGGCGGGCCCAGGAGTGGGTGGACCTGGCGCGAGCGCAGGGCAACGAGATTGAGCTGGCGCACTCCCTTCCTTCCCTGGCCGGGTCGCTCACCGGCCTCGGTCGGTTCGACTCAGCCCGGGCGACGTGGGAAGAGGCGATTCTGGTGGCTCGCCAGGTCGGGCAGTTGTCCTCCCTCGGATTCGCCCTGGGGGCCCTGGTTGGCGCCCTCGAGAGGTACGAGGATGACCGGGCTGTCGCGTTGCTCGACGAAGCCGAGAGCCTGGCCGAAGTGATCCACAGCCCAGCGCTCATGTACTCCGTGGCGGCGTTCAGAGCGTGGCTCGCGCTTGGTCGCGAGGACTGGCGCAGCGCGCTGTCGCAGGCCAGGGAGACCGCAGAGCTGATCACCGAGATCAGCTGGCTGACCATGTATGCGGAGCCACTGTGCCTGCAGGCAGGTTTGGCCCTTTGCGAACTCGGCCGGTTCGAGCCGGCGGCCGTCCTCACGGGCAAGTGTGGCCATATGGCGCAGTTCAGCCCGCTGTGGGCGCAAGACCTGCGGGCACGGTGTGACGACGCGTTGCTCCACGCGCTCGGCCGGGAGCAGGTCAGTGCCCTGGCGGCCCGGGGTGCCGCGCTCGGCACCGCTGAGACCGTCGCCTACCTCCGAGAACAAGTGGCGCTGGCGCTGCTGGAGCCGGAGTGAGCGCGGCCCGGGCCCGGGTCGGAGACCGGGTCGTCACGGTAGGTTGGCGCCAGCACCAGGGTGCCCACTGAAGGGAGTGGCTCGATGCTGACCGACGGCTTCAACCACGTGGCGGTCGTCACGGCGGACACCGAGCGCTTTGTGGCCTTCTACAACGAGGTGTTCGGCGCCGAGGTCCTGGGCGTCGAGGACATGGGTGGCCACGGCACGCTGACCTTCGTCCAGGTGGGGGACCACTCCGAGTTCAACGTCTTCGAGGTCCCCGGCAACACCGAGGCCGAGCGCCAGACGCCCATGCTGGGCCGGGGCCGCCTCGACCACATGGCCCTCCAGGCCGCCTCGCTGGAGGCGTTCGAGGAGATCCGCCGCCGGCTGATCGCCCGGGGGGCGGCCGACGAGTTCGTGACCGATTTCGGCCCCGTTCTGTCCATGTTCTTCCGGGACCCCGACGGCCTGGAGGCCGAGGTCTGCGTGGACAACCCCGATGCCGAGCCGGGGGTGACCAACCCCCCGGGGACCCCGGCCACCCGCTACGTGACGTCCTGACCAGGGGGGTCGCCTCGCGGGTTCCCCCGGGCTGGGGTCCGGAGGACCAGACGGGGCCGCCACCAGGAAGTCGGGGTGGAAAACCTCCCAGGTTGCGGTAGACTTATTCGCTGCTCCGGGCACTGGTCCGCCCCGTTTTCGGGTCGAACCGTCCGGCGGTCACGTCCGAATCCCGCCCCGGTCAGGCCTCGCGCTCCCGGTGGCGCTCGGACGAGGAGTATTCCAGAACGAACCAGGAGAGAGTCACCTGCCCAAGCCCAAGGAAGACGCCATCGTGCTCGAAGGCACGGTGGTGGAGCCGCTGCCCAACGCCATGTTCCGAGTCGAGCTCGAGAACGGGCACAAGGTGCTGGCGCACAGCTCGGGGAAGATGCGTATGCACCGCATCCGTATCTTGCCGGGCGACAAGGTGCAGGTGGAGATCACTCCGTACGACCTCAACCGGGGTCGGATCACCTATCGGTACAAGTAGCAAGTAGAGCGATGAGAACGATGACAGGACGAGGACGATGAAGGTTCGGCCGAGCGTGAAGCCGATCTGTGAGAAGTGCAAGGTCATCCGGCGCCGCGGCGTGGTGCGGGTGATCTGCGACAACCCGCGCCACAAGCAGCGGCAGGGTTAGGGACGACAGGGTTAGGGCGAGGAGAGGCACATGGCCCGTATTTCAGGGGTGGACATCCCGCCGCGAGAAGCGGCTCGAGATCGCTTTGACCTACATCTACGGCATCGGCCCGACGCTGTCGAAGCAGATCACGGACGCCGTCGACATCAGCCCGTCGACCCGGGTGCGTGACCTGACCGACGAAGAGGTGGCGAAGCTCCGCACCTACATCGACACCTCGTTCCGTGTCGAGGGTGACCTGCGCCGCGACGTGTCGCAGGACATCAAGCGGAAGATGGAGATCAACTGCTACCAGGGCGTGCGCCACCGCAAGGGCCTGCCGGTCCACGGCCAGCGCACCCACACCAATGCCCGCACCCGTAAGGGCCCCAAGAAGACGGTGGCCGGGAAGAAGAAGGTGAAGAAGTAGTGCCCAAGGCAGCCAAGCCCGGCCAGCGGCGACCCCGCCGCAAGGAGCGCAAGAACGTCGCGTACGGCGTGGCGCATATCAAGAGCTCGTTCAACAACACGATCGTGTCCATCGCCGACCCCGAGGGCAACGTCCTGGCCTGGGCCTCGGCGGGCAACGTCGGCTTCAAGGGCTCCCGCAAGTCGACGCCCTTCGCCGCCCAGCTGGCGGCCGAGGCGTGCGCCAAGCGGGCCATGGAGCACGGCGTGCGCAAGGTCGACGTGCTGGTGCGTGGGCCGGGGTCGGGGCGCGAGACCGCCATCCGCTCGCTGGCTGCGGTCGGCATTGAGGTGGTCGGGATCAAGGACGTCACGCCGATCCCGCACAACGGCTGCCGCCCCAAGAAGCGGCGCCGGGTCTAGGCCCGAAGACGAGGAAGAGGTAGTCACCCCATGGCCCGATACACCGGTCCCGTCTGCCGCCTGTGCCGGCGCGAGCGGACCAAGCTGTTCTTGAAGGGCGAGCGCTGCTACTCGCTCAAGTGCCCGGTCTCCGAGGCGGTCACCGACCGCCACAGCCGCGCCTACCCGCCGGGCGAGCACGGACGCGACCGCATGCGCCAGGGCTCCGAATATTTGGCTCAGCTGCGCGAGAAGCAGAAGGCCCGCCGCATTTACGGGATCTTGGAGAAGCAGTTCCGCAACATGTACGAGGAGGCGAACCGCCAGCCCGGCATCACCGGTGAGAACTTGCTGCGGAACCTGGAGCTGCGCCTCGACAACGTCGTCTTCCGGGCCGGCTGGGGCGCTTCGCGCCGCCAGGCCCGACAGTTCGTCCGCCACGGCCACGTGACCGTGAACGGCAAGCGGGTCACCATCCCGAGCTACCGGGTGCGCAAGGGCGACAAGGTCGAGCTGCGCGAGTCCACGCGGGGCAACTTCCTGGTCCGCCGCAACATGGACACTCTGGAGCGCCAGACCCCGGCCTGGCTCGAGACCGGTGACGCCGGCTTCTCGGTGGCCGTGCTGAACCCGCCCCTGCGTGAGCACATCGACGAGCCCGTCCAAGAGCAGCTCATCGTCGAGCTCTATTCGAAGTAGTCCCAGCCCCCTTCCGCAACAGGAGTACCCATCATGCTGATCATCCAACGGCCGACCGTCGAAGTCGTCGACGAGGAGCAGAACAACCGCCAGCGCTTCGCCATCGGCCCGCTCGACCCGGGCTTCGGGACGACGCTGGGCAACTCGCTGCGCCGCACGCTGCTGTCCTCCATCCCGGGCGGTGCCGTCACCCAGCTGCGCTTCGACGAGGCGCTGCACGAGTTCACCACGCTGCCCGGGGTCAAGGAGGACGTCACCGACATCATCCTGAACCTCAAGGACCTGCTGGTGCGGGTGCACGCGGACGAGCCGGTGACCCTGCGCCTGGACGTACGCGGCCCGGCCGACGCCACGGCGGCCGACCTGCAGCTGACGCCCGACGTCGAGATCCTGAACCCGGAACTGCACATCGCCTCGATCAACGCCAAGGGCCGGCTGGCCGTGGACGTGACGGTGGAGCGTGGTCGTGGGTACGCCTCGGCCGATAAGAACAAGAAGTCGTCGACCATCGGCGTCATCCCGATCGACTCCATCTTCTCGCCGGTGCACCGCGTGACCTTCGACATTGAGCCGGTGCGGGTGGAGCAGTCGACCAACTACGACCGGCTGGTTTTGGACATCGAGACGGACGGGACGATCTCGCCGCGTGAGGCGCTGGCTTCGGCCGGCGACACGCTGCGGAACCTGGTCTCGCTGGTGGCCGACCTGGAGGAGGCCCACCTGGGCCTGGAGCTGGGCGACACCGGGACGACGCAGAGCGGCTCGCCGGACTTGGACCTGCGCATCGAGGAGCTGGACCTGTCCGAGCGGCCGCGCAACTGCCTGAAGCGGGCCCAGATCAACACGATCGGCGAACTGGTCGAACGCACCATGGAGGACCTGCTGGCCATCACCAACTTCGGCCAGAAGTCGGCCGACGAGGTGGTGCAGCGGCTGGACGAGCGCGGGCTGTCACTGCGCACCCGGGACTAGGGCCGGGGTCGGATCATGCAGGCAACCCCCAAGCGCGGCCGCCGCTTCGGCGGCTCCTCGGCGCACCAGAAGGCCATGCTGGGCAACCTGGTGGCGTCTTTGATCGCCGCCGAGTCGCTGGTGACGACCGAGGCCAAGGCCAAGGCCCTGCGCCCGGTGGCCGAGAAGTGCGTGACGGCGGCCCGCAAGGGCGGCATGGCCAACCACCGCAACGTCGTGGCCCTGATCCGGGACAAGGACATGACCAAGAAGCTCTTCGACGAGATCGGGCCGCGTTACACGGAGCGCCCGGGCGGCTACACGCGGATCCTCAAGCTGGGGCCGCGCCCGGGTGACAACGCGCCGATGGCGCGGATCGAGTTCGTCTAGGGGTGGACGAGGCGCCGCCTTCCGGCCCGGCCGAGGCGACGACACCGACAACGTTGCAGCGCTGGCGGCTCTTGATCGCCTACGACGGGGCGGCCTTCCGGGGTTTCGCCCCCCAGCCCGAGGTGCCCACGGTGGCCGGGGCTTTGAAGCAGGCGCTCGAGCGTACGGCCCGGCTGTCGGAGCCCCCTGCGATCACCTGCGCCGGGCGCACCGACGCCGGCGTGCACGCCCGCGGCCAGGTGGTGCACGTCGACCTGCCGGCCTCGCTGCCCTACGACGCGGCCGGGTTGGCCCGGGCTTTGAATCGCCAGCTGGCGCCCGAGGTGGTGGTGCGCCGGGCCGAGGAGATGGGCGACGACTTCGACGCCCGCCGTTCCGCCACCGGGCGCTCCTACCGCTACCTGGTCTGGAACGCGCCCGAGCCCGACCCGCTGCTGGCGCCGGTGGCCTGGCACGTGAGCGACCGGCTCGACCTGGTCTCCATGCGGACGGCGTCCGACGTCCTGCTCGGCTCGCACGACTTCCGCTCCTTTTGCCGACGCCGGCCGGGGACCGATGGCTCGGAGCCCGTGGTGCGGCGGGTGACCCGGGCCCGGTGGTCGGTGGACGAGGGGCCGGAGGCGGTTGACGCGGGTGGTGGGGGCGGGGACGGGGGTGGCGGGGACGGGGGTGGCGGCGGCCGGCTGCTGCGCTTTGAGATCTCGGCGGGCTCGTTCTGCCACCAGATGGTGCGCTCCCTCGTGGCCTCGCTGGTCGACGTCGGGCGGGGCAAGCAGAACGCGGCCGGACTGCTGGAACGGCTGCGGGCGGCGTCCCGGCAGTCCTTGCCCGATCCGGCGCCGCCCGAGGGGTTGTGCCTGGTGGCCGTGGAGTACGCGGAGCCGGCCGACTGACCCGTGCGGGGGCCTGCTGGTTGCTCGGCGGGCGTATACGTGGGGTCTGACTAACCGATCGGTAGAATTTCTTGCGTATACCGAACAGGTGAGTTCGGCGGTGAGGCCCAACCAACGACGATGCCCGCCTCGAGCGGGCCGGCCGCCGGGAGGGGTCCGGCAGAAAACGGGCGGTGGCCTGCCCGAAAAGGCGTCAATGGCGGCTTGCTGGGCCTGGCGCCAGGCCCTAAGCTGGTACGTCGCCTGAGCGCGCCCTTTGGGGCTGCGCTCTCCACCACGCAGACGCTGAAAGATCGGTCCTGTGCGCACATTTTCACCGAAGGTCCCCGACATACAGAGAACCTGGTTCGTCGTCGACGCCGACGGCCTCGTCCTCGGGCGCCTGGCCTCGGGGGTGGCGGCCATCCTGCGGGGCAAGCACCGGCCGTACTTCGCCCCGCACGTCGACACGGGTGACCACGTGATCGTGGTCAACGCCGACAAGGTCGTGCTCACGGCGGGCAAGGCCGAGGCCAAGCAGGCCTACCGGCACAGCGGGTACCCGGGCGGGCTGCGCTCGACCAGTTACGCCGAGCTGCTCGAGCACCAGCCGGCCGAGCTGGTGCGCCGGGCCGTGCGCGGCATGCTGCCCAAGAACACGCTGGGGCGCCAGCAGCTGAGCAAGCTGCAGGTCTACGCCGGCCCCGAGCACCCCCACGCCGCCCAGAAGCCCGAGCCGCTCGAGCTGCCCGGGGCCCGCCGGGCCAGCTGACCAGCACCGGAACCAGCACGAGCCACAAGCACCAGCCAGGAATTCAGGAAGGACACATGCCCGCACCACTGAGCCAGACGACCGGACGCCGCAAGCAGGCGGTGGCCCGCGTCCGCTTCCGCCCCGGTCAGGGCGCCATCACCATCAACAAGCAGAAGTTCGAGGCGTATTTCACCTCCGCCACACACCGCATGCTGGCGACCGAGCCGCTGCGCGTGACCAACATGGCCGAGTCGTACGACATCGACGCCACGATCGACGGCGGCGGGATTTCGGGGCAGGCCGGTGCGCTGCGGCTGGGCATCGCCCGCAGCCTGATCTCCGTCGACCCCGAGCTGCGCGGCGCGCTCAAGCGCTCTGGCCTGCTGACGCGCGACGCGCGGGAGAAGGAGTCGAAGAAGTACGGCCTGAAGAAGGCCCGCAAGGCGCCGCAGTACTCCAAGCGGTAACGAGGACGAGGACGAGGACGCGACGCGCCGTGGCGCCGACCCGCTTCGGCACCGATGGCGTGCGCGGGGTGGCGAACGAGAGCCTGACCGCCGAGCTGGCGCTGGCCCTCGGGCGCGCCAGCGCCCGCGTGCTGCCCGCCCCCGCCTTCGTGGTGGGGCGCGACACCCGCCGTTCGGGGCCGCTGCTGCAGGCCGCCTTCTCGGCCGGGCTGGCCACCGAGGGGGCGGACGTCATCGACGTCGGCGTGCTGCCCACGCCCGGGGTGGCGGCGGTGGCGGTGGCGCGGGACTCGCCCGGGGCGGTGATCTCGGCCTCGCACAACCCGTTCGCCGACAACGGGATCAAGCTGTTCAGCCGGCTGGGGACGAAGCTGCCGGTGGAGATCGAGGTGGAGATCGAGCGCGAGCTCGAGTCGATACTGGCCTCGCCGGACCACCCGCCCCGCCGGCCGACCGGCCACGGTGTCGGTGTGATCGTCAGCGACGCCGTGGCGTCGGCCGAGTTGTACCGCGCCCAGCTGGTGAGGACCCTGGAGGGCCGACGGCTCGGCGGGCTGTCCGTGGTGGTCGACTGCGCCAACGGCGCCGCCTCGGCGGTGGCGCCGGCCGTGCTGCGCGAGGTGGGTGCCGACGTGGTGGTGCTGCACGACAGGCCGGACGGGTCGAACATCAACGACGAGTGCGGGTCGACCGACCCGGCCGGGCTGGCGGCGGCGGTGGTCAAGCGGGGGGCCGACCTGGGGCTGGCGCTCGACGGCGACGCCGACCGGGTGATCGCCGTCGACCAGACGGGCACGGTGGTGGACGGCGACGCGCTGCTGGCGCTGTTCGCATTGGACCTGGCCGAACGGGAGCGGCTGTTCGCCAACACGGTGGTGGTGACGGTCATGACCAACCTGGGCTTCCGCCTGGCCATGGAGGGGCGCGGCATCGGCGTGCTGGAGACCGACGTCGGGGACCGCCACGTGCTGGCCGCCCTGGACGCCGGCGGCCTCAGCCTGGGGGGAGAGCAGTCGGGCCACATCATCTTCCGTTCGGTGTCGACGACGGGGGACGGGGTGCTCACGGGGCTGGCGCTGGCCGACCTCATGCGCCGGTCGGGCCGCTCGCTGGCCGAGCTGTCGAGCGGGCTGGTCGAGCGCGTGCCGCAACGGCTGGTCAACGTCCCCATCCCCCAGCCCGAGCGCCTGGCCGAGTCCCTGGAGGTGTGGGACGCCGTGACCAAGGCGGAGGCCGATCTGGGCCACACCGGCCGGGTGCTGCTGCGGGCGTCGGGCACCGAGCCGCTGGTGCGCGTCATGGTCGAGGCACGCGACGAGGCGCAGGCCAACGCCGTGGCGGCGGCGCTGGCCGGGGTGGTGGAAGCCGCGTTGGGGCAGGTCGAACCGCAAAGCCAGGGGTAGGCAACCGGTAGTCTGGGTCCTTATGTGCGGCATCATCGGCGTCACCGGTGAGGACGACGCCATCCCCCTCCTCCTGGGCGCGCTGCACCAGCTCGAGTACCGCGGCTACGACTCGGCCGGCGTGGCCATGGTGGTCGACGGGGGCATCTGGCGGGCCCGGGCCGCCGGCGGGACGACCTCGGTGGCCCGGCTGGGCGAGCTGACGGCCGACGCGCCGAGAGGGCACGCGGCGGCCATCGGGCACACGCGCTGGGCCACCCACGGCCACCCCACCGAGGCCAACGCCCACCCCCACGTCGATTGCACGGGGCGGGTGGCCATCATCCACAACGGGATCATCGAGAACCACGCCCCGCTGCGGGCGGCGCTGGTGGCGGACGGGCACGTGCTCGCGTCGGCCACCGACACCGAGGTGATGGCCCATCTGGTGGAGGCGGAGATGGCCCGGGGGGCGACGCTGGTGGACGCAGTGCGGGCGACCCTGCGCCAGGTACGCGGTGCCTTCTCCATCGCCGTGATCTCGGCCGACGAGCCGGACGTCATCGTGGCGGCCCGGCGCTCGACTCCGCTCGTGCTCGGGCTCGAGGACGGCCAGGCGCTGCTGGCCTCGGACATCCCGGCGCTGATCGGGCACACCCGGACGGTGTTCGCGCTGGCCGACGACGAGGTGGCGGTGCTCACGCCCGGCGCCATCGCGGTGACGACGCTCGACGGCGAGGTGGTGGAGCCCGAGCAGCTCACCATCACCTGGGACCTGGAGGCGGCGCAGAAGGGCGGCTTCGAGGACTACATGTCCAAGGAGATGCACGAGCAGCCCCAGGCGGTGGCCGACACGCTGCTGGACCGGCGCGGCGCCGGGGGAGAGCTGATCCTGGACGAGATGCGCCTCTCGGCCGACGAGCTGCGCGCCATCGACAAGGTGTTCATCGTGGCCTGCGGCTCGAGCTACCACTCGGCGCTGGTGGCCAAGTACGCCATTGAGCACTGGGTCAAGGTGCCCACCGAGGTCGACATCGCCAGCGAGTTCCGCTACCGGGACCCGGTGCTGAACGAGCGCACGCTGTGCGTCGGGGTGTCGCAGTCGGGCGAGACGCTCGACACGTCCGAGGCCATGCGGGAGGCGGCCCGGCTGGGGGCCAAGGTGCTGGTGGTCTCCAACGTGGTCGACTCGTCCATGGCCCGGGCGGCCGACGGCGTGCTCTACACGCGGGCCGGCCCCGAGATCGGCGTGGCCTCCACCAAGTGCCACCTGGCCCAGATCGTGGCGCTCGAGGTGCTCGGGCTCTACCTGGCCCAGCTCAAGGGGACGCTGCCGCCGGCGGAGATCAACGAGATCCTCAACGCCATGGAGACCCTGCCACTGCTGATGGCCGAGGCCCTCGGCCGGGTGGGCGCGGTCGACGACCTGGCGGGGAAGCTGACCGACGCCCGCGACTTCTTCTTCCTGGGCCGCCACGTCGGCTACCCGGTGGCGCTGGAGGGCGCGCTCAAGCTGAAGGAGCTGGCCTACCTCCGTGCCGAGGGCTATCCGGCGGGCGAGCTGAAGCACGGGCCGATCGCGCTGATCGAGCCGGGCACGGTGGTGGTCGGGATCGCCACCAGGAACCCGCTGTGGGAGAAGATGCTGTCCAACATCGCCGAGGTGCACAGCCGCGGCGCCACCGTGGTGCTGGTGGCCGACGACGGCGACGAGGAGGCGGCGGCCGTGGCCGACCACGTGCTGTGGGTGCCGCCGACGTCGCCGCTGCTGTCGCCGGTGGTGGGCGTGGTGCCCCTGCAGCTGCTGGCCTACCGGCTGGCCCGCCTGCACGGCCACGACCCGGACCGGCCGCGTAACCTGGCCAAGACGGTGACGGTCGAGTGAGCCCCATTGTGGGGGTGGGCGTGGACGCGGTCGACGTGGCCCGCTTCCGCCGCCTGCTGGACCGGCGGCCGCGCTTCGCCGCCCGCTGCTTCACCGAGACCGAGCAGACCGACGCCGGCGGCTCGGCGGACGTGGCGCAGTCGCTGGCGGCCCGCTTCGCGGCCAAGGAGGCGGTGATGAAGGCGCTCGGCACCGGCATCGGCGCCTTCGCGCTGACCGACGTCGAGGTGCGCAGGACGACGGGCACCGGCGCCACGCGCCACGCGCCGTACCTGGTGCTGCACGGGGGCGCGGCCGAGCTGGCGGGGGCGCAGGGCGCCGGCAACTTCCACCTGTCGCTCACCCACACCGACAAGGTGGCCATCGCCTTCGTGGTGGCCGAGCAAGAGCAGACGACAACGCAGCCATGCGCCCCGTCCTGACCCGCGACGAGATGCGGGCGGCCGACGCGGCCGCGCTGGCCCAGGTGTCGCACGAGACGCTGGTGCAGCGGGCGGGCACGGCGGTGGCGCACAGCGCGCTGCGCCTGCTCGGGGGCGGCGCCTACGGCCGGCGTGTGGTCGTGGTCGCCGGCAAGGGGTCGAACGGGGCCGACGGGCGGGTGGCGGCGGCCGTGCTGGCCCGGCGGGGGGCGCGCGTCACCGTGCTCGAGGCCGAAGGCGCATCGGGCCGGCTCCCGGCGCGTTGCGACCTGGTCATCGACGCCGCCTACGGCACCGGCTTCCGGGGGTCCTACGAGGCGCCGGGCGTCCCGGCGGGCGCCGTCGTGCTGGCGATCGACATCCCCTCGGGCGTGGACGCCGACAGCGGCGCCGGCTCGGGGCGGCCGGTGCGGGCCGACCGCACGGTGACCTTCGCCGCGCTCAAGCCCGGCCTCCTCCAGGGCGACGGCGCCGAGCTCAGCGGCGTGGTCGCGGTGGCCGACATCGGCATCGGGTTCCCCACGCCGCAGACCTGCCTGATGGAGGACGCCGACATCGGCGCGCTGCTCCCGGCTCGGCGGCGTGACGGCAACAAGTGGAACCACGCCGTCGGCATCGCCGCCGGCTCGGCCGGCATGGAGGGGGCGGCGGTGCTCAGCGCCCGGGGCGCCATGGCGGCCGGCGCGGGGATGATCCGGCTGGGCTCGCCGGGGCACCACCCCGAGACGGTGTGGCCGACCGAGGCGGTCCGCATGGCGCTGCCGGCCGAGGGCTGGGCGGACGCGTTCCTGGCGGCGACGGCCAAGTGCAAGGCCGTCGTGATCGGGCCCGGCCTGGGCACGGCGGAGGACGTGGCCGAGGAGATCCGGGCGGTGATCGCCGCCGTGCCGGTGCCGCTGGTGATCGACGCCGACGCGCTGACGGCACTGGGTGACGCCGGCTCGGCGCGCCGGGTGCTCGACAAGCGCGGCGCGCCCAGCGTCCTCACCCCGCACGACGGCGAGTACGCCCGCATGGCCGGGGACGCACCCGGGCCGGACCGCCTGGCCGCCGCCCGGCGCCTGGGCGGCGCCACAGGCGCCGTCGTCCTGTTGAAGGGCTCGCTGACGACGGTGGCCCACCCGGACGGCGCACAGGTCACACCCGACGTGCTGCTCTCCGACGCCGGCGGCCCGGCGTTGGCCACGGCCGGGAGCGGCGACGTGCTGTCGGGCGTCATCGGCGCCTTCCTGGCCCGGGGCGTGCCGGCCCACGAGGCGACGGCCCTGGCGGCGCACGTGCACGGGCGGGCGGGGTCGCTGGGCCCGCCCGAGGGCCTGGTGGCGGGGGACCTGCCCGATCTGGTGGCAACCGTGCTCTCCGACGCCGACGCCGACGCCGACGCGGACGTGGAACGAGAACGAGGAGCGGCGGGTCGTGGCTGACGGTGCGCCCACGCCCATGCCCACGCGTCTGGCGCCCGAGGCGGGCGAGGTGACCATGGCCCAGGGCAGGTCCCGCCCGGCCTGGGCCGAGATCGACCTGGCCGCCATCACCCAGAACACACGAGTCCTCACCAACCTGGCCGCCCCCGCCCGCCTCTGCGCGGTGGTCAAGGCCCACGGCTACGGCCACGGTGGGCCGGCGGTGGCGCGCGCCGCTCTGGCCGGTGGCGCGCAACAGCTGGCGGTGGCGCTGGTCGACGAGGGCGTCGAGCTGCGCGAGCACGGTGTCACGGCGCCTGTGCTCCTCTTGAGCGAGTGCGGCCTCGACGCCGTCGATACGGCCCTCGCCCACGGCCTCACACCGACCCTGTACACGCGCCAGGCCATACGGGCCGTGGCCGACGCCGCGGCCAGGCGGGGGCGGCGCACGGCGGTCCACGTCAAGGTGGACACCGGCATGCACCGCGTCGGCGCCGCCCCCGAGGACCTGCCCGAGCTGGCCGCCGCCGTCACCGCCGAGCCGTTGCTCGAGCTCGAGGGCGTGTGGACGCACCTGCCGGTGGCCGACGGCCTCGACCAGGCCGACGTCGACTACACCGAAGGCCAGCTCGATCGCTTCGACGCGCTCGTCGCCAGCCTGGCCCCGGCCGGGATCGCCCCCCCGGTGCTGCACGCGGCCAACACGGCGGGTGGCGTCGCCTTCGCCCGTTCTCGATACGACATGGTGCGCGCCGGCCTCGGCCTCTACGGCTACCTGCCCGGCGCCCGCGTGCAGCAGGCCTTCGACGACCAGGTCGGCGGCGCTCAGCTGCGCCCGGCCATGTCGCTCAAGGCAGAGGTCGTGGCCGTGCAGGAGCTCGAGGCGGGGGAGCGGCCGTCCTACGGTCGCCTGCGCCCTCTCCCCGCACCCTCGCGCGTGGCGACGGTGCCCATCGGCTACGCCGACGGGGTGCCCCGCGCGCTCTTCACGGCGGGCTACGAGGTGCTCATCGGTGGCCGCCGCCGCCCGCTGGCCGGGATGGTGACGATGGACCAGATCGTGGTCGACTGCGGCGACGACCACTCGGTCCGCCCCGGCGACGAGGTGGTGCTGCTCGGCCGCCAGGGCGACGAACGCATCACGGCGGACGACTGGGCGGCCATGCTGAGCACGATCAGCTACGAGGTGGTGTGCGGCGTCGGGCCGCGCATGCCCCGCATCCTGGTCAACCGCCCCGCCGACGCTGCCGACCCCACCGGTGCCTGACGCCACTGCGCTCGAGCAGCTTCGGGTAACCGCCTCGACCTGCACGCGTTGCCCTCTGGCCGGGGGCCGGACCCAGGTGGTCTTCGGCGTGGGCGACCCGGCGGCCGACCTGCTGTTCGTGGGCGAAGGTCCCGGGCGCGAGGAGGACCTGGCCGGCGAGCCGTTCGTGGGCCGCTCGGGCAAGCTGCTCGACCGCCTCATGTGGGAGGAGATCGGGCTGACCCGGGCCGAGTGCTACATCGCCAACGTCGTCAAGTGCCGCCCGCCCAACAACCGCGATCCCGCCCCCGACGAGATCGAGGCCTGCCGCCCCTACCTGGAGGAGCAGATCACGCTGATCGACCCGGCCGTGATCGTGACCCTGGGCAACTTCTCGACCAAGCTGCTACTCGGGAGCAGCCTGGGCATCCGCTCCCTGCGGGGCCAGGTCTTCGAGCGCGGCGCGGCCCAGCTCATCCCCACCTACCACCCGGCCTACGTGCTGCGGGCGGGCGGCGAGGCCATGGCCGAGATGCGGGCCGACCTGGTCCGGGCCAAGCGCCTGATGGCGGGAAGGGCGTGAGCGGGGGCTGGCCGGTCCGGGCCGCCACGGACTCGGTCGAGGAGACGCGCCGGTTGGCCGGACGCCTCGCCCCGCTGTGCCGGGCCGGCGACGTGGTGCTGCTGGTGGGCGACCTGGGCGCCGGCAAGACGGCCTTCGCCCAGGGCTTCGCCGCCGCGCTGGGGGTGGCCGGCCCGGTGACCAGCCCGACCTTCGCGCTGGTGCGCCACTACCGCTGCGGCGCGGCGAGCCGGGTGGCCACGCTGATCCATGCCGACGTCTACCGCACCGGCACGGTGGCCGAGGTGGTCGACCTGGCCCTGGCCGAGTTGGTGGAGGAGGACGCGGTGGCCGTGGTCGAGTGGGGCGACCTGGCCGCGCCCGCCCTCGGGGCCAGCACGCTCGAGGTGACGCTGGTCGTGCCCGACCCGGTCGGATCGCCCGAGCGGCGCGACGTGTCCGTCTCGTGCCACGGCAGCTGGGCCGAACGGTCGGCCGAGGTGGCGGGCGCGGTGCGGGCGGAGCCGGCCGCCCCGGCGACATGACAGCCGCGCCGTACAACATCGTGGCCATTGAGACGGCGACCGAGACGGTCGGGGTGGCCGTGCGCACGGCGGCCGGGGTGCAGGCCGAGCTCACGCTGACCGGCCGGCGCCGTCACGTCGAGACCCTGACGCCCGCGCTCGAGCACCTGCTGGCCCAGGTCGACCTGACCCCCCGCGACCTGCATGTCGTGGCGGTCGACGTGGGCCCCGGGCTCTTCACCGGGCTACGCGTCGGCGTGGCGGCGGCCAAGGGGTTGGCCCAGGCGCTCGGTATCGGCGTGATCGGGGCGACCAGCCTGGAGGTCCTGGCCACGGGCGCGGCCCGGGTGGGTCACCGCGGCCTGGTGCTCTCGTGCATCGACGCCCGCCGGGGGGAGGTGTTCGCCGCCCTGTACCACGTCGAGTCGCGCCGGGTCACGACCGTGCGGATGCCTCCCGGGCTGTTCGCCCCGGCGGCGCTGGCCGACGCGCTCGGCGGGGTCCCACACGCGCTCGTGCTCGCGGTGGGCGACGGGGCCGAGCGCTACGCCAGTCAGCTGGGGGCCGTGCCCGGCGTCGAGATCCGGGCGCCCGGGCTCTGCTTCCCACCGCCCGAGGCGCTGCTGCACCTGGCGTTATCGCGATTGGACGAGGGCGAACCGCCAGCCGACCCCGGTCAGATCGTTCCCCTCTACATGCGGGAGGCGGACGCAAAGAGCAATTTTGCGCGGGTGGAGCGGGGCTGATGCTGCTGAAGATCGAGAAGCTGCGTCGGCGCGATCTCCGCTACGTCCTCCCGATCGAGGCGCGGGTCTTCCCCGAGCCGTGGTCGCCGGCGGTGTTCAACTCCGAGCTCGCCCTGCGCAAGGGCCGGCTCTACCGGGCCGCCTGGGACGGCGACCAGATGGCCGGCTACATCGGGTTCCTCATTGTCGACGACGAGGCGCACATGACGACGATCGCCACGGCGCCCGCCTACCAGCGCTCGGGGGTGGCCACCGCGCTCATCATCGACGGCGTCCGCACGCTGCGGGCCGGCGGGACCCGCCACCTCTCGCTCGAGGTGGCGGCGAACAACGAGCCCGCCCAGGCGCTGTACCGGCGCTTCGGCTTCGCCCCGGTCGGCGTGCGCAGGAACTACTACCCGGTGACGGGGCAGGACGCGCTGGTCATGTGGGCCTACGACATCGACTCGGACGAGTATGCCCGGCGGCTCGACGACCTGGCCGCCGAGCGGCACGAGGACGCGGACGGCGGGAGCCGTACGGCCTGAGCGCGCCGAGCCGGGACGGGTCGGGGCCGGTCCGCATTGGACGCCACCCAGCACCGTCGCGGCGGATGAGGCGCCCGAGATCCGGTCACTGATGGAGCGGCACAGCCCGTCGGGCGGCCAGGGCGAGAGCCACCTGTTCGAACGACCGTTCGCTGCGCTCGGCGGCGATCCGCACGTAGATCACCAGGGCGTAGAAGGCGTAGAACCACAGATCGTCGTCGTGCCACCACCCGACCTCACCGAAGAGGTCGGGGTACACACCGCCTCGGATCATGGCCGCCGCACTCAGCGCGTAGTGGCTCCGGTGGTGCTCGACCTTGCCCCGGAAGACCCGCTCGGGCAGATAGCGCTCGCGGATCCGTTCGTAATCGATGGGATCGGACGGGGTGGCGCCTGACTCCTCGATGGCTTCGGCCGCCAGCCCGAGGAGCTCCTCCGCGGGGAAGGGGTTGTTCTCGGGGTGCTGGTCGGCCAGCCGCTCGATGATCGTGGCGAACTCGCGGCCGGAGCTCAGATCGACCAGCATCAGACGGACGGCCTCTGCCCGATCCTCTTGCGTCGGACGCCCCGGTCCACTCACCGCGTCTACCGTAGATCGCCAGGGATCGGGTGGTCGCCGGCGGTGCGCAGGATGCGTGTCTTGCCGAAGATCGTGCCGTAGAGGAGCCGGCCCTCGTCGTCGAGCAGGACTCCAGCGCCCAAGGTGTTGAACGTCGAGTCGCCCACGACGTAGTGGAACGCGGATTCACCCGTCGTCCAGTCGACCGCTTCGATCGTCCACCTCCGGTCGCGGGTGCCGCATGTGTAGACCAGGTCCGAGCCCTGGGACACGAAGGGGACCGAGTTGGGCGTGGACACGGACGTGCACACCCATGCCTCGTCGAGCGTCCGCGTGTCGGGGTTCCACTCGTACTTGTGCAGGCCCAGGGGTCGGTAGGCGGGGTCGTGGCCCAGATAGAAGCACAGAGACCGCGCTGCCGCCGGTGGCAGCCCCTCGGGCATGGAGGCGGGCTCGTTGTTGACCGTCATGGCGCCGTAGCCGCTCACCGTGATGGACTGCTCGGTCTGGATGGCCCGCAGGCCGGGGTCACCCATATCGGCGGGACCGAGGCCAGCAATCCGCCGGGACGGTGCGCCAGGGAGCTGCTCCCAGTCATCGGGGATGTCGTCGCGCCAGAACAGCGTGATGTTGACGACCTCGTCGCCGTCGCCGATCACCACGAATCTGTCCTCGTCGGGGCCGAAGCCCATGAGCGAGGGTGTCGTGCCCGAGCCCCAGCCAGCGCCGTTGCGATACGGGGCCGACCAGGCGCCGTGCGCTTCGTCGGTCGAGAGCCGATGGCCCGTCCACACCACCTTGTGCAGGTGGTCCACCGACGGCACGTAGATGCCACCGTCCGCGTCGACGCAGAGGCTCTTGCGCACCCAGCCGTAGCCTCCGGCCCGCCCGGACGCGAGCATGCGGGCCCAGTGGTCGCCCGCCTGCTCGCGCGCCCCGGGAGCTGCAGCGTGCAGTAGTCGGCGAAGTCGCGGGTGAGGCACACGAGCCAGCCGTGGTCGGTGGAGAGCACCAGCCGGCCGTCGAACGTGACGTTGACCCCGACGAAGTCCCCCTCCACCTCGACGGGTTTGGGCCATCGCGCCGCCTCGATGATGGGTGAGGCCGGGTCGGTCGGGTCGGCGTCCCTGTACGCCACGACGCAGTTCTTCCTTGTCAGGAGCAGGGTGTTGTCGCGGTCCACCAACGCGTAGACGCCATCGAGGCCCATCAGGTAGGTCATAGCGAGTGTGAGCGCGTGCGTGACGGCCTCCTGCCCGCGCTGCTCGTCCAGTCCCCGGACGGCGGCCTCGAGCTCGGCGACCGGGGTCACGGGCTGGTCCCCGGTCGGCAGGACGGCCAGCGTTTCGAGCGTGTCGTAGTCCAGCTTGGCGATGGTCTGGCGGCCGTTGCTCCAGATCGCCCGTCTGCCGTCGGGGTAGGCGCCCGACACCAGGGTCCCGAAGTGGCCGGGACCGAGCCAGGTGTACTGGACGTCGTCGGCACCCAGGACGTCGCTGGGTCCAGTCGGGCCGGCCACTGGGCTGTTGTCCTGCTGGTCGCAGCGCCCGTGGGCGATCGGGTAGCAGGAGTCCGCCAGGTACGGGTTGCGGGGACCGCTTCGCACGGCCCCAGTGTGCCAGGGGCCATCGTGGCCGCATCCCGTCGTCGGCCAAGTCAGTGGTGTGAGTGGCCGGTGTGGCTGGAGAGTTCGTGCAGAGACGGCACCGAGTCAGCCGACGGACCCTGAGGCCGTCCCAACCCCAAACGGACGCTACGGAGCGCGCACGACCCGGACCCGGTCCGTACCGTGTGGCGGCCCGATGTCCAGTTGCCGCAGACGCTGAAGGGGACGACTGAGCCGCCCACCGTTCCGGCGAATCGGGGCCACCTGCCAGCCTCGGGGTTCCGGCCAGACGACGATCTACACTCCGATGCGGGCGGCTACGGTCACGATCCGAAGAAGGGGGGCGTGTGAGCACGGCACGCAACGGCGAAGTGGATCTTCACTACGAGTCTTTCGGCGACCCAGACCAGCCGACCCTTCTTCTGGTCAATGGCCTTGGCTCACAATGCATCAACTATGCCGTGCCGTGGTGTCAGCTCTTCTGCGACGAAGGCTTCCAGGTGGTCAGATTCGACAACCGCGACGTCGGGCTGTCCACCAAGCTCGATGGTGTCGACTACTCGCTAGCCGATATGGCCGATGACGCCATTGCGGTTCTCGATGCGTTGGGCGCGGACAAGGCACACGTCATGGGTTGCTCCATGGGAGGGATGATCGTCCAACGGCTCGCCATCGACCACGGCGACCGCCTGCTCTCCATGACGTCGGTGATGTCGCGCACCGGTGAGCCCGGCTACGGCGACAGCTCCGAGGCGGCCCTCGCATTTCTGATGGCGCCACCCGCTCCGTCTCGATCGGCTTATATCGACAATCAAGTTGCGGCCTTGCACGTGTACGGGTCGAGGTCCGAATGGCTGGACGACAACGCGATACGTGAACGGGCGGCCGCCGCCTATGACCGATGCTTCTGTCCGGCGGGGATCGGACGACAGATGAGAGCGGTCGGGCACGATGGTTCACGCGCCGATCAACTGGCCAAGATCGATCTGCCCGTCCTCGTGCTTCACGGCAGCCGCGACACCTTGATCGACCCCAGTGGAGGGCGTCGCACCGCTGCCCTCATTCCAGGCGCCCGTTATTTCGAGATCGAGGGAATGGGCCATGACTATCCGCCACCCGTATGGAATGAATGGGTCGGCGTCTGGTCGGAGTTTGTGCATTCCAGCGTCCCCACCTGATTCCACCAGCGGCCCGGCACCAAATACCGCCGTCGGCATGCGCTATCCCCGGCGCGAAGTGGGGCGGGCGGATCACCTGTATGACCGGTGGGTTGGGGCATTTCCCAACCCCTATCCGGTATCGGCCGTGGCTTCGGTCATCTCGCAGCGCTATCAGGGGGGTGGCTGACTGGATCTGGACTGACACAGGTGGACCAGTACCGTCCGCTCCTGCCGGATACCGTTGGCCACTCGCCACCAAGGACCTGCCCCGGGGTGTGAAGTGTCTCACGTACCGGCGAAAGATGGCACCCACGGTTTGCAGCCCCGGTTCCGTCGCGGGTGACCAGCCGGTGTAGACCGTAGGTCGTGAAGCTCAAGCTGGACCTGCACGAGATCTACAACCGAGGCGACGATATCGATCGTGCCCTTCGAAGCGTTATCGAGGAAGCTATCGAGAAGAAGGTCCGGTTGGTGGAGATCATCCCTGGCAAGGGAAGCGGCCAGCTCAAAAGCGCGTGCTGCGATTCCTCGATCAGAAGGACATCAAGGCGCTCTATGACCGGGTCGAGAAGGACTCTCACAATTTCGGACGGGTGTTCGTGCACTTCCGACCGAAGTAGGAGATGGCCAGCTGCGCTTCAACCTGGCATGGCGCGATGCCCAAGGGCAGGCCGGTTTTGCGCTCCGTCCGAATCAGGTTCCGGCCCGCGAGCCTTCGTCGGTGACGAGGACGATCTTCCCTCGGGTGTGCCGCTGCTCGAGCAGCTCGTAAGCCGAGCGGACGTCCCGCAGGGCAAAGGTGGCTGCGATCGGAACCACAAGTTGTTCTTGCTCAATCATCGACGCCAGCTCGGCGATGACCTTACCGACATCATTGACGGTTGACATGCCATCCACATGAGTTCCCTGTCGTACTCCCGATTCCCGGTCAATAATCGTGTCAACTCGATCCGGCTTCACGCCGAGTTCATCGACGGCCATGTCGACATAGCCGCCGCCGAAGCAGTCGATGAAGGCGTCGATCCGGCCGCCCGCAGCAGCGCGGAGACGCTCCACCAGGCCTTCGCCGTAGGTGACGGCCGTCACGCCCACCGACTCCAACCAGTTGGAGTTCGCCACTCCGGCGATGCCCAATACGGTCGCCCCCAATCGGCGAGCCAACTGGATGGCGATCGATCCCACGCCACCAGCCGCTGCGGAGACGGCGACTACCTCGCCGGACTCCAGCCCCACGGACTTCACCGCCGCCCACGCGGTGGTCCCCGCCACGTACAGGGAGCCGGCCGTCTCCCACGGAACCCCTGGCGGCTTTGGCACGACGTGATCGGAGGGCAGACTCACCGCCTCCGCCTGGCTCGATCGCTCGTCGCTCCAGCCGATTACCTGGTCACCGACAGCGACACCGTCTACCCCGTCACCGATTTCTGCGACCACGCCCGCGAGGTCGCTGCCCTGCCCGGACGGGAACGTGGCCGGCCAGCGGTCATGCAGCAGTCCCCTTCGGATCGACGCCTCGCCTGGGTTGACGGCGGCCGCCGCCACATCGACGACGATCCGGCCCGGCCCCGGGTGGGGACGCGGAACCTCCACCACGTCAAGGACGTCAACCTCCCCGTAACGGTCGAAGCGGACAGCCTGAATGGTGGAACCCGTCATGCACGGTCAAACCCATGCTCTGACTGCAATATTCCACTCCGTGTCGCCGTCTTCAGACCACAACGGAAGAAGTTCCCGTTTATCGGGAGTGACCTCGATGCTGTAGGCGAGAGTCGAACTCTTGACCGCTTCGTGTGAGGAGGTGTCTTCCACTGAACCAGCCAAAGGGTCCACCATAGAATAACACGCGAGGGATAGTCTGGATGCGTGGAGTTGTCGTCGGAGGGTCTTGCCGAGTTCTTCGAGACGGTGATGCCGCATCTCGACGAGCGCCAGAAGCGTGTGATGGCCGGTGCGATGGTCGAGGCGCTGGGTCGTGGAGGACAGGCTCGTGTGGCCGAGGCGTCGGGGATGAGCACGTCGACGGTCAACAAGGCGGTGCACGAGGTTCGTGCCGGCGTCGAGGTCTCGGGTCGACGCCGGGCGCCTGGAGGAGGGGCGAAGCCGGCGATCGAGACGCAGCCCGGACTGCTCGAATCGCTCGACGAGCTGGTCTACCCCGAGACGCGTGGCACGCCGATGTCGCATCTGCGCTGGACGTCGAAGTCGACCTATGAGCTGGCCGACGAGTTGGTGCGACGAGGCTTTTTGGCCTCCGCCGAGCTGGTCAGACGTCTGTTGCACCAGATGGGCTACTCCTTGCAGGCACCGGCCAAGGCCAAGGAGGGGACCGCCCATCCCGATCGAGACGCGCAGTTCGTCTACCTCAACAAGCTCGTCTCGCGCTTCGTCAAAGACGCTCAGCCCGTGATCAGCGTCGACACGAAGAAGAAGGAGCTCATCGGCGAATACGCCAACGGCGGGCGGGAATGGCACCCCGCAGGTGAACCGACTCGGGTGGGGGTCCATGACTTCGTCGATCCCGAGGTGGGCCGGGCCATCCCCTATGGCATCTATGACATCGCCAACGACGAGGGGTGGGTGTCGGTGGGCGACACCGCCGATACCGCGGAGTTCGCCGTCGAATCGATTCGCCGGTGGTGGAACCAGATGGGCGCCGACCGCTTCCCCGACGCCACCACATTGTTGATCACCGCTGACGCGGGCGGATCCAACGGCTACCGAGTCCGGGCATGGAAGGCCCAACTCGCAACGCTGGCGGCCGAGACCGGGCTCGAGATCACCGTCTGCCACTACCCGCCCGGGACATCGAAGTGGAACAAGATCGAGCACCGCATGTTCTCCTTCATCACCATGAACTGGCGGGGACGACCGCTGACCGACATCCGCACGATCGTCGAGCTCATCGCGGCCACCAAGACCAAGAGTGGTCTGACGGTCCAGGCAAGCTACGACCCCGAGTGGTATCCGACGGGGGTCAAGGTCAGCGACAAGGATCTCGCCGCCCTCCCCCTCACGCCGCACAAATGGCATGGCGACTGGAACTACACCATCGCCGCGGCATGATGTCGCGATCTATTCCGCGGCGGACCCAAACCGGGATCTCCGGTTTCCCTGCTCCCACTTGGCATCGGGATCGTCCACGCCGTCGCCCCCACGACCGGGGTCGCGTCGTGCGGGAGTCAACGCAGATGAGTAGCCTGCGAGACGTAGGGGGGCTGCATGCGCTGTGGTCTCGAAATCTGGAGGACCCGATCAGATGACTCTTTTCGCCGAAGTGCCTGAGGGACTGACTGTTGTGGACGCCGATTCGCATTTCACCGACGTCGACGACCTTTGGACGAAGCGAGCGCCCGCGGCCTATAAGGATCAGATCCTGCACGTCGAGGACGTCGATGGGGAGCGCCAGTGGATCATCGAGGGGACGCCGGTCGGGAAGGCCGGCGGCGGAAGCACCATCGACCGGGAGGGAGTGAAGCATCCGTTCTTGGAATCGATGATCGAGTGGGATTTCGAACGTGCCCATATTGCCGCGTGGGACGTCGACGCCCGCCTTGAGGTACTCGACGACATGGGCATCGAGTACCAGGTCCTTTACCCAAACGCGCTTGGTCTGGGCGGCCAGACCCTGGCCGAGGTGAAGGACCCCGCGCTGCGACGACTCTGTGTAGAGATCTTCAACGACTCTCGGGCAGAGATCCAGCAGCGCACGAATAACCGTCTATTGCCCATGCCCATCCTGCCGGCTTGGGACATCGATGAATGCGTCCGCGAGGCCCAACGGATCGGAGGCCTCGGGCTCCGAGGGATCAACATGACTTCGGACCCCCAGGACCTCGGCTCCCCGGACCTGGCCAACAGGGCCTGGGACCCCCTCTGGGAGGTCTGCGCCGACCTCGAGCTCCCGGTCCACTTCCACATCGGGGCGAGCCTCACGGCCATGAACTTCTATGGCCAGTACTTCTGGGAGTCCCAGGACGAGTTCGTCAAGCCCGCCATCGGCGGTTCCATGCTGTTCATCGGGAACGCTCGCGTGGTGATCAACACCATTTTCTCTGGGCTGTTCGACCGATTTCCCAAGCTCAAGATGGTCTCCGTGGAGAGCGGGATCGGCTGGTTGCCGTTCATCCTCGAGACAATGGACTGGGAACTGCCCGAGAACGCGCCGGTACAAGCAGCCGCGCTCGAGCGCGCTCCTTCGGAGTACTTCAAGTCGAACTGGTTCTCCACCATGTGGTTCGAGACCGGGCGCGGGCATCTTCAGCAGCTGGTCGACAAGGTCGGCGAAGACAACATCCTCTTCGAGACCGACTTTCCCCATCCCACCGCTCTCTGGCCCAAGCCGCTCGAACACGTGCACGAGGCGATGTCCACGCTTCGCCCGGAGTCACGCCGCAAGATCCTCGGTGAGAACGGAATGAAGCTGTACCGTCTCGGCTAGGTGTTCGAGAAACTACGACGGGAACAGCCCGCAAGGCCGCGGATCTTGGGAGCACAACCATTAGTGCTCGTCGTCGAAGATCACGTCGAGTCGATGAGGACCGCGGCGGGCGAGGCCGGCGAGTCCGGGCTGGCGTTCGTACTGGAAGCCAGGCGCCAAACGCGGCGACTGATCCCGCTCGACGATTGACTGGAGTGCCGCCGCCGCCATGGTGCGGGCGAGAAACGCGCCGATGCAGTAATGCGCTCCCCAACCGAATGCGAGGTGCCCTGGCGGTCGGTCCCGGTCGAGGCGAAAGTCTTCGCCGCTCGAGAATCGGGATCGGTCCCGGTTGGCTGACGTGAGGCTCACTGTGACTTCCTCGCCTACCGCGATGCTCGTCCCTTCAAGGTTCAGCGGCGCAGTGCAAACGCGACGCGTGAAGTTGTTGGGAGGATCGTGACGCAATGATTCTTCGATGGCCGTCCGGATCAGGCTCGGGTCATGCTTGAGTCGTTGGTAGAGATGAGGCGCGCGGAGCAACTCGTATAGGACGTTGCCAATCAGAAGTTTGGTGGCACCGTTCGCCGCTTGGCAAAGGTTCCGCGCGTGCGTGACGATTTCCGCGTCGGTCAATGAGATGCCGGTCACGGGATCGGGCTCGAGGAGACGACCCAGTGCATCGGTGTGAATCCTCTGCCCTCTTCTGTGCTCGATCTCGGCACTGATGAAGCGAGCGAAGCCGCCGCGTGCCGCGGGGGCTCCTCGGCCGGCGATTCGTTGCGGAAGATCCCGGTCGTCGTGGAGGATGTCGGCCACCCAGCCGAAGACCCGATCGCGTTGGTCGTGCGCCAGGCCGACGAAGTCGCCGACTGACGACGTGGTCAGCGGGACCGCCAGCTCCGCGATGAGGTCGCCAGCTCCTCGCTCGACGAGACCACGGACCAGCGCCTCACTGCAGAGTTCGATGGACGGACGAGCGGCGAGCACGTGGCGGGCACCGATGGCTCTGGCCACGATCCGCCGGCGTGCGTTGTGGTGTGGCCCGTCCAACCGCAGCAGGAGCCGCGTTTGGATCGGGCCATCGTTGACGTGACGAGCGGAGAACGCATCCTCGTTGGTGAGGACGGCGGCGGCCGCGGCGTAGCCGGTGACGAAATGCAGGCCTGCCCGCGGCTGGGAGATCGGACACTGCGCCCGCAGCCGCTCCAGCTCCCGATAGGTGTCGGTCTGCGCCACCGCCTTAGGGGGAATTCTCAACGGCCGAGGTGTTTTGGAAATGGAGGAAACTGGCTTGGATCGACGGGTCGGACAGGTTCTGCCCGACGTAGTCGATCGTGGCGTAGCGGCCCGGAGCCCAGAACTCCACCTTCGGGCCGCCCACGGAGTAGCCGGTCACGTCGGGCAATTCCTCGGTGGCGGCCTCGGACAACAGCCGTCGCTCGGACTCCGTCAGCTCTCCCGCCTCCTCGGGCGTGAAAGCACCCGCCAAGAGCCGACGACGCAACTCGTCGTCGTCGTCCATAGCCATGAAGAGCAACGCGACATGTTCAGCGGTCATTGTTCATGCTCCTATCAGTCTGTGAGGGTGCGACTCGGGTCACTTGATCGTAATTCTCAGGACGGACTACGAGCATCGGAGTTACACCTGGTGAACGATCGTTCCTAGCGAACCACACTCGAGGACGTCCCTACCTTGGCCGGCCGTGCCGTGGCCGCACAGAACGCAGGCGAGATATGCGAATTCGGCTCCTGGAACCTGTCTTGGCCTATCCCAGCCTTTCCGGGCCTGGGTGGCGGAGCACTCAGAGCCCCGCCAATGAGGTTTGTGTTGGAGAGCAGAGGAGATCAGCCGCACTGATGGTGAGTCCGACTTCGGAGGAACGGGCGTCAATCGACGACTGGCTCCGTGACAAGGATGCCGCTGTCGCGTCGAACGGCGTGACCGACTCGGCACTCGGGGGGCTCCATGGCCGGAGTCCCACTAACCGGTCCGCTCGTCGCCATGCCAACCGGCCGAGCGACCGTCCCCCGCCGCCCGCGGACCCGCGTATGGCGGAACCGCTCAGGCCTGGGCCTCGGCGTCGATGCGTCCGATCGTCTGGATGTACGCCAGCTCGAGAGCAGACGCTCGGGGCCAACCGGCGTAGTACGCGAAGTGGAGGACGAACTCCTGCATCTCCTCGCGGGAGATGTCGCCGCTCGCCAACGCGGCGTACACGTGCTGTTCGATCGGGATGTCGACCGCGGCAGCGCCCACGCAGGCGAGAGTGATCCACCGCCGGTCCCGTCGAGACAGCCCGGGGCGGTTCCAGAGCTCGCCGAAGACCGAGTCGACGACGCCATGTGACAGGTACGGCGTCATCGGTGGGGGTGCGTCCGACACCATGACCTCGCGGTAGCGGCGCCGTCCCGCGGCTGTCCGCGACTCGGCGATCTCACGCCGTGCGCGCTCGTCGTCCTGCTCGCTCACTCGTTCTCCCATGGCTCGAATTGTCGCCTCTCTGATAGCTGGTGGTTCATCGCCGCGACCAGGCCCACATCGATCCACCGGCGCAGGTCATCACCGATACCCTGGTCGCAGCCGTCATGCTTCGATCTCTGAGGCGAGACTCGGTCGAGGGTTCGACCCCCCGATGGCCGCCCGCTCCTGGCGCAATCGGGGCTGAGCGTCCTCGGCGTGCGAGTCGCCCGGCCGCGGCGGCAGTGCGAAGCCGGTGTACGCGACACGGCGCTCGCGGGTGGTGGGGTGGGTCGAGCGGTGCAGCGCGCAGGACATGTGCACAGTGACGTCGCCACGTTTGGCGCGCAGGGTCACGGCGGGCAGATCGAGCGAGCCGTCGATCTGTGAGCGGGCAATGTTCGCCCGGTGCGAGCCGGCCATGACGTCAAGGCCACCGTGGGCCTCGTCGACGGGTGTCAGGCAAATGCCGATCGTGAGCCCGGCACAGAACATCGAGTGCCCGCCACGATCGCAGTCTTTGTGCCACGGGAGGCAGACGAGTCCGTCGACGGAATCGACCCGCTTGAGGAGCCCCTCAGCGGTCACGTCGGCGAAATGCTCGCCGAACGGATCGCCTGGACGGTGACCATCGCCGAGCAGCTCGCCGATGGCGATGTACCGGTCATCCGCGACAAGCGCTTGAATTGCTGGTGACTTGGGCGCGAAGTCGAGGATCCGGCAGGGATAGCGCTCGCCGGTGCGGGTCGTCGCCCACCAGGACGAACCGTCCTCGACTCGGGCAGCGCCAACGGCGCGGGCGAGATCGGCGTCGACCTCGCCCATCTCGGCATCGGTATAGACGTCTTGCAGGAGCAGGAACCCGGTCTCGCCGAGGAAATGGGCAGCCTCCGCGGTCTGCTCGCCGAGCCGGAACCGCTGGTCAAGCTCGAGCGGGGACCCGTCAGACGAACGGAGCGACACCGCACCGGGCTGATACACGGGCCGTCCGTCGAGAAGAGAGCGGAGCACCGGATCCCACGCGCAGAAGGCCTCGCAGGAAGCGGGGTCGCCGGTGACCCGGGCCCCGATTACCAGTCCCAGCGCGGTGCGTCGTTCGCAGAAAAGGTCAGCGAACGCAGCACGATCGAGCGTGATACATGGCTCGGTACCGACGTGTCCGGGGACAACGTCGATGGTCATGCCTCGGGGCTGAATCGTCCAGACGTCACTGTCCACCCGGATGGCGAGTGGGCCGAGGGCGAGCCGCCCTGCGTCGGTCGCGGCATGGCGGCCGTTTCGAGCAACAGCCTCTCGCCAGTCGACCTCGAAGAACGACTCGGGATCCGCCGGTCCCTCTGCGTTAATCGGCCGAGTGCGCATGTCCACGCTCATGCCGATCCTCCCTTCGCCGATTGCCCGCTTCCGAGTGGCTTGCCGAAGCGATCGGCAGCCCGCAACTCTACGTCACACTTCCTGATGTGGCGGGTTAGAGGTGATAGAGCAAGATGCCGGCTTCTTCTCGGCGCTGCACCGTACCCCTAGCCCGCAGGTGCTCTAGGTGGGCGAAGGTCTCAGCCTCGGCCATGGAGCCCCATGACCGCGGGGCGAACAGCTCATGTGACAGGTCAACAACGTTGGCCCAGCCTGAGGCGTCACAGATCTCGAGCAGCAGGTCCAACCGCTCATCGTGGTGGCGCTTGATTTCCTGGGCTCGGCTGGGCAGATCGTTGAACGGCTGGCCGTGCGCCGGCAGCACGGTGGACACGTGAGGCAAGTCGGATAAGCGGTCGAGCGATTCGAGGTACCTGAGGAGCGGGTCACCCGCGATCAGTCCTGAAATGTGCGGCGTGATGGTGGGCAACACCTGGTCGCCAACGAGCAGTACCCCACCCTCCTCGTCGTAGAGGCAAAGATGGTCGTCGGTGTGTCCAGGAGTGAAGAGGCCGACCCAGTCCCGGCCGCCCACTGTGATGTGATCACAATCGGCCACCCGGTGCGACGGGCGGGGTGGCTTGAACCACTTGAAGAGGTCGGCCCGATCGGCCAGCATTTTGGCTCGGGCTTCGGGTGGTGGTCCGACTGTTGAGCCGCCCCAGGGGGCGGGCCGCTCGATGCGGATGCTGGGGATCGGGTTCTCGTCCGGATCGATGTCGTCGGCCGCCTCGAGCTCGCGATCGTCGATGTCATCGGGATCGAAGAAGGTGCGGAAGCGGTCAGAAGCCACAATGGCGCCTCCACTCTCCTGGGCCAACAACCCCGCGCCCCCGAAGTGGTCGGGATGCGAATGTGTGACAACGATGGTGTGCACCCGTTCTAACGGGATCCCCGCCGCGTCCATGCGGCTCCGGAGGGCCTTCCACGACTCTTCGCCTGGGAGCCCCGGATCGACCAGTGTGAAGCCTTCATCATCCTCGAGGGCGTACGTGTTGACATGGCCCAAGCCGGTGAAATCTATGGGCAGCTGCAGTCGGAGAATGCCGGGTACCACCTCGACGATGTCCGGAGAGGCGTCCATCTGCTCCTGCTTAGGCGTCCGAGGGGCCGGTGTCTCAATCGGTTCGGACGTCGCCACGAGGAGAAACTTACCTGGGCTCACCTACTGCACGACAAGTCGGTAGTCGTCCTGTGTCTCCCCGGAAGGACCAAACGGTCAAAGTGCGCGTCTGAAGGGCAATCTTGGCGGGGCTAGACGTATCGGCGACTGGCGATTACTTCGGACCATTTCACGACCGATCGAGTGGCGGCTAACTCTGCGCTTCCTCCCGGCAGCGTACGGGGGCACGCTGTGAATAGTCCGATTGGCCCATATCCGTCTTAGCTTTAGCCGCGCTCAGGCCATCGGCGAGGTACAGCATCTCGTGAGTCGATGACAGCAACAAAGGTCCTTGTCCGGGTCTGCTCCAAGCCGTCAGCCCTTTTCAGACTTCGTTGCCTTTGTCTTCGAGGTCCGCGGCCACGGTGTCGTAGCCGGCACTCGTCAATATTCGCCGCAAGTCGACGAGTTGTTGTCCGTCGATGTCCTTGTCACTCGGACGCCTGAGAACCTCGGTCTCTTGGCCGATGCGGAACAGAAACATGTCGTCGTGCTGTTCTTCGATGGATCCGACCGCCTCGAGTAATGATATGACATCGTGCCATTCGACGTTGTGGTTCGTCTTTGGCTGAAAGATCTGTAGAAGTGTGTCTCGATGATGGCCGCTGAGATGCTGGGGCCCTGAAATTGACGACATCGGGATCCTCTCGTTGTGGTGAAGACCTCAATGTAGCGAGACTCAGATTGGCGGGAGACCCCGAAGGTCTCAGCCATTTCTCGCACGTGTAATCAGTCCCATGCGACGGCGAGGACGGTGGGTATTGAAGTTCTGCCCGCCAAAGTGCCCAGTCGCGCCGATCAGCTGCACCCCAGCCCGGCAGCGAACGGGGCGAGGAGTCAGGAGGCTTGGGGTCGGTACGCCTCGAGCGCCTCACTGGGAACGTGTGCCATCCCGTCCCATCTCGTAGCAAACTCGCGCCCATGGACAAGGCGCAAGAGCTCTTGGTCGACATGTCGAGGCGACGTAGGGTGGCACCCCAGCCCCGGCGACTGTTTGGGGGCACTCAGGCGCGTACGGCGGACCTGGCCCCCTCGAGGATCGTCGGGCAGAATGTTTCACAGATTGCTGTGACTCATTCGGCTGCGTTTCGATTGTCGAGCTGAGGCTCTGATCCTCTCCCGACAGGGCGCTTGACGAGCACTGGTCGCAAAGTTCTCCATGTCGCGGTCATCGACCCGATCCCTCTGCGGGCCGCCTTTCATCCTGTTTCGGGCAGCGGCTTCCAGTTCTGCTCGACGACCCAACAGACGCCTGCCGGGGGCGACCCAACCGGGCCGTGCTTGCAGAGGGTCGTCGGTGGGTGGTTGTCATGGACCTCCACCACCCGGTACTCCGTTGGTCCGTAGAACTTGTCCGGCCCGTAGGTCAACACAGGTGAGTACCCGCCTGGGAAGTTGGTGACGCGCGACATTGCCTCAACGAAGGTCCGGCGATTGAGGTCCTTGCCCGCCATGGTCGCTGCCTGGGCGAAGAGGCGGATCTCTTGACACCAGCCCTGGACCGGCCCTTGCTCCTCAATGTCGTCATTGATATTGCCCTTGGGAATCTGCGGGTAGGCCTTGTGCCACACATCCCAGCAGCTCCGCACCCCCGGGTCGTACCCTCCCTGTGACTCTGGGATCGGAAGATCGATGCCACCGAGAGTCTCTGCCGTGACACCCTCCTGGCCGTTGAGCGCCTTGTCGTAGGGGACAGGGATGAGTCCGAGCGCGATCTCAATTTCGGACTGGTAATCACTGAGGAGGAGCTTGGGAAAGTAGTCCTGCGAAGTTTCAGCGCCGATGTATGGGGTGAAGGCGTTGTCGGGCAACAAGGGAATCACCGATTGGACCCCCGCCGCCTTGAGCCGTTCGACCGCCAGCGTGGCCGTCGAGTCGGTACTGGCGGTCTCACCGATGTCCGCGGTGACTGTGACCACTTGAGGAATCACGCCGATCTTCTTCAGGTCCGGTAAGAGGTAGGAGTTGAGTGCACCTTGGTCACTGGCCTGGTCCGAGACCACGACGCCGACCTTCACGCCGTGACCGAGGCGACCCGAGCTCAGGCCCCAGCGCACAGTGGCCGCGAGGATGGGCGCGTCATCCGCCCCCGTCCACCACAAGTACGGGGAGCCGAGGTCGGTCCAGTTGGTGGTCGTCGTCCACTGGGAGAGCATCGGCGTTTGACCTTGCTGGGTGATGCAGAGCTCATTGGTCCCTTCGAATGTGCCGAGTCCGTCGACCACGGCGAAGACGGGCGGGTTGCCCTGGGTCCACTGCCTGCAGAGCGCGAGCTCCTCGTCCACGTTGGTCGGGTCGAAGGGCACGATCATCGCGTTGATCTTCCGACCGTGTATTCCCCCGGCATCATTGATCTGGTCCACGAAGAGGTCGATCGCCTTCGTCTGCTCGCCGTACTCGGCGTCCGACTCGATTTCGAACTCCCCCTCGATGCTGGTGAACGAGATGACCGGGAAGACCACGTTGATAGCGCTTGCCGTGACGCCCCTTGCGCTTGTGCTCGCCTCGGTGACGGGGGTCGGCGCAGCGGTGGCACCCGACGGCGCTGAGACCCCCAACGCCACGGTGCTGCCAAGGACGGCCAGGGCCCCCCCGGCTCTCAGCAGTCTTCGCCTTGCTCCCGATTTTCCCCAGCGTCGCATCGCCGTCTCCCCTAATGCGCCTTCGAACCGGGCAGCCCGGGAAAGGGTATCGCTGATGGGACGGACAATCACGGCAGTAGTTGCTGCTGGCCCCATCGCCCCGTTTTCTGGGGCACCCTGTGGCACCCAATAGGCCGGCGGCGGCGTTCGAGGATGTGCGTATCGGGACAGGCGGCGAAGGGTGGCCCGATCGCCGGCGTTTGGATGTTGTCTAGATCAGTGATTCCAAGGGATACCGAACGATCCGGGGTCCACGACTGACGCGACGAAGGCGTCCACAATCGGCCTTGCCAAATACCCACGCCGACCTGGAGGCCGCATGGAAGCCGATATGGACACCTTCGTCACCGCACTGTACGTGAAAGTCGACGACACATTGAGGGACACCCCCTCGCTTCGCCTCTGGCGACCCAGCGTGGGCATCGCGCCGAAGTTGAGCGACGCCGAGCTGGTCACCATGGCCGTCGTCCAGGCCCTGTTGGGCTTCACCTCCGAAGCTCGCTTCTTGCGCCATGCGGCCAAGCACCTGCGCTCGTGGTTCCCCTACGTGCCGGGCCAGTCGGGCTACAACAAGCGGCTGCGCAAGTCCCAGAGCCAGTTGCACGTCCTGATCCGGGTGCTCGCCACCGACACCGACTTGTGGGACGACGACACCTGGGTCATCGACTCGACCCCCGTCGAGTGCGGGCGCTCGCGTTCGACCGCCCAGCGCAGCGACCTGGCCGGCTTCGCCGGCTACGGCTACTGCGCCAGCCACTCGCGCTACTTCTGGGGATTGCGCCTGCATCTGGTGTGCACCCCAGCCGGCCTGCCCGTCACCTTCGCCCTGGCCACCGCCAAAGCCGACGAGCGCGAGATCGCCCGGGACCTCTTCGAGCTCGAACCCGAACTCCTCCGGCGCGGCCAGACCATCCTCGCCGACAAGGGCTACGCCTCGGCCGAGTTCGAGACCTTCCTCGCCGAGCGCGACGTCACCTTGATCCGCCCGGCCAAGGCGAAAGAAGCGCCGCGGCCCGGGGCACGGTTCCTCAAGCCGCTGCGCCAGCTCATCGAATCCATCAACGACACGTTGAAGGGCCAGCTCGACCTCGAAGCGCACGGCGGACACACACCAGGCGGTGTGGTCACGCGGGTCCTCCAGCGTCTGCTCGCCATGACGGCTGCAATCTGGCACAACGACCACTGCCGAGTTGCACCTCTGCGCTCCCTTGTCGCCTATGACCACGGGTGACCCCTTGGAATTGGTCATCTAGGTGCGCTGTGCGTTCGGACCGACTCCGGACAGGTTGACGGGGAGTCGCCGGGTGCCATTGGCCCAGAACACGGGAACGGGTCTCGCGACGGTATCCGGTCTCAACACGAGCTTGATCGACGAGATCGATGAATACGTCGAGCGCCACTCGGCCTTCAAGTCGCGCGAGTGCCGCGCCTGGACAGATGTGGGGGCCGCCTCCGAAGGCGAGGTGGTCTCTCGGTCTCGGGCGATTGAGTCGGAACTCGTCGGGGGCATCATAGGTTCGTTCGTCGCGATTAGCGGAGGCGAGTCCGAAGCCGACCTTGACGCCCGCAGGGATCGTGACACCGTCGATGGTGATGTCAGCGAGGCAATCGCGCATCAATACGTGGATCGGCGAGTCATGGCGCAGTGACTCCTCGACCACGATCGGCACCAGGTCCCGCTCTGCATGCAATCTTGCGAGGAGGGCGGCATCGGTGCACACGGTCTCGAGCAGGTTTGCGATCAAATGACGGGTGGTCTCGTTGCCGGACATGAGCAAGAACGCGAGTTGCGTGCGCACTTCGAGATCGGTGAGACGCTCGCCATCGATTTCCGTAGTGATGAGCCGAGTGACGAAGTCGTCGGGTGGATCCGCCGAAGCCTCTCGTTCGGCGATCATCGCGTCGAGGTAAGCGGTGAAGTCGGGCGCTACGCCGGCGAGGCCCTCGCCGTCGACTCCGTCCTCTCGACGGTTCTTCGTCGTGTACGCGGATTGCACGACGAAGTCTGACCACTCAGCGAAGCGCGCATGATCCGCCGGATTGACACCAAGGAGATGAGCGATCACCGTTGCCGGGATGGGTGTCACGTAGTCGGCCACGAGATCGCCGCCACCCTGTGCGACGATACGCTCCAACAGTTCGTGGCACAACGCCCGGACGAATGGCTCCACTCGGCTGATGCGATGCTGTGCGATAGCCGAGTTGATGATCCGGCGGATCTTGCCGTGACGCGGTTCTGGAATCTCGCTGATGAGTTGCTCCTCCGCGGGCACCACCACATCGGGGGCCCGGAAACTTGCCTGGAACACCTCGACGTTCTTCGTGGCCGCGAGGACATCGTCAAGACGGGCGAGGAAGTAGGCGCCCGACGGGGTCCGTGAGACCGGGCACTTGTGGCGCAATACAGTCAAGGCGGCATAAGGCACGCCTCCTGAGGCGTCGAGCGGGTCAGCCTCCATCAACGCCATGTTCCCATGGCCGCCAATGTCACGCTTCATCCGGACTCGTGCAGCGAGAACATGCGCTCCGCCAGCGGTCCTACTCGGTACTGATCTTCTCGAGCCTCTCCAGGCTGGCCGTCATGGACTCAAGCACCGGATTGATCCCGTTGATCCACTCCCGCCCTCGCGGAGGAGGGTTTGACGGCCCTTCACCGGGCCGCAGTCAAAGACCTCGGTGACGACGGTGGCGTCGTGACCGTCCGGAGTGAGGCTGTTGCCCCAGCGGTAATCCGCAGGGATGCCGACTTTGGATGGATCACCGCCAGCTGTAGGGAGGTCTCCCGGAGCGGGTTCCCAAAAGATGCGGCGATCTGGCTCGAACTCCACTGCGTAGTTGACCATGAGGTAGTCGCGACCGAGCCGATGCATCTTCATGGTGAAGGAGTCGCCGACGGCGCATATGGGACGGTCGTAGACGGCTTCCCGGAGCATGTCGGACCCGTCGAAGTCCATGTGGCGTTGCGGATTCGCCAGGATTTCGAAGATGAGGGCTGCCGGTGCTTCAATCCTGCGTGACACTTCGACCGCCTTGCTTTCCTCTGTCATGGTTCGGTCCCCTCTGTCGGTCCGCGCCTGCCCTACGGAGCGCACATCGGTAGTTCATACAATTGGACGTTGCAGGTTGCTCACTGACGGATTTCGGGACCGGGATGAACCTGGCAACCTCCCACCCGGGGGTATTGCGCCCCTCGTCATCCAATGTCATCCACTGCTGCCCTCGTGAGGTATTTCTCCTTTTCCGCCACGGTACTGGGGAGGGGAGAATCAGAGGAGGACGAGCCGCCAAGCTTCACGCTCGTCATTGGTGGCCAAGGGACACCTGAGGATGCGAGTTGATCCTGAAGTTCCGGACTGTCCCACCCCTCAGGCGACTGGTCGGAGACACCCTTCAGAACCTTCCCGGACCCGACTTCTTGAGCCGGAGGCGTAGACTCGCAACCGAGGGTGCCGATCCGGAAGAAGAGCCCATGAAGAAGCTGGCGAGTTTGTCGTGGCGGGCTCGGGGTTCTGGGGCCAATTGCACCGCCGAAGTGGACCACCCGATTCGCGGCTTCCGAGTCAACCCAAAGTACCGGTCCAACCTCCCCGCGCAATCTGGACCCGAGGGGCCACCCCCTACGGTGTCATGGATCTCCTTCGACGGTGACACATATTGGGTCCGACTCTCAGTTGCCCAAGGTTGGCCGCGTTCGATTCGAATAACCCAAAGCGATGTGGACGGAGCGAGGGGTTAGAAACTCGGGCCTATGACATCGCGTAGAAGAGGCAGTTACCTGCTGCCAGTGTTGGTCATCTGTACTCCAGGATCAGAACATCTGAATCTCTGAGATGTCCCACTGTCCCGGCAGTGTACGGGGCACCCTCCTGATCCTGCTGAGACATACGGAATCGTCCCAGACGGAAGGTCCTCACTGGGTGATGCGGTAGTGAAGGTGGGCGACTCCCCTGTCTGTCAGGCTGACGTGAGACACCGGCAGTAGCCCACCATCCCACCAGGGCGAGTCAGGAACACGTAGACCAAATGACCATGACATCAGCACCTGTGACGACACGCGCCCAGAATGGGGCCGTGGCCGAAGACAATCCGGCGGCAAGACCCAAGCGGCGCCAGTTCAGCGCCGACTACAAGCTGGCCATCTTGGAGGAGTACGAGCAGATCACCGAGGACGGGGGCAAGGGAGCGCTGCTGCGCCGAGAGGGCCTGTACTCGAGCCACATCGTCGAGTGGCAGCGGGCCCGAGACGTCGGTGCCCTCTCGGGACTCGCACCCAAGCACCGAAAGAAGCGCTCGGCGGCCGAGCGCGAGCTCGAAGTTCTGCGTCGGCGCAACGCCAAGCTCGAGGACCAGCTGGCTCGCCACCGCACGGCGCTCGAGGCCCAGGGAAAAGCATCGGAGCTCTTGGCGCAGCTGCTGGCGCAGAGCACTCCGGAGACGGACCAGCAGTCAGGCGAGGAGCCGAAGCGGTGATCGACGAGTGCTTCGCCGTGGTCGAGCCACTGCTCGGCACCAAGAGCGCCTGTGTCGCCGTCGGGCGGGCCCGGGCCAGCCATTACCGCAGGCTGAAACCGTGCCGCACGACCGAACGCAAGCCCCGGCCGGCTCCGCCGAACAAGCTGACCGACGAAGAGGTCGAGGCCGTGCTCGCGGTGCTGCGCTCGGAGCGCTTCGCCGACTGCTCGCCCGCCCAGGTCTACTTCACGCTCCTCGACGAGGGCGTCTACCTGGCCTCCGAGTCCAGCTACTACCGGATCCTGCGGGCGAACAACGAGGTGCGCGAGCGCCGCCGTCAGGCGACGCACCCGGCCAAGGTCAAGCCCGAGCTCGTCGCCGACCGCCCGCTCGTCGTGTGGTCCTGGGACATCACCAAGCTGAAGGGCCCAAAGCGCGGCGAGTACTACGACCTCTATGTCGTCCTCGACATCTTCAGCCGTTATGTCGTGGCTTGGTGCGTGGCGCCCTCCGAATCGGGCGAGCTGGCCAAGGAGCTCATCGCCGACGCCGTGGCGCGTCACCGGGTCCCGCCGGACCAGCTCACCATCCACGCGGATCGCGGTTCGTCGATGACGTCGAACCCGGTGACCGAGCTGCTCACGTTCCTCGGCATCGGCCGCAGCCACAGCCGGCCCCACGTGAGCAACGACAATCCCTACAGCGAGGCGCAGTTCAAGACCCTCAAGTACTGCCCGACATTCCCCGAACGCTTCGGTTGCATCCAAGACGCCCGGGCGTTCTGCGAGGCCTTCTTCGCCTCCTACAACCACGAGCACCGCCACTCAGGCATCGGCTATCACACGCCGGCATCGGTGCACTACGGCACCGCGGAGGAGGTTCGGTCCCAACGGGCCGAGACCCTCGATGCGGCCTATGCCGCGAACCCGGTCCGGTTCAGCCACCGCCGGCCGCAGCCTCCGAAGCTGCCGACCGTGGCCTGGATCAACGAGCCTGTGCCGGCCGAGGAGCTTGCACAGAAGGCGTCATAAGAAGGTGTCTCAAATCGCTTGACAGGTTCCGCTCCGCTGCGAGAGCGCCGCTCATTGAGCAGTTGAAGGTCGAGACGCGCGTGCCTTGGGAGGGCGTGTTTGCCGCCTCCTAGCACGATTGGCCAGAAGAAGAAGTGGCACTCGTCCACCAAGCCCGCCCCGAACGCTTGGGCAGCGAGATCAGCTCCGCCCACCGTGAGATCGTGGGATTCCACAGCCTTCATCCGCCGAATCGCCTCGACGTTGAACTCCGGTTCAAGGGTCGTCCTACCGCTTGACACCGATGTCAGGGTCTTCGAGAAAACGACCTTGTCGGCCGCTCGCCAGATGTTGGCGAAGTCCACGACCCAGGGCGGCTGGTCAGCGACGGGTGCGGTCTCCCAGAAGATCATCGCCTCATACATGCGGCGTCCGTAGAGATAGGTGCCGACGGAGCGCTCAAGGTCATTGATGAAACCGAAGTACTCCTCATCAGGGGCACCCCAATCGATGCCACCGTCCCGGTCCTCGGAGTATCCGTCGAGCGACGTGTTCGCCACGTAGATGAGCTTGGCCATGGTGGTGCCTCCGATCGGGACCTCGACCGAAGATAGTTCGCACTGACCGCTCAGGATTGCCGGCTACCAAGCAGTCCGACCCCGCCTCCGCCCGACGAACTGGGGCATCGAGATCATTCAAGTCTGAGTGGAGCGTCCAAATCCGATTGCATCCACGACTGCTTTCGGAGCAGCCGCCTGAAGAGCAGTGTCAGGACCAACGCCAAACGCATCATTGACAGTGGAGAACGCGAGCCGCAAGGCCACGAAGGCTGTCACAGCGAAGATTTGGGAGTCACTGTCCGCAGCTCTCCGACCCCATCCATCGTCAACAAGCCTCCCGCACTCAGGAAAGCTGTGCTCGCTCGCCTTTGAGCTTGGCTCTGGTCCTACGGAAGCGTCGCAGGCAGGGGGGGAACCAATCCGTCGGGTCTAGGTGCGTCCGAAACCAATGTCCGGGGACACTGTGCTCTGACCCTTCGATCAGGAGCGTTCGAACCAGCGGGCGTTGGCCTCGTCGAAGAGGCGCTGAGTGCGTTCAAAATCACGCGGGCGTTCCGCGTAGGTCTCGAAGTCCCACTCCGAACGTTCAACCGAGAAGAAATCTCCTCCATACACGTGCAGAGCCACTGCGAACTCCTTCCGGGAGTTGGCGACTGAATGGATCGCGTCGTCACCTAGGACGAGAACTTCGCCTGCGGGTAACTCTCGACCGCCAGCTCGTTCGAGGCTACCTGGGATTCGACGGAAGAATGTATTGTCCTCCTGTCCGCCATACATGCCGATCACTGCCCACATTCGATGTTCGTGGGGGTAAAGCGTCATTCCCGGCGTCCACGCCACATGCAGCAGTGTCAGGTCGGCGGCACGATGCAGCGTGAAAATACCGCCACGACTGATCGGACCGAGTGCTTGTTCTAGGTTGCTGCTATCACAGACGAGCGCGGCGAGAACGTCCCGGACAGCTAAGGACGGCGTGTGCTCGTTAAGAGCCGCTTGACACTGAGCAACGATTTCTTCGACAACAGGTGCCACTTCTACAGGATAGGAGGATCGCCCAGGGCCGGCGAACGGTGCTACCCGATCAAATGAGAGATTCCCTGAAATGAAGGACTGCGCGTTCTCCGATTCCGAAGTGGAGCAGACTGCGCTGGTCGCTTGTGAAGAGTTCGAGCGGCGTTACATCTTGTGTAGTGGGTATCCCCATAGTGCTTGATTCGTATGGGGCGTAGGGTCAAAAAAGGTAACGCCTGCCAAAAAGGTCTGGCAGACCAGCGGAAGGGGTGTGGGCATGGCAACCCTCGACGACGTGAAGCAACTGGCGGCCGCCGACCAGAATCTGGCCGTCCTCTCGGTGGCGCGGCCGGACGGATCCGTGCATGCGTCGGTTGTCAGCGCCGGGGTCGTCGACGACCCCGTCGACGGTGTTCCGGCCGTCGGTGCGGTTGTGGGAGGAGGAACCCGCAAGTTGCAACTGCTGCGGGATGTGCGGCAGGCGACGGCTGTGTTCAAGAGCGGCTTTCAGTGGGTGGCCGTGAGCGGGACCGTGGACCTGGTCGGCCCCGACGACGGTGCTCACCTCGGTCTGGACGTGCCCGAACTGCTCCGTTCCGTGTTTCGGGCGGCCGGAGGCCGCCACGAGGACTGGGACGAGTTCGACCGCGTCATGGCCGCCGAGCGTCGCTGCGCCGTCTTCATCCGAGCGGAGCGGATCTCCACCAACCCCGTCATGGGCTAGGCGCAGCGGGGCCGGGCCGTTCGACGAACGGTCGCCTCGCCGCCGGATTTGCACCGCAAACTCCTCGCGGAGGCGCCGGACGTCTCCGCAGGCACTCCGATTGAGTGCCCGCACCGGCGCATATACGGCTCTGAGGAACATCGCCCCGCCGGCGCGTATGCAGCAGCGCGATAGATCCCCGTGCCGGCGCGAATACGGACGGACGAAGGATATTCGACGCCGTCGGCTCAACCGAGGGCGATCGTTAGGGTGGTGGGCCTCGCCCAGAACCGAACGCCGGGTCAGAAGACAGGAAGGCATTCATGGACACGATCAACCTCGGGACCCAGGGCCTCACCGTGTCGTGCCAGGGGCTGGGATGCATGGGGATGTCCGACTTCTACGGGCCGCGGGACGACGCCGAGTCGATCGCCACCATTCACCGCGCCCTCGACCTGGGCGTCACCTTCTTCGACACCTCCGACATGTACGGGCCGCATACCAACGAGCTCCTCGTCGGCAAGGCGCTGGCCGGCCGCCGGGACGAGGCGGTCATCGCCACCAAGTTCGGGATCGTGCGTGACCCCGATTACCCGGCCAAGCGCTCGGTCAACGGCCGTCCCGAGTACGTGCGCCAGTCGTGCGACGGGTCGCTCCAGCGGCTCGGCGTCGACCACATCGACCTCTACTACCAGCACCGGGTCGATCCGGACACGCCGATCGAGGAGACGGTCGGTGCCATGGCCGAGCTGGTCATACTGGGCAAGGTGCGCTACCTCGGCTTGTCCGAGGCGGCGCCGGCCACCATCCGGCGGGCCTCCGCCGTCCATCCAATCTCGGCCCTCCAGACCGAGTACTCCGTCTGGTCGCGCGACCCCGAGGCTGAGATCCTTCCCACGCTGCGTGAGCTCGGCATCGGCTTCGTGCCCTACAGCCCGCTCGGCCGGGGCTTCCTCACCGGCAAGCTGCGCACGCTCGACGATCTCGACGAGTCCGATTTCCGTCGGTACCAGCCGCGATTCCAGGGCGACAACCTGGCCGACAACATCGCCATCGTCGAGGTCATCGACCAGCTCGCCAAGGCCAAGGGGTGCACGTCGGGGCAGGTCGCCCTGGCTTTCGTACACGCGGCGGGCCGCGACGTGGCGCCCATCCCGGGTACCAAGCGCCGCACCTACCTGGAGGAGAACGTCGCCGCTCTCGACGTCGAGCTGACCGACGAGGACCTCGCCGTCCTCGACGCGGTGGCGCCGGCCCGGGGCGACCGCTACGCCGACATGTCACCCGTCGACCGCTGAGTCGCCGCACCATCAGCACCCAGCCGAGACGGTGCCGGTCTAGGACTCGGACCCGTGATGTAACCGCCAGGTCAAAAGCACGTCTACCTGGCATGTCACCAGCAGGCTGCCGGGCATCGCGAGTCGACGCGAATGGTCCTCCGGGGTGGTCGGTGGTCGGATCTCCCCTGCTCGCCGGCATGGGACGGGCCTGCTGACGTGCACCTCGCCGACATCCTGGCGCTCCGATCCGTGCCTGCCGCGGGTCTGGCCATGGGGCTCACTCGCCGGTGCCCCCTGCACTGTGCCCATTGCGGGACGAACTCGACCATGCAGAGCGAAGAGGCGTCGGCCGACATCTTCCGCCGCTTCGTCGGGACCTTCACGCCAACCGATCGACCCGAGCTGGCCTTCATCGCAGGCGGAGAGGCGTTCTTGCGCCCCGCTCTCCTCGAGGAGCTAGCCATCACCGCCCGCCGATCGGGATGTCGATCAGCCGCGCTGTCGGGCATGTACTGGGCCCGAGGCGGTCGCATCCCGGCGTCGATCCGGCGGGCGATCGACGCGCTCGACCACTTCTCGGCCAGTGTGGACGTCTTCCACGAGCGGGAGGTGCCCCGTGAAGACGTCCTAAGAGTCATCGAGGCTCTATTGGCCGACGGCCACGACGTGAGTATTCACGTCGTGGGCCTCGACGGACGGGATCCGTATCTGCAAGAGACGACGGACGACATCCGGCAACGGTTCGACGACCGGGTGCCGATGCTCTGTAACGGGATCAACCCCATCGGGCGGGCCGCCGAGTGGTTCCCCCTGCCCGAGTACGCCGCCCCGGCCCGCGTGGAGCCGTTTCCCTGCTCCCTCTCGGCATGGCCGGTCATCGGTTACGACGGAACCATCCTGGCTTGTGGCAACGACGACGTCCTCGAAGGCCCAGCCCCCGACCACCTGCGTATCGGCCATGCCGCAACCGACGGCTGGCCGGAGGTCCGGGAGCGGATGCTGCGCTCGCCCATGGTGCGGGCCGTGCGTACGTTCGGTCCCGAGTATGTCAACGAGCGATTCGGTTCGGGTGCGCTGGCATGTACTGGTTACTGCTCCACGTGCCAGAAGCTCTCCGGCGACGGGCCCCTGGTCCAAGCAGTCGAGCTCGCCATGTCCCGCCCCGCCTCAAAGACGGTGGAGAAGACCGTGGAGAGCTTCGTCGTGGCCGGTGGCGCCCGATCCTTCGTGCAGCGCTTCGCCCTACCTCGCTACGCAGAGCTGGTCACCCTTGGGTATCCCGGGGCCGATGTCGCGCAACCCCAACCCCTCGTGATGGTGGATCCGTGAAAGACCACACGCTGTTCGCTAACGCGGTCGGGGGCGCCACCGCGTCTCACGGCAGGGACCATCGAGAGGATCCGCACGGTTCGTGGAGCATCCACCCTCCTCTTCATCACGGACCGCTGTCCCGTCGGTTGCGCCCACTGCTCGGTCGACTCGCGCCGCGACAGCCCCACCATCTCCGACTTTCCGCTCTTCGAGCAGATCGTCGACTGGCTCTGCACGAAGCCTGGGCTCGAGGTCGTCGGGGTGTCGGGCGGAGAGCCCTTCGTCGAGCGCCGGGGATTGTCGCTGGTGGCGCGGCGGGTTCACGAGGCCGGTCGCCGCCTGGTCATCTACACCAGCGGGACCTGGGCGGTGAGTTCGGCGCCACCTCCCTGGATCCAGCGGGTGCTTGACGTCACGAGCACCGTGTTCCTGAGCACCGACGCCTTTCACGCTGCCGGCGTGCCGGACGAGCACTACGTCCGCGCCGCCCGGGCCATTGCGGCCAGCGACGCCTGGATCGTCGTGCAGGTCATCGATCAGGACGGGATGGTGGAGCGCGCCGGGGACCTGCTCCGGTCGGCCTTCGGCGGCTCGTTCGACGACTACGCGGAGATCCGCCCGACCACAGCGCTCACCGCCGGTCGGGGCGCCCAAGTGTTCATCCAGACGGCCCGCGCCCGCGGCGCCGACTTCGGACGGTGCTCCCTGGTGGCCTCTCCGATGGTGCGCTACGACGGCGTGGTCACGGCCTGCTGCAACGAGAGCGTGATCATGGGTCACGGACCTCGGTCGCTGCGGACCAGCGCCCAGACCACACCCGGGATCGATGCCGCCGTCGAGGGATTCCACGCCGACCCGTACCTGCAGGCTATTGAACACGCCGGCGTCGGAGCGCTGACCGCACACCCGAGGTTCTCGGATCTGGCCGACCAGCGGTTCGCCAGCATCTGCGACGTGTGCTGGACGATGGTGGGGCGCATGGAGTCCGACGAGTCCCCGGATCGTCTGCTCGAAGCCCTGGGCACGGTGGGGTGATGCACGCACCCGTGGCGCCGGCGCCCCTCGCAGAGCCAGAGCCGCGCACGGCGCGACGTTCGACGGCCCCGGTGGAACGTCTTACACCCAGCCAGGTCCTGCGGGTCAAGATCGACTGCGCCTACCCACTCCTGCGCCAGGCCAGTGAGCGTCTGTGGTGCCATCGGGAGGTGCGACGCCTCTACCCCGGCTACCTGGTGACCATGCACGGCGTCGTCCGTTCTGCCGCCCCCCTGTTGGAGGCCGCCCTCGAGCGGGCCCGCGCGCTCGCCACCGATGACGAGGTGGCGGCCGCCATGGTGCCGTACCTGGCGCACCACGCCGTCGAGGAGCGCGGTCACGACCAGTGGATCCTCGAAGACCTCGCGGCCACCGGGACGGATCCCGACACCGCCCTAGACCAGATCCCGCCACCCCCGGTGGCAGAACTGGTCGGCGCCCAGTACTACTGGCTCCGCCACGTGCACCCCGTCTCGCTGCTCGGGCACATGGCGGTCGTGGAGGGGCATGCGCCGCAGCAGAACTTCGCAGACCGCCTGCAGAGGGCGACGGGATACTCCACTGAGGCGTTCCGCACCATTCGACGACATGCCCACGTCGACCAGCAGCACACCCGAGATCTCTACGCCCTGATCGACGGCCTCCCGCTGGAGCCGCGCCACGAGTCGCTCATGGGCGTCAGCGCCCTCCACACCGTGCGGGCCGCCGCGGAGGTCTTCGACGCCATCCTCAGCTTCCGACCAGTCGACGCGGCCGGGAGTGCCGAGTCCGGGCGCCCGCCTCCGGCTGGCTGAGCGACGGGTCCACATCTCACACCACAACAATTGACACCAACCAGCAAAGGAGCAGCACAATGACAAACGTCGACGCACTCAAGGCGGCGGGTATGGACATCGACTCCCTGCCCCCCGAACAACAAGAGGCGTTGAGCAAGCTCGATAAGAGCGAGGTCGACGCACTCGTGGCGATCCGGGAGAAGCTGAACGAGGGCGACGAGGTGGGCGGGCACGCCTTTGACGCTTTTGAGACCGTCGACCGGACGGGGCCTGACGGCGAGGTCCTGCCGCGCCTCGCCGACGGTGGTTTCGTCTGGTAGGGCGACGGACGACTCACTCCCGCGCCGTCGGTGCGGGCGTCGGTTGACGGTTCCGACCCCGCATCGACTGGCGCGACATCGAGTAGCTGGACGATCGGTCCGGTGCCACGGTCACGCCGACAGGTTCCCGGTCAACCGGTGAGACCTGTCTCCATCTACACCTCGGGCTGAAAGTGCCGTCTACCACGTGACACGGGACGGCCTGTTTCCTATCGTGGTTGACCCACGACGAAGAAGGAGGCAGCCATGCCGAAATTCATGATCCAGGCCAAGTATTCGGCGGAGGGCATCAAGGGGCTGACCGAACAGGGCGGCTCGGCGCGGCGTCGCCGAGGCGACCAAGCTGATCGAGGGGCTGGGCGGCAAGCTCGAGTCGTTCTACTTCGCGTTCGGCGGTACCGACGTTTTCGCCATCGCCGACATGCCGGACACCGTGGCCGCGGCCGCGGCTCCGCTGATCGTCGGGGCGAGTGGCACCGGCTGCACCACCGTCGTGCTCCTCACGCCGAGCGAGATGGACGAGGCCGTCAAGAAGGCTCAAAAACAGACGGGCTACCGCCCCCCGAGCTGAGCCGACGCCGCTCGCCGGGTCAGCCTGCGTCGGCCGTGCCGGGACGGGCACCGGCACCTGCACCAGTGAGCCGCACGTCACGCGCCATACACAGCTCCTGCAACCCGGCGCTGATCGTGCCGAGCGGGTCGCTCGAAGCGATCTCGGCCTGCAGGGCGCGGGCCCGCTCTCGATACCGGGGCGTGCCGAGCACCCGCCGCACGGAGCGGGCGATCATCGCCTTCGACGGTCGGCCGGTGTGCAGGTTGACGCCCACTCCGGCCCAGTGCACCCGCGCCGCCACCTCGGGCTTGTCCTCGCTGTCGCCGGCCACCACGAGCGGCACCCCGTTGGCCAGCGCCTGCTGCACCCCCCCGTAGCCGCCGTTGGTCACCATGGCGTCGACGTGCGGCAGCAACAGGTCGTGGGGGACGAAGCGCTCGAGCCGGGCGTTGGCCGGCAGGCGCCGTCCGACATCGCCCGGATCGGGCCCACCGGTCGTCCCCACGATGAGCACGTCGTCGTCGGCCAGGGCGTCGAACGTCAACAGGAGCAGGCGGGCGAGGTCGGCGTTGTCCAGGGTGCCCTGGGTGACGTGCACCACCGGGCGCTCTTCCTCGAGCTCGTCCCACCACGTCGGCGGCTCGTAGGACATCGCCGCGGTCGGCGGCGCCAGGATCGGCCCGACGAAGCGGACCGACGGGGCCAGGTCCGAGCGCGGGTACTCGAAACCCGCCACCGTGGCCTGGAAGTAGGCGTCGACTACCTTGGGCGGAAGGTCGATGAAGTAGCCGGGGAAGCCCGACGGGCAGCCCGCCTCGGCCAGCCGCTTGCGGGCGAACCGCTGGATGTCGGCCAGCGCCCCGTGCTCGGTCATCCAGTTCATGGTCACGTTGCGGGCGCGCCGCAACGGGTCCGACCCGGGCTGGAACGCCACCCCGAAGGGCGCCGCGTCACGGCTGCACGACGGGTAGGGCATGACGCCGACGCAGGCCAGCGCGGGACGGTCGTCACGAGGTCCAGGCCCGAGCACCAGCGGCAGCGCGCCCAGGAACATGGAGTCGACGACGACACAGTCGGCGGCGAAGCCGTCCAACACCCCCCGTAGGTCTCGCCACTGGCCCGGCACCGGGCCGATGAAGATGCGCCGCAGGTCGTCCTTCACGCCGCGCACGCCGCGCTTGGACGACGACTCGCGCTCGGGATTGGCCACCATCAGGTCGTGGGCGTCGTACTCCTCGGCGAAGGGGACGAACGACGCGCCCGTCGCCTCCACCTTGTCCCGGTAGTGCGCCGTCGTGAAGAAGACGACCTCGTGGCCCGCACCGACCAGCCGCCGGGCCAGGGCGAGGAGCGGACCGGTGTGCCCCTGGGCCGGCGTGGTGCACAGGACATAGCGACGTCGTATCGACCCACCACCAGGCACACCGGCAGACGCCCCCGCCCCCGCACCGTCGCTCATGCTGGGGCCACCACCACGGCACCCTGCCACGGACCGAGTGACAGCACGCCCTCACAAGGAGCACCCTCGAGCCCGAGGTTCGTGCTCACGGACACCGTCCCGGATGCGCCGTCGAACTCGGCGGCATCGCCGGACATGTTCAGCAGCACCGACGTACCGCCGCCCCGCACGTATCCCCAGGTCCCCGATGGCGTTTTCAGAGACGCGTACGACCCCACGGCCAGGTCGTCGCTCCCAGCCCGCGCCGCGATGACCCGCCGGCAGAACTCGAGCACCGAGGCCGGGTCGCCCGACTGGTCGGCCACGTTGCACGCCGCCGGATCCCCCATGGGCAACCACGGCCGCACCCCCGGCGCACTGAACCCGCCGCCGGGCCCGCCGTGCCAGGGCATGGGCGTGCGCTCGGGGTCGCGGCCCGCGTAGGGCCAGAAGCGGACGCCCACCGGATCGAGCAGTTGCGACTTCTCCACCACACCGTCGACCAGGCCGATCTCGTCGCCGGCGTACAAGAACGGCGTCCCCCGCAGGGTCAGCAACATCAGGAGGGCCAGCTTCGTCCGATCCACCTCGCCCCCGCCCCAGCGGGTGGCCAGCCGCGAGAAGTCGTGGTTCGAGCCCATGTAGACGGGCCACCCACCAGAAGGCAGCAGCGCCTCGGTGGATTCGACGACATCGCGCAACACCGACGCCTCGAAGGGCGCGTGCATGAAGTTGAAGTTGAAGCCGCCGTGCAGCTCGTCGTGCCCGTCGCCGTAGAACAGGGCCAGCCGCTCGACTGACTCCACGTTCGTCTCCCCGATGAGCAGACGCTCCGGCGAATAGCCCCCAGCGACGACACGCCAGTGCTTCAAGATGTCGTGTGCCTCGGGCCGGTCGGAGTTGTAGACGTAGCGCACGCCCATGAACTGCTGATCGATGGGATCGTCCTCGGTAGCCGGCGGGTTGTCGCGCAGCAACTTGTCCTTGATCATCATGTTGCACACGTCGATCCGGAACCCCGACACGCCGCGGTCCCACCAGAAGCGCAGGATCTCGTCGAACTCGCGCCACACCTCGTCGTTCCACCAGTTGAGGTCCGGCTGTCCCGCCTCGAAGTTGTGCAGGTAGTACTGCCCGCTCGCCTCGTCGAGCTCCCACGCCGGGCCGCCGAAGATGCTCACCCAGTTGTTCGGCAGGCTCGCGTCGGGCTTCGGATCGGCCCACACGTAGTAGTCCCGGTACCTCGCCTCACGACCGGTCAGCGCGTCGGCGAACCAGGCGTGCTGGTCGCTGGTGTGATTGGGCACCAGGTCCATGAGGATGCGGATGCCCCGGCGATCCGCCTGGGCCACCAACTCGTCCAGGTCGGCCAGCGTGCCGAAGCTGGGGTCGATGTCGAGGTAGTCCGACACGTCGTAGCCCCAGTCGCGGTTGGGCGAGCAGGTGACGGGGGAGAGCCAGACGCCGGTGATGCCCAGCCGCGCCAAGTGGTCGAGCTTGCCGATGATGCCCGGCAGGTCCCCGACGCCGTCGCCGTTCGAGTCGGCGTACGAGCGCGGGTAGATCTGGTAGAAGACGCCGCCGCGCCACCAGCGGTCCGGGTCCATGGCTGTCATGGCCGGGCAGCGTATCGACCCCGCTCAGGGAAGACCGGAGCCAGGGCCCAACGGACCGAGAACCCGAACGGCCCGACGGCCCGACACCCGGACCGAGACGGCCCGACACCCGGACCGAGACGGCCCGACAGCCCGACCCCGACGAGTCAGGGCGTCTTGTTCAGCGCCGCCCGCACCAGCTGCGCCTCGAGCGCAGCGGGGAACGACGTCCCGTTGCCGTTGAAGGTCAGTTGCTGGGAGACCTTCCCGTTCACGATGTCGACCTGGATACTGGTGATGTTCAGCCGCTTCCCGCCCGCCGTCAGGGGGATGGTCACCTTGAAGCCGGCCTCGTCGGACGTCAGCGTCCCCGCGGGCAGCCCGCTGATGATGATCTTGCCCACGGTGGTGCCGCTGCCCGCCTCCTGCTGGAGGCTCGACTGCAGCGCCGAACTGCCGAGCGAGTTCATGCAGGTCGGGAGCTTGTGCTCACCCAGGGCGGCGCGCACGGACTGGGCCTGCGTGCTCGACGAGTAGGCGGACACGCTGTCCTCGACGGCCAGGGTCTTGCCGGTGTTGGTGAAGTCGGGGCTGCTGTAGGTCTCCGGCTTCAGCTGGGACAGCTTCTTGGAGGCGCCCAGGCACGACGCCAGCGAGCTCGACAACGGGGCAGCATGGCTGGGGCCCGAAGCCGTCCCCGAGGTCGCCCAGCCCGACGGGAAGGCGGCCAGCGTGAGCAGGGCCGCCTTGGCCTCGGCCGCCACCGCCGGTGGGACGCCCGACGTCGACGAGCTCTTGCCCGTGGTCGCCGCCCCCGCCCCGGCCACGCCCACGCCGGCCACCATGGTGAGGCCGACCAGGGCCAACGCCACGATCAGCGCGGCGGCCGGACCCCACCCAGGGCGACGGGAACGCCCACCGCCACGATGCCGGGCCGTCGGATGCCCCCTCCTGATGGCCATCTACCGAACGCTACCGGCCGCCAGCGCCCGTCCAGGGTCAGGAACGGTCGTACGCCATCGTCTCTAGATGCCTCTCGAGCGACGCCCGGAACGACGTGCCGAAGGAGGTGAACACGATGCTCGGGCTGGCGGTGTCCCGGGACCCCGGGACCCCGGGACCCCGGCCCGAGCGGCCCCCGAGCCCGGCCGATACCGCCCCGCATCGTGTCCCGGTTGCCTCCCCCCGTCCGGCCCGCTACTCTGGCACTCACACCACGAGAGTGCTAATCGAACGTGCCAAGGAGGCCTTTCAACCATGCCGAAGCTGCAGCCCCTCGATGACCGGATCGTCGTCCGCCCCGGCGAGTCCGAGGAGACCACCGCCTCTGGTCTGGTCATTCCCGACACCGCCAAGGAGAAGCCCCAGCAGGGCGAGGTGCTCGCCGTGGGCCCCGGCCGCCGCTCCGAGGACACCGGCGAGCTGATCCCGCTCGACGTCAAGGTCGGCGACACGGTCGTCTACTCCAAATACGGCGGCACCGAGTACATCCTCGACGGCGAGGACGTGCTCATCCTGTCGGCCCGCGACATCCTGGCCAAACTGGCCTGATCATCCGGTCGGCCCGCCGCCCCGGTTCTGCCCGGGTCGGCGCGGCGGCCATCACCAGATCCCCCTGACCCGGAGCCCCGAGAGGGCCCGAGAGGAGAAGTCATGCCCAAGATCCTGAAGTTCGACGAGTCCGCCCGCCGCGGGCTCGAGGCCGGCGTCAACAAGCTGGCCGACACCGTCAAGGTCACCCTGGGGCCCAAGGGCCGCAACGTGGTGATCGAGAAGAAGTTCGGTGCCCCCACCATCACCAACGACGGCGTGTCCATCGCCCGCGAGGTCGAGCTCGACGACCCGTTCGAGAACATGGGCGCCCAGCTGGTCAAGGAGGTCGCCACCAAGACCAACGACGTGGCCGGTGACGGCACCACCACGGCGACGGTGCTGGCTCAGTCGCTCATCTCCGAGGGGCTGCGCAACGTGGCCGCCGGGGCCAGCCCGACGGGGCTGAAGAAGGGCATCGAGAAGGGCGTCAAGGCTGTGGTCGACAGCATCGCCAAGCAGTCCAAGGAGGTCGGCGGCAAGACCGAGATCGCGCAGGTGGCCTCCATCTCGGCGGCCGACAACGCCATCGGCGACGTGCTGGCCGACGCCATCGACAAGGTGGGCAAGGACGGCACGGTGACGGTCGAGGAGTCCAACACCTTCGGGATCGAGCTCGAGCTCACCGAGGGCATGCAGTTCGACAAGGGCTTCCTCTCCCCGTACTTCGTGACCGACCCCGAGCGCCAGGAGGCCGTGCTCGACGAGCCCGTCATCCTCTTCTACAACTCCAAGATCTCGGCCGTGCACGACCTGGTACCCGTGCTCGAGAAGGTCATGCAGACGGGCAAGCCGCTGCTGATCATCGCCGAGGACGTCGAGGGCGAGGCGCTGGCCACCCTGGTGGTCAACAAGATCCGCGGCACCTTCACCTCGGTGGCCGTCAAGGCCCCCGGCTTCGGCGAGCGCCGCAAGGAGATGCTCCAGGACATGGCCGTGCTGACCGGGGCGCAGGTCATCAGCGAGGAGATCGGCCTCAAGCTCGAGAACGCCACCATCGACCTGCTGGGCAGCGCCCGGCGCGTCATCGTGACGAAGGACGACACCACCATCGTGGAGGGTGCCGGCTCGTCCGAGGACGTGAAAGGCCGGGTGGCGCAGATCAAGCGGGCCATTGACGACACGGACAGCGACTGGGACCGCGAGAAGCTGCAGGAGCGCCTGGCCAAGCTGGCCGGCGGGGTGGCCGTGGTCAAGGTCGGCGCCGCCACCGAGGTGGAGCTCAAGGAGAAGAAGCACCGCATCGAGGACGCCCTGTCGGCGACCCGGGCGGCGGTCGAGGAGGGCATCGTGGCCGGCGGGGGCACGGCCCTCATCCGGGCCCGCAAGTCGGTCAACGACTTGGCCGACACGCTCGACGGTGACGAGGCGACCGGGGCGCGGATCGTGGCCCGCTCGCTCGAGGAGCCGCTGCGCTGGATCGCCTTCAACGCCGGGCTCGAGGGCGCCGTCCTCGTCGCCCAGGTGGAGTCGGCCAAGGGCAACCACGGCCTGAATGCCGCCACGGGCGAGATCGAGGACCTGGTCAAGGCCGGCATCATCGACCCGGCCAAGGTGACCCGCTCGGCGCTGCAGAACGCGGCGTCGATCGCCGGCCTCCTGCTGACCACCGAGGCGCTGGTGGCCGACAAGCCCGAGAAGGGCCCGGACCCGGCGGCGGCCGCCGCCGCCATGGGTGGCATGGGCGGCATGGGCGGGATGATGTAGTCACGCCCCGGTCCGTGCCTGCGCTGACCAGCGATGTTTAGGCGTGGCTTTACCGGGGGATATCTAGGCCGACAACAGTGCGTGCGTCGGGTGTCGTAGCCGGGTCTTCGGGCCCGGTTGCGTCGCGTTACGGGGACGGTCAGCCCGGGGGAGCCGGTTATTCCCCCGCCCCTGTAGGGGGACGACCCACGATGGTGCCGGTGCTGTAGTGCTGGCCGTTGCAGCAGGCCAGGAAGGTGCCGAACAGGTTGCCGCCGGAACTGCCGCCCCATTGGATCGATTCCAGGGCGAACCCGCTCACCTCGTCGGCGTCGGCCCCGGCGTCCGTGTTGATGGCCCGGCCGGCCAGGCCGAAGATGGCGTGCAGCGCGGACCGGTCCTCGTCGCTCAGGTCCACGGCATCAAGCCGGGCGGCGAGCCGCTCCACGTCGCTCATACCAATGGTCACTTCGGTCATGGCCGCTCCCATTCCTCTTGGTTCCGTTGCCTACCTTCTCATTGACGACGGCGATGCGCCGGCGTGGTTACAACGTCTGTTCTCCGGGTCGGGAGCGGGCATTAGCCGTTGGCGGGAATGAGCCCCTTCTGGCAAACGATCTGCGCTTTATCGTCGGCACGGCTCCCGGCCAGGGTGGTCACCTCGCTGTACTCCTCTGCGGTCGCACCCGCGGCGACTGTGATCTGCACGGGGCCGTAGTCGCCGAGCTGCATCGAGCCGTTCAGCACGAGAACCTCGCAGGTGGCGAGCTGGGGTGTGCCCGTCTTGTTGGTCGCATTCCACCTCACCATGTCGGAGAGCTGGCTCGTCGTGCTCACGGACACGACGCGCGTGCTCAGGTCGGCACCGGAGCTCGAACTGGCCGATGTGCCGGCCTGGCTTGGCGAACCGCCCGAGCAGCCGGCGCAGGCACACACCGCCATGAGGCTGAGGACGAGCTTCCAGGCCCGCACGTGGCGGGACGGTACTAGTCGGGAACCGATCCCGACAATCACGGGACCGGCGTCAGTCCTTCGGGCCGGCCGGGGTCTGGACCATGGAACCGTCCTAAACGGGCGGACGGCCGGCGTCTTTGCTCCCTTGCACGATCCGGACCTCTTCGCACGTTGAGGTGGATTCGCACGCTGGCGCGGTCGAATGGCCCAATGGAGCCGACCTCGACCCCGACGTGTTGCATGGGGACCACCCGCCGGTCGGCGGACGCGTGGCCAACGTGCGGCGCCAGTACCGCCTCCCCACGGTCAGTTGAGCCGCGCCACCTAACCTGACCCGGTGGCCGACGAGGTGATGCGGGAGGCGTCGGCGCCGGCCTCCGCACTCTTGTCCCGCCGGCTGCAGGTGTGGCGTTCGCCACAGGACCAGCCGGCCTGGGCCCGTCCGCTCCTCCTCGTCGTGACGGCGCTGGCGGCGCTGTCCTACAGCTGGGACGTTGGCTCGACCATTGAGATCTACTACGCCGCCGCCGTGCGCTCGATGTCGCAGAGCTGGCACGACTTCCTCTTCGGCGCCTTCGACCCGGCCGGCACGGTGACGGTGGACAAGCTCCCCGGCTCCATGTGGGTGCAGGCCCTCTCTGTCCGGCTTTTCGGCTTCCACGAGTGGGCCATCCTGCTGCCCTCGGCCGTAGAGGGCGCCCTGACCGTGCTCGTCCTCTATCACTGCGTCCGCCGGCTGGCCGGGCCGCTGGCCGGGCTCGGGGCGGCGGTGGTGCTAGGGGCCAGCCCGGCCGCGGTCACGCTCGACCGGGGCAACATCCCCGATTCGCTCATGATCCTGCTGCTCGTCCTGGCGGCCGACGCAACGGTGACGGCCATCGTGAGCGGCCGCTGGCGCAGCGCGGTCATGGCGGCGCTCTGGGTGTCACTGGCCTTCCAGACGAAGATGATCGAGGCCTGGCTCGTCCTGCCCGGGCTGGGGCTGGCCTACCTGGTGGCCGGGCGTGGCAGCACGGCCGAGCGCGTGGGCCGGCTGCTCGCCATGGGTGCCACCGTGGCCGTCGTGTCGCTCTCGTACATGACGTTCGTCGCGCTCACGCCGGCGTCCCAACGGCCCTATGCGGACGGCAGCCACGACAACTCCGTCTACCACCAGGTGTTCGTCTACAACGGCTTCAACCGGGTCGGCCAGGCGTCGCCCAACCAGCTGCTCGGCCGGACGCTGGGGACGCCGCTCTTCTCCCAGGCCGAGCCGCCGCCGGCGTGGAACCGGCTCTTGGCGCACGCCTACGGGCGCGACACGGGTTGGCTGTTGCCGGCGGCACTGGTCGCCTTCGTCTGGGTGCTGCTGGCGCGCCGACGACACCCGCGTACGGACCTGGTGCGGGCGGGTGCGCTGCTGTGGGGGGTGTGGCTGGTCGTGCTCGGCGTCGTCTTCACCGTCAGCACGACGATGAACTCGTACTACGCCGGAGCGCTGTCACCGGCGGTGGCCGGCCTGCTTGGGATCGGTGGGGCCCTCGCCTGGGAACGCCGCCACGAGACGGGCGTGCTCCTCGGGACGGCCGGCGTGGTGCTCGTCACGACCGGCTACGGGGCCTGGCTCGTCCCCGCACAGGGTACCGGCCTGCCATCGGGCCTGGCCGCGGCTCTCATCGTCGTCGGGCTGGCGGCCGCGGCGGTGCTGGTCGCTCTGGCCGTGATCGGCCGGCGACGCCCACCGGGCGAGCCGCTGGCCATCGCCGGGGGCATGCTCACGGCGGTCGCCCTGCTCCTCGTCCCCGCGGCAGCCGCGGCGTCGGTGGTGGCGGAGGGCCTGGGCCCGTTCGACACCCCGTTCCAGCCAGCCCTCGCCACGACCGTGATCCACCACGTCTTCGCGCCGTCGGCCGCCCTGAGCGCGTTGGGTGACATCGAAGCAGTGCGCCACGGCGCGCCTTACCTCATGGCGACGCAGACGGCGGCGGTGGCCGCACCGTTCATCTACGCCACCGGCGACGAGGTACTCCCGCTCGGCGGCTACACCGGGACCATCCCGTCCCCGAGCGCGACCGAGCTGGCGTCCATGATCGATGCCGGCTTGTTCCACCTGGCGCTGGTGGCGTCACCGGCCGCGACCAAAGGAACGGCGTACGTCGACGCCCGTTGCCTCCACGTGGCACAGCGCGGGCAGAGCACGGCGGCGGCACCGAAGCTGAAGATCTATTACTGCACGCCGTAGCGCGCGCTATCGCAGCTAACGGCACGATAGGAGACCGTCGAACGAACGGTCTCCCGGTCCGTATACGAAGCGCGCCCGATTTCTGAATTTTTCCGTATTGGACTGCGCCCAGCTGGGGTCAAATCCCATCCGGGGCGAGCGCATATAGCGCAGTCATCAACATCCCTCGGACGCTGCGTATACATCTGACGCGGAAGGGCCGATTCCCCGCGCTGCGTTCCACACAACGGCGGCCCAGGGCCGTCTCAGGCTCTAGCTCTAGCCGGCCGCCACCCGCATCTCAGACGAAGGCGTGCACCACGGCCCGGTAGTTCTCGCTCGGCGCCGACGGCGTCGGTGTCGGCGAGCCCACGACGCGCCGGCCGATCTGCCGGCTGAGCGGCTCCTTGGTGTCGGGCGGCGGCGGCGGGCCGACCACCGTCTCAATGCGGGAGAACCCGGCGGCCCGGCACAGGTTGTGCAGGGCGGCGATCGTGGGCACGTACCAGTTGCCGAAGTCGGTGCGCAGCGACGAACCGGCGTGGAACTGCAGGAGCACTTCGTTGTCGAGGCCTTGGAGGTGCACGGCCTCGGTCTCAATGACCGCGACCTCCTTGGTCACGGCCCGCACCCTCTCGAGGCAGGTCAGGGGCTCCTTCATGTGGTACAGCACCCCCAGGTAGAGCACGACGTCGAACTGCCCCAGCTCCTCCAGGTCGATCTTCTGGAAGTCCGCCACCACGGCCTCTACCTTTGATTCCAGGGCGGCCGAGGCGAACTCGAAGCCGCGCCGCCCCGGCAGGTCAGGTCGCCAGAAGTCGGCCTCGTCGCGGGACTGGTCGGGCAAGGTGCCGTCGCGGATGCACTCCTCCCAGTAGGCGCCCCGGGCCACGAAGTCGACGCCCCAGGCGTAGTGGTCGAGGGCCACCACTCGGCTGGCGCCCCGTTGCTCGGAGAGGAAGGAGAACTTGCCGTCCCACGCCCCGATGTCGAGCACACTGCGTCCGGCCACGCCAGGCAAGACGTCGGCCGCGGTCTCCTGCACGCTGATGCCCTTGGTCACCACCCCGTTTCCGAGGTCGATCGTGTGGTACCACCCGAAGGCGTCGGCCTGGGCTTGCAGCTCTTCCGGCGTCGTCACGGGGCGACAGCGTAGTGGCGCCCACCACCACCCTCCGGTGCCCAGGCCCTGGCCGCCCACCCACCCCCATTAGCGTCAGGTCGATGTCCCGACCGGTCCCACCCCAGGTGATCCCGCGCCCGGCCAATTGGCGCCCGGGCGGCCCGCCGCCCTGGGCCGGTCTCTCCTCGGAGCAAAGGGCCTCCATCTCCCTGGACCGCGTGCTCAACGCGCTCGACGCCGTGGGCCAGCGCGGCCCCGTGCCCGAAGACGTCGGCTCCGACGCCATCTTCACCCCGCCGCCCCTCCTGACAGAGGGCGAAGGTCCGCCGCGCCAGCCGTGGCCCAGGCAGGCAAACGCCGGGGTGCTGGTGCCCCTCTTCGAGGAGGACGGTGAGGCGAGGCTCGTCCTGACCCGGCGCTCGACAGACCTCCGGACGCACCAGGGGCAGGTCAGCTTCCCCGGCGGACGGCTCGATGCCGGCGAGGACGCCACCGCGGCCGCCAGGCGCGAGTCGCACGAAGAGGTGGGCCTCGACCCGTCCCTGGTGACGACCGTGGGGTGGCTCCACCCGCTCATGACCATGGTGTCGAGTTCCTTCATCCAGCCGGTGTTGGCCACGTTGGCGGGCCGCCCGCAGCACCTGGTGCCCAACCCGACCGAGGTCGAGCGCGTCTTCGACGTCTCGCTGGCCGAGCTGGCCGACCTCGAGATCTTCCATGAGGAGCGCTGGCGCATGACCGGGCGCGACATTCCCGGATCAGAAGACAACTCATTCCCCGTGTGGTTCTTCGAGGTCTCCGGCGAGATGATCTGGGGCGCCACGGCCCGCATGCTCTACGAGCTGCTGAGCATCGTCCTCGTCCCGTAGGACTACTCGAAGGCCACCCGCAGCGTTCCCAGCGGTCCGAACTCGATGTCGAGCGCGTCGCCGGGCGCGACGGCCATCGGCGCCACCAGGGAACCGGCGATGATGCGCTGTCCGGGCTCGAGCGACGCTCCGTGCGCGGCCACGAAGCGGCGTACGAAGGCGACCGTGGTCGCAGGGTCTTCGCTCAGCCGCCCCTCGTCCCCAGTCCCGTCCCCGTCCGTGTTCTGACCGACCTTGGTCACCGCCACCCGCACGTCGAACGGGTTGACCCCGGGCACCTCGGTTCCGAAGACCACGCCTCGCTGGCAGATATTTCCGGCCAGCACCACCTCCAGATCGGCGAAGCTGACGTCGAGGTCGACCAATTCCAGGGCCGGGGCCAGCCCGGCCACACCGAGGTCGTCGCCCACCCGGATGGCCACCTCCACCTCGACCGCCGGCTTTCCCCAACCTGCCAGCGACACCGTGGCCCCGTCGGGCGTCACGCCGCGGTCGAGCAGGTACCCGACCACCGGCTCGCTGATTCCCAACGCCTGCTGGATGGCCGCCGTGTTGAACCCGATCTTCCAACCGACCTGACGGGCCCCGGCCGCCAGGTCGGCGTCACGCCGGGCCAGCAGGGCGCGCATGCCGCGGGTGACGACGTCGGGTGACGGGTTGTCGACCACGCCGGAGTCTCGCGCCGGCGAGCTACAAGTCGCTCGGTGAATTGGACTCGTCCGTGGGGCCGCCACCCCCGTAGGGGCCACCGCCACCGCCACCGCCACCGCCACCGCCACCCCATGGTCCCCGACCAAAGGGGCCGCCCCAACCGCCGCCCCCGGGCCCGCCGCCGCGCCCGCCGCGCCCACCGCGCGACCGGAAGCGGAAGTACATCAAGACGGCCGCCAACGTGAAGAGGATGACGACCACCCCGGGCGAAGTGGTCGAGTGTGCCGCCAGCAGCTCGGGGATGTGCACGAGGCAAAGCTAGGCGCTGCGACCGGGACCATCAGGTCACCCGCCGCCCCCCCTCCACCGGGACCGCGCCTCGGCGGGGTGACCCCGGAACACGACGAATTCGTGCCTCGGAGGGGCCGGGGGAGAGGGTCGGACGAAGTAAGATAAAGGATCGTCGGTGTCGGGCCCGGCGTTCGCAATTGAGTCGCAGAGACATTGCCGGTGTGGTTGGTGAGCCGTACCGGCCCAACGAATGCCGGAGGGCGAACAAGTGGCAGAGATCGAGATCGGCATCTTCAAGTCGGGACGGCAGGCCTACGGGTTCGACGACATCGCGATCGTCCCGAGCCGCCGGACCCGTGACCCCGAGGACGTCGACATCTCCTGGGAGATCGACGCCTACCAGTTCGAGCTGCCCCTCCTGGGCGCCGCCATGGACGGGGTGATGAGCCCCACCACGGCCGTCGAGCTCGGACGGCTGGGCGGCCTCGGCGTGCTCAACCTCGAGGGCCTGTGGACCCGCTACGAGGACCCGACCTCGCTCTTCGACGAGATCCGTGAGCTGGACGACGACAAGGCCACCGCCCGTATGCAGCAGATGTACCAGGAACCGATCATCCCCGAGCTGGTGACGGCCCGCATCCGCCAGATGAAGGAGGCCGGCATCACCACCGCCGCCTCGGTGACACCGCAGCGGACCGAGGCGCTAGCCCCGGCCATCCTGGCCGCCGAGCTCGACCTCCTCGTCATCCAGGGCACGGTCGTCTCGGCCGAGCACGTGTCCAAGACCTCCGAGCCGCTCAACCTCAAGCGCTTCATCCGCGAGTTCGACATCCCGGTCATCGTGGGCGGGTGCGCCTCGTACCAGGCCGGCCTGCACCTCATGCGCACCGGCGCCGTCGGCGTGCTGGTCGGCGTGGGCCCGGGCAACGCCTGCACCAGCCGGGGCGTGCTCGGGATCGGCGTCCCGCAGGCCACCGCCATCGCCGATGTGGCGGGCGCCCGCATGCGCCACCTGGACGAGACCGGGGTCTACGTGCACGTGATCGCCGACGGCGGCATGTCCAAGGGCGGCGACGTCGCCAAGGCCATCGCCTGCGGTGCCGACGCCGTCATGCTGGGCTCCCCCCTCTCCTCGGCCACCGAGGCGCCGGCCCGGGGCTTCCACTGGGGCATGGCCACCTTCCACCCGACGCTGCCCCGGGGCGCCCGGGTGCGCACGTCGGTGCGGGGCTCACTCCGCGAGATCCTGCTCGGCCCGGCCCACGAGAACGACGGACGCATGAACCTCTTCGGCGCGCTGCGCACCGCCATGGCGACGTGCGGCTACGAGACGGTCAAGGAGTTCCAGAAGGCCGAGGTGATGGTGGCGCCGTCGCTGCAGACCGAAGGCAAGTTCTTCCAGCGGTCCCAGGGCATCGGGATGGGCCATTGAGCCCGATGGGCTCGACCCGGTGACCGACACCGTCCTCGTCGTCGACTTCGGCGCCCAGTACGCCCGCCTGATCGCACGGCGCGTGCGCGAGGCGCACGTCTACTCCGAGATCGTCCCCGCCTCCATCTCGGTCGACGAGATCAAGGCCCGTGCCCCCAAGGGCATCATCTTCAGCGGCGGGCCCAAGTCGGTCTACGAGACCCCGGCGCCCTCCATCGACCCGGCCGTCTACGACCTCGGCATCCCCATCCTGGGGCTCTGTTACGGCGCCCAGCTCATGGCGCTCCAGCTCGGCGGCACGGTGTCGCGCACCGGGCAGGGCGAGTACGGGCGAACCGAGCTGACCCAGCACGCCAAGTCGGGCTCGCCGCTGTGCCCCGACTGGCCGGCGCGCTCGACCGTGTGGATGAGCCACGGCGACGCCATCACGGCCGTGCCCGAGGGCTTCGTGGCCACCGCCACCTCGCCCGGCGCGCCGGTGGCCGCCATGCACGACACCGAGCGTCGTCTCTTCGGGCTGCAGTTCCACCCCGAGGTGGTGCACACCGACCGCGGCGGCGAGGTGTTCGACCACTTCCTGATCGACGTGTGCGGCTGCCTCCCGGGGTGGACGCACGTGTCGATCATCGAGCAGCAGGTCGCGGCCATCCGCGGACAGGTGGGCACCGACCGCGTCCTGTGCGCGCTGAGCGGCGGCGTCGACTCGGCCGTGGCCGCCGCGCTGGTGCACAAGGCGGTGGGGGACCAGCTCACGTGTGTCTTCGTCGACACCGGGCTCATGCGCTCGGGAGAGGCCGACCAGGTGGAGGACACCTTCCGCCGCCAGTTCAAGGTCGACCTCATCCACGTGAAGGCGGCCGACCGCTACTTCACCGCCCTCGAGGGCGTGACCGACCCCGAGCGCAAGCGCAAGATCATCGGCGAGCTCTTCATCCGCATCTTCGAGGAGGTGGCCCGCGACCTCGGTGCCGGCGACGACACGAGCGCCAGCAACGGCGACGGAACGGACGAGGGTCCCCGCTTCCTGGTGCAGGGCACGCTGTACCCCGACGTCATCGAGTCGGGCAGCGACACCGCGGCCAACATCAAGTCGCACCACAACGTGGGCGGCCTGCCCGACGACCTGAAGTTCGAGCTCGTCGAGCCGCTGCGCCTCCTGTTCAAGGACGAGGTGCGCGCCGTGGGCGAGGAGCTGGGGCTCCCGCACGAGATCGTGTGGCGCCAGCCCTTCCCCGGCCCCGGCCTCGGCGTGCGCATCATCGGCGAGGTGACGCCCGAGCGGGCCGAGATCCTGCGCAACGCCGACGCGGTCGTGGTCGAGGAGATCCGCCGGGCCGGCCTCTACCGCGAGCTGTGGCAGAGCTTCGCCGTGCTGCCGGCGGTGCGTACCGTCGGGGTGATGGGCGACGGGCGCACCTACGCCTACCCGATCGTGATCCGCGCCGTCACCAGCGACGACGCCATGACGGCGGACTGGGCCCGCCTGCCGTACGACCTGGTCGAGCGCATCGCCTCGCGCATCATCAACGAGGTCGAGGGCGTGAACCGGGTGGCGCTCGACGTCACGTCGAAGCCACCTGGCACCATCGAGTGGGAATGACCATGACGCCGGGGAGCGGCGGCCACGGAAACGGCAATGGGCAGCTCTTCGACACCAACGACGAGGATGTCGGCGCGGCCGCCGCGGCCACCACCCCCGACGGAGTGCAGCACGAGTGGGTGGACGAGGTCGATGACGACGGGGACCCGGTCGCCACCGCCGACGACGGCCGGCGCCGCCGCCAGCGCAGCGCCACCAAGCGGGGCGCCTTCGCCGGCAACCCCACCGCGCTCGTAGACGACCTCACGCTGCCCCAGCGGGCGGCCGTCGAGCACCGGGGCGGGCCGCTGCTCATCGTGGCCGGCGCCGGCTCGGGCAAGACCCGCGTCCTCACCAGACGCATCGCCCACCTGCTGGCCACCGGCGACGCCCCGCCCTGGGGCATCCTGGCCATCACCTTTACCAACAAGGCGTCCGACGAGATGCGCCGCCGGGTCGTCGACCTGGTCGGCCCGCCGGCCGAGAAGATGTGGGTTTCCACCTTCCACTCGGCCTGCTTGCGCATCCTGCGCACCCACGCCGACCGCCTGGGCTACCGCTCCGCCTTCACGGTCTACGACGACACCGACTCGCGGCGCCTCATCGAGATGATCACGGCCGAGCTCGGCTTCGACCAGAAGCGCCTCCCCTCCAGAGCCGTGCAGGGCGTCATCAGTCAGGCCAAGGCCGAGCTGGTCGACTTCGAGACCTTCCGCGACGAGGCCCGCCAGGGCCCCGACCCGTTCCGCAAGCGCATCGCCGACGTGTACGCGCAGTACCAGGACCGCCTGCACCAGGCCAACGCGCTCGACTTCGACGATCTCCTCATGGTGACGGCCAACCTGCTGCAGGCCCACGACGACGTGCGCGCCGCCTACCAGGAGCGGTTCAAACAAATCCTGGTCGACGAGTTCCAGGACACCAACCACGCCCAGAACGAGATCGTCAAGCTGCTCGGCGAGGCGCACGGGAACGTGTGCGTCGTCGGAGACTCGGACCAGTCCGTCTACCGCTGGCGCGGCGCCGACATCCGCAACATCTTGGAGTTCGAGCGTGCCTTTCCCAACGTCACCACCATCATGTTGGAGCAGAACTTCCGCTCCACCCAGACCATCCTCGATGCGGCCAACGCCGTCATCGCCAACAACGTCGGCCGCCAGCCCAAGGAGCTCTTCACCGTGGGCGACACAGGCGGGCCGATCAAGCGCTACCGGGCCGAGGACGAGCGCGACGAGGCCTCGTGGGTCTCGGGCGAGATCCTCCGACTGCACGCAGACGAGGGTCTCCAATGGGGCGACATCGCCGTCTTCTACCGCACCAACGCGCAGAGCCTGCCGCTCGAGACGTCCATGAAGTTCACCGGCATCCCCTACAAGGTGGTCGGGGGCGCCAAGTTCTACGACCGCCGGGAGATCAAGGACGTGCTGGCCTACGTGCGCGTGCTGGCCAACCCCGACGACGAGGTGTCGGCCCGGCGCATCGTCAACGTGCCCAAGCGCGGCATCGGCGACCAGTCGGTGGCGCGCCTGGCCGCCTGGGCCCAGGTCGAGCACGTCCCCTTCACCGAGGCCATCGACCGGGCGGCCGACGCCGGGCTCAGTGGCCGGGCGCTCAAGGGGGCGGAGCAGCTGTCCAAGGTGCTGCACGAGCTGCGCCCCTTAGTGCAGACGGTCAACCCGGCCGACTTCGTGCAGTTGGTGGCCGACCGCACCGGCTATCTGGCCGAGCTGGTGGCCGAGCACACACACGAGGCCGACGGCCGGATAGAGAACCTGGCCGAGTTGGCCTCACAAGCCGGCGACTTCGACGACGTCAACGGCTTCCTCGAAACCGTCGCGCTGGTCGCCGACTCCGACGAGCTCGATTCCGACGGCACCCGCGTGTCGCTCATGACGCTGCACACGGCCAAGGGCCTGGAGTACCCGGCCGTCTTCGTGGTCGGGTTGGAGGAGGGGATCTTCCCGCACTTCCGCTCGCTCTCCGAGCCGACCGAGCTCGAGGAGGAGCGCCGTCTCTTCTATGTCGGCATCACCCGGGCCCGCCGGCACCTGGCCATCAGCCACGCCTGGTCCCGCACCACCTGGGGCCGCACCCAACCGGCCATGCCGAGCCGCTTCGTCACCGAGGTGCCGAGCCACCTGGTCGACGAGGTCGGCCTGGGCTCGCCGCGGCGGGGCACCGGATACGACAGCCTGTCGGCCGAGGAGCACCTGCGCGGCGCCACCTTCGCGCCCGCCGTCCCGCTGGCCGCCCGCTCGGCGGCCGCCCGGGCCGGACAGCGGGGGAGTACCGGCGCCGAGGACCTGGGCCTCCAACCGGGCGACGAGGTCGTGCACGACCACTGGGGCCGCGGCGTCGTGGTCAGTGCCAAGGGCGAGGGCTCTCGGGCCCAGGCCACGGTCGATTTCGACTCGGTGGGCAAGAAGAACCTGCTGCTGTCGGCCACGCCACTCCATCGGACCTGAGCCCGGTGGACGGACCTGGTACGGCCGGGCCGATACGCCTCGTCGTCACCGACCTCGACGGGACGTTCTGGGACCGCGACTTCATCGTCCCGCCCGCGGACAGAGCGGCCGTCGAGGAGCTGTGGTCAATGGGCGTCACTGTGCTGGCGGCGACCTCGCGCCGCCCCGCGTGACGGGTCAGGCGCTCGAACGCGCCGGGTTGACGTTGCCCGCCGTCCTGCTCGATGGCGCGCTCGGCCTCGACTTCCGCACGGGTGTGCGGTTTCACGTCGGCGCCTTCGAGCCGGCCACCGCCGCCGCGGTGCTCACCGCGTTCCAACACGAAGGGCTCGACCCCTGCGTGTACGTCGACGACCGCGACGTGGACGTCGTGGTCTCGGCGAGTCCTTCCACCTGCCACGCGCACCTCGAGTACATCCGGCCCTTCACCCGCACCGGTGACCTGACTGAGACCGTGTCGTCGTCCGTCGTGCTCGGGTTCTGTCTTCTGGGCCGACCCAGGGACGCGCTCGAAGCGACGTCGCAGCGGTTGCAGGACCTTGGAGCGACGTCCGTCCTCTACCCCGAGCCGGTGTACGGCGAGCACGGCTTGCTCGTGTCCGCTCCCGGCATCTCCAAGTGGGCGGGGGTCGTCGCGTTCTGCCACCGCCATGGCGTCGGGCTCGACCAGGTGCTCGCCGTCGGCGACGGTGAGAACGACGTGGCCATGCTCCGCCAGGCTGCCGTCGCCGTGGCGGTCGAGGGCGGCAGCAACGCCGCGCTTCAGCTGGCCGACCGCGTCATCCCACCACCCGAGCGTGAGGGCTGGGCCGGTGTCGTATCGATCGTCCGGGACTTTTGAACCCACCCAACTCAACGAGTCATTCAAGCCAGTGCACCCGGTCACGCTGGTCGTGGGGCGGTGGCTCGACCAGCAAGGTCAGCGCCACGACCAGGTTCTCGGGATAGCTCGAGCGGCCCCGGTGGAAGCGCCGGGGCGACGTGAAGATCACGCCGGCGAGCTGCTCACCGCTGGTCGCGTGGGCGGGACGCCGAGGCGGAGCCGGTATACCCAAAAGGGGGAACGCCGGGCTCACCAGTACACTCCCGGTCTTCATCGACCGGCCCGGCGGGTGACCGGCGGCAAAAGACAAAGAGAGCGGGAAGCAGAAGTGACGAACAGTGACCGGATGATCGGCGCAGGCGCCTGGATGCTGGAGAACGGCCATCGCGCCCTCCTCAAGCTCAGCGGGGGTCGCTTCCCCAAGACCATCGCCGGTATGCAGCCAGTTGAGCTGCACACGATCGGGCGCAAGACCGGCCTGCGCCGCTCGACGCTGCTCACCTCGGCCATCTACTCGCCGGACCGGGTCGTGCTGGTGGCGTCCAAGGGCGGGTATTCGGACGACCCGATCTGGTACAAGAACCTCGTGGCCAACCCCGACGTCGAGATCACGGTGGGCGACCGCACCACCGCCATGACCGCTCGCACGGCCTCGCCCGACGAGAAGGCGGTGCTGTGGCCGCAGCTCGTGCAGGTCTACAAGGGCTACGAGGGCTACCAGCGCAACACGACGCGCGACATCCCCGTCGTCATCCTCGAGCCGGCGCCCGCCGCTTGAGTCGTTCAGTCCCCCGTCGAGGGGTCGATGACCGCGGAGACCTTGGTGATCTTGTTGGCCGGGAACCCGCCGCAGCGGGCGTGCTCCTCGATGATGTCCTCGTCCGGCGCCACGTAGACGCAGTAGATCTTGTCGTCGGTCACGTAGCTGGTCAGCCACACGATCTCCGGACCCAGCTCACCCAGGACCTTGTTCGACTTCTGGCTGATGGCCGTCAACTCGTCGGCCGTCAGGTCGCCCGCTCCGGGCAGCTCTCGCTCGATCACGTACTTCGGCATGGTTGATCTCCCTTTCCATACTCAGAGTATCGATCATTCAATACTCACAGTATGCTAGTATCCATACCGTGAGTATGGATGTCAAGGGGAAGAAACGGCGCCCACCGGCGGCGCCGAAGTCGGGGCAGGTCCGCCGGGCGGCCCAGAGCGCCGCCACCCGGGCCGCCCTGCTCCAGGCGGCCCGAGACCTCTTCGGCACCCACGGCTTCGCCGATACCTCGCTGGACGACGTGGTGGGCGCGGCCCGGGTCACCAAGGGGGCGCTGTACCACCACTTCGGTTCCAAGGAGGGGCTCTTCGCCGCCGTCTACGAGCAGGTGCAGCGCGAGGTCTCCGATCGTGTGGTCGAAGAGTTCCTGCTGCCCGACCCCTGGCAGGCGCTGCTCGTGGGCTGCGATCTGTGGATCGACGCCCACGTGGAGCCGTCGGTGCAGCGCATCGTCCTGCGCGACGCCCGTGCCGTGCTCGGGTGGGAGACGGTGCGCGACGTGGAGAACCGCTTCGGCGTGGTGCCGCTGCGCGGCGTGCTCCGGCGCGCCGTCCGGGCCGGCCTGATTGACGCGGGGCCGCTCCGCCCGCTTGCCCTCATCGTCATGGGAGGCTTGACCGAGGCCTGCCTCTACGTGGCCGACGCCGAGGACCCTGTCACCGCGCGTGAGGAAGTGCGCGCCTTGCTGCAGCACTTGCTCCAGGGGATCGCCGTCCGCCCGACGTAGGGCGGTGACGGAGCGCGCCCGACCGCGGGGATCTCAGGGATCGGAACGTGCGGCGCCTGAGGGGCGGCGGCGCCGGTACAGCACGAAGCCGAAGGCGGCGAGCGCCAGGCCGCCAAAGGCGACGGGCATGCCCTCTGCGAGGGCAGGCGGCGGATTGGGACCGTGGGGGCATCTGGGCACGCGACCGCAGAAGGGGTCGTGGTTCGTATGGTCGTGGCCGTAGATCCACTTGCAGAAGATGCTGCCGTCGAATTGGCCGTTGCTGCCGAGCGTCACAGTCTGGTTGGGGGCGACGATGGTGCCCTGCCAACCGGCGACCGTCAGGGTGTCGTTCGTCGGGAACAAGCTGGGCGAGAAGTTCCAGACTGTGTCGTCACGCTCGACGTCGATGGCGGAGGTGTTCTCGTTGGCTACGGGCTGGCTCCCGCATATCCCGTTGTTCCAGTTCCAGTTGTTGGCCGGATTCGGTGCTGCCGTCGGGCAGCCAAAGTAGATGTTCCCGCTGACTGCCGAGAGATCGAGCGAACCGTTGAAGTCGGCCGACGGTGTGACGTCCACGAGGGTCGTCGAACCGGGTGGCACGCTGAAGTCGATCCTGTGCGCACCGGCCAGCTGATCGGTGGTGACGTCGAAGACGTTGGCGTTACCGGTGCCGTAGAAGCCGAGCGTGGAGAAACTCGGGTCGAGCTCAGTGACCGTCCCGTTGCTAGTGGTGTCATTCGCCCCGTAGTCGTCCGAGCAGCCGGCCAGGGCCGATCCGATGGACAAGAAACTGAAGGGGACGGCGCCGGCGCTGGTGGGAAAGGTCGTACCGCCGTTGCCAGCTACGGCGGTACCCGCGGTGAATTGGTTGAACTGATAGCTGTTGCCGTCCGTACCGCTGACCTCCAGCGTCCCGCAGTTGAGCGACGCGGGCTGGCTCGCCCCAGCGGCCGCCGCCGGCAGGACGGCCGCACCGAAGCCCGCCAGGCCCAGCGCGCCGATGAGGCCGGTTGTGGCTAAGCACAGAGCGCGTTTCCCCAGGCCCGGTCGCCACGCGGGGTTGCAGAAACGCATGGGGGGCAGTCTCCCCCGACCGTGTAGGCCTTGCGTGAACGATCCGTGACGTGAGGGTGATCTCTCAGCGAAACATGCTGGTTAGTGCGTTAAATCTCCCCAAAAGCAGGGGTCCGCCGACACGGCGACGCACGTCACCCTTCGTCCGCGCCCAGCGTTCCAGACGCTCAGAATCGGTAGCCGATGGCGCCCGCCTGCACCTCGGCATGCTCTCGGCCGGAGGCGACGTCGACATCGAGGAGGTGCGCAGACTGGGTGTGCCCGATCGGGTGGGCGAGGCACTCTCGGCGGGCCCCGGGGGATTGTCAGGCGGCGGTGCTCCCGCTCCCTGAGGGACGGCGGCGGCGGAAGAGCACGACGCCGGCCACGGCGGCCAGGGCCAGCCCGCCCAGGACGACCGGCAGACCCTCGGCGAGGGCAGGCAGCGGGTCAGCGTTGCTGGGCACGGTGCCGCCGAACGGATCGAAGTCCGTCTGGCCGCCACCGGCGATGGAGGCGGCGAAGATGCTGCCGTCGAACTGTCCGTTGCTGTTGATCGTCACGGCCTGGTTGGGGGCCACGATGGTGCCCTGCCACCCTACGATGGTCACGGTGTCGCTCGAGGGGAACAAGCTCGGGGCAAGGTTCCAGACCGTGTTGTCGCGCTCGACGTCGATGGCGGTGGTGTTCTCGTTGCCTGTCGGCTGACTACCGCAGTTCCCGCTGCTCCACAGCGAGTTACCGGAACTCGGCGGCGCCGTCGGGCAGCCGTAGTAGATGTTCCCGCTGATCGCCGAGAGGTTGAGCGCACCGGTGAAGTCGGCCGACGGTGTGACCTCCACCAGCGTCGTCGAGCCGGACGGCACGCTGAAGTCGATCTTGTTCACGCCGACCAGCTGATCGGTAGTGATGGTGAAGACGTTGACCTGGCCGGTGCCGTAGAAGCCGAGCGTGGAGTAGCTTGGGTTGAGTTGGGTGATCGTCCCGATGCTGGTGGTGCCGTTGGCTCCGTAGTTGTTCGAGCAAACGGCCAGCGCCGATCCGATGGACGAGAAGCTGAAGGGGATGGTGCTGGCGCCGCCGCCGACCGTCTTGGTCGTGCCGGTGCCGCCGTTGAGGTTGATCGGACCGCTCGCTGTGCCGGCCACGACCGCGCTGCCCGTCTGCAGGTTGAGCTGCCCTGTCTCGTTGCCACCGACAATCGCCGTCAGCGCGCTGGCCGGGGGGCTGATGTTTTGGCCCACCGTGAAGTTGGCGGCGGTCAGGCTCCCGCCATAGGCGACGGAGCCGCCCGAGTCGATATTGGACCCCCGAGTAGCGTTGCCCGTGGTGAATTCGGTGAACTGGTAGCTGTTGCCGTCGGTGCCGCCGATCACGAGCGTCCCGCAGTTGAGCGAAGCCGGGTTGCTCGCCCCGGCGACGGCCGCCGGCAGGATGGCCGCGCCGAATGATCCGGCCGTCAGACCGAGCGTGCCGATGAGGCTGGCCCCCGCCAGGAAGGGAGCGTGACCACTCCGGCCCGTTCGCCAAGATCGGGCTGAGAGAACCATTGCAAGCAGTGTGTCGCGGCCGGGTTGGCATTCCGCGATGACTCAGTGACGGGCGGATGATCTCTGAGCGAACTGTGCCGGTCCCCGCTGCGCCGAGCACCCGGCGTGCGTCGGTCCCCTCTGTCTGGCGCCCAGATCAGGGCATCCGTATCCTTGAGAGGTCATGAAACGTCCCTACAGGGTGGTCGTAGCCAAGCCCGGGCTCGATGGCCACGACCGGGGGGCCAAGGTCATTGCCCGAGCGCTGCGCGACAGCGGTTTCGAGGTCGTCTACACCGGCCTACACCAGACCCCCGAGCAGGTGGTTCAGGCCGTGGTGCAGGAGGACGCCGACGCCGTGGGGCTCTCCCTGCTCTCTGGGGCCCACCTCACCTTGGTGCCCAAGGTGGTGAAGCTCCTGGCCGACGCCGGGCGCGAGGACGTGCTCGTCATAGTCGGTGGGATCATCCCAGAGGCCGACATCCCGGTTCTGAAGGACGAGGGCGTGGCCGCCGTCTTCACCCCGGGTGCCCCCCTCGACTCCATAGGGAACTGGCTGGCCGACACGCTCGATGCGCGGGAGGAGTCCGTCGAGGCCTGAGCCCGGCGCCGGCCTGGCCCGCCGCCCTCCCGATCCGAGCACTACCCGTTTCACGCGCACCAACTTCGCGACACCCGAACCACCGACAAAGGAGACAGCACCCAAAGTGGACCTCTACGAGTACCAGGGCAAGCAGTACTTCGCCCGCTTCGGCATCCCGACCTCGGCGGGCGGGGTGGCCGACACGGTGGACGAGGCGGTGGAGCAGGCCGAGGCGGCCGGCTACCCGGTGGTGGTCAAGGCCCAGGTGAAGGTGGGCGGCCGCGGCAAGGCGGGCGGCGTCAAGCTGGCGGCCGACGCCGACGAGGTGCGCCTGCACGCCGGCAACATCCTTGGTCTTGACATCAAGGGCCACGTGGTCAAACGGCTCTGGGTCGAGCACGCGTCCGACATCGCCCAGGAGTACTACGCCAGCTTCACCCTCGACCGGCCGGCCAAGCTGCACCTCGGCATGCTCTCGGCCGAGGGTGGCGTCGAGATCGAGGAGGTGGCCGAGACCAACCCCGAAGCCATCGCCCGTATCCACATCGACCCGGTCAGGGGCCTGTCCGAAGAGGAGGCGCGGGAGTGGGTCGACCGGGCCGAGCTCGACCCCGAAGCACGCGAGCAGGCGGCCACGCTGCTGGTGCGGCTGTACGCCTGTTACGTCGAGGGCGACTGCGACCTGGCTGAGATCAACCCGCTCATCCTCACCCCCGAGGGCAAGGTGCACGCGCTCGACGCCAAGGTGACGCTGGACGAGAACGCCACCTTCCGCCACCCCGAGTGGGAAGAGTACGAGGACGACTCCGATATCGACCCTCGGGAGAAGATGGCCAAGGAGAAGGGCCTCAACTACATCGGCCTGTCGGGCACGGTCGGCATCATCGCCAACGGCGCCGGCCTGGCCATGTCGACGCTCGATGTGGTCAACCAGGTGGGCGGTGAACCGGCCAACTTCCTCGACATCGGTGGGGGAGCCAACGCCGACGTGATGGCGGCCGCGCTCGAGACCATCAACGCCGACCCCGCGGTCAAGGCGATCTTCGTCAACATCTTCGGCGGCATCACCCGGGTGGACGAGGTGGCCAAGGGCATCATCGAGGCCATGAGCCGGGTCAAACTGAGCTCGCCCGTCGTCATGCGGCTCGACGGCACCAACGCCGGGCAGGGCCGGGCGCTGCTGGCCGACCATCTTTCGGACACCCTGATCGCCGAGCCCACCATGCTCGACGCCGCCCGCCACGCCGTGGCGCTGGCGCAGGCCTAGGCCGACCGACCCACCAGGACCGAGAGCACATCAAGAACGTGAGCATCTTCGTTGACGAGACGACCAAAGTCGTGATCCAGGGCATCAGCCCGACGAGCCAGGGGCTCTACCACGGCTTACGCAACAAGGCCTACGGCACCCAGATCGTTGGCGGCACCAATCCCAAGCGGGGCGGGGAGGAGATCGAGGGCATCGCCGTCTACGCGTCGGTGGCCGAGGCGCTTAAAGAGACCGGTGCCACCGCCTCCTTCATCAGCGTGCCGCCGCGGGGCGCGGCCGACGCCATCATCGAGGCCGCCGAGGCTGGCATCGCCTTCATCGTGTGCATCACCGAGGGCATTCCGGCCCAGGACGAGGCCGTGACGTACAACCGCCTGGTAGAGGAGTATCCGGGCACCCGACTGCTGGGTCCGAACTGCCCGGGGATCATCAGCCCCGGTAAGTGCAACATCGGCATCACCTCGGGCGACATCGCGCTGCCGGGAGGACCCGTGGGTATCGTCTCGCGCTCGGGCACGCTGACCTACCAGGCGCTCCACGAGCTCTCGCAGCAGGGCATCGGCCAGACCACGTGCGTCGGCATCGGCGGCGACCCCGTCCCGGGCACCAACTTCATCGATTGCCTGCGCGCCTTCGAGCACGACCCCGACACCAAGGCCGTCATGATGATCGGTGAGATCGGTGGCTCCGAGGAGGAACGGGCGGCCGAGTTCATCAAGGAGCACGTGACCAAGCCGGTGGCGGCCTACATCGCCGGCGTCACCGCGCCTCCCGGTCGCAAGATGGGCCACGCGGGCGCCATCATCTCAGGTTCGTCGGGCACGGCCCAGGCCAAGATGGAGGCCTTGTCGGCCGCCGGTGTCGAGGTGGCACAGAACCCGACCGAGTGCGGCGAGAAGATGGTGGCCATCGTGCGGGGGCTCAGCTGAACCACCCGCACGATGGCGCGTAGAACGCGACTAGACGGCGACCGCCTCCGGCGCCGCTGCTCTGACCGAGGCTCCGCTACCCGAGTCCCCGCCGAGCGTGCCCCGCCTCTGCTTCACCGCGATGACGATCCCGGTGGCGATGAGCCAGATCGGCAGCCCGAAGAGCAGCGCGAAGAAGCTCACCGGGCCCGCCGCGCCGACCACGGCCACCAGGATGGACCACCACCCGAGCAGCTTGGGCAGCGGAGTCCCCTCGCGGTTGAGCAGGATGGCCAGTCCGGCCGAGAGCGTCAGGAAGACCAAACCGGCGAGGAAGAGCAGCTCGGCGTTCGACGAGTAGAAGTTGACGAAGTGCGCCACGGTGTAGTCGTGGTTGTGCGCGGCGAGAATCAGCGTGATCTCGAAGCTGCCGAGGATGATGAATCCGGCGACCAGCAGGAGGCCCGAGGCGAAGACCATGTTGGGCCACAGCCGCTCACCCCCGGTCTGGACAAGGACGCTCCGAAGCTGGGTCACGTAGACCAGCAGCAGGAAGAGCGCCAGCCCGACCAGCCAGATGGTGGCCCACTGCGCGTTCACGTGCGCGTTGTACCAGTGCACCACGGTCGCTCCCGATGCGTTCCCGCCTGGCCCGCCGCTTGAGAGCGGCCCGAACGAGACGAAAATCAACGCCACCACAAGCAGGCCGATCAGCCACATGAAGCGGTTTAAACTCGAGTCCTTCATCGGTTCCCCTTTCACCGTACGCTCTGCCTGGATGCGCGATCGGGTGCCTTCCCCCGGAGCCAACCGCACGCTCCACTGCAATTCTGCCCCTTTTGATGCAAAAAGGCAGGGACGGTAGTACCTGTGCCGGACCGTGGGGGTAGCACCCCTTTGTTTCCCTGGCTGAGCCGATCTCGTTAGCGTCTTGGGCTGTGGAACCCGACACTCAGAACGATGCTTCCAGCCAGGCGCCGAGCCGGGTTCCGTTGCGCCGGCGCAAGACGACCCTCCACGCCCCGCTGCGCCTGGGCGACCTCCCCACCGCTGAGCGTCGGCGCGCCATCCTCACCACGTCGGCGCAGGTATTCCTGGCCTGGATCCTCATCTTCGGTGCCTACGCCGCCCTCCCCATCGCCCGAGAGTCCGGCGCGCGGGCCTTCACCCGGCTCGCCGTCGACGTCGCCCTCGTCAGCGCCGTCCTGGTCTGGCAGATCGGCCGCATATCGAGGGCACGCCTGCCGGAGCTACGGGCGGTCGAGGCGCTTAGCGTCGTGATCGGACTCTTCCTCGCTCTCTTCTCCTCCATCTACCTGGCCATGTCCCACGAGTCAGCGGCCACCTTCACGCAACCGCTCGATCACGTCAGAGCCTTCTATTTCGCCGTGACCATCTTCTCGACGGTGGGCTTTGGTGACATCACGCCGCGTACCGACGCGGCGCGTCCGTGGTCTCCGCCCAGATGTTGCTCGACCTCGCCATCATCGGTGCCGTCGTGCGCCTGCTCTTCAACGCGGCGCGCAGTCGGGTGACTCCGAGCACCGACTAGTGCCCAGACCCGGCTGGGGGGCTTACTCGGCGTGCAGCCCGATTCGACCTCGCCGGCGATTACGGGAACGAGGTGGTCTTCGACAGGCCCAGCTCCTGGCGGACGACGTTGTCGGTGGCCTGCACTTGGGCGGCCCGATCGTTCAATTGGGCGAGCCACGCGCCCATCTCGCCGGGGCTGACGAAGGAGACATTCTTCAGGAAGTTCGCCATGATTCCCAGTTCCGATTGGTCGGCCTTAACGGCAGTCTCCATGCTGGCAGGCCATTTGATGAAGGCGAGATCGATGTTGTAGGTGTTCAGCGCAGTGACGTAGGGAGAAGTCACGGGCTCGACGTCGGCCGCGGTGGGTGTGCTCCCCACCCCCGCCAGTCGCTTCGTCGCCACCGTGTTCGCCGCTTGCAGGCTCTGGGCGTACTGCTTGTACATCGCCAGCTGCGCGCTGGTAATCGGCGCCGGGTGGGCTGGAGCGAATGCATGGGAGGCCGGCCGTGGCGCAGCCGTGGTCGGAGTTGTGCCACTCAAACTCGGGGTTTGGCTCTTCTCGGAAACAACGCGGATACCCCCGATGATGAGAACTACCACCGCGACTGCAGCCAGGCACAGTAACAAGAGATTCAGGCGCGACCGCCCCTTGGACTCCAGAAGATTGGGACGCGGCTCGACGGCCGGGATCGTCCCCGTGGTCGGACCCTCGGGGTTCTCGCGTAGCAACGGCATCGCTTCGGTCAATGTCTCCGAGCTGTCCGCCGGCGACGGGACCGCGTCTTGCGCTGCCGTCGCCGCGGGTACCTCAAGGGCCAGCAGGACTGGGTCCGGCGCGAGCCGTTGCGGTTCGAGTACAAGCGGTGCTGCCACCTCGCTCGGGGTGTCATCGATTTGCTCGGTCAGTAGCGGTTCGGTTTTGGCGTGCTGCGCTGTCGGCTCGAGCAGGGACGCCTCTGTGTGCTCACTGGCACTTGGGACCGAGGCCGGGGGAACCAGCGGCGGTTCAAAGCCCTTCTCCGCCGCGGGTGGTATAGCAGCAGTGGTCGGTGCTGTGGCAAGAACTTCCGATGCCTCCGCCGATGTCGGACGCGCCGCGACGGGGGCTGATCGCCAATCCCATTCGCGGATAGTCTGCAAGAGCGCGTCGAGGCGCTCGTCCACTGACTGCCTATTGACGGGGAGGGGAGTGTCGTTGATGGCCGTCGATCCGGGCTCGTCGACCGTGTGCTTGCCGTTCGTCACGATCCCGACGGGTGCCATTTGATCGCTCACCGAAAGACTCCGATTTGTCCCAGAAGGTCCCCAGCGCACCTCCCGGCAGCTACCGGCAGGGAGGGGGTGGACTGCTGTGCGCAAAGTGTGCCAGCCACACGAGTCAATGTAACGGCAGGAACGCCGTTCCTTTTCCGCGTCACCTGAAGTTTGAGCGGCGGTTACTTCCTTGTCATGGAGAGTTTGAGATCATGACATACGTGACTGCCTAAACCGGCCTTGTACAGGAGCTTGAACTCTCATATTCGAACAAGCCGCCTGTCGGAGGAGCACGTCTCCTGATTAGAGTCGGGCCCTGATGAAGCCGGTCCCGATGGATGACGTCGAGGCCGAGTTGCGCCTTGAGGCCAGTATTTCGGGCCTGGCCGAGCGGGTCCCCCACGTGTCGGCTCGGAGCCTCCTGTCCCGAGGGCAACGCATCCTGTTCATCGGAATGCTGGTTGCTTTTGTCATCGGGCTGGTCCAAGACCTGCAACTAACGGTCATCCTTGTCGTCGCGGTGGCGACCCTGGCCTACCTGGTTGCGGTGCTCTACCGAACATTTCTGTTCTTGCGCTCGATGCGGAACGATGCTGTTGAAGTAGTGACCGACGAGGAGGCCCTGAGTGTCCCCGGCTCAGAGTTGCCCTTCTACACCGTCCTCATTGCTGCGTACAAGGAACCGTCGGTAATCCTCAAGCTGATCGACAACCTGGCTGAGATGGAATATCCCGAGGACCGCCTTGAGGTGTTGCTCCTTCTTGAGCAGGACGACCACGAGACCTTGGAGATGCTCCACTCCGTTGACCCTCCATCGCAGTTCCGGATGGTAATCGTCCCCGCGGCGGAACCTCGGACCAAGCCGAAGGCATTGAACTTTGGCCTCACGCTGGCCAAGGGCGACATCATCGCGGTTTACGACGTTGAAGATGTTCCCGATATTCTCCAACTGCGACGAGCGGCTGTCGCCATGGCTCGATCGGGTCCTGAAGTCGCTTGCTTTCAGGCGAAGCTGTCGTACCGCAACGCAACACAGAACATCATCACCAAGTGGTTCACCGTTGAATATTCCATGTGGTTCTCGTATTTCCTGCCAGGTCTGGTCTCGGTTCGGGCACCAATTCCTCTGGGTGGGACATCGAATCACTTCCGCCGCGACAGCCTCCGAGCTCTCGGAGCGTGGGACCCCTACAACGTCACCGAGGACTGTGACCTAGGGGTCCGACTGTTCCGCGAGCACTACCAGATCAAGGTGCTCGAATCGACCACAATGGAGGAGGCCAACAGCGATTTCGTGAACTGGGTCAAGCAGCGGTCAAGGTGGTACAAGGGCTACCTGCAAACGTTTCTGATCCATCTACGCTCCCCTGGTCAGCTCAGGAAGGAGATCGGTCTCAAGGGCATCGCCCACCTGTGGTGCTTCGTGGGCGCAACGCCAATTCTGGCTGTGTTCAATCCGCTCTTCTGGGGCCTGACCATCTTGTGGTTTGTCGCGCACCCCACTTTTGTGGAGGAGATATTCCCGGCTCCCGTGTACTACGTCGGCTTGGTCCTGTGGGCATTCGGGAATTTCCTTCTGTGGTACCTGACCCTGCTCACGGCGCGCCACACCGGACCAGTGGGTTTGGTGTTGGCCGCCGTGCTCGTGCCCATCTACTGGATGATGATGTCCGTCGCGGCGATAAAGGCGATATGGCAACTGGTGGTGACCCCGTCCTTTTGGGAGAAGACAGCCCACGGACTTGACTCGCACTCCCACTCCGACGCTGACTCCCAGGCCGAGAAACCGGAACCTCTCCGTCTCGTTTCGTAAGCATGGACGCGGACACGGCGCACGTCCCGTGATGGATCCGAGCCACAAGGTCGCGTTGCGAAATCCCTAAGCCGATGCCGGCGACTCGTTTGCTGGTCACCGGTACGGCGAACTTGATTTCCGACGGGCGAACATGGCGCGATCAACAGGTAACTTCTTGGTGTCAGAACGTATTTTCGCTTGTTGATTCCGGTCCTGAGTGGTGAGAATGACCAGTGATGACCGCGACCCTCCCGAGCGCCGATCTGAGTCCCGGCAGGGGCATGCAGAGTCCGGTAGCGGAGCCCTCGGCGGCTGTCGATGTAGCTGAAGGATTGGGAGTCGACCGGCCATACATGACTCACGGCGACGGAATACCCGACGTCTCCGTCCTTCCGCAGGCGACGCTCGACGCCTCCATCGTCGTTCCTTACTACAACCCCGGCGACCGTCTGCGACCGACGGTCGAGCACCTGATGCGAGTGCTGGACGCCTCAGGGATGTCCTTCGAGATCATCACGGTTTCGGATGGGTCGACCGACGGCAGCCCGTTTACGTTGGACGGGTTCCCCGAAAGCATCGTCCGACGTATCTCCTACGCCAACAACGTCGGCAAGGGGCACGCCGTGCGAATGGGCCTCGGGCTGGGTCGCGGGCGCTACCTCGGCTTCATCGACGCCGATGGAGACATCTCTCCGGATTTGCTGGCTTCGTTCGTCTCCATCATCCACGCCGAGGAGCCCGACATCATCATCGGGAGTAAGCGGCACCCGGACTCTTCGGTGCACTACACCCCGCTGCGGCGGCTCTATTCGCTGGGGCACCAGCGCCTGAACTGCCTGCTGTTCCGCCTCAATGTGAAGGACACGCAGGTCGGGATCAAGTTGGTGGACCGCAGGGTGATCGCTGACGTGCTTCCGTTGTTGCGGGAGAACCGCTTCGCCCTCGACCTCGAGCTCCTCGTCCTGGCTCAGCGCCTCGGCTACACCCACATCGTGGAGGCGCCGGTTCACATCGAGGAGCGCTCGGGCAGCACGGTCTCACTGAAGACCGCCTGGCGTCTGCTCGCCGACACCATCGGTGTCTTCGTCCGCTTGTCGGTTCGCCACGAGTACCACTCCGATGTCGTATCCCGTTCGGTCGGAGGTACCTCGGCCGTAGCGCACGGCCATTCCGTGATCACTGGACCGGCCGCGCCAGCTCCGATCCCCGCCTGATCAACGCGACGGCCGACGCGTCATCGTTGAGGTTCTCGGGCAGTTCGACGCCCCATGACCGTGTCGGAACATTGGTTTGCCAGGGTAGCTCATACCTACGGGGTTACCACTCGGTGCGGGAGCATCTGAGGGCCTTGTTTCGTAGCCAATGGACCAGACGCGAGGTCCACTTTCTCTTCGATCCCGGATCAGCTGCCTGGGGCGGGAGCGGATCGCTCGTACGATGTCTTCGGCCCCTACTTATGGCGAGGTGCGTTGGCCTTCTGTCTGCCAAAGAAGGACCGCAAGTCGTCGGTGCCGTCAGGATCAAATTTCCGGCGTGTGGCGTGGCCTGACACGACGAGTTCGACATGGTTGTCGTTTCGTGACGGGAATCAAGTGTTCACAAACAAAATTGCCAAGTGATTCGGACATTTCCTGCCTTACGTCAGGATGAACGGAAGGCGAAACCTTCGTATGCCGACTTGTCCATTCCGCAGGACGGAGGTAGGAATTGGCCGTGAGCCCCCAGCGACCCCCTTTGGTGTTCAACGCCCGGGGTTTCTCGAGCCCTGACGCCCCGATCATCAGAATGGCCGACCATCGCACTGGCGATGAGGGCTGACGGTTCATGGAGCACACCGCATCACCGACGGTCGTCAGAGAGGAGCTGATCGCGCCAGAGGGTGACCAGTCTGGTGAGTCGTGGGCGATCCCCACCCCTATCGACACGATCGGTCTCGGCAACTCGTCCAGCGATATGGCTCAAGCGAGCCTTGTGCTCGACCGACCGCCCGCCCTGGCCTCCAACCGATCCGCCCATACGAGGGTCTCAGATGCGGATCCTCGCCCACCCCGGCGCACGCGCATCCTCCGGTGGCTGACGTCTGAGGCAGGGGTCGTCGCGTTGATTGCATTCGCAAGCTATCTCACCGTGGCGATTTTGCTCGACTTCAAATACGAGATCTTGCCACTCGATGCCGTCTCGCGGATGGCCAACGGCTACTACGTGCTGTGGTCTCGGGATCCTCATTTGGCAGCCGTCGGTTTCGTATGGAGTCCCTTACAGTCCTTCGCCGATATTCCCCTGTTGTTGTTCAAGCCGCTCTTCCCGGTCCTGGCGACACACGACCTCGCTGGGAGCATCGTGAGCGTGCTCGCTGGCGTGGGTGCCGTGCATCAGGTTCACGCCGCCCTGCGCGAATGGGACGTGAGACGGGGGCCGCGACTGATGTTGACGCTGGTCTTCGGGGTCAACCCAATGGTCCTCTACTACGCCGGCAACGGCATGAGCGACATGCTCTACACGTTCCTCCTGGTGATGACCACCCGCTATTTCTTGCGGTGGTTACACGAAGGCGGTCTGCGACCGCTCGCTTATGCGGGATCCGCCGTCGGGCTGGCTTATCTCGATCGCTACGAAGCACTCGGGGCGGCAGGCATGGCGGCGGTGGTTGTTCTGGGCGTGAGCTATTGGCGGAGCCAGGGACAGGTCCGCTCCCGGATCATGGCTGCGTCGGCGGATGCCACAATCTTCCTTGCCCCTCTTCTAGCCACATTCACGTCGTGGGCCGTAATGAGTTACGTCATCACCGGTCAGCTATTTCCCGGGGTCACGTCGCAGTACGGGACGGGCGCTCAGACATCCCAATCGGTGCAGATGACATTTGCCCTCCGGGCTGCCCACGGCTTCCACAATGTCCTATACCTCGCCCCTTTGCTACCGGTGGTGCTCGTCGTAGCGATCTTCTTCGCGACACGGCGTCGCGACATCCGGATCCTGGCTCCACTGGCCATTCTGGGTGGCAGCGTCACTTTCGACGCCTTGGGCCTTCTCGTCGGGTTCCTCGAGCCCTGGTACCGCTATTTCATCTTGAGCGTTCCGCTCGACGTCATGCTCGTCGGGTGCATACTCGCCCAAGGAAACAGCGTGGCCAGGACCTCGAGATCGGCGCGGGTCGCAGTAGGCACGTCCACGATTACATGGGGACGAACGAGGGGGTTCGCCGCCAGCGCCATCGGGGTCGTAGTCGTGGTGGCCCTCCTCGGCGTGTCCGTGCCGTCATCTGGCAGGGGAATCTTCGCTCGTTCCGTGCAGAGCTCGGAATCAACAGAGCTCGGCGCACTGTTCCTAGCCCATCCCACGAAGACCGAGCTGCAGTGGACGCATCACTACGCCCACATCCAATCGATCGACGCCTACATCGGCAACATGCACCTACGCAATGGATCGATCGTGGCTGACACGTATGGGAACTGCACGCCACAGATCGTCACGTCGGTGCCAAACTCGAAGGTGTTCGTCATCATCAATGATCGCGACTTCCAACGGGTGCTCGCCGACCCACTGACCTTCGGGGCGCACTATCTCTTTGTCCCCCAGCCGGTCGGCGTCGGGCTGGACGATGCACTGAACGAGCTGTATCCGACCCTCTATGCCAACGGCGCGGGGTTCGCCAAATTGGTCCACCAATTCAACGATGACGGCATCTGCGCCACGTACCGGCTGTACCGGGTCACCGGCCATAATGGCCTCACCGCGACCGCTGGAGGCGCAGCCTGACGCCTCAATCGGGCGCGGCGTTCGGGATCTTGGGTCGTTGTAACCCGCCTCCCCACGGGAGAAGTCCGTGGCCGTGGTCTTCAGGCTGTGTCGATGGACGGCGCCGTGGGCGCGCGGTCGGCCAGACGACGAAGCGTTGACTGAGCACGCTGCTCAGGGGGGCGTGTGTTTGCGTTGGGCGATCGCGAGGTTCGACTTCCTACTCTCGAATCAAGGTCGATGTGGTGGTGTGCTCCATCACCCAAGTCCAGCCCTCATTCATAGCCGTGGTTTCTAGGAGGCCGCGGTGAAGGTGAAGAGCGCATTGGCACAATCACCGGGCTCTTTGGCTACGACTAGATATTCGTCTGTACTGCCAGAAACAGGCTCAACGGTCAGGCCGGACTCGTTCATCAGGCATGACGTGGCCGGATCGTTCGTGGAATAGCCGTTCAATTGGCCGACACTGGCCCCCACGTCCGGAGGAGTACTGCTCGACCAGGGCGTCAGCAGCACGATCTGGCCGTTCCAGTTCCCCGAGTACCGGTACGGGGCGCCGGACCAGGTCGCGGTTGAGGTGGAGGTAGTCGACGACGGTGACGTACTCGGTGGCACCGTGCTGCTCGTCTCTGAGGTGGTTGTCGTGGGCGGGCTCGTCATGGAATTGATTCCGGTGGAGGCGGTGGTCGTGGACGTCGTCGATGCAGGGGGAGTCGTCGTCTGGGGGCCCAACGCAGTGTCCTTCTCGACAGGGGAGAACCCGAGCAGGGCAGCAAGCATGCTGGGATCGTTTCCATCCATGCCGAGAGCCCAGATCCCCACTCCTGCCAAGTTGTTCGAAGATCCCAACTGAGCTGCTTCGTACAGGGAAGTCGGATCCTCAAAGAAGGTCTCGTGCCACTGATTTCCCACCTGATACGACGTCCAAGCGGTACTGGTGATCGGATCCCAATAGACCGGGTGTCCGCTGGACGCGATCTGGCCATAGGAAATTGCCGTAGCGGGCCCGGTGGCCTGTGCCGTGAGGGTCCCGTCAGTCGTGGGCCAATCGATGCCGAAATACGGCAAGCCCAGGATGACCTTCGAAGCAGGTACTGCAGCCAGGTATTGATTGACGGTCGTTCGATCGCTGAACATGGAACTGGTCAGAGGCGAGTCTGCCGAACCGTTGGAGTCCAGGTTCAACTGGTATTCCATTACGAAGAACGCATCGACGGCGGGAGCCAAGGCGGCGATGTTGTAAAAGCCATTCGCATCACCGGCGGAGCTGGCGTAGGTGTCCATTGTCACCTGGTAATGAGAATTCGCCTCGTGGATGGCGGCCGAGACCTGGGTGACGAGCCTGGTGAGCCCGGCCTGGTCCCCGCTCCCCGTGCCCTCGAAGTCGAGATTCACGCCGTCGAGGCTCTTGGCCTCAATTGCCGAGATCAGGGCGGAGGCGAGGGTGGCGGGGGCACCGGTCGACGTCGTCAAGCTGTCAAGTGAGCTCTGATTGAAGCAGGTCACCGTCAACACGACGCGGTCGCCAGCGGCATGGGCCCGCGTGATCAGGTTCGACAAGTCCTGACTCTGGTAGCCACTCCAGCCGGGTCCCGACTCGTCCAGAGTGCCGTCGGGGTTCACGTCGATACTGAAATAGGCGATGGTCGAGAGCCCACCCACGTTGAAACCCGAACTCTGGTCGAGCGTCCAATACGGCGCGAACCCGAAGACCTCGTGCGGGCGGAGTGGCGGTGCGTCGGCCAGGGAGGGTGGCGCTGGGGCGGGTGGAGTCGTGCTCGCGGGCAGCGAGAGGCTGACGGCAGGCGAGACGCCGATGGTGGACGAGAGGCTGACGGCGGGTGAGACCGAGTCGGCGGCAAGTTGCGCGTTGCCGCTCAACATCCGATCAGCTTGCGTCCCGTAGGTGGCTGACGCGAAAGGTCCTCTCGGTATGACCTGGAAAATGGTCACGGAGAGGAGAACGAGCAGGAGCAAGAGAGACACAGCGGCCAGCTTCCGTCTCGCGTTGAAGACGCCCGCAACCCTTCGGGCCACCCTCGTCCGATAACGGCTCTCGTCTCCAAAATCCGGCACTGCGTCGACCATGCTGAACGCGAAGAAGGGATCATCCGACTGGGTTGTCGAGTGGGCGCCAAGCGGTGGTCGGTGGAGGCCTCGAGCGTGTTGGTCCGCCAGGACGATTGCTCGTCCAATGGCTTGTTCAAGTGACGTCGAATCGGCGACGGACGCCTTGAGTGCATCCCAGTCGATGGCGCCTTGGCGCTCAGAACCGCCTCCAGCTATGTCCGAATCTCTCTCCGCGAGCACTTCCTCGACGAATTGGCGTACGAGATCGAAAGTCTTGATGTCGTAGGACGTCCCGGTCACATGCGATCCTGCATCACGGCTCTCTCCAGGCCGGGCGATTGACTTGGGTCGACTTGCCAATAGCGGACTTTCGGACTCTGCGTCTGTGGACATGGTCGATCGGGTTTGCAGGGTCCTTCTCACCATCTTCGGTGCTCGCGGAGCGATCCGCCCCGTAAGCATGCGGTGATCTCCTTCAGCCGTCTTCTGAATTGCCCGGTAGGGGCTCGATCTCGGCTATCGGCTGTTCGGTCGCCGGCGTCAACATCGTATGAAGGGCACCGAGTTCCTTGACGAGCTCGTCGTTGACCTTGGTGAAGCCCGTGATCGCCGCCTGAAGCTCTCGCGCCGTAGCTGTCGAGGCAAATGCAGCTTCTTGCGCCCTTTGGCGGATCTCGCGGGCCTCCACGGTGGCTTCGGTCAGGATCTCGGTGGCTTTGGCCTCAGCCTCACAAAGAATCTCGTGGATTTGAGTCTCGAGCTTCGAGAGTGATTCTTCCGAAAAGCGCTGCGCTTCGACGAAGAGCCGACCGATCTCCACCTCCTTCGTCTCTACGCAGCTGGCAGCCTCCAGCCGAGAGTTGGCCTCTTCGAGGCGGCCCTGCAGTTCCTGGATCGTGCTGGCGATTGAGACCAGCTCGGCGTTTGCCCACTGCGTCTCCGTTTGCGGCTGGACGGTCGCGTCCTCATGGCGGTGGCCCGCGATGTCCGATATGGGTGCATCGGGGAGGGACGTGCTGGGACGCTCAGGAACGTCGAACACCGAATCGCTGGGTCTGGCGCTCATGGAGACAACCTTCCTAGCCCCGTCTTTGTGTATGCGACAAGTCAGATTTCGAAGGTTTCGCCTCCCGTTCACACTCTCGTAAGACGGGAAACTCCAGCGTAACCCGGGAGTGACAAAGCCTTTGATGGGCCTCGGGAACATCGGACTCTGTGTGAGGGCAAAGCGGCAGCGACCTGCCGAGGCAGCAATCTGGGCCTAGATTCGGCACCGCCGAGCCAGCCACACCGGATGCAATCGCCATGCCGACGCCGCCCTGCAAGAAGGTTCTGCTCGCACGTCAGCGTCAATACCAATAGAGACCCGGCCTGACCAAAATGACAACAGACAAGCGCACCGGGTGGCAGCGTGATCCCTACGGCACACACGAGCTCCGGTTCTTCTCCGCAGACGGCAAGCCGACGCTTCTCGTTATGGACGGTGGGAAGACGTCCCATGACAAGCCTCCGACGACTGAGCCCCCTCAGACAGAGCGACCTCCGGCGCCTGACCCAGTGGGGGTCCCTTCGCCTTCGACCTCGCCTCCGTCCCGCCCTCAAGGGTTGCCGGAAGTCGACGCGGAACGATTGTCCAAGCAAGACACGCTGCCTACGGGGTCTTTCCCTGCAACCGACGATGAGCCCGCATCCGCACGAATCGGGGATTGGGCGGTGACGGTAGGGCCCGCAGGATTCGCCGGAGAACGATCTGGAGGAGTCGAGCAAGGGAGACCCGAACAGTTGAGCAAGCCGCGCAAGATCGCATTTGCCGTGGTGGCTGGTGTACTGGCCCTCAGCCTGCTGGCATTGGCCTACGTCCATCGCCCTCGCCCTAGTCCAGAGCACCAAGCGCGAGCCGCGCCGGCAAGGACCACGACAACGGGGCGCCAGACGACGACCTCCACCACCGTGGGGATACCAACGGCGTTGCAGCCCAGCGCGGATGCCGCCGCGAACGCACTCGTATCGGACTGGGCGGCGGGAAACAGGTTGCGGGCGCTCTCTGTGGCGACAGGGCCCGCCGCCACCACGTTGTTCGCGACGCCTTATGCCGGCGCCGGGCTCGCCATCGATCGCGGGTGCAGCAGCACGTTCCAGCCCATCGTCTGCACGTTTGGGCCCCCGGGCGGGGCATCACCGACGGATCCCATCTACGAGATCTCAGTGACACAGAAGGCTGGCGGCTGGTACGTGAGTTCCGTAAAGATCGAGAACTGAAGCCTCTTTGCTGCTCTAACCGTTGGCGCCATAGTTCGCCTGTAGTTCGCGAACCTGTCATCTCGGTTCACGTCCCAGACATCGCGCACGAGGCCAGTGTGCTCTAAGCGTTCCGTCCCGCCTTGACGTTGGTGGAAATTCCGGCCACGGTTGGACCATGGCAACTCCATACCAACCGAGCGCGGATTTTGGCCCGTCTGGGCCAGGTGGCGGCGACTCCCCATTCCCACCGGCACCTGGGGAACTTCACCTCAAGGAGCGACGAAGTTGGCGGACGTGGCAGCTCATCGTTGCGAGTGCGGTCGCGCTGCTGGTGGGGATGGCGTTGAACTACCACACGGCCGGGGCAAATGCATCGTCGAATGCTCCGGCATACACCCTTCCTCAGGCGACAGGGTCCACGACTACCACACCAACGACTGCGGGGTCGTCAAGTGGCTCAACCACCACGACAACGGCTGCGGGCGGAAGCACGACGACAACGACCGGCGTCGGCGGATCCACCACGACGTCGACCACAACGTCGGCGGCCGCAGGGGGACCAGCGCGAGTGCTCATGGGCCCAACCCAGATGCAGGGCAATTGGACGAGCCCGGCGTTCACCACCACCGTCGCGGGTTGGAATATCGGTTGGGCCTTTCAGTGCTCGCCAGCGCCCGCGTCCGGACCATCGTTTGAGGTGTTCGTGACCCCGGCTGGGTCGTCTCCCACGGGCACACCGGCGGTCAACGGCACCGGAGCATCAGGGCAGTCGGTCACGTCGCAATCCAGCCTCGGCTCGCAGACGTTGGTGGTGAAGGCCCCGGCCGGTTGCACCTGGGTGGTCAAGGTCACCGGGTCATAGCACGACGGGCAGACCTCCACCGCGATCGCCAAGCCTCCTCTGGAACCGCAACGAGACGACCTAGGCGCGATCAGACGCTCCCTGAACCGTTCGGGTCGTCGAGGTGAGCCAGCCTGGTGTCCAGTTCGTCGAAAAAGTTGTAATGGTGAGTGGCCGATGTGGCCGCAGTCGGGTCCCCGGGTACGGCTCGAGTCCCCATTGGCGGCGTCGCGTCAGCTCCAGCCGCATCGTCCACGTCGTGCAGGGCAGTTGCACCGGTGGCTGAAGTACTCGCGGATGCCGGTGTCTCCTGGGATTCGAAAGACGACGAAGAGGTCGTCCCGGTGCTCGGTTCGGCTGGATCGATCGCGCTCGACCGATCCACCTCGCTGGTAAGCCCCGAACTGATAGTCGTCGAGTCGACAAGTGGCAATGGGGGATCGACCGAGTCAGCGCGCTCGTGTGCTGACTCGAAGATCACAGTAGGCACGACGCTCGGGTGCTCGAGTCGCACGCTCTGCAGCTTGCCCAACAGCAGCTCCTGGGATTCGGTGAGCGCGCACAGGACGTCAGTCAGTTGAGGAAGCAAACCCTTGGGCGAACGGTCAGCCATGCCCCGAGCGTACCGCTCGGATGGCGCCGCCAGATGGGTGAAATCCGGCGTTCGGAAACGACAACCCTGCCGATCGAGGGGGTAGGAGGCCGCAAAATATACGGCACCTTGGGACGAATTGCAATCTACGTGAACCCTCTGTGACAAGGCTGGGACGGGTGGGCAATCTCTAGGTGTTTTGTTGGTGTCACCAGGCTTTTCAGCTTGAGCACAACTCCGAGATGTGCAAAAACGGAACTGCACGAACATGCCTGCCCTCTTCCTCGATCCCACAAGGAGTCACTAGATGTCGATCCGACACCTCGCCAAGCGAGTCGTAGTTGCCGTCGCCGCCACCGCTGCCGCCGGCGCGATCGTCACCATGACGTTCACGGCCCCGGCCGGTGCCCAACCTGCCAACGGTGCGCAGGTTGCGACCGCACAAGCGCAGGCGCCGTACACCGCTGGCCAACCGTTCGACAGTGGTCAGCAGATCGACGTCGTCGTCCCATCCACCTGCGACGACGTTGGTGGGGTGTATTCAGACTGCCTCTTCACCCCGACGACCCTCGTGCATGTCGTCGAGTGCTCGGCACCGAACGGCGTGATCCCGAGCTCGCCCTCGGCTTGTGACGGCAACACCATCGGCGACGCCTCTCCCGAGGCAGACGGCTCCATGGACTATGCGAACGACTCGACCAGCGGCAACCTCTACACCGTCTACTACCTGCCGGACAGCTACACCTTGAAGGAGCCCAGCACTGGTCCGCAGTGTGGGAACACGGCAGCCACCGAGTGCATCCTGTACATCGGGGACGACCAGGGCAACTTCACTGCGAACCACGTGTGGTCGCAGCCCTTCTTCGTCGACCCCGACCCTACCGACTCCGGCACGATCAACCCGGGTGATGGTACCCCCGAGGTCCCGATGGCGATCCTCCTTCCGATGGCGGCCATGGGGCTGTTGGGAGGCTTCCTCATCGTCCGCCGTCGTCGGGTGGCCCGGACCGCGTAGCCAGCGGGCCGCAACGAACACACCACTAAGCACACACACGTACGCCCACAACCACAGTCCAGACAGGAGTATCTAGAACCATGCATATGCCAAAGCTGCGTAGGGGCGTGGCGAGAGCAGCAGCCATCGGTGCTGCGGCGCTCTCCGCCACGCTGATCGTCGGGGCGGGGATGGCTTCGGCCAGCCCGCCCTCTGACCCCACGGGCGGAGCTGTACCGGTTCCACCGCACTTCTACAACGGAAACGTGGAAGGGATCCGGGACACCGGCTCCGACACCACCATCTTCATGATGCAGAGGATCGGAGACCTCTACACCGGGGCTGGCCTCTACGGTTGCACCCTGGACGCGAGCGCGGGGAACTTCCTCTACAACACGTCGGACGGGACCAGCACGAGCGTAGCGACCACGTCGGCCGCCCTCACGTCTGGCACTCCTGTCACCAGCCTTCCCGTGAACGCCCTCGCAGGAGCCATCCCTGTGGGGACGATTCTCGAAATCGGCACCCAGACTGCGACTGTCTCGGCGGCTGCCGCGGTCGCCGCGACGTCGATTTCCGTCAACTCGTTCACGCCGAGCACGACCTACGCGTCGGGCACGACCATCTCTGCGCCCGAGGCCGCGACCTCCAACCTGGAGTACTACTGCCAGGCCGGCCAGAACGCCGACACAACGGACGTCAACGACAACTGGGACCGAACCGAGGTCACCGAGGGTGTGGACGACGTGGGGTCGGGCGCGGGTCAGTCGCAGCTCTGTGGCTCTAGCTCCCTCGTCTCCCCGCTCCCTGTCGACTTCGCCCGATCGTCGAAGCCGGCCGGCACCGCCTGCTCGACCATGGTCGAGACCGGCTACGCCAAGGATGGTGTGCCCGTCGTTACCTACCCGGTCAACCCGTCGGTCTACGGGAGCACCTCTCCTTCCGGCGTGTACACGTCGATCAACGGCGGGGACGTGGGTACCGTGGACAAGGGCTGGCTGCCCGGCGACCCCGTGGGCTGCACCAGCAACGGCAGCGGATGCAGCGGGACGAAGCTCTCGAACATCTCGAACAACGACAACAGCGCCAGCCCGACCAGCGCGACCAGCACGGCCTACCGGATTTGGTGCGCCAACAGTACGGCAACGGGAGAGGCATCCCAGATCACCGACTGGGGCGCACTGACCAACCTCGGCGACACCACCGGCGGTCTCGAGGTGCAAGGGGTCACGTTGAACTTGAGCGCCGGCACGGCCACCGTGCCGAATGACCCCTCGACGGGTGCGCTCCCAACCACCATCGCGGCGGGCCAAGCCATCACGGGGCCGGACATCCCAGCGAGCGACACCATCAAGTCGATCGCAGGGAACGTCCTCACACTGAATGCCGCGCCTAACAACAACAACACGGACACCGTGCGCATCATCACCTCGACCAAGCTGGCCGAGGGACAGGGCATGCCGATAGGGATCCCGATCCGCGTCATGGGCCTCAACCCTGCGTCGGGCACCGAAGCCACCTTCACCCTGTTCGCCAACCAGGGCGTGGGCTCGAGCGGTGGGTGTGCGTCGAACATGAACTCTAACGACGCGTCCGACCCATACTCGGCCACCAAGACGGGTGACAACGCCTCGGCGCATGTGGCACTCGAGAACAACTCGGCCCAGATTGAGCAGTACGCCACCGCGGACTTCCCGTCCGACACCGTGGACCAGGCCATTGAGGTGTCGACCACGTTGTACATCGAGTCCAACGGTGTCTACCAAACGAGCCCCTACTCGGCGGCGGCGACCATCGGTGGCACTTCGTACACCGCACTCGAGCTCAACGAGAACGGGATTGCCCCCGATGCCGCCACCGAGCTCGCCAACACGTATCCGACCGCACGTACGTTGTTCAACATCTACAACACGAACACGGTTAGGGCTTCGGTCGGTGGCTTCCTCAACTGGATATGTGACGCGAACACCAACTTCCTCAAGGGCACTGACAACTCGACGGGAGTCAACTTCGACACGGAACTTGGAAACCTCATCAGCACGGTGTATGGGTTCCCCCGCTTGTCGGACCAGACCCAGGCCGTGAGCCCGGCTACGCCGGCGGACACGCAACCGGCTCCGAACGACAGCTGCCAGGCCGACCTGACGGTGGACACGACGGAGGGGCAGGACACCATCACGCTGCCGGGGGGTACAGCCGACTTCCCGGTCGACATCCCGAACCAGGGCGGTCTGGCTGACAACAGCGCCACGCCATACCCGACGAACCAGACCGGTACGCCGGAAGCGTCGGACCCGGCTGACACCGTCGTAGTGGCCAGCTCCAACACCCCGGTCGCGGACTACGTGGTTTCCGGTTCCGGGACCAACACGCTGACCCTGGCCCAACCGGCGTCGGCCACCGGTGCCGTCACCATGACGTTCGGTGGCGTGCCGGCCGTCACGTCGGTGACCAACGGCCAGCAATAAAGACGATCAATCAGGCCGGCAACGTCGGTTGGCGGCCTGAGCTGAGGAGATGCCCGGCCCGGGGCCCAGCGAGAAATCGCAGGCCCCGGGCCTTTGGGCGTGGTAAGGGCCGATGACGGACCACGAGGGGCGAAGGGAACGAGTGCCGCAGTACTGGAGAAGAATCGGGCTGATGTCCACCCGCTCGAAGGGGGCTCGCCGGCGCTGGCACTGGACGTTGCTGCAGCTGTCAGGTGTCGGCTTGCTCCTGGTCGGTGTGGTCACGCTCGGCCTTGTGTCGGGGGCCGGCGCCACGGGACCGGCCAACGGCGATCAGGTCACGAATGCCGCCCAGGCAGTGGGGACGTACACCACCGGCTTGCCCTTCGACAGTGGCCAGCAGATCGACGTGGTCGTCCCGGCTAACAGCATCTTCGTTGACACCACGGAGGTGCACGTCGTCGAGTGCTCTGCGCCGAACGGTGTCATCCCGACCTCGCCCACGGCTTGTGACGGCGATACTGTCGGCGATGCCTTCCCCGAGTCCGACGGTTCCATGGACTATGAGAACGACTCGACCAGCGGCGACCTCTACACCCTGTATTACCTGCCCGACAGCTTCACCCTTAAGGAGTCCGGCACGGGTCCCCACTGCGGCAACACCCTGGCCACCGAGTGCATGCTCTACATTGGGGACAATCAGGGCGACTTCACGCAGCCCCACGTCTGGTCACAGGGCTTCTTCGTCAACCCCGACCCCACCGACTCTGGCACGATCGACCCCGGTGATGGATCCCCTCCGGTAGCGACCACGCCGGACGCCACGACGTCGACGGTGGTCGCGTCGCCGACCACGGTGACGGCGGACGGGTCCGATAGCTCCACGGTGACCGTGACGCTGCTGACCAGCAGCTCGATCCCAGTCAGCGGGAAGACGGTCAGTGTGGGTGCCTCGTCCTCCACCGCAACGGTCACCCCGTCCTCGGCCGTTTCGGATGAAAACGGGCAGGTGACCTTTACGGTGACTGACACTGCGGCCGAGTCCGTGACTCTCACGGCAACCGACACCACCGACAGCTTGACCCTGTCCGCGAAGCCGTCCGTAACGTTTCAACCGCCTGTGGTCAGCAACGCGAACTCGTCGGTCGTCGCGAATCCCACGACCGTGGCGTCGGGTGACTCGACCACCATCAGCGTGACCCTGCGAGACCAGGCGACTACCCCACAACCAGTGGCAGGGAAGACGGTAACACTGAGCGGAACTGGAAGCGTAGTGATCACGCCTGCGGCGACTCCCAATCTGACGAACGCTTCCGGAGTAGCTACCTTCGCCGCCACTGATACCGCCTCTGAATTGGTGACCTTCACCGCAACGGACACGACGGACGGCATCACCCTGTCGAGCACCGCCTCGGCGACGTTCGGCACGCTCACGGTTTCAGCCTCTCAATCTACGGTAGCGGTGCCGACGCTCGCTCCCTTCGGCGGTACGACGGCGGTGGTCACCCTGCTCACCAGCACGGGCACCCCTGTCCCCGGAAAGGCGGTCAGCCTCCAACCGGCTTCCACGGGGACCTCGGTCGTCATCGGCTCACCTTCCTCGGCGACCACAGATGCGAGCGGGCAGGAGTCGTTCCAGGTGAGCGACCCCGCGGCCGAGAGCGTCACTTTGCAGGCGACCGACACGACGGACGGCATCACCCTCACATCGCAGCCCACGGTGACCTTCCAGGCTTCGATGCCGTCGGCCGGCCATTCCAACGTGACGGCATCAGGGACCACGGATCCAGCAGATGGCGAGACTCAGACGCTCATCAACGTCACGGTGAACGACCAGTTCGGAGAGCCTCTGCCGGGCAAGACCGTCACCGTTTCGGGGTCTCCGTCGGGCAACGTCCAAATTCACCCGATTGGGATCGGAAGTACGGCCGCCGGCGTAACGGACGCCGAAGGTGAAGCGCAGTTCGAAGCAGACGACACCGACGCCGAAACGGTCACCTTCACTGCCACCGACACGACAGACGATTTGGTCTTGACCAAGACCGTGACGGTCACCTATCTGGCGGGACCAGCTGATCCGACCGGGCTGGGAACGACGGTCACCGTCGCCCCGGCGAATCCTCCGGCAGACGGTTCCACGCCATCCATAGTGACCGTGACGCTCGCCGACTACTTCTCGAATCCTGTCGCCGGCAAGACGATCTCGCTCCAGGCGTTGAACGGGAGCTCGAAGATCACCGCGACGAGTCCCGTAACCAATTCAGCCGGACAGGCGACGTTCTCGGTCACGGACTCTACGGCGGAGGTCGTGACGTATCAGGCTACGGACGTAACCGATGGGGATGCCGTGCTCGCTGCCGAAGGAGTGGTGACATTCGGCAGTCCTCCTGCCCCTCCACCGGCGGCCGCCTACTGCTCTGTCGTCGCCAGCCCGAGCAGCGTTCCTGCCGACGGGACCAGCACGGCCACGATCTCCGTCCTGCTCTATGACGCCAACGGGGATCCGGTGACTGGGAAGACAGTGACGCTGACCGCGTCGGGTGGGAAATCGAAGGTGACAGCCACCAATGGGACGACCAACCTCAGCGGGCTGGCCACGTTCACGGTGAGCGACTCGATCGCCGAATCGGTCACGTACACCGCGGACGACACGACGGACAGCATCAATCTGACAGCGCTTTCGGCGACAGTGACCTTCACCGCGGTGACCGCGGGTTCGACCGGCACCACCACGTCGACCTCCGCTACCTCCACCACCTCGACCACCGGCACCACCACCACCACCACCACCACCACGACGACGACGACACCCAGCGGCTCGAGTTCTTCCGCCACCGTCTCTCTGGCATCGTCGAGCACCGGGAATACGGGAACGGCCGGGTCGACTTTGGCCACGACGGGTGCCTCGGCGCTTCTGCCGTGGCTCATCGGGCTTGGAGTCTTGTTCCTGGTGGTGGGCACCATCGGGCGACGCCGATTGGGCGGAAGCATGGCGCAGCCCGGTGCGATGGAAGGGCAATCGGAATGAGGTTTGAAGAGACCGCCGCCGTCGGTCGGCGCTTCACGTCTCGGGTCGTCCCGATCGTCGTGACCGGGATGGTCCTCCTGACGCTGGCCGGCTGTTCGAGCGGGGGCAATGACCCGACCTCGCAGGCCCCTCTGACGATCACACCCGGGCCCTACCACGCCGGCCAACTCATCAACGTGTCGGTCGGTCCCAACCACTACTTCAAGCCCTACGCGGGCATCAAGATCCTCGAGTGCGCCGACCCGGGTGGAACCACGAGCAACCTGCCGACCAGTGTCTCTGCCTGCGATGGGAACACGATTCAGGCCGGCTCGATCCTGATCAACCCCGACGGGAGTTTCTCGATCACCGGTTACGAGGTGTATGCGCTTCCGAACGCGACGCACCTCGATGAGGCGGATGACAACCGACCCATCTGCAACCAGACCCATGACTGCGTGCTCTATATCGGCCAGAACCAGGAGAAGTTCACGGCTCCCAAGATCTGGTCCCCACCGTTCACGGTCTCGAAGTCGAGCGGCCATTCATGAACACGATCAAGAACCGACCGAGCAGACGACCCGCAGTACTGGTCTTCGCTGCCTTCTGCGTGTCGCTGGCCGTTGAATTCACGCTCGTACAGGTGGCGGGGGCCAGCGGAGCCCCTCCCGCAGTGAACGTTTCGCCACAGGGGAATCTCAGCGCCGGCGAGACCATCTCCGTCGCCGTGGGGCCGAACGGATACTTCACACCGAACGCGGGCATCAAGATCCTCGAATGTGCAGACCCGGGCGGAACGGTGGCCAACCTGCCCACGGACGACACGACCTGTGACGGGAACACCGTTGAGGGCGGCACGGTCCTGGTCGGCTCCGACGGGAGCTTTTCCGACCCCGCCTATCCGGTGTACCTGCTGCCAAGCTCATTGCTCGCCGAGCCAGGGGACAGCGTGCCGGTCTGCAACCAGACCCACTACTGCGTGCTCTACGTCGGCCAGAATCAGAACGACTTCACGGCTCCCAAGGTGTTCTCCGCCCCCTTTCTGGTCGCCCAGGGTTCGGGCGCGACCACCACGACGACCGTGGCTCCTGGCTCGGGCGCGAGCCTTGGTGTGAGCTCGACCACGGCGGCAAATTCGGCGTCTGCCACCGCCGCCAGCATCGGGGACACCGCCGATCCGGCGACATCCGTGAGCGACTCGGGTGCCTTGGCCGACACCGGATCACCCCCCCTGATCGCGTTGCTCGCGGCGTCGGGGATGGCCTTTCTCCTCGTGGGGGCGATGGGTCGCCGGTTCGCACTGCGGAGGGCGCGATGAACACGTTGGTGTCCTCCGCCCGGACGCTGAGCCCGGTTGAGTCCGACGATGTCCCGATCGATCTGAACCGCAAGCCCGTTGGGGCCGACCGGGTCTTCAACGGCGTGCTCGGGGGCGCCAGTGCGATCGTGCTCCTGCTGCTGGCCGCCGCCGTAGCCTTCCTCTGCAAATACGGGTTCGCCGCCTTTCGTCAGGGCGGGTTCGGACTGTTCGCCGACCCAACCTGGTCCCCGGACACCCACCATTTCGGCATGCTGTCGCTCCTCGTGGGTTCGATTGCCATCGCGCTCCTCGCCGTCGCTATCGCTGCTCCCATCTCCGTGGCCCTGGCTCTGATGATCAACGAGTATGCGCCGCGTTTGCTCAGGCCTTGGCTGACCGGCGTCGTCGACATGCTGGCCACCGTCCCCAGCATCGTCTACGGCTTCTGGGGTCTGCTCCTCGTCTCGAGCATCCAGGCCGCGCCGGCCCGGTGGCTCGTCACTCATGCCAGCTTCGTCCCCATCCTTCGGACGTACAGCCCTGGCCAGTACGTGAAATCGATCTTCGCCTGCGGGCTGATCTGCTGTGTCACCATCATCCCCATCATCACGTCGGTGAGCCGCGAGGTCATGGCGCAGACACCCCGTGACGTCTGTGAAGCGGCATTGGGGCTCGGCGGCACCCGGTGGGGGATGGTGACCGACGTCATCCTGCCCTTCTCGCGGAACGGCATCCTGGGCGCCATCCTCCTGGGAATCGGGAGGGGACTCGGGGAGACCATGATCGTGGTGCTCGTCCTGTCGCAAGGGAACCACCTCACCTCCGCGCTCATGGGCCCGGGCGGCCTGGGATCCATCGCGGCAGAGATCACCGAGAACTTCGTCACCGGCTCGGCTATCACGAAGAGCGCACTGATCCTCCTCGGGCTGGTGCTGTTCATGACCACGCTGCTGATCAACATCGTGGCGCGGCTCGTCGTCGAGCGGTCGAACCAAGGCACGCTCTGATCATGGCTACGGTGACTCAAGTTCTGGAGACACCCGAGACCGGTGTGCCGGCTGAGGAACTGACGCCCGATCGGCCGAGGCGTCGACGTTCGGTCCCCATTTCCACCCTCATCGAAATGGGCAGGTCGGCACTGGCCGCGGTAGCGCTGGTGTGGCTCAGCTTCTCGTCGGCGGGATCGCGGGCCCGCTCGGGTTCGTGTTTTGTGTCATCGCTGCCTTCGGGTCATTTACGGCTCGTCTGCTGGCAGCTCTACGGCGTGTTGGCCGATGAAGGACCGCTTGGCCACGCTCGCCATTTGGACGGTCGCCCTCGTGGCGTTTATCCCGCTGGCCGCAGTGATCGCTCTATGTCATCATCAAAGGCGCATCGGTGCGTCTGGCGGATTTCCCACATTTCTTCGTCGCGGACATGTCGGGTCTGACGGCCAACTCGCCCGTCACCGCGGTGGGAGCGGGCGCGGCCATCGTGGGAACGCTCGAGCAGGTCGGCCTGGCCACGCTTTTCACCGTCCCCTTAGGGCGTGCTCACGGCCACGTACCTGGTGAACAACCGGAACACGTTCGCTAGGGTGGTCAGCAACGTTGTCGATGCCATGACCGGCTCACCGGCCATCATCGCCGGCCTCTTCATCTATCTGTTGTGGGTGGTGCCGCAGAAGGAAGCCGGCCAGACGGGATTCGCCGCCGCTCTTGCCGCTCTCAGTCATGATGCTGCCGATAGTGACCAGAGCGTCCCAGGAGGTCATCTCCATCGTGCCGGGCTCCCTCACGGAGGCGGCGCTTGCGCTCGGATCGCCCCAGTGGCGCTCGGTCCTCCGGGTGGTCTTGCCGACAGCCCGTGTGGGACTCATCACGGCCATGATCCTCGGCATCGCTCGTGTGGCCGGTGAGACCGCTCCGGTGCTCTTCACGGCCGGGGGGAATCCGTACTACAACTGGAACCCCTTCAGCGGGAAGCAGGATGACTTGCCCCTGCGTATCTACGAATTGATCTTCCAACCCGACGCTAACACGATCAGGGACGCCTGGGGCGTGGCCTTCGTCCTGGTCCTCGTGGTCCTGACCCTGTTCGTCTTGGCGCGCCTCATCGGGGCGAAGAAGCCCGGCCCCATGGGCTTTACCGTCCCGTGGCGCACCCGACGTACTCCCGAGGAAGAGGTCGCAGCGTGAGCGAACACATTCAGATCTCCACACTCACCCCGTCGTGCAAGATCCGTCCACCGAACAAGATCAAGGAGGTGTCGAGGATGCGGATCGTCCAGCGTGCCGTGCAGGCCCTCCGGCCCAGGGCATTCTCTAGGTGGCGCCGAGGGACCCTGGCTGTCGCGCTGCTCTCTTTCCTACCCGTGGTCGCCATGTCGACCACGGCCGCAGCCGCCAACCCGACAACTACGACAACGGCCTCTGCGGCAGCAGACACCACGGGGTGGTGGGGGTCTGGAGTCGAGAAGTCGGGACCGGAGATTCCGAACGCGGCCCCGGCGCCCCTCGCCGGCACAGGTTCGTCGTTCGCTTCGCCGGCCATTGAGACGTGGGTCAATGCTGTCCACGGGTCGCCGTACAACCTATCCATGACTTGGTCGCCGTCGAACTCGGGTACCGGTCGATACGAGTTCACCAATCAGACCACCGACTTCGCAGTGAGCGACATCGGGTACGTGGGGAACACCGACACCACGCCGCCCAGCTTCCCGTTCAACTTCATCCCCATCACTGCGGGTGGCATTGCCTTCATGTACAACATTCCTGGACTGACCAAGCAGCTCCAGCTCAGCAGCTACTCCGCCTGTGGGTTGCTGACCGGGGGCATCAAGACCTGGAACGATCCGGCTATCGCGGCGGACAATCCCGGCGTGAGCCTCCCGGACGTGCCAGTTGTCCCCGTGACGGAGAGCGACTCCGCCGGGACGAACTTCGTCCTGGAGGAGTGGTGCATCGATGAGCAGCCCCAGCTGTGGGCGGACTTCGTGGCGGCCCAGGAGTCCCAATCCGGAGGACCGACGGACGGCGTGGCGATCTCCACGAACTCCCCTAACTCGAACTGGCCAGGCATCAAGGGCGGCCTCGACGATCAGTCCACGACGGCAGTGGCCAGTGACGTCGCCGGCAACGCCGGCGCAATTGGCGCGGTGCAGGTGAAGTACGCCGAGGAGGAATCGGGGTACGGCGGGACTGACCCGAGCAAGAACGTGGCGTTGGTGAAGAACGCGAGCGGCGACTACACCTCTCCGACGCCGGTCGACGTTGCCTCGGCGTTGGCCTATGCAACACAGTTGCCCAACGGCACCCACCAACTCGACTTCAGCGGTATAGGCCCACACGTCTACAACCCTTCGACGTACAGCTACCTCCTGACGCCCACGACAGGATGGAGCCCGGACAAGGGTGACACGATGAGCCAGTTCGTCAACTACACCCTCACCCTGGGCCAGCAGACCGCACCGTCCTTCGGGTACGCCAGTTTGGGACTCTCACTCGAACAGTACGGTGTCAATGCCGTCCAGAAGAACGTGCCCGGAGCGGTCGCACCAACGGCGGCTGAACAGCAGGCCTACTCCTGTGGTGACCTCACCCCGTCCGAAGTGGCCGCGGGACAGACCACGCCCACCTGTGGCGTGGTGAATGCGACGGCCGCCCCACCGGGGGCTGACGCCGGCGTCGCCACCGGGGCCCCGGTGACCCCGACGACCAAGGCCACCGGGGCCGGCGCGGCAGGGAGCCACGCCGAAACCGGCAGCGATCTGGCCTCGTCGAGCGGCGAGAGCGGCGTCGATCCCGGAGTGGCCCTCACGGGGGTTAACCCCCTGGCGGGCACCGGGATCAACGCGATCCCCTTCACCGCTCTGGGCGTGTTCTTCTTCGTGATTGGGTACGTTGGTCGTCGGTTCTTCCTCAGGCGGCGGCGAGTGGCCGAGGCCCCATGAGGAGGCTCTCGGCCGCTCGACGTGCCATCCTCGCTGGACTCACCGCGGTGCTGAGCGCCGCCGTCTGGGCCGTACCGGCGAATGGTGGTGTGGGTGCCTCGACCGTCACCGGCACGATCGTCGGCGAGGGTGGCGACGCCATGACTCCGGTCATGCTCAAGCTGATGGCGGATGACACGGCCGGCCTGGGCCCCGACACCGCTTCCTATACCAACGTCGACCTCGATCAGGCGATCGCCGACTTCGTCGGCACGGCCCCCGGCTCGTTCGCCAACGACTTCGCCGTCACCGAACGCCCGTTGACCTCGGCGGAGGCAGCCACCGCGAAGGCCGACGGGCGTTCATACGCCTATGTGCCGTTCATCGCGACCCCCGTTGCCCTGATGACTCTGGTGCCGAGCCCCAGCTACAAAGGATCCGCCAGCATCCTGCCTTCGCAGTACTGCCAGCACATCCCGCTCACCCTCGCTCAGTTGGACGGAATCTACGGATCCGTCACACCCGAGTACACCAATTGGTCCGACAGCCGCCTGAGCTGTACGACCGGTGCGACCACGACCGCGGACGCGGTGCCCTTCGGTCTCTGGGGAAATCTCGACCCGACCATGGAGAATTACGCGCTGATGTCGTTGCTCGACAGCACCCCGACATCCCAGGCGGCTTTCGGGGCGGGCTTGGCGGCCGCGCAGTCAGGAGGCAAGGCGGCCACTAGTGACCCCACGCCTACTGAGTCCTGGCCCTATTCGGGCGATGCGGTGGCGGGAGGTGACGAGGCCACACTGGGGAAGATCGTCGATCTGGACCCGCGGACCTCGCAGCCTGGAACGACTGCCTCCTTGATCCAGCTGGGCGCCATCATGGCGATCGCCAACGTCTGGATGGGAGACCCGCTGGGAGTGACATGGGATTATCCGACCGCGGCCGTCCAGAACGCGGCCGGGCAGTTTGTAGCGCCATCCACGGCCGCGGCCCAGGCAGCGGAAAACGACGCCACCTTCGCCACGACCACGGATCCCACGACCGACAACCTGGTCACCTTCAACGCCAGCGCGTCGGACGCTGCGGCCTACAACAACTACCTGATGCTGGAGAGCTATCTGTTGGTACCCACGAACGGCCTCCCAGCTGACAAGGCGTTGGCGCTGGCCCAGTTCATCCGCTTTGCGGTGGGTGGCAAGGGGCAGGCGGACATCGAGGCGCTGGGCGCGGCTCCGGCGACTCCCGCCATGGTGACGGCCGACCTCGCCGTGGCGCAGGAGCTTGATGTCGAGGCCGCCTCAGCCACGACCACGGCGTCGACTACGACGACGACAGCGGCCACCACTAGCACCACGTCAGCGACATCCGCCGCGAGCGCCGGCGTCACGTCGAGTGGCGACACGGGCACCTCGGCCTCCACCGCCGGGTCGACGTCAGGCGGGGGACTGGCCTTTACGGGCGGTGACCCGGTGCCATTTCTCGTGCTGGGCTTCACCTTCTTCATCTGTGGCGAACTGGCGCGGCAATTCCTGCGACGACGAAGGTCCAGATTATGACCCTTCCGAGTTCTGCAGGAGGCCGGCGGTTCTTTGCTGACCTGACCACACCGGGGAGGTCCAGTTTCGACTGGGCGGTCCTCTTCGCCGCTGTGGCGCTGCTCTTTCCTGTCTCTGGCGTTGTCGGAGTGATGTTTGCTGAGCGCAGTCGCCGCAAGGGCTACCCACGATGGAAATCCGCCATGGCCATCTCCGTCTGGTGCACCTTCCTGGGAGTAGTACTGCGGGGAGCACTGCATTTTGGGGTGTTCCCATGACCACGGTCGATCAAAACTCCCCTGCGTCGCCCCAGGTTCAACCGGTTCGTGACGTTGTCGCCGTCGGACCCGCGTCCCTGCAGACGACAAACGTCAGCGCCTGGTTCGGAAGCCATAAGGTCCTCGAGCGGGTAAGCCTCGAGATGGAACCGCGCAAGGTGACCGCGCTGATTGGACCGTCGGGCTGCGGTAAGTCCACTTTCCTGAGGATCCTCAACCGGATGCACGAGCTGATCCCGAGCGCAGCGCTCTCAGGATCGGTCAGGCTCGACGGCACGGACATCTACTCGTCGGCGGTACCGGTGACGCAAACCCGTAGCCGGATCGGCATGGTGTTCCAGAGACCTAATCCGTTTCCGTCCATGACCATCGCCCAGAACGTGCTTTCCGGACTCCGCCTGTCGGGGATGAAGGCGTCGAATCCCGATGCGCTCGTGCGGGAGTGCCTGGAGCGGGCTGGCCTGTGGAAGGAGACCCGCAATCGTCTGAACTCGTCCGGCGCCGCCCTCTCCGGAGGTCAGCTGCAACGGCTTTGCATCGCTCGATCACTGGCTGTTCGACCCAGGGTGCTGCTGATGGACGAGCCGTGTTCCGCACTGGATCCGATCTCCACGAGCGTCATCGAAGACACGATCAGGGAACTCAGTGACGACATCACCATCGTCATTGTCACCCACAACATGCAACAAGCGAACCGGGTCTCGCACAACTGTGCGTTGTTCTTGGTGGACGGGGAAAGTCAACCAGGGCACATTGTCGAAGCGGGCCCCACCGAACAGGTCTTCAACGATCCCATCGACCCTCGCACCGCCGACTACGTTCATGGAAGGTTCGGATAAATGACGATGGCTGAGGTGATGACGACCATCGCCGCCCGGCCACGGCAGCTGCAAACGAGAGCAGTGAAGCTGCGCGACCGGGCGAGGCTCCTCTGGGTCGACGCGCAGCCGAGAACACGGACGGCGGTACAGATAGGCGCGCTCCTTGGCGTGGTCTTCATTGCCTACAGCTACTCGCTGACCACGCTGTTGCAATTGGCCGACCTCAACACGCCCTTGGCCTATGTGAGCCTGGTCCCGCTCATAGCCCTGACCCTGGCGGCCATCAACAGCCGCCCGCGCCCAGCGGAGCCGGCGATTCACGACCGCCAGACCGACTACATCATCGGTGTGCCGCTGATGGCCGCGGCTCTCTGCATCAATCTCTTCCTTCCCGCCAAATTGTCGGCCATGTTCTGGGTGTGGCGGATCGACTTGCTGACTTTGCCCTTTTTCGTCGCGGGCGCCGTCGGCCGTCATCTTCGGCGTACGCGTCCTATGGCGCCAAAAGGTGGCGGTGGCGTTCCTGTTCTTGGCCTGGCCGTATCCATACACGTCAGTGTTGCTGAGTGTCCTGAATGACTTCACCAACGCGACCCTGGCCGCCCTCACCGGGATCCTGCACGTGGTTCACGTGGCCACGCCGGTCGGCGGGGCCGACAACGCCGTCTTCTCTGTGGTCCATGACGGCCATCCGTTCAACCTGAGCGTGATTTCAGCCTGTTCGGGTGTGAACAGTGTCGTGGGGTTTCTCCTGGTCGGCGTCGCCTTCGCCGCCGTCATCCGTGGGCCGCTGGTGCGTAAAGTGCTGTGGCTGTTGGCCGGAATGGCGCTGCTCTGGACGTTCAACCTGGGCCGCCTCATCCTGGTGTTCTGGGCGGGTCGGCAATACGGCGAACATTTCGCCATCGGCGTCCTGCACCCCTTCATCGGGCTGGTCCTCTTTGCCCTCGGGGTCGGCATCATGTTGCTGTGCATGCGACCTCTGGGGTTGCGCATCGACGGACTCGATCGGCGATCGCTTGCGGAAGCCGTGAAGGCCGCCCCGGCGCCCCAGGAGACCGGGAACGGCGGCAAGAGACAATTGCCAGTCCCGAAGATCTACGTCCCCGTCTTGCTGGTGCTGCTGTTCGGGATCATCATCGGCTTCGGCGACGACGGCCTGCAGTCCTACAACCTGGTGGCGGACGTGTCGGGATCGCCCAAGGTGATCTCCTACATCCAACAGCCGGTGACACCCGTCGGATGGACCAGTCGCTACGAGGCCACGTTCGACTGGGCCGAACCACTCTTCGGCGAGGGTTCGATATGGAATCGCTACGAGCTCTACCCGGGTGTAGGGGGCAACCTGCCGGCCCGAACCGACCTGGTGGCCGACGTCATCGACACACCCGATCTGTCCACCTTCGAGGCTTTCGGTGTCGAGCAGTGCTACCAGTTCCACGGCTACTCGCTGGCGGGTGTGACGCAGGTCAGCCTGACCGGCGGCATCACCGGCCAAGCCATGTCGTACACCTCCCAGCAGTACGGGAGCTGGTCGATCGTATATTGGATCCTTCCTGTCAAGAGCGGCCCGAGCACCGTCTACGAGCGTGTAGTGCTCTATGTGGAGAACATGCACGGGCTCATCGCACAGTCCACCCCTTCGACGCGGGCGAGACTGGCGAATGAAGCGGCGTCCGGTGATTCCCAACAGTACGTGGAGGCCCAGAACCGGAACTACCTGGTGGCGTTTGCCCGCGAGATGATCACGGCCCAGGCAAACAAGAGTGCGCCTGTGCTGGCCAATCGGGCTTCGGCGTAGACCCAGCTGTCCCGTATGAGTAATTCTGTAACCGTGGTTGCCTCCGGCGACACCGCTGCGGACGCGGTCCAGGCCTTTCGGGAGCGTCAGGATTGGCCCGGTCTCGACGCGTGGGTTCTGTGCCGGGAGTTTGTCGAGCAGACCGTCGGGGAGGCTCAGGTTGCGTACGCGAGCGAGAATCCCGGCCGCTCCGCTCCCGACGTTGACTGGGAGTCCATTTGGCTCGCAGGGAACGGCGCAGCCTCCGATGAGGCGGCCATAGGGCGAATCGTTCGAGCGGCGTTCGGGGTAGCGGCTCGAATCGCCCAGGGCACGGTGGAGCCGCCGCGGCTCGCCCCACGAGGTGGCGAGGCGCCTGTAGCCGTCGGGCCCGAGACAGCCGGGATCGAGCAGTCTGCCGCTGACGACCCGCGCCCGGCCCCAGGGCCGGACATAGCGTTCGTGGGGCCCGTGGCTGCCGTTGCCGGGCCCGCGACGGCACCGTTCCGGCCCGCCGAGATCCCAGAGCCGGTGGACGTGCCGCTGACGGCCGTCGGCGTACCCGCCCAGACGGATTGGGACCAGCCGGTGCCGCCCGAGCGCGATCCCACACGCGTCGAGGAGCCCGTGACCCCCCTTGTGGAGCCCGTTCCCCCCGTGGTGACGGACCCTGTCACCGAGCCTGTGCCCCCGGCGACGTTCACCGCGACCGCGGTCATCGTCCCGCCCGCCCCGGTGCAGACCGAGGAGACGACGACTGCACCAGACGACTGGGCTCCGCCCGACGTCGCGCTCGCCCAGGCGGGTCGAGCAGCTGGGAGGCGCGCCGGATGGGTCACCACGTTCACCTGGATCCGGAATCTGGGGATCGTCATTCTCCTGTTCGTGGCCTGGCAGCTGTGGGGTACCTCCATCGCCCAGCACCGCGCCCAAGATCAGCTCCACGCGGAGTTCGACGCCAAGGTGAGCGCGCATCACGTGGCGAAGCCCGCCGCGGGGGGACCGGTCTTGGTCCCGGCCACGACCAACCGTCCCTCTCCGCCCGACGGGTCCGTTGTCGCCGAGTTGCAGATTCCGGCCATCGGGGTGAACCAGTACGTGGTGGAGGGCACCACGGAGGACGACCTCTCCATGGGCCCAGGGCACTATGTCGGCACCGCCCAGCCCGGGCAGGCGGGCAACGTCGCCATCGCCGGGCACCGGACCACCCACGGTGCGCCGTTCAACCGTCTCGGCCAGCTGGGCAAAGGGGACCGGGTGATCCTGACCACCACGTCGGGCGTGCGACTGACCTACGTCGTGGGGGGCACGCCTCAGGCGGTCTCGCCCGGTGACGTCTCCGTGCTCAATTACTTCGGGGACAATCGGATCACCCTGACCACCTGCAACCCGGAGTTCTCCTCGACGCAGCGACTGGTCGCAGTCGGGTTCCTCAAACTGCCCTCCAGCGCCGCCCAACCGCTTCCTGCGGTCAAGCACGTGCAGTACCACATCGTCGATCCGGCCACCGCGAGCTGGGACTGGTCGCTGTTGCCAGTGGCTCTGGTCGAGATCTGCATCCTGATGCTCCTCGGCCTCTCCTTCGGGCTGACCGGGCGCTGGTTCGGGCGGGTCGGCAAGTGGTTCATCCTGGTGCCGCTCTGGGCGGCCGGCCTCTATCTTGCCTTCGGCACGCTGACGTCACTGCTGCCCTCGTCCGTCTGACGACGATCCGGGCTCGCGCTCTCAGGAACCCGACGTCGGCGCTGAGGTCAGGGCTCCGAGCAGGGAGCTATCGCTCGGGCCGGTGTTGTAGTTGCACGCTCCCAGCGGGTCGAGGACCCAGTTCCACACGAGGAATGCGCTGTCGCCCGCCGCGAACTGGGCCGTCATCTTCGCCGCCATGTCGCTGGCACGCTCCTGGTAGCTGACGCAGCCGCTCTGGTCGGTGCCCGCCTCGATGCCAGCCTCGCCGGTGATGATCGGCTTGTCCAGGGCTTTGGCCTGGGCGAAGCGCACCGCCAGGCCGTTCCACTGGTCTCCGCCCATGACGGCCGAGCCGTAGTAGTCGTGCACGCTCAGGACGTCGATGCCCGGCGACGCGCCGACACTCTCGTAGTCACCGCTCTGCAGTCCCGCACTCGCCTCCGCCCAAGAACCCGGCCTCGACGAGGTGCACGGGGTCGAGTGAGTGGATCTGCGCTCCGACGGTGCTGAAGAAGTACGCCAGGGCGGCCGTCGGCGGCAGATTCGTCGGGGCAGGTCTGGTTTCCCCAGCAGTTGCTCGCCTGGAGTCCCGCCGGGCACGTCGAAGCCTCGGCCTCGCTCATCGGCTCCCACATGCCGAGCGCAGGCGAGCTCGGCGTAGCGGCTCACGAGCTCGTTCATGTAGTCCCAGTAGGACAGGGGAGTGAGGCCGTACCCGTAGTTGGGGTCGACGTTGTCGTACACGTCCTTGAATCCGCCCGAGTACCAGGCCGGATCCTTGCCACTCCTCACCGTCGCAGGTCCCGCCTTGGTCGCTGATTGCCGGAATGAGGTACACGTGGTACTTGGCTGCCGCGTAGAAGACGTTGTCGAGGGGGGCCCAGTCGAGCTGTTCCGTGTTGATGTTGGTCGCCATCGTCCCCTGGAAGGCCCAGAAGCGCACCAAGGAATCGGGGCGGAGAGAGGCGAAGAACGCGTCGATCTGGGCCGGGGTGGCCAAGCCACCGCAGCCGGCGTTGGTGCCCCAGTCCGTGGCCAGTTGGTAGGCGTTGAAGCCGGTGAACAAGGTCGGCACCCCACCGATCTCCAGGCTCTCACCGCTGGCCGTGATGGGCAGCTGCCCCGTGGGCACGTAGGTGAACTGGCTGGCGCTGCTCGAACTCGATGTGCCCGCTGGCGTCACGACCTGGACATTCGCCGTGCCGGCCCCAACGGGAGCCACCGTCGTGATGCTCGTGGCCGAGTTCACGCTGAAGTCGGACGAGGCGTTGGATCCGAAGTCGACCGCCGTGGCCCCGGTGAAGTCCGAGCCGGAAATCGAAATCGTGGCACCGCCCCCGGCCGTCCCGCTCGAGGGAGTGAGCGCGCTGATCGCCACCGGATCGCTTCCGCTACCGGTCCCGCCGCCACTGGGGTCACCTGAGCCCGCCGGCGGGGTCGTCGTCGTCGTGGGGCTCGGCGACGACGCTGGTTCGGCCGCGTTAACTGCGCCCGTCAACGGCGAGCCGTAGTTCACCGCGTCGCCGAACGGGTGCACGTCGCCGTCTGCGGTCAGGACCCAGTAGCCCCCCGATGGCGTCGCCGCCAGTGACGTGGCAGGAGCCGGCGACCCTGTCAACGACCCGTAGTTGACGGCGTCACCGAACGCATAGACCGTACCGTCCTGGCTGAGCAGCCAGTAGCCGTTGTTGTCGGGTGTCGGTGCCATGTAGACGATGGGCGAGTTCGGTGGCCTCCCGCCCAGTGAGCCCTCGAACGGTGCGTCGCCGAAGGCGAAGATGCCGCCGTCGGACGCCACCATCCAGTAGCCACCCCCGTCGTGGGTCGGGACCATACCGACGATGGGCTTGTTGAGGTGGTGCGCGCCCATTGAGCCCTCGAACGGCGCATCGCCGTAGGCGAAGATCCCGCCGTCGGACGCCACCATCCAGTAGCCGCCTCCGTCATGGGTCGGGGCCATGCCGACGACAGGCTTGTTGAGGTGCATCGAACCGGTGGAGCCGAAGAACCCGGCATCACCGAACGAGAAGATCCCGCCATCGGCCGCGTCGAGCCAGTACCCACCACCGTTGGGTGTGGGGGCCATGCCGACAACGCTCTCGTTGAGGGCGGTGCCCGCCATGTCCCCGTACGAGGTGGCGTTGCCGAACGGCTCGACGGCACCACGGCTCGATACGACCCAGTAGCCACCGCCGTCACTCGTCCCGGCGATCCCGAACCACTGCGATGCCGAGCCTACGTCGGCCACCGCGCTGACGTGCAGGGGCACCGGTGCGGAAGCGGCGTTGACCAACAGGGGAGCCACACTTCCGGCCACCCCGAGCAGCACGACGCCAGCCAGCATGACGTGGAGAAGCACGGCGTGCCTGCGCCAGACCGATCGTCTTCCTGCGTGCCCGCCGGGCCGGTTCATCGCCCCCCCAAGAGGTGTGGAGGCGCGGAACTTCCTGGCTCCTGCTGGTCAGAACGCGTGTCGGTGGTGCCTGGTCAAGGTCCCGCGTCCCTCTTAGCCAATGCCAACGATCAACCTGGTGAGGTCGTCCCATTGACTGTTCCCAGCAACGAACCCAAGAAAACTCTGGATCCCCCTCGTCGTCGCCGGAACGATGCCCGATGATGATTTCATTCCCGATGCAGGAACGTTGCGGGCCGGTTGGCGAGGGCGTCCGAGCCGGAATTGTCGAGCGCGTTGTGAGAATCGGGAGCCTGTGGCGCGCCGGTCAGATGTGGCGCTCACCCGTTCGGGAACGTCAGTTGCCCCCTGACGCCACCGTCTCGAGCGTAGAAAGCGGGAGCGCGCCGCTCGGCGTGGCTAGGTGCAGCGTCTCGCCCCAGCGTGTGAACATCACGATCTCGCCGTTTCCGTTGGTGCCCGGCCCGCTTGACTCGACGGCCTCCACCGGGAGCGACCGCGAGTTGGCCGCCACGAAGAGCGTGACGTGTCCGTCACCACCCGGACCCTCCCCCGAGATGCTCCTCACCCGCTGCCCGTTCACCTTCGTCCGCTTGCCCGCGACCAGGGTGCCCGAGGGTGTCACGTTGGCCAACGCGGAAGCGAGGGTCACGTTCCCCGTGACGGAACCGAAAGAGGCGTCTGTCGGCTGCACCGATGCCCACTTTCCAACGAGGTTGGCCACCACCGAGCTTGGGAGCCTGAAGTAGGAGCTCAGCCCCTCGCTATTGCCCGAGATGTACGCCGTGCCGCCTACCAGGACGACCGAGGCCAGCTCCTTGCCGATGGCGACGGTCTGCTCACCCGAGCTGACACCGGAGTCCTGGACCACCTTGCCCGTGGTCGACCCCGAGAAGAATTGCACCGTTATGCGGACCGAGCCCGCCTCGGTCGCCGCCCGCAGCGACTGCTTGAGCAGGTGGCTCGTCGCTTGAGACGTGCCGGCAGTGGCCCCCGATGCCGGCGGGAGCGGGCCGGCGGCCGCGGCCAAGCCCGAGAGGAGCAGGGAGCCGGCCAGGGCCGGCGCCATCCGGGCCGCTCGGAAGCGCAGAGCCGTCGAGAGGGGTGCCATAGCGATGGAGTATCCCATCCGCCGCCGCGACTCCCTGATCAGGACACCTGTCTGTCACGCAAAGGACACCTGGACCGGACCGCGACCCTGCGAGGGCCTGTTGGGTGGGCCGAACAGACTCCACGTTCCCGCCACGGTGGGGACGCGATCCATCCCCACCGCAAACGGGCGGCCTCGCCACCATGCCTCGAGCGGCACGCCACCGCTCTGGTCACACCGCGGGTGCAAAGCGGTCGATAGTCGCAACCGACGCTGGACTCACGACCGCCAGGTAGTTCGATAGCCGAACTATTTGCCTAAGCTGCTCGAGCTGGGGGGACACTACGCCGCCATGTGGAACGCCTTCGAGCTGGTGGGCCGTGGCTCGCAGGCCCCCGCCCGCCTGAGCAAATTCTCGAGCCGTTCACGAACCCCCATGACCGGTCCCAGTAGATTGGCTCCCGTGCGCCTCGCCGTCCTCGTATCGGGTTCGGGGACCATCCTGCGGGCCATGTTCGACGTCGGGCTCCCGGTCACCACCGTCCTCTCCGACCGGCCCTGCGCCGCCCTCGGGCTGGCCACCGAGCAGGGGATCGCCCCCGAGCTGGTCGACCGGGCCGCCTACGGCGGGTTCGGCCGCGATTTCGACCGGACCGCCTTCACCGACACCGTGGCCGCCACCCTCGTGGCCCACCAGCCCGATCTCGTCGCCATGGCCGGTTTCGGCACGGTGATGACCGAGTCGGTGCACCGGGCCTTCCCCCGGCGGATCCTCAATACCCACCCGGCCCTTCTCCCAGCCTTCCCGGGTTGGCACGGCGTGCGCGACGCCCTGGCCGCCGGCGTGGCCGAGACGGGCTGCACCGTGCACCTGGCCTCCCTCGAGGTGGACGCCGGCCCCATCCTGGCCCAGCAGGCCGTGCCGGTCCTGCCCGGGGACACCGAGGACACGCTGCACGAGCGCATCAAGGTGGCCGAGCGGGCGCTCTACCCGGCCACCATCGCCTGGGCGCTGGCCGAGCTCGACGCCGGCCGCGATCTGGCGCCCCCCGACCCGACCCCCGGTCACGGGAAAGACGGACCTATTAATAAAGACGGACCTATTAATAAGGAGATGGCACGGAGATGACGACGTGAGGGCCCTGCTGTCGGTCTACGACAAGGACGGCCTGGTCGAGCTGGCCCAGGGCCTCTCGGACCTGGGCTGGGAGCTCGTCGCCAGCGGCAACACCTCGGCCGCGCTCGGCGAGGCCGGCATCGCGCACCTCCAGGTGGCCGAGGTCACCGGCTCGCCCGAGATGCTGGGGGGCCGGGTCAAGACCCTGCACCCCAAGATCCACGGCGGCATCCTGGCCGACCGCTCCAAGCCCGAGCACCTGGGCGACCTGCAGGACAACGGCATCGAGGCCATCGACCTCGTGGTGTCGAACCTCTACCCGTTCTCCTCGGACCCCTCCGTCGAGCTGATCGACATCGGCGGCCCGGCCATGGTGCGCGCCGCCGCCAAGAACCACGAGCACGTCGGCATCGTCACCTCGCCCGCCGACTACCCGGTCGTGCTGGCCGAGCTGCGCGCCGACGGCGCCCTCTCGCCCGCCACCCGGCGCCGCCTGGCCCGGGCCGCCTTCGCCCACACCGCCGCCTACGACGCCGCCATCGTGGCCTGGCTCGACGCCGGCGGGCCCGGCCCGGCCGCCGCCGAGCTCCCGGGCGCCACCGACGCCGATAAAGAGGAAGCGGACCTCGGCGCCGTGCTGCCCAAGACCCTGCACCTCACGCTCGAGCGCACCGAGGTGCTGCGCTACGGCGAGAACCCGCACCAGCGCGGCTCGCGCTACCGCGTGGCCGGCACCACCAGCTGGTGGGACGCCATGGTGCAGCACGGCGGCAACCCGCTGTCGTACCTCAACCTCTTCGACGGCGACGCCGCCTGGCGCCTGGTCCACGAGCTGGCCGACGACTCGGGCCAGCCCGCGGTCGCCATCATCAAGCACGCCAACCCGTGCGGCGCCGCCGTGGCGGCCGACCTCATCACCGCCTACGAGCGCGCCCTCGAGTGCGACCCGCTCTCCGCCTTCGGCGGCGTGGTGGCCATCGGCGGCGACGTGACGCCCGAGGTGGCCGAGGCCGTGGCCGCCGGGCCGCAGGCCGACGTCGATCATCGCCGCCTCCTACGCGCCCGAAGCCGTCGAGCGCCTGAGGTCCCGGCGCAAGGCCACCCGCCTGCTCTCGGGCCCCGCTCCCGAGCCGGCCGTGCGCCAGCTGCGCAGCCTGGGGGCCAGCGTCCTGGTGCAGGACGTCGACACCTTCCGCTCGCCCCGGAGCCAGTGGACGGTGGCGACCAAGCGCCAGCCGTCCGAGGACGAGTGGCGCGACCTGGTGCTGGCCTGGCGCGTCTGCGGGCGCACCACCTCCAACGCCATCGCCGTCGTCACCAACGGCCAGGCCGTCGGTGTCGGCGCCGGCCAGCAGTCACGGGTCGTGGCCGCCGAGATCGCCGTGCAGAAGGCGGGGGAGCGGGCCAAGGGTGGGGCCGGCGCCAGCGACGCCTTCTTCCCCTTCCCCGACGGGTTGCTCGTCCTGGCCGACGCCGGCGTCACGGCGGTCGCCCAGCCGGGCGGATCCGTCAAGGACGACGAGATCGTCGACGGCGGCCGACGAGGCGGGCCTGGCCATGGTCATGACCGGCGAGCGGCACTTCCAGCACTGATGAGCGCCATCCTGCTCGACGGCGAGCCCGTGGCCGCCCGCATGAACGCAGAGGTGGCCGAGCGCGTGGCCGAGCTGGCCACCGAGGGCATCCACGTCGGCCTCGGCACCATCCTGGTGGGCGACGACGTGCCGAGCGCGCGCTACGTTGCGCTGAAGCACGAGGACTGCGCCGACGCTCGGCTCTACTCCGTCGGCGAGCACCTGCCCGGCCACCGCCACCCAGCAAGAGGTGCTCGACGTCATCGCGCGCTTCAACGCCGACCCCAAGGTCAGCGCCTATCCTCGTGCAGCTCCCGCTGCCCGACGGGCTCGACGAGGAGCAGGCTCTGCTCGCCGTCGACCCGGCCAAGGACGTCGACGGCCTGCACCCGATCAACCTCGGCCGTCTCGTGCTCGGCACGCCCGGCCCGCTGCCGTGCACGCCCGCCGGCATCGTCGAGCTGCTGCACGCCTACGACGTGCCCGTCGAAGGACGCCACGTCGTGATCATCGGCCGCGGCGTCACCATCGGCCGCCCGCTGGCCAACCTGCTCACTCTGAAGCGTCCCGGCCTCAACGCCGCCGTGACCGTCGTGCACACCGGTGTCGCGAACGAGCGACCTCGCCGCCCTCACGCGCACGCGCCGACATCGTGGTCGCCGCCGCAGGCCGCCCCCACCTGCTCACCCCGGACATGGTCAAGCCGGGCGCCGCCGTGGTGTCCGCCGGTACGACGTTCGAGGGCAAGAAGCTGATCCCCGACGCCCACCCCGACGTGGCCGAGGTGGCCGGGTGGATCACGCCCCGGCTCGGCGGAGTCGGCCCCATGACCCGTGCCATGCTGTTGCGCAACGCGCTGCGGGCGGCCGAGTTGGCCGCGAGGTGACAACACTGCCGGCAAGGACCGGGGGAGGCCAGGCGATGACTGAGCAGCGAGTACTCCGAGCGCCCGTGGGGCAATTACACGGTGCTCGACGACGACGCCCCCGACCACAAGGTGAAGCGCATGGTGGTGCATCCCGGCAAGCGCCTCAGCTACCAGCGGCACTCCAAGCGGGCCGAGCACTGGTTCATCGTGTCCGGGACGGCGGTGGTGACGCTCGACGGCAAGGTGATCCAGTTGCGCCCCGGGGAGTCGATCGACATCCCGCTCGAGGGCGCGCACCGCATCGGCAACGTCGGGCGACACCGACGTGGTGTTCATTGAGGTGCAGCACGGCACCTACTTCGGCGAGGACGACATCGTCCGGCTCGAAGACGACTACGGCCGGCTCGACCCCGCCGACGGGAAGACCACCACCCCAGCATCATGACGCGCATCGCCGAGCTGCTGGCGGCCGGCCCGACGTACTCGTTCGAGTTCTTCCCGCCGAAGAACGACCGGGAACTCGCCACGCTCGCCCGCACCATCGGCGAGCTGCAGCCCCTCGAGCCCTCGTTCGTCTCGGTGACCTACCGCGGCGGGGCCGAGTCGCGCCAGCGCACGTACGACCTGGTGTCGGGCATGCTGCACACGACCCGGCTCAACCCGATGGCCCACCTGATCTGCGTGGCCCACACCCGGCTCGAGCTGGCCGACATCCTCGTGGCTCCTGCGCAAGGCCGGCGTCGAGAACCTCATGGCGCTCGGTGGCGACCCGCCGCAGGATCCCGAGCGCGGGTCCGGGCGAGCTGGCCTACGCCGCCGAGCTGGTGGAGCTGGCCCGCGCCATCGGCGGCTTCTCCGTCGGTGTCGCCGCCCACCCGGCCGGCCACCCGCGTTCCGCCGACATGCCGAGCGATCGCGACTACCTGGCGGCCAAGCTGGCGCTGGCCGACTTCGGCGTGACGCAGTTCTTCTTCGAGGCTTCCGAGTACGAGGGTCTGGTCGCCGACCTGCGCGAGCGAGGCATCGACACGCCGGTGCTGCCCGGCATCCTGCCCGTCACCTCGCTGTCGACCATGGGCCGCCTCGGTGCCATGGGTGCTGCGGCGCCGTTGTGGATGGAAGAACGCCTGCGCGCCGCCGACGAGCAGGGCGGGGCCGACGCCGTGCGCAAGGAGGGCGTCGAACTGGCGACCGAACTGTGCTCACACCTTCTCGACGTCGGCGTGCCGGGCCTGCACTTCTACACCTTCAACACCTCGAGCGCGACCAGGGAGATCTATGCCGCCCTGGGTCTTGGCCCGGGCGCCGGGTCGTAGGCCCAAGCCGCCAAACGGCCTCGCCACAGCGCAGGCCATGGGCAAGCTCACCTCCGTCCTGCTGGCCGAGCACCCCGGAAGGAAGGTCGCCTTCTACCGCGCCCTGGGCGTCCCGTTCGAGGACGAGGACGAGGGTGTGCTGCGCCCGGCGGCCGACGTCGATGACGTCCACCTGGTCGTCGTCCCGACCTCCGAGCAGGACACCGTCTCGGGGTTGCGGGGGAGCGGCACGAGTTTCTTCGGCCTCTGGGTGCCCGACCTCGATGCCGCTACCAAAGCGGTTGCCGACGTCGGTGCCCCGCTCCTCATCCCGCACGATCGGGTCGATTAGGGCTGCCGGGTCGTGGTCAGCGACCCCGACGGCCGGATGGTCGAGCTCAACCAGAAGGACCACTGCCCGTGACGACGGTCCGCCGCTGAGTTCAGAGATCGAACGTTGACCTGTGGTTTTCGGGCACTGCAGTGCCGGATGACCCGCAGGTCGCAAACGCCCGCTCCAGCCAGGCCGCCCGAAGCACGGCCATGATTCAGTCGGCAGGTCGTAGCAGGTCCGCCGCCTTCGACCGCGTCGCCACCAACGCCGGGGCGATGGCGATGACATTGGCGCCCACGAGGACCCCCACCGTGATCGCCGCGATGAGCAGGGCGGGCAGCACGCTGACCGGGACCACGCCCAGGTTGTTGGCGAAGGCATTCCACACCGCCCGGCCGATGACCACCCCCAGCGGGACGCCGACGACGACGCCGACCACGGCCAGCGTCGTGGCCTGCCAGGAGACCGTCGAGACGACCTGGCGGTTGACGAAGCCCAGAACCTTCAAGAGCCCGACCTCCCGGCGACGCCGCGACACGCTCACCACCAGAAGGTGGGCGAGCGTCGCCGCACCGAACACGGCCAGCATCGCCCCGAAGATAAGCGGGAAGTTGACCGCCTCGCCGAAGTTGACCAGGGAGGTCGGGGCGAGGGGCTCGGTGGTGATCGCCGAGTAGTGCCGCGAGATAGTGGTCCAGCGCCGCCTTCCCCCGCGGGCCCGACACGAAGCTCACCCGGACCCACCGGTCTGCAAGCCGCCGGTCTTCTGCACGCACTTGGCGTGCTGGGTCCGGGAGGGCAGGCGATGTGCACGAGGTCGGCCGTCGTCATGCAGGACGCCCGTGCCGAGGCTGACGAACCCACCGAACTGTGGGAAGGACGTCTGGGAGACCACCCGGAACGGCTCGGTTCGCCGGGCGCCGAGTGCGTCGTCACCGTCACGTCGACGACCGACCCGATGTGTGCGCCCACCTGGCGCATGGTCGTGACGCCGAGGCCGATCTGGTCGTCGCCGCCCGGTGGATTCGGCCGTCGACCGTCGAGAAGAGGAGCGGGCCCTTGACCGCCGTTCCCGACGATGGTCCCGACGATCGTCCTGTTGACCACGAGGTCCGCTGCGCCGACGCCCTTGGTGATCCCGGTGACCGCCGGGTTGGCATCCAGGCTCTGAATCAGGGGGGCGCTCGCCGGATCGAAGCTGACCTGCTCCGGGTCGCCCCATAGCCGTGGGCGTGGCCGTCAGGTGGGTGAGGCTGGCGCCGAAGACGCCCGTCCCGCACAGCGCGATGACCGCCAGCACCATGCCGAGCAGGGCGGAGCCCAGCGGAACGGTGGCCCCGCCGGATCGGCGCTCCAGGGCGTTGCGGACACCGATCACCGCGGTCGGCGGCGCCCCCACCGCCACCAGCTGGCGCCACCACCGCCGAGGGACGGACGCGGCGGCCCCGCTCGTCGGTCCGTCGAGTGCGCGCGGCCCGCCACGCCGGCCAGATGCCGAGGGCGAGCACGACCACCACGGTGGCGAGTGCACCGAGCGGGAGCACCAGCGCGTCGAACGCGAACGCCGGTCGAGCCTCGGCCAGGCGCGCCTCGCCGAGCGGGGCGATCGGGGACAGGGCGGTGGCGACGCGCCACGGCCCCGACGGCGCCCGCGACGCCCACCACCAGGTTCCGCGCCATGTCCGAGGGCGAAGCAGCTGCCGCCGCGATCCACGCCGACGGCGACCAGGGTCGGATAGTCCTCGCTCTCGACGGCGCTCTGGCGGGCCAGGGCCTGGCCGACGACCGCCAGCCCGACGAGCGCGGCGAGCGCGGCGAGGATCCACCACCCGATGGCCTGGGGATGGATGGAGGCCTCGATCGTGGCGGCCTCCCCATCCTCGCTCGAGGCCCCCACATTGGGACAGGAGCCGCCCAGGTTCAGCGCTTCATCTGCTGAACGAACTGGACGCTGCCGGCGGCACCGTGGCGCAGGCGGACGTAGTACTGGTACTGCACGGCCGTGTGGGGGAGCACGGCGCGCGAACCCCGGGCGGCGTAGAGGAGGTAGACGGGGGTCGTCCCGGACGGGAACTCGAATTCGCTGGCCTCGATCCCGACCACCTGAAGGGCGACGTCCGGACCCCTCGGGGTGGGCGTTCCGATGTTGGGGTTGTTGTAGGCGGCGGCCTGCGACGGTGCTTCGAACGGGACGTGGATCACCGTGCCGACCTGCACGCCGTCGTCCTGTTGCAGGGTGAACGACGCCAGCACCTGGTCGGGTTTGGACGGGTCGGGCATGCTGGCCCGAGACGAGCGTGGAGAGCGACGGCCCCCGGCCCGTCAAGACCGCCACGCCGAAGTCGTTCCCGTTGATCGTGTGGGTGCATCCCGAACACGTCGGGTTGCCCTCGTCGGCAGGATGAGCTCGGTGGCCGAGGCCACGCTGGAGAGGTGGGCGACTCCCGGGCACCGGCCTGGTGGCGTAGACGACGGCGTCGAATCCGTGGGCCGCCACGAACCGCGGGAAGGCCGATTCGGTGCGCCGGCCCGCGGCCGCGGCGGCCAGCACGAGCCCGGCGACGACGCTGATCAGGAGGGCGATGGCCAGCCAGGACCGCCAGCGACGGCGTAACCCGGCGTGGAACACCAGCCTGACTGCTCCCACAGCACGCTCCTTCCGTGCCACCAGCATGCCCCGCCCAATGGGGGTTCCCAAGGTGGCCACCCTGCGGAACCGGGTCGTGGTGGCACCACCCACCAGCCGCGCGGCGGCGGGTCCGAGGCGGCTCGTTGGATCCGACGGCTTGGACTGCCCGCCCCTGGCACGCCGCGATGTCGGTTATCTGGGTGCCCACCCCCTCGGCTTCGCACCGGCCGGCGCCGGGGCCCGAATCCGGTCCGCCGGGCCCTGGGATTGGCCTGCCGTTGGAGGAGGAGAATTACTCAGTCAGACCAACGACGCGAAGAGGCGGAGCCGTTGGAGATCGTGGCGGGGTGGTCCGGGAGCTGAGCATCGAGCCGCCCGGGGTGGACCTGCTGGCAGGATGAGGCGATGGCCGACAACAGCGTGTACGACAAGGCCCTCTTCCACCTCCAAGTGGAGCTGGTCAAGATGCAGCAGTGGGTCCGCGACGAGCACCAGCGGGTCGTCATCGTGATCGAGGGTCGTGACGCCGCCGGGAAGGGGGGCGTGATCAAGCGCATCACCGAGCACCTGAACCCGCGCTGGTGTCGCGTCGCCGCTCTCCCGGCGCCGAGCGATCGCGAGGAGGGCCAGTGGTACTTCCAGCGGTACATCGCCCACCTGCCCGCCGGCGGGGAGATCGTCCTGTTCGACCGCAGCTGGTACAACCGGGCCGGCGTCGAGCGGGTGATGGGGTTCTGCACCGACGAGGAGTACCACCGCTTCCTGCGCCAGTGCCCGGCCTTCGAGCGCATGCTCATCGACGACGGCATCATCCTGGTCAAGTACTGGTTCTCGGTGAGCGACGAGGAGCAGGAGCGGCGTTTCCAGGACCGCATCAACGCTCCCCTCAAGCGCTGGAAGCTGAGCGAGATGGACCTCGAGGGGCGCAACCGCTGGGTCGCGTACTCGAAGGCCAAGGACGAGATGTTCGCCCACTGCGACCTGCCCGACACGCCCTGGTACGAGGTGGAGGCCGACGACAAGAAGCGGGCCAGGCTCAACTGCATCGCCCATCTCCTGTCCGTCATCCCCTACGAGTCCCACAAGGTGCCCAAAGTGAAGCTGCCCCCGCGGCCACCCGTCGGTGACTACGAGCGGCCGCCCCGCGACCGCTACCACTACGTGCCCGACTACGCGGCGACCATCACCTGAAGGGGCGTTCGGAACAGACCCACAGTCGCTCATCAATGGAGTCGAGATAGACGACGAGGAACTCGCTCATAGAACCCGTCTTCGCCGATATTGGCACTAGACCGTCGATATGGGGGGAGACGTATACAAGCCGGTCTCCTGACTCGAGCGGAAGGGTTAGACCGACTGCCAGGCGGCGGCGTTGAAAGTTGGTGCAGGCTGACCGAGCGCAGGTCTAGGCAGCGGCAGTACCGCCAGGGGTCGCTTTTTTCACCTCAGATTCAGTTCGCTTCTGCGGCGGTCGCTCACGGCTTGAAGGTCGCGATGGCTGCCGACCATGCCCCCGCACCTCCGGGTTCGGTCCAAGTGGTCGAAATACTGGAAGAAGAACCATCAACCAGATATGCGCCGTAACCCCTGTAGTTGCCCGATTCCCCAGGCATCTGGGTAAGTGAAGCGAATCCGCTGGTGGGAGTCGGTTGCGTGGTGTTCCCATTTAGCAGATACGCATCAGAGATAATGAGCTCGCCACTCACGGTCGGTGTGACGCTTCCTGCGCTGATCGAAGCGGTCGTGTTGTTGGCGTTGGTGGACTGGTCAAGGGCGCCGGAGGTGGCTAGGCCGGACCACTCACTCACATCGGCAATCTGGACATTGGTGCTGTGGTTGAGGGTCACGGTTATCACGGTCGATCCGCTCGTACCCGACGAGTCGAGTCCGTACCAAATCTCCGCATCGCCATTTGCGGACGTACCTGTCGATGTCGCCTTGGCCCATGTCACTCCTCCACCGCTCACCGAGCTGACGATGGCACTGTTGTCGCTCTCATCGGCGACTACGAGTATGAGCGCGTCACCATCGGTGACACCAGATGTCAGGGTTGGCGTCACGCTGGACGCGTTCGCCGCTGGGGTGATGCTGTTCTGCTGGACGAGGCCAATGTTGCTGTAGGTGAAGCTCACCTCGCTGCTCGTGCCCACGTTGGTGTAGGAGTCGGTGGCCTGGGCGTAGACGTGGTAGGTGTCGCCGCTGGTGAAGGCGCTGCTCGACAGGGTGTAGGACCAGCTCGTGGTGCCCGAGCTGACCGGCTCGAAGGTCTCGGTCGTGGCGCTGAAGGAGCTGCCATTCCACCAGTCGCCGGTTCCCTGCTCGATCGCCACGCCCACGTTCGAGATGCTCGACCCCGAAGCCTTGGTGGTGGCCGAGCCAGTGATGGCCCCGGCCCAGTTGGAGCCGTAAGTGTCGCCGCTGGTCGGGTACGTGAGGGCAACTGTCGGCGCAGTATTGTCGTAGTTGAACGTCGCCGCAGAACTGGTCCCAACGTTGCTGAGCGAGTCGGTGGCCTGGGCGGTCACGGCGTAGGAGTCACCAGCGACGAGGTCTGAGGCGGGGAAGCTGAGCGACCAGTTGGGCGAGCTGTAGTTGGCGGCGATGTAGTCGGCGCTCGAGCCGCTGAACGCGGAGCCGTTCCACCACTCGCTCGTGGTGAGGTTCTTGATGGCCACACCGACGCTCGAGATGCTCGTGCCCGTCCCGGCGTTGGAGGAGGCGGTGCCGGCGATGGACCCGCTCCAGTTCGCTCCGTAGTTGGGGGCGTCACTGATCTCCAGTGCGATGCTGCCCCAGTCGTGGTTGCCGACACCACCGTCGATTTCAGAGGTCGTTGACGAGGTCACCGTCGTGTCATCAGATGTGTCATATCCGTAGGCGCTTCCGTCGGTTCCCCCCTCGTTGCTGTCCAAGCTGGTGAACGCAGAGGGTTTCGTCACGGTCTCGTCACTGGACGTGGCGACAAAGGCCACTTCGGCATCACTCGAGTTCTGCACGTTCAACTGCACCGTTGCCGATCCGCTATCACCGTTGTCCACACCGCTTTGCACCACGCTGTCACCAGCGGCCAGCTGCAAGACATCGACGATAATCGGGTCGCCACTGTCGCCGGTGGTGAAGTTGACCGTCACGGTTCCGTTGGATGTTCCGCTCCCGGTTCCCTGCCAAGCGAACATGGTGTCGTCACCACCGTCAACGACCTCCGACGTGATCTGGTTGGGCGATCCGCTCAGAGCCGACCCCGTGACCGAAGTCACCGATACTCCGGAAGTAGTGGTTGCGTAGTAGACGAGGACCAGTTCGGTGTCGCCGCTTGTGGTCGTGACATCGCTCGAAAGACTGCATGCAGCGCCACTGCTGCAGGGACTCGAGCTGTTGTTCTTCAAGTCGGTCGCACCGAAGGACGTCGATGCGATCGGGTAAGTGACGGCCACCGAGGGTGGGGAGGTCATGTAGGTGAAAGTGTTGGTCGTGCTGGCGGCGTTGCCCGCCGAGTCGGTGGCCTTGGCCGTCACGCTGTAGTCATCACCTGAGACGAGGTCCCCGTTCAGCGCGCGCTTGACGAGTAGGTCCAGTTGGGCGAACTGTAGGTGGCGTTCACCGTGGTCGGGCCGCTCTGGAACGCCGAGCCGTTCCAGTACTGGGTGGTGGAGGTGTTCTCGATGGTCAGAGCTACCGAGGAGATCGTGGCCCCGTTGGCCCCCGACGCCGTGCCGGCCAGTTCGCCCGTCCAGTTGGTCCCATAGGTCGGGTTGCCCGTGGCCGGGTAGGACATGGTCACCGTTGGGGCGGTGGTCGTGTAGGTGAACGTGTTGGTCACCGTGTTGGTGTTGCTCGCGGAGTCAGTGGCCAGAGCCGTGACCGAGTAGTGGTCGCCCGAGATGAGGGCGCTGTTCAGCGCGCTCGACGAGTAGGCCCAGTTGGGCGAGCTGTAGGTGGAATTGACCGTCGAGGTGCTCGTGAACGAGGTGCCATTCCAGTAGGTGCTATTGGTGGTGTTCTCGATGGTGAGGACCACCGAGGAGATCGAGGCCCCGTGGGCCCCCGACGCCGTGCCGGCCAAGTCGCCCGTCAAGTTGGTGCCATAGGTGGTGCCGCTCACCGGGTACGACATGGTCACCGTGGGGGCGGTGGTGGAGTAGGTGAAGGTGACCGCCGTGTTAGTGCCAGTGTTCCCGGCGCTGTCAGTGGCTTCGCCGACCACGCTGTAGTTGTCGCCATTGGTCAGGTTCGACGCTGCCATGGCCAACGTCCAGTTCGCCGGCGTGCCCGAAGTCGGCTCGAAGGTCTGGGTCGTGGCGGCAAACGAGGCTCCGTTCCACCACTTGGCGGTGGTCGTGTTCTCGACGGCCACCGTGGTGCTGGTGATGGTCGTGTCCGGCGCGTTGGCCGTAGACGTGCCTTCGATGGGACTGGTCCAGTTCGGCCCGTAGGTGGTACCGGTCACCGGGTAGCTGACGCTCACCGTAGGAGCGGCGGTGGAATAGGTGAAGGTTACCGTGGAGCTGGTGCCGACATCGCCGTAAGAGTCGGTTGCCTGGGCGGTGATCGTGTAGGAGTCGCCCGAGGTGAGGTCGCCAGAAGGTAACGAGAGGCTCCAGTTGCCACCGCTGTAGGTGGCGGGCACATACGTCGGGCAGCTCGCCGTCCAGGTGTTGCCCGACCCGGTCCAGCAGTCGCCGCCTACCTTCTGAATGGAGACCCCCACGCTGGAACTCGAGAGAGTCGCCCCCTTGGCGATGGCCGACGCGGAGCCGGTGATCGTCGGGGTCCAGTTGGTCCCGTAGGTGGTGTTCGTCGGGTAACCGATGCTCACCGTCGTGCTGTTGTTGTAGGTAAAGGCAACCGCTGTGCTGTAGCCGATGTTCCCGGCGTTGTCCGTGGCCTGGGCAGTGACGCTGTAGCTATCGCCCGACACCAGGTTCCCAGACGCTGCCAGCGCATAGCTCCAGCTGGTGGTGTTAGTGGCCGTCTCGTAGGTGGCCGAGGTGGCCGAGAAGGAGGTGCCGTTCCACCAGTCACCCGTGGTGGTGTTCTCGATGGCCACCGCCGTACTTGCGATGCCACTCGTGGCGTCACTGGCCGTGCCGGTGATCGAGCCGGTCCAGTTGTGCCCGTAGGTGGTGGAGGCCACCGGGTAGGTGATGTTCGCCGTCGGAGCGGTGTTGTCCACGGTCACATAGACGGGGTTACTGGTGGCGCTGTTACCCACGTTGTCGGTCCCCACGGCGACGACTTCGTAGTCCCCGTCCGACGGCTGGGTGGTCCAGTTGACCTGATACGGAGAAGTCTTAGACGAGTTGGTACTCGGGGAGTTGACCGCTGTCCAACTGCTGCTGCTCGACGTGCAGGTGGTGCTCCCGCTCCAGTTCGGGTTGGAGCAGTAGTAGTAGGCGACGGAGGCGACGCCGGAGCCCGTTGAGGGGTAGCCCGGGTCAGTGGCGTTGGGGTCCTGGAGGACGTCGAGGCTGTTGCTGACCAGCACCGTGACGTTGAAGGCGGAGGAAGTGCCAGTCGTCAGGTTGGTGGCATTGGCGCTCAAGGTGAGATTGAGCCCGGCCGTCCCGACGGTGACGGGGCTGAAAGTGGCGAGCCCCAGAGAGGTGGTCTCCGAAGTCGCCGAAGTGATCGTTCCAGGCGAAGAGATGCCCAGGGTGACCGAGACGCCGTTGGTGGAAATGTTGTTGCCGTACTGGTCCTCGATCTGGACAGTCACCGGAGACGACATGGGGGTCCCGGCAAAGGTGGTCTGCGGCTGGCCGACAAAGACGAGCTGGTCGTTGTTGGTCGAGGCGGTGACGCTGAAGGTGTTGGAAGTGGCGGTGGCCGAGCCGTCGGCAGCTGAGATGGTGTAGCCCGTGCCGGCGGTGTCGATCACCTGGGCCGAGAAGATGGCCACACCGCTCGAGTTGGTGTCCTCGCTCAAGGCGCCCGAGGCGAAGCTGAAGCCGTGGGCAGTGAGGGTCACGTCTGACGACGGCACCGTGTTGCCGTAGGCGTCCTTGGCCGTGACGGTGACGCTGAAACCGGTCCCCGCCGTCTGGGGCGACGAGATGGTGCTGATGGCGAGCGAGGCGACCGTCGAGGAGGCGTTGACCGTGAAGGTGGAACTAGCCGCGCTGTGAATCGATCCGTCCGACGCGGTGATGGTGTAGGTCGTACCGGCCGTGTCGAGGATCAGGTTGGAGAACGCTGACTGACCGTTGGAGCCGCTGCTGACGCTCGTCGTTGAGCCCGAGGCGAAGCTGCTCCCGGGACCCGTCGTCACAGCCATTGTGACAGTCGCCCCGCTCACGGGGTTGTTGTATTGGTCCTCGACCTCAACGGTGGGCGAGCCGCTCGGAGTACCCGGGATCGCCGATCCAGCGGTGGCCGTCCCCGGCTGGGTGATCCAGACCACCTTGTTCGCTCCCGCCGCCTGCACCGTGAACCCGTTGGAGTTCGGCGCGCTCACACTGACGGTGGCGTCCTTGGCGGTGAGCACGTAGTCGGTGGCACTGGCCGTGTCGAAGACGACCGAGGAGGCGGGGAAGGTGACCGTCCCGCCCGAGAGCGTGCCGCTCAGGGTGCTCGGGGTGCCAGAGCTCGAGAAGGTGCTCTGGGGCGAGCCCGAGGCGATGCCCAGCTGGATCGAGTCAGAAGAGTTGTTGGCCGTGTTGCCGTAGGCGTCCTTGGCCGTGACGGTGACGCTGAAACCGGTCCCCGCCGTCTGGGGCGACGAGATGGTGCTGATGGCGAGCGAGGCGACCGTCGAGGAGGCGTTGACCGTGAAGGCGTTGGAGTTCGGCGCGTCACACTGACGGTGGCGTCCTTGGCGGTGAGCACGTAGTCGGTGGCACTGGCCGTGTCGAAGACGACCGAGGAGGCGGGGAAGGTGACCGTCCCGCCCGAGAGCGTGCCGCTCAGGGTGCTCGGGGTGCCAGAGCTCGAGAAGGTGCTCTGGGGCGAGCCCGAGGCGATGCCCAGCTGGATCGAGTCAGAAGAGTTGTTGGCCGTGTTGCCGTAGGCGTCCTTGGCCGTGACGGTGACGCTGAAACCGGTCCCCGCCGTCTGGGGCGACGAGATGGTGCTGATGGCGAGCGAGGCGACCGTCGAGGAGGCGTTGACCGTGAAGGTGGAACTAGCCGCGCTGTGAATCGATCCGTCCGACGCGGTGATGGTGTAGGTCGTACCGGCCGTGTCGAGGATCAGGTTGGAGAACGCTGACTGACCGTTGGAGCCGCTGCTGACGCTCGTCGTTGAGCCCGAGGCGAAGCTGCTCCCGGGACCCGTCGTCACAGCCATTGTGACAGTCGCCCCGCTCACGGGGTTGTTGTATTGGTCCTCGACCTCAACGGTGGGCGAGCCGCTCGGAGTACCCGGGATCGCCGATCCAGCGGTGGCCGTCCCCGGCTGGGTGATCCAGACCACCTTGTTCGCTCCCGCCGCCTGCACCGTGAACCCGTTGGAGTTCGGCGCGCTCACACTGACGGTGGCGTCCTTGGCGGTGAGCACGTAGTCGGTGGCACTGGCCGTGTCGAAGACGACCGAGGAGGCGGGGAAGGTGACCGTCCCGCCCGAGAGCGTGCCGCTCAGGGTGCTCGGGGTGCCAGAGCTCGAGAAGGTGCTCTGGGGCGAGCCCGAGGCGATGCCCAGCTGGATCGAGTCAGAAGAGTTGTTGGCCGTGTTGCCGTAGGCGTCCTTGGCCGTGACGGTGACGCTGAAACCGGTCCCCGCCGTCTGGGGCGACGAGATGGTGCTGATGGCGAGCGAGGCGACCGTCGAGGAGGCGTTGACCGTGAAGGCGTTGGAGTTCACGGCGGTGGTGACCCCGCTGATACTGCTCGGAGTAGCGGTGAAGGTGTAGCTCCCTGCCGTGTGCACGACAAGGTTCGAGAAAGTGGCGATACCGCTCGCAACCGAGACGGTGGTTGTCCCCGAGGTAAAGCTGGACTGCGGGCTGCCGGACTTGATGGACATGACTACCGAACCGCTGGCCGTAGTAACGACGTTGCCGTATTGGTCCTCGACCGAGACGGCCACACTCGGGATGGCACTGCCGACGGTGCCCGGACCTGGCGTGGCGGGGGTAAAGGCCAACTGGTTGGCGGCGGCGGGGGTAATGGTGACGCTCCCATCGACAGCGGTTGTGGCCTCATTCGTAGCGACACTCAGATCTGAATAGGTCTCCGCCGTGGTTGGATTGGTAACCCCTGAGATCGTGAGCGTCGCGGGGTCGCTATGAGGCAACGAGCACGTTCCGTCATGGTTGCTCAGCGTGATCGTGACGACGTTCTCGCTGGTGCCGCTAACCACCCCGGTTCCTGTGCAACTCGAGAAGTCACTTCCGAGCGTGATCGTCGGAGTCACCACGTTGTACGCCGTATCGAACGTCACGGTGATGGTGCTCCCTGAGGCGAGAGCACAGTTGGGGCTGGAGCTGCTGGTGCAGTTGGTGAAGTCCACCGTGTAAGTGGTGGTGGCTCCCGCCACCTCTGATGCCCCGGTGAAGCTGACCCCGGACACGCTGGTCGCGGACGCCTGCGAGGCGAAGAAGGCGAGTACAGCGACAGCGGCGGCAACGGCCACCGTGACAGAGAGACCCAGCCGACGCGCTCGTCCCGACCGGCGCTCTTGGTCGGCACGCTTCCCGTGAGGGAGCCAGAGGAGTTTGGACAGGCGCATCACTGGTATCCGTTCACACTTGGCGTCAAGTTCGTCGGCGGAGTGCTGTCCACTCCCACCTCGGTGGTCGCCGACGTAGCACTCACGCTGGTGTTGTCACCAGTGGCCACGGCTACCACGTAGTAGGTCCCGTCAGCGGGCAGGCTGCTCCACGGCACCTGCCAGTTCGTCGCAGACGAAGAGGAAGAGCCGATCTCGTTCAGGGAGCTCGGGGTGCAGGGCGAAGACGAGCAGTAGTAGTAAGTCACCGAAGCCACCCCGGTGCCGCCAGTGTCGGTCGCCGTGTCGGTCAAGGTGACGTCTTCGCCGGGCAACTTGTTCACCCAAGTGATCGAGCCCGAGACGTAGGTGGTGGTGGCCGCCACGATGGGCGCCGAGGCCGTCGGGGTGGTGGCGTCGATGGTGACCGACGGGCTCTTGGCACTCTCGGTACCGGCCCAGCTGGTTCCCGAGATGTAGGGGGTATCGGTGTAGACCCAGGTGCCGTTGGGCACGCTGGACTCCTGGCAGTTGACCGTGCCGGAGGTGATGGAGCAGGTGGCCGACGTGACGGTGCCGCTACCCCCCGCTGCTGGGTAACGGGTGACCGTGTAGCTCGTGATCTTCAGTTGGCCCGAAGCCGTCGAGACCTGGGAGAAGCTCAGGCTCACCGTGTTGCCGTTCGGGGCGTTGGTGGTGGGCGTTCCTGGCGTCGCTCCCTGCGGGATGGAGTCGGCCACCGCCAAGGTGTCGTAGGCGTTAGAGGAGTCGGTGTAGCTCCAGTAGGCGAAGGCGGCACCGGCACCGAAGAGCAGCAGGGCAACGATCGCCCCGATGGTGGCCATGAGCACTCGGGCGCGCCGGGTGGTCGTCCGGGAGACGACACGAACGGTGGGGGTGAGGACCGTCATCCCTCATGCACCGTGATCGTGACCGGGATGTTGAAGGTGGCCTTTTGGCAGCCGTTCTGCGAGGCCGCGCTCATGGACGCCGCTCCAGAGAGGTCCAACGTTGTCGTGCCGGGGTTGAGGGTGGCGCCGGGGGTCTGGCTGTTGAACGTCACTCCAGTGGTGGTGCAGATGCCAATGCCTCCCGATGCCGTGATGGAGGCCGGCCCGCCCGTCACGCTCTCAAGCGTGACTGCAACGGAATTGGGGTTGCTGATCTTCAAGATAACGTCCCCGCTGCTGCCCGGATAAAGCGGCGTGCTCGGCGTGCCCGTTACCGCCACAACCGTCACCGGCTTGAGGTTCCCGACCGAGGCCGAGCCCGACCCGGAGCCGGACGAGGTGAAGTAGGCGAAAGCCGCGCCTGCGCCGAGTCCCATCGTGAGGGCGGCCACCGCCCCGACTAACAAACGAGTCCGGCGCCTCATGGCGATACCACCGTGCAGTTCGTGATGGTGTCGTGGTAATCGGCTGCCGTCCCTGCCTTGCCCTTGTAGAGGGGCAGGTGGCACACGTTCGTCTTGCCCTTGACCCCGCTGTAGGAGTTATACGTGCCCGACCCGAGGTAGATGGTCTCGTTGCCGTTGCCCCCGTCGATGGTGTCGTTGGAGCCAGCAACGGTGACGGTGTCGGTGCCACTTCCGAGCTGGACCCCGTTGTACGACCCGGTGCCGACGCTGATCGAGTCGGTCCCGTTGCCCACGGTCACTTGGCCGTTCGAGCCGTTGCCGATGGTCACGGAGTCCGAACCGTTCCCGAGGTTCACCGCGTCGTCAGAGCCGTTCCCAAAAGTCACCGTGTCGGTACCGTTGCCAGCCACGACGCCGTCGGAACCGTTCCCAAGGCTCACCTTGTCGTTGCCGTCCCCCAAGACGACTGCATTGGACCCGTCGCCGGCAGATACCCCGTCGTTGCCGTCCCCGGCGAAGATGATGTTGTTCCCGTCACCAACGTCGATGCAGTTGTTCCCGTTGTAGTCCTCGATCCAGTAGCTGCCGCCGAAGGCGTAGATGAAGTCGTTGCCGTTGGTCCCGTAGATGAATGGATTCGCTGGGTTGCCGATAATGGGCGTTCCGTAGCTCCCACTGGTACACACGCTGGGGACGCCGATGACCACCTGGGTCACCACGTTCGAGGTCGAGCCGGCGTAGTTGCCCGAGGCGCTGTAGATGGCCTCGACGTAGGTGGTGCCCACCGGAAGCGTCGCGGTCGAGTAGGTGGCCTTGCCCGAGGCCAGGGTCTCGGTCCCGAGCGAGGTCGCCGTCGAGCAGGTATTGGTGGTGCAGCTGTAGAAGGTCACCGTGCCGCCCGGCGTCCCTGAAGCGGCCGAGACGGTGTCGGTGAAGCCGACCGAGGTGCCGTAGCTCGACGGGTTGGGCGAGCTGGTCAGGACCGAGGTGGTCCCGAGCGCGTTGACCACCTGGGTCACCACGTTCGAGGTCGAGCCGGCGTAGTTGCCCGAGGCGCTGTAGATGGCCTCGACGTAGGTGGTGCCCAACGGCAGGCTCGAGGTCGAGTAGGTGGCCTTGCCCGAGGCCAGGGTCCCGGTCCCGAGCGAGGTCTTCGTCGAGCAGGTATTGGTGGTGCAGCTGTAGAAGGTCACTGTGCCGCCCGGCGTCCCCGTTGAGGCCGAGACGGTGTCGGTGAAGCCGACCGAGGTGCCGTAGCTCGACGGGTTGGGCGAGCTGGTGAGGACCGAGGTGGTCGAGAGCGGGTTGACCACCTGGGTCACCACGTTCGAGGTCGAGCCGGCGTAGTTGCCCGAGGCGCTGTAGATGGCCTCGACGTAGGTGGTGCCCACCGGAAGCGTCGCGGTCGAGTAGGTGGCCTTGCCCGAGGCCAGGGTCTCGGTCCCGAGCGAGGTCGCCGTCGAGCAGGTATTGGTGGTGCAGCTGTAGAAGGTCACCGTGCCGCCCGGCGTCCCTGAAGCGGCCGAGACGGTGTCGGTGAAGCCGACCGAGGTGCCGTAGCTCGACGGGTTGGGCGAGCTGGTCAGGACCGAGGTGGTCCCGAGCGCGTTGACCACCTGGGTCACCACGTTCGAGGTCGAGCCGGCGTAGTTGCCCGAGGCGCTGTAGATGGCCTCGACGTAGGTGGTGCCCAACGGCAGGCTCGAGGTCGAGTAGGTGGCCTTGCCCGAGGCCAGGGTCCCGGTCCCGAGCGAGGTCTTCGTCGAGCAGGTATTGGTGGTGCAGCTGTAGAAGGTCACTGTGCCGCCCGGCGTCCCCGTTGAGGCCGAGACGGCGTCGGTGAAGCCGACCGAGGTGCCGTAGCTCGACGGGTTGAGCGAGCTGGTGAGGACCGAGGTGGTCGAGAGCGGGTTGACCACCTGGGTCACCACGTTCGAGGTCGAGCCGGCGTAGTTGCCCGAGGCGCTGTAGATGGCCTCGACGTAGGTGGTGCCCACCGGAAGCGTCGCGGTCGAGTAGGTGGCCTTGCCCGAGGCCAGGGTCTCGGTCCCGAGCGAGGTCGCCGTCGAGCAGGTATTGGTGGTGCAGCTGTAGAAGGTCACCGTGCCGCCCGGCGTCCCTGAAGCGGCCGAGACGGTGTCGGTGAAGCCGACCGAGGTGCCGTAGCTCGACGGGTTGGGCGAGCTGGTCAGGACCGAGGTGGTCCCGAGCGCGTTGACCACCTGGGTCACCACGTTCGAGGTCGAGCCGGCGTAGTTGCCCGAGGCGCTGTAGATGGCCTCGACGTAGGTGGTGCCCAACGGCAGGCTCGAGGTCGAGTAGGTGGCCTTGCCCGAGGCCAGGGTCCCGGTCCCGAGCGAGGTCTTCGTCGAGCAGGTATTGGTGGTGCAGCTGTAGAAGGTCACTGTGCCGCCCGGCGTCCCCGTTGAGGCCGAGACGGCGTCGGTGAAGCCGACCGAGGTGCCGTAGCTCGACGGGTTGAGCGAGCTGGTGAGGACCGAGGTGGTCGAGAGCGGGTTGACCACCTGGGTCACCACGTTCGAGGTCGAGCCGGCGTAGTTGCCCGAGGCGCTGTAGATGGCCTCGACGTAGGTGGTGCCCACCGGAAGCGTCGCGGTCGAGTAGGTGGCCTTGCCCGAGGCCAGGGTCTCGGTCCCGAGCGAGGTCGCCGTCGAGCAGGTATTGGTGGTGCAGCTGTAGAAGGTCACCGTGCCGCCCGGCGTCCCTGAAGCGGCCGAGACGGTGTCGGTGAAGCCGACCGAGGTGCCGTAGCTCGACGGGTTGGGCGAGCTGGTCAGGACCGAGGTGGTCCCGAGCGCGTTGACCACCTGGGTCACCACGTTCGAGGTCGAGCCGGCGTAGTTGCCCGAGGCGCTGTAGATGGCCTCGACGTAGGTGGTGCCCAACGGCAGGCTCGAGGTCGAGTAGGTGGCCTTGCCCGAGGCCAGGGTCCCGGTCCCGAGCGAGGTCTTCGTCGAGCAGGTATTGGTGGTGCAGCTGTAGAAGGTCACTGTGCCGCCCGGCGTCCCCGTTGAGGCCGAGACGGCGTCGGTGAAGCCGACCGAGGTGCCGTAGCTCGACGGGTTGGGCGAGCTGGTGAGGACCGAGGTGGTCGAGATCGAGCCTGAGGTCACGGTCTGGGTCACGACGCTCGATGTGCCGCCCGTGAAGTCGGTCCCCGAGCCCCCGTAGATGGCCTCGACGTAGGTCTTCCCCACCGGCAGGCTCGAGGTGGCGTACGTCGCCTGGCTGTTGGAGCCGACCGTCCCGGTGCCGAGCTCGGTTGTTGGCGTGGCGCAAGTGCTGGCGTTGCTGCCGGTGCCGCAGCTGTAGAAGGTGACCGTACCCGAGGTGGGGCTAGCGCCGTCGGTGCTGGGGTTGGACGCCGTAACCGTGGCCGTGAAGGTCACCGACTGGCCCGAGGTCGATGGGTTCGGGCTGGAGCCCAGAGACGTCGTGGTGGAGTCGGTGTACTGAGCGCTGCCCGAGTACGTGAAGTGGTAGGTCAGGTTCTTACAGTCGTTCTGGGGGGCGCCGTTGTCCGCCAACTCGATGGGCACCCCAGGGCTGTTGGCTTCCCCGTCTGCGGGCACGTTCAAGGACCCCGAGAAGGTCGGGCGCACGAGGTTGGTCCCCGAGCAATCCGCCGGAGGCGCCGGGTAGTCGGTGGTGTCAAGGGCCGAGGTGATGCTCTGGACCGTGATGGGGACGTCGAGCAGGTTCTGCACCGTGAAGACGGCGCAGCGGGTCGTCCCTGGATAGAGCGAGGCGGTCGGGCCTGAGCAGCCGGGCTGCGCGTAGACGTTGCTCGTGATGGTGAAGCTCGACGAACCCGAGGTCAGGTCGAAGCCGACGTGCTGAGGGGAGGCCGAGCGGGGTCCGACCACGAGAGACGACACCCCAATCACGAGCGCAGCGACGACGAGCGCGATGGCACCCGACGCCATCACCGACTTCGTCCTCTTGAACCGCTCTGGCTTCATTGATTCATCAGCTGCTTTCACTTTGATGGGCAAGCCCACCGAGGGACCTCAGGTACCGCCCTGCTGTCCTTCGCTGGCCTCACCCGGCCATCGGGCCGGGCCGCGGAACCGAAGTTCCCCGACCCGGCCTTCCGGTCGAGTAGAGATGGTGAAATGAGCCTTTGCTCAGATCACCCGCTCGGGTGTTAGTTGACGCTCACGTACAGAGCGGGAGACTCGCCCTGGCAGGCGTCCTGCGCCACGCCTGTGTCGATCATGGCGAGGTTGACGTCGACAGTCGTGCTGTCGCCGGCCGCCAAGTCGACGGGCGAAGCCGGTGTGTACGTGTACGCACCCGCGGCGGTGTTCGTGCCGAGAGCAAAGTCGGCAGAGGAGCACGAGGTCTCCTCGTTCGTGCTCGCGGAAGCGGCCACAGCAGCGCTGTTGGTGGCAGTCCAGGTGCCCTCGGAGCCATCAGTATTGGTGGTGCCGACCGAGACGGTGAACGAGTCAATCGCCTCGTAACCCTGCGTAGCGTTGTTCGTAATCGTCACGGCAACGGTCTGGTCCGAAGTGGCATCGCCCGGATACAGCGGACCACCCGTGGTGGCGGTCGACACGCCCCAGTTCGTCGCTGTCCCGACCGAACCCGAACCGGATCCAGTTCCCGTGCTGGTGAAGTACGCAACGGCTGCGCCGGACAGGCCAAGGACCAGTCCGGCGGCGACGCCGATCGCGGCCACCTTCTTGTTCATGAATCGCTTCATGGTGTGTTGCTCCTTTTCTTTGATGTGTGGGTTGCTTGCTTGTTTCTTTGCGCCTGAACCGCCTGATCGCCAGATGTGCCAGACGCGCGGTGGGCTGATTGCAACTTGCACTCAGCCCGAAGCAAGGAACCCACGCGGGTTCCCGCTTGCTGCTCCCAGAAGCTCCCTCCGTTTGGAGCCTCTGAGTGTGCGGTCCTCGACGTGGAGGGGGTCCTCGTCGTGGTGCCGCAACCTTGGGACGAGAGTCGCGGGAGCTCGATGCTCCAGAGACGCTCAGTCGAGCGATGCACGCCCCAGCTCGCACCAGGGCAAAACATGACGCCATGTGCAGCGGTGTGAGCGGTCAGTTTGGTCACCGGGCGCGCGCTGGCCTCAAAATGTGCACACGCTGGCCCGACATCCACCGGGGAAGGTCCCCTCCGCATAACCAACCGCCTATCCGCTGCAGTCGCCAAACTGCTTGGGGGAGTCTGCGTCCGCGACCGACCTCGGCAGTAGGGACAAAAGTCACATGTCGCTAAAGGTTGCGCGGAATTGTTGATCCCTAGCGCCAGGCTCTCATGAGCGACTCAGGCTTGTTGTTGTCAGTGCGCGTGCAAAAGGCGCGTCGGACGCGTGTCGGGCGGAACGGGCGTGACGCCACCTGTACGAGTCCGGCGGAAAGACGTGGCGGCCACCCCCAATTAAGAGGGTCACGCGACGAGCGTCAGGAGGCCCGAACTCCGGGCGTGTTCTGCGCGCTGACCTCGGCAATTAGTGGAGTCCCTGGCCGCCCCGTAGCATCCCGGCTATGGCAGATCTCATCCGCATGGGCGACGACGGAAACCTGGTCGTCCCCGACGAGCCCATCATCCCCTTCATTGAGGGCGACGGCACCGGGGTCGACATCTGGCCCGCCGCCAAGCTGGTCCTCGATGCCGCCGCCGCCAAGCACGGCCACTCCGTCTCGTGGCTGGAGGTGCTGGCCGGTCAGAAGGCGTTCGACGAAACCGGCAGCTGGCTGCCCGACGAGACGGTCGACACGTTCCGGTCGCACCTGATCGGTATCAAGGGCCCGCTCACCACCCCCATCGGTGGGGGTATCCGATCTCTGAATGTCGCGCTGCGCCAGATCCTCGACCTCTACGTGTGCTTGAGGCCCGTGCGGTGGTTCGCCGGCGTGCCGTCGCCCGTCCTGCACCCCGAGCTGGTCGACATGGTCATCTTCCGTGAGAACACCGAGGACGTCTACGCCGGGTATGAGGTGAAGGCGGGGACAGCGGAGGGGGATCGGCTGACGGCGTTCCTGCGGTCGGAGATGGGGTGGCCCATCCGTGACGGCTCTGGGATCGGTATCAAGCCCGTGTCTGAGATGGGGTCCAAGCGGTTGATCCGGGCGGCTATCGAATATGCCCTGGAGCGGAAGCGTCGGTCCGTGACGCTGGTGCACAAGGGCAACATCATGAAGTTCACCGAGGGCGCTTTTCGGGAGTGGGGGTACGAGTTGGTGCGCTCGGAGTTTTCGGATGTGGCGGTGGGGTGGGACGACTGCGACGGTGATCCGGGTTCTCGGCTGCTGGTGAAGGACACCATCGCCGACATCACGCTGCAGCAGGTGCTCACTCGTCCGTCGGATTTTGATGTGATTGCTACGACTAACTTGAACGGCGACTACCTGTCGGATGCTCTGGCGGCGCAGGTTGGTGGTATCGGGATCGCGCCTGGGGCGAACATCAACTTCGTCACGGGGCACGGTGTGTTCGAGGCCACGCACGGCACGGCGCCCAAGTACGCCGGTCAGGACAAGGTGAACCCCGGGTCTGTTCTGTTGTCCGGTGTGTTGATGTATGAGCATCTGGGCTGGAACGAGGCTGCTGCTGACATCGTGCGTGCGCTGGAGGCGACCATCGCTGCGAAGATCGTGACGTACGACTTCGCCCGTTTGATGGAGGGGGCGACAGAGGTGAAGACGTCGGAGTTCGCTGCGGCGATCGTTGATCGGCTGTAGGTGAGTTGAGCTGAGCTGAGCTGAGCGGACGATGCGGCCGAGACGTCTGCGGTCCATTCAGCCGCTCAAGCCCGTTGCGTTACCAAGAAAGGAATCCCACCCCATGGCCTTGGCATCGAAGCCCCCTATTCACGTCGCGGTCACCGGTGCGGCCGGCCAGATCGGCTACTCCCTCCTTTTCCGCATCGCCTCGGGCCAGCTGCTCGGTGAGGACCAGCCCATCGTGTTGCATTTGCTCGAGATCGAGCCTGCCCTGAAGGTGCTCGAGGGTGTCGTCATGGAGATCGACGACGGGGCCTTCCCGCTGGTGCACGATGTGATCGCGACGGCGGATTTGAAGACGGCCTTCGACGGGGTGTCCTGGGCGCTGCTGGTGGGGTCGATACCGCGTAAAGCCGGCATGGAACGTGGTGACTTGTTGAGTGTCAATGGCGGGATCTTCAAGCCGCAAGGCCGGGCCATTGCCGACCACGCGGCCTCGGACGTGCGAGTCCTGGTCGTCGGGAACCCCTGTAACACGAACTGCCTGATAGCGCGGTCGAACGCTCCCGAGGTGCCGGCCGACCGCTGGTTCGCCATGACCCGCCTGGACGAGAACCGGGCCAAGGCCCAGCTGGCCCGCAAGGCCGGGGCGTTGGTGGGGGACGTTTCTAATGTTGCGATCTGGGGCAACCACTCGGCCACCCAGTTCCCCGACTTCGCCAACGCCCTGATCGGGGGGAAGCCGGCGCCGTCGGTGATCGACGACGAGGAGTGGTTGCGGGGCGACTTCATCACCACGGTCCAGAAGCGGGGGGCGGCGATCATCGACGCCCGTGGGTCTTCGTCGGCCGCCTCGGCGGCGGCAGCGGCGATCGACACCGTGGTGTCGCTGCGGAAGGCGACGGTAGAGGGGGACTGCTTCTCGGTGGCGGTGTGCTCTGACGGACAGTACGGAGCGCCGGAGGGGCTGCAGTTCGGGTTCCCGGTGGCCTCGGATAGTGCTGGTGGGTGGTCGGTGGTCGAGGGCTTCAAACGGGACGACTTCGCGACCGAGCGCATCGGTCTCACGACCGACGAGCTGCTGGCCGAGCGTGACGAGGTGAAGGCGCTCGGGCTCATCGGGTAGGTGTTTGGGGTCGCGCTCGGTGGTCGGGCTCGACTCTTTGGTTGCAGCGGCCGGGATGCTCTTTTGAAAAACGATAAACGCGTCGGTTGAGCCCTCAACATGTCCGTTTATCCCGTGTATCGGCGCACCCGGCGCGCAGAAGGGGCCCGAAGACCTCGATTCCGGCACCTCGGGACGAAAGTCGTGAGCGAATTAAAACACCCAGCTCGTTCGCGGCTCGGAACGGGCGTTCCTGGGTATTGAAAGGGAGTGAGCAATACGGTCCGCGGGGCAACGGGTCACGACGATGCCTTCACAGCGGGCTCCGGGGCACGGGCGGCCGTGGTACGGCAGGGTGACGTCCTCGGCGGGCGTTACCGACTCATCCACATCCTCGGTCACGGTGGGATGTCCGACGTGTTCGAAGCCACCGACGAGGAGAGCCACACGACCGTGGCGGTCAAGATCGTTCGTTCGACCGACGCCGGGCTGACGCGACGCCTGGCCCAGGAAGTACGGGCTCTCTCGCGGCTCGAACATCCTGGTTTGGTGCGATTGCTCGACGCCGGCGCCGCTGACGGGCAGGCGTATCTGGTCATGGAGCTCGTCGCCGGTCCCACGCTCGTAGAGTCGTTGCGCACGGAAGACCATGGACCCGCGTGGGCAGCGGATATCGGTATGGAGCTGGCTCAGACACTGGCCTATGTGCACGGCAGGGGCATCGTGCATCGCGATCTCAAGCCGTTGAACATCTTGATGCGAGCGGAGGGAGGGGTGAAGCTCGGCGACTTCGGCATCGCCCGGCTGACCGACGCTTCCACCCTGACGCTCGCCGGGACGACGCTCGGAACTGCCGCCTACATGGCCCCCGAGCAACTCGAGGATCACCAGGTGGGGCCGGCTGCCGACGTTTGGTCACTCGGCATTGTCCTACTCGAGTGCCTGACCGGACGACGGGTGTACGAAGGGTCACCGGGCGAGGTCGTGGCTCGACGTTTGGCCGGGCCGGTTCCCCTACCTGGTGACCTTCCCGTCCCCTGGAGGTTGCTCCTGAGCGGGATGCTCGACCACCGACCTGACGAGCGCTTGAGCGCCGAGGAGGTGGCGGCCCTGTTGGTCACCGCGCCGTTCCATCAGCCCTGGGTGGCTGCCGAACGAGACGCAACCGACCGCATGGCCCGAACCGCAGCACTCGACCTCACCGCGCTCGCACCCGAGTCTCCGGCGACGGCGCTGATCGAAGGCCTGACCGTCAATACGGCTCTGTCGTCATCCGTCCTCAGGCTGACGCGGGCGAGAGGCCGGTGGCTCGCCCTGATCGTGGGACTCGTCCTCGCGGCACTCGTTGTCGCCCTGTGGTTCGCCCTCGGATCCAATCCACCGAGTCCTCAACACCACGCCGGAGCGGGCACAAAGACAGATCGATCGGCTACATCGACCACACTCGCCTCGACCACGACGACCCCCTCGACGACAACCACCACTACTACCAGCACGACCACGACTACCACGACATTGCCCAGCTCCTCCAGCGCGCTCGCCGCCCTGCTGGGCGATGTCGGCTCTTTCGAGACCGCGGGGAACATCGACAAAGGATCGGCGCAAGCAATCTCCGGCGCGGCCGAGCAGGCGGTCAGTGACGAAGGGGCGGCGAAGCCGAGCCAGGCAGCGAATGACCTCCAGCAGGCGGCAACCGCCATACAGGCCGGTCAACAGAAGGGGACAATCAGCCCGTCAGCCGCCATGACCCTCCAGCAGGACCTTGATGCGCTGGCCGCCACCCTCGGCCTCAGCGCTGCCAGCACGCCGCCAACCACAGCTCCGAGGCCGGCGGGGCAGGGTGGCGCGGCCGGGTAAGGGGGTGGCGGTCGGTCCTCAGGACATGGCGCCACCAAAGTGTCGGCCTCCCACGAGCAAACCGAAGCAGGAAGCGGCCATTGAGCAGGCCGCGACGACCCGGAGTGCCGGCCCGTCGTATCTATGGTGACCTGCCACTAGCGGAAATGTGCTGGCCCGCTGGATTAGCGGTTAGCGGCCCGCGCGTTTACCCTCCATCGTTCGATTATCCGGCTCCGATCGACGACGAGCAGTTCCGGTACCAGGTTGACCGCGCTGCACACGTGGTTGGGTACCACCGCGACCACGTCGCCGAGCGCCGGGCCGGGGCCCTCAAGCTCGACGACAGCGTGGTGTTCCCACAGCCCGACGATCCGAGCGTCTGGCCAGTCAGCGAGGCGCCCGTAGCCGCTCGCCCACGGCGGCCGGTCCGGTCCCAGCACTTTGGACCCGGCGTCGAGCACGATCCGACCGGGGACCGGGCGGCTCACCACGGTGGCTGCCACCATCAACGCCACGTTCTCCATAGGTACAACCCCCAGCTCAACCTGTTGGGCGTCGTTGAATACATAGACCCCAGGGCGCAGTTCGGTCAACGCGCCAGGCTGTACGAGACGGGCGCTGGGTGAAGACCCGCCACTTCGCTCCACAGACTCAAACCCACTGGCAGTGAGGACCGCCGCGGCCTCGGCGAGAGCGGCGGACTCTTCGGTTGCAGCCTTGGCCGGTGCGCCCGGTAAGTAGCTTTGACCCGGGAAGGTGAACACTCCGGAGACTTCCAACCCAATCCGCTCGCCTGCTCGGGCCACCTTCGCGGCCTCCGCTGGCGCGACACCACTTCGGCCCAGACCGCAATCCACTTCGACCATGATCCGGATCCGTCCGGCGAGGGGGGCAAGGCGATTGACCGCTTCGGAGTTGTCGGCTCCGACTGTGACTCGGACCTGCTCGGTTAAACGAAACAGGCGGGCTACGAGGTCGTCGGCCGGCCACAGGGGGTACGCGACAAACACGTCGTCGACTTCCGACCCAGATGGTGCTGATCGGTCGCTGGTGAGAATCTCGGCTTCTCCCACAGTGGCCACGCTGAGGCCCCGAGCGCCCAGCAGCATCTGGCGGCGGGCGATCTCCAAGCACTTGTGGGTCTTGGCGTGCGGGCGCAGCGCTACTCCGGTCGCATCGGCGAAGGTGGCCATGGTCGCCAAGTTGTGCTCCAACCTGTCAGCGAAGACGATTGTGGCCGGTGTAGCCACCCCGACAGGCAAGAGCGAGTCGACTAGCACCGGGGGTTCGCCGCCCCCAAACTGCCAAGCCAACTCGCGGCCCAGTCCAACAGTCGATGTGGTCTGCCGATCGGGACATGTGCGCGGCAGCGGAACGTCACATCACCAGCTAGCACAGAACGACCGTAGTGCTGCCGGGACACAAGGAGCCGGAAGCCGAAGGTTCAGCACCGTCCCAAAGACCCCGGCCGGTGTCGTAGCGGGCGGCTCTGGCGCGCAGAAGGGGCGGGACTGGATGTCCGCCGTCCCCTGACTGAGGACGAGCACCGGGTTCGATTCCCGGCCGGGGCGCCCCGCCCGAGGGTCGGGCTTCTGGTGGCCGGTCACCACCGGATACGGCAGCCCGACACTCCGGGCCGCGCGGCCTGCTCGATAGCTACGCTCGCCTTTCTTCCGAGCCCTCTTTTGAACGTTTCACAGGCGGTCTCCGGTGACCACAGCAACAGCGCAGAGCCCCAGCCGTCCTGGCTGGGGCCGGCGTCACGGGCTTTTCGCTGCTGCGAAATGACGGCGTAACACGAGGATGGCAGCCTGAAAGCCGTGGGAGACCTGTTCGAGGGCTACGGCGAGGGCGTCCGCGGCCTCACCGGTCAGGCGTTCGACGAGATGGTCGACCAGGCTGGTGCGGCCCGGGACCCCTACGTCGCCGTCGCCTCTTCGCTCTCCCAGATGGGCCCGGACGACGTATCGGCCAGGGCCACCCGCCTGGCTCGGGCCTTCATGGACCAGGGGGTGACGTTCGACCTCGACGGCGAGGAGCGACCGTTCCCCCTCGACGTGGTGCCGCGCCTCTTCACCAGCGACGAGTGGGCCAAGGTGTCGGCCGGGGTGGCCCAGCGGGTCCGTGCCCTCGAGATGTTCCTGGCCGACGTGTACGGTGCCGCCCGCATCATCAGCGACGGGCTTATTCCGGACGACGTGATTACGAGCTCACCTGGCTTCGTCCGGGCCGCCTTCGGGCTGACGCCGCCCAACGGAGTGCGCATCCACGTGGCGGGGATCGACGTGATCCGCGACGAGGACGGCGAGTTTCGCGTGCTCGAGGACAACCTGCGCAGTCCCTCGGGGGTGAGCTACGTGCTGGCCAACCGGGCCGCCATGGAGCGGGTGCTGCCCGAGCTGTTCTGGGGTCAGCCGATCCGGATGGTCACCGACTACCCGGCACGGCTGATCAACGCCCTGCGCCGAGCGGCACCGACATCGGTGCAGGACCCGACCGTGGTGGTGCTGACGCCAGGCGTGCACAACTCGGCCTTCTACGAGCACGCGCTGCTGGCCCGCCTGATGGGCGTGCACCTGGTGGAGGGGCGTGACCTTGTCTGTCACGGGACCGACATCTTCCTGCGCACCACCGAGGGCGAGGTGCCGGTGCACGTGATCTACCGACGCATCGACGACGACTATCTCGATCCCTTGCAGTTCCGGCCCGAGTCTCTGGTCGGCTGCCCCGGACTCGTCAATGCGGCCCGGGCGGGCCGGGTCACCATCGCTAACGGCGTGGGGAACGGCGTGGCCGACGACAAGCTCGTCTACACCTACGTGCCGGCGATGATCCGCTACTACCTCGGCGAGGACCCGCTGCTGCACAACGTGGAGACCATGCACCTGGTGGACGCGCGGGTGCGCCAGGAGGCCCTGGTTCGCCGCGACCAACTCGTGTTCAAGCGGGTCGACGGTTCCGGCGGCAAGGGGCTCGTCATCGGTCCCGCGGCGTCGGGGCGGGACCTTGACGAGCTGGCACTTGACGTCGAGACCGACCCGCGGGCGTGGATCGCCCAGCGGGTGGTGGCGCTGTCGACGTCACCGACCTGGGTGGACCACGGCATGGTCCGCCGTCACGTCGACCTGCGCCCCTTCGTGGTCAACGACGGCGAGGACATCTGGGTGTTGCCGGGGGGCCTGACCCGGGTGGCCCTGCAGGAGGGTGGTCTCGTCGTCAACTCGAGCCAGGGTGGCGGCTCCAAGGACACTTGGGTGGTTGGCGGCGGCCTGTCCATGCCGGTGCTGCCGCCGCGCCAGACCAAGCCGCTACCGGCGGGGCCGCCCATGGACGCCGGCCCTCTCGCCGACCCCGAGCACGGCGTGCAGCAGCAACAACAGCAGCAGGCCGATTCTCTTGGTGGTCGGTCGTGACCACGCGCGCCCTGCTGAGCCGGGTGGCCGAGTCGATCTTCTGGGTCGGCCGCTACGTGGAGCGGGCCGAGGGCACGGCGCGCATCCTCGATGTCTCCGTGTACCAGGCGCTCGAGCAGAGCGACGTCGAAGGGTCGAATGCCGCCCGGCGCCTGCTCGCCGTCATGGGCATGCCCGACAGCGGCACCGAGACGCTGTGGCAGGCCACCGAGCGCCTGGCCACTGATCCCACCCACCGCTCGTCCATCGCCGGCGCCCTGGCGGCGGCGCGCGAGAACACCCGCGCCGTGCGCCACGTGGTCCCGGTGGAGTTCTGGGAGCACATCAACGCCACGTGGGCCCAGCTGCCCATGCAGTGGGAGGCCAGCCGATTCGCCGGGCCGGCCGTCTACCTCTCGTTCGTCAAGACTCAGTGCGCCGGCATGATGGGGCTGGCCGACACCATGATGAGCCGAGACCAAACCTGGCTGTTCTTCACGCTCGGGCGCTGCCTGGAGCGGACCGACGTGGTGGCCCGCCAGCTGGCCACGGTGGCCTTCGACGAGGTGCACGACAGCGGGCTCGTCATGCTGCTGCGCTCGTGCGGTGGCTACGAGCCCTACCTGCGGCTGTCTCAGGGGGTGGTCGAGCCAGGCCGCGTGCTCGACTTCCTCCTACGGGACCGGTTGTTCCCGCGCTCGGCCTTCGCCTCTTTGACCCTGGCCGAGGAATGCCTGGACCAGATCAACGCCGGGCGCGACGGGACCTGGGAGGACGCCCGCGGCCTGGTCGGCCTGGCCCGGGCCGAGCTCGAGTACTCGGCCCCGGCGACGCTCGCCCGCGGGCTCGAGACGCGCCTGGAGCGCCTGCAGTCGTCCATCTCCGCCGTGAGCGACGCCGTCACGGCCCGCTACTTCGCCCAGGATCTGCCCACGCAGTGGCGGCGCGGGGGTGGGGCGCGTGATCCGGGGTGGCGGCTGGCGCCTGCGGGTGTCGCACGAGACGCGCTTCGACTACGACTCGCCGGCGCGGGCGTCGTACAACGAGCTCCGCCTGACGCCGCGTACCGAGCTGCACCAGACGGCGCTGGAGACGAAGATCTCAACGGTGCCCGGCGCCCAGCAGTTCGCCTACATCGACTACTGGGGCACCCACGTGGTCGCCTTCAACGTCGACCGCCGCCACGACGTGCTCTCCGTCACCGGCAGCTCGTTGGTCGACACGCTCAGCGCGGACGAGCCCGACGACTGCAGCTGGTCCGAGGTCGCCGACGCGTCACTGACCATGGCCGACTACCTGTCGCACCGGCTCTACACGGCACCCGGTGCCGAGCTGATCGAGGTGGGGGCCGGCCTGCGCCGCGGCCGCCCGCTCGAGACGGCCCGGCGCATCTTCGCCTGGACGCACGATGCGCTGCAGTACCAGCGGGGGGTGACCAGCGTCCACACGTCGGCTAACGAGGCTTACGCCGACGAGGCCGGGGTGTGCCAGGACTTCGCGCATCTGTCGCTGTCCCTGACCCGGACGGCCGGCATCCCCAGCCGTTACGTGTCGGGTTACTTCCATTCCGAGCCCGACGCCACCATCGGCGAGGAGATCATCGGCGAGAGCCATGCCTGGGTCGAGGTGTGGACCGGCAAGTGGTGGGGCTACGACCCGACCAACGACGTCGAGGTGGGCGAGCGCCACGTGGCCGTCGGCCGGGGGCGGGACTACTCGGACGTCCCGCCGGTCAAGGGCATCTACGCCGGCAACGCCGAGAACACCATGCGCGTGGCGGTGCGTATGACGAGGACACACTGAGTCGTGCTGGCCCGATTGCGCATCTGGCTCCCCGACGTGCCCGGGGTCCTGGGCGCGGTGGCGGCCGAGATCGGCGCCGTGGGCGGCAACGTCATCGGACTCGAGGTGCTCGAGCGCGAGGCCGGCGTGGCCATCGACGAGCTCGTGGTGGAGCTGCCGGACGACGCCGGCGCCGTGGACGCCCTCTGCCGGGGTGTGCGTAACGTCTCGGGTGTCGGAGTGGAGGAAGTCACTGCGGTCGCCGGCGCAGCGCCCGACCGCGAGGACACCGTGCTCGATGCCGCCACCGGGATCCTGCACGCGGCCACACCGGCGGAGGTGATGACGGCGTTGACGGGGCGCTTGGTGGAGCTGTTCGGCCTGTCCTGGCTGGCCGTGGCCGACTCCGGGCTGACCCGGTTCGTGGAGGTCCGCGGCGAGGCGCCCACGGTGCAGTGGGTGGCCGCCTTCACCGAGGGCTCGCGGAGTGGGGCCGACCCGGCCAACGACACCACGGGCTCGGGCGTGTTCGTGGAGGTGGTGCACGGGATGGGGCTGACCGTGTGCGGTGGGCGCGGCGGCGGCCATCCGGCGACGGGAGCGCCACGAGATCGCCATGCTGGTCACCGTGGCGTCACGCTTCGTGGCCGCCCTGGGTGGGAGCGGGCGCACCGACTGACCGCTGCATCGGGGCCGCCTATTGTCCCGGAGATGGTGCGTATCGGCTTCGTCGGGTCCGGCCTCATCGCCTGGTGCCACGGCCTTGGGTTGAAGGCGATGATCGACGGTGGCGTGATCGACGCGTCCATCGTCAGCGTGTACGACCAGCACGAGCGGCGGGCTCAGGGGTTCGCCGACGCGGTGGGTGTCGACGGGGCCACGCTGGCGGCCGACGCGGCCGGAGTGGCGGCTGCGTCCGACGTGGTCTGGGTGTGCACGCCGACGTCGGCCCACCGCCAGGGCGTGGAGGCGGCGCTCCAGGCGGGCCGGCCCGTCTTCTGCGAGAAGCCGCTCGACCGCGACCTGACCGGCGCGGTCGGCTTGGCCGACGCGGTGGCGGCCTCGGGTCTGCCGAGCCAGTGCGGCCTGGTGCTGCGCAGCGCGCCGGTGTTCCGCGCCCTGCGCGACCTGGTGCAGGGCGGGACGCTCGGCGCACCCATGACGGCCATCTTCCGGGACGACCAGTTCTTCCCGATCCGGGGCCACTACGCGTCGCAATGGCGTTCGGATGTGGAGCAGGCGGGGGGAGGCTGCCTCATTGAGCACTCGATCCACGACGTCGACATCCTGCGCTACGTCTTCGGCGAGGTGCGGGAGGTGTCGGCGCGCACGGCCAACTTCGCCGGGCACCAGGGGATCGAGGACCTGGCTGCGGTGTCCATGTCGTTCGTGTCAGGACTGGAGGCCCAGCTGACCAGCGTGTGGCACGACATCATGACACGAGGCTCGACGCGGCGGATCGAGGTGTTCTGCCGGGAGGGCATGGTGTCGCTGACCAACGAGTTCCGTGGGCCGCTGCGCGTGCAGACGAGCGACGGCACCGAACTGCGCGCCTGCCCGTCGCCGCCATGGGTGGACGAGCTGCCGCTGGCCGACGACGAGACGGGCCTGGCGTTGCGCGCCTACGTGGAGGCGGATCGGGACTTCGTCGACGCCGTGGTCGGAGGCCGTTCTCCCGAGCCCAGCCTGACCGAGGCGGTACAGGCGCACCTACTGGTCGACGCCGCCTACCGGTCGGCGGCGGATGGGGGAGTGCCGGTCGCCCTGCCGTGAGTCGAATTCCGGCGGCGTTGTCCCGGGCGCGGCCACGGTGTCCACACGTGGCCCGGCCGGTGGGTGGGTTGGTCGACCGGGCCACGCGGAACACGGTGCTCCCGACACATCGGCAGTTCAGTGGTCGCGCTTGAGGTCCGGTGGCAGGGCCTGAACTGGACGGCAACAGACGTTCGAAAGAAATTCCGCTCGATCCCCGCGGGGTGCGTGATCCGCAGCGGTATCGTCTCGTTACCCGAACGGGCCCGGCCGGCCGGGTTTCCGCTTCGGTTTTCGCAAATCCCGATAGGCCCGAGGACACCAGTGCGCCGCCTGCTCCACGTGTTCACCCAGCAACCGTTGGCCGCCAAGGTGCCCGAGATCACCGTGCTGTTCTGGGTGATCAAGATCGCCACCACGGCGGCCGGCGAGGCCATTTCGGACTGGCTGGCCACGGTCAGCGTCGGGGTGGGGCTGGTGGTAGAGGTGGCGCTGTTCTGTTCGGCGCTCTACCTGCAGTTCCGGGCCCGGCGCTACCAGGCCGTCACCTACTGGTACCTGGCGCTGGCCATCGCCACGGCGGGGACGGGAGTGGCCGACTCCATGCACCTCGTGCTCGGCCTACCCTACGCGGCGACCACGGTGTTCTGGCTCATCGTGCTGGCGGTGGTCTTCTTCTTGTGGAACCACAGCGAGCACACGCTCGACATCCACTCCATCACGACGAGCCGCCGCGAGAAGTTCTACTGGGCCACCGTCTTCGCTACCTTCGCCCTCGGGACGGCTGTGGGGGACTTCACGGCCACCACGTTGGGCCTGGGGTATCTCTCGTCGGCCCTGTTCTTCTGTGCCGTGATCCTGGTGCCGTGGATCGGCTGGAAGTTCCTGCGCTTCAACGCCATCTTCGCTTTCTGGTTCGCCTACGTCATCACCCGCCCGGTGGGGGCGTCGTTCGCCGACTACTTCAGCAAGGGGCACGACATCAGTGGGTTGGGGTTCGGCGACGGACCGACGGCGTTGGTGTTCACGCTGATCGTGGCGGTGCTGGTGGCGTACACGGCAAAGGCTCGCTACGACATCCAGCCCGACGACGTGGAGCTGGCCGGAGGGAGCTGAGGCTTCCCTCAGATCACAGCTGGTGGCCGCTCCTGCGTTGGTTTCAATTCGGGGTCCGGGATCATGTCGAAGCGGGCCATGAGGGCGCGCTCCTCGTCAGGCGTGGGAGCTTCGGGGCGGCTCCACAGTTCATGGAGACCGGCGAAGTAGTCGTCGAGGGCGGGCGCGTGGAGGACCAGCAGTCTCGCCTCCTCACTCGGGCTCGAGTTGCCGAAGGTGTGGGAGACGCCCCGCGGCACGAGGACGAAGTCCTCCGGCCCGAGGGCGAACTCCTCGCCGTCGACAATGACGGCGACGCTGCCATGGAGGACGAAGTAGGCCTCGGAGCAGTTCCCGTGGCGGTGAGCCGGCGGCCGGCGCCCACCAGGTGGGAGTGTGCGCTCCATGAGGGAGAAGTCACCGTCGCTGAGGGCGGCCAGCGATTTGAAGTGCATGACGCTGCCGCGAGCGACGTAAGTGGCGACGCCGTCTCCTCGCCCGAGCACCTTGATCTCCATCCCTCGCCTCCGTTTCGCCGCTCGGTATCGCACGTTGCGACTTCGGTCCCGGGCCCACGGTACGAGGGGCTCGTCGAGAAAGCCAAGACTTGTTCGCTCTTTGGTCGATAGGAAGTGGGTATGGTTCCGAGACGAGTGCGGGGTGCCGTCGGTCTGGTTGCAGCTCTGATCTCAATCCCTAAAGTGCATCCATGGTGCTTCCGGACCTCTTGCTCGAGATCTATGGCCGGATCCCGCCCCTGGCCCAGGGAGCGGTCGAGGGCCTCGACACAGACCAGTTGACCTGGGCGCCCGCCCCGGTGGCCAACCCCATCGGCTGGCTGGTCTGGCACCTCACCCGGGTGCAGGACCACCACGTGGCCGAGCTGCTCGAAACCGACCAGCTCTGGTTGAGCGGTCCGTGGGCCAAGGGATGCGGGTTGGACCCCGATCCGGCCAACACGGGCTACGGGCACGACGAGGAGGCCGTGCGCTCGGTGCGGCCCGAGAACGGCGCCGTGCTGTTGGACTACCTGGCCGCGGTGGACGCGCGGACGCGCACCATGCTGAAGGGCCTGACGGAGGCCGACCTCGACCGGGTGGTCGACACGCGTTGGAACCCGCCGGTGACCATGGGCGTGCGGCTGGTCAGCATCGCCGACGACTGCCTGCAGCACGTGGGGCAGGCGGCCTACGTGCGGGGCCTGCTGCGTCCCTGAGCGGGCGCGCCGGCACCTTTCGTCAGGCGCTCTTCCATTCGACGTGCTCGGCGAAGTTGTAGAGGGTCTCGTAGCCGAGCGCGACGTAGACGGGTGCCCCCATCGGTGACGCCTGCAACGTGACCGAGGACGCCTCTCGGGTGAAGGCGAGGTTGGTGACCACGGTGGTGACGAGCGCGCCCAGGCCGCTGTTGCGGGCGGCGGGGACGGTCCCGACCCATTGCACGCTGGCCACCCCGTCGCTCTCGTAGACCATGGCGGCGGCCACCGGGGTGGCATCCAGGTCGGCGATCACCATGTGGCAGGCCGGGTCGGCCAGCACCTGTGCGGCGTCGTCGAAGGTCACGCCCACTTCCTCGGGTGGCAGGCCGTAGGAGCCGTAGGCCTCGGCGTTGACGGCGACGAAGGCGCGCAGGCCGTCCTCGTCGTCGACGGGGCGCACGGTGACGCCCGGTACCGGTGGGGGATCGGGGAGCGGTTGGCGCACGAGCATCTGCGGAGCCGTCCCCCCGAACTCTTCGATCCCGGCGGCCACGCTGGCCTGGCGCAGGTCGTCGTCCTCGCCGTTGTCGCGCACCTTCATGCTGAAGCCCCGTCCCAACCCGGCGAAGAAGGCCCGGGCCCGGGTGATGAGCTCGGCGGGATCGACGGAGGTGTCGGTGCGATAGGCGGCGTTGCCGATGAGGGGGATCCAGCTGCCGCCAGCGCAGAGCACGATCCCGTCGGACTCCTCGAGGGCCCCGTTGGAGCTCCAGCAGGTGACCGCGCGGCTGAAGGCGATCAGGTTGCGGTAGCCCAGCTCGGCCGCGTCGTGGGACGAAGTCGTGGGCGCGGTCATGTGCTCATGATGCCGTGCGGCCTATCGCAGTGCGAACACCGGGTGCCGGGCGGCCACGGCGAGCCACTCCTCGTCGGCGGCGTCCGGGGTGATGCCGTCGAAGAACATGCCCACCTCGAACTTCCACCTACGCAGGTAGGTGCGCAGGACCTCGATGCTGTCGTCCGGCGCCAGTTCGGTGGCCGTGCAGATGCGGCGGCGCCGGCCGAGGATCAGGACCAGGTGGCCACCGGAGTGGCGCACATTGCGCACCCATTGGGTCTCGCCCCGAGGGGACACGAGGAACTGGGTGCCCTCGATGGTCAGCAGGTTGACGGGGGTGTGGTGGAGCTCGCCGGAGCTGCGGCCCCGGTGCTCGAGCACCCGGGAGCCCCAGACGCTGATGCCCAGCCTGGTCAGGCTCATGACCGCCTTGTTGAACACGTTGCGGGTGAACCAGTCCGGGCGCTTGTAGTGGGCAGCCCCCGGGGTGCCGGGGGCGGCGGATGGGGTGATGGTCAGGCTGGTCATTGGGACCTCCTCGGTGCTCGAACCGGACTTCATGAACAGTGATAGTAAACACGAACAATGTTCTTGTCAAGTACTTGTGTTCTCGGTCTGGAACGGTCACACTGGCTGCATGACCGTCTCAGCCCCACGTACCGCCCGGGAGCGGGTGCGGGACGAGATGACGGCCGAGATCCTGGCCGTGGCCCTCGAGCACCTCGGTCGGGAGGGAGCCGCCGCTCTCTCCCTGCGCTCCATCGCCCGCGACCTGGGCATGGCCCCCTCGGCCCTGTACCGCTACTTCGACGGGCGCGACGCGCTGCTCAACGCCCTGATCCTGTCCGCCTACGAATCGCTGGCAGAATCGGCGGAGGCGGCGGCCGAAGAGGCCGCGCTGCTACGGGCCAGCGACGTTGGGCGCTTCGCGGTGGTGCCGCGGGTCCTGCGGGCGTGGGCCCTCGGGCACCCGCATGAATGGGGTCTCATCTTCGGGACCCCGGTCCCCGGGTATCAGGCCCCAGAGGACACGGTCGTGCCCTATGCCCGCATCGCTGTGGCCGTGGTGCGGCCCATGGTGGCGGCCCAGGAGGCTGGCCGCCTGCGCCTGGAGGGACGCGCCGGCGCCGGCGACGGCGACGTTTCCGCCGACCTGCGCGCCGCCGTGGCGCCGGTGAGCGAAGGCCTGCTGCCGGGCATGCCGGTGGCCAAGGTGGTAGTGGCCCTGCAGGCGTGGTCCACCCTGGTGGGGATCATCAGCCTGGAGGTGTTCGGGCACTGGCGCAACACCGTTCTCGATCCCGGGGCGCTCTTCGAGGCCACCGTGCGCGACCTGGCGGTGTCCATCGGCTTGGACTGAACGCCCGGTCAAAGGAGGAGGAGTCGATGACCGATATGCCGGCCGTGCCAGATATGCGCCTGGAACTCGTGCCGATCCCGGTGTCCGATGTCGACCGGGCGAAGGCGTTCTACGAGCAGGTTGGCTTCGGAAACGTGCACGACTCCCAGGTCACGGACGCAATGCGCGTCGTCCAGCTGACCCCGCCGGGGTCGAGCTGCGCCATTGTCTTCGGAACGGGGATGGGCCCGATCACCGACATGGCTCCGGGTCTGATCAAGGGTCTGCACCTCGTCGTCGGCGACATGGCGGCGACTCGGGCCGCCCTCACCGAGCGCGGCATCGAGCTCAGCGACGTGGACGACATGGGTGGCGTCCTCTACTCGTATTTCTCCGACCCGGACGGAAACATGTGGGCTCTGCAGCAGTGGCCCGCCGGCTACCGGCCTTGATCGGTCCCGGCGTGCATCATCGTCCGGTCCAGCGCGGCGGGCGCCGCTCGGCCGCGGCCTGAAAGCCTTCGGCCGCGTCCTGCGTCCGGCCGGCGACCTGGCGCATCGTCTCGCCGAAGCGGATCGCCTCCAGTGTCGCCATGTGGCGCGTCCGCATCGCCATCTCCTTCATCGCTCGTTGAGCGATTGGCGCGCCACTGAGAAGGCGGTCGGCCAGCGCATTGGCCTCGTCGAGCAGCGTCTCATGCGGCACGACCTTCCAGACAAGACCCATTTCGTGCGCTCGCTCGGCGCTGAAGCGCTCGCCCGTGAGCAACAGCTCCATCGCGTCGGCCCAGTTGATGCGCTGGGGCAGGCGTATCGAGGCCACGATGGCCGGGACGCCGAGGCGCGCCTCGGGGAGGCCGAACTCGGCTCGGTCGCTGGCCAGGACGAAATCGCACCAGGTGGCGAGCGTGAACCCGTAACCCAGGCAGTACCCGTTCACGGCGGCGATCACCGGCTTGAAGATCTCCCATCCACTCTCAAAGGAATTCAGCGTTGGTTTCTCCCAGAACGTGCCCGGGAACTCCCCGGTCGATCCGGCTCCATCGCGCAGGTCGGCGCCGGCGCAGAAGGCGCGTCCCGCACCGGTGACGATGGCCACCCATGCCTCTTCGTCGTCACGGAAACGCGAGAAGGCGTCATTGAGGTCGCGTCTCATCTCGCCGTTGACGGCGTTCAGAGCGTCGGGTCGGTTGTAAGTGATGGTGGCCACGTGGTCCTCGAGTTGGTACGTGGCGGCATCACCCATGGCACCAGTCTGCCTGTTGTCGAGCATGCTTCGCCGCTCTTCCGTTCCCTTAGGAAGCGGGTCGCGGCTGCTGTGGCTCAGGAGCCTCGCAACAATTTGGCTTGTGCAATGTCCAGGAGTCGTGACTGCGCGCTGAGCCAGTCGCTCGATCGCTTCACTCGATCATCCTGGATGACATGGTGCAGCCCGGTCGGGCTGTCGGTACGTGCTCCACACCGTCGACATACAGGAATCCGACCATTGGTTTCGGGGACATGGTGCTCATCAAGCTGTGCGGCAACCTGCAATGACTCAGGTGAGGTCATGGTCCTCCTTTCACCGCATTTGTCGCCTCACCATACGCCCGGCCGAGGGAAGGCGACCGGCGGGTCTCCATTCAACGTGTGAGGCGCCAGAACGCGGACGGTCCCGAGAGTGCCGAGGTGCTCTTCAGGGCCTCCGTGGTGACGTGGGAACCCTGGCGTACCTGAAGAACCCCGACCTCGGAGCCGGCAGCGAGGGGCACCGTGAGCTGGTTGAGCCGGGCCGTCACGGAAACGCCCAGGCCGGGCCAGGCGATGACGGTCACCGGCTGGGCCACCACGAGCGGTGCCGACGCACCCCACGGAGCGGAAAGCTGACCGACAACGTGGCCGGCCGGAAAGACCGGAACGGCGGTGATCGCAGCGAGGGCAGCCTTTACCAGGGCGTCGCCGGCGTCGACGGCAGCGGTATTGGGGCCGTTCGGACCGCTCTGGCCAAGCACCGCCCCGTAGAGGGTGATGGTCTGCCCGTTCACCGTCTTCTGCGCTGCGAAGAGGTAGCAGCCGTTCGTGGCCGTGTCCGACCCGGCATCGATCCCGACGATGCCGTCCTGACCCAGGTCGAAGTTGGGGTTGTAGCGGAGGCCGGCCAAGGGCAGGGTCGTCTGGCCGAGCGACACGATCTGGTTGAAGACCGGGATCCGCATGGCTGCCTCGCCGAGGCGAATGAGGTCGCTCGGGGTGCTGACGGTGCCGGGATCAGCTCCGCTCGGATCCGTGATGTGGGTGTGGCGGAGGCCGAGGGAGACCGCGGCAAGGTCCATCTTGGTCACGAAGGCCGACGTGGTCCCGGCGTCCCAGTCGGCGAGCAGCGTGGCCATGTCGTTGCCCGAGTCGATGAGGAGCCCTTCGAGCGCGTCGAGCTCCGTCAGGGACTCGCCGGCCGCCATGGTGACCTCGGGCTCGCCCGCTGCGCTACCGGTCTGGTACGCGGCGAGCATCTGGGACGAGACCGAGATGGTGGGCCCGGTGTCGCCGCCGGTGGAGATGGGGTGGTCCTTCAAGACGACGTAGGCCGTGAGCACTCCGGCGAGCGCGGCGATGGGTGCCGGCTGGGTATCGCTGTGTTGCCCGAGAGTACCGAGACCCTGCACGCTCAGCGCCGCCTCGCCGGTCGAGGGCCATGGCAACGACGGAAGTGCCCCTGGTATGCGCACCGGCGACGTCAGGTCTGCCACGGTGGGCTGGCCTACCGGACGAAGCCATTGCGCCGCCCCCCCGACCCCGAGGGCCACGACAACCAGGACCACGAATCCCACCAACAGACGCCGCACGATCCGTGCCGCACGGTCGGCGCGCATGATCTTGAGGTCTTCGGGCTTCGGGGGCGGCAGTTGACGCCCCAGCTCGGTGAGGCGCACCCTGGTGTCCTTGGTGAGCCCGTGACGTGGGGCATGGGCTGGGCGTCTTCGTGTACCGGGCGCGTCGCTGTCGGCCACCGGTGTGGACTCTACGGCCGTCCGCTACGCATGTCGACGCGCCTCAGGCGTGAGCAGGGACCAGCACCCACAGGAAATCGTGACGACGGCCTCGGGACGCGGCTCAGTCGAGCCGGGAGCGGAGCGCCTCCGTCCGCTCGATCAGCTCTTTCCGCTGGCCCGCCGGCAGGACGTCCTCGAGCGCAACGAGCAGGTCGGCCACCACGTCGGCCAGCTCGGCCAGTTCCTTGCTCGCCTCCTCGGTCTTGATCTGCGAGAAGGGCCAAGCAATGTTCAGCCGGGTCGTGGGCGCGTTCACCCGTGGCTTGGCGGCGTCCTCGCCCTTCGCCTTGTGCTCGGGCTTGGCCACGCGTGCCATTGTGCGCCCGGGCGCGGCGACCCGCAAGCGGTGTTGGGGTGTCGTACGGGACCGGCCACAGGCCGGTCGGTCAGCCCAGAACGGGCAGCTTCACCTCGATGCCGTTGTTGGCCAGGAAGAGGAGCTTGTGCTCGAGGGCGTGCTGCCAATCGATCATGTCCTTGTCGAACTGCATGCGGTCGCCTTCTTCGCACGCATGCTCGAGCTCGTCGAACGCCAGGTCTTCGGCGTCGAGCAGAGCCCGGTACTTCGAAAGGAAGTGGTCGTCGATCGGCTGATGCACGTTCGCCCTCCTGTCGCGGCCCGACCTTCGCGAGCCGGTCCGGACACGATACTTCTGTCACCTGTTGTTCGCACAGGGTGCAAAGACCTGGGTGGCTCAACACTCGGCCAATTCATCCCCAGCTCGTACATACCCAGCTCGGGTCCAGGTCGGGCCGCAGGTGGTCCCTGCTGGTCAGGGACCTACCAGTTGCGGCGCAGGCGGTGGTAGGTCCGGGGCATGACGTAGCGGAAGACCATGGCGACGTCGATCAGGCCCGAGGCGCTGATCTCGAGGGCGGGTCCGCCCGCCCTCGACAGGATCCGACGCGACACCGTCTCCACCGAGCGGGTGGTGAGGCGGGGCGGCCGGCGCAGGCCGCGGCCGAGGGCGCTCAGGCCCAGATCAGTGGGCATGAAGGCGGGGTAGACCACGTGCACGTGGACCCCCTTCGGTCCGAGGCGGAACGAGACGGACTCGCTGAAGGCGGAGAGAGCGGCCTTGGACGAGGGGTAGGCACCTGGGCCGGGCGAGGGCAGCCGGCCCCCGTCGGACGAGACGTTGACGATGATGCCCTGGCCGCGCTCGGCCATGGAGTCCTTGACGGCGAGGGTGGCGGCCACCGGGGCGAAGAAGTTCACGTCGAAGGTGTGACGGAAGTCTTCCTCGGTGATGTCGGCCAGCCGGACGCCCGGGTCCATGGCGGCGTTGTTGACGAGCACGTCGATCGCCCCCTTGGTGGCGGCCACGTGCTGCAGGGCGTCGCGCAGGGCGTAGGTGTCGGCCACGTCACACGTGATGACGTCGGAGTCGGGCGAGTCCTTCTGCAGCTCGATCTTGAGGTCTTCGAGGCGCTCGATGTTGCGGGCCAGCCCGACCACGACGGCGCCGGCGTGGACCAGGTCTCGGCAGAGCTGCGCGCCCAGGCCGGCGGAGGCGCCCGTTACCACGGCGACCTGGCCGGCGTAGCGGCTGGCGAAGTCAGGTGGGCGGGGCCGGGGCACGGTCAGTCCGGCGGGTCGGTGAGGTTCGCCAGAGCCGGACCGAGGTGGGCCGAGGCGGCGGCCAGGACCTCCTGGCCCGCGACGAGAGCGGCGAGGTCGCCGCGGACGCGCACGCGGCCGTCCGCCAGGGCGTCGGCCGGATCGAGTTGGCCCAGCGCCATGGCGCGGGCGTCGTCGTAGTCAAGGACGATGGTGGCGGTGGCCGTCGTCTCGCTGTCGCCGAGCGTGAGGTGGGCGTGGCCCTCGGTCACGGTGAGGAGCACGCGCACGTCGGCGTCGGCGTCGGGGACGCCGCGCGACGAGCTGGGCCACGCTGAAGCGGCCGTCGGCCGCGGCCAGCGAGCCCGCACCGGCGGAGGCGATGGCCTCGGTCAGGTCGAGTGCGCCGAGCGCGGCGTCGAAGGACTGCACCCATTCGGGCGAGAGGTATCGAGCCACGCGCCGATTCTGGCAGGCGGCGAAGGGGACGGCAGCCGGCGAGGGGAGGTCGGCGCTGGGCTCAGCCGGCGGAGGCCTCTTCGGCGGTCTTCTTGGTGCGCCCCGTGATCTTGCGCCCGAGCCAGGCCACCGGGTCGTAGCGGGCGTCGACCACCCGTTCCTTCATCGGGATGATGCCGTTGTCCGTGATCTTGATGTGCTCGGGGCAGACCTCGGTGCAGCACTTGGTGATGTTGCACATGCCGAGGCCCTTGTCATGGGCCAGCTCGCGGCGGTCGTTGACGTCGAGCGGGTGCATCTCGAGCTCGGCGAAGCGGATGAAGAAGCGAGGCCCGGCGTACTTGGGCTTGTTGTCGTCGTGGTCGCGGATGACGTGGCAAACGTTCTGGCACATGAAGCACTCGATGCACTTGCGGAACTCCTGGCCCCGCTCGACGTCGATCTGCTGCATGCGGTAGCCGCCCTCGGGCTCGGGTCCCGGCTCGAAGGCGGGAATGGTCTTGGCCACCTCGTAGTTGAACGAGACGTCGGTCACCAGGTCGCGAATGATGGGGAACGTCTTCATGGGCGCCACCATCACCGCCTCGCCCTCGGGCAGCGTGTCCATCCGCGTCATGCACATGAGGCGGGGCAGGCCGTTGATCTCGGCCGAGCACGAGCCGCACTTGCCCGCCTTGCAGTTCCAGCGGCACGCCAGGTCTTGGGCCGGCTCGGCCTGGATGCGGTGGATCACATCGAGCACGACCTCGCCCTCGACGGCGGGCATGACGTAATCGATGAACTCACCGCCCTCTGCATCACCGCGCCAGATCCGCATGGTGACCGACTCATCGGCCACGTCGGCCGCGTGCGGCTCGTCGGCCGCGTTGGCCATCTCCTCCGCTTCGTCGGCCGCGTTGGCCCCGTCGGCCATCAGTGTCCCTCCTCGAACAGGGCCTGCAGCTCGGCCGGCATGACCGGCAGCGGCTCGGGCGCAATGGCGATGGATGCCAGATAACCGCGCTCGCCGCTCTGGTGCTGCACGAAGTTGACCTTGCCCATTTCGGGGTCGGGGCCCGGATAGTCCTCCCGGGTGTGCCCACCCCTCGACTCCTTGCGGTTGAGCGCGCCCTGGGCCACGGCGATGGACGTGGTGATCATGGACGGCAGGTCGGTGGCCATGTTCCAGCCCGGGTTGTAGGCCCGGCCGCCCTTCACCTGAACCTTGGCCGTCTGCTGTTTGAGATCCTCGAGCTTGGTGAGCGCCTCTTCGAGCTCGGGGCCGGTGCGAATGATGCCGACCAGAGACTGCATGGTCTCCTGCAGCTCCTCGTGGACGGTATAGGGGTTGTTGCCGTCCTCACGCCCGAACGGCGCGAACGCCTCGTCGATCACCTTGTCGACCTCCGCCCGGTCGACGCTGGGCTCGCCGGTGCGGCCCTCGGCGAAGTCGGACAGCGCCGATGCCGGCCCGGCGGCCGAAGACGATGAGGTCCGAGAGCGAGTTGCCGCCGAGGCGGTTCGCCCCGTGCATGCCACCCGACACCTCGCCGATGGCGTAGAGACCCGGGACGGTGGCGGCCTGCGTCTCGGCGTCGACGCGCACCCCGCCCATCATGTAGTGGCACGTGGGGCCGACCTCCATGGCCTCGGCGGTGATGTCGACGCCGGCCAGCTCCATGAACTGGTGGTACATGGACGGGAGCCGCCGCTTGATGTACTCGGGTGTGCGGCGTGAGGCGATATCGAGGTAGACCCCGCCGTGTGGAGTGCCCCTCCCTGCTTTGACCTCGGAGTTGATGGCCCTGGCCACCTCGTCGCGGGGGAGCAGGTCGGGTGTGCGGCGGTAGTTGATGTGGTCGTCGTACCAGGCGTCGGCCTCTTCCTCGGTGTCCGCCGTCTCGTCCCGGAACATCGGGGCGACGTAGTTGAACATGAAGCGCGTGCCCTCGGAGTTGCGCAGCACGCCGCCGTCGCCGCGCACGCCCTCGGTGACGAGGATGCCGCGCACCGAGAGCGGCCACACCATGCCGGTCGGGTGGAACTGCACGCACTCCATGTCGATGACGTCGGCCCCGGCCCAGATGGCCATGGCGTGACCGTCACCGACCGACTCCCACGAGTTGGAGGTGTACTTCCACGCCTTGCCGATCGACCCCGTGGCGAGCACGAAGGCCTTGGCGGTGAAGAGGACCATGTCGCCGGTCGGGCGCATGTAGCCGATGGCACCCGAAAGGCGGCCCTCTTTGTCGGGGAGGAGGCGCAGGATCTTGCACTCCATGAACACGTCAGTGTCCATGGAGACGACCTTCTGCTGCAGGGTGCGGATGAGCTCGAGCCCGGTGCGGTCGCCCACGTGGGCCAGCCGGGCGTAGCGGTGGCCGCCGAAGTCGCGCTGGGTGATGCGGCCGTCCTTCGTGCGGTCGAAGAGCGCGCCCCAGCGCTCGAGCTCGAAGACCCGGTCGGGGGCTTCTTGGGCGTGGATCTGCGCCATGCGCCAGTTGTTGAGCATCTTGCCGCCGCGCATGGTGTCGCGGAAGTGGACCTGCCAGTTGTCCTCGGGCCAGACGTGGCCCATGGCGGCGGCCATGCCGCCCTCTGCCATGACGGTGTGCGCCTTGCCGAGCAGCGACTTGCAGACCACCGCGGTGCGCAGGCCACGCTCCTTGGCCTCGATGGCGGCGCGGAGGCCGGAGCCGCCGGCGCCGATGATGACGACGTCGTAATCGTGGGTCTCGTAGTCGGCCATGTCTTTGTGTCCCCGTTGCCTAGAAGTGGAAGCCGGGGTCGTGGATGGTCCCGCTGGCCACCAGGCGCACGTAGAGGTCGGCGATGGCGACGCCGAAGAGGCTGATCCAGGCGAAGCGCATGTGGCGGGCGTTGAGCGGGGTGACGAACTTCCACAGCTTGTAGCGCGTCGGGTGCTTGGCGAACGACTTGAGCTGCCCGCCGCAGAAGTGTCGGCAGGCGTGGCACGAGAGGCTGTAGAGCCAGAGGAAGACGGCGTTGGCGCACAGCACGGCGGTGCCCACGCTGATGCCGATGTGGACGTGCTCGACGCCGTTGACCAGGTAGGGCTGGCGGAAGGCGAGGATGGCGTCGTAGGTCAGGATGCAGTTGAAGATCAGCAGGAGCCAGAAGAAGTAGCGGTGGATATTCTGCAGGATGAGCGGGAAGCGGGTCTCGCCGCTGTAGCTGCCGTGGGCGTCGGCCACGGCGCAGGCCGGGGGTGACCACCAGAACGACCGGTAGTAGGCCTTGCGGTAGTAGTAGCAAGTGAGGCGGAAGCCCAGCGGGAAGATCAGGATGAGCAGCGCCGGCGAGTAGTTCCAGAAGGGCAGCGTCCCGAACGTGTGGCTGCCCGTCTCGCAGCTGTTGGCGATGCAGGGGGAGTAGAAGGGCGAGATCAGGTCCCGGTTGAAGGCGACGCCGGCGTAGTAGTCCTTGCCGATGAAGGCGGCCCACGTCGAGTAGACGACGAAGGCGGTGAGGATGATGACCGTGACCACGGGCTGGACCCACCAGAAGTCCTTGCGCATGGTGGGCTTGTCGGGCCCGCCCCGCGTCCCGATGACGACCGGTGTGGCGGCCGCACTCTCGACCGTCGTCGTCACTCGCACCTCCTTGTGGCCTGGCACAGGCGCCGCGGCCGGGCAGTCTTCAGACCACACTCAGGTCCGGCGCGAGTTCCTGACGCCGGGGTTCGGGCGTTTGGCCTGGCTGCAACATACGGCTGGGCGTATGGGCACGTCAAAGACATAAACGGCATGAAGATCAGAGCTATAGGCTCTGAATAATGCAGCTGCACCAGCTTTCGTATGCACTGGCCGTGGCCGAGGAGGAGAGCTTCACCCGGGCGGCCGACCGCCTGCACCTGGCCCAGCCCTCGCTGTCGCGGCAGGTGCGGCTGCTCGAGCACGAGTTGGGCGTGGTGTTGTTCAACCGGGGGCCGGGGCAGGGCCGGGTCACGCTGACCCCCGACGGCGCCGCGCTGGTGCCGTTCATGCAACGGGTGCTGGCCGACGTCGAGGCCACCGGCGCCGAGGCGCGTGCTCTGACAGGGATGGTGCGGGGGCGGCTGTCGGTGGGGGCCACGCCGAGCCTGGTGACGTCGCTGCTGGCGCCGGCGCTGGTGTCGTTCCATGCCGCGTATCCGGGCATCGACCTGTCGGTGGTGGAGGCGGGCTCGCACCAGTTGGTACCCCAGGTGGCGTCGGGCGAGGTCGATCTGGCCCTCGTGGTGGAGCCGGTGACGGATCCGCTCGTGGTCACGGTGCCGCTCTTCGACGACCCTCTGGTGCTGGCCACGGCGCCCGGCTCAGCGCTGGCCAGGCGGCAGCGGGTGGGCGTGCGCGACCTGGACGGGGTCGACCTGGTGATGTTCCGGGAGGGTTACGACCTGCGCTCGGTGACGCTGGATGCCTGCGCGGCGGCCGGGGTGTCTCCCCGGCTGGTGTGCGAGGGCGGCGAGATGGCCGGGGTGCTGGCCTTCGTAGCCGCCGGGCTGGGGGCGGCCGTGGTGCCGGCCATCGCGCTGCCGGGTGACGGCTCATTGTCGCCGTCGCTGGTCGGCGTGCCCTTCTCGGCGCCGGGGCTGAGCCGGACCGTGGCGCTGGCCCAGCGGGGTGACCGTGCCCTGGCGCGTCCGGCCCGGGCGCTGGCGGAGCAGCTGGTGGGACGGCACGGGCAGGCCGAGCGGAGGGAGACGACGTAGGCCTCCGGGCTGGGTCCGGCGAGGAGGTCGAGGCGATTCACCCAGGGCCGGATCTTCGGTTGACGTCCCGGGTTGATCGCGCCGGTGCGTATTCGCGGCGCAATGGACATGTGCCTCACTGCTCTATATGGGGGTGCCAGGTGCCGGTGCAGCGCGGGATACCTGCGCGGCCCACCTCGGTTGATCGATGTCTTGGATGATCGACGCAGCCTTTGCGAGCATCTTGCGCTGCGCCGCCTCCAGGGCTTCGGGCGTAGGCTTCGTCCATGAGCGGCCCTTCTGAGCATTTCGATCCCTCCGCCACGCCCGACCCCGCCGGCATGAAGCCCCCGTCCGACCTGCCCACCTCGCTGGCCGACCTGCGCGCCAGCGGCTGGGAGTCGGTGTCGGTGGCCGAGGAGATGCGGCGCAACACGGCCAAGGCCATCGCGTCGGGCAGCCCGATCGTGCCCGGGGTGATGGGTTTCGAGGAGACCGTCATCCCGCAGCTCGAGAACGCCATCCTGGCCGGCCACGACATGATCCTCCTGGGCGAGCGCGGCCAGGCCAAGAGCCGGGTCATCCGCTCACTGGTCGGCCTGCTCGACGAATGGACGCCGATCATCGCCGGCTCCGAGATCAACGACGACCCCTACCGACCGGTCTCGCGCTATGCCATCGACCGCGTCGAGGAGCTGGGCGAGGCCACACCGATCGACTGGGCGCACCGCTCGCAGCGTTACGGCGAGAAGCTGGCCACCCCCGACACCTCCATCGCCGACCTCATCGGCGAGGTCGACCCGATCAAGATCGCCGAGGGCCGCTACCTGAGCGACGAGCTGGCGCTGCACTACGGCCTCATCCCGCGGGTCAACCGCGGCATCTTCGCCATCAACGAGCTGCCCGACTTGTCGGAACGTATCCAGGTCGGGCTGCTCAACATTCTGGAGGAGCGCGACGTGCAGATCCGGGGGCACCGGATCCGCCTGCCACTCGACATCATGCTGGTGGCCACGGCCAACCCGGAGGACTACACCAATCGCGGCCGCATCATCACGCCGCTCAAGGACCGCTTCGGTGCTCAGATCCGTACGCACTACCCGTACGAGACGCAGACCGAGGTCAAGATCATGCTGCACGAGGCCGACCTGCCCACGGCCGGCGTGCCCGTGAGCGTGCCCCCCTTCATGAAGGAGGTCGTGGCCGAGGTCTCCCAGCTGGCCCGGCGCAGCACCCACCTCAACCAGCGCAGCGGCGTGTCGGTCCGCCTCTCCATCGCCAACTACGAGACCCTGGTGGCGTCGTCCGTGCGCCGGGCCCTGCGTACCGGCGAGCCGGTAGCGGTGCCCCGCATCAGCGACCTGTCCTCGCTGGTCCCGTCGACCCAGGGCAAGATCGAGGTCGAGGCCATGGAGGAGGGCCACGAGGACGAGGTGGTGGCCCAGTTGGTGGCCGCGGCCACCCTGTCGGTGTTCCGCCGCCGTGTCACCCTCGACGACCCGCAGTCGATCGTGGGCGCCTTCCACGACCAGGTCGTGGTGCACGTGGGCGACGACCTGCCGTCGTCGGCCTACCTGGCCGTCCTGGCCGACATCCCCGAGCTCGAACCGGCCACGCGCAAGCTGGCCGGTCCCGAGGCGGCCGACTCCGAGTCCCCGGCGCTCATGGCCAGCGCCATGGAGTTCCTGTTGGAGGGGCTGCACCTGACCAAGCGGCTCAACAAGGACGCCTCGGGGGCCCGGGCGTTGTACCGCGGGCGCAAGTAGACAGAGGGACGGGGTGGCACGGTGAGCGTCAGCTACGACTACTCGGAATGGGACGGTTCCCAGCAGTTCGCCGACCTCGACCCCGATGACCTCCTGGCCGGCCTGACCGACGACCTCCTGGCGGGGGGCGACCTCGACGACGCGCTGCGCCGGTTGCTGCGCTCCGGCTTCCGCACCGCCGACGGCGAGCAGGTGGCCGGGCTGCGCGACCTGCTCGAGCGGCTGCGCCGGCGCCGGGCCGAGATGCTGGCCGAGGGCGACCCCGACGGCCGCATGGCCGAACTGACACGCCAGCTGGACGAGATTGAGCAGGAGGAGCGCGACGCCATCGACGAGCTGGTCGACGACGCCCGAGGGTCGGGTGACCAGCGGCGCAGCGAGGTGACCGACGACGTGGCCACCGAGCGCCGCATGGCGCTCGACCTCCAGCCCGACGACCCGGCCGGGCGCATCAGCTCGCTGCAGCACTACGACTTCGTCTCCAGTGAGGCGCGCGAGCGCTTCGAGGAGCTCGTCGAGGAGCTGCGCAAGGAGATGGCCGAGACCTTCTTCCAGGGCGCGTCCGATGCCTTGTCCAACATGAGTCCCGAGCAGATGCAGCGCATGCGCGAGGCCTACGACGCGCTGAACAAGATGCTTGAGCAGCGCGAGGCCGGCGAGGACATCGACCCTAGCTTCGAGGAGTTCATGGAGAAGTACGGGGACATGTTCCCCGGCGACCCCCAGAACCTCGACGAGCTGCTGGCCCAACTGGCCGAGCGCATGGCGGCCGCGCAGGCCGTGTGGAACTCGCTCTCACCCGAGCAGCGGGCCCAGCTGAGCCAGCTCATGGAGGCCGTGCTCGAGGACATGGACCTGCGCTGGCAAGTGGAGCGCCTGGCCCAGAACCTCCAGCGGGCCTTCCCCGACGCGGGCTGGCAGGAGAGCTACGACTTCAACGGCGAGGGCCCCATGAGCCTCAACCGCGCCACCGACCTGGCCACCCAGCTGAGCCAACTCGACCGCATGGAGGAGGTGCTGCAGTCGGCCTCCAGTCCGGCCGCTCTGGGCGAGATCGACCTGGACCAGGTGAAGCAGCACATGGGCGAGGACGCGGCGCGGGCGCTCGACCGCCTGGCCAATTTGACCAAGTCGCTGGCCGACGCCGGGTTGATCGAGCAGCAGGGCGGGCGCATTGAGCTGACGCCTTTGGGGGTGCGGCGGCTGGGCCAGAAAGCGCTGGCCGACCTCTTCGGCCAGATCAACAAGGACCGCATCGGCGACCACTCGGCGCAGCGGACCGGCTCGGGGCACGACCGCGAGGAGACGACCAAGGCCTACGAGTACGGCGACCCGATGAACCTGCACCTGTCGACCACGGTGCACAATGCGGTACGCCGGGGCGGCTCGGGCGTGCCCGTGCGCCTCAAGCCGGAGGACTTCGAGGTGGTCGAGGTGGAGGCGCTGTCGCGCTCGGCCACTGTTTTGTGCGTCGACCTGTCGATGTCGATGCCCATGCGCGACAACTTCGTGCCGGCCAAGCGCATGGCGATGGCGCTGCAGACGTTGATCTCGTCGAAGTTCCCGCGCGACTACCTGGGCATCGTGGGCTTCTCCGAGGTGGCCCGGGAGATCCGGCCCGACGAGGTGCCGACGGCCATGTGGGACTACGTCTACGGCACCAACCTGCAGCACGCGCTGGCGCTCTCGCGGCGCATGCTGTCCCACCAGCACGGGACCAAGCAGATCATTGTGGTGACCGACGGCGAGCCGACGGCGCACGTGGACGACTACGGCGAGGTCTTCTTCAACTACCCGCCGGTGCCCGAGACGCTGCGGCGCACCATGGCCGAGGTCATCCGCTGCACCCGGGCCGGCATCGTGATCAACACCTTCGCGTTGGACCTGCAGCGCACGCACTACCCATTCGTGGAGCAGATCGCCCGGGTCAACGGCGGCCGCACCTTCTACACGACGCCCGACGCGTTGGGCGGCTACGTGCTGGTCGACTTCCTGGCGCACCGCCGGGTGCTGCGTCCCGCCGGGTAGGCGCCTTCTGCTCGGCTGGGCTCAGTGCCCGACTGCGCTGCTCTCGTCGACGCGGTAGATCGAAACGCTCCCGCAACTGGGACCCCCCACGGACGGAGGGTCACCCCGAGTGTGACCCTTCGTCACGACGCGCAGAAGGGGCCCGGAGGCCCCTTCGCACGACGACTGCCTCGCCCTGACCAAGTCAGTGCACCCGGTTCTATTCCCGGCCGTGTCGCCCCACCCGGGGGTCGGCCTGCGCGTGGCCGGTCATCACCGTGACGGCAGCCCGACGCTCAAGGCTGCGCTTCGAACCGGCGAACCTTGGGGCAGTCCGAGCCCGCTCGGAATCGACACAGACGGAATGGTGCTCTCCAAAGCTCAACTCGGTGTAACCGTCGAGGGAGATCACCGTCTTGCCTCTGGTGGGGCGGTCGGGCACGACGCGACCGAGCACAACAAACGACGAGAGATCGGAAGGCAAATCATGCCTGAAGGCGCTCCATTCGCAGCAGAACAGGTGGTCAGCCTCGAAGCGAAGCTGAAGGACTTCTACAACCAGCTGCCGGAAGAGGAGAAGCCAGTGTTCGAGGCCATCCTCGATCTGGCCTTCGCCGAGGTCAGTGGCTACGCCCAAGGCTCGTTGTTGGATCTCGGGTGGAGCTTCTATCCGTCCTATCGGGGCGGACTCATCACCGCGGAGGATGATGCAAAACCCCAGGTCACCCCGATGTGAAGGCCAGAAACCCCCTGGCCCAATAGCGACCTACAGCTGACAACAAACCCCGGCAAGGGGAATGGTACGAGGATGCCGAATTCGAGTCAGTTCTGCGACCTTGAGCATGACGTGATCATCCGTCGGCACTTCTTGTCGTCTCGACGCTGCGCTGAGATCAGCTTGGAGATGCAGAGGGGAAGGGCGGGCCGCGCGAAGGTCGTGACGGCGGACGGGAACTTCGGGGTGAGAGAGGCGATCCGACAAGCTGACCGCATCGACCTCTCTTCATCAACCCTCGAATACGTGCGGCTCCGACTCCGAGAATTGACCCCGTTCCTCTCCTGTCGATTTCAGTTGGCTCTGACGGGCGTTGAGCGACCCTTTGCCGTGACGTACGGCCCAGGAGACTTCTTTGTCAACCACCGGGACCGTTTCGACGACGGGCCAGCCGCCTTGCGGCAACGCCTGCTTGCAGCCGTCATATTCGCGAACGAATGGACAACACAGCGCGTGACCACATCGGGTTTCAGCGGTGGTGTCATCAAGCTCTACCCCGGTGCGAATCCAACGTCGTTTGGGCGTTGCTTGCCCATATGTGCGGAGACGGGGATGCTCGCCGTATTTCGCGCCAATGTGTTACACGAAGTCAGCGCCGTGACCCGAGGTCATCGTCACTCCATCGTGGCCTTCTTCACCTAACGGCTGGGTAGGTGCCGCTGCGAACAAGGATCGCCTCCGGCTTGCCTTGTCGTTGCAGCACAGTGACGAGCTGACAGTGCTCCAAGCCTTCGTGCTCGTCCAAGTCCAGCGCCTCTGCGACAAACGACTACAGCGTTGTTTGGGGCTTGGCGGCGACGACCGTGCCGATGATCGTCATGACCCGGTGCCAGGCCTCCGCGCGCAGGCCGGCGTCGCCGAGCGCCGCCTCGACCCGGCGCCGGGTGCGGGCCTTGGTGCGACGTCGGCCCGCCAGAGTGGGGACGAGCCAGCGCGAGATCTGGTCGGTGAGCACCAGGTGCCCACCGAAGACAAGGACCCGGGCGCACTCGGCCAGGCCGGCCCGCTGATCGCGCCAGTGGTCGAACGACGTCGTGGTGACGACGAGCTCGAAGGATGCGTCGGGATAGGGCAGCGCCTCGGCCACCGCGACGTTGAAGCGGAGCCGGGGGTCGCGCCTCGCCGCGGTGGCGACGGCGATCATGGGTTCGGCGGCGTCGATGCCGCACATGGAGTCGGTCTCGCTCTCAGGCAGGCGCTCGGCCAGGAGCCCGAGCAGCAGTCCGGTCCCGCAGCCGACGTCGAGCACACGGCGCGGCCGCTGCGGCAGCGCCAGCACCACGTCGGCCGTGCGTGCCGCGATCTCGTGGTGTAGTCGCCCGCGGAATCCGGTGTCGTAGCTCGGCGCCCGCTCGGCGAAGGCCGCCACGTCGCGGTCGCGCCGCGGGCGTCCTCCGTTGTCGGTCACGCGCCCTGCAGGTCGCGCCGGGAGAAGGCGGCCAGGCCGACGAGCGCGCCGATGACGCCGCAGGCGACCAGCGCGCCCACCTGGGCCCAGTCGACCGGGATGGCCGGGGCCGAGGAGATGTGGTGGAAGAGCGAGGTGTCGAGCAGCCAGTGGCTCAGCGCCCCGATGCCGCCGATGAGCTCGACCAGCAGCGACCAGCCGAGCACCACGTAGATGCCGGACGAGGCGGCCCGCGGCCACAGGCCGAAGAGGAGCGTGCCGACACCGAGGAGGAACACGGCCGGCGCCGCTGCGTTCACCCCGGCGGCGAGCAGGCTGCCCAGGCCCACCCCGGTGTGCTGGGTGGCCGTGCCGAGCCAGGTGCACAGCCCGGCCACCACTCCGCTCAGGAGGACGAGCCCCAGGGCCAGGCCGAGGCGGGCGCCCAGCCAGCGCGGGCGTGACAGGGGCCGCACCAGGAGGTGGTCGAGCCGGCCCTCGGACTCCTCCGCCCGCGCCGCGCCCACCTGGCCGGCACCGACGAAACAGACGAGCACGGCCATGATGAGGAACGCCACGCCCAGGTAGGCCCCCACCCCGCCGCCGGTGGCCCCGAGCTTGTCGAAGACGTCCTGCACCGAGGAGCCCGACAGGGTGCCGCCGGCGGCCTTGGCGACGAGCCCGAGCAGCACGCCGGCAGCGGCCACCGCCAGGATCCAGCTGAGTGCCGTGCCTCGGACGAGGCGCAGGCTGAGGCCGGCCTGCCCACCCAGGAGCCGCAGGTGCGGGGCGCCGTGCGTGCGGTCGGGCACCAGGCTGGACCCCACGTCGCGCCGGCCGGCCAACCAGACGGCGCTGCTGCCGAGGATCGCCGTGAAGGCGACGATGAGCACGAGCGGCCATGGATCGTTCCACGTCAGCGGGGCCAGCTGCTCGACCCAGCCCAACGGCGAGAGCCAGGTCAACGCGTGCAGACCGATGCTGGCGTCGCCGACCATGCGTAACCCGTAACTCACGCCGAGGACCAAGGCCGCGTACCCGGCGGCCGTGCGGCGCGTCGGCGCCAACTGGCTGGTGACCGCGCCGACGGCGAGGAACATGAGTGGGGTGCTGACGAGGGCGAGGGCGAAGAACAGACCCGGGCGCAGCGCGATGTCGATCCTCGAGGAGCGGCCGGCGACCGAGATGATGATTGCGGTGACCGCCCACAGGACGCCGGCGGCGGCGCCGAGCCCGGCCAGCGCCTGGGCCGTGGCGGCACGGGGCCGCGTCTGGCCGGTCAGCAGCAGGTCCCAGCGGCCGGCGTCCTCCTCGCCGCGCAGGAGCCGCGTGCTGGTGAGGAGGCCCCAGACGGCTCCGATGATCATGAGGGTCATCGACACCTTGAAGACGGTGAAGCCGCCGACCGTGTTGAGGGCCGGCGCCGGGCCGAAGAGCGCGATGGTGGCGCGGTTGTCCCCGAAGGCCGCCCCGAGTTGGTCGCGCTGGGCCGGCGTCTTGTAGATGCTGGTGTAGCTCCAGGCCGCCGAGGCCACGAAGGCGCCGAAGACGTAGCCCCACAGCACGCCGGAGCGGACGGCGGCGCGCGCCGTCCGCCGGGCCACCACAGTCGAGGGGTGGCGCCCGTAGGCGGGTGGCGCCAGGGCAAGTTCAGCGATGGCCATCGCCACCCGTGTCGGGCGAGGTGTCGCTGTATCGGCTCAGGAACAGCTCTTCGAGCGAGGGCTCGCGGCTAAGCAGCGTCGTGACGTCGGTGCCGGCCAGCGCGCGAACGAGCGGGGCCACCGGGCCCCGCAGCTCGAGGTGCAGGCCGTGCCCCTGGCTGTGGACGTCGCTCACGCCGGGGACGCCGGTGAGGTCGGGTGGGGTGCCGGCGAAGGTGGCGTCCACCGAGAGGGCGGACAGGTGGCGCATCTCGTCGAGCGTGCCCAGCTCGACCAGCCGGCCCTCGCGCAGGATGGCCACGCGGTCGCACAGGGCCTCGACCTCGCTCAGGATGTGCGAGGACAGGAACACGCTCTGGCCGCGCTCCTTGGCCTCGTGGATGCAGTCGCGGAAGACCTGCTCCATCAGGGGGTCGAGACCCGATGTCGGCTCGTCGAGGATCAAGAGGTCGGCCCGCGTCATCAGCGCGGCGATGAGCACCACCTTCTGGCGGTTGCCCTTCGAGTAGGCCCGCACCTTCATGGTGGGGTCGAGCTCGAAGCGCTGGACCAGCTCGTCGCGGTAGGCGGTGTCGACCCGGCCCTGGACCTGGCCCAGGACGTGCAGGGTCTCCTCCCCGGTCAGCCGGGGCCACAGACTGGCCTCGCCCGGGACGAAGGCCAGCCGGCGATGGGCCTCGACGGTCCGGCGCTGGGCGTCGAGGCCGAACACGGCGGCGCGCCCGGCGCTGGGGCGCAGGAGGCCCAGCAGGAGGCGGATGGTGGTGGTCTTGCCGGCGCCGTTCGGGCCCAGGCAGCCCATCACCTCTCCGTGGCCGACCTCGAGCGAGAGGTCGTTCAGGGCGGTCACCGACCCGAACCGCTTGGTCAGGCCCTCCGTGCTGATGGCGCTCATCGTCACCGCAGGCTCCCTTCGTCGGGCTGCAAACCCTGAAATTGCCGCTTCAGCGCAGCGTCTGCGTGGGAATCCCCGTTGAACTGGGGATTCGTGCACTTATCCACACCCTTTTGTGCTCCGTGAACACACGTTTCGTGCCTGGTTCGGAATTTTGGGTCTTGCGCCCGCCGGGAGGGTGGAGAAAGATTGTGCATTACATCGTTGTAACTACAACAGTGCCACCTGAGGCGAAGAAGGGGGGCGAACCAAGATGCCAGTTGACATAGTCACGACGCTCTACGGTCGCCAGGAACGAAGTTGGCAACTACAGGCGAACTGCATGGGCGTCGACCCGGATCTGTTCTTCCCGGAGCGCGGCGCCTCCACCAGGGAGGCCAAGGAAGTCTGCCGGGGCTGCGTCGTGCGGGAGGACTGCCTCGAGTACGCGCTCGCCAACGGCGAGAAGTTCGGCATCTGGGGCGGCATGAGCGAGCGGGAGCGCCGCCGCCTGCGCCGGGCCCGGGCCATGGCCCGTCGCGACATCGCCAGCGCGTCGTAACCCCTGCGGGGGACCAATCGGGAACCGGCCGGCTCCGTTCGGGGCCGGTACCAGGCCTGGCCGCAGCGGGAGTACGCGGCGCCATTCGCAGCATCGGCGCCATGACGTGGGGATGGAGGCTCCCGCTGCGTGCCGTGGTCCTGACCGGCCCGTCCGCGAGGGTGCCGTCGGGCACGCGAGCGTGCTCCACCTCGTGTCTCTCGGTGAGGCGGGACTGCCGTCTGCGCCCGGCCCGTGTGATGGCGCGCCGGCACGCGCGAGCTGCCTCGTTACACCCTGCGCCCGGATACGGCCGGTGGGTCAGCCGGTCGGGTTGAACTGGTAGGCGTCGCCGGCGGCGTCGACCGCCATGCACCACGAGGTGCTCGGGCACGAGACGCTCGTCGGGACGGCGGTGGAGTCGTAGGGGGTGGGGGCCGACCACGTCTGGCTCGAGGCGGTGTAGACCAGCGCGTTGCCGTCGAAATCGATGGCGACACAGATGGCTCCGCTCGGGTCACACGACACCGATTGGAGTGAATCGAACGTGGTGCTGGCGTCGATGTTCCCGAACTGCGTCCAGGTCACGCCGTGGAACCCCATGCCGGCATAGCCCTCAGAGTCGACCACCATGCACTGGGTGTTCGACGCCAGGCACGCCACGCCGTAGTAGTTGTTGTTCGGGGTGGGGTCGATCCCCGACTGGGTCAGGGCGGTCCAGCTCGCGCCGGTCGTCGTGGTGACGTACTTCCCGTCGTTGTCGACCATCATGCAGGTCTTGGTGCCGAGGAGGCACGAGACCGTCGGCATGCCCTGGCCGCCGCCACCCGAGGGGTTGTCGATGGCGGTCCACGTGCCGGAGTTCCGGACGGCCTCGTCGCCGCTGAGGTAGTCCGACACGGCGCAGAACGTCGTGGTCGGGCACGACACCCCGGTGAAGCTGGAGTTCGGGATCGCCCCGGACACATCGCTGGTGCTCATGGCCGTCCACGTGGTGCCGTTGTAGGTCGCGAAGCCGTCGAGATAGCTCACGGCCATGCAGAATGTGGTGGTCGGGCACGAGATCCCGTCGAACTCACCGTCACCCACGTCACCATCGTGGGTGTAACCCGGATCGACGAGGTCGGGCGGCGACCACGTCCCGTTCGAATAGGTATAGGCGTTGCCCTTCTGGTCGACCGCGGCGCACCACGTCGTGGTCGGGCACGAGACCTGCACCAGGTTGTTCGACGTCACGCTCGTGGAGACAGCGGGCGCGGCGGCCATGGCGACGATGGGCTTGTTGAGCGGCGTCCCGCCGTGGGAGCCGAAGAAGCCGGCGCCGATGCCGTAGGCGAAGATGCCGCCGTCGGAGGCCACCAGCCAGTAGCCGTTCCCGCCGGGCGCGGCGGCCATGCCGACGATGGGCTTGTTGAGCGGCGTCCCGCCGTGGGAGCCGAAGAAGCCGGCGCCGATGCCGTAGGCGAAGATGCCGCCGTCGGAGGCGACCAGCCAGTAGCCGTTCCCGCCGGGCGCGGCGGCCATGCCGACGATGGGCGCGTTGAGCGGCGTCCCGCCGTGGGAGCCGAAGAAGCCGGCGCCGGTGCCGTAGGCGAAGATGCCGCCGTCGGAGGCCACCAGCCAGTAGCCGTTCCCGCCGGGCGCGGCGGTCATGCCGACGATGGGTGCGTTGAGCGGCGTCCCGCCGTGGGAGCCGAAGAAGCCGGCGCCGGTGCCGTAGGCGAAGATCCCGCCGTCGGACGCCACCAGCCAGTAGCCCTGCCCGTCGGGCGCGGCGGCCATGCCGACGATGGGCTTGTTGAGCGGCGTCCCACCGTGGGAGCCGAAGAAGCCGGCGCCGGGGCCGTAGTTGAAGATCCCGCCGTCGGACGCGACCAGCCAGTAGCCCTGCCCGTCGGGCGCGGCGGCCATGCCCACCACCGGCTGGTTGAGCGGCGTCCCGCCGTGAGAACCGTAGAACGTGGCGCCTGGGCCATAGCCGAAGATCCCGCCGTCGGAGGCTCCCAACCAATAGCCGTCAGCCTGTCCCGTCGTGATCGGCTCGAGGTGCGATCGCGCCGATGCCTGCGGTGCGGCGGCGGCGTCTGGTGCGGACCCGACCAACGGCAAGGCGACCAGCGCGCCCGCCGCGGCCGCGAGGAGGGCACCCTTCAAAAGGGCGCTGCGGAGAACGGCAGAGCCAAAGGTTCGTGCCTGCATGGCGAACTCCTTTGTGCTGGTCCCCCTCACGGGTCGACCGACCGTACACCACGACGAAATCTCGCGCCCGGGCCGATCGCGGGGGCCGCGTCAGCTGCCGGAACGAGCCAACCCGCTCTCCACCGTGGCCCCGTCGGACAGGCCGAGTGCGGCCCAGCGGGCCCGCGGGACGTCATGGAGCACGAGCTCGGGGATCAGGCCGACCAGCTCGGCCCCCTCGGCGCCGCCGCCGGCCTCGGCGGCCAGCGTGGCCACCGTGTCGAAGAGATCGGCCGGCCCGAAGCGGGCGGGGTCGACCAGGTTGCACGAAACCTGGCCCCGGCCGCCGACGGCCAGGCCGAGGCCGCGCACATGGGGCGAACGGACCAGGGGAGCCACCCGCCGGGCCACCTCGGGTGACGAGACCCAGACGTTGTAGGCCACCAGCACGGGGCGGGCGCCCACTGCGGTGGCGCCGGCGCTGGGATGCGGTGTAGGCGGTCCCACGTCGGGGGCCAGGCCGCCCGTGGCCGGATCGCCGAAGGCGTGGCGGCGGATGTCCGGCAGGGTCCGGGAGCGGCCGCCCGGAAGAGGCCCGTACAGGAAGCCCGGAACGCCCAAGTCCTCGGCCAGCCAGCGGGCAAAGTCGTCGCGCAGGGTTGTGGCCAGGCCGAGGTCCCGGGGCGGCGGGGCGGCGGGGCGGTAGGGCACGAACGGGACGACATCGAGCACGCCCAGGCGGGGGTGGGCGCCCGAGTGGGCGTGCAGGTCGAGGCGGGCCACGGTGGCCGCAGCCAGAGAGCGGGCGGCGGCGGCCACCTCGTCGGGCGGGCCGGCCAGGGTCAGGACGGCCCGGTGGTGGTCGTGGTCGCGGTGCAGATCGAGGAGGGGGCGCCCGGCGGCGGCGGCCAGCTCGGCCAAGACGGCCTCGTCCCGGCCCTCGCTGACGTTGACCACGCACTCGACGCAGCCGGCGGCGTCGTCGGCTGGGTCGGGGTCGGGGTCGGGGTCGAGCGGGGCGGGGCACACGGCGCCCAGCGTGGCACGCCGGCCGCGCGCCGGCACCCGGGGAAATGAGGGTGGAGTGGGTGCCGGTGGGGCCGCTACGCGGCCCTGGGGCTACTTGACCGTGACGGCGTGGGAGATGCGGCGGCGGCGAAGGATGCGGCGGCGCTCGCGCTCGGAGGCGCCACCCCAGACGCCGTGGTCGATGTGGTGCTCGAGCGCATACTCGAGGCAGGCCTCGGAGACGGGGCACTCGGCGCAGATGCGCTGAGCGACCAGCACGCCCATCCCGTCACTGGGGAAGAAGACGTCAGGTGCGACTTCCTTGCACTTGCCCCGGGTCATCCAATCTGCGTTCATTGCTCGACTCCCTTTCTGGGCACCATTTTACGGGAGCTGCCTGCGGTTTTGGATAGGAACATCGTAAGAATTCCAGGCCGGAAACCGGGCGTGACCTGGGGGAATACAGTTGCAGTATCGCGGCTACGCTAGCGCCCAGTGCCGCTCGGGCGGGGGATACCTCGTGTTTCGGAGTGGTCGCGGCGCCGTTTCGAAGCGGTGAAAGATCGTTGAAGTTCGATGAAGATCGGCAGAAGACCAGCGGCCGTCGGCGAGAGTCGACGGCGGGCCGGGCCGGTCCGAGTCGGCGAGTCCTATTCCAGGAGGTGACATGGCCCCAGAGACCGAAAACGAGGTCGTCGAAGAGGGTGAGCTCGTCGAACCGATCGGGCACGTGCGTGTTGTGTATCTAGGGCCGGTGGCCCCACACTGGGAGGTGCAGTCCGACTACGGCCCGACCGACGTCATCGACCAGTTCCGGGACCGGGTCCTGGCCCGGTTGGTGCTGCTGCCGCCCCACGACCCCCAGTTCCGCCGTAACAGCGAGCGGGTCGTGCGTGACGCCGAACGGGAGCAGCTGGCCCTGGAGTGGGTGCTCGACTGGGGCGAGGACGAGGGCTAAGGCCCGGGGCACACCGGTTAGGCCCGGGCTGGGGCCTCGGGCTTGGATGGTGCTTGAGCGTGCTTGAGCGTGCTTGAGCGTGCTTGGGCATCCATTGACCAGCTGCACCCATATTGCATCCGGGGTGCGACTGGTCGGAGACCCCCCCGAACTAAACCTTGCGCCTGAGGCCGTGAGCATCATGGGCTGGGGGATGCCCGAGGCGGCAGGGGGAAGAGAACAGTGGGACTGACCTTCACGATGGATGACGCTCCGATCGTGCGTGAGATTCGGAGGCTCATCGGGGGAGAGCTGACCGACGACGAGTCGGCGCTGGTGCGCACGCTCACACCGACGACTCTGAGCGGGAAGGCCCTCGCAGACCACCGCATGGAGCTGGTCGAGCTGCTCGAGACCATCCGCTCCGACGAGGCCATGGCCGACTACGTGTTCGCCATCGCCCCGAGCTGGGATGGCACGATCGAGACCTTGCTCCTCGGTGGGCGGGTGACGACAATGTTCGCCAACCTGCAGATCGAGCGGAGCGCTTTGGGAGCGGCGGCCGCCTGAGTTTTCTTGCTTGAGGTGGTTTTGATCTGACTGGAGGGGCCCCGGTGCCGGTTGGCCGGCGCCGACCCCGCCTTTCACGCACAGCCCGCAATACGGATTACGGATACGCAGCACGGACTGACCGGGAGCTTCCCTCTCCCGGTCCTTTCGCGTGCGGGGATCGGGCCGGCAGGTGGCTCGGCCGGCGTATACGCGGTCTAACTAACCGACCGGTCGAATTAGTCCAGCAGGCCGATGCGGGCCAGCCAGAGCCCGGGCGCGTCCACCTCGGCCGGCGTGGGTAGGTCGAGCTCGTCTGACCACAGGCGGGTCAGCGCCTGCTCACCCGCCCGCTCGATGACCCCGGTCACAAAGGCGCGGCCCCGGTCGACCTCCTCTTGCCCCACGTTGAGGCCGAAGAGGCCGGCGAAGGCCTGCTCGCCCTTGCCTTCTTCGATCCGGTAGCGGTACCAGGCCTCACGCAGGGCGGCCGGTGACGACGTGAGCGTCTCGGCGATTGTGGCGGTGATGTGGTCGACGTAGGCGCCGATGGCGGTCGTCTGCGCCGTGAGCGTGCTCGAGATGCTGCGCTGCTCGGGGCTGATGAGGTCGGAGAGCAGCGCCTCGGGGTCGCCCAGCGCCTCCTCGAGCGAGGTGGCGTCACCCATACCCTCGCCCAGGCGCTCGACGATGGAGCGCTGCGCCGTGGCGGCGTGCGCAGCGGCGTCACCCAGCAACGTGGTGAGACTTGAGCGCACGCCGGGCCGGGTGAGCACCGCGTGCATGGTCAGCTCGCGCAGGCAGACCCACAGCTGCACCTCCTGCAGCGGCAGGCTCCAGTCCTCGGCGAAGCGGGCCACGTTGCCCGGGACGAGGAGCAGAGTGGTGGACTCGGGCCACGGAAGCGGGAGGGCGTACTGGCCGAAGGCGCGTCGGGCCAGGTGGCCGGCGGCCGAGCCGAACTGCATGCCGAGGAAGACCGGGCCGAGCGTCACCGCGAACTGGTTCAGGAGCCCGGCGAGCCCGGCGGGGCCGTCGGGGTCGAGCTCGGAGAGGTCCATGGTGGTGGGCACGGCCGCCGCACCCTGCTGTTGGGCATCCACCATCGACTTGAGGGTCGGGCGATAGGCCTCGAGGACCCGGAATGACCATTGTCCGGGTCCGACGGCTTCGAAGGAGACGCTGCCGGTGGCGGTCGTGATGCCGGTGGCGTCCGCCACGTGTAGTTCGGCCACCCGGGCCAGCTCTTCGAAGGCGATGCGCACGAGCGGGTCGGGGTTCTCGTCCTGGCCGCCGTCCGTGGCCACCCCGAAGGCCAGAGTGCGAGCCGCCTCGAACCAGCTGTCGCCCGCGCCGGGTCCAGATCCGATCACCTTCATGAGGTCCCCGAGCAGACCCCCCATCGGGTTGTCGGGGTCGATGGAACCGAACATGCTCACTCTCGCATGCTACGAGGCGCTGCCGAGGGTCAGGTCCACGACCTTGACGCCCGAGGAGCCCTGGACCGAGACGGCAACGACCGTCCCCGGGGCCAGGATGTAGAGCCGGGCGCGCAGCTCGGCCATGGTGCGAACCGGCAGCGAATCGAGGCCGACGATGACCTGCCCGGGCTGGAGGCGGCCGGCGGCCGGGCCTTGAGGATCGACCTTGGCCACCTCGGCGCCAGTGTTGTTGCCGGCGTTGGTGCCCGAAACACCGAGCCACCCGTGCACGACCCGGCTGCCTGAGCGCAGGTCGTCGGCCACGCCGACGACGAGCGCGGTGGGCAGGAACGTGACGGCGGACGCGCCGCCCGCGACCATCTGAGGCTGATAGAGGATCCCGAGCACGTCGCCCGCGCTGTTGAGGAGCGGACTGCCGGCGTCGACGGCCTCGGTGGCGAGCGTGGCGGCGGTGGTGGTCGGCGCCGACGGGAACGACTGGTTGGAGGCGAGGGCCGAATCGATGGCGGGCATGCCGTCGGCGGGACCACTCGAGATGGCGACGCCCACGCTGGTCACCGAGCCGGGCGTGCAGTGCAGCGCAAGCGCGTTCCCGGTCGGGACGAGCGTGAGGACTAGGTCGGGCGTGCCGCCGTTCACCGCGCTGTCGTCGGAGAAGGGAGCCACGGGCACGTCCTCGGGCACGTTGACCAGGGCGATGTCCGACGCGGCGTCGGTGGCCACCACCGAGGCCGGCTCCAGGTGGCCGCCCGGGCCGACCAGGTCGATGCTCTGCACGCCACCCTTGAGCGCGTCAGCCGTGGTGACGACCATGCCTCCCTCGGCGACGGCGACCCCGATGAGCGTTGTCGTGCCGTGCCCGGTGACCGCCTTCAGCTCGACCAGCGAGCGCCCGGCCGCCTGGGCCGCCGCGGGCACGGCGTTCTGGGGGCCGGGGAGCGTGGAGACCGGTGCCGCCGCCAACGTGTCGCGGGTGGTGGACTGCAGTGGGCGCTGGGAGGCGGGGGAGAGCAGGACGATCAAAAAACCCACAGCCGCCATGACGGCCAGGGCCCCGATGAGGACCATGAGGGCGCTCCGCCAGCGGTGGCGCGGCGGGCCTTTCAGGATGAGTGGCGCGTCCCCGATGGGCGGTACCACCTCACTCGGGTGCCGCCAGAGGCGGTCGTCGGGGTCGATCCAGCCGCGCAGCCCCGCTTCGGCGTCGTCACCCCCGATGCCCTCGTCGTCTGAGCTCGGTGCGCCGTCTTCGGGCTGGTCGGGCGGGTCGCTCACCTGGGCGAGGCTACCGAGATAAGCGCGGAAAGTGCCGTCGCGCCCTGGCCCGGCCGTACCATGAAGCCCCATGTCACGAGACCTGGCCATCGACCTTGGCACGGCCAACACCCTGGTCTACGCCAAGGGCAAGGGTCTCGTCCTCAACGAGCCCACCGTGGTGGCACTCGATTCGCGCAGCCGTGACGTCCTGGCCATCGGGACCGACGCCTGGCAGATGATCGGCCGAACGCCCGGCTACATCGTGGCCGAGCGGCCACTGCGGGGTGGCGCCATCACCGACTTCGAGGTCACCGAGCGCATGCTGGCGGTGTTGCTGAAGCGGGTCGGGGTGAGCCGGATCAGCCGCCCCAAGGTGCTCATCTGCGTGCCGTCGGCCATCACGCCGGTGGAGCGGCGGGCGGTCAAGGAGGCGGCGAGGCGTGCCGGTGCGTCCGCATCGTTCCTGATCGAACAGCCCATGGCGGCGGCCATTGGGGCGGGCCTCCGGATCAACGAGCCCGTGGGCAACATGGTGGTCGACGTGGGCGGGGGTACGGCGGAGATGGCCGTGATCTCCCTGGGCGGTGTCGTGGCACTGCAGGCGTTGCGCTGTGGCGGCTTCGACTTCGACGCCTCCATTCAGGCCTACGTGCGCTATAGCCACGGCATCGCCATCGGCGAGCGCACGGCGGAGGCGGTCAAGATGGCCATCGGCTCGGGTCACCCCTACGAGGGTGAGCAGCAGGCCGAGATCCGGGGGCGCGAGGTGGCGACGGGACGGCCGCGCGGTCGTGCTGACGCCCGGTGAGGTGCGGAGCGCGCTGGAGGACAACGTGGCCTCGGTGATGAAGGCCGCAGCCGACTGCCTGGGCGAGGCGCCGCCCGAACTGGCCCAGGACATCATTTTCCAGGGCATCCATCTGACCGGCGGGGGTGCGCTGCTGCGGGGCATGACCCAGCGGTTGGCCGACGCCACATCGGTGCCGGTGCACCTGGTGGACACGCCGCTCGAGTGCGTGGTCCAGGGCGCCGGCGTCTGCCTGGAGTCCTTCGACAAGTTGAAGCGGCTCTTCACCGAGGACGACTAATTGCGTTTGCCGCCCGCCGCGCTGTGGCCGGTTGGGCGCTCTCGGGGGCATGTCTTACGTGGGGGTCTACGGCGGGTTCGGGGGATAGGTCTTCACCGCGGTATCCGGAGACCCCCGGGATAGTTCTTCACTGCTCTATATGGAGAACCAGGGACTAGGGCCCTAGTCCTTTGCTGAACGTATATGGCGGGCGGCGAGGGTGGGCCTGCGGGAGGAAAGGCGGGTTCGGCCAGGGCCGGCGGCCATCGCAAGGGTCTTACGGCTCCTCGAGCAGCTCCTCTGCCGCCTGGCGTACCTGCCAGTCGCGGTCCTCGGCCGCCGAGCGCAGCGCCGGGTCGACACGGGGGTCATGGAAGCCCGCCAGAGCGACGGTGGCGCGGCGTCGCACGGTCGCCTTGTCATCAAGGGCGGCCAGGACGGCGGGCAGGCTCTCGGGTTCGCCGATGGCGCCGAGGGCGGCCACGGCTGCCTCGCGGCAACGGGCATCTTCATGGCTCGTGGCAACGGCCATGAGCGAGGGGACGGCGGGACGGTGGCGGCGCTCGGCCAGGTACCACGCGGCGCCGACGACGACGAGGGGGTCGGGGTCATCGAGCGCAGCGGTGAGCGCGGCGGGGAGGGTCGAGCGTGTGCCGGCGCCGCGCACGGTCACGGCGGCCTCGACGGCGCGCCGGCGCAACGGGGCCGGGCCGGTGGCCAGCACCGCCGTGATCTCGCTGGTGGCGAGCTCGCCCAGGCGGGCCAAGGCGCCCACGGCGGCCACCTGCACGGAGGGGTCGGCGTCGCTCAGGCCGCGGCGGGCCAGTTCTACGTCGCCGCGGTGGCCGGCCACGGTGACGCGGCGGCGTTGCTGGCGGGCGCGGCGGTCAGCGGTCGCATCCGTGGCAGGATTTTCCTTCACCCGTTCGAGTATGTCCGACCCTCACGCGCCATTCGACGGGGACGCCGCGGCGATCCCTTCTTCCGAGCTCCCGCCCCCGACGGGTACGGGCGCGACCCTGCCACCCCCTCCGCCGGCCACGCCGCCGTGGGTGAGCCCGCCGGTCGGGGCGCCTGCCGGGGCGGGGGTCGGAGCGCCGGCCGAGGCGCCGGTCGCGGCGGGGGTCGGGGCGCCGCGGCGCCGGGGTTGGCGCATCTTGGGCACGGTGGTGGTCGTGGTGATCGTGGTGGCGCTCGTGGGGGTCTGGATCGCCAACCGGGTCAGCATCAACTACTACGTCATCACACCGGGGGACGCGACGCCGGTGTCGCAGTACATCGAGGTGCCGCCGCAGTACAACCACCCGCTGACCGGCACGATCTTGTTGACCGACGTCTTCGTAACGCAGCTGAGCGCGTGGGGCTACGTGTACTACCGCTACCTCAACTCCGACAACGAAGTGATCTCGGGTCCCGACCTGCTGGGGCCGACGCCCACCGAGAACCAATTCCTCGACCAGGGGTATCTCGAGATGGCGCAGGCCCAGACCTTCGCCACCGCTTCGGCGCTGTCCCACCTGGGCCACACGGTGACGTCGACCAACGCCGGGGCGTTGATCTTCGGGATTCAACCCGGCTCGCCGGCGGCCAAGTCGCTGAAGGTGGCGCAGATCATCACGGCCGTCGGGAGCACGCCCACACCGACCGAGTGCGCCCTTATCGCCGCGCTGCACGGCTACCAGCCGGGACAGAGCGCGGCGCTGACGGTGGAGGACTCCTCCATCAACGACAACGGTGACTTCGTGAAGGGCCCCACCGTGCACAAGTCGGTGACGCTGGCGACACCGCCCAAGGGGTTGGTGGAGACCGGATGCGGGCCCACGACGACACCGACGGCGTTCCTCGGCATCGACCCCGAGACGCAGCTCGACTGGCACTTCCCCATTGACGTCACGGTGCACACGTCCGACATCGGCGGCCCGTCGGCCGGGCTGGCCATGACGCTCGGAATCATGGACAAGCTGACAAGCGGCCGGCTCACCGGCGACCGGATCGTGGCCGCCACCGGCACCATGGACCAGTACGGGAACATCGGTGACGTCGGCGGCGTGGCCGAGAAGACGGTGGCGGTCGAGCGGGCCGGGGCCACCGTCTTCTTCGTCCCGCCCCAGGAATACGGGGCGGCGATGTCGAAAGACACGCCACAGCTGCATGTCTACGCCGTGAGCAACCTCAACCAGGTGCTGCGCATCCTCGAGAAGCTCGGTGGCCGGGTGCCCACGGCGACCCCGACTAATCCCGTGTCCGCCCAGGCGGCGCCGTAGGCTCTGGCCTATGCCAGAAGGCCGCGTCCCCATTTCGTCGTCCCGCATCGCCACCGGGGACATCGCCCGGCACTCCTTCGCCGTCGTCCGCCGGGGGTTCGACACCGACGAGGTCCGGGCCTACCTGCAATCCATCTCCCGGAACCTGGAGGAGCTGGAGGAGCGGGAGCAGGAGCTGCGCAACCAGCTGGCCGAGGCCGAGGAGCACGCCGCCCACCCGGTGGTCGACGAGGCCACGTTGACCTCGTCGCTGGGCCAGCACAGCGCGCAGATCATCCGCCACGCCCACGAGGAGGCGACGCGGATCGTGACAGAGGCTCAGGAGAGCGCGACCGCGCTGCTGCGCGACAGCCAGAGCCAGGCCGAGGAACTGCAGATGCGCACCGAGACCTCCACCGCCGATCGGGTGGTGGAGGTGGAGCGTCTCGTGGCCAGTGCCGAGCAGGAGGCGCGCGAGGAGAGCGAGCGCATCGTGGCGGCCGCGGTGGCGCAAGCCGAGGACCTGGTGGCGCGGGCGAAGGACGAAGGACGGACGTTGTTGGAGCAGGTGCAAGAGGCGCGCCGGCGCGTGCTGGCCGACCTGGCATCGAAGCGGCGCTCCATCGGGATGCAGATCGAGCAGCTGCGTGCGGCGCGCGACGAGATGGCGGCGTCGGTGCACGGTGTCCGGGACAAGGTGGACACGATCCTGACGCATCTCGACCGCACGGACGACGAGGCGCGGGCGGCCGCCCTGGCCGTCGGTGACCAACTGCGTGTGCACGGCGGGTCGGACGAGCCGCTGGACCAGGACACCTGGGAGACAGAGGGTGGCGCCAGCGCCGGCGCCGGCGGCAGCGCCAGCGGCGGAGCGGCCGAGTCGGTGGCGGCGGGCCGGGCGCCGGCGTCGAAGACCGAGGTGGCGGGCGAGGACGAGGAGGGGGCGGGCGTCGCGCCCTCGGTCGACGAGCTCTTCGCCCGCATCCGGGCCGGGTCCGAGGGGGACACGCGACCGGCCGACGCGTCGGCACCGACCGAGGCGGTGCCGGTGACGCAGAGCGAGAGCGCGAGCAAGAGCGAGGCCCCCGAGGTGCCCTCGGCCGCCGCCGGCCCCGATGCCGAGCTGATCGCCCGGCGCGACGAGCTGCTGGGACCGGTGACGGCCAAGCTGAGCCGCGCCGTCAAGCGTGCCCTGGGCGACGACCAGAACCGCCTGCTCGACCAGATGCGCAGCGCGCCGTCGAGGGAGGCGACGACCTGCTCGGGGCCGAGGACGAGCACGTGGCCGTGTACGCCGGCGCGGCCGCGGTGTGCTGGGGGAGGCGTACGCCGCCGGTGCGATGTTCGGCGGAACCGGGGCGGCGGCGGTGCCCGAGGACGCGATCGAGACGTCGTCGAACGCGTTGGGCCGCAACGTGGTGACGATGCTGCGGCGGCGCATCGCGGAGGGGAGCGGCGATGTGGGCGACCGGGTCGGCGCGGCGTTCCGGGAGTGGCGCGGCGAGCGGGTGGAGCGGCTGGCGGGCGACTACGCCACGGCCGCCTTCTCGGGCGGCGCGGCGGCGGCGGTCGGGGCCGACCACAAGGTGCGCTGGGTGGTCACGTCGAGCGGCGGGTGCTCGGACTGCGAGGACAACGCGCTGGCGGGCGCGGTGAGCGCGGCGGAGGCGTTCCCGACGGGACACGCCCACCCGCCGGCGCACGCGGGCTGCCGCTGCCTGGTAGCGCCGGCCGACGACTGAGGGCCGGCTTGACGTTCGCTGAGACGCCGGCCGAGCGCCGGCGGGAGCCGATGTGGGTCGTGCCGGGCCGATTTGTGGCTGACCTGGCCGTTTTTGCCGGCTGAGCGGACGTTAGGCTCCCTCCGTGCGCATGCCCCGCGACCTGAGCGTCGATCCACGCCCGCGCTCGCGCCACCGGGCGCGTTGGTGGCTGGTCGGCTTCGTGGTCGTGTTCATCATCTTGCTGATCTCGCTGCATTCGCTGGCCAACATCTACACCGACAGCCTGTGGTTCGACTCGGTCAACTACCACGACGTGTTCTCCACGCTGCTCGTGATCAAGCTCGGACTCTTCGGCGTGTTCGGCGCCATCTTCTTCGCCGTGCTGTGGGTCAACCTCGTCGTGTGCGACCGCATCGCCGGCCACGACATCGTGCTGGCGCAGGACGACGAGCTGGTGCGGCGCTACCAGCAGTACGTGCGGCCGTACGCCGGGCGCATCTACGTGGCGCTCGCCTTCGTGCTGGCCCTGATCGGCGCGTCGGGGACGATCAGCCAGTGGAACGACTGGATCCTGTTCCGCCACGGCGGGAACTTCAACGCGGTGGACCCGCAGTTCCACAAGAACATCGGCTTCTACGTCTTCAAGCTGCCGTTCCTCACGTTCGTGGTGGACTGGACGCTGGCCATCCTCATCGTGACGCTGGCCGTGGTGGTGGTGTTCCACTACCTGAACGGGGGTATCCAGCCGCAGCGGGGGCTGCCACGGGTGCGGCCGCCCGTCAAGGCGCACATCTCGGTGCTGCTGGCGCTGATCGCCCTGGACAAGGCGGTGGGCTACATCTTCCAGCGCTGGTCGCTGGTCAACGCCCAGGACGGCTACGTCAACGGGGCCGGGTACACCGACGTGCACGCCCGCATGCCGGCCGAGCTGCTGCTGGCCATCGTGTCGATCTTCGCCGCCGCCATCCTCCTCTACAACATCCGCCAGCAGGGCTGGACGCTGCCGGTGCTGGCCATCGGCATCTGGGCCTTCGTGGCCCTGGTGGTCGGCATCATCTACCCGGCGCTGCTGCAGGCGTTGAAGGTGACGCCGGCGCAGAGCTCGCTCGAGGCGCCGTACATCGAGCGGAACATCACGGCGACCCGGGCCGCCTACGGGCTGAACAACGTCCAAGTGAAACAGTTCCCGGCCTCGACCACCATCACCCCGACGCAGACCTACGAGTCGTCATCGACCATCGCCAACGTCCGCCAGTGGGACCCGGACCCCACGATCTCGCTCCAGACGTTCCAGCGCCAGCAGGCCATCAAGTCCTATTACACGTTCCCCGCCGTGGGCGTGGACCGCTACACGGTGGGCGGTCAGCTGACCCCGGTGCTGATCGGCGTGCGCGAGATCCTGTCCTCCAACATCCCGTCGCCGTCGTGGGTGAACACCCACCTGCAGTACACGCACGGCAACGGCGCCGTGATCGCCCTGGCCAACCAGACCAACTCCAACAACCCGGTGTACGGCATTCAGGGGGTGCCGCCGCAGTCGTCGCAGGGGCTGCCGCAGATCACCCAGCCCAACGTCTACTTCGGCCTGGGCCTGACGGGCTACGTGGTGGCCGACACCAAGCAGCTGGAGGTGGACTACCAGCAAGGGGACGGCAACAACATCGAGAGCCACTACAAGGGCACGGGCGGGGTGCAGCTGTCGTCGCTGTTCAAGCGGGCGGCCTTCGCCCTGCGCCTGGGCGACTTCAACCTGCTCATCTCGAGCCAGATCACAGACCAGTCGCGCATCATGTTCGTGCGGGACCCGGTGGCCATGGCGCAGAAGGCGGCGCCCTTCCTCACCTTCGACCACGACCCCTACGCCGTCATCAACAAGCAGGGGGACATCGACTGGATCGTCGACGGCTACACGACGACGTCCAACTACGCCTACTCGCAGAACGCGTCATCCCAGCAGGTGGCGGTCGGGAGCAGCCTGCCGGGCAGCTACAACTACGTGCGCAACTCGGTCAAGGTGGTGATCGACGCCTACTCGGGGAAGATGACGTTCTACGACAACGACCCGAGCGACCCGATCCTGCAGGCGTACGAGGCGGCCTTCCCCCACATGTTCCAGCCGCTGTCGAAGATGCCGTCGGAGCTGCAGGCGCACCTGCGCTACCCCGAGGACATCTTCTCCATTCAGTCGGCCATTTACGGGCGGTACCACCTGACCAACCCACAGCAGTTCTACGCGGCGTCCAACGCCTGGCAGCTGTCGCCGACCGCCGGCGCCGGCCCCAAGTCGCAGGCGCTGCTGGCGGCGAACACCTACAACTCGCAGGGCCAGCTGGTGTCGACCAACCCCGCCCGCATGGCGCCCCAGTACCAGGTGTACTCGCTGCCGGGCTCGACCCAGCAGGTCTTCTCCGTCTCGGACGGCTTCGTGCCGGCGGCGCAGGGCAGCCTGTCGGGGAACAACCAGAACTACAACCTGACGGCGTGGATGGTGGGCCAGTCGGATCCGGGGCACCCCGGTGAGCTCGACGTCTACGAGGTGCCGCAGGGGACGACGGGTCCGGCCAACGCAGACGCCGAGATTTCGGCCAACTCGACGGTGTCGAAGGACATTTCGCTGCTGGACACGGGCGGCTCGGAGGTGCTGCTGGGCGAGACGCTCATGGTGCCCATCGCCGACTCCATGGTCTACTTCCGCCCGCTCTACGTGGCGTCGTCGTCGAACCCCCAACCGAACCTGCAGTACGTGGTGGCGGTGCTGGGCAAGAACGTGCAGATCGACACGTCGTTGTCGAACGTGCTCGGGGACCTGCTGAACGGGGGGGTGTCGTTGCCGACGGCCCCCGGGGTACCGTCGACCGGCACGCTGCCGGCGGCGGTGACCGGCGAGCTGACGCAGGCGCAGACCGACTACCAGAACGCGCTCGCGGCGCTGAAGGCGCAGAACCTGGGCCAGTTCCAGACGGATCTCCAGATGATGGAGCAGGAGCTCACGGCCGCGCAGAACCTGCTGACGCCGTCGGGGACGTCCTCGTCGACGACGACGACCACCACGACGGCGCCGGCGGCCAAGGGGTCCAAGTCGAAGTCCAAGTCGGACTCGACGACGACATCGAGCACGAGCACGTCGTCCTCGAAGAGCTCCTCGACCACGACCACGTCGTCGGTGCCATCGAGCACCGAGCCGTCGGGAGGTTCCACCACGACGTCGACCACCCTGGTGTCGGCGGCGCCGGCGTCGGGTCACTGAGGCGGCGGCGCGGCCGCCGGGCCTGGAGGCAGGGAGGGGCGGCGGGCTCCCCGGAGCGGGAGCTTGGGGCTGATGGCTGACGGTTGACGATCCCGGTTGCGGGCGGGGCTGCGAGGTCCCATGATGGCGGGGACGACGAGGACCGAGTAACCGAGGAAAGGACGATTCCCATGGGACTGCTCGACAAGGTCAAGGACGCGGCGCAGACGGCAACGGTGGCGGCCAAGGACGCGGCGGCCAAGGGCCAGGCCAAGATGAACGACGCGCAGGCCAAGAAGACGGCCGACGGCATGCTGCGCGACCTGGGGGCGGCGTACTACGCCACCCAGACGGGGCGCTCCACGCCGACCACCGATGCCGACATGCAGCAGCTGGTGGCCGCGTTGGGGGCCCACGAGACCGAGCACGGCCAGATCACGCTGTCCCCCGAGTCCTCGGCGGCGGCCCCGACGGCCGCCCCGGCCGACGGCTCGGCGGCGGCACCCCCGCCGCCCCCTCCGGCGGCAGCCGACCCGTCGTCACCCCCGCCTCCGCCGCCGGCGGCGCAGACGCTGTAGGGGTCATCTAGGCGACCCCGCCGGGGTCGTGCTCGCGTGTATAGAGGCTGTCGCACGAATCGGTTTTGCCCGAATCTGCGCCCCTTAGGTACATCATTTCCGTCCACACCGTCACCGCCGGGCTCGTCTTCGGCGTGCTGGGCGAGGCGATTTGCGGCCGCCTCAGGCAAAACTGGTGGACGAACGTGAGTTCGCGGTGATCAGGAAGCCATTCATGCGACAGCCTCTATATGACGCTGCGGTACGGGATCTGCCCGCGAACTGGTAGGCACGACTACCAGGTGTGGCGGGCGCCGTAGCTGGCTTCCAGACCCGGGTGTACACTGCTTTTCTTCGCCGCGGGGTGGAGCAGTCTGGTAGCTCGTCGGGCTCATAACCCGAAGGTCGGAGGTTCAAATCCTCCCCCCGCCACCATCGGAACGCCGGTCGGCGCCTCTCGTGCATAGTGCACAGGCGCCTGACCAGCGTTTTCGTGTTCGGGCGAGTGTGCGGCGATGCCGTTTCTCGGGGCTTTTTATCGGGACCTACTCACCGTTGCCCTATGCAGCCCCAAGCAGACGGTAGCCCCGCACGCGGCACGTACGCTGCGGGTTCGCGACCGAACGTTCGCACGCTGAGCTGCTGCACAGAGCAGCACTGGTGCAGCCCCCATGCAGCTGCCCTGATCAAGAGGCAAGCGCTTCGCGACGCTACCAACTTGGTCTCGGCGCACATGACGATGGGGAGATGGCACGTCAATGCGGCGAGGCTGATGGCGGCATGGGTATCTGGGATAACGCAACTCGCTGCCGGGTTCGGGCTCGCGGCGGTTCGGCAAAGCAACCCAATGCGCATTCGCTCTGACGCCGGCCGGGCGATCGGGAGCACAGTCCGCACCTGTGTTATAGCTCTCAGCACGGCGGAGCGTGAGGCGCATCGCCGCGCTCTGTACCGACTTACGGCGCCAGGACCCGGCATCGACCCCGATTGGGTTGACCAACGGTGGACTTCGATCGAGAACGCTCTGCCGTCGCTCATTGATCGTCTCGTAGCTAAGAGCCTTGTAGCAGGCGACGATGAGAAGCTCATCTTGTATGCGGCGATGATGGGAGTTCGACATCCCTCCTTCGGCGAGGTCGCCGAGGATCACCTTCAGCAGAAGGGACTGCCCCCGCCAACCGGCGATCAGATCAACGTGATGCGGATCGAAGGCATTCTCAATGTGGTCGACCAGATGCCCGAATGGCGATGGCGCGTGCTCCACACGACCGACGGTGATCCACCTTTTATGCTTTCGGACCGAGGATGGATCTACATCCAAGAGATCAAGGGATCGAGGTCAATCTGGGTTCCGATGGCGCCAACCGCAGGCATCCTTGGCTACCTGGAAGACGGGCAGTTCGGCGGGAGACGACCACCGTTCGAGGAGCATCGCCAAGTCGTCCCATCCTGGGTGACGTGGCTGAATGCTGCTGCAGCGGACGACGATCGATTCGCGCACCTCTTGTTCACCCACCCAGACAACCTCGACGACCTCGCCGGCCTTCCGCGGCTTGACGGCCTACGCGTCAATAGTAGAGGTCCGTTTCGGGGTCTTGGATTGGCAGCTAAAACGCTCTACGACTAAGCCGCGTCGCAACCCCTCCGGCTGTGCTGCTGCGAGCGGGTTGCAAGCAGCAAAGCCGAGACGCGTGGTGCGGCACGCGCCGATATTGAGTAGGGCAGCGCCCAAGTCGAGCGGAGTGCGCCCCGTTCTCACCGGGTCGCGATAGTACGAGACTGCCGTGATCCGAATAGTTTTGATCCCAGAGCGAGAAAGCGGACTAACTACGTGGCAATTCTGCGGGGCATCGTGCTGAGATAGTCGTCACTCAGCGCTCGAACACCCGCATAGTCACCCGGTCCGAAGGTCGTCATCCAGGGCTTTCGCATCCCGGTGATGGCTGCTATCGATGGACCGGGAAGACCCCGACGCCGCAACTCCTCTGGCTCGGCATTATCCAAGATGCAGAACAGCCGGAATTGCTCGCGCTTCGGGCCTTGCGAGCGCACCTCGTAGTGCCCGCCCATGTCGCCATGCATCGCCTCCCAACGTCCGCCGCCAGCAAACTGCGGGGGCGGCGCCTCTGCGACGGCGTCGAGGACGGCCAAAAGCTGCGCTCTGACCTTGATGGGACAATCGTCGAGGAAGTCGTCAGTGGGAACGGATCCGTCGGCTGCTTTGTAGAAGACGATGTCCCAAGCCATTAGGACGTCTAGTTTGCACGAGGGAAGCGATCACGCAGCCGCTCGCGCCTTAGCCTTCCGTGGCTTCGCTCGCTGGGGCTGCTTTTCCGTGGTTACTTCGAGTCGTGCTCCGAGGGCACTCGCGATCGCAGCAATGGTCTTCAGCTCGGGGTTGACCTCAGCGGAGAACAGTCTGCGAACGGTGGACGGATTCCGACCGATCAGGCGTGCAAGCTCCGCCTTGGATACCCCGGAGTCCGCACGCAAGGAGTCGAGCTGGCGCATGATCCCGTCGACTTGGGCGATCTCCTCCCGTGCCCGCAGGTATTCCGCCTCGAACTCCGGGTCACGCAGCTCCTGGGCGCGGCGACGCCCGTAGTGTCCGGTGTCAAGCATCCCGGCGGTCCCGGTTCGTGTAGTGGTCGGCATTCCTGGGTCCTCGTCTCATGGGTGAGACATCCTGGAGATGTATCACCTGCGGTACGGAGCAGTGTACCACTAGTGATACGCCGTGTCATCAGCTAGATCGCCGAATCTGCCTCTGCCTGGCCGCCTTTGCCCTCCCCACCTGGACCAACACCCCGCTGGCGTTCAGGCGGAAGCGTGCCATGGGCTCGCTCGTCTGGTACTCCTCGGCGATCTGCTGCGGGGACTTTCCCTGCTTCGCGGCCTGGAGCAAGATCGGCCGGGGGAGGAGAAGGCAGCCCCCGAGCCAATCGGCCTCCTCCTCCTGCTCGATGTCACAGGTCATGAAGGACATTTCGCCGACCTTCTCGATGGTCCGGAGCGTGTGCTGGAGAACGATGTGGGACAGCTCGTGCGCCTGGTTGCTCCGAGTGCGCCCGTTCGCATGGAGGGGATTGAAGACGACCACCTTCCGTCCGTCCCGGCGACGGAGCGTCGCCGCTGAGAAGGCGTCGTCCTGGAGATCCTGGAGTTCCTCAAGTCGCTCGATCGGCACCAACTGGTCCGCCGACATGATTTCGACACCCAGGTCGGTGGCGAGTGCGTCCAGCGGAACCGGGTCGTTCTCACCGCACTCGAGGCGTTCCCGGACCCCCGAGGCGATCCGTTCAGCCTCGCTCTTGAAGCCTCTGCGCATGGTGACTACCCGCCGTCGCCGGTGCCGTCCAGGGCCTCCTGCATCTCGCCCAGGATCTCCGTCAGGAGGCGGAGCGCAGGCGGGTTGAACGTCTTCGCAGCTCTGAGGTGGACCGCCAGGCGTCGGTCCTGCCGCTGGAGGCTCTCGTACATCGTCCTCACCAGGTCGGCGATCTTGGTCGCATCGCCGGGCTCCAGGGACGGGTCGAGACGGAGGTGCTCGCTGATCAGGTCGGGTGTGCTCGATGACCGCTCGGTCGTTGAGAGGAAACGCTCGGGTGGCAGTCCCAGCCATAGCACCAGCCGGCGGAAGGTTGCCAGATCGGGTGCCCGCCCCTGCTCGACGCGGGAGAAGGTCGCCACCGGGACGCCGGCTTGGGCGCTGGCCTCTCGGAGGCTGAGACCCAGCTCGGCCCGGCGTTGGGCGAGGAGGGGACCGAGGTCATCGATTGGATCAGACATTGTTCCGGCAACGGGACGATAGAAGATCTCCGCCCCGCCGTATGGTATCGTGTTTCACGAACGGGACAGAAGGTCTGTCCCGTTCTACGGCAGTATATCGAGACAACGGAGGTGCCCGTCATGGGTACGGAAGAGTTGGTCATCGGGATCATCGAGCAGGGCGACCCCGAGTACGAGCTGATCGTCATCGAGGTTGAGGCCCCCGAGGAGCCCCGTCCCGAGGACCCGTTCGTACGCGTGAAGGTGTTCGCCCCCAGGGTGCCGGACCCGAAGTGGTTCCGCTTCCGCAAGGACCAGACCGTCGCCAGCGCCGCCGAGCATGCCGCTAAGGCGTTCGGCTACACCGCCGGCTCGCCCACGTTCGAAACCAAGGGGAAGGTCGTGCTCGACCGGAGCCTCACCTTGGAGGCCGCTGGCGTGCACAACCGCGAGGTCCTGGACCTGGTCGACGCCGGAACCGGGGTGTGAGTTCGCTTCCACCCACCGCTGTCCGGGCCATCGTCGAGAGTGAGTGGCCCGGGGCGGTCGCGTGGGCCGGACGCCACGGCTGGGCTGTCACACTCCGGCCCGACGAGTTGGCGCTGAGAGGTGCCACGTACCACCCCGCCGTCCACCGGCTCGTCGAGTTCGTCGCCCACCTCGATGACTACAAGGCCTTGCCGCCAGCATGGCGGGTGGTGGCTCCGGGTACAGACGACGCCGCTGGTGCCGCGCACTTTCCCAAGCCCGGGCCGGAGGCTTCCATTTTCCACGGCAACCTCGTCCTTTGCGCGCCCTGGAACCGCCTGGCCTACAAGAGCGTCAACGACGCTGGGCCGCACACCGACTGGGGTGGGCCAGAGGGGTGGCTCAACCTCGGTGGCAATCACACGACGGCTCACACCTTGGGCGACATGCTCGCGTCCATAGATCGCTTCCTGCGCCTGAGTCCGGGGATGATGGGATGACCCACGGATACCGCCTCAAGCCACTCCCTCGAGCAACCGCCCGCGGTCGACTCATCGTCGCTGAGCGTGTCCTCGCCGCGACCTCCGCAGCGCTCCGGGCTGCTGGTTCACTCGATCCGCCCCACGAAGGCCTCGTGTTCTGGCTCGGCCGTGAGTGCGACCAAGACACCCTCGTCCTGTCCTCATGCCGGCCTCGATGCCAGTCGGGTCCACGATTCGTCTGCGCCGACGAGGCCAGCGTCGGGGATGTCTTCCGCGCCGCCCGTGGCATGCGGCTCGGCATCGTCGCCCAGGTTCACAGCCACCCCGGCGACGGCGTCGTTCATTCCGACGGTGACGACGACCTAGTGCTCATGCCGTTCGAGGGCATGTTCTCCATCGTGGTGGCACGGTACGGGCTCGGCGGAATCCTGCCCACCGAGGGCTCCGGGCTGCACCAGATGCAGGACGGTCGTTGGGTCCTCGTCGAGCAGCCCGAACCCGCTCTCGTCGTCGCTTCGGCTGCCATCGAGGGCTGAGCGCGTGGACTCGTTTTCCGAACGCAGACTCGTGCGCACCCGAAGCTACACCGGCGGGCTCGCACCAGCATCACCCGCCGGGGTGTCGTGCGCCCCAGACCTCGCGGAGACCTTCGAGGGCCAGGCGGCCGTACTGACGGCGGTGAACCTCCTCGCACGCTCCCACCCCTCGGTCCTCCTCAGGGCGCCGGACGTTCCCCTCGTCCAGCCGTCGCCCTTCAACGGAGCGTCACTCGTCGATGCGTGCCAGCGCATCGTGACGGGGATCGACCCAGCGAACCGTTTCGAGTCCGTCTCATCAATCACGGGCGACATCCCGACCATGGGACTCGGTGCGGCGTGCGGCCCTGCGACAGTGCACTGTGGCGGACGCCGCTGGACGGCCGTGGTCTCGTCGTCACCTGTCGACACCGTCCCCGACCGGTCGAGCCTCATCGGGTTGGGCCTTGCCGTGACCCAGGCGTCGGCGGCGATCTTTCGCCTGTCCCTTGGGATGCCTGTTCTCCTCGATTCGGCCATCTCGCTCTGGGCTCTGGAGCAAGGCGACCAACCGACCGGGCCTTCCGACCTCGCCGCCATCGACCTCGGCTCAGTCTGGCTCGTGGGCGCCGGCGCGGTCGGGTCGTGCCTCGCATGGTGGGTCAACCTCATCGGTGTGCGAGGACGTTGGGTCGTCATCGACAACGACGTGGCCAAGGTGCTTAATCTCGACCGCAGCCTCGCCTTCCTCGCGGCGCACACCGGCGAGTTCGGCGGCACCGCGGCCATGAAGGCCGACGTGGTGGCCGGACTCCTTGACGGAGCGACCTCCTTCCCGAGAGCTTGGCGCGACTGGGCGGCCACGGACCCCCCGTCACCCGATGTCCTCTTTCTCGCCGCCAACGAGGACGGCGTCCGCCCAGCGGTCGCCGCCTACAGCCATCCGGCGGTCCTGGCAGCGACCACCTCCCGCAACTGGACAGCCGAACTCCACCGTCACCTCGTCCTGCGGGACGGATGCGTCACCTGCCGCTTCCCCGAGGGCGCCCCCATCTTCGAGTGTGCCACGGGCGACCTCGACGAGCCGACCTCCGCTGGTGCGGCTCCCGCTGAGGAAGCCCCCTCCGGCGACATGTCCCTGCCTTTCATGTCTACCTCGGCCGGACTGCTCGGCACTGTCGCGTTACTCCACGTCCAGTACGGCCGCTGGGAGATCCACGAACGCAACCACTG
>CAWECY010000017.1:0-847914 GCA_963807775.1 uncultured Acidimicrobiaceae bacterium | reverse complement strand
GAGTCATGAGCTCGACCGCCAGTTGGCGAGGGAGCGAGCCCAGTGGTGAGGGGTCGGGCGGCCAGGTGGGGCCATTGGCGAGGTTGTCCAGCATGTCGCGTGCGACATCGTCAGAATCGGCCAGTCCGTCGACTTGTCGCTCGCCGAGCAACGTGCGGAGGGCTGGTGTGTCCGTCTGCCCCAGCACCATGGCCAGAACGTGAACGCCCGACGGCCCTAATTCTACCCAGAGCGATTCGGCCAGGATGAGGTCGAAGGCCTTCGAGGCGCCGTACACGGCCAGGCGGGAACCGCCGGCCCACGCCGCGCCGGATGTGACGAGAACAATGCCCCCGTGGCCGCGCTCGGCCATGAGGCCACCGAAGTGATGTGCCGAAGCCATCACTGTGGCGCAGTTGCGGGTAAGCATCGCCTGCCACACGTCGAGCGGCTTGTCCAAGAAGCGGGCCATGTTCGGGTCGGCCCCGGCGTTGTAGATCAAGAGACCGATGTCGAGGTCCGCGGTGGCTCGCATCAGCGCCCTTGCGGCGTTCGGCTCGCTCAGATCGAGGACCACCGTTCGCGTGGAGGAGGGCACTGTCTCGGCTACGTCGTCGAGCGCAGACTGCCGGCGGGAGACCAGGACCACATTGATCCCGCGTTGACCGAGCAACCGGGCTACTGATGCTCCCACGCCCTCCGAAGCTCCAGCCACCAACGCCCACGGGCCATAGCGGTCGACAAACTCCACGCCGCGGAAGGCTACGTGCCCGCTACAGTCGGCGTCGAGACGAATTGTTGCAACGAAGAGGGGGTCGGCGCGATGAGCGAGACCATGTCCAATGCGATTGCCGACCTGATCGCCAAGGAGGCAATTTCGGAGGCGCTGCACCGGTATTGCGTGGCCGTGGACCGCATTGACGAGGCGACTTGGTGGCAGGTCTGGCACCGCGATGCCATAGCCCATTACGAAGAGATCTTCGACGGCCCAGCTGAGGGCTTGATGGCATGGATCTTCGAGACCCACCGGTCCTGCGAGGCCACGTCCCATCAGCTCTCGAACGTGCTGATCGACCTGGCCGGCCAAGCGGCCACGAGCGAAAGCTACGTCACCGCATGCATACGCGCCGGAGGCTCCGACGTCGTGGCGCGAGGTCGATATCTCGATTCCTGGTCGATCCGCGACGGAGCCTGGCGAATCGACGAGCGCCGCTACCGGAACGACATCCTGCAGGTGAGTCCGGTCACGTCGACGGAGCGATGATCAGCGGGTCCATTCGGATCGACGTCCGAAGATGAAACCACCGAATTAGGGACAGACTGAGTTCCGATCGTCGGAAGGTGGGACGGGTAAGCACGTGGCGAAGACCAGCCGTCGGTTGGAATCCACATCAGCTCAACGACAAAACAGAACTGAGCAACAACTTGCACTGCTGGCGACAATTTCCCAGATCCGGCGTTACCCTGCGGTCGCGCGCTCTCCACAGAAATCAGTTGCGCGGTTCGGCGATCTGCTGAAGACTTCTTGGTGGCGGTGTGGGTCCTGTCGGCCTGCCAGGCGGTAGCAGTGGGAGATGACCATGAGAGTTTCGCGACTCGTGTCCGTTGCGGCGCTTGCGGCAGCAAGCGTCCTCCTGATGGCAGGTTCGGCCGGTGCCGCGTTTTCGCAGCCGTCCTTCCGGCCACACCCGGGCTCTTCCACCCCTTCGGGGGGCCTCCCGCGGTCTGCAACGGCAGCAACAACGGAGGTGTCATCGCGCCAGGGGTTTACGGCTCCCTAGTGGTGACTGGGATCTGCTCCATGCCGGCGGGCAACGTCGTCATCCTCGGGAACCTGACCGTCGCTCCGGGGGCGCTGCTCGACGCTGTCACGCCGGGTGATCCCGCCGATAACCCGCTGCTGCCAGCCCACGTGAGCATCGGCGGGAGCGTGACCGTCGGGTCCGACGGTGTGCTCGTGCTCGGCTGCTCGCCCAACAACGGGTGCACGACCCCGCCCATGGGGAATACGACCGCCCCGGCCATCAGCGACGACAGCATCGGCGGCAACGTCACGGCCGTTAACGCGGAGGCCGTCGTCATCCACTCCACCTCCATCGGCGGGAGCGTGTCCATCTTCGGCGGCGGTGGCGGTGCCGCCGGCGGCGGCGCGTCGGGCGGCTGCTTCACCAGCGCGATCCCTGCACCCTGGTCGGAGGACACCGCGTTGGTGGATGCCGGGTTCCCCCAGTACACCGACTTTGAGGACAACAGCATCGGTGGCAACCTCAGCATCGTGGGTATGCAGACGTGCTGGATGGGGTCGTTCCGCAACGAGATCGGCGGGAGCGCCACGTTCGTCAATGACCAGAGCAGTGACCCCGACGGCACGGAGATCGCCAACAACCAGGTGAACGGGAACATGACCTGCTTCAACAACGTGCCGACCGTCCAGTTCGGTGACAGCGGCGCCGCACCCAACCTGGTGGGCGGCTTCGGCGCCGGCGAGTGCGGCTTCAACGTCATGGCGTCCAACCCGGCGGAGGAGGCCATGGAGGGCCAGGGGATCTCGGAGCACATAACAGTGCCCACGTGGAGCCTGCAGACGAGCTTCGGGCTCCGCACAACGACATCGGAGGAGACCTTGCCTGTGGCGACGACCGAGGCGGGCCAGACGCTCCTCCTGCAACAGGGCACCGACAACTACACGGGCTTCGGCGGGCTAAATGGCTCAGTCACCGCCATGGCCGCACTCACGACGAACACGAACGGCACCACCTCGTTTGAGGACATCGACACCTGCGCGTGCACGCTGGGTGGCCAGAGCGGCAACACCCAGATCCGGGCCTATGGGACGACGCTGCCCAACGGCACAACCTACGGCACCTTCCTCGTGATCGCCGGGGGCACCGACCCGAACATGGACGGCGTCCCGACCTATGGTTTCGGTGCGTTGGCGACCCTCGCCGGCTGGGGCACCTTCACCAGCGTCGGCGCACCGCAAGGGTCGCTTCGCCTGGTCGAGCACCTGCGTATCACCTGACGTCGGGTTTCATCCGGTCTCCTTCGTCTCGGTGCGCCGAGGCGGAGGAGACCCGTCGCCTAGCGCAGCCGACCTGGCGCGTCGGCGGGACTCGGGTCCGATGAAGTCATAGGGATTGTCGGGGAGCGTGACGTGAGACATGCGGGTCCGGCCCGGTCACCACTCGCAGACGGAGCGGGAACTCAGGTGCGCCGCTTCGCGGGCGCCGGGTTCTGAATCGAGGCGACTTCGGCTTCGAAGATCGACATCTCGGGCGGTCGGGCGGCGAGGGCGGCTGCTTCTCGTACGAACTCCCGTGACGCCCGGACGCGGAAGTGAGCCTCGAGCGCCCTGGCATCCTCCCATTGCTCGATGAACACCAGCCGGAGCTCGTTCTCAACGTCCCGGTGCACGCTGTGTAGCAGGCATCCCGGCTCCCGGCGGGAGCGTTGGACGTGCGCCAAGCCCATCTCCAGGACTCGATCGATCGTGTCCGATCGAGCTTCGACGCTGCCAGTTACGATCACCATCCCACGAGGGTAGCGAACGACCTGATCATGAATTTGGAGTCTCCCGCTTGGGAGCTACCCGGAGAGACCAAAGGATCTCTGGCGCAGATTCAGCACTGCCATATCTGCAGGCCGTCACGGGATGTCGCTAGGGAGCGTGCACCTGTCCAGTCGTGCCACCTGATAACAACGGAGCATGAGGTTCGTCCGCCCGTCGGACTCGGCGGCAATGAGGCAGATGGTGGAAGCCCTTGAGACCGCCGAGCCGACCTACAGCGACATCGGGGCCACGCTTGCCGGAAAGCGACCGGAGGGGTTTCACCACGACCACTACGAGATGGTGCTCGGCCAGGGACTTGAGGCGTTTCAGCGGGCAGTCGCGGGACTCAAAACTTGGGAGGCGCACCGTCTTCCTGGCATGCGGGTTTTTCCGGATGACCAGGAGATCCGCACTGGTGCGACCGTCGTCGTGACTTTGGGGACGCCCATTTTGGCTCTCGCAGTGCCCTGTCGGATCGTGGGCGTGATCGATGGGCAGACCCGGTGGGGCTTTGCCTACGGGACGCTGCCCGGCCATCCCGAGCAGGGCGAGGAAGCGTTTGTCGTTTCGATCTCACCGGATGAGGTCGTACAGTTCGAAATCGAGGCGTTCTCGCGCCCGGGCGATCTGCTCGTGCAGCTGGCGGGCCCAATCGGGAGAGGCATTCAGAAAGGTGGCACGAGCGGCTACCTGCGTGAACTCAAGCGATTCGTCGGTCAGGTTGCTGACTGACCGAGAAGGCCGCTGCCGGCTGGTATAATAGATGTGTGCTGAAAGCAACTATCTCCAGTGCTGCCGAGTCGGGCCCGTCGGCCCCGCACGTCGACCGGTTCGACGAGGCGCTGCAGACCGTCGCCCGATCGATCACCCAGGTCCGCCTGCATGAACGGCTCCTGCGATTGGCCGGGGTCCGGCTCGACCGAGCCGGTGCCACCCTGCTCTTCAAGCTTTCCGCCAAAGGCGACTCGCTCCGAGTCACCGACCTGGCCGAGATACTGGGCGTCGACACCCCAACGGTGACTCGGAAGGTCCAGCAGCTCGAGCGCGACGGGATGGTCGTTCGCCAGACCGACCCCGACGACCGCCGAGCCTCGAGGATCGGCCTCACCCCAGCCGGTCGACGGACCATCGAACGGGTGCGGCGGGCTCGCCGGGCCTGGCTCGAGCAGCTCTTGGAAGATTGGGGCGACGACGACCTGTCCACCTTGGCCGACCTGCTCAGTCGTTTCGCGGAGAACCTCGAACGAGACCTGGACGACGCGCGTGACTGAGCTGACGCTGACCCCGGTGGAAGAACAGGCTGCCGACGCAGAGCATCGCCGGATCCTGGTGATCCTCGCCGCTCTTATGATGGGGATGGGTCTGGCGGCCCTCGACCAGACCATCGTGGCGACTGCATTGCCTACCATTGCCGGCGACTTGCACGGGCTCAACCACCTGTCGTGGGTGGTCACGGCCTACCTCCTGACGACCTGCATCTCCACTCCGCTGTGGGGAAAGTTGGGTGACCTCTACGGCCGCAAAGCTCTCTTCCAGCTGGCCATCCTGATCTTCCTGGCCGGATCCATGCTGTCCGGGTTGTCCCAGTCCATGGCCGAACTCATCGCGTTCCGAGCGATCCAGGGGATCGGGGCCGGCGGGTTGATGGTCGGGTCCCAGGCCATCATGGGTGACGTCGTATCGGCCCGCCAGCGGGGCAAGTACATGGGCTACTTCGGCGTCGTCTTCGGTGTGACCAACGTGGCCGGCCCACTTCTCGGAGGCTTCTTCACCGAGCACTTGTCATGGCGCTGGATCTTCTACATCAACGTGCCGCTCGGCGTCGTCGCCCTGTTCGTCGTGGCCGCAGTGCTCCACCTTCCGGTCAAGCGGGTGCAACACAAGATCGACTGGGCCGGAACTGCCTTCCTCGCAGTCGGCGTCACTTGCATCATCTTGCTCACCACCTGGGCCGGCTCCGAATATGCCTGGGGTTCGCCCGTCATCATCGGGGTCGGGCTGGTCGCCGTGGCGTCGCTGAGCATCTTCTGCTTCATTGAGACGAGGGCCTCCGAGCCCATCATCCCGCTCTGGCTCTTCAAGAACCGGACCTTTACCGCCACGTCGGCCGTCGGGTTCATCATCGGTTTCTCCATGTTTGGGGCCATCATTTACTTGCCCCTATATCTCCAGATCGTCCATGGAGCGTCGCCGACCCTCTCGGGGCTGGAGCTCCTGCCCATGATCTGCGGCATGCTGCTCACCTTTATTTCAAGCGGGCGCATCGTGACCCGCACGGGCCGTTACAAGGTGTTCCCCATCGTGGGCACAGCCGTCCTCTCACTCGGCCTCCTCTCGCTCACCCAGCTCGGACCGCATACCCCCTACGGGGAAGTGGCGGTCTTCATGTTCATCACCGGGCTCGGCATAGGCCTGGTCATGCAGGTGCTGGTCGTCGCCGTGCAGAACGCGGTGCCATACTCCGAGCTGGGTGTGGCCACAGCAACGTCGACGTTCTTCCGGACCATCGGAGGCGCCTTCGGGGTAGCGGTCCTCGGCGCCGTCTTCGCCAACCGCCTGCTCTCGCAACTCAAATTGCACGCCACATCGGCTGAGCTGAAGTTGGTCAGCGGCTCGAACGTCACAGCCAACCCAGCCCAGATAGAGCATCTTCCCCCCGCCCAGCGCACCTTTGTCGTCAATGCGTTCAGTCACTCGGTCGAGACGGCGTTCTTGGTCGCTGTGCCCTTCGTCGTCCTCGGCTTCATCCTGAGCTGGCTCATCAAGGAGATCCCTCTGCGCACGACTGCGTTCGTCGCTACTGATCGGCCCGACGGTCAGCAACCGCTGGGCAGTGATCTGAACGGGGATGCGGTCGGCGAGCTCCCCGAGCCAACGTCGGTGGCCCGCCCCCGCTGGGAGAGCTTTTAGCGGAGGGACCGACCTGCGGTCGGGCCCCTTTGGCACACATCGGGTCCCGCGATTGCAGCGGGCAGAGCACCCGCCGGTTGCCCGATTTTTCCGGTGCCCTCCACCAGGTTGACGACACTGCGATGGGGGCAACAATCGTCTGGGTGAGGGGATGTTGGACTAGTCGACTCGTGGCTCAGTCGGTCGTGAGAGCGGCCAGGAGATGTTGCACCCGACGGTCAATCTCATTGACGATGGGTCGGGCTTGTTCGACCGTCATTCCGGAGGGGTCGTCGAGCTCCCAGTCGACATAGTGTTTGCCGGGATATACCGGGCAGCTATCTCCGCAGCCCATCGTGACGATGACGTCCGATTCGAGCGCGTCGGCGTCAGTCAGGCCCTTGGGTAGCTCCCTGCTCGGATCGAGCCCCCGCTCTTGGAGCAACGCTAGGACCGAAGGATTCAGCTCGTCTCCCGGCTCCGACCCTGCGGAGCGAACTTCAACTCGCCCGTGGGCGTAGTGGTCGAGGAGTACCTTGGCGGCCAGGCTCCGACCTGCGTTGTGCGTGCACAGGAAGAGGACGATCGGTCGCTCGTTCACGCGGGCTTCCGTTCGGTTCGTGACCGTTCGACGGGATACAAGATGACAATGACCACAAGACTGACGGGCACGGCCACGAGCTGCGCCAGGATGAACGAGGGCACCGACGACGGTGCGATGCCGGCGAAGCTGTTGGAGAACATCCGGCCGAGGGTAATGGCGGGGTTGGCGAAGCTGGTCGAGCTGGTAAAGAAGTAGGCGCCGGCAATGTAGACACCTACCGCGACCGGGATTGCCGAGCGCCGTTCGGTGCGAACCATGGCGAAAATCAACACCAAGAGACCCACCGTGGCGATGAGTTCGGAGAGGAAGTGAGCACCCGACGCCCGATTCTTGGTCGAGATGCTGATGGCGGCTTGGGCGAACATGACGTTCGCGACGATCGCCCCACAGACGCAGCCAAGGATCTGCGCGGGGATGTAGGAGGAGACTTGCCACCAGCCCGTACGCCCGAGCACGGCGTCTGCCAACGAAACCACTGGATTCAGGTGCGCCCCTGAAGCACCGCCGAGCATCCAGATGATGGCCATAAGCCCACACCCGGTGGCGAGTGCATTCTCCAGTAGTTCCAGCCCTGGTTCTCCGGGCGATAGTCGCTGAGCGGCGATGCCAGAGCCGACGACCACGACAGCGAGGAAGGCGCAACCCAGGAACTCCCCAAAGGCGCGGCGGACCAAGCTGATGGTCACGTCGGCATCCCAACGGCTCCGTCAGCAGCAGTGCGGCACGGACGATGCACCGCCCGCGACCGCTTCAGCCTGGCAGTCGTCCGACAGACGGGTCACGCTCGACTCGTCCTCAACATCGGCCAGCACGGTATAGACCTCCCAGGGCACCTGGTCGGGATCGTCGACCCATACTTTGTCCTGAACGGCGTAACAGCAGGTCGTGGCCGAGAGTCGGTGAGTATCCATGCCTTCGCCCGACAGGCGAGCGGCCGATGTGGCCACCTCCTCTGGGGTTTCGACCTCGACGCCTAGGTGGTTGAGGGCTCCCGTTACGCCAGTGCCAGCGCTTCGGCCAGTTCGATCAGAACGAGTTTGAGCGGAGGGTCAGCGACGATGAAGTTGGCGTAGCCCGGGCGGACCTTCGCGGGCTCGGACGCCAACAGCCTCGAATAGAAGACGATCGAGGACTGAAGGTCGGTGACGTTGAGTGCCAGTTGAATCCTGGACATGTGCTCCCTCACGAAGATTGATGGATGTCAATATGACAGGATAAGATTCATATCGACATCTGTCAATGGGAGAGTGTGATTGCCGACCAAGACGCCTTTAGCGAGTTCGGGCGAGCCTCAAGCGCTGTGCTGTCCGCCGCTGACCGAGACACCGCTGTCCGATGATGAGGCCGCTCAGCTGGCGTCCGTGATGGCCGCGCTGAGCGACCCCGTACGCCTACGCCTGTTGTCGCTCGTGGCCTCCGTAGGTGAAGTATGCAGCTGCAACCTTGAAGGCCCGCTCGGTAAGAGCCAGCCGACCATCTCTCACCACACCAGGATCCTGGCTGCGGCAGGGCTGATCGTGGGCGAGAAGCGCGGCAAGTGGACATGGTGGCGGGCGGAACCGCGTCAGCTCGGTGCGATCCGGAAGGTCCTCGGAGGGCGTTAGGGCAATCTTGACGATTTAGTGTCCGGCGATGAACCTTCGTGTACCGGCAACTGGGAAAGGAGAACCGTTGCGCGGGGAGAAGATTCTCATCACGGGGGCCACTGGCAAGATCGCCTTTCCCATTGTCCGAGCATTGGCACGTGACAACGAAGTGTGGGGTGCGGCGCGGTTTACCGATCCATCCGCTCATGACCGACTGACGGCAATCGGTGCGCGACCGTTGAGACTCGATGTGGCGAGCGACGACCTTTCCTCATTGCCCGATGACTTCGACTATGTGTTCCATGCCGCCGTAGCCACGGGAGTCGATGGTTGGCAATCGGCCCTGGAGACCAATGCGCAGGCCTCGGGGCGCTTGCTACACCACTGCCGGGCAAGCAAGGGCTTCGTGTACTGCTCGACGGGCTCCATCTACCAGTACCAGGGGCATCGTCCCTTGACAGAGTCGGATCCGCCGGGCGTGCCACAGCGAGGTAACTACAGCTTCTCCAAGGTGGCGGGCGAGGCTGTCTGCACCTGGGTGGCGCGGCATTTCGGGGTACCGCTGACCATCATCCGGATCTGCTCGACGTACGGACCGGAGGGTGGCGCTCCGGCGGATCGGCTCGCGCTGATGCTGCAGGGTAAGCCGGTGCGGTTGCATCCGGACAGGCCGAACAACTTCAATCCAATCTACGAGGACGACTATGTGGAGTTCGGGATCCGAGCCATGGAAGTGGGCGGAATACCGGCCGTCGTGGTCAATTGGGCCGGCAGCGAGACCGTGAGTGCCGAGGAGTACTGCACCTACATGGGTGAGCTGGTGGGCGTGGCGCCCAGCTTCGAATACGACTCGTCGGCGCACACGCCTCTGTGGCCTGACGTGACCCTGATGCATGAGGTGCTGGGGCGGACCAAGGTCCACTGGCGAGACGGGTTCCGACGCATGATCGAGGCCCGCTACCCGGACCTCCCCGTGCGCGACCGGGCGTGACGAGGGCGGGCATCGCGTTTTGTCGGCGATTCACCGCCCGATCGACGCTCAGGGCAGGTGACGGCCCCACTCGAAGGGGATGACGACGTAGAAGGGCGCTGCCAACAGGGCCGTCGGCCGGCCTGGGCCGGCCCAACGGTCTTGCAGCGTTGAGGCGAGCCGCCCGGCCACCGCCTCCGGATCTTCCTCGAGGAAGAGGTATGTGATCTGCAGGCCCTGCCGATCAATTGTGAACGGGGTGTCTGTCGTGATCCCGTGCCCCCACCAGGCGCCCGCCACGCCGTCCACGTCCACCAAGTTCTCGGGCGATGCTGTCCCGTCTTCGACCAGGAGATACACGCCCAGGGCGGGGCGCCAAGGGATCACGTCGGCGCCGGTCACGGCCCGCGGCGCGGCGAGCTTGCCGGCCAGCTCGTAGACCCCGTATTCGATGCTGGGCAGCGTCAGCGGCCGACGTTCCGCCGGGAGGGCATCGCTCAACGCATTGAAATGGACCATCGCGCCGACGTCGGCGAAGAGATAGGTCATCACGTGGTCAACGGCCTCGTAGCGAGCGGTGCTTGTAGCACGTTGCTCTCGGCAGCCGGGCGTGCTGACCAGTCGAATGGAGTGGCGCAGACCGTCGATCCGGTATTGCTCGGGTCGATGGTCGAGGGAATGCCATTCGAGGTACTCCTCGTCCCGGCCTTCCGGCTGGCGGGCCGAGAAAGAGGCGAAGATCGTTGTCACATCGGTGGTGCCGGCGGCCAGGACGCCGGGCAACTGATCGGAGGGTGTACCGGGCAGACGACGGGTTGCCACGGTTAGGGGAGCTCCGCCGCATGCGTAACGCGGCTCATCTCTGATCCTTCGTCATACGCCTGACGTTACAGGCGTCGGTGGGTTGCGTTTACAAAAGGACACAAGTTGCGCAGGGTTGACCTGAGGCCGCTCAGGGCACGAAGTTGCTGGCGCGCTCCTTCGGCAAGACGTCGAGCAACTCGAGGAGACCGGTGATCTCAAACAGCTTCCGGACGGGCTCTTGTGGTGAGTGGATTACCAATTCTCCACCAAGTGATGTCGTGCGCTTGTACTCGGCGATGATCACTGACAGGCCCGTCGAGTCCATGAACGCCAGCCCCTCAAGATCGAGCGCCACGTGGCTGACGCCCTCCCGGGTGAGGGTGGCCAGCTGCTGGTACAGCAGGCCGGCGGAGGACGCATCGAGCTCTCCGACGAGCGTGACGATGGCCTCGCGTGCGAAAAGGGGAGTCTCTGGATTGAGTTCATTTCGTCGTACGACGAGGGTCACCGATTGACCTCCCGGACAACCACCGTGGGTTCGGTCTGACACTGCTTGGGGCCCGACAACCCGCAAGGCGCCTGTATTGTTTGCGCTCTTGGTCGAGTGTATTGACGGCTACTCAGCCCTTCAACGGCTGAGTAGAGATTTCGCAAAGACTTATCGTGTGGCGAGTCGGTGGTGATTGCGGTCGGATCTCAGCGTCCCGTCCATATGGGGGCTCGCTTCTCGAGAACGCGTTGACCCCCTCGCGCGATCCGATGACCGCATCACGCTGGTCATGGCCCGGGCGGTCTCTTCCCACCCATCGGTGTCGCCTGCTGCGACGAGTTCGTTCACTGCGGTCAGGCAGGCCTGGACGGAGACCGGTGCGTTGGCACAGATGTCGCCGGCGAGCAGGAGGGCTTCTTCGAGGGCCGAGCCCGGCTCGGTCAACACGTTGACCAGGCCCACTTCGTAGGCGCGTTGCGCATCAATCGGTCGTCCAGTCAGGATCAGTTGACGGGCCACATTGAGGGGGAGTGCCCTCGGTGCGCGGAAAAGCCCTGCGCAGGTCGGTATCACTCCGATGCCCACTTCGGGCAACCCGAATCGGGCTTTGGTTGACGCCACCACGAGATCGCAGGCCAGGACCACCTCGAGCCCTCCCCCCAGAGCGGTGCCCTCAACGGCCGCGATCAGTGGCTTGCGCCGTTCACGGCGAATGATGCCGTACTCACCACCCCGTTCGGTGACGTAGTCACCGCCGCTGGTCAGGTCACTGCCGGCACAGAAGATCTCGGTTGTGCCGGTGAGTACGCCCGCCCACAGTTCCGGGTCGTCATCAAGCTCGTTCAGGGCATTGTCCAGCTCGTCCGCTAGGGCCCGGTTGATGGCATTGCGCTTCTCGGCACGCTGCATCGAGACCACCAACACGCGCCCGGTACGATGCCGCATCACAAGTGGTCGTGACGAGGTGGTCATGAGGTCAGACGAGACGGTGGCAAGGACTCAGGATACTGCCGGGTCGATTTATCTCTGCCTTAGGGTTCACCCCCTGGACACCGGCCAGAATTGACGGTATGCGACGCGCCCCCATCCTGGCGGCTGGCGCCTGGACCCTGGCAACGGTGGCCGCCACCCTGGTCAGCTGGGTGGGCGTTGGTACTGTGACCAGGGCAGTTTCGGCGGCCCCCGCGCCGGTCATCCCCGAAGCAAGGATCACCAGCGATCAGCGTCCGCTGTCCGCGGTAGGCCAGTCGGCGGCGCCTTCAGTGACCCCGCCGGTGACCGTGCCGACTACGACGACCACGACGTCGCCACCGGTTCCCGTTCCCGTGACGCCGACTCTTCCAGACCACAATGCGTCGGCAACGACACCGACCACGGCACCCGCGTCCGATCTTCCTTCGGTCGCGGCGCCCCCGACCATCCCGACGCCCCCGACGCCGGCCTTGCGGTCGGCCACCTATACCTCACTGGGCGGTGCGGTCACCGTGCAGTGCTCTGGTGACACCATCTCCCTCCTCAGCGCGCTGCCCGCCAACGGCTATCAACTCAATGTGATCAACGACGGCCCGCGATTCGTGGCCGTGTCTTTCTCCGGTGGCGGCGCGCCCTCGGAGATCGGCGCTCTTTGTCAGGCAGGCAATCCCGTCCGTGCGTCGGGCGACACGGGTCGGAGCGGATGGCCGGGAACGCCGCGCCGACCGGAGTCGAACAATAATTCGGGCGGCAGTTTTAACGGCGGGGCGACTTAATCGAAAGACGGGTCGCTGCGTTAAGGAACGGCCCGGGGTCGCGGATCCCGTCAGGCGACTGAGCCCGGACCGACCGAGACGGACGGAGGGGCCGCGGTGCCGTTGCCGGGAGCGGACGGCGCGGACTCCGATCGCCCGAACGCGACCTCGACGCGAGCGCCCCCATTGGCGCTGGTGCCGGTCGTCATGCCGCCGTGCGCGCGCTCGGCCGTCCGGCGTACGATATCGAGCCCGAGGCCGGTGGAACCTGCACCGCTATGGCCTCGGCGGTGGACCGGTCCGGCGGGAAAGCCGGGACCGTCGTCCTCCACAACGAGCACCGCCCCTGACGTGGATACGAGGAGCTCGACTCGGAACGCGGTCTCGTCAGGCGTGTGGGCGAGCACGTTGCCGATCAGCGCATCGACCGCCGCGGCGAGCTCAACGCTCGACGTCATCACTTCGACTTCGGCATCAGGGAGATTCGATGTCCATGGCCGCCCCTGCTCTTCAGCTAGCACGGCCCAGAAGGCGAGCCGGTCACGCACCGTCTTGGTGATGTCGGACGTCTCGGGGAGCCGTAAGGGCCGGTCTTGCCGCACCTCGACGATGACGCTGTTGACGGCGTCGGTCAGATCGTGCACCGCAGCACCGATGCGTTGACGGTCGGATTCGTTGGGGAGGGCCTCCGCTTCGAGGGCGAGTGCGGTGAGCGGCGTGCGCAGCCGATGGGACAGGTCGGCGGCCTGTTCGCGCTCCAGCTCGAGAAGCTCGATAATCCGCTCCGCAAGGGCGTTGACGGCGCGACCCATGTCCTCGATTTCGACCGGGCCCGTGGGTTCGACCCGCGCTTCGAGCTCACCGCCGCTGAGCCGGCGCGTCACCTGGTCCAGGTCCTCGATGGAGTGGACCAGGGAGCGACCCAGCCGGTCAGACAGGAGATAGGCGAGGGCCAGGACGGAGATACCGACGCCGGCCAGGGCCAGCCAAGCGCGTAGCACGCCCTGTTGGAGGAGCTGATCGGGGACGTTGACTACCCCGACGACCACGCCCGACTTGAGGCGCACGGGCACCCACACCCTGGTGGAGGAGCCCGAGGAGGCGGAGAATGCCCGGCCGCCGCGGGCCAGCGCGAGTTCCGCCCTCGGAACGGCGATGGGTGGCCCGATCCGCCTTCCCGAAGGGAGGAACACGACGGCCGAGCGACCGCTGCCGTCGGCGTTGAGCTGCGCCACCACGGAGGTCAGGGAGGACGACGACGTCTCCGAGGCCAGGACGCTGGCGAGAGATCGAGCCTCCTGGTCCGCAACGGAGAGTGCTCGGTCAGCGGCGACCACCTTGACCACTGCGCCCAGAGGGATCAGGAACGCCACGGTCACCATGGCGGTGACGGTGAGGACAATCAGGTTGAGGCGTCGCCTCATTCTCCAGGGTCGACCAGCTTGACCCCGGCGCCGCGCAGCACATTCAGATAGCGAGGTTGCGCGGCCGTCTCGCCCAGCTTGCGGCGGAGCCAGGACAGGTGGACGTCGACGGTCTTGTCGGCTCCACCAAGCGGTTGATCCCACACGGCGGCAAGGATCTCGCGCTTGGAGACGACATGACCAGGTTGTGACGCCAGGTACGCCAGGAGGTCGAACTCCTTGCGAGTGAGGTCCAGGGTCTCATTTTCGAGCGAAGCCACTCGCGCTGAGGTGTCGACCCGAAGCCCACCGACAACCAGTACCGGGTCCTCGCGTCGGGCCGATCTGCGGAAGACGGCGCGTAGCCGCGCCTCGAGGTGATCGGCCGAGAAGGGCTTGACGACGTAGTCGTCGGCGCCGGCGTCCAAGGTGCGCACGATGCCCGCCTCGTCATCGCGAGCCGTGGCGGCGACGATGGGGACTTCACTGACCGCACGGATCATCTTGACGAGCTCCAACCCGTCGATGTCAGGGAGACCGAGGTCCAGGATCACCGCCGCCGGATGATGCTCGACGACGCTGCGTAGACCATCGAGCCCGGTGGCGGCCGTCAGGACCTCGAAGCCGCGCGTCGTGAGCGCCGACTCAAGAGATCGGCGGATCCGCGGCGTCATCCTCGATCAGCATCAAGACGGTCATGCGCCCGAACCAACCCGCCGACCCGTCAGCGATGCCCGGGAGGGCAGCTGCCAACTCGCGCCCACCCCGTTCAGGGCGTCGCCCGCTTCACAACTTGCCACCGCAACGAGCCTACGCCAGCGTTGCCGCTAGCGTTGACGCCGCCCGTGCTGGCGCAATTCGCTGCCTGGCTAGTGGTCTGGTTGGTGCGCCGAGCCCTCCGAGACCCCCCCCGCTGGAGCCCCCGACGCGACCGCCCGGGCCTGTCCCGCCAGGCCACTGGGTCGGCGCGCCCGAGGAAGGTCCCGTCCTCGCACCTGTGTTCCCGTTGCGGCTCGCTCAGCTCCCGGCCATGCCGACCACGGGCTTGTTCAGCGGCTTGCCGCCCATGGACCCGAAGAATGGCGCGTTGTAGCTGAAGATGCCGCCATCGGAGGCCACGAAGCGGTAGCCCGAGCCGTCGCGGTTGGCCTCCATGCCGACGATGGGGGCGTTCAGGTGCATGCCGCCGGTCGAACCGTCGAAGGGTGCGTCGTACGAGAAGATGCCGCCGTCGGAGGCGACGAGCCAGTAGCCACCGGTGGCGGCGTCGCCCGCCACGCCGACGATGGGTTCGTTCAGGGGCTTGCCGCCCATGGAACCGTAGTAATTGGCATCGCCGTAGTTGAAGATGCCGCCGTCAGAAGCGACCAACCAGTACCCGCCCCCGTCAGGCGTCGCGGCCATGCCCACGATCGGCTTGTTGAGATGCATGCCCCCGGCACTCCCGTAGAAGTGGGCGTCGCCGTAGTTGTAGATACCGCCGTCGGCGCCGACCAGCCAGTAGCCCTTGCCGTCAGGTGTGGCCGCCATGCCCACGATGGGCGCGTTGATCGACTGGCCGCCCGTGCTGCCGTAGAAGGCGGCGTCGCCGAAAGCGAAGATGCCGCCGTCGGACGCCACCTCCCAGTAGCCCCCGCCGTCGGGGGTGAGGGCCGTGGCCACGACCGGCTTGTTGAGGTGGATGCCGCCGGTCGAGCCGCAGAACGGGATGTTGCCGTAGTTGAACACGCCGCCATCGGAGGCGGAGAGCAGGTAGCCGTCGGCGCCGTCGCTGGGCGCGTTGCACGGGACCTCGATGGTGGGCGCCGGGGTGCCGGCGTCACCCGTGAGCTGCGGGTCGTGGTGGAACTGGGGCCAGGCGCCCTGCTCGTTGACGCTGGCACCCGAGCCGTTCGTGTTGTCGACTTCCCAGTGGGTGACAACGCCCACCAGGGCACTGCCGTTGTACGTGTAGCCGGCTCCGGTGATGCCGATGTGGCCGTCGGGGTCGTCGGTCACCAGCGGCGAGTTCTGGAACCCGTCGGTGGAGGCCAGCGTGGCCACCTCGGCGCCCGACCGTCCGTCGTAGATGTCGATGCCGTTCATGGTCGGCACGATCACGTCCTGGTACCCGTCTCCCGTCAGGTCGGCCGTCACCGGCGAACCAATGACCTCGCCGGTCGTCGAGGCCGACCAGATGACGGCGCCGTTGGTGCCGTTGAGCACGTAGACGGTCCCCGCCTGGGTGCCCTCTACGACATCGAGCTGGCCGGTGCCCTGGACGTTGGCCAGAGCCGGCGAGTCCGTCGTGGCGCCGTTCAGGGTGTCGCTCCAGGCCAAGCCGCAGTTGGTGTTGAGGGCGAAGACCTTGTTGGAGTCGGAGGCACCCGAGTAGTAGCTGGCGTCACCGATGGCGATGCCCACGGCGCCACCGGAGAGGAACTCACCCACGGCGGGCGAGGAGTTCCCGATGTTCTGCGTGGTGTTGTATTGGCAGATCAGCCCGCCGGCCGGCTGGCCCGTGCCGTAATTGCCGCTACTCGAGATGATGCGGATGTGGCCGCCGTTGCTATAGGTCTGGCCGTAGGCCGAGCCGGCGCTCGAGTCGCCGCCGGTGATGATCTCGTTGTTGCCGTCCGCATAGAGGTCGGCCAGCGCGGCGGTGGAGAACACCGAGTCGGCGGAGAACCACGGGAAGCCGGCCAGCGTTGCTCCGTTCGAGGCCGCCAGCGCGTCGGTGTTCTGTCCGAGCGAGCCCGCCTCAACGCCGTAGCCGCCGCCGTAGGCACCGACGGTGAGCGACGCCTGGACGCCCGAGTGGACGGTGGGGTCGGTGGCCGGGTTGGTCTCCTGGACGAACCACTGGTCGCCGCCGTTGGGGGCGATCGCCTGGTAGCCGCCGGAGTCGGGGGAGAAGGTGTTGCCGCCGCCGACGTAGACGGTGTCGTACCCGTTGGCGTCGATCGGCGCCACCGAAGGCGACGAATCGACGGGCGCCCCGACGTCGTAGGGCCAGCCGGCCACGCCCGAACCACCGGCCAGATGGAAGGCGTACACGTAACCGGCGCGGTCGCCGACCACGACGGAGGGCTGGCCATCGAGGTCGGCCACGTTCGGTGACGACTCGGCGATCGGGTTGGTGGCGTCGTTGAGGGTCTGTGACCACTCCTGGGTCAAGGTGAAGCCGGGGGTCGTGCTGGCGTGGCCCACCTGGCTGGCCTGGGCGACCTGTCCCGCCGCGCCGATGTTCGGCAGGATGAGAGCGGCAGCCGCCGCCAGGAGGGCGGCTGGCAGGCAAAGACGGGTTACGCGTCGTATCACGGTGTTCCTCTCAGCGGGTGTTCGGTCGGCGGCGTGCCGGCACGGAGCACGGAGGGACGCCCACAGGCAATGCATCGGTACGCGGGGGACTGGCCTTGAACCCTATGGGCATCGGGGTCCCACAGTGGCGGACTGAGGTCTCGGACCGGTCGCAGCCCCGTTGCGGGTCGGGTACCGACTGCCCGATGAACGCCCTGGTCAGGTTGCATGGGCATTGCAGCGGCGGGTGGGGATGAAGCCCCAGCGACGGTCCCGGGGCCTACCATGCAAGCCGTGCCCCGCATGACCCTCCGGTCCTCGACCGTGCGGCCCGCGCGCTGATGGGACGGCGTATCCGCTGGCTCGGCGTCATCATGGTGGCCTGCCTCGGCCTGGTGGTGGTACAGCTGGTGAACATCCAGCTGGTCAAGGCCAAGTCGTTGGCGACGTCGCCGCAAAACCCGCGTGTCGCGGTGCTGGCCGACCAGAACGACCGGGGGACGATCTATGCGGCGGACGGGACGGTGCTGGCGCAGTCGGTCCCGACTCCGGCCGGAACGAACCGCCAGGACTACCCCTACGACTACGTGCGGGAGTACCCCGACGGCCCTCTGTTCGCCGGCATCACGGGGTATTCCTCGGCGCTGTACAACGGCACGCACGGCGGGGTCGAGGAGACCTACGACTCCTACCTGTCGTCCCAGACGCAGGCGCCGCAGACGCTGAGCCAGCTGCTGTTCCGGGAGAAGATGCCGCTCACCACCGACAGCGTGACGCTGACCGTGGAGCCGTCGCTGCAGCAGCAGGTCTGGAACATCCTGTCCACGTCACCCCCCGGGGCCAACAAGGACGGGGCGGTGGTGGTGATCCAGCCGTCAACGGGTGACGTGCTGGCCATGGTGTCCAACCCGACCTACGACCCCAACGCGCTGGTCAGCACCAGCCTGTCGGCCGAGCAGCTGGCCTACTTCAGTTACACCCAGAAGGACCACGAGGGGTACTTCCCGTTGCTGCCTATCGCCACCGGTGAGAGCTTCGCTCCCGGGTCGACCATGAAGGTGGTCACCAGCACGGCGGCCTACAACCTGAAGCCGGCGCTGGCCGCGTTCAACTATCCGGTCCAGGATTGTCAGACCTTCCCCGACGGCAAGCCGCTGTGCGACGAGAGCGGTCCGTGCGGCGGCACCATGACCCAGATGCTGCCCTTCTCGTGCGACCCCGGCTACGCCGAGCTCGGCGTGCAGGAGGGAGTGGCCACCTTGACGAAGCAGGCGCAGCTCTTCGGCTACGACGCCGTGCCGCCCATCGACCTGCCCGACGTGGCGGCGTCGGTCTTCCCCTCGCTGCCGCCGACCTCGCAGGCGTTCCTCGGCCAGAGCGCCATCGGTCAGTACAACGTGTCGACCACCGCGCTGCAGAACGCCATGGTGGCGGCCGGCATCGCCAACGGCGGGAATCTCATGACCCCGCACGTGATGTCGTCGATCCACGACGCGCAGGGCAACACGGTGGAGACGTACACGCCCCACGCGATGTCGAGCGTCTCCTCGGCGCAGACCGCCCAGCAGGTCACCTCCCTGATGGAGGGTGTGGTGGCCAGCGGCACCGCCGACGGGGTGGGCTTCCCGTCATGGTTGTGCGCCGCGGTAAAGACCGGGACGGCAAGTGGCGCGGATATCACCCAGGACTGGATGATCGGCTTCGCCCCGGCCGACCACCCCCAGGTGGCGGTGGCGGTGGTGGTGCCCCAGCAGTACATCGGATCGGACGGGGCCGAGGTGGCCGGACCCATCATGAAGGCGGTGCTCGAGGCGGCCGTGCCGCAGAGCTCGGTCAGCCAGCCCTGCAACGTGCAGCCGGTGCCGGTCTCGGCCTTCACCCACAGCGCCACGTAGGCGTCGCTGGGACGCAGCGCGGCAGGCTTTTTCGGGGCTCGCTTTCCCGCGGGTTGGCGCTGATTGCTAGGATACCTGCATGGCTACGCAGGTAGTTGGGGCTCCGGGCTCCGAGGAATTCCAGTCCGCCGTCGGCATGCTCAAGCTGCTGGGCGACGAGACCCGCCTGCGCGTGATCTGGGCCCTGCTCGAGGGCGAGCACTCGGTCAACGAGCTGGCCGAACTGGTCGAAGCCCAGCCGGCTGCCGTCTCGCAGCATCTGGCCAAACTGCGTTTGGCCCGGCTGGTGCGCAGCCGGCGAGAGGGGACCCGCATCTTCTACGTGGTCGACGACGCCCACGTCCGGCGGTTGGTGAAGGAAGTGCTGACGCACGCCGACCACGTGACGGGAGTTGGCGGCGATGACTGAGAGCCGTGGTCGTGAGGGTCGTCAGGGTCGTGAGCAGGGTCACGACCACGACCACGACCACGATCACCTGAGCCCGTCCGCTGAGATGGACCGGCGGGCGCTCGTCATCGCTCTGGCCCTCCTCGTCGCCTTCATGGCGTTCGAGGTGAGCGCGGCGATCTACGCCAACTCGCTCGCGCTGTTGGCCGATGCCGGTCACATGCTGGTCGACGTCGGCGCCATCGCGGGCTCGTTGTGGGCTATCCAATTGGCTGCTCGACCCGAGACGGGCTCGCACACCTACGGCATGAAGCGGGCCGAGATCCTGGCGGCCGCCGGGAACGCCATTGCCCTGTTGATCGTCTCGGGCCTGGTGACGTTCGAGGCCGTTTTGCGCCTGGCCAGGCCGTCCCCGGTCGATGGTGTGGTGCTGATCGTCGTGGCTTCTGTCGGCGTGGCCGTGAACCTGGTGGCGACGCTCATCATGTCGAAGGCGAACCGGCGCTCGTTGAATATCGAGGGCGCGTACCGGCACATCCTGACCGATCTGTACAGCTTCGCCGGGACCTTGGTCGCCGGTGTGGTCATTGTGACGTGGGGGTTCGACAGGGCCGACGCCATCGCGTCCTTGGTGGTGGTCGGGCTCATGCTGAAGGCGGCGGTCCAGCTCCTCCGGCCGGCTCTGCGGATCCTGCTCGAAGCCGCGCCTGAGGGCATCGACCTCGAAGAGGTGCGCCGGCACCTGCTGGAGCTGCCCGAGGTCCAGTCGGTTCACGACCTGCACGCCTGGACCTTGACCTCCTCCCTGCCCATCCTCACGGCCCACGTGGTGGTGACGGACGAGTGTCTCAACACGGGAGAGGCGGGACGCGTGCTGGACCACCTACAGGACTGCCTGTCGGGGCACTTCGACGTGGCGCACTCGACCCTGCAGTTCGAGTCAGCGGGTCACGTCGAGCACGAACACGGAGGCCACCCTTGAGCTGGTCGGCGAGCCCGGAGTCGGGTGGCGCTCAGCTCGGCGGTGCGAAGCCGGCGACCAACTCGACGTGCTCGGTCATCGGGAAGATGTCGAAGGCCCGCAACGTCGTCAGATGCCAACCGCTCTCCAGCAGGACGCGGGCGTCGCGGCTGAATGACGCGGGGTCACACGAGACGTAGACCAGCTGGCGCAGGGAGTCCGACTGGGCGTCATGGAGGGACCGCATGACGTCCATGCCGGCGCCCTGGCGGGCCGGGTCGAGCACGATCACGTCGGGTCGGCCCAATCCGCTGGCGACCAACTCGGGCGTTACGGCCGCTTGCCGGACCTCGAGCTGATCGAGTCGAGTGCCGTTGTGTCGTGCGTCCGCGCAGGCCCTGGCGTCTCGTTCGACGGCGAGCACGGACCCGGTGGGGCCGACGGCATGGGCCAGCGGAACCGAGAACAGACCCGCGCCTGCGTAGAGATCGACGATCGCCTCCCCTGGCCTCGGCCGGGTCAGGGTGAGCACGGCGTCGAGCAGGGCCCCGGCCGCCCCGATGTGGGCCTGCCAGAAAACGCCGGCCGAGACGCGGTAGGTGTGGTCGCGGACAGTGGCGTGCACCGCGCCGGGCTTGCGTCGCACCTGACCGCGCACGACCAAGCCGCCGCCCACGTCGGGTGGACGAGCAGTGGCCCGGCCATGTGGAGCCAGGTGCACGTGGATGAAGGCTTCCCCAGGGCGCGATCCGGTGACGACCTCGATCTCGCCCGCACCGGGCCACGCGGCTCCAAACGCCCCGGTGGCGGCGATCTCCGGCGTGGCCACCGGACACGTCTCGACATGCTCGAGGCGGTGAGAGCGGTGCCGGTGGAATCCGACGGCGCCGCCGCGGTCGACCGCGACCCGCACTCGGCTTCTCCAGCCCAATCCGTTCGAGGTGCCCTCCACGGGTTCGACCTCGACCTTGCGCTCAATGCCCGCCACACGCTGGAGCTGCTCTTCGACTCGGAACGCCTTCAAGCGCCGTTGAGCGGTCAACTCGACGTGCTGGTAGTCACATCCGCCGCAGCGTCCCGGCCCGGCGTGCGGGCACGGTGGGGTGACTCGGTCTGGAGACGGTTCGAGGACTTCGATGGCGTCGGCGCGGAGGTAGGAGGTGGTCGTCGCCGTCACCTGAGCCCGCACCCGCTCGCCCGGGAGCGAATGGCGCACGAACACGACCCGGCCGTCGGGCGCCCGGGCCACGCAACCGCCTCCGGCGGCTGCTGCACCGATCTCCAGTTCCAACACCTCTGATTCGGGGCCCCCAGCTGGCATGACGTTTGCGACGCTACAGGGGTGGGCTCGGCCTCATGCCTGGTTGGCGACGGACGGACTCCGGGGTGGACGGGTGTGGGAGGGTTCTTGCCGGCGTGTATTCGGGAGGCGCGGGCTAGCTGTGCGCGCCCGTATACGCGACGTTCGGGGGTTCTCGCCAGAGATCTATATGCGGACCCCCAGGGCACCTTCCCACATGTGTATATGGAGCCCCGAATGGCTCTTGAGCAAGGTCTTCGGCAAGGTTCTGAGCAAGCTGGCACATCCTTGGGGAAGAATTCGTTGAGAAGTGTCGATCCGGGGGTCTGCCGATCGTCGTAAGAACGGAAGAACCCCCGATCACTGGAGGAACAATGAGGTACCTGTTGATGATTGCGCTGGACGAGGCGGCTGGCGTTCGCACGCCGGAGCTGGAAGGCGACGGAGTGTCACCCGAGTACGCCGAGTTCGCCAAGAACATGGCCGAGCGAGGCGTCCTCCTGGGCGGAGAGCGCCTGCGGCTGACGAGTGACGCCACCACGGTGCGAGTCCGCAACGGCGAGGTGCTCGCCACCGACGGCCCCTTTGCCGAGACGAAGGAGCAGTTGGCCGGCTACTTCGTGGTGGACTGCAAGGACCTGGACGAGGCCATTGAGGTGGCGTCCCTGATCCCGGGTGCAAAGGATGGGTCGGTGGAAGTGAGGCCCATCTGGGACCACTGATCGCCGAGGTCGAGGCCGCTGTTGCCGACGCCTTTCAGGCCGAGTGGGGCCGGGTGGTCGCCAGCCTGGTGCGCCTGACCGGTGACTGGGACCTGGCGGAGGAGTGCGCGCAGGACGCCTTCGCGGTGGCGCTGGAGCGCTGGCCCCGCGACGGCGTCCCGCGCCGGCCCGGCGCCTGGCTGACGACGGTGGCCCGGCGTCGCGCCCTGGACCGGGTCCGGCGGGCGAAGCGGGGCGAGACAAAGACACAGGAGTTGGCACGCATGGAGGTCGAGCCTGAGGGAGCGCGCGTGGGAGGACGGTGAGGAGGTCCCGGACGACCGGCTCCGCCTCATGTTCACCTGCTGCCACCCGGCCCTGTCGTTCGAGGCGCAAGTGGCGCTCACCCTGCGGACGTTGGCCGGGCTCACGACGGACGAGATCGCCCGGGCGTTCCTCGTCCCGGAGTCGACCATGGCGCAGCGATTGGTGCGGGCCAAGCGCAAGATCCGCAATGCGGGGATCCCTTTCGTGGTGCCGCCGGCGCACCAACTGGTGGAGCGAACCGCGGCCGTCCTGGCCGTCATCTACCTGCTGTTCAACGAGGGTTACTCGGCGAGCTCCGGCGCGGACCTGGTGCGTCGGAGCCTGACCGGAGAAGCCATCCGACTGGGACGGGTTCTGTGTTCGTTGATGCCCGACGAGCCCGAGGCACTTGGTTTGCTGGCGTTGATGTTGCTGCATGGTGCGCGAAGCGCGGCCCGGGTCGATCGGGACGGAGAACTGGTGACTTTGGCCGATCAGGACCGCGCCCTGTGGGACAGGGCAGCCATTGTGGAGGGGTGCGATCTGCTCGACGCCGCCGGGCGGCTGGGACGTGTCGGGTCCTTCCAGATCCAGGCAGCGATCGCCGCCTGTCATGTGCGAGTGGTGTGGGACACGGGTGCGGCGGAGGGTGTCGGCCGGACTGGTCCGAAATCGCCCGGCTCTACGACCAGCTCTACGAGCTCACCCCGTCGCCGGTCATCGCGCTGAACCGCGCCGTCGCGGTCTCCATGTGCGACGGGCCCGAGGCCGGACTGGCCCTGCTCGAGGTGATCACTGCTGCGGGGGACCTTCAGGGCTACCACCTGCTCCCGGCCGCCCGGGCCGACATGCTGCGCCGAATCGGGCGGCACCCCGAGGCGGCCGCGGCTTACGGGGAGGCATATGCCCTGGCGGGCACCGACCCCGAGCGCCGCTTCCTCGAGCGCCGGCTGCGGGAGGTGGAGGCCTCGGCCTGAGCGTTTCCGCGCTCCGGGTTTGACAGCCCGCAGTGCCGTTGCAATCGTCTCGCTGCGCAGACACACGCAGATGTACGGAGCGAGAGGACGGCAACAATGCTGCAAGACAGGGTGGCGATCATCACCGGGGCCGGTCGGGGCATTGGCCGCGAGCATGCACTGCTCTTCGCATCGCTCGGCGCCAAGGTCGTGGTGAACGATCTCGGCGGGGCCGTCGACGGCTCGGGCAAGGACATCTCGGCGGCGCAGTCGGTCGTGGACGAGATCAAGGCGGCCGGCGGCGAGGCGGTGGCCAACACCGACAGCGTCAGCTCGTTCGCGGGGGCCAAGTTGATGGTGGAACAGGCCGTCTCGACCTTCGGTGATCTGCACGTGTTGGTGAACAACGCCGGCATCTTCCGCGACCGGATGCTGGTATCCATGAGCGAGGAGGAGTTCGACGCTGTCATCGCCGTCCACCTCAAGGGCACGTTCAACACGACGCGCCACGCCGCCGACTACTGGCGTGAGCAGGCCAAGGCGGGCACCATTACCGACCGGGCCATCGTCAACACCAGCTCGGGTGCTGGTCTGCACGGCAATATCGGGCAGACGAACTACGCGGCGGCCAAGGCCGGGATCGCGGCCATGACCATCGTGAACGCGATGGAGCTGAACCGCTACGGAGCACGGGCCAACTGCATCGCACCGGTCGCCCGCACGCGCCTCACCTTGCAGACGCCCGGCATGGGCGAGCCCATGCAGAATCAGGTGTTCGATCCGGAGAACGTCTCGCCGCTCGTGGCCGTGCTGGCGTCAGAGACCTGCCCCTTCAACGGTCAGGTGTTCAGCGTCTATGGCGGCTCGGTCGGGATCTACGCTGGGTGGTCCATTGCGGAGAGCGTCGAGAGCGACGATCGCTGGACCCCCGAGACGCTGGCTGCGGCCATGGACAAGCTGCCGCGCACCGTCGAGGTCAACAGCCAGATCGCCGAGCTGGCCAAGCACATGACGGGTGGCGGCTGACCCCGGCGTCCTTCGTAGGCTTGCGGCCATGGGTGGGGATGCGGTGAGCGGACAGGGGGGCGGGGCGGACGTCGCCCGGGTGGTGGCGGGCTTCGCCGTGGCCGAGGTACACCCCTTGCTTTGTGCCGTGGCCCAGGTCACGGGCGACCCGGGGCTCTTCCGCGACGATTTCACACCCGACCAGACGCAGCTGCTCGTGCCGGGTCGCGGGCTCGGGCCCGAACAAGAGGCCGAGGCACGGCAGCTGGCGGCGGCGGCCTTCATGGCCCACGTCGAGTCGGGTTCGCCCGATCACGAACCGACGCCCGGCGAGCTCCGCCGCCTGTACGGCTTCCTGGTCGGCGACGGGTCGACCGATCACTGGGAGCGCTTCTTGACCGAGGAGCTGGCGCTCGAAGGAACCGACCCTCGAGTGCCCACGTGGCACATGGATCAGATCTCGACAAAGGGACGCCACGGTGGTGCCGACGCGTCCTTCCGTTGCGCCGTGGTGGGTGCCGGCGCCTCCGGCCTGGCGGCGGCGTACCGTCTGCGCCAAGCGGGCGTGGTGGTCACCGTGTTCGAGAAGAACGGCGAGGTCGGGGGCACATGGCTCGAGAACATCTACCCGGGCTGCCGGGTGGACGTGCCGAACCAGCTCTACAGCTTCTCGTTCATGCAGACGAACGACTGGGCGTCGCGGTTCTCGGCCCAGCCCGACCTGTTGGCTTATCTCCAGCGCGTGGCCAAGGATCTCCACCTGGGCGAATACATCCGTTTCGCGAGCGAGGTCACCGAAGCTCGTTTCGACGACGTCACCGGTCAGTGGACGCTGACGGTCAAGAAGGGTGATGGATCGTCCAGCGAGGAGTTGTTCGACGGCGTGGTGTGCGCCGTCGGTCAGCTCAACCGCCCGTCGTTCCCGGCCATCGAGGGCCGGGAGCAATTCGTAGGGCAATGGTTCCACTCGGCCGCCTGGGACGACTCCGTGCAGCTGGAGGGTCGCAACGTCGCGGTGATCGGTACGGGGGCCAGCGCCGCCCAGTTCGTACCCTGCATCGTCGACGAGGTGGCGCATCTGGACCTGTACCAGCGCACGCCGCCCTGGCTGCTCCCGACGGACAATTACGGGGACCCGTTCCCACCCGAATTCCACGACCTGTTGGACCTCGTGCCGGTCTACGGACGCTGGGAACGACTCTGGCAGTTCTGGCTGCTCCACGAGGGGCTCCTGGGGGCGGCCCACGTCGACCCCGAGTGGGACACCCACACCGAGGCGGTCAGCGAGGGCAACGACTTCGCGCGCGGCATGCTCCTCGACGTCCTGCGGGCCCAGGTCACCGACGACGCCCTGTACGAGAAGATGGTGCCGCACTTTCCGCCCTTCGCCAAGCGTGCGCTGCGTGACGACGGCCGGTGGGCCGCCTCGTGCGGACGAAGCCACGTGGACCTGATCACGACGCCGATAGAGCAGATCACGCCGACCGGAGTTCGAACAACCGACGGTGTGGAGAGGCCGGCCGACGTGCTGATCTACGGGACCGGGTTCACGGCGTCGGACTTCGTCACACCGATGCGAGTGGTCGGGTCCGACGGCGTCGAGCTGAACGAGGAGTGGGGCGGCGATGCCGAGGCGTATCTAGGCATCAGTGTGCCGGGATTCCCGAACTTCTTCATGTTGTACGGCCCCAACACCAACCTCGTCATCAACGGGAGCATCCTGGTCATGGTCGAGTGCCAGGTGCGGTACGTGGTCGAGGCGATCGGCCGCCTCCTGGCGGCGGGCAAGCGGACGATGTCGTGTCGGCGCCGCGTCCACGAGGACTACGCCATTGAGATGGAGGAGGGCAACGCCAAGATGGTCTGGGGCGTGGCCGACGTCCCCACCTGGTACCGCAACAAGCACGGGCGGGTCACGCAGAACTGGCCGTTCGACCTCCACTCGTACTGGGACCGCACGCGCGAGCCCGACCTGGCCGACTACGAGCTGGCTTGAGCGGTCCGACGTGACCGCGCCGGAGCCCGCCGGACCGAGTCGTGAGCTGACCGAGATCCTCGCTCTCGTTCCCGCCGACTTCGCCGATCCGCACGCCGACTACCGGGCGGTGCGGGCCATGATGGCGCCGTTCCACGGCCACCCCGTCCCCACCCATGTCCGGATCACCGAGGCCGAGCTGGGCGGCGTGCCCAGTGCCTGGTACGACGACACCCGGGCTCCGGCGCCCGACCGTGTGCTCTTCCACTGCCACGGCGGCGGGCTCGTCTCGTGCCCGCTCGACGACTACCACTTCTACGGGGCGATGCTGGCCGAACGGCTCGGCATTCGTGTCGTCATGGCCGACTACCGGCTGGCTCCGGAGCACCCGTTCCCGGCCGCCCACGAGGACTGCCTGGCCGCCTATCGGGAGTTGGTGGCCCCTTCCGGTGGTCCCGATGCCGGCAGGCTGGTGGTGAGCGGGGATTCGTGCGGTGGGCTGCTCGGCCTGGGCACCCTGCTCTCGGCCCGGGACGAGGGGCTGCCGCTGGCGGCCGGCTTCATGTCGATCTCGGGCTGGTTCGACCTGTCGGTGGCGGCGGCGCCGGAGGTCGACGGTCGGGACCCCTTCCTCACCGCCGAGTGGGTCCGCAACCGCGGGCGCGACTACACGGCGGGCCGCGTCGGGCTCGACGATCCGCGGGTATCGCCGCTCTACGGCGATCTGGCCGGCCTGCCCCCGCTCTACCTGCCCGTGGGGGAGTACGACACGCTGCGCGGAGGCGTGATGGCGCTGGCCGGTGCGGCGGGCCGGTCGGGAGTGGACGTCACGTTGGAGCAATGGCCGGGCATGGTGCACGGCTGGCAGGGGTTGGTCAGTGCCGGCGTGCCCGAGGCGGTGGCGTGGTTCGAGCGGTCGCGGGGCTGGCTCGACGGGGTGATGCCGCCCTGACCGACGCCGCGAGAGGCCACGGCACAGGGGTCAACTACCGACGACCTCGATCGGGGTGCCCGCCGGGATCGTGGCGAGCTCGGTGAGGTCGTTGACATGCAGCCGGATGCACCCGTGCGAGATGGCGGCGCCTGTCGTACCGATCAACGAGTCGTCGTAGGCGGTGATGGGACCGTGGATGCCGATGATGGCGTCGCCGGAGCCCTCCCAGTCCGCGATGGTGTCCGAGTGGTCGGAAGTGGCCAGCACGAACGGCCCGTAGCCGGGGCCGGGCGGCGGCACCTGCATGGCCATGAAGTACTGGCCGGTCGGCGTGGGGTCGTCGGGGGCGCCGATGCCGGCGGGGAAGTCGTCGACCTGGGTGCCGTCGTCGTACACCGAGAGGTGCATGGTGGACAGGTCGAGGACGATGGCGTAGGGCGTAGCGGACAAGGTGACGTCGTTCTGCTGGACCCAGGTCGTGGAGCCGTTGGGTCGCTGGGCCAGGCGGACTTCGAGCCACCCCGGTGAGGTGTCGATCACGGGCAGGATGGACGGGTAGCCGTACCAGGAGCCCGGGACCGTCGTGTCCGGGACCGACGTGTCGGGCTGGGCGAAGCCGGGGATGGCGCCATCCGTGGTCGCCACGAGGGTGTCGGCCGGAACCGGCACCCCGTCCGGGCCCAGGGGTGGGTCCGAGAACTGGGCCACCGGGAGGTGGCGGTGTGGGGGCGCCGCCCGGGGCGTGGGCCCGGCCGACCCACACGAGGCCAGGGCGGTCGCCGCGGCCAGGGTGCCCACAAGAACGCCGACCCGCCGGAGCCCGAGACGCATGCGCGTCCATCGTACCGATGGCCTGGCCCGGTCCGGTCTCGGGTTGAGCGGCCATTGTGACGAGCGGGAAGTGCCAGGATCGGGCCCATGGCCATCCGTCAGCGCATCTCGTCGGGCTCGCCGTTCGAGCCGACCATCGGATTCAGCCGGGCCGTCCGCGCCGGAAGCGGGGACCGGGTGCTCGTGTCGGGGACGGGACCGGTGGCCCCGCCCGGCCAGAGTTGCGCCGACGACGCCGGTGTACAGGCGCGGCGCTGCTTCGAGATCATCGAGGCCGCGCTGGCGGAGGCGGGTGCGTCACTGCAGGACGTCGTGCGGACGCGCATGTACATCACGGCGGTCGAGCACGGCGAAGCGGTCGGGGCGGTCCACGGGGAATTGCTGGGTCAGGTGCGGCCCGCCGCCACCATGGTTGTGGTGGCGGGTCTGCTGGACCCCGCTTGGAAGGTGGAAGTCGAAGCCGAGGCGGTGGTACCCGGAGACTGACCGCTCAGGAGGCGCGCCTGCTCAGGAGGCGAGCCCCATGACGGCGGCGAGGGTGATGTCGGCGCCGCGCGTGTCGCCGACGAGTCCCGACTCCATGCGGTTCATCACGTAGCAGATGGTGAGCTCGGAGTCCTGGTCCATGATGATGACCGAGCCGCCGTAGCCGCCCCAGTAGCAGGCGGCCGGCCCGAGCGGCATGTCGGGCGGGTTGCCCAGGCCGTAGCCCATGCCGATGCGCTGCTGCACGCCGAGCACCTTGTCGATGCCGTTGGCCTGCTCCTCGAAGATGGGGTCGGTGCCCTCCGCCGACAGGAGCCGGACGCCGCGGGCCTGGCCGCGGCCGGCGATGATCGACTGGATGGCGGCCACCGAGCGGGCGTTGCCCTGGCCGTTGGCGGCGGGGATCTCGGCCCGGCGCCACCACGCATGATGGGCCATGGTGGCGTCGATCGGCGGGTTCGTGAAGGTGCGGATCAAGATGTCGGTGACCTCACCCCCGAAGGCGGCGGGGTCGATGGGCGGGGGCGGGATGACGTTGGAGACCCGGTGGTCCTCGCTCTCGGGGAGGCCGATGTGGAAGTCGGCATCGAGCGGCTTGGCCACCTCGCGGGCGAACCAGGACCCGATGGACTCGCCGGTGACACGCCGCACGATCTCGCCGATGAGGTAGCCCTGGGTGACGGCGTGGTAGCCCGACGCCGTGCCGGGCTCCCACCACGGCACCTGGTCGGCCAGCCGCGAGGTGCACAACTCCCAGTCGCCCAGGTCCTCGGCCTGCATGGGCTCCTCCCAGCCCGGCAGCCCGGCGGTGTGCCCCATGATGTGGCGCACCAGGACGTTGTCCTTGCCGCCGGCCGCGAACTCGGGCCAGTAGTGGGCCACGCGCTGGTGGAAGTCGACCTCGCCCCGGTCGGCCAGCATCAGCATGCAGAGGAACGTCATGGTCTTGGTGGTCGACCAGACGTTGGTGATGGTGTCGCGCTCCCAGGGCCTGGTCTGGTCGGCGTCGGCCCAGCCGCCCCAGATGTCCACCAGCGGCTCGCCGTGGAGGTAGACGGCAACCGACGCCCCGAGATCGGCTCCGGAGTCGAGGTTGGCGTCGAGCGTCGTGCGGACAGCTTCGAAACGCGGATCGCAGGTTCCCTGTACGTCTGCCATGACTGCCTCGTGCCCCTTTCACCGGTCGGTGCCGGTCGCAGGCAACCTAGGCATCGGCGGCGCGGCGGCGCCAGCGCGGGCCGACAGGGGAGATCGTCGGTACTGTCGGCTCATGTCGCAGGCCGACGCGGTGGTGGTGGGGTCCGGACCCAACGGGCTGGCGGCGGCGCTCACGCTGGCCCGGGCCGGCATCGGGGTGGAGGTGTTCGAGGGCGCACCGACGGTCGGGGGCGGGACGCGGACCGAGGCGCTGACGCTCGACGGCTTCCACCATGACGTCTGCTCGTCGGTGCACCCGGCGCTCGTGGCCTCGCCCTTCTTCCGCTCGCTCGACCTGGGGGCCATGGGCGTCGTCCTGCGCCAGCCCGAGGTGGCCTTCGCCCACCCGTTGGGCAACGGACGGGCGGCCGCGTTGTACCGCTCGGTGCCGGAGACGGCGTCACACCTGGGCGGGGACGCCGCCGCGTACATGGCACTGATGGGGCCGCTGGTGGACTGGCTGGACCGCATCGTGCCGTACGTGTTGAGCCCGATGCGCTCGATCCCGCGTGACCCCCTGGCCCTGGCCCGCTTCGCGCTGGTGGGCACGCCGTCGGCCCGTCACGCCGTGCGGCGGTTCACCACGGATACCGCCCGGGCCCTGGTGGCCGGGGCGGCGGCACACGCCATGGAGCCCTTGAACGCCCCCCTGACGGCGGCCTTCGGCCTTTTGCTCACCGCGCTGGGCCACGGCGTCGGCTGGCCGGTGGTGGAGGGCGGCAGCGCGGCCATCACGACCGGGCTGGCCACCGAGGTGCGGCGGCTGGGCGGCACCGTGCACACGGGCGCCTGGATCACCTCCTTGGGCGAGCTGCCTCCGGCGCGGGCCGTCCTCCTCGACACGTCGCCCCGCCAGTTCCTGGAGCTGGCGGGCGGGCGGCTCTCGCGTCGGGCCGGGCGACCCTGGGCGCGTTTTCGGCCCGGTGCGGGCACGTGCAAGGTCGACTGGGCCTTGGACGGGCCGGTGCCGTGGAGCGCCGAGGCGTGCCGGCGCACGGCCACGGTGCACGTGGGCGGGACCTTCGAGGAGGTGGCCCGCGCCGAGGCGGCGGTGCGGGCCGGCCGCCATGCCGAGGAGCCCTTCGTGCTCGTGGTGCAGGCGTGCGTGGTCGATCCGACGCGGGCGCCGGCGGGCGCACACACGCTGTGGGCGTACTGCCACGTCCCCAACGGGTCGGACGTCGACATGACCGAGCGCATGGAGGCGCAGATCGAGCGGTTCGCCCCGGGCTTCAAGGATCGAGTGCTGGCGCGTGCGGTGCGCACGGCGGCCGAGGCGGAGGCGCACAACCCCAACCTGCTCGGCGGCGACGTGAACGGCGGCGCGCAGACGCTGCGCCAGACCGCCTTCCGACCGGTGGCGCGCTGGAACCCCTACCGGACGCCGGTGGCGGGGGTGTACCTCTGCTCGGCCTCGACCCCGCCCGGGGGCGGCGTGCACGGCATGTGCGGCGTGGCGGCGGCAGAGGTGGTGCTGCGGGAACGATTCTCGTAGGACCGGCGCAGCGGCCCGCCCGGAGGGCGGCGAACGGAACGGCAGACGGCGACGGCGATCAGGCGGCGGTCGAGACGGTCGACGCCCTGGTCAGCTGCTCGAGCAGGTACCAGGCGGTGACCTCGTCGGCCACGCACGACTTGAAGTCGCCCTGCGACACGACGTAACGCAGCCAGCACGGGTGGATGCGCAGGGTCAGGGTGCCCGGTCCGCCGGCGACCACCTCGATGTTGTCCACCTCGCTGGTCAGCTCGTAGCGCCACTCGGCGTCGCAATTGGCGCGGTTGGTCTCGGCCATGAGGTGCTCGACCATCTGCTCGGCGATCTTGAGGTTCTGCGTCATCGTTTCCCCCTGAGTCCGGCCCGGTGTCCCCACCCGGCCTCCCTCTGGCTTCCCACCACTACGTCTCAACAACAGAATGACGCCGGCAAGGTGACGCTCAGGCGCAACAAGGTTGCAGTCACGGTGCGAAGGACGGCTTTCGTGTGCGTGGCGCCCGTTCCCGGCGGCCAGGGGTGCGGATTCGGGCGGCGGCCTCAGCTGGGCCGGGTGGCCGAGGTGAAGCCCAGGGGCACCCGCCACTCGACCAGGGTGCCCCGGGGGCTGCGGGGGCGGACGTCGCAGGCGCCACCGAGCGCCAAGGCCCGGGTCTCCATGTTGCGCAGCCCGTTGCCCGCCCCCTTGTTCGAGGCCGGGCCCACGCCGTCGTCGGACACCAGCATCACCAGCTCGGAGCCGGCTGAGATCTCGATGTCCACCGACGACGCGCGCGCATGGCGGATCACGTTGGAGAGCGACTCACGCAGCACGGCCAGCAACTGCTCGCCCGCCTCCAGGTCGACGGCGGTCTCGACGGGGCCGTCGAAGTGGAGGCGCGGTTTGAAGCCGAGGCGCTCACCCGCTTCGGAGGCCAGCTGGAGCACGCCGGCGCGGAGGCCGCCGGCCACCGACGGGTCCGTCTGCAGGTCGAAGATGGTCGTGCGGATGTCGCGGATGACGCCGTCGAGCTCGGCCACGACCTCGCGCAGGCGCCCGGCCGTGATGTCGGGCACCGCCTGGAGCATGGAGGTCAACCGCATGCCGACGCCGAAGACCCGCTGGATGACAAGGTCGTGCAGGTCGCGGGCGATGCGGTCGCGGTCGTTGGCCATCTGCAGCGCGCGCAGGTGCTCCTCGGACTGCTTGACCTTGACCAGGATCTCGACGCGCGCCCGCAGCTCGGGCTGGAAGAACGGCTTGAGCAGGTAGTCGCTGGCGCCCTCGCGCAGGATCCCGATGCGGGCGGCCGAGTCGTTGCGCGCCGTGAGGATGAGGATGGGCGTCGCATCGATGCGGGGCTCCTGGCGCACGGCCCGTACGAGTTCGTCACCGTTCATGGCCGGCATCATGAAGTCGCACACGATGAGGTCGGGCCGCAGGGCCCGGGCCAGCTCGAGGCCCTCGCGGCCGTCGAAGGCGGAACGGACCCGGAAGGTGTCGGACAGGGCGTCGCAGACGAACCGGTTCATGTCCTCGTTGTCCTCGACCACCAGGACGAGCGGCGCGTTCTCGCCGGCTTCGTCGGACTCCGCCCCGCGCCCGGCCGCCACGAAGTGGTGCCGTTCGGCCGGGCCGGCTCCGGGGCCGCGCCGCATCGGGTTCATGACGGTGTCGTCGGCGGTCAGCACCGGAGTGCCGGGCGGAGCCGCCACGGGCAGCTCGATGAAGAAGAGGGCACCACCTTCCGGTGCGTCGTCGACGCCCAGGCTGCCCCCGTGCAAGGAGACCAGCTCGCGGCGATGTGCAGTCCGAGGCCGGTACCGCCCATGTGACGGGTCGAGCCCCCGTCGAGCTGGTGGAAGCGCTCGAACACCTGGTCGCGCTGGTCGGGCGCGATGCCGGGCCCGCTGTCGGCCACCTCGATGTAGGCGGCCCCGTCCTCGGTGTCGGCGTCCCGCAGCTCCAGGCGGATGGTGCCGTGGTCGGGGGTGAACCGGAAGGCGTTGGAGAGCAGGTTGAGCAGTACCTGCTGCACGCGGCCGGAATCGACCTGGGCGTGCACGAGGTCGGGCGCCACGACCACGAACTTGAGGTCGCGGTCGAGTGCGAGCGTCTCGAAGTTGTTGGCCACCAGGCGGATGAGATGCGACAGATCGAGGTCGGAGTACTCGAGGTCGAGCTTGGCCGCCTCGATCTTCGACGCATCGAGCAGGTCGTTGACGTGCCCCAGCAACACCCGCGCGTTGCGGAGTACCAGCTCGAGGTCGTTGCGGTGGGGGTCGTCCGGCGCCAGCTCGGCCTGCATGCGCTCCGCCGGGGCCAGGATGAGAGCGAGGGGTGTGCGCAGCTCGTGGCTCACGTTGGCGAAGAAGCCCGTCTTGATGCGGTCCATCTCCTGCGAGTGCGCGTAGAGCAGGGCCAGCTCCGCGTTCATCTCCTTGAGCTGGCGCCCCGAGGCGGCCACCTCGCGGGCGCGCCGCACGATCTCGGCTTCCATGTCCTCGACGCGGGTCGGCTGGCGCCGGAGCGCGGCGTCGCGTCGCAGTGCGACGTACTCGGTGATGTCTTCGACCTGGTGGATGATGTAGGCGAGCGAGCCGTCGGCGGCCAGCACGGGCGCGTTGTACGGGCTCCAGAAGCGCTCCTCGAAACCGCCGCCCTCCGACTCGGCGCGCTGGATGTCGTACTTCTGGACCGACATGGCGTCGCCCACCCGCTCGCGCTGGACGCGGGTGAGAGAGGCCTTGAGGTTGCGCACACCCTCGCTGGCCGTGTCTTCGGGGTTGTCGGGGAAGACGTCGAAGATGCCGCGGCCGATCACGTCCTCCCGCCGGGTCATGGTGGCGTGGAGGTAGGCGTTGGACGCGGCGACGATGGTCAGGTCCGGATCGAGGACCACGTAGAGACCAGGGGCGGACTCGAAGAGCGCCCGGAAGTCGGGGTTGGGCGTCGTCGGCGCCGCCATCACCTGGATCGCACTGCCGGGGTGCCCACGCGGTTTCGCCTCGCACGCATGGAACGGTCCTCCTGAATCTGAGCCGCCTGCCCGGCCAGGCTATACCTGGTCACCCGGAGCCCGACGCGGGCCGGGCGCCCCGTTGTGGTGCCGCGGGTGTCCATCGGCGCGGCGATCAGGCGACGCCGTCGGCCGGCGTGGCCACGCAGACGCGTACGGGGGTCCGGACACCCTTCATGCGCCGGGCCCTCTGGCGCCCGTAGCGGACGTGTTCGAGCTCGCCGGTGGCCGCAGTCACCTCGGCGCTGACGAGGACCTGGCCCCCCTTGGCCGTCTCGCAGACCCGCGCCGCCACGTTGACCACGTGGCCGACCACATCGGTGCGCGTGACGACGGCCTCACCCATGTGGACGCCGGCGCGGAGGCGCAGCGGGTCGGGCGCGCTGGCGAGGAGGTCGAGGGCGGCCCGCACACCATTTGCCGGTTGCCGGAAGGTGCACAACAGGCCGTCGCCCAGGTGCTTGACGATGCGGCCGTTCCACTGGCGCACGATGGGGCCGGCTCGCGCCTGGTGCTCGCCGATCAGGGCCAGCGCGGCGGCGTCGCCGTTGGCGTCCGTGTAGGCGGTGAACCCCTCGAGGTCGGTGAACACGACCGTCAGCTCGCGGGGCGTGCCTTCGGGGGAGGCGTCGCTGCCCGACGAGAGCAGCTGCACGGCGGTCAGGCCGAGTGACGAGAGCTTGGACGGGTGGTTCTCGACGGTGCGCTCGACGAAGCGCCGCAGGATGTCCGTCGGGGTGCTCGACGAGATGGGGCGGTCGCCGGGCGCATCGAGCCAGTCCTTGTCGACCAGGCCGATCTCGAGCGCAGCGGCCGCGTCCTCGGGGTCGTTGCGGATCATGTCGGCGGCCTTGCGGGCCGTGGCCCGGCGCAGTGCGGCCACGGTGGCGGCGCCGGTCTCGCGTGCCCTTCCGCCTCGCGGCTCGCTCATGGTGGTCAACCTAGTGTTCGGACCGCAACCCCCGGAACGCCTGGTCACGGCCCGGAAGCTCGATCCGGCGCGTCAGGTCCACGGTCTCGAGCAGGCGGCGATCGTGCGAGACGAGGAGGAGCGTGCCGCCGTAGCCGTCCAGGGCCGACTCGAGCTGGTCGATGGCCGGCAGGTCGAGGTGGTTCGTGGGCTCGTCGAGCACGAGGAAGTTGACGCCGCGGGCGGCGAACGCGGCCAGCTCGGCGCGCGTCCGCTCGCCGGGTGACAGGGACGAGGGCGGGCGCAGCACGGTGGCGGCGCCGAGGCCGAACTTGGCCAGCTGCGACCGCGCCCGGCCGGTGGGGAGGGCGGTGGCGGAGACGAAGGCGTCGACCAGCGTGGGCGCGACATCGGCCAGGACGCGCCGGTCCTGGGCCAGCTCGCCCACCACCACGCTGGCGCCCATGCGCCGGGAGCCCTGCGTGAGCGGCAGGCGACCGAGGAGGGCCTCGACCAGCGTGGTCTTGCCCGTCCCGTTGGCGCCGACGAGAGCGAGGCGGTCGGCCCAGCCGATGTCGAGCGTGAGCGGGCCGAGGGTCAGCTCGCCGCGCTCGATCACGGCGTCTTCCAGCCGGACCACCACGTCACCGGAGCGGGTGGCCTCGTTGATGGTGAAGCGGAGGTCCCAGCCCTCCCACGGCTTGTCGACCGGCTCGAGCGCGTCGAGGGCGCGCTCGGTGCGCCGGGCCCGCGCCGCTTGCTTCTCGGTGCGGTTGACGCGGAAGTCGCGCTGGGCCTTGTCGTTGTCGCGCGGATGCTTCTTCTCCTTCGCCACACCGCTGGTGGCCCATTGCCGCTCGCGCTGGGCGCGCCGGCGCAGATCGGCGCGTTGTGACTCGTAGAGCGCGTAGGCCTCCTCGGCGTGGTCACGTTCGGCGGCGCGCTCGGCCAGATAGCCCGCCCAGCCACCGCCGTAGAGCCGGCCACCGTGCGCGTGCTCGTCGAGCTCGAGCACGTCGGTCACCGTGCGGTCGAGGAAGGCGCGGTCGTGCGAGACGATCACCATGCCGCCGGCGGCGCCGGTGCGCCGAGCCACCAGTGACTCGAGCCGGGCCAACCCGTCGAAGTCGAGGTCGTTGGTGGGCTCGTCGAGCAGGGTGATGTCGAAGCGCGAGAGGAGGATGGCGGCCAGGGCGACCCGGGCGGTCTGGCCGCCCGAGAGCCGTGCCACCGGGTGGCCGGCCAGGCTCCGGGGCAGGCCAACCTCCTCGAGGGCGCCGTCCAGGCGGGCCTCCACGTCGCCGGCCGCCAGTGACTCGTAGCGGGCCAGCGCGGTGGCGTAACGGTCGTCGGCCTCCGGTTGGCCCGAGCCCAGGTCGGCGGCGGCCCGGGCCAGCTCCGCTTCCGCGGCGACGATCCCGGTGCGACGCAGCAGCGACGCGCGCACCGTCTCGGGTCCCGCCTGGTCGTGCTCGTGCTGGTGCTCGTGCTCCTGGCTCAGGTAGCCGACGGTGGCGGTGGGCGGATCGACACGGACGTCGCCGGCCGTCGGGACCAGGAGGCCGGCCAGTAGCTGCAGCAGCGTGGACTTGCCGACGCCGTTGGGACCGACGACGCCCAGGCAAGTGGCGGGCGCCACGGTGAGCGACACGGCGTCGAGGACGGTGCGGCCGCCGCGCTCGAAATGGAGGTGGCGGGCGGCGAGGGTGGCCGGTGAGGCAGCGGTGAGGGACGGCATGGTGAGCTCCGGGACGGACGGGGTGCGGACGGGGTCTGCGGCGCGGGGCCGCCGGGCGCGTCGAGCTCTACCTCACGATGCCATCGTAGCGTCCCGGCCCATCCGCTCATCAAGTGACGCGGGCGGACGGGCCGCCGGCCCAACTGCGACAATGGCAGGAATGGTGGGGTTGAGGACGAGACGGTCGCGCATCGTCGTGGCCGTCGTGGCCGTCTTGGTGATCGCCCTGTGTGTGTTGACCGCCGTGCTGTTCGTCTACCCGGACCTGAACGCGCCCGAGAAGTCGGATGCCATCGTCGTTCTGGGCGGGAATGGCGCCGGACCGGAGAACGAGGGGATCCACCTCGCACTGGGGGGTGACGCGCCGCTGCTGGTCTTCTCCCTCCGGCCGACGCAATCCTGTGCGCCGTCCACCGATCCCGCCTTCCGGGTCGAGTGCTTCCGGGCGGACCCCCAGACGACACAGGGCGAGGCGCGCGCCATCGCCAAGCTGGCGGCGCGGGACCATTGGAGCCGCATCATCGTGGTGATGCCGACGCCCCAGGCCACGCGGGCGCGCCTTCGCATCGGCCGCTGCTACTCCGGGCAGGTGTTGGAGGTGGGCGTGGACCCGGCCGGGATCGGGGCCTGGTTGCGCCAATTCGTCTACCAGTGGGGAGCCCTCCTCAAGGCGCTGGTGCTGCAGCCCTCCTGCTGAAGAAGCCACGCGACTGCAACCGTCCTGCCACGTCGCTGTGTCCGTCTCCTTTGTAGGGTGCCCATAGGGGCGCCGGAGGGGGAACCGGCACGAGGGGGGAGCAGTGCAGGCGAGCGCGCAGGCCGTCGAGACACGCAACGTGTCCACGGCCGGCGCCGCCCCTGTCCCAGGGGCGCCTGGCGAACCGTCCGAGGCCGGCCGCCGTGTGACGGCGCGCACCATTGAGCTGATCGGCCTGGCCCTCGGCGTCGCCTTCATCACCGCCGTCGCGCTCGGGCACGAGCTGTCCAACGACGAGCTGTGGTCCCTGGCCGCCGGCCAGTGGATGCTCACGCACCACCGCATCATGGGGCTCGATCCCTTCAGCTACACAGAGGCACACCGACGCTGGGTGGCCGACGAGTGGGGCTCCGAGGTGGCGTTGGCCGGCCTGTTCCGCGCTTTCGGCGCCTGGGCGTACAACCTCTACGCCATCGTCCTCGGCGCACTGAGCCTGGTGGCGGCGCGGCTGTACGTCCGCGGCGCTGGGTGCTCGGGGTGGCCGGGTGGCCTGGATCCTCCTCCTGCTCGCCGTGGGCCTGGCCGGGGTGGTGGTGGAGGACCGCGGCCTCGACTTCTCGCTCGTCTGGTTGCCGCTCGAGCTCTACCTGCTGGCGCAAGGCGCGGCCAGGACCCGCGCTGGCTGCTCGGGCTCCCGCTGCTGTGCGTGCTGTGGGTCAACACCCACGGGTCGATCCTGGTCGGGCTGGGCGTGCTGGTGGTGGAGCTGGCCTGGTCGTTCGCGCCCGAGCGGTGGGCGGCGCGGATCGGCGGCTACGGACGCTCGCCGTATGCGGGCCGTGTGGCGCTGGCCCTGGTGGGCAGCCTGGTGGCCTCGTGCATCACGCCGTACGGTCCGGGACTGCTCTCCTACGACATCGGCGTGTCGACCAACGGCCAGATCGGCCAGTACATCGACGAGTGGAATTCTCCGGACTTCCACTCGCTGGCCGTCGTCCTGGTCTTTCTGATCCCGCTGGTCGTGGTCGCCGTCTGCATCTACAACCACCGCTTCCCGGTGCTCGAGGGCACGCTGGCCGCGGTGCTCTTCGTGGAGGCGCTGCGCACGCAACGGCTGGTGATCTACCTGATGGTGGTGGCGGCCGGGCTGGCCGCCACCCTGCCCGTGCGCCCCTGGGACCCGGTGATGCGCAAGCTGGCCGGGGCGGCGTTCGTCATGGTCGGCATCCTGTGCCTGGCCGCGCCGTCGGTGCCGGCCGGCACCGCTGTCGCCCTCCCTGCCGATGCAGGCCTTCGACTACCTGAGCACGCACCCCGGACGCATCTTCACGGAGTACACGTGGGGCGACTACTCCATCGCCCGCCACCGGGCCACCTTCGTCGACGGGCGCACCGACCTCTTCGAGGGGAACGTCCTGACCGAGTTCTTCGACATCACCGACATGACGACGAACCCCGACCCCGTGCTGTCGGCCTACCACGTGTCCTACGTGGTGTGGGCACCCGACACGGCGTTGTCCGAGTACCTGCAACGACGACCCGCGCTGGCACGTGGTGGACCGGTCACCGGTGGCGCTGGTGTTCGCCCGCCGCTAGAGCTGCGCCGCCCGGCGGCTCACGGGCAGCGAGCCTCGAGCCCGCGCAGGTCGCCGTCGTCGTCGGCCCAGGTGGTGATCGACCGGTAGCCGAGCGTATCGAGGTCGGGGCGCAACAGCTCGGCCTGGTCCCCGCCGAGCTCGATCAGCAGCGCCCCGCCCGGTCGCAAGAAGGCCGGGGCCTGGTGCAGAACCCGGCGCAGGAGCGTGGCGCCGTCGGGTCCGCCGTCGTAGTGGGCGGCGTCCTCGAAGCGCAGGTGTCGCGGGGGAGGAGGCCGAGGGCGGGCGTCGGCACGTAGGGAACGACGGCGACGCACCACGTCGGTGCGCCCGAGGAGACTCTCGGGGACCGGGGCGAAGAGATCGCCCGACGGGCGTCGACGCCGTTGGCCCGGGCGTTGTCGACGGCGCGCGCGGTCGGTGTCGGTGGCGACGACACGGGCCGGCGGGCCGGGCCCGCTGCAGCGCCAGGGCCAGGGCGCCCGACCCGTGCACAGATCGATGGCGGTGCCGCGCTCGGGCAGCAGGGCGCCGCCCGGCGGGCCAGCTCCGAGCTCTGCCAGCGGGGCACGTAGACGCCGGGGTCGACGCGGACGTCGAGACCGGCGAAGGAGGTGCGGCCGGTGATCCAGGCCAGCGGCTCGCCGGCCAGGCGCCGGGCCGCCAGCGCGTCCAGGCGGGCAGGATCACCGTTGGCGGCGGCGCACAGTTCGGTGGCCTCGTCGGCGGCGGCGACGAACCCGGCCGCGGCCAGGGTTGCGCAGCCGTCCTCCAGCGCGGACCGGTCGATGGCAGCCGTGGTGTCTACTCGAGCATGGCCCCGGCGACCACGCGGGGACCCGGCCCGGCTCTCCGCCTCGGGATCGGCCAGGGCGTCCGCCGGCACGGCGACGGCCGCGCGCGTGGTTGGGCAGGAACAGCGTCGGGATGAAGGCGATGAGAATGGCGCCGACGGACCACCAGAAGGTGTGGGCGAACGCGGCCGCGACCGGGTCGGCGACCGGCGGGGGAAGCTTGACCGGTGGCGAGATCACGCCGGCGCTGCCGCCCGCCTTCGCTGCCGGCGGGCCCAGGTTGGCGATGATCTGGCGCTCGAGCACCACGGCGAAGGTGGCGGTGGCCACGGAGCCGCCGACGAGGCGCACGATGTTCATGACGGTGGACGCCTTGGGGATCTCGGCGTGGTTGAGGTCGAAGTAGGCCGCCGCGGTGACCGGCATCATGGACAGGCCGAGGCCGAGGCCGCGCACGAAGAGGGTGACGGCGAGGAGCACCACGCTGGTCGAAGTGGTGACGAAGCAGAACGGGATGGTGGCCGCCGCCATGAGCGAGGATGCCGACGGGCACCACGCGGCGGGGCCCGAGCCGGTCCGTCACGCTGCCGGCCCAGCGCATGATGCACGCGGCGCCGATGCCCTGGGGCGCCATGAGGAGCCCGGCCTGCCAGGCTTCCTGGCCGCGGGCCACCTGGTAGTAGATGGGCAGCAGGAACATGGAGCCGAAGAGCGTGGCTCCGATGACGAAGATGCAGACGTTGGCGATGGCGAAGTTGCGGTGCTTGAAGGGGTGCAGCTCCAAGAGCGGGTACTTCACGCGTAGGGCGTGCCAGTACGAAGCCCAGCATCAAGGCGATGCCGAGCACGAAGCTGACCACGACCGACGGGCTGCTCAGGCTGCCCGTGGTGCCGACCTCGGAGAGGGAGTAGAGCAGGGCGGCCAGGCCGGGAGACAGGAGGCAGAAGCCGAGCGTGTCGAAGGCCGAGGGGTACCGCTCCTCGGTGTCGAACTTGGGCAGCCAGCGGCTGGACAGGACGAGGGTGACCAGCCCGATCGGCACGTTGATGTAGAAGATCCATCGCCAGCTGTAGTTGGAGACGATCAGGCCGCCGATGACCGGGCCCATGATCGGCCCCATCACCATCGGCACGCCGATGATGCTCATGACGCGACCCATGCGCTGCGGCCCGGCGGCCCGCGCCAGCAGTGACTGCCCGACGGGGAGCAGCATGCCGCCACCGATGCCCTGGAGCACGCGGAAGAAGATGAGCGAGTTGGCCGACCAGGCCAGCCCGCACAGGCTGGAGCCGAGGATGAACAGGGCGGTCGAGGTCATCCAGACGGCCTTGGCCCCGAAACGGTCGACGGCCCATCCGGTGACCGGGGTCACCAGGGCCAGGGCGAGCAGATAGCCGGTGACCACCCACTGGATGGTGGTGACCGGCACGTGGAAGTCCTTGGCCAGCGTGGGCAGGGCCACCGCCACGATCGTCGTGTCGAGGATCGACATGATCGAGCCGAGGACGACGATGGTGGAAATGCGCCGGAGCTCGGGGCTGAGGGTGAATTTCTCCTTCTCGACGCTGTCCGGGGTGCCTGCCATGGGAATACTTAATGGTACTCAAAGATAGATGCTTGTCAAAGAGCTCGACTGGTGCGAAGATCGAGCCATGGGAATGGCCGAGGAGGCCTTCGAGCGGATGCGCCGCATCGCCTTCGAGGGCGAGCACGTGGAGCGGATGGCCGCACTCGGCCTGCGCACGAAGCTGGCGCCCGGGGTGATCAAGACGCTGGTCCGTCTCTCGAAGGGCGACGGCATCTCCATGGGGGAGATGGCCCGGGGCCTCGGCTGCGACCCGTCGTACATCACGGCGTTGGTGGACGACCTCGACGCGCGGGGCCTGGCCCGGCGCGAGGCCGCTCCGGATGACCGGCGGGTGAAGATCGTCGTACTCACCGAGGCAGGACGGAAGTTGGCGGCGGAGATCGACGGCATCCTGTCGGTACCGCCGGCGGCGTTCGGTGCGCTCTCCAACGCCGAATTGCGCCAGTTGCGCGACCTGCTCGACAAGATCGTCGAGGCGGGGGAGGAGTCCACGACAGGCGACGCGACACTCCGGGCGAAGGTGGGAGCCGGATCGCCGTAGCGAGAGCGCGGGCACGCGGCGGGCGGATAGCGTCCACGCCGTGCCCGCGGTGCGCGTGGAACATCTGGAGAAGTCCTACGGCGACACGGTGGCCGTGCGCGACGTCAGCTTCGAGGTGCAAAAGGGTGAGGTGTTCGCGCTCCTCGGACCCAACGGCGCCGGCAAGACCACGACCGTCGAGATCCTCGAGGGCTTCCGCACGCGCAGCGGGGGGCGGGTGGAGACGCTCGGCGTCGACCCGGCCGACCACAGCACGCAACGCTGGCTGCGCACCCGCATCGGAGTGGTGCTGCAGGAGCTGGCCGTCGAGCCCTACTACTCGGTGCGCCAGGTGCTGACCCGCAACGCCGGTTACTACCCGAACCCGCGCCCGGTCGACGAGGTGATCGAGCTCATCGGCCTGGCCGAGAAGGCCGACGACCGGGTGAAGCGGCTGTCGGGCGGCCAGCAGCGCCGGCTCGACGTCGGGCTCGGCATCATCGGCAACCCGGACCTGCTGTTCCTGGACGAGCCCACCACCGGGCTCGACCCGTCCGGGCGCCGCGAGACGTGGGAGCTCATCCGCCGGCTGGCGGCCGCCGGCACGACCGTCCTGCTGACGACGCATTACATGGATGAGGTCGAGGCGCTGGCCGACCGGGCCGCCGTGCTGTTCGGCCAGCAGATCGTGGCCGCCGGGACCCCGTCGTCCATCGGGGGGCGGGACCTGGGCGCCGTCACGATCCGCTTCCGGCTGCCGCCCGGTGTGAGCCGAGAGGAGCTGCCCGTGGCGGTCGAGCCGGCCGAGGACGGGCACGTCGAGATCCACACCGAGGACGAGCTGCGCGTCCTGCACGACCTGACGGGCTGGGCGCTCGACGCCGGGTATGCGCTGGCCGGCCTGGCCGTCCTGCGCGTCTCGCTCGAGGACATCTACCTCGGGCTCACCGACGGCGCCGGACCGGCCGGGACGCGGACCGGGGCAGAGGCCCCGCCCCCCGGGGAGCGGCGCGGGTGAGCGCGACCGCGACCGGACACACCGGTCCGGGGTTCGTTCCGCGGCCTCAGCGACCTGTCCCTGGTGGGGCGCCAGGTCTATTTCGAGCAGCTCACGTTCTGGCTCAACCCGGTCGCCGCCGCCCTCACCATCGGCTTCTCGGTCGTCTTCATCGTCATCTTCGAGTCGACGTCGGGCCACTCGACGATCGGCTACCTGGCCCACATCAACCTGGGCCAGTACTACCTGCCCGCCTTCGCCACGTACGGCGTCATGGCGGCGTGCTTCAACATCTTGGCCATCCAGCTGGTGAACCGCCGCGAGATGGGCTTGCTCAAGCGCCTGCGCCTCAGCCCCCTCCCGACCTGGACGCTGCTGGCCGCCGTCTTCGTCTCCACGATGATCGTGGCGGCGATCCAGATCGTGCTCGTGCTGGCGGTCGGGCGCTTCGGCTACAACGTGCACGGGCCCGACGAGATCGGCCCGTTCGTCCTCGTCCTCATCGTCGGCATGCTGAGCTTCACCGCGCTCGGCGTCGGCGTGAGCACGCTGGTGCCCAACGCGGACGCGGCCGGGCCGATCGTGAGCCTCGTCTTCTTCATCCTCATCGCGCTCTCGGGGCTCTACTTCCCAGTCAAGCCCGGCTCGGGACTGGCCACCTTCACCGACTTCTTCCCGATCCGTCACCTCATCACGGCCTCGGTGGACTCGTTCAACGGCATCCCGGGCACCTCGGTGTGGAACGACCTGCTCGTGATCGCGATCTGGGGCGCGGCGGGGGTCTTCGTGGCGATGCGTCGCTGGGAGTGGTCGCCCAAGCGGGGGTGAGGCCGGGCCCGACCGTCGTCGCGTTAGATCTTGTCGGACACCCGCACGTCGACCGTCGCCTCGAGGACCAGGCTGCCCGTTCCGACGTCGACGGGCTCGGCCAGGGCCTGTTGCAGACGGTCGACCACCGTGATCACGTTTGCCTCGTCGCGCACCGTGATGATCCCGACGAGATTGGACGCGCCCACCCGGCCGACCGTGTCCTCGGTGCGCAATGCATCGGTGAGGCGCCGCGCCACCTCGCAGATGATCTGGTTGCCCACGGCCGGGCCGTGTTCGTCGGTCAGGCGCCCGAGGTTGTCCAGGGTGATGGAGCACACGACCACCTCGCCGCCATGGCGGGGGCGCCGGGCCAGGGCCTGGTCCAGGCGGTCCTGCACCACCAGGTGATTGGGCAGGCCGGTCTCGGGGTCGGTCATCACCAGCTGCCAGGCCCGGTCCCTCTTGGCGCCGACCTCGGCAGGCCCCTCGTGTCGCCCTTGCATGCTCATGTGCACCCAGCTCCGTCCCGACTCGGTCGACCTACCGCAACGCTACGCCACTGGTTCGCGACGGTGGCGAATCCGGCCGGTGGCCGAACGTCACGCCCGTTTTCGTTCGGGCCGCGACGTCCCCGCTCCGCCATCGGGCGGTGCGGCGGAGGTGTCCGCACGCAGGGTCGTCCTCGGCTGGCGGTCGGCGCGGTCACCAGTGCATGGAGGAAAGGACCGTGGTGCGCTCGTGGCCCTGCGTCGTCTGAGCGGCGCTGAGGTCGCGGCGGTTCAGCTGGTGAGGCCGCCGTCGACGACGAGCACATGCCCGGTGACGAAGGTGTTGGCCGGGTCGGTCAGGAAGAGAACGGCCCGGGCCACGTCGACGGGCTCGCCGAGGCGACCAAGCGGCGTGCGCCGCGCGATCTGGCCGAGCTGCTCCTCGTCGAGGCCGTGGCTCATCTCCGTGCGCAGATAGCCAGGGGCGACGCTGTTGACCGTGATGCCGCGGGAGCCGAGCTCGCGGGCCAACGCCCGCGTGAAGCCGTCGAGGGCGGCCTTGGTGGCACCGTAGACGGCGAGGCCGCGGTAGCCCGAGATCCCGACGATCGAGCTGATGTTGACGATGGACCCCGAGCGGCGAGCCAGCATGACCCGGCTGGCCGCCCGGGTGACGTAGACCGTGCCCTTGAGGTTGAGGTCCACCACCTGGTCGAGGTCGTCGTTGCCGAAGAGGCCGATCACGCCTTCGCGGGCCACGCCGGCGTTGTTGACCAGGACGTCGAGGCGACCCCAACGCTTGGCCGCCTCTTTGACCAGCTGTTCGGCCTCGGTGGCGTCGGAGACATCGGCCGCAGTGAAGTGGAAGCGCCCGTCCAGGGCGGGATCGGCCTCCCACGCCTTGACGAGGTCGGTGCTGGAGCGGGCGCAGGTCTCCACGCGGTGGCCGGCGTCAAGGAAGGCCTCGACGAGGCCAGCCCCGAGGCCCTTGCTGCCCCCGGTGATGAGGGCCACCCGGTCGGTGGGTTCGGTCATGGTCGCGGCGCCTGGCGCACGGTCTTGCCACCTCTGGTCTCAATCGACTCGACGAAGGTCACGCTGCGGGGCTGGGCGGCGCGGGGGAGGTCGGCGACCGCGTCGCTCACCTGGTCGCGGATGCGTTCGGTGTCCGCGCCGGCGAGCCCACCGGCCGGGACGATCTCGACGGCCACGATGGCGCCGGTCAGCTTGTTGGGTCGGCCGTAGACGCGGGCCAGGGCGACGCTGTCGAGCGCGCTGATGCGCTCTTCGACCGGGAGGGGGTGTACCTTCACCCCGCCGACGTTGATGACCTCGGTGTCGCGGCCACGGAACAGCACGCGGTCACCGACGATCTCGACCAGGTCGCCGGTGGGACGCCACTGCTCCGCTTCGGTCTTCGGCGCGGTGTCCTCCTCGCCCGCGTAGCCGAGCATGCCCGCGCCGCCCCGCACCCACAGCTGGCCGTCGCGGACCCGGATGTTCGATCCGGGATTGTCGTCACCGTGCAGTGCGTCGACCGCGAGGCCCGGCCGACCGTCGCGTACCGAGGTGATGGACCCGAACTCCGTGGAGGCGTACACCTGGGAGACGTTGGCCTGGGGGAATCTTTTGCGCAGCTCGTCGAGGAGATCCGGCGGGACCGCCTCGCCGCCCAGGGTGACCTGTTGCAGGTTGGGCAACTCGAGCCCGCGGCTGCGGGCCTCGGCCAGCAGGAAGCGCCAGAAGGTGGGGGTGGCGCTGACGCACGTCACCTTCTCGTCGACCATGGCCTGGACGCTGTCTTTGGGGAGGCGGGGGAAGGGGGCCACCAGGGTGGCCTGGCTGGCCAGGCTGTGCAGCAGGACCTGGATGCCGGCGAACTGTTGCGGGCCGTAGGCCAGCAGCCAGCGCTGGTCGGGAGCAGGGCGGACGTTGCTCACCGTGCGGGTCAGGATGCGCCAGTCGTGGCGGGCCGCTTTGGGGGTGCCGGTGGTGCCCGTGGTGCGGATCATGAGGGGTTGGGCCAGATCCGCATCGGCGGTGGGCAAGATGGCGGTGTCGCCCTCGGCCCGTAACTCGTCGGGCCGGACGATCGCCAATGTGGCGTCGGCGTCAAGGTCCTCACGCCGTGTGATGACCACGGTATGCCCGAGGGCGCGGGCGTGCTCGGCGAACTCGTGCGGATCCGTGTCTGGCTGGTACTGGCAGGGCTCGGCTCCAGCGAGGGCGGCGCCAGCGAGAAGGCGGATCACCCAGCCTACGTCGGGTTCGACCATGGCGAAACGGTCGATGCCACGCTGGCGGAGCGACGCCGCCACCCGGCGCGCGTCATGGAACAACTGGCCGTAGGTGCTGGTGCCCTCGGGCGTGACCACGGCCACATCGCCTGGCGACGCCGCCGCGGCGCCTTCGAGCAGAAGGATCATTCCGTCGAGACGGGGGCGTAGAAGGCGAGCACGTCGGCGACCGTGTCGGGCAGGTCGCCACCGGCCGAGAACGGATCGGAGCCGAATGCGTCCTCCAGGATGGACGAGAGCTCCGCTGCCTCGAGCGAGTCCAGGCCGAGCCCGTCACCCCAGAGGCTGGACTCGTCTGTCCAACCGTCGCCGCCTTTCTTCGCGAGCACCAGGAACTCCCCGATGATGCTGCGCGCCTTGTCCTGGTTCGTTCTCACGATGTGTCCTCTCAATCGATCGAAAAGCCGTAGTGGAATTCCTCGCCCATGACGAGCCGCCAGACCGCGTGGACGTGGTCGTAGTGCGCTGCGGGCTCGTAGTCGGTCGAGGTGTCGGTGCCCATGCGTGCTGTCTCCGGCGCGACCGCCGACCTATTCTCCTTCCAGACCGGCAGGAGAGAGCCGACCGTCGCGGGCTGGTTAAGGTTACGGCGTTCTCACATCGACAAACGGATCAGTGAGGTGTTCCTTGCGGCTTGTCTTGGCATTTTGCATGCTCGTCCTGCCCTCACGGGTCAAGGTGCAGCTCGGCCGCCGCCTGTTCGGCTGGGATATCCATCCGACAGCGTATATCGGCCACAGCGTCATCCTCGTGCGCAAATTGTCGATGGGACCAGGGAGCTCCATCGGCCCGTTCAACGTCATCAAGGACCTGGAGCTGTTACAACTCGGTGAGGGCGCCAGCATCTCCTCGCGGAACTGGATCGTGGGATTCCGGCGCTCCGAGGAGCTCTCGACCGACGTGTTCCCTCACTCACCGAACCGCCGGCCGGAGCTGGTCATGGGCAAGTACGCCATGATCACGGTCGCCCATGACATCGACTGCTCGGACACGGTGGTGATCGGTGACTACAGCTCGCTTGCCGGCTACCACTGCACGATCCTCACCCATAGCCTGAATCTGGTGCGGGGCCGGTTCGTGACGGGTTCGGTGGAGGTAGGGGACCACGCGGCAGTCATGTCGGACAGCGTGCTGTTGAGCGGGACCAGGGTGCCGGCCCGGTCGATCGTCTCGGCGGGTTCGGTCGTGAACACGCCATTGACTGCAGAGCTGACGTTCTACCGCGGCAATCCGGCCGAACCGGTGCGCAGCCTGCCCGACTCGCTCAACTTCTTCCATCGCGGCGAGGAGGGCTACCCGGACTTCGCCATGGCGCGCTACGGGGTGGACCGCTAGGGGACGTGCCTGCACGAGCCGGGGCCCTCGCCGACGGGCGGGACGGCGCCGGGTCGGCTTCCGACGGGCGGGACGGCGCCGGGTCAGCTAGAAGATTGGCGTGACCGCCGCTGACGCCAACCACTCCTCCACCCACTACCGGCCCTCGACCTGGGTGGCCACGGACCCGGACCGGCCGGCGGTCATCACCACGGCCGGCGACGTCGTCACCTTCGCCCAGCTCGAGGAGCGGTCATGCCGCCTGGCCCAGGCGCTGCACGCGCACGGGTTGCGGACGGGCGATCACGTGGCGGTCCTGCTCACGAACGACCACCGGACGCACGAGGTGGCCTTCGGCCTGCAACGATCGGGGCTCTACTACACGATGGTCAATACGCACCTGGCGGCCGAAGAGGCGGCATACATCGTCAACGACTGTGGCGCGGAGACCCTCATCACGTCGTCGGCGCTGGCCGGCCTGGCCAAGGAGCTCGTCCCGCTGACGCCCGGCATAGGGCTGCGGCTCGTGATTGGCGACACGCCGGTCGACGCGCACGCGGCCTACGACGAGTTCGTGGCCGGCTCTCCCGGGGTGCCGCTCGAGGTCGAGCTCGAGGGCTTCCCGATGCTCTACTCGTCGGGCACCACCGGCCACCCCAAGGGCGTGCGGCGACCGCTCACGGGCGAGCCCTTCGGTGCCTACGCCACGCTCGCTCCCATGCTCAGCCACATCATGGGCTTCAAGGCCGGCGACGTGTACCTCAGCCCGGCACCGCTCTACCACTCGGCACCGCTGGTGTGGTCCATGACGGTCCAGCGCATGGGGGGCACCGTCGTACTCATGGAGCGATTCGAGCCCGAGGTGTGCTTGCGCCTCATTCAGGAGCACCAGGTGACCCATGCGCAGTTCGTGCCCACCATGTTCGTCCGCATGCTCAAGCTGCCCGACGAGGTGCGTGCCCGGTACGACGTGTCGTCGCTGCGCTCCGTCGTCCACGCCGCTGCTCCGTGTGCGCCCGAGGTCAAGCGCCGCATGATCGAGTGGTGGGGCCCGATCATCCACGAGTACTACTCGGGCACCGAGGGCATGGGCATGACCTGGATCACCTCCGAGGAATCGGTGACCCACCCGGGTTCGGTGGGTCAGGCCATCTGGGGTGAGGTGCACGTCTGCGACGACGAAGGCGAGGAGCTCCCGCCGGGCCAGGACGGGGTGGTCTATTTCGGGGGGCGCCCGGGCGGCCCCACGTTCGAGTACAACAACGACCCGGAGAAGACGCGCCAGAGCTTCCACGCCAGGGGCTGGGGCACCTTGTGGGACGTGGGCCACGTCGACGACGAGGGGTATCTGTACCTGACGGACCGCAAGCTGTTCATGATCGTCTCGGGCGGTGTGAACATCTACCCCCAGGAAGTCGAGGACGTGCTCGTCCTCCACCCGGCGGTGGCGGAAGTGGCCGTCTTCGGCGTGCCGGAGCCCGAGATGGGCGAGGAGGTCAAGGCGGTCGTCCAGCCGTCCCCGGGCTACGAGGCCGGCTCCGAGTTGGCCGAGGAGATCATGGCGTTCTGCCGGGACCACCTGTCGCACTACAAGTGCCCCAAGTCGGTCGACTTCTCGCACCAGCTGCCGCGGGGTGAGAACGGGAAGCTCTACAAGAAGGCCTTGCGCGAGGCCTACTGGGCCAGCTCGGGTCCGAGCCGCACCTGAGCCGGCAACGCCGGCGGGCGCACGTCGGCATACCAGGCCAGGGCCACGGCGACCGCCGCGCCGAAGAGGAGGACGTCGGTGATCCCGACGGCGGCGACGACCGGACCGACCAGCAGGTTGCCGATCCCGACCGTGCCGCCGAAGCCCATCATCCACAATGCCATCACGCGGCCCCGGACGTTCTCGTGGAGCCGGGCCTGCAGGGTCGTGTTGAGCGCGGTGATGAACGCGAAGTAGAAGGCCCCGGTCACGGCGACGTTCACGTAGGCCGGCACCGTGCTGCGTTCGAGGGCGAAGGTCGCCAGGGCCACGGCGTAGCCGAGCAGGCAGACCCGGACGAGGAGGGGCTTCGAGGTGCTCGCGAAGACGGTCCCGATGGAGATGGCGCCCGTGAGCGCACCCATCCCGAAGCAGGCGTAGAGGATCCCGTAGTCGGGGGAGTCGGACAGGTTGATGCCAAGGTTGTGGGCGGCCACCACCGGCATCTGGCCGATGAAGGCCAGGGCCAACAGCGAGAACACGAACACGGTCACCAGGCAGCGACCGACCACCTTGTCGTGCCGGGCCACCGTGATGCCCGCGGTCAGTTGGCGCCAGCGGCTGGCGTGCGCCGGGCTCTGGGGCACGGCGGGCAGTGTCACCATCATGAGCGCGCCCACGACGAACAAGTAGGTGACGGCGTTCCCGGCGAAGATCCAGGACGGCCCGACGAGCGAGTAGAGCACGCCCCCTATGACGGGCCCGATGACGCGGGAGGCGTTCATCTGGGCGGAGTTGAGGGAGATGGCGCCGGGCAGGTCGGCCTTGCCGACCAGGCCGGGGAGGATGGCCGAGTAGGCCGGGCCGAACATGGCACTGCCCGCTCCCACCAGCAGCACCATGACGACGAGCAACACGTGCGAGGGCTGTGGCGACAGCGCCACCAGGGCCACGCCCAGCGAGGCCACGAGTTGCTCGAGCGACAGGATGATGAGGAAGCGCTTGCGGTCGACCTTGTCGGCCAGGAGGCCGCCGAACATGGGCAGGACGAGGGTGGGACCGAGCTGGGCGAAGATGATGATGCCGACGAACGTGCTCGAGTGGGTCAGGTCGTAGGCGTAGGCACCGAGGACGACGTTCTGCATCCAGGTGCCGATGTTGGATGCGAACGCACCGATGAAGACGATGCGAAAGGTCCGGTGGCCCAGCGCCGCCCGTGCCGTCCCGGTTCGTGCGGGAACCGGCGAGTCGCCGTCGACGACCGCATCCTCGATCTCCTCGAGGGAGATCGCCCCGACGGGTTCGCCGGGACCGCCGCCGGCTCCCGCCGCCCGCTCCGCGGGCGCGGAGGAATCGGGGGGTGGAGCCGGCACGGCCCCATCGTACGGGACCGTCCCGGGCTCAGGGCCTGGCCTGGGGCCCGACTGGGGTCAGGGGCCGGCGGCCGAGCAGATGCTCCCGCAGGGCGACGAGGCGAAGTCCGAGGCGGGGGCCAGAGGCACGTTGAGGGCGGAGGCCGCCCCCTGGTTTCGCTGTACCTGGTAGACGCCGCCGGCCATGGTCGGCAGCTGGACCAACGTGGGGAGCAGATGCGGCGTGTCCGCCGTGGTCAGGGTGACCCGGAGGCGCCAGCCGGTCGGGAGCTCGGCCATCGTCGGATAGATCTGGATGTCCTGGCGGGTCAGCGTCCCCGGTACGACGGGTCGCTGGGAGGCCTGCGTGAGCGGGTGGACCGGCAGGAGGGGCAGCTTGTCCCAGGCCGTCCAGGTCCGGGTGGGGTCGAGCGCGCGCTGGCTGCCCGCCAGGGCCCCCGACGAGAGGGGCACGCTGTCGCCGCTCGGCGAGACGGCCTCGACGGTGGCGGCCAGCTCGGTGTCGGTGGTGTTCGAGATGGTGTAGACGGTGGCGTCGATGGGCCCGGCCACCACCACCGGGTAGGTGAACGGCTGCGTGGTGTAGGTGAGCGCGCCGGGCCCGTAGCCGAGCGTCACGTCGTCGAAGTCGCAGGGGTTGCTCAGGTCGACCGACTGGAAACCGAGCGCGAGCGCGCCCGCACCCCACTGGTCCGTCTGGATGTCGCACGGGCTCGAGACGCCCGCGTAGGTGATGGTGTCCGCCCCGCTGCTCGAGGCCGGTGGGGTCGTCGTCAGGTTGCCGTCGTTGTCCGAGACGGGATCGCTGCCGTTGCGCCCGGGTGCGAAGTAGTACGGGGTCGGCGTGGCGTCGGGCAGCGGCCACTGAGCCTGGTTCACCCACTCGCTCGGCGAACCGGAGTTCTCGATGTCGAGGTGGAGGGGCGTCGCGGTGGTGGCCAGCGGGGTCTGCTCACCGAGCAGCCAGGTGTCGAACCACTCGAGCTCGAGGGCCGAGATGTTCACGCCGGTGCCGGTGGTGACGTGCTGCCACGGGCCCATGAGGAGCTGGTAGCGCGGGGTCACCTTCTGTCCCGGCGTCATGGCCGCGTCCTGCGAGCGCCCGTCCGCCAGGTTCTGGAGCCCCACGTAGTTCAGGGGCTCACCTGACTGGAAGAGGTCGTTCCACCCGCCCACGAGGAAGGCCGGGATGTGGTCGGCCACGACGGCGGAGAGGTCGTGGGCCGGGGACCGGGCCTCCCAGTAGCTGTCGTCGAACGCGCCCGCGCCCTGTCCGGCCTCGACGTCGAGGATGAGCTTCAGGAACGACACGAGCTGGGGGCTGTGCTGGGCCACCGTGGCCGGTAGGTTCTCCAGGCCGTCGGTCAGGGTGGTGGTGTCGTCGTCCTGTAACGCGGCCACGAGCGGTTGCAGGGCCGGGTTGCTCAGGTCGAGCCCCGAGAGCAGGGCGACGTACGTGGCGGCGAACTCGGCGTCGGGGATCCCTCCCTGAGTGACCGTGTCGGCGTAGAGGTCGTTGCCCGCGATGATCGGGAACATGGCCTTGATGGGTGAGTTGGGGCCGGCGGCCTCGACCGTCTGGAACTGGTTGATGCCCATGTAGGACTCGCCGAAGAGCCCCACGGCGCCGTCGGAGTCGGGCAGGTGGGCCGCCCACTTGGCCAGGGTCACCCCGTCGGTCGACTGCACGGGGTCGAACAGGTCGAAGTCCCCCCCGGAGTCGCCGGTCCCGCGGACGTCGGCGATGACCACGATGTAGCCCCGGTCGACCAGGTAGTCGACGTCCGTGTTGGCGATCGCCGACGCGTACTCAATGAACTCCTTGCCGTACGGCGTCTGCTGCAGGAGCGCCGGGAAGGGCCCGGTGGCCGGCGTGGTGGTGCCGGGGTCCACCGGGAAGAACACGTCAGCGCGCAGCACGGTGCCGTCCGACATGGTGACCGGCAGGTCCCGCAGGGCCCCGGTGTCGAACGTCGCCGGTTGGGGCGTCCAGTTCGAGGCCGGCGCACTCACGTCCGATTGGTCGGCTGAAGCGGCAGCGGAGCGGAGCGACGAGGAGCCGCCTCCGCGCAAGGCGGTGAGGGTGTGCTGGCCCGGGATCATCGGTCCGAGGACGAAGGCGGACAGCGTCACGGCCAGTGCGACGGTCCCCATGGCCAGTCGCCAGGGCACCGTGCCCATCATGTGGCCCCTCTGCTCGTGCTGCTGCCCCGTCATGGCGAACCTCGTACGGGCCCGATAGGGAGTGCCCCCTCCCCGTGCCGTTCCATGGAGGAAACGTCGGGACGGGCCCGGACGTGCGGTCAGCCCCGCGTCCTGGGGAAATGTGCCGTCACAGGGCCACCGGGTGGCCCGGCCGCCGGCCCTGCGTCAGTCGTGGCGTGGGGAGATCGCGTTGGCCAGGAGGACGACGCCGATTCCGAGGATGATCCCGAAGATCAGGGCGAGGACCGCCCACTCGACCGTCTTGGGCGAGACCGGCTTCGTGGGCGCGACGGCTTGCGAGATGACCTGGCCGGACTGGTTGCTCACGCCCTCGGTGGCGAAGAACTGGTAGTTCTGCAGCTGGTTCTGCAACGAGCTCAGCTGGCTCTGCAGGTCACCGAGCTGGGTCTCGTCCGGCGTCACGTTCACACCGGGAGCGGCACCGCGGATCGCCGCGTTGACGTTGGAGATGGCCAGGGTGACGGTGTCGATCTTGGTCTGGAGCTGTTGCTCGGCGGCCGTGAAGGTGTCACTCGTCTGCGTCTGCTCGAGGGTGATGTAGGCCTTGGCGTACGCGTTGGCGGCCAGCGCGGCCAGCGCGGCGTTCGTCGATCGCACCGAGACCTGCACCACGTCGGTCGTGCCCACCTCCGTCGCCGTGACGGACGGCGCGTTAGGAACGCTGCGACGCACGAGGTCCGCCACCGAGGAGCTCTCGAGCACCTGAATGCCGTCCGGCACGTCAGGCACCGGCGAGAGACCGGTGGGGTAGTTGGCCTCAATGAGCGTCTGGGAGATGGCCGGCTCGAGTAGCACCGAGGCGGTCGCCTCGTACGTCGGCGTGATCAGCAGGCTGTAGGCGAGCGAGAGCGCCACGCAGATTCCGGCGACCACGATGATCGTGACCTTCTTCCGCCACAGCAACTGGGCGTATTCCCGGAGCCCGGACTGCTCGGGCACGGCCTGCTCGGTCATTTGGGGCAATGTAGCGCGTGGGGTTGCTCCGTCCGGGTCGGCCGCAGTGCCGCGACGCGGCGTCTCGATGGTGTCGTTGGTCGTCAGTTGCGTCATGGAGTGTTGAAGGCGCACGACCGCTGTGGTCGCGCAACTGCCGTCGTGACGTGAACGACGGAGGGCGCTCCAACTTGCGGCCGCCGCTGGCTATCCGAGCGCTGGCGGGTCGGCCAGGTCGGTGCCGGAGTCGGCGTCCACAGCGGCGGCCGGGTCGAAGCGCCGTGCCGCGACAAGGAGGGCGATCCAGCCCAACGCGGCGTAGAGGGCGAAGGTGGCCGCCATGCCGTAGGAGAAGCCGAGGGTGCCGTGCACCGCGGCGCCGCCGAGGCAGAGGGCGAATGAGATCGGAAGCATCACGACGGCCAGCCACAGGTTGACTGCGGCAGCGCGGATCGCCCGCAGCCCGCCCACGGCCATGCCGCTGAAGCTGCCGAAGACGAAGGCCAGGCCCATCCAGGGGAACACGACCCGGGCTGCCGGCCAGGTGGGTCCGAAGACCCGTGTGACCTGGTGGATCGGCAGGAAGTACACGACCGCGGTCCAGGCGATGGTGGACACGGCGATGGCGAAACCGCAGATGGCGCAGAAGCGGAGGGCGCTCGCCCGGTCGGCGCGGAATCGCCGAGCGGCCAGGGACACCAGGGCGGACTGCATGCCCGCCGCGAGCACGGTGATGGGGCCGAGGACGAGCTGCGCCAACTTGATGACCCCGACGTCCCCCACGGAGAGCACGAAGAGCAGGGGGTAGTAAATGAAGTAGATCCACGTTGCCGAGAGGAGGAACTGCCCAGCGAAGCGGACGCCGACCGACCGCTCGCTGGCCAGCCAGAACCGGATCGGCTCGGAGAGGGTACGCAACCCTCCCCGAACCCGGTGCGTGTGGATCGTCCACAGGCCGACAACGGCGCCTGCGCCGGTCCACGAGGCCCAGAGCCACGAAAGGGAGGTCATGTCATTGAGGATCAGGAGTACCGCGGCGGCCACGAAGATGACGACCCACGCGGCATCGAGCCAGATGGCGTATCCCGGACGGTGCCGGCTGATCCCGATGAAGCGGGCGAAATCCTGCAGCGCCATGAACGGGAAGCAGACGGCGAAGATGGCGAAGGGAACGGCGAAGTCGTGCGGCAGGAAAGCAGCGGCAACGAGGAGCGGCACCGCGATGGCGATCGCGCCACCGAACGCGCAGAGGTATCCCGAGCGTTCGAAGTGTTCCATGACCGCGTCGGAGGTCTCATGACGCGTGAGCAGGCAGTCACTCGTCACGCTGCGGACGAGCCCCTGGGCGATCACGTAGGTCACGGTGAGGATGGCGAAGATGCCGAGCGCCTGTGCGTGGCTGTAGTGCGCCACGAGGAGCGCCAGTGCGAAGTTCGAAAGGCTCGACGTGCCCTGGTCGATCACCGTCAGGCTGAGGACCCGGGACGCGGGCGTGGTGCTTCGGGACGATGGGGATGTGTGCCCTTCAGTATCCGGATGATCGTGCACCGGCACGCGCCCCTTGCTGATCGACCGTTTCGCGCCGGTCCCGCCCAGACTCACTTGTTGCTGGAAGTAGCTTAGGGCCATGGACGGGGCTGTTTCGAGGCCGGCGGAACGGAACGCGGACCTGTTCGTCAGTCTGTCGCGCTTCTTCGTGTACGTGGGCATGATGTTCCTGCCCTTGCTGAAGTTCCGCGCCGGCAAGGCCCTCGACCTGAGCGACGCCGTATTCTTGGTCGCCTTCGTCTTCCTGGTGCTCAGCCGGCGTCCGCCGCCGAAAGCGCCGCCCGCGACGGGCTGGTACTTCGGCTCGTTCGTGTTCGTGCTGGCGGGTGTCGTGGCTTCCTCGCAGGCGGTCTCGACGGGAGCCTCGCTGGAGGTCGTGTTGAACGCGATCTTCGTGTTCTTCATGCTTCAGTGGACGCTGCGACAGCTCCTCGACACCGAGCGCCGGATAAAACTGGCGATGATCTGCTTCGTGGTGGGCGCCACGGCGTCGGCCTTCGTCGCCTTCCTGCAGACGGAGTTCCACGTGCTCGGCTTCGCCTACCAGCCCGGTCTCGAAGGATCCCGGGCGGAGGGCCTGAGCAACCAGCCGAACATCGCAGCAGTAGCCTTCGCCCTGGCCCTTGTGTTCGCCATCGGTCTCATCGTCGAGCTGGGCGTGCGCCGCTACTGGTACCTGGGAGCGTGCATCGCCGTGCTGGCGGCTGCCGTGATCTTCGCGGCGTCGGTCTCCGGCGTCGCCACCACCCTGGTCGGTTGCTTCGTCCTCTTCATCCGCCGAGGCTTCAAGCTGCGGACCTGGCTCGGCATCATCGCTGCGCTGTCCGTGGTCTATCTGGCCGCCGTCTCGATCCAGTCGAACGGCACAGGATTCGACCTGAATCCGATCGCGTGGATTCAGGAGACGACGGGAAACAACACCGGCTACAACACGGTCAACCCGCGCATCGCCACCATTGAGGACTCCTGGAGCGGTATCGTCCAGAGCCCGATCACCGGCCATGGTCTCGACCAAACCACGGTGGACGTCTACTACGACGCCGACGTCGGAGTCTCCTACCCGGCGCACAACATCGTCATCCTCTACTGGTTCGCCGGCGGCATCTTCATGGTGGCTGGCGCGGCCATCATGATGGGCTCCTCCTTCAGCCGTCTCCTCACCGGCCGTCGCAAGTCGCAGCCGGAACCCATGCGCGACATCATCCTGGCCGGGTGCGTCACCGTCCTGTTCTTCTCCATGCAGTCACCCGAGATCGTCGACCGCTGGCTCTGGTTGCCGTTCATGCTGGCGCTGTGCTTCCGCCGCCGTGTGGGCGGAGCGCCGGCGGGAGCGGAGGTCGCGGACGTCACCAGTCCGCTCGATGTCGAAGCCTTCGACTCCCTGTCGGCACAGCCCAGTGCTGGTCGCCATGCTCGGCGCCAAGCTGTCGAAATGTACAGTGCACCGGCGCAAATCTTTCATCTACACCACGAATCAACGACTAAGGACTAATGGACTCCCCACTCAACCCCTACCACCGTGGCATTGCACTTGCGAAGGATGTCTTTTTTCGCACACGCCGGCGCGCCACTAAGCGATTCAGCAACGTCACTCTCCGACAACTTCGCTCATTGCAGCGCATGTATGGCGGAAGCAATGGTCCCGAATTGCTGATCTTTGGTGATTCAAACATGATGTGGACGAACTGGGGCGAGCCGGACAGGCGCCACCTCGTCGACCTGATCAGTGAGGAGCTCGGCTCCGATGTAGCACTTGAGGCCCTTGTGGGTCCGGGTTACAACCCTCGTATGGTCATGGCGTTCCTTTCCGCGCTGGACAAGTGCTCTTCAAGGCCTCGAGTCGTCTTGGTGCCGACTTCCGTGATGATGGCCACGTCCAGTTGGCTCTCCCATCCAGTTTTGGGATACGGAAGGGTCTCAGAGGAGCTCCGGGAAATGATCAAGACGGGGCGCACACTGTCCAAGCATTTTGACGAGCCCGAGGACGCTGAATGGGAAGCGTATGACAAGCAGCCGGCACCCACTCTCATTGGAGCTCGACGCACGATTGGTGAATTGCGGCTCATCACCAACGCCAAGCCCACAACACGCTGGCAGCACCTCGTTCGGTTGAGACACATGATGGAGTACTACAACGCTGAGCGGCTGGAAAAGGAAAGCGAAGGCGTCGTCCTCATCGCCGACATGGCAAAGATGCTGGCTGACTTGGGTTTACCTTCTGTCGCATACATCTCCCCCATCAACTTCGAGGTGGCTGACAAGGTCCTGGGTGCCACATCGCGCCAGCACATCAGCCACAATGCCGATGTCATTGCCACGACGTACCGCGATGCCGCCGGCCCGCTCGGCACCGTGGTCGATGCCACCTTTGAATGCCCAGGCAATGAGTTCAGTGATCCCTTACACCTCACGGAAGCGGGGCGCCAACGTCTGGCCAGCAAGATTGCTTCGGCTATTCGCCCCCACCTCGCTCCCATCGATGAGACCAACGCGGAACACGTCTCGTGATGGAAGATGATTTCGATCCGGCGGCACACTACGACAGAGTGACCGAGGCTTGGCGACTACTTTTGGGTCAGGACCTTCACTACGGGGTTTTTGCCACCGGCAACGAATCCCTGTCCGAGGCCACCGCTGCGCTGACCGACCGCATGGTGGAGGCGGCACAGCTCCAGTCGGGACTGCGCGTGCTCGATGTCGGATGCGGAAACGGTGCACCGGGTTGCTTTCTGGCGGCCAATTTCGGAGTCAGCGTTGTCGGCATCACAACCAGCCAAGTGGGAATCTCGCTCGCCAACCAGCGAGCCGCGGCCCGCGGGACTTACGGACCGGGCGTCCTTCGAGCTACGTGACGGCACCGTCAACGGCTATCCCGACGAGAGCTTCGACCGAGCATGGGTGCTGGAGTCATCTCATCTGATGCGCGAGCGCGACAAGCTGATCAGCGAGTGTGCCCGCGTCTTGAGGCCAGGTGGGCGCATGGTCCTCTGCGACATCATTCGCAAGCGCGAGATTCCCTTTCCCGAGCTGCGAGAGCGTCGTCACGAATTCCAAATACTACGAGCCGCCTTCGGTGACGCCCACATGCAGCCCCTTGAGCTCTACGCCGAACTGGCTGAGCGATCTGGGCTCACCGTCGACCATATGGAGGACCTGACGGAGGCCACCATTCCAACGTTCGATCGGTGGCGCTCCAATGCCAAGACGCATAAAGACTTGGTGCTCGAAGCTCTCGGAGAGGACGGCTTCAATGACTTCGTGTGCTCCACGGATATCCTCGAGGCCTTCTGGAACGACGGCACTTTCGGCTACGCCCTGATCTCTGCCGGCAAAGCTGGTTGATCGTGCCGAGCAGCCAGATGGTCCTCAGGTAAAGTGTCCGACCGTCCAGTCCGTCGACCGAATGGAGAGAGGCTGCGATGGCCGACCTAGACCACGATGCGGCAGCCACAGTTCGCTCTTTCGTTGCCCGAGTAAAGAAGCGAAAGAGGAGCGTAAAGCTCGATGCGTCGCTTTACTCCGAGGGAATCGGCCTCGACTCACTCGATGTGGCCGAACTGTCGGCGGTGTTGGAGGATGAATTTGGATCCGACCCGTTCAGCGACGGACTGATGCCCGAGACTATCGGTGACATCGTCGCCTTCTACGACGAAACGCCATCCACCGATCAGTGATCACACTGCCGCGCCGCGCCTTTCTCCGCGCCGCGAGCCACTCTGGCATGGTCGACAACGAGCGAACCTCACGACTGAGGGCCTGACCGTGCGGGTAGACGACGTCACACCACTGGGTCTCGGCGAGATGTTCGAGGACCGGGTCTTGGGAATGGACAGCGCGCACGTGTTCATGGTCAGCGCGCAGGCGCTGGCCGCGCGGGCCGGCCGCATCGCCGAAGTCGGGTGCGGTCGTGGCGCGCTGGTCGACCTCGACACTCCCGGAGGACCCTGGCAGGACCTGCGCGGCGACCAGCGCACGGTCGTCGGGATCGATATCGATCCCATCGGCGCCGACAACCCGATCATCGATGAGTTCCGCCTGATCGCCGAGGACGGCGTCTGGCCCCTCGACGACGCGTCCGTTGACCTCGCCGTGAGCGACTTCGTGCTCGAGCACGTCACCGATCCGCAGGCCTTCGTGCGCGAGCTCGCCCGCGTGCTGCGGCCCGGGGGTGTCTTCATCGCCCGGACCATCAACCGCCACTCGTTGCTGGCCGCCGCGGCCAGGACGGTGCCCAATCACTCCCATGCCCGTGTCCTCGAGCGTCTCCAACCGGGGCGGGAGGAGCGCGACGTGTTCCGTACCGCGTATCGGATGAACACTCGCAGGGATCTGGATGACCTGTTGGCGGGACAGTTCGACTGGGCGTTGGCGAGGCGCACCGGACTCGAGCAGTACTTCAAACCATGGCCGACGGCCAGGAGGATGGTCGGGCCTGTCGAGCGCGTCCTGCCCACGTCGCTGTGGATGGTCCTGGTGGTGTTCGCCCGCCGGCGCTGACGCGGCATCGGCGCCGATGTGGCTCAGCCGTCGCCCTCGAGGAGCGAGCGCATCTCTCCGGCCATGCGCCGCCACGTGAACTTCGTGGCGTGTTCGAGGCACCGTTTCACATCTTCGGGAGTGGACTGCAGCGCCTGGGGGATGGCCCGAGCGAGCGATTCGGCGGTCCAGTCCTCCGTCAGGGTGACCAGCCCACCCGTGGTCTCGAGCAGCGCCTTGTCCGGGGTGATCACCAGGGGGATGCCCAGCCGCATGGCCTCGATTGCGGGTAGGCCGAAGCCCTCGTGATCCGAGGGGAACACGACCAGCGCCGACGACGCAAAGCAGCGTTGGAACTCGATCCGGCTCAGCCACGGCCGGACCGTCACCAGGTCGGCCAGCCCCATGGAGGCCACCCGCGCCTGGACGGCGTCGCGCTCGTCGGCGGGGAGGCCGACCAGCATCAGGGGCAGCTCTTCCGCCTTGGCGCGTAGGAGAGCCCAGGCGTCGAGGGTGAGGTGGACGTTCTTGTTGCCCCACTGGCCGAAGGCGAGGGCGTACTCCGGGCTGGGCTCGCGGGCCGGCCACGTGAGCACGTGGTCGGCGCCGAGCGGGGTAACGCCGACCCGCCGCTGGGCCAGGAAGGGATGCCCGTCAAGGAGGTCGTCGCGGGTGCGGTTCGAGACGCAGGCGATGGCGTCCGCCTGGCGGTAGCCGATGGCGTAGCCCGTGCTCCGCAGCAGCCGGGTCTTCAACGAGAACTGTTCGGGGTGGACCTCGTGGCGCACATCGTGCGCGATGAAGGCGCGGGAACAGGGGAGTGGCGCGAACGTCGTAGCCGGCGTCATGCCCAACATCACATCGGCCCGGAGGTCGCGGCACAGCCGGGGGACGAGCACGTTCATGGCGACGGTACGTGACCCGGTCAACGGGTGCTGTTCCACGTGGTGCACGGTCACCACCCCGGGCAGATCGACGTCGACGTCAGGCCGGATCACCAGATGGAGATCGTCCCCCTGGCCTAGGTCGGCCCACCCCTTGAGCATGTTCTCGACGACGACCCCGTGGCTGTTGCCGCGAACAGGCACCGCATTCACGACAACCCGCACGCAGGCAAAGGTACCTGATCCGTGCGTTGCCGAGGTGTTGTCGGCCTGCTCAGAGGCGAGATCCGAGGCCAGCAAGGGTAAGCGGACGTTCGTTTGCCCGGGTGGGACGACGCGAGGAATTCGCCTTCCCTGAGCAAGCCAACGGACGTTTGGGCGTTGTCGATGCGTGGCCCTGGTGACCTGGCGTGACGGACGTGGCTGGCGTGGCTGGCGTGGCCGTGGCCGCGCTCGAGGCGACGCCGGCCCTGACCCGGAGCCGGCCGCAATGGCGTCGCGCAAGTCGTCTGCGTCGTCCCGTCGGGTGATGGGGTTGACGGTGGTCGACCAGGGTGCCTCGAGCGTCTCGAACTTCGCCCTGGCGCTCGTGGTGGCCCACTACAGCGGTGCCAGCGCCCTGGGCGTCTTCGCCATCCTCTCGACGACCTACGTCATTGCCCAGGGGCTGGTGCGCAGCCTGACCAGTGATTGCCTGCTGACGCGGGCCGAAACCGACGATGCCCTCATGCGGAACTACGAGCAGGCCGGCTACCTGGCCGCCCTCGTGCTGTCGGCATCGCTCGGCGCACTGATCCTGGCCGTCAGCGGTGCCCTGCCTGAGGCGTTCACGCTGCCCTTCGTGGTCTTCGCCGTCTCCTTCCCCCTGATGGCCGCCCAGGACTACGCCCGCTACATCGGGATCAGCCGTTACGACCCCAGCTACGCCATCCGGCTCGATGTGGCCTGGCTGGTGCTCTTCCTCGTCGCTTACGAGGTCCTGCGCCACACCGGTCACATGACGCTGCCTTGGCTCTTCGGGGCGTGGAGCGGCGCCGGCGCGCTGGTCGGCCTCTATACCTTCCGCGCCCACCTGGCCCGATCCCGCCAGCGCACGTTGCTCGCCTTCTGGGTCCGCAGCGAACGTGCGGTCGGGGTGCGGTTCGCCGGGCAATTCATGCTCGCGACCTCATGGACCTACCTGATCTTCTACCTGCTCGTCCTCGTCATCTCCATCGCCGGCATCGGTGAGATCAAACTGGCCCAGCTCGCCCTGGGCCCGGTCACCGTGATGGCGGCGGGCCTGCAGTCGGCGCTGATCGCCTTGGCGGCCGAGCGGTTCCGGCGGGCCACCCACGACGCCTTGCGGTTGCTCGTCCTGGGCGGCCTGGCCATGGCCGGCGTCACCGCGGCCTGGAGCGTCGTCGTCTACGTGGTGCCGGTGCACACCATGACGAGTGTGCTTGGCCCGGCGTGGCCGCTGGCCCGCCCACTGGTGCCGTTCATGGGACTCAGCTTCACATTCAGTGGTTTCGCCGGCGCGGCGACCTCGGGCCTGCGGGCCATGCGGGCCGCCCGGGAGAACATGCGCCTGGCCCTGGTGATGCTCCCGTTCCTGTTGCTCTTCTTCATGGGCGGCGCCGTGCTCTTCGGCACCCAGGGCGCAACGGGAGGGTTGGCGGCCTCCATGGGCATGTACGCGGTCCTCGGGTGGTGGCTGCTCGTCCGGACGACCCACCGGTTCGTCCCCGGCGCGGACCGGGTAGTCGACGATCCCGTCGTCGAGATGGCGGAACCGTGAACCCGGGCGACCCGACCCAGGGCTCCGCCCCGTCAGGAGGAGGCAGGAACTCCTGCCCCGTAGGCCACGTCGACCCGGACGGGCGGCACCGCGGGCGCACCACCGGGGGACCGGAGGCGGGCCCGGACCGCGGCCAGGTCCCGGCAGGCCACGACGTTGGGCGTGGGCGGCAGGGCGTCGCTGAGCCAGGGGGTCAGGTGGCCGTCGAGCAGGTAGATGCCGTAGGCGAATCCGTGCAGGAAGTCCCGCACGTCGGCCTGCGTGATGCCGAAGTGCACGCCGTGCCCGGCCTGCTCGAAGAGCAGGACGGGCGCCGGGTCGCCGGCGGAGAGCAGCTGCCGGGCCCCCTGCATCACCTTGAGCTCGGACCCCTCGACGTCGATCTTGATCAGCGCCGGCGGATCACCCCCGACCAGCTCGTCGAGCGTGGTGACGGGCACCGTGATGGAGGAGCGGCCGTCGTTCCCTGTCGTTGCGCCGCCGGGTGCCAGGCGGTTGAGGACGTCGCGGCCGAGCACCTCGAAGGTCGCCTCCCCGGAGGTGTCGCTGACGGCGGCGTCCACCACGGACACCGTCCGCGCCAGGTCGTTCAGGGCCAGGTTGGACTCCAGGTCCGTCCGCACCGGGGGGAACGGCTCGACGGCCGTGATCCGCACGTCGGCGATCCGGGTGCCCACCAGCGCCGAGAAGACACCGACGTTCGCCCCGACGTCGACGAAGTGGTCGCCGGGACGCAGGAAGCGCAGGCAGAACTGCAGCTCCTCCCATTCGTGCACGCCGTCGTAGAGCGTCCACACGGCACTGAACTGCTGTGGTCGCACGCGCAGCCTGGTCCGCCCGTCGACCGTCACGACCGCGTCGGGGTCACCCGACCGCGATCGCCAGTGCCACGTGGCCGCCCGCCGCTCTGCGGCCCAGCGACCGCCATGGTTGGCCGGATGCGTCGCGATCTCCCAGACCCAGTAGAACGATCGCCAGGCGCGATGCCCCCAGCGCCGCGCCGTCGCCACCATGCCCGCCACCTTGCTGCTTCCCACGTCGGAGCCCTCGCCGCTACCCATCCGAGGTGTCTAGCAGAAGGGGTGCAGCCGTGACACGCCTGCCCTCGGTCCTGCGTCCGCTGTTCCCGTTGGTCAAAGCAGGCATGTTGCGCACCGCCCAGGCCGTCGCGCCGATCACCCGCCGACTCCCGGGCAGCGAGCGACGGCCCACGTCGCCACGCCGTGTCGCCCTCTCAACGGCCGGCTACGCGTGGGCGCACCCCTCTGCCGGCGTCGAGGTGACCGAGGTGGCCGCCGCGCTGGACCTGGAGCGGCCGCTTCCGGCGGGCCTCCCGTCCGGCCATCGCCAGTTCGCCGCCCACCGGCGCGAGCGACGTCCGCGCCAACGTCGTCGCCCAGATCCCCAACGGCCGGGTCCTGGACCACTACGCGGCTGTCATCACAGACGACGACACGCTGCTCTTCGACCTCTCGCCCTACTACGGCGTGGCGACGCCGACCCAACACCCCGTGTTCCTGCGCTGGAAGCTGCCCGAGGTCATTGACGTGCGCCGGCACCGTCGGCGTGCTGCACACGCGGGGCGGCGACAACTACTACCACTTCCTCACCGACGTGCTGCCCCGGCTCGAGCTGCTGCGCCGAGCCGGCATCGAACCCGAGTCGTACCTGGTGAACCGCACCACGCGTTTCCAGCGCGACCTTCTCGACCACCTCGGCATCACCGCCGGCCGCTGCCTCGGCAGCGAGAAGTACCCGCACCTGCGGGCGGAGCGTCTCGTCGTGCCGTCGCTGCCCGACGACGACCTGCGCACCCCGCCGTGGATCGTCCCCTGGCTGCGCGACCGGTTCCTGCCCGCCGACGTGGCTCCGCCGCACCGCCGGCTCTACGTCGGCCGGGGCAACCAGAAACACACCCGCCGGGTCGACAACGAGGCGGAGGTGCTCGCCGCGCTCGAGCCGCTCGGCTTCGAATCCATCGACCCCGGCCAGATGTCGCCCGCCGAGCAGGTCCGCGCCTTCGCCGAGGCCGAGTGCGTCGTCGGCGTGCATGGCGCCGGCTTGACGAACCTCGCCTTCTGCCCTCCCGGCGTCGGCGTGGTCGAGCTGTTCGCACCTGATTACGTGAACGAGTGCTTCTGGGCCCTGGCGACCACCGTCGAGGGCCTCCGCTACCGCTACCTGGTCGGTGACGGCCTCCCGGCGGAGCGGCGGGTCTCGCGGGCCAATCGGGGGGTGGCCTCCGACGTCCGGGTCGAGCCCCGTCAGGTCGCTCCGCCTCCTCGACGACCTGCTCTGACCGCCCCGCCCGGATCATCGGCGGGCCAATGGCTGCAACGCAGGATGCAATTCGTCGCTCGGCCCAGCGATCCGACGGCAAGTTTCACCCTTGACCGCAGTTACCCATTCGAGCTGTTGCCGCGGAGCCGAGCCGAGTGGGGGTGTCAACAGGTGCCAGCGCAAGGGACATGCGTGACGAAGACGCGCATCGTGGTGCACGACTACTCGGGTCACCCGGGCCAGGCCCAGCTGAGCCGGGCCCTGGCCGGCCGAGGCTACGAGGTCGTCCACCAGCACTGCCCCTCGTACGCCACCGGGAAGGGCTCGCTCGAGCTCGAGGCGGGCGATCCGGCCTCGCTTCGCTTCGAGGCGGTGCCGATGAACGGCGCCTTCGCCAAGTACTCGCCCGTCACCCGCATGCGCCAGGAGCTGGCCTATGGGCGCCGGGTGGCCCGACTCATCGCCGCCGAGGACCCCGGCGTGGCCATCATCAGCAACGTCCCGCTGTTCGCGCATTCGGTGTTGGCCCGCGCCCTGTGGCGGCGTGGCATCCCCATGGTCTTCTGGCACCAGGACATCTACGCCGAGGGCATCGACAAGGCGGCCCGTATGAAGCTGCCGTTGGTCGGTGGCGCTTCAGGTCGGGTGGCCGACCGCATCGAGCGGAAGATCGCCCGCCGGAGCGAGGCCGTCGTCGCCATCTCGCCCACCTTCCTCGACCGCCTGGCCGCCTGGGGCGTCTCGCACAAGGCGACCGTGGTGCCCAACTGGGCACCGATCGACGAGCTGCCGGTGCGCCGCCGACGAACGCCTGGAGCGAGCGCATGGGCCTGAGCGGGCACCCGGTCGTGCTGTACTCGGGCACGCTGGGGATCAAGCACGACCCGAGCATCCTGGCGCTGATCTCGGAGCAGCTGCGGATCTCGCACCCGGACGCCAGGGTCGTCGTGGTCTCCGAGGGCAAGGGCCGGGACTGGCTTGAGCGGTACAAGCGCGAGCAGCTGGCCGACAACCTCGTCCTGGTCGACTTCCAGCCCTACGAGGATCTGCCCGACGTCATGGCGAGCGCCGACCTCCTGGTGGCCATTCTGGAGCCGGACGCGTCGCGCTTTTCCGTTCCATCGAAGGTGCTGACCTACCTGTGCTCGAGCCGCGCCATCGTGGGCGTGCTTCCGCCGACCAACTCGGTGGCCGAGATCCTGACCTCGCATGGCGCCGGCATCGTGGTCGACCCGTCCGAGCGCCAAGACGTGGCCCCGCTGGTGGCCCGTCTCCTCAACGAAGAGGAGCTGTGCCGGGACATGGGCCGGGCCGGGCGTGCCTACGCCGAGCGGACGTTCAGCCCCGAACTGGCGGCCGACCGGTTTCTCGAGGTGTGTGGCGCCTTCGTGTCGCCACTGGTCGGCGACGACGCTGCCGGCGTACCGGTGGATCGGGCGCGGCGGCCTCTGGTCCGACTCTCGTCCGCCCATGAGGCGAGTTGAGCGAGGACATATGCCCCTCCGTCCCCATAGGTCGGCGGCAGGCCGGGTCACGCGAGCTCGGGTCGCCGGGTCAGTTCGCGCGAGGCAGCGACCATCGCAACTTCAGCAATCGCAGTGAGGCAATCGAGAGCGAGGGAGGGACTTTCCGATGACACGAGTGTTGGTGACCGGGGCCGGGGGCTTCATCGGCGGACATCTGGTGGGACGCCTGCGCGAACAGGGCGTCGAGCACATACGCGGGGTCGACCGTGTACCGCTGAACCAGTGGCACCAGCGCTTCGACGACGTCGACAGCCGCCAGGCCGACCTGCAGGAGCTGGCCGCCTGCCAGAGCGCCTGCGAGGGGGTCGACATCGTTTACAACCTGGCCGCCGATATGGGCGGAATGGGCTTCATTGAGAACAACAAGGCGCTGTGCATGCTCTCGGTGTTGATCTCGACGCATATGTTGGAGGCGGCCCGCCACGCCGGCGTGAGGCGCTTCTTCTACTCCTCCTCCGCCTGCGTCTACGCCGCCGGCAAGCAGGAGTCGCCGGAGGTGGAACCGCTCGCCGAGGCCGACGCCTACCCGGCCATGCCCGAGGACGGCTACGGGTGGGAAAAACTCTTCAGCGAGCGCATGGCCCGGCACTACTACGAGGACTTCGGACTCGAGACGCGGGTCGCCCGCTACCACAATGTCTATGGTCCGATGGGCACCTACGACGGCGGCCGCGAGAAGGCCCCAGCGGCCATCAGCCGCAAGGTGGCGGCGGCCGTGCTCAGTGGCAACCATGAGATCGAGATCTGGGGCGACGGCAAACAGACGCGCAGTTTCACCTACATCGACGACTGCGTCGACGGCACGCTCCGGCTCACGGCCAGCGACGTCCGCGAGCCGCTCAACATCGGATCGGAGCAATTGGTGACGATCAACGAACTGGTCGACGCCGTCGAGGGCATCGCCGGCGTCTCATTGAAGCGCAGCTACAACCTGACGGCGCCCCAGGGCGTGCGCGGCCGCAACAGCGACAACATGCTCATCCGGGAACGTCTGGGCTGGTCCCCGTCCATCTCCCTCGAAGACGGCTTGCGGAATACATACAAGTGGGTCTTCGACCAGATGAGTGAGGGCGCTCCGCTCGTCATTCGCTGAAGCCGACGCGAGGACGCACGGGTACGGGCATGGGCAGCAGGAGCTCGCCTCGGATGCGCTGATGGTGCGGGCGGCCAGCGCCTTCAAGCCGGGCGGCGAGGGGATCGACATCGTGATGGAGGTGGCCGAGCCTTAGCGGCGCGGCACGGCGTCGATGCGCTACGGCGCCGGACCCCAGCAGGCCACGAGAACGCCCCGGGTCAGCCGGACGGCGTGCGCCGATCCGACGCTCCAGCGGTAGAGGTAGGCCACGCCGGACGTGCTGACCTGGCCGTAGAAGAACGGGATGGCGCCACCGACGAGGACGCTCGTGCCGGCGCCGTCGACCCGCAACGCGTCGGTGAAGTCGGCGCCGCAGTCCGACGGCACGTTCGGTTGCGAGAAGGCCGTGCAGACCGCTGCGGGCAGTGTGAAGAGGCGGCGCACGATCCTTCCGGTAGTCGGATCGATGGTCACGACGCGTTGGGTGCCGGCGAGCGGTGGGCCCGGCGAGGGCAAGGTGAGGACACCGATGCCGAGCGGCGCTGCGGTCCCACCGCGTTGCCAGTACCCGTTCCAGGTCAGGCCGACCGGTTGCAGCGGGATCTGCTGCGCCGTGGCCAGCGAATCGCCCGCGCCGCCCAGGGCGATGGTCCACGAGGTCGTGGTGTCGACCGCGCCGTCGAGCAGGTCGAACGAAAGATGTGCCGAGTCGGGCGACCACGACAGCTCGCTGGCACCCTGGTCCCTCTGTGACGCATCGGGATGCAGCGTGCGCAGGTCCGTCAGGCGGGCGCCGACCAAGGTGGCGAGGTCGATGCCACCGCCCGGAGTGAGGTACGGCGCCTCGTCCACGCCGTCCGACGCGATATACGCCAGCAGCCGACCATTGGGGCTCACCTGCGGGTCGGAGCCCGGACCGACGTCGACGACCGGGCCACCGCTGATCGGCACCGTGTAGATCTGGTCGCCCACGGCGCCCGGCGGGCTCACCCCGGCGAGTGGTGCCGAGTCGAAGTAGACCTGGCCGCCCGGCGACACGGTGAGGGTGGACAGTCCCGGCGCCTCGACGGCGACGCCGTCCGCTAGCGTGCGCAGGACCGCCCCCGTCCGGGTGGCGATCACCACCACCTGGTCCGACTTCCAGCCGACGATGTCGGCTGGTGTCCCGACCGGCAGCGACCGCGGTGCAGATGACGTGCCGACCTGCGTCCGGGGGACAGGTGGCGCGGCGTCGTGGATGGTGGTGACGAACACGAGTGCAGTGGCGAGGACGACGCAGACGATGAGGACGAGCCATCCTGCCCGCCGGCGTCGCCGGCGCCGCCTGGCTTCTTCGAAGAGGACTTCGGCAGATGGGGGCGTCGTGTCGGTGAGCGGGCTGGGCGAACGGGTCAGCGCCATCGATCCTCTTCCGATCCGCCGAGCATAGAACTACTATGGCTAGGACCATGGTGCGTGTCAACGTCGACCGCAGTCGGACGGCCGAGTCGCTCCATCCCTCCGCGCCCGGATCTGGGCTCGGCCTAACTCGTTTTCACTGCGATTCGCCAGAACGGGCTCGCACGCTATTGGCGCGGCCACACGATGTAGTGGTGCGAACGACGCCAGTCCAGGGCCGCCTGAACTTGGCTCGGTGTTTCGTAGATGAGCCTCCGGGCCGGCAGCGTTCTGGGACATTCCGCCCGGTATCGGGCACATGCAGGGGTGGCCGCCCGTTTCGACACCGTTGCGCATTACCGGGCGGTTCAGCCCTCGACGGCGAACAGTCGCCATGGGCCTGGAACGCCCTTCAGGTCGTACTCCCCCCGGTCTGACAGCGTGAGGCCGGACCCGGCGACGAGGTCGGCCACCGTGCGCGAAACGAGCACCTCGCCCGCTCCGGCTGCGGCGCCGACCCGTGCCCCGATGTGAACTGCAAGGCCTCGCAGCCCCTCGTCTGATCGTTCGACCTCTCCGGTGTGGACACCGGCTCGGATCTGCAGCCCGAGAGAATCAACACTGTCCCGAATGGCACAGGCACATCTGATTGCCCGCGCCAGGCTGTCGAAGGTGACGAAGAAGCCGTCACCGGCCGTGTCGATCTCAATACCTCCATGTCGCTTCAGTTCCGAGCGGACGGCCCTGTGGTGGGCGTCAAGCAGCTCGGCCCACCGTTGGTCACCTTCGGCTACGGCCCGCTGGGTCGAGCCAACGATGTCGGTAAAGAGCACCGTGGCAAGGATCCGGTCGATCTCAGGTGCGGGCCGGGAGCCAGTCACGAACTCGGCGATCTCGGCCATGGCGTCGTCCGACGTTGCCAGAAAGAAATCAGCGCCGAGTAACTCGACGAACTTCGCACCATCGATGCGTTCGGCAACGTAGCGGCCCATGGCGATGGGAATGAAGAGATTCTGGTTGTGGAGGACGAGTGTGGGCACCTGAACCAGCGGCAACGCTTCACGCGCATCGAACTCGAAGCCGTAGCGGAGCTGGGCAGCCGCAGCCTTCGGCGTTGCCGAGGCTCTGGTCATGCGCGCCACCCACTCAACGAACTCAGGATCATGAACTCTGCTTGGGAACTCGCCCTGGACGAACTCGGGCGTGCCCCAGGCCGATCTGAGCATCTCCGCCATGGCGTCGGCCGCCTCCGGGTCGATCCCCATGAGGTAGTCGGGCGCACTTAGCATCCGGGCTGTGGTGTTGGCCAGGATCAGCGCACTCACCCGTTGGGGATGCATCGCCGTAAACAACAACGCCAGCCCCCCGCCATCAGCCTCGCCAAAGACCACGGCTTGCTCGGATCCCGCTGCGTCGAGCACCGTCCGCAAAGTCTTCCCAGGTCGGAAATGCATTGTCAGCAAGAGCTTCTGAAGCACCCGTGCCTCGGCGGTCGAAGAGGATCAACCGGCTCATGGACGCCAGGTTCTCGAAGAACTCGGCGAAGACCGGGGACTCCCATTGCATGTCGATGTGCCCAAAGCCTCTAACCCAGATCAGATCGGGCGGACCTGTGCCCATGATCTGGTAAGCGATCTCGGCACCACCAACGGTCACGTATCTCGTTGCCAGGCGCTTCATCACACGAACAGTCTGACCGACCGAGCACCCAGAACCAACACCTCAAAGGCGCTGAACCTCATCGAAGGAGAGCCTTCCATAAGCGCTCGCAGAACCGGCGAAGTGGAGCACACGGGGTCCACCGGCATGGGCAAATCCAGTCCGGTCGGCAGGCCTTGATGTCTGCGTGAGTGAGCAGCCGCTGACGTCAGGGAGTGGGGCGAACCTTGGAGCGATTGTTCGGCGAGGTGACACGGTGCTTCGACCCCTGGGACCTCATAGTCCCGCTGTTCATGCGCTACTACGTCATCTGCGAGAAGGCGGCTTCACGGGCGCCCCCGTACTAATGGGTACCGAAGGCGAGCGTGAGGTGCTCGGCTTCATCGATGGCGAAGTTCCGGTCCCACTCGGGCCCCCGGGCGGCGGCTGGCCGGTTGTTTCGGCTGGACGGCTCGCCAGCGTCGGCCAGCTGTTGAGCGCCTTCCACGATGTGTCGAGTCGATTTGCAGCGCCACCAGAAGCGACGTGGCAAGGGGGCGCGCCCGCCCCCTTTGTAGGCGACTTGATTACCCACAACGACCCAGTTGTTGGCAACATCGTCTTCCAAGGGGAGCGGGCGGTCGCCTTGCTCGACTTCGATTACGCCGGGCCAAGCGACCCAATCTGGGATGTCGCTATCGCCTGCCAGCACTGGGTGCCGCTTGCTGATCCAGTCGACTTGGTGCAAATCGGTGGATTCGGTACTTGGAACGCAAAGGACCGCCTGGCGGCCTTCTGTGACGGCCACGGCTTGTCCAGTTCCCAGCTGTCGCTGCTCTTCGATGCGGTCGAGGTCTACCTCCAGCGCGGCTTGGTCGGGGTACGAAAGCGAGTCGACGCAAGCGAACCTGCTTTCGTTGCCTACTGGCAGGCAGGACTGGGCGAGCGACTCACTAGGGCAACCTCGTGGGTCAAAGCCCACCGACGTGAATTCACCCGCTGAAAAAAGCCGGTACTGCCGTACCGGATATTGAGCGGAATTCGCATAGCTCCCAGGACTATTCCCCTGTGGTGCTGCAGCGTGTCACCCCAGGCCGGCGTATAGGGGCAGGTGTGTCCTGAAAGGGGAGTGATGACGATGTAGAAGATCGCCAGCACAAACCGTGCTGTGCCAGGGATGGGGGGAGCCCTCCGGGTTCGCCGCGCAGGCGGAGATCCCAAACCACCGCAGTGTCATGCCGGTTAAGAGCCGGGGTGGGAAGCGACTGCGGAGAAGGCTCGCTACCAGCGGGTCAGGTGAGCGACGAGAAGACGAACATGTGTAAACCACTGCTGACGCATCGAGAGTTCGAACGACGACATCGAAACCGGGGTAGCTGTCCAATCCCGGGAAAAGGGCGCGCCCCATCGGGCGTGTCCGGAGCCAGGGAGCTGCCTGCTCGTGGCCCTGGCGGTGTCCGGTGTAAAGGTGGCGTGAGCTCGTCGCAGGCCCTGGCACGGAACAGGAGAATCTGTCGCCTCGATACGGACGACCAGTTGCACGGGGTGCTGTCGGGACCCTGGTCGGCGAGAGGGAGAAGCCCGGGGGCCAAGGCCACCTGGGTGAGAGTACCGATGCGAGGCACAGAGGCGGACCAGCTCGTAGTCGCGATGAAGGCCCTGTAATGGGGCCCGAGCCAAGGGGCTGGGCAGGCCAGGTCACCCATCAGTCAACCCTTCGGGGGAGGAGCTGATGGACGGACCACAGTTGGGAATGAAGTCGTTTGAGATCCAGGAGGCCGATCAGCCTCGCACCATTTGGTCAAGCACGGACGCTAAAACGCCGATTGCTCCATGGTGGAGTATTCCTTGGAGATCACTCTGGGTTTTGTCGCGGTTGTGAGCTCCGTAATCGTGGTGCTGGGCATTATCAAACACGTCGATACGATCGTGCTCGGGTTTGCCGGGGCCACGTTGTTGGCGGCGACCGCTCGCTTGGCCTTCTTGTTGCGCAAGCAAAGGGCCCTCAATGAGTCACGCCAGCATCTGGCGGTGACGGACGAGCTCACCGGGCTCGCTAACCGCAGACGGCTGCTCGGCGAGCTTGACGAGGACGTCGCCGCCCTGTCCCATGAAGACCCACAGTTCGACAGCGTGGCCCTGCTCCTGATCGACCTGGATCATTTCAAGGAGATCAACGACTCCTTCGGGCACCAGACCGGCGACGCCCTGCTACGCCAAATCGGACCCCGTATCCGCCAAGTCGTCCGCCACGGCGACCTGGTGGCGCGCCTCGGTGGTGACGAGTTCGCCGTCCTCCTTCACGGGGCGGATACCTTCGAGGCCACGACGGTGGCGCGCCGTCTCTCGACGCTGCTCGAAGAGCCGATTGACGTCGGTCACGCCAGCGTCCGCGTCGGGGCGAGTATCGGCGTCGCGCTGGCGCCAGAGCATGCCCTGAGTTCCACCGACCTGCTACGCTGCGCGGACATCGCCATGTACCGCGCCAAGAACGAGCGCGGGTCCTTCGACGTCTACGAGGCCGCCCTTGACGACGAGACTGACCGCGTCGCTCTCATTGACGACCTACGCCGGGCCATGGCCGAGGGCTCACTCGCCCTCCACTTTCAGCCAGAGATCGACCTGGCGACCGGTCAGGTGGTGACCGTGGAGGCGTTCTTGCGCTGGCCCCATCCAACGCTCGGGCTGATACCCCCCGAGCATCTCTTGGACCTGGCGGAGGAGAGCGGCCTGATCCAGCCCTTGACTACATGGGTCTTCGAGCAAGCGATCGCCGAGTGTGCCCAGTGGTGGCGCGAAGGACACCGGGTGGCCGTCGCGGTCAATCTGCTGGCCACCGATCTGTTGGATTCGGCCCTGCCCCAGAGGATGGGCACGCTCCTCAAGAGGGCTGGCCTGGGGCCCGAGGCCCTCGTCCTCGAGATCACCGAGGGGATGGTCATGGCGGATCTGACCCGATCCAAACGGGTCATCGAGAGCCTGACGGACGTGGGCATCATGGTGTCGATCGATGACTTCGGCACCGGGTTCTCGTCGCTCTCGCACCTGAGCGACTTGGCGGTCGGCGAGGTCAAGCTGGATCGTGCGTTCACGTCGGGCCTCCAACTCGGTGACGCAGACAGGAAGGACGAGAACCTCGTCCGATCGATCATCGACCTCGCTCACGCACTTGGACTCCGCGTCGTGGCCGAGGGTATCGAACGGCTCGACTTCGTCAGCGTTCTCGCTGGGCTCGGCTGCGACTCTGGGCAGGGTTTCGCCATTCAGGCTCCGTGTCGAGCCGCAAAGATCGATTTCATCTATGAAGGAGCGCAGTAAGTCAAGAGGCGCCGGCCTGTAGGGACGGCACGTTTGGCTGTTTCTCGCCGGCGTCGGTCCGGAATTCGGGCGCGCTGAAGCGAACCCTGGGCTCGGTGGCAACCGGGGAGGGCAGTCAGGGCCGGCCGGAGGCCGCCCGAAGGGGCAGCCTTGACGGCCCGGTCAGTACTTCTTCACATCATGGGAGTCGAAGCCCGTCAGGGCTTCGTGTCCCGTCCCCCATGTGCCAGGCGGGGGCGCTTTGCGGTCCTGCTCCAGTGCCAGCAGTGCCGGCTGGGCAGCCCGGGAACCCGGGTGCCGTTCATCTGTCCGCCGCGACAAGGCGGCGTGGAGTGGTTCGGCCGCAACCCGGTGGGCTCAATCAGTGGCGCGACTTCGCTGACATGCAGGAGCCATGAAATCCGTCGAGCTCGCACCGGGCTGCGTCCGTCCCGGTTCTCACCCCGTCTCAGCCAGGCAGCGGATCTCGCCGTCGCGCAGGCCGTAGTAGACGAGGATGAGAAGTTTGCGGGCGGCCGCCACTCGCCCGATCTGCTTGCCCCGGCGTTCGCCCACGCGGCGGTGGTGAAGTCGGATCGGGGTGTCGGAACGTTGGTGGGCGACCGCCTCGACCGCTGCCCAGCGCACGATGCGAGAACCCTGCTTGGTGATGTGGCCCCGGCGGACCGTCTCGTCGGACTCGTGGTGCGTGGGGGTGAGGCCGGCCCAGCTGCACAGGTGTCGTGCGCTCTTGAACCTTGAGATGTCGCCGATCTCGGCCACAAAGATCGCGGCCAACACCGGCCCGACGCCCGGGATTGCTTGGACGGCCGAGAAGCCGAGATCGCCGGCGAAGAAGGGGGCCAGCTCGTGTTCCAACATGGCGATCTCGCGATCGGCCAGCTCGATCAGGTCACGCAGGCTCTCGACTCGGATCCGGTAGGCGTCACCCAATCGGACGTGGTCGAGCAACGCTTGGCCGCCGATGCCGAACAGGTCGCTCATGGGCACCGCCACACCCTCTTTGGCCAGCACCGAATGGACCTGGGCCTTGAAGTTCGAGCGCAGGTGGACGAGCTTGCCCCTGTAGCGGACGAGCTCGCGGACCTCTCGGAGCTTTGGTGGGGCGATCCAAGCCTCGGCCAGACGCCCCATGCGGAGCAGATCGACCAGGTCGGTGGCGTCGCGCTCGTCGTTCTTTACCCGCCGGTTGCCCCAGTTGTTCCCCAGCGGGTGCGACAGGTGGACCGTGGCGCCGCACTCCTCGAGGGCGTCAACCGCCCAGTACCAGCCATAGGTGGCCTCGAGGATCACCTCAGGGTGCTCTCCGGCCTTGGCCAGCTCGACGGCGAGGGCCTCACGATCGTTGTTGATGCGGACCGTCTCGAGGGTCTCGCCCGATTGAGTTCGCCGGACGATGACGCTGCGCCGTCGGTGCAGATCGATGCCGACATATTGTTGTTCGTGTTCCACGGGAGTCTCCTTCCGTCGTCTCCGGGTTGGTTTCGCAACCCCAAGTGTGCTTGCCACACCTGGTCCGGGTCGACGGGGGGACTCTCGTGGGAACTTGGCTTTCGGCGTGCCGGGCTTGACGATGCTGCGAGCTGCCACCGGACTCTCCTCGTGATTGGCGTCCGGTCCGGTGCGCCTCACCGTTTCCGTCACGCTGGAGCAGCGCTGCTGCGCTCCTTCATCACATCAGTGGTTTGAAGGGATCACGGGATATCGCCGGCGCGGCGGCCAACAGTCCTTCCGACTAATTGGCCCGAGGTCTCTCGGTCCATGTGAGGTTCGGGCGGCGCTGTCGTCCATGCTCACTGTCCCACCGTCCCGGCGGTCTGAGGCAGCCTTGCAGCTACGGCGCTACCTTGAGGAACAGTGGACACATCGAGTGACGGACGAATGGGCGTTGTAGTTGGGACGCTGATCACTCGTGGTGGGATGCCGACTGCGGAACCGAGACCCGAGAGCGGTGTACAAGGTACGGTCACATTTATTGACGAGCACGGTGGCAGGTTCTCAGTTCAGACGGACGATTCCGGGATCTATTCGATTGTTCTGTCTCCCGGCAGCTACAAAGCCACCGGACATAGTCCCAAAGCAATGTCCGAGGACGGGACCGGCAAGGTCCGAGAAATGACAGCAGTACCATTGGACTCAATCAGCGTGACGTCCGGTGCAACCATTGACGGTGTGGATTTGGTTATTCATATCAGGTGACCAATCCCGGCGTACTGGGCTACCCAAGGCTCGCCCAGCCCCCCGCCCGCTCCTTTATCGGACGCCCTCACTGTGGCCTGATTCCCGCCACCGCCGACCAGCACGAGCGGCTGAAACAGAACGTAGGACGACTAGGACCGCCAAGATCCACATGAGAATGAGAAAGCCCGCAGCTAGAGCATCCACTCCGGCTATTGCAAGAGGCACGCCAATGAGCGCGGAGACGATGACAAACAGGGCGATTGCTCTCGCTGAACACAGCTTCACCCGTCCATCAGGGCCGTATCGCTGAGTTTCACGGGCCCGCCGTGTCCCGTGAGTCCACTGTCGATGAATCAGTCCGGCGCACAGGACACGTTCCACCGGCGACAAGTGGGAGAGGTCGGGGGCCTCTCCTTCCAAAGCCTCCTCCACGACCATATTCTTGCCGCTCACGATCGTCGGTCGCTGGCTACCCAGCGTGACTTTCTTGTCCCTAGGAACTACCCCCGTCGTGCCGTCAACCGCACCCCAGGCCGGCGATTGATGTGGAACGGCCTGTCAACCTCCACCGCGGAGGTCCTTTTCACTGTCTTTTGACCGCGACGCACCAGAGGTGCGGCGCTCGATTGTGCTGAGCAGTCGGAGGGGCCCCGGGGTCAACACGGAGCGCCCGGAACCCGAAGGGTGAGGACGAACGGTGTTGACGTCGGGGTGGAGGCTGCTACCCGTCTTCCCCGTGCGGATGGCGGTGGTGGTCGAGCGAGCCATCGACGACGCGCCGGAGCGCAGTGGATCGGAGAACCGCCACGATGATGTACGCGAGTCGGAATCGCAGTAAAGCCATTCGCAGGTGGTTGCCTCAGAATCGGGGCGCCCGTGACATCGTCACATGGAGCGATGGTGGGCCTAACGCCGGCGAGGATCGGATCTGCTGCGGCGGTGCTCCGGCGCGTCGTGGAGGGTTCGCTCAGACGCGGCGCCGATCGCGCGCTGAGCGACGGGAAGATCACGGTGTCAGACCTCGGCCACCATTTCGGCCCAGAGGAAGCCGGCGAGCTCCCGGGCGATGGCGGCAGCCACAACCGAGCGCACGTTCTTGTGGACAGCGAGTTGGCGGAACCGTCGGGACAGGCGGACCTGCGCGGCCCACGAGCGGGTCACGGTCTCGGGCGGCACACCGTGTTGGCGCTCTCTGATGCCGACGCCGACGTTGGGGCTGTGCTGATAGGCCCAGGCAGCTTCACAGAGTTGGCCCCGGAGGTGGGCATTGCCGGCCCGGGTGATCGAGCCCCTCCGTTGGGTGAGACCGGTCGAGTTCTCCCCGGGCACGAGGCCGGTGAAGCTCATGAAAGGTCGGGCCTTGGGGAAGCGACGCCAATCGAACACCTCGGCCGCCAGACACAGCGCACCGATTCTGGTCACGCCCCGATAGGCGCCCAGACGTGCGACTTGGTCAGCGAAGGGATCCTTGGTGCACCACGGCACGAGATCGGCCTCGACCGACTCGAGCTGGGTGTCTCGCAGCTTCACCGTGGCCATGTAATGCGAGAAGGTCGTTGCGATGGCCGGGTCGTCGAAGGACAACGTGGCCAGCCAACGTCGATGGCGGTCGGTCCACTTCGACCCTCCCCGCCACACGACACTGTGGCGAAGGAGGAAGCCGCTCAGCCGATTGCGGGCCCGGGTGAGATCTTGGACCATGTCACCGCGAGTGCGACAGAGGTCGCGCACTCCTTCTTGGGCGGGCGTCGGGATGGCGATCGGGGTGAGCTCACCGGCCCGGTGCAACCCCGCCAGTCGCCTGGCGTCCCGGCGGTCGGTCTTCACCCGATCGCCCGAGCCCTTCGGGATCAAGGAGGGCGCCACCACGTCGCAGCGCACCCCCAGCGAAGTCAGCAAGCGTTGGAGGTCATAACCAGTCGGGCCCGCTTCGTAGCAGGCCCAGATCTCCTTGGGCTTCCCCATCCGTTTGACCAGGCGTCGGACCGAGTCGGTGTCGTGGAAAATCTTGTCGACCTCGGCGGTGTCACGATCGGGCGACAGCACCGCCACGGCGATCGAGTCCTTCGACACGTCCATCCCCAGGTGGACGAAACCTCGGTGGGCAATACTGGACACGGCTGGCTCCTTCCTTCCGTATGTCGGCTCCGTTCACCGCACAAAGTGAATGATCCACGTAAATGCGGATGCCGGAGGAGCCGGCCGTTCCATACTGATTCGGGGGCACCGCTCTGAGCCCGAGGCTGGCTCGGTGCAGCCTCACAGTTGGGATCTCAGCACGGCGATCTCGCAGCCTGGCGAGGACGGGTCGAAGCCGTGCTCGATCAGCCATCGGACCGCTACCAGGCATCGCAACGACCACCACGCGCGGATCACATCGAGGTCGACGTCGGTGCCGTAACCAGCGACGACATCGCCAAGGTGCTCCTGGTGTCCGAGTGTCAGGATGGCGAGGTCGAACAAGGCATCGCCCTGGCCCGCATCGGACCAGTCGATCACGCCGGTGATCTCGTCACCATCGACGAACACGTGGTCGACTTGCAGATCGCCGTGCGTGAACACCGGTGTCCACGGCCGGAGCGCAGCCTCGGCAATCCGGCGGTTGCGCCTGACCACGTCGGCGGGAAGGACGCCGTTCCTGACGAGCCACTCGCACTCGCCGTCGAGGCGCGACGCCACCTCGTCCAGGCTCTTGCCGGGCCAAGGAGGCAACGGCGCGTCGTGCAGCATCCGGACAGCGGCACCCGCCGCGGCCCACGCCTCCGACGACGCTGTCGACGGCTCGCCGAGGCGGCCGAGCGCGGTCCCGGAGAGGGCGCCGAGCGCCAGCACAGGCGGCTTCCACCACAGCACTTCCGGAGTCGGGATCGGCGCCATAGCTATCGCCTCGACCTCGACATTGGTGCGCGTTGGATCAGCGTCGATCTTCAGGAAGACATCGCCGACACGCAGAGTCGCGCGCTCGTTATGGGCGGTGACGACTTCAACCTCTACCTCTTCCAAGTTGGCCATTATTGCGGGATGACCACCGACGTGTCGTGGTCCGGTCGCATTCGTCCGTGTTGAGGGATCGCGCCCTGTAACCACGCCGTCTCAGAGTGCCCGACGCAAGGTCAGATTGCCCGACTATGCCGGAGTCCCGGCCTTCTCGGACCGCCGTCTCAGAGCCCCGTAGCCTTTCTCCGTGACCTCAGATCGGACTGACAATCTTGTCGCTGGTCCCCGGACTCGACTCGTGCTGATCTGCGGGCTCCCAGCCTCGGGAAAGTCGACACTCGCTCGTCAGCTCGCACCCAAGATCCCTGCCATCCGGCTGGATAAGGACGGGTGGGTCACTCAACTAGGCGAAGATGTGTGGGACGACGAGTTTCGAGTCCGTATCGAACGTCAGTTGTGGGCTCTCACCCAGGAGCTGCTCGCCCAAGGTCAGAGCGTGATTCTGGAGTGGGGCCACTGGGCTCGAGTTGAACGAGACGAGAAACGACTCGGGGCGCGAGCATTGGGGGTGGGAGTCGAACTGCATTACCTCGATGCGTCCTTGGATGAGTTGATCGAGCGATCTGATCGTCGCACTACGTCTGGTGAGTGGATGGCCTCGCCAATAACACGGGCTCACTTTGAGGAGTGGGCAAGGATCTTTCAGGCTCCCGACGAGGAGGAGTTTCTGTTGTTCGACAAGCCCGTTGTCGAAGTTTGATTCCATCGTCCTTGCATTGCCCGGGATAAGGGTGCCCCACTCGTGCCTCGAGGTGCGCTCAGGTCCGATGCGTTCGGGGCTACCCAGGAGTCTCTGGGCACAGCAATCCTGATTGCTGGCGGCCCACGTCTGTGCGATCGTTGGACAATGACGCGAACTGCGGAATGTGCCTGTGGTCGAGTCCACGTCTCAGTTGAGAGCGAACCTTTCCTAGTTGCTACCTGTCATTGCGACTTTTGCCAAAAGCGAACGGGCAGCGCCTTTCAGGTTGGAGCGTATTTCGCTCCTGACGAAAAGCTTGAGGTGCAAGGGGAAACCAAGACGTACAACGGTCTCGAGATGGATGGTGTTGGCAATGCCGCAGGGGATGCCGTCACTTACTATTTCTGTCCGACGTGCGGTTCAACGATGTACTGGATCCGCGAAGGTCAGACATCGCTTCTCGGAATGGCTGTCGGCAACTTCGTGGACCCGGCGTTCCCAGCCCCCACGATGGAGATTCACGTAGAGATGCGACACACCTGGGTTCTTCCAGTTGCCGGTGCGGAGCAGCTAGGAGACGTGCACGGGAGCTAGCCAATGAGTATCAAGGTGCCCCGCCTACCCGGCGAACTGGGTCACACCGGATGGTCGGTATCGATGCACTTCTCGATCGGGAACCGACCACTGCCGGTGTGTGTCGGGTCTGCGGGCACCAGAGGTAACCGGGCGACCGCTGCAAATGCCGCGAAGTCGACGGTCCTTTTCAGCCGCCGCCGTTTGGGGCGCACCCGTTGGGGCTGGGTCGGCGTCGCGGATGTGCTCAAGTTGCTCGGGTCGGCCCGCCGAACTGGGTCCCGCGCAGGAGCAGAAGCAGGGTTGCCATCAACGCGGTGACGGCCATCACACTCAGGCTCGCTCCGGCGACGAACTCATTGAGGTCCACTCGCGACTGCGGGATCCCCGGGAGCAGGGCGATCGGGAGCCGCCCGAAACCGTGGGCCAGGGCCACCCCGGTGGTGCCAGCGGCCAAGATGCCTACGACGCCGAGCACGGCCAGGGAGACCGATTCGTAGCGGAGGGCTTGGTGCTCTACTGGTCGGAACCACGCCAGCAGCCCGGACACGCCGGTCACCGCGGCGAAGGCCAGAAGAGCGCCGCCGATGACTTCGCTTGGCGAGTGGTAGCTGGCGATCTGGAGCTGGACGCTGACGATCCAACCGAACGCCCCGGCGACCACCGCCACCGGAGCGCGCCAGCTCGACGGCGTGACGAGCATCAGGGCCATGGCACAGCCCACCGCAACGGCTGTATGCCCGCTCGGGAAGGTATGGGGGTGGCCTCGAACGGGCTCGGTGAAGACCGCATCCTTGAGGAAGTCGGTTACCCCGACAGCGACGGCTGCAGCGACGGCGGCAGCGACGCCCAACAGGAAACGCCGGCGTATCGCGCCTATCAGCACGAGGGCGGCCAGGGCGAGGATCAGGGTGGGCCCGATGATTAGCTTGAGATCGTTGCCGCCGAGATCCGAGGGATTGAACGCGAGCGAGCCGGCGAATGCGGCCGCGTCGAAGCGCCGGCCCGGAGCGCTGCGGCGGAGCAACAGGTAGCAGAGGCCGAAACCGATCAGGCTCGCGGTAGACGCGCCGAGCAGTCGCATCGACAACCGATGGTCCAGCGGCGCCTCGGCCGTCGGGCAAGCGTCATGAACGAACTGCATCACCCCATCATGGCCGCCGGAGGCAGGCGATACACCGTCCCCATGGTGCGTGCCGGAGTGGGGCAGTGGCCAAGAGGGCCCTGCTGCTACCGACAAGGCGCAGCAAACTCCGCCCCCAAACGGGACTCCCGGCCACCCACTTCATCTTGTGCCCGCGCCATTAGCACGCGAGCCCATTCGCCACAATACGCGTGCGTGACGTCGATGGTGCTTGGGCGACGGCGACAGACAGGAGATGGGCGGCCGGCCGGTCGACCGAGCGGCGTCAGCCCGGCCGGCAGATCTGGCAGGGCTGCATGACCGCGGCCGCTGACGGGTCGAGCGCCCGCAGATCCTCGCGATGGTGGGCGATCACCGTGCAGTCGGCGCGGTGGTACACCGTCCCTGACGACGTGGCGTAGTAGGCCCCGTCGCCGGTTCCGCCGGCCGCCCCCGGCACCGCGGCCGGGCCGCTCGCCGTCGCTACACCACCGCCTACCGACATGGCAATGGCCTCGAGCGCGCGCAGCTGCTCCTCGTGGTGCAGCTCGGCCTGGTCATACATGCGGTAGAGCCAGTGCCCGAAGAAGAGGAAGCCGCCGACGACCATGCAGCCGAGCCCGACGAAGGACCCGCTGACCAGGTAGGGGATCTGCTGTTGCACCACCCGGGCGTGGGCCGCCCCATACCAGGCGATCAGGATGAACACGACGCCGAGCGGGATCAGGATCGACCCGGCCACCACCTGCCAGCAGTTACGCAGGTCCAGCCTGCCCTCGCGCCGGGCCTTTTGCAGATGGCTCTCGCCACCGCCACCGCCGTCCGTGCCACCGCTGCCGTCGCCCCGGCCGTTCTGGTCGCTGGAGGCGGCCACCGGTGAAGGCCCGACGTCGTCGGACCTCGCGTCATCGTCGGTGCGCAGGATCTCCAGGTTCTCTGGTACGTCCAACATCATGTCCTCCTTCGGCCCGAGAACTGCCACCGAGCCAGTAGTAGGAGCGGGTAGGCCGCCAAGATGCACGCCAGCAAGGCCGTCACCGTCCAGCCGATCGGTGCCGGGATGCCGCGGATGGGGAAGCTGGTCGAGGTCAGCGGAAGGGGCGTCGAGCCGGTCGGGCCACCGCCGGCCGAGCCGCTGTTGCCGGTCACGCCGAGGCTCTCGACGGACCCGGTGTCGAAGGACCCCGTGCCGAAGGATCCGGTGTTGCCGGTGTTGCCGATGGTGCCGACCGGCGAGCCGCCACCGGCCGAGGTGGTGGCCGTAGTGGACGCGCTGCCGCTGTTCCCGCTGTTGCCGCTGGCCACGCCCGAGGCGTCGACGCTGGCCTCGGCCAGGCCGAACGTGATGGATGTCGTCGCCGTGTAGACGCCCGCCGGCAGACCCACGTTGCCGAGCTGGGGCACCGGGATCGTCGGCTCTCCGGGGATGAACGGCACGTCGAACTGGTGCGAGATCGAGATCTGCAGGCCTCCCGTATTGGCCGAGGCCTGCGTGCCCTGCGACGTGTTCGTCGGGTTGAGCAGCTGGATCGAAATGCCGTCCTGCGAGAGGGTGGCATTCACCGTCTCCTGCAGTTGGGCCGGCGTGATGCTGGCCGAGGGCGTGTCCGTGGAGGGGATGTGCACACCGGTGCTGTCGATGTAGGCCGATTCACCGTCCACCGTCACTTGGGCCAGGTGCACCGTCGAAGTGGGCGTGCCGGTCGTGCCGTCCGAGGTGGCGCTCGCCGTGGACGTGAGGTCCGAGATATCGACCAGCCCGGCGATGTCGATCGACTTGACCTCAGACGTCGCCGTCGACGTGATCGCGGTGCTGCCGAGTGTGACGTTGTCGCTCGAGCTGATGTTCCCGATGTCGAGCAGGCTCTGCGAGGTGCTCGAGCCGCCCCCGCTGTTGCCGGTGACCGATCCCAGCGCCGACGAAGCCGCCGACGTGACCGAAGACAGCGAGGCCATGTTGTCCAAGGAGAGGTCACTGACGGTCCCGGTGGCGTCCCCACCCGAAGACGTCGCGTCTGAGCTGCTGGAGTAGATGCTGGGGTTGGCCGGAGAGGATTGGCTCGGCGGGACGCCAAAGGAGGCCGACCCTGAATAGTTCGCCGACGACGGGTAGTCGCTCTCGGCCAGGAGCGGGTCGTTGACGGGCAGGTTGGGCGCGCCGAACTCCAGCAGCAGGCTGCCCAGGTTCGCCGCGATATCGCCCGGGTAGTACGGCGCTGCAATCGAGTTGACCACCGGCCCATCGCCCACGCTGATGCGGGCGAACGGCACGTCCTCCTCAATGAGGTTCTCGTTGGGCAACGGCACCAGACCCGGCACGTTGAAGGCGTATTGCGAGCCGATGGCCAGTGACGATGCGTTGTAGCCCACCAGCGAGGTGTCCGCACCGGCCCCGCCGCCGGCGCCACCCAAGGTCACGAAACCGACCAGGGCGACCACGACCGGGACGAGCAGCACCAGCGCACGGGAGCGACGCTGCAACCCCGACATCGCACTCATGCCACACCGCCGAGGTAGGCGGCGGCCAGGTTCCCGGCGCGCATGTCGGCCGGTTCGCCGACGTCGACGATCGAGCCCTTCTCCATCAGGTACACGTAGTCGGCCAGGTCGAGCGCCGTCTCGACGTACTGCTCCACCAGGAGCAGGCTGGTCCCCGCCGCCGCTATGTCGCGCAGGGCGTCGAAGAGCTGGCGCACGACGATGGGCGCCAGGCCCATGCTGATCTCGTCGACCATGAGTAGCCGGGGCCGGGCCATGAGCGCCCGCGCCAGCGCGAGCATCTGCTGCTCGCCGCCCGAGAGACTGCCGGCGGTCTGGCGCAGGCGGGTGCCCAGTACCGGGAAGAGCCCGGTGGCCTCGCCCACCGGATCGGCCACCTCGGCGAAGGTGGAGGCCATGTCGAGGTTCTCGCGCACGGAGAGGCTGGGGAAGATGCCCCGCCCCTCGGGCACGTGCACCACCCCCATCCGGGCGATCTGGTAGGCGGGCTTTCGCTCGATCCGGTTGCCGAAGGCCGAGATCGTCCCCTGCTCGGCCCGGACCACGCCCGAGATGGCGCGCAGGGTCGTGCTCTTGCCGGCGCCATTCGGTCCGAGCAGCGCCACCACCGCCCCGTCGGGCACCGTGAGCGAGACGTTGCGCAGGGCGTGGACGCCCCCGTAGGCGACGTGCAGGCCGCTGATGTCGAGCGCGGCGTCAGCCCACACTGGCGTCCCCCAGGTATGCGGCGCGCACAAGTTCGTCGCGCCGGATCTCGTCGGGTGAGCCGTGCGCGATGACTTTGCCGAAGTCGAGCACGGTCAGTTGGCTGCAGACGTCCATGACGAGGGCCATGTCGTGCTCGACCAGCAGGATGGCCGGCGGCAGCGAGCGTTCGAGCAGCTGCGACGACCCGCCTCCCCAGGCCGTGCCCGACACGACGCTGCGCAGGACGCTGCTGAACATGGCCGTCTCGTTGGCGTCGAGTCCCGAACCCGGCTCGTCGAGCAGGAGCACGCGGGGATCGGTGCACAGAGCCCGACCCAGCTCGACCATGCGGCCCTGACCGGTCGAGAGTTCGCCGGCCAGCCGGTCGGCCACCCGCCACAGCTCCAGCAGGTCCATGACCTCCTCCACTCGGCGACGACGCTCCGCCCGGCCCCGGCCGAGGACCCCCGCCGGGTGCGACGACTCCCACGCCGCCACCAGGTTGTCGTGCACGGTCATGCGGGTGAAGAGGGCCAGGCGCTGGAAGGTGCGGGCGATGCCCGCCCGGCCGCGCCGGTGTGGCGCCCAGCGCGAGATGTCGTTGCCCTCGAAGACCACGCGCCCGCTCCTGGTGGATTGCAGGCCGGTGAGGACGTTGAACATGGTCGTCTTCCCGGCGCCGTTCGGGCCGATGAGTCCCACAATCTGCCCCGCGGGCACGCGGAGCGAGACGTTGGTGAGCGCGCTGAGGCCCCCGAACTGCACCGAGACCAGCTCGGCGGCCAGGATGGGCGGCGCCCCGGCGCGGTCACCCTCGAGCGCCGGCGTGCCCGCGACCGGTGTCACGTCCGTCACGTCGCGCTCACCGGGCATGGCTGGTCACCGGGGCGCGCACGGGAGAGGACGGGGGTAGCGGGAGCGACGCAGAGGGTGACGGCGTCCGCGCCGGCAGCGGGCGCAGGACGCCGAGCACGTGGCGGGTCTGGCGCTGGGCCAGGGCGATGGTGCCCTCGGGCTCCTGGGCCAGGCCGATGACCCCCAGCGCGATCGTCAGGGGCAGCCACTTGGTGACCTCGGTCGGGATGCCGGGGATCTGGGGGATGGCCCACACCGCCCCGGCGATGACGGCGCCGGCGATGACCGAGCGGCCGCCGAGGATCACCAGCAGCAACAGCTCGAGCGAGGTGGACCACATGAAGTCCTGGGGCGTGATGGCCTGCTGCAGCGCGCCGTAGTAGGCGCCACCCACGGCGGCCACCATGGCGCACACCACGAAGACGACGATCTTCGTCACCGTGAGGTTGACGCCGAGCGTGGACGCCGCGAGCGGTGAGTCGCGCAGGATATGCAGCCGCCGCCCCACCGGGCCCCGCCGCAGCGCGTAGGCCGCCAGCGCCACCAGGCCGAACGTCACGACGACGAGCTCGTAGAGCGACGAACCGCTCGTGAAGTGGACACCGAGGATCTCGGGTCGCGGCACGGTGATGCCCGTCAGCCCGCCGCTGACGTCGTTGCGGTTGAAGACGATGTCGTCCATCATCAGAGCGAAGGCGAGAGTGGCCAGCGCCAGGTACAGGCCGGACAGGCGGAGCGAGACCAGGCCCACCACGATGCCGAGCGGCACCGCCAGCAGCATCCCCATGAGGATGGCAAAGAGGAAGTGCTGGCCGTGCGCTCCCGCCAGGTGCCCGGCGGTGAACGCCCCCACACCGACGAAGGAGAACTGGGCCAGTGAGATCTGACCGGCCCAGCCCGTGAGCACGACCAGGGTCAGCGCGATCAACGCGTAGATGAAGCCCTGGGTGAACGTGACCAAGTGCTGGCCGGGCACGAAGGCTGGGACGAAGAGGGCGAGTACCAGGAACCCCAGCCCGACGGCGATGTTGCGGTCGAGGCGCACGCCGCGTACGGCCACCTGGGCCGCCTTGGACCCGGCGCCGCTGACCGACGACCGCACCGCGCCCAGGCGTTGGGCCACCGCTCCCGAGCCGGCCGACTTCAGCCGGGTGCCGTACACGACCAGCAGCGCGAACAGCGCCAGGTAGGGGAGCGCCGCCTCCAGGTCGGCCACCGTCCCCGAGTTGGACCACTTCGACATCACGCTGACCGCGATGCCCAGGCCCAGCCCGCCGACGTAGGCCGCCGGGAGGCCGAACAGGATCCCGAGCACGGCCGGGGCGAAGGCGTAGATCACCACCAGCACCAGCTCGTTCACGTCGAGGCCCTGGCTCGGGCTGATAAGTATCCCCACCAGGGCGGCGAAGACGCAGGACAGGATCCAGGCCACCCGCCGCACGTTGTCACCGTGGATGCCCATCATGTCCGACAGGTCAGGGTTGTCGACCACGGCCCGCGTCGAGGTGCCGAAGCGGGTCCGCCGCAGCAACGCCCACAGCAACGCGGCCACCGACAGCGACACCAGGAGCGTGCCCAGCTGGTCGTAGCCGACGTGCAGGTGCGACCCGAGCACGAAGGTGGATATGGGGAAGATGGGCTGCAGCTGGTGGTCCTGCTGCCAGATGAGGCCGGCCGCCGCCGTCAGCGCGGCCAGGACGCCCAACGAGACCACGATCACCACCTCGGCCGAGGCGCCGCTCAACGGGCGGAACAGGGCCTCGAGGATCACACCCATCAGCGGCGCCACCACCAGGAACAAAAGGGGCATGGAGATCCAGGCCGTCAGTCCCCATGCGTCGTGGAGCTGCCAGTAGGTGAAGGCGCAGAACATGGCGATGGCGCCGTAGGCGAAGTTGAAGACGCCGACGGTCTTGTAGGTGAGGACCATCCCGAGTGCGGCCAGCCCGTAGAGGCCGCCCGTGAAGACGCCGATGACGATGAACGGCCAGAACGCGCTCATGGCACTAGGACGCCTGCACGGCCTGGCCGCCGCAGAACAGTCCGGACGCCGGCGCCTTGCGTACGAAGCTGCTCCCCTTGATCTGGACGTCGACGTCGCAGTTGTAGACACCGTGTGAGCTCGGGGTGTAGCCCCCCAGCGCACCGCCACCCGTCCAGTCCTGCAGGCTGTCGAACTCTTTGACGATGCTGGCCCGCGTCGGGTTGTGGCCGCTCTCGATCAGCGCGTACATGAGCATTTGCGCCGCCTCCCAGGCCAGGAACCCGAAGCCGGAGGGCGAGTCTCCCGGCTCGTAGGTGGCCAGCTGCTGCTGGTACATCTGCACCATGGTCTGAGGTTCGTCCAGCGGGATGAACGGCAGGCCGACGATCAGGCCCTGGGCGGCGGACTGGCCCGCCACGCTGATCATGTCCGGCGTGTAGGCGTCGAAGGTCGCCGCCACGTAGCCCGGCGTGTACTGCTGTTGCTGCATGGCCTGGAGCAGCTTGGCGTTGCCTGTCACGTCCATCGTGTCGATGACGCCGTTGCACCCGTTCTGCTGCATCGACTCGACGTCGCTCTCGAGCGACGCCGACGCCGGCGATATGGCGAAGTCGCTGTAGCAGACCGTCCCGCCCTCGGCCTGGTACACCTTCTCGAACTGCTCGGCCGCCTGGGCGCTGATGGCGATCGAGTACGACAAAAAGGCCATCTTGGTCGGGAAGTACCCCGACTGCTTGGCCAGCGCATAAATCCCGTCGGAGATGTAGTACGGCCCACCGGGCGGGCTCTGGTTGCAGCTCCCGCCCGCCGGCGACCAGTACACCGGCTCCTCGGAGCGGTCGCAGTTGATGGCGAAGCCGATGTCGGGGACGTTGGCTGCCGTCATGGCGGGGACGCCACCGTTGTCGGCGTCGGAGGTCGATCCCACGAAGGCCAGCACGCCGGGGATGAGGTTCTGCACGTCCGAGGCGTTGGTGGACGCGTTCTGCTGGTCGTCCTCCACGTCGAGGTTGAGCTTGCGCCCACAGATGCCGCCCGCGGCGTCGACCGCCGAGAAGAGCGCCTGCACGCCCTGGGGGCCCTGCGGGAACGACCCCGTCAACGGGCCGGTCAGGCCGCTGACGTTGCCGAACGTGATGGACGACGGCGTGACCCCGGTGTCCGACGCCGTGTTGCCGGTCGTCCCGGTGCAGTCACCCGCCTCGGCGGCAGGGGAGAAGTTGAACCCGGCCGAGGTGGGGGACACCGTCGACGACGGAGCCGAGGTGGCGCCACCAGCCGCGGCCGACGGGCCGGAGGCGGCGGCCGTCTTCGCGGCCACCGTACGAGCGCCGCTCCCCGCCACCGACGCACCGCCGCCGCCGCCGATCGACCCCGTCGGCGCGCTGGTAGAGGCCGTCGTCGTCGCCGTGCCGGCGGCCGCGGCCTGCTGCGAGGTCGCGTCGCCGTTGGCACTCGATCCGAGGTACGGGCCCACTCTGGCCCCGCACGAGGTCGCTACCAGGGACAACACCAGCATCCCCAGCGCCACCGCCGATTTCTTGCTCAATCCTGCCCCCCGCGCTCAAGGCATCCACCTAGGTAACAGAGCGAGAACGCGCGGTCTTGCGGCGACTACTCCAACGGTCGTTTGGAAAGAGACGGCCGTATACACCGCACCACCAGCCACGACGCCGGCCACGACGCCGGCCACGACGCCGGCCACCCGCCGCCAATAACCCTACCTAGTTCCCTGACGCTGGTGTCAGTTCCCCGGTACCCTTGGTACATGGCCTTGCCCAGGATCATCAGCGTCGACGACCACGTGGTCGAGCCACCGCACGTCTGGCAGACGTGGCTCCCGGAGAAGTGGCGGGAGCGCGGACCCCGGGTCGAACGCAAGCGCTGGGGGAGCTTCAAACACCTGTCCGGCGCCAAGTACGACATGCACGAAGACGACGAGGGCGAGTGGGGTGACGCCTGGTACTACGACGACGAGCTCATCTACGTGCACAAGAAGTTCGTCGCCATCCCGAAGGCCTCCGTCACCGAGGATGCCAACGGGGAGCTGCTCTTCGACCGCTCGCTGATGACCATGACCGCCGTCACCTACGACGACATGCGCAAGGGCTGCTGGGACCGTGATGAGCGGGTCAAGGACCTCACCCTCAATTACACCGACGGCTCCCTGCCGTTTCCCACGTTCCCGCGCTTCTGCGGCCAGACCTTCTACGAGGGCGAGAACAAGGAGCTCGGCCTGGCCTGTGTCGAGGCCAACAACAACTGGATGATCGAGGAGTGGTGCGAGCCCACGGGCGGCGTCAACATCCCTCTCTGCCTCATCCCGCTGTGGGACGCCCACCTGGCCGCGGCCGAGGCCAAGCGGGTGGCCGAGAAGGGCTGCCGGGCCATCGCCTTCAGCGAGATCCCGACCCGGCTCGGCCTCCCTTCCATCAATACCGACTACTGGTACCCGCTCTTCGAGGTGTGCAACGACTACGGGATCACCATCTGCATGCACGTGGGCAGCTCGTCGTCCAACCCGATCGCCTCGCCCGACTCGCACGCAGCCGTCGGTGGCACGCTCGGCTTCAACAATGCCATGGCCTCCCTGGCCGACTGGCTGTTCTCGGGCAACCTGCTCAAGTTCCCTAAGCTGAAGTTGGCCTACTCCGAGGGCCAGATCGGCTGGATCCCTTACGTCCTCGAGCGGGCCGACACCGTGTGGGAGCAGCACAACTCCTGGATGAACACCAAGGAGCGCATCCCGGTCCCGCCCTCCATGCAGTACTACGGCCGCATCTACGGCTGCTTCACCGCCGACCGCCACGGCCTGCGCAGCCTGGAGGAGGTCGGCGAGGACAACATCTGCTTCGAGACGGACTACCCGCACACCGACACGACGTGGCCCTACTCGGAGGCCTACATCGAGAAGCTGTGCGTCGGCCTCACCGACGAGCAGGCCTACAAGGTCCTGCGCGGCAATGCCATCAAGATGCTGGAGCTCGACCGGGTCTGACTACGTCAAGTCGACGCTGCGGTCCACATCGGCGACGGCCGCCGCGCTGTCACCCGATCCGAGGCACCCCGCTACCCGCTGTAGGAACTCGAGGCGAACCACGGCACGGTGTCGTCGACGTAGTGGTTGAACGCCAGGCCGTTCACCGTCACGCCGTTGGGTGAGGCGGTGAACACGCCATAGTAGTCGTTGTGGATGAGGTTGCCCTGCACGGTGATGTCCAGGTGGTCCTCGCTGCCGATGAACACCCCGGTCGTCTGCAGGTCGCTCGGCTCCTCGTCCTTCGTGTTGTTCGTGCCGAAGTCGTTGCCGACGATGACGTTGCCGTTGAGGTCCTGGTTCTCGCCCAAGAGGTGCGCGTGCAGCGTGAGGCCGGACAAGCCGTTGCCGGCCACGTCGTTGCCGATGACGAGGTTGCTGTAAACGGATCCGCCAGGAACTTCGGACGCCAGCAGGATTCCCGCCCCATAGCCCTGGTCGGCGTTGTCCTGCACCGAGTTGCCGGCGACCACGTCGTTGTGAATGCCGTTGGCCAGGTCCGGAGTGGATCCGTCGGTACCGGCGTGGTCGACGAGGAGGATGCCGCAGGCGTAGGGGTTGTTGTTCACGTTGTTGTCGATGACGGTGTCAAAGGTCGCCGTGCCGGTGATGCCGTTGCAGGAGATCCCGAGCGCCGGGCAGAGCGTGCTGAGGCCGATGGCGTCGGGGTCGTTGGCCAGCTGGATCCCCCCGTTGCCGCTGCCGGAGACGGTGTTGTGACTCACCGTCGAGTACGAGCTGCCGTCGAGGTCGATGCCGTTGCCGGGGTTGTTCGTGTCGAGGAGGCCGTTGTTCTCCACTGTGTTGTTCGTGATCGTGGCGTGATCGCCCACCACCATGAGCCCGTCGCTACTCGCACCCTCGACCGTGAAGCCGCTGATCGTCACCCATGGGTTGAGAATCGTGAACCCGTTGTTGCCTCCGGTGAACGGAGTGACCGGGGACGTGTCACTCGCACTGGGCGCGACCGTGGCCGCCCAGCCGTCGATGGTCAGCGGCTTCTCAATGGTCACGTCCTCGGTGTAGGTGCCGGGGCAGACGATGATTGTCGCTCCGGGGTTCGCCGCTGCGACGGCAGCCGAAATGGTGGAGTACTCGGGGTTGGCGCAACCGAATCCGTGGCCGAAGTTGTTTCCGAAGCCTGCATTTCCGCCATTGACAGTTGCGCTGGGGCTGACAGTCGCCCCTGGGCCGACGTAGAGGATCGATTGTGGTCCCGGCGGGAAGCCGCCGGGACCGGGCGACGCGGATGCGGCCGTGGCCGTCAGACCGATGCACAGCGCGAACGCTGCGCAGAAAGCGATGAACAGTTGGGTGCTTTTGTGGAGCATTGCGATCTCGTCCTCCGTCCCTGGAATATGCCTGCATCGCAGCAGCCTTATTCGGATGCCGATTCCGAGGCTACCGGGGGACCCGAAACGGGTCAATCGACAGTTGCGTGCGTTCGCGCGGACACAGAACGCTTCCCGATTCGATTGCAGTTGAAGTGCAGGCGCTCACCACACCACAGCGCCCCTCGACGCACGCGAGCGGGCTCCATGACTACTCCACCGATGACAGCGTCGTGTTGGCCAGGGTTGCCTCGGGGCGCAGCGCTGACACCACTCCGGCCACCACCGCTACTCCGGCCAGCACAAACGCGGTCACCGAGAAGGCGTGCGCTGCGTCGGCCATCGATCCCTTGTCGCCGCCCGCCACGGTGAAGATCGCCCCCGTTACCGCCAGCCCCAGAGCGGTGCCCATCCCACGGGTCATGTTCAGGACCCCCGAGGCCATCCCGGCGTCCTGGGCCGGCGCGGCACCCATGATCGACGCGTTGTTCGGAGAGGTGAACAGGCCCATCCCAATCCCCGCGCCTGCGAGAAGGGTGACGATCCCGATGGTCGACGGCCGGAGGGCCGCCATCACGCCCAACGAGGCCGCGACCAGGGCCATGCCGGTCACGGTCAGCGGCCGAGCCCCGATCCGGTCCGCCAGCCGCCCCGCGAACGGCGCCACGACTCCGAAGGCCAACGGCATCGCCATCAACGACAATCCCGAACGAGCCGTCCCGTATCCCAGGGCTCGTTCGAAGTAGAAGGGCACCAGCAGCAGCACGCCGAACATCACCAGGTACGACCCCATCCCGCTCACGATGCCGGTGGAGAACTGCGCCGATCGGAACAGCCGCAAGTTCAGCATCGGGTCACTGTCGCGCCACTCCCACCATATGAACAGCACCACCAGGACCACTGCGGCGGCGAACAACCCGGCGATCAGGGCCGAGTCCCAGCCTTCCTCCGCCCCGAATGAGATGGCCGACAGCAACGCCGCCATGGCCGGGAAGAAGATGGCCAGCCCGGTCCAGTCGAAGCGCACCCGCGTCTGCAGGTTCTGCGAGCGCGGTACCAGCAGGATGGCCGCCACGGCGCCGAACAAGCCGAAGGGTACGTTGACGAAGAAGATCAGCCGCCAGCCGCCCGCCGCCAACAGCAGCCCGCCGATCGTCGGGCCCATGGCCAGCCCGAGCGCTTGCGCCGCACCCTGTAGCCCGACGGCGCGCCCGAGCGAGCGCACCGGCACGACCAACACGATGATGGCCAGGCTGTTGGCCTGCAGCATGGCCGCACCCACCGCCTGCAGCGCCCGGAATCCGCACAATGCCCCGAGGCCCGGTGCCAGACCGCACAGTACCGAGGCCGCGGTGAAGATCAGGAAGCCGTAGACGTAGAGCAACTTGCGCCCCCACATGTCGGCGAAGCGGCCTACCGCCGTGACTGTGGCCACCAGTACCAGGAGGTACGACAGGCCGACCCACGTGACGGCGCCCACCGAGGCGTCGAAGGTGCGCTGCAGCGTCGGCAGGGCCACGGTGACGATGGAGGCGTCCAGCTGGCCCATGAAGGCGCCGACGCATACCGCCGCCACGGCGAACCAGGGCGCGTTGGGCCGCTCCCGGATGACCTGGGGCCGCCGCGGTTCTACGAGCAGCCGGTCCCATGTCCACGTCCACGGCCGGTGCGCCTCCGACGTCCGGCCCCCGGGCTCCGTCATGTCACCTCGGTGACCACTTGAGGACTGCCGACGCGTGGATGTCGCGTGACGACGCGCCCACCAACAGCTCGTAGCGCCCCGGGTCGGACCGCCAATCGTGCGCGTCCACGTCCCAATACCGGTAGGCCGCCGTGCCGAGCTCGACCCCGGCCGTCGCCTGCTGCCCGGCCTCCACCCGGACCTTGGCGAAGCCCACCAGCTCACGGTCCGCCCGCGGCACCCGAGCCTCCAGCGCGCGCAGGTACACCTGCACCACCTCGGTGCCGGCCCGTTCGCCCTTGTTGACCAGCCGCACGGAAACCCGCTCCGCCGTGATCGACACCTCGTCGAAGACGATGTCGCCGTACGGGAGCCCGTGCCCGAAGCAGAATGCCGGGGCCACCCGCGCCGTCTCGTAGTGCCGGTAGCCGACCAGCGTCCCTTCGCCGTACTCGACGCGCCCGTCCACGCCTGGATACAGCCTCGGCTCCCCGCCCGCCGGCCCGTCCTCCACCCGCACCGGAAACGTCACGGGCAACCGGCCCGACGGCTCCAGCGACCCGACAAGGATCTCGGCCAGGGCGTCGGCCCCCTCCTCGCCGGCGTACCAGGGCACCAGTACCGCCCCCGCCCGCCCGGCCCAGGGCAGCTCCACCGGGGAGCCGGCGTTCACGACGACCACCGTCCGCGGGTTCACCCCGACCACGGCCTCCACCAACTCGCGCTGGCGGCCAGGTAGCGACAGGTCCGCCCGGTCGTGGCCCTCCGATTCCCACTGCCCGTTCGATCCCACCACGACCACCGCCACGTCGGACTGGGCCGCCAGCGCCACCGCCCGCTCCAACTCGTCGTCGACGGCCGGCCGGTCGGCCAGGACGCGGGCGCCCATGATGGGGGAGTTGTCCACCCGCGGCCACACCTCGACCGACAACGCGTAGGCGCGACCGGCTTCGAGCTCGCATTCGACGTCGACCGGCTCGCTGCCGGCGCCGTAGAACCCCGTGCCCCGCACCGGTTCGGAGTTGTCCACGACCACCTCGCCGTCCAGCCGCAGCACCGACCGCCCGGCGCTCTCGAGGCCCAGCCGCCACGCCCCCGAGACGTCAGGTGTGAACGTCCCGGCGATCCGCACGGCGCATCGGCCGATCTCCAGGCCCGGACGGGGCGGCCCCAGCCACAGCAGCCGCGCCGAGTAGGCCAGGCCCGCCTCCACCGGTGCCGCGTCCATCCCCGGCGGCTCGGGACTGTCGAAGTACTCGACCTGGAACCCCTCGCCCGCCAGCAGGCGCAGGTCGATGGCGGGCAGGCCCTTGTCGATGCGGGCCCCGACGGCCGAACGCACCTGAGCCCCCGGCAGGCGTTCGGCCAGCGCCTCCGCCACGCCGCGACGTCGGTGCGGCGTCACCTCCGAACTGCCCCCGCCCACGGCCAGCTGCGCCGCGTTCGGGCCGATGACGGCTACGCTCTCGATCCGCCCGGGGTCCAGGGGCAGCAGGCCGTCGTTCACCAGCAACACCGTCCCGGCGGCCGCCACCTCCCGCGCCACGGCGCGCCGCCCCGGGTCGTCCTCCTCGGCCTCGTCCGATGGCACCGGCCCGGCGCCGAGGGCCCCCACCCGTGACAGCAGTACGAGGAGGTGGCGCGCCTTGTCGTCCACCACCGACTCGTCGACCGCTCCGTCGCGCACCGCGTCCGCCAGTGAGGGACCGAGCCAGGCGGGCGGCCCGGGCATCTCGAGGTCCAGGCCGGCCACGGCGGCGTCATGCGTCGAGTGCGTGCCGAACCAGTCCGACATCACCAGCGCGTCCGACCCCCACTTCCCCCGCAGCACCCGCCCGATCAGGTCGGGCTGCTCGCCGCACCACGTCCCGTTCACTTTGTTGTAGGCCGTCATGACGGCCCACACGCCGGCCTCGCGCACGGCGGCCTCGAAGGGCGCCAGGTGGACTTCGTGCAGCGTGCGCTCGTCCACCTCGGCCGAGATCGTCATCCGCTCGTGCTCCTGGTCGTTGCAGGCGAAATGCTTGATACAGCAGCCCACCCCACCGGCCTGCACCCCCCGCACGTAGGAGACGGCCAACCGCGCCGACAGGTATGGGTCCTCCGAGAAGGACTCGAAGGTCCGGCCGGCCAGCGGCATGCGCACGATGCACACGGTCGGTCCCAGCACGACGTGCACATGCTTGGATCGGGCCTCGGCCGCCAGCACCCCGCCCAGCCGCCCGACCAGCTCGGTGTCCCAGCTCGATCCCACCGCCATGCCGCACGGCAGCGAGAGCGAGCGCCGCCCCATCAGCGAGTCGCCCCGCACACCCGAGGGACCGTCGGACACCTTCAGCGACCCGATGCCCAGCCGCTCGACGCCGGGCACGTACCACAGCGACTCGCCCGCCGTCAGCGAGCACTTCTCGTCCAACGTCAGCGCGCCCAGCAGCTCCTCTACGTCGACCACGTCGACCATGCCCGGCCCTCCTTCGCTCACCACGTGTCCACGAACGGCCGCCGCCCACCCCGCCCGGGCCGACCACGACCATCGTCCACCCCGCCGGCCGCCGCCAGCGCGTGCACGAAGCGGGCCCGCGTCGCGGCCGGGTCGATCACGTCGTCGATCTCGAAGTGCGCCGCCACGTTCAGTGCCTTGCCGTGCTCGTAGGCCCGCAACACCATGGCCGAGAACGCCGCCTCCCGCTCGCCCTCATCCGGAATCGCCTCGAGCTCGCGCCGGAACCCCAGGCGCACCGCCCCTTCCAGCCCCATTCCCCCCAGCTCACCCGTCGGCCACGCCACCGTGAACAACGGCCGTCGGAACGACCCCGCCGCCATGGCCTGCGCGCCCAGGCCGTACCCCTTGCGCAGCACGACGCAACAGAAGGGCACGGTGAGCGACGCGCCCACCACGAACATCCGCGACACGTGCCGAACCAGCGCGGTCTCCTCCGCCTCGGGCCCCACCATGAACCCGGGCGTGTCGCACAGCGACAGCACGGGCAGGCCGAACGCCTCGCATAGCTGCAAGAAGCGCGCCGCCTTGTCGGCGTTGGCTGCGTCGATCGCCCCGGCCAGGTGCAGCGGGTTGTTGGCGATGACCCCGACCGCCCGGCCCTCGAACCGGGCCAGCGCCGTCACCATCCCCGGAGCGAACGACGGCCGCAGCTCGAGCACCGACCCCTCGTCCGCCAGCCCGGTGATCGCCGCGTGCACGTCGTAGACGCGCCGCCGGTCGGGCGGCACCACGTCGCGCAGCCGTTCGGGGTCCGGCGCCACCCAATCGCGCACCTTCCCCTGAAAGTACGACAGGTACTTCTTGGCCGCCTCGACGGCTTCCTTCTCGTCGGCGCAGAGGATGTCGACCACCCCGTTCGGCACCTGCACCGAGACCGGGCCCACGTCCTCGGGGGCGAAGACCCCCAACCCGCCCCCCTCAATCATGGCCGGGCCCCCCATCCCGATGTTGGCGTCAGGCGTGGCGATGATGACGTGGCAACACCCGAGCAGCGCCGCATTGCCGGCGAAGCAGCGGCCCGACACCACACCCACGAGCGGCACCTGCCCGCTCAGCGCGCCGAAGAGCGCGAACGCCTCGGTGTCGAGCCCGGTGATCGCCGCGTTGTCCGTGTCACCCGGCCGCCCGCCGCCGCCCTCGGCGAACAGCACCACCGGCAGCCGCAGCCGCTCGACTAGCTCGAAGAGCCGGTCCTTCTTCTTGTGGTTCATCTGGCCCTGGGTGCCGGCCAGGACCGAGTAGTCGTAGGAGAGGACGGCGCAGCGCGAGTCGTCGCCGAACAGGTCGCCGTTCACCCGCCCGATCCCGGCCACCAGCCCGTCGGCCGGCGTGTTGGCCACCAGGTCGTCCACGCTGCGCCGGGCCCGCTGCGCCGCGATGACCAGTCCGCCGTACTCCTCGAAGCTTCCCGGATCGCACAACTCGTCGATGTTCTCCCGGGCCGTCCGGCGTCCCGCCCCGTGCCTCCGCTCGGTGGCGGCCGCCCGCCCCAAGTCGCGCGTCACCGCCACCCGGGCCCGCAGCTCGGCCAGCTCCGGGCGCACCTCAGCGCCCACCTGTTCGACCTGGCTCGCTTCATCGTCCGCCGGTGCTGCCTCGGCCTCGGTGCTGGCGCGCACGGAGAGGAGCACGTCGCCGGTCTGCACGGCGTCCCCCTCCGCCACCCGGATGGACTCGATCACACCCGTCGTTTCGGCTTCGACGACGTGCTCCATCTTCATGGACTCCAGCACGACGAGCACGGCCCCGGCGCGCACGGCGTCGCCGGCGGCCACCTCCACCCGTAGGACGGTGCCGGCGAACGGCACCGCAATGTCGCTCAACCGGGCCACAGGGGTTCGGGCACCTCGAAGCCGACATCGCCGCCCCAGGCGTTGCGATACGAGACCCGGTGCACCGGCACCCGCCCGCCTACGTCCCAGGTTCCGGTTGGATAGCCGAAGCTGACGGTGCCCGAGAGGACCCAGCCCTGGTCGGTTGGGACTTCAAGGATCTCGAACGTCTCAACCGGGTTGAAGAACTGCAGGAGCGCGGTGAGGCAGCTTCCTACCCCCTCGGCGCGCGCAGCCAACATGGCGCTCCACACGGCGGGGTAGATGGAACCGCCCGTCGGGTCGTGCTGGCTGAAGGGGAAGAGGAACAGCGGCACCTGCTCGAAGTGGTCGGCGAGCCACTGGGCCGAGCGCTGAACTTTGAGGATCTGCACGGACTCCGGAGCCTCGGGGTTGGCGTGGGCGGCGTCGAGCTGGGATTTGTACACGGTCTCCCATAGCTGGCCCATGGCGTGCTGATAGAGCGGCGCCAGCGCGGCGCGCTTTACCGGATCATCCAGAAGCAGGAAGCGCCAGTTCTGCTGGTTGCCGCCTGAGGGGGCGCGGATCGCCGCATCGAGGATCCGGGCCTGGACGTCGAGCGGGATCGGGTCCGGATGGACCCGGCGCATGGCCCGCGTCGTGTAGAGCGCCTCGTGGAGTTCCATGCCGGCGACATTACGTCGCCCGTCAGCACCAGAGCGTCCCTGGACGACGGTGTCAAGGCCGGACGAGCCATGGAAGTCGGTGAGTCCGAGAGAGTCCAGTGGTTTGGTGGGAGTCACCCAGCAGGGGGATGCGGGCTCAGGACGTCGAGGTGCGTTCTCACGCCGCGCCTAAGTTGCTTCGGGAACCCTCTCCGTCTCCTGCCGGCGTGGCTGTGATCCGTGCAACCGCACATCTGAAAGCAGTGGCCTGGCGGCCAGCACGAGACCGGGGCCGACGAGGACGATTTGCCAGACCCAGATGTGGAGCGGGTTCCAGAACCATACGTCGCCCGGACTGTAGAACGGGTTGATCACGTTGGGCCACATGAAAAGACCGCAGGCGGCCACGGCCAGCCACGGGAGGAGGTCCCGGCTCCCTCTGATTCCGCCACGGAGGATGCGGACGAGAATCATCACAAGAGCGGGGATGAGGACGAAGAGCGGGACGACACTGCGCGCTCGTGATCCCCAACCAACGAAATTGAAGGCCAGACCATGGAAGAAACACAGCACCAGTGCCACGGCGGCCAACCATGCCAGCAGTGAGCTACGAATGCGTCCGCCGGCGACGTCGAGCAGGACCAGCGACACCGAGAGCGCCATGAAGTAGTACGAAAAGAGATTCTGCTCGAACACGAGCCGGAGGCCCAATGAGACGGCCACGACGGAAATCAACGTGGCGGGCTTCAGAGCGGCTGGACCGAGGCGGCGTGAGACCCACCATGCCAGCGCGAGCGCGAAAACGATCGGCGTCACGCGTGAAAGCAACACCACGGCCACGCCGTACAGGTGCAGATACCAGAGCACCGTCCCACCGGACGAAGGGTTGTCCCCGGTGCCCAAGGTGATGGCGCGTAGTGCATGGCCCGACGTGGCGATGAGAAGCGGAACGTCCACCAGCGCTCCAGTTGCCAGTGCCGCTCCGGCATAGGAGCTCCTTCGGTTCGAAGGAGCCAGTACCAGGAGGGGTGCCGCCACGAGAAGCGCGTATTGCTGGGAAAGGATGGCCAGGGCGACGAACACGCCGGCGCCGATCCACCGCCCTCGGCACGCGCACGCCAAGGCGCAGAGGGCGAGCCCCATTGCCAACAGATCCTGGGGATGGAAGTAGCTCTGCACGCACATCCATACCGGTGGAAGACAGGCCACGATGATGAGAGTCGCCGGCTCCCAGCCGCAGCGTCCTCGGCCCGACGCCCGCAGCCATGCGACTACGCCAGTCAGGAGGGCGAGCCATCCGATGCACCCGAGCCAGTCGGTCGGACCGATGGCGCCTGCGTGCAAAGACCACCGCTGGATGACCCCGATTGCTTTGTCGCAGTTCGGTCCGAGGGAGGAGGCCGGAGGGAAGGGAGTTGTGTGCCCAATGCGAGCGAACGCCGCGATCCCACCGGAAAGCAAGAGATAGACGGGGGCAGCGGCGGGAAATTGGCGCAGGCTCACCAGCGGGTACGCACACGCCAACTGGCCGTGGGCGATGGCCCATGTGCCGTAGACGGTCTCGGGACTGTCGATTCTGGAAGGTCCACCGAGGACCGCGACGATGCCGACGAAGAGCGCCGTTGCCGCGCACCAGCCCAGAACACACGAAAGTGACGAGAGCGGCGTCACGAGCCAGGACCAGATTCTCGTCACCGGATGAAGGGTGTTCGTCGGAGCGTTCATGATGTGGATACGGAGCGCTCGTTGTGGGACTAACTCAATCTGCGGAGTTTGTAGCGCGCTGTCCCATCGATCGACGATCACGATTCGACAACGCTGGGTTCCGCGCTTCGCCCGAGTGCGGTTGAGTTCCGTTCCCAACTGCGTCGAGGAGCGGTCGGGCGGCGCGGATCATTTCAGGACGACCGGTCGTCATGCTTGAGCCAGGTGGGCGAGTGCCGAGGAACTCGAGCGCGGTTCCGTGCGAGCAGAATGGAAGAGAGATCGTGGTCCCAATGGTCCTCGTATCGATGTGACGGTCGATGCCGTGGTGCAAGACGGGAGCCTCCTCCGACCCCCGATCATGGCACGCGACGCAAATGGATCGGACGATGGCGCTTGCCGACCGGGAGACAAGAGTCAGGCGGTGGCGCCCTCGTTCACTTGTTGTAGCCGCTCCACCGCGTCGATGTACTCCTCGACTATCCCGAGCACCACGTCCTTGGTGCGACGAACGCTGGTCGCCCGGCCGATGATCTGGCCACACGGGTTGAAGTTCACGTCCCGGGCCTCCTCGGGATAGGCGTGGCCCCGGGACACGCAGTCGATGGCCACCATCATCTGCAGCGGCATGCCGAGTGGCTTCGGGTTCTCCGGTGCCTCCCAGGCGTCGGTCCAATCGTTCTTGAGCAGCCGGCACGGCTTCCCCGTGAACGAGCGCGACCGCACCGTGTCACGCGAGGTTGCCTTCAGGTACGACTCCATCTGCTTGGGCGGAATATCGGCTTCCTCGACCGTCAGCCACAGCGATCCGGTCCAGACCCCGGAGGCGCCCAGCACCATGGCCGCCGCCATCTGTCGACCCGAGCCGATGCCGCCCGCGGCCAGCACGGGGAGCGGCGCCACCGCATCGATGACCTCGGGCCACAGCACGATCGACCCCACGTCGCCGGTGTGGCCGCCGCCTTCGGAGCCCTGACAGATCACGATGTCCACCCCGGCGGCCTTGTGATTGAGGGCGTGCTTGACCGACCCGGCCAGCGCCGCCATGAGCATCCCGTGGTCGTGCACCTGGGCGATCACGTCGTCGGGCGGCGTCCCCAGCGCGTTGGCCACCAGCTTCACTTTGGGGTGGCGCAGGATGACCTCCACCAGCGGGGCGGCCGTGGCCGCCGTCCACCCGAGCAGCTCCCGCCGGGGTCCGCCTTCGAGCTCGGGCACGCCGTGGTCGGCCAGGATCTTCTTGGCGAACGTGCGGTGATCGTCGGGGATCATGGCCCTCAGTTCGGCCTCGAGCTTCACCGGGTCGATCTCGTCCATTCCCTCGTACTTGCCCGGGATCACGATGTCGACTCCGTAAGGATGGTCGCCCACGTGCTCGTCGAGCCAGTTCAGCTCGACTTCGAGCTCTTCGGCGCTGAACCCCACTGCACCCAGCACGCCCAGGCCCCCTGTGTTGGAAACGGCGGCGGCCACGTCGCGGCAGTGGGTGAAGGCGAAGATAGGGAATTCGATCCCGAGGCGTTCGCAGAGTTCGTTGTGCACGGGGAGACCTCCCGGATCCGTGTCTGTCTAATTGTGTGCGTCTTAGCGATTGGGTGCGACTTCAATATGAGCGAGACCTGGGGCCCGGCCCTCCGGGCGCACCGATTGTCCGTGACCGGTACGACCAGTAGAACAGATTCTACTTTTCTACGGGCGGACAAGGCTGGTCCGGCTGGCGACCTACGGGGAAGTAGCAGCATCGCCAGGTCGATCCGCACCGAGCCAGTGCCGACCGAGGCAGACGTGCCGTCCCAGGTCCTTCGGCCGCGGCGAAGCGCGCCTAGGTCGTCGCGGACTCTTCTTCCTGGTCAGCGAACTGCGTCCGGTACAGCTCAGCGTAGAGACCGTTGTCGGCCAGCAGGCTGGCGTGGTTGCCTCGCTCGACGATTCGACCGTCGTCGACGACGAGCAGCTCGTCGGCCTCGCGCACCGTGGACAGTCGGTGGGCGATGATCAACGATGTGCGCCCGGCCAGCGTCTCGCGCAGCGCCCGCTGCACCGCCGCTTCCGATTCCGAGTCCAGGTGGGCGGTGGCCTCGTCGAGCACCACGACGTCGGGCGCCTTCAACAGGAGGCGGGCCAGGGCGACCCGCTGTTTCTCGCCGCCCGAGAGCCGGTACCCGCGCTCGCCGATGACCGTGTCCAGCCCGTCGGGGAGCTCGGCCACGATATGGCCGATCTGCGCCTGGCCTAGCGCCTCGAGCACCTCGGCCTCGGTCGCCTCGGGCCGGGCGTACATGAGGTTGGCCCGCAGCGTGTCGTGGAAGAGATGCGGGTCCTGGGTGACCACGCCCACTACGTCACGCAGCGAGGCCATCGTGGCCTGGCGCACGTCGATGCCGCTGATCTTCACCTCGCCTCCGGTCACGTCGTAGAGGCGTGGGACGAGGCCCGAGATCGTCGTCTTGCCGGCCCCCGACGGTCCCACCAGCGCCACCATTTGACCTGGCTCCACGGTGAAAGACACGTCGTGGAGCACCTCGTTGCGCTGGCCCGACTCCAGCACGGCCACCGATTCGAGCGAGGCCAGCGAGACTTCTGTCGCGCTCGGGTAGGTGAACCGGACGTGGCCGAATTCGATGGAGGCGCTGCCCCGGGGCACGTCGACCGCATCGGGTGCCTCGTCGATCATCGGGACGATGTCGAGTACCTCGAACAGCCGCTCGAACGAGACCAGCGCGGTCATCACGTCGAGGTTCAGGTTCGAGAGCTGGGTCAGCGGTTGATAGAGCCGGGTCAGGTAGGTGGTGAGGGCCACAACCGTCCCGACCTGGATCTCGCCGTGAGCGGCAGCCACGCCGCCGAATCCGTAGACGATGGCCGTGGCCAAGGAGGCCGTCAGGGTGAGGGAGACGAAGAAGATCCGCGAGTAGGTGGCCTGGGCGATGCCGATGTCGCGCACCCGCCCCGCCTTGGCGTCGAAGTGGTCGGCCTCAGCGTTGGGCCGTCCCATCAGCTTGACCAGCATGGCGCCGCCCACCTGGAAACGTTCCTGCATGACCATGTTCATCTCGCTGTTGAGGTCGTAGCCCTCCTTCGTCAGCGCGCCGATGCGCTGACCCACGAAGCGCGAGGGGATGAGGAAGATGGGGACCAGCAGCAGGGCGGCCAGGGTGATCTTCCAGCTGAGGAAGAACATCACTCCGATCACGATCAGGACGGTGACCAGGTTGCCCACCACGTTGGACAGGAGGTCGGTGAAGGCCTGCTGGGCCCCGATCACGTCGTTGTTGAGGCGACTGACCAGGGCCCCGGTCTGAGTGCGGGTAAAGAAGGCCAGGGGCATGCGTTGGATGTGACGGAACACCTTGGAGCGCATGTCGAAGATGAGGCTCTCGCCGATGAAGGCCGAGATCCGGCGTTCGGTCAGGGCCAGGCCGGCATCGACGAGGGCCAGGATGGCGACCAGGATGGCCAGCTTCTCGACCCAGGCGGCGTCCGACTTCAAAATGCCGTTGTCGATCAGGGACCGCAGGATCAGCGGGTTGACGGCCTGGATCACGGCGTCGAGGATCACGACGGGGACGAAGATGCACAGGATCTTGCGGTAGGGGACGGCGAAGGTGAGCATGCGCCGGGTGGTGCCCTTCTTGACCCGGTGCTCGAGGACCGAGCGGTCCTGGCGCACGGAGCGCAGGCCGCCACCGCCCCAGCCGCGTCCGCCTCCCATGCCGTGCCCTCGCATGCCCACGCCTATGAACCTACCTTTGACCGCTCCCGATCCTGCTCAGGGGATCAACGGTTGAAAAATTCGGCTCAGCCGGCGACGAGTCATGCCGATCAGGGACTGGCAGGGGAATCGGCCAGAGGGTGCAGCTCCGAAATAGTCCTTTGGTCCCATAGACCCCCCAGGGCCAGGTTCTTTACGATTTCTGCATCGCAGCAGCAGGCAACGGCTGACGAGGAAGAGGGGCAACCGTGACGCTCAGCGACATGTTCGCCGAAGACGACGCACGCACGTTTGAGCAACAGCGCGACGAGGTCGTGGCCCTCGTAGTCCAGGCGTCGGACCTGAACGGCAACGAGCAGTATCTCCGGCGGGCCGTGCACCGGTGCCGCCGTGCCCACAACGAGGTGGAGTTCGACCAGGCCTACGAGTCGCTCGTCGACGCCATCGCTCGGGCGCCTATCTGCGCCTGATGTGACCCGGCGATCCCGGCACCCTGGTGCCGGGTCACCGGTCCCTGCCGATCCCTTTTCGGTCCGGGTCGCGGCGCGCGTTCTTCGGCCTCCTCCCGCCGTCAGTAGGCAACTACGGCCGGCGCCGCGCCGCGTCCTCGCGCCCCCGTTCTGGCCAGGCGTCGACCGCGACCGCGGCGGCGAACGCTCCCGAACGTCTGTTGGGGAGAATGGCAGTTCAGCCCAGAGAAATCCCAGGCGGATCCGCCAGGTAGCACCCCGTGGGCAGTTCCTCCTCCGGGAGAGGGGACGTCAGGCCAACCCCCTCCACGCTTGGGGCACGCCGGCCTGGGTACGGGCGATGACTATCTCCGATTCGAGTGTGCGAGAGAGCGATCCGACGGCGACGTCGGCCACGGTCGAAGGGCCGAATTTCGCCATTCCTATTCTGCCCGGCCCGGGAGCCCGAAGCCGCACTGCGCAGCGGACCATCACGGACGGCGAACTGACCCTCCTGCAAATCTGCTGCGACTTCGTCTGCGCCTGCCTGGCCCTCCCGCTGTCGCTCTTCCTGCTTTCCTTGGTCTCGGCGGTGCCGATCAACCAACTCGACCGTTTCTCGACCAACGCCAAGGTTGACTCGTTCTTCCCGGTGGCGGTCGTGATCGCCCTGGCTGTGGGTGGCGTCTACCGGGTGGCCCACCGGCGCCTGCAACCAAGCGCCTTCCTCGAGATGCGCGAGCTGTCGTTCGGCGTGGGGTGCGGGTGCGTGCTTGCCCTCGCCGTCGGTTCGTTCTTCCACGCCACCGCCGACATGCCCGAGCCTTCCCCGACCCAGCTCGTTATGGCCGTGCTCGTCACCATCGCTGTCATCACCGTCGGACGCATGGTCTTGCGCTACTTCCTGCACGCCTTGACGACCACGCGTGTCCTGGTCGTGGGTGCCGGCACCGCGGTCGAGCGGATCATGCTCAGCGTGCGCCAGGACCCCGGCATGACGCTGGTTGGGCGCGTCGTCGATGGCGGCTTGCTCGACCAGGGAACCCTGGGCCGGGTGAGTGACCTGCCTGAGCTGTGCCGCGAGCTCGACGTCCACCGGATCCTGGTCGCCGCCGGAGACCAATTCTCGAGCGAGTCCCTGGATACCTACCGCCAGTTGCAGGAGTTCGTCCACATCGCCATGGTGCCCCGTTACTACGAGCTGATCAGCTGGCGATCTCGGCTCACCGACCTGGCCGGGATGCCCTTTCTGGAGATCGCCCAGCCGCATCTCAGCCCGTGGGACACGTTCATGAAGCGCGCCTTCGACGTTGTGTTCAGCTCCGCCGTGCTGGTGCTCACCTCGCCGCTGCTCGTGCTGGTGGCGCTCGGCGTGAAACTCAGCTCCCCTGGACCGGTGCTCTTTCGACAGGAGCGGCTCGGGCGGCACCAGATGCCCTTCACGGTGACCAAGTTCCGATCGATGACCGTGGATGCCGACCCGGCGCCGGTGTCCGAGCCTCACGTCCAGCCGGAGACCGAGGACGTTCCCCTGCACCAGCTCCGTCGGAAGATGGACGAGAGCGCTCGCATCACCCGATTCGGCGCGTTCTTGCGCAAGACCGGGATCGATGAGATCCCCCAGTTCATCAACGTGTTCACGGGCGACATGTCCGTGGTGGGACCGCGGCCGTTCATCCCCAGCGAGTCCGAGGTCGACGGTTGGGCCGTCCGCCGCTTCGAGGTACGGCCGGGCATCACCGGGCTCTGGCAGGTCTCGGGTCGCAACGACCTCTCCCGCAGCGACCTCGTGCAGCTCGACTACCTGTACGTGGCCTCGTGGTCCATGTGGTGGGACCTCAAGATCGTGTTCGAGACCCCCAAGACGATGGCCCGGGGGACCGGCGCCTATTGATGGCATCTCGGGTCCTCGATCGACGGCCCGGAACTACTTGCACTGTTGATGCCATTGTTTTCCGCTCAACGGCCAGTGCAGCTGCATGAAACCCGCAACAGTCGGTTTCCTTGTGATTGGGGGCGCAAGAGATCTCCGTGAGGGCCGTTTTCAGGGTGTCAGGGAGTGAGGGCGTCCTGGACCCGGCGTCCCGCACTTGGCGAAGGAGGCGGTGGAGCGTGGGAGACCTTCGGAAAGTTGCAGGAGGGGTTGGACTGATCGCCTCGTGGGCGTTCACCCTGGTGGTGCTGGCCGTGTCGGACACGTCGGCGTCGACCCGTCTCCGCTCCGGTGCTCAGCAAGCGCAGTTGGCCAGCCACCTGTCGAACACCCCGACGGCCTCGTCGGGCCTCGTGCTGACCAGCAACGACATCATGGCGGCCATCGTCGGACTCCTCGCCTTCCTGTCCCTGGCCTTCATGATCGTCACCTTTATCAGGCGCCACCCCGCGGGCGACCAGTAGCCGACCATCGGCGGTCAGCCGGGCCCGACGCTCAGGTGGAACCGCCCACGGCGTGCACGCCACCGTCGACGTGGACGATCTCGCCCGTCGTCATGGGGAACAGGTCGCTGAAGAGGGCCAGGCAGGCCTTGGCCACCACCACGGAGTCGTGCACGTCCCAGCCGAGCGGTGCCCGCTCGGCCCACGTGTCCTCGAAGGCGGAGAAGCCGGGGATGGACTTGGCTGCCATGGTCCGTACAGGGCCGGCCGCCACCAGGTTGACCCGGATGCCGCGGGGGCCGAGCTCCTTGGCCAGGTAGCGCGAAAGCGACTCGAGGGCGGCTTTGGCCACGCCCATCCAGTCGTAGACGGGCCACGCCACCGTGGCGTCGAAGTCGAGCCCGACGATGGAGGCGCCCCCGTCGTTGCCCGCCGCTTCGAGCAGGGGCAAGAAGGCGTCCACCAGCGCCTTGAGGGAGTAGGCCGAGATGTTGAGGGCGACCGAGACGTCGTCCCACCCGGCGGTGAACATGCCGCTGCCCAGGCAGTCGGGCGGGGCGAAGCCGATCGCGTGCAGGATCCCATCGAGGCGGTCCCAGCGAGCGGCCAGCACGTCTCCGGCGGCGCGCAACTGCTCGGGGACGGTCACGTCGATCTCGAGCACCTCGGGGGTCTGGGGCAGCTTCCGCGCCGTGCGTTGGGTGAGCGAGAGCGCCCGACCCGCTCCGGAGAGGACGATCTCGGCGCCTTCCTCCTGGGCCAGCTTGGCCACTGCGAAGGCCAGGGAGGCGTCGGTGAGGACGCCGGTGATCAGGAGCCGTTTGCCGTCGAGGAGTCCCACTGCGCCCGAGAGGTTATGCGAAGGTAGGGGCCATGCACGTGGGCATTCTCGGAGGAACGGGCCCGGCTGGGCGCGGGGTTGCGGCCCGGCTGGCCGAGGCCGGCATCCGGGTCACGATCGGGTCACGCGACGCGGAGCGGGCTACCCAGGTGGTGGCCGAGCTGGGGCAGCGAGTGCCCGTAGCGCAGGCCACGGTCGAGGGCGCCGACAACGCCGGTGCGGCGGCGGCGGAGTTGGTCGTCGTCGCCACGCCATGGGACAGCGTCATCCCGACGGTGCGGGCGTTGCGCCAGGAGCTGGCCGGCAAGGTCGTGGTGTCCATGGCCAACGCCCTGGTCAAGGAGGGCCGCGAGATGCTGGCCCTGATGCCGCCCCGGGGCTCGATGGCGGCGGCTGTCCAGGCCGCCCTGCCCGAGTCGCTGGTGGCCGCCGCCTTCCACCACCTGCCGGCCTCGGAAATGGAGAACCTGGAATCGGGGTTGGAAGCTGATGTGCTTGTGTGCTCGGACCACCCGGAGGCGACGACGGCCACCATCGGGCTGATCGAGCAGATGAAGGGGCTGCGGCCGCTCGATGCCGGCAGCTTGAACCAGGCGGCGCCGATCGAGGCTTTCACGGCGGTGTGCATCACCTTGAACATCCGGCACAAGGCGCACTCGACGCTGAGGATGGCTGGTCTTTAGGCCTGTGCAGCTGTACGACACGGCTCGGGGGCAGGTGGTGGAGTTCTCGCCTGGGCCATTGGTGAAGATGTACTCGTGCGGGATCACGCCCTACGACGCGGCGCACCTCGGGCATGCGGCGGTCTATCTCTACTTCGACATGCTGCAACGGCGCCTGCAGGATCTCGGGCACGAGACCCAGTGCGTGCGCAACGTGACCGACGTCGATGACGACATCTTGCGCAAGGCTCGGGAGCTGGGCGTGCACTACCTCGACCTGGCGGCCGAGGAGATGGCCCGCTTCGACGCTGAGATGGGGCTGCTGAACCTGCTGCCGGTGTACTCCGAGCCACGGGCCACCTCGGCGATCTCGGAGATCCTCTCCTTGATCGGTGCTGCGCTCGATCGGGGCTTTGCGTACGAGTCGGGCGGGTCCGTCTACTTCTCGGTGGCCTCGTTCGGGTCGTTCGGGGAGGTATCGGGGTTCGGGCGGGAGCGCATGCTCGAGCTGGCGGCGGAGCACGGGGGCAACCCGGGCGATCCCAACAAGCGCGATGCCCTCGACTTCGTGCTGTGGCAGCCCTCGCTGCCCGATGAGCCGGCGTGGGAGTCGCGCTGGGGGCCGGGTCGGCCGGGGTGGCACATCGAGTGCTCGGCGCTGGTGTTGCGGGAGCTGGGGGAGACGATCGACATCCACGGCGGGGGCCGTGATTTGGTGTTTCCACATCACGAGTGCGAGACGGCACAGTCCGAGGCGGTGACGGGCCAGCCCTTCGTGCGGCTGTGGTTCCACGTGGGGCTGGTCGGGTTGGACGGCACGAAGATGTCGAAGTCGCTGGGCAACCTGGTGTTCGTCGGGGATTTGTGCAAGGAGTGGGACCCGGCGGCGGTGCGGCTGGCCCTGCTGGCCCACCACTACCGCTCCGACTGGGATTGGCGGACGGGGGAGGACATGCCGGCGGCGGCGGCCCGTTTGGCACTGTGGCGCAGTGCGTCCGACGGGGACGGGGACGGGGACGGGACAGCCGGGCTCGAGCTGGTGCGGGCGGCGCTGGACGCGGATCTGGACACGCCAGGCGCTCTGGCGGTGTTGGACGAGGAGGCGTCGGCGGGCCGCTCGGTCGCCGCCGGTGCGGCGCTGCTCGGGATCGCGCTGTAACGACGACGGCCACACGTCGGCGCCGGTTGGGTCCCGTGCGCGCGTTCGTGATGGGCCCGGAGCCGGCGCAGGACGGCAGAGGTGGTCCAGTACCCTTGTGGCACCACATTGGTGTCCGGAGCAGGGGGGATCCCGTGCGTCCGGCTGACAGGAAAGGGTGCACGATGGCACGCGTCATCTCGGTTGGTCTCCCCGACGGCTCGCAGCGGGAGCTCGCCGAGGGCACGACGGCCGGTGAGCTGGCAGCGTCCATCGGGTCCCGCCTGGCCAAGGCGGCCGTGGCGGCGGTCGTGGAGGGCCGCGAGGTCGATCTGTCGATCGCGTTGGACGACGGCGATCAGGTGTCGATCGTGACGGGCGATTCGGAGGCCGGCCGCGGGGTGTTGCGCCACTCGACGGCGCACGTCATGGCGCAGGCGGTGCGCCGCCTGTGGCCCGGGGCCAAGTACGCCATCGGCCCCGTGATCGAGAACGGCTTCTACTACGACTTCGAGCTGCCCGACGGGGCCCACTTCAGTGACGACGACCTGGAGCGGATCGACGCGGAGATGCGGGTCATCATCAAGGAAGACCAACCCTTCGTGCGTCATGAGCACACCTTGGAGGAGGGGCTGGAGATCTTCGCCGACCAGCCGTTCAAGGAGGAGATCATCCGGGCGGTGGGCTCGGGGGCCGACGAGGTGGACGCCGGTGGGTCGGTGGTGAGCACGTACCGGAATTCGGATGCATTCATCGACCTGTGTCGCGGGCCGCACGTGCCCTCGACGGCGCGGCTGGGCCACTTCAAGCTGATGCGGGTGGCCGGCGCCTATTGGCGGGGCGACGAGAAGCGCGAGCAGCTGCAGCGGATCTACGGCACGGCCTGGGAGTCGGAGAAGGCCCTGGCCGCCTATCTGCACCAGCTGGAGGAGGCGGAGCGACGGGACCACCGCAAGCTCGGGGCCGAGCTCGACCTCTACTCGTTCCCCGAGGAGATCGGCTCGGGGTTGGCCGTGTTCCATCCCAAGGGCGGGACGATCCGCCGGCTCATGGAGGACTACTCGCGCCAGCGTCACGTGGAGTCGGGCTACGAGTTCGTGAACTCACCGCATATCACCAAGGCGGCGTTGTTCGAAGAGTCGGGCCACCTCGACTGGTTCGCCGAGGGCATGTTCCCACCGATGGAGCTCGACGGCGGCTCCCAGTACTACCTCAAGCCGATGAATTGCCCGTTCCACATTTTGGTGTACCGGAGCCACCAGCGGTCGTACCGGGAGCTGCCCATGCGGCTCTTCGAGTTCGGCACCGTGTACCGCTACGAACTGTCGGGCGTCCTGCTGGGCCTGACCCGGGTGCGCGGCATGACCCAAGACGACGCCCACATCTTCTGCACCCGCGAGCAGATGGATGCCGAGCTCGTACGCACGCTGCGCTTCGTGCTCGACCTCTTGCGTGATTACGGGTTGAACGACTTCTACCTGGAGCTCTCGACCAAGCCGCCGGGCAAGGCGGTCGGCTCGGATGAGGAGTGGGAGGTGGCGACGGAGGCCCTGCGGACCACGGCCCTCGAGATGGGCCTCGAGCTGGTCATGGACGAGGGCGGCGGCGCGTTCTACGGGCCGAAGATCTCGGTGCAGGCACGCGACGCCATCGGCCGGACCTGGCAGATGTCAACGGTGCAGCTCGACTTCCAGCTGCCCCAGCGCTTCGGGCTCGAGTACGTCGGGGCCGACAACGCCCGGCACCGTCCGATCATGATCCACCGGGCGCTGTTCGGGTCGGTGGAGCGGTTCATGGCGGTGCTCATCGAGCACTACGCGGGCGCGCTGCCGACCTGGCTCTGTCCGGAGCAGGTCCGGGTGATCCCGGTGACGGACGCGCACAGGGACTACGCGGCCTCCGTGGTCGACGCCTGTGCCAAAGCGGGGTTGCGGGCCACCGTCGACGAGAGCGGCGAGAAGCTGGGCGCTCTGATCCGTCGGGCCAAGCTGGCCAAGATCCCCTATGTGCTCGTGGTGGGCGGCGAGGACGTGGCCGCGGGGTCGGTCGGGGTGAACCGACGCGGTTGGGACAACAAGCCGGAGAAGGGTGTTGCGGTCGCCGCGTTCGTGGCCGAGGTGTCCGACGAGGTGGCGCGCAAGGGCCTGCCCGAGGACCGGGCTCCGACAGCTGCCGCCCCGTGAGCAACCTGCAGCACCTGTGGGCGGGCTGGCGCCGCGAGTACATCGTGGAGGCGACGGCCGCGAGCGGGAGGGCGGCATTCCGCACGACGAGGCCGATTGCGTGTTCTGCCGGCTGGCGGCCAGCGGACCGCCGTCGGAGGACAACCTGGTGGTCTGGCGCGGCGACCTGACCTTCGTGGTGATGAACGCCTATCCCTATGCCAGCGGGCATGTCCTGGTGATGCCGCTGCGCCACGTGGGGCCACTGTCCGAGCTCACCGAGGCCGAGTCCGCCGAGCTGTGGTCGGCCACGCGGCGAGCCGTGGCCAGCATCGAGAAGGCCTACGAACCCGATGGGCTGAACATGGGGGCCAACCTCGGCCGCGCCGCGGGGGCGGGGCTGCCGGCGCACGTCCACCTGCACGTGCTCCCGCGCTGGTCGGGCGACACCAACTTCATGACCTCAGTGGGCGAGACGCGGGTCATGCCCGAGACGCTGCAACTGTCCTGGAAGAGGCTTACCGACGCCTGGCCCGGATAGCAGTTCGGACCCCGGGCCCGGTGCGGTGGGAACGCGCGGGGGCGCGGGGCCTGACGGCGAGGGTGCTGCGACGTCGGACGGTGCTGCCCCGGCGGATGGTGTTGGTGCCCTTGGTGCCGTCACGGGAGTCGACGAGCCGGCGCCGGTGGCGCCGCGGCCGGTCTGGCGCCGGCTGCTCCGGAGGGCATGGCCGGCCATAAGGGTGGCGGTGGGGTTCGGGCTCGTCGTGCTGGCGCTCTGGGTGCTGTCGTCGAAGGATTCCGAGCTCGAAGGTTTCACGAGTGTCTTCAACACGCTGAACTGGTGGTGGGTGCCCCCGGCATTCGCCGTCGAGATCGCGTCCTACGTGGCCTTTGCCGCCATGCAGTGGAACCTGCTCATGGCCGGGCATCTCCGGCCGCCGTGGTGGACGCTGCTCAAGCTGACGTTCGGCTCGCAGGCGCTCACGAACTCGCTGCCCATCGGCAACGCCGTGGCGACGGTGTACGGCTTCCGCTGGTTCCGGCGCTTCGGTGCCGACAACACGCTGGCCGTGTGGGCCATGGCGGGGACGCTGGTGGCGTCGGTCGTGAGCCTGTCGCTGGTCGCGGTGATCGGACTGGGCTTCGCTGCGGGTGAGGGCGCGTCCTACGACCTGGTGCCCGTCCTGATCGGCGCGTTCGCGGTGGCGCTGGCCCTGGGGTCGCTGTTCGTCTATGAGCGCCCGCTGCACGCGGTGGTGTCCTTCTGCCTGCGGGCGTCAGTGGCGCTGACGGGGCGCCCGCGGGGTGACGTCCACGAGCAGGTGAACCAGATCATGGCCTGGATGACCGCTATCCGCCTGAGCTGGACGCAGATCGGCAGCATCGTGTGGTGGGGTTCGTTGAACTGGCTGCTCGATTGCGCCTGCTTCGCCATGATGTTCCGCGCCATCGACGCGCCGATTCCGTGGGGCGGGCTGCTGTTGGCCTACGGCGCCGGGCAGCTGGCGGCCACCTTGCCCATCACGCCGGGTGGCCTCGGAGTGGTCGAGGGCAGCATCACGGTGGCGCTCGTCGCCTTTGGCGGGGCGGAGGCGTCGACGGCCTACGCCGTATTGCTGTACCGGATCATCTCGTTCTGGTTCATCTTGGCGCTCGGGTGGCTGCTGATCGGCGAGATGGCCTTCGAGGTTCGTCGGGGTTGGTGGCGGCGGTCGGCCCTGGGGTCAGCTGTGGAGGCGGGGCCGGTGGCGTACGGTCCGGCGTCGGTGGCTGGCGCGGGCCTGGGTTCGGTGGGCGAGGCGGCATCGTGACGGGCCGTGGTGCCACTCGGGTGCTGCGCTCAGTCGGCGCGTGGGCCGGCGTCGTCGTGCTGGCGGCCGCGCTGTTCGCCGGGTGCTCGTCGGCCCGCACGGGTCAGGGTACGACCGATGAGTCGTGCTATCTGGCCCTGCCGGCGGCGGCCAAGGCCGTCGGCCCGAACGCACACTTCCTCGGAGTGCGCAAGTACGACGTCACGGGGATCAAGGGCTTCGCGCCCCGCTTGTACGGGCGTCTGTCAGCGCAGGTGCCGGGGAAGCAGGGCGTATGCGTGGCCGCTTACCGCGGGCACTTCTCGCCGTCGTCGGTGTCCAAACCCTTCGGACATCGGGCCGGAACCTTGGCGGTAGCGGTCGTCGAGACGCCGAGCAACGAGCTGCTGGGGACGCTGATCCTGAGCAAGATCCCCGTGCGTTTCGCACACACGCACCCGTTCTGAAACCCATGACCACGTGGAGGAACGGTCCCGCAACTTCGGGCCTGGCCTGCCCTGTCCCGATGACAGGTCTGTTGGCCGAGTCGCCGCGATACCGGCCCGGCCCGCCGGTGGGGTGCAGGGTCGACCCGGGCGGCCGCACCCTATATTGAAGCGCTTGTGGGCTGACCGGGGCAGGGGAGCGGCATTGGCGCCTATTTCTCTGCTGGTCGTGGCGGCTGCCATAGGTGGCGCGCTGGCCGGCTGCCACCCCACGGGGACGCCGGCGGTCGATTCGATTTACGCCGCCGTGTTCGCCGCCGCCGTGACCTGGGCTGCCGCCCGCGCCCCCCGGGGGACGCTGCTGTGGCTGGGCATGCTCGCCGTGGTCATGAGCCGGGGCTGGCTGGTGGTCCCGGCGCTCGCCGCCCTGTTGCTCGCCTTCGCCGGCGCGTGGCCGCGCCGGCCCAATGCGATCCTGGGCGCGCTCACCGGCGCCGTCGCCGTGCAGGTCGTGTTGCGCTGGCCCCCGATGGGATTCCACGGGGCGACCGCGCTGGTGGCCCTGGCGGCGACCGGACCGTGCCTGGTGGGGGCCGTGCGCACCCTGTCGCCGCCGGCCCGGCGCCGGGTGCGCCGGTGGACCTTCGGCCTGATCACGCTGGCGATCGTCCTGTCCATCCCGGCCGCCGTGGCCGCCCTGATGGCCCATTCCGAACTCAGCCAGGGGATCGCCGAGGCGCAGGGCGCGCTGGGGTCGATCGGCAACGGCGCCACCACAGCGGGCACGGCGCAGCTCCAGGCGGCGAGCAGTGACTTCGCATCGGCCGCGTCGAGCACGGACAGCTGGTGGACCGCCGGTGCCCGCCTGGTGCCGGTGGTGTCGCAGCAGCGCCAGGCCGTGGGCCAGGCCTCAGCCGTGGCGCGGGACGTCACCGCCACCGCGGCGCTCCAGGCGGCCGGGGTCAACTACCAGGAGCTCCGCTACTCCGACGGGCAGTTGAACCTCGGCCAGGTCAGCGCCCTCGCCGGGCCGCTCGGCGTCGTCGACGACCAGCTGACGGGCGCGACGGCGCAGCTCCGGTCCCTGCAGTCGGGATGGCTGCTCGGGCCGATTCAGTCCCGCCTGGACCAGCTGGACACCAAGGTCTTCCGGGCGCAGGCCAGCGCCTCGCTGGCCGCGCAGCTGGTGCAGGACGCGCCCTCCCTTCTCGGGGGCGACGGCGTCCGCCACTACTTCATCGCCTTCATGGACCCCGCCGAGAGCCGCGGCCTGGGCGGGTTGATCGCCGCCTACGGCGAGCTCACGGCCGACCAGGGTCGCCTCACGTTGACCCGGTCGGGTGACATCGGCGACCTGAACGCGGCGCTGCCCAAGGGCGGTGGCCACCTGACGGGGCCCGCCGACTACCTGGCCCGCTACGGCGCCTTCGCCCCCCAGCAGTTCCGCTTCGAGGACGTGAGCTACGCCCCCGACCTGCCGACGGTGGCCGACGTCATTCAGCAGCTCTACCCACAGGCGGGCGGCGACCACATCGACGGCGTCCTCGCGCTCGATCCGTACGGGCTGGCCGCCCTGATCGGGCTCACCGGGTCCATTGAGGTACCCGGCCTGGGCAGGTTGACCTCAGCCAATACCGCCAGCGAGCTGCTCGAGGGCCAGTACGCCGCCTTCTCGACCAGCCAGCAGAAAGTGGCGCACAACTACGACCAGGATGCCCTCAGGATCGAGTTCCACAAGCTGACCACCGGGTCGCTGCCCGGTCCCCGTACGCTGTCTGACGCGCTGGACCACGGCGTTCGCCAGGGCCGCATCGAGTTCTGGAGCTTCGACAAGGCGGATCAGCCCGTGCTCTACCGTCTCGGCCTGGCCGGCGCCTTCCCGGCCGCCGATGGCCACGATCTGCTGGCCGTGACCACCCAGAACGCAGCCAACAACAAGATCGACGTCTACCTGCAGCGTTCCATCACCGACGCGGTGAACTACGACCCGGCGAACGGGGCGGTGGCGTCCCGGGTCACGATCACCCTGCATAACGGGGCCCCCGCCCAGGGCCTCCCGAACGAGGTGATCGGGAGCTACTTCGGCAGCGGACTGCCGCCCGGGACCAACGAGACGTGGCTCACCCTCTACAGCCCGCTCACGCTGCGCGCCGCCACCGTCAACGGCCAGAGTCAAGGGGTGAGCGCGGGGGCGGAGCTGGGCGTCCACGCCTACAGCGAATATGTGGACCTCCCTCCCGAGAGCAGCGTGACGCTGACTTTCGACCTGGTCGGGGTCACCACTCCGGGCCCGAGCTACCGGCTCATCCTGTACCAGCAGCCCATGGTGCAGGCCGACCAGGACACCGTGATCGTCGAGCCGACAACTGGGTGGACGGTCACGGGTCCCGCCACGTGGCTCCCCGGGGACGACCTCACCGAGGGCCACACGTTCGTGTTGCGGGGGGACAACTGAAGGCCCAATTCGTGCTCAGCTCGCTGACAGTGGCGATCCACCTGGTACATCCGGGCCGATTTTCGGGTTAGCCTTCCGGCCGGAACAGCAATCAGGAGGCACCTGATGAGGCACAGGGCCGTTGGTTTGTGGGCCGGGTTCTTGATGTTGGGCGCCACGGCGTCGATGGGCGCCGCCCTGCTCGTCTCGGGGCCGGCGGCCGCCGCGACGTGCCCTCCCTACGGGCCCTGCACCCAACCAACCACGGTCACCACACCCACCACGGTCACGCCGTCGTCCCCGGTCGTCCTCCCCTCCTCCGGCGTCTCCCCCTCCGCCGCCGCCCCCTCCACCACGCCCATAGCCTTCACCGGAGCCGAGCTGGCGCTGATCTTCACGATTGGCGCCATCGCCATCGGGGTGGGGGGCATGCTCGTCCTGGTGAGCCGCCGCCGGCGGGCCGAGGCGTATGTGAGTGAGCCGCCGCCGGCGGTCCGACACCCATGGGAGATGTAGGCGACAGGCGGCAGGCGATGGACACCGCGCATCGGGCGGCATCTCTCTGAGAGTGCGGTTCGGCAACGTTCCGGGGAGCGATTCCAGTCGGCCCGACCAGCTGGGAGACCTCCTGCAGGGACGTTCCGCCATCGCGATCCGGACCCGCCTGGCCGAGTTGTGCCGGCGACAACCGCTCCCGCTCGTCGAGGAGGCCGCACCGATGCACGCGCCGAGAGATATCGTCAATCATGTCCTCGGCCTGTGACCTCGTCATCCTCGGTGCCGGCGGCATGGGGCAAGAGGTCGCCGACATCGTTCTGGCCGCCGCATCCAACGGCGGCACCCCCTGGAGGCTGATCGGATTCATCGACGACGACAGCTCGCTGCACGGCCTCGAGGTGCTCGGGCTGCCCGTACTCGGTGATCATCGCTGGTTGTCCGGCCGCCGGGCCGCCCTGGCCATCGGGGTGGGCGCGCCGGCGGCGCGACGCCGGGCCTGGGCCGCAGCGCGATCGGTCGGGGCTGTCGAGGCGCCGGCACTCGTCCATCCTGCGGCCTACGTGGGATTAGGGGTCGAGCTGGGCCACGGAACGGTGGTGGGGGCCCACGCCACCATGACCGCCGACGTGGTGGTCGGTCGATTCGGCATCGTCAACGTCGGGGCCACCGTGAGCCACAACGCGCGCCTCGCCGACTTCGCCACTGTTGCACCCGGTGCCCATCTGGCGGGCAACGTCCGCTTGGGCGAGGGGGCCGACGTCGGCATCGGTGCCTCGGTGACGCAGGGGAACACGATCGGTGCCTGGTCCATCGTCGGCGCCGGGACCGTGGTGATCGATGACGTGGCGGCGGACACCACGGTTGTCGGCTGCCCAGCACGGGTCGTGGACAGACGCCCGGCGGGGTGGCAGGAGTGAGCACGGGATACACGGGGTGGCGGATCGGGCTCGCCCGCCCCGACGTCGGCGAGGAGGAGATCGAGGCGGTGTCCCGTGTGCTGCGCACCCCGATCCTCACGAACGGGCCCGAGACGGCAGGCTTCGAGCGGGAGTTCGCCGACCTTCACCAAGCGGAGCACGGGGTGGCCTTCGCCAACGGGACGGTCGCCCTCGTGGCGCTCTTCGCCGCCCTCGGCATCGGACCGGGTGACGAGGTCATCGTGCCGTCGCTGACCTTCGTGTCGTCGGCCACGTCCATCGTCTACGCCGGTGCCACACCGGTCTTCGCCGATGTCGACCCTGACACGTTCAACCTGGACCCCGCCGACGTGGCCCGGCGGCTGAGTCCGAGGGTCAAGGGCATCCTGGCCGTTCACTACGGAGGCCAGCCCGCGGATCTGGCTGAGCTCTCGGCCGTGGCCGGCGATGCCGGCGTGGTGCTCCTGGAGGACGCGGCGGAGGCCCACGGCGCCCGCTACCGGGGCCGCCACGTGGGGACGTGGGGCGTGGCGGGCATGTTCAGCTTCACCCCCACGAAGAACATCACGACCGGCGAGGGGGGAATGGTCATCACCGGCGACGGCGACCTGGCCCGGCGACTGCGCCTGCTGCGCAACCACGGCCAGGTGTCGCCCTACGAGCACGCGGTCCTGGGCTGTAACTGGCGATTGTCCGAGATGCAGGCGGCCATGGGTCGGGCCCAGACAGCCAAGCTCGGCGCCATCCTCGCCCGCAAGCGCACCCTGGCGGCCGACCTCGATCGGCGCCTCGATCCGGTGGCGGGCGTGCAGGCGCCGGTGGCGCGAGGCGACCGGGATCACGTGCACATGCTCTATACGGTGACACTGGCCACCGCCGACGCGGCCCGGCGGGATGCCGTGATCAACGACCTGGCGCAGCAGGGGATCGAATCCCGCGTGTACTTCCCCCCGGTGCATCGACAGCCCGTCTTCGCGGGCCAACCGGCGGATGTGCCGGTGACCGATGACCTGGCGGGACGAATTCTCTCCCTGCCCATGCACTCCCTCCTCGCCCCCGAAGAGGTGGCCGACGTTGCGGCGGCCCTGGCGGCCGCCATGGACCGCACCGCCGCCACCCCCGCCACCCCCGCCACCCCCGCGCCGACATGGTGAACCGCACCGCCGCCGCCGGCCTGGCCATCCTGCTGGCGCCGGTGCTGGCCGTGGTTGCCGTCCTGGTGCGGCTGGCCGATGGCCGGCCCCTCTTCTTCGTCCACCAGCGCGCCGGGCTGGACGGGCGGCCGTTCGGTCTCCTGAAGTTCCGCACCATGCGCCCGCCTGGCTCGTCAGGCGAGCCGGACGCCGTCCGCATCACCCGGGTCGGTCGCCTGCTCCGTCGTTCCAGCCTCGATGAGCTGCCGGAACTGTGGAACGTGGTCCGGGGCGAGATGAACCTCGTCGGCCCCCGCCCCCTGCCCGTCGCCTACACGGCCGAGTATTCGCCGACGGAAGCGAGGCGCCTGCAGGTCAAGCCCGGCCTGACGGGCCTGGTCCAGGTGCGAGGCCGCAACGCCCTCACCTGGGACGAGAAATTCGCACTCGACGCCTGGTACGTCGAACATCGCACCTGGGCCCTCGACGTACAGATTCTGCTGCAGACACCACTGGTCGTCCTGCGCGGGCGCGGGGTCTCCCATGGTGGGCACGCCACCATGCCCGAGTTCAAAGGGCAGAAAGGGTAGACGGCCAGCCTGGCCGCGGACCGTCGACGCGGCGTTTCAAGGCTTGGAGGCGTTCCCCTTCTCGTCCTGCCTCTGTGCACCTTGCCCTGGACAATCCTTCGTACACGGCGGCGGAGTGCTGGGGCCCGAGCAGCAGCGCCCGGTGTATGTCCGTCGCGGTGACGTGGAGGAGCAGGGGCTCCCTCAGGTGGTGGCGCCCGCCAGACGGCGACGGTTGACCAGGCGCCGCAGGTCGTCCTCCATGCGCATCCCCCCGACCACCTTGCGGGCGAAAAAGTCCAGCCCGTCGTCCACCTGCACCGGCGACCGGGCCAGGCGATACGGGTCGGTCCCTCCGTAGGGGTTGGCCCGGGTGCCCGCGAGAGCGGCGGAGGCGAAGCGCGCTCGCACGGCTCGGTCGGCCGCCGGCGTGCCGGCCAGCGCTTTGGGATAGGCGAAATGTCGGGACTCGACACCCAGCCGCTCGCCGATCAGGGTGATGGAGCGGTCGAGCTCCCCGTCCACCGCGGCGGCGGGCAGGCGATCGAGGAGAGCGTGGGTGTGGGTGTGCGAGCCGACCGTGACGAGTCCCGTCGAGATGGCGTCAGCCAGGGCGGACCAGCTGAGTGGGGCGCCGCACCCGGGGAACGGTCGGCCACGTTCGACGAAGTCGGTCGCCACGTACAGAGTGGCGGGCACCTGGTGCCGGACCAAAACAGGAAGCGCCTCCTCGACGAAGTCGGCTGTGCCGTCGTCGAAGGTGACGACCACCGCACCGGGCTCCGATGGTGGCGGCCCGGCCAGTGCGGTCAGCGCGGCGTCGAGGTCGATCACGCCTGAGCCCGCGACCAACCGGGCCATTTGCTCTTCGAAGAGCCAGCCGGGCAGGTCGACGCGTGATGTCGTGCGGCGTCCCACCCGGTGGTAACAGAGGACAACGAGTCCGGGTCGGGGCCGGCGCACCAAGTCGTGAGCTGCCGCCACCCGCTTGAGGGCGCCGCGCCCGACTTGCTTCGCCGCGGACGATCTCCCCACGTCGGCCATCATGCCAGGCGGCTTCACCATGCCCGCAGCTTCTGGGGCTCGGGCGCCGACAGGCACGGCAGGCCGGCCGACGCCGCGCCGCGGCTCCCCGTCGAGCGCTGCGCATTCGTCCCGCTGCGACGCACCTGCTCGCTCCCACCAGCCCGTGACCTCACCGACGATACGCTCACCCTCACTGGCTACCATCTGGCCGGCGTTGGTCACCACGTGGAAGGAGTCACCCGTGCCGTTAGTGGTGGTCGTCGGTCAGGGCTATGTCGGACTGCCGCTCGCCCTTCGGGCAGCGGAGGTGGGCCACCGAGTGGTGGGCTTCGACACCGATGAGGCGCGCACGGCGAGGCTGGCTGCGGGTGACTCCTACATCGACGACGTGTCCTCCGCGCAGCTCAAGGCTGCGCTTGCCACCGGTCGTTACATGGCGACGCCAGACGAACAGGAGTGCGAGGGATTCGACGTGGCCCTCATCACGGTGCCGACCCCGCTGAAGGAGGGCGTGCCGGACCTGTCTTTCATCGAGGATGCCGGAGCCATGCTGGCCCGCCATCTGCACTCCGGAGCGACCATCGTTCTCGAATCCACCACGTACCCGGGAACCACGGTCGAACTGCTGGTTCCCATCCTCGAATCGGGCTCCGGCTTGGTGGCTGGAGATGACTTTCACGTGGGCTACAGCCCCGAGCGGATCGATCCGGGCAACCCGACCTGGACGCTGGTCAACACACCGAAAGTGGTATCGGGCATCGACGCCGCGTCGCTGGCATCGGTGCAGACCTTCTATGACGGGCTGGTCCAGTCCACGGTGGCGGTCGGCCGGACCGAGGAAGCCGAGCTCGTGAAATTGATCGAGAACACGTACCGCCATGTGAACGTGGCTCTGGTGAACGAGCTGGCCATGTTCGCGTCGGACCTTGGCATTGACATCTGGGAATCCTTGAACGCGGCCGGCACGAAGCCGTTTGGATTCACTCGCTTCAATCCGGGACCGGGCGTCGGCGGGCACTGCCTTCCGGTTGATCCGAGCTATCTGTCGTGGCAAGTGAAGCGGCGCGCCGGCCAAGCCTTCCGCTTCGTCGAGCTGGCGAATGACATCAACGACCACATGCCCGACTACGTGGTTCGTCGCCTCATAATGGCGTTCAACCGGAGAAAGCAGGTACTCAACGGGAGCCGCATCCTCCTGCTCGGGCTGGCCTACAAACCCAACACGGGAGATGTACGGGAGTCGCCCGCCCTTGTCGTGGCGGACCAACTGATCGGCTGGGGCGCCGAGGTCAGCGCCGTCGATCCGCACATTGAGCGCAGCCGGATGGATGCACGTATCCGGTTGTGCGATCTCACCTCCGCGGAACTGAGCGCAGCGGACGCGGTCGTGGTGCTGACCGACCACGACCTCTTCGATTGGGATCTCGTGCGCCAGCACTCCCGGTTCATCTTTGACACCCGGCACCGGCTGACCGGGACCCACGTCGAGCAGCTCTGATCGTCAGACAATGTGCGGCATCGCCGGATTGCTGGACCCGGGCTGGTCGGGGACGGCCCAGGAGCTCAGCGATCTGGCTCGCGCCATGGCCCGGCCCCTGGCCCATCGGGGGCCTGACGACGAGGGCACCTGGTGCGACGGCGAGGTGGGGGTGGGCTTCGGTCACCGCCGACTGGCTGTCATCGACCTCTCGCCTGCCGGCCACCAGCCCATGGTCTCGGCCGATGGCCGCTGGGTCGCCGCCTACAACGGAGAGTGTTACAACGCCGCCGAGCTGCGGGCCGCCCTGCCGGATCGAGGCCGAGGCCTCAAGGGCCGCTGCGACACCGAGGTGGTGGTGGAGGCGGTGGCCGCCTGGGGCCTGCGCCCGACCCTCGAGCGGCTCGATGCCATGTTCGCCCTGGCCCTGTGGGACCGCCGGGACCGCGTCCTGCACCTGACCCGGGACCGCCTGGGCGAGAAGCCGCTGTACTACTCGGTGATGGGCGGCGTCGTCCTCTTCGGCTCGGAGCTGCGCGCGCTCCTCGCCCACCCCCGCTTCAGCCGGGAGATCGACCGGCGGGCGCTGGCCCTCCTGCTGCGTCTGAACTACATCCCGGCTCCCCTGACCATCTTCAGCGGAGCGCGGAAGCTGGCGGCGGCCACGCTGGTGAGCCTGCGCCCGGGCCAGCGCGGCTGGCCCGAGCCCGAGGTCTGGTGGGACTTTCCCGCCGCGGCCCGGACCGCCATGGCGGCACGACCGCCCGGGGGTGATGACCAGGGCGCCCTCGACCAGCTCGAGGCGGTGCTGGCCGAGGCCGTGTCACGCCGCCTGGTCGCCGACGTCCCCATCGGCTCCTTCCTGTCAGGTGGCATCGACTCCAGCCTGGTCACCGCTCTGGCCCAGGCCGGGTCCAGGGGACCGGTGCGCACCTTCACGGTGGGTTTCGCCGGCCAGGGGCACGACGAGGCGGACCACGCGGAAGCGGTGGCCCGGCATCTCGGCACCGCCCACACCCGGATCGACCTGACGGCGGACGATGCCCTGAACCTGGTGCCCCACCTCGGTCGTCACTACGACGAGCCCTTTGCCGACCCGTCCCAGTTGCCCACCCTCCTCATGTGCCGCGAGGCCAGCCGCCACGTCACCGTGGCCCTGTCGGGGGACGGCGGTGACGAGGCATTCGGCGGTTACCGCCGCTACACGGCGGGGGCAGTCCTCAGCCGGCGGGTGCTGCCCCTGCCCCGACGCCTGCGCGGGGCCGCCGCTGGCGCGCTCGACGCGGTGCCCGGGGCAGTGTGGGACGGCATCGGACGCGGCGCGGCAACGGCTGCGGCCCGGCGCGGTCGGGCCGGATCTTGGCACCCGCGCCCACAAACTGGCCCGCCTGCTGGCGGCCGGGTCGTCTCGCCAGGTCTACATGAGCCTGGTCTCGGCTTGGGACGACGCCGAAACGGTTGTCGTGGGGGCTCCTCACTCGCCGTGGAGCGGTCCGCCACCCCTCTGTGGCCTGGTGGGAACGCCGGCCGAGGAGATGATGGCCTGGGACACGCTCTCGACGCTGCCCGACGAGATGCTGGTCAAGGTCGACCGGGCCAGCATGGCCTTCGGCCTCGAGGTGCGGCCGCCCCTGGTCGACCACAAGGTGGTGGAGGCGGCCTGGAATCTGCCGCCGTCACTGCGAATCCGCGGGGGCGTGGGCAAGCGGGCCTTGCGCCTCCTCCTTGAGCGGTACGTGCCACGCCACCTGTTTGATCGGCCCAAGATGGGCTTCGATCCCCCCCTGGGCGTGTGGCTGCGCGGGCCGCTGCGGGACTGGGCCGAGGACCACCTCGCTGAGTCCCGTCTGCGGGATCAGGGCTTCTTCGACCCGGTGGCGGTGCGAACCTGCTGGGACGCGGCATCAGGCCGGGCGGCCCGGCCTGGAATACCCGCTTTGGGCCGTCCTGGCTTTCGAGGCCTGGCTCGACGAATCGGGCGCCTCGAACTGAGTCTCAGCGAAACGACGTTCGGTCAGGCGTGCACCAACCAGGCCACCGTTCGGGCCGGCCCGTCTTCGCATGCGATCCTGGAGCGCCAGCCCCGCCGTTGAGGCCATCGTCGTGAGCGGATCTGCATCTTCTGGGACAGGATTCTTCACCGGGCCTGACAGCGCCGTCACGCCTCGAACCGTTCCGCCCGCAGCAGGGCGGTCAAGGGTCCGGCCGCCGGTACGGCGACGGGGGAGCGGGGCCGCGGCCCGCCCTTGGGATCAGCCCTCCAGCTTGGGGATGGACGCGATGAGGTGGTCGGGCACCGCGTCGTAGTGGTCGTAGACGACGCCGAAGGAGCCGCGGCCCCCGGTCAGCGCGCGCAGGTCGACGGCGTAGCGGGTGAGCTCCGCCGTGGGGACGGTGGCCGTCACGGTCTGGTAGCCGTCGTCCTCGGCGGCGTCGGTACCGATGATCCGGGCGCGCCGTGAGTGCAGGTCGCCCAGCACGTCGCCCTGACAGTCGACCGGGATGGTGACCTCCAGGCGCGAGATCGGCTCGAGGACGATCGGGCCCGCCTCGGCCATGGCGGCGCGGACGGCCAGGGCGGCGGCCATCTTGAAGCTGACCTCGTTGGAGTCGACCGAGTGCGCCTTGCCGTCGTCCACGGTGACGGACACGTCGACGATCGGGTAGCCCAAGAGCCCACCGGCGTCGAAGGTCTCCATCACGCCCTTCTCGACCGCCGGGATGTACTGGCGCGGGATGGCCCCGCCGACCACCTCGTCGTGGAACTGGAAGCCCTCACCCCGGGGGAGCGGTTCGAGACGCAGGTGGCAGACGCCGAACTGGCCGTGGCCGCCCGACTGCTTCTTGTGCTTGCCCTCGGCCTGGGCCGACCGGGTGATGGTCTCGCGATAGGGAATGCGCAGCTCCTCGCGCTCCACGTGGACGTTGCACTTGCGGTCGAGCCGTTCCAAGGTCACCGACAGGTGGACTTCGCCGCTCACCCCGAGGATGGTCTGGTGTGTCTCGTCATCGCGGATCACCGTGAGCGAGGGGTCTTCGTCGCACAGGCGCTGGAGGGCCGACATGAGCTTGTCGTCGTCGGCCCGCGTCGCCGGCTTCACCGCCACCTGCAGCGCCGGCGCGGGCAGGTCGGGGGCGGGCACGAGAACGGGCTGGCCTTTGGGGGCCAGGGTGTCGCCGGTGCGCGTCCCGTTGAGGCGGGGGATGGCGACGAAGTCGCCAGCGGCGACCGAGGTGGCCGGGGCGGTGGCGTGCCCGGCGATGCTCTGGAGCGCGTGCAGACGTTCCTCTTCGCTGGAGCGGGAGTTGACCAGCACGGCGTCGGGCTGGAGGGTGCCCGAGACCACCTTGCAGAGGGACATCTTGCCGGTGTGGCCGTCGTTGTAGGTCTTGGTCACCGTCAGGAGCGTCAGACCGGTCGGGTCGGAGGCGATCTCCGTCGTCGTGGTACCGGCGGTGGCCACGACCGGTGGCCTCGAGGCCGGCGTCGGGCACAGCTCCTCGATCAGTCGGGCCAGGCGGTCCACGCCGACCCCGCTGGCGGCCGAGCAGCACAGGACTGGGAAGACGGTGCCCGACGCCACGCCGCCGGCCAGGCTCTTCTCGAGCTCGGCGTAGTCGAGCGTCTCGCCGTTGAGGTAGCGCTCCATGAGGTCGTCGTCGCCGACGACGATGCCCTCGACGAGCTGCTCGTGCACCGTGTGCTCCTCGTCCACCAGGTCGTCGGGGATGGGCCCCTCATGGCCGGCCGGCGGGACGGTGCCGTCGACCGGGGCGCCGGCGGCCGTGGTGTCGTAGTGGGTGGCGGTGTCGTCGAGCAGGTCGATGACGCCGTGGAAGTCGGCCTCGTGCCCGATGGGCAGTTCAACCGGGGCCACGCCGGCCCCGAAGGTCTGGCGGATCTCCTGGAGCGTGCGGTCGAAGTCGGCGCGTTCGCGGTCCAACTTGTTGATGACGATGACGCGGGGCAGGTCCATCCTGGCAGCGGCCCGCCAGGCGTCCTCGGTCTGGGCCTGCACCCCGTCGGTGGCGCTCACCACCACCACCGCCAGGTCGACGTTGGCCAGGGCGGTGATCATTTCGCCGGCGAAGTCGGCGTACCCGGGCGTGTCGAGGAGGTTCACCTTGACCCCGTTGACGGTGAAGGGGGCCAGGCTGGTCGAGATGGAGAGCTGCCGGGAGATCTCCTCGGGCTCGAAGTCCATGACGGTCGAGCCCTTCTCGACCGATCCCCGGCGGGCGATGGCCCCGGTGGCGGCCAACAGGGCCTCGGCCAGCGTCGTCTTGCCCGCGCCGTGGTGCCCAACGAGGGCGACGTTGCGGATGGCGGTCGGGTCGTGTGGCACCTGGGTCCCTCCCCTGAACGGCTTTGTGACAGGTGAGTGTACGACCGACCCGGGCGCGTCTGCTCAGGGCCCCGGCCCCGGCCTCGTGGTCAGGACTCGGTGGTGGGCGCCCCCCGACCCCGACCCCGACCGGTGACGGCCGGGTCGTAGGCGTGACGGACGCGAAACCGCCAGAAGAGGGCGAGCGTGTCGACCAGCAGGGACCACACGGCCCTCATGGAGATGGTGCTGCCGAAGCGCTGCTCGATGCGGACGGGCGCTTCGACGATGCGGGTGTAGCCGAGCTTGCCGGCCACGACGAGTAGCTCGAGGTCGAGGGCGAACCGGCTCTCGCGGAGGAGCGGGAGGGTCTCGGCGATCACGGTGCGGTCGACCAGCTTGATGCCGACCTGCGTGTCCTTCACGTTGAGGCGGAAGAGGACCTGGATGAGCCGCTGGTAGCCCCATGAGTACAAGTGACGGAGCGGCGGGTAGTGCACCGAACTGTCCGGGTGCCGTTTGCTGCCGATGATGATGTCGGGCTGCTGCGAACGCATGATGGAGACAAAAGGCGCCAGGAACTCCGGGGAGATGTCACCGTCGGCGTCGATGAAGCCGAGGTAGCGGCCCCGTCCCAGGCCGAGTCCCACCCGCAGCGCATGGCCCTTGCCGACGTTGGTGTCGAACTCCAGCCGGCGGACGACGGTCTCGGGGAAGCCCTGGAGGGTGAAGGGGCTCCCGTCCGTGGAGCCGTCGGAGACGGCGATGATTTCGAAGGACATGGCGGAGGCGTCGAGGACACGCAGCATGTGCTCGACCGTCGCTCGCAGCCGGTCACCCGGGTTGTAGTACGGCACGACGATGGTGACGTCGAGCGACTGCTCCGGGAGGACGGTGCCGTTCGGCTCTCCCCCGGTCCCTGGCTCGGACGCCTGCACCATCACCTCACGTCTGGACGTCTGGTCGATGCCGGCGGACGGCCGACTGCGCCGGCTCTGTGTGGCTCGTCGGCGTCCGAGGCTATCGGACGGCTCCAAGGCGTCCTCCGCGGAGTGGCAAGGCAAAGCGCCAGACCGGCGTGCCCATTGCGGTTCTAGCCGCCGGCCGGGTTCGGTGCCCGGACCGATGAAGCAGATTCGATCAGTAGCCGTACCCGCCATTGCCGCCCGAGGAGCTGGAGCTACCGCTCACGGTGACGGTCTGGCTGACCATGTTCCGTCCCGCGTCCTCGAGCGTGTAGGAGCCGTTCTTGAAGGTGACCGTCACCTTGGCGCTCTTGCCGGGCGCGATGGTCTTGGACGAGCCGCTGACGCCTGGCCCCGAGACCTTGAAGGTGCCGTTGCCCTTCCCCTTGTTGGTGACGACGAACGTGTACTTGCCCGGGCTGAACGAGGTCTTGGAGAGCGTGATCTTCTTGCCGTTCTCCGTGACCTGCACGGTCTTCGTGGCGGCGCCGGCGACGGCCGGTGCCGCCACGACCGCCAGGGTGGCGGCGCCGAGGCCAGCCGCCAGCGCGGCGGCAGCGAACCGGGCGGTGCGAGTGGAGAGAGTCATGTGCGCCTCCTTTTGTCTGGCGTCGTTCACAATGGGAGGTACGGGTCAGGGTAGGTCCGGGATTGGCAGCGCTGGTTGCAGAAGAGCCTGACCAGGGACGTCCAGGTTCCCGAGGGCGCCCAGGACCCGATGGTAAACTCTTGCAAACAGCGCCGCGGGTCCCCCGGGCGCACGACGAGGAGCTTCATGTTCGACGGTCGTTGGCGAGCAGCGGTCGATCGGTCCACCGGCCCGGTCGGCGAGGCACTGCATCGCCGAGGTGTCACCGCTGATGTCCTGACGGCCACGGGCCTGCTCTCGGCCACAGCCACTGCGGTCGCCGTGGCGACGGGCCACCTCCACCTCGCCATCATCCTGCTGATCATCACGGGGATGCACGACCTGTTCGACGGCCCGGTGGCCAAGGCTGCCGGGACGGCCTCGGTCCGGGGCGCCTTCTTCGATTCGGTCACCGACCGGGTGGCGGACGCCGTCCTGATGCTCGGGTGTGCCTGGTACCTCGTGAACCGCAACGAGGGCCACATGGCGCTGCTGCCCATGGCCATCCTGGCCGTCACCGCCCTCATCTCCTACCAGCGGGCCAAGGCCGAGTCCCTGGGCCTGTCGGCCAAGGGCGGGCTCATGGAGCGGGCCGAGCGGATGGTCGTCCTCGGGTTCGCCTTTCTCGGCGCCGCCATCTTCGTGCCGGTGCTCTGGGTGTTGTTCGCGTTGGTGACCTTCACGGCGACCGCCCGTTTCGTCAAGGTGTGGAACGCCGCTTCGGGTCGCGACGAGGTGCTCCGCCGCCGCATCGAGGCCTGGCGCGAGGGCCGCGTGGACTCCCGGTGGCGTGCATGGCGTGAGGGCCGCAACACGGGCGGTGTTCCCCGGCGGGACATGGCGCGGCGGCGCACCACGGGCTCCTCGGTGCGCTGGCGGGCCCGGCGCCAGGAGGCACTGTCGAGCCGCTCGGGCCGGGCACGCCGTGACCGGCGGGGGGCCGCCCGACACGCCGCGGGTGGCACGTCTAGGTCTACGTCGACGTCTACGTCGACGTCCGCCGGTCGCTCGAGCTTCCGGCGCAGCAAGCCGTCGTCGCCCGGGTCTCCTTCCTGAGCGTCGACACGACCCGGTCGCTGCTCTGTGGCCGCTGCCGCGCCTGAGCCTGAGCCTGAGCTTGCATGAGCGCCGACTGGCGTACCAAGGCGAGATACCTCGTCTACCGCGGGCTCGGCGACGCCATGGGCAACATCCCGGCCCCCTTCGCCTACGGGGCCGCCGAGGCGGTGTCCCGCGTCATGGCCTGGCGAGGCGGGCCGGCCCTGGAGATGAACCAGCGGCACATGCGACGCATCCTCATGAGCGAATGCGCCGAGGGCGTGGAGCCGGATCCCGCGCTGGTGCGGCGGTGGAGCAAGCGGACCTTCTCCTCTTACGCGCGCTACTGGGCCGACGGGGCGCGCCTGCCGTACGTCGACGAGGCCGGTGTGCGGGCCCGGTTTCGCCTGGAGGAGGGCGACGAGCACCTGCGGGCGGCCTTCAGTCTCGGTCGCGGCATCGTCATGGCCTTGCCCCACGTGGGGAGCTGGGAATGGGGCGGAGCCTGGCTGGCCCTCGAGGGCATGCCGATGGCGGCCGTGGTGGAGCGCCTGGAGCCCGAGGAGCTCTTCGAATGGTTCGTGGCGCAGCGAGACGCCATGGGGCTGACCGCCGTCCCGCTCGGCGAGGGATCCAGCCAAGGGATGCTGCGCGCCTTGAAGGAGGGCAAGGTAGCCGGCCTGGTCAGCGACCGCGACCTGATCGGCAACGGGGTGGAGGTCGAGTTCTTCGGTGAGCGCACGACACTGCCCGGTGGCGCGGCCACGCTGGCCCTGCGTACCGGGGCGCCCCTCCTCCCCGTCTGCGTCTACGCCGGACCGGGGGATTGGCACACTGGGGTGGTGCACGCGCCCATCGACACCAGCCGGCGGGGCTCGCTGCGCCAGGACGTGACGCGGGTGACCCAGGAGTTGGCCGTCGTCTTCGAGCACGACATCCTCTGCCGGCCCGAGCAGTGGCACCTCTACCAGCCGAACTGGCCCAGCGACCCGCGATGAGGATCGCCATGGTGTCGCCCTACGCGCTGACCCGGCACGGGGGCGCGCAGGGGCAGGCCATCGGCCTGGCGGCGGCACTGCGACGGCTCGGCCACTCGGTCACCGTGCTCGGCCCAGCCGATCGGGGCGTGTCCGTGCCCGAGGAAACGGGCGAGCACGTGGTCATCGGCGGTGTTGTCTGCATCAACCGGAACGGCTCCGTGGTGCCCCTGACGCTGTCGCCGTCGGCGCCGTGGCGTGTGGTGCGAGCGGTGAGCCGGGGCGGGTTCGACGTCGTGCACGTGCACGAGCCGTTGGCTCCGATTGCGTCGTGGGGTTTGGCCCTGCATTCGCCGGTGCCGATGGTGGCGACCTACCACCGCGACGGTGTCGATCCGTGGGTGCGCCGGCTCCGTCCCTTGGCCGCGCACGTGGGCCGGCGGATGCGTGTGCGGGTGGCGGTCTCGGAGGCGGCACGACGGACGGCACTGGCGGGTGGGGGTGGGGAGTTCGAGGTGCTCTTCAACGGGGTCGACGTGGAGCGCTACTCGTCGGCGCAGCCGGTGCGTGACGAGCAGGGGCGCCCGACGGTGCTCTTCGTCGGCCGGCACGAGGAGCGCAAGGGCCTGGCGACCCTGCTCGATGCCTTCGAGATGGTCGAGCGCCCCGCCGTCCTGTGGGTGGCCGGGGAGGGGCCGGGCACCGAGGTACAACGGCGCCGGCATCCCGAGTCGGACCGGGTGAAGTGGCTCGGGGGCGTCAGCGACGCGGACAAGGCGGCGCGGCTGGCGGGAGCCGACGTGTTGTGCGCACCGTCGCGGCACGGCGAGTCCTTCGGTGTCGTGTTGCTCGAGGGCATGGCGGCCGGCTGCGCTGTTGTGGCGTCGGACATCGAGGGGTACCGGGAAGCCGCCGGTGGCCGCGCCTCCCTGGTGCCACCCGGGGACGCGGTCGCGCTGGCGCGGGCACTCGGAGTGGCGTTGGCCGACGTAGTCGAGGGGAGTGGCCTCTCGTCGGTCGAGGCGCGCAAGGCCGCCCTGGTGCACGCCCAGGGGTGGTCGATGGACGTACTGGCGGAGAAGTATGTCGACGTGTACGAGCGTGCTTTAGGAATGGGCTGACCCATGTTCTGGTCGACCGGTTCACCGACCAGGCCCGGCGTGCCCTCGTAGGTCGACGTGCCGATCGCATGCTGCACCTCTCACATCCATCCGTATCCGGGATGCGGAGCGATCCGCTCGTCGACGCGCCTCCGGTGAGCGGCTCCTACTTGTCGCATGTATTCGGGGTCGCTCTACACAATTCCGGCCCGATCGGGTAGTTATTCCTACGCATTTCAGCGCGATTCTGGTAGCCCTGAGCCCTATACAGCTCGAACACGGGCAGGTGCCGGCGCCGGTGCCAGTGCCAGTGCCAGTGCCAGATCCATGTGCCCCGCCGCACGGTCTCAATTGTCGGCCTGGCAACCTTGAGCGGTCAAGACGAGCGGTCGGCCCTGCTGGGGAGGGTGCCGTAGGCTGGCGTGCCCATGGCCGAGCAGAGCGACAACAGTGGAACCCCCCCCAAGACACCGTCGGGCGGTGGCTCCGGCCCTGGTTCTGGCTCTGCGGCAGCCGGCTCCACCGGCTCCACCGGCTCCGGTGGCTCTGGCAGCAGCGGCAACCCGAACAGGAACAGGAACAGGAACAGGAACCGGAATCGCAACCGGAGCCGATCGGCCGGCGGCGGCGGCGGCAGCAGCAGCAGCAATACCGGCACCGGTGCGGCAGCTGCCGGCCCGGCCAACGCCGCGGCAGGCGGCCGCTCAGGCGGCCAAGGCGCCCAGAGCGGACAGGCCAGGACCGGGCAGGGCGGATCGTCGGGAAGGTCCGGTGGCAGTCGAGGTCGTCGAGGCGGCGGAGGACGAGGCAGCGGCAGCGGGGGCAGCGGCAACCGCTCGGGTTCGAAGGCCTCCTCCGGCTCCCCGTCGCGATCGGCTTCGGGATCCGGATCGGGGTCCGGCTCACGACCGCACGGCGGGGCCGCACACCCGCGCACGTCCGTCGACCTCGAGCCCCAGCAGGCCCCCGCCGCCCTCAATCAGGTGCCCAGCCTCGGCGCCCCTCAGGTCTACCCGGCCGAGGTGGCGGCCAACCGGCGCCGCGTCATCCGGCTGTGCGCCTGGACCGCCGCCGTGCCGGCCATCCTCTTCGGCGCCCTGTTCCTGGCCGCCGTCAACTGGATCGCCGGCGTCATCGCCTTCGTGCTCGCCGGCATCGTGTTCATGTACGCCGTCTGGCGGCTGGCGCCCTCCATCGCCCTGCGCCGGATAGGAGCCATTCCGGCCGACGAGCAGCAGTACCCCCGCCTGTACAACATCACGGAGGGGCTGTGCGCCACCTTCGGTCTCCGCATGCCGGCGCTGCACGTCCTTCATGACGGTGTCCCCAATGCCTGTGCCCTCGGGCGCGACGCCCGCCGGTCCGACCTCGTCGTCACCTCGGGCCTGCTCCGCACCCTGCACCCCATTGAGCTCGAGGGTGTCATCGCCCACGAGCTGGCCCACGTGAAGCGGGGCGACAACGGTGTCTCGTGCGTCGGCATCACCCTGGCCACGCTGATGGGCGGCGAGACCACGCTCCGGCGCTGCGTCGGGGAGAACCGGGAGTACCGGGCCGACGTGATCGGGGCGTCCATCGTGCGCTACCCGAGCGGACTCCTTGAGCGCGCTGATGACCATGATGGACTCGCATCCACCCGCGGAGGACTCCTTCTTCAACTCGCCCGCCCGCTTCGGACCCACCCGCTGGGTCTGGATCGATCCTTCCGTCGAGCATCGTGAGGACCCCGTCTACCCCGGCGATCTCGACGCCACGTGGGTTCGGGCGGCCGCGCTCAACGAGTGGTGAGGCGGCACCCCGACGGGAGAGGCGTGGTCGCTCCCCCCAAGCGAATGCGCGTGACGTCGACCTAGGTCGCACGCCGCGACCCGCACGCCTGTTCGTGCACCATCGGGCGGCGCCGGCCCGGCCCGGCTCAATCCGGCTCGATTCCCCGTAGAATTCAAACGTGAAGGGACAGCACGTGAAGGGTCCGGAGGAGATACTCGAGGGACTGTGCGGGTCCGAGCACGAGGACATCGTCGTCGTCCGGCGTGCGCAGAGCGGCCTGCACGCCATCATCGCCGTCCACTCCACGCTCCTCGGTCCATCTCTGGGCGGCGCCCGTTTCTATCCCTACTCCGACGATTCGCTCGCGCTCCGTGACGTCCTCCGCCTGTCCCGGGCCATGACGGAGAAGGCGGCCCTGGCCGGACTGGCGCAGGGCGGCGGCAAGGCGGTCATCGTCGGGGACCCGGGCGTCATGAAGACCCAGGCCCTCTTGCGCGACTTCGCCGCCGCGGTCGACAGCCTGGACGGGCGCTACGTCACGGCGGAGGACGTCGGGACGACGCAGGGCGACATGGACCTGATCCGCGAGACGACGCCGTTCGTCGGCGGGACCTCCGTCTCCCGCGGCGGGTCCGGCGATCCCAGTCCCGCCACGGCGCACGGCGTCGTGGTCGCGATGGAAGCGGCGGCGCGCCGCCGGTGGGGCACCGGCCTCGAGGGCAGGACCGTGCTCGTCCTGGGTGCCGGGAAGGTGGGCGGCGAGATCGTCCGGCTGCTCGTCGACCGTCACGTGCACGTCATCGTCTCGGACGCCGACGGCGAGCGGGTGCGCCAGGCCCGGCGCGCCGGCGCCGTCCGGAGCGTCGATCCCGCCGCTGCCCCCGGGGTCCCCGCCGACATCCTCTGCCCGTGTGCCTTGGGCGGGCTCCTGACCGACGAGCTCGTGCCCGGACTGCGCACCGAGATCATCGTGGGGGCGGCCAACAACCAGCTCGCCCACGCCGGCGTGGCCGACACGCTCGCGGCGGCGGGCATTCTCTACGTCCCCGACTTCCTCGCCAACGCCGGCGGCATCATCAACATCGCCGAGGAAGCACGGGGCTACGAGCCGGTCGCGGCGTCCAAGGCGGTCGACCGGATCGGCGAGACGACGACGAACGTGCTCGAGCGCGCCGACCTGCGACACCTCACGCCGCTCGCCGCGGCCGAGCAGCTGGTGGCCGAGCGGCTCAATGGCGCCCGGGAGCGCCTCGGCCTCCCCGTGCCACGGACACGCACGCCGGGCGGCGCCGATGGCGGGGCACCGAGCGGTGGGACGACCCGCAACGGCCGGGCTCGAGCGCCTGGAGCGGTGACCGGCGGCCCGACTGCCTCCGTGAAAAGGGCCGCCCGTCTGCCCTCGTAGACTGGGTCCATGGCAACCGCCCCCCCCGCCAGCGCCAGCGCCAACAACGCCGAGGGCGCGGGCACGCCCGCCATCGGCACCGGAACGACGGGGACGTTCACGGTCAAGCGAGGCCTGGCCGACATGCTGCGGGGCGGCGTGATCATGGACGTCGTCAACGCCGAGCAGGCCAAGATCGCCGAGGACGCCGGCGCCGTCTCCGTCATGGCGCTCGAGCGCGTGCCCGCCGACATCCGCCGCGACGGCGGCGTCGCCCGCATGAGCGACCCCATTCTCATCGAGGGCATCATCGATACCGTGACCATCCCCGTCATGGCCAAGGCCCGCATCGGCCACTTCGCCGAGGCTCAGGTCCTGCAGTCGCTCGGCGTCGACTTCATCGATGAATCCGAGGTCCTCACCCCGGCCGACGAGGCGTACCACATCGACAAGTGGCCCTTCACCGTGCCGTTCGTCTGCGGCGCCACCAACCTGGGCGAGGCGCTGCGCCGCATCAGCGAGGGCGCCGCCATGATCCGCTCAAAAGGCGAGGCCGGCACCGGCAACATCGTCGAGGCCGTGCGCCACCTGCGCTCCATCCTCGGCTCCCTGCGCGCCATCACCCAGGCCGACTCGGCCGAACTCTACGGCTGGGCCAAGGAGTTGGCCGCCCCCGTCGGCCTCGTCGCCGAGATCCACGACACCGGCCGCCTCCCTGTGCCTTTGTTCTGCGCCGGTGGTATCGCCACTCCGGCTGATGCCGCCCTGGTCATGCAACTAGGTGCGGAGGCGGTGTTCGTCGGTTCGGGCATCTTCAAATCGTCCGATCCGGCTCGCATGGCTTCCGCGGTGGTCGAGGCCACCGCGCACTACGAGGACCCCGATCACGTGGCCAAGGTCTCGCGGGGGCTCGGCGAGGCCATGCGCGGCCTGGAGGCATCCCAGTACGGCGAGCACCTCGCCGACCGGGGGTGGTAGCGGAGTCCGGCTCCCGCTCCGGTCCTGCCATCGGCGTACTAAACCTGCAGGGCGATGTGCGCGAGCACTTGGCCGCCCTCCACGACGTTGGCGCCACCGGTCACCTGGTCAAGCGCCCGGCCGACCTCGACGGTGTCGACGGGTTGATTCTGCCGGGCGGCGAGTCCACCACCCTCTCCATGCTCCTCGAGTCGACCGGTCTCTACGACGCCATCGCCGAACGCCTCGCCGCCCTCTCGCCCCTTCCTGTCCTCGGCACCTGCGCTGGCACCGTCCTGCTGGCCAGCGAAGTCCTCGATGGCCGGCGCGACCAACGCTTCTTCGGCGCCCTCGATGCCGTCGTCCGCCGCAACGGCTACGGCCGCCAGGTCGCGTCGTTCGAGACCGACCTCGAGTTCGGCGAGGGGCCGCCGCTCCCGGCCGTCTTCATTCGCGCCCCCCTCATCGTGTCCGTGGGCGGATGCGTCGACGTGCTGGCATCGTTCGACGGCGCCCCCGTGCTCGTCCGCCAGGGGTCCGTCGTAGCGTCGGTCTTCCACCCCGAGCTCACGCCGGACCGCCGGATCCACCGCATCTTCGTCGACGTGGTCGACCGAGAGGCCTGACCCGGGCCCCCGACCGGACCGATCCATCCACTCCTATGCGTCGCTACATCCTCACCATCACCTGCCCCGACCGGGTCGGCATCGTGGCCGCCGTGACCGGGCTCCTGGCCGGGCGCGGCGGCTCCGTCCTCGAAGCGGCACAGCACGGCGATCTCGACAGCGGGCGGTTCTTTCTCCGCATCGAGATCGTGGCCGACAGCCTCCCCGAGCGCTTCGGCCCAACTGAGCTGGCAACCGCCTTCCAACCCGTGGCAGAGGAGTTCCGCATGGACTGGCACCTCACGGACACCGACGTGCCCAAGCGGGTCGTTCTCTTCGTCTCGAAGGAGGACCACTGTGCCGCCGACCTGCTCTATCGCTGGCGGGCGGGGGAACTGGAGTGCGACATGCCCTGCGTGATCTCGAACCACGAGGACCTGCGGGGGCTGGTCGAGTGGCACGGGATCGAGTTCCGCCACGTCGCCGTTCCGAGCGACCCGTCGGCCAAGGAGGCGGCCTTCGCCGAGATGCAGCACATCGTCGACGAGGTCAACGCCGACGTCATTGTCCTCGCCCGTTACATGCAGATCATCCCTGCGTCTTTCTGCGCGTCCCGTCCCGGCGGGATCATCAACATTCACCATTCGTTCCTACCGTCGTTCGCCGGTGCCAAGCCCTACCACCAGGCCTTCGCCCGTGGTGTGAAGCTCATCGGAGCGACGTGCCACTACGTGACCGCCGACTTGGACGAGGGCCCGATCATCGAGCAGGACACCCGGCGCATCGACCACGGCGACTCGGTCGAGGAGCTGCGCCGCGTCGGCCGCGACGTCGAGCGCACCGTGCTGGCCCGTGGCTTACGTTGGCATCTCGAGGACCGGGTCCTCCTCAACGGCAACAAGACCGTCGTCTTCCCCTGACCGTCGGCCGATCGGATCTCCGGTCGGGCGGGCCATCCCTGGGGCAAAGGGCGTGTAGGCGTGTAGGGCATGATGTCGGCGCGGGGGAGGAGGCAGGCATGGCTGGACCGCTCGAGGGTGTGCGCGTCGTCGACTTCTCGGCCGTGGTGTCCGGTCCCCTGGCCACCATGTGGTTGGCCGATCAGGGCGCCGACGTGGTGAAGGTGGAGACCCTGGGCGAGGGCGACTCCGTCCGCCTGTCGGCCATGTACCCGGAGCTCGCCGGCCTGGCGGGGCTCTTCGTCAACAACAATCGCGGGAAACGCTGCATCAGTCTCGACGTCACCAGTGACCAGGGGCGCGAGATCGTGCTCGACCTGTGCCGAAATGCGGACGTGTTCGTCCAGAACTGGCGTCCCGGTGTGGTGGAGCGCCTCGGCCTGGCCTACGAGGACGTGGTGGCGGTGCGCCCGGACGTCGTCTACGTCTCGATCAGCGGCTACGGGCCTGACGGCCCGTATGCCCAGCGCCGGGTCTATGACCCCGTCATCCAGGGGCTCACGGGCCATGTGGCCGTCCAGTTCAATCCGGACATTCCGTTCCCCGACCTCGTGCGGACCATTGTGTGTGACAAGGCGACGGCGTTGATGGCTGCCCAGGCCGTGACGGCGGCGCTCTTCGCACGGGAACGGGGCGCCGGGGGCCAACACCTGACGTTGCCCATGCTCGATGCCGGACTGTCGTTCTTCTTCCCCGACGGCTACATGAGCAAGGCGCTCCTCGACGATCCCCAGGCCGATTCGCGCCCCACCCTCGCCATGGTCTATCGGATCAGTCGGACCGCGGACGGCCACGTCATCTACTACGCGTCGGGTATGGACCAGCTGCACGGGCTGTTCCGGGCGCTCGGGCACCCCGAGTGGATCGAGGATGAGCGCTTCGCCAGTCCGCAGCAATATGTCCAGAACCGCGAGACGCTGGGCGCGCTCATCGCAGACGCCTTCGAGTCGTGGCTCACCGCCGAGCTCCTGCCGCGGCTGGAGGCCGAAGAGGTGGCCTTCGCACCGATGCTGGATCTCGACCAGGTCCCCCTCGACGCCCAGGTGGTCCACAACGGCGCTCTGCGCGTCCGCGAGCACCCCGTCGTCGGTCGCGTCCTCGAGGCCAAGCATCCCGTCCGCTTCTCGAAAACGGCGACGACCGAGACCCCGCTGGCGCCGAGCCAGGGCGAGCACAACGAGGAGATCTTGCGCGAGCTCGGACGCGACGATGCCGCCATCGCTGTGTTGCGCGGTGCCGGCGTGATCGCCTGACCCGGGTTGCCTGCCGACCATCGTCGAAGGGCTGCGCCGGATCCATCGCGACGTCGAGAGGTTTGCCTGCAATGCATGCCCGCCCCGCACGACCGTTCATTGGGCATGAAGAACAGAATGTCCGACAGTCAGGCCTCTGGCTCCATAGGGGTCAGCCCTACCAAATCGGCCGGGAAACCGGTAGCTATGACTACCAGTTTTGTCGTTCCCTTGGTACCTCAACCCCATATACGCAGTGCGCGCCATCCGAGCGGGTGATCGCAGGCGGCTCGACCGGCGCCTGAACGGTCTCGCCGAGAAGATCGGGCCGCGACCTCCCAGAGGTTGGATCCGCGAGGTGCGTGACGCGCTCGGCATGTCCAGTCCCGAGCTGGCTGCCCGACTCGGCATCACGCACAGCCGGGTGAGTCAACTCGAACGCGCCGAGCTCAGAGGCGCAATCCAGCTCTCGACGCTCGAGCGCATCGCGCGGGCCATGGGCTGCGAAATTCGCTATGTCCTTGTCCCACAGGAACCCTTGGTGGACATGGTCTACCGGCAGGCCCGAACGAAAGCCGTCGCCCAGGCGAAGGGCGAGGAGGACGGTGAACTACTCGAAGCGAGGACGTACCAGCTGATCGACTCGCTGGGGCTGTGGCGAGAAACGGCTCCGCGTTAAGGGTCCACCAGGGAATAACACGCGAGGTATAGTCTGGGTGCGTGGAGTTGTCCCCCGAGGGTCTCGCCGAGTTCTTCGAGACAGTGATGCCGCATCTCGACGAGCGCCAGAAGCGGGTAATTGCCGGTGCGATGGTCGAAGCACTGGGTCGCGGCGGACAGGCTCGTGTAGCCGAGGCATCGGGGATGAGCACCTCGACGGTGAACAAGGCGGTGCACGAGGTTCGTGGCGGCGTCGAGGTCTCTGATCGACGCCGCGCCCCCGGAGGAGGGGCCAAGCCGGCGATCGAGTTGCAGCCCGGACTGCTCGAATCGCTCGACGAGCTGGTCTACCCCGAGAACGCGTGGCACGCCGATGTCGCATCTGCGCTGGACGTCGAAATCGACCTATGAGCTGGCCGACGAGCTGGTGCGTCGAGGCTTTCTGGCCTCCGCCGAACTGGTCAGGCGTCTCTTGCACCAGATGGGCTACTCCTTGCAGGCACCGGCCAAGGCCAAGGAGGGGACGGCCCATCCCGATCGAGACGCCCAGTTCGGCTATCTCAACAAGGCGGTCTCGCGCTTCGTCAAGGACCGACAACCCGTGATTAGCGTCGACACGAAGAAGAAGGAGCTCATCGGCGAATACGCCAACGGCGGGCGCGAATGGCACCCCGCAGGTGAACCGACCCGGGTGGGCGTCCACGACTTCGTCGACCCCGAAGTCGGCCGCGCCATCCCCTATGGCATCTATGACATTACCAACGACGAGGGGTGGGTGTCGGTCGGCGACACGGCCGACACCGCGGAGTTCGCCGTCGAATCGATACGCCGGTGGTGGAATCAGATGGGTGCGAGGCGCTTCCCCGACGCGGCCAAGCTACTCGATCACCGCCGATGCCGGGCGGATCCAACGGCTACCGGGTCCGGGCCTGGAAGGCCCAAATCGCCAAGTTGGCGGCCGAGACCGGGCTCGAGATCACCGTCTGCCACTACCCGCCCGGAACATCGAAGTGGAACAAGATCGAGCACCGCATGTTCTCCTTCATCACCATGAATTGGCGGGGCCGACCGCTGACCGATATCCGCACCATCGTCGAGCTCATCGCGGCCACCAAGACGAAGACCGGTCTGACGTGTCCAGGCCAGCTACGACCCCGAGTGGTATCCGACCGGAGTCAAGGTCACCGACAAAGAACTGGCCGCGCTTCCCGCTCACGCCGCACAAGTGGCACGGCGACTGGAACTACACGATCGCAGCGGCATGATGTCGCGATCTATTTCGCGGCGGGTCCTAACCCTTCACCGCCCGCACGATCTCGTCGGTGACGGCGTCAGGGTCTTCGAGCGGCAGCATGTGCCCTCGGTCCTTGAGCGTGACCAGCCGTGACCCCGGAATCGTGGCCACCATCTCGTCGGACTTCGGGGGCAGGGTCAACGTGTCGCGGCTCCCGACGATCACCGTCGTGGGCAACTGAATCGTTGCGATGCCCTCGAGCAGATTCATCGTCGACAGGGCGAGCATGAAGCCGGACCGAGCCGCAGGATCGGCCTGGGCGAACGCGTCTGCTGTCAGGATCATATGTGCGCGCACGGGCTGCGTGCCGAACACTCCACGTACGAGCCGGTGCCCGTTGCGCCCGGCCATCGCCCGGGTGACTGCAGGCGAGCCGACCACCGGGGCGGCGACGCGGCGAAGGACTGGGTCTGGATAGTTGCCGATCTTGGTCGCAGCCGTCGCAACCAGGACAACTGCCCGTGCCCGTTCGTGCAGGACGTCGGACCGATGGTTGGCCAAGGCCATGATGGACATGCCTCCCATCGAGTGGCCGGCCAGGACGGCGTCGCGTGCGTCGACCGCTTCGAGAACCAGTGCCAAGTCGTGCGCCAGGAGCTCGACGGTGATCGGCGCCGTGCCGCGGGTGCTCAGACCGTGGCCACGCTGGTCGTAGAGGACGACCCGATAACCCTGCTCGCGCAACCGCCGGGCCACTGGTACCCAGATCTCGTGGTTGCCCGTCCAGCAGTGCGAGAGGACCACGACCGGTGTGTCGGAGCTCTGACCCGGGTAGTCCCAGACGGCCAAGCGGGCACCGTCGGACGTCGAGACGATCTCTGGCTCGGGCGCCACCACTCCGTCGCCCCATCCGAGGGCCAGCCGGCCATCGTCAATGAGGTCAAGCGACGGGTCCGGCGCTCTATGGAGCCGGCGATAGGCGGCCCCCGCGACCGCCCCGGCCGCGACCACAGCACCGATGAGGAGGAGCCGACGGGCCGGGCTTCGCTTGCGGCGACCGCCCACGGGGCGATCGGAGGAGGGGACAGTAGCGGAGGAGGTCATCGGGGCCATGCCCGAGCGTAGGGCGAGCCCCGGCCGGCAGCCGATGGGAAGTCGGTACGTGTCATAAGCCGACATTACAATAAATCATGGATTGACAGAAGTACTGAAATCCATAATGATGCAGGCATGGCCACCACCATGGAAACCGGCACAGCCCCTACCCGACCCGGCGGCGTCGACCAGCGCATCGAGCGCCTCTCCAACGCCTCGCTCAGGCGCATCCTCGAACCCGACATCGACGTCCCGGGCCTGGTGGGCGAGGGCCAGGTCCTCCCCGATGAACTCCTCACGTTGCACGACCTGCCCGAGCTGTTCGACTCCCTCACCACCGTGCAGAAAAAGATCCTGGCCCGAGAGGAGTTCGGCTCCATCGTGGAGACGGGCGTCCGCTTCGAGTCGGTCCTGATGGCTGGATTCAGCATCGACATCCTCAACCGCCCCGACCTCACCGACCCCCGCGTGACCTACCTCCTGCACGAGATGGGGGAGGAGACCCGCCACTCGCGCCTCTTCGTGCGCCTGCTGACCCAGGTGCGCCCCCGGGCCAAGAACCCCATTGACGGCCCGGTCGTCCGCCTGGCCCAGAAGATCCTGCTGCCCATCCTCACCGGCATGCCGGCGCTGTTCTGCCTCCTCGTCCTCAGCGGCGAGGAAGTCCCCGACCTCATGCAGAAGCTGGCCAGCGAGCACCCCGACACCGACCCCATGATCAAGGCCGTGTCGAAGTACCACCGCCAGGAGGAGGCCCGCCACCTCGCCTTCGCCCGCATGCTCTTCCCCGAGCAGTGGGCCGCCGCCGGCCGCATCGAGCGCTTTCTGGTCCGGCACCTCGGCAGCCACATCGCCATCGGCATGTTCGACACCATCGTGCACCCCGGCGTGTACGCCACCGTCGGCCTCCCCACCTGGGAGACCTGGCGGGCGGTCAACCGGACGGAGGGACGCACGGCGCTGCGCCACCGCGCCCTGCGGCCCCTGCTCACCCCACTCCTCGAGGCCAAGGCCTTCCGCCGCGGCCGGGTGCCCAAGGGTTGGCAGGTCGCCTGCGGCGTCGACCGCCACGGCCACGACCTCACCGCGGCCGCGGCGGCCTGAACCATGGCGCCCGACACCGCCGCCACCAAGGGCGACCGCACGCGCCAGGCGCTGCTGTCGGCGGCCGTGGTCCGCTTCGCCCGCGAGGGGTTCCGTGGCACGTCGGTGGCCGACGTCTGCCGTGACGCCGGTCTCTCCACGACGGCGTCGTATCCGTACTTCCCGAACAAGGAGGCTCTCTTCGTCGCCGCCGTCGACGAGGACGTGGCCGGCCTCATCGATGGGGCCATCTCTTTCGTCGCCGTGGCGGAGGAGCCCGACCGCTGGAGCCGCACCATGATGACGGCGCTCATCTCCCGCTTGGACAGCCACCCCCTGGCCGGGCGCATCCTGCGCGGCCTGGAGCCCGACTTCACCATGCGGCTGCTCAACATCCCGGCCCTCGAGGGGTTGCGCAAAGCCGTGACCGAGCTCATCCGCCAGCAGCAGGTCGTGGGCGAGGTGCGCCCTGACATCGATCCGGCCCAGACTGCCAGCGGCATGGTGGTCATCGTGATCTCACTCCTGATGGCGGCCATCCAGACCGGGGCCAACAGCTTCGACCAGGTGGCCGACGACGTGGAATCGGTGCTTCACGCTGCGACGCGGCCGCCACATTGGCCGCCACGGTAGGACCCGCCTCGACACGCCCCACCAACCCCGCCCGCGGCCGCGACCGCGACCGCGAACCGAATCGGCCGCCGTAGCGTCTCTCCACCATGAGGCACCTGTCCGCCGCGCTGGCCCTGCCCGCGCTCGCCGCCCTGCTGGCCGCCGCGCCCGCCTTGGTCGCCGCCCCAACGCCGGCCGGCGCCGCTACGACCTCCACCATCACCCGCAGCGCCCACCTGGCCTACGAGAACTGCCCAGCCAAGGACGTCACACTCACGGTCAGCGCCCCCCGACACGCCTTCGTCTCCGGGCAACTCGTCACTTACAAGGTGAGCCTGCACAACCTGAGCGCCCAGAGTTGCACCGTGCCGGGCGCGGCCTCGCCCGGTGGGGACAACTCGAGCCTTGCACCGGGAGGCGGCCCCGTCAGATTTCTGCTCGGGCCGTGCAGCCGATCCCTGTGGTCATCGAAAACGCCAGGGGCATCGACGTCTACCCCGGTCCCGACGCCATCGGCTGTCCCGCCCTCCTCGGCCCCCCACTGGCCGCCCACGCCACGATGTCCACCACGGGCAACTGGGACCAGACGGGAGGGGGCCTGCGCCCGGCCCGCATCGCCACCCTGGTGCCCGCCGGTCGCTACCGCATCGTGATCGCCGGCAAAGTCGCCCTCCCGCTGACCCTGACCCGGAACTCCACCCCGTCGGCCGGGTTTACCTCCACCCTCCGATCGACGCCCTGACCCCCGCCGCCCCGGCCCCGGTAGAATCGGCCCCTCGGAGCCGGAGCAGACGGACACACGGACGGGAACGAGGAACACAGCACCATGTCGGGTCACTCGAAGTGGGCCACCACCAAATACCGCAAGGGAGCCCAGGACAAGGCCCGCGCCAAAGTGTTCGCCAAGTGCATCCGGGCCATCGAGGTGGCGGCCCGTGAGGGCGGGGGCGACCTCGAGGCCAACGCCACCCTGCGCACCGTGTTCCAGAAGGCCCGTGCCTCCTCGGTCCCGCTCGATACGATCGAGAAGGCCATCAAACGCGGCACCGGCGATCTCGACGGCGTCCGCTACGAGGCCATCAATTACGAGGGCTACGGCCCCGGTGGCGTGGCCATCATGGTCGAGACCCTGAGCGACAACCGCAACCGCACCGGCGCCGAGATGCGCAACGTCTTCAGCCGCAACGGCGGCAACATGGCCGAGCCCGGTGCGGTCAGCTGGCAGTTCGAGCGCAAGGGCATCCTGACCGTCCCGCTCGACCAGGACGAGGACAAGGTCATGGAGATCGCCATGGAGGGCGGCGCCGAGAACCTGTCGATCCAACGGCTACCTGGGTGGTGACCACTGCGCCGGCCGACCTCGAATCGGTGCGCCAGGCCCTCGACGACGCAGGCCTGACACCCGATCAGTCGACCTCTCCCTGGAGCCGACGACCCTGGTCCCGGTGCCCGACCAGGCCGAGGCCAAAAGGTCCTGCGCCTGCTCGAGGCGATCGACGACCACGACGACGTGCAGGCCGTCCACGCCAACGCCGACATCGCCGACGAGGTGCTCGCCGCCTTCGAGGGCTGACGCGCCCGGGAGGGTCCGGCCGTCCTCCCGCAGACGCCGCCCGGCTATCCTACGAACGCATGTTCGCATCTGGGGATCGACCCCGGCCTGTCACGCTGCGGCTACGGCCTGGTGGTCGGCGGCGAGGACGGATAGCGCCCTGAGGCCCGGGCGGCCGGGGTGATCGAGACCGACCCGGCGCCCCGCTGGCCCGAGCGGCTGCTCGCCCTGCACACCGAGCTGCAGGCGCTGGTCGCCGAGCTCCGACCCGACGCGGTGGCGGTCGAGCGGGTCTTCTTCCAGGTCAACGCCCGGACCGCCATGTCGGTCGGTCAGGCCAGCGGCCTGGCCCTCCTGGTCGCCGCCGAGGCCGGCTGCGAGGTGGCCCAGTACACGTCCAACGAGGTCAAGCAGGGGCTGGTCGGCTACGGGGCGGCCACCAAGGACCAGGTGCAGCGCATGGTGGCCCAGGTCCTGGGGCTGCCCGTCGTGGACGGGCCGCCCGACGTGGCCGACGCCCTGGCCCTGGCCATCTGCCACCTCACCACTGTCCCGCTGCGCCGGGCTGTCGACGCGGCGTTGCTCGTCCAAGGAAGGGAGCGTCGTCGTGATCGGTTTGCTGCGGGGACGCCGGTGCTGCGCACGGCCGAGGGCGAGGTCATCGTCGACGTGGCGGGAGTGGGCTACCGGGTCACCGTGACGCCGGCCACCGCCGCCACCCTGATGGCCGCCGGCTCCGGGGCCGAGGCCACGCTGTTACGTCCACACCCACGTGCGCGAGGACGCCATCGTCCTGTACGGCTTCGTGCACGACGACGAGCGGCGGTGCTTCGAGGTGCTGCTGGGATCGCACGGCGTCGGCCCGGCGCTGGCCCTGGCCATCATGGCCGTGCTCTCGCCGGCCTCGCTCTCGACCGCCGTGCTGGAGGACGACCTCGAGACGCTGTGCACCGTCCCCGGCGTCGGGCGCAAGACGGCGGCCCGCCTGCTGATCGAGCTCAAGAGCCGGCTCGACCTGCCCGACCTCTCCTTCGAGCCGACCGGCACGTCCCGTAACGGCGCCGGCGCCAACGGCGGGCCACCCGCACCTCGCGGGCCGAGGCGCGGGCCGCGCTGAGCGAGCTCGGCTACGCCCCCGAGGAGATCCGTGGCGCGCTCGACGGCCTGCGCGACGATGTCGGGGTGGAAGAGATGCTCCGGCTCGCGCTGCGCGAGCTGGCCAGCCGGTGAGTCCGCAGGCACGCCGAGAGGTCCTGGCCATTCCCGACGTCGAGACCGCCGGGGCACCCGACGTCGGCGACGAGGGCACCGCGTGGTGACCCGGCGCCGTCCGATCCGGACGAGGAGGTCGAAGAGGCCGGGCTGCGGCCACGCACCCTGGCCGAGTTCGTCGGCCAGGCCCAGCTGGTCGAGCACCTCGGCATCGTGATCCAGGCCGCCCGCCAGCGCCGCCAACCCGTCGACCACATCCTCTTCGCCGGCCCGCCCGGCCTGGGCAAGACCTCCCTGGCCGGCATCGTCGCCGCCGAGATGGGCGCCGGTCTGCGCATCACCTCCGGCCCCGTCCTCACCCGGGCCGGCGACCTGGCCGCGCTGCTCACCGACCTCCAGGACGGCGACGTCCTCTTCATTGACGAGATCCACCGCCTGCACCGCTCGGTCGAGGAGATGCTCTACTCCGCCATGGAGGACGCCAAGCTCGACATCCTCATCGGCAAGGGCCCGACGGCGCGCTCCATCCGGCTGGAGTTGCCCCAAGTTCACCCTGGTCGGTGCCACCACCCGCACCGGGCTGGTCTCGGGGCCGTTGCGCGACCGGTTCGGCTTCGTCGGCCGGCTCGACCTCTACGCGCCCGAGGACCTGCGGGCCATCGTGGAGCGCTCCGCGCACATCCTGCGAGGTCGAGGTCGACGACGACGGGGCCACGCGGATCTCCGAGCGCTCCCGGGGCACGCCCCGGGTGGCCAACCGGCTGCTCCGCCGGGTGCGCGACTTCGCCGAGGTGCGGGGCGACGGCTTCATCGACGGCGCCACGGCCAGCGAGGGCCTCGAGCTCTTCGGGGTGGACGAGCTGGGCCTCGACAAGGTCGACCGGGCCATCCTGACCACGCTGTGCACCCGTTTCGGCGGCCAGCCGGTCGGCCTGACCACGCTGTCGCAGTGCGTGGGCGAGGAGCCCGACACGATCGAGGACGCCTACGAGCCCTTCCTGCTCCAGAGCGGCCTGATCCAGCGCACGGCCCGTGGACGAGTGCCCACCGAACGCGCCTGGGCGCACCTCGGTCATCCGAGCCCGCGGGCCGACGGGCCGGCAACACCACCGCTGTTCTGACCGACCCACCGCCCGCCTGCATCACCCGGCGCGGAAAAATTCGGCGAACTTCAGCCGGACGACCCATCATTTGCTACCGTGGAGGTCGTTGCACCACGAGACGGAGTGAGGTGATCCAGATGGCAGGCCCAATGACGATGTCCAAGCAGCTGCTCGGGCCCGCCGCCGATCTGGCCCTGCCGTTTGCCTCGGGTGCAGCACTTCGGGGGTGCCGCATCGTCGTGCCCTCCGAGCGCCTCACGCGCCACTGACGCCGCCGCCCCCGCGCCCCACCACCATCAGCAGCTGACCGCTGGAGCGGGCCACCGAGCCCGTCGGTCCCAGTAGTTCCTCAGCTCCTGACCGCGCCCGCAGGCCGTGCCTGCGCCCCCATCCATCCGTTCGACCCTCCAGCCAGGAGAGCACCATGGGTGAACGCACCCTCTTCCCAAATGCATCGACGAAGACGACCTTGGCCTACTGCTGGGCCCAGATGGAGCCCGACCGCGCCCAGTACACGGTCGCCTGCATCGCCATCACGCTCGGCACACTGGCCAACGTGGTCGCGGCGCCTCTGATCTTCGCCGCGCTCCTCGGCCGCATCGCTGACGCGGGGCGCACCAGTTCTCGTGGGCCTCGTTTGGCCCCCTGGTCATCGGCTACGCCGTGGTGCTGGTCGCCGCCGTCGTGTTCGGCCGCATCGGCGGCTGGCTCAACTGGGGCGCCACCCTGCGTTCCTTCGGCCGCGCCATCACCAACGGCTACGACCATCTGATCGGCCTGAGCCACGGCTGGCACACCGACCGGCCCTCGGGCGAGGTCATCGCCACGCTCGAGACGTCGACCTGGGCCTTCGTCGAGCTGATCGACTCCATGGTGTGGGGCATCCTGCGCATCTCGGTGACCACCATCGGGGCGATCGTGGTGCTCGGCATCGTGGCCTGGCCGGTGGCTCTGGTCATGGCCGGCCTGGTCGCCGTGTTCGTGATCGTGCTGGCGCGCAGCATGGACCGGGTCGTGTCGGCCGAGAAGGCCTTCTCCGACGCGCACTCCCGCGCCACCGGTGTCGTCGCCGACACCATCGCCAACCTGACCACCGTGCGGGTCCAGGCGGCCGAGCAGCGGGAGAAGGGCCACGTCGGTGAACTGGTGGCCGACTCGCTCAGCGCGGACTTCCGTGCCCGAAGAGTGTTCACCGCCACCCGCGTCCAGATGGAGTCGGCCATGGCCGTCTTCAACTGGGCCGCGGTCGCCGTGGGCGTCGTCCTGGCGTTGCACCACGTGGCGGCGGCCGGCGTGGTCTACCTGATCCTGTTCTACGCCACCTTCGTCGGCACCAGCCTCGAGGAGTCCTTCGAGTTCCTCCGGATCATGTCGCGCGCCATTGGCCGCTGCGCCAAGTTCGCCGGCATCGCCATGACAAAGCCCCAGATCGTCGACGTCCCGGGGGCGCCCGACCTCGTGGTCCCGCGGGGTGAGGTCGAGTTCGAGCGCCTGCGCTTCGCCTACCGCGACGGCGCACCGCTCTTCGACGGGCTCGACCTGTGCATCAGGCCGGGCGAGCACGTGGGCCTGGTCGGTCCGTCGGGCTCGGGCAAGACGACGCTGACGAAGTTGATGCTGCGGTTCTCGGACCGTGACGGCGGCCTCATCGCCATCGACGGCCAGGACATCGCCGAGGTGACGCAGCAGTCGCTGCGCCGCCACATCGCCTACGTACCCCAGGATCCCCAGATGCTCCACCGCACCATCGTGGAGAACATCTGTTACGGCCTGGAGTTGCCCGGCGGCGGCGTCGACATGGACCTGGTGCGCTCGGTGGGCCGGGCCGCCTATGTGGACGAGTTCGTCGAGCGCCTGCCCGACGGCTATGAGACGGTGGTGGGGGAGCGCGGCATGAAGCTCTCCGGCGGCCAGCGCCAGCGCGTGGCCATCGCCCAGGCCATGGCCAAGGGCGCCTCGGTGCTCGTGCTCGACGAGGCCACCTCGGCCCTCGACTCCGAGTCGGAGTCGCTGGTGCAAGAGGCGCTGTGGCACCTCATGGAGGGCACGACGGCGTTGGTCGTGGCGCACCGGCTGGCCACCATCGCCCGGCTCGACCGCATCGTGGTGCTCGATCAGGGACGGGTGGTCGAGCAGGGCACGCACGCCGAGCTGCTCGAACTGGGTCGCGACGGCGTCTACGGGCGCCTGTGGGCCCACCAGTCGGGCGGCTTCATCGCCGCCTGACCCGGCCCGGGAGGCGGGTCAGCCCAGCGCGGTGCGGCGGTCCCCGTCGACCACGCGCTCGGGCGCCGCCGACCGGGCCTGCACCGACACGACGGAGGTGCGCAGCGGCAGGAAGACGCGGAACGTCGTCGACCATCCCGGCGTGTCCACGATGTCGACGAAGCCCTCGTGCGCCTCCGCCACCGACTTGGCGATGGCCAGCCCCAGGCCGGTCCCTGGCACGCCCATCTCGGTCGACGAGGCCAGCCGGTAGAAGCGCTCGAAGAGCTGGTCCCGCTCGGTCTCAGGTATGCCCGGCCCCTCGTCGAGCACCTGCACACGGGCGAACGAGTCGACGTTGTCGACGACCACGTGCACCCGCGCACCCCGAGGCGAGAACTTGATGGCGTTCGACAGCAGGTTCCCGAGCAACTGGTGTAGGCGGGTGGGGTCGCCGAAGATCGGCACCTCGCCGCCCGGCTCCATGGTCAGCAGGATCCCGGCCACGGAGGCCGACGTCTGCACGCCGTGCACCGCCTCCTCGGCCAGCCGGTTGAGATCGAGTTCGGTGAAGGCCACTCGCAAGCCCACCCCGCCGCCTGGGTCGGCCAAAAGGTCCTCGGCCACCCGCTGCAGCTGCTCGGCGTTGCGCTCGATCGTGTGCAGCATGCGCACCTGCGACTCGGTCAGGTCCGATTGCGCGTCGAGCAGCAACTCGATGAACCCACGGATCGACGTGATCGGCGTGCGCAGCTCGTGCGACACGGTCGCCACCACGTCGTCCTTCATCTGGGTCAACTCACGCAGCCGGTTGTTCTGCTCGATGAGCGACTGCGTCACCTCCTTCTGGATGGCGAACAACCGCTCCCGGTCGGCCGCCAACTCCTCCCGCTCGGTCACGTCGATGGCCACCACGACGTAGCCGCCCGTGGCCGGCCCCATGGCCGCATCGGTCTCGCGGCGACCGTCTGCCATGGGGTTGCCGTCCTCGTCGTACTGCTCCGATTCTTCCCCGAGGTCCTCATCGAACCCGTGTTCAGGCGTGGGGACGGGTAGGGCGCGCACGCGCACCACGCAGCGCCGCTGCTGGCCGTCCTTGCGCGTCGCCGTCCAGGGCACCTCGGCCGCCGCTTCGGCGTCAATGGGCTCGAGCGCCGTGCGCATGGCGTCAATGGTCTGGCGCCGCTCGTCGATCTGCGCCGGGTCGATGAAGTCGGCGATGGAGCGGATGCCCACCACCTCGGCGGCGCGATAGCCGAGCATCTGCTCGGCGCCGGCTGAGAAGAAGGTGACCGTGCCGGCCGGGTCGACGCCCATGATGGCGCTGCCCGTGGCGGCGCGGAGCAGCGTCTCGAGGCGGTCGCGTGAATAGTCGGCCTCGCGGGCCGCCCGTCGCGCGATGCGCCCCTGGCGCGTCAGGTCGCCCAGGAAGGCGCGGTCGCGCGAGACCATCGTGTACACCGTCGACGCCACGAGCGTGGTCACCATCGCCATGACGATCACCTCGCGCCATTCGATGGTCGGGTACTTGGGCGCGCCGATGAAGATGACCGGCACCAGCAGGGCCAGGTCCATGCAGAACAGGCAGACGAGGAGGTGCAGGCGCTTCCCGTATATGGCGACCCAGACGATGGGCAGCAGGTACATGACGATCAGGCCCGAACTGGCACCGCCCTGCGCGTCGCGGATGATCGCGATGACCGCGATGTAGCCGATCGGGATGATGAGCCAGGCCGAGTCGGGCAGGCGCTCCCACGGGAGTAGGAAGGCGGCCGCCACCAAGGCGAAGAAGAGAACGCCGGCGAGGGAGATCTCGCGGCGGGCGTCATGGGGGAACGGGACCACGGCCACGAGGACGGTGCCCACCGCAACCAGTGCGAAGACGGGCAGGCGCACGCGCATGGCCGGGCCGGAGAAGCCGATGGGTAGGGCGGTGCCGATGCCGGGCATCGGCGCTTCGCGACGCCCCGAAAGGTCGGTACGAGTCCGGACCGGCTCGTTCACCGGCTCCGCGAGCGGTACCGGTAGCCGAAACCACGCACCGTCTCGATGGGGGTGTCGTCCCCGTCGTCCCAGCCGAGCTTCCGCCGTAGCCGCAGCACCGCATACTTGACCCGGGAGGGTGCCAGCCCGCTCGGATCGTCCCAGGCCAGCTCTATGAGCTGGTCCGAGGACAGGACTTGGCCCTGGTGGCGGGCCAAGGTGGCCAGGAGGCGGTACTCCGTCGGCGTGAGCACGACCGAGTCCCCGTCGATCGTGACCTCCTGGTGAGCAAAGTCGACGTGCAAGGTGCCGTCGTCGAACGTGGTCACCGGGTCTTTGCTCGAGACCTGGCGCCGGCTGATCGCCTGCAACCTGGCCAGGAGCTCGACCCGGCTGAACGGCTTGGTCAGGTAGTCGTCGGCGCCCGCGTTGAGACCACGAACCTTGTCCCGTTCGGTGCCGAGCGCCGTGAGCATGAGGACGGGCACGTCGCTCATGTCCCGGATGCGCTCGAGGACCTGCCAACCGTCGAGGTCGGGCAGGCCGACGTCCAAGATGACGATGTCGGGATGGCTCTGGTGGAACTGCCGAACTCCGTCACGCCCCTCGATGGCCTCGGAGACGGAGAAGCCCTCCCTTTCGAGCAGGGTTCGCAACAATTGTCGGATGTCGCCCTCGTCCTCAATGACGAGCACGGAGATATGTCCATCTCGCATCGGACGCAACTGTACTGGGCAAACGGGAGATTCCGGTGGAAAGAGGACACTGAGGTTGCCGCACGAAGCTCCTGGTGGGTAAGCGAATTGACGTCGTCAACCATAATTGCCGTCACTTTCGGACACCTCCGGGCGCCGTCAGCGTGGCAACGGCCCCTGCGTGTCGGCCGAGACACCCGGCAATGCCTTACACCCCCGTTTCAATCCCGCGAAGAAGTCGCAAAAAAAAAATTGCAGCCAAAGTGTGAACACTGCGGCGCGCAGTCCACGGCGATACCGGTGCTGGACCTACGGCGCGACGAGAGTGTGGTGATTGCCCCGGGCCCGAGCACGAATGAGCGAGCGAGGCGGGGGCCGCTCGGTGCGCAGAAGAGACGAAGGTGCGCAGAAAGAGCGAAAGGTGCGCCGGCCTTGGGTCATCGGCTCCCCCCGGATCGCTCCGGCCGACGACGGCACTAAGGCCGGCGCACCTCTGCGCTGCTCCCTACCCCCCGGTGTTCCCCCGCAGAGAATCCGTTCCCCTTCTTCGGACTCCCTGCTCGGTCGCCCCCCTCTGAACGACCATCACCGTGGGGTTTCTGTACTGATGTGCGTACTTTGCTCAACCGTTGTCGCAACACGGGGCGACTTTGGGTTGCAGTCCGGTTGCGCCGCGTCCCTTCTGCGCTTCCCACCGCCATAGGGACGGGAAAGGGTCGTTACACCCGCCGGGAGGCGTCTGCGGTCCGGGCGTCGCTGCTGACGGCCCCGTTCCCTAAGCCTGCAGGTCAGACGGGGTGGGCGGTCCGCGGAGCCCACGGGACTCCGAGCCGCCCAGGCGTGGACGGTGACGAGCGGAGGGCGCCGCCTGACCGCCCAGGGCATAGGGTCCCGGGGGTGCCGAAACGGACCGAAGGCGGATTCGAATAGGGGCTGAGAAGAGCAGCCAGCGCCCCGGAGAATGCGAAAACGCGGCACTAGGGTGGCGCGTCGCAACCATCCCAGGTCAAGGATCTCTCATGTCAACCCCGGCGCTGGCCCACTCCCTGCTCGCCACGACTTCGAAGTCCACCAGTTCGAGCTCGTTCTACTTCCTGCTCTTCATCATCGCCGCCTTCGGGCTCTTCTACTTCCTGGTGCTCAAGCCTCAGCAGCGCAAGGCGCAGGCCGCCCGGGCGGGGCAGAGCTCGGACATCGACGTGGGCGACGAGGTCCAAACGGTCGGCGGCGTCATCGGCACGGTGCTCGAGATCCACGGGGACCGTTACACGCTGCTGACCGGGGCGTTGGGTAGCGACGGCAACCTCGACGGGCCCCAGCCGACCAGGATCGTATTCGTGCGCCAGGCCATCGCCAAAAAGATCGAGCGGATCGATGACGTGGCGGTCGACGAGCCGGAGGACGTGCACGTTTCGGACGCTGAATCGTCGGACGACGGCGCCGCCGATCGGAGCGACGGAGCGACGGGGGCCAATGGGGACGGTGGTGACGCGGCGGCGCACGGTGGGGAGGCGGAAGAGGCGTGAGCCCGAAGTCGGGCGGCCGGGCGCAGCGCCGCCAGCGGCGCAACCTGCTCGTCAGTGTGCTGATCGTCGTTGCGATCGCGTTGGGCTCGTTCGCCGCGGTCGTGGCGGCCCAGTGGTCGCCGCGTCTCGGCCTCGATCTGGCCGGCGGCGTCTCGGTCGTCTATACGGCCGAGGGCAACCACGTGTCGCAGTCCGATCTCAATCAGACGGTCGACATCTTGAACCTGCGCGTCGACGGCCTCGGTGTGTCGGGGGCGCAGGTGCAGACGACGGGGAAGGACCAGATCTCCGTGTCGATCCCCGGGGTGACCAACGCACAGCAGGTGCTGAACGAGATCGGCCAGACGGCCCGCATGTACTTCCGCCCGGTGGAGTGCTTCGCCTACCCAGAGACGCCGCCGAAGGGCGACAAGAACAAGGTGCTGCCGCCCGGTATCGAGAACATCCCTGCCTGCGCCTCGTCGTCCGCCCTGACGTCGGCCAACCTGGACGTGGCGCCGAACGACTCGTCGCAAGGGTATTCGTCGAATCTCGGCAGCATCCCACCCGATCCCCAGTACGCGGACTACCCGTCGACGAGCACGCAAAAGCCGAAATATCCGAGCAGCACCGTGCTGCTCCCGGGCCTTTCCGACGCCTGTGGCAGTGCCGACCTGCGCTGCGTGCTGGGCCCGTCCGAAATGTCCGGCCACGCGATCGCCAGCGCCCAAGCCACCCAGAACCAGACCGGGGCCTGGGTGGTGGACTACTCGCTGGCCGGCTCGGCCAATTCGGCCCTGTGGGACAAGGTGGCCCAGGAGAACTTCCACGAGTTGCTCGGGATCGAGCTCGACGGGATCGCCTATTCAGCGCCCATCATTCAGCCGACCCAAAGCACCTTCACGTCCTTCGACGGGCAGGGTGAGATCTCGGGCGACCTGACCCAGCAGGACGCTCAGAACCTGGCGCAGGCCATGAACTACGGCGCGTTGCCGGTCACCTTGAAGGCCTCGACGTCCGAAACGGTGTCGGCCACGTTGGGCCACTCGTCGCTGGTGGCCGGCCTCGGAGCCGGCATCGCCGGACTGATTTTCGTCCTGCTCTACGTCCTGCTCTACTACCGGGCCCTCGGCCTGGTGGTCATCTCCGGGCTGCTGCTCACGGCCATGATCCTGTGGGCCATCATCTCGGCGTTGGGCCACACGTCGGTGGCCCCGAGCTTCGACCTGGCCGGCATCACGGGCCTCATCGTCTCCATCGGCATCACCGTCGACTCGTACATCGTCTACTTCGAACGCCTGAAGGACGAGGCGAGATCCGGGCGGTCGGTACGGACGTCGGTGGACCGCGGCTTCAAGTCGGCCTGGCGCACGGTGTGGGCGGCCGACTTCGTCTCGCTCCTGGCCGCCATCGTCCTGTACTTCGTCGCCGTCGGGGACGTGAAGGGCTTCGCGTTCTTCCTGGGCCTGTCCACCATCATGGACATGGCCATCACCTGGTTCTACACACGGCCGCTCGTGATCCTGCTGGGCCAGAGCGCGCGCCTGCAGGGCCACGGCGCCTTCAGCATCGCCACCGGGCTGGGTGCAGGCCCGCAGCAGACCCAGGTGCCGGTCGGCGTGGGTGTGGTCGGGGCCGGCGGAGGCGGGTCGTGAGCCCGCGACGTCGGGGCCGCAACGCCGACGGGAATGGGACCGGGGGCGGCAACGAGAACGGCGGGTTCGACGACGACGATGCCAGCGCCCTCGACGAGGTGAGCCAGGACGACGTCGAGCAGCTCGAAGAGGGCGTGGACGTCGGCTCGCTCGACGAGGAGGAGCTGGTCTCGCTGGACGACGCCGCCCGGGCGCTGCTGGCCAAGCCCCGCCGCGGCCACGGGCCGGTGGCGCGGCTCTACCGGGGCGAGACGCGCTTCGACTTCGTGGGGCGGCGCAAGGTCTGGTTCAGCCTCTCGACGGCCATCATCGTGCTCGGGATCATCACGATCATCCTGCGGGGCGGCCTGAACCTGGGCATCGAGTTCAAGGGCGGCACCGAGTGGACCATCGCGGCGCCGGGCGTCACGCAGACCGAGGCCAGCAACGCCATGAAGGGCACCGGCCTGATCGACCCCACGGTGGAGTTGCTCGGCACGGGTAGCCGCCAGACGCTCAACGTGCAGTCGGACCTGAACAAGCTGAGCCAGTCGGCCCAGGACCAAATCAACAAGAACGTCCAGGCGGCCATGACCAAGCTGACGGCGGCGCACGCCCCCAAGACGCCCCCGACCACCACGACGACGGCCAAGCCCACGACGACGACGACCAAGGCGGCCAAGGCGGGAGCGACCACGGGGTCGTCGACCACGGCGCCCACCACGACGTCGACCACGGTGCCGCCGAACGCCGTCCCCAAGACCCAGGTCGACAAGATCAGCGTCACCACCGTTGGCCCGACCTGGGGCTCGTCCATCACCAACGATGCGATCAAGGCACTGATCATCTTCTTCATCGTGGTGGCCGCCTACATCAGCGTCCGCTTCGAGCCCAAGATGGCCCTGTCCGCCTTCGTCGCCATGATCCACGACGTCCTGGTCGCCATCGGCATCTACTCCATCTTCGGCTTCCAGGTCACGCCGGATACCGTCGTGGCCATCCTGACCATCCTCGGGTACTCGCTCTACGACACCGTCGTGGTGTTCGACCGCGTGCGCGACAACACGCGGGGCATCGCCAGCAGCGGGCGCTTGACGTACCCGCAACTCATCAACCTGTCCATGAACCAGACACTGGCCCGCTCGATCAACACGTCGGCGGTGGCCATCATCCCGGTGCTGGCCATCCTGGTCATCGGCGCGGAGATCCTGGGCGCCACCACGCTGCAGTCCTACGGCCTGGCGCTGTTCGTGGGCCTGCTGTCGGGGGCGTACTCGTCGATCTTCATCGCGTCGCCGGTGCTCTGCATGTTGAAGCAGCGCGAGGAGCGCTGGGTCGCCATCGCCCGGCGCCAGGCCCAGCGGGGCGAGGACAAGGAGTGGTACTCCGCCGTCGACGCCGCCACCATGAGCACCCAGATAAGCCTGGCCGCCGCCGGCCAGGTGAGCCGGGCGGGTGGAGGTGCGTCTGCCGCGCAGCGGTCCGGCAGCACCAAGCGCAGCGGTCCCATCCGGCCGGGCTCGGGCAACCGACCGGGGGGAGACGCCGGGGGCGGCACGGGGACGGCGGTGATGGACCGCCCGAGCGGGTCGAGTGCATCGTCGGGTGGAGTACCGGCCGGGCAGGGGCAGGCACCGCCGACGGGCCCGCGGCCGCGCAAGAGCAAGGGCAAGCGCCGCCGCTAGCGCCTAGGGCGATTCCCCGGGCGCCTATCCTGTATGGATGGTGGCCCTCACGCGGGTGACTCCCGCTGACGCCCCGCCCGAGGCGGCGGCGCAGGAGCAGGATCGAGCGCTGACGGACCTGTTGGCGCCCCTGCTGGCCGAGTTCGCCCGCCACCGGCCTGAGGACGAGACGGCCATGATCGTCGAGGCGGGGCAGGTGGCCCAGCGGGCGCACGACGGGCAGTTCCGGCGCTCGGGCGAGCCCTACATCACGCACCCGGTGGCGGTGGCGACCATCGTGGCCGAGTTGGGACTGGACGCCCAGACCGTAGCGGCCGCCCTGCTGCACGACGCCGTGGAGGACACCGGGCTCACGCTGGCGTCCATCCACGACGAGTTCGGCGACGGGGTGGCCCGGGTGGTCGACGGCGTGACCAAGCTGGACCGGCTGCAGTTCAACTCCAAGGAGGCACAGCAGGCGGCGACCATCCGCAAGATGCTCGTGGCCATGGCCGACGACTGGCGAGTGCTGCTGATCAAGCTGGCCGACCGGCTGCACAACATGCGCACCCTGGCGGTGATGCCCGAATGGAAGCAGCGGCGCACCGCCCAGGAGACCTTCGACGTGTACGCGCCACTGGCGCACCGCCTCGGGGTGCAACAGGTGCGCTGGCAGCTCGAGGACCTCGCCTTCGCCACACTGCACCCGAAGCGCTACGCAGAGATCGAGCAGATGGTGGCGGCCCGGGCGCCGCAGCGTGAGGAATATCTCGAGCGGGTCCTGGTGCACGTGCGCGAGCGGCTGGAGGAGATGGGCGTCGCGGCGGACGTCACCGGGCGGCCGAAGCACCTGTGGTCCATCTACGAGAAGATGGTCGTGCGGGGCAAGGAGTTCGACGACATCAACGACCTGGTGGCCATCCGGGTGGTCGTCGACTCCGAGAAGGACTGCTGGGCCGCGCTGGGGGCCATCCACGCCATCTGGGCGCCGGTGCACGGGCGCTTCAAGGACTACATCAACACGCCCAAATTCAACATGTACCAGTCGCTGCACACGACGGTCATCGGGCTCGACGGCAAGCCGGTCGAGGTGCAGATCCGGACCTCGGAGATGCACCACCGCGCCGAGTACGGGATCGCGGCGCACTGGGGCTACAAGTCCAAGGAGGACCATTCCTCGGAGATGGCGTGGCTGCAGCGCATCGCCGACGTGGACCGCCAGACCGACGACCCGATCGAGTTCTTGGAGGCCCTGAAGCTCGACCTGGAGCAGGACGAGGTCTACGTCTTCACGCCCAAGGGCAAGGTGATCGCCCTGCCGGCGCGCTCGACCCCGGTCGACTTCGCCTACGCCATCCACACCGAGGTGGGCCACCGCTGCATCGGGGCCCGGGTGAACGGTCGGCTGGTGCCTTTGGAGACGCAGCTGTCGTCGGCCGACACCGTGGAGATCTTCACGTCGAAGTCCGCCACGGCCGGGCCGTCGCGGGACTGGCTGCAGATCGTGGCGTCGACCAGGGCGCGCAACAAGATCCGCCAGTGGTTCTCGCGCGAGCGGCGCGAGGATGCCATTGAGAACGGCCGGGAGGAGTTGGCCCGGGCGCTCCGGCGAGAGGGGCTGCCGCTGCACAAGCTCCTGGGCTCGGCCGCGCTGCTCGAGGTGGCCGAGTCGATGAACCTGGCCGACCTGGATGCGCTGTACGCCTCCATCGGCGAGTCGCAGGTCTCGGCGCAGTCGATCGTCCAGCGCCTGACCAAGGTGCTGCGGGGCGGGGGCGAAGCCGAGGACCAGTTGCCCACGACGGCGCTGCCGGGGCCGACCCGACCGCGGGCCGGTGGGCGCCGCACGGGGGCGGGGGTCTACGTCGAGGGTCTCGACGACGTGATGATCCACCTGGCCCGGTGCTGCACGCCCGTGCCGGGCGACCAGATCATCGGCTTCGTCACCCAGGGCCGGGGGGTGTCGGTGCACCGGGCCGACTGCTCCAACGCCACCGCGTTGGCCGACCAGTCCCGGGAGCGGTTGATTGAGGTGGAGTGGGACCGGGGGAGCGAAGGCGTCTTCGTGGCGACTATTGAGGTGCAGGCCTTCGACCGGTCCCGCCTGCTGGCCGACGTGTCGCGGGTGGTGTCCGAGCACCACCTCAACATCGTGGCGGCGCGCACGGCGACGACGCCGGATCGGGTGAGCCGGATGGCCTTCGACGTCGAGCTGGCCGACCCGACCCATCTGCACTCCTTGATCAGCGCGCTGAAGCACTTGGACGGGGTGTTCGACGCCTATCGTCAGCTCCCTGGCAAGAAAGCCTGACCCTTTCCACCATGCCGTGAGGAGCCTTCTTTGACAGCGGGATCGTCCGCGCCGCCCGAGCGGTCGTCGTCATCGGCGGCCGTGGTCCCGGCGCGCACGCCCAAGGGCATGCACGACGTGCTGTGGCCCGAGTCGCGCCGCTGGGAGGTGACGGTGGCCCGTTTCGCCGGGCTGGCCGAGGGCGCGGGGTACGGCCTGGCGCTCACCCCGATCCTCGAGCACGCCGGGGTCTTCCTACGCGGCATCGGGGAGGCCAGCGAGGTCGTGGGCAAGGAGATGTACGTCTTCGAGGACCGCGACGGCCAGCTGATGGCCCTGCGCCCCGAGGGCACCGCCCCCATCGCCCGGGCCTTCGTGCAGCACCACCCCGTGCCGCCCTGGAAGGCCTGGTACGTGGCGCCCTCGTTCCGCCACGAGAACCCCCAGCAGGGCCGCTTCCGCCAGCACTACCAACTCGGGGTGGAGGCGCTCGGCCCGGCCGATGCCGATCTGGACGTCGAGGTGGTGGCGCTGGCCTACGACTTCTTCGCCGGGCTGGGGCTCCGGCAGGTGACGCTCAAGCTCTACTCCATGGGCGACTCGGTGTGCAGGCCGGGGTACGTGGCGCTGCTGGCGGCGTACCTGGCCGAGCGGGTCGACCAGCTGTGCCCGGCGCACCGGGAGCGCCACTTGGAGAACCCGCTGCGGGTGCTCGACTGCAAGACGGCCGAGTGCCGGGCGGCCACCGAGGACGCGCCGCACTTCCTGGACCACTTGTGCGACCCCTGCCGGGCCCACTTCGAGCGGGTGCGGGTCGGCCTGGACTCGGTCGGCGTCGGCTACGTGATCGACCACCGCCTGGTGCGAGGCTTCGACTACTACACCCGGACCACGTTCGAGTTCGCCGCCGAAGCGCTCGATGCGGCGCAGAACGGCATCGGCGGAGGCGGGCGCTACGACGGGCTGGTGGAGCTGCTCGGCGGTGAACCCACGCCCGGCATCGGGTTCGGGATCGGGATCGAGCGGGTGCTGATGGCCTGTGACGCCGAGGGGGCGTGGTCGACGGACGCCGCCGTGGCGGGGGCGCCACTGCACGCCTACGTGATCGACACGGCGGGTGGCGAGGCGGCGGTGTCGTTGACGGCCGAGCTGCGCCGGTCCGGGCTGCGGGCCGACCGGGCCTTCGACGGCCGTTCCATGAAATCCCAGATCAAGTCGGCCGACCGCTCGGGCGCCCTGGTGGCGCTGGTGGTGGGCCCCAAGGAGCTCGAGGCGGGGACGGTCGGGTTCCGGCCCCTGCGCAGTGACGACGAGCAGCGCACGGTCGCCCGGGGGGACGTGGTGGCCGAGCTGGCGGCGTTCGTGGAAAATGCCCGGACCCCGAAGCAATGACCGAGGACATGAACGACCACGCCAGCCAGACGGAGGAACAGCCGAACCACCCCACGGCCATGCGCACACACCTGTGCGGGGTCCTGCGCACCGCCGACGCCGACGCCGACGCCCAGGTCACGCTGTGCGGCTGGGTGGCCCGCCGGCGCGAGCACGGCGAGCACCTGGCCTTTGTCGACCTGCGCGACCACACGGGGATCATCCAGTGCGTGGTCGACGGCATGGTCGACGTGCGCAGCGAGTGGGTGATCGCGGTGACGGGGACGGTGCGGCGGCGGCCGGAGGGCACCGTGAACCCCGGCCTGGACACCGGCGAGGTCGAGATCGGTGACTGCACCGTCGTCGTGCTCAACGAGGCGGAGCCGCCGCCGTTCTCCGTCGACGACCGGGCCGAGTCCGACGAGCCGGTCCGCCTGAAGTACCGCTACGTCGACCTGCGCCGCTCGCGCATGCAGCACAACCTCCGCCTGCGGGCGCGGGTCAACGCGGCCATCCGGGCCGCCATGGTGCGACAGGGTTTCGTCGAGGTGGAGACGCCGCTGCTGTGGGCGCCCACCCCCGAGGGTTCACGCGAGTTCTCTGTGCCGGCGCGCCTGCACCACGGCTCGTTCTACGCACTGCCGCAGAGCCCGCAGTTGGCCAAGCAGCTGCTGATGGTGGGCGGATTCGACCGCTACTTCCAGATCGCCCGATGCCTGCGCGACGAGGACCTGCGCGCCGACCGCCAGTTCGAGTTCATGCAGCTGGACATGGAGTGCTCTTTCGCCAGCCAGGACGACGTGATGGGCTTCGTCTCCGAGTCCGTGTTGGACGCCGCCGAGGCCGCAACGGGAGAGCGGCCCCCGCCGATTGAGCGCATGACCTGGTCCGAAGCGCTCGACTTCTACGGCACGGACAAGCCCGACCTGCGCTTCGGCATGGAGCTGGTCGACCTGACCCTGGCCTTCGAGAAGACGGAGGTGAAGGCCTTCTCGTCGCCGACGGTCAAGGCGCTGGTGGTCGAGGGCGGGGCCGTGCTCCCACGGAGCCGGCTGGACGAGCTGACCGAGCAGGCCAAGAAGGCGGGCGCCGCCGGGCTGGCCTGGTTCCGGGTCACCGACGACGCCGGCGCACCGCTGGACGGCCCCCTGGCGCGCCACCTCTCGGAGCAAGAGCGCGAGGCCGTCCTGTCCCAGACCCAGGCGCGACCGGGGGACCTCGTCCTGGCGGTGGCGGACGAGTACCGCACCGCCTGCACGGTGTTGGGCACGCTGCGCACGGGACTGGGATCGCCGCCGGTGGGTGAGGGGCCGCACCGCTACGTGTGGGTGGTCGACTTCCCCATGTTCGAGGGCTACGGGGCCGACGGGCACCCCCAGCCGGCGCATCACCCCTTCACGATGCCCTACCCCGAGGACCTGGCCCTGCTGGAGACGGACCCGATGGCCGTGCGCTCGCAGGCCTACGACCTGGTGCTGAACGGCTGGGAGCTCGGATCGGGGTCGGTCCGTATCCATCGGAGTGACATCCAGGAGCGGGTGTTCGCCGCGCTCGGGATCGGCGCCGCCGAGGCCGAGGCCCGCTTCGGATTCCTGCTGGGCGCCTTCCGCTACGGGGCGCCGCCGCATGCCGGGTTCGCCTTCGGGGTGGACCGGCTGGCGGCGATCCTGGCCGGCGAGGAGAACATCCGCGAGGTCATCGCCTACCCGAAGACGCAGTCCGGGGCCGACCCGTTGACGGGGGCGCCAACGCCACTTCCGGCGGCCTCGCTGGCCGAGCTGGGGATCCGGGTGGTGGTGCCGCCCACGCTCAAGGCGCCGCCGGACTCGCTGGGCACGGACGCAGGATCGGGAGAGGAAGAGGCGCCGAACCCGTCGCCGAGTTGAGGCGCGAGCCGATGCGTCGATCTCCGCCGCTGCGCCCGTCGATACATGAGGGTCACCCGGTCGCCGTTGCCGGCTGGCGTATATGGGTTCCCCCTACCCGAATCGGCCCGAATTGTGTAGTCAGAGGTACCCGATTCAGCCAGAAACGGGTAGCGCGGCCGCGTATACAGCTCCACAAAGCCATGGCGAAGGCCGTCGTCTCCGGGGAATGCACCAGTGAGACGACGTTAACCGGAGCCGGACGAGCCCCGGCCCGCACCACGTCGACGTGAGCCTCTTCGACGACGCCGCCGACCGCCGCCTGCGCCGCCAGGCTCCGCTCGCCGCCCGCCTGCGCCCCCGCACCCTCGATGAGGTCGTGGGCCAGCACCACCTTGTCGGCCCCGGTGCCCCCTTGCGCCTGCTGGCCGAGTCCGACCGGGTCCCGTCCTCCATCCTCTGGGGCCCCGCCGGTACGGGGAAGACCACGTTGGCTCATCTCCTGGCCGACACGACGGCCAAGCACCTGACCACGTTGTCGGCCACCGCGGCGGGCGTAAAGGACGTCCGTGAGGCCCTGGCCGACGCCGAGCGCCGCCTGGGCGAGCGCGGCCAGGGCACCATGCTCTTCATCGACGAGGTGCACCGCTTCAGCAAGTCCCAGCAGGACGTGTTGCTCCCCGCCGTGGAGGACGGGCTGGTCGTGCTCATCGGCGCCACCACCGAGAACCCCTTCTTCGAGGTGAATCCGCCCCTGTTGAGCCGGACCTCGCTGTGGCGGTTGCACCCCTTGACGTCGGACGACCTGCGCACGCTGGTCCGGCGGGGCCTTGAGCTCGAGGGTGCCGACGCCGACGCGGCCGCGGTTGACGCCGTGGTGGCGGCCTGCGAGGGCGACGCCCGGGCGGCCCTGACCACCGTCGAGGTGGCGGCGGCCCTGGCTCGGGCCGAGCCGGAGCGGGAGAGAGGGGCGGCACCGATCGTCCTGACGATGGACGACATGGCCCGGGCCCGGGACGGGCGCCTGTTCCATCAGGGTGCGGACGAGCACTACGACCAGATCAGCGCGCTGATCAAAAGCGTGCGGGGCTCGGACCCCGACGCCGGCCTGTACTGGATGGCCCGCATGATCGAGGCGGGGGAGGACGCCCGGTTCCTGGCCCGCCGCATGGTGATCCTGGCCAGCGAGGACATCGGGCTGGCCGACCCACAGGCGTTGCTCGTGGCCGAGGCGGCGGCCCGAGCGGTCGAGTACGTGGGGCTGCCCGAGGCGGCGTTGAACCTGGCCGAGGCGGTGATCTACCTTGCCCGGGCGCCCAAGTCGAACGCCGTCGCCACGGCGCTGGGCCGGGCCCAGGCCGACGTCCGTTCCGGAGTGACCCAGGAAGTCCCCATGCACCTGCGTGACGCCCACTACAAGGGTGCGGGGTCCCTCGGGCACGGCGAGGGATACATCTACCCGCATGACGACCCATCTGGGGCGGTCGAGCAGCAGTATCGTCCTGAGGCACTCGAGGGTCGCGTGTACTACGAGCCGACGTCGCACGGTGCCGAACGTGGCGAGGACCCGGGCGGGACAGGGCGAGACAGGGAGGCCGATTCGTGATGCGTGGACACCGGAGGGGCGGCGTGCTCTCCGTCGCTCTCGGTGTGCTGATCGTCGGCGGCACCGCGCTGGTTCCCGGCATCGCAGGAGCCTCGTCCTCTTCCTCCAAGTCGTCCGCCATTCCGGCGGGTCGGTTCGCTCTGCCCCAGGCAGTGCCGGCCCTGCCGAGCGACGTGGCACATCTGGGGGCGGCTCCGGCGAGCCAGGTGCTGCAGGTCGACGTCGCACTGGCCGGGCAGAACCCGGCGGGCCTGGCTCAGGCTGTCGCCGCTGTGTCCACACCCGGGTCCCCCGACTACCGCCACTACATCACCCCGTCTCAGTTTGCGGCTGACTACGGACCATCGGCGGCCGAGGTGGCACAGGTGTCCTCCGCCCTGCGTAGCCAGGGCCTGACCGTGGGCGCGCTCGAGCCGGACAGCAATCTCGTGCCCGTCAGCGGCGCGGTCTCGGCCGTCTCGGCGGCATTCGGGACGTCCCTCGAGACGGTGCAGGCGCCCGACCAACGCCGAGCGCTGGTCAACACGTCGGCGCTGAACGTCCCGGCCTCGCTGGCCGGGACGGTGACCGGCGTGGTCGGCCTGAACGGCCTGTTTCAAGAGCACTCGATGCTGAAGCACTCGGACACACCGCCGACGCCGGCGCCGACGCCTGCCCCCGCGTCCACCGGCGCCACGGCGGCACCGGAGCAGCACGGCCACGCCGAGACGGCCCACGCCAGCACGCCCCAGGCCTGCCCGGCCGCGCAAGAGTCCGCGGGCACCGGCATCTACACCTCGACCGAGATGTCGAACATCTTCGGTCTCAACCAGCTCTTCGGCCAGGGCCGGACCGGCATCGGGCAGACCATCGCCATCGTCGAGTTCGAGCAGTACCTGCAGAGTGACGTTCAGGCCTTCATGAACTGTTACGGCCTGTCCAATTCCATCCGCAACGAGGTCGTCGACGGGCCTGTCGGGGGACCTGCCGCGGGCAGCGGCGAGGCCGCTCTCGACGTGGAGTTGGGCAGCTACAACGCGCCCGACGCCTCGCTGGTCGTGTACGAGGCACCCAACAACAACGACGTCACCGCAATCGACCTCTTCCAAAAGATCGCCAGCGACGACGTGGCGCGGGTCGTCACGACGAGCTGGGGCAATTGCGAGGCCATCGCCGGCAGCGACGTGGGGGAGGAGAACGAGATCTTCTCCCAGATGGCCATGCAGGGGCAGACCATGATCGCCGCCGCGGGGGACGCGGGATCCGAGGACTGCTTCCCCGACAATGGCGACACCAACCTGGCCATCGACGACCCCGGGGCGCAGCCCGACGTGGTCAGCGCCGGCGGCACCTCGTTGGTCACGTCATCGGCATCGTCGCAGACGGTGTGGAACGACTGCCTGGGCCAGCCGGCCTCCACGTGCGCCAACTTGATCTTCCGCGGCAGCAGCAGTGGCGCCGGTGGAGGCGGCTTCTCCGAGGAGTGGGCCCGCAACCCGGGCCAGCCCCTCGTCACCAGCCCCGACCCGTGCGGGCAACCGACGACGGGCTGCCGGTCGGTGCCCGACATCGTCTACCCGTCGGACCCCCAGTCCGGCGGGGTCGTGGCCTACTTCGAGGGCAGCTGGACCGCGTACGGCGGCACCAGCGTGGCGGCGCCCACCAACGCCGGACTCTTCGCCGACACCAATCAGGGCTGCTACTTCCCGTTCGGGTCGCGTCGGGCCTGCCCTCTACGCCGCCGGTGGCAGCGCCAACTACACCGCCATCACGGTGGGCAACAACGACTTCACCGACTCGCACGGCGGTGACTTCCCGGCGGGCACAGGCGCCAGCGGCCTGGGCTCACCCATCGATCAGAACCTGGCCATCGCGCTCCAGGGCGCCGACGGCTGCCCGTCCGTGGCGGCCATCGCGCCCAATACGGGCCCGGTCAGCGGCGGGGGTGCCATCACCATCTACGGCGGCGGTTTCGCCAATGCGTCGTCGGTCACGTTCGGCTCAATGGGCAACGGCCAGATCCTGGCGCAGACCGAGACGTCCATCACGGTGATCCCGCCCAACTCTTCGAGTCCGCGGTGTGTGAACGTCACCGTGCAGAACTCGCAGGGGGTCTCGGTCACGTCGACGGCAGACGAGTACGGCTACGGCGGTGACCTGAATTGCGGGCAGGGCTATCGCTTCGTCGCCTCGGACGGGGGAGTGTTCGACTTCGGCGACGCCGCCTTCTACGGCTCCCGGGGCGGGCAGCCGCTCAACGCACCCATCGTGGGCATGGCGGTGACGCCCAGCAGGAACGGCTATTGGCTGGTGGCCAGCGACGGCGGCATCTTCAACTACGGCGACGCCGGCTTCTACGGCTCCATGGGCGGCAAGCACCTCAACAAACCCATCGTCGGGATCGCAGCGACCCCCGACGGCGGCGGCTATTGGGAGGTAGCCAGCGACGGTGGCATCTTCAACTTCGGTGACGCCGGCTTCTACGGCTCCCGGGGTGGCCAGCCCCTCAACGCACCCATCGTGGGGATGGCGTCCACACCCGACGGCCAGGGCTACTGGTTGGTGGCCTCCGACGGCGGCATCTTCAACTACGGCAACGCGTCGTTCCTGGGCTCAGCGGGCTCGATACGGCTCAACTCGCCCGTAGTCGGCATGGCGGCCGCGCCCAACGGTGGGGGCTACTGGCTCGTCGCCGCCGACGGCGGCATCTTCAACTACGGCGATGCCGGCTTCTTCGGCTCAGCGGGCGGGATGAAGCTCAACGAGCCCGTGGTGGGCATGGCCCCTTCGCCCGACGGCGGGGGCTACTGGCTGGTGGCCGCCGACGGGGGCATCTTCAACTACGGCGACGCGCTCTTCTACGGGTCGACAGGCAGCATGAAGCTGAACAAGCCGATCGTGGGGATGTCGTCAGCGTGACGGCGGCCTGATCCTGGCCCGAACATGGTCCGAACATGGTCCGAACATGGTCCGAACATTTGCCCGACCGTGGCTGACCACGCCTGGAATCGGCGTGGTGCCAACCCAGCCCGGGCCGGAAACGCCTTGTCGCGCCGGTAAACTGGCTCGATGGACGCCAACGGACTGAGGGCGGCCTTCACGCGCTTCTTCGCCGAGCGCGGACACCACATCGTCCCCTCGGCCAGCCTCATCCCGCACGACCCCACGGTCTTGTTCACCATCGCCGGCATGGTGCCGTTCAAGCCGTACTTCCTGGGCGAGGAGCCGGCGCCGTGGCCCCGGGCCACCTCCATCCAGAAGTGCTTCCGGACGCCCGACATCGACATCATCGGCACGGACACGTATCACAACACCTTCTTCGAGATGCTGGGGAACTTCTCCTTCGGCGACTACTTCAAGGAAGACGCCATCCCGATGGCGTGGCAGCTCCTCACCGAGGTCTTCGGGTTCGACGGCGACCGCCTCTGGGTGACGGTGCACGAGAGCGACGACGAGGCCGAGCAGATCTGGATCGACAAGGTCGGCCTGCGGCCCGAGCGCATCCAGCGCATGGGTGACGACGACAACTTCTGGGCCATGGGTGACACCGGCCCGTGTGGGCCCGACTCGGAGATCTTCATCGACAAGGGCCCGGCCTACGGCGACGACGGCGGACCCAAATTCGGCGCCGAGGACCGTTTCGTCGAGGTCTGGAACCTGGTCTTCATGCAGTACAACCGCGACGCCCGGGGGACGCTCAGCGAGCTGCCCCGCAAGAACATCGACACCGGAGCCGGCCTGGAGCGCATCCTCCCGGTCCTCCAGGGCAAGGATTCGACGTACGACACCGACCTCTTCCTGCCCATCATCGACGCGGCGGCCTCCGTCATCGGCACCGGGTACGGCACCGACGAGCGCACGGACGTGTCGTTGCGGGTGCTGGCCGACCACGGCCGGGCCATGACCATGTTGGTGGCCGACGGCGTGCTGCCGTCCAACGAGGGCCGGGGCTACGTGTTGCGCCGCATCGTGCGGCGCGCCGTCATGGCGGCCCGGCGCCTGGGCGTGGAGAGGCCCATCGGCCCCACGCTGGTGCAGGCCTCCACCGAGGTGCTGGGCGAGGCCTGGCCCGAGCTGATGGCGCAGCACGACCTCATCGTCAACGTGGTGGCGCGCGAGGAGGCCGCGTTCGATCGCACGCTGCGCGCCGGGCTGGGCCGGCTCGAAGAGGCGTTCTCCACCGGGACCAAGGTGCTGCCGGGAGACGTGGCCTTCACCCTGCACGACACCCACGGCTTCCCGGTCGAGCTGACCGAGGAGCTGGCCCGCGACGCCGGGGTCGAGGTGGACCGGGCCGGCTTCGATGCCGCCATGGCCGAGCAGCGCGAGCGGGCCCGGGCGGCGGCTCGGGCGTCACGGGCGGGCGACGAGGCGGCGTACCGGGAGCTGCTCGAGGCCGAGGGACAGACGTCGTTCGTGGGGCGGGGACTCGAGAACTACGAGGCGCCGGGCCAGGTCCTGGCCGTGCTCCAGGGGATGGAGGGCGATGACGAGGACACGGTCGAGGTCTTCTTGGACCGTACGCCCTTCTATGCCGAGGGCGGTGGCCAGATCGGCGACACCGGGACCATCGTGACCGAGTCGGGCATCGCCGACGTCTTCGATACCGTCTACGCCGTCCCTGGTCTGATCGTGCACAAGGCGCGGGTGGACGGGGAGCTGGTGGTCGGGCAGGACGCGCTGGCCACGATCGACGTCGAGCGGCGGGAGGCCATCCGACGCAACCACACCGCGACCCACCTGCTGCACTCGGCCCTGCGCAATGTGCTGGGCGACCACGTGCGTCAGCAGGGCTCGCTCGTGTCGCCCGACTACCTGCGCTTCGACTTCTCGCACCACGCCCAGCCCACCCGCGAGGAGCTGGACGAGGTGTTCGCGCTGGCCAACGCGGCGGTGCTGACCGACGTGCCGGTCGAGACCATTGAGACGAGCCGGGAGGACGCCGAGAAGATGGGCGCCATCGCTCACTTCGGCGACAAGTACGGCGCTTCGGTGCGCGTCGTGCAGGCGGGGCCGACGTCGCTCGAGTTCTGCGGCGGCACCCACGTCGACTCCTTGGGGCAGATCGGGTCGATCACCCTGCTCTCCGAGGGCTCCATCGGCTCGAACGTGCGGCGAATCTTCGCCGTGACCGGCAAGGTGTCGCTGGCCCGGGCGGTCGAGCGCGAGCGCCTGGTGCAGGCGGCGGCCGAGCTGTTGCGCACCGAGCCGGACGATCTGGTGGCCGCCATCGGCCGCGTCATGGAGCGCCAGCGCGAGGCCGAGAAGGAGCTGTCGAAGCTGCGCCAGCAGTCGAGCGAGGCGGAGGCGGGGACACTGGCCGCGCAAGCGGCGGCCGACGGGGGCGTGGTGGTGGCCCGGCGCGACAACGTGCAGCCCGACGCGCTGCGCGCGCTGGCCCAGGCCGTCCTGCGCCACGAGGGCGTGCGCGCCGTGGTGCTCGGGGGCTCGCCCGACGGCGCCAAGGTGGCCATCGCGGCGGCGACGGGCGGCGAGCCCGACGCCATCCAGCTGGTGCGCACCCTCGGTGCCCTGGTGGGCGGCGGCGGGGGCGGGTCGGCCGAGGTGGCGCTGGCCGGCGGGAAGGACCCGTCGCAGATCGAGGCGGCGCTGGCCGAGGCGCAGCGGCTCCTCTCGGCGTGAGCCACGGAGGTGGCGGCGACAGTGGCGGGTCGGCGCGCGGGCGGGTGGCCGCCCTCGACCTCGGGACGCGCCGGATCGGTGTGGCCTATTCCGACAGCGGGCGCACGCTGGCCAGCCCGTGGGGGACGATCGAGCGCAGTGGTGACCCGGTACGGGACCACGCCGCCGTGGTGGACGCCGTGCGTGAGGTCGAGGCGCTGACCGTCGTCGTCGGGCTACCACTGAGCCTGTCGGGTGACACCGGCCCGGCCGCCCGGGCCGCCCTGCAGGAGGCCGAAGCCCTGCAGGCCTTGCTCGAGCCCCTGGGTGTGTCGGTCGAGACGGCGGACGAGCGCCTCACCACGGTGGAGGCGGAGCGCAACATGCGCGCCGCCGGCCGCACCGGGAAGGCGGCCCGAAAGGTGGTCGACAGCGCGGCGGCCATGGTGCTGCTCCAGTCCTGGCTGGACCGCCCGTGACGGGCCCGGGCCGGGGACCCGGCGAGGGTGAGGGCGACCGCGGCCGCGAGGACGAGGTCGAGGAGTCCTTCGATCCGGATGGGCCGGTCGGCGGCGCCGTCACGGACGACCCGAGCGAAGACCCGACGGACGAGGAGACGTCCGCGCCCGGTCGGGCGGAGCGTAAAGGGGTGCGTTCGGCCCGCGTGCGCCGCCGCCGGCGCATCGTGGCCGGGGTGGCCGGTGCGCTGCTCGTCATCGTTCTCGCCTTCACGCTCTGGTACGAGCTTGAGGCGCATGCGTTGGGTCCGCCGGGTCGCCAGGTCGTGATCACGGTCCACCAGGGTGAGTCGTCGGACTCCATCATCGACTCCCTGAGCCAGAAGGGCGTCATCGGGAGCTCGCTGGCCTTCCGGGTGTCGGACTTCATCCATGGCGTGCCCTCGTCGATCCCGGGCAGCTACGCGCTCCATCAGAACCAGACGTTCTCCGAGGTACGGGCGCTCCTGGCCGCCGGGCCCAACATCTACCCGGTCGACGTCCTACCCGGCTACACGTTGAACGAGGTCGCAGAGCAGGTCGACAGCCTGCCCGGCCACGCCGAGGGCGGCTTCAAGGCGGCGGCGGCGAGCGGCGCCGTGCACTCGGAGTTCTCCCCACCGGGCTCGAACAACCTGGAGGGGATGCTGGGCACGGGCGGGTACCTGATCCTCCCGGGCGAGACCGACACCACCATCGTGCGCGACATGGTGCAGCGTTTCGACCGCGACGCGGATGCAGCCGGGTTGAGCACGGCCTCGGCGACCGCGCTCGGGTACACGCCGTATCAAGTCCTCATCGCGGCATCCATCGTGGAGAAAGAGGGCTACATCCCGGTCAACATGCCCGACACGGCCCGGGTCATCTACAACCGTCTAGCTAACGCCATGCCTTTGCAGATGGACTCGACGGTGCTGTACGCCATCGGTCAGGACGGCGGACCGGTCACCGCGCAGGACGAGCAGATCCAGTCTCCGTACAACACCTACCTCAACACCGGGTTGACGCCGACGCCCATCTGCATGCCGTCAGAGGACGCACTGAAGGCGGCCGTCCATCCGCCACCCGGCGCCTGGTTGTTCTTCGTCCTGGTGCAGAAGAACGGCGTCATGGCCTTCTCGGACACTTACGCCGAGCAGCTGGCCAACGAGCAATTGGGGAAGTCACGTGGCCTGCCCTGAGCCCTCCGAGTCCACCGAGACCCCGGTGCGGCTGCCCATTTTGAGCATGACCGAGGCCCGGCACGCCGTGAGCCCCGGCATCCGCATCGTGGGCGTCATCGGCAGTCCGGTGGCGCACTCGCTGTCCCCACTGCTGCACACGGCGGCCTTCGGCGCCCTCGGGCTGGGCGACTCTTGGTGCTCCTTCGCGTTCGAGGTGCCTCCGGGCGACGCGGCAACCGCCCTGGCCGACATGCGAGAGGCCGACATCACGGGCCTGTCCGTGACCATGCCGCACAAAGCGGATGTGGCCGCACTGGTCGACGATTCCAGCGACGTGGCCCGACGGCTCGGTGCGGTCAACTGCGTGGCGAACCGTAACGGCACCCTCCACGGGACGAACACGGACGGCGAGGGTTTTGTCGCTTCGTTGGCCCGGGGCGCCGGCTTCGACCCCGCCGGTCGCCGTTGCGTCGTCGTGGGGGCTGGCGGCGCGGCGCGGGCGGTGGTGGTGGCCCTCGCCGACGCCCGGGCGGCCGAGGTGGTGGTCGTCAATCGCACGCCGGAGCGAGCGGCGGCAGCGGCCCGCCTGGCGGGCGCGGCCGGATCCGTGGTCGCCGCGGATGACGGGGGAGCGCTGAGCGAGGTCGTGACCAGGGCTGATCTAGTCGTGAACGCCACGCCGCTGGGTATGGCGGGCGCGACCGCCGACCAGGGCCCCGACACGCTCCGGGTGGCCGTGGAGGCGGCCCGGCAATGGGTGGTCCCGCCCGAGCTCTTGCACGAAGGGCAGATTGCGGCAGATCTGGTCTACGTCCCCCGGCCGACGCCATGGCTGGTAGAAGCCGCCATCCGTGGTGCCTCCACCCTCGATGGCCTGGGCATGCTCGTCCACCAGGCGGCCGCGCAAATCGTGCTCTGGACGGGTCTCCAAGCCCCTGTCGACGCGATGTGGCGGGCCGTATCGGACGGGACCGTGTCTCACTGAGGCGGAGGGGGGGACACCTCGCCCGGCCACAGTTCCGCCTGGGCCAACGCAGTGACCGCAGCTTCCCGCAGCGCACGGGACAGTGCGTCGCGCTGCGACGGCACCGTCAACAGAACGACTCGCAACGTGATGGTCGAGGAGTCCGCGTCCTGCAGTCCGACCAGCCTCGGCGGCTCCGTGGAGTGCGCCGCGAACTCGGGCGTCGACGCCACCCGGTGTGCCGCCGCCTCCACCACGGCGCGCACCTGGTCCAAGTCGGCGGCGGCTGATCCCGGCAGAATCAGGTCGACGACTGCCCGCGCCCAGCCGCGCGACAGATTCCCGACGAGACGGATGTCGCCGTTGGGGATGACGTAAATGGTCCCGTCCAGGGCGCGGAACCGTGTCAGGCGCATGGTGACGTCCTCGACCACGCCGGTCACGGCGCCGACGCACACCGAGTCGCCGACGTTGTACTGGTCTTCCATCGCCATGAGGAACCCGGAGAAATAGTCGCGCACGATCTGCTGCGCCCCGAAGCCGAGTGTCGCCCCGATGATCGTCGCCGACGCCAACAGCGGCGTCAGGTTGATGCCGAGCATGCCCAGCACGATGGCGCCCGTGACGATGAACACGAAGAAGCGCCAGACATTGGCCACCACGCCCGACATGGTGGTGACCCGCGCCGCCGCGTGGTCCGAGCCCCGGCGGGACGCCGCCTGGTTGGCCACCCGGGCCAGCACCCGCTTGATGACCCGCGACCCGAAGCGGGCGATCAGGAACGCGATCAGCACCACCAGGAGGATCTCGAGCGGCCGCACGATCAGGTCGGTGACGGTCGATGCCGTGTCCGGGCTCACCCCTACCTTGATCAAGAGGTGGTAGAGCCACCCGCCTCCCTGGTCGACTTGGCCCGTCGGGGTGGTCTGATTCCCCTGGTCGGACGCACCGACCAGGGCGAGCAGCGGCGCCAGAGAGGGTGTGGTCACGGCCGGTATTCTGTCCCCGATTCGACCGATATGACCACAATCACCCGAACAAGCGTTGGCACCCGGCGCAGCGTCCCCCCGTTCGACTTTGTGCTGGTCGTGGCAACGCTGCTCGTGTCGTGCATCGGCGTGGTCATGGTCTACACCGCGACGCGCGGCCCGCTGCTCGCTGAGGGCGACGACCCCAAGACATTCCTGAAGAAGCAGGGCCTGTTCGTCGTCCTCGGCATCATCACCATGGTGATCGTCGCCGTCTTCGACTACCGGCGCCTCGAACCGCTGAGCATGTTGCTGTACTGGCTGATCATCCTGGCCTTGCTGGGTGTCTTCGTCGTGGGAAGCAGCGCTCAGGGCGCCGCCCGTTGGTTCAGCATCGGGCCGCTTCAGCTCCAGCCGTCAGAGTTCGCCGTACTGGCACTGATCTTGGCCATGGCCTCCTACTGCGCACGACGAGAAGAAGAAGGCCTGGCGTGGCGCGACGTCTTCCGGTTACTCATCATGGCGGGCATCCCGATCTTTCTGGTCCTCCTCCAGCCCGACCTCGGTACGGCCATGATCATGATCATCGTCCTCATCGTGATGCTGGCCGTGGCCGGCCTCCCGATCCGCATCCTGGTGTTGCTGCTCATCGGGAGCGTGTTGCTGGCATTCATCGCGGTGAAGGGCGGCCTGCTGCACAGCTACCAGATCGCCCGCCTCACCACGTTCATCGACCCGAACGAGAAGAGCACCAATCCCTACGTCCAGACGGCTATCTACAACACGCAACAGGCCAAGGACGCCATCGGCTCGGGCGGCATGTTCGGATCGGGCATCGGGCACGGGGCGCAGACGAACCTGGGCTACGTGCCCGAGCAGCAGACCGACTTCATCTTCACCGCCGTGGCCGAGCAGCTCGGGTTCGTGGGCTCCGTGGCCGTGCTGGCCATCCTGGGCGTCATCGCCTGGCGCATCCTGCACGCCGCCGTGGTGGCTCGCGACGTGTTCGGCCGACTCATCTGCGCCGGGCTCTTCACCTTCTTCGCCTTCAGCGTCTTCCAGAACGCCGGCATGACCATGGGCATCATGCCGATCACCGGCATTCCGCTCCCCTTCATGAGCTACGGGGGCACAGCCGTGCTCGTCTTCTACGCCACGGTCGGCCTGGCGCTGAGCGTGGGTGCCCGGCGGAGATACGTGCGGTGACCGACGTCCAACCGGCTGCAGAGGCCGCTGGGGCGGCCGAGCCCGATCCGGACGGGGCAGGCGCCGGACCCGTCCCGCTCGGTCCCAGCTTCCGGGTCATGGACGTCGATGACGTCGCCCTTGACCTGCCTTCTCAGTATCCCGCCGTGACCCTCCTCGAAGCGGGGCCTCCGCACCGCCTGCTCGTCTTCCCGGTCGGCCTGACCGAGGGCACCGCCATGGCGCAGGCCCTACGCCGCATGGCGGGCCGGCGGCCCATGACCCACGAGCTGTTCGTGCACGTGCTGCAGCGGGCCCGCATCGATGTCATCGCCGTCCGGCTGACCGGCCGCGAGGACGGCAACCTTCTGGCGGAGCTGGACCTGATGACGCCGGCCGGCCGCGAGCGCGTCGACTGCCGCCCCTCCGACGGCCTGATCCTGGCCCTGCGCATGCCCGTGCCGGCGCCCGTGCTCGTTGACGAGCGACTGCTCGAGGAGCTGGGCGATGTCGCGCCTTTCGACGAAGGGGAGCAAACATGATCGAATCGGCGGCCGCATGACTGTCATCAATTAGCATGACTGTCATCAATTAGGAAGGCGATACAGAGCGCCGAGTAACCAGAGCCGATCGAGATGCCCATCCCCGAACCGGCGTGTGGGCTACCCAAAGCCGAGCTCGATATCGGCACCTCCCGGTTGGTCATTCGGGGGATAGCTGGGCCCCGAACTCCTTGGGATCGAAGTAGTCCCGCCAGCCGGTGATGACTCCGTCGTGAACCTCAAAGACGCCCGCAATCCTCAAGCCCGCCGTCTTTCCGCCCAACCTCACGTAATCGACCCTTTCGGTCATCACGACTGCGCCATCAGAAAGTAGGTGGCGAATGTCGGCGTCCACCTCGCCGCCCAGGCTCATCATCCGGGCGAGGTCTGCCACGATGGCGTCTCGTCCATGGACTGGTTCAAGCGGGCCAGTGCAATACTCTGCGTCCTCGCTGAAGAACCGGCTGAGCATGGCGGCGTCGCCCGTCGGCCACGCCGCCATGAACGCTGCCATGAAGTCACGCACGACTTCCTGGGCGCTCGGTGGTCCGCCCACGCAACTCATCGTTGCTCCGGCGTCCTTTGGCGTCGAATCGGAGATCCAGGACCGACCGGGCAAACCGGATATCGGTCTGCTGGGAGGGATCGCCGACGGCCCCATTCGTGCTGGAGTGCCCCACCGTCCCGGGGCTGGCCGTTCGATTTCCGTGAAGCGATCGTCCAACGATTATGCAGCAGCTCCAATGGAGGACATGATCCTGAGCAGGATCGCCGGATTACCGGGAGGGAAACGTAATGGAGATCATCAACTTGGGTGCGACGGATGGGCTGCCCCCGGTGAATTGGGCCAACGTCCTCGAGAAGCTCGATGCCGGATCGCCGCCGGCTCCAGACGCCCACAACGCTCGCACGACGTGGCTTTCGACGGTGAACGGGGACGGGAGCCCCCACGTGACTGCGGTCGGTGCGCTCTGGCTCGACGGAAGCTTCTGGTTCCAGACCGGATCGGGTACTCGGAAGGGCCGCAACGTCGCCCGCGACCCGCGCTGCTCGCTCGCGGTGTCGATCCTCGATGCAGACGTCGTCGCCGAAGGTGAAGCTGAGCGGGAGACTGACCCGGCCACACTCACGCGCCTGGCCAGGGCCTGGGCGGACCAGGGGTGGCCTGCCGAACTCGATGAGACCCGGACCGGTATCACCGCCCCGTTCAATGCGCCGTCGCAGGGACCACCCCCGTGGAACGTCTATCGCATCAAGCCACATTCGGTGACCGTGACACTGGGCACCGAGCCGGGCGGGCTGACTCGCTTCAGGTTCTAACCTCAGCCCAGCGAGTGGCTTTCCCGGCCTCGCCGATCGATCAGTCTCGCGATTCGGCACTCCTATTGTCCTGCGGATCTTTCGGCCCAGACCAGAGCGCACCAGACCGGGCTCCATCTGTCTGGGCAAGCCTGTGCGGCGTTCTTGACGCGTCAAGTGCCCAGTAGGGTCGAACTGTGATCGCCCGAGATCAGGCGCCGGCGGCCTTCACCGCATGGGACGAATTGATCGACGCGGTCGCCTCGACCACGCCGACCGACCTGACGGAGCGGGCCCGTGCCATCGCTCGGGCCAGCCTCGACCCGGCTGTTCCTGCCGTGCCGAGATCTGACGCCATGGCCTTCGCCGAACAGATGGTCGTCGATGTGGCGTCCATGACCAGCGATGTTCGAGCAGCCGGGCTGGCCGAACTCGGTGCCGGTGCCCCAGCGTTCGTTCTTGCCGTGTGGACCGAGGACATGATGATTCGCGCCGGTGCCGCCTGGCGCGAGATGTTCGGCGAAGAATGGCGTCCGATCCCGAGTTCAGCCGAGACCGATCCCTGGGTGGCCCACGAAAGATTCCTCCTCGAGGTGGCCAAACTGTCAGCCCTCGATCCGGTGACCTCCGAACTGGTCAGGCTCCGCGGGGCGAGAGCCCATGACTGCCGGCTCTGCCAGTCCCGCAGGAGCGTGAGTGCCATCGATCAGGCAGGTCGGAGTGATCTGTTCGATGCCAGGGATCCGAGCGGTATCTCCGACGCCCAGGCCCTGGCCCTCCGGGTCGTAGATGCCTTCGTGTGGCGACCGATGCAGTGGCCTTCCGGGCTCGGCGAGCAGGTCGTGGACGCTCTGGGTCCTGCCGCCGCAACCGAGCTGACCCTCGATATCGTCCGCAATGCCGCAAATAAGATCGCTGTCGCCTTCGACGCGGACGACCCGCAGGTGGAGACGGGCGTCGAGTATTACGACATTGACGTGTCGACCGGGGAGCTGCGCTACGACATCAGCCCGGTCACGCCCAGGGCCTGAACAACCGGCTCGCGACGGGTGGGATCCACCCGGGCACGGAGAGGGCAACGAAGACGTTGGGAGAACCGCAGGTACGCCCGCCAGCCGGCAGCGAGGACAGGGGCAGGGCGCCGTGGCCTTTTGCCGTAAGTTCTCGTCAACGTGTTGCGGCGAACACCTGCCAGCGTCCGGGAACACCCTTCAGATCGTGGTCCCCACGATTGTCAAACTCGATTCCCGAACCCACCACGAGGTCAGTCACGGTCCGGGAGACGAGGACCTCGCCAGGTCGTGCCAGCGCCTCGATCCTCGCCGCAATGTTTACACCGAGCCCCGCAATGTCGTCTCCGCGCAGTTCGACCTCGCCTGTGTGTACGCCCGCGCGTACGTCGATGCCAAGGGCCTGAGCGCCATCGCTTATAGCCTGGGCGCACCGCACAGACCGGGCGGGGCCATCGAAGGTGGCAAGGATCCCATCGCCTGTCGTCTTGACGAGCCGACCGCCGTGTCGAGCGACCTGACGTTCAGCCAAGGCGTCGTGTCTGTCGAGTAGCAGTCTCCACGCTCTGTCTCCGAGCTCGGCGGCCTGGCGAGTTGAGTCGACGATGTCAGTGAAGAGGACGCTGGCCAGTACCCGGTCCGGTTCGTGCACCGAGCGGGCGCCGGTCAGGAACTCCTCGACCTCGTCGAGAATCTGATTGATGCCCTCGGTCCACCAGAAGTGATCCGTCCCCGGCAGCTCCACCAGCCGAGCGCCGTCGATGTGATCTGCCACGTATTGCCCGTGTGCGAGCGAGACCATGCGGTCCCCGGTTCGGTGCACCACCAGGGTCGGTGCGTGCACCAATGGAAGCGCTGCTCGGACGTCGATCTCCATGTACGAACTGAGGAGAGCCATAGCTGCTCCAGGGCTCGAAGCAAGGCGCTGCATGCGGGCAAACCCCTCGCGCGCTCGGGGGTCGTCGGCGACGCTGGGAGCCCAAGCGCCGAACCCGACGCCGCTACCCCAGCGAGGCTGCAGATACTGCGCAAATGCGTACAGTTGCTCACTGGGTATCCCGATCGGATAGTCAGGACACGCCGTGATGCGAGCGTAGGAGCCCATGAGCACGAGTGCTTGTGTCCGTTCGGGGTGTGCGGCGGCGAACAGGATGGCCATGGGGCCGCCTTCTGATATGCCGAAAAGGGCTGCTCGCTCCGAGCCTGCGGCGTTCATCACTGCTTCGATGTCAAGCATGCGGCGGTCGGCATCGGGCAGTCGATCGGTTCGGTCGGACATTCCGGTGCCGCGCTTGTCGAACATGATCACCCGGGAGAACGTCCCGAGCCGACGAAGGGCACCGCTCATTACCTCGTCATCCCAGGCCAGCTCGACGTGCGAAATGAAGCCCGGGATTATGACGAGATCGAACGCCCCACTACCGAAGAGCTGGTAGGCGATGTGAACACCATCGTCAGCTTTGGCGTAATGGGTCTCTGGCACGAGGTCCACGGTGACCATTTGATCAGGACCCGAGGCCAGGTGCCCAACGGGTGCAGATCACAGACCTGCAGTGAACGGGCCATCCCCGACTGCCCACATGGTGCCGAAGGGTGACATCCCAGGCCGACCGCGTTCGGGGTCAGCGGGTAGTGCGGTGGACCTTCAACGGCGGCGAGGTCAGGGCCGGACCTGGCAAGATCGGTCCCAGAGACGATTCCTGGCGAGGTGCCATGACTGCTGGTGAACGACCCACCGTTATCAAGATCAACGCCATCACCGTGCCCGAAGGTGCGGGCGACGAGCTGGCCCGACGCTTTGCCGCCCGGGCCGGCGCCGTCGACGGCCAGGACGGCTTCGAGGGCTTCGAACTGTTGCGCCCGACCGATGACCGACGCCAGTGGCTGGTCGTCACCCGCTGGCGGGACACGGAGGCCTTCGACGCCTGGGTGTCTTCGCCCGCGTTCGCCCACGGCCACGCCGGGGCCGACCGGCCGTCGCCCCACGGGGGTCCGGTCTCAGTGTCCTCCGAACTGTGGTCCTACGAGGTGGCCGGAGGCTCGCAAGCGAAGCCGTGAGCGCCGGGCGCCGTCGCCCGCTTCGTCTACGTGCCGGCCCAGCGCCGGCTGAGACAGGGCGGCGACCGGCCCGTCCCCGCCTCGCCCGTCGTCGAGTGACGCCCCCGGGGGGCCGGCCGGCGCCACGGCGCACCCGCCGTTCGGCTAGGACGTTGCCGTGTCCCGGCGCGGCTGGATCCTCTTCGTGGCCATGTCGGTCATCTGGGGCATCCCGTACCTGCTCATCCGGGTGGCGGTGCGCGACTTCTCCCCGCCCGCCCTGGTCTTCGCCCGCACGCTGCCGGCCGCACTGCTGCTCCTGCCGATCGCGCTGCACCGGTCCGAGCTGCGCCCAGCCCTGCGCCACTGGCGTTGGATCGTCGTGTTCGCCGTCGTCGAGATGGTGCTCCCGTGGTTCTTCCTCTCCACGGCCGAAGAGCATCTCGCCAGCTCGACGGCCGGCCTGCTCATTGCCTCGGTGCCCCTGCTGGCCGCTGTGCTGTACCCGATCGTCAGCCCCGGTACCGACCGTCTCGACCGACGCCGCCTGATCGGATTGCTCATTGGATTCGCCGGCGTGGCGGCGCTGGTCGGCATCGACGTGCACGGGACCGACATGACGGCGGTGGCGGCCATGGCCGTCCCCGCCGTGGGGTACACGTTCGGCCCGCTCATCATCAACCGGCGCCTGGCCGACGCGCCCAACCTCGGTGTGGTCGGCTGCTCGGTGGCCGTGGTCGCCATCGTCTATGCACCCTTCGCGGCCACCGACTGGCCGTCCCACGTCGGCGCTGAGGAGTGGGCCGCTGTCGCCACCCTGGCTCTCGTGTGCACCGCGTTGGCGTTCGTCCTCATGTTCGAGCTGGTGAACGAGGTGGGTCCGGCGCGCTCGACCATCATCACCTACGTCAACCCGGCCATCGCCGTGCTGCTCGGCGTCGCCGTGCTGGGCGAGCCGTTCACGGCCGGCATCGCCGTGGGCTTCCCACTGATCCTGGTCGGTTCGGCGCTGGCCACCCGCGGCTCGACGCAGACGGCGGCCGACACCGAGGTGGCGCGCTAGCCCCGGTGACGCCGTTCCCCGTGCGCTCCGGGTAGCTGTTGTCTAGCGGGCCGGCACCATCGGCCTCTCGCCGGGTGTGCCCGCGGCACCGGCGGCCAGCATGTCCGTCTGCGCCTGCGCGCCCTCGTCGGAGATGCGCAGCATCAGCGCGATGAGGATGTAGTTGGCCAGCAGCGAGGAGCCCCCGTAGGCGACGAAGGGCAAGGTGATGCCCGTGAAGGGGAGCAGCCGCACCACCCCCGCCATGATGAAGAAGGCCTGGAACCCGAGGATCAGTGTCAACCCGGTCGCCATCAGCCGCGAGAAGTCCGACCGCGCCGTCTGGGCCACCCGGAAGCCGGAGCCGACCAAGAGGACGAAGGCCATCACAACAGCGGCGGCGCCGACCAGCCCCATCTCGGTGCCGATGGCGGCGAAGATCATGTCGCTCGTCAGCTCCGGGATGTACGACGCGAAGTGGTCGAAGCCGAGGCCGGTGCCGCCGATGCCACCGCTGCCGAGGCTGTACCAGGCCTGGCTCAACTGGTAGCCGCCCGCACTCTGGTCGGTACCCCACGGGTTCAACCACTCGTCGACGCGCAGGTGCACCTGTCCGAAGTAGTGGGCCGCGATGTAGGCGCCGATGCCGAAGAGCACCAGGCCGAGGGCCAGATAGCCGAGCCGGCCGGTGGTGACCCACAGCAGCCCGATGAACAGGACGAACAGCAGCGCGGCGAAGCCGATGTCGTCCTCGAGACCGATGATGGCCATGGCGGCGCCCCAGGCCACCAGGATCGGGATCAGCGGCCGCGGGTCGAGGAAAAGGCGGTTGCCGACCTGCGCCGTGGGGATGGAGAGCATCTCCTTGTTCTCCGCGAAATAGGACGCGAAGTAGATGCACAGGAGGATCTTGGAGAACTCGATGGGCTGGAACTCGAAGCTCCCGAAGTGGACCCAGAGGCGCGCCCCGTAAATGGGGGAGAAGAACAGCGGCGCCACCAGGAGGATGCCGGCCAGCAGCAAGAGCAGGTACCGGTACCGCTCCAGGTCGCGCGAGTAACGGACGACGAGCAGGGTGAGCACGTAGAGCGCCACGCCGAAAGCGGTCCAGATGGCCTGGTCGCGGGCCTGGCCGGGGTACCAGTGGTCCCAGCGGGCGATGACGACGTAGCCGATGCCGTTGAGCAGCGCCGCCAGGGGGAGGATGACCGCGTTGGCGTTGGGCACCAGCCAGCGGTTGGCCATGTGGGCGACGAGGGCGAGGCCGAGGATGACCCCGAGGAAGGGGCCGAGATCCGGCGGGACCTTCGAGTTCTTCCCGAGCGCGGCGATCACGTAGAGGGCGACGATGAGCAACGAGCCGAAGATCAGCAGGCCCAGCTCGGTGCGCCGCTTCGGCTTCGGACCGAAGGCGTAGCGCGGGAACGTCGAGCGACGGGCTCGTGTCGGCGTCGGCGGCACCGGGCGAATCGTAGTGGTGGGGGGGTAGGATCAACGGGACACCTGGCCGCACGACCTCCTCCGATGACCCAGACCCAGCCGCCCCCGCAATCCCAGGCGCAACCGGCGCGGGAAGGTGATGCACAGCCCCTGACCGGTGACGGTGACGAGGCAAGCAACCAGGTAGACGGCCACGTTGGCCAGGACGGCCACACCGGCGTGCCGGAGCTGCCCCAGCATCCGGCCCCGCCGACCTACCAGCAGATCGAGGCGTTCGGCTACCAGCGCTTCACCAACCGCGAACAGTCCCGCCTGGACTTCGGGGCCCGGCTGCTCGACCTGGCCGAGGACGACGGCCAGCCCCTGCTCGAGCGCGCGAAGTTCCTGGCCATCTTCGCCGAGCTGCTCGATGAGTTCTACCAAATCCGGGTCGCCGCGCTCGAGGACCAGGTGGCCGCCGGCGTGCGCACCCGCTCGGTGGACGGGCTGCGCCCGGGCGAGCAGCTGACGATGATCAGGGGCCGGGTCGAGGAGCTCGTGCGCCGCTCGGACCACATCTTCCTCGATCGCATCGTCCCGGCCCTGGCCGAGGCCGGCATCCGCCTCTCCAGCTGGTCGAGCCTGGACGACGACGACCGGGAGCACCTGGTTGACGTCTTTCGCCGCGAGATCTACCCCGTCCTGACCCCGCTGGCCGTCGACCCGGGCCACCCCTTCCCGTACATCTCGAACCTGTCGCTCAACCTGGTGGTCGAGGTGCAGGACCCCTCGTCGGACGAGCGCCGCATCGCCCGGGTCAAGGTGCCGCCGGCCCTGCCGCGCTTCGTGGTCATGCCCGACGGCGAGCGCTTCGTGCCGCTCGAGCAGGTGATCTCGGCCCACTTGGACCAGCTCTTCCCCGGCATGACCATCGGCCACCACCACGCCTTTCGGGTGACCCGCAACGCCGACCTGGCCCTGGAGGAGGACGAGGCCGACGACCTGCTGCTAGCCATCGAGATGGAGCTGCGCCGACGCAGGTTCGGCAAGGCCCTGCGCCTCGAGGTCGAGGCCGACACCGGCCAGGACCTGGTCGACCTCCTCGCCACCGAGCTCGAGGTGGGCGCCGACGGCGTCTTCCGCGTCGCGGCGCCGTTGGACCTCAGTGGGCTGTGGAGCGTCTACGCGCTGGACCGCCCCGACCTGCACGGCGAGACGTGGACACCCATGACGCCGCCCCGCCTGGCCCAGGTGGCACACGACCCGGCCGAGTTCTTCGCCCTCCTGCGTGAGCGCGACGTCCTGGTGCACCACCCCTACGACTCCTTCGCCACCTCGGTCGAGGCCTTCGTGTCCCAGGCCGCCCACGACCCGGCCGTGCTGGGCATCAAGCAGACGCTGTACCGCACGGGCGGCGACAGCCCGATCGTGCAGGCGCTCATCGAGGCGGCCGAGAACGGCAAGCAGGTGGCGGCCATCGTCGAGCTGAAGGCGCGCTTCGACGAGGAGGCCAACATCGGTTGGGCCCGCGCTCTCGAAGAAGTGGGCGTGCACGTCGTCTACGGCATCGTCGGCCTCAAGACGCACTCCAAGACCGCGCTGGTGCTGCGGCGCGAGGAGGACGGCGTCCGCCATTACTGCCACGTCGGCACGGGCAACTACAACTCCAAGACGGCCCGCATCTACGAGGACATCGGCTTGCTCACCTCGGACCCCGCCATCGGCGCCGACGTCGGCGAGCTTTTCAACTACCTCACCGGCTTCTCGCGCCACGCCGACTACCGCCAGATCCTCGTGTCGCCGGTCACGGTGCGCAAGCGCATCCACGCCATGATCGAGGAGCAGGCCGAGGCCGGCCCGTCCGGCCGCATCGTCCTCAAGGTCAACGGCCTGACCGACGCCGCCATGATCGACGCCCTCTACCGCGCCTCGGGCGCCGGCGTGCAGATCGACCTGGCCGTGCGTGGCCTCTGTCGCCTGCGCCCCGGCATCCCCGAGCTCTCGGAGAACATCCGCGTCCGGTCCATCGTGGGCAGCTTCTTGGAGCATTCGAGGATCTACCGCTTCGGCGGTCCGCCAGCCGACCCGGCGGCCGGACCGGGTCTGCCTCTCAAGATCTACATCGGGTCGGCGGACCTGATGGGGCGCAACCTCGATCGGCGGGTCGAGGTCGTCGTCCCCGTGCACGACCCCGAGTTGCAGACCCGGCTCTTCGAAGTGCTCGACCTCGTCTTCGCCGACGAGACCAACGCCTGGGAGCTCGGCTCCGACCGCCGGTGGCGCCGGGTGCAGAACCGACACGGCATCTCGTCCCAGGAACGCCTGAAGGAGCTGGCGCGTGAGCGGGCCCGCCGGCGCCTCGATCCGGAGCTGCTGGCGGCGGGGGGCGACGAGGTCAGACAACCCATCTAGCGGGCTCGCCGCAGGCTCGGGAGGTGGGGGCCCGCAAAGACGCGTTGCCCCCCTGGGCTGCCGGTACCATCGGCGACATGGCGAGCGGACCATTGGATGTGCGCATGCGCGCCATCGCGACGGAACGTGGCTGGGGCTGGCCTGTGGTGTCGACGGTGGTGGCCATCATCGGTGTCACCACGCTGGCCCTGGTGCACGAGCAGATCGACCTGAGCACGTACCTGCTGGGCGGGGCGCACGCGCGTTCGAGCAACCTCTTCACCGTCACCCTGCCCATCGACCACCTGGGGTTCACCTACCCGCCGTTCTCGGCGCTGCTGTTCGCCCCCTTCGCACATTCGCCGCTGCGGCTGACCGAGGTGGCGTTCTCGTGGCTCAATCTCGGCGGCGTGTTCGCCCTCATCGCCGTCTCGCTGCGCGCGGTGTGCTCGGCTCTGGACAAGCGCACGATCGTGTGGTGGTCGCTCGTGCTGCTGGTGCCGGTGCTCATGTTCGACCCGGTGCGCCAGACATTCCTGCTCGGGCAGGTCAACATCATCCTGGCCCTCATGGTGGTGGCCGACATGTGCCTGGACCTGCCGATCCCGCGGGGGATCCTGGTGGGGCTCGCCGCAGCGATCAAGTTGTCGCCGATCATCCTCATCCCGTACCTGCTGCTGACCAAGCAGGTGCGGGCCGCCCTGTGGGCGAGCGGGTCCTTCTGCGCCGCCGCGCTGGTGGCGCTGGCCGCGGCGCCGTCCAACTCGTGGGCCTACTGGACCCACTACGTACGCGACCCGCAGCGGGCAGGGATGCTGTCGTGGATCGGCAACCAGGGCCTGCTGGGCGCCATCGAGCGGGGATTGGGCCACGACGTCACCACGCCCACGACCTTCGTCATCCTCGTCACCACCGCCACCGTGGGCCTGGCCGTCGGGGCCATGGCCTTCCGGCGCTCGTCGCCCGTGCTCGGGTTCCTCGTCATCGAGGCGACCGAGTCGTTGGCCAACCCGGTGTCGTGGTCGCACCACTTCATCTGGGTCGTGCTCCTCGTGGCCTGGTTGGCCCTGGCCGAGGACCGTCCCCGCTACGGCGAGTGGTGGGCGCTGGCGGTGTCCGTCGTGTTCTGGGCCGCGCCCAACTGGTGGGTGCCGCACGGGCCGGGAGTCACGTTCGCCGGCCGCGGTTGGCTCATCCCTATCTCGGACTCCTACGCGCTGCTGTTCATCGCCCTCGTCGTAAGCGCCGGCGTGCGCGTGTGCCGGGCCCGGGTGGCGCAACCGGCGGTCGGACGCAGCCGGCGGGCCATGGCGACGTCGGGCGCCAGCGCCTGACGCGATCGCTGTTCGACGGTCTCAGCGTGAGCGCGTCGGCGCCAGCGTCTACGTCGTCGCCGGTTCGGAGGCGAGCGCCAAGAAGTGTGAGCCCTGCCCGATCCAGCCGGGCGGCGGTGACGACGAGTGAACCACGCGCCAGCCGGTGACGACCATCAGCTTCTCGGCGTCGCCCTCGAGGAACTCGCAGCGCCGGACCTCGCCGATCACCTTGAGCAGGAGATCGAGCGTGGTGCGCAGGGCCCACCCGCGCCCGCCCGTCTCGGGCACGACCAGGTAGGTGGTGACAAGCGTGCTCCCGGCCGGCGCGCGTTGGCGCAGGACCTGGCACGTTGTGGCGATGCCCTCGAGAGTGAGATAGGCGAACAGGCCCTCGCACACGAAGAGGCTGGGGCGGGCGGGGTCGTGGCCGGCGGCATCGAGCGCTCCGGCCAGGTCGCCGGTCAGCAGGTCGAGGCCGACATAGGTCACCCCCTCGGGCGCAATCGCGAGCGCGGCCAGACGCCGTCGTTTGTCCTGCTGGGTGGTCGGAAGGTCCACCTCGAACCAGCGCGTGGTACCGCCCCCGAAGCGTGAGGCCCGCCCGTCGTAGCCGGCCCCCAGCAACACGACCTGGTCGACGTCGTGGCCCAGGGCGAGGGCCACCTCGTTGTCGACGAAACGGGTGCGCTCGGCCATACTCGTCGGCCGGCCGATGGGCACCGCGAAGACGCCGCGCACGTCGCGCTCGAGGGCGCGCTCGCTCGCCACGTCGCCGGTCGGCGTGGATGGGCGCGTGGGGGCCAGGCGGTCGCGGTGGGCCGCCACCCAGCGGGCGGTGAGGGAGGCGCGGCCGGGGCGCACGGCGTCAGTCTGTCTTGAAGGGGTCGTCAGGGGGTGGCCGGGTTGGCCTTGGCCCCGGCGTGCGCGCGCGAGCTGCCGAGGCGGAGCGAGAGGTACGCCGCCCCGCCGAAGGGGATGGGCAGCCAGAAGTTCACCAGGCGCCAGCTGAGCACGCCGGCCGCCGCGACGCCGCCGGGGACGTGGAAGCGGGTGAGCACGGCCACGATGGTCAGCTCGATCACGCCGAGGCCGCTGGGCGTCAGCGGGATGACGGCGATGATGTTGGCCAGCCCGTAGGCGACCAGCACGTCGACGGGGTCGATCTTGGCCCCGAAGGCCAGCAAGAAGACCCAGAGCGACATGGCGTCGAGCAGCCAGTTGGCGGCGGCCCAGACGCAGGCCCGGGTCAGCAACTCGGTGTTCGCGAAGAGGATCTTCATACGGTCGGCCACCTTCTGCACGAGGGCGGTCACCGTCTCGGCGCGGATGAAGGGCAACCGGTCGGCCAGCCGTCGGATGAAGGTAGCCGCCTTCTTCTCGTCGCGAGTCAGGAGATAGACGAGGGCCGCGAAGATGGCCAGCAGGAGCACGCCCAGGATGGCACCGAAGCCGTAGAGCGGGTTATAGCCCTGCAGGGGGACAGAGATCAGGAGTGACAGCCAGAAGATCACGTTGAGGACCACGGCCGAGCCGATGCCCTGGGCGGCCAGACCGAAGGCGGCCGTGCTGCCCGACACGGTGCCGCCGGGCACGCCGGGCTCGGTGAGCAGGCGGTAGCTGGCGGCCGTCCCGGGCACGGTGCCTCCCGGCAATACGTGGCTAATGGCGAGAGCCCACATGTTGATGCGGAAGATGCGGAAACGGGTGGGCGCGCCGGGGGAGAGGACGGTGTGCGTGAGCTCGGCGTAAGCGACGAGTGCGCCCACCTCGAGCAGCGCGCCGAGGATCAGCCAGAGGAAGTTGAGGTGGCTGAGCTGGTGGAACTCCTTACGGGCGCTGGCCAACTCGGGGAGGAGGATGTACTCGCCCACGAAGAAGAGCAGCACGACGATCAGGGTGATCTTCACGTTGCGGGGCATCCAGCGGCGTCTGACCCGCGGGGGAGCCGGTGGTTCGGGCGGGCTCGGCGGGTCCGGTTCGACCGCGGGACCAGCCGAGGCGAGCGGGTCGAGTGCGGGCTGCGCCCCGGGTTCCCCGTGCTCGACCTGGTCCATCGCCCTCATGCTTGCACGCCCGGAGGGTACGGCTGTGGCTCTTGAATGCGCCGTTTGCGAGGTCCCAGCTGCCAAGCTGTCCGCATGCCCCGGGAGGCTCCCGACACCTGGCGGTCCAAGCTCTCGGGCAGCGCCGAGCGGCGCGGCATCCCGCTCGGCACCATCGTCACCGCGGTCGCCGTCGTCATCTTGCTGGTCGACGTCAACGCCGCGCTGATCGTCGGGCTCTGGGTGCTGCGCACGATCGTCCTCTACGTGGTGATCGCCTTCTTCATCACCCTGTTGTTCACCCCGGCCACCCGCTTCCTCAAGCATCGCCTCAAGCTGACCCACGGCGGGGCCGTCCTCCTCGTCTTCCTCCTCGGCCTCCTGGCCTTCGTCGGTCTGGTCTACCTGTTCACCCAGCCGCTGGTGACGGCGGCGGAGCACTTCGGCAACCAGGTGCCCAGTCTCATCCGCGAGACCAAGAAGGGGCACGGACCTCTGGGTCGCCTGGTCTACCGCTTCCACTTGCAGAAGTACCTGTCGGAGGACTCGTCCAAGCTGACGTCGCAGATCACCAAGGTGCTCAAGCCCGCCACGGCGTTGTCGGTCGGCGCCGCCGCCCTCTCGACGGTGGTGGCGCTGGCCACCATCGCCGTCCTCACGTTCTTCACCATGCTCGAGGCCCCGCGCATGTGGGAGGCGTTCCTCAGCGCCTGGCACCCGACGACGGCGGACCGGCTGCGGCGTGTCGTCGACCAGACCATCCGCTCCGTCACCGGCTACATGCTGGGCAACGGGCTCACCTCGGTGATCGCCGGGGTCATCTCGGGGGTGACGCTGGCGATCCTCGGTGTGCCCTTTGCCGCGCTGCTCGGGGTCTTCGTGGCCCTCGTCGACCTGCTGCCGCTGGTGGGTGGGTTGATCGCCGGGGTGCCGGTAGTGATCATCGCCGCCATCCACTCGGTGCCGGCCGGGATCATCATGCTGATCGTGTTCATCGCCTACCAGCAGGTCGAGAACCACGTCCTCAACCCGGTCATCATGAGCAAGACCGTGCGGCTCAACCCCTTCTGGGTGCTCCTCGCCGTCCTGGTGGGGGCCACCCTCGGCGGACGGGTGGCCGGGGGACTGGGGTCGTTCGTCGGGGCACTGATCGGCATCCCGTTCGGCGGCGCTATTCAGGTGATCGTGCGCGAGCTGCGGCGGGGCCCCGACGACGTGTCGCCGGTCGAAGAGCGGCCACGGCTCGCCGAGGCCCTCGAGGAGTCCGTGGACGTGTAGGGCGCCTGAGTCGTGCCGCCTCCCGAGCGGGCTCCGGGGGAACCACGGCGTGGTGGGCGTGGCGGGTCCCGAGTGTGTCGAGGGCGTGCGTGAAGCGAGGGCGTCGGGCGTTGAAGGCCCAGGCCAGGGGCAGGGAGAGTCCGGCCGCCGCGCCGAACGCCGCCGGGGCCGGGTCGGTGGCCTCCCCTAGACTGCATCCCCATGCGGCCCCTCGTGGTGATCCCGACGTACAACGAGTCGGAGAACATCGAACGGATGCTGCGGCGTATCAAGGAGTGCCTGCCCGCCGCCGGCGTGCTGGTGGTCGACGACGGCAGCCCCGACGGCACGGCCGGTCTGGTCAAGGCGGTGGCGACCGAGCTCGACGACGTGCACCTGCTCGAGCGGGCGACCAAGTCGGGGCTGGGCAGCGCGTACCGGGCCGGCTTCGCCTGGGGGCTCGAGCGGGGGTACGACTGCTGCATCGAGATCGACGCGGACTTCTCGCACGACCCGGCTGCATTGCCCACGCTGGTGGCGCCGATCGGCGAAGGCTTCGATGTCGCCATCGGGTCGCGCTACGTGGAGGGCGGCTCCATCCCGAACTGGGCCTGGCACCGCGAGCTGCTGTCGCGGGGAGGCAACCTGTACGCCTCGGTCGTGCTTGGTCTGGGGGTGCGCGACTCGACGGCGGGCTACCGCTGCTATTCGGCCGGGATGCTGCGGCGCCTCGATCTCGATCGGATCCGGGCGGAGGGCTACGGCTTCCAGATCGAGATGACGTATCGAGCCAAACAGCACGGCGGCGCGATCACCGAGGTGCCCATCGCCTTCGTGGACCGGACGGCCGGGCAGTCCAAGATGTCCTCGTTCATCGTCGTGGAGGCGCTCGGCCTGGTGACGTGGTGGGGCGCGGGACGGCTCGTGTACGGGGCCCGGGCGCTGGCGCGGGGCCGGGGCCGGGGCCGTGGCCGGGGCCGTGGCCGTCATGCGGTAACTGGGACGGGGGCCGCGCGGGTGCACGTGGCGCCGCAGGAGTCGAGGAGGCAGGGTTGAGCAACGGCAACGGAGGGGCAGGCGGCGGGGCGCCCGGCGGGCTCGGGACCACGGGGACGGGCAACACCGGCAGGAGCGACACGTTGCGGTCGTCATGACGGTCGACGCCAGCCAGACCCGCATCCTCGTCGTCGACGACGAGCCGAACATCGCCGAACTGCTCTCGGCTGCGCTGACCTTCGAGGGCTACCAGGTGGGCGTGGCCGCCACCGGGGCCGAGGCGATCGAGCAGGTGCGCACGTTCCGGCCCAACCTGGTGATGCTCGACGTGATGCTGCCCGATTTCGACGGCAACGAGGTGTGCCGGCGCCTGCGCAACCAGGGCGAGCAGATGCCCATCGTCTTCCTCACGGCGCGCGACACGACTCAGGACAAAGTCGAGGGCCTGAGCCTGGGCGACGACTACGTGACGAAGCCGTTCAGCATCGAGGAGCTCATGGCGCGGGTCGGGGCCATCCTGCGCCGAGCCGGCGAGATGGCGGCCGCCGACACCTCCGTCCTGCAGTTCGCGGACCTGCGCATGAACGTCGACACGCACGAGGTGTGGCGCGACGAGCAGTCCATCGAGCTCACGGCCACCGAGTTCAACCTCTTGCGGTATTTGCTCGAGAACGCCCGCCGGGTCATCTCGAAGTCCGAGCTGCTCGACAACGTCTGGGGCTTCGAGTTCCACGGCGACCCCAACATCGTCGAGACCTACATCAGCTACCTGCGCAAGAAGATCGACGACCGGGAGCCGGCGCTCATCCACACCATCCGGCGGGTCGGCTACACCCTTCGACTACCCAGGGACGGATGACCCTCCAGAGGCGCCTGGTCGGCGTCATGGCGCTGATGTTGGTGATCGGCCTGCTGATCGCCGACGTGGTGACCTATGCGTCCGTCCGGTCGTTCCTCTATGGCCGGGCCGACGCCACCCTGGCCCAGGACGAGGCTCTCGCCTTCAACTACCTGACCTTCTCGGCTGAGCGCGGGACGCACGTCTCGGTGACCAGCCTGTCGCGGCGGGTGTCGACCGACGTCTACGTGATCGTGCTCGACCCGGCCGGCCAGGTCATCCTGCGCCGCCCGTCGGGCTCACCCACCCACCCCGACCCGGCACCGATCCTCACCAGCACCATCCCGGTGCAGCAGGTGGCCAACCTCGAGAACCGGCTGCGCGCCGGGCGCTATGCCGGCACCTTCCGCCCGGACCCCGATGCGGTGGTGTTGGGCAGCCACGGCGACCCGGACGGTGCCTACCGCACGGTGGCCGTGACCGTGCCACAGGGCACGCTCATCATGTCGCTCTCGCTGAACCCGACCGACGACACGCTCTCGTCGCTGCGCAACGTCGAGCTGCTGGCCAGCCTGGCCGTGCTGGTGGCCATGACCGTTCTGGTCATGGTGGTGGTGCGCCGCGGGCTGCGGCCGCTGCGCCAGATGGCCGGCACGGCCGACGCCATCGCCTCGGGAGACCTGACCCGCCGCGTGCCCGAAGAGCGGCTGCGGCCGCGTGACGAGGTGGGCCGCCTCGGGGTGGCCCTGAACAAGATGCTCGAGCAGATCGAGGGCGCGTTTGCCGAGAAGTCGGCCTCCGAGGAGCGGCTGCGCCAGTTCGTGGCCGACGCCTCGCACGAGCTGCGCACGCCACTCACCTCCATTCGCGGCTACGCCGAATTGCTGGGCCGGGGTGGCTTCGCCGACGAGAAGGGCCGCGGCAGGGCGCTCAAGCGCATCGAGGAGGAGGCGACGCGCATGGGCGGCCTGGTCGAGGACCTGCTTCTCCTGGCGGAGCTGGACCAGGGACGGCCGTTGCGGGCCGAGCCGGTCGACCTGCACCGCATCTGCGCCGACGCCGTGGGCGATTCGATGGCGGTGGCTTCGAGCCACCATCTGACTCTGGTGGCAGGCGGCCCGGTGGTGGTGATCGGCGATAGCGAGCGCCTGGCCCAGGTGGCGCACAACCTGGTGCGCAACGCGCTGGCACACACGCCGGAAGGGAGCGAGATCGGCGTGTCGACTGGCGTCGCCGGTCGCATGGGGTACATACAGGTCTCCGACAACGGTCCGGGGATCCCGCCCGAGGCGGCGGCGCGTGTCTTCGATCGCTTCTACCAGGGCGACCCCTCACGGGCAGGGGTCGGCACCGGCCTGGGCCTGGCCATCGTGACGGCCATCGCCTCGGCCTTGGAGGGCACGGCCGAGGTCGTAACCACGCCGCCGGGATCGGGGGCGACGGTAATCGTCAAGATCCCACTGGCGGCGACGCATGTGGCGGCGGCTGCCGCGGGTGCGCCGGCGTCGGCGAACGCTGTGGGCAAGGCGGGTACCGCGGGCACGGGGCCGGTGTGGCCCGTCAGCGCCGGCACCTCGTCGGACGCCGGGTCCTCGTAGCCGGCTGAGGCCAAGGGTGAGCGATCAACGTCTATATGGGGTCGCCCTACCCGATTCCGGTGCGGTCGGGTAGTTGTAGCTACCCGTCGTCCTCCAATTCCGGTAGAGCGCTCGCGAATACACCGCGATCTCCCCTTCGCCGGGGTTGGGTTCCGGACTTCCCTCGCGCCACCGACCGGATTCGTCCACGGAGCTCCCCTCCCGCGACGAGGTACTAGCGCAGCTGCACCGATGCCCCGGGCACCACGGCCTCGAGCACGGTGGCCAGCTTTGCGTTCGTCTCCGCCGCCTCGGCGTCGGGGTCGGATCCGGCCACGATGCCCGCACCGGCGCGCAGCGTGACCGCGTCGCCGTCGGCGTGGAGCCGTGCGCTGCGGATGCCGATCATCCACTCGCCGTCACCGTCGGACCCGACCCAGCCGACCGGCCCGGCCCAATAGCCCCGTCGCCCGGCTTCCACCGTGTCGATGAAGGCGAGGGCCGCGTCCCGCGGCGTACCCCCGACGGCTGGCGTGGGGTGGAGGCGGCCGAGCAGCTCGAGCACGCCCGTCCCCTCGTCACGCAGATGGCCCTCGATACGCGTGCCCAGATGCGCCACCGAGCGGAAGGCCACCAACGACGGCGCCTCCGGCACGGCCAGCTGGTCGCACCAGGGCGCCAGCATCTCGGCCACGGCGTCGACCACGTAACGGTGCTCGGCCCTGCTCTTGCCCGACCGGGCCAGGTCGCGCTGGGCGTCCGCATCGGCTCGGGCCGTGTCGCCGCGGGAGATGGTCCCGGCGAGCGGATGGCAGCTGACGCGGCGCCCGTGCCGGGCTACCAGCAGCTCGGGGCTGGCCCCGAAGAACACGCCGTCGGGCACGGGCAGGGCGAAGATGGTGCAGTTGGGCTCGCCGGCGCGCAGGCGCCGCAGCACCACCGACAGCGGCAGGGGTCCCGTCAGCCCGAGCGTGACCTCGCGTGACAGCACGACCTTGCGCAGCGCGGCGCCGGGGTCACGCAGCTGCGCCACAGCGGACGCCACCATGGCCGCGTAACCGGCGCTGTCCATGAGGGTCGAAAGGTCGGCCACGCCGGGATCGGCGGCCGTGTCGGGCGCCACGCCGTACTGCCACAGCACCGCGTCGAAGAGCTCGTCGGTCCCCGGCAGGGCCAGGTCGGCCGGTCCGACCGCAGTGGCCCAGCGCCGGGTCGTTCCCTCGGCGTCGCGGGCGATGCCCATGGAGAAGCGGGGGATGACCAGCTGCCCGTCCATGGCCCAGTCGAAGGGCAGTGCGCCCATGGCCACGACGCCCGAGCCGAGGCAGCGGAGCGGGTCGTCCGTCGGGATGGCGGCCAGGGTGGCGGCCGCCTCCTGGACCGCCACCAGCTGGGCCGTGCCCCAGCCGACCAGGGTGAGGCCCGGACGGTCGAAGAGCACGGTCGGGCTGCCGTCGAACTCCAGTGCGTCGGGCCCGTAGTCGAGCGGGACGGTCCGGGCGTGCAGGTCGGGTGTCACCCGATCACCGTCACGATGCTGGTGTTCCGACGCGGGTGGCCACGACGAGCTGGCTCAGCCCGCCGGCCAACGGGCGGATGCCGACGGTCGAGTAGCCGGCGTCGAGCAGCATGCGCCGCAGGGTGGCCGGGTCGGGCAGATAGGCCACCGACCGCGGCAGGTAGCGGTACGCCTCTTTGTCCGAGAGCGCGCCACCGAGAAGGGGCACGGCCTTGGTGAACCACACGTCGTAGCCGGCCCGCAGGACGCGCGAGGTGGGAGCATCGACCTCGAGCACCGCCAGCCGGCCGCCGGGGCGCAGCACCCGGGCGGCCTCGGCCAGGGTGGCGCCCAGGTCAGTGAAGTTGCGCAGCGCGTAGCCGCACACGACGCCATCGAAGGCGCCGTCGGCGAAGGGGAGCCGTCCTCCGTCGGCCTCGACCAGCGGCGTGGTCGAATTGTTGGCGGCCAGCATGCCCGCGCTGAGGTCGGCGCCCACCATGCGGTAGCCCTGTCGACGCCCGACCCGCGACAGGTCGCCCGTGCCACAGGCCAGGTCAAGCACCCGCGCGTCGGCAGGTAGCGAGAGCGCGCTCACCGTCGTGCGCCGCCAGGCTTGGTCGAGCCCGAACGTCATGAGGCGGTTCACCAGGTCGTAGCGGGGCGCAATGGTGTCGAACATCGCACGTACCCGGGCCGTCTTCTCGTCGCCGGTGGGCAGTGTCGGCGGCGTGCTGGCACCATCGCGCTGCCCGTTCGCGTTCGCGTTGCCGGGTGGTGCCATGGTGGGAAAGCTCGGAATCAGCTCAGCGGTAGTAGCGGTAGACCACTTGCGCCACGCAGGCCGGCTTGGGGGCGTCCTTGACCTCCATGACGAGGTCGTACGTCACCTGCACCCCACCGCCGACCTCCTCGACGCCGGCCACCGAGGCGGTCATGCGCAGCTCGGCGCCCACCGGCACCGGCGAGGGGAAGCGAACCTTGTTGCAGCCGTAGTTCACGCCGAACTTCATGTTGTCCACGCGGATGATCTTGTTCAGCAGCACCGGCGCCAGGGACAGAGTCAGGTAGCCGTGGGCGATGGCGGTGCCGAACGGTCCCTCCTTGGCCCGCTCGGGGTCGACGTGGATCCACTGATGGTCGTCGGTGGCGTCGGCGAACTGGTTGACCCGCTCCTGGGTGATGGTCTGCCACTCGGAGCTGCCGAGCTCCTTGCCGACGAAGTCGTGAAAGGCGTCGACGCCGTCGATGATGGTGGGCATGGCGGTGGGCTCCTCGTTGGTCGTGGTCATCGCTTTTCGCTCCGGGACGCTACCCGCGTCGAGTCAAGGCCCTCACTACGCTGATCCCAGTGAGCTACGCCCACGAGCACGACTTCATCCCGCCGCACCACCACCGGGACATCCGGAGCGGCGGAGCGCGGGCCGCCGTGTTCGGGATCAGCGACGGCCTGGTCACGAACGTAGCGCTGGTGCTCGGCATAGCCGGGGCCAACCCGGGGGGGTCGATCGTCCGCCTGGCCGGCATCGCCGGTCTGGTCGCCGGCTCGTTCTCCATGGCTTCGGGTGAGTACCTCTCCATGACGGCCCAGCGCGAGCTGCAGGAGCGTGAGCTCGAAGTGGAACGTCAGGCGCTCAGTGACAACCCCCATGGCGAGGCAGCCGAGCTGCGGGGCATGTACGTGCGGCGGGGGATCGAGCCGGCGGTGGCGTCCGACATGGTGAACGAAGTGATGCAGGACCCCGACCTCGCCCTTGAGACCCACGCCCGGGAGGAGATGGGGATTTCCACGCAGAACCTGGGCTCGCCCTGGCTGGCTGCAGGCGCGTCCTTCGTCACCTTCGCCCTCGGTGCCTTCATCCCGTTGGCGCCGTGGCTGTTCACCTCAGGCACCACGGCCATCGTGCTGTCGGTCGTGCTGGGCGCCGTGGCGGCGGTCGTCGTGGGCGTCGTGCTGGCTCGCTTCACCGAGCGCTCCGCCCTGGCGTCCGCCGTGCGCCAGCTGGCGGTCACCGCAGTGGCGGCCGCCGTGACCTACGGCGTGGGCCGGGCCATCGGGAGCGGACTCAGCTGAGCCCTCCTCGGGCCATCCCTACGCCGCGGGGTCGCGGCGATAGGACCGGTCGATGTGGTCGACGGTGAAGCCGAGCGAGCGGTAGAGCCCGACGGCGGCCTCGTTGTCGGCACCGGTGTAGAGCATGCCCACGGGGACGCCGCGCCCGGCCAGGGAGACCAACCCGGCCACGGTGAGGGAGCGCCCCCAGCCCTGCCCGTGGAAGCGGGGGTCGACGGAGATCACGTAGATCTCCCCGAGCACGGGTGAATGATCGCGATGGACCTTGGTCCAACACGACCCGATGATGCCGTCGCCGTCCGGGGCGTCGGCGACCAGGAAGCCGTCCAGCTCGACCCAGTCGGCGTCCAAGCGCCGGCGCAGCTGGTCGAGCGTCCACCCGCCTTGCTCCGGGTGGCCGTTGAAGGCGCGGTTGTTCGTCGCCAGCCAGGCCTCGTCGTCGTGTCCCGGGACGAACGGCCGGGTCGGCAGGTGCCGGGTGGCGTCGACGACTTGCCGGTCCAGTGGCAGCGGGACGCGCATCTGGAGCAGGTCGCGCTCGGGTCCGAAGCCCAGGGAGAGCGCCCGGGTGTCGTCCTCCGGGCCGGCTTGCATGGCCCAGAGGTGGACCGGAGAGTCGTCAGGTGCCTGCATAACCGCGAAGTGGGTCAACGCGAGGGCGGGCCCGCCGTCGCCTCGGGCGCCGGGGTCGACGGCGACGTGCAGCGCCGTCGACCCGTCCCGGGCCGAGAAGAGGAATGCGGCGCCTTGCAGGTGGCCGTGGGTCTGGGACAAGACGGCTCGCCCGCTGCCGGTGCCGGCGCTGACGGCCTCCAGCTCGGGCTCGGGAAGGGGCGGGTGGCCATCGGCTGCGGCGACGCGGGCCAGGAGGTCTTTGAGCGCGGCCCGCTGGGGTTCTCCGAGCCGGGCCAGCTCGACCAATTCCATGGCGTCCACGGCGGCCAAGGTAACCCGGTACCGGTACCGTGAGCGGGTGGCGTTGCCGAGGACACCGAAGGGCCGGGCTCGACTGGTGATCGAGCGGCTGGCTGAGCTCTACCCGGGCAGTGCGAACGAACTCTGCGCGCTCGACCACGACGGGCCTTTTCAGCTGCTGGCGGCGACGATCCTTTCGGCCCAGTGCACGGACGCCCGGGTCAACATGGTGACGCCCGTCCTGTTCGACAAGTACCCCGACCCGGCCGCGCTCGCCATGGCCAACCCCGAGGACGTCGAGGAGATCATCCGCTCCACCGGGTTCTTCCGTTCCAAGACCACGAGTCTGATCGGCATGGCCGGCGCCGTGGAGGAACGGTTCGGGGGAGTGGTCCCGGAGAAGCTCGAGGACCTCGTGACCCTCCCTGGCGTGGGGCGCAAGACGGGCAACGTGGTGCGCAGCGTCGCCTTCGGGGCGCCGGGTCTGCCGGTCGACACCCACGTCCTTCGGGTCAGCAAGCGGCTCGGGCTCCTTGACGACATGGCCCCCAAGGATCAGGCGGACGCGGTCAAAGTGGAGCTGTCGCTCAACAGATTGGTCCCGGAGGCCGAGCGGGGCGCATTCAGCTTGCGTGTCATCCTCCACGGCCGGAACACGTGTGTTGCTCGAAAGCCACGTTGTGCCGGGTGCGTCATGAATGACTTCTGCCCCTCAGTCCGGTAATCGGCGCGCAACGGGCCATTTGGCCCCTTTTTAGGCAATTCACGTTTCCCCGGCTGAAATCGAAGAAGCCAGGCGCTACCATTGTGTCGGAACCGGTTCCCGCCACCTGGTTCCAAAAGAGTCCGTGCTGGGATCCGCCTCCTGGCCGACTCGCCCAATGCCGGCCTTCGGGCCGGCATTGGTGTCTACGCACCGGGTGTAACTAACAAGGCGCTTCTGGTATTACTCCAGGTGCTACCATGGGGGAAATGGTGACGAAACGCTCGGTGTCGCTCGACGACGAGGTCGCCACCTCAGTCGAATTGGCGGCCAAGGAGGACGGGGTTTCCTTCAGCGCCTGGCTGTCGACGGCGGCCGAGCGGCAGCTACGGGTGCGCCAGGGGCTGCGCGGCGTGGCCGCCTGGGAGGGCGAGACGGGGTCGTTGAGCGCGGAGGAGCTGGCTGCCGGTGAAGCTCTGCTGGCTCGACTCCGCTCCGGTGTGTCCGGCGTCGCCTCCCGCGTCCGTCGGCGGTGAGCTCGGGCCGACGGGAGGGCCTGGCCTACGGATTGGGGGCGCTCCACGCCGCCGCCCGCGGGGACCGCATGATGTGGGCCCTGCATCGTGCTGCACTGAGCAACGGGATCGTCCCGGTCATCCCCGCGGTGACGGTCGCCGAGGGGTACCGGGTCGAGGCCCGGAGCGACCGCATCCTTGAGTTGCTGGCGGGAACCGAGGTCGAGCCGTTCACGGGCGAGGCGGCCCGGCGTTCGGGCGAATTGGCCGCCCGCTGCGACACCTCCGACCTGAGCGTCGTGGCCGTGGTCGAGCTGGCCGAGCGCCGGAACTGCGCCGTGGTCACCCAGCGCCAAACCGTGTTGCGCACGGCGGCCTCCCTGCTCGGCCACGAGCTGGTCCTGTACGCCGTTTGAGTCCTGCCGTTCTGGGCGGGGCCGCGTAGGGGATCTGCCACCAGCTGTCGACTCGGGTTGTCTCGTGTGTCGTTCTGATCTGCATATGCGACCTTCCGGGCATCAGCTTCACTTGGATATTCGCGCCGGCCCCGGGCATCCCGTCACCGGTGTATACGACCCGCCCGGTGGCCATATACGGAAAAATTGAGGCGGCCGGCGCGCTCCGTATACAGCTGAGGAAGGAGCACAGGCCGGGAGTCAAACGGGGAGGCACGCAGATCCCGGTTTTCGTCGTCCAGAGCGGACGAGTAGGCCGACAGTTTGACGTCAGGGTGGGGCTGGCGTGAAGGTCGGCGAGCCCGGGCTGTCAGCGCTTGGAGGACTTCTCGAATCGCCGCAGGCGCCGGAGCGTCCCGCCGAGTGAGCGCTCGACGGCGATGAGCTCGTGGGCCATCTCCTCGTCGCCGCGGGCCAGCGCGCCCTCGGCCATGGCGGTGACCCGCTGGTGCAGCTCCTCGAGCGTGGAGGATAGGGAGGAGATCTCGGCGGCCGTCGACATGCCCCGATGATGGCCGATGACGGCCCTCCGGCGACACCCGGAAGGAGCGAGAGCCCTGGGCCGGCTCTCAGTAGGCTCCCTCTCCGAGGAGGTCCAACCATGGCGGTCGAGGCGGAGACAACCAGGGCATCCGGCACAGGCCGGCCGACGGGGCCCGAGCCGGTCCTCCGGCTGCTCGATCTCATTGAGGCGGGTACCACCGACATGGCCGACGGTGTCCTCACCGTGCCCTTGGCCTACTACCGGGACCCTCAGCTCCACACCCGCGAGCTCGAGCTGTGCCGCCGGACGCCGCTCGCGCTCGCCCCGACGGCGCAGCTCGCGCGTCCCACACGACTTCGTTGTCCGCGAGGTCCTGGGGACCTCTGTCCTCTTGACCCGGGGCGAGGATGGCACTGCCCGGGCGTTCCTCAACTACTGCCGTCACCGGGGCGGCAAGCCGGCCGAGGGCTGCGGCAACGCCCGTCGGCACACCTGCCCCTATCACGCCTGGTCATATGACAGCGCGGGCCGCCTGGCCGGGCTGCCGGGGCAGGCGGGCTTCGAGGGGATGGACCGCGACGCCTACGGGCTGGTGGCCCTGCCCACCGAGGAGCGCCACGGCCTCGTTTGGGTCGTGCTCACCGCCGGCGCCCCGATCGACGTGGCCACCCATCTGGGGACGCTCGACGCCGAGCTCGGCGCCTGGGGATTGGAGGGGTCGGAGTACCTCACGGAGCGAGAGGTCGAGGGCGACGTCAACTGGAAAGCGGCCATTGAGGCGTTCGCCGAGAACTACCACTTCCCCTACGTACACAAGAACAGCATCGTGGGGCAGAACACGGTGGCCGACACCGCCACGTACGACGGCTACGGCCGGCACCACCGCCTTGGCTTCGCCAGCCCGTGGATCGAGGGCGCCCGTAGCGACGCCAACCTGACCGAGCCACTGGCCTACATGGTCTTCATCTACTGGATCTTCCCGAACCTGACCCTGGCCATGAGCCCGGTCGGAACCGAGATCATCGACATCCTCCCGGCCGCCCCCACCAACCACGCCGGCCCCGCCGACCACGTTGGCCGCTCGGTGCTCCGCCACGGCTGGATGGCCAGCCTCCCCGCACCCGACGAGGCCACCCGGAACGGCTACTGGGAGCTCTACGAGGCGGTGCACGCCGCCGTGCGCGACGAGGACTTCGCCGTCTTGCGGGGCTGCGGGCAGGGAGCCCGCGACGGGCAGCACGACCACATGGTGATCGGGCGCAACGAGATCGGTGTCCAGCACGTCGTCACCACTTTCATGGAGGCGCTGGCTCCGCCCCGGACCTAGCAAAGGGCCGCCGGACGACCCCGGTAGCCTTGTGTCCTCGTGCCCCTCCGCGTCCTGGACCTCCGCGGCAAACAGCCGCCGTTCGACGCCGCCCTGCCGCGCCCCGACGCCCCGGGGGCCAACGTGCACGACGCCGTGGCGGGCATCCTGGCCGAGGTGCGCGCCGAAGGCGACGCCGCCGTCATCCGAGCCACGGCCGTCTTCGACCGGGTCGACGTGTCCGAAGGCCTCCGGGTGCCGCCGGGAGAAGTCAAGGAGGCACGGGCGGCCGCCGACCCGGGTCTGCTGGACGCGCTCGAGACCGCCTTCGCCCGCATCGTCGCCTATCACGCCGCCGAGGGCACGCCGCCCGGCGACCACACCGACGGGGGCATCACCGTCAGCCATCTGACCCGTCCGGTCGGGCGGGCCGGCATCTACGCCCCCGGCGGCCGGGCCCGCTATCCCTCGACGGTTCTCATGTGCGCCGCTCCGGCCCGGGTGGCGGGCGTCGCCAGCATGGCCCTTTGCGTCCCGCCGGGACCGGACGGCCATGTCGACGGCGCCACCTTGGCCGCGGCGTCCGTGGCCGGGATCGAGGAGGTCTACCGGGTCGGAGGTGCGCAGGCCATCGCCGCGATGGCCTACGGCACTGACTCCATCCCGGCCGTCGACGTCATCGCCGGCCCCGGGAACGCCTACGTGGCCGAGGCCAAGCGCCAACTCTCGGGCGTGGTCGGCGTCGCCTCGGCCTTCGCCGGGCCGTCCGAGGTGGTCGTCGTGGCGGGCCCAGATGCGGATCCCGCCTTCGCCGCCATTGACGTCGTCGTCCAGGCCGAGCATGGCCCCGACGGCCTGGCCTGGCTGGTGACCTGGGACCCCGACCTGCTCGAGCACGTCGTCACGGAGATCGGCCGGATCGTGGCCGAATCCAGCCGCCGCGCCGACCTGGAGGCGACACTGGCGGCGGCAGGCATCGCCTGCCTGGTGGACGGACCCCAGGAGGCACTGGCCGTGGCCAACGCGGTGGCGCCCGAGCACCTTCAGCTGATGGTGCCCGAGGACGAGGGCGTGGCCCTGCTCGAGGACGTGCAGAACGCCGGCGCCGTCTTCATCGGCGACTGGACGCCGGCCAGCCTGGGGGACTACATCGCGGGGCCCAACCACGTCCTGCCCACGAACCGCACGGCGCGCTTCGCCTCGGCGCTGCGGGCCGACGACTTCCGAAAGCACATCCACGCCGTGCGGGGCACGCCCGCCGCCCTGCGCACGTTCGGGCCGCGCGTGATCACGCTGGCCGAGACCGAGGGGCTGCCGGCGCACGCCGAGTCGGTGCGGCGTCGGCTGGCCCGGCTGGGCGTGCGGGACGACCAAGACGAAGGCCAGCGGGGCGGGGCCGAGGGCGGGGTGCGGCCGTGAGCGCCGTCCCGCCGGTGCGCCCAGACCTCCAGCTGGCCGAGGGCTACCACTCGCCCCAGGTCGAGGCGGAGGTGCGCCTGAACACGAACGAGTCGCCCTTCGCACCGCCGGACGCCTGGCGTGAGGAGCTGCTGGCCGAGCTCGATCGGGTGTCGTTCCACCGGTATCCAGATCGGCCGGCCACGGAGCTGCGCCAGGCCGTGGCGGACCTGCACGGCGTCGGCCCCGATGAGGTCTTCTGCGCCAACGGCTCCAACGAGGTCCTGCAGTCGCTGCTGCTCGCCTTCGGCGGCCCGGGCCGGCGCGCCCTGCTCTTCGAACCGACGTACGCGCTGCACTCGCACATCAGCCGCATCACCGGGACCGAGGTGGTCGAGGGGGCACGGGACGACGACTTCCGGATTCAGGTCGACGACGCTGTCCGCCTGATCGAGGCCGAACGGCCGGACGTCACCTTCTTGTGCTCGCCCAACAATCCGACCGGACGGGCCGAGCCGCGGCCGACCGTGGCGGCGGTGACGAGCGCCGCGCCCGGCCTGGTCATCGTCGACGAGGCCTACGGCCAATTCTCGCCGTGGAGCGCGCTCGAGCTGCGCAGCAGGGACGGGGGCGGGGGCGGGGACGCCAGCGATGCCGACGACAACGCCGGCCTCGTCGTCACCCGCACGTTCTCCAAGACGTGGGCCATGGCGGGGGCGCGTCTGGGGTATCTCGTCGGCAATCCGCAGGTGGTGCGGGCGTGCGAGGCCGTCGTGCTGCCCTACCACCTCTCGGCGCAGACGCAGCTGGCCGGGTTGTTCGCGCTGCGCCACGTGCCCGAGATGGAGGCGCGCGTGGCCCGCATCAGCGAGGAGAGGGGCCGCGTGGCGGCGGCGCTGGCCGACCTGCCCGTCGACAGCTGGCCGTCGGATGCCAACTTCATCCTCTTCCGCCCCCAGGACCGAGATGCGGACCACGTCTGGCAGTCCCTCCTCGACCACTCGGTGCTCATCCGCAACTGCGCCTCGTGGGACGGGCTGAAGGGGTGCCTGCGCGTCACCATCGGCACGCCCGAGGAGAACGACCGCTTCCTGCACGCACTGAAGGAGAGCCTGTGACGACGACCGCGCCCGCGCCCCGCCGGACGGCCAGCAAGGACCGCGCCACCAAGGAGACGACCATCGCCGTCAGCCTCGACATCGACGGCACCGGCCGCACCGAGGTGTCGACGGGGCTGCCCTTCTTCGATCACATGGTCGAGCAGCTGGGCAAGCACGCATCCTTCGACCTCGCGCGTCCAGGCGCAGGGCGACCTGCACATCGACGCCCACCACACCGTCGAAGACGTCGGCATCGTCGTCGGCGCCTGCCTGGCCGAGGCGCTGGGTGACAAGGCCGGCATCCGCCGCTTCGCTTCCATGCTGCTGCCGCTCGACGAGGCGCTGATCGAGGTGGCGCTCGACCTGTCGGGCCGCCCCTATCTCGCCTACGGGCTCGACTTCGCACCCGACACGCCGGGTCTGGGCCAGCCGCCCTTCGACCCGCAGCTGGCCGAGGAGTTCTGGCGCGCCTTCGCCACGGCGGCCGACGTCACGCTGCACATCCGCCGCCTCGAGGGCAAGAACACGCACCACATGCTCGAAGCCAGCTTCAAGGGCGTGGCCCGCTGCCTGCGCGACGCGGTGCGCGTGGAGGGGGGTGGCATTCCCTCCACGAAGGGCAGCCTATGAGCGCGGGGCCGCGCATCGCCGTCCTCGACTACGGCATCGGCAACCTGCGGTCGGCCGAGAAGGCCCTGCAACACGTCGGCGCGGCGGCCCGCCTCGTCACCGACCCGGACGAGGTCGACGCGGCCGACGCGGTCGTGCTGCCCGGGGTCGGGGCATTCGGGGCCTGCGCCCGGGCGTTGCGCGAGAGCCGGCTGGAAGAACCGGCGCGTCGCGCCGTCCAGGGCGGCAAGCCGTTCTTCGGCGTGTGCGTGGGTTTCCAATTGCTCTACGCGGGCTCGGTCGAGAGCCCCGAGGCGGAGGGGCTGGGCGTCTTCGGCGGGACGGTGGCCCGGCTGCCCGCGGGGGTCAAGCACCCGCAGATGCAGTGGAACCAGCTCGAGCCGTGCCGCCCGGCCGAGGGCGACCCGGCCCCGCTGCGCGGCCTCGGGGCGCGGCCGTGGGTCTACTTCGTGCACTCGTTCGCGCCCCCGGTGGGCGACGAGACGGTGGCGGTGTGCGACTACGGCGGGCCCGTGGCCGCGCTGGCCTGCCGCGCCAACCTGTGGGGCGCGCAGTTCCACCCGGAGAAGTCCGGGCGCACGGGCATGGCGCTGCTGCGCAATTTCGTCGACCTGGCCGCGGCCGCTACGGCGGCCTGATGGAGCTCCTGCCCGCCATCGACCTGCGCGCCGGCGCGGCCGTCCGTCTCACCCAGGGAGACTTCGACCGCGAGCAGCGCTACGGCGACCCGGCCGCGCTGGCGGCGCGCTACATCGCCGGCGGCGTCCGCTGGATCCACGTGGTCGACCTGGAGGCGGCCCGCACCGGCGTGGCCCACGAGCGCGACGCCCTGCGCGAGATCGTCGGCCTGGGGGTGGCGGCACCCGCGCCGGTCCAGGTGCAGGCCGGGGGTGGCATCCGCTCCGAAGAGGTGGCGGCCGAGTTGTTGGCGTCGGGGGTGGCACGCGTGGTGCTCGGCACGGCGGCGGTGGAAACCCCGGAGCTGGCCACTCGCTGCGCCCGGCGCTGGCCCGGCCGCGTCGCCGTGGGGCTGGACTACCGCGTGGCCGAGGACGGGGAGGCCGAGGCGCAGTCGGAGGGCTGGCTGACCGGGTCCGGTCGGACGCTGACCGAGCTGCTGGGGGTCTGGGAGGACGAGCCGATCGGAGCCGTGGTGGCGACGTCGGTGGCGCGCGACGGCATGCTGGCCGGTCCCGACGTCGACGGCCTGGCCGCGCTGCTGGTGCGCAGCGCGCTCCCGCTGGTGGCGTCGGGGGGCGTGTCGGCCACCGAGGACCTGCACCGGCTGGCCCGGCTGCAGGTGGGCGGGCGGCGGATGGCCGGCGCCATCGTGGGCAAGGCGTTGGTCGAGGGCCGCTTCACGGTGGAGGAGGGGGTGGCGGCGTGCGCAGCATCCGAGTGATCCCGTGCCTGGACGTGACCGACGGCCGCGTGGTGAAGGGCGTCCAGTTCGTCGACCTGACCGACGAGGGTGATCCCGTCGAGTTGGCGGCGCGCTACGACGCGGAGGGGGCCGACGAAGTCACCTTCCTCGACATCACGGCCTCCTCGGACGGGCGCGACACCATGGTCTCGGTGGTGGCCCGCACGGCCGAGCAGGTCTTCATCCCCTTGACGGTCGGTGGTGGCGTCCGGACAGCCGATGACGCCCGCCGCCTCCTCCGAGCCGGCGCGGACAAGGTCGGCGTGAACACGGCCGCGGTGGAACGGCCGGCTCTGGTGCGCGACGTCGCCGACGAATTCGGGGGACAGTGCGCCGTCGTGGCCATCGACGCCCGGCGCCGCGAGGACGGTCGGGGCTGGGAGGTGCACACCCACGGCGGTCGGCGCCCGGCCGGGCTTGACGCCGTGCGGTGGGCCGTCGAATGCGCCGGCAACGGTGCGGGCGAGATCTTGCTGACGTCCATGGACCGCGACGGCACCAAGGACGGTTTCGACCTGGGGCTGACCCGGGCCGTGGTCGACGCCGTCGACATCCCGGTGGTGGCATCGGGCGGGGTGGGCCAGCTGCAGGACCTGGTGGACGGGGCGGTCGACGGGGGGGCCGACGCCGTGCTGGCCGCCTCCATCTTCCACCGGCGCGAGTTCACCATCGGCGAGGCCAAGGCCTATATGGCGGCACACGGGGTGACCGTCCGGCCCGTGTGACGCGGGCGACGGTGGGGCCCCTGGTCGAAAGTTCGGGCTGACCTGGACGGACAACCTCGTGCGGTACCGTGAGTGGGTGCCGACGTCAACGACCAAGACCGGGGCCAGCGAGGCCATCACCACGCAGAAGGCGCCCGCCAAGGTCCACGAGCGGACCCGGGACGAGACCGTGACCCCGGCGAAGGCGGCGGCGACGGCGTCGGCACCCGCACCGGCCAAGGTGCCTGACAAGCCACAGGACAAGCAGCCCATCACCGTCCTCTTCGACCGGGTGATGGTGCAGATCTCGCAGAGCGACGGCGAGCGGCGCTCGCGCGCCGGCATCCTCATCCCGGCCACGGCGCAGATCACGCGGCGCCTGGTGTGGGCCGAGACCGTGGCCGTCGGCCCGCACGTGCGCTCGATCAAGGTGGGCGACACCGTCCTGTTCAACCCCGAGGACCGCTTCGAGGTCGAGGTGCACGGCGAGGAGTACGTGATCCTGCGCGAGCGCGACATCCACGCCATCGCATCGAGCCGGAACGACAGCGGCACGGGGCTCTACCTTTGAGCGCGCCCGCGGCCGACGGGCCGGCAGATTCCCCCGCGCCCGAGGGCGTGGCGCTCGTCTTCGACGAGGACCTGGCGCGCGCTGTCGACTTCACCAAGGGCGACGGGCTGGTGCCCGCCATCGTGCAGGACGCCACCGACGGCACGGTGCTCACGCTCGCCTACATGGACGAGGAGGCGCTGCGGCGCACCCTGACCACCGGCCGCTCGTGGTTCTTCAGCCGCAGCCGTCAGGAGTACTGGCAGAAGGGTGAGACCTCGGGTGACCGCCAGTACGTGCGCGAGGTGCGCCTGGACTGCGACGCTGACGCGCTGGTGGTGCTGGTCGACCAGCACGGGCGCGGTGCCTGCCACACCGGCGCGCGTTCGTGCTTCTTCCGCACCGTGGGCCGTGGGCCCGGGCAGCCGGCGCCGTGACGCCGGCCGGCGCGGCCGGGCCGTCGGGCGCGGCCGGCCTCACCTTCCGGCCCGATCCGGCCGAGTTCGCCGCGTTGGCCAAGGAGCACGAGATCGTCCCGGTGTGGTGCGAGGTGGTGGCCGACACCCTTACCCCGGTGGCCTGCTTCGCCAACGTGGTGGGGCAGGGCGACGGGTTCCTCTTCGAGTCGGTGGAGGGCGGGGAGCGCTGGGGCCGCTACTCATTCGTCGGGCGGCGGCCGCTGGCCACGTTGACGGCGCGCGGGCGCGCCGTCGCGGTGACGGGACGGCTCGGGCTGGCCCCTTCGGACGAGGGGATCCTGGCTGCGGTCGAGGCGCTGGTGGCGCGCTTCCGGTCACCGGTGCTGACCGGCCTGCCGCCGCTGCACGGAGGGCTGGTCGGGTATCTCGGCTACGACGTGGTGCGCGAGGTCGAGCGCCTGCCCGACGTCCCGGCCGACGACCTGGGCCACCCCGATGCGTCCCTGGTCGTCATCGGGCAGTTCTGCGCCATCGACCACTGGCGCCAACGGATCGTGCTGGTCGACAACGTCGTGGTGCCTGACGCGCCGGGCGGCGTGGTCGACGCCGACGCCGTAGCCGAGGCTTACGAGGCCGCCTGCGCCCGGTTGGGCGTGCTGGCGGCCGACTGCGCCAGCAGCCGCGCCGGCGAGCTGCTGGCCGCGCCGCCGGCCAGCCTCGAGAAGGCGGAGGCGACCCGGACCCTGAGCTCGGACGAGTACCAGGCGGCCATCGGCGTGGCCAAGGAGTACATCCGGGCCGGTGACATCTTCCAGGTGGTGCTCTCCCAGCGCTACGACCTGGCGCTCGAGGCCGACCCCTTCGACGTCTACCGCGCCCTGCGCCTGCTCAACCCGAGCCCCTACCTCTACTTCCTTCGTTTCCCCGAAGTGACCGTGGTGGGGGCGTCCCCCGAGCCCATGGTGCGTCTGCGTGACAACGTGGTGATCTCGCGGCCCATCGCCGGGTCGCGGCCGCGGGGCGAGAACGAGCAGCACGACCGGCTGCTCGAAGGCGAGTTGGCCGAGGACCCCAAGGAGCTGGCCGAGCACATCATGCTGGTCGACCTGGCCCGCAACGACGTGGGCCGAGTGGTGCGCTTCGGCACCGAGAAGGTCGACGAGCTCATGACGATCGAGCGCTACAGCCACATCATGCACATCACGTCGCAGGTGTCGGGCGAGCTGGCCGAGGGCAAGGGCCCCATTGATGTATTGCGGGCCACGCTGCCCGCCGGCACCCTGTCGGGGGCGCCCAAGGTGCGGGCCATGGAGATCATCGACGAGCTGGAGCCCACCAAGCGCGGCGTGTACGGCGGCGTGGTCGGCTACATCGACTTCTCGGGCAACCTCGATACGGCGATCGCCATCCGCACCATGGTGGTCTCGTCCGACGGGCAGGCGTCGGTGCAGGCGGGCGCCGGCATCGTGGCGGACAGCGACCCGCAGTCCGAGGACGAGGAGTGCGCCCACAAGGCGGGCGCGCTGCTGGTGGCCGTCACGGCGGCCCGGCGCATGAGCGCGGGCCGGGTGGGAACGCCGGCGTGAGCGGCGCCGCGGCGTCCGACGCCGAGACGACGGCGCTGCGCCGGGGGGCGGGCGCGTTCCGCTCGGCCCGCGACATCGTGGCCGTGCGGGGCCCCGAGGCCGAGGCCTACCTCCAGGGACAGGTCTCCCAGGAGGTCGCCGCGCTGGCGGTCGGCGCGTCGGCCGACTCGCTGTTGCTCGAGCCCGACGGCAAGCTGTCGGCTCTGCTGCGGGTGACCCGCACCGACGCCCAGGGCTTCGTGCTCGACGTCGAGGGCGGCTACGGGGACGCCGTGGCGGCGCGTCTGCGCCGCTTCCTTCTGCGTTCGAAGGTCGAGCTGGAGCACCTGCCGTGGCGCTGCCTTTCGCTGCGCGGGGCCGGGGTCGGGGAGGCGGCGGCCGGGCTCCTGGGCGTGCTGGGCGAGCGGGGCGTGCTCGCGCTGTCCTTCGACTGGAACGGCTGGACCGGGATCGACCTGATCGGACCCGACGACGTGGTGCTGGGTCCCGAAGTCGCCGCGCTGCCCCAGGGCATCGTGGCGTGTGGCCCCGGCGCGGTGGAGGCCTGCCGCATCGTGTCGGGTATTCCGGCCATGGGCAGCGAGCTGACCAACAAGACCATCGCGGCCGAGGCGGGGCTGGTGGAGCGGACGGTCAGCTTCACCAAGGGGTGCTACACCGGGCAGGAGCTGGTGGCCAGGCTCGACGCGCGGGGCTCCAACGTGGCCCGACGCCTGGTGGGCGTCGTGGCGGCCTCGGGCTCGCCGGACGACGAGGACCTGACCCGGGGCATGACGCTGCACGCCGGCGACGCGCCGGCCGACGATGGCGCGCTGGAGGACAGGGTGGTGGGCACGGTGACGTCGGCCGCCTGGAGCCCCGAGTTGGGCGCCTGGGTGGCGCTGGGCTACCTGCACCGCAGCGTGGCGGCGCCCGGTCCCATCCGGTTGCGTTCCGGCGACGGCATCGGCGGCTCCCGGCCGGCTCGGGTGTCGATGTTGCCCCTGATCGCCTCGGCCTGAGCCCAGCCGGTGGCCGCCATACCACCGCGGCCACGCCAGCCGATCGTGGGGCGCCTGCTCGTCGTGGGTGCGATCGGCTACTCGTTCGGGGCGGCCGCCACCACGCCCTTCACGGTGCCCGCCGATGTCATGACGGCCGTCCCCATCGCCGTGTTGGCCGTGGCCGTGGTGTGGCGCTGGCCGTGGCGACCGGTCATACGACGGCCGTCGGCGCCGGTGGCGGCGCGGCACCCCTACCGGGCCTGGGTCCTGCTGGCGGCGGCCATCGTCGCTTGGGAACTGGTCGCCTACGCCGCCCGTGGCAGCCGCGCCGCCCACCCGACGTTCAGCTCCATGGCCGACGCGGTGGACCGCTTCTATCTGCTCAAGGCAGCCCTGTTCTTCGGCTGGCTGTGCCTGGGAGCACTGGTCGTGAACCTGGGCCGGCCCCGGCCGTCGGAGACGGCTGCGCCGTGAGCTCGAGCGCGCCCTTCTACGCCGTGTGGGCGATCCTTTTCGCTGCCGGGCTCGGACTGTGGTGGTTGGCGCGCGCCACGCAGGGGCGGGCGGTGGCGCGGCCAACCGATATGCTGGCGCGGCTGGCCACGGGGCGTTTTCTGCGGGTCGTCCTGGTACTGGGGCTGATGTGGCTGGGCTGGCACCTGTTCGCCCGTTGAATGCACTGTCCGGGGGTGAGCCCGAGTAACCGGGCCGGCGCCGGCACGTCTGACGTCCGTGAACATCCTGGTCCACCGGCAAGGTGCAGCGTCTTCTCCAGCTCAGGCGCGGCCAACGGATGCCGACGCCTGGAGCCGGGCGCGTAATGCTCTGACCTGGGATAACGCAACCCGTGCTGCAGTGCGGGTCCCACGACGGCGCGCACCCCAACGGCAACCGGACGTCACCACGCATGAAACACACCGGGTTCACAATTTCTCCATGAGGCGTTGGGAGCAGAAGAAGCAGCAGGGGGCGAGCACGGTGACGGCCGAGGCGCTGCCCGAGTTCAAGCCCTGGCGCGAGGTGGGCTGGATCTTCCGGGACGGTGACTGCATCGTCATCGAGCGCCACGGTGAAGAGACCCGGGCTCGGGTGCTGGCGGACTGATCATGGTCAAGGTCACGCAAGTCGCCGACGACGGCACGGAGACCGCCTCCATTGAGGTGGACGACTTCACCATTGAGGTCATCTACTCGGGTCTGGCCGAGCTACTCCGGGAGGCGGCCGGCGAGCCGGTTCCCGAGGTCGTGCCCGGCTACGAGCTGTCGCGCGAGGCGCGCCAGCGCCGCGAGAAGATCCTCACCCGGATTCGCGGGTAGGCAGACCACCCCGACTTTGTCGGGAGAGATGTGAACGTGGTTTCGCTAAGGCACAACCACCCGTAGCGGCGCCTGCTCTTCCCTGAACGAGGTTTTCGGGAATGCAGAGGTTGGCGGTCCGAACTGGCGCGGAAATTGGAAGGCCTCCGTCGTCCCGGTATGGCCGCCCAAACGGCCGTTTGCTAACGTAGGGCGGGTCGGGACGTTGTCTGGGTAGGCGGCCCGGTGGGCTGCCGAGTAGCGGTGTGGCGAGAGGGGCGGCTGGTGAGGCGGGTGGCGGCACTCGGTGCAGTGGTATGCGCGTGCATGTGCGCGCTCGGGGCCCTGGCCCTCCCGACAGGGGCCCAACCACGTGCCGGTCTCCGCACCGTGGCCAGCGGCCGGGCCGACCACCGTCACGGCAACCGGGTACGGCGCCGCCCGGCCGCCGGAGACAGCCACCGCAAGAGCACCCCGGACGAATCCGTCGCCGCCGCGACGACGACCAGCACGACCACGTCCACCACGACAACAACCACCACCACCACAACGTCGACCACGCTCCCGCCTCAGAGCTTCGTCCAGCCCACGGCGGCGGAGGAGCTACCACCGGCCGGCGAGGCGACCGCGTTCGGCTGTGCGGCGGCGGCGCAGTACATCGCCGCCTACGCGGCACCGGGCTTCTCGCTGGCCTGCCCGGCCTACTCGGAGGGCCATCAGGCCACCACCATCTGTGTGACGACGACGTCGCCCTGCAACCTCGAGCGGGTCATCACGATCGCCGACCCCTGCGCCGCCGCCTACATGAACGAGGCCTCCAACTCCTGGGTCCTCTTGGACCAGTCGGACGCGCCGCTCGATCCTTACGGGATGTGCGACTGATCACCTGACGCGGCCCGGGGCGCCAGAGGGCCGCCGCTACGCTGAAGCGTCATGCCCACCTACCTGGCGGACATCGTGGCCTCGCACCGGACTCGGGCGGCTGGCGACCAGCGCGACCTCGCTGAGCTGGCCGAACGGGCCTCCGCCACCCCGCCGCCGCGCGACTTCGCCGGCGCGCTGCGCGCGGACGGGCTCTCGGTCATCGCCGAGATCAAGCGGCGGTCGCCCTCCAAGGGCGATCTCGACCCGGGCCTGCAGCCCGACCTGGTGGCCAAGGAGTACGTGGCCGGCGGGGCGGCCTGCCTCTCCGTGCTGACCGACGCCGACTACTTCGGGGGCTCGCCCGCCGACCTGGCCGCCGCCCGGCAGTCCTCGGGCCTGCCGGTGCTGCGCAAGGACTTCACCGTGACCGAAGCCGACGTCCTCGATGCCCGCCTCATGGGAGCGGACGCCGTGCTGCTCATCGTGGCCGCCCTCGACGACGTGGAGCTACGCCTGTTCGCCGCCCGCGCCGCGGCATTGTCCCTGGCCTCGCTGGTCGAGGTGCACGACGAGGCGGAGCTCGAACGCGCCCTGGCCGCCGGCGCCCGACTGGTCGGGGTCAACCAGCGCGACCTCCGCACCTTCGAGGTCGACCACGAACGGGCCATCGCGCTGGCGGCGCGCATCCCGGCCGGCGTCGTGGCCGTGGCCGAGTCGGGCATCCGTGACGGCGCCGACGCGCGGCGCCTGGCCGAGGCCGGTTACGAGGCCATCCTGGTCGGCGAGACATTGGTGCGGGCGGGCGACCGCGCGGCCCGGCTGCGCCAGCTGGCGGGGCACCCGGTCGGCGCCCGATGAGCAGCGACGAGGAGCTCTTCGTCAAGATCGACGGCATCACCTCGGAGGCCGATGCGCTCTTGTCGGTCAGCCTCGGGGCGTCGGCCGTGGGCTTCATCTTCGCCCCCTCGCCCCGCCAGGTGTCCGTGCACCTGGCCGGTGACATCGCCAAGCGGCTGCCCGAGCACGTGCTCACCGTGGGCGTGTTCCGCGACGAGGCGCCGCAGCGGGTCGTTGAGGCCGTGCACGCGGCCGGCCTCGGCGCGGCCCAGCTGCACGGGCACGAGTCGGCCGAAGAGACCAAGTGGGTGCGGGCCCGGGTCCCGACGGTGATCAAGGCCTTCCGGGCCGGTGAGCGGAGCATCAGCCGCTTCGAGGAATTTGGCGCGGACTTTCTCCTGGTCGACGGGGACAATCCGGGGTCGGGCCAGGTGTTCGACTGGCGCCTGGCCGAAGGGGTGGCCGACCACCATCGTTTGATCGTCGCGGGCGGCCTGCGACCGGACAACGTGGGCCAGGCGGTCACCAGCTTGCGGCCGGCCGGCGTCGACGTGTCCACCGGCGTGGAGTCGGCGCCCGGTCACAAGGACCCGCTGTTGCTGCGCGCCTTCATCGGCAACGCCCGCCGGGCCCACGCCGAGGCGGCGGCACGCGACGCGTCGGACATCGACGCAGACGACGAGGAGCCTTACGACTGGAGGGACGGTTGAGCGACGGCGACGAGAGCCTGATGGCGCGCCCGGGTGACGACGGTCGTTTCGGCGACTTCGGCGGGCGCTTCGTGCCCGAGTCGCTGATGCCGGCCTGCCTCGAGCTCGAGAAGTGGTTCGACGACGCCTGGACCGACCCGGCGTTCCACGCCGAGCTGGACGGGCTGCTGCGCCACTACGGCGGCCGGCCGACACCGGTGACCGAGTGCGCCCGGCTGTCGGAGCGCCTGGGCGTGCGCGTGCTGCTCAAGCGCGAGGACCTGGCGCACACCGGCTCGCACAAGCTCAACAACGTGGTCGGCCAGGCGCTCCTCACCAAGCGCATGGGCAAGGGGCGCATGATCGCGGAGACGGGGGCCGGCCAGCACGGCGTGGCTGCGGCCACCGCGGCCGCCCTCTTCGGCCTGGAGTGCACGGTGTTCATGGGCGAGGTCGACACCAAGCGCCAGGAGCTCAACGTGTTCCGCATGGAGCTTCTGGGCGCCGAGGTGCGCGCCGTGACCTCGGGCAGCCGCACCTTGAAGGACGCGGTCAACGAGGCCATGCGCGAGTGGGTGGCCACGGTGGAGTCCACGCACTACTGCCTGGGCTCGGTCATGGGACCACACCCGTTCCCCTACATGGTGCGTCAGTTCCAGCGCGTCGTCGGCGAGGAGGCGCGCCAGCAGTGTCGCGAGGTCATCGGCCGCGATCCCGACGTCGTGGTGGCGTGCATCGGTGGCGGCTCCAACGCCGCGGGCACCTTCGCCGGCTTCGTGGACACGCCGGCGCGGTTGGTGGGCGTGGAAGCGGCGGGCGGTGCGGCCATCACCAACGGCATCCCCGGCGTGCTGCACGGCATGTACTCCCGGCTGCTGCAGGACGAAGCGGGCCAGATCGAGGAGGCCGAGTCCATCTCCGCCGGGCTGGACTACCCAGGGCTCGGTCCCGAGCACGCCCACCTGGCCGCCATCGGTCGGGCCGAGTACTCGACGGCGGGCGACGAGGAGGTGCTGGAGGCGTTCCGCCTGCTCAGCCACACCGAGGGCATCATCCCGGCGCTCGAGTCGGCGCACGCCGTGGCCTGGGTGGCCCGTTCGGCCGGGACCGACGCGCTGCCGACGGGCTCGACCGTCCTCATCACGCTGTCGGGCCGGGGAGACAAGGACGTGGCGCAGGTGCGCGAGATCTTCGGCCGCCGGTCGCACGGCGAGGCCTGATGCCCGACCTCGAGAAGGAGCTGCGGGCCCGGCGCGAGCGCGGCCGCAAGCTGCTCATCCCCTATCTGATGGGCGGCATGACGGACGACTGGGGCCAGGCGCTGGCCGCCGTGGTGGCGGCCGGTGCCGACGCGGTGGAGGTCGGCATCCCGTTCTCGGACCCGATGATGGATGGGCCGGTGGTCCAGGAGGCGGCGCTGCGCGCCCTCAACCGGGGCACCGTGCCCGACGAGGTGATCGACGACGTCGCCCGCGCCGAGGTCCCGGTGCCGGTGGCCGTCATGACGTACTACAACCTGGTCTTCCGGGCCGGGCACAAACGCATGGCCCGGTCACTGGCCGCCGCCGGGATCAGCGGCGCCATCCTGCCCGACCTGCCGATCGAGGAGATCGAGCCGTGGGCCAAGGAGGCGGACGCGGCGGGCATCGACACCGTCCTCCTGGTGGCTCCGTCGAGCCCGCCCGAACGGGTCGAGCGCATCTGCGCCCGCGCCCGCGGCTTCGTTTACGCCGTGGCCCGCATGGGGGTCACGGGGGAGCGACGCGACGTCGGTGCCGACGCCGTCGGCGTGGTGGAGCGCATCCGCCGCTGGACCGACATGCCCGTGTGCGTCGGGGTCGGCGTCTCCACGCCCGAGCAGGCGGCCGAGGTGTGCCAGGTGGCCGACGGCGTGGTCGTCGGCTCGGCCTTGGTGCGGCGGCTCCTCGAAGGCGAGGGCCCCGAGGGCGCGGCGGCGTTCGTCGCCACGCTGCGCGGGGCCATCGACGGGGCCTGAGTCGACCGACCCCGCCCCGCTAGCCCTCCCTACTCGCCCTCGCGCCCTCGCGCCCTCGCGCCCTACGCCCGCCCGTCCAACCGCCGCTCCACGGCGCCCGCGATGGCGGCCTGGCCGGCCGCCATCGGATGCACGGCCCGCCACACGTAGCCCTCGAGCCCCTCCTCGGCCTGCCGCGCCCTGGCGAGGAGCGGCGAGCACGACGCGGCACCGTGCAACGCCGTCGTCGCGGTACAGGCCTTGGCGGCCAGCACGCGCTCGCCGTCGGCCGCCAGCGTGGTGTCGGGTACCGGCTCACCCGAGTAGACCCAGGGATCCGCCGTGCAGATGCCGTGCCCGTCGAAGGCCGAGGAGAGGTCGACCAGCACGACGTTCCTGACGTGGCCGGCCCGGGCGTCGGCCACGGCGCCGGCGATGGTCGAGTTCAATGCGCCCAGCACCACCCGGGCGGCGGCGTCGGTCGTTTCCGGGCTGGCCTTGAGCCCGGCACAGACCAGGTTGGTGTGCAGGGCGGGGGCCGAGGCGCCCGAGCTGATCTGCGACGGGCTCGGGATGGGCTGGTAGTAGTCGAGGACGACCACCAACCCGGCATGACGGGCCACGGTCTCGATGGCCCGGGCCAGGCTCGCCCTCACGTTGGCCAGCTTGGTCGCCAGCGCCGGAGTGACCGCGTCGCCGTCCACGCATTCGGTGCCGATGTCCAGGCTCGTGCCGAGCACGGGCACCCGGGCCAGCTGGTTCTCCAAGCAGGCGGCGAAGTCGATGTCGTCCGCCCCGTCCTGCAGCAGCACGAGCCGGGCCGGGTGCTCGGCCAGGTCGGCCGCCGCGATCTCGTCGCTCAGGTCGCGCGCCCGGCCGGACGCGTGGGGGCACTGCCCGTCGGGTGCGGTGTTGTCGGCCCCGTCGGCCACCGCCCCGCTGACGGCCAGCTGGTCACCCGTCAGCGCGCAGTTGGTCCGCCGCACCGTCATGGTCAGCCCGAGCGCCGCCGCCACCCGGCTCGGGTAGGCCAGGGCGGCGGGCCCCTGCGAGACCCAACCCGGCGGCAGGCCGATCTGCGCGGTGAGGTACGGGTTGTGCAGGCCGTGCCCGTAGGGGACGGAGTCGCCCAGCGCCACGGCCCGCGTGAGCGGCGGCGCCGGGGGCGGTGACGACGGGCCGCGCGTGGCCACGACGCCGCCCACGACCAACGCCGCCACCACGACGGCGGCCGTCACCCACAGCCAGGGTGAGCGCCGGGCCGCGGCGAACCAGGTGTACAGCCTTCCCATGAGCGACACCGACACCAAAAGACCTCGACCTCACCACGACCGCCCGTCGCCGGGAGCGGCGGCGGGGGAGCGAGCGACCTTAGCGGTCGGCCTCAGCCGGGAGGCAGCAGGACCAGGCAGCCGTTGTGACCGCCGAACCCGAAGGAATTCGAGAGCACCGCGGTGGGCTCCCAGGCCAGGGGCTCGCCGTGGACGATCCGGATGGTGATCTCGGGGTCGGGCTCCTCATATCCCGCGGTCGGCGGGATGGTGGCGTGGTGGATGGTCAGGACCGCGGCCACGGCCTCGATGGCACCCGCCGCGGCCAGACCGTGCCCGGTGACCCCCTTGGTCGAGGTGACCAGCGGGCCCGGCTCGCCGAAGACCTTGGTGATGGCACGGGCCTCAGCCAGGTCGTTGAGCGGGGTCGAGGTCCCGTGCGCATTGATGTGGCCCACGTCGGCCGTCCCGATACCGGCGTCGGCCAGGGCCAGCTCCATGCAGGCCACGGCACCCGCTCCGGCCGGATCCGGGGCGGTGATGTGGTGCGCATCGGCCGTGCTCGCCGCACCACCGATCTCGGCGTAAATGGTGGCGCCCCGGGCCACGGCGCGGTCCCAGTCCTCGAGGACCAGCGCCCCCGCGCCCTCGGTCATCACGAAGCCGTCGCGCCGCAGGTCGAAGGGCCGGGAATTCCCCGAGGTCGACAGGGCGGTCATGTTGGCGAAGGCGGCCATGGCGACCGGGTGGATGCTGGCCTCGGCGCCGCCGCCGATGGCCACGTCGCACCGACCCGTCGCCACCAGGCGCGCCGCGGCGCCGACCGAGTGGGTGCCGGCGGCGCAGGCGGTGCAGATGACCTCGGAGGGTCCGCGCCAGCCCAGGTGCATGGAGATGCCGGCGGCACCGGCATTGGCCATCATCATCGGGACGAGACGGGGCGAAACCCGCCGCCCCCCCTTCTCGTTGTACACGCCGACCTGCTCGGCCAGCGTCTCGAAGCCACCGACACCCGTGGCGAAGTTGACGCCGGCCTTGGCCGGGTCGACCTCCAGGTCACCGGCGTCCTCCACCGCCATGACCGCCGAGGCCACCGCGAACTGGGCGAACCGGTCGAGCTGGCGCACTTCCTTGGTGGTGAACCACTGCTCGGGGTCGAACCCGCGCGCCTCGCCCCCGACCACGGACGGATGCACCAGCCCCTCCCACAGCGCGTCGGTCCCGACCCCGCAGCACGTGACCGCGCCGAGCCCGGTGACGGCGACGCGCCGACCGCGGATCGGTCCGTCGGGGCCGGTCCCGAGCAGCATCAGAGCTTCGAGGAGATCAGGTCGAAGGCCTGCCCGATCGTGGTGATGTCCTCGAGCTCGGTCTCCTCGACGGTGATGTCGAAGGCCTCCTCGAGCGCCATGACCAGCTCGACCAGGTCGAGGCTGTCGGCGTCGAGGTCATCGGCGAACTTGGCTTCCTTGGTGATCTTGTCCGCCGGTACCTGCAATACCTCCACGGCGCACTCGCGAAACTTGTCGAACGCTGCGTCGCTGTCCACTCTGTTGGCTCCTTCTGTCGCTTTTGTTCCCTGAACGCTACAGCCCCATCCCGAGGCCCCCGTCGACCGGCACGACGGCGCCGGTGACGTAGGAGGCGGCGGGAGAGGCCAAAAACCCCACCACAGCGGCCACGTCCTGCGCGCTGCCGGCCCGGCCCAGCGGCACCTGGCCCGTCATGACGGCCACACGCTCCTCGCCCAGGGCGGCCGTCATGTCGGTGTCGATGAGGCCCGGGGCCACGACGTTGACCGTGATCTGGCGGCTGCCCACCTCGCGGGCGATGGCCCGGGCCATGCCCACCAGGCCGGCCTTGGAGGCCGCATAGTTGGCCTGCCCGGGCAGCCCGACGAAGGCGCCGACGGAGGACAAGAAGATGATGCGGCCGGTGTGCAGGCGCAGCATCTTGGCCACAGCCCGCTTGGCCACCCGGAACGAGCCGGTCAGGTTGGCGTCGATCACGTCCACGAACGCCTGGTCGCTCATGCGCAGCATCAGCGAGTCGATGGTGATGCCGGCGTTGGCCACCAGCACCTCGACCGGGCCCCACTGCGCTTCCACCGCGGCGAAGGCCGCCTCCACCTGCTCGCCGTCGCGCACGTCGCAGCGCACGGGCAGGAAGCGGTCGGCCGCGCCCTCGACCGGCACCGACGGCTCCTCGGAGCGGAACGTCGTGGCCACCTGGTGGCCCTGGCCGAGGAACCACTCGACGCAGGCCGCGCCGATGCCGCGGTTCCCGCCTGTCACGAGCACGACCGCCATCAGAAGGTGTCGGGCACGCGGAGCCAGATGAGCGGTTGCCCCTCCTGGACCCGCTCGCCGTCGGCGGCCAGCCAGCGGATGACGTCGCCGGCGAAGGGCGTACGCACCTCGGCCATGCCGACGCGGCCCACCAGGTCGCCCACGGCGACGGTGGACAGCGCCCCCGACCCGTCACCCGTCCCCGGCAGCAGGCCTGCCCCCGGAGCCCGCAGCGACGACTCGGGGTTGAAGATGCCGCTCGACGGGCTGACCACCACCCGCTCGGACGTATACAGATGCTCGCCCTGGTGCAGGGCCGGCTCGTCCCGCCAGGTTCCGGCCGCGCCCACCTTGTCCATCAAGGTGTCGAGGTCCTCGGGCTTGGAGACCGACAGCGACTGGATCTCGGGCAGGCTGCGCTTGGCCAGGCCGCTCAGCACGCCGCCGGGCCCCAGCTCGACGTGCGAGGTCAGTCCCAGCCCGGCGAACGTCTCGAGCGTCTGGCGCCAGCGCACGGGGCTGCACAGCTGCGCGGAGAGCAGCCCGGGCCAGTCGGCCGGGTCGTCGTGCACGTGCGCGTCGACGTTGGCCACCACCCGCACTTCGGGCGTGAGGAACACCACCTCGGCCAGCGCCTTGCGCAGCGGGCCACGCGCCCCTTGCATCAGGGGCGTATGGAAGGCCCCCGACACCTGGATAGGCATGACCCGCTTCGCCCCCAGCGCCTTGGCCAGTTCGCCGGCCCGCTCCACCGCCTCGACCGTGCCGGCGATCACCACTTGGCCCGGCGCGTTGTAGTTGGCCACCCAGACGTCGCCCTCGGCGCGCATGCAGGCCGCCTCGGCGTCGTCGTCGGCGATGCCGAGGAGCGCGGCCATGGTGCCCGGCGCGTCCTCGCCGGCGCGGGCCATCGCCTCGCCACGGGCGACCACCAGCTGGATCCCGTGCTCGAACCCCAACGCGCCGCTGGCCACCAGCGCCGTGTACTCGCCCAGGCTGTGCCCGGCGCAGGCCGCCGGCGTGAGGCCGATGCGCTCGACGGCGTCGAGCACGACCAGACTCAGCACCGTCGTGGCCAGCTGCGCGTTCTCGGTCTGGGTCAGCTCTTCAATCGGCGCGTGCAGCAACAGGTGGGCCAGGTCGCGGTCGGCCGCGGCGGAGGCCTCCTCGACGACTTCCCACGACGGATGGTCGACCCACGGCTCACCCATGCCGGCACGTTGTGACCCTTGTCCGGGGAAGGTGAAGACCAACACGTGTCCGAGGACTCCCATCGACGGCGAACGGAAGGCACAGTGTGGCATGCCGGCACGCCCGTGGCCCAAGCCGCGGCGTCCTATTCCCACCGCTGGTGCGAAACGAGAACGCGTGCCAGGCGACGATGCTGGTTACCCTCCGGAAATCTGGTGCGATGCCCGGTGCGATCTTCCCTCCGCCCGCGGGGCTTCTCCCTCCTCAGTGGTCCGCCCGCCCCGGTCAGGCCGCCGCCCCGGCCCGGGCCACCCTTCTGCCGGCGGCCTCCATTCTCCCCACCGCCGACGCGCCCACCGACCTCCAGTCGGTCAGCCGAGCAGGGGGCGCTGATCAGCGCTGTGCTGGGCCTGGTGACCGGCTCAGGCGGTGCCCGAGGGGGCGAGCGCCGCCATGCATCCCTGGAGCACTCCGAGCCCGACGGTGTTGACGGCCGGCGGAGGGCCGCTCGTGGGAGTGGGCGGAACCGTGGTCGTTGTAGTGGTCGTGGGCGGGACGGTGGTGGTCGTCGTGGTCGTGCTGGTTGGCGGCACCGTCGAGGTGGTGGTGGTCACGGGCAGCGAGGGGATGGTGGGCACCGTGGCGGTGCGCACGATCGTTGTCGTAGTGGTGGTCGTGCTCGTGGTGGTGCTCGTCGTCGGCGCGCTGGTCGTCGGCGCGCTGGTCGGTGTTGTCGTTGTCGTGGTGGTGGTGGTCGTGGTCGTGCTGGTCGGTCCCGTCGTGCTGGTGGTCGCGGGCCCCGGAGAGGACACCAGGGTCGCCGTCGTGCAGGCACCCGCTTGCTGGAGCGTCGACACGTCATCGACCAGGTGCCCCAAGGACTTGTCCTCGGCGGTGTCGTCCAACACCAACTTGGCTGTTGCCTGGGCCACCGCTTTGGTGGCTTCGGCACGCTGGTTCAGCGAGGCCGCAATTGCTTGTTGGTCAGCTTGATAGCGCGCCACCAGGTCTGAGGCGATGACCGTTTCGTATTGATGGGCCACCACCCCGTTGGCAGTCTGCGGCCCAGAGGGCGCGAGCCGGTTGTTCCCACCCAGGAAGTCATTAGCCTCGAACAGTCCGCTGTTCTCGTACTCCTGGACGGCGAACTGCCGTAAGGCGTGCTGCGCGGCCGCAAATTTGCCGCGGGAGATCGAGACCCCTGATCGTGCCGCCACCAGCTCCGCTTTCCGGGCCACCAGTAAGTTCTGGTCGAGCCCCGTTTGCAGGACCGACACCTCGTAGGTATGGAGGTCCGTCTTGACATTCGCGTAGACGTCGAGGGCCGTGGCCGTGTCGACGAGGGGAGTGGCGAGGGTGCCCGCCGCTCCGACTATGGCGTTCAAGTAACAAGGCTCGCCATTACTCGAGACTGCACACCACTGGCTTTGGTCCACCGTGGCGAGGAACGCTCCGGGGGGGAGACGTTGCCGGCGCGTAGCGCCGACGTGATCGACCACATGTTCATCTGGAGAAGCGTGCCGGTGGTAGCCGCACAGCCGGCCTGCCAGCTGGCGAAGGCCGGAAACCCGTTCGATGTTTCGACCTCGGGAAGCGGTTGATTGTTGAAGTCGGTCGTCCGTCTGGTGTTGAACGGGTTGTACGCCGCCGTGTTGTTGGTCGATCCGCCTTCAGCTTGCTGCCACGCGTCCAGGTCGTTCACGTTGGCCTGCGTCGCCGGACCGTTGATGCCTTGCAAGAGGCATAGTTCCCAGCCAGGGGGAAGCGGTGTGTTGCCGGTCGCCGTTACCGCACCGGCCGGACCCGGCGGAGGGCACAATGCGCACGCGCACAAGCCGGCCATCGTGAGGACCACGACGAGGCGGACGGTGAGAAGCATGCGTGTCATCAGAAGTGGCCCCGCAACGACGGCTCCAGCCCGAGGGACGGCTTGCTCAGGCAGCTGGAGCGAGGCTGCCCCCAGACTTGCACGTTTGGCCGAGATTGCAACTTAGGGGGTATCGGCACTCGGGCCTGTCCACTGAAGAGGTCGAATTCCCAGGCCGAACCGGGGTGGCCGGGGAGTCGTCGCCGGGGCGCCAGGCGCCAAAGGCGAATCAGGCTCGCGGGGCGTGAGCCCCGGTCCATATGGGTGGAACGGTTAAGGCGGCCGGTACCCATGGATGTCGAAGACCTCCGTTCGGAACAGGTCGTTCGCGGGGACCCGGGTCGGGGAACCGGCTCACGGTCCGGGTGGGCAACTGGGACACCTACTAGGAGTGGAACCGATTCCGCCTCTGAGCGTTCTGCCTGGCGATCAGAATCAGCGCCGCTGCGCCACACGGAATCGCGAACAGGACCATCAGTCCCTGCTCGCGATACGCGGTGTAGGTGAACGCTGCCGCCGCCGACGGGAAGAGGAAGCGTGACCAGAGTGCTGCGCGTGTCATAAGGGATAGTGACAGGCTACGGAGACTTCTAAGGCGGCTCTATAGGTCAAAAGTCCCAGAGGGAGGACGCGTGGCTACGTGAGGCGTGCCGAACCTGTCCGCCGATCCGTGATCACCGCGTGCCCGGAGCGGGACTCGAACCCGCACGCCCTTTCGGACAGCGGCTTTTGAGGCCGCCGCGTCTGCCATTCCGCCATCCGGGCGGGAACGCCAAAGCGTACAAGCTGGGACGTACGGTGAAGGCGTGAGGACTCCCGCGCGATGAGGCTCGAAGGCGTCGAGCTCGTCCGCGTCGACGTCCCCTTCCGTCACGAGATCGGCACGGCCGTCGGGACCCACCGCATGCGCCCCCTGCTCTTTGTCCGTGTGCTGACTGCCGAAGGGGGAGAGGGATGGGGTGAGTGTGCGGCGCTGAGCGAGGGCACCTCGGTCGACCCGGCCCTCGAGGACGTCGAGCGCGCCGCGGCCGAGCGAGGCACGGCACGGCTACGTGAGGCCAGCGCGGCCCGCGAGGGTTCTCTTCCATCGGGGGCCGAGGTGGCCCAGTTGTTCGGCACGTCGGCCGTCGACCGACTTCTGGCCGCCACCTTCGAGATGGCGGTGACCGACCTCGAGCTCCGTGCGGCGGGATCCTCCTTGGCTGACGCCTTGGAGGTTGGAACCGGCTTCCAGTCGTTGGCCGTCGGGGCCGCTGTCGGCATCCCTTCCGACCGTGACCTCGCCACCGTGCGCCAGGCGGCGGACCACATCGTCGGTCGAGGGGTGGTGAGGCTTCGGCTGAAGATCGCTCCCGGGTGGGACGTGGAGCCGGTTGAGGCCGTGCGGGGGGACCACCCCAACGTCGTCCTCCAGGTCGACGCCAACGGGTCCTACCGGCCCCAGGATGCGGAGCACCTGGATCGCCTGGCTGAGTTCGGCGTCGTCTGTATCGAACAGCCGCTGGCGCCGGCCGATCTCGTGGGTCACGCGCAGCTGACGGAACGGATGACCCTTCCGGTGTGCCTCGACGAGTCACTGTCCTCTCTACGCCGCGTCCGTGATGCGATGCGGTACGGATCATGTGCCATGGCCTGTCTCAAGCCGGCACGCCTCGGCGGGCTGCGTGCTGCCCGTGCCGCGCACGCGGCCTGCACCGAAGCCGGGGTGCCAGTGTTCGTCGGCGGCTTCTTCGAAGCCGGCCTGGGGCGGGCCTCCAACCTGGCCTTGGCGGCACGATTCAGCCAGGATGCCGCCGGACTGGTGAGCGACCTCGACGATCCGGGTCAGTACCTCGAGGTCGACCCGTGCGGCTACCCAGATGTGGTCGAGGGATGGGTGCACGCTCCGCGCCAAGCAGGCGTCGGCAACCCGCCTGATCAGGGGGTCCTCGACGAACTTGGCGTGCGCCGTCGCTGGTTCCCCGCCACGTACACTTGACGCTCCATGCAACGCGCCCTGTTGGAACGTCGGATCAGGGACACCCATGCTCGGCTGCTTCGGGCCCGGGAGGAACTGGCCGTGCTCGACGAGCAACTCGCCGTCGTGGCCGAGACGGCCGACGAGGCGCGCGTACGCGCACTCGTCTCGGAGACACCGCTGGCCACGCACGAGCACAACGAGGCGGCACGGCACGCGGACGCCATGGTGCGGGCGCGCGAGGCGTTGCAGAAGACGGTCTCAGACCTTGAGCGAAGGCAGGACGAACTGCTGGCCGCGGTCGCCTCGGGGACGCAATGAGCGAAGTCGAAAGCTCCACCCTGGCTCGGGTGGTCATTGCGGAGGACGAGGCCATCGTCCGGCTCGATCTGAAGGAGATTCTGATCTCCGCGGGTTACGACGTCGTGGGCGAGACGGGGCGAGGCGACGAGGCCGTGAGGCTGGTGGAGGAGCATCAGCCCGACCTGGCCATTCTGGACATCAAGATGCCCGGGATGGACGGCATTCGGGCTGCCCGTGAGATCACCTCGCGCCAGCAGGTGGCGGTGCTGCTGCTGACCGCCTTCAGCCAGCGGGACCTCATCGAGGAGGCTCGAGATTCGGGAGTGTCGGCCTACCTGATCAAGCCGTTCCAGCCCCGTGAACTGCTACCCGCCATCGCCGACGTCCTGGCCAAGGCCCGGCAGGACTGGGCCATCGAGGCGGAGCACTCGACCGACGGGGCCGAGGACAAGATCGCCACCCGCCGCCTGGTCGACGAGGCCAAGCAGATCCTGATGGACCGGGACGAGTTGCCCGAGTCGGAGGCCTTCGGCTTCATCCAGCGCACGGCGATGCAGACCAGGGCGAAGATGCGAGACGTCGCCCAGAGAGTCGTCGACGGCACACTGAAGCCGTAGTCTCGTCGTCATGGCGACGACGAAGGAGCGAACAGGCCCGCTGCTCCTCCTGGACGGGATGTCGCTCGCCTTCCGCGCCTATTTCGCGCTCCCGGACTCGCTCGCCACGACGACCGGCCTGGTCACCAACGCCGTCCACGGCTTCAGCTCCATGCTCGTGTACCTGATCCGCGAGCACAGACCTTCTGCCCTGGCCGTGGCCTTCGACCCGCCCGGCGACACCTTCCGGGACGAGATGCTCGAGGACTACAAGGCGGGCCGGGCCGAGACCCCGGCGCTGTTGCCGCCCCAGTTCGACATGATCCGCCAGGTGCTCGGAGCGCTGGCCATCCCCGTGGTCGAGGTGCCCGGCTATGAGGCCGACGACGTGATCGCCACGCTGGCCACCGAGGCGGCGGCGCGGGACAGCGAGGTCGTGATCGTCACGGGGGACCGCGACAGCTTCCAGCTCATCCGAGACCCCTTCATCCGCGTGCTGTACAACAAGCGCGGCGTCAGTGACTACGCCTTGTATGACGAGGCTGGCATCGTCGAACGCTGTGGGGTACCGCCGTCGCAGTACGTGCTGCTGGCGGCGTTGCGCGGCGACCCATCGGACAACCTGCCCGGGGTGCCCGGAGTGGGCGAGAAGACCGCCGCCAAGCTGCTCACCGCGTACGGCGACCTCGACGGCGTCTTCAGCCACCTGGACGAGCTCACCCCCAAGCTGCGCCAGAACCTGGCCGAGAACGAGCACCTGGCGCGCAGCAACGCCGAGATCATCCCGCTGGTCACGGACGTGCCGCTCCTGGTCGACGTGAGCGACATCACACTCGGTGGCTGGAACCTCGAAGACGCCGAGGACGTCTTCACCCGTTTCGAGATGAAGACGGTGTGGCAGCGCCTGGAGGAGTTGCTCGAAGAGGGTCGGCTTGGCGAGCCCGAAGAGGGGAGTGCCAAGCCCGGGGCGGGGAAGGGCGCGGCCAGTGGGGGTGCAGATGCACCAGCCTCCGCGGTGGCGCCTGAGCCTCTGGCGCCGGTCTTCGAGTTGCGCGAAATCACTGTGCCGACCACGGCGGCGGAGGCAACGAAGCAGCTGGGCGAGTTGGGTCCCGGCAAGCTGGCGCTAGCGGCCCGTTGGACGGGAACGCCGGGGCGAAGCGACCTGGTCGGCCTCGTCCTCGTCGCCACCGAGGGGGAGGAGGCCGGGCTCGGTCTCATGGTGCCGGGAGACTTGCTGGGAACGGCCTCGCTGGCCAAGAAGCTCAATGGCCTCCTTGCGCACGCGGTCGTCGGACACAACGTCAAAGAAGTCATGCGCTCGCTGCTGCCGCTGGGGATCGACATCACCGGTCTCGAGATGGACACGGCGGTCGCGGCGTACCTGCTCGACGCGTCGACGGGGGAGTACGAGCTCCAGCAGCTCCGCGAGCAGACGGGCCAGCTGACGCTCGACATCGTCGAACCCGGCGAGACGGCCCGCGACCTGGCACAGCAGGCAGGAGGCGAGGCCGCCGACGTGGCCGCCATGGCGGCGAGCTTCGGGCAGCGGATCGAGTCCGAGGGCATGGCGCCACTGCACGACGAGATCGAGACACCGCTCGTGCGCGTGCTGGCCAAGATGGAGGTGGCGGGCATCGGCATCGACCGTGCCGAGCTGCAGGAGATCGCCGACTCGCTCAAGGCGTCGGCCGCCACCCTGCAGGACGAGGTGCAGAAGCTCGCCGGTCACGAGTTCAACGTGAACTCGACGCCCCAGCTGCGCACCGTGCTGTACGACGAGATTGGCCTCACGCCGGGCAAGAAGACGAAGACGGGGTTCTCGACCGACGCGCAGACGCTCGAGAGCCTGCGAGGCGAGCACCCGATCGTCGAGGCCCTGCTGAATTACCGCGAGGTGGAGAAGCTGCGCTCGACCTACGGCGAGAGCCTGCTGGCCGAGGTGCAGGCGGACGGCCGCATCCACGCGTCGTTCGGGCAGACGGTGGCGAGGACGGGCCGCATTTCGTCGGACCGGCCCAACCTGCACAACATTCCGGTACGCAGCGAGATGGGCAAGCAATTCCGCCGGGCCTTCGTGCCCCAGGACGGCTTCACCTTCCTGGTGGCCGACTACGACCAGGTGGAGCTGCGTTGCATCGCACACCTGTCCGGGGACCCCGGGCTGATCGACGCGTTGACGACCGGCGCCGACGTGCACCGTACGGTGGCGGCGGCGGTGTACGGGATCGCGCCCGAAGAGGTGACCCACACTCAGCGCGAGTTCTGCAAGATGGTCTCCTACGGCCTGGCCTACGGCATGGAGGCCTACGGGTTGAGCCAGCGCCTCGGCGTGCCGGTCGAGGAGGCGGCGGCCATCATGGAGAGCTACTTCGGGGCGTTCCCGATGGTGAAGCAGTACATGGACCGGACAGTGGTGGAGGCCAAGGAGCGCGGCGCCACGGTCACCATGTTCGGGCGCATCCGGCCCCTGCCCGACCTGCAGGCGTCGAACTACCGGGTGCGCCAGGCGGCCGAGCGCCAGGCGATGAACGCCGGTATCCAGGGGCTGGCGGCGGACATCTTCAAGCTGGCCCTGGTGCGCCTCGACCGTGACCTCGAGGCGCAGAAGCTGTCCAGCCGCCTCGTGCTCCAGGTGCACGACGAGGTCATCGTGGAGGTGGCGGCGGGCGAGGAGCAGGACGTGCGCCGCCTCACCGAGGCCGCCCTTACCGGCGCGGCCGACCTCAACGTCCCTCTCACCGTCTCGGTGGCGACGGGATCGAGTTGGGCGGCGGCCAAAGGCTGACGCCACCGGCCCATCGCGCGAGCGAAGGCCGGCGATGCGGGGAATGAAGGGTGTGAGCAGCTGCTACGCTGACGCGCCCGCTGGCACCGGCAGCGGCCACCTATCGGACGAACCCGACCCCGGTGCGGTCCTGTGGTTGCAGGTCGCAACCCAGTTAGGAGCATCACCATGGCTGAAGCAACGGCGGCACGTTCCTCCCTCCTCTCTCCCGAAGCGATGGGCAGCTTCGACGCCGAGGGGAACTACACCCCCCGCACCATTGTCGACGACGACCTGGGGGACGCCGATCTCGAGAAGGCGATGGGCGACTCCATCGTCGAGTTCGACGACGGAGATGTCATCGAGGGCACCGTGGTCAAGATCGACCGCGACGAGGTCCTGCTCGACATCGGCTTCAAGTCCGAGGGCGTCATCCCGGCCCGCGAGCTCTCCATCCGCAACGACGTCGACCCCGAGGAGATCGTCAAGCTCGGCGACCACGTCGAAGCCCTTGTCCTCCAGAAGGAGGACAAAGAGGGGCGCCTGGTCTTGTCCAAGAAGCGCGCCCAGTACGAGCGGGCCTGGACGACCATTGAGGAAAAGAAGAACAGCGGCGAGATGGTGTCCGGCCCGGTGATCGAGGTGGTCAAGGGCGGCCTGATCGTCGACATCGGCCTGCGCGGCTTCCTGCCCGCCTCGCTGGTGGAGCTGCGTCGCGTGCGGGAGCTGCAGCCGTATGTGGGCAAGGAGATCGAGGCCAAGATCATCGAGCTCGACCGCAACCGCAACAACGTGGTGCTGTCGCGCCGGGCCTGGCTCGAGGAGGCCCAGAAGGAGCAGCGCGGCGACTTCCTGCAGAACCTCAAGCCGGGCGAGCGCCGCAAGGGCGTCGTGTCGTCCGTGGTCAACTTCGGTGCCTTCGTCGACCTGGGCGGCATGGACGGCCTGGTCCACGTATCCGAGCTGTCGTGGAAGCACGTCGACCACCCGTCGTCGGTGGTGTCGGTGGGCGACGAGATCGAGGTCGAGGTGCTCGACGTCGATCTGGACAAGGAGCGCATCTCCCTGTCGCTCAAGGCGACGCAGTCCGACCCCTGGCAGGAGTTCGCGGACTCGCACGCCGTGGGCCAACTCGTCTACGGCCGCATCACCAAGCTGGTGCCCTTCGGCGCCTTCGTCCAGGTGGGCGACGGGATCGAAGGACTGGTGCACATTTCCGAGATGGCGGTGCACCACGTGGACCTGCCCGAGCAGGTGGTCACGCCGGGCGAGGAGCTGTGGGTCAAGATCATCGACATCGACCTGCAGCGGCGCCGGATCTCGCTGTCCATTAAGCAGGCGGCCGAGGGTGGTGAGGTCTCCGAGGAGTACCGCGAGGCCTTCGGCGAGCACGCCTACGACGAGGAGGGGAACTACATCGGCTTCGACTACGCCGAGGGCGAGTTCACCCCTGAGACCGAGGCGCAGGCGGCCTGGGCCGACTTCGCCGAGGAGGTCGGCACGCACGTCGTGCCGCCCGCCGACGGCGCTGAAGGTGCTGAGGGTGGCGAGGCTGCGCCGATTGCTGAAGGTGATGCTGCGGTTTCCGCTCCCGTGGCGGCGGAGGCCGCTCCGTCAGAGGCCGCTCCGGCAGAGGCCGCTCCCGCGGAGGTGCCAGCCGGCGAGTAGGGCTCGCCGGCGAACTGGCCGGCGGGGTTCGGCCCGTCACTGGGTTGACGCAGCGGCCCACGTTCCGATGGTCCCGCCGTACGTGATGGCCGTTGCCGGCCGTCGGCCGTCGCCGTCCGCTGTCGATGGCAATAGAGTCACCGCCAGACCGGACGGGATCGAAGACGGGAGACGATGAGCTGATGGCAAGCGAGGGACTGCACGAGGCGGCAGAGCTCCTCGACGAGGCGACGATCGACCGCCACCGGGCGTTCACATCGCTGGTCGAGGAGCTCCAGGCCGTGGACTGGTACGACCAGAGGGTGAAGGCCACCAAGGACTCGAGTCTGTCCGACATCCTGGCCCACAACCGGGACGAGGAGAAGGAGCACGCCTGCATGACCCTCGAATGGCTGCGCCGGCGCGATCCCGTGCTGGACGAGAATCTGCGCACGTACCTGTTCACCACCGAACCAGTGACCGAAGTCGAGCACGAGGCCGAGGCCGGCGGAGACGCGATCGCGGTCGTCGGCTCGCTCCGCATCGGCAGCCTGAAGGGAAGCGAGTGATGGATCACCTGTACCGGGAGTTGGCTCCCATCCCCGAAGCGGCGTGGGGGCAGATCGAGGACGAGGCCAGGAGCCGGCTTGTGACGCACCTCGCGGCGCGCAAGCTGGTCGACCTGGACGGTCCGCACGGCTGGTCGTACTCGGCCACGGACTTGGGCCGGGTGGAAGAAGCCCCCGCCCCCGCGGAGGGCATCTCGGCCTTGCGGCGCCGAGTGCTCCCGTTGGTCGAGCTCCGGAGCGAATTCGGCGTGTCGCGGGCCGAGCTCGATGACGCGGACCGGGGCTCGGGCAACATCGAGCTACCCGAGCTCGACGAGGCCGTGCGCCAACTCGCCCTGGGTGAGAACGCCCTTGTCTTCCATGGCTACGCCGCGGGAGGGATGCTGGGCATCACCGAGTGCAGCTCCCACGAGCCCATCGGCATCTCCGAGGACATGGATCGTTGTCCCACGGTGGTGGCGCAGGCCGTCGACGTGCTGCGTTGTGCCGGGATCGACGGTCCCTACGGCTTGGCGCTCGCGCCGGAGATCTACACCGGAATCGTCGAGACGACCGAGCACGGGGGCCATCTCCTCTTCGATCACCTGCGCCAGATCCTCGGCGGCCCGCTGGTATGGGCGCCTGGGGTGCAGGGTGGTGTGGTGCTCAGTCTGCGCGGGGGTGACTTCGTGCTCGACTGCGGCCAGGACCTCTCCATCGGCTACAGCGATCACGACGGCGCGATCGTCCGGCTCTACCTCGAGGAGAGCCTGAGCTTCCGAGTGCTCGAGCCCGATGCGGCGGTGGCGCTGACCAAGACCGGGTGAGCGCCGGCTGATCGGGCACGCCGTATAGGGGGTAGCACTAACAGTTTTGGCCGTACGTGGGTAGTCACGACTACACGATTCGCGGCGAAAGTGTTAGAGCTTGCTCATATACGGACGACAAGGACAAGGACAAGGACAAGGACACCACCGCCCCGACACGCCAGCTCTTCAAGGAGGACCATCGCCCCCTCATCCGAGACTGAGACCCGAACCGAGTTGGTTGGCCAGCACCTGTGCGAAGCCGTCCGCCTTTGAGGGATCCGTGGCGAAGAACAGCACGGGGTCGAGTAGTTCCAGCTCCAGCAGGAGTGGGGCGTCATCCGGACCGGTCACCGTGTCGACCCTGGCATAGGTCGTCGGCCCGAGCAGGCGCTCCGCCGCACCCACCGCAAGGCGCCCAAGCGAGAGCTGTGCCGGCGAGGCCGTGGCCGGCGTGATCACCATGTTGTCGATCAGGCTGTCGAGGGCTCCCGCACCGCGCCGGATCATCGGGTCCTTGTGGATGGCGTGGCTGTACGCCCCACCCAAGAAGATCAACCCCACCTCGCCTTCGTCGTCGACGGCCTCCTGATAGGGCTGCACCATGGCGGTGCGCCCGGACGCCACCAGCTCCACCACGTGCGCCAGCGCCAGGTCGCGTTCGTGGGGCTCGTAGCGCGCCGTGCGGAAGCCGCCACCCGAGACAGACGGCTTGACCACCACCTCGCCTTCCAGGGAAGGACGGGCCGTGGAGGGGTCGGCCCCCGGCTCCACCCACTCGGTCGGCACCACCGGCACCCCCGCCGCCGACAGCTCACGCAAGTAGCGTTTGTCCAGATTCCAGCGCAGCGTGGCGGGGGAGTTGACCACCGGCAACTTGTTGCGTTCCAGCATGTCGACCCAGGCCAAGAACTCGGAGACGTGGTGGATGTTGTCCCAGGCGCCGTTCGCGACGACGAGGTCGAACCCGGACCAGTCCACCGCCGGGTCGTTCCACACCGCGGTCGACCCCTTCACGCCGGCGGCCTCGAGGGCGCCGAGGATCAGCGGCCCCTCGTCGAGCAGGTCGGGGAACCGGCCGCAGGCGGCCAGCGCGACCCGGGGTCGGGCGGTGCCCGAGGGGGAGCCGCTCAATTCCCAATGGGGAAGTGGCAGGCCACCTGGTGGCCCGGAGCGATCTGTCGCATCTCGGGCACCTCTTGGGCGCAACGTGGTTCCGCCCGCGGGCAGCGGGTGCGGAAGCGACAGCCCGACGGAGGGTTGATCGGGCTGGGCGGCTCGCCCGTCAGCGGCACCGAGGTCCGGCTGGCCTCGGGGTCGGGTTCGACGACGGAGCTGAGCAGTGCCGCCGTGTAGTGGTGGGCGGGCGCGCTGGTACAGGACGTCCGAGGGGGCGATCTCGCACAGGCGGCCTAGGTACATCACCGCCACCCGGTCGCTGACGTTCTTCACCACGGCCAGGTCGTGGGCGATGAAGAGCACCGTGAGCCCGAATTCCTTCTTGAGGTCCTCGAGCAGGTTCAGGATCTGGGCCTGCACGGAGACGTCGAGTGCCGAGACGATCTCGTCGCAGACCAGCAGCTTGGGCCTGAGCACGAGAGCCCGGGCGATGCTGATGCGCTGGCACTGGCCCCCGGAGAACTCCCGCGGCCGGCGACCCCCGTTGAGGTAGGGGTCGATGCCGACCTGCTCGAGCATGGCGTAGGCCTTCTGCTGCCGCTCCTCCTTGGTCCCGATGCTCCAGATGTTGAGCGGCTCGGCCACGATGTCACGGACACGGCGCCGCGGGTTGAGCGACGAGATCGGATCTTGGAAGATCATCTGGACTTGGGTGCGCAGCGTCCGCAGATCGCCGCGGCTGAGCGACGTCAACTCCGTGTCGCCGAAGCGGATCTGACCCGACGTGGCCCTCTCCACCTGCACGATGGCGCGCCCGGTGGTCGACTTGCCACAACCCGACTCACCCACCAGGCCCAGGGTCTCACCCTCCTGCAGGGCGAACGAGATCCCGGCCACGGCCTGGACGGACTGGTTCCCCTTCTGGAACGTGACGTGGAGATCCTCGACGTCGAGCAGAGGCTTGGTCGTCGTGACGGCGGCGGCCGCGGCGGCGTCGGTCACGCGGTCACCGTCGCGGTGCGGCGGATCCCCGCCGGCAGGGGGAACCAGCACGCGTAGCTGTGTCCGGGCTCGGCCTCTACGAGCGGTGGCTTCTCGATGTGGCACCGGTCCTGCGCGTACGGGCAGCGGGGCGAGAAGGGACACCCGGCCGGCGGGTGCAGCAGGTCGGCCGGCCGCCCGTCGATGGCGGTGAGGCGCGTGTGGCTCGGATTGGCCAGGCGCGGAATCGAGTTCATGAGGGCCTCGGTGTAGGGCATGGCCATGCTCTTGAACAGCACGTTGGTCGGCGCCCGCTCGACGATGTTGCCGGCGTACATGACGATGATCTCGTCCGTGCGGGTGGCCACCACTCCCAAGTCGTGCGTCACCAGGATCATCGCCATCTCGCGGTCGTGCTGCAGCTTGCCCAGCAGATCGAGGATCTGCGCCTGCACGGTGACGTCGAGCCCGGTGGTGGGCTCGTCGGCCATGAGGAGACGGGGGGCGCAGGCCAGCGCGATGGCGATCATGACGCGCTGGCGCATGCCACCCGACAACTGCCCCGGGTAGTTCTCGAAGCGCTCGACGGGGGAGGGGATGCCCACCTGCATCAGCAGGGAGAGGGCGGTCTCCTTGGCCTCGGACTTGGGCAGCTTCAGGTGGATGCGCAGCGGCTCCATGATCTGGTTGCCGATCCGCTGCACCGGGTTGAGCGACGTCATCGGGTCCTGGAAGACCATGGCGATGTGGGTGCTCCACAGCTTGCGCAGCGTGTCGTTCGGCGCGTTGAGGATCTCCTGGCCCTGGAAGCGGACCGACCCGGTCTGGATGGTGGACGACAGGGGGAGCAGGCCCATGATCGCCCGCGACAGCACGGTCTTGCCCGAGCCCGACTCGCCCACGATGCCCAGCGTCTTGCCCTGGGCCAGCGTGAGTGACACCGCCTGCACCGCCTGGAGCTGGCCGCGGCTGGTGGCGAAGGAGACGTTGAGGTTCTCGACCTCGAGCAGGGCCGCCGCCTCGCCCACAGCGCTCACAGCTTGATCTCTGTGACGTCGAAGTAGGCCCGCAGCTTGTCCGCCACGACGTTCAAGCTGATGAGGAGGAGGAACATGGCGCTGGCCGGGAAGATGACCAGCCACGGGTTGGTCTGTCCCTTGGCGCCCGTGAGCAGGCTGGCGCCCTCGTTGAGCATGTTGCCCCAGCTCGGGGTCGGCGGTTGCACCGACAGGCCGAGGAAGGCCAGCGTGCCCTCCAGGACGATGATGGTGGCCACGGCGATCAGGCCGAACGAGACGATGGTCGGCATGATGTTGGGCAGGAGCTCTCGGGTCAGGATCCGCCGGTCGCTCGCCCCCAGGGCCTTGGCCGCCAGCACGAAGTCACGGGTGGCATACGAGAGCGTGGACGCCCGCACCACGCGGAAGATGAGCGGGGCGCCGAAGATGCCGATGATCAGGGTGATCTTCCAAAGGTTGTGGCCCCAGAACGAGACGATGGCGATCACGGCCACCAGGGCCGGGAAGGCCAGCACCACGTACGACGTCGTGTTCAAGGCGGTGTCGATCCGGCCCCGCCGGTAGGCGGAGTACATGGCCGGGATGCCACCCAGGATCATGCCGATCAGGGCGCCGCCGAAGCCCACCACGAGCGACACCCGGGCGCCGTAGACCAGGCGGCTGAAGATGTCGCGGTAGAGGTCGTCGGTACCCAGCAGGTGGCCCCAGCCCGGTCCGGCGTTCTGCACGCTGTTGTAGTTCCCGAGGTCGGGGTTGGGCAGCGGCAGGAGGCTGGCGAAGGTGGCCATGAGGGCGACGAGCACGATCCAGCCGCAGCAGATCCAGAAGAGGATCCCGAGCTTCTTCTTGGTGTAGTCGGCCGCCGCGTCGGCGGTGATCTCCTCCTGGATGTCGGCGAAGGCCTCACTGGTGTTGATGGCGACGCTACTCACGGGCGATCCTCGGGTCGACGATGGTGAACAGGAAGTCGAAGATGAAGTTGATGAGGACGATAGCCACGGCGACGAACAGCGTGATGCCCTGCACGACCGTGTAGTCGTCCTGGTTCACGCTGTAGATGAGCTGATAGCCGAGACCGGGCATGGCCAAGAGCAGCTCGACCACGAACGTGCCGGCGATGAGGCCGCTGATGACGACGCCCGCGGAGGCCAGCAGCGAAATGGAGGATGGCCGCAGCGCGTGGCGCCACATGATCCGCCGGTCGGACAGACCCTTGGAGCGGGCCATGGTGATGAAGTCCTCTTGGAGGGTGGAGATGAGGTCGTTGCGCAGGAGCCGGAAGTAGACGACGATCGACCCGAGGGCCAGGACGATGGACGGCAGCATCATCGTGTGGATGTTGGACCAGAAGTTCTGCGTCAGCGGCACATAGGACGCCGGACCCGGGAAGACGTGCCAGTGCACGGCGAAGATCAGCACCAGCACGGGCGCGATCACGAACGCCGGCAGGGCCAGCATGGCGAACGTCGTGGTGTTCGAGAGCTGGTCGAACAGGCGATTGGGGCGACGCGATGCGTGCATGGCCATGGGGAAGGCGATGGCGAAGGCGATGATCTGGGAGAAGATGATCAGCTCGAGGTCGATCGGGAACGACTGCTGAATGATCGTCACCGTGGTCTGGTGCGTCGTGTAGGACTGCCCGAGGTTGCCCTGGAACACGTGGCCCAGCCAGATGAAGTACTGCTCGTACAAGGGCTTGTTGAGGCCGAGCTGTGCATTGACCGTGGCCACGTTCTGGGGGGTGGAGTTCGGCCCCAGAATCGTGGTGGCCGGATTCCCGGGCAGCAGGTGGACCAGGAAAAACGACGCGACCGAGACGAAGAGGATGATGATGATGAGAAGCACCAGCCTCTTTGCGATGTAACGGGCCACGTCGCCTCTTTCCCCCCTTCGTACTGCCTCGGTTCCCCTCGGTTCTCTACGTCCCCACCGGCGGCCGATGATCCTAGACCGCGAGCCCATTGTCCTACCATGCGCCCATGCCCGAGGAGGTTCCCGCTCTAACCGGTCGCACGCGCCTGCTGGCGGCCGTCGGGGTGGTGCTGGCGGTGGCGATCGGCCTGCTCCTGCGCTTCTGGACCCGATCGGGGCTGTGGCTCGACGAGGCGTTGACGGTCGACATCGCGCGGCTTCCCCTCCATGACATCCCCGAGGCGCTCAAGCACGACGGTGCCCCGCCGCTCTACTACTACCTGCTGCACTTCTGGATCGCCCTGTTCGGCCAGTCGAACTACGCCGTGCGCTCCCTTTCAGGGGTCATCGCCGTAGTGACGCTCCCGGTGGGCTGGTTGTGCGGACGCCGCTTCGGCGGGCGCGCCGTGGCCTGGACCACCTTGGTGCTGCTGGCCAGCGCGCCCTTCGCCTCCTACTACGGCACCGAGGCGCGCATGTACGCCCTCATCATCCTCCTGACCGGGTGCGGGTTTCTGGCCCTCCAACGTGCGCTGGAGGCACCCAAGCCGGGCAACCTGATCGCGGTCGCCGTGGTGGCGGCCGCACTGCTCTACACCCAGTACTGGTCGCTCTACCTGGTCGGCATGGTGGGCCTGTGGCTCATCGTGTCCGTCGTGCGGGACTGCCGGCGCGGGCGCCGCCAGGACGGCGCCCTGGCCCGCGCTGATCGCGCTGGCCGCGGGCGGCGTGCTCTTCCTGCCCTGGGCGCCCACCTTCTTGTACCAGTCGGCGCACACCTCGACGCCGTGGGCGGCGCCGCCAAACTTCTCGGCCGTGATCAACGCCGTGACCGGCTTCACCGACAACCAGGGCTCCACGCTCAGCACGGCGACCAACCAGGGCCGACTGCTGGCGGTCATCTACTTCGCCATGCTGGCCTTGGCGCTGTTCGGCGTCGGCAAGAGCGGCCGCATCATCGAGCTCGACCTGCGCACCCGCCCCGCGCCCGCGGCACGACGTTCGTGGTCGTCGGCACGCTCTTCGCCGCCATCGCCGGGGGCATACTCACCGGGAGCGCCTTCTCGTCTCGCTACGCGGCCGTCGTGTTCCTGCCGCTGCTGCTGCTCATCGCGCTGGGTACCACGACCCTCCTCAATCCAAAGGTGCGAGCGGTCGTCGTCGCAATCGCCGTGGTGGCGGGACTGGTGTCGTCGGCACAGAACGTGACCACGCAGCGCACCCAGGCCAACCAGGTGGCGGCGGCCATCAACGCGCAGGCCAAGCCCGGCGACGTCATCGCCTTCTGCCCCGACCAGCTCGGGCCGTCGGTGTACCGCCAGGTGCAGAACACCGGCCGCTACGACATGGTGACCTTCCCCCGCCGCACCGGCCCGGCCATCGTCGACTGGGTCGACTACGCCCAGGCGGTCAGCCGGGCCAGCCCGGCCGCCTTCGCCGACGCCATGCTGCAACGGGCGAGCGCCGGGGCTGGGCACCGCATCTGGTTGGTGTGGCAGCCCATGTACCAGACGTACGGGATCAAGTGCGAGACGATCGCCGCCGACTCTGAGCACGCTGGCCACCAAGGCCGGTGGCGGTGCCCGCAACATCGTGGTGAACCACCCGGCGCTCTACTACGAGCCGATGAATCTCACCGTGTACGTCGTGCCGGGGCAGGGCTCGGGATGACGGCCGTGGCCGGGAGCGCGGCGGCGGCCGCGGTGGACGGCACCGCCGCCCCCGGCACCCGGAACGGTGCGCTCGGCTTCGTATCTCACCAGTGGCGCCGGCTGCCCGAGTCGCTGCGGGAGGCGATCCCGCCCTACGTGGTGGCCCGGATCGTCGTTCTCGGTGTGTTGGGGCTGGCGCACTTCGTGGTCGACCGCACCCACCCGGACGCGGCGACGGCCGCCCGCGTGCACGCCGGCCTGCTCGGCTGGGATGCCGGCTGGTACGAGACGATCGCCCGCCAGGGCTACGGGCCGCTCGGCGCGCAGTCGCTCCGCTTCTTCCCCCTGGTGCCGTTGCTCACCCACGGGCTGGCCGAGGTGCCCGGCCTCGGTGACGGGCCGGCGCTCGTCCTCTTGGCCAACGCCGCCGCCTTGGCCGCCACCGCCATGCTCTACGTCCTGGTGCGCCGCGAGGCGGGCCCGCCCGCGGTGGCCCGGCGCGCCGTCTGGATCCTGAGCCTCCTGCCCGCCGCCTTCGTGCTCGTCATGGGGTACGCCGAAGCCGTCCTCCTCGTCTTCGCCGTCGGTTGCTTCCTGGCCCTGCGCCCGCCGCCGCCGAGGGCCGTCCCCGCTTCGCCCTGGCGGCGGCGCTGGCCTTCGCGGCCGCCCTGACCCGCCCCATCGGCGTCCTCCTCTTCTTGGCCGTGGCGGCCGAGGTCATCCGCTGGTGGCCGCGCCTGGGGCGCTCCGAGCGCGTCGCCGGCGTCGTCGCCGCCGTCGCGCCCTTCCTCGGGCTGGCCGCGTTCGCCGCCTGGGCCAAGCACACCGTGAACGACTGGTGGGCGCCGGTGCGGGTGCAGCTGCAGAGCTCGCACCACGGCAACCTCTCCGACCCGGTCACCACCCTCTTCGACGACGCCAAGGGGGTGCTCCACCAGCACGTGGGCACGGCCCTGCACGTGCCCTGGGTGGTGCTCGCCCTGGCCATGCTCGTCGTGTGCTGGCGCCGGCTGCCCGCCCCCTACACCCTGTTCGCTGCCGCCGTCCTGGCCGTGGCCGTGTCCGGCACCAATCTCGACTCCTTCGAGCGCTACGCCCTGAGCGCCTTCCCGTTGAGCATGGCCGCCGCCGTGGTTCTCACGCAGTCGCAGGTCGAGCGGGCCGTCCTGTCCCTCTTGGCCGCCGGGTTGGCCGGCTACGCCCTGCTGGCCTTCCTGAACATCTCCGTGCCCTAAGGGGGCGGCCGGCCGGGGGTGGCACCAGCGGCGCCGCGCCGCGCCCCACCGGCGCAAGCCGGCACCCGGCGGGGCCGCCCCATCACCCTCCCCGAGCCCCCCAAATGGTCCACTAACCTGCTTCTCCGACATGGCCGTGCAGCAGGAAACCCCCGTCGTCATCGCGGGTGCCGGCCCCGGTGGCCTCACCGCCGCCTACCTCCTCACCAAGCAGGGCCAGCACCCCCTGGTGCTCGAGGCCGACGACCAGGTCGGCGGCATCAGCCGGACCGTGGAGCGCGACGGGTGGCGCTTCGACCTGGGCGGCCACCGCTTCTTCACCAAGGTCCCCGAGGTCGAAGCCCTCTGGCACGAGATCCTCCCCGAGGGCGACTTCATGCTGCGGCCCCGCATGAGCCGCATCTACTACAACGGGAAATTCATCGACTACCCGCTCCGGGCCATGAACGCCCTCAAGAACCTCGGACTGTGGGAGGCCATCCTGTGCGGGTTCTCCTACGTGTGGGCCCGCGTCCGCCCGCCCAAGGACCAGAACAACTACGAGGGCTGGCTGGTGGCGCGCTTCGGCTGGCGCCTCTACCGCCACTTCTTCAAGACCTACACCGAGAAGGTGTGGGGCGTCTCGGTGAGCGACATGCCGGCCGACTGGGCCGCCCAGCGCGTCAAGAACCTCGATCTGCGCAAGGCCGTGCTCAACGCCTTCCTGCCCAAGCGCAGCCAGACCGACATCACCACGCTCATCGAGGAGTTCCAGTACCCCAAGTACGGTCCCGGCATGATGTGGGAGGTCTGCACGGACAAGGTGCGGGCCGCCGGGGGGACGGTCGAGATGCAGGCGCGGCTGACCACCATCCACGTCGAGCACGGACGGGCCACGAGCGTCACCTACGTGCAGGACGGCGCCGCGCACACCGTCCCCGCCGCGCACGTGATCTCCACCATGCCCATGCGCGAGCTGGTCAACACCATCGAGCCGCCGCCCCCGGCCGAGGTCCTCGCGGCGGCCGACGACCTGCACTACCGCGACTACCTGACCGTGGCGCTGGTCGTCCCGCAGTCGCGCAGCTTCCCCGACAACTGGATCTACATCCACGCCACCGACGTCGAGGTGGGGCGCATCCAGAACTACGGCTCGTGGTCGCCCTACCTGGTCAAGGACGGCCGCACCTGCCTCGGCCTCGAGTACTTCGTCTTCGAGGGCGACGCCATGTGGAACATGGCCGACGACGACCTCATCGCACTGGGGACCAAGGAGCTCATCGCGCTCGGGCTGGCCGCCGAGGGCGACGTCGAGCACGGCTACGTGGTGCGCGTGCCCAAGGCCTACCCGTACTACGACTTCGCCTACAAGGACAACGTCGAGCACGATCCGCAAGTGGATCGAGGCCGAGGCGCCCAACATCCACCCGGTCGGCCGCAACGGCATGCACAAGTACAACAACCAGGACCACTCCATGTACACCGCGCTGCTGACCGTGGAGAACATCGGCGGGGCCGACCACGACGTGTGGACGGTGAACGTGGAGGAGGAGTACCACGAGTCCGGTTCGACCGGCCGCGACGCCCCCGTGCTGCCCCGGCGCCCCGACCACGCCCACCACGGGCATGGTCACGGACACGCCCAGCCGACCGGCACCCTCGATCCTGGCTAAGCACGCCGCCCCTGTGGGGGCGTCGCTCGAGGTGCGGTGGTGGCGCCCCTGGATGACGCTCAGCGCCGTCGGGGTGGTCTACCTGCTTCTCGGCTTCGTCCTGTGGGTGCACGCCTGGGCCGACGGCGCCACGACCCACACGCTGTGCGGCTGCGGCGACCCGGCCCTGTTCCTGTGGTTCTTCCAGTGGCCCGCCACCGCGCTGGCCCACGGGCAGAACCCCTTCTACTCGACGGCGCTGTTCCACCCGACCGGGATCAACCTGCTGTCGCAGACGTCGGTCATGGGGGAGAGCCTGCCCCTGGTTCCCGTCACCTGGATCTGGGGCCCGGTCGCCTCGCTGAACGTGGCCTCCACGGTGACACCCGCCCTGAGCGCCTTCTTCGCCTTCCTGGTGCTGCGGCGCTGGGCCCCCTGGACGCCGGCCGCCTTCCTCGGCGGGCTGCTCTTCGGCTTCTCGCCCTTCGTGCTCACCGGCCTGGAGTTCGCCCACCTCATGACGGCCTCGTTGATGCTCATCCCGCTCATCCTGGCCGTGCTCGACGAGCTCCTGATCCGCCAGCGCCACCGGGCCTGGGTGGACGGCCTGGCGCTCGGGCTTCTGCTCTTCGGGCAGTTCTTCCTCTCCTCTGAGCTCCTCGTCATCGTGGTCCTGCTGGCCGCCGTCGGCATCATCATGGTGGTGGCCGCCGCCCTGGTGTCCGACCCGGCCGAGCTGCGGCGGCGTGCCCCCCATGCCGCCCGGGGCCTGGCCGTCGGCGCAGGCGCCGGCGTGGTCCTGCTGGCCTGGCCGGTGTGGTTCGCCCTGCGAGGGGCCGGCCCACCTGTCGGGCCTGGTCTGGCCGTCCGTTTCCCTGGGCTACATCGGCGGCTTGGACTGGGGCAGCTTCGTCTCGCCGCAGCTGGCGCGGGGGAGCGCCAAGATCTATCTGGGCCTCGGGGGGTACGAGGGGTCACCCCTGCCCTCGGGCGGCTACCTGGGCTGGACGCTGCTGGTCGTACTTGCCGGCGGTCTCGTGGCCTTTTGGCGCGACCGTCGGCTGTGGTTCTTCGGCGGCGTGCTGGCGGTCTGCGTCTGGTGCTCGCTGCGCACGACCCCGGGGCGCTGGACCCTGGTGCCGGCCGACCTCTTCGCCCGGCTGCCACTGATCGAGAACGTGATCGAGCAGCGCTTCATGGCTGTGGGGTACCTCGCCGCCGGCGTCATGCTGGCCGTGGTGGTCGACCGTGTCCATGCGCTGGCGCCCGACTGGCGTGGCGCGCTCGGGCGCCGTCGCCGTGGCCGCACTGGCGCTGGTGCCGGTCGCCACCACCTTCGCGCCCGACCTCCCGTTCGCCATGCGGGCGGTCCTCCTGCCCCGGTGGTACACCTCGGTGGCACCCACGCTGCCGCCGGGGCGGGTCCTGCTGTCCTATCCGGCGCCCTTCTCGGGCATCCAATCGGCCATGTCCTGGCAGGCGGTCAACCGCATGACCTACGACCAGGCCGGTGGGGGCGGCCCGCAAGGCGCGGTCCGTCGACAGGGCTCGGCCGCGAGGGGTTCACGCTGCTGGCCTACCTCGGCTTTGGCGTGGGGGTTCCCGAGCCGGGGGCTACCGCGGCCCAGTTGGCCGCGGTGCGCCACGCACTCTCGGTCTGGCAGGTCACCACGGTCGTCGTCGCCACCGACCTGGCCGCTCCGGGTCTGCAACAGGGTCGCGACCCCACCTACGCCGCCGCCTTCTTCACCGCGGCACTGGGGCGCCTGCCCACCATTCAGGCCGGGGCGTGGGTCTGGGACAACGTGCAGCTGGGCCTGGACCAGCCGTGGCCGGTGGGGACCGCAGCCCTGACCGCCTGCGTGGACAAGTTCGAGGGTCCGGCGGGTCGGGTCACGGTCAACCTACGGGTGGCCGAGTGCGTCGAGGTAACCGAAGCGACGAGGGCGGCGGCGACCAAGGTCGGCTGATCGGGGCCTCATTTCTTGGTGGTCGGGCCTGGTCCTGTCCGGTGGCCAGACCAGGGTTGGGAGAGCGGTCTCGATCGGTATACGGCGAGCCGCGGGCATGTCGTTTTGAGCCGTATACGGCGAGTCCTGGGCAAGCGGTGCTGAGCCGTATACGGCAACCTTTGAGCACTCAGGTTGCGGCAGGCCAACTCCAAATCGGCCGAGTTTGGTGCCAGAGTGGTGCTGTTCACCATGCCCTACGTCAACCCCAGTGACCTCCCGCCCCACGGCCAGCCCCGGCCGGAAAAACTGCCCGAGATCGGTCAGGTCGAACGGCAAGACCAGACGGCATGGATCCCCACGTGACCGACGCTGAGGCCACCGAGGCTCCGGCGGCCGAAGTCCTGGTGGAGGGCGTGCCTGCAGCGATGTCCCTGGCCCCCAACGCAGTGGGGCCCAATCTCGGAGCGGAACTGCTGCTCGATTCGGCGGCGCGGCCCGGAGTTGAGTCGATGCGGGCCGGGCTGCTGCAGGCGGGCCCCCTGGCCATTGCCGGTGTCGTGGCCAACGGGGCGAGCGTCGTCCTCACGGTGGCTCTCGCCCGGCTGCTCTCGCCCCACAGCTATGGCGTCCTCAACCAGCTGACCGGGCTCTACCTCATTTTGTCCATGCCCGGTTCGGCCGTGGTGGTCGCCGTCGTGCGCCGCGTCACGATGTGGCACGAGGACGGCACCGGCCACCTGGTGCGGCGCTGGGCCGGACGGGTGCACCGCCAGGGCACCATGCTGGTCCTGCTCTGGGCGGTCATCGTCTTCGCCAGCCGGCACGGGGTGGCTGTGCTGCTCAACCAGCAGAGCGGCGTCGGCATCGCGGCCATCCTCACGGCGGCAGCATTCTTCGTGCTCCTCTCGCTCGACCGCGGCCTGCTCCAGGCGCACCGGGCCTACCGTCCGCTCGCACTGAATCTGGTGGTGGAGATGGGGATACGGCTGGTTGCGGTGCTCGTCCTCGTGTTGGCCGGCTTCGGTCCATCGGGCGCCGCCGTTGGTGTGCTGATCGGCGAGGTGGTGGCCACCGGCCATGCCCGTTACGCCGCCGTGCGGGCATGGACGCCCGGCCAGGCCCCCCGGGTCACGGCCGCGACGGGCTGGGTGGCGGCGCTGCGTCCCGACCCCGTCCTCGGCGGCCAGGCATCGGAGCGGCGCACGGTGGCGCTCGACTTGTTCGTCGCGTCGGTATCCCTCTCCATGGTGGCGGTTCTCCAGAACGTGGACGTGCTCGTGGTCGGGCGCGACAACCCGGGCCACTCCGGGGCCTACGCCGCTGTGTCGGTGACCAGCAAGGCCATCGTCTTCGGCGCCATCGTGCTCGGCGGGTACCTGCTGCCCGAGGCGGCCATCCGGTGGCGCCAGGGCGGGCACGCGCTCCGCCAGCTGGCCGTCGTGCTCGTTCTCCTCGGTATCCCCTCGATCCTGCTCCTGGGGACGGCCTTGCTTGCGCCCGAGCAGCTGCTTCAGATCGTCTACCACCACGCCTACACGTCCGCCTCGGACGCTCTGGCCCCCCTGGTGGTGGCCATGATCATGCTCAGCGTGTCGGTGATCCTGACCATGTACCTGCTCGCGGTCGGCCACCGATGGGTGGCGGTGGTGCTGGTGTTGGGCGCGGTGGCGCTCACGCTTGCCGTGGTCGGGGTCCACGGGGCGCCCCGGGCCACGGCGCTGGTCGACCTGGCCGTGCAAGCCGCGGTGCTGGCGGTGATCGTGGCCGGGTTCATCGTGGTGCACCGGGTACGACTTCGGGGGGAGCCGGCGAGGTTAACCTGACCCGATGGGTGACGACGTGTGGCCGATCGCGGCCGTGCCCGACCCGGGACCCCACCAGTACGCCAAGTCGGATGCCGAAGTCTTGGGCGCCATTGCGGCCGAAGCCGGTATCCGCCGCATCCACATGGTGGCGTGGCGCGACCTGGACGATCCCGAGGCGGGCGGTTCGGAGTTGCACGCCCATATGGTCGCCTCGCGGTGGGCGGCCGCCGGCCTCGACGTCACCTTCCGCACCTCGGGCGTCCCCGACGCGCCTGCTGCCCTGACCCGAGACGGCTACCGGGTCCTGCGCCGATCGGGCCGCTATGCAGTCTTTCCCGGCGCCGCCTGGGAGGGTCTCCGCATGGGGCACCGGCCCGGAGACGCTTTGGTCGAGATCTGGAACGGCATGCCGTTCCTCTCCCCCCTGTGGTACCAGGGCCCGCGCATCGTCTTCCTCCACCATGTCCATGCCGAGATGTGGGGCATGGTGCTGCCGCCTGCACTCGCGCGCCTGGGCGACATCATGGAGCGGCGCCTGGCGCCGCCGCTGTACCGACGCAGTCGCATCGTGACCCTGTCGGAGTCCTCGCGCGCCGAGATCGTCGAGCTGCTCGGCATGCACCCTGACCGCGTCTCGGTCGCCCCGCCGGGGGTGGACAGCCGCTACACGCCAGGCGGTCAGCGCTCGCCGGTGCCGCTGGTGGTGGCTGTCGGGCGGCTGGTTCCGGTGAAACGCTTCGACGAGCTACTGCGGGCCCTGGCCAAGGTCAAAGCTGACCAGCCCGACCTGCAGGCCGTGATCATCGGCGAGGGCTACGAGCGGCAGGCGCTCGAGTCCAAGCGCTCCGAACTCGGCGCCGACGATTGGGTCTCGCTCCGCGGGCATGTCGAGGATGACGAGCTCGTGTCGTGGTACCGACGGGCCTGGGTCGTGGCCAGCAGCTCGCAGCGCGAGGGTTGGGGCATGACCTTGACCGAGGCGGCCGCCTGCGGCACGCCGGCCGTGGCGACCGATATCGCCGGTCACCGTGATGCTGTCGTCGACGGGGAGTCCGGGCTGCTGGTAGACGAACCGGGTCAGCTAGGCCCGGCGCTCGCTCGCGTACTCGGCGACGACGTCCTGCGGAGCCGCTTGTCCAAGGGCGCACTGGCCAGGGCCAAGTGGTTCACCTGGGACGCCACCGCCCGCCGCGCCCTGGAAGCGCTAGCGGGGCAGGTGGCCGCCCCTGCCTGATCGCCAGCCCGCGCCAACCCTGGAGCGCTGGGCATTCCTGCCGTGCCAGTCCGCGACGCGAGCCTCGTCAGTGACGATTATGAGGGGATGCCCCCGCCGGGTCCGTGACAGACATACCCGTTCGGCGCGCCGAGTATGCACGGCAGGCCGTTCCCGCACAGATTGCCTGCGCGGTGAGACGCCCTAACCGGGGCTGACTACGCCGGTCCGGCCGGAACCGGAACCGGTGGATCGTCCCCCGCGGGAACCTCCGGCCCTTCCGGGATCTCAGGCTCTGTGGGCACCTCCGGCACCTCACGCTGATCCGGCACCGCCTGAGGGTCTTCGGGGCGATCCGGCACCGCCTCAGGCTCTTGGGGCCCTTCCGGAGCGTCAGGCTCCTTCGGGATCTCTGGCTCCTCGGTCTCGTCCGGGGCCCCAGGCTCCTCCGGGATCTCTGGCTCCACAGTCTCGTCCGGGATCTCAGGGTCCTCGGTGCCATCCGGTACCGGTTGATCTTGGGGCCCGACGGCCGCTTCCGCAGCCCCGCCTTCATCGGACCCTTCAGAAACGTCTGGAGCCACGGCTCCTTCTGGGACGTCAGGTGCCGCGGGTGTCCCTTGGATGTCGGTCGCGGCGGGTTCACCGGGGGAACGGGCCGGGCCGGCCTTCAACCGGCGGCGGCTCAGCGGCTTCTTGTCCCGCCAGCCGAAGGCGGAAATGACGGCATCGGCCAGTAGCAGCACGACGCCTATCCAGATGAGGTTGCCGGCATTGACGAAGGAGCCGTCCCAGTTGGAACCCGACAAGTAGTGGTGCACCTGCTGGCCCCGCACGACGTTGATGCATCCGGCGACCACGAAGGCCACTGCGCCCACTGTCGCCACGGCGCGGAGCCAGGGCACGAGCAGCCCCAAGGTGACCACGACCGCGACCGCCAGGCCGGCCAGCGGTGGCGTCACCAAAAGGGCCACGCCACCGGTGGCGGCACCGATGAGGAGAGCCCGGACGAAGAGCCAGACTCCGCGCGGGCGCGCGCCGGTCGAGCGGTCCGCCGAAGTGGGGAGTGCCAGATGGGTGGCGTCGAAGGGAGACCCAGGGCGCTCGGGCGCGTCCGGGCCTGCCGGGCCACGCAGGCGTCGGGGCAGGCGCGCCCGCAGGGCGCGGCGCCAGCGCACGGGGAGGAAGCCCATGACGAGACAGAGCAGCAGGGTTCCGGCCGAGATGGCCAGCGCGGCCCAGATCTCGCGCTGGGGCGTCCAGGTGAGGGCCACCGTGAAGTCGGGTCCGCCCACGGCGCGCAGGTCGGCCGCCGTCACGTGCCAGCCGTTGGCGAAGGCGTCGACTAGCTGGGGCGGGCCGAGGTCGACTGGGTGCGAGCCCGACGGCGCGCCCGGAGCGGGCTCGGCCACGGCCTGCCAGCCCTTGTTGATGCTCTGACCCATCACAAATTCGAACGGCGCGTCAGCGCCGGTCACCGAGACCTGCTGGCTGTCGATGTGGGAGGCCGTCTGGGTCACGGTCGGGACGGGCCCGGGCTGGGTGGCCGGCAGCAGTGGCGTGCCGGCGGACGTCGGGGTGGCGGCCGGGCCGGTGCCGCCCCCGGGGGCGGAATCCAGGACCAGCTGGTCGATGTTCCACCCCGTACAGGTCGTGGGTGCGTTGGCACAGGGCGGGTTGTGGCCCAGCGCGGTCTGGACGACGTGAGTGCCGGCAGCCAGCGTGATCCCCTTGGCGTCGGCCCCGCACGGCACGAGCTGCATTTCGCCGTTGTCGAGCGCCTGCGAGGTCGACCCGACCACGGCGACATCGATGGGCTGGCCGTCGATGGTGAGCAGATTTGACACACAGTTGCCCGGGACCTGGGCCGGCGTGGGGGGAGCCGTGACGCCGGGGAGGCCGACCTCGGCGATGCCCAGCGGCAGCGCCAGGGGACCGGCCGAGTAGTAGTTGGCGGCGTACTCGTCGCGCACACCGGTGAAGGTGATGACAAACGTCTGGCCGGTCAACGCCGGGAAGGAGACCGGCACCGTGGTCACCGCGTTGGGCACGGTGCTGTCGGCGATGGGTGGCAACGTGACCGAGCGCGTCTGCGTGCCCGAGGTGATCGTCAATGAGGTGGGCACGGAGTGCCGTCCGTCGGCCACCACCTGCAGGGTGAGGTTGCTCAGGGTCTGTGGCTTCTTCAGGTTGTACGTGAGCATGGTGCCCAGTTGCGACGACGTGCCGAGGCCGGGCTGCCACGTGGTGCTGCTGTTGTCGTCAACGGTGGAAGACGCGGTGGCGCGCAGGTCGCCCGGTAGGCGCCCCGACGAGTAGGCCGATGCCAGGTCCGACGACGCCGTAGAGACGCGCCCGACGAGGCGGTCGATCTCGTCGTCGGGGATGAGCGCCGAAAGACTGGCACTGCCCGACAGGGTGAAGGTGCGCGGCGTCGGCAGGGTGAAGGTGCGGGCGATGGTCGTCTCGGGGTCGCTGCGGGGCGGGAAGGATGACGTGCGGTCGCGCGTCATGACCAACGAGAGGCGGTCGGCCAGCGACGTGTCGCCGAGCGTGGAGAGCATCTGGGTCGGCATCTGCAGTATCTGGCGCACCTGCACGCCGGGGATGGCCACCTCGGCGAAGCCCACGGCGGCGGCCGAAAGTGGCGGAGCCGTGTTGTCCGTCGTGCCGTCGATGGTGACGCGCAGCGTGTGGAACGTGCGCGCCGGGAAGGTCAGCGTCTGGCCCGTCGGTAGGTGCGAGGCGTCGGTGAGCTCGTAGCGGATCGGGTCCTTGCCGTCGAAGGTCAGGGTGACGCTCGAGACCCAGCGCGAGCGGTCGCCGTGTTGCGGTTGCACCAGGTCGATGTGGTCCGTCGTCACCGGGTTGGTGAACTGCGCCTGCCACCACTGCCCGGCCGGGTCGGGGACGAAGGTGCCGGTGATCCAGGCCGTATCGAGGTTGCCGTCGATGGCGCTGTAGGCCTGGTCCTCCGGCGTGTACGAGACGGAGTTCCCGTAGCTGCTGGCGGTGACGTTGACCGCGCCGACGTAGGTGGCGTACGTCTTGGACGTGTCGGTGGTGCCCGGGAACAGCTCGATCGGGCTGTCGCTCAGATCGGACTTGGCCGGGTCGTCACTGGGCGTCTCCGTGTAGCCGGTGTTGGCCGTCAGGGTGTCCCAGCGGAAGGCCTGCTTGCGGTTGGTGTCGGTGACGACCAGCTGCGCGCCCTGCGAGGCCAGGCTCTCCAGTCGCGCCGGGTCGCCGGCCAGCGTGCCCGCGTAGTAGATGGCGCTGTCGGTGTTGAGCAGGCCCAGCCCGGCCAGGTTGTTCAGGCCGGTGGCGTCCCCCTCCATGACGACGGCACCGCTGTCGGACTCGCCGCGCAGCAGCGAGCGCGGGTCGGGCACGGTGTAGGTGACGATGGGGGAGGGCCAGGTGAGGTTGCCCGGCACCGAGAGGTCCTGCTCGTTGAGCGTCGACACCATGGACACGTTGGGCCGGGGTGAGCCGAACGAGATCGGGTCGGTCAGGCCGAGGGGCGTCTGCAGCAGCTGGAGGGCGAGGAGCTGCGGCTGGGGCACCCCGTAGTGCTCGTAGTTCTGGTCGTACTCGACCATGAGGTCGCCGGCGCCCATGAGCCGGGCCATCGGGGCGATCGTGTTCATGTTGGCGATGCCGTCCTGGATCGGCCCGTCGGTGGCGTAGAGCGTGTCGGCCGTGGCGATGGAGCCCATGATCTGCTGCTCGCGCGTCACGAAGTCGCGGGTGAGGAAGGCGGGCTGCGGGGTGTCGATGGTGTCGCCCCAGCGGTACGACGCGAAGTCGTTGCCCGGGATGGCGAATACCCGGGTGCCGGGGTGCGTGGCGTTGAGATGGTCGATGGCCGCCATCTCGTAGGAGGGGAGCGAGGCGGGCTGGGTGAAGTTGTTGGCGATGGTGTCGCCGTTGAACATGGAGGGGTTGTTGGCCACCACCAGTGCGGCCACGGCGACGGCGGTGACGATGCCCACGACGGTGAGGCGCCGGTACAGCGCGGTGAGGCCGCTGGCCAGCAGCATGCTGAGGGCGAGCAGCACCAGCGGCGTGGCCCGGTCGGTCGAGCGCAGGGCCAGGCCGGCCGTCGTGTTCGTCATGAACGACTTGAGCACGCCGCCGATGGCGGTCGGGTGGGTGAAGGGGAAGGGCCCGACGGCGAGGACGAGGCCGACGAAGAGCAGGACCAGGAAGAAGGCGCGCTCGCGCCAACGGACGAAGGCCGCTGCCACCACGGCCACCACGGGCACGGCGAACGAGGTGGCCAGCAGCGCGATCTCCTGGGTGTAGCGGACGGCCGCGTTCGTCCACGGGCCGAGGTGGTCGGTGCCGTAGAAGTACCAGTACCCCAGGCCGCGGAGGATGTCGGCGGCGTTGGAGGTGGCCGACGTCGAGGGGACGGTCTCGGTGTACTTGAGGACGTTGACGCCGTAGGCCGCCTCGACCTCCAGGCCGGCGATCCACCACAGGCAGGCGCCCAGGGTGAGCAGGCCGATCTTGAACGCGGTGCCCAGCGCGTGGCGCCAGGTGGCCTCGCGCAGCACCACCACGGCGTAGAGCAGCCACAGGATGGGTGCCACGCCGACATAGATGATGGAGGTGGCGTTGATGCCGCTCACCACCGCCACGACGATGGCGAAGACGGCCGGCTCGCGCCAGCCGCCGCGGCGCAGCGCCACGATGGTGAGGCCCAGCATGAACGGTAGGCCCGCCCACGGCAGCAAGATGACCGAGATGCGGCCGGCGTACTGCAGGAAGTAGGGGGACAGCATGTAGGCCAGCGCGGCTGCCGTCGGGCCGGGCCCGCTCAGCCCGAGGACGCGCGAGAGGTAGAGGATGCCCAGCCCGGCCGCGAAGAGGATGGAGCCCAGCCACAGCCGCTGCGCCACCCAGACCGGCACGCCGGCGAGGTGGAACACGGCGTAGAAGGGGCCCATCGGCAGCAGGTAGCCGATGTACTCGTGGGTCACCGTCCCCAGTGCCACGGTCGGGTTCCACATGAACGCGACCTGGCTGAGGAAGTTCAGCGGATCGAGGTAGAGGTAGGTCTTGGTGTCCGGCGTGATGACGCCCGGGTGCACGGCCAGCGCGGGGATGTAGGCCAGCGCGGCCAGGACGGCCAGGCCGGCGATCCACCACCACCTCGCTCCCGTAGCCGGCGACCGTGGGGCTGCGTGCCGCCCCCGGGGGGCGGTGTCGGTGGTGGACGAGCTCATGGAGGGGGTCGGGGACCGCCCGGTAGTGTAAGCAGGCAGCGCCACCCAGGCGTGTCACGCGAAGGGAGCGCCCGTGGGCAGCGAGACGAGGAGCAGGCTCACGGGCGAGCGGCCCCAACAGGGCGTGACTCCTGACTCGTTGCTCGCCCTCCACGAGGCGGGCTACCGGGCCGTGCTCGAACGCATGGGCGGCGGCCTCATTCTGGACGCCGGGTGCGGCCAGGGGTTCGAGTCGGCCCGCTTCTTGGCGCCCGATCGGGTGGTCGTGGGGGCGGACTACTCGTCCGACGCCGTGAGCGAGGCGGCGGCGCGTTACGGCCCCCAGGGCCTGCGGGTGGCCCAGACGGACGCCACCGTGATGGCCTTCCTGGCCGGCAGCTTCGACGGGGCCTGTTCGTCCCACCTGATCGAGCACTTCACCGATCCCGAGCCGCACGTGGCCGAGCTGGCCCGGGTGCTCAAGGACGACGGGACGGTGTTCATCCTCACCCCCAACGAGCCCGCCGACTTCGAGAACCCGTTCCACCTCCACCTGTTCCAGCGCGACGAGCTGCGGGCCGTGCTCGAGCGCCATTTCGACGACGTCTGGCTGGGCGGGGTCGATGCGTCACCGCATGTGAAGGCCGACCTTGCGGCGCGGCGGGTCAAGGCCAAGCGCTTGCTGCGCCTCGACGTCTTCGACCTGCGGCACAAGATGCCCCACGACTGGTACGTGTGGGCCTACACCCGCTTGCTGCCCCTGGCCTACCGGCTGGTGGCCAGGGAGGACGCCGGCGGGCAGACGGGCATCACGGCTGACGACTGGTTCGTCACCGACGAGCTCGACGACACCACGCTGGTGCTTTTCGCTGTGGCGGGCAAGCCGAAGCGGGACGCCGCCGCCGCCTGATGCTGGCGGTCGGGCTGACGGGAGGCATCGGCTCGGGCAAGTCGGCCGTGGCCGATCTGCTGGTGGCGCGCGGCGCCGTCCTCATAGACGCCGACCAGGTGGCGCGCGACGTGGTGGCGCCGGGCGGGCCGGCCTACCAGCCGCTCGTCGACCGCTTCGGCCCGGGCATCGTGGCGGCCGACGGCACCATCGACCGGCCGGCGCTGGCCGCCGTGGCCTTCGCCGACGAGGAGTCCCGGCTGGCGCTCAACGCCATTACGCACCCGGTCATCGGCGTGGCCATGATTGCGGCGCGCGACGCCCTGGACGGCACCGACGACATCGTGGTCCTGGCCATCCCCCTCCTGACCGCCGTGCACCGCGAGACCGTGAAGCTGCACAAGGTGGTCGTGGTGGACTGCCCGATCGAGATCGCGCTCGAGCGCCTCATCACCAAGCGCGGCTTCGACCGGGCTGACGCCGAGGCGCGCATCCGGGCCCAGGTCTCGCGGGAGGAGCGGGTCAAGGAGGCCGACTACGTCCTCGACAACTCGGGGGACCGGGCCGCGTTGGAGGCCGAGGTGGCGCGCCTGTGGGACGGGCTGGTGGCAGCCCGGGACGAGCGCCGGCAGCCCGGCTGATCCGTCACACCCCCCGGGTAGCCTCGTGGGGCCATGCCCGAGTTCGAGGTCGTCTCCCCGTTCCGGCCGGCGGGTGACCAGCCGCAGGCCATCACCGCCCTGGCCCACGGGGTGACGCGGGGTGACCCCTACCAGACCCTGCAGGGCATCACCGGCTCGGGCAAGACGGCCACCATCGCCTGGATGATCGAGCAGGTGCAGCGGCCCACGCTAATCATCGAGCCCAACAAGTCGCTGGCCGCCCAGCTGTCCTCGGAGCTGCGCGAGCTCTTCCCCAAGAACCGGGTCGAGTTCTTCGTCTCCTATTACGACTACTACCAGCCCGAGGCCTACCTGCCGTCGAGCGACACCTATATAGAGAAGGACTCGTCCATCAACGACGAGATCGACCGGTTGCGCCACGCCACCACGTCGTCGCTGCTCATGCGGCGCGACGTCATCGTGGTGGCCTCGGTCTCGTGCATCTACGGCTTGGGCTCGCCGTCCGAGTACGCCGACCGCATCCTGGGACTGCGGGTGGGGGACCAGGTGGACCAGCGCGACGTGCTGCGCCGCCTGGTCGACCTGCAGTACGCCCGCAACGACGTGAACCTGGTGCGGGGCACCTTCCGGGCCCGGGGCGACACCGTCGAGATCCACCCGGCCTACGAGGAGGCGGCGCTGCGGGTCGAGCTATTCGGCGACACCGTCGACCGCATCGTTCCCTTCGACGTGCTGACGGGGGAGATGGGCGACGAGATGGAGGACGTGGCCGTGTACGCGGCGACGCACTACGTGACGGGCGACGAGATCATCCAAAGGGCCGTGGGCACCATCGAGGTGGAGCTGCGCGAGTGCCTCCAGGAGTTCGAGCAGCAGGGCAAGCTGCTCGAGGCGCAGCGCCTGCGTGTGCGTACCGAGCACGACCTCGAGATGCTGGCCGAGACCGGCGTGTGCTCGGGTGTGGAGAACTACAGCCGGCATCTGGACGGCCGGGCGCCGGGGGAGACGCCCTACACGCTGCTCGACTTCTTCCCCAAGGACTACCTCTGCGTGATCGACGAGAGCCACGTGGCCGTGCCGCAGCTGCACGGGCAGTACGCCGGCGACCGCTCGCGCAAGGACGTGCTGGTGGAGCACGGCTTCCGCCTGCCCTCGGCCAAGGACAACCGGCCGCTGCGCTTCGACGAGTTCGTGCAGCGGGTGCCCCAGTGCGTCTTCGTCTCGGCCACTCCCGGCCCATTCGAGCTGGAGCACTCGGACCAGGTGGTCGAGCAGGTCATCCGCCCCACCGGCCTGGTCGACCCCGAGGTGGTCGTCATGCCGACCAAGGGCCAGGTGGACGACCTGCAGATCCGCATCGCCGCCACCGTGGCGGCGGGCGGGCGCGTGTTAGTCACCACGCTGACCAAGAAGATGGCCGAGGACCTGACGGACTACCTGGCCGACGCCGGGGTGCGCGTGCAGTACCTGCACTCCGACATCGACACCATCACCCGGATCGAGATCCTGCGCGAGCTGCGCCTCGGCAGCATCGACGTGCTGGTGGGCATCAACCTGCTGCGCGAGGGCCTCGACCTGCCCGAGGTGGCCCTGGTGGCGATTTTGGATGCCGACAAGGAGGGATTCCTGCGCTCGGCTTCCTCGCTCATCCAGACCATGGGGCGGGCGGCCCGCAACGTCGACGGCCTAGTGGTGCTCTACGCCGACACGGTGACCGACTCCATCCGCGAGGCGGTCTCGGTGACCCAGCGCCGACGCCACCTGCAGATCGCGTACAACAAGGAGCACGGCATCGACCCCCAGACCATCCGCAAGTCGGTGACCGACATCCTGGAGCGCCTGCGCGGGACCAGCGGCGGCGTGGCCAAGGCGGGGCGCAGCCGGGCCGAGGTCCGCAAGAACGCAGCGGTGCGCGGCAACCGCCGGCCGGCCGAGCTGCTCGTCGACGGCGACGCCTCCACGCCGGCCGAGGCATTCGAGCTCATCACCCAGCTCGAGGCGGAGATGAAGTCGGCGGCGGCTGAGTTGCGTTACGAGGAAGCGGCGTTGCTGCGAGACGAGATCGCCGAGCTGCGGGCCTCCATCCCGGGCTGAGCGGGCGGGCCGGGCGTCGAGCGCTCAGGTCTCCCTGGCCAGTAGCGCCCCTCGAGCGCAGCGCACAAGGCGTGGTAGATCGGCTGATGCAGCTCCTGCACCGCGGCCACCTCGGTGGCGGGGACCGCCACCCACACGTCGGCCAGCTCCCCGAGGCGGTCGCCCGTCGCGCCGGTCAGCGCGAGCACCCGCATGCCCACCGCCCGGGCGGCCAGGGCCCCCAGCACGACGTTCCGTGACCGGCCGGACGTCGAGAGGGCCCAGAAGACGTCCCCGCGCCGGCCGTACCCGTGGAGCTGCTGGGCCATGCCCATGTCGCCGGCGGTGTCGTTCGCGATGGCGGAGAGGAGGCCGGACTGGCTGGTCAGGCACACGGCGCGCAGCGCGCCCTCCAGGCGGTCGGCTAGGTAGTCGGCCTCTTCTGACAGGTCGCCGGGCCCGCCGTGGCGCAGCGACCGGCGCGCCGTCTCGCCGATGGGACGGCGGTGCTCCATGCCCTTCATGAGTTCGCCCACGATGTGCTCCGCGTCCGCCGCGCTGCCGCCGTTGCCCCCGACATAGAGCGTCCCCCCGTCTTCGAGCGTGCGGGCCAGCAGAGCGAACGCATCGTGGACACGGGGCAGCACGGCTTCGAGGTCCCGATGGCGTGCCAGGAGGCCGGCGAAGTCGGTGTCGGCGTCCTGGCGCACGTCGAGCTCCGGGATGCCGACCGTCCGCGAGGGTGCAGTGTCGTCGTCGGGCAGGAAGACCGTGCGCACCTCGTGGGGCCGCAGCTCGCCCTCCCAATCGCGGCGCGGCCCGTCCGCACTGGCGCCGAGGGTGAGGTGGACCCGCGGGGAGCCGGCACCGACCTCCCACAGCCGGACGACGGTGCCGCCGCCGTCCTCGGCCCGCTTGAGGACCGGCACGATGACCCCGTCCCCCTGCAGGCGGGCAGCGGATCCCTCGGGCCCGAGCCGGCCGCGGTGCCAGGTGTCGAGGACCACCGGCAACACCGCCCGGTGCCCGGCCGCATGGCGGGGCAGGCCGGCGGCGGAGGCAGGACCGAGGTGGGGGAGGAGGGCGTAGCGGTGGTGGTGGCGTCCCTGGTCGGTGATCGGGTACCCGGCGCGGTCGTCGTCGCCCCAGCCGCGCCCGTGGTCCGCCACCCGCGGGCTGCGCAGCACGGTCAGGCGGAGCGTCGAGCCCGAGGCGTCGTAGCCGCCCGCGCCCTCCGATGCGCAGGCGAGGCCCCAGCCGGCCTCCGCGTCCGAGAGGTCGACCCAGTGCAGCATCGGCTCTTCGTGCCCGGAGCACGGCCGCACCACTGACCCGTAGGGGGCCCCGGCCACGCTGGACGGCTCGTCGAGTGCCGCGGGGACGACGAGCTTCAGCACCCGACGGGCCTCGTGCCAGTCCACGTCGAGAGACACCTCGGCCAGGCAGCGGCCCTCGTAGAGGGAGACGTCCTGGGTCACCGTCGTCCCGCCCTCGCCGAACGACCACACGCTGCGTACGGTGGCGCGGACGGGGCCCGCCTCGAGCACGTCGACGGAGAGCAGGCGTCCCGCCTCTTCGGTGCCGCCGTAGCGGTCGACGCCGTGGGACCAGGTGTCGCTGTCGTCGGTGACGACGACAGGCTGCACTCCGCCCCGCAACAGCTCGGTCCCCGGCGCCAGGTCCCCACCGGTGATCACCGCGCTGGCCAGCGCGCCGCTGTCGCGGTCGACGCGCAGGCGCAGGAGACCGTTGGTGAGCACGGCGTCCTCGTCCGCCTCCGCCGGATCCGGGCCGTACCCGGTCGAGCCGGCTCCTTTGTCGGCCACGTGGAGCCAGTAGCGGCGGTAGCCGAAGGGCGGCACGGTGACCTGCAGGAGGCTGCGCGTGGGGCTGTAGGTCACTTCACCCGAGGGGACCTGCTGCACACGCACGCGGCCCCCGTCGGGATCCGTCGCCACGGCGATGGGATGGGTGAGGGAGACGGCGGCCGTGACGGGCCACGAGTGGGGATTGCACACCAGCATCGGCACGGGGAGTCCGCCGATCGCGGCGCTCTCGATGCCCTCGGCCCGCTCCGCGCCTTCGACCCAGGTGTCCACCTGTTCGGCCAGCCGGTGCACGGCGCGCACGGCGACTTGCTCGGCCCGTGACGCGCCCGAAACCAGCAGCGCGTGCACGGCTTCCGTGGCGCGATCGGTGCAGGTGCCGCCCAGCGCGTCGTGGAACTGCGCGAAGAGCACGCCCTGCCAGGCCTCGCCGATCTCGCGCCGGACGTCGTCGGCGTCGCCCGTGAGCTGCCGGCACACCTCGGTCAGGGTCTCGGCGGCCGACAGAGCATCCTCGGCCCGGGCGTTGGCGAGCTTGAGGTCGGCGCGCGCCGAATAGCAGCCGACGGCGTGCCACTGCAACTCCCCGTCGACCCTGGGCAATGCGGCCATTCCGTCCGGTACGGCCTCGAGGGCCGCGAAGTAGCCCGCCGGGTCGGCGAACGCGACCGCGCCGGCTTGCTCGGCGGAGAGCGCGTGGATCGTCGACATGGCGAGCCGCGTGGGGCCGCCACCGTGGTCGCCCACCCCGAAAAAGGCCATGAGGGGAATGTTCCTCTCCGCGGCGAGCGCGAGAAGCTCGTCCGCCCGATGCCGGATCAACTCGTCCTCGCGGCCACCCTCCGTGGAGTAGGCGTAGGGGATGCGATAGGCGGGGAGCTCGGTGCCGTCGGTGCCCCGCCAACGGAAGATAGGGGACGGGATCTCCTTCTCGCCGGGACCGGGCCGCATGAAGACGTAGGCGCCGATCCCCGAGGCGGCCAGGAGCTGGGGGAGGGTCCCGGCGTGCCCGAAGGAGTCGATGTTGTAGCCGACGGTGGCCGTGACACCGAGGTGCTCGGCCATGAAGCGCTGTCCGTAGAGGAACTGGCGGCACACCGACTCGCCGGAGGGCAGGTTGCAGTCCGGCTCGACCCACTGCCCACCGGTGACCACCCAGCGTCCGGACCGCACCAGCTCGCGGATGCGGCCGAACAGCTCGGGAGACGTCTCCATGGCCCAGCGGTAGTAGCTGGCCGAGCTGGCCGTGAACCGGAGCCCGGGGTCCTCGTCCAGGCGTTCGACCGCGGCTCGGAACGTCTGCAGCACCTCGTGCATGCCCTCGTCCCAGTCCCAGATCCACATGGGGTCGATGTGGGCGTTCCCGATCATGAAGAGGCGGGGGGTGGGGCCGTCCGGCACGACCCAGCAGTGTAGGGACAGGCACCGAGCCGGGCCGCCGCCACCGCTTGGTTAGGGTGCGCCATGCTCACCGCGCCGCAGCTCCGGGCCGCCATGGACCGCTACGCCGCCACCGTCTCCTCCAAGGACGCCGACGCCTACGCCGCCCTATTCACGGAGGACGCCGTGCAGGTCGACCCGTACCCGTCGCCGCCGAACGTAGGGCGCGACGCGATCAGGGCCTTCATCGAGCGCTCCTACGACGCCTGCGAGACCATGACGTTCGAGGTGGTCGAGTGCCATCCGGTGGCGGACACGGCGGCCATCACCTTCCGCATCACCCTCACCCTCGAGGGCGGCTCGGCCATGCACATCCGCGGCGTCGAGGTCTTCACGCTCACGGACGACGGGCTCATCTCCGCCGTCACGGCTTACTGGGGCGACGAGGACCTGACCTTCGACTAGCCAGAGGGTCGAGGCCGTGACGCGGCGAAGGGGCCCGGAGGGCAATCACAGGCAGCACAACCCTCACCAGGGCGATGTAGCTCGGCAAAGGGATGACCACACCTTCCCCGGCTCGGCCGGGAACCTCGTCGTGCACCAGCGGCGCTCGCTCGGGCAGGGTGAGAGGCCCGCCGCGCCGATTCCGGCGGAGGGGCCCGGGGGCCTGACCAGGGCCCGGATCAAGGTGACACAGCGCGCCGGTATCCTCACCGGATGGCCGACCGTCTGGTCGTTCGCGGGGCTCGCGAGCACAATCTTCGTGACGTCAGCCTCGATCTGCCCCGGGACCGCCTGATCGTCTTCACCGGCCTCAGCGGCTCGGGCAAGTCGTCGCTGGCGTTCGACACCATCTACGCCGAGGGCCAGCGCCGCTACGTGGAGTCCCTCTCGGCCTATGCCCGCCAGTTCCTGGGCCAGATGGACAAGCCGGACGTCGACTTCATCGAGGGCCTCTCGCCGGCCATCTCCATCGACCAGAAGTCGGCCTCGCGCAACCCCCGCTCGACCGTGGGGACCATCACCGAGGTTTATGACTACCTGCGTCTTCTGTATGCCCGCATCGGCCATCCGCACTGCCCGACGTGTGGCCGGCCCGTGGCGCGCCAGACCCCCCAGCAGATCGTGGACCGGGTGCTCGAGCTGCCCGAGGGCACCCGCTTCCAGGTCCTGGCTCCGGTCGTGCGGGGCCGCAAGGGCGAGTACAGCACCCTGCTCGACGACCTGGCCAAGCAGGGGTACGCCCGGGTCCGGGTGGACGGGGTCCCCCTGGAACTGGCCGACCGGTCCGAGGTCACCCTGGCCCGCTACGAGATGCACACCATCGAGGTGGTGGTCGACCGCCTCATCCGCCGGGACAACGTCCGCCAGCGCCTGACCGAGTCCATCGAGGCGGCGCTGGAGCTGACCGGGGGGACGGCCGAGGTGCTCGTCATGAACGGCTCGGGCGATGCCGAGAGCGACGAGGGCATCACCTTTTCCCAGCACCTGGCCTGCACGCACTGCGGCATCTCCTTCGAGGAGCCAGCCCCCCGGAACTTCTCCTTCAACTCGCCCTACGGGGCCTGCCCGGCCTGCCTCGGGCTGGGGACCAAGTTCGAGGTCGACCCCGAGCTGGTCGTGCCCGACGACTCGCTGTCGCTGGCCGAGGGGGCGCTGGCGCCGTGGGCCGGCGCACGCAGCGAGTACTTCACCGGGCTGCAGGCGGGCGTCGCCGAGTTCGGCGGCTTCTCCTTCGAGGCCCCCTGGAAGTCGCTCAAGGCCAAGGACAAGAAGCTCATCCTGTACGGGACGGGCAACAAAGCCGTGCACGTCACCTACAAGAACCGCTTCAACCGGACCCGCTCCTACGAGGCGCACTTCGAGGGCATCATCCCGTGGCTGCAGCGGCGGCACGGCGAGGCCGAGTCGGACTGGTCGCGCGAGCAGATCGAGGCGTTCATGCGCGAGGTGGACTGCCCGGAGTGCCACGGCGCCCGGCTCAAGCCCGAGTCGCTGGCCGTGACGGTGGGCGGGCGCAACATCTTCGAGCTGTGCAGCCTGTCCATCGGTGCCGCCGTCGAGGCCATGGCATCCCTGGAGCTGAGCGATCGCGAGCACATGATCGCCGACCGCGTGTTCAAGGAAGTGCGCGAGCGCATGCAGTTCCTGCTCGACGTCGGACTCGACTACCTGTCGCTGGCCCGCTCGGCCGGGACCCTCTCGGGCGGCGAGGCCCAGCGCATCCGGCTAGCCAGCCAGATCGGCAGCGGCCTGGTGGGCGTGCTCTACGTCCTCGACGAGCCCTCCATCGGCCTGCACCAGCGCGACAACCAGCGCCTCATCGCCACCCTGGAGCGCCTGCGCAACCTGGGCAACACGGTCATCGTGGTGGAGCACGACGAGGAGACCATCCGCGCCGCCGACTACGCGGTGGACATCGGTCCGGGCGCCGGGGAGCACGGCGGCAACATCGTGCACGCCGGCCCGGTCACCGGCCGCGGCGGGCTGGTGACCAACAAGGCCTCCATTACCGGGCAGTACCTGGCCGGCAAGCGCTCCATCCCCATCCCGGCCCGGCGCCGACCCGGCACGGGCGAGGTGGTGACGGTGCGCGGGGCGCGCGAGCACAACCTGTCCGACATCGACGTCTCGTTCCCCCTGGGGTGCCTGGTGGCGGTGACCGGGGTGTCGGGCTCGGGCAAGTCGACGCTGGTGAACGACATCCTGCTGCGCTCGCTGGCCCAGCAGCTGCACCGGGCCAAGGCGCTGCCGGGCCGGCACCGCAAGGTGGAAGGGGTGCAGCACCTGGACAAGGTGGTCGACGTGGACCAGGCCCCGATCGGGCGTACGCCGCGGTCGAACCCGGCCACCTACACCGGCGTGTTCGACCACATCCGCAAGCTCTTCGCCCAGACGGCGGAGGCCAAGGTGCGGGGCTACCAGCCGGGGCGCTTCTCCTTCAACGTGCGCGGCGGGCGCTGCGAGGCCTGCGCGGGCGACGGGACGATCAAGATCGAGATGCACTTCCTGCCCGACGTCTACGTGCCCTGCGAGATCTGTCACGGCGCCCGCTACAACCGCGACACCCTGGAGATCACCTTCCGGGGCAAGACGATCGCCGACGTGCTCGACATGAGCTGCGAGGAGGCGCTCAGCTTCTTCGAGCGCCAGCCGCCCATCGCCCGTCACATGCAGACGCTGGTCGACGTCGGCCTGGGCTATGTGCGCCTGGGCCAGCCGGCGCCGACGCTGTCAGGCGGGGAGGCGCAGCGGGTCAAGCTGGCCAGCGAGCTGAGCCGCCGGCCGACCGGGCACACCTTCTATATCCTCGACGAGCCCACGACGGGGCTGCACTTCGAAGACACGCGGCGCCTGCTCGAGGTGCTGAGCCGGTTGGTCGACCAGGGCAACACGGTAGTCGTCATTGAGCACAACCTCGACGTGGTCAAGACCGCCGACTGGATCATCGACCTCGGGCCCGAGGGCGGCGACAAGGGCGGCATGGTCATCGCCGAGGGCACGCCCGAACAGGTGGCCAAGACGGCGGGCAGTTACACCGGCGAGGTGCTCAAGCCGGTGCTGGCGCGGAGCAAGTAGCGCCCCGGGGAGTTCGCGGGTCCCTACTTGTTGATGGAGAAGTCGCTGAGGTCGGCCTTGCCACCACCGCCACCGGTACTGCTGCTGCCGATGGTGGTCGGATTGGCGGCGCCGAAGCTGAAGCTGAAGATCTCCATGGTTCCGCTGTGGCTGGCGGCGCCCTGGGCGAATGACTGGCCGAGGCTGACCGGGAGGGAGCCGTCGAACGCGTAGCCGCTCACCTCCTCGTCGGGTGCGTCTGCGGCGACCGCTCGGCCGGCCCAGGTGAAGACGGCGTGCAGCGTGGCGCGGTCGTCCTCGTCGAGCTGATCGCCCAGGGCCTCGAGCTTGGTGGCGAGCCGGTCGATGTCCTCAGGGGTGAACGTACGAGTCGTCATGGGTCCTCTCTCTGTCCGGTCTGCGGTGCTTCTTGGTGGTGACGGCCGGAGCGCCCCTGTAGTTACAGGGCGCTCGCTACTCGACAAAGGTGATGTCGCCGGCGCCTGCCTGCCCGCCTCCCGAACTTGCGCCACCAGAGCTCTGCCCGCCGGCACCCCAGCTGAAGCTCGAGATTTCGAAGATGTGCTCCGACGAGCCGGCGCCGGCGGCAAAGGACTGAGAGAGTCCACCCGCGGTGAAGTAGGTGTCGAAGGCGAAACCGCTCACCTCCTCGCCTTCGGGCGCCACCCCCCGGCCGGCCCAGGCGAACACGGCCTCCAATGTGGCGCGGTCGTCCTGGCCTAGCTGGTCGCTCAGTGCGTCGAGCTTCGAGGCCAGCCGCTCGATGTCCTCGGGGGCGAAGGTGCGAGTCGTCATGGGTCCTCCCTGTCTCATCGAAAGGATGACGGAGGTGGCGTCCGCGAGTTACAGGGTCGTGCCGATGGCTGTAACCGGCGCCACGGTCCTGCGTCTACCTGACATAGGGCAGAGAGCGAGGATTTCCATGGCAGAGATGACGCTGACGGCGCAGGACATGGTGGAACTCGTGCAAAGGCTCGACCACATGGAGCCCGAGTTGGACGAGAGGCAGAGGACCCTGCTGCTGGCCGTCTTCTCGTTGGCGGGCGAGGCACTGGCGGCTCGCCGCCAAGACGAGGTCGCCGGGTTTGCGATGCCGTCGCTCACCGGGATCGTCGTCACGACGCCGACGAATGGCCCCCCGCCGAGTCTGACGAACGCGCTCCGTCCGGCCGGCGGGCAGGAGTTCCTGAAGTTCGAGATCACCGAGGTCCTTGTGACGGGGACCAGCTGAGGCTAGGTGGCGGCGTCGCGTGCCGAACGCTCGTCGATAGAGCGCGAGAACGGGGTACTGGGACGCGTGAGCTGGACACCATCGAGGAAGAGGTCGACCTTCTCGTTGTAAAAGGCGATCAGCCCGGCGATGGGGAGCAGCTCGCGAGTGGGGAAGTCGTAGCACCAGGCGATGTCGGGGTGGGTGCGCCCGCCGAGCAGGACGGACCAGTACCCCGTCGTCGTCCCTTTGTAGGGGCAGGCCGTCACCGTGGGCGACGGCGCCAGACGGGTGAAGTCGACGTCGGTCTTGTTCACGTAGTAGCGGGTGGGGAGGCCTGTCTCGAAGCAAAGGACGGGCGACGAGGACTCGGCCAGGACGACGCCATGTGACTCGACGCGTACGGTGCGGGCCGAGCGCAGTGCGTCGACACGAGTGTACGGGTTGCGCGGATGCACGAAGACCTGCTCGTCCTCTTCGTACCAGGCGTCGAGCGCCGACCACTCGAACCGGACGGTGTCGTCGAGTCCCTCCACCTTCGCGGCGGAGAGGACCTTGGCCGCCTGTGGTCGCCGGATATCACCCACCTGGAGGGCGTGGAGCTTCACGTCGCCCCGCGGCGTCCCCTCGGTCGTGCCTTCGTCGACGAGCGCCTCGGCCAGGACATCGGCGAGTGGGACGTAGAACTGGGGGAACGCAGGCCACTCCCACACATAGCGAGCGTGCGTGGTGTCGACGACGGTCCGTCCGGCCAACACGGCGCGTATGCGGCGCGGTACGGGTTCGACGTGGTTGGCCTCGACGGGGGACGCCGGGTAATCGTTCACGGCAGGGCCTCCAGTGGGATGCGCGACCCATGCGACCCTACCGGCACGGCCGGCCGTACCCGCGGTCCCTTAGCTTGCAATTAAACCCCCACCATCCGGTCAAGCGGCCTTCTTGACCACCGGATAGCGCGGTCGTGGCCCTCTCTGGGTGCCCTTGGGGCGTCCGGGACCCGGAGTGTCGGATTTCGGTGCACTGGCCGGAGTCCCAAGAGTTACACGAAGTCGACGAAACCCTCTGCGCACACGCGCTGGGGTCAGTTTTGCCGGCTCGCAGGGACGCTCCCACGGCAGCCGTACGTCGTCGACGAGTCCTTGTGCGATTCGCAACTGGGTGTAGGCAGCCACGATCAACCACGTCCAGCGGTCGGCCTGTTCGGGCATGCACAGCGAGGGCGCCGTCCAGCCCAAAGTGTTCTTGGCGAATCGGAAGGTGTGCTCGAGATCGAAACGGTGCAGATAGGACCGGAAGCACAGGTCGAGATCGGGCTCGCCCGGACCCGACCACCACAGCCACAACGTCTTCTTCACTCGTCCGTCGCGTTTGGGAAGGTGCTCGACGTCGACGCGGATCACGCTGCCGCGCACGATTGGTGGTGCGCCCTCGCTCTTGGCCCAACGCCCTCGACCAATGAGGCGAGGGTGGAGCCCGTGCCAGGCGCGCACGCGCACCTTGCCGTAGCGAGGGTCCTCGGTGCGGTACTCGGCGTCGGGTCGCCGGTGCGTCTTGTCCTCCGAGCACTTCATGCGGCGCCCGTGGCGGGGAGGCCGCCCACCGGTGCCCTTCGGCCGATTGGGCCGCGCCGCCGGATCGTCGTAGAAGACCCGGTCCTCTCGGATGCGCACCAGCACCTGGGCCTCGGTGTCGTCCAACCCATGGCTGAGGGCGATGGGGTCATAACCGGCGTCGAAGACGAAGAGGGGGACCGCTCGGTCCTCTCGGAGCAGTGCCACCAGGGCTTTGACCTGCGCGATCGTCGCCTCGGTGGCATCGGCTCCGGGCGCAATGCGCAGCGCGTCGAGCGGCGCGGTCCAACTGTCTGGCTCGAAGTTGAGCTGGGCGATCCACTGATAGCTCCAGCCCGCCACGATCGGCTGGCCGGCCGAGTGCTTCGACGCCGAGTAGTAGAAACCCCGCTCGGGGCTGCACTCGGCGTCGCAGCGCTCCCAGGTCGAGGCGTCGACGGCGAAGACGGCCGGCCACTCACGCGGGCGATGTGCCACGAGTGCGGCCCGCAGCGCCCCCTCGTCGATCTCACCCAAAGAGAGAGCCTTGTAGAGGCTGCCGTGGGAGCGCCGGAAGATCGGCTCCAAGCTGAGGGAGGGCACCGATCCCACGGCCCCCGAGGCGTCCAAGAGCGCGTCGGCGAGTTCGAAAAGGGCATCGGACCACTTGACGAAGGTGCCGTAGATCTGGCTTCGGACGGACTTGAGCTCGTGCACCTGCTCGGCGTGGGTTCGCTTCGTCATACCCGTTAGTATTAACTACTATCGGATCACCGGAGGTGGATGGCCCCCGTCGGCGAGAATGGAGCTCGATGCCTCGAGCGAAGAAGAAGACCCTGGACGATTACGAACGCCGCTACCACGATCTGCTCGAGGCGCTCGCCGACATCGGCTTCGTCCGCTCGGGGAGCGTGGCGCCGCGTTACAACTACTGCGGCAAGGCGAACTGCCGCTGCCACGGTGATCCGCCCGAGCCCCATGGCCCGTACTTGCAGTGGACCGCGAAGGTCGACGGCAAGACCGTGAACCGTCGACTCAGTCCAGAGGAGGCCGAGCTCTATCGCGAGTGGATCGCCAACGACAGGCGACTACGGGCGATGCTCGACGAGCTGCGTACGGTGGCCGCAGAGGCGACCGATCTCATCATCGAGGAGCGTCGCCGAGCTGAAGCGGAGGTTTAATTACAAGCTTAGGTGATGGCGAGCATGCGCTCGAGCGCCTCCCTGGCCCACTGGGCCGTCCCGGCGTCGACCGTGATGCGGTTGTGCACGGTGCCCTCGACGAGACCTTCGAGCACCCAGGCCAGGTGCTGCGGGTCGATGCGCGACATCGTGGAGCACGGGCAAATGAGGGGGTCGAGGCAGACCACCGTCTTGTCGGGCGACTCGCGGTCGAGCCGCTTGACGAGGTGGATCTCGGTGGCGACGCCGATGACCGAGCCGGACGGCGCCGCGGCCACGGCCTTGATGATGGCGTCGGTCGAACCGGTGATGTCTCCGCGCTCGACCACTTCGTGCGCGCACTCCGGGTGCACCATGACGATGCCGCCCGGGTGCTCGGACCGGAACGCCTCGACGTGTTCGGGGCGGAAGCGCTGGTGTACCGAGCAGTGCCCCTTCCACAGGAGCAGGGTGGACTCCTTCACCTCGCGGTCGGTCAGGCCGCCCAGGGCCCGCCGCGGGTTCCACACCCTCATGTCGTCGGGCCCGTAGCCCAGCTGGTAGCCGGTATTACGCCCGAGGTGCTGGTCCGGGAAGAACAGGACCCGCTCGCCGCGGCCGAGGGCCCAGGTCAGGACGGCCCGGGCGTTGGACGAGGTGCACACGGCGCCGCCGTGGCGGCCCACGAAGGCCTTGAGGGCGGCGGCGGAGTTCATGTAGGTCACCGGCACCAGGCGCTCGACGTCGACCACGCGGGCCAGCTCGTCCCAGGCCTCCTCCACCTGGTCGATGTCCGCCATGTCGGCCATGGAGCAGCCGGCGTTGAGATCGGGCAGCAGCACCTGCTGGTGGTCGCCCGTCAGCACGTCGGCTGACTCGGCCATGAAGTGGACGCCGCAGAAGACGATGTACTCGGCGTCAGCCTGCTGGGCCGCGATGCGGGACAGCCCGAAGGAGTCGCCCCGGGCGTCGGCCCAGCGCATGACGTCGTCGCGCTGGTAGTGGTGGCCGAGGATGAACACCCGCGGGCCGAGCACAGCCTTGGCCGCACCGATCATGGTGGCCAGCTCGTCGTCGGTCGCGGTCGAATACCGCTCGGGAAGCGGCGCCTGGAGCCTGAGCATGTTGTCTGCCCCCTTTTAGGGAGAGCATCGATATGGCCGGTGGGGACAGCCTGGTCGCCCATCCACGGGTATGTCGGCCTCGATGCGAGGTTGTGTGCCGGATACCAGGCCGGCAGGGCCAGTGTACCGCCCACCACCAGCGGCTGCGCGAGAGTGGGAGCGATGCAGTACCGGCCGCCGACCGGCTCGATCCCCGACGCTCCTGGCTCCTACCAGTTCTACGACGCCGAAGGCCGTGTGCTGTACGTGGGCAAGGCCAAGTCGCTGCGCCACCGCCTGCCCAATTACTGGCAGGACTCGGCCCGGCTCATGCCCCGGACGGCGCAGATGGTGGCGCAGGCCGACCATGTCGAGTGGGTCGTGGTGGACAGCGAGGTCGACGCGCTGATCCTCGAGCACTCCCTGATCCAGGCGCACCTGCCCCGCTACAACGTCCGGCTTAAGGACGACAAGAGCTACCCATGGCTGGCCGTGACGCTCAACGAGGAGTGGCCGCGCCCAGCCGTGGTGCGCGGCCGCAAGCGCAAGGGCGTGCGCTACTTCGGCCCCTACGGCCACGCCTACGCCATCCGGCAGACGCTCGACCTCCTGCTGCGCAGCTTTCCCGTGCGCACGTGCTCGGACACCAAGTTCACACGCCATGAGCGGCTGGGCCGGCCCTGCCTGCTCTTCGACATCGAGCGCTGCTCCGGTCCGTGCGTCGGCGCCGTGGACCACGAGGCGTACGACGGCTACGTCGAGGACCTGATGCGCTTCCTTTCGGGCGACACCGAGCCGGTGGTGGCCAGCCTGGAGGCCGAGATGCTGGCCGCCTCGGACGCGCTGCAGTACGAGCGGGCGGCGCGGCTGCGCGACCGCATCGCCGCGGTGCACAAGGCGGCGGACACCCAGCAAATGGTCTCCGACCGCCCCGAGGACTTCGACGTGGTCGGGCTGGCCGAGGACCCCCTGGAGGCCTCGGTCCAGATCTTCCGCGTGCGCCGGGGCCGGGTGGTCGGGCATCGCGGCTTCGTGGCCGAGAAGGTAGAGGACCTCTCCGGTCCGGAGTTCATGGCCACGATCGTCTCGCAGGTGTACGGGGCCGACGGAGCCGAGGTGCCCCGGCGGGTCCTGGTGCCCGAGGAGCCGGCGGACAAGGAGCTGCTCGAGATCTGGCTGCACGCGGTGCGCGACGGGCCGGTGGAGATCGCGGTGCCCCGGCGCGGGGCCAAGCGGGCCCTGCAGGACACGGTGACGCGCTCGGCCGGTGAGGACCTGGCCCGGCACCGCCTGCGCCGGGCGTCCGACCACAACGCGCGCTCGAAGGCGCTGACGGAGCTGCAGGTCGCCCTGGCGCTACGCGAGGCCCCGCTGCGCATTGAGTGTTACGACATGAGCCACCTGCAGGGGACCGACTACGTGGGGTCCATGGTGGTGGTGGAAGACGGGCTGGCCAAGCGCTCCGACTACCGGCGCTTCAAGGTGAAGTCAGTGCCGGGCAACGACGACTACGCCGCCATGGAGGAGGTGCTGACCCGGCGCCTGACTGCCATGCAGGAGGCGGCGGCCACGCCGGCCGGGGAGCGGCCGAAGCGCTTCGCCTACCGGCCCAACCTGCTGCTGGTCGACGGTGGCAAGGGACAGCTGCACGTGGCGGAGCGGGTGGTGCGCACGCTCGGGCTGGAGGGTGAGATCGAGCTCGCCGCGCTGGCCAAGCAGTTCGAGGAGGTCTACCGGCCGGGAAACCCCGAGCCGATCAGGCTGCGGCGCGGCTCGGACGCCCTCTACCTGCTGCAGCGCATCCGGGACGAGGCGCACCGGTTCGCCATCACCTTCCATCGGGAGCGGCGGGGCAAGCGCATGACCAAGAGCCTGCTCGACGACATCCCGGGGCTGGGCCCGACCCGCAAGGCGCGCCTGGTCAAGGAGCTGGGCGGCGTCAACGCGGTGCGGGCGGCCACGCTGGAGCAACTGCAGGCATTGTCCTGGCTGCCCGACAAGGTGGCGCTCGCGGTGTACGAAGGAGTGCGCAAGGCTGGAGGGCGATGAGCGAGTTCGTAGTGGTGACGGGGATGTCCGGAGCGGGCCGCTCCACGGCGGCCGCCGCGCTGGAGGACGTGGGCTGGTTCGTCATCGACAACCTGCCGGCCGGCCTCATCATGAAGATGGTCGAGATGGTGGATCGCCCCGGCTCGGGGATCGAGCGGGTGGCCCTCGTGATCGGGCGCGGGGGGAGCAACACCGGCCCGGAGTACTTCGACGACCTGCCCGACGTGCTGGACGAGCTGCGGGGCACCCGCCAGCGCGTGCGCGTGGTCTTCCTCGACGCCCCCGACGAGGTCCTGGTGCGGCGCTACGAAGGCACCCGCCGACGTCACCCGCTGGCGGCGCGCGGCGTGGAGGAGTCGATCGCCGACGAGCGCAAGCTGCTCGAGCCGGTGCGCGAGCGGGCCGACCTCATGATCGACACGGGCGAGCTGAACTCCAACCAGCTGCGCCTGCGCATCCTGGAGGTCTTCGGCGACGACGAGACGCCGCACATGCAGACAACGGTGATCTCCTTCGGTTACAAGCACGGCATCCCGCTCGACGTGGACCTGGTCTTCGACTGCCGCTTCCTGCCCAACCCGTTCTGGGTGGAGGAACTGCGGCCGTACAGCGGGCTGGACGACCCGGTGCGCGACTACGTGCTGGGTCAACCCGAGTCGCTGGCCTTCCTGGAGAAGCTGGACGACCTGTTGGTCAGCATCCTGCCGGCCTTCGTGCGGGAGGGGAAGTCCTATCTCACCATTGCCATGGGTTGTACCGGGGGGCGCCACCGCTCGGTCGTCCTGGCCGAGTCGCTGGCGGCACGGCTGGGCACGCACGGGCAGCCAGCGTCGGTCTTCCACCGGGACATCGACCGGTGAGCAGGACTCGACCGGGGGTGGTGGCCATCGGTGGTGGCCACGGGACCGCGGTGACCCTGAAGGCGGCGCGACGCTACGCCGGCACGCTGACCGGTGTGGTCGCGGTGTCCGACGACGGTGGGAGCAGCGGGCGCCTGCGCGAGCTGCTCCACGTGGTGGCGCTGGGCGACCTGCGCAAGTGCCTCGTCGCCCTGGCCGAGGAGGACTCCGCCTTGGCGCTCGCCTTTGGTCGGCGCTACGACGAGGGCGAACTGGCCGGACACGCGTTGGGCAACCTCTTCTTGGCCGGCCTGGTCGACGCCACGGGTGACCTGCTGACCGGCATCGCTGAAGCGGCCCGCCTGCTGGGCGCGCTCGGCGACGTGTTGCCGGCCACGACCGAGTGGGTCGTCTTGAAGGCGGAGACCGACCAGGGCATCGTGACCGGGCAGGTGGCGGTGAAGGGCACGCGGGACATCCGCACGGTCTGGCTCGAGCCCCCCGACGCCAAGCCTCCGCCGCTGGCGCTCGAGCGCATTGCCGACGCGGATCAGATCGTGATCGGCCCCGGATCCCTGTTCACCAGCGTCCTGGCCGCCGTGACGGTGCACGGCATCGCCGAGGCGGTGGCCGACTCCATGGCCCAGGTCGTCTACGTGTGCAACCTGCGCCCCGAGTTGAGGGAGACCGAAGATTACGACGTAGCGGCCCATGTCGCGGCCCTGGCCAGGCACAATGTCAAAGTTGACGTGGTGTTGTGTGACAGCATCCAGGGCATGGGTATCGGCACGACGGATGTCACCGTGCACGACGTTCCCCTCACGGGAGAGAACACCCTGGTCCACAGCCCGGCCAGATTGGCGCAGGCGCTGTCGGGTCTGCTGGCATAGTCCGGCCGTGGTGCGAGAGAGAGGGACCAGATGACCGTGCGGGTCGGGATCAATGGCTTCGGTCGCATTGGTCGCAACTTCCTGCGTGCCGTGCTGGACACAGGGGCCGACGTCGAGGTGGTCGGGGTCAACGACCTGACCTCGCCCGAGACGCTCGCCCACCTGCTGCGCTACGACTCGACCCAGGGACGCCTGCCGGTACCGGTCGACGTGGAGGGCACCGACCTGCTGGTGGGGGAGCAGCGCATCCGGGTCATGGCCGAGCGCGAACCCGAGCAGCTGCCCTGGGCCAAGCTCGGGGCGGACACCGTGATCGAGTCGACCGGGCGCTTCACCAGCCGGGCCGACGCCGCCGGTCACCTGGGCGAGTCGGTCAAGCGGGTCATCATCTCGGCCCCGTCGGGCGACGCCGATGCCACCTTCGTGATCGGCGTCAACGACAACGACTTCGACCCCGAGAAGGATTTCGTGGTCTCGAACGCGTCGTGCACGACGAACTGCTTCGTGCCCATGGTCAAGGTGGTCGACGACGCCTTCCATATCGTGAGCGGCCTGATGACGACGGTGCACGCGTACACGAACGACCAGAACCTGCTCGACCTGACCCACACGGACCTGCGCCGGGCGCGGGCCGGGGCGGCCAACATCGTGCCCAGCTCGACCGGGGCGGCGCGGGCCACGGGCCTGGTGCTGGCCGCCATGAAGGGTCGCCTGGACGGGATGTCGCTGCGGGTGCCGCTGCCGGTCGGCTCCATCACCGACTTCACCGCGGTGGTGCACGGGAACCCCTCGGTCGGCGACGTCAACGGCGCCTTCGCCGAGGCCTCGGCCAAGCCGCCCCTCGATCGGGTGCTGGACTTCACCGACGACCCCATCGTCTCGAGCGACATCGTGGGCTCGCCCGCCTCGTGCACCTTCGACGCCGGCCTGACCATGGTCATGCCGATCACGGACGAGCTGTCGCTGGTCAAGGTGTTCGGCTGGTACGACAACGAGTGGGGCTACTCCAACCGGCTGGTCGACCTGGCCGTGCTGGTAGGCGGCTGACGCACCGTGGCCGACGCGTTGCGGGGCCTCCCGCTGCTCGACGACCTGCCGAACGTCGACGGCAAGCGCGTGCTGGTGCGGGTGGATTTCAACGTGCCGCTGCACATCGGCGTGCGCGGGCAGGCCACGGTGGCGGACGACTTCCGGATCACGGCCGCCCTCCCCACGCTGCGACGGCTGCTCGACGATGGGGCGGAGGTGGTGGCGGCGTCGCACCTGGGCCGTCCAGGTGGAGCGCCCGACCCGCGGTGGGAGATGGATCCGGTACGCCAGCGGCTCGAGACGCTGTGCCCGGGCGTCGGGCTGACCGAGAACCTGCGCTTCGACCCGGGCGAGAAGGCCAACGACCCGGCGTTCGTGCAGAGGCTCATTGAGGGGTTCGACTTCTACGTGGACGAGGCCTTCGGCGCGGCGCATCGCGCCCACGCCTCGATCGTGGGGCCGCCCCGCTTCCTGCCCAGCGCGGCCGGGCTGCGCTTCGCCACAGAAGTCGAGGTCCTGGGCGGCCTGCTCGACGGCCCGGCCCGCCCGTTCGTGGCGGTGGTCGGCGGGGCCAAAGTGGCCGACAAGCTCGGCGTGCTGAAGGCGTTGTCCACGAAGGTGGACACGCTCATCGTGGGAGGCGGCATGGCCTTCACCTTCATGGCGGCCCGGGGCCAGCACGTCGGGAGCTCGCTCCTCGACGAGACGCACCTGGGGGAGTGCCGGGCGCTGCTCGAGTCGGGCACCCGTATCCTCCTGCCCACCGACACCCGGGCCCTTGAGCCCGGCGGGACGTTCGGGCCTCCCACCGTGGGGCACGGTCCTCGGGGCAGCGTCAAGGTGATCGAGGGCGACCTCCCCGACGGCTGGACCGGCCTGGACATCGGACCGGACACGGCGGCGGCGTTCGCCGAGGCGGTCACCGCGGCGGGCACGGTGCTGTGGAACGGACCGCTCGGCGCGTTCGAGGACCGCCGCTTCGCCAAGGGGACCAAGGTGGTGGCGCAGGCCGTGGCCGACTGCCCGGGCTTCTCGGTGGTGGGCGGGGGAGACAGCGCCAGTGCGCTCGAGGAATTGGGCCTGTGCGACCGGATCGGCTACCTGTCGACCGGGGGCGGCGCCTCGCTGTCCTTCTTAGAGTCGGACGGGCATCTCCCGGGGATCGACGCCCTGCGTCGGGCCCCCAACGCACCGGGGGAGTGAGCACGCGCCGCCCGCTGGTCAGCGGGAACTGGAAGATGCACCACGACCACATTGAGGCGCTGCACCTGGTGCGCGATCTGGGCCTGCGCCTCAAGCCGGAGGACGTGGCGCGCGTCGACGTGTCGGTCCACCCGCCCTTCACCGACCTGCGCACCGTGCAGACGCTGGTGGAGAAGGAGCACATCCCGCTCTCGCTGGGGGCCCAGCACTGTTCGGACGAGGACGGCGGGGCCCGCACGGGAGAGGTCAGCGCGCGTTTCTTGGCCCGACTGGGGACGACCCTCGTGATCGTGGGGCACTCGGAGCGGCGCACCCTTTTCGGGATGGACGACGCCACGGTGGCGGCCACGCTGCGGGCCGTCCTGCGCCACGACATGACGCCGGTGCTCTGCGTGGGCGAGACCGAGGAGCAACGCGACCGGGGGCAGACCGAGAGCGTGCTGGAGGAGCAGGTGCTGGCGGCGCTCTCGGGGTTGACGGCCGAGGTGGTCGGCGGTCTGGTGGTGGCATATGAGCCCATCTGGGCCATCGGCAGCGGGCGGGCGGCCACGACGGTCGACGCCGAGGACGCCTGTGTGTTCATCCGCTCCCTGGTGGGCAAGGTGGGCGGGGAGGAGGCGGCCGGGAGCGTACGGATCCAATACGGCGGCTCCGTGAACAGCGAGAATGCGGCCGACCTGATGTCGGAGCCCGACGTGGACGGCCTGCTGGTCGGGGGGGCCAGCCTGGAGGCGGGCGCCTTCACCGACATCATCCGGGCCACGGCTGCCTGCTACCGTTCCTAGGCCGAGCAGGCGACCATCGCCGCGAGTTGGAGGCTCCTCCCGTGATGTTGGCTACCTTGTCCACGCTCACCTGGGTGTACGTCGTCATCGAAGTGATGGCCGCGCTCGGGCTGATCTTCCTGATCCTGATGCACAGCGGGAAGGGGGGCGGCCTGTCCGACATGTTCGGGGGCAGCGTGGGGGCAGCTGCCCAGGGCTCGACGGTGGTGGAGCGGAACCTGGACCGGATCACGGTGACGGTGGCCATCGTCTTCGCCTTCACGACGATCACCCTGGATCTCCGGCTGCAGTGAGGGGCCGGGGCCGACGCCCCCGGCGCTGGCACGGCCTGGTCGGACTCGTTCTCGGCCTGGGCCTGGTCGCCTCCGCCTGCGGAGGCGGAAGCGGGGGCACGACAACCGTGACCTACGTGGGGGTGGCGGGCGGCGCCATCTCGTTCGGGATGACCGAGGCCCCGACCGGCTGCAACCCCAACACGCCGGCGGGTGACTCGCCGGGGACCCTGACCGTCCTGGCCGCCGTCCTGCCCAGCCCTTTCGTGGTCGGCGCCAACGGGACGTCCACGCCCAACTCGGACCTGATCGTGTCGGCCGAGCCGGTCAGCATCAATCCCGAGACCATCGTCTACACACTGAACCCGAAGGCGGTCTGGTCCGACGGGGTCCCCATCACGGCGGCCGACTTCAAGTACGCCTGGGAGGAGCAGCGCGGCGACCCCGAGACTTCGTCGCCCGACGTGACCAGCATTGCCGGGTACCGGGACATCGCGTCGGTGACAGGGTCGAACGGTGGGCATACCGTCACGGTGAAATTCAAGAGCCCCTTCGCCGATTGGCAGGGGCTCTTCAACTACCTGGTGCCGGCGCACGTGATGGAGAAGATCGGGTGGAACCCGAGCTGCTCCACCGTGGACCCCAACGTGGACCTCTCGGGCGGCCCCTTCAAGATCGGCTCGATCGCAGGGTCGGCGATCACGCTCGTGCAGAACCCGAAGTGGTGGGGCACACCGGCCAACTCTCACTCCATCACGGTCCATATCGCCACCTCGACGGACCAGCTCGCGCAGTGGATGAGCTCGGGCTACGTCCAGGTGGCGGAGCCGTCGACGGTGACGCCGGCTTTCCTGACGGAGATGACCGGACTGCCGGGGGCCTACAGCGACGTGGACACGTCGAACACGATGCTGCAGCTGGACATGGACAGCGCGCTGGCCTCGCCGCTGTCGCCCGACCTGCGTGAGGCGATCGCGTTGACGGTCAACCGACAGGACCTGGTCAACCAGCAGGCCAGCTGGGCCGTGCCCGGGCTGCAGGTGGCGGACAGCCACGTGTACGTGCAGGGGCAGACGTCGTACAAGCCGGTGCCGATGTCGGACGTGCCGACGACGACCATCCCGGTGCCGACCTCGTCCACGTCAACCACGGTGATCGGCGGCGGCGGCAGCGTGAACTTCCCGGTGACCCCGGTGCCTGACCAGGCGGCGGCGCTGGTCCAGGCGGCGGGGCTGGTGCGCACGCCCGGGGACCCCCTCTACCACTACCCGTTCGGGGTGCCGTTCACCTTCCACATGATCTACGACGCCAGCGACCCATGGGCGGCCTCGGCGGCCCCCGTCATCCGCGACGAGTTGGAGGCGGCGGGGATGGACACGACGTTGACCGCGTCCGACAGACGCGCAGGCGGCGGGAGAGGCGTTGTACGCCGGCCTGGCCGACCTGGCCCTGGTGCCGGTGAATTTCAGTCCGTACCTGAGCCAGACGCTGGCCTGGTACACGATGTTGCTGGGACTACCCGGGAAGAACGGCTCACAGGACTGGACGGGCTACTCGAGCTCCTCGTTCGACCAACTGCTGCAGACGGCGGGGCAGCAGCTGAACCCGAACACGGCGGCCACGTACTACGACCAGGCGGATACGCAACTGTGGGACGAGATGGTGTCCTTGCCTTTGTACGCCGAACCGGCGGCACTGGTCTGGAGCAGGAAGATCGGAGGCGTCACCCCGACGCCGCGCAGCAACAGCCTGTTGTGGTTCGCCCAGCTGTGGGCCGTGCGGGTTCCGCAATCGACCAGTAACACCACCCCGTCGCTGCCCGGCCAATAGAACTGGATCGCACCCCGCCCGTGCCGCGGACGCTCCCAGGGCGGCGATGCTGCCGCGCTACGATCTGCGGACGCCTGTGTTCCAGGTACTCGCCCGTCGGAGTGGCGGAATAGGCAGACGCGCCAGCTTGAGGGGCTGGTGCCCGCAAGGGCGTGGGGGTTCAAGTCCCCCCTCCGACACGCGACAACCCCACGCGGAGGGATGCGATGACCTTTTCGCCCTCCTCGCTGCGGTGATAGCGAAGACACACCCCGGCGGCGCGGTACACGCGCTGGCGTTCTGCGGTGTCTGAGTGGGCCAAGAGGGTGGTCAGGCCGCCGACACCTTCGAGGAGCTCGCGCACCTCTCGTCCGGTCAACAGGTGAGGTTCAGAGCCCTTGTAGGTGTCGATGACGGCAGTGGCTGCAGCGAGCTCAACCTGGGCGCCGCGCGTGCGCTCGGTGACGAGAACCGGGTCCAGGCCGGCGTCCAGCGCGGCGAGGTACTGGTCGAGCTTCTTTCGCGCTTCGTGGGCCTGGCGGCGCGCCAGGCGAAGTTCGGCGGGCTCGCTGGATTGATGGTTGTCGGCGTCGAGGATGGCCGCCACCGTGGTATCGAGGCGTTCGGGTGAGGACAGGTCCGCCAGCCACTCGTCGACCGCCGGCAGGACCCGGCGCTCGGCCACGAAGAGGGTCTTCGGATGGCCGTCGTCGCCCGGGTAGTCGTTCCGGTAGGTGCACTGGTAGCCGACCCGTTCCGAGTTCCCTCGGCGGTTGACGGTGTGGCCTTGCATCCTGCGCCCACAGCGGGCACAGATCAGGAGGCCGCGCAGGGCGTAGCGGGTGTGTTGGGGCCGATCGGGGCGTGGCCCGGGCGTCGCCGGGGCCCGGTCTGTCTGCGCCTGGCGCCAGACCGGCTCGCTCACGATTGCGGGCACGGTGCCCTCCGTCTCGACCACCTCGGAGGCCGGCGCCGGGGTCATCCGGGTGACGTTGCCGGCGGCGGGGTCATTCACGTCGTAGAGGCGTTCGACCTTGCGGTAGCGCCCGTAGATGCCCTGCCCCTTGTACTTCGGGTTCATGACGATGGCTCGGACCGCGCCGAGCGACCAGGCCCGGCCGAGACGATGCGGGTTTCTCTCCCGGTCGGCCGCGGAGGGGCAGGGGAACCCTTGCTCGCTCAGGCGAGCGGCGATGGTGCGGAAGCCGACGCCCTCGACCCGCCAGGCGAAGATCTGCTGCACAACCTTGGAGGTCTCAGGATCCACGGCCAGATTGGTCAGCTGGATGCCCTGGCGTGCCTTCTCCGGGTTGGGGTGCGGCACGCCGGTACGCACGAGTTGGTACCCGTAGGGCGGTCGTCCGCCGAGGTAGCGACCCTCGGGCGCCATGGCCCTCATTGAGGTCCGTACCCGTACCCGGAGACGGTTGCGCTCAGCCTTGCTCAGGCCGCCGAACAACGACATGAGGAGATCGTGTGCTTCGGACTCAGGATCGACGGGACCGCCGACTTCGGGCACCCAGAGCTGGACGCCCCAGTGTGCGAGCTGAGGCAGGATGTTCTGCACCTGGCCCGCGGAACCGAAGGCTCGCTGCGGCTCTCCGACGACGATCCCGGTCCAGCCGCGAGCCGGGTTGGGCAGTTGCGCGATGAGTCGGGCCGCTTCGGGACGCCGGGGCCAGGGAACGGACCGGGAGACGTCGGTGTCGTGGGTGACCGACACGATCTGGGCGCGCCCGACGATCAGGGCACCGGCGCGGGAGAGCTGCCAGCGCAAGCTTTCCTCGGGGTTCTGCTGGTCGTCGGTGGAGGTCCGGCAATAGGCGGTGAGTGCGATGAGCGGTTCGGGGACCGTCATGCAGCCTTCTCGGTACGTTCGGCCCGCCGGGCCAGAGCCGCCCTGACAATCTCGGCCAGGGCGGCGGCCAGATCTGTGGTGAGGGACGGCGGGTCTTTCGCCTTGAAGACGATCTTCTCCCCGTCGCTCACGGGAGCCACCCGGTAGAGCTGCAGCATGAGTTCGGAGGATACCTCCGCCCTGCGCGCGAGGAAGGTGACGGCATGGAACTCCCTGAACCGATGTCGACTTTCACCTTGCCCGGCCGGCGAGCGGCCACTATCGGCCCAGAGCGAATGAAGGAGCTCGAGTTGAGTCATGCCAAGAACCACCGGCGCTCCACGGTGTCAAGTCGCCGGCTCGGCTCGCAACAAGCTCTGGCGGCTCCGTGATTGTCCACGATCGCCCATCGGGCGAACCCGCCAGAACTTCTCGCTCGGCCCAGGGGCTCCCCTCGCCGAGACTGGACTCCGCTCGCCGCCGGTGGTCGTCGTCGGTTATGCGAACGACGCAGGGGCGCGTCGTTCGCAACGAATGAGGCGAATTGCGTTCCGGCGCAGACCGACCGAGCCCGTGCGACGCCCGCGCCCTCGTCCCGACCGACCCCAACACCGGCAACACCACTTCACAGACCAGCGTCTCCGGACCCTCCCACACCTCACCATCACCAGCAGGCCATCAGCACCACCATCAGATTGCTCCACACGTGTGGCATTAGAGGCCAAACCGAGCATTATTGCGTCAGATGCAACAGGAGGGACTTGATCAGGTCCTTTATTCGCGCCGCGATCGTCGAGATACGAAAGTAGCCAGGATGCCCGGCGGGAGCGTGTTGTGTTAAACACAACACTGTGATTTCAAACGCAACAGCCAAAAGGAGCGCGTGACGGACACTCCGGGGTCCGCGCGTCTCGTTCTGGTCGAGGGCGTTTCACATCTCAACGAAGAGCTCGCCGTCTTCGAGGCGATGCTGACCGGGTGGTCCAGACAGCAGCGGTCCCGGATGCTCGGAGAGGACACGGTCACCGGTCGGGAGCGGCTGGTGCGTCGCTTCGCTGAGTTCGCCGAGTCCTATCCGTGGGGCTGGGGCCCCGGCGACGTCGAGGACTTCACGGTGTCATTGACGAGCGGCAAGGACCGGTTGTCGATCTCGACCATCCGCAGCTATCACCTGACGTTGCGCCTGTTCTGCGACTACCTCACCGATGCCCGCTACGAGTGGGCCAAGGTGTGCCGAGACCGCTTCGCTCAGGTCCCGTCCCAGGTCTGCCACGAGTGGAACACGGTGGCCCATCTGAACGAGTACGAGGGGCAGCCGCAGCGGCGTCCGCTGACTTACGGAGAGGTCCAGATGCTCTTCGACTACCTCGACGACCGGGTGGAGTCGATCGCTCTGGCGGGCAAGAAGGGCTCGCTCGGTGCGTTGCGCGACGCCATGATGTTGAAGAGCACCTACGCGTTCGGGCTGCGCCGCAACGAGCTGTGCCGCCTCGACGTGGCCGACCTGCGCCCCAATCCGCACGTCCCCGCCTGGGGCCCCTACGGATCGGTCCACGTGCGCTTCGGCAAGGCGCTGCGTGGCGGCCTGCCGCGCCGGCGCACCGTGGTGACGGTGCCCGAGTTCGACTGGATCGTGAGCGCGCTGGGCCAATGGATCGACGACGCCCGCCCGCTCTTCGGCGCGGCGGACCATCCCGCCTTGTGGGTGACCGAGCGGCTCACCCGTGTCGCGCCACGCCATATCGACCAGCGCTTCGCTCAGATCAGAGCCGAGATCGGGCTCGACGAGAACCTGAGCTTGCACTGCCTGCGCCACTCCTACGTGACGCATCTGATCGAGTTCGGCTACCCCGAGCGCTTCGTCCAGGACCAGGTCGGGCACGCCTTTGCGTCGACCACCGCCATCTACACCTCGGTCAGCGACGACTTCAAGAACCAGACCCTAAAGAGCGCGCTGCGGCGCGTGTATCGGTCGGACAAGGAGCAGCCATGAGAACGGTCACCATGCAGTGGAACCTGCGCCAGGTGATGGCCGACCGGGCCATCTTCGCCACCAGCGAGCTCGTTCCCCTCCTCGCCGAGCGCGACATCCACCTCTCGCGCGAACACGTCTACCGCCTGGTGACCAACACGCCCCAGCGCCTCAACACCGACGTCTTGGTCGCCCTCTGTGACATCTTGGCCTGCACCCCCAACGACCTGATCACCCCGGTTGTCGAGACCGCCCGCAAGGCCAAGACGGGGACCGACGCCGGGGGAAAGATCGGTTCGCTGCGCCCGGTCCGCACCACCATCCGCCGGCCCAAGGGCGCGCGCTGAACTCCACACAGACTCCGTCGGCTTGCGCTGCGGACACAAGGACCGCTTGAGGAAACAGGTCATCTGCTCGCGCTGCGAGCTGGCCAAGCCGCGCGGCATCAACATCCAGGGTCACAACGTGTGCCGCAACTGCCGGACCAGGCTGGAGCGGAACCCGGCGCCCTGCCCCGAGCTGTGCCGTGGTCAGAGTGCTCGCCTTCGTCGACGCCGGCGGCCGAGCGCGTCTGCGCCGGTTGTGCCGGAGAGGAGCCGACGTTTCGCTGCGCCAGCTGTGGCCGCGAGGACGACTCCTACGGCGCCCGGTGCGGACCCTGCACGCTGCGTGGGCGCGTCACCGAGCTGCTCAGTGACCCGAGCAGTGGCCAGATCCACGCCGAGTTGGTCCCGGTGTTCGACGCCCTCATGGCTGCCGATCGCACGCAGAGCGCCATCTACTGGCTGCGCCGCGCTCCCGGAGACGGTCCGCGACTGCTCGGCGCCATGGCCCGCGGCGAGGTCGAGATCAGCCACGGGACCTTCGACAAGCTCCCCTCGACCAGGGGCTACCTCTACGTCCGGGATTTGCTGGCCGCCCTCGGTGTCCTTCCTCCCTATGAGCCACGCATCGAGCGGACGGTCCGTTGGTTGGACGACGTCTTGGTCACGTTGCCGCCTGAGCACGCGAGGTTGGTCGAGCGCTTCGCCCGCTGGCGGGTTCTGCGTCAGGTGCGCCACAGGGCCGCCCAGGGCGAGCTGACCAAGGGGGTGATCCAGGCCGCCCGCACGAAAATCAGGGGCACCATCGCCCTGCTCGCCTGGCTCGATGAGCAACACGTCGAGATCGGCACCGCAACCCAAGCCGACCTCGAGCACTACATCGCCATCGGGCGACCCGGAATCGCCAACGTCATCTACCAGTTCGTCGACTGGGTCCGCGAGACCGGGCTCAACTCGACCCTGCAAGTGGACAGCGTCTCGACCGGTTCGCCTGCGGTCACGATGTCCGATGCCGATCGCTGGCGACATGTCGAGCGCCTGCTCCACGACACCACGATCCGCCACTACACCCGCATCGGCGGCCTCTTCATGCTCCTGTTCGCACAGCCCCTCACCACCATCTGTCGCATGAAGACGGCCCAGGTCGACGTCAGAGCCGACGGAGTGTTCGTCACCTTCGACCGCACGCCCGTCGAGATGCCCGAGCCCCTCGGCGGCCTCATCCAAGAGCACATGGCCCGACGGGGCCAAGCCTCCTACGCCAGCCAGAACAGCCAATGGCTCTTTCCTGGGGGCATCCCCGGCAACCACCTCGGAACCGAGAGCATCCGCGGACAGCTCGTCGAACGCGGCATCAAGCCCCAAGCCTCAAAGCACGCCGCCCTGTTCCAACTCGCCGCCACGGTCCCGCACCCGATACTGGCCGACGTGCTCGGGATCTCCGCCACCTCTGCTGCCAGATGGACGGCCCTCTCCTCGCGGACCTGGGGACAATACGCCGCCGCTCGACGCGAAAACGACCTCGATACCCGCGAATAATTCCTGCACTGAATATCGCGTGTCCGCCAACAGAGCACGGGCGTCGTTGATGGAGACAACGGTGGTTTCGACCGCCGTTGTCATCGGGAGCCCAGAGTCAACAACCAAGCGAACAGTGGGGGAGTGCAGCGGCAGTAGCGGACGGTACGATCAGCGTATGGCGAACCGACCCAACGACCTCCCGCCTGGTTCAGCGGTGGTGGTCACAAATCCCCTCGAGGACTGTTCGCCCGCAACCTTCCATGCCCTTCTTGACGACCTTCTCGCCGGCCCGGAGCCCGAACTCGAGAGCCTCGGCGCGGCCGAGGCGCTACGGAAGTTGCGCGTCGACGCTCAAGCGTGACAGCTGTCGTCACAGACGCTTCTGCTGGAGTTGGGTCGTCGCGGACACCCGCCCCCATGCGGTATCCGGCATTATCGGGCGGTGATCAAGGTCAATGCCGTATCGACAATCCAGGTCTCGACTTCGTCGTAGGTCCAGCCGTAGTCGTGGCGGAGGGTGCGCCAAGTTGCTGGGAGGGACAAGAGGCTTAGGACGTCGCCCGCCTGGGACTCGAGCATCGACTCCTTGAGCGAACCGAGCGCCTGGACCCTGTCGACGACGAGACTGCATGCCGCACGATGAAGGACCAATCCCTCCTCCCACGCCTCGGCGGCAACCGGTTCGAACGGTGCGGCCGATTCAATCGCGAACATCAGCTCTCCCGAGGTGTCAAGCAGTCGTCTCACTCCCGCTACGAGACCGGCAATCGCCTGGCGGGGGTCACTTGCGAGCTCGAACGCGGCCGGCATGTCTTGGGGCACGCCGGCATGCACGGGGATCATCTTTCTCAGCTCGCCGAGGATGGCCGACTTCGTGCCCACGCTCACATAGACGGTAGGTACCGCAACGCGCGCCGACGCCGCGATGTCGGCGACGGTGGTGCCGGCATACCCGCGCTCTATGAACAGGGTCCGAGCCGCGTCGAGGATGGCCTGGCGGGTCGCCTCGGCTTGCTCCTGCCTTCGCTCGGAGTGGTACTTCGCCCTTGACACGAAGGCTATCGTATCCATACTCTAATCAGTAGAAGAAGCATCTTCCCAAAAATTGGAGGGTCGGTGTCCCGTTTCCTGGTTGCCACCTACGCGAGCCCCGGGCACGTGGGTCCGGCCGCAGCCGTGGTGGAGGAGCTCACCGGCCGTGGCCATCAGGTGCGCTGGTACACGGGACGCCGCTTCGCCGAGACCGTCGCCAGATCCGGGGCGCAGTTCTGTGCAATGCCCGAGACGCTCGACTGGGACTACGCCAACCTCAACGCCGCCTTCCCGGGTCGGGCCGAGCTCAAAGGCGTGAAGCAAGCCCAGTTCGACCTGACCGAGATCTTCGTGCGACCACTCGGCGAGCACCTCCTGGCGCTGAAGGCGCTGCTCGTGGAGGAGCCGGCTGACGTGTTCGTCTCGCACACCATCTTCTATGGCGGCGGGTGGCTCCACGAAATGGGCGGACCGCCCAGCGCGACACTCGGCGATACCTGCCTCACCTTCCCGAGCAGAGACGCCGCGCCCTACGGCATGGGGTTGGCGCCACGGACCGGTGTGGTGGGCCATCTGCGCAACAGGGCGCTCGATGCGGTCGGCCGGGCCACGGTTCTGGCCCCAGTGTTCAAGGCAGCGCAAGGGGTTCGTCACGAGCTCGGACTTCCCCCCACTCCGAAACGGAACCTCGAGTGCGGCTTCTTTCATTCCCGGCACCTGCACATCCAACTGTGCCCCGCCGGGTTCGAGTATCCGCGGTCCGATCTACCTCCCTTCGTCCATTTCGTCGGCGCCCTTCAACCACCGGTGCCGGCCGAGTTTGATCCTCCGAGCTGGTGGCCCAGACTCCTCGATTCGAAGCGCGTGGTCCTTGTCACCCAGGGAACGATCGCCACCGACCCGGCCGATCTGCTCGGCCCCAGCCTCGAAGGACTGGCTGACCGCGACGCCTTCGTCGTCGCCACGACGGGCGGGGCCGATCCCGCCGTGCTCGGAGACCCGCCTGCGAACGCGGTCGTGGAGCAGTTCGTCCCCTACGCCGCCCTGCTGCCCCACGTCGATGTCATGGTCTCGAACGGCGGGTTCGGATCCGTGCAACTGGCTATCGCCCATGGCGTTCCCATGGTGGTAGCCGGTACGACCGAGGACAAAAAGGAAGTGACCGCCCACGTTGCCTGGTCGGGCGTGGGCATGAACATGCGCACGAATCGCCCCACGCCTAAGGCGGTTGGCAACGCCGTCGAGCAGGTCTTGCACGAGTCGAGATTCCGGGACAGGACCCTGGCGTTGAAGGCACAGATCGGGGACACCAACCCGGCGAAGCGCGCCGCCGATCTCCTCGAAGGTCTGACATTCGAACAAGAGAGCAGGACCAGCCTCAGGAGGGACGATGCTCGACCCTGACGCAGACGTTCTCGAAGGTCTGACGCAAAAGCAGCGGGACTACTTCCGCCGCGGACATCGCATGGCGGTGCGCTCTCCCCGAGGCACCCGCGCCTTCTGCAAGGCCAATCGCTTCGTCTTCCGTCTGACGGGGGGACGCGTGGGCGGACGACTGCTCGGGCTCCCCGTCGGGCTGCTGACCACGACAGGGCGACGCAGCGGGCAGAGGAGGACTGTACCGATCGTCTATCTCGACGAGGGAGTTCGCTTCCTGGTCGCATCCCAGAACAGCGGATTGGACGCATCTCCTGCCTGGTACCTCAATCTCCGAGCGAACCCCAAGGCCGAGATGCAGACGCGTGCCGGCACTGGGCCCGTCGTTGCCCGTGAGCTCATTGGCTCCGAACGCGACGAGGGCTGGCGTCGGCTCCTGGCGCACAACCCGCTGTTGGATGCGTATCAGTCCTGCACCGAGCGTCAGTTTGCGATCATCGCCCTTGAACGGCGACAGAACCAGGAATCCGGCTGATCCGAATGATCAAACGGGCCATCCGATAAGTGCCGATACTGGGCGGGCATTGGGTGAGTTCCTAACGCCGTTCAGTTGGGAGCCAGGCGTCCGATGGTCCACACTATGGAGGGTGGATACGTCTGATTTCCACGTCATTGCCTCGGTGAGCTCGGATTCTCCTGCACTGATCGAACCGGTGCTCCGGCGGCTGGTCGTTGGCTCTGTAGACGAGACGCCCGACGGTTTCGAAGTGGACGGATGGTTTCAAGGGAGGGATCCCCGTGAACTCAATCGTGACCTCTTGAGTGCCCTCCGCAAGGTGGAACGTCGGACAAGGCTTCGAGCCGAATGGACGGCTGGGGGGATGACCTACCGCTTCTTCGATTACGTGCCGAAAGGCGTTCACCCGCAATCAACCGATTCTGCGTAAGCACCTGCCCCCATGCGCCGGTTCGGCGGCTACCTGGAAATGCCGGAATCAATCAGTCAATCAGCATACGCAACTGCTTTACGGCCAAATCATCCTGCATTGCACTCAGCTGCTTGCGTAGTTCCAGTGCGGCATTAATCGCCGAGACAAACCGAGCAGCTTCAATCTCTTCCGGCTCGAGCTGGCCAAGCCAGGCAGCGACATCTGACCAGCGCCACAGACGGCCTCGCTCCATCGCATGGGAGATTGGAGACGGAAACCCGCCAGGACCTCTTCGGCCAGCGACAAGAAGCCTGACGCTCTCTCGTGTTCGATCCAATCTTTCGGCGATGTCGGACATGGTCACAATGTTGTCGGGTTCGACTCGCAACACCCGCAGAGCATCAACCATTTCTACCTGAGAGATGGCCCCCAGCACAGCCTCAGCAAACGATGAACCCTCACGAGCGAAATCTCCGTAGCCAACTCCGTCAACGACTCCGAAGGTCGCATCATCGCAGCCAACCTCGAAGAGGGCGCGAGCGGCCCTTTCGTCCTCAAGATCGCCTTCGATCACGAGTGTGAATTCGTACTCAGTCATTGTCGCCCTCCTTCTCCGTGCATCGATAGACCGCCTTTCGAATCTGTCGGGCGTGATTGCCCTCATTTCTTGGCGTCGACCAGATCCACACCAGACAGTCATGCCCTTCGCGTCCGCAAGTGGCCTTACCCCATGGATGACCGGGACGTGGGGCCTCAACAGTCCACGCGTGGCTCTCGGCGAACTCGAGTGAATCCTCGACGTCCTTCTTGGGATGCCTAGGTCGGTCTGGAATGTTGACACATTACAACATGCTGTTGCCATCTGTCAACATACCCCAGGTGTTCCACTTCATTGCCGGGCCGGGGGTCGAGGATTATCGGTTTCAATGTCCCGCCTGCTCAGCTTCGCGAGGGGGACGGATTCCGGTCCGTGGCGTGCACCTGCGCCCACCCGTTAGGCAGCCGGTAGCCAAAGCTCGGTGGTTCTAACCTCGCGCACCGGATTGCCAAAGATTCTCGCTCCGACGTGGGACGATCCCCAGGTCGGGGAGGCGTCAAAAAGGCCCACGGTATTGATTCGGATCCCCCCTCCGACACCACTGAAACCCGACTCCTTCATGCCGACCTCCTGGTAGCGGACGTGCAGTGAAGGCGCTCCGTGCACAGTTACGTCCAAGTAATCGGGTAACACCAAAATCTCCCGGATGAACTCGTCGATCAGCACGCGTCGCTCGATCTCGTTCGCGTGCTTCCACATCGTGTCGACGTCGAGGTTTGCGAGCACTCGCGCGACGTCGTCGAACCGACGTGCAACGTCGTCGGTGCATGCCGTTTCGCCCGGCACGTCCTCGGACTCCCGCTGCGCTTCACGGATTGCGACGGACAGGCGCGCCTCCTCCTCGGCGAACAGCTCGGACCCGATCTTGTCGTCGTAGTAGAGGCGCAGCAGCTTGCGGCGTTGGGCCACCAGGTCCTCGATACCGTGACGGGGGCGCTGCGCGCGCTGCCCTCCGCCGGCCTTTCGGGCCGGCGTTCGGGCCCGCTCGAGCTCCGTGCGGATCGCGTCCTGCAGCTCCACGTCGTCGCCGATGAGCTGCAACCCCAACACGGCGGCCCGCAGGAGCCCGAGGTTGCTCCGACAAGGCTGCGCGCAGCCCTCGCCCCGGTGACGACAGCGGTAGTGCCGGCTGCCCTGGCCGTTCTGGTCGATGGCCATGAGGCGGCGGCAGAGCCCGCAGCGGACCCGGCCCGACAACAGGTCGGCACCTCGGGCCCGACCCTTGACCCGGCCCCGGTGGGCGGCGGCGAACTGCTCGGGCGTGATGATCGCCTCGTGGCGGCCGGGGAACCACTCGTCGTTCATTATCACCTCGCCGAGGTAGATGCGCGACTTGAGGACGGTGAGCACCGTCGAGTACTTGATGCCCGTGGCATCGGCGATCTTGCCGACGCTCTGGCCTTCCGAGCGCAGGGTGAAGACGCGCCGCACGACCGGCGCCATCTCGTTGGCGACGAGCTCGCCGTCGACGAGGTCGTAGCCGACCTTCGGTCGGTTGATCCACTTGCCCTGGCGCACGGCCTGCTGCATGCCCATCCGCACGTTCTCGGCCAGCTGCTCCCGGTAGAACTGCGCGAACGAACCGAGGATGTTGTAGAACATCCGGCCCGTCGCCGACGACAGGTCGATCTTCTCGGTGAAGGAGTGCAAGGCGACGCCGGCCTGACCGAAGCGGTCGGCCAGCATGATCAGGTCGCTGAGGTTCCTCGACAATCGATCGAGCCGCCACGTCAGGACATTGGCCACGTGGCCCTCGTCCACCATGTGCAGGAGCTGTTGGAGACCGGGCCGCTCGAGGTTCTTGCCCGAGAGCCCCGGATCGGCGATCACCGTGACTTCGCCGAGATCGTGCAGCTCGGCGTAGACGCGCAGCTTGTCAGCTTGCCCGCCGATCGAGAAGCCCTCCGCTGCTTGTTCCTCGGTCGACACCCGGCAGTACGCCACCGTCAACATCGCCGTCCTCCTGTTCCAGCTCTTCCCTCTCGCTCACCATTGCGCAGACCGATGCGGACCAGCACGGCCGCCACTCGCCCGTAGTCGGGCCCGGCCGCGTTCACCGCAGCTCCAACTCGCTGCGGCGGCGAGCGACCCGCTCACTGAATGCGGTGTGGCTGATGATCTCGTAGGTACGCAGATGATGCCCGATCGCCCCGAGCGTGTCGTCGATCCCCTCGGTGCCGAGGAGGGCGCCCATCGAGGCGAGGTAGCCGTTGAGGCCTGGGAGCAGCTTCTCGATCGACTTGGATCGCCGTGCCAGGCGCAGGCGCTCGAGGCCGACGGCCTGATGAGAGAGGGTGGCGTGCTGGACCGAGCGCCATTCCGGAGCGAGGGGCCAACGGCATCGGGTTTGGTCGTTCGTGGGGGAGCGGTAGGTCAGCCATTCGCCGGTTGCGTAGGCCCACAGATCACCCGTGGCGGCGAGGACCTGGGTGGGAGTGTTGAGGTCGAACTCTTGCAGTCCCTGGCGACCGATCTCGAATTCGAGCCGATGCACGGGCGTCCCCGCCATGTAGCGATCGCCCCAGACCTCGAACCACCAGCCGTTGTCCTTGACGGCCAGGTCCGCCGTCTTGTCGTAAAGACGCGCCAGGAACGTCTTGGTCGTGCGGCTGCCGAACTCGAATCCGGTCAAGGTGCCGGCCACCTCGTAGGTGCGTCGGGCGTCGGCCCGGCAGACGAAACGGGAAGCGTCCGCGAGGGTGAGGTCCCAACCCTGCCAGTCGGCGAAGAGATCGACGCGGTTGACCCAGAAACGCAGTTGTCGCAGTTCTGGAGCCAGGATCTCCTGCAGTGTGGTCACCGCCGCCTCAGGGCCGACGGCGTGCAGGAATTCCGAGCGAGGCTGGACGCGCACGGTCGGGAGGTGGCGGCTGGTGGAGATGCCGATGCGGGCCGTGGCGTGCTCGAGGCAGAAGCGGTACTTGCCCCAGCCGTGCGGGGTGATGCCGAAGACGAGCTCGCCGAGTTCGAAGGGAGCAGGACGCTTCGCCTCGCCGGCCCAGGCCCGGCAGTCCTCGAGGCGCTCCAGAAGTCGTTTGGGCACCTCCGCCCGTCCGGACAGGTAGAGCGCGTCGACGCCGGATGCCAACTCGCGCAACGGCCTAACTGGCGAATTTGCGACTAGGTGCTCAGAGACCGAAGTGGGGAGTGGCACGGCAAGCGATCAGTGGAAGAAGCCGGGACGTCGGTCGGCGATACGGCGCTCGATGCCCGCGGCCCACGCGTTCTCGAGGTCGAGTCGGATCCAGGGGAACGAGTAGTCGTCGGGGTGCGCGCCGTAGCGAGCACGGAACCGTCGCACCTTGCGGAAGATGGTGGCGCGGTGCCAGCCACCCTCTTCGAGCGCGGCGAATCCGCCAGCCATGTGCCAGGCCACCCAGAAGCCGATCAGCTCGGACTGCTCCATCGCGTCCTCCGCGATGTCGTCGCGTACGAAGTCGGGGTAGTCCTCCTTGTCGAGGGCCTGCATCGGGAAGGCTTCGGCCAGCACGTCTTCGTCGAGGGCGCCGTGGTAGGCGTACCAGCGGCCGGAGGCGTTGCCGCCGCCCTCGACGGTGTTGCTCTTGTCGGCTCGGAAATCTGGCTCATCCGTCATGGCCGCCATCTTGTCGCAAGGGTGCGACAACACACCCTGGCGCTGGTCAGGGGAAGGGGGAGGGGCAACCAGGCCGCCCTGGTCGGGCGGCCTTTTTCATTCTCCCAACCGGGTGGGTTCGGACCCGTCAAGGCTGCCCCTCCGGGCGGCTGCGCCGGCCTTGACTGGTCCTGCGGGATCCGGCGCGATGCTCCCGTCCAGCTCGCAACGGTGTTGAGGCCGGAGATGAGTCAACCCGGTGGCACACTGGAGACATGACCGAGAGCGCTGTTGAGCGGGAAACGTCGTCGCCAAGAGACGATGTGACCAGCACCGAGGAGGCCCTCGTTGCTCGCATCGCCGCTGATCGTCGGGCGGGTAAGGACACAACGAAGGATGTCGAGGAGCTGCTGCAATTGACCGGGGCGAAGAACCGAGCGGCGCTCGACAGACTCGCCAAGTAACCGCGCCGTGGCGGAAGCCGGCGGGGGCGAGGTCGCATACCTCACAGAGGCTGATTTCCATCTGCTGGTGGCCGAGGCGCTCGGGACGGATCTCGACACCGCCCGTGCGATCACGAATGAGACGTTGGCGGGCTCAGCCTTGGCAGCTCCGGCGGCCGGCTTCGGCGATTTCGAGAAGTACCCGGACTTCCCCACGAAGGTCGCCGTACTCATCCAGGCGATCGCCCGGAACCACGCCCTTCCCGACGGGAACAAGCGAACGGCGCTGCTGTGCGGCATCCTCTTCGCCGCCATCAACGGCTACCGCTGGGAGCCACCTCGCGGCGACGACCCAGACGGAGCGGAGACCGCCGAAGTAGTGGAGGCGGTTGCAGCAGGAGAGCTCGCACTCGACCGATTGGCTTCCTGGGTTTCCCAGCGACTTCTCTCTGTCTCCTGAGCTTGCGGATTCGGCGACAATGGAACGATGGCCTTCAAGAGCAAGCGGCTGAACCTGCGACTGACCCGGCAACAGGACGCTCTCCTGCGCTCGGCGGCCGTTGCTCGAGGCGAATCAGCGCACGACTTCATCCTGCGCCGTGCGGCGGAGGCCGCCGAGATGCAGCTCGCCGAACGGAGCGTCTTCGTTCTCGACGATGCGGCGTGGACCCAGCTGCTTGACCTTCTCTCGACTCCGCCGGCGCTTCCGGAGGCACTGGTCAAGCTGCTCTCGACACCTTCGGTCCTCGAGCGCTCCGCTTAGTGGAATTCGCCGGTACGGGGTTACTGGCCGGCGAGCATGTCGTCGAAGGATCCAACTGCGGACTGGCGCATCTCAATGAGCTGCTTAACCCTGACGTGCGTTAGCGGGCAGCAAGCACACAGCCAGATTTGAGCAGAAAATAGTGACCCCAGGCCGGCGGTATGGGGCTAACGCCGCATATTGCATTTGATGCATGTTCTCGAGGGCGACGCGCCCAGGCGTGCGCCCTGCACGTTTACATGGACCAGATGAGCAGTGACGGAGGGTTGGAGAAGGTCGCTTTTGTGTCTTGACGTGGGGATCCCCGGGTTCGATTGCATCTGATGATTGAATCCCGCGTTCACAACGAGGCATGGAAGGACTTGCATGGGTCGATCAAGAGGGCTGCATCTGGCGGTGGCGGAGTCTCCCGAAACGAGTGCCGCCGGGGACGCATTCGAGGCGATGTTGGCGGGCTGGCGCGATCAGCAGTTGTCCCAGAACTTGGGCGCAGAGACGATCGAGGTCCGCGAGCGCCTGGTGCGCCGGTTCCGCTTTCACACGGAGGTCTGGCCATGGCAGTGGTTGCCCGGACACCTGGAGAGCTGGGTCGGCGAACTGCGCACCGAGGTGCACCTGGCCCATTCGACCGTCCGCAACTACCAGCTGGCCGTGGGCGCCTTCTGTGAGTTCGTGTGCGACCCCGCCTATGGCTGGGCGCCGTCGTGCCTGGACCAGTTCAACTCGGCTCCGAGCCAGATCTGCCGGGCGGAGAACATGGCCATCCACGCCACCGAGTACGAAGGACGCCCCGCTCGGCGGTCATTGACCCGGGTCGAACTCCAGGCGCTCTTCGACGCGGCCGACGACGATGTCGAGTCCATCCGGGCCGGAACCAAGAAGGGCTGGGCCCCGGCGTTCAGAGACGCCACCATGCTCAAGGTCGCCTATGGGTGGGGGCTCAGACGCCGCGAGTTGCGCATGCTCGAGGCCGCTGACTTCGGCCCCAACCCCAAGGCAGCCGAGTTCGGTGACTACGGGGTGTGCAACGTGCGCTGGGGTAAGGCGGCCAAGGGCGGGCCACCACGGCGGCGTGGCGTGCTGAGTGTCTTCGGCTGGTCAACCGAGGTCCTCTCCGAATGGGTCGACGACGTCTGGCCCACCATGGAGACCGCCGGAGTCGGCCTCTGGCCCTCTGAACGCGGGCCCTTGGTGAGCGAGGACCGCATCAACGACGCCTTCCGGCGCTCGGCCCGGGCCGCCGGCCTGCCCAAAGAGCTGACGTTGCACTGCTTGCGCCACAGCTATGTGACCCACCTCATCGAAGACGGCTTCGACGCCCTCTTCGTCCAGCAACAGGCGGGTCATGAGTACGCCTCCACCCTCGCCATTTACACCTCGGTCTCATCGGACTATCGGACCAAGACACTGCGGGCCGCTCTCGACGGCGCCATAGAAGATGCAGCAGCGCGCCGGGGTGCGCGATGAGGGCGCGCCGCAGAGTCGCCTACACCTGGCGCTTGCGCGAGGTCATGGCCGCCCATGGGCTCTGGCAGACGACCGAGCTCAGGCCGTTGCTGGCCGAGCGCGGAGTGGAGCTGTCCTTTGCCCAGGTCTACCGGCTCTGCGCCGGGGTGCCCGAGCGCCTGTCGCTCATCACCTTGGCCGCGCTGTGCGACATCTTCGATTGCACTCCCGACGACCTCATCGAGACGACGGCAGCGGCCGGACGAGCTCCGGTCAAGACCAAGGCCAAAGGGGCCGTGGCCCGCCGGCCCCGACGGGCCCGGATCATCGACGAGAGCCAATGAAAACGGGCTCTGCGTGCGCCGCCAGCTGTGGAAGGAGGACGAAGCGGCCGGCGTGGCCCGGCGGCACGCTATGTCACCTTTGTGCCTCTGGCCGAATCAGACGCCACGGCGCCTGTGTGGGCTGCGGACAGGTCCGCTCCTTGCCCGCCGGCGGTCCGGGAGAATCCCCAATGTGCATCGCTTGCAGCGGAATCACCGAGATGCTGGTCTGTCGCACCTGCGGCTCCGACGATGACTTTCGGACCCTGAACCAATGTCGGCGCTGCTCGCTGCGCCAGCGTCTCGACCGTCTCTTCGACGACGGGTCCGGCAAGGTCAACCCCGAGCTGATGTCCCTCGTCGACGCGCTGGCCGCCATGGCGGTGCCGCGAGGAGGGCTGTCGTGGCTGAGCCGCCGGGCCACCAGCGAGCGCATCCGCATCATCGCCACGGGGCAGGTGCCGCTCAGCCATGACGGGCTCGACACCTTGGCCATGTCCAACGGCCGCGAGCACCTGCGCGAGCTGTTGGTGACCCATGGCGTCCTGCCGGTCCGCGACCGCTACCTGGCCGCCCATGAGCGCTGGGCCACCAGCCGCCTGGCGTCCATCGATGAACCACCAGAGCGCCGGCTCATCGCCGCTTATCTGCGTTGGCACCATGGCCCGCGGCTCTCCCGCCTGGCCGAGTCCGGCCAACTGACCGAGAGCCGTTACGCGGGTGTGCGTGCGCAGACCAACATCGCCGTCAAACTCTTGGCCTGGCTCCGCCAACGCCAGACCGATCTGGTCACCTGCACCCAAGGCGACATCGACGCCTGGTTCGCGGGCGGTCCGGGCACCCGCCTTCATTCCCGCTCCTTTTTGAGCTGGGCCATCCAGACCCACCGGCGGGCGTCCCTCGAGTTGCCTCCCGACCGTTCAGCTGCACCACGACCTATTGCCGAAGACGAACGGCTCGATCTGCTTCACCACTTCCTCATTGATGAGGGCGTCGATCTGGTCGACCGCGTCGCTGGCTGCTTGGTCCTCCTCTACGCCCTCCCGGTCACCAGGATCAATCGACTTCGCATGTCCGACTTCGAAGGCGAAGACGGGGCATATGCCATGCGCATCGGTGATGACCTCGTGCCAGTGCCCGCGCCGCTCGGTGTCCTCGTCGCCGCGCTGGCCGAGGATCGACGCAATGTCACCGGCGCCGGACATCCCGACTCGGACTGGCTCTTCCCCGGAGGACGCGCCGGGCAACCGGTCGAGCCCGACCAGCTTGCCGAACGGCTCAACCGCCACGGTGTCACCAGAGCGGCACGAGCCGCTGCTCTCGACGCATTGCTCGCCACAGTGCCCGCACCGGTCCTGGCCAAGCTCATCGACCGCAGACCTTGGCGCGTCGCTCAGCGAACCAAACTTCTCGGGACAGACTGGAGGAAATACGTCGCTCTACGAGTACAGTCCTGAGCAGATTCGGGAGGAATACACGGCAGACGAATATGCGTCTCTGCCAGTCAGGTGCGTCAGGTGGTCCCGGTCAGGGGGCTCGGCGGCGGCCGACGACCGCGACGAGTCCGGCAAGCAGTGTCTCGTTGCCGAAGGCCTGGCGGACGTCCGCGTCGACGCCGAACCGAGCAAGGAACTCTGGGAGTCGGCCGGTGTCGATGAGCACGTTGTCGTGCGTCTCGTCATCACGACGCCAGAGTTCGCCGTCACGGACGAACATCGTCATCTCACGCCGGAAGATCCGATCACCGATGACCGAGCGACGCGTCGTGAGCACCCAGTCCTCTCCGAACCAGACCCCGGGCGGCTGCCCGCGCCGGGCAGATCCCCACTCCAGGTCGCAGATGTCGAACGCGAGTACCCCGGAGTCCTCGAGCGCACCCGCCATGGCGGCCAGCGAACGATCGATTTCTTCCTCGCTGTCGAGGTAGCTCAACGCATGACCGACACTGACGATCGCATCGGCGGTCGGCAGCGGATCCTCGGGAAGCCGAAGGACCTCGACCGGCACCGTGGGAACGAAGTCACGGGCAAGCTCGACCATGGCCGGAGACGCATCGGTCGCGAGTACCCGATGGCCTGCCTCGACGAGGTACTTCGTGAACAACCCGGATCCACAACCGAGCTCCAGGACGAGCCCGGACCGCTCCAGGACGGGCTCGAGGATGGTCAGAATCCCGGGTGCCACCGCATCCGCGTAGAACCCGAACCCTTCGTGATGGATGCGCGCCAGATCCGATCGGTAGTACGGCGAGGCAGGCATACGACGCAATCGTGTCACAGCGCTCCGTCGTGAGACTGCAGCCTCACGTCTTCAGCCGGCGTTTCGGGACAGGTTGTCGTTCGCGCGATGACGGACTGGTTCCCACTCGGCGCTCCGCTGGTCGGCAATTCCTCAGATGCGTGGATGTGGGTGGGGTGATGGGCTAGCAAGATGTGAATGCCCGACCTTCCGCAAGCCTGGCGCGTTGGCTTCGATGAGGTTGCCGAGCTCTACGACAGGGTGCGCCCCGGCTACCCCGACGACCTCTTCGACGAGCTGGCCGCCGCACTGCCGCGGTCGCCAGCCGTGGTCGAGGTCGGTCCTGGTACAGGCCAAGCCACGAAAGGCCTCGTTGCCCGAGGCGCCAGAGTGACCGCGGTCGAGTTGGGTGCCCACCTGGCAGCCGTCCTCGCCCGCAACCTCCCGACCGTCGACGTCGTCATCGGGCCCTTCGAGCACGTCGACCTCGCGCCGGGCTCGTTCGACGCGGTCGTGGCCGCATCGAGCTACCACTGGGTGCCGCCCGAGGCGCGGATGACCCGACCGGCGGCCCTGCTCCGACCCGGCGGGCACCTGGCGCTGATCGCGCTCAACCAAGTCGCTTCTCCCGCTGACCGCGGCTTCTTCGACGAGGTCCATCACGTGTTCAGCCGCCACGGACTGCCGGGAACGCACGACCCTGTCCCCACACACGAGGAGCTTGTTCCCTCGTTCGTCGAAGAGATCGTCGCCTCGCCAGAGTTCGCAGAGCCTTCGATCCATCGCTACCGCTGGGACCAGCGCTACACGGCTCGGGACTACACGGAGCTCAAGCGGACCGACTCGAACAGTCGGGCGATGGCCGACCCTGAAGCCCGCGAGGCAATGCTCGCCGAGGTCGAGGCGCTCATCGACTCGCGCTACGACGGGTGGATCGTCCGCCCCCTCACCGCCTCTCTCGTGTTCGCTCGCCGCCGCTGACGATCGGCGCCGACCTACGTCCACCACCTGGAGGACAGCTTTGGGAGAACGGGCCACGCGACGCCCGCCGTCGATTCAAACCCGACCCCGAAGTGCCTGCTTCGGTTGAGGCGCATGCAACATTTGCAAGCACCAGCCGTGTTCCTCCGGCGATTTGCTCCTGGATCAGTCGTTTAGCGGATCTTCTGCAGCCGGGCGTTAACTTCGATGAGATCGAATTCGGCGGGGTCGAAGGGCCGTCCCACCCACTTGAGATAGTTCGCATGTTCATCGTGGGCGGGGTCCGTGATTGCACGTAGAAATTCCGTGTAGCCCCATGTACCGCCGACATCATCAGGCGGACACGCATTGGCGCCCTCGAGGCAAACGGCGAACTTCAAACCGACGGGAGACCTCCTGAGCTCCTCGATAACGACCTCGTGCTCCCACGAATCGCCGAAGTCGTATTCGAAGGTCAGCCGGCGCTCGAGTCGCAGAGCCTGAAGGACGGTGACTGACTCTTCGTCAATCTCACCTTCAGGAAAGTCGTCGTAGTTCATCCCGTATCGCTTGGAGCCAACGGTAAAGGCGTGGAGGTGTGAGTTGGACCATCCCATCGCCGTCAAGAGGATGTCGGCCAACTTGCTCATGCGAACGGCTCCGGGGACCAGGACCCTGCGCCAGACCACCGGGTCGACATCATTGAGCTGGATACGCAGACGAAAGGCACTCTGGCCGGGAGGCTGGGGCATCCCTCGAGGCTACGCGGCTGGTGATGTAATGCTGTTTGAGGGTGCTGTGTTACAGGGACCGCACCCTCCGGCATTCGGCTGGCTCATCATCCCAGGTCCAAAGGTCGGATCCGCCAATCGGGATTCGAGTAGTCCGGCCCTCCGACACCAATACACCCACCTTCAGTCGTTGAGGACACCAGGCGGCCAAGTCGTTCGGGCGATCGCCTGGTCCCGCTCGAGCGTTGCATGCTGGTAACGCAGCGCCACTGCTGGCGTCGTGTGGCCGGGGCGGCTCATCAGCTCTCGAACGGTAGCGCCGGTCGTGGCCGCCCACGTGGCGCCGCTAGCGCGTAAGTCGTGGAAGTGAAGCCCGGCGATTCCGGCGGAATCACAGGCGGTCGCCGCGCTGCGGCGGACGAAGTTCCGGGCCCATTGAGTCAAACGGAGTGAGAGAGCCGATGTCCTAAAGGGCTGCGTTACGACAAAGGGGACACTGCGACACGTGGACAAGGTGGCGGTAGCGAATGCAGTTATCGAGGGTCCGATCAACCTTGAAACGCTGGATCTTCAGGAACAGATCGAGAGGCTGAAAGACTTCGTCCTGGGTAGCAATACCGAATGAACGCGAAACGACCCCGCCGGGAGGCGGGGCCGCAACGCTGCTGGCGGACTTATCACCCGCCGGCGATGCTACCGCCCTCAACTGCCGGGCGACGGCGCTGAGAACCTGCCCTGGACAGGCCCCAGCGGGTCCGCGCTGCCCGATCACGGCCGGTCCCGGTCCCGGCCCCCGGGGGGGAAGTGGGGGGCGGCGGTATCGGCCGTGTCACAACCCACCGTAAAGCGCTCATCTGTGCGAAGACAAGGTTTCCCCCAGCAGGTTCACGCGATGGAAATGTGCGGTCAAGGAACGTTTTCTCAGAATCGCAGAGGCAACGAGGCCGCGGCGTCGACGTGCGAGTACGCCACGCAGCCGGCGGTCGTCGAGGGATCAGAATGGCCGAGGAGCTCCTGGACGACCCGGATGTCATGTGAGGCGGCATAAGTCTCCGTGGCGAACCAGTGGCGGAGCTGGTGGACCGTGTCGTCGGTGCCGCACTCGTGTCGATAGCGGTTCAGGTACTGGCAGAGCTTGGGCATGTAAGTGCCGCCGCGCTCGCGGTGAAAGAGGCGACCAGTCTTCGGCATCGGCAAACACCGGAGCGCCTCGAGGACGTCGGGATGCAGCGGGACGATTCGTTCCTTGGCACCCTTGGGGCGTGGCGGATCCGGATAACGCCTTTGGCCTCGAGGTCGTCGTCGCGCTCGAGGCCGGCGATCTCCTGGCACCGGAGGCCGGCGAAGGCGGCCAGCATCAGCGCCGCTCGGTACTTCGGCGTGGCGGATCTGATGGCCATCTCAAAATCGGTCCGCTCGATCGGCCTGGGCAATGTCCGGCGATCCGCCGAAGGTGTTAAGGGCTCGATCCATGGCGAGGGGCGGCAACGACAGCACCCGCATTGTTCGGCCGTGACCGCCCCTCAGTCAGGATGCTGACATTGGGGTCCATGCGGAAATAGGGCCAACCGGACTGAACCGTCACAACGCTCCAACAAAATCGGCATGAGAGCGACCACGGCGGGTCGGGCGGGACTCAGGGAGGCCGAGCAGTGGCAGGGGCTGGCGACAGCTTCTACGCCACACGCCGACGGTGCAACCGCCGCCGCTCGGCTCGGGTGGTGCCGCCCCACACCCCATAAAGGTTGCGGTCGGCCAAAGCCGTCTGCAGGCACTCCTGGCGGACCGGGCAGTCCCCACAGATTGCCCGAGCATGTGCCACCACCTCCTCGTCGTACGAGAAGAATGACTCAGTCTCGCCTTTGCAGGCGGCCCGATGGTGCCACTCTGAGAACACTCTTCCCCCGATCACTGCCCCTCAGGCAGGATGATGACACCGCCGTGTACGGCCAAATAGAGCCGATCGCACTGAGCGAGAACAACCCTCCGACAACATTCGACCCCCGCAGCCGTCATGTCGGGTCCTAAGCCTCGATCCACGTGCGTCCAGCAGATCGGGACGCCATGAGCACAAAGGAGTGGTCATGACGTAACCGAGCGCAAGCTCTCGTCAGCCAGCCGGTGAGAGTCCGGTCTGGGGAGACGCCAAGGTCCCCGGTAGTGGAGCCTCCGGGTCCGGTCGAGAGGCCGGGGTCGAAGCGGGGCCGAGCAACTGGCCGGTCCGCAGCATGAAGCGAAGTCTGCAGCGTCGTTAAGACTTCCCGCCTTTGGCGGGGCAAGAGGGTGCCGAGTCTGTGTGGATCTGGCGAAGGCCACGGAAGCCGCCTGGGATCTTGGAGCGGGCGGCGATGGACCCTCCGGCGTAGGGGACGTGGAACGGTCAGAAGGGTGGCGAGGGAACTGGAGAGGCCCTACTCGGCCCCGAACCTGCGGGATCGGGAGCGAGCCTGTCTATAACCGGTGACCCCGGGAAATGGCCGGCAGCCGAGAGGGAGTCGGAGGGGGTCGTAGTAGTGACGACGGGCAGGACAACACAACCTGCCCCGAGCGAAGGGCCCCTGCTTCATCGGTGCACGACAATGTTGGGAGGAACGCTGATGAGTGCCGAGAACTCGGCTAGGTCCGTCAGACAGGCCGATGGCCTGGACCCCGTTCGAGCCCTTCAACGTGTGCTCTATCGCAGTGCCAAGCAGGATCGCACACGTCGTTTTCATGCCCTCTTCGACAAGCTCACCCGCAGTGACGTGATGTGGCGGGCATGGGTAGACGTGGCCACCAACCAAGGCGCCCCCGGCGTCGACGGCGTCACCATCGCCGACATTCAAGACGGGGGCACCGAGTCGGTGCGGGCCTTTCTCGACGGCCTCGCCGCAGAACTTCGAACCGGTTCCTATCGGCCGAAGCCACTGCGGCGGGTCAACATCCCAAAGCCGGGCAAACCGGGGGAGACCCGGCCACTCGGCATTCCCACGATCGCCGACCGGGTGATCATGACGGCAGCGAAGATCGTCCTTGAGCCGATTTTCGAAGCCGACTTTCACCCGGTGAGTTTCGGGTTCCGCCCGAAACGATCGGCGCACCAGGCCCTCGAAGCCGTCCGACAGACGGCCAACCAGGGTCGGGTGTGGGTGCTCGACGCCGACATCAAGGCGTGCTTCGACAACATCGACCACGACGCCCTCACGGGTCAGGTCGAACGCCGGGTCGTTGACCGGCAGATGCTGAAGCTGCTGCGGTCGTGGCTGCGGGCCGGGGTGTTCGAGGGCGGGGTGGTCTCAGATTCTGAGGCCGGAACCCCCCAAGGCTCGCCTGTTTCCCCCCTGCTCGCCAACATCGCCCTCCATGTCCTCGACGAGGTGTGGGACAGCGGTGGAAAGCGACTGGGGACGCTGGTGCGTTACTGCGACGACTTCGTCGTCCTCTGCCCGACACGGGAGCGAGCCGAAGCGGCTCGGGACCTGGCCGAAGAGATCCTGGAACCCCTCGGGCTGAGATTGCATCCCGACAAGACCAGGATCGCCGATCTTCGGAAAGGTGCGGAGGGTTTCGACTTCTTGGGCTTCCATCACCGGATGGTCAAGTCCTGGAAACGGCCGGGTCGTTACTGGCTCCACAAGTGGCCGTCACCACGGGCTATGGCTTCCATCAGAAGCAAGGTCCGTGCGCTGACAACCCCGAGTCGAGTCGGGCTCGATCTGGACGTCGTCGTCGATGATCTCAACCCCGTGCTGCGGGGCTGGGGCGCCTACTTCCGACAGGGCAACTCGTCGGCCAAGTTCGGCGCCATCGACGGCTACGTCCACGAACGGGTGGCAATACTGGCCAGCAGGAAACATGCTCTGCCGGGACGAAACTGGACGGACCGCTTCACGTGGGACTGGCTGGGGAACCTCGGGATCTACCGCCTCACCGGAACGGTGCGCTATCCGACTGCGCATGCGCTGTGACGAACGATGTCGGAAAGCCGTGTGCCGGAGAACGGCATGCACGGTTTGAACGGGGGCCGCTGGGGAAGTAACCACGATCCCGGCCGAGATGGGCGAGAAACCTTCGGGCCAGCGCTTGACGTCGGGATACCGGGTGGCCGAACCAGCGGCCTACCTCACCGAAAAATGCCGGGGTGAACCGACGAGGTGGCCCCTTGGGTTGATGTTCGGATGCCAACTGGGTTCGTTCATGCCGCCACTGGCAATCAGGGCGTGCGGAGGTTGGCCTTCAGATCATGCACCTTGATGTCAGCGCCTGATGCCGTCGTCTGCGGTGCGCCGCCCGCGGGATTGCTCTCCTACACGGGGACGGGCGGCAAGCTTCGCAAGATGTCGAGTGCGCGGAGGAACCTCTCGGCCCATGGCCACTCGAGAGGGGCACGCAGCGTCGGCTTGCCTGAACGGCTGACGAGGCGACCCGGAACACAGAAGAACCGCGTGCGCGCGGTGCGGGCCACGGTGAATTGGTCCGTGGGTGTGAGTTCGCCCAGGATGGCGGTCCAACGAACGAGGTCGTGGGCCAGAACAGCGCAGAGCAGCCAGGCCGCGTTGGCGAAGAACTGTCCCGAGGGCACGTGTTCGAGTCCGGCTCCCTCTTTGAGGTCCCGGATGGCGAGTTCGACCCGGGCGTGTTCACGGTGAAAGGCATCGACGTCGACGGGGTGACCCTCGAGATCCGTGACGAAGGCGAAATGGCGCCATTCGGGCCACAGCGTGGCCTGGCGACCGATCAAGCGCGTACGCCGCACGATGAGGCGGCGTCCCTTGTACTCACACTCGGCCACCTCGGCCTCGCCGCCCGCGGGGTACTCGATCGGGGTCCAGGCCGACTCGTCAATGGCAGAAACGACCCTGAGCACAGAGGTGATCATCCGCACGCCCATGGTGAAGCCGACATCGAGCCGCTCGAGGGTGGCGATGGTGGCGTGGGACCAAAAGCCCGAGTCAAAGCGCATGATGAGCTCGCCGGTCGCCCCGGCTCGGCGCACCCGGGCGACCAGCTCTTCGACGAAGCGCTTGGTCCCGCGCTGGGTGTTGGCCGCCCCCTTGCGCAGGCGGGCATGGAGCACCTCGCCGGTGGCGGACCACGTGGCCAAGAGGGGGTGATAGCCGAGCCGGTGGGTGTAGCCAAAGCCCGCCCCTCCCTTGGCCTTGCCACACACCTCGCAGATGGTCGAGTCGAGGTCGATAACCATCTGGGCGGCTCGGGGTCCGGCTCCGAGCGACCAGGCCCGACGCAGCACCTCGGCCAGGACGGCGTCGAGCTGACGGATGTGGCCGTTACACCGACATCGGTGTAACGGCCATTATGCCGACACCCGGATTATGCCGAGTTGGGGGGATGCCCTGGCTGTGTTCCCCCTGTTCAAGCGCATGAGAGCAGGTGATGAAGTCGGCATAATCCGAGTCAGTTGACCGAGGCTTCCTTTCCCAGGCCGATGGGCCGCGAGAGGAGGCACCGTGAAGACAGAGCAGTCCCGGATGCGGATCGAAGGTCCGCTTGCCCCGTTGGCGAGCGGGTTTCGAAATGAACTGGCGGCGCAGGGTTACAGCCCCAGCTGGGCGGTTGTGCAGATGCGGCTCTTGGCGGGTCTGAGCTGTTGGATGGCAGGCAAGGGGCTCGACGCCGACGACATCGACGTTGGCGTGCTCGCCGAGTTCTCCGCGGCGCGGCACGCTGCTGGCGGCGCGACCTCCCGTGTGCCCGACCCCGGTGGGGTCCTTGTCAGGTTCCTCCGCTTGCAAGGGTGCTTCGCGGAGGCTGTCGCGCCGGTCCAAGGCCCAGCCGATCAGCTGGTTGATCGTTTCTGCCGACATCTGGCGAACGAGCGAGGTCTGCAGCCCGGAACCATCGGGAACTATGAGCACGCCGCTCGACTCTTCCTGGACGCGGCCGGGCCCGAGTTGCGTCTTGACGTCCTCGACCCCCGTCAGGTGACGCGTTTCGTGGTGGAGGAAGCCAGACGACGAAGCGCCGATTCAGCAGCGACCGTGGTGGTCGGACTGCGGAGCTTTCTCCGGTTCGTCTACATCGAGGGATTGACACCGAAGCGGCTCGATTTTGCTGTCCCGACGGTCCCTCGTTGGCGGGCGGGGGCGCTCCCCCGATCGATCGATCCGAAGGCCGTGCGGCGCCTATTGAGCAGCTGTGATCGCAGGACGGCCGTCGGCCTTCGGGACCACGCCATCATCTTGTGCCTGTGGCGCCTGGGCCTGCGCGCCGGCGAGGTCGCCGCTATGCGCCTCGATGATGTTGACTGGCGTGCCGGCGAGGTTGTCATCCACGGCAAGGGCGCTCGAGATGAACGGCTCCCGCTCCCCGTCGAGGTCGGAGAGTCCGTCGCCGGCTACATGCGTCGGGGCCGCCCCCGGCACGATGCGCGCGCAGTGTTCCTACGGGCGAACGCCCCACTCGGCCCGCTGAGTGGGTCCGGGGTGAGGTGGGTGGTCTATTTAGCGTGTGACCGAGCGGGCCTCAAACGGGTCGGGGCACACCGCCTGCGCCACACCACTGCCGCCCAATTGCTCCAGCAGGGAGCGTCGCTCGAAGAGGTCGCCCAGGTGCTTCGTCATCGCAGCATCGACACGACGGCCATCTACTCCAAGATCGACCTGCGAGCGTTGTCGGCCGTGGTTCAGCCCTGGCCTGGGAGCGCGTCATGAGCGACTTGCGCGAGTACGCCGAAGAATACCTGGAGGCGCGCCGGGCGCTCGGCTACAAACTGCGTGATCACGGCAGACTTCTCCTGAGCTTCGTCGGCCACCTTGAAGCAGCGGGGGCCGAACGGATAACGGTCGACCTCGCCATCGAATGGGCCATGCTGCCCCAAGACGTCCAGCCCACCTGGTGGTCACAGCGTCTGAGCGTGGTTCGATGTTTCGCGAAGCACCTCGTCGCCGTCGATCCCCGAACGGAGATCCCACCCACTGACGTGCTGCAAGCCCGCCCACAGAGGACGGCGCCGCATCTTTACTCGGCTGAAGAGATCGTCTCCCTCATGGCCGAGGCCGCGAAGATCCGATTCCCCCTCAAGGCCTGCACCTACGAGGCGCTGATCGGACTGCTGGCGGCGAGCGGCCTCCGTGTGGGGGAGGCAATCCGGCTCGAGCGCGCCGACGTTGACCTCGCTCAGGGGCTGATCACGATCCGGGAGAGCAAGTTCCGGAAATCACGCCTGACGCCGCTGCATCCGACAACGGTGAAGGCACTTGGTTGCTACGCCCGTCGCCGAGACGAGCTCATGCCGCATCCGAGAACCGACAACTTCTTCTTGTCTCTCGTGGGCTCCGGGCTGCACCACAGCGACGTCAACGCCGTCTTTCGGGGCTTGGTGCGTCGGGTTGGGCTGGAGCGCCCGGGGCAGCGCCGGCCGCGTCCGCACGACCTGCGCCACACGTTTGCCCTCCAGGCGCTCCTCGGCTGGTATCGGGCCGGAGAGGACGTCGGCCCGCGCCTAGCCGTGCTCTCGACCTACCTCGGCCACGTCAAGCCGTCATCGACCTACTGGTATCTCCAATCGGCTCCCGAGCTGCTCGCGCTGGCCGCGGAACGCCTCGAGGTGAAGCCATGACACCTCTCGCCCCTGTTCTCGAATCGTTCTTCACCAAGCGTCTGCTCGCCGAGCGGCGTGCCAGTCCAGCGACGATCACCGCCTATCGAACCACGTTCTGCCTGCTGCTCCGGTTCGCCGAGGATCGCCTTGGGAAGACACCCTCGAATCTGGACTTGGCAGACCTCGACGCACCGGTGATCGGTGGGTTCTTGGAACACCTCGAGACCACGCGAGGCAACTCGGCCCGATCTCGCAACGCCCGGCTGGCGGCCATTCGGTCGTTGTTTCGCTATGCCGCCCTTCGGGCTCCGGAGGATGCCGCGGTCATTCAGCGGGTGTTGGCGATGTCGGGCCCGCGAGCGACCCAGTCGCCAGTGGCGTTCCTCACCAAGGACGAGGTCGACGCGCTGTTGGCACAGCCTGACCTTGCGACCTGGGCGGGCCGCCGGGACTATGCCTTGCTCGCCGTCGCCGTGCAGACAGGGCTGCGGCTGAGCGAGCTGACCGGGCTGAGTCGGGGCGACGTCCAGCTCGGGAGCGGCGCGCATCTGCGATGCACCGGCAAGGGCCGAAAGGAGCGGTGCACCCCTCTCACCACGAGCACCGCCGCCGCCATGCAGGAATGGATGGAACGATGTCCGGAAGCGTCGACAGCAGATCCGCTGTTCCCCAGCAACCGCGGCGGCCGGCTTAGCGCAGACGCCGTTCAGCGGCTGGTGGCCAAACATGTATCAGGAGCATCGGAGAGGAGTCCGTCGCTCGTCGGCAAGCGGGTTTCGCCGCACACCCTTCGTCACACCGCGGCCATGCGACTGCTTGAAGCCGGCATCGACACATCGGTGATCGCGCTATGGCTCGGCCACGAGAGAACCGAGACCACGCAGATCTACTTGCACGCGGACCTCGGCATTAAGGAGCGCGCATTGGCACGAACCGATCCCGCCGATCTCCGAACTGGGCGCTACCGGCCACCCGACCCGTTGCTGAGCTTCCTTGAGTCGCTGTGATTATGCCGACTTCATCACCTGCTCTCATGCGCTTGAACAGGGGGAACACAGCCAGGGCATCCCCCCAACTCGGCATAATCCGGATGTCGGCATAATGGCCGAACGTGAAGGCGCGCAGGAACGTGCCGAGCGTTGACGGTGCCATGATCCGGTGCGGCAACACCGCAGACGTCGCACCCGAACGCAGCACGTCGGCGTGGTCGATGTGCGAGCCGCCCGCCACCATGGAGTGCACCAACGTCAGCACCTTGCGCCCCGGCGACGCGCCGCCGACACGACCCGACAAGCGGACGGTGGCATTGACGAGGCGCTCGAGCCCAAGGCGAAGGACCAGGGTTCCGACCAACAACAGGCCGGCATTGGCCACCAGATTGGGCTCGTCGAAGGTCACGCCAATCCGGTCGATCCCGCGCGATACTGACGTCACAGAAAGTGCCTCCTGGTGCTGGGTCGAACAGCGTCTTCGAACAACGCAATTCTCCCAGGCAGGGAGGCACTTTCCGCGGATGCGCGGTCAGCGATTCAGGTCATTCATCGGTGGTTCGAGGCTAAGACTGACCGCTGGGCTGGGTGACGATCCGGTTAATCGTTGCCCGCGTATCTCGACGGCCATGGCGCCGCATGTGAGGATGCAATGAGCGTCACGGCAGTTGGAGACATGCGTGAGGCAAAATCCGCCGGACCCTCGGAGAGCATGCCGGGATGAGGCCGGGCGACTCGACGTCCACTTCCCCAGGCGCCGAGTCGCGTACCTTCTCCACCTCCACCGACCCGCCAACGACGGCGCCTTTCGGGCAGTGGGTGGCCCGCAACTGGTGGCTGTAGACACCGCAAGGTCCAGAGTCGCGAGTTCACGGAACCGTCGCGTACGACCTGGGCCTTTTGACGGCTCTGGAACAGCCCTGGAACGGATCTCAGTCCGTGGCTAGGTTCGACCCTGGCGAGGCTGGTCGGAGGAGGAGTCAAACAGATGCGGAAGGTCCACCACCCCAAGATCGTCCAACGAGCGGACCGTCGATGGATGGTCGTCTGTGAGGATTGCCAACGGGACGGTGATTCGGAGACGCCCGTGGGAATCAATACTCCCGTCGAATCCCGATTTATGGCGCAACACCTCTGGGACAACCACTGCGAGCGGCGTCGACCCGCTTCGGTCCGGTGGGGTACCTAGTGCCGCGTCAGGCAACGTTTGCGCGCTTTACCAGTTCACGTAACGTTTTGTCGTGAGCGTTGCGGTTGCGCCAAATGATGTAGCGACGGATCATCGAGTTCTGCTCCTCGTGTGAGCGGTGGTCGGTGCCGTCGAGGGTGAAGTAACGCAGCGCCTGGAACTGGGCCTCGATCCGGTTCATCCAGCTGGCGTTGGTTGGCACATACGCCAGTTCGACGTTGTTGGCTTCGGCCCAGTCGCCCACGCGCGAATCGACCTTGGTCGAGAGATGCGGACTGAAGTTGTCCATGACGATGGCGATGCGGACGTTCGGTGGGTACAAGGTGCGCAGGTAGCGGCAGAACTCGAGGAACGTCGTCCGGTCCTTCTTCAACTTGACGTGGCCGTAGATCTTGTCCTGGTTCAGGTCGTAGGCGGCCATCAGATGACGGACCCCGTTCTTGCGGGTGTAGGTGGCCCGGCGGCGCCGGCGTCGTGGTTCTTCGCACCCTTCGCCTTTAACGATTCTCGGCGCCCACTGCTTGCCCGGCCGGGGCAAGAGGTTGAGCGGGCCGAACTCGTCCATGCAGATGACGACGCCGGGGTCGCCCTTCTTCGGTTTTGCCTTGCCATCGGCAATTTCATAGAGCTCGAGCACCCGGTTCTTCTTGGCCTCGAAGTCGGGGTCATTGGACTGTTTGTAGGTCTTGATCACTTGAAAGGAGACACCCTCCTCGCGGAGGAGCACGCGCAGACCCTCGTGGCTGATGTCGTCGACCACCCCCTCGGCGACGAGGAACTCGGCCAGCTTGGACAAGCTCCAGGTGGAAAAGGGCAGGTCGTGGTCGACCGGTCGTGACAAGGCGATCTTTTTGATCTCCCGGCGCTCGGGCAGGGTGAATTTCGGTGGTCGGCCGCCCGAGTACTTGGCGGCCAACGAATCGAACCCGTCGGCGTTGAAGTTGTGGATGACCTCTCTGACCCGGTCTTCTGAGGTGAAGGCGATCTTGGCGATGGCCGGGACGTCCATCCTCTGGGCCGACCAGAGCACGATCTGGGCTCTTCGCCATCGCACCACCGAGCCCGAGCCCCGGCGCACGATCGAGAGGAGCTTTCGTCCCTCTTCGTTGGTGATGTCCCGCACTGCCACGCGTTCTGCCATGGCACCACTTTGCGCGACCCGAAGATCAAAGTGGTGGACGCGCCCCACCAACGTTGCCGGTCACGGCACTAGCCACCGGCCGGTCGGCTCTCGCGCGTGTGTGCCGTACCGATTCATTTTGGGCGCGCCACGGGCGCGAACAGGCGCGGAAAGTTGGTCACTGGCGGTCACTTCGGTGTAATCGGAAACTTTGGGCTGCGTGAACGCGATTGCCGCTGGTCAGGACGCTCCCTCATCCCCGTCCGCTCGTTGGGGTGGTCGGGGCATTCTCAGCCAGTGCTCATCACACCTGATAGTTATCCCAGTTTCGCTCGTCTCAGACCCGTGTTTTCCCTGGTTAGCACGCCGTTCAGCCGGTTCTGGGTTACGTCCAGCAGCCGGGGGTTCGAGTCCCTCACCGCCCACTCATTCGACGCGGTACTGCCGCACTGCACCATCGGCGCCAACTGACTGCACCGCAATACCATTCGCACCATGCTGGCGCTTGGGCTCAACGACAAGGTGGCACTGGTAGCCGGATCGGGTCCGGGGTTAGGTCGCTCGTGCGCGCTGGGACTGGCCGAGGCCGGTGCGGCCGTTGCCTGTGTCGATCTCGAACGGGCCCGGGCCGAGACGGTCGCCGACGAGATCCGTTCCAGCGGTGGCGCGGCGATCGCTGTCGGCGCTGACCTCCGCCACTCGGCTGAGGCAGACGCGACCGTGGCCGAGATTGTCGATACCTTGGGGCGTCTCGACGTGGTGGTCGACGTCATTGGGGAGATTCGGTACGGCGAGATAGTGAATCTGACCGACGAGGACTTCGACTACAGCGTCGACGCAGTGCTCCGCCAGTACTTCAACCTCGCTCGCGCCGCGGCGCGCCACCTCGTTGCCCAGGGCACCGGCGGGAGCATGGTCGCGATCTCGTCGGTCAGCGGCATGGCGTCCGCCCCGTTCCACGCCCCCTATGGCGCGGCCAAGGCGGGAATGTTGTCGCTGACGAGGTCGCTCGCCATCGAGCTTGCGCCGGCCGCCATCCGGGTCAACGCGATCGCCCCTGGGTCGATCGCCACACCCCGAGTGCTCGAGCGACTGGGCGGGCGGGCCAGCCGGGCTCCGCTCGGGCGCATGGGGGAACCGGACGAGGTGGCCAAGGTGGTGGTCTTCTTGGCCTCGGAGCTGGCCAGCTACGTGAGCGGAGAGACGATCGCCGTCGACGGGGCGGCCACGGCGCAATTTGCCCTGGGGGCGATGAACGCCGATCTGCTCCCCGACAACGCCACCTTGGACCAACCCCGCTCACGGCGGTAGCCCTCCGTTGCGGATTCCAGCAGGCAGACACGGCGACGGGCGAGCGCATGGGTGTTGGGAACCGTGGCGAGAATCGTCCCTCGCCCCACACCCGACATCAGTGTCCTGACCACCATCCACCAGATACGGCCTCGACACATCGCTGTGCGTCGATCGCGACCACTCCGGGCGAACCCGAAACCATGAAGTGACGCTGGGCCAACCCCTATGAATTCCCTCAGCACCCACCAACGAGCCCACCCGCGCCCGTGCCGAACTCTGACGAGCGAACCCACGACAACAGGGTCAGCGCCTACGGCACCAGCACCGTGCGCGTCCCCGGCGCATCTGGCTCTTTCCACACCGCTTCGACATCGGCCAGCGGTCTCGTCAGCGGGGTGACCCTGATCGTCCCGGCGTCGATCTGGTCGATGAGCGAGGGCAGTTCGGCCAGGTAGGCCTCGGTCGACACGGCACCTTGGCCGTTGCCCTGGAGACGGAAATTGGCCGAGCGCAGGGCGACCGACGGCAACTCGATCGTGGGTCCGGCCATGGCGCCGATCTGGATCCAGTTGAGGGCGCGGCTGCGGTCGGACCGAGCTGTGAGGAGGGCCACGATCGCCGTCTCGGCCGGCTTGCCCCAGAGGTAGTCGACGACGAGGTCGACCTCTGCGGCCGCCTCGCCCAGCGCGCGGGTGCTGGCCTCGACGTCATCGCTCAGTTGGACGACGGCATCTGCGCCGACCGAGGCCAGCGCGTCGAGCGCGGTCGAGATCGCGCCCGGCACCGATCACCGAGCTGGCACCGAGCAGCTTGGCCACCTGTACCGCCATCGTCCCGGCGCTCCCCGTGGCGCCCAGGACCAGGACGCTCTGTCCCGGTTCGATAGGGACCCGACGGCGCAACGCCACCCACGACGACATGGCGGGGTTCATGGCCGCGGCGATCTTGGCCGCGTCGACACGGTCGGGGAGCTCCACGGCACGGCGGGCGTCGACCACCGCCTTGTCCGCCATGGTCCCTATGACATGGTCTTCGGCCACGAAGTAGACCCGCGTGCCGTCCGGACGCTGCCCGACTCCGTCGATGCCGGGAACCATGGGCAGCGCACCCGTGCTCGTGTAGTGGGCCCCGGCTGCGCCCGTTCGAACGCGCGGGTGCAAGCCGACAGCGAGGACGTCGACGAGCTGCTCGTCATGGGACGTCGGCTGCGGTATGTCGAACTCTTGGTAGTGCGGTGGCTCGTCAAACGAGGTGATGACCGCTGCATGCATCCTCACGTTGGCGCCCTCCTCCGGTGGTCCGCGAACCCGTTAGTTGGTGTCACGTACCAATATAGTTTGTGTCACGTACTAAATCAAGATAGACTGAGGTCGTGGCATCTCGTTCGGCCCGGGGCCCTTCACCGCCAGCGACCCCACGCGAGGAGTTGAGCACGGTCGACGGACTGGCCCAGCTCTCCTTCCTGGTCCAGGGTTTGCTCGAGCGCCGGGCGTCGGAGCATGACCTGTCGATCATTCAGACGCGCCTGCTGGGTGTGCTGCGTGACCGCCAGCCGACCATGAACGAACTGGCGAAACTGCTGCAGCTCGACAAGTCCAGCGTGAGCGGTCTGGTGGACCGCGCCGAGCGCAGGGGCCACGTCGTCCGGGTTCCTTCTTCGACCGACCGGCGGTCGGTCCTGGTCACGCTCACCGTTGAAGGTCGATCCCTCGTCTTGCGGGCGGCGGCACGCTTCGAAGCAGATGTCACGGCGCTACTGGACCCGATCTCACGATCGGATCGGGCCCGCCTTTCCGAGCTGGTCAGCCACATCCTGGTGGCGAACGCCTCTCGGATTGGGGTGGACCTGTTTCCGAGTTCGACGGCGCCCGATCCCGCTCGCTGACGGCCAACGTGGACGAGGTGACTCCGGCGATCAGGTGAACTCCAACCCCAGGAGGTTCCCCAGCTCGGCCAGCGCCAGATCGGGATCGGTCACCTTGATGGTGTGCATGCCCAGAGTGCGGGCCGGTTTCAGGTTGACCCCGAGGTCGTCCAGGAAGACCGACTCGTCCGGGGTGACGCCCAGGGCCTCGCACGCCATCGCGTAGAAGCGCGGATCCGGCTTGCGCACCCCCAGGACGCGCGACTCGAGGACGGCGTCGAAAAGCGCGTAGATCGACGCCACCTCGTCGGATACGACGGCCTCGGCCCGGGTGAAGTTGTTGGTCAGGCAGGCCGTCTTGTACGACCGCGAACAGATCCGGATGGCTTCCACCATCTCCGGCCGGATGTCGCCCGCCAGCTTCTCGAGCACCTGGCGGCCGTCCACGTCGTGCCCGAGGGCGCGTGCCTCTTCCGACCACAGGCGGCCGAACTCGTCGACGTCCACTTCGCCCCGTTCGAGCCGGGCCCACGCGTTGTCGTCCGGATTGGTGGCGTTGACCGTGCGGATGAAGTCGGGGGGGAGCCCAAGCTCCTTTTCGAGGCGCACGAACGCCTCGAAGGGGCTGGACGAGATCACCCCCCCGAAGTCGAACATGACGGCCCGGATGGCCACGTGCACTCCTCCCGTAGCGCGCACCGTGGTGGAGCGCCCGACCAGGGTAGTGGTGCCCCGCCGGACCCACGGGCGTCGTGGGCGGGGACAATCGGGCAGCGAGCGGGCGACCGGCCAGGACGATGTAGAACGTGCGGTCGGCATACTGCAGCGGTCAGTGCCGGATGAGCACGTCGCCCATCAGGACAGCGAGGAAGGTCGAGACATGCGGATCGGATTGCCCGGGTTGGGCATCAGCGCTGAACAGGTGGTCAGGCAGGCGGAGAAGGCCGAGGCGGACGGGTTCGCCAGCCTCTGGTACGCCAGCACCGTGGCGGTGGACCCGCTGGTGGCCATGGCGTTGGCCGGCCGGGCGACTTCGACGATCGAGCTGGGCACCGCGGTGCAACCGACCTACCTCTGCCACCCTGTGCTGCAGGCGAACCGGGCCGTCGCCGTTGCGTCGGCGGCGGGCACTCCCGGCCGGCTCACGCTCGGGATCGGCCCGTCGCACCAGCCGGTGATCGAAGGCATGCTCGGACTCAGCTACGGGACGCCCGGACGGCACACCGAGGAGTACGTGCGCATCGTCCAGACCCTGCTGCGCGGCGAGTCCGTGCGGTTCGACGGCGAGGAGTTCGTGGTGCGCGCCCCGGCCATCCCCCAGGCGGGCGAGGCCCAGGTCTCGCTCCTGGTCTCGGCGCTGGCGCCGCGGCTTCTACGTGTGGCCGGCACCTACGCCGATGGGACTGTCTTGTGGCTGGCCAATGCCGTGGCGATCGCGGGCCATGTGGCACCTCGCATCAGCCAGGCGGCGGCTGACGCCGGCCGGCCCGCGCCGCGGATCGTGGCCGGTTTGCCCATCGCCGTCCACGACGACGTCGCCGAGGCCCGGGAGGCCGCGGCCGCGCAGTTCGCCGTCTACGCCGGGTTGCCGAACTACCGGCGCATCCTCGAGCGCGGCGGCGTCAGCGAGCCGGCGGAGGCTGCCATCGTGGGTGACGAGGCCGCTGTGGCCGGACAGGTCGAGGCCCTGTTCGAGGCAGGGGCGACAGACGTCTGGGCGGCGCCCTTCGGCGTGGGTGAGGACAGGTCCGCTTCCCGGAGCCGCACCCGGGCGCTGCTGAAGGAGTTGGTGAACAGCTGAATCGTCAGCTGGCCGTCAACCCGTTGTCGATGGTGTAGATGGCGCCCGTGATCGAACGTGCTTCGTCGGACGCCAGGAAGGCGAACAGCGCCGCCACCTCCGCGGGCTCGGCCAGCCCGCGCAGGCCGCCCATGCGCCGCGCCAAGTCGGGGTCGATGTCGTCGGGGAAGTTGGCGGTGGCGGCGATGTTCGTGTTCGTGCCGGCCGGGGCGATGGCGTTGACGCGCAGCGGGGTCTTCAGGAACTCGACGGCCAGTGCGCGGGTCAGCTGAACCACCCCGCCCTTGCTCATGCAGTAGGCGGCCGAATAGGGGATGCCCTGCAGGCCGGCGTTGGACGCGATGTTGACGATGGTGCCGCCTGATTCGAGGAGATGGGGGATGGCGGCTTGGGCCAGGAAGAAGTAGGCGTCGAGGTTCACCGCCATGACGCGCCGGTACTGCTCCCTGGTCAGATCGGTCGCGTGGCCGGCCACGTAGATGCCGGCGACGTTCCCGAGGATGTCGAGATGCCCGTACCGCTCGACGCATGCCGCGACGGCCGCCGGGCACGCATCGGCGTCGGCCAGGTCGGCCACGTGCGCCGACACCGTCCCCGATGCCATCTCCACGGTGGCACTGAGCGTCTGGGCGTCCACGTCGACGGCGAACACCGAGGCACCCTCTTCGGTCAGCCGCAGGGTGATCGACCGGCCGATGCCGGATCCGGCCCCCGTCACGAGCGCAACCCGTCCCTCGAACCTGCTCGGCATCGTCGCCCCCTTGCCACCACAACCCCGCCGGCGGCGGTCGTCGACGTGCACACGGCCGTTCGTGTCGGCCGCGGCGGCGCAATGTAGCAGCCTCCCGCAGACCGTGACCCGGCCGCTACATTGCGGGCATGGACCTGCACGAAGTGTCCGACAAGCTCGAGATCCGGGAGCTCCTCTACCGCTACGCCCGGGCGGTGGACACCAAGGACTGGGCTCTGCTGGCCTCCGTCTTCACCCCCGGAGCCCACCTCGACTACACGTCCGTCGACGGGCCGGCCGGTCCGCGCGATCAAGTCGTCGACTGGCTGGAGCGGGGCTTGACGCAGGTGCCGATGACCCAGCACTTCATCACCAACATCGAGATCGAGCTGGACGGAGACCGGGCCAAGGTGCGGGCGATGTTCTACAACCCGATGCAGTTGCCCGGCATGGCGGACCTGAGCTACTGCGGAGGGGACTACCTGCATGACGTCGTGCGCACGCCCGACGGCTGGAAGAGCGAGCGCCTGGTGGAGGACAACAAGTGGTTTGTCAACCCGCCACCCGGCAGGCCCCACCACTGAATCGGGCCAGCAACAGAACCACCTGGCTCAGACCGCCTAGCCCGGCGCCGCACAAGTGGCCCGACGTCCACTGCGACGTAGCGGCGGGTCAGGTCCGAGCCGCCGTGGATTCCTCCTTCCGCTTCCGTTCGACCACCTCTGCCAGGCGGTGACCGATCATGGGGACGAAGAGGAACAGCACCCAGACGTACTTGGACAGGTTCGTCCAGGCCAGCAGGAGCGACAGCGCGACGATGCCGATGACCAGCACGAAGCGTATTCGAGCGGCCAGCTCATCGTGGGCCGACCTGGTGGCGTCAACCAGCAAGTGGTGGCCGGCCGCGTACAGGAAGATCCACTGCGTTGTGAGGCTGAGGGCAATCAGGTTGATCCCGAAGAAGGTGATGGCGAGCGGGTTGTTGCCGTAGCGCCCCATCAGGTCCGAGGTGAACGGCATGAGTGTCAGCGCGAGCAGGAAGCCGAAGTTGCGCCACGCCAGCCCTTCGCTGTGGCCCCCTCATGCCGCGCAGGACGCGGTGGTGGACGAGCCAGAACTGGGCGATGACGACGAAAGAGACGAGGTAACTGGTGAACTCGGACCGTCGACATCGAGGGCGTGCCACAGTGTCGACGCCGAGTTCTCTTGAATGGTGCGCGTCACCGGCACCTGGAGCTGCAGCACGAGCAGCGTCTCGAGCGCGATGGCGACGACCCCGTCGGTCAACGCCAGCAGGCGATCGATACCGGGAATGTTCTCGTCGTCGGCGTCGCTCGGCACCGGGGCAGAGCTTGGCAGACGGCGGCTTTCCAGACGCGGACGCGGAGCCGTGACGGCTCATGTGTGGCGAACGTAGAACAGTCGTCACCGTGGCGCGGAACGACGATCGGGGCCAGGGCCTACGCCACCATCGACCATCCACTTCGGCCACTGGGGTGCGTGCAACCATGGTTCCATGGACGGAGCGCCATGTGCAGTGCGTCGCGTCCGCACATGGCGCTCCACTTCCCGCTCGGCTCGTGGGCTGAGTCTGGCCGTGGTCGCAGCGACCATCTTCGGAACTATTGTCGGCGGCATTGGCATCGGCATCGTGCAGGGCACCGCCGGCGCCGCGACCTCCGGCTGGACCATCGTCGCCACGCCGGGGACCGGCGGCGACGACGTCGTGCTCGGGACAGCCTGCGCCAACGCGGTGCAATGCTGGGCCGTCGGAGCCAGCATTCAGAACATCGGTGGTGGCCAGAGCTCGTTCAATCCACTCATCGAGACCTGGAACGGCGCCTCGTGGGCCCTGACGGCGACACCGGCCATCCCGGGCGATGTCGGCGGCGGGCTGTTCCAGGTCGCGTGTGTGAACGGCGTCGACTGCTGGGCGGTGGGGGCCGTCCTCAGCAATCCCCAGGGGGGGAACCCGACCGGAACGCTCATCGAGCACTGGGACGGAACCAGCTGGTCCATCGTGCCCAGCCCGAATCCCACCGGCAGCGGAGTGGTCGGTGCACTGCTGCAATCGGTCAGCTGTAGCTCTTCGTCGAACTGCTTTGCCGTGGGGTATGCGGCCGACGACAACGGCGAGAACCTCAGCGACGTGATCGAGCAGTGGAACGGCTCGACGTGGAACATCGTGCCCGGTGGGGCCACCGGCCAAACCTACGATCAGCTCTCTGGCGTCGACTGCCTCAGCGCCACCAATTGCTGGGCCGTCGGGAATGCCGGGCCAAACCAGCAGAACCCGAACTTCCTGCCCATCTTCCCGGGCGCGATCGGAGACCAGGGACTCATCGAGCACTGGGACGGCACGGCGTGGACCGTGGTACCGAGCGCCACCTACCCCAGTCCCGATGGGGGCTTCCTCTACGGCGTGACCTGCGCCACGACCACCGAATGCTGGGCGTCCGGGGCGATGACCGACGGCAGTGGGAATGCGTCGGGGATCCTTATGGAGCAGTGGGATGGCGCTTCGTGGAGCGACATGTCGTCGTCGGTACCGGAGCCGCCGGGCGCCGGCGCCACCCTCAACGGCATCAGCTGCCTCAGCGCCACCCAGTGCTGGGCGGCCGGCTCCTCCGGAACCTTCGGCGGCGGAGGCGGCAACAATTTCAAGCCGAACGCCTTCATCGACAACTGGAACGGGTCCTCCTGGTCGATGGAGCCGAGCCCGAACGTCGCCGCTCTCAGCCTTCTGAACTCAATGTCGTGTGTGGCGGGGGTCGGCTGTTGGGCCGGCGGCACGGCCGCCACGGAGGTCCAGCAGAACGACCCCGGTCTGCGCGTCCTGATGGAGCAGCTGACCTTTCCCCCGGCTTCGGTCCAGGGGATCGTGCTGGCGGCGGGGGACGGGGGTGTCTTCAACTACGGAACCGCCCCGTTCGCGGGCTCCATGGGGGGCCAACACCTCAACGCGCCGATCGTCGGCATCGCCGCGACACCCGATGGGGGAGGCTACTGGCTCGTCGGCTCCGACGGTGGGGTGTTCGCCTACGGTGACGCGCACTTCTACGGTTCGGCGGGCAGCACGCCGCTCAACGCACACATCGTCGGCATCGCGCCCACGCGTGACGGTCAGGGTTACTGGCTGGTGGGCGCCGACGGTGGCGTCTTCGCCTACGGCGACGCCGGTTTCCATGGGTCCATGGGGAGCATGCACCTCAACGCCCCCGTGGTCGGCATGGCCGCCACCGACCACGGGGGTTACTGGCTCGTGGGCTCCGACGGCGGGGTGTACAGCTTCGGGGGAGCGGGGTTCTACGGATCAGCGGGCGACGAGCACCTCAATGCCCCGGTGACCGGAATGGCCGCCACCGCTGACGGTCAGGGCTATTGGCTCAGTGCCGCCGACGGTGGCGTGTTTACCTACGGCGACGCGGGCTACTTCGGCTCGGTGCCGGGCCAGGGCATCACCGGACAGCCGCCGATCGTCGGCATCAGCGGGACGCCTACCGGCTCGGGTTACTGGCTGGCCGGCGCCAACGGCGCCGTCTACGCGTACGGGGACGCCACCTTCCTCGGTGGGCCGAATGCTGCCGGGCTCGCTGCACCGGTGACCGCGATTGCCACCAGCGCATAGGGGACCTTGGCCGGATCTCGGGCGGTGACCGAGCGGAGCCTTGAGCGGTGACGACAGCGAGCGAGCGGACCGCGCCGTCCGCGACACCAACCAGACCGGAGCGCCCCCTTCACCCGCTACCTGCTGGCCGTGGGCCTGGCTATCATACTGGCCTCCTCTTCGGCTACGACCAAGTCGTCATCTCAGGGGCCCTCTCGGGCATCGACAAGACGTTCCACCCGGGCACCGTCGTCATCGAGATCATCACGAGCTGGGTCCCCTTCGGCGCCATGGTGGGCGCGGGTGGCCGCATGCTCACAGACCGCTACGGCCGCGGGATGACGATCATCCTCGCCGCGGTCATTTTCGTCCTCGGGGCTCTGCTCGAGGCTCTGGCGCCCGACACCGTCGTCCTCGTCGTCGGCCGCCTCGTGCTCGGCGGCGGTGTGGGGATCGCCTCGGTGGGGGCGCCCCTGTACGGCGCCGAGAACGCGCCGGCACGGGTGCGTGGACGGTTCGTGTTGCTCTACCAGATGGCCATCACCATCGGTACCTTCCTGGTGTACTTCGCCGACTATCTCCTGACGAACCAGGGGAGCAACGCCTGGCGCGTCATGCTCGGCGTCTCGGCCATCCCGGCCCTGCTCCTGGTGGTGGCGATGTGGCCCTTGCGCGACTCGGCCCGCTGGTCTGTGAAAGTGGGCCGCCGGAGTGACGCCGAAGCCGTCATGCGTAAAGTGGTCCGCGCGTTAAAGTGGGTAGAGCGGGTTTCTGGTTCTCGGCGAATAGTCAACCCCAAAACTATGGCAGGCCGAACCACCCCACTTCCTGGCCTTCGTCAGATGCCCAAATTCACGTACCAATCACCATTGATCCTGACGCAGGGGACCGGCGAAAAGCTCATGGTTGGGTGTGGATGGGCTTACCGCCGCCACCGCGGTGGTGTAGGCGCTTGCAAAGGGACCGGCACCAGGTGGCATCCCGGAGTTCGGATCACTGTTGCTCTCACATGAGCCACCTTGGCACTCGTTGCCAGTAACGCTGACCAATGCTTCGCTGCCGTTGATGACCTGGCCGATGATCGAGAAGGTGCCGGTGATGATCGGCTCCGATGTAGCGGCGCTCTGACAAGTCGGCTGAGCCGTCGGTTCAAGGTACTGACAGGCTGCCATGTCGTTGCCAGCGAGGACGCTGGATATGAAGCCGTCGACGGCGTCCTCGGGTGACCCGTTCCCGGCGGTCGGCTTCGGGGAGGGACATGAGATCCCAAGTTGGCTTTGCAACGAGGTGGGCACCGTGGCGCAGCCGACGTCTGATCCACCAATGTCTTTTACTTGCCAACTACTTGTGCACTCTGCGACTCCGCTGGCGTTTTGGAATGTCGCCGCACCCGCAGCAGTTGCCTGAACATCGAAGGACGCCCACACCGGGTTCGACCCAGCCGTCTTGATGTTTGTGATCGTGTACTCGTTCCGGGTGTACTGCGTGGATTGGCTGATGTACGAGCTGACGGTCGAGGTCAGCAGGGAGATTCCGCAGTTGGTGGTCGGCGTGGGAGTTGGGTCCGGCGTGTAGCCAGTCTTGAGCCACTGGGCATAGGTAAAGGTCTCACGGCCACTTTTGGTCAGTTGCCAATTGTGCATTGAAAGAGGGGCGTCGTACCAATGTTTGAGATTACTTGTGTCGAAATTCTCCTGGGCAACGTACACGTTCCCATTTCCCGACGATGTCACGCTCGGATCTACGGCCACGACGACTGCCACATGGCCACCATTGGCATCTTGAAAATTGCTGTGGTTCGAAAAGCTGATGACATCACCCGGCGACGGCGCCTCATGAACCGGCGAGACACCGCCACTCCCGTCGACCAGCTTCAGGTTCGGGTCATTGGAGTGATACTTGTTGTAGTAGTCGCGAGCGTCGACGTCTCCGTTGCCGGGAATCAATCGTAAGCCAAACGCCACGTACAGCCACCGGTCCGCGAGTTCGACGCACTGAAATCCCGCGAAGAACCCTGAACCTCCCGGCATTGGTGTTACACCGGTGGGGTTTGATTTGGGGAGAGGCCCGCAGACTGGAATGTTGGGGCTAAGACCTGTCCAACCCTTGAGAACGCCTCCGTTAGCCAGCTGACCATGAATGACGTGACCCCCGAACGTCGTGCACCATTGTGCTGACTCAGGTGATACGACGGTGGGGGAAGCGGTTTCACTCGAAGCGTGCACAGCCGCTGCCTCGACAGGAGATGACGGGCCAAGTCCTACGCCGAGCACCACCAGCATTGAACTGGCGATGGCGATCGGACCGAAGAAGCGCACTCTGAGAGGGGGGACCACGTTGCAGGCAATAGGCAAACTCATCTTGCCTCGGCTAAGGATCGCGTGGAAAGGGGTAGAACACTTCACTTCTTGCTTCTCATGCATATTTCTGAACATGATGTCCCCTTTGTTCGAGCCCAGGCGGGCCCCCCCAACTGACATGTTCAAGGACTCCACGACGAGAAGATAGAGGGGCATCTACCCCTCTTTCGCGTGGGCAGTAATGCCTAATGATCGGCCCCGGTAGGTTCACTTACGCACCTGCGCTCCACCACCACTTAGGCCCGTTGAGGGACAGAGGGACTCTTGACCATTGGGCGTTGGGTAATTGCGAGGCAAACACGATTCGCGGTCTCTCGCCTCTGAACCTGTTCACACATTGAGGACCAAGTTAGATGGCGCGTTCCCTGTGAAGCCCAGTGCCGTTGACCTGGGGGTCGCAGGGTCGACCGACTCGTATCCACCCCTCTTGCCCTTCGTTGCCGCATTCCTAGAGCTGCCATCGAAGCCGGACCCTAGGTTTATCCTGCGTCGTCGTCTGCGCCGTGCTCGAACGCGAGGCGGGCGAGCTCAGCTCGGCGTCGGTGCCCGGTCTTGTCACGAATGCGATCGAGATGCGACCGCACGGTGCTCACGCTGATGAACAACGCCTCGGCGATGTCGGCATCTGTCTCGCCGTCGGCGAGCAGGGAGAGGATTTCCCGTTCCCTCGCGGTGAGGGCATAGTCACTGGTCCGGTCCTGCTCACGAGTGTCCCGGAGGAGATAGCCGGCAAGTACGGGCGACACGTAGGTTCCGCCGGCAGCAATGGTGGCAATCGCCTTCGAGACCTCTTCTTCCTCGGACGACTTCGTCAGATATCCGCAGGCCCCGGCGGCGATCGCGTTTACGACCTGTTTGCGGTTCTCGGACGCCGAGATAATGAGGATGGCATCGTGTTGGGATTTGACCCGGCTCACCGCGTCGGCGCCCTCACAATCGGGAAGATGGAGGTCGAGGAGGACGACGTCGACGTCCTCGAAGCCGACCTCCTCCATTTCCCTGACGCTGCCGACCGAGGCAACCAAATGGAGATTCGCCGCACGTTCGACGACCTGAACGAGGCCTTGGCGATAGAGGGGGTGATCCTCGATGATTGCTACGCGGATGGCTGTGGTGCCCACAACGCAATCCTCGTGCCCCGGCCAGGTGTCGAGGAGATATCGGCCCGCCCGCCGACCTCCTCCATTCGACGAACGATCGAATTGTCAATCCCGAATCCGCTCTTCGTTGCCGAGGGGTCAAACCCCGTCCCTTGGTCTCTTATTGTCACTTCGATGCCGTCATGCGCGGACAGAGCTCGCACCACCACCCGAGAGACTCCTGCATGCTTGGCCGTATTCGTGAGTGCTTCGTGCGATGCATCTCGGAGGGCCTCGGCCACCGAAAAATCCGGTTCGTCTTCGAGTTCAACTGTCACGAGCTCGACATTGAGTCCCCGGATGGCGAATTCGTCGGCCAGCTCCTCGAGCCCGACGACCAGTCCGCTCGTTCGGGGTTCTTCACCGGCGATGGCACGACGCAATGCGGCCGCCTCCTTGCGCGCTTGGCGCCGTAGGTCGTCCGGATCGAGATCGTAGGAGGCGACGGCTTCGAGCGTCTGGAGGGCGGAATCATGTAAGCGGCGGTGTTCCTTATTGCGAGCCTCCTCGGCAGCTGCGCGTGCCCCCCCTTGGACGGCCTTCTGGCGGGCGTCGTCCAAGTCACCGGCCAGGTGACGAGCCAAGCGCACCACCCCCGCGGCCACCGCGAAGAATCCCGGGTAGCTGAGCGTGTTGGCGACGGCGCTCGCCGCGCGGCTCGAGCCCGAGCCGATCGACTCCCGGGTGGTGGCGGCATACACGGTTGCGAGCGAGAGCGAAATACCGGCGCCCTCACGCAGCTCGAGACTCGACGCAGCACCGAGGGCGCTGCCGACGGTGAGCGGCATCATCCAATTGACCGAGGTCGGGCGGTCGACGGGGTGCGTGGCCCAGCTCAGGGCCAACAGGCCGACGGCCCCGAACGCCGCGTCGATTCGGGCGGTCATGGGGTCGCGCGTGCCGCCGGCGAAGTCCCGCTTGGCCATCCACGCCAGCTCGACCAGCGACGCGGCACTTACGGCGACGGCCAGCCTCGGACGGCGGTAGGCCGAGCGGGCGGTGGTCACGCAAGTGATGCCCTGCACGACATGGACGGCGCGGATGGCCAGAATCGTCGCCATGAGGGCTCGCTCGATTCCCGGGCGGGCAGTGTCGAAAGGGGTAGTTCTACCCTCGCCGTTCCCGGGCTTAGCTTCCATAATAAGCCTGAATGTATCTGGCCAATCGAACCATGACCACAGCAAATTTGGAAGCCGACAACTCGCTGCTCTTGGCCGGGCTGGAGCGGGCGGCCGAGTTGGCGAACATCGAGGTGGTGGCGGACAAGGAGTTGGCAATGTTCTCGTTGCGAAGTGCAGGGGCCGGGGTACCTCATCCCCATCTCGACATCGCCATCGACTTCGATAGCATCGTGATATCGATCAGTCGGCAGCCGTCACCGTCTTCGTGGACGGCGATCTATAGCCTCCTCGGCCACCTCGCTGGGAACATTTCGGGCTCTTCGCGTTGAACTGGGGGCGTGACGTAGCGAGGCATCCGCGAACGCGGCCAGGGGTCCCGACATCGTTGAGGTTGTTTGACCACCCAACGAGGAGGACCCCTGCAATGGACGACAAGGGCAAGACGCTGAGCAGGTACAGGAGATGTGGTTGGACCCCGAGGAGCTGCGCCGCGCCGTCTACACCTGGGAGCAGCGCCGCTTCGAGATCGCGCCGCTACACGAAGTCGGACCCGCCGTCGGCATTGACGCAGGCGCCGGTGACGTAACCGTTGCGCTTGGAAGCGAGGTAGGCCACCAGCGAGGCCACCTCGTCGGGGAGGCCGGCCCGCCCGAGGTCGGCCGGCTGGTGGAACGTGCGGTCGATCCACGTCATGACGTCGGTGGGGTCGGACGGGTCGAGCCCCTCGGCGGCGAAGGTGTCCTTGAGGTTCTCGGTGAAGCTGGCCGTCACGATGCTGCCTGGGCACACGGCGTTGACGAGGATGCCGTCGGGCGCCAGGGACTTGGCCAGGTTCTTGGCGATGCTGGTCACCGCCGCCTTCGAGGCCGTGTAGGCGACGAGGATCGGGCTCTGGCGCTGGATGGAATGGGCCGAGAAGATCACGACGCGGCCCCAGGGCGCGGCGCGCAGGAGCGGCAGCGCCACCCGAACGCTGCGCACGGCCGACATGGTGCCGAGGGAGAAGGCGGCATCCCAGTCGCTGTCGTCCAGGTGCTCGAACCGTCCCGCGCCCGGGCCGATGGTGTGCACCAGGATGTTGAGCAACCCCCAGCGGTCGCCCACCTCGGCAAAGCCGGCGGCGATCGAGTCCGGGTCGGTCATGTCGACGCTGATGCCCACGGCGTCGGGGCTACCGGCCGCCAGGAGCGCCGCCGCGGTCTCGTCGAGGGCCTCGCGCCCCCGGGCCATGACAGCCACCCGGGCGCCATCGGTCGCCAGGATCTCTGCCACCGCCCGGCCCATTCCCTTGCTGCCACCGGTCACGACTGCAGTCGCGTCAGCCAGTCCGAGGTCCATAGAGGTCAGCCTCCTTCCGCCGCCCCGGTGATCGGGTGATCACGACGCGGCCTCGTGTACGGATGTGGGTGAAGCGCCGTTGGCCGAGGTTCCCACGACGATTCTCGAACGAGGTGAGCCCGTCACGCGGTTTCCATCCGCCGGAGGCGACACGACGGAATCCGGCATGTCTTCCTCCGTCCTCCGGCGACTTGGCGGGGCCATGCTGCCGCGCTACCGCGGGGCCGTCAACCGCCGACCGCCGACCACGATCAGTGTTTTCCTCCAGGTGGGCGCGTAGCGTGGGCCCGGGATGTGGCGATCGTGACGATGTTCGACGGCCGGTCGCGGGGCCGCACATGACAGTCGAGCAGGCGGTCCCCACCCTCGTGCTCATCGCCGTCGCGGCGGTGCTGGCGCCCCTCATCGCCGAGGGGCTGCGGAATTTCGTGGCCGTGCCCGAGGTCGTCATCCAGATCCTGCTCGGCATCATCATGGGCCCGTACGTGCTGGCACTGGCCCACCCCAGCTCCGTGGTCAGCGCCTTTTCCGACTTCGGCCTGACCTATCTCATGTTCCTGGCCGGCACTGAGCTCGACCTGGCCACCATGCGCCACGGGCACCTCGGCCGCGCCGCCCTGGCCTGGGTGGTCTCACTGCTCCTGGCGCTGGCCGTCGGCACCGTCTTCAAAGCGACGGGGAGCGTCCTCGACAACGTGGTGGTCGGCATGTGCCTCACGACGACGGCGCTCGGCACCCTGTTGCCCATCCTGCGTGACAACGGCATGCTCAAGACGTCGCTCGGTCCGACGATCCTGGCTGTCGGCGCTGTCGGCGAGTTCGGCCCCATCGTGGGCGTGGCGGTTCTGCTGACGAACCGGGACGTCCGGCTGACCGTCCTCCTGCTCGTCCTCTTCGTCGCTGTGGCCGCGGGCGCGGCCTTGCTGGCGTTGCGGGTCCATCCGCCCAAGTTCGTCGCCCTCATGCGTCGTCACCTCGAGTCCACGGCCCAGCTCCCGATCCGGATCTCGGTGCTACTCGTCATCGTGCTGGTCTTCCTGGCTCTCAAGCTCAGCCTCGATGTCCTGCTGGGCGCTTTCGCGGCGGGAGTCGTGGTGCGCCTGTTCATCGAGGGCCCGGACCGCGAGCGCATCTCGAGCAAGCTCGAGGCGATCGGCTTCGGCTTCCTGATCCCAATCTTCTTCATTGAGAGCGGCATCAACTTCGACCTGCACGCACTGATCCACCAGCCGAAGGTGCTGCTTCTCGTACCTGTGTTCACCGCGGTTTTCCTGGTCACCCGTGGGGTGCCGACCTGGCTGTTCTTCCGGCGTGTGCTGGTCCGCGGGCAGGCCACCGGCCTAGCGATCCTCTCGGCGACCGGGCTGCCCATCATCGTGGTCATCACCACGCTGGGAGTGGACGAGCACCGGATGAAGCCCCAGAACGCCGCAGCGCTCGTGGCGGCCGGCATGTTGTCAGTGCTGATCTACCCCATCTGGGGCTCGCGCCAGCTGCGGCGGGCCGGGGTCGGAACGGAGTCCACCGCGACGCCCGAGCCCTCCTCGGAGGAAGACCCGTGACGACGGTCAAGGCCCGGGTGTCTCCGCCGGGCCGTTCGCGAGCCGCCCACCTCCGCGAGTGGCGCCGGGAGTCCCTGTGGCTGTGGCCGGCCGTGGCCGTCATCGCCGCCTGGGTAGGCGGGTCGCTGGCGGCGAGATACCTCGGGGGCTTCAAGCTGCACGAAGGGCTGTTCCCGACCGACCTGGACGACGCCCGGACACTGCTGTCGACGATCGCCACCGCCCTGTTGACCTTCACCGGCGTGGTGTTCTCCATCACGCTGGTGGCGTTGCAGATGGCCAGCACCCAGTACTCGCCGCGGGTGCTGCGGACGTTCGTGCGCAAGCCGGTCACCAAGCTGGCCCTGGCTACGTTCCTCGCCACCTTCGTCTACTCCCTGACGCTGCTGGCCCGGGTCGGGACGGCGACCGGTCCCCACACCGTTCCCCAGGGCGCCGTCGCCATCGCCTACCTGCTGGTGATGGCCTCGGTCATCGTGTTCGTCGTCTTCGTCAACTCGACCGTGCGCTCCATGCGCGTCAGCTACGTCATTCAGGCCGTCTTCAAGGAGACGGTCGCCACCCTGGCCCAGGCGTTTCCTGAGGCCGAGGTGTACCGGGACGCTCCGGAGCCCATCCTGCAATCCGACCCGCGCCGAGTCCCCTTCGACCACGCCGACGCCGTGGTGGACGGGGTCGACGCCCGTGCGCTCGTGCAGCTGGCGGCGCGGCACGACTGCGTGCTGCGCGTGTGCGTGCCCGTCGGCACCTACATGCCCCGGGGCTCCGACCTGCTCGAGGTCCACGGCGGCACCGTGCCGGCGACGGCGGACGTCCTGGCCACCCTCAATCTGTCGGCCGTCCGTACCCTGTACCAGGACCCCAGCTACGGCCTGCGCCAGCTGGTGGATATCGCATGCCGGGCGCTGTCCGCCGCCGTGAACGACCCGACGACGGCCGTGCAGTCGCTCGACCGCATACACGGGATCCTGCGCCTTGCCGCTTCCCGGCCCGACCCGACCGGGTTCTACCTCGACGGGGCGGGAGTGGTGCGCCTCGTCAGGCCGATCCCCGGATGGGACCGCCTGGTCGAGCTGGCCTTCACGGAGGTGGAGGTGTACGGGTCGGGTGACCCCCAGATCCCGCGCAAGCTCATGGCCATCTTCGGCGACCTGTCCGGCTGCGTCTCACCGGAACGTCGCCAGGTGATCGAGCGCCACCGCGAGTGGCTGCGCACCGAGGTGGCCCACCCGCACTCCCTCAGCCTGGACGAGGAGCTCACGCCGGACGCCCTCGGGCTCGGCTAGCTAGCCGACGCCGGCGGTGCGCGGCGTCAGCCCGCCGCCGTCGACCCCGACTCGGGGGCGAGGGCGCTTACGGCGGCGTCGACGGTGGGGTAGAAGCGGTCCTCACCGATGCGGGCCGCCAGGCCGCTCCGGCGCATCGACTCGCGGAGATGGTCGCCCGCCCGCGCGAGCCCGAACGTGATGTGGTCGCGCTCGCAGGCGCTCAGCATCCGGCCGAACGCCCGGGACCCGGTGAAGTCGACGTCGGACATGCCCAGGGTGTCGAGGACCAGCACCGTCGTCGCCGGTACCCGGGCCAGCGCGGCCGCCACCTCCTCGCGGAAGTGCACGGCGTTGACGTACCAGAGAGGCGTGGCGAACAGGAGGACGAGGACCTCGGGGACCTGCGTGGTGGGGGTACCACCCTCCGTCGGCAGCCAACTGGTGGTGCCCGGCACCAGGCCCATCACGTGCAGCTGGGAACGTGCGCTCAGTCGGGTGCGGTCGAGGATGGCCAGGAGGACGGCGACGCCGATGCCTTGCTCCACGCCGACGAGCACCACTGTCAGCAGGGTCACGGCAGCCAGGCCGAACTCGAAGAGGTCGAAGCGGAAGATGGAAACCAGGTCTCCCACGTGGAACAGGCGCAACGCGACGTAGATGAGGATGGCGGCGAGCGTGGCCAGCGGCACGTCCTTGAGCACGCCGGCCACGGGTATGAGGAGCAGCACCACGGCAGCCGCCCCGAGGGCACCGGCCTGGGTACGGCCGCCCGCCGTGGCCACGGCGCCGGTGCGCGGCGGGCTGGCATCGACCGGGAAGGAGCCGACCAGGCCGGACGCCACGCTGCCGGCCCCCACGGCCAGGAAGTCCCGTCCCGCGTTGACGTCGTAGCCGCCGCGGTCGGCGAAGGCCCGGGTGGTGGCGGCCGTCTGGGTGATCACCACGAGCGCCACCACGGCGGCCAGCGGGGCCAGGCTGCCCAGGGTCGAGAACGAGACCCCGGTCAGCCCGAGGTTCGGCGCGCCGGTGTGGATCGGTCCGAGCACGGCCACGCCGTGCGCCTGCAGGTCGAGGGCGACGACCAGCGCCATCGAACCCACCAGTCCGATCAGGGCGCCCGGGACCCGGCGGTCCAGGCGGGCGCTCACGAACATCACCGCGAGCACGCCTACCCCGATCCCGACGGTCCAGCCGTTGGCCTGGTCCAGATGGGTCAGCACGTAGCCCACCCGGTGCTCGTTGGTGCCCGACGTGGGGGGCAGGCCGAAGAAGTCCGGCAGCTGGTGGGCGATGATGATGAGGGCGACACCGGCAATGAAGCCGGCGATGATGGGGGCGGAGAGGAACTCGGCCACCCATCCGAGACGCAAGATGCTGACCAGCATGACGATGAGGCCGACCATGACGGCCAGGATCGACACCAGGTCGACGTAATGCGTGGAGCCGGTGGCGGCGAGGCTGGCCACCCCCACCGCGAAGAGGGGGGCGATGGTGGAGTCGGCCCCGACCGACACCTGCGGGTTGGAGCCGAGCAGGGCGAAGAGCACCGTGCCGGCGATGAAGGCATAGAAGCCGGTGATGGGCGGCATGCCGGCGAGCCGCGACGTGGCCAGCTGCTCGGGCACGGCGATCACGAGGAGCGTGAGGCCGGCCACCAGGTCGGCGCTGGCCCAGGCCCGGCGGTAGCCGCGCAGCGACGTCAACAGCGGCGGTCGCACGGCGCCATCATCGCCCACCGGTGGGCCCCGCCAGATGGACCTAATTGAATTGTCTCAGTGTCGCGCCGACGGCCGGGATGCCGCCCGGGCGGACCCGCGGCACCCCCCGAAGGAGGCCCCCACCATGAGCGACTACCCCTACGCCGACCGCTTCGCCATCCACCGCACCCTGCCCGCCGACGGCATGAGCCGGGAGGAGGTGCTCTCGCAGCTGCACGCCATGTCCACCGAGGAGGACGCCTTCTGGGAGACCGGCAAGTGCTCGGGGACCATGTACTGCGGTGACCACGACCACTACCACTTCATGAACGAGGCCTTCGGCCTGTTCGCCCACGTCAACGTCCTCCAGCGCGACATGTGCCCGAGCGCCACCAAGTTCGAGGCCGAGATCATCTCCATGACGCTCGGGCTGCACCACGGTGACGCCGCCACCGAGGCCGGCGACGACCCCTGCGGCCTGGTCACCACCGGGGGGACGGGCAGCATCCTGCACGCCATCCTGGCCTACCGCGAGCACGCCGCCCAGACCCGCGGCGTGACCCGTCCCAACGTGATCAAGCCCGAGACGGCCCACCCCGCCTTCGACAAGGCGTGCCACCTCTTCGGGGTGGAGCTGCGGCGGGCTCCCGTCGACCCCGTCACCACCCAGGTCGACGTCGACTGGGTGCGCGACCACACCGACGACCAGACGGTGGCGCTGATCGGCTCCGCCTGCAACTACGGCTACGGCACCGTCGACCCCATCACCGACCTGTCGGCCGTCGCTCTCGACAAGGGGGTGGGGCTGCACGTCGACGGGTGCCTGGGTGGCTTCATCCTCCCCTTCGGCCAGGAGCTCGGCTACGACATCGAGCCCTTCGACTACCGGGTGCCCGGCGTGACGTCCATCTCGGCCGACACCCACAAGTACGGCTACGCCTTCAAGGGCTCGTCGGTGCTCAGCTTCCGCTCCAAGGCGCTGCGCAACGCCCAGTACTTCTACCTGACCGACTGGAGCGGCGGGAAGTACACCTCCCCGGGCATGGAAGGCTCGCGCTCGGGCGGGTTGATCGCGGCCACCTGGGCCGCCATGGTGCAGCTCGGCCACGCCGGCTACCTCAATTACGCCCGGCAGATCTTCGAGGCGTCGTCCGCCATGCAGGAAGCGGTGACGTCGCACCCGGAGCTGCGCCTGGTCGGCCGACCCACCTTCCTCTTCTCCTTCACCTCCGACCAGTTCGACATCTACCACGTGAACGACTTCATGCGGACCCGCGGGTGGCGCTTCAACGGCCAGCAGTACCCCAACGCGCTGCACATGGCGGTGACCCGGCCGCAGACCCAGCCCGGCGTGGTCACCGCCTTCGCCGCAGACCTGGCCGACGCCGTGGCCTACGCCAAGGAGCACGCGGACGAGGCCCCCAGGTCCGGCGCCATCTACGGGGGCGTGGCCGGCGGCATGACGGACGAGGCGGACGAGTTCATCCGCGCCGTCATGGCGGACATGCTCGACGGGCAGTCGGCCATCCCGGCCAAGTGACCGGGGCGGCCACCGGCGCGCCCACGGGGTGGGTGGCCGGTTGCGTGGCCGCCCAGCAGGCCCTCGATGCGTCGCTGCGGGGACTGGACGACGAGGCGGCGCGGGCGCCGAGCCTGCTGCCGGGCTGGAGCGTGGGCCACGTGCTGACCCACATCGCCCGCAACGCGGACAGCGTCGTGCGGCGCCTGGAGGGCGCGGCCCGGGGGGAATTGCCGGACCAGTACCCGGGCGGGCCCGAGCAACGGCGCTCCGACATCGAGGCCGGGGCGGGCCGGCCGGCGCACGTTCTGGTGGACGACGTGGCATCGACCTCGGCCGCCGTGGCCCGCGTCATGGCGGAGCTGCCCGAGGCGGCCTGGGACGCACCGTCACGCTCCTCGCGGGGCGTGGTCGAGAGTTCGGGCGAGTGCGTGTTCTCGCGCTGGCGCGAGGTGGTGGTGCACCACGGCGACCTCGGGCGGGGCCCGGTGCCGTGGCCCCCGGCTCTGGTCGAGGCCTGGCTGCCTCGCGAGCTACCCGGCCTGGCCGGGCGGGCCGATCCGGCGCGGCTGCTGGCCTGGGTCATCGGGCGGGGCGGCCCGCCGGACCTGGCCCCCTGGTAGCGCGCGGTCGGCTACCCGGAGAAGAAGGCGTTCCCGGCCCGGTCGACCGCCACGCAGTAGGAGGTGTTCGGGCACGAGATGCTGGTCAGCGCGTGGCCGCTGTCGATGAGGGTGCCGGAGCTCCACGACGTGCCGTTCCAGCCGAAGACGCGGCCCAGGGTGTCGACGGCTCGGCAGAAGGTGGGCGTTGGGCACGAGACGCCGGTCAGCCCCGAGGCGTTGGCGCCGGCCACCGAGGGCTCGGTCGTGATGGTAGTGGGGGCCGAGAACGACTGGCCGTTCCAGACCATGACGTTGCCGGCGCTGTCGACCAGGACGCAGAACGTGGTTGAGGCGCAGGACACCGAGTTCAGCTGCCCACTGGAGTCGGCGCCGGTGGGCTGGGTCCAGGTGCTGCCGTCCCACACCGACGGACCGCCCTCGGCTGCCACGCAGAAGGTGGGTGAGACGCACGAGATCTGGTTGGCGGCGCCCCAGGCGCCGAGGTTGCCCGACCAGCCCTGGCCGTCGTAGTCGAACGAGTTGCCCTCGCCGTCGATGCTCATGCAGAAGGTGGGGCCGGTGCAGTCGATGGCGGTGAAGCCCTGGGCGGCGGGGATGGTGGTCGGGGCGGCCCAGGCCGAGCCGTTGAAGAACGCGATCTGGTTCTGGCTCGGCGCGGCGGCGCAGAAGCCGGGGCTGGTGCATGTGAGGTACGAGCCCCCCTGCGGTGAGGGGGAAGGGACCGCCGGCCCGAGCGCGGCGACCTTCTCGAAGAAGAGCCGGTAGGTCTGCCCGGTCGTCGAGCCGGCCAGGCAGACCCCGGTCGACGGGCACGACACCACCGACAGGTCGGCGCCGGGCGCCACGTGGATGGCGGGCGACCACGCGCCGGCGGGCGCCGGTGCGGTGGGCGTGGTCGTCTTGGCGGTGCTCGAGGTGCTCGAGCCCTGTGCGCTGGTGCCGGCCGGCGACGATCCGCAGCCGGCCGCGAGCACGGCCAACACCGCCGCGGCCAGCGCCGCCGCGATCGGACCGGCCCGCCCGCGCACTAGTTGCGGACGGGGAGCCCGCTCGCCTCGAGGGCGCGGTGGCGTGACCACGTGTCGAGCACGATGAGCGTCTTGGTCCCGGTGACCCGGCCGCGACGGCGCAGTTGCTCGATCACCTGGCCCAGGCGCTCGACGTCGGGCACCTGCAACCAGACCAGCGCGTCGGGGTCGCCGGCCGTGGTGAAGACGGCCTGCACCTCCGACAGCTGCATGGCCGTCTCCTGGATCTCGGCCAGGTCGGCCGTGCCGGCGAAGCGCACCTCGGTGAAGGCCTGGATCGGACGCCCGGCCTTGCGGTGGTCGACCACGACGGTGTACCCGGCGATGACACCCGTGCGCTCGAGGCGCTCGATGCGCCTGGTCACGGCCGAAGCCGACAGCGACACCTGCTCACCGATGTCGGCCATGGTGCGTCTGGCGTTGTGTGACAGCAACTCGATGATCTGGTGATCAATCGGATCTAGTTCCTCTGTTCCCATGGGTGTCAGCCTAACGAAGGGAGGTTCGTCCGCACATTCGGTGCATCGAGGGGGCGAAACCTTGTGCCTCCGTTGCGCGCCTAGGTTCTCTGGGTTTTACCTGAAGCGCCGGTGCACGGACACCGCATAGTCGTCGTGCCGGCCGAACGGACGCCGGTCCCACGTAGACCACCGGTCCTCCAGGGTCAGCCCGGCCTCCGCCGCCAGCCGGTCGTGCTCGGCCGGCCCGAAACCCCCGTGGTGGATGCTGTAGCCCGCCACGAGCCGGCCCCCGGGCGCCAGCCAGCGCACGGCGTTGGCGATGACGTCGCCCTCGGTGCCGGGCGCCACGAAGATGAGCACGTTGCCGGCCATCACCACGACGTCGAAGGTGCGGCCGAATTCGAGGGACGGGTCGCCCAGGTCGCCCTGCACCCAATTCAGCGCGGGGGCCTTGCGTCGGGCTGCGACGAGCATGGCCGGGTCGACGTCGACGCCGACCACCTGGCGGCCACGGCGCGCCAGCTCTATGGCCAGCCGACCGGTGCCGCAACCGGCGTCGAGCACCGCACCCGGCTCGTAGCTGTCGACCAGCGCGGCCTCGCCGTGGACGTCGACACCGACCTCGGCCAGTCGCTCGAAGCGGCGGTCGTAGTCGGCACCGCGCGGGACGTCGCTCTGCTGCCAGCGGTCGGTCACGCCGGCCGTCCTTTCATCGGGCGCAGCGCGGGTCCGTTACGAGTTGCTGGGGATCGTCACCGTCGTCGATCCGGCCGGCAACGAGAAGAGGCTCGACGGCGGCTTGGTCGAGAACTTGGTCAGTTCGAAGTACGACGAGCCCGATCCGGAGTAGGAGAGGATGCCCTGTTTGGTGACGCAGTACTTACCGCCCTGACCCTTCCTGCTCACGGTGATGCAGGTGGAGGACTCCCCCCCGTAGTTGGCCGAGGACTGTGTCACCTTGATGCCGAGCGCCTTCGCCAGCGCGCCCTCCTCGGCCTGGCCGAAGGCGCTCAGGGCCACGCTCGGGCTGAACACGTCCTCCACTCCGAGCAGCGGGTTGGTGCCCTTCTCCGAGTAGCACTGCAGGGACCCCGCCTTCGGCTTGGGCTGGGTTGTCGTGGTCGTCGTCGTGCTGGTGCCCGAGTTCCCCGAGTTCCCCGAGTTGCCCGAGTTCCCCGAGTTCCCCGAGTTCCCCGAGTTCCCACTGTTGCCCGAGCTGCCCGAGTTCCCCGTGTTGGGCGAGCAGTAGTAGGTCGTCTTCCCGTTGTTGATGACGTAGCTGCCCGCGCTGGCGAAGTACGACTTCGGTGGCGACTGCGCGATGACGACGGTCGAGGTGCTCTTGCCGTTCACCGACTTGTACTCCGTGTAGTAGGTCAGGTGCTTGGCCTTGTTGATGATGTTGGTCAGGCCCTTGAGGTTGGGGCTCGACTTGGCCGAGGCCGGTACGGCCGGGGCCAAGATGGCCGCTCCGAGTCCGAGGCCGGCGACGACGGTGACGACGCTGAGTGTGCGAGTTCGCATGTCGGAACGGTAGCCCTCAGGGCCCGGAGTTGCCGGGGATGACCGCCTGGGTAGGGTGGCTCCAATGTGCCTCCTGGTCATGGCATCGCGGCTGGTGCCGGGCGAGCCGTTGATCGTGGGGGCCAATCGCGACGAGCTGCTCGAGCGGCCGGCCACGCCCGTCACCGTGCTCGACGCCGGCCCGCCGCGCGTCCTCGGTGGCCGCGACGAGCAGTCGGGCGGCACCTGGCTGGCCGTCAACGAGCACGGTGTCTGTGCCGGGCTGACCAACGAGCCGCTGGGCGACGCCAAGGACCCCACCAAGCGCTCGCGGGGCGACCTCCCTCTGGCCCTCGTCCGTCACCGCCGGGCCTCCGATGCGGTGGCGGCTTTCGTGGGAGCGTTCCGTCCCGCGGACTACAACGGGTGCTGGTTGCTGGTGGGGGACCGCACCTCGCTCTGGTTCGTCGACTTCACCGGGACCGGGGAGGCGGGGGTGGAGGAGCTGCCCCCGGGGATCCACGTGCTGGAGAACCGGCGGCTGGGGGAGGCGTCGGCCAAGGTCGATCTGGTGCGCCGAGCCGTGGGCCAGCCCGCGGACGGCGACGCCGTGGTGGCGGGATTTCTACAGGTGTTAACGGACCATCGCATCCCTGACGGCGACGAGCGCCCGAACTCGGCCAATTGCGTCCACCTGGACAACTTCGGGACGCGTTCCTCGTGCCTGGTGCGGGTGGGGGACCCGACGGCACCGCCTCGCCTGTGGGTGGCGGCGGGGCCGCCGTGCTCCGCCGTCTACGAGGACGCTGCGGCGCTGTGGGCGGCGGCCAGCCCGCAGGCGGGTGTTAACGCCTAGTCCCGCACCAGCGGCTTGTAGCGGATCCGGTGGGGTTGGTCGGCCTCGACCCCGAGACGCCTGTGCCGGTCGGCCTCGTAGTCGCTGAAGTTCCCCTCCCACCAGCGCACCGCGGAATCACCCTCGAAGGCCAGGACGTGGGTGGCGATGCGGTCCAGGAACCAGCGGTCGTGGCTGATGACGACGGCGCAGCCGGGAAAGGCCACGAGGGCGTCCTCGAGAGCCCGGAGCGTATCGACGTCGAGGTCGTTGGTGGGCTCGTCGAGCAGGAGCACGTTGCCGCCCTGGCTCAGCACCTTGGCCAGCAGGACCCGGTTGCGCTCGCCGCCCGACAGCTCGCCCACCTTCTTCTGCTGGTCGCTGCGCTTGAACCCGAACCCGGCCACGTAGGCCCGGCCGTGCAGCTCGCGCCCGCCCACCATCATGCGGTCAGCGCCCCCCGTGATCTCCTCGAAGACGGTGGCGTCGGGAACCAGCGTCTCACGCGACTGGTCGACGTAGGCCAGGGTCACCGACGGGCCGATCGTGAGCGTGCCCGCATCGGGAGCGTCCTCGCCCACGATCATGCGGAACAGCGTCGTCTTGCCGGCACCGTTAACACCGATTACACCGACGATGCCGCCGGGCGGCAAGATGAAGGAGAGCCCCTCCATCAGCAGGCGGTCGCCGTACCCCTTCACGACCCCGGCGGCGTCGACCACCTGATCACCCAGGCGTTCCCCGGGCGGGATGGAGAGCTCCACCTTGTCACCCCGGCGCTCCGCCCCCTCCGCCTGGGCGACCAGCTCGTTGTAGGCGCTGATGCGGGCCTTGCCCTTGCTCTGACGCGCCCGGGGGGACATGCGGATCCACTCCAGCTCGCGTTGGAGCGAGGCCTGCCGCGCCCGGTCGCTCTTCTCCTCCGCTGCCAGGCGTGCCTGCTTCTGCTCGAGCCACGACGAGTAGTTGCCCTCCCACGGGATCCCCGCGCCACGATCGAGCTCGAGGATCCAGCCAGCGACGTTGTCGAGGAAGTAGCGGTCGTGGGTCACCGCCACGACCGTGCCTGGATAGTCCTGGAGCGTGCGTTCCAGCCAGGCCACCGATTCGGCGTCGAGGTGGTTCGTCGGCTCGTCGAGGAGGAGGAGATCCGGCTTCGACAGCAGCAGCCGGCACAACGCGACCCGCCGGCGTTCCCCACCCGACAAGGTCGTCACGTCAGCGTCCCCGGGGGGCAACTGGAGGGCGTCCATGGCGATCTCGAACGTGCGATCGAGCTCCCAGGCCCCGGCCGCATCGATCTTGACCTGCAGGTCGGCCTGTTCCGCCAGCAGGGCCTCGATATCCGCGTCCGGAGCGCCGAAGGCCTCGCATACCTCGTTGTAGCGGTCGACCAGTCGTTTGACCTGGCCCACACCCTCGGCCACGTTGCCGGCGACGTCCTTGGACGGGTCGAGCTGGGGCTCTTGTGCGAGGTAGCCCACGGTGAAATCGGGGGTGAGCCGGGCCTCTCCGGTAAAGCCATCGTCCTCCCCGGCCATGATCCGCAGCAGCGACGACTTACCCGACCCGTTGGAACCGATAACACCGATCTTGGCTCCCGGGTAAAAGGAGAGGTTGATGCCCTTGAGCACCTCGCGGTCGGGGGGGTAGAAGCGCCGAAGTCCGCGCATGGTGTAGATGAATTGCGGGGCCACGGCCACCAGTGTGCACGGTGCAGAGGGCCGTCCCGGCAGGAACCCGTGACTTTCGCAGGGTCCCAGCTAGTGACCTTCGAGGGTTCCCATCAACGGCGAGACAACAACTACAACCACGGTGCCTTTGTTTCCCTTGTGGTCGTAGGATCCCGAATCGACAGCCCTTCCCCCCAACGGAGAGGCGTCGCCGTCCCCCCGGCGAATCTCGGTGTCCATCGGACGCGCTTGACAGGCACTTCCAGCTACGACACCGTAAGCCCGAGGAGTTCGGCGCAATAGAACAAACTTCTGTGCGGTCTCGATGCAAATACCGGGGCCCTGTTTGGCGATGTCGGAAGGATCGGGCGGTTCATGCAACACCCATCGAAGGTCAGCAGTATTTTCCGTCGTTTCGCACGCGCTGGGAAGACGAGCGTGTTGCGCCGCGTGGTCATGGGCGGCATGTCGTGCGCGCTCGCCCTAGCGGGCCTCGTCGTGTTCGCGACCGAGGCGGCCGCCTGGAACAACTACGTCACCCCGACGGCGTCGTGCAGCGCCCCGAACGGCGCGGGGGCAACCATTTCGTGGTTGATCACCAATGACTGGCCGGAGAACGAGACCGGCACGGCGTCGACCACGGGCGACGGCAGCCTCAGTTCGGGCACCTTCGGCATCGCCTCGTCTCCGAACTATCCGACCGACGTCTCGACGACGACGTTGACATCGACGTTCACGGCAGCGCAGCTGGCGTCACAGCTGTCGTCGAACCCCACCATCACCTTCAACTGGAGCGCCACGTGGACGCCGGGCAACGTCACGACGTCCGGCTCGGCGACCTACGATCTGGGCGAGCTTCCGAACGGTTGCAAGGGCAGCCCGACGATCGCGACGTGGGCCACCCCGACGAGCGAGACGCTCGGTGGCGGTTCCCTAAACGACACCGCCACGCTGAGCAGTGGCAAGAGCCCGACCGGGACGATCACCTTCTACCTCTTCAACCCGAGCGAGACCTGCTCGACGTCGCCGGGCAGCGGCAGCTACACCTTCGCCCAGGCGGTCACCGTGAGCGGCGACGGCAACTACGACACCACGGGCGGGCCGTCGCCCACGAGCGCGGGGACCTGGCACTGGCTCGCCGTGTACTCGGGCGACGCCGACAACAGCGGCGCCAACAGTGGATGTACGAGCGAACCGGTGACGGTCACCATGGCCGCGCCTTCGCTCACGACGTGGGCCAACCCGACGACCGAGGCGGTCGGCGGTGGCGCCCTGGCTGACTCGGCCACCTTGGGCGGTGGCTCGAGCCCGACGGGCACGATCACCTTCTACCTCTTCAGCCCGAGCCAGACCTGCTCGACGTGGCCCGCCAGCGGCAGCTACGCGTTCTCCCAGACCGTCAGTGTGAGCGGCAACGGGACCTACGGTCCGACCACTGGTGGGCCGAACCCGAGTGCAATGGGGACCTGGCACTGGCTTGCCGTCTACTCGGGCGACACCAACAACAGCGGCGCCAACAGCGGGTGTACGAGCGAACCGGTGACGGTGACCAAGGCCTCGCCCTCGGTGACCACAGCGGCGAAGCCGACGAACGAGACGGTCGGCGGCGGTGGCCTCAATGACACCGCCACGCTGGCCGGTGGCTACAACCCGACCGGGACGATCACCTTCTACCTCTTCAGCCCGAGCCAGACCTGCACGGCCTGGCCGGCCAACAGCGGCGACTACAGCTTCACCCAGACGCTGAGCGTGAGCGACGGTGACGGCACCTACGACACGAGCGGCGGGCCTTCGCCGACGGTCGCCGGCACCTGGAACTGGGTGGCGGTCTACTCGGGGGACGCCAACAACAACGGCACCAACAGCGGATGCGCCACCGAGCCGGTGACGGTGGGCACCGCCGCGCCCTCGGTGACGACGACAGCCAACCCGACCAGCGAGACGGTGGGAGGCCCCAAGCTCAACGACAGCGCCACCCTGAGCGGCGGCCAGGACCCCGGGGGGTCAGTCACCTTCTACCTCTTCAGCCCGAGCCAGACCTGCTCGGCCTGGCCGGCCAACAGCAGCGACTACAGCTTCACCCAGACCGTCAGCGTGAGCGGTGACGGCACCTATGGCACCACCGGCGGCTTCACGCCGACGAGCGCCGGCACCTGGGAGTGGTTGGCGGTGTACTCGGGCGATGCCAACAACGGGACGTCCAACAGCAGTTGCGGCAGCGAGCCGGTCGTCATCTGCAAGTCCTCGCCCTCGGTGACCACGGCGGCCAATCCGACCAACGAGACCCTCGGCGGGGCGAAGCTCAACGACACCGCCACGCTGGCCGGCGGCTACAACCCGACCGGGACGATCACCTTCTACCTGTTCGCTCCGGGCGTGAGCTACTCGGCGACCTCGCCCAGCGGCTACGCCTTCTCCCAGTCGGTCCCCGTGAGCGGCGACGGGACCTACGACACCAGCGGCGGTTTCTCGCCGACGAGCGCCGGCACCTGGGAATGGTTGGCGGTGTACTCGGGTGATGCCAACAACAATGGGGCCCACAGCGGATGCGGAAGCGAGCCGGTGACCGTCACCAAGGCGGCGCCCTCGGTGACCACCGCGGCGAATCCCACCGGCGAGACGGTCGGCGGGGCCGGCCTCAACGACACGGCCACGGTCGCCGGCGGCACGAACCCGACCGGGACGGTCACCTTCTACCTCTTCAGCCCGAGCCAGACCTGCTCGGCCTGGCCGGCCAACAGCAGCGACTACACCTTCACCCAGACCGTCAGCGTGAGTGGCGACGGCACCTACGACACCACCGACGGTCCCTCACCGACGGCGGCCGGCACCTGGAACTGGGTGGCCGTCTATTCGGGCGACACCAATAACAGCGGCACCGACAGCGTGTGTGGGACCGAGCCGGTGACGGTCTCTAATGCGTCGCCCATAGTGACCACAAAGGCCAGTCCGACCAACGAGACGGTCGGCGGGGCCGATCTCAACGACTCGGGCACGATCAGCGGCGGCGACAACCCGACGGGGACGGTCACCTTCTACCTCTTCAGCCCGACCCAGAACTGCTCGGTCACGCCACAGAGCGGGAGCTACACCTTCCACCAGACGATCACGGTGAGTGGCGACGGCACCTACGACACGACCGGCGGGCCGTCACCGATGAGCGCCGGGACCTGGCAATGGCTGGCCGTCTACTCGGGCGACACCAACAACGCCGGCACCACCAGCGGATGCGGGAGCGAGCCGGTGCAGGTCTGCCAGGCCTCGCCTTCGGTGACGACGGCGGCCATGCCGACCAGCGAGAACGTTGGTGCGGGCGACCTCAACGACACCGCCACGCTGGCCGGTGGCTACAACCCGACCGGGACGATCACCTTCTACCTCTTCAGCCCGAACCAGATTTGCACGGCATGGCCGATCCTCAGCAGCGTGTACACCTTTACCGAAACCGTGAGCGTCAGCGGCGACGGCACGTACGCCACGAGCGACGGGCCGAACCCGTCGGTCGCCGGCACCTGGAACTGGGTGGCGGTGTACTCGGGTGACGCCAACAACAACAGCACCAACAGCGGGTGTGGGAACGAGCCGGTGACGGTGGGCAAGACGGCTCCGACCGTCACGACATCGGCCAACCCGACCAGCGAGATCGTGGGCGGTGCCGACTTGGCCGACGCGGCCACGCTGAGTGGCGGCTACAACCCGACCGGGACGATCACCTTCTACCTCTTCAGCCCGAGCCAGACCTGCACGGCCGTGCCGGCCAACAGCAGCGATTACACCTTCACCGACACCGTGAGCGTGACCGGCAACGGCACCTACGACACCATCGCCGGCCCCTCGCCGACAGCGGCGGGCACCTGGAACTGGGTGGCGGTGTACTCGGGTGACGCCAACAACGGCACCACCAACAGTGGGTGTGGGACCGAGCCGGTGACGGTGAACCAGGCCTCGCCCACGGTGACGACGGCGGCCAACCCGACCAGCGAGACGGTCGGCGGGGCGAACCTCAACGACACCGGCACGATCGGCGACGGCTACAACCCGACCGGGACGGTCACCTTCTACCTGTTCGCCCCGGGCGTGACCTGCTCGGCCACCTCGCCCAGCGGCTACGCCTTCTCCCAGGCGGTCACCGTGACCGGCGACGGCACCTACGACACCACCGGCGGCTTCTCGCCCACGAGCGCGGGCACCTGGAACTGGCTGGCGGTGTATTCGGGTGACGCCAACAACAACGGGGCCAACTCGGGCTGCACCACTGAGCCGGTGACGGTGAACCAGGCCTCACCGACGGTGACGACGGCGGCCAACCCGACGAGCGAGACGGTCGGCGGGGCGAACCTCAACGACGCCGGCACGATCGCCGGGGGCTACAACCCGACCGGGACGGTCACCTTCTACCTGTTCGCCCCCGGCGTGACCTGCTCGGCCACCTCGCCCGGCGGCTACGCCTTCTCCCAGGCGGTCACCGTGACCGGCGACGGCACCTACGACACCACCGGCGGCTTCTCGCCCACGAGCGCAGGCACCTGGAACTGGCTGGCCGTCTACAGCGGTGACGCCAACAACAACGGCGCCAACAGCGGCTGCGCCAGCGAGCCGGTGACGGTGAACCAGGCCTCGCCCACGGTGACGACGACGGCCAACCCGACCAGCGAGACGGTCGGCGGGGCGAACCTCAACGACACCGGCACGCTCAGTGGTGGCTACAACGCCACGGGGACGATCACCTTCTACCTGTTCGCCCCCGGCGTGACCTGCTCGGCCACCTCGCCCAGCGGCTACGCCTTCTCCCAGGCGGTCACGGTCGACGGCGACGGCACCTACGACACCACCGGCGGCTTCTCGCCCACGAGCGCGGGCACCTGGAACTGGCTGGCCGTGTACTCGGGTGACGCCAACAACAACGGGGCCAACTCGGGGTGCACCACTGAGCCGGTGACGGTGAACCAGGCCTCACCGACGGTGACGACGGCGGCCAACCCGACGAGCGAGACGGTCGGCGGGGCGAACCTCAACGACGCCGGCACGATCGCCGGCGGCTACAACCCGACCGGGACGGTCACCTTCTACCTGTTCGCCCCCGGCGTGACCTGCTCGGCCACCTCGCCCGGCGGCTACGCCTTCTCCCAGGCGGTCACCGTGACCGGCGACGGCACCTACGACACCACCGGCGGCTTCTCGCCCACGAGCGCAGGCACCTGGAACTGGCTGGCCGTCTACAGCGGTGACGCCAACAACAACGGCGCCAACAGCGGCTGCGCCAGCGAGCCGGTGACGGTGAACCAGGCCTCGCCCACGGTGACGACGGCGGCCAACCCGACCAGCGAGACGGTCGGCGGGGCGAACCTGAACGACACCGGCACGCTCAGTGGTGGCTACAACGCCACCGGGACGGTCGCCTTCTACCTGTTCGCCCCGGGCGTGACCTGCTCGGCCACCTCGCCCAGCGGCTACGCCTTCTCCCAGGCGGTCACGGTCGACGGCGACGGCACCTACGACACCACCGGCGGCTTCTCGCCGAACGCGGCCGGCACCTGGAACTGGCTGGCCGTCTACAGCGGTGACACCAACAACACGGCCGCCAACAGCGGCTGCGACAGCGAGCCGGTGACGGTGGGCCAGGCGGCGCCCACGGTGACGACGGCGGCCAACCCGACCACCGAGAACGTGAACGCCGGCCCGCTCAACGACACCGGCACCATCGCCGGGGGCTACAACCCGACCGGGACGGTCACCTTCTACCTGTTCGCCCCCGGCGTGACCTGCTCGGCCACCTCGCCCAGCGGCTACGCCTTCTCCCAGGCGATCAGCGTGGACGGCGACGGCACCTACGACACCACCGGCGGGCCGATCCCGACGACGACTGGCACCTGGAACTGGCTGGCCGTCTACAGCGGTGACACCAACAACACGGGCGCCAACAGCGGCTGTGCCACCGAGCCGGTCGTGATCACGACGCCGAACTTCAGCGTCCTCAAGACCAACGTGCCCGGCAACGGCAACCCGGTGGTGCCCGGTTCGACCATCCCCTACACGGTCACCATCGAGAACGTGGGCAACGGGACCGGCTCGGCCACCATCACCGACGACGTGCCGTCCAACCTCACGGTCCAGGGCACCCCGCTCTGCGCCGTGACCGGCCTGGACAGTTGCACGGTGGCCAACCCGAGCGGGTCCACCTGGACCTTCACGGTGACCCTGGCCCCCGGCGACACCGCCACGGTGACCTTCAGCGCCACGCTGTCGGCCACCGACACGGCCGACGTCGTCAACACGGCGACCATCACCACGGGCACCTGCACCAGCTACCAGTCCGGCGACACCACCGTGCCGGCGCAGTGCACCTCGACGGTGACCAACCCGGTGCCGAACTTCACCGTGACCAAGACCAACGTCCCGGCCACGGGTACCTCGGTGCCGCCCGATTCGACCATCGACTACACGGTGGCCATCAAGAACGTGGGCGACGGGGCCGGCTCGGCCACCATCACCGACGCCGTGCCGTCCAACCTGACGGTCCAGGGCACCCCGGCCTGTGCCGTGACCGCACCCGACACGTGCACGGTGACCAACACCACCGGGTCCACCTGGACCTTCATCGTGAGCCTGGCGGCCGGTCACTCCGCCACGGTGACCTTCGCCACCAGGGTGGCTGCCACCGCGACGGGGACCATCACGAACACGGCGACGATCACGACGGGGCCCTGCAACACGTCGTCCGGCTGTTCGTCGACGGTGTCCAACCCGGTCACGCCTGTCGTGACCACACCCGTGTCGGTGACGCCGACCACGACGACGACCACGACGCCACCGCCGACCACGCCGGTCACGACGCCGCTCGCCTTCACCGGCGCCCGTCTGGAGCAGGAGTGGCTCTTCGGCCTGGGTGCGGCGATCCTGGGCGCGGCCTTCATCCTGATCGCACGGTTGCGCCGCCGGCCGCGTCACGTAGTGGCTGAGAAGTAGCCGCTGGGAGAGCGAGGAAAGGGGTTTCGGGAAAGCCGTCACCTTCTGAGTGGGCGTGACCCGCTCAGAAGGTGACGCCCGAGAGCTCGCCGGAGCGGGCGTCTTCGAAGTACCCCGGGCAGGATGTGACCGCCTGCCCGGTGTGCCGGGTGGAGGACACGACCTGAAGTCGGTCAGTTCCTGGAGCTGCTGGGCCCACCCGACCCGGACCAGCTGATCCGCGCCAGCCGACGCTCGCTCACCAGGCCGCCGGCGGCGAACCAGCGGGCGGACGCCTCGAGCGCCTCGGTGGCCGGCCGCGGTGCATAGCCGAGTTCGTGACGGGCCCGGCTGTCGTCGAAGGCCATTTTCGAGGTCGACATGCGGGCCGCCTCCAGCGGGACCGAGGGGTGCCGGCGCAGCAGCCGGCCCTCCACCGCCTCCGAGGCCGCCGCCACGCCCAGCGACACCGCCCGTGGCACCTTGAACCGCGGGGCGGGCAATCCCGTGATGGCGGCCAGCTGGCCCAGCAGTTGCTGCAGCGTGAGGTTCTCGCCCCCCAGGATGTAGCTGCGCCCGATCTGCCCCTGCTCGAGTGCCAGGACCTGGCCGTGGGCCACGTCGTCCACGTGGGCCACGTTGAGCACGGTGTCGACGTAGGCCGGCATGCGGCCGTTCAAGAAGTCCAGGACCAGCTTGCCGGTCGGGGTCGGGGCGCGGTCTCCCGGCCCCAGCGGGAAGGTCGGGAGCACGATGGAGGCCGGCAGGCCTTGGGCGATGGCGCGCAGCACCTCGTGCTCGGCCACGTACTTGGAGCGCTTGTAGGAGCCGTACAGGTGGCGGACGTCGGGGAACGAGGTCTCATCGGCGGCCGAGCCGTCCGTCACCTGCTCGAGCCCGAGCGTGCCGACGGTGCTGGTGTACACCAGGCGCTCGACGCCGGCGTTCGCGGCGGCGCCGACGACGTGGCGCGTCCCCTCGACATTGATGCTGTAGAAGGTGCTGGGGTCGCGGGCCCAGAAGCGGTACAGCGCGGCGACATGGAAGACGGCCCGGCAGCCGCTCATCGCCTGCTGCACGTCCTCGGGACGGCGCAGGTCGCCCACCACCTGCTTCACGTCGAGGACGTCCAGGTTGGCCGCGTCGACCCCGGGCTCCACCAGGGTCACCACCTCGGCCCCCCGGGCCAGCAGCTGGCGGGTGACGGCCGAGCCGATGAATCCGGTGGCTCCCGTGACCAGGACGCGGTCGCCCGACGCCAGGTTCACATCCGCCCCCGGCGCAGGGTGCCCTTGGCCATGGTCTTGCCGAACTCGAAGATGAGGCTCGAGCCCCGCTCGGCGCTGGCCAGCACGTCCTCGAGGGCGTCGGCGAAGTGCTCGACCTCGTCGTCGCCGGCGACGAGCGGCGGCAGCAGCTTCACCACGTTCATGTTGTCGGCCGCCACCTGGGTCAGGATGCGGTGCCGGTGGAAGAGGGGCACCACCATCATCTGGGAGAAGAGGGCGGGCCGGACGGCCTCGAGCATCTTGAAGCGCCGCCGCAGGGCGGGCGTGGACGGCTCCCCGAACACCAGCCCGATCATGAGGCCCATGCCTCGCACCTCGTGCAGGAACTCGTAGCGCTCGACCAGCGGGGTCAACGCCTTGGTGAACGCCTTGCCGGTCCGGGTGACCCGGTCGAGGATGTCCTCGTCGTCGAAGGCGGCCAGCGTGGCCAGACCGGCGACCATGGCCAGCTGGTTGGTGCTGAAGGTAGAGGAGTGCACGACGGCGCGGTCCATGGAGCTGTAGACGCTGTCGGACACCGCAGCCGTGCTGAGCATCGCCCCCACGGGCACGTAGCCGCCCGACAGGGCCTTCGACACGGTGATGATGTCGGGCGTGATGCCGAACTGCTCGTGGCAGAAGAAGGTGCCCGAGCGGCCCATGCCGACCTGCACCTCGTCGAGCACGAGCAGGCTCTTGTGCTTGCGGCACAGCTCCTGAGCCTCGGTCCAGAAGCCTTCGGGCGCCAGGTTGACGCCCTTGCCCTGGATCGGCTCGGCGATGAAGGCGGCCACGTCGCCGCGTCGCAGCTCGCGGGCCAGTGCGACGGCGTCGCCGAAGGGCACCATGTCACAGCCCGGCAGGAGCGGGCCGAAACCGGAGCGGAACTCCTCGCCCCCGTTGAGGGACAGGGCCCCGGTGGTCAGCCCGTGGAAGGCGTGGTCGCAGTAGAGGATGCGCGTGCGCTTGGTATGGGCCCGGGCGAACTTGATTGCGCTCTCCACCGCCTCGGCGCCCGAGTTGGTGAAGAACACCCGCTCGATCCCGGGATGGGCCCGGGCCACCAGTTGCTCGGCCAGGACTCCGGGGAGGAGCGAGCAGTCCATCTGCACCAGGTTGGGCAGGTCGGCGTCGAGGGCCTCGTGCAGCGCGCTCACGATGGCGGGGTGGCCGCGCCCCAAGGCGAACACGCCGAAGCCGGAGAGGAGGTCGAGGTAGCGCTCGCCCTGGTCGTCAATCAGGTAGCAGCCCTCGCCCTTGACGTAGAAGCGGTTGAACTCGATCGTGCCCAGCACCCGCGGCAGCTGCGGGCTTATGTACTTGGCGTGCAGGCTGAAGTTCTCACCATGGCGTTCGTCCAACACCTTCTTCAGGTCAAAGGGCATGCGGTGTGCTCCACGGGTCGACGGCCGACGGCCTCGACAGATTAGTGGCGGGTCGCGGCGGCCCAGCACCGCATCCCGAGCCCGAAGTGAGTGACCGTTGGGTCAACGGGCCGGCGTCGGCCATCCGCGCGATGATCGGCCCGACGGCGCGTGGCCGCCGCAGAGCCGAAAAGGGGACCCGCGTGACCGCGAGCACACCGAACATCCTTCTCGTCATGTCTGATCAGCACCGGGCCGACATGATGGGATGCGCCGGTGACGAGACCGTCCTCACCCCGTCCATCGACGCACTGGCCGCGGCGGGCGTGCGCTTCTCACGCGTCTCGTGCATGGGGCCGCTCTGCATGCCCTCACGGGCCTCGTTCATGACCGAGCGCTACGTGCGCGACCACGGCGTCTACACCAACTCGGCGGAGATCGCCCCGGACAGCCCCACCTACGCCTGGGCCCTGCGCGAGGCCGGCTACCACACCGCCCTGCTGGGCAAGGCCCATCTGTACCTCGACGAGAACCTGACCGTGCCCCACACGGATGCCATGGCCGGGCGTCTCGAGGCGCTCGGCTTTGCCGAGGTGTTCGAGACCGGCGACAAGTTCCCGGGCAAGATCCCGACCCGCTACACCGACTACCTGGAGGGGCGGGGATTGCTCGAGGCCTACCGCCGGCACGTCGCCGACCGCAGTTACCAGGGCGAGAACGAGGACGGTCAGAACGCCACCAAGTGCGTGCCCATGTGGGACTCGACGCCCATGCCGCTGCCGCTCGAGGCCTACGTCGACACCTGGCACGGGGCGGAGGCCGTGCGCTGGATCGAGTCCTACGACCGCGACCAGCCGTTCTTCCTCTTCGTCGGGTTCCCCGGCCCGCACGACCCCTGGGACGCGCCGGCCGAGGCGGTCGACCGCTACCGCGACGTCGAGATCTCCATGCCGCGCTCCACCACCCGCCCCACCATCGAGGGGACCGGGAATCTACCGGCACCTGCTCGAACGCGTTCCTCTGGCTCTCCGACACCGGGACCATGACCGACGACGCCATCCGGGGCATGCGCCGCTCCTACGCGGCGGACATCTCGGTCATCGACCACGCCGTCGGGCTGATGGTCGACGCCCTGGCGCGCACCGGGCGCCTGGACGACACCTGGATCGTCTACACGACCGACCACGGGGAGATGGCCGGCAGCCACGGGATGATGTCCAAGTGCGTCCTGTACGAGCCGGCCGTGCGGGTACCGCTCGTCATCCGGCCCCCGGGCGGCTGCCCGCCCCGGGTGGTCGATTCCTTGGTGGAGCAGCTCGACGTGCCGGCCACGTTGCGGGCCATCGCCGGGGCGTCCGACGTGGCCGGCGCCGAGAGCCGTTCACTCCTGCCCAGCGTGCCGCGACGGCGCGCCGACGGCGCGGCCGGTGGCCATCAGTGAGAACTGGGGCTTCGCCTGCTTCGAAACGGAGCGCCACAAGCTCGTGGTCGACGAGGACAACGTGACGCCTTGCCAGCTCTTCGACCTGGCCGAGGATCCCGACGAGGACCACAACCTGCTGGCCGACCCGCAGTCGGCCGGGGTGGTCGACGAGCTCATGGAGTCCTACGTGCGGCCGTTCCTCTCGACGACCCCGTCTCGGCCCCACGCGAGTCTGTTTACCGGGACCTTCGACTGACGTCCGGCGCGCGCCGATCACCTCGGCGTCACGAGACGATGGAGTGGGCCGGCCGGCCCGGCGGTCAGCCCGCCGGTGTGGCCCGGCACCGCCGACCCGTAGGCGGCGTTGAAGGCGGTCTACGCGCTATCCGGGTCTGCCGGGCGTCGACACCTGGACGTTGTTCTGGATCATCACGCCCGAGTCGTTCGAGTAGTTGAGCCCGGCCGTTCGTGTAGGTCGGCGTCGCCGCTGCTGACGATGCTGGACAGGATGCCGGCGTTGTCGAAGTCGCCCGTGTTCGTCGGCGGCGAGAACGTGTAGTGCGCCAGGGTGGCGATGCTGCCCGTCGACCTCGGGCGCCTCCATGATCCATTCGGCGGAACGTGCCGGCGCCGCTGTAGCCCTGGCTCGTCGTGAACGACCAGCCCTTCGTGCTGTCCGCGATCTTGATCACCCACACGTGCTCGCTCGACGCGTGCCGGCCGAAGGCCGCCCCGCGGCCCGTGGTCGTGGACGTCTCGTAGATCGACGCGCTCATGCGGTCACCGGGCGCGATCGGGTACGAGCTCGTCGAGATCTCGGTCTCGGCGGCCGGCAGGATCTCCCACCAAGCGTCGTAGTGGGCGGCGCCGCTGTAGTAGTCCTGCTCGGTCCCGGTCTGGATCAGGTTGTCGTCGTTGAACCCGTCGACACCGATCCAGGCCGACGAGTAGCTGGCGGAGGACGTAGCCGCCACCGACGGCACCGTCCAGGTCGCCGCTGACCCCGGTGAAGGTCCCCGTTTCGGCGTAGCCGGACCAGTTCGAGGCCGACCACGTGTTGAACTGGCTGTGCCAGGCGGCCCCGATGCGCGGGTAGTTGGTGATCGTGGGTGCCGCGCTGGCCGCTACGCCGGCGGTACCGACGGCGGCGAGGGTGATCATCGAGGCCACCACGCCGAGCGAAGAGCAGACGGCCAGCACCCGGTGCCGGATCGTCCCCTGCGTCCCGTCTGTCTCGGTCCAGGCCCGCCGCGTCCTCTTGAACATGGGTGTTCTCCCTCCACAGGCGCGGCGCTCCCCGCGCGAAACCGTCGGTGCACTATACGTTCTGCCGGCGCGCCAAGGCAATGAATTCCCTGTTGAACAGGCATTTCTCGACAACGGATGCGCAACGCCCGTGGCCCCGTGCGCGACGACGGCTCAACGAATCGTTCCCAGAAACCGTCGAGGTCTTCGGACCCCTCCGAGCCGCGTCACCGGAGAGATGTTTCCCGGACGATCCGGAGGTATTTCGTGAGGCAACGAATCTGGTTTGGCGGGGGGTATAACACGGAGGCAACTCGTATAAACAGACTCGTTAAACCTCAACCGACCCGTTTAGTGTTTTCCAAAAGAGCATCCGGCCCGCTGCAACCAAAGAGCCGAGCCCGACCACCCCCAACGCCTACCCGCATGGGCCCGAGCGAGCGCCGATCTAAAGGAGAATCCGCAGCTCTAAAGCTCCAGCCTCGCCCGCACCGGCCGGTGGTCCGAGCCGAAGTCGGGGCACACCGAACCGTCGACCACGCGCGCAACCCCCGCGCACAAGATGTGGTCGATCTGGCTGTGCGGCCGCCACGCCGGCCAGGTGGACCCGATCACCGCCCGGTGCCAGCCGGGCAGGAAACGGCGGACCAGCGGTCCCCAGGTGTTCATGTCCCCGGACAGCACGGCATCGGGGCGGCGCCTCGTCGCAGCTGGCGCCGCAGCTCCGCCCAGTTGCGGTGCGAGCCGTAGAGCAGGTGCGACATGTGCGTGCCCACCAGCGAGATCGGATGACCCTCCACCGTCAGGTCGACCACCAGCGCGGCGCGCCGCACCATGTCGGACGGCAGCACGCTCATGTGCAGCAGGCGCGTGGCCTCGACGGGCCAGTCCGGGCGCACGAGCACGGCGATGCCCCAGCGACCGGGCTCGGCCTCCTGCCAGCGGGCCAGGGCCCGGACCTTCTCGGGCTGCGTACGGAGGCCGTCCATGTACAGCGCCCGGTTGCGGCCCGACCACGACGGCTGCGCGATCCACGACGATCCGGCGCCGGGCTGCGGGCGGATGCGTCGCCCCTCGGCGAGCATGTGCGTGAAGACCTGGTAGCCGAGATGCGCCGCCGCCAGCTCGGCCTGCCCCTCGTCGTCGCCGTCGGCCGTCCACGCCTCTTCCAGGACGATGACGTCGGTCCCGAACGACTCGATCGCGCCGAGATAGTCGAAGGGCCTGCCCCACCCGTCCATCCCGCAGTGCATGTTGAAGTTGGCGATGCTCAGCACGGTGCGGCCCGACCATAGGCGCCGCACATCGCCATTGGTACGATCGGCGCGGTGCCAGCGGGCGACGAGTACCTGACGCCCCGGCTGCGCTCGCTCGCCACGACGACCATCTTCGCCACCATGTCGGAGCTGGCCACGGTCACCGGGTCGGTCAACCTCGGGCAGGGCTTCCCCGACAGCGACGGTCCCGACGAGCTCAAGCAGATCGCGATGGACGCCATCCGCGACGGGTACAACCAGTACCCGCCCGGTCCCGGCCTGCCCGACTTGCGCGCCGCCGTGGCCGCCCACCAACGCGCCTGGTACGGCATCGACCTCGATCCCGACACCGACGTGCTCGTCACCGTCGGCGCTACCGAGGCCGTCGCCGCCGCGCTCCTGGCGCTGTGCCGGCCGGGCGACGAGGTGGTGATGTTCGAGCCGACCTACGACTCCTACGCCGCCTGCTGTGCCATCGCCGGCGCGGTGCCCCGCCTGGTGCGGCTGCGCCCGCCCGACTGGTCCTTCGACCCGGGCGAGCTGGCCGCCGCCTGCGCCCGCCCGGCCGCCCGGCTGGTCCTCCTCAACTCGCCGCACAACCCGACCGGCAAGGTGTTCTCCGCCGAGGAATTGGCACAGGTGGCCGCCCTGTGCCGGGCTCACGACCTCCTGGCGGTGACCGACGAGGTGTACGAGCACCTGGTCTTCGAGGGCACCCACGTCCCCCTGGCCACCCTTGAGGGCATGCGTGAGCGCACCCTCACCATCTCCTCGGGGGGCAAGACGTTCTCCTTCACCGGCTGGAAGGTGGGCTGGGCGGCCGGTCCCGCCCCTCTGGTGGCCGCCGTGCGCGCCGTCAAGCAGTTCCTCACCTACACCAGCCCGGCACCCTTCCAGCTGGCCGTCGCCCACGGCCTGCGCTTCCCGCCCCGGGCCCTGGCGCCCGTTGCCGACGCGCTGGCGGCCCAGCGCGACCTCCTGTGCGACGGGCTCGCCGCGTTGGGCTACGAGGTCTACCGGCCCGCCGCCACCTATTTCGCCACCACCGACATCACGCCGGTCGCCCCCGACATGGGCGCCCACGACTTCTGCCTCGCCCTGCCCGGGCGCTGCGGCGTGGTCGCCATCCCGAGCTCGGTCTTCTACGACCCGGCGGATCCCACGGCCGGCGCCACGCTGGTGCGGTGGGCCTTCTGCAAGCGCGAGGCCGTCCTGCGTGACGCCCTGGCCCGCTTAGCATCGTGGGCACCATGAGCATCCCCATCACCTGGGTGGACGCCTTCAGTGACGTCCCCGGCGGCGGCAACCCCGCCGCTGTGTGCCTCCTCCACGAGCCCCTCGACGCGGCGCGCATGCAGGCCCTGGCCTTGGAGTTGGGCATCGCCGAGACGGCCTACCTGACGCCGACCGAGGATCCCGTCGTTTTCGGCCTGCGCTGGTTCTCGCCCGCCACCGAGATCGACCTGTGCGGTCACGCCACGCTGGCCTCGGCCCACGCCCTGCGCCAGAGCGGTGTAGTCGACGGCGCCGCGCCCCTCACCTTCCACACCCGCAGCGGTGCGCTGCACGCGTCGTTCGACGGCGACCGCGTCGAGCTCGACTTCCCGGCCGACCCCGTCCGCCCCGCCCCGTTGCCCGACCAGCTGAAGGACGCCTGGCCGGGCGCCGTCGAGTCGTGTGGCGAGTCCACCAACTTTCTCGTCGTCGTCGTGTCGTCGGCCGAGGCGGTGCGCGCCTACGTGCCCGACCTGGCCGCCATCGCCGCGGCCAGCACCAAGACGCTGCTGCTCACCGCAGCGGCCGACGAGGGGTCCGGCACCGACTACGTCCTGCGGGTCTTCGGTCCCAACGTGGGCATCCCAGAGGACCCGGCCACCGGCTCGGCCCAGTGCGCCGCCGGCCCCTACTGGTCCGAGCGGCTTGGACGCACCACGCTCGTGGCCCGGCAGCTCTCGGCCCGCGGCGGCTGGCTGTACGTGCGCCCCGACGGGGACCGGGTCCGCATCGCCGGGCATGCAACGAGCGTGCTCACGGGCCACCTGTGCTAACCAGGACCGTCATGGGCGCCTCCACGGCGGACCTGCGGGCACTCGTCGAGGGGCACGAGCCGTCCTCGCCACGCGAGGCGGCAGCCACGCAGCGCTTTCTGGACGAGCTGGGCCGTCTCGCCTCGCCCTGCGACGAACACGCCGACCCCACCCACGTCACCGCCTCGGGCGTCGTCGTGGGACGGCGCGGCACGGTGCTGCACCGCCACAAGCGGCTCGGCATCTGGATGCAGCCCGGCGGCCACATCGACGCCGGCGAGACGCCGGCTATCGCTGCCCGCCGCGAAGCCACCGAGGAGCTGGGACTGGCCGTCGAGCATCCTGCGACCGGCCCCCGCCTGATCCACGTCGACGTCCACCTGGCCGCCCTGGGTCACACCCACCTCGACCTGCGCTACCTCCTCCACGGGGCCAACGACGACCCGCACCCGGCGCCGGGCGAGAGCCCCGACGCGCGCTGGTGCGACTGGGACGAGGCCATGGCCATGGCGGACGCCGGGCTGGTCGAGGCGCTCCCGATCGCCCGCGCCGCCTACGAGAGCATGGCGGGGCGATGAGCGACGTGCTGGGCCACCTGCTGGCCGTGCAGGACTGCGACACGGCCCTGACCCAGCTGCAGCACCGGCGCGACGCGCTGGCCGAGACGTCGGGGCTGGCCGCGGTCGACGCGGAGCTGGCCGGGCTCGAGGCCGAGCGGGCCGACGCCGCCGCGCGGCGTGCCGTTCTGAGCGCCACCCAGAAGCAGCTCGAAGAGCAGATCGCCGGCATCACCGAACGGCGCAGTTCCATCGAGCAGCGCATGTACGCCTCCACCAGCTCGTCGGGACGGGACCTGCAGGCCATGAACGACGAGGTGCGCCACCTGACCGAACGCCGGTCCCAGCTCGAAGAGCTCGAGCTGGTCGCCATGTTGGACCAGGACCCCATTGACGCCGAGCTGGCCGCGTTGCACGAGCGGCGCGCCCCGCTCGAGGCGCAGGCCGACGAGCTGCGGCGCCAGGTCGCCGCAGAGTCGCAAGAGATCGAGGGCCAGCTGATCGACGCCGGCCGCGCCCGCGCCGCCGAAGCAGCGCTCCTTCCCACCGCCCTGTCTGACCGCTACGAGACGCTGCGGGCACGCCTCAAGGGCACAGGCGCCGCACGGCTGGTCAAGAACCGGTGTGAAGGCTGCCACCTCGAGCTGTCCTCGGTCGAGGTCGAGAAGATCCGCGCCCTTCCACCCGGCGAGGTGGCCACGTGCGAGCAGTGCGGCCGCCTCCTGGTCCCGACCTGAGGCGCCGCGGGCCATGCTGATCCTGGTGCGCCACGGCGAATCCGTGGCCAACGCGCAGGGGCTGCTGCTCGGCCGCACCGACGCTGCGCTGACCGACAAGGGTCGCCTGCAGGCGACGGCGGCGCGGTCGCTGGTGAGCGACCCCGTGGTCGAGGTCCGCACGAGCCCACTGGCGCGCGCCCGCGACACCGCGGAACTCCTCGACCTCGGTGTGCCGGTGACCGTCGACGACCGCTGGATCGAGGTGGACTACGGCGAGTTCGAGTGCCAGCCGCTGAGCGGCATCCCGGCCTCGGTCTGGCAAAAGTGGCGCACCGACCGAGACTTCCGGCCCGAGGGCGGCGAGTCGCTGGCCGAGGTGGACGGGCGCATCACCGCCATATGCCAGGAGCTCTTCGCCGAGGACGGGGCCGGGGCGCGCCGAGCCGAGGGTGACGTGGTCGTGGTCAGCCACGTGACGCCCATCAAGGCGGCCGTGGCCTGGGCCCTGGGCACGGCCGACCTGTATTGGCGTCTCCACCTGCGCACGGCCTCAGTCACCCGGATCGGCTGGAACAACGACGCGCCGATCCTGCACGGCTTCAACGAGGTGGTGGTTGGCGCCCCGCGCTGAGCGGACGGCACAATCACCCCGTGCCTGAACCATCGCCGACGCTCGCCGCGCTTCGCCCGCCACCGGGGTCGGACGAGGACCCCGTTCACCGCCGTGTGATCACCATGGACGTGTACGCACGCGGCGGGTACCTGGCGGTGGTCGGGACGCTGCACGACCAGCGCCCCTGGGCCGGTGGCGACCTCGGGCCGCGCGACCTCCACTTCATGGAGCTCGGCATCGTCGTGCGCCGGGCCGACATGACCATCGTGGACGCCGCGGCCGACATGCAGACGTACCCGCACGCCGAGTGCACAGACATCGAGGCCAGCTTCCGCGACCTGATCGGGCTGTCGGTGGCCCACGGTTATACGAGCGCCGTCCAGGAGCGCTTCGGCCGCCAGCGCGGCTGCAGCCATCTGGAGTTCCTGCGCGCGCGCCATCGGTCCCGTCGTCGTGCAGGGCATCACGTCGTCGGGCGCCTGGGAGGTCGAGAAGGGGAGTGGCGAGCACCCCATGCGCGAGGGCGGGTTCGCCTTCCTGGCCAACACGTGCCACATCTGGACCGAGGACGGGCCGGGGCCGCAGAAGATCGCATTGGGCTGGCGGCCCGGGATGTTCGGGCGCTATCCGGCGCCGGGCGCCGAGGAGATCGGCCGCCGCATGGCGGAGGCCGACGAGGCGGAGCGCGCCTAGAACAGAGCGCCGACCGGTGCCGAAGCGCGCCCAGGGGACGAGAGGGCCTCCGCGCACATGGCGGCCAGCATGCGGGCCATGACGCGCTTGGCGGCGCGCACCTGCAACCCGGATGTACGGCGCATGCGTTCCCAGGCCTCCCACGACGTGGCGGTGTCGATGGCCTCGAGGTGCTCGTCGCGCACGTTGTCGGGCAGAGGGCTGAGCTCGGTGGCGAAGGTGGCCTTGAGGTTCTCGAGCAGGAGGGCATCGGCTAGGTACATGACGTCGCTCACTCCGGGCGAGGTGGGCAGGCGACGGACCATGGCCCGGCGCACGGGAGAGACCTCCTCGTAGAGCGCGGCGCGGTGCGAGACCGTGCGCTCCAGGCGCTTGTCCAGGGTCAGCCGGGCGTTGAGGCGGGGCATGCCGGACCACTGACTGTGCAGCTGCAACGCCGCCACGTAGTGGTAGAGGTCGTCCATGTCGGAGAAGTGATGAAACACCAATCGGAGGGAGACCCCGGCGCGCTCGGCAACGGCCCGGGCGGTCGGCTCGGTCTCGCCTTCACCAAGGAGCGCGACCAGTGCGTCGGCGACCGTGCGCCGCGTGCGCTGTCCGCGAGCGACGCGCCCATCGCTGGCCGTTTCGTCGGTGAGCGCGAAGACTGCCTCGAGGTCGGGCAGCACGAACCCATGTTGTGCGGGATCGGGCAGGGCGAGGTCGAGGCGGACGCCCCCTTCGCCCGCTCCGCCGGCTGCTGCCGTGGAGCTAGGAGTCACTGGTCACACCCTTTCCTGTCTTTGACGGAAATCGTGTGCACGCTGCCGTCTTGCGTACCAGCCTGAAAATGCACGGATTCATCGTGACCATACGCTCCGATATGGCGTTAAACAGCCATTTTTCGAGTTGTTGTGTCAACGCCTTGACAAACCTCGAAGAAACCGAAAAAGCCCCGTTTTTTGGGGGGGCCGAAGGTCACGGGCGCGTGGGCCGAACGGCACGGGTCGACGCCATGATGCGACGCAAGACGGCCAGTCGGCTGCGCGCGGTGCTCGGAGCATCGGTGCGCGCGGCCATGGCACGCGTACCGTGCTCGCGGGTTTGAGTGTTGCTGATGGACACCTTCCACCACTCCATCTCGGCGCGATGAGCGCGGCACCGCCGAGCGACTCGATCCTCATTGCGCGCGGCGGCGACACGGGGAAAACGACGCGTCCGCCACATCGGCCGCGCGCTTCGACGCGTCGGCTCAGGGCGGTGTCTCGTGCACGCCGCAGACCTCCACCGGGGCGGGCAGGGCTGACGGCGGCTCAGGGGCGGACCGAGGTGACCTGGCCCGCCTCGAGCGCCACGACGACGTCGCACCGGGCCGCCTCGGCCGCCCGGTGGGTGACGACCAGCACACTGCGCTCTTCGCCGGCCGACGCCAGCACGGCCGCCACGACCCGGTCCGCCAGTCCGGGATCGAGCCCGCTGGTGGGCTCGTCGAGCAGGAGCACGCGCCCGGGGGCCAGAAGGGCTCGGGCCACGGCCAGGCGCCGCCGTTCACCCCCCGACAGCGCCACCCCGTCCTCTCCCACCGCCGTGTCGAGGCCGGCGGGCAAGGTGGCCACCCAGGCATCGAGTTGAGCCGTGCGCAGCGCCGCCCACATCTCTTCGTCGCTGGCGTCGGGCCGGGCCAGGTTCAGGTTGGACCGCACCGTCCCGGCGAACAGCTGCGCCCGCTGGTCGGCCAGGGCGAAGGCGGCGCGAGTCTCGTGCTGCGCCAGCCTCTCCACGTCGAGGCCGCCTACCGCCAGTCGCCCCTCCTCGAGCGGCCAATAGCGCAAGAGCGCGTTGACGAGGCTCGACTTGCCGGCACCGCTCGACCCCGTCACGGCGACGCGACCACCGGGAGGTAGGTGCAGGCTGACCCCGTCGAGCGCCCGCGGCAACCCGGGCCCGTAGCGCAGCGCCGCCTCCTCGAAGACCACATCGGGCACTCCGGCGCCGAGCGCTGCCGGGTCCTCGGGGTCCGACACGGGGACCGGTACCCCCTCGAGAGCGAACAGGCGGTCGGCCGACGCCCGCACGGCGAGCGCACGGGCCACGGCCATCGGCACCCCTGGGACGGTCTCGAACGTGCCGAGGACGGCCAGGGGGAGCACGGCCACCATCACCTGCTCCAAGTGATGGCTGTGGACGGCGGCAACGCTGAGCGCCAGCACGGCGGTCACGGCGACGGCGAGACACACCTGCACCAGCACCGAGACGCGCCGGGCCAGGCGGGCGTGGTGATGCTCGAGCTCATCGGACCGCCGCCCCATCTCCTCGACGGTGCGCAACATGGTCGCTTCGGCCCCGAAGGCCAGGAGTTCTGGAGCACCCTCGAGACCGTCGACCACCTGGGCCGAGAGCGCACCTGCCAGTGCCGCCATCTCGTCGTCGCCGCTTCGTCGCCAGGTGAGCAGGGCCGGCACGGTAAGTGCCACCGCCAGCGGCAGGCCCAGGGCGAGCGCGGCCCAGGGCAGGATCGCGCCGACGGCCACCGTGCCGACGGCGCCCGCCGCCACGGCGATGGCCACGGGCAGCAGCGTGCGCAGGTAGAGGTCCTGCAGAGCGTCGACGTCATCGACGGCCCGGCTCAGCAGATCGCCGCTGCGCCACCCGCCCAGCCCGGCCGGCACCCGCGGGGCCAGGCAGTCGTAGAGCCAGAGTCGCCACCGTGTGAGCGCGCGCAGGGCGGCGTCGTGGCCGACCAGGCGCTCTTCGTAGCGCAATGGGCCACGCAGGAACGCGAGCACCTCGACGGCGGCCAGGATCCCGACCAGCGCGCTGAGCCCCGGACGCAGCGCGGCCCGGCCCACGACGTACCCGGAACCGGCCAGCAGCCCGATAGTGGCGGCGGCCGAGGCCAGACCGAGCAGCCCGGCGAGGAACAACCGCGCCGTGGGCGTGCCCGGCTCGGCCAGGACCCGGCGGAGCGATCCGCGCCTCACGGCGATGCCACCAGCGGGAGGACCGTCGCGCTCAGAGTGACGACGACGTCGAAGTGGGGGAGCAGGACCGGCTCGTGCGCCGCCACCACCACGGTGCGGCCGCTGAGCCAGGGCTCAATGGCGGGCGCGAGTCGAGCGACGGTGGGGGGGTCGAGCGACGCCGTCGGCTCGTCGAGCAACAGAATAGGAGCGGGACTCAGGAGGGCGCGGGCCAGGGCCAGCCGCTGGCGCTCACCGGCGCTGAGGGTCAGCGCGTCGTGCCCCACGACCGTCTGCAGTCCCGCCGGCAGATTCGACACGAGCGGTGCCAGGCCGACGGCGTTGAGGACGCGCAGCAGTTCCTCGTCCGGCGCGTCGGGTGCACCGAGGCGCAGGTTGTCCGCCATGGTGGTGTTGAAGAGGTGGGGTCGCTGGGGCAGCCAGGCGAAGTGCGTCCTCCACCGGGCCGGACTCTCGAAGGCCGCCTGGTCACCATCGAGCGCCATCGTTCCTGCGCTCGGCTCGGCGAAGCGCAGAAGTGCGGCGAACAGCGTCGACTTGCCGGCTCCCGACGGGCCGCTGAGGGCCAGGCCGCGTCCCGGGGGGCGCGAGCAGCGAAAGCCCGCCGAGTGCGGGGCGATCACGGCCGGCGTAGTCGACTTGCAGTCCCTCCACGCTGAGGGCGGGCACCGGCAGGCCCGATTGGGGTCGGTGGGGCGTGTCCTCGCTGATGTCGTTGGGCGTGGGGGTGCCCAGCACCTCGAGCACACGGGCGGCCGCCGCCTGGCCCTCCGCGCTGGCGTGGAACTCCGCACCGGCCCGGCGCAGCGGCACGAAGATCTCCGGCGCAACCAGCAGGACGGCCATGGCAGTGGACAGGCTCAGGTCTCCCCACAGCAGGCGGAGACCGAGGACCATGGCCACGAAGCCCACCCCGAAGCCCGCGATGAGGTCCATCGAGAGTGCGGACAAGAACGCCACCCGCAAAGTGCGCATGGTGGCGACGCGCACCCCCTCGTTGGCCGCCGCCACCTCCCGGCGGCCCTGGGCCTCACGCCCGAACGCGCGCAGTGTGGGCAGCCCCTCGACGAGCTGGAGGAAGTGGGCAGCCAGGGAACCGAGACGGCGCCACTGGCGTTCCGAGCGCCGCGTCGCTTCGCGCCCGAAATAGATCATGGTGAGGGGGACCGCCACCACGAGGGCGATGACCACCACGAACGACAGCCAGTCCTGGGTCGCCACCCACACGAGCAAGACGGGCGGGATGACGGCCGCCGCCGCGGCCTGCGGCAGATACCACGCGTAGTAGGCGTGGAGCGAGTGCAGGCCCCGGGTGGCCGCAGTGGAGAGCTCGCCCGAGCGTTCTCCGGCCAGCCAACCCGGTCCGAGCGCCAGGGCGTGGCGCAGCAGCTCGCTGCGCAGGTTCGAGACGACGCGCTCGGCGGCGCCGTTGGCCGACAGCGTCGGCCAACGCATGCAGCACGGCGCGGACCACCAGAGCCAGGCCGACGAGGACGATGGCGGGAACGACCTGACCCACCGGCGCGTGGTGGAGCAGCGACCGGTCGACCACGTGGGCCAGCGCGACGGCCTGGACGACGATGACCACCGCGGTGACGGCCCCGAGGACCAGTGCGACGGCGGTGACTCGGCGTAGGCCGGGGAACCGGGCGGCCAGCTCGGGATCGACCAGGCGCGGGCGTGGAGCGGGCGGGTTGGTGTTCAGAGACTGAATGTCGTGTCCTTCACGTCCACCGCCCGGCCGATGAGGCCCTCGGCGACAGCGAGGCGGGCGGTGGCTGCATCTTCGCAGGTGGCGGCCGTGCGGACCCCATCGGGCAGGTCGGCCACAACGGCCGTGCGCACCGGAGCGGCACCTTCGTCCCCGCCGTAGGTGACGGTGAACGAGACCACCGTGGCCGGACTCGCCTCGGGTGCGTTGTCCACAACGGGGACGACGTCGGTGGCGGCCGAGGCCTCAACGGCCAGATCGGCCAGGAGTCCCGATCTGCCCTCGGTGTCGGGCGGTCGGCCCGACCACACGGCGAGGCCGGGCTTGGACAGCATGCCCGAGACCGTGGTTACGAGCCCGAGTTCGGACGGCTCGCCGCGCAGCCGGCGCCCCATCGTCACCATCGACTGCAGGACGTAGTGGTTGAACGGGCCTCCGGCGAAGGCCATGCCACCGGTCAGCGTGGGGGTGCCGTCGAGGTCGAGGCCGAGCGCGCGTTGCTGCACCCGCACCGCGGCTGGGAAGCACGAGTACACCTCGGACAGCGCGATGTCGTCGAGGGGGCGTCCGAGGTGGCGCGTCGCGGCACGTCCGAGCACCTCCATCGCCGGCCAGGCGTGCAGCCGGCGCCGGGCGGTAAGGGTGACGGCGCCCGAGCAGTACAACGCGACGTGGGGGAAGAGCCAGCGGTCGGTGGGGACGCCGGCTCGCTCGGCCCGTTCGACCGAACAGACGAGGAGCGCCGACGCCTGATCGACCGTCCACTGGCTCGAGTGCCACCGGTTGTACGGGAAGGCCAGTGGTCGGTTGCCCGGCCCCGGTGTTGCGATCTGCTCGGCCGAGAGCGGCGCCGGGAAGGCCGCATCCGGATTGGTCTGGGCCACCTCGTTGTAGCACGACCAGAGCGCGGCGATCTCCTCGCGCTGCTGGACCGCAGTCAGATCCTCGGCGTGAGCCAGCGCGTTCTCAATCAGCGCGTACTGCTGCACGACGGGCCAGACCAGCCCCGCCGCCACCTCGACGGACGCCACGAAATCAGCCGGCCGGGTGACGACCTCGTCCGGCGGGCGCTCCTCGGCGTCGGCTTCGTGCTCGGCGGTGCGAGCCCAGGCGCGCGCCTCGCCCCCGACGACGAGCACGGTGTCGCACTCACCGGCGGCGACCGCGGTCAGGGCGTGGTTGATCACTTCCTGCTGCGACACGCCCACCTCGTAGCGCAGCGTGCGGGCGCCAGGCGACCCGATCCGTCTGGCCACGGTACGCGCCGGGTCGGTGAGTGACCACGAGCCTTGCGGTGCGCCCACGCGGTCGACCGCACCCAGCAGTACAGGCGCGCCGGCATCGTCGGCGGCATCCTGGGCGGCCCGGGTCATGAGGTCGACCACGGGGGCGCTGTCGCTGACGACGCCCAAGCCGACGAGGACGGGGAGCCGCGGGTGCAGGGAGCGGAGGGGTCCGGCCATGAGGTTCGATGCTACGGTCCGGCCATGGCGACGGGCGATCCGGACAGGTGGGAAGGCGCGCTCTCGGACTACTCGAAGGAGAGTTTCGAAGCGGAGGGCAAGCGACGCGACGTGTTCCGGCTGGGCAGTGGCCCGGCGGTCATCATCATGAGCGAGGCGCCCGGCATCACGCCCGAGCTCGCGGTGTTCGGGCGACGCGTTGCGGCCGCCGGCTGCACTGCGGCGATGCCGAACCTCTTCGGCGACGCCGGACGGCCGATGACGGGCCTCTACTCCCTCCGCTCGCTCGGCCCGGCCTGCATCTCGCGTGAGTTCTCGGCCTTCGCGCTGAAGCGCACCAGCCCCATCACCGTGTGGCTGCGCGCCTTGGCGGCGTCCGAGCACGAGCGCTGTGGCGGACCGGGTGTCGGCGCCGTGGGCATGTGCTTCACCGGCGGCTTCGCGCTGGCCATGATGGTCGACGATCGCATGCTGGCGCCGGTGCTGAGCCAGCCCTCACAGCCATTCCCGCTCGGCAAGAAGCACAAGGCCGACATCGGGATCTCCGACACCGACCTGGCCCGGGTGAAGGAGCGCGCCGATGGCGGCCAGTGCTTGCTCGGGCTTCGCTTCAGCAACGACCCCTTCTGCTTCCACGAACGGTTCGAGACGCTGCGGCGTGAGCTGGGGGACAAGTTCATCGCGGTCGAGATCGACTCGGCGCCGGGCAACCCCTACGCCCACCCGAAGAGCGCGCATTCGGTGCTGACGCACCACCTGGTCGACACGGAGGGAACGCCCACCCGGGCGGCGCTCGACCAGACGCTCGCCTTCTTCCGGGAGAATCTCGGAGTGGGTACCGGCCCCGGGCCGCGCCCCGAGGGCATGGGCGGCTGATACCAAGGCTCAGGCGCCGGCCTGCAGGATCTCCTCGGCGACGCGCTCACCGGAGCGCACGGCACCGTCCATAGCCCCGAACGAGGTCGACGCGGTCTCCGTGCCGGCCCAGTGGACGCGGCCCACGGGTTCGCGCAATCGCTTCCCGTAGTGCGTGAGGACCCCGGTCGAGAAGTGGGCCAGGGAGCAACCTCTGGTCCACCGCTCCTCGGCCCAGTTGAGCTCGAGGACCTGGAGCGGCTGGGCCGCCTTCGGGCCCGACCCGCGTCGTGAGCATCTTGAGCAGCACGGACCGGCGGTCGGCCTCGCTCATGGCCCACAGGGCACGGGCCGCGGGGCCCGGCCGAGTAGGTGCCGATCACGCCCTGGGGGTGCTCCGGCTGTGTGGTGTCGAGCGTCACCTCAATGAGGTCGTCGGTGGCGACGGTGTTGCCCGACATGCCGTCGGCCCGCCAGAAGGGCTCGTCGTAAATGGCCACCGTCTTGAGCTCGGTGCCTGCGGGCATCTGGTGGAGCAAGAGCGCGTGGTCCGCCGGGAGCGCGGGCTCGAAGCGGATGCCCGCGGCGAGGGCGCGCGGAAGGGTGAGCACGGCCCGCCGGGCGGCCACCGTGGTGCCGTCGGACACGACCAGCACGCGGTCGCCCGACTGGGTGAGCGCATTGACCGGTGAGTCGAGCACGACGGCGTCGCCGAGCTCGGCCGCCATGGCCTCCGGAATCTGCCCCACGCCCCCCGTGAACTGCGAGTCCTGGTAGCCGCCCGCGATGTTCATCGAGCGCGTCGACGCCGCCGGCCGACCGGACCAGGAAGAGCCAGCACAGGAGTGAGACCTCGGAGAGGTCGCAGGCGAAGCAGGCTCGCACGGTCGCCTCCACCAGGTCGCGGGCCAGCTTGGTTGGGACGTGAGCGGGGGTGAGCCAGCCCCGGACGGACTGCGCGTCCCAGGCGGCGGCCTTCCGCGACTCCCACGGCGCCTCGAGCGGGACCTTCTTGGCCATGGTGCCCGTGCGGGCGATGGCCTGGCCCGCGCTGAGGAGCGCCAGCGGGCTGATGCGCGGGATGTCGCCCCGATAGCGTCGGACCTTGCCCCCGGTGGCCAGCACGTTGTCGCCGTCGACGAAGGTCGAGAAGGTGGCCACCGCCATTTCCTTGGCCAATGCGTGCAGGTGGTCGTGGTTGGGCCCGATGAAGCAGCCACCCATGTCGACGGGGATGCCGTCGCGCGACGTCTGTGTCCATACCCGGCCCCCCACGCGTTCGCGCGCTTCGAGGACCACGACCGACCGGCCCGCCTGCACCAGCCGGCGGGCGGCCGTCAAACCGGCCAGGCCCGCCCCGACGATGCACACGTCGGCCTCCCTCGCAGCGCCCGTGGTCGTCATGTGTGGCCACCCCCGTGTCTCGCCGCGCCCGGTCTGGACCGGGCTGGGGTGACCGTAGTGCGCGAACAGGGATTGAGCCGGGTCGACCGAGGTGGGAGGATGAGCGAACTGTTTCATCCGGCCGTGACGGGGGGAGACCCGACGCCACGCAAGCACAGTCAGGAGCCCCATGTCCGACTTCGTCATGACCATTGCGGGAGAGGCCGCGCCGACCGAGGCCGCGTTCGGGGTGGTCAACCCGGCCACCGGTGAGGTCTTCGCAGAAGCGCCGGAGTGCACGCGCGCACAGCTCGATGCCGCCTTCGACGCTGCCGCCAAGGCGGCCCGGGACTGGAAGGCAGACGAAGCGGCCCGGCGGGCAGCCCTGCTCAAGGCGGCGGACGTGCTGATGGCGCAAGCCGCCACCGAGTTGTCACCCATCCTCACCGCCGAGCAGGGCAAGCCGTTGAGCGACGCCGCCATCGAGGGCTTTGCCGCGGCCATCTGGTGCCAGTACTTCGCCAACCTCGAGATGGCGCCGCAGATCATCCAGGACGACGACAGCGCGTATGTGGAGCTGGCGCGACACCCTCTCGGCGTCGTGGCCGCCATCACGCCGTGGAACTTTCCGCTGACCCTCGCCTTCTGGAAGATCGCTCCGGCCCTCCTGGCCGGCAACACCTTGGTGCTCAAGCCATCGCCCTTCACCCCGCTGACGACCCTGAAGGTGGGCGAGCTCCTGCGCGACGTGTTCCCGGCGGGTGTGCTGAACATCGTGAGCGGCGGCGACGAGCTGGGCGCCTGGATGACGTCGCACCCGGTGCCACGCAAGATCAGCTTCACCGGCTCGGTGGAGACGGGGAAGAAGGTGGCGCTCTCCGCTGCCCCCGACCTGAAGCGGGTGACGCTGGAGCTGGGTGGCAACGATCCGGCCATCGTGCTCGACGACGCCGACCCGGCCACCGTGGCGTCGGCCATCTTCGCCGGTGCCTTCACCAACAACGGTCAGGTCTGCTCGGCCATCAAGCGGGTGTACGTGCCCGAGGCGCTCTACGACGACGTGGTCGAGGGGCTGGCGGTGCACGCCCGCGCCATCAAGGTGGGGGAGGGCACCGAGGAGGGGGTGAAGCTGGGCCCCATCAACAACGCACCCCAGTACGAGCGGGTGAAGGAGCTCGTCGCTGACGCCTTGTCGTCGGGGGCGACCGCCGTGACGGGCGGCAAGCCCATCGACCGTCCGGGCTACTTCTTCGAGCCCACCATCCTGAGCGGGCTGTCCGACGGCACCCGGATCGTCGACGAGGAGCAGTTTGGCCCTGCACTGCCGGTCATCCCGTACCGTCACCTGGACGACGCCGTGGAGCGGGCCAATGCCACGCACTTCGGGCTGTCCGGCTCTGTGTGGGGCGCCGATGCCGACCGTGCGGCCGAGGTGGCGGCCCAGCTCGAGTGCGGCACAGCCTGGGTCAACACCCACCTGGCGTTGGCACCGCAGCAGCCCTTCGGCGGCTTCAAGTGGAGCGGCATCGGGGTGGAGAACGGGCCGTGGGGACTCGCCGAGTTCTCCGAGTTCCAGGTCGTCTACCGCTCGAAGGAGGCCAACGGCCTCAACGCCACCACGGCCTCAGTGGTCAGCTGATTCGCAACGACCCCAGGCACGGAGTTGGTGCCCGGGGTCGTCGTTGTTACGCGCCGCCGTGCGGCGGTCTGCTGTGGCGCCTATGAGGTGGTCGGGGTGCTGCTGTTCGTGCCGCTCCCGGTACTGGTTCCGGCCGGCGAATTGGGCGAACCCACGACATGGTTCTTGATGATGGCTCGGATCTGCACGACGTCCTGCCGTCCCTTGGCGACCGCGGCGTCGGCTTGAGCGTCCGACTGCTTCGACGGGGACAGGAGATTGTTGTTGGTGTTCCACTGAGCCGGGGTGTAGGCGAGCACGTTGGCCGCCAGCCCGTTCGTGGCGTTGCTGGCTGCGCTGATCTGACCGTTGAGGTCGTTGATGAGCGGTTGCAGCACACCCTCGTTGCTCGGGTTCACGTGTTGCTGGGCCTTGGTCGACGCGTTCTGCAGCACCGGGATCACCGTGTTGGTGACGCGGAAGGCGTCACCGGCTATGCGGGACGCCGGCAGCACCAACTTGTAGACGCGGAACCCGGTGAAGATGGTGGCGAAGTCCTCCCGCGCCTGCTGCAAGGAGGTGTCTCCCTGGATCTTGGCATCCAGCTGCTTGAGCGGGTTGATGTCCGTGCCAAGGTACGCCTCGAGGGTGCCCTGGCCGGCGCCCAGGCCCTTCTCGCCCTGGACCCTGCCGATCGCCGCGTTCAGGGCCTTGACCCGCTGAGTGATGTCCGCGTTGGCCTTCGCCTTGATCCCGCTCAACGAGTTGGGGACGTTGGCGGCGGCGCCGTTGCTGGAGCCACCGGTGTTCCCGCTGCTGCCGCTGCTGCCGGTGCTGCCGGAATTGCCCGGAGTGGTGGCACCGGCTGCGGTGACCGCGGTGCCCAGCGTGGCGGCGGAAGCCAGGGCGATGGCGCCGAGGCGGATCAGGTGTGTGCGTCTGTGCGGCATGACCATTCCTCTCCCGTTCGGGCCCTTCCTCGGAAGGCCCTGAGAAGAGAAATGGTGCGGAAGCCTGGTGAATGGTCTGTTCGGCAAACGTGAGGGTTCTGTAAGGGATGGCCGGATTCCGGCAATTGGGGCGGCTCCAGGTGGGAGGCTAGATACGTGAACACGGAGAACGGGACGGTGGTCGTGGTCGAGGACGACCCGCACATTGCCGACCTGGTGGACCTGTACCTGCGGCGCGAGGGGTTCCGCGTCCTGCTGGCTGCCGACGGCGAGAAGGGTCTCGAGATCGTCAAGCAGGAGGAACCGTGGATCGTCATCCTCGACGTCGGGCTGCCGGGTCACCGCGACGGCTTCGACGTCTGCCGCGAGATCCGCAGTCGGAGCGCGGTGCCCGTCCTCTTCTTGACCGCCCGCGACGACGAGGTGGACCGCATCCTGGGGCTCGAGCTCGGGGCCGACGACTACCTGGTCAAGCCGTTCTCGCCGCGCGAGCTGGTCGCACGGGTGCGCGCCATCCTCCGCCGGACCCGGGAGGGGCCGGCTCCACAGGAGGTCGTCACCATCGGGGACCTCGAAGTCGACCTGCGCCGGCGCGAGGCGCGTCGGCGCGGCGAGGTGGTGGCGCTGACCACCCGTGAGTTCGATCTGCTGGCTTTCCTGGCCAACAACCTCGGCCTGGCCCTGTCGCGCCAGCAGCTGCTCGACGGGGTCTGGGGTACCGACTGGTATGGCGACGAGCGCACGGTGGACGTCCACGTGGCGCAGTTGCGCAAGAAGCTCGGGGCCGACCTGCCGTTGGCGACGGTGTGGGGCGTCGGTTACCGGTTCGGGTGAGCGATGCGGCGCCGTTTGCTCTTGGTGATGGTCGGCCTGGTCGTCGTGACGTTGGTGATCGCCGGCGCCGGCAGCCTCATCCTGACCAGGAACGACGTTCGTAACAAGGCCGAGTCCGAGATCGTCACCGAGGTCGATGGCCTGACGTCGCCCAAGAGCGGTGATCGGTCCCTACGTGTCCTCGACATCATCCAGCGCACGCTCAAGCTCGAGGACGCCGGCCTCATCCGTGTCAACGCAGCCGGGGAGCTCGCCTCGCCTCTTCCGCCCGGGCTCACCGCGGAGGACATCAACCCATCGGCACTGCAGAACGGCCAGACGGTGTCAGGTCGCCAGGGGAATCTCGTGTACGCCGCCGCGCCCATCGATTTGTCGGCGACAGAACGTAAGCGTTTGGCCGCCCGCGAACACCGGGCCGAGTTCGAGGGCACCCTGGCCATCCTCCTCACGCGCAACGTAGGGAACTTGGGGCCGAGCTGGGGGTACTTCATCCTGGCCGGCGGTGCGGCGCTGCTGGTCGCCGGCGCCGCCGCCTGGCAGATGAGTCGCCGCATGGCCCGGCCGTTGGTTGAGGCCGAGGACGCCACGCGCCGCATCGCCTCGGGCGAGCTCGATGCCCGGGTCCCGGTGCGCCGCCGGGACTATCCCGAGTTCGCGTCGCTGGCCGGCTCCATCAACCGGATGGCCCAGAGCCTGGAGGACAGCCGCGCCCGGGAGCGGCATCTGCTGCTCGCCGTGTCACACGACCTGCGCACCCCGCTTACATCCATCCGCGGTTTCGCCGAGGCGATCCAGGACGGGGCCATCGACGACAGCGGGCAGGCGGCCGACGTGATCATCGCGGAGTCGCGGCGCCTCGAGCGCCTGGTGGGCGACCTGCTCGACTTGACCAAGCTCGAGGCGCGGCAGATGTCCATCTCCCTTCGGCCGACCGATGCTGTCGAGGTCGTCACTACGACGGCCGAGGGATTTCGGCCGGCGGCCGCCAGGACGGGGCTGCAGATCGTTGTTCGAACACCCGAGGGAGTGGCCACCGACCAATGGTCCGGCCGTGGCGCGTCGACACCGGTGGCCGCCGACCCGGACAGGCTGGCCCAGTTGTTGGCCAACCTCATTGAGAATGCCATCACATTCGCCCTGTCCACAGTGACGGTCACCGTCAGCGACGATCACTCGGCCGGGATGTGCGTGATCACGGTCTCCGATGACGGAGCGGGCATCGCCGAGGGCGACCTGCATCGGGTCTTCGAGCGGTTCTACCGGGCCGACCGGGGCCCGAACAGGCCCATGGGTTCGGGCCTCGGGTTGGCCATAGTGGCCGAACTGGCGTCGGCCATGGGCGGCACGGTACGGGCAGAGTCGCCGATCAACTACGACGGCGGCTCGCGGTTCGTCGTCACCCTGGGGTACTGGCGGGGAGCCGTACCCGAGCCCGTTCGGGTTTGAGCTGGCGGGTCCGGTGCCAGTCCGCAGTGTGCCGAAGGGCGGCGCCGTGTACCGTTCGGGCATGACCGATGTCGAGGATGCGATCAGGCGGGTCTCGCTGTTCCAGGATCTGTCCAAGCGTGACGTCAAGCAGCTGGCAAGCGCCATGAGCGAGCGGTCCTTTTCCGCCGGCACGGTGATCGCCGAGAAGGGGAAGCCCGGTATCGGTTTCTTCATCATCGTCGACGGCGCCGCCACAGTCAGTGACGGCGGCGCCACAATCAGCACGCTCAAGGCGGGCGATCACTTCGGTGAGATCGCGCTGATCGACGAAGGCCCGCGCATGGCCGATGTGACTGCGGACACCGACCTGAGGTGCTACGCCCTCGCGGCATGGCAGTTCAGGCCCTTCGTCCAGGACCATCCCGACGTGGCTTGGGCCCTGTTGCAGTCGCTGGTGAAACGCGTCGTGCGCGACACAAGACCGACCTCCACCGGATAGCCCGGCACCGCCTCATGCCTGAAGGTCACGGCGGCGTCGGCACCCTTGAACCCGACCTCGGGTTTCGTCCACCGGCCCACCGAGGGTTGATCTGAGCGCTGCCGCCGGCGAGCGCTTAGTGCCCGGCTGACCGGGAGAGCGCGGGCGTAGCCGTCGCGCACGAAGACCCGCCGTTGTCGGAGCGGGCGGTCGCGCATCGCTGATGTTCCGCGGCGCCCGCCGGGGCAGTCCACGCCGACGGTGAGGTCGGAGGAAACGCCAGACTCATCGCATGGTACGTCACGACGAAGGCGCCGACACCCGCCAGCACGCTGATCAGTATCGACCAGAAAATCTCCCTCGGCCCAGCAAGTCGCGTGTGCAGCGCCGTCATCCGTGGCAACTCCCGTCATGTGGCCCGTGGGCGCGCTCCTCCACGTCTCATGTCGGCCTGAAACGGCGGGTTCTTGAGCGGATTCCGTGCTGCCCGAGCCCTCGTACGAGCAGAAGTCGGTGTTCAAATTCTCGCTGGACCGGTTGGATACGGGTGGACTCAGTTTCGCCGGGGCCCCGACTGGGATCCAGACCGCTTCCCCGACAGCGTTCCATGTGGGTATCGGATCAGGCACGTCATCCGTGATACGGCGGATGCAAACGCGTCGCCCGATCGCGTTGGGGGATGCGACACCCGTAGGCCCGGGGCGCGCTCTCGGAGCGAGGAGTGCCCGGGCGCAGTGGCCAAACTCGCTCAGTGGGCGATGAACGTCTCGGCGAACACCTGGAGCCACTCGATGGGCCCGGGCGGGCGTGACCACGGTGGGCTGACGAACGTCCAGTCGACCCCCAGCTCCTCCATCTCACCCAGGCGCTGGCGAATGCGTTCGGTGTCTCGCTCGAAATGGGCCAGGGTCGGACCCACATAGCTGAGGATGAGCTCCAACTGATCGTAGCGATCACCGGCAAAGCGCTCGAGCGTGGCCAGGCGCTCGCGCAGCTCTTCGGTGGTGGTGACGGGCGGGGTGCGTGCCGTCTTGGCTACCGAGGCCGAGGCCGCCATGGGCATCCAGCCCTCGGCGAAGCGCGCTGCTCGCTTTAGGGCGGCATCGGAGTTCCCGCCCATCCAGATCGGGACCGAATGGTTGCGTGGTGCCGGTAACGCCTGGATATTGCGGGCAGAGAAGTGTCGGCCCTCGAAGCTGAACGGTTCGCCGCTCCAGTGCAACTGCATGACTTCGAGCGCCTCGTCGAAGAGAGCGTTGCGCTCGGCGAAGTCAACGCCGAGAGCGAAGTATTCGGACTTCAGATATCCGGCGCCCGCACCCATGTAGAAGCGGCCGTCGGACATGCGATTGAGCGTGGCCGCGCTCTTCGCCAGCAGGAGTGGGTTGCGATAGGGGACGACGGTCAGGTTTGTCACCAGCGCCAACTCGGTGGTGACCCCAGCCGCCGCCGCCAGGGCGACGAAGGGGTCGAGGCTCTGGTGGCCGCCCGCGTCCAGCCAGGTGGCGCTCGGCGCAGGATGCTCAGTGAGGGCCAGCCCGTGCCAGCCGGCTGCCTCGGCGGCCGCGGCGATCTCAGGGATTGCGCCGGCGTCGAGGAGGTCGAGCTCGCTCCCGTTGGCCTCGGGGTAGTGCAGGATGAAGCGCACGGTGTCTCGCTTTCTCGGGACTGGCCCGCGCCTGGCGGCGAGCTGGGCACCGCACCTTACCGAGGCGTCGGGCTAGTCGGCCGAGCCGGCGCCACCCCCCTCCTCGAGCGCGACCGTACAGTCCGATGGTCACGCGACGAGTAGACCGCCGAAGCGGGGCCGTCCGGCCCAGGACGGTGCGGAGGAGGGGTGCCGGAGCCCTTGCGGATCCGGTTAGAGGAGTTGGCGCGTGAGCCGCGCCGAGTCATTGAGGATGAGGTGGCCGAGAGGCTCGCCGCCACGCCCGTGTCGCCGCAGATCTTGGCCTACGGCCTGGCAGTTCTTCGTAACGAACGCGACGCGCACGATGGGGGCCTTGCAGTTGCTCGTTGGAGGAACGATCGGCCAGCTCCCGAGCGTCCACCGGGAAGGTTGGGTGGATGACAGCCTTCCACGACATCGAACATCTTGGTCAGGGCCTCCGGCCGGGGGAGCTGTATTCGTCGGGCTGGGCCGGGGAGCCTTCTGAGTAACCGTTTAGTCAGTCAACAGTCGATTTCGAGAGGGGAGTTCCACCGGTTGGCGAGTCGTCTCGACAGACGTCGCCTAGACCTCGGCGCTTATCTTGGCGAGCTGCATCTCGTCCAGTATGTGGCGGAGATGCGCGAGGCAGCGCCCTCTGGTCGGCCCGATGCTGCCGATCGGCATGCTCAACTGCTCAGCAATGTCCTTGTACGGCAGATCATCATCTGCCATCAACAGGCCGAGAAGACGCTGACACCGTTCCGGGAGCCGGTCGGCCGCCATGCGGATCGCGCTCACCTGCTCCTCCCTCAAGAGGGCGGCATCGAGCGGCTCGGCGTTTTCGTCAGCCAGGAGGTACACCTCGTCGCCCCCCGAGACCATGACCCCTCGGGTGGCGATCCTCAGACTCTCCCGTCGAGAGGTGGTCGACAGCCACGCCCCAAGGCGTTCCGGCTGCTCGATTCGGTCGAGGTTCTCCACCAGGCGCAACCAGGTCGTCTGACAGACTTCTGCGACGTCGGCGTCATTCAGCCGGCACCGCCTCGCTATCGCCGCTACCAACCCGCCGAAGCGTTCGACAAGTGCCTGCCAGGCGGCGGCTGAGCCAGCCCGCGCCTGCGCCACCACCTCGACGAGGTCGTCATCGTTCCTCGAATTGACCGCGGGTCCCTGAGGACTCCCACGGCGCGTCTCCACCATTTGAATCGCCACCAGATAGCCTCCTGATCCCATCGCCAAGGATCCTTCGCACCGGACAAGCCGGTCGGCTTTCCACCCAGCCGGTTATGTCCCACCTATGGTCCCGATAAATCCGGGACAAGTCATCCCCTTTTTTGGGGAAGGGCGGGCGTTTCGGGGGAGTCGAAAGTCACATTTCGTGTCAATAACGTTGATCTGGCCGGCCTCGCACGGACGGTTCGGCCCAGCCCCAGGGCCAATCGATGCCGCCCTCGGCAATTCAGGAGTTGCGTTGACCTGGACTGACTTGGACATCAATTGGGGACCTGACCCGCCATGAAGTCCTCCGAGGCTTCAGCCGGGGCTCGCGTCGGATGACGGCGAAGGTTCGCCGAACGGCGCCCAGGCGAGGTTCCTGGCTGCGACGCCCAGAAAAGGATCTGGCTCGGCGGCGCCCAGGCATTCCGGGACGGACGAGAAGAGAGAAGGGCCCGAGTCTCTACAGAGCCTCAGCTGCCGCTTCCGGCATCCCTTCTGTTCGGCCGACGCTCATGGCGCGCGTGATTACCATCGGGACGGTTGCGAGAAGGATGCCAAGGTCGAGTCCGATCGACCAGTTGTCGACATAAAAGAGATCCAGTCTGCGGTAGGCGTGGAAGGACGGATTGTCCCGTGCTTCGAGCTGCCAGAGCCCGGTGATGCCTGGCTTGACGGCGTGCCGACGCTGCAGGTCCCGGTCGAACTGGGCGACCTCTTCAGGGAGGGCGGGACGGGGTCCCACCAGGCTCATGTCCCCGGTCAGAACATTGAAGAGCTGGGGAATCTCGTCGATGCTCAGGGCGCGCAAGATGGCGCCGACCCTGGTCACCCGTGGATCATGGGCTGCCTTGAAGAGCGGACCATCGGTGCGTTCGTTGATGATCGCCAGGTCAACGTCGACGTCGAGTGCCATCGTCCTTAGCTTGTAGACGACGAAAGGCCGCCGGTTGTAGCCGATTCTGACCTGTCGGTACAGGCCTGGGCTGCCGTCTTCGAGCCGGATCGCAACCCAAGCCAGGAGGAGTAGCGGTATGGACACCAGCAAACCCACTCCTGCCCCGAGAACATCGATTACCCTTTTGGCCGTGAATTGCCAGGCAGGACGTCGTCCCGGTTCGACGTACAGGAAGGTTTCGCCACTCATTGGGAGGCGACGGACCCGGCGCGTACCCAGTCCCCGGAACCCAGGCCAGACCTGAACGTGCAAACCGTTCGCCGTCGCGAGCTCGATCACACGGTGAACCTCGGTCCCCGAAAGGGCGTTGGCCACTACCAGAACGCCGCTCGCATCGGTCTGGCTGGCGATGTCTGGAAGTTGGTCGATCGCTTGGCCGTTCGGCAGATGTGCCCAGTCGGATCGGCGGCGGGGCTTGCCGATCACCCCTCGCACCTCGTAGCCGAGCTCCGGTTCCGAGTCCAGCATGGTCCAGATGGCGGCAGCGTCGTCGTTGGCGCCGATCATGACGACTCCTCGGAGATAGCGACCCCGCGCCCGCTGGGCACGGAGCCACTGGCCGTAAGTCCAGCGCAGAGCGATAAGAGCAATGGTGCAGGACCCGGCGGCCACGATCACTGTGGCGAAGCTTCGCCCTGTCCCGCCCTGGAGCAACGCGAGAGCCACTGCGCCAGTCATGGCTGCGATGACGACCCGAGCCGCTTCCTGACCTCGCTGCACACACAGCCGCGATCGGTAGAGCCCGAGCAAGTGCATGAAGATCAGGGTGACAAGGACGGCCGCAATGGCCCCGCCCCACCGACGGTTCGCCGTCGCGGCCGGGATGTTCATCGTTCCGAGCAAGAGCCACGTCGTGGCAACGGCGACGACATCGACGATCAGGAGCCGCAGCCGGAGACCACTGCGTTTCCGAGCCATCGCCGGTTCGACGGTGGTGTCTTGCTCGACTTCCGGAACCGGCTCGATCCGAATGGTGAGTGCACTAGTCATCTCCGCAGGTGAGCGGCGCGAGGGGCGCGTTAGCGCCTGCTCAACCGTGGGGGGCCACCAGTCCCAGTCCGCGCTCAGCTCCGATGACACGTCTGCCCCCGACACTGAGATGCCTGGTCCAATGGTGCTGTTCGTTCCATTTGTCGTCACAGTTCCCTGGGAGCCGACTCGAGAGGACAGGCGTGCGCCATGCCGCCGTCGGCTTGTACGACCGTTGGGGGGAGCATCTTCGCCAAAACGTCCTGAACCCCGTCGCTGTCAAGAGTGATCGGTTTGTCCTTCGTATCCCTCTCCGAGAGGAAAGACTCGGGTCCTGATACGTGGCGCCAGGCTGTTACTCGCGGGGGTTTTCGCGATTTTGTCGTATCGTCACAATGGTTTTTGACTCTTGTAACCCCGGTGCTAGCTGTGAATTGACTGCGTTAGGGGGCATCCTTGGATCATGGCCATGATTGGTCGCGGGTCTCTGGCCAGGTCACCCTGGCAAGGAAATGTCCATCCTGCGCCATTGCTCAGGGGGTGACGGACCGCGGCGTGCGGCGTAGGGTTTCCTACTTCGACGCGGACGTGGTGGTGATCAGCGGGCCCGAACTCGACGGGCCAGTGGTCATTCCCCGCCTGCACGTCGGCGGCCTCGAGGAACTGCCGGTGGCTCATCGTGCGCACGTTCTTGCAGCCCTAAGTCGAGTCACGCAATCGGTCCGGGAAGAGAATCCGGGAGCAGCGGCGAAGGTCGTCGTGCTGACCGATCTGCCTGCATCGGCGGGCCACGTCTGCTTTCAGGTGGTGCCCAGCGGCTCCGAGGATCCGCAAGCTCTGCATCAAGACACATAAGAGCTGCTGAGTCCAGCGCCGAGACTCACCGGGACTGACCCGCGTCCGGCGCTGACCGTAGGGCCCGCACCGTCGCCCGGTGTTCCCCGCCCACAGGCGAGCGGGACATCGGCACCGTGTCAGGTCTCGTGCGCTCGCCGGCGTCCTCTTGCTCTGTTCGACCGCCCCACCGCGCCCGCCCTTTTCCAACCAAAGTAGGGCGCGCCAGGGGGGTCGGCGTACCTCCGAGAGTTGTGCCTCCGTTGTTGTCAACTCTCGTCTCCATATGCCGATTGACGCTAGGCAGGGACACCAGTAACATCCCCCCCAGGCGGGTTGGCACCCGCCGATATGGCGGTTGGCGAAGGCGGTCTCCAGGGAAGAACATGGTCTCGAACGGGTTGCGTACAGGGATCCACGGCTTGGTGTGCTTCGTGGCGCGCCGGCGTGTGCACTACTTCACCTTTCTTAGCCAGCCTGCCGCGTCGAGATTCGGTCGTCTCGCGAGTGTTGGGGACGGACGGAGTTCATGAGCGTCGTCGTCCGAAGCACGCCCGAATCCTTGGGTATTCCCGCGCGGGTCCTGGTCGCTGGCAGTGACTTGTTGGCCGGGGCCCTGGCCAGCGCCCTCACGGCATACGGATTCTCCACGAAGCACGTTGCGCCCAAACAACTGGAGATCGGACTGGGTATCGCGTGGCGGCCACACCTCGTCCTCGTTGATGTCCGGTCCCTCGACGTCACATCCGGATCCGCACTGGTCAGTGCACTGCGCCATGCGGACCTCACGGTGTGCGTTATCGACGCAGCAGACGACGTTGACCGGCTGAGCGCCTGGAAGGGTGCCGGAGCGTCTGCCCTGATCGACCGGAGCGAACCGTTCGACCAGTTGTTCCGGACCCTCAACGATCTCCTTCGGATAGGGGCGACTTCACACGCCACTCGAAGCTCATTCGCCTCGTTGGCACTGGCGGAAGCCAGCGAGGAGTCGCCGGAACCCAGCTTGGAGCCCTTCTTCGTCCTTACAGAACGTGAACAGGTGGTCTTGGCGGAGCTCATAGAAGGCCATTGCGCGGAGGAAATCGCCAATGCTGCGTTCGTCTCAATCTCAACCGTTCGCTCACAGATCAAGGCGATCCTCCAGAAGCTCGGCGTTAACTCCCAGCTGGCCGCGGTTGCTCGAGCGCGGCGGGCCGGGTGGTCCCTCGAGAAGGCCCCCGGATACCCTCCCCGAGCGTCGGGCAGCCGGCGCGCCCGCGTCTCCTAACCTTCGATGGCTCGACGGCGATCATGTAGCGGGATGACGACCAAGACTTTCGTCTGAGCATGGAAGTGAACACTCTCGCGTTCTCATCTCTGGCCGGAAAAGTCGTCGCCGTCGGCATCGACCTGGTCGAGGTATCGGACGTTCGGAAGTCCATCGATCACTTCGGTGACCAGTACTTGCAACGGCTCTTCACTCCTCTGGAGCGAGCCCAGTGCGCAGAATCGTCCGAACCGGCACCGCGCTTCGCTGCCCGTTTCGCAGCTAAGGAGGCCACCATCAAGGCGCTGGCGATTGAGGATCCGATACCACCTTGGACCTCGATGGAGGTGCGGCGGCTGGCCTGCGGCAGCTGCGCGTTGTCCCTGACGGGCACGGCAGCCCGAATTGCCAGGGAAAAGGGGATCGACGAGCTGTTCGTCAGCCTCAGCCATGAAGGAGGCATGGCGATCGCCATCGTCGTCGCGACATCGAAATCCAGAAATATCGATTGAAGAAATTGCCCGGAACCAGGGAGTCCAAAGGTCGATCTGTGCCACAGGACGCTCCGTGCTCTCCGATCACTCCAGGGACTCTGCTCACCGGGAGAGAATCAAACTGATTTGGCTCCAAAGTGCAGGCCAGCCTCCAACTCCAAATTGAGCTAAACAAGCATTACGCGGACATAGGGTTGAGTGGCCGTCCGAGTGGGTCGTCAGTTCGCTTGCGGAATCGCAGTTAGTTCAGTCACCGCTGCGCGAATGGCTGACACCGATTCAAAAGTACTCCGAGTCAGCATGCTGTCAGGGAATTCGATATCGAAATGCGACTCCAACGCGAGCATCACGTTGACACTTGCATGCGAAGTCATCCCCTTGAGGAAGAGGTCGTCATCGAGGCCGAGAGTCGACGTATCGATCGAAAGCCGCGCATGGGCGGCGACGATGCTGAGGATGTCTTCGGTGATATCACCGGTTTCAGTGGTCACAATGGGAACCTTTCCGAGGGGATATCGAGGTAGCAGCGTCCAAGACTGATACAGGAGCCGTAGCGACTTCGCGTCAGATCGAGCTTGAAGCGTGGCATCGGGGGGTGAACCGGATCGCCCATCGGAATATCGCCCCATGGAGACGGATAGTCCCAGGGCGCTGCGTGCCCAACGCCTCTCACGATGCCCGACCCTCCGGATCCTTCTCCCCGCCCGCTGCCAGGACCGCGTACCTCTTGGGGGGTACCAAATCGGGGAAACCGGCTGATCCTGGGAATCGGGTGACCGCCCGTATGTATCTCCTGGGCGGTCCGCTGCTCATCTTGGATATGGCAATCTCGTGCCGCGCCCGTCTCCCGTGCCAGTTCCCACTGATGCCATGAAGGTCGCAGTGTTCGGACTTGGGTACGTCGGCACTGTCACCGCGGCCTGTCTGGCGGCCAACGGCCACGATGTCTGGGGTGTCGATCCGGATGAATTGAAGGTCGCGGCGGTCTCAGCCGGGCACAGCCCGGTGGTCGAACCTGGTCTGGATTCCCTGCTCGCCCAAGCGGTCGCTGCGGGGACGCTTCAGGCCACGAGTTGATCCCACTGATGCCCTCGAGCGCGCCGATGTGTCGCTCCTGTGCGTGGGCACACCCTCGGCCGCGAGTGGGGAGACAAACCTCACCTACATCCACCGCGTCGTCGAAGATCTCATCCGGACGCTTACGGCCGTAGAGACAAGGCGCGGCATTCCACACGGTCGTCATCCGCAGCACTGTTCCACCCGGAACGGTCGAGGACGTCGCCACTCGACTGCGGGCAGCGTTCCAGGATTCGGGACTGAGACGTGGGTGTCGCGATGTGCCCGGAGTTCCTCCGCGAGGGAACTGGGATCGCGGACTTCTTCTCTCCCCCGTACACGGTGATCGGCTCCTCGGATACCCGGGCCATTGAATCCGTCTCGAGCCTCTTCTCCTTTCTCGACAGCCCGCTTCGAGTAGTACACCCGCGGACCGCAGAAGCGCTGAAGTACGCGTGCAATGCGTTCCATGCCACGAAGATCTCCTTTGCCAACGAGCTTGGACGGATCTTCAGGCGTCTCGGTGTCGACAGCCGAGAGGTCATGGAGCTGTTTTGCGAGGACGATCGCCTCAACATCTCGCCGAAGTACCTGCGGCCTGGGTTTGCATTCGGCGGGTCATGCCTGCCAAAGGACCTTCGATCTCTCCTTTACCTGGCCCGAACTGAGAGCATCGACATACCGCTGCTCTCCGGCGCATTGGCCAGCAACCGGTTGTCGATCGACGAAGCGATTGACCGCGTTGTGGCCGGCGAGGGTCGTCGGGTCGCGTTGCTTGGGCTGAGCTTCAAGCCGGGCAGCGACGACCTCCGTGAGAGCCCTTACGTCGACCTGGCAGAGACACTGCTGGGCAAGGGCTACGAGGTTCGCATTCACGACCCGGTCCTGAACCCATCCTCCCTGGTCGGATCCAACCGCCAGTACGTGGAGTCCAAACTTCCGCATCTCAAGCGCATCCTCACCGACGGCCCCAAAGAGGCCATTGCCGGCGCCGACGTCGCTGTCGTCGCCTTCTCGACCCCTGAGGTCGTTGAGGCACTGCTTGAATTCCCGCCGTCGCGGATCATCGACCTCGACGGTCGACTCGGGCCCGAGCTCGAGGCGCTGGATTGCTACGAAGGATTCTCGTGGTGACCGACCATGGTCCGCGAAGATGATCGAGCGCCCCACGGTCGACGCGCAACGTCTTCGAGCACCCGCGGCAACGGAGGGCGATGCAGGCAAGCGGGGACGGGTTCTCATTCTCGTGCAGAATCTGTCGGTCCCGTTCGATCGCCGTGTCTGGCTCGAGTGCCAGTCGCTTATCGATGCCGGCTTCCGAGGTCGCCGTGGTCTGCCCGAAGGCTCCAGGCGACCCGACGCTATGCCCGACTCATGGGGGTCGATCTCTATCAAGTACCGACCCTATGCGCCGGGCGGGTCGAGGGTCTCCTTCGTCCTTGAGTACCTCTACTCGTTCTTCGCCACCCTTGCTGCTCAGCCTGAAGGCAAGCCTGCCGGGGTCGCTTCGCCGTCGTTCAGAGCTGCAATCCTCCCGACCTCTTCTGGCCCATCGGGCTCCTGTTTCGGATGCTCCACGGGTCGTCTTTTGTCTTCGACCACCACGATCTCTGTCCGGAGCTGTACCAATCGCGGTTCCCGAACGGGAACCGACTCGTCTACCGGGCTCTGCGGCTGATGGAGCGGTGCACCGCCAGGACGGCGGACCATGTGATTTCGACCAACGACTCCTATCGACAGATCGTCCTCGGAGCGGGACGGCGTCGCCCCGGCACGCGTCACCGTCGTGCGCACCGGTCCGGACCTGCCAGGCTTCGTCGGACAGCGCCCGAACCGAGCCTGCGTCGAGGCAGGCCCCACCTGGCCGCATATATGGGTGTTATGGGGCCACAGGATGGCGTCGACCTCGTCTTGGAGTTGGCCGATCATCGTCGTGCACCGACTCGGCCGTCGCGACATCAGCTTCACCCTCATCGGATCCGGCGACTGCTTCGAGGATCTGGTCGCTCTGCGAGCCATCGTCTCGATCTTTCCGACTTCGTCACATTCACCGGACGAATCCCCGATGCAGAGGTGGCCGCGATCCTGTCGACCGCCGACGTTGGCATCTCACCAGATCCGAAGAACCCGTTGAACGATCGTCTCCACGATGAACAAGACGATGGAGTACATGGCATTCGAATTGCCGGTCGTCGCGTTTGACCTGCGGGAGACCCGGATCTCGGCTGCCGATGCCGCGGTCTACGCGACCCCGAACGACGTCGATGAACTTGGCTCGCTTGCTGGTCGACCTGATCGACGACGAACCTCGACGGCGCTCGATGGGGATGGCGGGCCGGGCGCGGATCGAACAAGAGCTGGCATGGGACCATCAGGCTCCCCGCTACGTCGGCGTCTACGAGAAGCTCATCTCGGCTTCACGACGTCGCGTCTCCAGTCGACTGCCGGAGGCTGACCCATGTGCGGCATCGCCGGCGCCTACCAGCAGGTAGACGGGGCGCGGCTACCGAGATGATGGGCCGGTGCCTCGACCACCGTGGTCCGGACGAGGAAGGCTCGTTCTCCTACACGCGACGAGCGAATCGACGTGCACTTTGCCCACCGCCGCCTTTCGATCATCGATCTTCGGCACGGCCAGCAGCCCTTGGTCAAGCGACCATTCGTCGCTCTGCTACAACGGCGAGCTGTACAACTACCGGGAGATCAGAGCCGAACTGGTCGCCGCGGTGCGCAGTTTCACGACCACGTCCGACACCGAGGTCGTCCTCGAGGCATGGCGGCGCTGGGGACCCGGGTGCTTGCGACGGTTTCGAGGCATGTTCGCCTTCGCCATGCTCGATCAAGTGACCGGCTCTCTCTTCCTCGCTCGCGACCAGTTCGGGATCAAGCCCCTGCACTACATCCGCCGGAAGGACGGCGTCGTGTTCGCCTCCGAGCTCAAGGCCCTGGTGAACGCGTTCGGCTGCGAGCTTGCACATGCATCCCGCAGGCGCTCGTCGCGTCGATGCTCTACTACTGGGTGCCCGACCAAATGTGCTCGGTGCGGGGCGTCGAGAAGCTCCAGCCGGGCAGCTGGGCCGAGTTCCGTCCCGACGGCACGCACCGCGTCGAGCGCTATTGGGACGTCGTCGAGGAGGCCGCGGCAGCTCAGGAGACCGACTACGACCTCCGGGAGGTCATTGAAGACTCGGTGAACGGCGCACCTCGTCGCCGACGTTCCGGTGTCGAGCTTCCTCTCCGGTGGCCTCGACTCGAGCATCGTGACCGTGCTGGCGAAGCGGGCCAATCCCCAGATCGACGCGTACACCATCACGTTCCGAGCCGAGGACCATCGGCTTGAGGCCATGCCGGATGATGCCGTCTACGCCCGGAAGATCGCGCAGCGCCACGGCATCGAGCTGCACGAGATCGAGATTCAAGCCCGACGTGGTCGAGCTCGCTGCCCAAGATGGTCGACATCCTCGACGAGCCCACCGGTGATCCGGCGGCCATCAACACGCTCCTCATGTCGGAGGCGGCGCGCGCCGCCGGCGTCAAGGTCCTTCTGTCGGGGATGGGTGCGGACGAGCTGTTCGGGGGTACCGCAAGCACGTGGCCTGCGTTCTGGCCGGGCGGTACCGTGAACTTCCCGCATTCGTCCATCGCTCGACGAACGGCGTCGTCGAGCGCCTGCCGGTGACCGCTGCTGGTCGTGGCCTTCGCTACGCCCGGTGGGCCAAACGATTCGTGACGTTCGCCGAGCTTCCCGAAGAGGCGGCGTTCCGCAGGAGCTACAGCCTCTACGCGCCCGACTGAGTTGGCGGCGCTCCTCAGCCCCGAGCTGCGAGCGCGACATCGACGACGTGCTTGCACAGCATCTTCAGGTCTACGAGGACAACCGCATGTCGGACCAGGTCAATCGCATGTGCCTGGCGGACACCCGAATGTTCCTCCCTGGTCTCAACCTGGCCTACACCGACCGGGCCAGCATGGCCGCGTCGACCGAAGTGCGAGTTCCGTTCGTGGATCCCGTTGGTCTTCCGGGCCGCGTTCTCGCTGGCCGGCAAGGAGAAGGTCTCCGGGAGAAGCGGAAAGGTCGCGTTGAAGCGTGCCGCCGAGGCCTGGCTCCCGAAGGAGATCGTGCACCGACCCAAGGCATCCTTCTCGGCGCCGCTCCGGGCGTGGGTGACACGAGACCTGCGTGACGTGATCGACGACTCGTTGCTCGGAGGCGAACTCGTGGGCACGGGGTTCCTCGAACCGGCCGGCCGTCTCCGCGCTCGTCGAGGACGCACCGGTCGGGGCGAGAGGACCGGTCCAAGCAGATCTGGCAGCTGCTCACCCTCGAGTTCTGGTACCGCCAGACCCGTCGAGCTGGAGTGGGGCTGTGACCCCGGTCCTGCAAGAAGGGAGTCGGACGACCGGTGAAGCAAGTTGCACAGAACTACCGCTCGGGAGAGCTCGCCGTGATCGACGCGCCCGCTCCTTCGTGTGCCCCCGGCGGGGTGCTCGTGCGATCGCTCTACTCCCTGATCTCCACTGGCACCGAGTTGATGAAGGTCGGAGAGTCCAAGATGTCGCTGGTCGGCAAGGCACGAGCCCGGCCCGACCAGGTGAAGAAGGTGCTCGAGACCGTTCAGCAACAGGGCGCGCTCACGACCTACAAGAAGGCGATGAACCGCCTTGACTCCTATTCGCCGCTGGGCTACTCGCTGGCCGGCGTCGTCGAGGAGGTGGGGAAGGGGGCCGAGGAGTTCTCCGTCGGTCAGCTCGTGGCCTGCGCCGGCAACGAGTTCGCCCTCCACGCCGAGATCAATTGGGTGCCGACCAATCTCTGCGTGGCGGTGCCCGACGGGGTTTCGCCCCAGCTGGCCGCCTTCGCCACCGTGGGTTCGATCGCGTTGCAGGGCGTTCGTCAGGGCAACGTCCAGATCGGGGACACCGCGTGTGTCATCGGCCTCGGCCTGGTCGGGCAGTTGGTCGTCCAGCTGCTGGTGGCCTCCGGGGTCCAAGTGGTCGGCCTCGATCCCGACCAGGACCGATGCCGCCTGGCTGAGAAGGCCGGCGCCCTGCTGTGCGCCGCACCGGACGACGACGGGCGTGGCTGCGGTGGAACAGGCGCTGTCCAAGGCCTCGGGTGGGCTCGGTGCCGACCGGGTCTTCCTGGTCGCGGGCGGCTCTTCCAACCAGCCGGTGGAGCTGGCGGCACGGCTCGCACGCGACCGGGCGACGGTCGTCGACATCGGCAAGTGCAAGCTCGACTTGCCGTGGAACGACTACTACGAGAAGGAGCTCGACCTCCGGTTCTCCCGCTCGTACGGACCGGGCCGCTACGACCCCAGCTACGAGGTCGACGGAATCGACTACCCGGCCGGGCTACGTGCGATGGACGGAGCGGCGCAATCTCCACTGCTTCGTCAATGCCGTGGCCAGAAAGGAGATCGATCCCGAGCCGCTCATCGCCGGGATCTTTCCCCTCTCGGGACGCGCCGAGCGTCTACGAGCAGCTCAGCACGGGCGTGTTGCAGGGCGTCGGCTTTCTCTTCGAGTACGACGCGCCGGAGGAGGCCGATCTCGAAGGTCCGAGTCACAGCCAGGCCGGCGCGTGCAGGCGCCGTCCGGTACGGCGGTCAGGCGATCGACTCCCGGCGCACGCCGATCCGCCGTGGACGGCGTGAGCGGAAGCCCTGCGGATCGGCTTCGTCGGCGCCGGGAACTACGCGTCGTCCATGCTGCTTCCGCACCTCGTGAAGCAGCCGGGGGTCGAGCTGGCACACGTCGCCACCCGCCGCTCGCTGTCAGCCGTCAACGCGCAGCGCAAGTTCGGATTTGCAGCATGCCGGCACCGATGCGGATGCCGTCCTCGAGGACCGATCGATCGACGCCGTCTTCATCGTCACCCGACACAGTGCGCATGCCGACTTGACGTGCCGCGCGCTCGAAGCGGGAAAGGCGGTCTTCGTCGAGAAGCCGCTGGCTCTGACGACTGACGAGCTCGACCGGATTCTCGCCACGGTGGACGCGACCGGGAACGACAGGATCATGGTCGGCTTCAACCGTCGATTCGCTCCGCTCCTTGTGGAGATGCGGGCACGGTTCGGTCGATCATCCGAGCCGACGAACGCCCGCTACCTGGTCAACGCAGGTCGGCTCGCGTCGGACAGCTGGTACCGGGACAGCGAACTCGAGGGTTCTCGGTTCGTCGGCGAGGGCGGCCACTTCGTGGACACCCTGAGTTGGTGGATCGGCAGCGATCCGGTCGAGGTCATGGCGATTGCCGGCCGGTGGTCCCGACGAGATGCAGGTGAGCCTTCGCTACGGCGACGGATCGCTGGCGACCATCACCTATCTGACGAACGCGCACCGCCGCTTCCCCAAGGAGACCTTCGAGGCCTCGAGCGGAGGGCGGACCGCCCGACTCGACAACTTCAGGCGGGCCACCGTCTGGTCGGGTCGCACGCGCTCGCGTCCGCCGGCATCTCGGTTCACCGGACAAGGGCCAAGCCGCCGAGATCAAGGCCTTTCTCGACGCCGTGCGCACCGGTGGCCCGATGCCCATCTCGCTTGGACTCGCTGACGTGCGACGACCCGTGCCACCCTGGCCACGGCAGGCTCGGCAGTCAGCAGTCGAACACCGCAAGCAGCTGTGACCGCCACGCGTGCACTCGAGATCGGATCTGGACGAGGCGGCAACGTGAACTCGGTCGAGCTCGAATGGCGCCTTCGGCGACTGTCGAAGATGTCTGCGTCCGAAGTGAGGTGGCGGATCTCCGACCACGTGCGGCGCAGACGGTGGGCGTCCGCGACAGGTCGTGCCCGAGTGTCACGCCACAGTCGTGGGCTCGCGACCCTCGACCGTAAGCACCATGGCCCTGGACCGTCACCGGGGACGCGCCGGTTTCGGACGGTTCCGTCCGAACGAGGCGCTGCTGTGCCGTCCCCGACGAGGCGCGTCGACGGGTGATTCGCCGCGGCCGAGGAGATACTGGCGGGGCGGTGGCAGCTCCTTGGGGCTCGTGCGGCAGGACATGGAGGACCCGGACTGGTTCTTCGATCCAGTGACCGGACGACGGGCTCCTCAGGTCGACTACTGCTTCAAGGTCAACCACCGCTCCGAGGACGTCACCGGGAACGTCAAGCAGATCTGGGAACTCTCGCGCATGCACCATCTGACGGTGCTCGCGGCCGCCTTCGCCTCTCCGGCGACGAGCGCTATGCCGAACGCGCGGCCTCCCATCTCCGCTCCTGGTGGGCGCAGAACCCGTTCCTCTCGGGGGTGCACTGGACAAGCGGAATCGAGGCCGGGCTGCGGCTGATCAGCTGGGTCTGGGTGCGCCGGCTGCTCGAGGGCTGGGAGGGAGTCAGCTCGAGCTCTTCGAGCACAACGAGGTGGCACTCGCCCAGATCTGGTGGCACCAGCACTACCTGGCGTCCTTCCGGAGCCGGGGGTCGTCGGCCAACAACCACGTGATCGCCGAGGCCGCCGGCCTCCTGGTGGCGGCGCTCGCCTTCGACTGGTTCGCCGAGAGCCGCCGCTGGGCCGAGGAAGCCGGCACGGGTCCTCGAGCGCGAGCTGACCGAGCAACACATTTCCGAGTGGCGTCAACCGAGAGATGGCGTTCGACTACCACGGCTTCGTCGCCGAGCTGGCCGTCGGTGGCGGCCGCCGAGGCGGACTGGGCCGGACCGTCCCCTTTCCGACGACCTCTGGGCATTGCTCTACCGCATGTTCGACGTGGTCGCGGCGACGGTGGATGTCAAGCTTCGCGCGCCCCGGCTATGGCGATGGGGACGACGGGATGGCTCTCGTTCTCGATCCTCCGACAGCGACGAGCGGTGGCCCGGCCTCCTCGCCATCGGCGACGCCCTGTTCGACGCGCCCGACTGGTGGCCGACGGTGCGACCCGACGGTGACGAGCACCCTCCTGGCGTCCATGGCCGGGCATCGTCGACGTACGCAGCACTCGGAACGCCGTCCGAACCATTACGCCGATGCCGGCCTGACCCTGATGCGGAGCTCACCATCAGACGGCGAGGAGATCTGGTGCCGGTGCGATGCAGGTCCCCACGGGTTCCTGTCGATCGCCGCCCACGCCCACGCCGATGCGCTGGCGATCGAAGTGCGGCACGACGGGACGGACGTGCTCGCCGATCCCGGCACGTACTGCTACCACGGCGAACCCCGCTGGCGCAGCTACTTCCGCTCCACGCTGGCGCACAACACCATCGAGGTGGGCCGCCAGAGCCAGTCCACGCTCAGGCGGCCCATTCCTGTGGACCCGTCAGGCGCGGAGCGCACTGATCGAATTGGAGACCGACGTCGACGGGTCTGTGACGTACTGGTCCGCTGAGCACGACGGATATCGTTCTCTCACCCCACCCGTGCGCCATGTGCGGTCGGTGCGATTGGCCAGCCAGCTTCGGCGCATTGAGATCGTCGACCGCCTCGAGACGACGGGAAGCCATGCCTTTCGGCTGGCCTTCCATCTGGGGCCCGACATCTGTGCCCGAATGGTCGAGCCAGGACGTCGAACTTACTTGGTCGGGCGAAACATTCACGAGGAGCGCAACCCTCTGTTTGCCGAAAGGCCCCTCTTGGTCGCTCTCGAAGGGTGAGAGCGACCCCGTCCTCGGTTGGTATTCCTCCGGCTTCGGCGAGAAGCAGCCGACTTGGGTAGTGGTCGGAGAGGGCTTCTGCAGCGGTGCCGGCTCGGATTCTTATAGGACCGTGCTCCAGTTCCACCCGGAGTCTGGAGCTCGGTCCTTCTAGAGCTCGACACCTCCGTCAGCCTTGGACCAAATGACCCGCTTTGCTTCAGCGGCCAGCCGATGTCGATCGACCTTACCCGACGAGTTGATCGGAAACGATGACCAAAGGTGCACCTCGTCGGGCACCATGCCCGACGGAAGCTCATGATGCATGACCTCGAGGAGTTGGGGCACCGTGACGTCGGGACCTGCCTCGACAAAGGCAGCGATGGCCAACCGGCCGTGTTCGTCGACGGCTAAGCAGAGGGCACCCGAAACGTCTTGTACTGCGCGCAGTACCCGAGCAATTTCTTGGAGCGATACCCTGACGCCCTTTCGCTTGACGACGCTGTCAGTGCGACCCACGTAGACGTAGCGGTCTTGCTGATCCCGACTGACTAGATCCCCGGTTCGATAGACCGTGATCCCCGGAACGACATCATCACGCAGAACACGAGTCGTCAATTCGGTATCGCCCCAGTAACCGCGCATGAGCTGGTTCCCGCCGATGTACAACTCACCAACTTCCCCGGGGCCGAGAACCAAACTGCCGTCCTCGGCAACGATGTGAAAGGTCACTCCAGGATGCGGTGATCCGATAGGCACAGATCCGGATAGCACGTCTTCGTGTGTAACTTCGTATGTCGTGACCTGGATAGCGGTTTCAGTCGGACCGTACCGATTGAAAATTCGTACGTTCGGGTGCAGATCCCAGAGACTGGCGACATCCGACGCGACGCACTCCTCGCCACCGAGGCCTATGGTTCTGAGCGAAGTGCGCGACAGGCTTGGCGCGGAAGACCAGGAAAGGAGGAGACGAAGATAACTGGGGGTGAAGCCGGTGTTGGTGATGCCCTCCTCGAACAGGGCCGTATAGAAGGGCTTGACGAACAGCAACCTTTCGCGCGGCGGTATCACGAGCGCTCCGCCTGCGACCAAGGTAGGGAACACCGTCCCATACGAACCGTCGAAGTGGAAGGGCGAGAAGCACAATGACCTGGTCGTGGCATCGAGCCCCTCCAGATCGGCAGTATTCGTGATGGCCATGCGAAACGCTGTTTCGGGAATCCGCACACCCTTTGGCGAGCCGGTGGTGCCCGAGGTGTAAATGACATAGGCGTCCCTGGAGGGATCCCGTTGTTGCGGAGGCTCGCGACCCCCAGTTTGGAGGAGCGAGCCGGGGTCAGCCAGGCGGCAGCCATCGAACACGGTCGGCCCAAGCCCTTGGGCACGGTCACTCGACAGGACGATCAAGGTTGGATCGCAATCGGCTACCACCCGGGCAAGTCTGGCGGGAGGATCGTCTGACGACAGCGGGACGAATGGCGCGCCGAGCCACAGACACCCGAGCGCTGTGATCACAAAGGCGGCAGAGTTGGGCAACCAGAGAGCGACGCGGTCGCCTGGTTCGACACCAAGTGAGGCCAGCCCGGCCGCGGTCGTCCTCACTCGCGCCAGCAACTCGGCGTAGCTACAAGAGCCCTCTTGATCCTTCAAGGCCTCCGCATCAGGCCGGTTCACGGCATGCCGGAGGATCAGATCGAGCGCGTCCAACCGATCACCCAAATCAGGCAAACTGTCGCGCTGGTTCACATCTAACCTGGAAGTTTCCACGTTCACAAGCCTTCTACCAGGAGGTTCCCACCGTTTAGAAGGCTACTCCGTCGCGCCACCACGTAGCCGCGACCACCGCGAGGCCACCTGATTTGGTGGTGAAGCCCCCTCAATTGGCACCGGTCTTCGCGAGCACAGAATCCACCCGTTGGGACGTCGAAGTTGATGGTAACCAGCACAAGGGGGGTCGTCAGTTATCCCGTTTGGCTTGAGCAGCCCCGTCACCACGCATTTTGGGTGGTGGCACAGCCCAGCGGACGGTCGGGTTCGGGCGGGGTCACGTGGCCGGGCTGGATCACGAGCTCCAGCGGGATTTGGTGCTCGACATGACGACCACGTCTTGTCCCGCCTCCAGCCAGTATCCAGGGAACTCCGTGCTGCGAACATGAGGCCACCCTCGAAGTTGAGCAGCCTTTCGGCTTAGGGGCCGGATCCGAGGGCTTGATCAAGATCCTCGATGATGTCGTCGATATGTTCTATTCCGATCGACAGGCGGATCATGTCGGGCGAGATTCCTGCCCGGTCGAGTTCGTCCGCATTCAGCTGACGATGTGTGGTCGAGGCCGGGTGACTGACCAGTGACTTTGCGTCTCCGAGGTTGACCAGCCGTTTGAACAGCTTCACCTGGTTGAAAAGCGCGATGCTCGCCGCGTAACCACCCGCCACTCCAAAGGTGAGGATTGAGGGGTAGCACCCTCCGAACAACTTCTTGGCTCGCTTGTGTTGTGGATCGTCTTCGAACCCCGACCACTTGACCCAAGCGACGCGGTGGTCTTGCCGGAGCCAGCGCGCCACCGCCGCCGCGTTGGTCTGGTGCCGCTCACACCGGAGGGAAAGCGTCTCAAGACCCTGCAACAGCAAGAAGGCATTGAAGGGCGACAGCGTGGCCCCTCCGTTGCGCATGCCGACGGTGCGGCACCGGACGATGTACGCGTTCTCGGGGAAGTCCTTGACATAGACGACACCATGGAAACTTGGCTCAGGCGTCGTGAACATGGGAAAGCGTTCCGCGTGTCGGGACCAGGGGAAATGGCCACCATCCACGATGAGGCCTCCGAGCGTGGTGCCGTGACCACCGACGAACTTGGTGAGCGAATGGACCACGATGTCCGCCCCGTGCACGATGGGTTTGAACAGCACGGGGGTCGCCACCGTATTGTCGACGATCACCGGAACCCCGTGCTCGTGGGCCATTTCGCAGACGGCCGGAACGTCCACGATATTGCCTCCGGGATTGCCGATCGTCTCGCAAAAGATCGCCCTAGTCGTCCCGTCGATGAGCGGCTCGAGTGAGTCTGGTCGTTCGTCGGCCGCGAAGCGAACCTCGACCCCCTCCTCCCGAAGCAGGTGAGCGAATAGTGTGTACGTCGCCCCGTATAACTGTGGGGTGGCGATCACGCTTGTGCCCTGGTTCGTCAGGTTCCTCACTGCGTACCGGACGGCCGCAGCACCCGAGGCAAGCGCGAGCGCGCCCACTCCTTGCTCAAGGGCCGCCATCCGGCTTTCAAGGACCCCGACCGTAGGGTTGTTGATCCTGTTGTAGTGGAACCCGGGGGCAGCCAAATCGAACACATCAGCCGCGTGGTCGGCATCAATGAAATCATGGGCTACGGTCTGGTAAATGGGAACAGCGACCGCTCGGGTTCCATCGGACTCATAGCCGGCGTGTATGGCGATCGTCTCGTCACGCACGCGCGCGTCCGACTACTAACGGACGAGAGCGAGAACGAGCGTCCTCCAACCAGTTGGCGAAGAGCCGCACGGCAGTATCCGTCCAGCTGAGCGCCACATGATCGGCCAGCTCGGACATCGGGAAAGCATGGCTCCATTCGGCCGGACATAACCGCTTGTCCGAACTGATCCAAGCTCGCAGGAGTCCCTCCCCCTCCTTGTCCACATACTGCGCTGGAATCTGAGGGGGGGTCGAAATTAAGCCCTCAGCGAACCTTCGCATATCCCGACGATACTCTCGCAACAGCATGGTGGGTTCGTATTCGGGATGTCCCTGTACGAGCACCAGCATGTGCCCCGCACGTTCGCGGGCAGCCACCGTCCATTCCTCCCCGGTGCCGACGACGACCTCGTACCCTGCGGAACGCAACGACGTACCCGGAACCTCGTTCCAACGCGGAGTGCGGGAACGCGGCCACCACGCCGAGTCCCCGACCCAAGAGATGCGACTGATTCACCGCTTGGGGGAAGACACCGCTGCGCTTAACCGTCAGCCGCACGCGATCGATCTGGTCCAGTGCCCGCAATGCGCTATGTGCAGCGAGGCACGACAGCCAGGTTGACGGTACGGTCTTCTCGGCCCAGTGAAGCAGCGCGGCCAAGTCGGCCCAGTAGCGCTCGTCAGTGAGCTCTGGCGTAAGGGGCTCGGTACCGGTTACCACCAGTGCATCAGGAGGATCTTGATAGAGATCCGCGACATCTTGGTAGGCGTAAGAGCCGGTGTCGAAATTGGCGGGATCGGGAGACAGCCCGGGAATTCGATAGCAACGGAGCTCGGTTTCCACCCCCATGTCGCTACCGACTAACCGGCTGGCGAATGAGTCGTGCGTCTCTTCGAACGCCGCGTCGGGCATGTTGTTGACCAGGCCCACTCGAAGCACCTGAAGTCCTGGCATAGCGCGCACTTGGGGCTTGAGGCCCCCGCCCCTTCCCTCTATCTCCCCCCAAGTGGGGGCTGCGACCTTCGCTTTGTTAGCCATGACACGCGCTCCGGACACCCCGACCGCGGCTCCAACCGCGGTTCGGTATCCCCAAAAGTAAACCTCTAGAGCAGAGGGGGGTTCAGCTGTAAAAATACGTCACACCCTGGGAATTTGGCGGCGTTGGTCCTTCATCGGCTGTGGCAACCGAGTCTCTGGCCTCCACGCTCGTTCCCTGCCCTTCAGGTATCTGTTTCGCCTAAATCTGCTCCTTCAGATGTGGCGTTTCTGCGCGAGCGAGGACTCGGACGGATCAGTCCGCTGCTCGGTGCCTCGGTCTACGGATCTGGGCCGGCGGGCGACGGTACATGGTCCTCAGCGAAGGTGTTGGGACGCGAAGAGGAGCGATGACCACCCCCACGGGAGCCACGACTGCTTCAGACGTGGGCTCGCCCCGGCCTCCCGGGTTCGCCCATGGCCATGCCCCTATGCGTGTAGCCATCAACCTGCTCACCGAGGATCCCCGAAACCCGTCGGGGGCCCATTGGTGCTGGACGCGCATTGTGCCTGAGATGGCCAATCGCCTCCTACCGGGCGAAGAGCTCCACCTGATGCTGAGCCCCTCGACGCGGACCTACTTCCCGATCGACGGGGAGGCCGTCCGATATCTCACCTTTCCTTGGTCGAACGAGCATCGAGTCTTGCGGACGGCGAGCGAGCATCTGTTCACACCTATTCGGCTTCCCCTCCGCAATATCGACCTGTTGAGCACCGCCATCGCTCCGCTGGTCAAACCGACGCGGTCGCTGGTGATCCACATGAAGACCATGCACGCGTATACGGTTCCAGAGACTCTCAGCTTCGGCCCTCGGACCTATCGCCGTCTGAACTACCAGCGCTCGGTCCGGACGGCCGATGCCGTCGTCGTTAACTCCAACAGTTTGCGTGCTGAAATCGACCGATATCTGGACGTGGATCCCCAAAAAGTCAGCTTGATCTACGAAGCAGTCGACCACGACATCTTTAGGCCTGGCGATCGCGATGCCGCTCGGGCGCTGGTGGCATCGCACGGAGTCACACGGCCGTTCGTGCTGTTCGTATCCTCCCTCTGGCGTTACAAGAACTGCGACGGCCTGCTCCGTGCATGGAGGCTGGCGCGACACGAACTCGCAGGGCGTCAACTGGTTGTGGTAGGCCCCCTACGTGATGAGAAGTACGTGGCTGATTTGCACGCGCTGGTTGCCGAGCTCGGCATCGCTGATGACGTAGTCTTCGTCGGTGGAGTCCCACACGAGGAGACCGCCCTCTTCTATCAGGCAGCAGACCTTCTCGTCTACCCTTCGTTCAACGAGACCTTCGGGCTGCCGATCCTCGAGGCAATGGCCTGTGCGTGTCCGGTCGTTACATCCAACATAAGCTCCATGCCCGAAATCGCTGGTGAGGCGGCGCTGCTCGCAGACCCTCACGACCCGGCCTCGCTGGCCCGAGCGATTCTGGATGCGATCGCTGCCTGGAGCGGACACTCTGCGAACCCTGGGGCTCCGTCGGGCTCGGCAGTTCACCTGGGGTGCAACCGCCGAAGCGACCCTAGACGTCTATCGCGAGGTTGCGGAGGTACGGCGGCGACGATGAAGATGCCAGCGGGGCGGCTTCTACTTGTCATCTATCGTTCGGAGCGCCAGCGTGCCGTCCGACATAGCTTGCTTACTTAGGAGCACTTGTCCATTGGTCTCATCGGCTCGCCTCGCGTATAGTGCTGAACGTCAAGCTGACATCGGGTCCTGAGCACACTCTGATGAGCACCACCACTAAAGGTCCCCGAAGCCACCAGGTTGGAGCGGGGGAAATTCGAGGCTCAGGCTCCGCCTCCTGGACCGTCCAGAGGGGTTGGAGTTTGAACTCCACGCTCGGGTCGGCTGGCCCCTCGCAAATGCCAATCCGACGTAGTAGTCCAGAATTGCCCCTCGGTCTGGGGTTTTCTCTGTGTCAGTCGGACGGCAGTGGAACGAGCATCCTGTCGATGGCAGCCCGAAGGACGGCTACGTCGATGCTGAAGCGCCCCGCGAGCCGGGGCGCATCCAGGTCTCGCTGGTCTAAGGTGCCAAAGATCTCCTGATGGGCGAATCCGAATGAATGGCACATCACGGCGTAGTCGGTGATCAGGTGCTCTTCGCCGGGATGGCGAAGTTGCAGCAGGCTCAGATCGTGGTCGTAGGCATGGATGATGTTGGTGAGTCCGGCTCCGTGAATCCCGATCACGTACCGGGATTCACGGAAGAGTTGCGCCTGCTCGTGGAGAGACATCCCGTCCGTGTCGACGATCTCGAAGTTCCACTCGCGCAGGAGCGCCTCGATTTCTTCGAAGTTGGTGAGGGCCCTTCCCCGCCCCGCCGAGCGGGTGAGAAAGATCCGTCGCTCCGCACTCGTCTGTAGACGACCCTCGTCGAGGTCCAGGAGGGCGAGGACCTCGCCGGGGGACTCCAGAAACCTGGTCCCAGCTGAGGCCTGACTCAGAAGTTCGGATTCCGGCGAGACGGAGCGGTCGTGCAGGAAGAACTGGTTGGCGGAGCAGAACACAACGCTCTTGCTTTTGATGAATTGACCCCGGGGCGACATGAAGTTCCATCGGGACAACCGCTTCGACTGGATCGCCTCTCGGAAGAACGGTTGCTCGAATAGCTCGTCCGGCACTATCACTGGAAGGGCCGGGTCGATGTTCGCCTCTTCCAAAAGCAGGATCTTCGGCAAGAAGTCGCGGTAGAAGTGAAAGTAGTTTTGGGGCCAGGCAGTGGCCAGCGCTATAACCGACTCAAGGTCCGAGCGGTAACGCCCAAGGATCCTGGCAATGAAGTAGCTCAGCGGAGAGGGAAGACCAAAAACTGTTCTCAGGAGCGGGTCCGGCGCCCGCGCCACATAGGCATTGCTGACGGAGGTCTCGATGAGCAGGCCATAGTCGGCGACGACGTATCCAGATCGTGGCTCGATAAGCACGTCCCGCTGAAGCTGACACAGGTATGGTTTCAGGGGAGAATCGGGTGCCCTGCGGGATGCATCGGCCGGCGAAGTCCAGAGCTTGAAACTCGATTCCAACGACTTGGACGATTGCAGAGCCGCAAGGCCGTCCCACACCCTTATGTGGACGTTGCGGTGAAGTCGGCGAATTGGCAGAGGCATCCGCGAGCGGATTTGCTGCATACCCATGAAGGTGGGGACTATACCGGGCGAGACCAACCGCTATTGCGGCTTGTCACCGAGCACGACCTTGCTGTTGCGTGGGCACAGGGAAGATCGGCAAGCGACAACCTGTGTTAATGGCCATTGAGATATGACCACTGGCGGCCATCACATTTGACCATTCACGGCCAAGAGTTTGGCGGATTCTTGTGACAAGTGTCTCTGCGGCGTCCAGGCTTGCCGCTTGGGCATGTCACGTCGACTGCGCGCAAGAGAATTGGTGCCCCGGGCGACGGTACGGGTCAGCCAATTTGACGCGGTTTGATCCGTTTGTGACAGCCCCCGTCCGGCATGCCGTCAAACGTACGAGTGGTCCGTCACCGGGACTGAGACTCGGGTCCACATCGGCTGGGCCTCACCTGTGAGGATACCCCTCGCCTACGGCTCGAGCGCACGGACGAATGTATCAAATTCGGCCGACAGCTCTCCTTACATCAATATGGAGTGTTCCTGGGAAGGAACGACACGGGACCTGATGAAGGTACTTCGCGAGTCCGTCGGCTCAACCGACGGCTAACGTTGGAGCGGGGCCGCTGACAGGGAACACACCGTCGGATGGCACGAAGTCAAGCTCGGGTGGTGGGATGCGATCACGCCGTTCAACGGAAGTCAAGCCGATCTGGTTCGGATCGGGGGAGCGGCCATTGTTTGGGATGTTTCACGTCCCGGAATCAGGATCCGCTCGGGCCGGAGTTGTTGTATGCCCTCCATTCGGCCGCGACTACCTGCACGCCCACTACACATTGCGGTGCCTCGGTGACGAGCTGACGGCGCGCGGCGTTTGCACGCTCCGGTTCGACTACGACGGCACGGGGGACTCGGCAGGGACGGGCAATGAACCGCAGGGGGTCAGGTGTTGGCTCGACTCCATTACTGCAGCCGTGGCCACCATGCGAGCATCTGGTGTTGGATCGGTCTTCATTGTCGGCATGGGGCTGGGAGCCACCCTCGCGGCTCTGGTCGGCGAGGACGACGGGAATATCGACGGACTCGTGCTATGGGATCCGGAACCCAGCGGCAAGGCCTATCTTTCTCGCCAAAGGGCGCTAAGCGCCTTGTCCTTCAATGTGTCGACGACGACAACGGATGGCTCTGTTGACGCCCCCGGCATATTGTTCGACGCCCTCACCGCTGCAGACCTACGTAATTTGGATCTGTCGAATCTGCGCGAGAGCCAAGCCCGGATGCTGGTTCTCGTACGCCCAGACCGAGACGCCGCCTGCCTTCAGAATGCATTGCGCGGCGACCTCGTTGAGTGGGGGGAGGCGATCGGACATTCACGCCTGATCGATGACGTTTCGAACATGGCCGTCCCAAGAGAGGCGGTGGATCGGATCGTCAAGTGGGTCGGCGCCCACGCCCAGCATGAGCCTCAGCCCATTTCGGTGCCCGGCTGGACCGGGCCCACGTCCATTCCCGGGCCGAGTGGCCGTTCGAGCGTGGTCGAGACGCCAGTGTGGGTCGGCGATACCGGCCTCTTCGGAATCGTGGCCGAGTCGCCTGGGCGCAATGCTGGCCCGACAGCGATCTTTCTCAGCGTTGCCAACGGCCATCGGGTCGGGCCTGCTCGGACATGGGTTGACCTAGCCCGGACGTGGGCCGAGACAGGGCTGCGTTCGATCCGCATCGACTTCAGCGGGCTGGGTGACAGCCCTCTGCGCCACAACGAGCAACGAGACTTCGAGTGGTGTGCACCGGAAGCCTTCGATGACGTGGAAGAGGTCGCCCGATGGTGCTCTCCCTCCGACCCATCCGACGTCATCCTCGTCGGCCTCTGCGCATCGGGTTATCAGGCCATCGACAGCGCCTTCCACCTGACACCCAGAGGCGTGGTTGCGATCAACCCCACCATCTCGTTCATGCCACCTGAGATGCGCGAGGGAAGGTCGGTGGATCCCCGCCGGCGCGTAGTGATGGGCTCGAGCCGGCTCCAAGAACGGTTCCGAAGCGATTCGCCCTTGGTCCGCTGTCCGCCGGACGTTCCCGGGCTTAGCCTGGCGGGCAAAGGTGTGGAGGACTGCGTCGCGACAGCGAAGTGCGGCCTGGCTTCCAGAACTGGATGCAGTCGGCTCCGATGTCCTGATTGTGTGTGGCGAGGGGTCGTACAGACCGATCCGGTACGGCGCCTCTTCCCGCCTGCTCAACCGGCTCGAGCACCGGGGTCGACTTCGTTTGGCGTATCTGCCCGAGTTGGAGCATGGCCTTCTGATCGCACGCCAGCGTCTCGAGGTCCAGGATCTGGTGACCGAGCACGTTCGAATACGATTCGGTTGCAAAGAGCCAGAAGCCGTTCCTGTAAAAGAGGGTGCCCTTTGAGCACGCGATTCGGGCCCAGGTCCCTGGGCCAGCTTCGGGACCCCGGTGCCTAGGGTGCTCGCCGCCGTGAAGCGGGGCATCAACCCGATGCTATGGCTGGGAGTGGCTGCACTTCCTCGATCGATCGACGAGCACGCGACTGCAGGAACAGAATGATGGCAAGGCTTACCGTACTAGTGAGCAAGTCCGCTGCCGCTACCCCGGTTACCCCGTAGAGGGCGGACAGCACACATACGGCCACAACTGAGAAAGCCACCCTCTCCAGCTGAAGAAGAAAGAGTGGCCGCAATCGGCGTGTGGTCATGAGGGTGAGAATCGGTCCGGTGGTGAACGCCCCGACCATCACGGAGACTGCGAAGATCCGTGCGGCCGGCGCATAGGCGACGAACGCGGGCCCGTAGAGCAGTTTGAGGAGGGCGGGTGCCGCAACAAGGACTGCGATCCCACATGAGGCAGCGCCTGCGACCCCTGCGGCTGTCACGAATCGGGAGACCCGGATTAGGCCCGTTCTGCCGCGCTCGGCGAGCGCTCGGCTAGCTTCAGGTAGACCAAAGCTCCCTGCGGCACCGACGAACACATTTGTGGGTCCGGCCATCAGTCCCTGTGCCGCTTTCACGCCTCCGAGGGCAGTAGGACCCAACAGTGCGCCTGCCAGGATCAGATAGAGTTGGCTGCCCCCCCAAGAGGCCGTACGTTCGCCAGCCAACCACCGACTCAGTTGCCAGCGGGACCAGAGATAGGCCCGTCCTCCCCGTAGCGAGGGGCGGACAGAGAATTGCCGAAGCCCGTAGAGAGCCGCAACCGCCGCTCCCAAACCCCAGGCCGAGACAACCGCGAACACCGAGTGCAGGCCCGCCAGGAAGACCGCCACAAACGCCAGTGCCTGTACGGTGTTGAACACGATGTCGTTCATGAGCGACTTCTTCGGAGTCCCCTGGAAGAAGCCGATCTGTCGCCAGTAGTCCTGTAGATCGAGCACGAGTATCCAAGGAGCTAGCGATAGCAGGCCGACTCCGAAAGTATGCACACCGACAACGATGAGAGCCATACCAACGGCGGCGATGACGCACGCGGCCATCACACCCAGCGTGACATCTGCGGCAAACCCCCGCCGAATAAATGCGTCTTTCTGATCCCCGCGTAGGTCACCAGAGATCATCATCGGGTCGGTGATCATCGACCGATGAAGCAAGGTCACCAGGATCCAGACCGAGTAGGCCAGAGCAAAGGCCCCCAGACCGGCGGGACCGCTGATTCGCGCCACGACGATCCCCACCGCAAAATTAGATGCCGACGCCACACACTGGTCGGCTAGCGTCGTCAAGGCGCGGGTCCTCGCACTAGTGCGGAGGAGCCGTCGCGGTCCGAATCGGATGGGAGACAACCTCGTTACTCGTCTCGGTTGGCGGAGTAATGCACTCGCTGGGTGCGCGTCATGGACGTCAGGTGAGGGGTGCAGGCGCCTTCACGCTGGACTTCCGCTAAGACAGAGCACCTGGCCTCCAGGAAGATACAGGGAGCAACAGCCGGTCGGAAAACCTCCTGATCAGGCCAATTGCTCCAACTGGGTCTCGCCTCGACTGATCCGTGACCGACCACCTCCGGACCATGGGACAGTCCTGAGTATTGGTGGGCCTTGTCCCATACGGCCGTATCTTCCGCCACTCTCGGAACTCTGTATAAGCGTCCACTCCAGAGGGCGTCGTGGGAAACCATCTCGCCCGCCCTACCTAAGACCCATCGTACCGACCTCGGGACCCATCGACGTGTTCAACAGCGACCCACTCCTGCCTCTCAAGGGAACTACGTCCTCGGATGCCTCTACGATCGCCATTTCCAAGATCTCGGTCATCGTGGTTGCAGCTGAACGGCTCTTCGGATTCGGTTTGGCCCGAGTTCTCGACGAGGACGAAGATCTGGACGTCGTCGCTATCTCCGACGGCGACCCTGATCTGCTCGGGCTCTGCACGGCCATGTCCGCCGACGTTGTCCTGATAGATCTGGAACTCTCGCGAGTCGACGGCATCGATCTCGTGCGGTTACTTGCTTCTGAATGCTCAAACACAAGGACGCTGGTCTTGACATCGAATCCCGACTGGCGCGTCCGCCCAGCCATGGTCGCGGGTGCTTCCGGCGTACTCCTGAAGGACACTTCCCCAGAAGCCATCAGGGCAGCGGTCCGCTCTATTCATTTGGGTGATCAGGTTCTCTCCAGGGAGGCGGCCCGATGGATACTAGGTCAAGATGCTTCTAACGATCTGACGCCACGGGAGTCAGCCGTACTCAGGATGGTGGCTCAAGGCGCCAGCAACGCGGAGATCGCCGTAGAACTCCAACTCGGTCAGAAGACCGTGCGCAACTACGTGAGTCGTCTCTACCGCAAGCTCGATCTCCACAATCGTGCACAAATCGCCACGTACTTGGCCCACATCGATATCGCTCGCGGTACCAACCAGTCTGACTTGGCATCTCCAGTAATCAAGTCTTCGGTGAATAGCAAGTGAACGAACAGCCTCTCAACTTGCGTGCATCGCTTCAGGAGATCTGGCGACGCCGTCTGCTGGTCATTATCGTGGCGGCCCTCTGCGGACTCGGTGGGTTCGTGTACGGACTGCTCAGGCCGGCAAATCAAACGGCGGTCGCCCTGGTGCTCCTTCCAACGAGCACCGCATCCGACTCAGGCAACTCGGGCAACACAGGCAACACAGGTGCGGTGGGAAACGGCATCAAAACCGAGCCGTCATCGCAAAAAGCACACCGGTCCTGGCTGCGGCTGGTGCCAAGGTGTCGCCGCCACTCGGGGCACTCGGAGTCAAAAAGCTCGTGACGGTCACGCCACTCAGTGGACAGATCCTGCAGATCCAAGCTCAGGCTCCGGCGAGTGGGTACGCAGCGCAGTTGGCCAATGCCGTAGCTGCGAGCTATGTCGACTACATCGGCCGATTGGAGGCGATTCTCTGCGACAGCTTCGGTGGCTGCGCTGCAGACACGAATCCACCCGCTCACCCAACAGATCAAAATCTGCAGTCTCAGATCGACACTGTGACTGCCCGCATCACCTCTGAGGGTGCGGGATCTAGCCACGGCCAACAGGATACCGATCTGTTGGGCTCACTTCGGAACGAGCAGAATCAGGTCTCGCTGCAACTCAACAGCGTCACGAACCAGATCACGAACGCTCAACTTGAGAGTGGTTCGACGGCAAGCACGACGCGGGTACTTCAGAAGGCCACTGCACAACCAGCCTCCAGATACGTGCTCCCCATCGAAGCAGGGATCATTGCGTTTGCGTTCGGATTGTTAGGTAGTGCGGCGTTCGTGCTCATTCGTCTCCAACGTGGGCATCGCTTGCGCCTCCGAGATGAGATTGCGCGTACGGCAGGTGCCCCAGTAATCGCCTCGCTCGATGCACCGAGATGCAGCACCGTTTCGGCATGGCGTGACCTTCTCGAGGGACCACCGCGGGCCACCAACTGAATGGTCTCTTCGACATGTGCTCCACACTCTTCCGAATAGCGGCCGCCCACGACGGGCCGTCCGAGTGATCTCGTTTGCCGGCGACTCACCGGCCCTTGACCACCGGTCCCCGACTGGCGCTGCACGCGGCCGCCTCTGGGATATCGACCGTTCTTCTGCCAGAGGCCCCGAAATCCGAGGACCGTTCGCTCACGTCCTTGCGGGCAGCGTTGGCCGCGGCCGAGCTGGTCCATCGAGGGTTGCCACTCACCCTCGGGCTGAACGACGCAGGCCAAGATCCGCCTGAGCTCATCGTCTCACTCGTGGTCTTCCATGGAAACTCGACGATTCTGACCGGGTCTGACGCCGTGAACCTGTTGTCGATCTCTGCGAACGTCGTCACGGATGAGGAACTCGCACAGCTCGCACTGCAAGCCACAGACAGTGGGCTGGTTCTCGAGGGCGTTGTGGTGGTGAACCCCGATCCGTCCGACAACACGACCGGCTTCATGAAGAACGACACAGTTCGTCTACTGCCTTCGCGTGCAGGTGCCGATGGCGGTGATCGCTGAGCTGGCTCACCAAGGGAGAATCACAAGCGAGGCCAGCACTTGGCCGGGACGACCATTCCGGCCGAGAGACATGATGGAGGCGACGATGTCCAACGACGACCCGGTCCTGGGTCCGATGATCGGTCTTCGCACGTTGCTGGCGACGATATGGCGCAAGCGGCGGGTTTGGCTGATGACCGGTCTTGTGGGTCTTGCTCGCGGGTGCGTGTCTCTACGTGGGATTCCCCGCAAGTACACGGCTGTAACCGATCTTTATCTGACCGCACCCACTGGAGCGGACGCGGCGCAAGCGATGGCCAACAATGTCTCTCTCCTCCAGACTGAGGTGGTTGCCCAGAAGCGGTCACAGCAGGCGGACTCAACGTAACTCCGCACACGTTGCTCTCTCACTACACCGGCATGTCGCTGAGCGACAACATCATGTCGATCACGTTCAGCGGATCGTCCCGGTCCGAGGCCGTTTCCGGCGCCAGGGCCGTGGCTAAGGCGTTCCTCGCTGTCCAGGCCAGAGAGTCAGGCCTGCAGACCGACGGGCTCGTCCGCGGTCTTCAGTCGCAGATCTCCTCCATCAACAAGAGATCGACAAACTGAATGCCAACATCAACGGCCTCTCTGGTGCGACGCCCGGCACGCAATCGAACAATCAACTTATCGACCTGGTCAACCAGCGAAGCGCGGACGAGTCACAAGTATCCCAGTTGCAGGCTCAGGTCGAACAAGCGCTCGTGAATCGAGCAGTTCACCGACAAGACCAGCAATGTTCTGGATCCTGCGGCGGTGGTTCCGGTATCGACCAAAAAGGTCGTTCTGATCGACGCGCTTTCGGGACTGGTCGCGGGACTCGCCATCGGGCTCGCGGCGGTGATCTTCGGCGCGCTCCTTTCGCGAGCCAGGCCTCCTGATCGGTCGACCGTAGCAGCGACTCTCGGCGCGCCAGTCGAGTTGAGCCTCGAGCGCTACCGCAGTCCGCGTCTGATGCGCAGGAGTCGGTTGTCTCGGCGGCTGAGAGAGCCGAGCCCAACCATGCGCATGATCGAACGTCGGCTGCGCGGCCATCTCGAATCCGCGCCCGGATCAGCGTTGGCGGTTGTCGCAGTCGGAACTCCCGAGCCGACGGCGTTGGCGGTCGGTGCCTTGGCACTCGCCTTGTCCTCCGAGGGACACCGGGTCGTCGTGGTCGACGTCGCCGACAATAGACCTCTCGCCTCGATCCTCGGCCTCACCACCAAGCCCGAGTCGATGGAGACGTTCCAGCTTCCCGCAGCGGGCGGCCCTCCGGTCAGGGTGCTTGTGGCGCCGGAAGACCCACTGCGGATGGCCGAGAAGCCACCTCCTGATGACGCCGATGCCCTTCTGGTCCTGGCCTCGCTCGACGCCGCGTTCGGTGCGGAGCACCTCGCTCCGTGGGTGACGGACGCGGTCATGATCCTCTCCTCGCGGCGAACCACCCTCACCCGCATGGAGGTCAGCCGGGAGATGCTGCATGAGGCGGGGATCTCCCTGCGCTCCGTCATCCTTTTGGATTCAGATCCCCAGGACGACAGTTCCGGTGCACTCAGTCCCGTTGATCTTCGATTGACCCCGGACGCAACGCGCGGAACTGTCGAAGTAGGAGACGTTCGTGGAGACCATGGCAGCAGTCACTGGTCCTCGCCAGGGCCGGCGACACGACTCGCGCCTGCGTGCGGGTCTCCATCATCGTGGGCACTGCTCGTCTTCAACGTGCTCACTCCCGGGCAAGGGTCTCTTCTGCCCATCCCGCACAGGATCGCCCAACTGATGACCCAGGGCGCGTTGTTCCTGGCTCTCGTGCTGGCACTGACCATCAATCCCCGGATGCGCATGCGGCCGAACTGGTTCCTTGGGCTCTACACCGTGCTCGCAATCACCTCGCTCATGATGAGCGTTCGCTCTCGTTGGCCTGGGGACCGAATACCGAAGCTTCCGCCTGATCGTGTTTCTCTTCGTGCTGTGGCTCCTCACCCCATGGTGGGGTCGGCGAGACCTGCTCGATTCTGCGCAGTCAGATGGGCGTCATTGTGCTTCATTTTGGGCTCGGTCGTTCTGGGGCTCTTCATCTCACCCGGAAAAGCCCTGGCCGGTGGCCGTCTGACGTGGCACGCTCTGGCCGATCTGGCCGACTGGAGTTGCCCACTTCGCGGGCGAGGTCGCCGGCCTGACGGCGTTGCTATGGCTATGCCGTCTGGTGTCTCACCGCCAAGCCGTCATGATCGCGGTGCCCGCCATGATCGTTCTCGTGCTCACCCACACACGTACGGCCCTCATGGCCATGCTCGATGGGCCTGCTGGTTGCGGGTGGCAGCCTGTTGCTCGCAAGGCGACGGGTTCGCAGGACTTTCGCGGTGGGGCTCCTCGTTGTTGTGGTGATCGGAGCTCCGGCGGCACCGTTCCTGCTCACATTGGGCGGCTCGTGGAGAGAATAGCTCAGGAGCCTTCGCAATCTCACCGGTCGTACGAAGGCGTGGTCGGCGGTACTCGCCGATCCATCGACCGACCACGAACGTGATCTTCGGAAGCGGCCTGTCGAACGACTCCGTGATCGGATCGTCGAATCCGCAATTGAACGGGCTGCCCATTGACAGCAGTTGGTTGTCGATCTACCAGGATCAGGGCATCGTCGGAGACGTGCTGTTGGGAGCAATCTTCGTGCTGCTGCTGCTGATGGCTCTTTTCCGGGCACGGGGACCCACACGAGCCTTGGCACTCTTCCTGATCGTCTACTGCTTGATCGCCGGCATCAACGAGAGTGGCCTGGGTGACGCGTCGCCATATCTTCTCGATTTGACTGTTGCAGCGTCACTGGTCACCTTCCCTTCCGCGATGGGCAGCGACTTGACCTTTGGTCCGACGCGGCCGGAGCATCCGCGGTACCTCGACATCGAAGCATGATCCTGTAGACGCAAAGTGAACGTGGATGCTGTGCGCGAGTATCCGGGCATCGGAGTCGGGCCTGAAGTGAAATGCCAGTCGGAAGAAGTTCCAGGTCGCGAGCAGCCGCTCGATGAGGCCTCATTGTGGTAGGCAACGCCTCTCTTAACCCTCCAGCCTGGAAGGATGTTCGCTCATCGGCGACGGAGCGGCTGTATCAGAACGACCCAATCGGGAATCATTACAGCGTGTTGCAAAGTGGGTTCTGGCCCGCACCTGCCTTTCGGCGCTGCGGAAGAGGGTTCTCGCAAAAGGGTTAGCTCGCGCAAGAAAGACCAGAAGGAACTTACCATGCACGCGTACGTCATCAATTTGGCTCGCTCAACCGATCGCCGAGCCCATATCACCGCAGAGTTAGAACGCACTAGGTTGGAGTACGAGATCATACCTGCCGTCGACGGCGGTACTTTGGATCTGAATAACTCCACCCGAATCGATTTGGCATCACTAGCCTCACGATGCGCGTTCCCAGCTGGCATGGCGGGGTGTTGTTTGAGCCACTTCAGCGTCTATCAGAAGATACTTGAGGACAGGCGAGATCTTGCGTTGATATTAGAAGACGACGTCACATTGCCCGCTGACCTATGCGATATAGCCGACGTCGTAGGTGCTCATCTGACAGGTGCGGAAGTAGCGCTGCTAAACTGCGGAAGCTCGCCGCCAGGCCCATTGAGAATAAGCTCAGTGGGCTCCGTCGACCTTCCGTCTTCGCGACTGCTGGCCCTGCCTATTGACGCTCGTCAACTGGTGAATGCAGGCGCCTACGTCATAACTCGCCAGGCCTGCGAGCGCATGATCGAACATGTAGTGCCCATTCGTACAAACTCTGACGACTGGCAGTTCTTCTACGAGGAGGGCATTCTCGATCGCATTCGCTGTGTGGTGCCCCCGCCAGTTACCAAGAATCCTAACTTCGAATCAACGATCGGGCTCTATTCGCTGGGAAACGGGGTCAAAGCACGGCTGGTGGGACCACTTGTGCGCCACAAGATCCCGCTCTTGCAACAGGCGATCCTCTATAGAAGACAGCGGATCATGCGCCACTGGGAACGAGTCGAAGTTGTCGATATGCCATTTATTGAGAAACCGTCGCGGCTCGGGTAGACCACTGCTGCGCTGCTTGGCCCTCGCAGAGATGCCACTACTCGGCCGGTACGCCATTGGAGCCTCCAAAGGTCAGCTCGGTGGCGGTGACGCCCCAGTTTCCCTTGGGACCAAAACGTACATTCGGAGTTCACTCCGTAGGTCCATGTTCCTGCCAGATCGATCGGGCTGCTCGTACACGACCACCCCGGAGGCAGGGCTGTCGTTGTGGCGGGGACAGTAGTGAGCGGATGGTTGGCGGCGGTGAGCGGACCGTTGGCGAGGGGACTCTCGCGGCGTTGAGGTGCAGACCTCACGTCGAACCGTGAACCACGGCGTCGCCGTAGTTGAGAGCGCTGGGTGAGATGGTCACTGCCGCCGATGGTCGTCACGCCGTTCGACAGCGTGATCGCGTTCGACGCGACGCTGGCGACGGTGGTCGCGCTCGGCGTGGTCTCGGACGTCGTGCCATCGAGGATGGGTTCTCCCACGACAATGCCACTGGCCGAGCTGAGAACGACGACAGCCCCGGCCCCGATGTCCCTTGACAGTTGCCGAAGACAACACGGTGAAACCGTCGCCGCCGAGGTTGACGACGCTGAGTGCCCCTAAGGCTCTCCCATCTCGGTCATGGGATCGTGCAGCTCGCGTACGGAGCCCACGGTCCCTGGCCGCCATTGCCGCTCGACGCCAGCTCGGCGGAGACGACAGTGCCTGCGGGAGCCGTCACGCTGTAGCTGGTTCCTGAACCGACGAACTCGTTGGCACCAGTGCCACCGCCGTACCAGTAGATGTCGTAGCCCCGCGTGGCCGAAGCGTCCGCCGACCAGCTGAGAACGCAACTCGTCCCCGATGGCGTAAACGTGATGCCGCTCGGGTGCTCGGACGGGGGCGCCGGGGCACCGGTGGCGTCGAGGGTGAATCCGTTGCTGACGAACTGCTCGGACGTCCCGTCAGTCGAGCTGATCTCCCAACCCTGTGAGAGGTTTGTCAGGGCGCTGCCCGGTTGGATGTAGGGGTACGTCTGACCCGGTACGTCGTTGTCCTCGAGCCACTGGAAGAAGCCCTTGAGGTCGAGCGTCCCCGACGCGGTCGTCGTCTGCGGTTCATCGACCGCCCCTTGCGTGGCGCCGCTCTTAAAGATCAGCTCTCCGCAGCCCGACGACGGGCACGTGCCGTTGGAGTTGTGGGCCAGCTGGCCGTCGCAGAGGTACCACAGCGACCCACCGATGGAGATGTTGGTCGCCACCACGCCGTAGTTCCCGCGGCTGGTCGACGTGCCCGGGGTGAAGGTGGAGGGGCAGTTGTAGGCGGAGTTGACCGAGGAGTCGACGTGGATCTGGACCTCGTAGGTCCACGTGCCGTCGGGGGTGCCCGGCTCGCTCAGCCAGTCGTCCGTGGTGGCCCAGGCGCTCGTGTCGGCGTTGATCGGCATGGTGAAGTCGTAGGTGCTGGTCAGCGAGGTGTAGTCATCGAGCACGCCGGTGTAGGCGTAGGTGCCGACGTTGGGATACGCCGTGACCGATCCTGAGCTGTTGGTCGGGGTGTTGCTCGTGACCACGTAGTTCTGAGCGCTGTTGGCCTGGAGTTCCTGGGTCTGTCCGCTCATCGGAGACCACACGTCCTGGCCGATCTCGTAGCCCAGCCCGTCCTGTTCGTTCGGATTGTTCATGCCGGCGAAGTCGGTGGTATCGGCGGGGAAGGTGCAGCTCCCGGTGGTGGTCTCGCTGCTGCACGACCAGGTGCTCGACGCCACGCTGGCGGTGAAGCACTCGTTGGCGTCGGCCGTCGTGCCCGTGTTGTCGCTCGAACCCGAGTATTTGGACCCGCTGGCCGGCGTGTAGAGCGCACCGAAGCAGTAGGTGCCCGCCGCCGTCGGCGTGAAGGACGCCGAGGTGGCTCCCGACGCGCTCGAGCTGACCGAGCTCAGGGTCACCGCGGAGCCCACCTGGGTCCCGCTGGGGCACGGCTCGGTCGAGGTGCTCGGTCCGCACTCGGTGAAGGTGACGGTGCCGCTCGGGGCGCCCGCCGCGGTGGTGCCGCTGACGGTCGCCGTGTCGGTGACGCTGGACCCGGTGACGATGGAGCCCTCACTGGACTCGCTGGCCGACTGTTGGGCGGAAGTCGTCGACCCGGCCGCAGTCACGGTGAGGCACTCGTCGACGTCGGCCGTCGTGCCCGCGTTGTCGCTCGAGCCCGAGTAGTTGGACCCGCTGGCCGGGGTGTAGAGCGCGGCGAAGCAGTAGGTGCCCGTCGCCGTGGGCGTGAAGGACGCCGAGGTGGCTCCCGAGGCGCTCGAGCTGACCGAGCTGAGGGACACCGCGGAGCCCACCTTGGTCCCGCTGGTGCACGACTGGGTCGAGGTGCTCGGTCCGCACTCGGTGAAGGTGACGGTGCCGGTTGGGGCACCCGCCGTGGTGGTGCCGCTGAGGGTCGCCGTGTCGGTGACGCTGGACCCGACGACGATGGAGCCCTCACCGGACCCGCTGGCCGACTGTTGGGCGGTGGTCGTCGAGGGTGCCGCAGTCACGGTGAGGCACTCGTCGGCGTCGGCCGTCGTGCCCTTGTTGTCGCTCGAGCCCGAGTAGTTGGACCCGCTGGCCGGGGTGTAGAGCGCCGCGAAGCAGTACGTCCCGACCGTGGTGGGCTTGAACGAAGCCGACGTCGCGCTCGACGTGCTCGACGTGCTCGAGGCCAGTGACACGGGCGATCCCACGGCGGTGCCGGACGTGCACGGGCTGGTCGACGTGCTGGGCCCGCACTCGGTGAAGGTGACGGTGCCGGTTGGGGCGCCCGCCGTCGTGGTGCCCGTCACGGTGGCCGTGTCGGTCACGGTGCCGCTGGGCCCGATGACGATGGAGCCCTCACCGGACCCGCTGGCCGACTGCTGGGCGGTGGTGGTCGATGGTGCCGGAGTCACGGTGAGGCACTCGTCGGCGTCGGCCGTCGTACCCGTGTTGTCGCTCGAGCCCGAGTAGTTGGACCCGCTGGCCGGGGTGTAGAGCGCCGCGAAGCAGTATGTCCCGACCGCGGTGGGCTTGAACGAAGCCGACGTCGCGCTAGACGTGCTCGACCCAGCTGAAGTCAGCGACACGGGCGACCCGACGGCGGTGCCGGACGTGCACGGGCTGGTCGATGTGCTGGGCCCGCACACGGTGAAGGTGACGGTGCCGGTTGGGGCGCCCACCGTCGTGATGCCGCCGACGGTCGCCGTGTCGGTGACGCTGGACCCGATGACGATGGAGCCCTCACCGGACCCGCCGGCCGACTGTTGGGCTGTGGTGGTCGATGGCGTGGACCCGGCCGAGAAGCACTCCTTCTGATCCGCCGCCGTGCCCATGTTGTCACTCGAGCCCGAGTAGTTGGACCCACTGGTCGGCGTGTAGAGCGCCGCGAAGCAGTACGTCCCGATAGTGGTGGGCTTGAACGAAGCCGAAGTCGCGCTCGACGCGCTCGATGAACTCGAGCTGAGCGATACGGGCGACCCGACGGCGGTGCCGGAGGTGCATGTGCCGGTCGATGTGCTGGGCCCGCACACGGTGAAGGTGACGGTGCCACTTGGGGCGCCCGCAGTCGTGTTGCCCGTCACGGTCGCCGTGTCGGTGACGGTGCCGCTGGGCCCGATGACGATGGAGCCCTCACCGGACCCGCTGGCCGACTGCTGGGCGGTGGTGGTCGACGGTGCCGGAGTCACGGTGAAGCACTCATTGAGGTCGGCTGACGCGCCCATGTTGTCACTCGAGCCCAAGTAGTTGGCCCCACTGGCCGGGGTGTAGAGCGCCGCAAAGCAGTACGTCCCGATCGCTGTGGGCTTGAACGAAGCCGAAGTCGCGCTCGACGTGCTCGACGTGCTCGAGCCGAGCGACACGGGCGACCCGACGGCAGTGCCGGCGAGGCACGGGCTTGTCGACGTGCTCGGTCCGCACTCGGTGAAGGTGACGGTGCCGCTTGGGGCACCCGCAGACGTGTTGCCCGTCACTGTGGCCGTGTCGGTGACGGTGCCGCTAGGCCCGATGACGATGGAGCCCTCACCCGACCCGCTGGCCGACTGCTGGGCGGTGGTGGTCGACGTGGACGGAGTAACGGTTACCGGGGCCTGGGTGGTCGCCGCAGTCGTCGACGGTGGCCCAGTGAGATTGCTTTGGTTCGTGGCAGTCAGGCTGACGTCGTACTTCGTAGACGCCGTGAGCCCCGACAGAGTGACGCTCGTCGTGGAGCCATCGGTAGGAGGCACCGTCTGGGGGGTGGAGCAGCCGCCGCCGGTGCAGCTCACCGTGTAGTCCGCCACTCCAACCCCACCGGCCTGGGCATTTGATTCATTGGTCCAGGTCACACTAAGTGAACTCGAGGAGAGCGCGGCCGCAGTGAGTCCAGGCGGCGCGGCCGGTGCGGACATGCTGATGGTCGCCCGCCCAGAGCGGCGCAGCGTGTTGCCCATTCCGATGCCGACCACGGGTTCGTTCAGGAGCGCGGAGCCGGGGGACCCGTAGAAGGGGGCGTCGCCGTAGCTGAAGATCCCGCCGTCGGACGCCACGAGCCAGTAACCGCCGCCGTCGGGCGTTGCCGCCATCGCCACCACCGGCTTGTTCAGGTCGATGCCCCCGGTCGAACCGTAGAACGCGGCGTCTCCGTAGCTGAAGATCCCGCCGTCCGAGGACACCAGCCAGTAGCCGGCGCCGTCGGGCGTGGCCGTCATCGCCACCACCGGCTTGTTCAGGTGCATGCCCCCGGTGGACCCGTAAAACGCGGCGTCGCCGTAGGCGAAGATCCCGCCGTCCGAGGACACCAGCCAGTAGCCGGCACCGTCGGGCGTGGCCGTCATCGCCACCACAGGCTGGTTCAGGTGCATGCCGCCGGTGGACCCGTAGAACGTGGCGTCGCCGTAGGCGAAGATCCCGCCGTCCGAGGACACCAGCCAGTAGCCCTGCCCGTCTGGTGTGGCCGCCATGCCGACTATTGGTGCATTGAGATGCAGGCCGCCGGTGGACCCGTAGAACGAAGCATCGCCATAGGTGAAGATGCCGCCGTCGGACGCCACGAGCCAGTAGCCCTGCCCGTCTGGTGTGGCCGCCATGCCGACTATTGGTGCATTGAGATGTTGGCCGCCGGTGGACCCGTAGAACGGGGCGTCGCCGTAGTTGTAGATCCCCCCGCCCGAGGACACCAACCAATAGCCCTCATCTGCGCCAGGCGACGTGATCGCACCGGGAGAGGACGTTGCGCCCGCAGCCATGGGCAAAGGCGAAACGTCGTCGACCGCGAAACTGCTCAGCGCGACAAGAGCGAGAACGAGGACGGTCCATCTGACTAGCTTGGAACATCCAATCCAGAAGCCGCAGTCAATCCGAGATGAGCGAGAGTACGTTCGTCCCTGGGACAGCGTTCGGCGCGTCGCTGAGTCGTCAGCACCGAAGAACGGCAAGCCGCCGTACTTCATGGAATTCCCCCCTCTAGCTCCTCGAGCAAAGGAGGGTTAGAAAACCGGTGCGTCTGCGTAGCGATCGTGCCCGATTCGGTAACCCGGCTAACTCAAGGAGTCCCGTAGCTTTGCGTCCCCTCCTCGCGGAGGGTTTGCCTTTGTCGTCGGTGACAAGCCTTACGTCACCAATATCCAACTGCGATTGTATTCGGCAGGCAATATCAGGTCAAGGCTGCTTTGTATCGACTGAAACAATTCGCAGATAAATCCACGCCAATTTGTCCTAGGTCTGCTCGCGATTAGGGGGCCGATCAGGTGTGTGTGCCCTATGAAGCCGCCTCCTGAGCTGGCGTCATGGCAGGTTTGATGCCACGTTTTCGAGAAGAAGCGGTTTGGGTGCTCTAGTCGACGTTTGGGTGGACTGCGTCGATCAGCGCCAGCCCGATGGAAAGGCTTCTCTGTTCACTTCGGAGGGCACGATCGTCGTACTCGCGGAGACGCGGCACCCGGAAAGCGGTCAGGGCGCGAAGCGCACCAACACACTCTTGAAGCTTGCCCAGGCCGGCTTGGGCCATTTGCGGGGCGCAATTGACGGGGCAGCTTCGCCCGCGGCGACACCGCCCTCTTCGATTCCAGCGTGGCGCGGCGCTCAACAAACCGGACATGGCTATGGCTGGCCAGATCTGTCAAAGTTGACCATCGAAGCTCACCAAACCGTGGGAGCACACGATTTGTCATATGGGCAAAGTCCAGCTCATTTGTCGGTCGGTCACCGTAGGTGCGACAAAGGCCGGGGATCGGTCTCAGTGCCGATCCCAAACGGATCGGCACTGAGACGCTAGGGGCTGTAGGTTCGCGATCAAACCCGTAAGAGCACTGCGCAGCCATGGCCTATTTTTGGGAGCAGGCTCAGGTACTGGCGCGTAGGGGTGACTCGTTGACGGCCGTGTCGACCTGATCGGGGCTGTACGGGATCACCGGCGCGTCCTGCCCGAAGACGTCGAGGGTGTGGATGAAGCGGTGGAGACCCATGGAATTGGCGCAGGTGAACCCGAGCTCAATTATCTGTGCCGCGGTGAAATGCGCTCCGAGACGCTGGTAGAATTCCTCGTCAATAGCGTGATGGTCAGCCGAAAGCAGGTCGAGGAACTCCACGGCCAGGCGCTCCTGCTCGTTGAGCTCCGCCCCTCCAGGTGAGATAAGGCAAGCCACGTCGTCCTCTGTGATGGATTCGTGCTTGCGTGACTGCATGCAGGGCTGGCACTCTCCCAGCTGCGCGCTGCGGATCCGCAAGAGTTCGAGGATCCTCCCCCCGAGAAGCGACTGCTGACCCCATGTGGTGCGCGCCGCGTTCGTCATGAGTATCTGCGAGGTCTTGTAGGCGAAGATCTGAAGTGGCACCGGCGTGGCGTACAGCCCGTCAGCCACCCCCTCCTCGATGATCCGCCGCGGCTCAGGCGCCAACTCGTCCAGCGGTATCGGCTCGATTCTCGGCACACCACACCCCCTGGTCATTCCGGACCCCGATAGGGTGCCCGCTCGGTGCGTTTCACTCGTCTGACGCTGTTCTTACTGTAACGGTCATGCCAATGACGGGGGCGGCCCCGACTGTGGGGTGATCTCGAACTCGACAAGGGTCTTCGATCTCGCCCCGCTCGCCCGACGTGGGCGAGATGGTCACCATCTTCGAGGGTGGAGGGGAGGCGGCCGGCGACCTGGAGCCGGCAGCTTAGGAACGGAATCGACAGCGAGGTGGCATTAGTCGAAGCAGTGAGAGTGCGAGTACTCGTGACCTCCCGTCTCAGCCGACACGCCTGGAGATTCGAGACGTCCGGCTTGAGTAAAGATCAGGCTTACGCCCGGTTGACGCGAAGTCGATGGACGAGGCGGGGGCCGACGAAGTGTGTGCCCGCCACGAACCGCATGAGTGGACCCAAACTTGGCGCGGCCAACGCCCCAGTGAAGAAAAGGCCCGGCACGTTGGATTCGAGGTTGCGGTTCAAAACCGGGGCACCAGCAAGAATTTTGAGGTCGGCGCGAAGCGAGGGCGTGATGTAGTCGAGGCGAGACACGTCGAGGCGGAAGCCAGTCCCGGCTATGACGTGATCCGCGCTCTCGCTGATGTCGCCCTCGGAGTCGCGCAAGTGGAGTCGGACGCGCTTGCCTACCTTCTCGGCGCCGATCAATTGGTGGCCGAGGAGCATCGGCACCGTCCCTTCGACTCGGTCACGCAACCACCAGGCACCCCCTGGACCTAGAAAGCCCAATCCTCGATCGATCCGACTTTGCTCGGGGAGGAATCTAAAGACGTCGGGCAACCGGTCATAGGTCCAACAGGGCCACCCCTCGCATAGCCGAACGACCGGTCTGCGAAGCCGCTGCAAGCGGCTTGGATCCACGGGGTTGGCCGGAGGAAAGAACACGCTCTCACCTCGGACCACGAGTTTGACCTCCGCTCCTCGCTCGTGGAGCAACGCGGCCGTCTCGAGTGCCGAGGAGCCCCCTCCGACGACAAGGACGTCCTTGCCACGGAATCCCTCCAGGCTCGAGTGCTCGGACGTGTGCGAGGCCAACTCGGAAGGTAACTCTGACAACTCTGGTGGCACGAACGCGAACGGCATGATGCCGGTGGCCACGACGACGCGGGCAGCTCTGATGCGCTCACCGGTGGTCGTGCGAAGCATAAATCCACCGATGGGCACTCTGGTCAGGGAAACGACCTCGGTGTCTTCGACCCCAGGAACGAGTTGCTGGGCGAACCAGTCGCCATAGTCGATGAACTGTTCGCGAGACAGGGGGATGACTCTCTCGTGGTACACCTCCTCAGCCTGAGAGCAGTAGTCGCGGGCCAAGAAGCCGGGATCGGGTGCAGAAAAGTCGGATGCGTATGGTTCGGATTTGAGGAGCATTCCGGCGGGCATGTTGAACCGCCATGCACCCATGGTGCGGCCGAACACCCGGTGTTCGAGTCCCGCATGCCGGAGATGGGCTCCAATGGACAACCCGTTCGGCCCCGCACCGATCACCACGACGTCAGTGCTCGAAACCGCTGCACCCCGTCGGGGTGCTGTCGGTTCCGGCACACGAGCCGGACCCTGTTGGCTTTTCACCGCCTTCCGCCGGGACCGGCGCGCCTCCCCGGCAAGAGCGACGAACGCAGGACGCAGGTCGGTTCTGTCCACGTAGTCGTAGCTCTGACGGTGGAAGAATTCCTTCGCGAAGATCGCGAGCGCGGTCTTGGGTGCGACGCAGTCCGGTCTCTGGCCCCGGCCCTCGAAGTTCTCCTTGAGCCACTTGACGTCGCCCTTGAGATGCCGCATCCTGATCCCGGTCCGGTAGCCGGGGACGGGGGAGAGCGGTTCATCAGCTGCCCACCGCCAGAGCAGCGCGGGAAAGTCGACCCCCGACCGAACGGCTACTTCCAGGGAGCCAGACAAGCGAGCATTGATCTCCATCAACAGAGGGCGGCCAGCGGCATCCCGGCGAAACTCGATCTCGCTGTAGCCCTCCAAATCCAGTGCCTGCACCAACGCCAAAGCCGCGGACTCCAAGTCGGCGGGCATGGGTATGCTCTCGCGCACCACAGATACGCCGCCGAGGGCCGGCGTCGTACGGTGGGCGACCTGCGCGAATCTCGCCCACACCCTGCCCTTCGCGTAGAAGACACTAACTGCCTCGCGCGACCCGGTCACCAGCTGTTGAGCGACCATTGAGCTCCCGACCTCGTGGAGTCGCTCCACGTAGGCAATCGCCTCCGACTCTTTCAGCACGGCTTCCGAAATCACTCGGGTGGCAAGATCCGCGTTGGAAACCCATGACTGGGTTGGTTTGATGACGGCAGGGACCCCGACCTCTAGCAGGGCCGCGCGGGTGTCCTCGAGTCGGTCGATCGGAACGGTCCGTGGGTATGGAATGCCCAGCTCGTCAGCGATTGCCAAGGTACGCTGCTTGTCGTTCGCCACGTCGAACGCCGCTTCCGAAGCCAACGCGAGGGCAACGTCCTCGCGGTCGAAGGAAGAGCGCCATGGTCGGACAGCCGCGATAGAGCCGTCCATCGAAGGAATCACTACGCGAGTGCGATGTGCGCGGACGAGATCGAGCAGGGCCTGTGCATAGGCGGTGGGATCGTCGTGATAACTGGGAAGGATGTGGTCACCAGCCGACCACCGGGATGCGAAGGTCGGCACTCCGAATCGCGGATCGCACAGATCAGCCGATTCCGCCCCTGTGATACGCAACCCCAGTCGGCCCAGGGATCGGGTGGCGACCAGCGCCTGTCGATTGCTTCCGTCGAGGATCAGCACATCGCTTGACGCCCCTAAGCGATCGCGGTCGGGCATCATGATGCCCCTCGGTCCGTTGGCATTTCGTGGATGAACAGTTGGGCTGGTTTTATGCCTGTTGCAGAGTCACGAGACGACACTTGGCGACCCTATGAGGTGTTGACGACTGACGTGCGCGCACGGAACAGCAGTTTCGCCGGTTATGCGAGCGCGGCCACATCCTGCCGGCCCGAGGCCGGGGGTGCGCAGTCGGATGATCATGGGAACTTTACCAACCACCTCTAGAATCATGCGTCAACAGTCGCGGGTACGTATCGTCATCGGGTTCTAAGAGTCAGCATCCCCGGATGCTGATACGGGGATCAGGGCATCTGGGCCATTCCCAAACGGCCGTTCGGGGACTCCCGAGCGGCCGTTTGGCGACTTCTCGGTCTCTGGTCGGGACGAGCCCAAGGTCCACACCCGACCGAAGCTCGGCTGATGACACCTTCTCAGCGACTCGTCGAGGTCGTTGCGGCCAGACCGGAATCTGCCCTCAATCACATGCCACCGCCTCCACCAACAGCTTGACCAGGGATTACTGGACCAAGGACCGGTGCCGAGGGTGCTCACACTCGACCCCGCGTACGAATCGCTGGCAGGCAACCGGCATCGCGGGCGGCGATCTGAGCTCGCCACGGCACCAGGTGGGGCGCCCGTCCACGCACAACTGGCTGACAACAGCCGGGTGATCTGATGACACCGCAGGGTGACGCTCCCTAGCGAGTACCCGACCATTACGTCAGGTCCGCCGGGTCGACCACGCCAGTAGGTGATGGAGGTCCCCGCAGCCAAGGACTGGCTGGCCCAACTGGTCCCCGTGGCGGCCGATCCGATTTTGGCGACTTCGGGTGGTTGGCCGCATCGACCGCCGGGATGCGCGGGTGGCTAGGTCGTCCATCGTTTAGGCGACCGTGGACAGTAGCGGTGGATCTCAACAATCGGTTCCGATGTCGGTGGCCCGTCCGCCCTGTTCACGCGCCTGGCGTGCCTGGGAAGGCGTCGCAGGGCGAACCTGTAGCGGTTGAGCACCGCTACTTTTGTTATCAAGACCGTCTTTTCGTATGACGCCGAACATGCAAGGTCCATCGGCCGAACGCAGCACGATCGACGGAGGATCGCCCACCTCTTGGACGAAGTCTCGAAATGCCTGGTTGTCCACATCGTCCACGAGCACCAGATGGCCACGTTGCAACGCAGGCCAGACGGTTCTCAATTCGAATCGAATGTTGCGACCGGTGTGCAAGCTGTCATGAACAAACAGGTCGATCTCGCTCAGACTGGAGACGAGAGGAGCGAGCCGACGGCGGCTCGAACCGCGGACATAGGTCCATCGATCTCGGAACGCAGCCGAGACTGCAGCTGCTGTTTCCTTGTGAAGCTCCGGGCGGAACGGATGAGGAAGGTCGATGCTCCAAAGGTGCCCAGTACCGTTGATGGACATGGCCTCGAGGATCACCCGGCTGGTCACACCCCGCGCCACACCAGTTTCAAGCACCGTCTCCGGGCGGAAGTGACGGACAGCGCACCACGTGGCAGCGCCCAATCCGGCGTCTGCATCGCTGTACTCCCCGTACGTCCTGCGACCAAACGACAGCCCTTTGACCGACAACATGGATCCGATGTCTGCCCACACCTGAGGGAAAGCTTCGAGCTCATGACAAGGCCAGGGCACCCCCAGCATCCGATGGAATGCAGGTCCCCACTCTTCCTCAACGTCGTAGGCGACCTGCCCGTCCAACAGCTGATGGGAGACGGCGTCGGGAATGTAGCGGAGGGTCTCGATCGGATCTGAGGCCAGTGCCCGGACGAAGCGTCCAAGGACGACCGGAGCTTGGCCGATCCGAGATGGGACATGACTGGTCTTACGAATCAGTCGTCGTAGGTGGGAATCTCGTGTTGGCATGGGGCCCATCTGTCTAACCGAGGGACTCGAGATGCGGCCGGAGGGTCTCGACCCAAGTGCGGTACCCGAGGCCGTTGAGGTGATGTCCGTCGACCGTGAACTCAGGGCGTACGGACCCGTCGGCGGCGGCCAGACCGCTCCAGACATCGACGTACGTCGTTGTTGTCTCGATGGCGATCTGACGATATCGCTCGTTCAGGGATCGGATAGCGTCAGACATCTTTTTCGTGCGAGGCAGCACACTATTGAGGAAGAGGGGCGCACGGGGTGCGCGCGACTTGATGTCTGTGATGAGCCTCTTAAGTTCATCGCCAACCTCGGGCACCTTGCGCAATCCCCGGGGCTCGGCGATGTCATTCGTACCGATGACGAGAGAGACCCCCATGGGTTCGTTGATGGCGGAGTCCAAGCGCAGCCGGACTCCGTTCACGGTGTCACCGCCAATGCCGCGGTTGATGCAGGGCAGCGTGGGAAACCACTCGTTCCAAATACCATGCTCGATGTTGCTGTCCCCGAGGAAGACGAACTGCCCGGGCCCTGGCATCAGCTGCTCGAACTGCGAGCGGCGCGCCGCTATTCCCTTGCCCATCGATGACCGTCTCTGCAAGGCCTTCAACTGCTTGAGAATCACAGAATCCCAATTCTAATCGTCTCCATTGGTCACTTCTGTGCGTAACAGGAAGGCTCGAACGTCCGTCACGCTCGAACCGATGACCTCTGCATATTCGGAGTAGGTCTGGTCCGCCGAGCGACAACGGCGATGCCAGGCCCGCGACGCGCGAGTCGAGATCCTGTGGGAACAATCCCGCGGCTCCATGAGTTTGCAGTTCCAAGAGGGCAGGAGTTTCGCGAATCGAGCCCGAGAACCTGCAGGGAACCCCCCCGTAAATCGCACCGCCGAACGACGTGAGCCGGCCGCTGGGTTCCGAGTTCGTGGACTTCGTACTGCAGTGAGTCGGGAAGGCGTCAGGCGTTCCGAGTGGGCCATGAAATGACTGCAATCGCACCGCAAGTACCGAGGAGTTCCGCGAATTCGCTCTCGAAGCAGGAGTCCGGACTCGATTCGGGCGAGCACAAGTTCGTCGGGGAAGAGACGGCCCGCTTCCAAGAGGAGGGCGCTCCGCCGACGACATCGGGCTTGGAGCCAACGCGACTACCTCGACTCCGGACCGCCTTCGACCGCCCAGCGGAGAAGGCGTTGTTGCCCTGCATTGGCCCAGCTCACGCAGGTGGTCGCTGCCCACGGACCGGGCGAAAGACGATACGGGTCCCAAGACGGCGTTCGAGAAATCCGCGCCGATCGCTCTCCGTCTGGTCCATGGGCCGGGATAACGGCGATGAATCATCACAATCCTACGGTGACTGAAGCTCACGAATCACACGCCGATGGTACCGTTGCAACTGTGGTTACAGCGCTGGCGAAGCTTTTGGCCACCACCCTGAGTGTTCTGGTCATTGCGGCATTCTCGGTGTGGGCGCTTTCGGATGCAGGACCATCGAAGGATCTGGACTCCGTGTCGGCTGCCGCTTCGGTTGTGGGAACACCTGGCTACTGGCTGGCGGCGTCCGACGGCGGGATCTTCAATTACGGCGACGCCGTGTTCGACGGCTCTGCCGGAGGGATGCACCTCAACGCCCCCATCGTCGGGATGGCAGCCACGCCCGACGGCGGCGGCTACTGGCTGGTGGCGTCCGACGGCGGGATCTTCAACTACGGCGACGCCGTGTTCCACGGCTCTGCCGGAGGGATGCACCTCAACGCCCCCATCGTCGGGATGGCAGCCACGCCCGACGGCGGCGGCTACTGGCTGGTGGCGTCCGACGGCGGGATCTTCAACTACGGCGACGCCGTGTTCCACGGCTCTGCCGGAGGGATGCACCTCAACGCCCCCATCGTGGGGATGGCAGCCACGCCCGACGGCGGCGGCTACTGGCTGGTGGCGTCCGACGGCGGGATCTTCAACTACGGCGACGCCGTGTTCCACGGCTCTGCCGGAGGGATGCACCTCAACAAGCCCGTGGTGGGTATGGCCACCGACGCCACCGGGGCTGGCTACTGGCTGGTGGCCTCGGACGGAGGGATCTTCAACTACGGCGACGCCGTGTTCCACGGTTCGACCGGAGGTATGCACCTCAACAAGCCCGTGGTGGGCATGGCCACCGACGCCACCGGGGCTGGCTACTGGCTGGTGGCCTCGGACGGAGGGATCTTCAACTACGGAGACGCGAGCTTCGAGGGCTCGACCGGCAACCAGCACCTCAACGCCCCCGTCGTGGCCCTCACCAGCGATTTGCTGTCGGTCACCACCGAGCCGGCCCAGGCAAACCCGGCATGGTCTTGTACGACCAACGAGCCCATCGATGACCTGACGCAGGCTCCCTCGGGCTGGACCGGCTCCACCTACTACGTCTACTGGGAGAAGGCCGCCTGTGACTTCCCCTCTGATCCCACCAACTTCGTCGGAATGAATGATCCGACAGACACAGGCGGTAATTCCAATGAGGTGGACCAGGACGCGTGGGCGCCGATCTGTACGAACTCCAGCGGGCAAGTCATCAGCGATGATCCCCCCAGCTCCTACTCGGTCAACGACGCGACGTGCGTCAACCGCGAGACCCAAGAGGTCCAAGCCAACAGCGCACAGGACTTCGTTGTCACCAACGACACTCCGACCAACCCGAGCGGAGCCGTGACCTCCTACCCCAATGTTTGGGCGCACGGCTACGGCGGCGTGCTCGACGACTACACGTCGCTCACCAGTACATACAACCTGACTATGCCCATCAACGCCAACACGAGCGCGTGGGCCATGCAGGACGACTGGCTCACCGAGCCGACCTCCCCCGCGGGCGAGCAGGACTATGAGGTGGAGATCCAGTACGACTTCACCAACAACGCTGCCTGCCCTTCGTCGGGGAAATGGGCACTCACCGCCACCGACGTAACCTTTGGCGGCGCCAACGGCGTCCCAACACAGCAATGGCATCTGTGCGACGGACAAAATGCACACAACGCCGACGGGTCGTGTCCTACTACATATCCGTATTGCGGCGCGGTGGTCTGGAAGCTGGGAGCGACTGAGGCCGACCGACCGAGCGAGAGCACGACTTCTGGCAGGCTTGACCTCAAGGCGATGTTTCAATGGCTGGAGGACAACGACGTACCAGGCGAGTCCTATCCGTACATCACGCCGGGCAGTTCGATTGACATTCTCTCTGAAGGCTGGGAGATCGCCTCAACGGGCGGGGTGCCCGAGCAGTTCGACGGGAAGGGGTTCACGGTAGATGCCACAGGCGCTCCTTCATCGTGAGCTTCGCCGTGGCGTCGAACCATTGCCGCCGAACGTCCAGCTGAGGTTCATTCTCCAACCGGACTAAGCCGGTCAAGTCCCCTTGGGCGAATTCGCGTTACCTATCTTCCACCATTCGGCAGAGGCGCTCATGGCATGTAGCGACACCTCCCGCTTGAGGAGCGGAATCAGGATGGTGCAACACTCTGGGGTTGTCAGCAACTTCGATAGATCAGAAGCGCCGCAAGCAGACCACCCCACTCATGCAAGACGTCATACGGCAATTCCCTGAGTGGTACCCCGGCGGGAACGACGACCACCTGGCCTGAGAAACACCGCTCCACGAGCAAGCGCGCGCGTTGGCCTGGACTCGACCCGGCACGATCAAGAGACTGTGCCAGTGGTGGTGTTCGGCGTATTGCGCTGCCCATTGCGCCTCGCCTCTCGTGTTGTTCGTGACGTCGACGAAGCATACGACCGACACCCGGGCCACCTTTGGACACGCCGTGTCGTTGGCCCGTGAACCCTGAGAAAAGAGGAGCACCGGGGCATACCCCTTCTCAGCGAGAGACACGGCGAGTGCTTCTCGGGCTTCTTCGTCACCGCCATTCAGGCTCAAGATGCCGTCGACGTGTGTCGGTAGATCTGTTGCGGGGTAGACGAAGAGCGCCAGTGTCGCTGCGACAAGCACCACGAGAACTGTCCCGAGGGTCCAAAGCAATCGCCGTAGCCAGCGGCGGCGGGCTTTTGCAAGTCCCTTGGTTGCAACTTCGGTAGGTGAGCTAGCGCCCAAGCCGGATCGGCCCCTCAGCGCGGCAGCGGACCATGATCTCACTGAACCCAAACTGCTCACCCACGGCGCGTAAGGTCATGACCATCCCTATCAGGAGATCGTCACTCGTGGAGGCCACGACACGCCCTCGTTCTCCCGTGCGCCGCCGGTCGTATCGCTCTTTCACCGGCCACAGCTTGGTGGGAATCATTCGTGTGAACAGGAGAGGGTGGAGAGTAAACCGCTGTTCACGAACGACTTCGAAGCTACCTGATGGCACAATCGGCCCTTGGTTATCGCTGCTACGTCAAGTCCGAATTCCTGGCCAGTTGTGCCGAAAGGTATATAGAGGAAGACCTCTCGGGGGTTGAGCCGGTTGATGAATCCGGTGATTGTGGGCGACCCATGCGTCACGGGGAAGGCGACTTCGCTCAACGGGATTTGATGACCGGTGTGCATTGCCTTCCCGGCGTACTCGTACTGGTAGTACTTCCATCCCGTTTCCGTCATGTAATGACCGGTCACCACAACCGCCGCCCCGGGTCTTGCCTGGTTCAGAACGGATGCCACGGCCAGTCCGATCTTGGCTCCGTACGGCGCTGCAGAAGTCGATACACGTATCTGGCGATAGGCACCGATCTCGTTCGTTGCAGAAAGGGCGATACCGACGATGACGACGAGGCACAGTGCGATGGCGACGACGGGGCGCCAGAGGTTGCGACTGCCAGTGGAGGCGGAGTGGGACCAGGACGCCCTGAGGAGCACGAGAGCGCCCTGACCCAAACGGACGGCGCCAAAGCCCGCGATCAACGTCAGCAGCGGTATCAAGTAGAAGTTGACCCGGACGAAGCCGAACGGCCAATACCTGAAGTACGAAGCGATCAGGGTCAGCACCTGAGACGCCACGATGGCAAAGAGCAGTGTGCGGCCGCGTTCAGAACGTACGGCACCGACGACACCGACCAAGAGCAGCACCCCGAAGACGAGGGTGAGGACCCACGCCCACGCAGGGCCGATGGGCGAGCCTGGGAAAGCTCCCTGGGCGGAACTCGTAAATATTCCTGTCACGAACCCACGCAAGCCGTCCCAGACGAATGCGACCTGACTCCCGATTCCCTGGTGGGGAACAAACTGCGGGTCCCAATACGGGGTGGACCTCAAGCTGCTCTGGGGCAGCACGAACACCACGAGCTGCAGAAGGACGATCAGGCCAGCCGCGACAGCCCCCACCAGTTGTGGGCCCACAGTTCGACGCAGTGCCGCCCTCAAGGCGTCGAGCAGGAGGAGCGGGCCCGCGATGAAGACCGCTGGTGTGCTGAAGATGCATGCCACGGCGATTCCGCCGTATGCCAGGTAGATGCGAGCCGACCGTCCCGCTGGGGCTTTGGCGTCCCAGGCGACCTCGTGAAGCAAGACCACGGCCACAACTGCAACGCTGTCGATCTGGTACTCGGATATCTGGACGGCGTAGCTCACGAGCGTCCCAGTCAAGGTTCCCACCAGGGCGACCACAATGGCCGCTGGCGTCGACATCCATCGGCGCGCCAGCAAGAGCAGCAGCACGCAGCCGACCGGCAGGAACATCGCTGTCGGAAGCCGCAGTGTGAGTTCAGTACTTCCGAATACCGCACCCGAGAATCGCTCAAGGAAAAACCAGCCAGCGGGAAACGGCGCACCGTCGTTCTTGAGGGCTGCCCACCAGTTCCCCGCATTCGAGATGTAGTAGGCCCGCCACTGCTCGTTGTACCAGAAAGGCTCGGTGAGGTTGTTCCACAGCGAGAGCACGATGGCGATGGGCACCCCAGCGCAAATGAGAATCGCCGCGAAGAGACTCCGACGGGCGCGCTCCTTCTCTCGGCGTTGCACTCGGGACTCGAGTTGTGGCTCGGAGCGGCCTGGGTCAGCCGCGTCCGTGCCCGGGCCGAGCACAGCATCGACGCGTCGATCGGTGGTAGCGGTCTGGGTCGTCATCGATAGTTGCTCTGCCCGGTCGTGCAACTCACGGGATTGAGCACATCTAGTGTCGCAGAAAACCACATGGTCTCGGTGGCAGATTGCGCCCCGATGACGTCTCTGCGAAGCTACCCGACGCAAGCGGGCCACGGGCGCGCCGGCTTTAGCATTCCTGTTCGCCTTTCTCCCAGTGTTGACTGCCCCTGCATTTCCTTTGGAGGAGCGTGGGGCAGATCCCGCTTCAGGGACCTGAGCGACGCGCCATTGCGCGCAAACGCTCAAGTCACGTAGAGGAGAAGCAACGGCCGCGTTCGCTTCGGAGCCAGCGGTACGAGTCGTTCCGGGGCGCAATACCCCCAGGACGGGATATGGGCGGCGAGTGGAGGGATGTGCGTGACCGGCCTGAGGACCATTTGACGACCGGTTCCACCGGCTGAACAGGTCACAGGCATGGTGACGGTGAGCCGGCCTGTAGGCGGGATTCTGTCCGACTCCCTGCCCCGATGAGAGGCAGAAGGCCGGGGTGGCCATCCATCTGCGCGGCCTACCTGGGGAGCGCCCCCTCTCAGGGGCCGGACGAGCCGCCCGTCTCCCACGCTTGGCCTTGCTCCGGGTGGGGTTTACCGAGCCGGCGGGGTCACCCCCGTCGCTGGTGCGCTCTTACCGCACCCTTTCACCCTTGCCTGTGCCGGCCGAAGCCGGCCATCGGCGGTTTCCTTTCTGTGGCACTGTCCTGCGGGTCACCCCGACTGGCCGTTAGCCAGCACCCTGCTCTGCGGAGTCCCGACCTTCCTCGACACGATCCCGTTGCCGGCCCGTGCCGCGGCCACCCGGCCGACTCACCGTCGGGTCAATTGTGCCACCACCGCGCCCCGCACCGTGACCGCGCACCATGTCGGTAGGGTGGCGCCGATGTCCGGTGGCGCTCATCAGCTGTTCGACCCCGAGGCGCCGCCGCTGGCCGTACCGACGCCGGCTGCCCCGTCGGACGGCCCGGCCCCGGCGGCAGGTGCCTTCGACCCGGAGCTGCACCACGACACCCATCCCGACGTCCTCTCCATCGGGGCCCTCTACGACGAGGTGGACACGGCACTGTCCCGCGCCTTCCCCCGCTCCCGCCAGCTTTGGGTGCGCGGTGAGATCAGCCATCTCTCCGACCACCGTTCGGGCCACCTGTATCTCGACCTGGTCGACCCCGACGATGATCGCCCGACCGGTCCACGCGGTCGCGGCGCCGTGCCCACGCTGAGCGTGAAGTGCTGGCGCACGTCGTGGGCGCCGTTGCGGCACTCGCTGGCCAAGGAGGGGATCGAGCTGGCGGAAGGGATGATCGTTGTCCTGCGCGGCACGATCGACCTCTACCGGGCCAAGGGAGAGGTCAGCCTGATCCTGGCGGAGATCGACGTGGCCGCACTCGTGGGACGCCTGGCCGCGCAGCGCGCCCAGCTCCTGCGCAAGCTCGAGGCCGAGGGGCTGCTGCGGCGTAATGGCTTGCTGGTGGTGCCCGAGGTGCCGCTGCGCGTCGGGTTGGTGGCCAGCCCGGATACGGAGGGCTACCGCGACTTTCTCGGCCGCCTCACCGAGTCGGGCTTCGGCTTCCAGGTGTCTGTGGTCAAGGTGCCGGTGCAGGGCGCGCAGGCGCCGGCCGCCGTGGCGCGCGGCATTCGCTTCTTGAGCCGGAGCGACTGTGACGTCATCGCTGTGGTGCGCGGCGGGGGCTCGCGCGCCGACCTGGCGGCGTTCGACACCGAGGTGGTGGCACGCGCCGTGGCGACGGCGACCAAGCCCGTGTTCACCGGCATCGGTCACACCGGCGACGAGACGGTGGCCGACCTGGTGGCGGCGCGCGTGTGCGTGACGCCGACCGAGTGCGGGCACCAGCTCGTGGTGGCCACGCGCCAGTGGTGGGCGGCGCACGTGGCCGGGCCGGCCAGGGTGCTGTCGCGCCGGGTGCCGACGTTCCTGGCCGACGCTCAGGCGCGTGACGCCTCGGCGCGGGGGCGGCTCACGACAGCGGCGCGCCACCAGCTGCGCGTGCACCGCGAGCGCCTCGGGGTAAAGGGTTCTGCCTTGGCTCGGCGGGCGCCGGGGCAGCTCGAGTCGCGCGAGGCCGGGGTGCGGGCGCACGCGGGGCGGTTGGGGGCGCGTGGCCTCGGCCATTTGGACCGGGCCGCCGAGCAGGTGGCGGCCTGGCGCCGGCTGTTGGCCGCCTACGACGTGGACCGCCAGCTCGAGCGCGGGTACAGCCTCACGCTGCGGGCCGACGGTTCCCTGGTGCGGCGCGCTTCGGACGTGTCCGTGGGGGAGGAGCTGGTGACCCGGCTGGCCGAGGGGACGGTGCGGAGCCGGATCGAGGAGACGGGAGAGGCGAAGTGACCGAGGGGGACGCCGACAAGGCAGTGCCGGAGCCGGCGCCGGTGCCGGTGGAGCGGTTGAGCTACACGGAGGCGAGCCGTGAGCTCGATGCGATCGTGAACTTCTTCGACCAGCGCGAGGTCGACGTCGACGTGCTGGTGGCCCGCCTCGAGCGGGCCACCGCGCTGATCGACGAGCTCGACAAGCGGCTACGCCAGACGAGGGCGCAAGTCGAGGAATTGGTGCCGAGGCTCGATGCGCTGGCGGCCGACGCCGGCCGGGACGAAGGAGACGAGTGATGGGCGACGGAGCCGATGGCGACCGGGTGTATTTCAAGCAGCTGCTGTCGGGCCGTGATTTCGCCCGGGGGGACATGATGGCGCGCCAGATGGTCAATTTCGCCTATCTGATCGGCGACCGGGAGACGGGCGAGGCGGTGGTGGTGGACCCGGCCTACGCCGTGCAGGACCTACTTGACATCGTGGCGGCGGACGGCATGCGGCTCACGGGCGTGCTGGGCACTCACTTCCACCCGGACCACCTCGGCGGTGCCATGGGCGGGTGGCAGCTCGAGGGCATCAGCGCCCTGCTCGACCTGGTTCAGGTACCCGTGCACGTGCAGCGCGACGAGCTGCCCTGGGTGGAGCGCACGACCGGCGTCGGCGGGGCCGACTTGGTGGGGCACGACAGCGGCGACGTCGTGCGGGTGGGAGAGGTGGAGGTCAAGCTCATCCACACTCCGGGCCACACCCCGGGAAGCCAGTGCTTCCTCGTCGACGGCCGCTTGGTCGCCGGCGACACCCTGTTCCTGGAGGGTTGCGGCCGGACCGATTTCCCCGGGTCCGACCCGCTGGCCATGTACGAGTCGCTGCACACCCGGCTGGCCCGGGTGCCCGACGACACCATCCTCTTCCCGGGCCACCTCTACTCGGCCGACCCCTCGGCCAGCATGGGCGAGACCCGCCGCTGGAATTACGTCTTCCGGCCTCGCTCCGCCGAGGAGTGGATGGCCATGTTCGGCAACTGATGGCCGGCGGTACCTCCGCTGGGGGCGGTGGTACTGGGCTGTCGGCCGACAGCACCGTCCTGGTCGTCGGCGCGTCGCTCGCCGGCTGGCGCAGCGTCGACACCCTGCGCTCCGAGGGCTACGAGGGCAACATCTCGCTGATCGGCGAGGAACGCCACCTGCCGTATGACCGCCCGCCGCTGTCCAAACAGGTACTGGCCGGCACCTGGCCCCCGGAGAAGGCCGTGCTGGCCGACAAGCGCCGCTCGAGCGAGCTGCGCGTGCACGAGGTGCTCGGCCGGCGGGCCGTCGCGCTCGATGCCGAGGCGCGCCGCGTCACACTCGACGACGGCACCGTGCTGGCGGGCGACGGCATCGTGCTGACCACCGGCGCGTCGCCGCGCCGTTTCCCGGGCACCGAGGAGCTCAGGGAACGTGACGGCCTCTTCACTCTGCGCACGCTCGATGACGCTCTCGCTCTGCGTTCCGCGGTGACCGCTGCTCCCCATCTCCGGGTGATCGTGATCGGTGCCGGGTTCATCGGCGCCGAGGTGGCATCGACCTGCGCGTCGCTGGGGTGCCGGGTGACCGTGCTCGAAACGCTCGACGTCCCGCTGCGGCCCATACTCGGTCCCGAGATCGGCGCCCACTGCGCCACGTTGTACCCCGCCCACGGCGTCGACCTTCGCACCGGGGTCTCCGTGGCGGGCATCCGGCGGGCCGCAGGTGCCGCCGGCCGCGGCGCGTTGGAGGTCGAGCTGGGGAGCGGCGAGGTGATGGAAGCGGACGCGGTAGTCGTGGGCATCGGCGTGGTGACGAACACCGATTGGCTGGACGATTCGGGGCTCACCGTCGACAACGGCGTCGTGTGCGACGCCGGGCTCTACGCGGGCGACGGCATCGTGGCGGCGGGCGACGTGGCGCGCTGGCAGTGGCGACATGACGGCGGTGAGGAGCTCATCCGGATCGAGCACTGGCAGGTGGCCGCGGAGGCGGGCGTGGCCGCAGGGCGCAGCCTGCTGGCCGGCCGCGCCGCCGCGCCGCCCTTCACCCCGACGCCGTACTTCTGGTCGGATCAGTTCGGCATCCGCTTCCAGGTCCTGGGCAGCCCCCGCGGTGACGACGAGGTGGTCGTGACGGAGGGCTCGTTCCAAGGAGGCAAGTTCCTCGCGCTCTTCGGCCGCGCCGGCCGCCTGCGCGCCGCCATGGCCATTGGCATGCCACGCCAGTTAATGGCCTACCGTCCGTTGCTCGCGTCGGGGAGCAGCTGGGACGAAGCGCTCGCACTGACGGGCTAGCCGGGTCGTTGGCCCTCGGCACCCTCTGCCTGCGTGCGCGGCGCACCGGGGCACAGCGTCGCGAAAGGGAGCGACACAGAGTCGGGGGCTTCCCATTCGTGCGGGCGCTGCTCCGTCCGGCGAGCAACGAACCCTCGATCAGAGGCCCCTCTCACGGCCGGAGCCGGGTTCGGCCGATTCCGCGTTCTTTTCATCCGTTGTGAAAAATAGGGCCGAACGACTCTAAGTAGGAGGTCAACGGCGCGTTTACCGTGTTCAGGACAAGGAAACACGCGATGCGGAGCGTTGCGAGTCGCCTTTGACGAAAAGAGCGCCGCTGTTCGGCAGAAACGTCCGAATACTTGAGCGGAATTGTGAAATTAGTGCTCTTTCGGTGCATATAATCAGGGCCCGACTGGCGGTTGGGCCTCCTTAACGGGTTTGGCCACATTGGAAGGAATGGGCGGTATGCGAGAAGCATCGAAGGTCTGGAGTTTTGTGCGCCGTAATGCACGCGCTGGCAAGTCCGAGCGCGCTGCGGCGTGTCGTCACCGGCAGCATGGCAGTTGCCCTTGCCGTGACCGGCCTGGTCGTATTCGCGACCGAGGCGTCCGCCCACGACAACTACGTCACGTCGACGGCGTCCTGCATCAGCCCGACCGGCTCGGGCGCCACGATCACGTGGTTGATCACCAATGACTATCCGCTGTCGGAGACGGGCACGGCGTCGACGACCGGTGACGGCACCCTGAGCTCGGGCACCTTCAGCATCGCCTCGTCTCCGAACTACCCGTCTGACGTGTCGACGACGACATTGACATCGACGTTCACGGCTGCACAGCTGGCGTCGCAACTCGCGTCCAATCCGACGATCACCTTCAGCTGGAGCGCGACCTGGTCTGACAACTACAACACGAGCGGCACGCAGACATACGACCTCGACAGCCTGACCAATGGCTGCGTGGCCAGCCCCACGCTGACCACTTCGGCCAACCCGACGAGCGCGTCGCTCGGTTCGGGCACCCTCAACGACTCGGGCACTCTGAGCGGAGGCACGAGCCCGACCGGCACGATCACCTTCTACCTCTTCAGCCCGAGCCAGACCTGCTCGACCACGCCCGCCAGTGGCAGCTACACCTTCAAGGACGCCGTCACCGTGAGCGGCAACGGCACCTACAACACGACCGGCGGGCCGGCCCCGAGCATCCTCGGCACCTGGCACTGGCTGGCCGTGTACTCGGGTGACGCGGGGAACAAGGCGGCCAACAGCGGGTGTTCGTCTGAGCCGGTGACGGTCTCCGTGGCGTCGCCGACGCTGACGACTTCGGCCAACCCGTCGAGCGCGTCTCTCGGTTCGGGCACCCTCAACGACTCGGGCACTCTGAGCGGAGGCACGAGCCCGACCGGCACGATCACCTTCTACCTCTTCAACCCGAGCCAGACCTGCTCGACCACGCCCGCCAGTGGCAGCTACACCTTCAAGGACGCGGTCACGGTGAGCGGCAACGGGACGTACAACACGACCGGAGGGCCGAGCCCCAACGCGCTCGGCACCTGGCACTGGCTGGCCGTGTACTCGGGCGACACCGACAACAACGGCACCAACAGCGGGTGTACGAGCGAGCCGGTGGTGGTCGGCAAGGCAACGCCCACGATCACCACTTCGGCCAACCCGACCAACGAGACGGTCGGCGGCGGCGCTCTGGCCGACTCGGCCACGCTCAGCAGCGGGTCCAACCCGACCGGGTCGATCACCTTCTACCTGTTCGCGCCGGGCGTGACCTGCTCGGCGAGCTCGCCGAGTGGCTACGCCTTCCACCAGTCGTTCACCGTGGACGGCAACGGCTCCTATGGCCCGACGACGGGCGGCCCTTCGCCGCCGAGCGCGGGCACCTGGAACTGGCTGGCTGTGTACTCGGGTGACGCCAGCAACAACGGCGCCAACTCGGGCTGTACGAGCGAGCCGGTGACGGTCGGCGAGGCAACCCCCACGATCACCACTTCGGCCAACCCGACCAGCGAGACGGTCGGCGGGGCGAAGCTCAACGACACCGGCACGATCGCCGGCGGGTCCAACCCGACAGGGACGGTCACCTTCTACCTGTTCGCTCCCGGCGTGACCTGCTCGGCCAGCTCGCCCAGCGGCTACGCCTTCTCCCAGGCGGTCAGCGTGGACGGCGACGGCACCTACGACACCACCGGCGGCTTCTCGCCGACGAGCGCGGGTACCTGGAACTGGCTGGCCGTGTACTCCGGTGACACCAACAACGGTGGTGCCAACAGCGGCTGCGCCACCGAGCCGGTGACGGTGAACAAGGCGGCGCCGACGGTGACGACTTCGGCCAACCCGACCAGCGAGACGGTCGGCGGCGCCGAACCTCAACGACACCGGCACGATCGCCGGCGGCTACAACCCGACCGGGACGGTCACCTTCTACCTGTTCGCCCCGGGCGTGACCTGCTCGGCCACCTCGCCCAGCGGCTACGCCTTCTCCCAGGCGGTCAGCGTGGACGGCAACGGCACCTACGACACCACCGGCGGCTTCTCGCCGACGAGCGCCGGCACCTGGAACTGGCTGGCCGTGTACTCCGGTGACACCAACAACGGTGGCGCCAACAGCGGCTGCGCCACCGAGCCGGTGACGGTGAACAAGGCGGCGCCGACGGTGACGACTTCGGCCAACCCGACCAGCGAGACGGTCGGCGGGGCGAACCTCAACGACACCGGCACCATCGCCGGGGGCTACAACCCGACCGGGACGGTCACCTTCTACCTGTTCGCCCCGGGCGTGACCTGCTCGGCCACCTCGCCCAGCGGCTACGCCTTCTCCCAGGCGGTCACGGTCGACGGCAACGGCACCTACGACACCACCGGCGGCTTCTCGCCGAACGTGGCGGGCACCTGGAACTGGCTGGCCGTGTACTCGCGGTGACGCCAACAACGGCGGGGCCAACAGCGGCTGCGCCACCGAGCCGGTGACGGTGAACAAGGCGGCGCCGACGGTGACGACTTCGGCCAACCCGACCAGCGAGACGGTCGGCGGCGCCAACCTCAACGACACCGGCACGATCGCCGGCGGCTACAACCCGACCGGGACGGTCACCTTCTACCTGTTCGCCCCGGGCGTGACCTGCTCGGCCACCTCGCCCAGCGGCTACGCCTTCTCCCAGGCGGTCAGTGTGGACGGCAACGGCACCTACGACACCACCGGCGGCTTCTCGCCGACGAGCGCCGGCACCTGGAACTGGCTGGCCGTCTACTCGGGTGACACCAACAACAACGGCGCCAACAGCGGGTGTTCGACCGAGCCAGTCACCGTCGCCCCGGCCTCGCCGTCTTTGACCACAGCGGCCAACCCGACCACCGGGACGGTTGGTTCGGGCACCCTCAACGACACCGGCACCCTCAGCGGCGGCTACAACCCGACCGGCACCATCACCTTCTACCTGTTCACCCCGAGCCAGACGTGTTCGACCACGCCGGCCGAGGGCACCTACACCTTCTCCGACGCGGTCAGCGTCAGCGGCAACGGGACCTACGACACGGCCGGCGGCCCGACGCCCGAGACTGCGGGCACCTGGCAGTGGGTGGCCGTCTACTCGGGTGACGCCAACAACGGCACGGCCAACAGCGGCTGTTCGTCGGAGCCGGTGACGATCGGCAAGGCCGCGCCGTCTTTGACCACGACGGCCGTCCCCATGGTCGAGACGGTCGGCGGGGCCGACCTCAACGACTCGGCCGACCTGAGCGGGGGCACCAACCCCACCGGGACCATCACCTTCTACCTCTTCAGCCCGAGCCAGACCTGCTCGACCACGCCGGCCGAGGGCACCTACACCTTCTCCCAGTCTGTCGACGTGGACGCCAACGGGACCTACGACACGGCCGAGGGCCCCTCGCCGACGAGTGCGGGTACCTGGAACTGGCTGGCCGTCTACTCGGGTGACGCCAACAACAACGGCGCCAACAGCGGCTGTGGGTCCGAGCCGGTGACGGTCGCCCAGGCCGCGCCGACGGTGACGACGGCGGCCAACCCGACCAGCGAGACGGTCGGCGGGGCGAACCTGAACGACACCGGCACCATCGCCGGGGGCTACAGCCCCACCGGGACGGTCACCTTCTACCTGTTCAGCCCGAGCCAGACGTGTTCGACCACGCCGGCCGAAGGCACCTACGCCTTCTCCCAGGCCGTCAGCGTGGACGGCGACGGCACCTACGACACCACCGGCGGCTTCTCGCCGAACGCGGCCGGCACCTGGAACTGGCTGGCCGTCTACAGCGGTGACACCAACAACACGGCCGCCAACAGCGGCTGCGACAGCGAGCCGGTGACGGTGGGCCAGGCGGCGCCCACGGTGACGACGGCGGCCAACCCGACCACCGAGAACGTGAACGCCGGCCCGCTCAACGACACCGGCACGATCGCCGGGGGCTACAACCCGACCGGGACGGTCACCTTCTACCTGTTCGCCCCCGGCGTGACCTGCTCGGCCACCTCGCCCAGCGGCTACGCCTTCTCCCAGGCGATCAGCGTGGACGGCGACGGCACCTACGACACCACCGGCGGGCCGATCCCGACGACGACTGGCACCTGGAACTGGCTGGCCGTCTACAGCGGTGACACCAACAACACGGGCGCCAACAGCGGCTGTGCCACCGAGCCGGTCGTGATCACGACGCCGAACTTCAGCGTCCTCAAGACCAACGTGCCCGGCAACGGCAACCCGGTGGTCCCCGGCTCGACCATCCCCTACACGGTCACCATCGAGAACGTGGGCAACGGGACCGGCTCGGCCACCATCACCGACGACGTGCCGTCCAACCTCACGGTCCAGGGCACCCCGCTCTGCGCCGTGACCGGCCTGGACAGTTGCACGGTGGCCAACCCGAGCGGGTCCACCTGGACCTTCACGGTGACCCTGGCCCCCGGCGACACCGCCACGGTGACCTTCAGCGCCACGCTGTCGGCCACCGACACGGCCGACGTCGTCAACACGGCGACCATCACCACGGGCACCTGCACCAGCTACCAGTCCGGCGACACCACCGTGCCGGCGCAGTGCACCTCGACGGTGACCAACCCGGTGCCGAACTTCACCGTGACCAAGACCAACGTCCCGGCCACGGGCACCGCGGTGTCGCCCGATTCGACCATCGATTACAAGGTGGCCATCAAGAACGTGGGCGACGGGGCCGGCTCGGCCACCGTGACCGACGCCGTGCCGTCCAACCTGACGGTCCAGGGCACCCCCGCCTGTGCGGTCACCGCACCGGACGTCTGCACGGTGACCAACACCACCGGGTCCACCTGGACCTTCGCGGTGACCCTGGCGGCCGGTGACACGGCGACGGTGACCTTCGCCACCACGGTGGCAGCGGCTGCGACCGGGACAATCACGAACACGGCGACCATCACGACCGGACCCTGCAACAGCTACCCGTCGGGGGACACCACCGTGCCGGCGCAGTGCACCTCGACGGTGTCCAACCCGCTCACGCCGGTCGTGACCGCACCTGCGGTGGTGACGCCGACCACGACGACCACCACGACGCCGCCGATCACCTCGCCGGCCACGGCGTCGGCAGTCACGTCGCCGGCGATCGCCTTCACGGGCGCCCGTCTGGAGGACGAGTGGCTCTTCGGACTGGGTGCGGGGATTCTGGGCGCGGTGTTCATCCTGATCGCCCGTCGTCGCCGTCCGCGGCACGCAGCGGCGAAGAAGTAGCCGCTCGGAGAACGAGGGAAGGGGTCCCGGAAGACATCACCTTCTGAGTGGGCGTTACCCGCTCAGAAGGTGATGCCCGAGAGTTCCGGAATGGTGGCCTCGGCCTTGGCCCGTGCCGCGAGCCAGCGTTCGCGGGTCGTGGTCCGGGCCAGGTCGTCGCCCCGAGGCTCCACGGTGCGCAGCGGGGTGAACGTGTCGGCCAGTTCGTCAGTCGAGGTGTAGGCACCGATGGCCAATCCGGCCAGCAGGCCGGCACCGAGCGTGGTCGCCTCCAGCACGGGCGAGATCTCGACGGGCCGGCCGATGGCGTCGGCCAGCGCGTGCACGAAGACCTCGTTGGCCGACATGCCCCCGTCGATGCGCAGCGCGCCGATGCCATAGCCGCTGTCGGCCTCGGACGCCTCCACCAGGTCGGCGCCGCGATGGGCCACGCCTTCGAGCACGGCCCGTGCGACCTCGGGCCGGCCCGAGCCCCGGGTGAGGCCGACCAGGGTGCCGCGAGCGCCGAAGTCCCAGACGGGCGTCCCCAGCCCGAGCAGGGCGGGCACGAACCAGACGTCACCGGAGGACTCACACAGCGCCGCCACGGCGGCGGACTCCTCGGCCGTGGCCACGAGGCCCAGGTCGTCGCGCAACCATTCGACCGCAGTGCCCGCCGAGAGCATGACGGCCTCGGTGCCCCAGGTGGCCCTGCCCGCCAGCCGGAAGGCCACGATGGGGAACGTGCCGGCGCCGCCACGCCCAGCGTGGTCGGGGCCCCGGCTCGCGCCGGTGCACTGGTCGAGCATCCCGCCTGTGCCGAAGGTGGCCTTGGCCAGGCCGGCCAGGGTGCATCCCTGGCCGACGAGGGACGCTTGCTGGTCGCCGACGATGCCGCAGATGGGCGGTGCGCCGGGCAGCGCGTGGGCCTGGCCGAGCGCACCCGAGGAATCGACGACGACGGGCATCATCGACGGCGGGATGCGCAGCCGAGCGAGCAGCGCCTCGTCCCAGTCGATGGTGTCCGGGTGGACCAGGGCGGTGACGGCGGCGTTGGTGGCGTCGGTGACGTGGAGCGCGTCCCGGCCCGCGGTGGCACCGCCCGACAGCGTCCAGGCCACCCAGCTGTCCACCGTCCCGAAGCACAGCTCGCCGCGTTCGGCGCGGGCCCGTTCGGGGTCGACCTCGTCGAGGATGGCCATCACCTTGGTGGCCGACGCGTTGGGGGCCAGGCGGATCCCCTCAGCCTGCAGGGCGAGGCAGGTGCCCACCGTGCGCAGGTCCTGCCACCCGAGCCCCGGGGCCACCGGCGTGCCGGAGGCGCGCTCCCACACGATGGTCGAGGCGCGCTGGTTGGCGATGCCGACAGCCGCCACCGGGCCGCCGTCGGCCAGCGCCGCCTGGGCCACGGTGAGGACGGCACCGGCCATGCGCCCTGCGTCGAACTCCACCAGCCCGGGGGCGGGGGAATCCGGGAGCACGGGCACGTAGTGGGTGTGCTCCACGGTGGCGTCGGGCCGCACGATGGCGGCGCGCACGCCCGAGGTTCCGACGTCGACGACGAGGACGCTGCCTCCCGGTCCGTTCATGCCCAGGGCGGGGGGCCGAATGGTGAAGGGAGTCCGAACTTGCCCGGGTTCAAGATGCCGGCCGGGTCGAACGTCTGCTTCAGCCCGGCCAGGACCTCGAAGCCGCTGCCCAGCGCACGGGGCAAGAAGCGTGACCGGTTGAGCCCGATGCCGTGGTGATGGCTGATGGCGGCACCGTGGGCCAGCGTGGCGTCGGTCACGGTTTCCCAGGCGCGTCGGTAGTAGGCCTCGCGCCAGGCGGCGTCACCCTCGGGCCCGCGCCCGGCGAAGGTGAAGTAGAGGCAGGCGCCGTCGGTATAGGCGTGCGACTGGTGCGCCGACGCCACCAGGGTGCCCTCCAGCGCGGTGAGGCTGGTTACGACCTCGTCGAAGAGCGCCGGCAGGGCGGCCCAGGGCCCGGAGATCTCGGCCGTGTCGACCACGATGCCTCCCCGCCACAGCGGGGCCAGTGCCGAGACGTCGTTGCGGTGCCCGAGCCAGCGCTCGACGAGGCTGCGGTCGAGCGCGTGCGCGCCCGCACCGGCTGCGCATTCTTCGTCCACCACCGCCATGGTGCCGCCGAGGACGGCCGGGTCTGTCTCGTCGAGGACGATGAGCACGTTGGTGTCAGGCTGCTCGAAGTTGCGGGCCGACTCGGTCTGGTCGTACAGGCGCAGCACGGCCGGCGTGGCCCCCCGGCGCAGGACGCGCCGGCAGGCCTCGAGTCCGGCGGCGAAGGTGGTGAACCCGAAGGCCCGCCGCTCCTGGGCCGGCGGCAGCGGATGGATGCGCAGACGGGCCTCGGTGATGACGCCGAGCGTCCCCTCGCTGCCGACGAAGAGCTGGGTGAGGTTGGGCCCGGTGGCGGCGCGCGGCCCGTGGCCCTCGGTGTGCACGACGCGCCCGTCGGCCAGGACCACCTCGAGCCCGATGACCATGTCCTCGATCTTTCCGTAGCGCGTGGAGTACTGGCCCGCACCGCGGCAGGCCAGCCAGCCGCCCACCGTCGAGAGGTCCATGGACTGGGGCCAGTGGCCCAGGGTGTAGCCCGAGCCGACGCGGCCCAGCGCGTCCTCCAGGTCGGGCCCGAAGGTGCCCGCACGCACGTCCGCCGTCAGGGACGTCTCGTCGACCGCGGCCAGGCCGCTCAGGGACGTCAGGTCGAGCGAGATGCCGCCGTAGACGGGGATCGAGCCGCCGCAGACGCCGCTGCGGCCCGCCATGGGCGTGACGGGGACCACCGACTCATGGCACGCGGCCAGGACCGCGGACACCTGCTCGGTGGAGGTGGGCCGCACGACGGCCGCCGGACGTTGCGGGACCCCGCCCTCGGCGGCCCAGCCGATGGCCAGGGGCCACCAGTCCCGCCCGGCCTCGGCCCGCGCCACGTCGTCGGTGCGCACCTCGATGCCGCCGGCCGCGATGCGCTCGAGCACGGCTGCGGGCACGGCCACGGCGGTCGTGCCCAGGCGGTCGGCCACGTCCGCCGGGGCGGCATCGATGGGGGTGACCGGTGTGGGCGAGGTCACGGCAGGTCGAGCCCGGCGGTCAGCAACTCCTTCTGGCACGACTCGGTGAAGCGCGCCACCTGTTCGGACGCCTGCTGCTGGTCCCAGCCCATGTCGGCGGCGATGAGCGCCGCGACGGCAGGTGCGGCGTCCATGGCGGCCTGGGCCCGTTGGATGGTGGCCCGGGTACGCCGGGCCAGCACGTCGTCGAGCGTGTAGGCCATCTCCTCGCGGGCGGCGTAGAGCAGCTCGGCCCACGTGTAGGGCAGGCCGGCCACGGCCGACTCGAGCAATTCCGGATGGCCCTCGGCCAGGGCCAGGACCGCCGACGACTCGGTGCCGTACCGACCCAGCAGGCGGGCCTGGGGATGCGCCAACGCCACAGGATCGCGCGCCTTGGTGGTGGCGCCGATCAGCGGCAGCGACTTGGTGACGCAGTGCCGGCGGCGGGGGGACTCGCCGAGGCGCCGCACCACGGCGTCCACGGTGTCCTGTGCCATCTTGCGGTAGGTGGTGAGCTTGCCGCCGGTCACGGTGACCACGCCGTGCCCAGAGGTCCTGACGGTGTGGCGGCGCGACAGGTCGGCCGTGCGCTCCGAGACGTGGCCCCCGTGGGCCGGCGGCTCGAGCAGGGGGCGCAGGCCCGCCCATACCCCGGTCACGTCCGCCCGCGTCAGGTTTGACGTGGTGATGGCGTTGGCCGCATCGAGCAGGTAGTCGACGTCCTCGGGGGTGCAGGACGGATCGTCTAAGGGACCCGAGTAATCGGTGTCTGTCGTGCCCAGGTAGACGAGGTCGGTGCCGGGCCAGGACACGACGAAGATCGAGCGCTTGTCCTTGGGCACCGGGATCACCGCCGCGATGTCGCACGGCAGGCGGTCGGCCGGCACCGTCACGTGTACTCCCTTGGCCGGGCGCAGGGAGTGGGGATGCGAGCCCTCGTCGAGAGAGCGCACGTCGTCCGCCCACACTCCCGTCGCGTTGACCACGACCTTGGCCCGGACCCAGAACTCCGACGCCTCGTCGTCGGTGACCGGGCGCACCACCGCGCCGTCGGCCGCGCCGTCTGCTCCGAAGGTGAGCCGGACCACCGGCGTGTAGTTGACAGCCGCCGCGCCGAATTCGATAACGGCCGTGCGCACCAGCGTCAGCGTGAGCCGGGCGTCGTCGGCCCGGGCGTCGAAGTAGAGGAAGCCGGCCACCAGGTGGTCGGTGTCGAGCGTGGGCAGGTGCGCCAGCGTCTCGTCCTTGCTGACCTCCTGGTGGCGCTCCCCGATGCGCCAACCACCTGTGATGTCGTAGAGCCACAGGGCCGTCGAGTACGAGCGGGCGACCGTCTTCGACACGACGCCATTGCGCCCGAACAGCGGGATGAGGAAAGGCAACGGGGTGACCAGGTGCGGCGCGTTGTCGAGCAGCCGTTGGCGCTCGGCCAGGTTCTCGTAGACCAGGCGGAACTCGCGCTGTTGCAGGTATCGGAGGCCGCCGTGCACCATCTTGGAGGACTTGGACGAAGTGCCGGACGCGAAGTCGCCCTTCTCGACCAGGGCCGTCCTCAGGCCGCGGCTGACGGCGTCGAGGGCGACCCCTGCGCCGGTGACCCCACCCCCGATGACCAGCACGTCAAAGGTCTCGTTGGCCAGGCGGCGCAGGGCGTCATCGCGGCGAAACGGGTTCATCGGGCAAGCCTGCCACACCCGCCTGGGGACAGATCCGGGAGATCAGGCGCCATGGGGGTAGCCGCCGCGGTGCACGACCATCGGGTCGTACGGCAACGTCGGGCCGGCCACATCACCCGCGTGCGTGTGGCGGTTAGGGTCCGCGCCCGTGCCGACCTTCGAGCTGCCGATCGAGGACCCTTGGGCCGGCTATGCCAGATTGGAAGTCACCATCACCCGCTCTCGTGGTGATGATGTCACCGTTCGCCCGGCACCCCGCGGCGAGGTGGGCGAGTGGCCGTGGCCGTCGTCCGACCCGGTGCACGTCCTGACGGCGTGGGACCCGGGCGGCGAGCGCCCCGGTCCGGAGGTGAACCGGCGGCGCCAGGCGCACCTCGAAGAGGACCTGCACCCACTGGCGGCGCGGCTGTGGCCGGCGGTCGGGCGCGACCTCCTGACCGGGGAGCAGGACGAGGGCGTCGCCGTCGTCGGCGTCCCCGAACCGGTGGTGCTCGAGCTCGGTGCTCGCTACGGGCAGGATGCCGTGTTCGTGTGGACGCCGGACGAGTGGGCCATCATGGCCTGCGTGGGCGGGCGCCGGGCCGTCTCGGGGTGGGCGGCGGTGCTCTCCGACCACTACGACGTCTGATGTCGCCCTAGTGCACGTCGTCTCCCGGCTGGCTCGGGTGCCGCCGGGGATGTTGATGGCTCGGTGTGTCAGGTCCTCGACGCCGGCTCGCGTCGCGCCGGCGTCATACGGGTTGCCCGGGCGCGATGTACCGGATGTGAGCGGTCGCGAGGCGCAAGCTGAAACGCAACAAGTGAAAAACAGGTGTCGAGTATGGCCAATTTCCCTTCAGCCGGTCAGCCAACTCGTCGATAATGGCGCGGAGCGGCCCGGTGTGCACCCACGCAGGACCCGAGGGGGGGTGTACAGCCACGCCTATGAGGCTGTCTGCGCACCGAGGAGGAACAGGGTGATGGGTCGCGACGACGACAGCTTTGATGACGACGAGGCGGGGGACTACGACACCGAAGCCTTCTACATCAGCCTGGTGCCCGACGAGGCCCGTTGGCGCGACAGGGCCGAGCGCGGGCGGTGCGACCAGCGCGACGGCGAGTTCCTCGCCAGCTCCATCCTCTTCGGCGACCGCGACGCCGAGACCGAGCTCCGCCGGGAGATGCGTCTCTCTGAGCTTTGGAACCGGTGCCAGAGCGGGCTCCTGACCATTGAAGAGTTCCGGGAGCTCTCCACGCTGATCACCCAGGTCGATGGTATCCGAGGCTCGCTGTGCAGCGACTGCGCCATGCTGGACCGCCCCAACGTGAGCGCCAACTGGGCCCTGGCCGGCACGATGCTGTGCCGGGGGCACCTGCGCTTCCGCCTGTCGCACGCGCACATCGACGGCGGCAGCAGCTCCCGTTCGGCCTAGACGTCTGCGGCGTCGCCCGCCCCCACCGCGGGGACCGGGCAGAATGGCGCCGTGTCGTTGGCCGAGCGCGTCTTCACCTCGTCGTACCTGACGGGCTCGTTCGTCCTGCGCTCCGGGCGTACCGCTGACCACTACTTCGACAAGTACCGCTTCGAGTCCGACCCCGTCCTGCTGGCAGACATCGTGCAGGCGCTCGTCCCGCTGGTTCCAGCGGGCGTCGACGGCCTGGCCGGCCTGGAGTTGGGCGGCGTGCCCTTGGCCACCATGCTGTCGTCGGCGACCGGGCTGCCCGCCTACTTCGTGCGCAAGGAGCCCAAGAAGTACGGCACCGAGCGGGTCTGCGAGGGAGGCGATGTCGCTGGCCGGCGGGTGCTCATCGTTGAGGACGTCGTGACCACGGGCGGCCAGATCGTGCTCTCGGCGCAGGACTTGCGCGCCGAGGGCGCCGTCGTGGAGGACGCCCTGTGCGTCATCGACCGCGAGGGTGGCGGCGGGGACGTTGTCGGGGCCGAGGGGATACGGCTGCACGCGCTCTTCACCATGCGCCAGCTCGAGGCGGAGTCGGCGCCGTGACCGCCTGACGTGCGTGCGGTCCCCGTCGCGCTCTTCGACCTGGACAACACCGACAAACAAAGAGAAGACAAGGGACCAATCCGACATGCCAGCCCTGAAGGGCACCACGGTGGCGTTGTCGGCCACCCTCTTCATTGAGCTGACCTCCGAATCCGAACTGCGGGAGTGGCTGCCCCGCCTGATCGGGATCGAGCACCAGGTGGGGGGTGTGGCTGGACGGCCAGGTGGTCCCCAGCGAAGCCGAGGCCCAGCACGCCGCCGCCCTGACCCGCGACACCGCTCACCCCGGCCGTGCACCACCTGCGCTTCGGCTTCTCGGAGGCCCAGGTCTGAGCGTTCGGTGACGCGACCGAGGTGGCACTGGTCTCGACCGACCCGGCATACGACGAACGGACGGTCTTGGCCCCCGAAGTGCGCCAAGAGCACCTGGGTGACCTGCCGGGGACAACAAAGTCCCTACCCCTGGGCTGACCAGGGACAATTCTGTGCGCCACCCTTTACAGGCACACACGGAGTAGGCCATACTCGTCGTTCGCCGAATTTCGGAGCAGGTGCCGTCGGCTTTGCCGCCGAAAGGGCCTCCGAACTGGGCGAATGCCAAATATCCACCTACTACCCGAGGAAGTGTTTCCCATGATCGCCACCACGTGGCGCAAGCTGGCCGCCTGCCGGGGCCTCGACGTCGAGGCTTTCTACCCGGTCACTGAGGACGAGGTCGACGCGGCCGAGGCCAAGGCTGTCTGCGCCGAATGCCCGGTCCGTCAGGCGTGCCTGGAGCACGCCCTGGCCCACCGCGAGCGTGAGGGCATCTGGGGCGGCACGACCGAGCGGGAGCGCAGGCGGATCGTGCGGCAGCGCCGCAAGTCGGCCTAACTCTTCCGGCCTCCCGAGCCCCAGGTCGGGCCCGTCAGCCCTTCTTCGCCGTCTTGGGCGGCACCGTGGTGGTGGTCGTGGTCTCCTCGGCCGGGCTCTTGACGCTGAGCGACGAGCCGGCGATGAGCAGCGACACGGTCTGGCCGCTGAGATCGGGGTCGGACTCGTAGGTGAGCGGCCCGCCGAGGGCCGAGCCGAGGGAGAGCGCGGCCGCGTAGCCGTCGGGTCCGTAGAGGATCTCGGAGGGGCTGCCGCTCGAGAGCGTGGTCGACGCGTTGGCGATCTCCCCCACCGAGAAGCCCTGGTCGCCCAGGGCCTCGGCCGTGCTGTGGGCGATCCCGTTCACGTAGGACGCGTTCAGCACGTTCACGGTGACCTGGCTGTGCGGGAGGGTGGTCGTGGTGGTGGTCGTGGTCGGGCGCGGGCTCTTCTTGGAGCCTTTGCCCGGAGCGGCCGCTGCCACGGCCTTCGTCGTCGCGGTGGTGGACGAGTTCAGGGTGCAGGGGTAGGGGTTCCACGGCTCGGGCTGGGTGTTCGTGTAGACGTCGGCGGGGATCGTGGTCGTCGTCGTTGTCGTCGGACCGGCCGGCACCGTCGAGGTCGTCGTCGCCCCCGAGGTCGGCGAGGTGCTCTTGACGGTGAGGTCCGAGCCGGCGATCAGCAGCGACAGGGTCTGCCCGCTCAGATCGGGGTCGGCCATGTAGGTGACCGGACCGTTGAGCTCCGACGCTACGGCCAGCGCGGCGCCGTAGCCCTTCGGGCCGTAGAGGATCTCCGAGGAGCTCGACGACAGCGGCGTGGAGGCGTCGCCGATCTGGCCGATGTAGAAGCCCTGCACGCTCAGCGCCACCGCGGTGGCGTGGGCGATCCCGTTCACCGTGGACGCGTTCAGGACGTTCACCGTGATCTGGTCATGGGGCACGCCCGGGGCCGTCGTGGTGGTGGTCGTACCGCGCTTCTTGCCGCTTTTGGACGGGGTCGTCGTGGTGGTCGTGGACGGGGTCGAACCGATGGCGTTGAACGCGTTGATCATGTTCTGCGCGTAGGGCTGGGCTTCCTGGAGGACGTCCGCCCCGCCGTCGGTCACGAAGGACGTGGTCGGCAGCGTCTCGGTGACGAGGTGGGAGTTCGGCAGCCCCTTGAAGACCTCGGCGATGTGGAGGAGGTCGCTCTCGGTCATGGTGTCGTCGATCGTGATGTTGCCCACCGACTCCGAGATGAACGCGTTGATGGTGAGCGGGTTGGTGATGGACGAGTTCACCTTCTGCAGCACGGCGCGGAAGAACTGGTCCTGGCGTTGGATGCGGCTGAAGTCCGACAGGCCGTCGTACTCCCAGTTGCCGTCGGAGTTCACGTAGTAGAGGTGACGGCTGCGCACGAGCTGCAGCGCCACCGTCCCGTTCACCACCTGGCAGCCGGTCTGCGTGACGTCCAGGCCCGTGTAGGCGTCCTTGACCGCGGTCGGGAAGTCCATGGTGATGCCGCCCAGCGCGTTGACCATGCCCGAGAAGCCGGGGAAGCTGACCGACACGTAGTGGTTGATCGGGATGTCCAGGTCCTGCTCTATGGTCTGCACCAGCAGGTCGGGACCCGAGTTGAAGGCGGCGTTGATGCGGTTCATGCCCGAGATCCCGCTCACGTTGCCCGGGATGTTCACCCAGAGGTCACGGGGGATGGACATGACCGTGATCGTCTTGGTCGTCGGATCGAAGCGGGCCACCATGGTCACGTCGCTGCGCTGGCCCCCGATGGCGTCCCCGCTCCCGAACGCGTTGACCTGGGTCGAGTTGCCCGAGTCGACGAAGGCCCTCGAGTCCGAGCCCACCAGCAGCATGGTGAAGGGCTTACCGGGGTTGGCCGGCTGGGCGATCAGGTGCTTGGCGTGGACCTTCTTGATCTGGTCGAAGCGGTAGTTGGCGTACTCGTAGATCCCGCCGGCGCCGAGCACGCCGAGCAGCAAGACGAAGCACAGCGCGTAGAGGACACGTCGGCGCCAGCGGTGCTTGCGCTTTTGTTCCTTGCGGTGCGACTTGCGCAGCTCCTTCTGCAGGTCGACCCGCGAGCGCACGGCGTCGGGCGGGAGCACGGCCACGACGTCGTCGTCGGCGACCTCGGGCGTCGGGAGCGCGACCGGCGCCTCCCCACGGGCGTTGTCCGCCGAGCCGTCCACCTCCCCCCGGGCGACCTCGTCCGGGGGCTGGGGCTCGCCGTCGTCGGGGGTCAAGAGCCAGAAAATACCTGGCCTGGACGTCGGATAGCCTGCGCCCGTGCAATTTCGACCTGCCAGACGAGCTGCTCGAACTGCGGCAGTCCGTCCGCCGGCTCGCCCAGGACAAGGTGAAGCCGCGCGCCCGGGCCATCGACAAGGAGGGCGCCTACCCGCAGGATCTCTTCGACGCCTACAGCGACGCCGGGTTGCTCGGGCTGTGCATCCCCGAGGAGTACGGGGGCTCGGGGGCCGGGATCCTCGGGCCTGGCCCTGGCCATAGAGGAGGTGGCCAAGTACTCCAACACGGCCGCCCTCATGCTCCTGCTCACCCGCCTGCCGACCGGCCCCGTCATGATCGCCGGCACCGAGGAGCAGAAGAAGCGCTACCTGCCCGGGATCTGCGACGGCTCGCTGCGGGCCGCCTTCGGGCTGTCCGAGCCCCAGGCTGGCAGCGACGTCATGGGCATGCGCACCCGCGGCGTGCCCGACGAGGGCTCCGGGCGGCGGCTGGGTGCTCAACGGCACCAAGTGCTGGATGTCGGGCGTGCGCGAGGCCGACTGGTACACCGTCTTCGCCAAGACGAGCGACCCGGCCAGCCGCGCCCACGACTCGGTGACGGCGTTCATCGTCGAGCGCGCCTGGCGACGGCGTCGAGGTCGGCCGCACCGACCACAAGATGGGGGTCAAGGGCGTCGACACCGGCGAGCTCCTCCTGACCGACGTCCATGTCCCCGCCGAGAACGTCATCGGCGAGGTGGGCGGCTTCCGCCTGGCCATGCTGGGCCTCAACGCCATGCGCCCCATCGTGGCCGCCCGCGGCATCGGCCTGGCCGAGGGCGCGCTGATGTACGCCACCGAGTACGTGCAGCAGCGGGAGGCCTTCGGCAAGACCATCGCCGACTTCCAGGGCATCCAGTGGGAGATCGCCAAGTGCGCCGTCGACATCGAGGCGGCGCGCCTCCTCACCTACCGGGCGGCCGTGCTGGCCGATGATGGGAAGTTCACAAAGGAGTACGTCCCCTTCTTGTCGATGGCCAAGTACCACGCCACCGAGCTGGCCGTGCGCGCCTCGTCACTGGCCGTGCAGCTGCTCGGCGCGGCCGGCTACATGGAGGACCACCCGACCGAGCAGTGGTACCGCGACGCCAAGCAACTGACCATCGTGGAGGGCACGTCCCAGGTGCAGCTCGGGCTCATTGCCCGTGGCGTGCTCGACCGCGATCTGTGGTGGGACTGAGAGGGATCCGGCCGTGGCGCTGAGCTGGCCCGAGGTCCTGGCGCGCCTGTCGCGCCGCGAGCCGCTGACCGAGGCCGAAGCCGAGGAGACGATGGGCGTCGTCTTCGCCGGCGAGGCCACGCCGGCGCAGATCGGCGCCTTCCTGACCCTGTTGCACGCCAAGGGTGAGACGGCGGAGGAGGTGACTGGCCTGGCCCGGGCCATGGTCGCCGCGGCGGTGCCCTGTCCGCTCGGGACCGACGACGGCACCGTGGTGGTCGACCTGGTGGGCACGGGTGGCGACCGCCTGGCCAGCATCAACGTCACCACGCTGGCCGCCTTCATGGTGGCCGGCTGTGGCGTGCCGGTGTGCAAGCACGGCAACCGCGCCGCCTCGTCGTCGGTCGGGACGGCCGATGTGCTCGAGGCGCTGGGCGTGGCCATTGAGGTCGGTCCCGAGGGCGTGGCCCGCTGTGTGGCCGAGGCGGGTATGGGCTTCTGCTTCGCCCAGAAGTTCCACCCGGCCATGCGCTTCGTAGGCCCGGTGCGCAAGGAGCTGGGTGTGCCGACGGTGTTCAACTTCCTGGGGCCGCTGACCAACCCGGCCCGAGTCCGCCACCAGCTGGTCGGCGTCAGCGATCCCGAGATCGGGCCCGTCATGGCCGGCGTGTTCGGCGCCACCGGCAGCCGCCACACCATGATCGTGCACGCCGACGACGGGCTGGACGAGCTGAGCGTGACCTCGCCGTCGAGCGTGCTCGAGGTGCGCGGCGACGGCAACGGCGAGTTCGAGGTGCGCGACTGGCGACTCGACCCGGCCGCGCTCGGCTTGGCGCCGGCCACCATGGCCGACCTGCGGGGCGGCGACGCCGCCTTCAACGCCGACGTCATCCGCACCGTGCTCCAGGGCGAGCAGGGCCCGCGGCGCGACATCGGGGTGCTGAACGCGGCGGCGGCGCTCGTGGTCGCCGGCCGGGTCGACGACGTGGAGGCGGGGGTGGCCCTGGCCACCGAGTCGGTCGAGAGCGGCCGCGCCCTGGGGGTGCTCGACGCGCTCGTCGCTACGTCGCAAGCAGCGCTGCGCCAGCAGACGGACTGACCCGCCAGGCCCGCCGGGGGGCGTGGGCCTCCGGGTCGAGCGCGGGGGAGTCGGGCCGGCACAGCGCGATGACGCAGCCGCCGAAGCCGCCTCCCGACATGCGGGCCCCCAGCACGCCCGGCTGGGTCAGCAAGTGGTCCACCAGCTCGTCGACCGCCGGCACCGAGACTCGGTAGTCGTTGGCCAGGCTGCGATGGCCCTCGGTCATCACTTCACCCAGCGCCACCAGGTTGCCTTGCTGCAGCAGGCGCTCGGACTCGCGCACGCGGCCGCACTCGGTGACGACGTGGCGGGCCCGGCGGCGGAGCACCGGGTCGCTCAGCCCACTCAGGTCGCCGAGCTCGCAGAGCCCGAGCGGGCGCCCCAGCAGGTGCGACGCCTGCTCGCACTCGGCCCGGCGCGTGGCGTACGGGGAGTCGACCAGGAGGCGCGGCGACTCGCTGTGCACGACCACGAAGGCCGCCTCGTCGGGCACGGGCACGGGGCGCGTCTCGAGCGTGTGGAAGTCGATGTGCAGCGCGTGGCCCGGGGCGGCGCCGGCGATGGCGAGCGGGTCGAGCAGCCCGACGTGCGCGCCGGCCAGGCGCTCGGCCTCCTGGCAGGTCAGCGCCAGCGCCAGCGGGTCCGGGTCGTGGCCCAGCGCGAGGAGCAGGGCCACGGAGAACGCCGCACTGGACGACAGCCCGGCGCCGAGAGGCACCGTGCTGGTGACGCGGACGGCGCCGCCCGAAGGAGGGGGCTGGAGTCGCAGCAGGCCGGCCGCCAGGAGCGCGTCCGGCGGTACCGGGGCGGTGGCGTCACCCAGAGGGATCTCGAAGGGTTGGTGCGGGAACTGGTCCGAGTCGACGCCGACGAGGAAGCTGTTCGGCTTCGGGGTGAAGGTGACCTCGGTGGCCAGCTCGATGGCCATGGGCAGCGAGAGGCCGGCGTTGTAGTCGGTGTGGTCGCCGATGATGGTGACGCGTCCGGGGCGCGGGCCGTGGGCACGGTGACAGCTTGGTCCAGCTTGACCGCCCGGGGCGGGGCGGGCAGCATCCTGCGATGGCCGAGCGCAGTGGACCGCTGAGTGGGATCAAGATCATCGAGCTGGCGGGGATCGGGCCCGGCCCGTTCACCTGCATGATGCTGGCCGACGCCGGGGCGCAGGTGCTGCGACTCGAGCGGGCGGCGCCGGGGGCGGTCGAGCGGGCCGAGGAGGCGGCGGCGTCGGGCACGCCGGGGTACTGGGACTTCCTGAACCGGTCGCGGCCCTCGGTGGGGATCGACCTCAAGAACCCCGACGCCATCGAGCTGGTGCTCGGGTTGGTGGAGGAGTCCGACGGCCTGGTCGAGGGCTTCCGGCCGGGGGTGGCCGAGCGGCTGGGCCTGGGGCCGGAGGTGTGCCTGGCCCGCAATCCCCGCTTCGTATACGGGCGCATGACCGGGTGGGGCCAGGAGGGGCCCATGGCCAGCATGGCCGGGCACGACATCGACTACATCTCCATCGGCGGTGCGCTCTGGTCGATGGGGCGGGCCGATTCGGCGCCCGTGCCACCGCTCAACCTGGTGGGCGACTTCGGCGGCGGCGGCATGCTGCTGGCCTTCGGCATGGTGGCGGCGTTGCTGGAGGCTGCCCGGTCCGGCCAGGGTCAGGTGGTCGACGCCGCCATGGTGGACGGCGCGGCGACGCTCATGACCATGATCCACGCCTTCCACCGGGGCGGGCTGTGGAACGAGGAGCGGGGCGCCAACATGCTCGACACCGGGGCGCCCTTCTACGAGGTGTACGAGACGGCGGACGGGCAGTGGATGGGCGTGGGGGCTATCGAGTCGCAGTTCTACGCCGCGCTCTTGGAGGGTCTGGGGCTGGCGGGGGACGCCACGTTGCCGCCGCAGATGTCGCGCGACGACTGGCCGGCCATGAAGGAACGGTTCGCCGCGTTGTTCCGTTCGAAGACACGCGACGAGTGGACGGCGGTCTTCGAGGGCACCGACGCCTGTGTGGCGCCTGTCTTGTCGCCGTGGGAGGCGCACCTGCACCCTCACAACCAGGCCCGCTCCACGTTCGTGGAGATCGCGGGCGCGGTGCAGCCGGCGCCGTCGCCCCGGTTCTCGCGGACGCCGTCCGTCGTGTCCCGGTCCCAGTCGTTCCCCGGGGCCGACACGGTGTCCGGCCTGGTCGAGTGGGGCGTGCCCGAGGACGTGGTGGCCAAGCTGCGGGAGTCAGGGGCGCTCAGCTGAGCCTGGGCTGGGCTGGGCTGAGCTGAGCGAGGCCCGGTCAGGCCGGGGTGTCCGGGTCCACCTCGTAGGTCGGTATGCCGAGGCAGTCGCACGAGGCGAACGGCCAGCGGCACACGGGGCACTCCTCGATGCAACAACCAGGGTGATGCACCCCACCTCGCGGGGTGAGGCAGGCGTCGCACGGGGTCTTCTCGTCATCGAGGGACCAATGTTTCTCGTCGCCCCAACGGACCGGCTCGTAGAACTGCTCTCCGATGAGGAAGGGCTTTGTGCTGCAACTCCTCACCTGCGGCTCGCCGTCCTCCGCGTCGCAATACCGGCAGACCGGCACGACCGACCTCAGCTCGTATTCGTCTTCATCACGTAGATGTTCCATGCGGGAGAACGGTCGCTTGCTCGTCAATCGTCCGCCCGATGTGCTTTGTCGGATTAGGTGTCACATCCGCGGGATACGTTCGACCCGTGACCCGGTGTTCGCATGCCGACGGCCTCAACGACCTCAAGGAGGCACTACGCGCCATCCGCCGCGTGGTCGGCTCGGTCGAACCGGCGGCGATCTCAGGGGAGCAGGCGCGGGAGTTCGTGGAGGTGCTGGCCGAGGCGGAGCGGGTCGTGGCCTCGGGGGTGGCTCGGCTGACGCCTCGAGTGATCGAGACGGGCGCCTACGCCAAGACGGGCCATGCGTCCGGGCCCGATTGGCTCGCGGCGGCGTCCGGTTCTTCGTCGGGGGCCGCCCGGTCCCGACTGGCGGCGGCGGAGAGGGCCGCTGTCGAACCCGAGCTGGCGGAGCCGCTGCGAGAGGGGCGCCTCTCCACGCCCGAGCTCAAGGTGCTGAGCGAGGCGGCCGTCGCGGCGCCCGACTCCCTTCCCGAGTTGGTCGAGCTGGCGGTGGGAGAGTCGAGCCACAAGGAGCTCTCCGACGCTGCCGCCCGGGCCAAGTGCGCGGCCCGGAGCAACGAGTCCGCCCGCCTGCGCCGCGCCCGAGTGCACGCGTCGCGTCATTTGAACTGGCACCAGGATGAGCACGGAGGCATTCGCGGCGAGTTCCTCTGCGACGAGGTGGCTTGGGCCCGTGTCGCCCCGGGGCTCGAAGCCCGGGCAAAGGCCATCTGGCACGCTTCCGGCGCCGATGATGGTGAATCCCTTGCGGCGCACCGCCTCGACGCGTTCCTCGAGCTCATGTCCGGCGCCAAGGGCGCGTGGGGTGGCACGGGTGATGCGCATGCCCTGGTACTGGTGGATGCGGCCGCGCTGCGCCGGGGCAGGCTTGCTCCCGACGACACATGTGAAATCGAGGGCATAGGTCCCGTCTCCTTGGAAGCGGTCACCGAGCTCCTCGGAGAGGCCACCGCCCAGTTCGTGATTAAGAGCGGGCGGGATGTCTCGACTGTGACGTCGTCGACTCGGGCCATACCGAAGCAGGTGGCGGGCGCGCTCGTCGTACGTGACCGGACGTGTGTCGTGCCCGGTTGTGGAAAGCGCTTCTCTCTGGAGACCGATCACAGTGACGTCGACTATGCCGATGGAGGTGCGACGGCGCTGGCCAACCTCGTTCGGCTGTGCCCGGCGCACCACGACATGAAGACGAACGGCGGCTGGAAGATCGTGGGCGGTCCGGGTCGGTGGAAATGGGTACCGCCCGCGAAGCCGCCCACCGCGGGCCGGATCGCCCGGCGGCGCCGGCTCACGGCGGCTCGGGCGAAGGGGTCCAGACCTCTCAGGTCCTGATTCGGATCACATCGTCACGACGGGGCACGTGATGGTGCGGGTGATCCCTTCAATCTGCTGGATGTCCCGCACGACCATGCGGCCCAGCTCGTTCATGGACGACGCGATGGAGGTGGCGATCACGTCGTAAGGCCCCGACACCACCTCGGCCGATACGACGCCGTCGACGGCGTTGACCTGCTCGGCCACCTGGGCCGCTTTGCCGACGTCCGTCTGGATCAGCACGTACGCGTGGACGGTCACGGCACACCGTACATTGGACAGGTGGCCATGGCCCCCAAGATCGAGCAGTTCAAGGACATGGCTCGGCAGGCCCAGAAAGACCTGTTCGACCAGTCCCATCCGATCGGGCGCCTGTCCTTGGTGCAATCGGCGATGCTGGGCGGGGACACGCTGGTCACCATCTCGCTGGCCGGCTCTTTGTTCTTCTCCATCAGCCCCACGGCGGCCGACCACAAGGTGCTGCTGTACCTGCTCTTCACCATCGCCCCCTTCGCGATCGTGTCGCCGCTCCTCGGGCCGCTCATCGACCGTAGCCGGGGGGCACGCCGGCTCATGGTGGTGGCCTCGGGGGTGGGGCGGGCCGTGCTGTGCCCGCTCATGGCGACCCACTTGCACAGCCTGTTGCTGTTCCCGCTGGCCTTCTGTGTGCTGGTCTGCTCCAAGCTCTACTTGGTGACCAAGGGCGCACTGGTGCCCGAGATATCGGCGCTGAACGGTCCGGACGAGTCGGGGGAGCAGGCGGGCTACGCCACCCTCAACGCGCGGTTGACGTTGCTCGGTACCGTGTCCGGTTTCGTCCTGTCGGTGCCTGGGGTGATCCTCTACAAGCTGGGCGGGTCGCCCGCCGTGCTGATCTTCGCCACCCTCGTCTTCATCGCGGCCACCGTGGCCGGGGCCCGACTGCCGGTCCTGGTCAGCCGCCGGGGCGATCGGGGCTGGACCGACAAGTCGGACCAGGTGCGCGAGTTCGGGGCGCCCACGACGCACGACGAGCAGCTGGCGCTCCAGGCGGACCTGATGCGGTTGCAGCCGGTGGCCCACCCCGAGGTGATGCTCGGGCTCACCGCCATGTGCATCGTGCGCGGCCTGCAAGGCTTCATGATCTTCATGCTGGCCTTCGGGCTGCGGCGCATGCACGGCGTCGGCCTTTACTGGTACGGGCTGGTGCTGGCCGGCAGCGGCGCCGGGGCCATCGTCGGGCTGGTTTTCGTGGGCCGGCTGCGTAAGCGCATGACCGAGCCGCAGCTGTTGCTGTGCTCGTTGTGGGTCATCGCCGTTTCGGCTGCCGGTTGTGCCGTGTGGGGGACGCTGTTCGCGCAGGTAGTGCTGGCCTTCATGGTCGGCCTGTGCGGCGCGGTGGCGCAGCCGTCGTTCGACGCCATGACGCAGCGCTACATCCCCCAGTCGGCCCAGGGCCGTGCCTTCGCCCGGTTCGGCATGCGGCAGCAGCTGGTATGGGTCGTCGGCTCGCTGATCCCTCTGATCATCGTGTTCACCCTGCCTCAGGGTGACGCCACCATGGCCGTGCTGGCCGCGCTGGGCGGCCTGTCCTACGTCTCGGGCCGGCGGGCGGCCCGGATCCCACGCCTCATGCTGCGCGACTACCGCAACAATGTGAGCGGTGGGGAGATGGGCGAGGCGGCGGGCTGAGGCTCAGCCCAGGCGCTGCTCGAGCTGGTCGACCTGCCCGGCCAGGGCGGCGGGCAGGCGGTCGCCGAACTTGGCGTAGTACTCACGGATGAGCGGCACCTCGGCCCGCCAGCCTTCGACGTCGACCCGCAGCAGCTCTTCCATGTCCTCCTTGGACACGTCGATGTTCTCGATGTCGATGGCGCCGGCGGCCGGAACGGCGCCGATCGGCGTGTCGACGGCCTCGCCCGTCCCGATGACCCGCTTGAAGATCCACTCGAGCACGCGCGAGTTCTCGCCGTAGCCGGGCCACAGGAACTTGCCGTCCTCGCCCTTGCGGAACCAGTTGACGTAGAAGATCTTGGGCAGGGCGTCTGAGTCGGGTGCCCCGGCGCCGATGCGGAGCCAGTGCGCGAAGTAGTCCGCCATGTTGTAGCCACAGAACGGCAGCATGGCGAAGGGGTCGCGGCGCAGGTTGCCGACGGCACCGGCCTGGGCGGCCGTGGTCTCCGACGTCATGATGGAGCCGAGGAACACACCGTGCTCCCAGTCGTTGGACTGGAACACGAGCGGGATGACCGAGGCACGGCGCCCACCGAAGAGGACGGCGCTGATCGGGACGCCCTTGGGGTCCTCCCACTCGGGCGCGATGGCCGGGTCCTGGGCGGCCGGCGCCGTGAAGCGGGCGTTCGGGTGCGCGGCGGGCGTGCCCGACTCGGGCGTCCAGTCGTTGTCCTTCCAATCGGTCAGGTGCGCCGGCGGCTCGTCGGTCATGCCCTCCCACCAGATGTCGCCGTCGTCGGTCAGCGCGGTGTTGGTGAAGATGCAGTTGCCGTCGAGGGTGAGGATGGCGTTCGGGTTGGTGTGCGTGTTCGTCCCGGGCGCCACGCCGAAGAAGCCGGCCTCGGGGTTGATGGCGTAGAGACGGCCGTCGGCGCCGAACTTCATCCAGCAGATGTCGTCGCCCACCGTCTCGACCTTCCAGCCCTCGATGGAGGGGATGAGCATGGCCAGGTTGGTCTTGCCGCAGGCCGAGGGGAAGGCGCCGGTGATGTAGCGCGTCTCGCCTTCGGGCGAGGTGAGCTTCAGGATCAGCATGTGCTCCGCCATCCAGCCGGCGTCGCGGGCCATGACCGAGGCGATGCGCAGCGCGAAGCACTTCTTGCCGAGCAGGGCGTTGCCGCCGTAGCCCGAGCCGAAGGAGATGATCTCCCGGGTCTCGGGGAAGTGGACGATGTACTTGTTCTCGGCGTCGCACGGCCAGGCCACATCGGCCTGGCCCGGCTCGAGCGGCGCGCCGACCGAGTGCAGGCAGGGGACGAACTCGCCGTCCTCGCCCAGCACTTCCAGGGCGCCGGTGCCCATGCGGGTCATGATGCGCATGGAGACGGCCACGTAGGCCGAGTCCGTCACCTGCACGCCGATGTGGGCGATGTCCGAGCCGAGCGGGCCCATGGAGAACGGGACCACGTACATGGTGCGGCCCTTCATGGCGCCGGCGAAGAGGCCGTCGAGGAAGTCCCGCATCTCTTGGGGGTCACGCCAGTTGTTGGTGGGGCCGGCGTCGACCTCCTTCTCGGAGCAGATGAAGGTGCGGTCCTCGACGCGGGCCACGTCGCCCGGGTCCGAGTGGGCCCAGTAGCTGTTGGGACGCTTGGCGTCGGCGAGCTTGGTGAAGGTGCCGGCGTCGACCAGCGCCTGGCAGAGGCGGTCGTACTCGTCGGCCGACCCGTCGCACCACTCGATGCGGTCGGGCGTGGTCAGCGCGGCGACCTCGTCGACCCAAGCCAGGAGTTTCGCGTTCTTCGTGGGCGCCATGTCGGGGGAATCTGCTCCTTCGTCCGGCCGGTTTCGGTGGGGTCCAATGCTAGGCATGTGCCGTGGGATCCCCCAAACCCCGAGACACGCCGCCGCTCGTCGGTGAGGACGAGTTGGTCCAGTTTATTCGGGGCGTCCTCGGAAACGGAATTGAGGCATTCGGCCTGCGTGACGACGCCGCGGTGCTGGAGGTGCCCCCGGGGAGCCGGCTCGTGGTCTCGGTGGACAGCGTGGTCGAGGGCGTCCACGTCGACCTCGCGCTCTTCAGCCCCGCTGACGTGGGCTGGAAGGCGCTGATGGGGGCGCTGAGCGACCTGGCGGCCATGGGCGCGGCGCCATTGGGTGCACTGATTGCGCTGTGCGTGCCGGGCGGTTCCGGTGACGGTTCCCTGGCCCTGGGCGTGATGGCGGGAGTGGCCGAGGCGTCGTCCGCCAGCGGGTGCCCAGTGGTCGGTGGCGACGTCTCCGGCGCGGCGAACCTGGTCGTGGCCGTGACCGTCCTCGGCGCCGTGTCCCTGAGCGGGCCCGCGGCGGTGTCCCGGGCCGGGGCGGTGCCCGGCGACGTCGTGCTTCTCACCGGGCCGTGTGGTGGATCGGCGGCCGGTTTGCGTGAATTACGGGCGGGGTTGGCCGGTGCGGACGGGCGGGCCGCCTACCGGCGCCCGGTGGCGCGCCTGCGCGAGGGTGACACCGCTCGGACCGCCGGCGCCCGGGCCATGATCGACGTTTCCGACGGGTTGGCCCTCGACCTGCACCGGCTGGCCGACGCGTCGGGTGTCGGCTTCGTGCTCGAGACGGTGCCCGTGGCCTCCGGCGCCACGCTCGACGAGGCCTTGGGGGGAGGGGAGGACTACGAGCTCCTCCTGTCCGTGCCGGCCGACGCAGTCGCCCCATTGACGTCTGCCTTCGAGTCCGGCGGGCTCCGCCGCCCGCTGCGCCTGGGGGTGGTGACGGCCGACCCGTCGGAGCGGACCCTTGGGGGTGAACCCTTGGGGCGTGTCGGCTGGCAGCACCGTCTCGGCTAGTTCGCGCTTACGTCACACAACGCTCACGCGATCGTGGCGCGTGCACTGTGGCGGCTGAATGAACGGGAGCAACGCGTCGTGACCCGGGCGCGACGCGTGGATGAAATCTCTGCCTCGCCCCCGCGCCATGCCGGCTCGTCTTGCTACAACGACCGCAGGCCTGACTCGTTCTCGCTGGCGACCCGGAGGAGTGACATGCACCCAAACCGCTTGGCCCACCTCCTGCGAGCCGGGGCGGCCGGTGTCGCGGCAGTGATCGTTGTGATCTCGGTGGCCACTCCCGCATGGTCCGTCCCGACGACGTTCACCACAGGAGACCTGGTGATAGACCAGACGATCGGCACTTCGAGCTCGTCCTCGGCCGTCCAACTGGTCGACTACAGCACGTCGGGCACAGCGAGCGGCTTCGCCGTGAGCCTTCCCATCGCTACCAGTGGCAGTAACAACCCCCTGACTGACAGCGGCTCGGCGCTCAACGACGGCGAGCTCACCGACTCGGCGGACGGGGGGTCGATCCTTGTCACGGGCTATGACACAGCGCCCGGTCAAACGAGCGTCACCTCGTCGACGGACAAGTGGACCGTGGGCGTCGTCACCAACTCCGGCACCGTCGACACCACCACGGCGCTCACTCCCACCAGTTCTTCGAAGGAGAACATCCGGTCGGCCATCTCGGCGACGTACCCTCCCGGCAACATCTACACGGCCGCGAAGGCAGGTCTCGGCATTACCACGGACGGCGGCACCACAGACACCGTTCTCGACAGCTCCAGCAACAGCGTTGACGACCTCCAGATCTACAACGGCCAGCTCTACGAGTCGAACGGGACCAACATCTACCAGGTGGGCTCCGGTCTGCCCACGACTGGTACCCCCACCTTGACGCCGCTCCTCACGGGCACCAACTTCCCGGCCAACTTCGGTCCGGACCAGTTCGCCTTCACCACACTGGGCTCGTCCACTCCGGGTCCCAACACGCTGTATGTGGCCGACGGCTCCAACGGCGCGACGGCCGGAGACCCGAACGCGGTGGAGAAGTACTCGCTCGAAGGCGGCGTGTGGACGGCGACCGGTTCCGTCGACATCCCCCTGGTGATGGGCATCGCCATCACGTTGGTCGGCGGGACGGTGGACATCTACGCCACCGGCGCCACGCAAGCCGCGGGGACGTCTGCGCCCAACAATCAGGGCCTCTGGAGCCTCAGCGACAACTCGGGCTACGGGGGCACCCTCACCGGTTCCGCGACCCAGATCGCGACGGCGCCGACGGGCGATGACTGGCACGGCCTGGCCTGGGCCCCGCCGGCGCCGCCAGCCGAGTCGCCCGAGGTGCCCCTGGCGATCGCACTGCCGGTCATGGCCGCGGTGCTGCTCGGCGGCGCCTATGTCCTGGTGCGCCGCCGCAGTCTCGCCGTCGTTCGGCGCGGCGGCGACGCCTGAGCCAAGCCAGTCCTCATCTCATCGATCGCCAGAATTTTTCTCTGGCTCGCGTCATAGCCCGTCGATCCGCAATCCTCCGAACGAAAGGGCCGTCCCTTCATGTTCCGTCGTAAGCCCGTCATCATGACTGCGGTTGTCTTCTCGTTGGCGGCCGCCCCGCTCGCCCAGACGGCCACGGAGTCGGTGGCATCCGCAGCCGGCAACGGCATCACCTACACCGCGGGTACTCCCACGCCGGACCAGGTGTCAGGGAACGCGACCACCCAGGCACCGTGGACGCTCTCCCAGGGCGACCCGACCGAGGGGAGCACCTACAGCTCACAGAGCCCGGGCACCGTGTACCCGACGTACACCCCAGGTGGAGCGACCACCACGGTAGGCGGCGTGACCGAACCCAATCTGGCCGTCTACCCAACCGGGTCGGGAGACGTGCCCTACGCCAGCGGCACGGTCGGTACGCCCGGACCGGTTCCGGGTTACTGCTCGACCGACGGTCCTGCTCCGGAAACTGGGACCGTCAATCGCCAGCCCTCGGGAACGACTCTGCCGATGTCGCCCTATTACTTCCCCTTCGTCGAACACACGCCTGGTGCGTCGAGCAGCAATGACCTGACCGGCTACTTCGACTACCGGCCGAAGGACACCGATGAGGCGCTCGTCGTCGCCACCTCGACCGATAACGGCAACACGTGGACCTACCAGGGTGAAGCCCTTGAGCAGAACGAGGGCCTGTGCCCCGAAGGCGACACCAACGACGACGGCGAGGGCCACGCCTTCGTGATGTCGGTGAACGGGACGAACTACCTCTACACCCTCAGCCGGCCGGCCGGGGACAACCTGGGCGTCGGGATGCTGGTGCACCAGATCAACCCATCGTCCACCGACCCGATCGCCGGTCTTCCCTCGAGCGAGCCGGTCGGTGTGGATCCGAGCACCTACGCAACCGCTCAAGCGACCGTCCCCGCGACTGGAGGCAGCCCCATCTCGGTGAGCAGCTTGGGCACCGCCGACAGCCCAGAGCAGATCACGGCCCCCGGTTCCTTCGAAGACCTGGCCGCCACCAACCCCTCGGCATCGGTGATCACGTGCACCGCGACCGCTACGAGCTCGCTCACCGGATGCACGGCACCCGGTGGGCTGACGGTGAACAGCGGTGACGACTTGGTGCAGGTGCTCGGCACCGTGAGCTCAGCGATCACCATTCCCCAGGGTCCGAACAGTTCGGTGTCGGGCTCTTCGACCGGCAGCCCGGGGGTCACCGTCGGACTGAGCTCCTCGAGCCTCGTGGTGGCGACCACGAATCCGACCATTTCCTACTCGTTCAACAATGCCATCCCCGGCCGCGTCTACATCGACGGCGCGACCGTGTCCTGCGTGAGTGTGAACGGTGCCAATACGTCGCTCTCCAGTTGCACCACCACCAAGTCCGGCGGCCTGTCGGTGAACAGCGGTGACGCCGTGACCACCGATCCCGTCGTGCCCAACGGTGTCCAGCAGACCAACGGCCTGATCGCCCCGGACGGCATCGTGGGAACGTTGCCGGCCAGCGCGGACAGTGCCTGGGGCGCTCCGACCGGGTCGACGCTCATCGTCTACGGCGAGAAGATCCTGAACTACTACGACGTGGCCACGACCACCTCGGCGGTCACCCTCCCGGCGAGCACGATTCCGATCACGCCGTCGTACACCTTCGGCGATCTCATCCCCGCCAGCGGCTCGTTCACCATCTATCTGGGCGTCTCGGCCGGGATCCAGACGGTGACGTGCACCGGGTACACCTCCACCTCGTTCACCGGCTGCTTGGGCGGGAGCGGATCAGTGGCGAGCGGGAACACGGTGGGAGGACCGGGAGCGGCCATCGCCTCGTTTTCGGTCCTCAACTCCATCGGGGAGGGCAAGAACAAGGCTGCCTCGCTGTTCAAGAACAACGAGGACCTGACCCTCCTGCGGGTGGCGTACACCAGCGACGGGATCAACTTCACCGATGTCGGTCCCATCAGCGGGACCTCCGACGGCGCCAGCGACTACACCGACGTCAACAATCCGTCTGCCCAGGCCTACCCGTCCAGCCAGGATCTCGCCACCGGCTCGCTCGACACACCGGAGCTGCGCTACGTCGGGACCCGAGGCACCATCATCACCTATGCCGACGGCTCGATCGGGATGTTCGACTCGGGATCATGGGAGTCCGATGGGGACAGCGACGCCTTCAACCAGATCTTCTTCACGTCGTCCTCTGACGGCGGCAAGACCTGGTCTACGCCCGAAGATGTCGTCTCCACCGACTACACCTTCTCGGCGTCAGCGACCCAGGACAGTGAGCTCGCCGCGGGTCATGACGACCCGCTCGGGATCTCGGCCTACTACGAGGGTCGTGCGTACTCGCCCACGGTCGTGGTGAATCCTGACGGGACTCTGACGATGGTGTTCTCCGGCTATCGGACCCCGAAACCCATCCCGACCGACGACACGTTGCTCGGGACCGACACCGCCACCACCTGCGGGCCGAACGGAACTTCGAGCTGTCAATACACCGTGGGCACGACCGATCCCGCCATCTACAGGAACATCCTCACGGTCACGCTCACGCCGTCGTCCGACTCGCCGCCCCCCGTACTTCCTGAATCACCCCTCGCCCTCGCCCTCCCTCTCCTCGGGGCGGCGATTGTCGGTGGAGCCGTCACCATGGTCTACCGCCGCCGGCGGGACCCGGCCGAGAACTGAAACGGAGGTAGCACCGCGCACCACGGGAGCGGATCCGCATGCTGCGATGTCCGATCGCCCCGTCGGCGGTCTTCGAATAGTCGTCGGCGTCTGCGGAAATTGTCCAGGGGCGAGGGTCCCTGGACGGCGTCTGAGCCTGCGCTATCTTCACCATTGTCTGGGTAGGGTCCGGCTCTGGCCGGACAGATGACGAAGGGTGGTGTGTCATGACATTGACCACGGCGAGCCGCCCGATCGGTTGGCAGAAGGTCGACGACGGGACCGACGATGAGCAGTATTGGGACGGGCGGGTGTGGACGCTTCGCCGGCGCCGCCACGAGGACCGCTGGCTGTTCGTCCCGGTTGACCGGCTGGTCCGCTGAATCTGGTCTGCCGGTCGGCCGAACGGCCGGAAGGGCCCGCGCTCGGGCAACGACGTGCCCGATGCCTTGGGGCCTATGCGGATCCGGCGGTGCGATCCTTTTGGTCGGGGCGTCGAGTCGGCGGACGTCTTCGAGGAGTCAGAGGGCAAGGTCGGTCTCCGACAGATCCTTGACACTTAGGGTCAGTAGGGTCGCTTCGTGCGATCCGGCGCCGGCGACGTGTCAGGGGTGAACGACGCCCACCTCGTGCGGCGCCAGCAGGCGGAGTTGCAAGACGCCTACCTCAAAGGCGCCCGCCGTCTCCACTGGGACGCTGACCGCCTCGCCGCCGAGCGGCAACGGCTCCTGCGCGACCTGCTCCTTCGGGCGGCTGATCGTTCGCCGTTCTGGCGGGCCCGGCTGGCCGGAAGAGAACTCGCGACCTTCACCGAGGCCGACCTTCCGTCGCTGCCTGTCCTGACCAGGGCCGAGATGATGGAGGAGTTCGATCGCTTGGTCACGGCTCCTGGCTTGACGCTCGCTCGTGTGACCGAGCACCTCGAGCATCTCGATGCCGACCGGTACCTCGATGGCGAGTACCGGGCGATCAAGACTTCCGGAGCCACCGGCACCGAGGCGCTCCAGGTCTATGGGTGGGACGCGTTTGTGACCTTCGTGATGCAGGGTTCCCGGTGGACCGGGCGACGCGGAGAAGCTGCGGACGCGGTCCTGGCGCAAGTCTTCTCGTGCAGCCCCATGCACGAGTCCGGGATCTTCCACGCCTTCAGCACCTTCGAGAGCGGGGGACCGCCATCGCACTGTTTCTCGGGCACGATGCCCCTACCGGATCTTGTCGCCGGCCTCAATGCGGCGGAGCCCAAGGTGGAGGCGCTGCAAGGATGGCCGAGCATCATCCGCCTGTTGGCCCTGGAGGCGCTCGCCGGTCGGCTCACGCTCGTACCGACTTGGGTGAGTGTCGCCGGCGAGGTGTGTACCCCACCGGTGCGGGAGGCGGTGCGGGCCGCGTGGGATATCGAACTGTCAGAGTTTTGGGGCTGTTCGGAGGGAACCTACGCCTTTCCGTGCGGGGTCGGAGAAGGGATGCACATCGCCGATGACCTGGTGATCCTGGAGCCGGTGGACAGGCAGGGCAACATCGTGCCGTACGGGCAGCCTGCGGATCGGGTGCTGCTGACGAACCTCTACAACCTGGACCAGCCTCTGATCCGCTACGACATCGCCGATGGCATGACGATCACCGATGCGCCCTGTCCGTGCGGCTGTGCGCATCGGCGCATCCTCGACGTCCACGGACGCATGGACGGGGTCCTCATTTTCGGGGGCGGGGTGGTGACCGTGCCCCGCCGCGACGTCGAGGAGACCCTCCTCGCCTCGCCCGGTGTGGCGGACTTCTTCGTCGGCCACACAGATCACGGCCTCCATGTGTCACTCACGACGGACGGCTCGTGCGACAGCGGACGACTGCGTCGGGAACTCGCCGATGTGCTGGCGAGGCACGGCGTGGCCGCTCCCGAGGTCCATGTGCGCGAGGTCGGGGAGCCCGAACGGCTGTGGTCCGGCAAGGTGAGACAGTTCGCGCCCCTGTCGTGAATGACCGGACGCGGTAGCCACCGCCGGTCGCCTCACAGCCACCGCGCCCAACCGGGGCGAGGGACCTAGGTGCCAGCCAACCGGGCTACGACCGGCGCAAACGCCTCCATCGCCTCGTCCGGCACCACGACATTGCTGAACCCCCACCGTTGGCGTCGCTCGACCAGGCGTTCGCAGAGGTCGTCCACGGTCCCGATGAGCACAATCGGGAGATCGAGCGCCGCTTCCCCGTCGAAGCCCAGCATCGTGGCGGTGCGCGCCGCGGCGCGGCTGCTGCCGACCACCACGACGGCAAAGGCCGCGATCTGCAACTCGAGCGAACCGAAACGGTCTCCGGATGCCTCGCGCACCCAGGCCAAGCAGCGCTCGTAATGACCGAGGGTGGTTTCGCTCCCCAGGGCACCGCCCTTCTCACCAGAAGCCATGCTGCGCGTCACCCCCACGATGTCCGCCTGCTCGGCCGCCACGGTGAGTACGCGCCTACTCCCGCCTCCGACGATGACGCGGGGGGGCGAGGCCGGGCGAGGATCGCAGCGGGCGTGGCTCACCTCGTAGTACCTGCCGGCGAAGGTCGTCTCGTCCTGGCTCCACAGTGACTTCATGATGATGAGGCTCTCGGCCAGCCGGTCCACCCGTGCACCGGGATCGTCGTAGTGAATGCCCGTTTCCTCGTAGTCACTGCGGAGCCAACCCGCACCGAGACCCACTTCGATCCGACCTTCCGCCGCCAGTCCGAGCGAGGCGATCTCCTTGGCCAGGACGACCGGGTTGCGCAGGTCGTTGTTCAGAACGAGGGTCCCCACATGTAACGAAGTGGTCGCCTCGGCGGCCACGGTCGCCGCGACCAAGGGCCCGAATTGGGCGTCGAAGTGATCGGTGACGTAGAGCGCCGAGTAACCGAGTTCCTCGGCCAGACGGGCATGATCCCGCCAGGCCGCCATGGTCGGGGCGATCGAACTGTGCACAGCGAATCGGAACGGGAGCATCTTGGGTTTGAGTCTCCATGGCGCGGCGACGAGTGCTAGGACGAAGCGTAGGTGGCAAGGTTGGTCCCCGCCCAGGCGTAATAATAAGGCATGCCTGTTGCAGCTAGAACCGTCGGAGCTGCCACTGGGCCTCAGGAGATCGCAACGGTTCTCCGCGAAGACGGCTGTGTGATCATCTCGAGCCTTGCTTCTCCCGAACTGATGGATCAGATCGCGACCGAGCTGAAGCCGTACCTCGCCGCTACCGACGTGGGACCCGAGGAATTCTTGGGTCGCGCCACTCGGCGAACCGGCGCCCTCATCGCCCGCTCTCCGAGCGCGCGTCAACTTGTTGCTCACCCGACGATTCTCGAGACCGTCGACCTCACACTTGGCGACCACTGCAGCACCTTTCAGGTCGATCTGACCCAACTGGTGGACATCGGCCCAGGTGAGCCGGGGCAAATGATCCATCGGGACCAGTGGTCGTTCGATCACTACCCGTTCCCCACCGGATTCGAGGCGGAGATCAGCACCATGTGGGCGCTCACCGACTTCACCGAAGAGATGGGTGCCACCCGGGTGATCGTGGGGAGTCATCTCTGGGAGGACGATCCCTCAGAGGTGGATCCAACTCTCTCGACGGGCGCGGTCATGTCCAAGGGCTCGGTCCTGCTTTACGTCGGATCGATTTTCCACGGGGGCGGCGCCAACACCACCGACGTCCATCGGATCGGAGTCAACATCGGATACTCGCTCGGGTGGCTTCGTCAGGAGGAGAACCAATACCTCGCCTGCCCTCCCGAGATCGCACGCACCCTCCCCGAAGGACTTCTGCGCCTCATGGGCTACCAGCGCGGTTCCTACGCTCTTGGCTACGTCGACGACATGAGAGAGCCGCTGGATGTGCTGTACGACCGTCCATCCTTCATCTCGAACTTCTTTGACTACAACCGCTCCGCCCGCAAGCTCCTCAGGCGAACGGAACCCTATGTTCCGCCCCCGAATTGAACCGTGGGCTCAAGGGTCGTGGAAGGAATGACGGTTGGAGGACCTGGGCTGATGTGGGGTCAGGTCCAACGATCCGAGTGGGCATCCGGTGGGCGGGTCGCTCTGACGACAGGTTGACGTGAGCCGGTTTTAGGCGAACAGCAGCCTCAGCATTCTGGCGCCCGGCGGGTGACGGCGGGCAACGTGGGTACGAAGGGGGACGCCCACCTCGACCGGACGCACGGCGTCCCAGGGGCGCGGGCTCCTTAGTTCGTCGAGCTGGGCTCGTGGCTCCGGCGCACCGGCTTGGTCACCTTGCCGGCCCGGATGCACGACGTGCAGACGTGCAGGCGCTTCGGCGCACCGTCGACCACGGCCCGCACCCGCTGCACGTTGGGGTTCCACCGCCGCTTGGTGCGACGGTGCGAGTGGCTGACGTTCATGCCGAACGACGGCTTCTTGCCGCAGATGTCGCACACAGATGCCATGGGAAACCTTCCTGGTGGAGGCCGCGGTGCAGGGACCACGCGGGCCTTCGAGAACGGCACAAAGGTTAGCATCCCCAACCATGAGCCCCCCGGCGACCCTCGGCGCGGACGACCTGCGCGCCGTGATGGCGGGGTATCGAGATGCGCTGCGCCTGCACCAGGCCGACATCAACCGGCTCAACGTCTACCCGGTCCCCGACGGCGACACCGGGACCAACATGGCGCTCACCCTCGAGGCGGTCGTGGCTGAGCTGGACGGGGTCGAGGACGGCGCCGGCCTGGCCCGGGTGTGCCAGGCCATCGGCCACGGGTCCCTCATGGGCGCCCGGGGGAATTCGGGCGTCATCTTGTCGCAGCTCCTGCGGGGGATGGGCGAGCGCATGGGCTCGGCCGCCGACGGCGAGGGGGTCGGGCCCGACCTGCTGGTCGACGCCATCGCCCACGCCTCCGATCTGGCCCGCAAGGCCGTGGTGCGGCCGGTCGAGGGGACGATATTGACCGTGGCCTCCGCGGCGGCCGAGGGGGCCGGGTGCGGATCCGGCCTGGTCGGCGTGGTCGAGTGCGCCCGGGACCAGGCCGCCGACGCGCTGGCCCGCACGCCCGAGATGCTGCCCGTGCTGGCCCGGGCCGGCGTGGTCGACGCCGGCGGCGCCGGCTTCCTGCTCCTGCTCGACGCCTTCCTGCTCGTCCTCGACGGCCGGCCGCTGCCCGAGCCCTCGGGCCTGCCCGGGCCCGACCTGTCGGCGCTCGACGGCAGCCTGGCCGGCGCCGGGGGTGAGGCGGCCGGCGCCGGGTACGGCGAGCGGCACGCGGCGGGCGACCTGCGCTACGAGGTCATGTACCTGCTGGCGGCGCCCGACGACGCCATCGAGGCGTTCAAGGACGTGTGGGCGGGCATCGGCGACTCCATCGTGGTGGTGGGGGGCGACGGCCTGTGGAACTGCCACATCCACACCAACGACGTCGGGGCGGCCATCGAGGCGGCCATCGAGTGCGGCACGCCGCAGCGCATCCGGGTCACCGACCTCGACGAGCAGGTCGAGGAGGAGCGCTGGGTGCGCGAGAGCGTGGGCGCCCCGGGGGTCGGGGCGCCGAGCGAGGGGGCCGGGCCCCCGGCGACTACCGGCGTGGTGGCGGTGGTCACCGGCGACGGCATCGGGCGCATCTTCCGTTCGCTCGGGGTGCACCACCTGGTAGTGGGGGGCCAGACCATGAACCCGGCCACGGCCGACCTGGTGAAGGCGGTCGAGGCCGTCGGCTCGGACGAGGTGGTGGTCCTGCCCAACAACAAGAACATCGTCCCGGTGGCCGAGCAGGTGGACGCGCTCAGCGCCAAGACCGTGCGTGTGGTGGCGACCGGCTCCATCGTCGAGGGCTTCTCCGCGCTGCTGGCCTACGACCCCGCCGCCGGGATCGAGGCGAACGTGCGGGCGATGACCGAGTCGGCCGAACGTGTGGTGCCGGCCGAGGTCACCCGGGCCGTCCGCGACTCGGTCACCGATGCCGGCGAGGTGCACGAGGGCGACTACATCGGGATCTCGCGCCAGGGCGTGGTGGCCATCGCCGACAACGTCGTGCTGTGCACGCGCCTGCTGCTGGGGCGTCTGCTCGAGGGGTCGCACGAGCTGGTGACGCTGATCGAGGGGGAGGGGTCGCGAGTGGGCGACACCCGCCGGATCGAGGAATGGCTGTCCGAGGAGTACCCCGAGGTGACGCTCGAGGTGCACCACGGTGGGCAACCTCTGTACCCGTACCTGTTGGGGATTGAGTAGCGGCCGCAGCCTCGTCGACCTGAGCCGGCGCCCGGTGTCGGTGCTCGACTCGGTCTCGGAGCGTCGCGCCGCGCGCCTCTCCGAGTTCGGCGTCGAGTCGGTGCTCGATCTGCTGACGACCTACCCGCGCCGCTACATCGACCGCACCCGCCAGGCCGACGTGTCGGACCTGCGCCTGGGCGACGAGGTGGCCGTGCTGGCATCGGTGCAGTCGGTGCGCTCGCGCCGGGCCCGCAACGGGCGGGCCGTCGTCGACGTGGCCGTGCGCGACGACACCGGCCGTCTCGCCGTCGTGTTCTTCAACCAGCCGTGGCGCAGCAAGCAGCTCGGCCCGGGCACGGAGGCCATCTTCTTCGGCAAGGTGGGCGACTACCGGGGTACGCGCCAGATGGTGAACCCGGTGGTCGACGTGGTGGCCATGTCCGACGACGACGACGAGGAGGAGGCAGGCGCCGCCGCCTTGGCCCCGACGGCCCGGCGCACCCTGCGCATCCTGCCCGTGTACCCGGCCTCGGAGAAGGCCGGCCTGACCAGCTGGGAGATCGGCCGGTGCGTGGAGGAGGCGCTCAAGCGGGCCGGCGAGTTCCTCGATCCGCTGCCCGACCCCTGGCGCGCCTCGCTCGACCTGTGGGACCGCACCGCCGCCTTCGGGTCCATCCACCAGCCGGAGTCGCTCGACGTCGTCGCGCCCGCCCGGCGCCGCCTGGTCTTCGACGAGCTGTTCCGCCTGCAGCTGGCGCTGGTGCTGCGCCGCCGCGCCTTCGAGTCCAACGCCCGCGCCCTGCGCCACGACGTGTCGCCGCGCGAGGTCACCGGCGCCGTGGGCGACACGCTGGTGGCCCGGTTCCTCAGCGGCCTGCCCTACGAGCTCACTACGGCCCAGCGCCGCGCCCTGGCCGTGATCGTGGCCGACATGGCCGGGCCGTTCCCGATGCACCGCCTGCTCCAGGGCGACGTGGGCTCGGGCAAGACGGTGGTGGCGCTGGCCGCGCTCCTCGGCGCCGCCCAAAGCGGGCACCAGGGCGCGCTGATGGTGCCGACCGAGGTGCTGGCCGAACAGCACATCAGCGCCGTGCGGGCGCTGCTGGGCGACCTGGAGGGGCCGGGTGGCATGGCCGGCGGCGAGGTGCGCGTCGAACTGCTCACCTCCAAGGTGAAGGGCAAGGCGCGCACCGCGGTGCTCGAGGGCCTGGCGAGCGGCGCCATCGGCCTGGTCGTCGGCACCCACGCGCTGCTGACCGAGGAGGTGGCGTTCGGCTCGCTCGGCTGCGTGGTGATCGACGAGCAGCACCGCTTCGGCGTGGAGCAGCGGGCCACGCTGCGTGCCAAGGGGGCCGACGGCGACCCCGACCTGCTGGTCATGACGGCCACGCCCATCCCGCGCACCGCCGCCATGGTGATCTTCGGCGACCTCGATCTGACCACGCTCGACGAGATGCCCCCGGGCCGCATCGCCGTCACGACCGAGTGGATCCCCGGCGAGCGCGCCAGCGCGGCCAAGCCCGCCTGGGAGCGCGTGCGGGCCGAGGTGGCGGCCGGCCACCGCGCCTTCGTGGTCTGCCCGCTGGTCGGCGACTCGCCGCGGGTGGAGGCCAAGTCGGCCACCGAGGAGTACGAGCGCCTGGCCGCCGGCGAGCTGTCGGGTCTGCGCGTCGGGCTCATGCACGGGCAGATGCCCGCCGCCGCCCGCGAGGAGGTCATGGAGAACTTCCGCACCGGTGAGGTGCATGTGCTGGTGGCCACGACCGTCATCGAGGTCGGCGTCGACGTGCCCGAGGCGACCGTGATGGTGGTCGAGTCCGCCGACCGCTTCGGCATCGCCCAGCTGCACCAGCTGCGCGGCCGGGTGGGCCGCGGCCACTCGGCCAGCTGGTGCTATCTCCTCGGTGGCCAACCCGACAACGAGCGCCTGGCCGCGGTGGCCGCCTCGACCGACGGCTTCGCGCTGGCCGAGGCCGACCTGCGCCTGCGCGGCGAGGGCACGCTGCTCGGCGCCCGCCAAAAGGGCGAGAGCGACCTGCGCCTGGCCTCGCTCACCGACGAGGGCGACATCGCGCTGCTCGAGGACGCGCGCCAGGTGGCCGAGGCCATCGTCGGCGACGACCCCCAACTCGAGTCGCACCCCGACCTGGCCGACGAGGTGCGGCTGCTGCTGAGCGAAGACGAGGGCGAGTACCTGTTCAAGAGCTGAGGCCGCCCTCTCGCCGCCCTCTCGTCGCGCCGGCGGCACCGGAACGCCGCAGCGCGGCGGGGGAACGGCCGTATGGTGGGTCCGATGCGCGTCATCGGGGGCCGGAGCCGCGGGCGCCGGCTGTCCGCCAAGCTGCCGAAGACGGTCCGGCCGACGTCGGACCGCGTGCGCGAGTCCATTTTCGACATCCTGGGCTCGCTGGGCGGCGTCGACGGCCTGCGCGTGGTCGACCTGTTCTGCGGCAGTGGCGCCCTCGGCGTCGAGGCCTTGTCACGGGGGGCGGCGTCGACCACCTTCGTCGACCTGGACCCGGACGCGTTGGCCGCCGTCCGCCGGAATCTCGATGCGGTCGGGCTGGCCGACGTGCCCGCCACGCTCGTGCGGGCGTCGCTGCCGGGCTGGCTCCAGGTGGCGGGGGAGCGGGAGGCTTTCGACCTCGCGCTGTGCGACCCGCCCTACGCCTACGCCGACTGGGCCGCCCTCCTCGGAGCGCTGCGGGCCGAAACGGCCGTGCTGGAGTCGGCCGCGCCGGTGCCGCTGCCCGGGGGTTGGGTGGTCACGAGAGAGCGCCGGTACGGCGGTACGCTCATCACCGTGGCTCATCGCAACGGCGCCGGCTCGTGAAGGTCGGTCTCTTCCCGGGTTCCTTCGACCCCTTCCACAACGGGCATCTCGAGATCGTGGAGCGCGCCAGCCGCCTCTTCGACGAGGTCGTCGTGGCCGCACTGCGCAACCCCCAGAAGGGCAAGCCCCTCTTCGACCTCCAGGAGCGCGAGGCCATGTTGGAGGAGGTGGTGGCCCACCTGCCGACCGTGCGCATCGTCTCGGTGTCCACGCTGCTGGTCAACGTCGCCCGGGACGTCGGGGCGTCGGCCATCGTCCGCGGGCTGCGGGCCGTCTCCGACTTCGAGACCGAGATGCAGATGGCCCAGATGAACAACCAGCTCTCGGGCGTGGAGACCATCTTCATCCCGACCAGCGCCAAGTACTCCTTCGTGGCGTCCAAGCTCGTGCGCGAGGTGGCCCGCTTCGGCGGTGACGTATCCGCCTTCGTGCCGCCGGTGGTGGCCAAGCACCTCCACGCCAAGTACCAGGAGGGCCAAGAGGGTCAGGAGGACGAAGGGGGGTCGGCGGGCCTGTGAGCGACCAGTTCCTCGACGTCGACGAGCAGCTGCCGGCCGAAGAGGTCGGGATCGAGTCGATCCTGCACCAGCTCTACGACGTCCTGGCGGCGGCGAAGTCGATGCCGCTCTCGTCCTCGGTGATGGTCTCGCGCGAGGAGGTGGTCTCGCTCGTGCAGGCCGCGCTCGACGCGCTGCCCGAGGAGCTGCGCCAGGCGCGCTGGCTGTTGCGCGAAGCGCGAGGAGTTCATGGCCGAGCGCACCCGGGAGGCGGAGGCGTTGATGGACGAGGTGCGGGCCCAGGCCGAGCACATGGTGCAGCGCACCGAGATCGTCCGTCAGGCCAACTCGGTGGCCCAGCGCATCCTCGACGACGCCAACGAGGAGGCGCGCACGCTGCGCCACCAGGCCGAGGACTTCGTCGACCAGAAGCTGGCCGGCATGGAGATCGTGCTCGACCGCCTGACCCGCACGGTGCAGGCCGGACGGGCGAGGCTGGCCGCCCCCCTGGTGGAGGCGGCGGCGGAGAGCGAGGGAACCGGGACGGAGGAGGACGGCTTCTTCGACCAGGACCAGTCGTAGTGGGCGCCGACCCCTTCGTCGTCCACGTGGCGCGGCTGCGCCGTTCCCACCGTGACGCCGTCCTGCACGAGGTGCGTCGGGGCGAGGTGGCCCTGGCCGGCCCGCTCGACGAGGCCGGCATCGACCCGGGCCGCAGCGTCGTGCCGGCGGGCGCCGAGGCCGAATGCGACGTGACCCTGCGGCCGTTCGAGGGCGGTATCGACGTCGAGGGCACGGTCAGCGCCCCCTGGGTGGGCATCTGCCGGCGCTGCGCCGAGCCGGTGTCGGGCCAGTTGCGCATTGCGGTCCACGAACGCTTCGCCGACGATCCCGACGACGAGATGTACCCGATCACCGCCGACGAGATCGACCTGGGCCCCCTCGTGCGCGACGCCGTGGTGCTCGAGTTGCCCATGGCGCCGCTGTGCCGGGAGGACTGTGCCGGCCTCTGCCCCCGGTGCGGGGCCAACCGGAATGAGGGCGACTGCGGCTGCGTTGCCCCAGTCGATCCCCGGTGGGCTAACCTCGACGTGCTCCGGTAGCCGGCTTCGCCGGTCCGAAACCCGCGAGCACCCCGACCCGATCGTTCTTGGAGTCCCGCCATGGCTGTCCCGAAGAAGAAGAAGTCCAAGGCCAAGGGCCGGTCCCACCAGGCCGGGGCGTGGCGGCTCTCGCGTCCGGCCCGCAGCGTGTGCCCGCACTGCCAGACCTCCAAGACCCCGCACGTGGTCTGCCCGAACTGCGGTTGGTACAAGGGGCGCCAGGCCGTCGAGGTGGACTGACTTGAGCCGCCGCGGCGAGCGTCCCACGCCCGAGACGCTGGCCACCCTGCCCGTGGCGGTCGACGCCATGGGCGGCGACAAGGCGCCGGGGGAGATCGTCGAGGGGGCCAAACGGGCCTCGGACGAACACGGCGTCGGGATCGTGCTGGTGGGCCCGCCCGAGCAGGTCGGCGACACGCAAGGGCTGGAGCTGGTCGCCTGCTCCGAGGTCATCGGCATGGACGAGGACCCGGCCGGCGGGGTGCGGCGCAAGAAGGACTCCTCGCTGGTGCGCAGCGCCGAGCTGGTGCGCGACGGCAAGGCCTGCGCCATGGTCTCGGCGGGCAACACCGGCGCCACGATGGCCGCGGCGCTGCTGCGCATGGGCCGGCTGCCCGGCGTCGTGCGCCCTTGCATCGCCACGCCGCTGCCCCGCTTGGGCGGCACCCCGGCCGTCCTGGTGGACGCCGGCGCCAACGCCGAGTGCACCCCGGCCATGCTGGTGCAGTTCGCCCAGATGGGGGCGGCCTACGTCGCCGCCCGTTTCGGCACCGAGTCGCCCACCGTGGGGCTCCTGTCCATCGGCGAGGAGCCGACCAAGGGCACGCCCCTGGTCAAGGAGACCCACCACCTCCTGGTCGAGGAGGCCAAGCAGGGCGGCGGCTTCGAATTCGTGGGCAACCTGGAGGGGCGTGACCTGCTGCCCTCGCCGGCCGACGTCATCGTGACGGACGGCTTCACCGGCAACGTGACCCTCAAGGCGCTGGAGGGGTCCCTGCGCTTCCTGTTCGACACCATGCTGGGGGTCTTTGGCACCGACGACGCCACCCGGGGGGCGGCCGACGTCCTGCTGCCGCACCTGCTCCCGCTGGCCGCCCAGTTCGAGCCGGAGAACACCGGCGGGGCCATGCTCCTGGGCACCGACGGCGTCTGCGTCATCAGCCACGGCTCCTCGAATGCAACGGCCATGATGAACGCCGTCCTGGTGGCGCACGAATGCGCCGTCCGGGGCCTGGCGGACCAGGTGGCGGCTGCCGTGCGCCCGGCGGAAAGGGCCTGAAAGGCCAGTTCAGAGCGCATAAACCGACGGTTAGAGGACGGTGACACGTAGACTGGCCGTGTGCCAGCGGAAACCCACACCAACCAGGGGCCCCTTGACCGCAACGGGGTGTTCGAGCTCATCAGGGACCAGCTGGCCGACATTCTGGAGACGGACCCGTCGTCGATCACCGAAGGTGCCTCGTTCGTCGAGGACCTCGATGCCGACTCTCTGGCCCTGATCGAGCTGGTCGAGGCCCTGGAGGAGGAGCTAGGGGAGCGGACCGTCGGGTTCCGCATCGACGACGAGGATCTCGAGGACCTGCGCACGGTGCGAGACGCCGTTGACTACGTCTACGCCAAGCTCGAGACGGGTTGAAGCCGGCGCTGAGGGGGCTGCCGTGCTGGCCGAGCGACTCGGCCATGACTTCCGCGACCTGAGCCTGCTCCAACATGCCCTGGCCCACCGCAGCTGGTGCGGCGAACAGGACGGGGGCGCCCCCTCGAACGAGCGCCTCGAGTTCCTGGGTGACGCCGTGCTCGGCCTGGTGGTGGCCCGCTACACCTACGACCGCTTTCCCAGCTTCCCCGAGGGCCAGCTGGCCAAGGTCCGTTCCGCCGTGGTCAACGCCAAAGTGTTGGCCCAGGTGGCGACCCGACTGGGGGTCGGTCAGGTCCTCCTGCTCGGGCGCGGCGAGGAGGGATCGGGGGGCCGGACCAAGGCCTCCATCCTCGCTGACGCCTTCGAGGCCATTTTGGGCGCTGTCTACATCGACGCCGGCTGGGAGGCCGCCGAGGCTCTGGTCTTGCGCGAGCTGGGCGACCCCATTGAGCGGGCGGGGGAGGAGCCGGACGACTTCGACCACAAGAGCCGCCTGCAGGAGCGGGCCGTCCGCGACGGCGCCGGCACGCCCCGCTATGTGGTCGTGGGTTCCGGGCCCGACCACGACCGTGCCTATGTGGCCGAGGTGTACATCGGGGCCGACCGCAAGGGGATCGGCGAGGGGCGCTCCAAAAAGGACGCGGAGCAAGAGGCGGCCCGCAACGCCTGGGAGGAGCTGACCGGTGCCTGAATTGCCCGAGGTGGAGACGCTCCGCCAGGACCTGGCCCGCGAGGTGGTCGGGCGCAAGATCAAGTCGGTGGCGGTGGCCAACGGGCGCTCGGTGCGGCGCCACCCGTCGGCCAAGCACTTCAGGGCCCTGCTCGAGGGTCGCACCATCAAGTCGGTCGGGCGCCTGGGCAAGTACCTGCTGTTGACGCTCGACAACGGCGACACGCTGGTGGTGCACCTGGGCATGAGCGGCCAGCTGCTGCGGGTGAAGTCGGCCAAGGACCCCAAGCCCAAGCACACCCACGTCGTGATCACCTTCACCCAGGGCGGCGAGCTGCGTTACGTCGACCCCCGCACCTTCGGCGAGCTGTTCGTGTCCACGCCACCGCTCAAGGCCGACGGGACGCCGCTGTCGCCCGTGTCGGGGACGGCCGGCGGGGACGGGGCGGCCATCCGCAAGGCGGTGCCCGAGCTGGCCCACCTGGGGTTCGACCCCATTGAGGATCTCATGAGCTGGGACCAATTCGGGTTGCTGCTGCACCAGCACCACGGCGGGGTCAAGTCCCTGCTCATGGACCAGAGCTTCACGGCCGGGATCGGCAACCTGTACTCCGACGAGATGCTCTACCAGGCCGGCTTGCGCTACGACCGGCCGGCCGATTCCCTGACGGCGACCGAGGTGCGGCGCCTGTACCGCGCCATCGTCGAGACGCTGGCCGACGCCATCAAGCACCGCGGGTCGTCGCTGGCCGACGAGCAGTACCGGGACCTCTTCGGCGAGCTGGGGGATTTCCAGGGCTCCCACCAGGTCTACGACCGCGAGGGCGAGCCGTGCCGGCGCTGCCGCAACGTCATCGTGCGGGTCAAGGCCGGCGGCCGCTCGACCTTCTTCTGCGAGCACTGCCAGGTGTAGGCGGGCGCACGGGCTCTCTGAGCTCTTCGCCGAGTCGGCCTTCTGGCCTGGCTGTTGGGCCGTATTCACGGTGCTCCCGGCGTGTCTTTCACTGCCGCATATGCGTTCCCCCGGCCATGTCTCTCACAGGTGTATATGACCCGTCCTCCAGCCCTATACAGCAGTGGTCAACATCCCCGGTCCTCTCCGAATACCGATCAACAGAGGTTCCCCGGCGCGGACCGAATACGGTCAGGGACACCTCTGCCAGTTCCCGCGGATCCGGTTATGGAGCGGTCCGGTCACCGTTCTGACGGGGCCGGTGGGACGCCTCACGACGGGGCAACGTTCTCGGCCATTTGTCCCCCCGGCGGCGTAGGCAGCCGGTAGGGTCGCCCCGATGTTCCTGAAGTCGCTCAGCATGAAGGGCTTCAAGTCCTTCGCCGATCCGACCGTGTTGGAGTTCGAGCCTGGGATCACGGTGGTGGTGGGGCCCAACGGGAGCGGCAAATCCAACGTGGTCGACGCCGTGACCTGGGTGCTCGGGGCCCAGGGGCCGCGTTCGTTGCGCTCGGCCAAGATGGAGGACGTCATCTTCGCCGGCACCTCCTCGCGCCCACCCCTCGGGCGGGCGGAGGTTTCGCTCACCATCGACAACGGCTCGGGCAAGCTGCCCATCGACCTGGCCGAGGTGACGATCACGCGAACCCTGTTCCGCTCGGGTGACAGCGAGTACGCCATCAACGGGGCGCCGTGCCGGTTACTCGATATCCAGGAGTTGCTGAGTGACTCGGGCGTCGGCCGTCGGCAGCACATGATCATCGGCCAGGGCCAGCTCGACACGGTCCTGAACGCCCGGCCCGAGGATCGGCGGGCCATCATCGAGGAGGCGGCGGGTGTGCTCAAGCACCGGCGCCGGCGGGAGCGGGCTGAGCGCCGGTTGGCGGCGACCGCCGAGAATCTCGAGCGCCTGGGTGACCTGGTGCGCGAGGTCCGGCGCCAGATCCGACCGCTGGAGCGCCAGGCGGCCGCCGCCCGCTCGCACGACACCGTGGCCTCCGAGCTGTTGTCGGTGCGCCGCTACTTGGCCGGCACCGAATTGGCGGAGTTGACCACGCGCCGTCGCACGGCGGCACAAAGCCTCGACGTCTGCCGGGACGAGGAGCGCGAGCTGCACGCCGCCCTCGAGCAGCTGGATGCCGAGGCGACGTCGACCTCGGCCGAGCTGTCGTCGCGCCGGGAAGAGGACCTGGCCAACGCGCTCGGCCGGGTGCAGGGACTGGTCGAGCGCGCCCGCGGCCTCTCGGGCGTGCTGCGCGAACGAGGGCGCCGCGTCGAAGCCGCCCTCGACGCGGCGGCCGACGTCGACGTGGTCTCGACCCTCGAGGCCGAGGCGGCTCGCCTGGCGACGGAGCTGGCGGCGGCCGAGGCCGAAGCGGCGGCGTCGGGGAGTGGGGCCGACCAGGCCGAACTCGAGGCGGTCCTGGCGGCCGTCGACGCCGAGGAGGCCCTCCTGCGCGAGAAGTGGGCGGGCGCGCTGGGTGCCGCCGAGGAGCCCGACGAGGCCATGGCCACCGTGCGGACCCGGTCCGAGTTGGTCGAGCGCGCGGTCCGGCGCGAGCAGCAGGACATCGACGCCCAGCGGGCGAGGGCCGAGTCGCTCGAGCAGCGGAATGCGGCTGCCGCCGTGCGCGCCGACCTCTTGGCCCAGGCGCTCGCCGAACTCGAGCAGGTGACGGCCGGGCTCGGTCAGGACGTGGTCACCCGTACCAGCGAGTTGGCGGCGGCGGCCGGGGCCGCGGAGAGCGCGCAGGCGGCGGCGGACGAGGCCGAAGAGGCGCGCCACCGGACGGCAGCCCGGGCCGAGGCCCTTGAGCGCGCGCTGTCCGACCTGCAGGGCGCCGGAGGGCGCGAGCTGCTGCGCGATGTCGACGGTGTGGTGGGCTCATTGGTCGACCTGGTCGAGATCGATGACGGGTGGGACGCCGCCTTCGAGGCCGCGGCGGGCGCCGGCGTGGCCGCCGTCGTGGTGGACGGCCGGCGCTCGGCGCAGGCGGCCTTGGCCACGCTGCGCGACCGCGGCGTCACCGGGGCGGTGCTAGCGCCTCGGGCGTCGGTCACGGGGACCGGGGAGCTGCCATCCGGTAGCTCGGCCGAGCCCGTGCGGCGTCACGTCCGGGCCCGGCACGGCGGTGACGTGGCGGAGTCGGTGCTCGACGCGCTGGTCGGCCGGGCCGTCCGGGTCGACGGCTGGGAGGAGGCCATCGACCTCTCGGTGGCCCGTGAGGACCTCGTGGTGGTCACGCCCGACGGCGACCGCTTCGCGGCTACCGGTTGGCGGGTGCGCTCGGGTTCGGGTGTGGTCACGGCGGCCGCGGTCGAAGAGGCGCAGCAGCGGGCCGAGGAGGCAACGGCCTCGGCGGGGTTGGCCCGGGCCGCCCTGTCCGACGCCCGCATCGCGCTGGGGCGCTGCCGCGACGCGCGGACCGCCGCGGAACGGGCCGCCGACCGCCACACGGCTGCGCTCGAGACGGCGGCGGCCGATGCCGCCCGGGCGGCGGATGAGCAGCAGCGCGTGACCGGCGAGCTGGCCGATGCCCGAGCCGCCGTGGTCGAGGCCGAGAGCCGCCTGGCCGAGGTACACGCGGAGGGAACACGCCTGGCCCAGTCGTTGCCGTTGTTGGAGGAGGCGGTGGCGGCCTGGGGCGATCTGGCGCAGCGACGTCGGGCCGTGTCGGGACGACGCCAGGAGCTCGAAGTGCGCGTGGCCGGTCTGGCCGAGCGACGCCGCGTGTCTGAACGAGCGGCATGCCGAGGTCGAGCGGCGGTTGCAGGGCCATGCCGAGGAGCGGGCGTCAGCCGCGGCGCGCCGCCAGCGCCTCGAAGACGAGGGAGCGACGCTGGCCCGCCTGGAGCAGGTCGTCGAGCACGAGCACGAGCGCCTCGACGCCATCTTCGACTCGCTGCGCCACGACTATCAGGACCAGGTGGACGCCGTGCGCGCCGGCGGCGAGAAGCTCGAGCGCCTCCGCCAGGACCGCCAGACCACCGAGCAACGGCTCGACGCCGTGCGCACGCGCACCCGCGCCCTCGACCTCGAGGCCAACGAGGTCGACCTGCGCACCGAGGCGCTGCTCGAGCACATTCACCGCGACCTCGGCGCCACGCCCGGCGAGCTGGACGGCCTGCCCGAGCCCGAAGCACCCGAAGGCACGACGTTGCGCCAGCACGCCGAAGAGCTGGAGCGCAAGCTGGCCGCGCTGGGTCCGGTGAACCCGCTCGCCCTCGAAGAGCTCTCCGCGTTGGAGGAGCGCCACAAAGAGCTCGAGGCGCAAGTGGACGACGTGCGCGGCGCGCGTCGTGAGCTGCACGAGGTCGTACGCGTGGTGGACCAGGAGATCATGACCTCGTTCGCCGCCGCAGCGGCCGATGTGAACGAGCACTTCTCCACGCTCATCGGCATGCTCTTCCCGGGTGGTACGGGTCGCCTCCTGCTGCTCGAACCCGACGACCTGTTGAACACCGGCGTGGAGATCGAGGTGCGACCGGCGGGCCGCAACGTCCGCCGCATCTCGCTCCTCTCGGGCGGCGAACGCTCCATGGCGGCGCTGGCCTTCCTCTTCGCCGTGTTCCGCAGCCGGCCTTCGCCCTTTTACATGATGGACGAGGTCGAGGCGGCGCTCGACGACGTCAACCTCACCCGCTTCCTCTCCCTCGTGCACGAGTTCCGCGACGAGGCGCAGTTGCTCATCGTCAGTCACCAGAAGCGGACAATGGAGACCGGCGACGCGCTCTACGGGGTCACCATGGCGCCCGGCGGGTCGTCACAGGTGGTGAGCCAGAAGGTGGCCAAGGAACACGAGCCGGCCTGATGTTCTACGTCCTGATCTTTGGGGCCGTGGCGCTGCTGGTGCTCGTCCTGGGTGTGTCCCGGGTCGCCGCCACTCGCCGGCGTCTGCGCGACTACGACGAGTACGGCGACGACGGCTCCGACATCGACTTTGACTACGGCGACACTCCCGATAACAGCGGCGGATCGTCCACGTGATCGGCACCTTGGTCATCATCGTCGTGGTCGTGGTGGTCCTGGCCGTCGCCGGAGGGACGATCGCGGCGACGCGGGCACGCCGCCGCCGTGGCGGGACGACGGCACCGCCAGTCGAGGTCGCACCGCCACCGAGCCCACCCCCGCAGCCTCCGACGGCGACGGCGGATTCGGCCCCGACGGCAGTCGTGGAGCCCGAGGCGGCACCGGCCCCGGTCCCGGCCCCCGCCCCTGTCGAAGAGCCCGAGCCGCCCCCGGCCACCTACCGCAGCCGCCTGGGCAGCGTCCGCGGCCTCTTCAGTGGGGCGGTGGCCTCCCTGCGGGCGGGCCGGATCGATCAGTCGACGTGGGACTCGCTCGAGGAGGCCCTCATCCGGGCCGATGTCGGGGTGGCCACGGCGGACGCGCTGCTCGGAGACCTGCGGGCCAAGGTGGCGGCCAAGGAGATCAGTGGCGGTGACGGGCTCCTCCAGGCGCTCGGGGACTCCATCCGGGGCTTGCTCGAGACCTCCGGGCCCCGGACGCTGCGCTTCGACGGCCGGGCCGGCGCTCCCGACGTCTGGCTCATTGTTGGGGTCAACGGCGTGGGCAAGACCACCACGATCGGCAAGCTGGCCCGACGCCAGGTCGCGGCCGGCCACTCCGTGCTCCTGGCGGCCGGCGACACCTTTCGGGCTGCTGCGGCCGATCAGTTGGGCCTGTGGGCCGAGCGCACCGGAACCGAGATCGTGCGCGGCGCCGAGGGGGGAGACCCCAGCGCCATCGTGTTCGACGCCGTGCAGCGGGCGGCGGCCCGGGGCAACGACCTCGTGTTGGCCGACACGGCCGGCCGCCTGCACACCAAGGTCAACCTGGTCGAGGAGCTGAAGAAGATCCGCCGGGTGGCGGACCGCGACCCGGGCAACGTCACCGAGGTCCTCCTCGTGCTGGACGCCACGACCGGCCAGAACGCCCTGGCCCAGGCCCGCCAGTTCACCGACGCCGTCGAGGTGACCGGCATCGTGCTCACCAAGCTCGACGGAACCGCCAAGGGCGGCATTGTCGTGGCGGTCCAGCGCGAGCTCGGACTCCCGGTCAAGCTGGTCGGACTGGGTGAGGGACCGGACGACCTGGTCGACTTCGATCCCGACGAGTTCGTCGACGCGTTGTTGTCGACCGACTGAAGGAGGGAGGCACAAGGCACATGAACGAACAGCAGAAGCGGATCCTCGTCGTGGTGGCGATCGTCCACGTGATCCTGTGGAATATCACCTGGCGCGATCTGCGCTCGCGCCCCGACGCCGCCGTGCGGGGCAGGAAGCGGTTGTGGCGGACGTGGTCGATGCTCAACACCACGGGGTCGGTCGCCTACTGGCTCGTCGGTCGCAAGCGGACCAGGACCGACGACGTGGAGTTGGCCGGCGCCGAGGCCGCCACCTCGGTGCGGGCCCGACCGGCGAAGAGGTCAGGCCCGACGCACGTGCACGCCGTCGAGGAACAGACCGAGCACGCCGGCGTCGCCCTCGACCGACAACAACCCGGGGTCGGCGCGGTTCCACAGGACGAGATAGAGGTCCGAGGCGCGCCCGCGCACCGTGCAGTCGGCGCCGCCCGTGTTCGCCGCCGCCGCCGGCGTGGTGTCGACACCCTCGGCATCGATCAGCAGCGCCCAGCCGGCGTCGTCGTCGGTGCAGCGCACCACCATGGACGTCGGCGCTTCCGAGCGCAGCTGAGTGCTGCGGCGAGGTACGAAGCACCCGAGCAGCTCGTCGACGCCGTCGGCGGCGAAGGCCGGCGCCAAGGGGCTGAGGGCGCCCACCGCACGACCTGACGCCAGCTCGGCGTCGACGCGGTGGATGGCCGTTTCGTGCGCCTGTCGGCGCGCCCACATGGCCAGCGGCGAGGGGGCGCGGAGGAACGTCCAGCACTCGAGGTCGGGCGGTGCCGCCTCCAGGGCCGCCACCAGCGTGGCGTGGCCCGAGTGGAACCACGGCGCCAGGTCTTCGTCCGACGGCCAGATCCCGACGATGTCGTCGAGTTCGGCGGCCCACATCTCGGTGTGGGGTGTCGCCACGATCCCGGTCGCCCAGCGGTGCACGCCGCCCATGTGCCACACCAGGTCGCGCAGCACCCACTCGGGGCACGTCGGCACGAACGCGTCGGGCGAGGTGGCGGCCACGGCGCCCGTCATCGGGTCTCCTTCGGCCCGCAGGGCCTCGATAAGGGCGGCCACCTCCATGCCGGTGCCCTTCAGCCCTCCCGGCCTGCCCGCTCGGGCCGGCTCACCCGCTTGCCTTCTCGACCTTGAGCATGTCGATGACGAAGACGAGCGTGTCGTTGGCCGTGATGCCGGGACCCGGTGACTGGGCGCCGTAGCCGTCGACGGGCGGAATGATCAGCTCGCGCCGACCACCGACCTTCATGCCGACCACCCCCTTGTCCCAGCCGGGGATGACCTGACCTGCGCCCAGGGTGAAGGTGAAGGGCTGGGTCGTCCACGAGGACTGCACCACCTTGCCCGACGAGTAGGTGGCCAGCACGTACTGCACGGTGACGCTGTCGCCCGGTATGGCGGTCGCACCGGTGCCGGTGATCAGGTCCGCGCTCTCGAGAGCGGTGGGCGGTGTGCCGCTGGGCACGGTGACGGTGGGCGCCGTCCCGAACGTGCCTGCGGGCGAGCGGTCGGCGGCGGGGATGGGCCCGATGGCCACCAGTGCGCCCCCGGCCGCGGCAGTGGACGTGCGTGGTGGTCGTGGAGCTCCCCGAGGCGGACGGGGTCGACGGCGAGGAGCTGCAGGCGGCCAGCGTGAGCGCGCCGGCCAGGCCCACGAGGGCGGCCGGCATCAGGCGGCGGAGAGACGGTCGGGACATGGGCCGCGACGGTAGCCCGCCCGCATCGGCCTGCAGCGTCAGCGGGTGACGGCGTAGGGGTCCCACGCCGGCGGAGAGGCACGCAGGTGTGACTCGACCAGGGCCCGCACCACAGCCGCTTCGAGCGCGCTCTCGCCGCCGCCCTCCTCACCGCCGGCGAGAGACAGGGTCGGCGTCAACCCCGAGACCTGGTCGGCCACCCACACGGCAGAGCCGGAGCGCGCACTCGAACCGGTCGCCGCCCCCGCCAACGCCTCCGCCTCCGTGAGCCGCTCTGCCAGCGGCACCAGGTCCACCCGGGGCCGCACGGCGCGGGACCGGAACTGCACCCAGCTCTCGTAGCGGTACACCAGCTGGTAGCGCCGGCCGCGCCCCGTCAGCACGGCGCCGCGCTCCGTCGCGTTGTGCACCGCCATCGGGTGCAGGCCCGACATGGAGGCCCACTGCCCGGCGAAGCGGTGCCCGCCCCCGACGGGCGCCGACTCGGGCACGCTGACCACGGCCAGGTCGATGTCTGGCACCTCCTCCAACGTCACCGCGCCCGACGCCAGCGCCGCCTCGCTGGCCGAGAGCGTGGCGTCCTCCTCGCCCCACAGCGAGCGCAGACCGCCGGTCGGCCACCGAGTCGCACAGCTCGCCCAGGCGCCCCAGCAGCTCGTCGTAGAGCGCGGCGGCCATGGCGTCGTAGTCGGCCCGCTCGCCGCCGCATCCCAGCAACGGGCTGCGCTCGGGGTCGGCGTAGGCCGACAGCACCATCGACACCCGGGCCGCCTCCCGCGACGCGGTCACGGCGAAGTCGCCGGCCCGGGCCACCTCGACCAAAAAGTCACGGCGGGCCAGCGCCGCCTCCGGTGACACCAGCGCGAACACGCCCACCAGCCCGTCCTGGTCGAAGTGATTGTTCGACACCACCTCGGCCGCGCCGTGGCGGTCGAACGCGGCCAGGTACGACAAGGCCATTTCGGCCGACAGGTCGGCCCAGAACTCGGCCGGCGAGTCCATGCCCGGCCAGTGCGACAGGCAGAGCTGCGTTCCGGGCGCCGGTGACCCGTCCACCACCACGCTCGGCACGTCGGGGCCCAGCGATCCGTAAGGCACGAACCGCAGTGCAGATCCCATGCCCGGAGAGGCTAGGGGCGCCCCAGGTAACCTGAGACCCCATGTTCGACGCCCTCTCCGACCGCCTGGAGCGCATCTCCACCCGCCTCCGGGGCAAGGGGCGCATCAGCGAGGAGGACCTCGACGAGGCCCTGAAGGAGATCCGCACCGCCCTGCTCGATGCCGATGTCGAGCTCACCGTGGCCCGTCGCTTCTGCGACGGCATCCGGCTGCGGGTCAGCGCCGAGTCGCTGAGCAAGAGCCTCACCCCGGGCCAGCAGGTGATCCGCGCCGTGCACGAGGAGCTGGTGGCCGTCCTCGGCGGCGAGACGCTCAAGCTGACCTACGCCAGCCGCCCGCCGACCGTCGTACTCATGGCCGGGCTGCAGGGCTCGGGCAAGACGACCAACTCGGCCAAGTTGGCCAAGTGGTGGAAGCAGCAGGGCCGCAACCCCCTCCTCGTCGGAGCCGACCTGCAGCGCCCCGCCGCCGTCGAGCAACTCAGAGTCCTCGGCGACCAGATCGGCGTGACCGTCTTCTCGGAGCCCACCGATCCCGTCCGCTGCGCCCGAGCGGGACTGGAGGAGGCGCGCCGCCTCGGCCGCGACATCTGCATCATCGACACCGCCGGCCGTCTCACCATCGACGCCGAGATGATGCAGCAGATCGTCGACATCAGCGCCGCCACCCAGCCGCACTACACGTTCCTCGTCATCGACGCCATGATCGGCCAGGACGCCGTCGCCACCGCCAAGGCCTTCCACGACGCGCTCGAGCTCAGCGGCGTGATCCTGACCAAGCTCGACGGCGACGCCCGCGGCGGCGGCGCCCTGTCGGTCAAGGGCGTGGTCGGGCGGCCCATCTCCTTCGCCTCGACGGGCGAGCGGCTCGAGGACTTCGACCTCTTCCACCCCGACCGCATGGCCGACCGCATCTTGGGCATGGGCGACGTGCTGAGCCTGATCGAGCAGGCCGAGCGCACCATGGACGCCGACGAGGTCGCCAAATCGGCCAGCCGCCTCATGTCCGGGCAGTTCACGCTGGAGGACTTCCTCTCGCAGCTGCGCCAGGTCAAGAAGATGGGCTCGCTCGGCGGGCTCATGCGCCTCATGCCCGGCATGTCCAAGGAGATGCGCCAGGCCGCCGGCCAGATCGACGACGGCGAGGTGGCCCGGGTCGAGGCCATCGTCTGCTCCATGACCGCCGCCGAGCGCAACGACACCACGCTCATGGACGCCTCGCGCCGCAGCCGGGTGGCCCGGGGATCGGGCACCACCATCCAGGACGTCAACGCCTTGCTCAAGCAGTTCAAGGAGATGCAGAAGATGATGAAGGGGATGGCTTCGGGCAATCTCCCGAACCTCCCCGGCATGCCCTCCATGCCCGGGATGAACAGCCGCGCCGCCAAGAAACTGGCCCAACAGGCGGCCGGCGCCGGCGGTGCCGGACTCGGCGGCCCCGACTTCGACATGCTGACCCAGCTCATGGGGGACCCGGACGCGGGCGGCGAGCTGCCGGCCGGCTTCCCGGGCCTGCCCGCCGCCGCGGGCTCGGGCGCGGGCGGTGCGCCCAAGCCGGTGGTCAGTGGCAACAAGGGGACCAAGAAGAAGAAGAAGGGCGGGCGGGTCACCCCGCCCAAGGGTCGCTAGGGGCCGCACACCCGGCCTGACCCCGGCCTGACCCCGGCCCGGCCCGCCGTCTGCCACAATGGTCGGCCTGTACGTCCGCACCAGACCTGGCGGACCCACCCCCCGGCCGGCTGCACCCGGCCGAATGCAGCCGAAATTGCGGCCAGGCCCATTCGGGGCCCAGTCGAGAGAGTCGAGAGGAACCAGATTCGTGGCAGTGAAGCTCCGCCTCGTGCGGATGGGAAAGAAGAAGCAGCCCACCTACCGGGTGGTGGCCGCCGACAGCCGGTCGCCCCGTGACGGGCGCTTCCTCGAGATCGTGGGCACCTACGCCCCCCGGGGCTCGTCCACGGCCGAGCCCGACGCCATCGTCAACATCGACAACGCCAAGGCGGTCAAGTGGCTGGTCAACGGGGCCCAGCCGACCGAGCGGGTCGAGCGCCTGCTCAAGACCTCGGGGGCCTGGGACGAGTTCGCCGCTGCCAGCGCTGCGAGGTCCAAGTGACCAATCTCTACGAGGCGGGCGACATCAACCAGACAGACGGGCCGGGCGGGGGCGCCGATGACGTCGAGGACGACCTGGACGACGACATCGATGACGCCGACGACCTGGACGAGGTCGACGACTCCGACGACGGCGTGGATGACGACGACGACGTCGACGACCTGGATGACGGGGACGACCTGAACGGCGGCGTCGGCGAGGGCAACGAGCTGACGGCGGTCGACGGCGGCACGCCCCTGGCCGTGCTGACCTACCTGGCCAAGTCGCTCTCCAACGAACCCGAGGCCGTGGCGATCGAGACCGAGGAGCGTCGCAGCGGCGTGCGCCTCAGCCTGCACGTGGCCCCCGACGACATGGGCCGGGTCATCGGCCGGCGGGGACGCACCGCCCAGGCCATACGCACGCTGGTGAACGTGGCCGGGGCCAAGGACGGCATCCAGGCCAGCGTGGACATCGTCGACGACTGATCCTGCTCCCTCCCTGCTGAAGGTCGGCCGGGTGACCCGCGCCCACGGCCTGCGCGGCGAGGTGGTCGTCCAGCTGTGGACCGACCAGACACAGCGGCTCCTCCCGGGCACCGTGCTGTCCTCGGACCGCGGCCCGCTGCGGGTGGCCTCGTCCCAGCCCATGGGTCAGGACCGCTACCTGGTCCAATTCGAGCAGTCCACGGACCGCCCGGCGGCCGAGGCCCTGCAGGGGCTCGAGCTCTTGGCTGAGCCGCTGTCGGTGCCGGGCACCTTGTGGGTGCACGAGCTCGTGGGTGCTCGGGTGCTGGACGGTGGCGGCGTGTCGCTCGGCGTCGTGGCAGATGTCGAGCCCAACCCCGCCAGCGACCTTCTGGTGCTGGAGTCGGGCGGCCTGATCCCCGTCCGCTTCGTCACCCACCACGACCCTGCCGCCGGGACGGTCGAGGTCGACATCCCAGACGGGCTGCTCGACCTCTGATGGCGCGGGCCGGGTCTGAGGTCTGAGGTCGGAGGTCGGTCTGGCCGTGCGCATCGACGTCTTCACCATCTTCCCGGACGTGGTGGCCGGTTACTGCCGGGCGTCGATCCTGGGGCGGGCCCAGGAGGCCGGTGTGCTCGATGTGCGCGTCCACGACCTGCGTGCTTCTGCCGACGACCCGCACCGCTCGGTCGACGACAGCCCCTTCGGCGGCGGGGCCGGCATGGTCCTCATGCCCGAGCCGCTGTTCCGCTCCGTCGAGTCGGTGGCCGACCTGCCCCGGCCGCTCTACTTCCTCTCGCCGAGCGGACGGCGCTTCGACCAGCACGTGGCGACCGAGTTGGCCGAGCGGGTCGGTGGGTTCTCGCTGCTGTGCGGCCGCTACGAGGGCGTCGACCAGCGGGTGGCCGACCACCTGGTCGACGGCGAGCTGTCGGTGGGTGACTTCGTGCTGGCCGGCGGCGAGCTGGCGGCCCTGGTCGTGGTGGAGGCGGTGGCCCGGCTGCTCCCCGGCGTGCTCGGCAACGAGGGCTCCGCCCGAGACGAGAGCTTCTCGGAGGGCCTGCTGGAGTACCCGCAGTACACGCGGCCGGCCGACTTCCGGGGCTGGACCGTCCCGGAGGTGCTTCGTTCGGGCGACCACGGCGCGGTGGACGCCTGGCGCCGGACCGAAGCCCTCCTGCGCACGGCCTCGCGCCGTCCCGACCTGCTGGAGCACCTGGTCACGGGGTCGGCGCTCACGCCCAGCGACGTGCAGGCCCTCCGTGCGCACGGCTACCATGTTCCGTCCGGCGCAGACCCAGAGGAGCCGGCACCGGAATAGCCGAAGGACGCGTCCCATGCACCCCACCGAAACGATCGACCGCGACAGCCTGCGCGACGACATCCCCGAGTTCCGCCCCGGCGACACGGTCAAGGTCCACGTACGGGTGGTGGAGGGCAACCGGGAGCGGGTCCAGATCTTCCAGGGTGCCGTGATGCGGCGTCAGGGAGGCGGCGTCCAGGAGACCTTCACCGTGCGCAAGGTGAGCTTCGGCGTCGGCGTGGAGCGCACCTTCCCCGTGCACTCGCCGACGATCGCCAAGATCGAGGTCACGACGCTGGGCGACGTGCGCCGGGCCAAGCTCTACTACCTGCGTGACCGGCACGGGAAGGCGGCCAAGATCAAGGAGCGCCGCCTGCCCCGGGGCAAGGCGGCGGCCGAAGAGGTGGTCGACGAGGTCGAGGTCGAAGACGAGATCGTCGAAGACGTCGATGTCGATGAGGTCGAGGACGAGGTCGTCGAGGACGAGAACGTGGAGGACGAGAGCGTCGAGGCGGACGCCACCGACTCGGACACGGCCGAGGACGAGGCCGGCGAAGCCGTCGAGGAGGACGCCGACGAGTAGGGCCGGCGCCTCGTGAGCGAGGAAGACCTCGAGCGCTACGAGTCCGAGATCGAGCTCGGGCTCGTCCAGGAGTACCGGGCCGTCCTGCCGGTCTTCGCCTACGTGATCGAGACGGAGCGTCGCTTCTACCTGGCCAACGAGGTGTCGCTCAAGGTCCGCGGCGACACGACGCCGGCGTGTATCGAGCTGGAGCTGCGCGACGCGTGGGTCTGGGACATGTACCGCCCGGCCCGCTTCGTGCCCGAGGTGCGGGTGGTCACCTTCCGGGACGTCAACATCGAGCGGCTGCCCGAACAGGAGCTTTGAGACGCCGAGACTCTGAGCGCCGGCCGAGGCGACCGTTCCCTGGCATGGGACAACACCACAACACTGCGCTCGGCGCCCGCGGCGAGGAACGAGCCGCCGCTCACTACCGGACCCTTGGCTACACCATCGTGGAGCGGAACTGGCGCTGCCAGGCCGGTGAGATCGACCTGATCTGCGCCAGTCCCGACGGGCGCACCCTCGTCATCTGCGAGGTCAAGGCGCGCACCAGCAACGCCCACGGCCACCCGCTGGAGGCGGTGCCGTCGTCGAAGCAGCGCCGCCTGCGTCACCTAGCCGCCATCTACCTGCTCGACCAGAGCCAGTACTGGGAGGAGATCCGCTTCGACGTGGCGGCCGTGTTCGGGCACGAGCTCCATGTCGTGAGAAGTGCGTTCTGAAAGCTCGACGGCCTAGGGTCGGGCGCATGGAGACCCTGATTGTCGAGCGCAAGGACGGTGTTGTCACCGTCACCATGAACCGGCCGGAGCGCAAGAACGCCGCCAACGGCGCCATGCTGAACGAGCTGCTCGAGACCTTTCAGGAGGTCGAGGACCGTGGCGACGACCGGGCCCTGGTGCTGACCGGGGCCGGCGGGGCCTTCTGCTCGGGGGCCGACCTGTCCGACCCCAACGGCCCGGCCACCGATCCGACCCGCTCGGGCCTGGCCCGCATGCGCCGTCTCGGCAACGTGGCGTTGGCACTACACCGCGTCACCAAGCCCACCATCGCCAAAGTGGACGGGGTGGCCGTCGGCGCGGGACTGTCGCTGGCGTTGGGGTGTGACCTCGTCGTCTGCAGTGAATCGGCCCGGCTGTCGATGATCTTCGCCAAGCGCAGCCTGTCGTTGGACTGCGGTGCATCGTGGCTGCTGCCCCGCCTGGTCGGCCTGGCCCGGGCCAAGGAGATCGCTTTTTTCGGCGGCATGTGGAGCGCGGCTGAGGCTTTGGACATCGGGCTGGTCAACCGGGTGTTGCCGGTCGGCGAGCTCGACGCGTTCGTCGACGGCTGGGCGCGCGAGCTGGCGGCCGGGCCGCCCCTGGCGCTGTCGATGACGAAGACGCTGCTCAACGCTTCTTCCATGGCGTCCATGGAGCAGGCGCTGGAGGACGAGGCCCGCAGCCAGGCGCTCAACTTCTCGACCACGGACACGAACGAGGCCATGGCGGCATTCAAGGAGAAACGGGAGCCCGTTTTCATCGGCCGCTAATAGAGTGGGGCCGTGCTGAGCGGCGTCCAGGGCATGATCGGTGACACGGCGCTGGTCACCAAGGCCATTGAGGGGTCTCACCACCCCGGGTGGATCCGGGCCCGAGGTGAGGAATGGCAGGCCATCCCGCTCGATCCCGAAGCCACCATTCCCGTCGGGACCAGTGTGGTCGTGGCCGACGTGGAGCGGGGCCTGCTCGTGGTCTACGCCGCCGACGCCTAGCCTGGAGCCGGAGTAGTCGAAAGGGGTACGCCATGCTCATCGCAGGAGTCTTCGAGGTGGCGCTCATCACGTTCCTCGCCGTGGTCGTCGGAGGCGGACTCGCCCTGTGGCTGTTGTCGCGCTGCATCAAGATCGTCCAGCAGGGATCGGTCGGCGTGGTCAAGCGCCTAGGGGAGTTCAAAGCCGTCCATCAACCGGGCATGACCGTCCTGACCCCATTCATCGACAAGATGGACAAGGTCGACGTGCGTGAGTTCCCCATGACGGGGGACCAGCAGGCGGTGATCACCAAGGACAACGTGTCGCTGCAGGTCAGTGCCACCATCTTCTGCCAGGTCATCGACGTGAAGTCGGCGTTGTTCGAGATCAACGACTTCCAGCTGGCTGTCGACCAGCTGTCCCGCACGGCGCTGCGGGCGGTCTTCGGCGAACTGTCCTTGGACCAGGCGCTGTCAGAGCGCGAGACGATCAACAGCCGCATGCAGGACCACATGGCCGACGCCACGGCCAAGTGGGGGGTGCGCCTGAACCGGATCGAGATCCTCGACATCACCCCGCCCTTGAACGTGGTGCAGGCGATGTCCGAGCAGAAGGAAGCGGAGCAGCACAAGCGTGCTGCCATTTTGAAGTCAGAAGGTGAGCAGCAGGCCGCTATCAACTCTGCGGGCGGGCGCAAGCAGGCCGCCGTCCTCGAGGCCGAGGGGGCCAAGCAATCGGCCATCCTGCGGGCCGAGGCGCAGATGAAGGTGCTCGAGTTGCAGGCCGAGGGCGAGAAGAAGGCGCTCGAACTGCGTGGCGAGGGCGAGGCGTCGCGCCTGTCCTCCATCGACACCGTCGCCATCAACCCGCACACGCTGGCCGTGTTGCAGCTGAAGGCCCTGCAGGACATCGCGACCTCCGACAACACGAAGGTCGTCGTGCCTTACGAGGCCACGAGCCTCATGGGCGCGGCCGAGGTGCTGCTGTCGAGCCTGCGCAAGGAGGAAATGAGCGACGCCAGCCCGAACGGCTCGGCGCCCTCGGCCGTGGCAACGCCGGCCCGGCCGCCCAACAAGGAGCTGCCGCCCCAGAGCTAGGAGTGTCCCGGGGTCGCCGAGACCCTGCCTCAGACCTTCGGGCGTCTTTATTTCCCCTGTATACGCGGCGTCCGGGGGTCCTCTCCGCAGCTCTCTACGCGTCGGGCGGAGGGCCTCTCTGCAGCCGTATACGCGGCCTCCGGGGTTCTCGGTCGCCTCAGGGTGCTGAGGCTCGTCGGAGGGCACTCCCAAAAAAAGATCGCGCCGACGCGGAATACGGCGACGACCGTTCACCCTCCATGCTGGCTTCCATCAATTCCGCAACTCTGAGCGGCGCTGTCGGGAACGTCGTCTCAGTCGAAATCCACGTTTCCAACGGGCTTCCGGGCTTCACCATCGTGGGCTTGCCCGATACGGCGGTACGCGAGGCCCGTGACCGGGTGCGTGCCGCCATATTGTCGAGCGGCTTGTCGTGGCCGCTGCGGCGGGTCACCGTGAACCTGGCGCCGTCGGGCATACGAAAAGGGGGTGCCGGGCTCGATCTCCCGATCGCGATTGGACTCCTGGTCGCTACGGGCGAGCTGCCGCCGGCGTGCGCCGAAGGGCTCGCGTTCTGTGGCGAGCTCGGGCTCAACGGCTCGCTGCGCCACGTTCCGGGCATGATTGCGCTGGCCGACGCCACCTCGCCCCTTGGTCTTGTCGTGCCGATCGGCGACGTGCGGGAGGCGGGCCTGGTGAGGGGTGCCAACGTGCACGGCGCCGGGACGCTGGCCGAGCTCGTCCGAGTTCTTCGCGGACAGGCGGGTTGGCCGGCCCTGCCCGCGGCCGCACCGTCGCCACCCGCAACTGGCGGTCCTGACCTGGCTGACGTGCGAGGTCAGTCAGTCGGGCGTCGCGCACTCGAGGTGGCGGCGGCCGGGCGCCATCACCTCTTCATGATCGGGCCGCCGGGCTCGGGCAAGACCATGCTTGCTGAACGACTCGTCGGACTGCTCCCGCCGCTCACGACCGAGGAGGCGCTGACCGTGTCACGCATCCACTCGGCCGCCGGGTGCGCGCTGCCTGAAGGTGCGCTGTTGGAGCGTCCTCCGTTCAGAGCCCCGCACCATCAAGCATCCATCGTGTCGCTAGTTGGAGGTGGCAGCTGGTCGCTTCGTCCCGGTGAGGTCAGCCTCGCTTCGCACGGCGTTCTCTTCCTCGACGAACTGGGTGAGTTCCCAGTGGCTGCGCTCGAATCCTTGCGCCAGCCGCTGGAAGAAGGCGTGATTCGGGTGAGTCGTGCCGGCGGAACCGCGACGTTCCCCGCCGCCTTCCTGCTCGTCGCGGCCATGAACCCATGCCCGTGTGGTGAAGGGGTCTACCCGGGACGCTGCCAGTGTTCACCGGTGACGCGTGCCCGGTATCACCGCCGCATCTCAGCGCCGCTCTTGGATCGCTTCGACCTGGTGGTACCGGTCACCCGGCCCGATCCGGAGGACCTTCTCTCGGGCCAGCCTGGTGAGTCTTCGGCCGTCGTTGCCGAACGGGTCGCCGAGGCTCGAGACCGTTCCGCCGCTCGACCGGGCCGAGAACCGGATCTGGCCCCTGAGGCAGCGGAGCTGCTCGGCTCGAAGCTCCGTGATGGCAGCCTGAGCGCCCGCGGCCTGAACAAGGTGACGCGCGTGGCGCAGACGGTTGCGGATCTGGCCGGAGAGAACGTGGTTTCCTTCGGGCACGCGGCGGAGGCACTGTCGCTTCGGGCGGGGCGCTGGGCGGTGGCGTCATGACCCTGAGCAGCCTCCCGGAGGAGGCCTATGCGGTGGCGCTGGCCATGACCCCCGACGTGGGGCCGGTCACTCTGCGCGACCTGCTGCGTCAGAACGATCCGTCAAGAGCTTGGGCGCTCGGCGCCAGGGGCTCGGGTCGATCGGAAGCCGATGTGCGAAGAGTGTGGGAGGAGCACGTGATGCTTGGTATCACCGTGCTCCTGCGGGAGCATCCGTGGTACCCCAGTCGGCTGCTGGACGACCCCCAGGCACCGGCCATCCTGTTCTGCCTCGGCGACCCAGCGGCATTGAGTAAAGCGCCAACTGCCGCACTGGTGGGTACCCGTGCGCCGACCCGCTATGGGATTGCCATCGCCGCCCAGTTCGGAGCCGATTTGGCCGGCGCGGGCGTCAGCGTGGTGTCCGGGCTGGCCCTTGGGATCGACGGGGCCGCCCACGAAGGTGCATGTGGTGACGGAGCCCCGCCGATCGCTGTCGTTGCCGGTGGGCTCGACCAGCCCTACCCGCGACGGCACACCCGCCTTTGGGAGCGCGTGGCCGAGCAGGGGGCGATCGTCTCCGAGTCGCCTGCCGGGATTCGGACCGAGAGGTGGCGGTTTCCCGTCCGCAACCGGTTGCTGGCCGCCCTGAGCGACGTGGTCGTCGTCGTCGAGAGCCGCCATCACGGCGGCTCTCGACACACCGTCGACGCCGCACTGGCCCGGGGCATCACGGTCGGCGCCGTGCCCGGGTCCATTCGCAGCGCCACCTCCGAGGGCACCAACGCCATGATCTCCGAGGGCGCCTTCCCGGCGTGCTCGAGCTCCGACATCCTCTTGGCTCTCACGCTCGCCGGTGCCTCCGTTCAGCTGCCCGATCCGGCCCAGAGACCGTCATCGGTCCGGCCTGAGCCCATATCGGGTGCGGCCCGCAAGGTGTACAACGCGTTGACCTCGGACCCCACGTCGCTCGACGCCCTCGTCCGGATCACCGGCCTTGATGTGCCGGCTCTCTGTGGTGTGTTGGAGGGGTTGGCCCAGGCTGGGGTGGCCCGGGATGTTGGCGGGTGGTGGGAACGGGCGTGACCACGGAGGACGGGGCCTGGACGGGTGATGACCCCGGAAGGGGGCTCCAAGCGCCCTAACCTGCGACGCCGTGGAAGGACGGTTTCTGGCGGCGGATGACTTGGCGGCGCTCCGGCTCCAGGCTGCCGGGGCGGAAGCAGCCGGGGCTGCGGCCGTGTTCCTGACCGAGGGCCCACTGGGCGACCCCTTCGTGCTGGCGGCCGGGCTGAGCGAAGCGGTCGCAAATGTGCAGCTTGGGGTGCGGGTGGCCCTGAGCACGGACCGGCGCCACCCCACCATGCTGGCTCGGGAGGCCACCAGCCTGGACCTGGTCTGCGGGGGTCGCACCGTCCTCTGCTTCCAACCCCTGGTGACCCACCTCGAAGCGCTGGCCGAGGCCCTGGTCCTGTGTCGGGCCATGTGGCGGAACGGGGAAGCCGTGAGCGACGGGCCGCGGTACCCGGTTCCCGGTGCGGTCAACTTCCCCAGTCCGGCGACGGCGACGAGCCCCCTGCTGGCCCTTGATCTGACCGGATCGGACGCCGGTGCCGCAGAGGCTCTGCGCGGTGCCGTCGACCTTGTGCTGCAACCAACGGACCGGACCAGTGTGTGTCTTTTGGAACACGCATGAGTCTGGACGCCCTCCCCGCTCCCGAGGCGCCGCCGACGACCATGACGGCGGTCACCGGCCGCCACCTGCCGGCACTCAACGGGCTGCGGGGGATCGCCGTCATCGGCGTGGTGGCCTACCACCTCCAACTGGGTTGGGCCTCGGGTGGCTATCTGGGCGTCGACCTGTTCTTCGTCTTGTCCGGGTTCCTCATCACCACGTTGCTGTTGGAGGAGTGGGTCAACACCGGTCGGATCAGCCTGGCCAACTTCTGGGGCCGACGAGCCCGGCGTCTGCTACCGGCGCTGTTCATCGTGGTCGGCGCGCTGGCGCTGTATCTCGTCCTGGACGCGCACTTCGGGGGTGCCGGTGCCAACGGCCTCATCGACCTGTCCGGGCTGCGGGGGGACGCCATCGCCACGTTGCTGTACGTCAACAACTGGCATCTGATCTACGCGCACCAGTCGTACTTCGCCCAGTTCTCCACGCCGTCGCCGCTCCAGCACACGTGGTCGTTGGCGATCGAGGAGCAGTTCTATCTCGTCTGGCCCCTGGTCCTCCTCCTCCTCCTCCGCTTTGCCCGCCGAGGCTGGCGGGGCACGGGGATGGTCGTGACGGTGACCCTGGGCCTGCTGTCGTCCATCCTGATGGCCGTCTTGTTCCACCCCGGTATCGACCCGTCGAGGATCTACTACGGCACCGACACTCGGCTCTTCGACCTCATGGCGGGGGCGACCCTGGCGTTCATCGCGGCGTCGCGCCCGCAGCCTGGCGTCCGCGCCCGGCGGACCCTGCACGCCATCGCACCGGTGACCGCGGTGGTCCTCGCCGTGTTCTGGGTCACCGCGGGTACACCCGGCGGCCTGCCGACGAACTTCATGTTCGAGGGCGGCTTCCTCATCTGCGCCGTGTTGGCCGGTCTCGTGGTGGCCGATGCCCGACTGACGGAACCGGGCTGGTTTTCGCGCGCGCTTGCCACACCGCCGCTCCATTTCATCGGAACCATCTCCTACGGGATCTACCTGTGGCACTGGCCGGTCATCGTGTACCTCACGGCACAGCGCACCGGCTTGTCGACACTGCCGCTCGACCTCCTGCGCGTCGGGGTCACCCTCGCCGTCTCGACCGCCAGTTACTACCTGGTGGAGCGGCCCATCCGGCGGGCGCACCTGCGCGGGTGGGTGCGCTGGTGGGGCGCTCCCTTGGCCGGCGTGGTCACGGCGATGGTCATGGTGGTGGCCACCATCCCGGCCGTGGCCGACCCCAGCCCGGTTGTCGGCACCACGCACCTGGTCACGAGCGCCGACGGTTCGGTGCCGGGCTCGGGCGGCTACGCCGGCCAGCAGCCGATCCACCTCGATCCCGCACCCACCCCGACCAACCCTCTCCGCATCATGCTCCTGGGCGACTCCGTCATGCACGACGCGTCATACGGGATCACGGCGTCGCTGCAGGCCACGGGCGAGGTCACGGTCCACACCAATACGATCGACGGGTTCGGGCTGATCAACTCCAGCAATTGGCCCACCTCCATTCCCAACCTCATCCGTGAGACGGGCGCCCAGCTGGTCATCGCGTCATGGAGCTGGGACGAGTACGGGCCGACGACGCCCAACGCACTGCACCAGCCCCAGCAGTACACCAAATTGCTCCGCAGCTTCGTCTCCACGGTGCTGACGCCAGGCGACGGGGTGGAAGGTCTGATCTTCACGCAATTCCCCGAGTCGGGCGTGATCCCGGCAAGCAACCCGGCGGACCAGATTGCCTACAACAAAGCGCGCTGGCAGGGCGTGATCGCTTGGAACAACATCGCCGAGAAGATGACGACCTACTTCCCCGGCCGCGTCATGTACTTCCCGATCGCCAGCTCCGTCTTGCTGAACGGGAAGTCCTACTCCGCCTGGCTACCGCCCGAAAACGATCCTCACGCTCCGAAGGACCAATGGATCCGGGTGCGCAAGCTCGACAACGTCCACCTGTGCCCGGAGGGCAGCGCGCGCTACGCCGACGCCCTCCTGACCGACATGACGGACGTCTTCAAGCTGGCGCCAGCCGTGGGGGACTGGGCCCAGGGGTCGTGGGTGTTCGATCCCAACTTCAACAATCCCCCGGGCGCCTGTCCGGACGACCACCCACCGGGCTAGGCCGGCCTCCGCCACCCGTGTCGATCGGTGCCCATGTCCGCGCCGGTGGCGATCTCCTGCCGGCGCTGCAGCGCGGCCAGGAGATCGGAGCCGACTGTGTGCAGGTCTTCACCCAGAGCCCACGGGCATGGAAGCCGACGCAGTACAGCGACGAGGTGCTGGCCGCCTACCGGGAGGCGCAGGCACAGGCGGAGGCGCAGGCGGCCGGTGTGACCGAGACGTTCTGCCACGCCACCTACCTCATCAACCTCGCCGCCGCCGATCCCGAGGTCCTCGAGCGCTCGCGTGAGTGCCTGCGGGCCAACTTCGCCGTGGCCACGGGAATGGGGGCGCACGGGCTGGTGCTGCACGTGGGCAGCCACCGCGGCCAAGGCTTCGAGGCCTGCGTGCCTCAGGTGGTCGATGCACTGCTGGAGACGCTGGCGTCCCAACCGGAGGGCGCGTGCCCGATCGTGCTCGAGAACGCGGCCGGTACGGGCGACACCGTCGGCCGCACCTTCGAGGAGCTGGCGGTGATCCTTGACACCATCGAGGCGGCGGACGGGGTTCACGAGACGGGACGGCGCCTCGCCGTCTGCCTCGACACGCAACACCTGTGGGCGTCGGGCGTCGACTACTCGACGGTGAAGAAGGCGGACCGAGTGGTGGAGGCGTTCGACCGCGCCGTGGGTCTGGATCGGCTCCGCTGCCTCCATCTGAACGACTCCAAGGTCGAGCTCGGCGCCAACCGCGACCGCCACGAGAACATCGGGCAGGGGACGATCGGCGCGGCGGCGCTGGGCGCGCTGCTCTCGCATCCGGCGCTGATGGACCTGCCGGCGATCCTGGAGGTCCCGGGTGGGGGACACGGGACACGGCGGGAAGACGTGGAGGCGGCCCGGGCGGCGGTTGCCCTGGGAATCGGGCTCCGGAACGGGTCCTAAGCTGACCTTTGTGACCAGCACACGGGTGGAATCCGACAGCATGGGGGAGATCGAGGTCCCGGCGGACCGCTACTGGGGGGCGCAGACGCAGCGGTCGCTGCACCACTTCGACATCGGGATCGAGACCATGCCCAGGTCGTTGATCCGGGCCTTCGGTGTGCTCAAGGGCGCGGCGGCCGCCGTGAACCGGGACCTTGGCAAGCTCGATGACGAGCGGGCCGGGCTGATCGAGTTGGCGGCGGCCGAGGTGGCGAAGGGCACCCTGGACGATCAGTTCCCGCTGCGCATCTGGCAGACGGGCAGCGGCACGCAGACGAACATGAACGCCAACGAGGTCATTTCGAACCGGGCCATTGAGCTGGCCGGCGGTGTGATGGGGTCGAAGGACCCGATCCATCCCAACGACCACGTCAATATGTCGCAGTCGTCGAACGACACTTTCCCGACCGCCATGCACATCGCGGCGGTGGAGGAGATCGTGCACCGGCTGCTGCCGTCGGTGACCGCTCTGCGGGACGCGCTGGCCGACAAGGAAATGGCGTTCGCCGACATCACGAAGATCGGCCGCACGCACCTGATGGACGCCGTGCCCCTGACGCTGGGACAGGAGTTCTCCGGGTACGTGGCCCAGCTGACGGCCGACCTGGAGCGGGTGGAGCTGACCCTGCCGGGGCTGTACGAGTTGGCGCTGGGGGGCACGGCCGTGGGCACCGGGCTCAACACGCATCCAGAGTTCGGCGAGCGGGTGGCCAAGGCCATCGCGGATGTGACCGGGCTGCCCTTCGTGACGGCGCCCAACAAGTTCGCTGCGTTGGCGGCGCACGATGCCCTGGTCTTCACCCACGGCGCGTTGCGCACGCTGGCCGTCTCGCTGATGAAGATCGCCGACGACGTGCGCTGGCTGGGCTCGGGACCCCGCAGCGGGTTGGGCGAGCTGCAGCTGCCGGAGAACGAGCCGGGGTCCTCCATCATGCCGGGCAAGGTCAACCCGACCCAGAGCGAGGCGATGATCATGGTCGGCATCCAGGTGATCGGCAACGACGTGGCGGTCACGACGGCAGGCAGCCGGGGCAACCTGGAGCTCAACGTCTGTAAGCCGGTCATCGCCTACAACGTCATGCAGTCGATCGCGCTGATGACCGACGCCTGCGGTACCTTCCGCGAGTTCTGCGTGGAGGGGTTGGTGCCCGACTACGAGCAGATCGAGCAGCACCTGCGCAACTCGCTGATGCTCGTCACCGCGCTGAACCCGATCATCGGCTACGACAACGCGGCCAAGGTGGCCAAGAAGGCACACAAGGAGCGCATGACGCTGCGCGAGGCGGCAGTCGAACTCGGCCTGCTCACGGCGGAGGAGTTCGACGCCGCCGTCCGGCCCGAGGACATGACGCATCCGTGAGGACATCGTGAGGGAGCCCGTGCTCTCGCCGGCCGACGTCGATGCCGCGCTCGAGGAGCAGCAGCTGGGGTGGACACGTGAGGGCGACGAGCTCAAGGCCACGGTCAAGCTGCACGACTTCGCCGGCGCACTGGCCTTCGTGAACGCCGTGGGCGCCGCCGCCGAGGCGGCCAATCACCACCCGGACATCGACATCCGCTGGAACACCGTGCATCTGACCCTGAGCACGCACGACTCAGGTGGCATCACCGTGCTCGACCTGGCGCTGGCCGCCGCCATCGACCGGCTGCGGCCGGCCCCGAGGAGCGACGACACCTAGTCGCTGTCCTGTCGCCGGGCTTGACGCCAATCCATCCGGTCGTCAACGGTCGGCCTTCGCGCCCGGTTTGGACGGTGGAAACGGCGCCCTTGCCGATCCTCCAGCAGAGTCCCTGCTGGGTGGCCCTTTCTCGGGCGTATTCGGACCGGACCAGGGGTGTTGGTCACTGCTGTATATGGAAGACGGGCGGGTCGTATACAGCAGTGAGGGACATGCCCCGGCCGGCGCGAATAGGGCAGTCGAGGACATGGGCGGAACGGCGCGTATACGGATGGACCCGGCGTCCTCCGGAGAGGCGGGTGGAACCAGGCCGCCGGGGAGCGAGGCCCTACCCGGCGTCGGTCAGAGCGGGCTCGACGCCCCGCCGGCCGGCTCGAGCAGCGCCGACCGCAGTGACGCCACCACGGGACCGGCTCCGATCCCGCCGGCGTAGGCCTCCATGGAGCCGTAGTGCTCGCGCAGGTAGGCGAGCAGGTTCTGCATCTTGGTGGGGTGGGCCGAGAAAACCTCGTCGATGGTGGAGAGCAGCGTCTCGCTCTCGGGGTACTTGCGGATGATCTTCTCCCGCAGCCGCCCCATGGCCTCGCCGCTCAGCGCGTAGTCGGCGACGACCGTCTCCTCGTCCGCGCCGAGCAGGGTGAGGATGATCGCCGACAGCAGTCCGGTGCGATCCTTTCCCGCCGTGCAGTGGAAGACCGCCGGTAGCGCGCCCGGGGAGGCGATGACCTCGAGGGCCGTGCGGATCTGCAGGCCGGCATTGTCGAGCATCTCGAGATACTGGGCCTCGAGCAGATCGGGGCGCTTGTCGAATTCCTCGGGATCGGGGATCGACTCAATGAACGGGATGTGGTGGTAGTCGACCGGGTGCGCCTCGAAATCGAACTGGCCCCGTTCGAGCTCGTAGGGCGCCCGCAGGTCGATGACGGTCCGGATGCCGAGGGCGCGCACCACATCGAAGTCGCCCGATGTCAGGTCGCCCAGGCCGTCCGCCCGGAACAGGACGCGCCATCGGGTCCGGGACTCGCCTCCGGCCACCACGTAGCCGCCGAGGTCGCGGAAGTTGACCGCGCCCTCCAGCGCGATGAGACGATCGAACGTGTCGGTCACGAGACCGGCATGTCCCACATGGGGAACCAGCGCGTCAGGTCGGGCTCCACCGGCAGGTCCACACCGACCATGGAGCGGATGCGGAGCTCCAGCTCGGTGTCACGCCGCTCCTTGGCCGGATCGATCGGGGCGAACGGGTAGAACGTCCCGCGCTTGAACAGGTAGACGAGCCGGAACGGCTTGGCGTCACACGGGGCGTCGGCCCCGGGCACGAAGCCGAAGACCGAGCAGAGCAACTGCGGGCCCCAGCCGTTGTCCTGCAGGGTGGAGTTGGCCATGTGGATCTTGGTCACCAGCTCCTCGAGATCGGGGTCGGCGAGCAGGAGCCAGCCGTAGTCGAAGGAGTCCACAGCCTGGCTGAACCCGTCCCCGACCAGCGAAGCCACCTCCTTCTGGGCGTCGGCCGCCACCTGGCCGGGCGGTGCCTTCCAGCAGACGCCGGCATGGCCCGACGTGACCAATCCCCCGGCGCTCTCGAGCGTCAGCGCCGCCGTGGGCAGGGCGAACAACGCGTCCAAATTCGCCCGCACGGGCTTGGACCGCCCCAGGATGGTGTCGAAGAGGCCCACCGCCGGCCGCCCGCCGCAGGCTCAGCTGGCCTGGCCGAGCTGGTGCTCGAGCGACTCCAGCTGGGCCAGGCGGCGCTCCAGGGTGGGGTGGGTGCGGAACAGGTTGCCGAAGCTGAACCCGCCGCCGGTTCCCTGGGCGGCCCCGTTGGCCACGGCCGGGGCGAAGAAGAAGGCGTTGAAGGGCTCGGCCGACCGCAGGTCCTTGGTCGGGATGCGTCCCATCTCCCCGGTGATCTTGACCAGCGCCGAGGCAAGCAGCGAGGGGCGCCCGATCAGCAGCGCTCCGGAGCGGTCCGCCGCCAGCTCGCGATAACGCGAGAGCGCCATGGTCAACAGGAAACTGATGAAGTAGACCACGACCGAGATCAGCAGCACAGCCATCTCAATGAGGGCGGCCTGGCTCTGCTGGTTGTTGCCGCCACCCCGGCCCCCACCGAAGATCTCCGAGTAGAACATCACCCGGGTGAGGAGGCCGGCGATCATCCCGAGCCCGCTGGCGATGGTCATCACCGCCACGTCGCGGTGGGCCACGTGGGAAATCTCGTGGGACAGCACGGCCTCGACTTCGGGCTCATCGAGACGGCGCAGGAGGCCCGTGGTCACGCAGACCACCGCTGCCTTGGGGTTGCGTCCGGTGGCGAAGGCATTGGGAATATCCGTCTGCGCGATGGCCACCTTGGGCTTGGGCATGTCCGCCAGGGCGCACAGCCGATCGACCACGCCGTGCAGCTCGGGGGCCTGCTCGGGCGTGACCTCCTTGGCGTGCATGGCGTACATGGCGATCTTGGCGCTGAACCAGTACTGGCAGAACAGGACGCCGACCGCGATGACCAGGATCAGGACGAGGCTGTGGAGGAAGTAGAAGAGGAGGCCGATGAACACGGCGTAGAGCACCACGAAAAGGAAGCCCGTGAGGAGCATCCGGTAGGTCAAACCCCGGTCGGGCTTGATGTTGCGCGAGATGGCCATCAGGCGCCCTCGCCCCCTGCCCCCACGGTTCCTGCCGATCCGGCCGATCCTGCCGATCCTGCCGATCCTGCTGCCTCGGGTGCGGGCGCCGGCGCCGGCACGGTCTCGGCGTCGGTCACCTCCGCCTCGTCGTCACCGGCCGGCAGCGCCGCCGCCCCAGCACCAACCCCGCCGCCCCCGGTCCCGAGCTCCGCCTTCAGGGCGGCCAGTTCGTTGTCGACCTGGCTGGTCTTGGAGACCTTGTCGAGCTCCTTTTGGATGTCGTCGACCGGTTGCGTCAGGTCGTCGAGCGCCCCCGACTCCAGCAACTCGTCGATGGCCCCGGCCCGGGCCTGCATGGAGGCGATCTTGTCCTGCGCCCGCTGCATGGTGGCGCCCGCCGACCGTGTCGAGTCCGAGATCCCCGAGACCGCCTCGCCCACCTTGGTCTGCGCCTCGGCGGCCGTGTAGGAGGCCTTCATCGTCTCCTTCTGGGTGCGGAAGCGTTCCACCCGGGCCTGCAGCTCCTGCGAGGTGGCGACGAGCTTCTGCTCCTGTTCGGTGATCTGGTCGTGCTGGGTCTTGAGCTCGGCCAGCTGCTCACCCAGCGCCGCACGGCGCGACAGCGCCTCGCGGGCCAGGTCCTCGTTGCCCTGCTCCAGCGCGGCCTTGGCCTGCTGCTGCAGCTTGTCGGCCTGTTTCTGCAGCCCCTGCGCCTGCAGCTCGATCCGCTTGCGGGCCGTCGCCACGTCGGCCACGCCCCGGCGCACCTTGGTCAGCTGCTCGACCTGCTTCTCGTAGGAGAGGTCCAGCGTGTCGCGGGGGTCCTCCATCTTGTCGAGGACCTTGTTGGACTTGGCCCGGAAGATGTCCGCGATCCGACTGAAAAAGCCTGCCATGGACTCCGAGCATAAGGCCCAGCGGGGGGAGGGTGGGCCCGGGCCGGCCCGCTCCGGCCCTGCGGGCTGCCCCATTAGTCTCACCACGTGCCCGAACGGCTCTGCCTGCTCAGCGTCCACGCGCACCCCGACGACGAGGCCTCCAAGGGGGCGCCCACGGTGGCCAAGTACCACGCCGAGGGCGTCCACACCGTCCTGGTGTGCTGCACGGGGGGTGAGGAGGGCGACATCCTCAACCCGGCCATGGACACGCCCGAGGTGCGGGCCGACATCGGTCGGATCCGGCTGGCCGAGCTCAAGGCCTCGACCGAGATCATCGGCTACGACGACACGGTCCTCCTCGGCTACCGCGACTCGGGCATGCCGGACTCGGAGGCCAACAAGAACCCGGCCTCCTTCGCTCAGGCGCCGCTCGACGAGGCCGTCGGCCGCCTGGTCGAGGTGGTGCGCCGGGAGCGTCCCCAGGTGATCATCACCTACGGCGACAACCAGACCGAGTACCCGCATCCGGATCATCTACGGGTGCACGAGATCTCCGTTTTGGCTTTCGACCTCGCCGGCGATGCGGACCGCTTCCCGGAGGCCGGGCCGTCGTTCACCCCGGACAAGCTCTACTACTCGGTGTGGTCGGGGGAGCGCTTCCTCGAGATGCAGGCCAAGTTCGAGGAGCTCGGCCTCAAGTCCCCCTTCGACGAGAAGTGGATGGCGCGCATGACGCGGACCGAGCCCTACACCACGTCCATCGACGTCTCTGGGTTCAACCAGATCCGCGGCGAGGCGCTCAAGGCGCATGCCACCCAAGTCGACCCCTCCTCACCGTTCTGGTTCGGCCTGCCGCCCGAAGTTCTGCGCGGCATCCACCCCTACGACGAATTCCGCCTGGCGCAGAGCCGGGTCGGGAGCATCGAGGTGACGGAGGACGACCTCTTCGCCGGCATCCGGACCACGGGCTGACCGTCGCGCCGGCTGGGCCGCCGCTCAGGAGGTGGGGCCGAGGAAGCTCCAGTTGATGATGCCGGCGCTCTGGAGGAGGACCAGGGTGACGGCCGTGGCCGCCAGGGCGAGCAACAACACGGTCACCACAGGCTTCCAGGCCGGCCGCCGCCGACGCCGCCGGCGCCGGACCATGAGCGTGGGAGGCGAGCCGGCTGCCCGCGTGGTCACGGGGACGACCGGCTCGAGGGTCTGACGGTCCGGCGTGTCGAGAGGTGGCACAGGGTGGGCTTGCTCGGCGAGCTCGGCGAGCTCGGCGAACTCGGACAGCTCGGCCTCGACCGCAGCGGTCTCGGGCCGCGGTTCCTCGGCGACGTACTCGACCGACCCCAACGTCAGGTCGCGCATCAACACCGCCAGGTCGTCGACCGACCATCCGGGGACCACCAGGGGTGTGGTGGCTCCGCTGCCGCGCAGTGTCAGGACGACGTCGTGCTTGCGCTCCTCTACCTCCCACTGCGACACCCGGTTCCACGACATGTGCTGGACGGGGCGGCCGGGCCGCGCCACATCGATGCCCTCGGTCGACAGCGTGATGTCGAAGAGGTCTTCGTTGCGCCGGCGCCCGGACAGCAGCGAGACGTTCTGGATCGTGGTCGCAGCCGTGGTGGTCACCGGTTCAGCCGCCGGATCGGGCCAGCTCTCGCAACGCCCGGTACCCGATCAGGGTTGCTCCCGCCTCCTGGAGCAACCGGCGGATCGCATCCTCCCCGCAGATCATGCGATGGTCGTCGACCCGGGACGCCCAGTCGTCACTGGCCAGGGAGCGCAGTTCGGCGCTGTCGACGGCCGGGTGTAGCAGCAGCTCGGTGACACCGGGCTTCAGGGTCGGGATGTCCTTCTCGAAGAGCGGCCGCGAGCGGAAGTGGTCGGTGAAGACGGCGCCGGCCTCGGCCGCCACGGCGCGGGCCGGGAACCCCATGTAGCGCTCCAGGCCCGGGCTCACCATGCGCAGGGGCAGACCGAACTCGATCGCCAGATCGAGGTAGACGTCGAAGAACTCCGCCCGCAGCTGCAGCGTGCCCATGTGGGAGTCGAGGTGGCTGACGTCGAAGCCCCACAGGATGGCGCGCTCGATCTGGGCCCGGCACTCGCGCCGGACCTCGTCCAGGTCGGCGTGGTCCCAGACGTCCTCGACGGTCTGGGGAAACCCGCCGTCGCCGCCGAGCAGCGAGGGCGCGTAGGTGATGGGCCCCCAGCGGTAGAGCGGGTACTCGGCATTGAGGGTCAGGTGCACCCCGACGTCCTCGCCGCGGTAGCGGCTGCTGGCCTCCCGCGCCCAGGGGCACGGGACCATGAGGGTGGCGCTGGTCACCGTGCCCGTGGCCAGGCACTCGAACACGCCGACGTTGGCCGAGTGGCACGAGCCGAGGTCGTCGGCGTTGATGACCACCAGCTTGGCGTCGGCCGAATAGCCGAGTCGTTGCGCCAGGTTCGGCTCAGCCATCACGCCTCGTTCCTTGAGCCACGTCGGCGTCCTGGGCTCGGGCGTCCGACGCGATCTCCTCCTGGTAGGCCTCCATCTTGGCAGTCAGCGCGGGGTCGCCGAGGGCAACGATGCGCACGGCCAGCACGCCGGCGTTGCGGGCCCCGTTGACCGCCACCGTCGCCACGGGCACGCCCTTGGGCATCTGGACGATGGAGAGGAGGCTGTCCAGCCCGTCGAGCTGTGACAGCGCGACGGGGACGCCGATGACCGGCAAGGGCGTGACCGAGGCCAGCATCCCGGGCAGGTGGGCGGCGCCCCCGGCCCCGGCGATGATCACGCGCAGCCCCCGGCCCGCCGCCTCGCCTCCGAAGGCGATCATGTCGCGCGGGGTGCGGTGGGCCGAGACCACCCGCACCTCGTGGGGGACGCCGAAACGTTCGAGCATCTCGACCGCGCCCTGCATGACCGGGAGGTCGGACGAGCTGCCCATGACCACGGCCACGACGGGCGACCGGGGAGAGGACGCCGACGTCACGCCGCCACCCCCGGGGGCAGCTCGAGCCCCGCGGGCACGGGGGTGCCCAGGGCCAGCGCGGCCGACCAGGCACGCGCCCGCACGTCATCGGCGTCGGTCCCGCAGACGGTCACGTGTCCCAGTTTGCGTCCTGGCCTGGGACCTTTGCCATACAGATGGACGTGGGCGCCCTCGACCTCGAGTCCCCGGGCCAGCAACCGGGCGGGGTCCTCGCCCCCGCTGCCCCCGAAGACGTTGACGCTCGCCACCTGGGGGTGGGCCGGAGCGGTCGACCCCAGGGGCAGGTCCAGCACCGCACGCAGGTGGTTCTCGAACTGCGAGGTGACCGACCCCTCAATGGTCCAGTGCCCGGAGTTGTGCGCGCGGGTGGCCACCTCGTTGACCAGCAAGCGGCCGCCCGACCAGAAGAGCTCGATCGCCATGACGCCGGTGGCGGCGGCGATGTCGGCCACCCGGCGGCCCAGGGCCGACGCCTCCTCGACCACGGTGGCGGGCAGCCGGCCCGGCACCAGGACCTCGCGGCAGACCCCGTCGAACTGGGCCGTCTCGACGGCGGGCCAGGCGGCCGACTGTCCCGAGGGGCGCCGCGCCACCATGACGGCCAGCTCGGCCTGGAGCGGCACCAGCTCCTCCACCACGATGCGCCCGGTGACTGAGGACAGCACCGCCTCGGCCTCGGCCTGGTCCCGCACCGTCCAGACGCCCTTGCCGTCGTAGCCGCCGCGCGCCGCCTTGAGGACGAGCGGCCAGCCGTGGGCCGAGCCGAACTTGGCCACATCCTCGGCGGCGTCGGGCCCAGGGTCGAGCACGGCGTAGGCGGGGACCGGGATGCCGGCCTCGTCGAGCACGGTGCGCATGTGCGCCTTGTCGACGGCGAACTCCATGGTGGCCGGTCCGGGCCGCACGACGGTCCCCTCCGCCACCAGGTCGGCCAGGAGGTCGAGGTCGACCTGCTCATGGTCGAACGTCAGCACGCGACAGCGCTCGGCCAGGGCGCGGAGGGCGGATGCGTCGGCGGGGGTGCCGAGGATGACCTCGGCGGCGATGGAGGTGGCGGCGTCGTCGGCGTGCTCGGCCAGCACGGCCATGGAGAGGCCCAGGGCGCTGGCTGCCTCAGCGGCCATGCGCGCCAACTGGCCCGCCCCGACGAACCCGACGTCGTGGGTGCTCAGCTCACTCGCCTCCGCGCGCCGATTCGCCTAGACAGTGGGGCGGGCACAACCGGCAGACTACGCGAGGAGGACGGCTGCTCATGGCAAAGGCCCTGCGCATCGGGAGCATGTTGGAGGTGGACCGGCCGATCGCCGACATCGTGGCGCAGGTGCGGCGCTTGGCCGACGCCGGCTTCGACCACGCCTTCGCCAGCCAGATCTTCGGCCCGGACGCCCTGACGCTGCTGGCGGTGGTCGGAGCGGAGGTGCCCGGGATTGAGCTGGGGACGGGCGTGGTGCCCGTCCAGGCGCGCCATCCGATGATGCTGGCGCAGCAGGCGCTGACGGTGCAGGCGGTGACCGGTGACCGGCTGCTGCTCGGGATCGGGCTGTCGCATCAAGTGGTGGTCGAGAACATGTGGGGCATGAGCTACGCCAAGCCGGCCTCGTACATGCGCGAGTACCTGGCCTCGCTCATGCCGCTGTTGGGTGGGGAGGCCGTGCACAGCGCCGGCGAGCAGGTGACCACACACGCCTTCGCCCCGCTCGACATCTCCGGCGTGCGCCCGCCACCCGTGCTGGTGGCCGCGCTCGGCCCGGCCATGCTCAAGCTGACCGGCACCGTGGCCGACGGGACCATCACCTGGATGACGGGGACGCAGACGATCGGCTCACACATCGCGCCGAGCATCCGCGCCGCGGCCGACGCGGCGGGGCGGCCCGATCCCCGGGTGGTGGTGGCCCTGCCTATCGCGGTGACCAAGGACGTCGAGGGCGCCAAGGAGCGGATCAACCAGTCCTTCTCCATCTATCCGAATCTGCCGTCGTATCGAGCCATGCTCGACATGGAGGGAGCCGACGCGGCGGCCGACATCGCGTTCATCGGCGACGAGGAGAGCGTGGTGGCGTCCGTCGGCCGGCTGGCCGAGGCCGGGGCGACCGACTTCGTGGCCGGCGTCGTCGGTGACGAGGCCGAGCGGGCGCGGGGCTTCACGCTGCTGAGCGAACTGGCGCGCGCCTGAAGCAGCCGCGCCACTCCGCTTCATTTAGCGGAAGAGCTTGGTGTACTTGAACTCGTTCAAGTCGGGCTGGGCATCGAAGAGCTCGATCACACCCTCAATGGTGCGGCGGGCCAGTGCGGCGTCGCCCAGGGGGCGGCTCATGATCCGAACGAACACGGCCCGATCGTCGACCACGAACGTGGGCACGCCGAAGGCGGCCCACTCGCCGACCTCCTGTTCGTGCGCGGTACGTATCTGCTCCAAGGGCGCGCCCGTCCTCACCTCGGCCAGCACCTTTTCCCCGGGCAGCCCGGCCCGGTCGAGCACGCCGACGAGCACGTCCTCCTGGCGCAGGTCGAGGCCCTCGTCGTGGCGCGCCGCGAACAGGGCGATGTGCGCGGTGAAGAACTGGTCGGGGTACTGGTCGCGCGCCACCACGCCGGCAGCCATTGCCAGCAGGTCGGGCGCCTTCTCCGGGTCGTCCCAGACCGAAGTGCCGCCGTCGGGCACGTGGGCCTGGCTCAGCGAGAAGGGCAGAAAGGTGACGTCCCAGCCGGCCCCGTCGGCCAGGGCGGCCACCAGGTGCTCATGGGCGTTGCGGGCGAAGGGACAGCGGTAGTCCCAATTGACGGAGAAAGCCTTCACAACTGCTTCAACACGACGCTGCGGCGGCCCATTCCGTTGCCCAGGGCGGGGCGACGGCGCCGGCTCTTGGTGCCGGGGGTCACCAGGTTCACCACCGGGCGCAGGCCCAGCCCGAGGACCGACCCGATCACGGCACCGCCGATGACGTCGGTGGGGTGGTGGGCGCGAAGATGGACCCGGCTGGCGGCGACCGCCGAGGCGAGGCCGACGTGGGCCATGGTCTGCGCGTCGGTGTCGGCCAGCACGAAGGCGGTGCAGAAGGCGGCCAGGGTGTGGCCGCTCGGGAAGCTGCTGCTCGATGGGGGCCGCACGGCGACCGTCGGCTCCAGGTGGTCGTCGGGACGCTCGCGCTCGACGCCGGCCTTGACCACCCGGCTGACCAGCAGCGAGGAGACTCCGGCTGCGCCCAACGCGACGACGGCCCGGCGACGATCGGGACCCCTACGGCGCATCTTGACGAGGGCCAGCAACACCCAGATGAGCCCGTAGTCCGCCAGGTTGGAGACGACGGCCGCGGCACCGTCAACGCCGGGGTGGCCCCGCAGTGGCTCGAACGCGGCGTCGACGGCCTCGTCGATGCCGCTCATGCGCGCCTCGTTCATGCCCGTGCTCACGCGGCGGCGAACGCAGGGCAGGCGGACTTGAAGGCGCAGAAGTTGCAGAGGGGTCCGACCTGAGGCCGGAAGTCCTCGGTGTCGCACGCCCGCTCGATGGCGGACCACACGGCTACCGTCCGCCGGCGCTGGCCGCGGATGGTCTGTGCCGTGGCGGCGGTGGAGATGGCGACCGGTTCGCGCAAGTGGAGCAGGCGCACCTCGGCCGACGGCCGGCCCAGCGCGCTCTCGCACAACAGGGCGTAGGTCTGGACGCCGACCAGGCTGTGTCGCTCGTAACGCTCGGAGGGCGCCCGTCCGGTCTTGTAGTCGACGACGATCAGGCTGCCATCGGGGGCGATGTCGAGCCGGTCGATCTTGCCGCGCAGGCGCATGCCGTCCACCACGGTCTCGACTCCGAGCTCGACGGCCACCACCCGAACGGCGTTGGGATCTTCGAGCGCGAAGTAATTGTCGAGCAGCGAGCGGGCGTCGGCCAGGAACGCCGCCGCCTCATCGGGCGGCAGGCGCAGCTCCGCAAACTCCTCATCCGTCTGGATTTCGTCCCAGGCCCGGTCGAGCTCGGCGTCGGCGGCGTGGCGGGTGCGGGCGCCCGGCGCGTGGTGCCAGAACAGGCCCTCGAGCGCGGCGTGGACGAGGGTGCCCTTGACGGCGTGCGGGGAGGGAGGCTCGGGCCGGTGCTCGATCTGGGAGAACCGGAAGGCGAGCGCACAGTTGGTGAAGGCGGCGACCTTGGAGGGGGAGAGTGTGCGCGGCAATTCGAGGGCCATGGCACGAGGATACGGCGGGGCTGAGACAGGCACGCGACATGCTCGGGAGGCGGTAGAAAAGAGGACAATGGTTCTCGATCCCCGCCGCCGTGGCCGCCGTGGCTGACCTCCGCCGCAGCTCGGGTTGGGCCGGCCTTCGTCCCGGCGACCCGGTGCAGGTGGAGGGCACGCGCCTGCGCGGCGCGTCCTGGACATTCGTGGCCCACGTCACCAATGGGGAGACGGGCGAGGAGTGGGTCGAGGTCGTCGGCGGCCGGGCGGGGGACCGGGCCGTGCGCTCGTTCCGCCCCGCCCAGCTCTATGCACCCTCGGCGCGCCCGGGCCGCGACCCGTCGTTGGCCGATGCTCCCGGGCTCCCGTTGATCTGATTCAGGCACCTGGACGTTGTGATCCCGACTCTGACGACCGAACGACTGGTGCTCCGTCCCTTCACCGAAGCGGACCTGGCCGCGCTGGTGCCGATCCACGCCGACCCCTCCTTTTGGTGGTACCCGCTTCGACGTGCCATGACAGAACAAGAGACGGTGGACTTCTTGCAGCGGGTCATCGGTCGCTACGAGTCGGACGGGTTCGGTGTGGAGGCACTGGTCGAGCGGACCAGTGGAGACGTGATCGGTTGGGCCGGCCTGGCCGTACCGCACTTCCTGCCGCAGATCCTCCCGGCCGTGGAGGTGGGGTGGCGGCTGGCGGCGCCCTACCGCGGCCGCGGGCTGGCCACCGAAGCGGGAGGTGTCGCAGTGGAGTGGGGATTCACAGAAGGCGGGCTGGAGCGCATCGTCAGCATCTACGAAACCGAGAACGTGGCGTCGGGCCGCGTGATGGAGCGGCTCGGGTTCACCCATGCCTGTACGACGACGGGTGCACTGCACGGCGAGCGGCTCGACGTGTTGGAACTGACGCGCCAACGGTGGGAGGAATGGCGAACGCATGGGTGACGTCGACGAGCAGTCGGTGTCCGTACCGGTGGGGGAGGGCGGGCGCTACACGGCCATGGTGCATCAGGACTGGGAGATCTGGGGCCCCTGCGGCGGTTACGTCGCGGCCATTGCACTGCGCGCCGCCGGGGCGGAGAGTCCCTTCGCCCGACCGGCCAGCTTCTTCTGTCACTACCTGTCCGTCGCCGCGTTCGAACCGGTCGACCTCGTGGTCACACCCCTGCGCTCCGGGCGCACGGTGCTGGCCCAGCGCGTCGAGATGTCTCAGGGAGGCCGCGCTGTGCTCGAGGCCATGGTGTGGTCGGTGGGAGAAGTAGCGGGACTCGAGCATTACGACGTGGCAGCCCCCGATGTGGCCGGCCCCGACGACGTGCCGGACCGCCGCATGGGGCCACCGTCGGGTGACGAGGACCGGCGCCCGAACTTCGCGTTCTGGGACAACTTCGAACAGCGTCCGCTCGAGTGGACCGACGACTGGCCGCCGCCCGCACCGCTCCCACCGACATGGAGGACCTGGGTGCGCTATCGCGAGACCAGCGCGGGGGACGATCCTTGGGCGGTCGCGGCCCGCCTCCTGGTGGTGCTCGACGTCGGAAGCTGGCCGGCGGGGCACCGCCCCCATGCGCATCGAGAGCATGGGTTCATCGCACCCAGCCTCGACCTCTACGCCTCCTTCCAGGACCCCCGCGGCACCTCGGACTGGCTGCTGCTCGACGCGCACTCCCCGGTGGCGCAGGATGGTTTGCTCTCGTGGACCGGGCGCATCTGGTCCACCCAGCGCCAGCTCCTGGCTAGCGGGGGCGGGCAGGCGGTCTTCCGCCATACCTGACCTTGTCGGCGATCGACCGGTGAGCGGCCGGCGCGGTCGGCGGGCAGCGGTTGGACCGCTGATATCGCCTCCTTCCCGCATGAGCAGGCAAAGTGTTGTCGAGGGTGGAATGTTCCGGCGGAAACGCGGCACTAGGTGTTTCCACGTGGATTCGCTTCATTGGACGTGAAGCCACAACCAGGGGTGTGGTTACCACTATTGCCAAGGTCGAAAAACGCTCTTATCTTGTGCTTGAAGCAGTACCACAGGGACGTCGCGCGGCAGTCCGTTGCCGAGCAGAGGGGGCGGCCACCGAACCGTATTGGTGGAAGGGGACCTCTTGCGGTGTTTGGCGATCGGACGGACATCAGGCGCATGATCGTGGCGCGGCCTTCGACATGACCGCGTTCGGTTCATTTTGCGCAGCGCTTCTCTTCGACCGCACGTGTGCACACGCTGCATTGACGGAGTGCGGCCACGACTGGACGGGCGCGAGTGTTAACAGCCTCTTTCGTATCGACGCGGGATGGCACGCGTGACCGGATACGCGAAGACCCCGAAGACGGTTTGCACGCTGAGAATTCGTAGCAGGGGGGTGGGCGAGAGACCCCCAGTGCGGAGTCGAGTGCATGCGGCCGGGGGCGAGCTGTAGGAGCGGCGCCGATGCGGCATCCCCACAGTGACCGCGTCGCGGTCGAGCCAACTCGAACCAGAATGACATGTCGTACGCGGATCGCGACGCTGGCGTCATCCTTGCTCCTTCTGGCACCCGTCCTGGCCGTGCTCGGAACCGGCACGCCGAGTGCTGCCGTGTCCACCGGGCCGGTGTACGTCTGGGGTAGCAACGGGAACGGCCAAGCGGGGAACGGCACGACGGGTACCGATACGCAACCCGTCGCAGCTGAGCTTCCCAGCGGGGTTGCCGCGACAGCGGTCTCTGCTGGGACTGACTACAGCTTGGCCCTCACGTCGACCGGCGCCGTCTACGCCTGGGGTAACAACGGCTCCGGAGAGCTGGGCAACGGCACGACCACACAGAGCACCACGCCGGTGCTGGTGCAACTCCCGGTAGGCGTCACGGCAACCGCGATCGCGGCGGGAGCCGATACCGCATACGCCGTGACGTCGACCGGAGCGATGTACGCCTGGGGTGCCAACAACCAAGGGCAGTTCGGTAACGGCACGACCACCAACTCGGACGTACCGGTGCTCGTCACGATGCCAGCCCCGGTCACCCAGATCGCCCCCGGCTTCAACGACGGCTATGCGCTGACGACGTCTGGGGCGGTGTATGCCTGGGGCAACAACTTTGAGGGCCAGCTCGGCGATGGAACCGACGGCAGCGAGACGGACCAGCTCACCCCGGTCCAGGTCGACCTGCCCAGCGGGGTGGTGGCAACCGAGATCGGCGCCGGCGCGTCCTTCGGGATGGCTGTGAGCAGTGCCGGCACCGCGTACTACTGGGGTTACATCGGCGGCGCCGAGGCAGGTGTCGGCATTCCGACAGTGCCCGCCGGTACCGAGCCCACGCCCCAAGCGATATCGCTGCCAGAGGGAGTCCTCGCGTCGGCCGTGTCCGGTGGCGAGGCCGATGCCTATGTCCTGGGCCAGAACGGCCAGGTGTACGGCTGGGGTGACAACGGGGTGGGCGAGCTCGGCAACGGCACGACCACCTCGAGCACGACTCCGGTCGAAGCCCTCGCGCCCTCCGGCCAGACGGTCACCTCGATCTCATCCGGTGCCGATTTCATGCTGGCGGTCACCGCGTCTGGGCTCGTGCTCTCGTGGGGGACCAACGAAGAGGACCAGGCGGGTGCCAACGAGGCGAGTCTTCCAGGGTCATGCATGTGCTTCACCGCTCCCGTGATCGCCAACCAGCTGCCCAGCACCCTCACCGTGAAGGCCGTATCCGCCGGGGAAGACCACGGGATGGCGCTCATGGAGCAGGCCTCCCAAACACTCAGCTTCTCCTCGACCGCCCCCACCGGCGCGGTGGCCGGAGCCACGTACTCGCCGACCGCCACGGCGACGTCGGGGCTGCCGGTGACCTTGAGCATCGACCCCTCCTCGACCACGATCTGTGGGATCTCGGGTGGCGTCGTCACCTTTGCCACGGTCGGCACCTGCACCATTGACGCCAACCAACCCGGCAACACCGATTACTCGGCCGCGTCCCAAGTCACTCAGTCGGTAGCGGTGGGTGAGCCGTCGTCCACACCGGGAGTCATCTACACCTCGGGCTGGAACAACAGTGGCCAGCTGGGCAACGGCTCCGAAGCCGATGCCCACTCGCCGGTCCAGGCGCTCCTAGGGACCGGGCTCACGGCCACGCAGGTCAGCGCCGGCCTGGAAGACAGCGCGGCCGTCGTACGTGGCTGTCAGGGCGACTCGTGCACCCCGACCGGTGGGGTCTACGTCTGGGGCAGCAACGAGAGCGGGGAACTCGGGAATGGCACGTCGGGGAGCACGGGAAGCACCACGCCCTATCTCGTTGACTTCCCGGGAAAGACCATCACCGAGGTGGCCACCGGGAACGAGTCGCTGGTGGCGCTTTCATCGACCGGGTCGGTCTACACCTGGGGCGACGACAGCTCGGGCGAGATCGGGAACGGCACCCAGAGCTCATCGGGATGCGACTGTGTTTCCACGCCGACCCAGGTGACGCTGCACGACGACGCCACCGCCACCCAAGTGGCCGAGGGGGCGTTCTCGACCTACGCCCTGACCTCGACCGGCCAGGTCGACGCCTGGGGTCAAAACCTCCAGGGTGAGGCCGGCGGAGGCTCCGCCAACGGCTACGTCCTCAGCCCGGTGCTGGTCCCGTTCCCGTCCGGAACGGTCATCACGGCGATCTCGGCCAACGACCTGGTAGCCATGGCGTTGACCTCCACCGGCGCCGTGTACATGTGGGGCAACGATGCGGACATCACCGGGAGCGCATCCACGGCACCGACGCTGGTTTCCCTGCCGGGCGATGTGGCGGCTACCGCCATCGCCGCCGGATCGCAGTTCGCCCTGGCCATGACGGCAGCCGGGCAGGTCTACGCCTGGGGCGACAACGTGCAGGGCGAACTCGGCAACGGCTCTTTCAGCAGCGCGGCCAGCCCCCCGGCGTCCCCCGCCCTGGTGCAGCTCCCGAGCGGTGCGGTGGCCACCAGTATCGCCGCCGGTGATCTCTACGGGTTGGCCCTGACCAGCACGGGTGCCGTCTACGGCTGGGGTGACAACCGCTACGGCGCCCTCGGGCTCGGGACGACCACCAACGTGGACACTCCGACACAGATGGACCTCCCCTCCGGAGTGGGCGTGGGCAGCATCGGCGCCGGCCAGGGTTTCCACAGCATCGTCATCTCGCAGTTGGCGCCGCAGACGGTCACCTTCACCTCGACGCCGCCAGTTAGTGGCGCCATCGGCTCCACGTACAACGTCCTGGCCGAGGCGTCCTCGGGCCTGCCCGTCAGCTTCTCGATCGCCGCCTTGAGCGCCACCGTGTGCACGGTTTCCGGGTCCACTGTCACCTTCTTGACCCAAGGCACCTGCACCGTCGACGCCAACCAATCGGGGGGTGGGATCTACGGCCCGGCACCTCAGGTGAGCCAATCGATGTCGGTGGGCGGATTGTCCACCGTTCCGGGCACCGTCTACGCCTTCGGGATGAACAACTCAGGACAGTTCGGCGACGGCACCACAACGTCTGACCCCAGCCCGACGCAGGTGGACGTGCCGAGCGGCGTCACGTTTACCGAGGTGTCGGCAGGGGAGGGGACCAGCGAGTTCCTGACCACGACCGGCGCCGTGTACACCACAGGCAACAGCAACGTGGGCCAGTTGGGCGACGGTTCGACGGCCGAGAGCCTTTTCCCGGTGAAGGTGGACCTGCCCAGCGGCGTGACCGCCACCGCCATTTCAGCCGGCGTGGAAACTTATCTGGCACTTGGCGCCAACGGCGCTGTCTACGACTGGGGTGGGGGGGGCGGCCTTCTCGGTAACGGCTCGACACTCAGTGGCAGCGACGTCCCAGTGCAGGTGGATCTGCCCAGCGGCGTCGTGGCTACCGCTATCAGTGCCGGCCAGTTCGCCGATGCGGCGGTGACCTCGACCGGCCAGGTCTACACCTGGGGTGACGGTAGCGAAGGTGAGCTAGGGAACGGGACCATGGAGGAAGACGCGACGACACCGGTGGAGGTGTCGTTGCCCGAAGGCGTGGTCGCCACCGGGGTCTCGATGGGTGAGCAGAACGGCCTGGCCATCACCGCGGCCGGGACTGTGTACAGCTGGGGAGACGACGAAGCGGGACAGTTGGGAACCGGGTCGGCATTGACCTCGGGCTGCGACTGCCTCGACACCCCTGTCAGTGTGCAGCTCCCTGCGTCGGCCCACATCACGGCGATTTCAGCCGGAGCGGGCACTGGCCTGGCCTTGGCCAGCAGCGGCGCCGTCTACGGCTGGGGCCTGAATGGCGAAGGGCAAATCGGCGACGGGACCGTTTCTCCGCCGAGCGGTTGTAGCTGCACGGCCTCGCCAACGCTGGTGGCGCTTCCCGCGGGCTCGACGGCCATTGCCATTTCGGAGGGTTGGGAATCGGGACTCGCCGCGCTCTCCAACGGCACCACATATGGCTGGGGCGACAACGGCGAAGGGGAGATCGGCTTCGGGGACACGGCGGAGCACCCAAGCCCCGTGGAGGCAGATCTACCGATCGGGGCCCAGGTGTCGGGCGTGTCTTCCGGCTTCCTCTACGGGCTGGCCCTGGTGGCGGGCCAGATCTCCCAGACCGTGACGATCACCTCGACGCCACCGAGCGCGTCGGTGGGTGGCACCTATGCGGTCACGGCCGCCGCCAGCTCGGGCTTGCCCGTGACCTTGAGCATCGATCCCTCCACCTCGGGTGAGTGCACCATCGCCGGTTCGACCGTCAACTTCGTCGCCGGGGGCGATTGTCAGATCGACGCCAACCAGGCCGGGAACTCGGCTTACGCCGCCGCCCCGCAAACCACCCAGTTCGTGATCGTCAACGAGCAGTCCCAGACGATCTCATTCACCACGACACCCCCCAGCAGCCCCGTGGTGGGGAACACCTACTCCGTCGCTGCCACCTCGAGCTCGGGTTTGACCGTCAGCTTGAGCGTCGACCCGAGCAGCACCCACGTGTGCTCGCTCCTGGCGGGCACGGTGGACCTGATAGGTCCGGGAACGTGCACCATCGACGCCAACCAGGCCGGGTCGAGCACGGTGGAAGCTGCCGCGCAGGTCCAGCAATCCGTCCTCGTCGGCCAGACGTCCCAGAGCATCTCCTTCACCTCGACCGCTCCCAGCGGCGCCGTGCCGGGGAACACCTACACGGTGACGGCGACGGCCACCTCGGGCTTACCCGTGACGTTCTCCATCAGCTCGTTCAGCTCCGGGGTGTGCACGATCGCCGGCGCGACCGTCGAGTTCACCGGGACTGGAACGTGCACCGTACTCGCCAACCAGTCCGGGAGCGTCACGTACTACGCCGCACCCCAGGTGAGCCAGGCGATCGCGGTGGGTCTGGATTCCCAGACGGTCGGCATCACCTCGTCTCCGCCCTCGAGCCCCGTCGTCGGTGGGACGTATGCGGTGACGGCCTCCGCGTCATCGGGGCTGGCCGTCACCCTCAGCATCGACGCTTCCACCAGCGGGAACTGTTCCATCTCCGGTTCGACGGTGACGTTCATCGCCGCCGCGAACTGCACTATCGATGCCAACCAGGCGGGTAATGACGACTTCTCGGCCGCTCCGGAGGCCCAGCAGACGGTCTCGAATGTCGGACAGGGTTCCCAGACCATCACCTTCACTTCGTCGCCCCCGGGCAACCCCGGCATCGGCGGTACCTACGTGGTGTCGGCCGCGTCCAGCTCTGGCCTGCCGGTCACCTTGTCGATCGATGCATCGAGTAGCTCGGTCTGCTCGATCTCGGGATCGACGCCGGGGTCCACCGTCACCTTTAATGCGGGCGGAACCTGCCAGATCGATGCCAATCAGGGTGGGAACACCAACTACCTGCAGGCACCTCAGGTCACGCAGAGCGTCTCGGTCACCGACGTAGCCAGTAGTTGCACGATCGAGTGGACGGGTGGCACCGGCGACTGGACGACCGTCGCCGACTGGACCCCCAAGACGGGGTCGCCTCGTCTGCCCGACAGCTCGGACACCACCTGCATCCCGGCCAACTCGACCGTCACCCTCAGTTCGGCCGACCCGTCGGAGAACGCCGGGACGCTCCTCCTGGGGAACGTGAATGGGACCGGCACCGGGTCGCTCACCGTGGACGGCACATTGACCCTGGAAGGCGGGACGACCTACCCCGGCGGGGTGCTCGCCGTTCCCGGCGGCGGCACGGTGAACCAATCGGGGACCTTCTCCAACGGGGGGAGCATCTCGACCACGTCCACCGGGACCTTCGACGAAAACGGCACATTCACCAACGCGGCCGGAGGCACGATCGCCAACAGCGGCACCTTCGAGGTCGGCGGAGGCGAGCACTTCACCGAGAACGGCGGGACGACGAGCGGGTCCCCAGTCCTGATCAACGACGCCTTCTTGAACTTCACCGGGGGCGGGACATCCAGCTTCAGCGTCATCGCCGACGGGACCACCGACGTGAGCGGGGCTCCCTATGCCGGCCAGAGCCTCACCCTCCAGACCAGTGCGGCTGCCGGGATCACGCCGGGCTCGACGCCGAACCTCGGCACCATCGAATTCTCACCCGGATCCAACCTGTCCCTGACCGGCACCCTCACCAACGCCGGGACCATCCAGAGCGACGCGGGGAGCGGGACGTCCGGGATCTCGGGCGGCACCGTCAACAGCTCCGGTGCGATCGTCGACAACGGGACCTTCGCCATTTCGAGCACCACCTGGACCAACTCAGGTCCGCTGACCGTCTCCTCCACCGGGACCTTCGACGAAAACGGCACCTTCACCAACGCCGCCGGAGGCACGATCGCCAACAGCGGCACCTTCGAGGTCGGCGGGGGCGAACACTTCACCGAGAACGGCGGGACGACGAGCGGTTCGCCGATTCTCATCAACGACGCCTTCTTGAACTTCACCGGGGGCGGGACATCCAGCTTCAGCGTCATCGCCGACGGGACCTCCAACGTGAGCGGGGCGCCCTATGCCGGCCAGAGCCTCACCCTCCAGACCAGTGCGGCTGCCGGGATCACGCCGGGCTCGACTCCGAACCTCGGCACCATCGAACTCGAGCCCGCATCCACCCTGTCCCTGACCGGCACCCTCACCAACGCCGGGACCATCCAGAGCGACGCGGGGAGCGGGACGTCCGGGATCTCGGGCGGCACCGTCAACAGCTCCGGTGCGATCGTCGACAACGGGACCTTCGCCATTTCGAGCACCACCTGGACCAACTCAGGTCCGCTGACCGTCTCCTCCACCGGGACCTTCGACGAAAACGGCACATTCACCAACGCGGCCGGAGGCACGATCGCCAACAGCGGCACCTTCGAGGTCGGCGGAGGCGAACACTTCACCGAGAACGGCGGGACAACGAGCGGTTCGCCGATTCTCATCAACGACGCCTTCTTGAACTTCACCGGGGGCGGGACATCCAGCTTCAGCGTCATCGCCGACGGGACCACCGACGTGAGCGGGGCGCCCTATGCCGGCCAGAGCCTCACCCTCCAGACCAGTGCCGCTGCCGCGATCACGCCGGGCTCGACTCCGAACCTCGGCACCATCGAACTCTACCCGCATCCAACCTGTCCCTGACCGGCACCCTCACCAACGCCGGGACCATCCAGAGCGACGCGGGGAGCGGGACGTCCGGGATCTCGGGCGGCACCGTCAACAGCTCCGGTGCGATCGTCGACAACGGGACCTTCGCCATTTCGAGCACCACCTGGACCAACTCAGGTCCGCTGACCGTCTCCTCCACCGGGACCTTCGACGAAAACGGCACCTTCACCAACGCCGCCGGAGGGTCACGATCGCCAACAGCGGCACCTTCGAGGTCGGTCGGGGCGAACACTTCACCGAGAACGGCGGGACGACGAGCGGGTCCCCAGTCCTGATCAACGACGCCTCCTTGAACTTGACCGGGGGCGGGACTTCCAGCTTCAGCGTCCTCGCCGACGGGACCTCCGACGTGACCGGGACGCCATTCTCTGGTCAGACGTTGATTCTCCAATCGAACGCCAATCTCAGTATCAATCCGGGTACGAACAGTGGCACCATCGAACTTTCGCCCGGATCCACCTTGTCCGTGTCCGGCACCCTCACCAACGAGGGGACCATCCAGATCGACGCGGGGAGCGGGACGGCCGGGATCTCGGGCGGCACCGTCAACAGCTCCGGTGCGATCGTCGACAACGGGACCCTGGCCATTTCGAGCACCACCTGGACCAACTCGGGTCCGCTGACCGTCTCGTCCACCGGGACCTTCGACGAAAACGGGACCTTCACCAACGCGGCCGGAGGCACGATCGCCAACAGCGGCACCTTCGAGGTCGGCGGAGGCGAGCACTTCACCGAGAACGGCGGGACGACGAGCGGGTCCCCAGTCCTGATCAACGACGCCTTCTTGAACTTCACCGGGGGCGGGACATCCAGCTTCAGCGTCATCGCCGACGGGACCACCGACGTGAGCGGGGCTCCCTATGCCGGCCAGAGCCTCACCCTCCAGACCAGTGCGGCTGCCGGGATCACGCCGGGCTCGACGCCGAACCTCGGCACCATCGAATTCTCACCCGGATCCAACCTGTCCCTGACCGGCACCCTCACCAACGCCGGGACCATCCAGAGCGACGCGGGGAGCGGGACGTCCGGGATCTCGGGCGGCACCGTCAACAGCTCCGGTGCGATCGTCGACAACGGGACCTTCGCCATTTCGAGCACCACCTGGACCAACTCAGGTCCGCTGACCGTCTCGTCCACCGGGACCTTCGACGAAAACGGCACCTTCACCAACGCCGCCGGAGGCACGATCGCCAACAGCGGCACCTTCGAGGTCGGCGGGGGCGAGCACTTCACCGAGAACGGCGGGACGACGAGCGGGTCCCCAGTCCTCATCAACGACGCCTTCTTGAACTTCACCGGCGGCGGGACATCCAGCTTCAGCGTCATCGCCGACGGGACCACCGACGTGAGCGGGGCGCCCTATGCCGGCCAGAGCCTCACCCTCCAGACCAGTGCGGCTGCCGGGATCACGCCGGGCTCGACGCCGAACCTCGGCACCATCGATCTCGAGCCCGCATCCACCCTGTCCCTGACCGGCACCCTCACCAACGACGGGACCATCGACTCGCAGGTGAATGCCAGCAATGGCACCACCATCTCGGGGGGCTCGCTGGTCAACAGCGGCAATGTCATCCTTGAAACTGGAAATACGACTCGGGACACCGGTACCTACACACAGACGTCGGGCGGCATTCTGACGGTGGACCTCGGCGCGGCAACTGGATTCGGGAACTTGGCGATCTCGGGTGCGGCGAGTCTCACTGGGACGCTGGCGGTCAACACCAACTTCACGCCGACGATCGGGTCGTCGTTCACCGTGACCTCCAGTGGTGGACTGAGCACGACATTCAGCGGGACCGTCTACCAGGGATACGCCAACTACTCAGTGCAGTACGCCTCCAACGACGTGAACTTGGTCGTGGTTGCCGGACAAGCATCGGCATCCACCTCGACCGTCACTGCGTCCCCGAGTTCGGTCACTGCGAACGGCACGTCAACCTCCACGGTGACGGCGACCCTGCTCGATGCCAGCGGGAACGCGATCGCGGGGAAGTCGGTGTCGCTGCTGTCCAGCTCGCCATTTACGACCATCACGACGGTGAACGGCACGACCAACTCGGCCGGGCAGGCAACCTTCACGGTAAGCGACACCGTGGCTGAAGGGGTGACCCTCACCGCAAACGATGTGTCAGACGGAATTCTTCTGGATCAAACGGCACAGGTGACATTCACTCCTGGACCAGTCTCGGCGACCACCTCGACCACCACGGCCAGCCCATCAACCGTGGTCGCTGACGGCATCGACAGCTCCGACATCACGGTGACATTGCTCGATGCAGAAGGAAATCCGGTCCCAGGTCAGGCGGTTTCGCTTTCCCAGGGCGGGGGTGCCTCGGTCATATCGGACGATGGCTCAGGGGTGACCAACGCAGATGGCCAGGTCGTTTTCACTGTCACTGACCTGGTGGAGCAAGACGTCACCTACACGCCCTCAGTCATTGGTGTTTCCGGACTCCAATCGGCGCAGGTCGAGTTCGTTCCGGGTGCCGCGTCGTCCCTGGTCTCCACCCTGGTGGCCTCGCCCATTTCGGTGACCGACAACGGGACCGACAGCTCGACGATCACGGCAACTGTTGAAGACGAGAACGGAAACCCCATTTCGGATCAGGTGGTCAGCCTCACCCAGGGTTCGGGCCACTCCACCATCACGGCGATCTCGGCCACCACTAACGCCGAGGGCCAGGCCACCTTCAGCGCCGTCGACTCGACCTCTGAGGTCGTGACCTACAGTGCCACCGACACCAGCCAGTCGAACTGTTGATTGACGAGACGGCCCAGGTCGCCTTCCACGGCTCGGTCTCCCAGACGAACTCGAGCGTGGTGGCCAACCCCATCTCGGTGGCCGACAACGGCAGCGCCTCCTCGACCATCACCGTCACCCTCGAAGACGGCTCGGGCACCCCGATCCCGAGCCAGACGGTCACCTTGAGCCAGAACAGCGGGGCCCAGTCGACCATCACCACGCTCTCGGGGGTGACCAACATCGAGGGCCAGGCCACCTTCAGCGCCGTCGACTCGACCTCTGAGGTCGTGACCTACAGCGCCGACGACGTGACCGGCGGGGCCACCTTGACCAACACGGCCCAGGTCGCCTTCCACGGCTCGGTCTCCCAGACGAACTCGAGCGTGGTGGCCAACCCCATCTCGGTGGCCGACAACGGCAGCGCCTCCTCGACCATCACCGTCACCCTCGAAGACGGCTCGGGCACCCCGATCCCGAGCCAGACGGTGACCTTGAGCCAGAACGGCGCGGCCCACTCGACCATCACCACGCTCTCGGGGGTGACCAACATCGAGGGCCAGGCCACCTTCAGCGCCGTCGACTCGACCTCTGAGGTCGTGACCTACAGCGCCGACGACGTGACCGGCGGGGCCACCTTGACCAACACGGCCCAGGTCGCCTTCCACGGCTCGGTCTCCCAGACGAACTCGAGCGTGGTGGCCAACCCCATCTCGGTGGCCGACAACGGCAGCGCCTCCTCGACCATCACCGTCACCCTCGAAGACGGCTCGGGCACCCCGATCCCGAGCCAGACGGTCACCTTGAGCCAGAACAGCGGGGCCCAGTCGACCATCACCACGCTCTCGGGGGTGACCAACATCGAGGGCCAGGCCACCTTCAGCGCCGTCGACTCGACCTCTGAGGTCGTGACCTACAGCGCCGACGACGTGACCGGCGGGGCCACCTTGACCAACACGGCCCAGGTCGCCTTCCACGGCTCGGTCTCCCAGACGAACTCGAGCGTGGTGGCCAACCCCATCTCGGTGGCCGACAACGGCAGCGCCTCCTCGACCATCACCGTCACCCTCGAAGACGGCTCGGGCACCCCGATCCCGAGCCAGACGGTCACCTTGAGCCAGAACAGCGGGGCCCAGTCGACCATCACCACGCTCTCGGGGGTGACCAACATCGAGGGCCAGGCCACCTTCAGCGCCGTCGACTCGACCTCTGAGGTCGTGACCTACAGCGCCGACGACGTGACCGGCGGGGCCACCTTGACCAACACGGCCCAGGTCGCCTTCCACGGCTCGGTCTCCCAGACGAACTCGAGCGTGGTGGCCAACCCCATCTCGGTGGCCGACAACGGCAGCGCCTCCTCGACCATCACCGTCACCCTCGAAGACGGCTCGGGCACCCCGATCCCGGGCCAGACGGTCACCTTGAGCCAGAACAGCGGGGCCCAGTCGACCATCACCACGCTCTCGGGGGTGACCAACGCCCAGGGCCAGGCCACCTTCAGCGCCGTCGACTCGACCTCTGAGGTCGTGACCTACAGCGCCGACGACGTGACCGGCGGGGCCACCTTGACCAACACGGCCCAGGTCGCCTTCCACGGCTCGGTCTCCCAGACGAACTCGAGCGTGGTGGCCAACCCCATCTCGGTGGCCGACAACGGCAGCGCCTCCTCGACCATCACCGTCACCCTCGAAGACGGCTCGGGCACCCCGATCCCGAGCCAGACGGTCACCTTGAGCCAGAACAGCGGGGCCCAGTCGACCATCACCACGCTCTCGGGGGTGACCAACGCCCAGGGCCAGGCCACCTTCAGCGCCGTCGACTCGACCTCTGAGGTCGTGACCTACAGCGCCGACGACGTGACCGGCGGGGCCACCTTGACCAACACGGCCCAGGTCGCCTTCCACGGCTCGGTCTCCCAGACGAACTCGAGCGTGGTGGCCAACCCCATCTCGGTGGCCGACAACGGCAGCGCCTCCTCGACCATCACCGTCACCCTCGAAGACGGCTCGGGCACCCCGATCCCGGGCCAGACGGTCACCTTGAGCCAGAACAGCGGGGCCCAGTCGACCATCACCACGCTCTCGGGGGTGACCAACGCCCAGGGCCAGGCCACCTTCAGCGCCGTCGACTCGACCTCTGAGGTCGTGACCTACAGCGCCGACGACGTGACCGGCGGGGCCACCTTGACCAACACGGCCCAGGTCGCCTTCCACGGCTCGGTCTCCCAGACGAACTCGAGCGTGGTGGCCAACCCCATCTCGGTGGCCGACAACGGCAGCGCCTCCTCGACCATCACCGTCACCCTCGAAGACGGCTCGGGCACCCCGATCCCGAGCCAGACGGTGACGCTGAGCCAGGGGGCCGGCCACTCGACCATCACCACGCTCTCGGGGGTGACCAACGCCCAGGGCCAGGCCACCTTCAGCGCCGTCGACTCGACCTCTGAGGTCGTGACCTACAGCGCCGACGACGTGACCGGCGGGGCCACCTTGACCAACACGGCCCAGGTCGCCTTCCACGGCTCGGTCTCCCAGACGAACTCGAGCGTGGTGGCCAACCCCATCTCGGTGGCCGACAACGGCAGCGCCTCCTCGACCATCACCGTCACCCTCGAAGACGGCTCGGGCACCCCGATCCCGAGCCAGACGGTCACCTTGAGCCAGAACAGCGGGGCCCAGTCGACCATCACCACGCTCTCGGGGGTGACCAACATCGAGGGCCAGGCCACCTTCAGCGCCGTCGACTCGACCTCTGAGGTCGTGACCTACAGCGCCGACGACGTGACCGGCGGGGCCACCTTGACCAACACGGCCCAGGTCGCCTTCCACGGAGCCCTGGATCCGAACGTGTCGACGGTGGTGGCCAGTCCGACGTCGGTGCCCGACGACGGGACGTCGACGACGACCATCACCGCCACCCTGACCGACACCGAAGGAACTCCGATCTCGGGCCAGACGGTCTCCTTGAGCCAGAACAGCGGGGCCCAGTCGACCATCACCACGCTCTCGGGGGTGACCAACGCCCAGGGTGTCGCCACGTTCTCGGCGACCGACAGTCATTCCGAGGTGGTCACCTACACGGCGACCGACACCACGCTCGACCCGTCTGTGCCCCTGGCTTCTCAGCCGAGCGTCACCTTCGGGTCCGGCGCGGGAACGGTCTCCCAGACGAACTCGAGCGTGGTGGCCAACCCCATCTCGGTGGCCGACAACGGCAGCGCCTCCTCGACCATCACCGTCACCCTCGAAGACGGCTCGGGCACCCCGATCCCGAGCCAGACGGTCACCTTGAGCCAGAACAGCGGGGCCCAGTCGACCATCACCACGCTCTCGGGGGTGACCAACATCGAGGGCCAGGCCACCTTCAGCGCCGTCGACTCGACCTCTGAGGTCGTGACCTACAGCGCCGACGACGTGACCGGTGGGGCCACCTTGACCAACACGGCCCAGGTCGCCTTCCACGGCTCGGTCTCCCAGACGAACTCGAGCGTGGTGGCCAACCCCATCTCGGTGGCCGACAACGGCAGCGCCTCCTCGACCATCACCGTCACCCTCGAAGACGGCTCGGGCACCCCGATCCCGAGCCAGACGGTCACCTTGAGCCAGGGGGCCGGCCACTCGACCATCACCACGCTCTCGGGGGTGACCAACGCCCAGGGCCAGGCCACCTTCAGCGCCGTCGACTCGACCTCTGAGGTCGTGACCTACAGCGCCGACGACGTGACCGGCGGGGCCACCTTGACCAACACGGCCCAGGTCGCCTTCCACGGCTCGGTCTCCCAGACGAACTCGAGCGTGGTGGCCAACCCCATCTCGGTGGCCGACAACGGCAGCGCCTCCTCGACCATCACCGTCACCCTCGAAGACGGCTCGGGCACCCCGATCCCGAGCCAGACGGTCACCTTGAGCCAGAACAGCGGGGCCCAGTCGACCATCACCACGCTCTCGGGGGTGACCAACATCGAGGGCCAGGCCACCTTCAGCGCCGTCGACTCGACCTCTGAGGTCGTGACCTACAGCGCCGACGACGTGACCGGCGGGGCCACCTTGACCAACACGGCCCAGGTCGCCTTCCACGGCTCGGTCTCCCAGACGAACTCGAGCGTGGTGGCCAACCCCATCTCGGTGGCCGACAACGGCAGCGCCTCCTCGACCATCACCGTCACCCTCGAAGACGGCTCGGGCACCCCGATCCCGAGCCAGACGGTCACGCTTGAGCCAGGGCAGCGCGGCCCACTCGACCATCACCACGCTCTCGGGGGTGACCAACATCGAGGGCCAGGCCACCTTCAGCGCCGTCGACTCGACCTCTGAGGTCGTGACCTACAGCGCCGACGACGTGACCGGCGGGGCCACCTTGACCAACACGGCCCAGGTCGCCTTCCACGGCTCGGTCTCCCAGACGAACTCGAGCGTGGTGGCCAACCCCATCTCGGTGGCCGACAACGGCAGCGCCTCCTCGACCATCACCGTCACCCTCGAAGACGGCTCGGGCACCCCGATCCCGGGCCAGACGGTCACCTTGAGCCAGAACAGCGGGGCCCAGTCGACCATCACCACGCTCTCGGGGGTGACCAACATCGAGGGCCAGGCCACCTTCAGCGCCGTCGACTCGACCTCTGAGGTCGTGACCTACAGCGCCGACGACGTGACCGGCGGGGCCACCTTGACCAACACGGCCCAGGTCGCCTTCCACGGAGCCCTGGATCCGAACGTGTCGACGGTGGTGGCCAGTCCGACGTCGGTGCCCGACGACGGGACGTCGACGACGACCATCACCGCCACCCTGACCGACACCGAAGGAACTCCGATCTCGGGCCAGACGGTCTCCTTGAGCCAGAACAGCGGGGCCCAGTCGACCATCACCACGCTCTCGGGGGTGACCAACGCCCAGGGTGTCGCCACGTTCTCGGCGACCGACAGTCATTCCGAGGTGGTCACCTACACGGCGACCGACACCACGCTCGACCCGTCTGTGCCCCTGGCTTCTCAGCCGAGCGTCACCTTCGGGTCCGGCGCGGGAACGGTCTCCCAGACGAACTCGAGCGTGGTGGCCAACCCCATCTCGGTGGCCGACAACGGCAGCGCCTCCTCGACCATCACCGTCACCCTCGAAGACGGCTCGGGCACCCCGATCCCGGGCCAGACGGTCACCTTGAGCCAGAACAGCGGGGCCCAGTCGACCATCACCACGCTCTCGGGGGTGACCAACATCGAGGGCCAGGCCACCTTCAGCGCCGTCGACTCGACCTCTGAGGTCGTGACCTACAGCGCCGACGACGTGACCGGCGGGGCCACCTTGACCAACACGGCCCAGGTCGCCTTCCACGGCCCGGTCTCCCAGACGAACTCGAGCGTGGTGGCCAACCCCGATCTCGGTGGCCGACAACGGCAGCGCCTCCTCGACCATCACCGTCACCCTCGAAGACGGCTCGGGCACCCCGATCCCGGGCCAGACCGTCACCCTGAGCCAGAACAGCGGGGCCAAGTCGACCATCACCACCTCTCGGGGGTGACCAACATCGAGGGCCAGGCCACCTTCAGCGCCGTCGACTCGACCTCTGCAGGTCGTCACCTACAGCGCCGACGACGTGACCGGTGGGGTCACGCTCACCAACACGGGCTCGGTCGCCTTCCACGGCCCGGTCTCACAGTCGAACTCGACGGTGACCCCGAGCCCGACGTCGGTGCTCGACAACGGCACCGCGACCTCGACGGTGACCGTCACCCTCGAGGACGCCTCGGGCACCCCGATCCCGGGCCAGACCGTGACCCTGGCCCAGAACAGCGGTGGCAACTCGCACATCACGACCGTCTCGGGGGTGACCAACATCGAGGGCCAGGCCACCTTCAGCGTGACCGACACCACCTCGCAGGTCGTCACCTACAGCGCCGACGACGTGACCGGTGGGGTCACGCTCACCAACACGGGCTCGGTCGCCTTCCACGGCCCGGTCTCACAGTCGAACTCGACGGTGACCCCGAGCCCGACGTCGGTGCTCGACAACGGCACCGCGACCTCGACGGTGACCGTCACCCTCGAGGACGCCTCGGGCACCCCGATCCCGGGCCAGACCGTGACCCTGGCCCAGAACAGCGGTGGCAACTCGCACATCACGACCGTCTCGGGGGTGACCAACATCGAGGGCCAGGCCACCTTCAGCGTGACCGACACCTCCTCGCAGGTCGTCACCTACAGCGCCGACGACGTGACCGGTGGGGTCACGCTCACCAACACGGGCTCGGTCGCCTTCCACGGCCCGGTCTCACAGTCGAACTCGACGGTGACCCCGAGCCCGACGTCGGTGCTCGACAACGGCACCGCGACCTCGACGGTGACCGTCACCCTCGAGGACGCCTCGGGCACCCCGATCCCGGGCCAGACCGTGACCCTGGCCCAGAACAGCGGCGGCAACTCGCACATCACGACCGTCTCGGGGGTGACCAACGCCCAGGGCCAGGCCACCTTCAGCGTGACCGACACCTCCTCGCAGGTCGTCACCTACAGCGCCGACGACGTGACCGGTGGGGTCACGCTCACCAACACGGGCTCGGTCGCCTTCCACGGCCCGGTCTCACAGTCGAACTCGACGGTGACCCCGAGCCCGACGTCGGTGCTCGACAACGGCACCGCGACCTCGACGGTGACCGTCACCCTCGAGGACGCCTCGGGCACTCCGATCCCGGGCCAGACCGTGACCCTGGCCCAGAACAGCGGTGGCAACTCGCACATCACGACCGTCTCGGGGGTGACCAACATCGAGGGCCAGGCCACCTTCAGCGTGACCGACACCTCCTCGCAGGTCGTCACCTACAGCGCCGACGACGTGACCGGTGGGGTCACGCTCACCAACACGGGCTCGGTCGCCTTCCACGGCCCGGTGTCGGCCAGCACTCGACCCGGTGGCCCCGCCCAACTCGGTGCCCGACAACGGCACCGCGACCTCGACGATCACCGTCACCCTGATGGACGCCTCGGGCACCCCGGTCCCGGGCCAGACCGTCACCCTCGGCCAGGGCACCGGCCACTCCACCATCACGGCCGTCTCGGGCGTCACCAACGCTGAGGGCCAGGCCACCTTCACCGTCACCGACACCAACCCCGAGGTCGTCACCTACACGGCGACCGACACCAGCCAGTCCGACCTGGCCGTCACCGAGACGGCCCAGGTCACCTTCGGGACCGCTACCGGCACGGTCTCACAGTCGAACTCGACGGTGACCCCGAGCCCATCGTCGGTGACCGACAACGGCACCGCGACCTCGACGGTGACCGTCACCCTCGAAAACAGCTCGGGCACCCCGATCCCGGGCCAGACCGTGACCCTGGCCCAGAGCAGCGGCGGCAACTCGGTCATCACGACCATCTCGGGGGTGACCAACGCCCAGGGTCAGGCCACCTTCAGCGTGACCGACAGCCACTCCCAGGTCGTCACCTACACCGCGGACGACGTGACCGGCGGGGTCACCCTCACCAACACGGGCTCGGTCGCCTTCCACGGCCCGGTGTCGGCCAGCACCTCGACCACGGTGGCCTCGCCCACCTCGGTGCTCGACAACGGGACCTCGGCCTCGACGATCACCGTCACGCTCTTGGACGCCTCGGGCACCCCGGTCTCGGGCCAGGTGGTCAGCCTCGGCCAGGGCGGCGGCCACTCGACCATCACGGGCGTCTCCGCCGCCACCAACGCCTCCGGCGTCGCCACCTTCAGCGTCACCGATACGCACTCCGAGGTGGTCACCTACACGGCGACCGACACCAGCCAGTCCGACCTCGTCATCACCGAGACGGCCCAGGTCGCCTTCCACGGCGCGGTGTCGGCCAGCACCTCGACCACGGTGGCCTCGCCCAACTCGGTGCCCGACAACGGCACCGCGACCTCGACGATCACCGTCACGCTGTTGGACGCCTCGGGCACCCCGGTCTCGGGCCAGGTGGTCAGCCTCGGCCAGGGCACCGGCCACTCCACCATCACGGCCGTCTCGGCCACCACCAACGCTGAGGGCCAAGCCACCTTCACCGTCACCGACACCAACCCCGAGGTGGTCACCTACACAGCGACCGACACCAGCCAGTCCGACCTGGCCGTCACCGAGACGGCCCAGGTCACCTTCGGGACCGCTACCGGCACGGTCTCACAGTCGAACTCGACGGTGACCCCGAGCCCATCGTCGGTGACCGACAACGGCACCGCGACCTCGACGGTGACCGTCACCCTCGAAAACAGCTCGGGCACTCCGATCCCGGGCCAGACCGTGACCCTGGCCCAGAGCAGCGGCGGCAACTCGGTCATCACGACCATCTCGGGGGTGACCAACGCCCAGGGTCAGGCCACCTTCAGCGTGACCGACAGCCACTCCCAGGTCGTCACCTACACCGCGGACGACGTGACCGGCGGGATCATTCTCACCAACACGGGCTCGGTCGCCTTCCACGGCCCGGTGTCGGCCAGTACCTCGACCACGGTGGCCTCGCCCACCTCGGTGCTCGACAACGGGACCTCGGCCTCGACGATCACCGTCACGCTCTTGGACGCCTCGGGCACCCCGGTCTCGGGCCAGGTGGTCAGCCTCGGCCAGGGCGGCGGCCACTCGACCATTACGGGCGTCTCCGCCGCCACCAACGCCTCCGGCGTCGCCACCTTCAGCGTCACCGACACGCACTCCGAGGTGGTCACCTACACGGCGACCGACACCAGCCAGTCCGACCTGGTCATCACCGAGACGGCCCAGGTCGCCTTCCACGGCCCGGTCTCACAGTCGAATTCGACGGTCACCCCGAGTCCGACGTCGGTCGCCGACAACGGGACCTCGGCCTCGACCGTCACCGTCACCCTCCGGGACGCCAGCGGAACCCCCGTTCCCGGTCAGACCGTGACCCTGGCTCAGAACAGTGGCGGCAACTCGGTCATCACGACGGTCTCCGGGGTGACCAACGCCCAGGGTCAGGCCACCTTCAGCGTGACCGACACCTCGTCGCAGGTCGTCACCTACACCGCCAGACGACGTGACCGGTGGGGTCATTCTCACCAACACCGGCTCGGTCGCCTTCCACGGCGCGGTCTCGCCGTCCAAGTCGACCGTCGTGGTCACTCAAACCTCCGTTCCCGCCAATGGCACATCGAGTTCGACCATCACGGTGACCCTGCGTCGACTGCCAACGGCACCCCGGTCGCCGGCAAGACAGTCACGTTGAGCCAGTGCGCGGGCGGCGACTCGGTGATCACGACCATCAGTGGGGTGACGAACAACCTCGGCCAGGCCACCTTCACCGTGACGGACACCACCGCACAAGTCGTCACCTACACCGCGGAGGACGCCTCCGACGGCATCACCTTGACGTCGACGCCGTCGGTCACGTTCACCACGACCACCGTTCCCTCGCCGACAAAGTCGACCGTGGTGGCCTGCCCGACGTCGGTTCCGGCCAACGGCACCTCGTCATCGACGATCACGGTCACGCTTCTGAGTGCCAGCGGCACCCCGGTCTCGGGGCAGGCCGTCACGCTTTCCCAGAGCAGCGGCGGCACTCGAAGATCACCACCGTGAGCGGCGTGACCAACTCGGACGGGTCAGGCGACTTTCTCGGTGACCGACACCACCGTGCAGCCGTCAGCTACACGGCCACGGACACCACCGACAACATCGCCCTTTCATCGACGGCGACGGTGACGTTCACCAAGTGGGCGTTCCTTCGCCGCCCGATCGACGATCACCGTGAGCCCACCGACTGTTGCCGCCAACGGCCAAACGGACCTCGGTCATCACCGTGACCCTGCTCGATGCCAACGGCAACCCGGTCGCGGGGAAAACCGTCACCCTGACCCAGAGTGCAGGCGGGAACTCGAAGATCACCACGTTGAGCGGCGTGACGAACGCGCAGGGCCAGGCGACGTTCACGGTGACCGACACGACGGTTCAGACCGTCACTTACACCGCCACCGACAGCACTGACGGCATCACGCTGAGCTCCCAGGCCAAGGTGACCTTTACCGAGTGCTCCGGGTAGTCAAACTCGTCCACGAAGCCTTCGTAGAAGGCAGCCTGCCCGTGGCTCACTCCACGCTGTAGCCGTCCATGCGCGCCAGAATGCGCAGCATGATCTCGTCGGCACCCGCACCGATGGAGTCGAGACGCGTGTCGCGGAAGTAGCGCGAGGTCCAGTTCTCGTCCATGTAGCCCAATCCGCCGTGGAACTGCACCGCCCAGTCAGCCACCTCACGCTGCAAACGGGAGCCGAGCAGTTTGCCGATGGTGGCGTAACGGGTCGCGTCCTCGCCCCGCACCACCGCGTCGGCGGTCGTGCGGGCGTACTCCTTGAGGACGTCGTGGCGGGCGCCGAGCTCGGCCAGCACGAACTGCAGGTGCTGGTTGGCCAGGAGAGGCGCGCCGAACGCCCGGCGCTCGCGCAGATAGGCCTTGGTGCGCTCCAGGGCCAGTCCGATGGAACCGACCTGCTTGTAGAACGTCGTGAGCCGCTCGGCCTGGAACTGCACCATCTGCTGTTGGAAGCCCCGCCCGACCTCTCCGATGGTGTTGGAGATCGGGACGCGCACGTCGGTGAAGGAGAGCTCGGCGGTGTCGCTCGACCACATGCCGAGCTTCTCGAGCTTGCGTGACACCACCACGCCCTCCGAGGCGGTCGGCACCACGATGAGTGACATGCCCCCCGAACCGGGGTCGTCTGAGGTGCGGGCCAGCAGGCAGAGCCAGTCCGCCTGCGTCCCGTTGGTGATGTACAGCTTCGATCCGTTGATGACCCATTCGTCCCCGTCGCGGACGGCTCGGGTCCGGATGCCCGCCACGTCGCTGCCGGCGTCGGGCTCGGTGACGGCGATGGAGGTCACCACCTCGCCGCGGATCGCCGGCGCGAGATACCGCTCCTTCAGCTCGTGGGAGCCGTAGCGGGCCAGCGCGGGCGTCGACATCGACATCTGGACGGCGATCGCCATGGGCACGGCACCGCAGCTGATGCGCCCCATCTCCTCCGCCGCCACCAGGGTGAAGGAGTGGTCGGCCCCCATGCCGCCGTAGGCCTCGTCGTACTCCAGGCCGAAGAGGCCCACCGCGCCCAGCTTGGGGAACAGCTCGTGGGCCGGGAAGATCCGGTCCGCCTCCCACTGCGTCACGTGCGGCTCGATCTCGCGTTCGAAGCACTCCCGCAGGGTCCGGCGGAAGAGCCGGTGCTCGTCGGTCTCGATCACCGCGGCACGATACCACCGGCCCTTTTCCGGTTGACACGGGCCGTTTCGCTCCGCTGGAGGGCACCTACACTGCGCAACCGTGACGGAGACGTTGGTTCGCGTGCAGCACCGCGACGGCATCCGCACTCTGACGCTCGATTCCCCGCACAACCGCAACGCCCTTTCCGCCGCGTTGCTCGAGGAGCTGGACGAGGCGTTGCGTGACGCAACCAGCGATCCCGAGGTGCGCGTCGTCGTGCTGACCGGTTCGGGCCCGGTCTTCTGCTCGGGCGCCGATCTCTCCGAACGCGGCAGTGCCGCGCCCAGTCGCATGCCGGCCATCCTGACGTGCATCGTGGAGAGCCCGGTGCCGGTGATTGCCCGCGTCAACGGCCATGCCCGCGCCGGGGGGCTTGGCCTCGTCGCCGCCAGCGACTTGGCGGTGGCACCGGCCGCGGCCACGTTCGCCTTCACCGAGGTGCGTGTCGGGGTGGCGCCGGCCATGATCCTCGTTCCGGCGCTGCGCGTCATGGACCGCCGCCTCCTGGCCCAGATGATCCTCACCGGAGAGCGCTTCTCGGCCGCCGAGGCCGCGACCGCCGGTCTGCTCTCGGCCGCAGTGGCCGACGAGGCGGCGCTGGACGCGTGGGTCGAGGCGCGGGCCCTGGAGCTGCGCCGCGGCGCCCCGGGCGCCCTGAGGGCCACCAAGGCCCTCCTGAGCACCCTCGAGGCGCAGGGCTGGGCGGACGCTCTGGCGACGGCGGCCGCGACGTCGGCCGAGCTCTTCGCCGGCGCCGAGGCGGCGGAGGGCATGGACGCCTTCCTCCAAAAGCGCCTGCCGTCCTGGGACACGACGTCGTGAGCACGCTCCTGCGCACGCGCATCACCGCCGCCGACCACGAGTTCACCGCCAACGCGGCGGCCATGCGCGCGCTGACCGACGAGGTGCGCGCCCTGCACGACCAGGTGCTGGCGGGTGGCGGGCCGCAGTACGTCGAGCGCCACCGTGCCCGCGGCAAGATGATGGTGCGCGAGCGCCTCGAGGCGCTGGTCGACCCCGGCACGCCCGTGCTCGAGCTCTGCCCGCTGGCCGGGCTGCACACGTCCGATCCCGTCGGCGGGGGTGTCGTCGTCGCCCTGACCGAGATAGCGCACACCCAGTGCCTGGTCATCGGCAACGACCCGACCGTGCGCGGCGGCACCACGAGCCCGACCACCATCCGAAAGCTGCTGCGCGCCATGGACGTGGCCGAGGTGAACCGCCTCCCGGTGGTGATCCTGGTCGAGTCCGGAGGAGCCGATCTGCCGCGCCAGGCCGACGTGTTCGTGCCGGGGGGCGAGCAGTTCCGTCGCCTGACCCAGCTCTCAGCCCAGGGCATCCCCACCATCTGCGTCGTCTTCGGCTCCTCCACGGCCGGTGGGGCCTACCTGCCCGGCATGAGCGACTACACGATCATGGTGGAGGACCGGGCCCGTGTCTTCCTGGGTGGCCCGCCGCTGGTCAAGATGGCGATCGGCGAGGAGGCGGACGAGGAGGAGCTGGGCGGCGCCCGCATGCACGCCCGTGTCTCGGGCCTGTGCGACTACCTGGCCCGCGACGAGCCCGACGCCATTCGCATCGCCCGAGGCGTGGTGGCCCACCTGCACTGGCCGCGCCGGGGCCCGGGACCGTCGGGTCCGGCCACAGAACCGGTCTACGCGGCGGAGGAGCTACTGGGGATCGCCTCGGTCGACGTGCGGGTGCCCTTCGACGTGCGCGAGATCCTGGCCCGCATCCTCGACGGCTCGCGCTTCGAGGAGTTCAAGGAGGCCTACGGGCCGCAGCTGGTGTGCGGTTGGGCGTCGCTCGGCGGCTACCCGATCGGCGTGGTGGCCAACAACGGCATCCTCTTCTCGCCCGAGGCGCAGAAGGGGGCGCAATTCATCGCGCTGTGCAACCGCACCGACACGCCCATCCTGTTCGTGCAGAACATCACCGGGTTCATGGTGGGCACGCGCTACGAGCAGGGCGGGATCATCAAGGACGGGGCCAAGCTGATCAACGCGGTGTCCAACTCGACCGTGCCCCACCTCACCCTGATGGTGGGTGCCAGCTACGGCGCCGGGAACTACGCCATGGCCGGGCGGGCCTACGACCCGCGCTTCGTCTTCACCTGGCCCAACCACCGCATCGCCGTCATGGGCCCCAAGCAGTTGGCCGGCGTCCTCTCCATCGTGCGCCGCAACGCGGCCGAGGCGGCGGGGCGACCCTTCGACGAGGCGGCCGACGAGGAGTTGCGCCAGGCGACGGAGAACCAGATCGAGGAGGAGTCCACCGCCCAGTACGCCACCGGACGGCTGTGGGACGACGGGATCATCGACCCTCGCGACACGCGGACCGTGCTGGCCATCGTGCTCACCGCCGTGCACTCGGCACCGGTGCAGGGGACGGCCGTCTTCGGGGTCGTGCGGCACTGATGGCGCCGCGACACCGTCCAGCGGGTACTGGTGGCCAACCGGGGCGAGATCGCCCGCCGTGTCATCCGGGGCGCCCACGACGCCGGCTGCGAGGCGGTGGCCGTGTACGCCGCCGACGACGCGTCGAGCCCGCACGTGGGCGAGGCCGACTCCGCCGTGCTGCTGCCCGGAGCCGCGCTGGCCGACACCTACCTGAGCCCAGCCGCGCTGGTGCGGGCGGCCACCACCGGCCACGCCGACGCGCTGCATCCCGGCTACGGCTTCTTGTCGGAGAACCCCGCGCTGCCCGAGGCCTGCGCCGAGGCCGGCCTCGTCTGGGTGGGCCCGCCGGCCGAGGCCATGCGCGTCATGGGTCACAAGGCCAGGGCGAAAAGGTCGTCGCCGCGGCCGGGGTGCCGGTGCTGCCGAGCGCCGTCGTCATCCCGGCGCCGCGAGGCCGAACTGGCGGCGGCGGCGACCGCAGTCGGCTTTCCCCTCCTGGTCAAGGCGTCGGCCGGAGGCGGGGGCCGCGGCATGCGGCTGGTGGAGGTCATGGGCGAGCTGGCTGACGCCGTAGCGGCCGCCCAGCGCGAGTCCGCCGCCGCCTTCGGTTCCGACGAGGTCTTCTTGGAGCGCTACCTGGCCACCCCCCGCCACATCGAGGTGCAGGTGATCGGCGACACCGACGGAACGGTCCTGCACCTCTACGACCGCGAATGCTCGGTGCAGCGCCGGCACCAGAAGGTGGTGGAGGAGGCGCCGGCGATCCTGGTACCCGACGGCGTGCGGCGGCGCATGTGGGAGGCGGCCGTGGCCGCGGCCCGGGCCGTCGCCTACACCGGCGTGGGCACGGTGGAGTTCCTCTACGACGACGGCGACTTCTTCTTCCTGGAGATGAACACCCGGCTCCAGGTCGAGCACGGCGTGACCGAGCTCGTCACCGGGCTCGATCTGGTTGGGCCTGCAGCTGGCCGTGGCCGCCGGCCGGCCGTTGCCGTTCGCCCAGGACGGCGTCGCCACCGGTGGACACGCCGTCGAGGTCCGCCTGTGTGCCGAGCGCCCGCGCGAGGACTACCGCCCGACACCGGGCACGGTCGAGCACGTGCGCTGGCCCGAAGGAGCGGGGCTGCGGGTCGACCGGGCCATTGAGAACGGCAGCGTGGTCAGTCCGGCCTACGACTCGCTGGTGGCCAAGCTCATGGCGCACGGCGACGACCGGCCCGGCACCGTGGCCAAGCTGTCACTGGCCCTGCGGATGCTCGAGCTCGACGGCCTGGAGACCAACCGCGACCTGCTGGCAGCCGTGCTCGACGACGACGGCTTCCGGCGCGGCGACGCCGACATCCACTACCTCGACCGCCGCCCCGACCTGCGGGATGCCACCCTGGGCGACGGGGCGCGGCACCGCCAGGCCGCGGCAGCCGGCGCCCACCTGCTGGTCGAGCGTGCCGCGCGCGGCCTGGTCCCGGTGCCGGCGGCCGGCTGGCGCAACGTGGGGACGCCCCTGCACGCCGACGTGCTCACGGACGCTGTGGGCGACCTGCACGTGCGGGCGCCGGCCCCGGACGCGCCGGTGTCGGTCCTCGTGGGCGACGAGTGGCGCCGGGTCGGCACGGCGCGCGCCGCGGACGGGACGGTCGACCTGAGGTCGGACGACGGGCTGCGGCGTCGCTACCGGGTACGCCACGGTGCCCACCGGGTCTCCGTGAACGGCCCCGAGGGCCAGTCGACGTTCGCCCTGAGAGCCGAGGACGACGCCGACGAGCGTCGCGGGCAGGCAGGGGAGTGCCGGGCGCCGCTGCCGGGCGCCGTGACCAAGGTTCTGGTGTCGGTCGGCGACACGGTGGCCGAGGGCGACGGGCTGGTGGTGCTCGAGGCCATGAAGATGGAGCACACCCTGCGCGCCGACGGCGGCGGGGTGGTCGGGGAGGTCCACGTCGCGCCGGCCCAGCAGGTCGACGTGGGCGACCTCCTCGTCACGGTTGTGCCGGCGTGAGCCGGGCCGACCCCGCCCCGCTGCGCATCGCCAACTGCAGCGGCTTCTTCGGGGACCGCGTGTCGGCCGCGCGCGAGATGGTCGAGGGCGGGCCGATCGACGTGCTGACCGGTGACTGGTTGGCCGAGCTGACGATGTACATCCTGCATAAGACCCGAGAGCGCAGCGGCGGTTACGCGTACACGTTCCTGCGTCAGCTCGAGGAGGTACTGCCCACGTGTGTGGAGCGCGGCATCACCATCGTCTCCAACGCCGGCGGCCTTCGGCCCGAGGCGCTCGCGGCCGCCGTGGCCGAGCTGGCGCGCCGACAGGGGGTCGACGTGCACGTGGCGTCGGTCTCGGGTGACGACATCACGCCTCGCCTCGCCGAACTGCGCGCCACGGGAGAGCTGTTCGTCAACCTCGACACCGGCGAGCCTCTCCCACAGGAGGCGGCCGTCGTGACCGCCAACGCGTACCTGCGGGCGCGCCCGATCGCCGATGCGCTGGCGGCCGGTGCACAGATCGTGGTGACGGGCCGGGTCACCGACGCCGCCCTGGTCGTCGGGCCCGCGCTGCACGCCTTTGGGTGGGCCGACGACGATCTCGACGCCATCGCGGGAGCTGTCGTGGCGGGCCACGTGATCGAATGCGGCGCCCAATGCTGCGGAGGCAACTACGCGTTCTTCGAGGAGGTGCCGAACCGGGAACGCATCGGTTTCCCGCTCGCGGAGGTGCACCCCGACGGTTCGGCGGTCATCACCAAGCACCCGGGCACCGGCGGGGCGGTCACCGTCGGGACGGTGACGGCGCAGCTGCTCTACGAGATCGGCGGCCCCCGTTACCTCAGCCCGGACGCGGTGGCGCGCTTCGACACCATTGCGCTCTCGTCCGACGGGCCCGACCGCGTGCGCATCGCGGGGGTGCGGGGGGAGCGCCCGCCGGACACGCTCAAGGTCACGGCCAACCTCGACGCCGGGTGGCGCAATTCCATGACGCTCGCGCTGACGGGTGCCCAGGTGGCCGAGAAGGCCCGCTTCGCGGCCGACGCCGTGTGGGCGGGCATCCCGGGCGGGCGCGACGCCTTTGCCGAGTCCGCCGAGTACCTCTCGGGGGACCTCACCGGTGGCGGCATGGCCTACCTGAGGCTGGCTGTACGCGGCGACGACGAGCGGGCGGTCGGGCGAGCCTTCTCGGGCGCGGTCGTCGAGACCAGCCTCTCCAGCTACCCCGGAACCTTCTTTACGTCGGCGCCTTCGGCCGCACAGGGAGTCGCCCGCTACTGGCCGACGACGGTGCGCGCCACGGCGGTCACGCCGTACGTCGAGTGCGACGGTCTCGGGGTGCCGGCCGCGCCCGCTGACGTCCAGGCCGGCTCCCCCGACGTCGACGTCGACGCCGAGCCGGCATCACCCCCGAGTCCGGCCGCCACTGACGCCGCCACCGACACCGGGCCGCCGGGCGAGAACCTGGTGCGGGTGCCGCTCTGGGTGCTGGTCGGCGCGCGCTCGGGCGACAAGGGGGCCGACGCCAATGTCGGGGTCTGGGCCGACGAGGAGAACGTCGCGGCATGGCTCGAGCGGCACCTCACCACCGAGGTGTTCAAGTCGCTCCTGCCCGAGGTCGTGCTCTTCGCGGTGAGCCGGTACCCCCTTCCGAACCTGCGGGCGGTGAACTTCGTCGTCCACGGGATCCTCGGGTGGGGCGTCGCCTCGAACCTGCGGGTGGACACGCAGGCCAAGGGGCTGGGTGAGCTGCTCCGCTCGCGTCTCGTCGACGTGCCATCCGCCCTCGTGGCGAGCGGCCGGCCGGCCGCGAGGTACGCATCCATGTGACCCTCTCCCACGGCGGGCGCCCGGGCATCTGGCAGGATGGCGCCGTGGAGTCGATCGTCCGCCCGGTCGCACTCGTCGCGGGCAGCGCCATCGTGATCCTCACCGTGTGGAGCGTCTTCACGTCGCTGGTGCTGCCGCGGGCGACGTCGTCGCGCCTGGGGCGCAACCTGACCCGAGGCCTGGCTGGCTCGGCACGCGGGATCGCCCCGCGGCTGCCCACCTATGAGCTGCGGGACCGCCTCCTCTCGTTCGTCGGGCCCGTCGCCATCGTGTCGCTGTTCGCCTTCTGGATCGGCCTGATCCTGGTGGGCTTCGCCTTGATCGTCTGGTGGGACACAGGCGTCAACTTTCTCGACGCACTCGGCGTCGCCGGCTCCTCCGTGACGACCTTGGGCATCGTGACCGCGAACGGGGCCGGACCGAGGACACTGGAGATCCTGGGGGCCGTCATCGGCCTCGGCGTCGTTGCGCTCGAGATCGCCTACCTCCCGGCGCTCTACAACGCATTCGCCACCCGGGAGACCGAGGTGAACCTGCTCAGCGCCCGCGCCGGCACCCCGGCGTGGGGGCCCGAGATCCTGGCCCGCCACCACTGGCTCCAGACCATGGATGAGCTGCCACCGCTCTACGCCGATTGGGAGCGCTGGGCCTCCGTCGTGTCGGAGAGCCATGCGAACTACCCCGGGCTCATCTGGTTCCGTTCACCTGAGTCGTCGCGCAGCTGGTTGGTGGGGCTGGTGGCCATGATGGACTCCGCTGCGGTCTACCACTCCGTGAGTCCGCAACTGACGCCGCGTCAGGCGCGGCTGTGCCTGTCCATGGGGATCCGCTGCCTGCGCTCCATGGCCGGGGCGCTGCACATCCCCTTCGATCCCGACCCGCTCCCCACGACGGGCATCCGGCTGACCAGGCAGGAATTCGAGGCCGGGTTCCGGCGGCTGGAGGAGGTCCACTTCCCGCTCGAGCGTGACCTGGACGAATCGTGGCGGCACTTCCAGGGGTGGCGCGTGAACTACGAGCCCATCGTCGACGCCTTGACGCGGCTCATCGCTCCGCCGCCCTCCCCGTGGTTCCTAGCCCAGCCCGATCTCGGCGCGACGCAATGGCCGCTCATCCTCAACCGCACGCCCGACGAGCCCCAGGGGGCTCAGTTCTTCGGGTCCAGCAAGACTTTCAAGACACCACCGGCGCGCGAGTCGAACAACTCGTAGGCCTCGGGCACCTGGCTCAGAGCCATGTGATGGGTGAAGGTCTCGGCCAGGGCGAAGCGTCCCGCCAGCACCAGCGGGACGAGGGTGGCCCAGGTGCCGGGGATAGGCGCGAAGACGGCCCGCAGCGTCAGGCTCTTCAAGAAGACCAGGCCCATCGGGAAGGGCAGGTCCATGGTCAGGTTCACGCCGACCACCGACACGGTGCCGCCCACGGCGGCGCACGACACAGCGTCGACCACCGTGGCGTCGGAGCCCACGGCCTCAATGACCGATTCCGCCCCGCGCCCGCCGGTGGCCGCCATCACCTGCTCGTGGCCCGGCGCCTGCCGGGCGTCGATGGGCTCGGCCCCCAGCTTCTCGGCCCGGGCCAGCCGCTCGGGCACCACGTCGACGGCGAGGATGCGGGCCGGGCTGAACAGGGCGGCGCACTGCACGGCCATCACCCCGACCGGGCCCAGGCCCAGCACGACCACGGTGGAGCCGGGGGCGATGGAGGCGCGCCGTGCCCCCAGGTAGCCCGTGGGCAGGATGTCGGTCAGCAGGACCGCCGCCTCGTCGGACATGCCCTCGGGGATGGGCAGCGCGAAGACGTCGGCGAAGGGCACGGCGAGCGCCTCGGCCTGCCCGCCCGGCAGGGTGGGGACGGTGCCGAACGCCGTGGCCTGACCGGCCTCGCACACGTTGGGCTGGCCGGCCAGACAGGGTCGGCACACGCCGCAGCCGATGACCCCCGAGACGAGCACGCGGTCACCCGGCCGGTGGCTGCGGACGTGCGCGCCCACTTCGGTGACGGTGCCGATGGCCTCGTGGCCCAGGCGGATGCCGGCGCCCGTCGGTGCGTCGTGGTACAGGTGCAGGTCCGAGCCGCAGATGGCGGTGCGCTCCACGGCGACGACGACACCCTCGGGTCCGGGTAGCACCGGATCGGGCACGTCGTGGAGCGTGACGCGCCGCGGACCTTCGAGGACGGTGGCTCGCATGACCACACGCTAGTTCCCCGGATTAAGCTGTCCCGGGCCAAAATCCCGCTCCGTTTCTATGACCGTCACCCTCGAGCACCCGTCCACCATCGCGTTGCCCGTCCTGGCCGACGAGGACTTCGACGCCTTCTTCGAGACCGAGGATCTCTGGGCCGTCATCGTGTGGAACGACGACGTGACGACCTTCCAGACGGTGATCCAGGCCTTCGTCGAGATCTTCGGCCACTCGGTCGAGCGGGCCGACGAACTGGCCTGGAAGATCCACCGGACCGGTAGGGCGGTGGCCGCCGTCCGCCCCAAGAACGAGGCCGAGGCGGCCGTGCACGCCTTGCACCTGCGCAAGATCCAGGCCACGCTCGCCCGGGCCTAGTCCCAGCCCGGCGCCGACTTCTACCCGGTCGAGACGTCCGCTTTTAGCGCAGTCACGAGCTGGCGCCCCGTCGTGCTCAGCATGGTCGTCACCTGCGCCGCATCGTCCTGGAATTGGGGCACCAGCGGCCCACCGGCGTAGTTGTTGAGCAGTCCGGACGCGCCGGCCGGGAGCACGCTGCCCGTCCCCGTCCCCGTACCGATGAGGAGGCTGCTGGTCTGCCCGAACGCCGAGAGGGCGCTTTGGTCGTGGGCCAGCAGCGCCTGCGCCGTCGCTGTCGTGTTGGCCGGCAGCGTGGTCTGTGACGTCGTGAGCTCGGCGCGCAGCGTGGTCAGTAGCTGCGTGTCGGCCGACACGATCGACGACAACGTCGACATGGAGACAGGCCCCCCGGCGTTGTCGGCGGTCAACAGCTTGCTCAGGTTGATGGTCAAGGTGGCGTTGGCCGCGGCGAGGGCCCCCAGGGTCTTGAGCAGAACGGCCTCGGTCGGTGTGGCCGGTGGCTTGGCCGGCCCTCCCGTCACCGACGTGGTCGATGACGATGCGGCCGAGGTGACCGCCGGGCCCGACGAGCTGCACGCCGCCACCAGCAGGCCGGCCGCCACCACCGAGACGATCGGCCACGTCGTGCCTGGCCGTCGTCGCGCCTCGCCCTCGCCCTCGCCCTCGGCGACGCCAGCCCTGTGCTGCGTCACGGCAGATCTCACCGCGCTGCGGCCAGTCGCGCCGTCAAGCGGGCCTTCACGTCGGGCCATTCGTCGAGCACGATGGAGAAGCGGGCCGAGGTACGCACGACATCGTCGGCTCCCGGTCGGTCGGCCCGCATGATCCCGTCGAGCTGCCCGCCGATGCGCTCAATGGCCGCCCACGACCTCTTGTTGCGCACGTCGGTCTGCAGCGCCACCCGGTGCACCTGCCAGATCTCGAAGGCGTGCGTCATCATCAACAGCTTGGCCTCCGTGTTGACCGGCGTGCGTTGGGCCGAGCCGGCCAGCCAGGTGAAGCCGATGTCGCAGACGTCGGGCACACCGTGGCGTTGGTGCGAGGCGCCCGGTGGCCACTGCCAGTAGGCGATCTCACAGAAGCGGGTGGCCCCGACCACCCGGTCCACCCCGCCCGGGCCGCCACCCTTGCCCTTGCGCACCGTGGCGAAGGCCACGTGGGCGCCCGACGCCACCTGGGCCAGGGCGTCGGCCACGTAGTCGGTCATTTGCTCGGTGCCCTCGGGCGTGTAGGTCCACTCGTAGGCGGAGCGGTCTTCGGCCGACGCCTCCACCAGGGCTGGTATGTGGGCCTGGCTCAGTGGCTCCAGCCGGACGTGTCTCCCCTCCAGCGTGAACGGCTCAAGCATCCGCGGCCGGGACCGCCGCCGCAGCCGGCGTTGGTGCGCCCGCCTGAGGCCCGCCGCCCGCCTGAGGCCCGGCGCCCGCCCCTGGGATCACGAAGTCGCGCTGGCGAACCAGGGCGATGGCGGCCACCACGCCGACGAAGGCCACGATGGCGCCGATCACCATCAGGTGGTTCAAGGTGGTGGAGAAGCCGACCTGGTACGCCTGCAACAGGGCGTGGCGCGCCGCCGGGACCGGGATCGACCCGGCCGCCCCGCGCACCCCGCCCTCGGCCATGGCGGCCTGCAGCTGGGCACCGCCGTGGTGCAGGACCTGGATCCCGTACTCCGTCTTGGCCAGCGCGGCGCTGGTGTGCGTCACGATCTGGCTCTGGAAGACGGCACCCAGGACGGCGATGCCGGTGGCGATGCCCACCTGGCGGAACGTGTTGTTGGCGCCCGACGCCATGCCGCTGCGCTGGGGCTGCACCACCGAGACGGCGGCGGAGGCCAGCACCGGGTTGACGGTGCCGACGCCGGCGCCGCACAAGAGGAAGCCCGGGAGGAGCACCGTCCAGGTCGAGTGGGGATTGGTCGTCGCCATGGAGAGGAGGCCACCGGTGATCAGCACCATCCCGACCCCGAGCAAGATGCGGGATTGTACGCGCACGGTCAGCCGGCCGGCGAAGAAGGCTACGGCGAAGGAGAGCAGGGTCAGCGGAAGGAAGCGTGCGCCCGCGGCCAGCGGGCCGTATCCGAGGTCGTCCTGGATGTACAGCGTCAGGTAGAGGAACATGGCGAAGATGGACGCCGCCAGGCAGAACGCCACCACCGAGATCCCGACGAAGGCCGGGATGCGGAACAGGCCGAGGTCGAGCATCGGGTCCTTGGTGTACGTCTCGTTGATGAAGAAGGCCAGCATCAGCACGACCGACGCGACGAGCAGGCCGATGATGGTGGTGCTGCTCCACCCGAGGTCGTTGCCGCGCACCAGCGCGAAGACGAGCGCGAAGAGGCTGGCCGAGAACGTGACGAAGCCGACCCAGTCGATGCGGCGCTGCCGCGGGTCGCGCGACTCGGACACCTTGGCGAAGGTGAGGATGACGGCCACCACGCCGATGGGGACGTTCACGAAGAAGATCCAGCGCCAGCCGATCGCGCTGGTGATGGCGCCGCCGATGAGCGGGCCGATGGCGACGGCGCCGCCGATCACGGCTCCGTAGAGTCCGAACGCCGTGCCGCGGTCCTTGCCGGTGAACGCACCTGCGATCAGCGCCAGCGAGGTGGCGAACATGATGGCGCCGCCGACGCCCTGCACGGCGCGGGCCAGGTTGAGCATCAGCGGAGTGGTCGACAGGCCGCACACGAACGACGCGGCCGAGAAGACGATGAGGCCGACGGCGAAGATGATGCGGCGCCCGTAGATGTCGCCGGCCACGCCCGCGGTGAGCAGGAAGGCGGCCAATGTCAGGGAGTAGGCGTCGACCACCCACTGGAGGTCCGAGAAGCTCGAGTGCAGCTCGCGCTGGATGTCGGGCAGCGCCACGTTGACGACGGTGATGTCGAGCAACAACATGAACACCGCCGTGCAGACGGCGATCAGCGTCCACCATTTCCGCTCCAGAACCGGCATTGGGCGAGTGTACCGACCGGCTGTTCTCGCTCGTACAATGTGCCGTGATCGTCGGATCCGGGCTCACGATCGAAATCGGCGACCGCACCCTGCTGGAGGACGCGTCCTTCGTGGTGGGTGCCGGTGAGAAGGCTGGCCTGGTCGGGCGCAACGGGACGGGGAAATCCTCCTTCATCTCGGTGCTGGTCGGTGAGCCGGCCCGTCACCTGCGCCACCGTGGCAACGTGCGCCTTCTCGGCTCCTTCGGCTACCTGCCCCAGGCACCGGTGCACGGTGGCCTGGGCCTGGAGCCGACCGCCTTCTCGCACATCCTCTCCTCGCGCGGCCTCGACGTGCTCGACGACGCCCTCGGCGCCGCCCGCCGCGCCATGGCCGGGGACCCGTCACCGGAGCGCATCGCGCTCTTCACGGACCTGCAGGAGCAGTTCGGCGACAACGGCGGCTACGAGGCCGAGTCGGTCATGGCCCGGCTGGCCGACGGCCTGGGCCTGCGCCAGGAGCTGCTCCTCGACGACATCGAGTCGCTTTCGGGCGGGCAGCGGCGCCGTGTCGACCTCATGCGGGTCCTCTTTCAGGAGCCCGAGCTGATGATCCTGGACGAGCCGACCAACCACCTGGACCGCTCGGCCAAGCGGTGGCTGCTCGACGAGCTGGCCCGCTACCCGGGCGCGCTCCTCGTCGTGAGCCACGACCTCAAGTTGCTCGATCACGCCATCACCAAGGTGCTGCACATCGCCAACCGGCACCTCACCGAGTGGAAGGGCAACTACTCCAAGTTCGAGTCGCTGCGCGAGGCCGACCAGGTCCAGCGCGAGCGCGCCGCCGAGCTCGAGCAGCGCGAGATCAGCCGCCTGTCCACCCTGGCCGACTCCATGCGGGCCAGCACGGAGAAGCGGGCGCGCAAGGCCAAGGCCCTCGACAAGCGGGTGGAGCACCTGCAGGCCGACCGCACCCAGGTCGAGCGACGCGAGCGGGCCAGCAAGTTCCGGCTGCCCACGCCGGCGCGCGCCGGGGTCACACCGCTGGGCGTGGTGAAGCTGAGCGTGCGCTACGACACCAACGAGGTCCTCAGCGATGTCACCTTCCACGCCGGCCGGGGCGACCACATCGTCGTGATCGGCCGTAACGGTGCCGGAAAGTCGTCACTGCTGCGTTGCCTGGCCGGAGTGCAGGAGCCCACCAACGGCGTCGTCGAGCTGGGTCACAACGTCAGCGTGGGCTACTTCGCCCAGGAGCACGAGCAGATCGACCCCACCCTCAGCGCGCTCCAGAACGTGAGCGACGCCGTCCTCGTCACCGAGCGGGAACGGCGGTCGCTGCTCGGGTCCTTCGGGCTGCCCTCCAAGGCGGCCGACCAGATGCCGGCCACGCTCTCAGGGGGCGAGCGGGCCAAGCTCGGCCTGGCCCTGCTGTCGGCCGGTGAGGCCAACCTCCTCTTGTTGGACGAGCCCACCAACAACCTGGACCCGTCGTCCATCGATGCCGTCGGCGCCATGCTGGGGGCCTGGCCCGGCACCATCGTGGCCGTCAGCCACGAGCGCAGCTTCGTGGAGGCGCTGCGGCCGAACTACTGCCTGCGGCTGCCCGAGGAGCGTTACACCCACTGGCGCGACGAGTATCTCGACGACGTGGAGATGCGCTGAGGACTGTGGTTCCGCTCTCACGCATCATCCGTCATGGCCCCGATGTTGGGCCTCGCTCGGATCCACCTCCATCGTCACCGAGGGGTCACTTCTCGCCGCATTCAGGCGTTCAGATGCCCGCGTATACACCGCGTAGAGGACGTCCGAGGCGCCGCAGACGCAGGAATTCGACACAACCGGGTCCCCCGCCCGGTACGCCCGCACACGCCCTCACCCGGAAGAAAACGCAGTACCCCTACGAGATCCAGATCTGCGTCGGCCAGAGCACACCCTCGTCGAACGCGATGGCCTTGGCCCCCGAGGGCGTCGTCGGATTGGCGAAGTTCTGCACGTTCGGACTGGCAACGACGCACCAAGTGTCCCGCGCCAGCCAGAGGTAGGGGATGTCCTCGGCCAGGTACTGGTTGATCTCCTGGTAGGCCTTGATCCGGGCCGTCTTGTTGCTCGTGGTCCTTCCCGCCAACAGCGCCGCCTGGATCCTGGGGTCGTTGTTGCGCGCCATGTTCAGGGGCAGCGGCGGCCCTACGGTCGTCGTGCTCCACCACACGTAGTTCTCGTCGGGGTCGGTCGCGCCGAACTGGCGCCACAGCGTGGCCTGGTAGGTGCCGGCCAGGGCGTCGTCGATGATGGTCGCCTGCGCCAGGATGTTGATGTTCACCTTCATGCCGGCCGCCTGGAAGGCCTGCTGCAGGAACTGGGCCGCCGCCAACGTCTCGGGATCGCTGGTCGAGTTGAGGTTGAACGTGGGCTGCGAGCCCGTGTCCTTGACCACTTCCTTGACCAGCTTGGCGGCGCCGGAGGGGTCGTAATCGGGGTACGCCGTCTTTGTGTAATAGGGGCTCCCCTCTATGAAGAGCCCGTTCATGGGGGTGTCGATGCTCTTGTCGATCACCTTGGCGTACTGGGGCCGATTGACGCACATCGCCATGGCCGTCCGCAGCGTCTTGTTGTTGAAGGGTGCGGCGTTCGTGTTGAGCATGACGCACTGCACGGTGGGCTGACCCAACACCTCGCCGCTGTTGTCGTAGTAGGAGTACTTCTTGTTGCCGCGGAACTCCAGCAGGTTGTCGGGCGAATTGGAGTGAATCATGTCGACCTCGCCCGTCTCGAGCGCGGCGGCGCGCGATTCGTCGTTGATGATCGGCTTGTAGGTGATGGAGTCCAGGTAGGGGTAGCCCGTGCGCCAGTAGTGCGGGTTCCGCGTGGCGGTCATGTGGCTGTTGGGGACCCAGTCCTGGAAGACGAAGGGGCCGGTGCCGATCGGGTTCGACGTACCGCCGTTGGGGCTGTTGAGCATGGAGGGCGCGGCGATGTACCCGGTCTGGGCGTCAGCCAGGTAGTAGGGGAACGGCACCCAGGGGCTCTTCATGGTGATCGTGACGGCCAGCGGCCCGGTGATCGACGCGCTACTGAAGTCGGCGAAGGCCGGTCCGGTCAGGACGCCTTTGGACGTGTTCTCTATGTTGAGGAGCAGCGCGGCCGCGTCGAGTGGCGTGCCGTCGTGGAAGAGGATGTTCGGGCGCAGCGTGATGGTGAAGGACGTGTAATCGTCGTTCGACGTGATCGACTCGGCCAGGTACGGCTCCACCTCGCCGGTGGAGGTGAGGATGGCGAGGGGGTCGAAGACCGTGCGGCCGTAGAGGAAGCCACCCTCGTCCCAGCGGGCGGTGGAGGGGTCGAAGCCGCTCTCCTCGGTGTCGATGCCGAAGGTCAGCGAGCCACCCACCTTCGGCTTGGCGGTGCTGATGCCGTTGCGTCCCGGCCCGTTGGTCATGGCCGCTCCGGCCACGCCGGCGTCGCCGAGTGTGCCGGCCAGGACGGCTCCGGCTCCCAGTGCCAGCCCACCGGCCAGGAACGATCGGCGATCGAATGACTGCGACATCGGAACCCCCCAAGGTCTCGATAACTCACCAGTACGAACAATGCGACGCCCCTGCGGGCGACTGGCGGCAGGTTACAACTCCGTGACCGATTGAGGGTGGCGGCCGGGCGTATGGCAACCTGACCGGGACCGCGACCGGGACGGCGAAGAGAACCACGACCAGCGGAGGAGACAGCGGATGACGATCGCAGTGGGCGACAAGGTGCCCGACGTGAAGGTATGGACGTTTGGTGACAAGGGGCCCGAGGCCACGACCTCGGCCGAGGTGTTGGGCCACGGCAAGGTGGTGCTCTTCGGCGTGCCCGGGGCCTTCACTCCGACCTGCTCGGACCACCATCTGCCCGGGTTCGTGCTCCGGGCCACCGAGCTACGGGCCAAGGGGGCGGACCGGGTCGTGTGCGTCTCGGTGAACGACCCCTTCGTCATGGGGGCCTGGGGCGAGGACCAGAACGTGGGTAACACCGTCGTCATGCTGTCGGACGGCAACGGTGAGCTGGCCGAAGCGATGGGCCTGACCATGGACGGCAGCGGGTTCGGCCTTGGCGCGCGCTCCAGCGCTTCGCCGCCATCATCGACGACGGCATCGTCACCTGGCTCGCCGTCGAGCCGGGACCCGGTCTCACCGTCAGCTCGGCCGAAGAGGTGCTCAGGGCCCTCTGACGGGGCGCCGCCCGGCGCACCCGCCCCTCCAAGTGGCTGCGGGGCCCGTTGCACCGAAACGGCCGGGAAAGGCTGCCACGGGCCCTCTCGCCAGCGCGGGGTGGTGCGAAACCCACGTGTGGACGCCGCGATTGGGCTCCAGTTGTGCATTTCGGCCCCCCGAGTAGTCCTAATTGCCCTGGAAAGCCGCCGAGGCGTCGCGCAAAGATCGATGTGGCGGGGGCCGGCACACGGCAGCGCCGGAGGGGGAAGACAGGATGCGTCGGATCGATGCGCCGCGTCAGCGCGGCCGACGGGTGGGCCTTGGCGCCGCGGCCGCCGGCGCCCTGGCCGCCGTGATCGCGACCATCATGCTCGCCCCATCCGGTGGCACCTTCGCCGCATCGAGCCGGTCGGTCGCGTCGACGACCTCGACCACTGCGGCCAAGGCGACTCCGGTCGCCGCGACGCCTACGACCACGGCGACCGCCCACGGCGCCGCAACGTCAACGACCACCACCACGACGGGCAAGACGGGTGGCACGGTGAGCGCGACCACCGTCCCCAAGACAGTGAGCACGACGACCGTGCCCCCCGAGGCCTCCATCGCCACCACGACCACCACGACCACCACCACGACGGCCCCGGCGGGGGGTGGGGGAGCCCAGGCCAGCCAGCCGTGCCAGGGCACCAGCCCACTCGCGCTGCCGGGCGGTTGGACCTGCACCTTCGACGACGAGTTCAACGCCACCGCGCTGGACACGACGAAGTGGGTCCCGCAATTGACGTCGAACAGCGGCTATCTCAACGGCGAAACCGCCTGTTACGTCGACAACCCCGGCACCGTCTCGGTGTCGGGCGGGTACCTCGACCTCAGCGTCCGGCAGGTGGCGCCCTTCCAATGCACCTATCCGGGGGGCAGCTTCACCACCAGCTACGAGGCGGGCATGGTGTCGACCTACGGGCTCTTCGACCAGACCTACGGCGCCTTCGAGGTGAACGCCAAGCTGCCGCCGGCGACCGTGGACGGGCTGCAGGAGACCATGTGGCTCTATCCGCAGAACCTGACCTATGGCCCGTGGCCCGACTCCGGCGAGATCGACTTCGCCGAGTTCTACAGCGAATACCCGGGCTTGGACGTCCCTTACATCCACTACGCCGACTCCTCGAGCGACCCGGACGTGACGGCCTACGACTGCGACATCGACCAGAACACCTTCAACACCTACGAGGTCGACTGGACACCGACGTCGATCACGGTCCTCTACAACGGGCAGACCTGCCTGGTCGACCACCCGACCACGGGCAGCGAACCCTTCAACCAACCCTTCTTCATCGCCCTCACCCAGGCACTGGGTGTCGGCACCAATGCGTTCTCGTCGGCCACAACGCCCCTGCCGGCGACCACACAGATCGATTGGGTCCGGGCCTGGAGTCCCTCGTAGGCCGCCATCCCGCCGGCCGTCCCCTCCTCCGAGTGGGCCCGGGCCCGGACCCGTCGGCTGAAGGGTTGACATGCAACCGCACGGCTGCTTAAGTACATAGAGCAACCAAACGGTTGCATGACTACAAGAGGCAACCACAAGCGGATCCGACGATGCGAGACATGGATGCGGTCTTCAAGGCCCTGAGCGACCCCGGACGCCGCCGCCTGCTCGATCGGCTCAACCAGCGCAACGGGCTCTCCCTGAGCGAGCTCAGCGCCGGCATGGGCATGACCAGGCAGGCGGTGACCAAGCACCTCGACGTGCTCGAGGCGGCCGGCCTGGTCACGACGCTCCGGCGGGGGAGGGAGAAGCTCCACTACCTCGACGCCGCTCCCATCGCCGACATCGCCGACCGCTTCATCCACCACTACGACCGGGCGCGGGCCGAGGCCCTGTCCGATCTCAAGACGGCACTGGAGGCCACCAACCCAATGGGACATCCCGACGAGCACACCTTCGTGTACACGACCTACATCAACGCCACGCCCGAGCGGGTGTGGCAGGGCCTGACCGACCCCGCCTTCACCGCCCGCTATTGGCGCCACCCCGAGGCGGGCGGGGTTCGCTTCGCCACCGACTGGCAGAAGGGCTCCACCTACGACGTCACCTACGAGGAGTCCGGCCTCGTCATCAGCCACCCCGAGCAGGTCGTTCTCGAGTCCGACCCCTACCGCCGGCTGGCCTACACCTGGCACACCTTCAGCCCGGAGTGGGCCTCCCACCACGGCATCGACGAGGCCGATGCCGCCGCCTGGCGGGCCGAGCCCCGCTCCCAGGTCGCCTTCGACCTCGAAGAGACCAGCCCCGGCGTGGTGAAGCTGACCGTCGTCCACGACGGGTTCACCGCCGGCAGCCCCGTGCTCCAGGGCGTCTCCAGCGGCTGGCCCGCCGTCCTGGCCAGCCTCAAGACCCTGCTCGAGACCGGCTCGGCTCTTCCGTCGTGAGCGCCGGGTTCGCCTACACGACCTACATCGAGGCGACGCCCGAGCGGGTCTGGCGGGCGCTCACCGACCGCGCCGACACCCGCCGTTTCTGGCGGCACCGGACGGCCGGCGGCAAGACGTTCCCCTCCGACTGGAAGAAGGGCTCGACGTGGGCCCTGGTCCACGAGGACGTCGGCGTGGCCGTGCGTGACCCCGAGCAGATCGTCCTCGAGTCCGACCCGCCGCACCGGCTCTCGTACACGTGGCATTCGTTCACGTCCGAGTGGGCGGCGGCCGTCGGCCTCCCCGAGGATCAAGCCGCCGCCTGGCGGGCCGAGCCCCGCTCCAAGGTGGCCTTCGACATCGAGGATGTCGGCCACGGCGTCGTGAAGCTCACCGTCGTCCACGACGGCTTCGGCCCGGGCAGCGTCGTGCTCGAGAACATCTCCCTCGGCTGGCCGTCCGTGCTGTCCAGCCTCAAGACCCTGGTGGAGACCGGGTCGCCCTTGCCGTAGTCGTCGCGGCGGACGCACCTCGGCGACCCACCGGCTGACCCCCCTTGACGGCGGCCGTTCCCAGAGTAGCATACTGAGTATGCTACTTCGAAAGGATCGGCCGTGAGCATCCGCCATGCCCTGTTGGCCCTGCTCAGCGAGGGGCCCAAGTACGGGCTGCAGCTGCGCCACGAGTTCGAGGCCAAGACCGGCGAGGTCTGGCCCCTCAATGTGGGTCAGGTGTACACGACCCTCCAGCGCCTCGAGCGTGACGGCCTGGTGGAATCGGACGACGCCGCCGAGGACGGTCCGCAGAAGGGGTTCCACATCACCGAGGAGGGCGCCGCGGAGCTGGCCACGTGGCTGCGCACCCCGCCCGACTTCTCCTCGCCCCCGCGTGACGAGCTCGTGATCAAGGTGCTGGTCGCTCTCGGTCTGCCCGGCGTCGACGTGCACGAGGTCATCCAGGTGCACCGGCGCTACGTCGTCCAGCTGATGCAGCAATGGACCCGGTTGAAGGAGGACGAGGCCGGCCTCGACATCCAGTTCGCGCTCGTCGTCGACGCCGAGCTGTTCCGGCTGGACTCGGTCGTCCGCTGGCTGGACACGGCCGACGGCCGTCTGAAGAGAGCGGCGGTGGAGGGCGACGCGCCGGCCCCCCAGCCGTTCCCCCTCCCCAAGGCCCGGCGCAAGGTGGGAATCAAGCCATGAGCTACCTCGAATTGCGCGACATCTCCAAGGTCTACGGAGAAGGGGCCGCAGAGGTGCACGCCCTTCAGCGCATCGAACTCTCGGTCGACGCCGGGTCTCTGGTGGCCGTCATGGGCGCCAGCGGCTCGGGCAAGAGCACGCTGTTGACCATCGCCGGCAGCCTCGAAGACCCCACCAGCGGTGAGGTCTACGTCGAAGGTCAGCCCCTGTCGTCGCTGTCGCGCAACGGCAAGGCGCAGCTGCGCCGGCAGTCCATCGGCTATGTCTTCCAGGACTACAACCTGCTCGCCGGGCTCAGTGCAGTGGAGAACGTGTCCCTGCCCCTCGAGCTCGACGGCGTCGCGGCCCGCAAGGCCCAGGCGGCGGCCCTCGAGTCGCTCGAGGATCTCGGGCTGGCCGACCGGGCCGACGCACTACCCCGACCAGTTGTCGGGTGGCGAGCGCCAGCGGGTCGCCATCGCCCGCGCCGTGGTAGGCGGGCGAAAGCTGCTCCTGGCCGACGAGCCCTCCGGCGCGCTCGACTCCACCAACGCCGAGGCCGTCATGCGCCTGATCCTCGCGGCGTGCCACCGCGGCCTGGCCGCCGTCGTGGTGACCCATGACGCCCAGCTCGCCTCGTGGGCCGACCGCGTGGTCTTCCTCCGCGACGGCAGAGTCGTCGACCAGACGCTCCCGGTCGAGAGTCCCGAAGCGATCCTCGCCGACCTCCCGAACCAATGAGCGTCGGCGTCCTCGAACGGCCGGTCGCCGAGTCGGCGCCCCGAGCCCACCACGGGCGGCGTCCCGGCTCGCCGGGCCATGGTCCGCTGGGCCTGGCGCCTCTTCAGGCGGGAGTGGCGCCAACAGCTGCTCATCCTGCTCCTCGTCATCGTCGCCGTGGCCGCCGTCGTGGTCGGCGCAGCAGTCGCCATCAACACGCCGCCGCCGGCCAACGCCGGGTTCGGCACGGCCCACGACCTGGCCACCTTCACGACCTCTGGGAAGCAGCCTCTCGATCTGCACTCGGTGGACGCGCAGATCGCCGCGCTGGAGCACCGCTTCGGCACGGTCCAGGTCATTGAAAACGAGACCTTCAGCGTCCCCGGCAGCACCCAGACCTACCAACTTCGGTCCCAGGATCCGCACGGCCCCTTCGGCGGGCCGATGCTCCAGCTGCTCTCCGGGCACTATCCCGACCGGGCCGAACCAGATCGCCCTCACACCCGGGCTGGCGTCCGAGCTCAATCTCAAGGTGGGCGACACCTGGCCCCAAGGCGGCAAGACGGTCGTCGGCATCGTGCAGAACCCCCAGAGCCTGCTCGACGAGTTCGCGCTAGTTCCTCCCGGGCAGGTAACGGACCCGACGACGGTGGACGTCCTCTTCGACGCACCGGGCGTCGACCCGGGCCGCATCGGGTCCAACGTCTCGACGCCGGCCCCGTCGGCCAACAACAACCCCATCAACCCCGACACCATCGTGCTGGCGTTGGCGACGGTCGGCATGCTGCTCATCGCGCTGGTGTCGGTCGGCGGCTTCACGGTGCTGGCGCAGCGCCGACTGCGCGCCCTCGGGATGCTCGAGTCCATGGGGGCGACGGACCGCAACGTCCGGCTCGTGCTGCGAGCCAACGGCGTCATCGTCGGCGCCGTCGGGGCCGTGGTGGGTTTCGCGCTGGGCTCTGGTGGCGTGGCTGGCCTACCGCCCGCACAACGAGCAGAGCGCGCACCACCTCATCCCGATGTTCGCCCTGCCATGGACGGTGATCGTGGTAGCGATGGTGCTGGCGGTCGTCGCCACCTTCTTCGCCGCCGGCCACCCCGCCCGCGCCATCACCCGCGTCCCGGTTGTCAGCGCCCTGGCCGGGCGCCCCGCGCCGCCGCGCCAGATCCACCGCTCGTTCGTTCCCGGCGTGATCGCGCTGGTCATCGGGTTCTTCATGTTCTCCGCTCTCGGGCGCGGCCGGCAAGGCAGCGGCGTGATCTGGCTGATACCCGGGTTCGTGGCGCTGATCGCGGGAATCATCCTCGTGTCACCGTTCTTCCTGGCCCTGCTGGCCCGGGTCGGGCGGAAAGTCACCCATCGCCATCCGCCTGGCCCTGCGCGACCTGTCGCGGTACCGGGCCCGGTCCGGCTCGGCCCTCTCGGCCATCAGCGTCGGGGTCTCTCATCGCGGTGGTCATCTGCGCCGTCGCCGTCGCCCGCTACAGCAACGTCTACGACTACGTCGGGCCGAACCTGGCGTCGAACGAGCTCGCCGTCTGGAGCCCGAACGGCCAGAACGGCAACAGCCCCAATCCCAGCCAGCCGACGCCGCAGGACATCGAGTCGCAGGAGGCCAGCGTCCATGCCATCGCATCTGCTGTCGGCGCCACCGACGTCGTGGAACTCGACAATCCCGCGTCCTCGGTCGGCCTGCAGAACCCCAGCGCCTCGGGCCGGCAGTGGGACGGACAGATCTACGTAGCGACGCCGGCGCTTCTGCGGGCCTACGGCATCAACCCGTCATCCATTCCCTCCGACGTCGACGTCCTCAGCTCGCGCCCCGGCCTCTCGGGCTCGGGCGTGCAGCTGACCTACGGAGGAGGCGGCGGGAAGGGCGGCGGCCAGCTGTGTCGGCCCCGGCGCCAGCGGCGGTCCCGGATGAGCGGCGGGGGTCCCGGTCCGGGCAACACGAACACCTGCTCGCCCGGCTCGTGCATCGCCCACCCGGTCGTCCAAGAGGAGAGCCAGCTGCCCACGGGCACGTCGGCACCGAACACGGTGATCACCGAGAGTGCGTTGCGCCGGCTGCACCTCGGCGAACCAGAACAGCCTCGACGGCTGGATCATCCAGGCGAACAGCCCGATCACCTCCGCCCAGATCACGAACGCCCAGGCACTGGCGGCCACCAACAACCTGAGCATCGAGTCGAAGAACGACGCGCCGACGTCGGCCGAGATCGTGAACTGGGCCACCGTGTTCGGCATCGCGCTCGCCCTCGGCATCCTTGCCATGAGCATCGGCCTCATCCGCAGCGAGACGGCGAGCGAACTGCGCACCCTGACCGCCACCGGCGCCAGCTCCCGCACCCGGCGCACCCTGACGGCGGTTACCGCCGGCGGCCTCGCCTTCCTCGGCGCTCTGCTCGGGACGGTGGCCGCCTACGTCGGGCTGGCCGGATGGTTCCACTCGAACGCGCTCGAAGGTGGCGTGTCGGACATCATCGATCACATCCCCTGGAGCAACCTGTTCCTGATCGTGATCGCCATGCCGGTCGTCGCCATGCTCGTCGGCTGGGTGCTGGCGGGACGGGACCCGACGGGGATCTCTACTCGGCCGATGGAGTAGTCAACGCGGAAGGATCAGGACTCCAGCGCTACATCGAAGCGGTCGGTGTAGAAGCGGAGTGCCTCCCGACGCTCGGCAGCATCGAGCCCGAACTCGGTCAAGTCGTAGCGGACCGTGCCGAATCTGCCTCGCGGGTGATCGGCCATGAAGGCCCCCATGGCGGTGCGGGCCCGGTCGTCGAGCGGCTGGCCTGCCAGGGCATAGACGCACTCGACCATGGCGATGTCGTCGGCCATGAACTCGTCGAAGTGCACGTCGATCGACTGGCCGGAGGGGAGCGCGTCGCGCTCGTCGGCACAGCGGCGCAGCATCCGCTCGAGGCGATCCGACCAATAGCGCCCGATGCCCTCGACGTTGACCCGGTCGCGACTGAGGCGGGCCGTGTAGGCGATCATCGTGACCATGGAGGCCGTCACCGATACCGGGTCGCGGTGGGTGACGACGAACGTGGCGTCGGGGAAGGTGTCGACCAGGACCGGGAACTGCTCGAGGTGCTGGGGCGACTTGAGTACCCAGCGCGTCCCGCCGCGCAACCACTGCAGTACTTTGAGCACCCGCACCAGGTAGTCGTAGCTAGGGCGCTGGTCCCTGGCCAGGTAGCCGTCGCGCCACTGCGGCATCGGGGCGGTCGTATCGAACAGCATGGTCGAGAAGTCGATGGCCAGCAGCTGGATCTCCTCGTGCGCATGCTCCACCGTCATCTCGTGCATGCGGTTGAAGTAGGGCAGGGCGGTATTGACGAATCCCAGGGCCATGGCGGTGCGTTCCAGGCGGGGATCGGGCTGGCCCGGCTCGGGCCGCTCACGTTCGGCCAGGACCGGTTCCAGACTCTCCCAGTAGGGGAGGGAGCGCAGGGCGGGGTCGGCCGACATCAGGTTGTGCAGGTGCGTCGTCCCCGTCCGCGGCAGCCCACAGATGATGATGGGCGCGCTGATCTGCTCGTCGAGGATCTCGGGGTGCCGCCCCACCATGTCCTCGACCAGAAGGCGGTTCTTGAGCAGCCCCGCGATGAAGGCGTGTTGCTGCAGCACGCCGGCGCCGTTGAAGCCGCCCTCCTCGCGCATGGCCCGGCACAGCAGGTCGAGCCGGGGCTCGAAATCAGCGGGCCCGAAGTCGTCGAGGCCGGTCTCGGCCATCGCCGCCTGCTTGAGGCCGGCCGGTTCGAGCGACAGCTGCGATCCGGCGTCCTCCATGAAGTCGAGGATGGCCCGAACGTCGTCGGTGTACTGCGGTTCAGCGAGGTCGTCAATGCGGACGGGCGCTGGGCGCCCGCTCATACCGAGGCCACGGGGACCACCTCGACCTGAGGCTGCTCGGGCGTGTCGTCAGGAAGGAACCAGCGGAACCAGATGCGGCCGGTGCGGTGCCCGGCTGTTGACACCCAGTTCGGGTGGGCCGGGCGCCGGGGCGCCACCACGATGATCCAGGAGCCGTCGGGCTCGTAGGTCACCTGGGCGCCGTTGATGGTCACACGCTCGTAGTCGTAGTTGTAGGTGTGCAGCAGCCGGTTCCACAGGCACATGTTCCAGAAGACGCACTCGGGTGACCGGCCCCGGATGACCAGCGCCTCGTCGTCGGCCAGGTCGAAGGATCCCATGGCGTAGGAGGCGTCACCGGCCGCCCAGCCGAAGGTGGCGGTGGGCACCGGGTACGGCGGGTCGACGGCGTTGGGCGTCCCGAGCGGAATGGGCACGATGGCGGCCTGCTCGCGCAGCCACGTCGTCATGGCCCGCAGGCGCCGGGCCAGGTCGGCGTCGTCCTGGCGGTAGACGTCGGGCGGGTCGTCGGCCGTGATCGACCAGGTGGCCCGGCGGCCGGTCACGGGATCCTCCAGGTAGTCACGCGTGATGGCGGCGACCGCATCGGGCTCCAGGCGGATCCAGGCCGCGTCGGCGTCGGTCGGCTCCGCCGCCGAGAGCACGATGTCGAAGGAGCCGTCAGCCCGGCGGGCGGCGTCGCGGCTGTTGACGGTGCCCACGATGTGCGTGGAGTAGCGACCGTCGTCGGGCCCGCCATAGACCGTCAGCGACATGTAGACGGCGTCACCGGGCTGGACGTGGACTCGGTAGGTGCGGGCAGGGTCGATCGGGGCGTAGCAGTAGAACGCATCGGCGTTGTCGCCGCCCCACTTCTTGTACGGCCCGACGATCTCGACGAAGCGGGGGCGGGCAGTGTCGGCCCACACGTTGACGTCGGCCGCCACCTGCAGCATGGACAGCACCCACTTGTGCGCCTCGAGCAACGTGTCGGGATCGTCGGAGAGCGCCTCCACCATGCGCCGATGTGTCACCGCCACCTCGTCCAGTAGCTCGGTGAAGGCCGTCTCGGTCTCGGTGCTCATTTCCCCCCTGGGCGTCTGTGTCTGGTTGGAGCGGGTATTGCTGGAGCGGGTATTGCTGGAGCGGGTATTGCTGGAGCGGCCGACCAGGATCGAACTGGCATCATCAGCTTGGAAGGTCGGCCAAGCCGATTTCGGCGAACTCCGATGAACTGTTGTAGCAGGTCAGCCGAGTGCGTGTACGTCGGTGAACGGCCCTGATCGACAGCGCCCGCGGGATATTCGCGGGATGCAATGGGTCGGACGCGGATTGACGGCCGAGGCAGTGCCGGGGGTGCGACTCGCCTCCAGATATCATCGGCGTATGACCGAGTTGCGGATCGTCGTCCCTGACGAGATCGCGCAACGCTTGGCCTCCGAGGGCGCCGAGAGGGGTGCCTCTGCAGAGGACGTCGCCGCTGAGGTGCTCGAGAAGCACGTCCCGCCTCTTCACGAGGGAACTGGACGCTTTGGCTTCATCGGCATAGGTCAGGCGAAGCCGGGGTTCTCGGTGAGAGAGGCCGAAGAGCGCCTCGAAGCGGAGGGATTCGGCTGAGTCCCATCATCGTCGACACCGGGCCGCTCGCAGCCGCCTGCCTGGCTGACGATCCCGATCATGAGGCCTGTGTCACCTGGTTCGAGACGGTTCGCGAGCCCCTTGTTGTTCCCGATGTCGTGATCCCTGAGGTCACCTACCTGCTGGCAGCTGGCGCCCGGACGAGCGTGGAAGCTGACTTTCTCCGCAGTCTTGTTTCGGGTGCCCTCGTCGTGGAGCACGTCGGAGACGCCGACTTTGAGCGTGCTGCCGACCTGGTTGAGACCTACGCCGATCTCAGCCTCGGGACGGTCGACGCTGTCGTCGTCGCCATCGCCGAGCGGTTGTCTGCCTCACAGGTCGCAACCCTGGACCGCCGACATTTCAGCGTGGTCAGACCGATGCATATTGCTGGCTTCGAGCTCCTTCCGTAAAGGACACGACTTATTCAGTGCGATTCAGAGTCTTGTGGGCGAGGTGTCCCACCCTTCCGGCGTTACGGGGACGGTACGCCGATCCGACGAACCGAGGCGACGATGGTCCTCACAGAGTCAACAATTCAAACTTGCGGCCTGACGACGTACTCTTGCCCTCGAGCATGAAGGCGGAACTGGGCACGGCAGAACTGCGTCGCAGCAGCGTGATCGTGGTCCAGTAGGACCCCCCTTGCTGGCTCACCAACACGCCAGCGTCGTCGAGGCACAAGCTTGTTCCATCGACCCTCATGCACTGCAAAGAACCGAAACGGGCGCTCATCGATGCGAAGAACTGAATCCCTTTGACATGATGCGCCTTCAGGCCACCAGTCAGTTCGTTAATGTCGCCGAGAACCACCCCGGGGATGAACGGGGTCACTGCTAGAAAGAAACCGTTCGAGGGTTGGAACTGGCCAGGGCCGCTGCAGGTCCAAGCAGTGACGCCGGCGGCTCGTCGGCAATCCCATGCTCTTGTTCCCCTTTCGATCCACTGCGAGGCGTACCCCGCCGGGGACTGATAGAGAAACGACCAATTGCCCGGTCCCGTGGTGAAGGGTCGTTGCCTCGGCGACGCCTCCTGAGCGACTTCAACTGTGCCTGCTAGTGAGCCTTGCGACACCGCATAGACCGCCGAGAACGTTCCTGATTCGCCCAGCCTGGCCATGGCAACGAAGGTGTTTACGGTCCTTTGGGACGGTGGTGAGGAGGCTCCAGCTTGGGCGCTCCAAGATGTCCAGGAGCACGACAGAACCATCAGGCCAAGTGCCGCTGCTCGAACCAAGCGACGATCCATCTATGGGTCTCCCAGCGATGATCGTATCGGTGCGTAGCGCCGCTGTCCCGGCATTCGGGGCTACCCCCCAAGCGACGTTGTGAGACACCAACGAGGTCGAACCAAATCCCCACAGCAGCGCTTGCGAACCCATCCAGGGCTTTGTTTCAGGAGGACGCAGGAGGCGGAATCGCCGTATCTGTGTTCACCACTCCCGAGTCCACCACGTCACTCCAGTAGGGAGTCAGCTCCGTTGTCTGGGGTTTCTGAAGGGCCGGCGGACCGCACGGGTTGGGTATCACGGTGACGACTGATGGGGAGAACGACCGCTCGGAACTCAAGAGCGTGGTGGTCTGGGGGTCCACCACGATGCTGAACGTCTGGGAACTCGCGGGGTTATGTGTGGTCACTGACTTGGTGATCACCGTCGTCGCGGAGTTGGAGGGGCTCTGAGTCGCGCAGTTGTCCGTCACGTTTCCGGCGGCTTGATGCTCTACGAAAGCCAATCCCACCCCGGACTGGCCGGATTGATCAGTTGTCGTACCCAGTAGCTGCACTCCCGGAACCGTGGCGAGAACCTGAAAGAGCGCTTGACGGAACGCCGGGGAATCACCGACATCGGGACCTTGGAGCAAGGCCGCCGCCCGCTCAAAAAGCGAACAGGTTGCCGAAGAACACGAGGATACGTAGTCGAGGGATTTGATCCCGGTCGGAAGTGCTCCCAGGCTCTGGGCGCCGGGGTTCTCGTTGTCGAGGATCTCGGCCAGCGCGCTCGGGTCAGTGGGAAGCCCTGATACGTCGTAGAGAGGAAGCGGCCCGTTGACTTCTGAAGCAGTTCCTGGCCCGAAGGTCTGCGCCGTCGTTAGTTGGCTGGGCGGAATGACGGCTGGGGGGCTGCCCTCTGCGACCCAAACGGCTCGGTCGCCCGCCGTGAAGAACTGAGGCATCGGATTCGTCGTGGTAACACGACGGCCTGATCCATCGGCCGCTACCCATGTCTGAACGGTCCCAACGAGGTACTCGGTGTAGTTCGGTCCACCCGGAACGCTTGATCCCTCACTGATGAGAGTCGGTTGCTGAAACTCCGAGTAGGCGTACTGACCTGCCGAGAGATCGGAGGGAATCATGGCTGCCCGAGCAGCCAGACGGTCCAACTCGGTGGCGGCGGCTGAGGTCGGTCCTCCCGGAGAGCTTGTGGGGAGGATCACAGTTGACACGATCAGGACAACCGCTATGGCAGCGAGTACCACGGCTCCAATCGTCAGGATCCTGGCCCGCGGCCGATTCAAACTCACCTGACGGCGACCTGACCTTGCCTTTACGTCGTCAATCGTCACCGGCCTGATGCCGTTCTCAATGAACGAATGAAGGTCCTCGGTGAGTTCAGGCATGGTTTGGGTCTTCCACCTTGAGTCGCTCGCGGAGATGGGCGAGACCGCGCTCGACGTGGCTTTGCACGGTTGATCTCTTGATACCTGTCATCTCGGCCACCTCCTGGGCCGTCCAGCCGTAGCCGTGCACCAAGATGACGGCGATCCGCTGGCGCTCGGATAGTGCGGCCAAGGAAGGGCCAAGAGACGGCTCAACCCACTGAGATCGCTCGTCTTGTCGAACGAAGAGGGTGCGGGACCTGCGCTGGCGAACACGGCTCGTCCCGACCCGGTATAGGTAGCCAGCAGGATTGTGCATCTTTGTGACCTTGGCCCAGTGCTCCCAAGCGAAGGCCAGCGCCTCGGCGGTCGCCTCCCGACCGGTTTCCCAGCCGAGTTTCGCAACGAGGGCGCGATGCAGTTGTGGCTCCGTTCTTGCGATGAACTCACAAAACGCATCCTCGCTCGGTCTCTTCATCTACTCCCATTGTTCCTTCTACCTACATAGAGTGCAGAAGGAGGAGAAGGCACCACGCGAATCCAAAATATGTGTCTGGCCTTCCCCCCGTCAGCCGGACACATGGTTATGCGGCTTGAAGTTGACGGCGTGCGCAGCGTAGCTCCCACTCGATCGGCGAGATGTTGCCGATGGAGGAGTGACGCCGCAGCGCGTTGTAGTGGTTGATCCAAGACGATGATCGCCCGCCGGGCCTCGGCGCGCGTGGCGAACCGGCACCGGTGCACGAGCTCGCGCTTGAGCGTCGCCCAGAACGACTCCGCGGCGGCGTTGTCCTGGGACGACCCGATGCGGCCGACCGACTGGGCGATCTCGTGATTCTTGCACAGCTCTCCGGAAGTCCTGCCCCATGTATTGGACCCGCGGTCGTGGTGGAAGACCATGCCCGCCACGTCTCCGCCCCGGGTGTCCACCGCCATCTCCAGAGCGGCTTCGACGAGTTCGGAGCGCATGTGGCCCTCCATGGCGTAGCCGACGATGCGTCGGGAGCCAAGGTCGAGCACGTCGGCCAGGTAGAGCCAGCCCTCGCCGGTCGGGATGTAGGTGATGTCCCCGCAGGTGCGCTCCCCCGGCTCGCCGACGCTGAAGTCGCGCTGGACGAGGTCCGGCAGTGGCGGGGCGCTCACGTCGGGGATGGTGGTGCGGACCTTGCGGCGCCGGCCGTCTTTGGCGTGGAGGCCGTACTGAGACATGAGCCGCTCGACGCGCTTGTGGTTGGCGCAGAACCCCTGGTCGCGCAGTTCGTCGATCATGCGGGGACTGCCGTAGGTGTCGTCGAACTCGTCGTGGACCCGGCGCATCTCGTTGACCAGCAGGGCCTCGTCCCACTCGGCCTCGCTGGGTGCGGCCGAGCGGGCCAGCCAGTCGTAGTAAGCCGAGGTGGAGACCTCAGCCACCTCGCATGCCGCTTCGACGGGGAACCCTTCGGCCTTCACGGTGGAGACGAACCGGTAGCGGCTCACCGGTCCTGCTCCTTCACCCAGAAGGCCACACTTCGTTTGAGCAGGTCGCGCTCCATGGTCAGGCGCTTCACCTCCCGGCGGAGCCTGACGTTCTCCTCGCGGACCTCGGTCGTGGTCCCCTCGCGCTCGCCCCGGTCGATGCGCTCCTGGCGCACCCAGTTGCCTAACGTCTGCTCGACGACGCCGAGCTCCCGGGCCACCTCGGCGATGGTGCGGTGCTGGTCGATAACCAGGGCCGCCGCGTCCCGGCGGAACTCTTTCGGATACCGACCCCGCCGCCGGGCCGGCTCAGCTTTCTCTTCGGTCACTGTTGGCATGACTACCTCCTATTCGAGGTGTCCGGCCAACGGGGGATGGTCAGTCGGGATTGGCCGTAGTGCCCCTGCCCCACTTGTGCGGGTAGGGGACGGTTCCGTAACCGGGTTGAGTTATTCGTTCGCCGGGGCGACGGAGCCGCTGACGGCATGGGCAGGCGGCTTGATTAGGTAAGGGAACTGCTCACCATCGGGCCACGGATTGACTCGTTGAGGTTTGGCGTTGGCAGTGTCCCGCGGAATGGTGGGTTTTGAAGTGAGCCCGAGGGTCCACCTATAGGGGGGCCAGCGGCGTGATCCTCGGTGTGTTCCTGTCCGAACGCACCAAAGGAGAACACACCGATGGCCCTTGATCAGTCTGTCCTGTCCGAGCTGCTTGCCGCCTTCCAATCGGGCGAAGGGCTCGATCTCATCCGAGAATCGGTCCGCCTGGTCTGCCAGGAGCTCATCGAGACCGAGCTGTCCGCGGTGATCGGCGCCGAGCGCTATGAGCGGACCGGAGACCGCACAACCGAGCGCAACGGGCACCGGGCCACGAGTGCTGACCACCAAGGCCGGCGACGTTGACCTGGCCATCCCCAAACTCCGCCGGGGCAGCTTCTTCCCGTCCATCCTCGAGCCTCGCCGGCGCATCGACCAGGCCCTCTATGCCGTGGTCATGGAGGCCTACGTGCACGGGGTATCCACCCGGGCCGTCGACGACCTGGTCGAGGCCATGGGGTCGACGTCGGGGATCTCAAAGTCCGAGGTCAGCCGCATCTGTGCCGGGCTCGACGAGGCGGTCGGGGCCTTTCGGGGACGCCGGCTCGACCACGTGCGCTTCCCCTACATCTGGCTCGACGCCACCTACCTGCACGTCCGGGCCGACCACCAGGTGACCTCCAAGGCCGTCGTCGTGGCCACCGGCGTCACCGAGGACGGGCGCCGGGAGATCTTGGGCATCGAGATCGGCGACTCCGAAGACGAGGCCTTCTGGCGTGAGTTCCTGCGTTCGCTCAAGCGCCGGGGGCTCTGGCCGGTGTTCGTCTCGTCATCTCGGACCAGCACGCCGGATTGGTGGCTGCCATCGGGCGCTGCTTCCAAGGGGCGGCCCACCAACGCTGTCGGGTCCACTTCGCCCGCAACCTCATGGCCAACATCCCCAAGGGCCACCAAGAGATGGTCTCGGCGGCCTTCCGGACGATCTTCGCCCAGGTCAGCCCCGAGGAGATCTCCGCCCAGTGGGACCACGTGGCCACCATGCTCTCCGAGCGATTCGACAAGGCCGCCGCGCTGATGGGCCGGGCCAAGGAGGAGGTACTGGCCTTCCGCACCTTCCCCCGGGCTCACTGGCGCCAGATCTGGTCGACCAACCCGCTTGTGAGCGCCTCAACAAGGAGATCAAGCGCCGCAGCCGCGTGGTCGGGATCTTTCCCAACGAGGCCGCCGCCATCCGACTGACCGGTGCCGTCGTGCTCGACATCAACGATGAGTGGGCCTCAGCAGAACGCCGCTACTTCTCAGAAGCTTCTATGGCAGATCTCTACCCAAAGCGCGATGATGACGACGCGACACTCAAAGAGCTCACGCTCGCCGAGTGATCGCCACCGAGGTTCACAACCTCAATCCCCACCACTTCGTGGGACATGCCTTTGGCGTTCCCGGCGTCTGAAGTCTTCCCGGAGAAGTCTGACTGAGCGGCTGTGGCGCCGACGGCCCCGAAGGGGGGGCCGGAGGCGCCGCACATCCACTTGGTGAGAACTTTTTTTGGGGCCGAATTCATGTCCCGCTGTGTCCCGCTGTGTCTCGCTGGGTCTCGCTGTGTCGCACTGGTGCTCACTGTTTACGTGCTCTGAGCAGGGACGATGGTTGACAGATGTCGCAGCCTTCCGTCATCGTGTGCGCCGTGTTGGACGAAGAGGACATGGCCATGCTGCACGCAATCGGGCGTCATTCGAACGCGCACCGCCTGGAGGACTTCTTGGCGCAAGGGGCGCGTTGTGGGTGGTGTGCGCATCCCATCCGCCTGCGTGGCCACGTCCTCGACTCCGACGGACGCATCGTCTTCTCCAGCCATGCCTACCCCGACAACGTCGTGCTCAAGGCCTGCGGGTCGCGTAGCGAGCTGCGCTGCCCTTCGTGCGCCACGCTGTATCGAGGCGATGCCCGTCATCTCGTGCGGGCCGGCCTCGAAGGTGGCAAGGGCGTCGACGAGTCGATCGCCACCCACCCGGCCGTGTTCTTGACTTTGACCGCTCCGGGCTTCGGAGTCGTGCACCGAGAGAGCTCCGCAAATACGTGCCACTCCGGAGACGGTCGGAGTCGGTGTCCCCACGTCGACACTTGCCTGTCCGGCCAGGTACGCCCGCCACGACGAGTTGATCGGGACGCCGCTGTGTCACCGTTGTTACGACTACGTCGCCGCCGTGTTGCACAACGCATACTGCGCCGAACTGTGGCGGCGCACCACCATCTACGTCGCCCGTCAGTTGGCGGCATCGATCGGCCTTTCCCGTGGCGAGTGCGCCAAGGTGCTTCGCCTCGAGCACGCCAAGGTGGCCGAGTTCCAACGGCGGGGCCTGGTGCACTTCCATGCCGTCGTCCGGGCCGACGGCCGTGATGGGTCGGAACCCCCGGTCGATGCCGGCCTCTTGGCGCAGGCGTGTCTGGGGGCGGTGCGGGCCGTGGAGGTGGCGCACGCCCGAGGTGCCGCCCGATGGGGGAGCGAAGTCGACGTCCAGGTGCTCGACCGAGACGGGCCGTCGAGCCGTGTCCCGAGCTACGTGGCCAAGTACGCCACCAAGGAGCCGGCCATGCACCCGGGACTGCTCGATCGGATCCGCTCCGAATCGGACCTGAAGAGCCGCGTTCTCCCACCACACCTCTTCAACATGGTGGCCGCCGCATGGTTCCTGGGCGGAACGCCCGAGTTGCGGGACCTGGGTCTGCGGCGCCGCGCCCACCATCTCGGTTACTCGGGCCACTTCCTCACCAAGTCCAGGGGTTACTCGACCACCTTCGGCGCCTTGCGAGAGGCCCGGGCCATGTGGCAGCAGCAGAAGAACCCCGGTGACGGGGGAGCCGAGACGACAAAACGTCGGCTGCGAGCGGTGGGACGTGGGTGGGCCAACGGTGGAGAGTCCCTCTTCGCCGCCACGCAAGCCCGCCAGCGGGCCGAGGACAAGAAGGAGGCGGATTTCGCATGGCACACCCGATGCGAGTAGGTCCTGGGCCAGAGGGCAAGCCGCCGCAGGCGGTGCGCCCAGGCTTCTCTTGGACTACATCCGATCGGTCCATTGCTGCTGACGGCTGAGCAGGCAGCGGTGGTGCTGTCGATATGTCGGACCAAGGTCTACGAGCTCATGCGGACCGGACAGCTCGAGTCCATCCAGATTGGTTCAAGCCGGCGGATCCCCGTTGGCGCCCTGGACGAGTACGTGGAGCGGTTGCGAAAGGCATCGGGCTTTCGTGCGCATTTGCTGGAGGATGCCGACCGTTCTGCGTCATGACCTTCGGCTGATACAGCCGGCAGGGAAAGTTGGGCAGCGTGGCTAAACGGAGGTGATGGTCAATGATCGATCGCAAAGTGGGCAAGACCGGTCCCCGATATGAGGTGCGGCTTCGTGGGCCTGACGGCCAGGAGCGCTCCAGATCCTTCCGGACACTGCGAGATGCGGAACGTTACGAGCGCGAGCAGCGTCGAGCACTCGATCGGGGAGATTGGATCGACCCTCGCCGTGCGACGGTCACGCTCGAGGAATATGCGGGGCGGTGGTTACGTCAGCGGACCGATTTACGACCTCGCACAGTCGAGCTCTACGAATCGTTGCTGCGTCGCCATCTGCTCCCCGCATTCGGGTCAGTTCCCGTTGGGAAGATCACCCCGAGCAGCGTGCGCTCGTGGCACGCCGGTCTGGCGGTTGAGTACCGAGTCACGGGAGCCAAGGCCTACCGCCTTCTTCGTGGGATCCTCGGTACCGCAGTGACCGACGAGCTGATCGGACGGAACCCGTGCATGGTCAAGGGGGCGGGACAGGAACGCTCGCCGGAACGGCCGATGTTGAGCATCGCCGAGGTGGATGCTCTGGTCGCTGCCATGCCCGAGCCGTGGCGGATCGCCGTCGAGCTGGCGGCGTGGTGTCATCTCCGCCTGGGTGAGGTCCTCGGGCTCGAGCGGCGGGACATCAACATTTTGCACGCCTCGGTCACAGTGGAACGGACTGCCTATGACGTGGGTGGCCGACTGGAGTTGGGCCCGCCCAAGACGGCCGCCGGCCTCCGGAGTGTGAGTGTCCCACCCCATGTCCTCCCGGGCCTCGAACGTCACCTCCGGGTGTTCGTGGGTCCCGAGCCATCTTCGCCGCTCCTCACCGGTCAGAAGGGCGGCCGCCTCGGCCGGCATCCCCTGAATGCTGCCTGGAGCGCCGCCAGGTCCGCTCTCGGGCGTCCGGACGTCCACTTTCACGACCTGCGGGGAGCGGGGCTCACATGGGCGGCGCCACGCAGGGCGCGACGACCCGCGAGTTGATGGCTCGGGCCGGGCACGCCAGCCCGGCCGCGGCCTTGCGCTACCAGCACGCCACGGCAGACAGGGACGTGGCCATTGCTGCAGCCTTGTCGGGGCTCGCAGAGGCGGCTCAAGCGCGCACCGAACGGCGAGGCCCGCGGGATATTCGCGGGATGGACGACTCGTCGCCGAAGACAGCCGAATCGTCATAACGTCGCTGAACTGCGCAGACAACGAGAGCGGCCGACCAGGATCGAACTGGCATCATCAGCTTGGAAGGCTGAGGTTCTACCATTGAACTACGGCCGCGAATCGGGGTGCAGTCTAAAGCCTCTACTCTCGGCCCCGTGGAGACGATGTACGAACGAGTCGGGGGTGGCACCTTCTTCGTCGACCTGGTCGACCGCTTCTACCTCGGGGTGGCCGGCGACCCGCTGCTGCGCCCGCTCTACCCCGACGATCTGACGGAGCCGGCCCAGCATCTGGCGCTGTTCCTCATCCAGTACTGGGGCGGTCCAGGCACCTACAGCGAGCAACGCGGCCACCCGCGGCTGCGCATGCGCCACGTGCCGTTCGTGATCGGCCCCGGCGAGCGCGACGCCTGGCTGCGCCACATGCTCGAGGCGCTGCTCGAGCTGGAGCAGGCCTCGCGGATCTCACCGGCGGACAGCATCGAGCTGCGCGACTACCTGAGCATGGCGGCCAACTCGCTGGTGAACGCTCCCTGACCTTGCCATTGGGGCCGGTCAGTCCTTGAAGTCGGGCGTGCGCCCCTCCTTGCGCGCCGCCACCGACTCCTCGAAATTGCGTGTCGTGATGCGCACGAACAGCTGGGAGGTCCCTTCGGCGTCCATGTGGGACTGCAGGCTGCTGGCGTCGAGGCTGTTCCACAGCTGGCGCTTGGTCAGCTCGACTCCGGCCCGGCTCCAGCCGTTGATGCGGTCGGCCAGTTCGAAGCACGCCGGCAGCAGCTCGGGTCCCGGCACCACCTTGGAGACGAGGCCGATCCGGTCCGACTCCGCCGCGTCGATGTCGCGTCCGGTCAGCATGATCTCGGCCGCCCGCGTCTGTCCGACGCTGCGTGGCAACAGGAAGCTGAGCCCGAGCTCGGCCGCCGTGAGACCGTTGTTGATGCCGGCCGCTCGGAAGTAGGCCTCCTCGGACGCGATGCGGAGGTCGGCCGCCAGGGCCAGGCAGAAGCCGCCCCCGATGGCGGCCCCGTTGACGGCGGCGATGACCGGCTGGTGCAGGCGGCGAATGGTGGAGATGACGTCGTCGAGCATCTCCATCGAGCGCAGCGCAATCGTGGGCAGCGTCAGCCCGTCGAGGTTCGGGATGGTGCCCGGGTTCTCGTGGTCGGCACCCGAGCAGAAGCCGCGCCCGGCGCCGGTGATGACGACGACCCGGATGTCGTTGTCGGCTCCGATCTCGCGCAGCGCGTCGCGGAACGGGATCATCACGTCGAAGGCCATGGCGTTCATGCGTTCCGGCCGATTCAGCGTGACGACCGCGACCTGGGGGTGCGGCCGGGTGACTTCGGTGAAGGACATGGCGGGCATGGTAGGGGCCTGACGCCACCGCCACCGCCACCGCCACCGCTACGCAGCGTGCGCCGTGCCGCCGGCCTTCTTCCCCTGCGCCTGCCCCTCGCGGGCGATCCAGCGCAGGCGGGCCGCTCGGGCGTCCCAGCCGTAGACGACCGCAGTCCCGGCCACGTAGTCGTCGAGCGCCCGGCGCTCGCGTTGGTAGACGATGCCGAGGAAGCCGATCCCGAGCGTCAGGAGCGTCAGCCCGAGCCCGAGCGTGCGCATGACGGCCTGGCGGGGCGTGATGGGCGCGCCTTCGGAGGTGACTACCTGCAACCCGAACACCGCCATGCCGAGGGTCTTGCCGCTGACCGCCCACTGGTACGCGAAGTAGAAGAACTCCCAGACGACGAGGATGCTGGCAGCCAGGATCCGGTGATTGGTGAGCGTATAGGTTTTGCCGGACACGAGCTTGATCGCGATGTTCAGGAGCGCCTGGCCCAAGAGGTACAGGCCCCAAGATGCACCGACGTCGCCACCGAACGCGACCAGCCGGCTGACCGCACCCGCGTAGTGACCCTGGCGGCCGACGGTCAGTTCTGCCGGGGGGATCGGGACGGTAGTCACGCCATAGCCTCGGCCCGCTCGACCAAGAGCGGCGGCCCGTCGGGCCAGTCCTTGATCTTGCTGCCCCGTCCGATCAGGCGGTTGCCCCAGCGCAGGATGAAGTCGTCCAGGCCCACGCCCTGGCTGCGAATCACGTCGAGGATCTCGGTGATGACGCCCGTCGTCGAACGAGCGATGATCGAGCCGAGCTCGGTCTGCTCCATCAGCGCGTCGATGTCGATCTTGTCGACGATGGCGTTGATGTCGACCCGGTCGATGACCTTTTGGATGTCGACCCGGTCGATGATCTTCTCAATGTCGACCTGGTCGATGATCTTCTCGATGTCGACCCGCTCGACGAGCTTCTCGATATCGACCTTGTCGAGGATGGAGTCGATGTCGATCGCGTCGACGATCAATGGGACGATCCGCTCGGCCAGTGACTGAGCCAGCTGCTCGACCCGGCTACCGATCGGGTTCGGGCTCATCCGGCGATACGCCAATGTGACATTCCCGTGATCTTCTCACTCTGACCGGTGCGGATGGGCGATCGGTCGGGTACCGTCTGAGTAGTTGGGGAACAGTTGAGCAAGGGAGGGCGCGGTGGAGTTCGAGACTTATGACAATGGAGTCCCCTCGTGGGTGGACCTGAGCAGCCCGGAACTGGAGAAGTCGAAGGCGTTCTACTCGGCCCTCTTCGGTTGGGAGTGCCCGGAGGGTCCCCCCGAAGCGGGCGGGTACTCGGTGTGCACGCTGCGCGGCAAGACAGTGGCCGGGCTGATGGCGCAGATGAGCCCCGACGCCCCGACCGCGTGGATGTCCTACGTCAACGTTGACGACGAGGACGACGCCGTCGCACGGGTGAGTGCTAACGGGGGGACGGTCTTCGTGCCGCCGATGGACGTGATGGACGTGGGCCGGATGGCCATTGTCGCCGACCCGGTGGGCGCGGTCATCGGCCTGTGGCAGCCCAAGTCGCATCTCGGGGCGCAGCTGGCCAACGAGCCCAACACGTTCTGCTGGAACGAGCTGATCACCACCGACCTCGACACCTCCAAGGCCTTCTACAAGGCCGTGTTCGGGTGGGACGCCGAGGACATGGGGGGCGAGCCGGGTGGCCCGCCCGCCTACACCGAATGGAAGCTGGGCGGGAAGTCCGTCGGCGGCATGATGCCGAAGCCGCCCGAGATGCCGGTGGAGATACCGCCGAATTGGGGTGTGTACTTCGCCGTGGAAGACGCCGATGCGTCCGCGGCCAAGGCGCAGCAGTTCGGTGGCGCGGTGTTCATGGGACCGATGGACATCGAGCCCGGCCGCATGGCGGTGATCGCCGACAACGTCGGCGCCGTCTTCAACATCCTGAAGCTCAAGAGTTAACCGGTCCGCCATGGAGCGCCGGCGCTTGGGACGCACGGGCCACGAGAGCAGCGTGGCCATCTTGGGTGGTGCCGCCTGTTGGGCCGCCACGGTCGAGGAAGCGGGTGAGTGGCTGCAGCTGGCGCTCGACAACGGCGTCAACCATCTCGACATCGCACCGCAGTACGGGGCGGCCGAGTCGGTCGTCGGTCCCCACCTGGCCGCGCACCGTGACGAGATCTTCATCGCCGGCAAGACTCTGCGGGCCAATCCCGAGGGCGTGACGGACCAGTTCGACACGACGCGGCGTCTGCTGCACGCTGAGGTGCTTGACCTGTACCAGGCGCACGCGGTCACGTCGTTGGCCGAGCTGGACCGGCGCTCACCCGCGCTCGAGCGCATCGTGGCCTTGCGCGACGCCGGCCACACTCGGTTCGCCGGCATCACCGGGCACGACCTCGAGGTGCCCCGGGCCCACCTCGAGGCGCTGCAGCGCTTCGACCTCGACACCGTGATGTTCCCGGTCTATCCGACCCTCTGGGCGCGTCCCGAGTACCGGGAGCCGGCCGAGGAACTGCTCGCCCTGTGCACCGAGCGCGACATCGGCGTCATGGCCATCAAGGCGGTGGCGCGACGCCCCTGGGCCGACCGCCGCCCCATGGGCGACGCGGTCGCCGGCAGCGCCGCCACCGCGGCGCGCTGGGCCTCGTCGTGGTATGAGCCGGCGGCCAGCGACGAGGAGATCGACCGCGGCGTCCACTTCGCCCTCTCTACCCCCGGCGTGCACGCCTTCTGCACGCCGGGCGACATCCCGCTCCTGCCCCGCGTGCTGGCGTCGGCCGAGCGCTACCGCGGCATGGACAGCAAAGAGCGCCGCGCCGCCGTGGACGCCATGGCGGGCGAGGATCTCATCTTCCCGATGGCGGGCTGACGCCGCCGCCGACGTCAACCCTGGCGGATGGCCGCCACGACCTCACGGAACGCGTCGTCGTCCGCGCTGTCGGTCGGCGGCGAGATGAGGACCCCCTGCCCGAGGCCGGCGAAGCGGTGCACGAGCAGCCCAGGCAGCTCGTCGAAGGTGGCACACGGCACCAGGGTGTCGAGCACCTCGTCGGACAGCACCGCACCCAGGTCGTCCCAGCGCTCGTGGCGGATGAGGTCGCGTAGCTGCGGGCCCAGCTCGTCCCAGCCGTAGAGCTCGAGTGTCGGCGCGTAGGCCGGCGTGGAGTACAAGAAGGCCAGCAGGCGGCGCTGGCGCTCGCGCTCGGCCAGAACGGCGGCGGTCGAGCCGCCCGTGATGACCGTCGCGCCGATCACCGTCTCGAATCCCTCGGCCGCCAGGTCGCGACCTGCGGCGCGGGCGCCCGCGGCCAGAGCCGGCAGGCAGGTCTCCTCGAGATAGCGCGGGTTGGAGTTGGTGGGGTGGCTCACGAATCCGTCGCCCACCGCTCCGGCCAGCTCGCAGGCTCGCCGTTGCACGCCGCCCAGGTAGATCGGAGGCGCGGCCGTGGTGGCGTCGGGCCCCGGGTTGAAGTACGGCTGCATGCGGGTGAGTGAGTAGTGCGTGCTCTCGTAGGACGGCGCCCCGCCGGTGGCGAACGACACGAAGGCGGCCCGCACGGCGCCGACGTAGTCGCGCAGGCGCCCGATCGGGTCCTCGCCGAAGGGCACCGCGTAGCGATCCTCGATGTTCTGACGGATCTGCGTGCCCAGCCCCAGCTGAAACCGCCCGGCGCTGAGCTTCGAGAGATCCCAGGCCGCGTAGGCCAGCAGGGTGGGGCTGCGAGTGAAGGCCAGGGCGACGCTCGTCCGCACGGTGAGGCGCTCCGTGTGCTCGGCCACCAGCAGCGCCACCGCCATGGCGTCGTGCACCGTCTCGGCCACGTGGATGCCGTCGTAACCGAGCCGCTCCACGCGCTGGGCGTGCGCGATCGCCTCGGGCAGGCTGCAGCGCGGGTCCATGCCCGCGTAGACCCTCACGTCGGGTTGTCGTCCAATCCGCTGCTCTGGGCGCGGCCGCGGGCCATGATCTTCTCGCGCTCGGTGGCCAGGCGCCCCTGGTCGAAGCGCTCGCTGATCCACTTCCTCGACCAGTCGGACTCGGCCCGCCAGGCCTCCTGGCCCGAGAGCGCGCCGATCTCGTCGTACATCCGCCGGATCTCGCGCACGTTCTCGGGTGGGATGGAGGCGACGGCGGCGGCGATCTCGTGGGCCCTGGGTAGCAGGGCCTCATGGGGCACGACCTCGACCACCAGACCCCAGAGCAGGGCGGTCGGCGCGTCAATGTAGTCGCCCGTGAAGCTCATCCGCCGGGCCCGGTCAACGCCGATCAGCTTGGGCAGCCGCACCGTGAGCCCGCCGCCGGGCATGACGCCCACGCGAGCGTGGGTATCGGCGAAGCGGGCCCGTTCGGACGCGATCAGGAAGTCGCAGCCGAGCGCCACCTCGAACCCGCCCGTGACCGCCGCGCCGTTGACGGCGCCGATGATGGGCGTCTCGTGGGGCGGCAGCATGCCGACATGGGTGGCCGGCGCGCTCTGGCGTGTCTGCTGCGTCGAGCGGTCCTCTGTCGAAAGCTCCTTGAGGTCCACGCCGGCGCAGAAGGCCGGGTCGGCCCCGGTCAGCACGACGCAGCGGACGGCTTCGTCGGTGTCGAGCTCGGTGATGGCCGCGGACAGCCCGCGGTTGAGCTCCCGCGACAGGGCGTTGCGCGCCTCGGGGCGGTTCAGGGTCACCGTGGCCACCCCGTCGGTGACCTCGACCAGCACCAGCATGTTTCCCTCCCTGTCTCAGTCGCCCCCGGTGGAGCGGCCCACCTCCAGGCCCTCGAAGACGACGACCCGGTGGATCATCCCCGCCGAGTCCAGCGAGCCGAACGCCCAGCCTTCCATGGCGGTCGCGCCGCGCTCCACCCTGGCCCAGGTGAAGCGGAAGTACCCGTGGTGCAGCTCGACCGGGCTGGTGCGCCGCAGTGAGGCGTGCCACCACTCCTCGTGGCGATAGCTGGCGAAGGCCTCGCTCAGCCCGTCGGGACCGTCGAACACCCCGTCGGGACCCACATAGACGAAGCCCGGGGCGAGGTCCTCGCCCAACCGGGTCAGGCGGGCCCCCTCCTCGGGGACGAACACCGCGGCCATGATCCGGTCGATGCGCTCGGTGAGGCCCTCGACGTGATGGTCGCGCCGCAACACCCCGGCAGTCTCGCAGAGGCCGTTCGCCTGCCTCGCCCTCCCGTCGCCCCGGTCAGCCGCTCGGGTTCCACTCGGCGTGGAGCAGGACGTAGCAGTCGGCGTCGCGCTGCTCGCCGTCGACGCGCTCCCACCCGCGGAGGGTGGCCTCCCGCGTGAAGCCGGACGCCTCCGCCGTGCGGGCCGACGCCACGTTCCATGGTTCGACGAACAGGTGCAGCCGCGGGATGGCGAGCTGTCCGAGCCCGAAGTCGACGATCGCCCGCAACGCGTGCGCCGCCAGCCCCCGCCCGCGGGCGTGTTCGAGCAGCCAGTAGCCGACCGAGGCCCGCCCGGCGTCGATCTCGTGGAGCCACAACCCGATGGAGCCGAGTCCGGCGGTCGGATCGGCCTCATTGGAGATCACGAACGAGAAGCCGTCTCCCTCGGTCGCCCGCCCGTGCTGGCGCTCGATGAACGCCCGGCCCGAGTCGTCGCTGTAGCGGCGGGGCACCGAGGAGATGGAGGGGATGAACGGGTCGGCGGCGGCTTGGCGTACGAGAGCCAGGTCGGACACGCGGTAGGGGCGGAGGAGGACCGGCGGACAGCTCAGCTCGGGGACCTGCAGCGGGGGCGTGAAGGCGGTGACGTCGAAGACGCTCATCGCAAGGGGTAATACCCCGCGACGAGGTGATGGGGTGTGTCGAGGTAGCCCTTCGCCTCCGGGGGCCCCGCGAAGCGCCCGTGGCTCCAGCGGATCTCGATGTGCCCCGTGATCTCCTGCACCTCGTGTGTGACCCTGTCGCGCACCGATGCCGCCCACATGACCCGGGGCTGTCCGCCCGGCTGGGCCTCCATGGAGATGGACACCAACTGGAATTGCTGCCGCCAGTCCCAGGACGTGGCGATGCGGAGGCGGAGCCAGCGCGCCTGTGACGAGCCGAGGACGAAATAGGGCGCGCTCCCCATGCGCAGCAGCCGCCAGAGCATCGCCTCACCCCGCCCGCCCGCACCCTGCATGGCGGCTTCCCAGCGCGTGGCCGACGCCGACGCCACGGCCGCGGACAACCGCGCGTACAGGTCTTTCGCCTCACCCGGCCAGCCCGAATGGAGCCACTGGCCCAGGGCTTCACGTTGGGGCGTCGTCAGCTCGACGGCGCGCTCTGGCAGGTCGTGCAGGAGCTGGGGCGGCGCCGCGCCCGCGGCGACGACGACGGAGCGGTCCTTGGCCGCGCCGGAGGCGTCGACCGCCTCTGCCGGCTCCTCCAGGCCTGGTAGCACGGCCGCCACCGGCGAGCGCCCCGGCCGGTACGCCGGTCGGGGACCCGAGCCCGCAGTCGTGGGGCCGAGCGCGACTCGTCCGGCCGCGCTCGCCGCGTCACGCACGGACGCATAGAGCGCCTGGTGCTCGCCGGGAGCCACCTCGGCGAACCAGTCACCCCCCGAGACAGCGTCGCGCCCGACCCGGCCGCCGCCGCGGGTCTGGCCGCCGACGAGCAGATCGGCGAAGACGTGCGACGGGGAGACGTTGAACAGGATCTTGGACAGGTATTTGCAGCTGACGAGGTACACGTGGTCGATGCGGAGGTCGATGGGCGCCGCCTCGTCACCAGGGGCTCGCCCGGTGCCCTTCCACTCAATGACGTTGGGCCGCCTCCCGCGCAGGCCGTCGGCCGCGGCCAGGAAGGCCCTCCCGTTCTCCCAGGCGGCGTGGAACTCGGTGTCGAAGGCGCCGCCGGCGCGCAGCTGGGACAGCCGGTCCCAGATCTCGGGCGACATGCTGTGCATGACCGCCGTGCGCGAGCGCACGGCGGCGTCCACGTCGGGCGCACCGAGCATCCCGAGCGCCGTGCCGAGCTCGGTCACCGTGGTGCGGTCGCTCGGCATGGGGGCATCCTTCCACGGCAGGCCTGGCGCCCAGCGGGACGGCGGCTCAGTCGCTGAAGAGCGGCGTGAGCTGGAGCTCGAGCGGTCCCACGGCCGCGTCGGCGGCGAGATGCAGTTCGGTGCTCTCGTACACGTCGACCGCCGTGCCGGTGCGGGCGATGAAGGCGAACACGGCATCACCCCAGCGCTGGTCGCGCAGCGCCTGGCGCAGCGATTCGCGCTCACCCGGCGGCAGCTCGCCACCGGGTGTGGTGGCCACCAGCTGGCAGGCCAGGACCCAGTGCAGCGTTTCCATGTCCTCGGCCACGAAGACCCGGGGCGGGTCGTCGCGCACGACCGCGCAGGCCACGAGCGCGCCCACGGGCTCAGACGCCGCCCGGAGCGAGGTCGCTCGTGGACCAGAAGCCGGCGAGCGGGCTGGTGCGGCCGGCGGCGTACAGGCGCAGGCGCCGGCGGGCCGCGGGGGAGAGGAGATCGACGGCGTCGAAGATGGCGCCCGGCCCCGGCGCGCGCAGGGCCCGGTCGGACTCGGTGCCGCTCCGGGGCAACTGCGTGGTCAGCACGACCAGCGGACCGACCCCCGTGGCCGCCATGACGTGGGCCCGCCCCAGCGCGCGCCAGACCGTTTCGGACTTGGCCATGCCGCCTCGATAGGCCGAGTTCGACCCGGCCAGGTCGAAGTACCAGCTACGCCCGTCGGCGCCGGTGGCGATGAAGCTCACGGAAAGGCCCAGACCGCGCAGGCGCTGGTTGGATCGGATGGAGGTGAAACCCGCGTCCTCGAGAGCGTCCTGGGCCAGGTTGGCGGCCGAGGCGCCGTCGCCGCCGGCCCCGACGGGCGGGTCGGAGGAGTCGGGCGTGGCCTCGGCTTCTTCGCCGGCCAGCCGGGCCTGGGTCAGGTCGACATAGGCGGGGTCGAGGTCGTAGCCCACGGCGTCGCGTCCGCAGCGGCGGGCGGCGACGAGCGTCGACCCCGAGCCGCAGAACGGGTCGAGCACGAGATCGCCGCGATACGTGTAGAGCTCCATCAACCGCTGCGGCAGCTCGACGGGGAAGGGTGCCGGATGCTGCACGCGCACCGCGCTCTCGGGCGGGACGTCCCACACGTCGAGGGTGAGGCTCATGAAGTCGTCGGCCGCGATGGTGCTCTCGTGGGGCAGGCCGTCGCGGCGGCGGTCCTTCGGGCTGCGGGCCCGGCCGAAGCGGCCCTTGGACGCCACGACGACGCGCTCGGTCACGTCGCGCAGCACCGGGTTGGCGGCCGAGCGGAACGAGCCCCAGGCGCACGAGCCGCTGGCGCCCTCGCCCTTCTGCCACACGATCTCCCCGCGGGGCAGCAGGCGCAGGTCGTCCTGGAGGATGGCCATGACGTCGGCGGACAGGCTGCGGTACGGCTTGCGCCCGAGGTTGGCCACGTTGACGGCGATGCGCCCGCCCGGCTCGAGCACGCGCTTGCACTCGGCGAACACGTCGCGCAGCAGCTCCAGGTATTCGATGTAGGAGCCCGGCACGCCCTCGCGGTCGAGCTCCTCCTCGTACTGCTTGCCGGCGAAGTACGGCGGCGAGGTGACGACGAGGGCGACCGAGTCGTCCTGCACCACCTCCATCCGGCGGGCGTCGCCACAGATGCACGACACGCCCGGAGGGTGCGGGTTCACGTGCTCGTCCGCGCTCAGCTCGGGCGCCTCGAAGCGGGCGTAGAAGGCGTCGGCCACGTGCGACTCGCGGCGGCCGACACCGAAGTTGGAGGTGGAAGTCGCGGCGCGACGGCGTGGCGGCATGGGACTCGGCGGAACCCTACCGGCCGTCCTGGGCCGAGGCCGTGATGCGGCACACGCAGCTCGAGCGGGTCACGGTCGCCACCCTAGGGAACGGGTGTGACCGCGCCAAGACGGGACCCGAGCCCGCGGTCGGCCGGGAGTCGGGGAACCTTGACGGTCCTCCTACTGCCAGAGGATGGGCAACACCGAGTGGTGGCCGTCGAGGCCCTTGAGGATCAGGGACTGTGCCTCACCGAGCGGGAAGGCGCCGGCGAGGTCCTCCTGGACGATCTGTGAGGCGAGGATCTCCCCGCCGGATGCGGCGGCGGATATCCGTGCGGCGATGACGACGGTGCGCCCGAAGAAGTCCCCACCCTCGATCTTGGCGTTCCCGCTGTGCAGCCCGACCCGGACCGGCACCGGGATCCCGGTCCACCCGGCGCTCAGGGCGCGTTGGATCGCGGCCGCGCACGCAGCGGCGGAGCCGGCGGCCGGAAAGGCGAGCATGAACCCGTCACCCTGCCCCTTCACGACGGTGCCGCCGAAGAGTGCGGTCTGCTGGCGCACCGTGGCGTCGTGCCACTCGAGCAGCTCGAGCCAACGGTCCTCGCCCAGGGACTCCATGAGGGCAGTCGACCCCTCGATGTCGGTGAACATGATCGTCACCATGCCGCTGGGAGCCATCGCCATCGTCGGAGGTGGCTGGTCCTGGACCATGACCAGGATCTCCTCCACCGCGGTCGTGAGTCCGACCCCCAGGGAGTCCTCGTTGGCCACGGGCATGGACAGGTGCCAGTGCACGATGCGCCAGTGCGCACCCTCCTCACGCAGGACCAATGTCGACCGCGTCATGATCGAAGGCATGCCCTCGATCACCATGAGGGCGCGGCTGGCGACCCAGCCCAGCGTCCCCTCCTTCCAGGCCAGCGTCTCCTCCGGCTCGAAGTGGGCCGGCGGCATTTCGGAGAATTGCACCTGGATCATGGCTGCGATGGCGTCAGGGCCCTCCCACCACTCGTCGGGGGCGCTGCCGATGACCATCGCCCCGGGCTGGCGCGACACCCCGTCGATGAAGGTCTCGGAGTCGTACGTGGAGAAGGTCCGGTACATCCGCTCCATCAAGAGTGCGAGCTCGGGGGCGGGTTCCATCTCCCTACGCTAGATGTCGAGCGCAATCTGCCGCGGGTGGCACGCGGCACCTAAAGCCGGCAGTTGGCGGGCATCGAGAACTGCGATCACGACGCCGCCAACCATGACGCTCAGCGCCACTCGTCTCTCAGCCCGTTGAGCGCTCGATCAGGCCAGACTTTCCTGGCGGAGATATGCGACGTGTTTCTGCCGACCCGTGCTTCCTTCTCCATAGGTAAATGATGGCGTGCTGGCGTTACAGCTGGTTACATCTCGTAGACGACGTAGGAGGTGGGATGTCCCACCGCGTCATAGAGCGAGCGGGCCCGCCCGTTGTACTGCTGGGTGTGCCAGTAGACCTGAGGGGCGCCGCGCTCGACCGCCGCCGCCTTGACTGCCTGGAGCAGGGCACGCCCGACGTCGCTGCCCCTGGCGGACGGGACTACGAAGAGGTCTTCCAGGTAGCACTTGGGCTGCCGGGACCAGGTCGAGGCGTGCACGACGCAGTTGGCCATCCCGACGCCGTGCCCGGACTCGTCCAGGGCGAAGAGCCCGAACAGGCCCGCCTGGCCGGCGGTCAGGCGCTCGAAGGTGGCCAGGGTGGTGTCTTCGGACAGGTCGGCCCGGTAGAAGGCCAGGTAGCCGTCCCACAGGGCGCGCCAGTCCTCCCAGTCGGCCGCCTGGAGGCCTCGGATGGTCGCCATGGCCCCCAGCTTCGCACCCGGGCGCCGACGCCGGTCCGGAGCGCCTGGCCGATGGCCTGCTGCAGCCGGAGCAGTTAAACGAAGGATAGTGAACTATCCTTCGTTAATGGCCGGGTTTAACGAAGGCGGGATGGCCCGGGGGCGGGAGGTGCCGATCGTCTGGAACGGCGCCGCGCTGCGGGCCTGGGTGCCGGCGCCCCTGGCGGGGCAGCCCTTCGAATTGGGCCCCCGGGCGGCCCGGCTGAGCGAGCGGGCGGCGGCGGCAGTCGTGGCGGCGGGGAGCCGGCCGGCCCGCTTTGAGCCGGTGGCCATGCTGCTGCTGCGCTCAGAGGGGGTGGCGTCCTCGTTCATCGAGGGAATCCGCTCGCCGCTGGTCGACGTGGCGGCGGCCGAGGTGGGCCGGGCGGCCGCCGACCCGGTGGCGGCCTACGTGGCCGACAACCTGGGGGCGGTGGTCGACGCGCTGGGCGGGTCGGACCGGCCGCTCCGGGTCGACGACCTGTTGCTGTGGCACCGCCGCCTCATGGGCGTGGCCGGCGGGCTGCCCGAGCACATGGTGGGGGCGTGGCGGACCGAACAGTCGTGGGTGGGCGGCACGTCGCCCCGGGACGCCGCGCTCGTGCCGCCGCCGGCCGAGCTGGTGGGCGGGTTGATGGAGGACGTCGTGGCGTTCGCCAACACCGACGCCGTCGACCCGGTGACCCAGGCCGCCGTCCTGCACGCGCAGTTCGAGACCATCCACCCGTTCGGCGACGGCAACGGGCGGGTGGGCCGCATCCTCATCGGCTGGGTGCTGGCGCACCGCCTCGGCGTGGCGCTGCCGCCACCGGTCAGCGTGCTGATCGCACGGGACCCGGGCGGGTATCTCGCCGGCCTGACCCTCTTCCGGCTCGGCCAGCTGGAGCCGTGGGTCGAGTGGTTGGCCTCGGCGCTGCAGCGCTCGAGCGAGGCGGCGGCCGACCTGGTGGCCCGCTCGGAGGCCCTGGTGGCCGCGTGGCGGGCGCGCCTGGCCGGCGTGCGCGAGGACGCGGCGGCGCGAAGGGTGCTCGAGCTGCTGCCCGAGCACCCGGTCGTCTCCTCGGCCTTGGTGGCGCGGCGCCTGGGCGTGTCGGTGCGGGCCGGGCAGGCGGCGCTGGTGGTGTTGGCCGGGCACGGGATCGTGCAGCGCTACCGGCCCGAAGCCGACGTCGGCCCGGGTGCAGGGATGGGGCCGGGGCGGCCGGCGCACTACTGGGTGGCGGGGGAGTTGATCGGGCTCGTGTCGAGGTGGAGCGGCGCTTGAAGCTGGCCGTCAGGCGAGAGGCAGCCGGAGTCGTCGCACCACGTCGACGGGCGTCTCGGCCATGCCGGCGCTCAGCAGCTGGGCGTCAGCGCTGACGACCAGCACGCCCGCGCTTCATCCGCCTGGGAATCTCCCGTCTCAGGGAAACCCCCCATACCACTGAGGTCTCGACCGGGGACGGTCGTCAGGTCCGATGGTCCTGGTCCCGCTCCCGCCTGACCAGTGCGACTGGCTCGAAGGCTCCGGCATTGCGGAAGCGCACTTCGGAGCGGGCGATGGCCTCGGCCACGGCATCAGGACGCGGCCGAACGACCTCGTTCCCAGCCGCTTCGGCAGCAGCGCTCGGGGACTGGTCGAATGCCGACATCAGAGGCTGCCGGGTTCGAGCCGCCGCACGGTGCCGACGCGCTCGATGGATCGATCGAAGGACGCCACCAGGTTCACGCCCGTGCTCTCGGCGCAGGCGACCAGGTAGGCCTCAGCGAAATCGAGCCGATGGACGTCGTAGATCTCGAGCGCACGCAGGAGGACGGGCTGGTCGATGCAGACGACCGAGTCGAGTGCGAGCAGGGCCCGCATGGCGTCGGCCACTTGTGCCCGCGGCCGCGGTACACGGACTCGAGGACGTAGACGGTCTCCGCCACCACCATGTCGGTCAGGAACAGATCGCCGCCGGAGCGTAGGTAGGTCGTGGCGCGCCGCGCCATGGCCGGCGGATCTCCGGTCAGGTGTCGCACGAGCACATTGGTGTCGACGAAGGCGCTCACCGGTGGCGGGTCGCCCGAGCCGACCGGCTCTTGTTGACGACGTCGTCCCAGGCGGCATTGCGCAGAGCCGCCGGTACTGAGACCGTGCCGGCCAACTCCAAGAAGCCCGGGATCCGCGCCATAGTCGGCGCGACCACCTTCCACCCGGAACAGAACGGCGTCGCCCTCGCTGATGCCCAGGGCCTCGCGTACGGACTTGGGCAGGGTCACCTGACCCTTGGATGTCACCTTGGCTGCCACGTCCATTCGTCGGCTCCCGCGTTTCCTTACTTCTTCCTTGAGGTAAGGATACATCAGAGCTTTGCCGTCCATGTCGGGGAACGGTCGTGGGCCGTCCCGAGTCCTGCACGTTGTCAAAGGTGACACGGGGGATCGGACGCCCGGTTGGCGACGAGAAGGAGGGAAAGCGCCTCTTATTGGAGCCCTGAACTGGTAGTCCCAAGACGCACGCCGCTGGTGAGGTACCCGTTGCTCCCGAGCACCGGCAGAGCGTCGCAGTTCGGCTGGTTGTCCTCGACTACGCAGGGGGCGCGATGGCGGTCGCCTGAGGCACCGATTCCCACGGCATCGCGGTCCCCGACGGCCGGTGCGTCGGCGAAGCGGTCAGGCGCCACAGCAGTGTGACAAGGAGGCCCGAGGCGGCCACGTACCAGGTGAGCGCGAGCGGCCATCCCTCGATGGGTCGCCAGGGGCCCCCGAGGAAGTCGTAGGGCCCGTGGATACCGACGGCGTAACGTCGGAGGGTTTCCAGGTAGCCGAGCAGGCTGGCCGCCGCCAGGGCCAGCAGCAGCGTGCGCCGCAGCCACACCGGCGGCGCGTTGGCGCCGGCACCTCCGAGCGCGGCCGCCAGCACGGGCACCCCGACGGCGAGCGGCAGCGTGTAGCGGCCTGTCCAGACGATTCCGATGCTCCGCGCGTCGACCAGGCTGATGGCGACGGGAAGCAGGAGGGACAACCCGATGAGCCATCCGAGCACGAGCAGGCCTTGGCGGTGACGCGAGCGAAGCGCCAGTAGTACGAGTAGCACGAGGACGAGCCCCCACACGCGGTAGGTCCACGAGGGCATGGAGGCGTCGCCCCAGCCCAAGACGCCGACCATCTGCTCCAGCCAGATGCGGGTCTGCCCGAAGGCCTGCCCGACGATGCTCAAGTCCGACGCGGAGGGCGACACGCGCGATCCGGCGGGCAGGAGTGACAGGCTGTGCGCGTACAGCACCCACGCAACGGTCACGACGGCCACGACGATCAACGCCAGCGCCCCCCACCGCACGTCGCGGCGCGAGCGGAACAGGCGGGCGACAGTCTGCTGCCCCACCAGCGCGGCCAACGCAACGATGGACAGCAGGGCAAAGAGGGGGGAGAGACCTCGGGTGCACGTCAGCACCACCGCCGAGGCCGCCACCACGAGCACCAGACCCGGTGGCGGGTCCTCCGCGTGCTCTAGCATCAGGACCACGCCCGAGGCCCAGAGGCAGATTGCTGCCGCGATCTCCAGTCCGCTTGGGTTCAAGACCCCGCCGAGATAGACGGCCATCGGCGTGAGGGCACAGAGGAAGCCCACCGGCAGGACGCGGTTGGCGGACCATACTGCGAGCGCCATGTACGCCAGGCCCAACAGGACAGAGCACATCAGCGCGCCGACCAGACGCATGTAGATCAGCGTGCTGCTCGACTGGTCCACGAGGGTCACCAGTCCCGTGGCCGCGTAGTACAGCGGCGGGTAGCGGCTTGAATACGTGAGCGCCGCTACCGGTCGTGATGTCAGCCGTACGCCCGCGGCACACGACGCGGGTATAGCCGGGTGGTACCAGTAGCAGCTGATGTCGTCGGTGCCGTTCCCCAAGGTGCCCGGGACCGTGACGTCGGCTCCTGGGAATCTGAAGTTCCTCACTGGGGTCCCGAACAGTTGCCCGCGGACGAGTGCCGCCGCGTGCGCCGCCTGGCTCGGCTCGTCGGGCCCTGAATAGAGGGGCATCGTGATGGCCCACACCGCCATGAGAGCGAAGGTGACGACGGTTCCCAGGCCAAAGGCACGCCAGGCGCGCCTGGCGCCGGAGCCCGAGGGTTGCGACGGTTCCCTCGCTGTGGTGCCGCTGCACGCGGGGATCACTGCAGCGGCACTCTAAACGGTCTCCACGCGGCCAGCGGGGTTGGAGGGCGGTTCGACGAGCGCGGGGCGCACGAAAGAAGGAACCCTAGCGCCGGTTCGTCACCGGGCCCGCGCCCGACGAGTCGATAGCTCGTAGCCGAGCAATTTTCCTTGGGTGAATACGGCGAGATAAGGAGACGGCTGAACTTCGCCGTACATATCGGAGAACCGGCCGGGGCAGTCCCGAGGCGGTCTTGCGCACAGAAACGCGAGAACGGTGGTTACGGGCCAGTGCGCTTGCCCCGGCCGCGTTGGGACCGGTCGACGCCCTCGAACTTCTCGCGCACCTGGGCCCGGCGTTCCCGGATCTCGCGGTGGGTGAGGCTCTGGTGCGACTCGTCGAGGCCGAACCCCGCCTTGAGGCTGGTGAGGTCGGGCGACCAGTCCGCCTGCTGTTCGAGGCCGAGTTGGGACATGATGCGCTCGCCGTGCTTGGTGGCGAACATCAGCGCGATCGCTTCGACCTCGGCGAAGAGGTCGAGGTCCGGGGCCAGCGTGGCGATGGAGCCGTCGAGGAACATGAGGTTCTTCACGAAGAGCATGAGCTCCTTGGGCATGCGGGCGCCGAGGGCGAGCAGGGCCTTGATGGAGCGCTGCATCTCGGCCACCAGCTCGTCCGGCGTCATGGCCGTGGGGTCGATGGGCGGGCGGTCGAGCCCGAGCTGGTCGATGACGTACTGCACGTCGACGTCGTCGGGGAATGCGCCGAGATCGCGCATGGCGGCCACCTGGGCCGGAATGTCGGCGTTGGTGGCGCCGACGAGCAGGGCGAGCAGCGCCAGGCGCTTGGCCTCGGTCAGGCGCCCGGTGATGCCGAAGTCGAGCAGGGCGATCTTGCCCGAGGGGAGCACGAAGAGGTTCCCGGCATGCAGGTCGCCGTGGAAGATGCCGTGCATCATGCAGCCTTCAAGGAAGCCGATCATGCCGGCGCGCACGACCGCCTCGGTGTCGATGCCGGCCGCGTGCATGCCGGCCACGTCGCCGTACTTGAACCCGTCGAGGCGCTCCATGACGAGCATGCGGCGCGTCACCAGGGTGGGGTGCGGCCGCGGGATCACGAAGTCGCGCTGGCCCAGCTCGGCGTAGACCAGCGCCAGGTCGAGCATGTTGTCGGCCTCGAGCCGGAAGTCGAGCTCCTCCACGATCGTCTCGGCGAACAGCTCGACCAGGGCCGGCGGGTTGGCCAGCGCGGCGACGGGGATGCGCCCGACCAGGTGCGGGGCCAGCCAGGCCATGACGGCCAGGTCCTCGTGTACCCGCTTGGCCACGGACGGGCGCTGGACCTTGACCACCACCTCGGTGCCGTCGCGCAGTGTGGCCGCGTGCACCTGGGCGACGGAGGCGGCCGCGAGCGGCGCCTGCTCGACATGGGCGAAGACGTCGCCGATGGGGCGGCGCAGCTCCTCGGCCAGCACCTGCTCGACCGCCGGCCAGGGCTCCGCGGGCACCTGGTCCCGGCACCACTTGAACTCGGCCACGAGCGCCGGGGGGAAGATGCCGTCACCCGAAGAGATGATCTGGCCCAGCTTGATGTAGGTCGGCCCGAGGTGCTCGGCCGCCACCCGCAGGCGGTGCGACAGCCCCTCGACCGAGGCGTCACCGCCCCGCTTGCGTTCCTTGAGGTACCACAGGCCGAGGGCGGGGCCGAGGTGGCGCAGGGTGGTGCCCAGGCGCGCCCCGGCGGCAGGGTGCTGGGACGCACCAGGCGGGGGATGGAGGCAGTGAGGGCGGCCCGCACCGCGGGCAGGCCATGCCGCCAGGCCAGGGAGGCCGGGTCGACCGTCCACGGCCCGGCGTCGGAAAACACGCCGACGGCAGTGTCGGGGGACGCCACGACCGGCGAGTGTACGACGCCGTGCCCCTGGCACCCGCCCGGCTGGCTCAGCTGCGCTCCGCCGCTTCCCGGCAGGCCTGCAGGTCGTCGAAGGCGCGGGGGACGTCGTCGGCCGTGAAGGCGAAGAAGAGGGCGGCCACGGCGTCGGCGCCGGCCTCGGCGTACCGGGCCACCCACTCGGGGGTCAGCGCATGGAAGTACGGGCAGACGGTGATACGCAGGTCGCCACGCGTGCGCCCGGCGGCCTGCAGGTGGGTGTCGAGCTCGGCCAGTCCGACGGCCAGCTCGTCGGGCGAGCGGTTGAACGTGTGCCAGCCCTGGCCGAGGGTGGCGGCGCGTCGGAGGGCGGCCGGCGTCTCGCCGCCGATGTGGACGGGCGGGTGGGGCCGTTGCACCGGCTTGGGGAACATCTCGCAGGGCGCCAGCTCGTAGGTCTCCCCGTGGAAGGAGGACGTGTCGTCGACCCAGAGCGTGCGCAGCACCTGGAGGTACTCGTCGGTGCGCCGGCCCCGGCGCTCCCAGGGCACGTTGAGCGCGTCGAACTCCTCCTTGAGCCAGCCCACCCCGATGCCGAGGTCGACCCGGCCGCCCGAGAGCCAGTCGAGCGTCGACACCTCCTTGGCCACGTACACCGGATTGCGCTGGGGGAGGAGCAGCATGGCGGTGCCCAGGCGGACGGTGGAGGTGCGGGCGGCCAGGTAGGTAAGGGTGACCAGCGGCTCGAGCAGGCCGCTGCCGGGCGGGGCCGGGATGCGGCCGTCCTCGGCATACGGATAATGGCTCTCGTACTCCGGGAAGAGCACGACGTGCTCGCCCACCCAGATGGTCCCGATGCCGCGCTCTTCGGCCCCAGCGGCCACGGCGTCGAGGAGCGCGGGCGTACTCATCGGGCTCGCCGTGGGCAACCAGAGGTCGAACTGCACGCTCAGGCCCCGATGCCGCGCAGGACGAACTCGCAGATCTCGTCGGCCGCCTGGGCGGCGGGGATGGAGTCGGGCTCGCCGGCCCGCACGGACAGCGCGCCGTAGACCTGCTGGCCGATCAGGTTGACGGCGCGCTCGGGCGCCAGGTCGGCTCGGAAGTCGCCCGAGGCCATGCCCGAGCGCACCAGGTCTTCGAGCAGCCGGATCATGTCGAGGCCGATGAGCATCAACGTGCCACCCACGGCGGCCGACCCGGCGGCGCCGGCGGTGGCCTGGGTGGCCATGGCGAGGCGGAAGAAGGCGGGGCTCTCGTCGATGCGCTCGAGCAGACCGAGCATGAGGACCCGCAGGCGCTCGGGGGGCGGGGCTTCGACCTCGGTGATGCCGGCGATGGTGTCCTTCATCCGGTCGTACATGGACTGGAGGCAGGCGCGCAGCAGCTCGTCGCGGTTGGCGAAGTAGACGTAGACGGTGGAGCGGGCCACGCCGGCCTCGCTGGCGATCTCGTCCATGGACACCTCGGTGGTGCCGCGGTCGCCGAAGAGGCGGCGCGCCGTGTCGAGGATCTGGTCGCGACGGAAGTCGCGGATGACGTCCTTCAGCGCGTCGGGCGCGTTCCGCGCCACCGTCCTGCCTCAGCCGGCCGGCTCAGGAGCCGACGCGGGTGGACGGGGTGAAGGCCACGGGGAGGTGCTTGACGCCATTGATGAACTGGGACTGTAGGCGCTGGGCGTCGCCGGCGGGCCCGATGTCGGGCATGCGGTCGAGCAGGTGCTCGAACATGACCCGGATCTCCATGCGGGCCAGGTTGGCCCCGAGGCAGAAGTGGGGGCCGCCGCCGCCGAAGGCGATGTGCGGGTTGGGGTCGCGGGCGATGTCGAAGGCGTCGGGATCGGGGAAGACGTCCTCGTCCCGGTTGGCCGAGGTGTGGAAGAAGACAACCTTGTCGCCCGCCGCGATGGCGGTGTCGCTGAGCACGACGTCGCACATGGCGGTGCGGCGGAAGTTCATGACCGGCGTCACGAAGCGCAGCATCTCCTCGACCGCGCTCGGCAGCAGGTCGCGGTCGGCCAGCAGGCGCTGCCACTGCTCGGGGTGCTCGAAGAAGGCGTGCATGGCGCCCGACATGAGGTTGCGGGTGGTCTCGTTGCCGGCCACGGTGAGGAGGAGGAAGAAGAGCTCGAGCTCCAGCTCGCTCAGCTGCTCGCCGTCGACCTCGACGGTGGTCAGCACGCTCATGAGGTCACCGTGCGGGTTGGCGCGCTTCTTGGCGAACAGCTCGGCCGCGTAGGCGTAGAGCTCCATGGCGGCGTCCATGGCCTCGGAGGCCTGGGACTGGTACTCGGGGTCCGCGTTGCCCACCATGCGGTTGGACCACTCGAACATCTTGTGGCGCTCGTCGTGGGGGACGCCCAGCAGCTCGGCGATGACCTGGAGGGGGAGTTCGGCGGAGAGATCGGTGACGAAGTCGGCCTCGCCGTTGTCGATGACCTGGTCGATGATGGCGTCGGTCGAGCGGTGGATGCTCTGTTCGAGGTCGCGCACCATGCGGGGGGTGAAGCCCTTGTTCACCAGCCGGCGGTATCGGGTGTGGAGCGGCGGGTCCATGTTGAGCATCATGAGGCCCTGCTGGGCGATCTCCTCATCGGCCAGCTCGAAGGGCATGGTGCCCCGGGCGGCGGAGCTGAAGCGCTCGTAGTCCCGGTTCACGGTGACGCAGTCGGCGTAGCGGGTGACGGCCCAGAAGCCGGGTCCGGCGGCCTCGTCCTGCCAGTGCACCGGGTCGTGGCGGCGCAGGTGGGCCAGCCAGGCGTGGGGGACACCCGCCACGAAGGACCGGGAGTCCGAGAGGTCGACGGGGGTGACTTCGGCGACGGTGCGAGACATCGGACGGCTCCTCTACAGAATCGGACATATCGTCCGATTCAATGCATGGTACGTCCAGAGAGGGTCCCTGTCAACGAACCGGAGGTGGGGGCAGGGGTCAGGTGGAGGGCGGATGCGGAGGCTGATCAGGGACGATGGCCACCGACTTGGTGGGATCGTCGGGGTCGAGGACCACCCGGATCCGTTGGTCGGCATCGGGCGGCTCCCCGGGCACTGCGGCCACGATGGCCGGCGGTTCGACCGGCGGGGCAAAGACGGCCTGGAGGCCCCGGGCGATGCCGGTGCCGACCTCCCCGAGAGCCGACTCCCGGCGCCAGCGGTCGAAGCCGCCCGGGTCCTCGGGCGGCTCCTCCTCGGTCGGCTGGTCCTCGTGGTCGTCGGGTTCGATAGCCCATCGTGGCACGAAGGGGTGCCGGGATCGGACCGAGCGCCGAATTGTCGGGGCGTCGAGACAACCCGCATCCGGGATCAGGGAGCCTGCGGCGACCTCCGGCGAAGCTGAGGCCAACAGCCGGGCACCGGAAGACAGCGTGTCGTCCGCCATGTGTGCGGCTGATCCCGCTCAGACTTCCCAGGCAGGACTCGGCGCGGGTTCTGGTGCCTCCGATCCGGCGGGGGAGACTGTCGAGATGACAGTCCTCGTGACGGGCGGTGCCGGCTACATCGGTTCGCATACGGTGCGCCTCCTCGCCGAAGGCGGGCGCGATGTGGTGGCGTTCGACTCCATGGAGTTCGGCCACGCCGCGGCGGTCGGGCCTGTACCGCTGGTGGTCGGAGACGTCGGTGATCCGGTCGCGGTGACGGCCGCAGTCGAGCGGTACGGAGTGGACAGCGTGATCCATTTCGCGGCTTACAAGTCGCCCGGTGAGTCGATGTTCGAGCCGCAGCGCTACTTCGGCAACAACGCGGCCAAGAGCGCACTGCTCCTCGAAACGCTCCAGGCGGCCGGGGTGGACAAGGTGGTCTTCTCCTCCACCTGCGCGGTCTACGGAACCCCGGCCCGGGTGCCGGTGGGGGAGGACGCGCCGGTGCAGCCGGAGAGCCCGTACGGCGAGAGCAAGGCGATGACCGAGAAGGTGCTGGCCTGGTACGGCCGCTGCCTCGACCTGCGGTCGGTGAGCCTGCGCTACTTCAACGCGGCCGGCGCCTGGCCAGACGGGTCGATCGGCGAGGACTGGACGGTGACGATCAACCTCATCCCACTGCTCATGAAGGCGGCGCTCGGCCGTAGTGACCCGCTCCAGGTGTTCGGGACGGACTACGACACCCCGGACGGGACGGCCATTCGCGACTACGTGCACGTGGTCGACCTGGCCGATGCCCATGTGCGAGCCCTGGAGTACCTCGAGGTGGGCGGAGCCACCACGGTGCTGAACCTGGGGACGGGAGTCGGCTCCTCGGTGATGGAGGTGCTCACTGGGGCGGAGGAGATCATCGGACGACCGGTCCCTCATGACCTGGGCCCTCGGCGCCCTGGTGATCCCGTGGCCCTCTACGCCGACACCTCACGCGCTCGAGCAATGCTTGGCTGGTCGCCCGAACTGAGTCTGGCTGAGATCCTGACATCCGCCTGGGCCTGGCACTCGACCCATCTCGACGGTTACGCGGACTGAGGAAGGGGGGCGGCCCCGCCGGGTCGTGGCGGATCCAGTTTGTTGATGGCGAGAGCGGACGCACCCCCGACTCTCGCTTGGCGCAGAAGTAGAGGTCACGCTGTGGCGCTTTGCACCGGTCTCGGCGTTCTCTGCGCCGGTCCTGGGCTGGACGACCCGCTCGGCCACGACAGGAAGTGACCCCGCCCCCTCGTCGGGTCAGGTGTGGAGGAAGGTGGCCCACGATCTCGGTCGTGTCCCGCCAGATATCGATTTGACGAGCGGACTGGCGGCCATGACCACACCCGGGATCAAGAGAACCAGCTGCCAGAACCACAGGGGGAGTGGCGCATGGAGCGCGTTCGGGACCCAAAGTGGCCACCTGAGGAACGCACACGCGGCAATGACGAACCAGGCCACCAGATACCAGCTCACTCGACGGTGGAGAGCGTCTCGAAGGATGAGAACAAGGACGATCGCCATGAAGATCACGGGAAGAGCGGCGGCAACGTGATTGGCCCACGTCCGAGCATTGATGTCGAGACCCGTCGGAATTGGATTGAAGACCAGCGTGACGAGCGCGAGCCAGGCGACGAGTCGCCCCCGAATGCTCCCGCGCACGATTCCGAGGATGATGAGCATGACGGCGAGAGCCATGAACTTGTAGCCGTAAAGGCCCTCCTCGAAAACCAGCCGCATGCTCAGGGAGGTTGCGATCAGCGACAGCAGGGGTATTGGGTCGAGCGCCCGGGGACCGAGGCGGCGAAGAGCCCACCAGGCAAGAGTTATGGCCGCCAGTATCGGTAACGCTCGTGAAGAGACGTCGAGCGCCGAACTGTGCGATATCAACTCCCACAGGAACGTGCCGCCTCGTGTTCCCGAATCACCTGTCCCGACCACTACGGCATGGAGTGCTCTTCCGGACGTCGCAAGGAGAAAGGGAGCTGAGACCAGGACCACAGGCACCGCCGATGAGCCGAGCAGCTTCCATCGTTCCCTCCCTGGAGCCACCACCAGCAGAGGTGCGAGGATCAACAGCGCGAATTGCTGCGACGTAATCGCCAGTCCCACGAGCACCCCGGCCCACACCCACCTACCTCGGAGAGCACATGCGATGCCGGCGAGGCCGAGTCCAAGGGCAACGAGGTCCTGGGGATGGTATTCGTCGAGCAAGGGCATCCACACGACGGGGACAAGGGCGACGAACACGACCCCGAATGCCTCCCAAACACAACGGCCACGACCCGTGGCGCGGAGCAGTGCGATAACCCCCGCCAGCAGCACGAACCAGCCTGTGTAACCCAAGCCGACCGTCGGCAGGATGGCGATCGAGGTAATCGACCAGCGATACATCTCGAGGTACCCGTTGCCGCAGCTGGCTCCCAGAGCATGCTGCGAAGGGAAAGGCACCGTGTGGCCGATACCCGTGAGGGCGGAAAGGCCACCCGAGACGAGAGGCCAGAGGGGCGGCACGGCCGGATGAGGTTGGTAGAAGATCAGAAATGAGGATGCGATGGAGCGTGCCGGGGGGTACGAGCAGGCGAGGCTGCCATGGGCGATGGCCCACGTGCCATACAGGGACTCCACCGCGTCAGCTTGCGTGGGACCGCCGAGGAGGGCCACCAACCCGAAGAAGATGGCGGTGGCAAGCAGCCAGCTGGCCAGGCAGACCACACCGGACAGCGGCTTCGCCAGTTCGCGCTGCCAGGCCGACATGTCCTCGTCGGTAAGGTCGGCCGGTGCTGCCACCCACACCACAATAGGAAGGGGCGGGTCCGGCGAAGTGGACGCCCGCCGCTGGGCGTCCACTTCGCGTTACTCCGGTACGACGGCCATTACTGGCTTCACCTGCTCGGTGGGTGGCGGTGTCGAATGCGCTCTCAGGAGCGTCCACAGTGGACTTGCGGCCAACGCGACGCCTATGCCGACGAGGATCACCTGCCAGAGCCAGGTCACGGGCTCGACATGTGACAAAGGGTCGCTCGAGACCGGCCAGTTGAAAAGGGACGTCACCACGGCCGCCGCCCACATGAACACGTTCCACCCGAGGCGATGCCTGAGGACCGCTCGGACGATCATGAGCAGCCCCACCGCCATGACGACCACCGGGAGCCAGTGCCTCGCATCTTCATCCCACGAATGCCGCCAGATGAAAATGTAGGGCTCCGTGTACACCAGTGACACCATCAGGAGCCACGCCACGAGCGTCTCCCGTATGCGACCGCGTACGACATCGAGGACCACCAACATGACCGAGAGCGCCAAGTAGTAGTAGCTGAAGATGTTCTGCTCGAAGACCAACCGGAAGCTGAGCGAAACGGCCACCAGCGCGATCAGTACGGCTGGCTCCCGGGCTGCCGGGCCTATTCGCCTCAGGACATAGCAGGCCAAGAGGAACGAGAGCACAAGTGGCAGGATGCGGGACACCAGTAGGAGCGGTACTCCAGGGAGGTGCCACTCCCAGACCACGGTCCCCCCGGTCCCGACAGCGTTGCCCGATCCATAGAGGACGTAGTGAGCTGCCGCACCCGACGTGAGGGCCAGGATCGGACCGTCGACGACCACAGCCGTGACCACGGCGGCCGCCACGTACGGGATTCTGCTGCGGGCGGGGGCGATGACGAGGAGTGGGACTGCAACGAGCAGCGCATACTCGTTGGTGAGCACGGCCATGGCGATCAGGATGCCCACACCTACCCAATGGTTGCGCAGTGCACATCCCAGCGCTGCGAGGGCGAAGCCCATCGCCACGATGTCCTGGGGGTGGAAGTATTGCTCGACGGAGAGCCAGACCGGTGGGAGGCAGGCCACGATCACCAACGTCGTGGGCTCCCAGCCACTACGGCCCCGACCTGCCGCCCGCAGCAACCAGATCAACCCTCCCATCAGGAAGAGCCAGGTCAGGTAACCGGTGCGCAGGGTCGGCACGATCGCGCCCCCTGCCTGTGACCAGTGCACCATGGCAAGAATCGCATGGTCGCAGTCATGGCCGAGAGCAGCGCCTGAGGGGAACGGGACGCCGTGTCCCACCTGCGCGATGGCGCCGATCCCGCCGGCCAGCAGTGGGTACCCAGGCGAGGCGTAGGTGAAGATGGTGGCGGGGTGGGGCGGGTACATGCACGAGAGTTGCCCGTGTGCCACCGCCCAAGTGGCGTAAATGGATTCCCACGCGTCGCCGATCGCGGTGCCGCCCGCCAGGGCGACGACTCCGATGAAGACCCCAATGGAGACGCACCAGCCCACAACGCACTGCCATCCGGCCAGAGGCCTTGTGAACCATGACTGATTCAGCGGTGTGTCGTCGATGTCGGAGTCAGGGGTCGTGTGGGTCATCTCGGCATCGGGCTGCAGTCTCTCAATTTGAGGGACCAGTCAACTGGTAGCGAGGCTAGCTGACCCGTTTCTTCGGGAGGCTGATGGCAAGCTTGTCGCGAGGTGCTGGCATCACCCGAGCTACGCGGTGAGGATTGAATCCGAGTCCAACGCCGAATCGGGTGCGGCCACTAGCGTGACGGCGATGTTCGTGGAGTTGAATTGTGCGGAGGGCTCGTTGCGATGCTCGGATGGTTGATCGGTCTCTGCGCCCTACTCGGCCTTGTGGTCGGGTCTTTTCTCAATGTCGTCATCTACCGAGTGCCGCGGAACGAATCCATCGTCTCACCCCGCTCGTCCTGTCCCTCGTGCGGCGTGCCCATTGAGGAGAAGGACAACATCCCTGTCCTCTCGTGGTTGCTCCTCCGCGGGCGCTGCCGGCACTGTCAGGGACCCATCTCGCCGCGCTACCCGCTGATCGAAGCCTCGTGTGCTGTGCTCTTTGCCGGGCTGGCGGCCCGCTTCGGTTACCGCTGGGACCTTCCGGCCTTTTTGGTCCTCTTCGCCGGGTTGCTGGCGCTCTCGTGCATCGACATCGAGCGCATGCTGCTGCCGAAGAAGATCGTCTACCCGCTGACGGGACTCGTGGCGGCCCTCCTCCTCCTTGCTGCGGCCGAGACCGGCGCGTGGCACGACTTCCTCGTCGGGATCGCCTGCGCCGCCGGATGGTCGGTCGTGTTCCTCGCGTTGTTCCTCGTCAGCCCGCGTCTCTTGGGGTTCGGAGACGTGCGGCTCTCGGTGGTGCTCGGTCTGGCTCTCGGGTGGCTGGGCGTCTGGTACGTGCTGCTCGGGTTCTTCGCCGCCAACCTGATCGGTGCGGGCGTGGGCCTGGCGCTGATCGCCACCGGGCGACTGAGCCGGCGTGACCGTATCCCCTACGGCGTGTTCCTGGCCCTCGGCTGTGCCGTGGCCGTGTTCGCCGGACCGGAGTTGGTCCGGCCCTTCACGAACCACTCGTTCTGAGCTCGCATCGCTGAGCACGAACGGCTGTCGCTCGTCAGCGCACGAGCTCCATGCGGAGGCCCTGCTCGTCCCACTCGGGATCGGCCGGGATCCGTAAGGCGGCGTGGGCGAAGGCACGTCGGGCCGTCCAGAGGACGGCTGCCGCGTCGTGAAGGTGTGCCGGAGTCGCGCCGGCAACCTCGGCCTCCATAATCCGCAGCGCGCCAGGGACCTTCTCTTCGAGCAGGGCCCTTCGCTCTTCCATCCCCTTCTCGGAGTGCTTGGACCATCGCAGGGGGACCTCGCCGTTGAGCTGGTAGAAGCTCAGCTCCGCGTTGGCTTCGTAGATCACTCGCTGCCGGAAGGGCGCCATTTCGCTCGCCACCTCGCGGTAGCGGCGCAGGAGCACCCGGCTGATCGCATCGAGGTGATCCGGCCGAAGATCGAGGTCGCGAGCCGATTCCATCCGGACGGGTGCGCTCTTGACGGAGGAGCCGCGCCGCCCCAGCAGCGCCCGAGCCTCACGGTCACACGCTCTGCCCCCCGCCGTGGTCACGTTCAGGTACCCGACCGGCGCGTTCAGGGCAACGGCGGAATACGACGGCCGCTGGTCGACGACGTCGACGAAGCTCTCCAGCCTCTGCGGGTCCTCGGGAGCGAAGATGGTGCCCTGGAGCTTGGCACTGGCGACGAGCCAACCTCCCCGGCATGGGGTCACACCGGCGACCAGGGAGTAGGGGAGGGTGGGGCCGTGTCGAGATGACGTGACCGTCACGCGGTCGAGAGCATGGCACTGCGGTGACTCAGCAGCCGGTCGAGCTCCTTGGGGTGCGCCGAGATGGCCATGGCGTCGTCATAGGAGACGATGTCCGCGCGGATGAGATCGACGAGGCTCATCTCCATCGTGCACATACCCTCCTGCTGGTTCGTAGTGATCACGTTCATGAGCTGGTTGGTCTTACCCTCCCGAATGAGGTTCCGGACCGGGTGGTTGGCGACCAGGATCTCGAACGAGGCCACCATGCCGCCGCCGATTTTCGGCACCAATCGCTGGGCGACGACTGCTCCCAGCGATGCACCGAGCTGCACCCGGATCTGCTCCTGCCGGAAGGCAGGGAACACGTCGATGATGCGGTCGATGGCCTGCGCCGAGTCGTTGGTGTGCAGGGTCGAGAAGACCAAGTGGCCTGTTTCGGCCAACGTGAGGGCGAGCTGGATGGACTCGAGGTCGCGCATCTCGCCCACCAGGAGGACGTCGGGGTCCTCGCGCAGGGCTGAGCGCAAAGCGCGTTCGAACGACGGGCTGTCGACGCCGATCTCGCGCTGGTTGACCGCCGACAGGTTGTGCTCGTGGACGTACTCGATGGGATCCTCGATGGTCAGGATGTGCAGCTGGCGCGTCTCGTTGATCCGGTCGATGATGGAAGCGAGGGTCGTTGACTTTCCGGACCCAGTCGGGCCGGTGAGCAGGACGAGCCCCCGTGGGAGGCGCGAGATCCATTCGGCGATGGGTGGCAGCCCGAGTTCCTCGAAGGTCGGGATCTCCGAGGGGATCATCCGCAGCGCCAGCGCGACCTCACCCCTCTGGCGAAAGGCGCTCCCTCGGAGTCTGGCCTTGTCGTGCCAGGTGAGGGAGAAGTCGACATCCTGGTGCTCCTCGAGGACGGCTCGTTGGTCATCGGTGATCAGGCCGTCGACGATCTCCTTGATTTCAACCCCTGTCATCGGCGCCGCGCCGGGAACCGGGCGGAGACCACCGTCGATCCTGACCCTGGGGGCCGTGCGGCTGGCCAGGAGCAGGTCTGAACCCCGGTGCTCCCACAGGAGCTGCAGCCACGGGTCAATACGCTCCATCGATTTGGGGTTCACATGGTTGGGGATCATCGTCTTACCTCTTACCTCTTGACTTTTGCTCAGAGCAATGTCGAAGCGCCCGGCCCTTTGGGCCGGGCGCTTCGACGATTACCGATTTGTTGACTACAGGCTGGGGCAGCCGGTTGTCGCGTCGGTGTAGGCCACAGCGGCATTAGTACCGACCGCAACATCGATCGTGTTCGTGCCCAGCGTGAACGTGTAACCCGACGCGTCGGGCCACGTCTGCAGGTACGAGCCACTGGTGCCTGTGCCGGTCCCGACGAGCTCGGCCGTCGTGGTCGGGTAGGTACCGTTCGCCGACTGGTATGCGTCGGCGGCGATTTCGATCGTCTTGCCGTCGGAGTTGCACGCGGCCGCCTTGCTCTGGCCGGTCACGCCCGTAAGCGAGAAGATCACGATCGCTGCCAAGATGCCCAGCACGATGATGACGATGAGCAGTTCGATAAGGGTGAATCCGGATTCGGAAGCGCCCCCGTCCTCCCTGCGCATTTGAACTTCGCGATAACGCTGAAACACGCGCTATACCGCCTTTCTCAGTTGGGACTTACCAAAGGTAGGTATCGGCCCATTGGTTGGTTGGGTTGAGAGGTTCCCTGGATGAGTTCCCCGCCCCCGAGATGCCCTTCTCGGGGGATGTCGTATGGTACATCGGGGTCAGTGGCTATTCAACACAATTTTGCCGTGTAACCAGGACATTTAGTGCCCAATTAAGTCAACAAAAGGGCAAAAAGACTCTAGCCACGCGAGATTTAGCAGAAGCTGAAACGACCATCTGGGATCCACGCCGGTTGCAGGTGTCAGCGTGGCCGGCGGCCCCTACATCCAGAGCCGCAGAGCCTCGATCACTCCGCCGACCTTTCCGAAGTTGACCTGGTTGTAGATCCCGTACATGGCAGAGACCAGCGCCACCGCGACAAAGCCGACGATCAGACCCATGAAAATGATGATGGCCGGCTCGAAGAGGCTCGTGAAGTGCTTGACCTTGAGCTCGAGCTCGCGCTTGTAGAAGGAAGCGGCGGTCTCGAGCTGCTTGTCGAGCGTCCCCGTCTCCTCACCGACCCGGAACATCTGGCGGGCGGCGGCGGGGAAGAGCCCCGTCTCGGCCAACGGCTCTGACAGACCGTTGCCCTCCATCATCTGTTCGCGGATGTGGCTGATGCCCCGGCTGTAGACGGCGTTGTTCGACGACTCCGCCGTGACAGCCATGGCTCGAGGGAGGTCGACGCCGGCCGTGACAAGTGAGGCCAGGACGCGACAGACGCGCTCGATGATGGCCGCTTGCACCAGTCCGCCGAGGACGGGGAGCTTGAGGACTAACGCATCGATACGCTCCTTGCCCTTGACTGAGCGCCTCATGGCGACGACGGTGACGACGATTACCAGCACCACGAGGAGGACCAACCACCACCAGTTGCTGATGAAGCTCGAGATGCTCAGGAGCATTCGAGTGGGGAGGGGGAGCTTCGCGCCGAGTGACTCGAAGAAAGTGCGGAACTTCGGCAGGACGAAGGTGGCCAAGATGACGACGGTGACCACGGCGAGCACGGCGACGACCGCCGGATAGATCAGGGCCGACGTCATTTCGGTCCGGGCCGCAAGGTCCCGCTCCATGTAGTCAGCAAGGTCCCGGAGGACCTTGTCCAAGGTACCGGTCAGCTCCGCCGATTCCAGGACGGCCACGTAGTAGCGCGGGAAGGCCTCAGGGTGCGCAGCAGCGGCGGCGGCAAAGGTGTCGCCCTCCCGCAGCTGTACGGCCATGTCAATGAGCACCCGCTTCATCAGCTTGTCGGAGGTTTCCTCGGAGATGATCTCGAGCGCGTCCATGATCGGGATGCCGGCCTCGACGAACACGCTGAGCTGGCGCGAGAAGTGCATGATCTCCTTGCGCTTCACCATCTTGCGTGTGATCTCGAACTGGAGAATGCCCTTGTGCTCCTTGATGGCCATCGGCTGCAAGCCGCGCTGGATGAGCGCAAGGTGCGCAGCACCAGGAGAGGAGGCCTTCTCAGTTCCCTTTACGACGTTGCCGCTCTCGTCGGTGGCGCTGTAGCGGAAATTCAGCAGTGTCTGCATCGTGTTCTCCTATACCTCAAAGGGCGTAGATGCTTCGAATGACTTCTGAGACTGTTGTGACGTCCTGTGCCACGAGGTTGATTGCCTCTTCCCGGAGCGAGCGCATGCCCTGGCGCTCGGCCAGCCTCCGCAGTTCGTCCTGCGTGGCCCAACCCACGACCAGGCGCTTGATCTCGGGTGTGATGCGCAACAGCTCGTAGACCCCGATCCGCCCCTGGTATCCGGTTCCGCTGCAAAAGTTGCAGCCCTCACCCCGCACGAACTCGTTCTTCTCCGGTGCGCCGCTCTCCTCGTAGAAGGAGCGCTCCTCGGCGTTCAACATGTAGGCGACCTTGCAGGAGGGGCAGATCCTGCGGACGAGACGCTGGCCCACGATTCCGATGATCGACGAGGCAACCAAGAATGATTCGATTCCCATGTCGAGGAACCGATGCAGGGCCGACACCGAGTCGGTCGCGTGCAGTGACGAGAGCACCAGGTGACCGGTCAGCGCGGACTGAACGGCAATGCGCGCGGTTTCCACGTCTCGGATCTCGCCGACGAGGATCACGTCGGGGTCCTGTCGCAGGATGGAGCGGAGGCCGTTGGCGAACGTCAGTCCGGCCTGCTCGTTGGTCTGGATCTGGTTGATGGAGGGGAAGACGTATTCGACCGGGTCCTCGATCGTCATCACGTTTCGGCTGGGGTCGCTGATTTCCGTCAGGGTGGCGTAGAGGGTCGTCGTCTTCCCGCTCCCGGTGGGCCCGGCGCACAAGACCATGCCGAAGGGAGCCTTGACGAAACTCGTGTACATATCGGCCGAGTCGTCCGGCATCCCGAGATCGTGCAACCGCATCACGGAGCGCGTGCGGTCGAGCAGTCGCATGACGCACTTCTCACCCCAGATGGTCGCCAGGGTGGAGACCCGGACGTCGACCTCCCGACCGTCAATCTCCGTTCGGAGCTGGCCGTCTTGCGGACGCCGGCGCTCCACGATGTTCATGCCGGCCATGATCTTGATCCGGCTGACCAGCCCGACGCCCATGGAGGCGGGGAGCGTCAGAACCTGCTTGAGGGCGCCGTCGATCCGGTAGCGCACCCGAAGGCCGACATCGGTGGGCTCGATGTGGACGTCGGAAGCCCGGTCCCGCATGGCCTGGGTGAGGATGCGGCCCACGACCTGGACGACCGGCGCGTCGTCATCGACCACGGCCTCCGGAGCGCTGACGGTCCCAGTGGTGGGGCGTCGCCTGGTCTCCTCGACGGCCTCGAAAGCCTGCACGAGGTGGTCCAATCCGCCGATGGCCCGATAGTTGTTGTCGATGGCCCGTCGGATGTCTGAGAGCGGAGCCAGCGCCGGTCGTATCGCCTGGCCGCTCGTCTGCTCGAGGAGCGTCATGAGCTCAGGAGATGGTTGGTCGACTACGGCAATCTGCAAGCCACCGTCACTGACGGCGATGGGGACCACAAAATGCTCGCGAGCCATGGAGTCGGGTATGAGGGCCAGCGCTTCCGGCTCAGGGTTGATCTGCCGAAGATCGGCGACTTCCATCCCGTAGAGTTCCGCACGGGCCGCTGCGAGGTCATGCTCGTCGAGCACGCGCATGCCCACGAGCAGATCACCGAGATCCGCTCCCATCGCAGGCTCTGAGGCCAGGGCCTGTTCTATCTCGGCCTTGGTCACGAGGTTGCGTTGTAGCAGCGCCTTCTGGAGTCGATGGCTGGATCGCCCGTTTGAGTTAGCTGCGGAGACCTGAGCCGAACCGTTTTCGGAGGCCGGTGCGGCCTCCTCCTCGACCGGTTTGCGGCTCTTGCGGTCGGCTCTCTTACTGAGCACCATGACGAGGCCTCGCGTTTTGCTTGGCACAGACGAGAACCCGCGCACCCGCCCGGTCTGATTGGTCACCACGGCAACGCTCCGCTGGTGGCCACACCAAATGTGGAGAAATTACGACTCGCCAAGTATCCATGCGGAACTCCCGGGCGGACCGCCCGCGCCAACCGAGCAATTTTAGCCCCTCCCGCTTTGGCGAGGCTGCATGGGCAGCGCTCAACCTCTGATAGCGATATCGGGTTGTGGGGCGTATTTCTGAAGTGCCCACCAGATAGTGGAGACAGCTCCTTTGCAACTCCAGTTGAAAAGTAGACATCTTGTGCCTCGATTTGACCACTCATTGTCTTCCGTCGAGTCCCCTTGGAGCCGCCACGAGGCTGGGACTAATAGGTGTACAACGGAGCACCACTGGAACCGCTGGCATACTGCGTGCCGTTCCATGTCGTGGTGACCTCCACGTAGAACGTATTTATCCCGCCGTCGGTATTGGGCGGAATCGTTGCGGTGAGCGTCGTCCCGGTTGACGAAACGGAGACATTCGTCGCGGTAAGAGTGCCATTGCCGGACGTCGGGACCAGTTGGACCGTGGTAGCACCCGCAGTGCTGACGAAACCGATTCCCGTGACGGTCACCGACGTACCCGAGACACCGGTGGCGGGGGTGATGGTGCCCGCGATGGGATACAACGCTAGGAAGGTGAATTCAGTTGCCGCGCTCTCGGCGCTCGTGCCACCGGGTGCGGTGGTCACGGTCACGTAGTACGTGGTGCCCGTGGTGACGACAGGCGTGGTAGCCGTGATCGTCTGAACCCCGTCAACGTACGAATTGACCGTTAAGTACGGGGCCGTTAGGACAACCGCGGGGTTGGCGGTGTCCACGAAGTTGACCGTCGTGCTGTTCGCGGGCGGAATGCTCAGGAACCCGGTTCCGGTGATGGTGAGCGACGAGCCACCGCCGGCAGAGCCCGACGCTGCGCCGGAAGGGGTCGTGATACTGCTGACGGTCGGGAGCACCGACTGGTAGGTGTACGTGGCTTGGGATCCTGCCGCACTCGATCCGTTCGGCGTGCTGACGATGACATAAAAACTGGTCACGGTCGTGGTGGGCGGGATGGTCACCGACAATGAGGTTGTCGAGCCGGTGGCCACGGTTGGGTCGGTGCCGGCGAGGACGATGTTGTTCGAGGCGCTTGTCGCGAAGAAGTTCACTGTCGTATACCCAGCCACGAAGCCGGTTCCTGCCACCGTCAGGGTGCTGCCGCCGGTGGCGGGGCCCAGGGTGCTCGAGAGCGATGTGACGGTCGGATTGGCGATGCCGATCGTCGAGCTGTTGATGGTCATACCTGCTCCACAGGTCCCTTGGGGCGGCGTGAGACACGTGCCGGGGTTGGGTGTGGGATTGGAGGCGGAGTAATCGTCGAAGGTCAAGATCGTCTGGAGTCCTGGGTTCGCCGCACAGGCGGCGGCGGCCGTCTGAACGGAGGTCAGCGAGCTGCCTGTGCTCGGTGTCGGGATCACGCTGGTGAGGCAGGCCGAAACCGTGACGACGCGAGTGGACGCGCTCGTGGGGTTCCACACGGTGCTGCACCACACTGCCACTTGAATGCCCGCAGGATTGTTCGGGACAGGGACAGTGAGCTCGGAGACGGTCCCGTCTCCGGTGCCTGGGGTCGGACCCCAGCAATACGACGGCGGGCTGGCGTTCAGAGTCTGGTTCGAACCGTCCAAACCCAGTAGCGGCGTGTACCGGATGTTCTGGATCGCCACCTGCGAGGTACTCGAAAGCGCGTATTGAGCGTTCCGAGAGTTCTGAAAGCTCAGGGCACTCTTGAGATCGCCGGCCGTCCAAGACGCCAGTGCACCAACGAGCAAGCCGATCACGAGCAGGAAGACCATTGCCAGGATCAGTACCGCCCCGGCGTCGTCACGGCCGTGGCTTGACTGAGAACCGATGGTTATTCCCCGTCGTTTGGACTCGGGAGGGCCCCCTGCTGTCCGAAACCTTACCTGCTTCGACTCCCTGCGTTCATGTCGCCGCTCTACGCCGTGCTTCTCGCCTGTCCGTCGACTCTGCAACGTGGGTCGTGACCTCTGTCGTTCCGCCGCTCTCGTTCATCACGTGACGGTGAGTTTCTCGTTGTTCGACGCCGTACACGGGCTCGAGGCTCCGTTGTTGTTGTTGTCGCCGCTGTAGACGGCCTGCCAGTAGAAGGTGCCGGCGCTGTTGAAGGTCACGGCGTTCGAGTTGGGCACCGCACTGCCGGTGCTGACCGTGACGGTGTTCACGGCCACCGTGCCCGTCGTGCAGGTGTTGTTCGTGTAGTAGCTGTAGGCGACCGTCCCGGCTCCGGTCGAGTTCACGGCGCCGGTCAAGGTGGCGGTGTCGTACACCGTCCGTCGCGGCCGTGATCGATCCCGCCGACAGCGCCGTGGTGATCGTGGGCGAGGCCTTGGTCACCGTGAGCTGCTCGTTGTTCGTCGCCGTGCAGGGGCTCGAGGCTCCGTTGTTGTTGGCGTCGCCGCTGTAGACGGCCTGCCAGTAGTAGGTGCCGGCGCTGTTGAAGGTCACGGCGTTCGAGTTGGGCACCGCACTGCCGGTGCTGACCGTCACGGTGTTCACGGCCACCGTGCCCGTCGTGCAGGTGTTGTTCGTGTAGTAGCTGTAGGTGACCGTGCCGGCTCCGGTCGAGTTCACCGCGCCGATCGAGCGTCGAGGTGTCGTAGGCCGTCGTTCCGACCGCGATGATCGCCGCCGACAGCGCCGTGGCGATCGTCGGCGAGGCCTTGGTCACCGTCAGCTGCTCGTTGTTGGTCGCTGTGCAGGGGCTCGAGGCTCCGTTGTTGTTGGCGTCGCCGCTGTAGACGGCCTGCCAGTAGTAGGTGCCGGCGCTGTTGAAGGTCACGGCGTTCGAGTTGGGCACCGCGCCGCCGGTGCTGACCGTCACGGTGTTCACCGCCACCGTGCCCGTCGTGCAGGTGTTGTTCGTGTAGTAGCTGTAGGCGACCGTCCCGGCTCCGGTCGAGGTGCCCGCTCCGTTCAGCGTCGAGGTGTCGTACGCCGTCGATCCGGCCGTGATGCTCGCCGCCGACAGCGTCGTGGCGATGGTGGGCGAGGCCTTGGTCACCGTGAGCTGCTCGTTGTTGGTCGCCGTGCAGGGGCTCGAGGCTCCGTTGTTGTTGGCGTCGCCGCTGTAGACGGCCTGCCAGTAGTAGGTGCCGACGCTGCCGAAGGTCACGGCGTTCGAGTTGGGCACCGCATGCCGGTGCTGACCGTCACGGTGTTCACCGCCACCGTGCCGTCGTGCAGGTGTTGTTCGTGTAGTAGCTGTAGGCGACCGTCCCGGCTCCGGTCGAGTGCCCGCCCCGCTCAGCGTCGAGGTGTCGTAGGCCGTCGATCCGGCCGTGATGCTCGCTGCCGACAGCGTCGTGGTGATGGTGGGCGAGGCCTTGGTCACGGTCAGCTGCTCGTTGTTGGTCGCCGTGCAGGGGCTCGTGGCTCCGTTGTTGTTGGTGTCGCCGCTGTAGACGGCCTGCCAGTAGTAGGTGCCGGCGCTGTTGAAGGTCGACGGCGTCGAGTTGGGCACGACGCCGCTGGTGGCACCGTCACCGTGTTCACCGCCACCTTGCCGGTGGTGCAGGTGTTGTTGGTGTAGTAGCTGTAGGCGACCGTGCCGGTCCCGCGAGTTCGCCAGCCCGTTCAGCGTCGCGGTGTCGTAGGCCGTCGAGCCGACCGTGATCGTGCTCGCCGACAGCGGCGTGCTGATCGTCGGGCGATGCCTTGACCGTCAGCTGCTCGTTGTTCGTCCGCCGTGCAGGGGCTCGAGGTGCCGTTGTTGTTGGCGTCGCCGGTGTAGACGGCCTGCCAGTAGTAGGTGCCGACGCTGTTGAAGGTGACGCTGGCTTGAGTTGGGCACCGCCTGCCGGTGCTGACCGTCACCGTGTTCACCGTCACCGCGCTCGCCGTGCAGGTGTTGTTGGTGTAGTAGCTGTAGGTGACCGTAGCGATCCCCGACGAGTTCACCGCGCCGGTCAAGGTGGCGGTGTCGTTCGCCGCCGCTCCGACCGCGATGTTCGAGGCGGAGAGCGCCGTCGCGATGCGTCGGCGAGGCCTTGGCCACCGTCAGCTGCTCGTTGTTGCTCGCCGTGCAGGGGCTCGACGCTCCGTTGTTGTTGGCGTCGCCGGTGTAGACCGCCTGCCAGTAGTAGGTGCCGGCGCTGTTGAAGGTGACGGCGTTGAGTTGGGCACCACGCCGCCGGTCTGACCGTCACCGTGTTGACCGCCACCGGGCCCGTCGTGCAGGTGTTGTTGGTGTAGTAGCTGTAGGCGACCGTCCCGGCTCCGGTCGAGTTCACCGCCCCGGTGAATGTCGAGGTGTCGTGGGCGTGTTCCGCCCAATGCTGATGCTCGACGACGACAGGGTCGTGCGATGGTCGGGGACGCTTTGGCCACCGTGATGCCGCCCTCGGTGCCGGTGATAGTGCTGGTCACCGTGTCGGTTGCCGTGACCGATTGGGTGCCAGCCGTGTTGAGCGTCACGCCGTTGTTGAAGGTCTCGGTCCCGCCATTTGTTGCCGTGAACTGGTAGTTGGCGGGCAGAGTGGCTTTCGTGTCGGTGCTGCTGAACTTGACGGTCCCCCGGTAACCGGTGGCCACGTTGCCGTATGTGTCATCGGCAGTCACCTTGACGCTGCCGGGCGCTCCGGCCACCGTCGGGTTGGGGAAGCCCGAGACGCTGAGCGTTTTTGCCGCTAGCGGGCTCACCACGATGTTGCCCGAGGTGCCAGTCACAAGGCCCTGTCCCGTCGTCGCGGGCCGTCAAGGTGGTGGTCTGGGCGTCATACAGCGTGACCGAGGCGGAGGGAGTGCTCACGCCGTTCGTGAAGCTGACAGGGGTCGTAGGATAAAGCGGAGCCGTGCCGTTGGGCGAGTTGGACGGTCCGCTAAAGGTAATGGTCTGGGGCCCCGTCAGTCCCGTGAAATTCGTCGCCAGACTGGTCCAGGGCCGTGATCGTCACGGTGAACGCGGTTCCGGCCGTTGGGGTGGTGGTGGAGGGTACGACGGAGAACGACGTCAGTACCGGCGGCCACGTTGAACGGGGAGCTGACCCCGGAGAAGGTCGCACCGTTGACCTCGTCATTGGTGACCGTGGCCGTGAGCGTGTAGTTGGAGCCAGCCGGGCTGACGGCGCACCCCGTGAAGGTGACGACACCCTTTCCGTTCGACGTCGCTGTGCAGCCCGACAGGGTGGCCCCGCCCGTGCCCGTCCCAGCGGTCAGCTTCATGGTCGCCGTGCTGGTGTCGCTCGTCACGGCGTTGCCGCCAGCGTCCTCGATCGTCACGACGGGCTGGGTCTGGAACGCGTCACCGGTCAGGTCGCTCGTGGAGGGCTCCGTTGTGAAGGCCAGCTGGGCGGGCGGGCCGGGGGTGACGTCGAACGCACTGCTAGACAAAGGCGTCGTCAGGTTGTCGCCCGGATCGGTCGCCACAAGCGTGTAGCCGTTCCCCATCTTGTTGATCGCGCAGGTAGTGAACGTGGCCACGCCGCTCACGGTCGAAGCGGTGCACCCCGACAGCGTCCCATTGCTGGGGTTCGTCCCGATGGCCAGGGTGATCGGATTGTCGTCTCCCGCGATGACGTTGCCCGAGGAGTCCTCGATCCACACTGTGGGATTCGGGGACAGCGGTTCCCCGCCCGTTCCGTTGCCCGGTTCCTCATGGAAGACCAACTTTGCGGGCACACCCACGCTGATCGTGAAGGCGTTGCCCGGCAACGACGTCAGGCCGCCCGCCCCGTCCGTCGGGTCGGTCGCCACGAGCTGGTACGTCCCAGGGTTATTCAGGCTGCAGTCCGTGAAGCTCGTCTCGCCCTGGCCCAGGTTGGCCACGCAGTTGCTCAAGGTTCCTTCAGACAGCCCGGAACCCGACGGGGGGGTATAGGAATAGATCGATAAGTGGACCGCGGAGGCATCGCTCGTTTCGACGCAGCCACTGTTGTCCTCGAGCACCACAGTGGGTGACGGGTAGAGCGCGGACCCGGCCAGCCCGTTGGAGGGCTGTCCTACCCAGACCAATTGAGTCGCCGCATCGCCGCAGCCCGAAGGAGTCGCCGGCGCGGTGGTGTCTTGGACGACCGTTGTGATGGACTGGCTCGTCCCCTTGTAGGACACTGTGACGGTGAGTTGCTGGGGTCCAGCCGGGGTTGCGCCGGTGGGGCACGTGCTGGTGGGCGTCTCGGGCGAGGACGGAGCGAAGGCGTAGCTGCTGCTGTTCCAAAATTGGACTCCGCTGATCGTTGCTGTGTAGCCGGTCGTCGGCAGCGGGATCGAGCCTGGCTGTCGGATTCAGCAGTGCTGCGCCACCGCAGTCTGCGACGGCAGTTACATCTTGCGGCGTCGGCTCTCAGACTGCTCAGCCTGCGCCGTGCTGTATTGCTGCTGGACGGCGACGGTCACCTCGGCGGCGGCCGTTCTCAGCATGGTGTTCATGTTCACGAGGTTGCGGTGGTCGTTCGAACCCGAGAGGGAGGTCGCAAAGGCCAAGAGGATGGCCGTGCCCGCGATGCCGATCACTGTGAGGGCAAGGAGGATCTCGACCAAGGTGTCGCCGGCCTCCGAGCGCCGCCTGCCCTCCGGCGGTACGTAGGGTCTCGCCCTTTTTGTCGGATCGTCGGCGCCTCATGGCAGTAGGACCCCCATGAACATCGCCTGGAGTCCCGTCCCCACCAGGGTCACCGTCAGCGAGGACGGTGTCTTGGCCTCGAGCATGACCGTACCCGTGTGGTCCACCCCGTGAGAAAGACGATGGGGCCGAGCACTCGACCGTCGTCATGCCGACTCCCGTGAAGTAGGTGGTGTTGTAATTAGGCGGAGAGTTCGCCGCCGGCCCGAAGCTCATGCAGGCGTTGCCGACGGGCGAGACGCAAATCTGGGGGTTCGTAGTCGGGGAGTTGTCGAGCAGGTTCAGGTCTTGGTTGGAGGTCCACGTGATCGACTCACCCTCGTCAGTGGACTCGGCGTCACCCGTCACCAGCTCCCAGTTCGTGGCGGTGGCGCCGCTGGACTCAGCAGTTCGATGTTGGTGATCGTGACGGTTGCCGTGGAGCCCTCGGTAACCGTGTAGAGCGCAGGGTCGCCTGGCACGCCCGTGTAAAAGCCGTTGTTCCCGAGGAAAGCCTCGCTGCCCGGCGGACAGGAATATGTCGGGAGAGGAACTGCGGTGATGTCGTTGTAGCCACTCCTGGCTGCGACGCCGCACGCTGCTGGTGCCGAAGTTGGGCCTGCGGGTTCGTTGCTGCTCACCTTCATGCAGAAGTTTAGGGTGTAAGGCGTGTTTGCAACCCCGGCCGAGATCGCAAGATAACCACTCGGGTCCGTGGGGGACGCCGCTGGTGAAGGGCAGTAGTTGGCCAGCCCGGACGCTTGCGTCAGGGTGTTCCAAGGCGCGAAATTCACGAAACCCAGCGTCTGTGCGTAGTACGACTGTGGGTCGGGCGTTGCGAAGCCTATGCCCGTGGAAGGGCTCGAGGGGGCGGCCAGGTTCGTCGAGCTGGCCGCCGCGATGGGAACCCCGACGAGCTGATAGAAGTAGTTGCTCTCTGGCTCCGTCGTCTGGAACGTGACCTTGGTGATGCCGACAGTCGTCACCCAGTTGACCGTATAGGCGGGGGTGCTCGTTGGACCGATACCCTCGCAGGCCGCGCCCGACGAGGTGCACGTGATCGCGACGAATGGGAAGCTCACGCCCTCTGTGACCGTAGTGGTAACGTGGCGACTGGTTGAGTGTCAGTGTGGGTGTGCCGCCCCCGCTCACGACGTACGTACCCGGAACCACGTTGTTGCCCGTGAGGTTCTGCCCGTTCGACACGCCCGTGAAGCTGCCGCCACCACTGATCTTGACCGAGGTGGAGTTGGCCGTGAGGATCACGCCTGCCACGGTCTCGCCTGCCGAAGTGAGCATGGACGAGGGGACGTCTTGTGACACGACGAGGAACTCGTCTCGTTCCCACCGATACAGACGTTTCGGAACAGATTGTTCGTCTTCCCCGCGGCAGCCGTCGTGTAGGTGATTTCCGAGTTGTTGCCGAGCACGAGGCCCAGCACCTGGAAACCCGAGCCGCAACCGGTGGCATGGTCGTGCCGGCCGGAGAACTCGTGGGTGCGTTTGAAGTGGTGATCAGCGCCGCGCTCTGCATGTCGTTCTGGAAGTGGGCGGCGACGACCTCAGCGTCACCGGAGTCGGTGAGACGATTCGACACCTTGGTTTGCAGCGTGAGGACGGAGACGATGCCGACGGCCAGGGCGCCGACGACGATAGGCAGGATTGCGATGACGATGATCAGCTCTATGAGCGTGAAGCCTTCGTCCAGCCGCTCAGCTCGGCTCTGCCTCTCTGGAGTCGGCGACGGTTCATGGCGCGCGCCGCTGTGACGGGATGAACGGTCAATCGGCGCGCCATCCGGGCGGGTATGCCTATGCCGACGGCTCACCGGCTCACCGTCCCTGCTCGGGTACGCGTGGAGTCTTCCGCCTGTTCGCCATCAAGGACCAGCCTCCGTCCCCGGCGAGGAATGCGCTAGGGCACAAGGTCAATTCCAAATGGCCAGATGGAAAGCCGATTTGGCCGCGCGCCAGCCCGTGTTGGCCCATCCCCAACCATTCGATGCCGGTTCGCCGCTTCGCCAAGGTCCCCTACTCCAAGCGGACCGCCTTCGCCCGACCTAGCCGAACGTAGTCCTTAGAAGGTCCGAAATTTACCCTGAAACCCCTGGTCGAAGAACACCACCCCTGGGATCTCTCTGATATCGGCCTGCCTTCCGGCCCAGTTGAGCAGTCAACTGTGCTGTTTTCGTGTGTGAACTTGCACCGCGAGTGCTAACACGGAGGGCTGCCTGGCGGACCACAACCTCGCCGACTCGCGGGTCTTTTACCAGCCAGAACTGATGCGCCTGAGCGTGAACAGGGTCGGACTTCCCGAGACCGGGAGGGTTTCAGAGACAACCGTGAACGTGTTCTCGAGCGTCAGACTTGGCCCGTTTTCACCCATCCATAGGACAACTGGTCCACAACAATTCACCGTCAGCACCCCGAAGGGGTCAATCGGGCGTGCTGCGACCCTCTCCGCGCCGGACGTCCCACAGGTGGTGGCAGACCTCGTGCGCGTTGCGTTGGACGATGTCGAAGGCACAGATCTCGCCCGCCTCCGGGTGGGCCGTGGGGACATCGTGCGGGGCCTCCAGCGCGGCCTGTCGCCACGCCGTGGCGGCGTCGATCAGGGCGATGAGCCCCACCACGGGCGAGAGCTCGTCATAGGCGCGCACCTCGGCCACGACGTTCTCGTCCCAAGCCGGGACGCCGAACGTCGGATCGGCACTGATCGTCCAAAGGCGTTCCGTGCCGAAGCGCAAGACGTCGACGGTGTGCCACATGTAGCGGCTGGCTGACCAGAGGCCGGGTTGCACCGCCTCGGCGGGATCGATCTTCGCCAGGACCTGACCGAACGCCGCCACCTGTTGTACACAGCGACCGACGAGCACCTCGTAGTCGTCTTCAGACCAATTGAATCGGCACTCGCTGCACGAGCCGGTTCGCCGGCCCCAGGGTTCGATTGCTGAGTTGACCGGAGGACCGGCGTCGTCCGTGCCCACCTTCAACCTCGCCGGCCCTCGGCGCTCCCCATGTGCCATGAGGAGCAGAACTCACATTGGTACACGTTGAGGTCGACCCCGGAGTCCTGGCGTCGCTCATCTGCCGCCGACAGTGCGTCGGCTTGAGTCCGGTACGAGGTCTTCGCGGCGCCGTCGGCACGCCAATGTGATCCGCAGTTGGGCGGGCGTTCGCCTTCGAACCTTGGCCGCCTGTCGCTGGGTTGCTTCCGTCGGCGCGGCATGTACCTCATTGTGGCGCTCGCAGCACCTGGCCTTTCCAAAAGGTGGCTGCATCGGCGCTCGAAGTCGAAAGAGCCCCGACGCGCCGTGGGTTCGACGGAGGGGGAATAAGGGTCGGACCGGACCCGTCGGGGCAAGTGTGAGCCTAGTTGCAAATACCTGGAAGGGCGCGCCATCACGATCGGAGCCGCAGCCCCGAACGACCACTCGGTCCAGCCCCGCAACAGCGACGTCCGCAGAGGTCTGGGCGGGTGCGGAACGTTGTGGGTGGCGGTCGTCCTCTGCAACGATGGATCCATGGCCAAGACGGTGATCGTGAAGCTGACGGACGACATTGACGGCGGCGACGCCGACGAGACAATCCGGTTCTCCCTCGACGGAAGGTCCTACGAGATCGACGTCAGCCAGGCCAATGCCACCAGGTTGCGCGCCGCTCTGCAGCCCTTCATCGACAAGGGTCGGGTCACAGGTGGAGCACCCCGCACCAGGCGACCGACACCCTCAGGCAGCGTCGAGCGGACCATGTACTCGGAACTCCCCGAGGAGGAGAAGGCACGCTTTCGAGCCTGGGCCAAGATGCCGACGGCGCGGCGTATCAGCGACGCTCGAGTGAAGAGTTGGGTCGCTGCCGGCAAGCCGTGATGCCGTGAGTTCACAGAGAGGACGGTCCCGCGGAGTGGCGTCGCCGCGGTGCCATACTTGGGTTCAATTCACCCCTGGCGGGGTGGTCGAGGCCCGCCATGAGCCGAGGACGAAGCGAGGTGCTCCGTGGCTGACGACATTGACCAGGAAGCAGCTCCCGATGGTGCTGCGGGTTCTGGCAGTCAGGGGGTCGGATCCCGCCAGAGGGAGCCCGGTTGGTACACGCTCGGCTCGAACCCGAACGAACAATCCTTCTGGAATGGGGTCAGCTGGAGCGGCGTACGGCATTGGGCCGTCGGGAAGGGGTGGGTCGAGGGCGAGGGCGTGGGAGCGGGGGTCTTGCCCAAGACCACTGCGGTGGCGTCCGAGCCTCGCTTGAGCGCCAACCCGTACGCCGAGACGGTGCGTAGCCAGCCGAGGAGGACCGCTCCGGCGACCTTCAGTGTCGGCGTCCTGCTGCTGGTGGTCAGCGGGATTGGCCTCATGTTCGGTTCCGTGGGGACCTGGGTCCACGTGACGGGCTCCGTCGGGGTGGTCGACTTCCATCTGTCGCTCAACGGGACCGACCCGGGCATCAACGCCCTGATCGGCGTGAGCGGATGGATCACCTTCATCGGCGGCATCGTGCTGGTCATCTTCGGCGGCCTCTCCATGTCCTCGGAAGAGGCGGTGGTCGTCGGGCTGACCTTTGTGTTCTCCCTGGCCATCTTCGTGTTCGCCAGTTACGACACGTTCCGGATGGTGCAGAAGATCTCGAACCTGCCGGCTTCTGCGAATGCCGACGTCAGCATCGGCTGGGGGCTCATCTGTGTGCTCAGTGCGGCCGCGCTGGCCCTCGTGATCTCAGTGGGCCGCCTCTTGCAACAGCGGTAGCAAGTCCGTCGCCTCGAGCGGACACACGTGAACCCCACGTGCGTCCGCCCTCGACGTGACTATTGCGGCGGGCCCGAGCTGAGCTGGACGGTCGCCGTGTGGGTCTGGCCCGAGCTGTCCGTCCAGGCGACCTGCACCTTGTCGCCCGGGTGGTAGATGCCCATGGCGTTGGTGAGGTCGTCGGCCGAAGTGATCGTCTTGCCTCCCAGTGAGGTGATCACGTCACCTTCGGCCAGGCCGGCCTCCTGGGCCGGGCCGTTGGTCACGACCCCAGCGACGTCGGCGCCGGAGGAGGACGAGCCCGTGTTGCCGGTGCTGCCCGGTGCTGCCGGTGCTGCCGGAGTTGCCTCCGAAGAAGCCCCCGAAGCCGCCGGCTCCACCGCCACCGTTGCCCGCAGAACTGCCCTGCGTGCTTATCTCGACGCCGAGGAAGGCGGTCTCACCGATGTGGACGGTCGTGGATGCGTCGCCCTGCCTCGATCTCGCGGGCGATGTTGATGGCGGTCCCGATCGGGATGGCGAAGCCCTGGCTGCCCGACGACTGGCCGTTGGACTGGAATGAGAAGCCGGCCGAGGCCGCCGTGTCGATGCCGAGCACCTGCCCGGACGTGTTCACCAGCGCCCCGCCCGAGTCGCCCGGCTGGATGTCGGCGTTCGTCTCAATGAGGCCGCTCAGCTGCTCGGAGGTGCCGTCAGCCTCGTCGCTGGCGGTGATCGACTGGTTGAGAGCGGTCACGGTACCGCCGGCCGCGCTCGGCGTGCCGCCCGTCCCGCCGGCGTTGCCGATGCCGACCACCTGCTCGCCCACCGACACGTTGGACGGAGTTGCCGAGCGAGGCCGTCGTGAGGCCCGAGGCGTCGTGGAGCTGGAGCACGGCGATGTCCTTCGTGCGGTCGTAGCCGACGACGCTGGCCGTGTAGGTCTTGCCGTTGCCGACGTCGGTCACGCTGATGCTGGTGGCGCCGTCGATGACGTGGTTGTTGGTCAGGATCACGCCGTTCGACGTCAGCACGATGCCGGTACCGGCGGCCTCGTCGTCCTGGTAGCCGAGTGTCGTGTTGATGTCGACCAGGCCGGGGTCCACCTTCGACGCGATGGCGCTGACGTCGCTCGGACCCGAGGAGATTGGACGATCCCGAGTTGCCCGAGGTCCCCGTGTTGCCCGAGTTGCCCGAGTTCCCCGAGTTGCCCGAGAAGCCACGGCCACCGAAGGGGAATCCGCCGGAGCCGTTGCCGGACGAGCCGGAGCCGGAGCGGGACGGCAGGTGCCCGTTACCCGACGACGTTCGAAGCCGAGAGGTTGGTCGTCCCGTTGTTCCAAGCCCCGTGGCCGATGCCGATGCCGGCGGCCAGGATGACCAGACGCGGCGCCGCCGACCATCAGCCCGTTGCGGACCTTGTGCGACGCCACTGGGCGTCTTGGGCCCCGGCGTGGCCGGAGGCGCCGGCCACGCGCCCGTGTCACCGGACGTGGCGCCGAAACCGGGGGCGGCTGCGTACGGGGAGCCCGGCCATTCACTTTGGGCCGGGTTCCCGGCCAGCGCGCCCATGGCGTAGCTCCCGGTCGGGGGCACCTGCGCCGGGGGCTCCTGGGGCAGGCCCATGGGCGGCGTGCTCGCCTGGGGAGGGAGCGGGCTGGCCTGGGAGAGGGGCGTCCCCACCGGCGGCGGCGGGGGAATTGCGGCCGGCAGATCCATGGCCTGGGCCGGGTCCTCGGGCACGACGGCGTCTGCACCGTGTCCGGCGCCGAGCCGTCCATCGGCTGGCCGGTCGTCTCGTCGTTCTGTTCCTCGGTCATTCGTGATCCTCCGTCTGAGCCCAGGGGGCCGAGGGCTCTTTCACGTGGGTCATTGGACAACGCGGGCCTGTACGCCAGGTCAGAGAAAGTTATGAGCCGGGTAAATGTTCACTGTGGTGGCCGTTGACGGCGAGGTCTACGCTGGTTGGGCAACCGTTTCTCGAGCCTATGGGGGGCCAATGGACACCGCGATCTTCGACGCAGACAGCCACCTTATGGAGACACCCGAGTGGCTGGGCTCCTTCGCCGACGACTCCGTGCGCGACCGCCTGGGCACCCTCGGGCTCGAAGGAGCGGGGGCGGGGGCGGCCAAGCTCATGGCCAGCCTGCCCGACCTGTGGGAGTCCCACCGCCGCCAGGAGATCGGGCCCGAGGTGCTGAAGGGGCCCAAGGGGTGGATGGCCCCGGGCGCCCTCGACACCGAGGTGCGCTCGCGTGTGCTCGATGCGCTGGGCATCGACGCCCAGCTCGTCTTCCCGACCTTCGCCCTCGGGCACTTCTCGCGCAGCCGGGATCCCGAGGTGCTCTACGGCGGCACGGCCGCCCTCAACCGGGCCATGGTCGCCTTCTGCGCGCCCGACCCGAGGCTCAAGGCCGTCGGCTATCTCCCGCTCAACGACCCCGAACGCGCCCTGGCCACGCCTGACCGACGCCCTCGACACCGGCGTGGCCGCCGTCTGGGTGCCCTCGGACGCCCCCGGCGACTTCTCGCCGACCCACGTCGACCTCGAGCCGGTGTGGGCGTGCCTGGCCGAGGCGGGCGTGCCCTTCGTGCTCCACGTCGGCGGCGGCAAGCTGCTGCCCCGGTCGTTCCACAACAACGGGCGGCCGCGGCCCAAGGACTGGCTGGGCGGCGGCGAGAACCTGCGCTCGAAGGACTTCCCCGTGCTGCACCACTCGCCGGAGCGCTTCCTCGCCTGCATGGCGCTCGACGGCGTCTTCGAGCGTCACCCCGAGCTGCGCGGGGCCGCCATCGAGCTCGGTGCGAGTTGGGTGCCCGGGCTCCTGCGCAACGTCGACCACGCGCTGCGCTCGTTCTCCAAGTTCGAGCCCGCCCTCCAGGAGCTGACGCTCCAGCCGTCGGAGTACCTGCGGCGCCAGGTGCGCTTCACCCCGTTCCCCTTCGAGGACACCGCCTGGCTGCTCGAGCAGTGCGGACCCGAGCTCTTCATGTTCTCGACCGACTACCCGCATCCCGAAGGCGGCAAGCGTCCCTTCGAGGCCTTCGGCGACGCCGTGGCGGGCTTCGACGAGTCGACCCGCGAGCGGTTCTTCTGGCGCAACGGCGCCGAGCTCCTCGGCCTGGTGTGACGAGGCGACGCCGGGCCGCGCCGCTGACCGTCGAGCCGGTCGCCGGTGCGCTCGGCGCCAGGTCACCGGCATCGACCTCACCGAGGTGTCCGAGCCGGCCGAGCTCGACGGCCTGCGCCAGGCGCTGGCCGACCACCTGGTCGTGTTCCTGCCCGAGCAGGACCTCGACCTCGACGACCTCGAGCGGGTCACCGACCTGCTGGGCGGGCGCGACGTCACCCCGTTCGTCGACCCGCTCGAGGACCGGCCCTACGTCATCCGGGTCATCAAGGAGCCGACCGACGCCCTCAACTTCGCCAACGCCTGGCACAGCGACCTGAGCTACCTGCCCGCGCCGCCGGCCTACACGCTGCTCCACGCCTGGGAGGTGCCCGACCACGGCGGGCGACACGGTGTGGTCCAACCAGTACCTGGCCTACGAGACCCTGTCGAGCGGCCTCCAGGCGACCCTGGACGGCCTCCGCGCCGTCCACTCGGCCGGCATGGCCTACGGCACCGGCGGGCTGCTCGACCAGGTGAAGGACCTCACCTCCATGGCCATCGCGCCTTCGCCCGACGCCTACGCCGAGCACGTCCACCCGGTCGTGACCGTCCACCCGGTCACCGGCCGGCGTGTCGCTCTTCGTCAACCCGGTCTACACCACCCGCTTCGAAGGGCTGGACCAAGGAGGAGTCACAGGCCCTGCTGGCCCATCTGTACCGGCACAGCATCAACGAGAACTTCACCTGCCGGCTGCGCTGGGCGGTGCACACGCTCGCCATCTGGGACAACCGCTGCACCATGCACAACGCGCTGAACGACTACTCGGGCGTGCGCCGCGAGATGTACCGCACCAGCGTCAGGGGCTGCGCCTCCCGTCGCGGTCGGCTGAGCGGTCGCCATCGAAAAGAGCGCGGGCGACCCGAGAAGGAGGGGCAGCGGGTGGCCCGGCAGTGGCGTTGCGGCGTGCGTCCCGACAAGCGGCGTGCGTGGCTACGCGGCTGGGCCGAGAGCTCGCGCTGGAGTGCCATACCGAGGTCGCCGGCTTGCGTCCCGACGCCACGGACCTCCAGGCGCCACTCGTAGTCGGCGCCCTCGAGCGCGCCGTCGGCGCTCATGATGGAGGCGTCCGGACAGGCCCGCCGTGCCCGCGAGAGGAGTTCGAAGCGGGCGTCGTAGGAGTCCCCGCCCGTAATGACGGAGTCGCAGCGCGCCCCGGATGCGGGGCGACTCGATCACGACGACCCACTGGCGCCCTGGCGGCAGAGGAAGAGGGTGGCGCAGTCGATGACCTCGCCGTGACCGGGGCTCTTGGAGGTGCTGTTCGGTTCCATCGGTGAGTGAAACGCCGCCCTTGTCGTCGACCTACTGGGCCGAATGGACCATTTTCCCCGAGCCGGGCCCCAAGGTGTGGTCGGGTCTGCGAGGCGCGAAGGACCAGCTCATCCACCCCGCCAGCGCCTTAGTTAGGTCATGAATGGCAGGTCAGGGCCGTCGCCAGCAGGACTGTTGTCGGTGACGACCCGTGACGGAAGACGTGCCGTCGGAGGACGAGTGTGACGGAGTCGTGCTCGAGCGGCCGGGACGGGCGGCCGGAGAGGGACGTCGGCGAAGCCCCGATGCCGGACTGACCGGCTCACGTCGTGCCGGGTGTGTCCTCAGGGCACGATCGGCACGGCCACCGGGTGCACCGCCACCATCAGCACCGCCATGAGCAGGGCGCACTGCAGGCACGCCATCACGCCGGCCACCGCCCAGTCCAGGCGCGACGGGATCTTCCAGGCGAACGCCACGAACAGGGGGAACGCGACCATGGTGTAGCGCGGGATGCTGTCGGTGAAGTAGGCGCTGTAGGCCACCAGGAGGGCGCCCACCGTGTAGATCCACCAGCTGAGCGGGATGGCGCGCACCGCCGGCGCCATTCGACGGTGCGCCGGCCAGGAGGTCGACGTCCTTCGTCATCCTGTCCAGCCACCAGAGGCCGAGGAACCCGACCACCAGCGTGCCGCCCGCCATGGCGTCGGGCACGAAGGTGGGGCAGCCCAGAGGTGTGCGACGGCGGCCAGCAGCGCCTCGACGGGCGTGCGGAACCACACGAAGTGCTGGCCGTGCCAGAACTTCTCCGAGCTGAGGAAGGCGACCGGCGTGCCCACCATGGCCCAGCTGAAGGCCATGAACGAGGCGAGGCCCAGCGGGGCGATGGCCGCCGCCAGGGCAGGCCGGGGTGCCCGCTCGCGCCACGCCGCCGGCAGCGCGGTCACGACCACGGCGAGGATCACGACGATGCCGGTGTTGCGGCTCAGACCGGCCACGCAGGCGCACAGGGCGGCGGTCATCCACCAGCGGCGGGACAGGGCGAACAGGCAGCCGGCCGCTGCGGTCAGGAAGAGCCCCTCGGTGTAGCCCAGGGACAGGACGTAGGCCGTCGGGCAGAAGACGAACAGCGAGGACGGCGCCGTCGGCCAGCTTGGTGCCGAACAGCTCGCGCACGGCCAGCCACATGGCCAGCGACGCCGTGAGCCCGAAGACGAAGGCGGCGACGACTGCGGCGTCCGGCAGGCTCAGGCGTGTCACGTCGGCCAGGCCGCGCACGGCCGCCGGGAAGGCCGGGAAGAACGCCCACCGACTGCCGTCGCCCTCGTTGAAGAGGCGGTGCGGGTAGCCGTGTTGCGCGATCAGCAGGTACCAGCGACCGTCGAAGATGGAGCCCATCGTCCGCACCGGTCGTAGCCCGGGGTTGAGGGCGGCGAAGACGAAGGCCGCCGCGAACACGGCGGCCGCGAGACCAGGTAGTAGCCCGCCGGGCGCAGCAACGGCCGCGCCCGCGCCCGTCCGTCGGTCGTGTGTTGCGGTCCGCCGGGCGGTGACGCGGACACCTCCGGGGCGGTGGCCGTGCGCACCGGGCCCGGAGCCTCAATCAGGTCGGTCACCGATCCGGGACCGCGGCCAGGGGGGACGGATCGGGGGGACGGAAGGCCCAGCCGCGCAGCAGGGAGAAGCGGATGAGCGAGGCGCCGCAGCTGGCGCCGGTGGCCGCCAGGGCGTCGACGACCAGCGACGACCCGATCAGTGCGCCCGCCACCGCGATGGCGGCCGTGGTGGCGACCAGGCTGACGCCGTACAGGACCGCGATCACGGCGACGAAGGACGGTTGGGCGGTGCGGCCGGCGGGCGAGCGCCGGGCCAACGATCGGTGCAGCGCCGTGTTGACCAGGGTGCAGAAGGCGAGCGCGGCGGCATTGGCCAACCACGGGCCCAGGGCCTTCCACCCCAGCGCGAAGAGCAGCAGGTAGCTGAGCGTGCTCAGCACCCCGACGCCGGCGAACGACAGCAGCTGGTCGGTCGTGGCGGACGGGCTGGAGCCCGCGGCCGCTCGCTGTGCCCGCACCCGCTCCGGGCGCCGGCCGTGCGCGATGCGCCAGATGCCCCGGAGGTCGTCGGTGGCCGTGGCCACGAGGTCGACCGAGGAGTGGGGATCATCGGTCCACTCAACGGGCGTCTCGCTGATGCGCACCCCCAGCCGTTCGGCCGTCACGATCAGCTCCGTGTCGAAGAACCAATCGTTGTCCTCGACCAGCGGGAGCAGCTCGAGTGCGCACTGGCGCCGGATCGCCTTGAACCCGCACTGGAAGTCCGAGACGTGGCTGCGGAGCGAGAGCCGCACGATGTGGCCGTAGGCGCGCGAGATCAGCTCGCGCTTGGGGCCCCGCACCACGCGGGAGCCTTTGGCCAGGCGGGTGCCCACTGCGATGTCGCTGTGCCCGGAGAGCACCGAGCCCACCAGGGGCAGCAAGGCCGCAAGGGACGTCGAGAGGTCGACGTCCATGTAGGCCACCACCTCGGCCTGGCTGGCCGACCACGCCGAGCGCAGCGCGAAGCCGCGGCCCTTGCGGGTCAGGATCGTCGCCTGCACGCCGTCGAGGGTGGAGGCCAGGCGCTGCGCGATGAGCGCCGTGCCGTCCGTGCTCCCGTTGTCGGCAATGGTGACCAGCGTGCGGAACGGGAACGACTCGTCCAGGTAGCGGCGCAGGATGGTGATGCTCGCCTCCAGGCCGGACGCCTCGTTGTACACGGGCACGACGACCTCCACGGCAAGGTGGTCGTCGTGGCGGGCGGAGTCGGGCCGCAGGCCGTCCCGGCGCACGGCGCGCTGGTCGGGCGCGTCCGCCCTCCCCGGATGGGAGGACACAGCCCGAGGCGCTGGTTCCATCCGATTCCCCCTCGTCACGAGTGCCGCGGCGATTGAGCCGGTGGGCACTCCTCTCCCCGTACCAGGCTACGGATCGGCGCTCCCGGCGCGCATGGGCCAAAAGGACCAGATTCTCCTGGTCGCGGAGCCCGGCGCCCTCAGCTCTTGAGGGTGACGGTGACGTGGCGGACGGCGGGGCCCAGGGTGACCGTGCCCGTGGCCCGGTCGACCGAGCCGGCCGAGGCCGACACGATGTGTCCGACGAAGGACGGCAGAGCGAACAGGACCCCGCCCGCCGGCCGGTCCCCGCTGAGCGTCAGGCTCACCGTCGTACCGCTCGAGGAGATGGTGAAGCCGGCCCGGTGGCCGTCCGTGGTGGGGAAGTTGGCCACCGCAATGGGGGTCCGGCCCAGCCACGAGGCGGGCACCCCGCGGCCGACGACCAGTTGCCCGTCGGCCCGCTCCGCCACCAGTGAGTCGAGCAGCACCTTGTTGGCTCCCGCCATGCCCCAGGCGTGCGGCGACGAGCCCTGGCCGCTGCCCGGGTGGCGGCCCACCCACGGCGACGCCGGGTCGGGCGCGCTGGAACTCTCCCACCACGACAGCGGGCCGCTCTGGCCGTTGGCCAGCATGAACTCGTAGTCGACGATGCCCTGGTCCCGGTGGTGCGCGCTCGATCAGTCCGGCCGCGCCCTGGGCGGCGTCGTAGGCGCTCGAGTAGTAGTCGCCCGGGAACCCGCCGGTCGTGCCCGGCGGCAGCACGCCCCGCAGCCGCCCGAACCCGTAGGCGTAGGTGGCGTCGATCATCGACAGCCCCGGCCCGTCCACGGTGGCGCCGAGCAGGTAGCCCTCCCAGGCCCAGCTGCCGAAGGCGAACGGCGAGGTCCAGTTGGCGTCCTTCGGGTCGGCGCAGCGGTTGGCCGTGTTCGGCTGCACCAGCGAGCACGGCAGGTAGTCCAGGTGGTTGGTCGCGATGGTCTGGCCGAGCATGGTGTCGGTGGCCGTCAGCAGGCTGTCGTATTCCGAGCTCGCCCACGCTGCTTCAGCTGTGTCGCCGAGCGACGTGGCCAGGTAGCGGTAGGCGGCCAGGCCCAATAGGGCCTCGAAGTCGTCGGTCGTCCAGTAGCCCTGGGTGTCGATGTCGTCGGTGGCTTCCATGGTGCCCATCGGACCGGTGCGGTCGGCCGCGATGGTGTGCGCCGCCGCCTCGATGCTCGGCTGCGCCGCCCCCTCGGGTCCGTCGGTGGCGAAGTTCTGCTCGACGAACGCGCGGTCGCCGGTCTTCATGAGGTAGACGGCCCACGGCACCGGATAGGTCCACAGCCCGTCGACGTAGAAGCCGCCGGCGTACTGCCCCTGCCCCCCGACCACGTTGCGGGCCTCGGTCAACAGCGCGTGGGCGTCGGCGAAGGAGCCCTGGGTGAACAGGTTGGTCAGGATCCCGACCACGTCGTGGCTGAATTCGCTCTCGTAGCCGTTGACGCCGGTGTCGAGGGCGTCGCCGCTGCGCGTGAGCTGCGTCGTGATGAACCCGGCCTTGTAGGCGTCGACCAGCTGGGCGTCCGGCACCGAGATCTGCGCGATGCCTCCGAGCTGGGCGTCCCAAAAGGCGCGCATGCGCGCGAAGTGCTGGTCGAAGCCGCCGGCGCCGGCGATGGCCGCGTTGTCCGGCCACGGGTACGAGGCGCCGAAGCGGTCCGACACGATCACGTAGTCGTGGTCGACGGCGCCGTGGGCCGGCACCGAGTCGGGCGCCGAGTCGAGCGGCACCAGCGCGGCCGACGCCCCGGGGTCGACCGTCAGCGCGTGCGCGGTGGGGTTCACCACCCGGACCCGGCTGTAGACGGCGACGAAGGGATCGCCGCCCAGTGTGACCTCGTCCGCGAACTCGGTGATGGTGACGTCGGCGCCCCCGGATCCGAAGGCCGTCACTTGCGCCGGCAGGTAGCCGTCCGCGTCCGACCACGTCATGTGCTGCCCGTCGTAGATCCCGAAGCCGTAGTTGACGAAGTACCCGCCCGGCCCGTCCTGGATCACGAAGGTCCCGCCGAGGCAGGTGATCACGCTGTTGTGGTCGCCCAGCCAGCCGATGGCCGACGCCGTCCCGTCGGCCCCCGTGAAGGCGCTGGTGTTCACGTTGAAGGAGCACCGGTAGGCGCTCTGCGGCCCACTCGACGTCGGAGGTGGAGCGGCGCCCGCCGGAGCGACGCCGGCCAGGCCGGCGACCAGCAGGCATCCCAGCGCGGCCAGGACCGCCGGACAATGCCTCCGGGAAACGGCCTGCGGGCGGCGGGACGCGTCTGGCACGGATGACTCTCTACCAGACCACGCCCCGCTCCCTACGGCCGGAACACCACCTTGATCGCCTGGGACGCCGTCCGGTCGAGGGCCGCCGTGATGGCCTCCCGGTAGCCCTCCAGCCCGAACTCGTGCGTGACGACCACCTCGTCGGGCAGCAGGCCCGCCGCCAGCACGTCGAGCGCCCGGTCGACCGAGTGGCGGTCCGGGCCACCGGCCAGTCCCGGCGCCGACCCGGCGTCGACCGTGTGGTCGATCGACCCCACCAGCGCCGCCTCCTTGTACCAGATGGGCGTGAGGTCGACCTCGCTGATGCCCGCCGCGCCCAGGAGCAGCACGGTGCCCCGGTGGGCCACGGCCCGCAGCGCCTCGGTCACCGACTGCGGCGACCCCACCGCCTCCACCACGTAGGGGAAGCCGCCCATCAGCATCTGGTGCCGCTTGCGCCCGACGATCCTCGCCCCGCTCAGCGCCGCCAGCTCCTCCCAGTGGCCGTTGTCGGGATCGCTCAGCACGACGTGCGCGGCCCCGCACGCCGCCGCGGCCGCTCCTTGATGCGCGTGGCGTGCCAGCACCGTGACCTCGCACGCCGGGTACAGCCCGCGCAGCGCCGCCAGCGTGGCCAGGCCGATGATGCCGGCGCCGACGATCAGTACGGGGTCGCCGTCGTGCGGCGCCGCCCGCAGCAGGCCGTGGCAGGCGATGGACAGCGGCTCGTACAGGCTGGCCCCCCGGTCGGGTACGGCGTCGGGTAGCGCGTGCACCATGGAGTCGTGCGCCAGCACCTGGTCGGCCCACCCCCCGCCGAGATCCCACGTGTAGCCGAGCGAGCGTCCGGAGCTGACGATGCGGCTGTCCAGGTTGAGGCACGACGACGTCCAGCCCCGGGCGCAGTTGGCGCACGGCGGCTCAATCCCCCGGGGCAGGCACGGGATGCACGGGTCCAGCACCACCCGCGTGCCGACGGCCACCGAGCTGTTGGGCCCGGCCTCCACCACGCGCCCGGCCGTCTCGTGCCCGAGCACGAACGGGAAGGTGCCCACGCCCATCAAGGTGGGCGACGGCCCGGTGTTGTGGGCGAACAGGTGGAGGTCGCTCCCGCAGATGCCTCCGGTCACCACCTCCACCCGGGCCCACGACGGGCTGGGCAGCGCCGGTTCGGGCAGCTCGGTCAGCGAGGCGGGGAACTCGGGATCGGCCATGTCGAACACGACGGCGTGCACCGGCCGAGCGTAGGGCCACCCGCCCCCGGCTCGCTCCTGCCCCGCCCGCCCTAAGGTGCCGTGGCATGCGGGTCCCCGACGCCACCCTCGATGCGGTGCGGGAGCGGGGCTACGCACTGCTCGAGGGCTTCCTCCATCCGGACGAGCTGGCGGCCGCCCAGGACGCCCTCTGGCTGCACTTCCCGCGGCCCGAGGACTACTTCGCCGACCCCGGTGCGCACGCGCTGTACGCCGCCAGCCAGTTCGCCGGCGTCCTCGAGTTTCCTTACCGCTCCTGGGATCTGAACGGCCTGGCCGTGCACCCCGACCTGGTCGATGCCGTCGAGCGCTACCTGCACACCACCGAGCTCCACCTCTACAAGATCGAGCTGTGGGGCAAGTACGCCGGCGCCGTGAATTACGACCAGCCGCTGCACCGCGACTACGGCAGCCACAGCCTGGTCGTGCCCCGCCCCGAGACCCGCTACCAGCAGATCACCACCTTCGTCTACCTCTCCGACGTCACCGAAGCGGACGGTCCGACGGTCATCGTCCCCTACGACGACGGCCGCGACGTCCCCTACACGCCCCTCTACCTTCCCTTCGGGTCGCTGGCCGACCGTGAGGTGCGGTGCGTCGGCCCGGCGGGGTCGCTTCTGCTGTACCGAACCGACATCCTCCACCGCGGCTCGGACTTCGGCGCCCCCGGCCGCTCCCGGTTCTCTCTCTTGGCCGATTTCCAGGTCCGCGGCACGACGTGGGGCGGGAAGATGGCCTGGCCGAAGCAGTCGCCCGAGCGTTGGGCCAGGTTCATCCCGCAGTGCAGCGTGCGCCAGCGCGATCTGTTCGGCTGGCCCCGCCCGGGTGACCCCTACTGGGACGAGACGACGCTCGAGGGTGTCGCCGCCCGCTACCCGGGCATCGACCTCGAGCCCTATCGGGTCGCGGCGCCCCAGCCTGCGAGGTAGCCATCGCCCGTCTTCGACGTCGGACGGTTCAATCGGTCAGGAAACCCACGATGGCCCGTGCCAGCTCGGGGTTCATGACCGCGCTCTCGTGGTTACCCTCGATCACCAGGGCCTCCGCGTGGGGCAGGGCGGCGGCCAGTTCCCGAGGTGAGGCATCCCCGTCCCCGCAGACCACCAGGGTCGGGACGGTCACGGCGTCCGATGCCATCTCGCTGGAGAGATGGCGGCGATTCGAGCGCAACAGGGCGGCGATGGCCTTGAGGTCGTTGCCGCGTGCTTCGAAGACCTTGCGGGCGCCCCGCGCCACCGGGTCCTCGAGTGTGTCAGGGTCGTCCGCCTCCAGCCCGGCGAGCCAGCGCTTGCCCGTGACGGCGCGCTCCCCGTCGGGCGAGCCCCATCGCCTGAGGATCGCCGCCGATCCCCCCGAGCACGAGGCGCCGGACCCGCCCGTCTTGTCCCGCGAACTGCAAAGCCGTCGAAGCCCCCATGGAGTAGCCGACCAGGTCGATCTCGTCGAGGGACAGCTCGTCGAGCAGGGCGGCGACGTCCCTGACCATCGCGTCGTTCTCGTATGCGGTCGGCTCGTGGGGCTTGCCGGAGCGACCGTGCCCGCGGGCATCGAACCCGATGACTCGGTGGCCCGACTGGACCAGCGCGGACCAGATTCCCGGCGTCTTCCAATTCACTTCGACATCGACGCTCAACCCGTGCAGCAGGACGACAGGCCGTCCCAGCCCTTCCTCCTCGTAGTACAGGTCGGTGCCGTCGAAGCTCGAGAACGTCGCCATGGAGTGGACCCCCCGTCTGCCTTGTCGCCAGCATGCTCCCACTCCCCGCCGGCGAATGCGAGAGGTGGCGTCCTCCCGGACTTCCGGTACCTTCGCGAGCGCACGCGTGCGTCAGCTCGACCAGGGCGCCGCGGCAAGGGAGGGACACGATGCGTGTGACAGGACGGGTGACTGGTGGCGCTCACGGCTGGGCATTCGGCGGCCCGACGGCCGACCTGGCCGCGGTGGGCTATCGGCAGGAGGAGTACTTCTTGGAGGGCCAGGCGCGCCGGTATGGTGCCGCCCCGGGGACCGAGCTGGGGTGGGACGGCCGGTGGTCCGTCGAGCCGGTCGGGACGGATTCCTACGCGACCCGGCTCGTGGTCATCCGACCCGAGGACCCGGAGGCGTTCAACGGAACGGTGTTGGTGCTGTGGAATAACGTCTCGGCCGGCTACGAGAACTTCGGCGGCGGCGACACCGCAGAGGTCTTCGAGGGCGGTTATGCCGTGGCTGCGGCCTCGGTGCAGCGGGTGGGGGTGCACGGCACCGGCGACAATCCCCAGGGGCTCCGTGCCTGGGACCCCGATCGCTACGGGTCGCTCTCCATCCCGAGCGACGACTACTCCTACGACATCTTCTCCCAGGCCGCCCGCCTGGTCGCCCCCGGCCGTGACCATGACGTCGATCCGATGGGTGGACTCGAAGTTCGCCGGCTCGTTGCCATGGGCGCCTCGCAGTCGGCGGCGCGGCTGGCTACCTATCTCAACGCGGTGCAACCGGTCGAGAAGTTGTTCGACGCCTTCTTCCTGTTGATGTACTTCGGCGGCGGGTCGCCACTCGAGGTGGGCGACGCGGTCATGACGGTCCAGGCTGTGGCGAGCGACGAGCGTGCGCCCCGGATCGCCGAAGGCACCAACCTGCTGCGCGACGACCTCGGCATACCGGTCATGGTGGTGAACACGGAATGCGAGGCCACGTCGTGTTTCGGCGTGCGCCAACCCGACACCGATCACTACCGCTACTGGGAGATCGCGGGAGCATCGCACGTCACGCTCCAGGGGATGGAGTCTTCGGCGCCTCGGATGGAGCGCGACTTCGGCTTCTCCATCCCGATCGACGACAACCTACGGCGGATCAACCAGGTGTCTCCTGCCCCGGTTGTCGACGCCGCGCAGCACCTTCTGCAGGTCTGGATGACGGACGGGATCGCGCCGCCCGTCCAGCCCCTCATCGAGTTCGACGGCGACCCGCCCGGGATCACCCGCGACGATGACGGCATCGCGAAAGGCGGGATCCGTCTTCCGCAAGTGGAGGTACCGATCGCCCACAACAGCGCCATTCAGAAGAGTCCGGACGTGTTCGCACGACTGGTCGGATACCACGAGGCGTTTCCCGCGGAGACGGTGCGTGAGCGCTACGAAAGTCGCGACGAGTACCTCGCGCGCTACGAGAAGGCGACTCGCCAGGCGGAGGCGGACTCGGTGATCCTCCCTCGCGATGTTGAGCCGCTGCTGCAGGAGGCAAGTTCCGGCTGGCCGCTGTGAGTGACGGCATTCATGGATCCGGGCGACCGGACGGCCACGATCAAGTGACTCGTTGCTTCAGGACTCGTACCCACTCGGCACGTCTTCGAGAATGACGGTCTTGGTCTCGAGGAAGGGCAACAGACCCTCTGTGCCACCCTCGCGGCCGATCCCCGACTGCTTAAAACCGCCGAAGGCGATGCCGAAGTCGGTACGAAAAGCGTTGTGTCCTACGGTGCCAGAACGCAGCCGGCGCGCGACGTCGCGGGCCCGATCGGCCTCGCGGGTGAACACCGAGGCGTTGAGGCCGTAAATGGTGTCGTTGGCGATCGCCACCATGTCCTCTTCGTCCGCAGCCGCAATGACACTCAGGACCGGACCGAAGATCTCCTCCTGGGCGATCGTGGAGGCGTTGTCTACCCGGGCGAACACCGTCGGCTCGACGAACCAGCCCCGATCGAGGTGTCCGGGACGGCCCCCGCCAGTGACCAGCTTCGCTCCCTCGTCGACCCCCTTGGCGATGTACCCCTCCACCCGGTCGCGCTGGCGAGCGGAGGTCAAGGGGCCGAGTTGCGTCGACGGGTCGAACGGGTCGCCCACCTGCACGGAGGCGAAGGAAGCCGCCAACGCGTCGACGAACTCGTCGTGGCGGCGCTCGGACACCACGATCCGGGTTAGCGACGAGCAGACCTGGCCGGCCAGGAAGCACTCGGCTCGGGCCAGGGTCTTGGCGGAGGCTTCCAGGTCGGCGTCGTCGAGGATGACCGCGGCCGACTTGCCGCCCAGCTCGAGAGTGCAGCGGGCGATCCGCTCCCCGCACAGCGATGCGATACGGCGGCCCGTGGCGGTCGATCCGGTGAAGGTGACCTTGTCCACTCCCGGGTCGCGCACCAGCAACTCCGAGACGTCGCGCTCGGCGGTGATCACGTTGAGGACGCCGGCCGGCAGGCCGATCGCCTCAGCCGCCTCGGCCACCAGGTAGCCCTCTCCTGGCGCCTCCGGCGACAGCTTGAGCACCACCGTGCACCCGGCCAAGAGGGCCGGGCCGATCTTGTGCGAGATCAAGCTCAACGGGGCGTTCCACGGGATGATGGCGCCCACCACGCCCACCGGCTCGCGGACGAGCAGGCCGAAGACGCCGCCCATGGTTGGCTGGGCCCGCTCCTCGAACGGGAAGGTGTCGGCCAACTCCGCGTAGGCGTCGTATGGCATTCCAGCGAACCGTCCAGCCGCCACCGCCGTCGTGTAGAGTGCGCCAGACTCCCGGGGCCAGATCTGGCCGAGGTCTTCGGCCCGGTCCGCCACCGCCTTTCCCAGCTGGCGCAGGTAGTCAGCCCGCTCGGCATGGCTGAGTGTGGGCCACGGACCGCGGTCGAAGGCATTACGGGCTGCGGCCACTGCTCTTGCCACATCGGCCGCACCGGCAGCTGGCACACGGAGGAATCGCTCCTCGGTCGCGGGATCGATCACGTCGATCACTGCGTCCGAAGTGGGCTCGACCCACGCGCCCCCGATGAAAAGGCGATCGACGTGGTGAAGCGGTACCGGCTGGCGGTCGACGATGGTCATCAGATTCCTCCTGATTGCGATCAGACCCGGTGGCAACGCGACCGAGCCCGGTCGCGGGACCATTCCGGGCGACCATTCTGCCCGGTCGGCACGAGCGGTGCTGCCGATGTCTGATCGCTCCGGCAGTCTGGGTCAAGAACTCCCTCGTCACCCGGTGACTGACGTGTTGGCGTACACGACGGCCTTGGTCGCCGCGTCGTAGTGCACCATGTAGACGGGCCCGAGCGCGTAGGGGCGGCCCGGCCCGAAGGAGACGGGGGCGTTGGCCCCGGGCAGCACCAGGTTCTTGAGCCCGTAGCCGGCGTGGACGAAGCTCGAGACTGTCAGGTCCTTGCCGGCCGCCTTGGCGATGTCGGCGAAGAGCGCCATGTCCGTGCAGGCGAGCTCCACGCTCAGCCAGGTGTCCTCGGACTCGGGCACGGTGGCGCTGTACGCCCGGATCTGGTCTGACGGATAGGCCTTCTTGACGATGTGGACGCACTGCTGGGTCCCGGCGTTGTCCCAGATGGCGGCGGGAGGCGGTGAGCGGGCTCGAGGTCACCACGTTTGAGAGGTAGGCCGGGCTGTAGTCACCGCCCACGGCGCCGGTGAAATCGTCCTCGCTGGTCGCCACCCACGGGGGGTTGTAGGTGCTCTGCATGGACGAGAGCCCCTCGGGCCAGATGGCCGAGCCGTCGCCGACGGCGACGACCTCGTTCACCCCGTCGGACTGGAACTTTGGGCGATGACCGTGACCTGTGCGTTCGCGGCGGCGATGTCCCCTTCGGGCGCGGAGTCGACCGCCGTGGTCACGACGGGGACGTGGAGCTTGGCCAGCGCCGACTGCACGAGGGCGAGCTCGGACGCGTCGCCCGGATCGCCGCCGAAGAGCGCCACCTTCTTGTGCTTGAAGACCCCCTGCTTGTCGTAGACGCTCAGCTGCAAGGGGTCATAGGCCGAGTTCGGCGGCGTGGTCGTGAAGTCCTGGGCCACGCTCGAAGACGTGCCCGCGGCGTAGATCGAGGCGACGACGGGCGTGTCGTGCTCGAGGTAGCAGGTGGCCTCGAGCGGCCCGATGGCCACAAAGACGGTGTCGTCCTCGGTCAGCTGCGTACACGCGGTGGCCGCGGGCGCCGTTCCCGACGGGTCCACCGCCACGAGGTACGGGACGATCTTGCGGCCGTTGATGCCCCCGTGCGCATTGATGTTGTCGATGATCGCGTCGAAGGCGTCGGGGACGCTGCCCCACGACATGTTGACCCCCAGGCCCGTGAGCGCCGCCAAATCGACGTAGGGGATCGCCGATGCGGATGGTCGTCGCCGTGACCCCCGGGGTGTCGCTTGGGGCCGCCGACGCCGGGCTGACGGCGCTGGCGCACGACAGGGCGACGATCAGCGCCCCGGCGCCGACCAGGTTGCGCTTTGCCATGATGAACTACCCCCCGGCTCGCTGGAGCACGACCGTCGTTGTGAGTTCCGCGCTGCCCTCCGGGTCAGGTGCGATGGCCGTCTTCGTGACATCGAGGAGACGGGGTTCAGTCGGATTGCCCGCCGGGGTTGATCGGTGGCCAGTCGGCGGGCCACCAGTCTCCCTGTGGGTCGGTGGTTTGCCCGACCTCGATGATGTAACCGTCGGGATCTCGGATGTAGCAACGGATCTCGTACTGGTGCTGCTTCGGCGGCGTCAGGAACTGCGCGCCCCGGGCGCTCCATTCGGCGTACACGGCGTGGATGTCTGCGACCCGGATATTGAGGAAGCTGCTGACCCGGTCGGGGTCGCTTGGCGTCTCAAGGGTGACCGTGGGCTTGTCGTCGGTGGGGCCTCCGCCGACATTGATGATGATGAAGCTGTTGGCGAGCGCGATATTGGTCGGCTCTGGGCCGAAGACCACCGTGCCGCCGAGTACCTCGGTATAGAAGCGCCGGGAGCGCTCGACGTCATCGGAGACGATGAAGTGGGTCACCACCATTCGCTCTGCGGGCTGCGTGGGTTCGGCCACTGGCACCTCCACTCGTTGGGGCTCATGCCCCGCTTACGACGGGGTCTGAAGCCTTCAGTCAACCAGGTTGGTCCGTCGAGGGGTCGGACTACTCGGTGCGAAGTAGGTTTAGCCCAGAACCACCGGGTCGTCGAGGACAGCAACCCCGACGCTGTCAAGCGACCGTTACGCGACCCGATCGATTGGGTCGAGATCAGCCCTGACCGCCAGGCATACCAGTTCTCCTGGGTGCCAGCGAACTGCGACCCAGTACCAAGAACCGACAAACGCGGCCAGCACGCGCAACCGGTGCCCGCCCATCAGGGGACACCGGTTGGCTCTTCGTTTGAAGGTGGCGGGATTCGAACCGTGCGAATCCCTTCCGCAGAAGTCCATGTCAATGCCACATTTCCGACCCTAGCTGCGAGGACCGTTGGACGGAGAATGCGGGCCGCAACTCGGGCGGTACCGCGATCGACCGGGATGACATCGACGCCTTGATTCAAGATGCGTGCCACTGCTGCGTCACGGGCTTGACCGCGGCAAGCTTCGACGGACACCGCAGCAGAGGTGCGGACAGGGGCATTCCTGAGAGCGACCGCTTGGAGAATCGCTTGAGCACGTAACGAGGACGGCTAGACACCCGATACCGGCACCAACTGGACCAGTCCCAGCGTTGCACCGACCGTTCTCCGGTGTGAAACCTCCAACTGACGAGCCGCCCCGGCTGGTCGTACTTGATCTCGAGGAGGCGCTGAACCTGCTGGCAGCGCTCGAGGACAGTCGGGACGTACTCATCGACACCCACCATCTCGCCGCGCTCTCCCAGGTCGAGCATCAGATCCAGATCCTGAGCCTTAAACTTGGTCTCGACCAAGGAGGACCCGATGTCCGCTGAATTGCTCAGGGCATCAGAAGCAGCACGTCGCCTCGATATGTCGACCAAGGAGCTTCTACGCCTTGTTCACGAGCGGGAGATCCGCTACGAGATGGTCGACGGTATCGCGCATATCCCCACCGATGCGCTCGAGGAGTACCGGGCGCAAGCATCCTGACTCCTTTCCCACTAGCGGGTTGCCCAGCAACTCGACGCATCTAGCAAGAGTGCGTGAACCGGTCTATCCCTACGGCTTGCCGACGGCGGGCGGTCGGACGAAGGGCACGATGGTTCGTGTGCCATGCGACCAGGACATCATGATTCGGCAAGAATGTCGGCGGCATACGCTGGAGGACGCACTGCTTGCGATGGGAGAGGTAGCTGTCGCTCCAGGGCTCAGAGACGCGTTGGCAACCGTCATCAGGGTGCTCCACGGTAAGCCTGGATTGGACGAAGGAGGCGCGCTGTGAACAATCCAGAGGTTCTGCGACCGGCAGAGGCAGCGCGCCGTTTGGGTGTCCCAACTCGAGTGGTTATCCAAGCGATGTAAGAGAAACGACTTCCGCGGGAGCGTCTCGCCGATGGAACCAAAGGAGTTCCTACGGACGCGCTGGATGCCTGTCAAGTTTCAGCAAGCTGATATCCACGTCAGTCCTGCGAGAGCGTCGGCGCACCTCCAACGACCCTCACGATCTCGCGTGAGAGCCCTTGGAGGTGGCGGTGTGTGAAGCGTTCGCCAGGCTCAGCGGGAACGGGAAAAGTCGCTGCTCGGAGACCCGTGCACACCCTCATGCACAGTCGGCTGCACACACGCCACAGATGCGTCCGACATTCCGCTCCGTGATTGGTCGGGCTCAAAGGCATCCCTTGAGGCTATGTCTCCCCTGTCACGTGACGCGGTCCGGCGAGGCTGATGGATCGGAATGGCGCCGATCGTTGGATGCGCGGACGGGTCATGAAGACGCTACCGCGAGCAACCGTGCTGGCGGTCACTCCAGAAGAGCGCGTCCGCGACCCGGCAGTGGAGCCTGTGCTTGCAGCGTGTCCAGGAGCGGCCCGATCTGGGCACAGTAGCGCCAGCGCGACAGGTGCCTACGGATCATTTTTCCAGGCCTTGCAGTCGGAGGGTCGAATGGCACAGGCCCTCCGTCGCGCCGATCAGGTGTCCACCGCCACAGGGGTCGGCCGTGGGTCAGGGTGTGCGGTGTTGGCGCGTCGGGAACTACGGTTGCCGAGAAAGAGGGAGGCACAATGGCTGAGGCCGAGCATGTGACGGTGTTGTTCACCGACATGGTCGGTTCCACCGCGCTGGCGGCAGGGATGTCTCCCGCGGAGGCAGACGATCTGAGGCGGGCGCACTTCTCGCTACTGCGTCAAGCGATCACTGCGGCCGGGGCCTCGGAGGTCAAGAACCTCGGCGACGGGCTTATGGTCGTCTCCTCGCTGGCGTCGGCCGCCCTGGCGTGCGCGGTCTCGATGCAACAGGCCGTCGATGCCCATAACCGGACGGCGTCGGATCCGGTGGGCTTGCGAGTGGGGGTGAGCTGCGGGGAGGTAACGCGCGAGGGTGATGACTACTTCGGAGATGCCGTGGTGGAGGCGGCGCGCCTGTGCGCGACGGCCCGCTCCGGCCAGGTCCTCGTCGCCGCATTGGCGCGGGCGGCGGCTGGGCGACGGAGCACGTACACCTTCCTTCCCATGGGTTTGGTTGAGCTCAAAGGGTTACCCGAGCCTCTCGAGGTCTTCGATCTGACCTGGGAGCCGCTCGAGGTCGGCATCGGTGCGGGTGACGTGCCCCTCCCGGTCCGGCTGGCACATCGTCCCGCGTTCGGGGTGGTGGGTCGCGGAACCGAACTCGCGCTGCTCGGCTCGGCGGTCAAGAGGGTGGTCGCTGGCGAGGGCAGCGAAGTGGTGCTCGTGTCGGGCGAGCCCGGCCAGGGAAAGACGACGCTCGTCGCCGAGGCGGCGCGCGGCGCACATGAGGGTGGCATGGTCGTGTTGTGGGGCCGCTGCGACGAGGGGGCAGGTGCACCCTACGCACCGTTTGCCGAGGCGCTGGCGCACTACGTGGCTCACGCGGACGAACAACTTCTGCGGGACCATGTGGAGAGCTACGGCGCGGAGCTCGCCCGCCTGGTTCCGACGCTCGCACAGCGCGCGGGCCCCTTGCCCGCGCCTGCGACCGCTGATCCCGACACCGAGCGCTACTTGCTGCTCGCCGCTGTCGTGGCTCTGCTGGACGCCGCGAGCGAAGAGCGCGGTGTGATGGTGGTGCTCGACGACCTCCACTGGGCCGACATGCCGTCCCTCCAGCTGCTGTGCCGCGTGGTGGGTCATACCACTTCGATGCGTCTTCTCGTCGCCGGCACCTACCGGGACGCCGAACTCTCAGCAGCCCATCCTCTCACCGAGGCGCTCGCTACCCTCCGGCGCGAGTCAGCGGTGACGGTCCATCCCCTAAGCGGTCTCGACGACACCGGAGTGATCTCGTTCATGGAATCGATCGCCGGCCACACCCTCGACGACGACGCAGTCGCGCTGGCCCATGCGGTCTACCGAGAGACCGACGGCAACCCCTTCTTCGTCGCCGAGGTGCTCCGCCACCTGGCCGAGACCGGGGCCATCGTGCAGGACGCTGCAGGGCATTGGGGCGCAGCGCGGGCCGCCGCCGAGATCGCGCTGCCCGACAGTGTGCGTCAGGTCGTTGGGGTTCGGGTGGGTCGTCTGGGTGACGTGGCGACGAAGGCCCTCGCAGTCGCTGCGGTGATCGGACGCGAGTTCGACCTAGACCTCACCGCCGCCGTCTCCGGGGTCGAAGAAGGCGCGCTGATCGAGCTGCTCGAGGAGGCGCATGCCGCCACGTTGGTACGCGAGGTTCCAGAAGCGCCCGGGCGCTACACGTTCAGCCATGCCCTGGTTCAACACACGATCTACCAGGACCTCGGCGGCGCGCGGCGGGCGCGGCTCCACCTTCAGGTTGCCGACGCGCTCGAGCTCCGCATGGGGAGCTCACCGGGTGACCGTGCCGGCGAGTTGGCGCGCCACTACCTCCTCGCCTCGCGGCCGGCGGAGACGGACAAGGCACTCGCCTACGCGCGCCTGGCCGGTGAGGCTGCACTCGATGCGCTGGCGCCGGACGAGGCGCTGCGCTGGTTTGTGCAAGCTCTCGAGCTCGGCGGCGAGGCGACGGAGCCGGCCGAACGCATTGACCTGCTCGTCGGGCTCGGCACGGCACAGCGCCAAGTGGGGGTGCCGGAGTTCCGCACCACGCTCTTAGAGGCCGCCCGCCTCGCCGAGGAATCGGGCGATGCGGCGCGTCTCGTCAAGGCCGCGCTGGCCAATTACCGCGGGTTCACCAGCGTGAGCGGGGAGGTCGATAACGAGCGCGTCGAGTGCCTCCAAGCGGCACTTGAGGCCGTCGGTCACTCCGAGAGTCCCGACCGGGCACGGCTCTTGGCTCGGCTGTGCTCAGAGCTGGCGTATCGTCCGCTCGAGGAGCGGCTCTCGTTGGCCCGGGAGGCCAAAACGATGGCGCGCCACCTCGCCGACCCCGGCACCCTCGTCGCAGTGATCAATGACTGCAGCTTGCCGTTGCGGGTCCCCTCGACACTTGCGGCCCAGCTCGCCGACATTCGTGAGGCGAAAGAGATCGCAGAGCAAACCGGTGATCCGCTCGGCCAATTCTGGGCGTCGGCGTGGGCCTACATCGATGCCACGCTGGCGGGCGACTTCGAGCTGGCTGAGCGTTGCCTGGCAACAGAGCAGGCGATCAGCGCACGGCTCCAAGAGCCCATCATGCTCTGGGTGCAAGCGTTCCAGGACGCCTCGTTGGCACTCCGGCGAGGTGAGCCCGAACGTGCGGAGGAACTCGCGACGAGGGCGTTGGAGATCGGGAGCGCGAGCGAGCAACCCGATGCCTTCATGTACTACGGCAGCCAGCTCATGATTGCCCGAGGCCAACAGGGCCGCTTGGCCGAGCTCGTCGGTCTGATCGCCGATGTAGCCGAGCAGAACCCGGGTATGCCGATGTACAGAGCAGTCCTCGCGTGGGGGTACAACGAGTCCGGAGACGAAGCAACCGCCCGGGAGCTGTTCGACGCGGCAGCGAACGACTCGTTCGACCTTCCCCAAGACAGCGTGTGGTTCGACGGCATCATCTGCTACGCGAGCATCGCCGTCGAGCTCCATCTGCCCGAGCGCTGCGGGGACCTCTTCGCTCTCCTCGCGCCGTACCACGACCAGGTGCCCTGCGAGGGCGTCGGGTCGCGCGAGCCGGTGGCAATGTTCCTCGGTGGTATGGCCGGCGTGCTGGAGCGCTACAACGATGCCGAGCGCTACTTCGAGGAGGCCGACGAGCTCAACAAGCGTGGTGCCATGCGCTACGCCGAGGCGCAGACCAACTTGTGGTGGGGACGAATGCTCCTGGGGCGGGGCGGCTCAGGTGATCTTGAGCGGGCGGATCAGCTTCTGGAGAGAGCTCGCACTGCGGGAGTAGCGCATGGGTACCAGCTGATCGAGAGCCGGGCCGTCGCCGCAAAGCGAGGGTGAGGTCGACCGGCACATGAGGTACGAGGGCGCCCAGTTCTACTAGATGACCAATTCCAAGGGGTCACCCGTGGTCATAGGCGACAAGGGAGCGCAGAGGTGCAACTCGGCAGTGGTCGTTGTGCCAGATTGCAGCCGTCATGGCGAGCAGACGCTGGAGGACCCGCGTGACCACACCGCCTGGTGTGTGTCCGCCGTGCGCTTCGAGGTCGAGCTGGCCCTTCAACGTGTCGTTGATGGATTCGATGAGCTGGCGCAGCGGCTTGAGGAACCGTGCCCCGGGCCGCGGCGCTTCTTTCGCCTTGGCCGGGCGGATCAAGGTGACGTCGCGCTCGGCGAGGAAGGTCTCGAACTCGGCCGAGGCGTAGCCCTTGTCGGCGAGGATGGTCTGGCCGCGCCGGAGGAGTTCGGGTTCGAGCTCGAAGAGGTCCCGGGCGATCTCGCGCTCGTCGGCTTTGGCGGTGGCCAGGGCGAAGGTGACGGGCAGGCCGGCTGGGGTGCACACCAGATGCAGGCGCAATCCCCAGAAGTAGCGCGAGTGGCTGGCGCAGTAGCCGTAGCCGGCGAAGCCGGCCAGGTCGCTGCGCTGGGCGGTCGAACGCGAGCGCCCGCACTCGACGGGGGTCGAGTCGATGACCCAGGTGTCGTCGTCCCACAAGTCGGTGTCGGTGGCGAGCACCCGGATCAGGACGTGCAACTGGCTCTGGGACCTGCGCAGCCGCTTGTTGTAGCCCGACTGGCCCGGCACGTAGGGGAACCACGAGCGCAGGTGCTTGGCCGCATGGCGCAAGAAGCGAGCTTCGGAGGTGAAGCCCAACAGGGCCTGGACGACGGCCATGGTGACCAGCTCGGCGTCGCTCAACTTCGGCGCGATGCCCACGCTGGGTCGCCAGAGGCGAAGCGAGGGGGTGTCCCTCAATGTGTCGTCGACTTTCACGTACAGTGCGGTGACGAAGGTGTCCATATCGGCTTCCATGCGGCCTCCAGGTCGGCGTGGGTATTTGGCAAGGCCGATTGTGGACGCCTTCGTCGCGTCAGTCGTGGACCCCGGATCGTTCGGTATCCCTTGGAATCACTGATCTAGTGACGCCCCGCCCCGTTCATCAACCTGGGGCCGACTACACGTGGGTCCCGGAATGCCCGGGGCCGGATGGGGTGTGTTATTTAGTCCAGTCCGTTGATCCCGGTATCTCCACTGGGATCAGCTCGATGGGGTGGTCGATACCACGGAGTGTGTGCTTTTCTGCGGTACCGATTGTGAACTCGGAATGATCCAACGAAGCCACGACTTCAGGAGACACGACGAGGTGGCCCGGTCGGGCAACCTTGACGGCGCGTGCGACGAGGTTGACGAGCGTCCCAAAGTAGTCACCGCCCCGTGCGTAGACCGGCCCGTAGCCGACGGCTCCACGCGCAGGCGGTAGATCGGGGTCGGCCTCGGCCATGGCGCAGATGTCTGCGGCCGTTTCGACAGCGGGCCCAGGATCGGTGGCCACCAGCATGGCCTCGTCGCCGATCAGTTTGACCAACCGGGCTCCCCGGGCCGAAGCCGATGACCAGGCCGCGTCCTCGAACCTCGATAGCGCCGCAGAGTGGCGGGTGCGGGGAATCTGCTCGGCCCATCGCGTCGAGTCGGTGAGGTCGACGAACGCAATTGCGATGCGAGATAGTTCGGCCTCGTGCTCCGCGCGGCCACGACGCGCTCGACAGGAGCAGGTGCTGGCGGAAAACGTGATTCCATTCTCTCGGTGTGCGTGTAATCATCTCTTTGACCATGGCGTCGAGAAGCTGGAGGGTGTCGACGGGCGGTAGCTCCATCTCGCGCAGCTGCGGCGTCGCGTCGTTGAGAGCCATTGCAGTTGCCGCAGCGGCCACGGTGGCGGCGGAGGCTGCGAGTACTCGAAACCATGCTCGGGTCACCTCGTCTCCGATCAACGAGGCGGCCACCCGATAGGACTCGAGGCCGTAGATGGTCCATTCGGGTACGAGGTTGTCGCGAGCGGGAAGGCCGATGAGAAGGCGGTAGCGTTCGACTTCCTCGATCGAGACGCCGGCGGTCGCCGCAACGTCCTCGATGGGCATCCATTCGATGTCCCGACGCCGGACGACGTCTCCGGCCAGGGTGAAGAGCGCGTCGTTGTCCATCACACGGTCGATCTCTTCCTCGTTCGCCCCGGCGGCCAACAGGTGCTCACGAACTCCGTCGGGCAGCTCCATGCCAGGCACGCCGCAAGGTCTACCTCGAACGGCGGGAGACTGCCCGCGCGTATCCCAAATCGCTGCGGGTACGGGGTGGACTCCTTGCCGGTTTGAGACAGCCCCAATCGGCCCGGTCACGGAACAGCGGCTTCGTCCGTCAATCGCGCCAACTCGATTGACGGAAGAAGCAATCACCGCACAGTGAAACGAGAAGCCGATGTTGAGGCAGCTGCATCCGCTTCTGTAGCGAATTCGATTTACGAATTCTGGTGGAGGTGGCGGGATTCGAACCCGCGTCCTCCGGAGCCGCAGCAGGCCTTCTCCGAGCGCAGCCGGCAGAGGATTGTCGGGGGCGGCACAACTGCCGGCGGCAATGCCGCCCCGTAACCAACGGATATGTCCTCAGCGATCAGTTGGTGTGAACCGCTGAGTAAGCCCTACTGCATGACGCCCAAGACCCGATCCGTAGGGCGGGGACCGGCTGGACGTCGCTACCTAAGCAGCGAGCGCGAGCTGTGGTTGCTCGGCGTTTGTTTTTGGTTCCGGCTCTTTAACGTGGCTCCGGAGACCACGGCTCGCTTCTCCTACCTTGACGACCGAAGTCGAAGCCAATCACCCCCATGTCTGGGTTTTGCCCGGTCGCTCTGACCGTCCCGTCATTCTACGGCTCGGGGGCCTGTCGCTGGACCGGTGGGTGGGGGAGCGTGCCTACTCGGCCCAGCGGCCGATCTCCTTGGTGGCCCGGGCCGCTTCCCGCTCCAGCTCGCGGGCCATGATCACGTTGCGCTTGTCGTAGAGCCGGCGGCCCTTGGCCAGGGCCAGCTGCACCTTGGCCTTGCCGTCACGGAAGTAGAGCGAGACCGGGACCAGCGTGAGCGACTGCTGCTGCGTCTTGCCCAGCAGCTCGTCGATCTCCTCTCGATGCAGGAGCAGCTTTCTCCTCCGGTCCGGGTCGTGGGCCCCGAAGCCGGAGGCGAACTGCCACGGCGGGATGTGCATCTGGAACAGCCACATCTCGCCGTCGTCGACCCGGGCGTACGCCTCGTTGATCTGGGCCTTGCCCTCCCGCAGCGACTTGACCTCCGAGCCTTGGAGCACGAGGCCGGCCTCGAAGGTCTCGAGGAACTCGTACTCCCGCCGGGCGCGCCGGTTGGTGGCGACCGTCCGGTCGTTGCCGCGCTCCTCGCGGGCGGCCGCCCGCTTGGCGATCTGCTTCTTCGCCCTGGCCATGAGGGGTACGAGGGTACTCTGCAGCCGTGTTGCGGCTCTCCCGTGCGATCTACATGGAGATGGTGGCCCATTGCCTGGCCGGTCTGCCCGACGAGGCGTGCGGCCTCCTGGTCGGGCCCTACGGTGGCGACGAGGCGGTTGCCCTCTTCCCGACGGCCAACGCGGCGGCCTCGGCCATGGTGTACGAGATCGACCCCAAGGAGATGCTGCGGGTGGACCGGGCGGCGCAGGGACTGGGGGTCGACATCATGGGCGTCTTCCACTCGCACACCCACACCGACGCCTACCCGTCGCCCACCGATGTGCGCCAGGCCACCGATCCCGGCTGGCACTACGTGCTCGTCTCGCTGCGCGATACCCACCCGGTCCTGCGCAGCTACCTGATCGCCGACGGGGTGATCACCGAGGAGCCGGTCGAGGTGCCCGGGCTCGAGGTGCCGGGCCTCGAGGTCACGGGCTAGCGCCTTGGGCCGGGGAGCGGCCCGCCGCTCTGTAGAATCGTTACCAGTTCAGTCAACAATCACCCGACCAGCCCGAAGGCGGCCGGTGAGCACCCGACCAGCACTCAGCGAGGAGGCCACGTGGCCGTCGAAGTCCGCCTACCGACCGTCCTGCGCAGCCACGCCGGTGGCGCGCCCGTGGTCAGCATCGACGGGGCCACCATCGGCGAGGTGTTGAGCAAGCTCGTGGCCGAGTATCCCGGCATGGCGGGGCAGGTGTTGACGGACGACGGCGCCCTGCACAAGTTCGTGAACATCTACGTCGACGACGACGACGTCCGCTATCTGCAGGGCCTCGACACGCCGGTGCCCGACGGGGCGGAGGTGTCCATCCTCCCCGCCGTGGCCGGGGGCTGAGCGAGCGCTCGGGTCGGGTCGGTTCTGATGTCGATGGAGTCCGGATTCGGCGCCGGCCCCGGGGCACTGTTCGCCTCGGTGCTCGACATGATCGGCAACACGCCGATGGTCGACATCACGTCGCTCAGCCCGAACCCCCTGGCGCGTCTGTACCTCAAGCTCGAGGGGCAGAACCCGGGCGGGTCGGTCAAGGACCGGGTGGCCCTCTCCTTGGTCGAGGACGCCGAGCGGCGGGGCGTGCTGCGGCCGGGCGAGCCCGGCCAGGTCCTGATGGAGCCGACCTCGGGCAACACCGGCATCGGGCTGGCCATGGTGTGCCGGGTCAAGGGCTACCACCTCAAGGCGGTCATGCCGACGAACGTGTCCGTCGAGCGCCGCCAGCTGCTCGAGCTGTGGGGGGCGGAGATCATCGAGTCGCCGGGGTCGGAGGGGTCCAACGGCGCCGTGCGCATGGCCCAAGGGCTGGCAGAGGAGCACCCCGAGTGGGTCTTCCTCTATCAGTACGGCAACCCGGCCAACCCCAGGGCGCACTACGAGGGCACCGGGCCCGAGATCCTGCGCGACTGCCCGACCATCACGCACTTCGTGGCCGGGCTGGGCACGTCGGGCACCTTGCTGGGCGTGGGCCGGTTCCTGCGCGAGAAGCTCGGGTCGGCCGTGTCGATCTGGGCCGTCGAGCCGCCGGCCGGCGAGCTGGTCGACGGCCTGCGCAATCTCGACGACGGCTACATCCCGCCCATCTTCGAGGAGCTTGGCGGTGCTTCGCTGTTGGACCGCAAGACGGTGGTGCGGCCCCGGGAGTCGATCGAGTGGACGCGGCGGTTGACCTCGGTGGGCGTGTTCGCGGGGATCTCCACCGGTGCTGCGTTGGCCGGGGCGGTCAAGTGCGCCTCGTCGCTCGGGGAGGGGGAGTCCGCGTCCATCGTCGTGGTGTCGGCCGACGGCGGCTGGAAGTACCTGTCGACCGGGGCCTGGACCGACGACCTCGATGAGGTGACCGAGCGGGCCAAGGGGATCATCTACTTCTAAAAGGGCTGCGACTGCGACTGCGACTGCGCGATGGGCGGTTTCAAGGCGGCCGATGCGCACGGATGTCTGTTTTGAGAACACGACTAAACGGTCGCGTTAAGGCTCAACGTCTGCGTTTAGTGTTTTTCAAAAGAGCAACGCCGAACACCCGCCCACGCTGCTCCACCCTCGCCGTTAGGACTCGGCCGCGGAACGACACTGGCCGTCAGGTTCAGTCAGGTCGTCGCCATTCGCCTCATCGCCTTCTGGTACGACAGCGGTGCTACCGTGCGCGCGATCGGGGCCAGAAGTGGGAGCCGGGCCGCGTTGATGTCGAGGTGCGGGCCGCCGATGCGGTCGGCCACCAGCGTCGCCACCTGTTGCTCGGTTCGACGCACCATCTTGGGCGGGAGCGAGCCGCCGTCCTCGTTGCCGGACAGGCCCATCGCGGTGGGGACCCAACCGGGGTAGAGCACGTGCACGTGCACGCCCCGGGCGCGCGACCTCGTGGGCCACCGACTCACTGAACGCGGAGACAGCGGCCTTCGACGCCGCGTACGCGCCCTGCCGCGGCTCCGGGGCCCGGGCCGTGTCGGAGGAGACGTTGACGACGGCGCCCCAGCCCCGCTCGACCATGGCCGGAACCACGGCCAGGGTGCCGGTGACGACGGCAAAGAAGTTGACGTCGAAGACTTGGTGCACGGTGTGCTCGTCACCGCCGGGCACCGGGAGCATCAGGTCGAGGCCAGCGTTGTTGATCAACATATCGAGGTGCCCCTGTTCGTCAACGATCCGCCTCAGCACCGCTCGGTAGGCATCGGCGTCGCTGACGTCGCAGACCTGTGTCATCCCCGAGCCGGTGCCGTTTCGCCGCGCCAGTTCGGGCGCCAGCTGGTCGAGCAACTCGCCCCGCCGGGCCAGTCCCACGACGGTGGCACCGCGATCGGCCAATGTCAGGGCGATCGCTCGCCCGATGCCCGACGAGGCGCCCGTGACGACGGCCACCTTTCCGTCGAAGCGCCTTCCGGTTGTCCCGCGACGAAGAGCCATGGATGTCACCCTAGGGTCGCCCCCGCCCGGCGCCCGGGGGCTCTCCACCAGGCCCCAGGCCCCAGGCGCGAGACCGCACCGGTTTGGCGGTCTACCCGGGAGATCGCAACCCGGGTGTCATTCCACAACGGATGCTCAAGCGCCACCCCGATCATGCCGAGGAATCAGGCGTAGAGCGGAGTCGGTGGCCATGGGCTCGACGAGCCCACCGACAGCTCGGGGGACCTCAAGCAATGAAGATGCGACGCAAGGATCACGACGCGCCCGAGGCGGAAGGCGACCTCTTGGTCGAAGCGGCCCCCGAGAAGACGGCGCGTCATGCTGCGGCACTGGAGGGGACCGCCACCACGGATCCCTTGGCGGACGACCCGGCGGCCAACGCCGACGGCAGCGCCATCCCCAACTGGAACGGGAACGGTGCGACGTCCGCGCCACGCAAGCGGGGCATGCTCGGCGAGGTGTTGGTCCAGCGCGGCCTGGTGACCGACGCACAGGTCGCCACGGCCCTGCAGCTGCAGGGCAGCTCGGGCAAGCGGCTCGGTGAGGTCCTGGTCGAAATGGGCGCCCTCGACGAGCGGAGCCTGGTCGATGCGTTGGCCGACTACTTCGGCATGGCGGTGACCGACCTCCGGCGGGACACTCCGAACCCGGCGGCGCTGGCGCTGGTGCCCGAGGAGTTGGCCCGCGAGCACTTGGCCATCCCGGTCCACGTCGACGACGAGGGGCTCCACGTGGCCGTGGCCCAGCCCAGCGACGACCTGCGTTTCCTGCTGGCCGAGACGAGCGGGCACTCCGTGCGCCTGCGCCTCGCCCCCATGAGCGACATCCGCTGGGCGATCGACCGCAGTTACCAGGCCATTGGCGGCGTCGACAAGATGGTACAGGTCTTCGAGGCGGTGGAGACCACCAAAAAGCGCGTCATCAAGACCGACGGGCCGGCGACGGTGACCGAGAACGCCCCGGTCGTTCAGGTGGTCGACAGCATCCTGACGCAGGCCGTGCGCGACCGGGCGTCGGATGTCCACATCGAACCCTCGGACAACGTCATCTACGTCCGCTTCCGGATCGACGGCGCTCTCAAGGACGTGCTCGAGCTCCCGTTCAGCATGGGCACGGGGTTGGTCAGCCGCATCAAGATCATGGCGGGCATCGACATCGTCGAAAAGCGCCGATCCCAGGACGGCCAGTTCACCACCGAGATCGACGGCAACGCCACCGATGTCCGGGTGGCGACGTGCGCCGTCATCTGGGGCGAGAAGTGCGTGCTCCGGATCCTCGACAAGAACCGTTCGGTGCTGCGTCTCGACGACCTCGGCATGCCGGCCGAGACCTACGAGACGTTCTCCAAGCTGGTCCGGGCGCCCTTCGGCATGGTCCTGTGTGCCGGTCCCACCGGGAGTGGGAAGACGACGACGCTCTACGCCACGATGAGCGAGATCAGCGACCGGGCTCGCAACATCATGACCATCGAGGACCCGGTCGAATTCGTCTTCCCCAAGATCAACCAGATCCAGACGAACGAGCAGGCCGGCCTCACGTTCGCCACCGGCTTGAAGTCGATCCTGCGGCAGGACCCCGACGTGATCCTGGTCGGTGAGATCCGTGACGTCGAGACGGCACGGATCGCCGTGCAGTCCGCCCTCACCGGGCACTTCGTGCTCTCCTCCGTCCACGGCAATGACTCGGTGGCGGCCCTGCACCGCTTCTTGGACATGGGCATCGAGTCCTTCCTCATCAGCTCGTCGGTCATCGCCGTCGTCGGACAGCGCCTGATGCGGCGCACCTGCCCGTCGTGCAAGGTCCGGTACACGCCCAGCCTCGAGGAGCTCGCCTTTTACGAGGAGAACGCCGGCGAGCCCAAGTCCGAGTTCTGGCACGGCAGTGGCTGCAACTACTGCGGCGGCACCGGTTACCTCGACCGCATCGGCGTCTACGAGCTGCTCAGGATGACGCCGGAGATCAAGCGTCTCGTCGTGGGATGGGCCACGCAGGACGAGCTGCGCCGCCAGGCCCAGAAGCAGGGCATGCGGACGCTACTCGACGAGGCGATGAGCCTGGCGCAGCAGGACGTCACGACGATCTCGGAAGTGATGCGGAGCATCTACACGTCCTGACAAGCCACGACGCTGGCGCGCCGGCCCTCGCTCGAACGCCGGCAGGGACCTTGGGCGCGCCATCCTCCGCGGGAACGGGGACTCAGGCGTGTGGACCGATGCGCTGGCCGATCCAGCGGGCCAGGTCGGCCACCATCTCGCCGGAGAGCGGGGCCGCCGCCACCGCGAGCAGCCGGGCCGCCGTTTCCGCGCCGTCATCGTCACCGGCGGGTGGTGTCCACGGGTGCCCGTTGCGCAGGCAGAACTCAATGGTGGCGATGAGCGCCACCGGCGCGTTGCCGTCCTTGAGGGGGTGGTTCTTCACCAGGTGCGCGCAGAGCACCGCCGCTTTGGTGGCGAAGTCCGGGTAGGCCTCGGTGCCGGCGAAGCCGGCCAGGGGCGCATGCAATGCCGAGTCGGCCAAGTGGAGGCTCGACTCCTCGGCGATCTTCTTGGCCGGCACGCCGAGGACGGCCTCGGCGATGAGGAGGAAGTCGGCCAGCTCCAGCGTGCGCAGTGCCGGCGGTTCGTAGGTCCCGACCGTGTGCTCGGCGCGCTCGGTCATCGCTTGAGACGTTCGAGCGCCCGCTCGTTCTGGCGGATGGCCGTGGCCAGGCGGAGGTAGAAGGCGCGGTCCGCCCGCCGCCGCCGCACCGAAGAGTTGAGCGTGGGCCGGGGGCTGGGGCGCTTGTGGCTGCTCCCGTCCCCGTTTGAGCCGTCACCCACGCTCACGCCCGCGATTCTACGGCGACCCGCGCCGGGTCAGCGTGCGGCCAGCTGGCAGAGCTTGGTGACCGTGTTCCAGTTCCGCGTCGTGCTGACGACGCCGAGCCGGCGCTCCAGGAAGGTGCCGGTGTACTTGGTCTCGGCGTAGCCGTTGGGCGTGTGGACGTAGACCTCCCGCCCGTCCACGACCAACTGGTCCCGGCCGCTCGCCGGCAGGTTCAGCGCCGCCAGGACCGACTTGGCCGGCGCCGTGGCGAGGAAGGTCACGTGGTGGCGCGCCGGGTCGGCGCCCGCCTTGGCGTAGGGGCTGGACGAGCCGGCGCGCTGCAGGTCGGCCACGGTGCGGAGGAGCACGTCGGGGGCGTCCCCGTAGTCGGCGGCCAGCTGCCCCTCAATGGCCGCCACGACCGCCTTCTCGCTCTTCGACGCCGTGGTGAACAGCACGTTGCCGGTCTGGATGTAGGTGACGACGTCGTCGTAGCCCAGCTCGGCGAAGGAGCGGCGCAGGTCGTCCATGGCGAGGCGCCCGTGGCCGGCCACGTTGACGCTGCGCAGGAGGGCGACGTAGCGGGGCACGGGAGCAACCTACCTACGACCCGGGCCGGGTCGTGCGGTCGAGACGGAAGGGGCGGAGGTCGACCCGCGTCGGGGCACCCTCGGCCAGGTCGGCCAGGAGCTCGCCCAGCAGCGGGCCGAATTTGAACCCGTGCCCGCTGGTGCCGCAGCCCACCACGACGTTGCCGGTGCGATCGAGGACGAAGTCCGTGTCGACCGAGTTGTCGTAGACGCAGCGCTCGGTCGCCACCGGCTCGGGGTCGAGCGCGGGCAGCAGCCGGCGCGCCGCGGCGACGAGCGCTGCGAGCAGCGCCGGGTCGTCTCCCTCGGGCGTCGGCTCGGCCGGCTCGTAGCGATCGAGTGGTGGGCCCGGCGTGTGGTGGGACACCTTGAACGTGCCGGCGTGGGCCCCGCTGCCGTGGACCGGCAACCCGTAGATCATCTCGGCGCCCCACTCAATGAAGACGGGCAGTCCGCCGGCGTCCCCCGCGCCCGCGGCGGCGCGGAAGTAGGCCACCTGTGGCAACGACGGCGCCGTCCCCACCGGGCGATCCCCACCCAGCAGGTCCAGCGCGCCCGCCCCGGCGCAGTCGACGACGACGTCGGCGCGCCACGCACTGCGTCCCGTCCCGACGGCGCCGTCCGCGTCGACCGACACGGCGTCGGCCTCGTCGCGCAGCCCGCGCACCCGGATCCCGGTCCGCACCTCGAACCCTCCGGTCGAGCAGAGGGCGCGCAGGCACTCGTCGGCCGCCAACACGCCCGACTCGGGCTCGAACAGCACGGGTCCGGGTGGCGGGGCCAAACCCGGATAGCGCCGCGCCGCCTCCCGGGCGCCGAGCACCTCGACGGGCGCGCCGTGCGCTGCCATGGCGCCCGCGATGCCCTGGAGCGACGCAGCGTCGCCGAAGGTCACCTGCCCCGTCACGTGCAGCAGCCGGCGCCCGCTCGCCGCCTCGAGCCCTTGCCAGAGCTGGCGGGCCGCCACGGCCATTTCGACGTAGTGCGCCTCGGGATAGCCCAGGCGGAAGATGCGGGCGTCGCCCTTGGAGCCGGCACCGGCGTGCCCCACCGAACCACCCGCCTCGAGCACGACGGTCGACCAGCCGCGCCGCGCCAGCGACCACGCAGCCGAGAGCCCCAGCAGCCCGGCCCCGACCACGATGCAGCTGCGCTGGGACGCCACGCCCGCCGATCATACGGAGCGCCCGCGTCGCCCCACCCGGTATGCCGCACGGCGATGCTTCCGCGTCGCCGGCGCACCGCGCCGCACGACCGCCGCACAGTCGCCGCACAGGGTGCGCCGTCAACGGAAACGCAGGACGGCGGCACTACGCTCGGCCGGGGTGATGGGCGCGACGGATGTGACGACCCCGCCACGTCACCCGGCCGACCCGGCCGACCCCGCCGACGTGGCGCCGGAGCCTCCCACCGGCGGCGACCCACCCGACGCGGCCGACGAGGCGCCGCCGCCGTCACCGGCGCCCCGCAGCCGGGCCGAGCGCGTCACGCGTGCCGTGGGCTTCCATGCCGTCGCCATCGTGCTCTTCGCCGTGCCGGCGGTCGTCCTCTGGTGGCACGTGTGGTCCGGCCATCCGGCCTCCACCATGACCTGCTCGTGCGGCGACCCGGCCCAGGAGGTCTGGTTCATGGCCTGGCCCGCCTGGGCCATCACCCACCTGCACAACCCCTTCTTCTCCGCCATGGTCAACGTCCCGGCCGGGGCCAACCTCCTCTCCAACACGTCGGGCACGCTGGTGGGCGTCGTGCTGGCCCCGGTCACGTGGGCCTTCGGGCCGGTCGTCTCGACCAACGTGGCGCTCACGCTGGCGCCCGCGCTGAGCGCCTGGGCCTGTTTCGCCGCCCTGCGCCCGCTCGTCACCTGGAAGGCGGGCGCCATCCCGGCCGGTCTCGTCTACGGCTATTCGGCCGCCATCGTCGGCTCGCTCCTCTTCGGCCACGTGTCGGTGAGCATGGTGGTCATCCCGCCGTTCCTCTTCACCACGCTGCACGAGATCGTGATCCGCCAGGAGCACTCGGTGCGACGCGACGCCATCGTCCTGGCGCGCGTTGGTGGTGGCGCAGTTCCTCATCTCGCCCGAGGTGCTCGTCATGTGCGCCCTGCTGGCCGCCGCCGGGCTGGTGGCCGTGGCCGTGGTCGGCTGGCGCCAGGTCGTGTCGCGCGCCGGCCACGCGTTCCCCGCGCTGGCCTGGGGCGTGGGCGGCGCCGCGGTGCTCTTGGCCTACCCGGTCTGGTTCGGCCTGGCCGGCCCCCAGGCCGTCACCGGCGTGCTCTTCGTCATCGCGCCCTCTGGCGGGCGTGCCCTTCTCCGGCGTCCTGTCGCCCGGGCAGGCCGGGGCGGCCGCCAACGTCTTCGTCCGCATCGGCGGGTACCTGGGCCACGCCGGCCCGCCGCCCGACTACATCGGCGGGGGCCTGGCCGGGGCCGCCATCGTCTCGGTCGTGCTGGCCCGGCGGCGCGCCCTCACCTGGCTGCTCGTGTTCCTGGCCGCGGTGACCCTGGTGCTGTCGTTCGGGCCGTACCTGATCAACGGCCCCGGGTGGCTGGCGCACGTGTGGCTGCCCTGGCGCGACCTGGGCAACCTGCCGGTGATCAAGGAAATCCTGCCCGACCAGCTGGCACCGTTCATCACCCTGCCGCTCGCCTTCGTGCTGGCCCTCGGGCTCGATGCGCTCTTCACCACCCACCGTCGTTCGAGCTCGTGGCTGGCCACGCGCCGCCGCCAGGTGGCGGCCGTCGCCACCGCGGTCGTGGCCGTCGTGGCGGTCGTCCCCGTATTGGTGACCTTCGACATCCCGCTGACGGTGGCCCGCGTCGAGATCCCTCCCTACGTCCGCCACCAGGTGCCGGCGCTGGCCGAGAGCAGCGTGCTGCTCACCATCCCCTTCGCCGTCTCGGGCTCGGCGCAGCCGATGCTGTGGCAGGCCGTCGGCGGCTATGACGTCCGGTTGGCGGGCGCCGCGCTCAAGACGCCGAATGCCGGCGGGCGGCCCGGTCCAGCAGGGCCGGCCGGGCTCCGCCCGCTACATCCTGACCGGGCTGACCATCCCCGGCGAGCCACTCCCCGGTGGCACGGCGGCGCAGCTGCGCGCCGTGCGCGACGCGTTGATGCAGTGGCAGGTGAACCAGGTGGTGATCGCCGGCACCAGTGTCGACCCGGTCTACGCGTCGGGCTTCTTCACCAAGGCGCTCGGCGCGGCGCCCACCTACACCGACCACGCCTGGGTGTGGACGCTGCAGCCGGGCTGGACGTCGACCACCCCGGCCTACGGCGTGTCGTTGCCGGTGTGCCGGGCGGCCGCCGCCGCGCCGGTGGCGCGAGCCGACCACCTCTTCATGTCGACCTGCGTGCTGCTCGGGGCCGGCCGCACCTGACGCCGTCGTAGTGTGGCGCCGTGCAACCCATCCTCCACCTCGCCATCCCCGTGCGGGACATGGCCGAGGCACAGGAGTTCTACGTGCACACCCTCGGCTGCGGCGCGGCGCGTACCCGGTCCGACTTCACCGACATCTGGTTCTACGGCATGCAGGTGACGTTGCAGGACCGCCCCGACGAGGCGCCGGGCCTGGTCCCCGGGGCCTCCCGGCACTTCGGCGTGACCCTGGGACGCGACGACTTCGAGGCGGTGGTCGCCCGCCTGGACGCCGCCGGGATCACGTGGGTGGCCCCGGTCTCGACGGACGACGAGGGGTTGGCCACGGAGCAGACCAAGGGCAAGATCGCCGACCCCAGCGGCAACGTCATTGAGCTGAAGACCTACCGCGACGTCACCGCCGCCCTGGAGATCTCCGAGCACTCCTACCCCGAGGAGCTGGCCCACGGGAATTGAGCGCCGGCGCTGCCCGTGCGCCGGACCCCGGCGTCTCCAGGCGCCATCGCAGTGGCCTACGGTGTCGGCCGAGAACGTGGGAGGAGCCCAGTGCCAGCAAGTGACGAGAACGGATCGCGCACGGCCCGCCAGGACGGCCGGGCCACCGACCAGTTGCGCCCGGTCCGCTTCGAGCGGGACTACACCGTGATGGCGCCGGGGTCGGTGCTGGTGACCTTCGGCCAGACCAAGGTGCTGTGCACGGCCTCGGTGGAGGAGCGGGTGCCGCCGTGGATGCGCGGCACCGGCCGGGGCTGGGTGACGGCGGAGTACTCCATGCTGCCGGGCTCCACGCCCGAGCGGGCCTCCCGGGAGGCGGCCAAGGGCAAGCAGTCGGGGCGTACCCAGGAGATCCAGCGCCTCATCGCCCGTTCGTTGCGCGCCGTGTGCGACCTGGTCACGCTGGGCGAGGTGCAGATCACCGTGGACTGCGACGCGCTGCAGGCCGACGGTGGCACGCGCACGGCGTCCATCTGCGGCGCCTACGTGGCGCTGCACGACGCCTGCACCCGCCTGGTGCAGGGCGGCACCATCCGCACCCACCCGCTGACCGACTCGGTGGCCGCCGTATCGGTGGGCATCATCGAGGGCGTGCCCATGCTCGACCTGCCCTACGCGGAGGACTCGCGGGCCGAGGTGGACATGAACGTCGTGATGACGGGCGCCGGCCGCTTCGTCGAGGTGCAGGGCACGGCGGAGGGCATGGCCTTCACCCGCGGCGAGCTCGACAGCCTGCTCGGGCTGGCCGAGGCGGGCATCAAGGAGCTGACGGCCCTGCAGGCCGCCGTGCTGGCCGAGCCGCCCGCCACGAGGTGAGCGGGGCGACGCCGCTGCGCCTCGTCGTGGCGTCGGCCAACAAGGACAAGGCCAAGGAGATCGTCGCCGTCCTGTCGGCCGCCATGGCGGTGGAGCTGGTGCCGCGTCCCGACGACGTGCCCGACGTGGTGGAGGACGGTGAGACGCTGCTCGACAACGCGCGGCTCAAGGCGCGCGCGCTGGTGGTGGCGACGGGTGAGGCGGCGGTGGCGGACGACACCGGTCTGGAGGTCGAGGCGCTGGGCGGCGCACCCGGGGTGTTCACGGCGCGCTACGCCGGTGAGGACGCCACCTACGCCGACAACGTGGCCAAGCTGCTGCGCGAGTTGGGCGCGCTGTCCGACGGGGGAGGAGCGCGACGGGCGTCGTTCAGGACCGTGGCGTTGGCCGCCTTCCCCGACGGGTCCGAGGTGTGGTCCGAGGGCGTGCTCGAGGGCACCATCGCCACCGAGGCCCGGGGCGCCAACGGCTTCGGCTACGACCCCGTCTTCGTGCCGGCGGCCGCCGAGGACGGGCACGGGCGGACCTTCGCCGAGATGACGGGGGAGGAGAAGGACGCCGTCTCGCATCGAGGCCGGGCCTTCCGGGCCCTGGCCGCCCGGCTCGCCGAGCGAGAGGAACGGGCGCGCCCCGGTCCGGCATCGTAGGGGACACCATGGATCCCGACACTCCTCATATCTCTCGGATCTCCCAAACCTCGGAGTGTCTGGGGCAAAAGTCGCCATCATCGTCGATCCGCCATCCTTCTCTCCTGGCCAGATCCCGCGGCAACGGCTTAGAGGTGAAATGCTTCACTACACCCTGTCGGAGAACCTGAAACGCCACGGCGTAGTTGCAACCTTCGTGATCGCAAGCGACCCGATTGCCGTGCACTACCACCCTCGGAATTTACGTCGGCCCGGCTGTTGAACAGGTGCGACCGTCGCCCGGTCCCGGGCGGGAAGGACACCTCTCGACTTTGGGTTGAACGGGTGGTGGCTGCGCACCGACTAACGGCGAAGAGACAGCGGCGCCGGCCGAGCTGTGCTTATCGCGTGATTCCGACGGTGGATTCTGGCACCCTGGTGGAATGTTCGAGCATTTCACGGATGGTGCGTGCCGGATCCTCGTTCTGGCGCGGGCAGAGGCCGGGAACCTGCAGGACAGCTCCATCGGCCCCGAACACCTCCTCTTGGGCATGTTGCGAGAAGGTGAGGGCATTGCCGCCGAGGCGCTTTCGGACGCCGGCGCTGATTACTACCGAGCGCGTGCGGTCATTGAAGATCACAGGAATCAACAGAGTGGACCAGGGTCAGGCCCGGAACCGTTCTCCAGGGCCACTCAGAGAGTTGTGGAGAGGTCTTTGCAAATCTCCTGGGCTCAAGCGGACGGTGGTATCGATACGCAACATCTGCTTGTCGCAATTCTCGAACAGGAAGATGAGACGACGGAGGCCGTCTTGGCCGGGCTGGATATCACCCCGGAAGAGGTGGTGCAGCGGGTCGACGCTTTGTTGGCCGAACGCTCTGCCATTCGGTGACCGAAGAGCGGCGGCAACAAGTCATCGAACCTAGGCCGAGATGAGCTCCGCGGCGAGGGCGCGGTAGCCGGCGATCGGGAAGTCCCCGAACTCGGCCACCACCTGGATGCAGACGTGGTCGGCCCCGGCGTCGAGGTGCGCGCGGACTCGCGCCGCCACGGTGGCGGCGTCGCCCCAGGGGATGACGGCGTCGATCACGCGGTCGCTGCCGCCGCCTCCGATGTCGTCGTCGCCGTACCCGAAGGCACGCAGGTTGCCGGCGTAGTTGGGCAGCGGGAGGTAGATGGCGGCGTAGCGGCGGGCCAGCTCCCGGGCCTTGACGGGGTCGGTCTCGAGGACGACCGCCACCTCGGGGGCGAGCAGTGGCCCCGGGCCGAGGATGTCGCGGGCGCGGGCGGTGTGCTCGACCGGGACGAAGTAGGGGTGGGCCCCGGCGGCGCGCTCGGCGGCCAGCTGGAGCATGCGGGGCCGCAGGGCGGCCAGGACTCGGCGCGCCGGCGGGACGGGGGTGTCGAGAGCGTCCAGCGCATCGAGGTAGGCCACCATCTTGGAATATGGCTTGGAATAGTCGGCGGCGATTACGTGGTGGCTGGCGCCGAGGCCGAGGAGGAAGCGGCCGTCGAAGCGCGCCTGTAGGTCGGCCACGGCCGGGCCGACTTCGCCGGGGGCACTGGCCCAGATGCTGACGATGCCACTGGCCACGGTGATGCGGGCCGTGGAGGCGAGCAGGTGGGCGAAGTGCGGGGAGAGGCCGGCGTCGAAGCCGCCCGACGACCACAGCGTGCCGTAGCCGAGGGCCTCGAGCTCGGCCGCCGTGTCGAGGTCGGGCTCGGCCGCCGACTTCCAGCTGCCGCTCCACCACACGCCGATCCGCCCGAGGTCCATGGCCACCCGAGCCTACGAGAGCCCGAGGAGGCGGGCGGCCGTCCCGCCGAGGAAGGCCTGGGCCGCCGGTTCGGTGAGCGGCAGATCCCGGGCGGCGGCCACCGCCTTGTCCATGGGCAAGAAGGGATGGTCGGACGCGTAGAGGACACGGCCCAGGCCGCGCGAGGAGTTCATGAACGAGACCAGCGCCGGGTCCATGTACTTGGCCAGGTAGGCCGAGTTGGACAGGTAGAGGTCGGGCCACTTGAGCATGTACTGCATGAGCAGTGCCTCGTAGGGATGGCCCAAGTGGGCGCCGATCACGGTGAGGCCCTTGAAGTCGATGAGGATGTCCTCGAGCAGCTCGGGACGCTGGCAGGCCGAGCGCACGCGGTGGGCCGGGGACACCGACGTTGACCGAGACGGGCAGGCCGAGCTCGGCGCAGGTCGTGTAGATCGGGTAGTAGAGCTTGTCGTTGAGCGGGTACTGGTGCACGAGCGGCGTGATGCGCACCAGCGCCACCGCGGGGTGGGCCGAGTAGGCGCGCAGGCGCTCGCACTGCCTGACCGGTCGGTCGGGGCGGTCGGCCACCAGCGCGACGCGCAAGCGGTCGGGGTGCTCGCCCGCCGTATCGAGGAGGGGCTCGGTGTCCTCGGCCCAGAGCCCGGCGGTGAGGACGCCGACGTCGACCTGACAGGCGTCCATGGTGGCGAGCAGCTGGTCGAGCGTGGAGGCGGCGGACAGGTCGCCGCCGAGGAGGTCGGGGATGCCCTCGTTGCCCCTTTGGGACAAGAAGGCCTGGGCCGCCTGGCCGCTCAGGGCGTTGACCCAGAGGTCGACGACGGTCACGCCTGGTTGGCTTGGGTGGCGTCCCCGGCGTCGGCGGCCTTGGCCTTGGCCTTGGCCTTGGCCTTGCGCAGGTAGCGCAGACCGGTCTCGAGCGATGCCTTGATGAGGTGGTCGTTGTCCTTGGAGATGAAGGCGTGCACGCGTTTTTCGAGCAGGGCGCGCGAGACCGGGTTGAAGGCGTGGTACGTCTCGGAGAAGTGAACCCGGGTGCGGCCGTCGCCCAGGTCCTCCAGGCGCGTGCGGCCCTCGGCCTCCGACCACAGGGGCCGGCCCACGGCGTTGTACTTCCACGACACCTGGGGCGTCACCTCCGTGAGCCACTCCCACGACTGGCCCTTGCCGCCGGTGAGGAGGTACTTCGGCACGCGGAAGGTGCAGTGGCGCACCAGGCCCTCGCCGACGTCGTCGCCGGGATGGAGGATGTCGATGGTCACGTCGCCCGTCTCGGTGTGCGGGATGCGGGCCCAGAAGAGCTGCCACAGCTCGTCCGGGGTGCCGTCGATGTCGACGTGGTGGTGGTGTTCCTGCACGGCGCTCACCCTATCTACGGCGTGGCCGTGACGACGGGTGGCGCTCCGCCCTGCGCCCCGGCCCGGCGCGGCGGATTCGCAGGGGACTCGCTCGCATGGGACTCGCGGGGGATGGGGGCCGGATGTCCTTCTGAAAAACGCTAAACGGGTCGGTTTAGGTTTAACGAGTCTGTTTATGCCGTCCCGTGACACGCGCATCGTTTCCGCCAAGCACATCTCCCGGGGCGATCATCTAGAAGGGAAAGGGCGTGCCGTAGCGGTTCAGGTGCGCCTTCTCCGACAGCGGCTGGCGCTTCGGGGGGCCGAGGGGCTCCGGCACGTGGCCCAGGGGCACGACGGCCACGGGGATCACCTCGGCCGGCAGATGGAGCAGACCGCTCAGCTCGTCGCCCGCCACCACCGGCAGTGTGGTCAGGGTCGAGCCCAAGCCGAGCGCGTGGGCGGCCAGCAACAGGTTCTGCACGGCGGGGAAGACCGACGCGCCCATCGACTGCGGGTAAGTGAGTCGGGTGTCGCCGCAGACCACGACCAGCACCGGCGCGGCCGCCACGCCACCCATGGCGCCCCGGTCGACGTCGCGGAGGAAGGCGGGGGAGAGCCGTTCCGCCTCGAGGTCCCGGGCGCCCCCCTGCCACAGGCGGGCGGTCAGCTCGCCGATGGCCGTCCGGACGTGGGGGTCGCGCACCACCACGAAGACGAAGGGCTGGCTGTTCTCGGCGCTCGGCGCGTGGGTGGCGGCGGTCAGGACGCGGGCCACGGTGGCGTCGTCGACGTCGTCGGGCAGGAAGGTGCGGGCGGCCCGCTGCGTGTGCACCACATCGAAGAAATCGGGCATGGAGCTCGGGGTGACGCCTATGGGGTCTCGGGCTCGGCCACGGCGGCCGATGGTACCGAGCGGGGAGCGCCGGCGCGCCGGCACGCCAGGGCCGGATTGGGCGGCGACGAGGTGACCCGCTACCTTTGGCGCTGCATCGGCCCGGGGGTCGGTGTCCGCCATGACGACGTGGTCGGGAAGAGGCGGAGGGGGACAGGAGGCAGACGCGTGGCAGACGACGCCGCATCGCAGGAAGACGTCCTCAAGGGGATCATCGGGCAGCCCACGGGCAAGTCCAAGGTCGTCGTGGAGCGGGGGCCGGTGCAGCACTTCGCCGACGCCGTGCTCAGCACGAGCGCGATCTACCGCAGCCCCCAGGCGGCCAAGAACGCCGGCTTCGACAACATCCCGGCGCCGCCGACGTGGCCCTTCGCCATGGAGTTCTCGGGCAAGTTCGACGAGATCCAGCCGGCCGACGCGCCGGCGGGCAACCCGCTCATGACGGCGGTGGGCCCGCTCATGGCCAAGGGCGGCCTCATCCTCCACGGCGAGCAGGAGTTCATCTACCACCGCCCGGTGGTCGTGGGTGACGTGCTGGTGAGCGAGGGCCACATCGTCGACGCCTACCAGAAGGAGTCCAAGGGCCGGACGATGACGTTCATCGTGCAGGAGACCAACTGGACCGACGACAAGACGGGCGAGCCGGTGGTGACGGCCCGCTTCAACCTGATCCACCGCGCCGAGGCGGCGGCGCGGTCGGGCGAGAACGAACAACATCGGATTGAGCAACAGACGGGAGACCGAGAAGATGGGTGAGAACAAGCTGGACTTCGACCAGGTGCAGGTGGGCGACGAGGCCCCGAGCATCTCGCACAAGCTGACGCGGACCGACCTGGTGAAGTACGCCGGCGCCTCAGGAGACTTCAACCCGATGCACCACGACGAAGTGGCGGCCCAGGCGGCCGGCCAGCCGAGCGTGTTCGGCCACGGGATGTTCTCCATGGGGCTGCTCGGCACGGCGCTGACGGACTACGTCGGCGTGGGCAACGTCACCCGTTACCAGGTCCGGTTCGCCCGCCAGACCTGGCCCGACGAGGTGCTGATCTCGAAGGTCGTGGTCACGGGCAAGCGTGAGGAGGGTGGCCAGAAGCTGGTCGACCTGGCGGTGACGCTGTCCAACGGCGAGGGTGAGGACAAGTTGGTCGGGGAGGCCACGGCGGCCATCTCGTAGTTGTTTTCTTTCGGGGGTTGCTTCGGCCTCTGTGTGAGGGTCGGTGTTGGTGTCGGCGTTGGCGCCGGCGGGCGGGAGAGGGCAGTCCCAGGCAGGATTCGCTGGAGGGGACGGGCGGGGATGTGCTTCTCAAAAAACGCTCAACGGGCTCGTTGAGATTTAACGGGTTGGTTGAGCCGGAGCGGAGCGTAGGTATCGTCTCCAGAAACACATTTCCCTGTGGTGCCCGGCGAGTAGTACTTGATCATCAGGCGCCCCGTCACAGCCCGGCGCTACGGTTTTTCTCTCAGCAACTCAATGGGGCAGGAGCAACGGAAGGGGCCGGACATGGGCAGTGAGCTGTTGTCGCAGGCGATGGCATCGACGGGAGCCGTTCTCGCGAGGGTGTCGAAGGAGCAGTTGGACCGGGCGACGCCCTGTGCCTCCTGGCAGGTGCGCGAGCTGGTCAACCACGTCGTTGGTGCCACCACGTACTTCGCCGTGACGGCGGAGACCGGTGAGGCGCCGCCCCGCGAGAATGAGTCTGACTTCTGCGACGGGGACTTCGTGGCGGCGTTCAACTCGGGCGCGGCACGTGCCATCAAGGCCTTCGAGGCGGACGGAGTGATGGACAAGACGTTGAAGCTCCCCTTTGCGGAGCTCCCCGGCGGCGTCTTCGTCAACATCGCGGACAATTGACACCTTCACGCACGGGTGGGACCTGGCCAAGGCGACAGGCCAGTCCACCGACCTCGACCCCGAGGTGGCCGCGCAGCTGCTGCAGTTCGCGCAGGCGTTCCTGTCCGACGCCATGCGGGGCCCTGACGGCAGTGCACCGTTCGGCGCCGCGGTGGAGGCGCCGGCCGGCGCCGGCGCGGCCGACCAGTTGGCCGCGTTCCTGGGGCGCCAGGCCTGAAATCTGCTGTTCGCGGTCCCCCTGGCCGGCCGAGCCGGGGCTTGCCGGCCAGCGTGCACCCCTAGTGTGGGTGCCCGTGGCCCACTGCGAGGCGGTGAATTCATGAGCGGGTCGACGAGCGCGTGCGCGACCTCGACGACGCCATCGCGCTCGGCCGCGGCTGGTGCGCAACCTGGAAGAGGTCGTGTTGGGTAGCGACGGAGCGCTGGTGGCCGCCGCCATCGCCGCGCTGTCGGGCGGTCACCTCCTCATCGAGGACGTGCCCGGCGTGGGCAAGACCGTGCTCGCCCGGACCCTGGCCGCCTCCCTCGGCGCCGACCTGTCGCGGGTCCAGGGCCACCCCGATCTTCTCCCGTCCGACATCACGGGCGTCTCGGTGTTCATGCCCGACACGGGCACATGGGACTTCCGGCCCGGCCCCGTCTTTGCGCACGTCGTGCTGGTGGACGAGTTGAACCGCACTCCGCCGCGCACGCAGTCGGCGCTCCTCGAGACGATGGAGGAACGCCAAGTGAGCGTCGACGGCCAGTCCTGGCCCCTGCCGCACCCGCACCTGGTGATCGCCACGCAGAACCCTCACTCGCAGCGCGGCACCTTCCCACTGGTCGAAAGCCAGCTCGATCGCTTCGCCATGGCGACGCCGATCGGCTATCCCGACGCGCCGAACGAGGTGGAGCTGGTGCTCCACGGAGGCGGTACGTACGCCCTGTCCGAGCTCCGTCCGGCATGTACGCCCGAGGAATGGGGACGCGCCCAACGGGCCACCGAGTCGGTCTCCGTGCAGCAGTCGGTGGCGGCGTACGCGGTGGAGGTCTGCCGCGCCAGCCGGAGCGCGCCGGGCGTGCATCTCGGGGCCAGCCCGCGCGCCGCCATCTGGCTGATCCGGGCGGCGCAGGCGCATGCGGTCCTCGACGCCAGGGGCTACGTGGTGCCCGAGGACGTCAAGGCGGTCGCGGTCGGGTGCCTGGCCCATCGCATCCTCACCGTCGAGGGCGACGACGGCACACGCCAGTCGGCTGCGGTGATCCGGGAGCTCCTCGAAACGACGCCCGCACCGAGACCGTGAGCCGCTGGGCGCGACCGGCCCGCCCCTGGGCGCCGATCGCCGCCGCCGTGCTGATCATTGGCCTGTGGTGGCTGGTCGCCCACAACGCCGGGTCGGGGTGGGTCCAGTTGCTGGGGGACCTGGTCTTCGGCACCATCCTCATCGGGATCATCGGGCCCGGCCTGGTCGTCGCACGGGCCCGGATCACCGTCCGCAGCGCACCGGGTGACGGGATCGCCGGCGCTGCCGGTAGAGGTGCGCGTCGGGGCCGGCACGCGGCTGCGTGTCCGCCCGGTGGCGCCTCCCGGCCCGGAGGTCTTCGTCGGCCCGGGTCGACCGCGGGGCAAGCTCGACGATGTCATCACCCTGGAGCCGCCGCGACGCGGGGTCCACGACACGGTGACCCTCGACATCGCCTCGGCGGCACCGTTCGCGTTGCAGTGGTGGACCAAGCGGGTGCGCCTTCCCCTGGCGTCGCCCCTCCACGTCGCGCCCCGTCTCGGCCGTCCGGCGCCGCTGCACCAGCGCCCGGACGAGGGAGCCGGCGAGTCCGTCGATCGGCCCCGGTCCGACGCCGGCCTGCCGCGTGGCGCCCGGCCCTATGTCGCCGGAGACAGCCGCCGCCTGGTCCATTGGCGCTCCACGGCCCACGCCGGGAGGCTGATGGTGCGTGAGCTGGAGCGACCAGCGGCCGAACCGGTCACGATCACGGTCGACCTCCCGGCGGATCCCGACGCCGCCGAGCGCATCGCCGAAACGGCCCTCGGCACCGTCGTCGGACTGCTCGAAGGCGGCGCCCCGGTCCTCCTCGGCACCCGCGAACCTTCGGGCGCCGTACTCGGAGCGGTGGACGACCGCCGCGGCGCGGGGCGGCGCCTGGCGCGGGCCGTTGCCGGGCCCGGCGGTGGGGCGGCGGACGAGGAGCGTGGTCGCGCGCCGTGAGCGTTCTCGCCGCCGTCCGCCGGGCGAACCAGCCCGGTCCCCCGGAGAACTCCGTCCGGCTGCGGGTCGCATGCCTCGGCGCGGTGCTGGTGGCGATCGCTGCCTGCGCTTCGCTCGACGAGATCGGGTGGCCCGCCGCCCTCGGGGCCATGGTGCTGGTCACCGCCGGCACGGCCTTCTCTTATGCCACCCGTGCCCGACCCCCGGGGTGGGTGAAGGCCCTGGTGGCGATCGGCGCCAGCGCCGCCTGCGTCTGGTTCTTCCACGCCGTGAGCCCGCCCTTGGCGGGCGTGACATCCGTGGTGGACCCGCTGACGGGGCTCCTGGTCGCGGTGCTGGTCGTCCACTCCTTCCACGTGCCCTCCCGCCGCGACCTCCTCTTCTCCCTCGCCGCGTCGTCGGGCCTGATGGCGATCGGTGGTTCGCTGGCTATCGACCTGCGCTTCGGCCTCTACGTGGTGGCCTGGACCTGCTTCGGGCTCTGGAGCCTGACCGAGATGTGGATCTCGGCCAGTGGCGGGGGCCGCATCTCGGCCGCGGGGCTCGTGCTGGCGCTGGCCGCCGCCTCCACCGCGGCGGCCGCCGTCTTCCTCGTGCTGCCCGCACCGGTCGTCTCGTCCCGCGTGTTCCTCGACCAGGCCGGAGACGGCGGCTCGGTCGGGGTCCCGGGGGCTCTGGCCGGAGACTCCGGGGTCGCCGGCCCAGCTCTCGCGGCCCGGCAGCGTCGACAGCTCGATCCGCGTCGGCGGCTACCTCGGCTTCGCGGGCAGCCTCAACACGGCCCTGCGCGGCAGCCTGGGCCACACGCTCGTGCTGCAGGTCCGGGCCCAACATCCCTCGTACTGGGTGGGGGAGACGTTCGACACGTGGCAGGGCCAGAGCTGGACCGAATCGCAGGGTGCGCCCAGGCACCCGCTGCGCGGGGGCTCGCCCTTCCTCCTCCCGGTGCCCCTCGGCGACATCCCCTTCGGGCCGAGCGACGTACAGACGTTCTACGTCTCGAGTGCCACCGCCAATCTCGTGTTCCACGACGAGGGCGCCGACGAGTTGTGGTTCCCCACCTCCAAGGTCTACGTCTCGAACGACGGCACCATCGTGTCGCCGATTGGCCTGGGCAGCGGGTCCATCTACACGGTCGAATCGCAAGACAGCACGGCCACGCCGGCGCAATTGCGGGCCGACACCAGTCCGGAGACGCTGCCTCCCGCGGTGCAACGACAGGAGGAGCAGTTACCGCGGCGTACCCCCGGGTGCTCGCCCTGGCCCGGTCCGTCACGGCAGGTGACACGTCCACCTACGCCAAGGTGCAGTCGCTCATCCACTGGATCGGAGCGCACACCCACTACTCCGTGGACATCCCGCCCTTGCCGCCCGGTGCCGACACCGTGGACGAGTTCCTGTTCGGCAACCGGATCGGGTTCTGCGAGCAGATCTCGACATCGCTCGCCGTCATGCTGCGCTCGCTCGGCATCCCCGCCCGCGAGGCGGTCGGCTACGTTCCCGGCGGCTACGACCCCATCACGGACCTCTACCAGGTCTACTCGGACGATGCCCATGCCTGGGTGCAGGTGTGGTTCCCCGGGTACGGCTGGCAGAGCTTCGACCCGACGGCCGTCGTGCCGCCCGCCAACCCGAGTCCGGGCTCGGTGGCATTGGCAGACGTCGGTGGGGCCCTCCGCCGCATCCCACCCGTGCCCGTGGTCGCCGCCCTGGTCGTGACGGGCCTCGTCGTCGCTGGCGGTCCGCCGGTACCGATCGCGCCCGGCCAACTGGGCGGAAGCGGTGGCGCGCCACGCCGAGCGGGCCGGCCGCCGGGCCGGTCGACCCCGCCGACCTTCCGAGACCCTGGCGGAGTACGCCGCCGACCTCGACGAGCTCGACGGGGGCGAGGCCCCGACCTGGAGCCGGTTGGCCTCGTCGGTGGAGGCGAGTGCCTACGGCGGTCACGACCCGCCCCCGGACGCGCAGAGGGCCATGGTGGCCGAGGCGAGGCGCACCCGGGTCGGTGCGGGAGGCGGGGTCCGGGGCTGACCCGTCGGCTACGACGCCTCGGGGCGCGGTTCGTGCAGGCGGGGGCTGCCGTCGCCGGGCTATTCCGGGTCGAAGCGCAGCGGGAGGCGCGCCGGACCCCAGATGCCGAACGTCGACGGCTTCCACTCGATGGCCCGTTGCGGGCCAGGTTGGGCATGCGGCGGGCCAGGAGCGGCAGGGCCTCCTGCAGCTCGGCCCGGGCCAGCGCCGCACCCATGCAGAAGTGGATGCCGGCGCCGAAGGTCATCTGCGCCGCGCCTCGCTCGCTGCGTGATGTCGAAGCGTCGGGCTCCTCGCCACGCCTCGGGGTCGCGGTTGGCGCCCGCCAGCGAGGTGGACACCAGGTGCCCTTGCGGGAACAGGACGTCGCGGTAGACGACGTCCTCGGAGGCGAAGCGGGCCGTGCCCCGCACGGCGCCCAGGTAGCGCATCGACTCCTCGACGGCCCGGGCGGCCAGCTCGGGCTGCTCGGCCAGCAGCGCCCACTGGTCGGGGTGCTCGCTGAAGAGCGCGACCGAGCAGGCCAGCTGGTTGCGGGTGGTGTCGGTGCCCGCCATGAGGACGGCCTCGGCCAGCATGGCCATCTCCTCGGTGGACAGGCGGTCGCCCTCCTCCTCGATCGGCGATGAGGTCGCTCAGGAGGTCGTCGCGGGGATCGGCGCGGCGCTCCGTCGATCATGTCGCTCACGTAGGCCGTGAGCTCCGCGCCCGCCCGCTCGATGAGCGGCAGGTCCTCGAGCAGGTTGGAGTTGAAGATGCGGAAGATGTCGGTGGCCCACGACGAGAAGAGCTTCCAGTCCTCGGGCGGCGCGCCGAGCAGCTCGCAGATGATCGGGATGGGGTAGGGCTCGCACACGTCGGCCACCAGCTCGCACTCGCCCTGGCCGGCGACCTGGTCGACCAGCTCGTCGACCACCGCCCGCATGGTGGGGCGCAGCCGGTTGGCCGAGGCCGGCGTGAAGGCGGGCGCCACGAGGCGGCGCAGGCGGGCGTGCTCCTCGCCCTCCATGGAGAGGATGGACTGGCGCCGCCCCTCCATGGAACTCGCGCCTCGGGCAGCCCGGCGATCTGCGGGATCATCGACAGGGCCGAGTGGAACCGCTTGTCGCGCAGGATGGCGGTGACGTCCTCCAGCCGGGTGACGCGTAGCCCAGCTCGGTGCGGGCCAGCCAGTGCTGCGAGCGGACCGCCTCGATGGCGGCCATGGCGTCCTCGCGCTCCACCCCGACGATGTCGAGGTGGGGAGCGTCAGCTCGGAGACGAGTTGTGGCACTGGAGACTCCCATTGTGCATCTGTGGGCGAATTTGATGCTCAACCAGGCTACCGGGCGGACGCTCTGCCACCTCGTCAACCCATGTGTGAAACCGCAATACCTCTTCGGCGGTGTCGTTTCACGATCGAGGCGCGTGGCCGTGTGGCCGGGAGGCTGCACTTGGCGACGGCCACGCCCTCGCTACTCCTTCAGGGCCGGGTGTCGTTGGACCATCATCGGCAGGATGAGCGACTTGGGGGCCAGATGTGCCAGCGCGGCGGCCGTGCGGTTCGCCGCGCCGGGGATCACGACGGCGCGGCCCGACGCCAGGCCTTCGACCGCCGCCTTGGCCACGTCGGCCGCGGGCACCCACATGATCTTGGGCAGGGCTTCACCCGCCTCGTCGTCGGTCATGCCGGCCGCCTCGGCGAAGCCGGTCTCGACCGGGCCGGGGCACAGCGTGGTGACGGTGACGCCCTTGCCGCGCAGCTCGGCCCCGAGGGCGCGGCCGTAGGAGAGGACGAAGGCCTTCGAGGCGCCGTAGCCAGCCTGCCCGGGCAGCGGCTGGAAGGCCGCAGTTGACGCCGTGTTGAGAACCGCGCCGCGGTGGCGGGTGACCATGCCGGGGACGAAGAGCGTGCAGAGGTCGACGACCGCCTCGACGTCGGTGCGAACCATGGCGAGTTCGTCGGCGCGGTCGGCCTTGTGCACCGGACCCATGGTGGTGAAGCCGGCGTTGTTGACGAGGATGTCGACGGTGAGGCCGCGTTCTTCGATCTGCTTCGGCAGCTCACCTCGGGAGTCGGCGTCGGTCAGGTCGGCGGCGATGACTTCGGTGCGGACCTGGTGGGCGTCCGCCAGCTCGTCGGCCAGCGCCTTGAGCCGGTCCTCGCGCCGGGCCACCAGCGTCACCCCGTGGCCGCGCCGAGCCAGCTCGCGGGCGATCTCAGCGCCGATGCCCGACGACGCATCCGGTGACGACCGCCGTCGTGTTCTCCTTGGGATTCGGGAGTGCCATGGGACGAGCGTAGGTGACCCGCGAGACGACGACCAGAGGCGGGTCGCCCTCTTAGGTCACAAACGGATGAAGTTCGCGTGCGACGCGCGACCTCCCACCAGGGCCTTCGCGAATGCCCTGTTCGCATGGGGTTCACACGAGCGGGGGCGAGGCAGATACTGGACTAAAAGGGCGGCAACCGGAGCACCCGCAGTTGCCCCGAGTGGAAAGGAGCTGCCGATGTCATCGACACGCTCGACCGAGGAGGGCGATCCGCCGGGTTGAAACTGCGTCACCGATGTCGGTTTCGGTGACGCCTCAGATCAGCCAACTCGGTGTGAAGTCCGGCGTACGAATGTGGCCGCGCTCGCGCCGGTGCGTGTGCCGGCCGGCCGACAAGGCGGCCCCCGCACCTACTGCGCCGCAGGCTGGAGCCGAGAGGGCTGCGTACAGACAGAGATCACTACATACGCGTGAAGGACCGGCCGCAGGGCCGGTCCTTCTCGCGTCGTACGGGCGGCGTCCCGTGCCATGGTGTGGGCATGTGCCGGCCGACACGCCTGCCGATGTTCCCGCTCTCGGCGCGGTCCTGTTCCCGCATGCCGTCCATGCCCCTGCACGTGTTCGAGCCGCGCTACCGGGCGCTCATGCAGGACTGCCTGGACGGGGATCGCCGCTTCGGCGTCGTGCTGATCGAGCGCGGCTCGGAGGTCGGAGGTGGCGACCAGCGCAGCGCCCTCGGCACCCGCGGCGTGATCACCCAGGCCGCCGAGCTGCCCGATGGACGCTGGGTCCTGGAGGTGCGGGGCGAAGCGCGTGATCGAGATCGGCGAGTGGCTCCCCGACGACCCTTACCCTTGGCGCTGGTGACGAGAGACGGAGGGTGTCATGGGGGGGCCGATCCCGGCTGCCGCGCTCGAGGTGGCCACCCAGCGGGTGCGCCGGGCGCGCGCGCTGCTGGCCGAGCACGGCGGCGCTCCGGCGCTGGCCGCCGAGGCGCCACTCGACGGCGGGGGAGACGCCAAAGGCGGCTCGTGGCAGCTCTGCGCCGCCGCCCCGGTCGACGCCTACGACGCGCAGCGGCTGCTGGCCGCGGCCGACACGTCGGCCCGGTTGGGGCTCCTGATCGAGCTGATGGAGGAGCTGGAGCTCGACCTGCGGCGGATGCTGGCGTCGGAGTGAGCGATCGGGTCGCCGGTCCCACCTATTGACAGTCGGCATGCCAAATACGTAGCGTCTGCCCCGGTGACCGCCATCCTGGAGCCGATCACGACGCAGGACGTGGTCGCCGACGGCCGCAGCCGTCGTCGCCTCGACTCCTTCGAGCGCGCCGTCGACGCGTTGCTCGACCTGATCGGGTCCGGGAACCCCTCGCCGACCGCCCAGCAGATCGCGGTGAGGTCGGGCATCTCGGTGCGGACGGTGTTCCGGTTGACGGCCGACATCGAGTCGCTGCACGCCGCCGCGGTGATGCGGCAGATGGAGCGGACGGCACACCTGTACGTCCAGCTCCCCACGACGGGGAGCGTGGTCACCCGCGTGCGCACGCTGGTCAAGAACCGCGAGCGTGTTCGAGCAGATCGCGCCGGTGCGCCGGGTGGCCGACCGCCTCGTCGACGGCTCGGCCCAGATCGCCGAAGGGCTGGCGCTGCACCACCTCATCCTGCGGGCCCAGGTGGCCGAGGTGTTCGCGGACGAGCTGCAGAAGATGGCATGGCGGCGCCACGACACCGCACTCGACGCCATCGACGTGGCGGCCAGCTGGGAGACCTGGGACCAGCTCCGGCGCACCAAGGGCCTGTCCGCTTCGGCGTCGGCCCGGGTCGTCAGCCGGCTGGTCGAGGGCGCATTGGGCGAGTGAAGGCGAAGGCCGGGCCGGGCCGGGACGGGAACGCAGAACAGGAAGGGACCACATGGCCATCACACCGACGAGAGAGCAATTCACCGAGTTCGCCCACGGTCGCCAGGAGGGCGAAGTGGTGATGATCAACCTGCTGCACTTCGCCCGCTCGGACGACGAGCGTCCCGAAGAGGGTGGCGCGTCCAGCGGACGCGGCGCCTACCGCGACTACAGCGACCAGGTGATCAAGATGGTCGAGGAACGCGGCGGCAAGGTCATCTGGACGGGCCGGCCCGAGCAGGTCCTGATCGGCGACTCCGAGGCGGACGCGTGGGACCTGGTGGCGCTGGTGTCGTACCCGAGCCGGTCCGCGTTCATCGACATGGTGACGTCGCCCACGTACGAGAGGCGCACACGCCACCGCGAGCGTGGGCTCGACCGCACGGTGCTTCTGGCGTGCGAGCCCCTGTGAACGCGCTTGGCGCCGGGTGAGGCGGACGGGGCGACGGGTGCCTGAGGCACGACCGGGCGGCGTCCGTCGCTCGCAACATCCTCTTCATCACGACCGACCAGCAGCGCTACGACAGCCTGGGCTGCAACGGCGGCACCGTCGCCCGCACGCCGGTGGTCGACCGGCTGGCGGCCGAGGGCATCAACTACCGCCGGGCCTACAACCAGAACACGGTGTGCATGCCGGCGCGCTCCACCATGCTGACGGGCCAGTACGTGCGCACGCACGGCGTCGTGGCCAACGGCATCCCGCTGCCGATCGACGCGCCGTCGATCGCCGCAGTACCTGCAGCGACGAAGGCCGGGCTACCGCACGGCGCTGCTGGGCAAGGCCCACTTCGAGCCCGGCTTCGACCCCACACTCGAGTTCGAGGAGAACGCCCGGGTGGCCCGCGGCGACACCGGTCCGTGGCGGGGCTTCGAGCGCTCCGAGCAGGCCATGCATGCCGCGGCCTGCGGCGGCCACCCCATCGCGCACTACGGGCGCTGGCTCAAGCAGCACCACCCTGAGCACCTGCACAGCTTCGCCGGGCTGCTGCAGGGCGAGCCGGGCGGCGACACGCTGGCGCCCGAGACGAAGAACAACCCGATCCCGCGCGAGTGGTACCACACCGACTGGGTGGCCGACCTGACCGTCGACTGGCTCACCTCCCTGGGTGCCGACGAGCCGTGGTTCTGCTGGATGTCGTTCCCCGACCCGCACCACCCGTGGGACCCGCCCGGCCTCCGAGCTGCACCGGGTGCCCTGGCAGGACCTCGACCTGCCCCCCGGCCATCCCGGTTCCGACGAGGAGATCCGCAGCCGTCCTGGCGCGCAAGCCGGCGCACTGGCTGGGCTACTGGGACGGCTCGCTTCCCGAACATGGAGGGCGGCCCGGCCACCTTCGTTCCCTCGAGGCTGACCGACGACCAGATCCGCGAGGTCAACGCCAAGGTGCACGTGATGAACGAGCTGATCGACGAGGCCTGCGGCCGCGTCCTGGCCACGATCGCCGCCGCGCGGGCTGGCTCGACGACACCGACGTGATCTTCACCACCGACCACGGCGAGATGCAGGGCGACTTCGGCCTGCTCTACAAGGGCCCGTACCACACCGACGCGCTGATGCGGCTGCCCTTCGTGTGGCGTCCGGCGCCGACCGCCGGCATCGCGCCGGCCGTGGTCAACGACCCGGTCGGCCAGGTCGACCTGGCGCCGACGTTCTGCGCCATCGCCGGCATCGACCCCGCGCCGTTCATGCAGGGCCGGGCCCTGCCGACCGCCGACGGCGAGCCCGGTCGCGAGCGGGCGCTGTGCGAGTGGGACAGCCAGTTCCCCGGCTACGGCATGCACCTGCGCTCCATCTACCGCGACGGATGGCTCTGCACGGTCTACGAGCCCTCGACGGCCGGCCAGCCCAACGGGCTGGAGGAGACCTGGGGCGACGACGTGCTCACGCCGTGCCCCGTCGTCTACGAGCGAGTCCGCACGGCCCGGGCGGCGTGGGCATCGCCACGGGTGAGCTCTACAACGTCGACGACGACCCGTACCAGTTCGAGAACCTGTGGGACGACCCGGCGCGCCGGGCCAGCGGGACGACCTGGTCGCGGACCTCTACGACAGCCTGCCCGAAGAGGTGCGGCACCTCAAGGTGATGGCGCCGGCGTGAGCCGTCCGGCGCCACCGGTGCGTGACGTCCGAGCCCTGGAGCACCGCCTCGAGGAAGCGCGCCGGTGCCTCCACCATGGGGTAGTGGCCCGACGCCGGCGAGGCGGACCACGGTGGCGCCGGGGCGGGCAGCCACCAGCGTGTCCACCATGGACGGCACCGCGATGGGGTCGTCGAGACCCCACACGACGTGGAGCGGCGACGGGTCGGCCTCGATGGCGCCCGTGAAGCGCCGCTCGTTGGCCCGCCGCTCCTCGATGTAGCGGATCAAGCGCGGCAGCAGGAGGTGGCCGTCGTCGTGGACGACCTGCGGCGCCGCCGGCGGCACCGGGTCCTCGGGCCAGCCCTCGGGCACCAGCGGCGTATCCGGGCTGAACGTGTCGCGCAGGCTCACGGTCAGCGACGCCGCGTCGATCGGGATGCCCGCGGGCAGCAGCTCGTCGGGCAGGCTGAGGAGCATCTGCTGTCCGTCGGTCAGGTGCGCCTGGCCGATGTAGATGCTCCCGTTGGTCACGACGCGTCGCGTGACCTCGACCGGCCAGGTGCCCTCGGCCCGCCGGGCCAGCAGCTCGCCGCCCACGGTGTCGCCCATGTCGTGGGTAAGCAGGGCGATCCGGTCGACGCCCAGGGCGGCCACGTAGGCGGCGGCGACGTCCGCCTGCAACGCCATCGTGTAGTGGCGGTCGGGCTTGGCCGAGAGGCCGTAGCCGATCATGTCGAACAGCAGGACCCGGCGGCCCTGGCGCAGGCGGTCCAGGACGGCGGCGTAGTCGAACGACGAGGTGGGGAAGCCGTGCAGCACGAGCAGGGTGGCGTGCCGCTCGGGACCGACGGACGGCGCGTCGACGGTGAAGATGCGCTGACCGCACAGTTCGCGGTGCTGGCCGAGCGCCTCCCAGCCGGCACGCCGTGGCGACAGTCATGTGCCCGCCAGCTTCGCCACGACGGGCCCAGGGTCTCCCAGGCGTCGGATTCGATCGACCAGTACGAGATCCCGTACTCCGCCCGGCGCCACTCGAGCTCCTCGACCATCTCGTCGAGCGTGCCGGCCAGCGCGAGCGGCACGTGCAGGGCGTCGGCGGGGTCGATCCCGAAGGCGGGCGCCATCTGCCCGGCCAGGCCGGCGGCGTCGTCGGTCACCATGACGAACCCGATGAGCGAGTTGAGCTCCAGGTCGTCGAAGCGGTCTCCGGCCGCCTCCTTGACCCAGGCCACCTTCTGGCGCGTGCGCTCGGGCGTGGCGTCGGCGGCCGTCTCGACGCCGCCCGTCCCCTCGCGGAGGTTGACGTTGATGCTCACGATGTCGGCGTGGCGGGCGGCGAACGAGAGCACGCGCCTGCCGCCGCCGCCGATGATGAGCGGCGGGCCCGGCCGCTGCACGGGCCGGGGCGTGAGCGTGTGACCGAGGACCTCGTAGTGCTCGCCGTGGAAGTTGAACGGCCCTTCGGTGCGCAGCAGGCCCTGGACCACCTTGACCGCCTCCTCGAAACGGGCCACCCGGACGGAGGGATGGTCGTACTCCAGGCCGGCGGCGTCGTAGTCGGTCCGCATCCAGCCGGCGCCGAGGCTCAGCTCGAAGCGGCCCTCGCTCAGCAGGTCGAGGGTGGCCGCCTCCTTGGCCAGCACGAAGGGGTGCCGGTAGTCGTTGCAGAAGACCAGGGCGCCCATGCGCAGCGTGCTGGTGGCGGCGGCCACGGCGCCCAGCGCGGGGACGGGTGCCAGCTGGTCGCCGAAGTGGTCCGGCATGAGCAGCGCGCTGTAGCCCAGGTCCTCGACCTTGCGGGCCTGGGCGGCCCAGGAAGAGGCGGTGCCGTCGGGCGCCGTGCTCAGCTGGGCGGCGAAGCGGAATTTGCGGTCGTGTGCCATGGCGCCATCGTGCCCCACCACGGGCGACCTTGCGCCGGGGCGCCGTTCTTAGATGAAGCTGAAGTCGGGGACCCCCGAGCTGATGCCCTTGAAGAGGTCGCCCTTGGCCGCCACGAGCTCCTCGGGCGTCCAGGCCGAGTCCCGGGTGACCTGGCCCACCGCCTGGAAGGCGCTCATGGCCCAGATGCTGGCGCCGAACACGACGAAGATCTGCCCGGTGACGTCCTGGGACTCCGGGGCGGCCAGGAAGCCGACCACGTTGGCGATGTTCTTGGGGTCCCACGGGTCGAAGCCTTCGCCGGCGCTCATGCCGTCGCTGCCGAAGAGCGTCTCGGTCATGCGGGTCCGGGCACGCGGCGCGATGGCGTTGGCGGTCACGCCGTAGCGGCCCAGCTCGCGGGCCTCGACCACCGTGAGCGACGCGATGCCCGCCTTGGCGGCGGCGTAGTTGGCCTGGCCCGCGTTGCCGAAGAGGCCCGACTCCGAGGTCGTGTTGATGATGCGCCCGGTCACGTCCTCGCCCGCCTTGGCACGGTTGCGCCAATACACGGCGGCGTGCTGGGCCGCGGCGAAGTGACCCTTCAGGTGGACCCGGATGACGTCGTCCCAGTCGGACTCGTCCATGTTGAACGACATCTTGTCCCGGAGGATCCCGGCGTTGTTGACCAGGATGTCGAGCGACCCGTAGGTGTCGACGGCCTGGTCCACCAGGCCCTTGCCCCCGGCCCACGTGCTGACGTCGTCGCCGTTGACCGTCGCCTCGCCTCCGGCGGCCTCGATGAGGTCGACGACCACCTGCGCCGGGTGGACGTCTCCGCCGCCCTCGCCGTGGAGCCCCGCCCCGAGGTCGTTGACGATGACCTTGGCCCCCTCGGCGGCCAGCAGGAGCGCCTCCTCGCGCCCGATGCCGCGCCCTGAACCGGTGACCACCGCCACCTTGCCGTCGAGCAGTCCCATGGTGATGCCTCCCTGTTCAGTCGTGTGCACCGGTCCCGCAGGGGGGGAGGGGACCGGCGGAATGGGCCCGATGGCCCGCCGTGCGGCCTCGCAGTGTGGCCGATCGGCCCGCTCAGGGGCAAAACCGCCCGAGCGCCTCGGCGGTCACCTCCCGGATCAGGGCGGTCGTCTCGCTCCGCGACCGCTCGCGGCCGAACCGGGACGTCAGGCTGACCACCTCGAGCCCGGGCGGGGGGGACGCCAACAGGGCGCGATCCGACGCGCCGGCGATGCAGAGGACCGGCAGTGGCCGGCCGGCGCGGTGTCGGGCCAGCCCGAGCACGCCGCCGGGCACTTTGCCCCGGAACGAGGGCGGGTCGAGGTGGCCCTCGCCGGTCACGGCCAGGTCGGCCGTCCGGAGGCGCGTCTCCAGGCCGACCATGCCCGCGACGAGGTCGAACCCGGGCTCGATCCGGGCGCCCAGTGCCAGCAGCCCACCGGCCAGCCCACCGGCCGCGCCGGCACCGGCGACAGTTGTCACGTCGACGCCGGTCAGCTCGCGGTAGCGCTCGGCCACCTCGCCCAGGCGCGTGGTCAGCGCCGTCACCTGGTTCTCACGGGCTCCTTTCTGGGGTCCGAACACGCGGGCGGCGTCGACGAAGCGCGTCGTGACGTCGCACGCCACCACGACGTCCACGCCCTGGAGCGCCGTGGGCGACCCCACCGCCTCGAAGGCGTCCCACCCGCCGTCGGTGGTGGCCGAGCCCCCGCAGCCCACCACGATCCGGCGTGCCCCGGCGTCGCGCGCCGCCAGCAGGAGCTGTCCCACGCCGGCCGTGCCCGCCCGCACCGGGTCGTCGCCCTCTGGCCGCGGCACCAGGGCGCGTCCGGCCGCCTGTGACATCTCGACGACGGCGGTGGCGCCGTCGAGCAGCCGCCACTCCGCCTCGACCGGCGCGCCGAGCGGGCCCGTCACCGTGGTGACGCGCCGGTCGCCGCCCAGCGCATCGAGCAGGCCCTCACCGCCGTCGGACATCGGGACCTGGTCGGCCGTCCACCCGGCAGCGTGTGCCGCGTCGGCCACGGCCGCCGCCACCTCGGCGGCCGAAGCCGTGCCCCGGAACTTGTCCGGTGCGGCGACGACGTGAGGCACGCCAGGAAGTTAGTAAAGACGCAGCGTCACCGGCGCCGGCCGTCCCTGGTCAGACGGGCCACAGGAGCACGCCCGCGGTCGAGTTGGGTGGTCGTCCTCCGCGTGCTCGGGCAAGGGAGCAGTTCTGACCTGCAGGTCCGCGGGCACGCCGAGGTGGGGCAGCGCCGGCCATGCAACGATTCGACCCCGTGGTGCGGGCGAGAGGACTCGAACCTCCACCCCCTCGCGGGGACCGGGACCTAAACCCGGCGCGTCTGCCAATTCCGCCACGCCCGCAGCGGTCCCGCAGTGCGGGTGATCAGGGATTGTACGGCCATGTGCCTGCGGGTGCCCCCGGCGGCAAGTAGCCTCGGGGCATGCCCAACGCATTTCCTGTCCCCCCAATTGTGGCCGCCGGCCCAGGTGGAGGGATCGATCCCACCGGAGACATCTTCCAGCGGCTGCTGAAGGAGCGCATCGTCTTCATCGGGAGCGCCATCGACCAGGTCACGGCGAACCTCGTCTGCGCCCAGCTCGTCCTGCTGGAGGCGGAGGACCCCGACCGGGACATCTCGCTCTACATCAACTCACCCGGTGGCTCGGTCACCGACGGGCTGGCCATTTACGACACCATGCAGTACGTCCGGCCCGACGTCTCCACCATCTGCGTCGGGCTGGCGGCCAGCATGGGCCAATTCCTGCTCTGCGCCGGCGCGCCCGGCAAGCGCTACGCCCTGCCGCACTCGCGCATCCTCATGCACCAGCCATCCGGGTCCATGCAGGGTCAGGCGGCGGACATCGCCATCCAGGCCGAGCAGATCATCTACCTCAAGCGCATGATGGCCGAGCGCATCGCCTTCCACACCGGCCAGCCGCTGGAGCGGATTGAGACGGACTCCGACCGCGACCGCTGGTTCACGGCCGAGGAGGCCTGCGAATACGGCTTCATCGACCAGGTCATCGACCGCTCGGCGGCCACCGCGACGGCTGGGGCTACGTAGGCGTGGCTCTGGACGTCCCGGCCTCCTCGTCGGACGCGGATCAGGTTGACCGGAGGTTTGGGGAGGCGGAAGAGCGAGTGGCGGACGCCACGCCGATGGCGGCCGAGGCGGTCGGGGTCAGCGCCGCGCGGCACGCCACGGGAACATCACGCGCATCGTCACCCCGACGATCAGCGTGCGCAAGCGCCTGCGCGAGATCTGGCTCTCGCGTGAGCTCCTGATCTACCTCGTCCGCACCGAGATCAAGGTCAAGTACAAGAACAGCGCCCTGGGCCTCATCTGGTCGATGGCGGCGCCGGCCATGACGCTGGCGGTCTATTTCTTCGTGTTCAGTATCGTGCTCGACAACAAGATGCCGAATTTCGTCATCTACTTGTTTGCCGGGCTCCTGCTGTGGAACCTGTTCTCCCTGGGCGTGCTGACCGGCACCGGAGTGGTGGTGAACAACGCCGGCATCGTAAAGAAGGTGTCGTTCCCACGTGAGATCCTCGCCCTGGCGGCGGTCGGGTCCGCCTGCGTCTTCTTCTTCTTCCAGTCCATCGTGATGATCCTGTTCATGATCATCCTGAAGGCACCACCCGACCTGGCCTATCTGCCGCTCCTGGTCCTCGCTCTGATCACCGGCGTCGTGCTGGCCTCCGCCCTGGCGGTGCTCCTGTCGTCGATCAACGTGTACCTGCGGGACATGCAGCACCTGATCGAAGTCATCCTGACCGCCTGGTTCTGGGCCTGCCCGATCGTCTACTCGTACCAGACCATTGAAGCCAGGCTGGGACCGAAAGGGCTCACGTGGATCTACCTCCTGAACCCGGTGACGCCCCTCGTCGTGTCGTTCCAGCGCTGCATCTACGCGCACCCCATCGTGAACATCAGCGGCATCCCGACGCCGGTACTGCCGCAGCACGGATACCTCTGGTACACCGTGCTCGTCCTGGGGGTGCTGTTCCTCTCGACCATCCTGTTCCTCGTCGCGCTGGCTGTCTTCGGCCGCCTCGAGGGGAATTTCGCCGAAGAGCTCTGAGCGGTGTCCGACTTCGCCATCGACGTGCGGGACGTCTCCAAGCGCTTCCGCCTGGCCCACGGCCAGTACAACACCGTCAAGGAGCGCATCATCCACGGAGGCCGCAAAAAGGCCACCGAGGACTTCTGGGCCCTGACCGACGTCTCACTGACCGTCAAGGCCGGCGAGACGGTCGGGATCCTGGGCCGCAACGGCTCGGGCAAGTCGACGTTGCTCAAGTGCATCTGCGGTGTGCTCCAACCCACCAAGGGAGAGGTCGCCGTGCGGGGCAAGCTGGCGGCGCTCCTGGAGCTCGGCGCCGGGTTCCAGCAGGACCTGACCGGCCGGGAGAACATCTACCTCAACGGCTCGCTACTGGGCATGTCCAAGCGCGAGGTCGAGAAGGCCTTCGACGCCATCGTCGACTTCTCGGAGCTGGAGGACTTCATTGACGGGCCGGTCAAGTTCTACTCGTCGGGCATGGCGGTGCGTCTGGGCTTCGCCGTGGCGGTCAACGTGGATCCGGACATCCTCGTCGTCGACGAAGTCCTTGCCGTGGGTGACGAGCGGTTCCAGCGCAAGTGCATCGACCGGGTGAAACAGTTCCAAAAAGAGGGTCGCACGATCCTCCTGGTCACCCACTCGGCCGACTCCGTGCGCAGCATCTGCGACCGCGGCGTGGTGCTGAGCCACGGCCGGATGATCGCCGACGCCGAGCCCGGGGAGGCGACGCGGATCTTCCGGGAGCGGCTGATGGCGGAGGGCGCCGGCATGTCGATCGTGGACCCCGCCCTCGTGGCCGTGCCGGTGACCGGCAGCGTCAGCGAGGCCTTGCCGGACCAGGAGCGGCCGGTCCGGTTCCGCTCCGTCCACCGTGTCTACTCGGGTGACAACAGCGTCCCCTACATGTGCCCGGGTGACGACCTCACCATCCGGGTCGAGTTCGAAGCGTTGCATCCGATGGACGACGTGGTGTTCTCGCTCGAGGTGCGCGACGACTCCGGCATCACGCTCATGCGGACCGACACCTCCATCATCGGCATGCCCATCAGCGCACCCCGCGGCACGAGCATCATGCATTTCGGCATCGTCGACATGCCCTTGCTCGACGGCACCTTCGGGCTCGCCCTCGGCATCCAGAGCAGGAGCGGGATCCTCTACGACTGGAAGGAGGACGCCGGGACGTTCGAGGTGATGAACCCCGGCAAGCAGACCGGCGCCCTCCGCATGAACGTGCACGCCGCGTTGATGTCGTCCGACAGCGACCTCGACACTGCCGCGCTGGCCTGAACGGACGGAGACCGACCGTGTCTGACCCCATGCCGGACGACCCCCAGGCCTACGTGCAGCAGGTCATGGCCGAGATCGCCGAGGAGGTGCGGCTCCGCCGGGCCTCAGGTGACCTGCCGCCCAAGCTCGAGCGCGAGCTCGACGAGCTCTTCTTGGCCCATTCGCCCGTGGCCGGACGGGGCGGCGACCTGGGCGACGCACTGCGCATGGTCGACGCCGTGACCTTCATCGATCCTGTCGTCCCCGTGGAGTCCGAGCGCGCCGCTGGCGCCTACGTCAAGAAGGGCATGCGCTCGCTCCTCCTGTGGTACGTGGGTTGGGTCACCCACCAGATGAGCCAGTCGGCGTCGGCGGTCAGCCGCGCCCTGCACATCGTCGACGACCGCCTGCAGGAGCTGGAGCGACAGGTCGACGTCCAACGCGCGCCGGGCGCCGGCGTGGCCGAGTTCGAGGGACTGAGCGGCCCCGGGGCCTGGTGGGGTGAGCCCGCCGCCTCCGCCCTGGCCAAGGTCCAAGGGCGCGTGCTCCATGCCGCGTGCGGGGACGGCTGGTTGGTCCGCCGCATCGCCGAGGCGGGCGGCGACGCCTACGGCATCGATCCCCGGGCCCAACTGGTCGACGCGGCCGAGCTCGGTGTGCTCGACGTGCGCCACGAGACGCTCGAGGAGCACCTGCGCGCCGTGGCGGCGGCCGGCCTGGGCGGCCTGGTCGTCAGCGGGCTGGTCGACGGCATGCCAGCCGGCGAGCGGGCCCACCTGCTCGATGCCATCGGCACCCGGCTGGCCCCCGGCGGCACGCTGGTCGTCCACTCGGTGACGCGTGGGACCTGGGAGGCGGCCGACGCGCCCGTCGAAGCCGACCTGGCGTCCGGGCGGCCGCTGCGGCCCGAGTCCTGGGTGCAGCTGCTGGCGCAGCGCGGGTACGAGGCCGACGCTCGGATCGGCCCCGATGGCGGCGACTATCTTGTCACCGCCATCCGGGCCAGCGTCATCCTGCCGTTCGAGCGGTGAGCGCCGCCGCCGGGAGGCCGGTGGCCGTCCACCAGTTCATTCCCACCCTCAACCCGCACGACGCCACCGGCACTCACACGCTCCTGCTGCGCGACGCGCTGCGCGGCGCGGGGTGGCGGTCGGAAATCTTCGCCGAGGCCATCCACGACGATCTGGCCGGTGTGGCCTACAAGCACTGGATGTACCCCGAGCACGCCGCCACGGGCGACGTCGCCGTCTACCAATTCACGACCTCCTCGGCGGTGGCCGGCTACCTGGCCGAGCAGGGGCTGCCACTCGTCCTCGACTTTCACAACTTCACGGGGCCCGAGCTCTTCGCCGGCTGGGAACCCGGCAGCGAGCAACGGGCGGCCAGGGCGGCTCACGAGTTGGCACTCCTGGCCCCGGAGGCGCTGCTCGGGCTGGCCAAGAGCGGGTACAGCGCGGAGGCGCTGCGGCGCGCCGGCTGCCGCCGCACCGAGGTCGTCCCGGTCCTGGCCGACTACGCCCGCGTCACCGCCTCCCCCGATCCGCGCCTGGCGTCCGAGCTGGCGGCCCGCCGCGCCGAGGGTGGCGCGGACATCCTCTTCGTCGGGCGCATCGTGCCGTCGAAGGCCCAGCACGAACTGGTCAAGGCCCTGTGGGCCTACCGCCGCCTCTACGACCCGGCGGCCCGGCTCCACCTGGTCGGCGGGACGTCGAGCTTCGAGTACCACACGGCGCTGCACGAGTTCATTGTCGACCTCGGCCTGGCCGGCGCCGTCCGGCTGGCCGGCGAGGTGCCCGACGCGTCACTGTCGGCCTACTTCGGCGCCGCCGACGTCTACCTCTCCCTGTCGCGGCACGAGGGGTTCGGCGTGCCTCTGGTGGAGGCGATGGTGGCCGGGCTGCCGGTGGTGACGCGCCCGGCCGGCGCCGTGAAGCAGACCGTGGCCGGCGCGGCGCTGGTGCTCGAAGCCGCCGACCCGGCCTACGTGGCGGCGGCGCTGCACCGGGCCTGCACCGACGCCGTGCTGCGCCGGCGTTTGATCACGGCCGGTCACCGGCGCGCCGACGAGCTCTCCGGGGACGCGGCGGCAGCGCGGCTGGTCGACGCCATCGGCGGGGTGGTGGGCACGGCATGAAGGTCGCCTTCGTGACCCCGCGCTACGGCACCCAGATCATGGGTGGCGCCGAGACGGCGGTGCGCCAGCTGGCCGAGCACCTGGGCGACCTGACCAGCTGGGAGACCGAGGTGCACACCACCTGTGCCCTGGACCCGCATACCTGGGCGGACGAGCTGGCGCCGGGGACGTCCGAGCTGAACGGGGTGACCGTGCACCGCCACCCCTCCGCGCAGGGACGTCTGCCCGACTTCTACGGCCTGGACGGATTGCTGCGACTGGCACCGCGCCAGGCGACCCGGGCTCAGGGCAAGCGATGGGTCGAGTACAACGGGCCGGTCTCCACCGATCTGGTCGAGGCCGTGTGCGCGTCCGACGCCGACGTCGTCGCGTTCACCCCGTACCTCTACCACCCGACGGTGGCCACCATCGGCCGGGTTCCGATGCCGGCCGTTTTCCACCCGGCGGCGCACGACGAGCCGGCGCTGTACCTGTCGGTGTTCCGGGGCACCTTCTCCGACGCGGACGCCTTCTGCTTCTACACGGCGGCCGAACGCACGTTGGTCGAGCGGATGTACCCGGTGGCGGAGCGGCCCCAGATCGTGCTCGGCCTCGGCGTGGGGGACTCCGAGGGGCAGGGGCGCCCGGGCGGCGGCGTGCTCGGACTGGGCGACCGGCCGTACCTCCTCAGCGTGGGGCGGGTGGACGAACACAAGGGCTCCAAGATGCTCGCCTCGTACTTCGCCACCTACAAGGAGCGCCACCCGGGCCCGCTCGCGCTGGCCCTGGTAGGTCCCGTCTCATTCGAGCTGCCGCCGCACCCCGACATCGTGGTGACCGGGCCGGTGAGCGAGGCCGACAAGTGGGACATCGTGCGCGACGCCCTGGTGTCGATCTCGGCGTCGGCGCTCGAGTCGTTCTCGCTCGTGGTCATCGAGGCCTGGGTGGAGAGGGTGCCGGTGCTGGTCAACGGCAGCTGTGGCCCCACCCGCGAGCATTGCGAACGCTCGGGAGGCGGGCTGTGGTTCAGCTCCTACCCCGAGTTCGAGGCGACGCTGCAGCGCCTGCTGGCCGATGCCGACCTGCGAGCCACCCTGGGGGCCCGGGGCCGCGACTACGTGGACAGGCACTTTCGCTGGCCCATCCTCGTGACCCGCTACGAGAGGTTCCTGACCTCCGTGGTCGAGCGCGGCCGCAGCGTGCCGGGCGTGTTCTGACGTCTGGGTCCCTGACTGGTGGCCCGTGACCTTGGCGGTGGCGGCGGGAATGGTCAGCGCCGCCGCGCCTACAGCGACGAATCACGCACCCTTTGCACCCGTCAGGCCGGCCGCCGGCCCACCACGGTGTACATGGGCTGGTCGATCGCGTCATGACCCAAGTCGTGGGCCAGGTGGTGGCGCTGCGTGTGGAACGTGGTCTCGGTGCGGCCGAACCCCAGCCGGTTGAGCATGGAGACGACGGCGCCCGGGTAGATGGACCACCAATTGGTCACGTGGTGCTCGGCCGATGGCGAGAACCGCATGATGTTGGACTCGGGCGGGTGCAGGTCGTCCTGCAGCGGCTCGGTGACGACCATGACGTCCTTGGTCCGTGCCGCCGCCTGCGAGAGCGCGCCCCAGGGCTCGCGCAAGTGCAGCAGGATGGCGCCGACCAGCGTGACGTCGAACGCGCCGATGTCGGCCGGCATGTCGTAGATATTCCCCTGGACGAACTTGGCCGACGACCCGAACGTGCGGTGCAGGTACCACCAGGCGTCGTGGTTGCGGTCGATCGTGTCCTGCATCACCTGGAGCCGGCCGACCGGGTCGTCACGGCCCTGGACGGGCAGGGTGTCGATGGGGACGTCGAAGCCCGCCTCGAAAGAGACCACGTCGGCCCCCTGGCGCTCCATGTAGAAGGTCAGGTAGCCGGTGGCCGGACCGAGCTCGAGGACGCTCCGGCCGGCCACGTCCACCCGGCCGAGGTAGTCGGTCTCGTGGCCCCGCAGGTCCCAGGCACCGGGCAACACCCGGCCGTCGGGGAGCTCGGTGGCGTGGTACCAGGTGAAGTCGGTCAGGTCAGCACCTTCACGGCGTTTCGAGAGGGCCTCCTGGTAGGCCGGATCGAGCTGTCCCAGGTATCCCTTGGGGGGGTAGTACGGCAGCAGCGGCCCGCGGCCGGCGGCCGGCGGAGCGGGCTCCACCGGCGCGGTGGCCTGTTCGTGGTCACGTCGCCTGAGCATGGCGCGTCACTCTACGTCGGGGGCGTGAGGCCCTAGAAGCCGAACATCCCCACCATGGGCTTGTTCAGGTGCTGCCCACCCATGGAGCCGCGGAACGGCGCGTCGCCGTAGGCGAATATGCCGCCGTCGCTGGCCACGAACCAATAGCCGTCGCCGTCGTCGGTGGCCTGCATGGCCACGACCGGCTGGTTGAGATGGATGTTGCCGGTCGACCCGAAGAAGGGCGCGCCGATACGAGAACACGCCGCCGTCGGACCCGATGAGCCAGTAGCCGCCGGTGACCGGATCGGGCGTGATGCCCACGATGGGTGCGTTCAGGTGAAGAGAGGTCGCGTCGCCGGCCCACATGGCGTCCCCGAACACGAAGACTTTGCCGGTCGAGCTCACCTCCCAGTAGCCCTGCCCGTCCGGTGTGGCCGCGATACCGACGATGTGCTGTCCCGGGTCGGAGGCGGCCGAGCCCCAGAAGCCGGCGTCGCCGTAATTGAACACCCCGCCGTCGGAGGCGACAAGCCAGTAGCCACCGCCGTCGGGTGTGGCAGCGATGCCCACCACCGGCGCGTTCAAGTGCAGCGAGCCCGCCGAGCCGTAGAAGCCGGCATCGCCGTAGTTGAACACCCCGCCGTCCGAGGCGGCCAGCCAGTACCCACTGTCGTCGGGGGCCGCCGCCATGCCCACGACGGGCGCATTCAGGGTGATGCTGCCGGTGCTGCCGCAGAAGTCCTGCCCGAAGGCGAAGATGCCACCGTCGGACGCCACCGTGAGGTACCCACTCTGTGACCCATCGGGTCGGCCGCACACCCCCAGGGCGTTGCCGCCGGCGATGAAGCCACTCAGCTGGGCGTCGTGGTGGAACTGGGGCCAGCCGCCGGCCTCGCCGGCGCGGGTGCTCGTCGAGCCCGTGACCTCGAAGTGCTGCACGATGCCCTGCGCGTCGCCGTCGCCGATGCCGTAGTACCCCGCCACCGTGATGCCGATGGCGCCGTCGGCGTCGGCCGTGACGAGCGGCGCGTTCTGGAACCCGATCAGGGCCCCGGCGGGCATGACGCCACCGTGGCCCGATCCGTCGTCCACATCGGCCACCATCTGGCCGGTCTGCCCGTCGAGCACGTACAGCCCGATGGCGGTGGGCACGATGACGTCCTGGTATCCGTTCCCGGTGAGGTCGGCCGTGGTGACCGACCCGTACACCGGGTACCCCACGGAGGTGCTCCAGATCTTGGCGCCGGTGGCGGCGTTCAGCGCCCAGACCGTGCCCCCACCACCCGGGGTGACCGTGCCCTCAATGACGGCGAGCTGCCCGTTGCCCTGCACGTCGGCCAGCGCCGGGCTGCCCGCCGTCGTGCCGTCCAGGGTGTCACTCCACACCTGGTTGCACCGGGTGTCGTACACCTTGACCGTGTCCTCGTCACTGGCGCCGGGGTAGAAGCTGCCGGTGCCCGTGGCGATGCCGTAGGCGCCACCCGCCAGGATCGGGCCCACGGCGGGCGACGAGTCGACCTCCTCGTCGGGATTGGCACTGCAGACGAGCCCGCCGTGGTCGTTGTAGATGCGCAGGTGCCCGCCGTCGGTGTAGTGGGTGCCGTAGGCGAAGCCGGCGGACGAGGCGCCGCCGGACACGAAGTCGTCCGTTCCCGTGCCGTAGAGGTCACCGACGGCGGCGGTCGAGAAGACGCTGTCGGCCGAGAATTGCGGCCAGCCCGGGGCGGGGCTCCCGTTGCTCGTCGAGAGGGCGTAGGTCTCCTGCCCGAGCGACCCGGCCTCAATGATGGAGCCGCCGTCGCCGCCAGACGGAGAGGCCACGACGCCGACGTCGTTGAGGGGGTCGGTGGGCGGATTGGTCACCACCTGGTTCCACGCCTCCGTCCCGCCGGGGGTGTAGGCGTAGTACCCGCCCACACCCGGCACCGCCGCGTTACCCGCGCCGAAGTAGAGATCGCCGTCGTTGGGATCGACCGACGCGGTGGAGTCGATCGGCGGTGCTCCCGGGACTTCCACGCCGGCGACGGCGGGGTTGGAGGGCGTGCCGCCACCACCGGCATCGCACCCCTGGCCGGAGCCCACCGTCGAGCTCGAGGTGATGCTGCCCCATCCGCTCAACGGTGATCCGTTCTGTAGGTTCAGGCCGTAGATGTCACCCTGGCGGTCGCCGACCTCCACCGCCTCGGTCCCGTTGTCGTTGAACGGCACCGGAGACGACTCGACGACGCCGCACGGTGCGTCGTCGAGGTTCTGGCTCCACGACAGCGTCAACGTCAGAGGGGCGGCTGCGGCTGCCTGGGTGGTGGACAACGCGGCCCTGGTGATGCACGCCCCCGCCGAGGCGATGCCAGCGAGAACGAGTCGAGCGGTCAGTTTGCGCGCGTGCGTCACGGTGCTGAGTCCCTTTCTCGGTGGCCCAGACCGTACCCGCTGGGTCCGGCGCCAAATAGCGCGCCCCCAGAGGATCATGGGCAGCGCCGGTAGCATCCTGCGCCGTGTCCTCCGCCTCCCCTCCTCCCGGCCACGGCAGTCCCGATGGAGGCCAGGGCCACCCTGAAACCGGGGTGGACCAGGCCAACGCCGCCGAGGCGTTGCGCGCCGCGTTCGCGCGCCTGGCCCCGCAGCACAGCGACGTCTGGAACTTCGGCGCCGCCTTCACGCACCTCGGCGACCGCTACGGGCCCTACCACCCCGGCGCGTCGGCGCTGTCGGACGCCCTGGAGTCGGCCGGCCGCACGGCCAAGCGCCCGGGGCGCCTGGGCCGGCTGCGTCGCGACGGCGGTGAGCGGGGCGGAGACGGCGAGAAGAGCGAGCTGGAGGACGCCTTGGGCCAGGTGGTCGAGGCCTTCCGCTTCCTCTCGGCCCGCGTTGCCACCCTCGAAGCGCGGCTCGCGGCCGAGGACCGTCCCGTCGAGGGCGTGGCGTGGCTCGCGCCCGCCCGCGAGCTGGGCCCGTGGGTCGCTCCGGTCGCGGCCCACGTGCTGTCCTCCACACCCGGTGGGGACGTCGTGCACGCCGACTGCGGTGAGGGGGCGCTCCTCGATGTGCTGGTGGATGGCGGCGCGCCGGCGCAGGGCGTAGAGCCGCGCGGCGGCGTGGCACTGAGCGCGCTCGAACGCGGACGCGCCGTGACCATCAGCGAAGTGTCCGAGCATCTCGCCGGGCGTCCCGCCGCGTCGCTCGGTGGTCTCGTCCTGAGCGGGGTGGTGGACCGCCTGCCGCTGCACGATCTCGTGGTGTTGGTGCGGCACTGCACCCGCACGCTCGCCCGTGGCGCACCGCTCGTCGTCGTCTCCGAGGCCGGCTCCGCCAGGGAGGCGCCCGCCCTCGACGTGGTCGCCGGGACGTCCCTTCATGCGGCCACCTGGTGGCTCCTCCTCACGCGTGCCGGGTTCGTACAGGTTCAGCCGCTGGCACCCGTCGGCGGCGGGGACGGCCGCTTCGCCGTGACGGCCGCCATGCCCTCGTGAGCGGCATCCACCACTTCGTCCCCGTCCTCCATCGTGGCGACGCCGTGGGGCGCCACACGCTGCGCATGCGCGAGGCCACCCGCGCCCGCGGGCTCGACTCGCAGGTCTACGTGGACACGCTCGACCCCGACACGGCCGACGAGGCGCGCCCGGTCCTGTCGTACGAGGAGTCAGCGCGGCCCGGTGACGTCGTGGTGTACCAGTTCGCTACCGCATCAGCCATGGCCCCGTGGCTGGCCGGTCGCCCCGAGACGTTGGTGGTGAACTACCACAACATCACTCCGCCCGACCTGATGGCGCCGTGGGACAACCACCTGGCCCTGGGCCAGCTGCGCGCCCAGGGGGACCTGCGCCTGCTGGCACCGCGGGCCGCCCTGGCCGTGGCCGATTCGGCCTACAACGAGGACCACCTGGCTCAAGCGGGATTCGCCCGCACGGCGGTGATCGCCCCGTCGGCCAACCTGGACGACGTCGGGCCCGCCGGGGCCGACCCGACCCAGCGCCGCGACCCGGACACCCGGGGCGCCCGCTGGCTCGCCATCGGCCGGGTGTCGCCCAACAAGGCCCTCGAGAACACCGTCGCCGCCCTGGCCATCGCCCGCGCCCACGGCGACCCCGAGGCGACGCTCCTGGTCGTCGGCAAGCCGGCGACGGATTCCTACGTCGCGGCCCTGCACCGCTACGTGGCCGAGTTGGGCCTCAGCGGGGCCGTCACCTTCACCGGCCACGCCAGCGACACCACGGTGGCGGACGCCTACGCCTCGGCGGACGTACTCGTGGTGACGTCGGAGCACGAGGGCTTCTGCGTGCCCGTGGTCGAGGCCATGTCGGCCGCGCTGCCCGTGGTCGCCTTCGATCAGGGCGCGGTCCCCGAGGTGCTCGGAGACGCCGGTGTCCTCGTCGGTGACAAGGATCCGTACGCGCTGGCCGCCTCCATCGGTGCCCTGCTCCAGGACGCGCCACGGCGCCGGGCCATGGCCGAGGCCGGACGGCGCCGGCTGGCCGAGCTCGACCTGCCGGGCGCGGCCGAGCGCTTCGTCGACCTCCTGGTCGAGCTGATGGACAATGGGGGCGTGCCGGCATGAGTGCCGTCCATCAGTTCGTCCCCATGTTGCACCGCGCCGACGCGGTCGGCCGCCACACGCGGCGATTGCGCGACATCCTGGTGGCGCGCGGCATCCCGTCGAACATCTATGTCGAACTGGTCGACCCCGACACGGAGGGCGAGACGCGTCCCTACACCAGCTACGCGGGCGATGCGACGGCTGGGGACATACTCGTCTACCAGTTCGCCACGGCGTCCGACATGGCCGCGTGGCTCCAGGCCCGGCCGGAGCCGCTGGTCGTCAACTACCACAACGTGACGCCGCCGGAGTTCTACGGCGCCTGGGACAACGGCATGGCGCGCCATCAATTGCGGGCGCAGATCGAGCTACGCCAGCTCGCACCACGCGTGGCGCTCGGACTGGCCGTCTCGTCGTTCAACGAGGCGGAGCTACGCGAGGCGGGCTACGCCCGGACCGCCGTGGCCCCGCCGGCCGCAATGGTGCCCACCGCGGAAGGGCCGTCGCGGGTGTATGAGCTCCGCACCGTCGGCGCCCGGTGGGTCAGCGTCGGACGTCTCGCCCCGAACAAGGGCATCGAGTACGCCCTCATGGCGCTCCTGGTGACACGCCGCCACCACGACCCGGCGGCGCACCTCACCATCGTCGGGCGACCCGTCGTCGCGTCGTACACCTCGGCGCTGTTGCGCTTCGTCGACGAATTGGGTCTCCGCGAGGCGGTCACCTTCTCGGGGCCGCTGAGCGACCGCGACCTCGTGGGGGTCATGACGTCGTCGGACGTCTTCGTGCTGACCTCGCGACATGAGGGCTTCGGGGTTCCCGTGCTCGAGGCGATGGCGTTGGAGTTGCCGGTCGTGTCCAATGCGATCGGCGCCCTACCCGAGGTCATCGGCGACGGCGGCGTGCTTGTCGACACGACGGATCCCTATGCCACCGCCACCGCGGTGGCGGAGCTGCTGGCCGACCCCGGCCGCCGCCAGGCGCTGGCCCAGGCGGCCACCGGGCGGCTGGGCGCACTCGACCTGTCGGGCGCGGGGGAGCAGGCCGTCGACCTGATCACCGCGCTGGCGTCCTGACCGCGGTCGCCGACCTCTGAGGGCGCCCCGGATGGGACGGCCGTCGAACCGACCGTGAACGGCACACTGAGCTCGACCAGAATGCCCGGTATGCGTCGAACATTGGGCTGCGACACGAGACGCGTTCCATGAACGTCGCACGCCGATCCGTGCGGGCCGGCATCCTCGGGACCGCTGTTGTCGCGGTGGCGACGACCTGGGGCGCGACGGCATCGCCTTCGACCGCGGGTATCCCCTCCCCGGTGGGCGCCACTGTCGCCTGCTCGACGGCGATCGCGCCCGCCCCGATGCTCGGCCACGTTGAGACCCATTTCGCATCTGGCCTCCTCGAGCCGTTCGGTGTGGCGTTCGCGCCAGACGGCCGGCACGTATTCGTCGATTCGCTGATCAACCCCTCTGCTCCTTCCTCCAATCAGACTCCGATGAGGGATGCCAGCGGCATCAGCGAGTACTCGGTCTCCGGGACCGGCCTGGTCTCCGAGCGGGTCGGATCCTTCGCGAACGAATCCCTGGTCGGGATGGCCATCAGTCCGAATGGGCACGATCTCGTGGCCGCCGGCGGGAGTGGCGCCAGCGTGTTTTCGGTGCCTCGTATCGAGCAACCGAACGCGAAGCCGTCGTCCTGGCTCCTCGGATCGTTCAGCAGCCGGGGTCAAGGAGCCATCGAAGCCGCCGTCTCACCCGATGGCGACGACGTGTTCGTCAGCCTGGAGGACAGTGATCAGCTGGCGGTGTTCAATCTGAAGAAGGCCCAGCGAAGCGGGTTCGGATCCGCCGATCTGGTCGGCTACGTGCCGATGGGCGTCGCTCCGGTGGGGATCGCGATCGCGCCGAACGGACGCTACTTGTACGTGACTAGCGAGGTCGCCACGGGGACGGGAACCCAAGGAACGCTCACGACCATCGACCTGCGCCGAGCCGAGGAGCAACCCTCTGGCTCGATCGTCTCGACGGTGTGGGCTGGGTGCAGTCCGGTACGGGTGGTGGCGACCGGTTCGTCGGTCTACGTGACCGCCAGGGAGAGCGACGAGCTGCTCGAGTTCTCTGCCGCCAGCCTCGTCTCGGACCCGGCCTCCGCGTTGACCGGTCAGGTCAAGGTCGGTGAGGCTCCCGTGGGATTGGTCCTCGTGAATGAGGAGAAGACCGTCGTGATCGCCGACTCAAATCGCTTCGACGCCAATGGGGCGACCTCGGACCTCGCCGCCGTGACAACGGGGAGCAAAGCACTTCGGCTGGTCGGGTACGTGGCGGCAGGTGACTTTCCGAGGGACATGGCCGTGAGTCCCAACGGGGGGACCGTCGTGATCAGCAATTTCGGATCTGGCCAGGTCCAGGAGCTCGATGTCGAGTCGTTGCCCTAGTGCCGTGGCCGGGAGGGCCTTCGAGCCGTTGATTGGGACGGGCGGAGCGTCGTCCACGTTGCCTCGGCGCGCCAGCGGGGCCGGCGACGCCGTCAGGCTCCGACGGCCTCTCGGACCAGGGACACGAAGCGCCCCGTCGACGCCGCCAGGTCGAAACGGGCCGCCCGCTCCCGGCCCGCCGCCGCCAGCACGGCGCGCAGCCGCTCGTCGCGCAGCACCCGCCCCACCGCCGCTGCGAAGACCACCGGCGACTTGTCGGACAGCACGAGCCCGGCCCCGGCCACCGTCTCGGGCACCGCGGTGACGCCGTAGGCCACGATGGGCACCCCATGGCCCATGGCCTCGGCCAGCGGCACGCAGAACCCCTCGTGATCCGACGCGCACACGAAGACGTCCGCCGCCTGGAAGTAGGCCTCGAGCTCGGCGCCCGACACCGACCCCGGCAGGCTCACCGCGTCGTCGAGGCCGAGCTCGGCGATGAACGAGCGCAGCGCCGGCTCGTAGGTCTCGCCCAGCGGCGAGCCGACGAGGTGCAGGCGCGCCGCCGGGTCGTCCGTGCGGCGCAGGACGTCGAGCATCTTCACCAGGTCGTGCGGTGCCTTGTGGGGCGAGATCTTCCCCACGTACAACAGGTCGGACCCGCCCTCACGCGTCGCGGCGCGCCGACAGCGCGGCGGCCAGCGCCGGGTCGGGCTCGTCGCTCTTCGCGTGCATGTCGATGAGCAGCGGTACGACGGCCGTGCCCTCGTAGCCCAACGCCAGCAGCTCGGACTCGTTGAAGGCCGAGTCGGCGACGGCGAAGCGCGACTGCGGAGCCAGCCGCGCCAGTTGCGTCCGCCCCAGCGACACCTCGTAGGCCACGTTCGGCTCCCAGTCCCGTAGCAGTGCCGCCGGCGTGATGTTGTGATAGTTGACGAGCTTGGGCTCCGAGCGCGCCGCCAGGATGTCGTACACCGGGCTGCCGATGGACGCTTGATACAGCAGCCAGCGGTCTCGCCCCGCCCGTCCCAGTTCGATCACGGGTCGCCCCTCGTGTGCCACGTCGGGCGTGTGGCTGCCGTAGTAGATGTCGGAGTCGATGCCGGCCGCGCGCAGGCCCTCACGCAGGTTGAGCGAATGCACCCCGATGGCGTCGCGGCTGGCGAGCGACGGTATGACCTGGTCGACCCGCACGGCCGTGCAGTGTACCGGTGGCTCCCGCACCCCCGATTGCGCGGACCATGCCGCATTTTCGCCCGGTCGCAGCCGTATCCTGGTTGCATCGTGCCGGTCCCCACCCCCGACGCGCGTCCCGTCCTCCGTCGCCGCGGCAAAGCCGGTGCGATCGCCTTCGCAGTCGCACTGCTCTTCGTGGTGCCCACCGCCCTGGTCAGCCTCCCGTCGGTCGCGGCGGCCACCGCCGGCCCGGACCGGGCGTCGGTCCCGGCGCTGATCCCGTCGGCCCAGTCGCGTACCCTGCCCGCCGACTCGACGAACGTGCGCATCGACATGACCGAGAACGACGGCCTCGATGCCATCGTTGAGTCGTCGTCCAGCGTGTCGGCACCCGGGGTCTCGGACGCGCCGGCTGTCCGCTTCGAGCAGACCTCAGGGACGTGGGCCGTCGATACCGGTCCAGGCTGTGCCGGCCCCTGGACCCAGGCGTTGGCCAACCAGACCACGCCCACGGCGTCGCCGGTGGGCGGCGGACTGCTCACGCTCTGCGTCGCCGGCTACAGCCCGACCGTCCACGGGACGTTGACGGCGCTCTACAACTCGGACGGTGAGGCGAGGACCGTCAACACGCTGCCCCTCGAGCAGTACGTGGCCGACACGGTGCCGGGGGAGTCCCCGTCGAGCTGGGGTGGCCTAGGTGGCGCGGGCCCCCAGGGCGAGGACTGGGGTTTCCAGGAGCTCGAGGCGCAAGCCGTGGCTGTGCGCTCCTACGTCCTCGCCGACCTGGGCGGGTACGGCGGTTACGCAGACACCTGTGACCTCACCTGCCAGACCTATCGCGGCACCGAGTACGAGACGCCGACCAGCGTGGCGGCCGCCGACGACACGGCGGGCCAGGTGATGGTCATGCCCGACGGTGACATCGCCACCACCGAGTACTCCGCGTCGACCGGTGGCTACACCTCGAGCGCCAACCAGGGGTCGCCGTTCACTCCGGTGCCCGACGACGGCGACGCGGTGTGCACGGCGGACGCGTGCAATCCGAACCACAACTGGAGCACGTCGGTCAGCTACACGGCCATCGAGTCGGCGTGGCCCCAGATCGGGACGTTCGACGGCTTCGGCGGCGCCACCTCGGACCCCGGGCATCCCTACGACTTCCCGTACGGACGGATAGACACCATCACCCTCGACGGCAGCGCCGGGAACACCACCATCCCCGGGACCGAGTTCTACACCGACCTCGGTCTCAAGTCCGACCTGTTCACGGTGACGTCGATCAACGGCAGCTCGGTCGCCATCACGGGCCAGGGCTGGGGCCACGGCATCGGGATGGGTCAGTGGGGCGCGCTGGGCTATGCCATCGGTCAGGACAACAACGAGGGGAACTGGACCTACACCCAGATCGTGGACCACTACTACGGCCCGGCGCAGCTCAGCACGCTCCCGGGGTCGAATGGAGGTCAGGTCAACGGCGGGGTGGGCGGCTACTGGATCGCCGCCTCCGACGGCGGTGTCTTCAGCTTCGGCAATGCCAGCTTCCACGGCTCCATGGGCGGGCAGCCGCTGAACAAGCCGGTCGTCGGCATCGCCGCCACCCACGACGCCGCTGGGTACTGGGAGGTGGCCTCCGACGGCGGCATCTTCAGTTTCGGCGACGCGCAGTTCCACGGGAGCACCGGGAGCATGGTGCTGAACAAGCCGGTGGTGGGCATGGCCGTGACCCCGGACGGGGGCGGGTACTGGCTGGTGGCCTCCGACGGCGGCATCTTCGCCTACGGCGACGCCGGCTTCTACGGCAGCGCCGGCAGCCTGGTCCTCAACAAGCCGGTGATCGGCATGGTGCCGACCCACGACGGCGCCGGCTACTGGCTGGTGGCCTCCGACGGCGGCATCTTCGCCTACGGCGACGCCTCGTTCGTCGGCTCCCTCGGCTCGGACCCGCCACCCACGCCCATCGTCGGGGTGGCGCCCACGACGGACGGCGGCGGCTACTGGATGCTCGAGGCCGACGGCACGCCGCACGCCTTCGGTGACGCGCCGCCGGTGAGCGTTGCGACCGGCTCCCCGTCGGTGGCGAGCCGGCTCGGCCCGATGACTGCGCTGGTTCCCGACCTCAGTGGGCAGGGCTTCGACGCCATCGACGCTCACGGCCAGGCCTTCGCGTTCGGCGACGCCCCCTACTTCGGCGACGTCACCACCGCGGTGCCCGGCTACTCAGGCGACGCGGTCGGGATCGCAATCACCCCGAACTGACTCGGCGGCCACTTCCGACAGGCGGGGGAAGCGGCGCAGGCGGCCGAGGGGCCCCAGCCGCCCGGCGTCGACACCGTGGTCGGCCGCGTTGAGCAGCCGCAGGTCGCCCCGGCTGTTGCCGTAGGCCCACAGCACGGGTTGCTCGCCCCCGTTGCTCGACAGCAGACCCCGGGCACGCAGGTAGACGACGAGGCGGGCGTACTTCTCCGCTCCCCGGCAGTTCTTGCCTTCATAGCCGCCGGTGAGCAGGCCGCCGCCGCCAACCGCCAGGCGGGTGGCCACGACGCCGTCAACGCCCAACTCGTCGCCGGCCGGGCCGACGTAGCACTCGGGTGAGGCGGAGACGATGACGGTGTGATGTCCCTGGCGACGGTGCCACTCGAGCCGCCGACGCGTGTCCTCGCGCAGGTGCTTGTGCAGGTGGCGGTGGGCAAAGGCGGCCGAGCGACGGTCGACCTCCTCGACGGGCATGCCCCCGAGCAGACGGGTGAAGAGGCGCTCTTTGACGTCGTCGGCCGCCGTACCGCCGGTGATGGCGGCGCGTAGCAGCGCGGGGGAGAAGCGCACGACGGCGCGCAACACAGGCAGCAGGCCGCGCAGGCTGACGAGGAACGGGAAGACGCTCCCGCCGTTGGTCAGGGTGCCGTCGAAGTCGAACGCCGCCACCGTCTGGTGGCCCGGCGCCGCGCCTCCGTCGCCCTCGTGGTCAGCCGAGCGCAGCGCCACCGCGTCCCGCCCCCTCCGCAAATCTCTGCGCCCCTTGCAGCGTCTCGCCGCTGCTGATGACGTCGCGCCCGCGCCGGGCCTCGTTGACCGCCGCCTCCTGTTCGGTCATGCCCCACTGCTCGAGCGCGCTCATGCGGTCCGAGCGCAGGCAGATCTGGGGCAGGGCGGCCAGCTGGTGGGCCAGCTCGACGGAGGCCGCCAGAGCGCGGCCCGGCGGCACGACCCGGTTGGCCAAGCCCATCTGCAGCGCCTCGGGCGCGGCGACCGCCCGCCCGGTCAGGATGAGGTCCATGGCGCGGCCGTGGCCGACGATGCGCGGGAGGCGCACCGTGCCCAGGTCGCACAGGGGCACGCCGAACCGGCGGCAGAAGACCCCGAAGATGGCGTCCTCGGCCGCCACACGCAGGTCGCACCACAGGGCGAGCTCGATCCCGCCGGCCACGGCGTAGCCCTCCACGGCGGCGATGACCGGCTTGGACAGGGTCAGGCGGGTGGGACCCATGGGGCCGCTGCCGTGATCGGGGATGGGCCGGCGGTCGCCCTCGGCCACGGCCTTCAGGTCGGCGCCGGCACAAAACGTCCCCTGGGCGCCCGTGAGGACGGCCACCGAGGCGCCCTCGTCCCGGTCGAAGGCCTCGAAGGCCTCCCGGAGTTGGTCGGCGCAGACGCTGTCCACCGCATTACGACGCTCCGGACGGTCGATGGTGACAACGGTGACCGGGCCGTCGTGCTCGACGGCCAGCGCGGCCGCCTTGTAGGGCGTGTAGACGCCCGCGGCACTCGAGAGGGCGTCCCTGTCCACGCAGGCATTCTCCCACGGTCCCCGGAGTGTCCCGTTCATGGCCAGGGGACCGAATCCCTGGTGGCGGCCTACTTTTCCGTCGGCGGGGTCGACGAGGCGGAAAGATGACCAAACCTGTCGACAATTGGGGGAACAACCGGTAAGGTCTCGGCGTTCAGGTATCCAGCGCACCTATTCCAGGAGGAACACATGGCAGTACGACTGGGAGACACGGCTCCCGATTTCACCGCTGACACCACCGACGGGACCATCAACTTCCACGAGTGGCTCGGCGACAGCTGGGGCATCCTGTTCTCGCACCCGAAGGACTTCACACCCGTCTGCACGACCGAGCTGGGTGCCTTCTCCAAGGCCAAGCCGGAGTTCGACAAGCGGAACACCAAGCTGATCGGCATCTCGGTCGACTCCGTCGAGTCCCACAAGGGCTGGGCCGGGGACATCGAGGAGACCCAGGGTTCGGCCCTCTCCTTCCCGCTGATCGGCGACGAGGACCGCAAGGTGGCGGACCTCTACGACATGATCCACCCGAACGCCAACGACACGCTGACGGTGCGTTCGGTCTTCATCATCGGCCCGGACAAGAAGGTCAAGCTGACGCTGACCTACCCGGCCTCGACGGGGCGCAACGTGGACGAGATCATCCGCGTGCTCGACTCGCTCCAGCTGACGCGCGACTACTCGGTGGCCACCCCGGTGAACTGGGTGGACGGCGAGGATGTCATCATCGTCCCGGCGGTGAGCGACGAGGAGGCCAAGGGCCGCTTCCCCAAGGGTTGGAAGGCCCTGAAGCCCTACCTGCGGGTGACGCCTCAGCCCAACCGCTGAGGTCCCTGGCGACAGAGCCCCTTGTCGCGGGGCTCGAGACATTGTGACGTGCCGGCCTGAGGGCCGGCACGTTTGCTTGTTCGGCCACTCGCCGATCCGCCCACCCGCCGGGCCGGCGGATCGTGAGGCCAGGACTGGACGGGCGTGCTCGGCGTCACAGCTTGGGGTCAGACTGCGGGTCCGGACCCCGAGGAGGTGACGACGATGGACGAACCAGCGGTCTTCGTGCTGGCCGACCGCGTGCTGGCGGGCGTGGTGACGCAGATCACCGCCGAGCAGTGGGGCCGGACCCTGTCCGAGAAGTTCACCACCCGCATGCGTCCCGAGCCCCCGTCGGTGCGCACCCTGATCAACTACCACGCCTATGACGACGCCTGGGTGCCCGACATGCTGGCCGGGCGGACGATGGCCGAGGCCGGGGCCGACAAGTTCGACGGTGACCTGCTGGGCGACGACCCGGTGGCGAGCTTCATGGCGATCGTGGAGCGGGCCTGCGCGGCCGCAGAGGAGGAGCACGACCTCGATGCGGTGGCCCACCTCTCCTTCGGTGACTACTCCGTCCGCGAGTACTTCTGGCAGATCAATCAGTTCCGGGCGTTGCGCGCCTACGACATCGGACAGGAGCTCGGCCTGGTGGCCGACCTGCCAGCCGACCTGGTCCAGGGGCTGTGGGACGAGGTGAGTCCCAACGCAGAGCAGTGGCGGGCCATCGGCGTCTTCCCGGTGGCCGTGCCGGTACCCGAGGACGCGCCGCTGCTGGACCGGCTGTTGGGGTTGACGGGACGGCCGCCGCGCCAGGGGTAATCATCGATCGGGTGCATCAGCAGCGAGCACGGGTTGAGCGGGTGCCGGCCCAACCAGATCCGACTGGCCGTTTTGGGGCGCTGCCAATCCGCGGCGAGCCTCCTTCATTGCCAGCCAACCCGACGCAATCACAAGCAGAGAAGCCACGAAAAGTGCGTTTCGGCTGATCGCGGCCACGAGGTCCTGACTGAACGATGGGTGTAGTGCCAGGGTATAGCTGGGCCACGGATACACGAAGATGGCGAGCGCAATGGCGGCCACCTTTCCCGACGCCGATCGGAGTCCCACCTCCAAGATCACAAAGACCAAGAGTGCAGCAAACGTGAAGTAGTGATCCCACACAACCGGGGAGGACATCACGCTCGCGCACAGCAACATCACGACTGAGGTCACCCGGCGATTCAGGCGATCGAGTCCCATGGCGACCCAGATACCTACGAGAGCAATGACGACGCATGCCGCGCTGCCGAGCGCTTCGGCCAAGGAGTGGGGGAGGAAGGTCATGCGGAGAAAGACGGTCAGCGGCGAGGAACTGAGACCTAAGTTACGAGCTGCTCCGAACCGGTCGACCTCCTGGCCTCCGAGAACGACGTGAGAGAAGAACCACGAGGAGCTCTTCGGCCAGACGACCCACGCCACCGCGGTCACCAGAAGGAACGAGCTGATCGCAGTCACCGCTTGCCGCCACTGTTGCCGTCCCAGCCAAAAGAGGATGACGACGCCCGGGTAGAGCTTGAGTGCTGTGGCCACGCCGACCAAGATCCCTTGGGCCCGGTCCTTGACGGCTAAGAGGTCCAATACAACGAGGAGCAGCAGGATCGTGCTCGTTTGACCCCACGCGAGTGTGTACTGCATGGGGGGAAAAATGAGCACTGTCAGCACGCACGCCCAGACTGCGATCGCGATATGAATCAACCAGGAGCCCTTCCGGGTCGCCCGGAGCACGACGAGATAGGTTGCCGCCTGGCACAGCATGGTCACGAGAGTCCACGCCGCGAAGGCATCCTTGAACGGCACGTATGTGATCGGCAGAAAGAGAATGATCGCAGCCGGCGGATACGTGAAGGCCTCTACTCCGAACGGTACGTAGATGTTGTTCCCCGTCCGCGCCGAATTGACCTCGATGAAGCGCGCGAGGAGGTCGATGCCGATGAGCGGGTACTGATGCGTCGTGATCCACGGTCGATGAGTGGGGTCGTAGACGATAATCCAGGTCAGGAGGCAAAGTACGAAAACGCCCACCATGATGGCGACGACCCGGACGGCGGTTCTGATCGCGTTGCCAGCGAGTGGGCCGGCCGGATCTTGCGCCACGATCTGCGAGTTTTCCACACTCCACTCAGGTCAGGTGGGACTACAAACGCGTACTTGTGTGGAGGGTGAGCTGGCGCGCCGCCTGCAGTCAGGGACCCGGTCCTCGGCTTACCAGCCCAGTTCTCGCAGCCGGGCGTCGCTGATACCGAAATGGTGTCCTACCTCGTGGATGACCGTCTTGCGAACCTGACGCTCGACGTCTTCCGTCGTCTCACACACACTGCAGATCGTCTCCTTGAAAATAGTGATCCGGTCGGGCATGGAAGCGGAGTAGCGACCTCGACTCGTCAGCGGAACGCCCTGGTACAGACCAAACAGCCGCCCAGGCGGACTGGAGTCGTCAACCAAGACGACGACATTGTCCATGGCGGAGCGCAGCCCCTCCGGAATATCACCGAGCGCCTTGTCGACGAGTTCGTCGAACTCCTCGACGGAGACCGTGATCACATTTCCCATCATGCCAAAGATCGAGGCTGCGGCTGAGCTCGGGACAGGGTGGGTCGGTGACCGTTCTCCGACCATACTGAGCAATCAGTCCGACTGGGTCACAAGAGGTTGGGGCCTCCGTGAAGGGGACCGGTGGCGTACCCGGGAGGTTGCGGATCCTCCTGCACCATCGACCAGACGCGCTGACCGCCTGCACCGACAACGGGGTCCGAGAGCGTTATCTGATCATTGGGAATCTCGTGGAACTGACCGCCAGCACAATCAGGCGTGCAGTCGTTGTACACCAGCGTCCCGACGCCAGTGGCGCTGAGACTTGTCCAGCTGCTCCACTGCAACCCTTCGAGCCTCACGCCGGCATCCGCGCAAGCCAAGACCATCTCCCTCGGCTCGACCACGGGCGTTTCGCAGTCGCCGTAGACCTCGATGCTCGAGTCGATTGGTGAACTCGTAGACGTCGAGGCCGGGGTCGAGGTTGAGGTCGTAGATGTCGATGTCGTCGTCGGCCCGGCAGACGAGTGCGAGCGTTGGGCTGCCGAAGGATTCCTGGGGACGTTCGAGGCGCTCGTGCAGCCGGCGAGGCACAAGATCGCGAGACCCAGGAGTCCAGCTTGAAGGGTCCTCCGTCCGGCGCGCCGTGTCACGGGGCAAACGTACCCAGCAGTGGCGACCGTCGGGTGGCGTCGCGGACACACGCCACCGATGTCCGGGATGGGGCACGGTCGCACGGTCGCAGCATGTCAGTGTGAAGGGCCGACCAGCTCCTCGCGCAACTCTCGTTTGAGTACCTTGCCCTGCGGGTTGCGCGGCAACGGTTCGGAGCGGAACCAGATGTGGGTGGGCACCATGAAGCCGGCCAGGCGGGCCTTGACGTGGAGGGCCAGCTCGTCCGCCGTCACCTTGGCGCCCGGCCGGAGCACCACCACGGCGCCAACCTCCTCGCCCAGCGTCGGCTCGGGCACGCCGATCACGGCGACGTCGGCCACGGCCGGGTGCTCGAAGAGCGCCGCCTCGACCTGCACCGAGTAGACGTTCTCGCCGCCCCGGATGATCATGTCCTTGGCGCGGTCGACGATGTAGATGAAGCCCTCGTCGTCCAGCTGCGCCACGTCGCCGGTGTGGAGCCAGCCCCGGGAGAACGTCTCGGCCGTCTCCTCGGGCCGGTTCCAGTAGCCGCGCACGACGTTGGGACCCTTGATCCAGAGCTCGCCCCGCACGTCGGGTCCACGCGGGACGGTGTCGTCGGGCTCCTCCCTGGCGTAGTCCTCGGGCAGGACGGCCACATCGCACACGGGCACGGCTGGGCCGGCGCTGTCCGGCTTGGCCACGTAGTCAGGACCCGAGTTCATGGAGGTGACCGACGACGTCTCGGTCAGCCCGTAGCCGTTGGAGGGCTGGCCGATCGGCCAGGCCTCGCGGATCCGGCGCACCAGATCGGGCGGGGCGGGCGCGCCGCCGTAGGACACGCCCCGGATGGACGAGGTGTCGAACTTCTTGAAGTTGGGGGAGTCGAGCACCTGCATGACCATGGCCGGCACGCCGCCGAAGGTGCCGATCCGCTCGCGCTCGATCAGCTCGAGTGCCCGCTCGGGATCCCAGTGGTGCATGATCACCAGCTTCCCGCCGGCGGCGATGTTGGAGACCATGACCGAGTGGCAGCCGGTGGCGTGGAACAGCGGCACCGACAGCAAGAACGCGGGCTGGGACCGCTCGGCGGGACCAGTCTCCTCGAACGTGGAGCTGCCGAAGCGCATGCCGCCCCGGGTGTTGAGGAAGAAGAGACTCATCAGGTTGGTGCACATGTTGCGATGTGTGCCCACGGCCCCCTTGGGCCGCCCGGTGGTGCCCGACGTGTAGAAGATGGTGGCGTCGTCCTCCGGATCGAGAGTGAGGCCGGGAGGCGAGGCGGCCTCGTCCACATCCCCCAGCGCGAGGGGGAACGGCCATTCGGGGACCGGCGCGGCGCCGCCCGGGGGCTCGTAGACGGCGAGGGGCGCTTTGGTCGGGGTGCGGTGCTCGTCGGCCACGATCAGCGCCTTGAGGGTATCGAGGCCGCCCAGGAAGGGACGGACGGCCTCGACCCGCTGGGTGTCGACGAAGGCCACCTTGGAGCCGGAGTCCTCGAGGCCGTAGCGCAGCTCCTCGCCGCTCCACCACGCGTTGAGCGGCACGACGATGGCTCCGGCCAACGTCGAGGCCCAGAAGGCCATGACCCACTCGGGCAGGTTGCGCATGATGATGGCCACCCGGTCGCCCTGCTCGATGCCGAAGGTGGTGCGCAGGCGGTGTGCCAGCGTGCAGGCGATGCGGTAGTGCTCGGCGAAGGTGGTGCGCTCGTCCTCGTAGACGAGGAAGGTGGCGTCGCCGTGGGCCAGGGACATGTCCATGATGGCCCGCAGGTTGGGCGGCGCGTTCTTCCAGGTGCGGGTGAGCACGCCGCGGATGTCGCGCTCCTCCATCTCGAAGATCTGGCCGGGGGCGGTGAGCGCGGCGTTGGCCTCGGCGATCGACATGGACGGCGAGTCGCTGGGCGTCACGGGGACTCCTCTCCTGTCTCGGTCCGGGCGCGGGCCGCGGTCTCGGTGGCAGGGCCGTCGCTGGGGACGTGGTCGAACAGGGCGTCGCGGTAGTAGGCCAGCTCGGCCACGCTCTCGCGGATGTCCTGCAGCGCGCGGTGGCCGCCCTTCTTGGTCGGCGCCGCCTTGTAGACCTCGGGGCGCCAGCGCCGGCAGAGCTCCTTGACGGTCGAGACGTCGACCGAGCGGTAGTGCAGGTAGTCCTCGATCTCGGGCAGCTGCTGGGCCAAGAAGCGCCGGTCGGTGCCGATGGAGTTGCCGGCCAGGGGCACGGTGCGCGGTGCGGGGATGTGCTGCCGGAGGAACTCGAGCGTCTGCGCCCCGGCGTCGGCCAGGGTGAGCGTGGAGGCCTCGATGTCGGCCAGCAGTCCCGAGCGGGTGTGCATGGCCCGGACCACCTCGTCCATGCCCGCCAGCTGCTCCGGCGTGGCGTAAACCACGAGGTCGGGGCCCTCGGCCACCAGGGCCAGGTCGTCGTCGGTGACGAGGCAGGCAATCTCCACGATGGTGTGGCGCGCCGGGTCGAGCCCCGTCATCTCGAGATCGATCCAGGCCAGCATGGCGAGGGCATGCTACCGGTCGTAATCCGGGGGAGGCCGGGGCCGCGGCCTTGTAATGTCCGGCGATGCTGCGTGTCCCCCTGCACCAGCTCGACGACGAGCTGCCCGTGCCCGGCTACGCCCGAGAGGGGGACGCCGGGGCCGACCTGATCGCCCGGGCCGACACCGTCGTGGCCTGCCGGGGTGGGCGGGCGCTGGTGCCAACGGGGGTGGCGGTGGCCATCCCGCCGGGCTACGCCGGCCTGGTGCTGCCGCGCAGCGGGCTGGCGCTGCGCCACGGCATCACCTGCCTGAATTCACCCGGGCTGATCGACTCGGGCTACCGGGGCGAGGTGCAGGTGGTGCTCGTCAACCACGACCCCGAGCAGGACTACCAGGTGTCCCGGGGCGATCGCATCGCGCAGCTGGTGGTCCTGCGGGTGGAGGCGGCGGCCTTCGAGCTGGTGCCCGAGGACGGGCTGGGGGAGGCGGCGCGGGGGCCCGGCGGGTTCGGGCACACGGGCGCGTGACGCGGCGGACCCGAGAGGGTAAGAAGGGAAGGTCATGCGGTCGCTGGTAGGCATGGATGCGGCGTTCCTGTCGCTCGAGACCCCGACGACCCCGATGCACGTGGGCGTCGTCCTCCTGCTCGACCCGGCCGAGGGCAAGCGGTCGCTCTTCTCGCCCTCGACCCGCTACGCCCAGATCCGCCGCGTCATCGGCCAGCGCATCCACCTGGTGGAACCGCTGCGCCAGCGGGCGGTACGGGTCCCCTTCGGGCTGCACCACCCGGTGTGGGTGGACGACCCCGACTTCGAGCTGGACGACCACCTGACCCGGGCCAGCCTGCCTTCGCCGGGAGGCCGCTCCGAGCTCGACGCCTACGTGGCCGCGGCGATGAGCCGCCAGCTCGACCCCGACCGCCCGTTGTGGGAGATGCATCTGGTGGAGGGCCTGGAGGGCGGGCGCATGGCGTTCATCGCCAAGGTGCACCACGCCATCTTGGACGGGGTGAGCGGAGCCTCGGTCCTGGCCGCCTTCATGGACCTGACGCCGCGGGCGCGGGTGGTGCCGCTGCCGCCGGAATGGAGCCCGGCGGCGCTGCCGTCGAACACGCAGATGCTGCGCCACGCCGCCTCGTCGCTGGCCCGCCAGCCGGGGACGACGCTGCGGACGCTGCAGGAGGGCATCGACGCCGTGGCCGACCTGGGCATGCACAACCGGGAGCTGGCCGGGCGGGGCGAGCAGTCGCCGCCGGGGTTCTTCGGGGCGCCCAAGACGTCGTTCAACGGGGCGGTCTCCAACCGCAAGCGCTTCGCGTCGCTGTCGGTGCCGCTCGAGGACGTGAAGCTGGTCGGGCGCGTCTTCGAGGCCACGGTGAACGACGTCATCCTGGCCTGCGTCTCGGGCGGGCTGCGCCGGCTGCTCGAGGCCCGCGACGAGGAGGTGAGGGCGCCGCTGGTGGCCATGGTGCCGGTGTCGACCCGGGCCGAGGGCCAGGGGGAGGAGCTGGGCAACCAGGTGTCGGGCATGCTGGTCTCGTTGGCCACCGACGTCTGTGACCCGGTGCTGCGGCTGGACGCCATCAGCGAGTCCACCCGGGTGGCCAAGGAGCAGGAGAAGCTGCACGGCGGTCGCTTCGTGGGCGACCTGGCCCAGATGGCGGTGCCGGCGCTGGCCACGCGGGCGGCGCGGGCGGTGGCGGGCACGCGGCTGTTCGACAAGGTGCGCCCGCCGTTCAACGTCACGGTGTCGTCGGTGCGGGGGCCGGACTTCTCGCTGTTCTGCGCCGGGAGCCGGGTGGCCGACATGTACCCGGTGGGGCCGATGGCCGAGGGGATCGGGATCAACGTGACGGTGTTCTCGTATCTCGACCGGGTGTGCTTCGGCCTGCTTTCCTGCCGGCGGCTGCTGCCCGAGCTGGCCGGCCTGGCCGGCTACCTGGACGAGGCGCTGGCCGAGCTGGTGGCCTGCGCGCTGGACGTCCGGGGGGCGACGGCCTGACCTCCTGACGGCCGCCGTGAGGCGGGCGGGCACACCGGTGGCGGTGGGCCGGTGCGCGCCGCCGCACCTCGAGCGGCCCGACGCTCTCGTCGGGCGCTCCGTTGGTGGCTACGAGCCGGAGCCGGATGGGGGTCTAGCGCCGCCGGCCGGTGGACCGCCGTCACCGGGGTGCGCACTCGATCCGCTGCCCATGTTCGGACAGTTCTTGGTGGAGCCGGAGCTCGGTGTCGTCGTCGAGGACGAGCTCGACGACGACGGATTCGACGTCGCTCCCGACCCGGTCGTCCCCGAGCCCGTGCTGCCCGAGTTGGACGCCGCGCTCGATGTGGTGGTCGCCGCGTCGGCGACCAGCGCCCCTCCGACGACGAGGCCGGTGGTCAAGGCGCAGATGGCCAACGCATTGCGAAGGCTTCGTTTCATGGTGTGGTGCCCTTTCGTCTCTCGTGTTGCACCGCTCCATTCGGACGGCACCTCACACGGTGCGCCGTCAACCTGGGGGTGCGCGCAGAACGACGTGGGCAGCGTCGGTGGAGTTCCCTTGCGGTCGGATGACGATTCTCAGGAAGCCGGGCCGTTCACGGCCGGGCGCTTATCCGCCCGTTACGCAAGCGGGTCAGCGCTTCGTCGCTCGCCAGCAGTAGGAGCGCATGGGGACGTCGACGACGTCGGTTCCTGAGAAGGGTTCGTGCGTGTTGAGATAGCGCATCATGGCGTCGAGGTGTTCCCGCCGCGCCTCGTCCTCCATGGTGATGACCGCGCTGTAGGTGGCGGCCAGAGCCACGAGATCGTGCTTGGTCATGAGCCGGTTCCAGCGGAAGAGCCGGGTCTCGGGCTCGCCGAAGGGGCTGGGACCGCTCGCTTCGAGGTTGACCATGTGCCGGTGCCGCCGCCGCCGCCGGGAATCGACCTCGGTGCTCTGGTCGGAACTGAGCTCGATGCCACCGGCCCAGAGCGAGCGCATCCAGTCGACGGAACGGTCGGTCCCCGTCCACGCCAGGGCGAGGCGGCCGCCCGGGCGCAGCACGCGCGCCACCTCGGGCACGGCGCGCGCCTCGTCCACCCAGTGCCAGGCGGATTGGGCGATGACGACGTCGTAGGTGGAGTCCGCCGCCGGGATCTCTTCGGCCTGACCCTGGACCGCCTCGACGGCGGGCTCCGAGGCGGCGAGCACGGCCCGCATGCGGTCGTCGGGCTCGACGGCGGTCACGTGGGGGACACGCTGGGCCAGGAGGCGGGTGAGGATGCCCGTGCCGGCGCCGATCTCGAGCACGTCGGTGGCACCCTCGGGAAGGAGGAAGTCGAGCGCTTCGCTGGTGGGGCCGGAGCGCAGCCGGTTGTAGTCGTCGGCCACCGCTCCGAAGGATTTGCTCAGGACCGCCGTGGTGTCGTTCTGCTCCATGGACGGCAATCTATCGACGACGGGATGACCGGCTCAGGTCGGGCCTCACGGCGGGCGAAACGGCAGCTGGGAGTCGGTGTGGGCAGACCTTCGTCGGCTGCAGGTGGCGCGATAGAGTGGGTCCCCAACGCGGAAGTGGCGCAGCGGTAGCGCATCACCTTGCCAAGGTGAGGGTCGCGGGTTCGAATCCCGTCTTCCGCTCTCGAATTGTCGCCTTCTAGCTGGGCTGATGCGAACCGATCGCCCGATTGAGTTCACCTTTTCTGCCCGTCAGCGCCCATCACTTGCCCATCACGGGACAAGGCTGGTGCGATGGATGCAGGCAAGGGACCAATTCGTCAGCGCGGGAGTGGTTCATTCGCGCTGCGGGTCTGCGGAGGGACTGATCCAAGCGCGGGAAGCCGTCGCTGGCTGACGCGCACTGTCCGGGGCGACCGCTCAGAGGCACTGCGAGAGCTTCAGGCGTTGGCGGCGCACGCCAACATCGCTCCGGCGGTCGGGGCCCACACCACCGTCACAGGCAGTGCATGCCCCGTGCTAGTCACCGACCGCCCAGGGCTTTGATAATCATTTGGGCCATTGCCTTGTGCCCGAGCGCCGTCGGGTGGTGAGCAAAGCCAGTGACGCCGAATACGTACTTGGAGCCTTGGGTCCACCGTTGTGATGGGGGTCCGCAGACGGTGTGATCCCCCGATACGGCGTAGGGGTCAACAAAGATCACGCCCAGAGGCTTGACGACCTGTACGAAGGCATTCTCGAGCGTCTGGCCCATGGATCGCACTATTGCTGCCCCTGCGTTGGTGAAGCCGAGTGCGGGGCAGGTTCCTGGGGGCACCTCCCGAGGGTATGTGACGAAGACAATCGTGGCTGACGGAGCTGCTGCCTTTATCTTTTCGATCATCACCTTGAGGTTTGTGCGCATGGTTGCGACCAAGGCGGCGAAGTTCGTCGGTAGCGCACATGTGGTCGCGTTGTCACATTCGACCGCTGTGCCGTTGTAGACAATGTCATTGCCACCGACGGCAATGGTGATGAGCTTGGTCGCCGGCGTCACGAAGGTCAGTTGCGGTGGGTTGCTCCCTTGCGGCGTCGTAAGGATGTTGTCAATCACTGCTGCGCCACAACTGGCGTCGATGAGATGAAGGTGGAAATGCTTGGCGACAAGTTGCCCGTAGTCCACACTCGAGCGGCCGCATGACGTGGACTGGACTGCGATGCCGTAGCCCGAAGCAATGGAGCTTCCGAGCGACACGTAAAGGTCGCCTGGCTTGAGCTTGTGCGGGGTGGTGCCCGACGCTGGCTGCGGCCCGGCTCCGATGAGGATGAGCGCGGACAGGGCCAGAGTGACAACCATGGCTACAAGAGACCTCACTGGGACTAACGGCAATGGACCCGAGCTCTCAAGCAGAGCGACCTTGCGTCCTCCTGCGATTCCTCGTGACGTAACTGAGCTGAACATGATTGGGCCCCGTCCCCTCTCCTGAAATCGGACTACCAGGCGTCCGCAGGCCTAGCTCGAAGGAAACTGCACTTGGCCTGCCTGGGCCAGCAGCTCCGCCCGCTCAGAGGGGAGCAGGTATCGAGCTGCGATGGCCTTGTCCAGGTCTGCGGTGTACTTCGAGAGGTAGTTGGCTGGTGAGCCGTAGAGGCTCGTCAACTCCTGTGCAGTGAACAGAGTTGTGCTCCCAAAGAGGGAGCAGATCGTGGACGTGCCGGCAGGAGCGGCTCCGCTGAGCGTGGAAACCGGCACATCGACTGCTGGCGTTCGCACCCCGCCGATCACATTGCCGTGTGAGTCGAGGGCCAGTACCGGCGGATTCGTGCTCGCCAGCTTGAAGCGTGCCGGCTCGGGTGGCGGCGTCCCAGCTGTGACCCAACGGCTGAAGTCAGCGAAGGCGGTCTGGACCACCACGTGCTGGGGACCGGTGTTGATGGGTGACGTGCATCCCAGAACGCTGGCATTTCCTCCCACCTCGTAGATATCGGCATGCGACGTCCCTGCGATCTCCCAGGTCCGGATGCGATCGGTGTTCGGTTGTTGGGCCGGCGCATAGCCCAACATGACCAAGTCGGTCTGCGTCTCAGACATGAAGACCGGAACCGGCAGGTCGGTTCGAATCAAGAGCGGCTTCTGTGGCCCGCCGGGGTTGATGGCCGCCCCGCCGAGCGGAGCCCCAGACGTGCCCCGGCTGTGGATGAAGATGCCGTCATAGGGGTAGTCGTGGGGCTCGAGCGTGTCGGCGAACGTGGTCAGGTACGCGGCCGACTGCGACTCACCGATGGCAAGGATGTGGCGAGGGTGAAGCGGCCCTAGCGCCTTCGACGGCGAATGGCGCAGACCGAAGGCGACCTGGTCGTAGATGTCGAACGAGTATTGGTCGCCAGGTTGGTGCAAAGTGCCGTAGCGGTCTGGCTCTTGTTCGGTGAGTCCCTTCACGGTGCCTGTGACCTCGCCCCCGGTCAGCAGCGATTTGCCGCCGTTGACGCCGAGCGACTGGGCGGAGACGCCGACCCAGGCGTCATGCGCGTTCATGATCTCGGGATTGAGGTAGTCCCAGTCGGGGGCCGACTCTCCGGCCGACTCGTTCATCCACTCCACGACCACCGTCCCGCTGAAGTCCTTGGTGTCGGCCGGCCGGCGCACCAGAATGCGGGTGGCATACGGAGCAGACGAGGTCGGAGCGACAGTCCATTTGCCATCTGTCGGTGACGACGTCGCCTGGAAGGCGTGGGCCGTGCCCGAAGCGGAGAATTCCTGCTCGACGTAGCCGTGTGCTGCCAAGTCCGTGGGCAGTGCCGTCAATGGCTCGATGACGTGTCCGGCGGTGAACGGGCCGCTGAAGACGGCGGCTGCCGTGTAGATCGATCCTGTGCCAGACGCTCCAGCCGGCTCCGAAACTGGGATCGCGATCGGTGTCACCAGGACCGTAAGGCCACTAAAGACCACGAAGCACCAGCCTGGGATTCGAAGCTTTCCTTCAAGTAGCACCTAGCAGACCTCCCATATTCGTCCGAGCTATCGCGTCACAGTTGGACGCCGCTCTCGGTATTGAATTCCATGTCGAATTGCACTTGGTCGACCGAAGCCGCTGGCGTCCTTCATTGGCCTAACCACTTGGCCAAGGAGTACTGGAACGCGGCCCCATCTGCCTAGAGCGCCGCCAACGATGAGGAGATCCACTGGCGACACGCATCGCGAACGCCGTGCATGTCCGTGAGCCCGCTGTCTGTCAATCTGAGGGCAGCAAGTCCTCGCATGAGTCCGTGGAGGAGCACAGCGGTGGCGATCGGGTCGACATCGGCCCGCACCGACCCGTCCAGCTGGCCCGAGACGATCAGCTGGGAGAGTCCTTCGTAGCTGCGCCTCTCGGCGTCTGCCATGCCGTCTACCGAGGCGCCGGAGGGGAAAGTCGAGCCCCACATGACGAGGAGCGCCCGTTGGTCGGGTGATGGGTCTTCGAACATCTCGAGGTAGGCGTCTACGGTGAGGAACACCTCACTGAGCGCCGAAATGCTTCCAGTTCGTTCCCCTTGGCTTCGCAGGGCCTGCCGCATCTCTTGGCCGATCTGGCCCTGCGCTCGCTCAGCCAAGCGGGAGACGAGCACTTCTTTGGAACCGAAGTGGTGTGTCGGCAGACCGCGGCTGACTCCGGCGCGTCCTCCGATGCTGGCCAACGACGCGCCCTGCACGCCCCGTTCTGCGATGAGCTCGGCCGCAGCGTCCAGCAGGGCATCTTCGGACCGGTTTCGTCGCTCCGCCTGGCTCTGGCGCTCCTGCGATTGAGCCATTCGCACAAGTTACTTGCTGAGCGACCAGCAAGCAAGTACGGTTCCCACCGTAGAGCGCCACGCCCGGTCGGCCAGCGGGAGGACGGACCGTCCGAGGGAAGAGGAGGAGCATGCCGAAGCTCGATGTCGTGATCAAGGGCGGAACCGTGATCGACGGCCTTCGCACGCCCCGTTACAAGGCTGATGTCGGGATTGCGGACGGCCGGGTGGTGCGGATCGGCCGCGTGCATGCGTCCGAAGGTCGTCAGGTGGTGGACGCCTCGCACAGGGTGGTGGCGCCTGGGTTCGTTGACCTTCACACGCACTACGACAGCCAGGTGTTCTGGGACCCTTGGTGCACCATGTCCGGCTGGCACGGCGTGACGAGCGTCGTGATCGGCAACTGCGGATTTGGCTTCGCACCGTGTGAGCCAGCAGGCCGGGAGCGAGCCATGCTGAGCCTGTCGCGCAACGAAGCGGTTCCTCTCGAGACCATGCGAGTGGGCATGCCCTGGGACTGGGTCACGTACCCGGAGTTCCTCGACAGTGTGGACCGTACACCAAAGGGTGTGAACGTAATGTCCTTCGTACCCCTCGCGCCCCTGTACGCCTATGTCGCGGGCGTGGACAATGCCAAGGCGTACAGGGTGACCAAGGAGCAACTCGACGAGATGTGCCGCCTTCTCGTCGAAGGGATGGAGGCCGGAGGTTGTGGTTTCAGCGCGCAGATCTCCGGGGAGATCGGCAACGTCCAGCTCGACTACGACGGCACGCCCATGGTGACCGACTGCATGACAGAGCAGGAGGTGATCGCCTTCTCTCGCGCCATGGGCTCGACGGGACGCGGCACGGCACAGTTGACCGGCACTCTCGAGACCGCGGCCCTGATGGCTCGCGAGAGCGGCCGGCCCATCATTTGGAACGCGTTGTTGGCCGATGGCGCCCTGAACCAACACGGTGGGGCCAAGTACAGCCATCGCGACGCCCTCAAGCAGCTGGCTTACCTGAACGAGGAGGAGGGTCTCCGCGTCTTCGCCCAGGCGCTCACGACCAACTTCGTCTCGGAGTTCACCCTCGAGGACTACAACCTCGCCGACACGATCCCGTGCTGGCGGGAGGCCTGCCTCGGTACGGTCGAGGAGAAGATAGTCAAGTTCGCCGATCCGGAGCGCCGTGCCGTCATGAAGGAGATCCATGAAGAGCGCGGCGGCCTCTTTGGCGCAGGTTACGACCTGACCAACATCAAGATCCACTGGATCTCGAGCGATGTTCCCAACGCTCGGAAACTGAAGGACACCTACGAGGGGTTCACAGTGGGCGAGGTCGCTGCTCGAGAGGGCAAGCACGAGATCGACGCCTTCTTGGACGTCGCGGTGGCCGGTCAGCTCCGGGTTGGCTTTGCGACCCCGATGCTGGTGACGCCTCCAGACGCCATGAAAGAGATCGCAACCTCGCCGGTGGCGCTTCCGGGGGTCAGTGACGGAGGTGCTCACACCAAGTTCGTGACCACTGCGCGCTATCCGACAGAACTGCTCGGCTATTGGGTACGTGAGCACGAGATCATGTCGCTCGAGGAGGCCCACTGGCGGCTAGCGTGTTACCCGGCCGTGGCCGCGGGTCTCAAAGGCCGCGGGTTTCTCGCCGAAGGAGCGCCGGCCGACATCGTGATCTACGACCCCGACACCGTCGACAGCACGCCGCAAGAGCGGGTCTGGGACTATCCGGCGGGGGAGTGGCGGCTGATCCAAAAGGCCGTCGGCTACGACCGGATCATTGTGAACGGCGTGACGACATTCATCGATGGAGAATGCACCGCAGAGACACCGGGCAAGCTGCTCCGCCACGGCACTGACTGAGGAGAAACCCATGCACACCTCTGAATCCGAGATACAAAACCTCTTCGACGCCGACAACCACTATTGGGAGGTCAGCGACTCCTTCACTCGATACCGCGACCCGAAGTTCGCCGACCGGGGTGTCGTCCTGAAGGAGGTGAACGGCAGGCCCCACTACTTCTTCGGCGATCGACAGCATCCGATCATCCCCGGCCCAGGCGACGTGCATCCCCGACCTCGTCCAGGTGCCCTTTACGACTACTTCGCGGGAAAGAGCAGCAAGGAGCGGGTTGGGAACGAGCTGGCCTGTGAAGACCCCGCAGCGCATCCAGAGTGGTTCGATCGTGACGCCCGTCTGGCCTGTATGGACGTTCAGGGCGTCGAAGCGGCTTGGTTGTTCCCGTCGCAGGGAGTCTGCATGGAGGGCCCTATGCAACCCGACGTCGAGGCCTCCATCGAAGTACTCCGAGCGTTCAACCGGTGGCTCGATGATGACTGGGGGTTCGCCTATCAGGATCGGATCTTCGGAGTCCCGTTCTTGACCCTTTCTGATCTTGACAGCGCCGTTGCCGAGCTCGATTGGTGCCTCAGCCGGGGCGCACGTGTCATCACGATCCGCAACGGCCCAGTGTTCACTCGTGAGGGGTTGCGGTCCCCGGCTGATCCGGACTTTGACGCGTTCTGGGCTCGAGTCGAAGAATCAGGCATCGTCGTCACCACCCACGCCGGCTTCGAGGATGGGTACACAGATGTGGCCTCCGACATCGCCCGGACCTGGGGCCTCGTCGGTCCGCCGGCAGGCGAACTCCGGCCTGACGCATCAGCAGTCCAATCCGCCTCGCTGGTGGCGCAGCTCATGAAGCATCGCCTCATTGAGGACTTTGCCACTGTGTTGGTGGCTCACAAACTCTTCGAGCGTTTTCCCCGCCTGAGAGTGGCCTACATCGAGAACGGTGCGGACTGGGTGCCACGGTGCCTCCACTCCCTGCACATGCTGGGTGGGCAGAACCCCGGCATGTTCGCGTCGGATCCGGCCGAGCAATTCCGGGAGCACTGCTGGGTGGCGCCATTTGTGGAGGACAGCGTGGAGGAGTTGGCGCGCTACATGCCGGTCGAAAGAATTCTCTTGGATCGGACTGGCCACATGCCGAGGGCCTGTCGCAACCACGCGACTTCTTTTCGAACGTGTCCTCGTTCTCGCTCGACGACCAGCGCAAGATCATGGTGGAAAATGCCTCGTTGTTGACCTTCGCCTAAGTTCCCGCTCTGAATCCTGCTTGCGGTGCACTGTCGTCAGTTTGTTTCAGACTTGGACGGGAAGGTGCTCCCATCTGCGCGTGTCGATATCGCCTGTTAAGGAGGCCAATTCTAGATCGACTGTCCAGTCCAGGATGCGGGGCAGCATTCGTTTCGAGGGCGATCTTGGCTTCTTTGCGGGCGAGGCCGGCCCGTCGCAGGCAATTCCTGTTCCTGCGATGGGTCGACGATCGAGTAGTTGAGTTCGGTATCGCAAGCGCGCTCGATCCCGACGACATCGAACCTTTCACCGGAAGGCGAGTTTTAGACGTCATGGGGTTCGCAGACGCTGGGTGGCCTCACGAGTTCAAGGGTGGCTAGCTCGGCTCCTTATTCAGAGAGGAGGCCCAAGATGGGCCGTCGCCTGAACGTCTCTCCTCACCATGGGCATTAGTGGACCGCTCTACAACAGGGTCGAATTCGGGGGAACTAGGCGGACGTTCCGTAGACGGAACGGCAGCTCAGCACTCGCCCGTACGCCACAGACGAACTCAAACACTTTGCCAAGGTGAGGGTCGCGGGTTCGAATCCCTTCTTCCGCTTCAAAAAAATTCGATTGCGAACTTGGCCGATGCGGTTCTTCGGTCTCTTGCGGGTTCGCCGCGCAAGGTCGAGGTATTGATTTCCTCGTCTGGCCGCCCGGAGTACCTGGTTGCCGAGCTCTCGATTCACTGCTCGCAATGTCCGTCCGATGATAAAGATTGACCGTGGATCCGTCATCGGACGACAGGTCAATTCTCGAGGTGCTGCTGACAGAGACCGCACTGCGGCTCATGGCGGGTTCAGCCTATTTTGAACGAGGCCAAAGGTACGCCACCACCAGTCGAGTGAAGCAACTCAAATTGACGACTTGTGAGCTCTCGGCCGTCGTGACCGGCACCAGTCGTTATCGAGTCAGGATCTGGGTCGACGAGGGCAGCCTCAGTCATTCGTGCACATGTCCATTGGGCGAGAGCGGAGAATGTTGCAAGCACTGCGTCGCCTCCGGGCTCGTGTGGATGAACGCGGCGAAAACCACACAAGGCTGGCCCGAGGAAACTCAATCGACGGTCGATCTTCGAACGTATTTGTATACCCAGACCAAAGAGGCGCTGGTCGAATCGCTGATGGAACGAGTGGCCGCAGATGAGCTTTTCGCTGCCAAAGTCACCATAGAAGCGGCGAAAGCGGCGGCGGTTCCTGCCGACCTCGAAGCGTACAGGCAGGCGATTGATGCGGCGATTGTCGTGGACGACTTCGTGGACTATCGCTCTATGTATGACTATTCGCACAATGCAACCACCGTGATCCGCTCGATCGAAGCGATGCTCGAGGAGGGTCACGCACGTGAGGTAATCGAGCTCTCCGCGTACGCCCTTGAATGTGTGGAAGATGCGATGGGCCGGGTTGACGACTCGGACGGCTGCATGGGTGAGATGACGGAGGGGCTGATGGAACTTCACCATCGGGCCTGCCTCGCAGCCCCGCCCGATCCCGAGGCTCTAGCCACCCGACTCTTCGACTGGGCTATTCACTCTGAATGGGAGATGTTCCTGGATGGGGCCGCCCGCTACGCCGACGTTCTCGGTGAAACCGGCCTCGCCCATTACCGATCTCTGGCTAAGCAGGTATGGGACCAGGTGCCGGTCCGACAGAGCCATGATGATCGAATTCACTCACGTTCGAACTTTGCGATCACTTACATCATGGAAACACTGGCCAAGATCTCGGGTTCGGTCGACGAGCAGGTCGCCATCAAGGCACGTGACCTCACCTACGCCTACCACTACGTCCAGATCATTGAGCTCCTGGCAACAGCGGGACGAACCGAAGATGCACTGATGTGGTCCGAACGGGGTCTTGCTGCATTTCCTCGCGCGACAGATGTGCGTCTACGTGAAGCCGCCGCCAGGGAACTTGCATCGGGCTGGTCGCGACGATGAGGCCATGACCATCGTCTGGGCGGAATTCGAAGAGAAGCCCGGATTAGTCTTCATACGAGTTTCTTCACCGGCACGCTTTGGCCATTGGCGAATGGAGCGAGTGGCGTGACCGGGCGCTGGATGTCATGCGCCAATGCGAGAGTCAGGCGCGTGGGCGCGTGGGGCTCGTTCGAGGTCCGGACTTCTGCGTGGCTACGACGAGCACCCGGAAAGCTCGGAACTGGTGAAGGTCCTCCTTTGGGAGGACGATATCGAGGCAGCCTGGGCACAGGCCGGAAGCGGAGGGTGCTCGCCTCGACTGTGGCTGCAGCTTGCCGATCTTCGCCAAGGTGAGCACCCCGCCGATGCCATCCCGATATACCAAGAGGAGATTGAACGGAAGCTCGGCGCAATGAACAACCGGGCATATCAAGAAGCTGTGGAAATGATGATTGGGGTCCGAGCACTGTTGGCAAGAGCAGGGCGAGAGGCTGAGTTCCCTGCATATGCCGCGCAGGTGCGAGCAGCTCACAAGGCCAAGAGGAATCTGATGAGGCTGTTTGACGGCAAGGGTTGGAGTTGACCAGACGTATGACAATGTACTACAGTACAGCCAGTGACAGATGTGGACTGGACCTACGGGCTGGATCACATGCTGGAACGGCATGGCATTGAAGCAGATTGGGCGGCGGAGGCACTCGGCGACCCGGATGCCCTGCGGATTGATCCCGATCCGTCGAGCAGATCTGGTCGAAGTGTGAGAACGATCGGGTATTCCGCGTCTGCCGGTTGCATCCTGACGGTCATAACGCTCACCGAAGACGAGGTCACCTACGGCGTCAATGGCTGGCGATCAAATGACTCCGACATCCGGCGATATAGGGAGGAAGAGACATGAGCAGCGACGTAAAGCAGCGGATCCTTGAGGAGGCAGCGGCCTCCGAAGAAAATCAAGATGCCTCCATTTCTTCTGATGCATCGGTCAGCCGACCGAATCGCGCGCGATCTGCCGTGTATTCGATTCGCCTGAATCCCGATGAAGTGGCATCCGTCCAAGCTTTGGCCGACGAGGCAGGGCTTCCACCGTCAACGCTCGTCCGCTCGTGGATCGTCGAACGTGTCCGAATTGAGCAAGGCGATCTTGGCGACGCCGAAGCCGAGCTCAATGCCGCACAGCGGCATCTTGCGCATGTCAAACGCCATCTTGTTCAGCGGTAACCCGTAGTAGACCGCTCTACTACGGGGCCCTGTTCAGTGGACTGGGTGGAAACTGGGTGGACGGATCTGCACTGCGGGTGACGGGTCGGAGCCAGATGGACGGATTCCATCTCCTTGCCAAGGTGAGGGCGCGGGCTCGAATCCCGTCTTCCGCTCAAACCGGGCTTGACCCGTTTTTGACCCGCTCCGGATACATGGCGGGACTTCGTCAGGCCGGGCCACCCAGAATCGAGCGAAGAGCCCATAAGGAGAGCCGGGGTCCGACGTCCCCCACTCTGGTTGCCCCCCGACCGGGCCTGTCCAGGTTTGCGGGAGGGACTCTTCAGGTGCCGGCCACGCCGACCATCGCCATGCCGGCCGTGGTGCTGCCGAAGCCGAAGAAGTGGGCGTCGCCGAAGGAGAACAGCCCGCCGTCGCTGGCCACCAGCCAGTAGCCCTTGCCGTCGGGCGTGGCGGCCATGCCCACGACGGGCTTGTTGAGGGTGATGCCCCCCGTCGAGCCGAAGAAGTGGGCGTCGCCGAAGGAGAACAGCCCGCCGTCGCTGGCCACCAGCCAGTAGCCCTTGCCGTCGGGCGTGGCGGCCATGCCCACGACGGGCTTGTTGAGGGTGATGCCCCCCGTCGAGCCGAAGAAGCGGGCGTCGCCGAAGGAGAACAGCCCGCCGTCGCTGGCCACCAGCCAGTAGCCCTTGCCGTCGGGCGTGGCGGCCATGCCCACGACGGACTTGTTGAGGGTGATGCCCCCCGTCGAGCCGAAGAAGTGGGCGTCGCCGAAGGTGAAGACCCCGCCGTCGGCGGCCACCAGCCAGTAGCCGCCTCCGTCGGGCGTGGCGGCCATGCCCACGATCGGAGCGGCCAGGTGGACGCCCGCCAAGGAGCCGTGGTTCACGGCATCGCCGAAGCTGTAGATATCACCCTCGTCGCTGACCAGCCAATAGCCGCCGTCGCCGGGTGTGGCGGCCATGCCGACGATGGGTGCGGCGAGGGTGGTGCTCTGCGCCGCGCCGAAGAAGTGGGCGTCGCCGAAGGAGAACAGCCCGCCGTCGCTGGCCACCAGCCAGTAGCCCTTGCCGTCGGGCGTGGCGGCCATGCCCACGACGGGCTTGTTGAGGGTGATGCCCCCCGTCGAGCCGAAGAAGCGGGCGTCGCCGAAGGAGAACAGCCCGCCGTCGCTGGCCACCAGCCAGTAGCCCTTGCCGTCGGGCGTGGCGGCCATGCCCACGACGGGCTTGTTGAGGGTGATGCCCCCCGTCGAGCCGAAGAAGCGGGCGTCGCCGAAGGAGAACAGCCCGCCGTCGCTGGCCACCAGCCAGTAGCCCTTGCCGTCGGGCGTGGCGGCCATGCCCACGACGGACTTGTTGAGGGTGATGCCCCCCGTCGAGCCGAAGAAGTGGGCGTCGCCGAAGGTGAAGACCCCGCCGTCGGCGGCCACCAGCCAGTAGCCGCCTCCGTCGGGCGTGGCGGCCATGCCCACGATCGGAGCGGCCAGGTGGACGTCGGCCAAGGAGCCGTGGTTCACGGCATCGCCGAAGCTGTAGACGTCACCCTCGGCGCTGACCAGCCAGTAGCCATTGCCGCTGGGCGCGGCGGCCATGCCCACGATGGGGGCGGCCAGGGTGGTACCCACCAACGTGCCGTAGTTGCCGGCGTCGCCGAAGGCGAGGACGTCCCCTTCGGCGCTGACCTCCCAGTAGCTGTTACCGCCCGGAGTAGCCGACATGCCCACGATTTGCCCCTCGACGGTGGCGTTCCAGAGGCCGCCGTAGTTGACGGCGGCGCCGAAGGAGGAGACGGCGCCGTCGTTGTCGACCAGGTCGTACCCCTGGAGCATCGCCGCAACGGCGAAGCTCTGACTGACCTCGGGGGCGGCCCCGAAGACGCCGTTCCCTGCCTGGTTGGCGTCGATCGTGCAGGAACCGACCCCGACGAAGGTGACTGTGGCGCCAGCTACGCCGCACACGGCGGGTGTGGCAGTGGCGAAGGACACGGCCAACCCTGAAGTCGCCACGGCGGTCACCGTGTAGGCCGGACCCCCCACGACAGCTCCGGTGGGCGAGACGGAGGTGAAGACGATCGTCTGTTTCGATTTGGTGGAGACGGCGGTGAGGGTCACGCCGCCCGGTGTCTGGCTCTCGACGTAGGCGAACCCGTTGGCCGGGGGCGGCTGATCGACGGCGGCGAAGCTGCCGCTGGTGGCCCCGGTCGAGGTAACGATGGTGAAGACCTCTCCGACCGTCGGGGCGAATGGCGCGCGGGGCGTGATCTCGAGGGTCCCGTCGAGGACGCTGGCCCCGGTGACCTGAAGCTGGCCATAGCTCGTACCGGCCGTGGCGCCGGCGATGGTGACCGCCAACGTTGATCCCGAAGCCGGGTCGTACGCCGAGCCCACCTGGACGACCCCGGTGGACAGGTTCAGGGTTCCGGTGTTGGTGAGCGACGCCAAGGACAGCGTGCCCGATCCGGCCAGGACCGTGCCCGCGTTGACGACGGGCACGGCCACGGTGGCCGTGCCAGCGCTGGCGGCCTTGGTCAGGAGCCCCGGTCCGGTCACGGCGAAGGGACCGGCCGAGCCCGAGTCCTCAATGTCGGTGCCGTTGGCCAGGTTGGCCGACCCCGACTCGGTGATCCCGCCGCCGCTCTCGAAGCCGAAGGCGCCCGAGGCGGCCAGCGGGCTCCCGATGTCGAGCGCCCACTCGGTCACCTCGCCCGAGGCGCCGGCGATGGTGGCGCTCGAGCCCGAGTTCTGGGTCACGACGGGGCCGGGCGACTCGGCGGACGGGGCGAGGAAGGACCCGCCGGTCCAGGCGAACGTCCCGACGTCGGTGAGCGAGCCCTCGTCGACGACGGCCGAGCCCAGCTGGCCGCCCGAGAGGGAGAAGCCGCCGACGGTGTTGTCGGCCCCCTCCAAGACGAGCGCGCCGCCGGTGATCGAGAGCGTCCCGGCAGCGGAGAGCTCGGCCGCGGCCGTCGTGGTGCCGGCGGTCTCGGTCACGTTGGCCACCTCCAGAGAGGCGGCGTCGGCGATGGTCCCGCTCAGCGACAGCGTTCCCGCCCCCGAGTCGGTGGCCCCCGATCCGATGCTCACCCCGTCGAGGCCGAGCGTCGCCCCCGAGGCGACGGTGAAGGGCCCCGAGATGGTCCCGGAGGCGCCGGCTTCGCCCAGATCGAGCGTCCCGGAGGGCACGGTGAGGCTGCCGGCGAGCGCCACGGGCACGGCCACGGTGGCCGTGCCAGCGCTGGCGGCCTTGGTCAGGAGCCCCGGTCCGGTCACGGCGAAGGGACCGGCCGAGCCCGAGTCCTCAATGTCGGTGCCGTTGGCCAGGTTGGCCGACCCCGACTCGGTGATCCCGCCGCCGCTCTCGAAGCCGAAGGCGCCCGAGGCGGCCAGCGGGCTCCCGATGTCGAGCGCCCACTCGGTCACCTCGCCCGAGGCGCCGGCGATGGTGGCGCTCGAGCCCGAGTTCTGGGTCACGACGGGGCCGGGCGACTCGGCGGACGGGGCGAGGAAGGACCCGCCGGTCCAGGCGAACGTCCCGACGTCGGTGAGCGAGCCCTCGTCGACGACGGCCGAGCCCAGCTGGCCGCCCGAGAGGGAGAAGCCGCCGACGGTGTTGTCGGCCCCCTCCAAGACGAGCGCGCCGCCGGTGATCGAGAGCGTCCCGGCAGCGGAGAGCTCGGCCGCGGCCGTCGTGGTGCCGGCGGTCTCGGTCACGTTGGCCACCTCCAGAGAGGCGGCGTCGGCGATGGTCCCGCTCAGCGACAGCGTTCCCGCCCCCGAGTCGGTGGCCCCCGATCCGATGCTCACCCCGTCGAGGCCGAGCGTCGCCCCCGAGGCGACGGTGAAGGGCCCCGAGATGGTCCCGGAGGCGCCGGCTTCGCCCAGATCGAGCGTCCCGGAGGGCACGGTGAGGCTGCCGGCGAGCGCCACGGGCACGGCCACGGTGGCCGTGCCAGCGCTGGCGGCCTTGGTCAGGAGCCCCGGTCCGGTCACGGCGAAGGGACCGGCCGAGCCCGAGTCCTCAATGTCGGTGCCGTTGGCCAGGTTGGCCGACCCCGACTCGGTGATCCCGCCGCCGCTCTCGAAGCCGAAGGCGCCCGAGGCGGCCAGCGGGCTCCCGATGTCGAGCGCCCACTCGGTCACCTCGCCCGAGGCGCCGGCGATGGTGGCGCTCGAGCCCGAGTTCTGGGTCACGACGGGGCCGGGCGACTCGGCGGACGGGGCGAGGAAGGACCCGCCGGTCCAGGCGAACGTCCCGACGTCGGTGAGCGAGCCCTCGTCGACGACGGCCGAGCCCAGCTGGCCGCCCGAGAGGGAGAAGCCGCCGACGGTGTTGTCGGTGGCCGACGGGTCGATGAGGGCGAGTTCGCCCCCAGTGATCGAGAGCGGGGCCGAGCTCTCGAGCTCGGCGATGAGGGTGGTCGACGTCGCTCCGGACCCGTCGAAGGTCACCGTGCCGGTGACCCCCGAGATGCACACGACGTCGCCGTTCGCCGGCACGCGGTCCGGGCTCCAGTTGCTCGCCGTCGCCCATGCCCCGCCGCTGCTCGAGCCCACCCAGTTGATGGTGCAGGCTGGGCCGACGTAGGTGAACTGGTCGGCGGGCGTGGTCGGACTGGTGCCGCCCGGGGTGGTGACGGTGACGTCCACCGTCCCGGCCGAGCCGGCCGGCGAGACGGCGGTGACCTCGGTCGGCGAGACCATGGTGACGTCGCTCGCGGCCTCCCCCGCCCCGAAGTCCACTGCGGTGGCCCCGTTAAAGCCGGTCCCGGTGATGGTGACCGACGTCCCGCCGCCGATCGGCCCCGCTTCGGGTTCGACCGAGGTGACCATCGGGCCGGACGAGATCCCGACGACACCGTCGCCGTTGGAGTCGACGGCCACGCACAGGTTCGTCGCCGAGCACGAGACGCCGCCGAGGGCGTTCGGGCCGTCCACGTTGGTCCCCGACCAAGTCGCACCGCCCGTCGGATTGGTCGAGACGAAGACGTCGTCGCCCGTGCCGAAGAGGGGCTGAGCGGTGGTCACGCAGAAGTCCGCCGTCGGGCACGATACCTCGTACAGGGCGTTCATGTCCGGGTTGACTGTGGTTCCCGACCAGTCGGCGCTCCCGCCCGTCGGGTCGGTGGAGACGTAGGCGTTCCCGAAGTGGCTGACGACCATGCACAGGGTCGTCGTGGCGCACGACACCCCACCCATGCCGTACCCCGTCGTCTCGATCTGCGACGCCGTCCAGTCGGCGCTGCCGCCGGTCGGGTCGGTGGAGGTGAGGACGTTGCCGTTGCTGCTGATCGTGCCGTCGGCCACACACAGGGTGGTCGGGTCCGCGGTGCACGACACCGCGTCCAGATCGATCGTCGTGCCGGCGGACTGCGACGTCCAGGCCGCGCTGCCGCCCGTCGGATCAGTGGCGGTGAAGATGACGTCGTTGTAGCCGACGAGCACGCAGAGTGTGGTCGTCGGGCAGGAGACGCCGTCGAACTCGGGAGAGCCCGCGATGGCGGCGACGCTCCAGTCGCCGCTCCCGCCGGTCGGGTCGGTTGAGGTGACGACGTCGCCGCTCCCGTCCACCGCCACGCAGAGGGCGCTGGTCGGGCACGACACCGCGGTCAGGACTTTGGCGCCGTCGACGTCGGCCGCCGTCCACTCCCCGGCGCCGCCGGTCGGGTCGGTGGAAGTCACAACCTCGCCCCCCTCGCCGACCGCCACACACAGACCTGTCGTGCACGAGATGGCGTAGAGGGGATTGGAGCCCGCCACGAGGGTGGTGGTCCAGTCCCCGGCGCCACCGGTCGGCTCGGTGGTGGTGGTGACGCCGCCCTCCTCGGAGACGGCCACGCATACCTCGGTGCCGGACGCGCACGAGATGCCGGCGAAGACGCTCGAGCCCAGGCTGACCGGTGTCCAGTCGCCGCTTCCACCGGTCGGATCGGTAGTGGTCACGACCTTGCCGTCCTGGTCGACGGCGACGCAGAGGTTCGTCTCCGGGCAAGAGACGCCGTCTAAAGAATCCTCACCATCGACTTTGGCCGCTGTCCAGTCCCCGGCGCCGCCGGTGGGGTCGGTGGAGGTGATGACGTTGCCGTCCTGGTCGACGGCGACGCACAGGTTCGCCGACTGGCACGACAAACCCTGGAGCGGGTTCGAGCTGTCGACGTCGGCTGGTGCCGACCAGTCCCCGGCGCCGCCGGTGGGGTCGGTGGAAGTGAAAACGTTGCCCTCCAGGTCGACGGCCACACAGAGGCCCGTCGTACACGAGACGCCGGGCAGCTCGGTAGATCCGTCGATGTCGGCCACGCTCCAGACGCCGACCACTCCGGCCGTGACGGTGGCGGTGACGACATTGCCATCCCCGTCGACGGCCACACAGGCGCTGGCGGTGCACGACACGCCCTCCAATCGAAGGCCGCTGTCGACGTCGATCACCGTCCACGCACCGGCGCCGCCGGTGGGGTCGGTGGAGGTGATGACGTCGCCGTCGTGGTCGACGGCGACGCACAAGGCGGCGGTCGGGCACGAGATCCCCTCCAAGTCGCCCGTGCCGGCGAACGCAGTCGCTGTCCAGGTCGTGGGGTCGGCGGCGGGATCGGTCGAGGTCAGCACGTTCGCGCCGGTGACCGCGGCGCAAAAGCTCTGCGAGGGGCACGAAACGGAGGCGACGGCCGTCCCGTATTCGAAGGGAGGTCCGGGTAGGAGCGGCTCCGGAGGGGACCAGGTGAGCGGGGACCCGGTCGCCCCGGCCTCCGGAGCGACCACGGCCAGCGCCCCGGCGAGCGATGCGAGCAGAACTAGGGCGAGCATTCCCCGCCAGCCGGGCCCGCGCCGGATGCGGCGAACCCAAGTGCGGATCACCGGTCGGTTGGAATCGACGCCCAGGGGATCATGGCCACCCTCCGCCCGGGCATGGTATCGGGGGCTCGCGGATGGTGCTGTCTCGTTGGTCGGGTGGAGAATCCGCCGGTCACGATTCAGAACGCGTTGGGCCGGCCGACCTCAATGCCCGAGGCAGAGGAATTAGGGTCCTGCCGGGCTCCACTCTGAAGCGGGCCCACATGGAGATTGGTGACGGACGCTATGTGCCGGCCTTACTAAGGGCCCGCCGCGGGATTGATTGAGCAATCTCACGCAGCGGCGATGTCGTAGTTCCACTCCCCGTGGAACTCATGTGGCCGGAGCGGGATGGCGGCGAAGTCCTTGTCGCTCACCCTCTCGCCTCTCGGATACCAGTTCGGGTCGTAGGAGGCCTGGACGGTGAGCCCGCTCTTCGTCGTGGTGGCGGCGATGAGCTCGACGATCGTGCGGATGTCGGTGAGCGGCTGGCCCCGCCAGTTCATCGAGATGAAGCTGAAGAGCCGGTGCTCGATCTTGTTCCACTTCGAGGTGCCAGGCGGGTAGTGGCAGACCGTGATCTCAAGGCCGGTCTCTGCGGCGAGCTTTGCGAGGTGGAACTTCCAGGCCCGCACCCTGGTAGCCGTTCGATCCTCCGGAGTCGGCGGTGATCATGAGGCGCCGGGCCTTAGGGAAGCGCTCCTGGCCGATCTGTCCACCAGCGCCGGATCGACTCGACGGCGAACTCCGCGGTGTCGGCCATGTCGCCGACCGACACCCAACCCTCGTCGCTTGCGACGTCGTAGACCCCATAGGGGATCGCCTTCGCGAACTCGCCAAGGGCGCGGTCCGCGAAGTCGTGCACGTTCACCCGGGTCGGCTCGCCGGTCGGCTGCCACTCCCGGCCGCCGTTCGCGAAGTTCCCGATGATCTCCTTCTTCTTCGTGTCGACGCTGATCACCGGTTCGCCAGCCGCGAGGCGCGCCGCCACGAGGGCGTTGAGGTGGCCGAACTGGCCGTCGCGGTCCGGGTGGCTGTCCCCTCGTTCTGTTTTGCCGGAGCCTGGAGCGAATAGCCCATCTGATGCAAGAGCCGCCGCACCAGCTCCGCCGAGACCCGAAACCCCTGCGCCTGTAGCTCCCGGGCGAGCTCGTAGGTGGACTTGAGCGTCCAGCGAAGCGGCGACATCGGCGAGCCGCGTGTCCCGGGTGGACAAGCTCGTCGAGGGCCTCGAGCAGCCCGGGCTGTTTGTCGATCGCCGGCTTGTCCCGCTCCCCGCGGCACGAAGGCGTTCGGTCGGCTCGATGCCCGTCTCCACCTCGGCCAGCGCCTTGATCATCGTCGAAGAGCTCATCCCCGACGCCTCGACCACGCGCTCCTCCCGCCGCGACCCAACGCCATCGCCATCGCCCCCGTGACGACCCGGCTCTGTAGCTCGTTCAAGTGCGGCATCACCGTCGCGAAGAACCCGGCCAGTTCCTCAGGCGACAGCTCCACACACGAAGGTTACTACCTCGCGAGTTAACCTATGGTGGACCCCTAACTCGTGGAAGGTCCTTGGCTTCGAGGGCTTCGAGGAAACGCAGACGTCGCCCTCGGTTGCCCAGGCACCCCACCCAGATGAGGTACTCACGGATCTTGCCCGGTGACGATCGGACGGCGATTCGAACCCGGCGAGGCCGCGGCACTTGACCCTCGAATGTTGCTCACGGGTTTGGCAGTCCCAGATCTGAGTTCCCGAGCCCGTCCTGGCGACCGCCCGTCCATCAACGGGACCGCACGATAGTAGAGCGCTCTACTACAGGGGCGGACGCAGTGGACGGGGTGGAAACTGGGTGGATAGCACTGCAGACCAGGGCACTGGTGAGGACTCCGTGGACGAAATCCCTCACCTTGCCAAGGTGAGGGGTCGCGGGTTCGAATCCCGTCTTCCGCCCCATCGCAGCAGGTCAGAGGCGGTATTTCAACTCCGACCGAGCGGTGCATCACATTGGTGCATTGAGGTGTCTTGGGTCGATGCTTAACCTTGAACCGTGACATCGAGGTGGCGCTGGTTCCTCGTGACCCTGGCGGCCGTAGCCGTGAGCTGCCTCGTGCCGGGTTCCATGCTGTGGCAGCCCTTGCCGACCTCCGCAGGCGCTGCCATTCTGACCGCGCGCGAGCCCGCGCCGTCGGGGAGTGAATGCGCGGCAGCGGTCTGCAGTCGGGGTACACCATCGTCGACCGTGGCATTCCCCGGCATCACGCTGGCCGGCATCGTTACTGCCGCGGTCTTCGTTGTTCTCGCACTGTGCGGCGTCCACCGCAGGCGGCACGCTACAGTCGCCCTGCCTGCTGGCTCGCCATCGCCGCTGCTCAAGCCTCCGCAGTTCCTCTTCTCCGCATAACTCGGCGTCAACACGCCGAACGTTTAATTCGACGTCCTGGCGCGCACGCGCCACATCCTTGGCAGCGCGTGGTCATCTCTCACGCGGTGTCTACCCATCCGTTGACAGAGAAGAGCCATCATGCCGAATAACCGCCCCCGATCACAATCGCCGAAGGGCACGCGGTCAACCGCAACCAACAAGAAGTCATCATCGAGCCAGCGCTTCGCGGAGCGTCAGGTGGCCAAGCAGCAGGCCGCCAAGGAGACACGCCGGGCAAGAAATCGTACGTATGGGATCGTCGTCATCGCGCTGGTTGTGGTGATCGTCGCCGTGTTGGTCATCGTCAAGGCGGCAGGTGGTGGCTCGGGCACGGGCTCGGGCTCCGAGGTCGACCAGGCGTCGCCCCCTGCGGGCACCCCGATCCCGGCGGCCACGCTGGCCAAGCTCCAGTCGCTCCCCATCTCGACGCTGACGGCCGCGCCGACGGGCGGGATCGTCACGACGCCGCAGGCGGTCAATGGGCGGGCGCTCACTGCGGACGGCAAGCCCGAGCTGCTGTTCATCGGTGCTGAGTTCTGCCCACATTGCGCCGCCGAGCGGTGGCCGCTCTATATCGCCCTGTCCAAGTTCGGGACCTTCAGTCCCCAACCGGGTCGCATCCATTCGGCCAACGAGGACGGCGACGTCCCCACCCTGACCTTCTACGGCACGACCTACTCGAGCCCCTACTTGACGTTCACGCCGGTCGAGGTCTACACGAACAAGCCGCAGGGCGACGGCTACGCCCCCCTGCAGACGCCGACTCAGGCGCAGCTCACGCTGTGGGAGGACACGAATGGGGGCTCGTTCCCATTCGTCGATTTCGGAGGGAAGCAGGCGCTCCCCTCCGCCCAGTACCTGTTCACCCCGCTGCAGAACCTGCCCTTCTTCGACCGTGGCGGCTCAGGTGGGCAACAACTCGACCGAACATCGGGGCGGTCATCGACGCCAGCGCCGCCCAGCTGATCGCGACGATCTGCAGCTCGCTCTCCAACGGTCAGCCTTCCGACGTGTGCTCGGCGGTACACGGTGGATGAGGACGTGCCCCGCTGGCCCGGGGTCGTCGGGACCGTCGCCAGCGTGCTCGGGCTCGGTGTGGCGGCTACCTCACGTACGAGCACTTCACGTCGTCGAGCACGCTGGCCTGTTCGGACAACGGGGTCGTCAACTGCTTGAAGGTCACCACCAGCTCGTACTCGGCGCGTAGCCGGCGTGCCCGTGGCCGTGCTCGGCCTAGTCTTCTTCGCCGTCATGCTGGTGCTCCAGCTGCCGGCCATGTGGCGGCGGCCCGAGCCGCGCCATCCGGCTCGGCCGGCTGGCCTGGGCGGTGGTCGGGCTCGGCATGGTCCTCTACCTCTTTGTACGCAGAGCTCTTCGCGATCGACGCCATCTGCCTGTGGTGCACCTCCGTCCACGTGCTCACGCTGGTGCTCTTCGGGACGACCGTCTTCGCTACGTCTTCGTACCCGCTCCGACAGTCCTAAGTGTGCGTGAAGCCGGCTGCGTTTCGGTGGGCCGTAGGTACTACCTCTTTTGGAGCGCAGGGACCGGCGCAGGCAGGCGAACGAGTCACGACGCGGAGGTAGCCATTATCGCCGCCTCGACTATCTGAACGTCCGGCGGCTGAATGGCCAAAGGACCGCCCGCCACCGGTAGCTGCCACACCATGGTCAGATAGGGCGTCGCCTGCTGCACCGTTCCGGTCGCGCAGGGAGGGACACCCGAGATGTTCAGTGGACTGGAACCGGTTGGCGTGCTCGGGGTGCAGACGTCGGTGCGCTGGTGCCACTGGACGAGTGCGCCGTAGGGGTTGGGAGGGACCGTGACGGTACTGGGGAGCACGTAGAAAGCCGCTGCCAGGATCTCCTGACCCGAAGGCATCTCCGCGTAGACGAGGCCGTCGATGGAATCGGGGTCGAGGGTCCGCTTTTCCGAGGCGTTGGCTGCCACGATCTCGGGATTCACGTAGTAGGTCACGGGATAGTTGGCCGGCGAAACCAGCTGGTAGCCAGAGGCCCGGGCGCTGGCCGGTGTCGCGAACTTGGCCGCGGCGTCACTCGTGGCTTCCACGTAGGAGAACGCACCGATCTCCTGGCTGAAGGTTGGCTCCGGCGTGCACCCCGACGACGCCATGTGGACGTCGTCGGGCCCGTTCTCACCGTCGGTCAACAGTTCGGCCGCGAGTTCTGCCGGCAAGGCAGGGCCCGTGTAGTGCCAGTTGGCCGTCGTGGCGTTGAGACCGGCGGCGGCGCTGGCGTCGGCGCCGTTCATGTTCATGGTGGTGTCCGATCCGGTTCCCATTGCCATAAGGGGCGAGTTCGTGAGGTCGAGCCCGTGGTGGACCGCGCCACTGGTGCAACTGGCGGTTCGTGCCGTCTGGGTACTCGGTTCCATCCCCGTCATGTCGGTCATTCCAGATGTCGAGGACCCGGACATGGACATGCCCGACATTGACCCGGACGAACTGCTGGTGCTGGCAGCGGCCGCAGGGTAGGTGGCCGCCAGCAAGAGGGCACAGAAGGCCCCGATACCAGCCGCCGCGGTGACGGATGGGAGGCGACGGAAGAGGCGGGCCGCCGGTGAGACCCACCCGTCGGGATTGGGAACCACCGTGGGCATCATGGCGAGCGCCAGGACGGCCACGAGCGGCCCGGAGTTCGGGTCCGTCCCCGATCCCGTCAGGACGCCACCGAGACCCTGACCGGTCAGCCAGAACAGAATCGTCGCTACGAAACCGACGACCAGGAAACCCTCGAAGCGCCGGAAGAGCAGCGGGCCGATCCCTACGACCACGGCCAGCAGGGCGAGCAGCCAGGTCTGGGTGAGGCCGGCCGATCCGAACCAGTGGCCGACGTGATTGAGGAAGCTCGCGTACCACGGCGGTTCACCCGGGGCCATGCCGGTGATCGCACCAGAGACGGACGTGGCGGCCCGGTTGGCAGGCAGCAGGAACAGCAACGCGGCCAAGAGCCAGTACCCGGCCCACACGGCCAGTGGGGTCACCGCGGCCCCGATTCCTTGCGCGGCCGCCGACGACGCGATACCGGTTGGGGCGTTGCCCTCATGCGCCTCGGCCGAGCGTTGGTGACGCGGCCAGGCCATCAGTCCGAGCAGCCCGTAGACGAAGACCGAGCCGGGAGCGCCGCTCAACGCGCTGGCCGTACCGGTGAGCATCATCCCCATGCCCTCACCGAAGAACCACACGCCGAAGGCCCAGACGAACGAGGTCACCAGCGCTGGGCGCACCGTTCGCCGGAAGAGCAGGCCGACCCCGATGAAGATTTGAACGGTGGCGAACAGCGCGTTCCAGACGCCGATATTCGGGGAGATGAAGTGACCGGCCGTCGTGATCAGCCAGGCCACCGGCTCGGGTTGGCCGGTCGCGTTCGCGGTGATGTAGGTGGGTACGAATTGGTTGCCGAACATAAAGGGCTGGTACTGGAGCGCGGCATCCACGATCCAGAACAGCCCCAAGACGATCTGCAATATGCGCTGCGTTCCGATCGGCGTGGGCCAGCGGCGGCCGGCATCGAGGCCTTCCCCGGCGTCGTCTTCGGCGTCACCGGCGAGGTCCTCGTCCTCGTCCTCGATCTCCTCGTCGGGAGCCGGACCGTTCGTCGGATCGAAGCTCGTCATGACGGATGCCCCTTCCTCTTGGTACCAAATTGAGCCCTCACGCCTGCCACCCGTGACGTAGCAGCGTGGTGATGTCCTGGGCCTCCTGTGACGGCAGGATCTCGGCGGGGAACTCCACGTGGGCCCGGTCGTCCTGGGTGTACACCAAGATGTAGCCGGCATGCACCACCGTGTAGCTCGCACCCGCCTCGGTGGCGTGCTCGGCGAAGGACAACGGGATTCCTGTGGTTGCCTCGGTCTGCTGTATCTGACTGATCGTTCCAGTCAGCCCGATGAAGCTCGGGTCGAAGTGGTCGAGCCATATGCGGATCACTGACGGGGTGTCGCGGTTCGGGTCAGTCGTGACGAACACGACCTTGACGCGTGAACGTTCGGCCGAAGGGAGTATCCGGAGCGCCGCGGCGACTGTGGCCATATTCAGAGGACACAGGTCGGGGCAATGTGTGTAGCCGAAGTAGACCAGCGTCAACTCGCCCTTGGTCTGGGTCGCGAGATCGTAGGGTTCTCCTGCAGTGTCCTCGAGGGTGACATCGGGCTTCGGATAGCTGCGAGGGAAGAGCAACGCCCCTGGGTAGGTGGCACTCGTCTCGGGTGGCCCGCCCACTTGCGACACGATCGCGTTCCCACTTGGGCTCGACCCTCCGCACGACGCGAGGAGGACCGCGGCCGCGACCATCGAGGCCACGATGGTCGCCAGGCGCCTCCTGCGCCTCAGGCGATCAGTGAGAGTCACTGCCCGTCACTGTCTGCCCGTCAGGGGCGACCAGGTACCAGTCCGATCCGATCCCCTGTCCTGTGGTGTCGCCCGGATGCAGATCGCCCGCAAACGTGTAGAGCGGATGACCCCCCAGGGTGACCTGAGAGACGCCGCCGGCTCCGTCGATGACCGTGATGCTCGCGGTGATCGCCGCGACGGCGGTCGGCGTGCCCTGTGCCTGGAGGGGCGGCCAGTCGACCAGGCACCACTGGGCTTGGCACGCGCTCGCGGTGGGTGTGTCGTCGGCGTAGTCGTAGAGGACCTGACCCCGGCTGTTGGCGACGACGGGGCCGAAGCGCGTCCGGACCACGGTCAACGTGGTCGCCTTCGGGGCTCCGTAGGTCGGCGGGTCGGACGGATACGAGGTCGCCGCGAGCCCCGTGGGTGTCATGGCCCACCAAAGGTTGCCCACCCCGTTCCCTCGGATCTCTCCCGGTCGGTCCCCCGAGAACGTGTAGAGGGGGCGGCCGTCCATGGTCAGTTGGAGTCCCTGCCCGAAACGCTCCACCGTTCCGATTCGTCCGGTGATGCCCGCGGCCACGTGCACCTTGCCCCGCTCCATCGCCGGTGGCCAGTCGTTGCGGCAGTCACCGATACAGGCGCTGGCTGCCGTAGTGAGGAGGTCGTTGACGAACACATAGAGGGTCATGCCGGCGCTGTTGGCGATGACGGGTCCCCCCGAGGTCTGTACGACCCTCACGACGTTGGTCGGACCGTGATCCCTGTTGGCTGCCGCCGGCCCGGCGGCGACCACAGTGAGCGCGGATGCGCCGGCCAGCACGGCGGCGCCGAGACATCCACGCCAGCAGGCGCGCACCAGCCGTGCGCACCTCCACCGGTAGAGTCGTGGGCACGTCTCGATGCTGCTACTACGCGACGTAGAACCGGCTGGCGGCATCAGACGGGTCAATTCCGTCGCATCCTCATGAGCCGCCTATCGGTACATCGCGACGAGCGTCACCGTCATGATGAGGCACATCGCGACCTGGGCACCCAGGACGAGTGGGGTCGACGCGAGTTGATGGGGGAAGGCCACGGTTCGCTGCACCACGGGCGCTGCCGAGTCTGATGCGCCGAAGGGGCGGAATCGGGCCAGCGCGGTAAACGCGACGCCGGCCAGCAGGACCACACCGAGAGCGAGTGCCGAGCCGGTCCACGGCGTGGCCGGAGAGACGGAGCCAGCCGCCTGCATCCCGAGCATGCGGGATCCACAGATCAGATCCGCCATGTCGGCCATACTCCCCATGGGCGGGGCGACGGCGAGCATGTACACCATGGCGGCACATCCACCGACGTGGACGAGCGTGCTCCCGAACAGCTGCCTGCTTGGCTGCCGCCGGGTGGCAACGACACTTCGCAAGGCGAACCACGCTCCAGCGGCGCAGAAGAACGCCAGCCACGCGAGCGGGGGACCGACGGCGAGCCGTCTGTCGAGCATGCCTGCCATCGAGAGACCCATGCCCAGGTGGATCAAATCGGCGTCCCACGACAGCGCGGACCTCCGGAAGATCCCGACGCCGACGCGCACAGCGTAGAGCGCGCCAATGGCGAGCATGGCAATTGCCCCGCCGTCGCAGAGCCAGGGGGCCATCGTCACCGGAACGCTCTGTCGCGGTCAAGCGCGGCAGCGTCGGGGACGTGACGAAGTCGGGCGCTGTTCCAGACCACGAAACCAGACGACAGCGCCATCGCGGCCGCCGCGATGAGAGGATCGAGAAGCCCGCACGCCGCTAGTGGGATAGCCACGAGGTTGTACCCGAAGGCCCACATGAGGTTCCGCCGGATGGTGAGGTGCGTCTGCCTGGCCAGGGTGATGGCGGTCGGTACCGAGCCGAGATCATCGCGGATCACGAGGAGGTCGGCGGAGTTCCGGGCCACGTCGGTGCCTGATCCCAGGGCCAGCCCAAGGTCTGCCTGGGCCAGAGCGGGCCCGTCGTTGATGCCGTCGCCCACCATCGCCACTCGATGCCCCTCGCGTTGCAGAGTGATGACGGCTGAAACCTTTTCCTGCGGTGAGACACCGGACAAGATGCCGTCCAGACCGCACTGCCGGGCCACTACGTTCGCCGTCTGCTCGTTGTCGCCGGTGACCAGCACACAGCGCAGCCCCAGTCGCTGGAGGAGAGCCACTGCTCGGTCGGCGTTCGGTCGCACGGTGTCGGCCAAGGCGATGGCCCCGATCACCTTTCCGTCCTCGCAGACTTGGACGACCGTGCGGGCATCGTCCAGCCACCCCTCGCATCGAGATCGCAACGCCGCAGGAATCTTCTGGCCCACCGATCCGTCGACTTTGCGGAGTGATCGGACCGAAACGACGTGGCCGGCGACCGTTCCTTCGGCGCCGACGCCGGCGATGGCCCGAAAGTCCTTCACCTCCTCGAGCTCGACCTCTCCCGATGCCGACGCGACGATGGCCCGGCCCACAGGGTGCTCAGAGGCCCGTTCGATGGAGGCGGCGCGCCCCATGACGTCGTCCACGCAGAAGTCGGGTGTGGCGGCAACGTCGACCACGGACATCCGCCCGTCGGTGATCGTTCCCGTCTTGTCGAAGAGCACCGTGTCGACCGTGCCTGACGATTCGACCGCCTCGTACCCCTTGAAGAAGATTCCCGACCGCGCCCCTCGATCTGACGCCATGACGAGGGCCATCGGCGTGGCCAGGCCGAGCGCACACGGGCAGGCAATGATCAGCACGGACAGCGCTGCGTTGAAAGCCTGTTCGGCGTCCGCGCCGGCCAGCACCCAGCCGGCCAGCGTCACCAGCGCTATGGCTAAGACCGCCGGCACGAAATATCCGGCGATTCGATCGGCCAACCTTTGTGCCGCCGCCTTCTCATTCTGTGCACGCTCGACCAGGTCGAGCATCTGCGACAGCTGTGTGTCGGCGCCCACGGACTCGGCTCGAACCACCAATCGGCCACCCATGGCGACCGTCCCGCCGATCACCCGATCGCCCGGACCTACCTCGGTCGGCATCGACTCGCCAGTCATGGAGCTACGGTCGAGCACCGCCTGCCCTGTCTCCACCTCACCATCGGTGGCCACGGTCTCTCCTGGACGCACCAAGAAACGATCTCCGACCATGAGGTCATCTACCGGGCGCAGGCGCTCGACCCCATGGACATCGAGGATCGAGACTTCTTTAGCGCCGACGGCCGCCAGCGTGCTCAGGGCGTTCGCGGCACGCCGGCGCGACCGCGCTTCGACGTAGCGACCGGCTAGCAAGAAGGTGGTGACACCCGCGGCGACGTCCAGGTAGAGGGCACCGCCGGAGTGGTGGACGAGCACGTCGGCGAGCGAGTCCGAGCCGTTCTTGGCATCGAGGAAGAACATGGCAAAGACCGACCAGCATGTGGCAGCTACGATCCCGATGGAGGCCAGGGTGTCCATGGTCGTGAGGCCATGTCGCGCCTGCCGAACGGCCGCAACGTAGAAGGGCCAGGCGCACCAGGTCACGACCGGAAGCGCTAGGACGACTAGGAGCCACTGCCATCCCGGGAAGCGGACCGACGGTACGAGCGAGAGGCCGATCGATGCGTCGCACAGCGGCATGAAGAGCAACCCCGCCACAATGAGTCGGCGCCCCAGATTCCGAACGCGTCGGTCGGCGTCGGAACTGATGTCATCTCCCACCCGGAGCTGGCCGGCCTCCGCCCGTGCCGTGAATCCGGCCGCCTGCACCTCGCGGAGCAGTATGGAGGTGGGGAGGGAGGTGCGTACGCAGGCACGCTCTGTGGCGAAGTTCACAGTCGCATCAACGCCATCAAGGGCATTCAGTCTTGTCTCGAGCCGTGCCGCGCAGCTCCCGCACGTCATGCCGCGCACGGTCAACCACACCTCATGGTCCTCAGATGCCTTTGTGTGGGCCACGCTGCTCGCGACCACGTCGGTCTCGATACCCCTTCTGCCGGGCGACGGACGTCCCGGACCGGCCCACGTATACTACGACATGTAGTAGCTGGGCAAGCCAGGACCGGACCCTCTCTCCGGCCAGACAAAGAGGGACAGACGCATGACATTCCGACGGTGGCACTGGAACCACCGGATCGCCCAGACGGCGATGGCGCTCGTCTGCGTGAGTGCTGTCGTCGCCTGGGGCGCCGCGGCAGCCGCCAGCTACCGGGCCCCGACCCGGATCCCGACGATGACGACCCACGTCGGCTCGCTGACCGTCGTCGACGCCTTCCTCCCCGAACCGCCCAGCCCCGCCGTGGCTGCCATCTATCTGACGGTCAAGAACTCCGGGTCGCGATCCGACGCGTTGATCGGTGTAGCGACCGCGGCGGCGGGTAGCTCCATGCTGATGACAGAGAACCCGAACGGGACCATGGGTATGCTGCGGCTACTCCGCATCCCGGCCCACGGAGAAGCCTCCCTTGTCCCTGGCCACGACCACCTTATGCTCGAGCAGCCGACCCACGCGCTCACCGTGGGCCAGCACGTTCTGGTGACGCTGCACTTCCAACGCGCCGGATACCTGACCATCTCGGTACCGGTGGTTCCGCTCAGCCGCATTCTCACCCGCTGATAGGCCTGCGGGAGCAGAATCTGGTGGTTCACGCAGCCAAGAGGACGGCCACCGGCAATGCGAGCAGGAGAAGGGCGGTAGCGCTCGCTCCGAGGACCACACCAGTCGAATTCCGATGCTCGTTGAGCAGCCGGTCGACCCGTCGAGATACCCACCCACCGGTCAAAGCGAACGAACAACTCGGCACAACGCCAGCGGTCGCCATGGAAACCAGTGCGGAAACGAGTGCGGAAGGGTCCCGCCGGCGGACCGCGTAGTCGTCGGCTGCCATTTCGAGCAGCCCAGCCACCGAGGTTGGGGCGAGCCTCGCGTACGGCACGAACGCGAAGACCTTGCTGACGCCGGCCAACGGCAGCATCACCAGGCCGTGGTGTTCATGCGCGTGCCCTTGCTCGTGGGCGACGACGGCGTCGAGCTCGGCATCTTCAAGCAGCTCTATTGCACCAGCGCTGACGACGATCCGGGGCCGTATCCCCGGCACGCAGTAGGCCACGGCGGCGGAGTAGTCGAGAACCGAGGCTCCGGTCTCCAGTGTCCGCAACACCAGCAGATCCACCAACCGCCGGTGGCGCCGACGCGTCAGGATCGTATTGACCGTGACCGCTGCGAACATGCAGCACAGCACGAAGGCGAGGTCCGCTGCGAGGGTGAGGCCGAGGGCATCGGGCAGGCCGATCATCGCCAGCGGGCGACCGTCGACAATGCCATCAGCGAGCTGCCTCAGCCCTCCAATGACGCCGTTGTGGTAGCGCTCCACGGCCACGCAGAGCCCACTGCCGATGCCAGCAAGCAGGGCATTCGCCCCGATCGCCTGCCAGACGGCGACTCCGGCTCGTGGCGCCCGATCGACCCACTGCGCTCGGGCCATGGCAGTACTGACTGGCCCCAGTAGCACTGTGGCGAACAGTGCAAGCGTGGCTGCGGCAAAATAGAGGCTCACGGTGCCCGCTTTCGCGACGAGTCGAGCGCCTCTCGGAGGATCTTCGCCTCGGCTGGGGACACGGTCTTGGCGAAGCGAACCAGGACGGCGTTCCGATCCTGCGCGTTGCCGAGGGGCTCCAGCATGAGCGACGCCGTGTAGGACTCCCGGGTGGCCGCGGCGCTGAAGGTATGCACCTTGCCGTCGGTCGAGCGCTTAACCAGCTTCTTACGCCGCAGACGGTCCAGAATGGTGAGGACGGTCGTGTAGGCCCTGTCCGGGATCAGGTCGGCCACCTCGCGGCCCGAGAGGGATCGGCCGGGTGCGTCCCACAGGATGTCCATGACCTTGCGCTCCAGCTGGCCCAGCCCCATACGTCTTGTTTCCCATCTCGGTTTGACTGACGCCTAATGCTACAGCGTGTAGAACGGCGGACAACCTTGACTCCGGATCACGAGTCCGAAGGTCGGTGGTCCACTGCACACTTGGCTGAGGTGGCGTTGCGCCGGTGTGTGCGTCGACCCGGACGGCGCGGCCGCGGATCAACGCAGGCGTCGCAGAGTAGAGCGCTCTATTACTGGGGCGGTCCGGGTGGACGGACCCGCACTTCAGGGGAGCTATCCGACCCAGGCGGACGAAAATCACCACCTTGCCAAGCTGAGGGTCCAATCGTGGTAGGTCAGGGGCAGTGTTTCAACCTCGCCGATGGTCAGGCCATCGGGCATCTCCGACTCGGTCGCTTGGATGCAGGTTCATTTGCAACCGCGCAGCGAGGGCACCGTAAAGCACGTACGCAGGTCGGTCGGCTTTCACGTTCGAGATGCAGGAGCAGGCACTAACATGCCGGACCGAGGGTCATAGACAACGACGTTCGCTTTTCCTATGGCGTAGGGCTGATCGGGTCCGAACGAGACAGGTCCACCACTACCGGGAAAGGTGACATTTCTGAGCTGAAAGCCCGCCTTGGTGAAGCTGGACACCGTCAGATTCTTCCCGGCGGCATCGGCGATCTTGGCAAAGATCGCCAGGTCCTGACAGGCGGCCTCCACCGCGGCATATGTCGTGTCCGCACCACTCGACGCAGCCTGAGGGCTGTTCGGATTGACCGGCGCGGCAATGGCATCTGATGGGTACGCCTTGCGAATGATGGCCGTGCACTTTTGTATCGCCGGATCCATCCACACCTGGTAGGTGGACGACACCGGGGACGAAGCCATCACGTTGTCCAAGTAAGGATTCCCCCCTTTGGCGGAAGCCACGTAAGACGCCAGTGCCGTCACGTTGGTGGCGATCCAGGGGGGCTTGTACGTGCTCTGATTGTCCAAAAGCGACCGGGGCCAGGTCGTCGCACCGGTGCCACCGACCCCGACCACCTCATTCACCCCGGCGTCCTGGAACCGAAGGGCGATCGACTGAGCTTCCTGGTCGACCGCCACGGTATCGGTCGCCGTTACGCTGTCGTCGGCTGACAGTACGACGTCGACGTGCAATTTCTTGAGGTCCGACTCGACGACGCTCGCTTCGGCGATGGAATCTGAGCCGTAGAAGATGCCTACTTTCTTGCCCTTGAACGCCCCCCGGTGGTCGAACGCGGCCAGCTGCACAGGGTCATAGGTGGCGTCGGGCGGCAAGAGACTGAAGTCAGGAGCAGCGCTCGCCGGCAATGCGCCCGGTAACACGCCCCCTATGACGGGCGTGTCGTAGGTCTGCTGAAAGCAATCCGGATAGACCGGGAACAAGACGATGAAGACCTTGTCGTCTTCGGTCAGCGCCGAGCACGATGAATCGATCGATGCCGCGTTGGCCGGGTTCATCTCGACGAAGTAGGGGACGACCTTTCGGCCGTCCACCCCTCCATGGGCGTTCATGTTGGCCGTAAGCGCGCTGACGGCGTCTTGATAGTTGCCATCGTTGAGCGTGACGCCGACGGCTTGGAGCGCCGCGAAATTGATGACCGATATGCCGATCCTGATGGTGGTCGATGTCACACCCTGGTCGGCGGGGCTCGACGCTCCGGCCTGTGCCGAACCTGAAACGAGCATGGCCCCCAGCACAACAACGACGCTTGCAATGGTCGCGAATGCATTTCGAATGCGACTGGGTCGCTGCTTCACGAGGAGTGGATCCGTTTGCTCACCGCGGCAAACTTGTTCCACTACCTCGAGCGCGGCACCGCATTACTGTTACGTCCCCCTTCGCGGCTCGGGGCTCACAACCCTGGACCTCCCACTATCCGCCGCGAAAATCAATACAGTAGCCGGAGCCGGAGCCTACGGCCCCGCGGCCTACATCACGCGGGCCTTCATAGCCTCGGACGTGGGCGAGTCGTGAACCTAGCTGCGGTGTGCACGGTGCTGACAGGGGAGGACGCGATGCGGTGCGGGACTGGGACGTCTCACCGCTCGGTCCTACGTCCCGGTCGCATCGCCGTGGAGGCGGCATCGGTCAACTTCCCCGATGTGCTCATCGTCCGCGGCGAGACCAGACCCGCCCGGACCGCTGTTCGTTCCGGGCTCGGAGCACGCCGGCGTCGTGGTCAAGGCGGGTGAGGAAGTGGTGGACCATGCGATCGGGCACCGAGTGCTCTGCCTCGAAGGCCCCGACTGCGTCTCCGTGGAATGCCCCCACTTCGGTCTCGGCCCGGCGTCGATCCGGATCGATGGACCGAATCGTGGTCTGCACGAAGCGGACTGCTGGTTTCACCAGGTCGCGGTAGGGATGGGTGACAGCAGCTTCCGATGTCCGCCCGAACATGACATCGAGCTCGGGAAAGCCGAAGACGAAATTCTCGTCCTTGTCAATGAGCAGGATCTTCGATGGCATCCCCGAATTCGTCGGACGGCGTCGTCGTGAGCTTCAAGCCGCCAGAGCCGGCTCCAAGTACCAATACCTCTATTGCGTCCCTTTGCTCAGGCGCGACGAGTCCAGTTGAGGGTCTGCGTACTCAGGTCGGCTGCGGTACGAGCCGGATGTAAGGAACGGGTGACTCCCATGTCCCGTAGATCTCCTTCGCCTCGTCGTTTGAGACGGCGGCGGTGAGGACGACTTTCTCGCCCTGGTTCCAGTTGACCGGGGTAGCCACGCGGTGCTCGGCGGTCAGCTGCAGCGAATCGATCACCCTGAGGATCTCGTCGAAGTTGCGACCGGTCGTCATCGGGTAGACGAGGATGAGCTTGACCTTCTTGTCGGGTCCGATCACGAAAACGTTGCGAACGGTCTGGTTGTCAGCCGGAGTGCGATCGGCGGGATCGCCCGATGTGCTGGCGGGGAGCATTCCGTAGAGCTTGGAGACGTTGAAGTCGGTGTCGCCGATCATCGGGAAGTTGGGTCGAGCACCCTGCGACTTCTCGATGTCGTCCGCCCACTTTTCGTGATTCTCGGTGGAGTCGACAGACAACCCGATGATCTTGACGCCCCGACGATCAAACTCAGGCTTGATCCTGGCCACATAGCCGAGTTCGGTGGTGCAGATAGGCGTGAAGTCCTTGGGGTGCGAGAACAAGAGGGCCCACGAGTCGCCGATCCAGTCGTGGAAGTTGATCCTGCCTTCAGTGGTCTCGGCATCGAAGTCTGGTGCAACCTCTCCCAATTGCAGTCCCATGGTGCGCTTCCTTTCGTCTGACGGAGCCGTGCCCGTTTCTCTTCGACTCAGGCTACATCTTTTCATTGATTGGATCAAGTAGTACTTGGTTGAAAGTAGGTATATTGATCAAACCCTGGTATCCGGGATAAACTTGATTGGTGGCATCACAGGGTCTCTCGAAATCAGAAAATTCGAAGCAGGGCTACCACTCTCCACTGCGGGCTCGGCAGGCGGCCGAGACGCGTCTCATGATCGTCAATGCCGCCATCACACTGTTTCGTGATCGAGGGTGGGCGGCGACGACACTCCCGATGGTCGCGGCCGAGGCGGGGACGGCAGTCGACACCATCTATTCCGTGTTCGGCTCGAAGTCCGGTCTCTTGATGGAGGCGATCGATCTCGCAATTGCGGGCGATGACGATCCGACGGCAATGGTGAATCGCCCCGAACTCGCCGAGTTCGCAAAAGGGACAAGGATCGATCGCCTTCGTACAGGGGTCCATTTCACCATCGGCGTGTACGAACGCTCGGTGCCAATACTCAGGGCGTTGCAAGAAGCAGCGGCCAGTGACGAGGTGGCGCGGGCCCGGCTGAGCCAGTACGACGAAGACCGTCGCAACGTTATGGTCGTTGGTCTGGCGCTGATCCTCGACAAACCGGCTCCCGAGAAACTGGTCGATGCCTTTTGGGCTTTGGTCAGCCCTGAGGTCTTCACCATGCTGACCGCAGGACGAGGCTGGTCGTTGGCGGACGCAGAGACGTGGCTGGTGGCGATGTGCAGCGCCATCATCGAAAACTGCGATGAGCTCAAGAATCGTCCGGAATCAAAGTGATCCGAAATTCGTGAACCCATTGGCATCCTCACCCAGAAAATCAGGCCTGAGGCCGACCGTCGTTATCGTCGGAGCGGGCATTCCGCGTTCCCACCATGCCGACGTGGTGACCCCGCTCATGCTGGCCATCTCAAGTTTTTCGTCGTCACATCTGAGAGACATGGGGTCATCTCTTCTGTCCCCATGGTTGGCTACCTCGCAGCGGATCGGACGGTGCGACGCTTGATGAGCCAGTGAGAGTCCACTCTGATCAGGTGCTGAGAAATGAAAGAGAGACTCGCTACGGACACAGGTGACTCGTTGCGCAGGATCAGCAGGAGGGACGTTGCAATGGCGCAATCTGGTTCACCGCCCACTCCGTCCACGACGATATTCAAGGTGCAATGCGTGCTCATGGGCCCTTCGGACTCCCAGATCGGGCCCACCGACTTGCGCAATGGTTCCTTGCCTCGGTGTTCACCCTTGTCGCCCTCGAGCAGGGCATCATCCGTGAAGAGGGCCACGTAGGCATCGGCGTCGCGCCGGGTCGCGGCATCGTCCGCTCGGGTCACCACCTCGACGATGTCTAGTCGGTCGGTGTCGGTGAGCATCAGGCGCCGGCCTTGTGGGTGGGGCGGAGCCAACGCTTGATTCGACGCCTCAACGTCTGGGGGAACATGTGCTTGGGTACCATCCCGTGGACTGCCTTCGGCGGGATCGAGCTGTAGGCGGATCCGGTCTGGTGGGAGTATTGGGTGACACGGAAGCTCACGGCCATGCTGGAGAGGGCGTATGCCTCCCCCTCGGAGATTCCAGCCGCGGAGTGGAGCCACGAGATGAGCCCCCTGAGGCAAGCGACGAGCGCATCGTCGAGGCTCTCCCCGAAGCCGATACCGATCCAATCGGTCTTCGTCTCACCGAGCGGGCCTTCGAGTGCGACTGACTTGTGCAGGTCGTAGCGGATCTTGAGATCCTCCGCGGCCGTCTCGATGGCTGTCTGGTCCACCACGCCGTCGCCCTGGAGTGCGTGGACATCGCCCATCCAAAGCCGACCACCCGACTTGGCCACCGGAAGATAGAGCGACGAGCCGACGGTCAGCTCCCTGAGCACCAGATTGCCGCCGTAGGGTCCGGCGAGGATGGCACTCACAGCGGCGTCTCCAGCCGGCTCGACGGCCATGACCCCGAGGAACGGCGCAAGCTCGAGCTCAATTCCCTGGACGTACTCGGTCAATCGGCGCGCCTCGTCAAAGCGGAAGTAGTGCACGTAGGGCTCTGAGAAGTCGGCGGGAAGTGCGCCGACTCCCAGCGGGAAGGAATTCCATCCCCAGTCGCGGGTCCTGAGCGACTCGAGCTTGCACTCGATCACGTCGCCCGGTTGCGCATCTTCAACCACGACTGGCCCCAGCATCGAATAGGGCCCGTTGGGGTAGCGGTGTCGGAGGGGCTCTCGATCAGCAAAGGTCATCCCCAACACGGCCTCGTTACCCCAGTGCGTCCATGTGTTCGGGTAACTCACGACGTCGCCCGGCTCGATGGTCGCCACGGGGGGCGCGCTGGGATCGAGGAATCCCGAACGCACTGTCTCGGAAGTCGATTCAACCGTGTGCAGTGTCATAGGCCCTCCAAGTTCGATTCGATTCAGGTTGAGAGATCGTCAAGCGATTCCGAACCCTCATATGGGTCGATGAGGGGCAGATGCCGCTCCACATCGAGGATGTGAGGAGCAATGCTCTGAGGTCTGGCACTTCGCCGACGATGCGGCGCGCTGCGTTCACTCCGAATAGCTCCGTGGCAAGAGCCGACCGTGCGAGACCACTATGCAGGCGGTCTTGAGCGATCCAGGCTGCGCACTCGTCATCGAGATCGAAACCGTATGCACACCAGGCATGACCGATGAGGTCATGGACGGCACGGAACCGATCAAACGCGCCACCGAACTCACAGCCGAATAGAGGATGAAGGCGCTCCCCAACGGCGGCGGCAGAGGTGATCTCGAGAGTCCTATTGGCGCGTACCGCACAGATGAGCTCTTCGTCGCTTTCATAGGGTTGGCCACAGCGGGTGAATACCACTCGTACCGCCCAATGGCAGGCGTCCCCAGTGAGCAGGGTATAGAGGTGATCCGTTTCCACTTGAAGTTGCCTGTACGCCTCAATCACCTGGGGATCGCTATGAGCGCTTCGGGAGCGTAAGTACCACTCGCCCACCATGACAACGGTCGAAGGCACAACCTGAGATGTGTCCTTGCGCTGCCGCATCGATTCTCGCTTCGATCTGGTCGCCCGATGATCGGTGTCAGATCCCAGTGTGCTCGGCTCGGACCGGATCAGGGTCCGGCACGTGTGGCATCAGCGCGTTCGGGGGGAATGGTGCCGAAGCGACCGGCCTCGAAGTCCTCTAGTGCCTGCCCGATCTCTGCCCGGGTGTTCATCACGAACGGTCCGTAGTGCTCGACGGGCTCCCTGATCGGCCGACCTCCTAGGACGAGGATTTCGAAGTTGGTCGGTGCCCGAGTCCTGGCGGTCGTCCGCTCTGACGGCCATCCAGTCACCGGGATCGAACGCCACCAACTGGCCGTCTTGGATCGGCCTTCCGTCGCTCCCGGCACGCCCCGATCCGGCGAGCACGTAGACGAGCGCGTTGAAGCCGGGATCCCAGGGCAACTCGAGTAGCGCTCCGGGGGAGACGCTGGCGTGCATCAGGGCCATCGGCGTGTGGGTGGAGCCGGGACCTCGGTGCTCACCGAGCTGGCCGGCGATCACCCGCACCAAGCCGCCGCCGTCGGTGGTCGAGACGAGAGTGACCTGGTCGGCTTCGAGCCCTTGGTAGGCCGGCGGGATCATCTTGTCCTTTGCCGGCAGGTTCACCCAGAGCTGGATCCCGTGGAAGAGACCACCTGAGACGACGAGATCCTCGGGAGGCGTTTCGATGTGCAGGATCCCCCCTACCGGCGGTCATCCATTGTGTGGCCCCGTCGGTGATGAGGCCACCACCTCCCTGGGAGTCCTGGTGGGCAAAGGTTCCATCGATCATGTAGGTCACCGTCTCGAATCCCCGATGGGGATGCCAGGGGGTTCCCTTGGGCTCACCTGGTGCGTAGTTGACCGCGCCCATCTGGTCCATGTGAACGAACGGGTCGAGGTCAGCCAGAGCTCATGCCGGCGAATGCCCGGCGTACCGGGAACCCCTCTCCTTCGAGCCCGCTCGGCGCGGTGGTCACGGACCTCACCGGCCGTTCGGCCGTCGCCTCCCGGTCGGGAACGGGGATTTTCGGCAGCTTCGACAGATCATCGACGGTCACAGCAGGCATGGGCGCCTCCATTCGGTCTGTTCGCTCGCAATTGTCATCACGCCAACTTGCGCTGACCCCATGATGTCATTGCAAGTCGCCGGATGCTTCTAGTGAAACAAAGGCCAGGGCGGTGTCTCGCCGCCTGATGGCTCGAGCCTTTCCCCTACCTCGTGCAGTTCAGCTCTGGGCCGTATCCCGCAGTGCCATCTCGGTCTAGGACTCGCGACGGTCGGCTGGACCGATCAAACCGGGTCGGTGCGGCCACAAGGACGCGGCTACGTGCCGCGTGACATCAGTGGACCGCTCTACCAGCAGGGTCAGCGCTTGCACCGATGACGATGGACATCGTTCCCTGGCGACGTGTGCGCCTCGACGTCCCCGTGGCACGATATTGGCATGGTGACCCCGCTCATGTTGGCCACCCTGACCGGCCGACGCGAATTCGGCGAGGATTGGCTGCTCGAGCGCAAGTTCGACGGTGAGCGCTGTGTCGCACGCAAAGTGGGTAGCGACGTGCGACTCGAGTCGCGTACCGGCAAGGATCTCACTGGCACGTACCCCGAGGTCCGCGCTGCTGTGGCGGCTCAGCACGTCCGGGACCTCCTGCTCGACGGCGAGGTGGTGGCCTACGACGGCGACCAGACGTCCTTCACCCGACTGCAGCAGCGTCTCGGGGTGGCCAGGCCGTCGCCCGAACAGGTGGCCAGGTATCCGGTCGTCTACTGCGTTTTCGACCTCCTCGAACTTGACGGAGAAGATCTCACGAATCGGCCATTGGTCGAGCGTCGCGCCCAGCTGATCAAGACGATCCGGTCCAGCGCGGCACTGCAGCACACCGAGGCCTGGCGTGGCGACGCTCAGCAGCGTTTCATCGAGGCCTGCCGATCCGGCTGGGAGGGGCTCATCGCCAAGCGCGCCGACGCACGGTACGTCGCCGGCCGCTCAAAGGACTGGTTGAAGCTGAAGTGCGTCTGGGAGCAGGAGTTCGTCGTTGGCGGTTACACCGATCCCACGGGCTGCCGGACGGACTTTGGTGCCCTGCTCGTCGGTTACCACGAGCAGGGCGTCCTCCGCTATGCCGGTAAGGTCGGCACCGGCTACACCCAGGCAACGCTCCACGACCTCGGCATTCGGCTGCGGAAGTTGGAAACGGCTGAACCCGCGTTTGTGGACGTCCGTCCGATCCCGCGTGGAACGCATTAGACGCGGCCCGACGCCCGTCGCTCAGATCGGGTTTGCCGAATGGACGAGCGACGCTCGTCTCCGGCAACCGCGCTTTCTCGGGCTCCGCGACGACAAGAGCCCGGATGAGGTTGTCCGGGAGCGGCCCCAATGAGCCACCGCCGTGAGTCGATAGGAGAGCGCTCCGCTGCGGCGTTGGATTGGGTGGACGGAGCGGAATCTGGGTGGACCCCACCGCATGGTGGGGGACTGGGGTCGACCACCCAGACCAAAACACCACCATGCCAAGGTGAGGGTCGCGGGTTCGAATTCCGCCTTCCGCGCAAGTTGGAGGTCAAAGTGCAAAATCCCACCCACCCCGGCTGTGTATGCCGATCCAATATCGCAGCGCGCGCCGGTCGAAAATCGGAGCACTTGGTCAGTGTGAAGTTAGCTTGAGGTCTCAGTCGCGTCCACCGGCGTGGTGACCGATTTGGCGGATCGGGTGGTCCTAGCCTTGGCGTCTCGGAGTCGGTAGCTCTCGCCCTTGGTCTCGATGATTCGGCACCTATGGGTCAGGCGGTCGAGCGTGGCTCCAGTGAGGCGTTCGGAGCCCAGCACCTCGGTCCACGATTCGAAGGGCAAATTGCTGGTCACGATCAGGCTGGTTCGTTCGTAGGCCGTGGAGATGACATCGAAGAGCAGTTCGGCACCGACCTTGGATGCGGGGACGTAGCCCAGCTCGTCAAGGACGAGGAGATCCAGCTTGGCCAGCTGGCCCTTGAGCCGCAGGAACGTCCGCTCGTCTCGGGCTTCTATGAGGGCGGTCACGAGCTCGGTGGTGCGAAAGAAGCGGACCCGGTAACCCTTGGCACAGGCCTGGGCGGCCAACGCCGTGGCCAAGTGACTTTTCCCGGTGCCGGGGTTTCCGATCATCAAAACGTTCTCCCGCTTGTCGATGTACTCACAGCGCGCCAGTTCTGAGATCAGGACCTTGTTGACCGACGGGCGGGCCGCAAAGTCGAACGTGTCGAGCGTCTTGATGGTCGGAAAGCGCGCTGCCTTGAGCCGGCGCTCCGCCGCACGCTTCTCGCGGTCGAGCAGTTCGAGCTCCAAGAGCTGGAGCAGGTAGGTGAGGTGGTCGACGTTGTCGAGCGCGGCCTGCTTGGCCACCTTCTCACACTCGGCGCCGACCGTCGGCAGCCGGAGAGCCTTGAGATGATGGCGTAGCAGGACGAGGGACTTCGCTTCGAGGGTCTTCATTGGTGGTGCTCCTTTCTGATCACGGCGCTATCTGCGCCGAGACGGTGATGCCGGGCGCTCAGTTGCCCCGAGAGGCGCTGAATCCGCGGTGGTGGGATCGGGGGGCCAGGAGTCGACCTGGGGAAATGCGCTCAGGCCCCGATCTCGGTCAGCGCCCGATAGGCGTCGAGGTCGGGTGCTTCGATGGCGACTTCTTTGAGGTGGGGGTGGCTGTCGAGGCTGAAGAGGGCGACCGGACGCTCCTTGGAGTGCAAAAGGATCAGCCCAATGGCGTCAGACCCGCTGACCCCGATGGAGAGGGCCTGAGTGACCGCAGCCGTCAGCTCTTTGAGCGTGGCCGACTCCATGAGGCGCAGCACCTTGATGTAGTCACGTGTCCCGGCCCACCCTGAATCGGCTTCGAGGCGCCGGCGCAAGGTCAAGAAGCACTCGGGCAGGTTCCAGCCCTCCAGGGGACGAGCGACGTCAAGGGCACCGGGCTTTCGTTCCAACAGGGCCAGGTAGTGCGTCGGGTCGAAGCGGACCTGCTCTTTGGCCCAACAGCGCGGGTGGGTGGCCACCACCTCGGCGCCGACGAGAAGGCGGACCTCCTCGGTCCCGCCGATGGCGGTGACGTCATGATGGGCGAACGCGGTCGGCACCGAGTAGTCGTTGCAGTCGAAACGCACCAAGGAGAGCGAGTTGGCGCCGCGTTGTTCAACCCGGCGGGCCTCGAAGGACTCGGCCGGCAGCCCCAGCAGGGCCGCCCGGTCGGTTTCCAGCCTCTCGGCCTTGGTGTCCGTCTTGCCCCGGACCCGGCGGAACAGGTCGGCATAACAGGCGGCAGCCAGGTACTCGTTGAACGCCGCCCATGATGCGAATGACGGCACCGGCACCAACAGGTTGCGCCGGGCATAGCCGACATGGGTCTCCACATGGCCCTTCTCGTTGCCCCGGCCCACCCGACAAAAGTGGTGCTCGAAGAGGAAGTGGGATTCGAGTCGCAAGAACTCGGTGGTCAGCACCCGGTCACGCCCGTCCACCTTGCTCACCGCGATGGAGGTGTTGTCATAGGAGGTCCGGGTCGGGACGCCACCGAAGAACTCGAAGGCGGCGATGTGGCCGGCCTGGAAGGTCTCGGTGCACTCGCGGGGATAGGCGCTCAGGAAGTAGACGTCCGAATAGGGCAGGGTCATGACCGCCAGCGCGGCCTTGGTTTCCTCCCCGGCGATGATCACGGTCGCCTCACCGAAGTCGAACTGGGCCCGGCCCGGCGGGTGGCTGAGCGGCACGAACACCTCGAGGTGATTGCGCTTGACCCGGGCCACGGCGGCCCTGACCTGGGAGGAGCACCCGGTGTAGCCGTACTCGTCGCGCAGCCTCTCGTAGATCCGCTTGGCCGTGTGGCGCTGCTTGGGTGGGGCCGTCTTGTCGTCTCCCAGGATCTGCTCGATCACCGGGATGAACTGGCCCAGCTGGGGTTTGGGGCGAGGGACGCTCTGGCGGTAGCCGGGAGGTTCAGCGTGGGTCAGGATCTTTTCGAGGACCCCGGAGCTGACTTTGTACTCCCTGAGAATCGAGCGCTTCGAGGTACCCTCGACCAGGACTTTTCTCCTGATCTCAGTCCACATCTCCATGTCGGTGTGCACCCTTCTCCCGTCTGCTCGCCCAGCTCCAGACGGGAAGCCTGGGAGCCGGCACGGACAGGTCCGGGGATGGTCGGGTGCTCCGATTTTCGATCAGCGCGAAAGCGTCAGCAGGTGCTCCGATTTTCGATCAGCATTTACACCGGCCCTGTGTACGCTCCCGTTCGTGCGAATAGGGGTGCTGACTGGCGGCGGTGACTGCCCGGGTCTGAACGCCGTAATCCGAGCTGTCGTTCGCAAGGGCGTCAAGGTCTACGGCGACGAGTTCGTCGGATTTCGTGACGGGTGGCGAGGACCGATGGAAGGGGACTCGATGCCGCTTGATGTCGCCGCGGTCCGTGGCATTCTTCCGCGGGGAGGCACGATCTTGGGGTCCAGCCGAACCAACCCTTATAAGGGTGACAACGGTGAACGCCTGATTGTCGACACGATAAATCGCCTAGGTGTCGAGGGTCTCGTTGTCATCGGGGGTGAGGACACGTTGGGGGTGGCGTCCAAGCTTGCTGCGATTGGCCTTCCTATCGTAGGCGTTCCAAAGACCATCGACAACGATCTCGGAGCCACCGACTACACGTTCGGTTTCAACACCGCGGTGACGGTTGCGACCGAAGCCATCGATCGACTGCACACGACGGCGGAGAGTCACCATCGTGTGCTCATTGTCGAGGTCATGGGACGTCACACGGGTTGGATCGCCTGGCACTCTGGGGTCGCCGGTGGTGCAAACGCGATACTGATACCCGAACGTCCCTTCGACATCGATGAAGTGTGTGCGTTCATCGAACATCGATTTGCGAGTCACTATGCGCCAATTATCGTCGTTGCCGAAGGAGCTATTCCCCTAGAGGGTACGTTGCCACCCCGGGATGGTGAGGTGGACCCTTTCGGCCATGTGCGTCTCTCCGGCATTGGAAATCTATTGGAGTCCGAGATCGCCCAACGCACTCGAAAAGAAGCACGCACCACTGTCCTTGGACACGTACAACGCGGTGGCAGCCCCACAGCGTTCGATCGGGTGCTCGCCACAAGATTTGGACTACATGCGATAGACGCTCTGCATGACAGTCACTTCGGTAAGATGGTGGCGCTGCATGGGACCTCGATCGACCTCGTGCCTCTCTCTGAAGCGATTTCGACGATCAAGCTGGTGCCACCGGAGCTCTTTGCGGAAGCCGAGGTTTTCTTCGGATGACAGTTTGCGGTAGCCCTAGACGATCGAGGCCGGTCCTTGCGTATTGCCGTTCGAGAAGGATCTCAGGCTGAAGTCCCGCTATCGAGGATTTCAGAGGACGAGCGGGTTTCCGCTGCATCACTCAGTCTGCCACTGCTCTGGTACTGGTTATAGGTTCACTGACAACGGTTAGTGGCCAAGCGCGCTCCAGACCGCATCGGCCACCACAGATATTGAGGCGATTCCGTACCCCTCGCTGGGGTCGCTGGACGTGGTCACTCCGATCAGGTAATCACGCCCGGATCCGCTTACCCAGCCGATGCTGTTCACCGTCCACTCGGATCCCACGGGCAGCCACCCATTCTTCAGCGCGACCGTCGTCCCGACGACGGTTCCCGCCGAGACTCCCCACGCCTGGCTGGGAGTGACCTGCTCCATCAGGTCCAACTCGTACACCCGAGAACCGTAGGAGAGCACCGGGTTGGGTTCGACTAGATGCTGAAGTAACGCCACCTGATCGGCAGCTGTCGTAACAGTTAGCCCCCAAGCGAGGGCGGGTGTGGTGGAGGTCATTCCCACCGATCGATCGAAAGCGCCGACGGCGGAGGGCCCTCCGACCTCGTTCCAAAGGTCGGTAGCGGAGTCGTTGTCACTGAACTCGATCATCGAAGCGGCCAGTGACTGCTCGGTCGGGGTCAGGCCTCGCCCAACGGTCTGAGCTTGGGCCAGCAGTGTGCCAAGGATCTCCACCTTGACGATGCTCGCGGTGATTCCATACTGACCCGGTCGGTAGTTGTAGGTGTATCCGGTGGCGAGATCGAGCACCGACGCCGACACACCTCCAGCGCGTTGATTCAGGGCTTCGACCAAAGCGGGGGACAGGAGTGCTCCGAGTGGCTGGGGCAGAGGGTTCCGGTCTCCTTGTACCAACCAGTAGCCATCTCCCCGCAATGTCGGCGCGATGCCCACCACTGGTTGTGCGAGGGCTGTCCCTGCGGGAGAGCCGTAGAACCCGGCGTCGCCGAACGTGAACACCCCGCCGTCGGCGGCCACCAGCCAGTACCCAAGTCCCGACGAGGTCGGCGCCATGCCGACGATCGGCTCGTTGAGTTGCATTGAGCCCTCAGAGCCGAAGAATCCTGCGTTGCCGTAGTTGAAGACGCCACCGTCGGAGCCCACCAGCCAGTAGCCAAGGCCCGACGGGGTGGGCGCCATGCCGACGATCGGCTCGTTGAGTTGCATTCCGCCTGCGGAGCCATGGAACCCGGCGTCGCCGAAGGTGAACACCCCGCCGTCGGCGGCCACCAGCCAGTAGCCAAGGCCTGACGGGGTAGGCGCCATGCCGACGATCGGCTCGTTGAGTTGCATTGAGCCCTCAGAGCCGAAAAATCCGGCGTTGCCGTAGTTGAAGACGCCACCGTCGGAGCCCACCAGCCAGTAGCCAAGGCCCGACGGGGTGGGAGCCATGCCGACGATCGGCTCGTTGAGCTGCATTCCGCCCGCGGAGCCGAAAAAGCCGGCGTCGCCGTAGCTGAAGACACCGCCATCAGAGGCCACCAGCCAATACCCGCCACCGTCCGGCGTTCTCGCCATCCCAACTATCGGCTCATTGAGTGATTGTCCGCTCGACGACCCATAGTCGGGCGCGTTCCCGACGTCCAGAACCGCCCCCCCGGTCGCTGCTGCCGTGACCGAAGCCTTGGACAGCGGAAGCGTTGGCGCCGGGGGAGTCGAAGCTGGCGTCGCGCCCACGTCGGCCTCCGACACAGCCTGCAGGGCAAATCTAGGTGTGTCGTAGGTAGACGCTGCGGCATGGATGGATATCACGACGAGCACACCCATCACCAGCAGTGCACTCGCCAATCCTCTCCTCAAAGCCACCGCACTCTGCTTCATGCCAGCGTTGCAAGCATAATCTGCACCTACGAGCAAACGCTGTTGTCTCACCGTAGGCAAATCCGGTAGACGGAACAGCCTCTCTCGAGCCGGAGTCCGTTGAGATACTTGGTCGGGGCTCGGTGGTTAGTCAGCCAGGCACTACCGCTGTAACACCTCACGTGGCCTGTCGTAGACCGCTCTCCTACTGGGCGGAGTCAATGGACGGGGTGGGAACTGGGTGGACGCACGGGCACCCCAAGGGACGCGCCAGACCGAAAAGGGCCTACGTCAGCACCCGCTCGAATGTTGAGCGGGTCTCGGTGATCCGCGGGGATCGTCCGGCCCGGCTCCGGTTGGCTTCATGGCTATCCCTCTACGCCGGCTGGCGCGCTGCCCCGATCTGCTTGTGGAGCGCTTTGAGGGCAGCGACGTAAATCTCTGAGAAGGTGGGGAACGGCTGGATGGTGTCCCGCAGCACCTCGAGTGGCACCCGGGCTCGGATAGCCAGTGTGGCTTGCTGCAGCCACTCGCCGGCCTCGGGTCCCAAGGCGTAGGCGCCAGTCAATATGTTGCCGTCGCTGAGGAGGGTCAAAAAGCCGTTTGATTGTGCGTAGGCGTGGGTGTAAGTAGCGGTCTTCGCCACCTCCGAGAGCGGGGTGGTCGCGCTAAAGGGGGCCTCTGTGGCGCCCACCGACGCCGCTTGGGGGTCCGTGTACACGACACTGGGAATGGCCTCGTAGTTGACCTCACGGGATTCGCCGAGGATGTTGGCGGCGACCACCTCGCCCTGGTACTTCCCCACGTGGGTTAGCAAGCGCACGCCGGTCACGTCGCCAATGGCCCACAGTCCGTCGCCGGCGCGCATGTGGGTGTCGACCGGGATGCCGTGCCTGTCAGCGTCGACGCCGACGGTGTCGAGGCCGATCCCGTCCACGCGGGGGCGCCGGCCTGTGGCGATGAGAAGGTGGTCGCCGCGCACCTCGCGGCTGTCATCGAGTGTCAGGACGTAGTCCTCGGCTTCGCGTCGGGCCGCCGTTGCCTGGACACCCAACATCAGTTCGACCCCGTCGCGGCGTAGCACCACACCCAGCGCCTCGCCCAGCGGCGCGGGCTCATGGGCGAGCACACGTTCAGCCGCTTCGACCAGGGCCACCTCGCCGCCCAGACGACGCACGGCCTGGGCCATCTCGGCGCCGATTGGCCCACCACCAAGTATCAGCAGGCGCCGTGGCACGGCCTTCATACCGGTCACCTCGCGGTTGCTCCAGAGACCCTCCAAGTCGGCCAGGCCCGGGACGGGTGGGACGACCGGATCCGAGCCGGTCGCCACGACAACGTGTCCCGCGGTATGCGGCACTCCGTCGACTTCGACCACACCCACCCCGGCCAGCCGGCCGGTGCCGCGCAGCAGGTCGATACCCTTGTCCGCCAGCCAGTGCTCCTGGCCGGCATCGGAGTAGTTCGAGACCATGAAATCGCGATATGCCAGGGCCGCCTCGACGTCGACTTGGGCGCTGGCCGCCGCTTCGCGTGCCTCCTGGACCGCCTCCCCGGGGCGCAGCAGCGTCTTGGAAGGGATGCATGCCCAGTAGGAACACTCGCCCCCGATCAGCTGGCGTTCGACGACCGCGACCCGCAGCCCGCCATCGGCCAGCTCCCCTGCGCAGTGCTCGCCTGGCGAGCCGGCGCCCAAGACGATGACGTCGTAGCTGCTCATACGCTCGCCCCGGGACTGCCCGGACCGGAGAGCCCGGACTGCGCGTCCACCATGTACTGCGCGTACCAATCCGGCCAGTCCGGGTCGGGATGCCCGACCTCTTGTTCGTGAAGGCCGTGAGCAGCCGCAGCCCGGCGGAGAGCGGCGGCCAGATTGGTGGCGGAATCGTAGGTGGCTGGCATCGGAGTACCTCCTGCTGATGAAGAGCGGCCTGACGGGCGGGTATGAGCTCTCTGTGTGGTCACCGCCCCGGGAGGCGCGTCGTCACCTCTTGAAGAAACCAGCCATTGCCGTCCGGATCACTGAGCGAGGCGAACGGCGTATAGCTCTTGTGTTGAGGAGTCGGACCCGGAGCGCGTGCCCCAGTGCCGGCGTGATGGAACACCCCACCGGCGTCATGGAACACCTCGCTCACCTCGACACCACGGTCGACCAGCTCAGCCCTGGCCGCGTCGATATCGGTGACGACGAGCTGCAGACCTTCAGCAGAGCCCGGTGCGGCCGAGGTGACCCCGCTGCCGAAGATGATCGAGGACGCCGAGCCCGTCGGCGTCAGCTGCACCACCCGGAAGCCACCGTCACCGGCGAAGTCGGCGTCCAGGCGCCACCCCAGCGACTCGTAGAAGCTCTTGGCCCGATCTGCATCGGACACCGGCGGCACCACCACTTCGAGCTTCATGTCCACGACCGCAGCTCCTCTCCACCGGGGCCGATAGCCACTGCCCCGTGTACGGGAGTCGGTCCTCGAACAACCTTCGCGCCGCTCGTCGTCGAAGTCCAGGCCAAGCATCTGAGCAGGTGGCGGCCATTTGCAGGTTTCGATGATGTCTTCCGGACACGGAACAGCCCGGCAGCACCGGGGACGAGTTCGAGCCTCGAATCGGCTCGCTCGGTGCGCCCGTCCCCTGTCTGTCAGGCTGACGTGAGACACCGGCAGTAGCCCACCATCCCACCAGGGCGAGTCAGGAACACGTAGACCAAATGACCATGACATCAGCACCTGTGACGACACGCGCCCAGAATGGGGCCGTGGCCGAAGACAATCCGGCGGCAAGACCCAAGCGGCGCCAGTTCAGCGCCGACTACAAGCTGGCCATCTTGGAGGAGTACGAGCAGATCACCGAGGACGGGGGCAAGGGAGCGCTGCTGCGCCGAGAGGGCCTGTACTCGAGCCACATCGTCGAGTGGCAGCGGGCCCGAGACGTCGGTGCCCTCTCGGGACTGGCGCCCAAGCACCGAAAGAAGCGCTCGGCGGCCGAGCGCGAGCTCGATCTCTTGCGCCGGCGCAACGCCAAGCTCGAGGACCAGCTGGCTCGCCACCGCACGGCGCTCGAGGCCCAGGGAAAAGCATCGGAGCTCTTGGCGCAGCTGCTGGCGCAGAGCACTCCGGAGACGGACCAGCAGTCAGGCGAGGAGCCGAAGCGGTGATCGACGAGTGCTTCGCCGTGGTCGAGCCACTGCTCGGCACCAAGAGCGCCTGTGTCGCCGTCGGGCGGGCCCGGGCCAGCCATTACCGCAGGCTGAAACCGTGCCGCACGACCGAACGCAAGCCCCGGCCGGCTCCGCCGAACAAGCTGACCGACGAAGAGGTCGAGGCCGTGCTCGCGGTGCTGCGCTCGGAGCGCTTCGCCGACTGCTCGCCCGCCCAGGTCTACTTCACGCTCCTCGACGAGGGCGTCTACCTGGCCTCCGAGTCCAGCTACTACCGGATCCTGCGGGCGAACAACGAGGTGCGCGAGCGCCGCCGTCAGGCGACGCACCCGGCCAAGGTCAAGCCCGAGCTCGTCGCCGACCGCCCGCTCGTCGTGTGGTCCTGGGACATCACCAAGCTGAAGGGCCCAAAGCGCGGCGAGTACTACGACCTCTATGTCGTCCTCGACATCTTCAGCCGTTATGTCGTGGCTTGGTGCGTGGCGCCCTCCGAATCGGGCGAGCTGGCCAAGGAGCTCATCGCCGACGCCGTGGCGCGTCACCGGGTCCCGCCGGACCAGCTCACCATCCACGCGGATCGCGGTTCGTCGATGACGTCGAACCCGGTGACCGAGCTGCTCACGTTCCTCGGCATCGGCCGCAGCCACAGCCGGCCCCACGTGAGCAACGACAATCCCTACAGCGAGGCGCAGTTCAAGACCCTCAAGTACTGCCCGACATTCCCCGAACGCTTCGGTTGCATCCAAGACGCCCGGGCGTTCTGCGAGGCCTTCTTCGCCTCCTACAACCACGAGCACCGCCACTCAGGCATCGGCTATCACACGCCGGCATCGGTGCACTACGGCACCGCGGAGGAGGTTCGGTCCCAACGGGCCGAGACCCTCGATGCGGCCTATGCCGCGAACCCGGTCCGGTTCAGCCACCGCCGGCCGCAGCCTCCGAAGCTGCCGACCGTGGCCTGGATCAACGAGCCTGTGCCGGCCGAGGAGCTTGCACAGAAGGCGTCATAAGAAGGTGTCTCAAATCGCTTGACAGGTTCCGGTCCGCTGGTGGAACCGATCCCACTGGGGCTGGCTCTTCGTCAGATCTTCGGTGTTCGGCCGCCCATTGTCAGCGAGCCGAACGGTCGTCCGGACTGACCGGATAGGTGAGAGTTATCGGTCATTCGCAGGCTGGTCGGGTGAGTGAACACCGGTTGACCTCACGTGCCGCCGTCTTCTGCATCGGGCTGGGCAGTTTTGACGAGGAACGACTGCAGGCGTACCCGCCCGGCATCGTCATCGTGCTCCGGTGATAGCCCTCATTTCACTGGACAAAGTCCGGTGCTTACATCACCCAGGTGTCGGCCATCGGGGCCGCTCGGTCTCGAATACCTCGACCCGGTCCACGACCCGCGGAACAAGTGAAGGATCCCCTCCCGCATGGACCGCAATACGGCCGTGAGCAGGCGACGGTGGAGGTTAGGTGGTTAGTCTTGCGACGATAAGTTCGCCCGTCGCTGGGCAGGACGGGCTCGGCTCCACCGAGATGGTTGCGCGCTCGAGGCGACGAAGGAGACGGTGATCCATGCGATCCGACATCAGACCCGGCGGCACCTTCCCCGACTACTCCCTGCCGGATCACACCAACACGGTGCGCAGTCTCAGTGAGATCCAAGGCGACGACCCACTGGTCCTCACACTGGCGCGGGGCAATTACTGTCCAAAGGAGCACCAGCAGCACCTGGAGCTCGCTGCGAACTATCCGAAGGTCGCCGTCGCCTACACCCAGATTGTCACGATCTCAACCGACGACCACCACACGTCACAAGAGTTCCGCGCCTCAGTCGGCGCCCAATGGTCCTTCCTCTCCGATCCCGCTCGGACGATTCAGAAGGACCGCGACATCCAGGAATACACCGACCCCGATCACGACCCGATGATCCCCCACACGCTGGTGCTCAAGCCGGGACTGGTGATTCACAGTGTCTACAACGGGTACTGGTTCTGGGGACGTCCGTCGTTCTACGACTTGTGGCGCGATTTGCGCGCCGCTACCAGCGAGATCCGCCTCGACTGGGATCTGAGCAAGCCGGGACTGCGCGAGGCCTGGGATGCAGACGATTACTCCAACTTTCACGGATGGAACAAGCGGGCTCCTCAGTCGACGCCGACGTCGCATAAGTCATAGCTGATTGTGGATCTGTTTGGGCCGCCCGGACGGGTCGACCTCGAGGCTGGTTGCGAGCAGCGAGCAGCGAGCTGGAGCGAAAGGGGCTGCTGGTCCTAGTGGTGCGAACGCCGGTCTGCGAGCTGCGCGGGATTGAACAGCCGATCGTCCAGGCGCCGATGTCGGCGGTGGCCAACGGCATTCCGCCGGTGTCGATGAATATGTAGGTCGAGCGATTGGAAGAAAGACGTCATGGACCATCTGGCCGACTTTGATAGCAACGTCCCGAAAGGACGCCGCAGACCGGGCTGAAGGTCTGCATTGCGCCAGATCTGGGCAACTCTGGATGGAAGGTGCAGCATGGGTGTATGGGGGCTTCACATGTTGCCTCCGCTCTACGGAAGGCTTGGAGAAAAGTATGAACTTTCAGGGTGTGGTGATGAACGTGGCCGATCTGAAGCGATCGATTGACTTCTATCGTGAGGTGCTCGATTTCACGTTGCTCTCCCAAAATGAGCAGTTGGCGACGGTCAGCGCTCCTGGGAGTGATCTACCTCAGGTCATCGTATTGCGAGCGTTTGGGAGCAGTCGCGTCGGAGGAGCTCGCCACGTCGGCCTGCGCGCCTTCGTATTGGAAGTCGAGTCGACCGATCAACTTGAGCGGATCGCGAGCGACTTGAACTCTCGGCGACTCCTCGTCAGCCGGCGAGATCACAAGGAGTGGACTGCAGTGGTAGGCCGCGACCCGGATGGGGTGGCCGTAGTCGTCGGCTGCGTTCCCGGCGGGGGACGGATCACGGAGGACAGCTGGAGAACAATCGACGACCTTCTTTACGGAATCGGCGAATAGGCGAACTCATAGGGCCCTTTGATGACGGATCAAGGGGCGGAACGACGGTATGAGCCGTTTCGATGTGGGCGTCGGAAGCGTCCGAGACCTCCCAAAATGAAAGGCCAAGTGTGATGACGGAAGGAAGTCAACGTGGTCCCGTGCTGTTCTGCTTCGACGGCTCTGACGGATCGCGAGCAGCCATGAGAGCAGCGGTGCATCTGATCAATCGACCGGTGGACGCCATTGTGCTCACGGTTTGGGAAACGGTCGCAACGCGCTTGGCTCTCGCCGGCGCCTTCGCTGCGGGCACGACGACGGGCGGTGCAGACTTGGGTGCCGAGGAAGAATCGTATGCAAGATCAATGGCGGAAGAGGGAGCGCTCCGGGCGAGCGAACACGGATATGAGGCCTCGCCGATGATCAAGGAGTCCTTCGAAGGGATTCCGAGGGCCATCTTGTACGCCGCGGACCAGCTTTCGGCACGCTTGATCGTGTGCGGCCAACGGGGTCGGGGCGCCCTACGCAGCGCTTTGCTCGGCAGCGTCTCGCACAGTCTGGCGTCGCACACCCGACGCCCGATCCTCATTGCCCCAGAACAGTGCGCGCGGGCAAGGTGACCGTGCAACTGAGGGTTGCAGCAAATGGGCCGCCGACCTAGCCCACTGTCACTAGTTCAGGGCCGCCGGCCGGGTACCATTTCTAGGTCCCCAACGCCGGTTCTGCTTGCTTCGGTCCACCGGTGCGAACACTAGGAAAAGGGCGGATCTGCGATGAGCCGCGTGGCGAGTACACCCTGGCTGTTGGAGACAATCAAGCGAATCGAGCAGACCGGTGAAGAGGCGCAGAGAGCGATTGGCGAAGGGCTCGCATCGATCGACGGGGCCCGGGAGCGGCTGGTGGCCGGCGTGCCCGTTTCGGAGCTCGTCACTGACCTCATCGCGCAAGGTGGTCGCGAAGCCCGTCTGAGGTCGTCGGCGGCAATCGATGCGTTCGAGCACGCCGTGATGGTGTACCGAGCCGGCCTCATCCGCGCGATGGTCGACGAAGAGAAGTTGAGCTTTGCCGAGGTAGCCCGTCTTATGGGCGTCTCCCGGCAGATGATCGCACGGTTGTACCGCTATGAGGAATGCCCGGCTCTCGCGTGACGGATGTCATCAACCGTGTGACGTCTAGCGGGAACCCGTCCGCTTGGTTTGAAGGCGCCGCCACGTTTCGAATCGATAGGTGATTCCCCCCTCCTGACGATCCTCACCTTGGGCGGCGAGCTGAAACTCAGCTTGGTACGGCGGGAAGAACTTGGTGCAGTCGAAATCGCCGACAACCTGAGTCAGCAACAGTTCGTCGGCCTCGGCGATCGTCTCTGCGTAGACGGTGCCACCACCAATCACCCATATGTCTTCGCCCGGATGAGCAGCCACCAATTGGTCGACACCGCCGACGGCCCGGAAGCCCGTGCGCAAGGGGCCGGATTCAGCCGTCAGCACGAAGTTCTCTCTTTCGTGCAGCGGCGCAGTGAACTCGTTGTAGGTCGCCCAACCCATGAGGATGACGCCAGTGGCCGTCTTGTCGTGGAAGTAGGCCGTGTCTCCGGGAAGCTTCCAGGGGATACCCGTGTCCGTCGCGATGCCCCGTCGAGAGTCGATCGCTGCGATGAGACGGATCATGTCAGCTGAGGCCTCCGGATCCCTCGGCGTCGCGGTCACCACCTGAAAGCAAGAATCTATACCGGATGGGAGAAGACCGTCTTAGCGGTTCAGCTGCTCGAACTGCCTGGAGCTCCAGAACGAGCACCGTCGATACGGACGAACAGATCGGCCAGAACGTCGACAAGTGTCGCCCGCTCCATTGCCAGCTGCTCCCGGTGCCATGCCAGGCACAGCTCGCTCAAGGTGCCAATTTGTGCGTAGGCGACGAGGCGAGCACGAAGGTCTGCCTGCGGGTCCGAGCCAGGCGGTGCCATTCCTGCGATGGCCACGTCGATGATCTGGTGTCGAAAAGGGCTGAGCGCGCCGCCATGGGTCTCGGCGAGCAACACCCGAGCGAGACGCTCGTCGTCCACCAATGCGCCGACGAACGCCTCGAGCCACGCTTGTGGCGGCCCGCCGGGCCCGGTCGGCCGGAACGGATCCACGCACCGCAACATCGTCGCGATCGCATGGTCGACGACAGCGCTCTGGAGCTCGGAAAGCGACGCGAAGCTCTCGTAGAAATATCGCTTGGTCAGTCCGGCGGCGAGGCACACGCGCCCGACGCCGAGCGCGTCTGCGCCTTCGGCTCCGGCGATCTCGAAAGCGGCCCCCACCAGCCGGGTCCGTCGATCGATGCGCCGGTCGGCGGCACTGACCCCCTTGAAGGGCATCGTCACCTGGTACTCCATCTCGGGACCAGCCTAGTTGACACCCGCCGGTATCAAAGTCTACGGTCGCAGCGCCAAGCGGCGTCAAGCAAGGAGGTCCGGCGTCGTGCCCTTAACGCCTGTCGACGCCCGCGTCGATCTGAGCGATCCCGACCTGCTGGCCGATCACCTGCCCCTCGATGAGTTCGCTTGGCTGCGCCGGAATCAACCCATTCGGTGGAATCCGCAACCCGCTCTAGCGGGGTACGGAGACGCGGGATATTGGGCGCTCACGCGCCACGCCGACATCACGGAGGTGACCAGGAGTCTCGGGTGGTCTGTGGAGGCCAACTCCGCCTTCGTTCGTCGGCTCGATGAGTCCGATCCCACCGGCGAATCCACCAAGAACCTCCTGCTCTGCATGGACCCGCCCCGGCACACCCGAGTTCGCAGGGTCGGAAACCGGTGCTTCACCCCGCGCGCCTTGGCGGGCCTCGAGGACGACCTGCGCGAACGAGCCCACCGCATCGTCTGGGCCGCCAAGCATGACGGTACGGGCGACTTCGTGATTGACGTCGCCCGTCATCTGCCCTTGCAGGCCATCGCCGGCCTCATGGGCATCCCCGACACCGATCGCCAGCGGCTCTTCGACTGGAGCGACCAGATGGCGGGCAACGAGGACCCGGAGTACGCCGACACCGACCTCTCGGGCGTCGTCGAGATGTTCACCTATGCGCACGCTTTAGCCGAAATACGGATCGACAACGACCTCGGGGACGTCACCAGCCGACTCGTCCAACCCGACGCCGACGGCCAACGCCTGAACAGCGAGGAGTTCGCGTTCTTCTTCATGATCCTCTCCGTTGCGGGCAACGAGACCACCCGTCAGGCGATCACCCACGGCATGTTGGCCTTTCTGCAACATCCGGACCAGTGGGAACGATGGCGCTCCGAACGCCCAGCGACGGCCGTCGACGAGATCTTGCGTTGGGCCTCGCCCGCCGTGGCCCTCCAGCGCACGGCCGAAGAGGACATCGAGGTCGCCGGCCGGTTGGTGCACCAGGGCGAGCGGGTAGGCCTGTACTTCCCCTCCGCCAACTTCGACGAGGACGTGTTCGACGACCCACGGCGGTTCGACATCGGCCGCTCACCGAATCCCCACGTCACCTTCGGCGCCGGCGGCTCGCACTACTGCATCGGGGCCAACCTGTCCCGCCTCGAGCTGAAGGTGATGTTCGACGTGATCGCGGACGAGCTGACCGACATGAGGCTGATGGGTCGGCCCGACCGCCTCCGCTCGTCGTGGCTCAACGGCATCAAGCACCTGCCTGTCGACTATGGGAGCTCCCGATGACGACGGCGACAGCCTGGATGGTCACCCGGCTGGGCGCACCCACCGACGCCCTCGAGATCCAGACCGTGGACGTCGGCGAACCGGGCGCCAACCAGGTGCGGATCGCCGTGGACGCGTTCTGCCTCGACTTCAACGACATCGACACCATCCGGGGTCGATACGGGCTGTTGAAGTTCGAACCCCCCTTCGTCATCGGCATGGCGGCCGCAGGAACGGTCGAGGCGGCCGGGCCGGGTTGTGAGGGGATGGTGGGCCGACGAGTGGTCGGGACCACCGCAGGCGTGCAGGGCGCCTACGCGTCGGCGGCACTGCTCGACGGCGCGATGCTGCAGCAACTCCCCACCTGGCTCGGCGCGGCCGAGGGGGTGGCGATGTACTTCCCGTACCAGCTGAGCTACCTCGCCCTGCACGTCCGGGGACGGGTGGCCCCTGGTGACGTCGTGCTCATCCACGCCGCGGCCGGCGGCGTCGGGTCGGCCGCCGTCCAGCTGGCCAAGGCGTTCGGCGCCACGGTGATCGCCACGGCGGGGACCGACGAGAAGGTGGACTTTTGCCGGTCGGTGGGTGCCGACTACGGCGTGAACTACCGCAGTGACGATTTTGTTGCCTTCGTGGACGACGTCACCAACGGACGGGGGGTGGACGTGGCATTCGACACCGTGGGTGGCGCGGTGACGACAGAGACGTTCCGGGCGATGGCCTTCAACGGACGTCACCTCATCATCGGGTTCGCTTCTGGTATCGAAGCCGAGGAGCGCCCGTTGCCGATCCAGCCGAGCATCTACGGGAACTTTGATTTGGTAGGGATCTGCTTCGCATACGCCGACTCACCGCGGCCCGCTCGTCCGTTTGGCATGAACTTTTTGTCATCCGCCCAGGGAGTCGACATCTGGAGCCGGATCTTGCACCTCACCCGGGCCGGAGCAATCCGCCCAGTGATCGGTCGGCATATCGAGTTCGCTGACGTCCCCGCCGAGCTCGAGGCGCTCGAGCGCCGCGAGACGACCGGCCGCACGGTGGTGCGCACGCCGTCAGACGGCGGTGGGGCTCCGGGCGCCTAGGCATCCCTCACGCGAAGTCCACCTTTCTCAGCGGCGGCTGGGCTTCCTTGATCTCGTCAGGACGGCGTCAGGCGGCTCGGGGGGGGGGTGGCGGCCCATTTCCAACGTTCAGGTATGGCTCGAGTCCAGAGTCCGGAGCGAACAAGTGAATTGAGAGTGGAGCGCTCGACCACAGGGGCGAACTTGGTGGACGCTCGCGATTTGTAGGAAAAGCGACGACGGTCCGACTTGCGGGCCGAGCGAGCATCGACACCGCTCATCGGTGGGATTCCTTCACGGCTGCCAGACTTGGGCCGATGGCTGACGATCCCGGCTCGCTCCGGCAGTTCTTGAAGACGGTGGTCCGCCCGGCGATCTACGGGCGGCGTGCCCCGCTGGAGGTGTCGGCCCACCACCTGCACGGCGAGCCAATTCCGGCCATCGAGGCCGTTGGGCGACCGTTCACCCCGTTCGAAGTGGGCGACCCCTGGGGAGGCACGTGGGATACCACGTGGTTCCGGTTCCGGGGATCGATCCCGGACTCGTGGGCCGGGGCGGAAGTGGTGGCCCTCATCCACCTCGGCGGCGACCAGATGGTCGGCTTCACGGCCGAGGGCCAGATCTGGGACACCGGGCTCCGGCCCGTCCAGGGACTGCACCACCAGCACCGCGAGTTCGTGCTCACCCCCGAGGCTCACGGGGGCGAGCCGGTCGAGTTCTTCGTCGAGGCGGCTGCGAATCCGATCCCGCCGTGGCACTTGGCCGACTGGCCCCTGCTCCTGCCCGACTACCGGGGCGCACCGCTCTATACCCTCGAGACAGCCGAGCTGGCGGTCGCCGACCGGTCGGTCGAAGGACTCTTCCTCGACATGCGGATCCTGGTCGAACTGGCCGCACTGGACCCCGACCGATCCGAGGAGATCATCCTGGCGCTGGACAAGGCACGGGGCATCATCGACCCCGAGAACGTCTCCGCCTCGGTGGTCCCGGCCCGGGACGTGCTGGCTCCGCTCCTCGACCGGCCCACGTCCTCGGCCAACACCGTCGTGGCGGTGGGTCACGCCCACATCGACTGCGCCTGGCTGTGGCCGCTACGCGAGACCAGGCGCAAATGCGCAAGGACCTTCTCCAACCAGCTGCGCCTGCTCGAGCGCTACCCCGAGCACCACTTCGTGTGCAGCCAGGCCGTGCAGTACCAGTGGATGAAGGACGAATACCCCGACCTGTACGAGCAGATCGGGGAACAGGTCCGATCGGGAAGGTGGGAGCCGGTCGGAGGCATGTGGGTCGAGCCGGACACCAACGTCCCGTCGGGCGAGTCCCTGGTGCGCCAGTTGGTGTACGGCAAGCGATTCTTCGCCGAGGAGTTCGGGGTCGAGACGCACGAACTGTGGATTCCGGACGTCTTCGGCTACTCGGCCGCCCTGCCCCAGATCGCTCGTGAGGCCGGCGTCACCTCATTCATCACCCAGAAGATGTCCTGGAACGACACCAACGCCTTTCCACACACCTCCTTCTGGTGGGAGGGCCATGACGGCAGCCGCCTGCTGGCCCACTTCCCCCCGGCCAACACCTACAACGGCGACTTCTCCGTCGGCGAGGTGGCCGCTGGTCAGGACCGTGGCCTGGGGCCCGATGGCACCGCCCTCAACCTCTACCCCTTCGGCTACGGCGACGGCGGGGGTGGCCCGAACCACACCATGGTCGAGCGCTTCCGCCGCATGACCGATCTTGACGGCCTGCCCCGTGCGGAGATCGGCACCGTCGCGGGTTTCCTCGATCGGTTGGGCCGGGAGGCCGACGACCTCCCGGTCTGGGTCGGTGAGCTCTACCTCGAAGCCCACCGGGCCACACTGACCACGCACGCCGACGTCAAGCTGGCCAACCGCCGCGCCGAGGAAGCCCTCCGGGCCGCCGAGCTGTGGTCGGTGGCGGCGTCCCTCGACCGGCGTCCCGACCTCGACCGGGCCTGGAAGCTTCTCCTGCTCCACCAGTTCCACGACATCCTCCCCGGGTCCAGCATCCACTGGGTCTACGAGGACACCGCGCGTGAGCAGGCCGAGGTGCTCGCCATCGCCGGCTCGGTCATTGCCGAGGCCCAGACGGTCGTAGCCGGGGGAGACGAGGCCGTGGGGCGTGGTGGCGTTCAACCCGTCGTCCACCGACCGGACCGAGGTGGTCGAACTGCCCGACGGTTCGCTGGCCCTGGTGTCGGCACCAGCGTGCGGCTGGTCGACGGTGGTGCCCGACCGGTCGCTCGGCGGCAGAGAGCAGGTGACCATCGGCGAGGGCTGGCTGGACAACGGACTCCTTCGGGTGGAGTGGGACGGTGACGGCCTGCTGACCTCGGTGCGGGATCTCGTCGCCGGCCGCCAGGTGCTGGCCGACGATGAGCGCGGCAACCTGTTCCAGCTCCACGACGACCATCCGCGCGCCTTCGACGCCTGGGACGTCGACCGCACCTATCTCGACCAGGTCACCGACCTGGTTGCCGTGGACTCGATCGAGGTGGTGGAGCGCCATCCGCTTCGGGGCGGGGTCAGGTTCATCCGCTCCTTCGGTGCCTCGACCATCACCCAGACCATGCGCCTGGCCGCCGGGACGCGGCGGCTCGAGTTCCACACCGACGTGGAGTGGCACGAGCGGCACCGGTTCCTGAAGGTCGCCTTCCCCGTCTCCGTCCGCTCCACGCGCGCCACCTACGAGATCCAGCACGGCCATCTCGAACGGCCGACCGTCACCAACACCAGCTGGGACGAGGCGCGCTTCGAGGTGTGCGGCCACCGGTGGGCGGATCTGAGTGAGCCCGGCTACGGGGTGGCTCTGCTCAACGAGTCCAAGTACGGCTACGACATCCTCGGGCACACCATGCGGCTCTCGCTCCTCCGCGCCCCGGGCTTTCCCGACCCCGAGGCGGACCAGGGCTCCCACCACTTCGCCTACGCGCTGGTCCCCCACGAGGGTGACCTGCGGGACGCCGGGGTCATCGCCGAGGCCGAGCACTTCAACCTCCCCCTCTCGCTGCTCGCCGGTCGGGGTGAGGGCCGGGTGGTCTCCGTCGATCGGCCGGGGGTGAGTGTGGAGGCGGTCAAGTGGGCCGACCGTTCCGATGCCGTGGTGGTCCGCCTCTGCGAGGTGTGGGGCTCCCGAGGTCCCGTGCGCGTGACGCTGCACCGTCCCTTCGTGTCGGTGGCCCGCACCGATCTGCTCGAGCGCGCGGTGTCCCCGCTGGCCAGCCACGACGGCACCGTCGAGCTCGAGCTCCGGCCCTTCGAGCTGGTCACGCTGGCCTTCGACCTGGGCTGATCCGTTCCGCCTCGGCGGCGCTCGACCAGAAGAGATGAAAACGACGCCGTCGGGTGGGCTGGCGACCAGCCATGGGTTTTTGGGAGAAAGAACCGAGCGTCGTATCCACCCGACTGACTGACCGACAATGCTGTGGACCGAGCTGCAGTCCGGGGGAATGGCATGGACTCACTGGGCGGGTCCCATCACCTTGACAAGGTCGCCGCCGGGAATCCGCCTTCCGCCCAGTGTCCGCGTCGGCGATCGCCGTGGTACCGCCGACCGGAACTGCGAGGTCGGTCAAGTCCATCGAGATGCGCACCAAGCCCGGCGTCGGCAAGACCCAGTCGAGAGACGTGACGCAGCTAAGGTCTCGAACGAGGGGTTCTCTGTGAGCGTCGGAGGAGCAAGTCAGAGACCAATGAGGCGCCTGAAGACCGGACCATGACCGACCCTGCCGCCTCGCCCGAACCGGCGCCGGCCTCCGACCCGACTGCGGTCATCAAGTCACGGAGCTACGTCGCCCTCCTCCTGCTCGGGGCCCTCATCGGCGTCCCCGTGGCGACGGTCGCCTACTTCTTCTTGGACGCGGTCTCCAAAGTCCAGGCGGAGATCTTCACCGATCTCCCGAAGGATCTCGGGTTTCAGGGAGAGCCGCTGTGGTGGCCGCTGCCGTGGCTGGCACTCAGCGGCGTGCTGGTGGCCCTGGCCATTCGCTACCTGCCAGGAACCGGTGGCCACGAGCCTTCGGAGGGTTTCAAGTCCGGCGGGCCAGTCCAGCCCGTCGAGCTCTTCGGCATTGTCGCGGCGGCGTTCGCCACGCTCAGTCTCGGGGTGGTGCTGGGTCCCGAGGCGCCACTGATCGCCATTGGGAGCGGGATGGGCGTTCTGGCGGTCCACCTGGTCAAGCGCGACGCACCACCGATGGCGGCGGTCGTGATCGGCGCCGCTGGGAGCTTCGCCGCCATCGCCACGCTTTTGGGCTCGCCCCTCGTCGGTGCCTTCCTTCTCATGGAGATGGCCGGACTCGGAGGCCCCATGATGGAGATTGTGCTGGTCCCCGGTCTCCTGGCCGCCGGTGTGGGGTCTTTGATCTTCGTCGGGCTCAACAGCCTGACCGGATTCGGGTCGTTCTCGCTGACCGTGTCCTCCATTCCCAAGGTCGGGTCGCCCAACGGCATCGAGTTCCTCTGGGCGATCGTCATTGGCGTGGGCGCCGCGGTCGTTGTCACGGGGATCTTCAGGTTGGCCACGGTGGTCCGGCCCCTGGTTGCACGGAGGAGGGTCCTGTTGACCCCGGTGGCGGGCCTGGCCGTCGGCGGTCTGGCCATCGCCTTCGCGGCCGGGACCGGTCGAAGCTCTTCCGAGGTCCTGTTCTCGGGGCAGAGCGCACTGCCAACGCTCGTCCAGCAGGCGGCGGGATGGACGGTCGGTGCACTGCTGTTGCTGGTCGTATGCAAGGGACTGGCCTATTCGATCTCGCTGAGCAGTTTCCGCGGAGGCCCCATCTTTCCGGGCATGTTCATCGGAGCGGCCGGCGGGATCGCGTTGTCCCACGTTGGCGGCCTGCCCATGATCGCCGGTGCGGCCATGGGCGTCGGAGCCATGACCGCCGGGGCCCTGAAGATGCCCATGACCGCGGTGTTGCTGCCGAGCCTCCTCTTCCTCTCCGACGCGGTGAGCCTCATGCCGCTCGTCATCGTGGCCGTGGTCGTGGCGTACGTCGTCGCCGTTTGGATCGAGCCGAGTGTGCCGCCCGCAGGTGCTCCAGCGCAGGCGCCTGCCCCGGCTCCCGCGAGTACGGGCTGACTCCTCTGAGTCGGGATCCGCCGCGGACGGTCTCGGCAATGCAGGCACCCGGAGCCCGATGGCGACGATCTGATGCGGGATCCGGCCAACCAGGACGAAGAGAAGCGTGAAAGGTGGAATAGAGCGAGGTCCTGGTCTCTCGCTCAGAGGATCGGGTTCTCCTCGATCGCTCGAAGGTTACGGGCTACCCAGCCCTCGGTGCTCTCGACTATCCCGTGATCGGCCGAGTCATAAATGGCGTCCCACCGCTCGGCCAGCAACTCCGGGCTCACGTCCACGCCATCATGGACGAAGCCCTCGGTTTCGGCGAGGAAAAGGCGGCTGTAGCGTCGCATTCCCGCCATGAGGACCTCCCCTTGGACCGGGCAGGTTTCGTGCGCCAACAGCGCGGCCATCGGGGCAACAAGCGCCGGGTGACGCTCCGCTTCGGGGTCCGGGTCGGCCCCTTTTAGGTGCCGGGCCGCCATCATGCGCGTGTTGGCCATGGGTGCCAGCGCGTTCACTTTGATGTCGCCGCCGTGGCCGGCAGACGTTGCCGCGAGAGCCCGGGTGAGTCCGATGACCCCTGCCTTCGCGGTTCCGTAGGCCGTGAGACTGCGCATCCCCAGGGCTGCCGTGGATGTGGTGAGCACGATCCGCCCGTACCCGCTCGCCACCATATGGGGCCAGCAGGCCTGGACCGTCAAGAAGCTGCCGATGACGTGCATGTCCAGGTGCCGCCGCAGGTCGGAAACTTCGACATCGGGGAACTCGTCCGTGTTGTAGATGCCGGCGTTGTTAATCAGCACGTCCAGCCGTCCAAACGCCTCGAGGGCCCGCTCGACCAGCCGCGTGGTTCCCTCCACGGTCGAGATGTCAGATTCGTCAGCGACAACCGATCCTCCGGCGGCTCCTATCGCCTCGGCAGCCCGTCGCGCTGGTCCGGCATCTCCGCCGCTCCCGTCCATGGCGACACCCAGGTCGTTGACCACCACGTGCGCACCGCGTGACGCCAGCAATCGAGCATGCTCGAAGCCGATTCCCCGCCCAGCCCCGGTGACAATGGCCACTCGACCGTCGAACCTCAAATCGTCCATACGATCCTCCCTCCATCTTGACCGACCCAGACCATATATTTGGGGCGTGTCCCGAGCGGCTGCGACTCCTCATCTCCGGTTCCGGCCCGAATCCGCCGCCTCGGCGGTCCGACGACGGTCGAACGCTTCCACCGCGGTCCGCCGCGCGCTGTTGGCGGCATCGGCCACATGGAGATTGGGATGACCCGAAACCCCCACGCAGCTGAGCCGTTTACCGATGACGACCAGGTGATCGCGGCGGCGCTTCAGGACGTGAGTGTCCCTGCGCTGTTGTGTTCCCTGGTGCACATGACGGGCGATCCTGCGTGGGTACGTGGCGACATTCGTCCGCGGGTATGCAGTGCCGTTGGACATACAGAGCGGCCTTCCGCCGGATGCACAAGCGCAGGTTCGTCGCCGGGCACTGTCCGCGATCAGCGCCTATCGCGACGGCGGCTGCCAGCCTCACGGGCTGTCGGGTGACCTCCTGCAGGAGATGATGGCGTTTCTCGGCTGCCGGGCCGTGGAGGGTCGTCTCGCCGGGCTCTTCTTCGACGACCTGCAGTTCGAGGGTGCCGACACGGGCGCTGTCGCCTGGGGCAACGAAGTACCAGCGGACGTCAAGGCGGCGTCTCCGGTCGTCGTCATCGGTTGCGGCATGGCCGGCATTCTGGCCGGCATCCGCCTCAAGCAGGCAGGCATGCCGTTCCTCATCGTCGAGAAGAACGCGGGTCCCGGCGGGACGTGGTGGGAGAACCGCTACCCGGGTGCACGGGTCGATATCGGCAGCCACCAGTACTGCTACTCCTTCGAGCCCTCCGATCACTGGAGCGAGTTCTACTGCCAGCAGCCCGAGCTGCTGGAGTATTTCACGGCCATTGTCGAGAAATACGATCTGCGGCCGCACTGCCGCTTCGACACTGCCGTGACCAAGCTGCGTTGGGATGACGAGCATGCTCGGTGGAGTGTGCACGTGAGGGGTCCCAACGGGACAGAGGACGTCATCGGTGCCCGATTTGTTTTCAGCGCCGTCGGGTCCCTGAATATCCCGAAGCTCCCCGACATACCGGGGATCGATACGTTCCGCGGACCGTCGTTTCACTCCGCTCGGTGGCCTGATGATCTCGAGCTGGCGGGCAAGCGGTTCGCGCTGATCGGTGCGGGTGCGAGCGGGTTCCAGATCGGTCCGGCTATTGCGGACGACGTCGAGTTGCTCACGATCTTCCAGCGCACCGCTCAATGGATCATCCCGAATCCGCTGTACCACGCGGCGGTTCCGCCGGGAGACAGATGGGCTTTGCGGCACCTCCCGTTCTACGGGCGCTGGTACAGGTTCATCATGACTTTCGGCGGCATTGCTGCCGGCATGGACCCATATCGGATCGAACCCGGCTACGAGGATCAGACGGGTCGATCGGTCAACGTGGTGAACGCCACCCGGGCGGACGCGCTTCTCGCCTCCATGAAATCGATCATTGCGGAACGACCCGACCTCACGGCCAAGGTCGTGCCCGACTACCCGGCCCTCGGCAAGCGGGTCCTACAAGACAACGGGTCATGGTTGCGATGCCTGCAGCGTCCGAATGTCGAGCTCGTCCGCACCGCGATCTCGAAGGTCGTGCCCGGCGGTGTCGTGACCGTTGACGGCGCCCACACTCCCGCCGACATCATCTGCTTCGCGACCGGGTTCCGGCACAATGACTTCCTCGCCTCCATGCAGGTGACGGGTCGTGGTGGCGTTTCCCTCCGTGAGCAATGGGGCGACGAGCCGACGGCCTACCTCGGTATCACCGTCGCGAATTTCCCCAACCTCTTCTGCGTCTACGGTCCGGGTACGAACCTCGCCGCCGGAGCCAGCCTTTTCTATCACTCCGAGTTCCAGGTCCACTACGCCATGGAGGCGATTCGGGACACGCTGACCTCGGGGGCTCGGACGTGCGAGGTTACGCCCGAGGCCTACGCTCGCTACGCCGAGCACTACCAGGCGGAGATCGGCCAGATGGTGTGGTCACATCCCTCGATCAAACACAGCCACTACAAGAACCCGGCCGGCAAGGTCTTCACGCTGTCCCCGTGGCCCCTCGACCTCTACTGGGAATGGACCCGACGGGTGGATGGCCACGACTACGTCTTCTCGTGAGCGAGGGGCGACAGCAACTCCGCCAGCCCGCTTAGGTAACGGCTCTACTGCGGGGTGGACTCAGGCGGACGGCGTGGAAATTAGGTGAGCCGCACGGGTGGGGGATTGGAACCGTCCCCCCCCTCGCCCCGGACGAAGCGCCATCGAACGATGTCAGCCGGCGGGCGACAATTGGTACGTCAGTGTGCTGGCACCGCTGGTAAAGATCAGCGAGAGGTCCTTGCCGGTGCAGCTGTACGAGCCCTGCTCGGGCGAGGACGTCACGGCCTTGGTCACGCCGGCCACCGTGATGGTGGCATCGTCGGTGACCGTCGAGACGGGGAAGGTCCCCGAGTGTGACGTGGTTTTGGGTGAAAAACCGTAGTGGTCAGTGATGGTGCCGCTGAACTTGGCTGAGCCCTCGCTCCCGACGAGCGGTGCACCCGGAGTGAAATTTCCGAGTGCGTTCCCATTCGACATGATGTCCACGGTCGTTCCGGCACCACCGCTGAAGGTCAGGCCGCTTGCACTCAAGGTGATGCTCGTCACGTTCCAGTGCCCCTCGAGGCAGGGGCTGGTACTGCTCTGTTGGGCTTTGCCCTTCTTCGGTTTGTGGTTGGTCTGGTGCTTGTGGTGCTTGGACGACGTGTCGAGTCGGACGGGGTGCCGGGCCTGTACCTGCGCGCCAGAACTGGCCCCGGCGGTGCCGATGACGAAGACGGAGGACGTGGCCAGGGTGAGTGTCCCGAGCCACCTGCGTCGACGCCACGGCCTCGGAGCGAACAATCCCGAAAATTGCATGTAGTCAGAATGACTCCGCCGTTCTCGGGTTGTCCACCGGTTTTCGAGGTGAGGGTCATTCACCCGTTGGAAAACTCCCGTTCCGTCTCGTAGTACCAGGTTGAATGAACTTTTGGTGCCTCCAAGGGCTGGATCTCCCACGAGAGGCGGCCTGGCCCGCCCCGCCGGGGACAGGCACGCGGGGACGTCCCGTCCCTCACGGACGAGTCATTGTCGGCGTTGGGACAGGTACGGCCGTGACGTCGAGCCAGGACTGGCGCGATGGATCGGACCCATTTCGTTGGGAGCCGCGTGCGCCATCAAGCAGACCCCGTGGTTCGCGGTCCCCATGTTGGTCACCGGGATCTTCCTCGAAGCGCGCCGGAGGGGTGCAGAACCAATTCGTCTGTGTCAGCGCTACCAGTTCACGTTCTCGTGATTCGGTGGTTGGTCGAGGTGCACACCCTCGACCCGTCGTGGCTGAGCCCGGCGCCCTTGGTCACGTTTCCTTCGTCGTCGTCGACGAGTTTGCCGCCAAGGATGGTCGTGGGCGGGCCCGACGCGGTCGTCTCGCGCCCCGTCCTCGGCACACACCGAGTTTCAGTGGAAGGTGAAATGATCGGCTTTCGTGCCTCGGGACGTGTTCAGCCCCACTGGCATCGTTGCGGTCTCACCTCGATGGCTTGTGCGGCCGCTCAAGGCTATGTGTGGGGCGACGATATGAAAGCATGGCGAAATTCGGGGGAAATCGACGCGGCCGCAGCACCGGCCTGTGCGTCGGAGCAGTTGTCGGAGCTCTCTTGGTCCTCACCGTGGCGTTGCCAAGTCCGGTTGGTGCCACCGGTTCGGGGTGGAACATCATTCCCAGCCCGAACCCCGGGCCATCGGAATCGAGCCTCCTTATGGGGACCGCGTGCACGAGCGCGTGGAGCTGTTGGGCGGTCGGTGGTGTCTTCACCTCGTTGGGCAACAACTCCCAGCCGAACGCCCTGATCGACAGTTGGAACGGCTCGACGTGGTCGGTCGGGCCCGATGTGACCCCACCTGACACGCAGGCCTCACTGCTGTGGAGTGTCGACTGCGTGGTGTCGTCGGATTGTTGGGCCGTCGGTGCCCAAGAGCCCGACGGTCAGCAACGGCCAGTGACGTTGGCCGAGCACTGGAACGGTGCGACGTGGTCGGTCGTGTCCACGCCGGACGTTGCCGGCTACCTCTTCTCGGTGACCTGCTCGAGCGCCTCGGATTGCTGGGCGGTGGGCGACTCCCTCGACAGCCAACAGAACCCCCAAAACGGCATCATCTATCACTGGGACGGAGCGCAATGGTCGCAATCGTCGCCCGCCTCCTCGGGTCAGACCTATGACCAGTTTTCATCCGTGACCTGTGCCGGCAGTTCGGATTGTTGGGCCGTCGGTTACGCGGGGCCGAACCAGCTCCAGTTCAACTTCCTCCCCGGGGTCGCGCCAAGCGTCGTCGGTGCGGCCGCGTTGATCGAGCATTGGGACGGGACCGCGTGGTCGGTCGTCCCAACCCCCGCCGCGCCTGCTCCCATGGGTCAGGACCTGACGTCCGTGACCTGTACGAGCTCTTCCGACTGCTGGGCTGTGGGGGCGATCATGGACGGGAGCGGTAATCCTTCTTCCTCCCTGGTGGAGAATTGGAACGGTTCGACGTGGACCATCACGCCGAGCCTCGATCCGCCCACGCCCGCCAACATCCTCAGCTCGGTGACGTGTCTCGACGCCTCCGACTGCTGGGCCACCGGAGCCACCAATGCGGCGAGTGGACAGAACACGACCCCCATCCCGTACATCGAGAACTGGAACGGTTCGAGTTGGACGGTCGAACCCAGCCCCAACGTCGTGGCCTTCGGCTGGTTGAGCAGCTTGGCCTGTGTCCCGGCAAGCGGGTGCTTTGCCACCGGATTCTCGGCGACCAATGTGAACAACAACACGACGCTGCAGACGCTCATTGAGCAATTGCAGCTCCCGCCCGCCAGCAGTCAGGGAATGTGGATGACGGGGTCCGATGGAGGGGTCTTCTCCTTCGGGGACGCCCAATTCCACGGATCGACCGGGAGCATGGCCCTCAACAAGCCCATCGTCGGCATGGCGGCCACACCCGACGGCGGCGGCTACTGGCTGGTCGCCTCCGACGGCGGCGTCTTCTCCTTCGGGGACGCCCCATTCCACGGATCGACCGGGAGCATGGCCCTCAACGAGCCCATCGTCGGCATGGCGGCCACACCCGACGGCGGCGGCTACTGGCTGGTCGCCTCCGACGGCGGCGTCTTCAGCTTCGGCGACGCCCCATTCCACGGATCGACCGGCGGCATGGCCCTCAACGAGCCGATCGTCGGCATGGCGGCCACACCCGACGGCGGCGGCTACTGGCTGGTCGCCTCCGACGGCGGCGTCTTCAGCTTCGGCGACGCCCAATTCCACGGATCGACCGGCGGCATGGCCCTCAACGAGCCGATCGTCGGCATGGCGGCCACACCCGACGGCGGCGGCTACTGGCTGGTCGCCTCCGACGGAGGGGTGTTCACCTTCGGCGACGCCACGTTCGACGGCTCGGTCCCCGGCCAAGGCATCGTGAGTCGCGTGCCCATCGACGGGATTGTTGCCACTCCGGATGGCGGCGGGTACTGGGTCGTCGGCCGGGACGGGTCCCTGTACTCCTACGGAGACGCCACCTATCTGGGATCCCTCGTCGGGCTCCAGCTGGCGGCACCCGTCGCCGGCGCGGCGGCGGCCAGCTGAGGGCATCGTGACCTGACCCCGAGCGTCGTAGCACCCGTCACAGGGACGCCAGTTTTTGCAACTCCTGCGGCGTCAGGTGCACGACGTTCTTCGGATTGCAGTTCCAGATGGACTGGGTCGGCTCAGTGAGCGCCTTGTCATAGACGAACTTGTTGGGGTCGACCTTGAGCAGTGCGAAGCACGGCGATGGCTGGGGGTCCAGGTTGGACATGCTCAAGCTGGCTATCGGCGCCTGAATCCCTCCGGCGTCCCAGTTCTTGGTGGCGGCCGCGTGGTTCAGGACGCACGAGACCGTCAGGTCGGTGCCACACGCCGAGGCGGACTTGGCCCAGAGGAGCCACGACTCTGCGCCCTCCTCGTCGTCGAAGTCGATGGCGTCACCTTTGGCATAGGTGTGCATGACGTTGACGAGCTGCTCGGTCGAAGGGTTCTGGGAGGCCATCTCGAGCGGCCACCACGACGTCTCGACGTAGACCGGCGGGAGGCCGGGATTGGCGGCCACGCCTGCGCTCGTCGTCGCGTTGTAGAACTGGACCCCGAGGATGACGAAGGCAGGGTGGTAGGCGGCCGTGGTCATCGCTTCGAAGTAGGGGACGATGTTGTCGTCCAATGAGGGCCACAGGGCCTCCACCCCCTTGCTCTGGGCCTCCTCCACGTAGGGAGCCCAGTCGGTCACCATGATCGGCGGCTCCTGGAAGTCGACGACGTTCCACCCCTGGGCCTGCGCGGCGAACTCGTACTTGGTCTCGGGCTCGAGGACGGAGGGAGTGTTCGCCCCGCCAAATCCCGCCTTCTTGACCGCCTGCGGATACGCCTTGGCCAGCGCCCGGAACCATCCCGAGGGCCAGGTGTGGGTGTTGCCACCGCCCGGGTCGACCTGATCGGAGGCAACTTCGGAGGCGTCCGAGGCCAGGTAGCCGCTGATCTGGCCCAGTCCGCACTGCTCCCGGATCGGGACGGACGGCTGGTCGAGCGCCATGCCGCCGCCGACCGCCATGAAGTCGCTCTGACAGGCCTGCACGGTCACCTGCGCCGCGTTGAACAACGCCGCGTCGCGATCGTCGATGACGATGTCCCGCCCGTTGATGCCCCCCGAAGCGTTGCACCATGCCGCGAAGGCCATGGCCTGCTGGACGAGCTCCTCTTCGAGTCCGGGCTCGACGGTGTTGGCGGCGTCGTTGAATACCGCGATGTGAATGGTCTTGGCGCCCACCCCGCGCACCGACGAGGAGCCGCCCGGACCCTTTTCGCAGATCTTGCCCACTCCGGGCCACACTCCGTTGGCCGCCACGCTCGACGTGAGACCGCGGGTGGCCGATGTCGCCGCGCCGGAGGGGATCGACGAGAGTGCCACGGACGCACCGGCGAGCAAAACGGTGGCCGTGGCCAGTGGCAGTGCCCCTCTGCGTAGCGCGGCGAGTCCTCTTCCCAATATGGTGCGTGCCCCCGAGGCTGCCATGGTGGGACTGGTCTATCTCAGACCCGCCTGCAATTCCACACGGGATTCCCGCACTTCTATGCTGGTCCGTCACCTCCGTACCTCACAGGGATCCTGCTCAGGGGAGTGGAGCACGGGTGTCTTGCCGGTCTTCGTCTCGGCGAAGCAGAGGAGTCAGCTCAGGAGCTCCGGGGGTCGCGATGAGTGAGGAAACGCAGGACTGGGGTCCGTCCCTCGAGGAGATGGCGCGCCGGAAGACCGAGACGCTGTCCATGGGTGGCGAGGTCCGCCTCGAGCGCCAGAAGGAGCGCGGCCGCCTCAACGCCCGTGAGCGCTTGGCCACCCTCTTCGACCCCGGAACCTTCTTCGAGATCGGGCAGCTGGTCGGTACCACCGAGGACCCGCCCGTCCCGGGTGACGCGCTCGTTGCTGGGTCCGGGCGCATCGACGGGCGGCCGGCGCTCGCCGGGGCCGAGGACGTGACCGTGCTCGGCGGCTCCATTGGCACCGGAGCCGCCGACAAGCGCTATCGCCTCTGTGAGCTTGCTCGGCAAGAACGGGTGCCCCTGGTGATGATGCTCGAGGGCGCCGGGCACCGCGTTACCGAGTCGGCCGTAGGCCGCCGGCCTGGGGACCTGATGGGCCTCGCCGAGCTGTCGGGCGTCGTACCCATGGTGTGTCTCGTGCTGGGCGCCTCCGCCGGGCACGGCGCCTTGACGGCGCCGCTGTCGGACTTCGCGGTCATGACCGAATCGGCGTCCATCTTCGCCGCCGGTCCGCCCCTGGTGAGGTCCGCCACGGGCGAGGATGTGACCAAAGAGGTGCTCGGCGGGCCCGAGGTGGCGGCCGCCGCATCCGGCGTGGTTCACAACGTCGTGGCCGACGACGTCGAAGCCATCGCCTTGGCCCGGCGCTACCTCACCTATTTTCCGCTCAACGCGTGGGAGGTCCCACCGCGCCGGGATGGCACCGATACCGGCCCCCGCCGGCTGGACACCATCTTGGACCTCATTCCGGCGAGCCCCCGGCGCCCCTACCCGATACATCCCGTTCTCGAGGCCTTGGTCGACGATGGCTCCCTCCTCACCATCCAGCCGACGTTCGGACGATCGATCGTGACCGCCCTGGCTCGTCTGGGCGGGCGGAGCGTGGCCATCGTGGCCAACGATCCGAGTGTGATGGCGGGCACGGTGGACAGCGCGGCGGCGGACAAGGTCGCCCACTTCCTCGACGTCGCCGGGGCCTTCGGGCTTCCGTGCGTGTTCTTGGCCGACAACCCCGGCGTCCTGGCGGGCAGCCTCGCCGAGCGACAGGGGATCCTGCGCCATGCGGCGCGCATGTTCGCCGTGCAGCATCGGCTCGCGGTACCGAAGCTCCACGTGACCTTGCGCAAGGCGTTCGGTTTCGGCTCGTCGATCATGGCCATGAACCCCTTCGACGGTCAGACCGTCACCTTGGCCTTTCCTTCCATCACGCTCGGTGCCATGCCGGCAGACTCGGAAGCAAGCGCCGTGGCCGACCCCGACGAGCGGAGGCGCCTGTCGGTCGAGCAGGCCAACGCGTCCATTGCTGCCGGAAGCCGGCTCGCCTATGACGCGGTCATCGATCCACGCGACCTTCGCGATGCCCTGCTCGCCGGCCTCTCCCTGGCCGAGGGCCGGCAGACCGCGCCACCAACGCCGCGGGGCACGGGAATCCTGCCCTGATTCCCCGCGCGCCGGCCACGCGCTGCCGTCCGCTCAGTGGCGTCGCCGAGGCGCCGGCCCCAGCCCGAGGGCGCGGACGAAATGGTTGATCTGGCGGTTGCCCTCTCGATAGATGACCCGCCGTGCCTGGCGCTTGGCGCCGCCGCCGGCGGCACCGGAGAGCCCGCCCCGTTCGTAGCCGTGCTCCACGGCCTCGATGTTCCCGAGATCGCGGGCGAAGCGGTACAGCTGCGACCGGGTCGTGCTCACTGGGGGATCTCCTCCTTGGTCGCCCGGTCCGCCAGGACGATGCGTTCGACGAGGGAGCGGAGCTCTTCTGGATCCTCGGTCGACTCCATCAGCGCCAGTTCGGACGGCATTACGCCGACGCAGCCCAGGCCGCCGTCCTCGAACTCGTCGGAGCGGCGCCAGGCCATCCAGGCCGCGCCGTCCTCGTCCCGACCCTGCTCCTCCACCGCGTTCACCAGCGCCACCAGCTCGATCACGCCGTCGGGATCCACGTCGTATTCGATGAAGAGCACCCCGTCTCCCTCATCCGGATTCCGCTCAGGCTACGGCACCTCGTAGCGGTCTGTGCCGGATCCGCCGGCGAGCATTCTCCCTGCTCCGCAGCCTGTCGCTCCCTGGTGCCTGGTGAATTGCGCCGGGGTGCCGACTCGCCAAAGATGACCGCCTGCACACGGCGGCACCCGGTAGCCGCCGCGACCCGGAAGCTAGGTGGACGTGGAGCAACTTCTTCAGGAATGGGGACACTTCGCCCTGCTCGGTGCGAGCTTCGAGCACTTCCTCGAGCAGTGGGGCTACGTCGGGATCTTCGTCCTGAGCTTCATCTCGGCCATGGGGTTGCCCGTCGGTGCCGAGGTGGCCGTCATCTACGGCGGCGTCCTGGCCAGTGGGCAGGTGGACAACCACCCGCTCAACCTGGCGGTCGTGATCGTCGTGGCCCTGGTCGGGGAGCTGCTGGGTGACCTGGCCGGCTACTCCATCGGCAAATACGGAGGCCGGCCGCTGGTCGACAAGGTCGGGAAGTACGTGCTGTTGACCCACAGGGACCTGGACCGGGCCGAGGCCTGGTTCGCCAAGCGGGGCGAGCCCGTCGCCCTCTTCGGCCGCTTCATCCCCTTGCTGCGGTCCTTCGTGTCGTTCGCCTCCGGGCTGGGGGAGATGGCGCTCGGCAAGTTCATGCTCTTCACATTCATCGGGTCCGCCATCTGGGTCACCGCGCTGGCGTCGCTGGGTTACAGCCTGGGCGGCAGCTACGAGCACGTGCTCAAGGCCTTCAGCAATGCGGGCTACGTCCTGGCCGCGCTGTTCGTGATCGCCGTCGTCGCCGGTCTCCTGTACCGCTGGCGGGAGTACCGCCGTCAGAGTACCGATCCCGCCCGCGGTCCCCGAGCCTGAACCGGTTCCGGCCGTGGTGTCGCGGAGTACGGCGTTCGGTGGGGCCGGGCGACCGCAGCGCGGAGCGGGTGTGGCGGGGCCGAGTTGACGCTCCGTTGTCGAAGAGCCCGGATAGTCCCACGCCAGCTGTGCAATTGCGGTGGGCCGGGGGCGGCGAGCAACGGCTCTCGGCTCGCCTGAACGGACGACGGAGGGGCTGTGGGCCGCTCGCGAATTGGGCGTTTGTTGGGCGGGGGCGGCCCGGTCGGAACCCCGGCTTCGAGGGCCCGGGCGTGGTCCGGCGCAAATTCCAACCACACTGCAACCTGACAGCGACCGTTCTCCGATGGACCTGGTCAGAGTGGCCGGCGGGGAGTACCTCGGGAGCAAATAGGGCCGAATGGCCTATGGGAGGGGCCAACGGGCGTTGATCCAATGAGGTGTTGGTGTTACCTTCCACCTGACGGCGCTTGGTTGGGGGAGGGGGCCACGGATGGCGATTTTGGGTCGGAGGACCCGTCTTTCGCACAGTCGGCGGGGTGTCCGGTGGGGTACTGCAGCGCTGTCGGGCGTCGCCGCGCTGAGTGCAGCGGCTCTGGCCATTCCGGCTCCTGCGGAAGCCGGCCCCATTTCCGGGAGTAGTACCTCCGAGTACATCGTCTCCGAACCGGGCGGCGTCATGCCCGCCCTCCTCAGCGACGTCGCTCAGGTCGGTGCCCCGGTCATCACCAACCTTTCCTTCATCAACGCCGTCGCGACCGAGCTCGACTCGGCGCAGGTCGGGATGCTCCAGTCCATCCCCGGCCTCGTGGTCACACCCGACGTCACGGTGGACGTCCAGGGGTCGAGCGGTGCTTCGGGACGCGCTCCGGCCGCCGTCTTCCCCGAGCAGAGTGGCGCCACCAAGCTGTGGGCGCAGGGCGACACGGGCTCGGGCGTCAACGTCGCCGTGCTCGACACCGGCATCACCCCGCTGCCCGACTTCGCCGGCCGCCTGGTCGACGGCGTCGACCTGTCCGGTGGCAACAACCCGTGGGATGACCAGTACGGGCACGGCACCTTCGTGGCCGGCCTCATCGCCGGCGACGGCGCGTCCTCGGGCGGCCAGTACACGGGTGAGGCGCCCGGGCGCCGGCCTGGTGTCGGTCAAGGTGGCGGGCGCCAGCGGCGAGACCGACCTGGCCACCATCATCGAGGGCGTCGGCTGGACCATCGCGCACGAGGCGGTGGACAACATCCGGGTCCTCAACATGTCGCTGGGCTCCGTGCCGACCGAGTCGACCGTGCTCAATCCGCTCGACCACGCGGTCGAGGCAGGCCTGGGAGTCCGGCATCGTCGTCACCGTTTCGGCCGGCAACGACGGCCCGGACAACGGCACCATCCTGTCGCCCGGAGACGACCCGATGGTCATCACGGCCGGCGCCGTCGACGACCTGGGCCAGACCAACCCGGCCGACGACGTCATGACGACGTTCAGCAGCATCGGCCCGACCACCCCCGACGGCTGGTTCAAGCCCGACCTGGTGACGTCCGGGCGCTCGGTCGTCAGCCTGCGCGACCCCGGCTCGACCATCGACACCGAGAACCCGTCGGCCCGTATCGGCAGCGGCAACTTCGTCGGCTCGGGCACGTCGTTCAGCTCCGCCATCACCGCCGGGGCGGTCGCCCTGCTCCTCTCGGACCACCCCGGCTACGCGCCGAACACCGTCAAGGGCACGCTGCTCGGGACGACGCTGCCCGGCCCGGTGGGCAACCCGTTCGTCGACGGGCACGGCATCCTCGACGTCGCCACAGCCGACGCCTCGGTGCCGATGACCCTCAACCAGTCCCCGGCGACGCAGGCCGCCGCAGTCGGCTCCAACGTCTCCCTGGCCCTGTCCGGGCTGGCCTCCACGTGGAACCCGGCCAATTGGACCGGCTCGACCTGGAACGGCTCGACCTGGAACGGCTCGACCTGGAACGGCTCGACCTGGAACGGCTCGACCTGGAACGGCTCCACCTGGAACGGCTCCACCTGGAACGGCTCGACGTGGAACGGGTCGACCTGGAACGGGTCGACCTGGAACGGGTCGACGTGGAACGGCTCGACGTGGAACGGATCCACCTGGAACGGGTCGACGTGGAATTGATCGACTCGACATCATGGGCACAGCAGAGGAGAGATAGGCCGTGAACCTCCCCAGGTCCTCCTGGTTGGTCATCTTTCTGTGGGCGGCCGCCGGCGCGGCGGCCATCGCCATCTCGCTGTCCAGCGCGATCCACGCCGGTTGGCCCGGGGGGACCGACATCGTCCTGGCCGTCGTGTTCGGCGGGCTCATGGCGGCCAGCTGGGTCTGGCCGATCATGCTCTACATCGACAACGAGTCGGACGCGTTCGTGCTCGACGAGGCGTGCTTCGTGCTCCTCATCCTGCTGGTGCCCGGCGACATCACCGTGCTTGTCTTCGCCGCCGTCTCGGTGCTGGCCCAGGCCATCCGGCGGAGGCCCTTCGCCAAGTCCCTCTTCAACGTGGGCCAGGTGGTGACCTCGGCGGCGGTGGCGGCCGTGGTCTTCGGGGTGCTGCACGGGCAGACCACGTCACTCGGCTACGCCAAGGTCGGAGCCGCATTGGCCGGCGTCGTCTGCTACTACGTCGTGAACACCGGAGCCATGGTGACGATCATGTCCACGCTGGGCACGCCCTGGCGCCGGACGGTCGTCGGGGGCATCAGCGGCAAGCTCCTGGTCATCTGCGGCAGCGTCGCCATCGCCATCCCGACGGCCTTGCTCCTGGCGCACGAGCCGCGCTACCTGCCGCTGGCCGTGCTTCCGCTCGTCATCCTGCGCGTCGTCGGGGCGGGGCACTTCTACGCCCTGCACGACCGGGCCCGCCTGCGCGGCCTGTTCGAGGCCACGCTCGACGTCAACCGGGCCCAGGACAACGACGAGACCAGAGCGGCCGTGCTGCACGCGGCCAGCTTGCTGCTGCGCTCCCCCGAGGCGACACTCACGCCGGAGCGGCCCGAGGGCGACGACCTGATCACCTCCTTCGAGGTGGGCGACCAGGAGCTGTGGCTGGGCGTGTCGGGCCGCAGCCGCACCGAGCCTTTCGACGACGCCGACCAGACCCTGATCGAGGCGCTGGCCGCCGTCGGCTCCATCGCGTTGGAGAAGACCAATCTGCTCGACGAGGTGCAGCAGCAGAAGGACAAGCTGTCGGTCATCACCAGCAGCCTCGGTGAGGGAGTCTGCGCCATCAGCGAGGCCGGCGAGATCACGTTCATGAACCCGGCCGGCGCCAGCATGCTCGGCTGGTACACCATCGGGGCCGGAGACGGCGACGGGCCCGTCCTGCCCGCCAACGAGACGCCCCGATTCCTGCTCGACCCCGCCATGCGCGCCATCGCCCTGCGCCGGAACATCACCAGCTACGACACCCGCTTCGACCGCCCCGACGGCTCGCACTTCCCGGTGACCATGACCGCCTCCCCGGTCGTGGGCGACTCGTCACCCTCGGGGGCCGTGATCGTGTTCCGCGACACCTCCGAGCGCAAGGCGTTCGAGGAGCAGCTGGCGCGCCACGCCTTCCAGGATGCGTTGACCGGGCTGGCCAACCGGCGCCTGCTGCTCGACCACCTGGACCACGCGCTCCTGCAGGCCGACCGCACCGGGAGCCAGGTGGCCGTCCTGTTCGCCGACATCGACCGCTTCAAGGTCGTCAACGACAACCTGGGTCACCAGGTCGGTGACGAGCTCCTCCGGGTCATCGGCGAGCGCCTGCGCCGGGCCGTGCGGCCGGGGGACACCCTGTCACGCTTCGGCGGCGACGAGTTCGTCATCTTGCTCGAGGGCGTGGCCTCGCCCGACGACGCCATCGAGGTGGCCAACTCCGTGATCGATGCGCTGCACGACCCGGTCGTCCTCAGTGCCGGCCACGAGGTCGTCGCCTCCATGAGCGTCGGCGTGGCCCTCAGCGAGTACGGCAAGTCGCGCGACGACCTCCTCCACGATGCCGACGTGGCCATGTACCGGGCCAAGGACCGCGGCCGCGGCGGCCAGTTCGCCCTGTTCGACTTCGACCGCATGGGCGGCCGGTCGGTCGGCCGGCTCGACCTCGACACGGCGCTGCACCACGTGGTCGACCGGGGCGAGGTGGAGCTGCACTACCAGCCGCTGGTCTCCTTGTCCGACCGGCGGATCCTGGGTGCCGAGGCGCTGGTGCGCTGGAACCACCCGGACCACGGGATGCTGTTCCCCGGCCAGTTCATCCAGCTGGCGGAGGACAACGGCACCATCCTCGAGATCGGCCGCACGGTCTTGGAGCAGGCGTGCCGGCAGGCCAAGGCCTGGCAGGACAAGTTCGAGATCGCGCTCCAGATGGGCGTCAACCTGTCGGCCCGCCAGTTCCAGCAGGTGAGCCTGGCCGACGACATCGCCAGCGTGCTGCGCTCCACCGGCATCGAGCCCTCCAAGCTGTGCCTCGAGATCACCGAGAGCCTGGCCATGGACGACGTCGACGTGACCACCGCGATCCTCGCCAGGCTGCACACCCTCGGGGTGCGGCTGGCCATCGACGACTTCGGCACCGGCCACTCCTCCCTCGGCTATCTGGCCCGCTTCCCCATCGACGAGGTGAAGATCGACCAGAGCTTCATCCGGGACATCGACCAGGACCCGGTGAAGTCGGCCATCGTCTCGGCCGTCGTCGCTCTCTCCCAGGCCATCGGGTCGACGACGGTGGTGGAGGGGGTCGAGACCCAGGCCCAGCTCGAGGAGATCCGGAACCTCGGGTGCGACATCGCCCAGGGCTTCTTCTTCGCCCGCCCCGTGTCGGCCAGCGCCTTCGAGCGGCTGCTGGCGGCCAACCTCAACCCGGCCAAGGTCGCGACCGGCCCGCCTGAGCTGCGCGTCGTGCGCGGCGGGGAGGCCATCGCCGGCTGAGGACGGGAGCGCGCCGGCCCGGGGGTACTGTGGCCGCGATGCGTGCCGTGGGCCCTCTGTCCGTCCCCACCGGGTGCGCCGGCGCCTGAGCCATGGCGACGGAGCGTCCGTTGCGCGTCCTGATGGCCAAGGTCGGCCTGGACGGCCACGACCGCGGGTTGCGCGTGGTGGCCCGCATCCTGCGCGACGCCGGATGTGAGGTCGTCTATGCCGGCCTGCGCCAGTCGCCCGAGAGCATCGCCGCCATGACGGTGCAGGAGGACGTCGACGTCGTCGGCGTCTCCATGCACAACGGGGCCCACCTGACCTTGGCCCCCGCCGTCGTCGGGGCCCTGCGCGACGCCGGCCTCGAGACGCCGGTCGTGGTCGGGGGCATCGTGCCGCCCGATGACGTCGCGGTGCTCCTGCAGGGTGGCGTGGCCGCCGTGCTGGGACCCGGTGCCTCCAACGAGGACGTGGTGGCCAGCGTGCGGGCGGCCGCCGGCAGCCTCAGCTGACGACGACGCGGCGCAGCGCCTCGGCCAGGAGCGGGACGGCCTCGAGCCAGTCGCCCACGATCCCGATGTCGCAGTGGTCGAACACGGGCGCGTCGCCGTCCGAGTTGACGGCCAGGACGGTCCCGGCCGCCCGCACGCCCACCATGTGGTTGAACTTCCCGCTGAGCCCGACGGCCACGTAGAGCCGGGGCGCGATCGAGCGTCCCGTGAGGCCGACCTGGCGGGCCCGCGGCGCCCAGGCCTTGTCGGTCACCTTGCGGGTGGCGGCCAGCTCGGCCCCGAGCACGGCCGCCAGCGGGCTCAGCCGCTCGTACTCGTCGGGGCGCACGGCGGCGCCGACGCCGATGACCACGTCGGCCCGGGCCAGCGTCTCCACGTCGTCGTTGCGCTGCTCGCCGCGCACGCGCACCCGGCCGCGCGCCGTCACCGGGCGGCGCTCCGAGGGCACCGGGAGCGGCACCGGGCCGCCCGGAGCGGGCAGCACCCCGGGCCGGACCGTGGCCATCTGGGTGGTGCTGCGGCAGGTGATGTCGGCCACCAGGGCCCCGGCGAAGGCCGGCTTGGCGGCGACCAGGGCCCCGTGGCGCGCCGACAGCTCCACGGCGTCGCCCACCAGGCCCGAGCCCGTCGCCGCCGCGGCGCCGTCCGGCCACCTCCCGGCCGAACGCCGTGCTCGGCGCCAGCACGGCCCACGGAGCGACCTCCTCGACGTAGGCCGTGAGGGCGGCGGCGACGTCCTCCGCCACCGTGGAGCCGGTGAGCTCGACCACCAGGTCGGCCCCGGCCCCGCCCAGGTGGCCCGACGGGTCGCCACCCGGGGCCCAGGCGTGCACCGCCGCTCCCACCTGGCGCGCCAGTCGTGCCCCGGCGGCCAGCAGCTCTCCCGCCAGCTCGGGCCGGCCCGGCTCCACGACGACCACGACCACCTGGTGCGCCGCGCCGTCGGCCGGCTCCCCGCGGTCGGGTGGTGGCGTCGAAGCAGCGCTCGGCGAGGGGGTGAGGGCGCCCCGCCGCACGAGCTGGCGCACCGCCGCCTCGACCTGGCCGGCCAGCGGGCCGTCGAGGACGAGGCCGGCCCGGCCGTGCTCCATGGGCCGGGTCTCGCCCACCACGGTCGGGCTCCCGTCGGTGCCCCAGGGGCCGGGTCCCAGCTCGGCGGCGCCGACCACGGCGATGCGCCCGGCCGCCACCGCCGCCCGCCCGTCGGGGTCCACCTTGCACGGGTCGCACAGGCGCTCGGCCACCGACAACACGGCGGGGAGGTCCACCTCCACCTCCTGGGTGCCGTCGTCGTTTTCCAGCTCCAGGCGCAGGAACGGCCCGGCGTCCTCCAGGCGGCGCACGCCCGAGGCGAAGGGCAGGCCGAGCAGCTCGGCCAGCTCGGGCCCGACCTGGCCCGTCTCGCCGTCGAGGGTGTTGCGCCCCACCAGCACCAGGTCGAACGGGCCGGCCTGGTGCAGGGCCGCCGCCAGCGCCCGCGCCGAGGCCAGGGTGTCCGAGCCGGCCAGGGCCGGGTCGCACAGGTGCAGCCCGGCGTCGGCGCCCCAGGCGATCGCCTCGCGCAGCACGTCGTCGGCGCTCGGCGGGCCGAGGGTGACCACGGTGCACGTGCCACCCGTCTGCCCGGCCAGCATCACGGCCTGGGCCACGGCGCGCCGGCAGTAGGCGTTCATCTCGGCCTCCGTGCCGCGCCGCACCAGGCGCCCGTCCTCGAGCTGGAACGACTCGGCCAGCGGGATCTGCTTGGCCAGCGCGGCGATGCGCAACGGCGCGCCCGTAGCCCGCGGCGCGCCCGTGGCCCGCGGCGCGGGGCTCACGACGCGCCGCCGCCGGCGTGGGTCAGCACCCGGCCGGCCGACGGCTCGTCGTCGGTGGCCGGCGTGTACACGTAGCGCTTGCCGCGCGTCCACGACGCCGCCGCCGCCACCAGGCTCATGGCGATGGCGAAGTCGAACGCCGCGTGCAGCCCCTCCTGGAACGGCCGCGCGATCAGGCCGGGGAAGAAGCTGCGCTGGGCCAACGCCGCCTGCTGGGACGCGCTCGAGGTGGGACAACGTCCCGGCGCCGATCAGGTGCTGCACCGGGTCGTACCCGAGGAAGGCGGCGAAGAGCGTCGAGATGGCGGGGAGGTGCGACGCCCGCTCCGCCACGTCGGCCGGCACGCCGTGCGCCAGCAGTCCCGACGCTACGTTGTGGGGGAGCGTGCCGGACAGTCCGACGATCATCAGCGTGAAGAAGATGCCGATGGAGATCACCTGGGCCGAGTTCTGGAAGGTGGTGTTCATGCCCGAGCCGGCGCCGCGGTGCTCCGGCGGCAGGCTGTTCATGACGCCGGTGCGGTTGGGCGAGCCGAACGACGCCATGAACAGGCCGGTGAAGAAGAGGATGACGGCGAAGACCGCGTAGTTGAAGTCGATGGGCAGCGCCTCGAGCAGGGCGAGGCAGATGGCGACACCGATCATCCCGCCCGTGGCGAAGGGGCGCGGCCCGTAGCGGTCCGACAGGATCCCCGAGATGGGGCCGGCGATGAACAGGCCGACGGTGAGCGGGATAATGGCCAGGCCGGCCCACAGCGGCGTCCGGGCGAACGAGTACCCGTGCAGTGGCAGCCAGATGCCCTGCAGCCAGATGATGAGCATGAACATGAGCCCGCCCCGGCTCATGGCGGCCAGGAAGCTGGCCACGATGCCGGCCGTGAAGGCGCGGATCCGGAAGAGCCGCAAGGTGAACATCGGCTCGGGGGCTCGCTGCTCAATGAGGCAGAAGGCGACGAGGAAGACGACCCCGCCCACTATCGCCCCGATCACCCGCGGGCTGGTCCAGCCCATGGCGTGGCCGCCGTAGGGCTCAATGCCGTAGGTGATGCCGACCATGATCAGCACCAGCCCGAGGGCGAAGGTGATGTTGCCCGGCCAGTCGATGTGGGAGGAGCGCCGCTGGCCCAGCTCACGCAGCTGCAGGTAGCCCCACACGGTGGCGAAGAGCCCGATGGGCACCGACACCAGGAAGATGAGGCGCCAGTTGATGGGCGCCAGCAGCCCGCCCAGGATCAGCCCGATGAACGAGCCGCTGAACGCGGCCGCCTGGTTCACCCCCAGGGCCATGCCGCGTTGGTCCTCGGGAAAGGCGTCGGTGAGGATGGCGGCCGACTGGGCCATCAGCATGGCGGCGCCGACACCCTGGAAGATGCGCATGACGATGAGGTAGATGGCGGCCGCCGGCCCCGTCAACCAGGTGATGCTCAAGGCCAGCGAGAAGAAGGTGAAGACGGCGAAGCCCAGGTTGTACATGCGCACCCGGCCGTACATGTCGCCCAGCCGGCCCAGCGTCACCACGAGCACGCTCGTGGTGACCAGGAAGCCGAGGATCATCCACAGCAGGTAGAAGCTGTTGCCCGGCTCCAGCGGGTCGATGCCGATGCCGCGGAAGATGTCGGGCAGCGAGATGAGCACGATCGACCCGTCGATCGTCGCCATGAGCATGCCCAGGGTCGAGATGAACAGCGCCACCCACTTGTAGCCGTCCGGGATCGGCGCCGTCGCGTCCGGCCGCCGCAGCCAGCCGCTCATCGGGCCCGAAGTCCCAGCCCAGGGGCCTGATCGGCCGGGTCAGGGCGGGCGTGCAGGGGCGGCAGGGCGAGGCGTTCGATGCGCTCCACGCTACCGTTCGCCGCCGCCGGGCCGCCTCTCGGGGTTCAGCGCGTGACGGCGCCGCCTTCGGGGCTGCGCGGGTCCGACGCGCCGGTGAAGACCAGCTCCCCGTTGGCGTCCCGGCGCACGGTGATGATCTGGGCGCAGCCGACCGCCACCGGGTCGAAGGCGCGCAGCGGGCGCACGGTGTGCCCCCGCGCCGCCAGACCCTCGGCCCACGCCGGCGGCGCGTCCGCCTCGACGAGCACCGTGAGGTCGTCGCCCCACCACAGGCGGAACGCCCCCGCGTTCGGCGCGCCGAGCGTCAGGCGCGGCGCCGTGACGGCCGTGGCCGGGTCCTGCCCGGCCCGCAGCATGCGGGCCAGCAACTGGCTGATGATCTGCGGCTGCGCGTCGCCGCCCATGGCCCCCACCAGATGCGTCAGCGCCCCACCCGCGGTGGCCAGCATGGGGGAGAGGGTGTGGGGCGGCCGGCGCCCCGGTCCCACCTCGGCCGGGTGCCCCTCCACCAGCGAGAAGCCCACGCCGCGGTTGTGCAGGAAGACGCCGGTGGCGGGCTCGATGAGGTGGGACCCGAAGTCGAGCGCGTTGGACTGGGTCAGCGAGATCCCGAGACCGTCGGCGTCGATGGCGCACAGGTGGGTCGTGTCGCCGTCGCCCATCCGCGCCACCGCCGGGCCCACCGTGCCCCGGCCGGGCGCCACGTCGGGCGGGGCGGCGTGTGCTTCGGCGACCCGCGCCGCCGCCGCGGCCAGGCGTTCGGGCGCCAGGAGCGCCGTGCCGTTTGCACCGTCGAAGAGCATGTCGGGGCGGTCGTGGCCCACGGTGCGCCACGTCTCGACCAGGAGGTGGGCCCAGAGGGGGTCGTCGGGGTCCTCGCCCAGGCCGAGCATCTCGGCCACCGAGGCGCCGGCCAGGGTCAGGTAGCCCTGGGCGGGCGGCGGCACCGTCCACAGGTCGTGGCCCCACGCCCGCAGCTGCAGCGGCGCGCACCACTGGGCCAGCGACGTGGCGAAGTCGTCCGCCGCGAAGTGCCCGTCGCCCAGAGCGTGGAGGCCGCGGCCGAACTCGCCTTCGTAGAACGCGTCGCGGCCACCCGAGGCGATGGCGCGGAGCGTCCGCGCGATACCGGGCAGGCGCACGCGTTGGCCCACCTCGAGCGGCCCGTCCGGGCACAGGTCGCCCGCACCCTCCAGCCCGTGCACCAGGTGGCTGGCCAGCGCCAGCATGATCGAGGCGGCGAAGCCTTCCTCGGCCAGCTCGATGGCGGGCGCCAGCACCTCGTCCAGGGGCAGGCGGCCGTAGCGCTCGTGCAGGGCCAACCAGCCGTCGACCGCGCCCGGCACCTGCACGCTGCGGATGTCGCGCCGCAGCGGCATCACGGAGTGGCCTTCGGCGCGCAGGCGCGCCGGGTCCGAGCCCGAGCCGGCCCGCCCGACCGACAGGAGTGCCGCCGGCGACGACCCCGGCGGGGCCACCACGGCCAGCACGTCGCCGCCCAGGCCGCACAGGTGGGGCCCGACGACCGCCATCACCGTCCCGGTGCCGACGGCGGCGTCGGCCGCCGAGCCGCCCCGAGCCAGCAGGCCGATCCCCGCCGACGCCGCCAGCTGGTCGGCCGCGGCCACCACGCCCCGCGTGCCGCGGCGGGGCCCGAAGGGAGCCAGGGGCAGCGTCACGTCAGAGGACGACGACGGAGCGCAACACTTCGCCGCGCTCCATGCGCGCGAAGGCGGACTCGACCTCGTCCAGGCCGATGGTCTCGCTGACGAAGCCGTCGAGGTCGAGGCGGCCGTCGAGGTAGAGGTCGACCAGCATCGGGAAGTCCCGTGAGGGCAGGCAGTCGCCGTACCAGCTCGGCTTGAGCGCGCCGCCGCGCCCGAAGAACTCGATCATGGGCAGGTCGATGCGCATGTCGGGCGTGGGGACGCCCACCTGGACCAGCGTCCCGGCCAGGTCACGCGCCAAGAAGGCCTGCTCCATCACCTTGGGATGCCCGACCGCCTCGATGCACACGTCGGCGCCGTTGCCCCCGGTGTAGGACTTGATGGCCTCGACGGGATCGGTGGTGCTGGCGTTCACCGTGTGCGTGGCGCCGAACTGCTCGGCCAGCTTGAGCTTGCCCGGATCCAGGTCGACGCCGATGATGACGGCCGCGCCGGCCAACTTCGACCCGGCCACGGCGGCGCACCCGACTCCGCCGCAGCCGAAGACGGCCACCGAGTCGCCCAGCCCCACGTTGCCGGTGAACATGGCGGCGCCGAGGCCGGCCATGACCCCGCAGCCGAGCAGCCCGACCGCCTCGGGGCGGGCCGCCGGGTTCACCTTGGTGCACTGGCCGGCCGCCACCAGCGTCTTGTCGGCGAACGCGCCGATGCCCAGTGCCGGGGACAGTGGCGTCCCGTCGGCCAGCGTCATCCTCTGGGTGGCATTGTGGGTGGAGAAGCAGTACCAGGGCCTGCCGCGTCGGCACGACCGGCACTCGCCGCACACGGCCCGCCAGTTGAGAACCACGAAGTCACCCGGCGCCAGGTCCGACGCGTCGGGGCCCACCGCTTCGACGATGCCGGAAGCTTCGTGTCCGAGCAGGAACGGATAGTCGTCGTTGATGCCGCCTTCGCGGTAGTGCAGGTCGGTGTGGCACACCCCGCACGCCTTGATGGCGACGACGGCCTCGCCCCGTCCCGGGTCGGGCACCACGATGGTCTCGAGCGAGACCGGCGCGCCTTTCTCCCTGGATACGACTCCGCGCGCTTCCTGCTGGCCCATGCGAGCTCCTCCCGTCGGCGAGATCACATGATGCCCGATCGGCGCCCGCTCGGGTCGAGGCGCCGCCACGCCCTCCTTAGAACTGCCAGACCCGCATGTAGTCGATCCGGGTCGTGGCCGGCAGCGGCGTGATCCCCGGCACGAAGGTGTTGGTGCCGACGCCCAATGCCGCCGTGAAGGCCATGAAGAACGGCTGGTTGAAGGGCTCCGGCGACGTGTCGGGACTGGTGACGTACGGCGCGTAGGTGTCCGTGATGCAGGGCTTGCCGTTGAAGTAGGCGGTGATGGTCGTCGGCGTCCACATGAGGGCGTAGGTGTTGAATTGGCCGGTCGTCGGTGTCGTCCCGTCCATGCAGAAGTCGTTCGTGGCGTTGGGGTCTAACGCGTTCCCGGGGAAGTGGTTGACCGGCACGTCGTTGTAGGGATACTGGGAGTAGAACTCGCCGTAGTCGATCTCGCCGCTGTCGGGCCACGGCCCGTAGAGCGTCTCGTCCTCCGGGAACAGCCACAGCGTCTCCTGCAGACCGGCGACCGTCGTCACCGGCAACTCCGCGCTCACCTGGAAGTAGCCGTACTTCTGACTGAAGAGCTGGTACGACGACACCATGCCGCCTTCGTATGAGGTCATCTCATCGTCACCGCACAGGAACATTCCGACCTGGACCACGGAGAGGTTCAGGTAGCCGCCCGATACCGAAATGGTGTTCGGGTTGTCGACGTAGCACACCGGGTCGAGAAGTGGACCTGTGGTGTAGCCGTTCGTCGCGGTCAACTCCGGTTGCCAATTGCTGGTGTTGAGCGACGAGCCCGAGAACTCGTCGTCGAACGTGCACGTCCACTGGCCACCAACCGGAGCGGCCACCGGTGGTGTCTCGCCGGAGCACTCCGACGAAGACGATGGCGCATGGGAGGGCGGGATGGTTGTGGCTGAAGTGGAATCGGCCGTCGCTCCGGCTGGCTCCGCGCTGGACGCCGGACCTGACGCCTGTTTGGCGCTATCGGGCGTTGGCGTCTGGCCCGACGCCGCCGGGGTCGTGGTGGTGGTGACAGTCGGCTTCGCCTGGCTCGCCGTTCTCACCGGAGCAGAGGACGACGCCAAGGCGCCACCAATGCACCTGCTGACGCCGTCGATGACCCGGCACCCGGCCGCGTCCACGCCGCTGGAACCGTGCCACGACGGGGACAATCCGGAGGCCACGACGATGGTTGCGCCCAGGGCCAGGAAAAGCAGCGCGAGAGCGCGAACCGTCCTGCCGAGGGCCGGCCGACTGGGGAGTTCCGCCACTCCTCACTCCTCTGATTGGGAAACGCTGATTGGGAAACGCTGATTGGGAACGCTGATTGGGAACGCTGATTGGGAAACGCTGGTGGAGGCCAGGGTGCACGATAAATGTTGCAGCGTCTTAGACAAGATATTGCAGGGTTAAGCACTGGCTAAAGCGGTGGCCGCACGTAGGCGTTCTGGGCCGAAACCTTGACCTCGAGGGGGAGTCGGCTCGCCCGAGGGGTGCTCCAGGAGCCAGCAGTCGGGCTCAGGCCGGCAACGTGCGGTTGGCCCGTCCGAGCAGGTACCTGATCGTCAGGCCGGTGCACGAGCGACGTCACAGCCCAGATGGGGCGCGCGATCGGTCTGTCGAACCGCACCAGGGTCACCCAGGTGACCGACGACTCGTCCACGACGGCCGCGTTCCCTGCCCGCGGCAGGCGCGACTCCGCCTCGAGCGTAAAGGTGTCGGGTCCGACGTCGCTCGTCGACCAACCGAGCACATAGCCCGGCGACGGCCGCGGTCCGAGATGAAGCCCGAGCACCACCCGCCAGCCGAAGACGAGGAGCGGGCGCATGAACGCTGGCGCTCCCTCGAACACCGCGCGCGCCCATAGTTCGGGCGTTCGGGTCCGGGCTCCGGTCGTCGACAACCGAAGGCCGAGCCGTAGTCGGACCCGCCCAACGGATCGGCGTCGGCCACCCGGTCAGGGACGGCCACCGGGTACACACGCCTATCGGACACGTCGAGCATGGAACGGCCGCCGGCTCTGTCAGCTGTCCTGGCTGAACGCGGCCCTATGGTGACGGCGCATGCGCGCCGGGTACGTGGAGCTGCCGGAGGGCTGGGCGCGGCGGGCCAGCCGTGGTTTCGGACCCTTCGTGACCCGAGAGGTGTTCCGCCGTCCCGACGGTTCGCAGCTCGTGTGGGAGTCCCGGTGGCACCGCAAGCACCCCGGCGGCGCCCCGTCCACTCACACTTGGTGGGCACCGCGTGCCATCAGCTGGTGGATCGGCGTCCTCTTCGCCGTCGGCTCGCTTTGCTTCGCGCTGGGCTCCTGCCCGCCCTATGCCACCAGAGTCGGGACGGACACCGACAATCTCACCTACTTCATCGGGTCGATCTTCTTCACCTCTGCGGCGTTCCTGCAGTACCACGAGGCCGCATCCTCACGCACCACCCTGATCGGCCCGCACCGTCGTCCCCGGCACGCCTTGCTCCGCCTGCAACATCACCGGATCGACTGGTGGGCCTCGCTGATCCAGCTCGTGGGCACGCTGTGGTTCAACCGCACGACGTTCAGTGCCTGGGTGGTCGGCCTCGGCGTCGTGTCAGATCACCATCCGGTCTGGCGGCCCGACGCGCTGGGCTCGGTGTGCTTCCTCGTGTCGAGCTGGCTCGCCTGGGCGGAGGAGTGCCACGGGTCCTTCGCCTGGCGTCCCCGGGACCTGTCCTGGCGGATCACGTTGCTCAATCTCGTCGGCTCCGTGGCCTTCGGCGTCTCCGCCGTGGCGTCGTACGTGAAGCCGAACGGCGATCTGGTCAGCCTGGTGTGGACCAATCTGGGTACCTTCGTCGGCGCCGTGTGCTTCCTGGCCGGGGCCGTCCTGCTGTTGCCCGAGCGGACGCTGGCCGGCCCTCCGGCCGAGCCGGCCGTCAGTGCCGCTGATCCGCGGCCCGCACAAGCGGCATGACCGGGGCGAAGGCATCGGTGTCGCGCACGGTGAAGTAACTGATACCCCAGCGCTGGCGGCAGGCCAGGAGATGCAGGGCCATCTCCGCATGCGTCCCCAGACACACGAACGGGGTCTCGAGGATGTCCGGCGTCGGGATCCCGATCCGCCGGGCCATGGCCTCGGCCGCACCGAGGCGGTCGTCCGTCACGACCACGGCCTGCACCAGCGCGTGGATCTCGAGCGCGGGCCAGCGGTCGCCGGCGCTGGCGCGGATCCAGTCCATCGTGTCGTCCAGTCGGGACGGCTCCCAACGCGGCTCGTGCCGCTGCCCGTCGGCCAGCGTGCGCCCGAGCATGGTGGGAGCGACGATGTCGGCATGCCGCGCCGCGTGGGCCAGCGCAGCCTTCCCGCTGACGCCGACCAGGAGCGGTACCTTGCTCTGGGCGGGTGCCAGCGTGGCGGCCTGCTCGACGCGGTAGTGGCGGCCGTCGAAGGTGACCGGTCCGCCCGCCAGGAGGTCCGTGATGATCTCCACCGCCTCGGCTAGGCGCTCCTTGCGCACCGCCGGTGGGTCGAAGCCCACGCCCATGGCCGTGTACTCGGTGAAGCTGTGCCCGGCGCCGAGACCGACCTCGAGCCGGCCGCCGCTCAGGCGGTCGAGCGTCGCCAGCTCCTGGGCCAGGGTCACCGGGTGGTGCAGGTCGTTGTTGAGCACCAGGGTTCCGAGCCGGATGCGCGTGGTTCCGAGCGCGGCGGCGGTCAGCGTCACGAGTGCCGAGCTCTCGCGCCCGACGTGGTCACCCACCTGGAAGATGTCGAAGCCGGCGTCCTCGGCCGCCCGCGCCGAGCGCACGACCTCGAGCGGGTCGTCGCCGCTGGATTGCAGGCCGAAGCGGAAGCGGTGCATGCGGGGGACCCTAGTGAGCCCACCCGGACGCTTGGCGGTGGCGGTGGCGTCCGCTCGTCAGCGGCTGGGCGTCCGGCGTCGGCCGCGATACGTGCTGACGAAGAGGAACCCAGCCGCCACCAACGGCAGCACGATGGCGCCGACCAGGCGCGGGCCGGCCAGCAGGAAGGCGAGGCCGACGACGGCGGCCGTGGCCAAACCGAGCTCGGGCGTGTCGCCGACCAGGAAGTCCCACCAGAAGCGGCCGAAGGCGTGCACGGCCCGCAGCACGGTCACGGTGCCACCGCCTCGGGAGCGGGTTTGGGCAGCTGGGTGCGCATGTAGGCGGTGAACGCGAGATAGATCACGATCCAGAAGCCGATGAGCACCGGGATGGCCAGGTCGTCGCCCGGCCAGTGCACCCCGGCACCCTCGCCGACCCAGAAGAGGCCGAAGCTGCTGAGCATCACGCCTACCACCGTCTTGATGGTGTTCTCGGGCACCTCGCTCAGCTGGCGCGCCACGACGAGACCGACGGCGCCCACCACCACGGCGGCCGCCACCGCGGCCAGCGCGGCCAGGCCTAGGCGGTGCTGGGCCGCGCCCAGGCTGATCACGATGAGGGCCACCTCCGTACCCTCCAAGAAGACACCCTTGAAGGCGACGGCGAAGCCGACGCCGTCGTAGCCCCGGTGGGCGACGGCGCCCGGTCGCATGTCCTCGTCACCCCCGAGGTCGGCCACCGTCTCGGCGTAGATCTCGTCCTCGTCGTGCATGGCCTTGTGGCCGCTGGAGCGCAGGATGGCCTTGCGCAGCCAGTTCAGCCCCAGGACCAACAGCAGTGCGCCCACGATCACGCGCAGCGCATCGATCGGGATGTACCGGATCAGCGGCACGCCGACGGCCACCACCAGCACGCCGAGCACCACCAGCGCGGCGGCGGCACCGAGCAGGGCCGAGCGCCACCCCCGGCTCACCCCGGCCGCCACGACGATGGTCAGTGCCTCGACCATCTCGACCAGGCTCGCGCCGAAGACGGCCAGGACGAGGACGAGGGTGGAGGAGGTGTGCATGACGCTCGGCGCGAAATTACCGGCACCCTGTGCCCACTCGGGACCGGAGGTGGAGGCGGCGGTAGTGTCGGGCACCGACCAGGGGATTCCGGGTCCAGACAAGGCGGTTGCCATGGGTGAGGGTGCAGCCAAGGAGAGCGGGAGCGGGCGCAACTACGTCGTGGTGTCCGCGGACACGCACGCCTCGCCCGACAGCCTCGACCACTTCCTGTCCTACGTCGACCCTGCGCACCGCGAGGCGGTGGCCGCCTTCGGCGACATGTCCTCGCTCGCCATCTCCATGTTCGGCGGCTTCGACCCCGGCGAGGTGGACGAGTCCGACCCCGTGCGGGCCACCGCGGCCCGCCGACTGGCCGGCATGGGCGTGGACACCGACGCGGCGGCGGGCTGGCTGGCCCACTACGGGACCGACTGGGTGGTGCCGGGCGACGGCGGCGGCCGCCGCCTGGCCGTGCTGGAGGAGCAGGGGATCCACGCCGAGGTGACCCTGCCGGGACCGATTCTGGCGGGCGGGCTCAGCCCGGCCATGTATCTCGGCGCCGCCACCGACCAGGGACTCGAGGTCGTGTGGCCGGCGCTCCACGCCTACGTGCGCTGGCTGGCCGACTTCTGCAACGCGGCGCCGGGCCGGCGGGCCGGGTGCATGCCGATCGACTTCCACGACATGGACCGTGCGGTGGAGGAGGTGCGGTGGGCGCGTGAGCACGGCATCTTCGGGGGCGTGATGCTGCCCGCCATGTCCGTCGGTTCCCGGCTGCCCGGCTACGCCGACGAGTATTACGAGCCGTTCTGGAGCGCGTGTGAGGAGCACGGCATGGTGGTCAACCTGCACACCGGTGCTTCGGGTTCGGCCACGGATACCAAGTTCCTCTACGACGCCGAGCACGGCGGGATGCTCGGGCTCTACGAGGTCTTCGTGTTCACCCGGCGGCCCCTGTGGTTCATGATCTTCGGCGGCGTGTTCGACCGCCATCCCGACCTGCGCGTCGTGGTGACGGAGAACGGGGTGCAGTGGCTCCCGTCACTGATCCGCGACATGGAGTCGTTCTTCGATACGCACGGGGGTGCGCCGGTGCGCAGCTACCTGAAGATGCGGCCGCGCGACTACTTCGAGCAGCACGTCTGGCTCGGGGGCTCGCTCATGAAGCGCTACGAGGCCGAGATGCGCCACGAGATCGGCATCGACCGGCTCATGTGGGGAGCGGACTATCCGCACCTCGAGGGGGCGGCGCCGGTGCACCGGGAGACCTTGCGCTACATCTTCGGGGGTCTGCCCGAGGAGGACCTGCGCAAGATCCTCGGCGCCACCGCCGTGGATCTGTGGGGCTTCGACGGTGCGCTGCTGCAGGCTGTGGCGGACCGGGTGGGGCCGACCGTGGCGGACCTGGCGGAGCCGATCGCGCTGGCCGATATCGAGGACACGTTCAGCTGGAGCCTGGCCCGTCCCGTGCCACTCGCCGCACACGCGACCTGACGGGCGCCGCCGGAGCGCCGGCGAACGGTCGTCGTTTTCCGGGGCGTGACGCAGCTTTTTTTTCGGGAAGGTGCTCGTCACACCCGCGTGGTTGGCTTGTGTGCATGTCACAGTCGCCGTTGCTCCAGTTCGACGAACTCGAGGCGTTCGCCGCTGCGCTGGACGCACTCGTAGCGTCGGGTGCGTCCGCGCACGCCGACTGCGCCTCGATCGAGACGCTGCACCGGCTCCAGTCGCGCTTCGACTGTTTCGTAACCGAGGCCACAGCGGCCTTCGAAGTCGGGCAGGAGTGGGCGGCGGACGGCGCCAAGTCGGCGCCGGCGTGGATCTCGACGCGTTGCCGGGTACCCCGCTCGGCGGCGCGTCGCCGGGTGGGACTCGGACGATCGCTGCGCCACCTGCCCGAGTGCGCCCGGGCCTGGCGTGAGGGCACCATCGGGACCGACCAGGTCCGGGCCATCGCCAGCGCCCGGCACCGGCGCACCGAGGCCTCCATGACGCGCGACGAGCCGATGTTGGTGGCGCAGGCGGAGCAGATGGGTTTCGAGGACTTCTACCGGGCGCTTTCCTACTGGAAGCAGCTGGCCGATCCCGATGGCGCCGACGACGCCGACGAGGTCCGCCGGGCGGCCCGCAACGTCTATCTCGAACCCAGCGTCGACGGCATGTTCCTAGGCCAGATCACGCTCGACCCCATCGCGGGCTCCATCGTCGCCAACGAGCTGAACCGGCTGGAGCACGAACTCTTCGAGGCGGACTGCGCCGAGGCGAGAGAGCGCGTGGGCCACACGCCCCGCCTCGACGAGCTCGCCCGCACCTCTGGGCAGCGGCGGGCCGACGCCCTGGTGGAGATGGCCACCCGCAGCCGCACGGCTCCGGTCGACGGCATACGCCCGGCACCGCTGTTCAGCATCTTGGTGGGTTTCGAGACCCTGCACGGGCGGATCTGCGAGCTCGAGAACGGCACCGTGCTGCCACCCTCCGCCCTCGAACCTTGGATGGACTCGGCCTACTTCGAGCGTGCCCTGTTCAGCCTCGGCGGCCGGGTGGACGTGAGCGCGCGCTCTCGATTCTTCATCGGAGGCACGCGCCGGGCCATCGAACTGCGCGACCGCATGTGTACCCACCCGTACTGTTATGAGCCGGCCGAGAACTGCCAGGCCGACCACATCGAGCCGTACTCACAGGGGGGCGCGACGACCCAGGAGAACGGCCGGCTGCTGTGCGGCTTCCACAACCGCCTGCGCAACCAGCGGCCGCCACCGGGTCGTCAGGCGGCGGCCTGACGCAAATGACTCCGGTTGGTTCCGTTCATTTGGAGCCGGAGACGACCAGCCGGTAGCCCAGGTCCACCGAGTCCTGGGCCAGCAGCTTGGCGTGCCGCTCGTGCCACACCCCGTTGGCCAGGTCGCGCTCGAGCTCACCCATGCCGCGGGCGATGACGGCCGGGTCGGCCAGGGCCAGGCCTGAGGCGTTGGCCCGCACGGCCGGGTCGAGGTAGGCCTCGGGCCGGCACCAGTAGGCCCCGAGCACGCCGTCCTGCATGTCGCGGGGAACAGGGAGGGGGATCACATCCGTGGCCCCGATGGCCTCCGCAATGAGGTCGGCCCCGGGGTGGCAGCGCCGGGTGTGGTCGCCGACCTCGGGCAGGTACTCCTCGAGCAGCCAGAAGGTGGCGTGCAGGTCGAAGTCGATGGCAAGGATCACCTGGCGGCGGGCCACGCGTTGCATCTCGGCCAGGCCGGCATTCCAGTCGTCCCAGTGGTGCACGGTGCAGACGCCGAGCGCCACGTCCGCCCAGCCTGTGGGCAGCGGCAGGGCCGACGCGCTGGCCCGCACGGCCGGGGCCGCCCCGGCGGGGCGCTGGCCCACCATGACGCTCGAGGGCTCGACGGCGACCACCGTGCGGTCGAGGGGCTCGTACGAGCCGGTGCCCGCGCCGACGTTGACGACGACGCCGGCTTCACCGATCTGCTCGGTCACCAGCGCCTCCCAACGGGGGTCGGGACGGCGGTGGACGACGTAGCCCTGGCCGATGGTGTCGTAGACGGGCGAGGTCGTCACTGCTGCCAGCTGCCAGCTGCCAGCTACCAGCTACCAGCTACCAGCCTGACCGGCCACCCGGCGACCGGCCCGGATCAGGCCGCCGACTTCTCCAAGATGTGCACGCCGCAGGCCGAGCCGAGCCCGATCACGTGCGTCAGCCCGACCTTGGCGCCTTCGATCTGGCGGTCGCCGCCCTCACCGCGCAGGTGGGTGGTCACCTCCCACACGTTGGCGATGCCGGTGGCGGCGATCGGGTGGCCCTTGGACTCGAGCCCACCCGACACGTTGACCGGGGTTTTGCCGTCGCGCCAGGTGGCGCCCGACTTGAAGAAGTCGGCCGCGCCGCCGCGCTCGCACAGTCCCAGGTTGTCGTAGTGGACCAGCTCGGCCGTGGCGAAGCAGTCGTGCAGCTCCACCAGGTTCAGGTCCTGGGGCCCCACGCCGGCCTGCTCGTAGGCCTGCGCCGCCGCCCGACGGGTCAGCTCGTTTACGTCGGGCAGTACCTGGCAGGCCTCCTCCCACGGGTCGGTGGTCAGGATGGACGCACTGATCTTCACGGCGCGCTTCTGCTGCTCTTTCGACAGGGTCTTGAGCTTCGAGCCCGAGACGACCACGGCGGCCGCTGCGCCGTCGCAGTTGGCCGAGCACATGGGCCGCGTGTTGGGGTAGGCGATCATGACGTCGTTCATGATCTCGTCGAGCGACATCTTCTTGGTGTAGGCGGCCAGCGGGTTCAGCGTCGAGTGGGAGTGGTTCTTCTCGCTGATCTGCGCGAACAACTCGAAGCTGGTGCCGCCGTAGCGGTGGCCGTACTCCATGCCGATCTGGGCGAACACGCCCGGCATGGTCTCGGTGCCGATGCGCCCGTCGACGCCGGCCACGGCGCCGTAGCGGCCGGACGGCGCCCACTCGCTGTTGTCGCTCTTGCGGCTGCCCCCGGCCAGCAGCCCGGCCCCGGCCAGCTTCTCCACCCCGAAGGCAAGCCCCATGTCGACCTCGCCCGCCTTGATCGCCATGACCGCGACCCGCAGCGCCGTGGCGCCGGTGGCACACACGTTGGACACGTTGTAGACGGGGATGCCGGTCTGGCCCAGCTGCTTCTGGACCACCTGGCCGATGGGCAGGGCGCCGCCCATGAGGTTGCCCGCCCCGATGACGCCGATGTCCTTCATGGTCACGCCCGCGTCGGCCAGCGCGCCCCGTACGGCTTGCGACGCCAGGTCGACCGTGTCGAGGTCAGGGTGCTTGCCGAACTTCGTCATGTGGATGCCGAGGACCCACACTTCCTCCGATGTCGATGCCATCGTGCTCAACCTCCCAGGGGTTCAAAACCGAAGCCGACCGCTTCGGTGCCGTTGTCGTCCGTGCCGATCACCTCGGTGGCCAGGCGCACCTTCATGCCGGTGGTCACGTGCTCGGGGTCGGGGGTCACGTTGATCAGGTTGCTCCGCACGCTGGTGCCCTCGCAGTCGACCACGGCCGCCACGAAGGGCACCGGGATACCGGGGGCGGCGAACGTCACGATGGTGAAGGTCCGCACCTCGCCCGTGGTGGGGATGTCGACCTGCTTGAAGTCGGTCCCCTCGCAGTGGGCGCAGGCGTTGCGGCGGTCGAAGAAGCGCGCCCCGCACGAGGTGCACTCGTTCGCCACCAGGTGTGGGTCGTCTCCCAGCACCAGGTAGTCGACTAGAGGAATCTGTTGCGCCATCACTGCTCCCACGCTCGGTCTCGAAAGCTCAAAAAGGTGGTTCCAACCTAGCGGTCGGCCCGAAAGACCGGCTAATCCGGACGATCCCGGAGGATCCTGGACATCTCTACCCGCTCGGCCGGTAGGGTCCCGGCATGCGCTACACACATCTCGGCCGCACCGGCCTCCGCGTCAGTCGCATCTGCCTGGGCACCATGAACTTCGGGCCCGAGACCGATGAGCCGACCTCGTTCTCCATCATGGACTCGGCTCTGGAGGCCGGGATCAACTTCTTCGACTCGGCCAACGTCTACGGCCGCTCCAAGGGCCGCGGCGCCACCGAGGAGATCGTGGGCCGCTGGTTCGCCCAGGGGGGCGGCCGGCGGGAGAAGGTGGTCATCGCCACCAAGCTCTACGGCGACATGGGGGATTGGCCCAACGAGGGGCGCCTGTCCGCCCTGAACATCCGGCGGGCCTGCGACGCCAGCCTGAAGCGGCTGCAGACCGACTACATCGACCTCTATCAGATGCACCACATCGACCGGCGCACCAGCTGGGACGAGATCTGGGAGGCCATGGAGGTCCTGCGGGACCAGGGCAAGATCCTGTACGTCGGCTCGTCCAACTTCGCCGGATGGCATATCGCCCAGGCCCAGGAGGCGGCCGCCCGGCGCAACTTCATGGGCCTCGTCAGCGAGCAGTCCATCTACAACCTCGTCGTGCGGGCGGTCGAGCGCGAGGTGCTGCCGGCGGCCGAGTCCTACGGGATCGGCGTGATCCCGTGGTCGCCTCTGCAGGGCGGCCTGTTGGGCGGCGTGGTGCGCAAGGAGCGGGACGGCAGCCGGCGCTACGCCGGCCGGGCCGCCGAGACGATCGAGGCCCGGCGTTCCCAGCTCGAGGCGTACGAGGACCTTTGCGCGGAGGCCGGCGAGGAGCCGGGCACGGTCGGGCTGGCGTGGCTGCTGACCCGCCCGGTGGTCACCGGTCCCATCGTGGGGCCGCGCCTGCCCGAGCACCTCGAATCCGCCGTGCGGGCGGTCGACGTCACGCTGGACGACAAGGTGCTGGTCCGCCTGGACGAGCTCTTCCCGGGCCCCAAGACGGCGCCCGAGGACTACGCCTGGTAGCTCAGCAGCTCAGGTCAGGGCCGGTTCGCCCCGGCCAGCTCCGGCTCGGGTTCGGGTCCGGCCTTGCCGATCGGTGGGGTGATCAGGTCGTCGGCATCCACCGAGAGCCTGGGCAGGATGCGGTCCAGCCAGCCCGGTAACCACCAATTGGCCTTGCCGAAGAGCATCATCAGCGACGGCACGATGCACATGCGGATGATGACCGCGTCGACGGCGACGCCGGCGGCCAGGCCGATGCCGAACTCCTTGATCACCCGCTCGCCGCCCAGGATGAACGAGGCGAAGACGAGGATCATGATCAACGCGGCCGCGGTGATCGTCTTGCCGGTGGCCGCCAGTCCGTTGCGGACCGCCACCTTGTTGTCACCGCCCGACTTGAGGTACTCCTCGTGCATGCGCGACACCAGGAAGACCTGGTAGTCCATGGACAGGCCGAAGAGGATGGCGAAGAGCATGACGGGCAGGAAGGCCTCAATGGGTCCGGTGCCCGACAGGCCGATCAGCCCGCCCAGGTCGCCCCACTGGAAGACGGCGACGAGGATGCCCAGGGCGGCCCCGATGGAGAGCAGGTTCATGACGGCCGCCGTGAGCGGGATGACGATGGACCGGAACACCGTCATGAGCAACAGGAACGACAGCAGTACCACCAGGCCGATGAAGAACGGCAGCTTCGAGGCCAACACGTTGGCGAAGTCGATGTAAATGGCCGTGGTGCCGCCGACCAGGAACCGGACCCCCGAGTCGCCGGCCGCTTGGGGCACGGTGTCGGCCCGCAGGTGGTTGACCAGGTCGGTGGTGGCGGCGTCCTGGGGCGCCGTCGTCGGATAGACGTTGACCAGGACGACGTCGCCGTTGCCGGTGCGGCTCGGGATGTAGAGCGGCTGGGCCACCTCGGCCACCCCCGGCTGGGCCTTGACGTCGTGCACCAGGGTGTCCACCACGTCGCGCTGGTCCGGTTGGACGACGCCGACCACCATCAACGGTCCGGTGAAGCCGGGGCCGAAGCCCTTCGACAGCAGGTCGAAGGCGATCCGGGTCTGGCTGCCCGGCGGGTCGGTGCCCTGGTCGGCCGAGCCCAGTTGGATCGAGAAGAACGGCAAGGCGAGGACGACGATGACGATCAGGGCCACGCCGGCGGTGATCCACGGCCGGCGCTGCACGCGGTCGGCCCACTTGGGCCAGAAGCCCTTGTTGTCCGCCCCGATGATGCGGGGGCCGTTCTCCGCCAGGTTCCTCTTCTGCTTGTGGCTCATCACCTTGGGACCGATGAAGCCGAGCATGGCCGGCAGGAGCGTGAGGGCGGCCACCATGGTGCAGGCCACGCCGACGGCCGCTGCCAGGGCCAGGCCGTACAGGAAGCTGACGCCGATGGCGAACATGCCGAGCAGGGCGATGCACACGATGATCCCGGCGAACAGGACGGCCCGGCCCGAGGTGTTCACGGCGTTGACGATGGACGACTCGACGTCACGTCCCGCCACGAGCCCCTGCCGGTGTCGCGTGACGATGAAGAGTGCGTAGTCGACGCCCACACCCAGCCCGATCAGGAGCATGACCTCGGGGGAGATCGAGGGCATGCCGATGACATGGCTCATGAGCCCGATGAGGCCCACGGCGGTGCCCAACGCGAACAGGGCGGAGATGATCGGGAGCAGGGCGGCGAAGATGGACCCGAACACGAGGAGCAGCACGATGAGGGCCAGCAATACGCCGAGCCCGGTGCTCGAGAAGGACTGGTTGTTGGCCTCTTCGGCCAGCTGGCCGGTGTCGGCCGCGGTCAAGCCGTCGCCCGAGGCCCGTGTCACCGTGTCGACAAACTTCTTCGCCTCGGCGGTTGAGATGTTGTTGGGCGTCTTGTCGAACGGGACCTGGATGAACCCCACCGTCCGGTCCGCGTTGATGGTCTGCGTGTCGACGAGGTTGCCGGCCGCGTCGTAGGGGCTCGTGACGGGCGTCACGTTCGGCAGCTGGTTGATGGCGTCGACCATCTGGTTGATGCGCTGACCGATGGCGGGATCCGTCAGGCGGGCGTCGCCGGAGGTGCCGAAGACGACCTGCTCAGTGTCGCCCGAGTGGCCGGGCGCCACCGACTGGAGCAGGTTGATGGCCTCGAAGGACTGGGTGTTCGGGAAGTTGAAGTTGTTCGAGTAGTTGGTGCCCAACGACGTGACGAGCGTGATGGACCCCAACAGGACGACCAGCCACAACAGGACGACGATGCGGCGATGACGGACACACCACCCGGCCAGGGTGCGCATTAAAGGGATCTCCTCGGGAAACGATGACGCCGGGGGCGGATGGCGTCGCGGGACCGCGGCCATTCTACCGGCACCCCCATTCCCCCTAGAAATCGGCAGCGGGGCTCAGGTGCTTGAGCGCGTTGAAGACGGGCAGGGCCAAGCGATCTGCTGAGCTGGCCGAACGCGCCACGAGACGGCCGGCGAGGACGGGATGATGCTCGGGGATCGCGAAAATTTCACTGTTCGCTCAACGTGAGCATGGTGAGGGGCGAGAGCGCCACCACGGCGATGGAGGAGCGCAGCCGGTTGAGCAGCGAGTGCTCGCACCACGAGTCGCCCCGGCCCAGCAGCCCGATCGGAGTGGCGTCGCGTTGGACCACGGCGTGGCCGCCGCAGATCACGTGCCACAGGCGGACCGCTACGTCCTGTGCCTGCACCACCTGACCCGGATGGGCCGTGGTGAGGTCGCAGGACGCCGCGAACTCCTCGAGCTCGACGTCGGGCACGCCGGCGAAGAGCTCCATGGAGCGGAGGGCGGCGAGGGGGTCGTGGTCGCTCACGAGACGTTGGGCGTTTGGACGGGCATGGATGCGCACGGCTCAGTGGTCCATGACCGAGCTCGGCCGGTCGCCATCGATCCGATACTGATGGTGGTGGATGATGGTGGTGGCCGACGGCGCGGCGCCACAGGACGAAGCCGACGATGGCGAAGAGCAGCCACGGCACGTGGTAGAGCGGATAGAAGGGAATGCTGGCCCCGGCCACGATGGCGAGGAACGCCACCAGGAAGACCCACGGCAGGATGCGGCGGTGCCGCGGCGGCGGTGCGGGGGGCTCGCTGGGCAGGCGGGGCAGGTCGTGGAATAACCCGTTGAGGTCGCCGCGCGTCGTGGCCGTCATGGCGGTGTCGAGGCGGGCCTTGAACTCCGTCTCGTCGAGGCGGCCCTCGGCGTAGTGACGGGACAGCTTGTCGGCCACGGCATTGCGCTCGTCGTCGGACGCGCGCACTGTGGCGTCCGTGGCCTGCGGGTCGCGGCGGCCCATCGGATAGGCGGGGTCCCAGCGGTAGCGCATCGGGGTCTCCTCTTTCTCGGTGCTGCGCAGTCGAAGGTGGTGGGTGGGTTGGTTGGTGCAGGTGGGTCGGCTCAATCGTCAGTAGGCGCCGCGGGCCCGCTCCCGGGCCAGGAGCTCCTCGGCGACGGAGACGTCCGTCTCGTCGTCGGGGATGAGCAACCAGCCGGCCGCATAGAGCGGCACGGCCAGTCCGCCGACGAAGGCCAGGGCGACGAAGGCGATCCGGACCAGTGTCGGGTCGACGTCGAAGTAGTCGGCCAGCCCGGCGGCGACGCCGGCCAGCATGCGGCCGCGGCTGGCGCGGTGCAGTCGTGGCCCGTCACCGCCGGGCTGGGTGGGGGGAGCCTGTGTGGTGGGCCCGGAGGCGGGGGTACCGGGCGTGTCGCCCTCGTCGTGGGTCTGGTACTCGGTGGGTGGGGTGTCCATGGGGCCAGCATGAAGTGGCACGTCGCAGCCGGGTATCCGGCACGACCCCGGTCGGACCCTGAGCGTTCCCCATTTCCGTCAGGGATGTCCCTGATAGCCACCTGGGCCGGGGCGCGCGACCATGGAGGCATGGCGGATGCGCCCGATCCCGGAACGCGGCCGCTCGAAGACGAGGGCCGCCAGACCCCGAACCCGACCCCGCCCGCGCCCCCAGGCCCGCTCGCCGGGTTCGGCCGGTGGTCCGACCGGAACGGCAATGGACATTGGTCCGCCGACGACCACGGACACTGGTCGGCCGAGTACCGCTGGCGCGGCCGGCCGCATCGCCACCACGGAGGACCGGGTCATCATCTCGTGCGGCGGTTGAAGCACCTGCGCCGCAGCCCCGACGACCGGGTGCTCGGAGGCGTGTGCGGCGCGCTGGCGGACTCGTTCGGGGTGGACGTCACCTGGGTCCGCATCGGCGTCCTCATCCTCAGCATCTGCACCGGCGTGACGATCCTCCCCTACGCCGTGGCGTGGCTGCTGATCCCGATGCAGGGCGAGAGCTCGAGCATCTTCTCCCGCGCCGTCAACGACCGCGCCGGTATCAGGATGCTCATCGCGCTGGTGCCCATCTTGATCGTGGCGCAGATCACGGCGAGCGCGCTCCACCTCGGCTACCTGGGTCTCATCGGGTGGCCCACCATCCTTGCCCTGGGTCTCGGGGTGCTCATTTGGCGCAACGCCGGCGAGTCGGAGCGCACCTTCCTCCACGACGACATCGGCCTGCTCGTGACCCAGGACACCCATGGTCGCGGCCGGCGCGTTGCCCTCGTCGCGCGTGGTCGCCGGGGTGCTCGTCGGTTTGGCCGGGCTGGCCCTGATCGTCATGAACCACCGGACGACCGCCGCTGCCCTGCGGCCCGTCGGCGGCGCCGCCCTCGTCATCGTGGCCGTGGTCGTGATCTTCGGCCCCTGGTGGTTCAGCCTGGTGCGCGACCTGATCGCCGAGCGACAGGCCCGCGCCCTGGCGGAGGAGCGGGCGCAGATGGCGGCCCATGTGCACGACTCCGTCCTGCAGACGTTGGCGCTCATTCAGCGCACCGCAGACGACCCGCAGAACGTGACCCGGCTCGCCCGCGCCCAGGAGCGTGAGTTGCGGGCGTGGCTCTTCGAGGGGCGCCCGCCCGGCGCCATCGGCGAGGATGCCACTGAGCTGGCCGAGGGCCTGGCGCTGCTCCAACGCCAGGTCGAGGCCGACCACGGCATCGACGTCCAGGTCGTGACGGTGGGGGACTGCGAGCTCGACGAGGCCCTCCGTGCCCTGCTCGACGCGGCCCGCGAAGCCACGGTCAACGCCGCCAAGTGGTCGGGTGCCGACCAGGTCTCCCTCTACGCCGAGGTGGAGGCGGACACGGTCATGCTCTACGTCCGCGACCGGGGTCGGGGGTTCGACCCCGACGCCGTCCCCGAGGGCCACCAGGGGATCGCCCAGTCCATCCGGGCCCGCATGGCCCGCTTCGGCGGCACCGCCGTCATCCGGTCCACCCCCGGCGATGGGGCCGAGGTCCAGCTCTCCATGCCGCGGCGGGCCAAGGTCCGGTGAGTTCCGAAGGCGGGCGGCCCCGCATCTTCCTGGTGGAGGACCACGCGGTCTTCCGGGCCGGGGTGAAGGCGGAGCTGGGCGACGCCGTCGAGGTGGTGGGCGAGGCGGACGAGGCCGGAGCGGCGGTCGAGCTCATCGGCGAGCGCCTGCCCGACGTGGTCCTGCTCGACGTGCACCTGCCGGGAGGGGGCGGCCACGCCGTCCTGCGCGGCGTCCTGCCTCAGCACCCGGAGGTCCAATTCCTGGCCCTCTCGGTCTCGGACGCCCCTGAGGACGTGATCGACGTCATCCGGGCCGGAGCCCGCGGCTACGTGACCAAGACGATCTCGGGCCCGGAGCTCCTGCAGGCCGTCTACCGGGTGGCGGCGGGCGACGCCGTCTTCTCGCCTCGTCTGGCCGGCTTCGTCCTCGACGCCTTCGCCCACGGCGAGGCGCCGGTCACCGGGAACGATCCCGAGCTGGACCAGCTGTCGCCCCGCGAGCGGGAGGTGTTGCGGCTGATCGCCCGCGGCTACACGTACAAAGAGGTCGGGCGCGACCTGAGCATCTCGGTCAAGACGGTCGAGTCGCACGTCTCCTCGGTGCTGCGCAAGCTCCAACTCTCCACCCGCCACGAGTTGACCAGGTGGGCCACGGACCGGCGCCTGGTCTGACAGCGATTAGAACAGAGGGCCATGCCCGACGCCCTGGCCGCTGAGCACCGCGACGCGGCCCTCCTGGCGGAGCAGGCCGGCCGGGCCCTGCTGGAGCTGCGCGCTGACCCGCCCGCGCTGCGTGACGTGGGGTCGGCGGGCGACCACATGGCCCACCACCTCCTGGTCGACGAGCTGAACCGGCTCTATCCCGACGACGATGTGCGCTCGGAGGAGGGTCTCGAGCACGTGGCCGGCGACGGCCGCTTGTGGATCATCGACCCGCTGGACGGAACTCGTGAGTTCCGGGAACCGCGCAGGACCGACTGGGCGGTCCATGTGGCGCTGGCCGTGGGCGGTGTCGCCGTCGTGGGGGCGGTGGCGCTCCCGGCGGTCGACATCGTGCTCTCGACGGGGGAGCCGCCCGTGCTGCCCCCCTTCCCGGCGGGCGAGCGGCCCCGGGTCGTGGTGTCGCGCAGCCGTCCACCCGATGTCGCCTACGACGTGACCGAGGCCCTGGGGGGTGTCATGGTCCCCATGGGTTCGGCCGGGGCCAAGATCGCCGCGGTGGTCCTGGGCGCGGCCGAGGTCTACGTGCACGCGGGTGGGCAGTACGAGTGGGACTCGTGTGCCCCGGTGGCGGTGGCCATGGCGGCCGGTCTCTACGCCAGCCGCCTTGACGGGCAGCCCCTGCGCTACGGGGATCCCGACGCCTGGTTGCCGGATCTGGTCGTGTGCCGCCAGGAGTGCGCACAGGACGTCCTCGACGTGACGACACGCCAGCGCCGGCCGTACTGGTAGGCGGTCGGGCGTCCACCCGGTGCGCCGTGCGCCGCCGGGAGAATTGCACAGGGCCCGCCTCCGAAGGAGACGGGCCCTGCAATTGCGACCTGTTGCTGCCGAGGTGTCCGGCAGCAGAGCGCGTTAGATGGCACGTACGTTCGCCGCCTGGAGCCCCTTGGGGCCCTGGTTGGTCTCGAATTCGACCTTCTGGCCTTCTTCGAGGTTGCGGTAGCCCGTGCCGGAGATCGCGCTGTAGTGCACGAACACGTCGGGGCCCCCACCGTCCTGAGTGATGAAGCCGAAGCCCTTCTCACCGTTGAACCACTTGACCGAACCAGTTGCCATTGAAAATCCACTCCTCTCCTGGCCAGATTCGACCCGTACTGGGGGTCACGGCCGGTGGCTCTCTCGAGCCAGAGGGATTTCCAAACTTTGTTCTGGTGGTGCCCTCGGGGAGGCACCTTAGCGCGGCCTCAGGGTCGAGGTGCGGTTTGCGGCTCCGGTCCCGTCCTGGTCACACATTGTTCACACAGGTCCCAGTGCGTAGCGTGAGGGGCCAATCCCGCACCCGCAACGAGGGGGACGCCATGCCTATCGCCACGAATCCGTACCTGGAGGGCAACTATGCACCGGTACAAGAGGAGCTGACGGCGACCGAACTGCCGGTTACCGGCCAGTTACCTGACAGCCTGTCCGGCCGCTACCTGCGCAATGGCCCCAACCCGGTGGCGGCGCCCGAGCCCGCCTCCTACCACTGGTTCACCGGTGACGGCATGGTGCACGGCATCCGGCTGCGCGACGGCCGAGCCGAGTGGTACCGCAACCGCTGGGTGCGTTCTGAGCAGGTGGCCAGGGCGTTGGGGGAGACGCCTCGGCCCGGTCCCGTGCACGCCGGTATGGACTTTGCTCCCAACACCAACGTGATCGGCCATGCCGGGCGGACTTTCGCCATCGTCGAGGCCGGCGCCCGTCCGTACGAGCTGACCAACGAGCTCGAGACGGTCGGACCGTGCGACTTCGGCGGCACGTTGGACGGGGGCTACACGGCCCACCCCAAGCGTGACCCGTTGACGGGCGAGCTCTACGCCGTGTCCTACTTCTTCGGCTGGGGAGACGACGTGGAGGTCAGTGTCATCGACACGACTGCCCGCGTGCGCTCGTCGCGGCGCGTCACCATGGGCGGACCCGTCAGCGTCCACGACTGCGCCATCACCCAACGTTGGATCGTCCTGCTCGATCTGCCGGTCACCTTCTCCATGGACGCCCTCAACGAAGGGGCGAGCTTCCCCTACCGCTGGCAGGAGGGATACCACGCCCGCATCGGCTTGCTGCCGCGCGACGGGGACTCGACGAAGGTGCTCTGGCATGACGTGGAGCCCTGTTACGTCTTCCACCCGATGAACGCCTACGACGAAGACGACGGCGACGGGGTCGTCCTCGACGTGGTGCGCCACCCCTCCATGTTCCGTACGCGGCTCCTCGGACCGGGCGAAGGCGTGCCCACGCTGGAGCGCTGGCACCTCGATGGCCACGGCGGCCCGGTGAAGGAGGAGCGCCTAGACGATCGTGGACAGGAGTTCCCGCGGGTCGACGAGCGGCGCGGTCGGACTGCCGCACCGCTTCGGCTGGGCGGTCGCGGTCACGCAGAACGACGACATCTTGGGCGCCGAGTCGGTCATCGTGGGTCATGACTTCGAGCGCGGCATCAGCACCACCCGTTCGTTCGGGCGCGGGGATACCGTCGGCGAAGCGGTGTTCGTGCCGCGAGCCGCCGACGCCGCCGAGAACGACGGCTGGCTGCTGGCCCTGGTGCATTCGGCCGCGGACGACAGCTCGGCGCTGCACGTGCTCAACGCCGACGACCTCCAGGGTGAGCCGCAGGCGGTGATCACGTTGCCCCAGCGGGTCCCGGCGGGATTCCACGGCAACTGGGTGCCCGACCTGGCCTGACGCGGCGGTTGGATTCGACCCGACGGCCGTCGGGTAGATTTACCGACGTGTTCGTCTGGCACTGGGTCCAGCAACACCGTCTGCTCACGGTCCTCGTCCTCGCCTTCGTGATCGTCAGCACCGCCGGTGGGACGGCGTGGGCGCTCGTGTTCCGGACGGTGTCGTCACCGGTCGGGCTGCGTGAGGCGCTGCGCATCTATCGGCGCGAGCAGACGGGCAAAATGCTCAACTCCCTCCTCAACCGGCTCCCGAGCCCTGGGGTGTATAGCTACCGCACCACGGGCGGTGAGGGCCTCAACCTCGTGGGCATGCAACGCTCCTTCCCGTCGACCACGTCCATGGTCGTCGTCGACGGACCCTGCGCCACGGTGAGTTGGGTGCCCATCACGCAGCACACCGAGACCACCACGGTCTGCAGCCAGCCGAACGGTGCGCTTACCGTGCCCAAGTTGGTGACCGAGGAGTCGATCGCCGGCTCGACCACCACCTCGACCATCGACTGCCCCGCCACGGCCTACCTCCTCCCCAGCGCAGCCCGCCCCGGGCAGCGCTGGGCCGCCACCTGCACGCTCACCAGCCCCTCGGAGAAGGTGTCGCTGGCCGGCCAGCTGCTCGGCCCGGCGACCATGACTGTCGGCGGTCGGCACGTCCTGGTGGAGCACACCCGGGTCACCTTCAGCTTCCGCGGTTCGGAATACGGCACCAGCCCGACCGACTTCTGGGTCGTTCCGGGCACCGGCCTCATCGTCCGCGAGCACGAGCAGGTGGCGATGGCCACAGGCAGCGTGCGCTACAGCGAAACCATGGACGCCACGCTGACCGGGCTCGACCCCGCCCACTGAGTCCCCGGCATCGGCCAGCTACGCCTGAGGCGGGCCGATCTGCGCCGCCAGGCGCTTGGGGGCCGTGAGGCAGTAGCTCTCGGCGATCATTTCGGACAGCTCGCCCCAGTCCGGCTGAGCCCGCAGGTCGAGACGCACGCCGACCCAACCCTTGGGGCCCACGTACTTGGGCACGAAGAAGCGCTCGCCGTCCGAGCCCACCAAGATGGCCTGCACGCCCTTGGGCGCTTTGAACGTCATGGAGGAGCCGTCCTCGCTGGTCATGACGAAGAGCTTGTCGCGCACGCGGAAGGCCGGAGACGTGTGACCGCCGAACGGCTTCTCGACCACCTCGGGCAGGCGCAGGCAAATGGCGCGCACCCGCTCGATGGCGCCGGCGGTCGCCTTGGTCTTCGCCCGGGGGCTCACCCGGCCGGGCCGTCCCCCTCGGCCACCGTCTCGGCGACGGCCCGGTCCTGCGCCACGGCGTCGTAGCTCTCGTAGTCCGAGCCGGTGTCGTCGGCGAACTCGAACTCGAGCAGCCCCGCCTCGCCCCAGCGCTGGCGCAGGTAGCCGTTGTTGGCATCGAGCAGACCGAGCTTGCGTACGTTGGGCACCAGCTTGGCGAAGAAGCCGCGGGCGAAACCGCCCATGAGGTTCGTCTTCATCTGCTCGGCCGCCTGCAGCATGAAGGGAAGGACGGCCTCACCCGTCGTGCCCAGTCGCTCCCACACCTCGGGCGTCGTCGCCCGGGCCCGCTGGTTGAGCGTGGCGTCGACCAGGAACTCCTGGCGTTCGAGCAGCTCAGCCTCGCTCAGATCGCGGTAGAACTCCGACAGCGTCACCACGCCGAAGGCGACGTGGCGCGCCTCGTCCGACATCACGTAGCGCAGCAGCTTGGTCAGCAGGGGCTCGTTCGTGCGTCGCAGCATGTCGCCGAACGCGGCGAGCGCCAGCGACTCGATGACGATCTGCATGCCCAGGTACGCGATGTCCCAGCGCGAGTCCTCGAGCAGTGACCAGATCTGCGCCTTGAGGAACGGGCTCATCGGGTAGGCCTCGCCGAGCTTGGTGTGCAGGTACTTGGCGAACACCTCGGTGTGGCGGGCCTCGTCCATGGTCTGGGTCGACGCGTAGTACTTGGCGTCGATCCACGGCACCGTCTCGACGATCTTGGCCGCCGTCATCATGGCGCCCTGCTCGCCGTGCATGAACTGGGACAGGTTGGCCTTGAAGAACTCGATGCCGAGCTGCGAGTACTCCTTGTCCTTCCACGTGGCCATGGGCGAGCCGGGCAACGACCCGGCCGCACGCGCGATGGCCAGCACGGGGCTCTGCTGCTCCGCCACCAGTCGTTCGGGGTCGACGTCAATGGACCAGTCGAGATCCTTGACGCTGTTCCACTGCGACCCCATGGCCTTGTTGTAGAGCGTGACGAGCTGCCCGCGGTCCCGCTCGTAATCCCACAGGAATAGCCGCTCCGCGTTGTCGTGGATGACCTGGACCGCCTCGTCCATCTCGTGGCGGCTCGGCGGCGGAGGGCTCACCTCGGTGGTCATGGGCCTACCTCCGTCCGCCCATATTCGCATTCGGGGCCGCCTTGGCCACCAGGTCGGGCACGACCTTGCCCAGCTCGGCGGGATCCCAGCGGTCGCCCTTGTCCTGGCCGGGACCGGCGACCCAGCCTTCGGCCACGCTGATGGTGCCCCCCTGCACGTTGAAAACGCGGCCGGTGATCTCGGCCGACTCCGAGCTGCCCAACCAGACGACGAGGGGCGCGATGTTGCCCGGGTCGAGGGCGTCGAATTCCTCGGGCTTGCGGTTCTTCGAGACTTCCGCCATGCCCAGGTTCTCGGTCATCCGGGTCAGCGCGGCCGGGGCGATGGCGTTCACGGTGATGCCGTAGCGCCCCAGTTCCATGGCGGCGATGATCGTGAAGGAGGCGATGCCGGCCTTGGCCGCGCCGTAGTTGGTCTGTCCGACGTTGCCGTAGATGCCCGAGGGTGACGTCGTGTTGATGACGCGGGCGTCATTGGTTTCGCCCGCCTTGGTCCGGTTGCGCCAGTACTCCACCGCGTGCCGGGTAGGGGCGAAGGTGCCGCGCAGGTGCACCTTGATCACGGCGTCCCACTCTTCAATCGTCATGTTGACCAGCATGCGGTCGCGCAGGATGCCGGCGTTGTTCACCAGCACGTCGAGCGTGCCGAAGGTGTCGATGGCCGACTGGATCAGGCGGCCCGCACCGTCGTAGTCGGAGACGTCGTCGCCGTTGGCTATGGCCTCGCCTCCCATGGCCCGGATCTCGTCGACGACCTCACCGGCCGGCCCGGTGGACGAGCCGCTCCCGTCCATCTCGCCCCCCAGGTCGTTCACGACCAACTTGGCTCCCTCGCGGGCGAACAGGAGCGCGTGCTCGCGCCCGATGCCCCGGCCCGCCCCGGTGATGATGACGACCCGTCCGTCACAGATACCCACGTTGTGCTCCTTTGGTTGTGGTCACTCCGGGCCGGCTGTGGCCCGGTACTGCTCTCGTAGCTTCCTCTTGAAGATCTTCCCAGTATCCTCCCGCGGCAGCTCGTCCACGAAGTCGACGCTGCGCGGGCACTTGAAGCGGGCCAGGTGTTGGCGGCAGAAGTCCATCAGCTCGGCGGCCAGTTCGTCGTTGCCGACGACCCCCTCGACGGGCTGTACGACCGCCTTGACCGCCTCGCCCCACTCCTCGTCGGGCACGCCGATGGTGGCCACGTCGCCTACCGCAGGGTGCGCGAGGAGGACGGCGTCGATCTCGGCCGGGTAGATGTTGACCCCTCCCGAGATGATCAGGTTGGCCGTACGGTCGGTCAGGAACAGATAGCCCTCGGCGTCCAGGTAGCCCATGTCACCCAGGGTGAAGTAGTTCCCCCGGAAAGCGTCGGCCGTCTTCTCGGGGTCGCCGTAGTAGTCGAACTTGGTGGCGGCGGGCGCCTGCAAGAAGACGAGACCGATCTCGCCGGGTGGCAGGTCGTTGCCGTCGTCGTCGGCCACCTTCACCAGCCCGGGCACCATGGGCCGGCCGACAGTGCCGGGGTGCTCGAGCCACGTCTTCGAGTCAACGAGTGTGCCCAGGCCCTCGGTGGCCGCGTAGTACTCGACCACGACCGGGCCCAGCCACTCGATCAGGCGCTGCTTGACCGGGACCGGGCAGGGCGCCGCCCCGTGGATGATGAAGCGCAGCGAGGAGTGGTCGTAGCGGTCCCGCTCGTCCTCGGGCAGCGCCAGCAGGCGGTGGAACATGGTCGGCACCATGTGGGTGTGGGTGATGCCGTGTTCCTCAATGAGGCGCAGTGTCTCGACCGGATCCCAATGGTCCATGACGACGAGAGGCACGCCGTAGGTGAAGGGCACGGCAACCGAGAAGGCGAGTGGTGCTGCATGGTAGAGGGGGCCGGTGAGCAGGTGTGCGTCGACGCTGTTCTCCCAGTCCTCGTCGTAGCCACAGAAATTCACGGCGGCCAGGGCGCTGACGGCCGCGCTGTCGCGGTGCACGCCCTTGGGGCGGCCCGTGGTCCCCGATGTGTAGAGCATCTGGGTCCCGTGCACGGGGTCCTCTATATCGGAGCCCTCGTGGTCGCCGACGAACTCGTTGTACATGGTGAAGCCCGGCACATACCCACCGACGGTGAGTTTCAGCAGGCCGGGGCCGCCGGCTGCCGCCGCCACGGCGAGATTCTCACCTAGCTCGGCCGAACAGACGAAGGCCTTGGCCTCGCAATTCTCGACGATGTAGCCCGCCTCTTCACCGGTGAGGTGCCAGTTGATGGGCGTCAGTCGCAGGCCGATGCGCTGGGCGGCGTAGAGCACTTCCAAGAACTCCGGCCGGTTCGTGCACATGAGGGCGATGGCGTCGCCGGGCTGCAGGCCGTGGTGGCGCAGCGCCCGGGACAGGCGGTTGATGTCGGCGTTGAGGTCGTCGTAGGTGCGGTCGCCGTGCGGGGTGATCACTGCCAGCCGGTCGGGGATGCGCTGGGCCCACCAGGCGTGCAGCATCCCCTGGTTCATGGCGTCCAATTTGTTCTCCGGCACGGTCATACGCCCGTACCTCCCTCCGGCTCGAAGAGCGGCAGCTGGCGGCCGTCGCTCAGGGGCTCCCAGGTGACCGACACCCGCAAGCCGATGCGCACCTCGTCGGGCGGGCACCCGACGATGTTGGTGAGCATGCGCACACCTTCGTCCAGATCGACCAGCGCCACGCAGTAGGGCTGGCCCCCGCTGAAGGCGGCGCCGGCGGCCTGGGGGCGGTACTCCACGACGGCGGCATGCACCGTGCCGTGCCCGCTGGAGGGGCGCCACTCGAGCGCGCCGTCGCCCCGGGCCCCGCAGTGGGGGCAGAACGAGCGGGGGTAGAAGACGCCCCGGTCGCACGCCGTGCACCATTGGACCAGGAGCTCCCGCTGGCGGGTGGCCTCCCAGAACGGGGCGCTCTCCGCCTGTACGGGCGGTTCGAACCGGGTCGCGGCCACGGTCCTCGGGGGTCACAGGGTGGCCTCGGAGCCGAGCACGGATGTGGACATGACGGAGAGGAACATGCCCGAGCCGTCCGCGACGGCGACCTCGGCGCCGTCGACCTGGCGCTCGCCGCATTCACCGCGCAGCTGTCGGGTGGCCTCGGTCAGGAGGAACATGCCGTACATGCCGGGGTGGGTGAACGACAGGCCACCACCGTTGGTGTTCATAGCCAGTGTGCCGCCGGGGCCGAGGTGGCCGTCGGCCGCGTAGGGCCCGCCTTCGCCCTTGGCGCAGAAGCCCAGGTCTTCGAGGTGGAGGAGGGCGGTGATGGTGAAGCTGTCGTAGCCCATGAGCACGTCCACGTCGGAGGGGCCGAGGCCGGACATCTTGAACGCGTGGGCGCCCGAGACGACCCCGGGCGTGGTCGTGAGATCGGGCATCTGGCCGATGACCATGTGGTCGGTACAGGTGGCGGCACCCAGAACGAAGACCGGTGGTTTGCGCAGCGAGCGCGCGCGCACGGCGCTCGTCATCACGAAGGCGCCAGCGCCGTCGGTGACCAGGCAGCAGTCGAGGAGGTGCAGCGGGCTGACCTGGAGCGGTGAGGCCAGGACCTCGTCAATGGTCAGCGGGTCGCGGTAGCGAGCCCGCGGGTTGCGCGTGGCCCACTCGCGTGTGCTCACCGCGATCTGGGCCAGCTGCTCGGAGGTGGTGCCGAACTCGTGCATGTGGCGCGCCGCCGCCAACGCGTAGGGGCCCATCGGCGTGCGCAGGCCGTAGGGCAGGTCCCACTCCATCGGGTTGGGGCTGGGCATGCCCCGCCGGCCACCGGGAGTGCGATGCCGCTTGCGGTCGCTGCGGGGAGTGGCGGCGTACACGCTGACGACCACGTCGCAGACGCCGGCGGCGATGGCGGCCGCGGCGTGCTCGACGTGCACCTCATAGCTGGAGCCGCCCGTCATGGTGGAGTCGAGGAAGACGGGGTGGACGCCCAGGTACTCGGCAAAGGCCACCGCCGACTCCGGGTGGCAGACCCCGTCGACGTCGGCCAGGGTGAGGCCGGCGTCCTCCAGCGCCGCGAGCACCATGGCCACCTCGAGCTCGCGCCCGGTGCGGTCGAGCTCGCCCGTGGGGGAGACGTCGTCGGCCACACCCACGATGGCGGCGGCGCCGCGCAAGGTCCGGTCGACCGTGCTCACTCCTGTTGACCCCCCGGTCCGTCGTGCCGACGGTTATGCGTTCTTGGGCAACTGCGAGAAAGGCGTGACCCTGTCGTTGCTCGGCTCCTTGGGCAATCCGAGGACGCGCTCACCGATGATGTTGCGCTGCACCTGGTCCGTCCCGCCGTAGATCGGCGGCGCCTGGGCGAAGAGGGCCATCTCGGTGACGCCTCCGGCGAAGGGATCGCCCGTGGCGTGCTTGAGGGCGGCCTTGTCGTCAGGGTCGTAGGCGTGGAGCATGCCGCCCGGCCCCGAGATGCGCAGGCCGAGGTCACGGGTGAGCCGCACGATCTGGCTCATGGACAGCTTGGCCACGTTGGGCATGCCGGGAATGTCGCCGCCTTGTTCCTTGACCGCCTTGACGCGCAGGCCGTTGAAGCGACCCAGCTCACCGAGGGTGTAGAGGCGCGCCAGGTCCTGGCGGATGCCCGCATTGGTGTTGACCCCGCGCGACTGCGCCAACGAGATGAGCATGCCGGCACCACCCCGCATGGCGCCCAGCGCACCGCCCGCCTGGCCTCGGCGGCCACCGCCCTGTTCCCGGGGCGCCACCAGGTCCCCGACGCGCTGGGTCAGCATGCCCATGACCGTGCCGGGCTGGGCCATGCCGCCACCCGCGGCGTTGCCGCCGCCCGAACCGAGACCGGCCCGCTCGTTGGCCAGCGTGGTGTTGGCCGCCGCCCACCCGTTGTTCACACCGCCGATCAGCGCGGAGTCGGCCACCCGGGCGTCGGTGATGAACACTTCGTTGAACAGCGCGTGGCCGGTCATCTCCTTGAGCGGGCGCACGTCCACGCCTTCTTGGAGCATGTTGAAGGCGAAGTAGGAGATGCCCTGATGCTTGGGCACCTCGGGGTCGGTGCGCGCCAGAAGCATGCCGAGGTCGGCGTACTGGCCGCCCGAGGTCCACACCTTCTGCCCGTTGACGATCCACTCCTCACCGTCCTTCACCGCCCGCGTCTGCAGGCCGGCTAGGTCCGAGCCCGCCTGGGGCTCGCTGAAGAGCTGGCACCATGCTTTCTGCCCGGTCACGATGTCGCGCACGTAGAGGTCGATCTGCTCCTGAGTGCCGTGGGTGGCGATGGTGGGGGCAGCCAACAGAAGCCCCAGCCCGGCCGGCGCGCCCATCGCCCCGAAGGTGGCGATCTCCTGCTGGACGAGGATCACGTCCGCCCGGGCCATGCCCTTGCCGTAGGCGTTGGTCGGTAGCCCGGGTGCCGCCCAGCCGGAGAGGCCGAGGCGCTCCCACCACTGGGCGACCGTCAGGTCGGGGTCCCAGTTGTCGCCCAGCCAGGCCCGGAGCTCGCTCAGCCGCTCCTCGGTAGCTGTCGTATCGATTGCGATGTCGGTCACGGTTCCGAACTTACCGGGCGGGCACAGGACCCAGCGACTCGGCGGCCGACCCGTTAGCGTCGTGAGATGCGAGACGAACGGCTGGACAAGGCATTCGACGCCTGGGTGACGGCCCAGCAGGCGGCCCTCGACGTGGTCCACACGGCCACCGGCGTGCCCGATAGCGACGTCGACCTGGCCGAGGGCTACCGGTGGGTGACCCGCCTCACCCGCCTCGCCCTCAACTGGCTCGTCGAGCACTCCGACCCGCTGCACCCGACGATCTTCACGCTCCAGGACGAGTACTTGAAGCTCCTCGTCGACAACCCCGACGTCAATTACCTCTTCTGCGTCCTCGACGACCAGCACTCCTACCGGCTCACCGGTTACCGCGGCGAGTGCGCGTACCTCGGCATGACCTTCGGCACGCCCTTCGGCCAGGGTCAGGTCGGCGGGCGCACCGGGACGCAGACCCAGACCCACGTCGACGATTTCGAGCTCGGCCCCAACGGCGAGGTCGACATCCTCATCGCTCCGGCCGCCGCCATGCCCGATCCCCGGCCTCGCAACTCGGTCGTGCTCGAGCCCGGGACGGCGCAGCTGGCCTTCCGGGAGACGCACTGGGACAAGAAGCCCGAGAAGCTGTCGCGCCTGCGCATGGAACTCGTGCCGGCGCCGGGCGAGGTGGTGCCGCCGCCGATGCTCTCGAGCGAGGAGTTGGCGCCCAAGCTCGAGTTCGCCGCCATGTTCCTCACCTTCGTCGGCAGCACGGCGCAACAGATGTGGCACGACGCCGCGACGAACATGAACACCTTCGGCGGCCAGGCCGGCTCGGCCCACGTGGCGGCGCAGGACGACGAGGTGCGCTCGCACTCCAACGCGGAGATGACGTACCACGGCGGGCGCTTCCGCTTGGCCGAGGACGAGGCGCTCGTCGTCACGGTGCACGAGCCCGACAAGCCCTTCCTCTACTGGGGGCTGACGCTCACGTCGCCGTGGATGGAGAGCTTCGACTACCGCTATACGACGACCAACCTGAACAACAAGAACACCACAGCGCTCGGCCGACGGCTCGTGGCGCCTGGTCATCGCGCCGAGCGACCCGGGCCCGGGCGTGGAGAACTGGCTCGACACCGGCGGCCGGCTCGAGGGCTACATGCTGGTGCGCTGGGTGCTGGCCGACGGCCCACCGCACCCGAGCGCCGAGGTCGTGCCGCTGTCCGCCTTGGGGGGATAGGCCGCAGCGGCTTCCGGCTCAGACCTCCGACGGCACCCCGAAGCGCTCCTGGTAGGGCGCCACCAGCGCCCGGTGGGTCGCCAGGTCGAGGCCGGTGTCGGCGAAGGAGTAGTCGTGGCCCGGACCGCGGTCGTGTGGCGGGCGTCGAGGTAGCCCTCGAGGCCGGAGCGGAACGCGTCGCTCAGGTCGAGGCCCCAGCCGGCGTAGAGCCCTTCGACCACGCGCGACGGGTCGGCCACGAGGTCCTTGTAGACGACGTCGGCGATCTGCTCGTTGGGGATGGCGCCGGCGTCGCGCTCGGCCGTGACGTGCGTCCATCTGCATCTCGAGGCCCATGGCCATGAACTCGACCAGCACGGCGTGGTCGACGTGGTCCGAGTGCATCCAGTGCAGGGTCGCCATCAGGTCGGCCAGCGAACCGATCACGCGCAGCGGGTCGCGGTGGGTGATCACGACCCGGGCGTCGGGATAGGTGGCGAAGACCAACGGCAGGGCCGAGAGGTGGGAGGGCGCCTTGACGACCCAGCGGGGCGTCGGCCGCTCGGCTACCCACTGCAGCGTCTGCAGATGCCGCTTGTGCCAGTCGTAGATGGGGGACTGATCCTGATCGCTGCGCCAGATGGTGTACTGGCCCACGTTGTAGAGGCCGGTGTACATGTCGCTCGAGAACTGGTGGGCGAAGGAGAAGATGCACTCGGTGGGGAGGCGGCCGCCGTTCTCGTGCATGGAGGTGAAGGCGGGGACGATCTCGTCCATCAGCTTGATCTCGTCGTCGCACAGGTCGCCCGACGCGTCGCCGTACGGGACCGAGTGCAGGAGCTCCCAGAGCAGGGGCGGGCGGTTGTCGGGGTCGCAGGCCAGCAGCTCGTGCAGCAGCGTGGTGCCCGAGCGACCGAGCCCGGTGACGACGATGGGCGGCTCACGGCGCTCGGCCAGGACGGCGGGCTCGCGCTTCCAGAGGTCGACCATGCGCAGGCGGTTCTGCAGGATCAGCTGGATCTCGCCCCGGGTGCGCAGGCGGCCGGGCAGGTGCAGGCGGGCCTCGCCGTCGAGCGACGCGCACAGGCGGGCGAAGGGCTCCTCCCACCAGGTGTCGCCGAAGTCGTCGAGCCCGGTGGTGGCCACGGCGGCGGCTCGCAGGTCGTCGGGGCGCAGGGAGATCATCGAGCGGCCGTCGTCGCCGAGGCCCCGGCCGAGCGCCACCATCTTGTCGGCCCAGGGGCTCCGCGGCGGGGGGGCCCAGGGCACGCGCAGCACCGTACCCGCAACGGGGGGAGAATGGCGGGGTGACCGCGAACCGAGCGACCTCAGCGTCGACGAGATCGTCGCGTATCTCGCCGCCGGGGCCGAATGGAGCTGAGCCCGGCCGTGCCGGTGACCCAGCTCGACCACGCGCTGCAGACGGCGGCGCTCCTGGCGCCGCGAGCGTCCCGACGACGCCGAGCTGGCCGTGGCCGGGCTGGTGCACGACATCGGGCACCTCCTGCCCGGTGGCCGCGACGAGACCCATGCCACCGACGCCGCGTCGGCCGTGCGGGCGGCCTGGGGGAGCGGGTGGCCGGGATCGTGGGGTTGCACGTGGAGGCCAAGCGGTATCTCGTGGCGACCGAGCCCGGCTACGGCGGTGAGCTGACCGACGACAGCGTGGTCTCGCTCGGGCGCCAGGGCGGATCGCTCGCGGCCGGCCGAGGTGGCGGCGTTCGAGGCGTTGCCCTGGCCGCGCCGACGCCGTCACGTTGCGCCGGGCCGACGACCACGGCAAGGCCGAAGGGCTCGAGGTGCCGGGTCTCGACGACTGGGTACCGGTCCTGCGGGGCCTGTCCGGGCAGGGCGCCGGAGGGAATCCGGGCAACTGACGCGCCGGTAACTCTTTGGGTACTGTCTGGCCGCGGCCGGGCGGGGGTCCGGGGCGACATCCTGCGGGGGGTGTGCAGGCAGATGGGCGGAGGGAACGGCGGATCGTTCCGGCGGGCCGGCCGGGGCCCGGTGGCGGGTCACCGTGCGGCGCGGGACGGGCCGGCCTCCTGACCGGGTCCGGCGGCTCCAGCGGCGCCCGGCCCTGCCCTGCTCTGGTCATGTCGCCGGCAAAGCACGCAGCCGTAGGGAATCAGCCCCAAACGCTCGTTCTGCTCCGGTGGACGAAGGTATCGATGGGGAGGGCACACCACGTGAGAGAACGCGCCGATCGTTGACGACTCGATTCCGAGAGCGGCGGTACACCCCGGGAACCGCATCGCATCGGACTCGGTTGCGCCCTGGTCGCCGCCGTCTGCCTGGTCGAGTTGGGGTCGACCTCCGGCGCCGACACGTCCTTCGTCCCCGGCAACGCCTCGGCTCAGGCGCAGGCGATCTCCCTGGCCCCGACGACCGGCGGCCTGAGCTACGCCATCACCCTGGCCACGTCGATCTCGGACTACCAGGACATGGAGGCGCAGTCCCTGTCGGAGACGCTTGACCTGGGCGCCATCGGCACCTCGCTCGAGGCGGCGGGCTGCTCGGGTGGGCCGCCCACGATCAACCAGAGCCAGACGCCGCAGCCGGTGCAGGTGGAGTCGACCAACGGCAACCAGAGCGGGAGCGACAACATCACGAACAACTCGTCGGCCAGCGGCCTCGGCACGGGAGCCGAATTGGCCTCGGTGACGACCCAGCCTTCGTCCGACGCGCTGACGACGATGCAGAACGTGGCGGTCCCCGGCGGGCTCTTCACGATCAACGGGCTGACGAGCCAGTCGCACGCCTCCATCGACAACGGCGCCACGCGCACGGCCACCGCCACGGCTGACATCGCGTCGCTCTCGCTGGGCGACGGCCTCGTCGTCCTGGGCGGCCTGCACTGGTCGGCAGAGAACCAGTCCGGCGCGACGACGACCTCGACGGGCACCTTCAGCATCAGCGCCCTCACCATCGGCGGCATCGCGGTGCCCACCTCGACCCTGGACAGCGAGTCCCCGCAGACCGTGCTCAACGTCGTCAACACGGCGCTGTCGCCCATCGGCATCAACGTGCAGTGGCCGTCCAGCTCGACCCTGCCGGACGGGACCATCGAGATCTCGCCCATGCAAATCGGCATCGACAACGACGCGCTCGGCCAGGAGGTCGTCGGGGCCAACCTCGGCAGCGTCCAGGCCGAGCGCACCGCCGTGGTGAACGCGCTGCTCAGCGCCAACTGCGAAACGGCCGACGCCATTCTCGTCGGCGACATCGCGCACCGGGCCCCTGGCCGGCGGCGGCAACATGAACGTTCTGCTGGGCGGCGCCAGTGCCGTGACCAACGACGAGGCCGAGGTGGACCCCTTCGGGCCGGCAGGCTCGGCTCCGGCCCCGTCGGTCGTGAGCCTGCCGACGACCGGGAACAGCGGGAACGGCGCGAGCACCGGGATCAGCAGCCTGCCGACAGGCAACAGCGGCGCCAGCCTGCCGCTCACGCCGTCGCTGCCCGCCTCGACGCCTGCCGCCAGTACGCCGGCGACGAGCAGCGGGAGTGCCCAGGAGGCGCTCGGGCCGGTGCAGAAGACGGCCGACTGCTTCAGTCTGGGGCCGGCGGGCGGCGGCTGTTACAAGGGCAACGTCGGCGTCCCGATCGGCCTGGCGGTGATCGCCATGCTGTCCGGACTGTTCGCGTGGGACTACCTGCGCCAGCAGAGGCGCAATCGATTCGTTGGGGCAACGGAGGGAGTGTGGTGAGCGAGCAGGTACAAGGTGGGACGAGCAAGCTGCGGTTGGCGGCCGCCAAATCCAACGGCCGCCTGCTGAAGGGCTACGGGCCGCTGGCCGCCCTTTTCGTGGCCTTCGTGCTGATGGCCATGCTGGTGCCGACCAAGGCCCCTCAGGAAGAGGTCGTGCACGACACCCAGACGGTCAAGACGACCGGAGACACCGGGGCGGGGACCACGACGGCGACCACGACGCCGGCCGGCTCTGCCGGCTCAGCCGGCGCCGGGGCAGCCGCCGGCACGGGCGGGGCGGCCGGCACGGGCGGGTCCACCGGCCACGCCGCAACTGCGGCCGGCGCGGCGACGCTGGGCAAGACCGGGTCGTGCCCGGGGCAGACCGAGCAGGTGCCGGGCGATCCGTACTCGCCGCCGTGCATCGCGTTCTCCGGGAGCAACGGCGGGGCCACGTCGCCCGGGGTGACCGCCAACTCCATCAACGTGACCTACCGGATCACCTCGGACTCGGAGAGCTTCCAGCAGACCCTCGCCTCACTGGGCGGCGCCGACATCACGGACACGACGGCCGACATCGAGCGCACGATCAGCGCGCTGGCCACCTACTTCGACACCCATTTCCAGTTCTACGGGCGCAAGCTCAACATCGAGTACTTCAACGGCCAGGGCTCCATCACCAATGAGCTTCTCGGCAGCGGCCAGCAGCAAGCCGATGCCGACGCGGTGACCGCCGCCCAGCAGCTGCACGCCTTCGCCGAACTGGACGGCGTGACCGAGCCCTACGACGTCGCGCTGGCCGGCCAGAAGGTGATCTCCATCGGGGCGCCCTACCTGTCGGCTTCGTTCATGGGCCAGTACGCGCCCTACATGTGGAGCCTCGATACCGAGTCCAACGACGTCGTGCAGGCGACGTCGGAGCTCTACCTGAAGTCGTTGGCGGGCGGTAAGGCCGCCTACGCCGGCGGCAGCCTGCAGAACCAACCGCGGAAGGTGGCCATCATCGCCCCGAGCGACCCGTGGTACCAGTCGGCCGCGCAGTCGGCGGTGCAGGAGGATGCCGCCGCCGGCTACCCGGTGACCGACAACATCCAGTACCAGCTGAACCTGTCCACGCTGTCGAGTCAGGCGGCCACTGTGATCAGCCAGCTGCAGAACGACGGCATCACCACCGTCATCTGCGGGTGCGACCCGGTGTTCCCGGTCTACCTGACGTCGCGGGCCGCCGAGCAGGGCTATTACCCCGAGTGGGTGGTGGCCGGCGTCGCCCTGACCGACCAGGACATCGTGGGCCAGCTCTTCGACCAGTCGGAGTGGAGCCACGCCTTCGGCGTGACCTTCCAGGGCCCGACGATGCCCAAGGAGGACACGTTCGGGTACGCGGCCTACAAGTCGGTCAGCCCCAGTACCGAGCCGGCCAACGCGGTGGACCTGATCTACGCGCAGATGTACGAGATGGCCATCGGCATCCAGATGGCCGGGCCGGACCTGACGCCGCAAACGTTCGAGAACGGGATGCGGGCCTACCCGGGCAGTCAGGCCGGTGCGACCAACGCCTTCTACGGCACGTGGGACTTCCCGCCAGGGCACTACACGCCGCAGACGGACTGGGCCTTCATCTACTGGGACCCGACCAAGATCTCGGCCTACAACGACAAGACGGGTGCCTACGTGGTCTCGAGCACCCGCAACAAGATCGGTGACTACGCCGGCGGCCCGCTCCCGCTGCCGTCGGACTTCCCGATCACGCCCCCGAGCGGCAGCAGCTAGACCGTGAGCGAAACCACCGAGCAAACCCTGGCGCGCCTCAGCAACACCTGGGCCAGCACACCGGCGCGGCTGCGCGCCACCATCATCAGTGCGGGTGTGGCGGCGATCATGCTCTTCGTCGTCCCGGCTCTCTGGCCGCACAGCGCGCCGCGGGGGCAGATCCTCCTCGGGGCCGAGCTCGGCGCCATCAACGGCCTCCTTGCCCTCGGCCTGGTGCTCACCTACCGCGCCTCGCGGGTCATCAATTTCTCGTACGGCGCCATGGGCGCGCTGGCGGCCACGATCGCCGTCGAGATGAACCTGGCCCATCACGTCAACTGGTTCGTCTGCCTCTTCATTGCGCTCCTGGTCGGCGCGGCGCTCGGCCTGTTCGTGGACTTCATCATCCGCTGGCGTTTCTTCACGGCACCGCGGCTGATCGTGATGGTGGTCACGATCGGTCTGGCCCAGCTCTTCGGCGGGATCCAGATCCTCGTCCCCGGGTGGCTGAAGGGCCCCTCCATCATCGGCGGCGTGACGACGCCGCTCAGCGTCGCACCACGTGCTCCTCTTCCCGGTGCTGTTCAACGGGAACGACCTGCTCATCGCCATCGCCGTCCCGGTCGTCCTCATCGCACTGGGCTGGTTCCTGATGCGCACCGACGCCGGCATCGCCGTCCGCTCGGTGGCCGACAACTCGGACCGGGCTCGCCTGCTCGGCATCCCGGTGCGCCGGCTGTCCACGCTCGTCTGGGTGATCGCCGGACTCATCGCTGCGCTGACCACCGTGCTGAGCGCACCCTCGCAGGGCATCACCGTCGCCGCGGGCGCCGGCCCGGCGATCATCTTGCCCGCGCTCGCCGCCGCCATCATCGCCAGCATGGAGAACCTCCCGCTGGCGTTCGGCGCCGGCGTGGCGCTCGGCGTGACGAGCGGGCTGTTCGAGTTCAACATGCCGCAGTACGGCAGCTCGGTGGGCGACGTGGTCAACCTGGTCGCCATCCTCGGCGGCCTGCTCTTCCTGCAGCGCAAGCGCAGCCGGGCCGACGACGCCGAGGAGACCTTCTCGTCGACCGGCATCCTCAAGCCGATCCCCCAGGTCCTGCGCAAGCTGCCCGAGGTGCGGGCCGGCCGCTACGGCATCATGGCGGTGATCGGGCTCGTGGTCGTCATCGTTCCGCTGGTGGCCGGTCCAGGCACCACGCTCGAGTACACCGCGGCGCTGATCTACGGGATGATTGCCCTGTCCCTCGTCGTGCTGACGGGTTGGTCGGGCAACGTCAGCCTGGGGCAGTTCGCGTTCGCCGGCGTCGGCGGCGTGCTGGCGGGCAACCTGATTGAGAAGGCGAACGTCGACCTCTTCTTCTGCCTGGCCGCGGCCGGAGCGGCGGGCGCCCTGCTCGCCGTGATCGTCGGCATCCCGGCCCTGCGCATCCGCGGCGCCTACCTGGCTGCGGTGACCCTCGCCCTTGGGGTGGCGATGGACACCTTCTTCCTCAATCCGACCTACTTCCCCAAGGAGATCCCGCAGGCATTCCTGCGGCCCGTCTTGTGGCAGCGCTTCAACCTGGTCTCCAACAAGGCTTTCTACTTCGTGTGCCTGGGCTTCTTGCTGCTGACCATCGTCTTCATCCAGGGCCTGCGCAAAGCGCGCTCGGGGCGGGTACTGCTGGCGACGCGCGACAACGAAAAGGCGGCCGCCGCCATGTCGGTGCCGCCGGTGCGCACCAAGCTGGCCGGCTTCGTGCTGGCCGGTGTCATCGCCGGCGTGGCGGGAGGGCTGTACGCCGTGCTGCTGGGTGCGGTGGGCTTCGACACGTACGACCCCGCCTACGGCCTGGTGGTGTTCTCCATGGCGGTCATCGGCGGCCTCGGGTCGATCAGCGGCACCCTCATGGGCGTGGCCGTGATCGAGGTGCTGAGCTACACCTTCCCCAAGTACCAGCTCGTGCTCACTGGCGCCGGGCTGCTGCTGATCCTGCTCTTCCTGCCCGGCGGCCTGGGCGAGGGCGTGCAGAACGTCCGCGACCGCCTGTTGAAGCTGGTGGCCAAACGCCGCGACCTCCTGGTACCGAGCCTCGTGGCGGACAAGCGGGTGGAGCTGGTCGACCACGCACCGGAGGAGAGCTCGTTGCTCGAGCACGCGCTGGGCGAGGACCAGGACGGCGACGGGCCCCGCCTGCCTCTGCTCGTCCCGGTGCCGGACGTACGCGACGAGGACACGGCACCGGTCCAGATCGTCGCTCCGTCGGCCAACGGCCACGGCGGTGCGGACGACGGCCTGATCTCCGCCACGCCGGTCGTCCTCTCCTGCGACAAGGTCGAGGTCTCCTACGGACCGGTGCAGATCCTCTTCGGGGTGGACCTCGAGGTGCACGAAGGCGAGATCGTGGCCCTGCTGGGCACCAACGGCGCCGGAAAGTCGACGCTGCTCAAGGGCGCCAGCGGCCTGGTCAAGGTCGGCGGCGGATCGGTCCGCTTGGGCGGCTCCTCCATCGGTGGCGAGCCGGCCGAGGCCATCGCTCGCATGGGGCTCTCACTCATGCCGGGCGGCCGCGGCATCTTCCCGACCCTGACGGTCGACGAGAACCTGCGCCTGGGAACGTGGATGATCCGCAAAGACCACCGGGCGGTCTCCGACGCCAAGGCGCGCGTCCACGAGCTGTTCCCGATACTGCGCCAGCGGGGGCACCAGCAGGCGGGCAACCTCTCGGGTGGAGAGCAGCAGATGCTCTCGCTGTCCATGGCGCTGATGGTGACGCCCAAGGTGCTCATGATCGACGAGCTGTCGCTCGGCCTGGCGCCCACCGTGGTGGCCCAGCTCCTCGGGGTGGTCAAGATGCTCCACGAGGCGGGCACGACCATCGTCGTGGTCGAGCAGTCGGTGAACGTGGCGCTCGAGCTGGCGGAGCGGGCCGTCTTCTTGGAGAAGGGCGAGGTGCGCTTCAGCGGCCCCACCCTGGACCTGCTGGAGCGCCCCGACATCCTGCGCTCGGTGTTCATTGCCGGCGCCAGCTCGGTCGAGGGCACCGTGGTGACGCCCGACGCCGGGGTGTCGGACATTCGCGAGCACTCGGTGGCGGCGTCCGCCTTGATCGTCTCGTCCGAGCCTCACCACCGCGTGCCGCCGTCGGCCGAGGCGCCGTCCATCCTGGAGTGCAACGGCGTGCGCAAGACCTTCGGCGGCATCACGGCCATTGAGGACATCAGCCTGACCTTGCGCGACGGAGAGATCCTGGGGTTGATCGGCCACAACGGCGCCGGCAAGACGACCTTCTTCGACTGCGTCTCCGGCTTCCTGCCGACCGACGGCGGCCGCATCCGCCTCGGCGGCGTCGACATCGACTCGTGGCCGGCGCACCTGCGCTCGGCCGCCGGCCTGGGACGGACCTTCCAAGAGGCGCGGCTGTTCCCGTCGCTGACGGTGGCCGAGACCATCGAAGTGGCCCAGGAGCGGCACATCGCCTCGCGCGACATGATCGCGGCCGGGCTGCGGCTGCCCGCCTCGCTCGACTCCGAGGCGGACGTGGCGCTCAAGGCGGAGGAGCTCGTTGAGATGATGGGCCTGAGCGCCTTCCGGGAGAAGCTGGTCGGCGAGCTCTCGACCGGGACCCGGCGCATCGTGGAACTGGCCTGCGTCCTGGCCCAGCAACCGGGCGTCCTGCTGCTGGACGAGCCGTCGGGCGGCGTGGCCCAGCGCGAGACCGAGGCCATGGGGCCGCTGCTCCTCCGGGTGCAGCAGCACATGGGCTGCTCCATCCTCGTGGTGGAGCACGACATGCCACTGCTCACGGCCATCTGCGACCGCATGATCGCCCTGGAGCTGGGCGAGGTCATCGCCGAGGGCACCCCGGCCGAGGTGCTGGAGCACCCGGCGGTGATCGAGTCGTACCTGGGCACCGACGAGTCGACCATCAACCGCTCGGGGGCCCGGGTCTAACTCTGCGCGGGCCTGGCACGGCCGCCCGGGAGCGGCGTGGCCCACGGCTGCGACAATCTCGACCCATGGTCGACGTTCCGCCGGTGGTGCGCGCCAAGGCCCTGGTGGCCGGGGCCTCGCCCTGGCTCGAAGGACTCTCGGATCTGATCGCCGACCTGGAGCGCGCCTGGTCGATCCGCGTCGGCGCGGTGTTCGGGGATGCCACCGAGGCGTTGGTGGCCGAGGCAGTGACGGAGGACGGGACCGGGGCCGTGCTGAAGCTGCTCGTGCCGGGCGACGCCAACGCGGCGGGCCGGGAGATCGCCGTGTTACGGCGCTGCGCCGGCCAGGGCTGCGCCACGCTGCTGCGTGACGACGTCGAGCGGGGGGCGCTCCTCCTGGAACGCCTGGGCCCATCGCTGCACGACCTGGGCCTGCCGATCGGGGAGCGCCACGAGATCCTCTGTGCCACGGCGCAGCAGGTGTGGCGGCCCGTCGGTGACCTGGATCTTCCTACCGGGAGAGAAAAGGCCCAATGGCTGGCCGCCTTCGTGAGGCAGACCTGGGAGGAGCTCGGCCGTCCCTGCACGGCAGCGGCGGTCGACCACGCCCTGGCCTGTGCCGGGCGCCGGGGCCGGGCCTTCGACCCCGATCGGGCCGTCCTGGTCCACGGCGACGTGCACGAGTGGAACGCGCTGGCGGCGGGGGAGGGCTTCAAGCTGGTGGACCCCGACGGCCTGCGGGCCGAGCCCGAGTACGACCTCGGCATCATCATGCGCGAGGACCCGCTCGAGCTCATGGGCGGCGATCCGTTCGAGCGGGCCCTTTGGCTGGCCGGACGAACCGGCCTCGATGCCACGGCGATCTGGGAGTGGGGCGTCGTCGAGCGCGTGTCGACGGGGCTGCTCGCGACGTTGGTCGGCCTGCAGCCGGTGGCGGCACAGATGCTGCAGGCGGCCGACACGATTGCCGCGTGACGGCTGAGCCGGCGACGGTGCGCGGCGTGGCCGGAGAGTGGCACCATGCGAAGTGATGCGCCACGCGACACGCGTCCTCCTCGGGTTGGCCGTCGCCGGAACGTGGCCGCTCCTGGCCGCAACGCCGGCCGGGGCCCTGCGGTCGGACACGACCCAGGCCCAGATCGCTGCAGCCTTCGGGGCCCTGAAGGCGCTGCCGCCGGTCGAGCGCGGGACGGCGTACCTCCAGGGCTACGACGCGGCCATGCGAGCTGCGCTGCAGCAGGCGGGCACCGCGCTCACGAGCGGCGATTCCTTCGGCAAGCCCGTAACGGTCCGCTTTCACGCCGGGCCGGTCAACGTGGTCCGGCCGGACGAGGCGGCGGTGCCGCTCACCATCAGCGTGACGGCCAAGGACCCACCCCCTTCCTACTCGGACTCCTTCGATGCGGTGGCCTTGAGGGTCGACGGCCGGTGGAAGGTGTCGTGGACGACGATGTGCCTCCTGGTGGAGTCGGGCCGCCAGCAGTGCCCGCCCCCACCGGCACACCTCGTGGCGGGTGAGATCGTGCCGACCGATGAGTCGGACCAGCGCGCGCCGGTGCGGGCGTGACGTCGGCCACGCCCGGCCTCGTCGGTCCGGGCCCACTCGCCATCGCCCCCGATGGGGGCGTGTTGATCGCGGACGACGACCGCGACCAGATCCTCGAGTGGCACAGCGGCGCCCTCTCGGTCGTCGCCGGCGACGGGCTCAGCGGGTTCTCCGGTGACGGCGGCCCGGCGGTCGACGCGGAGCTGGACGATCCCGGTCCGATCGCGGTCGGCCCGGACGGGACGATCTATTTCGTGGATCAAGGCAACAACCGCGTCCGCGCCGTCGCCGCGGACGGGACCATCACCACGGTGGCGGGGGACGGCACCCTCGGACTGGACTCGACGGGCGTCGATGGCCTGCCGGCGACGAGCGTGCCACTGAACCCGTTGGGTCTCGCCGTCTCACCGGAGGGCATCCTCTACGTGGCCTCGGACTCAGCCATCATCGAGGTGTCTCCCGAAGGCTTCGTCTCGACGCTGGTCGCCGGGGGACCGCCCGCCGGGGTGGACGTCAACGCTGGCGGGACCCCGACGGCCTTCTACCCAACGGCGATGGCGTTCGACGGCCAGGGTGACCTCCTCGTCTTCTCGTTCTCCCCGAAAGAGCTCTTCTCCGTGAACCCGGCCAGTGGTCAGGTGACCCTGATCGGCCAGAATTATGCGAATGCCCTCGCCCCGGCCCCGGACGGCTCGGTCCTGGTGGCCGAGCACGGAGGCCCCCCCGAGCGGGTGAGCGGCACCACCACGACTGAGCTCCCACTCACGGACCCCCTGCGGGGCCGGAAGTACCCCCTGGTGGCGGACGGGATCGCCGAGACGGCCAACGGGACGGTGTACGTCGACACCGACCCGGGTGACGGGTTCAACCAGCAGGTGGACCTCTACGAGGTCACGGGCGACACCGTCCAGCCGGTGCCCGTGACCACTCCGGAGCTCGGCAGTCTGCCGGCGCCGGGTGCGCCCGGGTTCTCAGCCTCCGTGTTCCCGCTCAGCACGCCGGCGCATGGCACCGATGCGGCGCTGACCTCGTGCCCGTCGCAGGTGGGAGTGGTTCCGTTCACGCCGGCCGCAGAGGCCACGGCCCGGCTGATGCTCGGCTTGTGGAACACCGACTTCTCCTACGACCTCCATGCCAGCGATCGCTCCTTTTGGCCCCAGCTCATCGCCACCTACGTCGGCGGCCGCCAGACCGTCGGTCCCGCGTCGCCGGCAGCGGGCACGCTGTACGCGCCGGCTATCGCCGCCGCGTGCGGGCAGCAGCTGGTGCGCGACTCCGTCACCGTCGTCATGGAAGCTTCCGAGTACAGCTTCGCCCTCGAACACCTGTATCTCCTCGACCGTGACGGGACACCGCTCGTCTACTTCAGCGCTTCTTGAGTACGGCAAATGGCTGTGACGAAGTACCCAGAAAATGAGGGCTAACGGGTCATGACACACCCCTTCGGCACAGTGTGCGCATGGCCTCGGAGTACGTGACCAGGGCGGTCGTCTTCAACCTCGACCTCTCACGTGCCCAAGAGAGGCTCTTGACCTCATACGCGGGGTCCCGGCGCCGGGCATACAACTGGGTCCTCGACGAGGTGCGCGAGAACCTCAAGATCAGATCCTCCGAACGCGCCGCAGGAGTGACCGAGGAGGACCTCACCCCGTCGCTGTCATGGTCTGCGTTCAGCCTGAACAAGGCCTTCAACGCGGCCAAGGACGAAATGGCGCCCTGGTGGCGAGAGGTCTCCATGCACGCCTTCCGCTCGGGCATCACCGACGCGTCGTCTGCGTTGAAGAATTTCTCTGACTCCAAGAAGGGCACCCGCGCCGGGCGGAGGGTCGGCTTCCCCAACGTCAAGACCCGCAACCGGTGCGTTCCCTCGATCAGCTTCGTCGAACTCAACCACCAGCTGTCGTGGTTGCACCACGACCGCCACCACATCCGCCTCATGCTTCCCCGGCGCAGCCCCGACAACGACGTCCGCCGGAGGGCAGAGAACCTCGTTTGGATCCACACCACCGAGTCCACCCGGCGGCTCTACAAGCTGGTTGAGGAGGGCAGGGCCCGGATCCAAAAGGTCACGATCTCCAAGCGCGGCGGCCGTTGGCAGGCGGCCTTCTCGGTGCGGTATCTCACCGGGTTGCCGGCACGGAGGCCGGTCGCTGGGGCCACGCGCCAGCGCGGCATCGTGGGCCTCGACGCTGGCCTCGCCCAGCTGGCCACCCTCGACCGGGTGATCCCGGGCCTGACGGACCAGGAGGGTCACGTCGCCAACCCGAGAGTCCTCACAACCCAGCTGTCCAAGCTGGTCAAGCTCGACCGGGCTCTGGCGCGGACCGAGAAGCACTCGAAGAACCGGGTCAAACTTCGCCGCCGCCGGGCCCGGCTGCACGGGCGGATCGCCAAGACCAGGGCGTTGCACCTCCACCGGCTGACCAACGCCTTGATCGATCGTTTCGATGCTGTGGCCATCGAGGACCTCAACCTGGCCGGGATGGGGTCGAGGAAGGGCCGCCTCGGGCGGAGCGTGGCCGATGCCTCCCTCGGTGAGCTACGCCGCCAGCTCGAGTACAAGTGTCTTGACCGGGGCACTGCGCTCGTCGTGGCGGACCGGTTCTACCCCTCTTCGAAGACCTGCTCGCAGTGCGCGCAAGGAGGTGTCGAGACAGTGAGAGTCAAGCTGTCTCGCTCTACTCGGGTCTTCGAGTGTGATACCTGCGGGACCTCCCTCGATCGGGACGTCAACGCAGCGCGCAACATCGCCCGGGAGGGAGCGCGGCTCCTCTCCGAGCTTCAACACCGAGATCCGTCCGTCGCGGGGCTACGACCCGAGACGCTAAACGCTGACCCGAGATCGCGTCAGACCAGAGGGGCTCACGCTCCGATGGCAGCGGTCGCCTGAGGGCAGAACCAAGCAGCACTGCCGCCCCGAAGGGCGGCAGTGCGTGGGACTTGGACGGGGCACTGGAAACGGTGTCCGGTCGGTAGATGGTAGAGCCGTTAGCCCTCAAGTTGAAGGACGGTGTCACAGCCATTTGCCGTACTTAGCGCGTCTTGACCGGGGACTGACGGGTCGTCGTCCCGGGCGCGTGGACCGTCCCGATCGATAGGCCCCTCGAACCCAGAGCCACCGATACCTGAGGCCGTGAGAGCATTGCGCTCGTGAGCGACACCTCGCAGGGGTCGGGCTGGTGGCTGGCCTCTGACGGGAAGTGGTACCCGCCCGAATTGTGGCCTGGGCACCGACCGCCTCCACCGCCGCCTTCGCCTCCATTGGTCGGGGACATGGAGCCGAACCTCGTCCATCAGACTCCGGAAGCCGTCAGGCGAGGCCGAAAGGCGCTCGCGCTCTCGTTGATGATCGGCGGTGGCGCGTGCGGCATCGTCGGCATCGTGCTCTTCTTCGTCGTCGGCTTGCTGCCGTTGTTGCACACCACCGTCTACGAGGCGCCCGTCCATGTCGTCGTCGACTGCACGAACGGCACCTACGACGTGTACCAGCAGACCGGGACCCAGGTCACGGGTCCGGGATTCAGCTTCAGTCACGGCGGTCCCGCTACCCTGACGCCGGCGCAGGTCCATGTCGTGGGTCCCGGTCAGGGATCGATTCCCACCTCGTGGACCAGTGGATCGGCGACGATCACCGAAGGTGCGCGGATCTTCTCGAGCGTCGTCGGTTTTCAGGTGTCCACACCGGGCAGGTACTCCGTGACCGTGACCCCGAGCGCTCCGACCGCGGTCATCATCGGCCCGTCCCTGGGCGGGCAGTTCCTGAGCGCCGCTCGCTGGCTCATCCTGACGGGCCTCGGCTTCGTTGCGGGCATCGTGGGTGTCGTACTCCTCATCATCGATACGAACGAGAGGCGGCGCAGCCAGATGTTCGTGCCCGCCGGGTGGCCGCCCGGGTGACCATCGGCCTTCGGCCATGCCAGTGACGACGCCGATCACGGGAACCTGCGAGCCCCGGTTCGCCGCCGTCCGCGAGGAGTTCGCGCGGAACTTCACCGAGCGGGGCGAGGTTGGCGCCGCCGTATGTGTGATCGTCGACGGCGAGACGGTGGTGGACCTGGCCGGTGGTTGGGCCCGTCCGGGCACGCCCTGGGCGCACGACACCCTGGTCGACTACTACTCGGTCGGCAAGGCGTTCCTGGCCCTGCTGGCCCTCCAACTCGTCGACGACGGGAGCATCGGCCTCGACGAGCCGATCGCCGTCGTGTGGCCGGAGTTCGCCGCCGGCGGGAAGGGTACGGCGACGCTCCGCCAGGCCCTGTGCCATCAGGCCGGCGTCCCCGCCATCCGACAACCCTTGACCGACGACGATCTGTGGGACTGGGACGTCATGGTGGCCGCGCTGGCCGCCACCGAGGCGTGGTGGGAGCCGGGCACCCGGCACGCCTACCACACCAACACCTACGGGCATCTGATCGGAGAGGTGGTGCGGCGGGTCAGCGGCCGCAGTGTCCGGGAGCGGCTGGCGACGGTGGCCGGGCCGATCGAGGCCGACGTCCACGTCGGCGTGCCCGACGACCAGCTGTACCGCTGTGCCGAGGTGCAGTTCGTCGCCCCGGCCTCGCCCGCGAACGTGAACCTCGACTCGCTCGAAGGTGACCAGCGCATGGAGATGCTGAGCTACTTCAACCCGCCCGGCTACTCGTCCATGGGCGTGGTCAACACCCCGCAGTGGCGACGGGCCGAGGTGCCATCCACCAACGGTCACGGGACGGCGCGCGGCGTCGCCCGGATGTACGGCGCCCTGCTCGAGCCCGACCGGCTGCTGTCACCAGCACTGATGGCCGAGGCGACCTCGCCCCAGTCCGAGGGGTACTGCCCCATTCTCCACGAGGAGGTGACATTCGGGTTGGGCTTCAAGCCCACGGTGCCGCGGCGCCCGTTCGGACCGAACCCACGGAGCTTCGGCCATTTCGGCACGGGTGGCGCGGTCGGGTTCGCCGACCCCGACGCCGGGGTGGCCTTCGGCTACGTCATGAACCACGTGATCCCGCGTTGGCAGAGCACCCGGAACCGATCGCTCATTGACGCCGTGTACGGGTTCCTGCGAACGGCTGGTCACTGAGCGACCCATCACGGCGCGCCGGCGGGGTCGTGTCGTATCCTTCGCGTCGGGTGCCCGCGACGGGGGCGCGAAAGGGGACAGAACGATGGACGCCGCCATGGCCATGCCCTCAAGACAGGTGGACGTGTGGTTCACCGGGGTCGCCGATCAGAAACGTCTGACGGTGCTCGTCAGGTTCATCCTGCTCATTCCCCAGTTCGTCGTATTGGCCGTCCTCGGGATCGTGCTCCTTTTCGTCGCCATCATCGGCTGGTTCGCCGCGCTGATCACGGGTCGCCTGCCCCAGTGGGCCCACACGTTCATGGGCGGGCTGGTGCGCTGGTACGTGAGGGTGCAGGCCTACTACTACCTGGTGACCGATCGCTACCCGCCGTTCTCCTTCGACGACGCCGATTACCCGGTCCGTCCGATCCTCCCCGCCCCGGGCGAGCTCAACCGACTGGCCGTGCTGTTCCGGTTCATCCTCGTGATCCCGGCGTCGGTCTTCTTGCAGATCGTCACCTACGGGCTCACCCTGCCGCTGCTCTTCGTGGTCTGGGTGATCGCGTTGTTCGCCGGACGGGTACCGCTGCCGCTCTACACCGCCTACTGCGCCCTGCTGCGCTACGAGACCCGGCATGCGAGCTACTTCCTCATGCTGACGCCCGAGTACCCATGGGGCATGCTGGGCGACGCGGGGCCGGGTGTGCTGCCGGTGCAGATGCCGCCAGCCGCCTCACCGATCCCACCACCGCCTCCGGCGACGGGCCTGCCGCCTGCGACCGGCATGGCCCCACCGGCCGGGGCCCCGGTTCAACCAGGAGCACCAGGAGCCGGCCCGGGCGGTCCGCCCCCCATGCCTCCGCCGACCGAATGGGAGCGCGCCGCCGTGCCCGTCGCCGGCTCCGGCTCGGGTTCACAGGGGAGCGGGTGGGGCACGCTGATCGTGGCCGGGGCCGCCCGCGGCTGGATGATCTTCGCCATCGTCTGGGGTTCGCTCATCTTCCTCGACAACGTCATTCGCAGGTGATCGCCTCGCCCACATGACGTTCGAGGACCTGGTGGCCGAGGGTGCCGCCGTTCCTGTCGAGGGTTGGGACTTCTCGTGGTTCGACGGGCGGGCCACCGAGGAGCGGCCACCGTGGGGCTACGCCCGCCAGATGGGGGAGCGCATGGCGGGTGCCACCGCCGCGCTCGACATCGAGACGGGCGGCGGGGAGGTGCTGGCCGGCATCCCCGCCGTGCCGGTGCTGCTGGTGGCGACCGAGTCGTGGCCGCCCAACGTGGCCGTCGCCCGCGACCGGTTGGACCCAATGGGCGCCCACGTGGTGGCCGTGGCCGACGCGCCGTCACTGCCGTTCGCCCACGACACGTTCGATCTCGTGGTGAGCCGCCATCCCGTCGTCGTGCTCTGGGACGAGATCGCCCGGGTGCTGCGGCCGGGTGGGACCTACTTCTCCCAGCAGATCGGGGCCGGGACCAACCGGGAGCTCACGGAGTTCTTCTTAGGCCCGCGGCCGGTGAACCAGCTCCGCAGCGCGGCCGGCGCCCGGGCGGCCGCCGAGGCGGCCGGGCTCGAGGTGGTCGACCTGCAGGAGTGCGCGCTGCGCGTCGAGTTCTTCGACGTCGCCGCCGTGGTGCACTTCTTGCGCAAGGTCCTGTGGACCGTCCCGGGTTCACGCCCGAGGCCTACGACGACCGCCTGCGCGCCATGCACGAGCGGATCGAGCGTGACGGGATGTTCGTCTCGACGGCCCGGCGCATGCTGGTGCAGGCCCGTCGGCCCGCCTGAGTTCGACCACGAAACCCGCCGGCCGCGGCGAACAGGTCTGTCAGCTGGCCTGGCTCACCGTGCTCATGTTGTAGTCGGGGATGCGCAGCGGCGGCATGATCGTGCGGTTCAGGTACTCGCCGAACTCGCGGCCCGAGCGAGCGCACCGGCGTGCCCACCTCCGTGGCCCGGGCCAGCAGGTCGACCGGGCTCTCGTTGAAGCGGAAGTTGTTCGCCGCTCCCACGACCTTCGCCGTCCTCAATCACGTAGACGCCGTCGCGGGTGAGACCGGTCATCAGCAGCGTGGCCGGGTCGACCGGGCGGATGTACCACAGGCAGGTCAGCAGCAGCCCGCGCTCGGTGCGCGCCACCATGTCGTCGACCGAGCCGCCATCACCACGCCGTCGCCACAGCGCAGCACCAGGTTGTCGATGTAGGGCGCCATGGGCACGCCCGACTTGGCCGCGCCGGCCCGGTGGTAGCGCAGGTGGGCCAGCGACGCCGTCGCGCAGCCAGTCGGTGCGCCCGATGGGCAGGCCGTTGTCGAAGACCGACACCTCCGAGCTGCGACGCCGCCGTGGCCACGAAGGGCGTGCACTCCACGCCCGGCCTCGTCCGGGTCGCTGTAGAGCGTGAAGGGCAGCGGCGAGATCGTCTCGCCGACCCGGGTCCCGCCGCCCTCCTTGGAGAACACGGTGCGGCCGTCCTCGGTGTCCTGGCCCCCGATGGCGTAGAAGGCGAGCAGGCCATCATGTCGGCCACCCCCGAGGGCGGCAGGATGACCTCGTAGCGGCCGCCTCCAGGGACCGCTGCCGGGTGCCCCAGTCGAGGCGGCGCCAGATCTCCTGTTCCATCTCGCTCGAGCGAGGGGTCGATGCTGGGCACCGCCACCCAGGCCGAGCCGCTCCCGTCGGCCGTGCGCCCGACCAGGTTCACGGCGCCGTCGGCTGCGCGTGCGACAGGCGCAACCCGGTCGAGCTCCCCAGGTAGAGCGTGGCGACGTCGATCTCGGCGAACCCGGCCAGCACGGCGTCGCGGGCCTCGGCCCGCCCGAAGGCGCCCGAGAGCGCCGAGAGCACGCGGCTCAGGGCCGACGAGTCCGTCTCCTCGGGCCCCAGGTCGAAGCCGCGCCCGCCGCTCGGGTCCTGGTCCGGCTCGACCAGGGCGAAGGCGTCCTCGGCCGGCGGCGACCCGCGGGCGTCGGCCAGCGCGGCCGTCACCATCTCGGCCACCCCGTCGATGCCGACCACCCCGGTGCGCGAGGCCGTCGCCGACCGCCTGGCCCGCCACGATCACCACGCTCACCGAGCGCCCGCGCTGCACCCCGTTGGTCGTGGTGGTGTTCAGGGCGAAGCGCACGTCGGCGTGGCTGCCCTCCTCGACCAGCACGATGCAGCCGTCGGCCCCGGCCCGCGACGCCGCGGCCAGCCCGCCCTCGACCACCTCCTGGGCCGGGATCACCGCCCGGGGCCCCCGCCATCCGCCACGCTCACGACGACGCCCACGCTCATCGCCCCGCCTCCTCGCGGGCGTTGAGCACGTTGCACGCCGCGCACCAGCACCGACGGGCAACCGTGGGACACCGGCGCCACCTGGCCCGGCTGGCCCTTGCCGCAGTTGAAGGCGCCGCCGAGCACCCAGGTGGACGAGCCGCCGACGGCCTCCATGGCGCCCCAGAAGTCGGTCGTGGTGGCTTGATACGCCACGTCACGCAGCTGCCCGGCCAGCCGCCCGTTCTCGATCCGGTAGAAGCGCTGCCCGGTGAACTGGAAGTTGTAGCGCTGCATGTCGATGGACCAGCTCTTGTCGCCCACGATGTAGATGCCGCGCTCGACCCCGGCGATCAGGTCGTCGGTCGTCGGCCCGTCGGCACCGGCGTGGCCCAGCGACACGTTGGCCATGCGCTGGATCGGCACGTGCATCGGCGAGTCGGCGAAGGCGCAGCCGTTGGAGCGCGCGAAGCCCATGGACGGCGCGATGGAGCGGTCGAGCTGGTAGCCGACGAGCACGCCGTCGCGCACCAGGTCGAAGGACTGGGCCTGCACGCCCTCGCTGTCGATGCCGATCGTGGCCAGGCCGTGCTCCACGGTGCGGTCGCCCGTGACGTGCATGACCGGCGAGCCGTACCGCAGCGAGCCCAGCTTGTCGAAGGTGGCGAACGAGGTGCCGGCGTAGGCCGCCTCGTAGCCCACGGCCCGGTCGAGCTCGGTAGCGTGGCCGATCGACTCGTGGATCGTGAGCCACAGGTTGGAGGGGTCGACCACCAGGTCGTAGCGCGCCCGCCTCCACCGAGGGCGCGGCCAGCTTCTCGGCCAGCAGCTCGGGCAGCCGGGCCAACTCGGCGTCCCAGTCCCAATTCCCGTCCCGGCCTGCGCCCGAGCCCGAGCCCGAGCCCGCCAGCCACTCCCACCCCCGCCCCACCGGCGGCGCCACCGTGCGCATCGTCTCGAACCCCGAGTCCGCCGACAGCGCCAACGCCTCGAGCTGGCACTGCAGGCGCACGCGGTGCTGCGTCGCCCGGGTCCCGCCCAAGTCGGCGAGATACGTCTCCTCCGACACCGCCAGCAGCGACGCCGTCGTGTGGGCCACGGCGTCGTGGGCGCCCAGACGCTCGCTCCAGCTCGGCCAGCAGGGCGACCTTGTCGGCCATCGGGACCGTCGACCGGGTCGACCTCGAACGGCGCTCGACCACGTCACCTCGCCGTGCGAGGGCTCGGGCGCCAGCTCGACGCGGCCGCCGCCGGCCCGGCCGGTCACCTGGCCATCTCGACCGCCCGGCGCACCAGCGCCACCGCCTCCTCGGGCCGGACGTCGACCGAGGCGGCGAAGCCCACGGCGCCGTCGACCACGACGCGCACGCCCATGCCGAAGTCGGTGCCGTCGGCCGTCGTCTCGGGCAGGGCGTCGTGCAGGCGCACCATCTGGGAGCGGATGCGCTCGACGCGCAGCTCGGCGCCGCGCACCGGGCCCCGACGCGGCGTCGAGCGCGGCGTCGGCCAGCGCGGCGAGGTCGTCGGCGGCCAGGGGCATCAGGACGTGGGCCCTCGGGGGCGCTGGGCTGGCGGATCGGGAGGCCGGCCGCCACGTAAATGGAGTCGATCAGCTCCATGGTCCGGATGGCGTCGATCGCGGTGGTGGGGAAGGGCGCCCCGTCCTCGACGGCGGCGGCGAAGGCCTCGAGCTGGAAGTCGTAGGTGGCCCTGCGGCTGAAACGCTCCTTGCGGGTGCCGAGGGACGTGGTGACCTTCATCCGGTGCCCGTAGTGGGGGGCGAAAGGATTGAAAACGGAGATTTTGCCGTCCCCGCCCGTTACCTGTGCATGCATACGCAGGACCGACGAGGAGAACATGGAGCACCCGATGTGGGCGCGGCCGCCGTCGGGCAGGGAGAAGTGGGCGTCCATGGCCCGGTCGACGCCCGGCGAGGACAGCTTGGCCTCGGCGCTGATGACCCGGGGCCCGGGGGCGAGCAGGCGCAGCAGGCTGATGGGGTAGCAGCCCATGTCCATGATGGCCCCGCCGGCCAGGGCCAGCTGGTAGCGGATGTCGCCCTTCTTCCACAGCGGGGCCGAGAAGGCGACGTCGATGCTGGTCACGGTGCCCAGCTCGCCCGAGCGCACGATCTCGACCAGGCGCTTGGTCAGCGGGTGGTACTGGTAGTGGAAGGCCTCCATCACCACCAGCCCCGGGTGGGCGCTGGCCTCCTCGGCCACGGCCCGGGCCTCGTCGGCGTTGGCCGTGAACGGCTTCTCGCACAGCACGTGCTTGCCCGCCCGGAGCGCCTCCATGGTCCAGTAGCCGTGCAGGCCGTTGGGGAGCGGGTTGTAGACGGCATCGAGCGTCGGGGTCGGCCACGAGCTCGTCGTAGCTCGCCAGCACCCGGGGGATGCCGTGCTTGTCGGCGAAGGCCTCGGGCCCGGGCCGGGTCGCGGGCGGCCACCGCCTCGACCGTCACCCGGCCGGTGCGCCGGGCCGGCTTGATCAGCGCCGGGGCGCGATGCGGGCCGCCCCCAGGATGCCGATCCTCAGCACGCCGCGCCCGTCCTGGTCACCACCGCTGCCGCCGCCGGCCCCGTCATCGGCCTCGTCATCGGCCCGGTCATCGGCCCGGAGGAGGTGCCTGCAGGAGGCCCGGGGCGGGGTGGCAAGCTGCACCCAGCGGACGGCGATCCGCAACGGGGGATGGCAGGGGTGCGCAACAGACCAGCGGTAGCTTGCGGCACGGCATGAGCACGGACGCTAACGCACCCGGGGCGCGCCCGACGCTCGGTCACATCAAGGGTCTGGACGGGATCAGGGCGTTCGCGGTCCTCTCCATCATCGCCTTCCACACCGGGCTCAACTCGCTGCCCGGCGGCTTCTACGGCGTCGACGCATTTTTCGTGCTTTCGGGCTACCTCATCACTTCGCTGCTGGTGAAGGAGTGGCACGGCACCGGCACCATCCGCCTGCGCCGCTTCTGGGCCGGCCGGGCCCGCCGCCTCCTGCCCGCCCTCTTCCTCATGGTCGCCGTCGTCGGCATCGTGATGGCCGTCTGGCCTCAGATACTGGCCACGCCCAACATCCTCGGTGACGCCGTCTCGACGGTCTTCTACTACTCGAACTGGTACTCCATCCACACCGGCGTCACGTACTTCAACCTCACCACCCAGCCCTCGCCCTTCCTGCACACCTGGTCGCTGGCCATTGAGGAGCAGTTCTACCTGGTGTGGCCGCTCGTGGTGCTGGCCGTGCTCCGGCTCCGCCTGCGGACCGGTCGGGCGCGCCGGACCCATGGGCCGGGGCGTCGCTATTCGGTGCTCGGCGGCGGCAGCCTCAAGGTGGTGCCGACCCCGGCGGGCGGCGGCGACCCCGCCTGGGCGCGCCGCCGGCGGCTGCACGTGCTCTTCGCCGTGTCCTGCGTGGGCGCCTTGGCTTCGGCCCTGGTCATGGCGCTGCTGGCCCCGAACGGCTACACCACGCGCGCCTACTACGGCACCGACTGCCGGGCCCAGGCCCTCTTGGTGGGCGCCGCCATCTCCATCGGCCTGACGCTCTGGCACGACGGCGCCACGCCGCGACGGTGGTTCACCAGGCTGGCTGGCGCGCTCGGGATCGTGGGCGTCATCGGCACGGGCGCGCTCTGGATGACGACGTCCGAGACCTCGACGTTCGCCTTCAGCGGTGGCTTCATGGTGGCCGCCCTGGCGGCCGGGTGCGTCGTGCTGGGGTGCGTCGCCGCGCCGCGTTCGGTGGTGGTGCGCTTCTTGGAGCTCCCGCCCTTCCCGCAGTGGGGACGCATCTCGTACGGCGTCTACCTCTGGTACTGGCCGGTGCTGCTGGTCATGACCGGCCAGCGCCTGCACTGGGGCGTGTACCCCTTGTTCCTGGCCCGGGTGGGGATCACGGTGGCCATCGCCGCCATCAGCTACGACCTGGTCGAGATGCCCATCCGCCGCGGCGCCCTGCGCCACTGGCGCTCGTGGGTGGCGGCACCCATCGGGGCGGCGGCCGCCATCGCGGCCGTGTTCATCTCGACCCTGGTGCCGGTCGGCGCCGCCGAGCTGCAGGGCTCGCCCATCACCTTGCCCCAGCCGGCCACCTCGACCACCACGCCGGACTCGGTGCCCGGCTCGGGCTCGGGCTCGACGCCCACCACGGGCGCGACCACGACGACCACGACGGCGCCGCTCCCCACCTTCCTGACGCCGGCGCCGCCCGCGCTGACCGGCGGTCGGACCAAACGGATCAAGGTGCTCGTGGTGGGCGACTCCATCGCCGGCACGCTGGCCGTGGGCCTGGCCCAGGTGGCCGACCGTGACAACGTGCAGATCGTCGACGAGGGCCTGCCGGGTTGCTCGGTATCCACGCAGCAGAAGATCCACGTGGCCAACTGGGTGCTCCCCCCGGGTCCCCCGTGCGACAACGGCAACCCCAACGCTATCTTCGACACCTGGCGCGCCTGGGTCGACGCCTGGAACCCCGACGTCGTGATCTACGCCGCGCGCAGTGAGACCTTTGACCAGGAGGTGGCCGGGAACTGGGAGAACCTGGGGCAGCCGTCGTTCGACTCGTACCTGTCGAGCCGTTTCCGCCAGGCGGTCAGCGTGCTCGGCTCGCGGGGGGCCGCGGTCGTGTTGATGACGTCGCCCTACTACGACAGCGGGGTCTCGCCCCTGGGCGGGGCATGGCCCGAGGACGCACTCTCCCGCGTCGACACCGACAACTCCATCATGCGCGCCGTGGCCACCTCGGATGCGGCGGGGTCGGGCCCGGGGCCCGGGTCGGGCGCCAAGGTCTACGTCTTCGACCTCAATGCGGCGGTGTCGCCCGGTCACAGGTACTCGGCCACCGTGGGCTCGGTCAACGTGCGCTGTGCCGACGGGGTGCACTTCACGCCGTCGGGCGGGATCTACGTCGGCCTCCGGCTGGTGCCCGACCTGGTGGAGGTGGGCCAGGCCCACGCCGCCGGGTCGCCTGCGGGCACCTGGCCCGGCCAGTTGCCTCCGGCGGTCCCTACCTGGTACGCACAGTTACCGTGCCAATAGCCGCAGACGTGACCATCCGCCGGGCCGTGCGTTCCGACGTTGACGCCATGGCCGCCCAGATGGCCAAGACGTTCTGGGACGACCCGGTCGCCTCCCACATCATGCCGAACGCGGCCCGCCGCGAGGCCGGGCTGCAGGTGTTCTTCCGCACCCAGATGCTGTCCGACTACCTGCCCTTCGGGGGCTGCTACGTGGCCGAGGGCTACCTCGGGTCGGCCGTGTGGGCGCCGGCGGGCAAGCCCCTGTCGTCCGGGCTGAGGGGCATCCTCACCATGGCGCCCGTGCTGCGCTACGTGGCCACCAACCTGGCCACCACGTTGCGTGTCTTGAACCTGATCGAGCAGATGCACCCGCACGAGCCCCACTGGTACCTGGCCTCACTCGGCACCGCGGTCGACCATCAGGGTCAAGGGGTGGGCACCGCATTGATGCAGCCGGTGCTGCGGCACTGCGACCAGGAGGGGATTCCCGCCTATCTCGAGTCCTCCAAGGAGCGCAACGTGCCCTTCTACCGCCGCCACGGCTTCGAAGTGGTGAAGGAGGTCGTGTTGCCGGGCAACGGCCCGCCGCTGTGGACGATGTGGCGGGAGCCGAGGCCGGGCTGACCCGTTCCGTTCCCGGGCGTCGGCCCGGCGCTGTCTGCTGTCGTTCTAGGTCCTAATTCCTAGCGGCCACACCGCTCGTGGTGACGATCTCCCAACCCATGGTGACCCCGGCGAATGCGGGTCTGCCACACAAAGCCTGTTGGCTGCCCGAGCTCTCGCTCCCATCTCGGTCATGGGATTGTGCAACTCACGAAGTTCGTCATCGGTCCCTGTCCGCCCGAGTTACTCACCGCCACTTCCGCATCGACCACCTCGCCCGCAGTGCCCGTGATGGTCTTGGTCGTGGTAGGCGCAGCGACAAAGAAGTCGGCGCTGCCCGAGCCCCCCGACGCCACGTAGTAATAACCGTCGTAGCCGTTCGTCGCGGCAGCTGTTGAGGACCAGCTGAGAACGCAACTCGTCCCCGATGGCGTAAACGTGATGCCGCTCGGGTGCTCGGACGGGGGCGCCGGGGCACCGGTGGCGTCGAGGGTGAATCCGTTGCTGACGAACTGCTCGGACGTCCCGTCAGTCGAGCTGATCTCCCAACCCTGTGAGAGGTTTGTCAGGGCGCTGCCCGGTTGGATGTAGGGGTACGTCTGACCCGGTACGTCGTTGTCCTCGAGCCACTGGAAGAAGCCCTTGAGGTCGAGCGTCCCCGACGCGGTCGTCGTCTGCGGTTCATCGACCGCCCCTTGCGTGGCGCCGCTCTTAAAGATCAGCTCTCCGCAGCCCGACGACGGGCACGTGCCGTTGGAGTTGTGGGCCAGCTGGCCGTCGCAGAGGTACCACAGCGACCCACCGATGGAGATGTTGGTCGCCACCACGCCGTAGTTCCCGCGGCTGGTCGACGTGCCCGGGGTGAAGGTGGAGGGGCAGTTGTAGGCGGAGTTGACCGAGGAGTCGACGTGGATCTGGACCTCGTAGGTCCACGTGCCGTCGGGGGTGCCCGGCTCGCTCAGCCAGTCGTCCGTGGTGGCCCAGGCGCTCGTGTCGGCGTTGATCGGCATGGTGAAGTCGTAGGTGCTGGTCAGCGAGGTGTAGTCATCGAGCACGCCGGTGTAGGCGTAGGTGCCGACGTTGGGATACGCCGTGACCGATCCTGAGCTGTTGGTCGGGGTGTTGCTCGTGACCACGTAGTTCTGAGCGCTGTTGGCCTGGAGTTCCTGGGTCTGTCCGCTCATCGGAGACCACACGTCCTGGCCGATCTCGTAGCCCAGCCCGTCCTGTTCGTTCGGATTGTTCATGCCGGCGAAGTCGGTGGTATCGGCGGGGAAGGTGCAGCTCCCGGTGGTGGTCTCGCTGCTGCACGACCAGGTGCTCGACGCCGCGCTGGCGGTGAAGCACTCGTTGGCGTCGGCCGTCGTGCCCGTGTTGTCGCTCGAACCCGAGTATTTGGACCCGCTGGCCGGCGTGTAGAGCGCACCGAAGCAGTAGGTGCCCGCCGCCGTCGGCGTGAAGGACGCCGAGGTGGCTCCCGACGCGCTCGAGCTGACCGAGCTCAGGGTCACCGCGGAGCCCACCTGGGTCCCGCTGGGGCACGGCTCGGTCGAGGTGCTCGGTCCGCACTCGGTGAAGGTGACGGTGCCGCTCGGGGCGCCCGCCGCGGTGGTGCCGCTGACGGTCGCCGTGTCGGTGACGCTGGACCCGGTGACGATGGAGCCCTCACTGGACTCGCTGGCCGACTGTTGGGCGGAAGTCGTCGACCCGGCCGCAGTCACGGTGAGGCACTCGTCGACGTCGGCCGTCGTGCCCGCGTTGTCGCTCGAGCCCGAGTAGTTGGACCCGCTGGCCGGGGTGTAGAGCGCGGCGAAGCAGTAGGTGCCCGTCGCCGTGGGCGTGAAGGACGCCGAGGTGGCTCCCGAGGCGCTCGAGCTGACCGAGCTGAGGGACACCGCGGAGCCCACCTTGGTCCCGCTGGTGCACGACTGGGTCGAGGTGCTCGGTCCGCACTCGGTGAAGGTGACGGTGCCGGTTGGGGCACCCGCCGTGGTGGTGCCGCTGAGGGTCGCCGTGTCGGTGACGCTGGACCCGACGACGATGGAGCCCTCACCGGACCCGCTGGCCGACTGTTGGGCGGTGGTCGTCGAGGGTGCCGCAGTCACGGTGAGGCACTCGTCGGCGTCGGCCGTCGTGCCCTTGTTGTCGCTCGAGCCCGAGTAGTTGGACCCGCTGGCCGGGGTGTAGAGCGCCGCGAAGCAGTACGTCCCGACCGTGGTGGGCTTGAACGAAGCCGACGTCGCGCTCGACGTGCTCGACGTGCTCGAGGCCAGTGACACGGGCGATCCCACGGCGGTGCCGGACGTGCACGGGCTGGTCGACGTGCTGGGCCCGCACTCGGTGAAGGTGACGGTGCCGGTTGGGGCGCCCGCCGTCGTGGTGCCCGTCACGGTGGCCGTGTCGGTGACGGTGCCGCTGGGCCCGATGACGATGGAGCCCTCACCGGACCCGCTGGCCGACTGCTGGGCGGTGGTGGTCGATGGTGCCGGAGTCACGATTACCGGGGGCTGGGTGGTGGCCGTGGTGGTCGACGGTGCCGGAGTCACGATTACCGGGGCCTCGGTCGTGGCCGCGGTCGTCGACGGTGGCCCAGTGAGGTCGTCTTCGTTGGTGGCAGTCAGGTCCAATTCGTAGGTGCTGTCGGCCGTGAGCCCCGACAGGGTGACGCTCGTCGTGGAGCCACTGGCGGGCGGCACCGTTTGGGGGGAGGAACACCCACCGCCGGTGCAGCTCAGCGTGTAGTCCGCGACTCCAACCCCACCGGCCTGGGCGGTCGTTTCATTGGTCCAGGTCACACTGAGTGAGCTGGAGGATGCCGCGGCCGCCGTGAGTCCGGCTGGCGCGACGGGAGGGGTCGGGTTGCTCTCTCCGCCCCCGCCAGCGCCGCTTCCCAAGCGTCCGGTGCCGATGCCCACCACGGGCGCGTCCAGTGCCGAGGCGCGGGCGGACCCGTCGAAGGGGGCGTCGCCGTAGCTGAAGATCCCGCCGTCGGACGCCACGAGCCAGTAACCGCCGCCGTCGGGCGTGGCCGCCATCGCCACCACCGGCTTGTTCAGGTGGATGCCCCCGGTGGACCCGTAGAACGCGGCGTCGCCGTAGGCGAAGATCCCGCCGTCCGAGGACACCAGCCAGTAGCCGGCACCGTCGGGCGTGGCCGTCATCGCCACCACCGGCTTGTTCAGGTGCATGCCCCCGGTGGACCCGTAAAACGCGGCGTCGCCGTAGGCGAAGATCCCGCCGTCCGAGGACACCAGCCAGTAGCCGGCACCGTCGGGCGTGGCCGTCATCGCCACCACAGGCTGGTTCAGGTGCATGCCCCCGGTGGACCCGTAGAACGTGGCGTCGCCGTAGGCGAAGATCCCCCCGTCCGATGACACCAGCCAGTAGCCCTGTCCGTCGGGCGTGGCCGCCATGCCGACGATGGGTGCGTTGAGATGCATGCCCCCGGTGGACCCGTAGAACGAAGCATCGCCGTAGGTGAAGATGCCGCCGTCGGACGCCACGAGCCAGTAGCCGGCGCCGTCGGGCGTGGCCGCCATGCCGACGATGGGTGCATTGAGATGCAGGCCGCCGGAGGACCCGTAGAACGGGGCGTCGCCGTAGTTGAAGATCCCTCCGTCAGATGACACCAGCCAGTAGCCCTCGGCCGCGCTGGTTGCATCGGGAGAGGAGGTTGCGCCCGCAGCGGGCAACCGCGAAACGTCGTCGACCGCGAAACTGCTCAGCGCGACAAGAGCGACCACGAGAACGGCCCATCTGACCAGCTTGGAAAAGACGATCAAGGAGTCGCGGTCAATCCGAGATGAGCGAAGGTTCGTTCGTCCTCGGGACAGCGTTCGACCCGTGTCTGAGTCAGTGCCAAAGAACGGCAGGCCGCCGATCTTCATGGAATTATCTCCCCTAAGCTCCTCAAGCCAGGAGGGTTAAAGCACCGGTGCGTCGGCGTAGCGATCTTTCCGATTCGGTAACCCGGCTAACTCAAGGAGTCCCGTAGCTTTGCGTCCCCTCCTCGCGGAGGGCCTGCCTTTGTCGTCGGCGACCAGCGCGGGCACACGAACACGGGCACGGTACCCGTCGAGAGATAATTCGAGTCCAAACGTGGGTCATGTCAACACTAAAACAATTCCAAGGCTGCAGCCCGCTGGTGTGCGCACGATTGGGGCGGCCGATCGGGTAGGTGCCCGATGATGGCTCCTGAGCTGGCGCCATGGCGGGTTCGACGCCCTCTTCGAGAAGAGCCGCTTGGGCGCCCTGGTCGACGTTTTGGGCACGCCGCCCCGATCGGCGCCTGCCCGATGAGCGGGCTGCCCTGTTCGCTGCGGACGATACGATCGTCGTCTCCGCGGGAGACCCCGGCACGCGAAAGGCGTCCCGGCTCCTAAGGTAGCGGGACTCCTCGGCAGGGACTACAGCTCGTCGCGGGTGAGCTACGACCTGCGCCGCCTGCGACTCTCGCGCCTCCCCAACTCCGCCGTGCCATCGGCACCGTCGAGCGCGTCATGGATGAATACGAGGCGAACGTCCGACTCGGGACAGCAGCCTGAAACTTGTCACAAGATCCTGAGACCGCAGGACCAAGAAGATCTACTAGGTGGGGTGGATGCCTTCGGGCATCGACAACGCGTCGTGCACGACCAGCCCCAGCACGTCGATGACCGCCCTGGTGGGCGCCGAGGGCAGGCCGCGCCGGCGCTGGGCTACGCCGACTCGCCGACGTGGCAGGCCGTCGACGGGCAGGACGGCGAAGCGCTCGCGCAGGTGTCCCGGCACGGCGGTAGCGGGGAGGATAGCCGGCCCGTAGCCGTCGAAGGCCAGGGAGGCGATCAGCCGGACGCCGTCGAGCTCCATGGCCGGGTGCAGCTCCACCCGCGCCGGTACGGCGGCGCTGTCGATCTCTGCTCTTAGCGCGGTGCCGGGGGCGGGCAGGAGCAGCACCAGCTCGGACAGCCGCTCCAGGGGGAGTGAGGCGTCGGAGGCGAGCGGGTGGTCGAGGGGCAGGACGACGACCAGGTCCTCCTCGAAGAGCTGGGCCGCCATGATCTCGTCCCCGCTGAGCGGGAATGTGACGACGGCCAGGTCCAGCTGACCCGAGGCCAGCTGCTGCTCCAGGGGGACACTGGCCCCGTCCGCCACGTTGAGGTGGATGTGCGGGTGCCGTACCCGGAGCAGGTCGAAGAGCTGAGGGACCAGCCAGCGCCCGGTGGTGCCGATCATGCCCAGGCGGACCGTCCCGACCACCTCGGCCCGCAGCGCGGTGACGTCGGCCACCATGGCCTCGAGCTCGTTCATGACCCGGCGCGCCCGGTCGATCACCACCTCGCCCTCCTCGGTCAGCCTGCCGGAGGCCCGGTCGACGAGCTGGACGTCGAGCTCGCGCTCGAGCTTGGCCACGTGTGCCGAGACGTTGGACTGCACGGTGCCGATGGAGGCCGCCGCGGCCGAGAAGCTCCCGGTGTCCGCTATTCCGAGAAGTGCTTGCAGGTGTTTCAGTTCCATGCGCATTCTCCGCTTCAAATGCTTGCTGCAGTTCTTCTGTCGATCATTATAACTGATGTAAAGTATCTCCTAAAGCAGATTGACAGATTGTCCGATTCAGTACAAAATGAAATCCAGACCACAGGGAATCGGAAGCCCCCCCTCTGACCCTGGTGAGTCTTGAGAAGGGATCGCCCTCCCCCCCGGCGATCCCTTCTCCTAATTCCCGGCCCCTTTCGGCTACGGAATCCCAGCCGGACCGAGTTCGCCACCGTCGCATCTGACCGCTATACGCCGCCCCCCGGCACGTCGTTCTCTGCCGTATTCGCGGGCGCCCCGAAGGGGATTTGACCCCCGCCGGATGGGATTTGACCCCGAAAGGGTGAAAGCCCGACAAGGGCGAGGCATATACGCGGCTGCGGCTCTCAGCCCGGAGCCGGACTGCTTTATCCTCTCTGACCGTGGCGAAGAGCGCAGTCTTCATCGACCTGGACCGCACTCTGCTGGGCCACGCGTCAGGCCAGGTGCTCAACCGGGCCCTGGTGGAGGAGGGGGTGCTGCCCCAGGGGCGGTCCCTGCCGGGCGACAGGCTGCTCTTCGCCGTCAACGACCGCCTGGGCGAGAACCTGTTCGCCATGGGCCTGGTGCGGGCGGCGGCCCGGTTGGCCCGGGGCTGGCGCCAGGACCAGGTGCAGGAGGCCGGCCGTCGAGCCGTGGCCGCCCTGAGCGAGCTGGTCGCCCCCTTCGCTCCGCAACGCCTGGCCGCCTTCCGGGAGGAGGGCCACCTGCTGGTCCTCTCGACCACGACGCCGGCCGACATGATCGCGCCCTTCGCCGAGGCCCTTGGCTTCGACGACCTCATCGCCACGGCCTACGAGACCAAGGACGGGCGCTACACCGGCCGCCTCTACGAGGGGTTCGTCTGGGGCACGGGCAAGCTTGCCGCGGTACGTGAGTGGGCCGACGACAGGCCTGTCGACCTGGCCGACTGCCACGCCTGCAGCGACAGCATCTTCGACGTGCCGTTGCTCTCGAGCGTCGGCTTCCCGCACACGGTGAACCCCGACCCGTCACTGACCCTGGTGGCCGCGGCGCGACGCTGGCCGGTCGAGCACTGGGATCGGCCGCCCGGGGTGCCGAGTATGCTCGGGTTCGAGCCGTACCACTTGTTGCGCCCCTTCGTCCGGACACTGTCCTTCCCGTACGCCCGCTTCGACATCGCCGGCCTGGAGAACGTGCCGTCGCGTGGCCCGGTGCTGTTGGCGGCCAACCACCGGAGCTACTTCGACGTGGCCGCGCTGGCGCTGGTGGCCCGGGGCATCGGGCGGCCCGTGCGCTTCTTGGGCAAGAAGGAGATCTTCGACGCGCCCGTCGTCGGCATGATCGCCCGTGCCATCGGCGGCATCGCCGTGGACCGTGGCAGCGGGTCGAGTCAGCCGTTGCGGGCCGCCGAGTCGGCGCTGAAGGCCGGCGAGGTCGTCATTGTCCTGCCCCAGGGGACCATCCCGCGCGGGCGCGACTTCTTCGACCCTGTCCTGCACGGCAAGACGGGTACGGCGCGCCTGGCTGCGTCGACCGGCGCCGTCGTGGTGCCCATTGGGCTGTGGGGGACCGAGAACGTGTGGCCGCGCTCGGCGCGCCTGCCCGACTTCACGCTGGTGCGTCACCCGCCCAAGGTGACGGTGCGGGTGGGCAAGCCCCTGTCGCTGTCGCTCACTGACGCCAAGGGCGATACGGAGACGATTATGCAGGCCATCACGGCTCTGCTGCCGGCCGAGGCCCGCGTCCGCCACGAGCCCACGCCCGAGGAGCTGGCGCGCAGCAAGCCTCCCAAGTCCTAGGTCTTAGGTGAGGAAGCAGCTCGCCAGCGCGACCACGCGTGCGGTCAACGCAACGTCGCGTCGCCTGGGGCGGGGGCAGGGCACGGTGGCTGGCGGCCGGGCGGGATTGAAGCTCGACCCCAAGCTGCTCGAGCACCTGAGCGCCGGACGCCAGGTGGCCCTCGTCACCGGCACCAACGGCAAGACGACGACCACGCGCCTCCTCACCGTCGCCCTCGGTGTGTCGGGCGACGACGTCGTCAGCAACGAGACGGGTTCCAACATGCCGCCGGGCCACGTGGCCGCGCTGGCGGGTACCGACGCGCCCCGCGCCGTGCTCGAAGTCGACGAGGCCTATCTGCCCCGCGTGCTCACCTCGACGTCGGCTGCCGCGGTCGTGCTGTTGAACCTCTCGCGCGACCAGCTGGACCGGACGAACGAGGTGCGCATGGTAGCCGGCGCGCTGGCGGGCGGCGCTGGCCGCGGCGCCACGTACCCACGTCGTGGCGAACGCTGACGACCCCTTGGTGGCGTGGGGGGCGGGAGCGGCCAAGGACGTGCATTGGGTGGCCGCCGGCCTGCGCTGGCAGCTCGACGCCGTGGGCTGCCCGTCGTGTGAAGGACGGATCGTCTTCGGCGCCGACGTGCCCTGGTCGTGCAGCGGGTGCGACTTCGCCCGGCCGGTGCCCGAAGCGTCCCTGGTCCTCGGCCCCGACGGGGGCGCCCAGGGCGTGTGGTCGGACGGCCGCATCATGCCGATCCGACTGGTGCTCCCCGGCCGCTTCAACCAGGCCAACGCGTTGATGGCCGACGTGGCGGCGGAGGCGTGCGGCGTCGACGCCGGTCTCGCGCTCGAGGCCATGGCCACCGTCGAACAGGTGGCGGGACGGTTCACGGTGCGCGCTTTCGGCGATGTGCACGCCCGCTTGATGCTGGCCAAGAACCCCGCCGGGTGGGACGAGCTGCTTGACCTGGTGGCGCAGGGGGTGGGGCCCCTCGTGGTCAGCATCAACGCCCGGGTGGCCGACGGTGCCGACCCGAGCTGGCTGTGGGATGTGCCCTACGAGCGCCTGGCCGGTCGCGCCGTCGTGGCGACGGGCGATCGCTACCGTGACTTGTCGGTACGGCTGCGCTACGCCGGCGTGGCACACGCAACCGAGCCCGACCCGGTCGAGGCGGTGCGCGCCGCCGCTGACGGCGCGGGCGACGTGGTCGATGTCATCGGCAACTACACCGCCTTTCATGACCTGTTGGGCGCACCGGCGTGAGCGCGCCGCTGCGCGTGGTCGTGGTCTACCCCGACCTACTGGGCACCTACGGCGACGGGGGCAACGGGCTGATCCTGGCCCGGCGGGCCGAATGGCGCGGCCACGCCGTCCAGTTGCTCCAGGCCGTCTCCGACCGGCCGCTGCCCGATGCCGACGTCTACTGCCTGGGCGGCGGCGAGGACGGCCCGCAGGTACGTGCCGCGCGCTCGCTGGTCGAGGACGGCACCCTGGCCCGGCGTGTGGCGGACGGAGCGGTGGTGCTGGCCGTCTGTGCCGGCTTTCAGGTGGTCGGCCGGAGCTTCCCCGGCGCCGACGGAAAGGCTCACGAGGGGGTGGGGTTGCTCGACATCGAAACGGCGAAGGTGAGCGATCCCCGCGCCGTCGGGGAGGTGGTGGCGGAACCCGTGGGCCTGCCCGATCTGCCCGTGGTCACCGGCTTCGAGAACCATGGCGGCCGCACCACGTTGGGCGAGGGTGTGACGCCGCTGGGCCAGGTCGCCCGCGGCGTCGGCAACGGTGACGGCGGCGACGGCGCGGTGAGCGGCCGCGTCGTGGGCACGTACCTGCACGGGCCGGTGCTCGCCCGTAACCCGGCCCTGGCCGACTCGTTGCTCTCGTGGGCGTTGGGTGACGTGACACTGGCCCCGCTCGACGACGACGGGGCGGAGAGCCTGCGCCAGGAGCGCTTGGCCGCCGTGGGTGGCCGGGGACGCTTCCGGCGCAAGAAGTAGGGAGGGCCATGCGCATCCTGCTCAACTTGATCTGGCTCCTCTTGTCGGGGATCTGGCTCTTCGTGGGCTACGTGTTGGCCGGGATCCTCCTTTGTGTGCTGATCATCACCATCCCGTTCGGCATCGCCTCGTTCCGGCTGGCCGCATTCGTCCTGTGGCCGTTCGGTCGGGCCATGGTCGCCAAGCCGACGGCTGGTGCCGGGTCGACCATCGGCAACATCATCTGGTTCGTGCTGGCCGGGCTCTGGATGGCGCTGGCCCACTTCCTCCTCGGCCTCCTGCTCTGCCTCACGATCATCGGGATCCCGCTCGGGCTGGGCAACTTCAAGCTCGCCGCCGCCGCCATCGCCCCGCTGGGCAAGGACGTCGTCTCTCGGAACGACCCGCGGGCGGCGACGAACGCCATCGTGTTCTGAGTCTCAGCTGGGTGGGTGCACCACCAAGGCCCAACTGACGCCCCGCGGCCATCGTGACCAAACCTCCCGGTATTCGAACCCGTACACAGGCCGACAGCCATTGGGGGTGAGGTCTGTGGGGAGACCGTGGCCTGCCGAAAGCGGCGCGCGCCGGACCGCGCTCGTCGTCGAGGACGACCATGTGTTTCGAGAAGCGACCCGGCAGATGCTGGAGCGCAACGGGTACGACGTCGTCGTCGCGCCCGACGGGCGCGCCGCTATGGACCTGAGCCGCCAGCATCCGGGCGAGATCGACCTCCTGCTCACCGACGCCTTCATGCCCGACGTACCCGGGATCGAGCTGGCCGAGGCCGTCCGCTCACGATGGCCCCGTGTCGCCGTGGTCTATATGAGCGCCTTCGCCAACGACGCCTACCGCGACGGCGTGCGCCCGGCCGCGCTGATCGAGAAACCCTTCGACGAGGGGCAGGTGCTCGGCCGCCACCTACCCGGCTGAGCGGGCTCAGTCGGGCCAGGCGCGGCTCGCGTGTCGGCGGCTCGTCCAGGGCCCAGGCGCGACGCCAGGCGGACGCCTCGGGGCCGCGGTGCGCCGTGGTGGCACCCTCGACCGGTGCGGCGGCGCTGACCGAGCGCCGGGCCTGCCACCAGTCCGTCTGCACCTCGCGGGCCAGCGTGGCCACCGCCGCTTCGACGCGGCCCGAGAAGCGCCGCGCGCTCTCGCCCTCGTCGGGCGACATGGGCGCGCCGAAGAGGACGGAGATGGGGGTGCGCCGCAGATGTCCGCCCCGGCGCGACTCGGTCCCCGAGCCGCCGGGCGGGCGTGCACCCTTTTCGGGCTTCTTGGGCAGCACGTGGCGCGTGCCGTGCATGTACACCGGCACCACCGGTCGCCCCGTGCGCCGGGCCAGGTAGGCCTCGCCGCCTCGGAAGGGTTGCGTCCAGCCGTCGGGCGAGCGCCCGCCCTCGGGGAAGATGACCAGGTTCCAGCCGTCCTCGAGCATCTGGGCCGCCGTGTCGACAGACTTGCGGTTCACCTTGGCGCGTTCGATGGGGATGGCGGCCAGGGCGAAGGACCACAAGACCGACTTCCAGGTGCGGTCGAAGAAGTAGTCCGACGCCGCCGCCACGACCGTGCGGTGGCGAAACTCGACCGGCAACGTCGTGAGCAGCAGCGGCGTGTCGACGTGGCTGGCGTGGTTGCAGGCGAAGATGACGGAGCCCTCGACGTGGCCGAGGTGCTCCAAGCCGCGCACGGTGGCGGGCGCCAGCAGCCGGGCCGCCGGGCGCGTCACGTTGTCCAGCACCATGGCCCGAGCCAGGCGCACCGGGTAGCGACGCGACCATTCGTGGTCGTAGTCGAGCCCGACCTTGCGCTCGGGGTCCGGCCGCTCAACCGTCGTCGGCCACGAGGGCGCCGCCAGGGGGAAGCGGGCCGAGCGCAGCTTGGCCGTCAACTCGGAGAGGCCCATCAGCGAACGTCCGACATGAAGATGGGCGGGTTGTGCACGTGCGTCAGCGTGGGGGAGGGGCCCACCACGTCCGACGCCATCTCCAGCGCGTCGTCGAGCGAGCTGGCCGGGGAGAACCCGAGCCGGCGCACCGCCTTGGGGTCCCCGCCCACCACGATGACCCGGCCCAGGTGCTGCAGGGCGTGGGCGCACCAGTACCACATGTAGAAGGGGTGCACGCCGTGGTAGGCGTGGCCGGTGCGGTAGAGGTGGATGTACCAGGGATCGGTGGCGAACGACTCCTCGAACTCCTTGTGCATGCGCATGGGATCGTCCGTCTGGGTCAGCACCTGCTCGTAGAAGTCGATGTAGCTCGGGTGATGCCCGGGGTGGAACTCGGGCCTTGTCGGGTGGCGCATGATGACGACGCCGCCCTCGCGTACCAGCGGCTTGCCCCGGTACATGTTGAAGAAGTACCCGAGCCCCAGGCAGGCCACGAGGATCGGGTTCATGATGGAGTTGACGTTGTAGGGGCAGATGAAGGGCAGGCCCATGGTCAAGATGTCGGTCTGGCCCTCCACCTCCACGCCCTGCTGCGCCCACACGTTGGCCGTCGTCAGTTCGTGCACCGCCTCCACCTCGCCCGCCTGCACCGACGTCAGCGCGTGCGGGGAGCGGATGGCGTGGAAGATCTGCCTCGACAGGCGGGGTGGCGTCTTGGCCAGCGCGGTCGAGGCGGCCGTGAAGGTGGCCCGGTCGCGCAGCGACCACTCCCACTCGCGTTTCTGGAGGAACTGGAAGTTGGACGGGAAGGTGTCGTTGTTGAGCGTGGTCTCTATCTGGAAGACCTTGACGCCCGCCTCGGCGATGAGCCGGCCCATGCGCCAGTTCGACGAGTGCAGCTCGGAGCGGTGCTGGTCCATGAACGACTTGGAGTGCAGCATGGTCTGGGGGTTGTGGTGGTGGCGCAGGCTCCGGTACGAGGCCAGGCCGGTGGCCACGCTCTTGTGGCCGCCGTCCATCGCCACCAGGTTGATGTTCACGTAGACGAGGAGGTCGGAGGTGGCCGCCCGCTTGTTGATCTCGACGTCTTCGCCCTGATCGGTCTGGCCCAGGTGGATCAGGTTGTCGGGGTCCTCGGCGTCGTGCTGGGTCAGGAGCCCGTGGGGCGCGAAGGCGTCGTAGACCCGGTTGCCCAGGGCGTGGCGCAACTCCTCCTCCGTCATGCGCCGGTGCAGGGCGAGCGCGGCCACCAGCACCACGTCGTCCACGCCGGCCTCGGCCGCCAGGTCGAGCACGGTCTCGATCACCATCTGGCGGATGTCGGGCGCCTCCATCTGGGGTAGCGGCAGCGAGATGTCGTCGAAGCAGATGGTCAGCTTCATGCCCGGCCGTAGCAGCGCCGGCAGCGGGTCGCGGTCGCCCGCCGGGTGGAGCAGGGCGTGGCGGATGGCCCGGTACGGGTCGTCGATCGGCTTCATCGGCTCGGGCGCGTAGATCACCCGGCTGCCCTCGGGGAGTGTCTCGAGCGCGAAGCCTTCGCCGTTCCAGAACAGGGTGGGCGGCGTCGACTTGTCCACCTCGAGCACGAAGCCGGGACGGTGGCTCATCGGGCGTGTCCTTTCCGTACGTCGAAAGCGATCTTCACGGCACCACGCCGGCCCGCGGCGCCGGCGTGGGCCACGGCGTCCTCGAAGCGCGTCAGCGGGTAGGTGGCCGACACCAGGCGCCCGGTCCGCTGCGCCTCGACCACGTCGAAGGCCAGCGCGAAGGTGGAGGTTCCCTCGCCCCCGCCGTTGCCGTCGGCCGGACCCGCACCACGTTCGGTCCCGTAGGCGTAGGCCCCGGCCAGGCGCACCTCGCGGTGCCACAGCGGAGCCAGGTCCACGGTCACCCGGCCCGGCATGCCGACGAGCGACACCGTGCCGCGCGGCCGCACCATGGCGAGCGACGTGAGCGATCGACTCGGCACTGCCCACGCAGTCGATCACCACGTCGGCCCCGCCCGAGAGCGTGGCCGTCTCGCCGGCGGGGCCGCCGAACGACATGGAGCGCGCGTGGCGCCGCACGGCCCGACCGAGCTGGTCCGGCGGGAGTGCCTCGGTGGCGCCGAGCTCACGGGCCAGCCTCTGCTGGTGCCCGTAGCGCGCCCCCACCAGGAGCACTGAGGGTTCCGGGCAGCGCCCCGACGACGACAGGTGCGACAGGGCGGCGGTCACCAGCAGCCCAAGCGTCCCGGCACCGATCACCGCCACGACGTCGCCGGCGGCCAGCGGCGCGCCCAACACGGCGTGCACGGCGCAGGCCACCGGCTCCACTGTCACCGCGTCGGTGTCGCTGAGGCCCTCGGGCACGGCGTAGAGCTGGCTCGAGTGCGCCACCAGCCCCGAGCTGGACCACCCGCCGCCCGTGTCGGCGCAGAACCCGGTCTGGAGCCCGGGCCGGATGTGCCCGAAGGCCAGGTAGCCGCAGTTGCCGATCTGTCCGGCCTGGCAGGCAGGGCACCACGGCTCGATGCCCCGGGCCGCGCAGCCCAGCACCGGCTGCAGCACCACCCGGCTGCCGGCGGCCAGTGCGGTGCCGTCGGCGCCGAGCGCGTCCTCCGACAGCGTGCCCACGACCTCGTGCCCGGGCACGAAGGGAAAGGAGACGATGTCCTCGAAGTAGCGCGAGCTGCGCCCGTCCAACGTGGCCAGGTCCGACCCGCAGATGCCCGACAGCACCGGGTCGACGTGCACCCACCCGGCGGCCGGCGGCGGGGGTGCCTCGCGCTCGACCAGGCGCAGGGGGCCGACGCCGGCGCCGCGGCCCGATCCCACGGCCGACGCCACCACGCGGGCGGCGGCGAAACGGGGCAGCGAACGTTCGAAGAGCAGCGTGCTCACCGGCCCATCACCGCCTTGGGCGACTTCACGTCGAGGGGGCCGAGCGGGAGCGGCCGATGCGACCCGCCCTGGGCCTTGGCCCAGTGCTCGACGTGCCAGCCGCGCCGCCGTGCGATGGCGGACAGGCGTGACTCGGGATTGACGGCCACGGGGAAGCCGACCGCCTCGAGCATGGCCAGATCGGACGCCGAGTCGGCGTAGGCCACCGACTCCTCCAGCGACAGCGAATGCTCGTCGGCGTAGTCGGCCAGCAGCAGGGCACGGGCCTCGCCGATGGGCGGCAGCTTGGTCAGCTGGCCCGTCAGCCGGCCGTCCTCGACGCCCATGGCCGCGCAGACGATGTCGTCGAACAGCGGGCGGATCGGCTCGATGATGAAGTCCAGCGCCCCGGTGATCAGCAGCGTGGGGTGCCCCAGCGCACGGTGTGCCCGCACCCGGGCGAAGCCGTCGGGGAACGACCGGGTCAGCAGCTGGCGATGGAAGAGCTCCCACGAGTCCTCCTGCAGCCGGGCCAGCGGCGCGTCCTCGAAGCGGCGGTAGAAGGACTGGAGGAAGTCGCCCCGGTCGCGCCGGTCCAAGGCGAGTAGCGCCGGACCCTGGCGCACCAGGTCGGCCACGAAGCGCGCCCGCCGGGCGGGGGACAGGTGCCGGCTGGCCAGCCAGGCGTAGGTGTCCACGACGTTGGACGACATGAGCGTGTGCTCGAGGTCGAACACGGCCAGATGCCGGTCGGGCGACAGGATGGCGCGCCGCTGCCGGTCGGGCCGCTTGTCCACCACCGACTTGCCGGGCTTGGTGCGCACGCGGGTGTGCTCGAGCACCGAAGGAAGGTGGATCTCGAGCACGTAGCGGTCCCAGTCGATGGACGCCGGGTCGAAACCGAAACGCTCGTGGTCGTCCGTGTCACCCGTGTCCCACAGCTCGAGCAGGTGGTCGACGCGGTACCGCGCGTCGGTCTCGGTGTAGGCGCCGTACAGCTCCACGTACCCGAGGGCGCGCTTGGCCATGACGTGGCGGTCCTCGATGCGGGCGGCCAGCTGCGCCTGCTTGCCTCTGATCGGCAAGGCAGTGATCAGTTTTTCGGCGAACGTCATGGCGGCGTCGGCCCGGCGGAGCTGTCGTTGCACGCGGCCGCGCCCGGGGAAGGACCACTCGGGCACGCTGATGGGCTGGCCCCGGTCGTCGTACAGCGGGTTGCGCTGGAAGAAGCCGGTCGAGAGCTCGACCAGGCGGCCGTAGCGCAGCGGGTTCCGCACGCCGGAGGCGACGTGGTACACCTTCGGCCGTCCCGGCTCGGGTCCCCGGGCGGCGACGGCCAGGATGGCGGCCACCACCAGGTCGACCGGGATGACGTCGACAATGCCCTCGGGCACGCCGGGGAACTCGCGCAGTAGCCCGCGGGCGTACGAGATGATGATCGGCTCGGCCATGCGGAAACCGCGGATCCAGCCCGGCCGCGGCTCGGACAGCGCCGACTCAATGATCGACGGCCGGACGAAGGTGATCGGGACCTTGCCCTCCCACTGCTCCACCAGGGCGCGCTCGCCCAGGGCCTTGGTGTACGGGTAGGCGTCGGGCCAGCCGAGCGAGAGGGCGCGCGCGGTGCCGGCCTGCACGAGCTGGTCGCTCACCCACTCCTCGCGCACCTTCTCGGCCCGCGCCGCGATGAGGTGGTCTCCGGCGGCGCCGATCTCTCCGCGCGCCTTCTTGGTGAACTCCTTCAACTTGTCGGGCCGGCGCGACTCCGCCTGCAGGTCGTCGCGTAGCCGGCGGGCAAAGCTGACTTCGTCCTGCCACGGCACGTCGAGGGTGAAGCGGTTCTCGCTGAGCAACTCCTCTTTCGCCTCTCCCTGGTGCGTGCTGGCCACGTAGGCCGTGGAGACGGCGATGAGGTGGCCCTCTGACCCGGTCTCGACCATGGCGGCGGCCACCCGGGAGGGGCCGAGCAGGTTGATCTCGACGGCCTGGCTCAGGGGGGCGTCGAAGGACACGGTGGCGGCCGAGTGGATGACGGCGTCGGCCGTCCGCAGCGCCTGGCGCCCGTCGTCGTCGAGGCCGAGCCCGTCCCGGCCGACGTCGCCGGCCACGGCCCGCACCCGCCGCTCCACCTCGGGGGCGAAACTGTCTCCGAGTTCGGCCCGCAGGCGGTCGAAGCAGTCGTTCTTGATCACCTCGCGGGCCAGGCGGGAGGCGGCGTCGGCCCGGCGACCGGGGCGGACGAGAACCGTGATCTGGGCCTCGGGGACGCAGCGCAGGATGCGCTCGACCAGGGCCGTGCCAAGGAAGCCGGTGGCTCCGGTGATGAAGAAACGGCGGCCGCGCAGGTCCCGTTCAATGGGCATCAGAAATGTCTACCATTTTGGGCCGATTTTGTCTACCATTTGGTAAGTGCCCAGCTCGTCGACCAAGGATCGCATCCTCGATGCCGCCCTGGGCTCCTTTGCCGCCCGGGGCTACGAGGCCACGTCGCTCGACGCCATGGCCAAGGGGCTGGAGTTGACCAAGCAGTCGATCCTCTACTGGTTCCCCTCCAAGGACGCCCTGCTCGAGGCGGTCATCGCCCGGAGCGCCGACGACCTGTCGGCTGCGCTGGAGACGGCGCTGGAGGGAGCGGGGGAGGGTTGGGGCCGGGTGGAGGCGGTTGTGCGCTCGGTGTTCCGCCTGGCCGCCCGCCAGCCCGAGCTACTCGGCCTGCTGCGAGAGGTGGGTCGGCTGGGGCCTCCGGCGGCCACCCAGATGACGCTGGCCCTCGAGCCGTTGGTGCAGCGGGCGTCCTCGTTCTTGGAGGCCGAGATGGACGCCGGGGCCATGCGCCGCCACGACCCGCGCCTGTTGCTGCTGGCCATCTACTCCACCGTGATCGGGATCGTGACCGAGGTCGAGGTGCTGCGCGCGCTGGGGGAGGAGCCCACGGCGCGTTCGCTGGTGCGACGGCGGGCCGACGTGCTGCAGCTGCTGCGGTCCGCCCTCCTCGTCGAGTCCGGCGACTGACGCGAGGCCGGCGGCCCGGAGCTACTCGGTGGGTTTGGGGATCTTCTTCCTCGGCGGGGCCTTGGGTGTGTAGCGCTTGGAGGGGGTCGGCGGCTTACGGGGCGCCGATGCCGAGGCGGACGACGAAGCGGCGGATTTGCCCGACGACTTCGTCGACGACTTGGCGGCGACCTTCTCCTTGCCGCGAGGACGGGCGGCGGCCTCACGGGCCACGGCCCGAGCGTTGGTGGTGCCGTACTTGTTGATGCGCCACGCACGGAGCATCAGCCAGCCGCCGCCCAAGATGAAGATGAAGCCGACGAGGCCGATGAAGAGCGTAAAGCCGAAGCCGATGAGGAACAGGGAGAAAGCGACCAGGGTGCGCTTGCGCTTCCACCAGGCGAGGAACCCGAGAGCGCAGAACAGGAGGATGGCGGCCATGACGAGCCCGGCGTCAGGGGAGACAGCGACGGAGTGCGCGCCCTTCTTGGTCACCCGGTGTTGCGAGATGACATAGAGCGGGATGGCGACGCCGGCGACCGTGGCCAGGATGAGTCCCCAGAGGGAGTACTTGGCTTCCACCGGATCGAGGGTGGACATGGCCGCCTTGCGCTTCTCCGGCGGAATGATCTCGTCGGGGTCGCGCCGCTGGTGTTGGTTGCCACCCGAGGCCGCCTTGAAGAGCCCGCTGACCCAGGTCTGGAGGCCCTTGGGCTGGTCGTCCGGCAGCAGACTCATCAAGGTTCAGGGTACCGGTGCGGTCGAGGGTCCTGGTAATCGGTCCGTCGGTCCCGCCACGCTGCGGGAATGCACGGACAGGGAGGCTACGGTTGTGGCCCGGCGGCCCACTTCGGGCGCTTAGCTCAGCTGGTTAGAGCGCAGCCTTCACACGGCTGAGGTCGTGGGTTCGAGTCCCGCAGCGCCCACCAGGTCAGAGGCCCTTTTTGAACTCTGACCAAAGAGGATGTCCTAACGATGTCCTACGACGCAGTAGCGTCGTGGACGTGGCCGGTAGGACAAGCAGCAAGAGCAGACCGGGCACGATGCGAGAGCGCTCGCCCGGCCACTGGCAGCTGCGCGCGTTTGCTGGACCCGATCCCGTCACCGGCAAACCGCGCCAGATTGCGCGCACGTTCACGGGTACCGAGCGCGCGGCAGCCAAAGCGCTCGGCAAACTCGTCTCGGAGGTCGAGTCGGGCAAGTTCAACCGGACCAACGTCACCGTGGGGCAACTTCTCGACAAGTGGCTCGAGGGAGCAGAGCGAAGCCAGCGTCCGCGTACGGTCTACGAGAACCGACGCAAGATCGAGGCGCGGATCCGTCCGACTCTCGGGGCGGTCCGGCTCGACAAATTGGAGCCAGACACCTTGGACACTGCGTACGGCCAGTGGTTGGACGAGGGTCTCTCGCCGGCAACGGTGCACAAGTACCACGCCATCATCTCGGCGGCGTGCAATCAGGCGGTCAAGTGGGGGTGGATCGACCGGGCGCCCACGGCTCGGGCCACGCCGCCGAGAGTCGATCGGGTCGAGATGAACGTGCCCACGCCCAAGCAGTTGACGATGCTGGTGAAGGCGGCCGAGGCGGCGGACCCGGTGCTGGCCACCGCCGTAGCCCTGGCCGCCCTGACGGGAGCCCGTCGAGGCGAGATCGTGGCGCTCAAGTGGTCCGACATCGACCTGGCCACCGGTCGGGCGCGGATAGCCCGCTCTCTCACCATTGCCCGAGGCGAGCAGCACACTGGTCCGACGAAGACGCACCAATCCCGGGATATTGCCCTGGACCCCGTCTGCGTCCAGATACTGAAGCAACGATGGGCCCACATGGTCGACCTGTCCGAGTGGGCCGAGTCGCCCTTGGTGCCCGATCCGTACGTGCTCAGTTACAACGCCAACGGCGGACTGCCGGCCAGCCCGGACACGCTGACCCACGGCTTCGGAAAGCTGTGCGTGGCGATGGAACTGCCTGCCCTGAAGAAGCTTCGCCAGACCAAGCCGAAGGCCAAGCGAGCAGACCTCGCACCCGGGGAGCGGTGGCCGTTCCGCTTGCATGACTTGCGACACTTCAGCGTTACCACGCTGATTGCCGCTGGGGTCGATGTTCGAACTGTGGCCGATCGTCACGGTCACGCCAGGGCGACTATGACCTTGGATCGGTACGCCCACGCCCTCCCCGAGCGTGACCGGGCCGCTGCGGGCATCCTCGGCGCGGCTTTCACGCCCGTCACTACCCGATCCAAGGCCAAGCGGACGTGACCCGCCTCGACGGAGAACTGCCGCCTTGTACGCTTTCGCGTATGGCCACCACGTTCGTTCCCCGGTCGCCCATGGGTGAACTTCTGTCCGAGCGACGTGCGGCGATTCTGGCCGCCGCAGAACGGCGCCACGCCTCGAACGTCCGCGTCTTTGGCAGTGTCGCCCGAGGCGACGACACGGCCAATAGTGACATCGACTTCCTCGTCGACCTTGACCCCGACGCCAACCCGCTCGACCTGCTCGACCTCGGCTGCGATCTTGAGGACGAGCTTGGCGTGAAGGTCGACGTGGGGACACCGGCGTCGTTGCGGCCCTTCCTTCGAGATGAGGTGTTGGCCGAAGCCGTCGCGCTGTGAGCCGAAGGGATGCCGCGTGGTTGGCCGACATCCTCGTGGCCATTGATGCGATTGAGGCCTACGTCGCCGGGGGCAGTCTCAGTGAGGGGCTGGTCTACGACGCATGCCGGGTCCGGCTCATCGAGATCGGCGAAGCCGTCAAGAACATCGACCCGAACCTGTTGGCAACCATTCCCTCCATTCGGTGGAGAGCGATATCGAGAATGCGGGATCGATTGGCTCACCACTATTTCGACACTGACCATGCTCTGGTGGAATACGTAGTCAACGAGGAACTGGTGCCGCTTCGAGTGGCGGCTGTCACGCTGGCTGAGATCGCCGATGCATTCGGGAACATTTCTGCAGGAGACGAGCCGCCCACTCCCGAAGTGGACACGTGATCAGTGATCCGTTCGAGACTCACGGATGCGAATCTTCACCGTGGAGGTAGCGCTCCAGGCGCGGCACTGAAACCCTCCACCTCCCTCCGATTTGGATTGCCGGACTGAACTGTCCCGTGCGACACAGGCGGTAGAGCGTGTCGGCGTGCAGACCGATGCGCCGGGCGGTTTCAGGAATCGAAATGAGATCGCTGGCAGGGTGCTCAGTACGGATCTGTTTGAGCCCCGTGAGAGCCGACGCCGAAGTCGAGGGCATGAGAGTCCATCCTTTTTCGGCCCGGAGGGACCGTCACTTACGGGTCCGACGAACCGCCATCATCAGCCCCATCGCAATACTCCTCATGCGGCAATGCCACCGGCACTCCACGGCGTCAAGTCGCCGACTCGGCTCGCAACAACTTCTGGCGGTCTCCCGATCGTTCACGTTCGCCCTGCGGGCGAACTCGCCAGGAGTTCTTGCTCGGCCCAGGGCTACCCTCGCCGGGACTGGACTCCCCTCCGCTGCCGGTGGTGGTCGCCGGTCATGCGAACGACGCAGCGGCGTCGTTCGCATGGAACGCCACAAGGAGCATGCAGTCGAGCTCGCCGTGCGTTATCAGGCCGAGACTGACCGGCAGCTGGGCGTCAACGTCGAACTTCATGCAGCGCCGAGCGGCACCACCCGTATCCAGCCCCGTCGCTGGCCAACACTCGCTGCATCACTTCACAGACCCCCGTCTCCGGACCCCTCCCAAATCTTCCCCGTGACCAGCAGTCCATCAGCCACATCAGTTTCGCCACACGTCTGGCACCCAGGGGGTGGGGGGGGGGGGGGGAGAGGAGGAGGGAGGAGGGGGGATGGGGGGCGAGAGGATTCAGGAGGGGGCGCGTGATCTGGCGCAGGGCGGAGGAGGGAAGGGGGAGGGGGAGAGGGGGGGGGGGCGGTGGGGGGGGGGGGGGGGGGAGGGGAGGGGATAGGGGGGGGGGGAGAGACAGCAGGAAAGGAGGGCACGAGGAGCACGCAGGGGGGGGGAGAGAGGAGGAGGGGGAAAGAAGGAAAGGGGAAGGGGGGAGAGGGAGGGGGGAAAGGAGAGGGGAAGGGAGGAGGGGGGAGGAGGGGGGGGGGGGGGAGGGGGGGGGGGGGGGGGAGAGGAGAGAGGGGAGGGGGGAGGGAGAGGGGGGGGGGGGGAGGGGGGGAGGAGGAGGGGGGGGGGGGGAGGGGGGGGGGAGAAAGAAGAGGAGGAGGGGAGAAGGGGGGGGGGGGGGGAGAGCGGGAGAGGAGGGGGGGGGGGGGGGGGGGGGGAGGGGGGGGTGGAGGGGGGGGGGGGGACGACTGAACGGAGTTCGGGGCGATCGTGGTCGCCAGTCCCGCCATAGCTGCGGGACGAGGGCCGTCCCGGCGACGGGAGTGCGACGTGATTTCGCTACGCCGGATGAGCCTGGGGGCTGGCTATCGGTACCTGATGGAGTCCGTTGCCGCCGGTGACGGAGTCCGTCGCCAGTCCATCAGTCTGGCCGACTACTACGCCGAGTCGGGGACCCCACCGGGTGTGTTCCTGGGCGCCGGTCTGGCGGCCCTCGACGACGGGCAGGGAGTCGAAAGGGCTCTGCGGTCAGCGAGGAGCACCTGTTCAACCTGCTCGGATGTGCGCCGACCCGGTGACCGGCAAGGCCTTGGGCCGCCCGCCCAACCGCTCGCACCTCTCCCTCGGCACCCGGGTGATCGGGGGAGTAGCGGCCATGGCCCCAGACGCCAGTGAGGCTGTGCGAGCAGAACAGAAGGCCCGGAGCGAGGCCGAGGAACGAGCCCGCGGGGGACGTCACCGTGCCCCCGTGGCCGGGTTCGACCTCACGTTCTCGATCAGTAAGTCGGTCTCCGTGGCCTGGGCGCCGGCCCACCGGGAGACCAGGCGCTCAACGCGACTGCCACCGCCGGGCCATCGACGTCGTGCTGACCTACGCCGAGCGCGAGGTGTTCCACTCGCTCTCGGGCAAGGGTGGCGTGGTCCAAGAAGACGTCGAGGGTGTGGTGGCCACCGCCTTCACCCACT
>CAWECY010000016.1:0-227191 GCA_963807775.1 uncultured Acidimicrobiaceae bacterium | reverse complement strand
TCGCCGGCGACGGCCAGGCGGCCTCGCTCGTGTCCTACATCCGCAAAGACGAGACGCCGCACGTCGGCTACCTGCGCACCGCCATTTCCGAAATGAGGGACCGCACCTGGGTCGGCGAGACCGGCCGCCGGCACGAAGGCAAGGACATGATCGGTCGCATCTGGGATCCCCTACTGGCGCAGAGCTTGGGACCCGCCCGGGAGGAGGGCCGGCGCGCCACGCGGGGTGAAGTCGAATACTGGTGCGCGCGGCACAACAACGGCCAAGACGTCCTGGCCGAGTTCGACGGCCTCGCCGACCCGACCCCGACCACCACCGGGCCATGAAGTTCGGCGTCTTCTACGAGCACCAGCTCCCACGCCCCTGGGAGGAGGACAGCGAGTACCGCATCCTCCAGGACGCTCTCGAGCAGGTCGAGCTGGCCGACCGCCTCGGCTTCGACGTCGTCTGGGAGGTCGAGCACCACTTCTTGGAGGAGTACAGCCACTCGTCCGCCCCCGAGGTGTTCCTCGGCGCCGCCAGCCAGCGCACGACCAACATCCGCCTGGGCCACGGGATCATCCAGACCGCGCCTGGATACAACCACCCCGCACGCACCGCCGAGCGCGTCGCCACCCTCGACCTCATCAGCGGCGGCCGCGTCGAGTTCGGCTCGGGTGAGTCGGGCTCCGAGGCCGAGCTCGGCGGCTTCCAGGTCGACCCCGTCACCAAGCGCGAGGCCTGGCTCGAAGGACTCCAGGTCGCCCTCCGCTGCATGACCGAGACCCCGTTCACTGGCGTCGACGGCCAATACGTGCGCATGCCGCCGCGCAACGTCGTCCCCAAGCCGATGCAGAAGCCGCACCCGCCGCTGTGGGTGGCCTGCTCCCGGCGCGACACCATCCTGCTCGCCGCCCAGAAGGGCATCGGCGCCCTCACCTTCGCCTTCATCGACCCCGAGGAGGCGGTCAAGTGGGTGGGGGACTACGAGCGCACCCTGGCCACCGAATGTGTCCCCGTCGGAATGGCCGTGAACCCCAACATCGCCTGCGTCACCCAGATGATGTGTCACCCCGACGAGGCCGTCGCCCTCGACCGCGGCCTCGAGGGTGGGAACTTCTTCGGCTACTCGCTCGGCCACTACTACGTCTTCGGTGAGCACCGCCCCGGCCGGACCGACGTGTGGCACGAGTACCAGGAGCGCCGCGGCGAGGTGGGCTACTCGCCCGAGATCGACGCCGCCCTGCGCCAGGAGCGCCTCGGCGCCAAGCTGGCCGCCGGCGACCGCACCGGCCTCCGGGGCGCCATGGGCACGCCCGCCCAGGTGCGCGAGTTCCTCGAGCGTTTCGAGCAGGCCGGCGTGGACCAGGTCATCTTCGTGCTGCAGGCCGGAAAGAACCGCCACGAGCACATCTGCGAGTCGCTCGAGATCTTCGGGCGCGAGATCATGCCCGCCTTCAAGGACCGGGACGAGGCGCAGGTCAAGACGAAGGCCCAACGCCTGGCGCCGGCCGTCGACGCCGCCATGGCCCGTAAGGCGGAGGCCGCCGAATCGGATCCGCCGCCACCGCTTCCGGCGGACTTCACCTTCCCCGCCATGCCCCGGCGCTGGGCCGACGAGTCGGGCAGCGAAGAGATGAAGGAGTGGCTGGAGCACTTCGCCGAGAACCGGGCCAAGGGCATCCGGGAGGAGGATCTCGGGATCCTCGGCGGGGGCAACTGACCCGACCCCCGACCCCGACCCCGACCCCCGACCCGGTCGCCGTCGTTCAGCGCTGCCGCAGGATCCCGTCCAGCTGGGCCACGGTCAGCGCCGGGTGCGGGATCGGGTCCCGACCCGGACGCAGCCCGTCGAGCACCACCTCGAGGAACCGCAGCGACGGTGACGACCGCGTCGTGTCGCACACGTCGGCGATGGAGCGCACCGACATGAGGGTCACGACGATGTCGCTCACCTCGACGTCACCCCGGACGGTGCCGGCGCCCTGGCTGCGAGCCAGGATCTCGTCGAGCAGCGGCGCCAGCTCGTCGAGCCCGGTGCCCTTGGAGCGCCACGGCGGGGCGGCGATGGTCGCCCGCCAGCAGCTGGGCACGGCGACACACCGTCGCACGAACTCGAACACGGCGTCGGCCGGCGGCACGTCGGCCAGCACCTCCTCGGCGATAACCCGGTTACGCTCCTTGGCCGCGTCGACCACGGCGTCGAACAGGTCGGCCTTGGTGGGGAAGCGCCGGTACAGGGTCCCGACGCCGACCTCGGCCCGCTCGGCGATGGTCTCCATGGAGGCGTCGTAGCCCTGTTCGGCGAACACGTCGCGGGCCGCCACCAGGATCCGGCCCAGGTTGACCTCCGCGTCGCGCCGCAACGTCCGCGTCCCCGACCCCGTCATACCGACTCCTCCGGCACGTACGCGATCGCCCCCACGATCGCCTCGCCCTCGGCGATGAGGCCCGGGTGCGGCTCACGTCGCACCACCGACGACGCCCCCGCACACGTCGGGATCAGGCACGCCGCCAGCGCCGCCACCAGCAACCCCGCCCCGCTGACGGCGAAGGCCAGGACGTAGCCGCTCTCCTTCGGGTAGCCGTTCGACATGACCTGGCTGATCACCAGGCTGGTCGCGATGCCGCTCCCGAGTGCCGCCCCAATGTTCCGGATGTTGGTGTTCATCCCCGTCGCCACCCCGGTCTGGTCGGCCGGCACCGAGTCGATGATGAGATTCGCCAAGGATGCGAACGCCGGCGCCAACCCCACGCCGAGCAGCCCCGACGCGAGATAGATCGTCCACGGCACGCTGTGGTCGACCACCAGCACCCCGTAGGACGCGGCCGAGCACAGTGAGCCGAAGATGAGCACGGCCTTCGACCCGATGCGCCGCGAGAACCAGCCGGTGAACGGCGCCACCACGACCATGGCCAGAGCGAAGGGCAGCAGGTACAGCCCGGACTGCGTCACCGAGGCGCCGAAGCCGTACCCGACCGACGGCGGCGTCTCCGCGAACTGCGGGACCGTGATGAACATGGCGAACATCCCGAAGCCGTACAGGAGCGCCGCCAGGTTGGTGGCCCAGACGGTCCGGATCCGCATCACCTTCATGTCCACCAGTGGCGAGCGGGACCGCATCTCGGACCACACCCACAGCCCGGCCAGTACCGCGGTCGCCACATAGAGCAGCACGACCGTCTGGCTCAGCCAACCCCACGACGGCCCGTAGGAAATGGCGATGAGCCCCGTCACCAACCATCCCGACATCAGCACCGCCCCGATCCAGTTGATCCCGGAGCGCGCCCGCACCGGCGATTCGGGCACGAACAAGAACGTCGCCACCGTCGCGCCGGCTGACATGAAGAGGGGGAACCAGAAGAGCCAGTGGTAGTTGAGGTGCTCCAATATGGGCCCGGCCAGCACGATCCCGGCGCCCGCGCCGACCCCGAGGATGGCGGACATGAAGCCGATGGCGCCGGCCACCCGGGCCGCCGGGAACTCGTCGCGGATGATGCCGAAGGCCAGCGGGAAGATCGCTCCCCCCACCCCCTGGACCACCCGCCCCACCAGGATCACGCCGAGGGTGTCGCCGAGGGCGCTGATCAGCGTCCCCACCGAGAGGGCGATGAGCACGCCGACGATGACCTTTTCCTTGCCGATCGTGTCGCCCACCCGCCCCAGCACCGGCGTGGCGATGGCGGCGCTCAGGAGGTAGGCCGTGAGCAGCCACGATGCAGCGGACTCCGTCGTGTGCAGCGTGTGCTCCAGCTGCGGGATGGCCGGGATGATGAGGCACTGCAGCAGGCTGAACGCCAGCGCGGCGGTGGCCAGCACGGTGAAGGTCACGGCGTAGTGGGTCCGCGCCCGGGAGGCCATACCCGTTCCTACCAGAAGCGGAATGTCTGATTCCACATTCAAAGAAAGGGCGACCCTGCTCCGGCCCGGGTGGACTCAATTTCCACCCACACCTCCACCCCCGGGCTGACGCCAATTCGGCCGCCAAGTCGGACACTGGCCCCATGACCATCACCGACTACCTCATCGACATCAGCCTCATCGCCATCGTGCTGTTCCAAGTGCGAGGGCGCCGGCTGACCACCAAGTCACTGCTGCTGCCGGTCGCCATCGTGGCCTACGTCGGCGTGACCTACCTGAAGACCATCCCGACGTCGGGCAACGACCTGTTCGTGGTCGTCGGGTGCACGGCCATCGGGGCCACCCTCGGCGCCCTGGCCGCCACCTTCACCAAGGTCAGCCCCGGCGCCGACGGCATCCCTTTCGCCAAGGCCGGATTCGTCGCCGCCGGCCTCTGGATACTCGGCACCGGCGCCCGCCTGGCCTTCCAGCTCTACGCCACCCACGGGGGCGGGGCGGCCGTCGAGCGCTTCAGCGTGGCCCACAGCATCACGGCGGCCACCGCCTGGACGGCGGCCCTTATCCTCATGGCCATCAGCGAGGCCGTCATGCGCACCGGCATCCTGGCCTGGCGGGGTCACCAGGCGCAGCGCCAGGGCGACGCCGTCTTCGCCCCGGCCCTCCCGCCGCTGGTCCGGTCCTGAGACCATCATGGAGGCGGTGAGCGATCCCCTTCCGATCCCACGGAACAACCTGGCTAACTCCATTGCGATCGTGGGACTCGGGGCCCTTACCTGGGGCGCCCTGTCCTACATCCGCCGCTACGACACGGGGGCCGCGCACACCGCGGCCCTCGTGCTGTTGGGAGTGTCCGCCCTGGCCTGGCTCAGCTGGGTCCTTGTCCGGGGCGTCGTCGGGTGGGCCACCGCCCCGGTTCTGCTCATCCTCTCCCTGGCGGGCGGCGCCCTGTCCGCCTTCGCCCCGGTGGCCATCGTCTTCCCCGCGGTGGCCATGCTGGGCGCGGCGATGACCTGGAGCATCCCGGTCGCCGTGGGTGTCGGTGCGGGCGGCTGGCTGGCCATGTTCGTGTCGGTCAGCCTGTCGGGGCACACGTACGACATCGTGTTGGGCGGGTTGGCGGCCATCATGGCCGGCGCCATCATCGGCTTCAGCCGTCGCGTGACGGTCGAGCGCACCGAGCAGGCGGCGCGCATGGAGGTGGAGACCGCCCGGGCGGAGCTCGAGCGGGCGCGGGCCGAGCTCCTGGCCGATCGCAACCACCTCGCCCGCGAGATCCACGACGTCCTGGCCCACACGCTGGCGGCGCTCTCACTGCAGATCGAGGCGTTCGCCACGGTGGTCGACGGTGAGCCCCAGACGAGCCTGGCGGTGCGCGAGCAGCTCGAGAAGACTCGCCTCCTCGTCCACGAGGGCCTCGACGAGGCCCGGGGCGCGGTGCGCGCGCTGCGCGACGACGTTGCGCCGCTCGACGAGCAGCTCCGCACGCTCGCCGCCCGCCACGATGCGACGTTCTCGACCGCCGGTGTGCCTCGGCCGCTGGCGCCGCCGGTGGTCATGGGCCTCTACCGGGTGGCCCAGGAGGCGCTGACCAACGTCATGAAGCACGCAGCGGGCTCTCACGCAGAAGTCGCTCTCTACTTCCTCCCGGACGGTGTTTCCCTGGTCGTCGAAAACCCACTGCCGGTTCCCGCTTCCTCGGCCCCCGATTCCGGCGATCCGGCCGACGCTTCCGGCGCGGACCACGCCTTCTTCTTGGCGCAGAGCGGCGCCGGCTACGGGCTGCGTGGCATCGCCGAGCGCCTCGCCCTCCTCGGCGGGCACGTCGAGGTGGGACCCACATCCGGCTGCTGGCGTGTCTCGGCCATCGTTCCCCTCGAGGGGGATCCGATCCCGCCGCCACCACCGTCGTCGTCCCGTCCTGATCCGGTGGCCTCGTGAGGGTGCTCATCGCCGACGACCAGCGTGTGGTGCGCGAGGGCCTGGCCACGATCGTGGAAGGTTTCCCCGACACCGTCGTGGTCGGACTAGCGAGCGACGGCGCCGAGGCGGTGGAGCTGGCCCGGACCCAGGCCCCCGACGTGGTGCTGATGGACCTGCGCATGCCTCGAGTGGACGGCGTCGCGGCCACCCGGGCCATCAGGGAAGCCCACCCCGCCGTGGCGGTGGTGGTCCTGACCACCTACGACGACGACGAGTCGATCCTGGCCGCGTTGTCGGCGGGAGCAGCGGGTTACCTCACGAAGGACGCCGCCCGCGACGACATCAGGCGCGCCCTTGACGCCGCGGTGGCCGGGCAGTCTGTCCTGGATTCCGGTGTGCAGGCGGCGTTGCTGCGGGCCGCTGAGCACGGCGCCATGCGGCCGTTGTCCGACGCCCTTCCGGACGGCTTGACCGAGCGCGAGGCCGAGGTGTTGACCCTGATCGCCGCCGGGCTCTCGAACGCCGAGATCGCCGAGCGCCTCTACGTGGCCGAGACCACGGTGAAGACCCATATCAACCGCATCTTCGCCAAGACGCAGAGCCGGGACCGCGCCCAGGCCGCCGCCTACGCCCATCGGCACCACCTGGCCCGTGCGCCCGATGGGGGACGAGAGACAACGGGCGGGTAGTAATCAGCCACCAGGCGCATTTCTGCGTCCGTCCGCAAGGAGGACCCGAGAGCCATGACCACCTTGACCAACCGTCCCAACACGGCACTCCTGGTCGTCGACGTGCAGAACGGCGTCGTCGACGGCAACTTTGAGCGCGACACCGTCGTGTCAAATGTCGCCGCCCTCGTCGACAGGGCCCGCCGGGATCAGGTACCCGTAGTCTGGATCCAGCATTCCGACGAGGGCATTGTCCGGGGAAGCGACGACTGGGGGATCGTGCCGGAGCTCACTCCGGGCGAGGCCGAGCCCCTCGTCGAAAAGAACTATGGCGACTCCTTTGAGGACACCTCGCTCGAGGACGTGCTGTCCGGACTCGGGGTGGGTCGGCTCGTCGTGTGCGGGGCCCAGACGGACGCCTGCATCCGCTCCACGCTGCACGGCGCCTTCGCCCGCGGGTACGACGCCATCCTGGTCGGTGATGCCCACACGACCGAGGACCAGACGGCCTGGGGCGCGCCGCCTCCTGACCAGGTCATTGCGCACACGAACCTGTACTGGAGGTATCAGAGGGCGCCCGGCCGCGTGGCCGGCACCGTCGACACTCAGGACGTGGACTTCGCCCCCGCCATTCCCTGACCGGCGGGCGGGACGCCTTCGGGCTCAGGGCCCCCAGAGCTTGAGTGTGTTGTCGCCGTCGTCGACGAAGAGCACGCCACGGCCTCCCGGTGCGATGGCAAGTCCGAAGAGGTCACCGCCGGCGTTCAGCGGATCAATGGTGACGGTGTCGACCTGCTGGCCGAAGGGGTTCGTCTCGACCGCGTTTCCATCCCCGCCGTTCACCGTGATGATGTCGCCATTGGGTGCGAGGGTCAGCCCGAGCGGCTGGTCGAGCGAGCCACCCGATGTCAACGTGAGCCCGAACGTCGTCGGAAACGAACGGCTCGCTGCGTCCGGCACCGCGGCTATCCGACTGTCGACCGTGTCCGCGACGTAGAGCACCCCGTTTTGGCCCAGGGCGTCGCCGGTCGGTCCGAGTACGAGGGCCGAACTGTTGAGCTCCTCTGGGAACCCCGTCGCGATCGTGGTTGCGCTCAAAAGCACGGGTGGCCGGCCGAACGGGTCCGCCACGTCGAGACGGACCACGGTGCCCTGATTGACCTGGTTGCCGCCCTCGGCCACGGTGCCGTTGAGCACATTGGTGACGAAGAGCTGGTCGATGTCGCCGTTCTGCGCCGACGCCAGGTCCCACGGCCCATTGATTCCGTTGCCGGACCAGGTCTCGATCGCCCGGCCGAAGCTGTCCAGGACGATGAGACACCCGGCTTCGGGCGTGCCGTTGCCGTTGTCGGTCACCGGCAGGCTGCCCACCACGACGTCACCGTTGCCGAGGACGGTCAGCGCCGTCGTCAGGCCGACACCGCCCGGACAGCGCCCCGGCAGGAAGCGAGGATCGATCTGGGCGAAGAGGCCCTGGTGTCCCCCCGGCGAGATCTGGACGATCGTCGTCCCGGTGCCCTGAAGGTTCGAGCTGGCGTTGAAGTTGCTGACCAGGGTGTCGCCTCCCACGAGGCGCCCGGTGCTTTGGGGCACCACGACCACCCCGTACGGGTTGACGTCGCCGTTGGCCGGCACCGTCGAGGCGATCGTGCTGGCGGTGTCGAAACGGGAGAGGAAGGGTGGTTCGAAAGCGCCGGCTGGTCCGCTCGCCACGAGCGAAGCGAGACCGGCCAGGGTCACGGCGAGTGCCACCGCGCCGGCGGTCAGGCCGGACGAGCGCCGGCGTAACGCCGACCTTCTTCCTGGTGAGAAGGGGGGAGAGCTGAACGAGAACGAGCGCCGGCCTGCCATGACGACTCCCTTCGGGGTGTGGTCCCATGGAAGCCACCACCGGCCTCCCGAGGGGATGTACGGAGCAGGAGTTGGTCGGGATTGACCCCACTTGGGGTCATGCGCCTTGGAGGGATTGACCTCCGAGCACGTGGAGGACCGTGGTGTCCTTGCGAGTGGTTCGGTGGGTCATGGCTCGACGTGTTCCGGGTCGGGCGACTCTCCTCCGTGCGACGCAGCAGCGCGACGCCTCAGGTGATCGCTACAGTCCCGTACCGATGCCTGACTTTGACTATGACGCCATCGTGGTGGGGGCGGGCCACAACGGACTGACGGCGGCGGTGGTCATGGCCCGGGGCGGCATGCGTGTTCTTTGCCTCGAGAAGAACCACTTCATCGGCGGGATGGCATCCACCACTGAGCTGATCCGGGGCTACCGGTTCGAGTTGGCGGGCTCCATCCAGTTCCCGGTCCCCAACGAGATCTTCGAGGACCTCGACTTCGGGTCATGTCCCATTTACGAGCCCGAGGTGCAGTCGGCCAGTATCCATGACAGCGACCAGCCGCCCATCTTCTTGTACTCGGATCCGGAGCGGTTGCTCGAGCATCTGGGCGAGACCCTCGGGATCGACGCGGTCCTAGGGATGGCTGAGGTGGCGGGCTGGGCCGAGGCCCCGGCCCGGGCCATCGGTCGCTTCGACGTGCGCCGTCCCCCCAACTCGCTCGACGAGATGTGGGCGTGCGCCACCAACGAGTCCGAGCGCGAGGCGATGCGCATGGCTTTCTTCGGGAGCGTGATGGACGTCGTCGACCGCTTCCTTCCCGACAAGGTAAAGCACGCGCCGGTGCGCAGCATGCTGAGCTTTCTGTCCGTCAACTCGACCTTCCGGGGCCCGGCGTCGCCGGGCAGCGCCTTGTGCCTGGCCTTCGCGCTGGCCTCTCCGGGGACGGCCACCATGTCGAAGGTGCACGGCGGCCTCGGCACCATGGCGGACCACCTCCTCGGACTGTTCGAGCAGCACGGCGGCGAGCTGCGACGGCACGTCAAGGCGGCGCGCATCGTCGTCGACGGCGGTGCCGTCCGGGGCGTGGAACTGGGCGACGGCACCGTCGCCACCGCCCCGGTGGTCGTGTCCAACCTCGATCCGACCGCCACCACGCTGCTCCTCGACAGCGACGCGCTGCCCGACGCCTTCGTCCGGCGGGTCGCCGCCATCGACCACCGGGCGGCGTACTTCCAGGCGCACTTCGCTTTGGACGGCCTCCCGGAATACCGGGCGCCCTACGAGGAGCTCAACGGCACCGAGCTGGGGCGGAACGTCACGTTCTTCGGGACGGCCGAGCAGATGCAACTCGACTTCGAAGGCTGTGTGAGAGGCATCGTCCCGCCCTCTCCGTCGTTCAACCTGCAGATCCCGTCGCTTGACGACCCCAGTCTGGCCCCGGCCGGCAAGCACGCGGCCAGCAGCTTCGCCTTCTACCTCCCCATTGGTGGCGATCGTGAGTCACAGACGAGGCTTCGTGACGAGATGGCGGAGCGGATCGTGGCCAAGATCACGGCCGTCGCGCCCAACTTCCCCGACTTGATCGACCGTCAGCTGAATTACCCGGCCTACACCTACGAACTCATGTTCGGCTGCACGGGCGGCGACTTCACCCACGGACTGCTTCAGCCCGAATTCATGGGTCCCTTCCGCCCTGGCCCGCGCGGCTGGCCCGACAACCCCGTCCCCGTCGACGGCCTCTACCTCTGTGGCGCTGGGTGTCACGGGGGACCCGGGGTCACCTTCATCCCCGGCTACAACTGCGGCTACGCGGTGCTCGAGGGGACCAGCTCGCGGTTGTAGCGGAGTAGCCGCTCCATGAACGCCAGGAACATGGCGATGGAGAAGGCCAGGCTGGTGAACAGGCTCATGACGAAGAAGATCCAAGCCCATTTCAGGCCGCGCCGCCCGCCCTCCACGATCGTCCACAGCGGCATCAACACCACGTTAACGATGATGTAGTCCTGGGCCGCGGAGTCGGCCGCCCAGTTGGTGAACAGAAGCTTGGTGTAGTTCCCGTAGTTGGCCCGGTGCCCGTACAAGTGGGTGTAGCGGACGTTGAAGTACCACCCAAGGACGATTGAGCACACGCCGACGACGTAGTAGATCCCTTCCAGGGGCGAGACGCGTCCCGGCGCCGCTGTCCGGTGAAGAGGTTCCGGTTGACGTAGAAGGCGACCGCGGTGCTCGCGATGCCGAGGATGCCGAAGATGACCAGTTGGGACGTCACGGTCTGGGCCTCGATTCGTCTCGGTGCAGGATGCGAACACCCTAAAGGCCCGACCCCGAGGCCCGGGGGGACCAACGCAGCGCGGCCCCTCCGACGGGCCGCAGCGCGAGCTATCGGTGGCTCAGAGTAATTCGAGGAGCCGTTCGGGCGGCCGGGCGATCACCGCTCGTTCGCCGATCACGAGGATCGGTCGTTCCAAGAGGATCGGCTGCTTCGTAATCGCCTCGAGCAGTTCGTCGGTCGTGGCCTGTTCCAGCCCCAACTCGGCGTACACGGCCTCGCCCGTGCGCATCATCAGACGCGGGTCGTCGATCCCGAGCAGCCCCATGAGACGGTCCAAGTCGTCGCGTGTTGGTGGGTGGTCCAGGTAGCGGACGGTCTCGGCCTCCACCCCGTGCTCGTCGAGCAGGGCCTGGGCGGTGCGGCACTTCGAGCATGAGGGGTTGAAGTAGATCTGGGAGGTCACGTCGCCCAACCTAGGGGGTCGCGGTGACGCACCCCGAGACCACGGCCGACGGCAAGGCCGTTCTTAGGTCGCCCCCGCCGGCAGGGCGGACAACACCTGCGACCAGGTGTAGGTGAACGACCGGGCCGGAGTTTCGGACACGGCGAGGGTGACGGCCATGGAGGTGCCGCCCGAATCGCCGCTGTGCGTGTCGCTCGACGGGCTGAGGGCGGCTCCCATGACCAGGTTGGCTCCCGAGCCGAAGTCATCGAGGATGCCCTTGCGATGCCCCCAGCACCCGGAGGCACCCCGTCGTTCGCAGTCGAGGTTGCCGCTGTCGTAGCCGTCGTCGTACATCCAGCCGTAGACGGCGTCGAGCCCGTTCGACGAGCCCCCGGCCCACTCCGCATCGTCGAGTGCATAGGCCGAACCCGGGTCGGGCGGGTCGTTGGCGTCGTCGGCACCTCGCTGGGCGTTGTGGTTGAGCGCGGCGGTGAGCCCGCCGAAGGGCGGCAGTCCGCGGTCGACCCGTTCGAGGTTCACCGCGACGAAGAGCTGGTCGGGCACGCTCAGTTGGGCAAAGCCGGCGGGCAGCACCATGGGCCGGATGCCCTCGAGGGCGTGGGCGCGGTTGATGGCAGCGAGGACAGCACCGATGCACTTGGGTGAGTTGTCAATCCCGTTGTCGGCGCAGATGCGGGTGTAGTCGGGCATCGGGGTCACATTGCTGATCGGGTCCTGTATCCCCGTGTCGGACTCCGACGCCGGGATCGATCGCAACGGCATCAGAGTTCCGGCGGCGGTGGCCGCCAGCGCCTGTTTCCAGGTGTACGCAAACGGACCCGACCCTGAGGCGTCGACGGCCAGCGTGGCCGCCAACGAGGATCCGCCCCGGTCGCCCGCTGAGGTGTCACCGGTGGGATCGAAGGCGACGCCCAACGCGAGATGCTTCGAGCCGAACCGCCCGAGGACGATGTCGCGATCGCCCCAGCACCCCGACGACTGGTTGCCGGAGCACCCGGGGACGCCGCTGTCGGGTCCGTCGTTGTACATCCACTGGTAGTCGGCGTCGAGACCGTTGGCCACGGCACCGATCCACTCCGTGTCGACGGAGGAGTAGGCGCGGCCGGGGCGCGGTGGCAGCTGGGCCGAGTCGGCACCCCGGGCGGCATTCCGGTCGAGCGCGGTCGAGAGCCCGGGGAAGGGGGCCAGGCCGCGGTCCACCCGTTCGCGGTCGATGGCCACGAAGAGCTGTTCGGGCACGGACAATTGTGAGAAGTCCGATGGCAGCTGCATCGGGCGGACGTGCTCGCTGCTTCTGGCGGCATCGATGGCAGCCAGCGTGAGGCGCAGACACGTGCTCGACGTGTCCGGACCGACCGGCGCGCAGATGTCGGGGTAGTCGGGTGAAGGGGCGACGGAGCTCGAGGGGTTGGTCAGGGGACCGGCACTCGGTCCGGCACCGCTCGCGCACCCCGCCAGAAGGAGACCGAGGCAGAGGGAGGCGGTGGCGGCCAGCGGCCATCTGCCGCCGGAAGTTGGATAGCGCCGCCGCATCAGGGAGTCCAACGTAGCCAGGCAGAACGCCGCCCCGGCATCGGCATCGCCGGCCGGGCGCGCCCTGATCAGGAGTCCGGTGTCTGGGTTCCGTAGCGCGCTGGGCGCTTCTCCAAGAAGGCGGCCACGGCCTCCCGCATGTCGCCCGTCATGGACGAGAGGACCTGCGTGCGGTTCTCGAGGTCGATTCCCGCCTGGAGTGAGGGCACCTCCAGCTGCGACCACATCACCTCTTTGGTCATGCGGATGCCCCACGGGCTGTTGGCGACGATCGGCCGGGCCGTCTCGAGCGCCGCGTCCAGGAGCTCGTCGTCCGGGACGACGCGCAGCACCAGTCCGATGCGGTCCGCCTCCGCGGCGTCGATGATCCGCCCCGTCAACATGAGTTCCCAGGCGCGTGACGCGCCGATGAGCCGGGGCAGCATCCAGCTCACGCCGATGTCACAGCCCGAGATCCCGAGCCGCACGAAGGCCACGTTGAAGCGCGCCGAGGCCGACGCGATGCGGATGTCGCTGGCCAGGGCCAGAGCGAGGCCGCCGCCGGCCGCCGCTCCGTTGACGGCGGCGATCACCGGCTGCGGCAGGGCGCGCAGCTGTGGCACCAGGGTGGCGATATGCGTCTGGGTGGCGAAGCCCGTCTCGACCCGGCCCAGTCCCTCCGAGCGCGGGGCGGGCCGTACCCACCCAGGTCCAGCCCGGCGCAGAAGCCGCGGCCGGCGCCGGTGAGCAGCACGACGCGGCAGCTCCGGTCGTGGGCGACGTCATCGAGCGCGTCATGGAGATCGCCGATCAGCTCGACGTTCATGGCGTTGAGCCGGTCCGGCCGGTTGAGCGTGATCCGTGTCACGCCCTCCTCGGGCTGGTCGACGAGCAGAGTGTTCGTGGGCGAGGTCATGGTTACGGTCCCGGCTTGGCTGCGGCACCCACGCTCAGGTAACACCACGGCTTCGGGCCGCGTACGTAGCGCTGTTCGAGCCGCGTCAGCCCGAAACCCGCTTCCTCCACGAGCGCCGGCGCCTCCCGGGTCAGATGGCACCCGTCGGCCAGCCGGCGCTGCATCGGCTCCATGCGGTGTTGCCACTTGGCCACTCCGGCGTCGGGGGAGAGCCCGTGCTCCAAGAAGTGCACTGTGCCGCCCGGCCGCAGCACCCGGTACAGCTCGGCCAGCGCCTGCGTGGGATCCGGCACCGTACACAGGGTGAACGTGGAGAGCGCGCCGTCGCAGCTGGCGGCATCGAGGGGGATGGACTGTCCGTCGAGGCCGACGAACTCGACCGGCACCGATCCCTCTGCGATCCGGTGCGTCGCCCGCTCCCGGGCCACCGTCGCCGGTTCGACGGCGAGCACCCGCGTCACCTCCGGTGGGTAGAGCTTGACGTTGAGGCCCGAACCGAAACCGATCTCGACCACGCGGCCCGAGAGGCCGTCCGTCGCCTGCGCCCGCCAGCGGTCGAAGCCCGAGGAGCCGCACGTCCACTCGACCAGCCGCGGCACCACCTGCTCCCGATACACACCCACGGGCTCGGACGCTACCGGGATGAGCACTGCGGCGGCGAGGCGGCGAGACTCGCGGTATGGACTCTGACACGAGCATGGACATCGGGGGCAGTGCGCTGGTCACGGGGGCCAGCCGCGGCATCGGCCGGGCGGTGGCGCTCGAGCTGGCCGACCGTGGCTTCGACACCGTGGCCACCATGCGTGATCCGTCGGCCGGCGCCGGCCTGGCCGACGAGTCAGAGGGCCACCTGACGGTCAGCCGCCTCGACGTCACCGACCCTTCGACGTTCGAGCTCCCACCTGACCTGCGAGTCCTGGTGAACAACGCCGGCATCGACACCGACTTCCTCCCGGTGGAGTTCGCCGACCTCGACGACTGGCGCCGCATGTTCGAGACCAACGTGTTCGGCGTGGTCGCCCTGACGTCGGCGGCCATCCCCATCCTGCGAGCCAATCGGCCCGCCGTCGTGTGCACGGTCAGCTCCTCGTCGATCTTCGCCTCCGTGCCCTTCTTCTCGGCCTATCGAGCCTCGAAGGCGGCCGTGTCCGCCTTCGACGACAGCCTGCGCACCGAGGTGGCGCCATTCGGGATCCGGGTGGTCGAGATCCTCCCCGGGCCCGTCGACACCGACATGTTCCGCATCAGCACCGGCGAACCCGACGCCGCCCGTTTCGCCGAGTACCGGGCGTTGGCCGACGTGTCGGCGGCACTGCGCAGCGAGTACGCCGATCCCCGTGTGGTCGAGCCGCGGGCCGCCGCCGCGGCCATCGTCGACGCCATCCTCGACGGGGACGGCCCCCTGCGCTACGGCTGCGACCCCGTCGGGCTCGAGCTGCTCGATCTGTGGCGCGCCAGCGACGACGAGACCGTCTTCACGCTGACCGGACAATCCCTGCTCGACCAGGCCGGGCAGGACGCCGTTGAAGACATGGCCTGAGCTTGCCGCGCCAGAGCCGATCGCACGGTTCTGGTTGATTTTCTTTGGTTCTCGTTGATTTTCTTTGGGCCGTTCGGCTCTAGGCCGATGCCGGCCGCACCCGCCATGGTTGAGCCATGGAGGGGACCGGGACGGGCGCAGCGAGTGGCGACGCGGAGGTGGACGGCGCCGGGGATCACGCCGACTGGCTCCGCTGGAAGGAGACGACGGTAGACGGCCGGCCGGCCGTCTACGGCGAGGCGGGGGAGGGGACCCCGGTCCTCTTCCTCCACGGCTGGGGCCTCGGCCATAAGGCGTACAAGCGGTCCCTGTCACGCCTGGTGCGCGCCGGGCTGCACGTCTATGCACCGGCTCTGCCCGGGTTCGGCGGCACGGCCGCACTGCCCGACGAGGAGGTCACCGTGGCCGGCTACGGAGCCTGGGCGGCCGCCTTCCTCAGGGCGGTGGGAGTGAACGAGCCGGCGCTCGTCCTCGGGCACTCGTTCGGCGGCGGCGTCGCCATCACGCTGGCCCACGATCACCGGCGCCAGGTGCGCGCGCTCGTGCTCATCAACTCCATCGGCGCATCGGCCTGGTACCAGACCTCGTGGATCCACTCGCTGACCCGGCGGCCACCCTGGGACTGGGGCATCCACTTCCACGCCGATCTGTTGCCCGTGCGCCAGGCCCGCCGGGTCCTGCCCGTGATCGTCGCCGAGGCCCTGCCCAACCTGGTGCGAGACCCGCGGTCCTTCTTTCGGGCTGCCGCGCTGGCTCGTCAGGCCGACCTGACCTCCGAGCTGGAAGATCTGCGGCGGCGCCACCTGCCCGTGGTCGTCCTGTGGGGCGCTCGCGACCAGCTACTCACGCGCCGATCGCTCGAGAGCCTGTGCCAGGCCCTGGGCGATCCCGACGTGGTGACCGTGCCGGGCGCGCACTCGTGGCTGCTGGCCGACCCGGACGCGTTCGGAGAGGTCATGACGAACGTGCTCGACGTGGTCGGACTCGTGGCCACGGATGCTCCGGCGGCGACGGTGGCGGTACCGGCGGTAGCCGCCGGGGGCGCCTGACCCTCTACACATGCACCGGCGGTGACCTGCGCCGGGAGCCCCAGGAGGTACGTTCGGACCCGAACGAAAGGTCGCCGTGCAGCTCGCCGTCGTCGTTGCCGTCTTCCCGATCATCTTCTTGGGCGAGCTTCCGGACAAGACGATGTTCGCCTCCCTCGTCATGTCGACGTGTGGGCGACCGTTCCTCGTGTGGCTCGGCGCGGCCGCGGCCTTCGCCGTCCACGTGGCCATCGCCGTCACCATCGGGGTGGCGCTGTTCCACCTGCTGCCGCACCGCGCCCTCGAGGCGATCGTCGCCGCCATGTTCTTCGCCGGTGGCGTGCTGGCGTTGCGAGAAGCGGCCAAGGAGCGCCAGGAGGACGAGATCATCGAGCGCGAGGTGGCCACGCACCGTCGGGTGGCCGTCACCGCCTTCGTCGTCATCTTCCTAGCCGAGTGGGGCGACCTCACCCAGATCCTGACGGCCAACCTGGCCGCCCACTACCACGACCCGGTGTCGGTCGCCGTCGGCGCCGTGCTGGCGCTGTGGACGGTGGCCGCTCTGGCGGTCGTCAGCGGTCAGAGCCTGTTACGGGTGGTCAACGTGGCCACGGTGCGCATCGTCACCGCGGTCGTGCTCTTCGCCCTGACCGGTTGGGCGATCTGGGAAGCGCTCCGCTAAAACCGACTGAAGGTCAGGCCATTCCGTCGAGTCGCAGCGACGCCGTCCCCTTGGTGGGCGGACCGGCGCCCCGGCGGGCCCGGCTCTGGTTCAGCAGCGCCTCACCGCCGTCCTCCAGGAAGGCCCACGTGTTGCGCATCTCGACCAGGCGGTCACCCGCCTCGCTCCCGGCGGCCGTCACGGCCCGCTCGGCCACGCGGCGGATCTCGTTGAACGCACGGAACCGCGCTTCGAGCACGAGCTCCCACCCGTCGCCGCAGAGCCGGTAGTAGATGTGGCGGTCGCCGGGCCGGGCCACGCGCTCGACCATGCCGATGTCGTCCAGCATGCGCAGCGAGGTGCTGACGCTCCCGGCCGACAGCGACAGCTCGCGCTGGATATCGGCCGCCGTCTGTTCGGGTGGCTCGCACACCACCATCCAGGCCAGCACGCGCATCAGGGCGCGTGGCGTGCCGTGGACGAGCACGAGCCCACCCATCTCCTCGACGAAGCGGTGACGCCAATTGGGTCCGCCTTCTGTCATCTCAGCCGCGTTCATACGAATACCACCACCGTTCGGATCGCCAATTCCGACTTTGTGAACCCCTGCCTCAGCTGTGGTTTCAGTCATACCTGAAGCGATCAAACGAGCGTAGGGCACAAGGTCCCACAACGGGAGTGTTTCCGAAGGATCGGCGGTTGGCGGTCAGGGTCCGTCTGCCGGGGGGAGCCCGGCGGCAGGGGCGCAGCGGCCAGGCCACCGGGCATGGGGGTCAGACCCCGGGGAGGTCCCTCAGAGCGTCGGCCAGCTCGCGCCGATGGGACAGACCGAGCTTCTGGTAGGCCCGGTGCAGCCGGTTCTCGACCGTGCGCACGGACAGGTGCATCATCTCGGCGATCTGCTTGTCCGTGTTGCCCGAGGCCGCCTGCAGGGCGGTGTCGAGCTCGGCCGGCGTCAGCTGGGCCCGGGCGCCGATGGCCCGCACGAACGGCGTCACCGCGCCCTCGCAGTGGGCCAGCAGCCGGGCCGCCTTCTGCTGGGCCGCCGCCGCATCCCGGGTCAGGCCGTCCCGGCGGAAGTGCACGGCGGACTCGCCCAGGGCCTCGGCCGCGAACAGCAGCGCACCGACCTCCTCGAAGCGCCCGGCCGCCTCCAGCAGCGCTTCGTTGTCCTTGGCCGCCGCCGCCAGCGTGTAGGCCAGGCGGGTCGCCGTCAGCTCGCCGTCCACCTGCGGGGCCAGCTCCTGCAGCTGCTCGGCCACCTGGCGGGCCCGGCCCAGGCGGGCCAGCCCGTGCAGCGCCCTGGTGGCGCCGAGCAGGTCGCCCACCTGCTGGCCCAGGTCGACCGCCACCTCCAGGTTCTTGCGGGCGGTGCACCATGTCGCCCGAGGCGGCCCAGGCCCAGGCGCGGGCCTGCAGGACCTCCACCTCGAACTCCATGTCCGTGGGGAGCCCGAGGGCATCGAGCTCGGCCAGCGTCTCGGTCGCCTTCGCCGCCACGCCGGCCAGCGCCAGGGCCATGGCCGATTGCGCGTAGCACCAGCGGGCCGCCACCGGCAGCCCCAGCTCCAAGAAGAGGGCCGAGGCGGACGTGGCCTGCAAGAACGAGCTCTGGACCCGGCCCTGCTCCAGGCGCAGCCCCGCCAGGGACGCGGCGACGATGGCGTTCTCGAGCGTGCCCGGGTTGGCGGCGAGGTCGTCGTGGGCAGCGGCGAGGACTTGGTCGGCCTCATCGAGGCGTCCGAGCGCGACCAGGGCGAGCGTGTGGTTGCCGAAGGGGGTCCAGGGCTCGGCTCTGACGCCGCCGTTCGTGTCGACGCCCGGCAGCGGAAGCGGTACCGGACCCGGACCGCCGAGACCCGGGCCACTGCCGACGCCGCCGCCGACGCCAGCCTCCGTGCTGGCGGGAGTGAGCAGCGCCAGGGCCTGCTCGAGCTTGCCGGTCCGGGACAGGCACTCGCCCACGACGGCGTGCAGGCTGGTGCGGGGCACGGGTGGTTGGCCGCGGTCGAGCGGAGGCAGGGCAACGGCGTCGGTCACGGCGCGGGGGCCGTTGACCAGGCCGGAGAGGACGAGTCGACGGGCCAGCAGCTCATCGCGCCAGACGGGGTCGACCTCCTCGCCGAGGCCGAGGAGGCGCTCCACCGTCGTGACGTCGGCCGTGCCCGTGCCCCAGAACTCGTGGTCGAAGCGGATGAGCGCCACCCGCACCTGCTCCGTCACGCTGGCGGCGTCGAGGGCCAGCGCCGCCAGCTCGGTCCCCGCCTGCTCCCGGCGCCCCCGCACGTGCGCTGCCTCGGCCGCCAGTATCCGGGCCTCGAAGCCGGCGCCGTTGTCGATGGCCGCCCGGGCCATGCGCTCGGTGAGGGCGAAGTCGCGTCGCTCGCGGGCGGCCTGGGCCCCGGCCAGCAGCAGCTCGGCGCTCCCGCCCCCGCCGACGAGGCGGAGCGAGGCCATGAGCAGGGTGTCCTCCTGGCGCCGGCCGCCGGACGCATCGGCCAGGGCGCGGGCCAGGGCGCGCTCGCGCCGGGCGCTGATGCCGGACCGCACCACGTCACCGAACACTGGATGGGCCAGGCAGACCTGCAGGCGCCTGCCGTCCATGCGGCTGGTGATGAGACCGCGGTCCTCGAGCGACTCGACGGCGGCGGAGTCGGCCAGCTCATCCAGCGCGGGTTGGGCCAGGGGCTCGCCGACCGCGGTCAGCTCGAGCACGTGGCGCTCGGCCTCGGTCAGGATGCCCAGTCGCAGGGTCACCAGCTCGACCAGGCGGGCCGTGGGTCGCAGCGGGCCCCGCAGCCTCCACACCCCGTTCTCGTCGGCCAGCACGCCGGACTCGAGTGCCCCGTCGACCAGCTCGCGCAGGAACAGCGGATCGCCGAGCGAGCGCTCCGCGACCTGGCGCATGGACGAGGTGTCGACCGGCCCGCCAAGGACGGCCACCAGCAGGTCCTCCATGGCCTGCTCGTCGAGCGCCCCCAACTCGATCCGCTCAGCCGAGTAGTCCTTCCACAGCACGACCATGGCGTCCGACGCCGTCGGCGCCGCGCCCAGCCCGAGGCCGCCGATGCCGCCGATGCCGCCGAGGCCGCCGCCGCCCACCGCACCCGCCCCGGCGGCCCGGCCCGACGCCAGGACACACGCCACGACGGTGGCCGACCCGGTCTGGGCCAGCTGGTGCACGAGCATGGCCGAGCCGTCGTCGAGCAGGTGGGCGTCGTCGACGAAGACGAGCAATGGCCGCCCGCCGGCGTCGTTGAGCAGGTCGCGGGTGTAGTAGCGCAGGAGATCGGCGTGGGACTCCGAGCCCAGGCCCGCCGGGCCCGACCCGTAGGGGAGCTGGGAGGCGAAGGCGCCGAAGGGGAAGGCCCGGGCCGACTCGGTGCCCGCCACCGTCGCCACCGACATGCCCTGGTCCTTGGCGTGCTCCACGCCGACCATGGCGAGGGCCGTCTTGCCGACGCCCGCCGGTCCGGTGACCACCGCGCCGTGACGATCCGAGATGGCCTCTTTCAGGTGGGCCACCTCTTTGGCGCGCCCGACCAGGGGCCAACGCCCCACCTCGGCGCGCTGCCTCATAGGGGCGCGGCCCGTGTCAATGGCCATCGAACTCGTTCCCCCTCGATTCCTCTGGTCATGCCATTTTCTTCCATGACAAGCCCCAATTGCGAGGGCACATGGGGGGTGCGGCGTAGGGCCGTTGGACTCTTTCTGATCCGTTGGTCACAACCTCGAGACAAATGTCCGTCAACGGTCAACCCACCGCTCCGGCCTGCCTCAAGTCCCTTCCGGCGGCCTCCGATACCACGGCATCGACGTGGGCCGGCCGCTCTCCCGGGTGCCCTTCCACCCCCGTCGCTGGCCCGCATCGATGACCGAGCGCGCACGGAGACAATGATCCCACTCACCAGGCCGAACGGCGACCAGGTCCTGATCAACCCCGATCGGATCGAGCGTGCCGACATCACGCCTGACGTGGTGCTGACGCTGACGGACGGGTCCAAATGCGTCATCGCCGAGACGCTCGACGAGGTGATCGACCGCATCCGGCTCTTCCGGGCCTCTGTGCTGGCCCTGTCTCGCCGCATCGCCTACGAGGGCGACCTGCCCGGCGATTTCGGCGAGTTCTATGGCGACCGTGACGGGGGTGGCGAGGACCGCCTGCGCATCGTGCCCAACGCCCCCAATAGCGGGGTGGACGGACGTGACGGGGCACCTGACCATGTGCGCGCCAACCACCCGGTCAACCTGCACGCCGTCGGTACAGACGCCGACGCCGATGCCGATGCCAGTCCTGGAGACGCCCCCCGTCCCGACTCACGAGACCCGGTCCACAACCCCTGAGCGCGCTCCCTGAGCTGAAAGGACCATTTCACGCTCTTCGCCATGGCCGACGACCGGGCCGACGCGACCTCGCTGAGTTCAGCTTGTGCCGGCGTTGTTGCGCTACAGGTTGGGCCCGCCGAACCGGTAGCCGATGCCTCGGACCGTCGTGATCCACTTCGGCTTTTCCGGGTCGGCCTCGATCTTGAGACGGATGCGGCGGATGTGTTCGGTGACGGTCGAACGGCCCTGCCAGCGCCCGGTCGAACCCCACACCCGCTCGAGAAGGTCCTCGCGCGAGAACACACGGTCGGGTGACGAGGCCAAGAAGGCCAGCAGGTCGAACTCCTTGCGCGTCATGGCTACGGGGACGTCCGCCACCGTGACGGTGCGGGTGCCGCGGTCCACCACGAGCTCACCGTGGTCGAGCGTGGTCGTCGGGGCCGTGTTGCCCCGCCGGAGCACCGCCCGCACCCGGGCCTCGAGCTCGGCAAAAGAGAAGGGCTTGGTCACGAAGTCGTCGGCTCCCAGATTCAGCATCCGGACCCGGTCCCGCTCGGAGGCGTGGCCCGAGCAGACGATGACGGGCACGTTGCTGCGCCGCCGGATCTTGGTGAGTACCTCCGCCGTGTCGCCGTGCTGGCCCAGGTCGAGCACGACCAGGTCGGTCGCCTGGGCGAAGACCACCTGTAGCGACGAGTGGCCGTCGGCGGCTTCGGCGACGCGGTATCCCGCCCGCTTCAGATGGTGCAGCAGCGCTAGACGGCAATTGCTGTCACCCTCGGCGACCAGGATCGTGCGGTCAGCTGTCTCGTTGGCGGCCGGAACCACCCGGTTGAGCGGCTCGACCGGCCGCAGTTCCCGGTACGGCGCCGCGGCCGGCCGAGAGGAGACCCCAACGGGCGCGTTCACGTTCGTCCCATCCCGCGAGCCCCGGAGCTCGGCCTGTTCACTCGCATAGATCCCTTCGACGGGCCGACTGGTCCCGGGGTTACACCCGAGACGATGCCGTCGGCGAAGTGACCAGTTCCAATGGAGTGACGACCCTGCTCGCGCAGCGAGTCGACCAGCATGCAAGTTCCCCCTCTATGGCCCCGCCTCCCCCTCTGAGGCGGGCCCCCGGAACGAGCACCAGCTGACCCGACTGGGCCGACAGGCGGACGCCCCGACTCCTGTCAGTGTCGTCGTGATATCGGCGCCTCTCCATAGGCCATTTGGATCATTTGTTGTGCTGACGTGGTGCAACGCAGTTGCGAGAGGGTCGACCATCCCATCGAAGGGCCGGGCCCGAGAAGCCGCAGCAGACCTGGGAGGTCGGGGAGAGGCGCGCCAGAGAAAGGTGGAGAAGCGAAGGTCGCGCCAGGCGGCGCGTCAGTCGTTCGGAACGCAGAACCGGTAGCCGACGCCCCGGACCGTTTGGATCCACCGGGGCTCGTCCGGGTCGGGCTCGATCTTCAGGCGGACCCGTCGCACGTGCTCGGTGACCGTGGAGCGGCCCTGCCACTGCTCGGTAGAGCCCCAGACGCGCTCGAGAAGGTCCTCGCGGGAGAACACCTGACCGGGCGACGCGGCGATGAACGCCAACAGATCGAACTCTTTGCGGGTCATTGTCAGTACCTTGCCCGCCTTGGTCACGGTTCGGGTATCCCGGTCGACCATCAGATCTCCGCGCTGGAGATGGGTCGAGGCCGGCTCGCTGTTGCCCCGCCGCAAGACGGCCCGCACCCGAGCCTCGAGCTCGGCGAAGGAGAACGGCTTGACGACGAAGTCGTCCGCCCCGAGGTTGAGCATCCGGACGCGCTCGCTCTCGGAGTCACGACCCGAGCAGACGATCACCGGAACGGTGCTGTGACGGCGGATCTTCGTCAGTACGTCGACCCCGTCGACCCCGGGCAATCCCAGATCGAGGAGCACCAAGTCCGCCGAGTGCTGGAAGACCGCCCGCAATGAAGACGGTCCGTCCGCCGCTTCGGTGACCCGGTAGCCAGTCCGCTCGAAGTAATGGTGGAGCGCGGACCGGCAGCTGTAGTCGTCCTCGGCCACGAGGATCGTCCGTTGCCCGACGAAGTCGGGGGCGCGGTAGCTCGTGAGCGGTGACTCAACGGCGCGGAGAGTGGGTTCAGCGGCCTCGGTCGGCATCCTCGACGTTGCCGCGGCGGTCGCAACCCCGGGTAGCGCCGAGTGCACCGTGCTCATGTGTCGGAAACTTTCGTCAGGTGCGTCGAGCATGGTGCACCTACGCGTTCGTTCCCTCGGCCATCGTTGAATCGGGCCGGGAGCAACGGGAGCATCCAAACGTCAACCCTCTGCATTCCACGTTGAATTTGTCGGCTTCGCCTGGCGCGACCTTGAGGAATCGGCCAGTGGGCTGACGTCGTGCCGCTGGGCGTCGTGGTAGCCGCCTCCCGTCAGGTGTCGACTCACCCGTCGGCTGGTAGCTGCAGCAAGTCAGTCTTTCGGGCAACCGGCGTGGGCGCTCAAGTGGGCACAGGTGATCTCGCGCCTTCTTCGGACGTCAAGGAAGAATGCGGCTTGGGTCCACACGCAATTCTTCAGCGGTCCATCTCGCGAGAAGCCGCCGCCATTCGCCCGCGACAGCCCCACACAGGGATTGATCGTGTGAAATGCGGAGAATTGCGCCGGAATTGAGACGAGGGGCGCGACGCCCGTTGCCGGTGAAAACCGCGACGGCCATCGACGTCGCCCCCCCCGTCGGATTCAACAGCCGTTGTGGCTGCTTCATTCACGCGTTGCCGAAGCAGATCGAACGGCTAGTTGACCCAGCTGGGGGTCGATTGTCGCCAAAGCCGAAATATGCAGCCTGAGTAGGACTTCCGCGTTCTCAACCCGAGAGCGCGGTTGGGCCGACGGCCTTTGGCACACCGGTGGAATCGCACAAAGCACCCGCTTTGCTACGACATCCCAGGGCCTTCCGACACTGCCTAAAGGGTCGCACGTCCACTTGTTGACGCTGCCACCCGTATGAGGATCCGCATCTGATTCGACCACGACGATGGGGTAACTCGAATCACTGCATTCGGCCTTCGATACCCCGCGAAATCGTCTTCGAAACATTTCACTAAGTCTGCAACCGCTCGGCAACGAATAGGCCACCTACCTGCAAGAACGCGTGAATTTAGAGTGATGTCTACTCCTGTACATTGTTTGAACAACGTGTTCAAATAACCAACCTCAGAGGGGAGTGGCATCTGTCGGATGATGCCAATGAGGGCACATGTCGGATGGTGCCAGTGAGGGGGATTCTCGTGGAATCGACGTTTCGTCTCTCCACGTCGGACGTGTCGGCTGAGGGCGGCATCGACGAATTGTGGGTTCAGTTCAAGGAGACCGGGTCGCAGGCGCTCCGGAATCAGCTGATCATCTATTACTCGCCGTTCGTCAAGTACGTCGCCGGCCGCGTTCTCGCCGGGTTGCCTCGTCACTTCGACGAAGAGGACCTGATGAGCTACGGCATCATCGGGCTCATCGACGCCATCGAGCGGTTCGAGCCGGACCGCAATCTGCGTTTCGAGACCTACGCCATCCCGCGCATCAAGGGCGCCATCATCGACGAACTGCGCTCCATCGACTGGGTGCCTCGGTCGGTACGGACCAAAGCGCGCGCGGTCGAGCAGGCGTTCGCCCATCTGGAGGCGACGCTGGGCCGCACCCCGACCGAGAGTGAGGTCGCGGCGGAGCTCGAAATGAGCGTGGCCGACTTCCACAAGGCCATGCGGAAGATTTCCTCCGTGGGCATGATGGCGCTCGACGAGGTCCTGCGTGGCGGTGAGCGCTCGGAGCGGTCCACCCTGGGCGAGACGTTGCCGGACCGGACGATAGGACCCGTCGACACGTTCGAGGCCAAGGAGTCCAAGGAGGCCCTCATCGCGGCCGTGGACGGCATGCCCGAGCGTGAGCGGACCGTGCTGATGATGTACTACTACGACGGCCTGACCCTGACCGAGATCGGGGAGTTCCTGGGCGTCACCGAGAGCCGGGTCTGCCAGATCCACACCAAGGCGCTGCGGCAGCTCCGCTCGAAGCTCGCGGACCGTTCAGACGCGCCGCCCCGCCGCCAGCCGGTCGCCGGCGCACGGTCTCGTCGGCTCTACGCGCGGGAGCGCAACGGCCTGACGCGCCTGCAGCTGCTCGCCAGCTAGCGCCGACCCAGTACAGCTACACCCGCAACGACGGCTTCGTCGTCGCTCACCCGTCGCGCCAGCCCGCCTGGCCCGGAGGGTGGCGCGCTAAAGGTCGCCCGCGCGCCACCTAGAACGGTACGGTACGGACCGACCACCCGAACCGAGTGACAAGGGGGCCCCGCCCATGCCGTTGCACAAGAGGGAGACGCTCCGGGAGGGATTGCTCGACTCGCTCTACGCCGACCGGGACATGCGGTTGGGCCTCCCGTCGCACCACTGCCCTTCCGATGGGATGCCGCCCGTCGAGGCGTTCCAGGCGATCTCCGACGAGCTGCTCCTCGACGGCAACGCGCGCCAGAACCTGGCCACGTTCTGCCAGACGTGGGAGGAGCCCGAGGTCCACAAGATGATGGACCTTTGCATCGACAAGAACCTCATCGACAAGGACGAGTACCCGCAGACGGCCGAGCTCGAGCGCCGCTGTGTCTCGATCCTGGCCCACCTGTGGAACGCGCCCACGACCGAGGACCCGGTCGGCTGCTCGGCCATCGGATCCTCGGAGGCCTGCATGCTGGGTGGGATGGCGGCCAAATGGCGCTGGCGGGCCAAGCGCAAGGCGGAGGGGAAGTCGACCGAGTCGCCCAACATGGTGTGTGGGCCGGTCCAGGTGGTCTGGCACAAATTCGCCAAGTACTGGGACATCGAGATGCGCGAGATCCCCATGTCCCCGGGTCGCTACTGCATGGACGTCGAGCAGATGCTCGAGCAGGTCGACGAGAACACCATCATGGTGGTGCCGACTTTCGGCGTGACCTACACGGGTGCCTACGAGCCGGTGCTCGCGCTGTCCGAGGCGCTCGACAAGCTCCAGGAGGACACGGGCCTCGATATCGACATCCACGTGGACGGGGCCAGCGGAGCCTTCCTGGCTCCCTTCTGCGCGCCGGACATCCTGTGGGACTTCCGGGTCCCGCGGGTGAAGTCGATCAGCACCTCAGGGCATAAGTTCGGGCTGGCGCCCCTGGGCGTGGGCTGGGTCCTGTGGCGCGACACAGCGGAGCTGCCCGACGACCTCATCTTCCACGTGACCTACCTCGGCGGGGACATGCCGGTCTTCCAGATCAACTTCTCCCGGCCCGCGGGCCAGATCGTGGCCCAGTACTACAACTTCATCCGCCTGGGGACGAACGGTTACCACAACGTGCACACCGCCTGCTACAACACCGGCCAATTCCTGGCGGCGGAGATCGTCAAGCTCGGGCCGTTCGAGCTGCTGTGCGACTCCGACCCTCTCACGGGCATCCCCTCGGTGGCCTGGCGCATCCGGGAGGGCGAGGACCCGGGGTACACGCTCTACGACATCGCCGACCGCCTGCGGACGCGGGGCTGGCAGGTGCCGGCCTACCCGCTGACGGGGTCCGTCGCCGACATCTCGGTCCAGCGCATCCTGGTGCGCCAGGGCGTCAGCCGGGACCTGGCGGGGCTCCTGCTCGACGACATGACGCAGGCCATCGGCCACTTCGACCGCCACCCCGTGACGGTGTCCATGACGAAAGAGGAGTCAGGCGGCTTCAGCCACCTGTAGCCGAGGCGGCCGCCCCCGTCCCGCTGGCCGCCCCCGCCAGGTTGACCGTCCAGTCGACGAAGAGGGGTCGTCGCCGCATAAAGCGCGGCCTCCCCACCTTGGCCGGCCGGTCGGTCGTCCACAAGGCGGGCGGCGCCTTGGTCAGTCCGGCCAAGGCCCGCAGCGCCTCGTCGTAGGCCGAGCGCATCCAGGCGAACCGTCGCCAGGCCTCCTCTTCCCGCCCTTCGGCCACGACCAGGATGGGCGTCAGGGACGCCATGGCGGCCTCGTATTCGTCTCGGCTGATGCTGATCGCCGGAGGTGGCTCCCCGTAGTGATCCGTGAGCTCCTGCACCCTGGGCGGCGCAGGCAGCGGGACGTTCGCTGCCCGGGCCACCCGATTGATCCCGGGCACGCCGTAGACGAGGACCATGAGCGGCCCTTTCTCGACGTCTGCGAAGAGCTCGCCTGCCTGCGTTTCGGACGCCGAGGCGACCAGCGCCGCCGCGTCCAGCAGCGCGCCGACCGTGGCGACCCACGCGTGGTCGTCGTTGGTCTCGGGGAAGAAGGTCAAGGTGGGAAACGCCGTGTGCGTCTGCTCGATGTCGAGCATCCAGTCGGCCTGGTTGCGCCAGAAATCCATACTGTCGAGCAGGCCGATGCGGTGCAGGTTCAGCAACAGGTCGGTGGCGACGGCCGGAGCACCCGCCACCGGCCGCAGGTTGATGATGCCCCGCTCCCGCGAGTTGTAGGCCGAGAAGATGGTCGGCAGGTAGCTGATGAGGAGGGCGACCAGCCCGAGCCCGATGACGGCCTCAATGAAGGCGAGCCAGATCCGGGAGGCCGTGTCCGGCTCGGCGAAGCCGAGCGTGGTCAGGGACGACCCGCTGAACTCGAACGCCTTCTGCCAGTGGAGCGAGCCCGTGCCCCAGAAGATGAAGGTGAACGCGATGGCCATGAGGATCATCCACACCAGGGGGAGGGTCACCAGGGACACCGGGGCGTAGAGCCGCTGCAAGGCCCGGCTGCGCGCCTCCGAACTCCAGCGGTGCACCAGCAGCCGGTAGACCAGGGCGAACACCGCTTGGGACAGGCGAGCGAAGCCCTCCTGCGGCAGCACGACCGTCTTCAGCGCCGAGCCCAGGACCGACAGCATGAGGACGATGCCGAAGAGCAGAGACAGGATGTGGAGGACGATCATGGTGTTCGGCGAGCGGCACCGGCGGGCCGCCGAGTGGCCGTGACGCTACCCGGCCCGAGCCGCCCCGTCCCCGTCCCGTCCCCCTCAGGAGGAGATCGACTTGGCGGCCTCCTGCACTGCGGCGTCGATCTTGCCCTTGTCGAGCTCGAGCTCCTTGGCCACCCGCTTCTGCGCCTTCAGCTCGATCTTGTCGAGATACGACTCAATGGTCGTCTCGCCCACGATGACCAACGCCGCCTCGCCCGAGTCGATGACCTCACCGAATTCCTTGACGTCGGCCCGGGACATTCCCTTCCACAGGTGCCCGCTCACGCCGCCGATGGCCGCCCCGACGATGGCCGAGCCGATGATGGACGGCGGGAACAAGATCCCCACCAGCGCTCCCACACCGGCCCCGCCCCACGCGCCGTGGCGTGTCGTCGTCTCGTCCTTGTTCACGTGCACCTTGCCGTCGTCGTCCTTGGTCACGACGGCGGCGTCGTAGGTGCCCACCGCTCCCATGGAGTGCATGTCCTTCACGACGTCGTAGTCGGCCCGGGCATCGACCGCGCTGGCATAGGTCCCGATGTAGATGAAAACTCCGTCGGTCTTGGACATGGCACCACTCCCTCTGTGCTGGCGGATCGCCCACCCGTGCGGGCGGGCGCGCCTCTCAGAGGCTACCGACCCCGGCCTGCCGGCGGTCCGGCCCCACGGTCGGCGCCCCCACGTAGCGGTCGTGGCAACGCTCGGAGCAGAAGTACACCTTCAGGTCACCCTCCTCCAGCGACGCCGGCGCCTCGGCCGTCCGCACCTGCATGCCGCACACCGGGTCCACCGCCGCCGTGTCACCCACCCGCCGCCGGCTCAGCACCACCAGCCCGACGAGCAGCAACAGGAACACGACGTTGAGCACGGTCGTCGGCCCGAGTGACAGCGCCGCCGTCGACACGGCATGGCGCGTCACCGGCACCAGCCCCACCGCCCCGAACGCGTACTCGGTCGCCAGCCCGGCCACCGACATGACACCCCAGAAGACGAGCAGCATGCGCAGCGCCATGCGCGTGCCGTAGTAGCGCCGGTACACGAGCAGCATGGGGAACGCAATCAGGTCGGCGAAGATGAACGCGATGACACCCCCGAACGAGATACCCCCCGCCCACAACGCCGCGGCCAGCGGGACGTTGCCGATGGAGCACACCGAGGCCACCAGCGCGACGAGCGGGCCGACGACGGCGTTCTCCAGGCTCGTCCAGAACCCGTGGCCGCTCACGAAGAACGCGTTCCACACGTGCTGGGGCACCACGACGGCGAGCAGCCCGGCGATGCCGTAGCCGACCACCAGCTCCCGGCGGACCATCTTCAGGTCGCCCAGCGTGTACCCGGCCGCGTCGGCCCAGCCGTCGATCGTGCGCGCGTCCTTGGAGGGCCCGCCGCCCGTCTGCCGCCCGGACCCGGTGCGGCGGGGTGCGTCGGCCACGGGCCGGCCGCGTAGCCACAGCACACCGACGGTGGCCAACAGGACGATCATGACCGCGCCGCCGAAGAACTCGCCCACGGCGAACTGCCAGCCGATCAGCACGACCAGCACGATGCCGAGCTCGATCACCAGGTTGGTCGAGGCGAACATGAAGACCATCGCCGTCACGAAGTCGGCGCCCCGGGCCACCAGCGACCGCGCCACGGCGGCGGCAGCGTAGGAGCACGACGACGACGCCATGCCGAAACCGGAGGCGCGCAGGACGGCGCCCGGTCCGTGGGTCCCGAGATTTCGCTGCAGCGAGGACCTACGGGTGAAGGCCTGGATGGCCCCGGCCAACGTGAAGCCGAGGATCAGGGGCCACAGCGTCAGCCAGAACATGGCGAACGCCTCCCGGGCGACCCGCCCGATCTCGACCAGGACGCTCATGACCGCACGAGCCTCCCGATGGCGGCCGACGCCTCGGACAGCTTCTCTTCGGCCGCGTCACCGCCCGCACGGACGGCGTCGACCACACAGTGCGCCATGTGGTCGTCGAGCAACTCCAGCGCCACCGACTGCAGAGCCCGGCTGGCCGCCGAGATCTGCTCCAGGACCTCGATGCAGTAGCGGTCCTCTTCCACCATCCGCTGCAGCCCGCGCACCTGCCCCTCGATGCGCCGCAGCCGCTTGAGCACGGCGTCCTTGTCGTCGGAGTAGCCCGGGGCGCCGGCGGACGTGGTCTCGTTCTCAGACATGCCGGAAGTATACCCCCCAGGGGTATCTGTGCACACGGCCCGGGCCGGCCCGGCCCGGCCCCTCGCCCTCTTGCCGCCGACCAGAGGCCCTGTCACCAGGGTTTCCCGGCCGGCCGTTCTGGCATGATCGACCTCGGTGTCCCTGCCCCCGGCCATTGAGATCGCGCGGCGCGCCACGCTCCGCCCAATCACGGAGGTGGCGGCCCAGATGGGGATCGGGAGCGATCTGCTCGAGCCCTACGGCAGCTACGTGGCCAAGGTGCGCCTCGACGCCGTGGCCGCCCTGGCCGACCGGCCGCCGGCCCGCTACGTCGTCGTGACGGCCGTGACCCCGACGCCCCTCGGGGAGGGCAAGACGACGACCACGGTGGGCCTGGGCCAAGCCCTTGGCTGCATCGGCCGGAAGGCCACCATCGCCATACGCCAGGCCTCCATGGGACCCACCTTCGGCATCAAGGGCGGCGCCGCGGGCGGGGGCTACAGCCAGGTCGTCCCCTTCGAGAACCTCAACCTCCACCTGACCGGTGACCTGCACGCCGTCACCGCAGCCAACAACCTCCTGGCCGCCATGGTGGACAACCACATCTACTCCGGCAACGCCCTGAATCTCGATCCCCACGGCATCACGTGGAAGCGTGTCCTTGACGTCAACGACCGGTCCCTGCGCACCATCGTCAGCGGGCTCGGGAGCCGCGACGACGGGACCCCGCGCCAGACGGGGTTCGACATCACGGCCGCGTCCGAGGTGATGGCCGTCCTGGCCCTCTCCACCTCTCTGCGCGACCTACGCCGGCGCTTCGGCTGCATCGTGGTCGGCTACACGCCCGATGGCGAGCCGGTGACCGCCGAGCAACTCAAGGCGGCCGGGGCCATGACCGTCATCATGCGTGACGCGATCAAGCCCAACCTCCTGCAGACACTCGAGAACACACCCGTCCTCGTGCACGCGGGCCCCTTCGGCAACATCGCCCACGGCAACTCGTCGGTGGTGGCCGACCTGATCGGCATCCATGCCGGCGAGTACCTCGTCACCGAAGCGGGGTTCGGCTCGGACATGGGAGCGGAGCGCTTCTTCAACATCAAGTGCCGTACGTCCGGCCTCGTGCCGGACGCCGCGGTCGTCGTCACGACCGTGCGCGCGCTCAAGCTCCACTCGGGCCGTCACAAGGTGGTGGCCGGTCGCCCACTTCCACCGGCCATGGTGGAGGAAAACCCGGACGAGGTGCACCTGGGTGCGGCCAACCTGCTGGCCCATCTGGCCATCGTGCGCCGGCACGGGGTGACGCCCGTCGTGGCCATCAACGCGTTCGACGACGACCTCCCCTCCGAACACGCCGCCATTCGTGAGATCGCGGCGTCTGTCGGCGTGCGCACTGCGGTGTGCACGCACTTCATCAATGGAGGCAAGGGCGCCGTGGACCTGGCTGAGGCGGTGGTCGAGGCCTGCGACGAACCCAGCGAGTTCCGCATGCTCTACGACGATGACGCCAGCCTGCGCCAGAAGATCGAGACCATTGCCACCGAGGTCTACGGCGCCGACGGGGTCGACTACCTGCCGGCCGCGGCCAGGCACCTCGACAACTACGAGAAGGCCGGCTTCGGCCGCCTCCCGGTGTGCATTGCCAAGACCCACCTCTCCATTTCCTCCGACCCCAAGCTGCTGGGTGCCCCGAGGGGCTGGCGCTTGCCTGTGCGCGAGGCGCGGGCCAATGTGGGCGCCGGTTTCGTCTACCTGGTCAGCGGTGACATGCGCACGATGCCCGGGCTCTCCCGCAGCCCAGCCGCCGAAAAGATCGACATTGACGAGGACGGCAACGTAGTGGGTCTGTACTAGGCCCGAGGAGGCGTTATGGCAATCGACTTCACCCTGGCTCCGGAGCACGAGGAGATCCGCCGGCGGGTGCGCTCGTTCATCCAGGACACGGTGCAGCCGCGCATCAAGGGCTTTGACGATGAGAACCGGGTGACCTCGCGCCACGAGTACCTGGTCACCATCCTGGAGTTGCGGGAGGAGGCCAAGCGAGAGGGGCTCTGGCTGCCGCACATGCCCAAGGAGTGGGGTGGCATGGGCCTCGGCCACGTCGAGTTGGCCATGGTGCAGGCCGAGTCCGGCAAGACACGTCTCGGCCCCTGGATCCTCAACTGCATGGCGCCGGACGAGGGCAACATGCACACCCTTCTTCACTGGGGTACCGACGCCCAGAAGGACAACTATCTGCGTCGGCTCTGCGACGGCACCGCCATGTCCTGCTTCGCCATGACCGAGCCCGAGGTGGCCGGCTCGGATCCGACCCTCATCCAGACCCGGGCCGAGCAGGACGGGGAGGAGTGGGTCATCAACGGGCACAAGTGGTTCATCTCCAACGCCCGCCGAGCCCAGTTCGCCATCCTGATCGCCCGCACCGAGCCCGACGTGCCCCCGGGCTCGCGGGGTGCCAACACGGCCTTCATCATCGACCTCCCGGCCGAGGGATGGAACGACGTGCGCGAAGTGGAGACGATGCACGGATCGACCGGGCACTCCGAGATCGTCATCGAGGACCTGCGCGTGCATGACTCACAGATCCTGGGCGGGCGCGGCAACGGGCACCAGTTGGGCCAATACCGGTTGGGTCCGGCCCGGCTGGCCCACTGCATGCGCTGGATCGCGCAGGCAGAGACCGCACTCGACATGATGGTGGACCGCGCCCTCCATCGCTATTCGCATGGTTCGCTGTTGGCGGAGAAGCAGGGCGTGCAGTGGCTCATCGCCGACTCGGCCATGGAGTTGTATCAGTGCAAGCTCATGGTGCTCCACGCCGCCTACAAGATCGATCGGGGGGAGGACTTCCGCACCGAGGTGTCGATGGCCAAGCACTTCGTGGCCAACAGCCTCAATCGGATCATTGACCGCTCCATGCAGGTGCACGGCGCCCTCGGCTACTCGACCGATACGCCCCTCGCCGGCATGCTCCAGCATGCGCGCTGGGCCCGCCTGGCCGACGGCGCCGACGAGATCCATCAGATGCGCATTGCCGAACGCACCATTGCCGCCTACAAGGACACCGGGTCGACCAACGAGGCGACCGGCGGACTCCCGCTCTGAACGATGGGTTGCATCTTCGCTCTCTTTGCCGCCTTCTCGACTCGCCTGGCGATCTTCCTGCTTTGGATCTTCACCGATCGCCTGACGATTGCCTTCCGTTCCGGGTGGGAAGGCGTGCTCGGGTTCATCTTCCTGCCGTACGCCACGCTCTTCTACGCGCTCGTCTACGCCCCGGGGAAGGGTGTGGACCCGTTCGGCTGGGTCATCGTCGCCTTCGGCGTGTTGATCGACCTCAGCTCGCACCTGATCGGATCCCGGGCGGAACGCCGGCGCCGGCGCCGGCGCCGACCGGTCGAGGCTTGAGTCGTCTTTGGCCCCCGTCAGAGGCTGACGGGGCTGGCTCGGGAACGTCCTAGGCGAACTGCAGACGCAGGTCCGGTTCGGGCCCGAAGCCCGGGTCGCTCGGTCCGACGGCAGCCAGCTTCTGCCAGCCGGCCACGCCGATCATGGCGGCGTTGTCGGTCGCCATGGACTGGGGCGGGATGAGCAGCCGCGTGCCGAATTCGTCGGCCAGGGCCTGGGCACGAGCCCGCAGGATAGGGCTGGCCGCCACACCCCCGACGATGGCGACGGCCGGATCCCCGAACTCCTGCATGGCCCGGCGCAGCTTGGCGCAGAGCACGTCCATGCAGGCGGCGACGAACGACGCCGCCACCTCGGTCTCCGAGAAGTCCGGGTTGGCCCGCACGTGGTTCACGACCGCCGTCTTCAGCCCGGAGAACGAGAAGGCATAGCCCTCCGAGAGCATGGGCCGGGGGAAGCGCAACGTGTCCGAACCCGAAGCGGCCAGGCGGTCGAGCACCGGGCCCCCCGGGTAGCCGAGCCCGAGGAACCGGGCCACCTTGTCGTAGGCCTCGCCGATGGAGTCGTCCACCGTCTCGCCGAGCAACTGGTACGAGCCCGGGGCGGTGGCGCGGGTCAACATGCAGTGGCCGCCGGACACGAGGAGCGCGATCTGCGGGAAAGGGACCTCCCGGTCGGCCAGATAGACACTGGCCAGGTGTCCCTCCAGATGGTTCACGCCGACGACGGGGACCCCCCAGCCCAGGGCCAGCGCCTTGGCCGTGGCGATACCGACCAGGAGCGCGCCCACCAGGCCGGGGCCCGACGTGACCGCCACCGCCTCCACGTCCGATCCTGAGACACCGGCCTCTTCGAGCGCCACGGCGACGATGGCGGTGATCGTCTCTGTGTGGGCGCGGCTGGCCAGCTCGGGCACCACCCCGCCGAAGGCCGCGTGCAGGTCGATCTGGCTGGCCACGACGGACGAGCGCACGACCAGCGAGTCGTCCACGACGGCCGCCGCCGTCTCGTCGCACGACGTCTCGACCGCCAGGAGAAGGCGGCTCACGAGCCCACCCCGCCAGCGCCGGCCAGCGCCGCCTCCACCTCGTCCCGGGAGATGGCGCCCTCACGCTCAATGACCGCGGCCGGCCCCGAGACGCTCACCAACGTCGACGGCACCTCGGTCAGCGGCCCGCCGTCGACGATCAGCTCGACCGCCGAGGCCAGGCCGACGGCCACCTCGTCGGCGTGGCGCGCCGTCGGCGCTCCGTGCCGGTTGGCGCTCGTGACCGCCAGCGGGCCCGTCTCGGCCAGCAGCGAGCGCAAAAACGCATGGTCGGGGATGCGCACCGCCACCTCCGTCCGGCCCGCCAGCCACGAGGGACGCGGTGCGCCGTCCACGAAGCCGAAGGCCAGGGTCAACGGCCCCGGCCACCACCGCCGCGCCAACAGCTCCGCCGCCTCCGTCCACGCCACACCGAGCGCCCGCACCTGACCGATCGACGCCGCCAGCACGGGCAGGTGCATGCCCTCCGGCCGGGCCTTGGCGCGGAAGACGGCCGACACGGCACCGGCGTCAGCGGGCAAAGCGGCCAGCCCGTACACCGTGTCGGTCGGCACGACGATCACGCCGCCGGCGCGCAGCGCCGAGGCCGTCGCCACCACCGCGCCCTGATCGTCGGCGCGCACCATCTTCACCTCGACCAACGCCGCTCCCCAAGCCTCGTCGGGATGATTCAGAGCCGCAGCGGGCGGATGGGCGCCGCGATCAGCGCCGGCTCCGACTTCCAGTCGACGCCGGGCACGTCGATGTACAGCTCGATCTCGTTGCCGTCCGGGTCGAGGATGTAGAGGCTGTGCGTGACCGTGTGGTCCGACGCACCCACGACGGTCGCCCCGGCGGCCTCGACCGCGGCCAGCACGGCGCGCAGGTCGTCGTCGGTGTCGCCGACCCTCAGCCCGAAGTGGTAGAGGCCGACCCGACGGCCCCCGGGGATGGGCGTGGCGTCCGCGCCGACCTCAATGAGCAGCAGCTCGTGGTGCGTCCGTCCGGAAGAGAACGCGACCGCACCGACCGGGTCCTGCCCCGGCTCGGGCATGACCTGGCGCCACCCGAGCACGTCCCGGTAGAAGGCGGCCGACCGGCCGACGTCCCTCACGTACAGCACGAGATGCCCGAGCTCCTTGACCGTCATGCACTAACGGTACCGGTCTCCTCGCTTCGGAGTGACGCCGCGGTGCGGACCCAGTGCGCCGTCGGGGGCATGCCCGGCCCGAGGTGGATGGGGACGTCGAAGGGCTGGGGCTCCAGCCCGGCCGCCTCCACCATCTCGCTGAGCGCGTGGGGCACGGCGGCGGCGATGTCCCAGAGGCGGGGCACGGCCCGCGAGTCGGAGGCGAAGCCCCAGTACAAGACGCCCCGGTAGCTCATGATCGTGATATTCAGGCCCATACCGTCCATAACGGGTCCGAGCGGGAACATCCCGAGCAGCTCGCTGCCGCCGAGGTACAGCGGGAAGTCGGGTCCGGGCACGTTGGACACCACCAGGTTGGCCACCGGCCGGTGCCGGTCGGCCAGCCGCATTCCGGTGTACAGACGCGCCGCCGCCGCGGCGAGGTTCGGCGAGGCATGCTCGGCCCAATTCTGAAGGGTGGTCGCCCCGAGGGCCTTGTGCTCCTCCTTGGCCCCCTTGGTGCCTTCGTGGATCACCTGCAGCCGCTCCAGCGGGTCTTCGAGCTGGCAGGGCAACTGCACGAACATGCTCGATACTTTGTTGGAGCCCTTCAGCTCGGCGACGTCGGGCGTCACCGACACCGGTACGACGGACACCAGCGGGATCTCGGGCAGCTCGTCGCCCGCCAGCAGGTACGTGCGCAGCGCGCCGGCGCACATGGCCAGGACGACGTCGTTGACCGTCGTGCCCATCTTGTTCTTGAGCGCCTTGGCGTCCTCGAGGCTGGCGGCGGCGAACGCCACCCGGCGCCGGGCATGCACGGCGGCGTTGATGGAGGTGCGCGGCGCGGTCAGGGGCAGGGCACCGCTGCGGAAGGACTCGTTCCGGCGCACCTGGCGCACGCCGAAGATGCTCCGCACCGTGCGCAGCATCATGCGGCCGACGTCGAACGGGGCCACCAGGCTCGACATCATCGCCTGCGACACCAGCTCCAGCCCCGACGGGATGCGGGTGTCGAGCTGCCTCTCGGTTTCGGGCTGCGCCCCGGCAGGCTCGGGCTCGAGGTCGAACAGGATGCCCAGCAGCTCGGCGCCCGAGACGCCGTCGATCGTGCTGTGGTGCATCTTGGTGACGAGGGCGATTTTGCCGTCCTCCAGCCCCTCGACGATCCACATCTCCCACAGGGGGCGGTCGCGGTGCAGTTGGCGGCTGATGACGTCGGCGGCGAAGTCGCCGAGCTCACGCATGCCTCCGGGGGAGGGGAGGGCGGCCCGCCGGAGGTGGTTGTCGATGTCGAACTCGGGGTCGTCGACCCACACCGGGTGGCCGAGCCGCATGGGCACCTCGACCAGGCGGCGCTGGAAGACCGGGGCCTGGGGGATCCGCCCGTCGATCATCTGGCGGACCCGCTGGAACGAGTAGCCCCCAGGAACCGTCGACGGGTCGAAGACCGCGGCCATGGCGACGTGCAGGTGCATCGTCGGCGTCTCCATGTAGAGGAAGCTGGCATCGAGCCCGGTCAAGCGTTCGGGGGACATGACCCTCCTTGGTCAAAGCCAAATTGGCTTCCCTGCATAACCTTTCACCAACGCCCGTCTGGCGCTAGTGGTGCGCGAATTCCACGGCTTTCCGTCTGGGGAGGCCACGGATCTGCGCCCGAAGGCCTGTACGGGCGATTATGTGGGGGTGCCATACGCCTTCCTGATCGTCACCCTGGTGGGGGGTGTCGCCGTGCTGCTGGCCTACCACCCCATCCGCAGAGAACCGCTCACCGTCATGAGCTTCTCCCTGGCCTGGATCCCCAACGAGCTGGCCTTCCAGACCATCGTCTGGCAGATGATCGCCACCGCCCTGTTCATCTGGGGCGGGGCGCTCGACGGCTGGGCCGGCTGGCTGGGCCTGGGTTTGGCCATCGCCGAGTGGATCGGCCTCGTCGGGCTCGGCCTCTCCGGCCAGCGGGCGGCCCACGTGGTGGCCGCCTCACTCGACGAGGTGCGCAGCGCGGCCTTCCCGGTCCCGGCCCGCCCCACCGAGCCGACCTGGGGCAAGTGGTGGCGGGTGACCCGGGCCTTCCCCTTCAAGTCGCGCGCCGTCCAGGTCACCTCCAACGTCGACTACTGGGGCGACGGGATCAAGCGCCATCGCCTCGACATCTACCGGTCGCGCCCGGCCCCGCCGCAGGGCGCGCCGGTCATGGTGTACATCCACGGCGGCGCCTGGGTCATCGGTGACAAGCGCGAGCAGGGCAAGCCCATGATGTTCGAGCTGGTGGACCGGGGCTGGGTCTGCGTCTCCATCAACTACCGCCTCAGTCCCAAGTCGGTCTGGCCCGACCACATCGTCGACTGCAAGCGCGCCGTGGCCTGGGTCAAGGAGCACATCGCCGAGTACGGCGGTGACCCCGACTTCGTGGCCGTCAGCGGCGGCTCGGCCGGCGGCCACCTCTGCGCGTTGCTCGCGCTCACTCCGGGGGACCCCGCCTTCCAGCCCGGCTTCGAGGACGCCGACACGACCGTCGACGCCTGCGTCCCCTTCTACGGCGTCCACGACATGACCGGCGCGCCGGACATGGCGGGCAAGTACGGCGGCGGGATGCTCGAGATGCTGGAGAAGACCGTCATGAAGACCAGCTACGCCGAGCACCCCGAGGTCTTCGAGGCGGCCTCGCCGGTGTTCCGGGTCAACGCCGACGCGCCGCCCTTCTACGTCCTCCAGGGCACCAACGACACCCTGGTGCCGGTGGAGGTGGCCCGCGTCTTCGTCGAGCGCCTGCGGGGCGTCTCGGCCCGGCCCGTGGCCTACGCCGAGCTACCTCTGGCCCAGCATGCCTTTGACATCCTGGCCTCGCTGCGTTGCCAGGCCACCACATCGGGCGTGGGCGACTTCCTCGACGCGGCCCGCTTCGCCGCCGCGGCCGCCAAGACGTCCGAGGCGATGGACGTCCCGCCCTCCACGCGGGATCTTTCCGACATGGAGTCGCAACCCGGAGTCTGACCTCCTGCTTTTGTGGGTCAGACCTCGTCGGCCAACTCCACCCTCACCGAGAGCGCGTCGCCCTCTTCGGTCACCAGGTTGTCGACCCCGCCCGCGTCGACGATGTCGCCGCGGGCGGCCTCGACGTCTTCGAGCACGCCCGGCTGGCCGGTCACGGTCAGCGTGGCCACCCGCGCCCGCATCGACAGCTTGTGCTCCGTCTTCTCGCGCCGCACGGCGCTCAGCACGGCGGCGGCCACGTCCAGCACGTCGGGCCGGGCACCGGCGTGCGGGCCGATCTCGTCGACGGTGGGCCACGGCGCCGCGTGCACCGATCCCACCTGCCACCAGTTCCAGACCTCCTCGGTGACGAAGGGCAGGAACGGTGCGAAGAGGCGGTGCAGGGCGGACAGGGCGACGGCCAGGGTGGCCCGGGCCGAGTCGGCGCCCGTGGCCGAGCCCTCGCCGTAGGCGCGGGTCTTCACCAGCTCGACGTAGTCGTCGCAGAAGGACCAGAAGAAGCCCTCGGTCAGCTCGAGCGCCCGGGCGTAGTCGAAGCCTTCGTGCGCCGCCGTGGTCGCCTCGACCAGCTGGGCCAGCTGGGCCAGCAGTGCCGTGTCGAGCGGCGTCGTGCACGGCGTCGATCCCCGGCACCGGGCCCTCGCCCAGGCGCCCCAGGGCGAACTTCGACGCGTTGAGCACTTTGATGGCCAGGCGCCGCCCGATCTTCATGACGCCCATGTCGAGCGCCGTGTCCGTCCCGGGCCGGCCGTTGCAGGCCCAGTAGCGCACGGCGTCGGAGCCGAACTCGTCGAGCAGGGCCACCGGGGTGACGACGTTGCCCTTCGACTTGGACATCTTCTTGCGGTCCGGGTCGAGGATCCAGCCGTTGATGGTGGTGTGGCGCCAGGGCACGGTGTCGTGTTCGAGGTGTGAACGCAACAGGGTGGAGAAGAGCCAGGTGCGGATGATCTCCGGCCCCTGCGGGCGCAGGTCCATGGGGAAGGTGGCGGCGAAGAGGGCGGGGTCGTCCACCCAGCCGCAGGCGATCTGGGGCGTCACCGAGGAGGTGGCCCAGGTGTCCATGACGTCGGGGTCACCCGTGAACCCGCCCGGCACGCCGCGCTGGTCGGCCGTGTAGCCCTCGGGCACGTCGGTGGTCGGGTCGACCGGCAGGCGCGCCTCGTCGGGCACGATCGGGCGGTCGTGATCGGGGTCGCCGTCGGGGCCGAGCGGGTACCAGACCGGGATGGGCACGCCGAAGAAGCGCTGGCGGCTGATCAGCCAGTCGCCGTTGAGGCCGTTGACCCAGTCGTCGAAGCGCACCTTCATGTAGGGCGGGTGCCAGTCGAGCTCGGTGGCGCGTTCGAGCAGGCGGCGGCGCAGCGCGTCGTCGCGGCCACCGTTGCGGATGAACCACTGACGGCTGGTCACGATCTCGAGCGGGCGGTCGCCGCGCTCGTAGAACTTCACCGGGTGGGTGACGGGCCGGGGCTCGCCGACCATCTCGCCGGAAGCGGCGAGCAGCTCGACCGTGGCCCGCTGGGCCTGCTTGACCGTCTTGCCGGCGATGGCGCGCCAGGCTTCGTTGTCGGGCACGCCGGCCGGCGGGGTCTCGGTGATGCGACCGGTCCGGGTGATGATGGAGCGGGTGGGCAGGTCGAGCTCGCGCCACCACACCACGTCGGTGATGTCGCCGAAGGTGCAGATCATGGCGATGCCCGTGCCCTTGTCCGGCTCGGCCAGGCGGTGGGCCAACACCGGCACCTCCACGCCGAAGAGGGGTGTGTGGACGGAGGTGCCGAAGCGGGACGTGTAGCGCTCGTCGTCGGGGTGGGCCACCAGGGCCACGCAGGCGGCCACCAGCTCGGGGCGTGTCGTCTCGATCTCGATGTCGTCGAAGCGCAGGCGATGATAGGCGCCCCGTTGCTCCTTGTCCTCCATCTCGGCCTGGGCCACCGCCGTCTGGTAGTCGACGTCCCACATGGTGGGCGCCTCCGACGTGTAGGCCTCGCCCCGCGCCAGGTTGTGCAGGAACATGCGCTGGCTCGTGCGCCGGGCCGTGTCGTCAATGGTGGCGTAGGTGCGGGTCCAGTCGACCGAGAGCCCGACGCGGCGCCACAGGTCCTCGAAGGCCTGCTCGTCCTGGGCGGTGAGCTCGTGGCACAGCGCGATGAAGTTGGGGCGGCTGACCCCGACGTCCTCACGGCCGGGCTCCTCGGGCGGTGAGAAGTCGGAGTCGTAGGCGAGTGACGGGTCGCAGGTGACGCCGTAGTAGGTCTGCACCCGGCGCTCGGTGGGCAGCCCGTTGTCGTCCCACCCCATGGGGTAGAAGAGCTTCCAGCCCCGCATGCGGCGGTAGCGGGCGATGGCGTCGGTCTGGACGTAGCCGAAGACCGACCCCATGTGCAGGGAGCCCGACACGGTGGGCGGGGGAGTGTCGATGGAGAAGACCTCGGCCCGGGTGGCGGAGGGGTCGAAGCGGTAGGTGCCGGCCTCCTCCCAGACCGCGGACCAGCGCTGCTCGAGCCCGTCGAGGCTGGGCTTGTCGGGCACGCGGGGCGCGCCGGGTGTACCGGTCAAGGGGGCGGACATGATCGGGTTACCGTACCTGGATGCTGCACCTGCACGACACCGCCACCGGGACCGTGCGCCCGTTCGAGCCGCGCACCGAGGGCAAGGTGTCGATGTACGTGTGTGGCCCGACCGTCTACGACTTGCCCCACATCGGGCACGGCCGGGCCAACCTGACCTTCGACATCCTGCGCCGCTATCTCAGCTTCGAGGGCCTTGACGTCCACCATGTGGCCAACGTCACCGACGTCGACGACAACATCATCAAGCGGGCCAACGAGTTGGGTCGGACCGAGGCCGACGTGGCGGCCGAATTCGAGGCCAGCTGGTGGGAGGCGATGGAGGCGCTGGGCGACTTGCGGCCTCACGAGGTGCCGCATGCGACCGAGTACATCGACGACATGGTCGAGCTGGTGGGCGAGCTCCAGTCCAGGGGTGTGGCCTACGAGACGGCCGACGGCGTCTACCTCGAGGTGGACAAGGTCCCGGGGTACGGCCTCTTGGCCCAGCAGTCACTCGACTCGCTGCGGTCCGGGGCACGGGTGGAGGCCAACGAGGACAAGCGCTCGCCGCTCGACTTCGCGCTGTGGAAGAAGGCCAAGGAGGGCGAGCCGAGCTGGGAGTCGCCTTGGGGCGCGGGCCGGCCCGGCTGGCACACCGAATGCGTCGTCATGTCGCTCGACCTGCTGGGCGAGGGCTTCGATCTGCACGGCGGGGGACAGGACCTCAAGTTCCCACACCACGAGAACGAGCGGGCCCAGGCCGTGGCTGACGGCAAGGAGTTCGCCCGCTACTGGATGCACCACGGCTGGGTCGAGGTCGAGGGCACGAAGATGTCCAAGTCGCTCGGAAACTTCGCGACCCTGCCCGATCTGTTGTCCCGGTACGACGCCCGGGCCTACCGAATCCTGGTGCTGCGGGCCCACTACCGGTCACCGATCGAGGTGACGCCCGAGACCCTGGCCGACGCCGAGAAGGCCCTGGATCGTCTGGACGCACTGGCCCGGCGGTTCTCCGTCGGTGGGTTGCTCGAGCAGACGACCGACGGGTTCGTGGTCAAGGGCGTGGTGCCCGCGGTCGACGTCGATCCGGCCGCGCTGGAGGCGTTCGAGGCGCGCATGGACAACGACCTCGACACGCCCGCAGCTCTGGCCGGCATCTTCGAGTTGGTGAGTGCCGCGCACTCGGCGGCCGACGCCGGCGACGAGGCCGAGGGGGCGCGGCTGGCCCGGTCGGCCGCCGTGTTGTCGGGGGCGCTGGGCGTGTCCCTCCGGGCGGGGTCCGGCGCGGTGGACGAGGCGTCCGCCCGGCTGGTCGCCGAACGTGACGAGGCGAGGCGAGGCAAGGACTACGCCCGGGCCGACGATCTGCGTGACGAGCTGGTGGCGCTCGGCTGGACGGTCGAGGACACCCCCTCGGGCACCGCCATCCACCGCTGAGGCCCAGGCCAGAGACCGAATTCCGGGGGGTGCTGGACTCGGCGCCGGCCGTTGGTTACTGTGTAGTAACCGAGGGACGTTTTGGGGGTTGCGTGCCCGGGCGGGCGCCGTTCGCTCCTCGGTTGTGGATTGTCGACCGGCCCCGGCGTGGACGGGACGCCCAAGGAGGAAGCAGCGATGTCCGATTTCTCGCTCGAACTGAACGAGGATCAGATCCAGATCCAGAAATGGGTGCACGAGTTCGCCGAGAACGTGATCCGGCCGGCGGGACCCGAGTGGGACGAGCGGGAGGAGACGCCGTGGCCCATCATCGAGGAGGCGGCCAAGATCGGGCTGTACTCCTTCGACTTCGTGGCCCAGGCCTTCTCGGACCCGACGGGGCTGTTGATGTGCCTCGTGAACGAGGAGATGTCGTGGGGTGACGCCGGCATCGCGCTGGCCATCTTCGGCTCGACGCTGGCCGTGGCCGGCATCTTCGCCAACGGCACGCACGAGCAGATCGGCGAGTGGATCCCGCAGTGCTTCGGGACGCCCGACGACATCAAGCTGGCGGCGTTCGGCGTGTCGGAGCCCGACGCCGGGTCCGACGTGTCCTCGCTGAAGTCGCGGGCGGTCTACGACGAGGCCAAGGACGAATGGGTGCTCAACGGCACCAAGACGTGGATCACCAACGGCGGCATCGCCAACACGCACGTGCTCGTGCTGTCGGTCGACCACGACCTGGGCAGCCGTGGGCAGGCCTCGTTCGTGGTGCCCGAGGGGACGCCGGGGATCTCGCAGGGGCAGAAGTTCAAGAAGATGGGCATCCGGGCCTCGCACACGGCCGAGGTCGTGCTCGACGACTGCCGGGTGCCGGGGCGCTGCCTGCTCGGCGGCAAGGAGAAGCTGGACGAGCGGCTGGCCCGGGCCCGCGAGGGCAAGAAGACGTCCACGCAGGCGGCCATGGCCACGTTCGAGGCGTCACGTCCGATCGTCGGGGCGCAGGCCGTGGGCATCGCGCGGGCGGCCTATGAGTACTCGCTCGCGTATGCCAAGGAACGCCACCAGTTCGGCCGGGCCATCATCGAGAACCAGGCCATCGCCTTCAAGCTGGCCGACATGAAGATGCACACCGACGCCGCCCGGCTGCTGGTGCACCGGGCCGCCAACATGGCCTCGACCGGGCAGAAGTTCGAGAATGGTGAGGGCTCGATGTCGAAGCTCTACGCCGGCGAGAACGCCGTGTGGGTGACCGAGCAGGCCATCCAGATCCTGGGCGGCTACGGCTACGTGCGCGAGAACCCGGTCGAGCAGTGGCACCGGGACTCGAAGATCTACACCATCTTCGAGGGGACCAGCGAGATTCAGCGGCTGGTGATCTCGCGGGCGATCTCGGGTATCCACATCAACTGACCTCCACCGAGGCGCGACCCGTGTTGGTGGCGGACACGAGGCCGTCGGGCTGAGGTCAAGGTCCGAACGGACCCACTCGGTGCAGTCCTTTTGAGGCATTCTTTGGTCCGATGGGTGGATTGACCACAACACACGAGGGTCCGGTGGTCCGCCTCACCTTGGCGCGGCCCGAGCGACTCAACGCCCTCAACGACGAGATCCGAAAGGGTATGGCCGACGAGCTCAGTGTGCTCGAGGAGCGGCCGGACATCCGCGTCCTGGTGCTGGACGGAGCCGGTCGATCCTTCTCGGCCGGCGCAGACCTGCGGACAAGTGCGTATGCCGACCTCCGGAATGCCGATTGGGCCACGCGGCGCCATCGCACGGGTTCGTGGCAACGGCTGCTCGACCAACTCGGACGACTCCCGCAAGTCACGGTGGCCCGGGTACATGGCCACGTCATCGGCGGGGCGGCTCTGCTGGCCGCGGCGTGTGACATACGGGTCGCGTCGGACGACGTGGTGGTCCGGATCCCCGAGCTGGCGATCGGCATACCGCTGACCTGGGCGGGCATCCCACTGCTCGTTCGGGAGATCGGCCTGCCTCTGACCCGAGACTGGGTGATGACCTGCAGAGAGGTGTACGCCGAGGAGCTGTTGCGATGTGGTTATGCCCAACGTGTCGTTCCCCGGGCCCACCTCGATGCTGAGGTGTCCACTGTCGTCGAGCAGCTGCTGTCCGCTCCACCCGGCCCATTGGCCATGGCACGGTCCATGACCGCGGCACTCGGTCGCAGCCATCCGGCGATGTCGGCAGGCTGGGGCGACGCGGACCACCAGCAGTGGGCCTTCACCGAGGCCGAGTATCGCCAGGTGGGGTCCGCATACATGCAGAATCTGGAAGATCGGCGGACCGAACAGTGAGCACGCGCCATCTGCTTGACCCGTCCTTCATCGATCCGAACCTCGATTGCCGGGCGGTGACCTTCGAGAATCCCACCGGTGAGCGCGGAAGAGGCGGGATGGCGGCAGACGGGCGCAAGGGAGCACCGTCGCGACTCATCGCGCCGGGCGAGAACCTGACTCTGGCCGACCTGGAAGGACCGGGAACAGTCCGCCACATTTGGATGACCGTGATGCCGATGCCGCCCGAAGCCCTGCGCGCCGTCTGGATGGAGGTGTACTACGAGGGCAACGCGTCACCCAGTGTGTCCGCTCCCATTGCAGACTTCTTCGGAATGCCGCACGGGCGGCCGGTTGCCTTCGACTCAGCGCTCCTGTCGTGCCACGAAGGTCGAGGATTCAACTCGTACCTGCCCATGCCGTTCCGCGGCAATGTGCGCATCGAACTGACCAATTCCAGTGTGCGCCCGGTGATGCTGTACTTCCAGATCGACTACACGCTCGAGCCACACGTCGACGAGGCCGCGGGTTACCTCCATGCGAGCTTTCGCCGGGAGAACCCGACACATCTTCGCAAGGACTTCACGATCGTCGAAGGATTCGAAGGTCCGGGACGGTTTCTCGGGTGCAACGTCGGCGTTCGCGTCATTGACGAAGGCGATTGGTACGGCGAGGGGGAACTGAAGATCTATCGGGACGGTGACGGCGAGTGGCCGACGATCTGTGGCACGGGACTGGAGGACTACGTCGGCAGCGCGTGGGGGATGGGGCGGCACGCCGAGTGGTATGCGGGCGCACCGCTGATGGTAGCCCCGCCGCATGGGGATGGCAGCGTGTCCGACAACCCGGCATTCGTCGGCTTCTACCGATGGCACCTGGCGGATCCGGTCATGTTCTCCGAGAGCCTGACCATCACCCTGCAGCAGATCGGCTCGGCGCTCTTCCGAGCCGGCGAAGAAGAGAAGATGGCGGCCTACGAGGGGACCAATCCAGCCGCCGGCCTGGGGTACCTGCGCAATCTTTCGCCTGACGTGCTTGCCTGGGGATTGGCCGAGCGGGTCGATGACTACTGCTCGACGGCGTACGTGTACCTGATGGGCCCCCAGGCCGTCCCTCGAGTCGACGTGGCCGGCGCGGTGGCTGACGTGATCCGGCTTCCGTTCGAACGGCCGGATCGGATGGAGGCGATTCTGGCCGGCTCGCTCTGATGCTCAGATGCGCCTGGTTGGCAGTTGGTGGTAGCGGTCACGCCGTCATCTCGAAGTTGACGGACGCCGAGTCGATGCCGTCAAAACCCGAGCGATTCGTGGACGAGGATCGCGGTAATCCGATCAGCGGCCACCGTTCGGTTGATGATGAGGATGTTGTTCACCCCGCTCGGGACGCCATAGGCCTCTCGGGCCCGCCGGTCCTCGAGCGGGAAGGAGTATTCCAAGATTCGCCGGATCCCGGTCTCGACGTCGGCGACGATCTTCTGACCTCCGATCACGAGGATGACGTGTTCGGCCCCGGACACGATGGGGCCCAACTGGCTTCCACTCGCAGACGCAATGAGTAACGATCCTCCCTCGGTCACGGCGTGCACGCTTCCGAGGACATATTCAGGTGAAGCGGCAAGCGTCCGCATTTCGCCCGCCTGCATTTCCCGGTCCATTTGGAACAGCCGCAAGCGGAGCGGCTCGTAGCGCCCGGATCGCTCGATGTCATCCGCCACGCCGATTGATTCGAGCGTGCGTGACGTGTTGTTGAAGACCTCGGCCCCCGGAGGGATCAACGACGCAACCGTCTGTCTCGCTTCGTCGCCTGACGGGACGACGAACGCCCGCATGCCGTTGTGCTCGAGGGCCTCCGCCACGGCGGCGATGCGCGTCGCCGAGCTGACCTGAGCAAACTCGGCCACCGCGTGCTCGGTCACGTCCGGGGGCAGCGCCGTGCTACTCACCGCCTACCTCCGCCAGCCGCTGGTGCACGAGCGCAACTGACATGGAGCCCTCCCCGACGGCAGCCGCACAGCGCTTGATCGAGCCTCGCCGGATGTCGCCGGCGGCGAAGAGACCGGGAAGACTCGTTTCGAGGGGGAGCGGTGGTCGAGGTAGGTCCCAACCTTGCGCGACGGGGGTGAACGAGGCCAGTTCACTCCCGGTTGGGACATAGCCCGCATCGTCGGTCACGAGTCCCGTCCCGGCGGCAGCGTCGGTGCGCGGCTCGCCCCCGATGCAGATGAACAACGCGTCGGCGCGCAGCGGGTACGCAGTCTGACTGTCCGACGACGTCACCAGAACCTCCCGCAGCTGACCGTTGGCCGTGATGTCGACCACCTGTGTCCCCGTTCGCACGTCGACGTTGGGAATGCCCGTGATCGCGTCGATGAGGTACTTCGACATGGAGGCGGCGAGGTCTGGTCCACGTACGAGGAGCGTCACCCGGACCGCATAGCGTGAGAACCGCACGACGGCCTGCCCGGCGGAGTTCCCTCCACCGACGACCACAACATGCGAACCGGCACAACCCAAGGCTTCGCTCGGTCCTGCTCCGTAGTAGACGCCGGCTCCGAGCAGCTCGTCGATGCCCGGGACGTCCAGACGCCGCCACTCCACCCCGCTCGCCAGCAGGAGGGTCCTGCCGAGAACGCTCGTCCCATCGGACAGAAGCGCTTGGTACCCCGAACCCTCGGTCGAAAGGCCGACCAACGGCCGAGCCAGGAGTATCTCTGCTCCGAATCGACGGGCCTGGGCCACGGCGCGGGTCGCCAGCTCGCTTCCGCTGATGCCATTGGGGAATCCCAGGTAGTTCTCGATCATCGACGTCGTACCGGCCTGGCCGCCGGGAGCTATGGCTTCGATGACCAACGTCCGCAGGCCTTCCGATGCCGCGTAGACCGCGGCGGCGAGACCGGCTGGGCCGGCACCCACAATGGTTAGGTCGTATTCGGAACGCGAGGGTCCCGACACCATCCCGAGCCCGGCCGCAACCTGCTCGAGCGTCGCCGGGGAGAGCCGGGTGCCGTCGGGGAGCACGCAGATGGGGAGGGATCCTGCGTCAACCTCGGCGCTCCCGAGAACGGCGGTCACTTTCTCCGCGTCTGCGATGTCGACCCATTCGTACTGGCAGCTGTTCCGGCTGAGAAAATCACGGATCCGGTACGCAGCCGCCGAGGTTCCCGTGTCCATCAACACGACGCCCGGAGTCGCCGGTCTGGTGTCGTAGTCGAAGAGGGACATGGCAGCGGGTGCCTAAGGATGCGAAGGGGCGGCAGCTCCTCGGACGTGGCCGCACTCCCGGTAGCAGACACGCAGATGCACCCGGCCCAGACGACCTGATGTCAGGCCTTCGTCGCACCCCGAGGACAACGCGTCCACGGTATGAACGTGGTCAAGGTGGGTGCAGTTCCTACTCACGGCGCTCCGGCGCCAGGATAACGGCTCGGATTCCCGCCCGTCCTGGTCATGGCCGTTGGTGCCCCGGACGTCAAGGCCGAACCTGTGACGCTGCACCCAGGTCTCCCGTCTCGTCGCACCTGGCCCCGCAGGGCCCGTGCTGGCTACGAGGTCTTTCCGGTCGTCGATGCCGTGGGCGGCACGTCGCCCGGGGCTCACAGGGCGGGATTGGAGCGCATCGTCCAAGCCGGCGCCCAGCCGATCGGTTGGGTATCCCTCGCCTGCGAGTTGCAGCGCGACTGGGCCAGGACTGCCACCGTTCCAGATGTGGTGGACATCGTGCTCACATCCCGGCTGCAGAAGGGACTGTGAGCGAAGGAGCCGGTTCGACGCACCCAGACCGGTTAGCGATCTTGGAGCTGCTCGGCCACGCCAGACATTGCAGATGCAACGAGCTTGATCGCAGTCGGGTCGATGTGATCGAGGAATCGCGAGCGAACGCTGGCCAGGTGGACGGGCCATGCCGCTCGCAACTTCGCCATACCGCGGGGCGTCAATCGGGCCACGTTGCCTCGGGCATCGGTGGAGCTCGCCACCTTCGTCACCAGAGAACGCGATTGGAGATCGTCGACCAAGCGGGTCATCCGGCTCGGTGACAATCCAGTGGCACTGGCCAGGTCACTCATCCGAAGCTCACGATTGGCTGCCTCGGAAAGATGCATGAGGGTGGTGTAATCGCTTGCACTCACACCAGCGCCATGAATCAGGTCGGAGTCGAGGTCCCGAGGGAGTGCCTTGACAATGCACATGATGGCCCGCCACAGCGTTTCCTCCGTCGGAGAGAGCGATTCGGCCTTCGTCATGCGCTCAGAATAACTTGCGTTGTCAAGCAACTGTGGGAGGGTCCGGCCACATCGGTGGCGGCGGCAACGCCCGACGACCGCCGGAGAATGTCCCTCCATCTGTTCCGGGCTTGCTTCCACGGCCGACCCATCATGACGTTGCCCCGAGGTTGCCGGGCTCGACGGCGGCGGCGAAGAGGTAGGACGTGGCGAGGCTGCGGTACGGGCGCCACTTCTCGGCGATCTCGAGGATCTCCTCCTGACTGGGCAGATGATCCAGGCGATAGGCACTGCGCACCGCTTTGCGCAGAGCGAGATCGCCCGGCAGCACGACGTCCTCCCGTCGGAGGGCGACGAGCAATGCGCCCTGGGCGGTCCACGGCCCGATACCCGGAACCAGCGTCAGTTCCGCGATGAACTCCTCGTCTGGGAGCTCGCTCAGACTTTCCATATCGAGTCGACCATCAGAGAGGCGTTCAGCCAGATCCCGGAGCGTGTTGACCTTGCGCCACGAAAGGCCCGCAGCTCGCAAATCACCGGGTTCCGCGGCCAATAGCTCGTCAGGTGACGGCAGGTGCCCTGCAAAGAGCGATGTGACGTGCTCAATGGTCCGTCGGGTCGCCGCGACAGACAGTTGTTGGCCCGTGACCTGAAAGAGAAGCGACCCAAAGAGAGTCATCGGCGGAAGGTCGTCCAGCCACGCAAAGGGCTCGAAGTCCGGGCTTCGCTCGATGAGCTGTCCGATCACAGGATCGACTTTGCGAAGGTGGTCCTGGGCAAGTCGGAGGCGCTTCCTCCGGTCGTCAGTGCTCGATCGAGAGGCCTTGGTCATTGACGCCTTCGTTCAGTTGGCCTCATTCGGTGTTGACGGTCCGGCGTGTCAGTGCGAGCGAGCGCTCCGCTCGGGGCGGTACACTCGCGGGCTGGGCTCTCGGAGGTCCGTACGTGCAAGCACAGTCGGCCGGTGCGGTTCATGCCAGCCCTTCCTTCGGCGTACTCGGAACTTTATACAGATGTTATTGCGTCAGCAAATAAGAGACGATCGCGCGGGGCGAAGCAAAAGGGCGATTTTGATACGGGATCGACCGAAAGTGCCGGCCTGAGGTTGAGGCGGAACCACCCTCAAAATAAATTGCTTGCCAACGCAACTACTCTCATATACGCTTAGCTCGAACACGAGAGCAGACCCGTGAAGCGCACGGCAGCCTCCGAAACTTGCGGCGGCGAGAGAGCGAGCGATCGCTTGAGCGCCTGCCTGGCGCCTTCACGACATCCCCGATACGCCCGAGCGAGCTGACTCGAACGGGTGGCAGAGAAGGAGGAGAGCAACGATGACCAGTGACTTGGGTGTCTGGACCGCCGAGGACTGCGCCTTGGTGTTGATCGACTACCAGAAGGAGATGTTCGAGGTCATACGCTCGGAGTCGAACGCCGACCTGGTTGAGTTGCACGTCCGTCTGCTGGCCAAGACGGCGAAGGCGTTTGGCATGCCGATCGTCTTGTCGACGGTAGGTGTCGCATCCGGTTTCAACGGACCTACGCTCCCGTCGATCCTGTCCGAACTCGATGGCGTCGAGCCGATCGATCGGTCGTCCATGGCCGCGTTCGAGGACCAGGCATTTCGCGACGCCGTGAAGGCAACAGGGCGGAAGCGACTGATCATTGGCGGACTCCACACGGAGATCTGCCTCACGTTCGCAACCGTGCAAGCACTCAAGGAGGGCCACGACGTCTTGTACGTCGCCGACGCCGTCGGCGGGCGTTCCCAGACCGCACACCGCACGGCCATCGAACGGCTTGCGCACGCCGGCGCCGTTCCGACCACGGCGCTCGCCGTGGTCACCGAGCTCTTTCGCGACTGGGCGGGACCGCTCGCCGCGCCAGCCCTCGACGTCATCCATTGGTACTTCAGAGAGATTCCGAAGCTCACCGACCAGGTCGGCGTCGCGGAGGCGGAAAAGCTCGCTGCTGCGGAGGTCGGAATGTGATCTCGGGGCGGCTCGCCGCAAAGGTCTGTGTCGTCACGGGAGCAGGTGGGAGCATGGTGGGCACTCCTTGGACGTCGATCCAAGGCGTCCTCTTCTCCGATCAGCCCGACACCTGAGGGATCTGCACCCAAATAGCCAAAGCGCCATCGTCTCCCCAGTATTCACATCAACGAACCGCGACTTGGAGCACCGGCGCGTACCGGTTGACAGGTGTAGGCGCCCCTGCCATGGTGCGCCTCGACGCAAGGGGGGCACCATGCTCAAAGTTGTTGGCGCCGGGGTCGGTCGTACCGGGACGCATTCGCTCAAGGTGGCGCTCGAGCTGTTGCTCGGTGGTACGTGCCATCACATGGTCGAGGTCTTCGCACACCCCGACGAGGTGCCCGTCTGGATCGACGCCGTCGACGGTCGACCGGTCGACTGGGACGCGCTCATGGACGATTACGTGGCGCAGGTGGACTGGCCCGGCGCCAGCTTCTGGCCCGAGCTGTCACAGGCCAACCCCGACGCCCTGGTGCTGTTGTCGGTGCGCGACCCCGACGCCTGGTTCACCAGTTGCTCCAACACGATCTTCGGGGGCATGGAGGCCTTGGCCGAGCTAGGCGACCCCTGGATGGCGGCCATGATTCGCCTCATGGGCGAGCGCTTCTCGGACCGGGTCGACGACCGTGACGCCATGGTGGATGCCTACGGGCGGCACAACGACGCCGTGCGCGCCGGCGTCCCGGCGGCGCGCCTGCTCGAGTGGACGGCGGCCGACGGTTGGGACCCCATCTGCGAGCGACTGGGTCTGGCCGTGCCGGACCAACCCTTCCCGTGCGTGAACACCACTGAGGAGTTCCGGGCGAACGTGGGGATGCCGCCCCTGCAGGTGTAGGCCGGCATTCACCCAGCGGTGGGCGCGACGGCGGGGCGACGCGGCGACGGGCCACCTAGTGTCGGCGTGCCGTGAGCCCGCCCGACCTCCTCCACGCAGCGACCGACGTGACGCCGGCCTGGCTGACCACGGCCCTGGCCGGTGCGGGCGTGCTGGCCCCGGGGGCACGGGTGGTGTCGTTCGGGGCCGAGCCGATCGGGACCGGTCAGATGGCCGACACGACACGCTTCACGTTGACGTACGACGGAGCACCGAGCGCGTCTGGCCCGGGACCGGCGACCGTCGTCGGCAAGTTCGCCTCGGCCGACGACCAGAGCCGGGGGACCGGGCTGGCTCTGCGCGCCTACGAGATAGAGGTGCGTTTCTACCGGGAGGTGGCCGGCCGCGTCGGGGTGAGGGTGCCCGCCACGTATGTGGCCGAGGTCGAGCCCGAGACGGGCTGGTTCACGCTGCTGCTCGAGGACATCGTGGGCGGGACGCAGGGCGACCAGATCGAGGCGTGCAGCCCCGAGGTGGCGGCGTCGGTGCTCGAGGAGATGGCTGGCCTGCACGCACCGTGTTGGGAGTCACCCGAGCTGGCCCGGTTGGAGTGGCTCAACCGCACCACATCCGACGCCGACGGGTTCCTGGCCGTGCTGGTGTCGTCACTATTTCCCGGGTTCCTGGAGCGCTACGCCGGCGACCTGTCTCCCGAGCACCAGGAGGTCTGCCGCATCTTCACCGAGCACGTCTCGGCCTACACCAGTCTTCGCACCGGCCCGCGCACGGCCAGCCATGGCGACTTCCGGCTCGACAACCTGCTCTTCCAACCCGGCAACCCGCGGCCCGTCGTCGTCGACTGGCAGACGCTGGTGTGGGGACCGGCCGCCGCCGACGTCGCCTACTTCGTCGGGGGGTGCCTCACGGTGGCGGACCGACGCGCCCACGAATCCGAGCTGGTGGCTCATTACCACGACGCCCTGTGCGGGCGGGGCGTGCGCGGCTACACGTTGGAGCAGCTGCAGTCCGACATCAGGCGCGAGACGTTCGCCGGGGTGCTCATGGCGATCGTCGCCTCCATGGTGGTGCAGCGCACTGATCGTGGTGACCTCATGTTCTGCACCAGCACCACCCGGCACGCGCAGCATGCGCTCGACGCCGACGCGCCCGCCCTGCTCCTCGCGGCCGGATGACCGAGCTCCTGGTGCTGTGCACGGGCAACGCGGCCCGCTCGGTCATGGCCGGCTTCATGCTCGAGCACCTGCGCGACGGGCGCCCGGGTGAGCCCCTGCACATCGTGACGGCGGGCACGCACACCATCGACGGCCAGCCGATGGGCATGCGGACCCGTACCGCGCTGTCCCGGATCCCCGAGTTGGCCGATGCCCAATTCAGCCGGCACCGCAGCCGCCAGGTGTACCAGCCCGATCTGGCCCGGGCCGAACTGGTGGTCGTGATGGAGGCCGACCACGTCCGCTTCGTGCGCCGGCAGTTCCCGGCGTTCGCCCCCAAGACGGCCACCATCCGACGCCTCTGCGATCTCCTTCCGCCGGCGCCACCCGGGCTGTCCGAGCGGGTGGTCGCCTTAGGCCTGGCCGACGTGCACCTGGACGACGGCGAGGACGTCATGGACCCGGCCGGCCACGATGCCGACGTCTACGCCGCCTGCGTCGACGAGCTGTGGGGGCTGTGCCGGACGCTGATCACGCGACTTTGAGGCCGCCGGTGTCCGGCCCGACATTCAGTCAGTCGGCGTGCACCGAACGCAGCCCGGCCCAAGCCAGGTCGGCCATGCGACCGGCCAGCCGCTGGGCCTGCTCGTCCGCCGCCGCGTCGGAGTCGAGGCGCTGGGCCATGAAGCTCCGGCTGGCGCCTTCGGCCATGCCGACGATCCCGTAGGCCAGCAGGCGCCGGTGGTCCGGGTCGAGCCCGGCGTCGATCAGCGGGTCGATGGCCTCGGCGATGGCGTCCTCGACGGCGCGCAGCGCCCGGCCCAGCTCCTGGTCGTCGGCGTGGTCCCGCCCGTAGAGCAAGCGGAACTCCGGCTCGTGGCTGATCACCAGGCGGAAGTAGGCGGCGAAGCCCATCTCGACCTGCTGGCGCGGCCCGTCGGCCTGCATGACGGCACTGCCGATGGCCTCGAGCAGGTCCTGGGCGATGGAGTCCACCAGTTCCAGGTAGAGGGCCCGCTTGGAGGAGAAGTGCTGGTAGAGCAGGGGCTTGGTGACGCCCGCCGCCTCGGCGATGTCGTCCATGGTGGTGGCCCGGTAGCCGCGCTGGGCGAACAGCTCCATCGCCACGGCGAAGAGCTGCTGGCGCCGTTGCTCCGCCGTGAGCCGCCGGGTGGTGGCCTGGATCGTCGCTGCCATGGGTCCTCACGTTACCGAACGGTCATCGAGGCATCGGTGATCAGGCCCCGCTGGTCAGGGGCGCGCCCCGGGAACACCGCGGAGCACCTCGGCCAGTCGCCCGGAGAGGTCGGCCAGGTTGAAGTGCTTCGCCGCGACGCCGTGGTTGTGCTCGAGGAGCGCGCCGTCGGGTGACTCCAGGAAGGCCCCCAGCGGCGCAGCGCCGTGGGAGGACGCGTCGAACCAGCGGAAGCCGAACGACGCCAGCTCCTCCGCCACGGGGTAGGCGCCGATGGCGAGGGCGCGACGGTAGGTCGCCGACTCGACCGAGGGGTTGCCGAACCCCTCCCAGGTTGAGGGCAGCAGCACGGCGTCGCACGCCGCATAGGCGTCGGCGATCGTCGTGCCCGACCCGTCACCCGCGTCCGGTGCGCCCAGCACCACCGGGCACCGTGCGCCGGCCACCAACCGCTCGAGCTCGGGCCCGTAGCCGTCCTCGGCCGGCCCGAGCAGCCAGTAGGTGCCGCCGACGGCCTCCGTCAACGCCAACGCGCCCGGCGATGTTCTTGCGCGCCAGGGCGCGCGTCGGTTGGAGGAGCAGCGTCGTCGTATCGGCCACGCCCAACACGCGGCGCGTGCGCGATCGGTCGCCTGGCACCGGGTCGGGGTCGAACGCGTTGTAGACCGTCGTCGCCGCAATGCCGGCGCGAGCGGCCAGCTCGTGGCGGCTGAGCTCGTTGATCGTCACGTGCGCCCACGCGGGGTCGTCGGGCGGCGGCGGGAAGCGCGGCAAATTGCGGTCGCTGCCACGGCAGGTCGTGGTGGTGCAAGACGGCCGGGCGTCCGGCGCACGCCGCGGCGACGACGTCTGCCGCCGCCGGGTTGAGGGGCAGCGAGCACAGGTTCTCGACCACGACGAGGTCGCCCTCCGCCAGCGCGTCCTCTATCTCGTTTCGTGTCGGCGGTTCGGCCGCGTCAATGGCCAGTCCCGGCAGCACGGCATCCACCGGGCCTGCGCCGGCGATCGTGCGGACATCCCACCCCAGCGCGGCCAGCGCGGCCGCCCATTTGGCCGCCTCTACGCCCACGCCGTCGCCGCCACCGAGGCGGAACGAGATCATGCAGGCTGTCGGCACCGGCGCACTGTACGTGCGTGTCTGCGGCCGTGGCCGGACTCCCGGTCGGGTAGCGTTGCCTCCCTATGACGAAGCGGGCACTGATCACCGGGGTGACCGGCCAGGACGGGTCCTACTTGGCAGAATTCCTCTTGTCGCAGGGGTACACCGTCATCGGCATGGTGCGGCGGTCGAGCACGGTGAACTTCGAACGCATCGCCCACATTCAGGACCAGCTGGAGCTCGTCGCCGGGGACCTTCTCGACGAGGTGTCGCTCATCCACGTGCTGCGCGACCACCGGCCCAACGAGGTCTACAACCTGGCGGCACAGTCGTTCGTCCAGACGAGCTTCAGCCAGCCGGTGCTCACCGGAGAGACCACGGCCATGGGTGTGACCCGCCTCCTGGACGCCATCCGCCTGGTCGATCCCGAGATCCGGTACTACCAGGCCAGCTCCTCGGAGATGTTCGGCAAGGTGCTCGAGGTCCCACAGCGGGAGTCGACGCCCTTCTACCCCCGCAGTCCCTACGGCGTGGCCAAAGTCTACGGGCACTGGATCACGGTCAATTACCGCGAGAGCTACGGCCTGCACGCGTCCTCGGGGATCCTCTTCAACCACGAGTCACCCCGCCGCGGCCTCGAGTTCCTCACCCGCAAGGTGACGCACGGGGTGGCCCGCATCGCGCAGGGGCTGCAGGACAAGCTCTCGCTCGGCAACCTCGACGCCCACCGGGACTGGGGGTACGCCGCCGATTACGTCCGCGCCATGTGGCTCATGCTCCAGCAGGACGCTCCGGGCGACTTCGTGGTGTCGACGGGGCAGACGCACGAGGTGCGTGAGTGGTGTCGCTTGGCGTTCGAGGCGGTCGGGCTCGACTGGGAGCAGCACGTCGTGATCGACGAGCGCTTCATGCGCCCGGCCGAGGTCGACCTGCTGGTCGGCGACCCGACCAGGGCGCACGACATCCTCGGCTGGAAGCCCGAGGTGGACTTCGCGGCTCTGGTCACCATGATGGTCGAAGCCGACATGGACCTGATCCGCAAGAGCCCGAGCTAAATCGGGGGTCGCAGTCCTCTCACCCGCTGTGCTCGCTGCGATCTCGGCCGACCCGGCTGGCGTCCTCGTCGCCTTCGGGGCCGGGATCCTCTCCTTTGTCTCCCCGTGCGTCTTGCCCCTCGTGCCGGGCTACGTCTCCATGGTCTCGGGGCTCTCGGCCGCCGAGCTCTCGGCCGGTGAGGAGGGGGCCACACCCTCGGCCGCCCTTCGTCCCGTCATGAAGGGCATCGGGTTGTTCGTCGCCGGGTTCACCCTCGTGTTCGTCGCGCTGGGCGCGGCGGCGTCCGGCCTCGGTCGCCTGCTCGACACCAACGAGCTCACGTTGGCCCACATCAGCGGCGCCGTCATCGTCGTGCTCGGCATCGTCCTGGTGTTGGGGGCGCTGCCGTCGGGCGTGTGGGCGCACGCCGGGACGGGCACGCTCGGCGTCGTCACCCGCGTCACCGGAGAGCACCGTTTCGACGTGCGGCCTTCGCGCCTCGGGATGTGGGCGGCACCCGTGATGGGCATGGCCTTCGCCTTCGCCTGGACACCCTGCATCGGCCCCGTGCTCGGCGTCGTCCTCGGCCTGGCGGCGCGCAACGGCACTCTGCCCGGCGGGGTCCTGCTCCTGTTCGCCTATTCGCTCGGGCTGGCCGTCCCCTTCGTGCTCGTCGGTCTGGCCTTCGGGCGGCTCACCGGCCTGTTGGCCAAGGCGCGCCACTGGCTCTGGGCGGTCGAGCTGGCGGCCGGCGTCATCTTGGTCCTCTTCGGCGTGCTGTTGCTCACCGACCACGTCAGCTGGGTCTCCACGCAGGTGTCCAATTTCCTCAATGACATCGGCCTCGGGCGCCTCTCCAAGAGCTGACCACCCCCGCGTCGCCGACCGCCGGCCCGCCCCGTCGAGTGCTCCGGCTCCGGTGTGCGCGTCCACACGATCGAAGGCACGGGTGCCGAAATACCGGTGACAATTTAACTTTCGACGTTCAGTGAAAGATGAAAGAACCGAGCGGGGCAAAAGGGTCCTTTTGGCCCATTTCTGACTGAAGTCATGTATGCCGCGTGCGGGCTCCGTCCGTCGTCCCTGATGACGAAGCGTTTCCCCGGCGACCGCCCAAAAGAGCACGTCATGTACCTAAGTAAGAGCACGGTATTCGCAGCCCTTAAGGACTCAACCTCGGGCGTCAGCGTGCCGTGTAGGAGAAGATGGAACTCCGGGTTGCCGACCGCGTCGCGACATCGGTGGCCGATGGCACTCCGCAGCCCAAGAATGAGGCGGGGGGCTGGCGGGCACCCACTTTCGTCCGTTGGGCCATCGTCATCGCCGCGGGCTGCATCGTCGCCTACTCCGTCTGGGTGCTCGCCCACCCGACCGGCTTCTATTCCGTCGCGGTCGACGGCTGGGGCATCGATGTGCTCGAGCTGGCACTCTGCGCGCTCTGCATCGCCCGGGTCCTCGAGCCGACCTGGCGGTCCAGCACCGCCGTCGCCCGGGCCGTCCCCCTCGTCCTGGGCGTGGCCTGCCTCTCGTGGGCGGTGGGCGACATCCTGACCACCATCCAGTCCTTCGGCGGAGCCACACCCCCGGACCCGTCCGCCGCCGACGTCTTCTACTTCGCCTTCTATCCCGTGGCCTTCGTGTGCTTCGCCATGCTCATCCGGCGCGGCACCGGTGGCATCTTCGTGACCACCTCCCTGGACGGGCTGATCGCCGGGTTGGCGGTTGCCGCCCTCTCGGCCGCCCTGGCGGAGCGGGCCACGCACCTCACGCATACCAGCGCCCTGGCGGCGGGCACCAGCCTGGCCTATCCCTTGGGGGACGTCCTGCTGCTCGTCTTGGCCATCGGCGGGCTGACCATCTTGCCGCGCCAGTTCAGGCCATTCTTCGCTGTCGTCTGTGTCGCCCTCGTCATCGCCGACATCGGGGACACCTTCAACCTGCTCCAGCCCAACAGCGCGGTGGGCGCCTTCGCCAACGCCCTGGCGTGGCCCATCACGATCGCCTTGTTCGCGCTGGCGGCCTGGATCCTGCCGGCGAACGTCAAGAGCAGCGGGGCCGAGTGGTTCGCCGGCTTCGGGCTGCCGACCTTCGGCGCCCTCGTCGGCATCGGCGTCTTCTTGGCGGCGAGCTTCGGCCACGTGTCCAAGGCGGCCCAGGTGCTGGCCACCTTCACGGTCGTGGTGGCCGGGATCCGCTTGGCCCGGGCCGTGGGGGAGGCCCACGCGCTCAGGACGGCCCGTTTTCGCTCCCTGATCGACAAGACCTGGGACCTGATCGTCGTGACGGAGGCGGACCTCCGGATCGCCTACATGACCCCGTCGTCGGAGCGCGTGTTCGGGCGCCGGCCCGCCGAGCTCGAGGACGAGCCCTTCACCACCATCGTCCATCCCGAAGACTCCCACGTCGTCCTGGACCGTGTGCTCGACCTCACGGCCGACGCTGACGAGGCGGCGACGTTCGAGGTCCGCATGCAGCACGCCAACGGCGAGTGGCGCACTATCGCCTGGACCGCGTCCAACCTCCTGGCCGACCCGTCGGTCAACGGGTACGTGCTCAACGGGTTCGACGTCACCGAGGCGCGCCAGGCCTCCGAGGACCTGCTGGCGGCGCGCGATGCCGCGCTCGTCGCGTCGAAGACGAAGTCCGAGTTCGTGTCGATGATGAGCCACGAGATCCGCACTCCCATGAACGGGGTCATCGGGCTCACCGAGCTCCTACTCGAGACCGATCTCGACGGTGAGCAGCACGAACTGGCCTCGGGCGTGAAGGTCTCGGCCGACAGGCTCCTGGTGATCATCAACGACATCTTGGACTTCTCCAAGATCGAGGCCGGCAAGCTCGAGATCGAAGAAGTCTCGTTCGACGTCCGCAACGTGGTCGACGACGTCGGCCGGATCCTGGCGGGAGCCGCTCACGGCAAGGGGATCGAGTTGCTGGTCGATGTCGACCCCAGTGTCCCGCCGGCGCTGCTGGGCGACGAGACCCGTATTCAACAGGTGCTGCTGAATTTCGGGTCCAACGCCGTGAAGTTCACCGCCGAAGGCGAGGTGGTGATCCGGCTCAGCGTGCTGCACGAGAACACGGCGCGCGTCGCCTTGCATTTCGAGGTGACCGACACCGGCATCGGCATCGCCGACGGGGACGAGGACCGCTTGTTCAGCGCCTTCGCGCAGGCCGACACGTCGACTACCCGTAAGTACGGCGGGACCGGTCTGGGCCTCACCATCTGCCGGCAGCTGGTGGAGCTGATGGGCGGGCGGATCGGGGTGACCAGCACCCCCGGTGGGGGCTCGACCTTCTGGTTCGAGTTGTCGCTGCGCCGCTCCGACGACGCTCCCGCCGGCGAGAAACGGGGGGCGCCGCGCACGCTCTCGGGTCAGCGTGCCCTCGTGGTGGACGACAACGCCACGAACCGGCGCATCCTGCGCCAGCAGCTGAACTCGTGGGGCGTGGAGGCGGTGGAGGCGACCAACGGGCACGAGGCGCTCGAGCTCGCCGTGGCCGCCGGCCGCAACGCCACGGTGTTCGACCTCGCCATCATCGACCTGAACATGCCCGGCATGGACGGGATGGAACTGGCGCAGGCGCTCAAGGCCGACCCGGCAACGGAGGCCACGGTGCTCTTCCTACTCAGCTCGTCCGGTCAACGGCTCGAAGCGGCCGAGTCCCACCTGACCGGGTTCGCCGCCAGCATGACCAAGCCGGTGCGCGCCTCGGAGCTCTTCGATTGCCTGATCACCAGTCTCCATAACGGAGACGCGAGCAATCCGGCCGTCGTGTCGACGCCGGCGACACACAGTGACACGGAGGTCTTGGGAATGATCCTGCTGGTCGAGGACAACCACGTGAACCAGATGGTGGGCTCCAAGGTGCTCCAGAAGCTCGGGTATTCGTTCGCCATCGCCAACAACGGCCTCGAGGCGGTCGACGCGATCCGTGCCGGCTCGGGCACCTACGACGCCGTGCTCATGGACTGCCAGATGCCCGAGATGGACGGCTACCAGGCCACGGCGGCCATCCGTGAGCTCGAGGGCACGGCGCGCCACACGCCGATCATCGCCATGACGGCCGCCGCCATGGAAGGAGACCGCGAAGCCTGCATGGCAGCGGGCATGGACGACTTCATCTCCAAGCCGGTGCGGCTCGAGGCCGTGGCCGAGGTGCTGGCCCGCTGGGTCACCACCCCGGGGCCCGACGAGGAACCGATCGCAGAGGCGACCACCGGCGCCGGTGCCGCAATCGCCGCGCCGGGCGACCCGCTCGACCGCAGCCAGATCGACCTCCTGCTCGACCTCGATGACGGCGAGGGCGCGGCGCTGAGCGAGATCGTCGAGGAGTACATCGCCCACTCCAAGCTGGTGTGGGTCGAGCTCCGGCGCACGTTGAGCGTCGGCGACGTGGCGGCGGTGGAGCGCAGCGCCCACACGCTCAAGGGCGCCAGCGCCAACGTCGGCGCCAGCACGCTGGCCGAGCTGTGCGGTGCGCTCGAGAGCCACGCACGGATGGAGCAGCTGGACGAGGCGAGCGGCCTCATGAATCAGTGCGATGCCGAGTTCGCCCGGGTGCAGGATGCCCTCGAGGTCCTCACAGCCACGACGGTTTCCTGAAATGAGGGTGCTCATCGCGGACGACGAGCCGACCAGCCGCCTGCTCCTCAAGGCCATGGTCTCCAAGCTCGGCCACGAGTGCCTGGTGGCTGAGGACGGGTCGCAGGCCTGGGAGCTGCTGTCCGGTGGCGGGGTCGACGTCCTCCTGACCGACTGGATGATGCCGGGCGTGGACGGGCCCGCCCTGTGCCGCCGCGTCCGGGAAGAGCTGATCGAGACCTACATCTACATCGTCCTGACCACCGGGCTCGGCTACCCCGAGCACGTCCTCGAGGGGATGAACGCCGGCGCCGACGACTACCTGACCAAACCGGTCGACGCCCTCTCGGTCCGTACCCTCCTGGTCGCCGCCGAGCGCGTCACCGACCTCCACCGCCGGCTGGCCGTCACCCAGGCCGAGCTGGCGCAGGTCAACGTCGAGCTCCTCGAGCGCTCGCTGACCGACGAGCTCACCGGCCTGGGCAACCGCCGGCGCATGGAGGAGGACCTGGGGCGTACCCACGCCCGCGCCCTGCGGGTCGAGCGCAGCTACGGGATCGCGCTGTTCGACATCGACCACTTCAAGCTGTTCAACGACCACTACGGCCACGTGGCCGGTGACGGCGCCCTACGCGACGTGGCGGCGCGCATGGACCTCGTCATCCGGGCCGGCGAGTGCGCCTACCGCTACGGCGGGGAGGAGTTCCTCCTGCTGCTGCAGGACTGTGACCTGGCTCACTCCATCTTCGCCGCCAGCGAGCGCGTCCGTCAGGCCGTGGAGGACATGGCCTTGCCCCACGAGGCGAGGCCGTCGGATCCTCCGTTGGTCACGCTGAGTGGTGGCGTGGCCTTGTGGACTCCCGGGTCGAGCGTCACCGCGCTCGACATCGTGGAGCAGGCCGACGAGGCCCTTTTCCTGGCCAAGGAGGCCGGTCGCAACCGCGTCCACGTCTCGAAGGCCGCCGTTCTCGCGGCAGTCGACTGGGCGGTGGCGACGGGTAGGTGAGCGCCGGGGACGTCACGTGCTCCCGTCCGTCCCCGGCGCTCCCGAACCCGACCCCGACCCCATTCCCGACCCCGTCTCGTCCAGCACCCGGGCGAACGTGGTGGCGAACGTGTGGACGTCGCCGGGCCAGCGCGCCGACACGTAGGAGCCGTCGCGCACCACCCAAGCCGGGCGGGTGTCGCGCTGCGAGTCCCGGGCCCGACCGTTCGTCTTGCGCCGCCGGTCCGGCGCGCCCTTCGGTACGTCTTTGAAGTCCCCCGGATCGGCCAGCGCCCGCGTCACCTCCCGCTCCACCGACATGGAGCCCCAGCCCTGGCCCGGTTCCTCCACGTAGGTGCGGTAGTAGTTGGCGTCCCAGAAGCGGGTCCAGTGGGCCACGCCCCAGGCCTTGCTTTCCAGCGCCCAGGTGAGCGCAGTCGTCTGGCGCCCGTACAGGACGGACCGCCCCGTCGCCGGGTTCACGGCCCGCGCCGCGACGAGCACGCCGTGGCAGATGGCGCCGACGGGCTTGCCGGCACCGAACGAGTCGACGGCCATCTGCTGCACCTCGGGGCTCTCGAGATAGGGCCGCATGCCCCGGGCGCGGTGTCCGCCCGGGAGCACGAGCGCGTCGTAGGCGCTGCGCCGGGCCGCGGCCCAGTGCAGGGGGGCGCCGAACCCCTCGTCGGCGAGCAACGAGGCGTAGGCCCGGCGGGCGTCGGCGTTGGCCCGCAGCGCGCGCCCCACCACGGTCAGCCGGCGTAGCCCCGGCACGAAGCCCCAGGGGTCGAGCCCCTGGCCGGTCACCATGATGTCGTCGGCCCGCCCGGGCTGGCCCGACGGCGTGGCGAACACGACGCGGTGGCCCGCCGCGCTCAGGACCTGCCAGCTGACGGCCACCTCGGAAGGGTCGAAGTCGCACGCCGGGAGGGGCATCAGCACGGTCGCCATGGCCGCCGACGACACTACCGACGCGTCCCCGGGGCGCACGGCGCTGGCGAGGGGTAGCGTCGCGCCCATGGCCGACACGCACACAGACCCCAGCACCACGCCGCCGCCGGCGGAGATCTTCTCGGCTGACGACGGGCTCGAGAAGCTGTGGGTCCAGGCGTACCAGGGCGAGGTGCTCGGCGAGGCCCTGTTCGGAGGGATGGCCGACCGCATCGACGACGCCGGGCACGCCGCCAAGATGCGGGTGCTCGCCACGCTCGAGCTCCGTACCAAGGAGGCCGTGGCGCCCGCCCTCGAACGGGCCGGCATCTCCACGGCGCCCGATCCCGAGATGCTGAGCCTGGCTGAGGCACTGGTCCCCGACTCCGCCACCCAGCCGTGGCCTGTGGTGATGTCCTCGATAGACGCCATCACAGGCCAGTTCATCCCGCTCTACGAGCGCATCGCCGAGCTGGATCCGGCCGAGCGAGCGGCCTCCGAGCTGCTGGTCGCCCACGAGGTCGCCCTGCGTGACTTCGCCCGCAAGGAGCTGGCCGGCGACACCGCGACCTCGCTCGACGGCATCAACGCCCTGGCCCACATGCAGTAAGCCCGGGCGGGCGGCCCGACCCGGACCGGCCCCGAGCCTGGCCGGGCGCCTCATCGCCCTGTTGCCCAGTTGTGAGCCCCGCCGGCCCCTCCCCGCTTGGAACCCCGGCACCTACCCCCCCTACCATGGAGGGGAAGGCCATGGCCCCTGTCGTCTCTCTCCGCGCCGCGGTCGCTCTCGCCGGCCGTTTCCCCGCCCTCGCTGGCGTCGATCTCGCCCTCGAACAGGGCGAGGTCGTGGTCGTCGTGGGCGCCAACGGCGCCGGCAAGACGAGCCTGCTGCGGGCCTGCGCCGGCCTCCTGCCCGTGACGTCGGGGCAGGCCACCGTCCTCGGGGTCGACCTCACCACGGATCATGTGGCCGTACGTCGCTACGTCGGCCTCTTGGGACATGCCGCGCCTCTCTACGACGAGCTCAGTGCGGCGGAGAACGTCCGGTTCGCCGTGCGTGCGCTGGGCCTGCCGGCCCAGCGCGCCGACGACGCGCTCGCACGACTCGGGCTGACCGGCCGCCTGCGCAACACGCCGGCCGGACGGCTGTCCGCCGGGCAGCGCCGGCGGACCGCGCTGGCCGCGCTTGTCGCCCGCCGGCCCGCCTTGTGGTTGCTCGACGAGCCGCACGCCGGCCTCGATGCCACCTCACGCGACCTCCTCGGTCATCTCATCGGCGAGGCGGTGACGGACGGGGCGACGGTGCTGCTCTCCTCGCACGAGCCCCAGCTTTCGGTGCCGCTGGCCGACCGCGTCGTCACCATGGGTGGCGGCCGGGTCACCGGCGAGGAGAAGGGTGGGCGGCGCGCCCCGCTCGTGGCCGTCCCCACCGGCGACACCTCCGGCGCCATGGGGGCGACGCATGTTGCATGACGCCGTGCTGGTGGCGGGCAAGGACCTGCGCATCGAGGCGCGCTCGCGCGTGGCGCTGTGGCAGGTCGTCCCCTTCGCCGTGCTGGTCCTGGTGCTGCTCGCCTTCGCCATCGGCCCCGACCAGACCGCGCTCAAGCACGCCGCCCCCGGCATCTTCTGGGTGGCGCTGCTCTTCTCGACCGTGCTCGCCATCCAGCGCAGCGTTGCCGTCGAGTCGGGCGAGGGCACCCGCGACGGCCTGCGCCTCTCCGGCATCGACCCCGCCGGCATCTTCCTGGGCAAGGCGGCCGCGGTCGCGCTCCAACTCCTGGCGCTCCAGGTCGTCCTGTGGGCGGGCGTCACCTTCCTCTTCGACGTGCGGGTGCAGGTCGTCTGGCTGGCCGTGGTGGCCTGCCTCCTGGCCACCGTCGGCCTGGCCTGCGCCGGCGTGCTCTACGGCGCCCTGTCGGCCGGCCTGCGCGTGCGCGACACCCTGTTGCCACTGCTGGTGCTGCCCGTGCTGGCGCCCGTGCTGCTGGCCGGCTCCAAGGTGTGGCAGGCGGCGCTGAGCGGCAGTGTGTCCTCGGGCACCCAGTGGCTGAAGATCCTCGTCCCCTTCGCGGTGATCTACCTCGTCGTGGGCATCGTGCTGTACGGACCCCTGCAGGAGGCGGCGTGAGCGCCACCCCGACCGCTACCGCCACCCCCACCCCGGCCACCGCGCCGGCGAGCGTGCCCGCCACGTGGCGACCACGCTGGCTGACCGTCGTGGGCCTGCTGGCGGTCGTCACCAGCGCGCTCACCATCTGGCTGGGGCTGTGGCTGACCCCCCCGGACGTCGTGCAAGGCAACCTGGCCCGGCTGCTCTACGTCCATCCCGCCGTAGCCACCGTCGCGCTCTACTGGGCCGGCGGTGTGGCCTGCGCCGGCAGCCTCCTCTACCTGTGGCCGCGCACACGATCGTTCTTCTGGGACCGCCTGGCCGCCGCCGCCGTCGAGGTCGGTGCCGTCTTCTCGGCGCTCACCCTCGTGACCGGGTCGCTGTGGGGTCGCCCGGTGTGGGGCGTGTGGTGGACCTGGGACGCCCGGCTCACCTCGACCGCGTTGCTCCTGCTCCTCGAGATCGGCTACCTGGCCCTGCGCCGGGTCCCGGCCGACCCCCACATCCGCGCCCGCCGCTGCGCCGTCGCCGCGCTGCTCGTCGCCATCGACGTGCCGATCGTGCACTTCTCCGTCGACTGGTGGAACACGCTGCACCAAGGCGGCACCATCCTCGATCCGGGCTTCGCGCTGCACGTGCACGGCTCCATGCTGTGGACGATGCTGCTCAGCTTCATCGCCTTCTCGTTGATCTTCGTGTGGTTGCTGGCGGTGCGCTACCGGGTCGAGGTGGTCGAGGACGCGGTGGGCGACCAGGAGCTCGAGGTCTCGCTGGCCGAGCGCTGGAGCGAGGACTCCGAGCTCGTCGGCGCCGGTGCGGGCGCGCCCGGGTCGGACGGGGGCGCGTCGTGAGCTACGTCGACGCCGGTTACGTCGCCGCGTTCGGCGGGCTGTTCCTCTATGCGGTGACCCTGGTCCTGCGCCGCCGACGGTGGGAGCGCGCGCTGAAAATGTCGGACGCGCCCGCCGTCGACAGTGACGGTGCCGGGGCAGCCGCGCCCGACGAGCGGTCGTGAGCAGCACCACCACCGAGCCGAGCCCGCCGCCCACCCCGCCGACGTCCGAGGCCGACGCCGGGCCGGCCATGCCCCCGCCCAATCGGCGCAAGACCCGCCGGCGCGTCCTGGTCGTCTTCGCCCTGCTCGCCGTGGCCTTCGTCTTCCTGCTCGTCGAGGGGCTGGGCAGCTCGCTCGACTACTTCGACACCGTCGACCAGGCGCTGGCCCACCGCGCCTCCCTGGGCACCCAGACGTTCCGGCTCGAGGGCACCGTCGTCCCCGGCACCATCCACGGCACGTCCACCGGCACCAACTTCCTCATCTGCCAGGGCCCGAAGTACGTCCACGTGACCAACACCGGCAGCCCGCCCGGGCTCTTCGCGGCCCGCATTCCCGTGGTGGTGGTCGGCCACTTCGCCTCGGACACCTCGACCAACTTCGAGTCCAACACCATCATGGTGAAGCACTCCTCGACCTACACCGCTGAGTACCCCGGCCGGGTCAAGGTCCAGGCCACCGGCAACGTCTGCTGATGATCGACGCGCATCTGGGGACGATCGGCATCTGGCTCGCCCTGGTGGCCAGCATCGTTGGCGCAGTCGTGATCGCCTACGGGCTTGGGACCGGACGCCATGCCCTGGCGGCGGCTCCCGCCGGGGATCCAGGTCCGGGTGACGGGTCGGTCGCGGCAGAAGGGGCTGCCGCCGTCGGACGCTTCCGGGGCGACGGCCGGCTCTTTGCGCCGGTCCTGTTGGCCGGCGCCGTCCTGGCCACGGTGGCCATGGAGCACGCGCTCGTCACCCACGACTTCACGCTGGTCTTCGTGGCCGAGAACAACAGCACGGTCACGCCGCTCCTGTACTCGATCACCGGCATGTGGTCCGCCCTGGCCGGGTCGATCCTGTTGTGGGGGCTCGTGCTGGCGGTGATCTCGACGCTCTTCGTCTGGCGCTACCGCCGCCTGGCCCTCGATCCGGTCATCCGCTGGGCCACCCTCGTCCTCTACGTGGTGTCGGCCTTCTTCTTCGCCCTCATGGCCGGCCCGGCCAACCCCTTCGTCACCGCCCCCGGCGTTACCCAGGGGCTCGGTCCCAACTCGCTGCTGCAGGACAACCCGTTGGTGGCCATCCACCCGCCGCTGCTCTACATCGGGTTCGTCACCTTCACCGTCCCCTTTGCGTTCGCCATTGGCATGCTGGCCACCGGCCGGGTGGGGGACCGGTGGCAGATCGAGTGCCGGCGCTGGACGCTGGTCGCCTTCACCTTTCTCTCCGTCGGCATCGTGCTTGGCGCCTGGTGGTCCTACCAGGTGCTCGGGTGGGGTGGCTTCTGGGGCTGGGACCCGGTGGAGAACGCCGCCCTGCTCCCGTGGCTCTGCGGCACGGCCTACCTGCACTCGGTGCTGGTGCAGGAGCGCCGCGGCCTGATGCGCGTCTGGAACTTGTCGCTGTCCATCGCCACCTTCGCCCTGACCATCCTCGGGACCTTCCTCACCCGCTCGGGCGTCATCAACTCAGTGCACGCCTTCTCCGAGTCCTCGCTCGGTCCGCTGCTCATCGGCTTCTTCTTCGCCGTGGTCATCGTCGGTTTCGGGTTGATCGCCTGGCGCGGGGATCGCCTCCGCTCGCCGGGCGGCATCGACGCGCCGCTGGGACGCGAGGGTGCCTTTCTCTTGAACAACGTGGTGTTCGTCGGCTTCGCCTTCGTGGTCCTGCTCGGCACGCTCTACCCATTGCTCTACGAGGCGCTGAAGCAACAGCAGGTGACGGTGGGCGCCCCCTTCTTCAACACCGTGGCCATCCCGGCCGGGCTGCTGCTGTTGTTCCTCATGGCGGTGGCGCCGGTGCTGAGCTGGCGCAAGATGAGCGGGTCCGTGCTCTGGCACCGCCTCGCCATTCCGGCGTGGATCGGCGTCGGCGCGGTGGTGATCTGCGTCCTCTACGGCCTGCGGGGCACGGCCACGCTCATCGGCTTCGGCCTGGGCGCCATGGCGGCGGCCACGGCGGCGCGGGCCCTCGTGCTGTCGGTGCGGGCCGCGCACGTCCGTCACGTCGGGTGGTGGCGCGGGCTGGTCGGCCGGGCCAACGGGGGAATGATCGTGCATCTCGGCGTCGTGCTGCTCGCCGTCGGGATCATCGCCGCCACCTCGTACCGGCACCAGGCCGAGCTGGCGCTGCACCGGGGTGACGTCGTCACCTTCGACGGGCACCGGTTCGAGTTCGAGGGCCTGCGCACGGTGACATCGCCGTCGCGCACGGCGCAGGAGGCGTTGGTCAAGGTCGACGGGGCGGTGTTCACACCGGCGACTACGAGCTTCGGGAGCGCGCTCTCGGTCGTGGGTACCCCGGCCATCGATTCGGGTCTCTTCGGCGACGTCTACCTGACCTTTGACGCCGTGGGCGGGCTCGGCTCGACGTCGGGGAACCAAGCCATCAACAACCTGTCCTCGGGCTCGGTGGCCATCGGGGTGGTGATCGAGCCGCTGGTCGTCTGGCTCTGGGCCGGCGGCCTCCTGATCGGGCTCGGCGGCATGCTGGCCCTGGTGCCCGGTTCCCGCCGGCGGGCCACCGACCCGACGTCGGCCCCGTCCGCCCTGGTCACCGGGGCCGAGCCAGGCGGCTCGCCCGGGCCGGACGAGGCATCGGAGCCCGAGCCCCACCGCGATCCCGAACGTGTCGGCGCCCTCGTCTCGGGGAGCGCCGAACCGGCATGACCGACCGTCGTCGCGGCCACCTGACTCGTTGGGTGGCCGGTGCCGTGCTCCTTGTGCTCGTCGTCCTCGGCGTCGTCCTGGCCACGCGCACCCCGCAGGAAGCCACCGCCGTCGACAGCCCACTGCTCGGCCACGTGGCGCCGGCGATCAGCGGGACCGATCTGCGCTCGGGCGCGCCCGTCTCGCTGCGCCAGCTGCGCGGCCACTACGTATTGGTGAACTTCTTCGCCAGCTGGTGCACCCCGTGCCAGCAGGAGGCCCCGGACCTGTCCCGGTTCGCCTACCAGCAGGCCCATTCGGCTGACGGGGCCGACATGATCAGCGTCGTCTTCCACGATACGTCGTCTTCGGCCAGCTCGTTCCTCCACCGCAACGGCGACCTGTGGCCGGCGGTGAGCGACCCCGGCGGAGTGATCGCCGACCACTACGGCGTCACCGCCCCGCCCACCACGTTTTTCATCAACCCGTCCGGTCGTGTCGCCGCCGTGCTGATCGGTCCAGCCACCGAGCAGAACCTCGATACCTACCTGAAGTCGGCCCGGGAGAAGGCCGCCGCGTCATCCGATGGCTGAGCGGACGAGCCGGGTGCCCCTCTGGGTGAGCGTGGCCGTGCCGCTGGTCGTTCTCGGCGTGGCGCTCCTTATCGGTAGCGGGGCCTTCGACAGCTCCCCCCAGACCACGTTGCAGCGCGCCGCGGCGATCGAGGCCGGCGTCCGCTGCCCCTCGTGCACCGACATCTCGGTCGCCGAATCCAACGCGACGACCGCCATCGCCGTGCGCCACCAGATCGAGAGCATGGTGGCCGACGGCGCGTCGACGGCCGACATCGACCAGACCCTGGTGTCCGAGTACGGGCAGACCATCCTGCTCGTGCCGCCCGACAGCGGCGGCATCCCGGTGATCTACGTCGTGCCGCTCGTGCTGGGCGTGGCCACCGTGGTCGGGGTCGGCATGCTCTTCTGGCGCCGTTCCCGTCAGTTCGAGGCGCTCAAGGTGACGGAGCCGGCGTCGTGACACCGCACAGGTCGCCCACCTCAGCGGCCCTGGACGGTGGCCAAGCTGCCTCCGAGGACGAGCGCTGGTTCCTGGTGGACGAGCGCGACTTCCTCCGCCGCTCGCTCGACGATGCGGACCGGGAGCTCGTTGCCGGCGATCTCTCCGACGAGGACCATGCGCTCCTGGTGGCCCGCGACGGGGCGCGGCTGGCCGAAGTCGAGGCGGAGCTCGCCGCCCTCGGGCCCGAGACGACGCCGGCACCGGGATCGGGCGAGCCCGAGCCGTCCTCGGCGCCGGAGCGCGCACCGCTGCCCCTGTGGCGCAGGATCGGGATCGTGGCCGCCTGTCTCCTCATCGTCACAGGGGCCGGCATCCTCGTGTCGCACTACGTGCAGGCCCGCCAACCCGGGCAGGCCTCGTCGGGGAGCGTCACGTTGTCGCAGGCCCAGCAGATCGAGCAGCAGCTTCAGCAGGCGTTCACCTTGAACAACGAGGGACAGACGAAGTCGGCGCTCGTTCTCTACAACAAGGTGCTTTCGGTGGACCCGTCCAACCCCGCCGCGCTGGCCTACGCGGGATACCTGCAGTGGAACATCGGGTCGTCGGCGGACGTGGCGTCGCTGGTCAAGATCGGGCGGGCCGAGATCGAGAAATCCATCCGGGTCTCGCCGAGCTTCTACGAGGGCCACCTCTTCTACGGCCTCGTGCTCGAGAACCAGGACCACAACGACGCCGCGGCCGTTACCCAGTTCAATGACTTCCTGGCCGACGATCCGCCGGCGGGGGAGCCGGTCCAGGTCGAGCCGCTGGTGGCGGGTGCCTACCAGGGGGCCGGGCAGCAGGTCCCGTCAGGCTTCTCCACCTCGACCTCGACCTCGACGTCAGTCCCGTAACGCGCGGAGGTCGGCCACGACCTCGGGGAAGGCAGTGATGAACGCGGAGCACTCCTCGTCGGTCGTGGTCCAGCCCACGCTCACGCGGAGCGAGTGGCTCGGGTCGACGCCCATCGCCTCGAGCACTGGTGAAGGCTCGATGCTCTCCGATGAGCAGGCCGAGCCCGAGTGGACGGCGACCCCGGCCCGGTCCAACCCGATGAGGACCGGCTCCGCTTCGACACCATGGACGCCCAGGCAGACCAGGTGCGGCACGCGCCGCTGCGGCGAGACCGGTCCCACCACCTCGACGCCTTCGACGGTGACGGCGGCATCCACCATCGCCGCGATCTGGCCCCGCGCCGTCAGTGCCTCGGCTTGGAGCACGCCCCCGGCCGACAAGGCTGCCGCGGCGGCGCCGAAGGCCAAGAGGGCCGGCAGGGCCTCGAGGCCGCCCCGGCGGCCGCGCTCTTGCTCGCCGCCCACCAGGAGAGGCTGATAGCGGCTGCCGCGCCGGACGATGAGAGCCCCGGCGCCCGGTACGCCACCGAGCTTGTGCGCGCTGACGCTGACCAGATCGGCGTCGAGTGCGCCCAGGTCCATCTCGACGTGGCCGCAGGCGATGGCGGCGTCGACGTGCACGGCTACACCGGCGTCGTGACAGATACGGACCGCGTCGTGCACCGGCTGGAGCGTGCCCACCTCGTGGTTGGCCCACTGGCAGTGCACGAGCGCCGGGCGCGGCAGCGACGTCGACGACAGCCGCTCGGCCAGTGCGGCGGCGTCAACCGTGCCCGTGCTGTCCACGGCGAGGGTCTCGGTCGGCGCGTAGCGCGCCGACGCCTCGCGGACGGCGGAGTGCTCAACAGCGGCGCAGAGCACCGGCGCACCGGGGTTGTCCCGTGTGGCGCCCCACACGGCCGTGTTGATGGCCTCGGTGGCACCGGAGGTGAAGACGACCTGCCGTGGCGCGACGTCGACGAGGCCGGCTACCTGCCGGCGCGCGTCCTCGAGTGCGTCACGGACCGTCCGTCCTTCTTCATGCACTCGCCCCGGGTCGCCCACCGGCAGCGTGGCCCACTGTGTCAGCGCGGCGACGGCTTCGGGCCGCGGTGGGGTCGTGCTGGCGTGGTCGAGATAGGCGCGAGCCACGAGGGCTCAGGCAGAGGCGGCGCAGGTGTCGTCGCCCCGGGCTCGCGACGAGAGGATCACCGGCAGTGCCCGCTGGGAATCGGTCCCGCACAGCCCAGCCAGCAAGCCCTTGACCATGCCCCGGTCGACGGCGCACAGGACCGGGTTGGTGCTGCTGGCATCGCCGAAGGGACACTGTTCCGCCACAACCGCCGTCGTTTCGCCCCGGTCCTCGGCGTGCGCGGCGAACCCGTGCGCCGTCAGCGTTTCGGCCACCACGTGCATGGCGGCGCGCACCGTGCGCTGTCCCTCACTCGGCGTCATCCGCGAAGCGAGCGACCGCCCGTACTCCTCGCCGACGTGCGACGCCATCTCCTCCGCCTCCTCCGGGCCAAGCCGGCGCATCGCCTCGCCCAGCAGGCGCATGAGCAAGTCGTCACGGCGCTGGGTCAGGCCGATGGTGAGTTCCTCTTCGACGCAGAAGTAACGCTGCGAAGGGCGCCCGGCGCCTGTCGCGTTGCGCCCCGTCTCCACCCGCAAGTAGCCACCGGCGACGAGCCGCTGCAGGTGGTGGCGGGCCACGTTGGGATGCAACGAGAACGTGCTGGCCACCTCGTTGGCGGTCAAGCCGGGCGCCGCCCGCACGTGGAGGAAGATGTCCCGCCGCGTCGGGTCCCCGAAGGCAGCCGAGACGGCGGCGACGGCGGCGCTGAATTGCCCGTCGTCTGCGCCGCTTGGGCGCTCAGGCTCGACCGTGACCGGAGCCGTACTCACGCTGGGTAGTCTACCGAGGGATCGCCCCCACCAGCTGGGGCGACGCGGGAGGACGTGTTTCCGGCACGCGTGGCGCCCGAACGGATCCCGCCTGAGAAGAGGGAGTGCATGGCAGCAGACCAATCGCAGATTGAGGCCGCGTTGCACGCCGTCGTCGATCCCGAGCTGGGCCTGACGCTCGGCGAGCTGGGCCTGGTTCGCTCCGTGCGGACACGCCGCCACCGTGCCCTGATTGAGGTGGCGCTCCCCGTGGCGGCCTGGCCGAGCACCGAGCAGCTGGCCGACGACGTGCACCGGGTCGCCCAGGCGGTGCCCGGCGTCGAGGAGGTCGACCTCGAGTTCGTCGTCATGACCGACGGCGAGCGGTCCGGGCTGCGCCAGCGCCTGCGGGCCGACATGCTGGGCGTGTCGGCTGACGGGGAGTCGGCGGGAGACGAGGAGCACGAGCACACCCACGCGCATGGTCACGCGCCGGCCGTACCGCTACCTGCCTTTTTGGGCTCTGACTCCAAGACGCGCGTCATCGGCGTCTCGTCGGGCAAAGGCGGCGTAGGCAAGTCGACGGTCACGGTCAACCTCGCCATCGCGCTGGCGCAGGCGGGTTTTGCCGTGGGGCTCCTCGACGCTGACGTCTATGGCTTCTCCGTGCCGAAGATGCTCGGGACAGATCATGATCCCGTCGTATTGGGCGACATCGTCATCCCCACGTCCGCCCACGGGGTGCGGTGCCTGTCGATGGGGTACTTCGTTCCCGATGACCAGCCCGTCATCTGGCGCGGGCCGATGTTGCACAAAGCGATTCAGCAGTTCCTCACGGATGCCTACTGGGGCGAGCCCGACTTCGTTCTCGTTGACATGCCACCGGGCACCGGCGACGTGGCACTCACGCTGGCCGAGGTCATGCCCAAGGCCGAGATCGTCGTGGTCACGACGCCACAGGCGGCCGCGCAGCGGGTGGCCCAGCGCTCGGCGTTCGCGGCGCGGCGGCTCAAGCTGTCGGTCCGCGGTGTGATCGAGAACATGAGCTGGTTCACCGGTGACGACGGCACCCGTTACGAACTGTTCGGCTCCGGGGGTGGCCAGACGCTGGCGGCCGATCTCGGGGTGCCGCTCCTCGGTCAGGTGCCGCTTGTCAATGCAGTCCGACTCGGTGGTGACGAGGGTCATCCGGTCACCGCCTTTGACCCGCAGAGCGATACGGCGCAGGCCTTTCGTGCCATCTCGGAGAAGCTGGCGGCCCTGGGTCCCGCCAGGGTCTATCGCCGGGAGCTCACCCTGCGTTAGCGCTTGCGTCGCGGATGGGGCTGACGCCCCACTTGATGTTGGCGACGTCGCGGGCGTTGGACTTGTAGAGCACCATCTGATCGCGTCCGGAGCGCTTGGCGTCGTACATCGCGTTGTCGGCATCACGGAGGAGCGTCGCGGCGGAGGTCGACCCCTCGGAGGTCACCACCAGTCCGACGCTCGCGGTGACGACGAGGTGCGCGTCGCCGACCTCGACCGGCTCGCTCAGCCCCTGGCGGATGCGTTCGGCCATCTCGATGGCGTCGTCCTCGTGGTCGACCTCGGCGAAGGCTACGAACTCGTCCCCTCCGAAGCGGGCCACCACATCCACGCCGCGGGTCATGGCACGGAGCCGATTGGCCATCTCGCGCAGGACGATGTCACCGGCCGAGTGGTCGGCTCGGTCGTTCACCAGCTTGAAGCGGTCGAGGTCGACGAACATCACCGCCAGGCCGGTCCGCCGCCGCCCGACGTGCACCATGGCCTCCTCGAGCCGCTCCATGAAGAGGGTGCGATTGGCCAGACCGGTGAGGCCGTCGTGCGACGCCTGGAACGCCACCTGCTCTGCCATTTCGCAACGCTCGATGGCCAGCCCCACCATGCCGGCCAGCTGGTCGAGCTTGTGCAGCTCTTCGCTGCCGAAATACGGCATGTAGGGGCTGATCTTCACAGCCAGCGCGTGGGTACCGCCCATGCTCGTGCGCACGGTGATGCGATGCTGCTCGTCTTCGGAGCCCGAGTCACCGCTCCAGTCGTCGCCGCCCTGACTGCTGCTCCAGGCCGGGTAACGGGCGACCGCGGTGCCGTCACCGGCCAGCAAGGCGGCCGTGGACGCGCCCACCAGCGCACAGACGTGCGGCAACAGACGCTCCGCCACCCCCCTTGAGTCGCCGGCCGAGACGAGCTCTCCCATGGCCCGGCGGAAGGCCACGTCCTCGCGCCGGCTCAGGAAGACGCGGACGAAGGAGGGGAGTACCAGAGCGACGAGGAACAGGAGCCCCATGGCCACGGTAATGGCCTCGGTGACGAGGAGAACGGTGCGACCTTGGAGGGCGAGCGCGGCCACGGCGACCTGCACCTCGAGTCCAGCTACGGCCACGGCCAGCAGGCGCATGCGCGTGGCGGCGATCGGTGGTTCGCCCGTTCCCGCCACGAAGAGCCGGATCACCACGTAGGTGAAGAGGAAGCCAAAGGCCACGGCGAACGCGATCCGATAGGCGAGGTAGTGCGGCGGAGGTGGGAACCCCGGCAGCGGCAGGTACTGCAACGAGAACGTGAAGGCGATGATGGCCGCGGTCACCAGGACCGCCAGATAACGGACGACAGCGCTGGGCCGGCGGAACACGGTGGCGAAACGGAACAGGCAGTAGGGCATTACCAGTAGCAACGCGATCAGCGACTTGGCGACGTTCTGGTTCAAGACGATGCTGGGGTCGATCTTGACCGTCAGCGAGAGCCCGCCGAGGATGGCGAACGAGAGCGCCACCCACCCCGCACCGCGAATCCGGTGGCGGACCCATTGCAGCGTCGTGAGCACCGCCAACAGGACGAACTCCACCATGGAAACGTTCGCCAAAACTTGAGTCCAGTGTGTCACTGCCGTGGTCCCCTCCTCCGCTGCGTCACCAAGTGGCGCAGCGGCACCCTCCACCTAGGCCCGCCTGACCTAGCACTCCCACGAATTCTACTCCCTGTGGGTACTCCTAGGGTGACGATTTCACCCCTCTATCGAAAGTTCTGCGGTCCTCTGCGCGGTCCCCTCGATCCATCGAAGTGCGCCCGTATCTGCCCGTCTTCGTTGTTCATCGTGGAGTACCGCCCACCGTTGATGGGAGCCTCAGTGGATTCTGCTCCTGCGGTGGTACTCCCGTAAGACGCATCTGTGCCGGAGCCAATGAAGCGGATGCGCGCCCCGGGATGACACAAATGTGTCAACCGGGGTGGGTGTGCTCTGCGGATCAGGTCCGGTAGGGGAGGTCGATCAAGCCGGACCGGGCGGCGACCACCACGGCGTCGAGCCGGGAATGCGCCCCGAGCTTCGTCATCAGGTTGCGCACGTGGTTCCGGGTCGTGTGCACACTCAGGCCGAGCTCCCCCGCCATCGTGCTGGTCGAATGCCCGGCCGCCATGAGCCGCAGCACCTCGAGCTCACGTGCGCTTAGTTCGGCTCGTTCGCGCTGGCGCTGCTCCCCCTGGCGAACTAGGCGGTCCACCATGTCCCGGGGGATCGTCGTGCTGCAGCTGGCCGCGGTCCGTATGGCGACGATCAACTCTTCCAGCGGGGCCCGCTTGGTGACGAATCCGCAACAGCCGGCGTCCAGTGCCCGGGCCAGCGCCCCGTCGTCCGGTTTGGCTGTCAGCAAGATCACGTTGGTCTGGGGCGCGGCGGCCAACAGTCGGCGGATCGCCTCGAAACCATCTCCATCGCCCACCATCAGGTCCATCACGACCACGTTCGGCCTCAGCGCAGAAGCCAGGCGGAGGCACTCGGCCACCGATTTCGCCGTCCCGACGACTTCGAGGCCGGACTCATTCCCGATCGCGATGCCGAGGCTGTGCGCCACCATCTCGTGGTCGTCCACGACGACCACACTGATAGTCCTCACGTCCGTTGCCTCGGTGCCTTGGTGCTTCGGCATCGAAACCTCTTCCCAAACGGACGTTTGCGAGACTACCGGGTCGTGGGTGGGCGCGCTGCATCGGGGTTGCGGCAGGCATCGGTAGGGTTTGGCGCCGGAAGGTTCGGAGGTGAGATGGCGCAGGACTGGGCGAGACCTGTGGTGCACTGGGAGATCGAGGCAGTCGACCCCGATCGGCAGCGGGCCTTCTACGCGGACCTCTTCAATTGGAAGATCGGCGATGGCTTCATCATGGACATTCCCGCGGGCATCGGTGGCCCCGAGCCTGGACCGGCGGGTCACATACGTCAGAGCGGACGCTCGGGCGTGACGCTCTACGTGCAGGTGGCCGACCTGCGCGCCTCCCTCGACAAGTCGCTGACGTTGGGCGCCACCATCGTGGCGGAACCCTTCGACGTTCCCGGCGGGCCGACGCTGGCGGGCATCACCGACCCGGAAGGTAACCCGGTCATGCTGGTGCAGGCGTAGCCGTGTCGATCGTCGAGGTCACGTCGTTCCGGCTGCGCGCCGGGGTGTCGGACGACGACTTTCTGGCGCTCGACAAGCGCGTGCAGACTGAGCTGGTACCCAACCAGCCCGGGTTCGTCCGGCGTACGACGGCCCGCCGGGATGGGGCCTGGCTCGTGGTGACGCTGTGGGCGAGTGAGGCGGCCGCGGCGGCGTTCGAATCCGCCATGGTCGACCACGAGTTGTGGCGCCCCTTTGGCGAGCACGTCGAGGGGACGAGCTTGCGCTCGGCCCGCTACGACACCTTGGACTGACGTGGATCTGACCGACCTGAAGGTCACCCGCTACGAGGTGCGCGACGCGGTGGCCACGGTGACCCTGCACCGGCCTGAGCGGTTGAACGCGTGGACCGGCCGCATGCACGCCGAGTACCGGTCGCTGTTGGCGCGGGCCAGCGCGGACCGCTCCGTGCGCGTGATCGTCGTGACGGGATCGGGACGGGGCTTCTGCGCCGGCGCGGACGCGCGGGCGCTCGAGGGCCACGTGGCACGGGGCACCTACGACGCCGGACTGGGCGACGACGTGGCCATGCCCGGCTACGGCGTGCGGCCCGAGTTCGACGCCGACTTCGCCTACCACTTCGGTATCCCCAAGCCGATCATCGCCGCGGTGAACGGCCCTGCGGCCGGGGTGGGATTCGTGCTGGCGTGTTACTGCGACCTCCGCTTCGCCGCCCAGGGCGCCAAGTTGACGACATCGCACGGCCGGCTCGGTCTGCCGGCGGAGTACGGGTTGTCGTGGCTCCTGCCGCGCCTGATCGGCGTGACCCGGGCGGCCGACCTGCTGTTGTCGAGTCGGGTCGTCCTGGCCGAGGAGGCCGAGCAGCTGGGCCTGGTCAACCGGACGGTGCCCGGAGACGAGTTGCTCGAGGTCACGTACGACTACGCCCGCCGGCTGGCCACCGAGATCGCTCCGTCGTCGCTCGCCACCACCAAGCTCCAGCTCTACCGGGATTTGCACGGCGATGCGGCGTCGTCAGTCGGCGACGCCGGGGAGCGTATGGTGGAGATGATGGAGGGTGTCGACTTCGCCGAAGGGGTGGCGGCGCTCACCGAGAAGCGCCCGCCTGCGTTCCCGGATCCGGCGAGCTGAGGAGGACGCCGTGCTGGCGGATGTGTTTGGCCCCGACCTATTCGTGGTGATGCTGCTCTGGCTGGCGGTACCGCTGTGGGCCGTAATCGATGTGCTCAGCCGACCGGCTGTGGCCTTCTACGCTGCCGGCTCCAACAAGGTCGCGTGGGCCATCGTCATCGTCGTTGCCAGCTGCCTCGGGGTGGGCTGGCTACTCGGTGGCTATTACCTGATCATCGTGCGGCGCAAGGTGCGTACGCAGATGTTGTCCGTGTAGCAGCAGCACGGGGTAGCTCACCCGTCGACGCCGGTAGGCAGCTTGGCCGGGTCCCACCCGAGCAGGGCAACGGCCTGGCGGAAGGCGAAGCGATCGGTCATGCCGGCGACATATGTGACCGAGGCCAGGATGGCCTCATGGCTGCCGGCAATCGTGTCGGTGCGGATCGGGGCGGAGGACCGGTCGGTGATGAGGTGCGGCCGATCCGAGAAATGCTCGACGAGGGCACGCAGCACGCTGACCACCGCCTCGCCCTGGCGCAACGAGGCGTCGCGCAGGTAGATCCGCTCATAGTTGGAAGCCCGGAACGCCGCCAGCGCCTCCGCCCCGTCCTCTTCCATGCCGACCTGGCCTGTGCGCAAAGTGGCCGAGGCGACCGCCGCGATGAACGCGCTGAGCTGTGCGCTGCGGCGCTCCCCGCACAGCGTGCGGACAGCCGCGGGAAGTTGGTACGGGGCCACGATGCCGGCCAGTACTGCGTCCTCCCAGTCATGGCAGACGTAGGCGATGCGGTCGGCCCAGCTGACGACCTCGCCCTCGGGCGTGGAGGGGGCAGGGCGGGACCAGCTGTGGTTGGCGATGCCCTCGACCGTTTCCGCGCAGAGGTTGAACGGTTGGAGTGAGACGTGGGCACCCCAGGGCGCGTGGTCGAAGCCGCCGGGCACGTAGGGGTCGAGCGCGTCCTCGCTGGCATGGCCGCCGGGTCCGTGGCCGCAGTCGTGCCCGAGCGCAATGGCCTCGGTCAGAGCGACGTTGAGACGGCAGGCCCGGGCGATGGCCGTGGCCACCTGGGTCACCTCGAGCGTGTGGGTCAGGCGGGTGCGCTGATGGTCCTCGGGGAACACGAACACCTGCGTCTTGCCGGCCAGTCGGCGGAAGGCGGTGGCGTGCAGGATGCGGTCGCGGTCGCGCTCGAAGCAGGTGCGCCAGGGGTCGGGCTCCTCCGGCTGCGGTCGGTCGCCGGCGCCACGGGCACAGGTGGCGCCGGGGGCGAGCAGCGCGCTCTCCAGGTCTTCGCGCTCGGTCCGAGCGCGGGGGCCGCTAGAGAGTGCGGCGGATCCGGGGTCGTCGGCCGGGGCGATGCGGGCGTGGGAGTCGGCGTGGGCCAGGCGGACCGGGCCCGAGTAGCCCTCCATCGTCGCTGCCCAGCGCACGCTGCGCTCCGTCTCGCCCGCTCTGGGCGGCCCGCTCATGTCATGCAGTCTGCCCGGTCGCTGTAACGTCCAGGTGGCCAGAGGGCCTGCTCAAGGGCCCCGAGAGGAGTGAGACCAGGTGGACGTCCGTATTGGCATCACCCATACCCCCAAGGAGCTCGAGGTGGAGATGCCCGACGACGCCGAGCGCGACAAAGTGGTGGCCGAGATCGAGAAGCTGCTTAAGACGGGTGACGGGGTTCTCTGGCTGACCGACCGCAAGGGCCGTCGCATCGGCGTGCCCGTCGTAAAGGTGGCCTACGTCGAGGTGGGTGCACCCTCGGCCGAGCGGCGCGTGGGGTTCGGAGCGCCCTGAGGATGTCCGTGGCGGCGGGGCAGGCACCGGGGCGGTGACGGCGGTTCCCGACCTCCTCGACCTGAAGCTGGTGTTCGTCACCGGCAAGGGCGGGGTGGGCAAGACGACGGTGGCGGCGGGGCTGGCGCAACTGGCCGCGGAGCACGGCAAGCGCGTGTTGGTGTGCGAAGTGGACGCCAAGGGGGACGTGACCTCGCTCTTCGAGTCACCTCCGACCGATTTCACCCCGCGCGAGGTGGCGCCCGGTATCTGGTCCATGTCCATGGACACCGAGGCCAGCCTGCGTGAGTACCTCAAGCTGCACCTGCGCATCCCGGTGGTGGGCCGGATCGGGCCGCTGGCTAAAGCGTTCGACTTCGTGGCCACGGCGGCACCGGGCGTCCGCGAGATCCTGACCGTCGGCAAGCTCTGTTACGAGGTACGCGAACAGCACTACGACCTGGTGGTGGTGGATGCGCCGGCCAGCGGCCATATCATCGGCCAGCTCGCCGCGCCCCAGGCCATCAACGACCTGGTCAAGGTCGGGCTGATCAGGAGCCAGACCGACTGGATGCTCGACATCCTCTCGGACGAGCGCCAGACCGGTCTGGTGGCGGTGTGCACGCCCGAGGAGATGCCGGTCAGCGAGACGCTCGAGCTGGCCACGCGGGTGCGCGAGGAGACGACGGTGCGCCTGTCGGCCGTCGTGGTGAACCGCGTACTGCCCGAGCTCTTCGGCCAGCGCGAGGAGGAGATCTTCGAGCAGCTGCGCGAGCCGGGGACCGAGGAGCTGTTGTCGGAGCGGGCCGGGGGCTCGGTGGCACCGGTGCTCGAGGCGGCCCGGCTGGCCGTGACCATGCGGCGTACCCGGGCCTCGCACATGCAGCGATTGCAGGCCGGGCTGCCGACCGGCCTGCCGGTGCTGCTCGTGCCCTACCTGTTCGCCCGGAGCTTCGGCGCCCGCACGACGCGGCAGGTGGCGCACGCGCTGGGCGAGGAGCTCGGGCTGTGACGACGGACTCGGCCAAGACGGTCGCTCAGCTGCTGGCGGCCAAGGACATCGTCATCGCCTGCGGGCCCGGTGGCGTGGGCAAGACCACGACGGCGGCCGCGCTGGCCGCCACGGCGGTGGTGGAAGAGGGCGGCCGGGTGCTGGTGCTCACGGTCGACCCGGCCCGTCGCCTGGCCGACGCCCTCGGGTTGAAGGGGATCGGGAACGACGAGGTCCGCATCACCGATGATGTGTTCGCCGACGCGGCGGCCACGCCCAGGGGCGAGCTGTGGGCGGCCATGCTCGACACCAAGCAGAGCTGGGACGACCTCATCCGCACGCATGCGCCCGACGAGGCGACGCGGGAGCAGATCCTGGCCAACCCGCTGTACCAGAACATCTCGGGGCGCTTCATCCAGTCGCACGACTACATCGCCATGGAGCGGCTGTACGAGATCCACTCCGAGGGCAAGTACGACCTCATCGTCGTCGACACCCCGCCGACCCGCAACGCGCTCGACTTCCTGGATGCGCCCCAGCGCATGGCCGACTTCTTCTCGTCGCGGCTGTTGCGCTGGCTGATCGTGCCCTACCGGTCGCGGCTGGTGAACTTCGCGTCGCGCCCCTTCTATCAAGTGGCGGACCGGATCCTCGGCACGCAGTTCCTGGCCGACATCTCGGAGTTCTTCATCCTCTTCCAGTCGATGTACGCCGGCTTCGTGGAGCGGGCCGACGCGGTGACGCGGCTCCTGTCGGACCGGCGAACGACGTTCATGGTGGTGTCCACCTTGGAGGCCACGCCGGTGCGCGAGGCAGAGTTCTTCTCGGCCGAGCTGACGGCGCGCAAGCTCCACTTGGGGGCGATCGTGTTGAACAAGGTGCTGCCGGCCTACCTGAGCGACCAGAAGACCGACAAGCTGGCCATGTCCATGCGGGGCCGGGCGACGGAGCTGGCCGAGGGCCTGACCGACGACCCGGTGGTGGCGGCCCGGGTGGTCGACGAGGTGGCCGAGAGCTTCCTCAACTTCGCCGTCGTGGCCCGGCGCGAGGCCGAGCAGCAGGCCGAGCTGCGGGGCGCGCCCGACGTGCTCGTGACGGTGCCGTTCTTCGATGCCGACATCTACGACATGTCCGGGCTGCTGCGGCTGGGCGCGCAGGTCTGGGACTAGGTCCGGCGCCGGCCGGGGGCACGCTCGGCTGGGCCTACCATGCCTGGCATGGTCCAGCTCATCAATGCCGAGGTCCTCGAGTACGCCGACGCCCACACGACGGCCCCGCCGGGGCACCTCGAATCGGTGGACGCCTCCACCAAGGAGGACTTCGCCGCCTGGGGGATGATGGTGGGACGCCAGGAGGGGCGGTTTCTGGAGCTGCTGGTCTTCGCCACCCAGGCCACCTATGTGCTCGAGATCGGCACCTTCACCGGCTACTCGGCCATCGCCATGGCCGCCGGGCTGCCCAAGGACGGCGCCATCATCTCGCTGGAGGTGGACCCGCACCACGCCGAGACGGCCCGGGGCAACATCGCCGCGGCCGGGCTGGAGAGTCACATCAGCGTCATCGAGGGCCCGGCGCTGCGCTCGGTCGAGGACCTGCAAGGTCCGTTCGACCTCGTCTTCATTGACGCCGACAAGGTCACCTACGACGCCTACTTCGAGGCGGTGCTGCCCAAGCTGGCGCCGCACGGCCTGATCGTCGTGGACAACACGCTGCAGTCCGGAGGCGTGTTGCCCTCCGAGAAGAACCCGCACGAGGGGGCGCTGGCGTTGCGCGCCTTCAACGACAAGATCGTGAACGACCCCCGCGTGGTCTGCGTCATGACCACCATCCGAGACGGCGTGACGCTGATCCGCCGGGCCGGGTAGCGGGCGCCGGGGCGTCCGGGCGCCGCGACGGTCGTGCTCGACTACCACCTCCACCTCTGGCCGCACAGCGAGCGCCAGACGCCGCTGCGGCTGGAGCAGCTGGCCGACTACTGCGCCCGAGCCGAGGCGGCGGGGGTGACCGAGCTGGCCGTGACCGAGCACCTGTTCCGGTTCCGGCAGGCCGACGCGCTCGTCGGTGGCTTCTGGAAGGACGAGCGCGTGCCGCCGGCACTCGCCGAGTCGATGGCCTCGTATTGGGATTTCCACGCCACGGCGGACCTGGACGAGTACGTGCAGTGCGCGCTGGAGGCCAAGGAGGCCGGGCTGCCGGTCGTCATCGGGCTGGAGGTCGACTACTACGAGGGCCGCATGGACGATGTGGCCGGGTTGCTGGCCGGGTACCCGTTCGACGTCTTGTTGGGGTCGGTGCACTGGGTGGGGGCCTGGCGCTTCGACGACTTGGAGGATCCGGTGTCGATGGCCGAGTGGTCGGTGCGTGACGTCGACGCCTGCTGGGAGGCCTATACGTCGGCCATGGAGGAGCTGGCGGCGTCGCGTTCGTGCGACGTGCTGGCGCACCCGGACCTGATAAAGGTGGCGGGACACGTGCCCGCGGTTCCGGTCGAGTGGTGGGACCGCATCGCCGAGGCGGCGGCCGGGTCGGGCATGGCGGCCGAGGTGTCGTCGGCCGGCTGGCGCAAGCCGGTGAACGAGCAGTACCCGGCTGTCGGGTTGCTGGAGCGGTTCGTGGCGCGGGGCGTGCCGCTGACCACGGCCTCGGACGCCCACCACCTGGACCACGTGGCCGACCGGGCCGACGACCTGCGCGCCGCGCTGAGTTCGGTGGGGGCGGGGGTCTTGCAGGGCTACTCGGCCCGGGTGGCGCGGCCGGTGCCGGTGTCGCCGGCCCCGGTGGCCGGCGTGGCGGACGTGGCCGGCGTGGCGGGTGGGCCAGGAGGGGAGGTCTAGTGCCGACCCCGGCCGAGCTGGCGCTGAGCCACACCGACCTCAAGCCCGACGAGCTCGGGCACCTGCAGCGCCTGCTCGGGAGCTGGAGCGTGCTGGCCGACCTCTCCTTCTCCGACCTCCTGTTGCTGGTGCCGGTGCGGGCCGGCGGGCCGGGGCCGGTCGCGGAGGCGCAGGCGGGTGCGAGGGCTCCCGTCGACGCCGACGACGAGGACCCCGAGCTGGTCGTGCTGGGCCAGATGCGCCCGAACAACCGGCCCACGCTGGTGGACCAGGATCTGGTGGGCCAGACGGTGAACGAGTCGCAGTGGACGCTGGTGGCCCAGTGCCTGCACTCGGGCGAGATCGTGCGGGGCAGCATCCATCACCCCGTCCTGGGTGATCAGGTGCCGGTGGAGAACATCCCGGTGCGCTTCGAGGGCCGCATCATCGGCGCGCTGCTGCGGGTCTCGCTGGCGCCGCTCAAGGGGCCCACGAGCATGTACGAGCGCACGTACCTCGACGTGTTCGAGCGCCTGGCCGACATGGTGGCCCAGTCGGCCTTTCCCTTCCCCGACGAGGACGTCGGCACCGAGGAGGCGCCGCGGGTGGGCGACGGTGTCGTGGTGGTCGACGCCGACGGGCGGGTGGAGTTCGCCTCGCCCAACGCCATGAACGCGTTCCACCGCATGGGGATCTACGCGCAGCCCGAGGGGAGGCGCTTCGGCGACCTCGACATCGAGGAGTCGGCGGTGGAGTGGGCGCTGGCCACCGGGCGACCGGTGGTGGAGGAGGTGGAGCGGCGGCCGGACGTGATCGTGCTGGTGCACTGCATCCCCCTGCTGTCCCACGGCGTCGTGACGGGGGCGATGATCCTGCTGCGCGACGTGACAGACGTGCGCCGGCTGGACCGCCTGCTGCTGTCGAAGGACGCCGCCATCCGCGAGGTGCACCACCGGGTCAAGAACAACCTGCAGACGATCTCGTCGCTGCTGAGCCTCCAGGCGCGCCGGGTGGGGGACCGGGCGGCCCGGGTGGCGCTGCACGAGGCCGAGCGCCGGGTCCGCTCCATCGCCCTGGTGCACGAGATCCTCTCGCGGGACCCGAGCGACCAGGTGCCCTTCGCCGAGATCGTGGGGTCGCTGGTGCAAATGGCCGAGGACTCGGTGGTGTCGTCGCAGCCCATCGTGATCTCGGTCCACGGGGATCTGGGCGAGGTGGCGGCCGACGTGGCGACGCCGCTCGCCGTGACGGTGGCCGAGCTGCTGCAGAACGCGGTCGAGCACGCCTTCGACCCCGAGGCGGCCGGCGGCCAGGATGGCGCCGCCGGGTTGGAGGGGGCGGGCGGCTCGGCCGGCTACGCGCCGGTGGGCCACGTCGACCTGACCCTGTCGTGCGACAACGGGGCGCTGTCGGTCGAGGTGCGCGACGACGGGCTGGGTCTGCCCGACGGCTTCGACATTGAGAAGACGACCAGCCTCGGACTGTCGATCGTGCGCGACCTGGTGGTCAGCCAGCTGGAGGGGACGATCTCCATGGAGAAGCTGCCGATGTCGGCGGGCGGAGGGACACGGGCGGCCATTTCGGTCCCGGTGCGCGCGCCGCGTTGAGGGTGCGGCGGGGTGGGGTGTCGGCCCCGGGATGTGGGCCGGCGTTCAGACGGGGCGGCTCTGCGTCAGCAGACGCAGAGCACCGGCCCTGGGGTCAGCTGGCGGCGCGCTGTGAGCGGCGGGCGGCCAGCCACGCCTTGCGGAGCTTGCGGCGCTCCTCCTCGGACGTGCCGCCCCAGACGCCCGACTCCTGGTTGGTGGCGAGGGCGAAATCGAGGCAGGGCTCGAGGGCGTCGCACGAGCGACAGACCCGCTTGGCCGCCTCGATCTGGTCCACGGCGGGACCGGTCGTGCCGACGGGAAAGAAGAGGTCCGGTTCGGTATTTCGGCACGCTGCCGCCCTCCGCCAGTCGTCTGTGTCCCAATCGACGGTCCGGTTCCACATCAGAGCCATGGAATTGTGCCTCCACCTGCATTGTGAACTCTTTCACATGATCGAGCCCCAAAGGTGCCCGTCAGTGAAGAGTGGTTTACCGCCTGAAAACGTTAGTGACTCGCTTCACTTGCGGCAAGGAGTTTTTGTTGAAAATTCAGCCCCCTGTCACGCTGCAATCGTGACCTGGTGCGGGAGAAGGGGCCGTTGACGGCTGTATTTGCACACCGGGGTTGCACCGAGGGGTTCACGGAGAACACTCTGGACGCCTTCGCCGAGGCTCGCCGGGTGGGGGCGGACGGGGTCGAACTCGACGTGCGACTGACCGCCGACGGGGCCCTGGCCGTCCACCACGACGCCGAGATCCCCGGTGTGGGCGTGATCGCCGAGCTCGAGGTGGCGGACCTGCCCCCGTACGTGCCGCTGCTGGTCGACGTGTTGGCCGTGTGCGACGGCCTGGTCGTCAACGTCGAGATCAAGAACGCCCCGCAGGACCCGGGGTGGGACGCCGGGGAGGCGGTGGCGGCGCTGACGGCGTCGTGTATCGAGGCTGCGGGCTGGACGGAGCGGGTGCTCGTGTCGTCCTTCGAGCCGGCCACGTTGCGGGCGGTGCAGGCTGCGGACGGCCGGCTGGCGCTGGGGGCCTTGTGGGGATGGGGGGTCGACGTCGGGCTCTCCCTGGAGGAGGCGGTGGCCTCGGGGTTCCGGGCCGTGCACCCGTTCGTGACCTCGGTCGACGAGGCCTTGGTGGCGGCGGCGCACTCGGCCGGACTGGCGGTCAACGTCTGGACCGTCAACGCGGTGGCGGACCTCGCGGCCATGGTGGCCCTGGGGGTGGACGCCGTGATCACGGACCGGGTCGGGGAGGCCCTCGCGGTGGTCGCGGAGGCCGAGTCGGGTCCGAGTCGTCCGTAGGGGCCGGTCGAACCCCTCGTTTTTGGGTGTGATCAGGTTCGAAGCTGCGGTCGTGGCTCTTCCGTAGGTGTATTCACGACCTTCCGGAGATGTCGTGTTGGACCGTATTTGGGGCGAGCCGGGGGTGTTCCGCGCTGGGGTATATGGCCAAGCCCCAAGGGGGTCAACGCCCCTTAGGGGTCAACGCCCAAAAGGGGCTCTTCGTATACGCCGGCGCGGATCCCCCGTGGCGGCCTCTCCTCCGGGGGCCACATCCCAAGGCCCTGAGCGGCGGATACTCGCTGTGACCGGGCGGAATGGCGGGCCGCCGCCCCGGTCCACAAAGATGGTCCGCCATGAACGTCGTCGTTTGCGTGAAGCAGATCCCGGATCCGGCCGCCCCGGCCAGCCTCAATCCGGGTACCAACACCCTCGATCGATCCGGCAAGCTCATCATGGACGACTCCGACAACTACGGGGTCGAGATGGCGCTCCAGCTGGCCTCCGGCGAGGGGGACGAGGTCACTCTCGTCTCCATGGCTCCCGGTGGCGAGACATCGGGCCTGCGCACCGGCCTGGCCATGGGCGCAGCCAAGGCGATCCTGATCAGCGACGACGCGCTGGCGGGCAGCGACGCGTTGGGCACGGCCAAGGTGCTGGCGGCCGCCATCGGTCGGGCCAACCCCGACCTGGTGGTCATGGCCACCGAGTCGACCGACGGCTACACGGGCACCCTGCCGGTCCAGGTGGCCGAGCTTTTGGGCGTGCCCTCGGTGACCTTCGCCAAGGCGATCGCCGTCGACGGTGGCAACGTCAAGGTGGAGCGCCAGACCGAGGCGGGTTACGACGAAGTGGTGTGCCCCATGCCGGCCGTGGTCACGGTGACCGCCGGTGTGGTCGAGCCGCGCTACCCGTCCTTCAAGGGGATCATGGCGGCCAAGTCGAAGCCGGTCGACAACCTGACGGTGGCCGATCTGGGCATCGACGCGTCGCAGGTGGGCGCCGCCGGCGCCGGTCAGGAGATCACCGACGTCTCCGAGGCCGAGGCCCGGGCGTCGGGGGAGATCGTGGTGGACGAGGGCGACGGCGCGGAGCGCATCGTGGCCTTCCTCGAGCAGCTGAAGGTGGTCTGAGATGGCGATGGACAAGGTCTGGGTGCTGGCCGAAGTGGCCGACGGCGGTGGGCCCACACCGGTCAGCCTCGAGCTGCTGACCGAGGCGCGGTCGGTCGCCGGGACCGTCGAGGCGGTCGCCTGGGGCTCCGACGCCGCCTCGCTGGCCGGCCCGCTCGGCGAGTACGGGGCGACCACCCTTTACGACGTGGGCGACCTGGGTGGCGCGCTGCCCGGCGTGCCCGTGGCGGCGGCGGTAGCCGCGCTGATCCAACTCGGCAACGTGCCCGACTACATCCTGTTCCCGGCCACCTATGAGGGCCGTGACATCGCCGGGCGCCTGTCCGCCAAGCTCGACAAGCCGGTGCTGACCAACGTCACCGGCCTGATAGCCGGCGACGACGGACTGTCGAGCCAGCACCCCGTCTTCGGCGGCAGCCACATCGTGACGGCGCGTTTCACCGGTGCCGGTCCGGGCCTCTTCGTCATCCGGGCCAAGTCGTTCGCGGCCGAGCCGTCGGGAGGCGGTGCGGCGGCCGTGACCGCGGCGCCGGTGCCGGACGTGGCGGCGACGAACACGGCCAAGGTCGTGGAGCGCCACGTGGAGGAGCGCAGCGGGCCCAAGCTGGACGAGGCGGCCGTGGTGGTCTCGGGCGGCCGCGGGTTGGGCGAGGCGGCCAACTACGCCTTGATCGAGGAGCTGGCCAAGCTTCTCCATGGCGCCGCCGGGGCGTCTCGGGCCATCGTCGACGCCGGCTGGGTGCCCTACTCGCACCAGGTGGGCCAGACGGGCAAGACCGTGAAGCCGACCGTCTACATCGCGTGTGGCATCTCGGGGGCCACCCAGCACCTGGTGGGCATGAAGGGCTCCAAGAACATCATCGCCGTCAACAAGGATCAGGAGGCTCCGATCTTCTCGGTGGCGGACCTCGGCATCGTGGGTGACGTGCACAAGGTGCTGCCGGCTCTCATCGAGGAGCTCAAGGCCAAGAGCTGACACGGCAGGCGCAACGCGGCCAGTCGCCGCCGGGCCACCGAGGCCGGTGAGACGACCTCCGGCTGACGCCTGCCCATCAGCGACATGAGCCTCCACCGGCGGTCCTTGGAGTCGTGCCGTGCCTGGCGTGTGGCATGCTGCGGCTCGCCGCGACGGGGGGCTGCGCCCTAAGCCGGCATAGGCGGCGGTACATTCGGCTCACCTTTCTACCGGTCCCCGATGCTCTTCCCCACCATCGACTTCGCGATCTTCTTCGCCGTGGCCTTCACGGTGTGCTGGCTGCTGAACCCGTACGCGGGTTGGTGGAAGCTGGCCATGATCGGCCTGAGCTACGTGTTCTACGGCTGGGTCGGCTGGAGCTACTGCCTGCTTCTCCTGTTGACCACGGTGGTGTCGTTCGGTGGCGGCCAATGGGTCTCGGCCATGCGGACCGAGCGGAGCCGGCGCATCGCCATGGGGGTGTCGGTGGGTGCGCTGCTGGCCATCCTCGGCTGGTTCAAGTACTACGGCTTCGTCTCGGTCAACCTGGACAACCTCACCCACGCGTTGGGCTTCGGCCGGGCGGTCCCGCTGCTGCAGGTGGCCCTGCCCATCGCCATCTCGTTCTTCACCTTCATGGCGATCAGCTACGTGATCGATATCTACCGACGCGACCTCGAGCCTGCCCGGCCGCTCGACTTCGCCCTCTACATCTCGTTCTTCCCGCACCTGCTGGCCGGCCCCATCGTGCGCGGCAACGAGCTGCTGCCGCAGATCCGACGCCGGCGCGACTCGGAGAACATCGACTATGCCCGGGCCTTCTGGCTGATCGCGGCCGGTCTGTTCAAGAAGGTCGTGATCTCGTCGTACGTCTCGAGCGACATCGTCATGCCGGTCTTCACGTCGCCCACGCAGCACTCGGCGCCCGAGGCGATCTTTGCCGCCTGGGGCTACGCAGTGCAGATCTATTGCGACTTCAGCGGTTATACGGACATCGCCATCGGCCTGGCCCTCCTGCTCGGGATCCGCTTCCCGCAGAACTTCAATGCGCCCTACACGGCGCGCAACCTGCAGGACTTCTGGCGCCGCTGGCACATGACCCTGTCCCGCTGGTTGCGGGACTACCTCTACATCCCGCTGGGCGGCAATGCCGGCAGCGAGGCCCAGACCATCCGCAACATCATGATCACCATGGTGCTGGGCGGACTCTGGCACGGCGCCGCGTGGACGTTCGTGATCTGGGGCGGCCTGCAGGGCGTCGGGCAGTCCTTCGGGCACTTGCGCCGGCTCAGCCGCGAACGCCGGGGCCTGCCGGGCGTGGCCGATGGACCGGTTCGGATCTGGGTGCAGCGGTTCCTGACCTTCCAATTCGTGTGCCTGGGCTGGGTGTTCTTCAATGCGTCGGGCACGGCGCAGGCCTTCGCCGTGCTGGGGCGCCTCATCCACGGCTGGGGCCAGCCGTCGCCGCTCGTCACGCCTCTGCTCGTGCTCGTGGTGGCCGGCACCATCGCCTCGCAGTTCGTGCCCGAGTTGACCGTGTCGCGGCTGCAGGCCGCTTTCTCCCGTCAGAGAACCGCGGTACAGGTCGGCATCCTCGGCTTCGTCCTCCTGGCCACCACCACCTTCGGCCCGATCGGCGTCGCCCCGTTCATCTACTACCGCTTCTGATGTCGACCTCATCGCCCTCGAACCCGCAGCCACGGACGTCCACCGAGCGGATCACGCCTCCCGACGGGCGGGTGCGCGCCCGGTGGACCCGGGTCCTGTTCATCGCCGTGTGCTCGTTCACCTTATGGTTCCTGCTGTTCGCTCCCACCTTGCAGCACAACGCGCAGGTGTCACCGGTGGGCAAGAGGCGCACGGTCAGCCTCGACATCACCGGCCCCGTGGCGTCGCTCAGCCGGGCGCTGCAGCTTTCGCGCATCGTGTCGGTCACGGGCCGAGAGGACCAGAAGCCCGGGGGCAGCGTCGGGCTGGTGGAGTCGGGCCCGCAGCCCATCAAGCCCCCGCCACCCCCGAAGACGAAGCGGGGCGACAAGAAGGGCGGTGTTTCGGACGCGCCGACCACGACCACGTTGCCGCCGGTCAACCCGAAGGACCCGTCGGCGGCCAACCCGCTGCGCGTCCTCATCGTGGGCGATTCCATCGGCATCGACATGGGGGGCCAGTTGCAGTACGACCTGGCGGGCACCGGCGTGGTGAACGCGGCGCTCGACGCCCGGGAGAGCACCGGGCTGACCCGACCCGACTACTTCAATTGGCCGGCCGAACTGGCGAGCGACCTCAAGACGGTGTCGCCACAGGTGGTCGTCATCATGATCGGCGCCAACGACGCTCAGGACTTCCTGGGGCCGCCCGACGTCCCCTACACGTCGCCCCAGTGGAACCCGATGTACGCCCAGCGGGTGTCCTCGTTCATGCAGGAGGCCGAGAGCGGGGGAGCCCTGGTGATCTGGGTCGGCATGCCGCCCATGCAGAACCCCAGCCTCAGCGCGCAGATGGCGGACCTGGACACGATCGACCAGGAGGAGGCGGCGGTCCAGAACGAGCCTGTCGTCTACATCAGCACGGACAAGTCACTCGGGACGGCCCAGGGCGGCTACACGGCCTTCGTGACCAACGCGGCCGGGCAGGTGGTCAATGTTCGGACGCCCGACGGCATCCACCTCACCTCCGGCGGCGGACAGGTGGTGGCCCAGCAGGTGATCAACGAGCTGGTGACCCTCGGTTACAAGGTCTGATCCCGGCGGAGGCTCGAGGGCCGAGAGGGGCGGACGGGCCTCAGACGAGCGGCCAGGGGTAGGGCGGCCAGCCCCCGTCGTCCTCCACCAGCTCGGGCAGGGTTCGCAGGCTCAGCAGCCAGGCCACCCGGTCCAGCGTGGCGGCCACCTCGGATGGCTCGAGCAACTCGCACAGGGCAGCGGGCGGTCCGTCATGGGCCAGCCGGGACAGGTCCGCCTGCACGTCGGGCGCCAGGGCCTCCCCGCCGAAGTCCCAGATCACCGTACGCAGCTTGTCGTGGATGTTGAAGCACAGCCCGTTGTCGATGGCCCACAGCCGGTCCTCGGCCAGGAGCACGTGCCCGCTCTTGCGGTCGGCGTTGTTGGCCACGACGTCGAAGGCGCCGAACTGCATGAGAACGGGGTGCCAGCGCGGCTCGTCGCGCAGGGTGAAGTAGTGCGAGGTCCCGTCCTCGTGCACGAAGCGCTGTACCGACCCGGGACCGAAGGGCGCCGCGGCCCGCTCGACCGTCTCGGGCACCAGGCCCCAGCCCAGCGTCTCCGAGAGCACATACGCCGCCACCTCGCGCCGGAACAGGCCGCCCGGGAAGTCCCATAGCGGGCGTTCGCCCTGGGCGGGCTTGTAGACGGCGAGCAGCTCGTCGGTGCCAAGCGTGCAGGTGACGAGCAACGTGGCGTTCGAGCTCCCGGCGATGCGGCCGTGCACCTCCATCTCACCCTCGGCGAGGACGCGCTCGACGGTGGCGTCGGACACCGCCGTCAGGTCACCGGTGGTCGGTGTCCGTTGGTGCGCGGGCAGTCGTGCCCCGACGGATCCAGCGGGAGCGCGCACAGGGGACAGGGTGGGCGCCCGGCCTCGACGAGCAGCGTGGCGTGGATGGCGAAGGCGGCCGCCTGCTCGCGCGACAGCGCCACGCGCAGGACGTGCCCGCCGTCCGACTCGTCTTTGTCCTCGTCCTCTTCCTCCTCTTCGTCGTCGACGCCGATCTCCTCGAGCACCACCACGATTCGGTCCAGTTCCTCGTCGTAAGAGACGCCGATGGTGCCAACCACCCACTCGAACTCCTCGGTTCCGTAGAAGTCGAGGTCCTCAGGCAGGTGGCCCGGCCGGCCCAGTTCCTTCACGATGCGCCCCAGGTAGCCGGCGAGGACGGCGATCTGTTGCTTCTCCACCTTGACCGTCGTCTCGGTGAGGCCCTGCCGGCAGTAGAAGAGGAAGAGCCGGTGGCCCGGCTCGCCGACGACACCGACCGTGCAGTGGTCGGGCGCGTCGAAGTCGACATCCTCGCTCACGATGGCACCAGCTCGTCCAGGGAGCCGGTCGAGTTCACGCTCATCACGAGGGGTCCGCCGGGAGTGAAGAGGAGGGCAGAAATGGAGCAGGGCGAGATGACGAGCCGTTGCATGAGGTCGAGGGGCATGCCGGCCGCGGCAGCGACGATCGCCTTTATGGGATCGGCGTGCGACACGGCCACGATGCTCTGGCCGGGGTGTTCGGCCACCAGGCCGAGGACGGCGTCCATGGCGCGCACCGACATCTCGGCGAAAGACTCCCCGCCGGGAAAGCGGAACCCGCTGGGCCAGCGGTGCACGGCCGGCCATTCCTTCGTCTTGTAGAGGCGGGACAGGCGCTGTTCGGTCCAGTCGCCCACGTCCGCCTCGACCAGGCCGGGACAGGCGCGCACGCGCAGGCCGAGAGCCCGGGCGACGGGGGCCGCCGTCTCGCGGGTCCGCTCGAGCGGCGACGCGTAGACCGCGGTCGGCGCCTTGGCGAGGGCGGCGATGCGCTGGGCGGCCACCTCGGCCTGGGCCACACCCTTTTCGGCCAGGTGGAGTCCGGCCGCCTGGCCCGGGAGCACCTTGCCCGTCGTCGGCGTGGTGCCGTGGCGCACCAGCAGGACCAGGGTGGCGGGAGGGGCCTTGCGCCCGCCACCGCGACGCGGGACGGTGCGGGGGGCGGCTGTTCGGGCGGAAGGGGGCACGGGAAGCCATCGTAGGCTCTGCGCCGTGGCGTCCGGCCTGAGGCAGAGGGACTCGTTGGCCGCCGTGCAACGTGAGGTGGCGGCCTGTCGGCGCTGCCCGCGCCTGGTGCGCTGGCGCGAGGACATAGCGCGCCAAGGCCGGGCCTCGTATGCCGGACAGGTCTACTGGGGCCGTGGTGTGCCGGGTTTCGGCGACCCGCAGGCCGGGCTCGTCATCGTGGGCCTGGCGCCGGCCGCGCACGGTGCCAACCGCACCGGCCGCATGTTCACGGGTGACCGCTCTGGCGACTGGCTCTTCGCCGCGCTGTACCGCGCGGGCTTCGCGTCCCAGCCGACCAGCACGTCGGCCGATGACGGCCTGACACTGACGGGGGCGTACATCACGGCGACCGTGCACTGTGCGCCGCCGGACAACAAACCGGCGCCGGACGAGCGGTCGGCGTGCGCGCCGTATCTCGCGCGCGAGCTGGCGCTGCTCCGACGTGCCGCCGTGGTGCTGGCGCTCGGGCAGGTGGCGTGGCAGGCCGTGGCCTCCCACTACGGCCTCAGGCCGCGGCCGGCGTTCGGGCACCTGGCCGAGGCAGCGCTGCCCGGCGGCGTGGTCCTGCTGGGCTCGTACCACCCGAGCCAGCGGAACACGTTCACCGGGAGGCTGACCGTCCCGATGTTCGACGCCGTGTTCGACCGGGCGCGCCAGTTCATCGCCCGGTCGACGCCGGCTCAAGAGACGAGGTCGTAGAGGAGCCGGTAGAAGCGGATGCGCCCTGGGTCGGGGTCGATCCCGTAGCCCTCGTAGAACAACGATTCATGCTCCTCGCCAAAGTTCCACCCGATGCTCCAGGCCCCCACGGCCAGGTCCCACCAGCGGTCAGCCGCGCCCAACTCGCCCAGGTCGACGTAGCCGGTGACCCGGCTCTTTTGGAGCAGCATGTTCGGAGCGCAGTAATCGCCGTGGCAGACGACGAGGTCCTCTTCGCCGGGCGTGGTGGCCTCCAGCTCGGCCAGCGCGTCTGCCGCAGTGAGGTGGGCGTGACACTCGTGGAACTCGTTTGGGTCGACCTCACCTCGTTCCACCCGCTCGTACACATGGTCGAGGGCGCGGGCCAGGTCGAAGCGGAAGGGGCACCACTCCTCGCCGACGGCGTCGTGGAAGCGCCGCAGGCCGCGGCCGAGCGCCCGGACCACCGCCGGCAGGTCGTCACGCCAGACCCGATGGGTGGCGTCGTGGCCGGGCAACGCCTCGGTGACGAGCACCGTCGTGGGGCCCAGCTGCTCGAGCGCCACCACCTTCGGCACTGGCAGGTAAGCGACGGCCCAGATCATTCGCTCGGACTCGGCACCCAACGACGGGTAGGCGCCGGCGGGATCGACCTTGGCGAAGCGCACGGCGCCGCCGGGGCCGGTGAGGCGCCACGTGCTCACGCCCCCCGAGCGGTAGGCCGGCTCGGCCGTCCAGCCCGGTGCGACCAGCGCCAGCTCCGGCGGCGGAGCGGGGTCGGGCTTTCGCGCATTGGTGGACTCCGGCACGGATGCAGGGTAGGGGGCGTCCCGAGCAACCGGCTACCGTCTCGGCGACATCGGGGAGGACGGAGACATGGTGGGCGAGCGCGACCACAGTGACGTGACGCCGGTCGAGGCGGCAGAGATCTCCAGCTGGGACCACACGGCCGACGTGCTCGTGGTCGGGTTCGGGGCGGCTGGGTCGACTGCGGCCTTCACGGCCGCCGAGACAGGGGCCGAGGTGCTGGTGACGGAGCGGGCCGGCGGCCCGGGCGGCGCCGCCGCGCTGGCCGAAGGGATCGTCTACCTCGGTGGTGGGACGCCCGTGCAGGAGGCATGCGGGTTCACCGACAGCGTCGACGACATGTACCGCTACATGATGGCGGCCTGCGGGCCCGATCCCCACGAGGCCAAGATCGCCCGCTACTGCGCCGAGAGCCTCGGCCATTTCGACTGGTTGGTGGCGCGCGGTGTCCCCTTCGACCCGACGTTTTGCGCCGATACGTCCATGGCCCCGACGGGAACCGAGGGCCTCGTCTACTCGGGCGGTGAGGACGCCTACCCCTTCAACGAGATCGCCCGGCCGGCGCCGCGGGGTCACCTGGCCAAGACAAAGCGCTCCACCGGCTGGCTGCTCATGCGGATCCTGGCCGCCGCCGCAGTCGACGCCGGGGTGGCCGTGTCGGCCGACACCCGGGTGGACAGGCTCGTGGTCGACGGCGACGGTCGCGTCGTCGGCGTCCAGGCGCAGCGGTTCGGTCAGACGGTGTCGCTGCGGGCCCGGCGTGGCGTCGTGCTGTCCGCGGGCGGGTTCATCTTCAACGACGACATGCTGCGCCAGCACTGCCCGCCGCTGGTGCGCGGGTCGTTCAAGGTGGGCACGGAGGGTGACGACGGCCGCGGCATCCGTATGGCTCAGGCGCTGGGCGCCTCGATACGCAACATGTACGCCGGCGAGGTGTCCCTCCCCCTCACGCCGCCGCGCACGCTGATCCACGGCATCCTGGTCAACGGCCAGGGTCAGCGGTTCATCAACGAGGACACCTACATGGGCCGGGTCGGCCAGTCCGCCCTGTACGAGCAGGATGGCGAGGTCTACCTGATCATCGACGAGGCCGCCTACGAGGTGAACTGGATGGGTCTGGCCGCCTCCTGGGTGTGTGAGACGCCGGCTCAGCTCGAGACTGAGATCGGCCTGCCTGCGGGCTCGCTCCAGGCCACCTTGGAGCTCTACAACCGTCACGCCGCGGCGGGGGAGGACCCGCTCTTCCACAAGGGCCGGCCGTGGGTACGCCCTCTCGTGCCCCCTATTGGTGCCGTGGACCTGCGCATCGGGCCTGCGCCGTACGCGCCCTTCACGCTCGGTGGACTGGAGACGACCGTCGACGGTGCGGTGCTCGACCTGAACTGGGATGCCATCCCCGGATTGTTCGCGGCGGGGCGCACCACCTCGGGGGTGTGCTCCTTCGGCTACGCCAGTGGGCTGTCGATCGGAGACAGCACCCTGTTCGGGCGCTTCGCCGGCAAGAGCGCGGCCGAAGCGCCCGCCACGGCGCGCTGACGGACCAGCGCGGACCCGCGCCTACTGGCGTAGCGCGGCGTACTCGACCACCCGGGTCATGACGACGTCGTCCGACTTGGCCACCGAGCCGCAGTCGACGTGGGGCTGGGGGTCGTACTCGATCATCAGCTGTGCCGCCTCTGCGGCCGTCCGGTCCACCAACAGCTCGGTCAGCCGCAGCGCCATGTCGATGCCGCTCGACACGCCGGCGGCCGTGATGATGCGCCGGTCCAGGTGCTCGACCACCCGTTCGGCCGTGGGCACTGCGCCGTGGACCTCGAGGTTCGAGTAGCACGACCAGTGGGTCGTCGCCTCCAGCCCTCGGAGCAGGCCGGCAGCACCGAGCACCAGCGACCCGGTGCAGACCGACGTCGTGTAGCGGGTGGTCTCGTGGGCGTCGCGCACCCAGCGCAGGACGCGCTCGTCTTTTTCCAGTGGGCGGGTGCCTACCCCGCCGGGGAAGACGATCACATCGGGTGCCGGGCGCTCCTCAAAGGTGGCATCGATCACGAGGCCGAGCATGCCGTTCTCACTGCGCACCTCGCCCCGCTCGTGACCGACGAAGGTGACGTCGAACGTCGGGATGCGCTGCAGGACCTCATAGGGCCCTACGGCGTCGAGCGCGGTGAACTTCGGGAAGAGCGGGATGGCGATCTGCATCCGGTCGTGCGAGGCGGGTGCATCGGGTGTGCGTCGGGCATCGCTCATGCGGGGGTCCTTTCCATGGCATCGGTCGGGGCGGTGCGGAAGCGCCGCCGGTAGGCGTCGGGGGACACGCCGAGATGGCGCTGGAAGACGCGGCGGAGCGTCTCGGCGCTCCCGAGCCCGCAGCGCTGCGCCACCACGTCGAGGGTGTCGCCGCTGATCTCGAGCTCGCGCCGCGCCGCCTCCAGCCGGGTCCGCTCCACGAAGCGGCTCGGTGTCTCACCCACCTCGGCGGTGAAGACCCGGGTGAAATGGCGCACGCTCATGGCGGCGGCAGCGGCCAGGTTGGGCAGGCGATGATCGCCGCCGGGTGCGACCTCCACCAGGTTCTGCACGGCGCGCACGGTGGAACGCTCGGCCCGCGGCACCCACACCGGCGAGGAGAACTGGGTCTGGCCCCCCGGCCGGTGCAGGAACATGACCAGCCAACGCGCCACGGTTTGGGCCACCTCCACTCCGAGGTCGTCCTGGACCAGGGCCAGCGAGAGGTCGATGCCGGCAGTGACGCCGGCGCTCGACCAGTACTTGCCGTCGCGGATGTAGATGGGGTCGGCGTCGACCGTGAGGGCCGGGTAGGCGGTTGACAATTCGGCGGCGCGGGCCCAATGCGTGGTGACCCGGTGGCCGTCGAGCAGGCCTGCGGCGGCGGCGAGGAAGGTGCCCGAGCACACGGTGGCCACGCGCCGGCAGCTCGGGGCGACCGACCGGATCCAGCCCACCAGCTGCTCGTCGGCGGCCGCCGCGTTGGCGCCGTTCCCGCCCGCCAGCACCAACGAGTCGATGCGCGTGCGCGAGTCGGGCAGCGCCACCGTGCCCAGCTCGAGGCCGCTCTCGGACCGGACCGGCCCACCGCGCACCGACGCCATGGTCACCCGATACCCGCTGGCGTTCCGGCCCGAGGCGGCCGCCGCACGGCTGGCCCCGGCGAAGACCTCGTGCGGCCCCACCGCATCGATCGGCTGCAGCCCGTCGAAGCACACGATGACGACGTGGCGGTCCCCCATCCCCCCACTCTGCGGTCTGAGTCACTATGGCGTCAATGACATAATCCCCACAGATTCGGCCATGCCTATCGGTTCCCAGTGACCAATGAGGCCCAAATCTGTTTGGCGGGCGGGCTAACCGATGGCGGCGAAAACGGTTTAGAGCGACCCTCCATATGCACCGCCCCTTGTTGGTGGACGTCCCCCGGGGTCAAATCCCCCCAGGGGTCAAATCCCGTTTGGGGCGAGTCGTATACCAAGTTGACCCTTGCGGCCGGCGCATCAGAAGAGGAAAGTCCGTCATCTCAACCGGCGAGAACGACCGTTTCGCATCGGGGCGTCGGACCGAGAGCTTTGGCGTCGACTTGAGCAGCCGTGCTTCAGGAGCGGGTGCGCCTCGTCCCGCGGGCGCGCACCCATGCCAGTAGGTCGCCCTGCTCGCCGCGCCGCACCGTCCCGGTGAAGATGTCCTCGCGCTCGGTCGACGCCTCGCGCTCTACCTCCGCATACAGCGCGTCGGCGATAGCGGCGGGTTGGAGGTACTCGACCAGCACCGATGTGATGATGCCTGAGTGCTCGGCATCGTTGGCGGCCGCGGCCACCGCGGCCCCGGCCACGGCGTAGAACACGGCGCCGTGCACCGTCCCATGCGGGTTCGCGTGCTGTGGCCCGGTCCGCAGCAGCGCCACCGTGTGGCCTGGACCCCGCCGCGCCACCTCGATCCCCAGGAGCTCGGCGAACTCGTCCTTCTTGGGCCCACCACCACCGCCACCAGCCATCACGTCACCTCGACCCCAAGAAGGAAGTGATCAGCCGGCCGACGACGCCGGCAACCGCCCCGGCATGGGCACCGCCGTGGCCGGCCAGCGCTTGCGGCTGACCCGGCTCAGGCGGTTCAGCAACGTCACCGCGCCCGGGTCGTCCTCAATGGGCCGCACCTCCACGACACCGCCCGCCTCCATGTCGTTGAACAGGGCCTCGCCCTTCTCGGTGCGGAGCAGGGTCAGCGTCCAGTCCCCGAATGCCCCGATGCCGCCCGTCGAGATGTCGGCGTGCTCGGCGGCGAAGTCGGGGCAGGCCTTGCAGCCCTCCCGCGTCCAGGCGTGCGCCTCCTTCAACGGGATCTCGTGGTAGCCGCCGTCACGCATCCACACCTGGAACACGCCCTTGATGTTCATCTTGACGATCTCGGCCCGAGCCAGCCCGTACCTCTCCTCGAACAGCTCGGGGAAGATGGCGTCGTCGAAGGTCTTCGAGCACAGCAGGCCGATGGACAGGACGAAGCGCCGGGCGACCTTGCCCGCCTTGCGTGCCTGCATCGCTCCCGGGGCTGAGGTCTGGCAGCCCATGCCGACCAGCGCAATGCGTTCGGCGCCGCCCTCGATCGCCTCGGCGTAGGCCATCGGGTTGGCCGAGTACGTGTACCGGGACCCGGCCGTGGCCAGCACGTCCTCCCTGGTGCGGGCCACTGCCGGCACCGCCTTCCACGTCGAGCCGTCGCCCTCGAGCGCCGAAACGAGCGCGGCGTCGATCACGTCGTGCTCGAAGGCCCAGATCAAGAGGGCCGACACGAGCCCGCCGTCCTGGCCCACCCCGGCCACCTCGGCGTCGGTGGCTCGGGCGAGCACAGTGCGCCGCGAGATGCCCGCCACCTCCTCGTCGGTGCGCTCGCGGCCGAAGAGGTGGTTCTCGATCTCGGGCTCCCACGTCCGAAAGCGCGGGCAGGCCCGGGTGCACAGCGTGCAGCCCTTCAGCCCGTGCGTGCAGTTGTCCGGCCCGCCGTCGGCGTCGACGTGGAACGGTCGGTAGACGCCCTCTGAGTCGTCATAACCCAAAACGTCGTAGGGGCAGACGATCACGCAGGCCGAACATCCGGTGCAGAGGCCCGAGGTCACGACCTCGGTGAACAGCTCGGCCCATTGGGGCTTCTCGGGTGGCACGCCGCCACCATATTCGGCCTGGCCGCGCCGTCCGGTACCTTTCGCCCGTGCCCGAGATCCTCGAAGTCGAGCTCTACCGGGTCCTGGCCGAGCAGGCGCTGCATCGCCCGATCGAAAAGGTCTGGATGGTCGACGCCCGCTACGGCCGTGGCGGCACCACGCCGGGGCGGCTGCGCTCGGCCCTGGTCGGCCGCTCCTTCACCGCGGCCCGGCGCCGGGGCAAGCTCATGCTCCTCGACACCGAAGGACCCACCCTGGGCGTGCGCTTCGGCATGACCGGCGGCCTGGTGGTGGACGGCCGGGAGGCACTCGACCGCCTGCAGTACGGGCCGGGCGTCTTCGGAGAGCAGTGGGTGCGGGCCCGGGTCACCTTCGACGACGGCGGCACGCTCCTGCTCCACGACCCGCGCCGTTTCGGCTCGCTCGAGCTGGCGCCCGACGAGGACCGGCTGGGCCCCGACGCCCTCAGCGTGACCCGCAAGGAGTTGGTGACCGCCCTGTCGGTGTCGCCGGACCGCAGTGCGGGGGCCGCACCTCTGAAGGCCAGGCTCATGGACCAGGAGCGTCTCGCCGGCATAGGCAACCTGCTGGCCGACGAGATCCTGTGGCGGGCCGACCTCGACCCGCAGCGGCGCACCCCACTCGGCGACGACGAGCTCCGCCACCTGCACACCACCTTGCGGGCCACGCTGCGCCAGCTGACCCGGCGCCGCGGCTCCCACATGGGCGACCTCATGGAGGAGCGCCAGCCCGGCGGTCGCTGCCCGCGCGACGGTGCCGAGCTGGCGCACGCCATGGTGGGCGGCCGCAGCACCTACTGGTGTCCGGTCCACCAGCACTGACGGATGGCCGCGCCGTGGCGACCGCGGGTCAGTTGAGCTGGCGGCGGACCCACCACACGGCGAAAGCGCCCACGGCCAGGGCGGCGACGACGAAGAGCAACGTCTCGTACGTCTGGAAGGGCCAGTAGCGGCTCGACGGCTGGTAGGTCACCACGTTCGTGAGGTGGAATTGGCTCACGCAGCGCTGGACCAGGTGGGTGGCTGCCGCAAAGTCCTGTCGTCCTGACGGCTTGAGGTTGGGGCACGAGCCCACGCCCGAGATAGTCACGCCCTGGGATCCGACGTTGATCGACGCGGCCAGCAGCCCGCCCACCGTCCGGCCGACCACGTGCCCCGCCGGGTTCTCGAGCCACTCCGAGACCACCCATGCACCCTTCGGGGTCCCCCCACCGACCAGAAGCTTCCCGGGCCCGGTGAATTGGTACGGGCTGCGCGCGATCAGCGGTGCCATGTAGTGGGGCCGCACCCACCCGTAGACGGCCAGACGCACGCCGACGAAGGCGACCAACGTCGCCCCCATGGCCGGCAGCGTGCGGCGGATGACGGCGCCCGCCGCCACGCCGAGAGCGAACGCGAAGGCCGCATAACCGATCGGGACGAGGCCGCGCTGGTCGAAGGTGGTGAACGGCCCAGCGCCGATCTGGTCCAGCGGGCTGGCCCACCACGTCACGAGCAGGCTGCAGAGGCCGGCGACGGCCATGCTGGCCAGGCCGAGGAGCCCAAGCTTGGTCAGCGTCCACCGGCGACGCGAAATGCTCTGCGTCCAGGCCAGCCGGAACGTCCCCGACTCGAGCTCCCGTCCCAGCAGCGGTGCGCCCCAGAAGATGCCGATAAGACCCGGGACGACGAGAACGATGACACCGAGCCAGTCGTTCCACTTGTCGTACCGGTTGATGAGTGCGGCGGTGGCAGACGAGCAGTCTGCGTGCGCGCCGCAGCCGGTGACGGTGGCGTGGTAGTCGTTGAGGAGTTGCGCGCCGAGCACGGCCACCAGCACGGCCAGCACAACCAGGGCTGCCGCGGCGATGAGAGCCTGCTTTCGGAACTGCCGGACGGCGAGCCAGATCACGACGTCATCAGCTCAGGCGGTGGCGGACCCACCACGCACATCCGCCGGCCAGTGCCAGTGCGAGGGCCACGAAAAGTGCCGTCTCGATTGCCTGGAAAGTCCAGAACCGGTTGGCCGGCTGGTAGCTCACGGCGACGTGGTACTTGGCGGCCAGGGTGGAGATGCACTGGGTGAACGTCTGATGCGCCTCCTGCGAGACCCTGACCCCGAACGTGTGCCCGCCGAGAGGACCCTCGCCCTTGGATACTGGGGGTCCGACGCCCGCTCCCAGGTTGGGGCAGGCGTTTGTGGCAGCCGATTTGCTCGGCGCCTGCCCGGCGCTGTTGACCACGGCCGCCGAGGAGATCCACGCGTTGGGCACGTTGGGCGGGTTGGCCGCGATCGACACGGGTGACACCGCGCCGGGCCCGGCGACCTGGAACCCGACGTCGTTGGCCGACAACGGCAAGTTGAGCGTCGCCGGGCTCATGTAGTGCGGCCGCAGCCAATACGTCACGGCGAGGCGGGCTGCGATGAAGCCCACGAGCGTGACCGCCATCGCCGGCAGGGAGCGGCGGAACAGGAGGCCCGCCGTGACCCCTAGCGCGAAGGCGAAGGCGGCATACCCGGCGGGGACGAAGCCGTGCAGGCTGAAGGCCGCCGGGCTGAAGCGGTTCTGACTGACCTTGTCGATCGGGCTGAACCACCACGTGTACATGAGGCTCAGGAGGCCGGCAGTCAGCGCGCTGGCCAACCCGACCAGGCCCATCTTGACCCACAGCCAGCGTCGCCGGCTCACACTCTGGGTCCACGCCAGCCGGAACGTGCCCGTCTCGAGCTCGTGGGCGATGAGGGGCGCGCCCCAGAACATCCCGATCAGCGCAGGCACCACGAGCACCAGCGCGACCAGCGCGACTTGCAACGCGTGAAAGGTGCCCTCGACCGGGTTGTTGCAGGCGGGACTCTGACCACCCGATGCCTTGCACGCGGCCACGTTGACGTCGTAGACGTGCACCAGGTTCGGGCCCGTGAAGGCCAGCACGACAGCGATCACCACGAGCCCGGTAATTCCGACCATCGCCTGGGGGCGGAACTGGCGCCACGAGAACGCGATCATCGGGCGATGTCCAACTTGGTCACGTGGTCTTTGGTGGCCTTGCCGCGCTGCCGGCGCGTGCTCGCAGCCGCCTGGCCCATGTAGGCCAGCACCAGATCCTCCAGGTCGAGATCCTCGACCGTCCACGAGGGATCGAGGATCGGGCCTTCGTGCCGCACAAGGAGCGTGCTCTGACGGTCGGTGTGGCTCTCTTCGATCACGTACAGGTCGCGGGGAAGTGAGTCGACGTCATGGCGCGGGCCGGTGAGCCGGTGGTGGGTGGCCAGGAGCTCGTCCACCTCGCCGGCCACCTGCACCCGCGACGACACGAGCACGACCAGGTAGTCACACACCCGCTCGAGGTCGGCGACCAGGTGTGACGACAGGACGACGCTCACCCCGTGCTCGGCCACGACCTCCATCAGGCTCTGCAGGAACTCGCGCCGGGCGAGCGGATCGAGGCTGGCCACCGGCTCGTCGAGGAGGAGGAACTCGGGACGCTTGGCCACAGCCAGCGTCAGCGCCAGCTGAGCCTGTTGGCCGCCCGAAAGCGTGCCGGCGCGTTGCTTGGGGTCGAGGTCGAGGTCGTCGATCCGCCGCCGAGCCATGTCGGCGTCCCACCCCGGGTTCATGTGCGCGCCGAGGCCGAGGTGGTCCTCGACGGTGAGGCGGGCATAGGTGGGGGTGTCCTGCGCCACGAAGCCGACCCGGGCCAACTGCGCCGGGTCGTCCGAGGGGGGTCGCCCGAGCACCTCGATGCTGCCGGCGCTCGGGCTCAGCAGGCCGACGGCCAGGTGGAGCAGGGTGGTCTTGCCGGCGCCGTTGGGGCCGACCAGGCCGACGACGTGACCGGCGGGGACGTCGAGGTCGCACTCGTTGAGCGCCCACTTTCGGCCGTAGCGCTTGCCCAGGCGCCGGGCGCTCAGGACCGCGCTCATGCTATGTCTGCCTGAGTGGAGGACCGAAAGGAGGTCTCGAAGAGGGCCTCGATGCTCTCGTCGTCGAGGCCGGCACGCCGGGCCTTGGCGATCCAGCGCTGCAGGTCCTGGCGCAGCGGACCGTGTGAGGCGATGGAGGTGGGCGCCAGCGTCCCAGTCACGAACGTGCCCACACCGGGGCGGGCGCTCACAAGACCCTCGTGCTCGAGCTCCCGGTACGCCTTGAGCACGGTGTTGGGGTTGATGGCCAGCTGGGCCACCACCTCCTTGACGGTGGGCACCTGCTCGCCTTCTCGTATGAGGCCCAGCCGCAGGGCCTGACGGACTTGCTGGACGATCTGCATGTACGGGGACACGCCTGAGCGGCTGTCCAGATGGAACTCAATCACACCGAGACCTCTATTTATCTAGGAACCTAGATAAATATGTACCCAACGGAGCTTCGTGTCAAGGCGACGCCACCCCCTCCGGCCCGTCAGTGGGTGAGGGGCGGCAGTCCCTTGGCGATCAGGTCCACGCCGAAGACGAGGAACAACACGGTCATGACGGCCGCGTTGTGCACCGTCAACCAGCTCTTGGCGCTGTCGAGGGCGGTACGGGCCTTCTCGCCGCCGACGAGTGCGTACAGCACGGGTCCGGCGATGGTCAGGCTGGCGATGATCACGAACACGGCGATGGAGACGATGGCGTCGGACGTGCTCAGTCCCGACTGCGCCAGCCCGGCCGCCGCCCCGAGCGTCAGCACGAGGTTCTTCGGGTTCACGGCGGCGAGGACGACGGCCAAGCCGAACGCCTTCACGGGCGACACGTGGTCGACGGTTGCCATCCACTTCGGCATCTCCGGCTCGGTGCCCTCGGCCGGGCGTTTGCGCCATTGGCGCCGGGCCAGGAGCACCAACCCCGCACCCAGCACGATCTTGCCCCACGAGACGGAGTCGCTCGCCGTGTTGCTGGTGGCCACGCTGCCGTCGTGCGAGACGACGTAGACGATCGTGCACACCGCAGCCAGGGAAAGGACCCAGCCCAGGAGGAAGGCGGGCCCGTTGACCCGGGCCCGTTGCGAGAACAGCATGAGGATCACCGCGATGATCGGTATTGGGCTGATCGCCACGCCGATGGCGAAGGTCAGTACGTCGCTGATGCCTTGTCCCACTCGCGTCCCCTTTCTTTGGCCGCTCGGCCTTCAGTCGTCACTGTCGCGCCAGATCTGATGGGCGGGATCGGGGTCGCCGTGACCGGTCGTGCGAGTCAGCAGGCAGGAGTCGAGGAGAAACTCGAACAGTTCGTCGTCGTCGGCCGGTGCAGGCACGTGGAACTGGACGCGCTCCGCCACGAACATGGCACTCAGCTCGTTTCGCAACGCGGCGTCGGTCACCTGCCGCGCTGTTCCAGCGCAGTAGAACGCGTCCTCGTTGTCCTCGCACGGGAACGAGTGGAGTGCGAAGCGACCGTCGCGGCGCAGGTCGCCCTGCTTGGGAGAGGGGACGATGAAGGCGAAGGCACTCTCGTCGGTCAGCAGCGGGCACATCGGGTGCACGCGAGGACCGCCGTCGGGCCGTGTGGTGGCCAGGAAGGCCAGGCCGACACCGACCTGGTACAGGAGCGCGCGGCCGGGCTCGGCCAGGTCGGGGCGTAGCCGGGAGAACTCACCCCAGGTCTTCACGGCGGCGTCAGCCCTCGGCGACTTCCTCGAGGACCTTGGCGGCGTGCCCGTCGGCCTTCACGTGGTACCAGGCCCGCTGGATCTTCCCGTTCGGGCCGACGAGAAAGGTGGAGCGGATGGTGCCCACCGTCTTCTTCCCGTACATGGTCTTCTCGCCCCAGGCGCCGTACTTCTCCATGACCTTCTTGTCGGCGTCGGTCAGGAGCGGGAACTTCAACTTGTATTTGGAGCGGAAATTCACGTGCTTCTCCGCCTTGTCCGGCGAGATGCCCAGCACCGCCACGCCCGCCTTCTCGAAGGTCTTGAGGTTGTCGTTGAACTGGCACGCCTCTTTGGTGCAGCCCGGAGTGTCATCGGCCGGATAGAAGTAGACGATCACGCGCTGGCCCTTGTAGTCGGCGAGCTTGACCGGCTTGCCGTCCTGGTCGGGCAGGGTGAACGCGGGGGCGGTGGCGCCAGCCTCGAGTTTGGCCATGGTCGGCTCCTTGGGTCGTCGGGGAGGAGCCTCACTTTGGCACAATCGCCATGAGACCGGCCCTGGGCTGGTACAATGACTAAAGCGACCACCGGCAGGGGGCTGGTGAGTCGGGGCCGATCATCCTTCCTCTGGCTGGCGCACGGTCCCGCCGTGACAGCAGAGAAAGCGGATTGATGACTGTTGATGCCGTAACCGGCGCACAGGCCGGTACCGCCGCGATCGCGGACGACTCCGTCCCGGGCGGCGACACCTACGAGACGGCGAGGACCTTTGAGTCCCTCGGCGTCTCCCCGGAGCTGACGAGGGCCCTGGCCGACGAGGGCATCGTGAGTGCCTTCCCGATCCAGGCCCTGACCGTCGCCGACGCCCTGGCCGGCCGTGATGTGTGCGGGAAGGCCAAGACCGGTTCGGGCAAGACGCTGGCGTTCGGCGTCCCGCTCCTGCAGCGGGCCAAGGCGACCCGCCAGGCGCAGGAGCCCCGCGAGCCCGGCCGTCCGGCCCGCCCGCTGGCCCTGGTGCTCCTGCCCACTCGCGAGCTTGCCGTGCAGGTGCACGACGTGATCAACCCGTTGGCCCGCACGGTCGGTCTGCGCGCCGTGGCTGTCTACGGGGGCGCCGACATCGACCGCCAGGTCGCCAAACTCCGAAAAGGCGTCGACGTGGTCATCGCCACGCCGGGCCGGCTGATCGACCTGGGCGATCGCGGCGAGGTGGCGGTCGACCAGCTCGAGACCCTGGTGCTCGACGAGGCAGACCGCATGGCCGATATGGGTTTCATGCCCCAGGTCGAATGGGTGCTGAGGCGCTTGGAACAGCCGCACCAGACGCTTCTCTTCTCGGCCACCCTCGACGGCGCGGTGGACATGCTGGTCAAGCGTTACCTGACCGACCCGGTCTTCCACGAGGTGGCGTCCTCCACACAGACGGTGACGCTGATGGAGCACCGCTTCCTGCAGGTGCACCAGATGGACAAGGTCAAGGTGGTGGCGGCCATCTGCCGGGCTCAGGACAAGTCGCTCCTCTTCGTGCGCACCAAGCGCGGCGCCGACCGCCTGGTCGAGAACCTGGGCAAGGAAGGCGTGCGGGCGGCCGCCATCCACGGCGACCTGCGCCAGGCCAACCGCGAGCGAGCCCTGGCTGACTTCTCCAACGGCAAGCTCTCCGTGCTGGTGGCCACCGATGTAGCGGCACGGGGCCTGCACATCGAGGGGGTCGACGCCGTCATCCACTTCGATCCGCCCGAGGACCACAAGGCGTATTTGCACCGCTCGGGCCGCACGGCGCGAGCGGGCAAGGCCGGGGTCGTGGTGAGCCTGGCCCTGTGGAACCAGCTCGTCGAGATGGAGGTCATCCAGCGGCGCCTGGCGCTGCGCATCCCCATCGTCGAGATGTTCTCCAACGATCCACGCCTGGCCGACCTGGCCGCCTGGACGCCCCAGCCCGAGGAGAGCGTCCTCTGAGCGACGGCCCGCCCGTACCGCTCTGGTCGCCCGACGACGGCGTCCACCGCGTCATGGTGGTCACCGCGCACCCCGACGACGTCGACTTCGGGTCGGCCGGGACCGTGGCCGCCTTCACCTCCGCCGGCCTGGAGGTCACCTACTGCATCGTCACCAACGGCGAAGCCGGCGGTTCGGACCGCGAAATGTCGCGGACCGAGATGGCCGCCCTGCGACAGGACGAGCAGCGGGCGGCCGCGGCGGCGGTCGGCGTGAGCGACGTGCGCTTTCTCGGGCACCCCGACGGCATGGTGCAGGCGACCATCGAGTTGCGCCGCGACATCAGCCGGGTCATTCGCCAGGTCAAGCCTGAGCGGGTGCTCACCCAGTCACCCGAGCGGAACTGGGATTTCATCTACGCCAGCCATCCGGACCACCTGGCGGCCGGGGAGGCGGCAGTGTGCGCGGTGTATCCCGACGCCCGTAACCCCTTCGCTCACCCGGCGCTCCTGGACGAGGAGGGCCTCGAGCCCTGGAGTGTCGGCGAACTGTGGCTCATGGGTCCGGGCGGGCCAAACGTTGCGGTGGCCGTCGACATCACCGCGACGGTCGAGCGCAAGGTGGCCGCATTGATGTGCCACAAGAGCCAGATCGGCGACCCCGAGGGAATGTCCGAGCGCGTGCGCACAGGGCGCCCGGGCCATGGGCGATCGGGCCGGCCTGCCCGAGGGCTCATCGGCCGAGCTGTTCCGGGTGACCCGCATCCCCTGAGCGGACGCTGAGCCGGGGGGGGGCTTGAAGAATCCCTGGGTGGTGCTGCAGCACGTGGCCCACGAGGGCCCGGGAGCCGTTGCTCTTGCCGTCAGCGACTCGGGCGACGAGCTCTCTGTCGTGCGTATCGACCGTGGGGAGGCCGTGCCGGCGCCCGCCGCGGTGGGAGAGATGGCCGGCCTCGTCGTGATGGGTGGGCCGATGAGCGTGCACGACGACCTGCCCTGGCTGTCCGACGAGCGGGCGCTGCTCCGAGAGGCCGTCGCGGCCAGGCTGCCCGTGCTCGGCATCTGCCTCGGCGCGAACAGCTGGCCGCGGCGCTGGGCGGCGAGGTGGTGACGGGGTCGGCCCCCGAGGTCGGCGTCGGCGAGGTGCATCTGACCAACGACCCCGACGCCATCGGCGACCCGGTATTCGGCCCGGCGCCGTCGCCGCTGCCCTGCGTGCACTGGCATGGCGACAACTTCTCGCTCCCGGCGGGTGCGGTGCACCTGGCCCGCAGCGACCTCTACGAGAACCAGGCCTTCCGGGTCGGAACGCGCGCCTACGGGCTGCAGTTCCATGTGGAGGTCACGGCGAGCCTGGTGGCGCACTGGGGCCCACACCTCCCACCCGGCGTGTTCGTGCGCGCCGTCGACGTGGCCCACGTCGGCCGGGCCGGGGACGGCATCGTGCGGCGCTTCGTGGCCTTGGCGGGAGCGGGCGCACCGAGCGGAGCGGAGGCCGCCGGCTGATGGCCGTCGGCATGGCCACCGTGCGGCGACTCGCGCTCTCACTGCCCGAGTCGGCCGAGGCGCCGCATCACGACATGACCTCGTTCCGGGTAGCCGGCAAGATCTTCGCCACCGTGCCGCCCGACGGTGGCCGCGTGCACGTCTTCCTCGAAGACGACGAGGTGGCGTCCTACTGCGCCGAATTCCCGGACGCTCTCGAGGAGCTGTGGTGGGGCAAGAAGCTCCAAGGCTGCAGCATCGTGCTCGGCCGTGCCACGGTCGCCTTGGTACGCGAGCTGCTCACCGAGTCGTGGCGGCGTCGGGCTCCGAAGAAGGTGCTCGCTGAGTTCGAGCGCTGACGCCGGACCAGTGGGTCGGCGTCAACCGGCCATCTGGCGCAGCACGTACTGGAGGATGCCGCCCTGGCGGTAGTACTCGGCTTCCATCGGCGTGTCGATGCGCAGGATGACGCGGAATTCGGTGACCGAGTCGTCGTCGGTCGTGGCGGTGACCGTTAGCTCCTTGGGCAGCTCGCCCTTGTTGAGGACGTCCAGGCCGGCGATGGTGAAGCGCTCGTGCCCGGTCAGGCCCAGGCTTGCGGCCGAGTCGCCCTTGTAGAACTGCAGCGGGGCCACGCCCATGCCGATCAGGTTCGAACGGTGGATGCGCTCGAAGCTCTGCGCGATGGCGGCCCGCACGCCGAGGAGCGCCGTGCCCTTGGCGGCCCAGTCGCGGCTCGATCCGGTGCCGTACTCGCGCCCGGCCAGGACGATCAGCGGAACACCTTCCTGCTCGTACTGCATGGCGGCTTCGTAGACCGAGGTCTCGGTCCCCTCGGGCAGGTGCAGTGTGACGCCGCCTTCCGTCCCCGGTGCCAGCAGGTTGCGCAGTCGGACATTGGCGAACGTGCCGCGCATCATGACCTCGTGGTTGCCGCGCCGGGCGCCGTATGAGTTGAAGTCCTGGCGGGCCACGCCGTGCTCGGTCAGGTAGCGGCCGGCCGGGCTGGTGAGGCCGATGGAGCCAGCCGGGGAGATGTGGTCCGTTGTGACGCTGTCGCCCACCATGACCAGAACCCGGGCATCGACGATGTCGGTCACCGGCTCGGGCGTCATCGTCATGGTCTCGAAGAAGGGCGGGTTCTTGACGTACGTCGAGTCGTCCTGCCAGGCGTAGGTCTCGCCCTCGGCCACCGCCACCTGCTGCCAGTAGTCGTCGCCGTCGAAGACGGCCGAGTAACGGGTGCGGAACATGTCCGAGGTGAGCGAATCGCGGATGGTGGCGCTGACCTCCTCCATGGACGGCCAGATCTCCGAGAGCAGGACCGGCTTCCCGTCGGCGTCCTCGCCGATGGGCTCGGTGGTGAGGTCGGCGTCCATGGTGCCGGCCAGCGCGTAGGCGACGACGAGGGGTGGTGAGGCCAGGTAGTTGAGGCGGACGTCGGGGTGGATGCGGCCCTCGAAGTTGCGGTTGCCCGACAGCACGGCCGCCACGGCCAGATCGCTTTCCTTCACGGCGTCGGTCACCCCACTGAGCAGCGGGCCCGAGTTGCCGATGCACGTCGTGCAGCCGAAGCCGACGAGGTAGAAGCCGAGTTGCTCGAGTGGTTCAACGAGCCCGGCTCGTTGCAGGTAGTCCATGACCACGCGCGAGCCGGGCGCCAGCGACGTCTTGACCCACGGCTTGGAGCGCAGCCCGCGCTCGACGGCGTTCTTGGCCAGCAGCCCGGCGCCGACCATGACCTGCGGGTTGGACGTGTTGGTGCAGCTGGTGATGGCGGCGATGACGACGTCACCGTCCTGCATCTGGTGGTGGGGCGCCGCCGCCGGCTCGGTCGGGGCCGCGGTGGGCGGGTGGGCCAGCGCGACGCGGAACGAGTCGCGGGCGTTGGCCAGGGCCACCCGGTCCTGGGGGCGCGCCGGGCCGGCCAGGGAAGGCTCGACGTCAGCCAGATCGAGGCTCAGGTGCTCGGAGTACACCGGCTCGTTCGCAGTGGGGTCGTGCCACAGGCCCTGGGCCTTGGCGTAGGCCTCGACCAGCTCCAGGTGCTCCTCGTCGCGCCCGGTGAAGCGCATGTAGTCGAGCGTGACCTGGTCGATGGGGAACATGGTGCAGGTGGCGCCGTACTCGGGGCTCATGTTGCCGATGGTCGCCCGCGTCTCGAGCGGGAGCGCGGCGACGCCGGGGCCGTAGCACTCGACGAAGGCGCCGACCACGCCGTGGTCGCGCAGCAACTCGGTCACGGTCAGCACCACGTCGGTGGCGGTGATGCCCGGCCTGGTCTCGCCGGAGATGCGCAGCCCGACGACGGGCGGCAGCAGCATGGACAGCGGCTGACCCAGCATGGCCGCCTCGGCCTCGATCCCGCCCACACCCCAGCCGAGCACGCCCAGCCCGTTCACCATCACCGTGTGCGAGTCGGTGCCGACGAGCGTGTCGCAGAAGGCGCGGCCGTCGTCGGTGGCGAACACGAGGCGCGACAGGTACTCGAGGTTGACCTGGTGGCAGATGCCCGTGCCGGGGGGCACGAGGCGGAAGTCGCGGAAGGCGCCCTGGGCCCAGCGCAGCAGCTGGTAGCGCTCCAGGTTGCGCGAGTACTCAATGGAGACGTTCTCCTCGTAGGACTCGGCGTCGCCCGACCGCTCGGCGATGACCGAGTGGTCGATCACCAGCTCGACCGGGACGAGCGGGTTGACCCGTGACGCTTCGCCGCCGAGGCGGGCCAGCGCGTCGCGCATGGCGGCCAGGTCGACCACGCCCGGCACACCGGTGAAGTCCTGCATGAGGACGCGCTCGGGGGTGAAGGCGATCTCGTGGGCGGAGTCGCCCGCGCCCTGGCCGTGACCCTCGGGGTTGACCCCCCAGGCCGCCACGGCCACGATGTCGTCCGCCGTCACGTGCGGCCCGTCCTCGTGGCGCAGCAGGTTCTCGAGCAGCACCTTGACGGAGTAGGGCAGCCGCTCGATGTCGTGCCGCTCGGCCAGCGCCGGCGCCCTGATGGAGAAGATCTCGTAGGTGCGGTCGCCGACGACCAGGTCGGTCCGGGAACCGAAGGTGTCGGGGTGCGGCGCGGAGGAGGATTCGGGGGTCATGAACCCATTCTGCCGTGGCCCTGCCGGAGGTGCCCACACCGGCGACCGGCCGGCGTTCCGGGCCGGCCGCGGGCTGACACCCACGTTGAGGCCGCAAGTCGTAACGACTTCGTAACGGCGCCTGCCCGCGGGTGCCGCAGCCAGCGGGCACAATCGAATTCGTGCGCGGACGCGGAGGCACCAGGGGTGCCGGCCGATGCGGAGGGGCCCGGCAGCGCGTGCGCTCCTCTGTGGCCTCGCTGGCCGTCGCCGTCCTGCTGGCACCGGGCCTCGTCGTCGCCGCCTCGACCGCGGCGCTGTCGAAGCCGGCGGCCGCAGCGAGCGGCGCCACGGAGCAAGCGCACGTCTATGACGACGCCGGCATGATCGGCTTCGGCAGCGTGCCCGAGGGGGCGCCGGACCTGCCGCAACCACTGAACTCGCCCGTCTTCTCCGGAGCGGCGACGAGTGACGGCGGCGGCTACGTGCTGGCCAGCGCGGACGGCGGGGTCTTCGCGTCGGCGATGCCACCTTTGAGGGATCGGCGGGCAGCCTCCCGTTGAACGGGCCCGTCGTGGCCATGGCGCTGACGCCCGACAACAAGGGCTACTGGCTCGGCGCCATCGACGGCGGCGTCTTCGCCTACGGCGACGCGCCGTTCTACGGCTCCATGGGCTCGTACCACCTGAACCAACCCATCGTCGGCATGGCATCGACGCCCGACGGCAAGGGGTACTGGCTGGTGGCGGCGGACGGCGGCGTCTTCGCCTTCGGCGACGCCGGTTTCTACGGCAGCGCCGGCAGCCTGGTGTTGAACGCGCCCATCGTCGGCATGGCCACCACGCATGACGGCGGGGGCTACTGGCTGGTGGCGGCCGACGGCGGCATCTTCAACTACGGCGACGCCGGTTTCTTCGGCTCCGCGGGCAGCCAGAACCTGCCCGACTGGGCGGTCGGCATGGTGGCTGCACCGGACGGCGGCGGCTACCTCATCGCCACGGCCAACGGCGTCGTGCTGCCCTACGGCGACGGCCAGGCGTACGGCGGGCTCACGCTCGACCCGACGGCCACGCAGATCTCCGCCATCATCGGCAACAACCAGGGGACCGGCTACTGGCTGCTCGACCCGCAGGCCTGGCAGTACAGCTTCTCGACCGCCACGCCGGAACCGGAGTTCGCCCAGTCGGCTGCCATCGCACAGATCGCGGCGTCCCAGATCGAGCCCGATCCCGATGCCTCCGAGGGGGCGTGGTGCAACCCGTACGGGCCGTGTGAGGAGTGGTGCGCGCTGTTCGCCACCTGGGTCTGGGAGCAGGCCGGCATCCCCATCCCCGGCTACGCCTTCACCGGCGACATCTGGAGCTGGGCGGCCCGCTACGGCGCCCTCCTGCCCCCGACGGCCGTTCCCTCGGTGGGCGACGCCGTGCTCTACGGCACCGGGCCCTGGAGCACAGCCACCTCGGTCCACGTCGGACTGGTCACCCAGGTGTGGCCCGACGGCGCCATCATGACGGTGGCGGGGGACGCGGGACCGGGCCGCGACGGCGCACTCTCGGTGGCCATTGACGGGCCGTACCTGCCGTGGGACTCGGGCGTGTACAACGGCGTCGGGATCTACGCCTTCGCGCAGCCCTGACTCGGTTCCCCTAGGCTCCCGCTCCGTGCCCGTCTACGAGTTCCGCTGCTCGACCTGCGACGCCGTCTTCGACGACCGCCGTCCCATGGCCGAGGCCGACACGCCGGCCACGTGTCCCGGGGGGCACGTCGGGGCGCGGCGCCTCCTCCCCGTCTTCGCCACCACAGGCCTGGCCACCGAGCCGGCGGGCGTGTGCGGCGCGCCGGTGGCCGGAGGGTGCGGCAGCGGCTGCGCCTGCTGCTGAGCCCGCCATGCCGCTCTCCTCATGGGACGACTACCCGGTCCACCAGGCCTCCGAGTTCATCGCCCACACCGCCACCAGCGATCGCAACTTCTATGACCGCTACTACTTCAACATGCACCCGTGCGATGACGACTGGTTCGCCATCTTCGGGTTCGGGCAGTACCCCAACCTCGGCGTGGTCGACGCCTTCATCGACGTGCGGCGCGGTGACGCCCAGCACGTGGTGCGCTCGTCGGCGCCGTTGGTCGACCGCGGCGACCTCTCGGTCGGTCCCTTCCGCATCGAGGTGCTCGAACCCCTGAAGCGCCTGCGCGTCGTCGTCGAGCCCACCGAGGACCACGTGGCCATGGACGTGACCTGGGAGGGTCACATCCCCGCCGTGCCCGAACCGCGCCAGTTCCTGCGCTCGAAGGGCCGGGTCGTCTTCGACACGCAGCGGCTGGCCCAGACGGGATACTGGTCGGGCACGCTGTCGGTCGGGGGCGCCGACCTGGCCGTCACGCCCGACCGCTGCTGGGGCACCCGGGACCGCTCGTGGGGCGTGCGTCCCGTGGGGGAGCCCGAGACCGACGGCATCCGCCAGGGCGTGCTGTCCCTCTCGGGCATGTGGAACTACTACCCGATGCAATTCAACGACCACGCCGTCATGTACATGTGCCACGAGCGTGACGACGGCGAGCGGCCGCTGGTGTGGGCCCAGCGGGTGTGGTCCGACCCGTCACGGGCGGTGGAGGAGCTCGGCCGGTCCGAGCACGAGCACCACCTGATCCCGGGTACGCGCATCATCGACCACTCGGTGGTGCGCTTCCCCGAGGCGGGGCTAGAGATCACCGGACGGCCCATCCTGGCCAACTTCATCTCCATCGGCACCGGCTACGGCATTGATGCCGACTGGCGCCACGGCATGTACCACGGGCCAGAGACGGTGACGCAGGGCCTGGTGCTCGCGGTCGAGGACATCAAGGGCCTGGCCCAGTACGGCATCATCGACCACGTGGCGGAGTTCTCCTACGACGGCCACGTCGGCTACGGGCTGCTCGAGCACGGCTTCTTCGGCCCCTACCGCCGCTGTGGCCTGCTCGACGGCGCCATGGGGGCACCTGCGGACTGAGACCGTCGCCGGTGGCATGCGAGAATGAGGGATGCCCGACGCCTTCAGCGTGCTCCTGCAGCGCCTGCAGACGGCGTTCGACTGTGTGACCCCGGGCGCCGACCCGGTGCTGCGGGCCTCCGACCGGGCCGACTTCCAGGCCAACGGCGCCCTCGCCCTGGGCAAGCAGCTCGGCCGACCGCCCGTCAAGGTGGCCCAGGAAATCCTGGCGGCGGCCGACCTCGACGACGTCTGCTCGGTGGTGGAGATCAGCGGGCCCGGGTTCATCAACCTGACCCTGTCCGACGCCTTCGTGGCGGCGCAGGTCGCCGCGGTCTCGGCCGACCCCCGGCTGGGCGTCGAGGCGGTGGCCGAGCCCGACACCATCGTCATCGACTACTCGTCGCCCAACGTGGCCAAGGAGCTGCACGTCGGGCACCTGCGCAGCACCGTGATCGGGGACGCCCTGGCCCGGTTGCTCGGTTTCTGTGGCCACGTGGTGCTGCGCGAGAACCACATCGGGGACTGGGGGACGCCCTTCGGCATGCTCATTGAGCAGCTGCTCGACGTGGACGACGCCCGGAACGCCGAATCGTTCAGCGTGCGCGACCTCAACGAGTTCTACGCCGCGGCGCGGCTGAAGTTCGACAGTGACCCGGCGTTCGCCGACCGTTGCCGCCGGCGGGTGGTGCTGCTGCAGGGCGGCGATCCCGACACCATGCGGCTCTGGAGGATCTTCGTAGACGAGAGCATGCGCCACGCCGCCGAGGTCTACGAGATGCTGGGGGTCCTGCTCACGCCGGAGGACACGGTGGGCGAGAGTTTCTACAACCCGTGGTTGGGCGTCGTGGTCGACGAGTTGGACGCCAAGGGGCTACTGGTGGAAAACGGCGGCGCGCAGTGCGTCTTCCCGGAGGGCTTCACCAACCGCAACGGGGAGCCACTGCCGCTCATCGTGCGCAAGTCGGACGGCGGCTACGGCTATCCGGCCACCGACCTGGCCACCGTCCGCGACCGCACCGGCCGGCTGGGTGCCGACCGCCTCGTCTACGTGGTGGGGAACGAGCAGTCGCTGCACCTGCGGCTCGTCTTCGCCGTCGCCGCTCTGGCCGGCTACCTGCCAGGCGCCTCGGCCGCCGTCCACGCCGGGTTCGGCATGGTGGTGGGGACCGACGGCAAGAAGCTGGCCAGCCGCAGCGGCGAACCCAACCGGCTGTCCGACCTGCTGACCGAGGCGGTCGAGCGGGCGTCCCTCGCGCTGACAGATCGCGACAGCGAGCTGCCGCCCGAGCGCCAAGCCGCGGTGGCCCACGCCATCGGCATCGGAGCCGTCAAGTACGCCGACCTGTCGACCGAGCGCATGCGCGACTACGTCTTCGACTACGACCGCATGCTGGCGGCCGAGGGGAACACGGGCCCGTACCTGCAGTACGCGCACGCCCGCATCCGTTCCATCTTCCGGCGCGGTGAGGTCGGCCCGCCCGCACCGGGTACCGCGCCGCTCCTGGACGAGCCCCAGGAGCGCGCGCTGGGCCTGCAGCTGCTGCGCTTCGCCGGGGCGGTCGAGGCCACGGTCGAGGCCTATAGCCCGTCGAAGCTGTGCAGCTACCTCTTCGACCTGGCCACCACGTTCACCGGGTTCTACGAGGCCTGCCGGGTCCTGGTCGACGACGAGGCGGTGCGCACCTCGCGCCTGGCGCTGTGCGACCTGACGGCCCGCGTGCTCGAGCAGGGCCTGGCCCTGCTCGGGATGGAGGCGCCCGAGAGGATGTGACCGGGCGGGGGCCAACCCCTATCCTCTGCCGGCACGTCGGGTGCCGGACGGGAAGGCGCCCCGGAGCAAGGAGCCGCAGGAAGATGGATCTGAAGGGCACGTCGGCGATCGTCACCGGTGGGGCGTCAGGGCTCGGGGAGGCGACGGCGCGGCTGTTGGCCGAGCGCGGCGTCCACGTCGTGGTGGCCGACCTCCAGGCGGACAAGGGTGAGATCCTGGCCAAGGAGATCGGCGGCCTGTTCGTCGAGACCGACGTCACCAAGCCCGAGCCGGTCATAGCCGCGGTGGACGCGGCGGTCGAGATGGCCCCGCTCAAGTCGCTGGTCAACTGCGCCGGCATTGGCTGGGCCACGCGGACCATCGGCAAGGACGGGGACTACGCGTCGGCCCACGACCTCGACCTGTACCGCCGGGTCATTGAGATCAACCTCATCGGCACGTTCAACTGCATCCGCCTGGCCGCCACCAAGATGAGCCTGAACGAGCCCGATGCGGACGGCGCCCGCGGCGCCATCGTGAACACGTCGTCGGTGGCGGCCGAGGACGGGCAGATCGGCCAGGCCGCCTACTCGTCGTCCAAGGGCGGCGTGGTTGGCCTCACGCTGCCGGTGGCTCGTGACCTGGCCGTCGTCGGCATCCGGGTCAACACCATCCTGCCCGGCCTGATCGACACGCCGATTTACGGGGCCGGCGAGGGGTCCGAGGCCTTCAAGGGCAAGCTGGCCCAGGACGTCCTCTTCCCACACCGGTTGGGCTACCCCACCGAGTTCGCCACGCTGGCCGTCGAGCTGCTCTCGAACTCCTACATGAACGCCGAGTCGATCCGCATCGACGCCGGCATCCGGATGCAGCCGAAGTAAGCCGAGCAGGGGGGGCAGGCGGACACCGTGATCGACCCGGAGTTGGCCGCGGTCCTCGACGCCATGCCGGTGTTCGACCTGACCGACCCCGTGGCGGCCCGCCGGGGCTTCGAGTCGATGCTCGAGGGCATGAACCTGGACATCCCCGCATCGCTCGAGCTCGAGGTCAGGGACCGCACGGTGCCCGGCTGGGAGGGCGACCCCGACGTCTTGGTGCGCGTCTACCGCCCCCGAGAGGCGGTCGCCGGAGCGGTGGTGCCCGGGATCCTGCAGATCCACGGCGGCGGCTTCATCGTGGGGAGCATCGAGACGGAGAACCTGGGCGCGGCGATGCTGGCGGCTGAGGTCGGGGCCGTCGTGGTGTCGGTCGAGTACAGGTTGGCGCCCGAGCACACCTACCCGGCCGCCGTGCACGACTGCTACGCCGCGCTGCGCTGGTTAGGTGCCGAGGCGGGCGCGCTGGGCGTCGACCCGGGGCGCCTGGCCGTGCTGGGCGCGAGCGCTGGCGGCGGGCTGGCGGCCGCCACCGCATTGCTGGCCCGCGACCTGGGCGGGCCGTCCCTGTGCTTCCAGATGCTGCACATCCCCGAGCTGGACGACCGCCTGGAGACGCCGAGCATGCGGGCCTTCGTGGACTCTCCGGTCTGGAACCGCCCCCTGGCCGCCCAGAGCTGGCAGGCCTACCTGGGCGAGCTCTCGGGGCGAGACGACGTGCCGGTGTACGCCGCGCCGGCGCGGGCCACCGACCTGCGTGGCCTGCCGCCGGCCTACGTGTCGACGGCCGAGAACGACCCGCTGCGCGACGAGGGGCTGCTCTACGGGATGCGGCTGCTCCAGGCGGGCGTGTCGGCGGAGCTGCACCAGTTCCCCGGCACCTTCCACGGCTCGGCCATGGTGATCACGGCGGCGGTGTCGCAGCGGGCCCACCGCGAGGCGACCGAGGTCCTGCGCCGGGTGCTGGGCACCGATACAGCCGGCACCTAGGCCGGCCGTGCCCGAGTTCGACCAGATCGCCGAGCTCTACGACGAGACGCGCGGCGGTGAGGAGCGCGGCGTCGAGTACGCGGGCGATGTGGCCGTCCACCTGCCGGCGGGCGAGGGCCCCGTGCTCGAGGTCGGGGTCGGGACGGGCGTGGTCGCGCTGGGGCTGGTCAAGCTGGGCCGGCGCGTGGTCGGCGTCGACGTGTCGTCGCCTATGGTGCGCCGCGCCTACGGTCGCCTGGGCCCCGTCGTCGTGCTGGGTGACGCCGCCGCGCTGCCCGTCGCCACGGCGAGCGTGGCCCACGCCGTATCGGTCTGGGTCATGCAGGCTCTGGCCGATCCCGCAGGTGTGTTCGAGGAGGTGGCTCGGGTGCTGCGCCCGGGTGGGACCTTCGTCGTGTGCACCACGCAGTTCCCGACGGACGACGACCCCATCGGGGTGATCATCCAGCGGATGGGCGACGCCATTGAGGCCCGGAGTGTCCGCACCCGGCCGCGCCAGGTGTCGGCCGGCCAGATCCTCGAGTGGGCGGGCTCGGCCGGGTTCCGCGGCGAGGCCCATCCACTGGTACGCACTTGGTCCTCGTCGCCCGAGCACGAGCTCGATTCCATTACGCGCCGCGCCTGGCCGACGCTGCGCCAGCTGGACGAGGAGGCCATCGAAGCGGTCACGCGCCCGGCGATCGACGCATTGCAGGCGCTGCCGGGGGAGTGCCTCCGCCGCATGACGGCGGACCTGCTCGTCCTGCGGCGCTGAGCGATGAGCGGCCACCGACGCGGCCCGCCGGCGCGGCGCGCCGGTATGGTGACCGCGTGACGTTCAAGGGCTGGCCGGAGCGTGCGCTGCACTTCTACGAGGGCCTCGAAGCGGACAACACCAAGGCGTACTGGCACGACCACAAGGATGTCTACGAGCGTGACGTCAAGGCGCCGATGGAGGCGTTGCTGTCCGAGCTGAAGGATGAGTTCGGCGACTTCCGCCTGTTCCGTCCCTACCGCGACACCCGCTTCAGTCACGACAAGTCGCCCTACAAGACGGCGATCGCCGCCAGGATCGGCGAGGGCTACGTGCAGCTGTCGGCTGACGGCTTGTTGTGCGGCGTCGGCACCTACACCATGTCGAGCGACCAGCTCGAGCAATTCCGGACCGCGGTCGTGGCCGACGGCCCCGGGAGGAAACTCCATGGGTTGGTCGACGCCCTCGGCAAGGCGGGGCTGAACGTCCACGCCATGGAGTCGCTCAAGACGGCGCCCAAGGGCTACCCCAAGGAGCACCCGCGTATCGAGTTGCTCAGGCTGAAGGGCCTCGTGGCCTCGCGGTCGTGGCCGCCGGCCGCCTGGCTCCACACCTCCGGCGCCAAGAAGCGAGTGGTCGACGTCTTCCGGGCGGCCGGGCCTCTGGTGGCCTGGCTCGATGCCCACGTGGGACCCGCCCACTCGTAGCGAGCGGCGGCCTGCGCCAGCGGCTACACCCTGCAGCACGTCATGCACCGCTCAGCGGCTCGTCCTTCTCGCATGTATATGCGGTTCTGCTAACCGCCCGGTTAGTTCTGAGCGATATACGTTCATACACGTTCAGCTTGAAGACGGGCCCGGTGCCTTCTTCGTGCAAGACGTCGCTCTTCTCGCATGTATATGCGATTCTGCTAACCGCCCGGTTAGTTCTGAGCCATATACGTTTAGCTTGAACACGACCCGGGCGACGGCGCCGGCGCCGGTTCGACCCAGAACTCGAAAGGACCTCAGGCGGCAGCCGGCCGGTGCACTTCGGTCGCCGCGTCCGCGCTCGACAGTGATCTCCACAGCTCCCAGTAGCTCTTGTAGGTGATGGCGTCGGTGATGTAACCGGCGCGCTCGAGCTCGGCGTGGTAGGCGGGCAGGTTGCGCCAAGGCACGCCCATGTCGACGTGGTGGGCCAAGTGCCAGCCGGTGTTGTACGGCACGACCCAGAAGCGCGCCCACAGCGACTGCCGCACGTTGTGCGTCGTCGCCCGGCGGTCGGGGCTGCGTTCCATCCCCCCGTGCTCGGCGATGGAGCGCAGGCGGTTGATGACGCGCCACTCGGTCATCCAGGGCAGCCACCACAGGAGGGGGTAGATCCACCAACGCCCGGTGGCCGCCCACATGGCCGCCCACAGCGCAATCTGCACGGCGAAGATGGACAGGCCGATGCGGCGGAACGGGCCCCGGCGCGCCGTGTTCTTCACCAGCGGCACGAAGTTCTTGTAGCCGCTGATCCCCACGGCGTCGCGGAAGAGCCGTCGCCACAGGGCACGTCGCGTGCACGGGTAGGGGGCGTAGAAGGCGATGTCCGGCTCGTCCGGGCCGAATTCGTCCTTGTGGTGGGCGAAGTGCACCCGCCGGTAGAGCTGGACCGGGGTGAAGACCGGGTAGGCCACCACCCACTTGCCGACGACGTCGTTCCAGCGCTTGTTGGTGAACAAGAGCTTGTGCGCGGCCTCGTGCATCAGAATGGCGAAGCGGGCGTACATCGGGCCCATGAGCACGAAGGCGATGAGGTAGGACCACCACTGGTCGACCCACACGGCGCCGCCGATGATGACGACCACCCACATCCACACCGCGACGACCGACAGCGCGTTGCGGACGTCGCTAATGCGGCGCAGGTCCGCCCGCAGCGGGGGAATGGCCATGCCGTTGGCTTGCAGCCGCTCGCTCGGCAGCACGTCGGGCCGGTCGGCGGCCTCGGGAACCATGGTGGCGGCCATGGCTCTATATTACGATAATCAAACAGATGACGCAACCAAGTAATGCCCCGGGGCCGCTCCAGGCCGCCCCGCTCACGGCACGATCGGTGCTGGCCAGCGCGCTGCTGGGCATGGATCCGCCCGAGCTCCCGGTGGCCCAACTCGTCCGTCTGACCGGCCTGTTCGGGATCAGCGAGAACAGGGCCCGGGTGGCGCTGAGCCGCATGGTGACCGCAGGCGAGGCCACCACCGACGGTGCCGGGCGCTACCGCTTGGCCGGCCACCTGGCCGCCCGCCAGTCCCGCCAGTCCGTCAGCCGTGCCGGCGCCACCGCTCCCTACGACGGCGACTGGCACCTGGCCGTGGTCACCACGGCCGGGAGCACGGCCGACGTCCGCGCAGCCCGCCGGCGCGCCCTCGCCTACGCCCGTCTGGCCGAGCTGCGCGAAGGGGTCTGGATGCGGCCGGGCAACCTCGCCGTCCTGCTTCCCGACTCGTTGGACGCGGACGTCGAGCTCATGACGGCCCGGCCCTCGGACCCGCGGGAGCTGGTGGGCCGGCTCTGGGATCTGGCGGCGTGGTCCGAGCGGGCCGACGCCCTCCGGCACGCCCTCGACCGCCTCCCTCCGGACGGGCCGGAGGCCCTGGCACCCGGCTTCGAGCTCTCGGCGGCGGTGCTGCGCCACCTCCAGGCCGACCCCCTGCTCCCGGCCCAGCTCCTGCCGCGGCGCTGGCCCGGCGTCGCCCTCCGCGCCACCTACGACGACTGGGACGCTCGCTACCGCACCACCCTGCGCGCTTGGAGCCGCACCGGCTGAGCCGGGCGGAGCCGAACGGCCCCGCCGAACCGCTGGGACAGAGGCCGCGGTCTCGCGAACACCGCTCGCTGGCCGATGCCTTGGCATCGATGGGCTGTCAGTTCGGCCAGGGCTGGCTTTTCGGGCCGCCCGGCCCCAGCGCCCACGCCTGCCCTGGAACACGACCCGGATGCCGAGGCCTAGGCGGGCTTCTCCCAGACCGAGATGTGGCTCCGGCTCTCGCTGGTGAACGGCGCCCGGACCCAGTCGGCCCAGCGCTCCCGCAGGGTCAATCCCGCCAGCTGCGCCATGAGGTCGAGCTCGGAGGGCCACACGTAGCGGAACGGCGCGCTGAACGTCTCCATCCCGCCGTTGACCAGCCAGAAGTGGTGGGACCAGGAGTGCTGCGTGGCCAGGTCGTCGTACTCCTCGAAGCCGAGGTGTGTCGGCGTGACGGTGAAGGCGTGGACCGTCTCACCGGGCGGCAGCCGGCGCAACTCGGGGACCATGACCTCCATGACGAAACGCCCGCCCGGCTCCAAATGGGCGGCCAAGTTGGCGAAGCACGCCACCTGCTCGTCCTGTGTCGTCAAGTTCATGATGGTGTTGCGCACCAGGTAGGCCAGCGAGAACGCCCCGTTCACCCGCACGGTGGCGAAGTCCCCGACCGTCACGATGATGGCCTCGGCTCCCGGCTTGGACCGGAGTTGCTCGACCACCGGCGGTGACAGCTCGATCCCGTGCACCTGCACGCCGCGCCGGCTCAGTGGCAGCGCGATGCGCCCCGTCCCGACGCCGAGCTCGAGCGCGGCACCCGAACGGGCATGCTCGGCCAGGAAGTCCACGGCCGGCTCGACGACGGCGGCGTCGAAGAGCTCAGGCCAGTAGGTCTCGAAGTTGGCGGCGATGCGCTCGTCGAAGTAGTTCTCCGGCACGACACCATGATGCCAGCGGTCGGTGCTCAGCCGCAGGGTGGCGTGGCCGAACGCACAGCACCGCGCACCCCACGCCGGGGGCTATACCGCGTGCGACTGCGTTATCCAGGTCTCGTACATCTCGGCGTAGTGGCCACCCAAAGCGACCAGCTCGGCGTGCGACCCGACTTCGAGCAGTTGGCCGTCACCCACCACGACGATGCGGTCGGCCCGCATGGCGGTGGACAACCGGTGGGCGATCAGCACCGCGGTGCGACCCTCGAGCAGCACGTCCAGTGCCGCCTCGACCATGGTCTCCGACTTCAGGTCCAGGTTCGACGTGGCCTCGTCCAGCACGAGCACCCGGGGCTCGGCCATGAAGGCCCGCCCGAGGGCGATGAGCTGGCGCTCGCCCGAGGACAGCGACTGGCCGCGCTCGTGCACCGGGGTGTCCAAGCCGTAGGGCAGGCGGTGAACCAGCTCGCCCAGACCCACCTGGTGCACGGCGTTCCACACCTCGTCGTCCGGCGCCCCGGGCCGGGCGAAGGAGATGTTGTCGCGGATGGTCCCGGCGAAGAGGAAGGGCTCCTGGGGCACCACCCCGAGCTGCGAGCGCAGCGACTCGAGTGTCACGTGCTTGAGATCGAACCCGTCGATCAGCACCCGACCCGCCGTGGGGTCGTAGAAGCGGGTGACCAGCTTGGCCATGGTCGACTTCCCGGCCCCCGTGGCCCCGACGAAGGCCACCGTCTCCCCGGGCGTGATGGTCAGGTCGACGTCGTGCAGAACGGGCACGGCGGGGTCGTAGCCGAACGACACATGGTCGAAACGGATCTCGCCCCGTACGGGAGGGAGCTCCACCGCGTCGGGCGCCTCCAGCACCGACGGCTCGTTCTCGAGCAGGCCCCGCAGCTTGAAGACCGAGGCCCGGCCTTGCTGGAAGGTGTTGTACTGCTGCACCAGCAGCTGAATGGGCGAGAAAAACCGGTTCACGTAGAGGAAGAAGGCGGTCAGCTGGCCCAGGTTGATCTCCTGGGGGTGGTGCAGGTACATCATGCCGCCGATGCCCAGGATGAGCAGCTGGCCGAAGACGCTGATGACCTGTGACCCCGGTCCGTAGACGCCGTTGATGCGTCCCGTGTAGTTGTTGGCGTCCCGGTAGGAGCCGACGATGTCGCGGTGGGTCTCGACGTTGTAGCGCTGCCGGTTGTGCGCCGTCACGATGCGCACGCCCTGCAGGCTCTCGGAGAGGTCGGCCAGCACGAGCGCGATGCCGTCGCGCACCTTGTCGTAGCCGCGCTCCGAGGCTCGCTTGAACCAGATCGACATGATGACGAGGGGAGGCAGCACGGCGAAGACGGTGATGGCGGCCAGCTTGGCGTTGGTGGCGAAGAGGAAGATCGTGATGACGACCATGGTCAGGCCCTGAATGGCGAACTGGGCCAGCCCGTCCTGCAGCAGCTGCTGCAGGTTCTCGATGTCGCTCGTCATGCGGCTCATGACGACGCCTGCCTTCTCCTCGGTGAAGAAGTCGAGCGAGAGCCGCTGCAGGTGGCGGAACACCTTGATGCGCAGGTCGTTCATGACCCAGGAGGCGAGGCGGCCCGTCACCCGTGCCTGCCCATACTGCGCGCTGCCCGAAACGACGATCGACACCAGGTACAGCACCGCCATGACCACGACGACGCCGTAGTCGTAGTGGGGCGGCGTCAGGCCGTGGTTGATGGCGTAGGAGACCAGGCTCGGGCCGAGCTGGGTGAACAAGGCGATCGTCCCCACCAAGAACGCGGCCAGCACGCACATGCCCGGGTACTCCATGAGGAGCGAGGTAAGTGTCAGCCTCTTCGACTCGTGTTCCGTCGGTAGCTGGGTGAAGACAACGTCGGGCTCGCCGCGCTCGGGCTCCTCTTTGAGGAGCAGATCGACACCGGCCTGCAGCTCGTGAGGGATCCCGCCGAAAGGCAGTCCCGCCTGGGCCGAGCCCGGGGCCCCGCCGCCGCCCATCGGCGGCCCGACTCCTCCTCCGCCGAACATCAGATCGCACCCTTCTCGGGCTCGAGCACCTCATCATCAGACTCGAGGAGCCCGTCCTCCGGCTCGAGGGCCACGCCCTCCGGCTCGAGGACGTCGTCGTCGAGCCGGAGGTCCTCGGTACCGGCCGCCGCCTCGGCGGCCAGCTGCTCCTCGCTGGTGGCCTGCGCCAGCACCTCGGAGTACAGCGGCGTCGAGGCCAGGAGCTCGGCGTGGGTCCCGTCCGCGACGATGCGCCCGCCGTCGAGCAGCACCACCCGGTCGGCCAGGCTGATGGTCGAGAGCCGGTGGGCGATGATCAGCGTCGTGCGCCCCTCCATGAGGACACGCAGCGAGGAGTGGATGCGCTGTTCCACCTTGACGTCGATGGCGCTGGTGGCGTCGTCGAGGATCAAGATGGGCGGGTTGACCAGCAGGGCACGGGCGATGGCGATGCGCTGGCGCTGCCCGCCCGAGAGCGTGTAGCCCCGCTCACCCACCACGGTGTCGTAGCCGTCGGAAAGCCGGTTGATGAAGCCGGTGGCACCTGCCGCCTCGGCGGCGGCCATGACCTCTTCCATGGAGGCGTCCGGGCGCCCGTAGGCGATGTTGTCCCGGATCGACACGGAGAAGAGGAAGGGCTCGTCGAGGACGACGCCGATGTTGGCCCGCAGGCTGGTGAGGGTGAGGTCGCGCACGTCGTGCCCGTCGACCCGTACGGTGCCGCCGGTGGCGTCGTAGAAGCGGGCCAGCACGCGGGCCACGGTGGACTTGCCACTGCCGGTGCGCCCGACCAAGGCGATCGTTTCGCCCGGGTGCAGGTGCAGGTTCAGGTTGCGCAGGATCTCCCGTGGGCCGTCGTCCCCGCCCGGCTTCGTGAGCAGGCTGTCGTCGGCGTAGGCGAAGCTGACGTCGTCGAACTCGACGTCACCCTTGCAGTCGACGAGGTTGATGGCGTCGGGCCGGTCGACGATCGTGGGCTTCTCGTCGATGATCTCGTAAATCCGGTCGGCCGAAGCCGAGGCGCGCTGGCCCATCATGATCAGCATCCCGAGCATCATGAAGGGCGCCTGCATCATCACCAGGTACAGGTTGAACGAGACGATGGACGCGACGGGCAGGTGCTCGTGGATGACCAGCCACCCGCCGACCAGCAGCACGAGGACGAGACCGACCTGGGAGAGGTTCTGCACCAGCGGGGCGAAGCGGGCGCGGAGGTCGGCGTCCTTGATGTAGCCCCACTGGACCCGGTCGGCCGCCTTGGCCAACTGGCCCAGCTGCTGCTGCTCGGCGGCGAAGCTGCGCACGACACGCACGCCGTTGACGTTCTCGTCCACGACGGTGGCCACCTCGGCCAGCCGGGACTGGATCAGCCACGACACGGGGAAGAGCGACTTCCGCATTTTCATGCCGACGATGTAGATGAACGGCATGGACGCCATGGCGACGAAGGCCAGCGGCACGCTGATGGAGAGCATGAAGGCGAAGGCGACCAAGGCGATGGAGCACTGCACCAGGATCATCGGCGCGAACGTCAGGTACATCTGCACCGAGCGGATGTCCGAGTTGGCCCGCGAGATCAGCTGCCCGGATTGGACCCGGTCGTAGAAGGGGAACGACATCCGCGTGAAGTGCTCGTACAGGATGTTGCGCAGGTCGAATTCGATGGCGTACGCAACCTTGAAGAGGTTGGTGCGCGAGATGTAGCCGAAGACGCCCGTGAACAACGCCAACACGCCGATCAACTCCACGTAGTTGTGCAGCGGCTGGGTCTTGAGGATCAGTACGTTGGTGATGCCGTTCTGGAGGATCTTGGGTATCCACACCTGGATGATCAGGCCGAGGAACGAGAAGATGAGCGCGCTGAACCACTGCAGCTTGTGCGCCATGACGATGGGCGTCGCCCGCCTGATCCACGACTTGGAGCGGTCCGGGTCGATGGTGGCCTTGGGCGCGGTATACCGGCTCGTGACCCCCATGGGGACGTAGGCGGCCAGGGGGAGCCCGCGCCCCTCCTCCCGGGTGACGGTGCCCACCTGCCCGTTGCCGGTGGTTTGGCCCTGTTCCGCCCCGACCTGGTCGAGGCGGTCCTCGGTCTTGCTCATCGGTTCCCGCCCTCTCGGGGGGAGCCGTCGGGTCCCTCGCGGGAAGCGGTCATGGCGCGGCCCCAGAGCGCCAGCGAGCGCAGGGCGGTCGCCTCGTCCTTGGTCGGGAGGTGCCCGGCGATCGAAACCAGGTAGGCGTCGACGTCCCGGTCCGCCTGGGCCAGGACGCGCACACCCTTCTCGGTGAGCCGCAAGGCCACCTTGCGCCGGTCGCTGTCCTCTTGCCGGCGGTCGACCAGGCCCTTGGCCACCAGGCCGTCCACCAGGGCCGTGATGGAGGGACGGCGCACGGCCAGCCGGTCGGCCAGGCCCGAAGCAGCCGAGGAGCCCTCGGCCAGGATTCCCATCACCCGGTACTGGGGCAGGGTCAGGTCGACCGTGGCCAGGGCCACCTCGACCCGCTTGGAGAGCCAGGCCGCGACGCGGCCGTACGTCCCGAGGACGGGGCTGGCGCCGTCTGTCGGCGGGCCTGCTGGCGCGGCTGTCTTGGGGGGCGAAGTCACGGACACTTCGACCATCATACAGTTAGATCCTCTAACTAGTGCAATGTGCCCGCCCCCGGGGGTCAGGACAGGGACGGAATGAGGTTGCCCTGGGCCGGACCAGGGCGGCCACATCGGTCGACCGGGCGATCCCCCCTGAGGTGCCACCTCCTGAGCGCCGAGCCGCCCACAGGCAGGCCCGACCCGTCGGTTACGCCCCTCGAGAGCCCCACTCGGGGTCCAGCTGGCGCAGGAACAGCTCGCAGCGCTGCTCCTCGTCCACCTCCCCGATGGCCTGAGCCGCCTCGCGCAACGCGTCGAGCGAGCGGAGGAAGCCGCGGTTGCTCTCGTGGCGCCAGCGCACGTAGCCCGAGCCCCGCCAGCCGGACGCTCGCAATGCGTCGAGCCCCCGGTGATACCCGACGCGCGCGTAGGCGTACTGCTCAATGGGATTGGTGGCCAGCTCGGCCAGGTCGGCCCAGGCCTGCAGGCAGTGCGGGTCGCGGGCCGCCACCTCGGCGACGGCCGCCCGGCGTTCCTCGGGCGGCAGCGACTCGGCGTGCTCGAGCGCGGCCGCCACGTCGGGCGCCAACGGATCGAGGACCGTGTCGGGGCTGCCGGACGTGAACTGGACGGAGTGCTCGGGGGTCACCAGGTGCATGTTAGGAGGGCATGGCCCGGCGACGGGGCGACGACCTCGCGGGCACCGCCGGCCCATCCGGAATGTCGGAGCCGGAGGGCTCGGCGGTACTGTTCTCGGCCGTGTTGCTGCCCGAGCCGACGACGCCCACCTCGTTCGACTACCACCCCGGCCTGCGCGGTCGCGAGGCCGAGGCACTCGAGCTGGCCGACGTCCTGCGCCGCCTCATCCGCTTGACGGTGACCACCACGGCGCCACCCGACGTGACGGCGAGGCTCACCGCCCAGCTGGCCGCGGTGGCCGACGAGCTCGAGCAGAACCTGCCCGAGGTACCCGTGCCGCGGTTCATGGCGCCGGATCCGGACGGTCCGACCAAGGACGTGCCGCTGGGCGGGGCCATGCCCTATGACGTGGTGGTCGGGAGATTCAACCCGTTGGCTCTGCCCGTCGTGCTGGACTTCGAGCCCCCGAAGGCCCTCGGGCGCGCCGTGTTCGACGTGGCCTACGAGGGCGCACCCGGGTGTGTGCACGGCGCCATCCTGGCCGCCACCTTCGACATCATCCTGACGGCGGCCAACGCCATCGTCGGGGCGACCGGCCCGACCGTGCGTCTCGCCCTGCGCTACAAGCGCCCGACGCTGACCAACGAGGAGGCGGTGTTCGAGGGGTGGGTCACCGAGGTCACGGACCGGCGTGTGCACAGCAAGGGCCGGATCGTGCAGGGCGGCATCGTCACCGTCGAGGCCGAGGGCGAGTTCGCCGTCTTCAATCACGAGAGCGTGCACCGCATGGCCAACTCGCGGCGCCAGGCCTTCGACGCGGAGACGGCCGGCGGCGAGGACAGCTGATCGGTGGCGGCGCGCTCGTCGCTCGAACCGTCACGCCAGCCGTCGGACTATCCCTTCAGCCACCGGCTGCGCACCCGCTTCGCCGAGACCGACGCCATGGGCGTCATTCATCACGCGGCCTACCTGCCCTATCTCGAAGAGGCACGTGTCGAGTACTTGAAGTCCATCGGCCACCCCTACGACAGGGTGCGGGACGGCGACGGCGACGGGGGTCGTGACTTCCCGGTCCTCGAGGCGTCGGTGCAGTACCGTCGGCCGCTGCGCTTCGATGAGGTGGTGGAGGTGTCGTTGCTCATCGGTGCCGTCACCGGCACCACCTTCCAGATCGCTTACCTGTTGACGGTGGGAGGCGAGGCCCGGGCCACTGCCGTGACCGTGCACGGGTGTACCGATCGCACCGGCCGCCCGACCCGCCTGCCCGCCTGGGTGCGCGAGGAGTTCGGCGCGAACACCTAAAGGTTGGGACGGTGCCGGTCGGTTGGTGAGCGGCCGGACTCCGGAACCCAACCCCCTTGATAGTCACGACGAACGGTCTGCCCCGATGCGGCACAAGTTCGTGCCCGGTCGGGTGTGGTTTTCGTAGTATTCGCGGACAGCGGCGGGGTGTCGCTCGCTGCCGTATATGACCCGCCCCTTAGGGGTCAAAACCCATTCGGGGCGCTGCCTATATCGAAAAATGGAGAAGTTCCGCGCGCTCCGAATACGGGCTCGGGAGACCCTTCGTGCAACAGGCACCTCAGTCGCGGGTCGTCGCGTCTCAGTCGTAGTGGCGCAACGAGGGCCACAGTGCCCCCAGGAGCGAACCGGATCGGTGCACACGTACACGTGGCCACCCTCCTCCTGGTTGCTCACGCCCTCGTCGTTGTGGATGGTGGCCGCCACCCGGCAACAGGCGAAGAGGTGGGCGAACAGCCCGCTCCGACTTGGGCTTGGGGCAGGGCTACACCGCCCCGGCGCTGCTTCCCGACGAGGTTCTGGCCAGCTATCTGGGTCCATTCGTCCCGGACCAGGGTCGTGGCCTCGACCCCGGTGCGCGACGCCATGTTGTTCTGGCCCGATGAGCGGGCAGCCGACCTCGTCGGCCTGCTCCGGGACTTCTGGGAGGACTACGCTTGACCGCCCTCGGGCCCGTATTGCCCGGTTGCGCCCGCGCCCCCGGGCGGTACGGTGCACGTCGGTGACCAGCAGTGAGCGCATCGCGTACCTCCGCGGCGCGCGGGACCTGATGGACCTGCGCTACGCCGACCCGCTCGATCTCGACCAGATGGCGGCGGAGGCCGGGTTCTCCAAGTTCCACTTCGCCCGCGCCTTCAAGGATGCCTACGGCGAGACGCCGGCCAACTACCTGACCCGGCGCCGCATCGAGCGGGCCAAGGACCTGTTGCGCTCGGCCAACCTGACCGTCACGGAGGTGTGCATGCTGGTCGGGTTCTCGAGCCTGGGCTCGTTCAGTTCGCGGTTCTCCGAACTCGTGGGCATGTCGCCCAGTGCCTTCCAGCGGGCCTCGGCGGAGCGGGGAGGACCGCCGCCGATTCCCGGGTGCTTCCTCATGGACTGGGGACGGCCACGTCCCGGGGAACCGCCCCGCCAGGACAGCAATCCGGGAGAAGCCTGAGCGCGGTCTGCCGCCGTACCCTGACTGTGCCAGGACCTATCAGGGAAGAAGGGACCGACCGATGATCAGCCACCTCTCGCACACCAGCGTCTTCGTCCTCGATCAGGACTCTGCCAAGGCGTTCTACACCGAGAAGCTCGGATTCGAGCTTCGCTTCGACATCACCATGGGGGAGGAGTTCGAAGGCGTTGGCGCCGCCTTCCGCTGGCTGACGGTGGGCGCCAAGGACCAGCCGGACCTCCAAGTCATCCTCTCCTCATGCGACATGGGCCGTTCGCCCGAGGCCGCGGCACAGCTGCGCGAGCTCGTCGCCAGCGGTGCCATGGGCGTAGGCGTGATGGCCACGGACGACTGCCAGCGCACCTACGAGGAGTTATTGGCCAAGGGGGTCACGTTTCTGTCCGAACCGGTGGAGCGTCCCTACGGCATCGAGGCGACGATGCGCGACGACTCGGGCAACCTGATCAGCCTCACCCAGCCCTTCGCCTTCGGCGCCGACGGCCCGACCGGCTGAGCCTGCCGCCACCGGCAGGTCCCTACGCATCCTCCCGGGGGGTTGACAGCGGTCCCTTTTCATATAACCATTTGGTTATGTCATCTGCCGGAGCCGCCGCTGGTCTCTCCGAACGGGAACTCGATCGAGCATTTGGCGCCCTGGCCGACCCGACCCGCCGGGCCATCCTGGCCCGTCTCGCGGGGGGACGCCGGCGTGCTCGACGTGGCGGAACCCTTTCCGATGAGCCAGCCCGCTGTCACCAAGCACCTTGGGGTGCTCGAGGAGGCCGGGCTGATTTCGCGGCGCCGGCAGGCCAGGCAGCGCCTCTGCCATCTGGAACCGCTGCGGCTCAAGCAGCTGTCGGACTGGGTGGGCTCGTATCGCGAGTTCTGGGAGGAGGGCTTCGAGCGCCTCGACGAGCTGCTCGAAGAACTCCAGGAGTCGGATGCGCGGGGATCGCCGGGACAACAGAGACCTGAAAGACAAAAGGGAGAAGGAACATGACCATGACCAACGACACCGAGACCGAGATCACGACGCCACCGGGCGAACCGCTGATCATCATTCGACGGTTCCTCAAGGCGCCGCCCGAGCTCGTCTATCGCGCCTTGACCGAGCGCGAGCTCATCCGCCGCTGGTGGGGGCCGCGGCGCCTCGAGGTGGCGGAGTGTGACATCGATCTGCGGGTGGGGGGCACGTGGCACATCGTCCACCGGGCACCCGACGGTACCGAATTCGGGTTCCACGGCGTCTTTCTCGAGCTCGATCCACCCCATCGCCGGGTGAGCACGTTCGTCTACGAAGGTGCCCCTGAAGACGAGGCCACCGAGACCTTCGTGCTCGAGGTCGTCGACGGGGGAACCCTGCTGACGACGACCACGGTGCACCGCTCGGTGGCGGCTCGGGACATGCACGTCGCCAGTGGGATGGAGGAGGGAGTCGTGGACTCCTACGCCCGGATGGACGAGTTGATCGCCGCTCTGCGCTGACGCACTACAGGGGATGACCTGGTACGTAGCGTGGAGCGTTGCGGTAGGTGAGGAGACCGTCGAAGCCGCCGTCGATCGAACGCTCGCCCCGTACGAGGAACGCCTCGTGGTCGCCCACGGACATGTGGCCCAGGATGTGCCCTTCCAGGGCGACCGCCGCGTCGGACAGCAGGGGGGCTCCGGTGGAGCCCAGGCGCCAGTCGCACTGGGCAAACTTGTCGACGTGGTCTCCCGTCTCCTCCCCGAAGAGGCGCGCCATGTCGTCCTGCTCCACCCCCAATAGGTGGAGCCCCACGGCGATCGACTGCATGGCGACCGGGTAGGTGTGGTTGACCCGGGAGATGCACACGAGGAAGTTCGGCGGGTCGATACTGCACTGGGTCACGAAACCGGCCAGGCACCCGCTCATGTCCCCGTCCGGCGAGCGCACCGTGACCACGAAGTACGGGTAATCGATCCGGTCGAAGAAGGAGTCGAGATCGGCCGCGGGCCGCCCGTTCACGAGTTCGGAGCTCCGGCCAAAACCACCACCCTGTCGCTAACACGACGACTTCCACTCCGCCACCTTGCGACCCGTCGCACGTCCGAGGGGCGTCGGCTTCCGGCGGCGTGATCGAGCGAACCCGCGGCACCCCGCAAGTGTCTCCTACCCGCCTCACGGGTAGGCAAAACTCATGGGAGTGATGCACGACAACCCGGCACGCGCAACCATGGTGACCTCCGGCCTCTCGTCTGGCGCGGGGGCCCCACCGGGGTTCCAGGTCAAGAAGGGCGGTCTCGGCTCGGCCGCCCAGGCGCTCGCGCTGGCCACCCTGTGCGCCGTTCTGTTCTTGACCTTCCTCGACAACACGATCGTGAGTGTGGGGCTGGCCAACGTGCAGAGCGATCTGCACGCTGGCGTGACCTCGCTGCAGTGGGTGGTCAACGGCTACGCCCTGACCTTCGCCAGCTTCATGCTGGCCGCCGGAATGCTGGGCGACATCCTCGGGCGCAAGCGCATAATGCTGGCCGGCGTCGCGATCTTCTGTGCCGGATCGGTGGTAGCCGCCCTGGCTTCGAGCGTGGACATGTTGATCGCCGGCCGCGTCATCATGGGTGTCGGCGCAGCGGCCAGCGAGCCGGGCACCCTCTCCATCATCCGTCACGTCTATCCGGACAAGGAGACGCGGGCCGACGCGCTCGGCGTGTGGGCCGCGGTGTCTGGTCTCGCCCTGGCGCTCGGTCCGGTCATCGGCGGTGCGCTCGTCGGGTTCTCCAGCTGGCGGGCCATTTTCTGGTTCAACCTTGGCTTCGGAGTCGTCGCCTTCGTCCTGGCAGCGGTAGCGGTGCCCGAAAGCTCGGATCGCCAGGGCCGTCGGATCGACGTGCTCGGGTTCCTCTTCGGCGCCGCCTTCCTCGCCTCGGCCTCATTTGCCGTCATCCAAGGTGAGCAGTCCGGCTACACCGCCCCTTGGATCGTGGCGCTATTCGTCGTCTGCGGTGTGTCCGGACTCGCCTTCGTCATGACTGAGCGCCGGGTCAAGAGTCCGATGCTCGACTTGGAGCTGTTCCGCCGCCCGCCCCTCGTCGGCTCGACCTTCGTGGCATTCGTCGCATATTTCGGGACGTTTTCCATCTTCTTCTTCACCGCGCTCTACCTCCAGGTTGTGGTCAACGCGACGGCCTATCAAACTGCCGTGGACTTCTTGCCAATGGCAGCCGGGCTCATCATCGCCTCTGCCGTCACCGGTCCTCTGGTGGCTCGCATCGGCCCGCGTTGGCCCATGACCCTCGGCTGCGCTGCTCGCCGGCGGCGGCATCCTCGTAGCCAGCGCCGTGCTCAACCCCACCGTCGGGTTTGCGACCCTGGGCTGGGTCCTGCCCATCGCGGGAATCGGGATCGGCATGCTGCTGGTGCCCGTGACCTCGGTCCCGCTGACGGTGGTGCGGCCCGAACGCTCCGGCATGGCGGCATCGGCCACCAACACCAGCCGGGAGATGGGCGCGGTCTTCGGGGTGGCCATTCTCGGCTCCATCGTCAACGCGAAGCTGACGGGCGACCTGGCGGCTCGCCTGAAGGCCATCGGCATCCCACCCAACTTCCAGAGCCTGGTCGAGCACGCCATCCAGACCGGGCGGCGCATCGAGTGGGGGAGCGGCCAGCAGCGCCGAGCATTCGAGCAACGCAGCGGTTGCTCGCATCGCGACCAAGGTGGTGAACGCGGCGTACGACGCCTTCGGCTCTGGCCTTCACGTAGCGCTTGTGCTTTCCGGATGCCTGATCCTGGCCGGCGCCGTCGTCGCCGGGTTCACTATCCACCGCGTGCAGGGCCAGACCTACGACCTCTGAGCGGGCCCGTCTGTAGGTCCAGTGGGCTGTGTGCCAACCCTGGCAGCTGGCACGGGCTCGATGCGGCCCGGTCGGGAAGCGTCCGTTCCGGTCGAGGCAGGCATCGGCTCAGTCGCCCGCCGGTATGGGCCAACCGCGGCGGCCAGGAGCGACGAGTTGGGCACCTTCAGCATCCCCTGATCGGTCAGGATCGAGACGTAGGTGAGGCTTATGGACGTCACCGCGCCGTCGAACTCACCTCCCAGCGCCCCCGATCGCACCCGGATGTGGTTCCCGACGGCGAAGGGGCGGGCGACGAGAAGCACCATGCCGGCGAAGACGTTGCCCAAGCTTTGCTGGGCGGCGATGCCGAGGACGACGCCGAGGATGGCGCCACCCAGGAGCAGGTGGCCAACCGACACCGAGGCCATCGAGAGCGTTCCGATGAGCGCGATCGCATAGCCGAAGCCAGTGACCAGCATCTGCAGCGCAGAGCCGGTCGTCTGGCCGCCGCGCCAGCGGGCGAGCGCGTCGAGCTCGGCGGCGGCGGACCGGGCGCAGACGACCACCAACACCAGGAAGACCAGCGCGGGCAGGTCGAGCAGGACACGTCCGGTCACGGTGTGCGCATGCCGAGGGACCAGCGACGAGCCGGCGATCAACGCCACGAGCGCGCCACCGCCCGTGTACAAGGCACGGCGAAAGCGGGGGCGGCGGACCAGCTTGCGAGTGGGCTGGGCCACGGGAATGTGCTTCTGCCGACGCAGCCTCATCGCGCTCAACCGGCGCCGGGTCGGAGAGCTGTCGGCATCCTTGCTCCTCTACCCCCGAGCGTCGTAATCATTCAGTGTCGGAGTGGCCGTTGGGTGGGTATAGGTGGGCTCCTCGTGTCGGGTCGTACCCAGGGTTGCACGAACGGCGTGAACGAAGACCTCGGCCGCTCCGCGTGACCCGGTGACGCTGGACGGGACTGCGTTGACGACGTGCCACCCCTCACGAACCATGGCCCGACGCACGGACGCGACCGCCTCGGCGACCGAGTCGGGGTCGGCCGCCATCGTTCCGGCGTGCAGCTCATAGGTCGGCTTCACCAGCGTGACCAACTGCGCGCCGGGCGCGAGCAGCCCGAGGTCGAGCTGGGGGAGCGCGTCGGCCAGCGCCAGGTATGACAGGTCCATCGTCACCAGATCCACCCTCTCGCGCACGAGATCTGAATCGACCCGGGCCAGGTTCGTCTTTTCTAGGTTCACCACGCGGTTGTCGGTGCGCAAGTACCCGCGCAATTGGCCGGAACCGGCATCGACGGCGTAGACGCGGCAGGCCCCGGCGTCGAGCAGGGCTTGGGTGAACCCACCTGCCGCTGCGCCCAGGTCGAGTGCTACCGCGCCCGCGACCGAGATGCGCAGAGCCTCCAGAGCGCCCCGCAGCTTGCGCGTCCCGCGCAAGGGCTTCGGGTTCACGACGCGCACTGACGCGTTGAAACGTACGCGAGCTGCGGTGTTGGTGATTCGGGCCCCGTCTACCAGGACCCGGCCGTCGGTGATGGCCTCCGCCGGATCCGCGAGATCGGGGAATCGACGGCGCAGCAGGGTGGAGAGCGCGACGAAGGAGGCGCGCTTCTTAGGTGGCACGGTGGGTGCTCCTCTCGCTCGGACCGGATGAGGACCGAGCGAGAGAGGAGGACCTCGGGCTCGTGCTTGGAGGCTGCCCCTGGGCGCGACGCGGCCCGAGGCGGGCGCGGGCCGGGTTACGGCGTGCGGGGTTGAGTCAGACCTAGCGGAACGGCATGTCGGGCGCCATCATCCCGCTCCGGGCGACTCACGACAAGCCCCGGAAGGGATACCCGTTCTGAGCCGCCCCCAAGAACTGCTTCGACTCGTTCTCGTCGGGGGGGGCACGACGGACACGCTCACCTCGAAGAGCAATTCCGGGATAGGCCGGACCGGCTTTGCCGTCGTAGATCCCGGTGCAGGCGCTAGAGATTCGTTGGCCTGGTGCGCCAAGCCTGGTAGCCGCCTTCAAGGTCGGTGACATTCTTCAATCCGAGATCAGCGAGAGCCGCTGCCGCGAGGCTTGACGCGTACCCCTCGTCACACATGACGATCACCCGTCTATCGGGGTCGTCCATACCCGGCAGCCGATAGGGGCTCGTTGGGTCCAAACGCCATTCCAGGACATTGCGTTCGACGACCACTGCCCCGTCGAGTCTCCCGTCACGCTCTCGGAGTCCGGCCGGACGGATGTCAACCACCAGGGCACCCTCAAAAATCTCTTCCTTCAAGCCGGAGGGTTTGACCCGTGGGGCGATGCGGGTTCGAGCATCCGCCAGCGATCTGTCGAGCGCCGAGATGTCGGTCATTTAGGACCAGGCCTGAACTCGTTGATGCGTGGAATCGTCGCCCTCTACGGCGATCTGCCGCATCACTTCGACCCCGAACTCGTCATAAAACGACATCTCCGTAAGCGGAGGCGACTACACGTGGACGCTGTAAGAAGGCCCGTTGATGGCGACGACGTCATGCACGATCCCATGCTCGATAGTGACGACATCGCCCCGGCTGACAGTCCGTGACGTTGGAACTGAGTCATCGTTACCCCAACGCAGCTCCATGAGCGTCCCGCTGATCACCGCGAACGCGCCCACCGAGCGACCGTGATCGTGAGGACTGACCCTGGTGCAGTGCGGCCACCGAAGCAGCCACACGTCCTAGTCCTGGGTGGCGTGCAACTTCATTCCGCTCCGTCGAAGCGCGTCATCACCAAGCTCTTCGAGCCCAGTGACGCGACTGGCCCAGTGTTCGGCGAGGCCCGCGACGGCGGTGGTGGACCGGCCTCCGGCCGTCGAGTCGTGGGGTGCTGGTGGTGCGCTGCTCCTCATGCCATCTAGAATAACCCATAAATACGAGTGGTAAAGTCATCTTTGTCGCAATCCTGAGGGTTCCGGGGCTAGCTGCACCACACCGGAGTCGGCGCGTCGGTCGAGGCGGGCGGGTCACCGCACCCATGCTGGCCTCGATGTTTGTGCCTTGGGCCTTGACAGCTCACCCCCTGTGCACCTGACTCTCGATCCGTATCGGGACGACAGGCTCCTCCCCTGAGGGGGTCCACCAGCTTTTCGATGTCTTGACACGTCGGTCTCCGATGTCTTGACACATCACAAGGGCGTCCGTGCCGGATCCTCTGCAACCGAGCCCTGAGACAGGCGCCGGTCAATGGCTGCTACCCCTCCTGGCAGCTCGAGCAACGTCCAATGATGTCGAGCGCGTGAGAGGTCGGGTAAAAACCTTCTTGGGCAGCGAGCTCTTGCACGGCCCTGGCGACGGTTCGCTCGAAGGTCACGCTAGGGGTGACGTCAATGACCCGGCCGCAGCTCGTGCAGAGCAGATGGTGATGGTGTTCGGTGAGATCCTCCGCCAGCTCGAATCGGGCGAACTCGTCACTCGCCGCAATACGCCTGACCACCCCAGCGCTCTGGAGATCGACGAGGTGCCGGTAGGCCGAACTTCTCGGTATGTCGGGTAGCTCTGCTGCGATGTCGGAGATGCTGACCGGATGGCCGTGGGAGGCGAGGAGCTCGACGATTGCTCGTCGACCGGGGGTGTAGCGCTGGTCGACCCGCCTCAGGCAGACCTCGACCAGCTCATGTAGGTCGTTGTCCTGCACATGCCTCTGGGACGTGGCGACTCCCATGGATCTGCCCTCCTTCGAGCACTCGCGCCGCCGGCCAAGGATAGCCGGGTGTCTCAGTTGGAATGGGACTCAATCCCACTTGTAATGAGACTCAGTCTCATTCTAATATCACGCCATGACCGGTCCTTCGGCAAAAGCAGGCGTGCGTCGGCGACGTCATCTGGCGAGGCTCAGTGCGGGATCAGCCCTCCTCGGGATCGCCGTTCTCTGTGCGAGCGGTGCTCCAGGAGCTTCAGCTAGATCCACGAAATTCTGGTGTGATCCGCGCGGTCGGGGCGGAGAACGAGTACGCCAACGTGCTCAGCCAGATCGGGGGCCAGTACGTCAGCGTCTCATCCATCCTCAACAACCCGAACACCGACCCGCACACCTTCGAGGCGAGTACGAGCGTCGCACAGGAAGTGAGCCAGGCCGAGCTCATCGTCCAGAACGGGGTTGGCTATGACGGATTCATGAACGACATCGAATCAGCCTCGCCGAATCCGAATCGCAAGGTGATCGTGGCCCAGAGTGTCCTCGGACTTCCGGACAGCACTCCGAATCCGCACCTTTGGTACAGCCCAAAGACGATGCCCGCGGTGGCCAAGGTCATGGCGGCGGATCTCTCTGCGCTCGACCCGAGCCACAAGGCGTACTTCGAGGCGAGACTTCAGTCCTTCGACGTGTCGCTCAAGCCCTGGCTCAACGCCATCGCGGCCTTCAAGGCGAAGTACGGCGGTACCCCGGTGGCCACTACCGAACCGGTGGCCGACTACTTGCTGTCCGCCATGGGCATGAAGAACCTGACGCCCTTCGTCTTTCAGGCCGACATCATGAACGGGGTCGATCCCGCGCCGGAGGACATCACCCTAGAAGAGGGGTTCTTCACCAAGCACGCCGTCAAGGTCTTCTGCTACAACCAGCAGGTGGTCGACTCGCTAACGACCTCCATCAGACAGACAGCGCAGGCTGCTGGCGTGCCAGTCGTCGGCGTCTACGAGACGATGCCGACCCCTGGCTATGACTATCAGTCGTGGATGGTCGCCGAGGTGACGGCGATTAAGGCCGCCGTCGTACACGGCACTTCGACGGAGCACCTGTGAGCGACCCTCCTGTTCTCGAGGTGGAGAACGTAAGCGTCATTTTCTCGGGCCGTACAGTTCTCGACGGTGTCTCCTTCGAGATCCGGAGAGGGGAGTTCACCGGACTCATCGGATCCAACGGGGTCGGAAAGACAACGCTGCTGCGCGTCATCCTGGGGCTGCAGCGGGCAGCCACCGGCCAGGTCCGCGTCCTGGGCGAGCCGGTTTCGGGTCGGGGACTCTCCTTGGGCTATGTCCCCCAGAAGGTGGTGCTCGACCCCGACATCCCGATCCGGGCCCGGGATCTGGTGGCTCTCGGCCTTGACGCCGAACGCTACGGCTTTGGAAGGCGCACCAGGGCACAGCACGAACTGGTCGACAAGATGCTCCATGACGTCGACGCTGAGAGCTTCGCCGACGCTCGCGTGGGGAGCCTGTCGGGTGGGGAGCAACAACGCGTCCTGATCGCACACTCTCTCATCAGCGGGCCGAAACTCCTCCTCCTCGATGAGCCCTTGGCCAACCTCGACCCCAAAAGTGTCCAGGAGATCGTGACCCTGCTCCACCGGCTAGCAAGCGAGAATGAGGTGGCGATCCTCCTGTCTGCGCATGAGATGAACGCCTTGCTCCCCGTCATGGATCGGATCGTCTACCTCACTCAGGGTCGGGCGGCGAGTGGTACCACCGATGAGGTCGTACGGTCCGAGGTGCTCAGCAAGCTCTACGGGCACCATGTCGACGTGCTTAAGCTGCACGGGCGCGTGCTCGTGGTGGCCGAGCCCGGCGCCGAGGTCGGCGATATCCCCGATCACCCACCTTTGACCGTCGGCTGAGGCCGCGTGCACCTCCTCTTCGAGCCCGGCTTCTTCTCGAGCCAGCCCGTCCAAACCGCAGCCATCATCGGAGCGGTCACCGCGGTCGTCTCTGCGATCGTCGGCGTGTTCACGGTCGTACGGAGCCAATCCTTCGCCGGTCATGCGTTGACCGACGTCGCGACCGCTGGAGGTTCGGGCGCCTTCCTCCTGGGGCTGAGTCCGCTCACGGGATTCATCGCTGGAGGGATAGCTGGCGGGGGTGCGATGGAATTCGTCGGCGTCGAACGGGCGCGGAGCAGGGACGTCGCAACGGGCATCGTGCTGGGAGCCGCAACGGGCCTTTCTGCACTCTTCCTCTACTTGGACGCCACCAGGAGCACGACGACGGGCGCCACCCAGCAGATCCTCTTCGGGTCGATCTTCACCATTGACCCGTCCACCGTCCCGACGATCATCGTCCTCAGCGCGGTGACCTTGCTCGTGGTGGGTGTGATCTACCGGCCACTGTTCCTGAGCTCGGTCAGCGCCGAGCTAGCCTCCGCCCGGGGCATCAGCCTGCGCGTCGTCGGCCTGCTGTTCATGCTGGCTCTGGCCGTCTCGGTCGGGCTGTCGTCGATCGCCATCGGTTCGATCCTCTCGACTGCCTTGCTGATCGGGCCAGCGGCCACCGCCTTGCGCGTGACACGGAGTCTGCGTTGGGCGATGGTGACCGCCTGCCTCCTGGGAATCTTAACGACGTGGCTCGGGATCCTCTTCGCCTACGACAGCGCGTACTGGGACCCCTCAAGCCAAGGGCTCCCTGTCAGCTTCTTCATCGTGGCCATCGTGTTCATCCTGTATCTCGCGTCCGGTCTCCCCGTGGTCCGCCGGATCTCCGGACGCCGCCAAGCAGGTCAGCCACTGCAGCGTAAGGGTCTGACCAGGGGCGAAGACGAGACCCCGGTGAGCGCGACGGTCTGATGTTCTCGGGCTTTATGACCAACGCATGGGAGGCCGGCACCGTCGTGGCGATCGTTGCCGGGGTGGTCGGCTTCTTCGTGGTGCTCCGCGGCTCGGCCTTCCCGGCCCATGCCATCCCCAACGGCGCCTTCGCCGGAGCAGCCGGAGCCAATCTCGTCGGTATCAACCCCCTTGTCGGCCTGGGCGTCTTCTCGCTCCTTGCCGCACTCGGCATCGGGTCGCTCAGCAGGCGGGGTAGGGCCGATGTGGTGACGGCTTTGGCCCTCGTCATGATGCTGGCTCTCGGGGCCGCCTTTTTGAGCCAGAGCACAGAGTATGAGCCCCAGATCTTCTCGCTCCTCTTCGGCGAGATCCTCGGTGTGAGCTCGAGCAAGATTCTGCCGGTCACGGTGCTGGGCCTGGTGTGCGTTCTCACCGTCGCCGCTCTGTATCGGCGCCTGATGCTGACCTCGATCGCCCCGGAGATCGCGGCGGCCAGGGGCATTCAGCCGCATCGCATGGAAATGGCCTTCTTGGTGGTGCTGGCCTGCGCCACGACGATGACCGTGCCGGTGGTCGGTGCTCTCTTGATCTTCACCCTGATGATCGGACCACCCGCAGCCGCGCGCTGCTTCAGCGACCGGCCCGGGATCGCCATGGTGGGATCGGTGGCTATCGCGCTGTGCACGGTATGGGCAGCGCTCGCCAGCTCCTACGAGGTCAACTGGCCGGTCGGATTCTTCGTCGGCACCTTCAGCGCCGCCGGGTACGCAATGGGGCGGGTCTACGCTCGGTGGCACCGATCCCGCGGCGCTCGAAGACACGGACCGACGGCGTGAGCGACAAGCCTTCGCACATTCGACAATAAGCCGGGATGTCCCCAGGCCTCGACGCCTGAATCCCGCCCACTGAGTAGCAGCTCCAAGGTGCCGACCAGCGCTGCCCGGCATGGCCGGCAGCCACAAGGTGCCGACCAGCGCTGCCCGGCATGGCCCGCGCCGCGTCGATATAGTCGCAACGTCCATTCGGTCTGTCGGTGGAGGCACAATCCTCCGACCGTCACGACCGGCCACGTCGTTCGGACCACAACGGTCGCGTTGACGTAGGGGGGAGACATAGGTGAACAGGAACGAGAAGTCACCGCTGGGTGCCATTGGGATGGCCTCGCCGCAGGCACGCCGGAACCGCCGAACTCTAGGAGGACGTAGGCCCCGGGTCAGGGTTGCGGTGGCCGGCACCATCGCCTCGGCCATGTTCGTTCCTCTTGCCGTGGCTGGCGGGGGTTCGACCGCGGGAGCGTCGTCGTCGTCTGACATCAACCCGAACGGCGTCCTGAAGTACGGCTTCGACCTCAACAACGAGTTCGCCAACGACTTCGACCCCGGCACCGAGCAGAACGACTGCTCCTACACGGTGTATCAGAACATCTTCGAATCGGTCGCCGCACCGGACAACAACACCAGCATCGCCCCGGGTGTGGCGCAGAGCTATACGATCGACAACCCCTCCATGGTGACGCTGCACATCCGGCCGAACATGGTGTTCTCCAACGGTGACCCGGTGACCGCCACCGACGTGGAGTTGAGCCTCGAGCACACTAAGAAGAGCCCGCTGCGTTCCTCGCTCAGCGCCATCCAGACGATGACGGTGGTGAATCCGACTACCCTCGTCGTCAACCTCAACCGGCCGACCGCCGGTGACTTCATGTGGGCCATGACGTACATCGACGGCTCTGTGATGGACCCCTCCTCCATCGGGTCCACGCTGCATCCGATCGGGGCCGGGCCCTTCATGTTGAAGAGCTACTCGCAGGGATCATCCCTCGACATCGTGAAGAACCCGAAGTTCTTCGACTCGGCGGCCTACCCTCTCGGCGGCGTGGACTTCATTGAGGTGCAGTCGGGGCCCCCGTCGGTCAGCGCCCTTACCTCGGGCGCGGTCGACTACATCCAACTCGAGCCCGAAGACTACCCCGCGGTGAAGAACGACCCCAACATCGGCATCGCCACGACGCAGTCCTTGGACTACATGGTGCTGCAGATGCGGGAGAACACCGCCCCGTTCGACAACCCGAAGGTCCGCGCCGCGCTGGAGTACGCGGTGGACCGGCCGGCCATCAACAAGGTGGTGTTCGACGGCCTGGGTGAGCCTGCCTTCCAGCCCTTCCCGACGTCGTCACCCGGCTACAACAAGAAGATCGGGAATTCGTACAGCTACCAGCCGGCGAAAGCCAAGGCCATGCTGGCCGCCGCCGGCTACCCCCACGGCGTGAGCTTCAAGTTCATGGTCCCGGGCGGCGACGCCACCTTCGATCGGGCCGCGACCATCCTGGAGGCCAACATGGCGTCGGCGGGCTTCAACGCCAACATCCAGGAAGTCCCCCCGGCCGACATCCTCCAGGACGTCTACATCAACAAGGAGGGCAACGCCCTCTTGAGCGACGACCTGTCCAACGGGCCGGACATCTCGAACAACTTCGAGTCCGAGTACGAGGCCTCGGGATTCGGCGCCCAGGAGCTGGGCTCCGTCAATCAGGCGATGTCGAACCTCACCATTGCGGCCAACGCGTCGCTCAGCCCGAGCGTGCAGGGACCGCCCATGCAGCAAGCAGTCAAGCTCGTCATGACACAGGGCCTCGAGGTGCCCATCGAGTTCATCCCCTCGATCGTCGCCTACAACAAGAACGTCGTCGGCGGCCACGTCGTGGCCCCCATCGGGAACTGCCGCTCGGACCTCGCTGGCATCTACATCAAGAAGTGAGCTGACGGGCCGCGATGGCGTCCGGTGGGGGAGGCTCCCTTCTGTCGTTCATCGCCAGGCGCCTGCTCATCACCATCCCGCTGCTTCTGCTGATCTCCTTCGCCGTCTTCAGCCTGGTCTTCCTCCTGCCCGGCGACCCGGCAGTCGCCATGGCCGGGGGAAGCAAGGCCAACCTTGGTGAGATCGCCAGGATCCGGCAGCAGCTCCACCTCAACCAGCCGTTCTGGAAGCAATACCTCGAATGGCTCAACCAGGTGCTCCACGGCAATCTCGGCAATTCGATCTTCAAGCCCAACACCTCCGTGACCTCGGAGCTCGCGTTGCGCCTCCCCGTCACCTTGAGCATCGCCGTGGGCGCGATGGTCTTCTCCGTCATCTTCGGGATCCCCGCGGGCATCCTGTCGGGCGTCCGTCAAGGGACCCTGCGGGACCGCACGGTGACCGTCGGCAGCAGTCTCGGCGTGGCCATTCCCGACTTCTGGTTGGCCATCATGCTCGTGACGATTTTCGCCGTCGACTTCCACCTTCTCCCGGCACTGGGCTATACGCCCTTCACCCAGTCGCCGGCCGAGTGGGCCGAGGACCTCTTCTTACCGTGGCTGGCGCTCGGCCTCGGTGGGGCGGCCGTGATCGCCCGCCAGGTGCGCGGTGCGATGATCGACACCCTCGATCAGGACTACATGCGGACGGCCCTGGCCAAGGGTCTCGGTCCGCGCGCCGTCATCGGTAAACACGCCCTCAAGAACGCGCTCAGCCCGGCGGTGACGGTCATCGGGATCTCGTTCGGGTACCTCCTCGGGGGCACGGTCATCATCGAGCAGATCTTCTCGCTGCCGGGCATCGGGACCTACGTGCTCGAGGCCATCTCGGTGAAGGACCTGCCGGCCATCCAAGGGGTGGTCCTGGTGACGGCGGTGGCCTTCGTCCTGATCAATCTGGTGGTCGACATCGTCTACGGCTTCTTGAACCCGAAGGTCCGCCTGGGATGAGCCTGGCCCTGCCCCCCGAACGCGAGGATCCCTTTGTCGGTTTGGCCGAGCCTCCACCGCCGATCGACGACGCGGCGGAGATCGCCGATGTGGGCCGCAAACGAGCCACCTTCTGGCACCGCTTCCTAAGGGAGCCGTTCGCCATGGGGGGTCTCATCTTCCTCCTCGTCGTGATCGTGGCCGCGATCTTCGCTCCGCTCATTGCCCCCTACGGCCCCAACACCCAGAACCTCAACCTGATCAACGCCGGCCCTTCGCTCGCCCACTGGTTGGGCACTGACGACCTCGGTCGGGACATCTTGAGCCGCCTCATCTGGGGTGGTCGGACGTCGCTGCGGGCGACTTTTGAGATCGTGGCTGTCGCTGCGGTGATCGCCATACCCCTCGGGCTCATAGCCGGTTTCTTCCGGGGGGCGGTGGACAGCGTGATCATGCGCCTCATGGACGCTATGTTCTCCTTCCCGCCTCTGATCCTCGCTCTGACAGTCGCCGCGCTCCTGGGTGCCAGTGTCAACGACACGGCGCTGGCTATCGGCATCGTTTTCGTGCCGGGCTTCGTCCGCTTGATCCGGGGACAGGTCATCGCGGTGCGCGAGGAGAACTTCATCGAGTCGGCCCGTTCGCTCGGCGCCACGTCGCCTCGCCTGATCCGCAAGCACGTCGTGCCGAACGTCGCCTCGCCCGTGATCATCCAGGTGGCCTTGGCCCTGGGTTTCGCCCTCTTGGTCGAGGCCGGCCTCAGCTACCTCGGCATCGGCGAGCAGCCGCCCACGCCCAGCTGGGGAGGCATGCTCCAGGAAGGTTTCAATTTCATCGACTCGGCTCCCTGGGCCCTCATATTCCCGGGCCTACTCATCATGTTCACCGTGCTCGCGTTCAACTGGGTGGCCGACGGGCTGCGCGACTCACTCGGTCGTGAGCGGCCCAGGGCGAGCACGGCTTTGACCGGCGAGGAACGATCCTCGCGGCTGGGCCGCTTGTTCGGCCGGGGCCCGGACCCGAGCACATCGACCGATCCCGGTCCGGCCCAGGAGGCCCCGCTGCTGTCTGTCGAGGACCTGCGGATCGAGTTCCTGACCAACGGAGAGTGGCTTCCGGTGATGGAAGAGGCCGCGTTCTCCGTTTCGCGGGGCCAGACCCTCGGTTTGGTGGGGAGAGCGGGTCGGGCAAGACGGTCTCGGCGCTGGCCGTGATGGGCCTCCTGCCGCCGAAGGTCTCGAGGGTCTCGGGATCGGCCCGCTTCGAAGGTCGCGACCTCATGCGCCTCAGCCCGGGCGAGCTGCGTCAGATCCGTGGCAACGACATCTCGATGATCTTCCAGGAGCCCATGACCAGCCTGAACCCGGCGTTCACCGTGGGGAACCAGGTGGCCGAGCAGGTGCGGACGCATCGACACCTCGGTCGGGACGAGTCCTGGAAGATCGCCGTGGAGATGCTCGACCGAGTGGAGATCCCCGACGCCAAGAATCGGGCGAAGGACTATCCCCACGCATTCTCGGGCGGCATGCGCCAACGGGTCATGATCGCCATGGCCCTGTCCTGCTCGCCCAAGTTGTTGATCGCCGACGAGCCGACGACCGCCCTCGACGTCACCACACAAGCCCAGATCGTCGAGCTCCTCCACAACCTGCAGCGTGAGGAGGAGATGGCCATGATCTTCGTCACCCACGACCTCGGCGTGATCGCCGACGTGGCGGACGACGTCGTGGTGATGTACGCCGGCCAGATCGTCGAGCACGCCGAGGTGAACGACCTGTTCGCCCGGCCTCGGCACCCCTACACCGAGGCCCTCCTGTCCTCCATACCCCAGCTGACCCCGCCCGGCGAACACCTCCACGCCATCCCGGGCATGGTGCCCCGCCCGGACCAGTTCGCCGCAGGCTGTCGCTTCTCCCCCCGATGCCCCTACGCCATCGAGCGCTGCGCCACACCACCGGTGGTCCTTCGTCCCCCGCTGCGGCCCGAGCTCGACTCCGTCGAAGCCCCGACCGGCAACGGTCCTGGTGTCGACGGACCGGAGGCCGACGTCTCCGCTGCCGACCGCCGCGGTACCCAGGGCCAGGGTGCGAAAGGGCACGCTGGGAGCCCGGTCGAGCTGATACGCGGCCGGGCGAACAACGCGCTTGCCCGCTGCGTGCGCCAGGACGACTTAACCCTGGCCGGCACTCGGGTGGACGCGCTGGACCAGTCCTTCGGCGGCGAAGCCGCGGCCACGGTCACTGGGCAGCCACTCCTCGAACTTGTGGAGCTCTCTAAGCAGTTCCCGGTCCGTACCGGTTTCCTGCGGAAGGTGACCGGTCGGGTCGTCGCGGTCGATGGCGTCGACCTCAGACTGCAGGGTGGCACGACAGTGGGCCTCGTCGGGGAGAGCGGCTCGGGCAAGTCCACGCTGGCCCGTCTGGTCCTTCGCCTCATCGACCCGACCGGCGGCTCGATCGTGCTCGACGGCCAGGACCTCACCGCCCTCTCGGGGCCGCCTCTCCGGCGCAGCCGCCAGGCCATGCAGATGATCTTCCAGGACCCCTACTCCTCGCTCGACCCCCACCAGAACATCGCCGAGGTCGTGGGTGAGCCCCTACAGATCCACACCAAGCTCTCAGCAAAAGAGCGCGAACAGAGGGTGATTGAGCTGCTGGACCAGGTGGGCATCGGGCGCCACGTGCTCGGGCGCCAACCCCACGAGTTCTCGGGCGGGCAGCGCCAACGTATCGCCATCGCCCGGGCGCTGGCCCTCGAGCCGAAGCTCCTCGTCTGCGACGAGCCGGTCAGCGCCCTCGACGTGTCCACCCAGTCACAGGTCATCAACCTCCTGAGCGAACTGCAGGACCGGCTGGGGTTGGCCTACCTTTTCATTGCCCACGATCTGTCGGTGGTGCGGCACCTGAGCGACCGCATCGCCGTCATGTACCTGGGAAAGATCGTCGAGGAGGGTATGGCGGACGACGTGTATCTGCGACCCACCCACCCCTACACCGCGGCCCTCCTGTCGGCCATCCCCGTGCCCGACCCTGAGCGGCAACGTTCCCGCGAGCGCATCGTGCTGGCCGGCGAGGTCGGGACGCCCCTCGACACCAGCATCGGCTGCCGGTTCCGGCAACGCTGCCCCTTTGCGATGGATGTGTGCGCCCAGGTCGATCCCGAGCCCTTTACTACTCCCTCCGGCACGGTCGTCCGCTGCCACTTGCACACCCAAGGCCCGGCACTGGCCGGGGCCACCGTCGGGACCCTCTCCTCCCGTGGCGGTGCACGAGCGGGGGTCCAAGGCCTCTAGGGGTTCAACCGAACTGCTGGGAGCGGAGAGGTTGGGGCGACATCACATCTCGAGTGCCCGGTCATCGGTTGTCACGCTTACGGACGGACGCGCCCGTCGCCGGTCGTGTTCGGCGAGGACCTGCCGATAGACATCTACGTACTGATCGACCATGCGATCGCAGTTGAAGCGTTGGACCGCCAATGTTCGACACATCCGCCGGTCGAGTTGGTCAACGCGTCTGATCGCTTCGGCCGCCGATGCGACGTCAGCCACCAGGAAACCCGTCGTACCGTTGCTGATGAGTTCCGGCATGGAACCTCGGTCGAAGGCGATCACCGGGGTTCCACAGGACATCGCCTCTACGACTGAAAGGCCGAATGGCTCGTCAAAGCCGATCAAATGAAGCAGAGCAACGGCACCGCCCAGGAAGGACGAGCGATCCTCGGCTCGGACGGACCCGATGAACTGCACTTGCTCACCGTCGAGGCGTGGCAAAATTTCTCGCTCGAAGTACGCCTCGTCCTGAATGATTCCCGCGATCCGAAGTGGTAGTCCCGTCTCTATGGCGGCGTCAATAGCGGCGACCACTCCTTTGTCCGGATGGATGCGTCCGAAGAATGCCAAGTAGGACCCAGGAGACGGATTGAAGGTGAAGTCACCTGTGGCTATCCCGTGACGGATGGTGGTCACATAGTCGAGGGCGGGATGCCTGTCGGCATCGCTTATGGCGACATAGGACGTTCTATGGTTGTACTTGGCGTAGACCGGCACGATTTCTGGCGAAGAGAACCCATGGATCGTCGTGATAACTGGAGTCGAGATCAACCCCGCGTACGTAAGCGGCAGGTAGTCAAAGCTGTTGTGAATCACATCGAAATCGGATGCCCTATCGAAGACCTCCGATATGTGAAGGCACTCGGCAACCTTTGGGTCGATGCTCGGGTCCTCGGACCAGCCTTGAGGGATCACGCTGCACAGACGAGCTGACGTTTCAGAATCACCAGTGGCGAAGAGCGTCACATCGTGGCCTCGGGACACAAGTCCTTCGGTCAACAGTGAGGCAAAGAGCTCCCACGGTCCGTAGTGGCGCGGCGGGACACGCCACGAAATCGGAGCCAGTACGGCAATGCGCACCGGGCTTTCAACGCCCCGGTCCCAGGCGATCAGCCTTCTTGCCTCGTTCGTCTCGCTTCTCCTTCTTTGCCTCTCTCTTCTCCTTGAGGGACTTGCCAGGTTTCTTTCCAGAAGGTCTCTGGGGGGATCTGTCGGGCACGGTGTTCTCCAGTCATGCGTGGTGGTTTGTGGGTCAGTCGGGAATGGCGTTCAGAGAGTCGAGGAGTTCGTCCAGAGGGACCGTCGCCACACCGATCGCGGAGTCGCCGATTCCGTAGGGGAGGACCAGCGTGCCCGCATGCAGCAGAGCGCCGCAGGAGTAGACGACATTGGGCACGTAGCCATCCTGCTCATCGTGAACTGGGCTGAGGAGCGGTTCGCGGAGCCGGCCAATGATTCGAGTGGGTTCTTCGAGGTCGAGCAGAATGGCACCGATGTTGTAGGTGCGCATGGGGCCGACGCCGTGGGTGAGAACAAGCCAACCTGCTTCCGTCTCCATTGGCGACCCGCAGTTGCCGAGCTGAACAACCTCCCAGGATGCCGTCGGCGCTTGGCACGCTAACCCTTCGTCCCAGCGGTGTGGATTGTTCGAATAGGTGATGGTGTTCGACTCTCGATCAGATCGAGAGAGAGCAGCGAAACGGCCGTCAATCCGGCGCGGGAAGAGAGCGAGACCCTTGTTGGCCGCCGCCGGACCGACTATCGGTGAAGAGGTGAAGTGCACGAAGTCCCTGGTTTCGAGCAATTGTTGACCGATATCGGTGCCGTCGTAGGCGGTATAAGAGGCGTAGTAGGTGACGCTGGCATCGTCGTCGGAGAATCGCACGAAGCGGGCGTCTTCCATGCCTTTGGATTCAGCGCTCATTGCCGGTAGGAGTACCCGCTCACTCAGCGGGGTGTCGCTTTCGAATCTGACGCCATAGCTCCGCTCGGCGATCCTGCGTATGAGACTGATCGTCCTCCTTGCCTGCTTTCGAGTAGCAACGTGATTCTCCAGGCGGTTGAGCTGGACTTCCAGGTCCGCCGTGGTGAACAGCGGTTTGAGGTGACCCAGAACGTAGTCAGCGTCGTCCACGCTTCCACGGAGCCGACGGAGCTCTCCTCTGAATACCTCGACCTCGAGCAGAGCCTCGTCCCGTCTTCCTTTCGAGGCAAAGGCAGGAGTGGGATCAAGCTCGACATCGCCCGAACCGGTGATTGTGCCCGTCCGAAAGCCGATTGAGGAGTTGTGGCCCTCGCCGATGGCCCGGACGCTCATCACGAAACGCACATCGCCCGGGTTGATCCCGGTCTGGTCAGGGTGCATGACCATGCTCGGATTGCACAGAGCGGCACCCTCAATGGCGAATTCACTTGTGAAGGTTGCGCCAAGCAGGAGGCGCCGGGTCGGAGACAGTTCACTGTCTGGGTCGAGGCGATCGGAGAGCTCGTCGGCATGCCTGAGGAAGGTTTCGGTCAAGCCATGATGCCGTCCCTCGAAGCGCCCAAATATATCGTCATAGCTTCGCTCAACTTCATCGTCAGGGAGCTCCAAGACGCGTTGTAGCACCGCGGAGGACCGCGACTCTTGCTGGTCGAATCCTTCATGCCCCGGGACGAACAGGCGGGTCACCACACGTGACCTGTCGGCCGCTATGTGGATCGGGCTGCGGCGGGCGAGACTGGATACGAGCAAAGTCATTGAAGGACCCTCGCGGCAGACCGTGCGTGCTGCATGGTCGAGAGGAGAGCCAGCGTTGACTCGGTGCCCTGGTTGAGATTGGCGCCGTCGATCTCCAGGCCATCGAAGGCTCCGCCGGTCTCGGGGTCCCACATGAGGACCCCACCGTCATTGTCACCGAGAAACCAATCTGCCGCAGCGGTGATCCCATCCATCCACTGTCGGTTGCCGTCAACAGCGTGCGCGCGTGCACATGCATCGGCGAGTGCCGCCACCTCAATGGGCTGTTGGTCGAACCTCGGACCACGGTCATGGGGACCACTGCCTCCGGCTGGGGTGACGGAGAGGTGGCCGTCTTGGGTCTCCCAGTCGAGCAGCCATTCCAAGAGGTCCAACCCGCGCCGCAGGAGGGCCGGTCGTTCGAGCGCAGTGCCGGCCGCGATCATGGCTTCGGGGATCGTTGCATTGGCGTAGGTGAGGCGCTGCTCAGGCCAGGGCCACTCGGAAAATTGGCTGGGTCTGGACATCGAATCAGCGGCATCGGACAGAAGGGTGCGGGCGAGCACGTTCTCGGGATCGACGCTGAACACCTCGGCTGCGCCAAGCGACGCGAAGGCCATAGCCCGCGGCCAGGGTGAGCGCTGCCTCATGGCTCGCTGGAGCCCCCTTGTGGACAAGTGGCGGATCAGGTGGTCGTTACTGCGGGAGACGGCGGTGCCCAGACCCCAGATGCTCCTTCCCCAGCAGTCATCGAGTGCCGGCGCATCTTCCCAAGTTCCACTTCGGTTCATTCGATTTCGGCACTTGCCCTGTGAGTCCAGCGCGTCCTGAAGAAATCGCAAGCTGAGCATCGCCAGGTTGCGCATCGCCAATGCATGGCCGTGTTCCCGTGTCGCGACAACGAGTACGCGGGCCATATCGTCGCTGCAGTAGCCGTGCTCGGGTCTGGGCTCGCTGAAGTGGGCGTGCTCGAAGGTGCCGCGCCTGTCCGTCATGGAGATCAGGTGCGCAAAGTTCGGCTCGAGATTTTGTGGCCGAGCGTTCACACCAGCGACATCCGCTCCGCCTGAAGACGATCCGCCAGCCGCAAGTACTCGCCTGCGATCATCGACCATCCAAGGCTCGGTGCCAGACGGGAAGCTTCCGCTGCCATGCTCGCCGCCAGCTCGGGCTTAGTGAGGACCTCCCTGAGAGCGAGAGCCATTGCATCCGGGTCGTCGTGGTCGACCACGAGCCCTGCGCCGCTGGAGAGCAATTCAAGGGCGTGCGGAAACGCGGTCGCTACTACCGGTCTTCCGGCAGCTATGGCGTCAACGAGAACGCCGGAGGTGACCTGGTCTTTGGAGTCGTACGGCAGGACGACGACGTTGCTGGACTGGATCAACGCGGTAAGAGAGGCTACATCGCGATAGTCGGCGTCGAAGACAACGGACGAGGAGATCCCGTGGCGCTCCGCCTGATCTATCCGGTTTCGACGGTACGACTCTCCGTGAGCAGCGAGGACCTTCGGGTGGGTCTGGCCGGCGACGAGATAGCGCGGCCGCATCGGTAGATCGTGCAACGTTCGCATGGCCTCAATGACTCGTTCGATTCCTTTGCCTGGCCCGATCAGCCCCCAGGTCAAAATCATGGGCCGGCCCGCCCGGTTAGGCCCAACACGCGCACGAGGAACGGCAGCGCCGTGAGCGATGGTGGTCACTTTGGAAGCGTCGACGTCGAAGCCCTCGCACAGGCGGATCCTCGCCGCCTCCGTCATGACGACCACCCCGGACGCCAGAGCAGCAACCTCGTTCAGGACGGACCGCTGATGTGGAGTCGGGTTTGCGAGAATCGTGTGGGCGATCGCGATGGAGGGGATGTTGAGACCACCCAGGATCTCGAGTACCTCGTCCCCGTCGGTTCCTCCGTAGAGCCCGTACTCGTGCTGCACCACCGCCACATCGCAAAGGTTCAGCGAGTCCGCAGTGGCGACCAGGGAGCGCTGTGATCCGTTAACTAGCTCGCCGATGAGTGGTCCGCTCCGCGACGTCTGCCCGCCGGCGTCGACGACCCGTACGACCCCAACCCGAGTGTCGTTCGCCACCAATCCGGCCGTGAGCGCTGCGGTGAACGTGGCCAGACCGCATGCAGTCGGAGGGAAGGAGCTGAGAATCCCAAACGAGCGAGCGCGACCTTCAGGGCACACCATGGGAAAGTTCGAGACGCGCAAGCATGCTCCTCAATGAGGCTCGGTCGAGGCGTCGAACCTGCACGGGGCGACGCCGGCCGACATGGCCGTCCTGCCCAAGCGAAGCGACTCTCCCAAGGGGACGAGGTAGCCAGTCTACCGCACCGGCCTGCTGGTCGTTTCGTCGGCTCGGGGTGTGTGTCGCCCATGGTCACGGCGGTTTCCATCTACAGCTCGGCTTCTCATCTGGATTCGGGGGCCGTTCAGACCGCCGCGACGAGCGCTGCCGTCAACGACATAGTTGGCAACGGACCGCCCGCCAGATGCGAACTCTTGGACGCTCAGAGCGAGCGCAATACGGCCACCCGGGGACATGGCGGAGTAGGACCGAGCTTCCCTACGATTGGGTGCCGCTGCGAGTCCCGCTGCCTTGGCGGAACCAAGTGCCGGTCGGCGGACCTCATCGCCACCAACTTGTTATTCCGATCCACGCGGTCTCCTTCGCCCGCTCCCACCCGTGGGTATACGTTGAGTCGACCTCGGACCTGAGGGGACGACACGTTGGGCGATCTGCACGATCCGGCCTGGTATTTGGGCGAGGATGTACATCAGACCTTTGCAGAGCTGCGGCGAAGCGACCCTATCCATTGGCAGGACATGCCTGGGGAGCCCGGCTATTGGGCCGTGTTGCGACACGCCGACGTCGTGCACGTGTCCCGGCACCCCGAGCTTTTCTCAAGCTGGCTGGGTGGAGTCCTGCTTGAAGATCCGGATCCGGTGACCCTCGAAGAGACGCGTCGCATGCTCCTCGTGATGGACCCACCTCAGCACACGTTGTACCGCCAGCCGTTGGCGCCCCACTTCGGCGCCCGGATGATCAGCCGCATGGAACTGCAGATTCGGACCCGCTGCCGGGACGTGCTCGCGGCGGCGGCCGACAAGGGCGAAGTGGACTTCTGCCACGACGTCGCCGGCCCGCTCGCGTCAGAGACCATCGCTGAAATCATGGGTCTACCCCACGAGGACACGCCCATGATCCGACGTTGGGCGGAGATTGCGCTCGGCGGGCAGGACCAGGAAATCGTTGCCTCCTACCCGGGCAACGCGGCGCTCGACATGGTCGTCTACGCCATCGCTTGGGCCGCACGGCGAAGAGCCTTGCCCCGGCAGGAGGATCTCACGTCCTTGTTGCTCGAGTCGACGTTCCAGCAGGGCGAGCCGATGAGCGATGTGGAGTTCGGCTCGTTCTTCTTTCAACTCGTCACCGCAGGGAACGACACAACCAGGACCCTCATCTCTTCAGGCACCGAGCAGCTCATTCGGCACCCCGGGCACGCGGCGGCCATGCGGGAGGACCCCGGACTGGTTCCCTCGGCGGTCGAGGAGATGCTGCGGTGCTGCAACCCTGTCCACTACATGCGACGGACCGCAACGGGTGATACTGAGCTGGGCGGCAAACAGATCAGGGCCGGTGACAAGGTAGCCGTCTACTACACGTCCGCCAATCGGGACGAGGAGGTCTTCTCCGACCCCCAGGTCTTCGACATCCGTCGGACACCGAATGGGCACCTCAGCTTCGGGATGGGTTTGCACTTTTGCCTTGGTGCGCACGTTGCCCGTCTCCAGGCCCGGGTATTTTTCGAGGAGCTCCTGTCCGGCTTCTCCACCATCGAGTTGAGCGATACACCCGCGAAGGTACGGTCGAACTTGACCAACGGCTATCGCCGGTTGCCGGTTCGGTTTGGCCGGTGAATGGGGAGCGGAGATGACGAGCATGCGAGACGGGAGAAGACGCACATGAACCGGGCGACACTGACCGTGGGCACTGCTGCCTTGGAGCTCCTCTGAGGTGCGGGCCTGGCAAGTGACCAGCTACGGGCGGCCGACCGAAGCCCTTGAGCTGCTCGAGACGGTTGATCCCATTCCGGGGGCGGGTGAGGTGCTGGTGCGGACGAGCGCCAGCGTCCTCAATTTCAACGAGGTCGACGGCTGCTACGGGCGCTATCTCACGGTCAATCCGCCACTTCCCTACACGCTCGGGATGGAGTGTGTCGGCGAGGTCGTGGACGCTGGGTCGGATGCAGAGTCCTGGATCGGCCGGAGAGTCACAGCGAGCGCCCGAGGAGCCACCGGCGCGCACGCCGACTTGGTCGCTTGCCCGACCACCATGGTGTTCGAGGCGCCGGAACAGTTGGACGACGTCGAGGCCGCGGCATTCCTCTACCCGTTCCATCTTGCGCACCTCGGGCTCCACGAGCGAGGTCACCTGAGCGCAGGCGATACCGTTCTGATCCACGCCGCCGCTGGCGGTGTTGGCTCCGCTGCCGTTCAGCTGGCCGTGGTCGCCGGTGCCCGGGTCATCGCGACGGTCGGTGACGACGTCAAGGCCTCGTTCGTAAAGGGTTTGGGGGCTGACGTCGTCATCGACTACCGATCCGATGACTTCGTCGCCCGTGTCCTCGAGGTGACTGCTGGCGCCGGCGTCGAGTTGTGCTTCGACGGGGTGGGCGGTGAGACGACGATGCAGTCGCTGCGGTGCCTCGGCCGAGGCGGGCGGCACCTGGTCGTCGGGTTCGCCAGTGGTATCGAGGCCGAGGAGACCCCGATGATTTCGGGGCGGGCCATCTGCTTCGGCAACTTCGACATCGTCGGTGTCATCCTGGCCTATGTGGATGCAGCTGTGGTCCCGTACGTAAGCAGCTTTGTCCCGGTTCCGGTGCCCCGCTTCAACCCTCCGACGACCGATGTGGGCATGCGGGTCCAAGCCCACCTGCTTGAACTCCTAACTGTGGGTGCTATCCGACCGATCGTGGGTCGGATGGTCACCTTCGACGGCCTGGCGCAGGCCCTCGAGGACATGGAGTCGCGTGCGACGATCGGACGCACCGTGGTGACGCGATGACTCCCCCCGACGTGGTCCTGCGTGAGACTGAAGCGGCGGTCCCGGCAGTCAGCGCTCCGGCAGTGTCCCTCGCAGGACTCGAACCTTCGCCACCGGTCCGGAGGCCCATCTTGTTTTCCAGGGAGTCCTTCTCGTTGGCTCCAGTGGCCCTGGACTGGCCCCTCAATCCAGCTGATCCGTAGATGTCTAACTGGTAATGCTGATTTGATTGCCAAGTCGGATTGCCAAGGGTGCGTGGCTATCTATTGTCGGCAGCGGTCAATCCCTCGCCGAGGAGGCTCGACGATCGAGGTAGGCGGTCAGTTCCACGATGAGTTCTAGGGCGTCGGCTCGGGCCCCGTCGATAAAACTCGACTTGCGTCGACGCAGGAACGGGCTTCCCACCAGGAACATCCCGGGCGAATCGACGACGCCTCCGTCATGCCGGATCATTCCCTTGGCATCGATGACATCAACGTCGAGCCAGGAGTAATCCGGGCGAAATCCTGTTGCCCAGATGATGGTCTCGATCTCACCGCTGGCGAGATCGAGACCGAGCGGCGGCGAAGCGTCCACCGCAGTCGGTGAGAATCGGTGCGGCGGCGGCAACGAGTCGTCCAGCCCGCTTTCGGACGCCCATTCGTCGATGGTGTCGAGCAGCCGCCCGAGCTTGAGGTCTGCGAGCTCGCACTTGTTGCGCAAAGAGCCGGAGAATTGGGCCCGTCCCCCATTTATCCCAGCGAGTCGGCCGACCAGCTTTACGCCGATGCTCGTGAGCGCATTGAGGTCGAACGTGGCCCGTTCAGGTGAGCCAGCGAGTTGCATCGAGGGAACGCGCCGTGCCCGTACGATGTCGTCGACCTCGTCGAACCGTTCATCGAGCACGCCGGCTTCTTCCATCCACCAGTGGATGTCCCTGTCGCGGTAGACCCGTGGCCCACGAACGTGTTCGCCTACAGCGATAGTGACCTGGCGGCCGGAGCGCTGGATCTCAGCTGCCATCTGCACTCCCGTCGCCGACGCGCCGACGACGAGAACCCCGCCCTCGCCGAGCTGCTCCGGGTTCCGATATTCCAGCGGAGTCAAGGTCGTCACCGACGACGGCACACCCTCCGATACAGGCGGGACTTGGGGCACATTGAAGGCCCCCGTGGCGACGACGACCGTCTCGCACCGCCATTCGCCTTGGTTTGTGGTCACTCGGTACTCGCCATTGGCACGGCGCACCGAGGAGACCGGCGTGCCGGATCTCACCGGTGCCGCGATCAGTTTCGCGTAGTCGGTGATGAAGTCGACGACCTCCGGCATCATCATGAAGCCGTCTGGGTCGCCGCCAGCGTAGGAGTAGCCGGGGAGGCGGCATTGCCAGTTCGGTGTGAGCAAGCGCAGCGAATCCCACCGCTCGGTCCTCCACGAGTTCGCGATCTCACTCCGTTCGAGAACTACATGGTCGATTGAGCGCTCAGAAAGGCACTTGCTCATCGCCAATCCGCTGTGACCGGCCCCGATGACGACGGTCGTGGCGTGCACAATCCACCCCAGCTCGTCCGACGCCGATTGTGGTCAGCGAACCTGAACGCTCACGTTGGTGGGGTTCGTGATGATGTCATACACGGCCGAGCGCTTCTGCGACTGTGCGACCAGCGCCTTGATGTCATCGGGCGAAGCGTCAGCATCGATGTCATAGGTCACCTTGATGTCGCTGAAGCCATTACGCACGTCGCTATCGACGCCGAGGATGCCTCGCACGTCCATGCCGCCTTCGATCGTCGCTGCAACACTGCGCAATTGGATCTCCCGGTTCTGCGCTACCGCGGCGACTCCCGCAGTTAGGCAGCTGGCGAGGGCCACGAGAACGTATTCGACAGGTGTCGCGCCATTGTCCTCGGAAGCGAAGATCTCTGGGTGATCGGCGTCAAAGACGTATCGGGTGCGGTGGTTCTGTTCTTCACCAAGACCGAAGAAGCCCTCGACTGTTGAGCGGCTATGGGTCCCGTTCCGCCACTCACACGTTGCACGCCACTGGAACTGCGCCGCCTGGGGCGCCTCCGTTAGCGCCACGCGTGCGCCCAGTAAGGCCTCGACGTTGACGCCGTTATTGACTGGAGTGTCCGTAGTGGTCATCTGTTTTCCTCCTTACTCAATCCCCGTCGGGAAAGTCCCCACGGTCTTGCCGCAACATGCTCGGAAACGCGATTCATCGCGTCCCAACAAACACGAAGTTCCGCCCAGGATCGACTGACGCGGTCCGCCCCGAGGTTCCCGCTTTTGGCATGCCCACGGAAGGGTCGCCGACGCTTGAGGCGAGGTTCTATTCATCGTCGGATCCCAGCGGGCGGCCGAAGGTTACGGCGGACACGACTGGCTTCGGCGTCGACGAGCCCAGTTGGCGGTCCGGATGCGCCCCCAACGCGTCATTGATGCTCGAAAAGGCCAGGCGGAGCGCTACGTAGGTCGTGATGGCGAAGATCTGTTCCTCGTCGAATCCCGCGTCGCGTAGACGCTGGACGTCGGCCGCGTCGATGTCGTTCGGGTCGGTGGCCACTGCACGAGCCCACTGGGCCAGCGCCCGTTCGGCCGTCTCAAGACGGTCGACTTCACCGCGAATAACACCGACCGCAACATCGGATCCGGACTCCTCCGCGAGCTTCTTTCCCCATGCCAGCGAGCAGTAGGAGTCACCCAGGGTAGACGCAGCGGTCGTCACGAGCACAGCCCGTTGCATGAGAGTGAGCGAGCCGGCCCGGGTCGCTTGCCTCATTAGATCGGACAGGCCGTCGAGCGTGGTCGGCATGTACGCCCACAGCCGCGACACGTTCGTCACATAGCCGACGTCCTCTAGGTCATTGTCGAACAGGCGTCGGGCCTCTGGCGTGTGCCTCGGTGCTGCGAGGAAGCCGGCTCTGGGTTCCTCGACTCGGAGCGTCGCAGCGTGGCTGCTGACAGGCGCCCGCCCGGCCGGCTTGCTGGCGATGTAGCCCACAACCGCCACGGGCGCCCGGAGTGGGAGGCCGTCGCGGACCTTGTCACGCGCCAGTTCCACCGCCGCTTGGATGAAAGCCGACTCGCCAATCGTCTCCATAGCCTCGTAGGCCGGACCGGTCGCCGCCAAGGCTCGCGCGTATGCCTCCGGATCGGCGAACTCAAACACGAACGGAACGTCGACGCGCTCGATGTCGATGAAACCAGCGTCATGGAGGAATGCCTCGCCGGCGCCGGGCCGGCCGAGCGCCACCATGGCGGCTTGGTTCTCCACCTTGGGGGCCGCGGCCAGAGAGAAAGGCGCCAGCGCCCACGCGCCTGGTGATGCCTTAATGTGACCCCAGACCGTGAGCCCGATCCGGCCGCCCGGGACCAAGACGCGGTGCACCTCGGCAATCGCTCCTGGGGTTGTGCCCCAGATGCCCCGGAAGCTGGTGACGATGTCGAAAACATCGTCACCCCACGGCAGGGCGTTCATGTCTCCGACCCGGAGGTCAGCATCGGGATTGCGGTCGCGGGCCACGGCGAGGAGGCGCGGTGACGCATCGATCCCCGCGGAGCGGGCGCCGCGCAGGCCAGCCAGTTCCACCGCGAGGCCCGCTCCGCAGGCGACATCGAGCAGCCTGTCACCTGCCTTCACGCCGAGGCGGTGGTGCATCGAGAGGTATTCCCGGCAGTTGGTCGGTTCGCTGAGGGTGGCAAACTCCACAGCTCGCCGGCCCCAGCCCTGGTCGACCCCGCGCCAGCTGTCGTCGAGCCCGGTGGAGACAGCACGATCCTCCGTCACGGTCGCGACCTCGGGAGGGTGGGGCCAGGGATGACGGGCAACTCGGAGAGGCCGCGAAGCACGAGGCCATCGCCGTGGCGCCAATGCAAGTCTTCCACCGGTACCGCAAGCGAGAGCTCCGGGTACCTGCGCAGGAGCGACCCGATAGCGAGGTGACCCTCGATGCGGGCCAGTGGTGCGCCGAGGCAGTGATGGATGCCGTGTCCGAAGGCGAGGTGACGGGCTTCGTCCCTATCGAGATCGAGCCTCTCAGGGTTGTCGTACCGTTCCGCGTCTCGGTTCGCCGCCGCCAGGCAGATGATGACCTGTGCGCCGGCGGGAATCGCCACACCACCGAGGTTCATGGGGGCAGTCGAGTATCGAAACGTCGAGTGAGGGACGGGTGCGTCGAAGCGGAGGAACTCCTCCACAGCCTTTGGGATCTTGGCGGGGTCGGCGCGGAGCTGTGCCAGCTGGAGCGGGTTGCGGAAAAGGGCGACGAGGCTGTTGCCGATGAGACTGGCAGTTGTGTCATGACCGGCAACGATTAGTTGAAAGATTGTCGAGAGCAGCTCTTGGTTGTCGAGACGCTCATCTCCATCGCGGGCATTGATCAGACCGCTGACGAGGTCGTCGCCTGGGTCGGTCTGCTTGGCGTCGACGAGTGCTTCGAGCATGGCCACGACGGCGTCGGACGCCTCCTTCGCTGCCGCGTACTCGGCCGGACTGGATGTCGGGACGAGCAGCTTGGTGAAACCCTCACCGAGCGCGGCGCGGTCGCGCTGCGGTACGCCAAGGAGCTCGCATATGACCGTGAACGGCAGCGGGAACGCGAAGGTCTTGACCAGATCGATCCGGCTGTCGGGCCCGTAGGTGGCGATGTCGTCGAGCAGGTCGTCCGTGATGGTCTGAATGCGGCCGCGCAACGCGTCGACTCGTCGCGGCGAGAAAGCGGCTGAGACGAGCCGTCGCAGCCGGGTGTGGTCGGGAGGGTCGACGCTGAGCATGTGCCGGGCGAAGGCCGGGCCGGGCAGACCTTCAGCCACGACACCGGACCCCGTCGCCAAGGCCGCGTGCATGTCCTTGGAGAGCCGTGTGTCGTTAAGGGCGACGTGCGCCTCCTCGTAGCGGACCACAAGCCAGGCCTCATGCCCATCGGACAACGTCACCGCATGCACTGGTCCAAGCTGCCGGATCTCTGCGAACACCGAGAACGGGTCGTCGAGGTCGTAGGACCCCCACGCCGCCAGAGCTTCGGAGATCGTCATCTATCACCTCCGCGTGGAGGGTGCCTTCGTCGGTCCCATTGACGGGTCGCGATTCGGCGTCCCCCGAGGCGGTCGCGAGATGCTTCTTTGAGCTGTGTCTCTTTGGAGGCCTTCTCCTGATGTCGCCGGAAATACTGAGTCGCATTGGCCGTTCGTCGGCCGTCGCCGCACCGACATGGACAGCGCCAGTTCCTGCACTTCCGCTCGAAGCATCCCACGTATTCAGTCATCTCTCTTCTTTTCTGAGAGCCTCCAGCAGGCCGAGGCGTCCGGCGCTATACGGGACAATGAACTGAGAATCGGTCCACGGAGATTAGTGCCGAATACGCCCAACCGACAGTGGAAATCGGGCTCGAACTAGATCTCACGGCTCCCGGCAGGATTGGAACTTGCGACACCGGCTCCTGAGGCCCACCTGAGTTTCCCGGACGCCTTCTGTGGAGTCACGGTGGTCCTAAGTCGGTCGCCAGTCCGCCCGTCACTCGCTGTCTCGTCGGCACCTTCGACTTGACCGCCAGATCGTGGAGGTTGGTGAACGACGAAGGCTGGATTGCCGATCCGACGCGTCAATGTGGGTCATGTGCCCGAAGTGGAAGGTGGCGGAAGCTCTCGATTGGCCGCGAGAGGGCTTCTCCCATGACGAAGCGCCCCCGGCAGGAGCGCCGCCCCCGGCAGCGCCCCCCGGCGCCCCCGGCAGTGACTGGCGGCGCCCCCGGCAACGGCGCCCCCGGCAGTGACAACGGCGCCCCCGGCAGTGACAACGGCGCCCCCGGCAGGACTCGAACCTGCGCCACCGGCTCCGGAGGCCGGTGCTCTATCCGCTGAGCTACGGGGGCAAACAGCGCCCGCGCCAGGCGCGCGGGCAGGGGACGATCGTAGTCGTCACACCCGAGCGGGAACCCCGCTCCGCTACTCCGGCTCCACGACCGGCGCGAAGGCTGCCCTACGCTGCATCCTCATGTCCGTCGACCACGACGTCGCCACCGCACCTCTGGAACGGCACCTCCTGCCGCGCACGGCGGCAGTCGACGAGAAGGGCCACCTCCACGTCGGCGGGATCGACGTTCTCGAGTTGGCCCAGGAGTTCGGCACCCCACTCTTCGTCTACGACGAGGAGCACCTGCGTCGCGCGTGCGGGGACGCGGTGGCCGCCTGGGGCGACGGCGTCGCCTACGCCACCAAGGCCTTCCTGTGCCGGGCCATGGCCCGGTTGGCCTTCGAGGAGGGCCTGCACCTCGATGTGGCCTCGGGCGGCGAGCTCTACGTCGCTCTGTCCGCCGGCGTGCCCGCCGATCGGCTCGTCCTGCACGGCAACAACAAGTCGACCGACGAGCTGGCCGCCGCCCTCGAGGCCGGCGTCGGCCGCATCGTGGTGGACTCCTTCGACGAGATCGCCCGGCTCGGTGGCCTGCTCGAGTCGTGGCCGCCGGCGGTCCAACGGCCCGCGTCCTGGTCCGGGTCACCCCGGGCGTCGAGGCGCACACGCACGAATTCGTGCGCACGGGCCAGGAGGACTCCAAGTTCGGGTTCTCCGTCTCCTCGGGCGCCGCGTCCGAGGCCGTGGCCGCGCTCGAGCTCCTGCCCGGCGTCGAGCTGGTCGGCGTGCACGCCCACATCGGCAGCCAGGTGTTCGACGCCTCCTCCTTCGAGCAGGCGGCCGAGGTGCTCGGCGCGTTCTTCGCGCCGCTCGGCCTGGCCGAGCTGGTCGTGGGCGGCGGGCTCGGCGTGCCCTACGTCAACGGGGAGCGGGCGCCGACGCAGGCCGAGTGGGCCGAGGCCACCCGCCTCGCCTGTGCCAAGGCCGGGGTCGATCCGGCGGCCCGCGTCACGGCCGAGCCCGGACGGTCCATCGTGGCCACAGCCGGGATCACCCTCTACACCGTCGGTACGGTCAAGCACCTGCCCGGAATCCGTACCTACGTGAGCATCGACGGGGGCATGAGCGACAACCCGCGCCCGGTGCTCTACGGCAGCGGGTACGAGGCGTTCTTGCCTCGCGCCGTCGCCGCGTCCCGTCCGCGTCCGGTACGTGTCGTCGGCAAGCACTGCGAGAGCGGAGACCTCGTGGTGCCCGACGCTTTCGTGCCCGACGACCTGGAGGTCGGCGACATCTTGGCCACGCCGGTCACCGGCGCCTACGGCTACGCCATGGCTTCCAACTACAACAAAGTGCCCCGACCGGCCGTGGTCTTCGTCGCGGCAGGAACCGCCCGAGTCGTCGTCCGCCGTGAGACGATCGAGGACCTGACGCGACTCGATGCCTGACCCTCACTCGGCGTTGAGCAAGGACGCCGCGCTGGTGCGCGAGGCCACCAGTGCCGGCCCGACCGCCAGGAGGTTCGCCACCAGCAACGTCCCGGCGATGATGGCCGCCAAAACCCATGCCGTCACGACGGGGACGGCCACCACCCCCAGGTTCGATGCGAAGGCGTCCCAGACCAGCCGGCCGGCGGCAATGCCCAGGGGGACGCCCAGCACGATCCCGATGGCGGCGACGGTGGTGGTCTGCCAGGAGACGGAGAGGGCGATCTGACGGCGGACAAAGCCCAGTGACTTCAACAGGCCCATCTCCCTTCGCCGCCGGTTCAGGCTCGAGACCAGCATGTGGAGCAGCGTCGCCACCCCGAAGAGCACGACGACCAGCCCGAAGATCAGCGGGAAGTTGACCGCTTCCCCGAAGTTGACCAGGTCGGTGGGTGGACGGGGGAAGTTCACCTGGACGGGTAGTCCCGGCTGAGGGCGGCCAGTGCCGCTGTGCCCTGCGGCCCCGGTGTGGTGCGAACGACGAAGCTGCCGGACTGGGCGACGAGCAACGCCGAGAGGCAGGCGCGGTTTCGGTCGCCGCTCGGACAGCCCGGTCCCAGCAGACCGTCGAGGGTGAAGACCGCGCCCGTCCCCAGGGCTGCGCCGTTGAAGTCGGGCGGGAGGACGGTGGTCCCCACGACCCGGAAGCTGCGAACCCTCGTCGCCCCGCCGGCCGACGACGTTCCCGGACAGTGCGACGCGCACCGTCGAGCCCACGCGGGCACCCACCTGGCGCATGGTCTTCGCGCCCAGCACGACCTCGTCGTCGGCCGCCGGCAGCCGGCCGTCGATGATCGTGATCAGGAACGGGCCTCGTAGGCTCTGCCCCGCCAGGCCGTCGACCACGTGGCCGTTGATGCTCACGTCGCCGGAGACACCGGCCGTGATGGCCGCAACGCCGGGTCGCTCCAGGTCGTCGAGCAGCCGATCGTTCTGCGCGACCGAACCCGTGCTGTTGACCGAGAACCACGCGTCGAACCCCTGGCCGTACTGCGCGGGTGTGCTGGTCAGGTGGGTCAGGCTCGCCCCGAACACGGCGGCGCCGCAGAGGACCGCCACCGCCAGGACCGCGCCGACGAGGGCCGAGCTGACCGGCACGGCGGTGCGGCCGCGTCCCCGCTCCAGGGCGTTGCGGATCCCGATGAGGGCGCTCGGCGGTGCGCCGGACGCGGTCAGGAGGGCGACGACCCGCGACGACCGCACGACCGGGTCGTCGTCGCGCCGCGAGACCAGCCGAGAGGCGCGGACGGCGGGCCAGAGGCCCAGCGCGAGCACCGCCACGACCGCCACCGCCGCACCACCGATCAAGAGCAGAGCGTCGAAGTCGAACCCCGGCGCCGGGTCGGCGAGCTTCGCCTCGCCCACGGGGACGAAGAAGGACAGCAACGCGGCGAGCAGCACCCCTCCCGCAGCTCCGGCGAGGGCGACCGCCAGCGTGCGGGCCATGGTGAGGGTGAACAGCTGACGGCGGGTGGCGCCGAGCGCGCCCAGGACGGGGTAGTCGTCGGCCTCCAGAGCGGCCTGACGGGCCAGCGCCTGCGCCAAGACGATGATGCCGACCAGGGCAGCCAGCGCGGTGAGGATCCACCACCCGACCGCCTGGGGGTCGATGGAGGTGGCGATGGCGTTGGCCAGTGCGTCGAGGTCGGTGCCCGAGAGGCCCCCGAGGGCGCGCGCCTGGGTCTCGAAGCGGGGAAGGCTGGCGGCACCGTGGCGCAGGCGGAACATGTACTCGTTGAACACGACGCCCTGCGCGTCGTACCTCCGGGCGAAGCTGCTGGTGGCGTAGACGTCGTAGGAGGGCGGGTTCGACGTCGTCGGGAACTCGAACTCGGAGACCGAGAAGCCGACCACGTGCAGGGTGACGGTCGGACCGGTGGGGGTGAGGTTGGCGTTGCTCATCACCTGCGCCCGCTGGGACGAGGCCGCCAGCGGGACGTGCAGGACGCTGCCGATGTGCACGCCGAAAGGCTCGAGGTTGTACGAGGCGAGGACCTGGTCGGGGTCGGACTGGTCAGGCAGGTGACCGCTCACCAGCTTGACCACCTTGGTCAGCTGCGCCGGGGGGACCTCGTCGATGGAGAATTCGTTGACGTTGATGGGGCGACAGGCGCACGTCGGGGCGCCAACGGCTGGAGCGCGGAGCCGCGTCACCGACGCCACCTCCGGCAGGGACGCGACCCGAGGGACCGGGCCGGCGCTGTAGTAGAAGGCGTCGTACCCGTGGTCCGCCTCGAAGCGGGGGAACGCCGTCGCGGTCCGGCGGGCGGTGGCCGCCCCGGCCAGCACGAGGCCGACCACCACGGCCGTGAGGAGCGTCAGGGCCAGCCACGAGCGCCAACGATGCCGCGCGCCGGTCTGGAGCATCAGTCGGAGAAACGCCACGGAACCTCCCCGGCGTCAGTGTGGCCCGGCACCGGTGACCGCTCAAGGGAGTCAGCCCGACGGGCCACATGGTGGTAGCACCACCGACCCGGCCGGTTGGGTCGCCGGCGCAACGCCGGCACATCCCGGTCGGCTGGGCAGCCGAAGAGGCCAGGTCACCACGCGGGCAGCCTGTACCGTTTGGAGGTGACCGCCGACCCGGCCCGCGACCAGGTCAGGGGTGCGTCCGGCATCTCTGACGCTCCCCAGGCACACCCGGCGCCCACCGTGCGCGTGGCACTGCTCGGCTGCGGCAACGTCGGCGGCGCCCTGGCCGAGATCCTCCTCACGCGCTCCGACGACGTGGCCGCCCGTACCGGCATCCGCCTGGAGCTGGTCGGCATCGCCGTGGCCCACCCGGACAAGCCACGGCCCGCCGCCGTCGATGCCGAGCTGGTGAGCACCGACGCCACCGCCCTGGTCGAGCGCGACGACGTCGATGTGGTGGTCGAGGTCATCGGCGGCCTGCACCCCGCCCACGAGCTGGTCGAGACCGCCCTGCGCCACGGCAAGCCCGTGGTCACGGCCAACAAGGCCCTGCTGGCCACCGCCGGCGCCGAGCTGGCCGAGGTGGCCGCCGCCGCCGGCGTCGACCTGCTGTACGAGGCCGCCGTGGCGGGCGCCATCCCGGTGATCCGCCCGCTGCGCGAATCGCTGGCCGGCGAGCAGATCGTGCGCGTCATGGGGATCGTCAACGGCACGACCAACTACATCCTCACCCGCATGGAGGAGGAGGGTGCGAGCTACGGCGACGTGCTGAAGGAGGCGCAGGATCTCGGCCTGGCCGAGCGCGACCCCAGCGCGGATGTCGACGGCCACGACGCCGCGGCCAAGGCGGCCATCCTGGCCGCGCTCGCCTTCGGCTCCGACGTGGTGGACGCCGACGTGCACCGCGAGGGCATCAGCGGGCTCAGCGCGGCCGACCTGGCCTACGCCAACAAGCTCGGCTACTCGGTCAAGCTGCTGGCCATCGCCGAGTTCATCGACGGCGGCCCCGAGCTCTCGGTGCGTGTGCATCCGGCCATGGTCCCGCGCACGCATCCGCTGGCGGCGGTACGCGGCGCGTTCAACGCAGTCTTCGTCGAGGGCGCGGTGAGCGGCGAGCTCATGCTCTACGGGCGCGGCGCCGGCGGTGGCCCGACGGCCAGCGCCATGCTGGGCGACCTGGTCGACGCCTCGCGCAACCTGCTGGCCGGCGCGCCGGCGCCCGCCCCCAAGCGCACCAGCACCACCGTGCGCGACCAGAACGACATGCGCTCGGCCTTCTACCTGAGCATGAACGTGGCCGACCGACCCGGCGTGCTGGCGGCGGTGGCCAAGATCTTCGGCGATCACAACGTCTCCATCCGGGCCATGGAGCAGGAGGGTATGGCCGAGGAGGCGCGCCTCATCTTCCTCACCCACGTGGCCCGGGAGGGCGACCTCTTGGCCACCATCGACGAGCTGCGCCAGCTGCAGGCCGTCGACCGGGTGAGCGGGGTGCTGCGTGTCATCGACACCGACATCGACACCGACATCGACACCCAGGGCCATAGCGGCGGCAAGAGCGCCGGTCGGGACGGAGCGGCGTCGTGACCCCGGGCTGGCGCGGCGTGATGGAGGAGTACCGCGAGTTCCTGCCCATGACCGACAAGACGCCGGTGGTCACCCTGCTCGAGGGCGGCACGCCGCTCGTGCCGGCGCCGCGGCTCTCCGAGCGCGTCGACGCCGAGGTGTGGCTGAAGGTGGAGGGGGCCAACCCGACCGGCAGCTTCAAGGACCGCGGCATGACCATGGCCATCTCCATGGCGGTGGAGGAGGGGGCCAAGGCGGTCGTGTGCGCGTCGACCGGCAACACATCGGCCTCGGCCGCCGCCTACGCGTCGCGGGCGGGGCTGGCCTGCGTGGTGCTCATCCCCGACGGCCACATCGCGCTCGGCAAGCTGGCCCAGGCGCTCATGCACGGCGCCCGGGTGCTCCAGGTGCGGGGCAACTTCGACCAACTGCTCACCATCGTCCGCGACCTGCCCAACCACGCACCGATCACAGTGGTGAATTCGGTGAACCCGCACCGGATCGAGGGTCAGAAGACGGGCGCCTTCGAGATCGTCGACGTCCTGGGCGACGCCCCGGACGTGCACTGCATCCCAGTGGGCAACGCCGGGAATATTTCGGCCTACTGGCGTGGTTATCTCCAATACAAGGAAGTGGGCCGCGCCACCAAGCTGCCCCGCCTGCTCGGCTTCCAGGCTGAAGGTGCGGCACCCATCGTGCTGGGCCACCCGGTCGAGAACCCCGAGACGATCGCCACGGCGATCCGCATCGGGAACCCGGCCAGTTGGTACTCGGCCACGGCCGCCGCGTCCGAGTCCGGCGGATCGATCTCGGCCGTCAGCGATGACGAGATCCTCAGTGCGTACACCTTCCTCGCCAAGGAGGAGTCCGTCTTCTGCGAGGCGGCCTCCTCGGCCTCGGTGGCCGGGCTGATCAAGCACGGCGTGCCGGCGGGCTCGAGGGTTGTGTGTGTGTTGACCGGGCACGGGTTGAAGGACCCTGACCTGGCCATCAAGGCGATCTCGGTCCCGTCGGTCATCGACCTGGACCTCGAGACGGTCCTGGCAGAGATCTCGCTCTGAGGCCCCGCCCGCCCGGGTGGTGTTGGCATCACCCCCCACTTCCCGCTAAAGTAGAGGAATCCCCTGTGCGCTTCGAAGCGCCCTCCGCGGGTACAAGCGGTCCCGGGAGAGCATGACGCAGAGGTGATCCCGGGGGAGGGAATTCACACGTAACTCCCTTCTCCTCCCTGAAATTCCCTCGTCACGCGCGGACATACCGTGCGGGCTATGACCCTCGGAAAGAGGAGCCCGATGACTGCGGAACAGCAGCTCGAACGATCGGTTCTCGAAGGCAAGGAGCGCGACGAGCTCAATGCCATCGCCCAGGCCATGTCGCTCAAGACGACGACCCGGACGAAGAAGGCCGACATCATTGACCAGATCCTCGACGCCACCGGTGTGACGTCGGGATCGAACGGCGCCGCGGCGCCCGCCGAGACCAACGGATCCCGGGGGGCCGGGCGCTCCCGCAGCACCTCGGCCGCCGGCAACGGCGATGCCCCGGACGCATCCAGCCCCGCCACGCCTGAGTCGTCCGCTTCGGCTGAGGCCGCCGCCTCGGCAGCCACCGCCACGGCGGAGGCGGCACCGGCCGGCGACTCCGGACCGGCCGTCTTCGTGGAGCCGCCCGAGCTGGCCGACGGCGCCGTCACGGCGCCACCCCAGCACAACGGCCAGCAGAGCCACCAGAACCAGCAGGGCGGCAACCGTAACCGGAACAACAACAGCAACAGCCAGAACCGCCAGCAGCCCGACGGGGACGTGGGCAACCGCCGCAGCCGCCGGCGTCGTGGCCGCGACCGCGGCACGACCGGTGGTGGTGGTAGTGGCGGCGGCGAGTTGCAGGGGGGCGGGCAGGAGCAGCCCTACACGGGTGAGCTGGTCGAGGTGAAGGGCATGCTCGACCTGCGCGACGAGGGCTACGGCTTCTTGCGCTGCGAGGGCTACCTGCCCTCGTCGAAGGACGTCTACGTCTCCATCAGCCAGGCCCGCAAGTTCGCACTGCGCCGCGGTGACTACGTCGAGGGCGCGTGCCGGCCGGCGTCGAACAACGAGAAGTACCCGGCACTGCTGCGCATCGACACCATCTCGGGCATGGACCCCGAGGAGGCGCGCAACCGGCCGCGCTTCGAGGACCTCACCCCGCTGTTCCCGGACTCGCGGCTCAACCTCGAGATGCCGGGCGACAAGGACAACCTGACGGCGCGCATCGTGGACCTGCTCTCGCCGATCGGCAAGGGGCAGCGCGGCATGATCGTGTCGCCCCCCAAGGCCGGCAAGACGACGGTCATGAAGCAGATCGCCCACTCCATTGAGGCCAACAACCCCGACGTGCATCTCATGGTGCTGCTGGTCGACGAGCGGCCCGAGGAAGTCACCGACATGCGCCGCACGGTCAAGGGCGAGGTCATCGCATCGACCTTCGACCGGCCTTCGGAAGAGCACACCGCCGTGGCCGAGATGGCCATCGAGCGGGCCAAGCGCCTCGTCGAGCTGGGCCGCGACGTCGTGATCATCCTCGACGGCATCACCCGCCTGGCCCGGGCCTACAACCTGGCCGCGCCGGCCACCGGCCGCATCATGTCCGGTGGTGTCGACTCGGGCGCGCTCTACCCGCCCAAGAAGTTCTTCGGTGCGGCCCGTAACGTGGAGGAGGGCGGCTCGCTGACCATCCTGGCCTCGGCGCTCGTGGAGACCGGCTCGAAGATGGACGAGGTCATCTTCGAGGAGTTCAAGGGCACCGGCAACATGGAGCTGCGGCTCGACCGGCGGCTCTCGGAGCGCCGGCTGTACCCGGCCATCGACGTCAACGCCAGCTCGACCCGCCATGAGGAGCTGCTCTTCGAGCGGGGCCAGCTGCAGCAGGTGTGGAAGCTGCGCCGGGTGCTCAACGCCCTGGCCAGCGACGGCAAGGACGCCGCCGGCCTGGAGCTGCTTATGGACAAGATCCGGACCACGTCGAGCAACGACGAGTTCCTGGCCGAGATCGCCAAGGGCCCCGGCACCTGACGCCGTTGCTGCTCGGCGCCACCGCCTCGACCCCTACACTGGCCCGACCGATTCGACTGGAGACACCATGAAGACCGACATCCACCCCGACTACGTAGAAGCCACGGTCCGGTGCTCGTGCGGCAACACCTTCACCACGCATTCGACAAAGGCCGATCTCCACGTCGAACTGTGCAACGAGTGCCACCCCTTCTTCACCGGCAAGCAGAAGCTGGTCGACTCCGGTGGCCGCGTGGAGCGCTTCCAGCGCCGCTACGGCGAGCGCACCAAGGGCAAGGCCAAGGCCAAGCCCGCCGCCCCGGCGTCGGAATAGCCGCGGCGCCGCCCGTTCCCGGGTGGCGCCCCCAACGAGCCGTAGGGTTCTCCCATGCTTGACGACCGCATGGCCGCGCTCGAGGCCGAATTCGAGGCCGTCGAGACCGAGCTGGCCGACCCGGCGACCCTGACCGATCAGGACCGCCTGCGCGTCCTCTCGCGCCGCCACAAGGAGCTGGGCGAGATCGTCAAGACCTGGCACGACCTGACCGCGGCCCGTGAGGACGTCGTCACCGCCCGCGAGATGCTGACCGAGGCCGCCGGCGACGACCGCGATCTCATGCGCGACGAGACCGAAGATGCCGAGGCCCGGGTGGCCTCGCTCGAGGAGCGCCTGCAGACGCTGCTGCTGCCCAAGGACCCCAACGAGGGGCGCAACGTGATCATGGAGATCCGGGGCGCCGTCGGCGGCGACGAGGCCAACCTGTTCGCCAAGGTGCTCTACGACATGTACCTGCGTTACGCCGCCGCCATGAAGTGGAAGGTGGAGGTGCTCTCGGAGGACGCCTCGGACAAGGACGGGATCAACGAGGCCGTCTTCTCCGTGAAGGGCCCCGACGCCTACCTGCGGCTGGAGCACGAGGGCGGCACGCACCGGGTGCAGCGGGTTCCCGTGACCGAGGCCAAGGGGCGCATCCACACCTCGACGGCGACGGTGACCGTCCTGCCCGAGGCCGAGGAGGTCGACATCGAGATCGACCCCAACGACCTGAAGATCGACGTCTACCGCTCGACGGGCCCCGGCGGCCAGTCGGTCAACACGACCGACTCGGCGGTGCGCATCACGCACATCCCGACGGGCACCGTCGTGGCCATGCAGGACGAGAAGAGCCAGATCCAGAACCGGGCCAAGGCCATGGTCGTGCTGCGGGCCCGCCTGCTCAAGGCGGAGCAGGACCGCCAGGCGGCCGAGATGTCGGCCCAGCGACGCGGCCAGGTGGGGGCGGGCAGCCGCACCGACAAGATCCGCACCTACAACTACAAGGAGAACCGGGTCAGCGACCATCGGATCAACCTGACGCTCTACAAGCTGGACCAGGTGCTGGCGGGAGACCTGACCGAGCTGACCGACGCCCTGATGGCGGACAAGCGGGCCCGCCAGCTGGCGGGCGAGGAGGAGGACGGCGCGTCGTGACCGGGGCCGCCCCGGACGGCGGCCGCGCCAGCATGGGCGTGACCCGGGGCGAGCTCGTGGCCGAGCTGGCCGCCCTCGTGCGGGCGCCGCACGAGGCGCGCTGGATCGTCGACGAGGCCCTCGGGCTGGGCCGGGTGCTCGGGCAGCCCGACGTGCCGGCCGGCGCGCTCGACGCCGACGTCGTAGCCGCGGCCCGGGCCCTGGCGGCGCGGCGGGCGGCGGGGGAGCCGCTGCAGTACGTCTTCGGGCACTGGCCGTTCCGTTCGCTTGACCTAGTGGTCGACCGGCGTGTGCTCATCCCGCGGCCCGAGACCGAACAGGTGGTCGAGGTGGCGTTGGCGGCGGCGCGCCGGTTGGCGGCCGACGGCGGCGACGACAGCGGCGGGCTGGTCGTGGTCGACGCCGGCACCGGCTCGGGTGCCATCGCGCTGGCCCTGGCGGTCGAGCTGGGTGCCGTCGTGACCCGCCAGGTGTGGGCCACCGACACCAGTGCGGACACGCTGGCGGTGGCGGCGCGTAACGTCGATTCCGTGCGCGCCGGCGCGCCGGCCGGCACGGTGGCGCCGGTGATGCTCGTCGAGGGCAGCTGGCTCGAACCGCTGCCCGACTCGTTGCGGGGCCGGGTCGACCTCGTCGTGTCCAACCCGCCCTACGTGAGCGAGGACGAGTGGGCCGCGCTGGCGCCCGAGGTGCGTCGTGAGCCCCGCTCGGCGCTGGTGGCCGGCCCGGGCAGCGACGGGACGCCGGGGTTGGCCGAGGTGGAGGCGGTGCTCACGCAGTCCCTGGGTTGGCTGCGCCCGGGCGGGACGGTGGTGGTGGAGTTGGCGCCCGGCCAGGCGGATGCGGCCGTTGACCTGGCCCGACGCGCCGGCTTCGCCGTGGCCGGGGTCGAGCGGGACCTGGCGGGGCGGCATCGCGCGTTGCTGGCGAATGCCACCGCTGGAGGCGTCTGAGTCGCTACAAAGGAGGGATGGCGGACGTGGAACCCACTGACGGTCTGGTCGAAGAAGGGGGGGTACCCCAGCCCCCGGTGGTCGGTGCCGATGACGACGGGGTGGGCACGGCGCTGGCCGACGGGGCGGTCATCGCGGTGCCGGCGGTCGGGGGCTACTGCCTGGCCGTGCACGCCGGGTCGCCCGGGGCCGAGCAGCGCCTGACCGCGTTGGCCGCCGATCCCGAGGGCCCGCACTACGCGGTGGGCCACGTCGGCGACGTCCGCGACCTGACGTCGGGCTGGAGCGACGAGGTGAACCAGCTCCTGCAGCGGTGCTGGCCCGGGCCGGTCGAGGTCTTCCTGCCCCGGATGCGGGGCGCCGGCACCTCGGAGTCCGCGGGGCCGTACGACCAGGTGGCCGACGACAGCGGCGGCTGGGCCATCACGGTGGGCATGCCGGACGGACGGGCGCTGCGCAAGCTGTGCCGGGAGCACGGCCCGTGGCGCACGGTGCCGCTCAACTTCACCGATGCCGGCGAGGTGGCGCACCACTTCGACGCGTCCGACGTGGCCCTGGTGGTCGACGGGGGCCGGCGCGAGGGCGAGCCGCCCACGCTGGTCGACGCCACGGTGTCACCCGTGCGCGTGCTGCGCGAGGGCGCGCTGCCGTCGGAGTTCATCGACGCCACCATGGCCATGGGCAACCGCAAGAAGTGGTTCTCGCGCTCCCGGCGCGACGAGGAATGAGTCGGACCGGGGCGGCCCGGCCGGGGTCGCTAGCCCGAGGGGGCCAGGCGGGCGAAGGCGGTGCCGGCCGGGCCGTCGGACAGTCGCCGGGCGACGAGGTCGGCGCACTCGGCGGGGGTGGTGACGGAGGTGTCGAGCTCGAGGTCGTAGCCCACCTGGTGGTGCACGGCCTGCTGCCAGCGATCGACGGCGGCCACCAGCTCGGGGTCGGCGCCCTTCGGGTCCTGCCCCCAGGTGTCCCGGCGGCGCTCCCACACGACGTCGAGCGGGCAGCGCACCCCGACGAAGAGGACGGGTAGGTCGGCCAGGGCGCGGGCGGCGTCACGCCGGATGTGGCGCGGCTGGGAGTAGGACTCGTGCAGGCCGACGTCGACCACCGCGTCGAGACCCAGTCGGGCGTGCTCGGCCACGGTGGTGAAGAGGGCGGCGTACAAGGTGACGACGAGGTCCTCGAGGTCGGGCCGCTCGCCCCCCGGCCGCAGTCCGATGCCCGGCCGCAGATGCTCGGGGATGGAGTGGACGGAGGCATCGACGCCGAGGTTGACCCAGACCCCGGGGGCCCGTTGCTGCAGCGCCGCGGCGATGGCGGACTTGCCCGAGCGCGGTGCACCGTTCAGGACGACGATCCGGCCCGCCCCGGTCTCCATTTCGTTCCCGGTCCGGATCCGGTCGGTCATGCCAGGGCCAGGAGCCCGGCGGCGGTGGGCGAGAAGCCGCACGAGCGGAGATAGAAGCCGGCCAGCTCCTCCTCGAAGTCGACGTGGAGCCAGGCGCATCCCGCCGCCCGGGCCCGGCGCGCCGCCATCTCCACCATCGTGGTCCCGACCCCGCGGTGGCGGTGCGTGGCGGTGACGAGGGTGTCGACGAGGAAGGCGTGGGCGCCGCCGTCCCAGGGCACGTTGACGAACCCGACGAGGTGGCCGCCGTCGAGGGCACAGACCCAGCCCAGGCTGTGGCGCTCCACCTGGGCGCGCCAATCGGTGTGGCGCGGCGGATGGCTGAAGCCCTCGGCGTGCAGCGCGTTGACGTCGTCGTTGGAGAAGGCGGCCCGCCAGCCGTAGGAGAGGTCCATAAGCTCGAAGTTAGACGTGGCCGCGATCCGAGGTGGGGGTCACGAACGGTATTCCGCCAACCGGAGGGACAAGAACACCGCCAGCGCGCACAGCGCCAGCGTCTCCAGCCCGATGACCAGAACGGGGAGCGCCAGGGCGAACCGGCCGGTCTTGTTGAACAGGACGAGCAGCTGCCGGGACGGCACGCCGTCGGGGATCAGGACGGTGCCCAGGCCCACGAGGATTCCGATGAGCACCGCCCACGCCCGCCGCCGGATGACGGGGCGGCTGCACAATGCGCCCAGGCTCACTCCGGCCAGCGCGGCGATCATCTGCGCGCCGACGCCCGCCCCCAGGTTCCGCACGCTGGTTCCGCCGCCCGCGATGGGGATGGGCGGCAGCATGGCGATGACTCCGAGCAGCAGCGAGACGATGTAGCTCAAGAGGAGCTTCGACAGCCTCACCTTGGCGCGACCACCGGCGCAGGACTCCGTGATGGACAGTTGGAGCGGGTCCTCGTTGTTCACGATCACGACGGTGAGCCACGCGGAGACGAACAGCAGCGCCGTGGCCAAAATGGCGAACGTCGGCAGCACGGAGCCCGACTGCGCACTGACGACGGCGACGACCAGGCCGAAGCTGAGGACCGGGGCGACCCAGCCTTGCGCGTGCACGGTGTCGCGCCACGTGTACCGCAAGAGTGCGTTCACGTCTGCTCTCCAGTCGGGTCTGGACCGACCGCCTGGACGGACCAACCGAGACCGAGCGCCGCCCGCAGCACGTCGTCGGTCCGCGCCACCTCGACGATCAGGACGAGCCCCGGGCCCCGGGCATCGGTGTCCCAATTTCGCACGCCCTCGAGCCGGGTCAGATCGTCGACCGTCCTGTGGCGGCCGGGCGAGGACAACTCGATGCGCCGCCAGGGGGCACCTGTCGCGCGCGCCCCGGTGGCGGCTGGCTCACCGGCGACGAGTCGGCCGGCGACCAGGCGGTAGCTGCGCATCGGCCCGGCGGACGGGACGTCCGCATGTCGGCTGACCAGCACGGACGAGCCCCCGTCCGTGCTCTGTGCGATCAGGCGGTCGAGCATCTCTCGTCCCCGGTCGTCGAGGCCGGCGTAGGGCTCGTCGAGGACGATCAGGTCGGGTCGGCCCAGGAAGGCCTGGGCCAGGACCACCTTCTGGCGGTTGCCCTTCGAGAGGGTGTTCCACGACACGTCCAGTCCGGGCCGGATGTCGAAACCCCCCAACAACTCATCCGTTCCCTCGTCGATCGATGGGCCATCGAGTCCGCGTATCCGACCCATGTGGGCCAGGTACTGCGTGGCGGTGAACGGGCAGCGCGCCGCTTGGCGTTCAGGCGTGTAGCCGACCCGGCCCGGGACGGAGGCACGACCGCCGGAGGGCGAGGTCACGCCGGCGGCGATGCGCAGCAACGTCGACTTGCCCGAGCCGTTGCCTCCCACGATCGCCGTCACGGTGCCGCGGTCGAGCGTCAGGTCGGCGCCGGCGAGCACCCAGGGCCCCTTCCAGCGGTAGCGCTTGGTGACCTGGGCCAGAGCCAGCACGGTGCGCACGCGTCAATCCTGGCACTCGAGGGACCGGGTGCGCCGGGACGGTGCGGGTGTCTGTGCTTCTGCGCGCTGGCGAACCTCCTCGGTCCGACATGTTGACGCGCGCTACGACGACGCCCGGACCCGCTCCACCGCCGGCAGGGTGCTGACCGAGCGCTTGGCCTCCCAGTGGCGCCTTCCGAGCGCGGCGAAGTACGGGGGCCGGTCGGTCAGCGCGTAGGTGGCCAGCCACAGGCGCTTCAGGTGACGCTTGTAGCCGTTGGGCAGGTCGTCCTCGTAGGCCGTCCGGCCGTGCAGCACGTGATAGTTGTTGATGAACTGCATCTCGCCCGGCTGCAGGTCCATGTAGACGTTGAAGTCCGGGTCGTTGGCCAGCTCGGACGCCTTCTTGATGGCTGCGCGCGCCTGCTCGCTCAGACGCGGCGCGTCCGGGTGGCGTTGCGAGGCCAGGATGTACTGGGGGATGAAGCGCACGAAGAGGCGATCGGCGTGCGCGGTGAACGCCGGCACCTCGTAGAAGGCGCTCGTCCCTTTGGCCTGCTCGCCCCGGGCGTCGTAGGGCATCGGCTCGTACAGCGCCGCAGCCAGGTCGGGGCACTCGCGCACCATGTGGTTGTGGATGGCCACTGCGTTGGCCACGCAGGACAGGCCACCGGTGCGAGCCGTGCGTAGGCACAACAGCCCCACCAGGTCCGAGCCGTCGGTGTGGTAATCGAGCGCGATGCCGCCCAACTCGTTGCCGCGCACCGTCGGGTCGTCAATGGTCTTGCCCTGATCGGTGACGTCGCCCAGCACGTGGCCGTACTTGTTCTGCGCCCACGGCTCGCCGAGGTGCAGCCCGATGCCCCAGTAGAGGAGCGTCAGGTCGTCATCGCCGTAGCGATCGGCATTCAGCGTGGCGATGCGGGCGAAGCCCCGCCCGCTGAGCAGGACGTCGACCACGCCGTCCAGCTTGGTGGCCAGGCCGTCGAGCGGGAAGTCGTCGCGGCCCAGCTCGAGGGGATCGTTGCTCTTGGCCTTGGCGGTGGCCAGGGCGGCGTCGAGCTCGGCCTGGTCGTCGGCGGTCAGGCGCAGCGTCCAGGCCTCGGGCTCGGCCACGTCGGCCGCCCGCCATTCCGCCGCCGGCTCGAGCTCGTGGAGTTCTGTGATCGTCATGGGTTCTCCTCTCGAAGTCCTGGTGTTCAACGCAGCGCTGCGGCCGGCGCCGTGTCCCTTCCGCCGCGCACCAGGCGTCCGGGCAGCGCGTCGGTGGGTTCCCCGTCTCGATACGTGACCTGCCCGGCCACGATCGTGGCGCGGTAACCGCGGCGCGCTGCAACAGGCGCTTGCCGCCCGCCGGCAGGTCGTAGGCCATGACCGGCGCCTCGCACTCCAGGTGGTCGAAGTCGATGACGTTGAGGTCCGCCTTCATGCCCTCGGCCACCACGCCGCGGTCGTGCAGCCCGATGGCACGCGCGTTGTTCTTGGTCAGGCGCTCCACCACTCGTCCTACCGGCATGCGCCCGCGCGTGCGGTCGCGAGCCCAGTGCGACAGGAAATAGGTGGGGAAGCTGGCATCGGCGATGATCCCGACGTGCGCGCCGCCGTCGCCCAACCCGAAGAGGGTGTCGGGGTGCGCCAGCATCTCGCCGCAGGCGTCCAGGTTGCCTTCGGCGTAGTTCGAGAACGGTGTGTAGAGGAAGTTGCGCCCCGAGTTCTCCGACAGGAGGTCGAGGGTCAGCTCGGCCGGGTCGACGCCGCGGGCCAGCGCCAGTCGTTCCACGCTCGCCTCCGGGGGCGGCTCGTAGTTCGGGACCTCGCCCAGCGGGAACAGCCGTGCGCAATCGATCAGGCGGCGCCGCCCGCTGCGCCGGCCACCTTCGTGGTCGTCCTCGGGCTGCTCCGCCAGCAGGCGGGCCCGGAACGACGGATCGCGGAGAGCCCGTGCCTGCTCGTCTACCGGCAGGCCAACGATGTCGCCGTAGGCCGGGAACGTCATGAACGGGTGGTACGACGACTGCAGGCCGACCAGCAGGCCGACCGGGCGCGGCGCCACCTGGGCCCGGATGGGCAACCCCTCGGCCACCGACTCTTCGATCCGCCGCAGCAGGTCCCGCCACGCATCCGGCTGGCGGTGACTCTGGGCCAACGAGAGCGAAAGGGGCCGGCCCGACTTGACCACCATGTTGCGGATCAACTCGAACTCGCCGTCGGTGTCGGGCCAGAAGTCCGAGATGATCTCGATCACCCCGTGGCCGGCGTCGGCCACGCCGAGCGCGATCGCCTCGAGTTCGTCCGAGCGCGCCCGCAGGGATGGCGTGGGGTCACCGGTCGACGTGCGGTGGTTGAGCGTGCGCGAGCTGGAGAAGCCGATGGCGCCGGCGCGCATGGCGTCGGCCGCCAACGTGCGCATGGCCGCGGTGTCCTCCTCGGTCGCATCTTCCAGTCGGGCGCCCCGCTCGCCCATCACGTAGAGGCGCAGCGCGCCGTGGGGGAGTTGTGCCGCCACGTCGACGTCGTGGGGCCGAGCCTCGACGGCGTCGAGATACGCCCCGAAGCCCTCCCACGACCACTCGATCCCCTCGTTGAGCACGGCGCCGGGGATGTCCTCGACGCCCTCCATGAGCGAGATGAGCCGGTCGTGCGCGTCGGGCCGCACCGGCGCGAACCCGACGCCGCAGTTGCCCATCACGGCGGTGGTGACGCCGTGCCAGCTCGACGGGGTGAGGCGGGAGTCCCAGGTGGCCTGGCCGTCGTAGTGGGTGTGGATGTCGACGAAGCCGGGCGTCACCAGGAGCCCGTCGGCGACGATCTCTTCGCGGTCCGGCGGCCACCTTGCCGACGGCGCTGATCGTCCCGCCGTCGACGGCCACGTCGGCCGGGGCCGGTTCGCCGCCCAGCCCGTCGACCACATGCCCGCCCCGGATCACCAGATCGTGTGCCATGCCACCCCTTCTCTCCGGCCTGCCCTGTGCATATAGTTAGATCAATCTAACTATATGCCTTCCGGCGTCCCCGGGCAAGGGGCAGGTCAACGCGCCTCGCCGAAGACGTCCCCCAGCCGCTGGTCGCGGGTCTCGCGGTGCGCCAGCTGCAACCGGCCGAAGAAGCGCCGCACTTCCACCTGGTCCACCCCGGGCAACAGTTCCTCCATGCGGTCGGCCAGCTCGGCCTCGAAGCGGGCCAGCCGCTCGCGTCCCGACTCGGTCAGCTCCACCCGGGTCACCCGCCCGTCGCCCGCCTCGTCGACGGCATCGGTCACCCACCCCTGTTGGCGCAGCCCGTTGATCATGGCCGAGACGGTCGGCTTGGTCACCGCGTTGGCGGCCGCCAGCTCGCCGGCCCGGCGGGATCCGCCGAGGAGGTAGAGGAGGGTGCGGTACTGGGCCATGCTCATGTCGCCCCGGCGCGCCACCTGCTCGAACTCCCGGTAGAGCGACACCACCAGGCGCACCGCGTGCGCCGGGTCGTTGGGGTCGACGGCCATCGTCCCACCATAGGGTTGCCTCTGGCTCGGAGCGGGCAGAATGCTGGGGTGGTGGCGGAAACCGAGAGCAGCGCACTGTCTCTCGCCGGGGCCGGGCGCCCATGCCGGCGCTGCTCGGCCTCGTGTTCGGCCTCGGCGCCGTCTTCCTCGTCGCCCTGCCGTTGTCACGGGCGCTTTCCGCCCTGGCCGTGGCCTACGCCATGCTCTTCGTGTACGAGTGGACGCACTTCCTCATCCACACGTCGTACCGGCCCCGGCACCGCCTCTACCGCTACGTCTGGCGCGCCCACCGCAACCACCACTTCCGCAACGAGCACTACTGGTTCGGCGTGACCGTGCACCTGGCTGACCACGTGCTCGGCACGTTTCCCGATCGCGGCGCCGTCGAGGTGTCGCCCACTGCGCGCACGTTGGGCGTCGAAGCGGCTCGCTAGTCGTGGTCGGGAGGGAGCTGCTGCGCGGCGAAGTGGTAGCCCGGGAGCTAGAGCCGAAACGGCCAGACCCAATCCGGTGAAGGGTTGGGAGCGAGCGTATATGGGTCGGGCCTTACCCAACGGTTAGTGAATCCGCCATATACGTCTGACAACTCCTTTGGGGCTAGCCGTCGAGTGCCAGCAGCCCGTCGGCCGCCAGCGTGCCGGTCCGGCCGACGCCCTCGGCCCGGCACAGCTCGGCCAGCGTATCGGGATCGTTCACGTTGCCCCAGGCGCGGGCGTCGCCCTTGGTCCGGCAGGCCACGATGCCGCGCTCGGGACTCCCGTCGCGGTCGAAGGTGACCGTGTAGGTCTCGACGCGCACCGGCCCGCTGGCCTCCGGGTCGACGTCGCATTGGGGCAGGGCGTCCACCGCCGGCTGCAGGTCGCGCCAGGCAAACGGCCCGTCGTGCGCGGGCGGGCGTGAGGCATACACGCCGATGGAGTGCTTGGTGGCGTACCAGCCGAGGCCGGTGACCAGCCCGGCCGCTCCGGGCGTGGTGCGCAGCGCGCCCACGACCTGGGCGATGCCGTGCGAGGTGTAGTTGTTACCGGGCCCGCCGCCGAAGGTGAGCCCGCCGGTCTGCGTGAGCGGCCGGTCGCGGTCGTCGAGCGCCAGGCCCAGCTCGGCCGCCGCCATCTGCACCACCACGGGAAAGCACGAGTACAGGTCGACGGCAGCCACGTCATCGATGCCGATCCCCGCCAGGTCCAGCGCGGCCGCGCCAGCCAGGCGGATGGCGGGGGAGCGGTGCAGCTCGGCCCGGTTGGAGATGAACCAGGTGTCATTGGCGTCGGCACCCGAGAGCGGGAAGACCCAGCGCTCCTCGGGCACTCCCGCCGAGCGGGCCGCCTCGGCCGAGCACACGATGTAGCCGGCGCCCTGGTCCACCTGCATGTTGGCCGTGCACAGCTTGGTGTAGGGGAACGAGACCATCCGGTTGTCGGGCCCGGCGCTGACGATCTCGGTGGCGGTACGCGGCGTGCGGATCCAGGCGTACCGGTTGCCGGCCGCCACCTCGCTGAAGCGGGACCAAAGGGTGCCGATGCGCGCCGCGTGCTCCTCGAGCGTCCACCCGCGGCGCGGCGCGCAGCGCGTTCTCGAACAGCGGGTAGGCGTGAATGGGGAGCAGCACGCCGCGGTTCATCTCGAGGTCGCTCGCCCCGGGTTTGTCCAGGCCGAACATCGTCGGCGGCGGCGTGCCCTCCACGGGCTGCTCGGACCACGACAACGGCGCCCGGCTCCGGTCCCGGCGCGACAGGGCCCGGGTGTACATGGCCTCGGCCCCGGTGACGAGGACGACGTCCAGCTCGCCCCGGCTGATGGCCAGGCAGGCGTCGTGCATGAGCGCCTGCGGGGTGTTGCCCCCGACGGTCGACAGCACGAGTTGGCCCGGCTCCTCGCCCGCGGCGAACCCGAGGCGCCCGGCCACCTGCAGGGCCGGGTTGACGGCATGCCACCCCAGCGGCACCACGACGCGGAGGCTGTCGGCCCGGCGGACGAGGCGGTGGCCCGCCGGTGCGCTCCCGCCGGCCGGCGTGCCGTCGCAGTCCTCTGCGGCGGCCCGCAGGGCGCCCGCCATGAGCTCCACCGGCTCGGGCCGCTCGGCCGGGTCGAGGCCGAGGTCGGGCGGCGTCGTGACCTGGCCGACGCCGACGACGACGGGGGTGCGGGGGTCCAGCGGCATGGCCCGTGGAGCGTACCAACGAGCCCTGGCGTGCCTCCCTGGACCGGTGCGGCCCGTCGGTAGACTCGGTCTCCATGCGTGGCGCCGCCGGCATCGGGTCAAGCCGGTCCGACCCGCACGAGATCCTGAGGGTCGGGCCCGTCCACCACATTCGAGTCGAAGGGACTTCATGAGCAGCTACGAGAGCGCGCTGGGAGCCGATCCCGAGGTGGCCGATCTCATCGGCCGGGAGCTCGAGCGGCAGCAGACCACCCTGCAGCTGATCGCGTCGGAGAACTTCACCTCGCCGGCCGTGCTCGCCGCGACGGGCTCGGTGCTGACCAACAAGTATTCCGAGGGGTATCCCGGCCGGCGCTACTACGGCGGCAACCACGTCATCGACGAGGTGGAGAACCTGGCCCGGGACCGGGCCAGGGCGCTCTTCGGCGCCGAGCACGCCAACGTGCAGCCCCATGCCGGTGCCAACGCCAACCTGGCGGCGTACCAGGCCCTGCTCGAGCCCGGCGCCACCATCCTCGCCATGCGGCTCGACCACGGCGGGCACCTCACCCACGGATCACCGGCATCGATCGTCTCCACGTTCTGGCGCTTCGTGTCCTACGGCGTCACACCCGAGTCGGGCGACGACGCCCACCCGGGCGAGGTCATCGACTTCGACCAGGTGGCGCATCTGGCCAAGACGGAGAAGCCCGCCCTCATCGTGGCCGGCTCGACCGCCTATGCCCGCGTCATCGACCCCTTGCCCTTCCGCGAGATCGCCGACTCGGTGGGCGCCTTCTTCATGTTCGACGCCGCCCATCCCGCGGGGCTCATCGCCGGCGGCGCCCACCCGAGCCCCGTCGGCGTAGCCGACGTCGTCACCCTGACGACGCACAAGACCCTGCGCGGGCCACGTGGGGGCGCCATCCTCTGCGGCCGGGGCCTGGCCAAGAAGATCGACAGCGCGGTGTTCCCCGGCCTGCAGGGCGGTCCGCTCGAGCATGTGATCGCCGCCAAGGCCGTTGCCTTCGCCGAGGCGGCGCGGCCCGAGTTCCGCACCTACGCGGCCCGGGTGGTCGAGAACGCCAAGACGCTGGCGGATGCCCTGGCCGGTCGCGGCTTCCGTCTGGTGTCGGGCGGTACCGACAACCACATGCTGCTCGTCGACCTGCGGCCTTTCGACCCCGACCTCACCGGCAAGGAGGCGCAGGAGACCCTCGACCGCGCCGGCATCACCCTGAACCGCAACACCATCCCCGACGACCCCCGCTCGCCCTTCCTCACCTCGGGCCTGCGCCTGGGCACGGCCGCCGAAACCACGGCGGGCATGGGCCCGGACCAGATGCGCGTCGTGGCCGATCTCATCGTGCGCACGCTCAAGGCCCGGGCCGACGAGGGGGAGATCACCGCCGTGCGCGCCGAGGTCGCCGCGCTCTGCGCCGGGTTCCCGCCGTACCCCGACCTCGTGGGCTAGGCACGTGCCCGACATCGGCTGGTACAGCCTCATCTTGGCGATCGCTGCGGGTGCGACGGCGGCGCTCACCGGGCCGGCTAAACGGATCGCCCTCCGCTGCGGCTACGTGGCCGAGCCGGGCGAGCGCTCGGTCCACAAGAGGACGATTCCCTACGGAGGCGGGGCGGCCATGTTCGTCGGGTTCCTGGTGGCCGTGGTCGCGGGCAGACTCGTCCCGGTCTTCCGCCAGACCTACACCGACTCCCCCGAGATGATCGGTGTCGTCCTGGCTGCCGGCGCCATGTTCGTGGTCGGGCTCATCGACGACGTGCGAGACATGTCGGCACCGGCGAAGATGGCCGGGCAGATCCTGGCCGCCAGCATCTTGTACTTCTCCGGCGTGACCATGTATCAGCTGAAGATCCCGCTGGCCGGGTTCTTCGTGCTGACGCCGGGGATCATCCCGCTGATCACGGCGGCCTGGGTCATCGCGCTCACCAACGCGGTGAACCTGATCGACGGGCTCGACGGCCTGGCCGCCGGCGTGGTGGCCATCGGGGGCGGCGCGCTGGCGCTCTACGGCATCCGCCTGGTCGGGCTCGGCCTCCTGCCGAGCGACAACATCGGCCCGTTGGTCGCCGTGATCGCCTGCGGGATCTGCCTGGGCTTCCTGCCCTTCAACTTCAACCCGGCTCGGATCTTCATGGGTGACGCGGGCGCGCACTTCCTCGGGCTCCTCATGGCGGCGTCAACCATGGTGATCAGCGGCCGCGTCCCGCCCGACGTGCCGATCAGTGGCGTCACCTACTTCTTCTTCGCCCCGCTCTTCATCCCGCTCTTCATCCTGGGGGTCCCGCTGGTGGACATGGCCTTCGCCTTCATCCGGCGGACGGCGCGGGGGCGCAAGTTCGACACGCCGGACAAGGAACACATCCACCACCGGCTGCTGCGGCTCGGTCACGGGCCCCGGCGCAGCGTGATCATCCTCTGGGCCTGGACGGCCATCTTGTCGGGCTTCCTTCTCTTCCCGCTCTTCGTGCGCCAGGTCAACGCCATCATCCCGCTGGGCGCGGCGGCGCTGGGCGCGGGGCTCTACACGTTCTTCCACCCGGGCCTGCGCCGGGGCAACGGAGAGGACGAGGAAGAGCCGCTCGACCAGGGGGTTCTCCCGACGAACGGCCATCTCGAACGGGTGAGCGAGGTGGTCAGGTTCCCGTCCTGAGCGTCTGGCCGAGCCGCTACTCGGTGAGGCTCAGGAACCTCTCCAGGCGCCGCCGGTCACGCTCGGCCACGCGGCGTCTCTCGGTATTCTCGCCGGCCTGCTCGAGGTCCTGCTCGGCGATCTGCAGGCGCTCGCGGAGGTCGTCTGCGTCCAGGTCGGCGAGCGCATAGGCCTCCTCGACCAGCAGCAGCGCGTGGTTGCCACCGACCTGGAGGTACCCTTCCGCCTGCGCGAACCGGACGATCTCGGTCTCGGTCGTGTACAGCCGGAGCTCGGTGGGCTCGAGCGATGCCAACAGCGGAGCATGTCGGGCCAGGATGCCGATCTGACCCAACGTCGTGCGCGTCGAGACCATCTCCACCTCGCCGTTGAAGACCTCACCCTCCGGCGTCAGGACTTCGACGGGAAACTTGGCGTGAGCCACTTCAGCCCCCGCCGTCCCCGCGGGCCTCTCGGGTCACTTCGTCGATCGTGCCTTTCATGTAGAACGCTCCGCTCGGGAAGATCGTCGTGCCTCCCCTCGAGGATCTCCTTGAAGCCACGGACCGTCTCGGCCACGGGGACGTACACACCCGGAGTGCCAGTGAACTGCTCGGCGACGAAGAACGGCTGCGACAGATACCGTTCGAGCTTGCGGGCCCGGGTCACCGTCACCTTGTCCTCGTCCGAGAGCTCGTCGATTCCCAGGATCGCGATGATGTCCTGCAGCTCCTTGTAGCGCTGGAGCACCTCCTTGACCTCGTTGGCCACGCGGAAGTGCTCCTCGCCCACGATCTCCGCCTTGAGGATCGTCGAAGTCGAGTCGAGCGGGTCCACGGCCGGATAGATGCCCTTCTCGGCGATCGATCGAGACAGCACCGTCGTGGCGTTCAGGTGGGCGAATACCGACGCCGGGGCGGGGTCGGTCAGGTCGTCGGCTGGCACGTAAATCGCCTGCACGCTCGTCACCGAGCCGCGACGGGTGGAGGTGATGCGCTCCTGCAACTCGCCCATCTCGGACTCGAGGGTCGGCTGGTAGCCGACCTGCGAGGGCATACGACCGAGCAGAGCCGAGACCTCTGAGCCGGCCTGGACGAAGCGGAAGATGTTGTCGATGAAGAGCAAGACGTCCTGCCCCTCCTGATCGCGGAAGTACTCCGCCATCGTCAGACCCGAAAGGGCTACGCGCATACGGGCGCCAGGTGGCTCGTTCATCTGCCCGAAGACCAGGATCGTCTTGTCGAGCACGCCGGATTCCTTCATCTCGAGCCACAGGTCGTTGCCCTCACGCGAACGCTCCCCGACACCGCAGAACGCGGAGAGCCCACCGTGCTCCTGGGCGAGGTTGTGGATCAGCTCCTGGATGATCACGGTCTTGCCGACGCCGGCGCCGCCGAACAGCCCGACCTTGCCGCCCTTGACATAGGGCGCCAGCAAGTCGATCGACCTTGATACCGGTCTCGAAGATCTCCGTCGTCGGGGTCATCGCCTCGACGTTGGGGGCCTCGCGATGGATCGGCCAACGCTCGACGTCTTCCGTCGAGCGGCGCACCCAGATCGATCGGCTCCCCCAGCAGGTTGAAGATCCTTCCCAGCGTGGCTCGCCCCACAGGGACGGTGATCGGGGCACCGGTGTCGATCACCTCGGCGCCGCGGGCGAGACCGTCGGTGGTGTCCAGCACCACCGCCCGGACGCGGTCGTCGCCGAGTTGCTGCTGCACCTCGCAGACCAAGTAGTCGTCCTCCGCGGCGCCGATGTCCATGTCCTCCTCGACGCGCGCGGCCTTCGGCCGGCGCACCTTGATGGCGTGGTTGATCTCCGGGAAGCTTGCCGGGAAACACCGCCTCGATCACGACGCCTTGGATCGCCTCGATCCGGCCGACGTTCTCGGTGCGGACTCTCCACCGCCGGGGCCTCGTCTGTCAGTCGCCATCTCACTCTCCACTCTGGGCTCTAGCCGAGCCCCTCGGCCCCGGCGACGACTTCCATGATCTCCTGGGTGATCTCGGCTTGGCGCGCCCGGTTCATCTGCAGCGTCAAGTCCTGGATCAGCTCGCCGGCGTTGTCGGAGGCCTGGCGCATCGCGGTCATCCGCGCCCCGTGCTCGGACGCGGTCGAATCGAGCAGCGCACGGTAGATCGAGATCTCGACGTAGTCGGGGACGAGCCTCCGCAGCACCGCGGCGGCGTCGGGCTCGTACTCGGGCACGACCCGGTGCTGCGGCTCAGAGCTCGGAAGCTGCCTCCTCCGGCGACTCCTCCTCGAGCACGGTTGCCCGCTGCAGGGGCAGCAGCGTCTCACGCCGGACCACCTGGGATATCGCCGAGAGATAGCCGTTGTAGAACACCTCCACCTGGTCGACCTCGTCGTCGAGATAGGCGGCCATCAGGCGCTCGGCGATCCGGCGGGCGTCGGGATAGGTGGGACGGTCGGTGAAGCCGGTGAAGCTGTCCGCCGGCTCCAGCCCGCGGAAGGTGAGTGACGAAGCCGACCCTGCGGCCGGATGCGAAGTAGACGACCCGCCGGCCGGCGGCCTCGTGCTCACGGCCGGCCGCGACCCCGGCGCGAACGATGTTGGAGTTGAACGCACCGGCGAGGCCGCGATCGCCCGCGACGAGCAGCAGGCCGACCGTGCGCACCTCGGCGTGCTCCTGGAGGATGGGCACGCTCGGCACCGCGCCCGCCGCCTCCGCGGCCTGACGGGTCATCCGCCTGATGGCGCTCGCGTAGGGCCGCAACGCCACGATCCGCTGCTCGGATCGGCGCAACCGGGCGGCGGCGACCATGGCCATCGCCCGGGTGATCTTCTCGATGTTCTTGACGGCGCTGATGCGGTTGCGGACGTCGCGCTGCGACTGGGGCATGGGTGGTGAGGCGCGCTGGAATTACTGCACCAGGGCGGCCTGTTCCTCCTTTTCCTCGACCGGTTGCTGGTGTGGCGGCCTCCGACCGACTGGACGGAAGGATCGTCCTCGGCACCCTCTTCGAGCGCATGGCCCTCCTCGTCGAGGTCGAAGCCGAAGTCCTCGGCGAACTGCTCCACGACCGCGGCCACTCGGGCCTGGGTCTCGTCGCTCCAATCCCCACCCGCGATCATCTGGAGCAGCTCGGGGTCGCTGCCGTGCACCATCTCGATCAGCTCCGCCAGGAATCGCTCGACCTTGTCGACCGTGATCCGGTCGAGGTACCCGTTGGTGGCCGCGTAGATCTGCACCACCTGCTCCTCGACCGGCATCGGGGCGCGCTCGGGCTGGTTGAGCGTCTTCACCAGGCGCTCGCCGCGAGCCAGGGTCCGCTGGGTCTCCGGGTCGAGCTCGGAACCGAACTGGGCGAACGCCTCGAGCTCGCGGTACTGGGAGAGCTCGAGCTTGAGGCGACCCGCGACCTTGCGCATCGGCGTGATCTGGGCACTGCCGCCGACCCGGGAGACCGAGATGCCGACGTTGATCGCCGGGCGTACGCCGGAGTAGAAGAGGCCCGGCTCGAGGAAGATCTGCCCGTCGGTGATCGAGATCACGTTGGTCGGGATGTAGGCCGAGACGTCGCCGGCCTGCGTTTCGATCACCGGGCAGCGCCGTCAGCGACCCGCCGCCGGGGAGCTTCTTCCCCGTGATCGGATCGGTGAGGTCATCGGCCAGCTTGACCGCCCGCTCGAGCAACCGGGAGTGCAGATAGAAGACGTCGCCGGGATACGCCTCGCGGCCCGGCGGCCGGCGCAGCAGCAGGGACATCTGGCGGTAGGCGTAGGCATGCTTGGTGAGATCGTCGTAGATCGCCAGCGCGGCCTTGCCGTTGTAGAGGAAGTACTCGGCCATCGCGCAGCCGGCATACGGCGCCAGGAACTTGATCGGCGCGGCCTCGTCGGCCGCCGCCATCACGATGATCGTGTTCTTCAGCGCGTCGGCCTCCTCGAGGACGGCGGCCAGCCGCGCCACGGTCGATTTGCGCTGTCCGATGGCCACGTAGACGCAGATCAGGTCACGATCGCGGTTGTTGATGATCGCGTCGATGGCGATGGCCGTCTTGCCGGTCCCGCGGTCGCCGATGATCAGCTCGCGCTGGCCGCGGCCGATCGGGATCATCGAATCGATCGCCTTCAGGCCGGTGAGCATGGGCTCGCTGCACCGGCTGGCGCTGGACGATCCCTGGCGCCTTGTGCTCGGCCGGGCGGGTCCCGGCCGCCCGGATCTCGCCTTTGCCGTCGAGCGGGTTGCCCAGTGGATCGACGATGCGCCCGAGCATCTCGTCGCCGACGGGAATCTCCAGCAGGCGCTTGGTGCGCCGCACGGTGTCGCCCTCGACGATCTTCACCCAGTCACCGAAGAGCACCGCGCCGACGTTGTCGGACTCGAGGTTGAGCGCCAGCCCGGTGACGTCGTGCGGGAATTCGAGCATCTCGAGGGACATGCAGTTCTCGAGGCCGTGAATGCGGCAGATGCCGTCAGCGACGGAAAGCACGGTCCCGACCTCGGTAAGGTCGGCGCTCGAGCTGTCGAGGCCTTCGATCCGGCTTTTGAGGATTGAGGTGATCTCGTCAGGCTTGATCTGCATTGGGTTGCTCCTTGGCTAGCCGAGGGTGGCCGCGCCTTGGCGACTTCCTTGCGAAGTTGGTCCAGCCGGTTCCTGATCGATGCATCGAGGATGACGTTGCCCACGCGCAGCACGATTCCACCGAGCATGTCGGGATCGATCACCGTCGTCAGCTGAATCGTGTTTCCCGTGCCGCTGCCGATGCGCTCGCCGATGCTGCGCACGGTCGCCTCGTCGAGTGCCACTGCGCTCGTCACCTCGACCGGCAGCAGCCTCATCTCGTCGTCCCATAGCTGCTCGTAGCGCGCTCGGATGTGAGAGATCTCGGGCATCCGCCGACGTTCGACCAGAGTCTCGAGGAAGTTCATGAACGTCTCCTCGGCCCCCTCGACCAGCCGGTTCAGGCCCTCCTCCTTCTCCGCGGTGGAGAAGTAGGGCGACACGAAGAAGATCTCCAGCTGCCGATCGGCGGCCAGCGCGTCCGACGAACTGGCCGAGCTGCTCGCGCACGGTGTCGAGTACGCCGCGCTCGGAAGCGACTTCGAACAGCGCCCGCGCGTAAACCTCGGCGACCTCTTCCACTAGTTGGGGCTTTCGGAGATCACGGTTGGCGGCCTGCTCCGCCGCTCAGGACCGTGAAGTCAAGCTCGGAGAGCGCGTCTTCGACCAGCCGTCGCTGGTCTTGCTCGGTGAGCACCTTGCGCGTCACACGTTCGGTGGCCAGCACCGTGAGGTCAGCGACATCCCGGAGGACCTCGTCGATCATGCGGCGGCTCTCGGCCTCGATCTCGCGACGGGTCTGCTCCAGCATCTGCTCGCCCCGAGCCTGGGCTGCCGTTCGGGCGTCGCGCTCGTGCGCGGTGGCGGCCTGGCGGGCCCGCTCGACGATCTCCTCGGCCTGCTGGCGCGCCTCCTTCAGGAGCTCGCGATACTCGACGAGCACCTCGTCTGCCTCGCGGCGGGTGCGGTCGGCCGCGTCGATCGATTCGTCAATTACCTTGCGGCGCGGATCGAGTGCGGTCCCGATGCGCGGCAAGACGGCTTTGGTGAGGATGAACAGCGAGATCCCGAACACGACGAGCGTCCAGATCATCAGCCCCACATTGGGGGTGATCAGCCAGGAGCTGGATGCGAGTACCACGATGGTCGGCTCCGCCCGTTTAGAGGAAGAAGGCGATGAAGCCGCCGACGAGCCCGTAGAAGAAGGTTGCCTCGGTCAGCGCGAACCCCAGCCACTGAATGGAGGTGATTTCATCGCGCATCTCCGGCTGGCGGGTCACCGACTCGATCACCTTGCCGAAGAGCATCCCGATGCCGGCGCCCGCCCCCGCAGCGCCGCCGCCGGCGCCGACTCCGAGGGCGATCGCCTTACCCGCGTCCTCGCCGACACTTGTATATGCCTGCGTCGTGGCCATCACAGAATGAAATACCAAAGCAATACCCAAGAAATGAAACATCTAGTTCCTAGCTCCTTTTGAAGTTAATGGCTGGTGACGGCTCCACCCAAATAAATGGTGGTCAAAATAGCAAAGACGAAGGCTTGCAGACCGGCTATGAGCACGCACTCGAAGAGGTAGATCGCGACACCGAGGGGCAGCGTCAACCATCCCACGGCCGGCAGGCCCAGCAGCACAGCCATACCACCTGCCATGAAATCTATCAGGAGGTGCCCTGCGAGCAGATTGGCCCAGAGCCGGATCGCCAGCGAGAGCAGCCGCAGGAAGTGCGAGACGATCTCCAGGGGGTACAGGAAAAGGAGCATGCCTCCGCCGATGCCGGCCGGAACCAAGCTGTGGATGTAGCCCCCGAACCCTTGGTGACGGACGCCTTCGACGTTGTAGGCGATGAAGACACCGAGGGCCAGCACCAGCGGGAGCGCGACATTGGTGTCCGCGGCATAAATCTGGAACGACGGGAAATTCAGCCCGAACAGTTGGAATTTCTCCAGCGTGTCGATGGGCAACGGGATGTACCCGAGGAGGTTGGTGACGAGGACGAATATGAACAGAGCGAAGACGAGGGGAAACCAACGTCGTGGCCATCTCCTGGCCCATGCTGTCGTTGGTCAACCGCTTCGCCAGGTCGTAGCCCCATTCGACCGCGGTTTGGACCCGGTTCGGCCGCGTCTCCATGCGCCCGGCCACCCATACCAGGATGCCGATCGAAATCAGTGCGGTCAGCAGCAGGTAGAGCACGGCCTTGTTGAAGTCCAGCGGGCCGATCAGGTGCCACCATGTCACCAACTGGTAGGCGGAGACGATGTTGAACGTGTTGTTCTTGTGGGTGTGAATGCCGAAGACGATGGAGAGCACGACCAGGCCCGCGATGTAGACGAGGACGATGCTGTATGCGATCTTCCTGCGACGGCTCATGTTGGACAGGAACGTCATCGGACACCCTGCCGCGGTGGCCCCGAGAGAACTTTGATCAAGAAGGTCACCGAGTACGCCCCGAAGATCACCAGCGACGCGGTGAGCCCGTCACGGTGTCCACCGACCAGGGCCGCGATCACGATCACACCAGCCAGCAGCCAAATCCGCGCGAAGCCCTCGAAGAGGGTGACACCCAGTCGCTTCACCGGCTCCGTCACCTTGCGCGTCCAGCGCCGGTCGGCTTCGCCGACCACACGCTGCAGGATCCATCCGCCGGCCCCGATGGCCAGTCCGAGCAAGGGTGCGCCGAGCACGATGGCCGGTACGAGCGCGATCAACACCAGCGCCACGTCCACATAACGCAACATCCCGAGCGTGCGCTCGCTGAACCTGGTGCGCTCGCTGAACCTCGTCCTGGGGCCCGACGGCGATGCAGGCAGCGCGGCGTGCGCCGCGCTGTGCTGGCTCCTGTCCCGGGCCCACCAACGGGCTGCCCAGGCTCATCAGCGAGCGGCCCAGGCCGATGCCCGCCGAGCAGGCACAGGGAGCTGAGCAGGCCCAGGCGGGCGAAAGTCATGAGCCCAGCCGGCCGCGTGCCGGCCCGCGCCTGGAGACTCGGGGTGGTTCGCGGCGAGGCTCACGGGGGGCATTTTCACATGGAGATCCCGGGTGTTGCAAAATGAAGGATGAGGGTGCGCGGCCTGAGTTCTGAGGCAGAGTCCGCAGCCGGACGCCCGGGGTGGAGGAGGGTGAAAGTCCCACCCCGGGGCCAGGATCACCGAACGGGATGAACCCGTTTTCCGGGGCTGGTGCAGGTGGGATGGAGGGCCACTCCGAGCATGAAGGCGGTCCGCGCCCACGCGGTCACCACATGGCGGCGCCGGCCGGCCTTTGGGTTCATCGATCGGTGGTGGAGGTGAAGGAGGTCTCACCTCTGAACGTGAACAGGTGGGCCGAGGTCGGCGGAATCAGGAGAACGAGATGGAGCTGAACTCGGCCAGCTTCTTTAGCGCGTGACTGGCGTCGATCTTGCGCACCGTGCCCGACTTGGAGCGCATGACGAGCGACTGCGTGGTGGCGCCGAACTCGTGGTACTGCACGCCCTGGAGGAGTTCGCCGTCGGTGATGCCGGTGGCGGCGAAGAAGCAGTTGTTGCCCTGCACCAGGTCGTCGGTGGTGAGCACGGCATCGAGCTCGTAGCCGGCCTCGAGGGCGGCGGTGCGCTCGGTCTCGTCTCGGGGGTAGAGCCGGCCTTGGATCTCGCCGCCCATGCACTTGAGGGCGGCTGCCGCGATCACGCCCTCGGGGGTGCCGCCGATGCCGAAGAGGATGTCGGTGCCGGCACCGGGCCAGCCGGTCGAGATGGCGCCGGCCACGTCGCCGTCGGTGATGAGCCGGATGCGGGCGCCGGTGGCCCGCACTTCGGCGATCAGCCCCTTGTGGCGGGGCCGGTCCAGGATCACGGCCGTCAGGTCACGCACCGGGCGGCCCATGGCCTCGGACAGGGCGTTGAGGTTCTCGGTCGGGGTGCGCCGGATGTCCACGGCGCCCTTGGCCCGCGGCCCGACGGCCAGCTTCTCCATGTAGACGCACGGGCCCGGGTCGAACATGGCGCCCCGCTCAGCCACCGCGATGACGGCCAGAGCGCCGCCGCGGCCCATCGCGGTCAGCGTGGTGCCGTCGATCGGGTCCACCGCGATGTCGGTCAGCGGGGGAGTGCCGTCACCGATCTTCTCGCCGTTGAAGAGCATCGGGGCGTTGTCCTTCTCGCCCTCGCCGATGACGACGATGCCGTCCATGGGCACGGTGGCCAGCACGGTCCGCATGGCCTCCACCGCGGCGCCGTCTGCTCCCAGCTTGTCGCCCCGGCCCATCCAGCGGCTGGCGGCCATGGCCGCCGCCTCGGTGGTCCGCACGAGGTCCATGGCGAGGTTGCGGTCGGGGGCCTGGCGGGAGGTCACCACGGCAATGACCATAGTTGGCGGGGGGTGCGGGGTCGCCGGGTGGGCCTACCGCCAGCGGCGATACTTGAGGCCGTGGATCAGATGGTCGTCGAGCCCTCCGGACCTTTGTCGGGCGCGGTTTGCGCAGGTGGAGCGAAGAACTCGGCGCTGAAGTTGATGGTGGCCTGCCTGTTGGCCGAGGGGTGCACCGTGCTGTCCAACGTCCCACGTATCGCCGACGTGGAGAGCATGGCGGAGGTGTTGCGCGGAATGGGGGTGGCAGTGGAGCGGCGTGCCGACGGCGACCTGGCGGTGACGACACCTCCGGCGTCGCAGCTCGAGCCGTCGGCGCCGCCCGAGCTCTTCGAGCGCATGCGGGCGTCGGTGGTCGTGCTGGGCCTCCTGCTGGCGCGCTGTGGCGCTGTGCGCATGCCGCTGCCCGGCGGCGACGACTTCGGCGACCGGCCGATCGACTTCCACGTGAACGGTCTGAGTGCCATGGGCGCGCGCTTCGAGTCATCGCATGGCGAGGTGCGCGGCACGGTGCCTGCGGGGCGGTTGGTGGGGACGCGCGTGGTGCTCGAGTACCCCAGCCACACCGCCACGGACAACCTGTTGATGGCGGCCGTGCTGGCCAAGGGCACCACGGTCATTGAGAACGCGGCCAAGGAGCCCGAGGTGGCCGACCTGGCCGCCATGCTCTGCTCCATGGGCGCCGTGGTGCGCGGGGCGGGGACGTCCCGCATCGAGGTCGAGGGCGTGGACGAGCTGCACCCGACGACCCACGCGGTGGTGCCCGACCGGGTGGTGGCTGCCACCTATCTGGCGGCGGTCGGGATGGCCGGCGGCGAGGTGACCATCTCCGACGCCCGGCCCGAGCACATGGAGAACGTGCTGCGCAAGGTGAACCAGATGGGCGTCAGCACCGAGATGGGGCCCGGCGGGTTGCGCGCCAGCGTGTCGCAGCGGCTGGCGGCGGCGGACGTGGCCACGCTGCCGTACCCAGGGGTGGCGACCGACTACAGCCCGTTCCTGGTCGCCATGCTGACGGTGGCCGAGGGCGTCGGCATCCTGACCGAGAACCTGTTCTCGGGGCGCTTCCGCTATGTGGAGGAGCTGCGGCGCATGGGCGCCGACATCCGTACCGAGGGCCACCATGCGGTGGTGCGCGGCGTGCCCCGGCTCTCGGGCGCGCCGGTGCGTGCCCCCGACATCAGGGCCGGGGTGGCGCTCGTGCTAGCCGGGCTCGTGGCCGACGGGGAAACCGTGGTGAGCGGGGCCCACCACATCGGGCGCGGCTACGAGGACCTGGCCGGTGCGCTGCGCTCGCTCGGTGCCCGGGTGACGGAGCGGTGAGTCCGGCGACCGCGGGTGCGGGGGCTGACCCGGCCGACCTGCTGGAGCGGGCGCAGGCGGACGACCGTGTGGCGCTGGCTCGGCTCCTCTCCTACGTCGAGCGCCGTGGCGAGACGGCGACGGCGGTGGCCCGCCTGGTTTACCGCGCCGACGTGCCGTACACGATCGGCCTGACGGGGGCGCCGGGCTCGGGCAAGTCCACGCTGACGGACGGGCTCATCGTTCAGGTTCGCGGCGGCTGGCCCACGATTGAGGGCGAAGGCGAGGGCGTGCCGCAGGTGGGCGTACTGGCCGTCGACCCGACGTCGCCCTACAGCGGCGGGGCCATCCTGGGTGACCGCGTTCGCATGAGCCAGCACGCGCTCGATCCCACCGTGTTCATCCGCTCCATGGCCACGCGCGGGCACCTGGGCGGGCTGTCGCTCGCCGTGCCTGACGCGGTGCGCCTGCTCGGCGCCGCCGGCGTGCCCGTTGTGATCGTCGAGACGGTGGGCGTGGGACAGATGGAGGTGGAGATCGCCTCAGCAGCCGACACCACCGTCGTCGTGGTGACGCCGGGCTGGGGTGACTCCATGCAGGCCAACAAGGCGGGCCTGCTCGAGGTGGCCGACGTGTTCGTCGTCAACAAGGCCGATCGCCCCGGCGTGCGCGAGGCGCGGCGCGATCTCGAGCAGATGCTCGACCTGTCCCGGCCCGGGTCGTGGCGGCCGGAGATCGTCGACACCACAGCGACGTCCGGTGAGGGCGTGGCCGAACTGTGGACGGCCGTGGCGCGCCACCGGGCCCACCTGGTGGCGTCGGGCAAGCTGGTCGCACGGCGGTCGGACCGCCTGGGTCAGGAGCTGCGCCGGGTGCTGCTGGCCCGCGCCGAGACCCGGGTGGACGAGGTGGCGGCGGGCGAGGAGTTCGCCACCGCCGTGAAGGCCCTGGTGGCCGGCGAGACCGACCCCTACCGGGCGGCCGACCGGCTGCTCGAGGGCGCTGCGTGAGTCCCACCAGCGCCAGCCCGAGCTCCGGCGGGTGCCCCGGGGACCCGGACCCGGGGTTGGTCCTCGTTCGGCTGTCTGGTCGGGATGGGCCTTTCCCCACGGGCGTCGTCCCAGGCGTGTGCCTTGCCCGCGTATATGAGCCGCCCATTTGGGGATTTCACCCCTGATGGGCGTTCACCCAGAAGGGGCGCAGTCATATACGCCGGCCGATTCCGTCCGGCCGGACGCCCGACCGACCCTTCCCCACCCCCGGCCCCACCCCCGGCCCGGACCGTCCGGTCCGATACGGTGCGGAAATGGCTGAGCCCGAGACCTTCGTCACCGTCGAGCGCCGCGCCGGCAACGTCGCCCTCGTCCAGCTGGAGCGCCCCAAGGCCAATGCGCTGTCCGGCGAGGTGCTACGCCAGCTGCAACAGGCCGCGACCGACCTGACCGAGAATCCCCCCGGGGCGGTCGTGCTGTGGGGCGGGCGCAAGATCTTCGCCGCCGGCGCCGACATCGTGGAGCTCGACGGCGCAGGGGCGGAAGCGGTCGGCCGTAACTTCGCCGCCGCCCTCGGCGCCCTCGCCGCCATCCCCCGGGCCACCATCGCCGCCGTCAACGGCTACGCGCTCGGCGGGGGCCTCGAGCTGGCCCTGGCCTGTGACTTCCGGGTCTGCGGCGAGAACGCCCGCTTCGGGCTGCCCGAGGTGCTGCTCGGCGTGATCCCCGGGGGCGGGGGGACCCAGCGGCTGCCCCGCCTCATCGGCTCGTCGCGGGCCAAGGAGCTGATCATGACCGGCCGCCACGTGCAGGCCGATGAGGCGCTGGCCATCGGCCTGGTCAACCGGGTCGTGGCGCCCGACTACGTGCTCAACGCCTCGCTCGAGTGGGCGTCCGAGCTGGCCCGCGGGCCGTTGGTGGCCCACGCCCTGGCCAAGTCGGCGGTCGACCGCGGCCTGGAGGGGACGCTGGCCGACGGCCTCCTCATCGAGCAGGAGGCGTTCACCGCCGTGGCAAGAACCGAAGATGCCGCCACGGGCATCCGGTCGTTCACCGAGAACGGTCCCGGCCAGGCGACGTTCACCGGACGGTGAGCGGGTGAGCTCGCCTCCCATCCCACACAACGCGGGCGAAGGCGCCTTCGACCCCTCCGTACGTTGGTTCCAGCACGCGGTCTTCTACGAGGTGCTGATCCGGGGCTACTTCGACGCCAACAACGACGGCACCGGTGACCTGCGCGGCCTGCGCGAGAAGCTCGACTACATGGAGTGGCTCGGCGTCGACTGCATCTGGATGCTGCCCTTCTATCCCTCGCCCTTCCGCGACGGCGGTTACGACATCAGCGACTTCTTCAACGTGCACCCCGACTACGGGAGCATCGGCGACCTGGTCGCCTTCCTCGAAGACGCCCACCGCCGGGGCATCCGAGTCATCGCCGACCTCGTGATGAACCACACCAGCGACGAGCACCCGTGGTTCGTGGAGTCGCGCTCGTCGCGGGACAACGCCAAGGCCGACTGGTTCGTCTGGAACGACGACGACCAGAAGTGGCCCGACGCTCGTGTCGTCTTCACCGACGTCGAGCGTTCCAACTGGACGTGGGACGACACACGCCAGCAGTACTACTGGCACCGCTTCTACCACCACCAGCCGGACCTCAACTACGAAAACCCCGAAGTGGCCGACACCATGATCGACCTCGTCCGCTTCTGGCTCGATCTCGGCTTCGACGGGTTCCGGCTGGACGCCGTGCCCTACCTGTACCAGCGCGACGGGACGTCGGGCGAGCACCTGCCCGAGACGCACAGCTTCATCCGGCGGATCCGCAAGCAGATCGACGCCGACTACCCGGGGCGCATCCTGATGGCCGAGGCCAACGGGTGGCCGAGCGACGTGGCCGACTACTTCGGCGACGGCGACGAGTGCCACCTGTGCTTCCACTTCCCCCTCATGCCACGGCTGTTCATGGCGGTGCGCCGGGAGCAGCGCTACCCGATCACCGAGATCCTGGCCCAGACCCCCCAGATCTGCGACGGCTGCCAGTGGGCCATCTTCCTGCGCAACCACGACGAGCTCACGCTGGAGCAGGTGAGCGACGAAGAGCGCGACTACCTCATGGCCGAGTACGCCAAGGACCCGCGCATGAAGCGCCACATGGGCATCGGTCGCCGCCTCGCCCCGCTGCTCGACAACGACCGTCGGACGGCCGAGCTGCTGTACGCGCTGATCCTGTCGCTGCCTGGCAGCCCCGTCATCTACTACGGCGACGAGCTGCTCATGGGGGACAACATCTACCTGGGTGACCGGGATTCGGTGCGCACGCCCATGCAGTGGTCACCCGACCGCAACGGCGGCTTCTCGCAGGCCGACTTCGCCCAGCTCTACCTGCCCCCTCTCATGGACCCGGTCTACGGGTATACCGCGCTCAACGTGGAGGCGCAGCTGCGCAACCAGGGCTCGTTCCTGCACTGGCTCCGGCGCATGCTCACCGAACGGCGTGCCCTGCCCGTCATGGGTGTGGGCGCCATGGAGGTGCTGCCCTGCGCCAACCCCTCGGTGCTGGCCTACGTGCGCTCGGGCGAGGTGGCCGACATCCTGTCCCGGGCGACCGCCCCGACCGGGCCGTCGGTCAGCGCGTCGGCCGACGCCGCCCTGGAATGGGGCAGCGCCGCCGTCCTGGCCCGCACCGTGCCGGCGGGCAACGAGTTCGAGGGCGACGAGGCCGTGCGCCGCCACCAGGCCGTCCTGTGCGTGCACAACCTGAGTCGCTTCGCGCAGCCGGCCGAGCTGGCCCTGGCCAAATGGGCCGGCTCCACCCCCTATGAGGTGCTCGGACGCGTCCCGTTCCCGGCCATCAGCGAGGAGCCCTACACCATCACGCTGCCGCCCTACGGCTTCCTCTGGTTCGATCTGGTCCCAGATGACAGGCTGGTACCTGAATGACACCGCCGTCGCAGTCGGACTCGGAGCGGGACCAGGCGCTGCGCACCTTGGCCGAAGTATGGCTGGGGCTGCGGGGGATCGCGCCGGGCGGTGAGCTCACGATCGAGCGCGCCGAGGTCCTACGCCCGGGCCGGCCCGGGCTGCTCGACATCGTGGTGGCCGTCGGCGGCGTCCGCCGCCGCGCCCACCTGGTGGTGGGCCTGCGCGGCGTCACGGACGAGCCCCACTTCCTGCGCCCCGGTGAGGAGTGCGCGCTCGGCATCCTCGACGACGACGATGGCCTCGCCGTGTGCACCGACGCGCTGCGCGACGCGCAGCTGGCGCCGCTGCTGCTGGCCACCGTGCGCATGGTCGAGCCGCGCCCCGGACCGGTGTCCGTGCTGCGGGACGACGACGATGCCACCGTGATCGACTGCGGCGACCGCGGCGATGTCGTCGTGTTCCCGTGGATCACCGACGCGCCGCGACCCGACGTCGACGTGGTCGTGGCCCTCGACGACGCCGGCTTCAACCACGTCGCGGCGCCGTTGGTGCGCTGGGTGTGGGAGGGCCGCGACCTCGGCCTGGTGCAGGAGCCTCTGGCCGACCGCTCGGGTGGCTGGGCCCTGGCGCTGACCTCGTTGCGCGACTTCTACGCCTCGGGCGGCCGCCCGGAGGCGGCCGGCGGCGACTTCGGCTCCGAGGCGCGGGCGCTCGGCACCATGACGGCCCGCATGCACCTGGCCCTCGACCGTGCCTTCCTGCGCCACCCCGAACCGGTCGTGGACTGGGTCGACGCCGCCGAGGACGCCATCGCGGCGGCCGACTCGTCGCTGCTCGACGCGCCGGGCGTGGCCGACCTGGTCAAGTGGTTGCGCGAGTCCGAGGGGCGCCTGCCGGTGATCCGGACCCACGGCGACTTCCACCTGGGCCGGACGGCGCGCACCGACCAGGGCTGGGTGGTCAGTGACTGCTCGCCGGGCGGCGTGCTTCCCGGGGGGACGGCGCCCGGACGGCGCAGCCCGCTGGGCGACGTGGCCGACCTGCTCTATTCCATGCACCGGGCCTGCGCCGCCGTGGCGATCGAGCGCGATCCGGCCGGGCGCCTCGGGCTGGCCTCGCTCGGGCAGGCCTGGGAGGCCAGGAACCGACGCGCCTTCATGACGGGGTATCTCAACACGCCGGGCATCGGGGGCCTGGTCGGGCCGGACCGCGACCTGGTGCGGCGGCTGGTCTCGTTCCTCGAGCTGGCCCGCTCGGTCCGCGACGCCTGAACGGCCTGCCGCGTCGCCCAGCCAACGAAACCCGTTCGTTGACCCTCAACGCGCCGGTTAATCCGTGAATCGTTTCAGAAAGAGAAGTCCCCACCGGACGCCCCGAACACGCGGGCGCAACACCTGAGCCCGGCCGACCGCGACCGCCCCTGAGTGCTCAGTGGGTCAGCGCGGTGACCTTCAGCGTCTCGGCGGCCTCCTCGGGCGAGATCACGTTGATCGCCACCCCGGTGCCCAATTCGAACCCGGCCGTCGTGGTCGCCTTGGGCCAGATGTGGGCGTGCCAGTGGTAGGGCTCGCCCACCCGGTAGGGCGCCGAGTGGAAGACGATGTTGTAGGCCACGTCGCCGATGGCTTCGGAGAGCTGCTCGAGCGTGCGCCGGATGGCCTCGCCCACCGCCAGGAGGTCCTCGGTTGTGCTGCGGTGCAGGTGCGGGTTGTGCTCGCGCGGCATGACCAGCATCTCGTAGGGGACGGCGCTCCAGAACGGGCAGACGACCACGACGCGGTCGTTGGAGTAGATGACCCGTTCGGTGGAGTCCTCCTCGGCCTCGATCGTCGTGCACAACAGGCACGAGCCGGCGAACCCGCGAAGCGCGCCTGCTCCTCGGCCAGCTCCCGCGGGATGAAGGACATGCCGAGCAACTGCCCGTGCGGGTGCTCGAGCGACGCCCCCGCCTCGCGCCCGGAATTCACGATGGCCTGGGTGTAGCGCAGGTTGGGCTGGGAGGCGTGCTCCTCCAGGCGGTCGCGCAGTGCCGCCATGACCAGCTCCACCTGCTCGGCGCTGAGCTGGCCGAGGGTGGAGTCGTGCTCGGGGGAGAAGATCAGGATCTCGTGGATGCCGCCGGCCGTGGCCTGGGTGAAGACCGGCCCGCGGTTGGCCACCACGAAGGGCTCGTCGCCCTCGAAGGCCGGGTAGAGGTTGGGCACCACCCGCACCAGCCAGCGCCCGGTGGGCCCGTAGGTCTCCAGGGCCGGCGGCGTGTCCTCCTCGTTGCCGGGGCAGAACGGGCAAGGCCGGCCCAGCGTCTCGGGCTGGGAGGTGCGGGTCACGAAGGAGTAGGGGCGCTCGGAGCGCCCCGGGCTCACCACCACCCAGCGCCCGGACAGCGGATCGAGGCGGAGCTGGTTCATCGATGAACCCTCCTGGGCGCTCCCTGGCCCGCAAATTTTGCTATCAACCTCATGACCTTCCCTCCATCACTACGGTACAGGCTCCGGTGCCCGTGCAGGCACCACCGTCACCGGCCCGTCACCCGGCGTTCCCCGGCTATGGGAGAACATGTCGGCCATGCACCACCAGCCTGACGGCGCCGCCTTCGACATCGTGCTGCTGCTGCACGTGGTGTGCGTGGTGGTCGCTCTGGTGACCATGTTGACGGCGGCGACGACCGCCGCCCGGCTCCGTCGCCTGCTGCATTCGCCCGTCGCCATGCCCGAGGCCCTGGCGCGCTACTTCCGGCCCGGGGTCAACTGGGCGGGGCGCACCGTCTATGGCATCCCCGTCTTCGGCTTCGCCCTGCTGGCCATGAGCCAGGGGGCCTACGCCCTGCGCGACGCCTGGGTGCTCTCGGGCCTCGCCATCTTCGTGGCCGTGGCCTTCCTGGGCGAGGGTCTCCTGTGGCCCGCCGAGCGTCGCTTGCAGGACGCCTTCGCGGCGGCCGGACCGGGCCCCGCCGGAACCGACCTGGCGGGCGGTCAGCGCGACGTCGCCGTACTGGCCCGCTCGGCGACGGCGACCACGGTGCTCTTGCTGGCGGGCGTTGTCCTCATGATCGCCCAGCCCTAAAAAAGGGAGTCGCCTCCGGCAACGGGGCAGCACGCCGGCTCACCCGGCCGGTCCGCGGCCATGCTGATCGGTCCCTAACAGATGGTTGCGATGATCTTGCCGTAGCCGTCGTGGCCCGGATCGCCTGCGTACCCGGGTGCGACGTTGACCACGACCAGGTGCTTGATGTTGCCGCTCTCGGTCGAGCCCGACTGCGTAATCTCGCTGGAGACGACGACCAGCATGTTGACCGGGATCGTCGCCGGCGGATCCGAGCTGTTGCCCGGGTTCGAGGTCCAGTTGACGCCGCACGCGAAGCCCGGCGCGTTGTCGATGTACCCCTTCATGGACGCTGGGGCGTTGTTGACGCCGCTGAACTGGTTGGTCTTCCACGTTTGCGAGCCCCAGAAGTTCACCGTGTTGCCAATCGTCGGCGCGCCGGCCGAGATGTCGCCGATGACGAAGCCGCCACTCGAAGGTGCCGCCGCCGTCGTGATGCAGTACGACGTGCCGGACGACTCGTAGTAGGAGTTGCCGCCGTAGGTCACGGCGACGGAGACCGATCCGGCCGTCTGGTTCACGTCGGAAATGGTGCAGCTGACCGCCCCCGTCGAGGTGGTCGTGCCCGTGCAACTCTGCGCAGAGCTGCCGCTGCCCAGCGTCAGCGTGGCGGGCACGCCCGAGAGCGGGGTGCCGCCGCCGGTCGTCACGATGCCCGACAGGGTGATCGGCATCCCACTGACCGCGATCGTCGGGCCTGTGGACGTGACACTGGTGGGCGCCGTGCTCACGACCACGGAGTTGGTGCCACTGCTGGCCAGCAGTTGCGGCGCGGTGCTCGTGTTGCCCCCGAAGGATCCGTACAGGGTGTAGGTGCCCGACGACTCGCTCGGCGTGATGGAGCAGGAGCCCTTGCCGGTGCTGCCCGTCGTGGCGGTGCACGACTGGGTGCCCAGAGTCAACGTGATCGTCTGCCCGCTGATGCCCTGGCCGGTGACCCCGTTGGTCAGCGTGCCGGTGACCGTCGTCGCCTGCCCGTAGGTGCCGGTGGCGGCACTGACCGACAGCGTCGTCGGCGTGAGCACGGTGGCCGTGGAGGACGCGTTGGACGGCTGGTAGTAGTTGCTGCCGCTGTAGCCGCCAGAGACCCCGGTGGTACCGGTCGATTGACTCACCGACGAGATCGTGCAGCTCACCTGGCCGCTGGCGTTGGTAGAGCCGCTGCAACTCTGCACTGAGCTGCCGGTGCCGACGGTGAAGGTCACCGTCTGGCCGGACAGGGGCGTGCCGTTGCTCGTCAGTACCCCCGACAGCGTGGCGGGCTGGCCGTTGGTCACCGAGGTGCTCCCGGTGTAGGTCAGCGTGGTCGGGGCCGTGGTCTGGGTGAAGGTGCTCGAGCCGGTGCTCGGCAGCAGCGTCGGCACCGTCGTCGTGTTCCCGCCGTAAGAGGCGCTGATCGTGTAGCTGCCCGCCGGCTCGGTCGGCGTGATGGTGCACGTGGCCACGCCGGAGGTGTTGGTCGTGCCCGTGCACGGCTGGGTCCCGTTCACCTTGAACGTCACGGTCGCGCCCGAGATGGGCGTGTTGTTCGTGTAGGCGTTGACCAGCGTGGCGGACACCGTGATCGGGCTGCCGTAGGTGCCGGTAACTGGGGACACGGTCAAGGTGGTGGAGACCTGCGAGGGGCCGACCTGGATGCTGCCGGTGGCGCCGGTCGACTCGTAGTCAGTGTTCCCGGCGTAGGTCTCGGTCACCGGCGTCGGCCCGGTCGGCTGGTTGACCGCCGAGATGGTGCACGAGACGACTCCGGACGAGTTGGTGGTGGGCGTCACCGTGCAACTCTGGGCCGTGGTGCCGCTGCCGAGGGTCAGTGTCACCGGCTGGCCCGACAGCGGCGAGCCGTTGGTGGTCAGCGTGCCCGTGAGTGTCACCGGCTGGCCGTTGGTGACCGAGGTCGGACTGGTGTTGGTCAGGCTCGTATTGGCCAGCGTCACCGTGAACGCAGCTGAGCCGGTGTTTCCGGTCAGCGGCACCGGCTGGCTCGAGTCACCGATGAACGACCCGCTCACCGTGTAGCTGCCCGCCGGCTCGGTCGGTGTGACCGAGCACGAGGCGACGCCAGCCGAGTTGGTGAGGCCGCTGCACGTCTGCGTGCCATTGGTACCACCATTGACGGTGAAGCTCACCGTCTCGTTGGCGATGGGCAGGGTGGTGTTGGCGTCCGTGAGGGTGCCCGACACGGTGACCGAGCTGTTGTAGCTGCCACCGCTGGGGTTGACCGTCAGCGTGGTCGGTTCCGTGACCGACAGGGTGCCGCCGGCGGTCGTCGACGTGTCGTACTCGTCGCCGCCGAAACTGACGCTGATGGGCTCGGACCCGCTCGGCTGGTCCACCGAGGCGATGGTGCAGCTGACGTTCCCGTTGTCGTCGGTCGTGTAGCTGCACGACTGGGCGGACGTACCGGTTCCGATGGTGATGGTGACCACCTTGCCCGGCAGGGCGGTACCCGTCGACGGCGTGTTGGTCGTCAGCGTTGCCGTCAGCGTGATCGGCTGGCCGTTCACGGCCGCGGTGGGCCCGGTGTAGGTGAGGCCGCTCGTATCTGGGTTGACCGTGAACGTGCTGGACGAACTGTCGGAGCTGAGCGGCGTGGTCGTGGTCGTGTCGCCCGAGAACGATCCCGTCAAGGTGTAGGAGTTGGACGGCTCGCTCGGAGTGATGGTGCAGGTGGCCGAACCTGCCGCATTGGTCGTAGCCGTACAGTTCTCCGATCCGTTGAGCGTGAAGGTCACCGGCTCGTTCGGCACTGGCGCACCGGTGACCGTGTTGGTCAGCACACCGGTGACCGGGGTCGGCGATGAGAAGTTGCCCGTCACCGGCTCAATGGTCAGGGTGGTCGGGGTCGTGTTGACCACGGGGTTCGGATTGGTCGCTACCCTGAGTTCGCCAGCGACGGAGAGCCCGTAGAGGTAGGCGGCGTTGGTGTTGATGGTCTGCATGACGTCGCCGGTGGCCAGGTTGACCTGCCAGACGTTGCCCGAGTACGAGTCGCCTGTCCAGAACGACGTGCCGCTTGGGTCGACGGCCACGGCGAAGAGCTGCCCTTGGCAACCAGGCAGCGACGCACACGAGTACGTTTGGATCAAGTTGCCGTTCTGGTCGAGTAGGAGCACGGCGGTGGAGTCGGCCACGAGGACGTCGCCGTCGGCCAGGATGCGCACCTCGAAGGCGGCCGGTCCCGTGAACGGCGCCGCGTTGAAGTCGGGCTCCTGCGTGTTGGTGCACTTGTTGTAGCGCAGGATGTCGGTGCCTTCTGTCGTGTAGTAGAAGGTGCACTGGTCCGCCGCCAGGTCGATCCAGTCGTCACCATAGAGCTCGGTCTGGAGTGGGCCGATGTCGGGCAGGCGCTGCCCCGTCGGCGAGAACTCCGCAATGTAGGGCGTGGTCTGTTGGCCGACATACATGTTGCCCTGGTTGTCGAAGACGATCGACAATGGGTTCTGCAGGCCGGTGGCGAACTGGCCCAGCGGAGTGCCGTCCGGCGCGTACTCGCTGATGTCGCCGGCGTCGTCGTCGGTCACGTAGAAGTTGCCATTGGCGTCGAACGCGCTACCGGCCGTGTAGGCCGTGCCCGACGAGTCGGTCAGCGTGTTGAGCTGGTTTCCCGATGACGGGTCGTAGACGTTGACCTGTGCGAACCCGACCGAGGCGAAGACCTGACCGGTGGCGAACACCGTGCCCGAGTCCGCACCGGCCTTGTTGGCTGGCGAGATCAGTGTGGCGAATGTCGCGCACATCAGAAGCATGGCCAGCACCGCGGCGAAGATACGGTTCGCGGCGGTAAAGCCTTTGAGTGTGTGTGAACCGACCATCGTCGGTGACGCCTCTGCGTTCCGTCTCCCTGTTGCCCGGATTCTCGACGATCTCAAAGTGACCCCCTTGGAACACGCCGACGGCTTGCCGACACCTGCCCCTCACCGCATGTCAATGCTCGAGGGCGGTCGCGAACCTGGCGGTCCGACCCCGTCCCGACTGCTGCGACATCGCAAGGGGGATTACTTCAGTGCAACTGCAAATATGGGCTTGCTACGGCAGATCTGAAAGGGCCAAAAGGACTACTGGCAGTTCGCTGCGGCCGCAATTGCTTTGACGTTGTCTGGCTGCTCGGAGTGCTTCGGTCTCGCCCAACGGACCATGAACCAGTTGCTTCCAGTCGACGGCGTTTCGCCACAACGAGCTGGTTATGGTTTCTGTCAGCGTCGCGGAGCCGGCGGCACGGTCCCCGTGCGGCGGCACCGTGCTGCGGGTGGGTGCTGTCCTCATGATTGCCCAGCCCTGACGCACAAAAGGATGCGACCGTTGCCGGCCGCATCCTTTTGTGGGTGGAGGGATGGTGCGCCCGGCCGGCACGGAGATCCGGCCGGGCGCATACATCACATGTTTTGGCATCCTCCGCTGCCCTTGGAGCCCGTGCTGCCACCGCCCTGGCCGCCGCTCGAGCTACTGCCGCCACCACTGCTGCCGCCGCCGCTCGAGCTCTTGACCGAGACGCTGCTCGAGTTGCTGGACGAGGCGTAGTAGCCGTTACCCGAGTACGACACCGTCACGGCGACCGAGCCGCTGACCTGGTCGACCTCGGCGATGGTGCACGAGGCCGCGCCGGCCGAGGTGGTCGTGCCGGTACAGCTCTGCGCCGACTTGCCGGTGCCGATCGTGATGGTCACCGTCTGGCTGCCCAGGCCGGAGCCATTGCTCGACAGCTGGGCCGACAGCGTGGTCGAGCTGCCGCTCGTGACGCTGGTCGGGCCCGTGTACGAGATGGTCGTGGGCGCTGCGTTGACCACGAAGTTGTTGCACCCGCTGCTGGCGCTCAGCTGGGGCGCGGTACTCGTGTTGCCGGCGAAGGATCCGGACAGGGTGTAGGTGCCCGACGACTCGCTCGGCGTGATGGAGCAGGAGCCCTTGCCGGTGCTGCCCGTCGTGGCGGTGCACGACTGGGTGCCCAGAGTCAACGTGATCGTCTGCCCGCTGATGCCCTGGCCGGTGACCCCGTTGGTCAGCGTGCCGGTGACCGTCGTCGCCTGCCCGTAGGTGCCGGTGGCGGCGCTGACCGACAGCGTGGTCGGCGTGGTCACGGTGACCGAGACCGACGTGCTCGTCGAGCCGTAGTCGCCGTTGCCGCCGTAGGACACGGTAACGGGCAGCGGGCTGGCGTTCTGGTTGAACATGCAGATGGTGCAGCTCACCTGGCCGGCGGAGTTCGTCGTGGCGCTGCAGTGCTGGGCCGAGCTGCCCGAGCCGACAGTGAAGGTCACCGTCTGGCCGGACAGGGGAGTGCCGTTGCTGGTCAGCGTGCCGGAGAGCGTCGGCGTCTTGCCGCTGGTCACCGAGGTGCTCCCGGTGTAGGTCAGCGTGGTCGGGGCCGTGGTCTGGGTGAAGGTGCTCGAGCCGGTGCTCGGCAGCAGCGTCGGCACCGTCGTCGTGTTCCCGCCGTAAGAGGCGCTGATCGTGTAGCTGCCCGCCGGCTCGGTCGGCGTGATGGTGCACGTGGCCACGCCGGAGGTGTTGGTCGTGCCCGTGCACGGCTGGGTCCCGTTCACCTTGAACGTCACGGTCGCGCCCGAGATGGGCGTGTTGTTCGTGTAGGCGTTGACCAGCGTGGCGGACACCGTGATCGGGCTGCCGTAGGTGCCGGTAACTGGGGACACGGTCAAGGTGGTGGAGACCTGCGAGGGGCCGACCTGGATGCTGCCGGTGGCGCCGGTCGACTCGTAGTCAGTGTTCCCGGCGTAGGTCTCGGTCACCGGCGTCGGCCCGGTCGGCTGGTTGACCGCCGAGATGGTGCACGAGACGACTCCGGACGAGTTGGTGGTGGGCGTCACCGTGCAACTCTGGGCCGTGGTGCCGCTGCCGAGGGTCAGTGTCACCGGCTGGCCCGACAGCGGCGAGCCGTTGGTGGTCAGCGTGCCCGTGAGTGTCACCGGCTGGCCGTTGGTGACCGAGGTCGGACTGGTGTTGGTCAGGCTCGTATTGGCCAGCGTCACCGTGAACGCAGCTGAGCCGGTGTTTCCGGTCAGCGGCACCGGCTGGCTCGAGTCACCGATGAACGACCCGCTCACCGTGTAGCTGCCCGCCGGCTCGGTCGGTGTGACCGAGCACGAGGCGACGCCAGCCGAGTTGGTGAGGCCGCTGCACGTCTGCGTGCCATTGGTACCACCATTGACGGTGAAGCTCACCGTCTCGTTGGCGATGGGCAGGGTGGTGTTGGCGTCCGTGAGGGTGCCCGACACGGTGACCGAGCTGTTGTAGCTGCCACCGCTGGGGTTGACCGTCAGCGTGGTCGGTTCCGTGACCGACAGGGTGCCGCCGGCGGTCGTCGACGTGTCGTACTCGTCGCCGCCGAAACTGACGCTGATGGGCTCGGACCCGCTCGGCTGGTCCACCGAGGCGATGGTGCAGCTGACGTTCCCGTTGTCGTCGGTCGTGTAGCTGCACGACTGGGCGGACGTACCGGTTCCGATGGTGATGGTGACCACCTTGCCCGGCAGGGCGGTACCCGTCGACGGCGTGTTGGTCGTCAGCGTTGCCGTCAGCGTGATCGGCTGGCCGTTCACGGCCGCGGTGGGCCCGGTGTAGGTGAGGCCGCTCGTATCTGGGTTGACCGTGAACGTGCTGGACGAACTGTCGGAGCTGAGCGGCGTGGTCGTGGTCGTGTCGCCCGAGAACGATCCCGTCAAGGTGTAGGAGTTGGACGGCTCGCTCGGAGTGATGGTGCAGGTGGCCGAACCTGCCGCATTGGTCGTAGCCGTACAGTTCTCCGATCCGTTGAGCGTGAAGGTCACCGGCTCGTTCGGCACTGGCGCACCGGTGACCGTGTTGGTCAGCACACCGGTGACCGGGGTCGGCGATGAGAAGTTGCCCGTCACCGGCTCAATGGTCAGGGTGGTCGGGGTCGTGTTGACCACGGGGTTCGGATTGGTCGCTACCCTGAGTTCGCCAGCGACGGAGAGCCCGTAGAGGTAGGCGGCGTTGGTGTTGATGGTCTGCATGACGTCGCCGGTGGCCAGGTTGACCTGCCAGACGTTGCCCGAGTACGAGTCGCCTGTCCAGAACGACGTGCCGCTTGGGTCGACGGCCACGGCGAAGAGCTGCCCTTGGCAACCAGGCAGCGACGCACACGAGTACGTTTGGATCAAGTTGCCGTTCTGGTCGAGTAGGAGCACGGCGGTGGAGTCGGCCACGAGGACGTCGCCGTCGGCCAGGATGCGCACCTCGAAGGCGGCCGGTCCCGTGAACGGCGCCGCGTTGAAGTCGGGCTCCTGCGTGTTGGTGCACTTGTTGTAGCGCAGGATGTCGGTGCCTTCTGTCGTGTAGTAGAAGGTGCACTGGTCCGCCGCCAGGTCGATCCAGTCGTCACCATAGAGCTCGGTCTGGAGTGGGCCGATGTCGGGCAGGCGCTGCCCCGTCGGCGAGAACTCCGCAATGTAGGGCGTGGTCTGTTGGCCGACATACATGTTGCCCTGGTTGTCGAAGACGATCGACAATGGGTTCTGCAGGCCGGTGGCGAACTGGCCCAGCGGAGTGCCGTCCGGCGCGTACTCGCTGATGTCGCCGGCGTCGTCGTCGGTCACGTAGAAGTTGCCATTGGCGTCGAACGCGCTACCGGCCGTGTAGGCCGTGCCCGACGAGTCGGTCAGCGTGTTGAGCTGGTTTCCCGATGACGGGTCGTAGACGTTGACCTGTGCGAACCCGACCGAGGCGAAGACCTGACCGGTGGCGAACACCGTGCCCGAGTCCGCACCGGCCTTGTTGGCTGGCGAGATCAGTGTGGCGACACAGCCCAGCATGAGCACGAGCGTGAGGCCCAACACGAGTCGGCGCCACACGGTGCCGTGCAGTGCTGGACTCTCCTCTTCGCTCTCACCGTGGCCGCTCACCGACGTCAGTGCCATCGACAGTCTCATACGCCCCCTCACAACCGCACGGTGTCTTGTGTGCCGTGCCTCCAGTCGTACCGCCCCTCCGCGAGGCAGAGGACGTGATCGCGAACGCTGTGGTCCGCGACCGCTACCTCTGCCTCGGCGGCGTGGCGGTACTGCTTGAGTAGCGAATATGGGCTGTTGCTGAGAATCCCGTAAGGGACAAAAGGACTAGTTGATTGCAGCGGCAGTGAGAATTGCTCTGGCGTTGTCGAGGTCGCCCGCCCGGACGAACGCAATCAGCGGGCCGTCGAGCAGTCCCGCCCAGTCGACCGCGTTGCTGGGCAACCCCGCTTGAAGGAGTCGCTGCCGCGCTTCGCCGATCAGCTCGGCCACCGTGCCCAGATCCCCACCGCACGATGCGCCGAGGCGGTCGCGCAACCAGGACGCCAGGGCTGGGCTGGTACCACCGGTCGACACGGCGACGGTCACCGAGCCGTCGCGATACACGGCGGGGAGGATGAACGAGGAGTGCACCCGGTCGTCAGCGCTGTTCACCCACACGCCGGCGGCATCAGCGTCCGCGAAGACCTCGCCGTCTACATCGTCCCTGCCGGTGGCTGTTAACACTAAGCGGAACGAGGCGGCGTCACCGGGTTGATAGGGCCGGCGGAACACGGTGTGCAGCGAAGGGAGCAGGTCCTCCATCTCCGGGCCGAGGGAACGTGCAATCACCGTGACGACCGCACCGCAGGAGGCCAGGCCATGCGCCTTGCGGGCGGCAACGGCTCCACCGCCGACGACGAGGCAGGGAAGCCCGGCCACGTCGAGCGACACGGGGTAGAAGGAGGACGTGGGTGTTAACGGCTCAGTCATGGAGGCGGGGCGGCCCCACCATGCCGGCGGCGATGGTGGCGTAGCTGAGCTCGTCAATGAGGACGAAGCTCCCCGTGATGCGGTCCGCTTCGTAAGAGTCGACCGCCAGGGGGGTCGCAGTCCGCAGCTTCACCACGCCGATGTCGTTCTCCCGCAGTTCGTCCGCCGCGGTGATGCGCAGGTCGTTGACGTCGAAGATGCCGGAGACGCTGTCGACCACCACGGGCGTGACCCTGGTGGTGTGCTTTATCCGGAGGCGGTCGCCCGTGGTGAGGGGGCGCTCTTGGAACCAGCACACCGTCGCCTCGAACGTGTCCGTGACCTCCGGCGGCCCCTCCGCCGCCGCGATCAGGTCGCCGCGGGAGACGTCGAGGTCATCCGCCAAGCGGATGGAGACCGACAGCCCCACCTCGGCCCGTGGCAGCGGGCCGTCGGCCGTTTCGATGGCACGCAGCGTGGTGCGGGCTCCCTGTGGCAGCACCACCACGGGGTCCCCGACCCGGAAGGGGCCGCCATTGACCATGCCGGCGTAGCTGCGCCCACCTCCCGGGTGGCGCAGGACCCATTGCACCGGTAGCCGGGCGCCGCTGCCCCGGTTCAGGCCGTGCTGGGCCGCCCATCCGCCGGCCTGCGCCGACTCCAGCGCGTCGAGCACGGTTGGCCCGTCGTACCACGGCGCGGCGTCCGAGCGTGCCACGACGTTGTCACCGTGAAGCGCCGAGATGGGGATGACCGTGCAGGACGAGAGCCCGAGTCGGTGGGCCAGCGCGTCCATCTCGTCGACGATGTGCTGATAGGCCGATCGGTCCCAGTCGACGAGATCCATCTTGTTAGCGCAGACGACGAGTTGGTCGACGCCGAGCAGCGCGGCGATGCAGATGTGGCGTCGTGACTGCTCGCGGAGGCCAGCCGTCGCGTCGACGAGGACCAGCGCCAGGTCGGCCGTCGAGGCGCCCGTCGCCATGTTGCTGGTGTACTGCACGTGCCCGGGACAATCGGCGATGACGAACTTGCGGTGGGGCGTAGCGGCGTAGCGGTAGGCGACGTCAATAGTGATGCCTTGCTCGCGCTCGGCCCGCAAGCCGTCGGTCACGAACGACAGGTCGACCTCGCCGAGGCCGCGCCGCTCCGACGCCGTCTCGATCGCGGTGAGTTGATCGTCGAAGAGTTGGCGAGTGTCGAAGAGGAGTCGCCCGATGAGTGTGCTCTTGCCGTCGTCCACCGAGCCGATGGTGGCGAACCGCAGCAGGTCCATCGTGTCCACGAGCTCGGCGCCGCCGGCCGGCGGCGAGCCGGGCAGGGTGGTCATCGTCTAGAAGTACCCCTCACGCTTGCGGTCCTCCATGGCGGTCTCAGAGAAGCGGTCGTCGGCCCGGGTGGCACCCCGCTCCGAGATGCGCGATGCGCTGACCTCGCGGATGATCTCCTCCACCGTCTCGGCGCCGGAGCGCACGGCCCCAGTGCAGGTGGCGTCGCCGACGGTACGGAAGCGTACGGTCTCCTTGCGGGCCTCCTCGCCGCGTTGCGGGGTGACCCACTCGCTCAGGGCGAGCAGCATCCCGTCCCGCTCGACGACCTCGCGCTCGTGCGCGTAGTAGATGGACGGGAGCTCAATGTGCTCGCGCCGGATGTACTGCCAGATGTCGAGCTCGGTCCAGTCCGACAGCGGGAAGGCGCGCAGGTGCTCGCCCGGGCGCACGGTGCCCTGGTACAGCTGCCAGAGCTCGGGCCGCTGCCGCTTGGGGTCCCACTGGCCGAACGAGTCGCGGAACGACAGCACGCGCTCCTTGGCGCGGGCTTTGTCCTCGTCGCGACGCGCCCCACCGAATGCGGCATCGAACTGATTGGCGTTGATGGCGTCGAGGAGCGTGGTTGTCTGCAGCCGGTTGCGCGACGCACCGGGACCGGGGTCGGCCACGCGGCCCTCGTCGATCGAGTCCTGCACCCTGGCTACGAGCAGTCGGGCGCCCTCGGCCTGGACCTGGGCGTCCCTGTACTCGAGGACCTCTGGGAAGTTGTGCCCGGTGTCGACGTGGAGGACGGGGAAGGGGATGCGACCCGGCCGGAAGGCCTTCGAGGCGAGATGAAGCAGGACGGCGGAGTCCTTCCCGCCGCTGAAGAGCAGGACGGGTCGCTCCGACTCAGCCGCCACCTCGCGAATGATGAAGATGGCGAGCGATTCCAGCAGGTCCAAGTGGCCAAGGGGGTGCTCGACCGGCCTGACCAGGGCCGTCACGGACGCGCCGGCCCGCTCCGTGGCGGGCAGCACGGCAGCAGGCGTCTGGGTGGAGCAAAGGGCGGAAGCCGAGTCCATCGGGGACCTCTTCAAATCATGACCAGTTTGGTCATGTATACTAAAGCCTGCATTCGGACGAGCGTCAAGCGCCGGCGGCGGGCACCCGGGCGGTCCGATCGCCTCCAGGGAGAAGGTGAGGATCGTGGCCGACACCAACGTCAGCGAGCTGAGCGCAGAGGAATTGGCCCTGGTCAACAAGGGTTTCGAGACGGCGCCGGCCAGCACCATCATCAGGTGGGCGCTGGACACCTTCGGTGACTCCCTGGTGCTGGCCGCCTCCTTCGAGGACATCGTGCTCGTCGACCTGGCCACCAGGATCGCCCCGCAGATCGAGATCGTCTTCCTCGACACCGAGGCACACTTCCCCGAGACCCTGGACTTCGTTCGGCAGGTGCGGGACCGCTACGGACTCAATCTCACCGTCACCAAGCCGGGACCGGAGGCGGCGGGCCACCCCTGTGGGTCCGCGCAGTGCTGCCAGTTCCGGAAGGTGGAGCCACTGCGGCGCGCCCTGGTCGGGAAGGGCGCGTGGCTCACCTCGCTCAAGCGTTCCGACGGTCCGACGCGTGCCGATGCACCGATCGTCAGCTGGGACGCCACCTTCGGCTTGGTGAAAGTGAACCCGTTGGCGACGTGGACCGACGACGACATCGCCAGCTACCTGGCCGACCACGAGCTGCCCGTGCATCCCCTCGTCCCACGGGGCTACCTCTCCATCGGTTGTGCGCCCACCACCCGCCCGGTTAGCGAGGGTGAGGATGCGCGCGCCGGGCGTTGGTCGGGTCTCGACAAATCCGAGTGCGGTCTGCACGTCTAGTGCCGCGAGATCTCGACAATCCCTACGGGATGGAATTCCGGGGTCGGCGTGACCGCGGCCTGAAGTTCATCCGTCCCTATCGCAACATCGGGGAGCTGAACAACGTCGAGCAGCTGAAGCTGGCGCGCCATCCCTTCGAAGTGGCGCAGGCAGTTATCGACATTTACTCCAAGCAGGGGCCGGCGTCCATCAACAAGGTCCCAGGCGAGCAGGAGCGGCTCAAGTGGGTCGGCATGTACCCGCAACGTCAGGGCGGCGACGCGTTCATGATGCGGATCAAGGTCCCCGGAGGGGTGCTGACCGCCCCCCAGGTGCGCGAGATCGGGGTCGCCGCCGATGCCTTCGCCGAGGGACCCGACGACAGCCCGGTCTTCGGGAATCGCTACGCCGACCTGACGACACGCCAGGACATCCAGTTGCACTGGATCCGCATTGCTGACGTGCCGCGGATATGGCAGCGCTTCTGGGAGGTCGGGCTCACGACGGTGCAAGCCTGCGGCGACTCGGCCCGCAACGTATGCTCGTGTCCGGTGTCGGGCATCGATGCCAACGAGGTGGTCGAGGCCTACCCGGTGGCGCAGACCATCTCGGCCTTCTTCACCGGCAACCGGGAGTACGCCAACCTGCCGCGCAAATGGAAGATCGCTGTGACCGGCTGCATCGAGGACTGCGCGCGGGTCGAGATCAACGACGTGGGCCTGTGGCCGGCCGAGCTGGCCGACGGCACGCTGGGCTTCAACGTGTTGGTCGGCGGGGGCCTGTCGGATGGGGAGCGCATGGCCTCGGACATCGACATCTTCATCCGGCCGGACCAGGCCATTGAGCTGTGTCGCGGGGTGGCCCAGGTCTTCGGTGAGCTCGGCAATCGGGAGAACCGCGGCCTCGCCCGGATGCGCTATCTGACCCAGGAGCTCGGCCCCGAAGGGTTCCGCAGCGCGCTCGATGAGCGGACAAGCTTCACCCTCGAGCCGGCCGGCCGCGAGCTCACCAGCCGCTTCCGGGGTGACCACGTCGGGATCCACCCCCAGAAGCAGCCGGGCCTCGTCTACGTCGGCTGCTCAGTGCCGGTGGGACGGATGCACGGAATCGAGCTGGTGGAGCTGGCGCGTCTGGCCGAGTCCTACGGCGATGGCAGCGTGCGCATCGGCACCGACCAGAATTTCATCGTGGCCGGCGTTCCCGAGGACCGGGTTGACGACCTCCTGGCCGAGCCACTCATGCGGACGTATTCGCCCTTCCCGGGCCCGTTCGAGCGCGGGGTGGTCGCTTGCACCGGCTCTGAGTTCTGCCGCTTTGCTGTGGTTGAGACCAAGGAGCGCGCCGTCAAGTGGGCCCGGGCTCTGGACGCGCAGCTGCCGGAAGGCGATCAGCGCGACGCCGGCGTGATTCGCATGCACTTCTCGGGCTGCTCCGCCTCGTGCGCGCAGCCCCAGATCGCCGACATCGGGTTCCGGGGTGACATCGCCCACGTCGATGAGCACATCGAAGAGGCGGTCGACATCGGTCTCGGGGGCTCGCTGGGGCCTGACGCGGCGTTCATCGACTGGGTGGAGGGCGCCATGCCGGTGGACCGGGTACCCGACGCCCTGACACGCATCGTCACTCGCTACCGGGACGAGCACCGCCCCGGCGAGCCCTTCTATCTCTGGGCGCGGCGGACCACTCACGAGGACCTGCGGACGACCTTGGTCGGAGCCACCGAGGCGGTGGCGCCGTGAAGCGCTACCGCATTCGAGATCAGATGAACGGGATCCCCGAGCCCCCGGGCAAGGTGTGGTTCTGGGAGCTCGAGGCAGGTGTGATCGACGCCAACCGGTGCATCCAGTGTGGCACCTGCGTAGCGGTCTGCCCTTCCAACTCCATTGGTATCGACGAGGACACCGACCTGCCCGAGTTGGTGAAGATGTGCACCGGCTGTTCGTTGTGCTGGGACTTCTGCCCTCGTGGCGGTCTGCGCTACGAGGCGCTGTGGCCACCCTCGACGGCGGTAACGGACGAGGACGCCGAGGTCGTGCCGGCCCAGGTCCGTTCGGACTCTGCGGACACCTATTGGAAGATCAGCGGCGGCCCTCCCGGCCACGGCCTCGGTGCCGTTGTCGACACCTTCGCTGTGCGTGCCAGCGCCCTCTACGACGACGTGCAGGACGGTGGAGCGGTGAGCGCATTGCTCATCGGCCTCCTGGCCGCCGGTGAGATCGACGGCGCTCTCGTCTCCAAGCCGAGCGCGGACCCGGACGAGCAATGGAAGGGCGTCGCCACCATCGCTACCACGGCGGATGAGGTTCTGGCGGCGTCGGGCAGCTTCTACAACCAGACGATGGCCCTGGCCGAGCTCGACTTGTCGAAGTATGCGTTGCCACCCAAGCCGCGTATCGCCGTGGTCGGCACCCCGTGCGAGGTGCAGGGCCTGCGCGCCATGCAGGCTCGGCGCTGGCCCACCGGTGCGCACCGTGTCGACGCCGTGGTTCTGACGATCGCCCTCATGTGCACGAAGAACTTCGACTACGAGGCGCTGACACTGAGGGAGCTGCGTGACAAGCGTGGCGTCGATCTCGACCGCGTTTCGAAGGTGGACGTCATCCGCGGTCGGATGATCGTCGAGTACCGGGACGGTGAGTTGGCCGTCGACGAACCGGTCAGGGACTTCCACGGCGCGGCACTGAAGGGCTGTGACGAGTGTGCGGACTTCCTCGGGCACTCGGCCGACATATCGGTGGGTAGCGTCGGCTCCATGAAGGGATGGACGAGCGTCATCATCCGGACCGAGCGCGGCCGCCTGGCTTTTCAGGCGGCCCGGTCCAAGTTGGATGTGCGTGGGCTTGACGATCCGGCCGCGCTGCTGCGGTTGGACGCTTTGGACAAGAAGATCGCCGACCGGTCGCTCCAACGCAAGCTCGATCCCGATGCGCCCCTGTTCATCGACTTCGACGAGCATGTGCGGGCCTATGAGGGCACCGACCGCCAGCCCGTGTACATCCGCCATTGACCGTGGCCGCACCTCCCGTGCTGCATGTCCCTGACGAGCCGGTGGCGCTGGCTCAGCGCTGGCTGGCCGACGTCGTGGACGGCATCGAGCTCGAGACCGTCCTTTGCGGCGACGAGGGGATAGTCGACTGGCTCTGGTTCCGGTGGCGCTCGCTGGCCTCAGCCGGCCTCGAGCGGGACGACTTGGCCCAGATCGTGTCGGGTTATCGGCGCGAGATGTGGCTCTGGCTGGCCGGCGAACGCACCTGGGCCCAGTGCTGCTCCGGGCTCATCGGCCGCATCAACCGCCGCACCAGCGCCGAGGTGTGAGCGGGCCCGGGCGGGCCACTCCTGCCCTCGCCCTCCGCGGGGTGACGATCCGGCGGGAGGGCGTCCCCGTGCTGACGGGGATCGATTGGCGCGTCGAACCTGTCGACCGTTGGGTCATCCTCGGGCCCAACGGCTCGGGCAAGACGACGCTGCTTCAGGTGGCGGCGGCGCGGCTCTGGCCCACCTCGGGCAGCGTCGAGATCCTGGGCGCCCGCCTTGGCCGGGTGGACATGCGGACCTTGCGTCCGCGGGTGGCCCTGGTCAGCGGTGCCGTCACCCGCCAGCTGCGCACCGACGTAACCGCGCGCGACGTCGTGGTGAGCGGCCGCTACGGCGCGCTCGAGACGTGGTGGAACCACTATGGAGAGCAGGACTGGAAGAAGGCGGACGAGCTGCTGCGGCGCAACGGCGTCCATGATCTGGGCGACCGCTCGTTTGGCGTCATCTCCGAAGGCGAGCGCCAGCAGGTCCTGTTGGCCCGGGCCCTCATGGGCGACCCCGAACTGGTCCTGCTGGACGAACCCTTCGCCGGACTGGACCTCGGCGCGCGCGAACGGCTGATCGTGCTGCTCGCCCAGCTGGCGGCCGACGCGGCCAGCCCGCCCTTGGTCTTGGTGACACATCACTGTGAGGAGATCCCGCCGGGCTTCACCCGCGGAGGCTTGGTGCGCGCCGGGACCCTGATGGCGGCGGGCGACCTCGAGGACGTCATCACCTCGGAGGCGGTGTCGACTTGCTTCGGGGTGCCGGTGACGGTCGGGTGCACCGACGGCCGGTGGTGGAGTCGCGCCCGCTGACGAAATGGCCTCACCCATGAGCAGGGCGCCAAGTTGGGGCTTGATTCTGCGCTGCGGTGCGCGCTACAAACGACGCGAGCGGAGAACTGCCGACGAGGTCGGCGCTGTGCATTTTCCCAACCATCCACCACTTTGAAAAGCCAGTTCAATAGGCTTTTCGATGCAGAGCGAAGGTAGGTCGTCGGGGGAGTGACGATTTTGATCCTGCTGGTCCTAGTAGCGCTGCTTTGGATGGCGGTACTGGCGCCGAGTGCGTGGCGGCGTTTCAGTGAGCGTCAAGGCGTGGGGTCGATCGACCATTTCCATCATCAACTCCAGCTGCTCGAGCACGCGGGTCCCAAGATGGTGGCGCCGGCATACCGCCTGCACACGGCCTCTCCGGGTGGACGGGCCGTTCCCGCCGAGCCGGCGGGCACCGATGCCTCGCGGCCGAAGCTGGTTTTGTTGCGGCCCACCGACGACGAAGCAGCCGCCGATGTCGACGACAGCGAAGGTGTTCACTACGAGAGGGTGGGCGTGCTCGATCGACCTGAGCCGGTCTGCCTGCCCGAGATCGGGTCCGACCTGTCGGTCTACCGCCGTGATCAGGCCCGTCGCCGTTGCACCACGCTGCTGCGGTGGCTCTGCGGAGTGGCCATTTCGACCGGTCTCATCGGCATCTTCCCTGGGTTGCATCTGGCCTGGATCTTCACCGGCCTGACCGGAGTGGCCGCCCTTGGGCTGGTCGGGCTGATGGCCTACGCCCGCGAAATCGAGGCCCAACAGCAGGACCGCCGCGCCCGCCGGGACCAGGCGCAGCGCTTCGTCGAGCCCGCCGCCGCCGGCTACCCCGGCGCCTGGGACGACGACGGTTTCGACCGCCAGGCCATCGCCCGCTGAACGGCGTCTTTTTCCAGATAGCTCCGCTCCGGGGGCCGTTGGGGCTCCGACTAATCTGGATGCCGCCGGGGGTGTAGCTCAGCTGGCAGAGCGCTACGTTCGCAATGTAGAGGCCGAGGGTTCGAGTCCCTTCACCTCCACCAAAAGGCCCAGGTCAGAGGGCCAAGGTGGGATCCCCCAGAAGATCAGCATTCTCCGACGTGTCTTTACGTGTCTTTATCGAGACAGTCTGGTTCTCCAGGAACCGATGAAATCGGGATGAGTCGAGGTCGCGTACGCGATTACCGAGCCGGCCGTGGTGGCGTCGATCGACGCCATTCTCATTGGACCGAAATCCTCCGTCTGTGGCTCGGTCACTGACTACTCGTGGCCGAAGTCGCCCATGGTCGGGCGATGTGGGCTGGAGTGCGTGCGGGCATCGACGTCGCTGATTTCGTTCAACAGGGTTGGTGAACTGATCTTTTCGGGAGCCCTCCAGGGGGCGGCCGGCGGCACTTTCTCGATCGGCGCCGTGAAGTGAGCCCGCAATCGTTGGAATCCTTTGAGGTCGGCACGATAGGACACCACGTCCCAGAGATCGTCAGAGAGCGCCGCAAGGTAGTGGCCCGCCCTTGTTGATCGTTTCGGAAGATCCGACGTGATGAGAATGATCGGAAGAGCTTGGCGTCGAGCAAGCTGCATCGCCATGAAGCCAGCCTTCTCGACCGTGTCCGTGCGACGAAGTGCACCCCGATCCTGTTCGTCGGGCGTTCCCCGAGCCAGGACGAGAAACGGCCGACCGTTGCTTCCGGATACTTGGGCATCGACAGGAAACCCCTCGATCCGGAAATTGACCTTTTCGATTGTGGCCCCGGCCTCTTTCAGCCGGGCGATTGCCATGGCTTTGAAGTCGGCTCCTGAGCGAGGTGCGCGCGACTGGAAGTTCGCGCGCCGTCGGAGATCGGGCTCCTCAAACGGCTCCCGCCCGGCCCCAACGGGGACCTCAAACAGCCCGTCGAACCCGGAGTTCTTCATTGGGATCACCCGGGAATGGGGGCAAACCGAGCAGCTTGCGACGTTCGGGGAGTTGGTCGATCACGAGATGACTACCGGGTGCTTCGAGGAGCCGATAGAGATGAGACCGAGTAGGCACCGTCGAGACGTTCTCTGCATCGGTGACCACGAGGTACCGAGCCGATAGATCACAACTTCGTACCTCGGTGGCTATCGCCTCGATGTCCGCTGTCATTCGGTAAATCGCATGAAGCCAATGGGCTCGAACAATCTCATCCGCGCCGTATGAGCGCTCGTGTCCTCGACGCCCAGCGGGAACGATCCACCCGCGCTGGACCCAATCATCGAACTGGTTATAAGTGACCTGTGCGGCTTCGGCGGCTTCAGGCTGAGAGCGCAGAGGGGCAGAGCGTGAAGCCTCAAGTGCCTCTTGCCACTGCCCCTCCTCCAGCTCCTCGAGGCTGCTCTCGATAAGTAGCGCTGCCACCTGTGCCGGACCAACACGACGGCCCGACACGCCGATCTCGCTGGCAAGGTCCTGGAGTCGCGTCCAGTTGTCCTCCTTGAATGGCACGAGTCGGGTGACCGTCCAAGCGGGATCCGTAGGCCGCCCACCGCTCGAACGTAGACGCTGGTTGAACTCCTCACGCAGTGCAAGCAGATCGAGGGGACCCCCAATCGTCTTGGGGCCAACTTCGACGACTCGCGATGCGCCAAGGGCTTCAGCGATCCTCGATTTGTCTTCCTTCTTCATGCGTCACCTTCGTCGTTGTAGTCGATGATCCCGAAATAGGTGCCGTCGATGACGATGCCGACCTCACCTTGATCTGCCTCTCGTCCCATTCGACACAAGAACGCCCGCAGGCGTTTCAGAACCTCGTGGTCGCCGAGAATCTCTCCAGTCACGTACGACGTCACCATCTGGGTGTCGTCGTACACCAACTCGCCGCCTCGCTGATCATCACGCCAGACCCCCCGCCCGGGCGGGAAGGCCGTTGCCCCTCGGAACAGGTTCCCGAAGGTCGTGAGCGCCTGTTCAGTCCAGTAAGCCTGATCGATCGGTTCTCCGTGACGATCGACGCTCGGAACAAACAGAGTTACCTGCTCCACGCCTGCCGGGGGCCCAGCTCCGAGGGCCTCATGCAGCGTTTCGCTCATGGTAACTTTCTATATCGAAAGAGGCCACTTGTCAACGGGGCCCGGACGAAGCGACGGAGTGCTCGCGACAGTTAGCACCTAGGGGAAGTCCGGCCCCAGGAGGGTGCGCATTTACCCGGCCGATCAGGACAATTGCCGAACTCGATCGGGCGCTCCGGGACTGGGTGGGCTCCCGGGTGAATTCGATCAAGGAGACACGCACGTCAGGGCCGGTCTTCATGACCGGCCCTTCTGTCTGCCGCTCAAATCCTCACGACGCGGAGCCTCAGCGGCGTTTTCGACGACTGTCCGCCTTCGACCGCGATGCTGTCTCGGAGGCGTTGAACCATCGGTCCAGCTCATCCAGCATTGACTCGATGACCGGATACAACTCGTCGGCGATCTTGGACTGGCTCTGTCCTTTGCGAGTGCGACGACCGGACTCCCTGATGGTGATCTGCAACACACCTGCCAGAGCCATCCCCTGCAGCTTGGCGATCTCTGGCGCAATTTCGGTGGTCTCGGCGATTGCATCGGAGATGACGGTGGCTTGCAGCTCGCCCATCTCCAGTACGAAGCGATGGACCGCAGGGCTGATGGCCGCCAAGTATCCGATTTCGCCGCGCCACTGGTTGCGTGGGATGTTACGAATGTGCTCGAACTGATCCAAGACGAAACCCCGAACAGCAGCTGAGGGAGTCATCCCCGGAGGGCGGGAACGAATCAGATCAGATAGTCGGTCCCGAACCAGTCGGTCACGATCCAGGACCAACTGTTCTTTCGTTGGGAAGTAGTTGTAGACCGTCTGCTCCGCAACTTCAGCCTCCCGGGCCACGTCACTTACGGCAACCTGCTCATAGCCTCTTTCGGCGAAGAGTCGGGCAGCGGTGTCGGCGATGTGTCGGTGGGTGCGGGCCTTCTTGAGTTCGCGCAGTCCCGGGTCAGGCACGCGGCCACTTTACGCCAACCCGCCATAAAATTAGAGCACACCCTATTTTAACGTGGGCCCAGGGCCGGCCTCTCGGGTGCGGTTGAAGTCCTACGGCCCTTCGCGAGGATGGCCGAACCGAGGTTGACTCGAAAGCAAACATGGATTAGACACCTAACTTAGTGTGAACTCCATGAATATTGGGTATCTCACCATCGTGGCCATCGACGGCCATCGTGATCGACCGGAGGGCGACGAGCAGGTGCTGTCGAGAGGACTGGTCTGTCGGAGTCGAAACAACTAGGAGAGGAGCCCTCGTGACTACCGCAACACAAAAGCAGACAGAACCGAGCCAAGAGCAAAGCGACAAGGCGCTGCGGGCGTTTGTCGAGGGGTTCGCATCGCCACCTCGATCGCCGGTCTTTCATTTACCCTCCGAGCACGGGCTCGATTACGAGGACGTTACCTTCCTGGCGCTTGACGGTATCTCCATCGAGGCCTGGTTCATCCCTGCTCTTGGATCGAACAAGGTGATCATCTGTAACCACCCATTGGGGTTCAGCCGGTCGGGCATGCCCACCCAGTACGAACCATGGCATGCGGCCTGGGCGCCGAGCGGCAACGGCTTCGAAGTCGACCTGGTGCCCGACTACAAGATCCTGCACGATGCCGGCTACAACGTCGTGGCCTACGACATTCGCAACCACGGGCTCAGCAACGCAGGCAACGGCGGGGTGGTCACACACGGCTTCACCGAGGGCCGGGACGTCGTGGGGTCGCTGAACTACGTGCGGACACGTCCCGATACGCGCGACATGCTCCTCGGTTTGTTCAGCCGGTGCATGGGTTGTGTCTCGACGTTTGCCGCGATGGCGCATTATCCCGACGTGTTCGAAGGCGTCAGGTGCCTGGTCGGGTGTCAACCGATCACCCCCCGTTACATCGCCCAGCGCCGCCTCGAAGTGCTGGGTATCAGCGACCGCCTCGACGACTTCGACTTGTTTCTGCGCCTGCGCACCGGGGTCGGGCTCGACCGACGGGTCCCCCAGGAGTGGGCCAAGAGCGTCCACATACCAGCGTTCCTCTATCAGGTCCACGACGACATCCTCACCCTGCCTGAGGACGTCCAAGCGATGTACGACAACATTCCGATGACTGAGAAGAAGCTGCAGTGGATCGAGGGCACAAAGGCCCGATGGGACGGCTACATGGAGTTCCAGCGTCGGCCCCAGCCCATGCTCGACTGGTTTGCGCAATACCTGTCCTGAGTCCAGTTGCATCTCGGTGACGTCAAACTCGGTCTCATACTCCGCTAGGGAGGACTCAGATGGCAGCAGAGGACGGTCGAGCCGACCTAGTCGTCCGCAATGCGAAGGTGTCGACTCTGCAAGTCGATGGCGACGACGCCGAGGCGTTTGCGGTCCGCGGCGAGCAGTTCGTGGCGGTCGGTGACGAGACCGACGTGATGCCTCTCGCTGGCGAGAGGACCCGGGTGCTGGACGCGGGCGGTCGACGTGTGGTCCCAGGACTGAACGATTCTCACATGCATACGATACGCGGTGGCCTGCAGTTCAACCTCGAGCTCCGCTGGGACGGCGTGGCTTCGTTGCAGCGTGGGCTCGAGATGATCAGTGAACGCAACTTCGCTCGGGACAGCTTCCCGATCAATGGCGAGGATCCACTCCTGTCCCAATGGCCTGTCACCGTGCTCGTCCCGACACGGTCGAAGCCGCCATCGTGTCTGACTTACGCGGTGCCACTGGACGTTTCCCGAACGACAGCCGCCTGACCAATCTGATTCAGGTACTCACAACGGGCAACGAACGCTTCGCCGAGCTGTGGGTCTCCGGCGTGGTTAGTGCACATCGGGAAGCCCACAAGGCCGTCGAACACCCTACAGTCGGGCCGATCGCGGTGGATTGCGACATCCTGACCGACGGCGACGCAGAGCTGAAGATCGTGATCCTTACCGCAACCCCCGACACCGAGGACGAGACCAAACTGCGACTGGCTTTCCTGTCCGATGTCCCCGACACCCGGTCGTGGCTGCGGCAAGCGACTCACCCGTAGGGCTGGCTTTCGCTCGCAATTTCAGCGTAGTGGCCCCATTAGGTTGATACTCTTGGTATTGACGAGTACCAAGGTGACTACGGTGGCGACGATGAGGACGAGCGCACCTGTCAGGAATGCTGCGTCGTAGCCGAGTACTAGCCCCGTCGCCGCTGAAGTCAGACCGTGAGTGGCGATGTAGCTGCTGGTCGTTGACACCACGATCGTGTCGACAAGAGCAACTCCGATCGAGCCTCCGACTTGCTGGCTGGTGTTGACCATGGCGCTGGCCACTCCCGAATCGTTACGAGTAGTCCCAACCAGAGCGGTTCCCGCCACAGGGACGAAGACCAGACCCATGCCTACACTCAAAGCCACTTCGCCGGGAAGATGTGCGGCCAGTACCCCGCGTGAGAGCTGAGCTGAGTAAACCAGATCATGCCGCCGGAGGCCATGACGAACCCGCCAGCCATCACCAGGCGAGGAGCAAGGCGAGGCAGGAGGAAACTGGCCAAGGCGGCGCCGATCACAACTCCGAGCGAAAACGGCAAGAACGCGAACCCTGTTGAAGCGGGCTGTAGTCGAGAGTCGATTCGCCCTGCAGGTAGTAGGTCAGAAACAGGGAGGCCCCGAAGAGTGCGACACCAATGAGCAGGCGGACGCAAGGAACGCGCCGCCCCGATTTCGTTCGGTGATGACCCTGAGTGGCAGGAGGGGGAAACGGCTTCTCCGTTCGATAAGTAGAAAACTTGCGAGCAGCAATCCCGAAAGCGCAAGGAGACCGACGGTTGAGCTTGAGCCCCAGCCATCGGTGCTGGCTTTCGTAAGCCCGTACACAAGACATACGATTCCGAGCGTTGAGGTGATCGCACCGGGAACGTCGTACCCTCCACGGTGGCGGGAAGGCGCTTCTGAGACCAGGAGACGGCTAGCGGCAAACGCTGTGATGAGGGCAATCGGAACATTGACAAGAAGGCACCAGCGCCACGATGCGAACTGGGTGAGCACCCCGCCGGCGATGAGGCCAATGGCAAGTCCGCCGCCGCCGATGCCGCCGTAGACACCGAAGGCTCTTGCCCTTTCCTTGGGGTCAGTGAAGGTCTTACTCAGCAGTGCCAAGGCCGCTGGTGCCATGAGGGCCGCGAAGCACCCTGGACTGCTCGTGCGGTAAAGAGCACGGCAGAGTTGGGGGCCAAACCGGCCAGTGCCGAGGCACCTGCGAAACCAAGTTGCCCGAGAACGAGCACGCCTGAGGGTCCCGCGTAGTCAGAGATGCGCCCACCCAGGAGGAGAAGTCCACCGAAGGAGAGGGTGTAAGAAGTGACGACCCATTGACGACTGTCGTTGGAGATGTGCAGTGCCGCTTGTGCGTGAGGAAGGGCGATATTGACGATTGAAGCGTCGACCACGATCATGAGTTGGGTGGCCGCTATCACCGGCCAGGATCAGCCATCGCTTCTGGTTGGGCTCGGCTGCACCCGCCTCACCGCGTGACGCTGTTTCGACACGGTGGGTCCGGATAGCCGCCCGGTTCAGATCGCTCAGCGTCCTGGTCCATTTGCCAACGGTATCGAGACTATGCCTCAATCGCATACACTCTTGCCAATGACGCAAGATATAGATCTGGAAGACGTAGTGCGCAGCCGGATCAGGGGGCTGAGAACGGCTCGAGGGTGGTCCCTCGATGACCTCGCTCGTCACTGTCACCTGAGCCCTTCTAACTTGAGCCGTATCGAGACTGGCCACAGACGGATTGCTCTCGATCAACTGCTCCCGATCGCGCGGGCGCTAGGGACGACGCTCGATCAACTGTTGGAATCGGTGGATGACGACGACATCGTCATCCGGCCCAACGCGATGTCGTGCGCGGGATGACCACTTGGCTGTTAACCCCCCACGAACGAGGTCCCCACGGGGTGACCGTTGCCAAGATTCGCGTCGCCAAACCAACGCCTCGAACCGAGAACAAAATGCTTCGCGTGCATCCCGGAAGAGAATGGTTCACCGTGCTCTCGGGGACAGTCAGTTTGCAACTGGGCGAACGGACCATCCTCGTGAAGGCAGGTCAAGCAGCGGAGTTCTCGACCATGACGCCTCACGCCTTCGGCGCGCATGGCGGTCCAGTTGAGGTCCTCTGCATCTTCGACCATGACGGCGAGAAGGCACACCTGCGTTCCACCACATCCTGAGGTCCTTCCGGCTAACCAGAAACGTGAGCGAGCCTAAGGCACTGTCCATAGATGCGAGACCTTCAATCCCAAATGGATGGGCTTTGCCTTGGCCGCCAGACGAATCTGTAGCCCCGGACAGAAGGATGGGCACAGTCCGATTCGGAACGCTGGATGTTCTGCTAATGCTCTATCGCTGCCTGGCAAAGCGTCTCGGCTTGAGTTCCGACGGGACACAACCCAGAATTAATGCGAGATGGACGCTAGGAGTCGTCTTGCGTCTTTGGCAAGACTGCATGCCTGAACAGCATCATGGCCTTACAGTGGCCTAATGGAGCACGCACACGCTGGTCAAGCCGGTAACGCCCTCAGAAGTTCGCCCGGGGGATCCCTCGCTGAGATGTTGGACCTTGACGCGGAAATCACGCGGTCCTACTGGGACGAGGTCATGGTGTGGATTGAGAACGCCATCTCCGCGGACGTTCGCCGTATCGTCGACTTAGGGGCAGGAACGGGCACTGGGACGTTCGCGCTGGCGGAGCGATTCGACCATGCCGAGGTCATTGCTGTCGACGCCTCAGATGAGATGCTGGAACGAATTCGTACGAAGGCAGTGGACTGCGGGATTTCCGATCGAATCAAAGTTGTCCAGGCCGACCTCGACAACGAATGGCCACCAACCGGCCTCGTTGACCTTACGTGGGCATCAATGTTTATGCACCATCTCGCCGACGTCGACGGCGCTCTCCAACGTATTCACACTGCCACCGCGCGGGTGGACTAACCGTCATCGCTGAATTCACCGATCCGCTGCGCTTCCTGCCTGATGACCTTGGGTTCGGCGAACCTGGCTTAGAACGCCGCTGTATCGAGATATTCAAAAGGGAACGATCTCGCTCTCTGCCCGCCTTCGGCCTTGAATGGGGTCGACGGCTGGAGAGAGCCGGATTCTCAGCGGTCAAGGAGCCGCGTGTTTCAGCTTGAAGGAGATGACCCGGACCCCGACCACCTGGCGCGATACGCGAGGCTCTGGCTTGAACGCACCAGTTCGGCAGCCGCCCAGACCTATCGCCCGACGATCACTCGGTGTTGAAGGAACTTCTCGCAAGCAGGGGACCACATCGCTGAGAAGCGTAGTGATCTGCAGATGCACGGCTCACGCGTAGTTGTGCGAGCAGCAAAGTGGTGAAGGCTCAGGGGAACAGAGTGACGCGCCGAGCCAACCGCAAAGAACACAGCTAGCCTCGGCTCGCGCTCCGATGACGGGCCTTGGGGTCGCTCTCGCGGCGGAAGCCATCGTTATGTGCGTCAAGATTTTCGGGAGCAGTGGTACTGCCCGATTGACACCAGATGCGATAACCGCAATTGATGCCTTTGGAGCCGCCATTACCAGTATCTGGGTCACGATCCTCTGCACGACGGTTCGGTGCAACCGCCTTCATCGAGGTTTCGTTCCGAATGTCCAGGTCTCGTTTTACTACCCGCCGCTCGGGAATCGACGGCGTCCCATTGAGCTCTCGTCGAAGTCAACAACGCAAGACGAATCGGCCTGAGAAGGCCGCCGACAAAGACCGTCAAATGTTCAAGGTTACTCATTGTCAGGCAATTACGGGGAGAGAATGTTATGAACCTACTCGTGCTTGGCGCTACCGGCGCT
>CAWECY010000015.1:0-157582 GCA_963807775.1 uncultured Acidimicrobiaceae bacterium | reverse complement strand
TCTGGTGCCGCTTGGGCGCCGATTACGTATTGCTAAGACGTGGACACGGATCTTTTGATCGGTCCAGTGGAACATCGGGCTGAACGAGACCACGCGGCGATCTTTCATCTGGCGGAAGTCCGCTTCGGCTTCTGACTGGGAGCGGTAGCCGGCCACTACGTCGGCGACCGACCACTCGTCACGATCGGTGAAGATGACACGCTTGCCGAAGAGCTCGTCGGCGAGGGCTGCCTTAGCCCGGGCGTCGCTGCGCCAGGTGAGCGACAGTTCGGAGGGCTCGGTGCCGTAAAGGGTCACCGAGATGACCCGGCGCAACCACCGGGGGGCGAGGATCTCCTCGATCTCGGCTTCGACGTTGTCGGCCGACTTGCGGCCACCTCCTCGTTGCAGGCGGGCCGCCACCTCAGCGAGCTGGCGGCGCGCCTTGGCCAGGGTCTGCTCGAAGCCAGCGGCCTGTTTGTCGAAGAAGTTCTGCCAGAAGGTGACCACGATGCGCCGTCGGTGACCGAAGACGACCTTGGTGCTCTCAAAGGCACTGAGCCCCTCGAAGCGCCCGGGGTCGACCACCTTGTAGCGGCTCTTGGGCACCGCCATCAGGTCGAGGTGATCAGAAGGGGGCATCGAAGCGATGAAGTGGAGCGGTCCGCCCTCGAGGAGCTCGAGATTGTCCGCCGAGTTCTGGCCGGCGTCAAAGACGACCGTCAGGCCTTCTGCACCGTGGCCGATCGACCCGAAGCGCTCGACCAGTTCGCCCACCACGTCGGCGAACTCGGTGGAGTCGTGGCGGTTCCCCTCATAGGCGTGAGAGACCAGTGGGATGCCACCGTCAACGGAGACCACGAGCCCGAGGCCAACCAATCGCAGATCGTTGCGCTTCTGCTTCGCCTTGCCTCGTTGCGCGATGGGGGCCCGGTCGTTGGCCGAGTCGATGAAGGTGGCGAAGTTCGTCATGTCGAGTGCGAGTCCCGAGACGTCGATCTCGTAGGTCTCGACCATGCGCCCGGTGATCCGGCGCTCGATCTCGACGAGTTGCTCGGGTGTGATCATGTCCATGGCGGCCCAGAAGCGGCGGTGGTCGAGGGAGGCCGGGCTCAGAGGTCCCACCACGCGGTCACCGGCCGTGGTTGCCCACCAGTCGGCCAAGGCCAGCTTCGAGCACGGTGCCACCACGCGGTTGAGCGTGGCCAAGGCGATGTAGGTCCCGACCGACGCCGCCGCATCGGCTCGCCGTGCACCCACCACCTCATCGATGATCTCTTTGACACCGAGGCGATCGAGCACGCCCCACACGGCGGCCAGGTCTCCGAAGCCCAGGTGGCGTGAGCGGTCGGGTTCACCGGGACCCGATTCTGAAAGACGTTGGGCGATCTCCTCCGCACTGCCCAGATACTGCTGGGAGACGATCCGCGGTTTGCCGTTCACCCGAGCCGACTCGGTCAAGTAGTAGTACGTCTTGCCCTTCTGCTTCTTTCCCACCAAATATGCCATATGTAGGTACTACCACTCCGAGGCAAGGATCGCGAGCACCGCGCGATGGCATACGCGCTGGTCACGCGAATGTTTGAAAGAAACTTCCGAAGGCCCCGAAAGTCAGCTCAGGGCGTTACCCAGGAAGCCCCCGCTAGCGGCGCGCCCGGGCGGCCACGCCGGCGCTCACGGCTCGAGGAAGAAGTTCTTGCGGAAGTCGGCCAGCGACACCTCGTCACCCAGCCCGTTGGCGTAGGCGTCGACCTTCTGCCCCCAGCTGAGGCCGGTGGTCGGATACGGGATGGGAATCGGCGTCGGCGACGGCGTCGGCAGGCAGAACGGCACCACTTCGGGGTCCTCGGCCGCCGCCAGCCGGAGCATCCGCTGTTCGTCGTCCTCCAGCCCGGCCCGCTCGGCGGGGAGGAAGTCGCCGGCGGCGTAGCGGGTCCGCACGGCCTCGTCCGTCATGGCCTCCAGCCCGGCCGCCACGGCCTGCCTGCTCATCGCCGCACCTCGCTCCGGCCAGGCTGCGTCACCTCGTCGTTCGACGCCGGCCCGCCGGCCCGGTTACGGGCCGAGCCCCCGGACCTGCGACCTGATGTCACGCGATGTACACAGTCTTCGTATTGGCGAACTCCTTGAGGCCGACCTCGGAGAGCTCGCGGCCGTAGCCGGAGCGCTTGATGCCTCCGAAGGGCAGCTCCGGCATGGACGCCACCATGGCGTTGACGAACACGGCGCCGGCCTCGATCCCCTCGATGCAGTGCTGCATCTCGTCGGGGTCCGATGTCCACACGCTCGAGCCCAGGCCGAAGGTGGTGGCATTGGCCGCCTCGAGCGCGGCGTCGACATCGGGCACGCGCGAGCACCATGGCCACCGGGCCGAAGAGCTCCTCCTGGGCCACCGGCATGTCCTTCGTCAGGTCCGAGAGCACGGTCGGCGCCAGGTACCAGCCGTCGCTGTCGGGCACCTTGGGGTGTTCGTGCACGGAGGCGCCCTGGGCCCGGGCCGCCTCGATCTGACCGAGGAGCTCGGCGCGCTGGGCCTCGGTGACGATGGGACCGATGTCGGTCGCCGGGTCGAATGGATCGCCGACCACCAGCGCATCCATGGCCGCCGTGAAGCGTGCCAGGAACTCGTCGTGCACCTCGTCGACGACGATGAACCGCTTGGCGGCGATGCACGACTGGCCGTTGTTCTGGACGCGCGCGTTCACGGCAGTACGGACGCACACGTCGAGGTCGGCCGAGGCCAGCACGACGAAGGGGTCCGAGCCGCCGAGCTCGAGCACGGTCTTCTTCAATGCGTGCCCGGCCGTGGCGGCTACCGACATGCCGGCGGGCTCGCTCCCGGTCAATGTGACCGCGGCCACGCGCGGGTCCTCGATGAGCAGCGACGCCACGTTCTTCGACTCCACGAAGAGGTTGGTGAACACGCCGTCGGGCAGGCCGGCACGGCGGAAGAGATCTTCGATGGCCAACCCCGTCTGCGGGACGTTCGAGGCGTGCTTCAGCAGCCCGCAGTTGCCGACCATCAGCGCCGGGGCGGCGAAGCGGATCACCTGCCACATCGGGAAGTTCCACGGCATGACGGCCAGCACGACACCGAGGGGCTGGTAGTGGATGTAGGAGTTGGAGGCCGTGGTGGCGACCGGCTCGTCGGCCAGGAGCCGCTCGCCGTTGTCGGCGAACCAGCGCAGGCCGAGGGCGCACTTGGACACCTCCGCCTTGGCCGCGGCGAAGGTCTTGCCCATTTCCGTGGTGAGGATGCGCGCCACGTCGGGCACCTCGCCCTCGAGCAGTTCCGCCGCGGTGATCAGGTGCCGAGCCCGCTCGGCGTAGGTGGTCCGCTTGTACTCGCCGAAGGCCGCCACGGCCCGACTGAGGAGGGCGTCCACCTCGGCCGGCGTGTGGGCCGGGAACTCCTTCTCCGTCTTGCCGGTGGCCGGGTTGATCGTGGCGAAAGGCATGACCCGAAACTACCGCCCGACGGGCTCCGTGAGCCCGAGGTGCTCGGGCACCGCCCGGTGCAGCAGCTTGCCGGTGGCGGTGTGGGGCAGGTCGGAGGTCCGGTAGTACGACTTGGGCCGCTTGTACGGGGCGAGCTGGGCCGAGGCGGCGGCCCGCAGGGCCTCCTCGGCGGCGGCGGAGTCCGAGACGTAGGCGGCGCACACGCGCTGGCCCCACTGCTCGTCGGGCAGGCCGAACACGGCGACCTCGGTGACGCCCTCGACGGCGGCCAGCACGTTCTCCACCTCGGCCGGGTACACGTTGACGCCCCCGCTGATGATGAGGTCGTGGCGCCGTCCCGTCAGGTAGAGGTAGCCGTCGGTATCGAGGGTGCCGAGGTCGCCGACGGTGCAAGCTTCGCCGCGCCAGGCCGCCCGGGTGGCCTCCTCGTTGCGCCAGTAGCTGAAGCGGGCGAAGTCCGGCATGGTGGCCCAGATGTGGCCGGCCACGACGTCGGCGGTGTGGGTGGTGGTGGCGTCGGGATCGTCGCCTTCGAGGGGGACGATGGAGAGCGTGCGGCCGGCGCGGGCGCGGCCGACGGAGCCGGGGTGCTCGAGCCACTCCTGGGGCGGGCACACGGTGAACTGCGCCTCGGTGGAGCCGTAGAACTCCCACACCCGGTCCGGCAGCAGACGGGCCATGACGGCGCGCTTGAGCGACTCGGGGCAGGGCGCGCCGGCGTGGGCCAGGAGGCGCAGCGAGTCGAACACCTCGTCGCGGCCGAGCTGGCGCTCTTGGAGGAGGCGCTGCAGGTGGGTGGGGACGAGGAAGGCGGTGGTGGGGCGGTGGCGCCGGAGGGTATCGAGGGCGAGGGCGGCGTCGAAGCGGCTGAGCACGGCCAGCGAGCCGCCGGAGAGCAGGGTGCCGGTACAGAAGCGGACGCACACGGTGTGGTACATGGGCGAGCAGACCAGGTGCAGGTCGCTCGGGTCGTAGTGCCAGACCGAGGCCTCGTCCTCGAAGGCTTTCTTGGCCGTGGCCTCGTCCCAGATGCCGGTGGTCACGCCCTTGGGCCGGCCCGTCGTGCCCGACGTGTAGTGCATGGGCCGGGTGAGCGGGTACGGGGCCAGGTCGGTCGGGGCGCCCTCGTCTACGAGGGCTTCGAGCGCGGCCCGGTCGAAGATGCGCTGGGCCGGGTCGGCGTCGTCGGCCAGGCGGTCGCGCTCGGCGTCGGTGAGGGTGGCGTTGAGCAGCACCGGGATGAGTCCGACGCGGACGGCGCCGAGCACGGCGCAGATGAGGTCGGGCGACGAGCCGAGGGCGAAGGCGACGCGGTCACCCCTGGTGCAGCCACGGGCCAGGAGGGCGCCGGCGGCGCGGCGCTGGCGGTCCTCGGCGTCGGCGGCGTGGAGTATCTCGAGGGTGGCGCCGGGGGGCGGCGGAGGCACCGGCGCAGCGTAGACAGTCGTTTTACGATGGGCCTGTCATGACGGGCTCCTCCGACTACGAGCTGGTCCGGGCCCGGGCGCTGCTGAGCCAGGCCCGGCGGGTGGTCGTATTAACGGGAGCCGGCATCTCGACCGATTCGGGCATCCCGGACTTCCGTGGGCCCCAGGGCGTGTGGACCAAGAACCCGGCCGCCGAGAAGCAGGCCACGCTGCAGGCCTACATGTCCGACCCCGAACTGCGGAAGCGCTCGTGGCAGAACCGCCTGACCTCGCCCATGTGGCAGTCGCCGCCCAACGCCGGACACCGGGCGCTGGTCGACCTGGAGCGCAGCGGGCGGCTGGACACGCTGGTGACCCAGAACATCGACGGGTTGCACCAGGCCGCCGGGAGCGACGCCGGGCGCATGGTCGAGATCCACGGGACCACGCGCGACGTGGTCTGCATGCGCTGCGGCGATCGCCAGCCCGCCGGACCGGTACACGAGCGGGTCCAGGGTGGCGAGGACGACCCCACCTGCCTGAAGGCGTGGGACGGCGAGGTGTGCGGCGGCATCTTGAAGTCGGCCGTCATCAGCTTCGGCCAGAGCCTCGTGCCCGAGGACCTGTTCCGGGCCGAGGCGGCGGCGGCCGAGTGTGATCTGCTGCTGGCCGTGGGCACCACGCTGGGCGTCTTTCCCGCCGCCGGCCTGGTGCCGATCGCCGTGCGGCACGGAGCGGTGGTGATCATCGTGAACGGCGAGCCGACGGACATGGACCGGTTGGCCGACGTCCTGGTGTTCGGCTCCATCAGCGAGTGCCTACCGGCTCTCGTGGAGGGGTTGCCGCCGGTGGAGTGAGGGCGGGTCGTGGCGGGGCGTCAGGCCCTCAGGCCGTCACCGCTTCTCGGTGGTGATCCCCTTGTCTTGCTTGGCCTTGCGGCGCGGCTTCAGCGCGAACCACCAGATGCTGGCCATGGTCCCGAGCGCCACGACGCCCGCGGCGACGGGCTTGACCACCTTGCGGTTTCCGCTCTTCGGCATGGCGGCAGACTACCCGGCGCCGTCCGGGACCGGCTGGTCCGGGACTCGTATGACGACCGTGTCGACGGCGGGGCCGCCGGTCGAGCCGAAGGCGAGGGCCAGGATGTGCTCGGCCACCCAGGCCGGCGAGTTGAAGCGGTGCTCGACGGCCAGGCGGCGGAAACGCTCCGTCTGGGGGAAGTCGCGGGGGTCGGCGGCGCGGACGGCCGCCTGCATGTCGGTGTCGACCACGCCGGGACTGACCGAGTAGGCCGCCAGGCCGTGGCGGGCCTCTTCCAACGCGACCACCCGGGTCAGCTGGTCGACCGCCGCCTTGGAGGCGCAGTAAGCGGCCCATCCCTCGTAGGGCTTGACGGCGGCGCCCGAGGACACGTTGACCAGCACGCCCGGGCCGCTGCGCCGGCGCACGTGGGCGGCGAAGACGGCGCTGCCGTGCAGCACTCCGGTGACGTTGACGTCGATGGTGCGCGCCACGGCGGCCGGGTCGGCGTCGGTGAGCGGGCGGACAGGCCCGAGCAGTCCAGCGTTGTTCACCCACAGGTCGATGCGCCCGAAGCGGGCCGCCACCTCGTCGGCGAAGCGGGCCAGGGCGTCAGGGTCGGTCACGTCGACGGCGGCGCAGAGCGGGGCTTCGGCCCGGTCGACGTGGCCGTCGTGGGCGGTGGGCCGGGTGCGGGCGACCAGGGCCGGGCGGTGGCGGGCGCACAGGCCGAGATGCATCCCCGACGCGGCGAAGTGCACGGCCAGGCCGGCGCCCAGGCCCCGGCTGGCCCCGGTGACGACGGCGACCTTGCCGCTCGCCTGGGGGATCACCCGGTCACGGCGTGGACGTGGACGTGGACGTGGACGTGGGCGACGGCTGGCGTCACGTCAGGCCGTGCGGCGGACGGACCGTGCCGTCGTCGAGCCGGCGCCGGCGTGGTCCCGCTCGTCGGCGTACGTCCGGGCCGCCGCCACGAGTGCGTCGAAGGGGCGCTGGTCCATGCCCTCCTCTGGATGCCACTGCACGCCCAACACGAAGCGAGCCGTCGGCAGCTCGACCGCCTCGATCACCCCGTCACGCGTGACCGGCCGTGGTCACCAGGCCACGGCCGAGGGCGTCGATGGACTGGTGGTGCGAGCAGCGCACGGTGGGTGCCTCGCCGAAGACGCCGGCGGCCAGGGTGCCCGGCACCGTGTCGATGTCGACGTCGCCGAACGCGTAGGGCTCGCTGCGGTGCGCCAGGTGACCGACCACGTCGGGCAGGTGCTGGTGCAGCGAGCCGCCGAGCTCGACGTTGAGGACCTGGCAGCCGCGGCAGATGGCGAGCACCGGCAGGTCGACCCGCAGGGCGGCGGCCAGGAGCGCCCGCTCGCTGGCGTCACGGTTGGTGTCGACGCCGGCCACCTCGGGCTCGGGCTCCTCGCCGTAGGCCCGGGGGTCGACGTCACCGCCGCCGGTCAGCACGAGCCCGTCGAGCACCGCGATGACCTGGTCCGCCGCGGCGCCCGGCCCGTCCGGCGCCGTGCTGGGCGGGGGCAGCAGCAGCGGCCGGCCGCCGGCCGAGGCCACCAGCTCGAAGTAGTTGTCGGGCAGCACGGCGGCCCGGCGCTGCCAGCGGCCCCAGCTGGCCTCGACCACGTAGGTGGAGACGCCGATGAGCGGGATCATGCGTCCCAGCGTACAAAGAGGCGCAACGGGGCTCCACGCTGGCGCCGGACGCCGGATGCGGTCAACATGGCGGCCACCATGGGGAGCCGGGAGCTGATCGACGAGGGGATCGCGGACGGCTCCATCGACACCGTCGTCGTGGCCTTCCCCGACATGCACGGTCGGCCGGTGGGCAAGCGGGTGACGGCGGACTTCTTCACCTCGCACGTGGCCGAGCACGGGATCGAGGCGTGCGACTACCTGCTGGCGGTCGACGTCGACATGAACCCCTTGCCCGGATACCGCTTCACCAATTGGGACACCGGGTATGGCGACGTCGTCTGCCTGCCGGACTACGTCACGGCGAGGAACATCCCGTGGCTGCCGGGGACGGCCATGGTGATCTGCGACCTCCAGGACGAGTCCGGCACGCCCGTCGAGGTGTCACCCCGACAGATGCTGCGGCGACAGCTCGAGCGGGCGGCCGAGCGCGGGCTGCGCGTGTGCAGCGCCACCGAACTCGAGTTCTTCTTGTTCAACGATTCCTACGAGGAGGCGGCCGCCGCGGGGTGGCGGGGGTTGACGCCGCACACGTCGACCATCGAGGACTACCAGCTGCTGCAGACGGCGCGTGAGGAGTACGTCTTGCGTCGTATTCGCAACGAGATGTGCGCGGCCGACATCCCGGTCGAGTTCTCCAAGGGCGAGGCGGGGCGGGGGCAGCACGAGGTCAACGTCACCTACGACGAGGCGCTGGCGACGGCGGACCGGCACCTGGTGTTCAAGAACGGGATCAAGGAGATCGCCGCCCAGGAGGGGCGGGCGGCCACCTTCATGGCCAAGTGGACCATGGACGACGTGGGGTCGTCGTGCCACGTGCACACGAGCCTGTGGGATGTGGGGAGCGGCGAGCCGCTGATGGCCGATGCGGCGGAACCAACGGCGCTGTCGACGCTGGGGCGGCGTTTTTTGGCGGGGCAGATCCACGCCGCCCGGGAGCTGGCGTGGTGCGCGGCACCGACGGTGAACTCGTATCGACGATACGTGCCCGGCAGCTGGGCGCCGACGGCCGCCGTGTGGGGCGAGGACAACCGGACGTGCGGCTTCCGGGTGGTGGGGCACGGCGCCGGTCGGCGGGTCGAGTCCCGGATTCCGGGCGCCGACGTGAACCCGTACATCGTGCTGGCGGCGTCGATCGCGGCGGGGCTGTACGGGATCGACCACGAGCTCGACCCGGGTGAGCCGTATCCGGTGAACGCCTACGAGGCGACCGACGTGCCCCGGATCCCGACGACGCTGGTGGAGGCGATCGAGGCTTTGCGGTCGTCGGTGGTGGCGGCTGAGGCGTTCGGGGCGGACGTGCACCACCATCTGCTGAACACGGCCGAACAGGAGTGGCTGGCTTCGAACCGCCACGTGTCGGACTGGGAGTTGGCCCGGAACTTCGAGCGTATCTAGGGTCCGAGAATACGGGACGGGTCGGGCGCGGCCGTCCCGGTAAGGTCGCCCGGTCATGGTGCTGCTGCGCTCGCAACTGTGCTCGGCCGAGTCGCTGCGCTCCCCGGCCCTGGCAGTCTGGGCGGAGCGGCTGCGGCCCATGTGGGCGGGCGGCGGCGGTGACCCACGCGCCGTCATGCTCCACCGCAAGATGTGGGAGTGGCTCTTCGTGGCCGAAGCGCTGCACGAGCGGGGGTTGCTGGCACCGGGGCGCACGGGCCTCGGCTTCGGCGTGGGCCAGGAGCCGCTGACGGCCTTGTTCGCCGCCGAAGGAAGCGACATCGTGGCGACCGACCAGCCGCACGACGCCGCGGTGGCGAGTGGGTGGACGGACTCGTCGTCGGAGTGGGCGGGCGGGCTCGAGAACCTCAACCGGCACGGGCTGTGTCCGCCTGACACGTTCGCCGAGCGCGTCCGGTTCCGTCCCGTCGACATGAACGCCATCCCGGCCGACCTGCGCCAGGGTCGCTACGACTTCACCTGGTCGTCGTGTGCCCTGGAGCACCTGGGCACGCTGGGGGCCGGGGCCGACTTCGTGGTGGCGCAGATGGACTGTCTGCGGGCGGGCGGCGTGGCCGTGCACACGACGGAATACCTGGTGTCGTCCAACGACGTCACGGTGGAGGCGGGCGGGACCGTGTTCTACCGGCGCCGTGACGTGGAGGGGCTGGCGGCTCGCCTGCGCAAGTTGGGGCACGACATCGACGTCGACTACAGCGAGGGCACCACGCCCGAGGACCTGCACGTCGACGTGCCGCCGTATTCCGACGTGCACCTGCGGACCGAGCTGGCGGGGTACGTGACGACGTCGCTGGCACTGGTGGTGACGAAGGGTGCGGGTCGGAGAGGATCGGGTAGCCGCTGGCTCCGGCGCGCCGCTCCCCCGTCAGCCTGAACCCCCTCCCAGCCGGCTCAGGTGGCTTGTAACCGGCGCCCGTTCAGCCGCTTGTGGATCCCCTTGGTCTCCTTGTAGAAGTTGACGAACTCCTTGAGCAGGTCGGCGTAGACCTCGGCCGCCTTCGGATCCGGCCGGTAGGTCGCCTTGACCTGAACGGTGCCCGGGATGTCGGCCACCGTTATCTGGCCCAGGGCGAGCAAGGTCAGCAGGCCGGCCCCGCGGACGTTGGCCAGCACGGGGTCGGCCACCTGGCGGATGGTGCGCCCGGTGGCGTCGGCGTGGATCTGGGACCAGAGGTCCGAGTTCGCTCCCCCGCCCACGAAGGCCAGCGAGCTGAACTGCTTCTTGCAGAACTTCTCGACCGCGCCCAGCAGCCAGGCCGAGTTCAGCGCCACCCCCTCGAAAACGGCCCGCACCATGTCGGAGCGGGTGGAGGACAGCGAGAGGTTGTGGAAGCCCGCGCGGATGGTGTGGTCGTCGACCGGTGAGCGCTCACCGTTGAGCCAGGGGGTGAAGAGGACACCGTGCGCGCCGGTCGGGACCGATGCCGCCACGTCGTTGAGCGTCCCGAAGATCCCGTCGGGCGGGCCGTCGGCGCTCCCCAGCGCGTCGCGGGGGTAGAGCACGTTGTCGCGGAACCAGGTCAGGCAGGCGCCACCCGTCTCGTGCTCGTCGGCAATCAGGTAGCGACCCGGGATACCCGACGGGATGGAGGCGATGTTGGTCAGCGGGTCGGTCTTCTTGAACGGGACGTGGCAGCTGACCCAGCTCGAGGTGCCGATGTACAGGTGGGCGTCGAAGTCGGCCACGGCGCCCGATCCCACGGCGGCCGAGTGCAGGTCGCCGGTGCCGGCGACGACGGGCGTGCCGGCCAGGAGGCCCAGCTCCTGCGCCGCAGCGGCCGCCAGACCGCCGAGGACGGCCCCGGTCGGCACCAGGTCGGGCAGGGTGGCCCGGTCGAGCCCGGCCAGCTCCATCAACGAGTCGTCGTAGGCCACTGCGTTGATGTCCCGGTTGTCGGTGACCCAGTGCAGCGTGATGGAGTCGTGCGAGGCCCGGGCCAGGCCCGTCAGTCGCAGGTTGAGGTAGTCGACCGGCTCGAGGAACACGGCCGCCGCCCGGTAGACGTCGGGGCGCTGCTCACGCAGGAAGTGGATGTGGCCGACGGGGTCCTTGCCCGAGAGGCTCGGTATGCCGCCGCTGCGGCGCACCCAACGGACCGCCTTGGAGGGCGCGTAGCCCTGGACGGTCAGCGCGCCACGCACCGTCTCGCGGACGGCGTGGGCGCCCCGGGAGTCCATCCAGCTGATCGCGGGACCGATGGCCCTTCCCTCTTCGTCGACCGGGACCGTGCCCGACCACTGCGACGTGCAGCCCACGCCGACGATGTGCTGGGGGGCGACGCCGCTGTCGTGGAGTGCTCGCCGGGCCGTAGAGACGATGGCCTCCCACCAGGCGTCGGGGGACTGTTCCGCCCCGCCGTCCTGGGTCAGTTCGATGCCGACCGCCTGGAAGGCGTGGGCGGCGATGCGCCCGGCGGCCGACAGGACGGCCACCTTGGGACCGCCGGTACCGAGGTCGACCGCCAGGACATACGTCTCGTCTCGGTTGGAGGTGTCAATGGTGCGGAGCTCGACCGCCTTGGCGGCGCGCAGGCCCCCGGGCGACGTAGGCATGGCGGGCCAGCGTACACAGCGGCACCAGCCCCGCAAGGGGCCGGTGCCGCTGTGCTGCTGGTTGGTGAGAGACGGTCAGTCGGCCTGGCTGGCCTCGACCTCGATCTCGATGACGACCTTGTTGCCCACCACCACGCTGCCGTCGAGCAGCGAGTGGTTGAAGCTCACGCCGAAGTCGCGCCGGTCGATCTCAGCGTTGGCCGAGAAGGCCACGACGGTCTTGCCCTCCACCATGGACGGGCCCTCGCCCAGGAACTCCAGGTCGAAGTCGACCGACTTGGTCACGCCACGGATGGTCAGGTCGGCCGTCAGGACCCAGTGGGTGTCGTCCACCTGCTTGAGGCCGGTGCTCTTCAGGTTCAGCGTGGGGTAGTTGGGGACGTCGAGGAAGTCGTTCGTCCGCAGGTGCTCGTCACGCTGGGGCTGGTTGGTGTGGATGCTGGCCGCCGCGACCAGCGCCTCCAGCGAGGACTCCTCGGGGTTCTCGGCCACGGTGAAGGAGCCGGACACGTCCGTGAAGCGGCCCCGTACCTTGGTGCCGATGAGGTGCCGGGCGATGAAACCGACCTCGGTGTGGGCCGGGTCGATCGCGTAGGTCCCTGCCTTCGGAAGGGTGGTTGTGGTGCTTGTACTGGTCATTTTGGGTCTCCTTGGTTGATAGGACCGTTTGTTGAGAGTATAATATCTGATTAGACAGATACTTGTCAATCAGAAACTGTGCAGTCGGCCTGCAACCGGGGGAGACTGAGGAAGCGATATGGGAACGGTGACCATGCCCGACAAGGGCCAGGATGGTCGGGAGGACCGAGGTGCAGGGAGAGACCGGCACCTGCGGCATCCTGGGCCAGATCGACGACGACCGGATCCAGATGATGGGCCTGCTCATCCGGACCCACCGCCGTTTGACCGACTCGCTCGGGCGCGAGTTGGAAGAGACGGTCGGCATCCCCCTCGTCTTCTTCGACGTCCTCATCCACGTGGGCGCCGCTCCGGACGGGCGCCTCACCATGAGCCGCCTGAGCAGCGACGTGGCCCTGACCACCGGCGGCGTCACCCGCCTGGTCGACCGCATGGTCGACGCCGGCCTCGTCGCTCGCGAGAACTGCCCGAACGACCGCCGCAGCATTCACGTGGTGCTGACGCCGGAAGGTCAGGCGGTGCTGGGGCGGGCCGTGGCGGCGCACATCGACGGTATCGAGCGCCACCTCATGGAGCCGCTGACGTCCGGCGACCGGGCCGCCCTGGCACCGTGCTCTCCAAGCTCCTCGACGCCGGCTGCTGACGCGAGGCGGCGCTTCCACCAGCTACGTCGGCAGGCCCGGGACGGCGGGCCTGCCCGTCGCTAGCGTGGCGCCGATGACCGATCGGCTGAGCGACAAGGTGGCCATCGTGACCGGCGGGGCCGACGGCATCGGCCGGGGCATCGTCCGCCGGTTCGCCCGGGAGGGCGCCCGGGTGCTCCTGGCCGACATCGACGACGACCGCGCCACTCGGGTGGCCGAGGACTGCCGCAGTGCCGTGGGTGCGGACGTGCGCTTCGTGCACGCCGACGTGACGGTCAAGGACGAGACGTTGGCCATGGTCGACGCCGCCCGCGAGGCCTGGGGCACGGTGGACATCCTGGTCAACAACGCCTGGGGTGGCGGCTCCCTCGGGCGCTTCGAGCAAAAGACGGACGAGGAGATGCGGTGGGGCCTCTCCATGGGGCTCATGGGCCCCTTCTGGGCCATGCAGGCGGTCCTGCCGATGATGCGGGACAAGCGTGACGGCGCCGTCATCAACATGTGCTCGCTCAACGGAGTGAACGCCCACATGGGCACGCTCCAGTACAACGTGGCCAAGGAGGCCCTGCGCGCCGCCAGCCGCACGGCGGCCCGGGAATGGGCGCCCTGGCAGATCCGCGTCAACGTCATCTGCCCCGGGGCCAAGACGGCCGCCTCGCGGGCCGCGTTCGCCGCCTACCCCGAGCTCGAGATGGCCGCCGACGCGACGAATCCCATGGGGCGCCTCGGTGACCCCGAGGAGGACATCGCCCCGGTCGCCGTGTTCCTGGCCAGCGACGACGCCCGCTACCTGACCGGCAACACCCTGTTCGTCGATGGTGGCGGCCACATCAACGGGGTGCAGTGGACACCGGCGCTGGACGAATGACCAGCCGTTGAGCGCGCTCGAGGGCGCGGTGGCCGTCGTGGCCGGCGCGGGACCGGGCATCGGGCGGGCCTGCGCTTCGGCCCTCGGGCTGGCCGGCGCCGACATCGTGGTGGCGGCCCGCACCGAGGAGCGCTTGCATACCCTGGCGCGGGAGCTGGAGGCCGAGACGGGGCGGACGGTGCAGCCCCTCGCCGTCGACCTGGCCGACCTGTGGTCGTGCCGGGCCTTGATCAGGCGAACCGTGGAGCAGCTCGGGCGGATCGACGTGCTGGTCAACGTGGCCACCGCCGGCGGCGAGCAACAGACGGTGGACGAGGCGGATTGGGCCAGTTGGCGCAGCGCCTTCGAGGTGAACGTGGTCGGGACCCTCGAGCTCAGCCGACTGGCCGCCCGGGCCATGACCGAGACCGGCGGCGGATCGATCGTGCAGGTCGGAACGTTCGGCACTCACGCCCTCCCGCCGGGCCGGGCGCGCTACACGGCCACCAAGGCGGCCATGGTCGCAGCCTCGCTGACCCTGGCCAAGGAGCTCGGGCCCTCCAACGTGCGGGTCAACGTGGTGACGCCGGGGTTCGTGTCCGGACCCGGGCTCAACGCCATGATCGACGCCACAGCGGCGCGCACGGGAAGGCCGGCCACCGACATCGCCCAACGGCTGAGTGCGTCGGCCGCCTTGGGTCGCCACGTGGAGCCGGCCGACGTGGCCGCGGCGGTCGCCTTCCTGGCCGGCCCCGGGGCGCGGCACATCACCGGTGTCGAGCTGCCGGTGACCGCCGGGCTGTGACCGCCCACGAGGTGCGCTGGCTGTTCCACTCGACGGCCATGGTGGCCGGCTACGACCTGGCCGTCACCCGGCTGCGCGCCCTCATCGGCCTCGAGGTCCTCGAGTACGGCGAGTCGACCGAGCCCGGCATCGGCCGGCGGGGAGGTATGGCCTGGGCGGGCGACAACGCGATTGAGATCGGCCAGCCTCTCGGCGAGGGGGGCGCCGCCCGCTTCGTCTCCGACTTCGGCGGCGGGCTGCACTCGGTCGCCCTGCAGGTGCGCGACCTCGACGCCACCGTGGCCCACCTCGACGCGCTGGGCGTGCGCATTGCAGCCCGGCCGCGAGCCGAGATGTGCTTCACCGACCCCCGCGACACCGGCGGGGTGTTCTTGCAGTGGAGTTGCTTCACCCTCGACGTGGACCCACACTTCGGCGCGCCCGTTCCCGCCCCCGGCGCGACGCCTACCATCGCGGTGCGCCAGCACGCTTACGTCGGTGCCCTGGTCGACGACCCGCTGTCTCTGGCGGCCCGGCTGGTCCGGCTCTGCGCCACGGCCGTCACGTTCGAGCACCCCGGTGCCGGGCCGGGCGCGCCCGTGGCCGGCGTGGCGCTGGGTGACTGCACCCTGGCCCTCTTCGCCCGGGGCGATGCCACGGCCACCGAGCGCGTCTGGGGACGCCGTTACGAGCGGGCCCGCACCCACCTGCTCGCCCTCCGGGTCGACGAGCTGGAGGCGGCCACCCGGGCCCTTCAGGACGCCGGCGTGCCGACCGTGCGGGCCGACCACTCGTTGGTCGTCGTCGATCCGGCCGCCACGGGCGGCGTGCAGCTGGCCCTCTGCGACCGCCTCTTGCCGAGCGACCCACGGGGCTGAGGCCTCCCCTCAGGCGCGGGCGGGGTCGTCCAAGAAGTCGTCGAGCCACGCCGCCCGGCGCCGGGCCAACCGCCCGCCCAAGTAATGCCCGCCGAACCAGAACGCCGCCGCGATGACACAGGCCACGGCGACACCCCAGCCGAAGTCGGTCAGGTGCAGATTCTTGGAGATCCCGCTCGGTGTCAGCAGCCCCCACAGGATCAGCGTCGGCACCATGAGCACAGAGGCGAGGAACGGCACGACCACATAGGGCGTCACGGCCAAGGTCAGCCAGCGCACGATCATGCGCCCGAAGGGACGCCGGTGCTCCCAGCGGAAGCGCAACGGCATCGGGTGGTATGGGAAGCGGATGCCGACGAGGTTCGAGGCGCCCAGCGCCCCGAACGGCACGACGCCGATCCACACGATGGTGATCAGGGTGGACGCCACGCTGTGGTGGGCCAGCCCGATCCCAAGGGCCACCAGCGCGCACAGTGGGGTGATCAACAGCCAGAGCACCACGTCCTTAGCCGCCACGAGCCGTCGGAAGAGCTTGGGATCTTCGAGGGCCTGGCGCACCCGCGCCGCATCGGGCCCGAGCACGTTGGTCGCCGGCACGTCGGAGTACATCCACGACGCCAGCACGGCGGCGAAGGCGAGCGAGCCGTGGAACGTGAACAGGGCGTCCTTGAGCGGGCGCGGCAGGAAGAACCAGGCCGAGCTCATGAGCGCGCCGTTCACTGCGACCACGATGGGCACCTCGTAGGCCGGGCTGAGCGCCCGCCGCAGCTCCAGCCGCACGGCCTCTATGAATGTGGCCGGCAGGGGCACGCCGTCCGGGGCGTCACCACCCGGCTCCGCCCCACCCCCGTGGATCGGCACGCCCTAGGACCCGGCTCCGTCCACCTTCGCCAGCCTGACCCGGACCGGCCCGGTGACCAGCTCGTCGTCGAGCTCGAGCAGCGTGCCCTCGCCCTCCCCCGGCTCGGTCAGGATCTCGACGGCCAGTACCTCCTGGGCGATGAAGTCGAAGTGCTCGGAGATGGCGTCCAGGCCAACCACGCGCAGTTGGATGCGGTCCGACACCTCGAGGCCGCTGGTCTTGCGCAAGTCCTGCACCAGGCGCACCACATCGCGGGCGAGCCCCCGCTTGCGCAGACCCTCGTCGACGGTGAGGTCGAGCGCCACCACCTCACCGCCCTCGCGCGACACGGCGAAGCCCTGCTGGCCCCGTACCCGCAGCTGGACGTCGTCGGACGACAGCTCGATCGGTTCGCCGCGCACCATGACCGTGATCGGCTCACCCGCTTCGAGCGCGGTGGCGGCGGCGGCACCGTCGAGCGCCGCCAGCGCAGGCCTGAGCTCCTTCACGCGCTCCCCCAACCGCGGCCCGAGCGTGCTGAAGTTCGGCACCAGCTCGAACTGGATCACCTCGCTGAGCTCGTCGGCGGTGTCGATCTCGTCGACATTGAGCTCGTCGGCGACGATGTCCCGCAGGATGTCCGGCGAGCCGGACGGCAGGAAGACCAGCGCCCGGGACAGGGGCTGACGGACCTTGACCGAGGCCTCGCTGCGCGCCGCCCGGCCGAGCGACGTGAGCCGCCGGGCCAGCGCCATCTGCGCCTCGAGTTCGCGGTCGACCAGTGACGCGTCGGCGACCGGCCAGTCGGCCAGGTGCACCGACTCGTCCTCGTCCGACTCGGTGAGGTGACGCCACAGCGTGTCCGCCACGAAGGGGCACAACGGCGCCAGCAGCAGCGACAGCGCTGTCAACACCTCGTACAGCGTCGCCTGGGCGGCCAGGGTGTCGCCCGGCGGCGCGTCCGGGTCGGTGCGCCAGAAACGACGCCGGCTACGGCGGACGTACCAATTGGACAGGTCGTCGACCAGCGCGCCCAGAGCGGTCGCTGCCGCCAGGGGCTCGTAGTCGCGCAGCCCGGCTGTCATCTCCGACGTGGTGCTGGCCAGCCGCGACAGGATCCAACGGTCGAGCGGGCCCCGGTCGGCCGGGGCCAGGACGTCCGGATCGGCAGGGTCGAACCCGTTGAGCGACGCGTACGTCGTAAAGAAGCTGAACGTGTTCCACAGCGTGAGCAGCATGTCACGCATCGCCGTGTCGATCGCCCCGAGCGTCGCCCGTGTGGGCGTCCACGGCGAGCCCTGGCTGAACATCCACCAGCGCATGGCGTCGGCGCCGCGGGTGTCGAGGATGCTCCAAGGGTCGATGATGTTGCCGATCGACTTGGACATCTTGCGCCCGTCGGCGTCCACGATATGGCCCAGACACACCACGTGCCGGTAGGGACTCTCGCCGAATACGAGCGTGTTGATCGCCAGGAGGGAATAGAACCACCCGCGGGTCTGGTCGATGGCCTCGGAGATGAAGTCCGCCGGGAACGTGAACTCCTCTTTGGAATCCGGCACGTGGGGGTAGCCCACCTGAGCTGCCGGCATGGAGCCGGAGTCGAACCAGGCGTCGATCACCGGCTCGACGCGCCGTGCCACCGAGAGGTCGTCGTCCAGCTCGTCGACGGCGCAGGTCGAGCACGGGAACGTCACTTCGTCAATGGTGGGCCGGTGGGGGTCGATGGCCGTCACGTCCCGGCCGCACAGGTCCGAGAGCTCCGACAGAGACCCGACGCAGCGCAGGTGGCCCCGGCCGCAGCGCCAGATGGGCAGCGGCGTGCCCCAATAGCGGTCGCGCGACAGGGCCCAGTCGACGTTATTGGCCAACCACTCGCCGAAACGGCCGTCGCGGATGTACGACGGGTGCCAGTCCACCGTGGCGTTGGCGGCCAGCAGGTCGTCCTTGCGGGTTGACGTGGCGATGTACCAGCTCGGCTTGCCCCAGTAGATCAGCGGAGTGCGGCAACGCCAGCAGTGAGGGTACGAGTGCACGTAGGGCCAGCGACGGATGAGGAGGCCGGTGGCCTCCAGCCGGTCGTTGATGTCATGGTTGGCCTCGCGGACGTCGCGCCCAGCCAACCACGGGATCTCGGACGTGAACCGACCGTCGGGGCCGACCGGGTTGAGCGAGGGCAGGCCGTGCTCGCGGCCGGTCTGGCGGTCCACCTCGCCGAACGCGGGCGCCATGTGCACCAGTCCGGTGCCTTCCTCCGTCGTGACGTACGAGGCCGGCACCACCCGCCACCCGTCCGCTCCGGGGGGCGGAGCCAGGTCGTCGAAGGGGCGTTCGTAATGCAGGCCCAGCAAGGCCGACCCGGCCAACCGCATGGTGATGCGCGCCTGCGCCCCCTCGCCCAGCACGGCGTGGACCAACTCCTCGGCCACCACCGTCCGGTCGACCACGGCGTAGATCAGGTCCGGGTTGACGGCGATGCCGGTGTTGGAAAGCAGCGTCCACGGTGTCGTCGTCCACACGGCCAGCCATTCGGCGTCACCGGTCACGGCCGGGTCGGCGTCGACCAGGCGGAGCCGGACGTAGGCTGACTCGTCCTCCTCGTCGCGGTACACGTCGGCTTGACCCAGCTCATGGCTCGACAGCGCCGTGCCACAGCGCGGGCAGTACGGCACCACCTTGAGGTCCTCGTAGAGCAGCCCCTGGTCGAACAGCTGCTGCAGGTGCCACCAGACCGACTCGATGTAGTCAGAGCTCAGCGTCCAATAGGCCGCGTCCATGTCCACCCAGTAACCGATGCGGGTGGTCAGCCGCGCGAACTCATCGACGTAGGAGTAGACGGACTCCCGGCAAAGCCGGGTGAACTCGGCGATACCGACCTGCTCCTCTATCTGCTGCTTCCCCGTGATGCCGAGTTTCTTCTCGACCTCGACCTCGACCGGCAGCCCGTGGGTGTCCCAGCCGGCCCGGCGGGCGACGTAAGCCCCGTCCATGGTGCGAAAGCGGCAGAACAAGTCCTTGTAGACACGAGCCCACACGTGATGCAGGCCGGGCATGCCATTGGCCGTGGGCGGACCCTCGTAAAAGACCCAGGGCGTTGCCCCCTTGCGCTGCTCAATGGAGCGCTCAAAGACGCGGTGGTTCGACCAACGGGCCAATTCGGCCTGCTCAAGTGCCACGAAGTCGACGTCGGGAGGTATGGGTGAGAACACGGCACCGGGTAGGTGGTCAGGACCGGGAACGGCGCTCCCGGTATCTCGGAAAGGATAGAGGTTGTGCATCGGCCCACCACCCCATTGCCGGCGGGCTTCGCCATGAGCCGAGAACCTGCGGACGATGACGGCCCGCGCTGGGTGGCGGCGCGGGCCGAGGCAGAGCTCGTGGAGCGCTATGGGAGTCTGACCGCCAACGAGCTGGGGCTGACCGGAAGCACGTTCGACCCGCCATCCGGAGCCTTTCTCGTCGCCCGCGCCGACGACGTCGCCGATCCGATCGGTGGGGTCGGTGTCCGCCGGGTGCGCACCCGGACGGCGGAGGTCCGGCGGCTCTGGGTCGACCCGGCGTGGCGGGGCCGTGGCGTCGCCCTCGCCCTGATGGCCGCGCTCGAAGACGCCGCCCGCGGCCTCGGGTTCACCGAGCTCGAGCTCGGCACGGGCGATCGCCAGCCCGAGGCCGTCGGCCTCTACGCGTCGAGGGGATGGGCGCGTTGCATCGTCGACGCGGAGGGCCGACCCGTGCCGGCCCGCCACATCCGCTTCACCAAATCGTTGACTTGAACCGTCAGGGGTCAGGTCCCGTCATCGCCGTCCACAGCGGCGAAGGGCGCGAAGTCAGGACCTGGCCACTCGGACCGCTGAACGTCAGTTCCTCGTTGGGGTTGCCGCGCAAGCTCCAGGCGTTGCGGTGCACCAAGCCGTGGTGGTGTTCGCACAGGCAGCACAAATTGTCGATGTCGGTGGGCCCCCCGTCACGTTTCCACTCCTTGATGTGGTGCGGATTGGTGAAGGTCACCCGATCACAGCCCGGGAATCGGCAATGGCGGTCCCTACGCATGATCTCTCGGCGTTGCGTCGCCGTGGCGTCTCGGACCTGGCGTCCCTCGTACATGGTGTGGCCCTCGTCGTCGTCGACGCCGATGACCATGGTGGCGTCACAGAGCAGACGCCTCACCGTGGCCACACTGAGGTAGCCGCCGCGCTCGAGCTCACCGACGAGGGTGCTCGGCTCGGCGTCGTCGTCGAAGAGGTCGCTGAGCCTGACGTGGGCCACCACCAAGAACGAGTTGTCGCGGCCCGCCCCGGGGCGCCCGCCGCGCACCAGCTCGACCAGGGCGTCGGCCAGGCGCTCGTCGAGGGGGCTCTCGGCCTCGCCAAAGAGCTTCTTGGCCCGGGCCTCGAGGACGGCGCGCAGCTCGGCGAAGGTCTCGGGGCGCAGCTGGGCCGTCATGGTCCGACAGCCCTCGTTGAAGCGCAGCCATTGGCGCCCCTCGTCGCCCTTGGGCTTGGGGCGTGCCCTGGCCCGGGCCCACTCGGCCAGCTCACCCACCGAGCGGGTGCGGGCCGCTCGGGCCAACTCGGCGTCGGTCTCGGGCGTGGCCAGGGGGGCCACCGTGCGCACCTTGTCCAAGCTCACCTCGCCCGAAGACAGAGCCGCCCCGAGGTGGGGCAGGTCCTCGAGCTGCTCGCCATCTTGGCCATTTGGCGCGCCCGGGGCCCGCCGCCCGCAGCACTGGGCGATCCAATCCTCGACGCTCGCCGCCCCGTCGTCGCGCCAGGCCTCCCGCCGGGCCACCTCGCCCACCAGGGCCAAGAGACGACCCTGGTGCGCCGCCACCTGGCGGGCCTCGTCGGCCACCATGGTCCGGGCGTCGTCGTTCGAGAGTTTGGACAGGGCCGAGAGGGTCAGCTCGGAGCGTTTCGGTATCGCTGCTTGTGCTTGTCCTTGTCCTTGTCGTTGTCCTTGTCGTCCCCACGAGGATGAAGGGTCGCCCGGGGGACGTGTGTCACACGAAAAAATCGAATCTCGAAAAATTCTTTAGCCTGATCCGACCATGGCCACGTCCCCCTTCGAGCTCATCTGCGAGATCGAGCCCGCCACCACCCCCGACCTCAAGCGGGTGCGCCACCAGATCGGCGTCCTCAGCCCGATCGCCACCAGCTTCCTGATCCCCGACAACCACATCGGCCGGGCCACGGTCTCGAGCGTGGCCGTGGCCCACGAGGTGGAGGCCATGGGTGGGCGCTCCATCGCCTGCCTCAACGCACGCGACCGCAACCTCCTGGGCTTCCGGCGGGATCTGCTGACCGCGGCCGCCTACGGCGTCGACCAATTCCTCTGCGTCTACGGCGACCGGCCCGCTGCCGGCGCCCGCACCAGCGAGCTCACGGTGCGGACGATGATCAGCGAGGGCCGCGAGTACACCAGCACCCTGACGCCCGACCCCCGCCCGGCCATGCGCTTCGGCGCCGCCGCCCGCACCGCTTCACCGTTGCCGCCGTGGAAGCGAGAGGCCGACTTCCTCTTCGTCCAGATCGGCTTCGACCTCGACGCCTTCGTCGCCTGGCGCTCCCAGATCGATGTCGACTGCCCCGTCTACGCCGGCGTGTTGGTCGTCCCGAGCGTGACCATGGCCCGCCGCCTCTCCATTCCGGGGCTCACCGTTCCGACCCACCTGCTCGAGCGGCTCGAGGGCGATCGCAACGCCGGCGTCGATGCCGCCTGCGACCTCATCATGGCGATCCGGGACTCGGGCGCCTTCGACGGCGTCCACCTCATCCCGACGGCCCGCTACCGCGAGGTGGCGGCCCGGCTCGAGCGCGTGCTCTGAGCACCCCCTCGCCCTAGTCGCCAACCCCCTGGGCACCGGTCACGTCACGCCGAAGTGCCGCGCCGCCACCGCGTCAAGCGCAGCGTCGTCGACCGACAAGAGCGAGTCGACGACCAGGTCGGCCAGGCCGAAGGCCGGCCAGTGGCCCTCGCCCGCCTCGGGCACGGCGATGCAGGCCATGGAGGCCGCCTTGGCTGCCAGCACCCCGGCCGGCGCGTCCTCCCACACCAGGCACCTCTTAGCCAAAACCCCCAACTTCACGGCCGCCGTGACGAACACGGCCGGATGCGGCTTGCCGTACGCCTCGTCCTCGGCCGAGTGCACGAGAGAGAACCGCGACCGCAACCCGAAGTGGTCGAGCGCGGCGTCGATCAGGCGGTACTCCGACGACGACGCCACGGCCAACGGCCAGCCCCGTTCCTGGCACAACGCGATGGCGTGCTCAGCCCCCGGCTTCAACTCACCCTTGTCGTAAACGAGCGAAATGACACGATCGACCACCGCCACCGCCACCTCGTCCGTCGATGGCCCCGACCACGGGTACCGCGCAAACCAGTGCCGGGTCACCTCCCCCACGAACATCCCCTTGGTCGTCCGGCACCCGTGCCGGTCCAAAGGCACGCCCAACCCGCCCAGGATGTCGATCTCGGCTTCGTGCCACAGGATTTCGGAGTCGATCAGCAGCCCGTCCATGTCGAAAATGGACGCTCCGAAGCCGAACCCCCTACTGGTGCCCGCCGGAGCGGGCGGCAAGGCCGTCAAAGGGCCAGCTGCGCCTCGATATCCCTCACGACCGCCGGGTCCTCCGGCTCCACCTGCGGCCGGTAGCGCGCCACGACATCACCGATCGGTGACACGAGGAACTTCTCGAAGTTCCACTTGATGTCGCCGGCCTCGCCGTCGGCGTCGGCCTTTTCGGTCAACTCGGCGTAGATGGGGTGCCGGCCCTCGCCGTTCACCTCGATCTTCTCCATCAGCGGGAAGGAGACCCCGTACGTGGTCGAACAGAACTGCTCGATCTCCTCCGCCGTCCCCGGCTCCTGTCCCATGAACTGGTTGCACGGGAAGCCCACCACGCTGAAGCCACGATCGGCGAACTCCTTCTGCAATCGCTCGAGCCCTTCGTACTGCGGTGTGAGCCCGCACTTGGAGGCGACGTTGACCAGGAGCAACGCCTTGCCCTGGTACTGGGCGAGCGACGTGTCGGCACCTTGGAGCGTGTGAATGGGGATGTCGTAGAGATCCATGGCGCGACCCTACCGGCCGCCGCCGATGGCGTGCCCGGGCCGTCGTATGGTGTCGCCGTGCACGCCGTGGTGATCCAGGACGGTCGGCTCCACTGGACCGAGCGCGACGACCCGGTCCCGGGCGACACCGAGCTGCTGGTCTCGGTCAAGGCCGCCGGGCTGAACTCGGCGGACCTGGTGCAGCGGGCCGGCTTCTATCCGGCCCCACCCGGTTGGCCGGCGGACATCCCGGGCATGGAGCTGGCCGGCGAGGTCGTCTCGGTGGGGCGCTCGGTCACACTCTTCGCCCCGGGCGACCGGGTCATGGCCGTCGTCGGCGGCGGCGCCCAGGCCACCCTGGCCTTCGTCGACGAGGCCCATGCCCTGGCCGTCCCCGACGGCATGGGCTGGCCCGAAGCCGGCGGGTTCCCCGAGGCCTTTTCGACCGCGTATGACGCCCTCTTCACCCAGGGCGGGCTACAGATGGGCGAGCGCGTCCTGGTCAGCGGAGCCGCCGGCGGGGTGGGCACGGCCGGGGTGCAGCTGGCGGCCGAGGCCGGCGCCGTCGTCACCGCCACCGTGCGCAGCCCCGAGCACCGCGACGCGGTGCGGGACCTGGGCGCGCGCCGCGTCATCGCGCCGGGCGAGGAAGGCGACCACGGTCCGTACGACGTGGTGCTCGAACTGGTCGGGCAGGCCAGCCTGAGCAACGTGCTGCCACATCTGGCCCCGTGGTCCCGCGTGGTGGTGATCGGCGTCGGCTCGGGCGGCCGCATGGAGATCGACCTGATGCAACTCATGACCAGCCGGGCCCGGATCGGCGGCTCCACCCTGCGCTCGCGCAGCCGGAGGGAGAAGGCGGACGTGGCGTCGGACGTGGCGGCGCACGTGCTGCCGGCGCTGGCGGCCGGCCGACTCACCGTCGCCGTGAGCGACACCTTCCCGCTGGCGGAGGCCGAGGCCGCCTACGAGCGCTTCGCGGCCGGCGGCAAGCTGGGCAAGGTCGTGCTCGTCGCTTGATCGAGGCTGTCCTGTTCGACGCGGACCAGACACTGTGGGACTTCCAGCGGGTCCTGCGCGACGCGCTGGTCGTCATGACCGAAGAGCTGCGCGCCGCCCGGCCCGGACCCTTCACCGACGCGCTGACGTGGGAGGTCCTCAACGCCGACCGCAACGAAGTGACGCGCGAGCTGCAAGGCGTCGAGTTCAACCTGGCCCGGTTGCGGTGCCTCGGCTTCGAACGCACGCTGCAGAGGCTGCGCCAGAGCGAGGGTGGAGATGCTGCCGCGGACAACGAACTGGCGCAGCAGCTCACGGTCTCCTACTTCGACCATCGGGACCGGGATCCGGCGATCTTCCCCGATGTCGTCCCGTGCCTCGAAGCGCTGCGGTCCCGCTACCGGCTCGGGCTCCTCTCCAACGGCAGCCGTCTGCCCGACAAGATGGGCCTGGGGAGCTACTTCGAGTCGGTGGTCTTCGCCCAGGACCATCGTGTGGTCAAGCCGGACAAGGGCATCTTCGAGGTCGCCGAGCGCGAACTTGGCGTAGACCCGACTGCGTGCGTCCTGGTGGGTGACAGCCCGCTCAACGACGTCGTGGGGGCGAAGCGGGCCGGCTGGTTCGCCGTGTGGCTCGACCGCGACGGCGCTGATGGGTTTCCGGCTGACCACCTCGACGCTGAACATCCGGACGCCGTGGTGCGCTCGCTCGACGAGCTCCCCCATGCGCTGGAGCGGCTGGCCGTCGGCTATTAGGTGCGGTCCTTGCTCTCCGTGTAGGCCGCTTCGGCCAAACGCTTGATGTCACTCAGGCGCTGGTCCCACAGCTTCGCCTGCCGCGCCATGGCGTCGGTCGCGTCGTTCAGCCGTGCGGGATCGATGCGGAAGCGCACCTCGCGACCTTCCCGCTGCCGCGTCACGAGGCCGGCATGCTCCAGGACCACCAGATGCTTGATGACGGCCTGGCGGGTGAACGGCACCTTCTGCGCCAGGGCGCTCGCCGTCGTCGCGCCGCCCTCGACCAGCAGGTCGAGCACCCGACGGCGGGACGGGTCGGCGATGGCCGACCACATCTCGTCGTCGGCGCTGGCACTCATAGGCCGGAGGCGAACAGGTCCTCGAGGCGGCCGAGGATGTCCGCCCACCCCTCACGGTGGTGCTGGACGTAGCCGGCCCTGTCATCATCGGGCCAGCCGATGACGTCGAGACCGGTCTCGGTGACCCGCAGCCGTGTGCGGTCGCTGCTCTCTTCCGAGAGGGTGAACTCGACCAGGACCGAGTTCCCCAGCACGGGGGCGTCCCCGTCGGGATGGTTCCACCGAAACGAGAACCGCGTAGGTGGCTCCACCGTCGTGACGACCAGCGGCGCCGTTACGACGTCACCGGTCGCCTTGTCCTCGAAGACGAGGACGCCCGCCCCGCCCGGTTGCAGATCGAGCTCGACCCGGTCGGCGAACCAGCGGGCGATCTGGTCGGGCTCGGTGATGGTGCGCCACACCACGGCGGCAGGCGCCTCGATGAGGACCTCGCGTTCGATGCTCAGGTCGGCCATCGTTCAGCCCCAGGTGCTCACGGGCACGTTGTTGGGGAACGGGGCCGCCTTGTCGCCCTCGAGCCCGTGCTTCAGGCTGAGTAGGTACGACGCCCACGCCGTGGTGCAGTGGTGCATGAATTCGACGGGCTCGCGCCAGCCGGCGTTGGTGAAGAGCACCACGGTCTCGTCGCCGGCGGTGTGCAGGTCGAACTCAAAGGTGGTGTCCACCCACTCGGACGGGCCGCCTTCGGCGCCACGCCATACCACGTGGCTCGGGCTGGTCGCCTCGACGACTTCCATGACGGCGACGCGGTCGGGTCCGCCGAAGCGGAACTCGAGCCGTCCGCCGACCCGGTCCTCGCCCACAACGTCGTTGGTCCACCACTGCGACAGCCCCTCTCGGGTGGCGATGGCCTCGTAGACCTCGCTGATCGGGGCATCCACTCCCACTCGGTTTCTGATCTCCGGCATTGCTCCAACCTCCTTTTTTGGTTACGTGCAACCTATTGTTGCACATACCCGCCCTAAGTGCAACCGAAAGTTGCGGGTTTTTGGAAGTGCTGTCCGTGGTCGTGAGAGAGACATAGACAATCCGATATAATCGGAGCATGGACGCAGCTGGGGTAATCAAAAGCCTGCGGCGCCGGCAGGGGCTGACCCAGGCCGAGCTGGCCCGGCGAGCCGGCACCTCTCAGCCTGTGATCTCGGCCTACGAGCATGGCCGTCGCGACCCCGGCTACGAGACGTTGCGCAAGCTGGTCGAGGCGGGCGGCGAGCGGCTCCGAGTCGGCGCAGTAGCCGTTGGATCCGACCTCCCGCCCCCAGAGGACGTCGACGAACATGCCCGTCGGTTGCTGGACGTGCTGTCGTTGGCCGACGCCATCCCAGCCCGACCGCGAGACCCGGTGCTGCACGCTCCTCGGCTGGTATCAGGATGGCCGCGCTGAGCCTGGCCAGCCGGGTGCTGGCCGTCGAGGACGCGCTAGCGGGCGACGGAGTGCCGCACGCGTTCGGCGGCGCGCTCGCGCTCGGGTACTACGCCGAACCGCGCGCCACGATCGACATCGACGTCAACGTTTTCGTCACCGTCGAATACTTCGATGAGGTGGCCGCATCTCTCGCGCGACTGGGCGCACCAGCCGATGATCCTGTGATCGAAACGATTGCCCGCCGCGACGGCCAGGTCCGAGTGATGTGGGAGAAGACCCCGATCGACCTCTTCTTCTCCTACGACTCCTTCCACGACGCGATGGCGGCCGCCGTGCAATCCGTGCCCTTCATGGGTGAGGTCATCCCGATTCTGGCCGCCGACCATCTGGTCGTCTGTAAGGTGATCTTCAACCGTCCACGGGACTGGGTGGACATCGAGGCGATGCTCGCCGCCGGGACGGACATCGGTTCCGCGGAGGTCCTGCGTTGGGTCGGTCGCATCGCCGGCGACGAGGATCCGCGCTACGAAAGGATCACCGCCCTGCTTACCAGGCGCTCATAGCCTTTGGGCGGCGGCCTCGGGCCGGTTCCGGTGCGCAAAGTCGCTGCATAATGGCCGGGTGGAAATCCCCGAGGCCTCTCCGGGTCGGGTCTACGTTCATCGACCGTACGGGACATTCTCCTGGGAGGCGAGCACACATTCGCCGAGTGCGGGGAGTTCGAGCTGAAGGGACTGCCTGGGTCCTGGCGGCTGTATTCGCTGAATACCTAAGCGCCAGCTGCCAACGCCGGGCACTGACGAATCAGCGAGTGAGGATAACGACGCCGGCGTTGGCGCCACGGCCGACGGTATGGGCCAGAGCGGTGCGGGCGCCCTCGACCTGACGAACGCCACACTCGCCACGCAGCTGCCGGACGAGCTCCACCACCTGGCCGAGTGCAGAGGCACCGAGAGGCTCCCCCTTGGAGAGGAGGCCGCCGCTCGGGTTCACCGGCAGGCGCCCGCCCAGCTCAGTGGCGCCCGAGTCGAGCAACGCAGCCGAGCCGCCGGGCTCGCACAGGCCGAGCTCCTCACAGGACAGGAGCTCGCGTGCGGCGTCGGTGTCCTGGCACTCGACGACATGGAGGTCGGACGGGCCGATTCCCGCCTCCTCGTAGGCCGCGGTGGCGGCGAGCGCAGTGGGGGCGGGCACGGTGTCGTCCGTCAGTCCGGACAGTGGGGTCGACTCGCTGAGCACCGAGCCGGGGATGTGCGAGCGCAACACGGCCGAGGCCAGGGTGACCGCGGAGGGGTCCGAGGCCAGGTCGCCGCGGCGCAGCACCACGGCCGCCGCGCCCTCGTTGGGCGAGCACAACATGAAGAGGTGCAGCGGCTCGCTCACGACACGCGAGGCGAGCACCTCGTCGGTCGATGTGTCCTTCTGGTACATGGCGTCCGGATTGGCGACACCATGGTGGCGGTTCTTCACGACGACGCGGGCCAGATGGTCCTTGGTGACTCCGGAGGTCTGCATGAGGCGCTGGGCCCGCAGGGCGAAGAAGGCGGGCGTGGCGGCGAGGCCGGCCTCCTCCTGCCAGGGGTCGAAGAACGAGGAGCGGATCATGCCCTTGGGCATCTTCTCGGTGCCGAAGACGAGCACGGTGTCGTACTGCCCGGCCCGGATGGCGCCGGCCGCCAGCATGAGGGCGGCGCCGCCGCTGGCGCAGCCGGCCTCGACGTCGACGATGGGCATGCCCGTCATGCCGAGGCGGCTCAGCACCTTGTGGCCAGTGGCCACCCCGCCGTAGGCGGTGCCACAGAAGGCAGCCTGGAAGCCGCCCTTGCCTATGCCCGCCTCGCCGAGAGCGGCGCGGACGGCGTGCACGCCCATGTCGGTCGTCGAGATGCCGTCGAAGCGCCCGAAGGGGTGCATGCCCACTCCGGTGATGGCGACGCCGCCGCTCACGTGGTGGCCCCGGTGGGAGCGAAGGCGTAGGTGACGACGTCGTTGCCGTCGTCGTCGCGGTGGAGGGGCACGACCCGCAGGCCCATTGGTTGGCCGGCCGTGAGGGCGGCCGGGTCGCTGGCGGTCAGGCGGGTGATGACACGGATGCCTTCGGGCAGCTCGACCACGCCCACGCCGAAGGGAACCTCGCCTCGGTAGCCGGGTGGCGGCGCGGTGACCGCGGTCCAGGACCAGAGCGTTCCGGGACCGGTCAACTCGACCGGCTCGGGGTCGTCGGCCGAGCAGTAGGCGCAGGAGTCGGCGCGGGGGAAGAGGACGTTGCCGCACACGGTGCAGCGACTGGCCAGGAGGACCGGCGGGTCGGCGTCAGTGAAGAGGCCGTCGCGGACCAGAACACGCACGACGGTCAGCCTCCGATCTCCACCAGCTCGACGGCGTCGAACTCCCAGTAGGTGCGCAGGGCGGCGATCTTGCCGGCGCCGTCGGTGCGGTAGGTGTACACCCCGCTGACGACGGCCTGGTGCGTGCCGCCGGCCAGGGTGGTGCGGATGATGCCCACTTCGGCCGCCTCGTCCCCGCACAGGTAGGACTCGGTGAACTCGAACACGATGGCCTCGCTGTTGGCGATGACGCTGTCGTAGAAGGCGGCGATGGCGGCCCGGCCGCGGTGACCGGTTCCGTCGGGGTCGAACGGTGACGGCCCGATCGGGTCCTGCACGACCGCATCGTCGGCGAAGAGCGCGAGCCAGCCCTCGCGGTCGCCGGCGGCGACGGCGGCCCGGGAGCGGATGCCGAGCTGGCGAGCGTCGAGTACCTCGTGTGGCATGGCGTCCTCCATTGTCGTGGTTGGGCGGGTTGTCGTGGTTGGTGGGGGCGATGGTCAGGCGACTTTGGCGATCACGTCGTCGGCGAAACGCGTGAGGGCGTCGATCTTGGTCTGGAGCGGCTCGGTGTCCTGGTCGGTCGTGTAGGGCCAGCGGAAGCCGACGATGACGTCGGTCACGCCGAGCTCCTCGAGGCGCTTGACGCCGTCGGGGGTATAGGCGTCGACGGAGATGACGTGGGTCTCGAAGGGCTTGGACTCGGTGCCGTGCTCGCGGCGGAGGGTGGCGAGGCGATCGAGGAGGCCGGGGAGCAATTCGGGGTCCCCGCCGCCATGCAACCAGCCGTCGCCGTCGACGGCGGCCCGCTTGAGGGCGGCGTCGTGGTGGCCGCCGATCAGGATCGGCACGGGCCGACTCGGCGTCGGACTGATCTTGATGGAAGGGATGTCGAAGACCTGGCCGTGGAACGCGAAGAAGCCGCCGGCCATGAGGCCGCGGATGATGGCGATCTCCTCATCCATGCGCGTGCCGCGGCGTTCCCAGGGGACGCCGCAGATCTCGTAGTCCTCGGGCCACGGGCTGGTGCCCACGCCGAGGAGGAGGCGGTTGTCGGTGAGGACGGCGGTCGAGCTGACCTGCTTGGCGATGAGGACGGGCTGGCGGATGGGCAGCTTGATCACGAAGGTGACGAAGCGGATGCGCTCGGTGACGGCGCCCATGGCCGGGATGAGCGAGAACGGCTCGAGGAAGGGCTTGTCCTCCAGGAACTCGCGGCTGCCGTCGGGGTTGAACGGGTAGGTGGTGTCGGAGACCTCGGGGTAGGCGATGGAGTCGGGGACGACGAAGGAGTCGTATCCAGCCGCCTCGGCCGCCCGGGCGAGGGGCAGGTAATAGGACGGGTCGGTCATCGACTCGGCATACGAGAAGCGCACGGGACCTCCGGGTGGCGGTGGGTTGTCGGTTGTGGTCTGGGCACGGGCGGCGCCTACCATGCGGCCGTGCCCGCTCATCCTGCCAGGACCGGGAGTGCGGGGCCCAACGGGCTGGAGCTGGCGTGGGCGGCGCCCCTGGTGACCGACCTGTCGCTGGACGACCTGGAGCGCGACGCCCGGCGGGCCATCGGGGAGATGGGCTACGCCTACTTCGCCGGCGGTGCCGACGACGAGCGCCTGCTGGAGGGCAACGTGGCGGCGTCGGCTCGGTGGCAGGAAGGACGTTGAAGATCCTTCCTGGCAAAGAGCACCTTCACGTGGACGGCTCCCTGCGCAGGTGGTGCCCGGTCACCCGAAGCGTCCCGGCGAGGTGAGGAACGGGGACCGCGCCCGGGTGGACCTGAGCTCCGAGCGATAGGCGGTGTGCCGGGGGTATCGAGACTGGGCAGTCTCGGCGACGACGTCGCCGGCCGCACGACCCTTGGTTATGGCGATCGCCTCAGCATGGGCGACGGTGAGGGCGGCCGCCTGCGAGTACCGCCGTCGGTCCTTGTTCCCTACGATATTGGCTACCGCGTCCGCCGCCAGCGTCGTCCCCGCGCTGAGGTACCGAAGCCGCTTGGCCGTCGGGATCGTCATGCCGTCGAGCGTCTTCACCAGTAGGTCGCCGAGCGCCGGCTCCTGGTCTGCATCGCTAAGCAACTCGGGAGTCTCGTCGTCCTCGGGGAACCGATACGCGAATGATGAGCGGAAATGGGCCCGGTCGACGAGCGCTTCGGCGTGGTTCAAGAGCCCGACTATCACGGATTCGACGAACCCGTCACAGCGGGTGGCGTCGGCACCGGCGGTGAGGAGGATCGGGACAAGCACCTCCGCGGCCAGCGATGCGTCAGAGGCACGATGCAGCTTGTCGGCGTTGGGAACTGAGCCTTCCCGGCTCACCTCCTTGATGGCCGTATCGAGCCGGCCCCCGAGGACAAGCAGCACGACTCGGAGCGGTGGAGGGATCCCGGAACCAGCACGGCTCTTTGCCAACGCGCTGATCGTCACCTCTTCGACGTCTGCTTGCCGGGCGGCCTCGACGACTTTAAGCAGACGGTCAAGAGAGGGCATGGAATTCCAGGCCTCCACCCGGGCGGTGACCGCGTCCGCGAACCGGCCAGCGCGGTGGGTCATCACAGCCACGCGTTCGGCCAGAGCCGCCCGCTCAGCGGTCCGACCCAGGATCCGGAGCCCTTCCTCCGCGGCGATGAGGGCCATCGCGTCGTCGTCCTGGCGCTGAGCGGAGTCGAACCAGGCTAGGAAATTCCTCCCGGCTCGCGGCCCGCCGCTGCGGGCGAGTTTCGCCAGGCCCGGCAGTCCCTCCAGCTGCTCGACCACCTCGAGCAGGAGCCGGTGCGCCCAGTCGCCGTAGTAGTGATCATCGGTTTCGACCAGTGGAGCGAGCGCCGAGACCCAGTCCTCGAGCAGCATCGTGCGCTCTGCCGGCGCCGCCACCCGGGCGCCCTCCACGGCGGCGTACGACACGCTGTCGCCCATGAGAGCCCGACCCAGCAGCGACGCCGCACGCCGTAGGCGGTCGGGGCGATCGTCGCGCTGGCCGGACTCGCCCACCGCCCGCAGGTACCGGGCGGCCGCCTCCTTCATGACATCGGTGTCTCCGGGCTCGACGGCGACCGACCAGCCGTTCTCAATGGCGCCTTCGGCCACGGTGAAGAGGCGCTCGTATGCCTGCCGCGGCGGCAGACGGATCTCCCTTGAGGAAGACCACACCGGTCCGGCGCAGCAACTCCACGAGGTTCGGGGTCCAGTCGGGCTCGCGGAACTCGTCGTCGGAGGACCACCCGTAGCGGTCGTGATAGTCGTCGTAGTCGTCCCATCGCGGCTCGCCGGTAGCGTCCGACTCCTCCTCGAGCAGCTCCACGTCCGCCAATAACGCATCGATCGGCTCGACCGGTCGAGCAGGTCCCGCGCCGAACCGCTGCAGGAACACCGGGCGCTCCGACGCTTCGACCGACTGGGCGAAGGCGAGGACCACCTGGCGCAGTTCCCCTGCCGGCATGGTGGCGATCCGGTCCTCGATTGCGGCCAGGAACCGGCCGAGGGGCACCGTGGTCACGTCGCGATCTGCCGGTCATGTTTTGGCCGCCCCGATCGCTCGGCGTCCCGCCCACGTTCGCGCTCCGCGACTCGGGCTGAAGTCGCGCCTCAGATTCGTCGGCGCTTCCGCAGCCGCAGTCGGAGCCGAGGCCCTACAACCCCTCGGATCTGGGATTTTCGATTGAGCAGTAGTCGCACTCCCTCGAACTTCGCCGATCTGCGGAGAGGGTTCGGTCGAGGGATCAAGGCGTAGCTGTACGTAGCGCATACTGCTACAGTATGACTATGCCGAAGACCATCGCGCAACGAGAGCTCAGAAACGACAACGCCAGGGTCATCGAGGCGGTCGCAGCCGGCGAGAGCTTCGTCATAACTCGTAACGGAGTCCCCATCGCCGAGCTCAAGCCGATCCGAACGAGCCGCCGCGCGGCGATTCCCAAGGTGGAGCTCGTGGCTCTCGCCACTTCCGGTCCACACGTGGATCCCCGGCGGTTCCGGGCCGACCTCGATCGCGTCATCGACCAGGGACTGTAGATGTCAGCAGGATTGCTCGACACCTCCGTGGTGATCGACTGGGACGATCCGAGCGTGGCTGCAGCCCTGCCCGACGAGTCCTCAGTGTGCACAGTCACCCTTGCCGAGCTCGCCGCGGGTCCCCACCTGGCCTCGACCGGGGCCGAGGCTGCTCGTCGTCAGATCCGTTTGCAACAGGTCGAGGCCACCTTCGAGCCGCTTGTCTTCGACGCTGCCGCCGCACGCAGCTACGGACAGATGGTCGCTGCCGTTACCGATTCCGGTCGATCGCACCGGCGTCGCATTGCAGATTTGCTCATTGCCGCGACCGCCCACGCCAACGGACTCGCTCTCTACACGCGTAACCCAGACGACTTCGCGGGCCTCGAAGATCTCCTCCCCATCATCGGCCTCTGACCAGCGGGCGAACCCCGCTGGTCGAGTGGCGGTTCGAATACCGGCATAGAGCCCTTCGTCGAGTGGCCACTGGACCACTCGAACACGGCTGTGAGCGGCGGGCCGTGGACGACGGGCGCATGATGGCGATCTCCTCATCCATGCGCGTGCCGCGGCGTTCCCAGGGGACGCCGCAGATCTCGTAGTCCTCGGGCCACGGGCTGGTGCCCACGCCGAGGAGGAGGCGGTTGTCGGTGAGGACGGCGGTCGAGCTGACCTGCTTGGCGATGAGGACGGGCTGGCGGATGGGCAGCTTGATCACGAAGGTGACGAAGCGGATGCGCTCGGTGACGGCGCCCATGGCCGGGATGAGCGAGAACGGCTCGAGGAAGGGCTTGTCCTCCAGGAACTCGCGGCTGCCGTCGGGGTTGAACGGGTAGGTGGTGTCGGAGACCTCGGGGTAGGCGATGGAGTCGGGGACGACGAAGGAGTCGTATCCAGCCGCCTCGGCCGCCCGGGCGAGGGGCAGGTAATAGGACGGGTCGGTCATCGACTCGGCATACGAGAAGCGCACGGGACCTCCGGGTGGCGGTGGGTTGTCGGTTGTGGTCTGGGCACGGGCGGCGCCTACCATGCGGCCGTGCCCGCTCATCCTGCCAGGACCGGGAGTGCGGGGCCCAACGGGCTGGAGCTGGCGTGGGCGGCGTCGGCGCCCCTGGTGACCGACCTCGACCTCGAGGACCTCGAGCGCGAGGCGCGGCGGGCCATCGGGGAGATGGCGTACGCCTACTACGCCGGCGGGGCCGACGACGAGCGCCTCTTGGCCGGGAACGTGGTGGCGTGGGCGCGCTGGGAGCTGCACCCGCGGGTGCTGGCAGGGGTGTCCGAGGTCTCGACGGCGACGACCCTGCTCGGGACGGCGGTGAGCTCGCCGGTGGGGGTGGCGCCGACGGCTATCCAGGGGCTGGCGCACCCCGAGGGCGAGGTGGCCACCGCCCGCGGCGCCGCCTCGGTGGGGGCGCTGCTGATCCTGTCGTCTCTGGCCACCTGTCCCCTGGAGGACGTGGCGGCGGCGTCGGGGACGCGCCCCGGTGGATGCAGGTGTACATCCTGCGGGAGCGTTCCCGCACGGCCGAGCTGGTCGCCCGGGCGGCGGCGCACGGCTACCGTGCGTTGGTGCTGACGGTCGACGCACCGGTGTCGGGGCTGCGCCTCCGGGAGTGGCGCCTCGGCGTGCACCTGCCCGACGACCTGGCCCTGCCCAACCTGGCCGGGGACAGCACGTCGAGCGCCCGGGAGGGTGGTTTCATGGCCGTGGTGACGCACGAGTTCGAGCCGGCGTTGACGCCCGACGACGTCGGGTGGCTGGTCGGGTTGAGCCCGTTGCCCGTCGTGGTGAAAGGAGTGCAGCGGGCCGACGACGCCGTGCGCTGCGTGGAGGCGGGGGCTGCGGCCGTGGTGGTGTCGAACCACGGGGCCCGCCAGCTGGCCGACGCGCCGGCGACGGCCGACATCCTGGCGGAGGTGGTCGACGCCGTGGCGGGCCGGGCCGAGGTGTACGTCGACGGTGGGGTGCGGCGCTCGCCCGACGTGGTCAAGGCGCTGGCCCTGGGGGCACGGGCCACGTTGGTGGGTCGCCCGTCGCTCTGGGCCCTGGCCACGGGCGGGGCGGACGGCGTGGCGGCACTGCTGCGCTGGTACGAGTTCGAGCTGCGCCGGGCCATGGCGCTGTGCGGGGCGGCGACCGTCGACGACATCGACCGCAGCCTGGTACGCCGGGCGCCCGGGTGGGCGCTGCCGTGACGACGGTGGCCGCCATGCTGGCGGCGCGGGCCTCGGACGATCGCCCGGGCGTGCTGGACGCCGGCGGCACCTGGACCTGGCGTGAGGCGGTGGCCGAGGGCGCGGCGCGGGGCGCCCTGGCCCGCTCGCTCCTGGGCGAGGCGCTGCCCCACATCGGCGTGCTCCTGCCCAACGGCCCCGAATACCTGTTCTGGCTCAACGGGGCGGCGCTGGCCGGGGCGGCCATCGTCGGGATCAACCCGACACGCCGGGGCGAGGCCCTGGGGGCGGACGTGCGGGCCACCGACTGCGCGTTGATGGTGACGGATGCCGACGGCGCCGAGCTGCTCAAGGGGCTCTTCCTCGGCGTGGACGACGACCACGTGCTGGTGACCGGGACCGAGCGCTACGACGCCCTGCTGGCCCGCTTCGCCGGCTCCGAGGAGGCCGACCACCTCGTGGCCCACGCCGACGAGATCGACGAGGAGGCGCTCTTCCTCCTCATCTTCACCTCGGGGACCACCGGCGTGCCCAAGGCGGTGCGCTGCACCCAGGGCCGGCTGGCCGGGATCGCGGAGGTGGCGGGACCGGGCTACGGCTACACCGCCGAGGACGTCTGCTACTGCCCCATGCCGCTCTTCCACGGCAACGCGCTCATGGCGCTGTGGGGCCCGGTCGTCCTGATGGGATCGGCCATCGCCACCCGGCCTCGCTTCAGCGCGTCGGCCTTCCTGGACGACGTGCGCCGCTTCGGGGCCACCAAGTTCAGCTACGTCGGCAAGGCCATCGCCTACATCCTGGCCACGCCGGAGCAGCCCGACGACGCCGACAACACACTGAAGAGCGCGTTCGGGACCGAGGCCTCGGTGCGCGACCGCGAGCGCTTCCACACGCGCTTCGGGTGCTACCTCATTGAGGGCTACGGGCAGAGCGAGGGCGGCGCCTCCATCAATCCGGTGCTGGGCATGCCGAGGGGGGCGGTGGGCAAGCCGGTGGACGGGATCGACCTGGCCGTCATCAGCCCCGAGACGGGCGAGGAGTGCCCGCCGGCCGAGATCGACGCCGAGGGGCGCCTGCTCAACGCCGGCCGAGCCATCGGGGAGCTGGTCAACCGCAGCGGCCCGGGCAAGTTCGAGGGCTACTACCGCCGGGAGGACGCCGAGCGCGACCGGTTGCGCAACGGCTGGTACTGGACGGGCGACCTGGGCTACGTCGACCAGGAGGGCTTCTACTATTTCGCCGGCCGCACGGGCGACTGGCTGCGGGTCGACTCGGAGAACTTCGCCGCCGGCCCGGTCGAGACCGTCCTGTCGCGCCACCCCGACTACTCCGTGGTGGCGGTCTACCCGGTCCCCGACACGGTGTCGGGGGCGGGCGACCAGGTCATGGTGGCGATCGAGCTGCTGCCGGGCCACCCCTTCGACCCCGACGCCTTCGCCGACTGGCTCCGCCAACAGCCCGACCTCGGGCCCAAGTGGGTGCCCCGCTACGTGCGCATCTCGCCGTCGCTCCCCGTCACCGCCACCGGGAAGGTGACCAAGGTGGGGCTGCGGAAGGAAGCGTGGGTGTGCGACGAGCCGGTCTGGTGGCGGCCGCTCGGCAGCACGGAGCTCCACTTCGTGCCCCTCACCGACGACGACCGGGCCACACTGGCCGCCGGCCTGGCCGAGAACGGCCGGCCCCCTGTCGGCGCTCCTGGGACCCCCCTGAAGTAATCGCACCGAAAGGCTCGCGATTTGTGCCCGGGTGGGCGAGAATTTCGAGGCATGGCACTCGGTCGCTCAATTGCCCAGCCACGGTTCGAGAACCCGAGGGAGATCCTCGGTGATCGGCTGAAGAAGAGTTCGCTCTACCGCCTGCCAGCCGACCATGGACAGCGGCTCTTCGGTGACGACTGCTTCGCCGATCTCTATGCCGAGTTGGCCCGGGGGCGACCGACCATCCCGGCCCGGGTGATGACGAGCGTCATGGTGCTCCAGGCTTTCGAGGGCTGGTACAACACGCGGCGCCTGCACAGCTCGCTCGGTTACCGCAGTCCCGCCGACTACGAAGCACTCCTCAACCACAAGGCCGCCCGTCAGGCGGCATGATCAACACAGCAAACCTGTCCGCTGAACCGGATCAAGCCCACTCCGTACGATAATTTTGAGAGTGACTCAGAACCGAGGAACACTCGGTGGGCCAGCTCGTGAGGCGCCACAGGCCGGACACAAGCTCCATCCGTAAGAGAACCTAGAACGCGCCAACCACCGGTTTGTTGAGCACGATGCTGCCCATGGACCCGAGGAAGCTCGCATCACCAAAGGAGAAGACGCCGCCATCAGAGGCCACGGTCCAGTAGCCACCTCCGTCTTCGGTGGTCTTCATCGCTACCATCGGTTTGTTGAGCTTTTGGCCGCCCATTGAACCGTAGAAGACCGCATCGCCGTAGGAAAAGATCCCACCGTCGGACGCCAACAACCAGTAACCGAGTCCATCAGGGGTTGTCGTCATTCCTACGATGGGTTTGTTGAGCGTCAAGGCACCAGTCGAGCCGTAGAAGACGGCATCGCCGTAGGAGAAGATCCCGCCGTCGGACGCCACCAACCAGTAGCCGAGGCCATCTGGGGTCGTTGCCATGCCGACGATGGGTTTGTTGAGGTGTTTGGCTCCTCTCGAGCCGTAGAAGCCAGCGTCGCCGTAGTTGAAGATCCCTCCGTCGGACGCCACCAACCAGTAGCCGAGGCCATCTGGGGTCGATGCCATGCCGACAATAGGTGCATTCAGCGGTTGCCCTCCCATGGATCCATAGAACCCGGCACCACCGAATGAGAACACCCCGCCGTCAGACGCCACGGTCCAGTATCCTGGCTGCCCGCTGACCTGCGTCCCTGCGACCATCGGTGCGTTGAGCTTCTGCCCACCCATCGACCCGAAGAACTGCGTCCCAAAGTTGAAGATGCCGCCGTCGGACGCGAGCCGGTGTAACCCGGGCTGTAACCCGAGCCACCCAAGCCACCCGGGCCGTAACCCCCAGCGCCTCCGCCACCCGTCCCGCCAGGACCTGTGCTTGGTCCAGCCGCCGTAATGATCCGAATGTCGTCCGTATCGACAGAGGTGTAGAACTCGACACGGATGGTGCCAGCTCCAACCAGTTCAACCTTGTCGTCACTCTCGAGGCCGGCATCTCCTGTCGTGTGGTAGGTCGTTCCTGGAGCACCAAGGCTGGCGTTCGTCGCATTCAAAGTTGACGTCGTCACGATCACGCCGAGGATGGGCGCGTTGAAGGTGATCGTTGCGGCGTAGGGGTAATAGTTGTGCGGCTGTCCCACGGGCTGGGAGTACAGGAAGTAACTGTCAACGGCGGCACCGGCGGAAAGGGTGCTTGGGGTGAGATTGTCAACTCCGACATACTTCTCTGGGAAGGTCGAGCCTGGCGTGATGTCTATCGGTGTGGTCGTCGGGAGAACATAATTGGTGCGTTCCGTGAAGAAAGTAAGTGCGGTGTCGCTTTGACCTGTTCCGAGGGCTACCAGTGGGGGCGGTGACTCGAACAGCACATCCCCGGACACAGCGATGACCGATGCGCCGCTTTCGCCTGGATCCGCCACGAGTACGAGGGCACCGATCAGGAGCGCCAAGATTGAAGTTGCTACCGCTAGGTAACGCAGTCGCGAAATAGCCAGCGCGCCTTTCGGGCGATACCTGTGGGTCACCCTGAATCCCCTCCAGTGATGTCTGAACGCATGATACCCAGCTAACAAATATTCGTGCAAGCCGATGACAGTGCAGAATGCATCATCGATACATCACGTCACGCCCCGGGACATGGAGTTGATCGGCGCCCCCAGCTCAAACGCGGACCCTCAGCGCCTCGGGCCGGGTGTAGGAAAACGACAGAATGGGATAGCCCACCATCACCACTGACGTGAGCCGCCAGGTGCCCCGATTCTCTTCATCGACCCTTCGGAGAGACGCGCAGCCCGCGTCGCCGACCTGCGACCTGCGCCGCGTTCCGCCACTCCTCGACATCGGGGGCGGCGAGTGGAGCCTGCGAGTACCTCAAGAGCTGACCGCCTCCAGGACCGCGAGGACGTCGGTCAGGTCCGACACCCGGTGGTCGCCGGGCTCGAGCGCCGGCGGGCGCTGACCGGGGCGCTCGTCCTCCCGCCAGAGGTGGACGGCGGTCATCCCCACCCGTCGCGGTCCGCGCACGTCGGGCTCCCAGGAGTCGCCGACGAAGAGCACGTCGCGGGGATCGACGCCGAGCGCCGCGGCGGAGTGGGCGTAGATGCGGGGGTGCGGCTTGCGCGCCCCGGCCCGCGCCGAGGTGACGGCGGAGTCGACGAGATCCAGCAACCCGACCTCCTCCAAGAAGGCATCGAGCTCCCAGCCCCAGTTGGAGCAGACGCCGATGGCGACGCCCGCCGTCCGCAGCAGCGACAGCGCCTCCTCCGCCTCCGGGTAGGCGATCATCGGGCCCCGGTCCGGCGACGCGCAGCGCCTCGACCACGTCCTCCACCCGTGCCTCGTCGACGCCGGCGGCATCGGTGAGGTCGTGGAGACGCCTCCGCACCCACGCCTCGTACGCCTCCTCGTTGACCGAGTGCTCAGCGTGAGCGACGCCGTCGTAACGGAAGAAGTACTCGTTCAAGACGGCCGGGTCCAACGTGTAGCCGTGGGCCGAGAACACGGTCTCGTAGTTGGAGGCACGGGTGTCGGCCCAGTGGGCCAGGGTGCCGTAGAAGTCGAAGATGACGGTACGCATCACGTCCCCCATACTGTCCTCGCCGTGTCACACGGCGGATTTCCCCAGGTGGCAAGGCCGTAGCCGGCCGGCGGGTAATACTTCTCGGACGATGGACACCGAGCAAGAGCCGGTCGACGAGCCGACGCAGGCACGTCGAGGGCGCCACGCCGCCGAACCGGGGAACTCCGGCCGCTGGATCTTCGAACTGCTCGGGGTCGTCGTGGTAGCGGTCGTCATCGCCATTCTCCTCCGCACGTTCGTACTGGCCACCTACTCCATCCCCTCGGGCTCCATGGAGCCGACGTTGCAGATCGGAGACCGGATCGTGGTCGACAAGCTGAGCTATCACCTCCACGGTGTCGATCGGAGCAACATCATCGTGTTCGCCACACCGCCCAGCGAGGACTGCGCCGGGCCTCCGGTGGCGGACCTCGTCAAGCGCGTCATCGGCCTGCCCGACGAGACCATCTCCCTCTCGCGGGGCCGCGTGTACATCAACGGGCACGTCCTACCCGAACCGTGGCTGCCCCCGGCCACCCGCACCGAGAACTACCCGGGGCCGTCCAGCGAGCCCTATTCCCTCCACCGCCCCTATCGCATTCCCGCCGGCGACGTCTACGTCATGGGTGACAACCGGGAGGAGTCCTGCGACTCGCGCTACTGGGGACCGGTGCCCGAGTCGGCCATCGTCGGCAAGGTCGACCTCCGGATCTGGCCGCTCTCACGGCTGGCGTTCTTCTAACGAGGTTTGATCAGCTCCGGCGCTCCCGTCGCCACACGACCCGCAGGCCCGACCACGTCTCGTCGATGGCGCACACCTTGTTGTCCACCAGTCCGAGCGGCAGCGCCACCTCGCGCACGACCCCCTCGTGCATGGTCGTCTCCAGGCCCGAGGCCCGTTTCGGCCAGGCGATCCACAGACCCCCCGAGGGGAAGATCATCCGGGACAGGGCGTCGAACCGGCGCTCGAATTCCCTCCGTTGCGTGAAAAAGGCCACCACGACGTCCGCCGACCCGCGTGCCTGACGCTTGACGGTGACGCCGGGCGGCAGGCCGGCGATCACGCCCGGTGGCGCAGCGATGAGCGCCAGCGTCGAGCCCTCTGCGATCGCCGAGTTTCTTCGGCAGCGGCGTCCCGCTGTAGCCGGCCACGGGAACGGAATAGCACAGCGGCGGGTGGACCTACGGATTGACGGATTGGTACAGCCGGAAGGCGAGCGGGTACTCGTACTCGTCCGGCCCCACCGCGAATCGCTCGAGATGACGCTCGACCAGGGCCAGCGCCGCCGCCTCTTCCTCGGGCGGGACCCCCATGAATCGGAGTTGTGAGCGATCGATCACCGCGCTGGCCGGGGCGCGCACCGTGGTCTCGTGCGCCGCGCTCTCGACGGAGACGAAGCCGGCGGCCGCCAAGAGGTCGCGCACGTACTCGTCGTCGCCGAGGACGAACGGGCCGGTGGGGCTCTTGCCAGGAGGCGGAGTCGGCGGGGGTGGGAGCAGCGACCGCAGCGCGGCGCGCGACGTACCAGGGATTGCGCTCGACCTCCTGCCAGCAGGCGAACACAAGGCGGCCGCCGGGGATCAGGTGGCGGCGGATGGCACCGAACGCGGCCGTCGGCTCGTCGAAGAACATGACGCCGAACTGGCTCACGGCGAGGTCGAAGGGCCCGCCGCCGAGCGAGCCGGTTTGCACGTCCATCTGCACGAATTCGCGCGTTGGCGACACCGGCCTCGGTCGGCCCGGCTCCGGGCCAGTTCGAGCAGCGGTGCCGAGATGTCGATCCCGATCGCCTCACCGCCCGGCTCGACCAGGCCTGGCGAGTGCGAGGGTGAGGATCCCACCGCCGCAGCCGATGTCGCACACCCGCTGTCCCGGGCGGGCACCGACGGCGTCGAGCAGGAAGGGCGACACCTCGTTGGTCAGCCGCTCCCGCCGCGGCCAGGCCGCGGCCCAGTGCTCGTCGTTCCACCGTTTGAACTCGCCCTCGTTGGCCACGGCGCCACGGTACCCGGCCCGGGTAGGTTCGGCCCTGTGCGCGTCGGCCTGGTCATCCTGCCCACCGATCGGTGGCCCGAGGCGCGCCGGCAGTGGGAGTGGGCCGACCGCAGCGGGTTCTCACGGCGTGGACCTACGACCACATCCGCTGGGGCGGCATGCCCGACGGGCCGTGGCACGCCGCCGTGCCCGTGCTCGCCGCGGCGGCCGGGGTGACGCAGCACATCCGGCTGGGCACGCTCGTGGCCACGCCCAACTTCCGCCACCCCGTCACGCTGGCCCGCGAAGCGATCACGCTCGACGACCTCAGCGGCGGCCGCCTCGACCTCGGGCTGGGGCCGGGCAGCGAGGGCTCCGACGCGGAGGTCCTCGGGCAGGAGCCGTGGCCGCCGGCGGAACGGCTGGCCCGCTTCGGGGACTTCCTCGAGGTGCTGCGGCCGATCCTCGACGGGGAGCCGTCGTGGCGCACGACCATCCGGACCGCGCACTACGCGGCCGTGGAGGCGCCGAGCACGCCGGGCACGCGTGCAGCGGCCACTCCCCCTGACCATCGCCGCCGGCGGGCCGACGGGGCTGCGGCTGGCGGTGACGCACGGGCGCTCACTGGGTCACCATCGGGCCCACGGGCCGCGGCACCGCGCACACCGCAGACGATTCTCGAGGCGGTCCGGCGACAGCGCGCCGAGCTCGATGCCGCCTGCGCCGCCGCCGGTCGCGACGGCGTCGAGCATCGGCAAGGTGCTGCTCTGGACGCCGACCGAGCCCGTGATCGATTCCGTCGGTCAGTTCGACGAGTTGGTCGCCCCGTACGTCGAGCTGGGCTTCGACCAGATCGTCCTGCACCACCCGGCTCAGACCGGTCCCTACGCGCGGCGACATCACCACCTTCGAGCAGATCGCGGCGCCAGCACGCACGGGACTGACCCGACTGCTCAGCGGATCGAACGCGACGCCAGAAGAGCCCGTCCAATTCGCTCCGGGCCGACTCGGGCTCGACGCGTTCGACGAGCACCTCGGTGCAGCCGACCCACGAAGCCGCTTCCGCGCAGCGCACCGCGCCACGGGTCGGACTGCGTTCGGCCGGAGGAGCGTCACCTGCTTGGCCACGAGCACGTCGCCCCGTCGGCCCGGATCGACGAGACCGACGAGCCGCGTGCCGGCCAGCACGGGCATGGCGAAGTAGCCGAAGATGCGCTTCGCCTTCGGCGTGTAGGCCTCGAGCCGGTGGCGCAGCCCGAAGAGACGCTCCACCCGGTCGCGGTACCAGAGGAGCGAGTCGAAGGGCGACAGCAGGACGCTCCGGCCCTGCGCCCGCGTGCCCAGTGCCGCCGAGCGCGGCGGGATCGGCGAAGGCGGGCTGCTTCCAGCCCTCCACGGCGACCTCGGTCAGCTCCGTCGACGGGCAGCGCCCGGCGGACCAGCGGGCGCGGCAGCCCGTGGTACACGGCCAGGTCGGCCTCCGTCGCCACGCCGAGCGCGCGTCCCGCCGCGGCGACGAGCCGCGCGGCGCACTCCTCGTCCGTCCACTCCTGCGCCAGCAGTTCGGCGGGGACGGCGCGCTCGGCCAGGTCGTAGACGCGTTGGAACCCCCGCCGCTCGACGGCACACCAGCTCGCCGATGTCGAGCAGCCACTCGGCGGCGATCTTGATCTCCGACCAGTCCCACCACGGGCCCCCCTTCTTGGCGCCGCCCAGCTCGTTGGCCGTCAGCGGCCCCTCGGCTCGCAGGCGGGCCAGCACCTCGCCGCAGCTCTTGTCGCTGTCCTCGAGCAGTGCCAGCGCCTCCCCTTGGCCAGCCGGGCCCGGCGCTTGAACGCATAGGCCGGCCAGTCCTCGAGCGGCAGGACGCAGGCGGCGTGGGACCAGTACTCGAACGTGGCGCTCCTCGGCCCCCAGTAGGCCCGCTCGACCCGCGTCCGGCCGATCGGCCCCCAGGCGGGCGTACGCCACCAGCTCGTGCGATCGGGCCAGCACCGAGATCGTGTCGAGCTGCACCGCCCCGAGGCGGCGCAGCATGGCCGGCGACGCCGCCGGCGCTCGTGCCGGGCGCCCGCGCAGGCCCTGCGCGGACAGCGCGACCCGGCGCGCCTCTTCGATGCTCAGCGATGGCGTGCCCCGGCACCATGGCCGCAGGAACGCTAGCAAGCGTCACCGCGGCCCGAGCGGCATCAGCTCAGTCGAGCAGGGCGCCCGCCACCGCGTCCTCGAGGGCGCGGTCGTTGGCCCACATCAGCTGCTGCTGCTTGGCCCGCCGGAAGTAGAGCTGGATGTCGAAGTCGAGCGTGAACCCGATGCCGCCGAAGATCTGCTGGGCCATGGCGGTGATGTCGCGGAAGGTGGAGCAGGCGAACAGCTTGGCCATCGGCGCCAGCGACGTCAGCGGCCGCCCGTCGCCCCGGCCCAGGCCGCCTCGTGGACCAGCTGCTCGGCCCCGTCGAGGTTGGTGACGGCGTCGGCCAGATAGTGGGCCAGCGCCTGGAACGCGCCGAGCGGCTTGTCGAACTGCTGGCGGTCCTTGGCGTACTGGGTGGTGATCTCGAGCGCGTAGCGGGCGCCGCCGACGGCCTGCGCCGCCAGCAGCACCAGACGCCGGCTCGAGCACCTCCTGCCAGGTGGCCCACCCGCTCCCGGCCGGGCCGATCCGGTCCTCCTCGCCCACGGCGACGTCGGACGAGCGTGACCTCGTACTGGGTGTCCGAGCGCGATGCTGAACTGCTGGCGCAGGCGTCACCCCGGCGCGCCGCGGGGTCGACCAGGAAGAGGTCGACGGCCTCGGCCGCGTCACCGGTGCGGGCCAGCACGACGAGCCGGTCGGCCGCCGAGGCGAAGGCGACGTGGCGCTTCACGCCCGTTGAGCCGGAACCCGACGCCGTCGGCGCCGGCCCGCGCCTCCACGCCGCGGGGCGAGAAGCCGTTCTCGGGCTCGAGCCAGGCCGGCGTGAGGATGGCCTCGCCCGAGGCGACCGGGCGCAGCCACTGCTCCTTCTGCGCGTCGCTCCCCGCCGCGGCCAGCACGCCCCCGCTCATGACCGCGCTCACGAAGTGCGGCGTCGGCGCCAGCGCCCGGCCCAGCTCCTCGTAGAGCGCCACGCCCTCGACGCAGCGACATCGCCCGAGCCGCCGTACTCCTCGGGGAGCAGCAGCCCGATGAGGTCGAGCTCGCCGAGCTGGGCCCACAGCGGCGGCGGGATAGCCGACGGGGTCGTCCTCCATCTGGCGGACCACCTCGAGCGGGCAGTGGCGCGCCAGCACGTCGCGCACCGTCTGGCGCAGCAGCTCCTGCTCCTGGTCGAAATCAAGGTCCAGCACTCAGGTCACCTTCCTGTTCGAGGGCGACACGCATGGAGCACGGGTCATGGCTCACGGCGAGGGCCGCCACTGGTCGCCGCGGCGGGCCCACGGGTTGTCGTCGGCGGCTCGGGGCAGCGCGATGCGGGCGGCGCACGTCGTCTTGACGTCACCGTCGACCGACAGGGTCACGGCCACCGTGACGAACCCGCAGCCCGACGTCGTCGACCTCGGTCGACTCCACCACGCCGCGCAGCGACATGGTGTCGCCGGGGAAGACCGAGCCCTTCATGCGGAACGTCACCCGGGCCAGCCGCCCGTGCGGGCCGGTCCAGTCGGTCAGGTAGCGCTCGAACCAGGCGGCCTGGTTCGGCGTGTTCAAGAAGATGTCCTGCGTCCCGTTGCGGTTGACGGCGAAGTCCTTGTCGTGGTGCATGGGGCGCCAGTCCCGCGTGGCCAGCGCGCCGAGCACGACCGTGGTCGCGCTGACCTCGTAGTCGAGCTCGGGCAGCTCGTCGCCGACGGCGACGTCGCCGAACAGGAGGCGGGGCGCGACGGACGATGGTCACGACGCCTCCGCTCCGCCGGTAGCCGAAGCCGGTGTAGGACTCGACGGCCACCAGCTCGCCGTCCTGGTTGGCGTAGACGACGTCGATCACCCAGAAGCGGCCGGTGCCGAGCTTCGTCGTCTTCTCGTCGCTGACCGAACGCAGCACCTGGTGGGTCCGCAGCACGTCGCCCATCCGCACCGGCGTGTGGAACTCGATCGTGTTGTCGGTCATGACCGCCTCGGGCAGGCCGAAGCGCTCCTTGAGGTCGAAGTGCACCTGCAGCGGCAGCGCCTCCTCGGTCCGTCCCGGCGCCCAGTGGTGGGGCCGGAACCAGACCGAGACCATGGACGGCGGCGCGATCGGCCCGCCGGTCAGGGCCTCGGCCACCTCGTCGTCCCAGAAGAGCGGGTTGCCGTTCTCCACCGAGGCGCACGACGTCCAGACGTAGCCGCGCTCGACCGGGAACTCCCCCACCTCGTGGTACTGCTCCTTGCCGATCAGGTCGCGCGCCTCGTCCAGCACGTCGTCGTCGCCGTCATGCCACGACCTTCCGGGCCACCCAGCGGGCCACGGTCTCGCCGTCCACGCCGGCCTCCTTCAGGAGGTGCTCGGTGTCGGTCTGCGCCATGTCGGGCAGCGGCACCGGCCGCGCCGGGCCGCGTCCATGCCGGCCAGCAGCGGCGCCAGCTGCGCGAACTCGCCCTCCGTCGGATGCGACGCCGCCGCCACCGACGCCGCCGGGCGGCGAACTGCGGGTGATCGGCGCACCTCGGACACCTCGAGGACGGGCGCCACGCAGGTGTCGGCGCCGGCCAGCGCCTCGACCCACTCGTCGCGGGTCCGGGTGGCGAAGGCGGCGGCGAAGGCGGCCCGGATGGCCGGCTGGGCCGTCGTCGTCCAACTGCGACGCCGCCAGCTCCGGGCAGCCCGAGCGCAGCGCAGAGGTTGGCGAAGAACTTGGCCTCGATGGCCCCGACGGCCAGCCACTTGCCGTCGGCCGCCTGCGTAGGTGCCGTAGCAGGCGTAGCGGCCCGAGAGGACGTCGTGCCCGGGCCGGATGTCGCCACCGAGCGCCAGCTGCTCGTCGATCGGCCAGCGACATCAGCCACAGCACGCCCTCGGCCACCGACACGTCGAGGTAGGCGCCCCGCCCCGTCGTCGCCCGGCCGGCCAGGGCGGCCGTGATGGCCAGCGCGGCCTGCATGCCGCCCGCGGCGGCGTCGGCGACGGTGGCGCCGGGCAGCGGCGGCGCGCCGTCGCGCCCCGGGGTGCTCATGGCCAGGTACCCGCCGACGGCCAGGTAGTCGATGTCGTGCCCGGCCCACTGCGCACGCGGGCCGTCCTGGCCGTAGCCGCTGGTCGAGCAGTAGACGACGCCGGGATTGCGCGCCGACACCGCCTCGTAGCCGATGCCCAGCCGGTCGACCACGCCGGGGCGGAAGCTCTCGACCACGACGTCGGCCGCCGCGGCCAGGGCCAGGAAGGCCTCCCGCCCGTCCGTCGTCCTTCAGGTCCAGCAGCGACGCGGCGCATGCCGCGGTGGCCGCTGTAGGCGAAGAACGGCGGCTCGATCGGCGCGGCGTCGGCCGAGGGCACGGGCCCGACCTTGACGACCCGCGCGCCGTAGTCGGCCAGCAGGCGCGTGCAGCGCGCCGCCGGCCCGACCGTCGAGAGGTCGAGCACGGTGATCCCGTCGAGGGGACCGCGCGGAGGACGAGGTCGGCGGCCACCTCAGAAGTTCTTCGGCAGGCCGAGCTTGCGCCGGGCGATGATGTTCTTCTGGATCTCGGAGGCGCCGCCGCCGATGGTGTCGATCACGGTGTAGCGGTAGGTCGACTCGGACCGCCCCGCCATGGGCGCCTCCTCGGTCTTGACCCGCAGCTGGCTGCCCGGACCGGCGATGTCCATGGACGCGTTGGCCAGGCGCTTGGAGAGCTCGGTGGCGAAGAGCTTGTACTCGGAGGCCTCGGCCGTCGGCGCCGCGCCGCCCTTGGAGGACTCGAAGACGAACTTGAGCCCCATGACCCGGGCCACCTCGAGCTGGGTGGCCAGCTGGGCCAGGCGCTGGCGGATCACCGGGTCGTCCTTGAGCGGCACGCCGTCGCGCACCGTCGTGCGCACGTACTCGACCAGCAGCTCGAAGCGCTGCTGGATGGGCGAGAAGGTGAACATGGTGAAGCGCTCGAGGTCGAGCGCCTCCGAGATGTACTGGAACCCCCGGCCGACCTCGCCCACGACGTAGTCGTCGGGCACGAAGACGTCGTTCAGGAACACCTCGTTGGTGCGCTCGTCGCCCATGGTCCAGATGGCGTTGACCGTGATGCCGGGCTGGTCGATGGGGACGAGGAAGAGCGTGATGCCGGCGTGCTTGGACTCGGGGTCGGTGCGCCCGCCGACCCAGTACCACTCGGCGAAGTGGGCGGAGGTGGTCCAGGTCTTCTGGCCGTTGAGGATCCAGCCGCCGTCGTCCCGGGTGGCCTTGAGCTGCATGGAGGCGGCGTCGGAGCCGGCGTTGGGCTCGGAGTAGCCGACGGCGAACTCGACCTCGTTGCGCAGGATCTTGGGCAGGAACTCGGCCTTCAACCGCTCGTTGCCGTGGCGGATGATCGTCTTGCCGACGATGCCGACGCCCTTGCCGATCTGGGGCCCGCCCCGGCCGGCCAGCTGCTCGTTGAGGAGGTACTCGTAGACGCCCTCGCCCTCCGAGCCGCCGTACTCCTTGGGCCAGGTCATGCCCAGCCAACCCCGCTCGCCCAGCGAGGCCATGAAGGCCCGGCGCTTGGGCGTGTCGACGATCTGGGCCATGTTCTCCCTGGTCAGGTCGAACACCTCGGGATCGTCGTTGGCATCGAGGAAGGTCTCGACCTCCTTCACGAAGGCCAGCTGCTCCGGCGAGAACTCGAAGTCCATCGCTGCCTCCAGGCGACCCGGCTGGAATCTGACGACGCGTCAGATTTGGCGGTCATCATAGGGCACGCCGCCTCGGCGGCCCGGGGCCCGGAGCCGGCGGCCGGACCTGGTCCGAGCCGATCTTCGTCGGCTTCGAGTAAGGCCTCCCCGAAAGTGACGAGGGTGTCGTTCACGGTGCGTCAGTCACAACCCAGCTCTCCGGCCAGCTCGTTGACGCTGCGGACATGACGGCCGACCTGGATGGTGGCCCAGCGGGCGGCCCGGGAGGTCAGCACCTGGCGAGGCGAGGCGATCCGGTCGTCCTCCTCGGTCCACGAACCGACGGTGCAGTCGTCGTCAGGGCACTCCCAGCGCCGCTTGTGCCACACAAGGCGGGTCGGACGGCCGAAGAGCGGGAGGTTCACGAGCTCGACCCGGGAGCGGCCCTTCACCCGGGCGAGCACCCCGCACCTCGGACACCCAGAGGCGAGGGCTTGGTCTCGACGTGGATCCTCGCTTCGTCGTTAGCGCCGTCCTGTGCGCCGAGGAACGTGATCGCCGGAAGTCCGGTCATCCACTCCAGAGCGCGCGTCGGGTCAGTAAAGCCCGATAACCACCGTTTGGACCTGTCCGCCTCGCGTTACTGAAGCGACTTTGAACCGGTCACGGCATTGCCGCCGTCAGAGATGGACCCGGTGTTGCCGCTGACGGTCAGCGAGCCGACGATGTTGTTAGACGTCACGGTCGCTCCCCCGCTGTTCTTCTCGACCGCCACCGCCCCGGTGACCGATGAGTCCAGGAGGGACACGCCGCCGCTGTTGGAGTTCATCGTAAAGCTGCCCACTACCGAGGCCTTTTCCACCGTGACCCCGGCGGTGTTCGACGTCAACGACACGGCGCCGGTGAGGTTGCTCCCAGGGCAGGACGACGTACCGTTTCCGACGACCACAGGATCCTGCGCCGAGCTGGCCGTCAGTGAACCCGTGAGATTGGTGCTGCATACCGTCAGGGTGACGCCACTAGTGAAGTTCACGGTGCCCGTGATTATCGCTCCCTGCGCTTCGAGGGAACCGCCGGCCTCGACGGTGACCGTACCGGTCTGGGTGCAGCCGGCCGGAATGAGCACCGACTCGCCCGAGGTGACCACGATCGACCCCACGTGGTCACAGACCTCGGTCGTCGTGAAGGTCACGGTGAGTGTCCCGGGTACGAAGGCGAACGTGTAGTTCACGGCGGCCAGGGTGCCGATCGAACACGTGATCGGGTACGTGCCCCCGGCGCTGGTAGTCGTGGCCGTGGTCGTGCACGCCGGCGATCCCGTTACTCCGGACGTCGCGAGCGTCTGACCGTTCACGTAGCCGGTGATGGTGGCGGTAAGGGCCGGCACAGCGGCTCCGAAGGCCTTCGATACGTTGTTCGCAGTGACGGTCAGCGTGGCCGGGTTCACGGTCACCGTGCCCGAGACGTAACTGATCTCGTAGTTGGCGTTGGTGACGCCGCTGCAGTTCGACTCGTAGGTGCCCACTTTGCTGGTCGAGGTCACCGCCGCCGAGCACGTCAACCCGGTCAGGTTCGAAGCGCTCTGGCCGCTCGGGAAGCTGCTGAAACTGGCGGTGATCGTCGGCACCGTGCCCCCGTACGTCATGGTGGCCGACGACGCCGTGATGGTGAGGGGCGCCGGGCTGACGACGACCGATCCCGTCACGTAGCTGATGGCGTAGTTGGCATCGGCCGCGCCCGAACAGCTGGTCGAGTACGTGCCCACCGCGCTCGATGACGTCGCCGCCGTCGAGCACGTGGGCCTGGTGGTCAGCGACGAGGCCGACTGGCCGTTCACGAAGCCCGAGTACGAGGCGCTGACTGCCGGCGGCGTGCCGCCGAAGGTCATGATCCCCGACGATGCGGTGACGGTGAGCGGTGCCGGGGTGATCGAGACCGAACCGCTGGCGTAGACGATCGAGTAGTTGGGATCGACTGCGCCCGTGCAGCTGGTTGCGACACTGCCGACTGGGCTCGACGACGTGGCCGAGGTCGAACACGTGGGCGAAGTGGTCAGCGACGCTGCGGTGTCACCGTTCACGAAGCCCGAGTACGACGGGGCGACCGTTGGCGCAGTGCCTCCATAGGTCATTGAACCCGACGATGCCGTGATGACCAGCTTGGCCGAACCCACCGCAACGACACCGGGGACGTAGCTGATGGCGTAGTTGGAGTCAGCGGCACCCGAGCAGTTGCTCGCGTAATTGCCGACCGGGCTCGACGATGTGGCGGTGGTCGAGCAGTTGGGCGCCGTCGACAGCGAGGTAGCGCTGTCCCCGTTCACGAAGCCCGCATAGCTCGGCGTGATCGCCGGTATGGTGCCGCCATAGGTGGCGGAAGCCGACGAGGCGGTGACCGTCAACGGGGCCGCCCCCACGACCACGGCACCGGACACGTAACTCACGGTGTAGTTGTCGTCGACGGCGCCCGAGCAGCTGCTTGGGTAGCTGCCGACGGGGCTCGACGACGTGGCCGTGGTCGAACACGTGGGCGTCGTCGACAGCGAAGCGGCGCTGTCCCCGTTCACGAAGCCCGAGTACGACACGCTGATCGTCGGAACGGTGCCGCCGTAGGTCATGGAGCCCGAAGAGGCCGCGACCGCCAGAGGTGCGGGTCCGACAACGACTTCACCGGCGACGTAGCTGATGGTGTAGTTGTTGTCGGCCGCGCCCGAACAGCTGGTCGAGTACGTGCCCGTCGGGCTCGAGGACCCTGCCGTGCTCGAACACACCGGTGTGTCGCTGAGGGATGCAGCGCTATCCCCGTTCACGAAGCCCGAATAGCTCGGGGTGATCGCGGGCGGCGTGCCGCCGTAGGTCAGCGAGCCCGTCGAGGCCGTGATGACCAGGGGTGCCGCCCCCACCTGCAGGGTCCCGGCGATGTAACCGATGGTGTAGTTCGCGTCGACGGCACCCGTGCAGTCGGTCTGATAGTTCCCGACGGGGCTGGCCGATGTGGCCGTCGTGGTACAGGTCGGTGGCGTGGTCAGCGACGATGCCGTGTCCCCGTTCACAAACCCGCTGTAGCTGGCCGCAATGGCCGGCACGGTTCCGCCGTACGTGGCAGAACCCGACGAGGCGGTGATGGTGAGCGACATCGGGTCGACCTGGACCGATCCGTTGATGTAGCTGATCGTGTAGTTCGGGTCTGCCGCTCCCGAGCAGCTGCTCGAGTACGCGCCCACCGGGCTGATCGATGTCACCGCGCTCGTGCACGATGGCTGGGTCGAAAGCGATGACGCCGAGTCGCCGTTCACGAAGCCCGAGTACGACGCCGTGATCGTGGGGGCTGCGCCTCCGTAGGTGATGGACGCCGACGACGCCGTGATGCTGAGAGGTGCCGTGCCAACGGTGGCCTCGCCGTTGGCGTAGGTGATGGCGTAATTGAGGGCGGCAGCTCCGCTGCACGACGTTGTGTAGGTCCCCACGGGGCTTGTCGACGATGCGCCCGTGGTGCACACAGGTGCAGCCGTGAGAACGGAAGCGTCGTCGCCGTTCACGAAGCCGGAGTACGACGCCGTGATCAACGGGACCGAGGCACCATAGGTGGTCGACGGCGAGGACGCGGTAATCGTGAGCGACGCCTGGTTGACCTCGACTGAACCGCTCACATAAGTGACGGTGTAGTTCGAGTCAGAGGTACCCGAGCACGACGTGGGGTAGCTGCCAACGGGGCTCGACGACGTGGCCGTTGTCGAGCACGTGGCCTGGGTCGTGAGCGACGAGGCACTGTCGCCGTTCACGAAGCCGTCGTACGAGGCGGAAATCGACGGCACCGAGCCGCCGTAGGTCATGGAGGTCGACAGCGCCGTGACTGAAAGGGGCGCAGTCCCGATGTCAACGGCACCACCCACGTACACGATGCTGTAGTTGGGATCGATCGCCCCGCTACACGACGTGGGGTAGCTGCCCACCGGGCTCGACGGCGTGGCCGATGTCGCGCACGTGGCCTGGGCGGTGAGCGACGAGGCACTGTCGCCGTTGACGAAACCGGCGTACGAGGGGGTGATCGACAGCACCGACCCGCCGTAGGTCACCGACCCCGAAGAGGCGGTGACGACCAGCATGGCCGAGCCCACGACCACCTCTCCAGGTACGTAGCTGATGGTGTAGTTGGGGTCGATCGCGCCCGAGCAGCTGCTCGGGTAGCTACCGACGGGGCTCGACGACGTGGCCGTTGTCGAGCACGACGGAGCCGTCCCGAGAGACGCCGCGGTGTCACCGTTCACGAATCCCGAATAGGTCGGGGTGACGCTGGCCGCGGCACTCCCGTAGGTCACCGAAGCCGACGAGGCCGCGATGGTGAGCGGCGCGGGGTCCACCTGGACCGATCCACTCACGTAGCTGAATGAGTAGTCGGGGTCGGCCGCCCCCGTGCACGAGCTGACGTACGTGCCCACGGGGCTCGACGAACTCGCGCCGGCCGAGCAGGCGGCCGCGCTGGTCAACGAACTTGCAGAGTCACCGTTCACGAATCCCGAGTACGACGCGGTGATGGCCGGAGCGGCCCCGCCGTAGTTCATCGAAGCCGACGAGGCAGTGACCACGATCTGTGCCGTGGTGACCTGCAGCGTGCCGTTGTCATAGGTGATGGTGTAGTTGGGATCGACCGCCCCGCTACACGAGGTGGGGTAGCTGCCCACCGGGCTCGCCGACGTGGCCGAGGTGGAGCATGCCGGCGTCGTGGTGAGCGACGAGACACTGTCGCTGTTCACAAAGCCGTCGTAGGACGCCGTGATGGCCGGTGGGGTGTCGCCGTAGGAAATCGACGGCGACGACGCCGTGACGACCAAGGCGGCCGGATTCACGGTTACCGAGCCGTAGACATAGCTGATGTCGTAGTTGGCATCCACTGCCCCGTCACAGGCCGTGGCGTAGCTGCCGACCGGGCTCGTCGTGTTCGCGGCCGTCGAGCATTCGACCGCCGACCCGAGGTCGGAGGCGTCGTCACCGTTTTGCAGCCCGGAGATCACGGGCACGATGGTGGGCACGGTACCGCCGTAGGTCATCGAAGCCGACGAGGCGGTGATCGTCAGGGGGGCGGGACTCACCGTGATCGATCCGGCGATGTAGCTGATCGAGTAGTTCGCATCCAGGGCGCCCGCACAGGTGGTGGCATAGCTGCCCACCGGGCTCGAGCCGTTCGCGTCGGAAGAACACGCGAGCCCTGAGCCAAGCACGGCGATGTTCTCGCCGTTCTGGAGTCCCGAGATCGTCGGGGTGACGGTCGGCACCTCTCCGGCGTAGGTCATCGAGCCCGAGGACGCCGTGATGCTCAACGGCGCCGGGGTCACCGTGTTGGTCCCCGGGACGTAGGTGATCGCGTAGTTGCCGTCGACGGCACCAGAACATGACGTGGTGTAGGTCCCGACCGGGCTCGAACCGCTCGCCGCCGTCGTGCAGGAGAGCGAGTCGCCCAGCACGGTCGAGTCTTCACTGTTTTGCAGACCTGACACCGACGGGGTGACCGAAGGTGGCGATGCGCCGTAGGTCGACATGCCCGACGAGGCCGTGATCGTGAGGGGCGCCGGATCGACCTCGACGCTGCCGTTGGAGTACGTGATGGTGTAGTTGGGGTCGACCGCGCCCGAGCAGCTGGTCGAGTAGCTCCCCACCGGGCTCGACGCCGTGTCCGCGGTCGTGCAGGTGGGCGGCGTGCTGAGAGATGCCACCGTGTCCCCGTTCACGAAACCCTTGTACGAGGCGGTGACCGCCGGCGGGTCGCTGCCGTAGGTCGTCGAGCTGGAAGAAGCCGTAATGACCAGTTGTGCGGCCCCGACTGCCACGGTGCCGCTCGTGTAGGTCATGGAGTAGTTGGGGTCGACGGCACCCGCACAGGTGCTCGCGTAGTTCCCGGCCGCGCTGGAGCTGGTGGCCGCCGTGCCGCAGGTCGGCGGCGTGGCGAACGATGCCGCGCTGTCCCCGTTCACGAAGCCCGAGTATGAGGCCGCAATGGTCGGGGCGGTGCCGCCGTAGGTCATGGTGCCCGACGAGGCGGCGATGCTCAACGGGGCGGGCTCCACGGTGATGGTTCCCACCTGGTAGCTAATCGTGTAGTCCGGGTCGGAAGCACCCGAACAGGTACTCGAGTAACCGCCGACCGGCGTGGCTGCCGTCACCGCCGTGCTGCACGTCGGCTGCGTGGTGAGAGATGCCGCACTGTCGCCGTTCACGAAGCCGGTGTAGGAGGGAGTGATCGCCGGTGCCGCGCTGCCATAGGTGGTCGAGGCAGAGAGTGGCGTCACCACGAGTGGCGCCGGATCAACGGTCAGACCGGCGCCCACACCCGACGAGGTGCTGCCGGCATAGTTCGAGTCACCGCTGTACTTGGCCTTGAAGACATAGGAACCGACCGTCAGGGAAGTGGTCGAACATTGCGCCAGCTGGTTGCCCCCCGACAAGGTGAGGGACACCGCGGTGCACCCAGAAACGGCATTCGAGCCGTTCAGGAATTCGACCGTGCCGCCGCCGTCGTTGGGAGCCACGGTCGCCGTGATCGTGACGCTCTGGCCGTAGTCGACCGTGGACGCCGAGGCACTTACCGTCGTTGTGGTCGGCACCGGGGTGGTCGTGGCGATGGCGAAGCCGATCGACGTCGAGGAGCCGGCGAACACACTGGTGGCGGGCAGCGAAAGAGCGGGGAGCGAGACCGGAGCCGGCGTCTTGCCGTTGGTCGTGCCGCCATTACCGAGTTCGCCGTCGCCGTTGTACCCCCAAGAGTAAAGGTTGCCGTTCGAGCCGATGGTGTAACTGGAGTCCATCCCGCCAGCGACCGCCACCGGGTCGACGCCCGAGGGAAGGGCGATCTGCATGGGTGACTTCTGGTCGGTCGTCGTCCCGTTGCCGACTTGGCCGTAGGCGTTGTACCCCCACGCGTAGAGCAATCCGTTGGACCCGATTGCGAGGCTGTCCAATCCGCCGCCCGCAATGGCACTGGCGGTGACCCCACCGGGCAGCGAGACCGTCACGGGAGAGTTGGCTTCGGTCGTTCCGCCGTTCCCCAGTTCCCCGTCGGCGTTGTCGCCCCAGGCATACAGCACGCCGTTGGACCCGATGGCCATCGCGCTGAAGCGCTCCGCGGCAATGGCGGTGGCTGTGACGCCGGCCGGCAGCGGCACCTTGACCGGTGAATTTTCGTCGGCCGTTCCGCCGTTTCCGAGGGCGCCGTTGGCGCCGTCACCCCAGGTGTAGACGTTGCCGTCCGAACCAAGCGCCATAGAGAAGAAGCCGCCCGCAGCGATGGCGTTCGCACTGACGCCCGCCGGCAGCGACACGGTGATGGGCACTGTCGAGTTGGTGGTCGTCCCGTTCCCGAGCTGGCCGAAGGCGTTGTGGCCCCAGGCGTAAACGGTTCCGTTGGAACCCATGGCCAGGCTGTGGTCGTTGCCGGCAGCGACCGAAACCGGTATGACGCCCGCGGGCATCGACACTTTCACCGGGGTCGATTCCGTGGTGAGATTGCCGATTCCGAGCTGTCCGAAGGCGTTGTTCCCCCACGCGTAGAGGTTTCCGTCCGAACCGATCAAGAGGGTGTGGTCGGCGCCGCCGGCACCCTCTACCGGTGTAACCCCGCTGGGCAGCGTGATCACGAGAGGGCTGAGGGCGTTTGTCGTGTTGCCATCGCCGAGTTGGTTGTCGGAGTTGAGGCCCCAGCCGTAGAGCGACGAGGTACTCGACGCACCGGCGGACGTCGTCGCCGCCACACCGACGGTGCTGGTGGCCGCCGCCGCCAGGAGGGCCATGGTGGCGTTCAGCACCCAGGCTCGTCCCGCTCGACGCCCCATCTGACGTGTCGTGCTACGCGAAAAGATTGTCGACATGGCGTTTCCCCCGGTCGGATCAGCTGCTCGATCTCGCCTCGGGGACTGACGATACGGAGGGAGAACGGCGCTGTCAACTGGCGTTGCGAGCTGGGCTGTTCTCTTCTTCTCCCTACACACGACCACCGGTCCCGGGAATACCCGTCGAGAGCCGGGATGAATTCCGGTTCTGAGGCCGCTCCTCGTGCCGTGTCGACCGGGTCAAAGCCCGAGCCTGGCCCGGAGTCGCAACAGCGGTTGACAAGACCAGGCGGGGGCTATAGACCCTTCACCTGGTGCTCCGCCCGCTGGAGCACCCCGGGGGAAACGCGGAGCGTGGCACCGCGTACTGGAGGACTGATTGATGCGGCCTTTTGGTGAGTTGTTCTTGCTGGTGCAGAGGGTCACCGGCAAGCATCCCTTCCGGGCCGGTCCGAGGGCGCTCGCCATCTCGGCACTCATGGTCGGAAGCGTCGGGGTCACCGTCGCCTTGGCCGGACCGGCGGCGGGTTCCGGTGGCGTCACGCTCTACGTGAACTCGAACCCGACCAACTCCAACGCCGGCAACGACTGCACCCAGTTGCTCGCGCCGTGCGCAACGGTCAGTTACGCGGTGAGTCGGGCCGCAACTGGCGACACGATCGAAGTGGCCGGCACCATCGACGACAACGTCAACGACGTCCCCACCGACATCACTCTCACGATCTCGGGCGACGAAGCTCCGTCCGACTCGCCGGCAGTCCTCAATGGCGGCGGCGCCGGGACGGTCGTCACGGTACCCAGCAGATCGAACGTCACGCTCGACTACCTGACCATCCAGAACGGCAGCAACGCCGGTTCGGGCGGGGGTATCGAGAACAACGGGACGCTCACGTTGAACAACTCCACGGTTACCGGCAACTCCAGTACGGGCGCCAACGGCGGCGGCATCGACAACACGGGCACACTCACGGTGTCGTACAGCACCATCAGCGGCAACACCGCGAACCAGAACGGTGGGGGTATCTCGAGCGAAGCGGGAACGATCACCGTCTCGGACACCACGATCTCGGGCAACACCGCCGACGGCGACGGCGGGGGCATCGACCTGGCCGCGGGGCCTGGCCAGATCACCGACAGCACCATCACCGCCAACACTGCGGGATCGGGTGGCGGCATCGACAACGGTTCGGGCAACCTCACTGTGGTCGACGCGACGATCTCGTCGAACTCCTCGTACGGCATCGTGGGCAGCAATGTCACCACCGCGGCGACCATCGTGGCCGAGGACACACCCGCCGACTGCCAGAGCTCCGTCACGAGCACCGGCTACGACCTGAGCTCTGACTCCTCCTGCGGGTTCACGTCCACCGGCGACATGGAGAACGCCAATCCCGAGCTGGGAGGCTTGGCTGACAACGGAGGGCCGACACTGACCCTTCTGCCCGGGCCGGGCCCGGCCGTGGGGGCCATACCGAACCTCACCACGCTCGACTCTTTCTTGGTCTGCGGCGGCGCCACCGACCAGCGCGGCGTGAACCGACCGTTTGCCGCGAACAACTGCAACATTGGTGCGGTCGAGAGCTCCCTTGGTTACGCTCCGACGTTCGCGAGCATCGACCAGGCGACCTTCGACGTGAGCCAGCCTTCGAGCTTCCAGCTGGCCGCCACCGCCGCGCCGGCGGCGGTCTTCACGGCAACCGAGGTTGCCCTGCCAGCCGGCGTCACATTGAACCGGGCCGGGGTCCTCTCGGGCACACTCCCCGCTGATGCCGTCGGCACGTATTCATTCACCGTGACGGCGTCCAACGGCACGACACCTGCACGATCCACTACACAAATCTTCACCCTGACGGTCAGCCAGCCGGCGACGATCACCCCAACCGGCCCCTCCGACGAGGACGGCTTTCTCGACGGGTCCTCCAACACGTTGACTATCTCGGCCACTGGGATGCCGACGCCATTGGTATCGGCCACGTTGGTGTCCGGCAGGCTGCCGACTTGGCTCTTGGTGTCGCCTGCACTGGGCAGTGTCACACTCAGCGGCACCCCACCACTGAAAACGAAGAAGACCTACGACTTCACGGTGACGGCCTTGAACGCCGGGGCCACCGACACACAGAACCTCACGTTGTACGTCGGTTACGCGCCGTCGTTCCTTTCGGCCGCGGCCTCGACGTTCAAGGTGGGTACGAACAAGATCTTCTCCATCCGCACCTCGGGATATCCGGCGGCGACGGTCACCGAAACCGGCCCGCTCCCCAATGGCCTGGCCTTCAGCTCATTGGCCAACGGGCGCGCTGAGATCGACGGGATCGCCCAGCCGGGCAGCGGTGGCGTCTACGACGACATCTCCCTCACGGCGACCAGTGCCACCGGGACAGTCACTCAGCCGGTAACCCTCACCGTCGACGAGAAACCCACGATCACCAGCCCGGCGTCGACCACCTTCACACACGGCATGCAGAACAGCATCACCGTAGAAACGTCGCACGCGTACCCGGCCGTGACCGACATCGAGCAGACCGGCCTACTTCCCACTGGTGTCACCTTCACGTCCTTGGGCAACGGGACCGGGGTGTTGACGGGGGAACCCACGGCCGCCAGGATCGCCCCGTACCACTTGCGGTTCGTGGCGATCACCCCGATCGCCAAAGCGTCCCAGGCGTTCACCCTGACAGTGAACTGAGACCGGGGGCGATCCTCGTCCTTTCCCGTGATCGAAGGCCGCAGGCCCGATTGGCGACGGCCTCACGTCGGCTGTTCAAACCACTTGAGGCCGACGCGGCGAACCCGGCGACGATTCCATTGCCCCGAGATGACGTGAACGCTCGTTCGGCTCATGACAGGCCTCCGCGCCACCCGCATCTGTTCGATCCTCAACATGGGTTGAGCATTCCGTCGTCATTCAAGGCCTTGCGGTTGATTCCACTCGATCCCGCGCGAGCCCGGAGTGACCATCGGATGTAGTGAATCGGGCCAGGGGGAAACGGCTGATGCGACCGTCGGTGGCGGTCAGCAGGATCGGTCAAAAGGCCACTGGCTCGATCGTGACGTCAAGGGCACCCGGCTCGAGCATGACCCGACCTCGATCGCGGAACCCGTCGGTGCCAAGGTCTTCGACCACGGAGAGCGACGTCACCGCCGCCGGTGGCACTCCGGGAGCCCGCACGTAGCCGAACGCCACCGGCGAACCGGGCATCCGGATGTCCGCCACATGCAACCGTGTGCCGTCATGAAGGCGCACTGCCAACCAGCACCATCCGAACGCCTACCAGTCGCGTACGCTCCAGGAGTGGTCACGTTGGACATGCCGCGTACCAAACCTCGTAGTCGTCCGGTCGGACCGAGCCCTCCACCAAACAGGGGATCTCGTAATGCGTGGTCAGCAGGTAGTGGTACGGCTGACCGTCGGTTCGCCAGGCGAGGTCGCGACCCAAATCGACGGCACGACCGGGCTCGCCCCGGTAGGCGCCGGACGGGTCATTGAACGCCGCCGCGGCAGTGGTGGCCCTGACCGAAAAGAGCGAGAGCGGGTCGATGACGTCGAGCATCGCTGCGTACCCCGGCCCCTGAGCGCTGATTGCCGGACGTTCGGCGCCGTGCGACCGATCTGCGCCAGATCGTTGCCATCAGTGGGTCATCGCCGTGTGACAGCCCGAGAGGCAGCCGAAATGGATGGAGATCCACCCCTGACCACACGGGCCTCAACGGAGGTCGCAAATGAGCGAATCCCGGCAGGACTTCGTCCAACTTCGTTCAAGGTGCTCGGCGCGGCAGGCGGTAGGAAGCGCGTGGAGCCAGTCTCATCGCGGCCAGCCCCGCTGGAGCCACCGAGGGTGATGCAGTCATAGCCGAACCAGGGCCGGTGTTCGGGGCATTTAGCCTGGCCCGAGACCCAGTTGCAGGTACGGGGTGACCCTTTGGCCGCCCTGGCGCCATCTTCAGCCCTGTGACCGGCCCGGATCCGCGTGCGACGCAGAAGGCCGGGGCCGTCAAGGGCCTCTGGCTTCTTCTCTCCGCGGACGGGACCTTCTTCGAGGTGGCGCGAATCACGGGGTCCGCGAGCGACGCGAGCGTTTAGGTGTTGCCCTACGTGCCGTTGGGCGGAATCGCCCACGTAGGGGTGATGAAGGTCCCGGGCCCGGTGACACCGGACGAGCAGTCTGCGTTTACTCCGCGCCCTCGTCGTCCCCGGCGGAGGCCACCTGGGCCCGGGCGCGGCGGGCGTTGCGCCGCAACGCCACCATAGCCACCACCACGAGGGCCAACACCAGGAGTCCCAGAAGCAAAGCGGTCATCGCCAGGCCGGCCGGCTTGGACTGGCTCGCCACCAGATTGACCGTGGTGGGGTTGGAAGACGAACCGTTCCCGGTGCCGGTTCCTCCACCACCGGACCCCGAACCGCCGGAGTGACCACCGTTGGAGGATCTCGAACCTACCGCCTGACCGTGGGTCGAGCCCGACTCGGCGCCCGCCAAGCCATTGGCCAACGACGATCCGCCCTTCAGGTTGTGGAGGGCCTTCAAGAATTCGTTCGTGGCCAACTGGGTCAACGCCGTCTCGTACTGGGCCTGCTGGACCATCTGCTCCTGGAACGCCACCCCGGCCGCGGCGATGGCCAACAGCTGCTGGGGGGTCTGATAGGGGGCCCGGCTCCGCCGCTCGCGGTCGACGTCGTGCCGCCTGAAGACCCCGAGGACCCGCTGCCCCCGCTCGTCCCGGGGTTGCCCGAAGTACCCCCTCCGAACTTCCACCGGACGATGAGCCGGAGCCCGTGCTCGAGGCCGCCACCACCAGCTGGCCGGTTCCCGAAGAGCCGGCGAAGTCGCCGCTCGCTCCGTAATTCGCGGTCACCGGGTACGTCCCGGCGGCGAGGGAGGTGGGTACCGGCACCGAACAGGTGGAGGGTCCGTTGGCCTGTGCGGCGAGGGTGCAGGAGGCACTCGTGCCCCCGAGGCTGACCGCGACCGTTCCCGGGGGGCTCCCCGAGAGCTGGGGGGCGACGCTCACCGTCACCGTGGAGGCCGAGACGTTGACCGAGGTGCTGGTGGCGGCCTGGGAGATGGTGAGCGTGCCCGGAGCGAAGGTGAACGCATAGTCCGATGCGCTGAGCGTCCCGGCCGAGCAGGTGATCGGGTAGGCCCCCACTCCGCTCGCCCCTGTGGCCGTGGTGGTGCAGGCGGCCTGTCCGCTGATGCCCGAGGTGGCCAGGGTCTGTCCGGCGACCAGCCCCGAGATCGTGGTGGTCAAGGCGGGTACGCCGCCCCCGTAGACCATGGTCTGGCTGTTGGCGGTCACGGTCGCTGCCGCCTCGACGATCGTCTCGGTCACCGGCGCCGACGCCGCTGACGCACTGAAGTTCGTGTCGCCGTCGTAGATCGCCGTGACCGCCTCGTCGACGCCCGGAGCCAGTCCGGTCGGACCGGGAGCGCAGGTGCCGGTGTCGCTCTCGTTCGGCAACTGGATCGTGCAGATGACCGTGGCGCCCTGTTCCACCGTGATGGTGCCGGTGGGGGTGCCGGTGCTGCCGGACTGGGTGTCGGTGACCGAACCGGTGAAGACGATCCCTTGCTCGGCTCCCCAGGTGCCGGTGGGGTTCGACGTGCTGAGGGACGCCGACGTACTGGCGGCCACCACCACTCTCGAGGCCTTGCCTTTCGAAGGAGCGAAGGTTGCGCTGTCAGGGGAGTAGAGCGCGACCACAGCGGCGGTCACCGCCAGGGTGTCGCTGGTGTCGACGCAGATCGCACTTGAAGTGTCGGTGGACCCGACCGGGTTGAGTGCGAGGTTTGTACAGAGTTGCTGACCGCCGCTGGAAACTGTAACCGTGCCCGTAGGGGCAGCGCTCGAGGTGACGTTGACCACGAACTCTTGTCCGGGCACGCCGTAGGGCTGGGTCGTGGGGACGGCCGAAACGGTGGTCGTCGTGGCCAGCGATCCGGAGGAGGCGGCGGCAGCAGTACCGCCGCCCAGGCCTGCGAGCACGACGCCGAGACACAGCGCTGCCGCGCCGACGGTCGCCAATGGCCGGACCTGCAACACTTACCCCTCCTTGCGGAACCCCAGCAATGCTCGCGCGAAACGCTACCCGAATGAGCGTCGGCGATCCTCTCGGTCTTCTGAGCGGGCGGGAGGGCCCTCGACGGCGACGAATCCCAGGTCGAGCGGGCATTGCTGGTCTTGGGGCGGCCACCGGAGGAACCGCCGGTGGCGGAGAATTCTTGGGGTTCAGCGCAGGGGAGCGAGCACCTCGTCGGAGAATCGACGGGCCCGGTCGATGACCTGCTGACGGCCATCGGTGCCTTGGTGGTCGAATCCCACCGAGACCCAGGCAGGCCCAACTGGGACCTGCTCGCCACCGCAGACCCCGGTGAAATCCGAAGCGCCCCTAAAGTCCGAACTGACCCAGCAGCTGCACAAGCCCATGTTGCCCGATCAGCCCTTTGGACCTACGAAGGTCGAATTCCCAAAAAGGCATTCGCTCGTCTTACGCCGTGCGGACTCTGGGGGGCAGGCGATGCCGGGTGCGTCGCCACTTCTGAGCCACCCGCACAAAGGCTGGTTCCTGTCCGCCGATGCGCGGCGTAACCCGGGTCATGACCGGTGGCCGCGCCCCTCTTCAGCCTGGTTCGACGTCAAGATCGTCTTCGATCTGCTGGAGAGAACGGCGCTCTCCCAACGCCAAGCCGAGAAAGTCTTGGCTAGCCCGTCGAGGCGATCCCCACGATTGGCTCGTTCAGGGGTTGGGCGCCTTGGGGTCCGAAGGAGTTGGCGTCGCCGTAATGGAAGAAACCTCCGTCGGTTGCTGCCAACCAGTAGCCGTTACCGTCGGGGCTCGAGGCCATGCCGGTGACGGACTCGTTCAACGGCATCCCACCGGCGGAGCCGTAGAACTGGGCGTCACCGTAGGCGAAAACGCCACCGTCCTTGCCGACGAGCCAGTAGCCGCCCCCGCCAGGAGTCGAGGTCATGCCGACCACGGGCTCATTGAGGGGCTGGCCGCCGCGGGATCCGTCGAAGTGGGCGTCGCCATAGGCGAAGACGCCGCCGTCCTTGCCGACGAGCCAGTAGCCGCCGCCGTCAGGAGTCGAGGCCATGCCGACGATGGGCTCGTCGAGGGGCTGGCCGCCGCGGGATCCGTAGAAGTGGGCGTCGCCATAGGCGAAGACGCCGCCGTCCTGGCTGACGAGCCAGTAGCCGCCGCCGTCAGGAGTCGAGGCCATGCCGACGATGGGCTCGTCGAGGGGCTGGCCGCCGCGGGATCCGTAGAAGTGGGCGTCGCCATAGGCGAAGACACCGCCGTCCTTGCCGACGAGCCAGTAGCCGCCGCCGTCAGGAGTCGAGGCCATCCCGACAATGGGCTCGTTCAGCGTCATTGATCCAGTGGAGCCGTAGAAAGCGGCGCTACCGAAGCTGAAGACGCCACCATCGGAGGCGACCTCCCAATATCCCTGGGTGACCGAGGGAGAGGTGACGATCGGCGTGACGTAGGTGAAGGCCCCGGTATCCGTAACCGAACCACCGAAGGTGGTCACGACAACGTCAACTGCCGGACCAGCGGAACCTGCCGGGGTCGTCACGGTGATCGACGATGCGCTACTCGCGGTCACGGTGCCGTCGTTGCCACCGAAGGTGACCGAACTGGGCGACGCCAGGTTGGTGCCGTCGATGGTGACAACGGTGCCGCCCAGAGTCGATCCCTGCGACGGACTGACCGAGGTGATCGTCGGGGTAAGGGCGTAAGTGAACGCCGAGTCCTTTGTGCCGGTGCCATTGGGGGTGGTCACGCTCACGTTCACCGTGCCCGAACCCGACGGGGAAGTAACCGTGAGGCTGGTGGGACCGAGCACGTTGATCGAGGTGCCCGGGTTCGACGCCCCGAAGTCGACGGCCGTGGCGCCGGTGAAGCCGGTTCCGGTGACCGTGACCGGGGTCCCACCGCCAGTTGGTCCACCGGCGGGGTTTACGGCGCTCACTGTCGGCGGGGCGTTGTAGGTGTAGGCGTCGGCCAAGGGGGTCGAGGACCCACCGGCCGTGGTCGACACGGTCACCGAGACCGCGCCCGTCGTGGTCGAGGACGGGACGACGACGGTGAGCGAGTCGGAGCCGGTCACGTCGACCGCGGTGCCGTCGGTCGTGCCGAACTTAACCGTGGTCGAGCCCGAGACGAACCCGCCGCCGGCGACCGTGACGGTGTTGCCCCCGCCCTGGGGCCCGTTGTCCGGGGTGACCCCGGTGACCGTCGGCGGGGCGTTGTAGGTGTAGGCGTCGGCCAAGGGGGTGGACGCGCCACCGGCCGTGGTCGACACGGTCACCGAGACCGCGCCCGTCGTGGTCGAGGACGGGACGACGACGGTGAGCGAGTCGGAGCCGGTCACGTCGACCGCGGTGCCGTCGGTCGTGCCGAACTCGACCGTGGTCGAGCCCGAGACGAACCCGCCGCCGGCCACCGTGACGGTGTTGCCCCCGCTCTCGGGCCCGTTGTCCGGGGTGACCCCGGTGACCGTCGGCGGGGCGTTGTAGGTATAGGCGTCGGCCAGCGGGCTGGACGCACCACCACCGGTGGTCGACACGGTCACCGAGACCGCGCCCGTCGTGGTCGAGGACGGGACGACGACGGTGAGCGAGTCGGAGCCGGTCACGTCGACCGCGGTGCCGTCGGTCGTGCCGAACTCGACCGTGGTCGAGCCCGAGACGAACCCGCCGCCGGCGACCGTGACGGTGTTGCCCCCGCTCTCGGGCCCGTTGTCCGGGGTGACCCCGGTGACCGTCGGCGGACCGTCGTAGGTGTAGGCGTCGGCCAAGGGGGTCGAGGACCCACCGGCCGTGGTCGACACGGTCACCGAGACCGCGCCCGTCGTGGTCGAGGACGGGACGACGACGGTGAGCGAGTCGGAGCCGGTCACGTCGACCGCGGTGCCGTCGGTCGTGCCGAACTCGACCGTGGTCGAGCCCGAGACGAACCCGCCGCCGGCGACCGTGACGGTGTTGCCCCCGCTCTCGGGCCCGTTGTCCGGGGTGACCCCGGTGACCGTCGGCGGACCGTTGTACGTGTAGGCGTCGGCCAAGGGGTGGACGCACCACCACTGGTGGTGATCACGGTCACCGAGACCGCGCCCGTCGTGGTCGAGGACGGGACGACGACGGTGAGCGAGTCGGAGCCGGTCACGTCGACCGCGGTGCCGTCGGTCGTGCCGAACTCGACCGTGGTCGAGCCCGAGACGAACCCGCCGCCGGCGACCGTGACGGTGTTGCCCCCGCCCGGTGACCCGTTGTCCGGGGTGACCCCCGTGACCGTCGGCGGGGCGTTGTAGGTGTAGGCGTCGGCCAAGGGGGTGGACGCGCCACCGGCCGTGGTCGAGACGGTCACCGAGACCGCGCCCGTCGTGGTCGAGGACGGGACGACGACGGTGAGCGAGTCGGAGCCGGTCACGTCGACCGCGGTGCCCGCGGTCGTGCCGAACTTAACCGTGGTCGAGCCCGAGACGAACCCGCCGCCGGCGACCGTGACGGTGTTGCCCCCGCTCTCGGGCCCGTTGTCCGGGGTGACCCCGGTGACCGTCGGCGGGGCGTTGTAGGTATAGGCGTCGGCCAAGGGGGTCGAGGACCCACCGGCCGTGGTCGACACGGTCACCGAGACCGCGCCCGTCGTGGTCGAGGACGGGACGACGACGGTGAGCGAGTCCGAGCCGGTCACGTCGACCGCGGTGCCGTCGGTCGTGCCGAACTCGACCGTGGTCGAGCCCGAGACGAAGCCGCCGCCGGCGACCGTGACGGTGTTGCCCCCGCTCTCGGGCCCGTTGTCCGGGGTGACCCCGGTGACCGTCGGCGGACCGTCGTAGGTGTAGGCGTCGGCCAAGGGGGTCGAGGACCCACCGGCCGTGGTCGACACGGTCACCGAGACCGCGCCCGTCGTGGTCGAGGACGGGACGACGACGGTGAGCGAGTCGGAGCCGGTCACGTCGACCGCGGTGCCGTCGGTCGTGCCGAACTCGACCGTGGTCGAGCCCGAGACGAACCCGCCGCCGGCGACCGTGACGGTGTTGCCCCCGCTCTCGGGCCCGTTGTCCGGGGTGACCCCGGTGACCGTCGGCGGACCGTTGTAGGTGTAGGCGTCGGCCAAGGGGGTGGACGCACCACCACTGGTGGTGATCACGGTCACCGAGACCGCGCCCGTCGTGGTCGAGGACGGGACGACGACGGTGAGCGAGTCGGAGCCGGTCACGTCGACCGCGGTGCCGTCGGTCGTGCCGAACTCGACCGTGGTCGAGCCCGAGACGAACCCGCCGCCGGCGACCGTGACGGTGTTGCCCCCGCCCGGTGACCCGTTGTCCGGGGTGACCCCCGTGACCGTCGGCGGGGCGTTGTAGGTGTAGGCGTCGGCCAAGGGGGTGGACGCGCCACCGGCCGTGGTCGAGACGGTCACTGAGACCGCGCCCGTCGTGGTCGAGGACGGGACGACGACGGTGAGCGAGTCGGAGCCGGTCACGTCGACCGCGGTGCCCGCGGTCGTGCCGAACTTAACCGTGGTCGAGCCCGAGACGAACCCGCCGCCGGCGACCGTGACGGTGTTGCCCCCGCTCTCGGGCCCGTTGTCCGGGGTGACCCCGGTGACCGTCGGCGGGGCGTTGTAGGTATAGGCGTCGGCCAAGGGGGTCGAGGACCCACCGGCCGTGGTCGACACGGTCACCGAGACCGCGCCCGTCGTGGTCGAGGACGGGACGACGACGGTGAGCGAGTCCGAGCCGGTCACGTCGACCGCGGTGCCGTCGGTCGTGCCGAACTCGACCGTGGTCGAGCCCGAGACGAAGCCGCCGCCGGCGACCGTGACGGTGTTGCCCCCGCTCTCGGGCCCGTTGTCCGGGGTGACCCCGGTGACCGTCGGCGGACCGTTGTAGGTGTAGGCGTCGGCCAAGGGGGTGGACGCACCACCACTGGTGGTGATCACGGTCACCGAGACCGCGCCCGTCGTGGTCGAGGACGGGACGACGACGGTGAGCGAGTCGGAGCCGGTCACGTCGACCGCGGTGCCGTCGGTCGTGCCGAACTCGACCGTGGTCGAGCCCGAGACGAACCCGCCGCCGGCGACCGTGACGGTGTTGCCCCCGGCCGGTGACCCGTTGTCCGGGGTGACCCCGGTGACCGTCGGCGGGGCGTTGTAGGTGTAGGCGTCGGCCAAGGGGGTGGACGCGCCACCACCGGTGGTCGACACGGTCACCGAGACCGCGCCCGTCGTGGTCGAGGACGGGACGACGACGGTGAGCGAGTCGGAGCCGGTCACGTCGACCGCGGTGCCGTCGGTCGTGCCGAACTCGACCGTGGTCGAGCCCGAGACGAACCCGCCGCCGGCCACCGTGACGGTGTTGCCCCCGCTCTCGGGCCCGTTGTCCGGGGTGACCCCGGTGACCGTCGGCGGGGCGTTGTAGGTGTAGGCGTCGGCCAAGGGGGTCGAGGACCCACCGGCCGTGGTCGACACGGTCACCGAGACCGCGCCCGTCGTGGTCGAGGACGGGACGACGACGGTGAGCGAGTCGGAGCCGGTCACGTCGACCGCGGTGCCGTCGGTCGTGCCGAACTTAACCGTGGTCGAGCCCGAGACGAACCCGCCGCCGGCGACCGTGACGGTGTTGCCCCCGGCCTCGGGCCCGTTGTCCGGGGTGACCCCGGTGACCGTCGGCGGGGCGTTGTAGGTGTAGGCGTCGGCCAAGGGGGTCGAGGACCCACCGGCCGTGGTCGACACGGTCACCGAGACCGCGCCCGTCGTGGTCGAGGACGGGACGACGACGGTGAGCGAGTCGGAGCCGGTCACGTCGACCGCGGTGCCGTCGGTCGTGCCGAACTCGACCGTGGTCGAGCCCGAGACGAACCCGCTGCCGGCGACCGTGACGGTGTTGCCCCCGCCCTCGGGCCCGTTGTCCGGGGTGACCCCGGTGACCGTCGGCACGGTTGGAGCGCCGCCACAACCCGTCGTGCACGAAGCGGCGGCCGATCCTTCGACGGCGTTCACGAGGTTGTAGCCGAGGCCGGCGTTGTAGGAGCCGCCGCCGCTGTAGTTCCCGTTGGTCAAGGTCGTGTCGGGCTCGTCGATGTAGACGTTGCACGAGGTGCCGCAGGTGAGCCCGGTGGGCACGGTGAACGAACCGCTGATGGTGCCCTGGATCGGCGTGCCGTAGGCGTACTTGGCGGTGCCCGAGACCGAGGTGATCGCGGCGGTGCCCAAGGAGATGCTGGTGGACGAGTTGACCGCGGCGATGGTGGTGACGAGTGAGGCACCCGAGGCGCCCGCTCCGGTGATCACGATGTCATCGCCCACGTCCCCCGAGACGAACGAGGCGCTGGGGTCGCTGAAGGTGGTGCTCGCCGCCGTGGCCGTGCCCGTCGAGCCCTGGTGCATGGTGCCGTAGGTGTAGCCGGCCGTGCCCGCGATCGCCGTCGACGCCTCGAAGCCCAGCTCGACCTGGGTGGCCGAGGTGACCGCGAGGATCGAGGTGGTGAGCGGGCTGGCCGCGATGCCCGCCCCGTAGATGGTGATGGCCTTGTCGAGGTCGCTGGAGGCGAAGTCGGCGCTGGGGTCGGTGAACTTGCACGAGGCGGGGATGGTCCCCGTCGTCGAGCACGCGACGGCGCTGCTCGACGCCGTGGTCGTCCCGGTCGTCCCTTCCTTCGAGACCCCATAGGTGTAGATGGCCGAACCCGAGATCGAGGTGCCCGCCGCCGTGCCCAGCGTGAGCTGGCTGGCCGAGGTGACCCCGGCGATGGTGGTGACCAAGGTGGCCCCCGAGGCCCCCGCCCCCTGCACCGCGATGGCGTCACCCACGTTCTTTGAGGTGAAGGCGCCCGCCGGGTCGCTCAAGGTGGTGCTGCCCGAGGTGACGGTGCCGCTCGAGTTGGTGACCGGGGACGCCCCCAAGATGCAGGTGGCCACCGGGCCCGGTGGGCTGAGGGCCGCACCGCCCGAGGTGCCGCAGTTGTAGCTGGCGGGGGTGATGGCGACGGTCGAGTTGGTGACCGGGACCGCGCTGGCCCGGGTGGCCCCCATGAACACGGTCGGGGCCGGGATGGCCGTCGCCACACCGCCCGCTCCGGCGGGGCTCGCGTAGCCCGGGGCGCCGGTCTGACCGGCTCCCCACCAGTTACAGGTGTCACAGGCGTTCACGGTGACCGTCTGGCCGGCCGACAGCCCGCTGCTCGGGGTGATGGCGGCCGTCGGGTTGGCCGGCGTGGGGTCGTTGGCGTAGGCCACGTCCAAGGCGAGGGCGATGTAGTCGTTGCCCGTCTCGTCGGCCGTGAGGGCGGCCAGGCTGCACTGGACGAGTCCGGCGTTGGCCTCGGCCTGGGTGGGCGGACACGTTCCCTGGGGGTCTGTGCCGAAGAAGGCGGTTTCGCCCTCGCCCTGGGCCAGGGCGCACAGGCCGGTCGCGCCCGGCAGCAGCGGGCAGCCGCCGGTCGTGTTGGGGCCCGAGTAGGGCAGCACGAAGCCGGCGTCGTAGCTGCCGTTCGTGTCGGTCGAGTAGCCGTTCTGGCCCGACCAACCGAGGAAGGTCTCGTCGCCGCCGGGACCGCCGCCCGACGCGGTGCCGGACACGACGGCCGCCACGGGGTCCGAGAGCGACTCGATCATCGGTGCGGTGAGAGCGAGGCCCGAGAGCCCCGTGCACGCCGTGCCGATGACCGTGGTGTTGTAGATGGCCCAGGCGGCCGTGCCCGATATCGCCGTCGAGGCCGCCGTGTCCAAGGTGATCTGGGAGGAAGAGACGAAGGCGTCGATGGTGGTCACGAGCGAGAAACCCGAGGCGCCCGCCCCGGTGACGTCGATGGTGTCACCCACGTCGGCCGCGCTGAAGTCGGCGCCCGCCGTGGTGAACGTGGTGCTCGAGGCCGTGGTCGTGCCGTCGGTGTTGTTGGCCAGCGAGGTGAGGTCCCACTGGGCCGAGCCGCTGATCGAGGTCTGCGGTGCCGTCGCCAAGGTGACCTGGGTGGGTGAGACGACAGAAGCGATGGTGGTGCTCAGGCCCGAGGGCGTCGAGTAGGGCGTCGTGCCGTTGTAGAGCCCCGTCGTCGTCTTGCCCGCGCCGAGGATCACGATGGTCTGGCCTACCTCATTGGAGTTGAACGAGGCGTTGGGGTCACTAAAGGTCGTGCTGCCAGAGACCGTCGTCCCCGTCGATCCACCCACCGCCTGGCTGGCGTTCAAGATGTAGGCGCTCGCGCCGGGGGGGCGCCGCTGTTCTGCACCCCCGGTCCCGACATCGTGCAGGTCCCCGAGCCGAACCAGTACCACGCACTCCCGGGCCCCTTCGCCGAGGTGCCGCTCCCGGTGACGACCGTGACGTAATAGGTCTCGCCCTGCGTGTCGCTGGACGGCATGACCGGCACCACCGCCGAGATGGTCGTATCGGAATTGACCGTGAAGCTCGTTGCGGCCGTGGTGGCGAAGTCGACCGCGCTCACCGCGCCCGGCCCGACGAAGTTGTTCCCCGTGATGATGATGGTGGAGCCGCCTGTGGTAGGGCCGTTGGCGCTGTAGAGCGCGGTGACCGTCGGCGCTGCGGCGTAGGTGTAGGTCATGGCGTTGGACGTGACGCCGCTTACCGTCACCGTCACGCTGACCGCGCCCGACCCCGAAGGGGTCGGGCTAATGACAATTTTCCCGCGGTGGGGGTGCCACTTATGGTCGCCGGATTCCCGGCGCCGAAATCGACGACGTCGTTCGCCGCCGTCGTGGAGAAATTCGTCCCGGTGATCGTCACTTTGGTCCCACCGGCCGGCAGACCCGAGATCGGACTGATCGACACAATGGTCGGCGTACCGGCCGCGGAGGCCGGCGCCACGTCGACCAAGGCCAGCGTCGTCCCAAGGGTGCCCAGGCAGAGGGCAACCGCAACGAGACCCTTCACGAACTTGAGAAATTCCGACACACCGGAGTAAGACCACGCCTTTGTCACTCCGACCCTCCCCTGGGCCTTCCGGCCCTTTCTCCCCCAACGCCCCACGGCGCGGCAGTCTTCCTTCTTCCCGCTGCATGAATCAGCACCAGCGGGCGTGCGTGGATCGGTACGGTAAGCGACGGTCCACAGGCTGTCAACGCGGGGTCGAGAGGACCAGCTTTTGATACATCCGACCGTTCCAGTCCTCACACGGCGGTTGCAGACCTCTCACGAATACGTCGTCTTCGCTTCGACTGAGTCGCTTGACCGAGCGCCACCTGGGCGCACTCAGGCCATTCCCAGCTCACGCTGGCGTCGCCATGTGAAAGGGGCACCTCTCCACCGCAGACACGGTTGCGAGATTGCGGTCCGTTCCGGGTGATTCCCCGGGGAGGCGAGCATCAAAAGCTCCAGCCAAGTACCGAAAACCTGACGAAGCTTGTCGGGTATGGCACAACGGTGAAAGTGATGGGACAGGCGTCGCCGGACCGGACCCATTCGTCGCCATCGCTGCCGCCGTCTCGAGGGGCCACGGAGGTGATGGGGCCTCGGCGACGGTCACCGTGCCCGCGGGGTCGCCGTAAGTGAGCGCCGTGAGAGCGACCTCGTTCTTTACTCTAGGGACAGCGGGAAGCCCAAGGGGACCGACGGGCGTCGGGTCGCCCCCGCCGTTGAGTCGGCGTCGAGATGGAGATCGGAACAGCGCCGCGTGTCTTGGACGGTCAACGTGAATCGTCGGGCAACAGCAACCGAGCGGGCGACGTGACTCTTATTGTCCGCGCCGCGTGATCGTCGCTGTCGCTGACTGTTATCTGTCGGGGTTCCGGGACGAAGAATTCGCTGGACTCCTGAGTGTCAGCCAGCCAGGCCGACCGGGAGCGCTACATAGAAGCCGCCGTCGCTCGAATCGTTCACGACGACGTCACACGTCCCACCCGCGGGGCAGGTTCCGCCGGAACTGTCGACACCGTCGACACCGTACGCACTCCCGACAAGAATCTTGACCCCGGTGGCTGAGAAGGTCACGACGCCGTTGGATGCGACGGTCCCGGTGATCTCGGTGGCGCTGTCACAGTTCGTACCCAGATTGCCCGCGTTCACGTTTGCATCGCATTCTTGGGCCGTGACCGTGTCACCAACCGGGAAACTCCCGGTCGTGACATGGTCCGCATAGTTCGCCGCAACATTGGATGTTTCGTGCAAGCTGGCCGTCGGAGACGCAAAGGTAACGGCCACCTCGAAGCCGATGGCTGCGTTATCCGAATCGGTGAAGACGACCTCACACGTCCCGCCGGCCGCGCAGGTCCCACTCGCACCGTCAGAGTAGGCACTGCCGGCCCGGAGGGTCACACCGGTGGGGCTGAACGTCACGACTCCGTTGGCTGCCACGGACCCGGAGATCTCGGTGGCGCCATCGCAGTTCGTAGAGACCGTGCTCGGGACCGAGACACTCGCATCGCATTCTTGGGCGACGACGCTGTCGCCGATCGGGAAGCCAGACGCCTTGACCGAGTCGACGTAGTTGCCGAGGACAGGTGTCGTCTTCTTGACTGAGACAGTCGGTGAGGCGAAAGCGACAGCCGAGCTGAGGCCGAAGGCTGCGTTATCCGAATCGGTCACGACGATGTCACACGTCCCGCCGGTCGCGCAGGTGCCACTCGCACCGTCAGAGTAGGCACTGCCGACCCGGAGGGTCACACCGGTGGGGCTGAAGACCACCACTCCGTTGGTTGCCACGGACCCGGAGATCTGGGTGGCGGCATCGCAGTTCGTAGAGACCGTGGCTCGGCACCGAGACACTCGCATCACACTCTTGGGCGACGACGGTGTCGCCGATCGGGAAGCCGGTTGTCTTCACCCCGTCGACGTAGTTGCCGAGCACAGCGGTCGTCTTGTGGACCGTGACAGTCGGTGAGGCGAACGCGACAGCCGAGCTGAGGCCGATGGCTGCGTTATTCGAATCGGTCACGACGATGTCACACGTCCCGCCGGTCGCGCAGGTCCCACTCGCACCGTCGGAGTAGGCACTGCCGACCCGGAGGGTCACCCCGGTGGGGCTGAAGACCACTCCTCCGTTGGTTGCCACGGTCCCAGAGATTTGGGTGGCGGCATCGCAGTTCGTGGAGACCGTGCTCGGGACCGAGACACTCGCATCGCACTCTTGGGCGACGACGGTGTCGCCGATCGGGAAGCCGGCGGCCTTGACCGCGTCGAGGTAGTTGCCGAGCGCAGCTGTCGTCTTGTGGACCGTGATGTTGGGGACCGTGAAGCTGAGCGCCGCACTGGTGGAGTCTCCGGTGTTTCCGACAACGACGATGTAGCACGTCGGCGAGGCTGCAAGACCGCAGGAGTCAGCGCTGCTGTCGATCACACCCGTTGCCAGGTGAATCACCTGATTCGTGAAGGTACCCGCGTGCGTGCCGGTTCCGAGGGTCACGCTCACCTGGTTCGCCGCGTCGCACGTCGCCGCACGGTACGCAGCGGTGGCGCATTCGTTGAGGGTGACTGTCGTATCACTATGAGCTCCCCAACCCGTGCCGGACACCTTTTCGGGGTAGTTCCCGATCAACGCTGTCGTCTTGCCGAGAGTGATCGCACCTCCGGAGACGACAGAACCGTTGTAGGTGTAGGCGTCGGCCAGCGGGCTGGACGCACCACCACCGGTGGTGATCACGGTCACCGAGACCGCGCCCGTCGTGGTCGAGGACGGGACGACGACGGTGAGCGAGTCGGAGCCGGTCACGTCGACCGCGGTGCCGTCGGTCGTGCCGAACTCGACCGTGGTCGAGCCCGAGACGAACCCGCCGCCGGCCACCGTGACGGTGTTGCCCCCGCTCTCGGGCCCGTTGTCCGGGGTGACCCCGGTGACCGTCGGCGGACCGTTGTAGGTGTAGGCGTCGGCCAAGGGGGTGGACGCGCCACCGGCCGTGGTCGACACGGTCACCGAGACCGCGCCCGTCGTGGTCGAGGACGGGACGACGACGGTGAGCGAGTCGGAGCCGGTCACGTCGACCGCGGTGCCGTCGGTCGTGCCGAACTCGACCGTGGTCGAGCCCGAGACGAACCCGCCGCCGGCCACCGTGACGGTGTTGCCCCCGCTCTCGGGCCCGTTGTCCGGGGTGACCCCGGTGACCGTCGGCGGACCGTTGTAGGTGTAGGCGTCGGCCAAGGGGGTCGAGGACCCACCGGCCGTGGTCGACACGGTCACCGAGACCGCGCCCGTCGTGGTCGAGGACGGGACGACGACGGTGAGCGAGTCCGAGCCGGTCACGTCGACCGCGGTGCCGTCGGTCGTGCCGAACTCGACCGTGGTCGAGCCCGAGACGAACCCGCCGCCGGCGACCGTGACGGTGTTGCCCCCGCTCTCGGGCCCGTTGTCCGGGGTGACCCCGGTGACCGTCGGCGGGGCGTTGTAGGTATAGGCGTCGGCCAAGGGGGTGGACGCGCCACCGGCCGTGGTCGAGACGGTCACCGAGACCGCGCCCGTCGTGGTCGAGGACGGGACGACGACGGTGAGCGAGTCCGAGCCGGTCACGTCGACCGCGGTGCCGTCGGTCGTGCCGAACTCGACCGTGGTCGAGCCCGAGACGAACCCGCCGCCGGCGACCGTGACGGTGTTGCCCCCGCTCTCGGGCCCGTTGTCCGGGGTGACCCCGGTGACCGTCGGCGGACCGTTGTAGGTGTAGGCGTCGGCCAAGGGGGTCGAGGACCCACCGGCCGTGGTCGACACGGTCACCGAGACCGCGCCCGTCGTGGTCGAGGACGGGACGACGACGGTGAGCGAGTCGGAGCCGGTCACGTCGACCGCGGTGCCGTCGGTCGTGCCGAACTCGACCGTGGTCGAGCCCGAGACGAACCCGCCGCCGGCGACCGTGACGGTGTTGCCCCCGCTCTCGGGCCCGTTGTCCGGGGTGACCCCGGTGACCGTCGGCGGGGCGTTGTAGGTGTAGGCGTCGGCCAAGGGGGTGGACGCGCCACCGGCCGTGGTCGACACGGTCACCGAGACCGCGCCCGTCGTGGTCGAGGACGGGACGACGACGGTGAGCGAGTCGGAGCCGGTCACGTCGACCGCGGTGCCGTCGGTCGTGCCGAACTCGACCGTGGTCGAGCCCGAGACGAACCCGCCGCCGGCGACCGTGACGGTGTTGCCCCCGCTCTCGGGCCCGTTGTCCGGGGTGACCCCGGTGACCGTCGGCGGACCGTTGTAGGTGTAGGCGTCGGCCAAGGGGGTGGACGCACCACCACTGGTGGTGATCACGGTCACCGAGACCGCGCCCGTCGTGGTCGAGGACGGGACGACGACGGTGAGCGAGTCGGAGCCCGTCACGTCGACCGCGGTGCCGTCGGTCGTGCCGAACTCGACCGTGGTCGAGCCCGAGACGAACCCGCCGCCGGCGACCGTGACGGTGTTGCCCCCGCTCTCGGGCCCGTTGTCCGGGGTGACCCCGGTGACCGTCGGCGGGGCGTCGTAGGTGTAGGCGTCGGCCAAGGGGGTGGACGCACCACCACTGGTGGTGATCACGGTCACCGAGACCGCGCCCGTCGTGGTCGAGGACGGGACGACGACGGTGAGCGAGTCGGAGCCGGTCACGTCGACCGCGGTGCCGTCGGTCGTGCCGAACTCGACCGTGGTCGAGCCCGAGACGAACCCGCCGCCGGCGACCGTGACGGTGTTGCCCCCGCTCTCGGGCCCGTTGTCCGGGGTGACCCCGGTGACCGTCGGCGGACCGTTGTAGGTGTAGGCGTCGGCCAAGGGGCTGGACGCGCCACCACCGGTGGTCGACACGGTCACCGAGACCGCGCCCGTCGTGGTCGAGGACGGGACGACGACGGTGAGCGAGTCGGAGCCGGTCACGTCGACCGCGGTGCCGTCGGTCGTGCCGAACTCGACCGTGGTCGAGCCCGAGACGAACCCGCCGCCGGCGACCGTGACGGTGTTGCCCCCGCTCTCGGGCCCGTTGTCCGGGGTGACCCCGGTGACCGTCGGCGGGGCGTTGTAGGTGTAGGCGTCGGCCAAGGGGGTGGACGCACCACCACTGGTGGTGATCACGGTCACCGAGACCGCGCCCGTCGTGGTCGAGGACGGGACGACGACGGTGAGCGAGTCGGAGCCGGTCACGTCGACCGCGGTGCCGTCGGTCGTGCCGAACTCGACCGTGGTCGAGCCCGAGACGAACCCGCCGCCGGCGACCGTGACGATGTTGCCCCCGGCCTCGGGCCCGTTGTCCGGGGTGACCCCGGTGACCGTCGGCGGACCGTTGTAGGTATAGGCGTCGGCCAAGGGGGTCGAGGACCCACCGGCCGTGGTCGACACGGTCACCGAGACCGCGCCCGTCGTGGTCGAGGACGGGACGACGACGGTGAGCGAGTCGGAGCCGGTCACGTCGACCGCGGTGCCGTCGGTCGTGCCGAACTCGACCGTGGTCGAGCCCGAGACGAACCCGCTGCCGGCGACCGTGACGGTGTTGCCCCCGCCCTCGGGCCCGTTGTCCGGGGTGACCCCGGTGACCGTCGGCACGGTTGGAGCGCCGCCACAACCCGTCGTGCAAGAAGCGGCGGCCGATCCTTCGACGGCGTTCACGAGGTTGTAGCCGAGGCCGGCGTTGTAGGAGCCGCCGCCGCTGTAGTTCCCGTTGGTCAAGGTCGTGTCGGGCTCGTCGATGTAGACGTTGCACGAGGTGCCGCAGGTGAGCCCGGTGGGCACGGTGAACGAACCGCTGATGGTGCCCTGGATCGGCGTGCCGTAGGCGTACTTGGCGGTGCCCGAGACCGAGGTGATCGCGGCGGTGCCCAAGGAGATGCTGGTGGACGAGTTGACCGCGGCGATGGTGGTGACGAGTGAGGCACCCGAGGCGCCCGCTCCGGTGATCACGATGTCATCGCCCACGTCCCCCGAGACGAACGAGGCGCTGGGGTCGCTGAAGGTGGTGCTCGCCGCCGTGGCCGTGCCCGTCGAGCCCTGGTGCATGGTGCCGTAGGTGTAGCCGGCCGTGCCCGCGATCGCCGTCGACGCCTCGAAGCCCAGCTCGACCTGGGTGGCCGAGGTGACCGCGATGATCGAGGTGGTGAGCGGGCTGGCCGCGACGCCCGCCCCGTAGATGGTGATGGCCTTGTTGAGGTCGCTCGAGGCGAAGTGGGCGCTGGGGTCGGTGAACTTGCACGAGGCGGGGATGGTCCCCGTCGTCGAGCACGAGACGGCGCTGCTCGACGCCGTGGTCGTCCCGGTCGTCCCTTCCTTCGAGACCCCATAGGTGTAGACGGCCGAACCCGAGATCGAGGTGCCCGCCGCCGTGCCCAGCGTGAGCTGGCTGGCCGAGGTGACCCCGGCGATGGTGGTGACCAAGGTGGCCCCCGAGGCTCCCGCCCCTTGCACCGCGATGGCGTCACCCACGTTCTTTGAGGTGAAGGCGCCCGCCGGGTCGCTCAAGGTGGTGCTGCCCGAGGTGACGGTGCCGCTCGAGTTGGTGACCGGGGCCGCCCCCAAGATGCAGGTGGCCACCGGGCCCGGTGGGCTGAGGGCCGCACCGCCCGAGGTGCCGCAGTTGTAGCTGGCGGGGGTGATGGCGACGGTCGAGTTGGTGACCGGGACCGCGCTGGCCCGGGTCGCCCCCATGAAGACGGTCGGGGCCGGGATGGCCGTCGCCATGCCGTCCGCTCCGGCGGGGCTCGCGTAGCCCGGGGCGCCGGTCTGGCCGGCTCCCCACCAGTTACAGGTGTCACAGGCGTTCACCGTGACCGTCTGGCCGGCCGACAGCCCGCTGCTCGGGGTGATGGCGGCCGTCGGGTTGGCCGGCGTGGGGTCGTTGGCGTAGGCCACGTCCAAGGCGAGGGCGATGTAGGAGTTGCCCGTCTCGTCGGCGGTGAGGGCGGCCAGGCTGCACTGGACGAGTCCGGCGTTGGCCTGCTCTTGGGTGGGCGGACACGTCCCTTGGGGGTCGGTGCCGAAGAAGGCGGTGGTGCCCTCGCCCTGGGCCAGGGCGCACAGGCCGGTCGCGCCCGGCTCCAGCGGGCAGCCGCCGGTCGTGTTGGGGCCCGAGTAGGGCAGGACGAAGCCGGCGTCGTAGCTGCCGTTCGTGTCGGTCGAGTAGCCGTTCTGGCCCGACCAACCGAGGAAGGTCTCGTCGCCGCCGGGACCGCCGCCCGACGCGGTGCCCGACACGACGGCCGCCACGGGGTCCGAGAGCGACTCGATCATCGGTGCGGTGAGAGCGAGGCCCTGCAGCCCCGTGCACGCCGTCCCGATGACCGTGGTGTTGTAGATGGCCCAGGCGGCAGTGCCCGACACCGCCGTCGAGGCCGCCGTGCCCAAGGTGATCTGGGTGGAAGAGACGAAGGCGTCGATGGTGGTCACGAGCGAGAAACCCGAGGCGCCCGCCCCGGTGACGTCGATGGTGTCACCCACGTCGGCCGCGCTCGAAGTCGGCGCCCGCCGTGGTGAACGTGGTGCTCGAGGCCGTGGTCGTGCCGTCGGTGTTGTTGGCCAGCGAGGTGAGGTCCCACTGGGCCGAGCCGCTGATCGAGGTCTGCGGTGCCGTCGCCAAGGTGACCTGGGTGGGTGAGACGACAGAAGCGATGGTGGTGCTCAGGCCCGAGGGCGTCGAGTAGGGCGTCGTGCCGTTGTAGAGCCCCGTCGTCGTCTTGCCCGCGCCGAGGATCACGATGGTCTGGCCCACCTCATTGGAGTTGAACGAGGCGTTGGGGTCACTAAAGGTCGTGCTGCCAGAGACCGTCGTCCCCGTCGATCCACCCACCGCCTGGCTGGCGTTCAAGATGTAGGCGCTCGCGCCGGGGGGGCGCCGCTGTTCTGCACCCCCGGTCCCGACATCGTGCAGGTCCCCGAGCCGAACCAGTACCACGCACTCCCGGGCCCCTCCGCCGAGGTGCCGCTGTCGGTCTTGACCGTGACGTAATAGGTCTGGCCGGCCGTGTCGCCGGACGGCATGACCGGCACCACGGCCGAGATGTTCGTATCGGAATTGACCGTGAAGCTGGTTGCGGCCGCGAGGCCGGACCCGCTGGCGAAGTCGACCGCGGTCACCGCGCCCGGCCCGACGAAGTTGTTCCCCGTGATGATGATGGTGGTGCCGCCCGTCGTGGGGCCGTTGGCGCTGTAGAGCGCGGTGACCGTCGGCGCTGCGGCGTAGGTGTAGGTCACGGCGCTCGACGTGCCCCCCGAGACACTGGTGGTGACGGTCAGCTGCACCGATCCGAGCTGTGTGGCCGCGGGCGGATAGACCACCATGGAAGTCGTACCGGTCACGGAGTGAACCGTGCCGGGATTTCCGGGACCGAAGTCGACGGTGTCGTCCCCGGCGACCTCGAAATTCGTGCCGGTGATGGTGATCTTGTTGTTGACGCCGCCGGCCAAGGAACCCGCGGTCGGAGAGATCGACGTGATGGTCGGGGTACCGGCAGCGGAGGCCGGCGCCACGTCGACCAAGGCCAGCGTCGTCCCGAGGGTCCCGAGACCGAGCGCCGCCGCGAGGAGGGCCTTACTCCACCGACCGGCCATGCTGACGGCTCGAGGGGACTCCAGCGCGAAACCACGGAACCGGCGCCTCATGAGATATTGCCCTCCCCTAGGGACCTTACGGTCCCTGTCACCTCTCAACGACTCCAGCATCGACGCCGCCACACCGCAGACAGCCAGAAATGCCTGCACCCGTACGGTAAGCGTTGGCCCAGTAACTGTCAACGGTCCGACAACGGTCCGGCAAGCTGGCGCCTGGCACCCGGGCGCCGGCATCACCAACCGGCACATCACCACGGCACCGGTCGATCGGCGGCGGAAATGGCGGTTGAAGCTCCCGGCTCGGTCGATCGACCCGCCAACGATGTTGTGACTGGATATGAGGCCGTGTTGGGTGGTGGGTCAGTTTGAGTTCTTGCCCCTGGGCGGGTCCAGTAGGGCGGCGATCTCCCAGACCGACCAGACGTGATCCGAGATGCCCGCGGCCATGGCGGGAGTGATCTTGGCTCCGCGCCGCTTGGCCTGCTTGCTGAGCGTCTGGTGCGGCCGAGCGAAGTTGTAATACATGAAGTGGAGCGAGATCGCCGCGGCGTGGTTTTCCACCTTCTTGGAGAAGGCGTTGGTCAGCCTGGTGAACCGACGCATCCCGATGCGCATGGTCAGGTTGTTGCGCTCCACGTAGAAGGTCGAGATCCGAGCCGGGTCAGGGTCGCGCGTGACGACGTGGTGCTCGATCCCTGTACCGGCGGGGGGACGGTAGCGATGGTTGTAGTCACCGCTCCCGAACATCTTGATTAGCCGGGCGTAGTCGACCCGATCGGCCCCGAACAGAGGCTCAATGGTGGACAGGTAAGAGGCCAGCCCGTCAGTGATCAACTGGACCCGACCTCGGGCGAGTCGGGAGCTCAGATCCGACAGGAAGGCGTAGCAGTCGCGGTCGTCGCGTCGACCTACGAACCATGACGGGACGAGCTTCGTATCGGCATCGATTGCCGTCCAGGTCCATACGTCACCGAAACCGAACTCGCCCTCGTGCTTGATGGGGACGTTCTTGGCCTCGGAGTAGCGGAAGCTCCAGATCTCGTCGCACTCGATCACGTTGCAGGGCAGGCATCGCAGGGTGCGATCCTGGTGCTGGCTGCATGCCACGCCCAGGTCCATCAGCAACTTGGAGATCGTGTTCTTCGCCACCCCGGTCACCTTGACCGTGGCCCGGATGCTCGTGCCGTCCACCAGGCAGGAGATCACCTGCCCGCGGCGCTCGGTACTGAGCCTGTTCATACTGATCATTATACGTAGAGGGTGTATTAAGGCAGTAGGATCATACGTAGAGCGCTCGAACACGATGTTCCTGATCAGGAGCCATCACCCAGGGAAGGGGTTCTGGGCCCGTTTCGTCACGCGGAGAGAGCCGGGGATAAGCCCCGGCTCTCTTCTGTTCGGCCGACATAACCCAAAGGATCGGCAGCCGATTGCCTACGGGTCGGATGAGGTTCGAGTCCCTTTCGCGGCGCGATCTGTTGAAGGGTCAACTACGCGCTAGCGGCTCCTCATTTCGGCTTAGACGCAGCCCAGCGGTGGTTTACGGCCTCCCTGGCGTCCTTACTGCGCTCCTCGGGTGGGGTGTTCCTGGCCCGTGCCTGGCCCCCCAGCCGGCCCCTGGCGACTGCCGCGGGGTCCTTCTTTCGCTTGGAGGTCTGCCCGGTGGCCTGGGCCACAACGTCGGCCGCGCGCGTGTTCAGGTCGCGTACCTTGGCTCCCATGTCAGGTGGCTCTCTCGCGAAGGGGTAGTGGTCTGGCTGGACCGACCCGGGGCGGTAGACCCGGTCGGGGTGTAAATACGCTACCGCCGCAACGTCCACAAGTGGCACATTCCCCCCGTGTCGCACACATCTGCGATTTTCTTAGCCTTTCTCACTCGAACGACCCACCACACCTCTGTTGACAGCGAGGTTCAGGCATCTACAATCCCGTGCGCTCGGACGAATTGGCCTGCCGGGGCACAACCACCTCAGAGGGGGAACGATGTTGCCGAAAATGAGTTCAGGAGCCGGCAATTCGGGAGGCCGTCGCCTCTGGCGAAAGCTCGTCGGACTGGGAGCGGTGGTAGGAATCGGCGCCGGGTCCATGCTGGTCGGCCTCGGGGTGAGCTCGATGGCCCCCGAAGCAGCAGCCTCAACCGACCCGTCGTGCACCTTCTCGGCGAACGGCCAATCCGGGGTGGGCAACGAGACCCAGCCCTTCCTCCTCACCGGGTTGTCGTCGTCGAGTTCGGTCAGCGTCAACTGCACTGGGCTGCCAGCGAACGAGACCATGGCGAGCGTGCAGGCAAGTCCCTTGGCCGTCGTGACCCAGCCCTTCAGCCTCACGCTGCTCGGAAGCGAGGCCGACCTTGACTCGGCGTCCCTCGGCACAGCCAACGGGAGCGGCGTCTACACCTCCAGCCTGACTCTGGGAACGACGGGGGCGGGGACCTTCTCGGGCGGTGGAACCCTCGCCGGCACCACCTTCGCCGCCGACCCCAATGCCCAGTGTCCGCCCACGCAGGCCCAGATCAACGCGGGACTGGTGACCTGCGTCATGGCGATCGACGATGTCACGGCGACGACGGCTCCCGGCGCCACCCCCTCACAGGCAGATTTCGCCGGCTTGGCCCTACTTGACTTCAGCGGGCAGGCCACCCCTCAGGTCCCGCCCACCGTCTCTTTCAATCCCCCGGTTGCCGCCCTCGGCCACTCGGCCGACGTCACTGACGCCGGTGCGGCCATCTCATGGTGGGCCGGCGGCTGGTGGGCCGGCGGGTACCCGAACAACGGCCTCATCGCCGGTCCGTACACCATCCCGGCGTCGAACGTCCTGGTAAACGGCAAGCCGGCCACTTCGTCCTCGGTGCAAGTCAATCCGGCTGTGTACTGCTTCTATGGGGGAACCGCGAACTCCTGTAACGCTGGAAGCGGCCAGGACACCCCCGGGTCGGGCCAACTCTTCCCGGCCCAACTGAGCGGAAGCGTCGCGATTCCGAGCACGGTGACCTCGAGCTCGGTCGCCGTCAGTATCTACGAACCCAACAACTGGGGAACGTCCTTCCCGGGTAACAACACGAACCCGGCCTTCCCTTCCAACGATCTCACGGCCACGGGCAACGTCGGGATTACCGACGTCGGCTACTGGGAGGTGGCCTCCGACGGTGGGATCTTCGCCTTCGGCACGGCCAACTTCTACGGCTCGATGAGCGGCAAACCGCTCAACAAGCCCATCGTGGGCATGGCCGCCACGCCCGACGGGGGCGGCTACTGGGAGGTGGCCTCCGACGGTGGGGTCTTCGCCTTCGGGGATGCGCAGTTCTACGGCTCGATGAGCGGCAAACCGCTCAACAAGCCCATTGTGGGCATAGCCGCCACGCCCGACGGGGGCGGCTACTGGGAGGTGGCCTCTGACGGTGGGATCTTCGCCTTCGGGGACGCGCACTCCTACGGCTCGATGAGCGGCAGACCGCTCAACATGCCCATCGTGGGCATGGCCGCCACGCCCGACGGGGGCGGCTACTGGGAGGCGGCCTCCGACGGCGGCCTCTTCTCCTTCGGGGACACCAACTACCTCGGCTCGATGGGCGGCATACCGCTCGACAAGCCCGTCGTGGGCGTCGCCAGCACCCCGAATGGGGCAGGCTACTGGGAGGCCGCCTCCGACGGCGGCCTCTTCTCCTTCGGGAACACCAACTTCCTCGGCTCGATGGGCGGTAAGAAGCTCAACAAGCCCGTGGTCGGCGTGTGGTCCACCAACAAGGGTGACGGCTATTGGGAGGTGGCCTCGGACGGTGGGGTCTTCGCCTTCGGGGCAGCGCCCTTCCTCGGGTCGATGGGCGGCACGCGGCTCAACGAACCCGTTGTTGGTGGGGCGCTCGTTCCGGTGCTTCCCACTTCCTCGTTGACCCTCACCAAGACGACGACGTCGAGCGGGTACGGCGCGGCGGGCCAGGCCATCCCCTACAGCTACCTGGTGACCAACACCGGGGCGACGACGCTCACAAACATCGCAGTCACCGACAACAAGAACTCGGTCAGCTGTCCTTCGGGCACCCTGGCCAAGGGGGCCAGTGAGACCTGCACCGGTACCTACACGGTGACCCAAGCTGACGTCGACGGCGGGTCGGTCACCAACTCGGCCACCGTGGCGGGAACGACTCCGTCCGGCACCATTGTGAGTTCGTCGCCGTCGGTGGTGACGGTGCTGGCCAACTCGGCAACTTCCAGCATGACGATGACGAAGTCGTCAACCACGTCGAGTTTCGCGGCGGCCGGTGACCTGATCGACTACCAGTACACGGTCACCAACACGGGGACGACCACCCTTTCGGACATCGCGGTCAGCGACTCCGCCATGAACCCGAACACCGCCACGCCGATTCCCGTTATCGTGAGCTGCCCAAGCCCAACGTTGGCCCCGGGTTCGGGCGAGGTGTGCACGAGTACGTACACGGTGACTCAGGCCGACGTGGATAGCGGTCAGGCGAGCGACACGCCACCGACCGGGGACGATCCCGTCGGGACCCCATGGGTACAGAACAGCGCCACGGCGTCGGCCCAGAATCCCGGCGGCGCCACGGTCGGCCCGACCGCCGCGCAGACGGTCTACGTCTATGGCACCGGCGTGACGGGTGGAATCAGCATCTCGAAGACGTCGACGTCGACCTTCACCGGCGCACCGCAGACGCTCAACTACAGCTACGTCGTCACCAACACTGGGACGATCTCATTGACCCAGGTGGGTGTTACCGACAATCTGGTTCCGACGGTCACCTGCCCGCTCTCTCCCACGGCGAACTTGGCCCCTGGGGCGAGCGAGACCTGTACCGGCTCGTACACGACGACGTCGACGGACGTCTCCAACGGCAAAGTGGTCAACGAAGGTACGGCCACCGGCTACGACCTCGACTTCGGAAACGTGTACACCGACGACGACTCCTTGACGATTAACTACACAGGTCCATGATCCACTGATCGAGACAGGAGGGAAAAGCCGCCGGGCAACCGGCGGCTTTTTTCTTGCGCTTCGAATTTCACCGGGGTCTGACGGTGCCGATGGACGGGCTCCGGCTCATCGTCCGGCGGTAGCTCAGGAGGGGGCATTTCCGGCATCCCCGGGAGGAACGGGGGCGGGAGCACCAATCAGGTCACCGGGCCCTACCAGACCCCCCAGCAGCTGTTGGCCATCGCCGCGGCCGGGGTGGCGTTCCAGGAGCAGATGGTCCAGCAGGCCCAGTACGAGACGGCGTTGACCCAGTTGGCCACGAACGAATTCTTGAAGGCCCTCCACAACCTGAAGGGCGGATCGTCGTTGGCCAATGGCTTGGCGGGCGCCGAGTCGGGCTCGACCCACGGTCAGGCGGTAGGTTCGAGATCCTCCAACGGTGGTCACTCCGGCGGTTCGGGGTCCGGTGGTGGAGGAACCGGCACCGGGAACGGTTCGTCTTCCAACCCCACCACGGTCAATCTGGTGGCGAGCCAGTCCAAGCCGGCCGGCCTGGCGATGACCGCTTTGCTTCTGGGACTCCTGGTGTTGGCCCTCGTGGTGGTGGCTATGGTGGCGTTGCGGCGCAACGCCCGCCGCGCCCGGGCCCAGGTGGCCTCCGCCGGGGACGACGAGGGCGCGGAGTAAACGCAGACTGCTCGTCCGGTGTCACCGGGCCCGGGACCTTCATCACCCCTACGTGGGCGATTCCGCCCAACGGCACGTAGGGCAACACGTCGATAAGCCAGCAAAATTCGACGACGCCGGCAGCCGACAATCAGCATTCCATCCGTCGGGGGTGTCCGCATCGGCCATCGAAACTCATCGGAAATTCGCGGGGTCCAGTAGCTGGATCCGCGAACGTGTGACGGGGTCCACCAGTCTGAGGTTGTTCGACGACCGCAGATGAAGGACCCCCGTGGAGAGCGACCCTACGCGCGCGCTCGAGTGGACGATCGGCCCTCCGTCGATCACATTCCTCGACGCAGAGGACGGCGAAAACGACGAAGCGAGGATCCACATAGAGACGAAGCCTCGCCTCTGGGGTGTCCGATCACGTCGGCGGCGCTTTACGGTCAGCATCCAAGCTGAACGAGGCATGGTCGCTGCGAGTGGGCACTTCGACAACGACATCGCCGGCTACACCGAGGCGGTTTCGTGGGTCAATGATCAGGGGCCGGTCGAGCGATGGCGTGTTGAGAACGCCGCCAGTCTCGGACGCCACCTCACGGTTCCTCGTTGACGATGGCTTCGATGTCCGTGACGTACGCCTTCACCGCACCGCTCGAGATGGACGAGGCCGACACCAAGGCAAGAGCGACATTGTCGATTCGCATCGCATCGCCCAAGAAACCCGGGCGAACCCGCAACTCGAGCGCATTCAAACGGACCCACACCTGCAACGATCGACCCGCGTCTGAACAAATGGCACTCTGGCAAAACGCCCGCAGGCCCATGACCAGGTTTCGCGTGCACTCCTCGGCGAGATCGACATGCTTATTTACGAACTCCCCGAACGGCTCCGTGTTCCGATCACTGGTGAACGCATTCAACAAGATCGACGGGAGTTTCTGCCGAGGAACCCGGCACGGTGCTCCGACTCCATCTGCTCGCCTCGCGGATCGACCTGCTCGAACAGGTCCTCGACTCCAACAGGGCGCTCACGGCAGCGCTCACCCAGCTCGTTGGCGTTTGAGGATCGACGCTGATTGAACTCGGCGGGAACACGCCACGCGCTGCGGCCGAGATCCTCGTCCAGACCGGCGACATCGACCGCTTCTCCGAGACCGGATTGGGCTGCTAGACCGGCACGGCACCCGTTCCCCCATCGTCAGGTGAGGGTCCACATCAGCCCGTTCGGCACCAGCTCTCACGGGACGCAACCGCAAGCTCAATGCCGCCATGCACCGCATGGCGATGATCTAGTTCCGATACGAAGCCCGCGCTCAAGACAGCGCAATAACACAAGGCCACACGCGACGCGAGCGATGCGCATCCTCAAGTGCCAACTCGCCGGCGTCCTGTTATCGCACCATGGTGAAAGACGCCGGGAACGCCGTCCCCTTGACATAGGAGCATGAAGCAGGGTCAAGCGTGCCGCGTTCGGGTTGAAGTCGTTCCGGAACTACCGGATTTTCTTCCCCGGTGCCCGGTCCCGGCTTTCCCCTGGGGACACCGCCAGCGCTGCGGACATGGACCCGGCAGCCTCAAAGTCCCTGGAAGCAACGGGTTTTTTGATAGATATCAGGGCGGCAGTGCACGCGCCGAAACCTTTTGGTAACGTCCCTTCTGGCTTCTGGTCACGGCCTTTGGGGGGAGTGCGCACGGGCGGTTAGCCAAACAGTCCACTAGTAGCCCCGGCGACGGGGACGGGAGGGGAACAAAGTGAAGATGCTGAAAAAGCTGGCCGCAGTTGCCCTAATGGGAGGCGTAGCTGTCCCATTAGCCGGCGCTGCGAGCTTTGTAGGAGAACAGGCAGCCGGCGCGGCAGCGCCGCCACTGCTGACTTGCCAAGCAGTCGCTGCAGCAAGTGGTATCGACGGTGGTATCACCTTCGACACCGCGAGCGGTGGTGCCAGTCCGGGATCCACGGCGGTGTTCTTCGACGCCAGCCCCGCCGGCGACATGACCATCGGAGCGACCGCAAACAACGGGGCCACCAGCCTGGTCTTGACTGACCCGACGACGGTGCCGCCCACGACGACGCTCGCCACCACCGGCCAGGTGCTGACCATCGCGAACACCACGGGCACGTACACGGTGACGTCCGACAGCTTCTCGGCGCTTCCGAACACCCATGGCCAGCACACCCCGGACGACGTGACCATCACGCCGGCCTTGACTACGACCGAACCGCTCGTCCATGGCGTCCCCGGGCCCATCCACAGCGGCAACACGCTTACGGTTTCGGCTACGACGACCACGCCGTACCGGTCGGTCAGCGACGCGGTATTCAACGGCACCACCACGATGACCAGCGCGACAGCGTCCTTCGTTAACGCCGCCTACCCGAGTGGTGACGTCGGAGCACCGGTCGCCGGTGAGATCGGTGGCAATTCCATCGGTTACCCACCGCCCGGCAATGGGCCATCGCCAACAAACCCGCTCGGAGGCTCGATTCCCGGCGACATTATGGAGATCACTGCGGTCAACAGTGCGACCTCGGTCACCCTGTCGGCCATACCTTCCACCAGCGTCACCACTAACAATCCGGGCTACACCCCGCCTGCGAGCTACCCCAGCAACGAACCCAGCTCCACGTCGTGGACTCCGGCGAGCGGCAGTGGTGGTGTCGTCACGATCGGCGAAACCCTCGAGGCGCCGGCGAGCATCTACGCCGACGCGGACTTCGCAGCCAGCGAATGTGGTACGGGGCTGGCCGACGTGGTCGGCGATTTCGCTCCGTTGACCGCCAACCTGCTCGGGTCCACAACTGCAACGGAGCCGAACGCGGCCCTCGGGCTGGAGGCCACGCCAGTGCCACTTGCCCTCAACGTCACGTATCCGTTGATCGGGAGCGGTTGGGCTGACAGTGGCGGTTACCCGAACCCCCCCATTCAGCCGACGACGAGCCTCACCTTGGGCGGCAAGAACGCCTTCGTCCTCATAGCCCCTGGGCCAGCCCCGTCCGGTGCTTGCGCGGTGGATTCGGCCAACTGCGACAGCTACACCAAGGGCGTGGCGACCGGTGACTATCCGACGACCTCCAAGGGCAACTTGGGTCTTGAAGTGAACGGGATGGTCTTCTGCACGCTCGCTGAGACCCAGGCCATTAACTCCGGCACGGGACCAGACAGCACAGGTGTCCACCACATTTCTGAAGGTGCGAGCCCGCTGAACGTCTGCGACGGTGCCCCGAGCAACCCGTATGGTGCTACGAGTGAGTCGGCTGCCCTAAGCGTGATCATCACGCTCGAGCTCAACCCGTCGGGCTCTGCCTACGGTTCCGACAACACGTCGCCGAACAGCATCTGGGACTTGCATGCTGAGCAAGGCAGCAACGCGGTCTGGTAGGACAACCAACCACATAGCGTTAGTCAGTCCGAAAGAGGGGCGGGGGAAACCCCGCCCCTCTTTCACGTCCCAGAACCATGATCCCGCCAGTCCGAGAGCCCGAATCGAGAGGTTTCATCACTCCTGCCTCGACCCCTCCGCGGCCTAGATAGAGAAGGTGGCTCTCTCTTAGCACGCACCAGTTCGTCTTCCCCGGCCGTCGCACGATCACCGTCGCGGTCGCTGGACTCTTGGGAGCAACGCCGAAACAAAAGAGCCTCGCCGTGACTGCGGCACGCTCAATGACGCCGACTACCAGTACTACGACAACAACGACGCCGCCTGCGTCGGCGACAACTGCGTCAGCGACAACTGCGTCAGCGACAACCAGCATCGTCGTTCCTCCGAACTTCCGGTCGGGGTGCTGGCTCACTTCAAAGACCCCACGGGCCCGTCGCGGGCGGCCCTCGGTAGGTCCGAGCCATCTGCATGTGCCGATCGCCGGCCGAGAATGCCGCCAGATGGGCCGGACTTTGCAAGGTCTCGCCGGTCAGATGGTCTGTACTTTCGTAAAGAAGTCTTTGCACCGGGAGCCCCTTTGCTTCCTCACCGCCCGACCACCACAACCTCGACTCCGACCCAGCACTACAGCCAGCAGCAGCTGAGTTGGCCGAACGACGAAGAACCTCAAACGGGCCCCGGTGACCCATCGGGAGATGACCAGGAACGGCTGGTCAAGATCCACCGAGGTGGGAACCTGAACTTCAGATCAGCGGAATGGGCGGAGTCGCCGAGCCCGATTCGCCTCACGAGCCGCTGTCCTCGAAACCTCGCAGGCCCTTCCCTCCTTCTAATTGGTTACGAGCTTTGAGGAGCCCGCGTGGCGGTGCTGGGCGCGCCCATTCACGCCGCTCTCTCTCAGTCCGGGCGGGGCGCGATGTCGGGTTGGTCGCCTTGCCCCTGGGTCGACGGCGTCACGGTCTCGGGGCGGCTGAAGCGCTTCAGAGCTCGAACCACGTCCTCACGCTCTTCGGCCGTTAGTGGGGCCGCTGCGTAATGGTAGGAACGGTCGAAATCAGTCGGCCGTTGTATCTCGGCGACGACCGCCATCGCCTCATCGGTGTACGGTCGCCCTAAGAACGTGGCTATCTCCTGAAGGACGGCGGTCGGTTCTACGACGGAGCGTTCGTAGCTCACGATCAGGCAATGAGGTGCAGTAGCCAAGAATTTCAGCCACCGCCGTGTTCACCCGAGCCCAGTACACCAGCTGAGCGAGCTCGGGACCTCGGCCGTCTTCAGCCACGCCGAAGAGTCGACCCCACTGCATGCGCTGCAGATCGTTCTTGCTCTTGGCAATGGCGAGACCATCGCGCACTACGTGGATATACCGAAGCTCTGGTATCCCGGCGTACATCGTAGGGAGAAAAAGGTGGCAAAAGGGAACCTTCCAGCCCCACGGCTGGCTCAGGTCCGCCTCGGTTTCCAGGAGCTTTCGGAACTCTTGGCCGGTGAACTGCATTCTCCGGTAGCGGCGGAGGGCGCGGACCGCCTGCCTTTTCACTCCGCGGGGATTCTTGTCGGGAAGTGACAGCGACCTTCGGTACATTGCGAGCTTCACGCCTGTCCGGTGTTCCCCGTTTCGAATGGCCACGTAGCGGTCGAGGGCGTCGACTGCACTCGGGTGATTGCTCGGGATCAGCCCGCGGACATCACGGTACAGATCTGGGTTGCGGAAAAGGAAGGTGAAAAGGAGATCGTCAAGGGAACGATTGAGCGAGATACCCATGTCGTAGCCCAGGCCAGCGATCATCGAAGCGATGACCCGGGTTCCGCTCCCACCGACTCCTCCGATTGCCACTGGTTGGTGGCGAACATCGCTGCCGACGAATGGCAGTCGAGGGGTGCCGTCAAGGTTTGAAGGCGAGGTGATGCGGCTGTGGTTCTCGACTTTGTCCGCTCCGCCCTCGGAGGCGTCGCTCCGCGCCGTCGGTTCGACCATGACTCTCTGCCCCTCCCGACGATCCCGTGGTACTCGACGGGTGGCACGCTCGCCGTCTCGGGGTCGACCGGGAAACAGTACACCGCAGGACCGCATACGGTGTCGGTCTCAACCATCTGCCGTGGGGCGCTTCGGTGCCAACGCCGCCTGATTGGCTCTCAATTTCATGGCGCACAATCTGGCCCGCTTCAGCATCAGGCTGGGACTCGGTGTCGTCCTCATCACCACCGAAACAACCTGCGCCATCTCTCAGCCTCTCGGGACGGCTCACGCGCTTCGGCCCGACGCGTCACCGTGCACCTGCCGCAACGGTGGCCATGGGCGGATCGATTCGTCGCTGCGCTCACCTCTCACCGCGACGTTGTGCTTGTGACCTGACCCTTCGTGTGGACGTGGCCCTCGAGTCGCCGCCAGCGCAGATCGCTGATGATGAATACCTCTGGTTCAACTCGTCCGTGAACACGCCACAACCAGCGATTAGCAAAGCATGCACGCAGGCCTGTAGCACATCGTTGGCGGAGGCGCTCGAACCGAGGTCGATCGGTCGATCTGGGCTGAGCTAGCGGGAAGCTGGCTGTGCTTTAGCTATTATTTCGGGTTCGATCACGAGTGATGCTCCTGCGGACGAGTGCTGGATCTCAACATACGTCGAGTTCACGATCTTATGGTCGCTCGACAGGACACTGGACGGGTTGGCGGTCAGACCCGCGGTCGTTTCTTGGGCCCACTTGGACGCATCCGGTACAAAACGATGGACCGTAGCATTGATGACCTTTGCGGCTTGCTGAGGAGTGCTCTTGCTCGCCCCGCTGGGCAAACAGCCCACAAACAGGTTATTGAGCGCCACGACGCGGCCCGAGAGCTGTACATCGCAGTAATACGCCTGTCCGTCGCCAGAGGCGTAACCGACTATGCCACCCGTTATTGCACCGTACTTCCATCCTCCGCCGCCCATGCCCTTGAAGAATTGTTCCGCCTCGTGCAGACTGACGCCGAGGTTCGGGGTCGGAATCGTGGTGGTTTCGGGGGTGCTACTGCATGCGGCCAGCAACACGGTCAGAGACACCAACGAGGCGGCGATTATCGGGACGCGACGCACGCCAAATCATACCAAGGGTGGGGAACTCGAAGACCTCGGCCACTCCGGACGCGTGCCCTTGAAATCTCAGTCACACAGGGCCAACGTCCATCCGTGAACGAAAGGGGAGCGGCGGAGTGAACGCCGAGGCGTCGTGCCGTACCCAGAGTTCCGAAGTGGCGCTATGAGATCTGTGCTCGCGATCGAGGCGCAACCAGGTCGCCCTGACCAGGGATGTGGGCGTCGCGGTGTGGACTTGAGCGTGGACGTCCACCGCGAATACCGGATCGAGGGGCTATGCGCACCTACTCGGTGTTATCCGCCGGTGTTTCCTGTTCACCCTTGAGTGTGGCACGAAAAATCCGCGATTCGGCTAGTGGCACGCCGGGGCACGCAGACCGCGAAGTCCTCAGCCGTTCAAGCTGAGATCGTCGGTGTCGCCTTTGAGTGTCCGTACTGCGTCGAGACAGCTCGCTCACGACCCGCTCGCCGCGATGATCGAACCGTTGAGGTGCGTGCCGGCCATGGAGCCGTCGTTGGGTGCGTCACCGAAGGTGTAGACGTCGCCCAGGGCGTCGGAGACCCAGTAGCCAGCGTTGTCGGAGGTGACGAAGATGGCCGAGGCCGGGTTGAACCCGCCGACCGCACCCGGTGTCACGCTGCCGAGGTCTTTGGCGTCGCCGTAGGAGAAGACCTGGCCGGCGGCGTCGAGGATGTAGTAACCGCCGCCGTCGGGTGTGACCACCGCCGAGGTCATCGGAGAGGACTGGGGCCCCGGTGCTCCGAGGTTGGGCGCGTCACCGAAGGTGTAGACGTTGCCCGTGGCCGTAACCAGCCAGTAGCCGTTGCCACTGGCGTCGGGCATGACCGCCACGGCGGCACCCGAGCACCCGCCGATGCCCGGACAACTGCCGGCGAAGTGGGCGTCACCGAAGGCGAAGACCCCGCCGTCGGAAGCCACCATGAAGTAGCCGCCCTGGTCGTGGCTCGGCACCATGCCGACGATCGGCGCGTTGAGGCTGTTGGGCTTGCCCGAGCCGGCCGGATTGAGCCCGAGCCCCGGGATCGAGCCGTAGAACTGGGTGTCGCCGAAGGAGAACACGCCGCCGTCGGACGCGTCGAGCCAATAGCCGCCCCGGTCGCGTGTCGGCACGATGCCGACGACCGGGCGTTGGAGTGCGATACCGCCCATCGAACCGTAGAACTGGGCCGAGCCGAAGGAGAAGATGCCGCCGTCTGAGCCCACCAGCCAGTAGCCGTGGGAAGGTGGTGGTGGCGGCGGCGGCGGCGGCGCGTTTACCGTGAGGCTGGTGCTGGAAGAGGAGGCACTGTAGGTCGAATCGCCCGAGTAGTTACCGGCGACCGTGTCGGTACCCACGGGGGCGTTCGAGGCCGTGCAGTTCCCCGATCCCGAGGCGAGTGATGCCGTGCACAGGGCCGTGCCGCCGGAGCTGAAGGCTACCGTTCCCGTCGGCGTACCGCTCCCCGTTGTGGGCGACACGGTGGCCGAGTAGGTCACGGTCGCACCCTGGGTCACCGACGTCGGGGTGACCGAGACATGGGTCGTGGTGGGCGAGGTGATCACGACCGGCGTGCTGGCCGTCGACGGGGTGTAGTCAGCGTCGCCCGAGTAGCTCGCGAACACCGTGCCCATGCCGACCGGGGTATCGCTGGCGACACAACTCCCCGTTGCCCCGGAGAGGGTCGCCGTGCACAAGGTTATGAGTCCGGTGCTGAAGGTCACCGTGCCCGTGGGCGTACCACTCCCTGCGGAGACAGTGGCCGAATAGGTGACGGGCGTGCCAGTCGGGGCGGGCGACGGATTCGCCGAGGCACTGAGAATGGTCGCCGCGGTCGTAGCATCGAGCGAGAAGACGGTCACCGCTCCGCCCGAGAGGCCACCGTCGGGGTCCCCGACCGCAGCGATCGTCCCGTCCGCCGAGAGCGCCACCGCCGTCCCGAACGTTTCGGCGTTCGGGGTGACCGTGAGCGGGGTCCCGACCGACCAGGATCCGTCGAAGTCATAGACCGTCGTCGTGCCGTAGGTCTGTGCCCCGGGATCACCGACCAGTGCGATTTCTCCGCTGGCTGATAGGGCCACCGAGGCGCCGAACTGGGCGGAGGTGCCGACGGGGGTCAACGAGGCGTTTTGTACCCAGGAGCCGGCGTTGTCGGTGAAGACGGTCGCGGCACCGGCGCCCGACGAACCGCCCGCCGGGTCCCCGACGAGCGCCACATTGCCCGTCTGGGACAGTGCAAGCGCCGTGCCGAACGTCGAGGCATCGACCGGTGTCGGAAGCGGATTCCCCTCAGAGAGGATCCCGTCACCGAGGGTGTAGGGGATCACCGACCCACCGCCGGGTGCTGCGGGCCCGGGGTCGGCGACCAGGGCCACGTCGCCGTTGGCCGAAAGGGCCACCGTCGTGCCGAAGTTGTACGTGTTCGCCGGCGTCGAAAGTGCGGTCCCCGGCGACCAGGTGCCGCCGCTCAGGGTGAACTCGGTGACCGCGCCGGTGCCGTTCTCGCCGCCCTCCGGGTCTCCCACTAGGATCTTGTTCCCGCTGGCGGAGATCGCCACCGAGTTCCCGAACTCGAGCCGCGGTGGACGGTACCGCCAAGGCGGTCCCTGAAGACCACCCTGACCCGGTCACGGTGTACACGGTCGCCGTGCCGCCTGTGCTGGTTGTCGCGTCGAAGCTGCCCGGATCACCGACGACAGCGGTCGACCCGTTCCCCGAAATCGCCACTGCCGTCCCGAATGCGCTGGCGCCGGCGGGACGTGTGAGGACGCTAGGTGTGCTGAGTGTCGAGCCGTTGTAGGTATAAACGGACGCGGTCCCTTCGGCGTCTCCGCTCACATCGCCTTCGAGCACCGTCGTGCCCGCCGATGACATCGAGAGGGTGGTGCCGAATGAGCTGGCATTCGCTGGTGGGACGGCGACGGTCCCGAGGTTCCACCACCTCCCGTTGGCGGTGTACGCGGTCACCGTGCCTTCGAGAGCAAAGTTCACGTCGGTGCCCAACGCATCTCCGACGAAGGCGCTTGACGCGTCACCGGACACGGCGACCGCGGTACCGAAGGCCCCGGGGTAGGGGGGGGGCGTGAACGCAGTGGCGGTGGTAGTGGCGGACCACGTGCCCGAAGGTGCGCTGTAGCTGCTGGCCGCGCCGGTGCCCCCGCCACCCGTCGGATCACCCACGAGAGCCTCGGTCCCGGCAGCGGTGATGGCCACTGAGCTGCCGAACGCATTCGAACCGCTGGGAGCGGTCAGCGTCGACGTTTTGGTCCACGAGGTGATCGTCGAGCCGGTCCCCGATCCGGCGTAGATGCCCGCGCTCCCCGCAATGGCCGTACCGGTGAGCAGGTACGTCTGCTGACCGACGACCGCGGTCGTCCCGGAGCTCGACACGGCCACCGAGCTGCCGAAACCACCAGTGCCCGTGGGGGCGATCTGCTGCGAGGTCTCCCAGCTGGTTCCCGAGAACGAGGTAACCAGTCCGTGCTCTGATGCCCCCGCATCCGGGTCACCCACCAGTGCGATCGAACCGGTATTCGACAACGCCACCGAGGTCCCGAACGCCTCCGGGATGGGACTGGACGGCACCGTCAAGGAGGTGCCGCTATTCCACGTGGTGTTATAGCTGTACACGGTCGCCGCGCCGGTGCCGTTGTCCCCGCCCACGGGGTCCCCCACCAGAGCGGTCGTTCCGGTCCCTGAGAGCGCCACCGACATCCCGAACTCGCCGGCTTCCGCCGGCGCTGTCAGCTTCACGCCCGAGGACCACACCCCGCCGGTCAAGGTGTAGACGGTCGCCGCCCCAGTCCCCCCGCCACCGTACGGATCGCCGACCAGGGCGACCGCCCCGTTCGACGACAGGGCCACCGACGTGCCGAACGCGCCGACCCCCGCTGGCGGCGTCGAGCGCGACGCCCGAGGACCACGATCCGCCGCTGAAGGTGTACACGGTGGCCAGGTTGGCGTAGGGGTCGCCAACGAGCACCGTCGTTCCGTTCGACGACGTCGCGAGCGCCGAACCGAAGGCTTGAGAGCCGGCCGGCGGCGTGAGCAACGACTGCTGGATCCACGGATCGACCCGCACGGGATACACGGCGTGTCGGTCGTTGAACATGATGCGCACACTGGTGCCCGAGACGCCGAGGCGAGCGGGGAGGACCCTGCCGGTCGCGTCGGTCACCTTGAGCGACGAGTAGGTGATCGCCGGCACCTTTGACCCTTCGAAGGTGAGGCTACTGGGGCTTTCGAGCTCTGGGCGCAGGGCTCCCGACGTCGCCATGGCGATGACGACCTTGTCGGCCTCGCCGGGGAGTCGGCGAGTGACCGTGAATCCCTGGTCGAGGGCATCGCCGCGGTGCGAGTACCACACTGAGAGCGCCCCCTGGTCATATGTCGCCGCGACTCCCCGTGCAGCTGTGGCGGTGCTCTCGAGCGGGCGGATGGCGCCCCGGCCGAAGCCTGCCGGGACGACCCGCAGCGCATCCGTGGACCCTGCGGCGACCTCGAGGGCGCCGGAAGGTCCCACGCGGAACGACAGGGCGCCCGGTCCATGGACGGAGGGAGCAGCCGGTCGGGCCGGGGTGCCGAGCGTTAGGGCGGGAGCTCGTAGCAAGGAGAGGAATCCGACGGCCAACGCCGCCGCCAGCGCCAGTTGCCCGAGGCCCCGCCAATGCCGGCCGTCGGCCTTGGTTTGCCCGAAGGGCATCGCCCCGCCCACCAGTGCGTACGTCGTGCCCACGAAGCTCCCCTCTATTCGCCAACCACCAGCTGTCGATTGCCCGGCATGCCAATTGGTCGGGTTCGCCGGCGATAGGACCGGGGCATGCGTGCCTGAGACGCCGCAGCCTACTGTGGGGAGGACCCCCCTGCCATGGCGGCCACCTGTGAAAACATCGTGCGTCCCGGGCCCAGCCCGAGGTGGATTCGCCGAGGGGGACCTTTAGCGCTGGACGATCAGCGACAGGGTCCCCGTGGCGATCCCGACGCGGTTCTGGGCCCGAAGGGTCACGGTGTGCACGCCGGTGCTGGTCGTGGCCGGCGTACCGCTCACGACAGCGGTCCCGCTCCCCGAGGCGACGAGGGAGAGCCCTTTGGGCAAACCCGATGTCCGCAGGCTTGGGACCGGTGCTCCGACGACCGAGATGGTCAATGGGGCCATGGGGGCGCCGGCGGTGACCGTGACCGCGGGGACGGCCGTGATCCTCGGGGCTTGGAGGACCGTGACGAGCAGCGTTGCGGTGACCGGGGGCCCCGCGCCGTTGGTGGCGACGATCGAGATGGGGTACACGCCGCCGGTGCCGCCCGCAGGTGTGCCCATGAGGGCCGCGGTGCCGGACCCGACACTGGCCAGGGTGAGCCCCGGAGGGAGCGCCGAGGCGGTCGATACCCTGGGGACGGGGAGCCCGTGCGAGGTGGCCACCACGACATTGAGGGGGACGCCGACCGTGGCACTGAGGGTGCGCTTGGCCCGAAGGATCGGCACCGCATCGACCGTGAGTCCGAATTGCTGTGTCACGGTCGCCAGCCCGTTGGCCGCGGTGATGACAACGACATGGGTGCCGGACTCGAGGCGGCTCGCCGTCCCTGACATCGTCGCCGAGCAGTTCGCCTGATCGACGAATTTGAACCCGACAGGAAGTCGTCCGGCGGTGATGGCCGGGACGGAAGCACAGGTGGTCGTCACCTGGAACTGGAAAGGGCTGCCGGCGACGGCCGCCGCCGACCCGGCACTGGTGATGGCCAAGGCCGCGGTCGTCGTCGTGGTCCCCGCACCCGCCGACGATGACGACGATGACGACGAGGTGGACGACGTCGAGGTCGGCACGGAAGGACGAGACGTGGTGGTCCGCCCGGAGGTCGAGTGGGCACTGTGGTGAGCGGTGGGAGTCGACGAGCTGCACGAAGCGGCGAGCACCGCCAACACCGTCACCGCGGCCAGTGCTGCACCCCGCGTCCACGGTGAGGACCACCCGGTCCCCGGCTCGGGCGCGCCCCTGCGTTGGGGTGGGCCGAGGGTCCGCCGATGCGCCATGGTGTCCTCACGTCCGAGCGAAGTGCACGGCGTACCCGGCGCGCCCGAGCTGGCGCTGCTCGGCGATTTCGAGCCCGCACGTGGACGCCAGGGCCTCGAGATCGACCTCGCTGTAGGGATGGACGTGGACACCGCGGGCGCCGTAGCGCACCTTGCGCAACTGGAGGCGGAGACCCGGGGCGGGGAACGACCCCACAACGTGGCACGCGGCGCGGCTCATACGTCCGAGCAGGTCCGCCGGGTCGTCGACGTAGTCGAAGACCCCCAGGGCGACGGCCACGTCGTAGGCGTCGTGTTCTTCGATCTCCTCCCAGCCCCGTTGCTCCACCGTGACCAGCGTCGGGGCGGCTTTCGCCTTCTCCCGGGCCAGGGCCACCATCGCCTCCGCCGGGTCGATCCCGGTCACCTCCACACCGTGTTCGGCCAGCGGTTCGAACAGGGGTCCGCTGCCGCAGCCGACGTCTAAGACCTTGCGTGCTCCGAGCACAACGACCGTGTCGACGGCATAGCGGAGGCGGTCGAACAGCGGGCCGCGGCCCAGGGCTCGGGCCACCGGCTCGCTCCGGTAGAAACTCGAGAACCGGTTAGCCCGGCGGTGGAAGTAGGTGTCAAATCGCGCTTGCGACATGCCGGCACGCCTCACTTCCGTAGGTGGTCAAGATCTCTGTGAATTTCGCTTTGATACGACCCCTCCCGAGCAGCTGCTTGACCACGGCGGGTGACCTCGTCGAACGCAGCGCCGGGAGCGTGGCTCCGAAATCATAGGAGTGGTAGTAACAGACCGCCGGTCCAGTCGCTTGCTCGATCGAGGAGTGCACCAGAGTCGACGGCAAGAAGCGCTGGTAGCTGCCCCCACCGATGGCCAGCCGGTGGCCTCTCACTAAGACGGGTAGCTCGCTGATGGGCGACGTCGGCCCGAGGCACGAGGTGTCTGAGACATAGTCGAACCCGGCCTCGACCAACAGGCCTCGAAAGCGAGAAAGACCCACGGCAGGCGGGATGTCGAAGCGGGGCGAGCGGAACCCCCGGACCGGGCGCTGCACGAGCTCCTCGAGCGTCTCTCGGCCCCGGCGGAGCCATTCGCCGAGTCCCTTCGCATCATTCGGCAGCCGACCGTGGTCCGGGCCGTGACTGGCGATCTCATGACCGCCGGCCGCCAGGGCGGCCAACTCCTTTCGTACCGTTGCCGCATAGTTGCCGATGGTGAACAGGGTGACCGCGACGTCCAGGCCGTCGAGGACCCCCATTAGGGCCTCAAGGCCGCTACGGGCGTCGCTGGGCCGCGGCAACGGGTGGCCGAGCGCCTCCATGCCCTCGTACCAGTCCTCCACGTCGACGGTCAGACAGACGATGGGGGTCACCTCACGCACCGCCCAACGCGCCCGACCGGGCGCTCGGGGCAGGACCCGCGCCCTGCGGGCCGACCGGCCGCGGCGGTGACGGGGGCAACAGCTCGCGGTAGAGCGCCTCCAGTCGGTCAACGACACCGTCTTCGTCGAAGTGGTCGAGCACCCAGCGCTGGCCGCGCTCCCCCAGGGCGCGCCGTCGTTCGGGGTCCGCGACCAATTCGGCCACGAGGTCCCCCAACGCCTCGACGTCACCTCGAGGGACCAGGAGACCACTGGAAGGCTCGATGACTTCGCGCACCCCGCGGATCTCGTAGGCCACCACCGGTCGGCCCGCGGCCGCCGCCTCCATGACGGCGCGAGGGATGCCCTCCCGGTACGACGGGAGGACCACGATGTCGGCCGCGGCGAGGTAGGGACGGACATCGTCGACCGCACCGACGAAGGTCACGATGTCGGCGGCCGAAGCCACTTCGGATGACGAGATCGCATCACGTTGGTCCGCTTCGAGCGGACCAACGTGGACGAAGCGGGCCTGATCCTTAAGACGGCGGGCCATGGTCAGAAAATCGTGGCACCCCTTCTCGCGCACCAGCCGGCTGACCATGAGGACCACCGGCCACGCGTCGGCCCGCCGGGCCGCGCCCTCGTCTCGGCCGGGGCGGGGCAGCGTCGCCGGTTCGACCGGAGCGGCGAAGTGCGCGGTGGCGATGCCGTTGCCCACGAGGGAGAGCTTCTTGGCCGAGCAGATCCTGACCTTGGGGAGGACGACCTCGTCTTCGCGCGATTGGACCACGACACGGGTGGCACATGTGCAGCACCAGCGCTCGAAACACCAACCGGCGACGTTGGCCAGCCGACCGTTGCCCTTGAAGTACAGCGATCCGTGGATCGTGTAGATCGACGGTGTGTGGCTCAAACGGGCCGCCGGTAGTCCGAGCAACGACGGCTTGGGCGTGTGGGTCTGGACGAAATCGAAGCGCTTGGCGCGAAAGAGGCGAAGGAGTTCGAGGAACGAGGAGAAGTCCGAGAGCGCCATCTCGCGGCGCATCGCCACCACATCGACCTCGAGGTCCGCCGGGGCGTCTTCGAAGGCGTCACCGGTCACGACCGTCCAATCGACGCCTCGGAGGAGGTGGAGTTGGCGGGCGAGCAGGAGCCGTGCGGTCATCGACGTGGCGACGACCCGGCACCCCCTGAGTCTCCGGGCGGGCACGCCGGCACGCCCGATAACCGAGCCGACGCATCCTGGCTGGATTTCAGGCGTCGCTGGCATAGATCCATTCGGGCCTGTCCCACCCTCGGCGAGCGACCCTGGTCCCCTCTGCCAAAAGTATAGCGGTGACTCGAAGCGATTCTTTGGTCGTCCGGCAGGAGTTTTCGGCCGGGATCCGGCCTCGTGGGCCGGGGGTAGTGTGTCGCCGGCCGCCACCACGACGCTGAGGAGCGCTGTGCCGAGTATCGAGGAAAACCTCGACCGATGGAACGAGGACTACGACTGGCGCTTGGCCGGCGAGCCGTGGTCCAAGCCCTGGGGTGGCGCCACGGCGCAGTGGTACGGCTGCATCTACCCGAGGATCCAGCACTTCCTCCCCGCCGCTTCGATTCTCGAGATTGCCCCGGGCTTCGGGCGCTGGACCGAGTTCCTCCTCGAACGCTGCGACACCCTTATCGGCGTCGACGTCACCCCCAAATGCATTGAGGCTTGCCGGGAACGCTTCGCCGATCGGCCCGGCGCACGATTCGAGGTGAACGACGGAGTGACCCTCCCCATGGTGGCCGATGCCTCCATTGACTTCGCCTTCAGCTTCGACTCCCTGGTCCACGTGGAGATCGAAGTCCTCTCGGGCTACCTCGACGAACTGGCCCGTGTGCTCACGTCTGAGGGGGTGGCCTTCCTCCATCACTCAAACTACGGCACGTACCAGCGTTCCGCCCGTGCCTTGGCCCCATTGCAGAGTTCTCTCGACCATCTCCCGATCCCCGCCCGGGCCGCGCTGCTGCGCACCGGGGCCTACCGGGGTGCGCACTGGCGGGCCCCGAGTGTCACCGCCGCCCGGGTGGCCGAAGCGTGCGAGCACAAGGGCCTGCACTGCGTGGGCCAAGAACTGATCAACTGGGAGGGTGGGGTCCAACTCCTGGACTGTCTGTCGGTGATCACCAGGGCGGGGTCCCGCTGGGATCGCCCCAACAACGTGGTGAAGAACCGACTCTTCCGGTTGGAGGCCCGGGCCATACGGCGCTCGTCGTCGGTCTACAACGCCCCGGACGGACCGCGCCGATCCAGCTGAACTCGGGCCGGGTCAGCTGACCCGGGCAACCGCCACCAACGTGTCGTAGGCGAGACGCGGCGGCAGTGTGTGCTGGACTGAGAACGTCACCGCTTTTCGCGCCGGGGTCGGGCTCGTGTGCCCGGTGAAGGTCACGTCGATGTTGGCAAATCCGTTCGCTTCGAGCACGTGGCGCAGGGTGTCCTCGCAGTACCAACAGGTGTGCTCGGGGTGGACCTGGCCGTGGCCACCGAAGCGGTAGATGAAATTTCCAACGTAGAATGCATTCGGCGTGGTGAGCACGCAGCGTCCGCCCGGCTTCACGTGCCGGTGGACACTGCGGAGAAACCCGCGCACGTCGTCTAGGTGTTCGATCAGTTCACCGGCGAACACCGTATCGAACTGGCGGTGCAGGTCGAAGTCCCGCGCATCGGCCAACTCCACGTCGTAGCCCTGTTCCTTCAGCTCCTTGATCGAGTCTTCGCTGATGTCGATCCCCGCCAGGTCGGTGACCTCCTTGGCCAACAACCCATGGAGCCAGTCGGGCCGCTTGTACCGTGAGGCGCAACCGATGTCCAACACGGAGCCGGTGCCGATGAGGGGCCGCACGACCTCGAAGCGGTCCCGCAGCGAACCGCCGCCCCAAGGACCATCTCCCCAGGTCGGCTGCAGGGGATGGCCCTTGGGCGGCGCAGAACCCGCCGAGATCGTCGCCCGATTCGTCATGCCCCTGCTCCCCGTCGACTGGTACGAGCCGCCAGCGGGCCGCTCGGTGGCCGAGAGGCTACTACCGGGTTCTGCGGGTGCGCCTCTCGGAGGCCGGATCCACTGGGGCCCTCGAGACCCGCGCCTTTTCGCTCGGCCCGGTCGGTCGAGAACCCTCGGGTGAGCCGAGGGAGGCTCGTCGACGCCGCACCCCAAGCCTCCAGGTCAGGCCCTGGGCCCGAGCGATGCGGCGACCCCGCCCGCCCCGATAACATCGCCTTGACTCGCGGGCACCGGGGGCACCGAGAGCGCAGCGAACAGAGGGTGGGGGATGGAAGCCGGCCAGGAACGACGGATCGTGGCGCTCGTGCTGTCCCACAATGCACCCCAGTCCCTGGCGCGTTGTCTGGCCGCCATTGCCGCGCAGTCCGAGCGTCCCGAGGGCGTCGTCGTCGTCGACATGGCCAGCCACCCGCCGATCGACGGCGGGGCGCTGATCACCGGAGGCCTCCCGACAAGGGTGCTGCGCTGCGAGACCAACCTGGGTCCGGCCGGTGGATGGGCCGTGGCGCTGCGAGATTTCCTGGAGACCGATTTCACCCATGCCTGGCTGATGGACGATGACATCGTCCCGGACCGCACCTGCCTGGCGGAGCTGTGGGCCGCGTCATCGGACAACCCGTCGGCCGCCTTCGTCGTGCCGTTGTCGATCCAACCCGACGGCTGGGTCGGACGATGGGGCTCGTGGTGCGGATTCCTGCTCGCCCGCGAGATCCCCGAAGCCGTGGGGGTACCCATGGCAGAGCTGTTCTGGTGGGCCGAGGACACCGAATACTGCCACTGGCGGATCCCCCAGGCGGGTTTCGAGCGCCGCGTCATCGAAGAAGCCATCGTGCACCACGACGCCATCCGACAGGGAGGCGACCTGCCGACGTGGAAGTACTACTACGAGGCCCGCAACATGCTCTATTACCACCTCCACATCGTCCACATCAGGGGCCGCTACCTCCGCAACATCTCCCGCCTCATCCTTCGGGCCATCCTGCGCCAGAAGCAGGGGAAGCTGCGCTGTCTGGCCGCAATTGCGCGGGGCCTCTACGACGGCCTCTTCGGCCGGCTCGGCATCCGCTATCCGGTGAGCGCACTTCGCGGAACGCGACCTCGACACCGGAGCGTTCCAGCGATCTTCGACATGAGCGCCGTCCGGTGACCGCACCGTCCGCGGTGGACGAGCGCGGCGCCCCAGCATCGCTCCGAGCGGGCCTTCCGAGTTGGGTGTTCCCCTCTGCCCTGGTCGCCCTCGCCTTCTTCTTCCGCCTCCTGCTCGGCCACGAGTTCACCTACTACGGGGGGGACGCCCCCGGGTACACGGCCATCGCCAAGAACCTGGCCGCCGCCCACGGGTACTCCATCGCCACCCACGCCCCCTACGTGGCGACCGATCTCCGGCTTCCGAGCTATCCCGTTCTTCTGGCCCTGTTCTTCTCGATCAGCGGTTCACACTGGTCCGTCATCTTGTTGAACGCGCTCCTCGGCGCGGCGGCAACCGCCCTTGTCTGGTTCATCTCGGTCGGTTTGAGATTGACCCGGGCCCGGGCACTGTGGGCGACGGGCATCGCTGCGTTCTTCTTTTCGTCCGCGTCGTTCGCAGGCATCGCCCAATCCGAGAATCTCTCGGTGCCCGCCGTACTGGCCCTCGTCTACTTCGTGCTCATCCGGCCACCGAAATCCCGGCTTTGGCTCTTCGTCGGCGGCAGCGCCCTGGCCTGGCTCGCGGCACTCACCCGTGACGAGCTGGTCCTTTTCGTCATCATCGTGGCCCTCATCGCCGGCAAGCGCGCCCATCTGCGAGTACTCGGCACCCTGGCCCTGCTGGTCTGCTTTCTTCTCGGCTCGGGCATCTGGACGCTACGTAATGAGACCCAGGTCCACCGTACCGAGTACGTGGACTCGATGTTCTCCGACCAGGTAATCGTGGCCTCGATGACCGGGAACCTGAGCAATCCCCTCTATCGGGAGGGGGCCCGTCTCAACGCCCAGCCAGCAACCTCTCCGAAGGAGCGTGCCGCCTACAAGCACGCGGTCGACACCTACGCCAAGAATTTCATTACCCACCACTTCCCGACGTTCGTCGAGGACAAGGTGAAGTACTTCGGAGAATCGTTCTTCCCGGTCCCCATCTACGGCTTGACCTACGTCAGCTCCGCCCACACCCTCGAGTGGCTGGTCTGGTCGCTATTTCTCATCGCTGAGTACTGGTTTGCTCTCGTGACCACGGTGCGGTGGTGGAAGAAGAAGCGCCGCAAGGATGTCGTCTCCGCGTGGGCCTTCCCCGCCTTCATGATCTGCTTCCTTCCGATTCTCGACCCCGAATCGAGGTTCTGGCTCCCCGCCGTGCTGGTCCTGCTCCCACTGGCGGTCGAAGGAGTCGCCAACATCCAGCTGCGCCCGCCGCCAAGGCCGCCCGCAGTAGCGACGGCCCCTGATCCCGGGAGCGTCGGCCGGACGGAGCCCGTAACCGAGACGTCGGCTCCCGCCTCCCCCGGAGAGCCGGGGACATGACCGAGCACCAGACGGGCCCCATCCCGCTGGTGCTACACGTGATCCCGACCCCCGCGGCCCGAGGCGCCCAGCGCGAAGCCCGCGCCTTGGCCGACCAACTCGACGCGCCGGGGGCCCGGCACCATCGGGTGCTGGGGCTCTTCGATGGACCACCTGAGGTCGTCGTTGACTACTCGCTCGCCTTCCCCGCCGGTGATCATCCTGCCTCCGGGTTCGACGTCCGGCTCGTGCCCCGGCTCCGCCGGGAGCTCAAACGCCTTGACCCCGACGTCGTCGTGGCGCACGGCAGCGACACCTTGAAGTACCTGGTGCCGGCACTGGTTGGCCGGCCCACGAGCCTCGTGTACTACGCCATCGGCACCTACGCCGGGTCGCCTGACCGGCGCCTCCAGGTCGAGCTGTGGCGGTTTCTGTCAGCTCGTGCGGGTGTGGTGGCGGCATGTGGCGAAGAAGTCCGACAGGAATGCGTGCAGTTGCTCAAGCGCCCGAAAGACCGCGTGATCCTTGTCTCCAACGGGCGTGACCCCCAGCTGTTTCACCCCCGTGAGTCGGTGGTCGCCCGCAACGAGCCCGTCGTGACCTTCGTCGGCGCTCTGGCTCCCACCAAGCGTCCGGATCGCTTTATCGAGATGGTCGCCGCACTTCGCCAGGCCGGTCACCCGCTACGGGCGCAGATCATCGGGGACGGTCCTTTGAGAAACGAGCTCATGGCCCCAGCGAAAGTTGCCGGGGTGGAACTGCTCGGTGTCCGTGCCGACGTGCCTGTCCTCCTCCGTGCCGCAGACGTCATCGTCTTTCCGAGCCTGCCGGCGGGAGAAGGGATGCCTGGAGTCCTTATCGAGGCGGGCCTGTCAGGGGTACCGGTGGTAGCCACCGCGGTCCCGGGCGTCCGAACGATTCTGAGCGACGGCGAAACCGGGCTCATTGTCGGAATCGATGACCTCACGGCCCTCGTCATCGCCACCGCCGCACTTCTCGACGACCCGCACCGGCGGGCCGCCATGGGTGCCGCAGCGCGCGAACGGTGTGCGGCACGCTTCAGCCTTACGGCGGTGACGGCTGGTTGGCTGTCGGTCCTTCAGCCACTCCTGCCCCCGCCTCGGCTTTAACACGCGGCCGGGTCGCAACCGGAACCCGACGACGTGAGGGCACGTACACGGCCTTCTGCTTGACACGTGCGGGCGACCGAGCCGTCCGGGCGGGTGTCTTCGGTTGCTCCCCGTTGCGTCGCCTTTCGAGTCTAGCTTTTCGACGGAGTTCCCACTCGAACTCGGGCGGTTCCCCTTTGGGTGAGCGGGGAATGCACAGGACTGCGAGCAGGAACGGGAAAAGCAGGGTCCGCTCCCTCGTGATCAACCCCAGATTCCCGAGGGCGGCGAACGTGTAGCAGAAGGCGACCGAGTAAATGCCACACAGCATCACGTACGGCCTGGCGAACGCCGCTCTAATCACGATCCGAAGCTGGCGCATGGACGACAGGATCACCCCAATGATGATGAGGTTCTCGACCGCCGCAAGACGCTCACCACTGCCGTGGGCGTTGAAGAGTTCGGGATCGAACAAAACGGTATAGACATCTTTGGGGTAGTCCGCCGGGTTCGACGAGTAGGTCACCGCACTGCTCGTGGCTCCGGGCCTTGACGCCCCCTGATTAGCCTTTGCTAGCTGGTTGAGCGAGAGCGACCCACTTTGATGCACCAGGTAATGGAGCGTGATGAAGATCGAGCCGGCCAATATCGCACCAAGAACAAGGATCGATCCCAGGCGTCGGAGACCCCCCAGGTTCCGCCGCGGTCCCGCCGGAAGGATCAGCATGGCCACCGCGAAGCCGGCCATCAGCAGTAACAGCTCATTGGCTCGCACCGGCGCCCCGATGGCCCCGCCGAGAATGATCAGGGCGAATCCCCCCCGTCGGCGAGCAAGGATCTTCGCCGCACCGTAGGCGCACAACCCTAACGAGAAGGTCATGATGGCTTCTTTGCTGACGTCCGCCGTCCAAAAGACGAGTGACGGCAGGAAGAAAAGCAGGATGGCGTACCGGCGGGTGTTGGCTCCGGTGAAGGTCAGACTAAAGGCGCGGTAGAAGAAAATGAGCCCGAGGAAGGCGAACCAGCTGAAAACGAGGAACACACCCAACTGGTTGACACCGATGATCCTGAACACCACTCCGGTGATGATGCTGACCATGCCGTCGCCGACGATCCCGGTGACGTGCGCGTAGTTCATGTTGAAGCCGGAACGAGCGAGCGCCGCGCCCCTGTTGAGGTACTGAGTCCAGTCAGCAATCCCTCCGTAGAGGTGGTCCACCACCCAGATCTGCAACGGAGCAGCGAGCAGGTGCAGGAGGAGGCTGACAGTCAGCACCTTGGCAAGCCATGGATTCCGCTCTGCGTAGCTAATGCGGCGGATAATCGGTCGACTGACAGCGAACAGAATCCCAGCAATAGCAAGAGCGACAATCAGGTTGGAACCAATCCCGACTACGCCGAACATGGCCACGGAGGCGCTCAGTTAGGGGGACTGCGCGCGAGCACGGCAGAGCCCGGGTCAGTAGTGGACTCCTTCTTCGAGTCGACGTTCCCGTTGGAATGGCCGTTCCCGTTGGCGCTGCCGTTCGTCTTCAGGTTGCCTTTCGCCTTTCGTGACCGGAGTCGGCCGCTGACGTGGATGACCATGTCAGACTCGACGTCCGCTTCGGAGGCGTAGCCGTTCCCGTTCCCGTTCCCGTTGCCGTTGCCGTTCCCGTTGCCGTTCCCGTTGCCGTTCCCGTTGCCGTTCCCGTTGCCGTTCCCGTTGGCAGCCTTGACGAACTCCGCGTGGCCGTTCCCGTTGCCGTTGCCGTTGCCATTCCCGTTGGCAGCCTTGACGAACTCCGCGTGGCCGTTCCCGTTGCCATTCCCGTTGCCGTTGCCGTTGCCGTTCCCGTTGGCAGCCTTGACGAACTCCGCGTGGCCGTTCCCGTTGGCAGCCTTGACGAACTCCGCGTGGCCGTTGCCATTCCCGTTGCCGTTGCCATTCCCATTCCCGTTGCCATTCCCGTTGCCGTTGCCATTCCCGTTGCCGTTGCCGTTGCCAGCTTTAACGGGCTCCGCGTGGCCGTTGCCGTTGCCGCTCCCGTTGGCGGCCTTGACGGGCTCCGCGTGACCGTTGCCATTCCCGTTGCCGTTGCCAGCTTTAACGGGCTCCGCGTGGCCGTTGCCGTTCCCGTTTTCGGCCTTGACGGGCTCAGCGTGGCCGTGGCCGCTCCCATTGGCAACCTCGACGAGGCCGTGGGCGTTCCCGTTTTCGGCCTTGACGGGCTCCGCGTGACCGTTGCCGTTGCCAGCTTTAACGGGCTCCGCGTGACCGTTGCCGTTGCCAGCTTTAACGGGGTCCGCGTGGCCGTTCCCGTTTTCGGCCTTGACGGGCTCCGGCTTGGCGTTGCCGTTGGCAGCTTTGACGGGCTTCGCGTGGCCGTTGCCGTTTTCGGCCTTGACGGGCTCCGCGTGGCCGTTGCCGTTGGCAGCTTTGACGGGCTTCGCGTGGCCGTTGCCGTTTTCGGCCTTGACGGGCTCCGCGTGACCGTTCCCGTTGGCAGTTTTCCCGGGCTCCGCGTGGCCGTGACCGTTGGCAGCTTTGACGGGCTTCGCGTGGCCGTGGGCGTTCCCGTTGGCGTCCTTGACGGGCTCCGCGTGGCCCTGGCCGTTCCCGTTTTCGGCCTTGACAGGCTCCGCGTGGCCGTTCCCGTTGGAAGCTTCAACGGGCTCCGCGTGGCCGTTCCCGTTTTCGGCCTTGCCGGGCTCCGCGTGGTCGTTCCCGTTGGCAGCTTTAACGGGCTCTGCGTGGCCGTACCTGTTCGCAGCTTTCCCGGGCTCCGCGTTGTCGTTGCCGTTGTCGTTGCCGTTGTCGTTGCCGTTGTCGTTGCCGTTGCCGTTGCCGTTGCCGTTGCCGTTGCCGTTGCCGTTGCCGTTGCCGTTGCCGTTGCCGTTGCCGTTGCCGTTGCCGTTGCCAGCTTTAACGGGCTCCGGGTTCCCGTTGCCCTTGGCAGCTTTAGCGGGCTCGGTGTGGCCGTTGCCGTTGGTAACCTCGACGAGCTCGGCGTCGTCGTCGCCGTTGCCGTTGCCGTTGGCAGCCTTCACGGGCTCAGCGTGGCCGTGGCTGTTCCCGTTGGCAACCTCGACGAGGCCGTGGTCGTTACCGTTGCCGTTGGCAACCTCGACGAGCTCCGCGTGGTCGTTACCGTTGCCGTTGGCAACCTCGACGAGGCCGTGGGCGTTCCCGTTGGCAACCTCGACGAGCTCCGCGTGGCCGTGGCCTTGGCCGTGGCCGTGGCCGTTGCCGTTGCCGTAGCCGTAGCCGTTGCCGTAGCCGTAGCCGTAGCCGTAGGCAGCTTTAACGGGCACGGCGTGGCCGTTGCGGTTTTCGACCTTGAAGGGCTCCGCGTGGCCGTGGGCGTTCCCGTTGGCAACCTCGACGAGATCCGCGTCGTCGTGGCCGTGGGCGTTCCGGTTGGCAACCTCGACGAGATCCGCGTCGTCGTGGCCGTGGGCGTTCCGGTTGGCAACCTCGACGAGATCCGCGTCGTCGTGGCCGTGGGCGTTCCCGTTGGCAGCTTCAACGGGCACGGCGTGGCCGTTCCGGTTTTCGACCTTGACGGGCTCCGCGTGGCCGTGGCCGTTGCTGCCGCTGGCAGCCTCGACGAGCTCCGCGTCGTCGTGGCCGTTGCCGTTGCCGTTGCCGGCTTCAACGGGCTGCGCGTGGCCGTTCCCGTTGGCAGCCTCGACGAGCTCCGCATCGTCGTGTCCGTTGGAAGCTGTAACGGGCTCGGTCCTCTTTGATTCCTCGCCTTCCAGCGACGAGACGCTCGCCACTCCGATCGCTTCGCGGACCGCCGCCGGAGCCTCTGCTCGGGATTCCAGATTGATCCTCTGAAGGAGTTGAAGCTGAGCGGATCGACGAACGTCCTTCGCACCCACCTCAACGTTTGTCAGGACTATTCCCAAGACTGGAGCAGCAATACTACGTAGAAGGTTGCCGACCCGCTTCGCATGTTCGAATGTCGTTGTCAAACATTGACCGACTACAAGTACGACATCGACGCTCGGCATCAGCGCCTCGGCGTCGTGAAATGCCAACAACGACGGAGCTTCGACGATGACCACGTCGGCGAGTTGGCGAGCTGCGTCCAAAACGGTGGGAGCCCGATAGGTTAGCTGCGCGATGCTGCCAACGAATCGATCGAGCGGGATCGAGGAAACGTTCTTTATCGACGATGGTTGAAGGTGATTCCGAACATCCTCGAGAGTGATCTCACCGGGCAGATTCTCACCTTTGCCGATGTGCCGACTTAGTCGCAGATCTTGAGTGCTCGTTACCAGCACCCGCTCACCGGAGTCAGCGTAGGCCGCAGCAAGGTTGGCCAGCACCACAGGCCGGGTGGGCTCTGTTCCCGCAGACACAACCAGGATGACTTGGCGCCTGTCTCGTATCGATTCGTCGGGCGATGCGTCCAGGAACGTCTCGAATTGCCCACTACCGTCATCGAGCGTCAAGACCGGAAGGCCCTGGAGCATGACCGACATGCGCAGCATTCGGTACGCCTCGGCAACGGGGGAGGTGGAAGAGACTGACGGATCTAACAGTGGCAGTTCCTGATGCCCGTCGGCCTTTGACGGCGCAGGTATTTCGACTACCACCGGGTATCCGAACGTCTCCTCTGCTCGAGACGAATTGCGAAGACGCTTGTCGAGAAACTCAAGCAGCAGTACAAGTCCGGCTCCAGCCAAGAGCCCAACCACAAATCCAACAAGCCCGAGCGTCTTCTTGCTGCTCGTAATGCTTACTGCCGCCTTCGACATCCGCACAGCCGAACTCGGTGACGCAGACCGGACCACCTCAAAACCCGTGGTGGTCGGGATGGCCGCAAGCGCCTGTTGCTGGACAACGTAAGCGTTCAGTTGGGACTGAAGCGCAGTGGCGTTTTTGGCACCCACAAAATTTATCTTGCTCTGAAGTGCGCTAATTTCCTGCTGAAGATGGAGTGACTCTGCGAGCTGGTGGTTAGCAACCAGTCCGTTGATGTACTTGCCGAGTTGAGCGGCGTACGCGTTCGCGAACGCCGAGGCCTTGTCGGGAGTCGGTCCGTAGGCGGTGAGCGTTACGACACCCGGCGCCGTGAATTTATTGGCACCGCTGACAATGACGGCTTCTTGCAATTGCGAAAACGGTTTGTTGAGACCGGCCGATTTGGCTGCTGCTTCCAGCACCGACTGCTCTTGGGAGTAAAAGACGATTTGACTGGAATTGAGGCCACCGCCAAGGATGGCCGAGCCGCCGCTTCCGACCGGAGCCGCGCCAACTACGGCAGCCGCAGACCAAGGCCAAGAGGAGACGGGAGCGGTTTCTGGGTGAAGGGGCTTCGTGTGGCTAGAAGAAATAAAGAGAATCGCGACCAATGCCCCGACCACACCAAAGGTGACGACTACCCACCAGCGCCGAAGTAACGCCCCTCCGTAATCGATCGGCTCCACCGCCTGCTCCTACTCCCCCTCTGCCTGTGGGATGAGATCCCCCAAGTGGATGAGATCCACGAGCAACGTAGCTCAGCACTGGATCCCACACTTTTCGGGCACTCCCACCCCGTCCCCCCGAACGGGTTCCCCTTCTCCGTGCTCACGCTATACCTGATTGTTAGCCATTGCGACTTGGTCGTCAGCGATTGCGTGTAATTATCCCTTTACTGTATATGTCCAGGGTATTAGCCTGGCATTCGTGGCATCTGGTAACCGCAAAATCGCTCGTTAAGGTTCTACCCCGACGACGAGACCTGCCGCCCGTGGCTCTGGAACGCCCGGTACAACCTGGGCGACGACGTGGCCCATTGCACCCGTTGTGGGGAGATCCGGCAGGTTCCGCAGCTACGTGGGCAAGCAGCAACGACAGGGCCGGACTTGCAGGGTCAGTTGCCTTCACCTTTGGTTCTACCCCTTGTACCTGATCACTAGCAGTGGGCAATTATCCCGTTACTGTATATGTCCAGGGTATTAGACCAAACTCTATGGCATCCGGTAATCCCAAATCCCCCAAGCGAGCAGCATCGTTGGACTCGAGGTACTCGTTGGTCGAGTTCATGGCGGACTTCTCCGACGACGAGACCTGCCTGACGTGGCTATGGAACACCCGGTACAACCTGGGCGACGACACGGCCCATTGCACCCGCTGTGGGGAGATCCGGCAGTTCCGCCGCTGCGCGGCCAAGCAGCAGCGCCAGGACTGGACCTGCAGGGCCTGTGGCCTTCACCTGCACCCGACAGCAGGCAGGATCTTTCACAAGTCCTCCACCTCGCTTCACCTTTGGTTCTACGCCATGTACCTGATGACAAGCACTCGTTGTGGCATTTCTGCCAAGCAACTTGAGCGAGAGCTGGGCGTGACCTACAAGACGGCATGGCGCATCTTCACTCTCATCCGCAACGTGCTGATGGAGGAGGACCGCTGGAAAAGCGGGTCGAGCTGGACGAGACATACGTGGGCGACACGACGCGTGCCACCGACCGCGTCAAGTGGCAGAAACCGGACAGTACCAAGCAGTTCTAGGCCGTCGAAGTAGGCGCACGACAAGAAAACGGGCGCTTCGGATTTCATCGGGGTCTGACGGTGGCAAGCTGGCCCGAGTTGGGCTTGCCGGTGTACAGCAGTGAGCGATGCGGTAGTTGCGGAAACTGGTGAACCCGAACGCGGCCCGCTCCACGCGCTTGATCAGATTATTGAGGGCCTCGGTTCGTCTGTTGCTCACGTGGGCATCGTGACAGGCGGTAATCTGATGCTTCCGGCGGATGAGAGTGCGCCCGAGTGAACGAGCCTCGCTCGGGTAGTCCTTGTCTTGGAGATCTGCTCCGAACCGCTCGACCCAGTGGAGAGCGAGAGCGCGATCACTGTGGGTGTGGAGCTCCCGAACCGCTTCGTTGGCCTCCCACTTGGTGGCCACGTCGCCGTGGGGGTCATCAGCGGAGTTGTCCGAGGAGCTTCTCCCGGCGACCCCCGCTCAGTCGTTCCTCGGCCTTAGTGACAATGGAACGGCCGGCTCGATCCGCATATGACGTGGGTTGCCCACGGTGACGTGGACCGAGCCACCATACGGAAGGAGCCGACCGTGTCCATCAAGCCAATTCTGCCCTCCTCGAGGATCGTCTTGGGTAGGCCTTGACGTCCACAAGGACTCGATCACCTCTGCGGTGCTCGGCCCGGCGCATGAGGTGCCGGTCGGTCGACCGCTGGTTCCACGACGAGCCGAGCGTGCGGCGCTTCGTCTCCACCTCGGGGATCCCGCACGCGTGCGCCTTCTGCTACGAGGCCGGCCCGACCGGCTATGAGCTGGCCCGCTTGCTCGCAGCGACTCGGGGTCGCCACCGAGGTGATCGCCCCTTCGCTGATCCCGGTCACACCCGGAGCCAAGGTCAAGACCGACAAGAGAGACGCCCGTCGCCTCGCCCAGCTCTATCGGGCCGGCGAGCTGACCGCGGTGCACATCCCGACGCCGGGAGAAGAGGCGATCCGGGACCTGGCCCGCACCCGAGCCGATCTCGTCATCGACCGCACCCGGTGCCGGCACCGGCTCTCCAAGTTCCTGCTGCGCCACGGCGAGGTCTATCCGAGGCGGGGTGCAGTGGACGCTGGCGCACGAGCCTGGCTCCGCCAGGTGCCACTTCGACGATCGCCGCGCTCGGCCAGACCTATTCGCACTACCGCGCCATCGTCTCCGCCCTCGATGCCCATCTCGCCGCCGTCGAGTCCGATCTCAAGCCCTACCTCGACCACCGGTCCCTTCGCCGAAGCGGTCGGCCGGCTGAGCGCCTATCGCGGCGTCACCGAGCTCGGCGCGCTGACCTTGTCGGCCGAGGTCTGCGACTGGCGGCGCTTTCCCAGAGCCGACCTCGCTCATGGGCTTTTGCGGGCTCGTGCCCTCTGAGTACTCGAGCGGCGAATCGGATCGTCGAGGGCCGCATCACCAAGGCCGGCAACACCCACCTGCGGAGCCCAGCTGGTCGAGTCCGCCTGGTCCTATCAGCACCGCCCGGCGGTCGGGCCACGCATCAACAAGCGCCAGGAGCGTTGCTCGCCCGAGACCGTCGCCCGAGCCTGGACGGCCCAGCTCCATCTCTGCGGCAAGTTCCGCCGGCTGGCCGAACGCAAGACTCTCGCAAAGATCGTCGCCACCGCCATCGCCCGCGAGCTCACCGGCTTCCTCTGGGCCGAGATGGCCGCCTGAGATGACCACATCGACCAGCTCGCCCTCTTCCCGGCGGGGAGATGAGCGAGGACCTTCACCATGCGCCGGGACACCGCCGCAGCAGGGAAGATCCCCGTTCTGACCTATGCGACCCCGCGAACCATCCGGGAAGCGCTCCTAGTGAGGGGCACCATCCTGCGCATCGCCGACCTGCGGTCAGAACCCGCGTACATCAGAGTGGCGGACCGCCGACCCACTCTGTTCCCGGCGCATGGTCGAGTTCTCACTCGTCCTCCACCGTCAAATGTCGGGGTGACGTAGCAGCCGTCACCCCGAAGTCAAGGCCGCTTGAGCGTACCTTGACGTTGGGACCCCGCCGCCTGCCAGAGCAGCCACGCGCCGAACCCTCTGGTTCGTCGCGCCCGAAAAGAACCTACGAAGTCCCACTTGACATGCCGTTCCACATCAGTCAGCAGACGCCGGCAGCGGTAGAGGGGATCGGACTTGTGGCCACGGTGTCCATCGTCTCGTTCTGGACCCGCCGGTGGCGCTCATCGAGCTTGGCGTTGGCCAGATGGGATCGGACCGGGGCGCGGTACCTGCCTCACGACAGGTCCGTCCCCCCAGCCCGTCCCCCGAACCGGAGGTGCGACTTCCACTGCGTCCGGCTGTCCACGAACCCATGCCGGACTATGCAGCGTCCTCGGTCGTTCCCACCCACGATGAGGGATCGCCGCCCCGCGATTGCGGGTCACCGGCATCGCTCGACAGTCGAACAGTGCTTCGCCGTCGTGCTCAGGTCACCTGCATTGTTCAAGTAGTGCCCTCGCAGCCACCTCCGGTTGGCACGGCGGTGTTTCCGGCGGAGCCAGCGCAGCACCCGCAGCCACGTGAACTGGTGCAGGTAGGCAAAGGTCTCCGTGGACACACCGTGGCGGAAGTAGTTCGTCCAGCCCGCAAGACGCCATTGATCTGGCGCAGCTGGTCGGAGAGCGGGTTGTTCGTTGCCTGCCTGGTGATCGCCTTCATCTTGGCCATGATCGAAGAGAATGACTTCTTCGACGGCCAACGGACGAGGCGAGCCTCGGCCTCGCTGTTGCAGTGCACGACTGCATCCGCGTAGCGCTCGAAGGGGCAGCGGAGGAACTCCCTGGCCATCCTGACATCGAAGGCGTAGTGGAGGAACAGATTGCCCAGTAAGGGTGAGATCGCAGAACTCTGTGGAGTCCCGCTATCTCGTTCGAGGATGGTGCCGTCCTCCCGCTGTAGCGGTGCTTGCAGCTGCCGCTTCACTTAGGGTCCTCCGATAGTTAGTACGCGTGATATAGATGGCCTGGTGGAGGCCAGCGGAGATGAGCTCGCGCGATTCTTCGAGGTGGTCCTGCCCCATCTGAACGAGCTGCAGCGCCGCGTGGTGGCCGGTGCCATGGCCGAGGGTCTCGGACGCGGTGGCAAGAGCGCGGTGGCCGAGGCCTCGGGCATGAGCCGCAACACGGTGATCAAGGCCGAACGCGAGGTGAGTGAGGGCATCGAGCCAACCGAGAGGCAGCGGGCCATAGGCGGCGGCGACATCAAGTCCGAGGACAAACAGCCCGGCCTGCTCGAAGCCCTCGACGAGCTGGTGCACCCCGAGACCCGGGGCAACCCGATGTCGTATCTGCGCTGGACGTCCAAGTCGACCGGCAACTTGGCCAGCGAGCTGGTGCGCCAGGGCTTCAAGATCACCGACGACACCGTCGGGCGGATCCTGCAGCTCCATCGGCTACTCGCTCCAGGCCCCCTCCAAGCAGAAGGAGGGCACCGCCCACCCCGACCGAGACGCCCAGTTCAACTACCTGAACAAGCAGGTGAGTGTGTTCATGAAGGCGGCGCCAGCCGGTGATCAGCGTCGACACCAAGAAGAAGGAGATCGTGGGCGAGTTCTCCAACGGCGGGGTCGAGTGGCACCCCACGGCGAGCCCACACGCACCAAGACCCATGACTTCGTCGACAAGGAGCTGGGCCGGGCCGTCCCCTACGGGGTCTACGACCTGGCCAACGACGAGGGCTGGGTCTCGGTCGGCGACACCGCCGACACCGCCTCCTTCGCCGTCGAGGCCATCCGGCGCTGGTGGTACTCGATGGGAGCGCCCCGCTTCCCCGACGCCACCAAGCTGCTGATCACCGCCGATGCCGGCGGGTCCAACGGCTACCGGGTCAAGCTCTGGAAGGTCGAGCTGGCCAAGCTGGCCCAAGAGACCGGGCTCGAGATCACCGTCTGCACTACCCGCCGGGGACGTCGAAGTGGAACAGGATCGAGCACCGCATGTTCAGCTTCATCTCGATGAACTGGCGCGGCCGCCCGCTCGTCTCCTATCGGACCATCGTCGAGCTCATCTCGAACACGACCACCGCCAAGGGGCTCAGATCCGAGCCGAAGAAGATCTCAACTACTACGAGACCGGCACCAAGGTCACCGCCGCCGAGCTGGCCGCCGTTCCGCTCACCCGCACAAGTTCCACGGCGACTGGAACTACACGATTGTGCAATCAGTCAATCGGTGAGCCCTTAGAGGAATACCCACGCCAAGTCCGTGTGCTTCGACACCGCCTTGAGCAGAAGGTCATGGTCCATCGTGTCGAAGAAGACCTGAGACCGAGATCGATCACCCAGTCGTGCTCCCAGCACCGTTTCCGGCACTGCCCCACCGCATCGATCGCTGAGCGCCGAGGCCGAAGGCCATAGGAGTCGGGGTGGAAACGTGGCTCAACGCCTGGCGCCAGGTCCATCCTGACCCGTCCTGGGCCACCCGGTCGGCCACGGTTGGCACCCCGAGCGTCCTTGTTCCTTATGCCTTCTTCGGTATCTCCACCGCCCGGACCGGCGGCGGGAAGTACGTCTCCGAGGACATTCGATTCCACAGCTTCAAGAGGTACGCCCTCGTGGTTCTCTTCGAAATGCTGCGAGCGACTCCCGTCGACGCCAGCACCTCCCTGGTTTGCCTTGACCTTCTCGTAGGCGTCCTTGACGACCCATTTGGAGATCACAAACGGCTTCTCCTTCAGCTTTGATCCGCCCACTGGCTCCGCCTGTCCACTGGATTTGACCACCAGACGAATTTGGGCGACTCGCCCTCTTCGCTCCGTCGGCATTACCGGGCATCACCGTTTACTACGGGGCGATCCGCCCGTGCATCCCGCATCGCTACTCAGCCCCTCGTGGTGTCATCCACTTGGGGATCCCAAACGAAACGAAGAGCACCGCGTTGGCTGTTGGCCCCTCCTTTGTGCAAACGGGCATCGAACACTTCGTCGATGGCCGCCCACGTGGCGACGAGGAGGTGATAGGAGAGCCGGTGGGCATAGCCATAGCTGACCCCGCGCTTGGCCTTGCGCAGAGCTCGAAGATGGTCGAGCCGAGGTCCATCACCATCTGGGCCGCATCCGGTCCCGCCCCGAGCGCCCAAGGCCCGGCGCAGCGCCTCGGCGATGACGGCGTCGAGCTTACGGACATGGCCGACGGAAAAGGCGCGCAGGAACGTCCCGAGTGTCGATGGTGCCATGACGCGATGCGCCAACACCGAGGCCGTCGCGCTCGAGCGCAGCACGTCTACGCGGTCGATATGCGAAGCGCCGACCAACATGGCGTGCACCAAGGTCAAGACCTTGCGCCCGGAGACGCTCCGTCCACCCGGGTGTTCAGGCGTGCCCTGGCGCGCTCGAGTTCGGACGTGGCCAAACGACCATATTCAGACCCAGCACATCGAACGTTTCTGGCCGGGTCAAGCGTGGCATCTCGGGGACACATCACGCGGTCTCCCCAAAAGTGGCTACAGGGGCACGTGAACGACTACGTTTGGCAGCACAATCACCGCGATGACGGTCGCGAGATGTTCTCCGCTCTGCCTTCCTCGTCTTCGGGCACTGGATCCGTCTTCCGCGGCTTGGCCACCTTGCTCAGGTCACGAAAGACCTCATCCCGCGTCGGAATCTGAATCTCCGCTGGCGGCCCCTCTTTGGATTGCGTCTCTTGTGTCGGCTCGTTGCCGTTCGCCTTGGGCATCTCCGTCGCAGGGTTGACCGTGAGCGCCTGCATCTACTGCGATGCCGTAGTGACGAGCACATCTTTGCAACCTGTCCGTTCGATGACATAGAGCATGTCACTGGACACTCATTTGTCAGCGGCAGAGCGGAAGGCGCGGATGAATCGGACACGGACATAGAAATCACACTGAGCAAGACGGGAAAGCGGCAATTTGACTTCACATCCGACACGTTCCGGCCACTCCGCAAATGCGCCTCTTGCGGAGTGACCGGAACTGTTGATCTCACATTGAATACGATCCTGGGGCGTAGCGGTGCGCCTGGGCCGCTAATAACGCACGCCCGACCGGGTCACCGTGCCAAGAACTCCTCATCTTTCGATAGATAAAGGAAGTTGCCGCGATCACCCCATCTGGCGGGCCACTTGCGGTTCAGCCTCTATTGCCGAAATCCCCTACCTGGTCGGACCTTCTGGCAAAACGGTCGGCTCCTCTACCTGCGAGGTGACTGCAGGCAGCTCCAGGTACGCGCTCGACTGCACCTGGGCCTGTCGGGCGGTCGACTGTCGGATGTCTCGCGCGCGCAAGTGCACGTTGGTGAGCACCACCCCGAGCACCGGCGCGCCGATCCTCCGTAAGAGATCTCCAGTACGCGAGGCCGCTTCGGAGGTCGTGGAGTAACAGTCTCCCACCACAAGGACGACATCGACGCAGGGAGCAACAGCTTCGGCGTCATGGAAAGCAAGGATTGACGGTGCCTCGACGATGACCACGTCAGCACTGTGTCTAGCCGCGTCGAAAATGGCCGGTGCGCGGGTAATGAGCTGAACACGATTGTCGACGAACTGGTCCAAGGGAAGGGTCAAGACGTTGTTGAAGCGTGACGGCCGCAACTGTTCTTCGATGTCCTCCGGAGTGATCTCGCCGCTCGAACGTCGGCCTTGAGCTCCACGCACTGACGCGTGCAGGTCCTGCGTGCTCGCCACGAGGACTCGCTGTCCGGAACCAGCGTAGGTGGCAGCAATGTTTGCAACGACCAGTGGACGCGTAGGTTCAGCACCTGCTGACACGACCAGGATGACCTGTCTCGTGCCGCCGACGAACGGCTGGGACTCGGCAAGAAGCTCCGAGGCGCTGACTACCCCGTTGCCGTCGCCGTTGTCGTTGCCGTTCGCGTGGCCATGGCCGTTGCCGTTCGTGTGGCCATGGCCGTTGCCGTTCGTGTGGCCGTTGCGGTTCGCGTGGCCGTTGCGGTTCGCGTGGCCGTTGCGGTTCGCGTAGCCGTATCCATTCGCGTGGCCGTTGCGGTTGCCGTTGGTACGGCCGGTGCCCTTGGCTGCTACTGCCACCTTTCGGTTGTTGTAAGGAGAAGCCACAGGACCATCGATGGTCATCCCTTCAAGTAGGACCGAGGTGCACAACATCCGATACGCCTCCGCAGCTGGCGAAGGCGAGGAAGCCGACGCATCGATGAACCCGTCGTAAGAGCGGTCGTTCTGGGAAGCTGGGATCTCCGCTACGACTGGAAATCCAAAGGCTTCAGCCGCCCGAGACGAAGTCCGCAAGCGCTTGTCAAAGACCTCGATGACCAAGACGGCCCCCGCGGCCAACAACACGCCCACAAGAGATCCAACCAGTGCTCGAGCTCCCTTGTTCGAGGTCAAGCTCGAGGAGCTTCCCCCTGACTTGACGGCGGAGCTTGCCAGCGCAGGCTGAAGGACCTGATAGCCCGTTGTGGGCTTAGACGATGCAAGTTCTTGTTCTTGGGCCAGGGCGACGTTGAGGTCAGTCGTGAGAGCGGCAGCGCCCTTCGAAGATCCGACAGCAGCAACTCGGGCCTGAAGGGCCTTGACCTTCTGCTGCGCCGCTACCAGCTCCACCCGCTGGCGTTGCACAAGAATGTTGTTCATGTAGTCGCCCAGTTGCGCAACAAAGGCATTGGTCAAGGCCGCAGAAGTTGCCGGTGAATCTGCCGATGTCTGGATTTCGACCTCACCGCGAACTCCGCTTTTGGCGGCCGGGCCAGTCGCCTTCACGTGTGAAGCCAACTGGGACGTCGGGATCTTGAGTCCCACCGACTTGGCCGCCGCTTCGGCGATTCCAGTGTTGTGAGCGTAAAACAGGATCTGGTTGGTGTTGACACCGCTCGAGAAGGCCACGTTGGCTCCGCCCGGGGGGACCGCGCCTACGTAGGCCGTCGTTTTCCAGGTTGGGGCGCTTCCAGCTTTGGCATGCCCCACGGGAAACAAGAATCCCGCGAAAGCACCAACAAGCCCGAGCACGAGCAGCAACCACCAGCGGCGAAGGAGCGCCCCTTGGTAGTCGATTGGTTCCATTTCGCCTAATCCCCCGTCCTCAGCCCCATCCGCCGAGGCCACCAATCACCAGTTCAGTGGATACCGCAATCACCAGTTCAGTGGATACCGGGTGAAGCAAAGCCGAATACCTCTCGCTAATACGCTATACCCGCCCTCTGTGACCCGCTGAGTCGGCCGGCCCGCTGCCCCTTGGGGGCCGTCGTGGTCGGATTCCGCCGTGATGAGGAGCTTGCATTTAGTGTGCGCAAATTCGCGCTTCTCCACTTGGAATCGTACATCTTCCGTATGGCATCGCCCCCCGCCGCTTTTGGGCGCGTGGTGAAGCCCCCCTCAGAATGTCCGCGGGCGCGGCTGCGATTGGTGTGATAGGAGTTGTGCCCTCAAGGGGTGTTGCTGCGCAGTAGGTCAGCATGAGGGTCGCCGGCACGGTGACCTCGGACATTGTCCGAATCGGGGAGCGGGGAGACCGGGGGACCGATCAGATGAGCGTTGGGGAACCGAGGGACGAACTTGAGCGGGAACCAGGTGGCAAAGTGCCGCCACCTGCTCTGAACGAACGAGTGGCGATCAGGGCAAGCCGAATCAAGGCGCGCCTTCTTTTTATGCTTTTGGACACGATCTGCGTCGTGGCCGGCTTCGGCTTCGCCGAGATCTTCTACTTCCGCCACCAGGCGCCTTCCAATTATTGGCAGCGCTTTTTGATCTTCCTCCTAATCGCAGTGCTTGTCACACTCCTGGCCAACCACCTCGTCGGGCTTTACGAGCGCATGTGGCGACACGCTGGCGCACAGGAAGCTCGACAGCTCGTCCTCTCGTCGGCGATCGGCATGTCGGTGCTTCTCGTCATCGTGGTGGTCTGCGCATTACTGCATTTCCCCCTGGCTCCGGTCAGCGTGATCGTAGTGGGAGCGGTGTTCGCGACAATGGGCATGGGCGTGTTGCGCTTTCATTCACGCCTCTTCGCCTGGCAGCGGGGATCGCGGCAAATGGGCCTGCGTGTCGCCATCGTCGGGAGCCGGGACATGGGTGCCGCCACGATCCGAGAGATGCAGCGTTGTCCCAGCGCGGGCCTGATCCCGGTGGCCGTCTTCGACGACGACGCGGCAAACCACGGCCTCTCCCTCCTTGGCGTACCGGTCGTGGGCAGCATCAAGGACATTCCGGCAGCTTCCAGTCGGTACACGCTCCAGCAGGTGCTCCTCGCAATCCCCTCACCCGCTCCCGAACTTGTTGAGCAGGTTCTGCTCGCCTCGGAAGAAGCCGGCGTTCCTATGAAGGTACTTCCCGGGATCAGCAACCTCCCGAGCCTGCCAACTCATTTGGCCGCAGTCCGTCAGGCGCGGGAGCCGAGCATCGAAGATCTCGTCGGACGAACGCCGGTCGCCTCGGAGCTCGACTCGATCCGCTGCTCCATTGCCGGTCGCCGGGTACTGGTGACCGGAGCCGGCGGTTCTATCGGCTCGGAGATCTGCCGCCAGCTCTCCAGCCTCGACCCGGCGATACTGGTGCTGCTGGATCACGACGAAACTCACCTTCACGATGCGTATCAAACGTTGTCGGGCACATGTGAACAGGCCTTGGTTGACATCACTGACCGGACGGCGGTCTTTGAAGTGTTCAAGCGATACCGACCCGAGATCGTCCTCCACGCGGCTGCACACAAGCACGTGCCGGTGCTCGAGGAATACCCAGTGGCAGCCGCCGACACGAACGTCTTCGGCACCTTGAACGTCGTTGAGGCGTGCGCCGAGGTCGGGACCACCCGATTCGTCCTCATTTCGACCGACAAGGCTGTCTCTCCCTCAAGCGTGATGGGAGCCTCCAAGCGCTTGGCCGAACAGATCGTGCTGGACCGCAGACCCCCGGACATGGCCTACTGCGCGGTCCGCTTCGGCAACGTGCTCGGCAGCCGAGGCAGCGTGATCCCAACGTTTGCCCGGCAGATTGCCAACGGCGGCCCGGTCACGGTCACCGATGCCCGGATGACCAGGTTCTTCATGAGCGTGGAGGAAGCCGTCCAACTCGTCCTCCAGTCATCGATGCTCTCGCACGGCGGCGAGATCTTCATGCTCGACATGGGACAACCCGTCCGCATCCTTGATCTGGCCAAGCGCATGATCCGGCTGTCCGGGTACCGGGTCGGGGTGGACATCCCCATCGAGATCATCGGCAGGCGGCCAGGAGAGAAGTTCCACGAGGAGCTGTCGATGTCCGACGAAGAAGTCCTGAGCACGAGCCATCCCCACATCCACCGCCTGGCGCCAGTCGCCCCACACCACGATGCTCTCAATTCGGGCCTCGGACGCCTTTACGAGGCCTCGGAATGTCGCGATGCCAGCGCGGTCCGTTCTCTCCTTTTCAATTCGTTCAGTTCGGTAATTCCGAAGGGTGAGGCGGCAGAAGCGTTCTCCGACGCGAATGCTTCTGCGCCCACAAACGGAAAGCCCGCCCTCGAGGACTCCGCAATGCTTGAGTGGACGTTCAACGCCGCCCCGACTCCAGTTGGCGGCGGTGGCGGCGGTGGCGGCGGAGGGTGAGTCAGGGGAACGACCGAACCTAGTCGTCGTCGTAGGTCAGGCGGTACGTCGGTCTGCCGGTTGCAGTGCAATGCGTCGAAGCCGGGTTCGATACGGTCGGGTTCAATATGGACGCGGCGAAGGTCAAACGTTCGGCCATGGGTAGCTCCTAGATCGACGACACTTCGACGATCGACTTCTCGCAGCTCTCGCTACCGGCCGCTACGAACCCATCAGCGACCCCTCCGGCTCGTTGGTTTCGATATCGTGGTGATTGAGGTCCCACCCCTCAAGAGACCCAGGCAGCGGAGCCGTCTTCGTGGTGATCCGACCGCGACGTTTTCGACACCCCGATTAGACAGGGATCACGCCCTCGTGTCTTCGACACGCGCAATCGACTGGACAGCCTGACCGCCAATCAACTGTAATTCAGCGGTGTATACGAGCCTCGCGCCCTCTCCTTGGCGCGCCCACGTTGAAATTTCTCTCGAGCGGACTCTGTCGATGAACGTCGTCGTCACCGGTGGAGCCGGGTTCATCGGAGCCAACCTGTGCAGAACCCTGAGAAACCAGTCGTTCGTCGACCGTCTGGTTGTCATCGATGACCTATCGAGCGGGCGACGAGAGAATCTTGACGCGATCGATGACGTCGAGCTTGTTGTCGGGTCGATTCTCGAATCTCCGCTCCTTGACGACGCCTTTCAAGGGGCTGAGGCTGTGGTCCATTTGGCGGCCCGGCCGTCGGTCCCCCTATCCATGGCTAACCCGATGGCGAGCCATCTCGTCAACGCAACAGGCACCTTGGAGGTTCTGGAAGCGGCGCGCCGGGCCGGGAAACCCCAAGTCGTCGTGGCATCGTCTTCATCGGTCTATGGAGCGAACCCAACCCTGCCCAAGCGAGAGGACAATGTCGCAATGCCGGCGAGTCCGTATGCGGCCAGCAAACTGGCGGCGGAGTCCTACACCCTGGCCTACGGTCGCTGCTTCGATCTGCCGGTCCTGGCGTTCCGGTTCTTCAACGTCTTCGGACCGCTGCAGTCCGCAGACCATGAATACGCCGCCGTGGTCCCCGCCTTCGTTGATTCGGCCCTGCGGGAAAAGCCGCTACCCGTCCACGGCGATGGAGGTCAAAGTCGTGACTTCACCTTCGTAGACAGCGTGACGGCTGTTTTGACAGACAGCGTGCGCCGCACGGTCACCGACACAGAACCAGTCAACCTGGCCTTCGGATCTCGGGTCTCGCTCCTCGATCTCATCGGCCTCCTCGAGAAAGTGTTGGGGAGGGCACTGGACCGGAATCACTTGGGCCAGCGACCCGGCGATGTACGCGACTCACAGGCCGACGACACGAAGCTGAAAGGACTTTTCCCTGCGATACAGCCGGTGGCACTCGAGGAGGGGCTTCGCTCTACCGTGGAATGGTTCCAGGCCGAATTGTTAGAAATTGATCCTTAATTGTCGACACCTGGAATCGTCAAGTGAACGGAAGGAGCGCAGAGCGCCCGGTGGTGCTGCTAGCGGGGCGCGACGATGCCACCGACATCGTCGCGAACTACTTAAACAAGTCTTTGCCGAACCTGATCGTCATCACTGAAGACCCACCGTCTCGGGTCTCGATGGCCCATCGGAGGGCGAGGCGGCTCGGATGGATCACCGCGCTGGGCCAGGTTCTCTTCGTGGTCGTTTTGATGCCGATACTCCGCCAAAAGGGCCGCTGGAGGCGGCGTGAGATTTTGAGCGAAACGGGTCTGGACGATCGGCCTTTTGCAGAGTCCTACAGAGTATCTTCGGTCAATTCGATCGAAACCAGAGGCCTGTTAAGAGATCTTGACCCCGTATTGGTCGTTGTGAACGGGACTCGGATCATCTCGTCGACCGTGCTGGCGTCAGTGGACTGCCCGTTCATCAACTTGCACGCCGGGATCACACCCCTCTATCGGGGTGTCCATGGCGGCTACTGGGCGCTCGCCTCAGGGAGACCCGAGGAGATCGGCACGACCATCCACCTAGTTGACAAGGGAATTGATACCGGTACAGTCCTGGTCAGAGCCTATTTCGACACTTCGCCACACGACTCGATCACCACCTATCCATACCTGCATTTGGCAGCGGGGCTACCTGAGTTGGAGTCCCAGATTGATCTGGTCATTAAGGGCGAGACACTTCTCGCTACCGAAGAAGCTCTTCGTGAAGGTTCCCAACTGTTTACCCACCCGACCCTTTGGGGCTACCTGCGAGAACGGTTGGTGCGAGGCGTTCGCTGATGGATTTTGCCGCAAGCCAGCGACCAACGCTAAGCGGAGCGAAGGCGTCACGATAAACACAACGACCCGACGTTTTGGTCACGTCGCTGAAATTTTTCGAACTTCACAGGGCGAATGCGGGGATTACCTTCAACGAAACGACCTAGGAGAAAAGTCGCGAGTTAACGCCCAGGAATCGTCCGAACAAAAGCGGCTCTACACGTTGGAGTAGGGAGCGCGGGTTCTGATCCGAGGCGGTGACGGACGTCTGGGCCACGTGACTCCCACTGCGTGGAGGAGAACGAGGAGGCGGTAGTGCTCGAAGCACGAGAAGCCGCTGCCGGCGCGCTTGATCCTCTTCACGCACAGGTTCACGCCTTCGGTTGGCCCGTTCGAGGCACCTGTGCGGTGATGGTTGAGGATCTCGCCGGACCAGCGCTCGAGGGTGTCACCGAGCGAGTGGATCTCGGGAACCTCGTCGCCCCGACAGCCGACGATCGCCTTGCGCAGCAGCGTGCGTGCCTCGCCGACGTCGCTCGGTGTCCGTGGCCACGACAAAGTCCGCACTTATGGCCATGAAAAGTCCGCACTGATGGCCACGAGAAGTCCCCGTTTTTGGCCACGAGAAGTCCGCACCCCTCGCTGAAGCATCCACATGAGGGTCCCCCCGGCCGGTCACGGTGGCGGTGCTAGCCAACCGCCGCACCGACCGAGGGGATACCTCCATGAAATCAGCGAGGGAACGAATGGACATGAATGCCGCCTACCAAGAGGTGGGCTCGTATCGAGGGGCGGCCGCTATCTGCGGCACCACCGACAAGACGGTCAAGCGGGCGGTGGCCAAGGCCCGGGCCGCCGAGGTGGCTCGGGAGCCGACGAGGCCGTTGCCCACAACTACGACGACGTCGGCGCCATCATCGCCGAGCGGGTCGAACGCACCGACGGGCGGATCACAGCCAAGCGGCTGCTGCCGGTGGTCCGAGCGGCCGGCTATTCCGGCTCGGCGCGCAACCTGCGCCGGGCGGTGGCCGAGGCCAAGGCCAAGTGGCGCATGAACCATCACCGGGGCCGTCGGCCCGGGGTGTGGGCACCGGGCGACGTGCTGGTCTTCGACTGGGGCCAGATCGGCCCGCTCTACGTGTTCTGTGCCGTGCTGGCCTGGAGCCGATTCCGCTTCGTCTCCTTCTCCGACAATCTCGGGGCGCAGGCCACCATGGCGGCGTTGGCCGAGTGCATGGAGACGATCGGGGCGGTGCCGAAAACCCTGCTGACCGATCGCATGGGTTGTCTGAAGGGCGCCACGGTGGCCGGGCTCGCGGTCCCGACGCCGGACTACGTGCGCTTCGTCACCCACTACGGACGCGCCCTGACTTCTGCTGCGGGGCGGACCCCGAGTCCAAGGGCCTGGTCGAGCACCTGGTCGGCTACGTGAAGTCCGACCTCATGATCCCAGACGAGCTCAGCATGGCCGACCTGGTGCACGCCAACGCCAAGGGTCGGGCCTGGTGTGCCGAGGTGAACGCACAGGTGCATTCAGAGATCGCCGCGATCCCAGCCGAGCGTCTCGAGATCGAGCGTCCCTTGCTGGGCCAGCTGCCGGCGCTGCGGGCCCGCATCGGCCACGTGGTGCTGCGCAAGGTCGACCGCCTCAGCTGTGTGCGCTTCGGTTCGGCCCGCTATTCGGTGCCGACGGCCCACATCGGGCGCACCGTCGAGCTCCGCGTGGCCGACGGGGTGGTGATGGCCGTGTTCTTGGGCGAGATCATCGCCGAGCACCGACTCGTCGCCCCTGGTGAGTACGTGTTTGGAAACCAGGTGCCGACATGGGAGCAGCTGAAGACGTAGCTCGCTGTCGTCGATAGCACTTGTGAGGAGAAGTTTTCAAAATCGCGCGTGACCAGCGCGTTTGGTAGCGCGCGGTGCTCGCGATTTACTCTCGATTGCGCTGCACTGGTGTGCGTGGCGCCGGGCCGCAGATATCCGACCGATCTGACCGATCGTCAGTGGGCGTTGGTGGAGCCTATGTTGCCCGACACGGTGCCGGTGGCTCCCGGCGGACGGCCTCCGTTGTATCCCAAGCGCGAGATCGTCAATGCCATCTTGTACCTGACGCGCGCCGGGTGTGCTTGGCGCATGCTGCCCAAGGATCTCCCGCATTGGCGCACCGTCTACGGCTACTTCGTCGACTGGCGCGACGACGGGACGCTCGATCTCATCCACGACACCTTGCGCGAGGAGCTGCGCAAGAGGACCGAGAAGCCCGACGGCACCAAGAGGAAGGCCGAACCGAGTGCGGGGATCGTCGATTCGCAGTCCCTGCGTGGGGCCGACACCGTCGGAAAGGACACTCGCGGTTATGACGCCGGGAAGCGAGTGCAGGGAAGAAAGCGCCATATCGTGACCGACACGCTCGGGTTGTTGCTCGTCGTGATGGTGACTGCGGCCTCGGTGCAAGACCGCGACGGAGGAGTCGACGCGCTAAAGCTGGCCCATGGCTGGTATCCCCGGCTGCGCCACGTCTTCGCCGACGGTGGCTATGCCGGTCGACTCGTCGTGCGGGCCCGGCGCTACTGGAAGATGACCGTCGAGATCGTCTCCAAGCCCAAGGACCAGCGCGGCTTTGCCGTCCTGCCTCGGCGCTGGGTGGTCGAGCGCACGTTGGCCTGGCTCATGCGCTGGCGCCGACTGGTGCGCGACTACGAGCGGCTGCCCGAGACGCACGAGGCGTTCGTCAAGTGGGCGATGATCGGACTGATGCTCAATCGCCTTGCACGCCCACCAGGTCGGCGCCCCTGGGCTCCGCCGTGACACGGGTTACCAAACACGTTCTGAGACGGCCATCTGTGACGAGCACTACGGCGGAGCGCGGCCCTTGCCCGCTCGGGCGGTGCGGCCCAAGACGGCCGCCGAGAAGGCGTTCGTGGCCCTCGGGCCGGCGGCCGAGGACTTCATCAAGGCGGCCGCCGCGCGGGGGTCGACCACGCTGGCGGCCGACCTCGTCGAGCTGTGCGCCATGGAGGCGGCCCACGGCCGGGTCGCTCTCATCGCCGCCATAGAGCGCGCCGTCGAGTTCGGGCGCTTCCGCTCTCACGACGTGCGCTCCATCCTCGCCGCCGGCACCGGCGTGGCGCGACCGCGCCAGCCCGGTGACGCGCTCATCGTCGACCTGCCCGCCGTCGCGGTGCGCTCGCTCGGCGACTACGCCATCGGGACCGAGTCATGAGCACGACCCCTCCGCCACTACCGGCCGACCTCGAAGCGGGGCTGCGCCGTCTGCGTCTCGGGGCCATGCGTCGTCTCTCGCCCGAACTGCTCACGGTGGCCAAGACCCAGCGCTGGAAGCCCGAGGAGTTCTTGCGCACCCTGGTCGAGGCCGAGATCGCCTCGCGTGACGCCTCGAACGCCCGGACCCGCATGGCCGCCGCCGCCTTCCCGGTGACCAAGACGCTCGACGAGTTCGACGTGGACGCGTCGTCGGTCGCCCGAGCCACCTTCGACTACCTGGTCAGCCTGGAGTGGATCGCCGCCAAGGAGAACCTCTGTCTGGTCGGCCCGGCGGGCACGGGCAAGTCCCATCTCCTCGTCGCTCTCGGGCATCGGGCCGTCGACGCCGGCCAGCGAGTGCGATACTTCACCGCCACCGACCTCGTCGAGACCCTCTATCGCGGACTGGCGGACAACTCGGTGGGCCGGGTGATCGAAGGGATCCTCAAGGCCGATCTGATCCTGATCGACGAGATCGGCTTCGCCCCGATGGACGACAACGGCGCCCAGCTCTTCTTCCGCGTCGTCGCCGCGGCCTACGAGCGGCGCTCGCTCGGCATCGGCTCGCACTGGCCCTTCGAGGACTGGGGACGCTTCCTTCCAGAGCACACGACAGCCGTCAGCCTGCTCGACCGGCTCTTGCACCACAGCGTCTTGGTGGCCACCTCCGGCGAGTCATTCCGCCTCAAGGAAGCCCGTCAGAAGGGAGGTGGCTCGAAGCTCACCTAGTGACAATGGAACGGCCGGCTCTATTCCGCATATGACGTGGGTTGCCCACGGCCTACGTGGACCGAGCCACCATACGGAAGGAGCCGACCGTGTCCATAGCCAATTCTGCCTCCTCGAGGATCTCTTGGGTAGGCCTTGACGTCCATAAGGACTCCATCACCTCTGCCGTGCTGGCTCCCGGCGCAGAGGTGCCATTGGTCGACCGCTGGTTCCACGACGAGCCCAGCGTGCGGCGATTCGTGGCCACTTTGGGGAGTCCCGCACGAGTGCGCCTTTGTTATGAAGCCGGCCCGACCGGCTACGAGCTGGCCCGCCTGTTGCAGCGATTAGGGGTGGCCACAGAGGTGATTGCCCCTTCGCTGATCCCGGTGACACCGGGAGCCAAGATCAAGACCGACAAGAGGGATGCCCGTCGCCTCGTCCAGCTTTACCGGGCCGGGGAGCTGACCTCGGTGCACATTCCCTCTCCGGGAGAAGAGGCGATTCGCGACCTGGCTCGCACCCGAGCCGATCTGGTCATCGACCGCACCCGGTGCCGGCACCGTCTCTCCAAGTTCTTGTTGCGCCACGGCGAGGTCTATCGAGGCGGTGTGCAGTGGACACTGACGCACGACGCCTGGCTCCGCCAGGTGCACTTCGACGACGCCGCGCTGGCCCAGACCTATTCGCACTACCGCGCCATCGTGACCGGATTCGATGCCCATCTGGCCGCCGTCGAGTCCGACCTCAAGATCTACCTGACCAAAGGTCCCTTCGCCGAAGCGGTGGCCAGGTTGAGCGCCTATCGCGGCATCACCGAGCTCGGCGCCCTGACCTTGTCGGCCGAAGTCTGCGACTGGCGGCGATTTCCCCGAGCCACCTCGCTCATGGGCTTTTGCGGGCTTGTTCCCTCTGAGTACTCAAGCGGGAATCGGATCTCGAGAGGCTCCATCACCAAGGCGGGGAACACTCACCTGCGGAGCCAGCTGGTCGAATCAGCCTGGTCCTACCAACATCGGCCGGCGGTCGGGCCACGGATCAAAAAGCGCCAGGAACATTGCAGCCCCGAGACCATCGCTCGAGCCTGGACGGCCCAGCTGCAACTTTGCGGCAAGTTCAGACGGCTGGCCGAACGCAAGAGCTCTCGCAACGTCGTGGCCACCGCCATTGCCCGCCAACTCACCGGCTATCTGTGGGCCGAGATGGCCGCGTGAGATGACCAAGATCGACCAGCTCGCCCTCTTCTCGACAGGAAGATGAGCGAGGACTTCACCATGCGCCGGGACACCGCCGCAGCAGGGAAGATCCCCGTTCTGACTATGCGACCCCGGAACCTTCCGGGAAGCGTTCCTAGTGAGGGGCACCATCCTGCGCATCGCCGACCTGCGGTCAGAATCCGCGTACATCAGAGTGGCGGACTGTCGTTCCACTCGTTCCCGGCGCATGGTCGAGTTCTCACTCGACCTCCACCGTCAAATGTCGGGGTGACGTAGCAGCCGTCTCCCAACGTCAGGGCCACCAGAGGTCCTGACGTTGGGACCCCGCCGCCTGCCAGACAGCACACGCGCGACGAGCCTCTGGTTCGTCGCGCCCGAAAAGAACCTACGAAGTCCCACTTGACATGCCGTTCCACATCAGAGTCAGGAATCACCGCGAGGGGTGCGTACTTCTGGTGGCCAAAACTGCGGACTGGAAACTGGCCACGGACACTCGGTCAGGTAGATGTCTCGCACTGACTCCTTGGCCAGCCAGGCGCCGAGCAGCTCGTCATGGGGATCGCCGCGACGCAGCCCGAGCAGCATGCGTTCGTGTCCGGGCTCGTCGAGGCGCTCAGAACCGGTGAGCAAGAGCTTGCGGATCCGATAGAGAGGGTCGCCCTCGCGCCCTCGGTGCCCGAGCGTCTCGTTCTGGACGCGCCGTCGCACCTTGTCGACCACCCGGTTGGCCGCCCCGGACGACATGGCACGCCGGTAACTCTCGGCCAGGTCGGTGGCGACGACCTCGATCGTCTCGAGCCAGAGCGGGTCTTGGGCCGAGAACCATTGCCGCAGCTCAGCCGCACTGTTGATGGCCGGGCACCCCGCACCATGTCGATCACCTTGGCGTCGTCGAGGTCGACCATGCCCGTAGCCGACGCGTTCGGGGTCTTCGACGAGGGGGGTGCCGTGGCGCACGATCGCCTCCATGACCGTCCACCAGCATGAGGCTGCCCAGAAATTGTGGACACGCGGTTTAGGCGGCTTGTTGCCTGTGGGCCAACGTTAACTCGTAGCGGATGGGGCTGAGGTTGTCGGCCTTGGCGCAGCGCCGCTGGTGGTTGTAGAAGTTGATGTAGCGGGCGATTCCGGCTCGCAGTTCGTCGATGGTGGCGAAAGTGTGCCGGTAGAAGTACTCGTGTTTGAAGATCGACCAGAAGCTCTCGGCGCTCGCATGGTCGTAGCAGCTGCCCGTCGCTCCCATCGAGCGGACCAGGCCGGCGGTCTCGCAGAACTCGACGACCTTGCCATCCGAAAACTGGCTGCCCCGGTCGGTGTGGAACACCGCCCCGTCGACCCGCCGGAGACGGGTGACCATTGATTGCTCGAGCGCCTCGAGGACGATCTCGGTCCGCATGTGATCGGCGACGGAGAACCCGAGCACCCGAGACGAACCCTCGTCGCGAATGGCGCACAGGTAGGCCTCGCCGCTTCCAACCTTGAGGTAGGTGATGTCCGACGTCCACAGTTCGTCGATCCCCTCGGGGTTGAACTCCCGGTTCACCAGGTCGCTGGGGAAGGTGGCGGCTGGATCGGGGCTGGTGGTGACCTTGAACAGGCGTGGGCTCACCCCGACGATCCCGAGCCTGGCCATGCGGGCCGCCACCGTGTTGGCGCTCACCTTCTCGCCGGCCTCGTGGAGGTCGAGGGTGATCCGAGGAGCGCCGTAGGTGCCGTCCGAGCTCTTGTGGAAACTGATGATCTTGGCGTCGAGATCGGCCCGGCGGATCTCGCTCGGGAGCGGAGGGCGGTCCTGGGCCGCTCTCCAGCGGTAGTAGCCGGCGGTCGAGACCTCCAAGAGGCGGGCCATGCGGGTGATCTCGAAGTTCGCGCACTCCGCGGCCATCAACGCAAATCTTTCTGCTTTGGTGGATTCGAAGCGAAGTACGCGGCAGCTCCGGTGAAATGCTGATGCCGCAGGAGCACTGGGGCGCGCGGAACGAGGCACCCCTCGGTGCAATGACGAGGTGGAGTTGTCGAGAGGGTGGGTCTATGCCGCCTTTTCACTGATGGTGACGGCGAAGCCGAGAGCCTCGATCCTGCGCTGGAGCCGCTTCGCCTCAACGCTGGGATCGTGACGACGCTCGAAGTAGTCGGCGCCGGGGTCTTCGTAGAGTGCACCCGTGCTGAGTAGGTGCCAGGCGGTCTCGAGCATGGAGTGGGCCACGGCGACCGCTGCCTTGTTGGGTCCTCTTCGCCGGGCGATGCGGCTGTAGAGGGCTGAGTAGTAGCTGCCCTTGGTGCGCACCGCCGCCCGGGCTGCCTCTATCAGGGTCCGGCGCAGCCACGGCGAACCGTGTCGGGTCCCAGCCGGGCGTTTCTTGCCGGCCGATTCGTGACTGGCCGGGGCCACGCCCGCCCAGGCGCATAGGTGACCCGCGGTCGGGAACCGGCTCATATCGGCCCCGGTCTCGGCCACGATGACTTGGGCCGTGGTCGCCGAGATACCCGGGATAGAGGTGAGCAAGGCGACCTGGGGCTCAAAAGGGACGAGTCGGGCGCAGATCTCCTCGCTCAGCGCGGCAATCGAGCCGTCCAAGAAGTCGAGGTGGTCGATGATCTGACGGCACAAGACGGCGTGATGAGGACCGAAGTTACTTTCGAGTGCCTCAGTGAGCCGGTCGGTCTTCTTGCGCATCGGTCCCTTGGCCAGATCGGCCAGCACCACCGAGTCGCGTTCGCCGGCGATCATGGCCTCGATCATCGCCCGCGACGACTTGGACCACACCGTTGACGCCACCGAGGTGAGCTTCACGCCGGCGTCTTGGAGACACTTCTCGAGTCGCTGAATCTCCTGGCCCCGGGCGTCGACCTGGGTCTTCCTGTACCTGGTCAACTCGCGCAGCTCTCGGATATCGGGCGGGGGGACGAAGGAGGGCCGCACCATCCCATGCGCAGCCACATCGGCCAGCCACTCGGCATCGGAGAGATCGCTCTTGCGCCCAGGTACGTTTTTTACGTGCTGAGCATTACAGAGCCACAGCTCTTCGAAGAGACCCTCCAAGGCGTAGTAGACCGTCCGCCAATAAACCCCCGTCGCCTCCATCGCCACGGTGCCAACTCCGGCGTCCATCAAAAAGGCCGTCAGCTCGGCCAGGCCGGATTGGGTGGTCGAAAACCGCTCCTTGGCGACCTCGACGCTGCCGTCGGGCATCATCACCCTCGTGCAGGCCACCACGTTGTCGCGGTGGACATCGAGGCCGCCCACCTTGTTCCTGATCTGCTTCATGCACCACCTCCATGTTGTAGTTGGAGGCCACCGGGAGAGGACCACGGTGTGAAGCGGAATCTCCGGTTCGTGCTCAAAGCGACATTCGGTGGTCCCCACGGCCCCGCACCAGACTTTTCACGCGACGCGGCGGCAAGCAAACTTCGGCGACCACACCCGACGACCGCCCGCCATCATTTCATCCTCCGATGGTGACCGGCCAGGTCATGGCGACTTTTCCCAAAAAGGCCAGGTCCTTGTCCTGCTCGGCGACCTGGCGGCGCAAGCGCAACAGCTCGGTGCGCTCCGCCGCGCTCAAAGGCTCGTCGCTCGACCCAGCCACCGCGTCCAGTCGGCGACGTTCATCGCGCACCCATCTGGCCAACGAGCTGTCCGACACCGAAAGCTCGGCGGACACCTCGGCAATCGATCTGCCGGTATCGATCACACGATGCGCGGCCTCTGTCTTGAACTCCAGCGTGAACCTCCGCCTCGTAGCTCCCATGTCGGACATCCTTCCAGCCGACCAAAGGTCAGCTTGTCAGGTGTCCACTAATTCTGGGGAACCTCAGCAGACCCCGAGCTCTTTGGCGACGACGGCGGCCAGTTCGCCGAACTGGCGGGTCGCTTCGGCGCCGGCGCGCTCGGTGAGGAGGGTCCGGGCCGGCACATGGGGCGACTCTTCGGTCCAGGTCTTGGCGTCGCAGTCATCATCGGCACAGCGCCAGCGACGCTTCAACCAGATGAGCCGGGCCCGACGGCCGAAACCGGGCAGGTCACGAGGTCGACCCGCCTGCGTTCGTGCGCCAGCGCCCGGACCCCACAGCGCGGGCGCCCCACGACGTCGGCCGTTGTCTCAACGCTGATCCACACCTCGTCGGGGAACTCGGCGACCGCCAGCACCTTGAACTCGGAGAGTCCCAACAGCGCCTCGGCCAGGCCAGTAGCTTCGTCCTTCAGTCAGGGATGGTCGCGAAGGGCTACTCCCTACTCAGACGCGAAGAGCCACAAAAGCGCACAAGGATGGGGCCTATGGGCACACTTGCCAAACCCATAGTCTCGGAATCTACAATCCGGTTCTTGCCACTTGTCGACTGGCTCTACGAACAGCGGATACCGCCTTGGCAACCCTATTTTGGGCTGCTCGACAAGATCCATCAGCATCTTGGCCCGCGAACCTACGCAGAAATTGGCGTATCGCTGGGTCGTTCACTGACCTTGGCGCTCCCTGGAACTGTATGTATCGGCATAGATCCCGCACCCAACCTGCAATTTCCGGTGCGGCGAGGCACTCGGATCTTCACTCAGGAGAGTGATGAATTTTTCGCCCGGCATGACCTTAGGAAACTATTCGGCGGGCTTGCTCTCGATCTGGGTTTCATCGACGGAATGCATCATTTCGAGTTCGCACTCCGTGACTTCATCAATCTCGAACGTGCCTCGGCTTCCGGCACTGTCCTTTTGATACACGATTGTCTACCTTTAGACGAGCTCAGCGCTGCTCGGGAACAGGAGACGACAATCTGGAGTGGAGACGTCTGGCGGCTCATCCTGCTCCTTCGCGAATGGCGACCGGACCTCGACATTTCGGTGGTCGATATAGCTCCGACCGGACTAGGTGTAGTCCGCGGTCTCGACCCGACCTCGACTTCACTCACCGACCACTACGAGGAGATAATTCGGCGCTACGCCAGCATGCCGTTCAGCGTTCTAGAAGGAAACAAGTATGAACGATTAGGTGCGGTGGGGTGTGATTGGCACACGGTAAAGTCGATTTTGCCTCCTGGACCGTTCCGAGATTCGAGTCTCAGGACCTTGAAAGCCCAGCGAGCGCTTTGTGGCATAAAACCTTTGGCTTATCGGTCCGCTCGATACATCAGCTCGAGATTGACGAAGGAGGCACCGGGTCCGCCGAACATCAAAGAGGGCGGTTCGTAACCACTGGCCTGAAATATTGGGTATCTGCCAGCGACCACTTGATCAGAACACGGTGTGGACCGTCTAGGGCGGTGTGGTACTCCGCCCTGCCGTCTTCCTCGTTGAGCCCGGCCTCCGGTCGCGTGGGCTCAATCCCCTGCTCGCCGATCTCGGCGTCCAAGATCATGTGGAGAGAGTGTCGATCTGGGCCCGTGGCCGGTGACAGTGAGGCTGGCCGTCACCAGTCGTGGCGCTCAGCCCTGCACCCTCGCCGCCATGAAGAGCGATGTTCCCGTCCTCCACCGCCTGCGAAGTGCGAGCGATGCGCTGCCGAGTCCGTAAAGAGCGTCGTTTATGAATCCGGGGAGATCCGGGAACTCGGCGTCCTCGGACACCCCGCTGTTCTTTTCGCCGCCGCTGCGTCGGCGGGCTCGAACCAGGGCCAACGGGACCATCTCCGGGAACAGGTAGCTCATCTCATCGATGACGAGCGGCAGGTTCTCCGCGCACGCCGCCAGGGACGCGAGGTCGTACCGGCGGTAGTGGCCCAGCACGACATCCCACTGCGACCACAGGCGCTGCTGGGCCGGGACGGTCAGGAGCAATTTCGAGCCTGGCGCCATCTTGGCCACCAGCTGCCCAAGAAATTCTGCATCGTCCTCTTGGTGCTCCAGCACATCGAGCAGCGTCACGGCGTGGGCGGACCCGAAGGTCGCTGCGGCTGAAGCGTCGGCGCCGGGTCCGTGCCGCTCCCTCAGAAATTCCCGTAGGGACTCGAGGGGCTCGACGAATTGATACGTGACCTCTGGGCGATCCTTGGACAGGAATTCCGCCAGGAGCCCGGCTCCCGCTCCTACGTCCACAAGCGTGAAAGGAGCTCCGGCAGGCAGGTATTCACGGACCACCCTCCAGCGGAGCCTCTGCCAGAAGAACCGCCGCGAGTGTTCGATTTGCCTACGCAGATGTGCCTCGAGCGCTTCGGTCAAGATCATCCTCCAATCCAACCATCGAGACGCCTCGAGAATGCGAGAACACGACGAAGAGCACGACAAAGTTACCCAGCGCGATGAACGAGAGGATGAAAATGCCGAGCAGGGTGGCGGTCGCCCAGCCGGGCACGCCGTTCGACGTGAAGATCCGGATTCCGAGCACGACCAGGGCGAAGAAGATTCCCGCCCCGAAGATGGCTGAGAAGGTGACCAGCGCCCGCGTGGCGATCCGGTCCGTGAACGGCATCAACATCCGGGTGCCGTGCATGATCAGCCGGAGGAGGTTCATGCGGGAGCGCCCGGCGTAGCGCCTGCCGCGTGGGCACGGGACGGACGTGACCGGGATCGACAAACTCACCAGCGACGAGGAGTAGCACAAGTCAAAGTGTGGGTGACGCAGGATTCTCTGCGCGAGCCAGCCGTCGTAGGCGGCGAAATTGCCGCTCCGCACGGTTGTCCCGGTCAGTACCCTGAACATGATCAGGAAGAAGAAGTACATCACCCGGAAGCTGGCCGACTCCTGCCGTTGTGTTCGCCGGGCGACACAGAGCGTGCCGGTTTGACCCGACGCCTCTATGAGGGGAGCCAGAAGACGGGGAATGTCCTCCGGGCGGTCCTCTCCGTCGGCGTCCATGGTGACCACAAGATCGGACGGGTCCAGATCGGGCAGGACGACCCGGAGCCCGCACACGATCGCTCGCTGGTGACCTAGGTTGAAAGGGGGCGTCACGATGGTGACGTCGTCAAGATCTCGGAGGGCGCCGGTTTCCGGGTCGAGTCCGCCCGTGTCGTCGACGAGGACAAAGCGAACGAGCAGATCGTCGAGGAGGGGAGTAGAGGCCAGGACGGCACGGACCCGGTCGCGCAGGATCGTGAACGACGGCACGTCGTGGTAGCTGGGAGCGACGATCACGAGCCTCCGTCTAACTTCGCCGTGTGGCGACGATGGCTTCATGGTGAGAGGTGGTTCGTCGAAGGACCACAGGCCGATGTTGTTCGACCCCGAACCCGACGCCGGCGCTCGGAAACGAGCAGCGCGCCGGCCAGGCCGATCGCACTCGCAGTGGCGAGCACCAACCCCACGCTCAGTGTGTCGGGCCAGTAGGTGAGCTCGATCAGGTGCCGGCCAGCGGGGACACGGGCCTGCATCATCGTCCCCGAAAACGTGGACAGCGTCAGGGGGCGGCCGTCGATGGATGCATGCCAGCCGGGGACGTTGGAGAGATGGAGCCTCAGGACCTCAGCTTGAGCGGAGTCGGTCACCAATTTCCAGCTGGACGGACTTGGGTGGTCCACACGAACAGCCCGCCCCTGAGCGGTGTCGGGTGGCAGCGCTCCGCCCGCAGCGAGGGCCGTGAGCGTCGCGGCCGAGGAGTCGGGCACCCGGTACAGGTCCTCTCCGCCGATTCGGGCAACGAATTGCGTCCCGTTCGGGATCGGAGCCGTCGGGGGGTCGAGGATGTACGCGACGCCGTATCGCCGAGCCAACTTGGCGGATGTGAGGGATGGGCAATATTCGTTCTCTAAAGGAAACCCGGCAGACTGACCAGTGATCTCTTTAAAAGATGAGAAGTCGTCTTTCGGTTCCAACGGATCGTAGAGAGCCAGTTCGTGCACGCCGTACATGGCATTCACGTTGGCCATAATGCCAAGTCCGAAACAGAGCAAAGTCGGAGCCCCTGTTCCCACGGTCGACTCTCCCACATAGCGCTCCAGCCGGGTGATCGCATGCGTCGGAGTGAAGAAGGTGCTGCTGGACGACCAGAGGGGGGCGCCGGCCGTGATCAGAAAGACGCTCTCGGCGGCCAACATGACCAGCCCGGCCCATTTCGCCGGGCCGAAGCGCTTCGCAGGGGACGTCCGGACCACTCTGCCCAAGGCAGAGGACGCCGCGTCGCCGTTGGACGTTCTGCCAGCACCGTCCGTCCCCGACCGTCTTTCCCGCGGTACGGATCGGGTCCAGACTAGGTATGTCGCCACCACCATGAGGCCAACGACGACGTCAATGGATGGCCAAATAAAACTCCTAGCTCGTAAGCGATCTTCAAACGTAATGTGGCCGGAAAAGGTCCAGGTTGTCGCCAGAAACAGAAGAAACAGACCAGCGCCAATCGCGGCAAACCCGGCGCCGGTAGCTTTCCAGACGCGGCGCCCTTGTGAAGTCACGAGGGAGTCGAATCCGACCCCGGCCAACATCGCGAGAGCGAACGCCAGTGGGAGCAACAATCGTGCGATGTTGGCGCCGAGGATCGGGACTTCGGTCACGATACCTACCAAATGGGGGATCGCTCCGGCGAAGACGAGAAGGAAGCAGACAAGTGCGACACCCGAGATGGCAATTACTTCGGTTGATCGTCGGCGCATCACGACGGCCAGAGCGGCGAGGACAAGCGCGATGACGCCCACGTAGCCGCCGAAGTAAAAGGGTCCAAACGGGCCGAACATTTTGCTGCCCGCGAGGGGGAGCCCATCGAAGCCCTGCAGTGCGAGGTAAACGATGTAATGGAGGGGGAGTGACGAGACGCCGCGAGTCGCATTATGGACCGACTGGCGATAGAGCTGCAGTCCTGGAAGCAAGAGGGGAGCGGCAAGAGCGAACCCGGCAACCCCGGCGATGCCGAGGTCGACGACGGCCGTCTTACATGACCTCTTCTTCCAAGCCATGACGACCAATGTGATGACAAGGAAGATGGCCAAGCTGAAGAGAAGTACAACGAGTATCTCCGGCTGACCTGCATAGCATGCAAAGGCGAGAACAACGGCGAAGAACACGACGTTGCGCACCCGCCGTTTTCCTCTGATGACGCGCAAGGCGGCGGTGAAGATCCACCCCGACCAAGACGCAACGGCTGCGTGAGGCCATCCAAGCCACATGACCATCGGACCGCTGAGTTCGAAAACCGTTCCAGCCATCGCCGAAGCCAGCGGCGAAAGGCCCAGGGTGCGCCCGAAAACGTAGGCTCCCGTGCCGGCCACAACGATAGTGACGACAATGCCTACTGTGTACGCATACTGAACTGGCCAGAGATAACCAATCAAGGCGGGCAGACCAAAGGTCGCCGATTGCCAATTGAACGCCAGGGGCGAGCCGAGACCGTTATAAGGATTCCATAACGGCAATTGACCGTGATGGACTTGCATGGCTGCGAGCGTCGTCCACGGCATGATTGCGTCGATCTGGTCACCGACGTAGCCGTTGTGGGCTACGACACCGGGTCGTTGCGTCAGACCAAACTGGGCCAAGAGGTCGAAGGGTCCAAGGTGCGTTCCGTGCACAAGTGCGGGAACCAGTGAGACCAGGCCCGCAATCAGAACCCAGAGCAGCGCACAGGCGTCGGACAGCCAGGCGTGCGATGCCTTGCGTGGCTGCGACGAGGACCCACCACCGGTCGCCGTTCCATGAAGGACCTGCATGACCCTGCCGTTCTACATTTTCAGGACCCAGACACTCGATCTGGATGGCGATGGCAATGTAGCGGAAGGGTAGCGGTGCCGGCCTCACGACGTCCATAGGCGGGCGAACCCGATTGGGCATGCGGTGACAGGGCGTCGGCCGGCGGCCCCTGAACAGTACCGGGTTGGGCAAGGACGTGCATGGTGCTCCGCCAACTCGGTCCTTCGACAACGGGACGAGGCTGAAGGATGAGACGAATCGTCGAGATTCCCCCGCATAAGGGCGTGATGATGAGCCACTCAGATCGGGCCGCGTTCGTTGCGATTGGAGGCCGAACATGTGAGATGGGAAGGCACACGCCAGGCTTTGACGAAGAAGCGTGTCTCGCCCGTGAAATGAGCGGCTCGGCTCCCTCGTTGCAACTCTGACCAGGCGGCACTACGGCCCGCACACTTGCTCCCTCCGAAGAGGCTTTTGACATCCCGCCCAGCCCACCGCCCCTCGACGATGGACCAGGGCCTGCGATCGGGCTCTCCGGCGATTACCCGGACGGACTTGCACCCGCTGGTCTGGTCCAGCCTTCAGGACGCACCATCGGGGCGAGTTTGCACTCACCCGTGGCTGCGTGGGCCGACTTCCTGGGCGGCCTGAACGAGCGGGGCCTATGCGTGTGCCGCTACTCGGGATCTCCGACGGTGGCCCCCGGGGCTCTTCGGCGCCCTCGAGACGACGTTTCGCCAGTCCCTGCACCAACGGCGGCTACGAAGCATGGGAGCGGAGCGCCGACTACGTCCTTGTCCCGCTGGCGTTGATCTTCCTTGCCGTTCTTCTAATCCCGCTGGCCGTCCATCTGACACCGCGGGAGCAGGCTGCATTCCTCGTCGCCAACATCTTGATTTGGCTCGCGTTCGCTGTCGACTACTTCTCCGCCTACCTCGCACCTGCTCGGGGGCGTTTCGTCAGAACCCACGTCCTCGATTTCATCGTGGTGTGCGTCCCATTTCTTCGACCGCTTCGTTTGCTGCGAGTGATTGGGATAGCCGGGGAATACGTGATCCGCTCTCGTCGGCATCTGGCACGACGCGCAATGGCGTTCGTAGGCGTCGTGGCTGTCGTCGCGGTGTTGGCGAGGGCTGCCGTCATCTACAACTCAGAACGCACCCACGCGCACGCGAGCCTTCGCTCGTTTCCTCAGGCATTGTGGTTTTCGGTAGGAGCGATTACTACCGTCGGCACCAACGGCGACCCGACAACGACAACCGGATGGATTGTCGCATCAGTGATGTTCATTACCGGCGTCGCACTGGTCGGGATCTTCACCGCCGCCGTCGCCACGTATTTCATCTCCAGCAACGATGAGAAACCCAAAGTCGAGGAACTAATCGAGGCCGAGTCGTCCAGCGTGGCCCACGATCTGGCAACAATGAAGGCGAGCATCGACGGCTTGTACGCCGAACTTACCTCTCTGCGTGCACACCTCAGCCAGTTGATCGAGCGAGCGCCGACAACGGCGGACGAAGCGGAAAGGAGCGACGGTGCTGTTCATTGAATACGACGTGAACACCGAAGGTGAGATCGAACTCGTTGCTCTTATAAATGCCATTGAAGAAGATGACCAGGACCCCGACAGAGAGGCCTGGATGGCATGGCGCATTGAGCAGGAGGATGGGGGCATGGGTTGTGTTGGCGTGCCCCCCGAAGAACTCAGGTCATGGAAGAGACAGAGGACGATGAGCAACTTCAAGCGATTGTGGAGCGGATCATCCTGGCGGACCGGGCGACCAAGGAAGTCGTGTCCTCATGAGCACGACTCGATCCCAGCTGTATCGATTCGCCCGCGACCTGGGCAATATCGAAGCCGTCGAGCACGGATACAAACGAGGCGGCCTGCGCGGCGCGGGCCTGCTCGGCTCCATGGGTTCGATAGGCGACTGCTTCGATAATTCCGTCGCCGAGAGCTTCTTTGGCACCCTCCAGCTCGAGCTGCTCGACGAGCACCGCTGGGCGAGCCGCCAGCAACGGGCCCAGGCCATCTTCGACTGGATCGAAGCCTGGTACAACCCGCGTCGGCGCCACAGTTACTGCAAGATGCTCAGTCCAGTCGACAATGAAGCCGCTTACGCGGCATGATCAACAACCAACAGCAACTGTCTGCTGGAGCGGGGGAAGCTCATTGGGATGCGAAAAGTACCTCAGAGTGACTCGGGCACCGTCATATAAATGCGACGTCCGGCGGCCTTAAGAGCCCTAAGTTCTCCATGGGCAACTCTGCGGAAGCGGTCTCGTCAGCGGGTGAGAACAAGGTGAACGCAAAAGAGCCTAAGCAAGATGGGCCCGCTCTTGTAAGTCTAGGGCGTTACAGGACTGTGCTCACTCTCGCGTCGGCGTGTGTCTTGCCGGTCCTCTACCTGATTTACGTCAGTCACTTCGCAGTCAACGATCTCCAGTTTGATGATTGGTCGGTCGTGCCAATCATCAACAAGGTCATGCACGGCGGGGCCTCTTTGAGACAGCTGTGGGAATTACATGCGGAGTCTCGCGTGATACTTCCAAATCTAATTTTCATCGTGTTCGGGTACGTCGATCGGTTCGACACACGATCAGTCATCATACTCAATGCAATCGTATTCATTGGAAGCTACGCAATCTTGTTAGCACTCTTCCGTCGCTACATTGGGAGGAGTCTCACGCCAGTGCCAGTCCTGATCATAGGCCTCGTTTGGTTCAGTTTGGCCGATGTGCAGGCTTCATTATGGGCGTTTCAACTGACGTGGTACCTTGTCGTCCTTTTTGTCCTCGGAGTGATCTTCGCTCTTATGTGCCGCCGGACGCACCAAACGGCATGGTTTGCCGTGGCTGTGATAATGGCAGTTGCGGCCAGTTGCTCATTCCTACAGGGCTTTCTTGCGTGGCCGCTTGGCGCGGTGTGCATCGTTTGGGCTCAGCCAAGGTTGCGGAGAACTCTGAACGAGCTAATAACGTGGATCGGTTCAATGCTCGTGACAGTGGTCGTCTACTTTTGGGGATATCACGTAACGTCAAGTTGTATTGGAGGTGCGTCGGGTAGTTGTTCGACAAGCTTTGCGCTGCAGCATCCATTTTCCGCGGTCAAGTACCTCTTCACGCTGATCGGCAACGTCATTCCTGGAGGTGGTTCGTGGGGAAACGACTTCTTCCCAATCACGCACTTTGCCCGGTTTGAAATCCTTGGGGGAGCGATTTTCGCTGCCGCCGGGTTCATTCTTGTTCAATCGTGGCGTCACCGGTTATCCAGCGAGCGATTTCCCCTTCCGCTTCTTTTGATTCTGTTTTCACTGTCTTTCGATCTCATCATCACTATCGGCCGTAGCGAGCAGGGACTCAATGAAGCCATCATGGGGAATCGCTACGTCCTGCCCAACTTGATTCTGCTTACCGCGATCGTCATCTATGCCTGGGCTCATATCCCGCATCATCGACCGGCCCATGGCACCAGTTTGGGAGATTATTTGGCCTGGCTGGGATTGTTGGGGTTGTCGGCCCTGCTGCTTGTTCAGGTGCCCTCTGCGACAGATTTCGGTATCACCAATGGCCGTGATTCGGCGTTGTACTTGACTGAGCAGGCCCGCTTTGCAGTCAACTTGGATCGGGTACCGACGCGTGAGAAAAGCTGCAATCTCAATTTTTATGTGTTCGTGGGCATAAGCCCTTCGCTGGAGGTCGGGGAGCAACAGATCAACTTGGCAGCAAGGAGTCAACTGGGCGAGTTTCAGAAGAGTTCTTATAAGCACTACCGAGCACTCGGCCTTCCCAAGCTTGCCAACTGCTCGGGTAGTGCACCCTAATTGCGTCGAGGTCGTAATGCAGCGATCGGTATCAGCCGACCCGGGGTCAGGTTCAGGTGCATCCGACCAATGAAATCGATGCCACGAGGGTTCCCGTTCGACGAGTCCACCGTGGCAGCTAAGAATGGAGATTGACCGGGTGCCCATGAACTGATCCACCCGCTGTGCGAGTCCGACGCCTCAACTCTTGCCGTGCTCGGTGACGTCCATAACCCACAGACGGTCCGGCTCGGTGGCATCGAAGGCCCGCTGGACCAGGTCGTCGGAGGGATCGGCGCCGAGCTCCCGCTTCGTGCAGCCGCCCCGATGGATGCCAGGGATGCCGGGTCATCGCCAAAGGACTTAGTACTCCTGACAGCGACGCCCGTGAATAACACGCTTTGGGACCTCTATTACTTGCTGGCCTACTTCATCAAGAATGACGCCACATTCGCCGACGTAAGGGATTGGCCTTCCCCCCGTCAGCCGGACAGCTGGTTGTTGGGTTGATGGTACGTGTTGATGACCGCGATCTGCCGGGTGGTTGGTGCGACGCGGTCGATTCGAGAGCCTCTGAGGGGATCTGAGAGGACGGTTTCATGCCGCCTCTGACGTTCTGGTCCGCAGGGCAGCGTGCTGTCGCAGTTCCCATTCGATGGGCGGGACGTTTCCAAGGGAGGAGTGCAGGCGCACCGCGTTGTAGTGGTTGATCCAGGCGATGATGGCCCGGCGAGCTTCTGCTCTCGACGCGAAGCGACAGCGACTGACGAGCTCTCGTTTGAGGCTGGCCCAGAACGATTCAGCCACCGCGTTGTCCTGGCTCGAGCCGATGCGTCCGACCGACTGGGCCACCTGGTACCTGTCGCAGAGCTCGCGGAAGTCCCTCGACATGTACTGGGTCCCGCGGTCGTGGTGGAAGATCATGCCGGTGACGTCACCACCGCGAGCGGCGACGGCCATGTCGAGGGCCCCCGCCACTAGTTCGGTGCGTGTCGACCGTCACGGAATTCCCTGGCGCTGCCGTCACGGAATTCCCTCGTCCGGCGTGTGTAGTTCGTGTCTAGTCGATGGCACCTCCTTCCCGCTCGCCGGTCGAGGGTCGGAGGCATCGGATGGCGGAGAACACTGCGGTCATGACGCCACTCCGACAGAACCGCCGTCGAGGAACGCACGCAGCTCGTTGGCGAGCATGTCGGCGCTGAAGCGGCCCAACCCACTGCCGACGACCACGACCCGGTGGCCATGCCGGAGGCGGACTATCCACTCGCCCGTGATGAAGCCGTCGTTGTCCTCGCAACGGTCGACCTCCACCAGCACCGGCGGTCGGACCCACGAGGGGCGACAGCCCGGAGAGCAGTAGATGGGCGGGCGTCCCACCTGACCCGGACGCCGACGCGGCACCGGCTTGTCGCAGCCCTCGCGAGCGCAGATCCCCGCGCTCACTTCGGCGCTACTTTCGATGGTGCGCCGGGGCGGTTGTTGGGCCGATAGGACTTGCCGTCCATGTGCACGTGGTGCGCCGAGTTCACGATGCGGTCGAGGATCGACTCGGCGACCACCGGGTTCGGGAACAACGTGTACCAGTCCGAGGCCTGCCGGTTGGCCGTGAAGATCGAGGTCTTGTGCACCCGGGCCGTCACCAACTCATAGAGATCGTCGGCCTGGGCGAGGGTGAAGTCGCGCATGGCGAAGTCGTCGAAGACGATGATCTGCGGCCGGCTCCATCGCAGGAGGCGCTGTTCGAAGCTGCGGTCGGCGTGGCCGCCGGCCAGATCGGCCAACAGCCGGGAGGTCTTGGTGAAGACGACCGTGTAGCCGCGCCGACAGGCCTGGTGGCCGAGCGCCTGGGCAATCATGGACTTTCCGACGCCGACCGGGCCGTGCAAGATGACCGATTCCCCGGCTTCGACGAAACGCAACGTGGCGAGGTCGCGGATCTGGGTGGCGGGGATCTTCGGGTTGAACGAGAAGTCGTAGTCCTCGACCGTCGCGGTCTGCTCGAAGCGTGCCGCCTTCACCCGGCGCTCGATCCCCGCTGCGTCGCGCCGGGCGGCCTCGTCCTCGCAGAGGCTCTGGAGCAGCTCGACGTGGCCGAGCTCGCCGGCCGTCGCCTGAGCCAGACGGGTCTCGAGCGTGTCGAGCATGCCGAAGAGCTTGAGCTTGGTCATCGTCTCTTCCAGGTGGTGGGGCTTCATTGGGCCGCCTCCCCGATGTCGAAGAGGCGCTCGGGCCCGTGCAGGTGGGCCGGCGCGGCCGGTGGGGCCTGGGCCTCGTGTTCCTCGTCGAGCTCGACACCGGCGGCCAGGATGCCTTTGACCGTCTTGTAGGACGGATCCCCAGCAACCAGGGCCTTCTGGCAAGCGGCGTCGAGACGCTCGGCGTCGTACTTGTCGGCCAGTCCCACCACCCCCTGGGCCTGGCGCAGGCGATAGAGGGCGTTGACCTCCATGATTGCGGCCCGGGTAAGTGGTCCGCGGTCTTTGGGTAGTTGGTCTGCTTGCCCCGCTCGATGCGCACGTGGGTGGCGACCAGGGTGCCTTCCAAGTAGATCTCGACGGTGCGTGCGCTCTCCCGAGCCTCGACCACCTTTCCGATGTGGATCCACGGCACGCTGTAGAGGGCCCGGCCCACCTTGACGTGGATGTCGGGCGGGACCTTGGGGCTCGACCACTTCGCCAGTTCGAAGGGCGAACGCGGCAAAGGGAGGAGCAATGCCTTCTCCTCTGCCTCGAAGAGGACCTGAGGGGCGATGCGGTCGATGCCTCGGTGCTGGCGTTGGTTGGCCACCTGCACGCACCAGCGCAGCGCGTCGGACTGCATGAACGCGAGATCGCTGAACTCGCTCTCGCGCCCGGCGAAGAACGAGTCTCGGCAATAGGGCACGGGGCGTTCGACCCGAGCCTTGTCCCGAGGCTTTTGCAGACGAGCGGGATCCACCAACGTGGCGTAGTGGGCGGCGAACTCACCGAAGGACTTGTTGATGAGCGGGTCATAGAGGTCGGCCTTGATCACCCCGGTTTTCAGATTGTCCGGATTCTGTTCCCGGCGTGGTTATGTGTCCGCAGCGACGGCGGGATCTCGGAAGCGGCGGTGAACGGGAGGTCGGTGGCAGTTTCGGTCACATAACGCGGCCGCCGGCGCGATGGTGCTTCCTCCTATGCATTCACAGAGAGGAAGTTGTCCATGTTGGAGCGTTACTTCATCAAGCCGTCCACCCTCGACCGCATCCAGGCGTCATGGATCGCCTCGGCCATCGAGCAATACGTCGTGTGGATCGCAGAGCACGGATACTCGGCGGGAGTCGTTCATTCCCGAGTCCCGGTCTTGGTCACCTTCGGAGAGTTCGCTCGGGATCGCGGTGCGAAGAGTCTGGCGGACTTGCCCGTCCATATCGAAGCCTTCATCGCCCATCGGGTGACCGAAAGGGCCAGCCAGCGCGCCGACGGACGCACCGGGCCGACGTTGGCCAAGGACCTCCGAGGCCCAATCGAGCAGATGCTCGGCGTCGCCCTTCCCGGCTTCCAGCCGACGGGCCGGCGTCACCACCCAACCCCGTTCGCCTCCGCTGTCCCCGGCTTCTTCGGCCACCTGGCGGAAGAGCGAGGCCTCCGGCCCGCCAGCATCGAGCAATACCGCCACCACCTCGACCGCTTCGAGGCCTATCTCGACCGGATCGGGGTGCGACAGCTTGCCGAGCTTTCGCCCGCGGTCCTGTCTTCCTACGTGGTCGAGCGGGCGAACACCGGCCTGTCGCGTTCGACCGTGCGGTCCAGCGCCGGGGTGCTGCGGGTCTTTCTGCGCTACGCGCACCGCGAGGGCCTACTCCCACGCGACCTCTCCGGCACGGTCGGCTGGCCCCAGGTCTATCGGTTGGCCACCGTGCCACGCTCGATCTCCTGGGAGGACGTGAACAAGGTCCTGGCCGGGGTCGACCGCCGCACGCCCGCCGGTCGGAGGGACTACGCCATCTTGCTCTTGCTGGTTGTCTATGGGCTGCGAGGCCGGGAGATCGCGGCCTTGACCCTCGACGACATCGACTGGAAGCGGGAGAGGCTGGCCATCCCCGAGCGCAAGGCCGGTCACTCGACCGCCTTCCCCCTCACGGCGACGGTCGGCGAGGCCCTCGTCGCCTATCTGAAGGACGGTCGTCCCGAGACTGACGACCGCCACGTCTTCTTTCGCGCCTTCGCCCCGCTGCGGCCCATCGGAGCCGCTGCTGTCTCGGGCCGGGCCCGGCACTATCTGCTCAAGGCAGGCATCGACGTGCCCCGTCCGGGCTCGCACACACTGCGGCACACGACTGTGCAGCGACTCGTCGATGCCGATTTCGACTTGAAGACCATCGGGGACTTCATCGGCCACCGATCGGCCGCCTCGACCGAGATCTATGCCAAGGTGGCCGTCGAGGCCTTGCGCGAGGTGGCCCTCGGCGACGGAGAGGCGGTGCTGGCATGACCAGCGACCTCGTCTCCGCCGTGGCTGACTATCTGGCCCACAAGCGCGCCCTCGGGCGCAAGTTCCACTCCGAGGAGAAGAGCCTCGACCTTCTGGTCGCCTTTGCCCACGCGCACCACGTCGAGCGCGTCGACCAGCTCGACCCGGTCTTTCTGGATTCCTTCTTCTCGTCCAGACCCAGACCACGGCCCCGCAGCTTCAACAACCTCGTCGGCATCGTCGGCTGCTTTCTCGAATGGGTGGTCAGCCAGGGCCTCTTGGCGGCGACACCATTGCTCACGGAGCGACGACGCCAGAGCTCGGCCCGGATCCCGTTCCTCTTCGATGAGTCTCAGGCCCACCAGCTCCTGACGGCTGCGGCTGACCTCCCGGACAACTTGAGAGCCCAAGATCGGGGCCTGACCTATCACGTCGTCTTTGCACTCTGTTATGGGCTCGGACTACGAGCGGGCGAGGCGTGCGGGCTTCGCGTGGGCGACGTCGATGCTCGCCGTCAGCTTCTCGTCGTTCGGGGTGGGAAGTTCGGCAAGTCCCGTCTCGTCCCACATGGTCCTCGCGTGGGCCAACTGTTGGCCGAGCAAGTCAAGCGCTCCGGCAGCGCGAGCGAGGATCCGCTGTTCCGCTTCGGGCGTCAACGCCGGTGCCTGAACCCTGGGACCGCGAGCCAGGTCTTCCATCGGCTCGTCACCGAGCTGAACTTTCCCGTCCCAGAGGGTGTCTCGTCTCCGCGGCTCCATGACCTCAGGCATTCTTTCGCTGTCGGATGCCTGTTGCGTTGGTATCGAGAAGGCGTCGACCCCCAAGATCGGCTCCTCCGACTATCGACCTTCATGGGGCATGTCAGCCCGGTCTCGACGGCCGTGTACCTGACGATCACCCCGGCGCTGCTCGGTGAGGCCAACCAGCGCTTCGAGGCCTTCGCCCCGATCGAAGCGGTCGTCGCATGAGTCCGGCTCGGCCCTTGGGGCCGCTCATGCACTCGTTCTTCGTCGACCACCTGGTGGCAGTGAAGGGCCTCCGGCCCGCTTCGGTGCGCAGCTATCGGGACACCATGCGACTCTTGCTCTGTTTCGTGGCCAAAGAGAAGGGCACCAAGATCACCAAGCTCGGCCTGGAGGACCTGAGCTTCGAAGTGGTGTTGGGCTTCCTGGGCTACCTGGAGGGCGAGCGAGGCAACCACGTCCGCACCCGGAACCAACGCCTGGCGGCCCTGCACACCCTCTTCGACTACATCGCGACGAGGGAGCCAGACATGCTCGGAGTCTGTCAACGGGTGGCCGCCATCCCCATGAAGCGCTCAGCCCCGGCCGAGACCCACTTCTTGGAGGCTGACGAGGTGGAGGGACTCCTCCGTCGGCTGCCCCGAGAGGGACGCCTGGCGCTGCGGGACCGAACGCTGGTGCTGTTCCTCTACAACACCGGGGCTCGAGCCCAAGAGGTCGCCGATCTGCGAGTGGAACACCTTCAGCTCGACGAGCAGCCGCTCGTGCGCCTCCACGGCAAGGGAGACAAGTGGCGGACTTGTCCTCTCTGGCGACAGACAGCGGACCTCCTCGAGGAGTTGCTCGCCTCGTCGGGCACACCGGCGGGCTCGAACGCTGCGGTGTTCTGTGCCAACGGGCGAGCCCTCACCCGATTCGGGATCTACAAGGTGGTGCGCCGTCATGGCGCAGACCTCGATGACGAGCGGAGCGGCCGGAGCGTGAGTCCTCACCTCTTCCGGCACACTGCGGCCGTCCATCTTCTTGAAGCTGGAGTGGAGGTCAACGTCATCCGTGGCTGGCTTGGTCACGCCGATCTCACCACCACCAACCGCTACGCGGAGATCAACACCAGGGCGAAGATCGAGGCACTTCGTGCCACCGAGCCACTCGGTTCTTCGGCGGGGCACCGCAGCGCACCTATCTGGCGCTCTGACGAATCGCTCCTCAACTGGCTCGGTTCGCTCTGAGAGTTATGTTCCTGCCACCAGCGCCGACCTCCCGTTCACCGCCGCTTCCGAGATCCCGCCGTCGCTGCGGACACATAACCACGCCGGGAACAGAATCCGGAAAATGTTCCGCGGAACATTTTCCGGAACGACGCGCTGGACTGCGCCGCCGAAGAACTCGAACGCCAGGACGTGGCTTTCGACCCAGGACTGTTCGTCCATCGAGAGCACCGGCCGCAAGAACAGGAGACGGCTGAACGAGAGCACCATGATGAAGCCCTGCACCCGACGCCAGCGTTCGGCGGCCGGATCGAACCAGCGCCCGAGCAACCCATAGTCCACTTGTGCTTCCTCGCCGGCCGGCGGCGTGTCGCGCAGCACCCGCACCGCTGCTCGGGCGACCTCTTCCTCGAAGTTGGCCCAGATGTAGCGACGCAGTGACGACTCCGACGCACTCAGTGTGTGGTCGTCGCGCAGGCGCTGGTGCATGGTGGCGATGGTCACCACCCCGATCCAGTCCTTGATGCGGTCGTGGTGCGGGGCGATCTCGGGCCACGTGGTCTGGCGCCGGGATCGATCCGCCATTTCTGGGAACCAGCCCTCGGCGAGCTGGGCCCACTGTTCGGCGCTCAACGGGTGACCGCCCGGGACGATGCCGGCATCTCTGGCTGGCTGGATGTACTTGCGCACGGTCTTGGGGTCCATGCCGAGGGACGAGCTCAGCTCGCCGATCCGGCGCCCGGCGTGCCAGTGCTGGAACAGTTCGACCACATCGATCACTCTGATCGCTCTCCTTGCCACTCGTCCTCCTCGTCTCGTCGACGAGGGGATGCTCAACGGATCTGTGGCCGGAGCGAGGGATCCCAACCCACCAGGGAATTCCGTGACGGGAGGCCAGGGAATTCCGTGACGGCGGGTTAGGGAATTACTTGACGGAAAAGCGCCTCAAATAGGGAATTCCGTGACGGCTGACAAGTGCGCATGTGCTCGGCCATGGCGAAGCCGACAACACGGCGAGATCCCAGATCGAGCACGTCGGCCAGATAGAGCCAGCCTTCCTGAGTCGGGATGTAGGTGATGTCCCCACAGCTGCGCTCCCCGGGCGCCCCGACGCTGAAGTCCCGCTTGACCAGATCCGGGAGCGGCGGGGCGCTGACGTCGGGGATGGTCGTGCGGACCTTTCGGCGCCGGCCGTCCTTGGCGTAGAGGCCGTAGAGGGCCATGAGACGCTCGACGCGCTTGTGGTTGTCGCAGAAGCCCCGGCGGGCCAGCTCGTCGGTCATCCGCGGAGACCCGTAGGTGTCGTCGAGGCCGTGGTGGATCTCGAGCATCTCGTTCACGAGGAGCGCCTCGTCCCACTCGGCGTCGGTCGGGCCCGAGCGGGCAGCCCAGTCGTAGTAGGCCGACTTCGACACCTCGGCTGCCTCGCAGGCCGCGTCGATGGGGAACCCTTCGGCCTTCATGGTGGAGACGAACCGGTAGCGGCTCAGCGGTCCAGCTCCTTCACCCAGAAGGCCACACTTCGTTTGAGCAGGTCACGCTCCATGCTCAGGCGCTTCACCTCCCGGCGCAGCCTGGCGTTCTCCTCGCGCACCTCGGTCGTCGTCCCCTCGCGCTCGCCTCGGTCGATGCGCTCCTGGCGGACCCAGTTGCCCAGGGTCTGTTCGACGACGTCGAGCTCACGGGCCACGTCCGCGACTGTGCGGTGCTGGTCGATGACCAGGGTCGCCGCGTCTCGGCGGAACTCCTTTGGATACCTACCCCGACGCCTGGCCGGCTCGGCCGGCTCAGGTTTCTTCTCTGTCACCGTTGGCATGACTACCTCCTATTCGAGGTGTCCGGCCAACGGGGGGATGGTCACTGCGGGATCATTTGGCCAACGCCATGGCTATTAACCCAGACGATCTGTCGCCCAACCATCTGTTCGACATCCTCGACGCAGTTGCGGTTCGCCGCACTCGCTCATTCGTGAAGACCTATTGCCCCAATGACACCGTGATGCACTGGTCATGGGCTCACATCGAAGGTAGCTCGATCCCCTTGCTTGTTCTGGGCTTCTTGGTGGCGTACCGGAACAGTCTCCCTAAGTTCCTTGGTGTCACCGCAGTTGTCATCGTCACAAGCGACATGGCTGAATGGCTCTTTGCGCCGAGCGGCAGCGAAAGTGCCAGGGCGAGCGGTGTGATCTTTGGCTGCTTCGGTTACCTAATCGTTCGGGGCTTTTTCAATCGCAACAAGGTCGACATCGTGGTCGGCGTTCTGATCATGATGTACTACTTACCGGTTTTCACGGCCTTGCTGCCTGCGCCCCATCTTGCATATCAGGATCACATCGGGGGACTTGTCGGCGGCGTGTTCTGCGGGTGGGCGTTTCGCACTCATCCCGCCCCCATGGTCACTCCATCGTTCTCGGAGAGCCCTACGAGCAGCGAACGAGCGGGTCCTGGTGGTTCCGTGCCTCCACGGGCGTATTGATGCCGAACTGGCAGCCTTGAGGAAACCGAGGAGGGTCGTCATCTCGGGTAATTGCTCCGAACCCACCCATTAGGTCCGAGAAGGAGAACCCCCGAACTTCCTCAGCCCGGTCAGCTCCTCAACCTGGTCAGAGCAGGATCACACCCGCCACCAGCGGTCACCTCGGGGGCTGAACCACCGACCAGTCCATGTAGGCGCCTCTGAGCAGTGGGTCGCCTGTCCCTGACGGTCGTGAACCATGGCCCAGCACATTTCCGGCTCGACGATGAACGCCTGGGCGTAGCGGTCGCCGGGCTGGGGCATGCGGTCCATCAGGCAGGGTAGCGCCGAGCTATGCCACCTTCCCGGCGAGCTGGGGCCCTCTCGGGCGAGAGACGCAATCGCCCGCCATGGAGCAGGTGTCAGTAATGATTTGTGGATCATGACTGAATATCCGGGCGGTTGGGATCTCGTTGACTGGACGGTCACGGCGACAAACACCGCAACGGACCGGCTGATAGCGGTTAGCTGGCACGACCCTCATCTTGCGTTTGCGGCCACATGCGAGGTTCAGTGGTGGATCTCCAATCTGGATGAACTCTTGGAACGCCGATTAGGCAGCCCCTACATCGACGAGCGGAAGGAGCACCACATCGGAGACCAGTTAGCGGGGCTGCGTTACGCACGCAATCGCCTCACCCACAAGCTCGACATTCTTGAACCGGTCGAGCCAGGAGACAACCTCAAGGATGCGGCCTTCGGAACCCCTGGCTATTGGAAATGGTGTTCATTGCCCGCAGAGGGTCGAACCGGCAACCCAGGCGAACCCGAATACCGAATGTTCATCGCTGGACACAAAGTCCAGTCAATCCTGACGATGGTGCTCACCTTTCTCCGGACTCAAGCATGGATAGTCCGGCGCTCGTAGTCGGGCAGACCGTCCGCCTCTCGGTGGTAGGACGCGCGTGCTCGCCTGCCATGCTTTGACCATTCGGAACGGCGTCCACGCGGAGGTCAAGACAATCCTGGGATTCGGTAACGGCGCGGCCCCCGGTATCTCACCAAAACACTTTTCCCCGCCTGACCCGGAACATTTCGGCTTCCACGTCCTATACACCTACAATCGTCCCGCTTAAGCCACGGGAGCGAGCTATGAGTGTCGGCAGTACCGAGAGATCATTGGCTACGCCTAGAGAGCTGCCCGAAGCGGCAGTCCCCAGATTCGCCAAAGCAGGTCACTCCGCAAGAGCTTGGCGCTCAATCTTCTACGCCGCCGTCGGCTATACCCTCTTGTCCCTTCTTGTTTGGTCTGGCATCTGGACCAGTCACCCGACTTCGGTCACCACGTGTGGATGCGGCGACGCCTCCCTGGTCACATGGTTCCTTGCGTGGCCGGCGTACGCACTCACCCACGGTCTTAATCCGTTCTTCTCGACGTTCGCCAATCACCCCCAGGGTGTCAACATGTTGGCGAACGCGAGCGTCACCCCGATCGGGATGCTGCTTGCTCCCATCACGTGGCTCTTCGGTCCCGTTGCAAGCCTCAACGTCGCGCTGACTCTGAGCCCGGTGCTTTCGGCGCTAACAACGTTCATCCTCGTTAGGCGGTGGGTGCAGTGGGCACCGGCTGCCTTTGTCGCAGGCCTCCTCTATGGATTCTCGCCCCTCGTGCTCGTGAGTCTCTCGAACGTGTGGCTAATGGTGGCCATGGCCCCGGTGCCGCCGCTGGTGGTTCTCTTTCTCGATGAGCTCTTGTTCCGACAGCGACGCAGTCCCATCAAGGTCGGGGTGGGCCTCGGTTTGCTGGTCTTCCTCCAGTTCTTCCTTAGTACCGAGATGCTGCTGATAACGGCGATTTCGGTTGCCATTGGCCTCGTGTTCATTCTCATTTTCGCGGCCTGGCGCGAGGAAGAGGCGTTGAAGCGCCACTGGCGACACGCTGTCGTTGGTCTGATGTGGGGAGTCGGGACTTCCGTGGTGCTCTTGGCCTACCCGGCGTGGTTCGCTCTGGCCGGGCCCGAGCATCTATCGGGTCAGATCTGGGGAGGACTTGGATTTCTCCAGTGGAACACGAACCTCAGGGACTTCTTCGTACCGGCACCAGGGAACGCTGCCGCGGTCGCAAGTCGGCATCTGGCCGGTGGCTACCAAGGTCCCTTCCTGTCCAACCAATACATCGGACTCGGACTCGCATCGGTGCTCGTGCTCGGGCTCATCATCTGGCGGAGGGATCGGAGACTCTGGTTGTTCGGTGCCGTCGGGTTCTGCACGTTGGTCATCTCTCTCGGCTCAGGCAGTAACAACACGCCTCTTCCGTGGCGTGAGTTCTCGAATGCACCGCTCCTGCAAAACATCTGGCCGACAAGATTCCTGGTCGGAACCTACCTCGCAATGGCCATCATGCTGGGCCTCATCGTTAATCACCTGCACGAATCTCTTCGTCGACGCTCCGCATCGACAGCTCAGAGCCGACGAGATCGAAGTCAAGACGGAGCTGGCATCGCTGCGCTCGGAGTCGCAGCACTTGCTCTACTCCCGATTGCGATCTATTTGGTGCAAGGGCTGCCGATCTCGACTCGGGCCGTCACGCTGCCTACCTTCTTCCAGCATCCCCCGCCGTCTCTGAAACGAAACGACGTGCTGCTGGTCTTTCCGCCGCCCAACTGGGCCCTTGAAACCGCGATGACTTGGCAGGCGGTCGGCGGCATGCGGTTTTCGATTGTCGGGGTAGGAGGGCCGGCCGGCGCGTTCGCGCGCTTGCCCATTGAAATGCGAGCGGGTGCTGAAGTGATCGTTAGCGTTGCGTACCCCTATCCGGCGCCCATTCCAATCACCCCTGCTTCAATCGAAGAGGTCCGGCAAGCGCTGACTGCTTGGGGCGTGACAAAGGTGGTAGTGCCAAACGATCCACAACTTCCGCGGTATGACCAGATCGCTTCGACGACAGAAGCCAACGCGCTGATTGCTGCAGCCACCGGGAGGGCCCCATCGTACGAAAGAGGCGCGTGGGTGTGGAACCGAGTGAGTCGACCCGTAGGCGCGTTGACGCCAACAACGTCACAGTTCTCTCGCTGCATGGTAGGCCTGTCACCTAGAGGCATCCGTGCCACTCAGATCGCCGTTTCGTGCGTTTTAGGTAGCCAGCCGTGATGACCTCGGCTCGACAGTCGTCCGGATTGGATTTCCAAAACTTCCAACGCTTGACCGGTCACCCTTGGTCCGTTGACGCGTTCCGTGACGAGAAGGATCGTGGCAGGACTCGCACTGGCCGTAGCAAGGGATGATTGTTCAAGGGATAAGCAACATTGCGTCCTGCGGTGGATGAGTGCCCGAGCCCTCGGCGACGACCTTCGGATGCTCGCCGGCCTTCAGCGCCAGCATGGTCTACTCGCGGGGCGCGATGTTCGGATTGGAGCGGTTGGTGAATCAGGCTGGTGGTCAGTGCGAACGAGTCGTCGCCGTGACACTCGCCCTCATCGCTTTCACACGCGGCGGGCAAAGGGGAGATACATCTAACTTGCCTACTCCAGTGATTGGGGTAGAGGTGGTATCCCCATGGTGCCTGATTGAGACTTTGAGCAGACCCTGCGGCTGATCCGTAGCGTTTAGAGGTCCCGACGGGCTGGCTCTCTTAAGTGCCTGCCGCCGGTCCAGCCGGCTGGCTTTCTTACGAGATGCCACTCGTCTGGATCTCGCCGCGATGTGGCTCAAAAGAGGAGTGTGCACCAGATCCGAATCAGGAGTGCCCTCGCGGTTGCCCATCAACCCAACAGGAGGTGCTCATGTCGGTGATCATCGGGGTCGATCCCCACAAGGCGAGCCACACAGCGGTGGCCATCTGGCGGCGATGAACGCGAGGTGGCCAAGGTCACGGTGCGGGCCACGTGTCAGCAGACGGCCAAGCTGCTGGCCTGGGCCGAGCCGTTCGAGGAGCGCACCTGGGCCATCGAGTCCGCCGGTGGTCTCGGTTACCTGTTGGCCCAGCAGCTCGTCGATGCCGGCGAGCACGTCGCTCGACGTCCCACCCACATTGGCCTCGAGGGTCCGGGTGCTCGGCACGGGTCGCTCGGAGAAGAACGACCCCAATGACGCGTTCTCGGTCGCCGTCGCCGCCTTGCGCTCAGATGGTCTTCGCAGGGTCGAGCCGGCCGACCACACCGAGATCATGCGGCTGCTTGGCCAAGCGCAATCACGATCTGGGCCGGATGCGGGCCCGGCTGATCTGCCGGCTCCACAACGCCCTGGCCGACCTCTCACCAGGCGGAATTGCCAAGGAACTCTACGTTTCTGACGCCGATCGGCTCCTCGAGCTCCTTCGAGCCGGCCACCCCGATCGAGCACATGCGCCACGAGCTCGCCCTCGAGCTCGTCGATGACGTGCGCGCCTCGACGAGCAGATCAAAGAGTCGCACCGTCGCATCCGCACCGCCGTCCGGGCATCGAAGACCTCGCTCACCGATCTCTTCGGCGTGGGCCCGGTCCTTGCCTGCTCGGTGATCGGCTACACCGGTGACGTCGGCCGCTTCGCCAACCGGGACCACTTCGCCGCCTATGCGGGGATCGCTCCGATCGAGCACTCCTCAGGAGGCCGGGTGTTCCACCGGCTCTCGCTGCGGGGCACATCGTAAGCTCAACAACGCCATCCACATGGTGGCGATCTCCCAGATCCGCCAGCCCCATTCAGAGGGTCGGGCCTACTTCGATCGCAAGGTCGCCGAGGGCAAGACCAAGCGTGAGGCTCTGCGCTCCCTCAAGCGCCACGTGACCAACGCCGTCTACCGACAGCTGCTCTCGACGCCGAAAGGGGTCCGGGAGGACACTAGGGACGACTCGATTGCCTGCGTGACCGGCTCTGCATCCTGAAGGCCGGCTCTTCGGCGAAGTCACTCCCGGACCACAGAGAAACCCTACGCCGTCGTGCCCTCCCGTGACGGCTCGATCTCGTCGCGCCTGGAAGTCCCCGAAATTGGGGTCTTGACTCAAAGAGGATTCGGT
>CAWECY010000014.1:0-6654 GCA_963807775.1 uncultured Acidimicrobiaceae bacterium | reverse complement strand
AGCGCCCGCCCGAAGGCACTGGTTGTACTGGTGAAGACAAAGCTGGTCACACCCGCGGCCACAGCCTCTTCCAACAGGATTGTGGTGCCGATCACGTTCGTTTCGACAAACGCCCTTGCGATCGTGAGTGCCAACATGGGGCTTGTGAAGTGTGGCCGTGTGCAGGACTGTTTCCGCGCCCTGGACGCATTCCCTCGCCAGAGTGCGATCAGCGATCGATCCGACACGGTCCGTGGTAGGTGAGTCGAGCACGTCGAGGCCGAGAGCCTCTCTATCTTGGGCACGCAATGATCGAACGAGCGCCTCTCCCAGGTGCCCAGAACTACCAGTGACGAGAACCTTTCCCGCTGCCATGACTTGAGATTAGGTTGCCTCCTTCGGAGCACGTGCGTTGTCCCTATCCAAAGGGGTGACCCTGTTCGCCGGCATGGGGTGCCACACTGCAGCAGGCACATATGGGCGTGCGGGCAACCGCCTCAAAGCACTCAAGGCTCCACATTCGGAACACTCAAGGCCCCACACTCGGAACAGTGAAGGTGTCCTACTCTGGAGATGGTGGGCTGGTTAGGGCGAAAGAAGAGGAGAGCCTCACCCCTTTCCTACGTTTCCCCAAGTGTCTATCTTGAGGAGAGCGCTCGAGATCGCGACACAATCTCGGGCGCTCTGACCGCGGTGGTTGCATTCATCGGTTTGACCCAGATCGGCCCGTTCGACGCGCCGACACTGCTAACGAGATGGATGGACTTCGAGAGCACCTTCGGAACCTTCAGCGAAGATTCGTATCTTGCTCATGCCGTCTACGGGTTCTTCGAAAATGGTGACGGCATTTGCTACGTCGTCCGCGTCGGTGCTCATCGGGCAGATTCGGCTGGCGACCAACAGGTGGTTCAGACTGCCCCCAATCTGGGACCCGCGGACTTTATTGGGAGTGCAGATGTAGGTACCGGTCTCGCAAGCCTTCAGGTCATCGAAGACGTGACGATGATCTGTGCCCCAGACCTCATGATGGCGTACCAACGGGGATGGATCGATCTCGACGGAGTTCTGCTCGTCCAGCGCGCGATCATCGAGCACTGCGAGCGCAACGAGAACAGGATTGCCATTCTCGACCCACCCCCGGATCTCGACGCTGTGCAGATCTTGAGGTGGCGCTTGGACACCGCCACGTACGAGTCCAGTTTCGCTGCCTTGTACTGGCCCTGGATCAAGGTGGATATGCGGTGCGATGATCCGATATCGAGGATCAGGGTCATTCCGCCCAGCGGGCACATCGCCGGGATCTGGACCCGCTGCGACTCTGAGAGAGGCGTCTGGAAAGCTCCCGCCAACCAGTTAGTGCGAGGAGCGCTCGATCTCGAGACCAATATCGCCCTGGACCACCAGGAGCGGCTCAACCCAGTCGGCATCAACTGCATTCGTGCGTTTGGGACAAGAGGGATTCGCGTGTGGGGCGCACGGACACTTTCGTCCGAATCGACGTGGCGATACGTCAACCTCCGCCGCCTGGTCAACTATCTGGTGCAATCCATTGCTGACGGAACGAACTGGGTGGTGTCCGAACCCGACGATCCTGCAGTGATGGGAAAAGCCCGCGAACAGGTGGAGCGGTTCCTCGTTGGGGTGTGGCGGGACGGGGCCCTCTCTGGAACAACCCCCGATGAAGCCTTCTCGGTCACCTGCAACGATTCGAGCCACGACTCAAGCGAGAATGCCGCACGCTCTTACACGTTTGATATCGCTGTTGCAGCGGTGCCCGGCGAGTTCATCAGGTTCCGAGTCGCTCAGACGCTCCCCGACTGACGAAGTCGGTTGCCGGGAGCGGGGGCGCCTCCTACCGCCAATCGGAACGGTGGGACAGTTCGGCACAACGGGGGCGGTGTGCCGAGCATTTAGGGGCCGCCCCGGTGACTGTTTTCTACCTTCCTACGGCGTCGCGTCACCGAGCTTCTTCGCCAGGGCAGCGACGAATATCTCCACGTGATGGTCACCCTGTTCCAAGAAGCGTGGCACACGCGTTAGACCGGGCCTCTCGCTGATCTCCGTCCACATCAGCCAGGCTCTTGAAGGCGACCGCGGCATTCCGGTAGACACCGGCTGCCGCCCCCAGCTCACCTCCCGCTTTTGCGAAGCCTCTCGGTGCGTGCGCCGCTTCGGAGCCAATCGTTGAGATTGCTGCAGGCTGACACGACATGTGACGCAACCGCTTCGTCAGTTTCGGAGGCGTCTCTCGGTCCGCCTGGAAGACCTCCCGGAGGCGGTCAACGGCCTGAGTGACTGCCACCAGGTAGTTCCTGGGCCGTAGAAGCCCATTTGCGCCTCGCGACTTCAGGGTCAGGAGTTCCGGGCACCATCGCAATATACGCAGGTCAGGAGGGTCAGTTTGCCAAACATTCGCGAGCTGTTCACCTTTAGATAACCCGAAGTTTGCCTTTTCGTCACGCTGGCCTGCGACATTGCAGCGGGACTTCAGCGAGAGGGAAGGCGAAGATCGAGTGAGCGAGCTGATCGTGGCGGGTTCAGAGGGCGGCGAGAAAATCGGAGAGTTGCTCCCAGACCGGCGCCGCCGCCTCGGCGCCAACTGTCACCGATCTCCTGAACGAGGCCCCAACCAGCAAGTTCCATCGACGCACCGTCATCATCTCGGGCGTCGGATTCTTCACCGACGCCTACGACCTGTTCGTCATCGGGACCGTGGCCGCCCTCGTGGCGGTCCAGTGGCATCTGAGCACGCTGCAAACGAGTTGGGTCACCGGTGCAGCCATTCTCGGCGCGTTCATTGGCGCTTTCGTCTTCGGCCGCATCGCGGACGTGATCGGTCGGAAGAAGGTCTACGTCACGGTCGCCGTGATCATGATCATTGGGGCGATCGCCTCGGCCTTGGCCCCCGACTTCCTCTTCTTGGTGGTCGCCCGGCTCGTTCTTGGGCTTTGGCATCGGTGGCGACTATCCCGTGTCGGCCGTGTTCATGAGCGAGTACTCCAACCGCAATGACCGGGGGCGCCTGGTCGGCCTCGTCTTCTCCATGCAGGCATTGGGCCTCATCGTCGGCCCGCTGGTGGCCCTCTTGCTGCTGTCCTCCGGGCATCGGAGACTCGTTGACGTGGCGCATCCTGTTGGGCCTCGGCGCCGTTCCCGCTGCGGCTGTCGTGTACCTGCGCTCCAGGATGCCGGAGTCGCCCGCGCTACCTGGCCCAAGTGCAGGGCGAGCACGACCGTGCTGCCGGTGAGCTGGAGCACTTCAGCGAGGGCGTGATCGCCGAGCCCACTCGAACTGGTTCTGCGTCAAAGCGGATGCGTCTCGGCGCCTTCCTGACCGACCCGCAGATGCTCAAGCTTCTCCTCGGCACCGCCGGCGCGTGGTTCCTCTTCGACTACGCCTACTACGGCAACACCCTCTCCCTTCCCGCCATCTTGAAAGAGGTGGACGCCACGGCCAGCTTGGAGACGAAGCTGCTGTGGTCACTCGGGATGTTCGTGATCTTCGCAGTCCCCGGCTACCTGCTCGCGGTCAAGCGAATGGATCGCATCGGCCACCGTCGCCTGCAGTTCATCGGGTTCTCGGTCATGGCGTTGTGTTTTGTCGTGCTCGCCATCGTCCCCCAACTCACCCAGCAGGTAGCGCCGTTTCTGGCCATTCTCGGGCTGAGCTACTTCTTCATCCAGTTCGGGCCGAACATGACGACATTCGTGCTGCCGTCTGAGGTTTTCCCAGTGAGCATGCGCACCACCGGGCACGGGATAGCCGCCGGGATCGGCAAACTGGGAGCCTTTGTCGGGGTATTTCTGGTCCCGGTTCTCCAAGACCACATCGGCCTGCGCGGTCTTCTCGCGGTCGCCGGTGTCTCAGCGGTGGCTGGGCTTCGCAGTGACGGGCCTTCTGCCCGAACCGGCGGGACGAACCTTGGAAGATGTGGCCGACAACCGATCGGATGCTGCGGCACCAGCACCTGTGCGAGTTGTCGCCACCGATGATCTGACGAGCCGGGAACTGAAGACCGCCTAGCAACGAGCCCCAACACTCCGTCGACCCGGCTGAACTCCGGGTGCCCCATACATTGCCGGGAGTTCGCCGGAAAGTGTGTCGCCGAGCTGTGAGACTGGCATCATATGAGCGAGAGCCACGCCGTTGGCATCCATTACGTCGTTGCAGGTCTCCTCGTCGACGCTGGCAAGGTGTTCCTCTGCCACCGTTCCGCCAGTCGCCCTTGGTATCCGAGTGTCTGGGACCTTCCGGGTGGCCACATCGAGGAGAATGAGGCGCCGCCGGTAGCCCTTGTCAGGGAGTTACACGAGGAGCTTGGGATTCTGATCCCCGAACCCTCCGACCCTGGGTTCGCTCATTTGCAACAGCCGAACTTTGATTGCCGCATTTGGGTCGTCAGAGAATGGATCGGGATTCCTCACCTTGTATCTAATGAACACGACGATATGGGGTGGTGGCCCCCGGAGGCGACCGAGGACATGCCCCTGGCTGTTGAAAGCTACCGCCCCCTACTCCAACGAGCTGTCTCGGGAATCGAGGGATGATGCCCCACTTCACCGGGAGGGCGTGACACCCCTGCGGCACCGTAGGAATAGTGATTCGCATGTATCAGCCCACCAGACAGAACTGGCATCGACGATTCTCAACGTTGGTGCTGGAGCGGGGTCCTACGAACCGTCAGATCGTCCGGTGGTCGCCCTCGAGCCCTCGGGCGTCATGCTGGCGCAGCACTCGGGTCACCGACGTGTCCGAGGTGCTGCCGAGCACCTCCCCTTCGGGGACGGAACCTTCGATGCCGCATTAGCCATTCTCACCGTGCACCACTGGGCAGATCTCGACGCCGGACTGGCGGAGCTGCATCGAGTAGCCAACCGACAGGTCCTCTTCACCTGGGACCCCGATCACCTGCGCAACCTCTGGATCACAACGGACCATGTACCGCGATCGATGATCTAGAGACCAGTCGCTTCGCCTCGCTGGCGTCCATTGTCGATGCGCTGGACGCTCATACCGTTGAGACATTCGAGATCCCGCACGACTTCACCGATGGATTCCAGGCCGCCTTCTGGCGGCGACCCGAGATGTAGCTTCGGTGCGTGTCAACCTTTTTGAGACGGTTTCTTCATCGATTCAGTGAGTCGGTGACCTCCTCTTCGGGTTTATTGATCCAGGCGACGGCCGGGAGGGCCGGTGGCGTGGGGATCTTGCGAACGAAGCGTTCGGGGTGCTCGGCATAGGCGTCGAGAAGGACGCCACCGCGTTGTTCTCGAATCGCTTCGGCTCGGCCGTAGTGGACGTCGGCGGGGGTATGAAGTCCAATGCCCGAGTGACGATGATCGTCGTTGTACCAAGGAAAGAATCGGCCGCAATGGGCCCGGGCGTCCTCGAAGCTGCCGAAGCGATCAGGGAAGTCGGGTCGGTACTTGAAGGTCCGGAATTGCGATTCTGAATACGGATTGTCGTTGCTCACATGGGGCCGGCTGTGCGACTTGGTCACGCCGAGGTCGGCCAAGCAGATGGGCCACCGGTTTGGCGATCATGGGTGACCCTCGGTCCGAGTGCAGGGTCAGCTGATCCCTTGGCACGCCCTGCTTGGCGATGGTGTCGTTGATCAGCCGCTTGGAGAGATCGGCCCACTCGGCCCGGGCCAGCATCCAGCCCACGGCGTAGCGGCTGAAGATGTCCAAGATCACGTAGAGGTAGTAGTACGTCCACTTCTCCGGACCGTGCAGTTTGGTGATGTCCCACGACCAAATCTGGTTGGGCCCCGTGGCGATGAGCTCGGGTTTCTTGTGCGCCGGGTGGGTGGCTTGGCGGCGACGTTCACGCACCTCGTCGTGCTCGTGCAGGACCCGGTACATGGTGGAGACCGATCCGAGGTAGGTCCCCTGGTCGAGCAACTTGGCGTAGACGGTCGCCGGTGCCTCGTCGACGAACTCGTCGGACTCGAGGGTCGCCTTGATCTCCTTGCGCTCGACCGCGACTCAGGGCCCGGGGCTGAGGGGTGGCGACCCGTTCGGGCCGTGGCGGGGCCGGGCTCTGGCGATGGCGGCGATACCAGGTGGCCCGGTCCGCCCCCACGGCCTGCCAACGCCTTGGTCGTGCCCACAATCGGGGCGAGCTGGCCGATGGCTTCGTCGATCATCTCTGTCTCGCCGTTCTCCGCTGTGCTGTCCGTGGCGAGTTGCTCCAACAGCGCGGAAAGTTTTCCCTGGATCTCGACGACCTGTCTGGACTTGTCGAGCTCGCTTCCAGTCGGTCGACCTCCTTCTTCAGGCGGACGATCTCACGATCACGGGGATCGGCCTTCTGGCGTCCCGCCGGTCGGGCCAGGGCCGCCGTGGCCCCCTGGTCGCGTTGGCGGCGCCAGGTGCACGATCAACGAGGAGTACAGGCCTTCGCGGCGCAGCATGCGCCCCTCGGGCCGATCGGGGCAAAGCGTCGTACTCGGCCAGGATCTTGGCCTTGTATTTCGCCGAGAACTGCCGGCGCCCCGAAGAGCGTTCGGGGACCTCGGGGTCCGGTGGAGCTGTGTCGTCCATCGCACCAGCATGGTGGCGCGTGTGGTCAAGGTGGTTGATTGTCGTGGTCATGGGAGAAGTTCCTTCTCCGCCCTCTCAGCTCATTGATTTGTCAAGGCAAACCGTCTCACTGAAGGTTGACACAGAGGG
>CAWECY010000013.1:0-356632 GCA_963807775.1 uncultured Acidimicrobiaceae bacterium | reverse complement strand
GCCAAAGCCCGCCCCTCCCTTGGCCTTGCCACACACCTCGCAGATGGTCGAGTCGAGGTCGATAACCATCTGGGCGGCTCGGGGTCCGGCTCCGAGCGACCAGGCCCGACGCAGCACCTCGGCCAGGACGGCGTCGAGCTGACGGATGTGGCCGTTACACCGACATCGGTGTAACGGCCATTATGCCGACACCCGGATTATGCCGAGTTGGGGGGATGCCCTGGCTGTGTTCCCCCTGTTCAAGCGCATGAGAGCAGGTGATGAAGTCGGCATAATCCGAGTCAGTTGACCGAGGCTTCCTTTCCCAGGCCGATGGGCCGCGAGAGGAGGCACCGTGAAGACAGAGCAGTCCCGGATGCGGATCGAAGGTCCGCTTGCCCCGTTGGCGAGCGGGTTTCGAAATGAACTGGCGGCGCAGGGTTACAGCCCCAGCTGGGCGGTTGTGCAGATGCGGCTCTTGGCGGGTCTGAGCTGTTGGATGGCAGGCAAGGGGCTCGACGCCGACGACATCGACGTTGGCGTGCTCGCCGAGTTCTCCGCGGCGCGGCACGCTGCTGGCGGCGCGACCTCCCGTGTGCCCGACCCCGGTGGGGTCCTGTCAGGTTCCTCCGCTTGCAAGGGTGCTTCGCGGAGGCTGTCGCGCCGGTCCAAGGCCCAGCCGATCAGCTGGTTGATCGTTTCTGCCGACATCTGGCGAACGAGCGAGGTCTGCAGCCCGGAACCATCGGGAACTATGAGCACGCCGCTCGACTCTTCCTGGACGCGGCCGGGCCCGAGTTGCGTCTTGACGTCCTCGACCCCCGTCAGGTGACGCGTTTCGTGGTGGAGGAAGCCAGACGACGAAGCGCCGATTCAGCAGCGACCGTGGTGGTCGGACTGCGGAGCTTTCTCCGGTTCGTCTACATCGAGGGATTGACACCGAAGCGGCTCGATTTTGCTGTCCCGACGGTCCCTCGTTGGCGGGCGGGGGCGCTCCCCCGATCGATCGATCCGAAGGCCGTGCGGCGCCTATTGAGCAGCTGTGATCGCAGGACGGCCGTCGGCCTTCGGGACCACGCCATCATCTTGTGCCTGTGGCGCCTGGGCCTGCGCGCCGGCGAGGTCGCCGCTATGCGCCTCGATGATGTTGACTGGCGTGCCGGCGAGGTTGTCATCCACGGCAAGGGCGCTCGAGATGAACGGCTCCCGCTCCCCGTCGAGGTCGGAGAGTCCGTCGCCGGCTACATGCGTCGGGGCCGCCCCCGGCACGATGCGCGTGCAGTGTTCCTACGGGCGAACGCCCCACTCGGCCCGCTGAGTGGGTCCGGGGTGAGGTGGGTGGTCTATCTAGCGTGTGACCGAGCGGGCCTCAAACGGGTCGGGGCACACCGCCTGCGCCACACCACTGCCGCCCAATTGCTCCAGCAGGGAGCGTCGCTCGAAGAGGTCGCCCAGGTGCTTCGTCATCGCAGCATCGACACGACGGCCATCTACTCCAAGATCGACCTGCGAGCGTTGTCGGCCGTGGTTCAGCCCTGGCCTGGGAGCGCGTCATGAGCGACTTGCGCGAGTACGCCGAAGAATACCTGGAGGCGCGCCGGGCGCTCGGCTACAAACTGCGTGATCACGGCAGACTTCTCCTGAGCTTCGTCGGCCACCTTGAAGCAGCGGGGGCCGAACGGATAACGGTCGACCTCGCCATCGAATGGGCCATGCTGCCCCAAGACGTCCAGCCCACCTGGTGGTCACAGCGTCTGAGCGTGGTTCGATGTTTCGCGAAGCACCTCGTCGCCGTCGATCCCCGAACGGAGATCCCACCCACTGACGTGCTGCAAGCCCGCCCACAGAGGACGGCGCCGCATCTTTACTCGGCTGAAGAGATCGTCTCCCTCATGGCCGAGGCCGCGAAGATCCGATTCCCCCTCAAGGCCTGCACCTACGAGGCGCTGATCGGACTGCTGGCGGCGAGCGGCCTCCGTGTGGGGGAGGCAATCCGGCTCGAGCGCGCCGACGTTGACCTCGCTCAGGGGCTGATCACGATCCGGGAGAGCAAGTTCCGGAAATCACGCCTGACGCCGCTGCATCCGACAACGGTGAAGGCACTTGGTTGCTACGCCCGTCGCCGAGACGAGCTCATGCCGCATCCGAGAACCGACAACTTCTTCTTGTCTCTCGTGGGCTCCGGGCTGCACCACAGCGACGTCAACGCCGTCTTTCGGGGCTTGGTGCGTCGGGTTGGGCTGGAGCGCCCGGGGCAGCGCCGGCCGCGTCCGCACGACCTGCGCCACACGTTTGCCCTCCAGGCGCTCCTCGGCTGGTATCGGGCCGGAGAGGACGTCGGCCCGCGCCTAGCCGTGCTCTCGACCTACCTCGGCCACGTCAAGCCGTCATCGACCTACTGGTATCTCCAATCGGCTCCCGAGCTGCTCGCGCTGGCCGCGGAACGCCTCGAGGTGAAGCCATGACACCTCTCGCCCCTGTTCTCGAATCGTTCTTCACCAAGCGTCTGCTCGCCGAGCGGCGTGCCAGTCCAGCGACGATCACCGCCTATCGAACCACGTTCTGCCTGCTGCTCCGGTTCGCCGAGGATCGCCTTGGGAAGACACCCTCGAATCTGGACTTGGCAGACCTCGACGCACCGGTGATCGGTGGGTTCTTGGAACACCTCGAGACCACGCGAGGCAACTCGGCCCGATCTCGCAACGCCCGGCTGGCGGCCATTCGGTCGTTGTTTCGCTATGCCGCCCTTCGGGCTCCGGAGGATGCCGCGGTCATTCAGCGGGTGTTGGCGATGTCGGGCCCGCGAGCGACCCAGTCGCCAGTGGCGTTCCTCACCAAGGACGAGGTCGACGCGCTGTTGGCACAGCCTGACCTTGCGACCTGGGCGGGCCGCCGGGACTATGCCTTGCTCGCCGTCGCCGTGCAGACAGGGCTGCGGCTGAGCGAGCTGACCGGGCTGAGTCGGGGCGACGTCCAGCTCGGGAGCGGCGCGCATCTGCGATGCACCGGCAAGGGCCGAAAGGAGCGGTGCACCCCTCTCACCACGAGCACCGCCGCCGCCATGCAGGAATGGATGGAACGATGTCCGGAAGCGTCGACAGCAGATCCGCTGTTCCCCAGCAACCGCGGCGGCCGGCTTAGCGCAGACGCCGTTCAGCGGCTGGTGGCCAAACATGTATCAGGAGCATCGGAGAGGAGTCCGTCGCTCGTCGGCAAGCGGGTTTCGCCGCACACCCTTCGTCACACCGCGGCCATGCGACTGCTTGAAGCCGGCATCGACACATCGGTGATCGCGCTATGGCTCGGCCACGAGAGAACCGAGACCACGCAGATCTACTTGCACGCGGACCTCGGCATTAAGGAGCGCGCATTGGCACGAACCGATCCCGCCGATCTCCGAACTGGGCGCTACCGGCCACCCGACCCGTTGCTGAGCTTCCTTGAGTCGCTGTGATTATGCCGACTTCATCACCTGCTCTCATGCGCTTGAACAGGGGGAACACAGCCAGGGCATCCCCCAACTCGGCATAATCCGGGTGTCGGCATAATGGCCGAACGTGAAGGCGCGCAGGAACGTGCCGAGCGTTGACGGTGCCATGATCCGGTGCGGCAACACCGCAGACGTCGCACCCGAACGCAGCACGTCGGCGTGGTCGATGTGCGAGCCGCCCGCCACCATGGAGTGCACCAACGTCAGCACCTTGCGCCCCGGCGACGCGCCGCCGACACGACCCGACAAGCGGACGGTGGCATTGACGAGGCGCTCGAGCCCAAGGCGAAGGACCAGGGTTCCGACCAACAACAGGCCGGCATTGGCCACCAGATTGGGCTCGTCGAAGGTCACGCCAATCCGGTCGATCCCGCGCGATACTGACGTCACAGAAAGTGCCTCCTGGTGCTGGGTCGAACAGCGTCTTCGAACAACGCAATTCTCCCAGGCAGGGAGGCACTTTCCGCGGATGCGCGGTCAGCGATTCAGGTCATTCATCGGTGGTTCGAGGCTAAGTCGGAGGCCGAGCGGTGAGATTCGGTGGCGGGCAGTCGCCCCTTAGAGATAAAGGGACCCCAGCACGCATTCGAACTTCGCTGACCTGTGAAGAGGTATCCCGTCGTTTTTCTACCCACCCACGACTCACTCGGTCTCAGACGCGTCCGCCCAGCTCCCGGCTGGGAGATCCCCCGGTTGGGCAAGGGGCTGACTTGCACCATGGTGAACAGCCCATGGCGCATTCGGTCGAGTAGCTTCTCTCCGTCCCGCGGATCTGGTTCCGGCAGAGGAGGCTCGATGGCAAGAGGAGGGCCGCGGTTGCTCCGTTGTCTGGCACTCGCTGCTCTGGCGATATCACTGGCGGCATGTTCAGGCAATCCGAAGGCAGCACCATCGTCGTCGCCGTCGCCTGCGGCATCGTCGGGAGCTTCCCCCACGTCCAGCCCATCACCTCCGCCGATCACCTATCCGCGTAGCTGGACGATCGAGTCCGTCGATTCAAGTGGAGCAACGTGGACGACGACAGTTGCGATCGGAAATGTGATCTCACGAAAAGCCCTTACAGGGTATTCAACGCTCTATGGCAATCCGTGCAGCTTGAATCCAATGACTGACGCCATCGTTCCGTTTCAGATCACGACGACCAGCACCACATCTGGGGATTTCACTGCTAGTGGCGACCAGGAGCTTGAGATCGTGAATGCCTCATTGGGTGTGGGGCCTGATGGTTCGGACTCCCCAAAGGGCGCGCAGGGTACACAGTCCGATGCCGGTTTTGCTGCGGGCGAGGTACTGAAAGCCGCCGAGAACTTGTCAAGTGGGCCGAGGTGCTCCAATCTCGATCCGAATAGGGAAACGATGACCCTTGGCAACGACTCACTGACGCATGGCCAGGCGGTGGTACTTAAGGGCTACTTCGACCTTCAGCACTGGGCCGAACCAGCGCATCCTGACGGTGACGCCTCGTGGTTTCCCAACATTTGGATTCTCGTCCCCAATAGGGGGGTCCTCCGAACTGGAAAGGGCTGGGAGACGACTTCGGTGAGCGGGCCGGCGGTAGTCAGTCTGTTGGACTACACACCCACTCCGACTTACAACCCCTCTGACAGCAACGACGTCGGATACGGGTGGGTGTTCCCTATCGACGGCAGCAGCCAGCCTGATTGCGCCCGTGCCTCTTCGACTTCACCACCAGGGTCATCGACGCCATCGATGCAATCTCTCTGCGAAGCGTTACCAAAAGAGATTGTTATGGAGTACCTGAACGACCACGCGGAGATAACGAATGCGATCGCCAGATCACTTACCGGGATCACCTCCGAGAACTCGATGAACGACGTGTTCGATAGCCTTCGAAACAGCGGCGAAATCGAAATGGTCCCAGGGAAGAGCGGGAGTGCGTCGGCCTGGCGCAAGAAGGAGCTTGGGTAGGGGACAACCCGAAGAGGGAAGTCCAAGCCGCCCAATCGAGCTGCCAGGGCCGTGTACTCATGGTCGACCCGCAAGAGTCAGCGAGGGCGAAATCGCAACCAACGTGCGCGCAGCGTCGCCCGCTGCTTCTCGTCGAAGACGAGTTCCGCATTCACGACGATCTCCGATTCGGAGACCTCCTGCGGTTCGGCCAGCAAGGACAAGACGGAACCCAATGGCGTCGGCCTCAGGAACTTCACCTCGAGACCGGCCGTGATAAATGGGACGGGTGCTCCGTGCTCGGCCTTCCAACCGTGCTGATGGGACTCCCACATGACAACTGCAGCCGTGTGACAGTCGAGTACCGTCGTGATGATCCCACCGTTGAGGAATCCGAAACCGTTGTCGTGTTCGGGACGCGGTGTGAATGTCGCAACTGTGCGGTCGCCGTCGCGATAACTCCGGAGATGGAATCCATCGGGATTGGCGTGTCCGCATCCAAAGCAAGTCAGATCAGGATACAGGGACTCTTGGATGCTCAGATGTGGCCCGGATGAGGACACTCCGGCCACCTCCCTAGGCTCGACGCTACTGAGCACCAGATTATGTCCAGGACCCGGGAGGCGACCGATTATGACGTCGCCCGGGCCTGAGGGGCATTGGGGTACGGACGTCTAGATGTACCGCGGGGTGGCACCCAGCTCGGCGTTCGTACCTACTGGCGTCTCCCCGGCCCGAACTGGGGCGCCCCGAACCCGGCTGGTGATCGGCGCCCTGTGAGCGGCTTTAGTCCCTCACAACGAATAAGCGCCACATGCCCGGCAGGCCCTTGAGCTCGCACTCGCCCCAGTCCACGAAATGTAGATCTGACCCGACAACGAGATCGACCACGGTCCGAGACACCAGAACTTCGCCGCACTCTGCCCTGGCCTGAACACGTTGAGCGAGATGCACTGCGATGCCCGCCACGTCGTCACCACGCCGCTCGATTTCTCCCGTGTGCAAGCCAACGCGAACATCGATTCCGAATTGGCGGAGGGCATCGCGGATCGCAACCGCGCATTGCACGGCTCGGGCCGGACCGTCGAAGATGGCGAGCACGCCATCGCCCATCCGCTTGACCAGGTGGCCGTCGAATCGAGCCAATTGTCGATCAATCGCCCGGTCGTGTTCTTCGAGGCGGGCCGTCCAAGCCCGATCACCCAGTGCGCTCGCCTGCTCCGTTGAGCCCACAATGTCGGAGAAGAGGACCGTGGCCAGGAGACGATCACTGGGAGCCATCTGCCGCGTCCCAGTGAGAAACTCCTCGATTTCCCCAGCAATGTCGGCACTACTAGCCCATGGGACGTGGTCCGCCGTATCGAGCTCCACGTATTGGGCACCATCGATGTGCTCGGCGAGATAACGGCCGTTGTCGACCCGGCAGAACTGGTCATCACGGGCGTGGAGCACGAGGGTCGGCATGCGGAGGCCCCCGAGGATGGGTCGCACATCGGTTTCCGCCGCGCGCCATACGCCGCGTGCGGTCGCCGGACTCGCACCCCGATGACCCGCTCGGCGCCACCATGCAGCAAAGTCCGCATCGGAGACCATGCTCGGAGCCATCAGAGGGAGGTCGTCCCCAGTGCCTGATCCTGGTTCGATCAGCGATTCCCTGAATCGCTCCAACACATGAGCCGGCACACCAAATGGGTAGTCCTCACTTCGCGTGAGGCATGCATAACTGTTCACCAACACGAGCGCGTGAACCCTCTCCGGATGGGTTGCGGCCAGCAGCATGGCGGCCAGTCCGCCGTAGTGGACGCCGATTGCCGCCACAAGCTCTGTTCCTTGGTCGTCCAGCACGGCCATCGCGTCACCCGCCCACTGTTCCACCGTTGGGGGAGCCGACGATCCCACCGGGTCTGACAGACCGATACCCCTCAGGTCGAATCGGACCAGCCGAGAGAATGAGGCCAGCCTCTCCACATAGGCTTGCCATCGTGGCTACTCGGCAGCGGCGTCCACCGAAAAGGTTGTCCCGTTGGTCAACTCGATGAGATTGAGGGGCCCGGTTCCTTCGACCTGATATCCGATGTGAAGGCCATCAGTCGTCGTGGCGTAGCGGATCTCTGGCACTCGGTCCACATGACCATTTGAGCACTGCCCAATGCGAGGTGCACGACGAGTGCATACTGGCGATACCGGGCGGATCGACGCTTTCCAAACTGCATCCGTCGTGCCCAAGTGTCCGATCGTCCCGCCATTGATGGGGGCACCCGGACCCTCGCGGTATCGGCACGCCTGTGAGCGGTCCCGGGTCGACCTCAGTAGGTTTGGGCTGGACCGCCCGTCTCGATGGCAGAGGAGACCGCGTGGACTGGGAGAAAGCAGGACAGGGATGGGGAGCGCGGGCCACGGAGTGGGCGTACCTGGCCGAGCCCTATGCGCTTCCAGCCTATGAACTGGTCTTCGATCAGCTCGGCGTCGACACCGGAATTCGTCTCCTGGACATCGCATGTGGGTCCGGCCTTGCCGCCTGGATGGCTGCCCGCAGAGGTGCTGTGGTGTCGGGAGTTGATGCCTCCGCACAACTCATCAGGATTGCTGCGGCGCGGACTCCGAGTGGGATCTTCCAGACGGGGGATATGTTCGCACTGCCCTTCCCGGATCAGAGTTTCGATGTTGTCACCAGTTTCAATGGGGTGTGGAAAGGATGCGAGGGTGCCCTGGAAGAGGCGAGACGCGTCCTGATCCCCGAGGGTCGCTTGGCCTCACTTTCTGGGGCGACCCGAACGGAATGGACTCCTGCCCTACTTGCTCAAGGCCCTGGAGTTGTCTCCCGCCAGCCATGCCGCAGCCAGCATGGAAGAGGGCGACACGCAAAATGTCATCGAGGACATGCTGAGGTCCACGGGATTTGGCGACGTGGAGCGGGGGACGGTGGACGTAGTCAGCGAGTCGCCCGACGTGGCTACCGCGGTGCGCGCCATGGCTGCCGCCGGACCGTCTGTGCCTGCGATCGAGGCTGTCGGATACGACGAGTACTGCCGGTCCCTGCGCGAAGTGATCGCCCCGCTGCATGTGGATGGGGTAGGCGTGCGGACCACATCCGAGTTCGGTTGGGTGACAGCTCGTCCTTCGTAGCCAGATCCGCGCTTGGGCTTTCCAACGTCCAGGGTGTAGAGGTCGGATCCGCCTCTCGGGATTCGCGTAATCAGGGCTCCGAGACGGGGGAAACCCGGCTGCTTCATCCCCACATCCTTGTTGCAGACATGCAGCGGGGACTTGTAGCGAACGTGCAACGGAGGCCGACCGCCATTTCGCAGCTTGAGTCGATATGTGCATCCATTGTGCAAACACAGTCCGAAAGGTTCTACTCGCCGCGGCGGCCTGTGGTCAGAATCAGCGTTGTTGGGTTGGATAAGGAGGTGGGCACATGGGGCAAGAACAGACACAGAGGTATCGCGTCTGCCCGAATTGCGGTGCAGAGGACGCTCCAGACCGCACTCACTGCAGCCACTGCGGGCAGATCACACTTCTAAAGACAATTCTTCCACGTCCCGAAGGTCGCCTGACCCAAAGAACTGCGTCGTAGTCGCAAAGAGCTTGGCGAATCGATGATCGGTTCGCTCTGCACCTGCCGTGGACTGGCAAATCGTGCTTGATCGTGAGCCCGAATGTCACGCCGGACGGCGGTTCTCGGCTGCTTTTCGCCCACATCGAGACGCCCCGTCGGGCCATCTGACAGGATCTGCGTCATGACGAGTAGCGCGGACCAGAGGAAGCAGCTCGTCGACCTCCTGCGAGGACGACCCGGTTGGCGGCTCGAACCGCGGACGACGCCCGGGGCCACGCCCCTGTGGTGTTTTGTCGAGAACGGTGAGATCGAGTTCTCCGTCACGGTGGATGGTCGCCTGCTGCGCTTGTACGTGATGGAGAACGACCAAGAGGTCGTGTTCCCGGATCGCAATGGGTTGACCGCGTGGCTCCTGAGCAACCGAGCGCACGCCCTGCAGGATCGGCCGGTCCGTCCCGACGGGAAGACCAGGGTCAAGAGACTCTTCGAGTGGAACTGAGCGTCTTGGGTCGCTAGGTCGACGGAACGGTCAGTGGGGGAACCGTTGTGCTCGGGATGGTGACCGGTCCGCCACCCCCACCGGAGTTACCGGAGTTGCCGGCACTGGCGGATGCCGGATTACCGGTTCCCTGGGTGAGATGAAGCAAGACCTCGAGCGTGCCGCTATTGGCCGTCGTGACGAAGCCACCGACGCTCGGATTCGAGATGTCCCACTCGGCGAACGGAATCTTGATGTCAGCAAGCACATCGATCTCGTTGGCGAGCCGTTCGGCTGAAACCGGGAAGGACACCGTCCGGCTCACGCCGTGCATGTCGAGCACTCCGGTCGCCGTGTAACGCGTGACCACCCCGCTGCCCGCTACATCACCGAGCCCGATTGGCGAGGAGACGGTGAGCGTGGCCGTGGGGTAGCGGCTCACGTCCATGATGGGGCCGTCGAACTTGTGGTTCCGCTGGCTCTGGTCGCTGATCACGCTGGACATGTTCACGGTGAACGAACCCTTGGTGACGGTCGAGCCGTCGATGACGAGCGATCCCCAGATTTCGTCAGTACGGCCAACCGCCGTTGCGTTCTGGCCGAGGAGAACTTCGTCGACGCGGTAACCGGCGACCGAGCCCGATCCCACGTTCCATGTGCCGCTGACCGAGGCGACCGATGCAGCTTGGGAGGATGTGGTCGAGGTGATGCCGCGGCGTGCTGTGGGCAGCGACAGCTTGGCGGGTGCAGGCCCTTGGATGAAGTGGATGTAGATGAAGGGTCCCGCCAGGGCGATGAGCGCTACGACCACGATCACCGAGCCAACCCACCACGCGACCTTGAGGCGTCTCCGGGTCGTCACGTCTCTCATGATTCCCGTCGAATCTAACGACCAGCTGTGAGGCTCGTGTATTGGGCCAGAGACCGAGGTGGTGGGGGGCGGTAAGGATTCGTCGGGTAACCGGGCTACCTTTTTCCGGTTGCCTCGGAAAGCCAAGGGAGTCCGATGACGGCGCGAGACCAGCACAGCGGGGGCGCGGTCGTTGGCGCTCTGGAGCGCCTCCCCCGAAAGACGGTGCTCGAGTGACCAGGCAACGGCTTCTCGTGGTGCTGGTGGCCACTGCTGCCATCGTCTGTTCCACAGGGTTGTTTTCATCACCGGCAGGCGCTCAGTTGCCCTCGTCGATCTCCACGATCGTCTTCGACGCCTCCTCCGGTTCCGCTTGGACGAATACCGAGGTGACGGGGGCCAGCGCCTACGACACGGCCACGCTGGAGGTAAGCGGACCGACCCCGACGGGCACCGTGACCTACAACTACTTCACCAACGGCAATTGCGACGAGACGCCCGACATGACGGCCGACGTCACCGTCGATGATGGGTCCGTACCGGACTCCGCATCGGTTGGGCTATCCACTGGGTCGCTCGGGGCGGGCAGCTACGCCTTCGATGCGCAGTACCTGGGGGACCCGGACTACGACCCCTCGTCCGTGAGCTCCTGCGAGCTCTTCAGCGTCGGCCAGGCCACACCGACCAGCCCGACCATCACCAATATCCCGGGCAGCCCGGCCTACAACGGACAGTTCACGGCGAACGTCGACACCGACGGGGACGGGACCACGTCGGTGACCTCCTCGACCACCGACGTCTGCACGGTCTCCGAATCCGACAACCTCACGGTGAGCTTCGTCGGCGTGGGCACCTGCTCGCTCACCCCAGTGGTGTCGGACGGGACCAACTACACGGGGGCCACGGGTGCGGTGCAGTCCTTCAGCGTCGGCCAGGCCACACCGACCAGCCCGACCATCACCAATATCCCGGAGAACCCCATCTACAACGGACAGTTCACGGCGAACGTCGACACCGACGGGGACGGGACCACGTCGGTGACCTCCTCGACCACCGACGTCTGCGCGGTCTCCGAATCCGACAACCTCACGGTGAGCTTCGTCGGCGTGGGCACCTGCTCGCTCACCCCAGTGGTGTCGGACGGGACCAACTACACGGGGGCCACGGGTGCGGTGCAGTCCTTCAGCGTCGGCCAGGCCACACCGACCAGCCCGACCATCACCAATATCCCGGAGAACCCCATCTACAACGGACAGTTCACCGCCGACGTCAGCACCGACGGGGACGGGACCACGTCGGTGACCTCCTCGACCACCGACGTCTGCGCGGTCTCCGAATCCGACAACCTCACGGTGAGCTTCGTCGGCGTGGGCACCTGCTCGCTCACCCCAGTGGTGTCGGACGGGACCAACTACACGGGGGCCACGGGTGCGGTGCAGTCCTTCCACGTCGGCCAGGCCACACCGACCAGCCCGACCATCACCAATATCCCGGAGAACCCCATCTACAACGGACAGTTCACGGCGAACGTCGACACCGACGGGGACGGGACCACGTCGGTGACCTCCTCGACCACCGACGTCTGCACGGTCTCCGAATCCGACAACCTCACGGTGAGCTTGGTCGGCGTGGGCACCTGCTCGCTCACCCCAGTGGTGTCGGACGGGACCAACTACACGGGGGCCACGGGTGCGGTGCAGTCCTTCCACGTCGGCCAGGCCACACCGACCAGCCCGACCATCACCAATATCCCGGAGAACCCCATCTACAACGGACAGTTCACCGCCGACGTCAGCACCGACGGGGACGGGACCACGTCGGTGACCTCCTCGACCACCGACGTCTGCACGGTCTCCGAATCCGACAAGCTCACGGTGAGCTTCGTCGGCGTGGGCACCTGCTCGCTCACCCCAGTGGTGTCGGACGGGACCAACTACATGGGGGCCACGGGTGCGGTGCAGTCCTTCAGCGTCGGCCAGGCCACACCGACCAGCCCGACCATCACCAATATCCCGGGCAGCCCGGCCTACAACGGGCAGTTCACGGCGAACGTCGACACCGACGGGGACGGCGCACCCTCGGTTGCCTCCAGCACGCCTGGCGTCTGCACCGTGAGCGGCATGTCGGTGTCCTTCGTCGGCGTGGGCCAGTGCACCCTGACCGCCTCGGTGGGTGCCGGCACCGATTACGGCGCGGCCACCGGTACCGCACAGAGCTTCAGCGTGGGCAAGGCGACCCCATCGGCACCGACCATCAGCAACATCCCGGGCAGCCCCCTCTACAACCAGCAGTTCAGCGCCGATGTCAACACCGACGGTGACGGCGCACCCTCGGTTGCCTCCAGCACGCCTGCCGTCTGCACCGTGAGCGGCATGTCGGTGTCCTTTGTCGGCGTGGGCCAGTGCACCCTGACCGCCTCGGTGGGTGCCGGCACCGATTACGGCGCGGCCACCGGTACCGCACAGAGCTTCACCGTCGGCCGGGCCAGTGCCTCAACGCCGTCCATCTCCAACATTCCCGCCGGGCCCATTTTTGGCGGACAGTTCACGGCTTCGGTGAGTACGTCGGGCGATGGCGCGCCGTCGGTCGCCACCAGTACCCCCGGTGTCTGCACCGTGAGCGGCCTAGTGGTGTCGTTCGTCGGCACCGGGTCGTGCTCGCTCACGGCCAGTGTCGCGGAAGGGACGGACTACACGGCCGCAGCAGGCGCCACACAGAGCTTCAGCGTGGGCAAGGCGACCCCATCGGCACCGACCATCAGCAACATCCCGGGCAGCCCCCTCTACAACCAGCAGTTCAGCGCCGATGTCAACACCGACGGTGACGGCGCACCCTCGGTTGCCTCCAGCACGCCTGCCGTCTGCACCGTGAGCGGCATGTCGGTGTCCTTTGTCGGCGTGGGCCAGTGCACCCTGACCGCCTCGGTGGGTGCCGGCACCGATTACGGCGCGGCCACCGGTACCGCACAGAGCTTCACCGTCGGCCGGGCCAGTGCCTCAACGCCGTCCATCTCCAACATTCCCGCCGGGCCCATTTTTGGCGGACAGTTCACGGCTTCGGTGAGTACGTCGGGCGATGGCGCGCCGTCGGTCGCCACCAGTACCCCCGGTGTCTGCACCGTGAGCGGCCTAGTGGTGTCGTTCGTCGGCACCGGGTCGTGCTCGCTCACGGCCAGTGTCGCGGAAGGGACGGACTACACGGCCGCAGCAGGCGCCACACAGACCTTCACCGTGTTCCACGCTTCGTCGACCACGCCGTCGATCGCCAACGTTCCCTCGGGCGGGATCTACGACGAGCAGTTCACAGCCGAGGTCACTACGGATGGCGATGGCGCCACCTCGGTGACTACCTCCACACCGGGCGAGTGCACCGTCGGTCCCAACGGGCTGGCCGTCTCGTTTGTCGGCGTCGGCACGTGCACCTTGACGGCGCACGTCGGGGCCGGCGCCAACTACGCGCCGGCCAGCGGAACTGCGCAGTCCTTCTCCATCGGTCAGGCCACACCCTCGGCACCGAGTGTGACGAACATTCCATCGACTGCCACGCAGGACGGCAGCTTCACGGCCACCGTCGGGACCGACGGGGATGGTCCGACCTACGTCGTCTCGGGCACGACCGCCGTGTGCTCGGTCACCGGGAACCTGCAGGTCTCGTTCATCACGGCCGGAACCTGCACACTGACGGCCTTCGTCTCCGCCGGCACCGACTATCAGGGCGGCAGCGGGTTCGGGCAATCGTTCCCCGTCGGGGCGGCCCCGCGGGGCTACTGGCTGGTCGGCTCCGACGGGGGCATCTTCACCTTCGGCAACGCCGGCTTCTACGGCTCGACGGGCTCCCTCCACCTCCAACGGCCCGTGGTGGGGATCACGCCGACGCAAAGTAAGAACGGGTACTGGCTCGTCGCCTCCGATGGCGGGATCTTTGCGTTCAACGCAGGCTTCTACGGCTCCATCCCCGGACTCGGTCTTCACCCCGCCGGCTCCGGTCTCCCGAACAGCCTCGACGCACCCATCGTCGGGATGGTGCCCTCGAACGACGGCGGCGGCTACTTTATGGTGGCGTCCGACGGGGGAGTGTTCGCGTTCGGCGATGCCCGCTTCGAGGGCTCCTGTCCGGGGATCGGCGGCTGTATCGGCACGGCGGTGGCGGTGATGCCGGACCACAGCGGGAACGGATACTGGCTCGTGACGTCCGCCGGGGTGGTCTACGCCTTCGGCGACGCGGCCAACTTCGGGAGCGCGCCAGCCGAGCAGGTGTCCGTGACCGCTGCCGCCGCTACACCAGACGGGGCGGGCTACTGGCTGCTCTACTCGAACGGCGCCGTGTACTCGTTCGGCGACGCCGCGCCCTTTGGCGGTCCTCTCGGCTACACCAACGCCTTCAACCCGGCCACGGCCATCTTCCCGACCAGTGACGGTCGGGGACTCTGGGTGGCATCGGCTCGCGGCGACGTGTTCTCGTTCGGGAACGCGCCGTTCCTCGGCAGCATGTCGGCCACCCCGCTCAACGGCCAGATCATCGCCGGATACGGTTTCTGAGCCGCGGGCTACCGTTCCGGGTGGCGCGTCAAGCCGCGAGGAGCCACATGACGACGGAAGAAGCGCTGAGCGCAGAAGCGGTACCGCGCGCGGGCTGAACTCCAGATGCGTGAGTGGCTTCCCGCGGCGGTCATCTTCGGCCTCCTGCTCCTCGCCGGGTTGCGCCAAGGCGGCTTCTGGTCAACTGACGCCCTCGTTGTGGGGCTGGTCTCCTTGGTCGTCGTGGTGGCGGGTGTGATCCTGAACCCGCCTGAGCGGCGGAGCCTCCTGCTGGTCGGAAGCGTCTTGTTGCTCGCTCTATGGTGGCTGTTGCGGGCGCTTACCAGCGGCTCGCAGATCGCGTTCCTCCCCCTCGGCGCCAGCATGCTGGCGTTTGCCGCCGGCTTCGTCGCGACATCCCGCCTCCGGGACCAGGCTCGCCAGTGGGCGGGGCTCGGCGTGGCGTGCCTCGGTGCAGCAGGAGCGTTGATCGGCCTGGTCGGCCTCATCTGTCGCTGGTTTCCCATGGCCATCCCAGCGCAGGGCCTCTGGAGGGAGGCCACCACGCTGACCTACTCGGACGCCGCTGGCCTGGTCCTTGGCATGTCTCTCTTGATCGCCTTCGGGACTGAGTGCTGCCCAGCCCTGGTGCGTGTGGCTGTCTGTCTGAATACGGCGGGCGTGCTTGCCACCCAGAGCCGCGGCGCTTACCTCGCCGTCATTTGCGGACTCTTCTTCGTGCCCTGGCGCCGCCTCGCGCTCTGGGTCGTCCCCGTGCTGGCGGGGGTGACCCTTGGGGTCGCTGCCATCGTCTCGTCGCCCGACCCGGGCGCCGTGCCCTGGCTGGGAGGCGTGCTCGCCGCCACCGTCCTCGTCGCGGCTGCAACCCCGTGGAACATGGGCGGCTTCCGTGTGAGCGGGCGGGTACGCGTCGTACTGCTGGCGGTGCTTGCCTCTGCCGCGATGGCGGCGCTCGCTCTGATGCACCACGAGATCGCACTGCGAGCCCTCGCGCCGAGCGATCAGGACCGATCCGTCGAATGGTCGACCGCGCTCCATCAGTGGGGCACCTCGCCCATCGTTGGGGTCGGCCCCGACCGATTGCTCGTCTTCCACGCGGGAGACGGGACCATCGCGCACTTCGTCCACAACGAGTACCTGCAGATCGCCACGGACGCCGGGGCGATTGGCCTGGCGCTGCTCGGGCTGTCAGGCGTGTCAGTCGGCCGGGTCGTTCGTCGCTTCGACCCCCTCGCTTCCTGTGCCGTCGGTGCGATCGTGTGCTGGGCGATGGCTGGTGCGTTCGACTTCGACTGGCATCTGAGTGTCGTGGGCCTGCTCGGCGGCTGCTGCGTCGGTTTGGCCGCGCCAGGAGATGCCCGCGGGCGCGGGGACTCGACCCCAGAGGTCCGGCAGAGCCGGATCCCGATCGCTCAGGCGCCGATGGCTGGGGCCTCGGGTTCGGAGAGCTGGGCGCTCACTCGGTAGGCCAGGTCCGCGGGACTGCGCTCCGCGTTGGCCGCGCCACGACGGAGCAGCCGGGCCACGTACGAGATCAGCATGATCACATCGCTCCTGGGCGACCGTCCCACCAGGGGTACGGGCTCCGTGGCCCCATCCATCTCGGCCACCTCCAAAATCAGCAGGCGCATCTCGAGCAGCAGCCGGCGTGCTTCCGCGAGTGAGGTGGTGTGGCTCCGCATCCAGGCAGAAACACCCAGCTCCAGGGACAGGTCACCAGAGGACGGGTCGACGGGACCCAGCTCGGCCAGCCCGTACAAGAGGGCCGTGCCGAAGCCTCCCGGAGCGTTCGTGACCATGCGGTCAGTGTGCCTAATCGTTGTAACAGGGTGGTGGACCTGCTCTGGGCTGGTAATTTGCAGTTCGTGCCACGCACGATCTGGAAGGGGGCCCTGAGTTTCGGGCTGGTGAACATCCCCGTGGGCCTGTACCCGGCCACGTCCGACAAGAGCGTGCATTTCAATCAATTCGAGGAAGGCACGTCCGACCGGATCCGCTACAAGAAGGTGAACGAGCGCACCGGCGAGGAGGTGCCTCAGGATCGCATCGTGCGGGGGTTCGACCTCGGCGGAGGCGAGTACGTCATCCTCACGGAAGAGGAGCTCGAGTCGGCTGAACCGAAGAAGTCCCGGCAGATCGAGATCTCCGACTTCGTCGGATTGGTCGACATCGATCCCGTCTACTTCCGCTCCACGTACTACCTCGCCCCAGAAGGGGAAGGCGCTGACAAGGCATACGCCCTGCTCAGGAAGGCAATGGCTGATTCTGGGCGGATCGCCATCGCCACCCTCGTGATGCGCAACAAGGAGTATCTGGTTGCGGTCCGGCCCGATGGCGACGCGCTGGCACTGCACACCATGTACTTTGCGGACGAGGTCCGCCAGCCCGGTCGTGAGATCCCCGATCTCCCTGACATCGAGGACGTGAGCCAGCGCGAACTGTCCATGGCCCAGCTCTTGATCGAGTCGATGGAGAGCGACTGGGATCCCGAGCGCTTCCACGACACGCATCGCCAGAAGGTCGAGGCGCTCGTCGAGGAGAAGCGGTCCGGACACGAGATCGTGATCCAGGCCGCGCCGGAACAACCGGCCAAGGTGGTCGACCTGATGGAGGCACTCAACGCCAGCATCGCTGCCTCGGCACGGCCGGGGGCGAAGCCAGCCAAGAAATCCGCCGCAAAACGAGCTCCGGCGAAGGCAACCAAGAAGGCCCCGGCGGCCGCCAAACAGGCGCCGGCCCGGGCCAAATCGGCCTCCCGCCGAAAGGCCTCCTGAACACGCCGGGCTGCGGTTGATCCTGACGCAGGACTATTGCGTTGATGCTCCTTCCCACGCAGGAAATACGTCTCTAGACTCGTATTTGATTCCTTCTGTCGCTCCATAGTCCGTAATCGTGGTGTAATTCTTGCACTGAGCTTTGCTCGGGGAGGCAATCCACATGACCACGGCGCAGGTACGGGTCCCGGAGGAGCGGATCGCAGAGCGGACGGGTTTCGACGGCCTCGTCCAGCTGATCTCCGTGGACGGGCAGCGAACGGTCGGCTGTCCCTACTGGGAGCTTGTGGCGGACGTGAATGCGGAACAGCTCCGTGGTCTCTACACCGACATGGCCGTCGTCCGCCGCATCGACGCCGAGGCTATGGCGCTCCAGCGTCAAGGTGAGCTCGGACTGTGGGCGCCGCTGCTCGGCCAGGAGGCGGCCCAGGTGGGTTCGGCCCGGGCGCTGCGCAGCGACGACTTCGTGTTCTCGAGCTATCGCGAGCACGGCGTGGCCTACTGCCGCGGCGTGGACCCGGTGGCCATGCTGCGCATGTGGCGAGGGACCGCGCTCTCGGGTTGGGACCCGGTAGAGCACGGGATGGCGACCCCGGCCATCATCGTCGGCGCTCAGGCTCTGCACGCCACCGGCTACGCCTTGGGCGTCGCTCTCGACGGTGCCCGCTCCGCCGTGGTGGCCTACTTCGGCGACGGCGCCAGTAGCGAAGGTGACGTGGCCGAAGCGTTCGGCTTCGCGGCCAGCTTCGTCGTGCCCGTCGTCTTCATCTGTCAGAACAATCAGTGGGCCATCTCCGAGCCGGTGCGCCTCCAATCGCAGGCGTCGATCGCCCAACGGGGTCAGGGCTACGGCATCCCCGGCATCCAGGTGGACGGCAACGACGTCCTGGCTGTCCTCGCTGCCACCCGGGTCGCCCTGGCGCGCGCCTATGCCGGTAAGGGGCCGACGCTCATCGAAGCGCTCACGTATCGCATGGGGCCGCATACGACGTCGGACGACCCGACCCGCTACCGCTCCCATTCGGAAGAAGAGGAGTGGCGGATCAAGGACCCCCTGGCCCGGCTGCACGCGTTGCTGCAGACGGAAGGCCTGATCGACGACGGCTTCGACGAACAGGTGGCCGCCACCGCTGACGAGGTGGCGGCCGCTTTGCGTCGCGGCTGCGTCACCATGCCGGACCCGGAGCCCGCGGCGCTCTTCGAGCACGTCTACGCCGATCCGCATCCTCTGCTGCGGGAGGAACGGCAGGGGTACGAGGCCTACGTCGCCGCATTCGACGAGGAGACCTGATGGCCACGATGACGCTCGGGAAGGCCCTCAACGTGGGCCTGCGCCAGGCGATGCACGACGATCCCAAGGTCGTGCTGATGGGTGAGGACATCGGGAAGCTTGGCGGCGTGTTCCGCGTCACGGAAGGGCTGCAGCAGGAGTTCGGCGACCGGCGTGTGATCGACACCCCATTGGCCGAGTCGGGCGTCATCGGCACCGCCATCGGCCTGGCCATGCGCGGGTACCGCCCCGTGTGCGAGATCCAGTTCGACGGTTTCGTCTACCCGGCCTTCGACCAGATCGTCTCGCAGGTGGCCAAGTTCCGCTTCCGCAGCGAGGGCCGGGTCGCGATGCCCGTGACCATCCGCGTCCCCTACGGCGGCGGCATCGGCGCGGTGGAGCATCACTCCGAGTCGCCCGAGGCCTACTTCGCCCACACGGCGGGACTGCGCGTCGTTACACCGAGCCATGCCGCCGACGGCCACCGCATGATCCAGCAGGCCATCGCATCCGACGATCCGGTCGTCTTCTTCGAGCCGAAGCGGCGCTACTGGGAGAAGGGCGTCGTCCGCGACCTGGCCCCGGTGGACGCGATGTCGCTGCACCAAGCCAAGGTTCTGGTCGAGGGGACCGACGTCACCGTCGCCACCTACGGCCCCATGGTGGCCACGGCGCTCGAAGCGGCTCAGATCGGCGCGGACGAGGGCACCTCCATCGAGGTGCTCGACCTGCGCACGCTTTCCCCGGTCGACTTCGACACCATCGAGGCCTCGGTGTGCAAGACCGGTCGCCTCGTCGTCGTCCACGAGGCCCCCGTCTTCTGCGGTCTCGGGGCCGAGATCGCGGCGCGGATCTCGGAGCGGTGCTTCTACCACCTGGAGTCACCGGTGCGCCGCGTCGGCGGGTTCGCCACCCCGTACCCGCCTTCCCGCCTGGAGCGGTTCTTCCTGCCTGATGCCGACCGGATCCTCCATGAGGTGGACCGGTGCCTGGAGCCGTGACGAACGTCCGGCATTTCCTGCTTCCCGACCTCGGTGAGGGGCTCACCGAAGCTGAGGTCGTCGCCTGGCGCGTCCAGACCGGCGACGTCGTGGCGCTGAACCAGGTACTCGTCGAGGTCGAGACGGAGAAGGCCGTGGTCGAGCTACCCAGCCCGTTTGGCGGCACGGTGGTGGGACTCCTGGCGGAGCCGGGCGAGACGGTCGCTGTCGGTGCCCCCCTCATCGCCATAGAGACCGAGGCTGTCACCGACGAGTCTGAAGAGAGGGTCCCGACGCTCGTGGGTTACGGACCCACCGAGGCGCCCCCGAGCCGGCGCCGTCGTGGCGGGCGCGCCCATTGGGGACCGGCGTCCGTGCCCCCTTCAGGCGGCACGCGTCCGCTCGCCGCCCCCCCTGTGCGCTTCATGGCGCGCCAGCAGGGTGTCGACCTGTTCGACGTCACGGGGCACGGGCCAGGCGGGATCATCACCCGCGATGACCTGGCTGCGCACCTGGCTGTTTCCGACTCCACACAGTTGAACGGCCGCGAAACGCGCTCGCCCGTACGCGGCGTCGCGAAGCACATGGCGGAGGCCATGGTCCGCAGCGTGCGGGAAGCGCCACAGGCCTGCGTTTTCCTGACCGCCGACGTCACGCCGACCATGGAACTGGTCGAGCGCCTACGTCAGAGCCGGCATTTCGACGGCCTTCGGCTGACCCCCCTGGCCGTCGTCGCTCGCGCCGTCGTGCACGCGCTGGCCGACCGCCCCGAGCTCAACTCCTCCTGGGACGAGGCCAACCACGAGATTGTCACCAAGCACTACGTGGACCTCGGCATCGCCGTGGCCGGCCCGAACGGTCTTGTCGTGCCGAACGTGAAGGACGCACAGGACCTGTCTCTGCGCGATCTGGCCCGCGCACTGGCCGACCTGACCACGACCGCCCGTGAAGCGAAGTCCGCCCTGGCCGACCTCAGTGGCGGGACCTTCACCATCACCAACGTCGGCGTGTTCGGGGTGGACGCCGGCGTCCCCATCCTCAACCCGGGCGAGGCGGCCATCCTCGCTGTCGGAGCCGTGCAGCGGCGCCCATGGGAGCACGACGGGGATGTCGCGCTGCGCCAGGTGATGACGCTCAGTCTCACGTTCGACCACCGGCTGGTCGACGGCCGCGGCGCCTCGCTCTTCCTGGCATCCGTGGGCGAGATCCTCTCCGACCCCACCCATCTCGTCGCCCTCGGCTGACCGCCGTCAGCCGCCCTCGGCCAGGAGCCGCTGTAACCCCTGGCGCAACGTGCATAGCTGGCCCTCCAGGTCCTGGAGTTCGCGGACCAGCCGCATGGCCTCCTCCCGGTCGAGCGCGGGGGCACCGGGCCGCAGCATGGCCAGCGATCGCCGCAGCGACTCCAGTTGGTACCGGCGTTCCACCGCTACGAACATACGTTCGCAGCGGTGCCTTGGCAAGGAGCAAGCTCGGGGCATCGACGCCCTCGCAACGGCGCCGGTGGAACTTTGTGCCCGCTGAGCATTGCCCCTCGCAGGCGCTGGCGCGAGGGTAGAAGCGGGCCGTACCGCACAGAGGAGGTCGCCATGAGGACCGTCCGTGACGTCATGCGTGCAGACATCGAGGTGCTCCGGACGACGGAGTCGGTGACCGAGGCGGCGTGCTACTTGGCGACCCACGACGAGGAGGACGTGCTCCTCTGCCTCTCCGACGGGAGCGTCGCGGGCACGGTCACCGCCCGCGACATCGTGGCCAAGGTGGTCGCCAAGGGCCTCGACCCGCGGCAGGTCACGCTGGCCGAGCTGGCGGAACCGGCGGATGTGGTGGCGGTCGACGTGGGGGTTCTCGTCGAGGACGCCGTCTCGGTCATGGCCCGCCACCACCGGTCCCGCCTGCCCGTGACAGAGGGCAACCGGGTCGTGGGCCTCGTGACGCGGCGCGACATCGCCCGCTCCTTGACCTTCATCCCGTCCTGGGCCGACGCCTGAGCGCAGGGCCGGCGTCTCACCGGCCCGTTCACTTCGTTCCGGTCGCCTTTCGCACCTCAGCTACCACGCCCGTCGCGTCGTCGGCGGTGAACACGAGGCGGCCGAAGGCCTGGCCTTCCAGATCGAGCACCACCGCGGGGCCCTTGCCGTGCACCGCCGCGAAGTCCTTGCCGAAGCTGCCACGCCTGGTGCCCACGGCGACGACGTTGGGGATGGCGGTGCCCGGGGCGCGGATACCGCGCAGCTCGTCGGGCCACGCGGTGTCCACGGAGCGCACGGACGCCACCGACGACAGTGGTACCCGGATGTCGCCGTGGACCCCCTCCGCCTTCTCGAACGTAGTCATGTGGAGCACCAGCTCATCACCGTCGATCTGTAGCTCGGCCATGCGGCGGAGTTTACGGATCCGGACCTGTCTTCCGCGGCCTATGACCATTTCCGGAGGTTCGTGTGGCGGCGTCGCCGCGAACTCCCGGAGCCGTCGTATGCGGGTGCGAGGCGCATGCCCCGGGGAGCCGCTCGGCCGTCCGTGTCACCCCCGGACGCACGCCCTTCCCCGCGGCAGCGGCGTTAGCCTCGGCGACCATGTGGCCCCCTCCGCCCGCCGGCACCTGGGTCCTCGATCTCGACGGCGTTGTCTGGCTCAGCGGGCGCCCCATCGCGGGGGTCGACGAGGCCGTGGGCCGGCTCCGCGGGGCCGGCGTCCGGGTCCTCTTCGCCACGAACAACTCGGCACCCACCCGGGCCGAGTTGCGCAAGCGCCTGGCGCACTGTGGCATCACCGCGGTCGACGACGACCTCCTGCGTTCCTCCGACGTGGCCGCCGGGCTCCTTGCACCGGGCACCACCGCCCTCGTCCTGGGCGAGGACGGCATCGTGGAGGCGCTGGGGGACCGGGGCGTCACGGTGGTGCCCGAGGCGCCGGCCGACGCCGTGGTGGTGGGGTGGACCCGGACCTGGTTCACCTATGACGCCGTGGCCATGGCCGCGGCCGCCGTGCGGGGCGGCGCCCGGCTCATCGGGACCAACGAGGACGCCACCTATCCCACGCCCGACGGGCTGATCCCGGGCGCCGGGGCACTCCTGGCGGCCGTCGCCATCGCTGCCGGGACCGAGCCTGAGGTGGCCGGCAAGCCTCATCGCCCCACCGCCGACGCCATCGCCGCCCGGGTCCCGCCTGGGGACCTGCGGGTGGTGGTGGGCGACCGCCCCTCGACCGATGGTGCCCTGGCCGCCCAGCTGGGCCTCCCGTTCGCCCTGGTGTTCTCGGGGGTGACCCGTGAGGGCGACGTCCCACTCGACGCCCACCCGGACGCCACGGCCCGCGACCTGGCCGCTCTGGTCCGCGACACCCTGCGCTCCGGCTGAAGGAAGTGCTTGCTATCAGCTAGCACTTTGGATACTCTTGTTCAATGGCAAGCAACGAACGGATTCGCAAGTACCTCGATGCGGGATCCGTCCTCGGGCAGGTCACCCGCGGCCGGGCCGAGGAGATCGTGCGAGAATTGGTGAGTGCCGGCGATATCCAGCGCGGTCAGGCACGAGAGTGGGTGGACAACTTGGTGGATGGCAGCCGCAAGACGAGCGAGTCGCTGATCGACACGGTGCGCCGTGAGGTGGCGACCCAGCTGAAGAAGATCGACGCTTCGTCGCTCGAGCAGATCGCCAACCAGGTGGCCGACATCCTCAAGCGGTCGGCCGACGCCGGCCGCTCCGCCACGGACCACGCCACCAAGGCGGCCCGCGACGCCACCGAGCGGACGACCAAGGCGGCCAAGGACGCCACTGACCACGCCACCAAGGCCGCCCGTGACGCCACGGAGCAGGCGAGCAAGGCGGCCAAGGACGCCACCGAGCAGGCGGCCAAGGCGGCCAAGGACGCCCGGGTCCGGGCCGAGAAGACCGCCCAGCGTGCCCGGGAGGCCGCCGAGGGCGCCATACCCAAGCGCGGCGGCAAGGGCAAGAAGGGCGGCAAGAAGTCCGACAGCAAGAAGGGCGGCGCCAAGGGGGAGTCGAAGAAGCCGGCCGAGGACAAGAAGGCGGGCGAGCCCAAGACGGCCACGCCTGCCGCCAAGAAGACCACGGCGGCCAAGAAGGCCGCCAGCTGACCTCCGGGGCCCGCCGCCGGCTCGATACCGAGCTCGTGCGCCGGGGCCTCGCCCCCACCAGGCAGGAGGCGCAGGCCGCCATCGCCGCCGGGACCGTGCTCGTCGCCGGAGCGCCCGCCGAGAAGCCGGCCCGCCTGGTGGCTCCGGACGACCCCGTCGTCGTGCTCGGCCCCCCGTCTCGTTTCGTCGGCCGCGCCGGCCAGAAGCTCGACGCCGCGCTCGACCGCTTCGCCGTGCCCGTCACCGGCCGCCACGCCCTCGACGCCGGCGCCTCCACCGGCGGCTTCACCGACTGCCTGCTCCAGCGCGACGCGGCGCGCGTGTACGCCGTCGATGTCGGCCACGGCCAGCTCGACCCGCGCCTGCGCGCCGACCCCCGCGTCGTGGTGCTCGAGCACACCAACATCCGCACCATGACGGCGATCGAGCTGCGGGCCGCCGAGCCCGCCTACGAGGCGGTGCCGCTCGTCGTGGCCGACCTGTCGTTCATCTCGCTGCGCACGGTGGTGCCCACCCTGTGCGGTCCTTCTCGGCGGCCGACGCCGACCTGGTCCTCCTGGTCAAGCCGCAGTTCGAAGTCGGTCGGACCGCCGTCTCCCGGGGCAGGGGCGTGGTGCGTGACCCCGCTCTGTGGATCGGCGCGCTGGAGGGGGTTGCGTCCGCGCTCGCTGCCGCCGGAACCGGCATCATGGGGTCGATGGCTTCCCCCTTGACCGGCGCGTCCGGCAACGTCGAGTTCCTCCTGCATGCCCGCAAGGGCGCGCCGGGCGCCGATCAGGAGGAGGCCGAGACCCTGTTCCGCGCCGCCGTGTCGGAGGCGGCGGAACATCTGCTCTCGGCCGGCCCGGCCGGCTGAGCCCGCTCGCCCCCATGGCGACCGTCACCTTTCTGGTCCATCCCGACCGCCCCGACGCGCTGGCCCTCGCCACCGATACCGCCGAGTGGCTGACAGGGCGCGGCGACGAGGCGCGCATCCTGCGCTTTAGTGGACCCAACCGCGTGACCGAGGCCGGGGTCGAGGTCGACCTGGGCGCCGTCGACCTGACCGGGACCGCGGTGGCCGTCAGCTTCGGGGGGGACGGAACCTTCCTGCGGGTGGTGCGCCTCGCCACGGCCAAGGACGTTCCCGTGCTGGGCGTGAACTTCGGTCGGGTCGGCTACCTGCCCGACCTGCTCCCAGATCAGGTCCGGGGTGCGCTCGGCAAGTTCCTCGAGGGCAAGGCGACCATCGAGGACCGCTGCGCGCTCGAGGTCAGCATCTCCGACCGTTCCGTCGACGATGAAGTCTCGGTCCTGCTGGCTCTCAACGAAGTCGTCATCGAGAAGATCGACTTCGGCCACACCGTGCGCCTGGCTACGTGGGTGGACGGCGAGGAGGCGCTCACCTACTCGGCCGACGGGATCATCGTGTCGACGCCGACGGGTTCGACCGCCTACAACCTCTCGGCCGGCGGTCCCATCCTGGCCCCGACCCTGCGGGCCATGGTGGTGACACCGGTGGCCCCGCACTTCGCGCTCGACCGCAGCTTGGTGCTCACCGACACCCAGGAGGTCCGGGTCGAGGTGGTGCCCGACCGCTCCGGCGCGCTCGTCATCGACGGGGTCGAGGTGGGTCGCCTGACCCCCGGTGCCACCATCACCTGCCGCGTGGCGCCGAAGCCGGTGCGCGTCGTGCGCAACGAGCCCCAGACCTTCGGCGGCATCCTGCGCTTCCGGCTCCTGGCCGACCGGGACCGCTAGCCGATGCTGACCGACCTGCGCGTCCGCGACCTGGGGGTGATCGAGGACCTCACCCTCACCTTCGGGCCGGGCATGACCGCCCTCACAGGCGAGACCGGCGCCGGCAAGACGCTTGTGGTCGAGGCGCTGCAGCTCGTCCTCGGTGGGCGGGCGAGTGCCGGCATGGTCCGGGCCGGCGCGGCCGAGGCACTGGTCGAAGCGCGCTTCGCCATGGGCGAGGGCGCGGACGAGCACGAGGTGATCCTCGTTCGGTCGGTTCCGGCCGACGGCCGCTCGCGCGCCTGGGTCGATGGCCGCATGGCTCCGGTGGGCGCGCTCGGTGAGGTGGCGTGCGAGCTGGTGGAGATCCACGGGCAGCACGAGCACCGTGCCCTCGTCACCGCGGCGGCGCAGCGCAACGTCCTCGATGCCTTCGCCGGCAGCGACCTCAGCCGGGTGCGCGCCCTGCAGAGCCAGCTGCGCGCGCTCGACGAGGCGCTGGCCGGCTTGGGCGGCGACACCCAGCAGCGCGCCCGGGAGGCCGACGTGCTGCGCTACCAGGTGGACGAGATCACCGCAGCGCGGCTGGCCGACCCCGACGAGGAGGCCGCGCTGCGGCTCGAGGAGGAGCGGCTGGCCGACGCCTCCGCCTACCGCGAGGCCGCGCTCGGAGCTCACGAGCTCCTGAGCGGCGAGGGCGGCGCACTCGAGCTCCTGGGCCAGGCCGGCGCCGCACTGGCGGGCCGCCAGGCCTTTGCCTCTTCGCATGACCGGGTCGCCGCGGCGGGCGTCGAGCTATCGGACGTGGCGCGCTCGCTGCGTGACGAGGTCGAGGGATGGGAGGACGACCCGGGCCGCCTGGCCGAGGTGCAGGAGCGGCGTCGCCTGCTGGCCGAGCTTCGGCGCAAGTACGGCGAGGACCTGGCCGCTGTGATGGCCTATGCCGAGCTCGGGACGGCCCGGCTGCGCGCCCTCCAGGACGCCGAAGGCGAGGCGACCCGGCTCCAGGCCGAGCACGAGCGGCGCCGGGAGGAGCTGGTCGAGGCGGAGGCGGCGGTGCGGGAGGTGCGGGCGTCCGCCGCCGGGGAATTCGGCCAGCGCGTGGGCGAGCACTTGGCCTCCTTGGCCATGGCCGGGGCCCGCCTGGAGGTCCAGGTGAGCCCCCAGGGGGCAGGGGAGCCCGTGGAGCTGTCCCTGGGGGCCAACGTGGGGGAACCGGTGCAGCCGTTGGCCAAGACGGCCTCGGGAGGCGAGCTGGCCCGGGCCATGCTGGCCATTCGGCTGGTCGGGCTGGGCGGCCCGCAGACGATGGTCTTCGACGAGGTCGACGCCGGCGTGGGCGGCGCCGCCGCGCTGGCCCTGGGTGAGGCGCTGCACGAGGTGGCCCGCCACCGCCAGGTGCTGGTCGTCACGCACCTGGCCCAGGTGGCCTCCCAAGCCGACGCGCAGGTCAGCGTGGTCAAGCGCGAAGCGGGTGGGCGCACCGTGACGACGGCCTCGTCCGTGGCCGGGGAGGACCGCGTCGTCGAGCTCTCCCGCATGCTCTCGGGCCACCCGGGTAGCGACGCCGCCCGCGCCCACGCACGGGAGCTGCTCGGCACCTCACCGGGTAGGTAGTCCACCACGACTTCGTCTCCGTTCGATTATCGTGGTCGGGTGCACCGATCATATGAAGCGATGCTCGGCGCCCTGAAGGCGGCGTGAGCAAGTTCATCTTCGTCACCGGCGGTGTCTCGAGCTCGCTCGGGAAGGGTCTCACCGCCTCCTCGCTCGGTCGGCTCCTCAAGTGCCGCGGCCTGCGGGTGACGATGTGCAAGCTGGACCCGTACATCAACGTCGATCCCGGGACGATGAACCCCGGCGAGCACGGCGAGGTCTTCGTCACCGAGGACGGCGGCGAGACCGATCTCGACCTCGGCCACTACGAGCGCTTCATCGACGAGAACCTGTCCAAGCGCTCCAACACCACGACTGGTGGCATCTACCGCTCGGTGATCGAGAAGGAACGCCGGGGCGACTTCCTCGGGCGCACGGTCCAGGTCATCCCACACGTGACCGACGAGATCAAGGACCGCATCCGTCGCCTGTCCGACGAGGACGTCGACATCGTCATCGTGGAGATCGGTGGCACCGTCGGCGACATCGAGATCGTCCCCTTCGTGGAGGCCATCCGGCAGTTCCGGCGCGACATCGGGCGGGACAACGTCTGCTACGTCCATCTCACCCTGGTGCCCTTCCTGGTCTCGGGTGAGCAGAAGACCAAGCCGACGCAGCACTCCGTGACCGAACTGCGCAGCCGCGGTATCCAGCCTGACGTCATCGTCTGCCGCAGCGACAAGCCGATCTCCGAGGGCCTGAAGCGCAAGATCTCGCTCCAGTGTGACGTGCCCATCGACGCCGTGATCTCCGCCGTCGACGCGCCGAGCATCTACGAGATCCCGCTCGTGCTGCACGAGCAGGGCCTCGACGGCTACGTCTGCCGGACGCTCGGCATCGACGAGGAGTCGCACAAGATCGAAATCACCGAGTGGGAGTCGCTCGTCGACCGTGTTGCCTCGCTGTCGCGCACGGTGCGGGTGGGCATCGTCGGCAAATACGTCAACATGCCCGACGCCTACATGTCGGTGGTCGAGGCGCTGCGCCACGCCGGGTTCGAACATGGGGTGCGGGTGGAGTTGGACTGGATCGACGCGGAGATCGTCCCGGGGCTCTTGGGCACCGACCGGCTGCGCGGCCTGGACGCCATCGTGATCCCGGGCGGGTTCGGTGAGCGCGGCATCGAGGGGATGGTGGCCGCCGCCGGCTACAGCCGCGAGCACGGCATCCCGTGTCTCGGCCTGTGCCTCGGCCTGCACGTGATGGTCATCTCGGTGGCCCGCGAGCTGGCGGGATTGGAACGGGCCAACTCGCGCGAGTTCGACACACTGTCGCCGCACATGGTCATCGACCTCATGCCCGACCAGGCCGAGGTGACGGAGAAGGGCGGCACCATGCGGCTCGGCTCCTACCAGGCCGTGCTGCTGCCGGAATCCAAGGTGGCCAAGGCCTACGGCACCCTGGCCGTCACCGAGCGCCACCGGCATCGCTTCGAGTTCAACAACCGCTACAAGTCCAGGCTCGAGGCGGTCGGACTCCTCTGCTCGGGCAGCTCGCCCGACGGGAGGCTGGTCGAGTTCGTCGAGTTCGAGGACCACCCGTACTGGGTGGCCACCCAGGCCCACCCCGAGTTCAAGAGCAGGCCCGACCGGGCCCACCCGCTGTTCCGCTCGCTCGTGGGGGCAGCTCTGGAGCGCGCGGAAGGGCGAGAGCCGCACCTGCTCGACCTCGACGCCGTGAGCTGAACGCGTGCCCGGATTCCGCCTCGTCTCGGAGGAGGAGCTCCTTCGGGCGTGGCTGTTCCGGATCGATCGCCTCCACCTGCTCGATCCCGCCGGCCACTCGTTCGAACGTGTCGTCGTCCGCCATCCGGGCGCGGTGACGGTGGTGCCCGTTCACGACGACGGGACGGTCACCCTCGTTCGCCAGTACCGGGCTGCGGTCGACACCACGGTGCTCGAGATCGTGGCGGGCACCCGGGACAAGGGGGGCGAGACGCCCGAGGCGACCGGCCGACGCGAGCTGGCCGAAGAGGCCGGGCTCGAGGCGGCCCACTGGGAGCCGCTCATCGGCACCTGGAACTCGCCGGGTGTGAGCGACCAGCACACCACCATCTTCCTGGCCACCGGGCTCACGCCGTGCGAGGCTCGCCCCGACGGTGTCGAAGAGGGCTACATGACCGTGGAGACCATCCGGTTGGCCGACGTCGACGGCCTGGTGGCCGACGGCTCGCTGAAGGACGAGACGACGGTCCTGGGGCTCTATCTGGCCCAGGCCCGGCTGGCGGCCAGCGGGCGGCTCCGGTGACGGCCGAGCTCCCGCACGACGCCGAGGAGTACCTCTCCTGGCTCGAGGTGGAGCGCGGGCGCTCGCCACGCACGCTGTCGTCCTACCGGCGCGACCTGGCCGTCTATCGGGACGCGTTGGAGCAGCGGGGAACGGCCATGGCAGCCGCTTCGTCGGCCGACGTCGCCGCCTACATGGCCTCGTTGCGGCGAACGCACAGCCCGGCGTCGGCCGCGCGCGCCCTCTCCAGCCTCCGTGGCTTCCACCGCTTCCTGGTCGAGGAGGGGCAGCGCTCCGACGACCCCACGCTGGACCTGCCCTCCATCAGCGTGTCGGACCTCTTGCCCAAGGCCCTGAGCGAAGAGGAGACGGAGCGGCTGCTGGGGGCCGTCGTCGGGACCGGCCCGGCCGTGTGGCGCGACCGGGCGTTGCTCGAGGTCCTCTACGGCACCGGGGCCCGGGTGAGCGAGGTCGTAGGGCTGAACCTGGGCGACGTAGCAGGCGCGGTGGAGGCGTCCGGGCTGCCGCTGGTCCGGGTGCTCGGCAAGGGTGACAAGGAGCGCGTGGTACCGCTGGGTCGCTTGGCCCGCGCCGCGTTGGCGGATTGGCTGTCCGGCCAGGGCCGACCGCTGCTCGAGCCCAAGAAGTGGCGCCGCCGCAGCGACGCCGACGCGGTCTTCCTCAACAGCCGGGGTGGTCGGCTCTCCCGAGTGGGGGCCTTCGGCGTGGTCAAGAAGTACGCCGCCCGGGTCGGGCTCGAGGCCAAGGTCAGCCCGCATGTCCTGCGGCACTCCTGTGCCACCCACATGCTGGGCCGGGGTGCCGACGTGCGGGTCGTCCAGGAGCTCCTGGGCCACGCGTCGATTGCCACCACCCAGCGCTACACCAAGGTGTCCCCCGAGCATCTCCGCCGGGCCTACGAGGGGGCCCACCCCCGTGCGGGAACCACGGGGGGGAGGGACCGCGTAGCATGAGCGCATGCCGAACGAGGCCCCTACGGCCGAGACCGCCAACATCGACTTCGCCGCCCTGCTGCGCGAGGAGCAGGCCGGGCTCCAGGCCCAACTAAAGGAGCTTGGCTACGCGGACCAGGGGAGTGGCCTCAGTTACGACTCGAATTTCGCCGACTCCAGCCAGGTGACGGCGGAGCGCGGTGAGGCCGAGCGCCTGGCCTCCGAGCTGCGTGAGTCCCTCGACGAGGTCGAGGCGGCCATCAAGCGGCTCGAGGATGGGACCTACGGCAATTGCGAGGTGTGCGGGAAGCCGATCGGCGCGGCCCGGCTCGAGGCCATGCCGGCAGCCCGCCTCTGCATCGTCGACGCCGCCAAGCACTAGGTGTACCCGCCGGGAGCCTCCTCGGGGAGGCGCCGCCCCATGGATGCGCGGACCAAGCGCGCCCTGTGGATCGTGGCCATTGCGATCATCGTGCTGGCGCTCGTCGTCCATCACAACATCACCGAGCAGGAGATCATCATCTTCTGCGTGGTGGTGCCGTCCATCATCCTGCACGAGATCACGCACGGCTGGGTGGCCAAGGCCTTCGGCGACGACACGGCGGCGCGGGCGGGGCGCCTCACCCTCAACCCCATCCCGCACGTGGACCCTGTGGGGACGCTCATCGTGCCCGCGCTGCTCTCGCTGAGCGGGTTCGGCATCATCGGCTGGGCCAAACCGGTTCCGGTGAACGTCGCCCACCTACGCAGCCCGCGCAACCAGGGCGTCCTCGTCTCGCTGGCCGGGCCCGGCATGAATGCGGCGCTCGCCGCGTTCTTCGGCTTCGTCTTCGTGCACTGGGTTCGATCGGGCGTCCCGATCACGGCCGGCGGCTTCACTGTATTGTCGCAGTGGTCGACCGGGGCCCAGGTCATCTTCTTCGCCAGTCTGGTCAACGTCGGCCTGTGCGCGTTCAACATGATCCCGGTGCCGCCGCTCGACGGTTCGGTGCTCTTCGAGCGGCTCCTCCCGAGAAGTTGGTGGCCGACCTACCTGCGCTACCGCCAGTACACGATGCCCATCCTCATGGGCCTGGTGGTCCTCAATTTCTTCCTGACCCAGAACGGCCACGACGGACCGCTGACCTGGCTCTTCCAGCGCCTGTACGACTGGTGGGAGAACGTCCTGGGGGTCTGAGCGACTATGTGGCCGGCAACAGGCCGATGGCGTCGGAAGCCCGCGCGTAGGTGCCCGCCGCCACCTCGCGCGCGTACCGGGCGCCGCGTGCCAGTACGCCCTCGACGTAGCCCGGGTCGCCCTCAAGTTCGACGCGGCGCTTGCGAATCGGGCCGATCATCTCGCAGAGAGCGGCCGCCACGTCGTTCTTGAGGTCGCCGTAGCGCGCGTAGTCCTTTGCGACATCCTGGGGCGTGCGCCCGGTCGCTGCCGCCAGAAGCTCGAGCAGGTTGGCCAGGCCCGGCTTGGCCCGTGGGTCGTAGCGCATCTCGCCGTCCGTGTCGGTCACGGCCTTGCGTATCTTTCGCGTGATGTCCTCGTCGGAGTCCAGCAGGCCGATGGTGCCCAACGGTGAGTCGGCCGACTTGGACATCTTGCGGTCGGGGTGCTGGAGGTCCATGACGCGCGCCCCGGTCCCGGGGATGGCGGCGTCGGGCACCACGAAGGTCTCGCCGTAACGGTGGTTGAACCGAACCGCCAGCTCCCGGGCGAGCTCAAGGTGCTGGCGCTGGTCGTCGCCCACGGGGACGGCGTTGGCGTCGTAGAGCAGGATGTCGGCCGCCATCAGGACGGGATAGGTGAACAGCCCGACACGAGCCTGTTCCTGCCCCTTCCCCTTGTCCTTGAACTGGGTCATGCGGCGCAGCTCGCCCATGGACGCGGTGCACTCGAGCAGCCAGGTGAGCTGGGTGTGCTCGGGGACGTGGCTCTGCACGAAGAGGGTGCAGCGCTCGGGGTCCAGCCCTACGGCCAGGAGGTTCACGGCGGCGTCGAGGGTGTTGGCCCGCACGTTGACCTCGCCGACCTCGGTGGTCAGGGCGTGGAGGTCCACCACGCAATAGAAGGCGTCGTGGTCCTCTTGGAAGGAGACCCAGTGCTTCAAGGCCCCGAGGTAGTTCCCCAAGGTGAAATTGCCCGAGGGAGCGATGCCGGAAAGGACCCTGGTCATAGAGCGCCATGGTAGGGCGCAGGGGGCCGCCCCCAGCCGCCACAGCCCGGGGTGCTCCGGACGGCCCGTCCCGTTCGGTAACGTCAGTAGGTGGTCTACGCGGTGTCCACTCCCGTCTTCGAGGGTCCGATCGACCTGTTGCTGCACCTGGTGTCGTCGCATGAGCTCGACGTCCTCGACATCCCGCTCCAGCACGTGGTCGATGGCTTCGTGCATGTGTTGACGGAGCAGCGCGAGCTGATCGAACTGAACCAGCTGTCCGAGTTCCTGCTGGTGGCGGCCATCCTGATCGAGTTGAAGTCACAGAAGTTGCTCCCGGGCCAGGAGGCAGCCGACGAGGACGAGGACCTGATCGGCTGGGAGGAGCGCGACCTGCTGCTGGCCCGCCTCCTCGAGTGCCGGGCTTATTCGGCGGCGGCCGACGTCTTCGTGGTCCTGGCCGAGCGGGCCTCGCGCTCGATCCCGCGGGAGGTGGGGCTGGACGACGACTTCATGGTCCACGCGCCCGATCTGCTCGCCGGGGTCACTCCCGACGACCTCGCCCAGGCCTACCTGAGGGGCTCGGCCGAGCGTCCGGTGCCCCGGGTGGACCTGTCGCACGTGACCGTGGACACGGTCTCGGTGTCCGAGGCCGTGGCGGCGCTCATCGCGGGTCCCGACACGGACCGGGCCACCTCCTTCCGCCAGCTGGTGGCCGACTGCCGTAGCCGCATGGACATCATCGTCCAGTTCCTGGCGTTGCTCGAGCTCTGCAAGATGGGCCGGGTCACCCTGGGCCAGGGATCGACGTTCGGCGACCTCCAGATCGCCTGGCTGGAGCCCGATCACCTGGCCGGCGTGAGCAGTGGGCGGGGCCTGGCCGAAATGGCGGGCTACGACATCGACGACTACGAAGGGTGAGCGTGCGCCTGCATGGAGACCGCTGAACTGAACCGGACCATCGAGGCCATCCTCTTGGTGGCCGTCGAACCCCTGGCCCCTCAGCTACTGGCCGAACTGGTGGAGGAATCGGTCGAGCGCGTGGAGGAGGCGCTCGACGACCTGTCCACCTCCTACGAGCGCGACGGGCGCGGCTTCGTCCTGGCGCGCATCGCCGGCGGAGCGCGCCTGCAGACCCACCCCGACCTGGCGCCCTACGTGGAGCGGTTCGCCAACCGCGAGGTCTCGCACCGCCTGTCCACGGCGGCGCTCGAGACGCTGGCCATCGTGGCCTACCGCCAACCGGTGTCCCGGGGGCAAATCTCCGCCCTGCGCGGCGTGAACGTCGACGGCGTGACGCGGCTCCTCGAGCAGCGCGGGTACATCGCCGTGCTCGGGCACGCCGAGGGGCCCGGGCAGCCGGCCCTGTTCGGCACCACCGACCTCTTCTTGGAACGCCTCGGCCTCAACTCACTCGACCAGCTGCCGGCGGTGGAGGACTTCCTCCCGGGACCCGATGTGGCGAGCGACCTCGAGCGCGAGCTGCAGTCGGCGCTCGGACTGGGCGTCGAGGCTTCCGACGACGGCTGACGAGGAAGGCGAGCGCCTCCAGAAGGTCCTGGCCCGGGTCGGGCTCGGATCCCGGCGGGCCTGCGAGGAGCTGATCGGCGCCGGCCGCGTCACCATCGACGGCGAGGTGGCCTCGCTGGGTCGGCGCATCGACCCTGCGGCAGTCCGGGTCGAGGTGGACGGCGTCCTCGTGCCGGTGGCGCCCGAGCTCGTCTACTACCTCTTGAACAAGCCCGACGACGTGATCACCACAGCCCACGATCCCCAGGGCCGCGCCACCGTGATGTCCTTGGTGCCCGAGGAGCCCCGCGTGTTCCCCGTCGGCCGGCTCGACCGCCACACCGAGGGCCTGTTGATCTTGACGAACGACGGCGCACTCTCCCAGTTGCTCGCGCACCCCTCCCACGGGGTGGCCAAGGAGTACGTGGCCGAGCTGGCGCACGGCACCCCCGCCCCCGGGGCGCTCCGCGCGCTGCGCCAGGGTGTCGAGCTCGACGACGGCCTCACGGCACCGGCCGATGTGGGCGTGCTCGCACCGGGCGTGCTGCGCATCGTCATCCACGAGGGTCGCAACCGCCAGGTCCGGCGCATGTGCGACGCTGTCGGGCACCCCGTGCAGCGCCTGGTGCGCACCCGCATCGGCCCCGTGCGCGACACCACGTTGCGGCCGGGGTCATGGCGCCACCTCAGTGCCGACGAGGTGCGCGCCCTGGCCGCCGCCGCTCAGCAGGCCTGAGCGCCCACCGGACCCCGGAGGCGGGAACGGATGCCGGTAGCATGACCCGCCATGGCAGCCGCTCTCATGGTCAGGGGTCTGCGCGGCGCGACGACGGTCGACGAGGACACCGTGGCCCAGGTCACCGAGCGCTCGCAGGAGCTGATGCGTGAGCTCGTGGCACGCAACGGGCTGGTCGAGGACGACATCGTCAGCGTGCTCTTTACGACGACGGCCGACGTGACCAGCATCTTCCCGGCGACCGCGATACGCGAGATCGGGTTCGGTGCCGTCCCGCTGCTCTGCGCTGCCGAGATCGCGGTCCCCGGCTCCATGCCGCTGTGCATCAGGGTGCTCCTCCACGTGTACACCACCCGGTCCCGGGACGAGATCCATCACGTCTACCTGCACGGGGCCCAAGGGCTCCGCGATGACCTCCCCGACTGACGCCGCGGCGCGCCGCCGGGCGCTCGTCGTCGGGACCGGGCTGATCGGGGGCTCCATCGCCCTCGGGCTGCGCCGGCGAGGCTGGCACGTCTCGGGTATCGACGCCGATGAGGACCGGGCCCGCCAAGCCCTCGCCGGCGAGGTGGTCGACGCCCTCGGGGACGACCCGGATGCCGAGGTGGTGTTTATCGCCACTCCGGCGACGTCGGTACCCGAGGTGGCGCGCCGGCTGCTGGCCGCCGCCGGGCGTCGGGCCGACGTGGTGGTGACTGACGTCAGCGGGGTGAAGACGGCGATCGTCGAGCAGGCCGACGATCGCCGGTTCATCGGGGGGCACCCCATGGCGGGCTCCGAGCAGATCGGGTTGCACGGTGCCGACCCCGATCTCTTCGAAGGCGCGGTCTGGGTCCTCACCCCGACGGCTGCCACCGACCTGAATTCGTTCGACCGGCTCAAGTCGGTGGTGATCAGTCTCGGTGCCGACGTCCTGGTCCTGTCCGCCGCCGACCACGACCGCCTCGTGGCCGTGGTGTCGCACGTGCCTCATCTGGTGGCGGCCACCCTCATGAACGCCGCCAGCGCCGGTGCCCAGCAGGACGGCGCGCTGCTCCGCCTGGCGGCCGGCGGGTTCCGCGACATGACCCGGGTGGCGGCCGGTCATCCGGGCATCTGGCCCGACATCTGCGCCGAGAACGCCGGGGCCATCGTCGCCGCCCTCGACACCCTGGTCGACGAGCTGCACTCGATGCGCGAGCGGGTGGCCGCCCAGGACCGTGGCGCGCTGCTCGACGTGCTCCAGTCGGCCAGCGCGGCCCGGCGGAACCTCCCGGCCCGCGTCGTCCGGCCCGACAACCTGGCCGAGCTGCGCATCCCGGTGCCCGACCGGGCCGGGGTCCTGGCCGAGATCACGTCGCTCGCCGCCGATGCCGGCATCGGCATCTACGACATCGAGATCGCCCACTCGGCCGAGGGACCGCGCGGCGTGCTCATCCTCGTCGTCGACAGCGCGGAGGCCGACTCCTTGGCCACCGCCGTGGAGGCGCACGGCTATCGCTGCCGGGTGGAGCAGCTCGCATGACGGCGCCCAAGGTGCTCGTCGTCGAGGGTGGCGTGCCCTGCCGGGGCACCGTGGGCACGCCCGGAGAGAAGTCGATTTCGCACCGGGCCGTCCTGCTCGCGGCCCTGGCCGAGGGGACCTCCGTCGTCCACGGCCTGTCGGACGGCGCCGACGTGGCGGCGTCGCTGGCCGCGGTGGAGGCCATGGGCGTGGCGGTCGAGCGACGGAGCGACGGGGCCGTGGTGCTGCACGGGGGGCGGGCGCACATGCACGCGCCCGACGGGCCGCTCGACTGTGGCAACTCGGGCACCTCCATGCGCCTGTTGTGCGGACTGGTGGCCGGGCTCCCCTGGGAGACCGAGCTGGTGGGTGACGCGTCGCTCTCGGCGCGCCCCATGGACCGGGTGGCCGAGCCCCTCGGTCTGATGGGCGCCGACGTGGAGGGCCGGGGCGAGCGTTGCCTGCCACCGGTGCGCGTGGCGGGTGGCACGCTGCACGGCATCGACTGGACGTCCAAGGTGGCGAGCGCTCAGGTGAAGTCGGCCATCCTCCTGGCCGGCCTGTCCGCCGGCGGCGCCACGGTGGTGCGCGAGGCGGTCACGACGCGCACCCATACCGAGGAGATGCTCCAGGAGGCGGGCGCCGACCTGACGGTCGAGCCGTGGGGCGAGGGCCGGGTGGTCACCGTACGGGCGTCCTCCCTCAAGCCCGTGGAGTGGACCGTTCCCGGCGACCCTTCGGCGGCCGCCTTCTTCGTGGTCGCGGGCTGCGTCGCTACCGACAGCGCCCTCGACGTGGTCGGCGTCTATGCCGGACCGGCCCGCCTCGGCTTCGTCTCGGCCCTCCAGCGCATGGGGGCGCAGGTCACGACCGAGGCCGACGGGAACGGCACCGTCACCATCCACGCCGGGTCGGGCCCGCTCTACGCCGCCGAGGTACAGGCCAGCGAGATCCCGTCTCTCGACGAGATCCCCGCCCTGGCCGTTGCCGCCGCGGTGGCCGAGGGCACCACCGTGTTCTTCGACGTGGGGGAACTGCGGGTCAAGGAGGTGGACCGGCTGGCCGCCGTCATCGACATGGTCGAGGCATTCGGCGCCCGGGCCGAGGCGCACGGGGACACGCTGGCCGTCACCGGCGTGGGTGGACGCCTACGCGGCGCCCGCTTCGACAGCCGCGGCGACCACCGCATGGCCATGGCCGCCGCCGTGGCCGGCCTCGCTGCGGCGCCGGGGGCGCGCAGCCTCGTCACCGGTTTCGATGCCGTCGAGACGAGCTACCGCGGCTTCGCCACCGACCTCGAGTCGGTCACGGCGGGCGACCACGCCCCGCGTCCGCTCCTGGTGGCCATCGACGGCCCCGCCGGGGCCGGCAAATCCACCGTGTCGACGGCGGTGGCCGAACGCCTCGGGCTCGACCGCCTCGATACCGGGGCCATGTACCGGGCCGTGACGGCGCTGGCGCTCCAACGGGGCATCGACCCGGGCGACGCCGGCGCGGTGGCCACACTGGCTGAGGAGGCCACCATCGAACCTGGCCGCCGCGTGCGGATCGACGGACTCGACGTGACCGACGTCATCCGCTCTCCGGAGGTCGGCCGGGCGGTGTCGGTCGTCGCCGCCAACCCCGACGTCCGCCGCCAACTGGTCACCCGGCAGCGGGCCTGGGCCGAGACCCATGGCGGGGGAGTGGTCGAAGGCCGAGACATCGGCTCGGTCGTGTTCCCCCGGGCCGAGGTCAAGGTGTATCTCACCGCGACCGCCGAGGAACGGGCCCGTCGGCGCCACGACGAGGCGCCCGAGGGCGTCGCCCGCCGTGACCACATCGACTCGACCCGGGATGCCTCGCCGCTGCGCTGGGCGGAGGACGCCCATCTGCTCGATACGACCGGTCGCAGCGTGGAAGATGTGGTGGAGGAGGTGCTGTCGTGGCTTTGAACGCAACACCGTCCGACGTCGGTCCCGAGGAACGTTCGCCCGGCCCGTCTGCCGCGCCGGGCCGGCACCAGGCCTTCGCGATCGACCCCCGACGCACGCCGCTATACCGCGTTGAGCGGGTCATCTTCGAGTCGGTCCTCGGCGCCTGGTTCCGCCCCCACGTCACAGGTCGTGAGCACATCCCATCCAGCGGGCCGGTCATCCTGGCTCCGGTCCACCGGTCCTTTGCCGACTTCGGGTTCGCCGCCTTCTGTACCGACCGCAAGCTCTTCTTCATGACCAAGGACGAGATGTGGCAGAACAAGTGGCTGGGCAAGCTCCTCCTTTCGGTGGGCGCCTTCCCGGTGCATCGCGAGTCGGCCGACCGCGAGGCGCTGCAGCGGGCCGAGGACATCCTGAAACGGGGGGAAGCCCTCGTGCTGTTCCCCGAGGGCACCCGCCGGACGGGTCCGGTCATCGAGGACCTGCTGGAGGGAGCGACCTTCCTGTCCGCCCGCACCAACTCGCCCATCGTCCCCATCGGCATCGGCGGCTCTGACTTGGCCATGCCGAAGGGCAGCACCATCCCCAAGCCGCACAAGATCCAGGTGGTGATCGGCCCCGCCATCCCGCCGCCACCTCGGACCGGGGGCGGGCGCGTCTCCCGCTCGGCCGTCCACGCCGCCACCGAGGACCTGGTGGGCCAGCTGCAGGCCGTCTACGACCAGGCCCGGGCCCGGACCGGTCGCTACTGACCGCTTCCTGAGAGGACTACTAGCTAGTCGGCGGCCGACGCAGAGTCGGGAGGATCGCCGAGCAGCGCCAGGTAGTGGGCGGAGCGGGAGAGCAGCATGTCAGCGGCGCGCTGGTCGAACTCGGCTGCCCGTTGCAGGGCCGCCCGAAGGTCGTGCTCGTCGTTCAGCACGTGCACGGAGGTTGATCGGCGGCCGGTCTCCTGCGCTGCCGCTTGGGTGCCACGGTGGAATCGGATGTGCATCGGAGCCTCGCTGTCGTGACGCCAGATGATGATTCGCCCACCATTTTCCACCAAGGCGCGGGCCGATAATGGTCGGCCCCTGGCCGGCCCGTCACGTCGCTGCGAGGGCGCCACGTTCGGGGATCCTCTTGAGCGGGGAGGGCTGCGTCGGCTCGCAGCGCGAGCCCGTGCTCCGGCTCCTCAGGCGTGCCGCGGCTCCCCACGGACCTTCCACCACGTCCCGAGCACGACCCGGCCGTAGCGGAAGCCGAAGAAGACGTTCTTCCCCTTCTTGGTCGTCCCCGATGCCCGGGGCAACCAGAGGGTGGGCCGTTCGGTGACACGCCAGCCACGCTTCATGGCGATGATCAACAACTCGGCGGTCTGGTACTGGGGCTGGACCAGCCGGTGAGCGACGTCGTCCAGCATGCTGACCCGCAGCGCCCGGTAACCGTTGGACGTATCCGTGAGCTTGGTGTGGCCCATGGCGCTCATCAGCCACGAGAACACCCGTACGCCCGTCTTGCGGAAGCGGTCGGTCGTCGTGTCGCTCCCGAGGACTCGGGATGCCACTACGAAATCGGCCTCGTCATCGACGAGCGGCTGCAACATGGTCGGGATCTCTGACGGGTCGTTCTGGCCGTCGGCGTCGAGGGTGACACAGAACTGCGCGCCCAGTTCGATGCACAGGGCGTAACCGACCCGCAGGGCGTAGCCGTGCCCGAGGTTCTGAGTGAGGACGAAGGTGACCGCGCCCGAGTCGTACGAGACCTGGTCGGTCTTGTCGTTGCCGCCGTCGACCACCACGAGCGTGGTCACGGTGAGCCCGCACGCTTCGGTCGGCATCTTCTCGAGGACGGCCCCGATGTTGGCCTCTTCCTCGTAGGCACAGACGAGCGCCACCACGGGGGAGAGCTTGAGGTCGGGGTAACGCCGGTCGAACTCTTGGCGTGACTCAGCGATGACGCGGCCCGCCCGCTCGGGGTCGGTGGATATGGCGGCGCCGGACGTCGCGCCGCGCCCGGGACTCAAAGCGACCGGGGCGTGGCGAAGACCTGGCGGACCAGGGGCTCGAAGTGCGAGAGCGGCTTTGTCTGGTAGTCCGGATCGAAGCTCGTCTGGTCCCACTCGTCGGCGAACTGCTCGGCCAGCGCGTACCAGGGTTCCCCCTCGTACTTGTCCCTGGCGTTGGGATCCTGGCCCATGTACTCGTAGTAGTGCTTCCCCTGAAAGTCCTGGTGGGCCCAGATCATGCGGTACACGTCGTCGCTGACGTAGGGCTTGAGCATCTCCGCCGCGATGTGCGGATGGTTCATGACCGACACCGCCTTACCGATGTCGTGGCACAGCGAGGCGACCACGACCTCGTCGGAGGCACCCGCCTCTTCGGCCCTGGTGGCCGTCTGGAGGGAGTGGACCAGCTGGTCCACCGCGAAACCATCGGTGATCTCCTCCAGCGATTCGAGCATGCGCAGTACCCGCTCGGCCACGCGCGGCTGGTGCTCAATGGTGTCGACCATGATCGTCTGCCACTGCTCGGCCGTCGACTGGTCCATGCGGGTGAAGGTCATGGCTCCATCATCGCGCCCGGCGAGGTCATGAGGCCAGCAGGTCCAGGACGTCCGCGGCCGAAATGGCACGATCCTCGGCCGCCGGATCCGTGCGAGCCGAACCGGGGCGGCCGGCCAAAAAGGCCAGCGTGGAGCCGATCGCCCGCAGGAGCTCGCGGAGCTCGGGCGGTGGCGGGAAGTACTCGTCCTCGGTGGTCACCGTGACCTCGGTCACGCCCTCGGAAGGCGCCAGGCGGGCGATCACCGCGTCGACCAGCGCCTCGGGAGCCGAGGCACCCGCCGTGACCCCCACCGTGCCACTGAGGTCGTCCGGCAGTTCGCCGGCCTCGTTGACCCGCAGGACGCGTGGGCACCCCCCGACCCGGGCCACCTTCTCAAGGGCCACGGTGTTGGACGAGTTGGCCGAGCCGATCACCACGACGGCGTCCGACTCGGCTGCGATGGCCTTGAGCGCGGCCTGCCGGTTGGTGGTGGCGAAGCACAGGTCGCTGCGGTTGGGCATCCAGAGGTCGGGGAAGCGGTCGCGGGCCGCCTCCATCAGTCCCCGCCACTCGTCGTGGCTCAGCGTGGTCTGAGCCAGCAGGGCCACCGGGGCGCCGTCGGCCGCCAGGTCGTCCAGCGCCTGAAGGTCCTCTTCGTGCTCGAGGAGCCGGACCGACTGCGGGGCGACAGCCATGGTGCCGACGGCCTCCTCGTGGCCGGCGTGGCCGACGTACAGCACCGTGTAGCCCTTGCGGCTGCGCACCTTGAGCTCGTGGTGCACCTTGGTCACGAGCGGGCAGACGGCGTCGACTACCACGCCCCCCTGGGCCCGAGCGGCCTCGACCACCGCCGGAGCCGAGCCGTGGGCGCTGAGCATCAGAGGTGCACCGTCGGGCACCTCTGAGACGTCGTCGACGAAGATCACCCCCTGGTCGCGGAAGCGGTCGACCACGTGCCCGTTGTGGACGATCTCGTGGTAGCAGTACACCGGCGGCTCAAAGACCCGCACCATCCAGGCCAGGGCCTTGATCGCTTTTTCCACGCCCGCGCAGAACCCCCGGGGCTGGGCCAGCATGACGCGGGTGACTCCGGGCACAAAGTCCAGGTTATCGGCACTAATCTGTTTCCCATGTCAGCTCCCACGGTGACTTCGGTCACCGCGGCGTCGCCGGCAGCCCGGGCCGGTCTGGCCGTGGGTGACGAGCTCCTGAGCCTCAATGGGCATGAGCCGCGCGACGTCATTGATTTTCAGCGCTTGAGCGACGCGGGCGACCTGAGCGTCCTCGTCCGGCGCGCCGGCGCCCCCCTACCCCGGTTGGTGCGAGTCGACAAGCAGCTCGGGGAATCGCTGGGTGTCGAGGTGTCGTCGGCCGTCTTCGACCGCATCCGGACTTGCGACAACCACTGCGCGTTCTGCTTCATCTACCAGCTGCCGAAGGGCATGCGGCGCAGCCTGTACCTCAAGGATGACGACTACCGTCTCTCCTTCCTCTACGGCAACTTCACCACCCTCACCCGCTTCACCGAGCTCGACGCAGAGAGGATCCTCACCGAGCGCCTCGGCCCGCTCTTCGTCTCCATCCATGCGACGGATCCGGAGTTGCGGGCGCACATGCTGCGCAACCCGAAGGGGGCGACGAGCCTGCGCTGGCTGGGCGTGCTGCTCGACGGGGGGATCGAGGTGCATGGGCAGATCGTCGTCTGCCCTGGCGTCAACGACGGCCCGGCCCTCGAGGACACACTCTCCGGCATCTTGGACCGCTACCCGGCACTGGCCAGCGTGGGTGCCGTGCCGTTGGGTGTGAGCCAGTTCTCGAACGAGCCCGACATGCGACCGCACACGAGGGACGAGGCCCGGCAGGTCCTCGACACCATCAGCGAATGGCAGGGCCTCTACCGACAGGCCCTGGGCCGGCGCATGGTCTTCGCAGCCGATGAGTACTACCTCTTGGCCGAGCGCGAGCTGCCCACCGGTCGGCACTACGAGGGCTACCCCCAGCACGAGAACGGGATCGGCATGGCGCGGGCCTTCGTGGACTCTTTCGCCAAGCCGGGCAGGGACGGTCCGGGCGGAGTCCGCCACGGTTTCTTCGCGTCGGTCGACGCCGCGCCGGCCGAGGGCTACCGCGCCCCGCGTCTGCCCTCAGAGCCGGCGGGCAACGATAGGCGCCCGGTCACGGTGCTCACCGGCACCTACGGCGCCCGGGTGCTCGCGCCGCTGGTGGCCGGCCACGCCCGTACCGACGTGTCAGTGCATTCCATCTCCAACGACTTCTTCGGCGGCAATATCGGCGTGGCGGGGCTGCTCACGGGCGAAGATGTGGCGCGGGCACTTGGCGCCGTGCCCGAAGGCGCCCGCTGCCTCTTGCCCGACGCCTGCCTCAACGAGGGTCGCTTCCTCGATGGGCTGACCCTGGCCGACCTGCCACGGGACGTGGAGGTGGTGCCGACCGACGGGCACTCGCTGCGGCTCGCTCTCGACGGAACCTCGTTTCGGCCGTCCTGCGCGGCATGAGCCTGCCCATAGTGGTCATCGCCGGTCGCCCCAACGTCGGCAAGTCGTCACTGGTCAACCGCATCGTCGGCAGCCGTGCCGCCGTGGTCGAGGAGGAGCCCGGCGTCACCCGCGACCGCAAGGTGCTCACAGCCGAATGGGCCGGCGTGCCGTTCTCCATCGTGGACACGGGCGGGTGGCTGGCCGGAGGCGACACCCTCGATGCCAAGGTGAGCGAGCAAGCCGAGCGGGCCCTGGCCGAGGCCGACCTGGTCCTCATGGTGGCCGACGTCACGACCGGCGTCACCGAGGAGGATCTCGCCGCGGCCCGGGTGATGCAGCGGGCCGGCCCTCCGGTCCGCCTGGTCGTCAACAAGGTCGACGACGCCAACCGCGAGGCGGCAGCGTGGGAGTTCGTGTCGCTCGGGCTCGGAGATCCCTTTCCGCTCAGCGCCCTGCACGGGCGTGGGACGGGTGACCTGCTCGACGCGGTGGTCGAACTCCTCCCGGTCGGGACCGTCAGCGGCGACGACACCGACCTACCGGCGAACGAGCCTGTCCGCGCTGGGTCGACCGGTGCCGCGGGCGGACCACCGAGGGTGGCCATCATCGGGCGGCCCAACGTCGGCAAGTCCACGCTGTTCAATCGGCTCCTGGGGGATGAGCGCTCGATCGTGCACGACCTGCCCGGCACCACCCGAGACGCCATCGACACCATCGTCGAGACGCCGGACGGACCGGTGTGCTTCATCGACACGGCAGGGTTGCGCAGGCCGTCAAAGACGGACCGCGGCACCGAACAACACTCCACGCTGCGGGCGCTGCGCGCCCTGGAGCGGGCCGATATCGCCATCCTGGTCATTGACGCCACGGTCGGCGCTTCCCATCAGGACCAGCGCCTGGCAGAACGCATCGGCGTCTCGGGATGTCCCGCCATCATCGCCCTGAACAAGTGGGAGCTCATCCCGGTCGACGAGCGTGACGACGTGCTGGCCGGCGTCGGCGACCGACTGGCCTTCCTGGGTGGGGCACCCGTGCTCAAGATCTCGGCACTTTCCGGTAAGGGCGTGCACCGGATCCTGCCCGCCCTGCAGGACGCCGTGAGTGCCTACCACCAGCGCGTTTCGACCGGGGTCCTCAACCGCACGGTGCAGGAGATGCAGAATCGCCAGCCCGCGCCGCGGGCACGGATCCGCTACATCGTGCAGGGCGCCATCGACCCCCCGACCTTCACGCTCTTCACGAACGGCCGTCTTCCGCAGACCTACCTGCGCTACATCGAGCGGGGCCTGCGCGAGAAATTCGACCTCGGTGCCACTCCCGTGAAGCTGCGGGTCCGGATCGGCGGTAAATGAGGGCCTGGGAACGCTGATGCCGTGGTGCGAGGAGTGTGACGCGCTCGTCGAAGACGAGGAGCTGGGCGAGGAGGGGGAGTGCCCCACTTGCGGCACCATATTGGCCGAGCAGGAGCGTGACCCCATCCCGTGGTATTTCAAGGCGATGCTCGTGGCCAGCGTGATCTATCTGGGCTATCGGGGCTATCAGGGCATCACTTGGATCGCCGGCCACGTGTAGCGTTCGCGGTCCATGGCCATCTACGAGCTCGACGGCGCGACGCCGCAGATCGACCCGTCGGCGTTCGTACACCCCGATGCCGTCGTCATCGGCAGTGTGACTATCGGTCCCGACTCGAGCGTGTGGCCGAGCGCCGTCCTGCGGGGCGACTACGGGACGATCACCGTCGGTGCACGCTCCTCGGTGCAGGACGGGACCGTCATCCATGCCGGACCCGGCTTCCCGACGATCATCGGAGACGGGTGCGTCATCGGCCATCTGACCCACCTTGAGGGATGCACCCTCGAGGACGAGTCGCTCGCCGGATCGGGCAGCGTCGTGCTGCACTGGGCCGTCGTCGGCACCGGCGCCACGGTGGGCGCCAATGCCGTGGTGCCCGATCGCATGGTGGTACCCCCGGGCGCCCTCGCCCTGGGGGTCCCGGCCCGCATCCTCGAGGGCAGGTCCGACGTCCCGATGATCAAGATGTCGGCCGACGTGTACGTGGACAACGCCAAGCGTTACCGCGCCCACCTCCGACGCCTGGACTGACCGCTATTTCTTGCCGTTCTTGGCGCGACCGCTACTCAGGTCAGCCGGGAACACGTCGGTCCCGAACGGAGCCAGCCCCTTGGCGGCGGCGAAGCCGAGGTGCCCCTCGCCATCGACGCCACCGCTGGTCAACCCGAGCAGGTCCTCGTAGCTGCGCAGTGCCGAATAGTGGTTGTAGGTCCCGGTGGTGTCCGTCGATCCGGGCACGATGTACTTGGAATTGAGCAGCAGTGCGCCGATCTGCCCTCCGCCCGGGGCCTCGTTGTCGGTGCTGTCGCCCGCATTCCCCGGGGCGTTGGTGTTCGGACCGGGCTGCTCGTTGCAGCAGGCATCGTCTGCGTCGGCCCCACCGACGTCGGACTCGTCGAAGGTGATGACGACCAGCATGTCGCCGCTCTTGTAGGCCGGCGAGCCCATGATGAGCGGCATCCAGACCTGCAGGAACTCGTCGGCTCCAGTCAATCCGCCCGCGTAGCCGCCGGTGCTGTTGGGGCCGGCGCACGGGTCGTCGTGCCCGTCGTTGCACAGGTTTGGCGTGATGAAGCCGAAGCGGGGCGTGGTTTCCTGGCTCTTGAGGTCCTCGGCCAGATGGCCGGTCGGGGACGGGGTGCCACTCGGGCCCAGGGTGCCGAGCGGCACCACGTTGGCATCGCACTCTGCTGTGTTGTCGATGATGGAGTGGAACCAGACGAAGGGGTTGTGCCGGGTCGTGTACTGGTCGGCCGGGGTGGCCACCTCGGCGGTGTCGGTGGCGCCGATGGCCGGGTGCGCACAGTCCGTGCCGCCACTCGGATCGGGGGTGCCGCCGTCGCGCGACGGCGTGTTGCCCATGTCCTGCTCGTAGGCGCGCCACGAAGCGACGTGCGTCTTGGGGTTGGGTGGGTACTTGGCATCGAGCTGGCTGGCGATCGTCGGCACCGAGGCCGGGTAGATGCAGCCTTCGCCGACGACCTGGCCAGGATCGGTCGCCTGGTCGGGTGCCGGCGTACCCGGACTGACGTCGGCGTAGGCGAATCCGTTGTCGGCGCAGTCGGCCTGCGTATCCTCGGTCGGGGACTGGCCGGAAACCTGGGCGATGTAGTTGTCCAGGCTGTCGTGCCCGATGGCGTAGTAGTTCTGTAGCAACTCGCCTTCCTTACGCAATGTCCCGTTGAGGTAGGTGGCGACAGATCCCGGGCCGAAGGTGACGTCGTAGCCCTCGTTCTCGAACTCGATGACCAGGATGTGCTGGATCTTCCCGACGGGCAGGGCGGCACGCACCACCTTGGTCATCGGGCGCTTGCCGGTCGATGCGGCCGCTGGAAATTGGGGAACCAGGAGGACTGCACACAGGCCGAGTACCGAGACCACGACGGCGCGTGTAAAGAGGCGGTGGTTCAGGGGAGAGCGCACGGGCGCGGAGCGTAGCGGCCACCAAGCTCATTGAGAGCGCAGGGCGTGCGCGTCAAGCGCGGGCGAAAGCGGCCAGATCTCGGGCCGTGTCCCGGCTGACCTCCGGGCAGGCAATGTTGAAGATCTCGGTCCCGTGCATGGTGCCCATGACCTGGCGACCCCGCGCCGCCACGCCTGCCGCCAGGAGCAGTCGATAGAAATTGACCCCCTCGTCGCGCAACGGGTCGCATTCGTTCACGCTGATGACGGTGGGCGGGAACCCCGTCACGTCTTCGACGCTGGCGAAGCCCGGCCAGGCCAGGGGGTTGCGCTCGTTGAAGGCCTCGATCCCATAACCCATGGCGCCCCGATTGTTGTGCAGGTTGAGAAGAATCCCCTCGTTTTCGATCGACGAGGGACTGTCCGGGGCGGGCCAGTGGCCCGCGATGTACGGGCAGAGGGCGTACAAGCCCTTCATGAGGCCCAGGTCTCCGTCGCGCTTGAGCTTGAGCCCCGTGGCCAGCGTGAGATTTCCGCCACCACTCTCACCGGCCACCACGATGCGGGTCGCATCGACACCCAACTCGTCCGCGTGGTCGACCACCCAATGCAGCCCGGACACGCAATCGTTGAGCCCGGCGGGGAAGGGCTCCACCTCGGGTACCGAGGACGCCACCACGCAGTTGCGGAAATCGACCATGACCACGGCCACGCCGTTGGCCGCGATGAGCTTGCCCCAGCCACGGTACATGCCGTCGAAGCACGACAGGTTCGACATGCCTCCGCCGTGGATGTAATAGACACAAGCCACCGCCTCGTCAGAGGACGGCCGGATGACCTGGAGCTTGATTGTGTTGCCGTCGGGCCGAGATGCGATGTCGAGGGTCGTGATCGTCAGCCCCGCCGACGGGGCGTTCTCCTCGGAATCGCACAGGTCTTGGAGGGCAAGAAAGGCGGCTCGGTTCTCCTCGGCCTCGGGCGTGTTCGCTTCGGCCAGCAACTGTTCCCGACTCTCGACGTCGGGCAGGGGAGAGCTCGGTATGAGCGTCAGGAGGCTCCGGAGGCGCGGGTCGAGGCGAGGATCGGTTGCGATGTCGAGGACCATCGGCCCATTCGAGCACACGATGCTCGAGAGTGCCGTACGTCCTTTACCCGATGTAGCCGAATCAGGGCACGGGTGCCGAAGCCCGCTGCGCTCGTTTGGCCCGGTACATCGACGACTTGGCCGCGTTGAGGACCTCAGCCGCCGTCTTCTCCACACCCGTGCTCCAGACGGCGCCGACACTGGCTCCGAAGTGGGCCGGGTCGAGCCCGAGCGCGCTGGTGACACGATCGATGGCAACGGCGATGCGCTGGCGGATTTGCTCCTCATTGCCTGCAGGGGTGTTGGGGCACAGCAGGACGAACTCGTCGCCACCCATTCGGGCCAGAGTGTCGCCGGCCCGCAACGTGGGGAGCAGCTCGCGGGCCACCGCCCGCAATACGGCGTCGCCGACGTCGTGACCTTGGGTGTCGTTCACGGAGTTGAACCCGTCGAGGTCGATGGACAGCACACCAAAGGTCTCGCCATAGCGGCGCGCCTCGTAGAGCTCGTGCTCCATCCGATCGACGAGGAGGGAGCGGTTTGGCAGTCCGGTGAGTGAGTCGTGCAGGGCCCGGTGGACCTCGAGCTCGAAGGTGAACGAGTTGGAGATGGAGGCCGCGATGAAGCCGGCCATCAACTCGAGAATTTCCGTGTCGCTGCCACCGAAATGATCCGTGTGACGTGACATCACCTTCAGGACACCCACCGCCGCACCTCGGTGGATGAGGGGGACCACGAGTATGGAGCGCACGCCGACCCGGCGGCAGGCCTCCCGGTCGACCCGGGAATCGGTCTCCGTGTCGTCGCACACCAGGGGCACGCCCTGGCGCACGCACAAACGCGAGAGACTGTTGCGCAACGCCAGCCTCACGCCCAAGCAGCCGGAGGCGAGACCGCTGACGGCCCGATCGACCATGTCCTCGCCCTCGGTCAGCTCCACGACGCCACCATCGGCCTTGGTGGCAGCTTGGGCCCGCTCGGTGACGACCTGCATCACGCCTTCGGTTTCGAGGGTTGTCGCGTTGATCAGGCGCTGCGTCTCGATGACGAAACGCAGTCGTTCCACCTCACTCACTCGCTCCACCGAGTCCATCCGCCACTAATTCGGCCATTTTGGGCCGCCGCTTGAGAGGAGGGAGACCCTCCGACCAGGACCGACGCCATTTGGCCACGCGGCATCGGCTGTGAGGGCCGTCGGGGTCAGGTCAGCCTGGACCACGCGATCACCCGTCCATGCTGACCGATCCGCTCTCCAACGCCGTCGGGACGGTCAAGGATGACTGGAGTCGGGCTCGCGATGGGCCCGCCGCTGCCCGGGTGCGGCACCTGGGGGAAGTCCTAGGACGCCACGTGGATTTCTCCCGGTATCGGATGATGTGTCGTGGGCGAGTCCTAGGCATCGAGTCATTCCATCTCTTCGTCTCCTAGATGCCTCGTGATGATCGTCCCAACCGCTGACATCGCTCTCGTATGGCCGGTAACGGTCTGAACGAAGAGTTCCCTGTCGAGCGTGTACAGCGAGGCGTCAGTGACTGCGGTCACGGTTGCCTGTCTGGGAACGTCACGGATGAGGGCTATCTCGCCGAACCCGTCACCTCGCGAGACCGTCTGCACAAACTGGCCATCGCGCTCAATCTCCAGTTCGCCCTCTGCAACAACGTAGTAGGAGTCACCGCGATCGCCCTCTGTAATAACGACCGTTCCTTCCGACACCATAAGTGGCTCGAGGTCGCGCGCGACGCCCTCAAGCGAAGGCGCCGGAAGCGCCGCAAAGATAGCAATTGAGCGCAGCAGTTGAATCTCCACCTGAGGCACGGTCGCAGAAGCGTCAATCTTCCGAATTCGACGCCACAGCCCAGCAATGAGCAAGACGGCTATCACGGTGGGAGCAAAGAGTGCCGCCTTGAGACCACCGATGGCGATCGTGATGCGAACCAGAATGGCTCCTAGGGCTAGACCGACGTCCATTAGAGCCTCCAAGATGGAGAAGGACCCGGCGATCGCGTCGGAAGGTGCAGATCGTTGCAGAAGGGTCCGGCCGGCGACGTCGAAGACAGAACCCGACAAGCCGACAGCTCCGATGAGAAATATGGCCGGCGCCACCCTTGGTATCACACCGATCAACGCCAGAGGCAATACCGCGAAGATGAGGGCGGCAGCTAGCGTGTTCGCTAGATTGCGCCGACCAACGAGAAAGGCCGTGACGAATCCTGCGAGCAGTGCTCCTCCGCCGATTGCCGCATTCAGGAAACCCGCGCCACCCGGCCCCATGTGCAGGTAATCCACAGCAAGGATGACGCAGAGCAGATCCAGGACACCGATGAGTACGAAATAGAACGTGTGCAGCGTAAGGAGAACTCTGATCTGCGGGTTGCGCACAAGCCCCGACAGGTTTGAGCGTGCACCCGTTCGGACGGAGGATAAGGCTCGCCCGATCGCTGCCGTAAGAGTGTCGTCGCCATCTCGATCGTTCTCACCGTCTTCTGCACCGACATTTGAGGAGATGGCGGCAGCCGGCCCGGCCACGCTGACCACAAGAAATGTTGAGATGAGGGACATGCCAGCCATGGCTGCTACTGCCAGTCCTGGCCCTCGCCATGCCAGGAGGACGCCGACTACTGCGGGGCCGACCAGAGCGGCGGCTGCATCTGTCCAGCCGGTCATCACGTTGGCCGCGGTCAGCTCATTTGGCGTTCGAACGATCGCCGGAAGGAGCGCTGCCTGCGGTGGTCGAGTCATCGTCAGGCTCAGCGAGGTCAGCGGTGCGAGGGCGAATACCGCGACCACTGGTGCATCGAGACCGATTGCAATGGCCACGGCTGCCATCGAAAACGCCTGCAGCCCGTAGCCCAAGAAAAGTATGCGACTCGGACGCCGGCGGTCGGCAAGAGCACCGAGGAAGGGGCCGAGAGCGATGCACGGGATGAGCTGAACCAACACCATCAACGTGCTGGCGCTCGGTCCGCCATGGCCGTAGGCGAAAACCAAAAGCGTAATCCACACACCGAACTCAGCTGCCCCAAACAGGGCATAGGCGAAGCCGACCCTGCGTAGCACAGGGTTCTCGAAGGCAGCTCGGAACACCGAGAGGACGGCACGCAAACGCAGGAACATCGAGCAGTCCTGGATTCAGATTCCAGCCGACAGAAGGGGCGTCTGGGACGACATACGGTCGCCGAGGAACATATCGAAGAAACACATCCGAATGCCGTTTCCGCAGCAATTGCGCCACTCGGACCCGCGCTCTCGTAAGTCGAAAAGCGGGTCCGCCAAAATTGGGTGGCGCATGTCCGACCTCGACCTCGTTGCAGTAACCACGGCCCAGTAACCGTTGGAGACGATGGTCGAAGCCCCAAGGGTGGTCGTTGATGCTCACGGAAGTAACCGGCGGGTGCACTCGTACGATCTACTTGCTCAGGGAGTCGGCGCAGAACGGTTCGGCTAAGGTGAAGACCCGCCGTTCACCCTGTCTAACAGGGGCAACGGAGACGGGCTGTGGCGCAGCTTGGTTAGCGCGCTTGACTGGGGGTCAAGAGGTCCCGGGTTCAAATCCCGGCAGCCCGACTCAAAAGTCCAGGTCAGAAGGGGTCACTTCGGGCCTTCCTCTGGCGGCCTGATTTTGCCCCCGCGTTTTGCCCGCGCACCAGAGCGTCCACGTACCGACGGTGCTCCGCCAAGACTGACGCAGGAACCAGCACGACCCGGGCCCGTCTTGGTGTCCCGCTCGAGCAAATGGTCCCGGTGCTCGCTGATCGCCGGTTCGATAGTGAGGCGACCCAAGTCGTCGAGGTGCCTCGGTTGCGGTAGGAACTGCTTGTGCGATTCCTCCCGATCGAAGAGGTGTGCCTCGTCCGACACGGGGAGACGGAATGGAACCTTACCGGTCGCCGCCAGGGTCAGTTGGACGCACCCCTCAGTGACAGTGGGATGGCGGAGATTCAACGGGTCGCTGAACGAATCGGGTTACTACCGGTGGACGGGGTGTTTTCCAGTCCGCTCGGACGAGCCATCACGACGGCTCAGACCTACGCGCAAGCCCTTCACCACAGGGTCACAACTGTTGATGATCTTCAGGAGCTGGATCATGGCGATATGTCCGGCATGACGAATGAGGAGATCGAACTGGCCTTTCCTGGTGAGCTGGCTCGTCGTTCACGTGACAAGTATCAGTGGCGATTTCCCAACGGCGAGAGCTACGCCGATGCTGACGTGAGGGCTGCATCGGCCCTTCGCCGAATCGCTGAGTCGGGGCGATTCCGGCCCTTGGTTGTGTCTCACGAGATGATCGGTCGCATGCTTCTTCGGAACCTTCTCGTTCTGGAACCTGAAGAGGCACTCAAATTGGAACTCACCCACGGAGTGATCTACCGGGTCCACGTGGAGTCGAAGACAGTCGTTGAGATCGCCTCTTGAGTCCGGCGACGGACGCTGCTGCCTGCCCCAGTTCGCCAGGTGGGTGGCAGGCAGGTCGGGGCTAGTCCCGGGCTAGTCCCCTGGTTGTCAAAGGACTCCCGCTCAGTAACCCGTGAAGTTGCAGGCAATTCCGGGCAGGGGTGGCCCGGAACGGGCAATCTGGACGCATGACTACTGCCCCGAATGCGTCGCCGATCCACTTCGAAGGGAGCGTTGCCGACATCGCTCGGGATTGGTCGATGACCATCAGATCTGCCCCGCCGGGACCGCCACGGCGAATCGATGGACACACAGTCGGAGCAATCCCCAACATCGAAGGGCCTGGACCGCATGGTGGTGAGGTCCATCCGGACGGCGACGAGTTCCTGTACCTCGTAAGCGGAGCGATGGAGTTGATTCTTGACGACGGTGATGAGCGGGCGGTCGGCCTCGAGACGAAAGTCTTGCTGCGGTCAGGCGACGCCTACGTCGTGCCACGCGGTGTCTGGCACCGGCTCGTAGCGGTCGAGCCTAGTTACCTCGTCCATGTCACACCTGGCCCGAATGGTGGCCATCGACCGCGTAATTCGGCCGAGGGCTGAGAAGCGGATCCGACGACCGCAGCGGGCAGAACCGGCGATCTTACTGAACCCGATCGCAGTCGATACCAGGCGGTTCTGGGTGTCCCAGTCGCCGGAGGGTGGGAAACTCCGCACAATTGGGATACGAAGTGGGCCGCATCGAACTGTCTCAGGATTGGGGCGTATAGGCCGGTTCGGTTTCCCTACCCTCACCTAGCGGTTGGGTATGAGGCTACGGTGCTCTCGTGAGTTCGGTCGGGTTCACGGTCTCGATCAGTGTCAGGTTTCAGGTTTACGGATGAGCGAACAGTGCCACGCCTCTGTCTTCGTGCCCTTCACCGAGGCTCGTAGCGGGCGCCGCCGCTGCCGCAACTGGACGACGCACCACTCGGGATTGTGTTGGCTGCATCGCAACCCGGCCATGCCAGACGATGAACGCAGGGACGCCTGACCGAAACGCGTCAATGGGGTCCGGTTTCTAGATCGAACGGAGCTAGCCCTGAGCTAGCCCAGTACATTCGGTCAGGGCGCAATACGAGACCGAGTTCCGCTTTCAGGTTAGGCGGGAAAGGGTTTGGTTTCTCCGTACCAGGAGTTGGGGTCACGCTTGACTGCCTCCCAACGTCGCTTTCCCGATGCGGCCAATAGCGCCTGCAGGGACCCGTCTCTACTGGCACGCTGCCAAAGGGCTTGTCGGCTCTGGCCGAGGGACTCGGCGATCTGCTCCCACGACAGCTCAGCCGAGCGGGCAAACGAGATTGCTTCATTCTGGGCCGTAGCAAAGTAGCGGCTAAATGCAGCCGCTACTCGGAGGACTTCCAGCGGGTCAGGGTCTGCACTTGTCCTAATCCGCTCCCAAACTTCCCATAACGACTCCCGGGGATTCACCGTGACAATACTGAACGAATCGCACGCGTCTGTCAACATTCGTTTACAACTATGCGATGCGCACACGGTCAAGACTCCCCGTTCTTACCTCTCCCCTTACCTTGCCGGGACCGGCTTGCACTCTTCGGTACCTTGGGGGGCGTGCCCGAGGCTGGTCTCAGCGAGCTGCCCAGCATCGCTGTATTGGCGCGCACGACGTAAACGATCGGAGAGCGGCATGGCTGAAACAGTTCCGGTGACCGAGCTGAGTGCCTTCAGCAGCCCGAATGCGACACCAACGGAGTGGTCTCAGGCTCGGGATGAGCTGGCCGGCGCTGAGGTGTATTGGCTTTCGACCGTTCGGCCTGACGGTCGCCCGCACGTCACGCCCCTGTTGGGAATCTGGCTCGAAGGGGCTCTGTACTTCTGTACGGGTCCAAAGGAGCGAAAAGCGAAGAACCTCTCAGCAAACTGTCGTTGCGTCCTCACGACAGGGCAAAGCACCCTCGACGGTCTCGATCTCGTGATTGAAGGAACGGCAGAAGGTGTGAGCGATCATGCGGAGCTAGGACGTATCGCCAACACCTACGAGACGAAATACGGACCGCATTTCGTCGCACCCAATGGAACTTGGTCCGGTCTGGCGGACGCCATTCGGCGAGCAGAGGTTCTCGTCTACCGCGTGGCACCCGAGACCGGTTTTGGATTTGGCAAGGGAAGAAGGTTCAGTCAAACACGCTGGAGCTTTAGGTAGCCCCGAATCAACGCCGGGACGGCGCGGCGCTGCGACCCACTGGAGCCAGGCCGAGATGCGCCTGCGCACGTGGGGCAATGGCACTGGGATCGACCCAGCACCGGCTTGGCCCGACGCCTTCTGAGTAGGATCGGTGGGCGGCAGAACTTCAGCGACTGCGCGCCGACCACGCTGCAGCGGTACTGACATTCGAGCTGGCGAACCGCGCTTACTTCGCCAACTTCATCTCCGACCGCGGCGAGGCGACCGGGGTCAAGAGGTCCCGGGTTCCCGACGGCCATGGACAACTTCTGCGTGTGTGCCTGATCCCAGTTGTCGACTGCACTGAGACCCGTGCCGGACAGAGCTTTCACCAAGCCCAGTGGGAATGGCCATCTCCCATTCGGCCATCTGGCCGCCACGACGCCACAAGAGGAACCTGCCATGTGAGAACAGTTCCCCCGGTGGACGGGCTCTCGACCTTGAACCGTCCCTTGAGCTTTTCGGCTCGGGTGTGCAGATTGACCAACCCCATACCACTCTTGCTGGGCTTCTCCGTCTCTATTCCGCGCCCGTTGTCGATGATCCGGAGCTGGCATTGGCTATCGACCACGGCCAAGTGGACCATGACTTCAGTGGCCTGCGCGTGACGTGCGACGTTGGTGACCGCTTCACGCAAAGCCATGAGCAGGTGGTCCGCGATCTCGTCTGAGATCGCCGTGTCCACAGGCCCCTCGAATGAACTGTGAACTTCAAAACCGGCGACCGCCCGGAGTTCATTCAATAGCGAGACGACTCGTGATCGAAGGCACTGGTCTTCGTCGGTCACGCCGAGCGCGAAGACTACGGACCGGAGCTGACAGATTGAGTCATCTATGTCCAAAATCACGCGGTTCAGCGCTTCCGAGACATCGGCAGCTTCTGCCGTTCCGGCGATACCTTGGAGAGAGAGACCAACTGAAAAGAATCGTTGGATGACCGTGTCGTGTAGGTCGCGGGCCAGTCGTTCCCTCTCGTCGTAGACGGCAACGTCTTGTGCTCGACGATGGAGACGGACATTCTCGATGGCGATCCCCGCCGCCACAGAGAGGGCATTGACCAACGCCTCGTCCTCGGCGGTGAACTCGGACGAGCCGATTTTGTCCGTCAGGTAAAGGTTGCCATAGACCTCGTCTCGCACTTTGATGGGTACGCCCAAGATCGAGGGCATGGCGGGATGTCCGGAACCGTTCCCGTTGCTCGGGCCGTGTGAGTCGAGTCCAGCCATGCGCAACGGTTCCGGCTCGGCCACAAGCAGGCCCAGTACCCCTCGTCCGTTAGGACGAGCCCTGATCGGTACGTCCTCGTCGGGTTCGAGTCCAGCCGTAATGAAGTCGGCTCGACCCGTTCCGTCGTCGTTGAGCACCCCGAGCGCGCCATAGCGCGCACCGGTCATCGATCGCGCTTCTTCGATAACGTGGTGCAACAGGACCGGGAGATCGATGTCGGCCTCGATCAGTAACATTGCATCGAGTATCCGACGCAGCGACGTTGGGTCTTCGATCCGATGGTGGGACATGGGGGGCATTCCTCGCTAGAGGTCCCGGTAGCAACGAGGGCAAGGGCTGTTGTGGATCCAACCGCAGGACGCGACGTGGTCGATTTCCGTGCCCGGGGCGTTTTGTTTCCCCTCATCATCGACCGCCCGCCGTGGGTGCCTGAAGGCATCATGAGCGGGCGGGCGCCAGCCATTGCGATTTGAGGAGAGCGACGCAATTCCGCTTATGTGCACGTACCACCCCTCTCTGCACTGAAGCAGACCGCCGGGGTCCGGGACGGTAAGCGAAATACTTGTTGCAAACTAGCCGCCGGAGCCGGTTAGGCACAAGGGCCGGCCCGCAGAGGGTCTCAGGCGGACTGAGCAGGCACTTAGCCTAGGAGTCGACTCAGGTGGGGGAGGCCCAGGCTCCGGGATCGAGTGTGCCGTCGATCGCTGCCTGGGCGACCTCGGACAGCAGGATGGCGTGGCTCCGGGCGTAAGTCCGGAGCCGGGTAAACGCCTCCGGGATCTCTATGCCAGCTCGCTCGGCGATGACGCCCTTGGCTTGCTCGATCACCACGCGACTGGCCAAGGCACCGGAAAGCTGCTCGTTGATTCGTTGCGCTTCGTTGCTCGCGCCATATTGGAGGATGCTGATGGTGGCCAGATCGGCAAACCCACGCGCCACCAGTGCATCGCTCTCGTCCATCGGCAGCTCCTCGACACTGAACAGATTCAGTGCGCCGACGGTGGTTTCGCGGAGGCGAAGTGGAAGCGCGGAAACAGATCGGAACCCAGCGGTCAGGGCCACCTCCGAAAACTGGGGCCAACGCCCCGATCCTTCTCGTAGCTTGTGGTGTTCTACCCGCTCCCCGGTGCGGAACGCGTCCAGGCACGGCCCCTCGTTGGCTTGCAATTCGAATAGCTCGACCAGCTGCATCGCCTCGCTCGACGACGCCACCAATCGCAACTCTTCGGGTGGTCCGGCGAGCATGACGCCGGCAGCGGAGATCCCGAGCAGGTTGACACAGCGGTCGGTCAGCTCGGTCAGCAGCTCTACGATGTCGAAGTCGTCAACGAGGTTGTCGGCGATCTCGACGAGGGTTTTCACGATGGATTGGTCTCGGGTCGTCTCCATGGCTTCTCCTGGGCGCCCGGCGACGCCCGGCTATTCAGTTGGCGGGGCATTCTCGCCTGGTAGTGGAATTATACGAGCCTCTCCCGCCGGGCCAACAAACCTGATCCTGCGAGATACGACATCCTCGGCCACGTCTCCGACCAGCAGATCTTCGCTGAAGGCGTAGGCCCGCAGGCGGATGAGGGCCTCGGTGACGGTGACACCGAGCTGCACCGATACCATTCCGGCCGCGTTGTGCACAACAAAATGGAAGTCAGCCCCTGACTCCAGGTCCCTGGCCACGATCCCGTGCACGGCGACGGCTTGGGCATCGAGCACCCAGTGGGCGATCATCTCAGCCATCACCAACGCGTCAGCATGTTGGTCGTCGCTCAAGCGACCCGGTCGATCCTGGTAGAGATCGAGGGCACCGAGCCGGGCCGCTCCGTCTCGCAAGGGGAACGCGAACACAGCTCGGACTCCGGCTTCGAGCGCTCTCGGAGTGAAGGCCGGCCAACGCGGCGCCATCGGATCGATCAGGTTCGCCTCAAGAACCACCCTGTCGTCGTGAAAAGCGTCGACGCAGGGTCCCTCGCCCAGGGTGTACTGCAACCCCTCAATCAGATTGCTGACGTGATTGGTGGTGCACAACGAACCCTGTTGCAGCTCGCCGGCCATCAGCATGACCCCGGCCCCGGTGACACCTACAATCTCGGCCGCAACCGTGCACAGGCGAGCAGGCGACGGGACGTCATCCGTCGTCGCTTCGAGGGCGGCCAAGATCCGCCTGAGCCGCGCCCCAGGCATTCAGCCTTCATCCTCTTGCGCGGCCCGAGATGCGGAGTCGTTGGGTGGCCGATCGGACACCGAAGCCCTCCTCATGATGAAGTGCGCCAGCGGGGTCCGGGCCAACACTCGTCCTAGTCCACTTGTGAGTGGACTCCGCACATGGTAATCGGGACGTGACCATGTGGTACGTGTCGAGCCTCGACCAGGCGCCGAATGGGTGACCGTCGGTCAGGCGTCTACGCAGTTCCCGTCGGAGTGCCGCAGGACGCGGTGACGTAGCACTTGAGCGGCGGCTCACTCGTGACCTCACCGACGGTGGCCCGTTCACCTACCAAGGTGACCAACTCGCCCTCGTTGAGCGCCAGCGACGTCGGGGTGACGTAGGGCATCAGGGGAGACGCGCAGACCTGGGCCCGGTCGAGGTCAGCCAGGTCAGGTAGCCGACCCGGGGCGGCCAGGGCCGCCATGGCCACGGCATACGCCGCCTCGTTGGCGGGGATGGTCAGGTGCTCGACCGGCTGGAGCGGGCAGACCGACTGCGTCGACACGTTCAGCACGTTGGGGGCCGGCGGCAGTGGCGACACCTTGTCGGAGCCGAAGTTCCAGCCCGCCACCTCGTCGGTCAGGCTCCAGATGTCGGTGTAGGCGATGCCGGGGAACGTCTGCTCGTCCGAGTTCATGGCCAGCATGAAATTCGACTCGCCGCCAAGCAGTCGGTGCGTCTCCTGCCAGGCCGCCGGGAAGCACTCGTACGCGCACACGCTCTCGATGAGCGGGTCGGTCGTGCCGTATTCGTTGTCGGGGGCCAGGCCGACGAGTGAGGCCACCATCGGACGGATGTCGGGCCACCAGCGCAGCGCCCAGCGCGGGAGCGTGCTGGCACCCTGGCTCCACCCGAACAGCTCCACCCGCCGGCCCGAGTAGGCATGCAGGAAGCGGATGGCGTTGACGACATACTCCGCCGCCACCTGGATGTCGCCGTCCGAGTGGTCCGGCACCGTCACCTCGCAGTAAGGCCACCCTTGCGCCGCGAACGCAGGCAGATAGTTCCAGCCGTACGCCTCGCCCGGGTCGAACAGGGTCGGCGGCAGCACCAGGATGATGTCGCGCGTGGGTCGGGCCGCTGTCGCCGAGCACGTCAGAGCGGCATCGAGCTCGCTGGCCGGCACGTCGAGGGGTGGACCCGGTGTCTCCGGCGGTGCATAGGCGATGGCCGCCGCCTCGGCCGGCGAGGCCTGATCCGGCGGTGCCGCGGCCAATGCCCCCACGATGACGACCACCATCACTAGCGACCACCGCATGCTGGTTCGCACCATTGCGACGCCGCGACCCCGTCGCCGGTCGCTTGCACTGCCCACCTGCACTCCTCTTTCCCGCCGAGTGTGACGAACGTTACTTACTCACGTCCGCGGATGACGGTCCCAGCCCGCGACGACGAACCACCTGCGGAAACGACAAGGAATCCACCAGTCGTTCTCGACCCACCCGCCTCATCAGTGGCAGGCCGGTTGCAAGGCGTGGCGGCGGTCAACCATCGGACAATTCAGTCGGACGTCCCTCGGAGCCGTAACCCGAAAATGTTACGTTGCCCGAGCTGATCTGGTTCCACGCACAGAGGGGGGCGAACGGAAGCGTGAGGCAGCATTCAACCGGCGCGCGCGCCGTGTGCTCGTCCTTGCCGCGTGCCGCCGTGGCGGTGGCGGCCACGGTGGGCTCCGCGTGCATGTTGGTTGCCGGCCCCGCACCGTCTGCGGGCGCAGCCGGCATCGTGCCTCCCTCCAACCCGGCAGCCAGCATCCCGCCCCAGGTGATGCCGGCCTGCTCCGTCACGCCCGTCGACGACGACAGTTCCGGGTGCATCGACTCGGTGCTGCACAACATCAACTACGCCCGCTACCTCGAGGGGCTCGGCCCGCTCGTCCTGCCGAGCGGCTACGCCAGCGACTCCGTGCCGGTGCAGCAGCTGATCATCACCGACGAGGAGCGCGGTGACCGCGGCCTCTCGGAGTTCATCGGCATCGACCCGGTGCTGAACATCGCCGCCGCAACGGCTGCCGCCGACGACACCGACCCGTCGCCACCCCCACCGCCCACCTTCTATTACTCGTCGGCGGGCTCCATCTTCGCCCTCGACTACACGCCACTCGGCGCCGACTACGCCTGGATGTACAACGACGGCTACGGCGGCACCAACCTCGACTGCACCTCACCGTTCGATACCGGCTGCTGGGGTCACCGGGACAACATCCTCGGTGACTGGACGACCACTGAGTCACCAGACGGCCGATGATGGGCGACGGCAACACGAGCAATGGCCAGTACACCGAGATCTTCGCCAACGAGACCGGACCCGGCCGACCCGCTCGATCGACACGCTCACCCGAGCTCACTGCCCACCCCGGCCACGTTCGGCCGCACCGGACGTCGTGCAGGTGCTGCCGGCCTCCTCGCCCGACACCGGCGCCGGCACGCCGGTGACGATCGAGGGCAACTACTTCGGCACGAGCCGTCGCCGCAGGTCTTCTTCGGCGGCGTGCCCGCCACCAACGTCCACGTCGACTGGGACGGCGAGCTGACGGCCGACGCACCGGCCGACCCGGCCGGGACCGCGACCGACCAGGTGGTCGTGACGGTCACTACCGGCGCCGGCTCGTCCAGCTCCACCGGCACGCAGGCGGTCAACGAGTTCACCTACGCGCCGACGAGCGCCCCGACCATCACCTCGGTCTCGCCCGACCTCGGGACCCCAGATCCCCTCCGGCAGCATCACCATCCACGGCTCGAACTTCTACGACGGGGGAGTGACGCCCATCGTCGACTTCGGGACGGTGGCCAGCATCGGCTCCATGACGCTACGGCTCGAACCAGATCACCACGACCATCCCGCCCTCGATCAACCCGGGCACGGTGAACATCACGGTGACGACGCCCGCCGGCACCAGCGTCGTGTCCTCGGCCGATCAGTACACCTACACGGGGAGCGGGACATCGGCCGCACCGGCCATCACGAGCGGGGTCGCCACCACCTTCTCTGCCGGCGCCCCGGGCTCTTCGACGTCACGACAACGGCCACACCCAGCGTCAGCTCCATCAGCGACACTGCGTTCAGCGGTTGCACGCCGTCGGTGCTCCCCGCCGGCATCTCCCTCATCTACACCGGTGGCTCGACCGCCTCGCTGGAGGGCACGCCGGTCGATGGTCAGGGCGGCGCGTACACGGTCTGCCTGGTGGCCTCCAACGGCGTCGCGCCACCCGCCACCCAGGACTTCACGCTGACCATCGACGCGCCGGCCGCCCACCACCACCACCACCACCGCCACCACCACCACCCGCTTCGACACCGTCACACGGCTACTGGCTGGTCGGCTCCGACGGCGGCATCTTCACCTTCGGGTCGGCCCAGTTCTACGGCTCGACCGGCTCCATGCACCTGCAGCGTCCCGTCGTCGGCATCACGCCGACGTCCGACCGGGGCGGCTACTGGCTGGTGGCCTCCGACGGTGGGCATCTTCGCCTTCGGCGACGCCGGCTTCCACGGCTCGATCCCCGGCGCCGGGCTGCACCCGGCCGGCTCGGGCCAGCCCACAGCCTGAACGCGCCCATCGTCGGCATGGTGCCGTCCTCCGACGGTGGCGGCTACTTCATGGTGGCCTCCGACGGCGGCGTCTTCGCCTTCGGCGACGCCAAGTTCGAGGGCTCCTGCCCCGGCATCGGCGGCTGCAACGGCGCCGCGGTGGCCGTCATGCCCGACGCCACCGGCAACGGCTACTGGGTCGTCACCGTCGTCGGGCTCCGTCTACCCCTTCGGCGACGCGGCGAACTACGGCGCCGCCCGGGCAACCGAGCTCGGCGATCACCTCGGCCGTGGCGACGCCCGACGGGGGCGGCTACTGGATCCTCGACGGCGACGGGCAGGTCTTCCCCTTCGGCGATGCGCGCCGGCCTGGGCAGCCCGCCGCGCGGGTCGGCCGGCGGGCTCGATCCGGCGACCGCCATCTTCGCCACCTCCGACGGCGGCGGCTACTGGGTCGTGACCGCGCTGGGCAAGGTCGTCCGCCTTCGGCGACGCGCCCGACGACGGCGACATGTCGGGCACCCATCTCAACGGCCCGATCATCGCGGCGTCGGGGTCTTGACCTGACGCCGGAGCACCAGTCGCTACATTCTCTGGTGTCCCGGTGCGGGTACGGGGCGGGAGGGGCTGAGGTCCGAAAGGCCAAGACGCCTATGCACGACGACCTGGGGTTGGACAAGGCGGAGGTGCGGCTCGCGCCGCACAATCCCGCCTGGGTAGACCTCGGCGAGCAGGAGTGCGACGCCGTCGACGAGCTGCTCGGCGGACTGGCCTGTGCCGTCATTCACGTAGGAAGCACGTCTGTCCCCGGGCTCGACGCCAAGCCCATCCTCGACCTGGCGGTGGCCGTGGAAGACGGCACCGCGCTGGACGACGTCGTCGCCCGCCTCTGCGCGGGTGGCCGCTACAGCTACGAGGGCGACAAGGGGCACGGCGGCGGGCTCCTCTTCGTGCGCGGCGAGGGCTCGTTCCGCTCGGTGCACGTCCATGTGGTCGAGAAGACCAGCACGGACTGGGCCGACTACCTCCGCTTCCGCGAGCTCCTGCTGCGGACACCGCCACCCGCGACCGCTACCAGTCCGCCAAGCGCGAGCTGGCGCGGCGCTACCCGCTGGACGGCCCGGCTACACCCTGGCCAAGAGCGCCGTCATCGAGGAGCTCCTGGGCCCGACGGCCGGTCCTCGTCGCCGCAGACAGGTTGAATCACCTCTATGGTTGGGGTGAACGTATCGATCCACAGGGAGGAAACATGGGCATCTTCCAACGGGCACACGACATCGTGCAGGCCAAGACGAACAAGGCGCTCGACGCCGCCGAGAAGCCCGACGAGATGCTCGACCTCTCCTACGAGAAGATGCTCGAGCAGATCACCCAGGTCCGCCGGGCGCTGGTCGACATCGCCGCCTCCAAGAAGCAGCTCGAGCTGCAGGAGCAGCAGTTCCAGCACACCATCGACCACCTGCAGGACCAGGCCAAGCAGGCGCTCCAGGCCAACCGGGAGGACCTGGCCAAGGAGGCCCTGTCCCGCAAGGCGGCCGCCCAGCAGCAGATCGACCAGATGGAGCCGCAGCGCCAGCAGCTCGACGAAGAGGAGCAGAAGCTCACCCAGACCCTCGACGTCCTGCAGAAGCGGGTCAACGACTTCCGCACCCAGAAGGAGACGCTGAAGGCGCAGTACACCGCAGCCAAGGCCATCTCCTCGGTCGACGAGAGCACGGCCGGGATCTCGAAGTCCTTCAACGACTCCGGCGCGGCACTGCAGCGGGCCCAGGACAAGATCGCCACCATGCAGGCCCGCTCGGGGGCCCTCGACGAGCTGCTCGAGTCCGGCGTGCTCGAGGACGTCGGCGGCGGCACCGACGACATCCAGAAGGAGCTCGACCAGGTCGGCAAGGACGCGCAGGTCGACAACGAGCTGGCCGCGCTCAAGGCGCAGCTGGGCACCGGGCGCACCGGAGCCCGACGCGATCGGGCGGCGCCGGCTCGGCAGAGGCGGCCCCGGCGTCCGAAGAGGCGACGCCGGCCTCGTAGTCACACCCGGGGCGTCGCCCCGATCGAACGCGGCCACGACGTCGGCCAGCTCGGGGCCGCGGTCCTCCTGGAGGAAGTGGCCCGCGCCGGCGATCGTCACGTGCGACGGCCCGCGCGGCGCCGGGCACTCGCGCCTGCAGCACCTCGGCCCAGCCCCGGTGCCGGGGTCACCGTCGGAGAAGGCCGTGAGGAACGGGCCCTCGAACGCCCGCAGGGCGTCGAGCGTGCGCCGGTTCTGGCGAGCGCAGGCGCTGCCGGGCGTGAGGCCCATGAGGAGGGGCAGCTGGCGCGGACCGGCGCAGTACGACTCGTCGGGGAACGGGGCGTCGTAGGCCGCCAGGACCGGGTCCGGCACCTCCGACGCGGTGGCCCCCTGCACGAAGAGGCTGGGCCGGAACGGCGCGAGCTCCTGGGTCAGCCGCTGGTAGTCGAGCAGGGCCTGCGCCACGGTGACCGTGCCGTCACCGGCGTCGTGGACAGGCCAGGCCAGGCGGCCGGCCAGGGTCGGCGTCGGCGGTGTGCAGCGCCGTGTTGGCGGCCACGACGCGGCGGGCGAGACCCGGGACGTCGCGCCAGCGACGCCCAGCCCGATGGGCCCGCCCCAGTCCTGCACGACGAGCGTGACGCCGGCCAGGCCGGGCGGCGTCGACGAACTGGGTCATCCAGTCGACGTGGGCCCGCACGGTGTGGGCGGTCCGGGCCAGCGGCTTGTCGGAGCGGCCGAAGCCGACGAGGTCGGGGGCGACGGCGCGCAGCCCGCGGGCCGACCAGGCGCTCGATCACCGTGCGGTAGAGGTAGGACCACGTCGGCTGGCCGTGCAGCAGGAGCACGGTCTCGGCGCCCGCCGGGCCCTCGTCGACGTAGTGCATCCGCAGCCCGTCGGGCAGCGTGACGTAGCGCGGCGCGAAGGGGAACCCGGGCAGGTCGTCGAAGCGCTCCTCGGGGGTGCGCACCACGTCCACGGCCGCTCCAGTATGCCCCTGCCGTCCGTTCGCTACCTGCCATGGCGACTCCCTGATGGTGGCACCCGCCGGCCGTCGGCACGGAGCCGAGCGCGTGTGACGTGGCCGTCGTCGGCGCCGGCCTGGTCGGCCTGTCCCTGGCCTACGAGCTGGCCTCCCTCGGCGCCGCCGTCACCGTGGTCGACGCCGCGCACCCGGGCCGGGCCACCGACGCCGGGGCCGGGATCCTCTCGCCCGTCACCAGCGCCGAGGCGGACGCCGAGGTCGTGGCCGTTCCTGCGCCAGCTGCGGCGCGCACTACCCGGCGCTGCTGCGAGCGCATCGCGGGCCGACGGCGTGGACACCGGCGGCGACCGGCTACGACGCGCTGCGGCCTCCTCTCCGTCGGCCTGCGCGCGCACGAGGACGGACTGGTTCGCCCCATTCGCCGAGCTGGTGCTCCGCCGCTGCGCCGGACGAGGTGGCCGAGATCACGCCGGCCGAGGCGGCCATCGCTCTTCCCGCCGCTCGGCCCGGTCCACCGCGTCCTGCACGCGCCCGGCGCGGCCCGGGTCGACGGCCGGGGCATGGCGGCCGCGCTCCGCGCAGGCAGCCGCAGACCCGGGGCGTGACCTTCATCGACGGGCGTCGTCGACGGGGTCGACGGCGGGCGGCGACGGTGGGCGTCGCGATGGCGTCGGTGCAGGTCGAGGGCGCCGGGCCGTTGCCGTGCGGCGCGCTGGCCGTCGCCGGCGGGGCCTGGACCGCAGCCATGGGGGAGTGGCTGGGCTGCACCCTGCCGGTCGGCCCGACCAAGGGGCAGATCGTGCACCTGGGTGTCGCGGGCGAGACCGGCGGGTGGCCCATCGCGCAGCCGTTGCTCACGCACTATCTCGTCCCCTGGCCGGGCGGGCGGGTGGCCTGCGGCGGCACGTTCGAGACCGAGCGCCGGGTTCTCGGTGACCGTGACGGCGGCCGGGCTGCACGAGCTGCTGCGCGAATGCCTGTCGGTGGCGCCGGGCCTGGCCGGCGCCACCTACTTCGAGACGCGGGTGGGGCTGCGCCCGACCTCGGCCGACGACCGGGCGGTGGTCGGCACGGGTCCCGGGTGGTCCAACGCCTGGGTGGCCACCGGCCACGGCGCCAACGGCCTGCTGCAGGGCCCGTACTCGGCTCGGGTCCTGGCGCACGCCATGACCGGGGCGGCGGCGCACCGACGAGGTGCCGTTGCCGGCGCTCGTTCGATCCCGCCCGTTTCGCCTGAGCGGCGCGCGGTCCGGCGCGCAGCATCCCCCCGAGCGGGGAGGGCGGGCATGAGACTGAGGGCGTGCAGGGCACCCTGCACCAGACCGGCCAGGACGAGCCGGCCACGCAGGAGAACGTCCTGGCGGCGTTGGCGGGCCACGGACTTCTTCTGGCTCGACCTGGACGACGAGGCCAAGACGGGTCGGTGGCCGAGCTGCTCGGCGCAGCACTTCGGCTTCCACCCACTGGCGGTCGAGGCGGCGGAGAAGTTCTCCCAGCGGCCACGCCTGGACGACTACGACACCTTCGTCTACCTGGTCGCCCGCGGGCGCCGACCCGGACGAAGACGGGCAAGGCCGAGGTCCACTGCTTCTGGACCGACCGCTACGTGGTGACGGTCCACCGCGGGGACTGCCCGGCCATCGCCCAGGTGCACGAGCGCGTCGGACCGCCAGCACCACGCCACCGGCGCCGCGTCGCCGCAGATCGTCATCGTCTACCTCGTCGTCAGCGCGCTGGTCGACAGCTTCTTTCCGGTCCTGTCCAAGTTCGACGACCAGATCGACACGCTGGAAGACGACATCCTCAAGGCGCCGACCGAGGCCCAGCTCGGCCAGCTCTTCGACATGAAGCGGACGCTCATGGACATGCGCAAGGTCGTGGCGCCCCAACGCGACATGATGGCCAGCATCAACGCCGGCGTGACCGACGTGCCCGGCATGACCGACGAGGCGGCGCGGTACTTCCGGGACCTCTACGACCACCTGATCCGGCTGGCCGACCTGGTCGACAGCTACCGGGACCTGCTGAGCAGCGTCATGGACACCCACCTCTCGACGGTGTCCAACCGGCTCAACGTCGTCATGAAGCAGCTGACGGTGATCGCCACCATCTTCCTGCCCCTGAGCTTCCTCACCGGCTTCTTCGGGCAGAACTTCGCCTTCCTGGTCGCGCACATCATCGCGCCGACTGGACCTTCTGGGTCTTCGGCATCGGGATCGAGGTGGTCGCCGTCGTCTTCCTCTACATGCATGTTCCGCGCCGGGGCTGGCTGGGCGGCCCGACCGTCTGAGGCGTCGGCGTCAGGGCCGGTCGGACGGCGTGGCCGGGAGGTGGGCCGGGCGCTCCGAGGCGTGCAGCCTCGTACCCGGTCCACCAGGCCTCGCAGCCGTCGGGGACCGGGAAGCCCGAGCTGCTTGCGCTGCTCGACGACGGTGCGCACCACGTCCTTCTGCTCGCGCAGCGAGCGACAGCGTCCCGGCCAGTGCGTTCGGGTCCTTGGGCGGCTTGCGGGCCGCCCACAACGCCTCCTCGAGGCGCCAGGCCTCGCGCCGGCGCCTCGACGAGCGCGGTGGTCGGAGGCGGCCACGTCGGCCAGCAGGTCAGGGTCAGCCCTCGGCCATGACGTCGGCCGCCCGCAGCCAGCCGTAGTCCTTGTTGATGCGCAGCAGCCCGGGCTGCACCTCGAAGAAGCCGACGACGTCGACCACGGGGTCGATGGTGGTGAGCGTGGCGCCCTCGGGCAGCGGGATGCCGAGGTTCGCGCAGCTGGCGGTCGGCCATGCCGATCATGCCCATGGCCCGCAGGCCGATGTTAGCCGGCCGGCGCGTCGGCGTAGTCGCGCTCGTCGCGGGCGAGCGTGAGCGGGATGGCCACCACGGCGAAGATGCGGGTGGCACCCAGCTGGACGGCCGCCCGCACCGGGATGATCTCGATGACGCCGCCGTCGACGTAGTCGTCGTCGGCCATGGGTGCGGGCGGGAAGACCATGGGCACGCTGGCCGAGGCGATCGCCCCGTCGACCAGGTCGACCGGCCCGGCCGACGGCCCGGGGGCGGGCGTGCGGGCGTCGGCCTCCACGATGGTGCCGTCCTCGGTGACGTAGCGCAGCACGCCGGCGCGCAGGGCGGTGACGGCCAGGCGCAGCTGCAGGCCCGGGCGGGCCGACGAGCGCCGGGTCGACGGCCGCGATGCCGTTGGCCCCGTCGTGCAGCGCGTCGGCCAGCGGTTCGAGGTTGAGGACCGAGCTGCCGCTGGTGCGGAGCCGGCGGCGCACCCGGGGGAGGCGGAGGCCGGCCCCGGCCAGGCAGGCGCAGCAGGTGGCGCTGCCGGCGCCGGCGGGCCCGACGGGCCTGGCGCCGGGCGCGGCGGTCCGAGGAGGCGGGCGGCACCGTGCTCGTCCGCCCGGGGCCACGGTGGCCGACGGCGTCAGCGGGAAGGGCGGGCGCAGTGCCCTCGGTGATTTCGTGCGTGGATCTCGCGGCCGAGCGCGGTGCCGTCGAGCGCGCCCAGCCAGGCCTGCTTGCCGAAGACGCGCTCGGGCGTGGTCATGGCCAGCACGTCGGCTCTCGATCTCGCCGACGCGCTGGGCGAACTCGGCGCAGGGTGCGCGCCTGGGCCAGCACGGTGGCGGCGATGGCCCCGGCCGAGGTGGCGGTGATGATGTCGGGGACGATCCGTCGACCCCCACCAGGTACTGCAGACGCCCCTACCTCGAAGGAGCCCTTGGTGCCGCCGCCGGCCAGGACGAACGCGGTGGGGCCGGAGGCGGACGGCATTCGAGCGATTCTGTCACTGTGACCATTGCGAGACAACGATGGCTCAGCCACCGGCGGCGGCGGTGACGACCTCGACCAGAGAGCCGGCCCGGGCCGGCGTGCTGGCCCACTCCGAGCGGGGGACGACGCAGCGGTCGACCGCCACGGCGATGCCCTTGGGGTCGGCCCTCGTCGGTGACGCGGGCCACCACGTCGGCGATGGTGCTGCCCGGGCGCCAGCTCGAAGCGGCTCGCCGTTGACGGTCAGCTCGAGCAGGGTCACGTCGGCCCGTTGCAGGAGCGGCGACAGCGGGTGCGCCGTGCGGCAAGCAGGTCGACCACGGTGGCCGCGGTGAGCGGGGCCAGCAGGATGCCGTTGCGGTAGTGGCCGGTGGCCACCGCAACCCGCTCGAGGCGCGGTCCAGCCGATGCAGCGGTGTGTTGTCGGGCGTGGCGGGTCGCAGGCCGGCCGTCGCCTCGAGCAGCTCGAGCTCGTCGATGCCCGGGACGATGGCCCGGGCGTCGCACAGCAGCTCGTGGACGGCACCGGCCTGCACGGTGGTGTCGTCGCCGCGCTCTTCGACCGTGGCCCCGACGACGACGGAGCCGTCGGGCGCGGCACGAGGTAGACGGAGTGCCCGCGCACCAGGCCGCGCACGGTGCGGGTCGAGCAGGCGGGGCGCCGGCGGTCGGCGGGGCCGAGACGCAAGATGTGGCCCTTGACCGGCCGCACCTCGGGCAGGCCCGCGGCCTCGAGTCCGTGCGATGCCGGGCAGGCCGACCCCGGCCGCCAGGACGACGTGGTCCGAGCCGAGGCGGCGGCCCTCGGCCAGGACGAGCTCGGGGCCCTCGTCGGACGGCGCGTCACGGTGGCGCGGTCGAAGGCGACGCCGCCGGCCTCGCAGGCGGCCAGCAACGCCGCCAGCAGGGCCCGGTTGTCCACCTGGTGGTCACCCGGCACCTCGATGCCGCCCCGGATGGTCGGGGCTGAGCGCGGGCACCAGGCGCCGGCACGCCTGGACGCGCTGCGGCGGTGCGCCTCGAGCCCGAGCGTGTGCTGGTAGGCGAGGAGGTCGTCGAGGGCGGCCCGGTCGGACGCATCGAGCGCGACCGTGAGCGTCCCGGTCGTGTCGTAGCCGATGGTGTGGCCCGTCGCCCGCTCCAGGTCGGCGGCGAAGGTCGGCCAGCGGCCGGCGCCGGCGCAGCAGCAGCGCGGTGAGCGCGGACTCGCCGAACTGCGCCTCGGTGACCGGGGCCAGCATCCCGGCGGCCACCCACGACGCGCCGTCGGTGCCCGGGTGCGGCGCGACCACGGTCACCTCGTGACCGTGCGCGTGACAATCGCCAGGCGCAGGCCAGGCCGATGACCCCGCCCCCGACGACATGCACCCGCGCGGCATGCTCAGAGCCTACGAGGACGGTCGTGTATCCTGTTCTTTCCACTTTCGGGCCAGCGTCGTCCCGGGTATCTCGCCACCTTTACGCCCACATTCGGAAGGACGCCGATGGCCATCGGCCTCTACGACCCGGCATACGAGCACGACGCCTGCGGCGTCGGCATGGTGGCCGACCTGCACGGCCGGGCGGATCACGACATCGTCGACCGCGGCCTCACCGTGCTCGAGCGCCTGGCCCACCGCGGCGCCTCGGGTGCAGAGGTGAACACGGGCGACGGCGCCGGCATCCTGACCCAGATCCCGCACCGCTTCCTGGCCGGCGCGGCCGAGGCGGCCGGCTTCTCGCTGCCCGACGCCGGAGGCTACGCCGTCGGCCTGGCCTTCCTACCCACCGACCCCGACGACGCTCTCAAGGCGCGGGCGATGGTGGAGCAGCTGGCCGGCGAGGAGGGGCTGGCCGTCCTGGGCTGGCGCGTCCTGCCGACCGAGCCCGAGGGCCTGGGCAAGACGGCGCTGAGCGCCATGCCGCGGATGGAGCAGGTCTTCGTGGGGCCGGCGGGCGCGGCCGTCGACACCATGGCGCTCGAGCGGCGGGCCTTCGTGCTGCGCAAGCGGGCCGAGCACGCGGTCGACGGGCTGTACTTCCCGTCGCTCTCGGCGCGCACGCTGGTCTACAAGGGCATGCTGACCTCCGAGCAGCTGCGCCAGTTCTTCCCCGACCTGCGCGACCCGACGTTCGAGTCGGGGCTGGCCCTGGTGCACTCGCGCTTCTCGACCAACACCTTCCCGAGCTGGCCGCTGGCCCACCCGTACCGCTACCTGTGCCCACAACGGCGAGATCAACACGCTGGCCGGCAACCGCAACTGGATGCGGGCCCGCGAGGCCCTGCTGGCCACGCCCCTGATCGACGGCGACCTGTCGCGCCTCTACCCGGTGTGCACGCCGGGGGCGAGCGACTCGGCCAGCTTCGACGAGGTGCTCGAGCTGCTGCACCTGGCCGGGCGCCCGTTGCCTCACGCCGTCCTCATGATGATCCCCGAGGCGTGGGAGAACCACACGCACCATGGACCACGACCGGCGCGCCTTCTACCGCTACCACGCCTCCCTGATGGAGCCCTGGGACGGGCCGGCGGCCGTGACCTTCACCGACGGCACCGTGGTCGGTGCCGTGCTCGACCGCAACGGGCTGCGGCCGGCCCGCTACTGGGTGACCGACGACGGCCTGGTCGTGCTGGCCTCGCGAGGTGGGCGTGCTCGACATCGCGCCCGAGCGCGTCGTGCGCAAGGGGCGCCTGCAGCCCGGGCGCATGTTCCTGGTCGACACGGCCAAGGGCCGCCTGGTCGAGGACGAGGAGATCAAGGCCGAGCTGGCCGGCGAGCACCCCTACGACGAGTGGCTGGCCGCGGACCAGGTCCGCCTGGACGAGCTGCCGGCGCGCACCATGCTCACCCCGCAGCACGGCGGCGTGGTCACCCAGCAGCGCCTGTTCGGCTACACGACCGAGGAGCTGCGGGTGATCGTGGCGCCCATGGCCCGCACGGGGACCGAGCCGCTCGGGTCGATGGGCTCGGACACCTCGATCGCCGTCCTGTCGGACCGGTCGCGGCTGCTCTACGACTACTTCACCCAGCTGTTCGCCCAGGTGACCAACCCGCCGCTCGACGCCATCCGCGAGGAGCTGGTCACCTCGCTGGCGGCCACCATCGGCCCGGAGGCCAACCTGCTCGACGCCCGGCGCGGCTCGTGCCGGCAGATCCTGCTGCCGTTGCCGGTGATCGACCGCGACGACCTGGCCAAGCTCATGTACGTCAACGAGCACGGCGAGACGCCGGGCTTCAAGGCCTTCGCCATCGACGGGCTGTTCGAGATCGCCGAGGCGGGTGCGGCCGGGGCGCCGACCGAGGCGGGCGGGGAGGCGCTGCGGCGGGCCATCGAGGAGGTGCGGCGGCGGGTGTCCGAGGCCATCGCCGGCGGGGCCAACCTCATCGTCCTGTCCGACCGCAACTCGACGGCCGAGTGGGCGCCGATCCCGTCGCTGCTGCTCGACGGCGGCCGTGCACCACCACCTGGTGCGCGAGAAGACGCGCACCGCAGGTGGGCCTGGTGATCGAGACCGGCGACGCCCGCGAGGTGCACCACATGGCCCTGCTCATCGGGTTCGGCGCGGCGGCGGTCAACCCCTACCTGGCGCTCGACTCCATCGACGACATGATCTCCGAGGGCCTGCTCGAGGGCGTGTCGCCCCGGCAGGCCCGGCGGAACTACATGAAGGCGGCCTGCAAGGGCGTGCTGAAGGTGATGTCCAAGATGGGCATCTCGACGGTGGCGTCGTACACGGGGGCGCAGGTGTTCGAGGCGATCGGCCTGGACGGTGCCCTGATCGACGAGTACTTCACGGGGACGTCGTCGCGCATCGGCGGCGTCGGGCTGTCGGTGCTGGCAGCCGAGGTGGCCACCCGGCACCGCCAGGCGCACGCAGAGCGGCCGACCGAGCGGGCCCACCGCGAGCTCGAGGTGGGGGGCGAGTACCAGTGGCGCCGCGAGGGCGAATTCCACCTCTTCAACCCCAAGACGGTCTTCAAGCTCCAGCACGCCACACGCTCGAAGCAGTACTCCATCTTCAAGGAGTACACGGCGGCGGTCGACGACCAGTCCACCAAGCTGGGGACGCTGCGCGGCCTGCTGCGGCTGCGGCCGGCTTCGGGCGGACCCATCCCGCTGGAGGAGGTGGAGCCGGTCTCGTCCATCATGTCCCGCTTCTCGACCGGCGCCATGTCCTACGGGTCGATCTCCAAGGAGGCGCACGAGACCCTGGCCATCGCCATGAACCGCATCGGCGGGCGCTCCAACACGGGCGAGGGCGGCGAGGACGCCGACCGCTACACGCGTGACGCCAACGGGGATCTGCGGCGCAGCGCCATCAAGCAGGTGGCGTCGGGACGCTTCGGCGTGACGAGCGAGTACCTGGTGAACGCCGACGACCTGCAGATCAAGATCTCCCAGGGGGCCAAGCCGGGCGAGGGCGGGCAGCTGCCCGGCGCCAAGATCTGGCCCTGGATCGCCAAGACCCGGAGTTCGACGCCCGGAGTGGGCCTCATCTCGCCGCCGCCGCACCACGACATCTACTCCATTGAGGACATCGCGCAGCTCATCCACGACCTGAAGTCGTCCAACCCGGCGGCCCGGGTGCACGTGAAGCTGGTGGCCGAGGTCGGCGTGGGCACGGTGGCGGCCGGCGTGGCCAAGGCGCACTCCGACGTGGTGCTGATCTCGGGCCACGACGGCGGGACCGGGGCGGCACCGTTGACCTCGCTCAAGCACGCCGGCATCCCGTGGGAGATCGGCCTGGCCGAGACGCAGCAGACGCTGCTGGTCAACGGCCTGCGCGACCGCATCGTGGTGCAGGTCGACGGCCAGCTCAAGACCGGACGCGACGTCCTCATCGGCGCCCTGCTCGGAGCGGAGGAGTACGGGTTCGCCACGGCGCCACTGGTGGTCTCGGGCTGCATCATGATCCGCGTCTGCCACCTGGACACCTGCCCGGTGGGCATCGCCACGCAGAAGCCGTCGCTGCGGGCCAAGTTCAACGGCAAGCCGGAGTTCGTCGAGACCTTCTTCGAGTACATCGCCGAGGAGGTGCGTGAGCTGCTGGCCTCGCTCGGTCTGCGCTCGCTCGACGAGGCCATCGGCCGGGTCGACCTACTGGACACCGACGCGGCGGTGACGCACTGGAAGGCGGCCGGGCTCGACCTGTCGTCGGTATTGGCCCAACCCGACGTGCCCGACACGGTGGGCCGGCGCCAGACCCGGTTGCAGGACCACGGGCTGGAGAAGGCGCTCGACCACCAGTTCCTCGACGAGTGCGCGCCGGCGCTGGCGGCGGGCACGCCCGTGGAGGTGGCGCTGCCCATCAGCAACGTCGACCGCACCGTCGGCACGCTGCTCGGCTGCGAGATCTCCAAGCGCTACGGCGCCGAGGGGCTGCCCGAGGACACCATCGGGCTGACCTTCACCGGGTCGGCGGGCCAGAGCTTCGGCGCCTTCGTCCCGCGCGGCGTGACCATGCGGCTGTGGGGCGACGCCAACGACTACTTCGGCAAGGGGCTCTCGGGCGGGCGCCTGGTCCTGCGGCCACCGGAGGGCTCGCCCTTCGTGGCCGAGGACGAGATCATCGCCGGCAACGTGATCCTCTACGGGGCCACGGCGGGCGAGGTCTTCATCCGGGGCCAGGTGGGGGAGCGCTTCTGCGTGCGCAACTCCGGCGCCACGGCGGTGGTCGAGGGCGTCGGCGACCACGGTTGCGAGTACATGACGGGCGGCCTGGTGCTGGTACTCGGCCCGACCGGGCGCAACTTCGCCGCCGGCATGTCGGGCGGCGTGGCCTACGTCTACGACCCGGCCCGCACGTTCGGGCAGCGGGTCAACCTGGGCGACGTCGACGTGGAGCCGCTCGACGCGGCCGAAAGCGTCGGCGTGCACGAGCTGGTGCAGCGGCACGGGGCCGAGACCGAGTCGGCCGTGGCGGCGCGGCTGCTGGCGAACTGGGACACCGAGGTGCTCGAGTTCGTCAAGGTCATGCCGCGCGACTACCGCCGCATCCTGGAGGCGACGCGGTTGGCCGAGGCGGAGGGCCGCTCGGTCGAGGAGGCCGTGATGGAGGCCGCACATGGGTAAGCCCACCGGCTTCATGGAGTTCGGGCGCCAGCTGCCCCGGCGGCGGCCGGTGTCGGTGCGCGTGCGCGACTGGCGCGAGGTGTACGAACCCTTCGGCCAGGAGGCCACCAAGGAGCAGGGGGCGCGCTGCATGGACTGCGGCATCCCCTTCTGCCACGACGGCTGTCCGCTCGGGAACCTGATCCCGGAGTGGAACGACCTGGTCTACCGGGACGACTGGCCCGACGCCATGGAGCGGCTGCACGCCACCAACAACTTCCCCGAATTCACCGGGCGACTGTGCCCAGCGCCGTGCGAAGCGTCGTGCGTGCTCGGGATCAACGAGGACCCGGTGACGATCGAGCGTATTGAGTACGAGATCGTCGAGCGGGCCTGGGACGAGGGTTGGGTCACCCCGCAGGTGCCGGCGGTGCGCACAGGCAAGACGGTGGCCGTGGTCGGCTCGGGTCCGGCCGGCCTGGCGGTGGCCCAGCAGCTGGCGCGGGCCGGGCACACGGTGAGCGTGTTCGAGCGGGCCGAGAAGCCGGGGGGCCTGCTGCGCTACGGCATCCCCGAGTTCAAGATGGAGAAGGCGGTCCTGGACCGTCGCCTGGGCCAGATGGAGGCCGAGGGCGTGACGTTCGTGTGCTCGACGTCCGTCGGCGGGGATGCATTTGGGACGGCGGGGGCCGTGGATGCCGCGGATACCGCGATCGAGCCGGGGGAGGAGCGCGGGCTCGGCACGGCCTGCGCGCCTGACGTGCAGGTCCGTAGCGCGGCCGATGTGCGGGCGGCGTTCGATGCGGTGGTGCTGGCCGGCGGGGCGACCCTGCCGCGCGACCTGCCGGTCCCCGGACGCGAGCTGTCGGGCATCCATTTGGCGCTGGAGTACCTGAAGCCTTCCAACCTGGTGCAGGAGGGCGCGCTGGCCTCGTCACCCATCTCGGCCCGCGGCAAGCGCGTCATCATCATCGGGGGCGGCGACACGGGGGCGGACTGCCTCGGCACGGCCCACCGCCAGGGCGCGGCCTCGGTGCACCAGCTCGAGATCATGTCGGAACCGCCGAGCGACCGCCTCGCCGACAACCCGTGGCCACTGTGGCCGCTGATCCTGCGCACCTCCTCGGCGCACGAGGAGGGTGGCGAGCGCCTGTTCTCCGTGACGACGACGTCCTTCGAGGACGACGGTTCGGGGGCGGTGCGGGCGTTGCACGGGCATACGGTCGAGATGCGGACCGAGGACGGGCGCCCGGTGTTCGAGGAGGTCCCCGGGTCCTCGTTCTCGCTCGAGTGCGACCTGGTCCTGCTGGCCATGGGCTTCGTGGGGACCGAGCGGCGGAACGCGGTGGACGAGCTCGGGGTCGAGGTCGGGCCCCGGGGCACGGTGGCGGCCGACGCCGACTGGGCCACGAACGTGCCGGGCGTGTTCGTGTGCGGCGACCAGACCCGCGGCCAGAGCCTGATCGTGTGGGCCATCGCCGAGGGCCGCTCGTGCGCGGCGGCGGTCGACCGCTGGCTCATGGGGACGACGTCGTTGCCGGCGCCGATCACGCCCGGGCAGCTGGCCCTGCGCTGAAGATTTGCTGCCGCTTTGTTCCGGAGATGTGCCACCGCGGACTTCGTTGTTCTGCGACACGCCCCGGGAAGTTCTTTCTCAGAACGCTTAACCGGCGCGTTCAGCCTAAACACCTACGCTTGTCGGACGGCTAGTTCTCTACTCGTGTTCCTTCGTCACACGGTACCCCGAGCGAGCACCGCCGACATGGCGAACGCCCCGGTGCCGCGCAGTGAGCGCGCGAAGGCCTCGTCCAACGCCGCCATCACCCCAGCTTGACGCTCGGCGTCCAGACCAGCCAGGCCCGGCTGGAACGGCGTGCCCGTCACACCGAGCGCCGCCGCATGAGGGCTGTCCCAGCGCAGGGTGAGCTTTTGCGGCTCGATCTCCACGTCGCCGAAGCCAGCCGTGGAGAAGAGCGCCTCCACCTCGTCGCACGTCATGGAGAAGCGCGTGATGTCGTAGCCGCCCGGGAACGGCTCGTCGACCCCGCAGGACTGCAGGACCTCGCCGTAGGTGGCGAACGGGTCGAGGCGGGGTCCGGCCAGCCACACGGCGACCGCCGCCGTGCCGCCCGGCCGGAGCACGCGGCGCATCTCGTCCAGGGCGGCTTCACGGTCCGGGAAGAACTGGACGCCCTGTTGGCACAGGACGACGTCGACGACCGAGTCGGTCAGATCGAGCGCCGTGGCCGAGCAGACCAGCGCTTCGATGCCCGCGTTGTCATCGTCCCTCGCCACCTGGGCCAGCATCCACTCGCTGATGTCGCTGGCGATGACGCGCCCGTCGTCACCCACGGCCGCCGCGGCCTGGCGGCTGACCACGCCGGTCCCGGCGGCCACGTCGAGCACATGGTGACCGGGGTCGACGCCCGCGAAGGCGACGAGACGTTCCGCCCACGGCTGGAAGATCACCGGCTCCAGGTGGCGGCGGTAACCCTCGGCCACCGTGACCGATAGGAAGGGACCATCGGCGTCGGACACGGGCGACAGCATGACACCGTCCGCCAGCTGTCGCGCCCCGAAGGACGCGCCGCTACGCTTCCCCGGTGCCCTTCGGAACCGCTAACGGCATCTCGCTGTACTACGAACTGGATGGAGCGGGGGAGCGGCTCCTCTTCATCTCGGGTACGGGGGGCGACCTGCGCCACCAGCCCCGCTTGAGCGACGGTCCCTTCGTCAAGTCGTTCGAGGTGCTGGCCTACGACCAGCGCGGCCTGGGGCAGTCCGACGTGCCCGAGGGGCCCTACACCATGGCCGACTACGCCGACGATGCTGCCGCCCTCCTCGACCTGGTCGGCTGGGACTCGTGCCGCGTGCTCGGCGTGTCCTTCGGCGGCATGGTGGCCCAGGAGCTGGCGATCCGCCACCCGGACCGGGTGGGTCGCCTGGCCCTGGCCTGCACGTCGTCGGGCGGTGCCGGAGGCGCCTCCTACCCCCTACACGAGTTGGCCGACCTCTCGGAGGACGAGCGCGAGCGTCGCCAGTTCCAGCTCCTGGATACCCGCTGGGACGCCGAATGGCGGGAGGGCAACCCCGACATGGTGGCGCTCCTGTCGGCTCGCACCCGCCAGGCGCCGGAGCGCGGTCCGCGCCTGCAGCTCGAGGCGCGCAGCCATCACGACACCGCGGCGCGCCTCGGAGGCATACGTTGCCCGACCTTGGTCTGTGGCGGCCGCTACGACGGGATCGTCCCGCCGGCCAACAGCAAGTACCTGGCGACACACATCCCCGGTGCCCGGCACGAGATGTTCGACGGCGGGCACATCTTCTTCATGCAGGACCCGGCGGCCATCCCGGCCATCGTCGCTTTCCTCTCCGGCGACACTTCCTTCTGAGCCGCCGCGCCAACCACCCGGCCTGTGCCGGCAAGCCTCTCGCCGTATCGCCGTGCCCGGACGGCGGTTTCGACTGAGATTCGCTGCGCCTGTGGACCGCCGCACCTCAGGGTGTCCCGCCGACCAGCCCGTGCAGCGGCTGGTGCGGCATGAGCCCCCGCCACGCACTCGGCAGTTTGAGGGCCAGCCGGTGCAACTCCTCCATGTGGGGCCCCGAGAGCGCCTCCAGACGCTCCTCGCCTTCGGCGGTCAGCTGGAGCCGGACGACCCGCTGGTCCTCGGCGTCGCGGCTGCGGGTCACGAGTCCCGCCTCCTCGGCCCGGTCGACCAGGCCGACGGCGCTGTGGTGACGCAGCAGAAGGTAGTCGGCCACCTCGCCGATGGTGGGCCCGCGCCGGTCGGCGTGCCCCCGGATGGCCAGCAGGAGCTGGTGCTGGGCCGGCGTGAGCCCGGCCGCCTCGGCCTGCTGCTCGCTCCAGCGCAGGAAGCGCCGCAGGCCCGTCCGGAGCGCCAGGAGATCCTCGTAATCGGCATCGGTAAGTCGCATCGTGTAACGATATAATCGTATCACGATGCAGTGGTGGATGGGCCAGAAAAAGGGGGTCGTGGCGCACCCCGACGAGAACGCCGAGGCCGCGCTGGCCGATTTCACCACGACTTCCGACCTGCTGCGGTTGGTGCCTCTGGCCATCGTCATCGGCGTGCTGGCGACCGGCATCGCGCTGGCGCTGCTCGACATGATCGGCTTCTTGACCAACCTGCTGTACTACCAACGGCTGAGCGTGCGCCTGGTTTCGCCCGACGCCAACACGCTGGGTGCCTTCGCCGTCCTCATCCCCGTCGGGGGAGGGCTGATCGTCGGGCTGATGGCGCGCTACGGCTCCGAGCAGATCCGCGGCCACGGCATCCCCGAAGCGATGGAGCGCATCCTGATCAACGGGAGCAAGGTGCAGCCTCGCCTGGCCTTGTTGAAGCCCGTCTCGAGCGCGGTCAGCATCGGCACCGGCGGACCGTTCGGGGCCGAGGGACCGATCATCCTCACCGGTGGCGCGTTGGGCTCCATCGCCGGTCAACTGTTCCATCTGACGGCGGCCCAACGTCGCTCGCTGCTCGTCGCGGGAGCCGCCGCCGGTATGAGCGCCGTGTTCGGGACGCCGGTCGCCGCCACCCTGTTCGGGGTGGAGTTGTTGGCCTTCGAGTTCAAGCCGCGCTCGATGGTGCTCATCGGCCTGGCTGCCGCCACCGCCGACGGCGTGCGCATGGCCATGGCCAATGCCGGCCTGCTGACACCCCAACCGATCTTCCCCGTCCCGAGCCACCCTCCGCTGGGTGGGGTGGTCCTGCTCGGTGCCGCCGCCGTGGGAACTGCGGTGGGCCTAGGCGCCTGGCTGATGACCCAGGCCGTCTACCGGTGCGAGGATGCGTTCAAGAAGCTCACCGGCCACCTGCACTGGATGTGGTGGCCCATGATCGGCGGGCTCATCATCGGCGTCGGCGGCCTGATCGATCCCCGCGCGCTCGGTGTGGGGTACAACACCATCCACGCCGAGCTGCTCGGCCAGCTCGGGATCGAGGCCCTGGCGTTGCTCTTCGTGGTCAAGCTGACCATCTGGGCGGCCGGGCTGGGCAGCGGCACCAGCGGCGGGATCCTGGCGCCGGTGCTGATGCTGGGCGCCGCCATAGGCGGGATCCTCGGCCACGTCCTTCCCGGAACGACCCCAGGCGTGTGGGCCCTGATCGGCCTGGCCGCAGCCATGGCTGGGGTGACCCGCTCGCCGTTCACCGCCATCATCTTCGCCTTCGAGCTGACGCACGACCAGAACAGCCTGCTGGCGTTGCTCGTGGCCGCCACGGTCGCCCACCTGGTCAGCGTGCTCATCCTGAAGCGTTCCATCCTCACGGAGAAGGTGGCCCGCCGCGGCTTCCACGTGATGCGCGAGTACGCGGTCGACCCGCTGGAAGCGACGTTCGTCCGCGAGGTCATGGAGACCGACGTGCTGACCGTCGCTCCCGGACAGCGTGTGGCCGACCTCTACGCCGCCCTGCCCGAGGGGTCACCCCAGCGGCGACAACGCCTGTACCCCGTGGTGGACGACACCGGGCTCCTGAAGGGCGTCCTGCCGTGGTCGTCGGTCCTCGATGGGAAGGCTGACCCGACGCGCCTGGCCGGGGACGCCATGATGGAGCCGGTGGCCGTGGCCTACCCCGACGAGATCCTGCGCAGCGTGGCCGACCGCATGGCGGGCAGGGAACTCGGGGTCCTGCCCGTGGTGGAGCGCGGTGGTGCCCGTCGCCTGCAGGGACTCATCACGCAGTTCGACCTCCTCAGCGCGCGCCAGAAACTCCTGGAAGAGGAGCGCCACGCCGAACGCGTCCTCACCCTGCGGCGACCGGTTCCCGTGCAGAGCAGTTCGGAGGGGGACGACGCCGCGGAAGAGGCGGAAGAGGAGGTGTGACGCGGTGGAACGCGCCATCGTGGGATTCGATCTGGACAAGCTGGGCGACTGGGTGGCCCTGCTCCAATGCGGGCACCGCCAGCACGTGCGCCACCAACCGCCCTTCCGTGAGCGCCCCTGGGTGCTGACCCCCGAAGGGCGTGAAGGCCGCGTGGGGACTCCGCTCGACTGCGCCATCTGCGATGAGGAGGCCGCGGGCGCAGCCGGTGGCGACCCGGCCTGTCTGGCGCACGAGGTCTGCCCCGAGTGCGGAGCGGTGGTGGGGGAGGACGGACACCGGGCCGGCTGTCGCATCGAGTCGACGTTTTGATCCGTCGCGGTCGGGCTCACCCGCATGGTCAGGGCCGGGTCGCCCCGACGAAGACCAGACTCCCGAAGCGTGCGCCCACGGTGCCCGGGAACGGTTCGGCCCGCACCTCGGCACCGGTGTAGGGCGCGTCGACCATCACGTCCCGGCCGTCGATGACGCCGATGAAGATGCCGACGTGGTCGATGGCGTCGGGCCCACTCCCGAAGAACACGAGGTCGCCCGTTTCGAACGGTGCGCCCGCCGGCAGCTTGGGCGTGGCGTCGTACTGGTCCTGGGCCACCCGCGGCAGGTCGACGCCCGCCACCTTGTACGCCGCCTGCACCAGACCCGAGCAGTCGAAGCCGACGCCCGGCGTCTCGCCGCCCCAGATATATGGCGTGCCGATCTGGGCCAACGCCCACTCCGCCGCGACGATGCCGGCCTGCGACGGCGCGGGAATCGACGTGCTCTGCGATCCGTAGGTCTGGGCCAAGGCAAGCACCTGGGCCACGTAGGCCGTCGAATGGTTGTAGGCATAGACGGCACGGGACAGGTCGGACCCACCCGAGCCCCCGTTGGCGCACAGCAGCCGCGCCGCCGCGTAAACGGCGTCCGTCGGGTCGTAGGGACTGGCCGGGTCGGCGCCGCCCGGCGGCAGGGGCTGGGCGTACTCGGCAAACGTCGCCGGCTCGAACTGTAAAGGTCCTTCAGCCCCATCCGCGTTGGCGCCGCTGTGCACACCGGGAAGATCCGACTGTCCGTTGTCGGACTCCACGGTCCCGATGGCGGCCAGTACCGTCCACGGCAGCCCGGGACAGGTGGCCGCGGCCTGCTGGTACAGCGTGAGCATGGCGGGCGGGATCCCGGCGGTGGCCGCCGGGCTGGCGGTGGGCTCGATGTCGGCACCGAAGAGGGCCAGGGCAGAACCCACCACCGCCGTGCCGAGCAGGCCCACCACCAGGCCTAGGGCGGCCAGCGCCGCAACGACTCTCCTCATCGGAGTTCGGCTCGGGAATGCTGTCGTCTACGCCCCACGTCATGGAACGGTCGGCCCCCATCCGCCTGCGGGACTCAACAATGCGCGCTCGGCACGTCCCCGAACCGGCCAAGTGGGGCGGTCAATCGGAGCCTGGGAGATTACTAATCCAGTTTGCGGCACGAAGTACCGCGTCGGCCACGTCACGCACGCCCCTTCCATCCGCGACAATGGTAGGTAACTCCGGCTGATCGTGGTCCCGGATGTACGTGGCAGCCCGGTCTGAGGCTTCCATTTCATGTTCAAAGCTTCCGACTTCTCGGTCTCGCAGTCGCTGGGCTCGCGTGTTCTGTTCGGCGGACAGTCGAACGAATGTGATCGCAACACCAGGCATCGCCTTCTCGATCCATTCTCGGCTCTGTGCGGTTGACGCCATCACGCCACACAGTACGAAACGCTGAATCCCAAGACTGGAGAACGTCTCCCAGACGGCTCGTAGATTGCGACGAGAAATCGAGATCAACGCCTCGGTCGTCTCGGGCGTTGGCCAGACCCGGTCAAGTTCGTCGGTGTCGATTAGTTAATTAACCGAATCGTCACCCAGCCCCGGCGCCAGCATCTCTCCAGCCGTCCGCTCGGCGCGGAGCTTCAGCTCGGCCCGACCTTGCGCCTCGCCGGGCACTTCTCCTCGTGCCATTTCTTGAAGTCCGGCCAGTCCTATGACGAGCCCGACCTTGAGGGTCGCCACCGGCTGAGGGAACTCGGGGTGTCGCATGGACCCGCTTCGGCTGGCTGAAACCAAGGCGCTCGGCGATGAGAGGCACCCCAGTCCGGCGAATGCGGGTCTGCCACACGGAGCCTGTTGGCATGTAAACGTTGGTCTCGAGCATCCGAGCATCTCCGCGATGTTGACGCTGCCCGAGCTCTGGCTCCCATCTCGGTCATGGGATCGTGCAACTCACGAAGTTCGTCATCGGTCCCTGTCCGCCCGAGTTACTCACCGCCACTTCCGCATCGACCACCTCGCCCGCAGTGCCCGTGATGGTCTTGGTCGTGGTAGGCGCAGCGACAAAGAAGTCGGCGCTGCCCGAGCCCCCCGACGCCACGTAGTAGTAACCGTCGTAGCCGTTCGTCGCGGCAGCTGTTGAGGACCAGCTGAGAACGCAACTCGTCCCCGATGGCGTAAACGTGATGCCGCTCGGGTGCTCGGACGGGGGCGCCGGGGCACCGGTGGCGTCGAGGGTGAATCCGTTGCTGACGAACTGCTCGGACGTCCCGTCAGTCGAGCTGATCTCCCAACCCTGTGAGAGGTTTGTCAGGGCGCTGCCCGGTTGGATGTAGGGGTACGTCTGACCCGGTACGTCGTTGTCCTCGAGCCACTGGAAGAAGCCCTTGAGGTCGAGCGTCCCCGACGCGGTCGTCGTCTGCGGTTCATCGACCGCCCCTTGCGTGGCGCCGCTCTTAAAGATCAGCTCTCCGCAGCCCGACGACGGGCACGTTCCGTTGGAGTTGTGGGCCAGCTGGCCGTCGCAGAGGTACCACAGCGACCCACCGATGGAGATGTTGGTCGCCACCACGCCGTAGTTCCCGCGGCTGGTCGACGTGCCCGGGGTGAAGGTGGAGGGGCAGTTGTAGGCGGAGTTGACCGAGGAGTCGACGTGGATCTGGACCTCGTAGGTCCACGTGCCGTCGGGGGTGCCCGGCTCGCTCAGCCAGTCGTCCGTGGTGGCCCAGGCGCTCGTGTCGGCGTTGATCGGCATGGTGAAGTCGTAGGTGCTGGTCAGCGAGGTGTAGTCATCGAGCACGCCGGTGTAGGCGTAGGTGCCGACGTTGGGATACGCCGTGACCGATCCTGAGCTGTTGGTCGGGGTGTTGCTCGTGACCACGTAGTTCTGAGCGCTGTTGGCCTGGAGTTCCTGGGTCTGTCCGCTCATCGGAGACCACACGTCCTGGCCGATCTCGTAGCCCAGCCCGTCCTGTTCGTTCGGATTGTTCATGCCGGCGAAGTCGGTGGTATCGGCGGGGAAGGTGCAGCTCCCGGTGAGTGGTCTCGCTGCTGCACGACCAGGTGCTCGACGCCGCGCCGGCGGTGGAGCACTCGTTGGCGTCGGCCGTCGTGCCCGTACATGACCCGGAGGTCTGTGACACGGCCAAGGTCGCTTTGACAGTCTTGGATCCCAGCGCAGAGAGCTCGAACTTGTAGGTCTTGGCCTTGGTGGTGGTGTCGGCCGGAACCGTCACCGAGACAGATCCAGTTCCTCCCGTACACGGTACCGTCTGGGGCAGCCCGGTGAGCACCGGGCTGGATGAGAACACACAGCTCGTGGCCCCGATGACCTCGGCCGAGAGTTCGACCGGTCCCCCTGCCAGGGGCAGTGCGGTGGGCGTGGCGGTGAACAGTCCGATGACCGGCGGCGGCTGGGCCGCAACCGTGATCGAGGTGGAGGCCTTCCTGGTCTTGGCGCCGATGGCCTCCAGGGTGAACTTATAGGTCTTGGCCTTTGTGGTGGTGTCGGCCTGCACATTCACCGCCAGCGACACCGTCCCCGCGGTGCACGACTGGGTCTGGGGCAAGCCCGTGATCGCCGACGTGGAGGAGATCACGCAACTCGTGGCGCCGGTAACCGTGGCCGACAGCGTCACCGATCCGCCGCTGTCGGGCAGCGTGGTGGGAGAGGGGGCGAAGCCGGTGATCGTCGGGGCGGGGACCGCCGCCGATACCGCAGACACCGCAACCACGGCCAGCGTGCCGAGGATCAACAAGAGACAGGTCGGAGCGCTCAACGCTGCGATTAAGCCCGGCGTGCGACAACGCCGACCGTTTCCAGGATTGCGACTAACGAACAACACCCGAGATATCCGCCGTATGGCCCCCCCGCCAGGTCCTCGCGAGTCGTCGCTCATCCTGCCCTCAATCTCCCAAGCGGCACGTCTGATCCTCGATCAGGTTGTGAAGGAGCCTGACACGCAGCCCGACGCTCCTTCGCCTCGGGACACAGCGAGCCGAAGGCGAGGGAGCACACCCGCTGCCGCGAGCGCCGCGACGGACACCAGTCGCCAAAGTCTCATGGTCATCTCCCACTGCTACCGCCGAGCAGACCGACACGACCCACACCGCCTCCCGCAAGTCTTGAACAGATCGGCAAGCCGTGCAACCGATTCTGTGACGAGCACGCCACGGCGAAGTAATCCCGATGACGACGGAGGTACGAAAGTTTCGTCGGCAGAGCAAATAGTTTGCGCGGGGCCGCCAGGCCCCGTCGCCAAATGAGAACGTCGCCGGCTCGAATTGCATGGGCCCCTCGGCGCCCGCCGCGTTGGCTCCGCTGTGCACGCCCGGCAGGGTGGACCGCCCATTGTCGGACTCCACGGTCCCGATGGCGGCCAGCACCGTCCACGGCAGGCCGGGACAGGTGGCCGCGGCCTGCTGGTACAGCGTGAGCATGGCGGGCGGGATCCCGGCGGTGGCCGCCGGGCTGGCGCTGGGTTCGATGTCGGTACCGAAGAGGGCCAGGGCAGAGCCCACCACCGCCGTGCCGAGCAGGCCCACCACGAGGCCCAGGGCGGCCAGCGCCGCCCCGACGCTCCTCATCGGAGTTGGGCTCCGGAATGCTGGCCTCTTCGCCCCACGACATGGAACGGTCGGACCGTCCGCCCGTGGGCACGCCCGCGACGCGCTCGTCATACTTGATGCATGAAAAGCACCATGCAGGACCACCCGCTCCTGATCAGCGACATCCTCCGTCACGGCCAGCAAGTGCACGGCGACAGCACCGTCATCACCGTCGAGGCCGGGGGGCACCGCTCGGCCACCTTCGCCGAAGTGGCGGCCCGGGCGGAGAAGCTGGCCGCTGCCCTGACCCGCCTCGGCATCTCGGAGGGCGACCGGGTGGGGACCTTCTGCTGGAACAACCAGGGCCACCTCGAGGCCTACTTGGCCATCCCCTCCATGGGCGCCGTGCTCCACACGCTCAACATCCGCCTGCCGGCCGACCAGCTGACGTACGTCATCAACCACGCCGAGGACCGCTTCATCATCGTGGACGCCTCCCTCATTCCGCTCCTGGCCGCCATCAAGGACGACCTCAAGACCGTGGAGACGATCATCGTGGCGGGGGAGGGGGACACTTCCCCGCTCGGTGAGACGCTCTCCTACGAACGGCTGCTGGCCGCCGAGGAGCCAGACTTCGAGTGGCCCGTGCTCGACGAACGTTCCGCCGCGGCCATGTGCTACACGAGCGGCACCACCGGCAACCCCAAGGGCGTCGTGTACTCGCACCGCTCCACCTGGCTGCACACCCTGGCCGAGCAGTCGGCCTCGTCGGTGGGGATGACAGAGAGCGACCGCATCCTCATCATCGTGCCCATGTTCCACGCCAATGCCTGGGGTACCCCCTACGCCGCCTTCATGGCCGGTACCGACATGATCATGCCGCAGATGTTCCTCATGGGGGAGCAGCTGGCCAACGTCATCAACGAATTCCACCCCACCTTGGCCTGTGGCGTCCCCACTATCTGGAACGGGTTGCTCGCCCTCGACACCAAGATCGACTTCTCAACCGTGCGGGGCATCACCGCCGGCGGCGCCGCCGTGCCGGAGTCGCTCATCCGGGCCTTCGAGGAGCGCTTCGGCGCCACCATCATCCAGGGCTGGGGCATGACCGAGACCAGCCCGCTGGCGGCGTTCGGCCTGCCGCCGGCGCGCAAGCTCGACGGACACGACGACATGTACTACAAGATCAAAGCCGGACGAGTCGTCGGCGGCGTCGAGGTGCGCGTCGTGGCCGAGGACGGCACGGTGCTGCCCAACGACGGCACCTCGGTGGGTGAGTTCGAGATCCGCGGCCCGTGGATCACCGGCTCCTATTACAAGGACGAGGACCCAGCCAAGTTCGACGACGGCTGGCTGCGCACCGGTGACGTCGGAACCCAGGACGGCCAGGGCTACCTGACCATCTCCGACCGCACCAAGGACGTGATCAAGTCGGGCGGCGAGTGGATCTCCTCGGTCGAGCTCGAGAACGCGGTGATGGCGCACCCCGATGTCTTCGAAGCGGCGGTCATCGCGGTGCCCGACCCCAAGTGGTCCGAGCGCCCGCTGGTCGCCGTCGTGCCCAAGCCTGGCCGCACCCCGGCCCCGGCCGACCTGGTGCAGTTCCTGACCGACCGGGTGCCGCGCTGGTGGCTCCCCGACCAATGGACCTTCATCGAGGAGGTGCCCAAGACGAGCGTGGGCAAGTTCGACAAGAAGGTCATGCGGGCCGCGTACGCCGACGGCGAGTACAAGGTGCAGCACACGCCCCTGCCCAGGTGAGCAGCCCGACCGACGCCATGGTGGCCATGGCCGAGCGGCTCGAGGGCATGGTCGAGGAGCTGACGGATATGGCCCTGGACGCGCTGCGCCGAGCCAGCTCGGGCGACCCCGACGCGGCCGAGACCGGCGAGGCGCTGGCCCAGGAACGACGCATCCTCAAAGCGCGCCGCGCCCTCGAGAAATCCGTCGCCGCGCTGGTCGAGGGCTCTGCCGCGGCCCGGACCGCGTTCGACGACGGCGCTGCCTGACCGCACCCCGTGCGCCTCTTCGTGGCCGCCTGGCCCGACGACGCCACCCGCAAGCGCCTGGGCTCCCTGGAGCTCGAGCTGGGCCGGACCAAGGGTCTGCGCTTCGTCGGCCCGTCGCGCTGGCACGTCACCCTGCGCTTCCTGGGCGAGGTGGACGAGGCCCTCGTCGACCCCATCGGTGCGGCCCTCCGGGCCGGCCTGGCCTCCCGGCCCGGCCCGATCGAGTGCCGGCTCGGGCCGGGCACCGGGTGGTTCACCGGCGTGCGCGTGCTGCAGCTACCGGCCGCCGGCATGGATGGCCTGGCGGCCGCCGTACGGGCCACCACCGTGCCTTTCGTACCCGAGCCGGCCGCTGAACCTCCTTTCAACGGCCACCTGACGCTGGCCCGCTCCAAGGGGCGGCGCCTCAGCGTGGCTGCGCTGGGCGAGATGTCGAACCTGCCCTTCGAGGCGGCCTTCCCCGTGACCCACGTCGACCTGGTCGTCTCCGAGGCCTCGCCGCTGGGCCACGTCTACTCCACCGTGGCGCGGGCGCCCCTCGGCCGCTGACCACTCGCGTTGCTGTCACCACCCTGGCGTAGCGTGCCCGCGTGATCCCCGCCCGCCTCACCGTCGTCACGCTCGGTGCCAACGATCTCCCCGCGTTGCGCCGCTTCTACCGGGGTCTGGGTTGGCCCGAGGTTGCGGGCAGCGACGACGCCTGGTGTGCCTTCGTGCTGGGCGGGGTCGTCCTCGCGCTGTACCCGCACGCCGCGCTCGACGACGAGGCGGGCGCCACCTCGGCTGGGCCGGGTGGCTTTACCTTGGCCCTCAACGTCGACACCCACGACGACGTCGACCGCGTGTTTACCGCGGCCGTGGCCGCCGGTGCGACGGCGTTGGGCGAGCCCACCGCGCGTGCGTGGGGTGGCCGCTCGGCCTACGTGGCCGACCCGGAGGGCAACCGGTGGGAGATCGCCTGGGCCCCTGGTCTTGTCGTCGGAGAGCGCGGCGAGGTGGTTGCCTTCGGCTCGTAGGCGCGCCGCTCGGCCGCGGACCGCTCGGTCGGGTGCTGGCATGTCATGGGTTTTCGGGACAAGCTTCCAACGAACAGCTCAAAGGGTGTGCGTGTTGGCTCTGCGGTGGCGGAAGGGAGCAGTACGAATGCGGGCTTCGGACGTCACCCCTTCGGCTCTGCAATTCGGGTGGTGAGCGGTGTGCGGTGGTGTGTCGGGCTCGGAGCAGCGCTGTGCGCGGCCCTGGTCGCCACCGGTTGTAGTTCTCCGGCTCACAACGCCCCCACGAGCTCGCCTCACCCGCCGCTGTCGGCCCCTTCCACGACGTCACGCGGAGGACCGGCGAGCACGACCCCGCCTTCGACCCCGACGACCACGACGTCCACGGCCATGCCGAGCGCGTTGTCCCTCCTGGTCGAGCCACAGGACGGCATGATGCCCATGTACGACTTCATGTCCTCGGCGCGCCGGAGCCTCGACATGACGATGTACGAGCTGTCCGACCCGACAGCGGAGCAGGTGCTCGTCGCCGACCACGACAAGGGCGTTCGGGTGCGGGTTCTGCTCGATCGTGACTACAGCGGTGGCTCGGTCAACCAGTCCGCCTACTCCACCTTGTCCGCGGCCGGCGTCCCCGTTGCCTGGGCGAACGATTCCGCCATCTTTCATCAGAAGACGATCACGGTCGACGGTTCCGAATCCGCCATCATGACCGGCAACCTCATCTCCCAGGACTACGCGACGACCCGGGACTTCGCGGTGATGGACACGCAGTCGGCCGATGTCGCGGCCATCGAGTCCGTGTTCGACGCGGACTGGACCGGAGCCGCTCCTGGACCCGGCCCGCCAGGGGAAGACCTGGTGTGGAGTCCTGGCTCGCAGTCGGAGCTCTCGGCCCTCATCAGCTCCGCCACCCACAGCGTGGTGGTGGAGAACGAAGAGATGGACTCCACCCCGATCGAGGAGGCCCTCGAGTCCGACGCCCAGCGCGGGGTCGGAGTGACGGTGGTCATGACGGCCGATTCCGAGTGGAGTGCCGCCTTCTCACAGCTCGAATCCGCTGGGGTCCGCGTCGTGCTCTACCCCGATACCACTTCGGCTCTCTACATCCATGCCAAGGTGATCGATGTCGATGGAGCGAAGGCGTTCATCGGCTCGGAGAATTTCTCGACTTCGAGTCTCGACTACAACCGGGAGCTCGGGGTCATTACCGCCGACACTGGAGTGGTCAACCCGCTGAACCTGAGCCTCCTGAGCGACATCTCGGGTGGCCAGCGACAGGCGACGAGCCCCGCCGCATCGACGACCACGAGCACCTCGTTCGTCGTCACGCCGACCACCACCGCGCCCACCGGGTGCTCTCCCATAGATGACGAGGGCGGGTGCTACGAGCCCGGCGAGTACTGCCGTGACGACGATCACGGCATGACGGGGCAAGCCGGGAATGGAGCGACGATCACCTGCGAATACGTCGGTGGGGACTGGTACTGGGAAACGTCGTGAGGCTCGGCCGGACCATGAGGTCCTCATGAGACGACAGCGCTCCTGCACAGTGGCGCGGCCAGGCTGAGTTACGGCCGCCCGGTCACGAACTCCGTGATGGCCTGCGCCATGGCGGCGGCCGCCTGTTGCTGGAACTGCGGCGTCACCAGCAGCGCGGCGTCGGTGGGGTTTTGCATGTTCCCGCACTCAATAAGCACCTTGGGCACCGTGGTCAGGTTGAGACCGGCCAGGTTGTTGCGGGGTTGCAGGCCGTCCACCCCGTCGTAGGTGCTCACCGGCATCGGCGTGCCGGCCAAGAAGGCGTTGCGCAGCAGGGTGGCGAAGGCGGCGGACGACGCAATCACGGCGTTGTTGGGCCCGTCCGCCACCGGTTCGAGCACGGCGAAGCCGCGGCCGTCCACCGGCCCGCCGTCGGCGTGGATGTCGACGGCCACGGCGGCATGGGCGTCGTTGATGATGGCGGCCCGCGTGGTCACGCACGGGCCCACACCGTCGTTGTTCGGCCGGGTCAACACGACGGTGGCCCCCTCGGCCTCCAGATCGGCCTCGAGGTAGGTCGCCACGTTGAAGTTGTACTGCGCCTCGGTGTAGCCGCTGGCGGTCTCCGTGCCGGTGGTGTCGCACGACTCGGTGCCGGTGCCGTTGAACACGGGCTGGTTGATGATGCCCGGCGCGGTGTAGTTGAGGCCGTTGTGCCCCGGGTCGATGCCGACCACCTTGCCGGCGAGGGGTTCGGGGGAACCCAGGGCGAGCCAGTAGCCGGACCCGCTCGGCGTGGCGGCCAACCCGACCACCGGCGCCGGCAGGGCCGTGCCGCCGAGGGAGCCCTGGTAGGTGGCGGTGCCGTAGGTGAACACGCCGCCGTCGGCCGCCGCCAGCCAGTAGCCGCCGTTGCCCGGGGCGCCGGCCAGGGCCACCACCGGGGAGTTCAGGCGCAGCGAACCGGCGGAGCCGAAGAAGCCCGCATCGCCGTAGTTGAAGATGCCGCCGTCAGCGCCCGCCAGCCAGTAGCCGCCGCCATCGGACGTGGCCGCCATGGCGACGATGGGCGCGTTGAGCGCCGTAGCGCCGGCGGAGCCCTGGAACACCGCGTTGCCGTAGTTGAAGATGCCGCCGTCGGCCGCCACGAGCCAGTAGCCGCCGCCGTCGGGCGTCGGCGGCCATCCCGACGATGGGCGCGTTGAGGGGCTGGCCCCCGGCGCGAGCCGAAGAAGACGGCGTCGCCGTAGTTGAAGACGCCGCCATCGGCCGCCACCAGCCAGTAGCCACCGCCATCGGGCGTCGGGGCCATGCCGACGATGGGCGCGTTGAGCGCCATGCCGCCGGCCGAGCCGTAGAAGCCGGCGTCGCCGTAGGCGAACACGCCCCCGTCGCTGCCGACCAGCCAGTAGCCGCCGCCGTCCGGCATGGCGGCCAGGCCGACCGTCGGCGCGTTGGGGTTGCTGAGTGCGTTGGCCCCGATGGCCGTCGTCCCGAAGGGCACCACCGAGTTGGGGGGAGGTGCGGCCGCCGCGGCCGAGTCCGGCGCGCCGGGCCCGGCGGCCAGCGCCAGTGCGGCGAGCGGCAGCACCGCCGCCAGGCACCGCCGCAGGGTGGCGTTCACCCGGTGCACTCGTTGATGGCGTCGATCAGGAGGCGCAGGCGCGCGAAGTGGAGGCGGTCGAAGCGGAACGCCAGCCGCGGCAGCTCGGGGTGGTCGTTGCGCTCGGGCGGGAAGGGGGCGGCCGTCCGGATGGAGCCGCGGGTCACGATGTCCGCAAAGCGCTTGTTGAGATCGGCCAACTCGGCCTTGCTCGGCTCCACCTGCACCCGCAGCACCAGCAGGTCGCCCACCCAGCGGCACGAGTGGTAGTTGCGGTAGAAGCCGAGGATCTCTTCGCTGGCCTCCTCCACCGTGTTGGCCACCTTGTAGAGGGCGCGGTCGTCGGGGGACACCCAACCGGCCGCGATGGCCTCCTCGTCGACGAAACGGCGCCAGCCGTGCCAGTAGGTCCCGCCGGGGGTCTCCACCATGACCACCGGAGCGGGCTCGGCCTTACCCGTCTGCAGCAGGGTCAGCAGCTCGAACGACTCGTCCTGGGTGCCGAAGCCGCCGGGCAGGAGGGCGTAGGCGTGCGACTCCTTGATCAGCATGAGCTTGCGGGTGAAGAAGTAGCGCATCTCGACCAGCTTGGGGTCCTGTGCGATGAACGGATTGGCCTCGTCCTCGTGGGGGAGGCGGATGTTGACCCCGAAGGCGTGGTCACGCCCGGCGCCCTCCAGCCCGGCCGCCATGATGCCGGGGCCGGCGCCCGTCACCACCATCCAGTCGGCGGCGGCCAGCCGGGCGGCCAAGTTGCGGGCCAGGATGTACACCGGGTCGTCGGGCCTGGTACGGGCCGAGCCGAACATGGTGATCTTGCGGATCTGGCGGTAGGGGCGGAAGACGCGGAAGGCCTCGGCCATCTCGCCCAGGGCGGCGTTGGCGATCTTGAGGTCACCCACCGCCGTGCCCTCGCGGGCCATGTCGCCCAGCGAGTCGATCATGGCGCGCAGCTCGCGCGCCTGGGCGACGGACAGGGCGTCGTCGCCGACGAGGTCGTCGAAGGCCTTCTGCCGAGCCGCCTCCTCGGCTTCGTCGCTCACGCGCCCGACGGGACCCCCGCCAGCGCGTAGAGCGTCGAGCGCTGCACGAGCGGGCGCCCGAGCGGCGCCACGATGGCCGCCAGGTCCTCCACCCCCATGCGCTGGCCGTGCGTGGCGCCGGCCGCCCGTGAGATGTTCTCGTCCATCAGCGTGCCGCCCAGGTCGTTGGCGCCGGCGGCCAGCACCTGGCGCGCCCCTCGGCGCCCATCTTGACCCAGCTCACCTGGATGTTGTCGATGTCCCCGGCGTAGGCGATGCGCGCCACCGCGTGCATCAGCAGTGCCTCGCGGAAGGTCGGGCCGCGGCGCGCCTTGCGCTGCAGGTAGATGGGCGTCGCCATGTGCACGAAGGGCAGCGGCACGAACTCGGTGAAGCCGCCCGTCTCGCGTTGCAGGTCACGGGTGCGCACGATGTGGCGGGCCCAGCTCACCGGCTGCTCGACCGACCCGAACATGATGGTGATGTTGGAACGCAGGCCGACGGCATGGGCCGTGCGGTGCGCCTCGAGCCACTCCTCGCTGTCGACCTTGTCCGGGCAGAGCACGGCGCGCACCTCGTCGTCGAGGATCTCGGCCGCCGTGCCCGGCAGCGTCTTGAGCCCGGCCTCCTTGAGCGTGGTCAGGTACTCGGCCAGGTCCACGCCCGAGCGCCGCGCCCCTTCGGTCACCTCCAGCGCGGTGAAGGCGTGGATGTGGATGCGCTCGGAGCCCTTCCGCACCGCCTCGAGCACGTGCAGGTAGTAGTCGCCGTCGAAGCTCGGGTGGATGCCGCCCTGCAGGCACACCTCGGTGGCGCCCTCCGCCTCCGCCTCGGCCACCCGGCGCGTCACCTCGTCCAGCTCCAGCAGGTACGGCGCGCCGCGCAGGTTGAGCGACAGCGGCCCCTTGGAGAAGGCGCAGAAGCGGCACTTGAAGGTGCACACGTTGGTGTAGTTGATGTTGCGGTTGTGCACGTAGGTGACGGCGTCGCCCACGATGTCCTGGCGCAGCGCGTCGGCCACCTCGGCCACCAGGCGCACTTCGGGCCCGCGGGCGCTGAACAGCGTCACGATCTCGTCGATCCCGACCTCCTGGCCCAGCGCCACGCCGGCCAGCACCTCGGCCACGGCGCCGCCGGGCTGCGGCTGCCGCGGCGGCGCGGTGTGGGCGTCGTCGTCGGGATGGTCACCCAGCAGCTGTGGCGGGTGCGCCTCCCCGCCCGAGCACCAGTCGGCGTCGCGGGCCAGGCCCTCGGCGTCCGAGGCGTCGAGCACACCGAAGCGCACCGACTCGTGGAGCCAGCGCTGCGGGTCCAGCGCGAACTCGGGGTAGATGGTCAGCCGGGGTGCCAGCACGTGGCCGGCCTCCTCGGTGGCGGCCCGCAACAGGTCGAGCGCGGGCCAGGCCCGCTCGGGGTTCACGTGGTCGGCCGTGACCGGCGACACGCCGCCCCAGTCGTCGATGCCCGCCGCCAGCAGCGGCGCCAGGTCGTCGGAGAGGTTGGGCGGCGCCTGCACGTGGATCTCGGGCGGCAGCACCAGGCGGGCGGCGGCGATGGCCCACTGCAGCTCCTCGGGCGGGCAGGGCGCCGCCTTGGCCATGGCCGTGCCGGGCTTGGGCAGGAAGTTCTGGACGATGACCTCCTGGACGTGGCCGTGGCGCGCCTGGGACCCGGCGATGGCCCGCAGCGCGGCCAGCACACCGGGCCGGTCGTCGCCGATGCCGACCAGCACGCCCGTCGTGAAGGGGATAGCCAGCTCACCCGCCGCCTCGAGCGTGGCCAGCCGCCGCGCCGGCTCCTTGTCGGGTGCCGAGCGGTGCGCGGCCAGGTCGCCGCGCAGCGACTCGAGCATCATGCCCTGGCTGGCCGACACCTCGCGTAGGCGAGCCAGCTCGTCGCGGTAGAGCGCGCCGGCGTTGGCGTGCGGCAGGAGCCCGGTCTCGTCGAGCACGAGGCGGCACACGTGCGCGAGGTACTCCACCGTCGACCCGTACCGGTTGGCCTCGAGCCACTGCTGGGCCACGGGGTAGCGCAGCTCGGGCCGCTCGCCCAGGGTGAAGAGCGCCTCGTGGCAGCCCGCCTCGCGCCCGGCCCGGGCGATGCCCAGCACCTCGTCGGGGGTCAGGTAGGGCGACGTCAGCCGGGCGGGCGCCTTGGCGAAGGTGCAGTAGCCGCAGCGGTCGCGGCACAGCATGGTCAGCGGGATGAAGACCTTGGGCGAGAAGGTGACCCGCCGCCCGTGGGCCTCGTCGCGCACGACCCCGGCCAGGGCCACCAGGTCGTCCAGGGGCAGGCGCAGCAGGTCGGCGTCGGTGAGCATCGGGGCCAATCTAGGGGTCGGCGGCGGCGGCGGGTGCCGTCTGCACGAGATAAGAGGTGATTTCGGGGTGTTCGAGCGCCGGAGGGGTGCGGCGGCCTAGAAGGTGGCGGCCTTGTCGGTCAGGGACTGGAGGAGCTCGTCGAACGACTTGGCGAAGGCGTGCACGCCCTCGTCCTCGAGCGTCTGCTCCACGTCGGCCATGTCGACCCCCGCCTCGCGGATGCGGTCGAGCGCGGCCACGGCGGCGTCGGGGTCGGCGTCGACGGCACGGTGCAGCGTCCCGTGGTCTTCGAAGGCCCGCAACGTTCCCTCCGGCATGGTGTTCACCGTCGCCGGGCCGATGAGGTTGTCCACGTAGAGCAGATCCGCGTAGGCCGGGTTCTTCGTCGAGGTCGACGCCCACAGCGGTCGCTGCACCCGGGCGCCCCTGGCCGCCAGCGCCTCCCATCGCTCCCCACTGAAGGCCTGATGGAAGTGTTGATAGGCCACCTGGGCCTGGGCCACCGCGGCAGTGCCCCGCAGGCCCAGCGTGGCGGCGTCACCCGTGTCCCCGCCGGCCAGGGTCTCGAGCCGGCGGTCCACCTCAGTGTCGACCCGGCTGACGAAGAAGGAGGCCACGCTGGAGACGTGCTTGAGCTCGGACTCGCGCCCGGCCGCTACGAGTGCCTCGAGGCCCGACAGGTAGGCCTCCATCACCTCGTCGTAGCGGTCGATACCGAAGATGAGCGTGACGTTGATGCTGCGGCCGTCGCCGATGAGCGTCTGAATGGCCGGCACGCCCTCCTTGGTCGCCGGCACCTTCACGAACAGGTTTGGCTGCGCGATCTGCTCGTGCAGCCGACGCGCCGACTGCACGGTGTCGGCCGTCTCGCGAGCTTGCGCCGGTGACACCTCCAAGGACACGTAGCCATCCTCGCCGTCGCTCTCGTCATAGAGCGGACGGAGCAGGCCGAGGGCGTCGTTGATGTCCGTGATGGCCATCTCCCAGTAGGCGCCTTCGACTGTGTGGTCCCCCATGAGGGCACGGAACTGGTCGTCGTAGGTGTCCTGGCCGCTGATGGCGTTGGCCAAGATCGTCGGGTTGGAGGTGATGCCGCGCACGCCCAGCGCCAGCAGCTCGGCCAGCTGCCCGCCCTGCAACCAGTCGCGCCGCAGGTTGTCGAGCCACGGGCTCTGGCCGCCGATGTCGTACAGGTCCTGAAGTCGGGTCATGGTCGGACCACCTTTCGCTCGTGTCTCCTCACGGGCCGCACCCTCGCCATGCTCGCGCCGCCCGGAATCGTCACTGGTCGACGGCCCGACCGAGCAGTGCCCGCGCCCGTGTGATGACATGCGCGGCCGTGAACCCGAATTCCTCCATGTTGACCGCCCCCGGCGCCGAGGCACCGAAGCGGTCGATCCCGATGCTGTCGTCGGCATAGCGGTCCCAGCCGAAGACGGATCCGGCCTCGATGCTCAGCACGGGTACGCCCTGGGGCAGGACCGAGGCGCGGTAGGCGTCGGACTGCTCCTCGAACCACTCCCAGCAGGGGAGCGAGACCACGCGGGCGCGTATCCCGTCGGTGGCCAGGGTGTCGACGGCGCCCACGCAGTGCTGGACCTCGCTGCCGGTGCCCACCAGCACGATGTCGGGCGCACCGCCGCCGTCGGACAGCACGTAGCCGCCGCGGCGCACGCCCTCGGGTGCCCGTTCGGCCGTGCCGGCCAGGACCGGGACGTCCTGGCGGGTGAGCACCAGGCCGACCGGGCCGTCTGCGTCGACGGCGGCCCGCCAGGCCTCGGCGGTCTCGTTGGCGTCGGCCGGACGCACCAGGTCGAGACCGGGCATGGCGCGTAGGGAGGCCAGGTGTTCGACGGGCTGGTGGGTCGGGCCGTCCTCACCCAGCCCGATGGAGTCGTGCGTCCACGAGTAGACGACGTGGGCCTGGCTCAGCGCAGCCAGGCGGACCGCCGGGCGCATGTAGTCGGTGAACACGTAGAACGTGCCGCCCAGCGGGAAGACGCCACCGTGCAGCGCCATGCCGGTCATGACGCCGCCCATGGCGTGCTCGCGGATGCCGTAGTGCAGCTGCACGCCGCCGGGGTGGTCCCGCGACTGCAGCTCGGCCCCCTTGACCAGCACGCCGTTGTTGCCCGTCAGGTCGGCCGAGCCGGCCACGAAGCCGGGCAGGCCGGCCGCGGTGGCGTTGACGCACTGGTTGATGGCGTGCCGGGTGGCCAGCTGCGTCCCCGCCTCGAACGTCGGCAGTTCCTTGTCCCAGCCGTCGACGCCGCGCCCCGCCTGCGCCGCCTCCCAGGCCGCGCGATCGCCTCCCCAAGACGCCAAGCGCTCCTCCCAAGCGGCGCGATCGGCCGCGCCGCGGGCGACCTCCTTGCCGTAGAACGCGCGCACCTCGTCGGGCACCCAGAACGTCTCGTCGGGCGGCAGCCCCAGGATCTTCTTGGTCACCCGGATCTCGTCCGCACCGAAGGGGTTCCCGTGGGCGGCCGCCGTGTCGGTCAGCTTGGGTGAGGGCCAGCCGATATGGCTGCGCAGCACCAGCAGCGTCGGTTTGGCGTCCGGGCCGTCGCAGGGGAGCTCGAGCACCTCGCGGATGGCCGACTCCAGGCCGTCGACGTCGTTGGCCATTTCCCCCAGATTGCGCACCCGCCAGCCGTAGGCCTCGAAACGCTCCTCGGCGTCGTCGTCGTAGGCCAGCTCGGTCGGCCCGTCGATGGTGATGTGGTTGTCGTCGTAGAACATGAGCAGGCGCCCCAGCCCGAGGTGCCCGGCCAGCGACGCCGCCTCGTGCGATATGCCCTCCATGAAGCACCCGTCGCCGGCGATGACGTAGGTGCGGTGGTCGCAGACCTCGGAACCGAAGCGGGTCCGCACCACACGCTCGGCCAGAGCCAGGCCCACCGCGTCTGCGATGCCCTGCCCAAGCGGGCCCGTCGTGACCTCGATGCCAGCCGTGTGCCGGCGCTCGGGATGTCCCGGCGTCCGGCTGCCCCACTGGCGGAACTGTCGGATGTCTTCGAGCGAGAGGTCGTAGCCGGTCAGGTGCAAGAAGGCGTACTGGAGGATGCACGCGTGGCCGTTCGAGAGCACGAAGCGGTCCCGGTCGGGCCACAGCGGCTCGTGGGGGTCGTAGTGCATGATGCGCGTCCACAGCACGTGCGCCAGGGGTGCCAGCGCCATGGCCGTGCCGGAGTGTCCGGAGTTGGCCTGTTCCGGCGCGTCCATGGCCAGGCCGCGCACGACGTTGATGCCCAACTCGACGAGAGCGGGGTCCTGGACGACGGGTGGAGGGGCGTTCATCGTCATGGCCAACCCTAACTGTCAGCTCCGCCCGGTTGCGGAGACGTCACCTACGCTTCACCCTCATGGCTTCCCGCATGCAGGTGCCGCCAAACAGCGACCTGACACTCGGCATGACCTGCGTGGACAAGGCGACCCCGGGCCGTTCCATCTGGCGCATGGCGGCCGACGAGCGCTTCGCCAACCCGGCCGGGATCATGCAAGGGGGCTTTCTCGGCGCCTTCGCCGACTCTGCCATGGGCGCGGCCGCCGTCACCTTCGTGCAGGGCCGCAAGGTGTTCGCCGCCAACGCCGAGATGAAGGTCAGCTTCCTGGGCGCCGTCCCGCCCGGGGCCGAGCTCACCTGCACGGCCGAGGTCGTCTCCGGAGGGGCCCGCGTGGCCTTCGTCGAAGCCAGCGTCGTGGCCCAGGCCCCGGGCGAGCCCGAGGCGCGCCTGGTGGCCCGGGCGACGTCGACCTACCTCTTCAAGGACCGCGATTGACGCACGGACCTGGGGGTGTTTGCACGTAGCACCCGCACCGACCAGGATTGGGCGCTTCATGGCACCTCGGGAGGACAACGGCACGCACGGGCTGCGGCATGCGGGCGACGACGCCATGCAGCTGACGGTCGACTACCTCAAGCAGGAGACCATCGAGCCTCTGCGCGGCCTGGGCCGGTTCCTCTACATGGGAATCCTCGGTTCGTTCTGCTGGGCCGCCGGCCTCCTGCTCATCCTGATCGGGGTGCTGCGCCTGCTCCAGGACGAGACGGGCACGGCCTTGACCGGGAACTGGTCCTGGGTGCCCTACGCCGTCGCCATCGTGCTCGGCGTGATCGTCATCGGGGTGGCGATCTGGCGCATCATGGCCGGGCCGGCCGAGCGCAAGCTGCCGGCAGCCGTGGCCCGGCGCGAGGCGAACGAGATGGAGACACAGGGAGGAACGAGCTGATGGCTGGCACGACGACCAAGGCAGGGACAAACGGGCGCCTGATCACGCGCGAGGACCTGCAGGCGGCCTACGCACAGGTGATGGGCGAGGGCGAGGCGACGGCGCGGGCCGCCGCCCCACGTGGGCTCGCGGTGGCCGGCGCGGTGGGCATCCTGATCATCGCCCTGGCCTTCCTGGCCGGGCGGCGCCGGGGCCGGTCCAAGTCGGCCATCGTCGAAATCCGGCGGCTCTGACATGGACCTCCTGCTGCGACGCTTCCTGCGGGCCGGGGTCCGCAGGGGGCTGGCCGGGAACTGGTACTGGTTCGCGCTGGCAGGCTCCACCTACGTCCTCCGTCGCGTGCTGAACGACCGCACCAGCGTCGTGTCGACGGTCACCGTCGCTCCAGGCGAGCAGGTGCTCATCACCGTGCGCGACCCCAAGGTCGCTCCGGCCACCGGCGACGCCTGACATCGGTGCCGGGCCCCCTGGTGGCGGGGGAGCGCGTGCTCCTCATCGACCCCAAGGACCGGCGCTACCTCATCACCCTGGTGGCCGGCGCCACCTTCCACACCCATGCCGGGGTGGTGGCCCACGACGACATGATCGGACACGTGGAGGGGCGGACGGTCACCGGCTCCACCGGGCGGGCCTTTCTGGTCCTGCGCCCGACGCTCAACGATGTCGTGCTCAAGATGCCCCGGGGCGCCCAGGTCATCTATCCCAAGGACCTCGGGGCCATCCTGATGGCGGCGGACATCGCGCCGGGCCAGCGCGTACTCGAGGCGGGAGTGGGCTCGGGCGCGCTGTCGATGACCGTGCTGCGGGCGGGTGCGTTCGTGGTCGGTTACGAGCTGCGGGAGGACTTCGCCCAGCGGGCTCGGGCCAACGTGGAGGCCGCCCTCGGGCCCGACGCGCCCTACCGGGTGGAGATCCGCGACGTGACGGCGGGCATTGACGAGACCGAGCTGGACCGGGTGCTGCTCGACATGCCCGAGCCGCAGAAGGTGGTGCAGGCGGCGGCCACGGCGCTGCGGCCGGGCGGCATCCTGCTGGCCTACCTGCCCACCATCAACCAGACCGCCCTGCTGCGCCAGGCACTCGACGACCCGGCCGCCCCCTTCGGGTTGGCCGAGACCCAGGAGATCCTGCGGCGCACCTGGCACGTCGAAGCCCGCTCGGTCCGTCCCGACCACCGCATGGTGGGCCACACCGGCTTCTTGACCACGGCGCGGCGGATCGAGGTGTAGGGACGTGGCCGGAGAGATCGACGCGGGCGTGCAGGCCTACATCGATGCCATCCCGGCCGCGCAGCGGCCCCTGTTCGACCGTGTGCACGCCATAATCCTGGCCGCCCATCCCGAGGCCGAGGTGGCACTGGCCTACGACATGCCCGCCTATCGAGTGGGCAAGCGACGGCTCAACATAGGTGTGTGGAAGCACGGCGTGTCCGTCTACGGCTTCCGGAAGGACAACGACGGGGGCTTCCTGGCGCGGCACCCGACACTCCCGAGTGGCAAGGGGACCATTCGCATCCGGCCCCGCGACGCCGCCATGCTCTCCGACGAGGAATTGACGGCACTCCTCGGCGGTGCACTGGACGCCTGAAGACCCGGGCCGCCGACGACGGCGGCCCGGGTGCTGTAACCGGACGGCCGGGGAACCGTCTCTTTACCTGTACCTGTACCTGACTCTCTCGAGCCGGGCACGAAAGGAGCGACATGGCAGAGGTGACCTACACGGTGGCAGACGTGGAGCGGCTGGCGAGCGTGCTCGACGGCGCCGAGCTGAGCGACGAGGATCGCGGTGTCCTCCGGGCCGTCTTCTCCCTGGCCGGGGAGGCAGTGAACAAGCGCAACGAAGTGAGCGGCTTCAGCGACAGCGCCATCATCTTCGTCGGAGGCAACCACCCACTCGACCCCGGGCTCTTCCGCGACTTCCTCAATCCACAGCCGCTCCCACCCTGATCACCGCGCGCGGGAGTGAAGCCCGGAGCGGTCGGAGTCCGGCCGCCGCGCCGAGCTGAAGCAGGGCGGAGGCGGCGTCAGCCGGAAATGCGGCGCGGCCCGTCGGGGAGAGCCGTCAGTCGCGCTCGATGAAGATGCACTCGCCGGGGCACTCCTCTGAGGCCTCGACGACGGCGTCCTCGAGATCCTCGGGCACGGCGGCCATGCCGGCCGAGCCGCCCGGTTCGTTCTTGATGCTGTCGCCTTCCTTCACGTAAGCCAGTCCGTCGTCAAGGAGGGTGAACACGGCCGGCGCGATCTCCTCGCACAGGCCGTCGCCGGTGCAGAGATCCTGGTCGATCCAGACCTTCATGTCCTGTCTCTCTCCCTTGTCGTAACCGCCCGACGGGCCGCGAGGACCGTAGTGAGGCGTTCCGCGCACCGTCAATCCGGCGCCACGGACCCCCTCATGCTACCTGCCCGGGGACCTTGCCCCGGTGCATTCGGGGTGCACTCAAGTTGCCCGCAAAACACACCGATGCGAGGGCTAGGGTGAGGTGCAGTGACGGCAAATCCCGACGAAGAGGCCGCCCAGCTCGAAGCGCTGCGCGCCGAGCTGGCGGACGCCGAGGATGAGATCCACGCGCTCCGGCGACGGCTCCAGGAGAGCCCGGGCCGGGTCCAGGCCCTCGAAGAGCGCCTCCTCGAGTCCAAGGGACAGCTGGCCCAGGCCACGTCACAGAACGAGAAGCTGACCTTCACGCTGCAGCAGGCCAAGGAGCAACTGGCGGCGCTGCGCGAGGAGGTCGAGAAGCTGACCCAGCCGCCGGCCGCCTACGGGACCTTCCTCGGGGTCAACGAGGACGGCACGATCGACGTCTTCTCCTCGGGCCGCAAGATGCGGGTGAGCCTGCACCCCGACATCGACCCCGGGCAGATCCGCAAGGGCAACGAGGTCGTCCTGAACGAGAGCCTCAACGTCGTGCTGGTGCGCGACGGCGAGTTCTCGGGCGAGGTGGTCACCTTGAAGGAGCAGCTCGAGGACAAGAAGCGCTGCGTCATCTACGCCCGGGCGGACGAGGAGCGCGTCGCCGAGTTGTCCGACGACCTGATCGGGACGCGGCTGCGGGCGGGCGACTCGCTGCTCATGGACACGCGCACCCAGCTGCTGATCGAGAAGCTGCCCAAGCTCGAGAGCGAGGAGCTCGTGCTCGAGGAGGTGCCCGACATCACCTACGCCGACGTCGGTGGGCTCGACACCCAGATCGAGGCCATCACCGACGCCGTCGAACTGCCCTACATGCACCGCGAGCTGTTCGCCGAGTACTCGCTGCCGGCACCCAAGGGCATCCTGCTCTACGGCCCGCCCGGGTGCGGCAAGACGCTCATCGCCAAGGCGGTGGCCAATTCCCTCGCCAAGAAGGTGGCCGAGAAGACGGGCAACGACAACGTGCGCAGCTTCTTCCTGAACATCAAGGGGCCAGAGCTGCTGAACAAGTACGTCGGCGAGACCGAGCGCCAGATCCGTCAGGTCTTCCAGCGGGCCCGGGAGAAGGCGGACGAGGGCATGCCGGTCATCGTCTTCTTCGACGAGATGGAGTCGCTCTTCCGCACCCGCGGCACGGGGATCAGCTCGGACATGGAGTCGACCATCGTCCCGCAGCTGCTGGCCGAGATCGACGGCGTGGAGTCGCTGCGCGACGTCATCGTCATCGGCGCCTCCAACCGGGAGGACCTCATCGACCCGGCGATCCTGCGGCCCGGGCGCCTGGACGTGAAGATCAAGATCGAGCGCCCGGACGAAGAGGCGGCCGGCCAGATCTTCAGCCGCTACCTGACCTCGCAGCTGCCGCTCGACACCGAGGAGGTCAAGCGGTTGGGCGGCGGGGACGCCGACAAGGCGGTCCGGGCCATGATCGAGAACACGGTCGTCGAGATGTACCGGGAGGACGACGAGAACCGCTTCTTGGAGGTCACCTACCAGAACGGCGACAAGGAGATCCTCTACTACCGCGACTTCGCCTCGGGGGCCATGATCGAGAACATCGTGCGCCGGGCCAAGAAGCTGGCCATCAAGCGGGTCATCGCCGGCGACAGCCCGGGCATCCGCACGACCGACCTGCTGGAGTCGATCCGCCAGGAGTACAAGGAGAACGAGGACCTGCCCAACACGACCAACCCCGACGACTGGGCCCGCATCTCGGGGAAGAAGGGCGAGCGCATCGTGTACGTCCGCACGCTGCTGAGCGAGGACAAAGAGGTGCACGGAGGCCGCTCCATCGAACGGGTCGGTACGGGACAGTACCTGTAGCAGTAGGGTCGCACCGTGGCCACCATCAAGGTCTGCGGGATCGAGACGGAGTACGGGATCCTTTCTCCCGGCCCCGAGCAGAACCCCATCGCCGCCTCCTCGGTGCTGGTCAACGCGTACGCGGCCGACGTGGAGCAACAGATCGGCTGGGACTTCGAGGACGAGACGCCGGGCAACGACGCCCGCGGCTTCGCCCGCGAGGGGTCCCTGGCCCCCATGGTGGAGACCCACCTGGCCAACACCGTGCTCACCAACGGCGCCCGCTTCTACGTCGACCACGCCCATCCCGAGTACTCCAGCCCCGAATGCCTGACGCCGTTGGAGGGGTTGGTCTACGACAAGGCGGGGGAGGAGGTGCTGCGCCGGGCCATGGCGGCGGCGGCCCTGCGTATGCCCGAGCTGCCGGCCCCCGTCGTCTACAAGAACAACTCGGACGGCAAGGGCAACTCCTACGGCTGCCACGAGAACTACATGATGGACCGGGCCGTGCCCTTCGCCCGGGTGATCGACGGTGTGGTGCCCCACTTCGTCTCGCGCACCCTGTTCACGGGGTCGGGCAAGGTGGGGGTGGAGACGCCGGCCCTCGACGCCGAGACCGTCGACTACCAGATCTCGCAGCGGGCGGAGTTCTTCGAGGAGATCGTCGGCCTGGAGACCACGCTCAAGCGGCCGATCGTCAACACGCGCGACGAGCCGCACGCCGACCCCAAGCGCTTCCGCCGCCTGCACGTGATCGTGGGCGACACCAACCTGTCGGAGACGGCCACCTTCTTGAAGCTGGGCACGACGGCCATCGTGCTGGCCATGGTGGAGGACGAGGCCGCGCCGACGCGTGATCTCTCGCTGTCGGACCCGGTGCGGGCGCTGCACCAGGTCTCGGCCGACCTGTCCTTGTCGCGTCCCTTGGCGCTGACCGACGGCTCGACGGCCACCGCGCTGGAGTTGCAGTGGGAGCTCTTCGGGGCCGCCCGCAAATACGCCGAGGAGTTCGGCCTGGCCGCACTGGGCGACGACGGCACGGTGGGGGAGCTGGTCCTGGAGCGCTGGGAGACCGTGCTCGAGGGGCTCGAGTCGGACCCGTCGTCGCTGGCCGACACGCTGGACTGGGTGGCCAAGCGCGACCTGCTGCTGGCCTACCAGGACCGTCACGGCTGTGGCTGGAAGGACCCCCGGGTGGCTGCACTGGCGTTGCAATACCACGACCTGCGGACTGACAAGTCGGTCTTCAGGCGCCTGGGCCTGCGCACGCTGGTCGACCCCGCCGACGTGGCGGTGGCGGTGACCGAGCCACCGCCGGGGACGCGGGCCTGGTTCCGGGGCAAGTGCCTGGCGCGCTGGCCCGAGGCCGTGGTCACCGCCAACTGGGATTCCCTCGTGTTCGACATCGGGGCTGACCCGCTACGACGCGTCCCTATGATGGACCCCCTAAAGGGGACGGCCGAGCACACCGGCGAGCTCCTGGCCCAGAGCACTGGGCCGGCGGACCTGCTCGAGCGGCTCAACTCCTAGGCGAACACGGTCGACGTAACAGGACGGGGACAGGGACGATGCCAGAACAAGAACAGAAGAAGAAGAGCGGGGGTAGCAGAACCACCGAGGTCGAGACCGAGGTGGAGGAGGCGGCCCCGGCGACGTCGGAGCGCGGCGAGAAGATCAAGGCCGAGCTCGACGACCTCCTCGACGAGATCGACGAGGTGCTCGAGGACAACGCGGAGGAGTTCGTCCGCAACTACGTGCAAAAGGGCGGGCAGTAGTCGCTAGTGGCGCTCCCCCTCTTCCCCCCGGAGCGTGATCCGGGTCCCGATTTCGCCGGCCTGCTGCGCCTGACCGCGGAGCGGGGCGATGCAGCGGCGCGCCCCTTCTTCGAGGGCGGGTCGGGCGGTACTGGCGTCTCCGGGTCGTCCCCGCTGCAGGTGACGCACGGCACGACGGTGGTGGCGCTGCGCCACGCCGAGGGAGTGATCATGGCGGGGGACCGCCGCGCCACGGCGGGCAACATCATCGCCCACCACGCCATGGAGAAGGTCTTCCCGGCCGACAGGTACTCGGCCATCGCCATCGCCGGCACGGCGGGCATGGCCATGGAGATGGTGCGGCTCTTCCAGGTGCAGCTCGAGCACTACGAGAAGGTCGAGGGGTCGACGCTCTCGCTCGAGGGCAAGGCCAACCAGCTGGCCCAGATGGTGCGCACGCACCTGCCCCTGGCCATGCAGGGCCTGGCCGTGGTCCCGCTCTTCGCCGGTTACGACACGGCGCGCGGCACGGGACGCATCTTCAACTACGACGTCACCGGCGGCCACTACGAGGACACCGACTTCCAGGCCACCGGCTCGGGTGGGCGCGACGCCCGCAACACGGTGAAGCTGGGTTGGCGCGAGGGCCTCTCGCAGGACGAGGCGGTCGACCTGGCCATCCAGTCGCTCTACGACGCGGCGGACGAGGACTCGGCCACGGGCGGGCCCGACCTGGTGCGCGGCATCTACCCGATCATCGCCGTGGTGGACGCCGAGGGCTACCAGGAGGTACCCGAAGAGGACGTGGCCGAGCGCTTCGGCGCCCTCATCGCCCGCAGGCAGGCGGAGCGTGCCCAATGAGCATGCCGTACTACGTGTCGCCCGAGCAGGTGATGAAGGACAGGGCCGAGTACGCCCAGAAGGGCATCGCCCGGGGTCGCTCGCTGGTGGCCACCACCTACGACGTCGGCGTCGCCATCGTGGCCGAGAACCCGTCACGCTCGCTGCACAAGATCAGCGAGATCTACGACCGCATCGCCTTCGGCGGCGTGGGCAAGTACAACGAGTACGACCAGCTGCGCGTAGCCGGGGTGCGCCACGCCGACACCAAGGGCTTCGCCTTCAGCCGCGAGGACGTCGATGCCCGGTCGCTGGCCAACCTGTACGCGCAGTATCTCGGCAACGTGTTCACGCACGAGATGAAGCCGCTCGAGGTCGAGATCCTGGTGGCCGAGCTGGGCGACGGCGAGAGCCAGCTGTACCACATCGCCTACGAGGGGACCATCACCGACGAGGACCGCTTCGCCGTCCTGGGGGGCGACGCCGAGACCATCACCGAGCGGGTGGCCGGCTCCTGGCAGGCTGACTGGGACATGGCGGCGTCGATAAGGGCCGCCATGGCGGCGCTGGCCGGGCCCGACCGCACCTTAAGTGCCGGTGACCTGGAAGTGGCCATCCTTAGCCGCGGCAACGGCCGCCGCACCTTCCGTCGCATCGCCGAACCGGAGCTGGCGCAACTCCTGGCATAGGCGGCAGTACGGTTGGCCCAGTGGAACGGCGCATCTTCGGGGTGGAGAACGAGTACGGCGTCACCTTCACCCTGCGTGGCCAGCGCCGCCTGAGCCCCGACGAGGTCGCCCGCTACCTGTTCCGCCGGGTCGTCTCATGGGGCCGCTCGTCCAACGTCTTCCTGGAGAACGGCGCCCGCTTGTACCTCGACGTGGGCAGCCACCCCGAGTACGCCACACCCGAGTGCGACCGCATCGGCGACGTGGTGGTGCACGACAAGGCGGGGGAGTGGATCCTGGCCCAGCTGGTCACCGGCGCCCAGGCCCGGTTGCGCGAGGAGGGCATCCGGGGCGAGGTCTACCTGTTCAAGAACAACACGGACTCGGTCGGCAACTCCTACGGCTGCCACGAGAACTACCTGACCGAGCGTAACGACGAGTTCAACCGCTACACCGAGGTGCTCATCCCGTTCCTGGTGTCGCGCCAGATCTACGCCGGGGCGGGCAAGGTGCTGCAGACGGCCCGGGGCGCCGTCTTCTGCCTGAGCCAGCGGGCCGAGCACATCTGGGAGGGCGTGTCGTCGGCCACCACGCGCAGCCGCCCCATCATCAACACGCGGGACGAGCCGCACGCCGACGCCGAGCGCTTCCGGCGGCTGCACGTGATCGTGGGCGACTCCAACATGTCCGAGTACGCCACCTTCTTGAAGATCGGCACCACGTCCATCCTGCTGGCCATGCTCGAGGACTCCTCGACCGTCCTGCGTGACCTCACGCTCGAGAACCCCATCCGGGCCATCCGCGAGATCAGCCACGACATCACCTGCCAGCGGCGGGTGCGCCTGGCCAACGGGCGCGAGATGCGGGCGCTCGACATCCAGACCGAATACCTGGAGCGGGCCCTGAAGTTCCGGGAGCGGCGCGGCCTGTCGCCCGAGGAGGACAAGGCCCTCGACATGTGGGAGCACTGCCTCAAGGGCCTGGAGGCCGACCCCACCTCGCTATGGCGCGAGTGCGACTGGGTGGCCAAGCACCGCCTGGTCGAGCAGATGCGGGCGCGCCACGACATCTCGCTGTCGCACCCCAAGGTGGCCATGATCGACCTCATGTACCACGACGTCGACCGCAGCCGGGGGTTGTTCTACAAGCTGCAGCGCCGCGACGAGATGGAGCGCACCTGCACGGACGAGGCCATCACCGAGGCCATGACCAAGCCGCCCGAGACCACCCGGGCGCGCCTGCGGGGAGCCTTCGTGAAGCGGGCCAAGGAGCGCCGGCGCGACTTCACGGTGGACTGGGTGCACCTCAAGCTGAACGACCAGGCGCAACGCACGGTGCTGCTCAAGGACCCGTTCAAGTCGCACGACGAGCGGGTGGAGCGGCTCATCCAGTCCCTGTGACCCCAGATCCGGGTACCGCGACGGCCAGGTGACAGCTGGGTGACCGCTCATCCCGACCCCCTGACGGCCCCGTAGAGTTGACAAGACATGTTGAACCTGGACCCGGCCAAATTGCTGGTGATCGCCGTGGTCGCCATCATCCTCCTGGGGCCTGACCGGCTGCCCCAGGTGGCACGGCAGGTCGGCGCGGCCTGGCGCACCTTCAACGAGTTCCGCCACCGCATGGAGACCGAGGTGCGCAGCTCCATGCCCGATCTGCCGCCCACCCACGAGATTGCCCGCCTGGCCCGGTCGCCCTCGGCCCTGCTCAACAAGCTTTCCGCCATGTCGGAGGAGGGGGCGCCGGCCGACGGGGGCGGCGCGGCCGACGGCTCGCCGCCGGGAGACGACGGCCTGTCCGGCGATGCGCCGATCGCGCACCAGGCGCCGGCGGCCGAGTCCAACGGCGGCCCCCCGGCCACGTCCAACGCCACGTCCAACGGACAGGGAGACCCGGCGGACCTGGACCTGGCGCCGCTGGCGCCCGAGCCCGAGCCGGCCCGGGCCGAGAGCGCCCCACCCGTGCCCGCATCGGTGAAGCCGCTGGCCCGGCCGTCGTCTTCGGGTGTGATTGAGCCCGGCGATCCCAACCTCAACTGATCGGTCTGCCCCCGTGGTGAGCCTCCCATTCACGGCCAGGCGCCGGGACCGGCCGTCGCCGGACAACATGACGCTGAGCGAGCACCTGAAGGAGCTGCGCTACCGAGTGATCATCTGCGTCATCGCCTTCGTCGTCGCCGCCACCGTCGCGGTCTTCGCCTACGAGCCCATCCTGCACTTCCTGCTGCGCCCGCTCTGCGACGTGAACGCGTCGACCCGCTCACGCACCGGGACTTCCGGCTCGCTGCTGGTGTCGTCCAACGGCCAGTGCAATCTCTTCGTGACCTCCCCGCTCGACGGACTGTCGCTGCGGGTCAAGATCGCCGCCTTCGGCGGCCTCGTCTTGGCCTCGCCCGTCATCCTGTTCCAGGTCTGGCGCTTCGTGACCCCGGGACTCAAGATGTCCGAGAAGCGCTACGCCATCCCGTTCGTGCTCAGCTCGTTCGCCCTCTTCCTCCTCGGCGCCGCCACGGCCTACTCGACGCTGCCGCACGCGCTGGGCTGGCTGAAGTCAGTAGGTGGGCCGGACCTGGTCCAGATCTACGACCCCATCCCGTACCTGGGCCTGATCCTGCTGATGATGACCCTGTTCGGCCTGACCTTCGAGTTCCCGGTGATCCTGGTCTCGCTCGAGCTGGCGCGCGTCGTCACGCCGGCACGGCTGCTGCGGTCCTGGCGCTGGGCCGTCATCATCATCGTCGTGGCGGCGGCGGTGTTCACGCCGAGCTCGGACCCGTTCTCCATGCTCGCCCTCGCCGTGCCGCTCATCGCCTTCTACTTCATCTCCATCGGGATCGGGAAGCTGCTCGGGCGTTGACCGCCTTCCCGTGGCCCGTGCAGGAAGCGGGCGGGGGGGCGGAGTTCGAAGCCAACCTGCCGTTCGCCCTCGACGACTTCCAGCACGACGCGTTCCGCGCCCTCGACGCCGGCCAGTCCGTGCTGGTGTCGGCGCCGACCGGCTCGGGCAAGACGCTCGTGGCCGCCTACGCCGTGCACCGCGCCCTGGGCGCCCGGGGCAAAGCCTTCTACACCACCCCGCTCAAGGCGTTGTCCAACCAGAAGTACGCCGAGCTGGCGGCCACCTACGGCGAGGACCACGTCGGGCTGCTGACCGGCGACACCACGTTGCGCCCCCGGGCGCCGGTCGTGGTCATGACGACCGAGGTCCTGCGCAACATGCTGCTCGCCGGCTCCGACCTGCTGGAGGGGCTGCACACCGTGGTGCTCGACGAGGTGCACTTCATTCAGGACCCCTACCGCGGCGGCGTGTGGGAGGAGGTGCTGGTGCTGTGCCCGGGCGAGGTCCGCTTCGTGTGCCTGTCGGCCACGGTCAACAACGCCGAGGAGCTGGGCGGCTGGCTGCGCTCGGTGCGCGGCGAGGTGGCGGTGATCGTGGAGCGCCAGCGTCCCATCGTGCTGCGGCACCACTTCGCCGTGCACCGTCGCGAGGACACCGAGACGCTCTTGTTTCCCCTGCTGCTCGGCAACGGCAAGCGGGGCGAGGAGGGACAGCGCATCGACCAGGCCGTCCGGCGCGCCCTGCAGGGCCGTCCGGCCAACTGGCACTACCGCGGGCATGGGGGCCCGCGCCTGCCCTACCGGCCGCCGCTGCGCACCGAGATGGTGGACGAGCTGGGCCAGCGCGAGATGCTGCCCGCCATCGTCTTCATCTTCAGCCGTGCCGCGTGCGATGACGCCGTGCGCCAGGTCATCCGCGACGGCGTGCGCCTGACCGACGCCGCCGAGCGCGCCGCCATCCGCCAGGTCGCCGAGCGCCGGGTCGAGCCGCTGGGTGACGAGGACCTGCGCGTCCTGGGCTACGACGAGTGGCTCGAGGGGCTCGAACGCGGCGTAGCCGCCCACCATGCCGGGCTGGTGCCGGTGTTCCGCGAAACCGTGGAGGAATGCTTCGTCGCCGGGTTGCTCAAGGTCGTCTTCGCCACCGAGACGCTCTCGCTCGGCATCAACATGCCGGCGCGGTCGGTGGTCATCGAACGGTTCTCCAAGTACGGGAGCGCCGGGCGGGCCACGCTGACGTCGGGGGAGTACCTGCAGCTGACCGGCCGGGCCGGGCGCCGCGGCCTCGACGAAGAGGGGCACGCCGTCGTGGCCTGGTCAAACGAGATCACCTTCGCCGAGGCGGCGCGGGTGGCCTCGGCCCCTGCGCCGGATCTGCGCTCGGCCTTCCGGCCCACCTACAACCTGGCCGTGAACCTGGTGGCCCGTTTCGGCCGGGAGATGGCGCACGACGTGCTGAACCGCTCCTTCGCCCAGTGGCAGGCGCAGAAGCCCGACTTCATCTCGCGTCAGCTGGACCGCCGTGTCGCCGTGTTGGAGGAGATGGGGTATCTCGACGGCTGGAGCCTGACCGGCGCGGGCAAGCGGCTGGCGCGCATCTACCACGACGCCGACCTGCTCATCGCCGAGGCGCTCGGCCACGACCTGCTGGCCGGGGCCGAGCCCAGCGTGCTGGCCGGTGTGCTGTCCTCGGTGGTGTTCGAGCCGAGGCGGGCCCGGCGCATCCCCGGCCACGCCCACCGCCACGGGAAGCGGCGCAACCCGCTACAAGACCGCCTGGGGGAGAAGCGCACGGCCGACCTGGCCCGGCGCGGCGCGGCCATGGCGGCCATGGCGGAGTGCCTGCGGGCCGTAGAGGAGGCCCACCAGGTGCCCCGGACGCGCCAGCCGGCCCCCGGACTGGCCACGGCGGTGGCCTCGTGGGCCCGCGGGGCCTCCTTCTCGACGGCGATCGGCGTGGCCGCGCGTGACGTGGGCGAACTGGCGCCGGGGGACTTCGTGCGCACCATGAAATCGGTGGCCGACCTGGCCCAGCAGGTCTCCTACACGGCGGCCGACCCGGGGGTGGCGGCGGCCGCCCGGGAGGCGGTGGACGCCCTCCTGCGAGGGGTGGTGGCCGGAGGCCTGCCCGGCGGCTAGGCCCGCCCTGCCGGGGTCCGGAGAAGGCTCGGGCGTCCATCGGTGGCCTGGCCCTGATAGCGAAGCCCTAGCGGCTGACGCCATCCGCGTCCGTCGCGTCACCCGCGTTCTATGGTTAGTCGGGCATGTTCCCCTACTCCGAAGAGCGCTTCAGCGCGGACGAGGAGGCTGTCCTCCGGCGCTACGTGACCAACCTTGACCAGCCGGTATTCGCCCTGGTCAACCTGCCCGAAGTGGTCAAGGGCGCGCTCTTCGCCCGCTACTCGCGCTCGGCCAAGAGCCTGCGCCGGCTCTTCCTCGACGAGTTCGTGGGCGACCTCGACATATCCGGCGACGCGTCCGTCGACGCCACCGTCGGGCTGCAGCGGGCCGAGCAGCTCTACGAGAAGGTCTTCGTGGAGTACGGCGACGACTCGGTGGCGCAGCTGGGCGGCGTCCACCTGGCTTGCGAGCAGTCCTCCAACCTCTTGTCCAAGGTCCTCGAGTGGGGCCGCCTCATGGCCTACCTGGAGCAGTCGACGCGCTACATCGCGTACAACCAGAGACTGGCCAACGGCCACTATCGCTACTTCCGCCCGCCCGAATTGCTCGACTCACCCTGCGGGGCGCGCTTCGTCGGAGAGATGGACCGCGCCTTCGACACCTATGGCGAGCTGCTCCCGGTCATGCAGGCGTCCGTGGCCGAGCGCTTCCCACAGCAGGCGGGGGACAGCGACTTCGTGTACCGCCAGGCGACGCGTGCCAAATCGCTCGATGCGCTGCGCGGCCTGTTGCCGGCGGCCTCGCTTTCGAACATCGGCATCTACGGCACGGGCCAGGCCTACGAGCAGCTGCTGCTCCGGATGCGCGCCCACCCGCTACCCGAGGCACGCCACTACGCAGACATGATGCTGGTCGAGCTGCGCAAGGTGATCCCGTCGTTTCTCCAGCGCGTCGACGTGCCCGAGCGCGGCGGTGAGTGGTCGTCGTACCTGGCGTCGACCCGGGCCGACACGGCGCGCCTGGTCGAGCGCCTGTGGCCCGACCTCGGCGTTGCTCCGGTGGGCACGCCCGAAGGTGAGGCAGACGAGGCCGAGGTGATGCTGATCGACTTCGACCCCGAAGGGGAGGAGAAGGTCCTGGTGGCGGCCGTGTTCTCGTCGACCACGTGCTCCGAGCTCGAAGCGGCGCGCCGCGTGCGTCTGCTCAGCCACGACGACCGGGTGGCGCTGCTGCGGGCCTACGTGGGCGAACGCCGCAACCGGCGTCACCGGCCCGGCCGCGCCTTCGAGCGCACGGACTACCGCTTCGAGCTGGTGACCGACTACGGCGCGTTCCGCGACTTGCAACGCCATCGCATGCTCTCCATGGAGTGGCAACCGCTCGGCATCTCGCTCGGCTACGACATGCCGAACCTGGTGGCGGAGGCGGACCTGGGGGACCGCTACGACGAGGCGATCGGCCGGCTGGAGGAGCTCTACCGGACGCTGCTGCCCGGGTTTCCCGAGCAGGCGTCGTACGCCGTCGCGCTGGCACACCGCATCCGCTACGTCATGCAGTTCAACGCGCGCGAGGCGATGCATCTCATTGAGCTGCGCTCGGGCACACAGGGCCATCCCGCGTACCGGCGCGTGGCGCAGCAGATGCATCGGGCCATCGCCGAGGTGGCCGGGCACCGCGCGCTGGCCGAGGCCATGTCCTTCGTGGACCACGGTGCGACCGACCTGGAGCGCCTCGAATCCGAACGCCGGGCCGAGCGCCGGCGGACGGAAAAATCTCCAACGCATTGACCAGGACGAACCCTCGTTCTCCCTGGTAAAAGGACCCTCAATCTCCTTGACGACCCCACCCCCGGCTTGCCTAATGTACGGCGCAGTCCCGGTGCCCCGAAAGGAATGCTGCAGAAGACGATTCCGCTGATGCAGTTAGGGGGGGATGTGCTGTGAGAGGCGGTGGTTGGCCCTGGGGGTCGAGTAGAGAACGTGTTGCTTGCCTGGCTACCCCGGGCCTGCGAGATGGCGCCAAAGACCCCAGGGCCCGCCCGCCCGGGCCCCCCACCCCTCTGATCCGTACCGGCCGTCACGACGATTGAACGGTCCGGCCGACCGTCTATGCTCCGGCCCCAAATGGCGACCAAGAAGAAGGCCAAGGCCGAAGAAGTCGTGGAAGAGCCCCCCGAAGGCAGCAACGAGGAGGAGCTCGACGAGGAGGATATCGACCCCGACCTCGACGACGAGGCGGCGCTCGACGACCTCGAAGATGACGTCCTCGAAGCAGACGATGACGACGACGTCGCCGACATCGAGGACGACGACGAGGAGGACGAAGTCGACGAGATCCTGACGGCCTCTCCCGCCTCCGTGGTGGAGCGGACCGGCGAAGGCGACGAGGACGAGGAAGAAGAGGAGCCCGACGACGAGGACGTCGAAGCCAGTCTGGACGTCATCCTCAAGGAGCGCCTGGTCGTCGAGGACGAGCCCGAGGACGAGGAGGCCACCGACCAGGAGGACAAGACCGAGGGGAACGAGCGGGTGCTGCCCAAGCAGCCCGACGAGTTCGTGTGCCGCTCGTGTTTCCTGGTCAAGCACCCGAGCCAGCTGGCCGACAAGAAGAACGTGCTCTGCCGGGACTGTGTCTGAGCTGAACGGAGCGGGAGGCGCGCGGGCCCGCAAGGGGCCGCTGCGCCGGACGCTCGACGTGTGCGTCTTCGCCCCGGTCGGGCTGGCCGTCAAGGTCGTCGAGGACCTGCCCGAGATCGTGTCCGAGGGCCGCCGGCGGGTCGAGCTCGAGCTGTCGAACGCCCGCATCGTCGGCCGCTTCGTCGTCACCCAGAAGCAACGCGACCTGTCCGAGCGCCTTGACGAGATCCTGCACGACGGGGCAGAACGTGTGACCCAAACCGCCGACAACGGTGCCGCCCCGGCCCCCGAGCCTCCGGCGCCACCCCGGCCCGCGCCGGATCCGGCCTCGGCGGCCATCGTCGGAGGTGCCCTGGCCGACTACGACACGCTCAGTGCGTCGCAGGTCGTGCGCCGGCTGGAGAGCCTGGGTCCCGACGAGCTACGCGCCGTGCAGCGCTACGAGGCCTCGCACCGCAACCGGCGCACCATCTTGAACCGGGCCGGTCAGCTCCTCGACGACGGGCCGTCCGCGGTCCCGACCGACTGATCAGCCATGGAGCTGGCGCGTCCGGCCGGAGTGGAGGACCGCTCGGCCTGCGCGCACCTGGTGGCGCTGGCCTTGGAAGCCGCCGTCACCATGCGTGGCGGCCGGGCGCTGGTGGGCGACGCCACGCCGGCCATGCTGCTCGAGCGTTGGACGTCGCCCGAGGGGGCATCGGCCCTCTTCGTGGGCGAGTACGAGGCCGCCGTGGTGGGCGTCCTGGGCCTGACGGAGGCGCACACGGCGGGCGGCCCGCGTGGCCTGGTCGAGTGCTGCTACGTGGAGGAGGCGGCGCGCGGTGTCGGCGTGGGAACCGCCCTCATGGAGGCGGCGGTCGAGTGGAGCACCCGGCGCGGTTGCCCCGACATCGATGCGGTGGCCCTGCCCGGCGACCGCGCCACCAAGCAACGCCTGGAGGCGGCCGGGTTCACGGCCCGGCTGCTGACCCTCAGCCGCCGGTTGGGCTGAAGCGCCGCTCGGCGTCGACCCGCCGCGGCGGCGGGGGCGGGATCCGCAGCCCGAGCAGCTTGGCCAGTGCCGGGACCGATCCCGAGGCATTACGGGCGGCCTGCTTGGCCACCTCGTCGTCGGGGATGCCCACCGGCTTGACCGTCCGGCGCACGGGCGAAGCCACCACGGCGTCGAGCAAGCGCATCCAGTCCTCGGGCGTGAGCTCGGCCGTCAGGGCCTCCCCGGCGGCCGCGGCCAGACGCACCGCCAGCTCGGCCGGGCAGCGCGTCCCGGGCTCGGGCGGGCGGATGGAGGCTTCGATCGCCTGCTGCACGCGGCCGTCGTTCAGGGCGTTCGTTATCCGGGCCAACCACTCCTCCCGCAGAGCGGTGGTGCGCTGGTCGAGCGACTCCCGGAGCGCCTTGGCCATGGCCTTGCCCTCCTCGTCGAGGTTGACCGTGCGCGAGGCGGTGACGACGGCGCGCAGCTCGCGCAGGCGGTAGTCCTTGCCCGAGGTCTGCGCCACCGACGCCCGGTCCTTCCAGTCGGCCAGCCGCACGATCGGCAGCAGCTCCTCGGCCAGGGCCAGGAGGGCATCGCCGGCCACGGGCGGCTTCCCACTCGCCTTGGCGGTGGCGTTCTGGGCCTCGATGGCCTGGCGCACGGCCTGCAGCCCACCGCGCAGCAGCTGCTCGGCCACCGGGATCTGCTCGGGCCGCAGCCCGGCCAGCATGGCGTTGCGGTGCACGGTCGACGTGGGTGCGGCCGGTCGCTCTCCGCGCGACGGACGCCCCTCGCCGTCAGCCGGGCGGCGTCCGCCCGGGCGTCTCGGCCCACTCCCGCCGCGTGGGCGGTCGCCCCGGTCCTCGCGGGGCCCCGGTCCTCGCGCGGGCCCCGGTCCACGCGCGGGCCCCGGTCCACGCGTGGGCCCCGGTCGTCGTCGCCCCGTCGGCCGCCGCGCCGCTCGCGCCCTTCGCCGTCGTCATCACGCCGCCGCTTCTGCGACCCGGGGGCGAGGATGACCGACACATCGGGCGCCCGCCGCGGTGTGCCCTTGACCTCGATGCGCCCCTCGCTCTTCTCCGGCGAACGCACCGGCTTGGCGGCCGTCAGCGAGAGGATCTCGATCCCTTCCAGCCCCACCTCGACGTCGGCCTGGAGCACAGTGCCGACGGACTCGCCGGCGGGCACCAGGGCACCGTCGACCCGGCCCTTGGGCTGCTTGGCCCCGGCGGCGCGCCAGGTCCACGAGCCGTCCTCCGTCTTTGATGTCAATTCGATGTCGATCCGGCGGGACATGCGGCGGACACGCTACCTCGCCGGGCGCCCGTGCCCGATGCCGGGCGCCGAGCGTCATCCCGTAAACTGGGCCGACGTCCGTCGGGAGCGCGGGAGCCACCGGGACGGGCACTGTGGACAGCAGCGAGTTCCCGCGCGACGGATCGAGCCCTTCAGGAGGACCCACATGAGCCAGGACGCCGAGCAGTCAGGGTTTGAGCCCGCTGCCGGAGGGACCGAGGCACCACTCCCATCACCGGAGGCGCCCGCGGCGACCGACACCGACCCGGCGCCCGACGCACCGGCAGAGGACACCCAGCCGATCGCCAGCGACCCGGCGCCGGGGGCCTTCCCCCCGCCCGCCGCGCCGGCGGCCTACCCGCCTCCTGGCGCGCCGTCGGCCTACCCGCCTCCGCCTCCAAACCCGCCCTGGGCGGCTCCGGCCCCCTACGAGACGGCCGCCCCGACCACCGCGCCGGCGTCACCCTTCTCGTACCCGCCCCTGACCGACCCCACGGCACCGATCGGCACCGCAGCTGCTTCTGACGCCGGCACGTCTGAACGACCCCCGGGGCGTTTCCGGACCTGGTTCCCGGTGGTCCTGGTGGCAGCGCTCGTCGGCGCCGCCATCGGCGCCGGGGTGACAGCCATCGCCGACCACTCGAACGGCGGCGGGGACGGCGGCGGGGACGGGAACGTGACGATCAACGAGAGCAACGCGACACCCGGCGCCGCCGTGCTCAGCGGCAACGTGACCATCCCCCAACTGGTCAACGAAGTGATCCCCGCCGTGGTCTCGATCGACGTCAAGGCCGACGGCTCGGAAGACGAAGGAACGGGCATGATCATCACCTCGGACGGTGAGGTGGTGACGAACAACCACGTGATCGAGCTCTACACCGAGAACGGCGACCAGGGCACCATCACCGTCACCGAGTACGGGCAGACCAAGCTGCTGCCCACGACACTGGTCGGCTACGACCAGTCGAAGGACGTGGCCCTGCTCAAGATCAACAACACGACGGGGCTCAAGACCGTCACCTTCGGCGACTCTTCCAAGGCTGTGGTGGGCGACGCCGTGGTCGCCATCGGCAACGCGCTGGGGCTGGCCGCCGGCACGCCCACGGTCACCCAGGGCATCGTCTCCGCGCTGGGGCGCTCGGTCACGGCCGGAGGCGAGGGCACCGAGACCGAGACCCTGCAGAACATGATCCAGACCGATGCCGCCATCAACCCCGGCAACTCGGGCGGCCCCCTGATCGACACCTCGGGCCAGGTGATCGGCATGAACACGGCCGTGGCCGGCACCACGAGCGACGGCACCAGCTCGCAGAACATCGGCTTCGCCATCCCCGTCTCCCAGGTCGAGGCACTCCTGCCCCAGCTACAAAAGGGCGGCCAGTCCGGCAACGCCGGTGGCTACCTGGGCGTCGACATCACCACGCTCACGCCCGCCCTGCGCCAGCAGTACGGCTTCACGCCGACGTCGGGCGCCGTCATCCTCAGCGTCGTGGCCGGCTCACCGGCGGCCAAGGCGGGCCTGGACCAGGGCGACGTCATCGTCAACATCGACGGGACGACCATCACCTCGGCCGAGGACCTGCAGAAGGTGATCCAGGACGACAAGCCGGGCCAGAGCGTGACCATCACCTACTACGTGGGCGACAGCAAGCGCACCGCCACGGCCACCCTGGGCAGCCAGCAGCAGGCCGAGGCGGGGACGGGCGGCAGCACCAACCCCTTCGGAGGGGGAGGGTTCCCCGGCTTCGGCAACTCGGGCGGCACCGGCTCGAGCGGCGGCACCGGCACCACGCCCTAGAGCTCAGACCGGGGCGCGACCCGGGATGTCGAAGTTCCGATCCGGATGCGCCGGCGGGAAGTTCATGGGCTCGGTGGGCTGCCACCCGCTGGCCTCGATGTCCTCGAGCACGTGGGCCATGTTGTAGGTGTCCTCCTCGTAAGAGAACTTGCCGTTGCCGGCGTAGATCAGGCGGGAGTAGCCCGACTGGCGGTACGGCGTCCCGTCCGGCCGCTGGCGCGGCATGATCTGGGTCCACTTGACCACGACGTCGTCTCCCTCGATGGCGGTGAACTCGACCGGGAACTTCCAGTCCTCCATGCCGACCATGGAGTCGACCAGCCAGCGGGCAATGGCCTCGGCCCCCTCGATGCGCCCCCAGGCGCCGTCGACGTACACGGCATCATCGGTGTAGAAGTCGGCCAGGACACCGAAGGCGTCGGGCTCGAGCCCCTCGTCGATGCGCCGACGCAACTCGTGGTATCGGTCCACCGTGGCCTTGACCTCTTCGCGTGGGTGCGGCATGGAGCCCCTTTCTGGCTGGTGCTACTGCGATTCGACGGAATGGTACGCGGCGCGGCAGGACTCGAGCTCCGCCAGGGCGGTGGTCCGGTCGTGGAAGCCCTGCACCTCGGTCGACTTCTCCGGTTCGAGGTCCTTGTAGATGCTGAAGAAGTGGGCGATCTCGTTGCGCAGGTGCGCGGGCACGTCATCGATGTCCCGGGCGTCGTCCCACTGCGGGTCGTGCGCCAACACCGTGATCAACTTGGCGTCGATGCCCTTCTCGTCGCGCATGGAGAACATGCCGAGGATGCGCACCCGCAGGACGCAGCCGGGAAAGGTGGGGTCGGCTACCAGCACCAGCACGTCGAGCGGGTCGCCGTCGCCGGCCAGGGTGTCGGGCACGAAGCCGTAGTCCGCCGGGTAGCTGGTGGAGGTGAAGAGGCGGCGGTCCAGCCGGATCACGTGCTGGTCGTGGTCGTACTCGTACTTGTTGCGGCTGCCCGTCGGGATCTCGATCACCACCTCGACGTAGTCGTCGACGTGGTCACTCATGCCGGATCGGGAGGCGGCGAGCGTCGCTCGGGGTCGACCGGGCTCATGATGCCCACGGCGTTGCCGTCGGGGTCGCTCACGATGGCGTAGCGGGCGCCCCAGAAGGCGTCGAAGGGCTCCTGCTGTACGGGCACTCCATCGGCCGCCAGCGCGGCGACCATGGCGTCGACCTCGTCCCTCGTCTCGACCTTGAAGCCGAGGACGAAGCCGGTGCCGCCGGCCCACCCGGTGTTCCACTTCGATGCGAACGTGGTGCTGTCGATATCGATATCGACCGGTATTTCGTCGCTGTGCTGACCCGACACATGGTGCTGGTCCCAGAGCGGGTCGCCCTCGTCTCGGAACGCGGCGCCGAACCGGGCGTAGAAGGCCCGGCTGGCCTGCACGTCCCGCGACGACGAGGTTGAGCTGGTCGAAGCGGATAGGCGCCACGGCGCCGACTGTAGCGCTCAGGCCGAGAAAAAGGCGTTGGACGGCGCGGCGCGGCCAGCCAGCGCGTCGGCGACCGGTGGCCGCCCCAGCGCGCCGTTGCGCAACGCGCTCAGCGTGGCGGCCCGGTTGTGCTCGAACACGGCCCGCTCGTCGGACGCCTGCGGGTTGACCCAGACAACGACGATCAAGAGCAACGCCTCGGCCTCGGCTTCGGGGACGGTGCCCTCGGCCACGGCATCCATGATGCCCCCGGCCACTCCGGCGTGGGCCGCACCCCAGGTCAGCTCCGCGTGCCGCTCGCCCTCCACGAAAGCCTTGTTGACGAACAGCGTGAAGGGGCGTACGGCCACACCCGGCGTGACCGAGGCTACGAACGCGGCGTGGCCCTGGCGAGGGGTGGAGAGTGCAGTCACCCAGGCCGTCTCGACCGGCCCGCCGACGGCGCCGAGCACGGTGTTGACATGGGCGGCGTCCACGCCGTCGCCGACGAAGGCCTCGCCGAACTGCGTGCTCACGCCGGCAACGGCCAGGTCACGGGCGGCTCGGCGAAGGGCTCGGTGCGCCCGTAGCGGTCAGCCCGCAACAGGTCGCTGCCCATGGTGCCCGGCTTGGTGTCGTAGGCCAGCAGTCCGACGTGGCGCCAGCGACGGCCGCTGATCGGGCTCACCCGGTGCAACGAGTGGCGGCCCTCGAAGACCAGCAGGGTGCCGGCCCGCATGGGGAGCGTCTCGACCCGGGAGTGGTCACCGGCGAGGACGGTGGCCACGTCGTCGTAGCGCTCGTCGGTGGCGTTCCGAATGCGGGGCACCACCTCGAAGTCACCGCCGCGCTCGGCTGACTGGATGGCCAGGGACACCACGAAGTCGGTCTGATCGAAGTGCCACTGCAACTGGTCTCCCTCGCCCATGACGGCCAGGTTGAGCGCGCCGAACGGGTCGGCGTACCGATAAATCGGTCCGCGCTCGAGCACGGCCTCGATCAGGTCCTTCATAGGATCCCACTCGTAGAGGCGCCGTAGCGGCGAGTCGTAGGGGGTGATGTCGTAGGCGACAGCGCGCACGCGGTAGTCGGCGAAGTGCAGCCGCGGGTGGCCATCGGGGAGGCTGAAGTCCGGGAACTCGAGGTAGGCGGTGCCCTGGCCGCCCGAGGAGTGGGCCCGCCGGGCGAGCGCATCCGCATCGCCCACGAGCTCGGCCACGCCGGCGGGGGAGACGAAGCCCTCGATCTCCGCTGCGCCCCTATCGCGCATCTGGCGGCGGGCGTCGGCGACGAAATGACGGTAAGCCTCCGAGCCGGGCTCGAGCAGGGGATAGCGCTCGAGGTCGACCAGGGCGGCGGGGTCACTCACGTGCGTCGGCACCGTCGGGGACGGTACCAGGGGCCACGACGGCCGGCTGGACCGACCGCCGGACCTCCGGCTGTCTCAGCCCCCAAATCCGCCGACGGACACGGCGCCGCCAGCACCCGCGCGGCTGATTCTGAAGTTGCCGCCGCCCGCGCCACCGAAGAACCCGCCACCGCCGCCACCGAAACCGCCGCCGCCGCCGCCGAGGATGTCCGTGTTCGTGTTGGATGAGGGGACCGCCTCGGCGTATTCGGCCAGCACGACGCTCTGCCCGGGGGTCAGGCCCGAGAGCACCTGCGTGTAGGTGTCTCCGATCATGCCGGTCTTGATCACCTTCTCGGTGAGCTTGCCCTTGGACAATTCGAGCACGTAGGAATGTGTGGCCAGCGTCTGGACGGCCGAGGTCGGCACGGCGACGACGTTGGACACGGACCCCGTCGCCACGTTCACGTTGGCCGTCGACCCGGTGAACAGGCCCGTGGTCGAGCTCGGCAACGCCACCACGACGGGGAAGTCGTAGCCCGAGTCGCTCGACTGCACCGGACCGACCTGCGACACCGTGCCGTCGATGGTGCCGTCGATGCCGTCCACCTCGACGGCGGCCGACTGGCCGACCTTGACCGAAGGGACCTGCGAGCTGTCGAGGGTGGCCTGCACCTCGTAGGACTTGGTCCCGATAATGGTGATGATCTCGGTGCCCGAGTTGGCACTGACGGTGTCGCCCACGTTGATGGCCACCGACACGACCGTGCCGCTGATCGGGCTGGTCAGGGTTGCCTCGTTGAGGGACTGCTGGGCATCGGTCAGGTCGGCTGCCGCCGTGTCGATGGCGGCCTGGTCGGACGCGATCTGCTCGGGCGTGTCGGCGTCCGGGGAGGCGCCGGTCGAGCCGGTGCCGTTGTCACCGGCGCTGGTGTCGCCCGATCCCGTGTTGCCGGTGAAGCCAGTCGAGTCGGTCGACAGGGCGTGGCTACCCTGAGTGGGGGAGGAGCCCGAGTTGCCCGTGGCGCCGCCAGGGCTGCCGCCCGAGCTGCCACCCGATCCACCGGACGATTCGGCGGCCAGCGCCTGGCCCAGGGCCGTCTCGTCCTTCGACACGGTGGTCTGGTCCTTGGATACCTGCTGCTCGTCGGAGGACACCGTCTCGAGCGCTGACTCGCACGTGGCCTGACCAGCCGCCGTGCCGGTGTTGGCGGCCGTGCAGTCGCTCTGCGCCTGGGCCAGGTCCGCACCCTCTCGCTGCTGGTCGGTCGAGAGCGTCTTCTCGTCCGAGGTCAACGTGGTCTGGTCCTGGGTGATCGTGGCGCTCTGCCCGCCCGTGCCGCTGCGGCTGGGAGTGGTCGTCGTCGTTGTCGTAGTGCTCGACGAGGAGGTCGAGCTCTGAGGCTTGGCCGTGGTCGACGAGGCCGCGGCCGTCTGGCTGTCCTCGTCCTCGACGAGCTTGGCCTCGTCCGCACTGAGGGTGGAATCGGCGGATGATACGGATTCACTCAGTGCGGTCGTGTCCAGTGTGCCGAGGGACTCCCCAGCGATGACCTGCGTCCCGGGCGTCACGGTGACGGTCGCCACCTGGCCCCCGACCTGGAAGGACGCCGCGGCGTCGCTGACGGGCTCGACGTTGCCGACCACGGTCAGCGTCGTCCCGATGTCAGCCCGCGTCACCGTGGCCATGCGGTAGCCGGCGCTGCTGGTGCCCACCTCGGCCCACGCGGCCACGCCGCCGCCGAGTATGACGACGAGCACGATCGCGCCGATCAGGACGGCGCGCCGGTGACCGGAACGGCCCCAGCCCGAGCGTGACGACTTAGGCACCGGCACCGCCACCGGCACCGCCACCGGCGCCACCGAAGAATCCGCCGCCGCCGCCGAAACCGCCGCCCGCAAAGCCGGCGCTGCAGGTGCCACCGCCCGTCGAGGTAATCCGGACCGTGGTCGCCGACACCGCACCGTTGCTGGCCGACGGGCCGAAGGCGCTCACGCAGTCACCCACGGCCAGGGCGCTGGCGGCCGCAGACTGGGTGGCGCTCAAAGTGGTCGAGCTCGTGGTGGTGATCTTGAGGGTCTCGGTCTTGGGCGTCGTGGGCTTCTTCGTCTTGGCGTTCTTCGAGCTTGACTTGGTGGGGCGCGTGAAGCTCCCCGGCGAGACATTGATGCCCGAGACCGTGATGGTCGACCCCTTGACGCCCGTCACCTTGCCCGAGGCGATGGAGATGGAGCTGAGCGCCTTGCGGAAGTTGCTCGAGCCCGAGCCACCCGCGGGAAAGCTGGGTCGAGTGCCCGATCCGCTTGTCCCACCACCGGGGAAGCCGCCGCCACCGCTGCCGGTGCGGAAGCCGAAGCCGCCACCCCCGCTCGGCGCGCCGCCGGTGGTGGTGCGGCCCCCGGTGCACGTACCGGTCGAGCTCGGCGTGGTGACGGTGATGCTGCGCGCCGCGATGGTCGTCTTCGACTTCTTCGACGGCGTGCCCGTGACGGTGACACAGTCACCGGCAGCCAGGGAGCTGACCGTCTCGGTGACCGTCTTGGAGAACGCGGTGGTGGGCGTCCAGTTCACGGTCGTCTGCCCACTGCTCGCGTTCTGGACCTCCATGCTCGAGCCGCTCAGCGCGGCCACGCTGCCGCTGGCGGCGGTGGGAGCGTTGGCGGCGGCGGCGCCCGCCGCGGAGGCGATGGCGGTGGCAGCCACCAACGCGGTGCCGCCGGTGGCCAGGAATCGTGCCCAGCGCCGGCGAGTGGTGCTTCGGCTGGTCAGTGTCTGCATCGGGATGTTCCTCTTTCCTTGCTGTGCTTTGTGCTGTGACGAGACGTGGTCATTCGGTCCGGAGGGCGTCGATCGGCGCCAGGGCGGCCGCCCGGCTGGCCGGGTAGACCCCGAAGAGGACGCCGATGGCCAAAGCGATGGCCAGGGCGCCCACGGCGGCGGTGGGACTAGTCGAAATGGGATCGCCGATCAGGCCCGGGAGGTAGAGCACGCCGAGGAGCCCGGCCAGGACGCCCAGCACGCCGCCGATCAACCCGAGGAAGGACGCCTCGACGAGGAACTGTCGGCGGATCAGCCGGGGCGCGGCTCCGAGTGCCTTGCGCAGACCGATCTCGCGGACGCGCTCGGTCACCGAGACCAGCATGATGTTCATGACGCCGATCCCACCCACGATCAGCGAAATGGCTGCGATACCGCCCAGGAGGATCGTGAGGGTGTGGTCGACCGACGTGTTGGCCGAGATGAGAGACGCCTCCGAGGTGATCGTGAAGTCGGCGTCCGTCGGGTCGGTGATCCCGTGCAGCTGGAGGAGCAGGTGGTCGGACTCCTGGTATGCCCCGGTCAGGTCGGCCGACGAGCGAGCCTGCACGGCGATGGAGCTGACCGAGTTCCGACTCGTCCCTCCGAAGACGCGCTCCGCACCGGTCGTGATTGGGATGATCAGGGTGTCGTCGGGGTCCGAGGTCCCCGTCGACGAGGTCGACGCGCCGGTGGACGTGAGCACGCCGACGACCGTCACGGGGACGCCGTCGACGTCCACCGTCTGACCGACCGGGTCGCCGCGGCTGAACAGCTCGGAGGCGGTCGTGGCCCCCAGGACGCCCACCGCGGTGTGGTCTGTCACGTCCTGTTGGTCGATGAAGCGACCCTGGGCCAAAGTGCGGCCCCGCACAGTCAGCCAGGAGGGTGTGGTCCCCTGCACGGTGGTCGTCGCCGTCTCGCTCCCGGCGGTAAGGACCTCGGTGTCCGAGGTGATGGCGGCCACGGCCTTGATGTCGGGGGCGTCGACGGGGGAGGAAAGGGCCGATGCGTCGGCCGTGGTCAAGGTGGAGGCCGAACCCAGCGCCTCGCGGATGCCCGTGCTCGAAGTGCTGCTGCCGGGTGTGATGGTCAGGACATTCGAACCGAGCGCGTTGATCTCAGACGTCACCTGGCTCGAGGCGCCCTCGCCCAGTCCGACGGCGATGATCACGCCGGCGATGCCGATGAGGATGCCGAGGACGGTCAGGAACGAGCGCAGCCGGTGACTGCGGACTCCGTTCACGCCAGTGCGGATTGTCTCGAGCCAGCTCACCGGACACGCTCCAGGTAGCGCTCGTCGTTTTCGGTCAGCAGACCGTCGAAGATGCCCACGACGCGTCCCGCCGCCGATGCCACCTCGACGTCGTGGGTGATGAGCACCAGTGTGCGCCCGGCGTCGTGGAGCTCGCCCATGAGGCGGAGCACGTCGGCGGCGGACACCGAGTCGAGGTTGCCCGTCGGCTCATCGGCCAGGATGAGGTCCGGCTCGGTCACGAGGGCCCGGGCCACGGCCACGCGTTGCTGCTGGCCGCCGGAGAGCTCGCCGGGACGGTGCTTGACCCGCCCCTTGAGGCCCACCCGGGCCAGGGCCTCCATGGCACGCTCCTTGCGCTCGGCGCGGGGCACGCCGGCGTAGACCATCGGCAGTTCGACGTTCTGCCACGCCGTCATGGAGGCGAGCAGGTTGAACTGCTGGAAGACGAAGCCGATACGGCGGTTGCGCACCTCGGCGAGCGCGGTCTCGCTCATGTGGCTCACGTCTTCGCCGGCCAGGTGGTAGCGGCCGGACGTCGGGATGTCGAGGCAGCCGAGGATGTGCATGAGCGTTGACTTGCCCGAGCCCGAGGGCCCGATGATGGCGACGTATTCGCCCTGGGCGATGTTGAGGCTGACACCGCGCAGCGCGGCCACCGAGATGGACCCGGTCCGGTAGACCTTGGTGATCCGCTCCAGCTCGATCACCGCCTCGGGGTCGGTCTCGACCGGCGGCGTTCCCATTGGGGGAGTGGTCATCCGCCGGCACCGCCGAAGAAGCCACCACCGCGCGCCGCCGGCACCCCCGAAGCCACCACCCGCGCCGCCGCCTGGGAAGGTGCGAGTGCCGGTGCCCCCCCCGCCCAAGATCCCTCCGGCTCCGCCGCCGGGCGCCTTGAACGTGACCTCGCGCTCGAGGACCTTGGCCCCGGCGCTGACGCCGGTGACCTGGGTCTCACCGGTCTCGGCTGCGCCGACCGTCACGTCCTTGACCACGTGGCTGCCGTTCACCACCTCAGTGACGGTGGCCTGACCGCTCGTGCTGTAGGAGATGGCGCCCGTCGGCACTTCGGTCACGTCGTTCAGCTGCTTGACAATGATGTTCACGTCGGCGGTGGAGCCGGCGTACAGGCCGGTGGGGTCCCCAGTGACGTCGATCACCACCGGGAACGTGGTCACGTCGGAGGTCTGGCTGCCGATCAGGCTGATGGAGCCGACCGTGCCGTAGACGGGCGTGCTCGAACCGGTGCCCGTGATGTCGACCTGGTCGCCATCGGTGATCTGGCCGATCTCGGTGTCGTCGACCGTGGTGTTGATGATGTAGGAGTCGGTGCCGATGACGACGATCTGACCGGTCGAGCTGCCCGTATCGCTACTGCCGGTATCGCTGCTGCCGGTATCGCCGGTTGCACCGGCGTCACCGCCACCGCCGGATCCGGTGCCCGTTACCTGCTGGCCGACGGTCAGGCTCACCGAGGCCACGGTGCCCGAGAGGGTGGAGGTGAGCGAGGCGTCGTCGAGGTCGGTCTCCGCCGTCGACAGCGAGGACTCGGCCGAGGTGACCGAGGCCTCGTCGGTGTCGAGCTGGCTGGCGGCGGCGCCGGACGTCTCGTCGCTGGAGAGGCGGTCGTTGGCTGCGGTCAGCTGTGCCTGTGCCGCGCTCACGTTCTCCGAGAGCGCCGTCGTACCGACGGTGGCGAGGACCTGTCCGGCGGTGACCTTCTGGCCGGCCGCGACGTCGACGGCGCTGACCGTGCCGGAAACAGCGAAGTTCAAGCTGGCCTGGCTGGCCGGCTCGAGGGTGCCCGAGCTGGCGACGGTCTGCTGGATGGTGCCGGTCGTCACCGGGACGGTCACCGTGGTGATCGACAGTCCGACGGGCGTCGCCGAACTCGACGTGAGCCACAGGGTCAGTCCGACGGCGGCACCGATGAGGATGACGGCGGCACCCACGACCGGCCACCGATAGCGCCGCCAGAACGACGGCCGCTCGGGCGCCAGGACATTCTCGTCATCGAGCGGTAGCTCCTCGGTGAGGTCCACTGGGTTCTCCGGCGCGTCGATCGCTACTTTGACCATGCTCCCAGTTCAGACGAGCCATTTCACAACGAGCCGAATCCCAGCTGTGAGCCCGCTTGGGGTTTTGTGTAAGCGTGACTTAAAAGGGCACTTCAGGGCTATTTTTGGGATTCTAAGAATCCTCACAGCTGGTGCTGGACGGGCTCCAACGGCGGCCCGTCATGATGCAGGCATTGGCTGCGGCCCGACGGGAGTGCTCGTAACTCCCTTCGAACCTCCCGACCCCGGTCGGACCGCGGTGGTGGCCTCCGGGGCGTGCGGCTTACGGAGCCGCACGCCCCGAGAGCGTCGGCGATCTACCGTTCAGCCCGGATGCGCCACGCCACTCCGGAGGACCTGCAGAAGATCGGTGCACTGCTGGACGAGGTGCGTCACATACCGGGCCTGGTGGAGCGTACGCCCGGGTCCTTCTACCGCCGCTCGAAGGGATTCCTCCACTTCCACAATGACCCGACCGGGATGTACGCCGACGTCCGGCTTGAGGCGGGCGGCGACTTCACCCGTCTGCGGGTGCGGACCAAGGCCGAGCAGCAGTCCTTGCTGCGTCAGGTCCGTCGGCTCGTGGGGGAGGGTTAGGGGCAATGCCGTTCAGTTAGGGGCTCGGAGCTCCGGGAACACTGGCTCGTGGTGGGCCGGTCGGTTGTGGCCATGATCGATGACTGGCGCGTTTGACGTGCCACTTCACGTACTTGCGCTTAACGACCCTCGGGTTGCTCCGCAGCCGTCGGATCGGGTTGAGCCTTCGCCCGAGCAAGGTGACGGCGTATTTCCAGCCGTGGTCGTGGTCAGACTCTTGAGGGGGAAAATCGCGCGCCACTGAGATCGATCGGCGAGCGATTCGTAGAGCGGCGACGAAGCTGACCCGGTCGGGGTCGACACCGGCCTGGTCAGCCGCCTCCCACATGAGGGTGCGGATGGCGTAGTGACAACACAGGTGGCCGCAGATCTCTTGGAGCACGAGGTCGGACGACTTGGATCGCAGCACGATGCGTGGGCCGCGTTGATGTGTCTTCAGCTCGTCGAAGGCACTCTCAATCTCCCAGCGCTGTGTGTAGGCGGCCGCCAGATCCAGGGCCGAGACGTCGTTCGGATCGAGGATCGTGGTGAAGAGCCGGTAGAGCTCGTCGTTGTGTCGCCCGTCATCGATCCGGTAGTCGATGACTCGGATGGACAGCGGCTTGGCTCGTCGGCCGGCACTGCCGCCTGGACGGAGCTCGGCCAGCCAAGAGCCGTCGTCCAAGGTCTTCACCAAGCGGGGTTTCATGTTGCCCATGGCCCGCCACAGCAGATCGGCACCGGTCGCAACGGCTCGTGACCACAGGGGATATCCGCAGATCCCACGGTCGGCCAATAACAACATCTCGGGCTCCAAGCGGTCGATCAGCTCGCCCGCCATCGTGTTCTCCGCTGTCGTGTACTTGCCGACACAAGCGTCGAAGATCGCATGGGTTGCGCACTCGGCCACGGCCACGACCCGGGCTTGGGCGAACGCGGCCCTCTCGCCCTTGGCGGTCCCGGGACGTCCGAAGTAGGCGTCGTTGTCGGAGGTGTCGGCCACGTCGAGACACGTCCCGTCGATAGCGACCACCCGACGCCCACCCAACCAAGCTCCCGGTGTGCGCTTGCTCGCCAACGGCGTCGCCACCTTGGCGAAGAGCATCTGGAGCGGCTCGGGCCCCAAGCGGGCGCGGGCCTGGAAGATCGCCGACTTCGAGGGCAAGACGAACGGCTCCTCACCCGACGTCCACGACAGGCCGTCGCTCAGCAGCGCCAACACATCTTCGTAGGAGCCTTCGGAGTGCATGGCCATCCCGATGGAGAAGTACGCCATCGAGCGTGCCGGCAGGGACCGGTTCCGTTGCTCGGTCCGCCCGCAGTCGGCGACGACCTGGTCGACGAGCGCCGGTGGGAACGTCCGGGTCAACACCCCCACCGAGACCAGGTCCGAGAGCCGCCGGTCAGAGACCGGCTTCCTCCAACCATGGCGGGGCACACGCCCAAACTACACCACTGTGGCTTAACTGAACGGTATTGGGGTTAGGGGGCAGAACCCGGTCCCGCGCTTACGCCGCCCACGTGAGCACGAGCGTGGAGCCCGTCGGCGCGGGGGCCGGCCTCTACGACCGGGCACCCTGGCGGGAGGCGGACCCTCGGTCGTGCCGGCGCTGCCGCCGTTCGTACCGTTTCCGGGGAGCGACGAAGCGTCCCGCCAGCGCGTCGCGTGCGGCCTGCCGGACGATCGGGTCCGAGTCGTGGACCGACGCCTCCTCGAGCGCCGCCCAAGCCCGGGCCTCTTGTCCAGCCAGCCGCAGCAACAGCGGGATGACCTTTGTGCGCAGCTCGCGGCTGGGGTCGTGCTCGAGCACCTCGACCAAACCTGCTGCCACATCGGCCGTACACAACTCCTCTGACTTGCAAGCCTCACAGGACAAGGAGTGCAACGCCATGTTGCGAACGAACTCCACCGGGTCCCGTAGGGCATGAGCGAAGACCGGCATCGACTGGTCGTTGGCGTAGTGGTCCAGGAAGAAGAGACAGCTCCGGCGCACCCAGGCATCCGGGTGGTTCAGTGCCGCGGTCTGAATGGCACCGAGCGGCGCCTTCGCCAACCGGCGTGCGCGCTGCTTCGCCGTGCCCTGGGAGAACTGCTTCAGAAACTGGGTGGCCTCGGCCACATCGGCTGTCACGGAGTCCTCCGATGAGCGCACGGTTCCCGATCCGGCCATGATCAAATGTACCGCCACACGCTCGTGACCTGGGCCCAAGCCTCGCAACGCCGATAGGGTCCAGGTATGGGGAGGAACGTGTGCCGCGAGCTCCCGGAGAACGGGGGAGGGGCAGGCCAGTGAAGCAGATTCGCGTCCACGGTCCCCATGACGTTCGCCTCGACGATGTCCCGGCGCCACCGCCGGGACCCCGCGACGCCCTGGTGCGCATCGCGGCCTGCGGCATCTGCGGGTCCGACGTGTCCTTCGTGCACATGGGCGGCATCACGGGACGGCCGATGGCCCTGGGCCACGAGATGGCCGGCGTGGTCGAGTGGGTCGGTGCCGAGGTGAGCGACGCCGCATCCGGCGACCGGGTCATCATCCATCCGGCCGACGACGAGCTGGGGCGGCTCGGCAGCGGCGCACCCGAGGGTGGGCTGACACCGCTCCTGTTGGTGCGTGAGGCGGCGAAGGGACGGCGGCTGTTCCCCGTACCGGACTCCATGTCGCTGCGCGTCGCCGCGCTGGCCGAACCGGCCGCCGTCGGCATGCAGGCGGTGAACCAGGGCGAGGTCGCCCCGGGGGACCGGGTGGCGGTCTTCGGGTGCGGCCCGATCGGGCTCTTGGCCATTGCCACGTTGGCCGACCGGGGAGTCCGCGACGTGGTGGCCGTGGACACCAGCCGGCGTCGTCTCGAGCTGGCGCGAGCAATTCGGGGCCGCCCACCTGGTCGACCCTTCCGAAGTCGACGTGTGGGACGAGCTGGCGCACCTCCATGGGACCGCCCCGTTCATGCTCGGTCCGACCCCGGCTACCGACGTCTACATCGAGGCGTCGGGATCGGACCGGGTGCTCTGCGAGATCGTCGAACGCGGGCGGTTCGGTGGGCGTCTCTCACTGGTCGCCCTGCATTACCAGCCCGTGCCGACGAATTTCGTCCAGGTCCTGATGAAGCAGTTCACCATCCGGGGCTCGTTCGAGTACCCACCGAGGTTCGAGGACGCGATTGAGCTTCTGGCGCGGCACGACCTGTCGGATCTCATCACCCACGCTTTGCCGCTCGAGGAGTTCGACCAGGGTTTGGCCCTCCTTGAGGGTTCGAAGGATTGTGGGAAGGTCATGATCACTATGGGGGGCGACCAGTGACCAACCAGCTCCGATTCGACTTCGGCGGCACCTCGGTCCTGGTGACCGGCGGGACGAGCGGCATCGGCCATGCCATCGCCTCGGCGTTCGCCGGCGCTGGCGCCGGCGTCACGATTACCGGAACGCGCGCCGATGCGGGCCAGTACGAACGCGACCTGTCCGGGTTTACCTACCGCCAGCTCGAAGTGCGCGACCACGACGCGGTGGAACAGCTGGCGGCGGCCTTCGACCGGCTCGACGTGCTGGTCAACAACGCCGGCGTCAATTTCCCCGACGGGCGGGACGAGTGGGACCCCGACGGTTTCGCGGCCGCTCTCGATATAAACGTGGAGGGCGCCATGCGTCTCACCATGGGCCTGCGTGCCCCCCTCGGCGCCAGTTCCATGACGGGCGGCGCCAGCGTGGTCAACCTCGTGTCCATGACGGCGTTCCGCTCGACCACCATCGTGCCCGGCTACGCCGCCGCCAAGGCGGCGCTCCTCACTCTGACCCGGAACCTGGCCGCGCACTGGGCCGGTGACGGCATCAGGGTCAACGCGGTGGCCCCGGGGCTGATCGACACCCCGATGACGGAGCCGATGAAGGCCTTCCCGCAACTGCTCGAGGCCGAGCTGGCACGCGGGATCCTCCCGCGTATGGGCACGCCCAAAGAGGTGGCGGCGGCCGTCCTCTACCTCTCAAGCGAAGTGGCGGCCTACACGACCGGCAGCACCCTCGCTGTCGACGGCGGCTACCTCGCCCACTAAGGGAGCGTATGGGCGACGTCATACGGATCGACGACCTGGGTGCCCCCGTCCTCAACGACGTCCAACGGATGGCCATCGACTACGGAGAGTCCAAACGCACCAACCTCAGCGTCGACGCCGTCTGCGACGCCGCGTCGGCACGCACCGGCCTGGCGGACTTCGGGCCGGAGGATTTCACCGTGCGCCTCGGGCTCCAGCTCGCAGAGATGGACGCCGACGAGGAGCGGACTGGCATCGGGCGGCTGATGATGTTCGCCGACTGCGTCCGCTACGCCGCCAACCGCCTTCTCGTCCATGACCACTTGACCCGGCATCCCGAGATCCTGGAGATTCCCATTGCCAGGCCGGTCATCGTTGTCGGACTGCCGCGCTCGGGCACAACCCACCTGGTCAACCTGCTGGCGGCGGACACCCGCTTCCGTTCGATGCCCCTCTGGGAGTCCTACGAGCCGGTGCCGAACCCGAAGGACCCGCCCGAGATGGATGGGATGGAGCCGCGCTGGACCCGTTGCAACGAGACCTGGAAAGCCATGCAGGCCGCCGCGCCACTCGTGGCGGCCATGCATCCGATGCACCCGGACCACGTGCACGAGGAGATCGAGCTGCAGCTGCCCGACTTCTCGAGCTACGTGCTCGAGTGGGTGGCCCGGGCCCCTCGGTGGCGCGACCACTACCTGGCACACGACCAGACCCCGCACTACGCCTACATGAAGTCGGTCCTCCAGATCCTGCAGTGGTTCAATCCCAGGGAGCGCTGGGTCCTCAAGTCCCCTCAGCACCTGGAGCAGTTAGGACCGTTGCTGCGCACGTTCCCAGACGCCACGGTCGTGGTGACCCATCGCGACCCGGTCGCCGTCGTCCAGTCGACCATCACCATGGCCTGCTACGGCGCCCGCACGTCCTACCGCACCACCCGGCCCGAGTGGTATCGCGACTACTGGACGGAGCGCATCGGCACCCTGCTCGACGCCTCGTTGCGCGACCGCCACCGTCTGCCCGATGATCGCGTCGTGGACGTCCTCTTCGACGAATACATGGCGGACGAGCTCGGCACTCTCGAGCGCGTGTACGACCGTGCCGGCATCGCGCTGACCGGACAGGCCCGAGCCGAGATCTCGGCTTACCAAGCCGCCCATCCCCGCGGGAAAGAGGGGAGGGTGGCCTACGACCTCCGTCGCGACTTCGCCGTCACACCCGAGGAGGTCCGGACGCGTTTCGGGCCTTACCTCGACCGCTTCCCGGTTCGAATCGAGGTCTGATGCCACTCGGCGACCAGGTGGACCACCTCATCGACACGCGCCCCGGGCGAGAGCTCATGCGCCCCGTCTACGACGACCCAGCCCATGCCATCGCCGAGGGCATCTACCGCTCGGGCGGGACCACCGCCGCCTACCTGTTGCTCACGGACACCGGGCGGGTCATCGTCAACACTGGCATGGGCTTCGAGGCGCCGCACCACAAGCGGGTCTTCGACGCCATCCGGCCCGGGCTCACCCACTACATCATCACCACCCAGGCTCACGTGGACCACGTGGGCGGGGTCGATCTGTTCAAGGAGGACGGCACCACCTACGTGGCCCAGCAGAACAACCAGACCTGCCAGGCCGACGACGCCCGCATCCGCTCCCTGCGCTTCCGTACCGCCGGCATCTGGTTCGACATGCTGGGCACCGACGCCCGGCGCATTGCCGCGGAGAACCCCGGGGTGTCGATGCGCCAGGCCGAGCCGGTGCCCGACCTCACCTTCGACCAGCGGCTGGCGCTCGGAGCCGACGGCCTGCTCCTGGAGCTGCACGCCGCTGTGGGAGAGACCATCGACAGCACGATCGTGTGGCTGCCCGAGCGGCGTACCGCCCTGGTCAGCAACCTGTTCGGGCCTCTCTTCCCGCACTTCCCCAACTTGAACACCCTGCGGGGGGACCGCTACCGCTTCGTCGAGCCGTACCTGGAAAGCGTCCGCAAGGTCCGCGCCCTGCGACCCGAGATCCTCGTCACCGGCCGGTACGAACCCATCATCGGCGACGAGCTGATCGACGCCTGCCTGGCCCGGCTGCACGACGCCGTCGACTACGTGCACCAGCGTGCGCTCGAAGGCTTCAACGCCGGCATCGACGTCTGGACCTTGATGGAGGAGATCAGTTGCCGCCCGAGCTCCGGGTGGGGCAGGGCTACGGCAAGGTCTCCTGGGCCGTGCGCACCCTCTGGGAGAGCTACGTCGGCTGGTTCAAGCTGCAGTCGACGACCGAGCTCTACCCCGACAGTGCCGGCCTGGCGGTGGCCGAGCTGGTGGACGCCGCCGGCATCGACGCCGCCTTGGACCGGGCCGAGGGCGCCCTGGCTCGCGGCCAAGCACCCCTGGCCATCCGGCTCGGAGAGGCCGTCGTCACACGAGACCCCGATTCAGCCCGCGCCCGTGCCGTGCTGGCCAACGCCCACCGGCACCTGCTCGAACACGGCGGGGACATCAGCTTCTGGGAACACGGATGGCTGCGCGACCAGCTCGCGCGCTGGGGGAGTGACTGACCAATGGACCACTACCACGTCGGCATCGTGGTGACTGACATCGAGGCGGCGAACGCCAAGCTCAGTGACCTCCTGGACATCACCTGGGGACCCGTCATGCACCTCGACGCCACCGAGTACCGCGACCAGGCGGGCAACGACGTCGTCCTGCCCACCACCATCCGGTACTCGACCGGCGTCCCCTGCCTGGAATTGATCCTCGAGGTGCCCGGATCCGTCTGGGTGCGCAACGCGGCCAGCAACCTGCACCACGTGGGGTACTGGAGCGACTCGCTGGGCGACCAGAGCGGCGCCTTCAACGCAGCCGGCTGCCCGCTCCAGCTCTGCGGCCGAGCCGGAACCGTGGCGCCGGTGTCCTTCGCCTACCACCGGGACGACGAACTCGGGATCCGCATCGAGCTCGTCGACGCGTCCATGCGGGACGGCATGCAGTTCCTCTTCGAGCCCGAGCCACCGACGGCCTGACCGCAAGACGAACGCTCACGCCCCGCACGAGACCTTCCGAGACAGGCCCGGAGCCGCCCCTGCACAAACCTCGTCGTCCCAGGTCACACGCCTGGGGCAGTCCCCACGTTCCTGACGAACCGCCGATAAGCTTCATTATGTTAAGTTGAGCCGGAATTCCCGTAGCTGCTCCGAGCGCAGTGACCGCGTACCACTCCCCTCCGGGCGCGGCTTCAGATGGCGGTCAGACCAGGTGGTGTCGGTTGAGCCAGCGCGCTGCCGTCGAGGTCGCGGACCTCGAGGCCGAACTCGTGAATCAGCTCAAGACTGATGTGGCAACGGCCCGTTTGCTCGGGCGGGCAGACACACAGCGCGACGACGGCCTCGACCATCTCTTGCATGCTTTCGATCTGATCCGGCGTCAGGGTGGCTCCTACGAGCACCCTGGCTCCCTCGCTCAGGACGGCAGCACGGGGCTGGATCGTGTTCACCCGCACCCCGCTGTGTGCGAGTTCGGCGGCCAAGGCGTTCGTCATTCGGTTGAGGGCCGCCTTGGACGCTCCGTAGACGCCAGTCGTCGATCCCAGTCTGCCGAGCGAGAAGGGCGGCTCCCAGAGCCCGGCGGTGGCGCTCGATAGGTTGACGATCCAGCCCTCGGCACGTGCGACCATCGCCGGCAATGCCGCTTGGGCGAGATCCATAGGCGCGTGGGTGTTGACCTCGAAGGTCAGCTGGCGGCGTTTGAGGGGGTAGTCACTGAGGGGCTGGTAGATCGCTGCGGCGGCGTTGTTGACCAGAATGTCGATCGATCCGCCCAGGGCCTCGACGGATTCAGGCACGATGCGGGATCGGTCTTCGGCGTCGGCGAGGTCGGCGGTGATACCGGCCACGCCATGGCCGAACTCTCCAAGTCGTTCCGCCGTCTCGAGAAGCGACCCGCCAAGGGTCGGATGCCGCTCCCGTGTCCGGGCCACGATGGCCACGCTCGCTCCCTCGGCAGCCAGCCGATAGGCCACCGCCGCACCTATCCCCCGGCTGGCCCCGGTCACGATGGCACGGCGTCCGTGGAAACGCTCCTGGTTCACGGGCACACAAATGCCAATTCGAGGTCGGAGTGGTACCGCCCACGGCTTTCCCCGGCCTGCCCGTCGGTCACGTCAGGAAGTTCTCTGCGGTCGCCCAGATGTAGTCGACGTCGTCGTCACCCAGTGCGTGATTCGACGGAAGCACCAGACCCTGCTCCATGACATGATCGGCGTTGGGTAGCCCCGTTTCCGGTTGCCGGTAGGCCATCGAACGGAAGGCGGGCTGGCGTGTGACGTTGCCCGTCCACACCATGCGCGTGTCAATGCCCTGGCGCTCCATGTGGGCCTGGAACGCCGAACGCCGCACCCCCGACTCGGGCCGGAGCAACACCGGGAACATGTGCCATGCCGTCTCGAGTTCTCTGGTCGTGCGCGGCAGGATGAAGACATCGGGCCGTTGCGAGAAGCAATCGACGAGACGTTCGAAGTTTCGTTTCCGTGCGGCGAGGTTCTCCGGCAACTTCTCGAGCTGGACGAGGCCGAAGGCGGCCGAAAGCTCTGACGGCTCGAAATTCCATCCCACCTCGTCGAAAATGAACAGGTTGTCGTACTCGAGATCGTTGTCGATGGCAGAGAAGAATCGTGATCCCTTCCCCCTCTCCGACCCGAACAGCTGTATCTCGGATCGTCGGCCCCACCTGCGGAGCAGCAGGCAGCGATCAGCGAGCGCCGCATCGTCCAGGCAGACCATGCCACCGCTTCCGGCGGCGGTGATGATGTGGCTCAAAGCGAACGAGGTCACTGAGATGTCCGAGCGTGTACCGGTCGGCGTGCCACGTAGGCGCGAGCCCAGGGCGTCGCAGGAATCCTCGACCACCTGCAAGTCGTGGCGGTCCGCGATCTCGCGGAGCACGTCCCAGTCGGGGGCATTCCCGATGAGATTAGGGACAAGCAGGGCTTTCGTCCGCGGACCGATCATCGCTTCGACGGCCTGCACATCGATGTTGAACGTGTCGGGCTCGACATCGACGAAGACGGGCACCAACCCGGAACGCACCAGGGGCGCAATGTCGGTCGAGAAGGTCACCGCCGAGGTGATGACCTCGTCGCCTGGAGCAAGCCCCAGGAGCTCGACGGCGAGAAAGAGGGCGGACGAGCCAGAGTTGCACATGATCCCCCGGCGCTTGCCGAGAAGTGTGGAGACCTCGGCCTCGAAGGACCGCACGTGCTTCCCGATCCGCAACGCCTGGGGTCCACCCCGGAGAACCCCGACGACGGCGTCGATCTCTCGTTCGTCATGGACGCTGCCCGCGTACGGGACGCGGCGCACCGAGGTCATAGGGAGACCTTGAAGATGTAGTCGGCGAGGACCTGTGTCTCTCTACTCACCGCATCCTCAGTCAGCGGCCGCACGGCCCAGGCCTTCACGTGCTGATCGATCCACCGTTGACCTGAATCGTCTGCGCCGTCACCCATGAGGCCTCATCCGAGGCCAGCCAGACACAACTGGCGGCGACGTCTTCGGGCCGGCCGGTCCGGCCTACAGGAATGGACCGGGCCAGACGTTCGGTCACCGTGGCATCTGGCGCCTGCATCAGTCCGATCGCCAGCGAGTTCGCGGTCACTCCCTGGCTGGCCACCTCAATCGCCAGTGTCCGGGTGAATGCGACCGCCGCTCCCTTGGCGGCACTGTAGGGAGACACCCCGATGCCGATTCCGGCCACGCCGGCCCCTGAGGCGATCGTGATGACCCTCCCCCACTTCCGCTGGCACATGCCCGGCACGACGGCGTGGCAACAGTGCAACACGCCGTACAGGTTCACGCGGATCGGAGCGTTCCATCCCGCCGGGTCCATCTCGACGAACGGTTGCAACGCCATCGTCGCAGTGCCTGCGTTCCCGGCGTTGTTCACCAGTATGTCGATCTGGCCGACCTGAGTAATGGCATTGCGGACACCGTCGAGCTCGGTGACGTCGAACGCGGAGGCTACGGCGTCGCCTCCTTCGGAGCAGATGCGGTCAGCCACATGCACGGCGCGCTCGGAGCGCACGTCGTTGACGACGACGCGCGCCCCTTGGGCCGCCAGGGCACGAGCGATGCCGGCGCCGACGTTCTGGCCGGCGCCCGTCACGAGCGCGACCCGGCCGGACAGGTCGAACATCACCAGACCTGCGGCCGGCCGGCACTGGGGTTAGTTCGCGCCACAGTCTCGAAAGGCCGGGTCGTCGAGGTCCACTTCCCCTCCGGCACTGGGCTGGCCTCGCACACGCCGCGAACGGTACCGCGAAGGTTGGGACGACGTTCGGTACCGCATGGACAGTTCGCCCGGTCGCCGCGGTTGCGCTGGGTCTGCTTCGTGCCGGCGGACATCCCGGCGGCTGCCAAAAAGGGGTTGCGTCTGAGCGTCTATTTCTATAAAGTGACATGCGACAAGTCCCCTTCGATAAAGGTTCAAAGTTCGGACGGATGAGAAGGGGAAAAACCAGCTAAGGGGCTTGTTGGAGTCGATAAAGAGAGATATGGTCCCCGGTATGTCCGGGGACTTTTGCGCGCACCTATTTACGCGCGTTTTGGCACGTCTTACGGCCGCCGTAAGATGACCGCTCCCCCACCCGATCAAGAGGTGTCCGCCGAGCAGGCGTACCTGGACCACGCGCTCGAGTCCCTGACCGCCATGCGGCACCGCGCCGAGCGACTGCTTCAGGATCTCGTCGCCGCCGGCAACCCGGACCTCGACTACGTGGCAGCCCTCTCGCGTCGGGTGTCGCTGCTGGCGGACAGCCCGCGCCCGCTCCTCTTCGGGCGCATCGACGAGGACGGCGGGCCCACGTGGCGCATCGGGCGTCGCCACGTGGAGGACGTCCGGGCCGATCCTGTCGTGATCGACTGGCGGGCCCCGGTGGCCATGCCCTTTTACCGGGCCAGTGCGACCAACGCCCTCGGCTTGGCCCGCCGGCGGCAGATCATGGTGGATCGCAATGCCGTGGTGGCCGTGGCCGACGACCTCTTCGGCGGGCCCGGTGACGACGCCACCACCACCCGGCTCCGCGGTGGGGATGCACTCCTGGCCGAGCTCGAACGGGCACGTACCGGCGAGATGCTCGACATCGTCGCCACCATCCAGGCCGAACAGGACGAGATCATCCGCGCCTCGCTCCACGAGCTGCTGACGGTCCAAGGCGGTCCCGGTACGGGCAAGACGGCGGTGGGTCTGCACCGGGCCGCCTTCCTCCTCTACAACCACCCGGACCTGAGCCGCAACGGTGTCCTCGTGCTCGGCCCCAGCCGGGCCTTCCTGCGCTACATCGCGCAGGTCCTCCCCGCCCTCGGTGAGGAGGCGGTCGTGCAGACCACCATCGCCGACATCGCCCCCAAGGCCAAGGTCCGAATGCAGGAGCCGATGGAGGTGCGCCGGGTGAAGGCCGACGCCCGCATGGCCGACCTCCTGCGGCGCGCCCTCGACGGGCGGAGACGACCCCTGCACGAAGACGTCACCTTGCGGGTCCGCTTCGCCCGCGGGACCTTGTCCGCGGCGACCGTGAACGACCTCGTGGCCAGCATCGTGGCGCGTCCGGCTCCGTACAAGGCGGGCCGCCTGGCCCTACGGGCCCGTTTGGTGAGTGAGGCCCGTCGCGTCTTCCGGGCGTCCGCCCGATTGGGTGCCGACGAGGCGTGGTTCGAAGGCGAACTGGTCGCCTCGGACGAGTTCTCCTCGCTCCTCGACTGGCTGTGGCCGACGGTCTCGCCCGCCGCACTGGTGCGCGACCTGCTCTCGTCCCGAGACCAACTGGCGCGCTTCGGCGGCGCGCGCTTCTCCGCCGACGAATTGGCGCTGCTCGTCCGGACCAAGGACGCCAACGTGTCCTCCACCGCGTGGAGCGTCGACGATCTGGCCCTCCTCGACGAGGCCTCGTTCCTCACCGGCGGGCGGACGCGCCGCTACGGGCACATCATCGTCGACGAGGCCCAGGACCTCACGCCGATGCAATTCCGCATGATCGCCCGGCGCGCGCCGTCGGGTTCGATCACCGTGCTGGGGGACCTGGCCCAGGCCACCGGGCCCTGGACCTATACGGACTGGGGCGAGGTCCGCGCCTTCCTGCCCGACGTCGCCACTCCGCACCACGACGAGCTGACACTCGGCTATCGGGCACCGGGCCGCGTCCTCGACTATGCCTCGCGGCTCCTCCCGGTGGCCGCACCGGGCGTCAGCCCGACGTCATCCATCCGCAGCGGGCGCACAGACCCCGTCATCGTGCGGGCGGCGCCGGGCGAACTGGCCGGCGCCGCCCTCGACGAGGCACACCGGCTGGCCGCCGAACACGCTCTGGTGGCGGTCATCGCCCCGGACGAGCTGGTGCCCGAGCTGAGCCGGCTGGGCCGCCGTCACGCCGAGATCGGGCAGCTGGAGCGCGACGCCATGACCCGCCCCATCACCATCGTCCCCGCTCCCGCTGCCAAGGGCCTCGAGTTCGACGCCGTCGTCGTGGTCGAGCCGGAGGCCATCGCCGGCGGCGACCGCCGGGGCCTGCGCCTTTTGTACGTGGCTCTGACGCGGCCGATCCAGCACCTGAGCATCGTGCACGCCGCACCGCTGCCCGGCCCGCTCGCCGGCTGACTCACCGCCACTCCCCTACGATCCCTTCCATGGCCATGGACCTGAACGGCAAGGTGGCGCTCATCACGGGCGCCAGCAACGGCATCGGCGAGGGCATCGCCCGTCACCTGGCCGGGCAGGGTGCCCACGTGGTTTTGGCGGACATCGACGAGGCCCGCGGCAAAGAAATCGCCGACGAGATCGGTGGACGCTTCGTCCGCACCGACGTGGCCGACCCGGCGGCCAGCACCGCCGCCGTCGCCTTTACGGTCGAGGCCTTCGGGGGCCTCCACATCGCGCACCTCAACGCCGGCGTGACCTCCTGGTGCTCCATGGGTGACGACTTCGATCCCGAGGCCTACCGGCGTGCCATGTCGATCAACCTCGACGGGGTGGTCTACGGGATCGCGGCCGCCCGTCCCGCCATCAAGACCAGCGGGGGCGGGACCATCGTGGCCACGGCGTCCATGGCAGGCATCGTGGTCGCGCCCTTCGACCCCATCTATGCCGCTAACAAGCACGGCGTGGTCGGCTTGGTCCGCTCGTTGGGAGAGTCCTACGGGTTCGAGGGCATCCGCATCCATGCGCTGTGTCCGTCGTTCGCCTACACGAACATCATCAAGGGTTCCGAGCAGACGCTGCTCGATATGGGGTTCCCTATCCTCGACGTGTCGGATGTCGTCAACGCCTTCCAACGCATCCTCGATTCGGACACCACCGGGCAGGCGTGGTACGTGGTGGCCGGCCGCGACAGCGAGCCCTTCCAGTTCCGGCGCGCTCCGGGACCCCGGCTCGACTGACCGGTCGGTCGGGCGGGCGCACCTCAGGTGGGCGAGGTCGAGGAGGCCGCCAGCTGTTTCGTGTGCTCCAAGCACCGCGCCGGGGACGACGCCGAGGGTGGGCTCCTCTACCAGGACGACATCGTCTACGCCGGGCACGTGCACACCATGGGCGGTGCCGGCGCCTATCGGGGCCATCTCGTGGTCGAGCCACGTCGCCACGTCGAAGGGATCGGTCTCTTGGACGACATCGAGGCAGAGCGGATCGGGTGGCTCACCAACCGCTTGGCCGCTCTGCTCCGGGCCGAACTCGGAGCCGAACACGTGTATTCGTCCGCCTTCGGTGGGGCGCCCGTGGCGGCAAGGACGCCGGCGCATCTCCACGTCCATGTCGTTCCTCGTTACCCGGGCACACCCCAGGAATTCTGGGGCCCGTCCATCACCCGCTGGCCGGATGCACCACGGGTTGACGCCACCGGCATTCGTGTTCTGGTCGCCGGGCTGCGCGCCCGCCTGCCCGCGCCAGGCGCCCACTGACGACCTGATCCGCTGGGCAGAGGATCAGGAGAACTACCATGACCGGACCAGCGACACCGCGCCCGGCGATGGATCCCGTCGGGGGGCACGCCCCCAACCGCCGATACGACATGGCTAATGGTTCCTGACCGGCACTTGGGAGGACCGAGCCGTGGACGATGAGCTGCAACCCGACGTCGACGACCACAGCCGGTTCGCGCACGTCCACGAGGTCATGGCACATCACCATGACGCGGTGGTCCACGGCCGCCAGGCGACGGCCCGCGAACGCGAGATGCTCGACCAGGTCGAAGAGCACGACCTCCTGGACGAGCCCGTCCTCCCCCTCTTCGGGTTGTCTGCCGCCACCATCGCCGCCATCTTCGTGGGCGGCGCGCTCGGCACGGTGTCCCGCTACCTCCTCGAGGCGCATCACCCGGCCGGGCCGGGGACGTTCCCCTGGGTCACGCTGCTGGTCAACCTCACGGGCTCCTTCGCCATCGGGCTGCTGGTCCCGCTGACCGAGCGCCTGTCCCACCGGGCTCCGGCGTCCCGCCCCCTGCTCATGGTCGGCTTCCTGGGCGGCTGGACCACGTATTCGACGCTCGCCGTCGACGTCACGCTGCTGGCCAAGGACGGCGACGTTGGGACGTGCCTGGCCTACCTGGCGGCCACGGTGGTCGGCGGGCTGGCCCTCGTGGTCGTCGGCCACGACGTGGGCCGGAGGCTCGCAGCGTCGTGAGCGCTTCCGCACCGACCCTCGGCGTCGCGTTGCTGGTCGCCGTTGCCGGCGGCGCGGGTGCCGTCGTGCGCGCGCTGCTCATCCATCACATCGGATTGCGCCACGGCGACCCCCTGCCCGTCGGCACCATGGTCGTGAACGCGTCGGGTTCGCTGTTGCTCGGCATCCTGACCGGGCTGGCGCTCTATGACGGCCTCGGCCCGCACGTGCTCGCCATCGCCGGGGTCGGGCTCTGCGGGGGCTATACGACGTGGTCCACCGCCAGCTGGGAGACCATCCACCTGTTACACACGGGACACCGCAGCGGGGCGGCCTTCTACACCCTCGGGAGCTTGGTCGTGTGCATCGGCGCCGCCGCCGCGGGAATCGGACTCGTCGGACTGCTCTGACGACGCGGCGGGCTTAACATCTCGCGATGCCAGGCTCTCCGCCGGTGGTGATCCGGATCGCACGGGACACCGACGCCGACGCGGTCTTCGGCTTGACCCGTGACATGGCGACCTCGTTCACGCCGACCTTCGACGCCTTTAGCTCCAGCTTCGTCCAGCTGCTCGCTGATCCGAAGGCCACGGTGCTGGTCGCCGACGTGCAGGGCTCGGTCGATGGGTACCTGCTCGGCTTCACCCATCTCACGTTCTTCGTCGACGGCCCCGTGGCCTGGATCGAGGAGGTGGCCGTCCGGTCGGACATGCACCGGCTTGGACTGGGGCGGACGCTCATGGGCGCATTCGAGGAATGGGCCCAGACACGGAACGCGCGCCTGGTGGCCTTGGCCACCCGTCGAACCGATCCGTTCTACGAAGCGCTGGGCTATGAGCGGTCCGCCAACTACTTTCGCAAGGTCTACGGGTGAAGGCCGTGGCACCGCTCGAGCTGGTCACGTCATCCAATCAGCTCCCGCACCGCCCGCCCTTGGCGCCGGTGGCCGGGCTGCGCTACTCGTAGAGGCCCGACGTCGCGAAGAATGTGTTCAGCGCAGAGATGTCGCTCTGCGCCTCGGCCATCTGCGCCGGCGTGTCCCCGGTCTCGGGCAGGGCGACCAGCTGCGTGAGTTCGTTCGCGGCCGTGACGTAGCTCGGATTGTCGCCGTCGCCGAGGGTCAGGTCGGTCGCCGCCTGGTGCAGGTACTGGCCCTGGTCCGCCGAGCTCGCCGACGACCCCAGCTGCCATTGGGCCAGCGCGTCCGAGAACAGCGTCGAGGACGGCGAACACGACGTGGCCATGCTCGTGACGTCACCCCAGACGGCGATCAGCGCGGAGGGCAATTGGCTGGCGCAAGGCAGGTCGCCGTCGCTTTCGTACTGCCCGACGTACGTCCACGACGTGGCGCTCGACGCCATCGTGAAGATCCCGGTGGCCCCGCCGTCCTGCATCCCGACCTGGATCTGCGGGTCCTGCTCCCCCGCCGCCGTCGGCGCGAAGGTGGCCAGGGCCCAGTAGGTCTGGGTGGACGGCAGGTAGCCGTAGTACACGCTGCCCGGCGCCGTGCCCGCGATCTCCGCTGCCGGGAACCCGGTGCGGGCCACATAGGTGGCCACCAGCGCGCCCTTGACCGCGGCCGTGGCCACGAGGTTCTGCGCCCCGGCCGGGGCAGAGGTGGTCGGGGTGGACGCCGCCGTGGCCACCGTGGTCGTGGTGGTCGCCGGTGCCGGCTGACCGGTCGGCCCGTGCGTGCTCGTGTGCGTGGGCGCGCCCGCTGAGCCGGGGCCCGTGCTCGGCGTGCCCGAGCTGCAGGCGGCCAGCACCGCACCCACGATCCCCACGCAGCCGACACCCATGGCGCGGCGCCGCGTCGAGCGCCGCCGGTCACGGGCTCCGTTGTTCGCCGTCGCGTCCATTTGTGTTCCTTCCGTCCGGTGCGCCCGTCTGTCGGGCGCAGTGCGGAAGAAGGACGGCGTCCCCGCGCCGCGGTTACACGGCCCCGATGGGTCACTAGCTGGCGAAGGCCTCCGGAGGCGGGCACGTGCACATCAGGTTGCGGTCCCCGTAGGCCTGGTTGATCCGGGCCACTGGAGGCCAGTACTTGTCCGCCGTCTGCCCGGCCGGGAACACCGCCGTCTCGCGGTCGTAGGGCCGCTCCCACTTGGAGACGAGCGCCGCCGCCGTGTGCGGCGCGTTGCGCAGCGGGCTGTCCTCGAGCGTCCACTCGCCGGCCGACACCTGGTCGATCTCGCCTCGGATGGCGATCATGGCGTCGCAGAAGCGGTCCAGTTCGCCCAGGTCCTCGCTCTCGGTGGGCTCCACCATGAGCGTGCCGGCCACCGGGAAGCTCACCGTGGGCGCGTGGAAGCCGTAGTCGATGAGCCGCTTGGCCACGTCGTCGACCGTGACCCCTGTCGCCTTGGTCAGCGGGCGCAGGTCGAGGATGCACTCGTGGGCCACCAGGCCGTGCTTGCCGGTGTAGAGGATGGGGAACGATGACCCCAGGCGCGCCGCCACGTAGTTGGCCGCCAGTACGGCCGACTTGGTGGCGTGGGCCAGCCCGGCGCCCGACAGCATGCGCACGTAGGCCCAGCTGATCGACAGGATGCCCGCGCTCCCGTAGGGCGCCGCGCTCACCGGTCCGATGCCGACGCGCTGCTCGGGACGCGGGTGCATCGGGTGGGAGGGCAGGAAGGGCACCAGGTGCTCGGCCACCGCCACCGGTCCCACGCCGGGTCCGCCCCCGCCGTGGGGGATGCAGAAGGTCTTGTGCAGGTTGAGATGCGAGACGTCACCGCCGAACCGTCCCGGCTTGGCCAGGCCGAGGAGGGCGTTGAGGTTGGCCCCGTCGATGTAGACCTGCCCACCGTGCTCGTGCACCAGCGCGCACATGTCCGCGATCCCCTCCTCATACACGCCATGGGTCGAGGGGTAGGTGACCATGATCGCCGCCAAGCGATCGCCGTGCTCCTCGCACTTGGCCCGCAGATCCTCGAGATCGACCGTGCCGTCGTCCAGCGCCGCCACCACGACGACGCGCATGCCGGCCATCACGGCCGAGGCGGCGTTGGTGCCGTGCGCGCTCGATGGGATCAGGCACACATCGCGCTGGGCCTGCCCGCGAACTGGTGGTAGGCGTGGATGGCCACCAGCCCCGCCAGCTCCCCCTGGCTTCCGGCGTTGGGCTGGACCGACACCTTGGTGTAGCCCGTCACCTCGGCCAGCCAGGACTCCAGTTCGTCGATCAGCTCCTGATAGCCCGGCGTGCTCTCGAGCGGCGCGAAGGGATGGATGTCGGCGAATCCGGGCAGCCCGACCGGCTCCATCTCCGTGGTGGCGTTGAGCTTCATGGTGCACGAGCCCAGAGGGATCATGCCCCGGTCGAGGGCGAAGTCCTTGTCCGACAGCCGGCGCAGGTAGCGCAGCATGGCCGTCTCTGAGTGATGCTCCGAGAACACCGGGTGGGTCAGGATGGGGCCCTTGCGCAGCAGGCCCTGGGGCAGGGCATCGTCGGTGCCGGCGTCCTCGCTGGCTTCGTCCGCCGCGCCGAAGGCCTCGAGCACCGCCGCCACGTGCGCGGCGGTCGTCGTCTCGCCGCACGACAGCCCGACGTGGTCCTCGTCCACCAGGCGCAGCAGCACCCGGCGCGCCGCCGCGCCGGCCACGATCGAAGCAGCGCGGCCCGGCACCGTCACCACCAGGGTGTCGAAGTACTCGCGGTGCACCAGGCCGAAGCCGGCGGCCTCGAGCCCGCGGGCCAGCGCCACCGTCCGGGCGTGCACCCGCCGCGCGATGCCGCGCAGGCCCTCGGCCCCGTGGTACACGGCGTACATCGACGCCACGACGGCCAGCAGCACCTGTGCCGTGCAGATGTTCGACGTCGCCTTCTCCCGCCGGATGTGCTGTTCGCGCGTCTGCAGGGCCAGGCGGTAGGCCGGGCGATCCTCGGCGTCGATCGACAGCCCGACCAGGCGCCCGGGCAGGTCGCGCTCGAGTCCCGCCTTCACAGCCATGTAGGCGGCGTGTGGACCTCCGTACCACAGCGGTACGCCGAAGCGCTGGGACGAACCGACTGCGACATCGGCGCCCCACTCCCCCGGCGGTGTCAACAAGGTGAGCGCCAGCAGGTCGGCGGCCACCGTCACCAGGGCCCCTCGCCGGTGTGCCTCCGCCGTGACGGCGGCGAAGTCGCGGATGGCTCCCGACGCGCCTGGATACTGCTGCACCACCCCGAAGAAATCCCCGCTCGGCAGCCCCGCCCCGAGGTCGGCCACCTCGACCTCGATCCCGAGCGGCGCCAGCCGCGTTGCCAGCACCGCCAGCGTCTGCGGCAGGCAGTCGGCGTCGACCACGACCCGGTTGGACCCGCCCGACGATCGCCGGCGCATGAGGGTGACCGCCTCGGCCACGGCCGTGCTCTCGTCCAGCAACGACGCGTTCGCCGTGTCCAGCCCGGTGAGGTCCGAGACCATGGTCTGGAAGTTCAGCAACGCCTCCAACCGGCCCTGGCTGATCTCGGGCTGGTAGGGCGTGTAGGCCGTGTACCAGGCCGGGCTCTCGAGCACGTTGCGCCGGATCACGCCGGGCGTGATCGTCCCGTAGTAGCCCAGCCCGATCATGGGCTCGGCGATCACGTTGCGCTCGGCCAAGCGGCGTAGCTCCTCGAGCACCGCCTGCTCGGACACCGCCGGCGGCAGATCCAGCGCCTCCAGGCTGCGTACGCTCCCGGGCACGGCGGCGTCGATCAGCGCGTCGAGCGAGTCGTACCCGAGCACCTTGAGCATGCCCTCCTGCTCCTCGGCCGAGGTGCCGACATGTCGGCGCACGAAGTCCTCAAAGGGCTCGAGGGGGCGAGTGGTGTCTGATTCGGCCGGGGGATGCGGTGCGCTCACGGAGGTCTCCTCGTCGGCTCCGCCTCACACGGAGCTCATCGGTCGTCCTCCCCGCTCTGTCATGGGACCTGAGAGTCTCGCCGCCCGACAGCGACTTCCACCTTCGGTGCGGCCACCCGGGGGCGCCCGCTTTCCAGAGTTGCCTCGCCGGAGCGGTATGTCGGCCTGAGAGTTTCTCGGGGAGAGTTGCTCCTCCGGCGTCCCCTCGACAGCTGCTGCGGGGACTCTGGCGCTCCGGTTCAATCGGCGTATTCAGTTGTCGCCGCCCATCATACCGCCGGCCTCTCCCTCGACCGATCCTCCTCGGTGGCTCCGGACCATGACGCCGCGATACACGGAGCTGTTTAGTGTCCCGATCTTGACGACGGCTCTGCAACCGTTCCTAAGCCAACGGCATCCTTCAGGTCGGACTCACCACAATGGCGGATGAAGATTGGCCACGCTGGCTCAGCCGCCCACTTGGAAGTCGAGCAAGAGGTAACCGGACGGAGAGGTGACGTGGCGAGTCAGAGTCAGCCGCCTCGACAACCCCCTGTCGAAGAGCTTGCGTCCGTGCATGTGCAGGGCCGGGGCGATGACGAGCCGCAATTCGTCGACCAGGCCCTCTTCGAGCAGCGATTGGGTAAGTGCGATGCTCCCGTGCACGCCGATATCACCGCCGGACCGCTGCCGCAGCTCAGTGACGAACTCGACAAGGCCGCCGTCGACGACCGTAGTAACGGACCAGTTCTCTCCGGGCGGCGTCGAGGTCACGACGAATTTCTCGACGCCGTTGATGAAGCTGGCGAACGGCTCGATGTCACTGGTTGGCCAGAATCGGGCCCAGTCGTCGTAGGTCCGGCGCCCGAGGAACACGGCGTCCTGGGTGGCGATGACGCGGCCGAGGTTTTCCCGCATTGCGTCATCGAAGTCGGTGATGAACTCGTCCGGATGCTCCGCCACCCCATCGAGTGACAACAATTCGTAGGCGACCACCTTGCGTACCACGTCAGCTCCTTCTCCCGCGTGAGGATCGATGGTAACGAAGTCCCTCCTGCCCCGAACTCATCGGCGTGCCGGCGCCCCCAAGACTCCACCGCCGCAAGCCTCGCCGACCTGCCTCGCCACCAGACCGGCGACACTGTTCGGAGTCACCTGGGGAGGACGATGGACGACTACATCCAATTGGAACTACCTTCAGGTCTGCGACGCCACCGAATGAGGCGCAATTGACTTCGGCCGCCACAGACATCGTCGAACAATTCTTCTCGCATTTGACAGCGAGGGAATGGAACGAGCTGGGTACGATCCTCGACCCAGGGATCCGGCGAATCGGTCCCTTCGGCGACCAGCTCACCGGACGACAGGTTTATCTGGACTTCCTAAGCTTGTAATTAAACCTCCGCTTCAGCTCGGCGACGCTCCTCGATGATGAGATCGGTCGCCTCTGCGGCCACCGTACGCAGCTCGTCGAGCATCGCCCGTAGTCGCCTGTCGTTGGCGATCCACTCGCGATAGAGCTCGGCCTCCTCTGGACTGAGTCGACGGTTCACGGTCTTGCCGTCGACCTTCGCGGTCCACTGCAAGTACGGGCCATGGGGCTCGGGCGGATCACCGTGGCAGCGGCAGTTCGCCTTGCCGCAGTAGTTGTAACGCGGCGCCACGCTCCCCGAGCGGACGAAGCCGATGTCGGCGAGCGCCTCGAGCAGATCGTGGTAGCGGCGTTCGTAATCGTCCAGGGTCTTCTTCTTCGCTCGAGGCATCGAGCTCCATTCTCGCCGACGGGGGCCATCCACCTCCGGTGATCCGATAGTAGTTAATACTAACGGGTATGACGAAGCGAACCCACGCCGAGCAGGTGCACGAGCTCAAGTCCGTCCGAAGCCAGATCTACGGCACCTTCGTCAAGTGGTCCGATGCCCTTTTCGAACTCGCCGACGCGCTCTTGGACGCCTCGGGGGCCGTGGGATCGGTGCCCTCCCTCAGCTTGGAGCCGATCTTCCGGCGCTCCCACGGCAGCCTCTACAAGGCTCTCTCTTTGGGTGAGATCGACGAGGGGGCGCTGCGGGCCGCACTCGTGGCACATCGCCCGCGTGAGTGGCCGGCCGTCTTCGCCGTCGACGCCTCGACCTGGGAGCGCTGCGACGCCGAGTGCAGCCCCGAGCGGGGTTTCTACTACTCGGCGTCGAAGCACTCGGCCGGCCAGCCGATCGTGGCGGGCTGGAGCTATCAGTGGATCGCCCAGCTCAGCTTCGAGCCAAACAGTTGGACCGCGCCGCTCGACGCGCTGCGCATTGCGCCCGGAGCCGATGCCACCGAGGCGACGATCGCGCAGGTCAAAGCCCTGGTGGCACTGCTCCGAGAGGACCGAGCGGTCCCCCTCTTCGTCTTCGACGCCGGTTATGACCCCATCGCCCTCAGCCATGGGTTGGACGACACCGAGGCCCAGGTGCTGGTGCGCATCCGAGAGGACCGGGTCTTCTACGACGATCCGGCGGCGCGGCCCAATCGGCCGAAGGGCACCGGTGGGCGGCCTCCCCGCCACGGGCGCCGCATGAAGTGCTCGGAGGACAAGACGCACCGGCGACCCGACGCCGAGTACCGCACCGAGGACCCTCGCTACGGCAAGGTGCGCGTGCGCGCCTGGCACGGGCTCCACCCTCGCCTCATTGGTCGAGGGCGTTGGGCCAAGAGCGAGGGCGCACCACCAATCGTGCGCGGCAGCGTGATCCGCGTCGACGTCGAGCACCTTCCCAAACGCGACGGACGAGTGAAGAAGACGTTGTGGCTGTGGTGGTCGGGTCCGGGCGAGCCCGATCTCGACCTGTGCTTCCGGTCCTATCTGCACCGTTTCGATCTCGAGCACACCTTCCGATTCGCCAAGAACACTTTGGGCTGGACGGCGCCCTCGCTGTGCATGCCCGAACAGGCCGACCGCTGGACGTGGTTGATCGTGGCTGCCTACACCCAGTTGCGAATCGCACAAGGACTCGTCGACGACGTACGGCTGCCGTGGGAGCGTCCCTGCGAGCCGGCAAAACTGACCCCAGCGCGTGTGCGCAGAGGGTTTCGTCGACTTCGTGTAACTCTTGGGACTCCGGCCAGTGCACCGAAATCCGACACTCCGGGTCCCGGACGCCCCAAGGGCACCCAGAGAGGGCCGCGACCGCGCTATCCGGTGGTCAAGAAGGCCGCTTGACCGGATGGTGGGGGTTTAATTGCAAGCTAAGAGCCACCGTGCCTTCTGATTACGGCAATGACGTCCGGCGGATCATCGGTACGGCCGACGGGCTCTCCGCCTTTGCCACGGTGACTGAGCATCTCCGATACGGAGAAGAGGAGTTCCACCTGGACGAGGCATATTCGTTCGATATCGGCGAGGACGGCCTCATCTGCCGCGTCGAGATCTATTGGCAGACACCTCAGAATGACCCCGGTGGCTTCGGTTCGCCAGCGGGCAATGACAGCTCTGCGTCGAGCAGTTCCATCGACCCCGTTTCGTTCCGAGCCCCTGATACGCCCCGCTGACTTTTCTCGTCGAACTCTGCGGGAGGCACGCCGGACACCAGGTCCTTCGGCGCGGTCTCTTCGGCGCCGCAACGGCGGCCGACCGTCGGGACCCGGCAACGGATCTGGCGACGGTTGTCGGAATCAGATCGAGCTGTCGCGTACCGGTAGACGGAATATTGAGCCAGGGGCTTCAGCCGAACGTCCACTGTCGGCGGCCTTCGAGCGCCAAGAGCCGGCCGAATTTCAATCCCGGGAAGTGGCTCGCCGCCGCCGGGATTTCCGATCCTTCGAGCTCTCTGGCCAGAGCCTCACGCGACCGTCGCGCCAATTGTTTGTCAACGTCGCCGATCATCTCCCAGTCGTCGCTCAACAGCTCGGCGGGACAGTGCACGACGTCACCGAGAAGCATGGCGCGCGCCGTCCCGGACGAAATGACGATGACAGTGCTGCCCGGGGTATGACCGGGAGCGCTCCGCACGTCCAGGCCGGGCAGGATCGTCCCGTCCCCGCTCCACGTCTCGAGTCGCTCCGCAATCGGGGGAAGCAATTCAGACGAGGTTCGGCCACCCATCAAGGACACGGCCAGGCTGTCATCGAACGGGCTCGAGCCCATGAAGAACTCCCAGTCCGCCTCGTGGCACCGGTAGGTGGCCTCGGCGAAGAGGCGTCGCTCCCCGTCGGTGGCCCATCCGAGATGGTCGAAATGGAGATGGGTGAGTACGACGTCGGTGATCTCCTCGGGCTGGACACCAAGGGCGGCCAGATTTGTCATGAACATTCCGGTCCGCTCCGGAACGGCGTGTGGGCCTATCCCGGTGTCAACAAGTGCGAGACGGTCGCCGCTGCGCACGAGAAAACCGCCCATCTCAATGGGGAGCATCCCGTCGACGTCGAGGAACTGGGAGTGCTGCAGCCAATCCTGGTCGGTCTTGTTGAACAGAGCCGTCGGTGGCACTGGGAGGCTCCCGTCAGAGACGCCCTCGATCGACACGGCCCCTACCTGCATGTCGCCAACCGCGGACCGGTCATCGCTGCCCGACCAAAGTGCACCCAGTTCGATGCACCGTGGGTCGGGCGAGCTTCATCCTGTGAAGGCGAAGAAGCAGGGTCCTTAGCCCTTTACGGCAGAGCGGCCCCAGGCCAGTGCGGCCGTTCCCTGCGCGACCCCGTCGGCAACGTCGATCACCGGTACGACGTTGACGTCGTTCCAAGCGGTGAACTTGGAAACGAACGAGTAGACCACCGTGGGGTCGTCAGCCTCCACCAGGACGTAGCCGCCATTGTTCAGGGTGGACAGGAGGGCATTGATCGTCAGTCCCTTCTCGGGCGTCCACTTGCCGAACGCCTTGAGCAGGGCGTCCTGGTTGTCGAAATTCTGGTCGTGTGTGAGACCGGCGGTACGGATCTCGCATTCGATGACGTATTTCATGAAGTTCTCTCCTGGAGCCGGACAAATCCAAGTTGCACCTGACCAGGCCGGGCGCTACCCCCATTGCGCTCTGAGATGTCGAGCGATCAACTGAGCTGCGGTTGTGTGGGCGCCCGGCGTCGACCGACTGAGGTCGCGATCGGTCCGGCCCGACCACCTCGGGTCCCTACTCAGTCTCCTCTTCCCGAACCGGCCACAGCGGTGGCCGCACGAGTGTCGCCTCCAGCTCACGGCCCCGCTGCACCACCGTCACCCCGTCGCCCTCGAGCAGCTGGGCGTCCGCCTCCACCAGCCCGAGCCCGATGCCGCACCCGCGCATGGGGGAGAAATTGCCACTCGTCAGCACACCGACCCGATCGCTCCCGACACAGATGTCCGACCCGTCGCGCAAGGGTTGGCGCCCCTCTCCGACCAGGCCCCGTAGCCGCCGCCACGGTCCGACCGCCCGTTCCTCCTCCAGCGCCGCCCGCCCGGTGAAGGACGCCTTGTCCCAGCCGACCACCCAGCCCAGCCCGGCCTGCAACGGCGTGATTCCGGGGCCCAGCTCGTGGCCGTGCAGCGGCAATCCGGCCTCCAGGCGCAGCGTGTCCCGGGCCCCCAGCCCGGCTGGCACGACCCCGGTCGCCAGCACGGCGTCCCAGAAGCCCGGTGCGACCTCGGCCGGCACTTCACATTCCACCCCGTCCTCGCCCGTGTAGCCGGTCCCCGCCACGAGGCAGGGGGCGCCTTCCCACTCGAAGCGTTCCACGCAGAAGCGGTGCACCCCGGCCGCGTCGGGCGACACCTCGGCCAGCCGGGCCCGCGCCGTTGGGCCCTGCACGGCGATGACCGCCCGCGACTCGGTGACGTCCGTGCCCCCGATCGCGGCGACGACGCTGTCCGTGTTCGAGGCGTTCGGCATGACGTCGAAACGCTCGTCGTCGATCCACCACACGATGATGTCGTCCACCACCGTGCCGTCCTGGTCCAGCAGGTGCGTGTACTGGGCCCGTCCCGGGTGCACCCGGCGCAAGTCGTTGCTCAACGACTCCTGCAGGTGGTCGAACGCATCCGCACCGATCACCCGCACCGTCCCGAGGTGACTGATGTCGAAGGCCACCGCGTCCTCGCGGCAGGCCCGGTGCTCGGCCACCGTCCCGGCGCCGTAGGCCAGCGGCATCTCCCAACCGCCGAACGACACCATTTTCGCCCCCAGCGCCAGATGCGCCTCGTATAGGGGCGACCTTCGCTCGCGCTCGTCCTGTTGCTGGCTCGAGGGCATACGCGGCCCAGACTAACGAGAACTACGCGGCTGGAGAGGAGGAGAGCTCGAGCCCGTGCGACTCGAGCAGGGCCACGAAGTCGCGCTGGTACACGATCAGGATCGGCACCTCTGGATACAGCTCACGCATCCGCCGCACCTTCCCGTTCTTGCGCGTCACCAGCCGCTGGTCGGCCGTCGTCAGTTCGATGAAGACACCCCGGTCGGGTAGGTAGAAGTCGGGACGGAAGCCCGCCACGGGCGTGCCGCCGTCATCCCAGCGCAGTGGGAACTCCACCGGCTCGTACTCCCAGCGCTCGCCGGCCAGGTCGAGGAGCGCGGCGAACAACTGCTCGGAGGGGTGGGCGAAGCGGACCTGGCCCGCTGGTGCCAATGAAGGGTGGCGGGCTCGCCGCGCCGCGGCGTGCCCCGGAGCGCGGTCCGCGCCGCGGCTCACTCGCCAGATGCCTTGGCCACCGACACGCGGGTAGGACGAGAAGGCTTGGCCGGCCTCGCGGCGACGGCCCGATCGAGACGGACGATTTCGGCGTCAAGCTCATCCACCACGCCCGCCATCGGCACGATGTTGAAGACGCCCTGTCCTTTTTTCAACAGGTCGACGATCTCTCCGTCGCCGCGTGCCAGCACCGAACTGGTTCCGGTCAGGACGAGGTTGGTCGAGGCCAGATCCGCACCGAGATCGTCGCGCAGGCACTCCACCGCCCGGCGCGCCGACTGCAGCGAGACTCCGGCGTCGAGGAGCTGCTTGATCACCTTGAGCTCGAGCACATCCGAATACGAATAGCGGCGCCGCGAGCCGCTCCCGCTGGCCGTGGCCACCGATGGCTGCAGCAGGCCCGTGCGGGCCCAGTAATCGAGTTGGCGGTAGGTGATCCCAACGAGGCCGCACACCTGCGGCCCGCTGTACCCACCGACCTGGGCATCGGACACCATGGACATTCCACCTCCACTAAAGACCACTCCGACGACAATCGTACTTGACCCCGGACGACAGCGCTGTAGTTACGGAGGCGTGCTTCCCTAATTTTCGGTGACGCCCGGCCCCTCTGCCCCGTGGTGCCCGTGGCCCTCCCGGTGCCAGTCCACGTCCGCCTCTTCCCCCCCGTTCCTGGGGGCCCCGCCCTTCCCGTGGACCGGCTCATCCCCTCGCCTGTGGTGTTGGTGCCCGTGCTCCTGGCTGTGGTGGGCCTCGTCAATGGGCCAGGCCACCACCGACCCCTGCACGCTCAGACCCACCCTCGCCCCGGTCGTGAGCGGCCTTCCCCCGGTCACCCGCACGACCAGCTCGGGCAGCGTCTCGGCCTCGGGCCGTACCCGGACCACGGCGTCATGGCCGTAGTACTCGTAGCTCTCGACCGTGGCCACCACCAGGGCCGCCCCGGCGTCGCCGATGACCAGCTGCTCGGGTCGGATCATGACGTGGGCCCAGCCTCCCGAGGGGGCGTCGTTGCCCGACCCGGTCCCCGGCCAGCCCTCGACCGGCAGCGCGCCCAGGGGGGTGTCCGCCGCCATTGACGCCGCCGGGCCGTCCCCGGCGGGACCCACGGTGGCGTGCAGCACGTTGGACTCCCCCAGGAAGTGCGCCAGCGCCGGGTCGAGCGGACGCTGGTAGATGCCGGCCGGCGTGTCCAGCTGGGCGATCACGCCGTGGCGCAGCACGGCCACGTGGTCGGCCATGGACAGCGCCTCGTCCTGGTCGTGGGTGACCAGGATCGACGTGGCCCCCGCCTGCCGCAGCAGGTCGTGCACATCGGCGCGCACGCTGGCCCGCAGGCTGGCGTCCAGCGACGAGAAGGGCTCGTCGAGCAGCACGATCTCGGGGTCGGTCGCCAGGGCGCGGGCCAGAGCCACGCGTTGCTGCTGGCCCCCGGAGAGCTGGTGTGGGTAGCGGCGCCCCAACCCGGTCAGCCCGACCATGTCGAGCAGCTCCTTCACCCGCTCGCGCCGGTAGGGACCTCGGCGCAGACCGAAGGCGATGTTGCGGCCGACCGACAAGTGCGGGAACAGCGCGCCCTCCTGAGGGACGTACCCGATGCGCCGGTGCTCGCTCGGCACGAACACGGCCCGAGCGTCGTCGACGACCTCGGGGCCAAGCTGCACCTCACCGTGGTCCAGGCGCTCGAAGCCGGCCAGCACCCGCAGCAGCGTGGTCTTGCCGCTGCCCGACGCGCCCAAGATGGCGGTGAAGCTCCCGGCCGGGATCGTCAGGTCGACGCCGTCGAGCACCTTGAGGTCACCGAACGACTTGCAGGCGCCGCGGACGATGACTCCCTTCATCTCGTAATTGTGGCCGGTGGGAGCACCTCGGTCGCGGTGCCGGTCGTGACGCCCGGGAAGATCGTCGCCCCGGCGGCCGCCGTGCGGGCTGGGAGCCGGGCGAACCAGCGCCCCAGCACGTAGCTGGGCACGGCCGCGATCAGCACCATGAGGCCGGCGTAGGGCGCGGCCGCCCCGTAGCTCAGGTTGGTCTGCTGGGCCCAGAAGCCGGTGGCCAGCGTCTGCACCCCGGTAGGGATCAGGATGAGCGTGGCGGTGAGCTCGGTGGCTGTCTCGAGGAAGACGAGGCAGAAGGCCGCCGCCAGGCCGGGGCCGATCAGGGGCAGCGTCACCCGGAAGAAGACCGAGCGGCGGGTGACGCCGAGGGAGTTGCCCACCTCCTCCAGTCCCACCGGTGCCCGGGCCACGGCGGCCCGCACCGAGACCACCGCCATCGGAAAGAACATCACGGCGTAGACGATGATGAGCAGCGGCGTCGTCTGGTACCAGCGCCCCTGCAGCAGTTGCTCGGACACATAGGTCGCCGTGAGCGCGATGACGATGCCGGGTACGGCCAGGATGAGCATGGAGGTGCGCTCGAGCAGGCGGATGCGCCGGCTGGGGAAGCGCACCGACAGCAATCCGATGGGCAACGCCGCGACCGTGGCCACCAGCCCCGCCCCAGCGGCGTAACCGAAGGTGGTGAGCGTGGCACCCCAGATGGACGCGTTGGGCACGGTCGAGGTGCCGCCCTCGATGAGGAGCCAGATGATGGCGCCGACGGGCACGCCCAGCGCCAGCACGACGACGGCGGCCACGCCGGCGAGGACCGGCAGCGTGGCGCGGCCGAGGGGCCGTGGGCGCAGGACCCGTGGGGCCCCGGCGCCCACGCGGGCGGCCCGCCCCTTGCCCCGCGCCGCGCTCTCGCCCAGCAGCAGGATGGCGCCCAGAATCACGAGGATGAGGGAGAATGCACATCCGGCCGACGTGTCGAAGCCGACGGTGAACTCGGTGTAGGCCTCCGTGGTCAGCGTGTGGAAGCTGAGGATCTCGAAGGCGCCGAATTCGGCCAGGCAGACCAGCGCCACCAGCACCGAACCGCCGAGGATGGCCAGGCGGGCCTGGCCGATCGTCACCTTCCAGAACGTCGAAAGGCGACCCAGGCCGAGGCCGCGCGCCACCTCCTCCTGCGCCGGGTCGGCGTTACGCATGTTGGCCGCCACCGGCAGGAAGACGAGCGGGTAGACGGCCAGCGTCATGACGAGCACAGCGGCCCAGAACCCGCCGATGGCCGGGAAGATGGCCCGCCATCCGAAACTCACCACGAAGTCGGGGATGCCGAGCGGGACGACGACCAGCACGGCCCACATGCGCCGGGCGGGCAGGTCGGTGCGCTCGACGAACCAGGCCAGCAGCGTGCCCAGCAGGGCGCAGAGGGCAGTGACCACGACGGCGAGGCTGACGGTGTTCCACAACAGCTCTGCCGTCAGGTGCCGGAAGAGCAGCGGGTGCAGCGTCGACCAGCCGGTCTGGACAGCTTGGACGAGCAAGAAGACGAGCGGCGTCACCACGGCCAGGGCGACGACTACCGCCACGGCGAAGAGCAATGGCGGGCCGGAGCGGTGGTGCCCGCGCCGACGATGGTGGTGCAGGTGGTGGCGCAGGCGGTCCCGCTGGTGGTGCCAGTGGCCGTGCCCGTCGTGGCGGTGGTGGCCATGCCCACGGGCGTGCCGCTCCCCATGGTGGTCGCCCGGACCCTCGCCGAGGCCCCGGGGCGGAGCGGCAGCGGTGCTCACGTCACCGCGCCCTCACGTTCACAGCAGCTGTGCCTCTTGCAGGAGCTTGATGGCCTCGGCCCCAGTGCCCAGCTCGGGGATGGTGATGGAGTTGGGCTGCAGCTGGTTGAACGGTGTCTCCGGCTGCGCCGTGGTCACTCCCGAGGCGATCGGGTACTCGAAGCTCTGGCTGTGGGCGATGATCTCCTGTCCCTGCGCCGAGTTGAAGAAGGCCACCAACCGCTGCGCCTCGGCCACGTGCTGGGACGAGCGCAGGATGGCGGCGCCGGACACGTCGACCACGTACCCGACGTCGTGCGGGGCGAAGTAGGCGATGGCCGAGTGCATGTTCGACGCGCCCACTTCGGCCCGCTCGCGGTACCAGTAGTACTGGTTGACGATGCCGAGGGCGACCTGGCCCCGGTTGACCTCGTCGGCGATGGTCTCGTTGTCGGGGTAGTCGTGGCTGCCGGCATTGGCCTTGACGGCGTCCAGCCACTTCAGGGCGGCGGCGGTGCCGTACGTGCGGGCCACCGAGGTCACGATGGGCTGAAAGTCGGTCTCGCCCCCGGCGATGGCGATCTTGCCCGCCCACTGGGGCTGGGCCAGCTGCATGGCAGAGGTCGGGAGCTGGCTGGGCTTGAGCAGTGACGTGTTGTAGACGATCACGCTCACCCGGGCCGAGATGCCGACCCACAGACCCTGGGGCGAGTTGTACTTCGATGGCGTCTTGGCCAGCGCCGACGGGGCGATCGGCACCAGGAGGTGCTTGGAGGCCAGGTACTGGAGCGGGGGCGAGTTCTCCGTGAAGAACACGTCGGCCGGCGAGTGCGTGCCCTCGGTCACGAGTTGGTCGGCCAGGACGTCCTCGTCGTCGAAGCGCACGTTGACCTGAATACCCGTCTTCGCCTCGAATTCGTTGACCAGGGCCTGGGTGGTCTGCACGTGCTGCCCGCTGTAGAGGGTCAAGGGAGCACCGGCCGCACTGGCCGGAGCGGCCGCCGCGGTCCCGGCGATCAGCAGCCCGGCCGCCAACGATGCGGCGAGCAGGGCCCCACGGGCCCGGCGGGAAACGGAACGGATCATGGAGCGACTCCTGGGCAGGCCTTGTTGATGGCCTTGTAGTCCTTCTGGATGGTGGCGGCCGCCGACTTGTCGGAGCCGCTCGAGTTGTAGAGCGCCTGGTCGGCCCCGATGAGCTGGTCGACCGTCGCCATGACGGTCGTGTCCGAGCTGTGCACCTGCTGCTGGAGCGGCAGGATCTGGCTGAGTGCGTACCCCACCGGGTCGGCATCGGGGTCGGGCCCGTCCGACAGCACGGCGTTGAGCTCGTTGCAGAGCGCGACCGGAGCCTTGGCCAGGGCCGCTCCCCCGCTGTGGTCCGGGGCCGAGCTGCTGGGGCTCGACCCACCGCTTCCGCACGCCGCGAGCGCCAATGGAGCTGCCGCCAGGGTGAGGGCGAGCGCCTTGACCGGCCACTTCGACGTGCGCAACGGCTATACCTCCTGCGGAAGTTAGGCACTACGAATATTAGGCCAGCCTAACTTAGAGGAGCGGGGGGGCGACCGCAAGATCGCCCCCCCCAACCGGGGCGGTGGCGGAGCCGGTTGAGGTTCCCCTCAGGTATCGGCCGGATAGCCGAAGTCGAGGCGACCCTCCATGGGGCTGGAGGGCTCGGCGTGGAAGCGCACGGGAATACGGCCGGCGGCGCGCGCCAGGAAGCCGCCCTCGACGGCGAGGCGCATGGCCCGGGCCATGGTGGCCGGGTCGTGGGAGCGGTTGACGGCCGTGGCCACGAGCACGCCGTCGCAGCCGAGCTCCATGGCCAGCGCAGCATCGGAGGCGGTGCCGATCCCCGCATCGAGGACCACGGGGACGTCGACGGCCTGGCGCAGCAGCGCGATGGCGTGGGGGTTGCGCAGGCCGAGGCCGCTGCCGATGGGCGAGCCGAGGGGCATGACCGCGGCGCAGCCGACCTGTTGCAGGCGGAACGCCAGCACGGGGTCGTCGGTCGTGTATGGCAGCACGATGAAACCGTCCTCGGCCAGTTGCTCGGCGGCCGACAGCAGCTCGACGGCGTCGGGCAACTGGGTGCGGTCGTTGCCGATCACCTCGAGCTTGACCCAGTCGGTGCCGAAGGCCTCGCGGGCCAGCTTGGCCGTGAGGACGGCCTCGGACGCCGTGAAGCATCCGGCGGTGTTGGGCAGGACGCGCACGCCGAGCTCGCCGAGCAGTGAGAGGAGCGCGCCCTTGGCGCTGGGGTCGACGCGTCGGACGGCGACCGTGGCCATGGTCGTCCCCGACGCCGTCAGCGCGGCACGCAACGCGTCCAGGCTGGTCATGCCCCCTGTGCCCAGCAGCAGGCGCGAGCCGAGGACCTCTCCGGCGATGCAGAGTCCTGCGTCGTCGCGGTTGGCGTCCGGCGCATCGTCGTGGACGGGCACCGCACGACGATACCCCGCGGCCCGCGTATGGTTGCCCGGTGCCGGACCGCGCCACTCCCCCGAGCGCGCTCACCATCGCCGGCTCCGACTCGGGCGGCGGGGCGGGCGCGCAGGCCGATCTCAAGACGTTTGCCGCGCACCGCGTGCACGGAACCTGCGCGCTGACGGCGGTGACGGCACAGAACACGGCCGAGGTGCGGGGCGTGGTGGCCCTCGAGCCGGCCTTCGTGCGCCTGCAGATCGAGACCGTGCTGGACGACTTCGACGTGCGGGCCGTCAAGACGGGCATGCTGGCCAACGGGGCCATCGTGCGCCAGGTGGCTTCGCTGGCGGCCGCCGGGCGCCTGCCCCAGCTCGTGGTCGACCCGGTGCTGGTGTCGTCGACCGGGCAGCGCCTGCTGGAGCCGGACGGGGTGGCGGCGTATCTAGCCGAGCTGTTGCCGCTGGCGCTGGTGGCCACGCCCAACCTGCGTGAGGCGGCCGCGTTGAGCGGGGTCGGCGTGGAGTCGTTGGCGGCGTCGGCGTCGGCCCGGGTGGAGGTGGCCTCGCAGCTGCGGGAACTGGGGGCGCAGTGGGTGGTGGTCAAGGGCGGGCACCTGACCGAGTCGGCTGACGACGTGGTGGCGGGACCCGACGGCGTGAAGGTGCTGCCAGGGGCGCGGGTGGTCACGGCCAACGACCACGGCACCGGCTGTTCGCTCTCGGCGGCGTTGGTAGCGGGGTTGGCCACGGGTTTGGCCGTGCCCGAGGCGCTGGTGGCGGCCAAGGCCTTCGTGGCCCAGGCGCTGGTCGGCGGGTCGCAGTGGCGGCTCGGGGCCGGGCACGGCCCGCTCGACCATTTCGGGTGGTCGGCGGGGCCGTAGGCTGGACGGCGCCATGACGCTGCGCCAGACCGACATGGGACCCTTCGAGGTCGACGCGCCGGTCGCCGTCCCGGTCGAGGACGTCGCCGGCGCCGGAGGTACTGGTGCCGGCGATGGTGGAGGCGGCGAGCGGGGCCCGGACGGCGCGCCACTGCGGCCGCCGGTGCGCGGCGGTGTCTCCATGCGGCCGGCCATGGTCGTGCTCGGGCTGGCCGTCCTCATTTTGGGCCTGTTCGCCGTGATCGCCATCGTGACGTCGCAGACCCCCGCCCCGGTGCAGACGAACACCAAGCCGCGGGCGGTGCCCGGGACGCCCATCCGGGCGGTGGCGGCAGCCGACGCGCTGGCGCCCATCACCAGCTCGGGCGAGCCACCGACCAACGTCATCAACGCAGTCGACATCCCCGAGGGCGCGGTGCGGGTGGGGCACCAGAACAACTCTGGCCTCGCCGGTCAGTTCGACTCGCAGATCGTGGTGCGCTCGGACGACTCCCAGGGCGCACTGTTGACCTTCTACGGGGCGGACCTCAAGCAGCAGGGCTGGCAGGTCTTCGACCGCGGCCCGGCCGCCAACGACCCGACCGCCACCGAGGTGCTGGGGAAGTTGGCCGGCACGGACGGCTACTACTGGGAGATCGGCGTCACCATCCCGCCGACGACGTTCGGTGCGGGCACGCCGGCCGGCGGCGTGACGGACGTCACCATCCGGCTGCTGCAAGAGGGCGATCCCGAATAGGTCGTTCGCCGCCGGCGGGCGAGCCGGTGGCGCGGATTGGATCGACTCAGTGCGTGACGGTGGCGACGGGGTCGTCCCGGGTGGCCGCGGGCAACAGGTCGTCGAGCGTGCCCTCCGCCTCGGGCACCCGTTCATTGAGCAGGTAGGCCCAGACGAAGAAGTTGATCGGGTAGAGCAGGTAGCCGATGCGGGGATTCGGAGCCAGCAGGATCAACGCCCCCATGACGACGCCGGCGATGGTGCACACCTCGGCGACGGTGTGCGGAGTGTGCTTGTAGAGGTGCCGGGTCAGGCCGACGGCGAGGATGATCCCGACGGCCAGGGGCAGGGCGCGGTGGAGTGACGGGAACTCGGTCACCAGGACGTGCCCCGGCAGCGCGCTGGCTGCGGTGGACGGGATGGCGCTCAATCCCAGGGGGAACAGCACGACGTCATCGATGAGGGCGAAGGGGCCACGCAACGCAAAGGGGAAGATGGTCGGGACGGCAACGACGAGAATCCCGGCCAGCAACATCCACGGGCGCCGGTGGCCCTTGCGATCACGTGCGGCGAAGAGCGCCAGGACGGCCAGCGGCCAGGCGGTGAACTTCATGGCCGACGCGACGCCCAGGGCCACGCCCGAGAGGAAGGGGCGACGGCGCTGGGCCAGCACCATGGCGAGCAGCAAGAAGGCGACGACAGGGATGTCATCACCGCCGGTGGCCAATGGCAGCGAGGCCAGGGGCAGGATGATGAGGGCTTGCAGGGCGCGGATCTTCCGGCGTCCGTCCGCCTTGCACATGTAGAGCGCCACGGCGGCGACCACCAGGGTGGTCAAGCAGAAGAAGATGCGGGCGTCGCTCAGCCCGTTGTTGGGCCAGATGGCGCTCGGGATGCCCAGCACCGCCATGAGCGGCAGATACGGCAGGAAGCCGGCGTAGTCGGGCTCACCCGGTGCGTGGTACTTCACCGGATGGTCCAGCCGCACCAGCGGCCGGTACGGCTCCTGGCCCTTCACCAGATCCTGCCCGCCCACCTCGACCGCGGTGACCTCGGGCTGCTGGTGCGAGCCGGGCACGCCGTCGAACTGCCACAGGATCTCGAGTCCCATGGGGATGGCCAGCGCTCCGACGAAGACCGACACGGCGATCACGAGACGGGCCACCCAGGCGCGCCGGTGGTGGCGCTGGGTCAGCGTGCCGTGTCGGCGGCGGGTCCGGCGCAGGGCCAGGGCGAGCACCACCGAGGCCACGGCGCCGAAGCGCGAAGGGTGAGAGGGCCATGCGGCCCCACACCTCGTAGAGCGCGTTGGTAGATGTGTAGATGGTGGCGAGGGCGAACACCGCGCTGGCGAAGTAGAGGATGGCGTCGCCCCACGCGGGCGGGATGGCGTTGAACTGGTCGACGGCCCGCTGCCACGCCGACGCGAAGACCGCGCCCGGGCGTTCAATCGATGTCGGGGTGGCTGTCGGCATGGCGTCGCAAGAGCCTCACAAGGGTGCGCGTCAGGGCGTCCACGCCGATCTTAGAGGTGCAGCTCCCGCAAATAGAACTTCAATTCCGCTTCAAGGCATGCGGTCAGGGTGTCGGCCCGTCGGAACCCGTGCCCCTCCCCCTCGAAGAAGCGCAGGTCGCAAGGGTGACCCGCCCTGGCCAGGGCGTCACGCATGCGCTCGGCCTGCTCCGGCGGCACCACGGCGTCCTCGGTCCCCTGCAGGAGCAGGACCGATCCGCCCATGGCGGCGGCCCGGGTCACCGGGGAGCGCTCCACATAGAGGTCGTGGGCCCCGGGGAGGGGGCCGATCAGGCGGTCGGTGTAGTGGGCCTCGAAGTCATGGGTGGTGGCGACCAGTCCCAGCAGGTCCGTCACCCCGTACCACGACGACGCAGGCGGCGAAGCCCTCCCCCGAGGCCACGGCGTTCAGAGCCGTCATGCCGCCGGCGCTGCCGCCCCGGATGGCCAGGCGCCCCGGGTCCACGTCCCCGCGGGCGGCCAGGTGGAGGGCGGCATCGAGGCAGTCCTCGCCGTCGGCCACGCCCCACTGCCCCCAGAGGGCGCACCGGTAGGCCCGTCCGTAGCCCGAGCTGCCCGTGTAGTCCACGGCGGCCACAGCGAAGCCCCGGCTGGTGAAGAACTGGACGGTCAGATCGAGGCCGGCCTGCCAGGCCGAGGTCGGGCCGCCGTGACAGGTGACCACGAGCGGCGGCGCGTCGCCGTCGGGGCCCTCGGTGCCGACCAGGAGCGGGCGGTAGAGGGTGCCGTGGACGGGCCGGCCGCTGCGGCCGGTCAGGTTGAAGGGCTCACCCCGGGCGACATCGCCGGCAGCCAGGGCGATGCCGGCCGGCGGCCGGACGGCCCGGGCCGGTTGGTCGGCGGAAAGGAGCCAGACGTTGGCGACGTGGTCCGGCGTGCTGCCGATCAGGGCCACGGCGTCGCCGTGGGCGCACACGGCCGAGATCGACACGCAGGGTTGCGGAAGCGTGATGGGCGAGGTCGTGGCGCTGGTGGCCGCGGCAGTCAAGGCCACGAGGGTGTCGCGGCCCGACGACGTCCGGCGGGCGACCAGTGTGTCGTCGGATCGCTCCGCCATGGTGGCCAGGCTCAGCACCCAGTCCGGCCCGTGGAACTCGGCCTGCTCGTCGGTCAAGGGCGCGGGCGCCGGCGCCGGTCCGGCGCCGCCCGGGGCGTCGAACGGGCCGGGGTGGACGTACGGCTGCCACCAGCCCCGCTTATCCGAGACGAAGCGCAGGCCGCCGTCGTGCCGCCAGGACGGTTGGCCCACCGACTCGCCGGGGCCGCCGGCCACGGTCACCGGAGGCCCGGCCGGCTGCAGCGTGGTGACCGGCCCGACGGCGTCGTCATCGATCATGCGGGTCACCGGCAGCACCACGAGGGACGAGGCGTCCCACGGCATGTCGGGGTGGTCCCAAACCACGACGGCCACGCGTTCGCCGGTCGCGTCGGCCCTCGGTGTGCCGAAGAAGTCGTGTCCCCGGAGGATGATCGACTCGTTCGCCCCGGCACGTGTGGGCAGGGCGACGACCGCTCGCTCGGGCGCTGCCCCATCCCGGTGCGTCTCGCGCACCGAGAGCACCCAATCGCCGTCGGCGGTGGTGCTCAGCGCGCCGTGGCGGCGCTCCTCGCCCGGGCCGGGCTCGGGAGTGAGGGGTCGCGGCGCCGGGGCGCTGCCGTGCGCACCGTCCGTCGCCGCACCGCCACAGAGCCAGACGCGCTGATCGGCCTGATCCACGTAGGCGAAGGCGCCGTCACCGTGCCCCGGCACGAGGCAAACCGCACCGCCGCCGTACTCGTGGACCCGGCTGCGGATGCTGACGCCCGGCGGCGAGTGGTCGACCGGGTCGCCGTTCTCCGTCGTGCGCACCAGGACCACGCGGCCGGCCTCGAGTGGCCTCGACTCGAGCCAGTAGAGGGCGCGCCCGTCGGAGCACGGCTCGGAGAGCGAGACCTTGGCGCCGGCCACGTCGGCCGCCGCCAACGGGGACGTCCAACGCCCGTAGCGCTGCGTGGTGGACACTCGGCCGAACGTAGCGTGCCGGGCGTTGCAGCGTCGTGACCGCATCGGCCCTCTACAGTGATCCCGTGCGCTTCCCGGCCTACCTGCTGTCGCTGTCCGGCGCGGTGATCCGGCCTTCCGTCGTCGAGCTGTCCGAGGACGACCTCCCGGCGGGCGAGGTCCTGATCCGGGTCGAGTGGTCGGCCATCAACTTCAAGGACGCCATGGTGACGCGGCCGGGTAACCGGGTCGCTCGCCAGTTTCCGCTCGTACCGGGCGTGGAGCTGGCCGGCAGCGTCGAGGACAGCTCCAGCCCCGAGTTCAGTGCCGGCCAGCGTGTGCTGGTCCAGGGCTACGACCTCGGCGTGGCCCACCACGGTGGCTTCGCCGGCCGGGCCCGCGTTCCGGCCGACTGGGTGGTGCCGTTGCCCGACGCGCTCAGCTGCCGCAACGCCGCCATCATCGGTCTGGCCGGCTACACGGCGCTGCTGTCGTTGCATCGCCTGCTGCAGCACGGCACCACACCCGACGACGGACCCGTCCTGGTGACGGGTGCCTCGGGTGGCGTGGGCAGTGCCGCGGTGGCCCTGCTGGCCCAGAACGGCTTCGAGGTGGTGGCGTCCTCGGGCAAGACGGCGGAACAGGACTACCTGAAGGAGCTCGGCGCCTCACGTGTGGTCGGCCGGCAGTTCATTGAGGACGACGGCCGCACGCTGGGCCCCCAGATGTGGGGGGGTGTCGTCGACTGCGTGGGCGGTATAGCGCTGGCCGAGGCCCTGCGCACCGTGCGCTACGGCGGAGCGGTGGCGGCCAGCGGGCTCACCGGTGGCAATGACCTGTCGACCACCGTGTACCCGTTCATCATCCGCGGTGTGTCGCTGCTCGGCATCGACACCGTGGCCACGCCGATCGAAGAGCGGCGCTCGCTGTGGGCGGGCATGGCCGACGCCTTCCCGTTGGCCCACTGCGACGAGATGGTGAACGAGGAGATCGGGCTGGACGGCCTCACGGCTGCGCTCGACCGGGTGCTCGATGCCGCGGTCCGGGGGCGCATCCTGGTGAACCCCGACCGCTGAGCGGCGGGCACCCCGGTGGTACGTCCGCGTCAGGAGTCGGGAGTCGGGAGTCAGGAGTAGATCGGCGACACCCGGATGGTCCCGTTCCCGCACGGCCCGATGGAGAGCGTGAACTTCGGTGACCCGCTGGGCGCCCCGGGCATGGTCACGGAGGCCGACTCCGATTGCGGGCAGCTGGTCTCGTTGCCGACCGGGACGTCGGAGTACTGATAGGCGAACTGTGCGGTCGACGATGGTGCGATCGACACGGTCGACGGGCCGGCATTGGCCTGGGACGACACGTTGACCGACAGCCCGTTCACCATGGTCACCGTGATCGGGGCGCCGCTGCCCGAGAAGAGGGCGACCGTCGGGTAGCCGTTGGCCATGCAGGCCGTCGTGGCGGCGTTGGTCACCGTGATGACGCCGGTGATCGTCCCGGCGGCGCCCTGGCCCTGGCCGGCGGACGCCGTGATGTCGGAACAAGAGGTCGAGGTGGCAGACGACGACGTCGACGTGGTCGACACGGCCGCCGTAGTGGTGGTCGTGGTCGAGGTCGTCACCGAGCGACGCGTCGTGCTCGTCGTCGACTGCTTCGGCGTGTTCGAATTGTTGCTGCACGCGGCGGCCAACAACGCGACGCCCGCCAGCGCGGCGAGCGTCCACTTGCGGAGGGTCACCCTTCGAAATCCTCCGGCCGCACCGAGTCGAGGAACTGGCGGAACTGCCCCACCAACTCGTCGGGCGTGTCCTCTTCGTCATCCTCGCCCTCCAGGGTGAGGATGATCCCTTCGGACTCCATGAGCTCGTCGGAGACGAACAAGGGCGTCTCCATGCGGACCGCCACCGCCACCGCGTCGGACGGCCGGCTGGACACGATGGTGCGTGCACCCTTGTGCATCAGGTGCATCTCGGCGTAGTAGGTCGAAGCGCGCAGTTCGGTGATGATCACGCGCTCGACCGTGATGTCCAGCGCGCCCAGCATGTCCTTCATGAGGTCGTGCGTCAGCGGTCTCGGCATGGTCACACCTTGGAGCGCGTAGGCAATCGCCGTCGCCTCGGGGCTCCCGATGAAGATCGGCAGCGTGCGACCCTCACCCTCGGTCTCCTGCAGGAGGAGCACCGGGGTGTTCGACTGCAGGTCCACCCTGACCGCACGGAGCAACACACGGACCATGTATGAAATGTAGCGCCAGATCCCGCCCGTCAGCCCCCCATGTGCCGGCGGAGTGCCTGGCGCAACAGGGTGGCCCGCATGGACTGGCCCAGGGAGGCCAGCTGGTCGGCCGCCTCGACCGCCCGCTGGCGGGACTCGGGGTTCCGCTGCCGGAGCAATGGGATTATGACCTGCTCGATCAGGCCCATTTCGCGGTCCACCGCGTTGCGGTAGGGCCGCAGGTGGCGCGGCTCGATCCCGTAGGCCCGGAATGCGGCCGCCAGGTTGGCCATGGTGAGGGCGTCCTCGTCGTACGTCGGGATACCGGCCACCACCACGCTCTCGATCAGGCCGAACGTCTCGAGTCCTGAGAGCTCTACGGCCGAGAGCCCGCTGGCCGCGCACAATTCCTCACCGGTCAGGCTCGCACCGGTCACGATGCTGGCCGCTCCGGTGGCGACCGTCTCGTTCGTTCGGCGGGTCGGGTCACCGGCTCCGGGTCCCCGGCCTACGGCGTGAGCGCCTCCTCCCGCCGGGGATGCCGCGGCGCCGGTCGGTGCGGGGCCGGTGGCGGAGCCTGTGCCGGTGGAGGAGCGCTGACTCTGTGCGCCGCCGGCGTCGCGAGCTGACGCTTGGGCCGGCGCGGGCGCCTTGGGCGCGGCCGTGGTGGTCGCAGTCGCTCGTGCTGTCGCTGTCGGCACGGCGGTGCTGCCGGCCGCATGCTTGCCCTCCGGTGCCACCACCGCCGGCCCACGCTCATGCGTCTTCTCGGAGTTGGTCACGGTGTCGTCGCCCACGACCTGCAGCCCACGACGCGTCTGGGCCGCCTCCGGCATGTTGGCGGCCCGCCTGGAAGCGTCGGCCAAAATGCGAGCCATCGCCTCCTCGTCGGCCTTGGTCGGCTGCTCGTCGGCCCGCGGCACCCGTGCCGGCGAGTGGCCGGCGGCCGTGGCCGCTCCCCCGGCGGGCGCTCGAGCCCCCGCCTGCGCGTGGACGGGCTCGCCCGGCTTGCCGTTGGCGAGATCGGCCCCGCCCTCGTCATCGAGCTCGCCGTCGGCCAGGCGGTCCCGGATCACCTTGAGGGGGAGGAAGTGCTCCCGCTGCTGACGCAGGACCCAGCGCAGGCGCTCGACGTCGTGGTCGAAGAACTTGCGGTATCCCGACGGTGAGCGCTCCGGATTGACCAGGCCCTGGCTCTCGAGGAACCGGATCTTCGAGATGGTGACGTCCGGGAACTCCTCCCGGAGCAGCGTCAAGACGTCACCGATGGAGAGGTAGGTGCGGCTGCTCACTCGTGCCCAGCCACTAGGTACACGAGCTTGAACTTGCCTATCTGCACCTCGTCGCCCGGGGCGAGCTGCACCTCGTCGATTCTCTCCCGGTTCACGTAGGTGCCGTTCAAGGAACCCACGTCCCGGAGCACGTAGCCCCCGTCCTTCGGGGTGATCTCCACGTGGCGCCGGGAGACGGTGATGTCGTCGAGGAAGATGTCGCTCTCAGGGTGCCGGCCGGCCTTGACCACGCTCTCACCCAGCAGGTAGCGCGCGCCCGAGTTGGGCCCGCGGGAGACCACCAGCACGCCCGCGCCGTGCGGGACCTCGACGAGAGTGACGTCCGGGTTCTCCTCTGACGACTCGGCCTCGTCGTTGGGATGGAGCGTGATGGTGGCGTCGTCCCCCTCCGCCAGGAGTGCGTTGCCACAGGAGGAGCAGAAATTGACCCCCTCGGGATTCCGGTGCCCGCAGTTGTGACAGAACACGGCGTCAACGGTACTCCACGCAACGGCCACCTTCTCCGGGCGTCACAGGGTGCTCGAATGCCTGCTCAGCCCGCAATGAGGTTGCCGTAGGCAGTGGCGTCGAGGAGCCCTCCCGGGTCGGCCCCGGGCGCCAGCTCCAGCTCGCAGATCCATCCCTCCCCGTAGGGATCCTGGTTGATCCTCTCGGGACCTCCCGTCAACGCGTCATTCACGGCCGTGACCGTTCCCGACAGTGGCGCGTAGATCTCCGACACGGACTTGGTCGACTCGACCTCTCCGAGCTGGCCGCCCACCTCGATCTCGCTTCCCACGGCCGGAAGGTCGACGAAGACGATGTCACCGAGCGCGTCCTGGGCGTAGTCCGTGATGCCGATGCGCACCCGGTTTCCATCGACACGCACCCACTCGTGCTCCTCCGAGTAGCGCAGCTCTTCCGGCACATTCATGGGGGGCGACCCTACCGTGCCGCAGACCCGACTCGCAGGCCCGAGTGGCTACGGCACCATGGCCGCGATGCGGGCCGCGTAGCCTGCCGCCATGGCCTCCGACGCCATCAGGTCGGCCCCCTCCGCCCAGACGTGGGTGACCGGGTCCTCGGGGTCGGGGACGACCAGGACCCAGCCCGAGTGGGAAACGACCTTTATGCCGTCCACCAGGACCAGCTCAGCCTCCTCCTCGCCCAGAAGCTCCATCATCGTTCGCATGATCAAGCCCTTGTGCTCCAGAGGCGTGGCCACCTCCTGGTGCCAGATCGGCATGGCCGGCGTCGCCTCCACCACCTCGGCCAGCGACGTTTCGCTCTGTGCCAGGAGCGACACCAGGTGGGCCAGGGCGGCGGCGGCGTCGGGCGCCGGGAGAAAGGAGGGGAACACGTAGCCACCGCGACGGTCCGAGGCGAACGAGACTCCTTCCGAGTCGGCCGCCTCGAGGAGCCCCGACGGGGACAGCGGCGTCAGGATCACCGAGACTCCGTGCTCGTCACAGAACCGCAACGCACGGTCACTCACGGTGACGGGGAGTGCCACCGGTCCGGTGGCCCCGGCGGCGGTGGTCAACTCCAGAAACGCCATCAGAGCCTCGTCATCGCTGAGTACATGCCCGCGGTTGTCGATGAGCGTGAGGGTCTCGCCTCCGGCGTCGATCACCGCGCCCAAGTCGGCCCCCGAGCTGCGCACCGCCTCGACCACCCGCTCCTCGCTCTCCTGACGGTCGACCGCGATCATGGCCGGCGTCTGGGCGTACGGGTTGAGGGAGAGTACGTCGGCGCCCACCTTCGACAGGAGGTTCGGCATGACGAAACTGGCCGCGCCGTAGGACAGGTCGAGCACGAGCTTCACCAGCCGGTCGGGGTTCCGGCGGAGGCCGAACGCCTCCACGACGTCGGCGGTGTAGTGCTCGATCGTCCGGGGCGAGAAGTCGATGTCCCCGATTTCGCCCGCGGTCACACGGCGGAATTCCTCGCGGTGGAACATGCGTTCGACCCGGCGCTGGTCGCCCTCCGACAGGTCGATGCCGCGGTCGTCGAAGAAACGGATGACGACGGACTGCGGGTCGTGGGGGCTGAGGCGGACCGTCAGCCCGGCCCGGCTACCCCGCACCCGTACGTGGTGACGGGTAAGCGGGACCGTGGCCAGTTCGAGGTCGGCCACGTTGACGCCGACCGAGTTGCAACCCACCATGAGGGCGCGTTTGAGGACCCGCGCCACCCGGCTCGTGTCACGCGAGGCCGTGATGAACGAGCCCTTCTCGAAGCCGGACGCCCAGGCCTTGGCCAGGCGGACCGCCAGCTCCGGGCTGACGTCGACGTTGGCGATCCCCTGCACCCCCTCCCGACCGAACAGGGCCCGGGTCCCGCCGGACTCCCACACGATGGAGGCGTTCACCTGGGCACCGGCCTCCACCACTTTGCCCGGGTAGACCTTGACGTCGTTGCGGACCTCCGCGCCCGCTCCGATCAGGCAGCCCTCCCCCAGCACCGATCCCGGCTCGATCCGGGCACCCACGCGCAGGTCGCAGGACTTGCCGAGGACAGCGCCCTCGACCCGCACGGCTGGCCCCAGGTACGAGTTCTCGCCGATGACCGAGCGCTGGAGCTCCGCCCGCTCGGCCACTTGGGTGTTGGCACCGACGGTGGTGTAGGAGCCCAGCACCACCTCTTCGTCGACCGTGCAGTTCTCGCCGATGAACGCGGGGGCATCGAGCTGGACCGTCGGGTGGATGCTGGAGCCTTTGCCGACCCAGATCCCCGCTCGCAGCTCGAAGCCCGACACGTCGACCTGGACCTTGCCGTCGAGGATGTCCTCGTGCGCCTTGAGGTAGGCGGCCGACGTGCCGACGTCCTCCCAGTATCCGTCGGCGACGTAACCGTAGAGCGGCTGTCCGGCCTCGAGCGCGGCCGGGAACACCTCGCTCGAGAAATCCACGGCACGTCCATCGGGTATCAAGTCGAAGATCTCCGGCTCGAGCACGTAGATGCCGGTGTTGATGGTGTCGCTGAACACCTGCCCCCATCCCGGCTTCTCGAGGAACCGCTCGATGCTCCCGTCCTCTCGCGTAATGACGATGCCGAACTCGAGCGGGTTGTCGACGGCGCACAATGCGATCGTGGCCAGCGCGTCGTTCTTCTCGTGGAACTCGATCACCGAAGTCAGATCGAAGTCGGTCAACACGTCGCCCGAGATCACCAGGAAGCGCTCGGTCAGCTGCTCGCGCGCGTTGCGCACGGATCCGGCCGTGCCGAGCGGTGACTCCTCCGTGGCGTAGGCCATGCGCACGCCGAGCTCGCTGCCGTCGCCGAAATAGCTCCGGATGGCGTTCGGGAGGAAGGCGACGGTGACGACGATCTCGGTGATGCCGTGCCGTTGCAGCAGGGACACGATGTGCTCCATCATCGGACGCCCGACCAACGGCAGCATGGGCTTGGGCAGGTTGGAGGTCTGCGGGCGCAACCGGGTGCCCTCACCGCCCGCCATGATGACCGCCTTCATACGGTGGTCCCACTACTCCGGGCCGCTCTCCCCTGGCGCAGGGCGGCGCGGGCCGGTCCGATATAACTGGCGGCGGCGATCCAGGCCAGGGTGAGGCCGGTCAGGCCGGTGACCCACCCGATGACGCGGATGGGCTCCTGCCAGCCGGCGTCGCCGTAGCCCAGCAAGAAGGTCGGATAGGCGAACATCAACCCGAACGTCCCGGCCTTGCCGACCCACAGCACGTCGATGCGGGTCGCACCGAGCGAGGCCAGCAGGAGGACCATGAGGGAGACCAGTACCTCGCGCGCAATGGTCGCTGTGCCGAACCAGATCGGTACCGCGCCATAGACCATCACCGAGATCACGGCCGTGCCCACCAGGATCCGGTCCGCCGTGGGGTCGAGGACTTTGCCCAGGGTGGTCACCTGGCCGAAACGGCGGGCCACGTAGCCGTCGACCCAATCCGTGGCGCCGAGGACGGCCAGCAGCACGGCGGCCGCCGTCTGGCGGTGGGCCCCGAAGAGCAGCCAGAGAAAGAGGGGGATGCAGAGCAGCCGAACGAAAGTGATGACGTTCGGGGCGGTGAGGATGCGGTCCAGACCGTCGTCGTCCACGCCCAAGAGTGTACGGCGGCCCCCCTGCGGCGACCCCCGCCCGCCGTGTGCCAGAGTGGCACGATGCCTCGTTTCGCACCGTTCCGGGGGCTGCGCTACCGGCCCGAGGTTGCGCCCATTGCCCAGGTCATCGCCCCGCCCTATGACGTCATCTCCTCGACCCAGCGGGCCCACCTGGCCTCGCGCCACCGGGCCAACGCCGTGCTGGTGGAGCTGCCCGAGGCCGACCTCACCGTTGGGCGTGACCGCTACGCCGTGGCCACCGACCTCTTCTTGCAGTGGCAGACCGACGGCGTGCTGGTAGCGGACGCGCCGAGCCTCTACCCCTACCGCATGACGGACACATCGGGGCGGACCACCACCGGTGTCATCGGGGCCCTGGGCCTGGCCGAGCCCGGCGAGGAGAGTGACATCCTTCCGCACGAGCAGACCCTGCCCAAGCCCAAGAGCGACCGCCTCGACCTCCTGCGGGCGACGCGGGCCAACCTCTCCCCCATCTGGGGCCTCTCCATGGCCGCCGGTGTCACGGCCACTTTCGACCCCACCGACGACGAACCGGTGGCGGACGCCTACGACGACGACGGGGTGCGCCATCAGCTCTGGGTCCTGAGCGACCCCGACATCGTGGCCGCCGTGAGCGCCGCGATCGGGCGCGCGCCGGTCGTTCTGGCCGACGGGCATCACCGCTACGAGACGGCCCGCACCTACCAGGCCCAGGTGCGCGAGGCCAACGGCGACCAGCCCGGGCCGCACGACTTCGTGATGGCCCTCGTGGTCGAACTGGCCGAGGACCAACTGACGGTCGGCGCCATCCACCGGACGATCAGCGGGCTGCCGGATGGCTTCGATCTCGTGGGTGCACTGGCACCGTGGTTCGACGTGGTGCGGGCCGGTGCCGCCGACACCCGCACCCTCGGCGCGCTGTCCGACTCGGGCTCCCTGGCCATGGTGACCGACGGGCAGGCCTACCTGCTGCTCCCCCACGCCGAGCTGTCGGAGGAGCCGGGCAACGACCTCGACTCCAACCTGATCGCCACCGTGCTGTCGAACCTGCCGGCCCACGAGGTCATGCACCGCCACAGCGTGCAGGAGGCCATGGCGGCGCTCGGGTCGGGCGAGGGCCAGGCGGCCTTCATCCTGCGTCCGGTGACGGTCAAGCAGATCGACGAGTGGGCCAACGAGCGGCGGCGCATGCCGCCCAAGACGACCTACTTCAGCCCCAAGCCGCGCACGGGGATGGTCTTCCGTTCGCTGGATCTGGACTGAGCCCGGGAGGATCCGATGCACGACGCCGTCACCGTTCGCATGAAGGCCACCCCCGAGCAGGTCTGGGACCTGGTCAGTGACGTCACCCGGATCGGGAGCTACAGCCCCGAGACCTTCGAGGCCGAATGGATCGACGGTGCCAGCGGGCCGGCGCTCGGGGCCAAGTTCCGGGGCCACGTGAAGCGCAACGGCAAGGGGCCCGTGTACTGGACGACGTGCACCGTCTCGGCCTGCGAGCCGGGTCGCGTCTTCGCCTTCGGGGTGGGGAACAAGCCGGGTGCGCCGCTCAACGTCTGGCGCTACGACATCGCGCCGGTGGATGGCGGCTGCGACGTGACCGAGTCGTTCACCCTGACCCCGACCTGGTGGCTCCGGCTCTACTGGTCGCTGCTGGGCTGGACGCGCGGCAAGACCAATCGGAACGGGATGCGCACGACGCTCGAGCGGATCCGCGACGAGGTGGAGTCGGCGCCGGCGGCTTAGGGAACTCACGCTCGGCACGGCACCGGCATCCTGGGCCGAGGTACGCGGATCCGGCTCAGCCGTCCCCGGCCTTCGGCCTGCCTTCGGTGAGCAACGGCTTCCAATAGAAGTGCCGGGCTGAGCCGGGAGGAAATTCGTCGAGGCGACCGAATTCCCTGTAACCGAGCTTTTCGTAGAAGCCCGGTGCCTGGAACCCGTAGGTGTCCACCCACGCGCCGTGGCAACCTCGTCGCGCGCCCTCCTCTTCGAAGCGCTCCACCAGGCGACGACCCCATCCCCGACCTCTCAGGGAGTCCTCCACCCACATCCCACTCAGGTACAGCCAGCCGTAGTGCGTATTGCCGTGGGCGGCGGCAAGGACCGTGCCATCTCTTCGTAGCAGGACGGTGAGCGGGACCTTGATCCGATCCTTTCCGAAGGTCGAGGCCTGATTGAACCGTTCGAGACCGTCGTTGAGAGCCTGTAAATCGGCGGCATCGGGCTGGGCGGTCAGTTCCAGCACGAGGCCGTCATCGGCACGTTCATCTTCTGGCACCGGACCAATACTTGCCGCTGGCTCGGGTGCGGTCGACCGGGGCAGCGCTCGTCGCCCCGTCAGGCCGGCGGGATCGACTGTGCGAAGTGGAACACGTCATCGGGGTCGTACTTCTGCTTCACCTGGCGCAGCCGGGGCAGGTTGGTTCCGTAATAGGCCTGCTGCCAGTCGGCCAGAGTGGGGTCGATGTAGTTCTGATACGAACCCTGCGTCACCGGCGCGAACTGGCCCTCGAGGCCCTGGAGCCACGCCGCGGCCGCCGACGTGGCACTCGAAGACGGCGAGGACGTCGGATAGGTGATCGAGTACTGCGCGCACGCGACGGCCTCGCGGTGGACGAAGGCGGTCTCGCTCGCCCCGGTCTGATTGATCACCCCGCCGTAGCCGTCGAACACGATGCCGCCCCCGGCGCCGCGCAGCGTGGTCGGGAGGCTCGACAGGGCGGACAGGAGCCCGCTGACCGACGCCTCCGGGAGCGGTCCGCCCACGTACGAGGACTTCGCCACGAAGGGTGACTGGGCGGGTGCGGCGCACTGGGCCACCGGCTTCCCTTCGCATCCCGCCTCGATCATGATCGCCGTCATGTACTCCTCCGGCCCGACGAAGTCGTACGTCGTGGCGACCCCCACGGCGGACGTCAGCGGGCTCAGGGCCGCCGAACACTGGGCCACCGGGCCGATGAACACCCCGGTCACCTTGACCAACCCGTTCCCGGCCACCCCGCTGCTGAACAGTTGGCAGTTGGCCCACAATTGCTGCGGCGCCTGGGGGATCCAGCGGAGCCAGGCATCCAGGACGGTGGCTGCCGCCCCCCACGGCCACTCGAGCGTGAAGAGCGTGATCGAGGCGGGAATCGGCTGGACCCGGAAATCGAACGAGGTCACGACCCCGAAATTCCCACCCCCGCCACCGCGGCAGGCCCAGTACAGATCCTCGTCCTGACCCGGTCCACACCGGCGCAGCACGCCGTCGGCCGTCACGATGTCCACCGTCGCCAACTGGTCGCACGTCATCCCGTAGGCGCGTGAGAAGACGCCGATGCCCCCACCGAGGGCCAGCCCGGCGATACCCACCGTGGGACACGAGCCTCCCGGCAGGAGGTAGCCCTGTGCGGCCAACCCGCTGTACACGTCGATCAACTTGGTACCCGCCCCTACCGTGGCCACCGCAGCACTGGAGCCGGCCGTTTGGGCGGCGGACGTGGCACCCATTGAGACGGCGTTCAGGCCCGACACGTTTATGACCAAGCCGGGACACGTCGAGTAGCCGCCATAGCTGTGGCCGCCGGCGCGGGCCGTTACGGCGACGTTGTGCTCCTGAGCGAACGCCAAACAGTGCTGCACGTCGCTCACCGAGATGCACTCCGCGATGGCCGCCGGGTTGGGTGTGTACAGAGCGTTGTACAGCTCTCCCGCCGCCGGGTAGCCGCTGTCACTCGGGAGCAGCAGGCTGCCGGTCAAAGAGGCGGCCAGTGCGGACCAAGTCGGCGGACCGCCGCTGGTCGTGGTGGAGGTGCCACCCGCGCCCGATCGTGCCGCGTTGTGATCCGCGCATCCGGCTGCCAGGCCCCCTGCGATGACACTCGAGCCGACCGTGGCCGCTCCGCGCAGGAAGGAGCGGCGATCCATCACACCCTCCGGGCCGTGGCCGATCTGCAAATCATCGTCGCCGACGTTAGGTCACACCACCGTGGACGGCGTGGCGTGCGGGATCGGGCCCACCTCATCCACGCCACGGCTCAAGTGACTTGGAAGGCCCCCCGGTACGCCTGCGGGTTCGTATGGACGACGCGGCCGAAGTGCTTTCGGAGATTGCCGGCCGTGCAGAAGCCACTCTTGGCCGCCACCGCTTCGATCGACAGGTCACTGGTCTCGAGCAGCTGTTGCGCAAACTGCACGCGCCGGCGCAGCAGCCACTGGTAGGGCGAGCTCCCGGTCGAGGCGAGGAATCGCCGTGAGAACGTGCGCGGGCTCATGGCGGAACGGGAGGCCAGGTCCTCGACCGTGATGGGTTCGTCGAGATGCTCCTGCACCCACGCCATGGTGTCCGCGAAGAGGTCCGTGTGGTCGAGCACGGGCAACGGCTTCTCGATGTACTGGGCCTGGTCACCGTCTCGTTGCGGCGGCACGACCAGCTGGCGGGCCAGCCTGGTCGCCACCTCGCTTCCGTAGTCCTGGCGGACGATGTGCAGGCACAGATCGATGCTGGCGGCACTCCCCGCCCCGGTGAGGATGTCGCCTTCGTCGACGTAGAGCACTCCGGAATCGACCCGGGTGTGCGGGTAGCGGCGGGCCAGCTCGTCACACTCCGCCCAGTGCGTGGCGACGTGTCGACCGTCGAGCAGGCCTGCGGCGGCCAGGACGAAGGCGCCCGCGCACAGCGAAACCATGCGACACCCCCGGGCGTGTGCGCCCCGCAACGCCTCGAACACACCCGCCGTGATCTCGTACGGGCGGTAGGTCGGCGCCACGATCACCGTATCGACCCGTGACAGCTTCTCCAGTCCGTGCGGCACCAGGATCTGGAAGCCACCGTCCGCGGTGACCGGACCTGAGGAGGCCCCACAGATGAACAGGCGGTACCACGGGTCACCGGCGGGCACCCACCGGTCGTCGCCGAAGATCTCACAGACGACACCCAGTTCGAAGGGGGTGAAGCCGTCGTAGACCACAAGGGCGACGTCGTGGGAGCGGGCCCCCGCCCAGGGCTGTTTCGGCCGGGAACCGTTGGTCGCCCGGCGTGACCTGGGGGCAGGTTTGGCCGGTTTGGCAGGTTTGGCACGCACGCTGTCAATCATGCCACTTTCGCCGGCGGCCGAAGACGCTCACGATGGAGACCGTGAAGAGCGATGTCAGGTTCTCCGGGTCCGATGAAAGAGACGGCGGGCGCGAATCGCCGTCACGAGGGAAGCGCTCGCGGCGCGTCCGGAGCGGCGGATGGACGAGACCGACCACCCTGCTGCTCATCGGCTCCCATGAATCGGGAGGACTGACGTCCTCGACCAATCGGTGGTGGACACGCATGGCGGCGCGGCGCGTGGGCGTCCTCGCTCGATCGCCAACTGGCCGGGGGTGCTTCACCCGAGTCGAACCGGCTCTTGGCGGCTCGGGCTCAGGACCTCGTCTCACCCCTCACGCGTCAGATTCACGCCGATGCCTTGGCCCGGGTCCTGGCCCGCGCCACGGAGCCACCCGTGCCGCGTACGCCCCGTACGCCGCTCAACCGCCAGGCCATCGTGGGCTGCCGGGCTGCCCTGGCAGAAGTGCGTGACCGACTCCTGGGCCTGTCTCCGGTCCCCGCCCGAGGTGTGGCGACGGTGGGCTGCCTCCTCCGCGACGGGACCGGTCCCCTGTACAACCGCCGGCTCTCGGCGCACGGGCTCGATGCCGTGCTGAGGCAGATCGCCGGACAGTTGGACCCGCTCGGCGGGGACCCGCCGTGGTGAACACCTCGTCCGGAGCTTGAGCCCGACCGGCGCCGCCCCACCACCTCGGGTCCACGCCCGACCTCGTTGTGCGCCAGGACCGCTTCGTGAGCGCGGTCGTCCACCTCCACGACGCCGTCGACCACCGGCGCCCGGAACCGCCCATGGCGGTCGATGCGTCGTTCCGCTAGGTTGCCGCCCACCTCGGGCACCGGATCGATCCGCTGGCCCGTCACACGTCGGAGCCAGCCATGAAGCCGACCATCACACCTGGAGCGCGCTGAGCGTGGAGGACCGCGAGACTCCCCTCCTCCACCTGGAGCTCGGTGACGCCACCGCCGACGAGGCCGCCGCGCGAGCCGCGGCACTGGCTGTCGCTCCTGGCGCGGAACGCGTCACCTGGTGGGAGAACTGCGCCCTCGAGCGCACCGACCTGCCGATGCGCATCCGCGACGGTCGCTCGCTGCTGGTCGTCGAGGCGGGCGACGGCTTCGAGGCTCCCCCTCCTCCACCCGGGACGTCCGAGGTCCACTCCTTTCGCCGCGATTCCCGTCCGAGCCAGGGCGTCCTCACCGACGGGCCCACCCTGGGCCTGAGCATCGTGTGGATCTCCCCTCGGAACCCCGACCTGGCCCGAAGCCTGCGGAACTGGGGTGACTTCGTCCACATCCGCCACATCGCCGCCGCCGGCATCCCGGGCTTCACCCAGATCTCGGTCTACGAGAACGTCGCCGGGATCGACCCGCTCTACATGCACTTCTACGAGTTCGACAACGCCGACGCCGAGGGGACGTTCTCGACCATGATCGAGCACGTGGCGCCGCGCCTGGGCGGAATCGACAGCGCCGCCTACGACGAGTGGGCCGACTGGCGGGCGCCCGGGGGCCGCCTGTTCTACTGCAACACCTTCAGTCGGCTGGGCGAGGTAGCGGCCACCTGAATGCCGCCACCGGTGGGTCTACCCACACCGCCTGCAGAATGCCGGATCGCGGGCCTATCGTGTCGACGATTCGTCGCAGGGAGGGAGGACACGATGTACACACGTCTGGTCAGGTTCTGCCTGGGTAGCGGCAACGGGGACAAGGCGCAGCAGCTGGCCGACGAGCTGGTGCCGCTCATCGCCGAGCAGCCCGGCTGCCAGGCCGTCACCGTCTTCGCGGACGAGTCCGACGGCGAATGCGGGGTCTACGTCCTCTGGGACACCGAGGCCAACGCCAATGCCGCCGCTGCCGTGGTCCGGCCGAAGCTGAACGAGCACCTGGCCGGCCATATCTCGGCGCCGCCCGACGCCCGGCTGTTCAAGGTCATGTCGTCGAAATAGGCGGCGCCCCGGGGCGGCCATCGCATCGCCGGCGTTGCGAGCCGGCCATCGCCTTGGAGTGCAGAACGCCGGCTCTCACGACCCCTGGGAGCAGTCATAGAGATGCTGTCGCTCGAACGGTCGCTCGAGCCGCTGTTCGCGGCGCGCCGCACTTCTCGATCTCTTTTGTAGAGAGCCAACTGCTGACCGGATCGCGGAGAAACGGTCAGGCCATTACTGACCGATCGCGCCCGAAATCGGTCAGCAAACGCGCGTATACATGCGACACGTATGAGCCGTGGACCGGAGGCGACGCGAGCAGAGGCGGCCCGACCTCCTGCAGCGCCATGCCGCTAGTCGACTGTCCAGCTCGACCCAGAGCGCAGCAGCGCCGCCACGTCGCCCAAGCCGCGCTTCGCCTGGGCCTCGGTCACCTGCTCGGCCATCTGCGCGCCGTACTCTGGCCGGGCCACGGCCCGGAAGACGCCGATCGGCGTGGGCTCGTAGGGCCCCCGGGCCAGGCGGGAGAGGGCGAAGGCCAGGCCCGGGTCGGCGCGCTGCTCGTCGTGCACGAGCAGGTTTTCGACACCCACGTCGGCCACCGAGACGATCTCGAGCCCGCCGTCGGCCCGCTGCACCACGCCACGCTCCTCGCCTTCGGCGCCGAAGACGATCGGCTGGCCGTGCTGGAGCGGGATCAGCATGGTGGCCCGGTTGTCGCGGCCGGTGATCTTCTCGAAGGCGCCGTCGTTGAAGACGTTGCAGTTCTGCAGCACCTCGACGAACGCGGCGCCGTTGTGCTCGTGCGCCCGCCGGAAGGTCTCCTGCATGTGGGCGCGGTCCATGTCGTGCGTCCGGGCCACGAAGGTGGCCTCGGCGCCCAGCGCCAGCGACACCGGGTTGAAGGGCGTGTCCACCGAGCCGAACGGCGTCGACTTGGTCACCTTGGCCACCTCGGAGGTCGGCGAGTACTGGCCCTTGGTCAGCCCGTAGATCTGGTTGTTGAACATGATGATGTTCAAGCGCACGTTGCGGCGCAGCGCGTGGATCAGGTGGTTGCCGCCGATCGACAGCGCGTCGCCGTCACCGGAGATGACCCACACGTCGAGGTCGGGCCGCGTCGTGGCCAGGCCGGTGGCGATGGCCGGCGCCCGCCCGTGGATCGAGTGCATCCCGTAGGTGTTCATGTAGTACGGGAAGCGGGCGGCGCAGCCGATGCCCGAGAGGAAGACCGTGTTCTCCCGCCGCACGCCGAGGTCGGGCATCAGCATCTGGACGGCGGCCAGGATGGAGTAGTCACCGCAGCCCGGGCACCAGCGCACCTCCTGGTCGCTGGTCCAGTCCTTGCGTGTGGTGACCGGGACGCGGCGGTGGCCACCGCTCCGTTCCCGCCCTCGCTCCCGTTGCCGCTGGAACCGTTGGACTCGCTCATGACTTCCCTCCGAGCAGTGCGGTGATGGCCGCCTCGATCTCCCCGACGCGGAACGGCACGCCCTGCATCTTCGACATGGTCTGGGCGTCCACCAGGTACTCGGCCCGCAGGATCCTGGCTCAGCTGGCCCAGGTTGATCTCGGGCACCAGGACCTGGGTGTAGCGCCCCAGCACCTCGCCCAGGTTCGGCGGCAGCGGGTTGAGATGGCGCAGGTGGACATGGGCCGCCTTCATGCCCCGGGCCCGCACCCGCTTCACCCCGGCGAACACGGCGGCGTAGGTCGAGCCCCAGCTCACCAGGAGCAGCTGGGCGTCGCCGGTCTCGTCGTTCACCTCGACCGGCGGCGATTCGCTCGATGCCGGCGATCTTGTCGCGACGCAGGTGCACCATGCGCTCGTGGTTCACGCCCTCGTACGACACGTTGCCGCTGCCGTCGGCCTTCTCCAGCCCGCCGATGCGGTGCTCGAGCCCGGGCAGGCCCGGGCGGCGCCCAGGGACGGGCCAGCGTCTCGGGGTCGCGGATGTAGGGCCAGAAGGTCTCGTTGCCGTCGTCGTCGGTGTGGTTCGGCTCCGAGGCGAAGACGGGGTCGATCGGCGCCAGGGCATCGAGGTCGGGCAGGCGCCAGGGCTCGGCCCCGTTGGCGAGATAGCCGTCCGAGAGCAAGATCACCGGCGTCCGGTACTTGACGGCCAGGCGCGCCGCCTCGATGGCGGCCGCGAAGCAGTCGCTCGGCGTCTGCGCCGCGATGATGGGCAGCGGCGCCTCGCCGTGGCGGCCGTACATGGCGTGGAGCAGGTCGGCCTGCTCGGTCTTGGTCGGCAGGCCGGTCGAGGGCCCGCCGCGCTGCACGTCGACGATGACGAGCGGCAGCTCGAGGTTGATGGCCAGGCCGATGGTCTCGGACTTGAGGTCGAGCCCCGGGCCGCTGGTGGCGGTAACGCCGAGCGCCCCGCCGAAGGCCGCCCCGAGGGCGGCGCCGATGCCGGCGATCTCGTCCTCGGCCTGGAAGGTGCGGATGCCGAACTCCTTGCGCCGGCTCAGCTCGTGCAGGATGTCCGACGCCGGCGTGATCGGGTAGCTGCCCAGGAACAGCGTCAGCCCGGCCAGGCGCGAGGCGGTGATGAGGCCCCAGGCCAGCGCCTGGTTCCCGGTCACCTGGACGTACTCGCCCTTCTCGAAGGTGGCCGGCTTGACCTCGTAGTTGGACTCGAAGAGCTCGGCCGTCTCGCCGAAGTCGTAGCCGGCCCGGAAGGCCCGGACGTTGGCGTCGACCACCTGCGGCTTGCCGGCGAAGCGCTCGGTGATCCACTCGACCGTGGGATCGAGCGGGCGGGTGTACATCCAGCTGACCAGGCCCAGGGCGAAGAAGTTCTTGGAGCGCTCGGCGTCGCGGGGCTTGACCCCGGCCTCCTTGCACACCTCCTGGGTGATAGAGGTCATGGGGACCTCGTAGACCGTGTAGGCGGCCAGCGAGCCGTCGGTCAGCGGGTTGGCCGCGTAGCCGGCCTTGGCCAGGTCGCGCTCCTCGAAGGAGTCGCTGTTGACGATGAGGACCGTGCCCTTGGCCATCAGGTCGATGTTCGCCTTCAGCGCAGCGGGGTTCATGGCCACGAGCACGTTGGGCGAGTCGCCCGGGGTGAGGATGTCGTGGTCCGAGATGTGCACCTGGAACGCCGACACCCCGTTGACCGTGCCGGCGGGCGCCCGGATCTCCGCCGGGAAGTCGGGGAAGGTGGACAGGTCGTTGCCCAGCAGGGCGCTGCTCGTGGTGAAGCGGTCCCCGGTGAGCTGCATGCCGTCGCCGGAGTCCCCGGCGAAGCGCACGATGACCTGGTCGATCTGCTCTGTCGTCACGTGATGCGTTCCCGATGCCACGGGCTGCCTCGTCTCATGTCATGGACGCCCGGGCGCTCGCTCGCTCGGTGCGGGCGGCCCCTGCGCACCCCGCCGGCACGGCGCGCGGCGCTCGACGTCCGAAGTAGTTCGTTCGGCCTTCAACTCTAGTCCCGGCCGCGTTCTCTCCATCGGCTGCCCTGCTCAGAGGGTGTGGCCGCCGGGCCCCGCCTCCGGAACGATTCCGGCGGAACCGGCGAGGCCGCCCCGCCAGGGGATCTCAGGCGATGGTCACCGCCGGGTCGAGGTACACGTCCTGGATGGCGTGGATCAGCGCCGCGCCCTCCGCCATCGGGCGCTGGAAGGACTTGCGCCCGACGATGAGGCCCATGCCGCCGGCGCGCTTGTTGATGACCGCGGTGCGGATGGCCTGGGCCAGGTCGCTGTCGCCCTTGGACTCGCCGCCCGAGTTGATGAGGCCGATGCGGCCGGCATAGCAATTGACCACCTGCCAGCGGGTCAGGTCGATCGGGTTGTCCGTGGTGAGCTCGTCGTAGACGAGCGGGTCGGTCCGGCCGAAGCCGATTGCCGTGTAGCCGCCGTTGTTCTCCGGCTGCTTCTGCTTGATGATGTCGGCCTCGATCGTCACGCCCAGGTGATTGGCCTGGCCGGTGAGGTCGGCCGAGACCTCGTAGTTGACCCCGTCCTTGGTGAAGGCCGGGTTGCGCAGGTAGCACCAGAGCACCGTGAACATGCCGAGCTGGTGGGCCTCGGCGAAGGCCTCGGACACCTGCTGCAGCTCGCGGTCCATGTCGTCGGAGCCGAAGTAGATGGTGGCGCCCACCCCGACGGCCCCGAGGTCGAAGGCCTGGCTGCACGGAGCCGAACATGATCTGGTCGTAGGTGTTGGGTACGTGCAGGAACGCGTTGTGGTTCAGCTTGCAGATGAAGGGGATGCGGTGCACGTACTTGCGCGAGGCCAGGCCGAGCGTGCCGAGCGTGGTGGCGACGGCGTTGCACTCGCCGGCGAAGGCCAGCTCGATGATGTTCAGCGGATCGAAGTAGGCGGGGTTCTTGGAGAAGCTCGCCGCCGCCGAGTGCTCGATGCCCTGGTCGACGGGGAGGATGGAGATGTATCCAGAGCCGCCGAGGCGTCCGTGGTTGAACACGGTCCCGAGATTGCGCAGCACGGTCGGGCTGCGGTCGCGAGTTGGTGAAGACCCTGTCGAGGTAGTCGGGCCCCGGCAGGGTCAGGTTCTCGGCCGGGAAGGCCTTGGCCGTGTAGCCGAGGAGGCTGTCGGCGTCGTCGCCCAGGAGCGCATGGAGGTCGGTGCTCATGGGGCGCCAGCCTACCGGAGGCCTCGTTGACGTCTTTTGGGCCCGGGACGCACCCCGTCCTCTGTTGGGTTGCTGGGTTGTCGGGTTTCTGATCGGTTTCTCTCCGCTGCGCCCGAACTTTCCGCCCTGCTGACGTTTTTTGGCGTTTTGACGCCCATACGCTGACCAGTGCGCCGGTTGGGGCAGGTCGGCGCCGACTGTGAGGTGGACGGAGGCCACGCGGAGGCCAGTGGACGATCGCGGATCACCCCGGAGAGTGCCGCTGCATGTCCCGCCGTGGCTTCTCGTCGCGGCGGCGGTCGTGGCCATCGGCGCGTTCGTCTATCTGACCGGGTCGCACTTCTCGGGTGGCGGCTCGGACTCGGCGTCCCTCGCCGGCACTCAGTCCGGCTCGGGCTCTCGGTCTGGCGCTGCGTCTCGCTCGTCCTCGGCCCCCGTGGGCACCACGACGACGAGACCGAGCGGACCGACCTACGCCCTGCGGACCTCGCAGCCCAGGGCGGGGGCGGAAGACGTGGCGTCCAACGCCAGCATCTCGCTGACCTTCACCAAGCCGGTGGCCCTGCACAAGGTCACGCCCATACTGACGCCGCATGTGGCGGGGACCTGGGTGCAGTCGAGCCCGACCACGCTCAGCTTCGACCCGGCCGCGCCGCTGGTGCCCGGAATTCAAGAGGAGGTTTCGGTGCCCGGCGGTACTTCGGGCCTGCGCGGGACGAGTGGAGCCGAGCTGGCCCGCCGCACCTCGCTCATCTTCGACGTGGTCCAGGGCGACATGCTCCGGGTGCAGCAGCTGCTGGCCGGCCTCGACTACCTCCCGCTCAGCTTCGCCCCGACGGGGCCGCCGCCGCCCGGGTCCGACCTGGCCGTCGACCAGGCGGGGTCGTTCGCCTGGCGCTGGCCCGACCAGCCGCCCGAGCTGATGGCGCTATGGGTCCAGGGGTCGGTCAACGAGATCACCAAGGCGGCCATTGAGGCGTTCGAGTCCCACAACGGCATAGGGGTGGACGGCATCGCCGGGCCGGCCGTGTGGACGGCCCTGATCAACGACACCCTCAACCACAAGGACGACCCCACGCCCTACGTCTACGTGCTGGTGAACAAGGTGGAGCCCGAGAACCTGACGCTGTGGCAGAACGGTGCCACCCAGTACGTGGGCATCCCGGTGAACACGGGCGCCCCGGGCGCCGACACGACCGACGGCTCCTACGCCGTCTTCGAGCACGTGCGCTACTCGGACATGAAGGGCACCAACCCCGACGGTTCGACGTACAACGACCCGAACGTCCCCTACGCCAGCTATTTCAACGGCGGCGACGCGCTGCACGGCTTCATCCGGGCCAGCTACGGATCCCCGCAGAGCAACGGTTGCGTCGAGATGAGCTACGCCGACGCCGCCCTTGTATGGCCACTGACCCCGATCGGGACGCTCGTCACCGTTGAGGGGCCGAACTACGGGTCGGCACCTCCTTCGACGACGACGACCTCCACGTCGTCGACCACGACGACCACCGCTGCAGCTTCGACGACCACCACGACTGCTTCGACCACGACCACGACCACGACGACGGCGCCACCGGCGACGACCACGACGTCGGCACCGGCGGCGGGTGGGACGCCGTAGCCGGCTGGGGCGCTGTGGTGCGGGTGCGTGTGGGCCTGCGGTCCCTGGCGCTTAGCGTCGGCAGGCGTGAGGCGTCAGGCGACTGTGCGGGTCAGACGCCAGACGCCAGATGCCAGATGCGGCACGGTCCAATGCGCTCGAGGCCCAGGCCCAGGTCCTCGAGCCCCTCGAGTTGGGCTGCGGTCCCGTAGCCGACCAGGGGAAGATCGGGCCACAGCGCCGTCGCCCGGAGCAGGCACCCGACCAGGTCCGATACCTGACCCGAGCGGGTGAAGGCGTTGGAGAGTCCAACAACGCCGGCGTCGTAGTTGGCGACCAGCCCGGCACGGATGCCGTCGTCTCCATGCGTGAAGAGGAAGGGCACCCGCTCGTCCTGGAGGAGCGCAGGCGGGAAGACACTGCCGCCGCTCGACCAGTCTTGGGGGCGTTGCCCCCAGACGCGTTCCCAGTCACGGAGCTCGGCCTCGGTTCCCGCCCGTCGGGTCGTGCTGGGCTCTCCCGAGGTGTCGTCTCCATGTCGCTGCCGCAGTTGCTCTTGCTCTTGCGCCTGTGCGTCGGGTCGCCCGAAGAACCACTCCGCGTCGAAAAGCACGTCGAAGCCGATCGGGCGCAGGTCGAGCCGGTTGAAGGAGTCCTTGACGGACCACGGTCGGAGCCCTTTGCGGTGATGCTGCTCGATGCAGGCCAGTTGGGCTTCAGTCCCTTCCTCCTGCAACGTCACCAGGTTGGGGTACAGGGACAAGGTCGAGCCGGCCTCGAGGAGCCAGTAGTCGTCGAAGAACTTCGATGCCATCCCGTGGGCGGCGCAGACCGTCCGGCACCAGGGGGCGTTGTTGGCCGCAGCCCGGCTCAGGCCCTCGTCCATCGTGTCAGCCTCGCGCCTCTCCGCCGGGCGCAATGGTGAGGTGCTTCAGCCGCTCCGACTGCTCTCGGGTGCGGACTTGGGCGAGCGGGTACTCCTGGACTGGGCGGGAGTCTTGGGGCGTGACCGTTTGCGCTCCGGCCCCAGACCGCGCAGGCGCTGCACCACGTCGTAGGCCGCGGGGTCGGCCCGCAGGACGCGCTCGAAGAAGTCCCGGGCCCGTGGGATGTCACCGGCGCGCTCGTACAGGTCCCCCAGCACATACCACTGGCGGATGTGCCGGTCCGAAGGATTGCGCAGGGCCTTCGACGCTCCGGCCGTGGCCAGCAAGGCGATGGCGCCGTTGAGGTCACCGGCGTCGGCCAAAGCGGCCGCGGCCACGATCCTTCCCTCGGCCAAGACGTCGGGCTCCGGCGAGCTGTGCCGGAGCTCCGCCCACAGCTCAGCGACCTTCTTGGGTTTGTGCAGCGCGCGCTGGCAGTCCATGAGTACTGGGAGGTGCTCCGTGGAGTCACTCAGTGTTCCGAAGGCCTGCAGATTGCGGGCCGCCTCACGCCAACGCCCGGACCGGTAGGCGGCCAGGCCGGCCAGCTCCCGCACAGCGGCGACCGCCGGCGCCTCTTCGGCCACCGGTTTGATCGCCCGCAGCGCATCGGAGAAACGCCCACGCTCGTAGGCCCCATAGGCCGCCTCTGCCCGTTCCACCAGGCGTTCCCGGTGATGGGCGGTGGCGGCGTCCGCCGCGTTGCGGATGTCCGCCGCCACCTCGGGCGGCAGGTTGACGCGGTTGGACAGCGCGGCCAGGGCGCCGGCGGTGTTGCCGGCACCGGTGTCGCGGGTGCCACGGGCTCTCGCTCCGGCGGCAGTTGCGGCTCCGGCTACCGCCGCGGTCGCGGCTGGACGCCGGCTCCGGGTTGCCGGCTTGGCCGACGGCGCCTTCCTCTTGGCGGGCTTGGGCGCCGAGTCCTCCCACTCGTCGCGAGCGCCATCGATCCGCTCCCACTTGGGCTGTCGGCTCGGCGGTGGGGTGCGGCGACGCCGCTCCTGGTCGTCGGAGAAGAACGCTGTGCGCTGGCCCCCCTCGGGGTCTCGATGCGCCACCTCGCGCGCGCCGCGCCTGGCCACGTTGCCCCACTGCTTGGCCTGCTTGGGCAGCGGCGTCTCGGCTGGGCGTTCCTCGCGTCTGCCATCCCGTGTCACGCGCACCGGCTTCGCGGTGCCGAGCGGCGCCGGGACGCGGGCCGGCGCCGCTGCGTCCGGAAGTCGGTCGGCGGTCAGAAGTCCCGGCCGACCGGTCGCGGTCGTCTCTGCCGCGACTGCTGCTGCCACCAACTCGGCCGGCGGGTGTCCGTCCCGACCGATCAACGCGCTCGGACCTGCTGGCGGGCGATCCCGAGCGAGTGGCCGGTCGTCCGGTGCCACTCCCCGGCCGGCCGCGCGAAGGGCCGTCCCGACGAGTGCCGGAACTCAGACCCGAACCCACCCGGCCCTCCCGGCTTCCTGCGGACGACGGTCTCCCGGGCCGACCTGTTCCGCCGCTGCGCGCCGGCGCCGCGCCATCACGGCCACGCTTTGCGCCACCGGACCCACTCGAAGGCCGGCCCGTGCGCTCGCTCGCTCGTCGTGGGCGTGCCGACGACGGCCGCCCGCTGCCTCCGCGGGCTGGCGGCTTTCGGCCTCCCCCGCTCCCGCCCCGGCTGCCGCTGCCTCCCGCGCTTCCGCTCCGAGCACTGCCGCTGCCTCCCGCGCTTCCGCTCCGAGCACTGCCGCTGCCTCCCGCGCTTCCGCTCCGAGCACTGCCGCTGCCTCCCGCGCTTCCGCTCCGAGCACTGCCGCTGCGAGGGCCCGGACGCGCCCCCGGGGCGCGACGATTCGACCGGGAGGGTTCAGCGGGCATCGAGCGAGTCTAGGCGGGCGTGTCCTGCGGAATGACCCGGGTGCCGCATCTCGTTCACCACGATGAGACACACGAACACCGCACCCATGAGATCGACCGAGGCGCCGATCCCCAGGGCCTCTGTGGCGTCCCCAAGGCCCAGCACGATGGCCGCCACGCCACCGATGAGCAGGAGCCGGCTCACTTGCATACCGTCGAGTCGACCCTGCAGCGCGGCGGTCACCTCCAGATACGCGGCCACCGGCACCGCCGTGGTCACGGTTCCCGTGTCGGCACCCCCCGTGCGTACTCGAGGCCAGTCCTGAGGGCCGCCACCGAGGCGAACCGGGTTGGCGCACCGATCCTGGGTCAGCCCCTTATGAGCGGACTATGGCAGGGCCGCTCTTCTGTTCCTCAGTTCCGGGCCCAGAAACGACAAAATCCCCTCGAGCCGGAGCTCGGAGGGGATTGAGTCGATTAGAAATCCCGGCGGCGACCTACTCTCCCAGGGGGCCTCCCCCCAAGTACCATCGGCGCGGGCGGGCTTAACTGCCGTGTTCGGAATGGGAACGGGTGTTTCCCCGCCGCCATGGCCACCGGAAACCGTGCGCTCGGCGGGCAGCCACTACTTCTGAACGAAGTCGGCGCCGCGCCTGGCTGCGTTTCCGCAGCCCCTGAGCGTCCCAAAGCGAGCACGAGCATGAGCTAGGTCTCCAAGCCCTCGGCCGATTAGTACCGGTCGGCTGAATGCATTGCTGCACTTACACCTCCGGCCTATCAACGTGGTCGTCTAGCCACGGGCCTTACCAGGTTAACCCTGTGGGAGATTTCATCTCGAAACGGGCTTCGCACTTAGATGCTTTCAGCGCTTATCCCACCCGTAGGTCGCAAACCAGCCGTGCCCTTGGCAGGACAACTGGCACACGAGAGCTACGTCCGTCCCGGTCCTCTCGTACTAGGGACAGCCTTTCTCAAATCTCCTACGGCTGCATCGGATAGGGACCGAACTGTCTCACGCATGTTGATCCCGCATTACTGCGGGCACAGACTATACCTTCACCCTCTTTCGAGGGGCTGGCGTGTTATGGCTTCCACAGGGGTCTGCGGATCGAGGTATCGATCTTAAGAAGCCATCTCTTCGCTGTTGCTGGCGAAGAAGTCGTTACGGGGGCACAACACGCCCTTGCTACGCAGATGTTGCTCGACATCTACGGCGGAAATCCGCTTCGTCTTCGAATAGTTTAGGGTTGCAAATGCATCTACTTGCCGTGCTAGATGCAGGAAGAACTCTGGATCCTTCACTCGACCGAGTTGAGGAAGAAGCTCAAGCGCTCGCCGCACATGCTCTTTCTTGAAGATCACGTACGGCTCGACTTCCTGGAGGAGCTGGACAACCAGCTCCCGGCTCGTGATCACCAGATCACTCATGCCGGTGCCTCGATCTCGGAGGTAGCCGCCACCGCCGATGCAGTGCCTGGATGCGCTCCAGACCCTGCTCGGGCTGATGTGGACTGCGAGAACGAAACGCTGGCTCGGATGTAGAACCCGAACCGGTACTCCTTCTGCTTGACGAGTTGGAAGTGGATGCTTCCATCCCCGTCCAGAAATCCTGCAACGTAGGACGCCGTAGAGACATTCATTGTGTTGGCCTTCCCTCGGTATTGCCCTGAACATGAACGTTCGGTTGTTCTGTTCAGGGTTTCACCGATATGAGCCAGTGAGCACCCAGGAATTACTTCCTGGGGACGCAGTGTGATCTACGTTCTAAACCCAGCTCGCGTACCGCTTTAATGGGCGAACAGCCCAACCCTTGGGACCGGCTTCAGCCCCAGGATGCGACGAGCCGACATCGAGGTGCCAAACCTTCCCGTCGATATGGACTCTTGGGGAAGATGAGCCTGTTATCCCCGGGGTACCTTTTATCCGTTGAGCAACGGCGCTTCCATAAGCAACCGCTGGATCACTATGCCCTGCTTTCGCACCTGCTCGACTTGTAGGTCTCGCAGTCAAGCTCCCTTTTGCCATTGCACTCGACAGCTGATTGCCAACCAGCCTGAGGGAACCTTTGGGCGCCTCCGTTACATTTTAGGCAATCTGTTAGCCCGACAACTTGTATCGCATGCTTGGCAGCACATTGCTCGTCAATGAATGCAGTCATCTCCGTCGCGGAGGACGCCGGCACGTAGATCTGCAAGCCATCACGCTGCTTTCGCACTGTGGTCTCGCACCCCAACATCTCGTCGAATCACCCGTCTGCAGAAGGTAAACCTCTGCAGAAGTGAAGCTCTGCGTGTTGAGGTACAGCCCACGACACTGGCTCGACTTTCGTGAGCCATCGTCCATGAACCACACGGCCATGCTCAAAGGTGTGAGTTCGAGTTCCTCAGGAACCACCTTGCAGTGATCTCTGATAGAACCAACAATCGAAACTTCTCCAACTCGACATGCGAAAGGGTAGAAAACCCAATGTTCGTCGAGGAGGTTCCGAGTCGGTTTCGCCGAACTCTCGCCCTTGGTGGTGTGCGAACCCAATCTCGCCACTCCTGGTATTTCCAGTCGACATAGGCCGACTGAGCCAGTGAGTGCTCGATCTTGAGTCTCGCTGTAACTGCGCCACGCTGTCGTTCTAGATGAGCATCACCCAGAAGCATTCCAATGAGGATCTGCTTCTGGCGTTCAGTCATCACCAACGACGCCTTCTGCATACGCAGTGCCAGCGTGTTCATGGACGGAGTTGTCGTCTCGAGGTCATTTCTGCCTCGATCTGCATGTCGCCATGCAGTTCAGACCATTCCATCACCCGTCGCAATGCGACGGGGCTCTCGTTGTGGTCGTTGAGGTAGGCGGTTTGGACTCGCCCAACCTGCTGATTGTCCGCACTGGTCAGATTGTCACTGCCCATGACGCACATCTACAAAATAGGTGTGACATGAACGAGTACTGCCAGATACTCGGGTGTCCCAGCATACGCCGAGAGTTTTATCTCACATGGTTTCCCATGATTCGCCCCATTTTGTTAAGGCGACCGCCCCAGTCAAACTACCCACCTGACGCTGTTCCTGATCCGGATTACGGACCGAGGTTAGAGTCCCGGCACTAAAAGGGTGGTATTTCAAGGTTGACTCCACACTGGCTAGCGCCAATGCTTCAAAGTCTCCCACCTATCCTACACAAATAGTACCAAAACTCAACATCAAGCTGTAGTAAAGGTCCACGGGGTCTTTCCGTCCTGATGCAGCTAACGAGCATCTTTACTCGTACTTCAATTTCGCCGGGTCTGTGGTTGAGACAGTAGGAAAGTCGTTACGCCATTCGTGCAGGTCGGAACTTACCCGACAAGGAATTTCGCTTGACACTGTTACAACCAAATGATCTAAAACTCTTTGGATCATTTGGCGGGCCGGTCGTTTCCGCCGGCCTCCCTACGTCGCCGTAGGGTCCGGACCATATCTTCAGCTCACCTTGGGATTTGGTGAGTTGGTCGGCGTATGGTCTCTGGGGATTCTCAAACCTAAAGGTCTGAGTCTTTCCTGCTGATTGTCCGCACCTCTCACGTTGTCACTGACTCGCTGTTACCGAGTCGAGTAGTGGAGGATGCAACGGATTTTCCAGCATATAGCCGACTGCGCACCGCATCGTCACCGATACGGGGGGCAGCTACCCCTCAAGTTTCGAGGGGAATCCCTACCTTAGGCACGTTTGTTACTACTCAAAACGTGACGCTAAATGCTCGCCATTTTGCTCTTGAGCGGCCAAGTCATTTCTGCCTAGCTCCTCATGTCGCCATGAGGGTCGGACTGTATCTTCGTCACTCGCCGGCTTTCGTCGACGAGGAGCCCCGCGTGCAGTCTCTGAGGATCCTGCAAGTCTCTGCAGTTTCCTGCTGATTGTCCGCACCGGACGGATTTTCACTTTCCACGTGTTGCGAGATCGAACACGTGAATGAGTACCGCCGGATACTCGGATGTCCCAGCATATAGCGGGGTTTTACAACAGCCAGGTATTAACTAACCGTTATAGTTCACCTTAATCCTCATGTCGCCATGAGGTGTGGACCATATCTTCATCCCTCTGCTTCATAGAGGGAGCTCTGCATATGGCCTCTGAGGATTCCCAGTTTCTCAACGTTGCGATGATCTCTTCATCGCTACGCCGACGCTTCCCTCCTCGGTTCATCGGAGCCCTCAATGCGAGGGCTTGCTCGATACCCGAAGCTGAAAGGTGCCGGCCTGACAGGACAAGTTCAGTGATCGGGCGGAAGACCCGTAGGTCCTGCCGCTTCGGACTGCGCAACTCGAATCGATCGAAGAACGGGAAGACCCGCTGCTTCAGATCGATAGGCCTGGTGACTTCGAAGTAGAAGACACCATCACCGCGGCCTCGCACCGTCCCAACGCCGAAGACATGCGAAGAAGCTCGGGGGCTTCTTCGCCTATCTGCGACACGTTGAACGACAACGAGACGCGCCATGGCAATCCACGATCACGCTCTCGACGGATAGGGACGTTGAAGCTTCCCTCTCCATCGACGAATCCAGCCACCCAGTTGCCCAGGTCGCATGGGATCCGATCCAGCCAGTTAGAGGAACAGGGTCTTTCCTGCTGATTGTCCGCACCGGACGGATTTTCACTACCCATGTCGCCATCCCATCAAACGGATGTGACAGCGACACGGATGAGTACCGCCGGATTCTCGGAGTTTCCAGCATTTAGCAGAGTTTGTTTCAAGGGATTACTCCCCTGAAGCCGCAACTTGTGCTTACGGCCGCCGTTTACCGGGGCTTAGGTTCAGAGCTTCGTCCGAAGACTAACCCTTCCCCGTAACCTTCCGGCACCGGGCAGGCGTCAGAGCGTATACATCGTCTTACGACTTCGCACGCTCCTGTGTTTTTAGTAAACAGTCGCTTTCCCCAATTCTCTGCGGCCCCCTCGGGCATCGGGACGCGAGGTCCGTCACCCTATCGAGGCCCTCCTTCTCCCGAAGTTACGGAGGAATTTTGCCGAGTTCCTTAACCACAGTTCTCCCGATCGCCTTGGTATTCTCTACCCGCCCACCTGTGTTGGTTTGGGGTACGGGTACCGTGTCAGCTCGCTAGAAGTTTTTCTAGGCAGCATAGAATCAGTGACTTCGCCTGGAATGGCTCGGCATCGCGTCTCAGGATTAGTGGGATCCGGATTTACCTAGATCCCTCCCTACACGCTTACCCCAGGACAACCAACGCCTGGGCTCACCTATCTTCCTGCGTCGCTCCTTTGCTGTCCGCCCCAGGGTTTGTCGGCTCGACCCGAAGGTCATCCCCTTAGTACCCCTGGCTTGGAATGGGCGCGGACACGGTAGTACTGGAATATCAACCAGTTGTGCATCGACTACGCCTCTCGGCCTCGCCTTAGCTCCCGACTTACCCTGGGAGGATTAGCCTTCCCCAGGAACCCTTGGGCTTACGGCGGAGGAGTTTCTCACTCCTCTCTCGCTACTCATACCAGCATTCGCACTCGACCACGCTCCACGACGGTTCACACCACCGCTTCTCTGCGAGATCGACGCTCCCCTACCACTCCCGTCTAATGACGGAATCCGCGGCTTCGGCTCTTGACTTGAGCCCCGTTACATTATCCGCGCAGGACCACTCGACCAGTGAGCTATTACGCACTCTTTTAAGGATGGCTGCTTCTGAGCCAACCTCCTGGCTGTCTTTGCGTTCCCACATCGTTTTCCACTTAGTCAAGAATTTGGGGCCTTAGCCGGCGGTCTGGGCTGTTTCCCTTTCGACCAACGAAGCTCATCCCTCGTGGTCTCACTGCCGGGTTCTAGAGCATCGGCATTCGGAGTTTAGTTGGGGTCAGTAAGCTTGTAGGCCCCCTAGCCCATCCAGTGCTCTACCTCCGATGCTGAACACCCGACGCTGCACCTAAATGCATTTCGGGGAGAACCAGCTATCACCGAGTTTGATTGGCCTTTCACCCCTTGCCACAGGTCATCCCCCCAGTTTTCAACCTAGGTGGGTTCGGCCCTCCACGAAGTCTTACCTTCGCTTCAGCCTGCCCATGGCAAGCTCACTCGGCTTCGGGTCTACAGCATGCGACTCAACGCCCTATTCAGACTCGCTTTCGCTTCGGCTACCCATCACTGGTTAACCTCGCCACACACCGTAACTCGCTGGCTCATTCTTCAAAAGGCACGCCATCACGGCTGACATCCACCATGTGTCACCGATCTCACCCGAAGGGATCACGGCAACGGTGGAGCAACGACGCTTTGACTGTTTGTAAGCCAACGGTTTCAGGTACTATTTCACTCCCCTCCCGGGGTACTTTTCACCTTTCCCTCACGGTACTAGTTCGCTATCGGTCGCCTAAGAGTACTTAGCCTTACGAGATGGTCCTCGCAGATTCACGCCGGCTTTCCCGGATCCGGCGCTACTCGGGTGCTCAAGCGGAGTCCAATGCTTTTCGTGTACGGGACCATTACCCTCTTTGGTTCAGCTTTCCTGACTGATTCCACTAAACATTGGATTTGTAACTCCGTGACGGGTCTGGTGCCCCGTCTCTCGAATCCCACAACCCCATACCGGCAACGCCACCAGGCTTTAACACCGGCACGGTTTAGGCTCTTCCCTTTTCGCTCGCCGCTACTCAGGGAGTCACTGTTGTTTTCCTCTCCTCGGGTTACTTAGATGTTTCAATTCACCCGGTTCCCTCGCCCCGCCCTATACATTCAGGCGGGTGTAACACCTCATGACAGGTGTTGGGTTGCCCCATTCGGATATCCACGGATCGACGCTCGGTAGACAGCTTCCCGTGGCTTTTCGCAGTCGCCCACGTCCTTCTTCGGCTTTAGGCGCCAAGGCATCCGCCGTTGGCTCTTTGTAGCTTGGAGAACAAAGATGCTCGTGCTCGCTTTGGAATTCTCAAGGGGCTGCACAGCACGCACGCCAGGTCGGGCATCTCCACCGGATCCCCCGAATAAGCCAAAGGGGACCAAGCGAGAACAGCAGCCTGACCAGGGCACGCACGGGGTGAGTGGTCGACCGCCGGCACGCACGCTGCGCATCGCCGCTCGAGGAGCTCGCCCACCTCACGGTGAACGGCTCGACTCGGACGGCCCGACAAAGCAGGCGCGACGCCGGTGGGACATCACCAGGGACGTAACCCAAAGGGTCACTCCCTCAAAACGGAATAGTGAGAGCCCGACAGCACTCGCAGGGACCGGTCCGTGAAGGGCGGGCTCCGTCCGCCTCACCGAAGTGAGGCGATCAGAGGCGGCCAATCATCCGCCGGTATACGAGAGCAGCCGAATAACCAGTGTTCAACTGGGTAGTGATCGGCGTTATCTTTCGAAAAGATTTTCGAAAGGACCGATAGCACTCCTTAGAAAGGAGGTGATCCAGCCGCACCTTCCGGTACGGCTACCTTGTTACGACTTCACCCCAATCACCGATCCCACCTTCGACGGCTCCCTCCTAAAAGGTTGGGCCACCGGCTTCGGGTGTTACCGACTTTCGTGGTGTGACGGGCGGTGTGTACAAGGCCCGGGAACGTATTCACCCCGGCGTTGCTGATCCGGGATTACTAGCGACTCCGACTTCATGGAGTCGAGTTGCAGACTCCAATCCGAACTGAGACTGGCTTTGGGGATTGGCTCCTCCTCGCGGATTAGCAGCCCGTTGTACCAGCCATTGTAGCATGTGTGCAGCCCTGGACGTAAGGGGCATGATGACTTGACGTCGTCCCCACCTTCCTCCGAGTTGACCCCGGCAGTCTCCTACGAGTCCCCGGCATTACCCGCTGGCAACATAGGACAAGGGTTGCGCTCGTTGCGGGACTTAACCCAACATCTCACGACACGAGCTGACGACAGCCATGCACCACCTGTGTAAGGCCCCGAAGGACACCGTATCTCTACGGCTTTTCCCTACATGTCAAACCCAGGTAAGGTTCTTCGCGTTGCCTCGAATTAAGCCACATGCTCCGCCGCTTGTGCGGGCCCCCGTCAATTCCTTTGAGTTTTAGCCTTGCGGCCGTACTCCCCAGGCGGGGCACTTAATGCGTTAGCTGCGGCACGGAAACCGTTGAATAGTCCCCACACCTAGTGCCCAACGTTTACGGCGTGGACTACCAGGGTATCTAATCCTGTTCGCTCCCCACGCTTTCGCTCCTCAGCGTCAATGTCGGCCCAGACCACCGCCTTCGCTGCTGGTGTTCCTCCTGATATCTGCGCATTTCACCGCTACACCAGGAATTCCGTGGTCCCCTACCGAATTCTAGTCATGACAGTATCGAGTGGCGGCTCCAGGTTGAGCCTGGAGGTTTCACACCCGACTTATCAAACCGCCTACGAGCTCTTTACGCCCAATAAATCCGGATAACGCTTGCACCCTACGTATCACCGCGGCTGCTGGCACGTAGTTGGCCGGTGCTTCTTCTGCAGGTACCGTCACTATCGTCCCTGCTGAAAGGAGTTTACAACTCAGAAAGCCTTCGTCCTCCACGCGGCGTTGCTGCGTCAGGCTTTCGCCCATTGCGCAAGATTCCCCACTGCTGCCTCCCGTAGGAGTCTGGGCCGTGTCTCAGTCCCAGTGTGGCTGATCGTCCTCTCAGACCAGCTACCCGTCGATGCCTTGGTAGGCCGTTACCCCACCAACTAGCTGATAGGCCACGAGCCCCTCCCGAAGCGGAATCCATTTCCTTATCGGATCATGCGGTCCGATAGGGATATCCGGTATTAGCACCGGTTTCCCGGTGTTGTCCCAGTCTTCGGGGCAGGTTGCTCATGTGTTACTCACCCGTTCGCCACTCGCTCTTCATCAGTATTGCTACCGAATGGAGCGCGTTCGACTTGCATGTGTTAGGCACGCCGCCAGCGTTCATCCTGAGCCAGGATCAAACTCTCCATCGAGACTTACGTTCAGCCCGGCCCCAAAAAGGGACAGGACCTCCCGAAAATCAGAGAGTCACCATAGTTTGACTCGAACCATTGGTAACCACAGGCCCTTTCTCCCTAGGGATCCGGGACCTGCGTAATGCTTAATTGACGTACAACCCATCCGTATGAGTCCGGATGAATTGCCCGCACTGGCTTTTGGCTCTCACTATTCCGTTTTCAAGGAGCGACCGGGCACACACCTGTACAGCCGGTGTTGGTGCCGGGTGTCCCGAAGGACTGTTCCGGACGAATCGCTTCGCCGAAGAGTCTCCCTCGGACGCCGGAGAACCAGGGGAGGCCCTTCCGACGGGACGCTTACGTTATCAGACGCGGTTCACGAACGTCAACGCGTCCGAACAGGCCGGATCCGACCGGGCCGTAGCCCTCGTCCAGCCGCTGTCCTCCAGGGTAGCGGTGGCCCCGGCGGCCGCCGCGGATGCTCCTCGGGGGGACCGTCCGCCGCCTGCACCTGCCGGTGACATGCGGCGAGCCACCCGGCCCTCCGCATGTCACCCGGTGCCGAAGCTCAACTGGCTTTCCGCCCCACCCCATCGCCAAGAGGGGCCGCCTAGGAGCGTGCTCTGCCTGCTGATCTCCTCGATCTACCGCTTACGACGTACGACTTTCGGAAGAAGACGTACGACTTTCGAGAGAAATAGTGCACTGAACCTGTTGCAACGCCGTGACATTGCACGCCCGGACTTTCTCCCGACGTTGAAATGGGGGTTTTAGGGTCACCACCTGCGCATGCCGGCCGTCTCCGGCTCATCGGCCGGCGCTGACGTGGGCGTCGCCGGGCACCCAGAAGCGCCACCGCTTGTCGGTCGCTGCCTTGATGCCTATCCGAGTCCCCCGGCCCGGACGTCGGGGCGGCGGCGTCCCGTCGTCCAGCAGCCGCACCATGCCGTCGCCCCGGGCTCGAGCCAGCAGGTCCGCCCCGTTGTCCGCCCCGCTGATGCCGAGGGCCTGGCAGAGCTTGGCCGGCCCGTTGCACAGGTCCCGGTCGCGGCGGGCGGCGGGGCGGGCGGCCCGCATGGCCTCAACGCCGGCCAGAGGTGCCAGGGCCCGGACGAGCACCGCCGCCGCCTGGCCGTCGGGACCGCACACCACGTTGGCGCACCAGTGCATGCCGTAGGTGAAGTACACGTAGAGGAACCCCGGCGGCCCGAACATGACCTCCGTCCGCGGGGTCAGGCCGCGGTACGCGTGGGAGGCGGCGTCGTTCGAGCCGTCGTAGGCCTCCACCTCGACGATCCGCCCTGCCCGCTCCCCGCGCACCAGCACCTTGTTGAGCAGCCAGGGGGCGACAGCCTGGGGTCGGGCGGCCAGGTCCGCACGTTGCACCCGCTCACCCTGGCGCACCACGATGGCCGGCGCCACACCGGCGTGGTCACCGGCGTGCGGGTGGTCACGAGGGTTGGGAGGTGAACTCCTGTGCCGCTTGCGCGGCTTGTGCGGCTTGCGCCGCTTGCGCACGCCTGGCTGCCCGCTCCTCGGGCGTGTCGGCCCACGCCAAGGCCTGGTGCCTCGTCGGCGTCGCCGTCGGCGTCGTCGATGGACGGTGGTGGCGCGCCGGGCCGGCCGGTCCTCGGGCCATGCGATTGAGCAGCGCCAGCTCCTCCACCATGGCCTGGGCCAGTCCCGGCAGGTCGGGTACCGCGCCCGATCCGGCGTTGATGCCGACGTACAGCGAGTCCTGATAGGTCTGCACCGTCACGTTCAGCGCTACCCCGTCGACGACCGGACCGAGCGGGTACACGGCCTCCATCTGCATGCCGGCGAAGAACAGGGGGAAGTCCGGGCCCGGCACGTTGGAGATCATCAGGTTCCCGGCGCGCAGCCGGCGCACCATGCCGGCGCGCACACCGAGCTGCACCACCGGGCGCATCAGCGCCGGCGGCAGGCCCTCGGTGAGCAACGACGCCATGGGCCCGTAGCCCACGGCGCGCTCCTGTCGCTTGCACGACCAGCTGCTCGCCTTCACCGTGCGCAGCCGTTCGAGGGGCGTCTGGCGGTCGTTGGACAGTGGGACGAACATGGCCGAGAGCCGGTTGCCGCCTTCGTCCTCCGTACCGTCTTCGCGCACCGACACGGGCACGATGGCGACCAGCGGGCTATCCACGTCGTGGTCGTGCTCTTTGAGGTGCGCCCGCAGCGCCCCCGAGCACACCCCCAACACGACGTCGTTGACCGTGGCGCCGAAGCGCTCCTTGAGCGCCCGCACCTCGCGCATGTCCAGTTCGGCGAAGGTGATGTCACGCCGCGGACCGAGCTGGGCGTCGAACAGGCGGGGGGCGCCGACCGGTATGGTCACCGGTCCGTTGGCCTCGCTCACGGCGCAACGGGCCAGGCGCACCGCGGTGCGGCCGATCTCGCGCACAGCGCGCCAGGTATGGACCGGCCGGCTGAAGACGTTGGGCAGCGCGTCCGCCATCAGGCGCGCCTGCGACGGCAGCTGGGCGGGGACCCACGGCTTGCAGTCCTCGACCACCGAGCGTCCCTCCGGGGTCAGGTCGAGCAGCTGCGCCATCAGCGCGACACCGGCCACGCCGTCAACCACCGAGTGGTGCACCTTGGCGATGAGGCCCACCCGGCCCGAGGACAAGCCCTCAATGACGTGCATCTCCCACGGCGGCTGGTCCGGCACGAGCGAACGGCTCATCACCTTGGCCACCATGTCGGTGAACTGCGCCGGACCACCCGGTGCCGGCAGAGCGACCCGGAAGAGATGGTTGCCCAGGTCGAAGTCGGGATCGTCGACCCAGCGCGGGTGGTCGAGACCCAGCGGGACGGGCATCAGCCGGCGCCGGAAGGGCGGCAGACCGGGTAGCCGCTCGTTCAATACGTCGCACACGCGCTCGAAGGAGTAACCCTGCTCGGCCGTCGCCGGGTCGAAGACGCAAGCGTACGCGACCTCCATCGGCGTCCCCGGCGTATCCGAATAGATGAACATCGGGTCAATGCCGGTCATTCGCTGCATGTTGTGTACTCCAGGTTAGGGGTGCGTGCTGCGGACTGTGACACGAGGATCCGACGCCTTCGTGCCACCTCCCTCCCTTGGGTACCCCCCGGAGGCTGCACTGCTTCAGGTACTGCTTCACTCGTCGAGCGGGGTCTCGGCTCGATCGCGCTTCAGCCCCTACCCTGCACCCTTCACGCGGCCACCGCAACCGATATCCGCGATCTTTACGCTCTGTTCACCTGGCTGTTACTCGCGGCGGGCTACTCCGCGCAGTTGCCACCCCCACTCCTGGGCCGTCACCTTGCGGTGGCACCACTCGTTGGACCACCCGCGAGGGAGCCCGCACCGGCACGAACAGACAATCAGTGTCATCTATTCGGGTTGAGCGCGGCGGTGCAGCGGGCATTGCGCCTGGCGTCTCGCCCCGGCGTCAAGGCCGGGCGGAGGCGGAGGCGGCGCTCAGGACCCACCGGGCCCGCCCTGGGGCCGCCACTGGGCCAGGCGGGTGCGATCGACCTCGCGCTTGCGGGCGAAGCGCTCCTGCTGCTCGGCCACGGGACCCGGGCCGGCCCCTCCCGGGGTCCGCCGACGGGTCACCGCCACACCGGGCTCGAGCAGATCCGTGGCGGCCTCACCCAAATCGGGGTGCGCCGCCACCAACTCGACCAGGGGCACATGGCGCTCGAGCGACTCACGCACCAGACCACCGATCAGCGCGTGGGCCTGGCGGAAGGGCATGCCCTGCTCGACCAGCATCTCGGCCATGTCGATGGCGGCGGCGGCCGGCCCGTCCGCCGCCGTCTGCATGCGCTCCTCGTTCCACGTCACCGTGTCGTAGACGCCACGCAGCGCCACCAGCGCGCTGAGCACCTGCGCCACGGCGTCGAAGAGCGGCTCCTTGTCCTCTTGCAGGTCGCGGTTGTAGGCGAGCGGCAGGCCCTTGAGCGTCACGAGCACCGCGGTGAGGTGGCCGACCAGGCGGCCCGTCTTGCCGCGGGCGAGCTCAGCCACGTCGGGGTTCTTCTTCTGCGGCAGCATCGAGCTGCCCGTGGCGTAGGCGTCGTCGAGCGTGCAGAAGCCGAACTCCTCGGTCGACCAGAGCACGAGCTCCTCGCCCATGCGCGACAGGTGCACGCCGAGCAGCGCCAGGTCGAAGAGCGCCTCGGCCACGAAGTCGCGGTCGGACACCGCATCGAGCGAGTTCTCGAAGCGGCCGTGGAAGCCGAGCTCGGCCGCCACGTAGTCGGGGTCGAGCGGCAGCGACGAGCCGGCCAACGCGCCGGCGCCGAGCGGCGACACGTTGAGACGGTCGACGGTGGTCAACAACCGGTCGATGTCGCGGGCGAGCGCCCAGCCGTGCGCCAGCAGGTGGTGCGCCAGCAGCACGGGCTGGGCCCGCTGCAGGTGCGTGTAGCCAGGCAGGTAGACGTCGGCCGCCTCGCGCGCCCGCTGGGCCAGCGTCTCCTGCAGGGCCAGGATCTCCTCGGCCACCGTGACGAGTGAACGGCGGCACCACAGGCGCAGGTCGGTGGCCACCTGATCGTTGCGGCTGCGCCCGGTGTGCAGCTTGGCGCCGGCGTCGCCCGCCAGCTCGGTCACGCGCCGCTCCACCGCGGTGTGGATGTCCTCGTCCCCCGGGGCGAAGACGAAGACGCCGGTGGCGAATTCCTCTTCCACCATGTCGAGCGCATCGATGAGCGCGCTCACCTCGCTGTCGCTCAAAATGCCCGCCTTGCCCAACCCCTTGACGTGCGCCCGCGACCCGGCCAGGTCGTCGGTCGCCAGCTCGCGGTCGAAGGGCAGGCTCACCGTGAACGCCGCCACGGCGTCGGCCATGCCGGCCGAGATGCGCCCCTCCCAGAGCGTCACGACCCGCCGCCCGCGTCCGTGCCGCCCACGTCCGTGCTGCCGACGCCGCGGCCGGCAGCGGCGGCCACCGACCCCGGACCCTGGCGCGCCGACCACGTGGCCACTCCGAGGCCCCAGAGCCGGACGAAGCCCTCGGCGTCCTGGTGCCGGAACGTGTCCGTGGCGTCGTACGTCGCCAGGCCGTGGTCGTACAGCGCGACCGGGCTGCGCCGGCCCACCACGGTGCAGGTGCCCGGCGCGGCGAAGCGCAACCGCACCTCACCCGTGACGTGGCGCTGGCTCTCGGTGATGAAGGCCTGCAGCGCCGCCTTGAGCGGCGAGAACCACAGGCCGTCGTAGACGAGCTCGGACCAGCGCGGCTCCAACCGGGCCTTCTCGTGGTGCAGGTCGCGCTCGAGCGTGAGGTCTTCGAGGTCGGAGTGGGCCACGATCAACGCCAGAGCAGCCGGGCACTCGTACACCTCGCGGCTCTTGATACCCACCCGCCGGTTCTCCACCATGTCGAGCCGGCCGAAGCCACGGCTGCCGGCGATCCCGCCCAGCCGGGTGATGAGCTCGAACGGGCTCATGTGCAGGCCGTCCAGGCTGACCGGCACGCCGGACTCGAAGCCCACGATGACCTCCACCGGCTCGGTCTCGGTCACCCGGGTCAGCGTGTACACGTCGTCGGGCGCCGGCGCCCACGGGTCCTCGATCGCCCCGCACTCGATCGCCTTGCCCCACAGGTTGTCGTCGATGGAGTACACCTTGTCCTTGGTCACCGTGATGGGGATCTCCCACTTGCGGGCCAGCTCGACGCAGTCCTCGCGGGTCAATCCCCATACGCGGGCGGGCGCGTAGATGGCCAGGTCCGGCGCCAACGCGCGCACACCCACCTCGAAGCGCACCTGGTCGTTGCCCTTGCCCGTGCAACCGTGTGCCACCGCCGTCGCCCCGTGCCGGCGCGCCTCGGCCACCAGGTGGCGCACGATGACCGGGCGCGACAGCGCCGAGACGAGCGGGTACTTGCCCTCGTAGCGGGCGTTGGCCTGCAGGGCGGGCAGACAGTAGAACTCCGCCATCTCCTCCCGGGCGTCGACCACGACGGCCTCGACGGCGCCGGCGGCCAGGGCCCGGGCCCGCATGGCCTCCCAGTCCTCCCCGCCCTTCTCCGCCGCCTGCCCCACGTTGACGGCGACGGCCACCACCTCGACGCCCTCGTGCTCGATGAGCCAGCGCACGGCCACCGACGTATCGAGACCCCCGCTGTAGGCCAGCACCACCCGATCAGCCATGTGCACCCTCGTCCTTCCCATTCAACGCAATCTTGTCCACCACGGCAATGCCCGCGACGTCGCGCAGCTGCCTCGCCATGTCCGCTCCACCCACGTCCTCGGCCGCCACCACCAGCACGGTGTCGTCTCCGGCCACGGTGCCGACCACGCCCTCGAGCCCGCTGCGGTCGAGGGCCGAGCCGACGACGTGGGCCGACCCCGGCGGCGTGCGCAACACGACCAGGTTGGCCGAGTGCGCCACCTCCACCACCCACTCGCCCAGCACGCGTCGCAGGTGGTCCTCCGGCGCGATCTGGTGCACCGGCAACTCGGGGAGGGCGTAGGCGGTCTCCCCGCCCGGCAGCCGCACCTTCACCGCCCCGAGGTCGTCCAGGTCGCGCGACACCGTGGTCTGCGTGGCCTCCACCCCCTGTTCGGACAGCAACGTGACCAGCTGGCCCTGGCTCGTCACGGGCTGCGACTCGAGCAACTTCGTGATGCGGTGCTGGCGCTGGTTCTTGGTCAGCCGTCCCGGCGCGTGCCCCGTCACGGCGCTCCCCCACTCTCCACGCACCAGGACAGGATGCCCCGCATGGCCGTGCGCCGGTGCGCGGCCTGGCGCCACACCGCGCTGTGCGGCCCCTCCAGCACGCCGTCGGTGATCTCCTCGCCCCGGTGCGCCGGCAGGCAGTGCAGCACCACGACATCGGCCGCCGCCAGCTCGACCAGCCCCTCGTCGATGGTGAAACCGGCGAAGGCGGCCAGGCGGGCGGCCCGCTCCTCCTCCTGGCCCATGCTGGTCCACACGTCCGTGTACAGCGCCGCCGCGTCCTTGGCCGCCTGCCGCGGGTCGTCGGTCACCTCGAGGTGGCCGCCTCGTCCGGCGGCATCGCCCAATGCCCGGAGGGCCTGCACCTCGTCCGCCGGAAAGGCGTAGCTGGCCGGCGACGCGATGCGGACCTCCATCCCCTCGAGCAGTGCCGCCTTGGCCAGCGAGCGCGCCATGTTGTTGGCATCGCCGATGTACGCCAGCGTCTGCCCGTCCAGCCGGCCCAGCGTCTCGCGCAGCGTGATGACGTCGGCCACGGCCTGGCACGGGTGCGCGTCGTCCGAGAGCAGGTTGACCACGGGGACGTCGAAGCCACTTCGCTCGAGCGCCCCGACCATGCGCGCCAGCAGTCCGTGGTCGAAGACGCGCGCGCACAGCACGCGGTGGTAGCAGCCCAGGGTGCGCGCCACGTCCTCGGCCGTCTCGCGGGTGTCGATGCCCACCTCGTCGCGCTGGATGTAGACCGGGTGGCCGCCGAGGTCGACGACCGCCATCTCGGTCGAGTTGCGCGTGCGCGCCGACGGCTTCTCGAAGAGGAGCGCCACCCCTTGTCCCTCGAGGCATCGGCGCGGGGTTGGCTCGAGGGCCAGCGCGATGACGCGGTCCCAGTCGGCCGTGGTGAGGTGGTCGATGTCGAGCAGGTTCGGCATGGGACCGGTCTACTCCGGCTCCGGCGCGCTCTGCCGCGCCCGCACGACGGCCAGGGCGTCGCCGAGGATGCGCACGGCGTCATGGAGCTCGGCGTCGCTCACCAGCAACGGAGGTGCCAGGCGGACGGCGTCGGGCCGCACCGCGTTGACCAGCAGGCCGTGCTCGAGGGCGAGCGCGCTCGCCTCCTTGGCCACCGGCGTGTCGAGCTGGGCGGCCAGCAACAGGCCGGCACCGCGCACCGAGACGACGCCGGGCAGCGTGGCCACCCGCGCCGTCAGAAGGGCACCGGCCCGCTGGGCGCGCCCACACACGTCCTCGGCCTCCATGACGGCCAGGGTCGCCTTGGCCGCGGCCAGCGCCAGCGGCTGGCCGCCGAACGTGGAGCCGTGGTCACCCGGTCCGAACGCGGCCGCCACCTCGGCCCGGGCCCAGCAGGCGCCGACCGGCATGCCGTTGCCCAGGGCCTTGGCCATGGTCACCACGTCGGGCCGCAGGCCCTGAGCCTGGAAGGCGAACCAGTGCCCGGTGCGCCCGAGGCCGGTCTGCACCTCGTCGAGCATGAGCAGCGCGTTGCGCTCCGTGCACAGCGCCCGCACGGCGCCGAGGTAGTCCGAGCTCGGCACCATGACCCCGCCCTCGCCCTGGAGCGGCTCGAGCAGGACACCGGCCACGGTGTCGGGATCGAGCGCCTTGTCGAGCGCGGCCACGTCGTCGTAGGGCACGTGGACGAATCCCTCGGGCAGCGGCAGGAACGGCGCCTGCTTCTCCGGCTGGCCGGTGGCGGTCAAGGTGGCCAGGGTGCGGCCGTGGAAGGAGTTGTCGGCGCTGATCACGACGTGGCGCCCGCCCGCGGCCCAGCGCCGGGCCAGCTTGAGCGCGCACTCGTTCGCCTCGGCGCCCGAGTTGGCGAAGAAGACCTGCCCGCCCGCCCGGCCGGTGCCCCCGTTGATCAGCCGGTCGATGGTGCGGGCCACCTCGGGCGCCAGCGTGTTGCCGTACAGGTTGGAGACGTGGGCCAGCGTGCGCGCCTGCTCGGCCACGGCATCGGCCACCGCCGGGTGGGCGTGGCCGAGCGACACCACGGCCAGGCCGGTGATGAAGTCGAGGTAGGCCCGGCCCTGCTCGTCGTAGAGCACCGTGCCCTCGCCGCGCACGAACGTGGCCGGCGGCTCGGCGTAGGTGCGCATGAGGGACTCGCGGCCCGGGGTCGGCGTGGGGATCGGAGTCGTCACGGCAACACCATGGTGCCGACGCCGGCGTCGGTGAAGAGCTCGAGCAGCAACGCGTGCGGCACCCGGCCGTCGAGGATATGGGCCCGGCTCACCCCGCCCCGCACGGCGCGGCGCACAGGCCTCCACCTTGGGCATCATCCCGCCCTGGATGCCGCCGCTGCGGACGATCTCGTCGACGACCTCGAGCGAGGCCTGGCGGATGACCGTGGTCGGGTCGTCGGCCACCACGCGCAGTCCCTCGATGTCGGTCAGGAAGATCAGCTTCTCGGCCTGGAGGGCCTCGGCCAGCGCCCCGGCCACGGTGTCGGCGTTGATGTTGTAGGCCTGGCCCGACTCGTCGGCACCGATGGTGGCCACCACCGGGATCAGGCCCTCGGCGACCAGGCGCTGCAGCATGGTCGGGTCGACCACCGACACGTTGCCCACGAAGCCGAGGTCGACATGCGTCTGCGCCGCCGTGATCAGGTTGGCGTCTTCGCCCGACATGCCCACGGCCAGCGGCCCGTGCACGTTGATGGCGGACACGATGTCGCGATTCACCTTGCCCACCAGCACCATGCGGGCGATGTCGAGCGTGTCGGCGTCGGTCACCCGTAGGCCGTTGCGGAACTCGGTCTCCTTGCCCAGCCGCGCCATGAGCTCGCCGATCTGCGGGCCGCCACCGTGCACCACGACGGGCAGCATCCCGACGGCGCGCATGAGCACCACGTCCTGGGCGAACGAGGCCAGCGCATCGGAGGCATCTCCACGGCTGTCGCCCTGGCCGTCACCCGACGCGTGCAAGGCGTTGCCGCCGTACTTGACGACGACGATCTTCCCCCAGAAGCGCCGGATGTAGGGCAGGGCCTCCACGAGCACCGACGCCGTCTTCTCGGCGGCGGCCTTCTGGGCCCGGCTGATCTTCTGCGGCACGGCGGCGGCGGCGTCGGCGGTCATGACGTCGTCTTGTTCTCGTCGATGTAGCCGTATCCGAGATCGGTGCCGAGCACCACGGCCTGGCCGGAGCCCAGCCCGAGGTCGCAGTCGATCTCGATGTGGCGCCCGGCCATATGGGCCGCCACCACCCCGGCGTTGTGGGCGGCCGCCACCCCGCCCGCGCACACCACCACGCCGCCGTAGGCCACCGAGACCCGGTCGATGTCGAAGGGCGTTCCGGCCGAGCCGAGCTCGGAGACGATCCGGCCCCAGTACGGGTCCTGGCCGAACAGCGAGCACTGCACGAGCATGGAGTCGGCCACCTTGCGCGCGGCCACGTGCGCGGCGGCGTCGCTCTCGGCCCCACGCACGCGCACATGGGCCACCTTGGTGGCGCCCTCGGCGTCGTTCACCATCTGCTCGGCCAGGGAGCGGCAGGCCTGCGTGAGCGCCTCGGTCAGCGCGTCGGGCGTCGGGCTGGCCGCCTGGCCGCTGGCCAGCACCAGCACCGTGTCGTTGGTGGAGGTGCACCCGTCGACGGTGATGGTGTTGAACGAGTCGGCGACGGCGGCCGCCAACGCCTTGTACAGGGTCTCGGGGTCCACCGCGGCGTCGGTCGTGCATACGGCCAGCATGGTGGCCATGTTCGGCGCCAGCATGGCGGCGCCCTTGGCCATGCCGCCGACGGTGAATCCGTCGCCGGCGACCACCACCTCCTTGGGCACGGTGTCGGTCGTCATGATGGCCCGGGCCGCCCGCGCCGCGTGGTCGGCGGCGCCGCCACGGGCCTCGACGATGTCGCCGACGTGCGGCTCGACCACGTCGATCGGGAACGGGATGCCGATGAGGCCGGTCTGGCAGATGAGGATCTCGTCCGCGGTGGCCCCGACCCCGTCCCCCACGACGGCACACAGTCGCTGGGCGGCATGGCGGCCGGGCTCGCCGGTGGCCGCGTTGGCGTTGCCCGACGTCAGGATCACACCTGCCGCCCGGCCTCCGGTGGCCGAGAGGTGGGCGCGGCTGACCTGCACCGGCGCCGCCGCGGCCAGGTTGGAGGTGAACACGCCGGCGGCCGGCACGGCGCGGCCGTCCGTGGTGGCGACGACGGCCACGTCGAGCGCGTCGTTGGCCTTGATCCCCGCCGACCCCCCGACGGCCACGAAGCCATCCGGTGCGGTGACGCTCACGGGTACAGACCGGCGACGGGGAGGCCGGTGGTCTCGAGCAGGCCGCGCGAGGCGTTGGCGCACTGGATGGCCTGACCCGACGCGCCCTTGACCAGGTTGTCGAGCGCGCAGAGCGAGACGACCCAGCCCGTGCGCTCGTCGACGCGCGCCGTGACGTGGGCCGTGTTGGACCCTGCGGTGGCCTTGGTCGAGGGCGGGTCGTCGGTGACGACGACGAAAGGCTCGTCGTCGTAGGCCTCATGGAGGGCGTCGAGCACGGTGGCCGTCGTCAGGGTGCCGGCGGCGGCCGCCGCGGTCGGGCGGACATAACAGGTGGCGAGGATGCCCCGCACCATGGGGACGAGGTGCGGGGTGAAGAGGACCTGGGCGCCGAGGATCTGCTCCATCTCGGGGGTGTGGCGATGCGTCAGCAGGCCGTACGCGGTGAAGTCCTCGTCCACCGCCCCGAAGTGCAGGTTCTCCTTGAGGCCGCGGCCGGCACCGGAGACGCCGGAGGCGGCGTCGACGACGATGCCGTGGGGTTCGACCAGGTCGGCGCGCACGAGGGGGGCGAGGGCGAGCCCGGCCGAGGTCGGATAGCAGCCGGCCGCCGCCACGAGCGTGGCGCCGGGCAGGCCGGAACGGAAGAGCTCAGGCAGCCCGTATACGGCGTCGGCCAACAGCTCGGGCGCGGCGTGCGCCTCGCCGTACCACTGGGGGTAGAGCTCGGCGTCGTGGAGCCGGAAGTCGGCGGCCAGGTCGACGATGCAGCCGACACGGGCCCGCAGGCCGGGCACGAACTTCTGCGACTCGCCGTGAGGCAGGGCACAGAAGACCAGGTCGAGGCCATCGAGGGCGGCGAGGTTGGTGTCCTCGTAAACCAGGTCCGGGTAGGCGGCCCGGAGGGAGGGCGTGTGCCCGCCGACGGCGAGCCCGGCGTGGGCATGGGCGGTGGCCACAGCCACTTCGAACTGCGGATGCCCAGCCAGCAGGCGCAGCAGCTCTGCCCCCGTGTAGCCCGACGCCCCGGCGATCCCGACCTTCATCGCATCAGTATACATAATCTTGTATATTCATGCGAGACAGCCGAGAGGACTCAACTCAGGCGTCGAGCGGCTTGTGCCAGTACCTCGAATAGGCAGTGACCTCGAAGCCCATGGCCTCGTTCACCGCGATCATGTGCTCGTTGTCGGCGGCGTTCCACGTGTTGATACGGCGGAGTTCGGGATGGCGCTCGGCCACCGCCCACAAGTTGGCTACCTTCACCGCGAAGCCAAGGTGGTGACCGCGGTGCTCACGCATCACGAGGGTGTCGTGCTGCCAGGCCGACTCGGGAGCACCGAGCGGGACGGCGATCTCCGTGAACGCCACGAGGCGCCCGGAATCTTCGTGGCGCGCCGCCGTCGTGACCTTGGCCCGGTTCTGCGCCTGCAGGCCGGCTTCGAGGGCCCGGACGCGGGCGGCGTCCCATATCTCTTCATCGAGTTCGAGCTCGCCCGTCGGCACGTCGGTCGACATGCGTCGCCCGAGCTCGCAGCGGTCCTCGATGTACTCGTCGGGCCAGCGGCCGGTCCAGGTACACAGGGTGTAGCCGAACGGCGCAGCGTGAGAATGGCCGCGCAGGGCCTTCTCGTGCGACGGATCGAGGGGGAGCCTGATGCAGCGGCGCACCATCTGCTGGACGATCGAGAACCCCCGGTGACGTGCGAACGGTCCGGTGGCATCAACGAAGCCATCGCGGACAGGCGTCTCGTCCATGCCCGCCAACTCGGTCCGCCCCTTGGCGCGGGCCAGGCGCGCCGCAGCCTCAACCAGCGCGGTGCCGATCCCCAGGCGGCGCAGCTCGAAGGGGACGCGCACTTCGAGCCGGGCCAGGTGCCGGTTCTCGGCGCGGAACATCTTGAGGTTGCCGACGCCAGCCGGGGCGCCGTCACCGGCTCGGCGAGCGAACAGACAGCGGTTGTCCTCTGGACCATCCCGATCGAGCGCCATGGCTCGGCGCTCCTCCCGCTGCCACCCCGGGCCCTCGGGCCAGCGCTCCAGGTCTGTCTTGTGCCAGAGCGCGAACCACTCGTCGAACGCGACCTCATCAGTGGCATCGATGACGGTGACGTCGACGGCCATCACAGCTGTACCGTCAGGTGCTTCTGCCAGAACATGCCCTCACCGACGATCTCGAAGCCCATCATGTCGTTGACGGCGATCATGGGCGCGTTCGTCGCCGCATTGCCGGTGCGGATGAAGCGCACGGCGGGCGTCTGTTCGGCCAGCACGTCGAGATTGGCGATCTTGATGGCGAGCCCGAGCCGGTGGCCGCGGTGCACCGGGTGCACCACGGTGATCCCCTGCCACGAATGGTCGGGCGTGTCGTCGGCCAGGAGGATCTCGCTGAACGCGACGATCCGCCCAGACGGCACGTGCTGCGCGACCGCGGCGAGCTTCCGGACCTGCCGGGCGGCCAGGAGCTCGTCGGCCTCGCGCAGGCGTTCGAGGTCCCACGTTTCTTCTTCCCGCTCGCCGTCACCGGCCGGCTCGTCGGTCGACATCACTTTGAGGAGGGTGCAGTGGTCCTCCATGAACTCCTCCGGCCAGGGTGCCTCGAACGTCAGGACCCGATAGTCGGCCGCGTCGCGGGCGTGGGCGACCTCCTGGCGCACCTCGTCGATGCGCGCCTTGTCGGCGGGCAGGCGCAGGTGTCTCGAATTTCCGGGCAATGTGGACTCGAAGCCGACTTTGGGCGCGAAGGCGTGCGACGCATGCGTCGGGGCCTTGGCCACCGGCACATCGACGAGGCTGTTGAGCGTGCGGCGGCCGTCGGCCAGCGCCACCTGCCCCAGGTGCTCGACGATGGCCGTGCCGACGCCGCGGCGCCGGTGCTCCGGGTGGACGGCCACGATGATCTCGACGGCGTGCAAATTGTCCCGCTGGGGGAACTCGATCGACCCGACGCCGAGCATCGGCCCACCGGGCTCGGCGGCGGCGAACAGCTCCCAGCGCCAGTTGCTGCCCCGGAAACGGGCCACCGCCCGGGTGTCGGTCAGCGTGTAGCCGACCTCGTCGGGCCACAGGTCGCGGTCACTCGCCTGCAGAACAGCCGACCATGCCGCAAGCGCGGCGTCGTCAGCGGGATCGATCTTTCTGACCTCCATGGCGTCCACGATGCCACGGCGGCCGGACCTGTGGCGAAGGAGTGGATCCGCGGATTCCCTACCGGGTGACCGTCTGCACGGCTTCCGCCAGGAGGGTGACCGAGCGCAAACGGCCTTCAACCGAGGTGGATTGGTGCACCGTGATCAGCTCGTCGGCGCCGGTCGACGAGGCGAAGTCATTGAGGTAGCCGCTCACGTCCCGCGGCGTGCCCGCCGCGGTGTAGGTCAGCATGTGATCCACGTGCGCCGCAGCTCCGGCGGCGAGCAGCTGATCGGCCTGCTCGTCGGTCATCTCGAGGTCCTGTGCACCCAATTGGCGCCCGTAGAGGCTGACGGCTCGCATCCGCCGTATGCCCTGACGTTGCTCCTGCGCATCGGCTGTCGTCTCGGTGGCGATCACGTTGATCCCGGCTATCACGTAGGGCCTGTCGATCTGCTCGGAGGGACGAAATTCGCTCGCGATAGTGCTTCAGCGCGACCTCGAGGTCGGCCGGCGCGAAGTGCGAGGCGAAGGCGTACGGCAACCCGAAGGCCGCGGCCAAGCGCGCGCCGAAGATCGACGATCCCAAGATGTAGAGCGGGACGCGGGAGCCCTTGCCGGGGACGGCATCCACACCCGGTACCCGGCTGCTCTCGCTGAGGTAACCCTGGAGCTCGAGGACGTCCTGAGGGAAGTTGTCGGCCGAATGTGCGTCCCGGCGCAACGCGTACATCGTGTTCTGGTCCGATCCCGGGGCCCTGCCGAGTCCGAGGTCGATCCGATCCGGGTACATCGCCTCCAGCGTGCCGAATTGCTCCGCGACGAGAAGCGGGGCGTGGTTGGGCAGCATCACCCCACCCGCCCCGAGTCGTATCGTCCTGGTCTGGGCTCCGACGTGCGCGATCAGGACGCTGGTCGCCGAGGAAGCGATGGCCGCGATGTTGTGGTGCTCGGCGTACCAGACCCGTTGGTAGCCCAGCTCCTCTGCCCGCTGTGCCAGCTCGACGCTGGCGGCAAAACTGTCGCTGGCCGTCTCACCCCGCCTGATCGGCGCCAGGTCCAGGATCGAAAGCCTGGGCTTCATCAAAGAATCACCTCACCCGGCCGCGAAACCGCGGCCGTCAACGAGTTGAACAGCTGGCAGAGTGCATCGATTCCCACGACGGACGGAGGGTGGAGTCGATCCCGAGTGAGGCGGCGCCGCAAAGAAAGCCGTACGAACGCGCTGAGCGGGACGACCGTTCAGCGGAGGACGGCTCCGAACTCCTTTTCGACCGCCGCGATGCAGGCGGCACGCAATTGGCCGACGTCATCGTCGGTCAGCGTGCGGTCGGGCGCGCAGAAACGAAGGCGGTAGGCCAGGCTGCGGGACCCCTCCGCGATCCCCGCTCCCCGGTAGACGTCGAAGAGGTGCACCGACTCGAGCAGGTCGCCGGCGGAGGCCCGCAGCGCGTCGGCGACGGCGTCGGCCGGGTGCCCGTCGTCCACCACCAGGGCCAGGTCGATGTCCGACGAAGGGAAGCGGGAGACGGCGCCGCCTACCGTCAGGCGCCGGGGCACCTGCTCGGCGTCGAAGAGGAGCCCCAGGTCGACCTCGAGCCAGCCGATGCGGCGGGACGAGGTGGCACCGCCCGTCGCCCTGGTCAACCCGAATGTCGTCGCCACGCCCGGGTCGATTTCTCCCACCGCGCCGATGGTGACCGTGCCGGCACTCCCGCCGCGGGCGACCAGATGGGCCGACCGGGTCGGGTGCAGGCCCGGCAATGGCGGCGCGTCACCGCCGGGCGGTACGAAGTGCACGCCGTCAAGGCGAAACGCGTCGGCGATGACGTGCCAGGCGGCCACTGCGCTGCGGGCGTCGTCCTCGTCTCGCGCCAAGACCACGGAAAGCAACTCGCGCTCACCCGGGAGCTCGGCGGTTTCGGCGCCGCCGGCGCCGGCGCGTTCGACGATCCGCGGGTGCCCCTCGCTCGGGTGCGAGAAAACGACGCCGTCCTCGAACAGGCGGATCTCGCCCTGGCGTCGGCCGGCGTTGTAGGACAGCGCGGACAGAAGGCCGGGCATGAGTGAGCGGCGCAGGTAGGGCTTGTCGGCGTCGAGCGGGTTGCTGACCCGCACCGCCTCCCCGGTCAGGCCGACGTCGGCGTGGGCGGCCGCCGACACGAAGGTGTCGGTCCAGCCCTCGGAGGCACCGATCCCGAGCATCACGTCCTTGAGCACACGCCGCGACCGCTGGAGGTCGTTGAGGTGCCCGGGCTGGGGCCAGGTCGGGACACGCCTCGGCACGTGGGAGTAGCCGAACGTGCGGGCGACCTCCTCAATGACGTCGTCCACCCCGTAGGGCTCCGGCCGCACGTCGGGCCGGTTGGTGGGCACCACGACCGTGAGGACAGTGCCGTCACCGGCGCCGTCGTGCTCGAGCACGTCGAACCCGATCGGGCCGATGAGCCGGGCGATCTCCACGCTCGAGAGCTCGACCCCGATCTGGCTGTGCACCCGGGCCACCGGCACCGAGACCACGAAGGGTTCGGGCACCTCACCGCGCACGTCGAGCACGCCGTCGGCCACCTGCAGTCCCGGCACGCTCTGGGCGAGCAGCTGGCAGTAGCGCGCCACCGACGGCTCGATCCCCCATGGGTCGCAACCGCGCTCGAAGCGAGCGGAGGCCTCCGTCCGCAGGCCGAGGCGCTTGGACGAGCGCGCGATGGCCATGGGCGTGAAGTACGCCGTCTCGAGCAACACGTCGGTCGTCGAGCCGGCGATCTCGGACGAGGCGCCACCCATGATCCCGCCGATCCCGACCGGTGTGCCCTCGGCGTCGCAGATGAGGCAGTCCTCTCCGGTGTCGCCCAGGCTGCGGCCGCGCACGCCGACGGTGCGCTGCACTCCGTCGAGCGTCTCGACCTTCTCGCCGGCACGGGCGCGGCGCACGCTCAGGCCCCGCCCCGGCAGCAACGACAGGTCGTAGGGGTGGGTGGGCTGACCCAGCTCGAGCATCACGTAGTTGGAGGCGTCGACCACGTTGTTGATGGGACGCATCCCGGCCAGCAGGAGGCGCTGGGCGATCCACCGGGGCGACGGTGCCACCGCGACGCCGCGCAGCACGGTCACGGTGAGGCGCGGGCACAGGTCGAGCGACTCCACGCTGGCCGAGGCCAGCGACTCCACCGGCACCCCGCTGGCGGGCGGCGCCGACGGCTCCAGGGCCGAGAACGGGAGCCCGAGACGCGCCGCCAGGTCGCGGGCGATGCCGGCGATGCACCAGGCGTCGGGCCGGTTCCCCTCCACCGTGATGTCGAAGACGACGTCGGGCTCGAGCCCGAGCGCCTCCATGAGCGGCATCCCCGGCTCGCCCGGTGTCTCGTCACCCAGGATCAGCAGCCCCGCGGCATCGTCGGACAGCCCGAGCTCGAGCCCCGAGCAGAGCATGCCGTTGGAGGTGACGCCGCGCAGCTTGCGCTGTCCGATCTCGAATCCCCCGGGCAGGATGGCGCCCACCGGCGCCAGCGGCACCCGGTCCCCCACCGAGAAGTTGTGGGCACCGCAGACGATCTCCAGCGGCTCGTCGCCACCGGCGTCGACCACGACGCGGCGGATCTTGTCCGCCCCCTTGATGGCGTCGATCTCGAGGACCCGGCTGACCACGACGTCGCCCAGCCCCTCCCCCACGTGCTCGACCGCCTCCACCACCAGGCCGAGGTCGTCGAGCGCGTCCCGCAGGACCCCGATGTCGTCGGGGAACTGGGCGAAATCACGGAGCCAGCTGAGCGGTGCGCGCACGGGGTTCTTTCAGTCTTTGGGGGGCGAGGTCAGAACTGCGTCAGGAAACGGATGTCGTTCTCCAGGAAGGAGCGCATGTCGGGAATGGCGTGGCGCATCTGCGCCAGGCGGTCGATGCCGAAGCCGAAGGCGAAGCCCGACCACACGTCGGCGTCGATGCCGACGGCGGCGAAGACCGCCGGGTCGACCATGCCGCACCCACCCAACTCGATCCACCCGGTGTGCGAGCACGTCCGGCAGCCCTCGCCCAGGCAGACCGTGCACGTGATCTCGTACTCGGCCGAGGGCTCGGTGAAGGGGAAATAGGCCGGCCGCAGGCGGGACTGCATGCCCGGACCGAAGTACGCCTCGGTGAAGACCTGGATCGTGCCGGCGAGGTCACCGAACGTAATGCCACGGTCGACCACGAGGCCCTCGATCTGGTTGAAGACCGGCAGGTGACTGGCGTCGGGCGTGTCGAGGCGAAAGCACTTGCCCGGCATGACGGCGTGGATGGGCAGCGTGCCGTCGCGTACCGCCGCCTCCATCAGGTGGACCTGCACCGGCGAGGTGTGCGTGCGCAGCAGCGCCGTCTCGGGCTCGCCGATGTCGAGGTACATGGTGTCGTACATGCCGCGGGCGGGGTGGGCCGGCGGCATGTTGAGCGCCTCGAAGTTGTACCAGTCGGACTCCGCCTCGGGGCCCTCGGCCACGATGAAGCCCATGCCGACGAACACGTCCTCCAGGGTGTCGCGGGCCTGGGTCACCAGGTGCAGGTGGCCGCGGGCGGGGGCGGACGGCACCTGCGCGGGAATGACCTCGGTCAGGTCGAGCCGGTCGGCGCGCAGGGCCTCGGCCCGCTCGGCCTCCGCCAGCTCGTCATGCCGGGCGGCCAGCTGCGCCTCGAGCCGGGCCCGCACCTCGTTGAGCCGGCGGCCGGCCTCCTTGCGGGCCTCGGGATCGAGCCCGCCCAGGGTGCGGTGGGCCCGGGTCAGCGCCGACCTCTTGCCCAGGAACTCCGTCTCGACGGCGCCGAGGGCGTCCGTCGAGCCCGCGGCCGCGATGGCCCGCGCCGCGTCCCCGGCGATCGCCTCAATATCGAGATCCACGTTGTCAGTCACCATGTCGACTCCCACCCGTGTCCGGGTTGGAGGAAATGCTACGTGCCCCGGCACCACCGCTCCGGCGCTGGCGCGACGCCTCGAAGCACACCACCGCACACGCCACGCCGACGTTGAGCGACTCGGCCCGCCCCTCCATCGGGATGCCGAACGACCCGTCGAGGCGATCGCACAGCGCCGGGTCCAGGCCGGAGGACTCGTTGCCCAGGAACACGGCGCTCGGCACCGACCAGTCCAGCGACGCGTAGTCCTCCCCGTCGCGCAACACGGTGGCCAGTGTCCGGAACCCGGCCGCCGACAGCTCGTGCGCCACCGACGCCGGGTCGTCGCGCACCACCAGCGGGACATGGAAGAGAGATCCGGCGGTCGAGCGCACCGTCTTGGGGTTGTAGGGGTCGACGGAGTCGGCCGCGAAGACCACCGCCTGGGCGCCCGAGGCGTCCGCCGCCCGCAGGACCGTCCCGGCGTTGCCCGGGTCGCGCACGTCGACCAGCACCACCACCAGCGACCCCGGCCGTGCCGCCGCCCACACCTCGGGCGGCGGGTCGTCGAGCATGGGGAGCACGGCCAGCACCGGCTGCGGCGTCACCGTGTCGGCCACCCGCTCCAGGACGCCGGCGCCCAGGGGGAACACCCGAGCACCGGCCGCCGTCGCCCGCCGGCAGATCTCCTGCGTCGGCCCGTCCTCACCGCCCTCGGGCGAGACGTAGATCGACTCCACGGGCGTGCCGGCATCGAGGGCGCAGCGGATGAGCTCGGTCCCTTCGGCCACGAAAGCCCGTTCGGCCCAGCGCGCCGAACGCTTCTGCAGCAGCCCGCGCAACCGGCGGACCCGCCGGTGCGTGAAGGCCAGCCGCTGGGTCAGGAAGCGACCTCGGCCGACTCGGCCGACTGAGCCGGCGCCTGGGCCAGCGCGTCCTGTGCCGTCTGCACCAGCGCGCCGAACGCCTCCGGGTCGCTGACGGCCAGGTCGGCCAACACCTTGCGGTCGACCTCGACCCCGGCCACGTGCAGCCCGTTGATCAGGCGGCTGTAGCTGACGCCGTGCTGGCGGGCGCCCGCGTTGATGCGCTGGATCCACAGCTTGCGAAAGTCACCCTTGCGGCGCGCCGGTCGCGGTAGGCGTACTGCATCGAGTGCATGAGCTGCTCGTTGGCCGCCCGGAACGAGCGGCTCTTGTTCCCGTAGTACCCCTGCGCCTGTTCCAGGACGGCGCGGTGGTGCTTGCGGCCGTGGACGGCTCGCTTCACTCTGGCCATGGGGGTGCTCCTCTCTCGCGTTCTTCTCGGGGATGGGGTGGGTGGTGGCGGTGGGCTGAAGGAGTCGGACCGCGCTCAGATGCCGAGCATCCGGCGCGTGGACTTCTCGTCCGCCTTGGAGATCTCCGTCTCGCGCCCGAGGCGGCGCGTGCGCACGCTGCTCTTGTGCTCGAGCATGTGCCCGCGGAACGCCTTGCGCCGGCGCAGCCGGCCGGTACCCGTCACCTTGATGCGCTTGGCGGCGCCCCGGTCTGTCTTCATCTTCGGCATTGCGTCATCCCTCTTCGGCTGATGCCGCTACTTCGCTGACTCCCTCGACCACCGGAGTGCTCCCGATCCCGCTGCCGTTCGATCCGGCCTCGGCCTCCGGGGCCGCCGCCCCGTCCGGGACCGGCGCGCCGTCCTTGGCCGAGCCCTTGTCGGCCCGCTGCTGGTTCGAGGCCCTCGACTGCGCCGCCTGGCGGGCCCGCTTGTCGGGGGCGAGCACCATGATCATGTTGCGGTTGTCGAGCTTGGGCTCGGCCTCCACTTTGGCCAGGCCCTCCATCTGCTCGGCGATCCGGTCCAGGATCCGCTTGCCGTGCTCGGGGTGGTACACCTCGCGGCCCCGGAACATGATCGTGATCTTGACCTTGTGCCCCTCGTTCAAGAACTTGGCTACCTGACGGGTCTTGGTGTCGAAGTCGCCCGGCCCGATCTTCGGCCGGTACTTCATCTCCTTGATCCCGACGTGGACCGCCTTGCGCCTGCTCTCCTTGGCCCGCTGGGCCTCGTCGAACTTGAACTTGCCGAAGTCCATGATCCGGCAGACCGGTGGGTTGGCCATGGGGGCCACCTCGACCAGGTCGAGGTCGAGCTCCTTGGCGATGGCCAGGGCCTCAGGCAACGGCTTTATGCCAAGTTGCACACCGTCGGGGTCCACGAGCCGGACTTCACGGGCACGGATTCGGTCGTTGATCCGGTGCTCAGTTGTGGTTTCAGCGACGATGCGTCATCACACCTCTCACTCGGGCCCGCGGTCCTTCCGCAAGCCAATCGGTGGAGCGGGGCCGACCAGCGGGCAGAGCCCGCGCCCGAAGGACGATCGACCTGGCGCACGGTGCAGCCCGCAACGACGGGGAGGTGGCCAGGTGGAGGCCTCTCAGAGGAGGCCCCGCTTCCATGTAGTCAAGGTGCATACAGTACCAGCATGAGCAGCCTTTGGACACCGTCGGGCGAGCATGTCCCCAAGAAAGAGGCCGAAGAAGGGGCGCCACCGCCGTCCGGACGCGTGGGTGACACGCCGTTCACCGAGCCGACACCCGAGGAGGCGCAGGCCGCCATGGAGGCCATGCGCGCCGAGTTGGCCAACACCCCGCCGGAGGTGGTGGTGGCCAACCACTGCTACGGGCTCTTCGAGCTGGCGGCCATCTACCTCTCGCAGACACCCCCCATGTTGTTCCAGGCCCGCCTGGCCATCGACGGCCTGGGCGCCCTGCTCGACGGCCTGAAGGGCCGGCTCGGGGAGGCCGAGCCCGCCCTGCACGAGTCGCTCTCGCAGCTGCGCCTGGCCTTTGTGCGCCTGGAGGGCGCCGAGACCTCGGCGGCGGACCACGCTTCCGACATGAACCCCAACTGACCGTGCGGCCCCGGCCCGACCCCGCCGGCGCTCGCTAGGGCAGGCGGGTTCGCTCGGCCGCACGGGCCAGGCCCTCGAGCGTCTCGCCGATGAACGCGCCCAGCTGACACCGGTAGAGCGAGCCCGTCCCGGGCACCTTGGCCCGGAACGTGGAATGCCAGTTGACCGAGGTGCCGCCGTCTGTGGAGGTGAGGGTGACCACGGCCTTGTAATCGCGGATGGCCAGCCCGGCCTCGAGCACGTAGGCGAAGACCTCGCCCGGCCGGCTCTCCACCACCCGTTCCCTGCTCTTGTGACGGCCGGTCGTGAACAGGCGGACCGCTCCGACCCCCTCCGGGGACGCCTCCCCGGGAGCCAGCAACTCGAACGCCCCGATGGGCGACCACTCGGGCCAGGTCGAGCCGTCGGCCAGGAGCGCGTACACCGTCATCGGGTCCGCCTTCGTCGTCGCCGTGCGGTCGATCACCTGTTGGGCCATGGCTGCCTCCCTTCCGTCGCGCTTCGAGCAGGCCTGGCCGGAACTGTACCATTTGGTACATGGAGCGCCAGACGGGCCGGGAGCGGCTGCTCGATGCGGTGATCGAGCACTTCGCCGACGAGGGCCTGGGCGACCAGAGCCTGCGCCGTGTCGCCGAGGCCATCGGATCGAGCCACCGCATGCTCCTGTACCACTTCGGATCCAGGGACGGCCTCCTACTCGCCGTGGCCCAGGAGGTGGAGCGGCGCACCCGCATTCAGGTGGAGGAGCTGGGTGAGGCGATCGCCGGCTCGGCGGACGAGCTCATCCGGCGGGTCTGGGCCCACGTGGCCGACCCCGGGCTGGCCGCGTTCGAGCGTCTCTTCTTCGCGCTCTACGGCCGCGCCCTGCAGGGCGACGAGACGCTGCGCCCGCTCCTCGAGGGCGACATCGCCACCTGGCTCGACGCCAACGTCGCCCTGGTGATGGCGGCGGGGGTCGACGTGCCGGCGGAGACGGTGCGCCTGCACGCGCGCCTGGGCTTGGCCGTCGTGCGGGGCCTGCTGCTCGACCTGCTGGCGACGGGCCAGCGCGACGAGGTCGGTGCCGCCCTGGAGGTGTTCGCCCGCGGCTACGCCGGGGCGTGGTGGGAGCCTCAGCCGGTCGGCGCCGGCGGCGGGGTGAGCGACCGGGCCTCGTAGCGGCCCCCGTGACCCGGCGCCAGGGTGAACGTCACCACCGCGTCGACGTCGACGGCGCGGCTGCCGTCTGCGATGGCGGTGGCGTGGAAGTCGTAGCGGGCACCGTCCGCGTCGAGCACGGTGCCCAGCCCCCGGGCCGGGTCGAACGAGGCGACGCGCCCGTGGTGGAGTCCGGCGGGCGGGACCGGGGCGGCCACGTCAGTGGACGATCTTGGAGAGGGGTAACTCGAGAATGTCGGTGGCGCCCTGGTCGCGCAGGGCCGGGATGAGCACGTTGATGTCCGCCTTGGGCACCACCGCCTCGAGCGCGAACGCGCCGCCTCCGGACAGCTCCGAGATGGTCGGCGCGCGCATGGAGGGGAGGGCCTCGAGGACGCCATCGAGGCTGTCGGCGGACACGTTGAGCTTCACCAGCACCTTGCCGCGGGCCTCCAGGGTGCCCTGCAGGAGCGTGAGGATCTGCTCCATGGCGTGGCGCTTGTCGGGGTCGGCGGCGGCGGCCGGGTTGGCGATGAACTCGGTGTGGGACACCAACAGCGTCTCGATCACCTTGAGCCCCGCCGCGCGCAGCGCGCTACCCGTCTCGGTCATGTCGACCACGGCGTCGGCGATGTCGGGCACCTTGGCCTCGGTGGCGCCGTAGGACATGGCGATGTCGGCCTCGATGCCGTGCTGAGCCAACGCCCTGCGCGTGAGCTCGGGGTATTCGCTGCTGACGCGCAGGCGGCCGGAACGGCCCGCCGCCAGCTCGGCCAGCTCCTCGAGCGAGTTGGCGGGCGAGTCGGCACCCACGGCGAGGACGACGCGCGTCGGCTGCGGCGTCGCCTTCGAGTAGAGCAACTCGCCCAGCGACACCACGACGCTCCCCCGCTCCTCGATGCAGTCGCGGCCGGTGATCCCGATATCGAAGAGCCCGTCGGCCACGTAGACCGGGATCTCCTGGGGGCGCAGGATGCGCACCTCGCTGATGCGCGGGTCTTCGATGGTGGCGCGGTAGGCCGCGTCCGAGGCGCGGTTGACGGCCAGGTCGGCGTCCTCAAACAACTGCATGGTGGCGCGTTCGAGCGAGCCCTTGGGCAGGACGAGGCGGAGCATGGGGGTAGATCTTCGCAGACGCGCGGCGGCCGGCTGTCCGGTAGGCACTCGAGCGGTGTCGGGTGGCGCCGGTGCACGGTCGCCGCGGCGTGCGCAGCCGTTCGGGCATGCTGTGGCCGTGCCCGCCCCCTACGACGCCCGCAACTTCTTGGACCTGCTGGGGATCGACGTGCCCCTACCCGGCGAGGACCGTGACCCGATCGCCCGCCTGACGGTCAGCCACGCACTGATCGCGGGGACCGGCTTCCTCTGGGCGCCGGTCGTCATCGCCATGGCCGACGCCCTCTGCGCGTTCGGGGTCAGCCACCACTGGCCCGAAGGCGCATCGAGCTTCACGACGATGAACTGCTCGTCGCAGTTCATATCGAGCGCGCGCGAGGGTGAGCACGTCACGGCCACCGCGGCGCCTCTGCACCTCGGCCGGACCACGCAAGTGTGGGACGCCACGGTGATCAACGAGACCACCGAGCGGCTCATGGCGTCGTACCGCTGCACGCAGCTGATCCTGTACTGACGGCGGGGGGCGGCGGGTGGCGCCGCTCCTCAATTGGGATCGGGCACCGGGGCGTCGGGCGGCCCGACCAGCTGCAGCTCCACCGCCGCCTCCGACGCCGGCGGGCGCCGGCCCTCCCGCAGCAGGCGGTCGCGCCAGGTCTCGACGTCGTAGCGGGCCGGCTCCGTACCGGCCACGAACTCACGCACCACGCGCACGAAGCGGTGCGGGTCGGTGTGGTGCGGGAAGTGGCCCGCCTCGTCGAAGATCTCGAGTTCGCCGTCGGGGAAGGCCAGGTGGCCCACCTGCGCGTGCCCGAGCGGGATGATGGCGTCGTGCGCGCCCCAGATGATGAGCGTGGGCACGCCCGCGGCCAGGTAGGCCCGGTCCAGCATGGTGATGACCTGGCCCCGCCAGTCGACGCCGGACCGCAGCGTGCGCAAGATGGCACGCCGCGCCTCGGTGTTCGGCAGGGCATCGAAGACGGCGAGGATCTCCTCGGCGTCGCGCCCGAGGGCGGTGTCGAAGATGCGGAGTACGCCGGCGCTCAACCGGCTGACGAGCTTGACCGGTGCCAAGCCGAGCAGGGGCATGAGCGCCTCGGCCCCGGGCACGGCGGCGACGCGGAGGAGCGGACTGACCGTGCGGCCCAGCCCACCGCTGCTCACGAGGATCAGCCTCTCGCAGCGCTCGGGGAACTGGTAGGCGAACTGCGCCGCCACGCCGCCGCCGAGTGAATGGCCGAGGACGGTGACCCGGTCGATCTCGAGGAGGCTCAGGAGGTCCCGCATCCCGTTGGCGTACCCGGCAATCGTGTAGTCGGCGCGCGGCTTCTCCGAGCGGCCGTGGCCGAGGAGGTCGGGCGCGATCACGGTGTGGTGCTCCGCCAGCTGCTCCACCACGGGCCGCCAGGAATCGGAGCTGTCGCCGATGCCGTGGATGAGCAGCAGGGCCGGCCCGCTGCCCGCCTTCACGTAGGCGCGGCGATACCCGTGCACGGTGACGTACTCGGCCCGGAACGACCCCTCGCGCCGGACGCCGGCCCGGAAGCGGATCTCGGCGGGGTCGATGGGGGGCGGGGGATCCCGGTCCTCCGCCATAGTCTGGACGCCGCCCGCCGCCACCTCACTCAGGTGCGAGCCCGCCGTGTCGCCGTGATCCGCCCTGTCCACCGTGTCGTTCATGCGGACCTCCCGCCTTTGCCCTGCCGGCCTACCCATCACCGCCCACCGTAGGCAGCCGAGGTGACCTCGAGGTGTCAACCGCGTGAACACTCGATGAAAGCGCCCGGCGGGCCGCGCCGGGCGGGCCGGCCGGCCGACGAGGTCATCGATGCGGGACGGTCAGGAGAACGGCGTGGTGCGCAGGAGCCGCACCATCTCGACGCCGGTCAGCGCGGCCTCCCGTCCCTTGTTGGTGTGGTCGGGCTCCGAGCGCTCGAGTGCCTGCCCGAGCGTGTCCGTGGTGAGCACGCCGAACACCACGGGCACCCCCGTGTCGAGCTGCACCCGCTGGATGCCCGAGGCGCACTGCCCCGCCACGAAGTCGTAGTGCCCGGTGTCGCCGCGGATGACGGCGCCGAGGCACAGCACGGCGTCGACCTTGCGGGCGAGGGCGAAGGCGCGGGCGACCAGGGGCAGCTCGAAGGCCCCCGGCGCCCAGGCCACCGTGACGTCGCGCCGGTCGGTGCCGACGTCGGCCAGCGCCTCGAGGGCGCCGTTGAGCAGCCGGAGCGTGATACCGCCGTTGAACAGGGCACAGGCGATCCCGAGTCGCAGGCCCGTGCCGTTCTGCTCGCCCCGTAGTGCGGTGCCGACCCGGGCGGCCACGTCGCCCAAGGCGTCGTCGGGCAACGCGACGATGTCGATACCGGCCATGGTCTTCAGCGGGTGGTGCGGCCGGGCGCAGTGGCGGTGGCGGTGGTCACGACGTCACTGTGGCACACGGCGCGCCGGCTCAGAGGACGTCGTCGAGCCCGTGGAGCAGGTGACCCATGCGCTCCTGCTTGGTCCGCAGGTAGGCGATGTTCTCGGGGTTGGCCGAGGTCTGCAGGGAGACCCGCTCGGTGATGTCGAGACCGAAGCCCTCGAGCCCCCCGTACTTGACGGGGTTGTTCGTCATCAGGCGCATGGTGGTGACACCGAGGTCCACCAGCATCTGGGCGCCGATGCCGTACTCGCGGCTGTCCACCGGCAGACCCTGCTGCAGGTTGGCGTCGACCGTGTCGTGCCCCTCCTCCTGCAGCTGGTAGGCGCGGATCTTGTGGCCGAGGCCGATGCCCCGTCCCTCGTGCCCGCGCAGGTAGATGAGCACACCCCGCCCCTCCTGCTCGATGAGATCGAGGGCAGCGTGCAGCTGTGGCCCGCAGTCGCAGCGCAACGAGCCGAAGACGTCACCCGTCAGGCACTCGGAGTGCACCCGGACCAGCACGTCCTCCTGCCCGGCCACATCGCCCATGACGAGCGCCAGGTGCTGCTCGCTGTCCAGCACGGACTCGTAGACGAGCGCCCGGAACTCGCGTCCCTTGGCCGGGATGCGCGCCTCGGAGACCAGGCGCACCAGCTTCTCGTTCTGTCGGCGGTAGCGAATGAGATCGGCGATGGAGATGAGCGGGAGGTCGAACCTCTTGGCGAACCGCTCCAACTCGGGCAGCCGGGCCATGCCCGACTTGTCGTCGGTCACGACCTCGCACAGGACGCCCGCCGGCGACAGCCCGGCGGCACGGCTCAGGTCGACCGTGGCCTCGGTGTGCCCGGCCCGCTTGAGCACGCCGCCCGAGCGGTAGCGCAGCGGGAAGATGTGACCGGGCCGGTTCAGGTCGTTGGGACGCGTGTTGCGGTCGATCAACGCCGCAATGGTGGCCGCCCGGTCCGAGGCGGAGATGCCCGTCGAGGTGCCGTGCCGGAAGTCGACGCTCACGGTGAAGGCGGTCCGCTGGGCCTCGGTGTTGGCCGTGACCATGAGCGGCAGGTCGAGCGCGTCGGCGCGCTCGGGCAGGAGCGGGACACAGATCACGCCGGAGGTGTGGGTCAAGAAGAAAGCGATGTTCTCGGGCGTCGCCGCCTCGGCCGCCATGACGAGGTCACCCTCGTTCTCGCGGTCCTGGTCGTCCACCACGACCACCATGCCGAGGCGGCCGACGGCGTCAATGGCCTCTCTTACCGTCGAGAAGCCCATCAGGCGGCCACCTCCACTCGTAGATCGTCTCCGAGACGCTCGACCGATACGAGCTTCCCCTTCCACACGTCACCAATTGTGCCAGCCCCCGGACCGGCGAAGAGCGGGCGGCCGTCATCGCCCCCGAAGAGCACGGGCGCCAGGTAGAGCACGTAGCGGTCGACCAGGCCGGCCGCATGGAAATCGTGGGCCACCGTGGCCCCGCCCTCCACGAGGAGCTGGAGCACGCCACGCCCGCCCAGATCCAACAGCACGTCGTCGAGGTCACCCTCGAGTTCGAGGGCCGGGAGGACCTTGGCCCCCTCGGGTGCCTTGCCCAGCACCACGCGCAGCGGCTGGGTGCGCACCACGTCGTCGTCGAGACGGACCGTGAGCTCGGGATCGTCGGCCCGGACCGTGCCCGCGCCGACCAGCACGGCGTCGGAGCGGGCCCGGAGGAGGTGGACGTCGTGGCGGGCGGCCTCCCCCGTGATCCAGCGGCTGGTGCCGTCGGGAGCCGCCGTGCGGGCGTCCAGGCTGGCCGCCATCTTGAGCACGACCCACGGGCGCCCGGTCGTGCGGTGCTTCAGGTAGGGCGCCAGTTGCTCGGCCACCTCGTCTGCGGACACGCCGACGGTGACCTCTATGCCGGCGGCCCGCAGCACGGCCACCCCCTGGCCGGCCACGTGGGGGTCGGGGTCCTCGACGCCGATCACCACCCGGGCCACGCCCGCTTCGATGATGGCGTCGGTGCACGGCGGGGTGCGCCCGTGGTGGGCACACGGCTCCAGCGTGACAACGAGCGTGCCACCCCGGGCCGCCGGCCCGGCGGCCCGCAGCGCCCGGACTTCCGCGTGGGCGCCGCCGGGCGGTGCCGTCGCCCCTTCGTAGACCTCTGGCTTACGGCCGGCCGCCACGACGATGCAGCCCACCCAGGGGTTCGGGGCCGTGGTGGAGCGGACCGAGGAGGCCAGCGCCATCGCCCGGCGCATGTGCTCCGCATCGTCCATGGTCACGTCCTCATCCGGGTTGGACCCCCAGCACCTCGGGGCAATTGTAGAACACGTTTCAGTTTTTGTCGAGAGTCCCTGGTCGGGAAGCCTCGAATTCGGGGATGAGGCCGGTGATGTCCCCGATGAGGGCCGTGTGGGGCGCGGCGGACAGGGTGGCCCGGTCGTGGGCGCCGGTCAGGACGCCGATCACCGCTCCCGCCCGCGCCGCCGTGCCGGCTTCGAGGTCGCTCACGGTGTCGCCCGCCACGGCGACGGCACCGGGGTCGTCGACCCCGAGGCGCTGCATGGCGCCGAGGACCAGGTCGGGCGCGGGCCGGCCCCGGCCCACGTCGGCGGGCGAGAGGGCGAGGTTGATCTCGACCCGCCAGCCCAGGGCGTCGAGCAGCGCGTCGCGCGTCGAGGGGGCGAATCCCGTCGACAGGCACACCAGCACGCCCCGGGCGCGCAAGGCCCGGAGCACGCCCAAGGCACCCGGGATCTCGCTGACCGCACCCTCGGCCACGACGGCCTCGTAGGCGGTGGCGAAGGCCGCGGTGGCCCGCTCTGCCTCGGCCGGCCCCAGCAGCGCGGCGAAGACGTCCGCCTTGGACCATCCCATGGTGTCGCGCACCAACACCCGCGCCTCGGCCAACCGCGGGCTTCCCTCCCCGATGCCCACGGCGGCGAGCGCGGCGTCGAAGGCACTCTCGACGGCGCCGTCGTCGCGCACGGTGGTCCCGGCCATGTCGAGACAAGCCAGGGCGAAGCGTCCGATCACGGCGCCACCCCGGCGGCGCGCAGCGTGTCGGCAGCGATGGCGGGCGAGCAGGTCATGCCGCGCCCGCCCGGTCCGGTCACCCACCACACGCCCTCGTCGATCTCCTCGCGCAGGCAGACCCGCCCGTCGGTGCATTGGGCGTACACACCCTCCCAACGACGCTGCACGGGCGGCACCGGAGTCCCCAAGATGCGCGCCGCCCGGGCCAGGAGCTCGTCGGTCGGGTCCTCGGACAGGGCGAAGTCGAACGGCTCGCCGTAGGCATGGGTATCGCCGATGGTGAGGCCCCCGTCGGGCCGCTGGACCAGGAGCAGCTGCAGGTGGTGCTCGCCCGCCACCGGGCTCTGGGGACCGAGGTCGTCCAGGGGGGCCACTTCGTAGGCCGGGTAGTAGCGCAGGCTGTCGGCATCGGCCAGCGACGTCGTGAGCGCCCGGGGGAAGGGGGCGGTCTGGAGCATCTGCAGCCGGACGCGGCGCAACTGCGCCGCCAGCCGTTCACTGCCGGGGAGATGGTCGTAGGCGGCACCGGTGGCCACCACGGCCAGGTCGCCCTCCCACCGGGTGCCGGTCGTGTCCACCAGCACGCGCGGCCCGACGGTCGTCACGCGGCGCCCGGGGTGGAAGCGGTAGCGCTGCGGCGCCATGTCGCCCAGGTGGGCGCGTAGGGCCCCGAGGGCCAGCCGGGGTTCGACCACGGCGTCGTCCGCGCAGTGCAGCGCGCCGGCGACGTCGCCCCGGACGGCCGGGTTGCAGCGGCGCACCTCGTCGGGCTCGAGGAACACGATGGAGCGGTCCGCCGCGTCCGGGTGGCGGGCGAACGCCGCCATGACGTCGCGCTCGCGGTCGTCGCAGGCGACGGTCAGCGAGCCCATGGCGCGGAAGCCGATACCCGGGACCTCCGCCCCGACCTCTTCCCAACGCCGGCGGGCCCGACGCGCCACCTCGAGCTCCGCTCCCGAGCGCCGGCCACTGACCCACACCAGCCCGAAGTTGCGTACCGACGCGCCGGTCGGACCGGCGTCCGCTTCGAGATGCTCCACCGCGAAGCCCGCCTGCACGAGCTCGAAGGCGTGCCACGTCCCGATGATGCCCCCACCGGCCACCACGGCCCGGGGCGGAACCGGCGTCACCGCGTGACGCTGATCACCGGGCACCGCCCACGGCAGCGCGGATGGCGTCCGCCGCCTCCCAGGGGCGCTCGTGCCCGAAGATGGCGCTCCCGGCGACGAACACATTGGCGCCGGCGGTGGCGGCGACCGGTGCGGTCGCCGTGTCGATGCCGCCGTCGACCTCGATGTCGACGCGCAGCGCGCCTTCGTCGACCGCCCGGCGCACCTGGGCCACCTTGTCCATCACCTCCGCGATGAAGCTCTGGCCGCCGAAGCCGGGGAAGACGGTCATGCAGAGCACCAGGTCGACGTTGGGTAGGTACGGCAGCACGGCCTCGACGGGCGTGTCGGGATTGAGGGCCAGGCCGGCGCGCAGGCCAAGGCCGCGCATCTGCGTGATCAGCTCGTCGGTGTTGCCCACCTCCACGTGCACCGTGCAGCCGTCCGCGCCGGCCTTGGAGAAGGCACCGAGATACTGCCCGGGGTCCGTCATCATCAGGTGGCAGTCGAAGAAGAGGGACGAGTGCCGCCGCAGCGACTCGACCACCGGAGGGCCGATGGTGACGTTGGGCACGAAGTGACCGTCCATGACGTCGACGTGGAGCCAGTCGGCCGCGGGCGACACCTCGCCCACCTGTTCCGCCAGGAGGCCGAAGTCGGCCGACAGCAGCGAAGGTGCGATGCGCACATCGCCGAAGCCACCGGGGTCGCGTGCCCCCTCGGCCCGATGTGCCGCCATCTTCTCGGGGTGGCCGTTCAGCTGAACCGGGCCCAGCACAAGATGCGCCGGAACCCGTAGAAGTACGGCTCGCGCTCGCCCAGCTCCTCAATCAGCCGCTCGCGGTAGCGCTCGATGAACGCCTCGAACATCTCGGGCGTCAGGCGTGTGCGGTAGGGCGTGAGCAGCGTGCCCATGACCCACTCGACGACCTCTTCGGTCGACTCGAGCTCATGGCCGTAGACCTCCATGCGCACCACCTGGTCCTTGGCTCCCAATTCGTAGAGAAGGTCGGCGTACACCTCGGGCGAGAGGACGAAGCGTCCGCGATCCTCGGGCACGTCGCCGTAGAGCGCGTCGATGAAGGGCGGCTCGTTGGCCACGGCCTGCGCCAGGAGGTGCGAGGGGTGACGGTGGTTCGCCGGCACCTGGAAGGCCATCTGCCCGTCAGGGGCGAGCGCCGTCCGCATGCGGGCCAGGAGGTTGAGGTGGTCATCGACCCAATGCAGTGACGCGTTGGCGAAGACGAGCTGCAACCCCTCGTCGAGCCACGTCTCGATGTCGCCCTGCACGAAGCTCAGGCCAGGGATCTCGCCGTACTCGCTCTGTGCCCGCTCGAGCATCGCCGATGACGAGTCGATGCCGACCGTCTCCTTCGCCTCCATCTCCTCGTGCAGGGTCTTGGTCAGGTCCCCCGTCCCGCACCCCAGATCGACGATGCGGCCACCCGGAACCGGGAAGCAGAGCATCATCAGATCGTGGAACGGCTGCTGTCGTTCGGATCGGAAGCGCTCGTACTGATCGGGGCTCCACCCGTCGATCGGGGTCACGGTCACTGCACTCATGTTTAGTCCGTCCCGAGACGCTCGCCGACCGCGGGCGCGCGCCCCGCAGCCACTCCTCCGCTGACATGGGGGAACGGCTCTCCGGCTGCACCGTGCGCAGCACCAGCGCGCCGGCGCCCGTCGCCACCGCGGGTCCGCGTAGGGCGCCCGGTGGCAGAACGTCCTCAGGGGCGCCGGACTCGTCGACGACGGCGTCGAGGACCATCAGGCGCTTGCCCCGGAACGTCGTCCAGGCGTGACCCAGGCGCACCACCCGCTTGAGCTGCACGGCGGGAGCGGACCAGTCCAGGTGCAGGTCCTCCTTGGTGATCTTCTCGGCCAGGGTCACCTCGCCCACCTGCGGTCGCGGTTCGGGCAATCCGGCCGCGCCGTCGGACAGCGCTTCGACGACGAGCGCGCTGGCTATGTCGACCAGTTGTGTCCGCAGGGCGGCCAGGGTGATGTCGTCGTCGAGAGGCACCGGCCGGACGGCGTAGACGGGGCCGCTGTCGAGGCCCTCCTCCACCTTCATGAGGCACACGCCCGTCTCGCGGTCACCGGCCAGGATGGCGCGCTCGACCGGGGCGGCCCCGCGCCAGCGCGGCAGGAGGGAGAAGTGCAGGTTGACCATGGGCACGGCGTCGAGGATGCGGGCTGGGATGATGCGGCCGAAGGCCACGACGACCGCCAGCTCGACGCCGGCGTCGACGACCTCGTCCATGTCACTGGTCACGGGCAGGCCGAGCTCGGTAGCGGCCTCCTTCACCGGGCTCGGCGTCGTCTGCGCGCCGCGCCCGCGCCGGCGGTCCGGCCGCGTCACGCACAGAGCGATGTCGTGCCCCGCCGCGGCGAGCGCCCGCAGCGGTGGCACCGCCATGTCGGGAGTGCCGAGGAACGCCAGGCGGGCCACCCGTTCACCGTAGGGCACGTGTGGCCGGTCGGGCCGGGACCACTCGACGTCCACGATTCGTAAGCTGGCGCCGATGGACACCCCGGCTCTGCGCTGGCTGGCGGAGGTTCTGGGCAGCGACGTGACGCCCGTGCGCTCCCTGAGCTTCGGCATCACGTCCGAACTCGACCTCGTCGAAACGCGCCATGAGCGCTTCGTCCTGCGCCGCTACACGGATCTGGAGCGGGTCGCCGCGGAACCCCAGCTCATTGCCGACGAGGTCAGCGCCTTGGTGGCGGCGCGCCAGGTGCTGGGTGACCTCGTGCCGCGACCCATCGCATCCGACGATTCCGGCGCCGCGGCCGGCCATCCGGCACTCGTGATGACGTACCTGCGGGGCGCCGCCCGGATTCACGATTTGAATCCGGTGCTGCTGGTGGAGCCGCTCACCCGCTTGCACGCCGCCGTCCCACCCTCGGACCTGCCGGCGTTCCGGCACTGGTTCAGGCCCGCCGAGGTTCGCCCTCCCGCGTGGTCGGCGGCACCCGATGAATGGAAGCGCCTCATTGCGTTGGCCTGCGAGCCGCAGCCGTCCTCGCCTGACTCCTTTCTCCACCGCGACTTTCATCCCGGCAACCTCCTCTGGGAGGCGGGCGCGCTCAGCGGGATCGTCGACTGGCCGTTGGCGTGTCGTGGTCCGCGGGGCGCCGACCTGGCCCACACCCGGTGGAACCTGGCGCTCGTCGACGGCTGCCCGGCCGCCGAGCGCTTCCTCCTCGAGTACGTGCGGGCCAACCCCGGATACCGCCATGATCCGTGGTGGGACGCGGCCGAGCTCCTGACGCACGAGGACGGCTTCGCGGGCGTCATGGCCTTCAACGCCTTCGGTGCCGGGTTGGACGTCGGCCTGCTGCGGGCACGGGCCGAAGACTTCGCCCGGCTGGTGTGCGAGCAGGCTTCAAGCGAAGCGTGAACGACGGGTTCGGCGACCACGTTGTCGGTCCGCGTAGGCCGCGATAAGACTCGGAGGAGTGGAGGGCGCCCGACCGACCGATCCCCCGCCGGCGCAGCACCGGATAGCCGGCGGCTCGGACGACTTCATGCTGGTCCGTCATCTCGTGCTCGCCGGTCGCGAATCCGACATCGGAGCGGGTCTGGCACGGGTGGCCCGGGACGATTCGGGTTGGCAGCCGACCCCGGCCGCCGACGCGATCCACAACCGGGCCCGGCGCCGCTGGTTCGAGCGGAACTGGCCCGAGCACTACGCCCGCATGGAGGGCGTGGCCACCGCGTTCGGCCTCGACGTGGAGGACGACCGCGTCGACTTCTCCTACGTCATGGCCGAGCCATCCGACGTCCTGTGCTCGGCGGTTTGGTGCGCCCCTGAGGCCGCCACGGACGGCCGCGCCCGTGTCGGGCGGAACCTCGACTTCATGACGCGGACGGTCAGTGAGCTGTTCGGGAACACGCCACGGGTGGGCGAGCTTCCTGTGTTCTCGCGCCCCTTCGTGATCGAGAGCCACCCGCAGGGTGGTTGCGCCACCCTGGTGACCACCATCGGAGATCTCGCCGGGTGTCTCGACGGGATCAACGAGCACGGCCTCGTCGTGGCGCTGCTGGCGGACGACGAGTCATCCGTGCGCCGGCCGAGCGGCTCTCCGCAGGCGGGATTGTGCGAGACGCAGGTGGCCCGCTACCTGCTCGACCGCTGCGCCAGCGCCGCCGACGCCCTCGACGCGCTTTACTCGACCAAGCAGTACGACGAATGGGCCGTAGCCCACTTCCTGGTCGCCGACGAGACACAGGCCTTCGTCTGGGAACGTGAGCTGCACAACACCGAGCACGTCGTCCGCGACGACGGCGGGCGGCTGTGCGTCACGAACTATCTGCTCTTCCGTGACGGCGCCAACGCGATGCCGGATGTCGTCGCGGACAACGACGGGCTGAACGACGCGTTGCGCCGGGGACGGGTCCTCGTGGAGGGGTCCGGTCGAGAGCCCATCAGCGAGGAGGGCCTGTGGAGCCTCCTCGAATCCGTCGGCGCCGACGGCTCCCACGACGACTGGCAGCCACTGGACCGGGTCAGGACGCTCTGGCACAACCAGTTCGACCTGGCGCAGCGCTCGGTCGGCTACGAGTTCTACCTGGGTGACGACGAGGACGGATCAGCTCGCCGCAGCCCGCGCTGCACGCTGTCGCTCAGCTCTTGAAGAGGTTGGACAGCCCGTCCGGGTCGGACGCGGGCAGGTCCAGGGTGCGGCTGCGCAGGATCTTGAGCGCCTCCTTGCGCTGGTCCTCGTTGAGCCGCTCCACCAGCAGGATGCCGTCGAGATGGTCGAGCTCGTGTTGGAAGACTCGCCCCTCGATCTCGGTGGCCTCAATGGAGACCTCGTTCCCTTCGAGGTCCAGCCCGACGAGGTGCACCGCGTTGGGGCGCACGATCTCCCAGCTCAACCCGGGGATGGAGAGGCAACCCTCGTCGTAGACCCACTCCCCGTCCGATTCGACGATGCGCGGGTTGATGATCGGGCGCGCGCCCTCGCCGACGTCGTAGACGAAGATGCGACGCTGCACCCCCACCTGGTTGGCCGCCAGGCCCGTGCCGGGTGCGGCGTACATCGTCTCGATCATGGAGTCGACCAGGCTGGCCACGGCGCCGTCGATCTCCTCGACGTCGCGGGTGCGCTCCTTCAGCACGGGGTCGCCGTACTGGCGGATGGTGAGACCGGGCATGCCCCCATTCTACCGGGCAGCTTCGGGGCGATCGGGCTCGCCGGCTCAGACGGTGGTCGGATCCACCTCGACGCGCAGGCCGCGGCCGGGCGGGCGGGCCACCCCGGCCAGGAGATCGCAGAGGGGCTCGTGGTCGGGCGCTCGCAGCAGGTAGCGCCCCTCCCCCAACGGCGACACCGTGACCGCCGCGCCGGCCCCACCCGACTCCAGCGCCTCTGCGTAGGCGGGCGCGAGCGTGCCCGACACCAGCGCCAGCGCGGCGAAGGGAGGCAGGCCCGAGGCGCGCCGGACGTCCTCCTCCTCGGCCAGGACCGGCGCCGGCTCCCCCCGGGCCAGCGCCGCCAGCACGGGATGGTCGGGCACCCGGGTCTGCGCCTGCACCCGGGCCCACGGAGGGTCGCTCCCACGGGCGCCGACCAGGCGGGCCGCCCGCACGAACAGCGCCAGCGTGTCCTCGGTGGCGGACAGCCGGGATGCGAGGAGGTGCAGATCGACGTCCAAGAAGGCGACGGCGGACGCCCGGCGCAACCGGTGCAGGACGGCCTCGGTGCCCACCAGGACCCGTCCGGCCGGCACCTCGGGCTGGTCCGTGCCGGCACGCGGCCCGGCCACCTCGGCCACGTCCGTGCCCAGCAGCGCCGCCAGCTCCCCGCGGCAGGCGGCTCACGCCCGCCCGCAGCGTCTTCATGCGGAGGCGGCCGCAGCCGGCGCACACCACCGGCCTGGTCTCGCCGCAACGCGGGCAGGCCAGGGCCTCCGTCCCGCTCTGCTTGGCCGTCGCGGCGCCACAGCGGGCGCAGCGCGCCAGCTCGCCGCAGTGCGCACAGGCCAACAGGCGTGCTCCACCCGTGCGGTTGTAGACGCAGACCAGCGGCCCCCGCTCGGCACTGGCTCGGGGGTCGTCGAGCACGGAGCGGGCCAGCCGCACGAACTCCTCGGAGAACAACCCGCTGCGCGGATCCGCCCCGCGCCGGTCCACGATCTCGAGCGCGGGCCAGCCGGCCCGCTCGGTCAGCGGTGTCGGCTGGGTGACCGGCAGGCCGGCCAGGGCGACCGGCGGGACGGGGGACACCAGCACGCAGGGAACGCCCTCGCGCCGGGCCCGCTCCATCAGCACGTCGACGGCGCTGTAGGTGGGGGCGCTCTCCTCGCGGTAGGCGGCGTCGTGCGCGTCGAGCACCACGGCCGCCGCCAGCCGGGGCACGGGTGCCCAGGCCCCGGCGCGGCTGCCCACCACGACGGGCCACCCCGACCGGGCCTGACCCCAGTCCGACGTTGCCGGCCAGCCGCGGCGCACCAGGCGGGCCCGCAGGCGATCGGCCCAACCCGCCGAGGGCACCAGCACGACGACGCTGCCGCCCCCGGCGCGGACCGCCGGGTCCGCCACGACGCCCAGGACCAGTTCGAGCGGGTCGGTCACCGGTGGCAGGCGCACCACGTTCGGACCCACCTGTGCCAAGGCCGGCGACCACCAGGCGGACTCTGTCGCGGTGGCTCCGCCGGCCGCCTCGGTGGAGACCGCAGGCACGGCCGGCAGCGCACGCACGATGGCGTCGGGTGACGCCGTCCCCAAGAAGAACGAGGCCGGACCGGCCCACCGCCAGGCCGCCCACTCGGCCAGCTCGACCACGGCCGGGGGCGGGCCCCAGCCGAGCCACGACTTCAACGGCAGGACGCTGACGCCGGCGGGAGCGTCGACCGCGTCCTCGACCACCCAGCCGCGGACGCTGCGCCCGTGGAGGGGCATGCGCACCCGCGTCCCGACCGTCATGTCGTGGTCCCAGCCGGCCGGGACGGCGTAGTCGAAGGTCTTGGCCAGCGCCGCCACCTCGGTACGCACGCGGACGGTGCGGTTCGCCACTGTCACGCCGCCATCGTGCGTCATCGTCGTGACGGCGGGCGGCGCCCGGCCGGCCGGCTCAGGGGAGCCGGGGCGGGGTCAGAGCCCGAGCGCAGACCGCAGGTCGTCCACCCGGGAGGTCGACTCCCATGTGAACTCCTTCTCCGAGCGGCCGAAGTGTCCGTAGGCCGCCGTCTTCTTGTAGATGGGACGGCGGAGCTCGAGATCGCGCGTGATGGCCGCCGGGCGCAGGTCGAACAGCTCGCGCACGGCGTCGGAGATCTTCTCCGGGTCGACCACCTCGGTGCCGAACGTTTCGACGAGCAGCGAGACCGGGTGGGCCACACCGATGGCGTAGGCCACCTGGACCTCGCACCGTCTCGCCGCACCGGCGGCCACGACGTGCTTGGCCACCCAGCGGGCGGCGTACGCCGCCGAGCGGTCCACCTTCGACGGGTCCTTGCCGGAGAAGGCACCGCCGCCATGGCGGGCCATCCCACCGTAGGTGTCGACGATGATCTTGCGGCCGGTCAGGCCGGTGTCCGCGTGGGGGCCGCCGAGCTCGAAGATGCCGGTCGGGTTGACGAAGATGCGCAACCCCTCGGTGTCGAGATCGGTCGGGAGCAACGGGTTGATCACGTGCTCCACCAGATCCGGACGCAGCTGCTCCTCCAGGTCGATGCCGCCCGCGTGTTGCGTCGAGATGAGTACCGTGTCGATGCGGACGGGGCGGCCGTCCTCGTAGACGACCGAGACCTGTGTCTTGCCGTCGGGACGCAGGTAGGGCACTGCTCCGGCGCGCCGCACCTGGGCCAGGCGTTCGGACAGGCGGTGCGCCAGCCAGATGGGCAGCGGCATGAGGTCGGGGGTCTCGTCGCAGGCGTACCCGAACATCATCCCCTGGTCGCCCGCGCCCTGCGCGTTCAGCGTGTCCTCACCACCCGAGCCCGAGCGCAGCTCCAGCGCCGCGTCGACGCCCTGCGCGATGTCGGGTGACTGCGCGTCCAGCGAAACCAGGACACCGCACGTCTTGCCGTTGAAGCCGTAGCTGTCGTTGTCGTACCCGATGGCGCAGACGGTCTCGCGCACCAGTGCGGGGATGTCGACGTAGGTCGTCGTGGTGACCTCGCCGGCCACCATGACCAAACCCGTCGTGAGCAACGTCTCACACGCGACCCGGCTCGAGGGATCGCCCTCCAAGATGGCGTCGAGGACGGCGTCCGAGATCTGGTCCGCCATCTTGTCGGGGTGGCCCTCGGTGACCGACTCCGAGGTGAATGTGGTCTTCACGGGTTGCTCCGCTTCTGTTCGAGGTGGCTGATCACACTATCCAATACGGCATTTGCCACTGCATCCTTGGAGGTCAGCGGGATGGCGGTGGTGTCTCCGGACGCGGTGAGGATGGCCACGGCATTGGTGTCGTGGTCGAATCCCACCCCCGGTGCGCTCACATCGTTAACGACGAGAAGGTCGACCCCCTTGCGCACCAACTTGCGCCGGCCGCGATCGAGCGCATCGTGCGTCTCGGCCGCGAACCCGACCAGGACCTGGTCCCCGGTCCGCCGCTCCACCAGGCCGGCCAGGATGTCCGGGGTGGTCTCCAGCACGAGCTCGGGGATCCCGTCCTCCTTCGTGAGCTTGGTGTCGGCCGTGACCTTGGGCCGGAAGTCGGCCACGGCGGCCGCCATCACGACGACGTCGGCCGACGCCGCGGCCGCGGCCATGGCGCTGCTCCATCTCGGCGGCGGTCTCCACCTCCACCCGCGTCACGGCACTCGCCACGTCGGGCGGGAGGGTCAATGGCGACGACGTCACCAAGGTGACGGTCGCCCCGCGCCGGGCGGCGGCGGCGGCGACGGCGTGGCCCTGCTTACCCGACGACCGGTTCGTGATGAAGCGGACGGGGTCGAGCGGCTCCCGCGTGCCGCCGGCACTCACCACGACGCGCGCAGCCCTCCAGATCGGACGGGCCGGCGGCACCGAGCCGCCGCATGATCCGTTCCACGATGACGGCCGGATCGGCCAGCCGGCCCTCACCCGAGTCACCGCCGGCCAACCGGCCGCTCTCGGGCGCCACGATCTCCACGCCGCGGCGTTCCAGGGTGGCCAGGTTCTCGCGCACCGACGCGTGCTCCCACATCTCGGTGTGCATGGCCGGGCACACGATGACCGGTGCCCGCGTCGCCAACAGCGTGGCCGACAGCAAGTCCCCGGAAAGGCCGGCGGCGTAACGGGCGATGGTGTGCGCCGTCGCCGGCACCACGACGACCAGATCGGCGCTCTGACCGAGCGAGGTGTGCGGGATGGGCGAGGCCTCGTCCCACAGCGACTGCTGCACCGGCTCGGAGGCCAGCGCCGAGAAGGTCACCGCGCCGACGAAACGCGTGGCGTCCTCGGTCAGGACCGGCGTCACGTGCACACCGGCGTCGACCAGGCGGCGGCACACCTCGACGGCTTTGTAGGCGGCGATGCCGCCGGTGACACCCAGCACCACGCGTGGCTGCGTCACGGCTCGATCCTCGCTCTCGGGACCTCCGGCCATCGGCGGTGTCCGCCGTGCATCTCCGCCAGCGCTAGCTGGCGCTCGGGTCCTCGTCCGTGGTGTCGAGCGTCTCGATGACCACCGCGCCCTCCGCGTCCTCGACAGCCTCGGCCAACAGCCCGGACTCGACCGCGTCCGCGAGGGCCGCCGCCATGGCCTCCTCCTCCTCGGGGTCCGCCCGGGTGTAGGTGGCCTTGCCCGCCGCGATCTCCTCGAAGGCGATCGACACCGGCTTGCCCGAGACGGACGCCACCTGGGGCGGGACGACCTTGCCCAGACCCTCGCCGAGGCTGTTGTAGTACGAGTTCACCTGCCGGGCTCGGGCCGAACCCAGCGCGACCAGGGTGAACTTGGAGTCCACCTTGTCCAAGAGCTCTTCGATGGGTGGGTCCATGAGCGTGTGGCGGCCTTGGGCCATCAGGATTCCTCCGGGTTCGTGGCGCAGCGGGCAGCCGAGCGGGTCCGGTCGATTATAGCGGTCAGTTCACCTAGGGCCCGTTGCAGGTCGTCGTTGACCACCGTGTGAGCTGCGATGTCGGCACCCCGTTCGACCTCGGTGCGCCCGAGCTCCACCCGGGTGCGGACGTGCTCTTCGTCGTCGCCTCGGGCCGCCAGGCGTGCCGCCTGCACCTCGGGTGACGGCGGCAGCAACATGATCACCGTGGCATCCGGCCGCTGGGCCAGGACCTGCTCGGCCCCCTGCACGTCGATCTCGAGGAGCACGTCGGTGCCCGGCGGCGGGTCGGGTATCGGGGTGCCCATCAGGTAGTCGAGGAAGTGGGCCCACTCGAAGAATCCTCCGGCCGACGCCGCCGCCTCGAAGGTGGTCCGGTCGACGAAGACATAGGCACCGCGCTCGCGCTCACCCGGCCGCGGTTGGCGCGTGGTCCAGCTCCGGCTCAACCACAGCGACGGATCGTTGGCCACCAGCTCGGCGGCCATCGTGCCCTTGCCGGCCCCGCCGGGGCCGATGAGCACGAAAATCAGTGGATCAGCGCGCGAGTCTCTTTGAGCAACGACTCGCGCTGCTTGGCCCCCAGACCCTGAAGCCGCCGGCTGTCGCTGATGCCGACGGTCTCCATGAGCCGGCGGGCCTTGACCTTGCCGAGCCCCGGCAGCGACTCCAACACTGAGACCACCTTCATCTTCCCAACGGTCTCGTTCGAGTCTGCCTGAGTGAGGAGGTCCGCCAGCGAAAGGGAGCCCATCTTCAGCTTGTCCTTCACCTCGGCCCGCTCACGGCGAACCTTGGCAGCCTTTTCGAGTGCAGCGGCGCGCTGCTCGGGTGTGAGTGCGGGAGGTTGCGGCATGGGCGAGACCATAGCGCCTCTGCCAGGGCCGTTCACATGATTCCCCCGATGTCAGCCCAGAGCGGCGGCCAATTCGCGCGAGAGGGACAGCGCCTCCCGGCGCAGGTCGGCCGGTTCGGGCCCAAAGTTGAGCAACCCGCGCGAGCTGCTGGGCAGGAGGCTGCCACGGCGGCACCCGGCGAAGCGCCCCGCCACCTCGGCCGGACCTGCTCCTTGGGCGCCCAGGCCGGGAGCCAGAATTACGCCTCCGAGCTGGGACAATGGGAAGTCCGACGGCGGCAGCGTGGCTCCGATCACGGTGCCGACCGTCCCGGCTGGCACCTCTTCGGACGCGTTCAGTGCGGCCACTTCGCCCAGCAACATGTCCTCCACCGACGGCCCTCCCGCCGTCGTAGCGAGTTGCAAGGAGCGACCCTCGGGATTCGAACTCCGGGTCACCACGAGCACGCCACGGCCGTTCGCCGCCGCCACGCGGACAAGTGGAGCGAGCGCTCCGAGTCCGAGATACGCGTGCGCCGTCACGGCGTCGGCGGCGAGGCGGCTCCCGGCGCCGAGCCACGCGTCGGCGTAAGCCTCCGCGGTGGAGTCGATGTCGCCGCGCTTGGCGTCGGCGATCACGATGAGACCGGCCGCGCCGGCGTCGGCGATCAAGCGCTCGAGCTCGGCCATACCGGCGGCGCCGTGGCGCTCGAAGAATGCCACCTGCGGCTTGATCACCGCCACCGCGCCGGCGAACCCCTCGACGCAGGTCCGACAGAAGGCGCGCAGCCCGTCGGCGTCGTCGCTCAAGCCCCACTTCCCGAGCAGCGCCGCCGACGGGTCGATCCCCGCGCACAGCGGTCCGAGCGCGCGCGCAGCGGCCTCCACACGCTCACCGAAGCTGTCGGCCATCACGTCCTCCTTCCCGGGGCGGGCGCGTGCATCGCGTGCGCCGGGTGCCCCCGCATTGTCGTCCCCATCCTCATCACCCGCGTCCGCCACCGCCACGTCCCCTCCGTCACTGTCGACCCGCCGGCGAGCGCCGGCGCGTATCTCCTCCACCGAGGTCCCGTGGGCGCGGCACCAGCGCGCCAGCTGGCGCAGCACCTTCCAGGGCGCCCGCGGGTCGCGGAACGTCGCCGTTCCCACCTGCACGGCGTCCGCCCCGGCCTGGAGGAGCTCCACGGCGTCGACCCCGCGGGCCACGCCTCCGACGCCGACGATGGCGACGTCGGGGAAGGCGGCCCGGCATTCCCACACGGCGCGCACCGCCACGGGGTGCACGGCGGCACCCGAGAGCCCCCCGCCGCCCGCCCCCAGGCGGGGCCGGCCCGTCTCGGTGTCCAGGGCCAGGCCGAGCAGGGTGTTGACCAGGGTCAGCCCGTGCGCGCCCGCCTCCAGCGCCCCGGCCGCGATCTCGACCAGGTCGGGCACGTTCGGGCTCAGCTTGGCCCAGCGCGGCAGCCCGCACTCGGTGGCCGCCATCACCCGCGCCGTCGCATCGGCCGAGTGGGCGAACATCCGCGACCGGTCCTCCACGTTGGGGCAGCTGACGTTGACCTCCAGCGCCACGATGCACGCCCCGGGCCCCGACGACGCTGCCGCCGTCACGCGCTCCGCCGCCCGGGCGTAGTCCTCGACCGTGCGCCCCCAGATGCTGACCACCACCCGGGCCCCCGACGCGGCCAGCGCCGGCAGGTCGTCGCGCGACCAGTCGGCCAGGCCGGGGCCCTGCAGCCCGACGCTGTTCAGCATGTTGGCTCCGACCTCGTGCACCCGCGGCGCGGGATTGCCGGGCCACGGGTCCACCGCCAGTGACTTGACGACGACCGCGCCCAGCTCGGCCAGGGCGCCGTACTCGGCCAGCTCGGTGCCGTGGCCGGACGTGCCCGAGGCCGTCATGATCGGGTTGGCCAGCTCGAGGGCACCGACCCGCGTCGCCAGTCCGCTGCCACCCTGGACGGTCGCACTCATCGCCGCGACCAGTCCGGCGCCGGATGCAGGTCCTGCAGCGGGCGAACCTGGAGCGGGTGGGTGCGGGCGTCGGCCATGCCGGCGGCGGCGGCCCGCGCCGCGGCCAGCGTGGTGAGACAGGGCACCTTGTAGGCGACCGACGCCGTGCGGATGTGCTGCCCGTCCGCCCGCGGCCCCAGGCCCCGCGGCGTGTTGACCACCAGCTGGACCTTGCCCTGCGCGATGAGCTCGACGGCGTCCGAGGCAACACCCTCCTCGCCCACCTTGGCCACCAGCGTGTCGACGACGACACCTTCGGAGCGCAGGTAGCCCGCCGTGCCCAGCGTGGCCGCGATGGAGAAGCCGAGCGCGTTGAAGGCGCGCGCCACCTCGAGCCCGGCCGGCTTGTCGCGGTCGGCCAGGGACAGGAAGACCGTGCCCGAGTCGGGCAGGCGCGTCCCCGCCGCCATCTGGCTCTTGGCGAAGGCCAGGCCGAAGGTGACGTCGATGCCCATGACCTCGCCGGTCGAGCGCATCTCGGGGCCGAGCAGTGTGTCGACACCCGGGAAGCGGTCGAACGGCAGGACCGCCTCTTTCACACTGACGTGGTCGAGCACGGGCACGCGGTCCACCGCACCGGGCGGGAGCAACCCCTCGTCCCTGAGCTGGGCCAACGTCTGACCCACCATGACCCGCGACGCCACCATGGCCAGGGGCACCCCGGTGGCCTTGGCCACGAAGGGCACCGTGCGGCTCGCCCGCGGGTTGGCCTCGAGGACGAAGACCTGCCCCTCCTTGACGGCGAACTGCACGTTGATCAGGCCACAGACGCCCAGCGCCTGGGCCAGCGAGCGGGTGTGCCGCTCGAGCATCTCCAGCACGTCGCGGCTGAGCGACTGCGGCGGCAGCGCGCAGGCCGAATCGCCGGAGTGCACCCCCGCCTCCTCCACGTGCTCCATCACACCGGCGATGAGGATCTCGCCCGCCTGGTCGCGCACGGCGTCCACGTCGACCTCGACGGCATCCTCCAAGAAGCGGTCCACCAGGACGGGCCGCTCGGCGGTGACGCCCCCCTCGCGGGCCAGTGCCCCCGTGGTCATGGCCTGCATGACGTGCCGCACGCCGTCGTCGTCGTACACGATCTCCATGGCCCGGCCGCCCAGCACGTAGCTCGGGCGTAACAACACCGGGTAACCGACCCGGGCGGCCACGGCCAGTGCCTCGGGCGTGCTCGACGCCGTGCCTCCGGCGGGCTGGGGGATGGCCAGCTCGGCACACAGCGCGTTCCAGCGCTCCCGGTCCTCGGCCAGGTCGATGGAGGCCGGGCTCGTGCCGAGCACCAGCTCGGGCGGGAGTGAGCCCGCCAGCTTCAGCGGTGTCTGCCCGCCCAGGGACACGATGACCCCGGCCACGCGGCCACCGGCGCCCAGCTCGGCGTCGAGCACGTTGGCCACGTCCTCATCGGTCAGCGGCTCGAAGTAGAGGCGGTCCGAGGTGTCGTAGTCGGTCGACACCGTCTCGGGGTTGCAGTTGATCATGACCGTCTCGTAGCCGGCGTCGCGCAGCGACATGGAGGCGTGCACGCAGCAGTAGTCGAACTCGATCCCCTGGCCGATCCGGTTCGGCCCCGAGCCCAAGATGATCACGCGGGTGCGCTCGGAGGGGCGGACCTCGTCCTCCTCCTCGTAGGTGGCGTAGTGGTAGGGCGTGAAGGCCTCGAACTCCGCTGCGCACGTGTCCACCGTCTTGAAGGTGGCGGCCACCCCCAGCCCGAGCCGCTCGCTCCGCACGGCGGCGGCGGACCCGCCCCGCAGGTAGGCCAGCTGCGCGTCGGAGAACCCCAGACGCTTGGCCCGGCGGTAGTCGGCCGCCTCCAGCACCGGCGCCGCGGCGAGGCGCAGGCGCTCGGCCGTGATGCGCGCCAGCTGGCGCACGAACCAGGGGTCGATGCCGGTGCGCTCCACCAGCTCGTCCACGCCGGCACCGCGGCGCAACGCCGCCTCCAGCTCGAAGACGCGGTCCGGTGTGGCCACGGCGACACGCTCGAGCAGCTCGGCGAGGGACAGGCCGTCCAGGGACGTCTCGGCCGGATCGGCGTTCAACCCGGTGCGCCCTTGCTCCAGCGAGCGCAGCGCCTTCTGGAGCGACTCGCAGAACGTCCGGCCAATGGCCATCACCTCGCCGACCGACTGCATGCGCGTCCCGAGGCGCGCATCGGCGCCGGGCAGCTTCTCGAAGGCCCAGCGCGGCACCTTGGTGACCACGTAGTCGATGGTGGGCTCGAACGACGCCGGCGTCGCCTGGGTGATGTCGTTGGGGATCTCGTTCAGTAGGTAGCCGACGGCCAGGCGGGCCGCGATCTTGGCGATCGGGAAGCCGGTGGCCTTCGACGCCAGCGCGGACGAGCGCGACACCCGCGGGTTCATCTCAATGATGACCCGCCGCCCGGTTTCGGGGTCCACGGCAAACTGGACGTTCGAGCCACCCGTCTCCACCCCCACCCGGCGCAGACAGGCGAAGGCGTCGTCGCGCATGGCCTGGTACTCCACGTCGGTCAGCGTCTGCGCCGGCGCCACGGTGATGGAGTCACCGGTGTGCACGCCCATGGGGTCGAAATTCTCAATGGAGCACACGACGACGCAGTTGTCGGCGCCGTCGCGCATGACCTCGAGCTCGAACTCCTTCCACCCGGCGATGGACTGCTCCACCAGGATCTGCCCGATCGGGCTGGCCGCCAGGCCCTCGACGGCCAGCTGCGAGAAGGCAGCCGCGTCGGGGGCGATGCCGGTGCCCTTGCCGCCCAGGATGAAGCTCGGGCGCACCATGATCGGGTAGCCGATCTCCTCGGCGATCTCCTCCGCCTCGCGCCGCGAGTGGGCGAAGCCCGAGCGCGGCACCTCGAGCCCGATGCTCTCCATGGCCGCCTTGAATTGGTCCCGGTCCTCCGCCGTGGCGATCGCCTCCGGACGGGCACCGATCACCTCGACCCCGTAGCGCTCGAGCACGCCCAGCTCGACCAGTTGCATGGTGAGGTTGAGCGCCGTCTGGCCACCGAGGGTGGGCAGCAGCGCGTCGGGCCGCTCCTTGTCGATGATGGCCGCCAGCACCTCGACGTCGAGCGGCTCGATGTAGGTGCGGTCCGCCGTCCCGGGGTCCGTCATGATGGTGGCCGGGTTGGAGTTGGCCAGGATCACACGGTAGCCCTCCTGCTGCAGCACCCGGCAGGCCTGGGTGCCCGAGTAGTCGAACTCGCAGGCCTGGCCGATCACGATCGGGCCCGACCCGATGACGAGGATGGACTGCAGGTCGTCGCGGCGCGGCATGCGCTCTCCCTCCGCCCGCTCAGCGCGCCCGGCGCGCGCGGTGGGGGTGGGATGGGCGAGCATCAGGTCGCGGAAGGCGCCGAAGAGATACCGGGCGTCGTGCGGGCCGGGGGCGGCCTCGGGGTGGTACTGCACCGAGAAGGCCGGTGCGACGAGCGAGCGGAAGCCCTCGATGACCCCGTCGTTGAGGTTGACGTGCGTCGTCTCGGCGTCGGGAATGGAGCCGGCCGCCACCGCGTAGTTGTGGTTCTGGCTGGTGATCTCCACCACGCCTGTCTCGAGCCGCTGCACCGGGTGGTTGGCGCCGTGGTGGCCGAACGGGAGCTTGTAAGTCGATCCGCCGAGCGCGGTGGCCAGGATTTGGTGGCCGAGGCAGATACCGAACACCGGGACCTTCCCCACCAGGTCGGCCACGGCCGCCGTCGGTCCGGGCAGCGCCGCCGGGTCGCCCGGGCCGTTCGAGAGGAAGACGCCGTCGGGCTCGAGCGCCAACGTCTCGTCGGCGGTCGTGCCGGCGGGCACCACCGTCACCGGGCCCAGCGTGGTCAACAGGTCGACCATGGTGGCCTTGACCCCGAAGTCGTAGGCCACGATGCGCAACGCGCCACCGGCGTCGTTCCGGGCCGGGTGCACCCGCACCTGGCCCGCCGTGACCCCCGACACCAGGTCCAGGCCGTCGGTGCCGGGCGCCGACGCCGCGGCTGCCGCCAGCTCGCGCTCGGGCGCGGTGCCGAAGGCACAGGGCACGGCACCCGCCGTGCGCACGTGCCGGGCCAGCCGGCGCGTGTCCACCCCGGTCAGCGCGGGCACGCCGTGCCGGCGCAGGAACGGCTCGAGCGCCTCGGTGGCGCGCCAGTTGGAGGGTTCGTCGGCCAGGTCGCACACCACGATGCCCCGGCACTGCGGCACGGCCGCCTCGTCGTCGGCCGCGTTGGTGCCGTAGTTGCCGATGTGCGTGCTGGTGAAGGCGATGACCTGGCCGGCGTAGGAGGGGTCGGTGATCACCTCTTGGTAGCCGCTCATGGCGGTGTTGAACACGAGCTCCCCGGTGGCCACGGGTACCGGAGCCCCGGCCGCCTCGCCGCGGAACACGGCACCGTCGGCCGTGACCAACAGGGCGGCAGCCCTGTCCCCGTTGCGCTGCCGAGGACCGCTCACCGCTGTGCCGTACCGTCGATGACGACCGGCTCGCCGCGCAACACCGTGTGGCGCACCGCGCCGGCGAACGAGCGTCCGGCGTACGGCGTGTTGCGGCTCCGGCTGGCCAGCCGGCCCGGGTCCACCACCGTCGTGGCGGCGGGGTCGAACACGCACAGGTTGGCCGCCGCTCCCGCCTCCACCGGTCCCCCGTGCGCGCTGTGCCCGGCCGGGCGCGGATCCGTCGCCCTCAGGCGGGCGATGGCGGCCGGCTGGGTGCTCACCGAGCGCGAAGATTCGCTCAGGCCCCAGGTGGGATGACAGCACCTCCCAGGCGATCGGCAGCGCCGTCTGCAGCCCGAGCATCCCGGGCGGCGCCTGGTCGAACGGGAGGTCCTTGGCTTCGGGGGGGTGGGGCGCATGATCGGTGGCGACGGCGTCGATCGTGCCGTCGCACAGGCCGGCCACCACCGCCGCCACGTCCTCGTCGGTGCGCAGCGGCGGGTTCACCTTGAAGACCGGGTCGTAGCCGGCGCACAGGTCGTGGGTGAGCAGCATGTGGTGCGGCGCCGCCTCCGCCGTCACGGGCAGGCCCTCCGCCTTGGCCCGCCGCACCAGGTCGACCGACCCCGCGGTCGAGAGGTGGAGGAAGTGCACCGGGGCCCCGGTGAGCCGGCACAGCGCCACGTCGCGCGCCACCATGGCCTCCTCGGCCGCCGCCGGCACGCCGGGGATGCCCAGCCGGCTCGACCAGCAGCCCTCGTGCATGGAGCCGCCGCCCGCCAGGGAGGCGTCCTCGCAGTGCTGGGCCAGCGTGACGCCGAGCCCCTTGGCGTAGTCGAGGGCCCGCCGCATGAGCGCGCCGTCCTGCACCCCGGCGCCGTCGTCGGTGAACAGGGTCACGCCGAGGTCGGCCAGCTCGCCCATGGGGGCCAGGGCGGAACCGGCCCGGCCGACGGTGATGGCACCGGCCACCGCCACCTCGGCCAGGCACCCCTTCCCCAGGGCCAGCACTTCGCGTGCGACCCCGGCCGAGTCGATGGGCGGCTCCGTGTTGGGCATGGCGAGCACCGCTGTGTAGCCCCCGAGGGCGCCGGCGCGGGCGCCCGACTCCACCGTCTCGGCCTCCTCCCGTCCGGGCTGGCGCAGGTGGGTGTGCAGGTCGACCAGCCCCGGGCCGACCAGGCAGCCCGACGCGTCCAGGACGGTGGCGCCCGAAGGCGGATCGACCGACTCGGCCAGCGCCAGCACGCGGCCGCGGCCGACGGCGACGTCGCGCCGAGCCAGGCCGTCGGGCCCGACGACCGTGCCGCCCCTGATGACGAGCGTGGCCTCAGGCAACGGCCGGTACCTCCACCGCGCCCGGCAGCTCTCCGCCCAGGAGGAGGAAGAGGATGGCCATGCGCACGGCCACTCCGTTGCTGACCTGCTGCGTGACGACGGTGCGGGGCAGGTCGGCCACGTCCGACGCGATCTCGACGCCGCGCACCATGGGGCCGGGATGGGTCACGATGGCGTGTTCGGCCAGCCGCGCCACCCGGCGCGCCGTGAGCCCCCAGCGCGCCGTGTACTCGCGCAGGCTAGGCACGTAGGTCCCGCTCCCCCGCTCCGCCTGCAGGCGCAGCAAGGAGACGACGTCGGCATCGCCCAACGCCTGGTCGAAGTCGGCCGCCACCTCGACCGGCCAGCCCTCGAGCGAGGGCGGCAGCAGGCTGCCCGGCGCGACCAGCGTGACCTGGGCGCCCAGCGCCGTGTACGCCAGCACCTCCGAGCGCGCCACCCGACTGTGGCGGACGTCGCCCACGATCAGCACGCGCAGGCCTTCGAAGCAATCGATGCCGAGCTCCTCGGGCGCCGCGCCCTTGCGCTCGGCCAGCACCTGGCGCACCGTGAAGCAGTCGAGCAACGCCTGCGTCGGGTGCTCGTGCCAGCCGTCGCCGGCGTTGATGACCCGCGCCCGCTCCACCCACCGCGCCACCTGGTGGGGCGCGCCGGAGGAGGCGTGGCGGATGATGACGGCGTCGATGCCCATGGCCTCGACCGTCTCCACCGTGTCGCGCAGGCTCTCACCCTTCTTCACCGACGAGCTGGCCACGGCCAGCGAGAGGACGTCGGCCGAGAGCCGCTTGGCCGCCGTTTCGAACGAGAGCCGGGTGCGGGTCGACTCCTCGAAGAACAAGGTGGCCACGACCTTGCCCCGCAGGGTGGGCACCTTGGGCACCGAGCGCCGCTCCACCTCGGCGAAGGCCTCGGCCACGCGCAGGACCTCGGCGATCCCCTCGGTCCCCAGGTCGGCCACCGACAGCAGGTGCTGGCTGGTCGTCACTTGTCCTCCAAGCTGCCGATCCACACGCCGTCCTCGCCCACGTCGACCATCTCCTCGCGCCACGTCGGCAGGTTCTTGCCCACGTAGTCGGGGCGGATCGGGAGCTCACGGTGCCCGCGGTCGACCATCACGGCCAGCTGGATCGCCCGCGCCCGCCCGAAGTCGCTCAGCGCGTTGAGGGCGGCCCGGATGGTGCGCCCGGTGAAGAGGACGTCGTCGACCAGCACCACGACCCGCCCGGCCAGGTCGACCGGGATGTCGGTGACCGCCTCGGGCAGGACGGGCCGCAGCCCGATGTCGTCGCGGTAGAAGGCCACGTCCAGGCTGCCCGTGTCGATCTTGACGTCCTCGATCTCGTTGAGGATCTCGGACATCTTGATGGCCAGGGGCACACCCCCGGTCTGCAGGCCCACCAGCACGACGTCGTGGACACCGCCGTTGCGTTCGACGACCTCGTGCGACATGCGCGTCAGGGCGCGCTGGACGTCGGCCGAGGTGAGGACTTGGGAGTGGGCCACGAACACACCCCCGAGGGGTCGCGTGTGACTGCGCTCGCGTTCGGCCACTACTCCTCCTGCCGTGTGAGCCTCACGGGACTCACTTCACGGTCAGAGCAATACTCTAGCGCGGCCCGATGTCGCCGGCGATGGTGGCGAGGATGCCGTTGACGAACCCACCCGACTCGTCGGTCGAGTACTCCTTGACCAGCTCGACCGCCTCGTCGATCACGACGGCCACCGGTGGGCCCGACGGATCGAGCAACTCGGCCAGGGCCAGGCGCAACACGATGCGGTCGATGACCGCCATGCGCTCGAGCGGCCAACCGACCGAGGCGGCCGCGATGCGACGGTCGGCCTCCTCGCGGGTGGCGACCGCGCCCTCGACGAGGGTGCGCACGTACGGGTCGGGAGGTACCGGCAGCGCCTCGACGACTTCGAGCGGGCCCGCGCCCTTGAGCTCGGCCTCGTAAAGGAGCAAGAGCGCGCGCTCGCGCTGCTGGTGGCGGGGGGCGGCGTCCGTCATGGCTGGTCCTGGTCCTGGCCTCGGCCGGGAGGCGGCGCCGGTGGTCGTGGCCGCCGGGCCGTCAGGCCCGGGTCAGGTACTCGCCGGAGCGGGTGTCGACCTTGATCACGTCCCCGATGTTCACGAAGAGGGGCACCTGGACCACATGGCCGGTCTGCACGGTGGCCGGCTTGCGCGCCCCCGAGACGCGGTCGCCCTGCATGCCGGGCTCGGTCTCGGTCACGGTGAGCTCGACGGCCGCCGGCAGGTCGACCCCGACGATCTCGCCGTTGTACATCTGCAGGTTCGCCTCGTCGCCCTCTTTCAGGTAGTTGGGCGCGTCGCCCAGGGAGTCGGGCGAGGCGTTCATCTGCTCGTAGGTCGTGGTGTCCATGAAGACGAAGTCGGCGCCGTCACGGTAGAGGAACTGCATGTCCCGCTTGTCGATGATGGCCTGCTCCAGCTTCTCGTCCGCCCGGTAGGTGCGCTCTATCACGGCGCCGCTGCGGACGTTCTTGAGCTTGGTGCGCACGAAGGCACCGCCCTTGCCCGGCTTGACGTGCTGGAACTCGACGACGTTGAACAGGCCCTCGGGGAGGTCCAGGCTCATGCCGTTCTTCAGGTCATTGGTCGAGACTGCCATGGATGTCCTTTGTGAAGCGGGTCAGCGGGCGGGCGCCGTCCTCGGTCACGACGAGGGTGTCCTCCACACGGACGCCGCCGTGCCCGGGAACATAGACACCGGGCTCGACCGTGACGACGAAGCCGGGGGCGAGGATAGCAGTGCCCAGTTGGGACACCGTCGGCGCCTCGTGGATGTCGAGGCCCACACCGTGACCGGTGCCGTGCTCGAAGCGGTCGGCCCAGCCGGCATCGGTGATGATCTGTCGGCAGACGTCGTCCACCTCCTTGGCCGAGATGCCGGGGCGCACCGCCTGGGCGCCGGCCGCCTGCGAGGTCCGCACGACCTCGAAGATCCGGGCCAGCTCGCCCTCGGGGTCGCGGTCGACGCAGAACGTCCGCGTCATGTCGGAGCGGTATCCCTCGAACGTGGCGCCGAAGTCGACCACCACCGGGTCGCCCAGGGCGATGCGCCGCCCGCCCGGGTGGTGGTGCGGCTTGGCCGAGTTCTCCCCCGCCGCCACGATGGTGTCGAAGGCGGTGGATTCGGCGCCGCCCCGGCGCATCGCGGTGTCGAGCTCCAGGGCGAAATGCTCCTCGGTCACGCCCTGGCTCATGAGGGGCAGCACCTCGAAGAGCGCGGCGTCGGCGATGGCGGCCGCCCGCTCCATGCGGGCGATCTCGGTCGCGTCCTTCACCTCGCGCAGCGCCTCGACCATGTTCGTCGTGGGCACCAGGTGGTCGGGGTCGACCAGGCCGGCCCAGACGCGCTGGCCGCTCCAGGTGACGTTGTCGGCCTCCAGCCCGATGCGCGTCCGGCTGCGCAGTCGGTCCTGCGCCGCCTGGCGCTGGACCGACACGGCGCCGATGGTGATCTCGACCTGGCCGGCGGCTCCGGCCTTGTCCAGCTGCTCGGCCGACTGGGTGCGGTAGCGGCCGTCCGTGGTCAGCAGCGCCGCATCCCGGGTCACGGTGAGGACGCCGGCCGACCCGCTGAAGCCGGTGAGGTACCGGATGTTCGGCAGCGTGGTCACGACGAGCGCGTCCACGTCGTGTTGGTCGAAGGCCGCCCGCAACCGGTCGAGCCGGCCCGTCACCGTGACGGGCGGCAGCGGCGAGGTGGCCGGCGCGTACGGGTTGGGTCGTGCGGTGGTGGTGCTCATGGGGCTCCCTTCACTCACTTCAACAAGGCGGCGACGGCATCGACGGCGAGCTCGTAGCCCAGTCCCCCGAAGCCGGCGATGACACCCGAGGCCACCGGGGCCAGGACCGACGTGTGCCGGAACGGCTCGCGGGCGGCCGGGTTGGAGAGGTGCAGCTCCACCACCGGTCCCTCGAACGCGGCCACGGCGTCGTGCAGCGACCACGAGGTGTGGCTGAGCGCCCCGGCATTGACGATCAGCGCGTCGGCCCGGCCACGGGCGCCGTGCACGGCGTCGATCAGGTCGCCCTCGTGGTTGGTCTGGCGGTGCTCGAGCTCCAGGCCGTGGCGTCCGGCCGCCGCCTCGGCCCGCTTCACGTGGTCGTCCAGCGTGTCGGTGCCGTACACGGCGGGCTCGCGCTCGCCGAGCAGGTTCAGGTTGGGCCCCGAGAGCAGCAGGACGAGGCTCACGTGCGCGCACCCATGTCCGCCAGGGTAGCGACCACGTCCGCCGCCGCGATGCCCCGGACGGGCTCGACCCCGGCCGGGCCGTCGAGCACGAAGGTCAGGTCCTGCTGCGCCTTCTTGTCCCGCCCCATGAAGGTGACCAGCTCCTCGGCGTCGGCGCCCGCGGGGAGGTCGGACGGGAGGTCGAAGCTGCCGATGACGGCGCGGTGCTCGGCCACCCGCTCCCCGTCAATGCGGCCCAGCCGCTGCGCCAGCAACGCCGCGAAGACGAGACCGACGGCCACCGCCTCGCCGTGACGCAGGTCCCAGTCGTGATGGTCGGCCAGCGCCGCGCCCTCCAGGGCGTGGGCCAGCGTGTGGCCGTAATTGAGGATCATGCGGCGCCCACCCTCGCGCTCGTCCTCGGACACTACGGCCGCCTTGATCCCGGCGCAGCGCGCCACCTGCTCCTCCACCGGCTGGTCCGCGCTGGGCACGTCGCCCAGGAAGGCGTACTTGGCGATCTCGCCGCGGCCACAGGCCCACTCGCGCGGCGGCAGGGTGCGCAGCGTCTCGGTGTCGCACAGCACGGCGTTGGGCTGCCAGAACGCCCCCACCAGGTTCTTGCCCTCGGGCAGGTTCACGCCGGTCTTGCCGCCGATGGCCGCGTCGACCTGGGCCAGCAGCGACGTGGCTACGTTCACGTAGGCCGTGCCCCGGTGGTAGGTGGCGGCGGTGAAGCCGGCCACGTCGGTGACGATCCCCCCGCCGACGGCGACCACCACGTCGGCCCGCGACAGCCCCGCGGCGGCGAAGCGCCGCGCCAGCGACTCCACGGTGGCCATCGTCTTGGCGTCCTCCCCGTCGCCGATGGTGCACACCTCGAAGGGGAGGCCCGGGTCGAAGCCCTCCAACCAACCGGCGTCGAGGACGGACTTCTGGGTCACCACGGCGGCCGCCTTGGCCCCCGGCGGCACGAAGCGGGCCACCTCGTGGCGCGCGCCGTCGCCGACGAGCACCGGGTAGGACCGCTCCGCCAGGTCGACCGAGAGCGCGCGCACGACCAGGCCCTCAGCCCTGCCCGCTCACGGCGTCGGCGCCCACCGCGGCGAGGATGCGCTCGGTCACCTCGGTCGAGTCCAGCTCGTCGACGTCGATGACGAGGTCGGCCACCTCGGCGTAGAACGGCGCCCGCACCGCGCTCAGCCGCTCCATGGCCGCGGCCGGCTCGTCGCCCAGCAACGGGCGGCCGGCGCCGTCGCCCACCCGGGCGGCCAGCGTTCCGGGCCGGGCCCGCAGCCACACCACGGTGCCGCTCCGCGCGATCAGCGCACGGTTCTCCGTCCGCAGCACGGCCCCGCCGGCCACCGAGATCACCGAGGGCGCCGGATCCGCGCAACCCCGCGCCAGCACCTCGGCCTCGGCGTCGCGGAACGCCGCCTCGCCGTCGCGGGCGAACAGCTCGGGCACGGTCAGTCCGGTCTCCGCCTCCACGTCGGCGTCGGAGTCCCGGTAGACCCAACCGAGCCGGTCGGCCAGCAGCTGCCCCGTGGTCGTCTTGCCGGCGCCCATCATCCCGACCAGCAGGATGCGGCGGGTCATGCGGACGCGCTGCCGCTCGAGCGCTCGGGCTCGCGCTCGGGGTCGGCTCCGTCATCGGGTACCGGTTCGTTGCCCGCGAACGTGCCCGAAGCCCGCGCGCCGACCGCGGCCGACGGCGTCGACCCGAGCGACGCCACGTAGCCGTCGCGGTTGCGCACCACCTCGGCCAGCGAGTCACCCCCGAACTTGCGCAGTGCCTCGTTCGCCAGCACCAGCGCCATCATGGACTCGGCCACCACGCCCATGGCCGGGACGGCGGTCACGTCGGTGCGCTCGCGGAAGCTCAGCGTCGGCTCCTTCGTCACCACGTCGACCGTCTGCAGCACCGGGCGATTCAGCGTGGCCAGCGGCTTCATGGCCACACGGGCCACCAGCAGCGCGCCGTTGGAGATCCCGCCCTCGAATTCCACCGGCCCGGTCCGTGGGCCGCACGTAGCCCTCGGACTCGTCGTAGAGGATGGCGTCGTGGGCCTCCGAGCCGCGGCGGCCGGCGTTGTCCCACCCCTCACCGATCTCGACGGCCTTGACGGCCTGGATCGACATGAGCGCCCGCGCCAGGTTGGCGTCGAGCTTGCGGTCCCAGTGCACGTGGCTGCCCAGGCCGATGGGCACGCCGTAGCCCAGCACCTCGGCCACGCCCCCGAGCGAGTCGCCCACCTTGGCCGCCGCCTTGACGGCGGCGATCATCGCCTCCTCGGCCAGCGGATCGAAGCAGCGCACCGCACTTTCGTCCACCTTCTCAAGGTCGCTCGGGCCGGGACGGGGGCTGTCCGGCCCGACGCCGGCCTCGCCCAGCGCCACGATGTGGCTGATCACGGTCGTCCCCAGCTGGGTCAGCAGCAGCTTGGCCAAGGTGCCGGCGGCCACCCGGGCGGCGGTCTCCCGGGCCGAGGCCCGCTCCAGCACGTCACGGGCGTCCTCGAAGCCGTACTTGAGCATCCCCGCCAGGTCGGCATGCCCGGGCCGGGGCTGGGTCAGCACCTTGGAGGGCGCCCCGGGCTCGGGGGACATCTCCTCGGTCCACTTCGGCCACTCCGTGTTGGCTATCTCAATTGCGACGGGCGAGCCCAGGGTGCGGCCGTGCCGGATACCGCCCACCAGGGTGATCTCGTCGGCCTCGAAGCGCATGCGCGGGCCCCGGCCGTAGCCGAGCCGGCGCCGGGCCAGCTCCTCGCCGATGTCGGACGCCTCCACGGGCAGCCCCGCGGGCAGGCCCTCGACGATGACGACGAGGGCACGTCCGTGGGATTCGCCTGCGGTCAGGAAGCGCAGCACAGGCCAACGCTACCGGACGGTCCGCGCCGCCCTTGAGCTGGGACGGCCTTCGTCGGGCCCGACCGAGCCGGGATCCGATGCGGCGCGGGACTCAGGCGCGTCGGCTCAGGAGTAGAAGGGGTTCTCGCCGCTGCCGTGATCGGTGACGTCGGCCACCCGGGTGAGCTCGGGCACCTCTTCGAGCAGCGTCGTCTCGATACCCTGCCGCAGCGTCATCTGCGACATGGCGCACCCCTGGCACCCGCCCGAGAGGCGCAGGTAGGCCGTCCCGTCCTCTTCATTGAGCGCGACGAGGTCGGCCCGGCCCCCGTGGCTGGCGATGGAGGGGTTGACGGCCTGCTCCAGCACGGCGACCACGCGCCGGGCCAGAACCCCGTCGATGCCCTGAGCGAGGACTTCGGGCGGCACGCCGGGACTCGCCTCCTCGGGCGTCGGCGTATTCGGGTTGACCAGGACGAGACCGCCGCCGCCCTCGTCCGACCACTCCAGCCGCGCCCCGCGCAGACGGTCGACGCTCGCCTGCGGCACGATGACCACCAGCTCGTCCTGGGCGTGGCGGGCATCGCCCTCGTCCGCGTCGGAGATGGCCTGGAAGTAGAGGTCGTACACGAAGGACCCCTCCTGCACCCCGCGCACCTCGAGCCACAGGGCCAACGAGCCCGGGTCCGGCTCCTGTCCGATCGCCTCCCGAACAACCTTGTGCGCCTCGGGCGTGAGGGTTACTACGGGGGTGGTGGTCTGGAGATCTTCGGTGGTCGTGGCCATGGGGGCAGTCTACGGCCTGGGGACATCCGATAGTCCCTCTTGGCGGCTCACCGGGCCGGCGACGCCGGAATCGGCGCGGCGGCACCGGCCCCTTGGTTCCAGTGGCACCGCTGGGCGGGAGGCGCCGGCAGATGGGTGCGGGATCGGCTCGGGTCCTTCTTGTCCGGGGCACCCGGGTCCGGCCCCCGCACCGGGTCCGGCGGGCCGGCGGGGCGGGCCGCCGGAAGCCGACACAACGACGAGGGAGAGAACCCCAGCGAATCATGGGCACGGATGGCGATCCTCCGCTACGGTCGCAGCCACACGCCTATACGGAGGTCAGAAGCATGCGTTCTTCCATCCGCCGGTTCGGAACTGGACTCCTTCTCGTCTCCTTGATAACCGGCGCCGGTGCCGGCGTCGGCCTGGCGCTGATACCCGTGGCCGCCGGACCGGCGGGTGCCGTCACCACCTACGTGGTCGACAATGCGAACGATGGGACGGCAGTTCCGGCGGACTGCACGACTCCCGTAACCGGCGAGTGCACGCTCCGAAGCGCCCTGGCGGCGGCGGCGGCGGCCGGAACCGACGTGACGATCACGCTTCCCTCGCTGGGCGCCGGTGACTTCTACAGCGTCGAAGAGGCCCTCGGGCAGCTAGACGTCAGCGGTGGAAACACCGTGACGATCAACGGCGGCGGCCAGAGCAACACCATCATCCAAGCGCAGTGCATCGAGGAAACGTGCCCCATCAGCATCCGGGTACTCGAGGTCGACAGCGGCACGACAGCCGACATCTCGGGCGTCACCGTCGAGGACGGGAACATCGACGGCAGCAGCGGGGCGGGCATCTGGAACGACGGCGGCACCCTGGCGCTCAATAATTCGACCGTCACGGACAACACCAGCAACGACGACGGGGCCGCAATAGAGAACCAGGGAACGCTCACGGCCGAGGGCTCCACGTTCTTCGGCAACGCGGCCGGAGGCCGCGGCGGGGCCATCGACCAGGAGGAAGACGACTCCGCCTCCATGTCGCTGACCGACGACACCATCAGCGACAACACCGCTTCGGGCGACGGCGGCGCGATCGAGGCGTTTACCGGAAGCGTCACCATCACGGGCGGGAACATCGGCGGGACGGGCTCGACGTCGCCCACGGACATCGGCAACTCCACGAGCGAAAGTGGTGGCGGTCTGGCCCTCGAGGGCGCCTCGGGAACCATTTCCGGGGTCACGTTCGGCGGTACCAACACAACCCAGGGCAATACGGCATCCACGTTCGGCGGGGGCGTCTACATTTCGGCCTCGCAGCCTGACCCCAGCTTCTCAGGCGACACCATCAGCGACAACACTGCCGAGGAAGGCGGGGGCGTCTACATCGAGTCCGGGACGAACACGTTCACCGACGAGGCGATCACCGGGAACACGGCCACCAACGACCAGGGTGGCGGCGTGTACATCGATGGCGGGACCAACACGTTCAGCGGTGGCAGCATCTCGAGCAACGTGGCCGACGACGACGGAGAGGGCGGCGGCGTCTTCATTCAAACGGGGACCAACAGCTTCAGCGGTGGGTCCGTCAGCGACAACCAGGCGACGGACGAGAGCGGCGAAGGCGGGGGCTTTTACGTGGTTCAGGGAAGCAACACCTTCAGCGACGAGACCATCAACGACAACACGGCGGCCAACGACGGGGACGGGGGCGGCTTCTGGATCGACGACGGCACCAACACGTTCAGCGACGACACGGTGAACGGCAACATGGCGACCGGCGACGATGGGAACGGGGGAGGCCTCTACATCGACGACGGCACCAACACGTTCTCCGGCGACACCATCACTGATAACACAGCGGACAGCGTAGGTGGCGGCCTCTACATCGACGACGGCACGAACTCCTTCACCGACGAGACCATCAACGACAACACGGCGGGGGTGGCGGACACGGACAACGGAGAGGGCGGCGGAATCTATGCCGACGGGGGCACCGCCACCTTCACCGGCGCCACTGTCAACGACAACACCGCCGTCTGGGTGGGTGGCGACACCGGCTACGGGGGTGGGCTCGACGTCACGGGAGCCACGGTCACCTTCACCGGTGGCTCGCTCGACTCGAACCACGCCTATGGGGGTGGTGGCCTCACCATCTTCGACGGTTCGATCAATGTCTCGCAGGCTGACATCAGCTCCAACCAAGTGACAGAGGGCGGCGGAGGCGTGCTGACCGACGGTGGCACCACCTCGATCACCCAATCGACCATCAGCAACAACGCGGTGATCGAGGCGATCGGTATCACAGAGTTCGTGGGCGACGGAGGTGGGATTGTGTCCGCCTACTGCGTTCCGCTGACGCTGACCAACGACACCATCGTCGAGAACACGGCCACGCTGCTTGGCGGCGGCTACTTCGGCACGGGCTGTGACGATGAAGAAGCGCTCCCGGCGGGCGACACCGCCCACACCTCGACGCCGCATGTGGTGGAAGAGGGGACTTCTTTCCTCTTCGACACCATCTCGGGCAATACGGCCGGCGAGGGAGGCGGCAACATCAACACCAACGATGAGTCAACCCTGACCATGGGCGAGAGCATCGTGGCGAACGGGATCTCCAACGGGATCGAAGACACCAACTGCACGTTCACCGGCGGGGGCACCCTCACCTCGCTCGGCTACAACTTGATCGACGACTCCACCTGTGGCACACCGGCGTCGACCGACATCATCGGCCAGGGCGCCCAGCTGGGCTCGCTGGGCAACAACGGGGGCCCGACCAACACCGAGGAGCCCGGTACCGGGAGCCCGGCCATCGGGGCCATCCCCCAGTCGGTGTGCACCGGGACCGGGGTCAGCACCGACCAGCGTGGGGTGACCCGGCCTTCGGGGCAGAACAACACCTGCACCATCGGGGCGGTCGAGGTTCAGTACGTAGCGCCCGCCTACAACCCCAACGGCTACCGCATGGTGGCCAACGAAGGCGGCATCTTCGACTTCGGGCTGAACTTCAACGGCTCGCTGGCCAACAACCACCTCAACGCCCCGATCGTCGGCCTGGCCAACGCGCCCGGTCCCGACGGCTACGTCATGGCGGGTGCCGACGGCGGGACCTTCGCCCTCGGCGGGGCCAACTACTACGGCGGCCTGGGTGGCCAGTCGATCCCGTCCCCCATAGCGGCCATCGCGGCACCGCCCTCTGAGACCGGCTATTGGCTGGTGGCCCAGAACGGCAAGATCTACAACTTCGGCTCGGTGCCACCGCTGCCGGCGCTGACCTTGCCGCCGGGGGCCCACATCGTCGGCATGGCCTCGACCACCGACGGGCAGGGGGCCTGGTTGACCGACAACCTGGGCGACGTCTACGCCGAGGGTGACGCCCAGTACAAGGGGGGCATGGGCGGCCAGCACATCAACGCCCCGGTCGTCGGCATCGCGGCGGCCGCCTCTGGCCAGGGCTACATCTTGGTGGGCTCGGACGGTGGGGTCTACAACTACGGCACCCAGGGCTTCTACGGCTCGGTGCCGGGTTCGCTCAAGCCGGGCCAGAGCCTCGTCGCCCCCATCGTCGGCATCGCGGTGACGCACTCGGGCAACGGCTACTGGGAGGTCGGCGCGGACGGCGGGCTGTTCAACTACGGCGACGCCCCGTTCCTGGGTGACATCTACACCGCCATCCCGGGCAAGAAGCTGAACGGGCCCATCGTGGGCATCCAGCACCTCGGGTCGGCACCGGTCTGAGCCAGCAGCAGCTTCGTTGGCGTCGGGTCCGGGTCCTCTTTCCTGGGGATCCGGGCCTGAGCCGCGTCCGGGGCCGGCTCCCGACACCGAGTCCGGCGGGGTGACGGGGCGGGCGCCCTCATCGGAAATGTTCCGCATGGGCGACGACTCGTACCTGCAGGATGCTCACCCCCATGGAGTAGCTGAGAAAACGGTGGCAGATCCAGCAGTGGCCGACTACGTTTCGGCCACCGGCTCTCATAAAGCGGCGGATTTCCTAAGGTGGAGGTGCAGCGTGCTGAAGGTGCTCGGACGTTTCGCGACGGGAATCACTCTGGTGGCGTTGGGAGTCGGAGTTGGAGCGGGCCTCGCTGCCGTGCCCCTCGCGGCCGGCCCGTCGGGCGCCACTGCTCCTACCTCCGTCACCGTGAACGACGCCGTCGACGACGACGGCGGCAGCCCCGGGGCCTGCACCTCGGACGACGGCGCCTGCACGCTGCGCTCGGCCATCAACGTGTTCGACCAGGGGACGAGCGGGATCACCAATCTGACGATCGACCTCCCGGACCCGAGTGGCCTTGTCGATGGGAGCCAGGCCTTCTACAACGTGGACTCGAGCGTCGGCCAGGGCGACCTGGACGTCGACAGCCCCGGAAACACGCTGACCCTCGACTACACCGGTACGGGTCTCGGACCGATCGAGGCCAACTGCACGGCTGAGAGCTGCACCATCGACACCAACCTGTTCGAGGTCGACCCGGGGACCACTCTCGACATGGACGGCTTCTCGCTCTCCGACGGCGTCGCGACGGAGTCGGACGGTGGGGCCATTCTCGACTACGGCACCTTGAACCTTTCCGACTCTGACGTGTTCGGCAATTCGGCCGACAACGGCGGCGGCATCGCCGAGGAACAAGGCGGTGGCGACGATCCGGTCCCCCCCGCGCCGGCGATGACGCTCACGGGCGACACCATCGCGGACAACACCGCCGGCGATGACGGTGACGGGGGCGGCATCTACACCAACGCCGGTACGGCCACGCTCTCTGGCGGCACGATCGGCGAGACGGGGGCCACCAGCCCGCTCGACGTGAGCAACACCGCTGGCGGGAACGGCGGTGGGCTCGCCGCCGAAGGCGGCACCGTCACCAGCACGGCGGTGACCTACTCGGGCAACACCACCGACGACGGCGAGGGTGGCGGTATTTACCTCAGCACCGGCACGGACCCGAGCTTCTCGGGCGACACGATCGAAAACAATGTCTCCGAGGGAGGCGGAGAGGACGGAGCGGGCATCGCCATCGAGACCGACGCTACGAATTCGTTCACCAACGAGACGATCCAGAACAACACCTGCGAAAACTGCGACGGCGGTGGCGTGTACATCGACGGGGGCACCAATACCTTCTCGGGTGGTCTCATCACGGACAACACTGCCGAGGACTACGACTTGGGCGGAGGAGGCGTGTTCATAGACAACGGCACCAACTCGCTCTCCGGCGGAACCATTTCGGCCAACACCGCCGGCGATGTGGTCGGTGGCGGTGTCTCCATCGCTGGTGGTACCAACACGTTGACCAACGAGACCATCGGGGGCCCCGAGCCCGCCGACGGGAACCAGTCGACCGAGGGAGAAGAGGGCGGTGGGATGTTCCTGCTCGACGGGAACAACACCATCACGGGAGGCAGTATCGACAACAACGTCGCCTCGGGGAACGAGGGTGAAGGCGGGGGCGTCGGCATCGAGGGGGGCACCAACACGTTCAGCGGTGGCTCCGTCGAGGACAACACGGCGCCCGATGGGGGTAGCGAGGGCGGCGGCTTCTACATCGACGATGGAACCAACACGCTGAGCGACGAGACCATCAATTCAAACCAGGTCGACACAGCTGACGATGAGGACGGCGGCGGTCAAGGTGGCGGTCTCTACGACGACTACGGCACGACGACCGTCACCGGGGGGTCAATCGACACCAACAGTGCCTACGAGGGAGCCGGCGTGTACATCGACGCCGACGAGTCCCAGACGCTGTCCTTCGACCAGGTCGACATCAGCGACAACACCGCGAGCGAGTCGGGGGCGGGTCTCTGGGTGGCGTCGACTGACGGCAACATCCCGATCACGCAGTCGACCATCAGCGACAACAACGTGACCGGCTTGGTCGGTGAGTCGCCCTTCCTCGGGAACGGTGGGGGGCTGCTGGTATGCACCGGTAACGACCTCACGCTCACCAACGACACCATCAGCTCCAACACCGCCAACAATCTGGGCGGCGGCTACTACGGGACGGACTGCGACTTCGGCGGCCCCGTGCAACCCTCCGTCGGCAAGGCCAGGGAGCGGGCCCACAACCTGACGCCCCACGCCCCGGTCGAAGAGGCCGAGGTGACGGCCTTCCTGTTCGACACCATCAACGGCAACGCCGAGGGCGACCCCGGTGGCGCCAACATCCAGACCGTCGACGACTCGACACTCACCCTGGGTGAGAGCATCGTGGCCGGTGGGACCACCGACGGTGGTGCCGGGCCCAACTGTGACATCGGTGGCGACTCGTCGCTCACCTCCGGGGGCTACAACGTGATCGACGACTCCTCGTGCGGTACCCCGGGGACCGGTGACGTCATCGGCCAGGCGGCCCAGCTGGGGGCGCTGCAGAACAACGGAGGGCCCACCAACACGCAGCTGCCGGCGTCGAGCAGCCCGGCCGTGAGCCTGGTCCCGTCGTCGGTGTGCACCGGGACCGGGGTGACCACCGACCAGCGCGGCGACGCGCGTGGTCAAGGCACCAACGGCGCGTGCACGTCCGGCGCCGTCGAGGTGGCGGTGGCCGCACCCCCCGCCTACAACCCCAACGGCTACCGCATGGTGGCCAACGAAGGCGGCATCTTCGACTTCGGGCTGAACTTCAACGGCTCGCTGGCCAACAACCACCTCAACGCCCCGATCGTCGGCCTGGCCAACGCGCCCGGTCCCGACGGCTACGTCATGGCGGGTGCCGACGGCGGGACCTTCGCCCTCGGCGGGGCCAACTACTACGGCGGCCTGGGTGGCCAGTCGATCCCGTCCCCCATAGCGGCCATCGCGGCACCGCCCTCTGAGACCGGCTATTGGCTGGTGGCCCAGAACGGCAAGATCTACAACTTCGGCTCGGTGCCACCGCTGCCGGCGCTGACCTTGCCGCCGGGGGCCCACATCGTCGGCATGGCCTCGACCACCGACGGGCAGGGGGCCTGGTTGACCGACAACCTGGGCGACGTCTACGCCGAGGGTGACGCCCAGTACAAGGGGGGCATGGGCGGCCAGCACATCAACGCCCCGGTCGTCGGCATCGCGGCGGCCGCCTCTGGCCAGGGCTACATCTTGGTGGGCTCGGACGGTGGGGTCTACAACTACGGCACCCAGGGCTTCTACGGCTCGGTGCCGGGTTCGCTCAAGCCGGGCCAGAGCCTCGTCGCCCCCATCGTCGGCATCGCGGTGACGCACTCGGGCAACGGCTACTGGGAGGTCGGCGCGGACGGCGGGCTGTTCAACTACGGCGACGCCCCGTTCCTGGGTGACATCTACACCGCCATCCCGGGCAAGAAGCTGAACGGTCCCATCGTGGGCATCCAACACCTGGGGTCGGCACCGGTCTGAGCTGAGCGGGTTGGCCCGGGTCCTCTTTGTTTCGAGGATCCGGGTCCGGCCCCCGCGCCGCGTCCGGCGGGGTGACGGGGTGCGCCGGCAGCGAGGGTGATCGAAGCGCGCCGGCTTGTGAATTCACCGCGAGATATGCATCGTGCCGGACGGCGCGCGCTGTAACGTCCTCGTCGTGCCCCGCATACCGATCGATTCGCACGAGTGGTTGAGCTTCGAGGATGAGGACGAGGAGCGGACGTGGGTCTTCGACACCACGTTCCTGACGAGCAACTGGACCTGCATCTTCGGCAACGGGTGCCAGGGGGTGCTCACCGGCCCGGCTGCCGAGCTGGTCCAGGGCTGCTGCAGCTACGGGGCGCACCTAGTCAACAAGAAGGACACCCGGCGGGTCGAGAAGGCCGCGGCGACCCTGACCCCGGAGGAGTGGCAGAACCACGGTGCGAAGAAGAACGTGGTCGAGGTCAACAAGCACGGCGAGACCGTGACCAAGCTGGTCGACGACGCCTGCATCTTCCTCAACCGGCCCGGGTTCGCCGCCGGGGCGGGGTGTGCCTTCCACATTGCGGCCGTGAAACGGGGCGTGAACCCCTTGACCTTGAAGCCCGAGGTGTGCTGGCAGCTCCCGCTGCGCCGGGAGGACTCGATCGACGACGAGGAAGGGCACGTGATCTCGACCATCCGCCAGTGGGATCGTCGCCACTGGGGCAAGGGCGGACGCGAGTTCCACTGGTGGTGCACCGAGGCTCCCGATGCCTTCGTGGGGTCGAAGCCCGTCTACAAGGAGATGGAGGCCGAGCTGACCGAGATGGTCGGCACCAAGGTGTACAAGCAGTTCGTGACGCTGCTCAACGAGCGTGACGAGCTGCGCCAGGAGGGCGTGCCACTCCCCCACCCGGCCGTGCGGCGACGTGATGGTGAGCACGGGCGCGCCGTCGCGGAGGGCAATGGCGTGGGAGATCGCGCCGAAGTCGTCGTACTGTTGGAGGACTGAGCAGGCGCAGGGTCAGTCGTTCAGGGGGTCGTCCTCGGAGTACGAGGGGGCCGGCATGGACCCGAGGATGCGGTCGTACTTGTCCTCTTCCGCCAGGCACCACGACGCGTGGACATCGTCCGGCTCAGCCCCGCACTCGACGCACCGCCCCGTCGACTCGGTCGAAGATCGCTTCAGGCTGCGCGCTTCCTCGAAGCGCCGATGGCGTCCCTTTTTCACGAGAACTCCTTGTACACACCCGGTTCACGCATTAGCTACGTGCCCCGCCCCTCAGCCCGACCGTTTCGGTCGTTACGGCCGTTGTGCCAGTGTAGTGGCTCGCCGTACCTAGCCCGCCCTGGCCCAGGTCAGGTGCCCAATTGCGCGAGGGCGCCGGTCCGGTCCTCGAAGCCTCGGATGTCGTTGATCCCCTCGGGGCCGACTCGGAGCACCTGCCAGCGCTCCTGGCCGTCGTCGAGGCGGAGACCGACAAGCAGGGCATTGGCGTGGACCTCAACGTCGGTCACGGTGCCGGAGCGTCCGGCATCCTTCGCCCGGGCGTACCAGGAGAGCACCTGTCGTCGGTTCTTGCAGGGGGGGTTGGCAGACCCAGGTGGCCCCCAGCGGACGTCCAGACTCAGGAGCGGGGCGAGCTGCTCGAGGTCCCCTGCCTCCATGGCTCGCCTGACCTGGTCGGCGATGCCGGCGGCGGTCAATGGCGCTGCGATCTGGTCCGGGTCGGGTTCCTGATAGGTGGGGTCGCCACTCATAGTGGACTCCTCGGTATCGAGACGCTCGTGGCGCCGGGCGGCGCATGTCGTGTTGCCACAGTATTCGCGGAGTCCGGGCACGCCTTTCTTCAGCCGTATATGCGGAGGCCCGGGGATACGCGTGTGAGCCGTATAGGGAGCGGTCAGGGACCTCGATCCGGGAGAGGGCGCGGTGGCAGCAAGGTTTCGCGCAAGGTTTCAGATCCGGAAGTGGGAATGGGCGACATCGGGGTCGCCACCCAAATACGCTGACCGCCGTGCCCGAATTCGACCCCCAGGAGATGGTGGCCCGGTTCCGTCAGCGGGCCGAGGCTGTGCGGACGCGGGGCATGCCGCCGATCGAGGGGGTTGAGCGGGCCCGCTTTCGCGAGCAGGCACAGCGTGACTTCGCGGACTACGCCATGATCGGCGATGCCGAGGCGGAGCTGGTCGACGGGATCCTCACCTTGCGCATCGACCTACGACCGCCCGAGGTAGCGGGTGGGGACGCGAGCAGCGGCGAGAGCTGACCGAAGGATCAGCCGCCGTAGTGCATGCGGGTGTCCTCCATACGGAGCACTTCCGTGTCTGCCGGCTCCCCCGCCACTTCGACGACCTCGCCGATACAGAGCAGGTGGCTGCCGAGGTCCTGGGCGCTGGTGAGCGAGCACAGGATGTAGCCGGCGGCGTTGGACACCACGGGAAGGTGGGACGGGCCGGCCTCGGTCACGGCGTGGCCTGCCATGGCGGTCACGGTGCCGTCGGGGCTGCGTTCGACGTCGGTCACGGGCTTGACGAAGCGGCGGATGACGTCGCGGTCGGACCGGTCGAGAATGGAGATGGAGAAGGCCCCGCCCTGACGGACCAGGCGAGCCGTGACCGACTCGTGCTCGAGGGCGACCGCCACCAGCTTGGGCACGATGCACACCTGGACGGCCAGGTTGGCTGTCATGAGGTTCACCTCGTCGCCAGCCCGGCTGCCGATCAGGTACAGACCCGTGGGCAGAGCCCACAGGACGCGACGGCGATGCCGATCGAACTCCTCGTCGTCGGAGGCAGGGTCGGCCGGGGTCGGGGGTGAGGGGGGCGGAGGCGAGGAGGGAGGCGGCGGGGTCATCCGAAGATCCCGCCGACGCCCGAGTCGCCGCTGTTGCCCGAGGTGGTCGTAGTGACCGGAACCCGGCCGTCGATGGCGCGGATGCGCTGGAGCACCTCGTCGTAGAGGGCGTCGTCCTTGATGCCGTCACGCTCCGAGGTGAGGAGCAGCTTCCGGTTGGTCGTGCCCGCGTTGTAGCAGTCGTTGCCGGCCGTGCCCTCGAGGCCGTAGGCCTCGGTCAGGAGATCGGTCACGGTGGGGTCGGGTGAGGGCAGGGAGCTGTTGGCCATCTCGGCATCGTTGATCATGGTGGAGCAGGCGGCGTGGAGGGCGCCGGTGCCGTTGGGCGCCACCTTGGCAATGCGGGCGTTGTCGGCCACCAGCGTGCCGATGTCGGCCCCGAAGCTGGTGCCGTTCACCCAGGCCGACATGCGCTGGGAGGGTGGGCCTTCCTGGTCCGCCCCGGCGCACGAGGTCAGAGTGAGGGCGGCGGCGAGCACGAGGACCAGGGCAAGGACGGGAGCGGGGGGTGCGGGGCGGCGGACGGGATGCCTCATGTGGCCCGGACGATGTGGACGGCACGGGGCCCCTTGCGCAAGACGATGTAGCGGTCGTGCAACAGGTCGTCCGGCCCGAGCATGCGGGTGCCGTCGGTCTGGCGGACGTTGTTGACGTAGGCGCCGCCCCCCTCGACGATGCGTCGGGCGTCGCCCTTGGACTTGGCCAGGCCGGTGCGCTCGAAGAGGTCGACGACGGTGAGCGCGCCCTCGAGCAGCTCGGTGCGCGGCAGGGGTGTCGTCGGGGCGTCCTCGGTGACGGCCAGCAGCATCTCCTCGGAAAGGCCGGCGATCTCCTCGCCGAAGAGGGCCACCGAGGCCTCCTCGCACTTGGCCACCTCGGCCTCCCCGTGCACCATCGTGACGACGGCACGGGCGAGGGCCTTCTGGGCCGAGCGGCGCGACGGGTTCGTCGCCGTGTCCGAGTCCAGTTGGCCGATTTCGTCGTGATCCAAGAAGGTCAGGAAACGGAGGAGCTGGCTGACCTGTTCGTCCGCGGTGTTCACGAAGAACTGGTACATGGCGTAGGGGGTGGTGCGGGCGGCATCGAGCCAGACGGTGCCGCTCTCGGACTTGCCGTACTTGGTGCCGTCGGCCTTGAGGATGAGGGGCGTGGTGAGGCCGTGCACCTCGTCGCCGGTGACCTTGCGGACGAGCTCGACGCCCATGGTGATGTTGCCCCACTGGTCGCTGCCGCCGATCTGGAGGTCGCAGCCGTGGTCGAGGTGGAGGCGCAGGTAGTCGTAGGCCTGGAGCAGCATGTAGCTGAACTCGGTGTAGCTGATGCCCTGGTCCGGGCGCTCGAAGCGGGTCTTGACCGACTCCTTGGCCACCATGTGGTTGACCGTGAAGTGCTTGCCGACGTCGCGCAGGTACTCGAGCGTGGAGAGCCGGCTCAGCCAGTCGGCGTTGTTGAGCAGGAGCGTCCGGCCGTCGCCGAGGTCGAGGAACTGACCCAGCTGGGGGCGGATGTGGTCGAGGTGGGCGGCGATGGTATCGAGGGTGAGGAGTTGTCGCTCGTCCTGCTTGCCGCCGGGGTCGCCGATCATGCCGGTGCCTCCTCCCGCCAGCGAGATGGGGCGGTGGCCGCCCTCCTGGAAGCGCCGGAGCGTGCACAGCTGCATCAGGTTGCCGACGTGGAGCGAGTCGGCCGAGGGGTCGAAGCCGGCGTACAGGGTGAGCCCGGGTTGCTGATCGAGGCGCTTGGGCAGGTCGGGGTCGGTCACCTGGTGGATCAAGCCGCGGAAGGCCAGGTCCTCCGAGAGCGTGGGCATGCCTTTGATGCTGCCATACGCAGGTAGGTTGATCGGCCGCATGGTGATCGGGATGGGGTCGGGGTCGGGGTCGTGGCCCGCGTTGCCCATGGAGGGGGCGCTGCCGCCGGACCTGCAGGGGACGCTGTTCCGAGTGGGGCCGGGTGGAGTCTCCTTGGTCGTTGGTGGCGATGGCGGCGATGGCGGCGGGGTTGGGGCCGCGGCGGGGGCGTTGCACGCGGTGGAGCTGCGGGACGGGCGGGCGGTGTCGTATCTACGCCAGGAGTCCGAGGCGGATGCCGGCGTCTTCTGGCACGCCGGGTCGCTCCTGGCCCTGCCCGAGAGCGGGCTGCCGGCGCGCTACGACCGCTTCCTGGAGCCGCAGGAGTTCGCCGGCGGGTTGACCTTGCCCATCGCCTCGCACGTGCACCGGGTGGCGGCCGATGGGGGGCGCGTGCTCTTCGCCGTGGATGACGATGGGGCGACCGGTGGTGGCAGTGTTGAGGGCGAAGGTGAAGAGGGAATCTGGCTGCGCATCGGCGAGTGGGACGCCGGCGGTGCGCTGCGAGGGGTGCAGGCGGTGGAGCTGGAGCGGGCGACCTGGCAGCACGACATCGGGGTGACCTCGGGGCACGTGGTGTTCGTGGAGTCGCCGACGACGCGGTTGGCCGACCCTGGCGGTGCCGCGGTGCCCTTCGGCTGGGTGCCCGGGGCCGAGGACTGGGTCGGTGTCGTGCGGCGGGGCGGCGACGGCTCCGGGGTGCGCTGGTTCCGGGTGGACCCGGGCCTGGTGACGCACGTGCTCGGGGCGTGGGAGGACGACGAGGAGGTGGTTCTCTTCGTCTGCCGCTACCCGGCGCCAGAGCCGGGGCAGGGGTTCGACCTGACGACCTCGGTCGTGGGACCCGAAGGCATCGGGCGGGTGCCCATCGGAGGTGGGCTGGCCGTGCTGGAGCGCTGGCGCACTGCGGGCGATCAGCTGGAGCGGGTGCAGGTGGACGACCGGTTCGTCGAATATCCGAAGATAGACGCCCTGTGCGAAGGCGTGGCCTTCCGGTACGGCTACGGCGTGGAGCTGGAGTCCGGTGTCGATGGGACGGTCACCTCGGTCGGCCTCCTCCAGTACGACCTGGCGCGGGACGAAGTGGCATCGTGGAGACCGGGACCTTGGCGGGCGCCGAGCGAGCCCCTCTTCGTACGGGCCGCCGACGGGCGGAGCGACGACGAAGGGTGGCTCCTGACCGTGGTCGACGACGTCAACCGGGGTGCGAGTGACCTCTACGTGCTGGACGCCTCGTCGGTGGGGCGCCGTGGCCCCGAGGCCGTCGTCCACCTGCCCGAGCGGCTGCCCTTCCGCAGCCACGGGGAGTGGGTGCCGGCCGACCGGTACCGCTGAAGCTATTTCCTTTTATTTTCCGCGAGCGCGCCTGGCGGCGGCGGCGACCGTTCACCAGCACCATGACACAGACGACACTCCGAGACGGACCCCGACCCGACACGGTGTCCCGGCGCACCGAGTCCCTGGTAGCCAGCGTGGCGCAGCACCACAAGGCCATCTCGGCCCATCAGAGCCAGCTACTGGCCGCCGTGGTCGAGTTAGACCGGCGCAAGGCCTGGCGCGTCGACGGCGCCACCTCCATGGTGGGCTGGCTCGTTCAGCGGTGCGGGGTCACCGCGGCCACGGCCCGGGAGTGGGTGACGGCGGCGGCCAAGCTGCAAAAGCTCCCCAAGATCTCCGACGCCCTCTCGCAGGGGAAGCTGTCGTTCGATCAGGTCAAGCCACTGGTTGAGGTGGCCAAGCCCGATACCGACGGCGCTCTCGCCGAGCAGGCGACGCATTGGTCAGCCAAGCAGGTCCGCGAGCTGGCGAGCGCGGCGCGCCACCAGTCCGATGCTCAGGCGACGGGCGCATATGTCAGGCGCTTCCTCCGCTTCGACGACCGACGCCGCAGCCTGACCGGCGTCCTGCCCGAGGAGCAGTACGCCGTCGTCAAGCGCTCGCTCTTCGACCGGGCCAGCAGCCGCCGGCGTGACAAGACGCCGTTCGACCAGCGACTGGCCGACGCGCTGGTTGCCGTCTGCAAGAAGGACGCCCATGGCGCGGAGACGAAGGACGCGCGGGAGGGCCGGGCCGGCGGCATGCGGCGCAACCGTCCCACCATGGTCGTGCACGCCGACCTGTCCTACCTGTCCGGCGGTGAGGGCGGAGCAGAGCTCGACGTGCTGGGCCCCGTGGCGCGAGAGGTGGCCCGCCGGCTGGCCTGTGACGCCAAGGTGCTGGTGTCGGCCAGACGCGCCCGACGGCCAGAGCCTGAACCTCGGGCGGACCCGACGGGATCCCACCGACGCCCAGCGCATCGTCATCCGCCGGCGAGACAAGGGCTGTCGCTTTCCCGGCTGCACCCACACCGAGTTCACCGACGTACATCACGTGCGGCACTGGATCGACGATGGTCCGACCGACCTGGACAACTTGGTCGAGCTGTGCGACGAGCACCACCGCTGCGTGCACGAGATGGGATGGAAGATGTCAGGCGACGCCAACGTGGAGCTGGCCTTTCGCAGCCCGACTGGACGGCTGTCCACCTCGACCCCCTCACCCGCCTTCACTTCGAGCGCGAGACGGACCGCCTCGTTGATGGCGTCGTGCAGAGCCACATTCTCGGAGCGTCCAGGCACGCGCACGCGTAGCAACGCGGGAGCAGGGCCGGTCAGGGCCGGCTCCAGCTGACTGAGTGAGGTGACTTCGCGCACGGGGAGCCCGAAGCCACCCGCCACCGCACCGATGTCGCTGGCCGGCGGGGTGCCGAACAGGCGCTCGAACACGGCGGGCTCGAGCGAGCTGGACTGGGGCAGGAACGAGAAGATCCCTCCCCCACCGTTGTCCAGCACCACGAAGATGCATGGCACGTCGGCCGGCAGGTTGACCAGGCCCGATACGTCGTGCAGAAAGGCCAGGTCGCCGAGTAGGGCGATGCTCCGATGGCCCGGCCGCGCCTGCGCGCCCTCGGTGGCGACGCCGAGCGCCGTCGACACGACGCCGTCGATGCCATTGGCGCCGCGGTTGGCCAGCACCCGTGGCGGCGCGGCCTGGATGGCGGCGTACCACTCGAGGTCACGGATCGGCATGGAAGCCGCCACGACGAGGGTGGCGTCGAGTGCTGCCGCATGGGCGAAGACGGCCCGGGCGACCTGCGGCTCGGTGAGGTCCAGCCCGAGGGTGTCGGAGATAGCCCTCTGGGCCTTGTCCTCACAAGCCCGCCAGGAGGCGAGCCACTCCGGGTCGCCGGGTGTGGCGACCGTGGCGGCTGCCGCCAGCCAGGCGTCGGTGTCACCGTGCACGAACTCGGTGGCCACGCGGTTGGGGTCCGGCCATTGCCACCACGGATCAACCACCACCACCCGGGCCCCGGCACCCGCGGACCGGGTGACGTAATCGCCGACGGCCCGGGACAGCCACGGCGAGCCGAGCAGCACCACGGTCTCGGTCGGAGGCATTCCGGAGCGGACCAGGGCGTCGGCAGCGGCGATGGTGCCGGGGACCCGCGCCCGCGACCGCGGGTCGGCCATGACGGGCCAATGGAGCCGCTCGGCCAGCGCCAGGACGAGCGCCGGATCCGGCGGTTGGGGCGACTGTCCGCCGACGACGATCAGTCCCCTCCCGGTCAGCGGCTCGCCTGCGGGCACCGTGGGTGGTCCAGCCCTATCCGCTGGGTCATCGGGCCCGGCCGGTCGGGGGGGCGGCGCAAGAGCGGCGCCGGTGAGGGGTTCCCGGAAGGCCAGATTGAGGTGCACCGGCCCCGGGCCCCGCGGCCCGCGCGTGGCCTCCGCAAAGGCGCGCGCCGCCAGCGGCCGCCACGTGGCTTCCTGCCCTTCGACAGGCACGCCGGGATTGGCCGCCCACCGCGTCGCGGTCGTGAACAGCCCGACCTGGTCGATGGTTTGGGACGCCCCGGTGTCCTGGAGCTCGGGCGGGCGGTCCGCCGTGCACACGAGCAGTGGCACCGCGGCGTGGTGTGCCTCGACCACGGCGGGGTGCAGCTCGGCGGCTGCCGTCCCGCTGGTCACGCAGATGACGGTGGGGCGGCCCGATGCCATGGCCAGCCCGAGCGCGAAGAATCCCGCACTGCGCTCGTCCAGGCGGACGTGCGTACGCAGCTGTCCCGCCAGAGGCAGGGCGAGCGGCGTCGACCTGGAGCCGGGACAGACCACGGCGTCGGTGACGCCGAGGCGGGACCACTCGTCGACCAGGGTGGCGGCGAAGGTGGCCTGTACGCTCACCCGGCGTGCCACTCCATGTCGAGGTGCGCGGCTCGGGCCCGCCGCTGGTGGTGCTGCACGGCTTTACCCAGACCGGGCGCCTCTGGGGCCGGTTCGGCGAGCGTCTGGAGCTCTCGCGGACGGTGGTGGCGGTTGACCTGCCGGGGCACGGAGGGTCGGACTCGGTGCGGGCCGACCTGCCGGCATCGGCCACCCAGGTGGCCGATGCCGTGCGCGACACGCTGGGCAGCGCCCGCTTCGACCTGCTCGGCTACTCCCTGGGAGCGAGGGTCGCCCTGCACGTGATGACCGGGACGGACCTGGCGCCCGCCGTCGACCACGTCGTATTCATCGGCGTCACCGCCGGAATGGAGGACCCGGCCGAGCGCGAGCGGCGGCGGCGGGCCGACGAAGCGAGCGCCGACGAGCTCGAGGCGTCGGGGGACGTGGGCCGCTTCGTGGACGACTGGCTGGCCGGCCCGTTGTTCGAGCGCCTGGCCGGCGCGGCGGAACGGGCCGAGCGTGGCCGCAATACCGCATCGGGACTGGCCTCGAGCCTGCGCCTGTGCGGCACGGGGACGCAAGAGCCGCTGTGGGACCGGCTGGGCACGGTCTCCACTCCAGTGCTGGCCCTGGCCGGTATGGACGACGCCGCGCTTCGCCGGGCACGCGCTGCGGGTGGCCCGGCTCGTGCCGCGTGGCGTGGCGTCGCTGGTGCCCGCGGGCGGCCACGCCGTCCACCTGGCCCAGCCCGACCAGACAGGGCGGCTGGTCGAGCACTGGCTCAGCGCCGTGGACGCGAACTGACACAGCTCAGACGAGCAGGCCGATGGTCAGCAACACGCCCGCCGCGATCTGCAGGCGGGCGGTCGTCCCGAGCAGCGGCAACAGGGCCCGTCCCTCCCGGTCCCCCAAGGCCAACCCCAGCGGCTCGAGGGCCAGCGGCAAGGCGGCCAGGGCCAGCAGAGCCCAGGCGTTGTAGTGCGCCAGGATGCCGACGGCGACCGCCGCGCCCATCAGGGTCAGGCAGTAAAGAGTGCCCGCACCCCGGCGGCCCAGCCGGACAGCCAGCGTCCGCTTGCCGGATTCGCTATCGGTGGCGATGTCGCGCAGGTTGTTGGCCTGCAGCAGCGCCGCCGCCAGCAGGCCGACCGGCACGCCGGCCCAGAGCGCGAAGCGCCCAGTTGAAGGAATACGAGTAGAGATGCCCGCCAATGGCGTTGACGAAAGGTGCGTGCTGCACGTAGGCGGAGCCGGAGGTGGCCACGAGCCCGAAGAAGACGAACACGAACAGCTCGCCCAGCCCGAGGTAGCCGTAGGGCCGTGGCCCACCGGTGTAGGCCCAGCCCGCCACGCCGCACACCAGGCCGACGGGGATGAGCCACCAGCTGACCCGAGCGGCGAGGACGAGGCCGGCGACACCGGCTACCCCGAAGCACAGGAGAGCTGCGGTCTTGACCTGGCGTACCGTGGCGATCTTGCCGGCCACGAGCCGGACCGGGCCGACCCGCTCGTCGTCGGTGCCTCGCACGCCGTCGGCGTAGTCGTTGACGAAGTTGGTGCCGATCTGGATGGCGAGGGCGACGATCAGCGCCAACAGCGCGTTCGGCCACGACAGCTCGCGCACGAAACCGCCGCAGATCGTGGCGTGGCAGGCACTCGACAGCTGCGGCGTCGTCAGGACGAAGCGCCCGCTCGATTGGTAGCCCACGGCCGTGCCGACGGCCACGGGGACGATGGCGGCCGGAAGGGTCCGCGGGCGCGCACCGGCGACCCACATCTTGAGCGGAGGGTTCACGGGCGCTACAACGACCCCGGATGGCAAGCGGCCCCACGGGCCACGGGGACGGCCTGGGCCACCCGATGCTCCTGGGCGGAGTCACGGATCGACACCCTGGAACGGTCGGCGCGAGTTCCGGAGACCAAGGTCGGCACGGCGCCCTACGCTACTGGCCGGTGCCCGATCTCGTCGCACTCGACCTCCCTGGTGGCATGGGGTTTGTCGACGCCCTGCGTGCAGTCTGGGACACCGGCGACGCCGCGGCGCCACTTGATCCGCGCCTGCCCGCAGCAGCCCGTCAGTCCATGCTCGACGCGCTCCGGCCAACTCGAATCGTTAGCTCCGACGGCGAGCTCCACGCGCTGGCCGACGGCATGCCGGTCGAGGAGGGCGACGCGCTGGTCGTCGCCACGTCCGGTACCTCGGGCCAACCGAAGGGAGTGGTGCTCACGCACGCCGCCATCGAGGCGTCGGCCCGCGCCACCACGCTGCGGCTCGCCGTCGACCCGGTACGCCATACCTGGCTGGCCTGCCTCCCGCTGGCGCACATCGGCGGGCTGGCCGTGGTGACGCGCGCCATCGTCACCGGCACCCCTCTGGTCGTCATGCCCGGATTCGACGCCGAGGCCGTCGAGGAGGCCGGACGCACGGGCCAGGTGACCCACGTCTCGCTGGTGCCCACCGCCCTCCAGCGGCTGGATCCGTCCGTGTTCAGCTGTGTGCTGCTGGGCGGGAGCAAGCCACCTGACGACCTACCCCCGAACGTGGTGACGACCTACGGCATGACCGAGACGGGCTCGGGGGTGGTCTACGACCACTTCCCGCTCGCCGGAGTGGAGCTGGCTGTACGGGGGGCCGACGCCGGACCCGCCGGGGACGGAGCGGAGGATGAGATCCTGGTCCGGGCGCCCATGCTGTTCCGTTGCTACCGCGACGGGAGCGACGGGCGGGTACGTGGCCCCGATGGCGCGTCGACCTGGTTCGCTACCGGTGACGCCGGCCTCGTCGGTCCGGACGGAAGGTTGGTCGTGTCCGGGCGGATCGATGACGTCATCACGACCGGCGCCGAGAAGGTCTGGCCCGACATGGTCGAGCGGGCGCTCATGGCCCACCCGGGCGTCTCCGAGGTAGCGGTGTGGAAACGCGCCGACCCCGAATGGGGCGAACGTGTGGTGGCCTGGGTCGTGGCGACCGACGACGCACCGTCGCTCGAGGACCTGCGCCAGATCGTGGCCGAGTCCATTGCCCCCTGGGCCGCGCCCAAGGAGCTGGTCATCGTCGACGACCTCCCCCGCACGGCGGCGGGCAAGGTACGCCGCCGCGGGCTCGAGGCCCACGGGGCCTAAGCCGGGGCCGAAGCGCTTCCGGCGGCGGGGCCAAGTAGCCGCGTGCCGAGCCCGGTCAGCTTGTCCGGGTTGGTCACGGCGCGCACCGCCACGACGACTCCGTCCAAAATGTCGAGCACCAGGGCGGCCACGATCCGGTCGCCGTCAATGAACACCGTGGCCGGCTGGCCGTTGAGGACGGTGGCCCGCGGTGCGCCGTGGAGCTTCTTGGCCACGTTGACCAGGAAACGCGAGCTGCGCTGCGGACCGACGACGGGCCGCATGGCGGCGCGCACCTTGCCCCCGCCGTCGGTCCAGACGACCACGTCGTCGGAGAGCATCTGCATGAGAGCCGAGAGGTCGCCGGTGGCACAGGCCACCAGGAAACGGTCCGTCAGTTCGCGCCCGTGACGCAGGTCGGCGTCAAAACGCTGACGGCGCATTTCGATCCGCCGCCGGGCACGCGCCCCCGAGCTGCCGACAGGCGGCCGGGGTCCGGCCAAGCGAGCGCGCCACCTCCTCGAAGGAGTAGCCGAAGATGTCGTGCAACAGGTAGGCGGCGCGCTCGAGCGGGGTGAGCTCCTCGAGCAGCACGAGGAATGCGAGCGAGAGCGAGTCCGCCTGCTCGGCCGCCGACGCCTCGTCGACCACGACCGGCTCGGTCAGCCAGGGTCCGGTGTAGGTGACGCGCTTGGCGCGAGCCGAGTCGAGCTCGTCCAGGCACAGGCGGGTCACGACCGTGACGAGGTAGGCGCGTACGGAGCGGACCGGCTCCTCATCGCGCCGGAGCCAGCGCAGACTGGCCTCCGCGACGACGTCTTCGGCGTCGGCGACACTGCCAAGCATGCGGTAGGCGATGCCGAAGAGCAGGCCCCGCCACTCCTCGAAAGCAGCGGCCTCGGCCTCGGCGTCACGCAACCGCACTCACCCCGGGCGTCGCCTGCCTTGGTTCGCCGGCGCCCAGGGGGATCTCACACGAGTCCGAGAATCCCTGGCTGCGCAGGCCGAGGCCGGCGTTGAAGCGCGACCGGAAGTTCTCGAGCGCCACCCAGGCCGCCAGCTCGACGAACTCGGCATCGCTCAGCTGAGCGCGCACCCGGGCGGCCAGGTCCTCGCTCACTTCAGCCGGGCAGCCGGTCGCCGTCTCGGCGTACTCGAGCACCACGCGCTCGCGCTCGTCGAAGAGCTCACTCTGGCGCCAGCCGGCCACGGCGCGCACCTTGGCCGGATCCACCCCGTCGTGCAAGCCCTCGTAGTAGCCGTAGTCGACGCACCAAGAGCAGCCGATGCGCATGCTCGTGGCCTGGATAGCCAACCAGCGCAGTGTCGGGTCGAGCTTCTTCCAGCCCAACTGGACGGCCGTCTCGAGAGAGCCCATAGCCACGAGCACACCGGAGTGGTGCGCGGCAGCAGCCGTCGGCTCGACCATCTGGCCGAAACGGCGCTTCGTGTACCGGCGGGCCAGCCGGGGGACGGCGCCTCGTGGTTCTTGGAGCAGTGGGACGTGGGCCATGGAGTGCCACCTTCCTTGGGGTTTCTTGCTGGTCTCTCTTCACCCCTCAAGACGGGACAGGCCAACGGTGTGTGACACCGCTTTCTTGTGGTCCCATGGCGCCGCTCAGCCGACGCCACCCGAGGGCTGAGTGGTGGTGCCGCCGTCGACGACGAAGGTCTGACCGGTCACCCACGAGGCGGCGTCCGAGGCCAGGAACAGGGCGGCCGTGGCGACGTCGTCGGGCAGGCCGAGGCGGCGCAGCGGGACGTACTCCGCGATGCGCTCCTCACCGTGGCCCTCCCACAGGGCGGCCGACAGCTTCGTCTTCACCAACCCCGGAGCCAGGGCGTTGACCCGGACATCGGGTGCCAGCTCGTACGAGAGCTGGCGCGTGATGTGGAGCACAGCCGCCTTGGTGACGTTGTACCAACCGATGTTCGGCTCGACGCCGAGGCCGCCCACCGACGCCACGTTGATCACCGAGCCCCGCAAGCCCGCCTTGACGGCGGCGGCCGTCCAGGTCAGCACGGACAGCTGGTTGACCTCGAAGGTCTTCTGCGCCCGCCCCACGTCGATGTCGATCATCGGACCGAAATAGGGATTGGTGCCGGCGTTGTTGACCAGCACGTTGATGGAGCCGAATCGGTCCACGGTGTCGGCCACGCACGCGACGGCGTCCTCGGGGCGACCCACGTGGGCGGCCCGCCAACCCACCCGGGTCTCAGGCGTTCCCTGGGCTACCAGACCCGCCGCGGCATCGGCCAGGTCGTCGGCCGTCCGGGAGCTGATCATGACGTTGGCCCCGGCCTCGGCGAAGCGGGCGGCGATGGCCAGCCCGATCCCCGCTGCCCCCGGTGATGAGTGCCGTCTTGCCTGTCAGCTCGAGCTCCATGGCCTGAGCCTTGCACGGAGGCTGCAGGATGTGGCAGTCCGCGGCGGCGCCGTAGCATCGCTGGCGTGAACCACCTGGCCGACGAGACCAGCCCGTACCTGCGCCAGCACGCCGGCAACCCCGTGGAGTGGTTCCCGTGGGGTGACGAGGCCCTGGGGCGGGCCCGGGACGAGGACAAGCCGATCTTCCTCTCCATCGGGTATGCCTCGTGCCATTGGTGCCACGTCATGGCCCACGAGAGCTTCGAAGACCCTGCAGCGGCGGCGGACCTGGCCAAGTGGTTCATCTCGGTCAAGGTGGACCGCGAGGAGCGCCCTGACCTCGACGCGGTCTACATGGCGGCCACCCAGGCTCTCACGGGCTCGGGCGGCTGGCCCATGTCCGTCTTCTGCACGCCGGACGGGCTCCCCTTCTACGCCGGGACTTACTTCCCACCGGTGGAGCGCCACGGCATGCCGGCGTTCCGACGCGTCGTGCAGGCGTTGGGCGAGGCTTGGGTCAGCGAGCGCGATCAGGTGCTGACCCAAGCCGACGCACTGGCCGACGCCGTTCGCAAGGAGATGCGCCTGGCTGAGTCCCTGGCCGAGGCTGAGGGGGCGACGCGCCAGACCTCTGGCGGGCTGGTCGTGCCTACCAGCACGGTGTCCGTCGACGCCGAAGCACTCGTAGACCAGGTGGTCACCGGTCTCGCTGCCGGCTTCGATCCCACGTGGGGCGGCTTCGGGCCGGCTCCCAAATTCCCACGGCCCACGCTGATCGAGCTGTGCCTGCGCCGGGCCGGTCGTGGCGATGCGGCGGGTAATCAGGCGCGGCACATGGCGGCGCGAACACTCGACGCCATGGCGGCCGGTGGCATGTACGACCACCTGGTCGGTGGGTTCTGCCGCTACTCGACCGACACTCGTTGGCTAGTGCCCCATTTCGAGAAGATGCTGACCGACCAGGCACTGCTGGCCCGGGCCTACCTCCACGCCTGGCAGGTCAGCGGTCACGCCGACTACCTGCAAGTCGTCACCGAAACCCTTGATTTCGTCCTGCGCGACTTGTCCACGCCCGAGGGTGCCCTCTACTCGTCCTTCGACGCCGACGCCGGCGGGGTGGAGGGCAGCCACGCCACCTTCACGCTGAACGAGCTACAGGAGCTCCTCCCTGAGCCGCTGGTCCAGCCCGCCGCCGAGTGGTACGGCATCACTGCGGAGGGCAACTGGGAGGGTCGCTCCATCCCCGTGCGTCCGGTCGGCGCCACGCTGGCCCGCCCCGACGACATCGAAGAGGCCCGCCGGATCCTGGCCGGCGCCCGGGCCAAGCGGGTGCAACCCGCTCGCGACGAGAAGGTGCTCACCGAGTGGAACGCCATGGCGGCCGCCACGCTGGCCGAGGTGGCATCCGCCACCGGCGTGGCGCGCTACGGGGAACGGGCCGAAGAGATCGCCGAGTTCCTCTGGACGTCCATGTACGACGGCGGGCGCCTCCAGCGCAGCTGGCAAGGTGGCCGGGCCCGACACCTGGCCGTCGCCGCCGACCACGCCTGGCTGGCCGAGGCCAGCCTCCGCCTGTCGGAGTGGACGGGACGGGCCGTGTGGCGGGAGCGGGCCCACGCGGCCGCCACCGAGTTGCTCGACCTGTTCTGGGACGACACCTCGGGTGGCTTCTTCTCGACCGGCCGAGACGCCGAGGCGCTGGTCGTCCGGCCCAAGGAATTCCTCGACGGTGCACTACCGGCCACCAACTCGATCGCGCTCGACCGTCCTGCTACGCGTCAACGCGCTCTTCGACGACCCGAGGTTCGACGACGCGATCGACCGCACCGTCGGCTTGGCTCGGCCACTGCTTGAACGACACCCGGTCGCACTGGCCGACCTGGTGGCCGCCCTGCCCATGTGGAGGGGGCGCCACGAGATCGTCGTGACCGGGGACCGGCCCGACCTCTTGGCCGAGGTGCGACGGCACTGGCTCCCTTCTGCCGTCGTGGCTTGGGGCCAGCCCGACGACGGGCCGCTCTTCGCCGACCGACCGGCCGATCCGGGCCAGGCCTTCGTGTGCCAGGCCCGGGCGTGCCGCGTGCCGGCGGATGACGCCGGGACGCTGGCGGGACAATTAGAAACGCTGTCCGCATGAGTGAGAACGACGATCTCCTGGAGGACTACGGATCCAGCAACGGCAACGAGAACGGGGGCGAGGACTCCGACACCGAGACATCGCCCGCGGTCCGGCGCGATCCGACCACGCCCACCGACGCGTCACGTCTGGCCCGCCGCTCCGCCCGGCGCAAGGAGCGAGTACCCACGGCCGGCGGCTCCACGCTGCACCTCCTCGTGCTCTCCTCGACCCGAGAGGACACGACCGTCGTCGACTTGGCCACCCGGACGGTGATGCGCGTCCGCGTGCCGTGGCCCGAAGGTCACGATCCCGACATCGGGACTTTCGACGTGGTCGAGGTGACACTGGCCGACGATCCCGAGCGAGACGACCTGGCCCAGCCGGAAGCGACCACGGTGGCCGAGCTCCCGCGCCACGTCGGCACGCTGCGAGGTCGCCAGCTCCGCAAGCTGCTCGAGCGGTTGGTCGCCGCGCCGGACGGACCGCTCCTCGGCTTCCCCGGGCCGTCCGCGCCCTATTGGGAATTCCGGGGCTTCCGGCCCTCGGTGGCGCTGATTGAGCCGACGCGCAAGCCGCAGCTGATCCGGCGCCAGGCGGACGGCTCCACCTGGGTCCGCTTCGGGTGGGACCGCGACGACGTATGGCTTCCGGTGGAAGACCGCCATGCGGCACGCGCCCTCGACGCGGCCCGGCGCGAACGCCTGAGCGGGAAGAGCCTGGCGTCAGCGCTGGGGTTCGAGCCCCAGTACCTCCTGGTCACAGTCAGCCCGCCTCGGGACGGCCACTGCTACAAGGTGTGCGCGGCCGTGCTGCCCCGGGGCTGAACCGATCAGCGTCCGAGCTTGCCGCCGGCCAGGTCCTCGGCCATGGCCCAGCCGAAGGCGACCAGGCGGTCGCCCTTGTCGGCGTCGAAGCCCGTGAAGTGCGTCTCGACCCCCGCTGGGATCTTGACCTTGGGGGCGAAGAAGTCCAGGCCACCGGCCACGCCGCCATCGCCCTTCAGCACGAACGTGCGGTCGTCGAGCTTGCTCTCGCAGCCGAAGCGCTTGGACAGACGGCGGGCCCAGGCTCGCTCCTCACCCGACGACTTGTGGTCTGGGAACGGGACCACGTCCTGCAGGCCGGCAAAGGCGCGGAAGCCCTCCGGCGAGAGCAGGCGCGTGCCGAGCAGGACATCCTCGTCCGGGAAGGCCAGCAGCGCCCGGCGGTACTGGTCGGCCATGATCCCCTTGAGTGCGGCCTCGGCACGAGAGGTGCGATCGACCAGGGCCAGGCCAACGAGCAACGAGGGCGTGCCTCCGATGCGTTCCAGCGTGCAGAACGAGTAGCCGCGGAGTTTGTTCCCCTCCCGGGCCTGGGTGATCAGGACCCAGGATTCCCGCTCTTTGGAGAGGAAACCGATGTCGTACCCAGGCGGGCGGTCCGCACAGAGATCCGCCATTTCGACCAGCTCAGCGTCGCTGAGCGCGGTGCAATCCTTGGTGCTCACTACGATCGGCATGAGGTGAGTCTACTGGCTCTACCCTGGGCGTTCCCAACCGGTCCGGGTCTCGGCCCGCAGCCATTCGGCCCGTCTCCTCCTTGAAATCCCTGTTCAGGACGTGTTTATGACGCCGACAACAGGTGCTCAGGAGAGCACGGCGCTCTGGCCAAGCAGCCGTTTGAGCTCGCCCACGAGCCCGTTGCGGCAGTCCACGTTGAACTCCGGTGGCAGGCGCAGCACCTTCGCGCCGACGTGGAGCAGGACCGGTGAGTGGCCCGGGTGCCCGCTCAGGACCTCCTTGAGGCCGTCGACCTTGGCATCGGTCAGCACACCCAGCGGCAGCGTGATGTGCAGGTCCTCCTGGCCCCGCTCGAGCAGGGGACGCGACACCTCCATGCAGACGATCTTGGGCTCTTCCTCCCGGGTGTCCAGTCGTCCCCGGACCACCAGGATGGCGTCGTTTTCGATCAGGGCCCCGTATTCGGCCATCGTCTTGGGGAACACGAAGACCTCCATGGCGGCCTGCAGGTCCTCGAGCACGAAGCGGGCCATGAGGTCGCCCTTCTTCGTGTAGGAGCGTCTCAGGTCGGTCACCACTCCGCCGACGGTGCGCACCGGCGAACGGTCCCCCGCCACGACGTCCTCCTCCCGCATGTCCGACAAGTTGCTGTCGGTGTGCCGGGCCAGGGCCGACTCGAAGCCCATCAGGGGGTGGTCGCTCACGTAGAGACCCAGCATCTCCTTCTCGAAGGCCAGGCGCTGGGCCTTGTCGAACTCGACCTCGGGTATGGCGACCTTGGCCCCACCCCAGCCCGGGTCTGACTGCTCCTCTTCTAACGCGGCGAAGAGAGTCGTGATGCCGAGGTCCCGCTCGCGCCGCCGCTCGAGCGTGCGGTCGACGATGCCCTCCAGGACCAGGCACAGGCCCTGGCGCGGATGCTCCATGGAGTCGAACGCTCCGGCCTTGACCAGTGACTCCATGGTGCGCTTGTTGAGGACGACCGGATCGACCCGCTGGCAGAAGTCGAAGATGTCCTCGAATGGACCGTTGGCGTCGCGCTCGGCCACGATCCGCTCCACCAGGCCTTCGCCGACGTTGCGCACCGCCGCCAATCCGAAGACGATGGCCGGCCGGCTCTCCTCGGCGGTGGCATCGGGGGCGAACTCGGCCACGGAGCGGTTCACGTCGGGTACGAGCACGTCAATGCCCATGGAGCGGCACTCGGCCAGATAGACCGCCGTCTTGTCCTTGTTGTCCTTCACCGACGTCAGCAGGGCCGACATGTACTCCACCGGGTAATGCGCTTTGAGCCACGCCGTCTGGTACGCCACCAGCCCGTAGCCGTAGGAGTGCGACTTGTTGAACGCGTAGTCGGCGAATGGTTCGATGATGTCGAAGAGCTGCGTGCCCAACTGTTCGCCGTAGCCTTCGGCGACGCAGCCGGCGACGAACTTCTCGCGCTCGGCAGCAATCAGGGCGCGGATCTTCTTGCCGCACGCCTTACGCAAGTTGTCGGCTTCCTCCAGCGAGTAGCCGGCGAACTTCTGGGCGACTCGCATGACCGACTCCTGGTACAGCATCAGCCCGTAGGTGTCCTTCAGGATGGGCTCGATGTCGGGATGCAGGTACGTCAGTTCCTTGCGCCCGTTCTTCAGCTCGGGGTAGTCGCGGTGCATGTTGGCGGCCATGGGACCGGGGCGGTAGAGCGCGACGAGCGCGGCCACGTCGTCGAAGCTCGTCGGCGCCAGCGCGCGCAGGGTCTGGCGCATGGCGCCACCCTCGAGCTGGAACACGCCGACCGACTCGGCCCGGCGCAACATCTCGAGGGTCGGCTCGTCGGCCAGGTCCACGTTGTCGATGTCGGGACGGGCGCCCGTCGACGTCTCGATCCGGTCCAGTGCCCGCTCGATGACGGAGAGGTTGCGCAGGCCCAAGAAGTCCATCTTGAGCAGGCCCAACTCCTCCACCCCGTGCATTTCGTACTGGGTGACGATGGGGGCGTCGGCTGGGTCACCTCCGGCGTCGGGCTTGCGCTGGATGGGCAGGTAGTCGGTCAGCGGGTCACGCGAGATGACGACCGCGGCGGCGTGGATACCGTCCTGGCGCCGCAGCCCCTCCAGTCCGAGCGCGACGTCGATGACCTCCTTCGCCTCGGGATCGGTGTCGCGCATGGTGCGCAACTCGCCCGCGGAGGCATAGCCGTCCTCGTAGCCCTCCGTCTTCTCCAGGCAGGCGCGCAGGGGCGTGTCCCGGCCCATGATGAGCGGCGGCATGGCCTTGGCGATCTTGTCGCCCACGATGTAAGGCTTGCCCAGCACCCGCGACGCGTCGCGCACGGCGGCCCGCGCCTTGATGGTCGAGAAGGTGATGATCTGCGCCACCCGGTCGCTGCCGTACTTCTCCGCCGCGTAGTGCATCACGTCGGACCGGTAGCGCTCGTCGAAGTCCATGTCGATGTCGGGCATCTGCTTGCGACCGGGATTCAGGAAGCGCTCGAAGAGGAGGTCGTAGCGGATGGGGTCGAGGTCCACGATGCGCAGGCAGTAGGCCACACAACAGCCGGCGGCCGAGCCCCGGCCGGGACCGACCCGGATGTTCGATTCGCGGGCGAAGCGGATGAGGTCCCACACCACGAGGAAATAGGCGGGGAACCCCATGTCCCCGATGACGCCCAGCTCGAAGTCGAGGCGCTGCACCACCTCAGGGGGCACGGGGTCGCCGTAGCGCTCCTTGGCGCCTTCGAAAGCGAGGTGCCGCAGGTAAGCCTGGGCCCGCTCCTCGTAGGTGTCGCCGGTGAAGCGGTCGGGCACGGGGAATTCAGGCAGGCTGGGACGACCGAGCTCGATCTGCACGTCGGCCCGCTCGGCGATGAGCAGTGTGTTGTCGCACGCCTCGGGCACGTCCCGGAAGAGGTGGCGCATCTCCGACGCCGACTTGAGGTAGTGCTCCGTGCCCTCGAACTTGAAGCGGTTGGTGTCGGTCAGCAACGCGCCCGTCTGCACGCACAGCAGCGCGTCGTGGGCGACGGCGTCCTCCCGATGCGTGTAGTGGCTGTCGTTGGTGGCCAGCAGTGGAGCGCCGATGCGCCTCGCGATCTCCACCAGTTGAGGGTTGGTGCGGTGCTGATCGGCTATTCCGTGGTCCTGCAGCTCCACGAAGAGGTTGTCGCGCCCGAAGATGTCCTGCAGCCGGGCCGCCCGCTTCTCCGCCTCGGCCTCGTCACCGGCCAGGAGTGCCTGCAGCACGACACCGCCCAGGCACCCCGTGGTGGCGATGAGACCCTCGTGGTGGCGCTGGAGCAGCTCCCAGTCGACCCGCGGTTTGTAGTAGTACCCCTCGAGGTAGGCGGCCGAGGAAAGCTTCATGAGGTTGCGATACCCCTCGATGTTCTCGGCCAGCAGGGTCAGGTGGTAATAGAGCTTCTGTCCGCCCTCCACGTCGCCGCCGGTGTCGTCGACGCGCCCGCGCCGGACGGGGCGCTCGTGGCGCGACTCGCCGGCCATGTAGGACTCGGTGCCGATGATCGGTGTGATGCCAGCGTCGCGGCAGGCCTTGTAGAAGTCGAGGACCCCGTACATGTTGCCGTGGTCCGTGATGCCGAGCGCGGGCTGGCCGTCCTCCACGGCAGCGGCGACGAGGTCGCCCACGCGGGCGGCGCCGTCGAGCATGGAGAACTCGGTATGGGTGTGCAGATGCGTAAACGACCGCTCCGACACCGGCCCTCCTTTCGCCACGTCCACCGCCAAACTTACACCGGTGTCATTACTCCCGGGGGAGGTTGAATCTAGCCCTCCGGCTGGAGCCTGAGGACGACCGACCCGGCCACCTTGTCATGCAGGGTCTGGCGCTTGCGGTCCCACAGCGGAAACAGCATGTCGAGGAGCCAGAGCAGGCCCAGCACGATCGAGATGAGCTCGAGTAGCCGCAGCACCTGCTCGAAAAGGGCCCGGATGAAGGCCCGGCCGTAGCCGATGGGGCCGTGCCCCGGGTCGTCACGCACCGCCCGCACGCCCACCGCCATCATGCCCACGGTCTGACCCTGGGGACGCCCGCACAGGAGCGTTGCGTAGATGACGTAGAGGACGCCTGTAAGAAGGAACGGCAGGGCCGAGAAGTGCCGACGGACGTTGGACCCGCGCTTGGCCATCATCCGTAACTCGAGCACGTGGGTGTGCCGGAACAGCACGAAGAAGAGGATCAATGGGACCAGGAAGATCGCGAAGTCGATGAGCCAGCCGCCCAGACGGGTGGCCCAGGTGGCGTAGGGCACCTCCGGGCGCCACTGGTCGGTCGGGCGGGGCGGAGGGAACCCGCTGCTGGTCGCCGTGGGCGACGGTGCCGGGAACGAGGGCAAGGCGCCCTGCTCGTGGCCGCCGGATGGGTAGGCGGGCGGGCCAGATGGTGCCGTCGGTGGGGGCGGGGGCGCGTTGCCCGGGAACGCCGGCGGCCCACCGGTCCCGTCGCCACCACCCCTGCCCTGCTCCATCTCGTCCGTCATCGCCGCTCCTCTTCCCGCGCCCGGCCGTCCGACCGGACCCGCCCACTCAGAGATACGCCCCCGGCCGCCCCGACTCGCCGGCCGAGGGCAGGCTGCGCTGGCGCATCTCTTCGAGCTGGGCCCGCGCCGCGATCTGTTGAGACATCAACGTGGCCTGGATCCCGTGGAACAGCCCCTCGAGCCACCCCACCAGTTGCGCCTGCGCGATGCGGAGCTCGGCCTCGCTCGGCGCGGCGTCATCGAAGGGCGGAGACAGTGCCTCCAGCTCGGCCACCAGGTCCGGTGACAAACCCCCGGACAGATCCTGGATCGACTGCTCGTAGATCTCACGCAAACGTACCCGGCTCTTCTCGTCCAGCGGGGCGGCGCGTACCTCGTCGAGGAGCGTCTTGACCATGGAACCGATGCGCAGGACCTTGGCCGGCTGGTTGACCGACTCGGTGCCGTCGTCCTCTTTTCCTCGCTCCGCCTCGAGCACCTCGTCCGGGGCAACGGCCGTGTCGCTCCCTCCCGTCGTGTCACCCACCACTGCGCCCGCTTCGTCGCCTGCTACCCCGTTGTCCGTCACGGCCTTATGTTGCCACCGCCCAGCTGCGGGTCACCGGACACTCCAGCTGAGCAGGGGGACCATCATCTCGGCCGCCGTGAGCGACCCGTGACGGGCCATCAGCCGCAGCTCACCCGTGTCGGCCGGGTCCATGAAGGCAGTCGGCGCGAAGGGCACCAGGGCCACGTCGCCCAGCCGGGCCAGGATCTCGGACGAGGGCACACCGCCGAGCCAGCCCTCGTCAACGATCTGCTCCTTCGTACGCACCCAGGCCAATTCGCCGTACAGCTCCTCGGCCACCCGGGCGACCTCGGCCACAGCACCCGGAGGCACGTGCAGCCAGCGGAATCGGCCCTCCCCGCTGATCAGCGTGACGTGGTCCATGATCTCGCTGCCGAACACCTCGACTGCGGCTCCAACATCCACCTGCCCGTGGTCCGCCGTCACGACGAGCACGGCACCGGGCGGGAGCACCTCGAGCACGTCCCCCACAAGGCGGTCGGCGGCCCGCAGTTCGCTGTCGTAGTACTCGTTCAGGCCCTCTGCGTGCGCGACCTTGTCGATGCCCTCGTAGTAGGCGTACACGAACGGCCTGTCCTCCGCGGCGAGCCGGCGCACGGCCGTGACCAGGCCCGAGGGCGTGTGCCAGCGATGCAACTCCACTCGCCCCAGGTGCGCCGCCGTGAAACCGGTCGGCCCGTAGTCGTAGCGCGTGACCACCGGCACGAGCTCACTCGCTCCGGGGAAGGAAGGTAAGGGCTGGAAGACGTGCGCCGGCACCCGCATCCGGGCGTCCTTACCGCCGACCGACCACTGCAAGACGTTCATCACGTCGCCGTCAAGCGCCACCCGGTAGCCAACCACGCCGTGCTCAGCCGGCACCCTGCCGGTGACCAAAGTCGTCAAGGCGCAGGCCGTCGTGCTGGGGGCGACCGATGTGATCACACCGCCGGCCCCTGCCGTCAGCACCGGCGCCAGCGGGCTGCGCTCACGCAGCTGCTCGGCGCCCAGGCCGTCCACCACCAGCAGGACGATCTGCGAGGCCTCGACAATCGAGGGCGGCATCCAGTTCGGCAGCGGCGCTCCGGCCAGGTGTCCGAGCAATCCGGGCACCACGCCTTCTAGACAGGGCCCGCCGAAGGCGGGCAGGATCGGCTCCGGCACACCCGCTCCCGCCCGAACCTCGTTGCCGGGCTGCGTCATCGTCGCCTGGGCCGCCGTGCCGTCGCTCACAGGGGACCCACCCTACGACTCGGACACCCCCCGGTACCCGCGTCTGGGCCGGTAGGATCGGTTTTCGTGAGGGTTTCGACACGGGGTGACTACGCCAGCAGGGCGCTGCTCTCCCTGGCCCTCCACGGGGCCGAGACGCCGACTTCTGTGCGCGACATCGCCGAGCGCACCGGCTTGCCGCAGCCCTATCTCGAGCAGATCCTCCTGGCGCTGAAAGGAGCGGGTCTCGTCCGCTCCAAACGGGGTGTCGGTGGTGGCTACGTCCTGGCCAGGCCTCCCGAGGAGATCTCCCTGGCGCAGATCGTCTCAGCTGTCGACGGTCCCATCGCTGCCGGCGACTTCGGAGAGCCGCATGAAAACGGTGCGTGCGACCACGAGGGCCAGTGTGTCCTGCTCGCCGTTTGGGCCGACGTGGGTGAGACGATCCGCGGGCACCTGCAGTCCTACAGCCTGGCCGACATGGTCGACCGGGCCCGGGGCAACGTGGCCGCATCCGCCGCAGTAGGGAGTTAGGCCTCGCGCGGGGCTCCTGCGCCGCCCAGAACCAGGTTCCACGCCTCGATGGCGGGCCACTCGCGCTCCCAGCCCAGCACACAGACCGCCCCAGCTCCGAGGAGGAACAACCGCCCGGCGACCGGTGGCAGCCCGAGCCATCGGGCGGCCAGCACCCGCAAGAGGTGCCCGTGGGCGACGCAAAGGGTGTCCCCCTCGGAACTGCGGGCCCGCTCAATGACCCGGTCGGCCCGGCGCGCCACTTCGGCGATCTGCTCACCCCCAGGCACCCCGTCGTCCCACAGCGTCCACCCAGGTCGGTTTCGATGGATCTCGTGGGTGGTCACGCCCTCGTAGTCGCCGTAGTCCCATTCCACCAGGTCCGGCTCAGGTAGGCCCCTGAAGCCCGCCAGCGCACAGGTTTCAGTGGCCCGGCTCAGGGGACTGGTCAGGACCTGCCCGAACTCGGTGAGGCCGCGCTCGCGCATCAGCTCACCTGCCCTTTCCGCGTCGAGACGGCCCTCGTCGAGAAGAGGAAGATCTGTGCGACCCGTGTGTTGACCGCTGACGGACCACTCGGTGGAACCGTGCCTGAGCAGCACCATGCGGGCGGGCATCGGCGTAGACCATAACGGCCGCCCAGTGGCGAAAACCGGTCCGAACACCTCCATGGAATGATCCGGACTCGGGGAAGGTTGTACTAGTCGGATAGCACCAGGTTCATCCCGGGAGACCCCGGGTACGTATGACTGAGGGTGAGAGAAGCGTCTGGAGCGAAGATGAAGAGCGCGGTGAGCACGTCGGACACGTTGGGGTTGATGTTGCGTGACCTCGACCAGTTCCCTATGCCCGACCACGAACAGCAGGTCGAGCTGGCCAAGCGGGTCGTGGCAGGCGACGAGGCAGCCCGCAAGCAAATGGTCGCCGCCAACCTGCGCCTGGTCGTCCACTGGGCCCGCCGCTACCAGGACCGCGGTGTCGATATGGCGGACCTGGTCCAGGAGGGCACGTTCGGCCTCATGCGCGCCGTCGACAAGTTCGACTGGGAGCGAGGCTTCCGGTTCTCGACCTACGCCACATGGTGGATCCGCCAGGCCCTTCAGCGTGCCGTGCAGCAGCACGGCCGCACCATCCGCATCCCGCTGGAAGTGGGAGAGCAGATCCAGCGACTGGAGCTGACCAAGGCCGAGCTGGCCACCACCTTGGGACGTGCCCCGACCGTGGAAGAGCTGGATGAGGCCACCGGCATGACGGCCGATGAGCGCGAGTCGCTCGAGGACGTAGCTCGGGTGACGGCGTCGCTGGACCAGCCGGCGGCACTCGAGTCGTCCACCACTCTGGGCGAGCTCGTGGCGCCCGACGACTCGGACTTCGCCAGCGACGTGGAAGAGACCATGGTCTATGAGCGTGTCCGCGATGCGGTCGAGCGGCTGCCCGGACTCCAGCGCGACGTGCTCCGGCTCCGCTTCGGGTTCGACGGGGACTCTCCGGCCTCGCTGCAGTCGACGGCGGAGCGTCTCGGTGTGGGTGTTCGCCGCGTGCGTCGCGCCGAGGAAGAGGCCCTGGCCGCCCTGTCGACCGATGGGAACGTGATCGGCGTGCACCAGGCGGCCTGAGCCACACCCCTCGCTCGCGCCTCAACCCAGATAGGAACGCAGGTCGCCGGGCAGCGGCGACTCGAATTGCATGCGGATGCCGGTGCCCGGATGGTCGAGGGCGAGCCGGAAGGCGTGGAGGAAGAACCGACCTGACCCCAGCCGCTTGTCCGCCACCCCGTAGCGCGGCGTCACCGACGACGGGATGGCCGATGGCGGCCATGTGCACCCGGATCTGATGGGTCCGGCCACTTTCAAGGGCCAGTTCGAGCAGTGTGGTGGGAGTGCCACTTCGGCGGCGCTCCACCACCGTGTACGACGTGCGCGCTGCCTTCCCGGAAGCGGTGACGGCCATCTTGGTGGGGGTGCGCGCCGAGCGCCCGATGGGTGCCTCCACCTCGCCCCGGTCGTCCGCTACCTCCCCGGCCACCAGGGCCAGATAACGGCGCTGCATCGACCGGGTGGCCAGTTGACCCACCAGGTCGGCGTAAGCGTCGGCGCTCCGGGCGACGACGAGCAGACCCGAGGTCCCCTTGTCGAGTCGGTGCACGATACCGGGCCGGTCCGGAGCACACACGCCGTCCGCCACCAGCTCGGCCAGGTCGGGGAACCGCGCCAACAGCCCCCCGACGAGCGTGCCCTCGTCGTGCCCCGCTCCGGGGTGCACCACCAAACCGGCTGGCTTGTCCACCACCGCGATGTCCCGGTCGGCGTGGACCACTTCGAACATCACACCCTCGTCGGCGCGGACTGCGGTCTCGCCGACCTCCGGCAACCGCACCGTGAGCATCGCCCCTTCGCGGAGCACGGTGCGACCGACCCGCGCCGTCTCGCTGTCCAGGTCCACTCGTCCGGACGCGATCAACTCGGCGGCGGCGGCTCGTGACACGTTGGCCACCATGGCGACGCCCCGGTCCAGCCGGACGCCAGCCAGCAGTGCCGGGATGGATGTGCTGATGATCGAGTCGTCGGTTCCGGCCGGTCCCTCGCGTCCCGCACCGTCGTCGCCCACACCCATGTTCAGGGCGCCCCTTCTTGCCGCACGTCGGTCGCGCCAAAGAGCAGGGCCGCGATCACGATGACCACCCCGACCGTCACGCAGGCATCCGCCACGTTGAAGGTGGGCCAGTAGTCAAGCGTGATGAAGTCTGGCACCCGGCCGCCGTGCCCACCGAAGATCCGCTCAGACAGGTTGCCCAGGGCGCCGCCGAGAACCAGGCCAGCACCGACAGCCATGGGCAGCGTGCGGACCTGGGCCACGACCCAGACCAGCACCGCCACGCCAACGCAGAGCAGCACCGTGATGATCACCGCCCGGCCGCTGAAGAGGCTGAAGGCGAAGCCGGAGTTGAACGTCAGGGCCAGCCCGAAAGGTCCCCACACATGGTGTACCTCGTGCAGATGGTCGAGCGCCACCCACGTCGTCAGCAGGTCGACCACGACCACGATCGCGGCAATGGCGAACGCCAGCACCCGTGGCCGGGTCAGCGACGCGACAGGCCCCCGCTCTTGCAGGCGACGCACAGCCGGGCATACGGCAACGCCCGCAGCCGTGGCTTGGGGATGGGCTGGAAGCAGCGCTCGCAGTACCCGTAGGTCTTGTCCCCGATCCGCGCCATCGCGTCGTCAATCTCCTCCACGGCCAGCGTCGCCTGGCCCGACAGGGCCAGGTTGCGCTCGCGGTCGACCGTCACGGTGCCGCCTTCGCCCGACTCCTCGTCGAACTGGACGTCACCGGGCTCGCGCTCGAGGGCCAGCGAATCGGCCTCGGCCCGCAGCGATGTGGCCTGCTCCTGGTAGATGGCACGGTCGGCCAGCAACAGCTCGCGCACCTCGTCGAGGAACTTGACATCCTTGGCGTAGGGGCCCGTCTTGGGCCGGACAGCCGGCGGCGGCTTGGGCTTCGGCGTGAAAGTGGTACGCGCCGTCGCGGCGCCGTTCCCGCTGGCGACGACCGTCGACTTCTTGGCGGCGGGCTTCCCGGCTGCCTTCTTGGTCGCCGCTGCCGGCACCGCCTTCTTCGGCGGGACGGTCTTCTTGGCGGTCGGTGCGGTCTTCTTGGGTGCAGCCGCCACCTTCTTGGTGGCGGCCGCTGGCTTCTTGGCGACTGCGGACGAGGCCTTCTTGGCGGCGATGGCGGGCTTCTTGACCGCAGGTGCGGCCCGCTTGGACGTGGTGGCTGCCTTCTTCACAACGGAACTTGCCTTCTTCTTCGAGAGAACGGGACGCTTGGTGGCGGATGCTGCAACCTTGGAGGAGGTGGTTTTCTTCCCGGCCGAAGACTTCGGCGCAGAAGCCGTACGCGATGCCGACACCCGCTTGACCTGGGTGCCCTTGCTCGCTGGGGTCATCGTGCCCTCCTCCGGGCCACGCGGGGTGGCCTCTATCCCGACGACGACCTCGCCATTGGGAGCGGGTGACGATACCGGACCGCGTCGGCAGGGGGCAATCCCCGCCCGCGGGGTTAGACGGGACGGGGTACGGCTGAGACGGCGGCGCCGGTGGTGCTCTGCAGGTTCAGCGTGGGAGCGCCGTCGTCCGCCGGCGGCAGGTCCGTAGGCACTTCGCCACCCGCGCCACCACCAGGCTTGGCGGATGCCTTGGGCCGGACGCCCATCAGCGAGTTGGCCGGCTGCACGTTCTCGTCCACCCACTTGAGGATCTCGCTCAGGGCACCGCGGAGGCGGTTGCGCTCCGACTCCAGGTGCCGCGCCATGGTCTCGACGTCGGTGGCCAGCTCGGTCCGCGTCGCTTCCAGGCGCGTGACCTCCTCGCGCAGCTTCTGGTGGGTCTCCGCCTGCAGCTGGGCCGCGGTCGCCTCGGCGGCGGCAATGGAGGCCTGGGCCGTCTCCTCGGCCTGGGCGATGATGGCGGACGCCTCGGCCTCGCTCTCCCGCTTGGTCTGGTCCACGAACTTCTGCGCCAGCAGGAGCGTCCGCTGAAGCGTCTCGTCGCTGAGAGACGCGTCCGCCGACGCCGCGGCGCCCTCCTCGCCTTCTGCCGCCTCGGGTGTGGCGCGCTTGTCACGCTCGAGCTGGGCGATGCGCTCACTCGCCTGGCGCAACCGCTCGTTCAGCTGGCGAACGTGCTCCTGGAGCCCCTCCGCCTCCTGGGCCGCCCGGTCCAGGTACTCATCGACCTCGTCGACGTTGTAGCCCTTGAGCCCGAGGCGGAACTCCACGGTGCGCAAGGTGTCGAGGATCGAAGCTGGTGCCTGGGAATTGTCCATGGGGGCCGAGTCTAACCCGCCCCTCCTGCCATTCCAGTAATGCTGAAATCAGTGTAGGAGCACGGGAATCAGCACGAACTGCGCAACCAGGATGACGACGAGGAAGGAGAAGTCGAGGCCTCCCATGGGGCGGATGACCTGGCGCACCGGTCGCAGGACGGGCTCCGTCGCCCGGTACAGGAAGTACTGGATCCGGGCCCACGTGGAGCCCGGCTGGATCCTGAACCAGCTCAAGATCGCGTACGGGAACATGATCAGCCAGATATAGGCCTCGATCAGGTACGCCAGAATGTGGAGAATGCTCACTACCCCGCGAGGGTAGTGGGTCTAGTCGCGGCCGAAGCCGCGCTCCACCAGACGCTGGCGCTCCTCGTCTGACACCTTGACGTTGGTCGGGGCCAGAAGGAACACCTGGTCCGCCACCTTCTCCATCTCTCCGCTGAGGGCGTAGGTGACGCCGCTGCAGAAGTCGATCATCCGGCGCTGCAGGTCGCGGTCGGCCATCTGCAGGTTCACGATCACCGGCCGATTGTCCTTCAGTCGATCCGCGATCTCCTTGGCGTCGCCGAACCTCGACGGGGCGACCACGTGCACCCGGGCCGAGGATTGCGCAGCCGCGGTGGGGCTGATGCTGGTGTCGACCGGCATGGCCCGCACGGGCGTCGGCCTGGGGGTCACCGGGCTGGGCGCCGCCTTGGGCTGGTTGCTCGGCATCGCGGACTCCCGGGGGATGGTGCGGACCCGGCTCATGCCACCGCTGTACTCCTCGGGCGAGTCGTAGTCCTGCGAACGAGGCTCGACCCGGGTGGCGGCGGCCGAGAAACCGCGGGGCGCCCGGTCCTCCAGGTCGTCGTACTCGTCGTACTCGTCATCGAGCAGGCCGAGATACACCATGGTCTTCTTCATGAACGAGGGTGACATACCTTCTCCTGTCCCGGCACAGCGTAGTGCCTGCCCGCCAGCCCAGGCGGGAGCCGCCACCAGGGCTCTTTCGTCTCCGCGGAGGGTGACGACCTCACGTTGTTCTCCCCGCCGGGCGGTCCCCGAAGAGGGCACGGCCGATGCGGACCATGGTGCTGCCGGCGATTACTGCCGCCTCCAAGTCGTCGCTCATACCCATGGAGCGCTCCTCGAGCCCCAGCTCGTCGGCCAACCGGCCCACCTCGGCGAACGACGCGGCCGCCGTCCGGTCCCGGCGGCGCCACCGTCATGAGCCCGCGGACGGCCAGCCCCTGGTCGCGCGAGCCGCCCGACCAGCTCGGCCACCGCTTGCGTCGGGCAGCCGTTGCGGCCGCTCAGGCCCGTCGTGTCGACCTGCACCAGGACCGGAGCTCCCGGCGCGAAGCGGGCGATGCGTGCGCCTTCCGATTCCCGGGCGACGCTTTCCCACCAGCCCACCACGGGTGCCAGCTCCGCCACCTTGTTGCGCTGCACGGCGCCGAGGAAATGCCACACCACGCCCCGGCCCTCCGCTCCGAGCGCAGCCGCCTTCTCCACCAGCTCCCGTGCGTAGTTCTCGCCGATGTCCCGCAGGCCCGCCGCCAGGGCGGCCCGCACGGCATCGGGGCCGAACCCCTTCGTCACCCCGATCACGCGGACCAGGTCAGGATCGCCGCCGGCGCCGCTCTATGCGTGTCCGGACGGCGGCCAGCCGGGCCGCGACCTCGTCGCTAGCGCAAGAAAGAGGGGACGTCGAAATCGTCGTCACCCAGGTCGAGCTGGTCTTCCGTTCCCGTGGCGTCGGCGAAGATGTCGACCGGCTCGGGCGTGTCGAAGATGGAAGAGACCCGGTCCGAGGAGGGCTTGACCCCTTCCTCCCACCGTTCGAACCCGGCGGCGATCACGGTCACCCGCACCTCGTCGCCCATGTTGTCGTCGATCACGGCGCCGAAGATGATGTTGGCGTCGGGGTGGGCCACGGCGTGGATGATCTCGGCCGCCTCGTTGACCTCGAAGAGGCCAAGGTCGGAGCCTCCGGCGATGTTCAGCAGGATCCCGCGGGCCCCCTCGATCGACGCCTCGAGCAGTGGCGACGTGATGGCCGCCCGCGCCGCGTTGGCGGCCCGGCCCTCGCCGATGGACGAGCCGATACCCATGATGGCGGTACCCGCGTTGATCATGACCATCCGCACGTCGGCGAAGTCGGTGTTGATGAGACCCGGCACCGTGATCAGGTCGGTGATGCCCCGCACGCCCTGCAGCAGGACCTCGTCTGCCATCTTGAACGCGTTGACCATGCTGGTCTTGTCGTTGGAGACGGTGAGGAGGCGGTCGTTCGGGATCACGATGAGGGTGTCGACCTTGTCCTTGAGCATCTGGATGCCCTTCTCGGCCTGCATGGCCCGTCGGCGCCCCTCGAAGGTGAATGGTCGGGTGACCACGCCGATGGTCAGTGCCCCGAGGCCCTTGGCGATCTCGGCGACGACGGGTGCGGCACCCGTCCCGGTGCCACCGCCCTCGCCCGCCGTGATGAAGACCATGTCGGAGCCCTGCAGCGCCTCCTCGATGTCGCTGCGATGCTCGTCGGCGGCCTGGCGCCCCACCTCGGGGTCACTCCCCGCCCCCAGACCGCGCGTCAGCTGGCGCCCCACGTCGAGCTTGAGGTCGGCGTCGCTCATGAGGAGCGCCTGCGCATCGGTGTTGGCGGCGATGAACTCGACGTTGCGCAACCCCGAGTCGATCATCCGATTGACCGCGTTGACGCCCCCACCTCCGACGCCGACCACCTTGATCACTGCCAGGTAGTTGCCCTGGGAAGGCACGGTCGTCATGAACTCCCTCGTCTCCGGGTCGAAGTCGATCGGCGACCGATCGCTCGCTGATAGGTCCCGCCCCACGTCGCGTCGGACGTGCGACCGACCAGCCATCCCTGAACCTCTGGGGAAGGTTGATGTTCACAGTCCGGCAACGTGACCCCACCATACGGGGGTGTTCGGGCAGGTCAAGCATCCTACTTGACATCCTCCCCAGGGCTGAAGCCCAGCGGTGAGGACCGCTTTCGATCACCCTGACGTCACAGTGGGAGCGTCCGGCACGCTCACGTCTATGACATCGCCGTTGTGCAGGGTCGCTCCGGCCAGGATCGAGGACACGTCCTCGTACTTGGCCGTCAACTGCGACGCCGACCCGACGTCCACCGCGATCGGCGTGGTCATGGAGAGTTGCACCCATCCGGCCGGCTCCACGGCGACGCCGGTCACCTGGGCGGCGAAGGAGGCCGGCAAGGTCGTCGCCACCCGCAACCCGACGTCGTCGCGCTCCGGCAGGGTCGTCCCGGCTGCGCCGGGCGCCTGGGGCACGGTCATGAGCAGCAGCCCCGGCGGACGGGCCCCGGACGTCACCTCGACCACCCGGCCGTCCGCGCTCAGGAGGGCCCAGCGGCTGCCGGCCACGGCGACGACCAGCTTGGGCACTTCCTCGGTCACCGCGATGTGCACCGAGTCGGGCCACGACACCTGCACCGTTGCCGAGCGCACCCAGGGCAGCTGCTGCAGCTGTGCCGCCGCCGCCCCGGTATTCACGTCGAGCAGCGGCGGGTGACGCGCCAGCCCGGCCTGCGTCACTACCTGCGCCACCGTCTCGTGCGCATTGCCCGTCACCGTGACGTGGCGGGCCGAGAACATCGGTGAGTGGATGACAAACCACCCAGTGGCGACCAGCGCCGCCGCGCCGAGGCCGAAGATCAGGAGCCGCATGCGCCGCTGCCCCTGCCGGCGAAGGACCTCAGTGCGACGCGCCGACATGCGCGGGTCGATCTGCTTGCGGACCCGCTCCTTCTCCACCACAGGCGGTGTCATCGGCCCGCCTCCATCTCCCGCTCGCCCACAGCACCAGTCTTCCCGCCGTCGAAGCCCAGGAGGCGGACCTCGGCCGCCAGGGTGACGCCACTGCGCTCCGCCACCACGCGTCGCACGTGTTCCATGAGCGCCCGCACGTCGTCGGCCCGCCCCTCCTTGTCCGCCTGGATGAAGTTGGCGTGCTTCTCCGACACGTGCGCCGTCCCCAGCCGGAACCCCTTCAACCCGGCCTCGTCGACCAGGCGTCCGGCCGAGTCGCCTTCGGGGTTGGTGAACACGGAGCCGGCGTTGGAGCCACCGGGCTGGTGCTCGCGCCGCCACTTGACGATTGAGGCCACCGCCTCCTGCTCGGCGTCGGCCGATCCAGGCGTCACCTCCAGCTCGGCCGCCAGGATCAGCTGTGCCGCCGTCACCGAGGACCGGCGGTAGCCGTAGGCCAGGCGTGCCACCGGGTCGGTTCCACCACCGTCACCGCGCAGCTCGACCCAGGTGTAGCGGAGCAGGCAGGCCGCCATGTCCGAGCCATGGCCGCCCGCGTTCATGCGCACCGCGCCGCCGACCGAACCCGGCACGCCGACGGCCCAGGACAGACCCGACCACCCGGCGTCCGCCACCCGGCGCGCCAGCACGGGCAGGGAGAGCGCTGCCCCGGCGCGCACCACTGCAGACCCGTCCGCCTCCCCCGCTCCACCGCCAGCACCCGGCAGGGACAGGTCGGCAAAGCGGCTGCCGAGGCGGAGGACCATCCCGTCGAACCCGGCGTCCGCTACCAACAGGTTGGAGCCCCGCCCGATCACGAACACGTCGACGTCGCCCCCCAGCCGGCGCAGCGCCTTCCGCACCCTGTCGAGGTCGCCTGCGTCCTCCACTTCCACGAAGAGCGCGGCCGGACCGCCGACGCCGTAGGTCGTCAACGGCCCCAGCGGCCGCATGAGCGTGGCCCGATCACCCAGCGCCTCGGCCAGGGCACGCAACTCGGGCCCCGGCGTCACCACTCGGGTGACTCGAGCAGCTGGTCCGGCAGCGCCGTCAGATCACCAGCCCCCAGTGTCAGGCAGAGATCGCCCGGCCGCAACCGCTCCGCCACAGCACGGCGCAGCTCCTCCCATCCGGGCGCGTAGGTCACGACCACGTCCGGGTCCTGGTCCTGCACGGCGTCCACCACCAGTCGTCCGGACACGCCGGGCACGGGGCGCTCCCCGGCACTGTAGATATCCGTGACCACGAGCTCGTCGGTCAACGAGAAGGCCGTGCCGAACTCGCGCGCCAGGGCAGCGGTTCGGGTGAACCGGTGCGGCTGGAAGACCGTCACGATACGGGCCCAGCCACCCGCCTTGGCGGTGGAAAGCGCGACACGCACCTCGCCTGGCAGGTGCGCGTAGTCGTCCACGAATGTCACCCCGTGGGCCTCGCCACGGAACTCGAAGCGACGCGTCACCCCGGCGAAACGGGCCAAGGCGTCCCGCGCCGCCACGAACGGTGCGCCGACCTTCAGTGCGGCCACCGTTGCCACGGCGGCGTTACGGGCGTTGTGGATACCGGGCACCCCGACGCGCAGGAGGCCCAGCGGGCCCTCGGGGCCGTGCAAGGTGAAGGAGACCGAGCTCCGGGTCTGCTCGAGCCCGAGCATCCGGTAGGTCGAACCGTCCGCCTCGCCCACGCTCACCGCTCCACTGGCGCGCCCGATCGAGGCCGCCTCGATGTCGTCGGCACAGACTACGGCGCCCTGCCTGGCCGAGCCCACGAAGCGCGGCGAAGGCGGCCCGCAGCGCCTCGAAGGTCCGGTAGTAATCCAGATGGTCCGGCTCGACGCTGGTCAGCACGGACAGGTCCGGTTGAATCGCCTGGAAGGTGCCGTAGCTCTCGTCGGCCTCGACGACGAGCCAGTCCCCGGTGTCCCATACGGCGTTCGTGCCGATCTCGTTCACATCGGCCCCGATGAGGAACGACGGTCGCATCCCAGCCTCCACCAAAATCAGCGACAGCATGGACGCCGTCGTCGTCTTCCCGTGTGTGCCCGCTATGGCCAGGCAGAGTCGGGTGGCGCAGATGGCGGCCAGCATCTCCGAACGCGGGACGACCCGGGCCCCGGCGGCGGCGGCCACACGGATCTCCACATTCTCCAGCGGCACCGCGGGCGAATACGTCACCGCGTCAACATCGGTGACGTTCTCCGAACGGTGCCCGACCGCGACGGCGATGCCGTGTGAGCGCAGGCGCTCGGCCACCGCGGAGTCCTTCAGGTCCGAACCGGTGACGGTGTGGCCCATGGCGCGCAACACCAGGGCGATCGCGCTCATGCCGGCGCCCCCGATGCCCACCACGTGGACGCGCTGCGGCACCGTGAGGTCGAGCGCCTCCCTGCGGGCGACGCCGTGACCGCCGTCAGCGGGCATGCTCATCCACCAGTTCGGCGATCCGTGACGCGGCGTCGGGGTGCCCGTGGCCCCGAGCGGCCGCGCTCATGGCCTCGAGACGCTCGGGATCGGAGAGGAGCACTTCGAGCTCGGCCGCCAATCGCTTCCCGTCGCACTCCGGATCGGGCACATGCACCGCCGCCCCGATGCCGACCAGCGCCTCGGCGTTCCGTGTCTGGTGGTCCCGGGGAGCGCCGGGCAGCGGCACCAAAATGGCGGGCACCCCGGCCACGAGCAGCTCGGCCACCGTCATGGCGCCCGCCCGCGTCACGCACACGTCGGCCGCGCCGTAGAAGTTGGGCATGCGGTCCTCGTAGGGCACGACGTGGTACCAGAGCCGACCGCTGCCGGCTCCTCCTTCCACGGCCCCGTCGCCGCCGGCGAACGATTCGTAGTCCCGCCGCCCGGTGACGTGATAAATCGACTGGTCGTCGTGCGAGGCCCACGACTCGGCCAGGTCGGCCACGGCGCGGTTGATCCGTCGGGCGCCCAACGAGCCCCCGGTGACGGCCACGGTCTGGCGGCCGGTCGGCATTCCGAGCTCGGCCCGGCTGCGGGCGCGGCCGCCCGCGGTCCGGTCAAGGGAACCCAGGTCGCTGAACACAGGGGTGCCGGTGACATGCGTCCGCGGTAGATCGGTGCCCTCGAAGGCGACGGCGTTGACGGCGGCGAAGCGCCCGAGCAGTCCGTTGACTGCGCCCGGCACGGCATCGGTGTTCACCGACACGAGCGGGACACGAGTCAATACCGCGGCCAGCCCGGCAGGGAAGCTGGCGTAACCCCCGACGATCACCACAGCTCGGGGACGGCGCCTCGCGAAGGACCACAACGCCCGCACGCAGGCCCAGACCAGCCCGGCCACCGCCCCGGCGTTGGCCCACAGCGCCCGAGGACGCCAGCTGCGCTGCACTCCGCGTCCGGGTAGGAGGGTGAAGGGGAACTCGAGCGTCGGCCACGTCTCGGCCTCTTGTCCCCGCCGTGAGCCGTAGAGCTCGATCGTGTGCGGCGCATGCCCCCGGGCGACCAGGGCCCGCGCAATCTGGAGCGAGGGGACGATGTGCCCGCCCGTCCCACCACCGGCGACCACGGTGCCGCGCCCTGTGCTCACCGCCCCCGTCCGGCGCCCGCCGGCCGGGTGACCGATCCGGGACGTCCGGCGTGCGGCGCGCGGGCCGGCCTCGGTGCACGACGCGCCCCGGTGGCCTCACCCTGCCTGGCCACGTTGACGAGGATGCCGGCCGCCGCCATGGTGATGACAAGCGACGACCCACCGAACGAAATGAAGGGCAAGGGGATTCCGGTGACGGGCAATACGCCCACCACGGCTCCGACATTGATCAGCGTCTCTGCGCCCACCCAGGCCACCAGCCCGATGGCCAGAAGGGCACCGAATCGGTCCGGGGCGCGCGTGGCCGCCCGGATGCCGAGCCACAAGAAGGTGCCGAGCAGGAGCAGCACGACCACCGCACCGAGGATGCCCAGCTGCTCGCCGATAACCGAGAAGATGAAGTCGGTGTGCGCGTTGGGGAGGAAGCCCCACTGGGCCTGGCCGCCGCCGATGCCGGTGCCGACGAGATGCCCCGACCCCAACCCGATCAGCGACTGCATGACCTGATAGCCGGAGCTCGAGCCGTGCGCCGACGGGTCGAGGAACGAGAGCAAGCGGGCACGTCGGTAGGGCGAGGCGATGGCGACGATCAGCCCCAGGACGGCCAGCGCTCCCATCACCTTCATGACCGGACCCAGGCGCACCCCGGAGACGAACAGGAGCACCAACGCGATGCAGCCGAGCACCATGGCGGTGCCCATGTCCGGCTGGGCCAGGATCAGGACGCAGGCGGCGCCCGTAACCAAGAGAACCGGGCCGATGATGCGGCGGTCGGTGGCGTCCTGGTCGAGGCGACGGGTGATGAAATCGGCCGCGAACAGCACCAGGGCGAGCTTCATCAATTCCGAGGGCTGGAGGCGGAACTGCCCGAAGCCCACCCACCGGCTCGAGCCCATGGCGCGCACGCCGAGACCCGGGACCAGCACCACCAGGAGGAGCACGAACGTGATCCCGAGCACGACCGGGCTCATCGGGCGCAGCTTGCGGTAGTCGAAGCGAACGGCCAGCAACAGGACGACCGCACCGATCACCATCCACATGGCCTCCCGGACGAGGATGGCCCACGGCGTGCCATAGGTGGCGATGGAGATCACCGAGGAGGCCGATCCCACCATCACCAGCCCGATGATGCAAAGGAGTGCCACGTCGGCGAGCAACACGCTCGAGGTGGACACCTGCCGGCCGGCGATGCGTAACCCCGGCTCGGGCACTCGCACCAGAGGCGTGACCGACGACGACATCGGGGTCGGCCGGGCTCGTTGTGGGCTCCTGCCGGCGGTGGCAGACCGGACGGCTGTCATTGTCCCAGCCCTTGCACCGAACGCGCGCGCCACTCACCACGGTCCGACCCCCGTCGCATCGCACAAGTCTCTCGCACCGGGCGGCCGAAGTGGCGGAGGGTCATGTGAACTTCGCCACCGTGAGGAAGTCGCCGTAGAAGATGCCGAGCCCGAGGGCGCAGAACAGCCCGCCCAGGATCCAGAAGCGGACGATCACTGTCGTCTCCGGCCAGCCTCCGAGCTCGAAGTGGTGATGGATGGGTGCCATGCGGAAGATGCGCCGGTGGAACGTGCGGAAGCTGATGATCTGCAGGATCACCGAGAGCGTCTCCATGACGAACAGCCCGCCGATGACCAGCAACAGCAAGTCGAGGTTGAGCAGGAGGCACAGCGCGGCCAGGCCGGCACCGATGGCGAGCGAACCGGTGTCGCCCATGATGATCTTGGCCGGCGCCGCGTTCCACCACAGGAAACCGATGCAGGCGCCCGCCAGTGCCACGGACACGAGCGCCAGGTCGATCGCCGAAGCGGGAAGCACGTGGTAGATGGACTCGTGACGGAAGATCCAGTAGCCCATGATGGAGAGGACGAAGAAGCAGAACGTCCCCGATCCCGCCGCCAGCCCGTCCAGCCCGTCGGTGATGTTCACGGCGTTGGACGAGCCGACCATCACCAGGACGGCGAAGATCACCCAGACCACTTGGCCCAGGTTGATGCCGATGGCCTGGGAGCGGGTGAAAGAGAGCGCCGTCGACGTGTGGGCCCAGTGCACCGCCATTTCGGCGAAGACCAACGCGCACACCAACTGGGCGGCCGCCTTCGCCCGCTTGTTCAAACCAAGGCTGCGGCGGCGGTGCACCTTGATGTAGTCGTCCATGTAGCCGATCAGTCCGAAGGCAACCACGGCGCCGATGGCCAGATAGCCGGTGCGCGAGAACCGGGTCTCGGTGCCGATGTGGCCCGCCGCGTACCCGAGCGCGACGGCGACGACGATGGCGATGCCGCCCATCGTCGGCGTGCCCGCCTTGGCAATATGCGTCGCCGGACCGTCCTCTCTGATGTGCTGCCCGATTTCCCGGTTGCGGAAGTACCTGATGAGAACGGGCGTCAGCAGGATGGCGATGAGCAGCGCGACGCTTCCCGACACCAGCAGTGCGAGCACGCGCCCTCAGCCTTCCGAGAGTGCGGCGTCGGACCCCGACGTCACCCCGGTGGTCACCCAGGTGGCCGGATCCGATCCGAAGCGAACCGACAGCGCGAGGCGCGCCTCGAGAGCATCGTCGAACGGGAAGCGCTGTCCGGCGATCTCTTGATACGTCTCGTGCCCCTTGCCGGCGATGACCACGATGTCACCGGGACCGGCCGCCTCGAGGGCCCGGCCGATCGCCTGGCGACGATCCGGCTCCACGACCACGTGAGGATTCTCCCGGGCGCCCCGGATCCCGTGCAGCACCTGCTCGATGATGGCGCCGGGATCCTCGTAGCGCGGGTTGTCCGAGGTGAGGATGGCCAGATCGGAGAGGCGTTCGGCCACCTCTCCCATGACCGGGCGCTTCGTCCGGTCCCGATCGCCCCCACAACCGAAGACACTGATGACCCGGGCCCCGACGGGTGCCAGGCCCCGAGCCTCCCCGAGCACGACCTCTAGGCCCGCCGGTGTGTGTGCGTAGTCCACGAGCACCGTGAACGGAGGTGCTTCGCCGGCACCACGGGCGCCGGAAGAGGCGGCAATCACCTGGAGCCGTCCGGGCACCGGTGCCACATGGCCGAGGGCGGCGGCGATCTCCCGGGGCTGGAGCTCGAGCGCCACGGCCGCCTCTGCCGCCAGCAGGGCGTTGTCGACGTTGACGGCGCCGGTCAGGGGGGTGACGATCCGATGGCCGCGCCAGGAGAATTCGGTCCGGCCGGGTGCCAACACGACGTCACTGGCGTCGGCGTGATGCACTGCGACCATGGGGATCCGAGCCTGTTCGAGGAGTCGTTGGCCCCAGGGATCATCCGCCCAGATCACACCGCACAGGGAATGACTGGGCTCGAACAGCATCGCCTTGGCCTCGAAGTACTCCTCCATGGTCCCGTGGTAGTCGAGATGGTCGTGGCTCAGGTTCGTGAAGACGGCGACGTCGAAATGGATGCCCTCGACCCGTGCTTGCACGAGCGCATGGCTCGACACCTCCATGGCGATGGCGTGGTGGAGACCGTCCCACTTCTGACGGTCCCGTACCCCGGCCAGCACGCGCTGGAGCTCGGTGGCCTCGGGGGTGGTGCGTGAGCCGGAGAGCGTGCCCATGACGTTCGTGGGGCGACCCGTTGCGCTCAGCAGATCGCCCAGAAGCTGCGTCACCGTCGTCTTGCCGTTGGTCCCCGTCACCCCGATCATCAAGAGGTCGCGCGAGGGGAACCCGTAGAACGCGGCCGCCAGTCGCGCCATCACGGGTCGCATGGTCCCGGGTGCTACTCGCGTCTGCACTACGTCGCGCTCGAGCAGCTCCGGGATGAAGTGCTCGCACAGTAAGCCGACCGCGCCGCGTTCGACCGCCTCGGCGGCATGGGCGTGCCCGTCGCTCACCAGACCCGGCACGCAGCAGAACAGGTCACCGGGCACCACGCGGCGGCTGTCATGGGCGATGCCGCCCACCTCGACCGTCGACGGGTTGCCGACCGACTCGAGGATCTCGATGTCGTCGAAGAGGAGGTTCATGGCCACGGTTCGCATGATCGAACCGACAGCGTTGCATGCCCCGGACACCCCTGCGTCAATCCCGCAATGGGTGTGTAGGCCCGGGTCACGTGATGTCCTGGGCCTGGGCGGCAGCCGTCTCGTTGGTGCTCCCCGGCGTTGTGCTGGTCTGCGCCCCGGGGGTGGTGGGGATGTCGTAGCGGTGGAGGGCGTAGCTCATGATCTGGGAAAAGACCGGCGCGGCGACGGTGCCACCGAAGATGGGCGTCGGCCGGTTCAGCACGACGATCATGGAGAGCGTCGGGTTCACCGCCGGCGCGAATCCCACGAAGGATGCCATGTAGGCACCTTCGACATAGGAATCCTGGCCGGTGGTGGGGATCTGTGCCGTCCCGGTCTTGCCGGCCACGGTGTAGCCGGGGACGGCCGCGCTGGTCCCGGTGCCGACGTCCACCACCTGCTCCAGCATGGAGGTCAGCTCCGAGTCGACCGACGGCGAGAACACCTCGTGGGTGGGAGATGCCGGCGTCGGCGTCAGCGCACCCGATGGGCTCACAGTGCCCTGCACCAGCTTCGGGGCGACGAAGACGCCGCCGTTGGCCACCGCGTTGTACGCGTCGAGCACCTGCAACGCGCTGACGGCGTCAACCTGGCCGATGGGCAGGGAGACGTAGTCAGTCGGTTCCCAATCCGCCGCCGTGGCCAGGAGCCCCGGCGACTCACCGGGAAAGTCCAGCCCGGTGGGCTCTCCGAAGCCAAGCGTCTGCACCTGGTTGAGCAGCCGGGTCTCGCCCACGCCCTGGGCGATCTCGGAGGTGCCGATGTTGGAGGACTGGGCCAGGATCTGCGTTGCCGTCAGCTGCTCCGTCGGGTGCGCCTCGGCGTCGTGGAAGGTCGAGCCATCGAGCTCGATCTGGTCCGGGACGGTGAACACCGAGTTGGGGTTGATCAACCCGTCTTGGAGGGCAGCCGAGAACGTGACCAACTTGAACACGGAGCCCGGCTCGTACAGCTGGGTCACGGCCAAGTTGTTCGGCGCCTCGTTGACGGGGTCGTTCGGGCCGATGGGCACCACGCCGGCCGCCGGCGACGTGCTGGTAGCGGGTGCCGATCCCAAAGGAGCAGGGTGGGTGGCCACCAGGTTGGCCATGGAGAGGATCTGTCCGGTCTTGACATCCATGACCACCGCGGTGCCGCTGACCGCGTTGGAGGACTCGATGGCCGAGGCCAGCGCCTGCTCGGACTCGTACTGCAGCTGGGTGTCGAGGGTCAGCTCCAGGCCGGTACCCGGCGTCGTGGCCACCTCGTCGCTCACCGGGGACTGGGGCAGTGTGACTCCCGAGGGCGATTCGACGATCGTCTCTTTCCCGTCGGTACCGGCCAGTTCCCGGTTGTCCCCGTACTCCAACCCGGCCGCGCCCCGGCCCGCCGCGTTGGTGAACCCGATGACAGGCGAGGCCAGGTTTCCGTTCGGAACGACGCGCTTTGCGTCGTCGATCAGCGTGATGCCGGGAAGGGCATCAGCGGCGATCTTCTGCCCGGTCGACGTGGGAATCTGGTGGGCCAGAACCACGTAGCCGGTGGGACGGTGGAGTTCGGACGCGAGCGTCGTGGCCGGCACGTTGATCAACGGTGACAGGGCCAGCGCGGTGTCGATCGGGTGGGCCACCTGGTAGTCGTCGGCGACCACGTCGTCCGTCGCCACGGACATGGCCAGCGGGGAACCGTCGCGGGCGAAAATCCCGCCCCGCACGGAGGGCAACGAGACCGTGATAGACGACTCACCCCGCGCCGCGGCCTCATACGCGCCGGCATGGAGTACCTGCACGTCGACGAGTCGGGCCACCAGGAGCAGCATGGCCACAACCAGGAGGCATCGCACCAGTCGTACCCGGCGGGTGAAGGTGCCACCGGCCCAGGCCGCGCGCGACGAACGTGTCGACTTTGCGGGCGGACGGTGCCGGCGCGCCGGGGTCGGCCGGGACGGGCTGCCGGCGGGACGGGCCGGACGGGCCGCCGGACGTGCCGCCGCAGGACGTGCCGCCGGACGTGCGGTCGAGCGGGCAGCCGGACGGGCGGCCGACCGACCACTCCCACGTGGACGAACGGGTCTGGTTGCCGCCCCGCGTGTGGCGGAGGCGCCCGAGGCGTTACGAGCTGAACCAGCGCGCGCGCGCCGAGGATCATGTCGCGTCGACGCGCTCACGGCGTCGACGTCGGAGTGGTGGAAGTGGTGCCGGAGCTCGGCGTCGATGGGGTCGACGTCGATGACGACGGCGCCGGAGCTGTGACCGGCGCCGTCGTCACCGTTGGTGTCGGGAGGGGCACCGACAATGAGACATAGGGGAGCTCTTCCACCAGGGCCGGGTGGACCAAGCCGAGCGTGCCCGTCGCCGCAGCGATGATGCGAGACGGGGTCTCGAGCTCGGCTACAGCCAGCTCCGTCTGACGATGGCTGCTCTGCTCCAAGGAGAGTTGGTGCTGCAGCGCGGTCAGCCTGACCTGGCCGTTGGCCAACATCGTCTGCCCCACGACGACGGCCAGGAGCGCGCCAACCACGAGAGTGACCGACAAGATGTTGAGGGAGCGGCTCCGTCCAGATGGCTGGCGGGCGGGAACGACCCGGAGCGGTGCGCGGCGCGGGGCCGAGGGAGCGGCGCGAACGCTCGAGTGACGCCGGGTGGTGGCCGGAGCGCTGGCCGCAGGTGGCGGCGCCATCAGCCTGCGTCCACGTCTGCGTCCACATCTGCCTCGGTACGCACGATCGCCCTCAAGCGCGCCGCCTCGGCGCGCGGGTTCGCCGCCACCTCGACAGCCGACGCCTTGCGGGCGCCGCGGAACAGCAGGCGGTGACGGGCCACGGCACCGCACACGCACGGGAGGCCGGGCGGGCACACACAGCCTCCCGACGCCGCGGTGGCGAAGGTCTGCTTGGTCAGCCGGTCCTCGCCGGAGTGATAGCTGATCACCGTGCACACGCCGCCGACAGCCAACGCCGACAGGGCCGCCGGCAGGGCCGTCGCCAGTTCGCCGAGTTCGTCGTTGACCTCGATTCGCAGAGCCTGGAAGACCCGCCGGGCCGGATGTCCCTTGCGTCGCACCGCCGCCGGCACGGCCGACGCCACGACATCCGCCAGCTGGCCGGTCGAGGAAAGCGGGCGCGCCGCCACGATGGCGCGGGCGATGCGGCCCGAGAGCCGCCCTTCCCCATTGGCGCGGAAGAGGTCGGCCAGCTCCGCTGCGGAGAGCGAGTTGACCAGCTCCCCCGCCGATGCCCCCGACGAGGGATCCATGCGCATGTCGATGGGGCCGTCCGTGCGGAACGAAAAGCCCCGTTCGGAGCGGTCCAGCTGAGGCGAGCTGACCCCGAGGTCGAACAGGACGCCCGACACACGCGTCCTGCCCGACCCCGAACCCAGCCCCAGCCCCGCCAACACCTGCTCCAAAGCCGAGAACGGGGACCGGATCACCGTGACCCGGTCCCCGAACGAAGCCAACTGCTCCGTGGCCGCCGCTACCGCGGCCGCATCACGGTCCAAGCCGACCACACGCACGTCGTCACGCGCCTCGAGCAGCGCCGCCGCGTGCCCTCCCCCGCCCGCCGTGGCGTCGACGAGCGTCCCGGGGGGAACGGACGCGAAGAGCGAGACCACTTCGTCGCGGAGCACAGGGATGTGATCGAACGAGTGGGCCATCTGCAGCCCCCCGACCGGTAAGTCGTGGGGGAGGTGGAGTTCCGGACGACCAGCCTGGAAGAGGGTGGAGTGGCCCTCCAGGGTGCCAGTCGAGGAGCTGCACATGGTCCAGCGTGTGCCGCACGTGGTGTTCCTGCCGTCTGTCCTTTCTGTTGTGACTCTTTCTGTTGTGGCCTGCGTTGCCTGTCCTGCTGTCTCTGCGATCTGTCCCGCCCCTAGTCCTCGCCGAGCAGCCAGCTCTCCTCGGGCAGTACCTTCTCCGCCCAGGCCGCCGGGTCCCACAGCTCGACGCGGTCGATGACGCCGAGCACCAGCACCTCGGACTCCAACTTGGCGAAGCCCCGCAAGTGCGCCGGGATCGGCATACGACCCTGACGATCGATCTCGACGTCGGCCGAGCTCGACGCCCAGACCCGGGCCCGGTTCCGCTCCGTCTTCCCGGCCGCCGCGCTCTCCTGCATGGCGTCCATCTGCCGTTCGAACTCCCCGGGCGTCCACAGGGCCAGACAGCCCTCCGAGTGCTCGGTCAGGAAGCCCCCGTGCTCGAAACTGGGACGGAACTTCGCCGGCAGGATCACCCTGCCTTTCGTGTCGAGCGAGTGCTCGTACCTCCCAACGAAGCCTGCCACCAGTCCGTTCTCCCACGTCGCTCCCCGGTTTGCGCCCTCGGACGCCCCTCTACTCCATTTCGCACCACTTTACGCCCCTTTCCTCCACTACACAACTACATGGACCCAAATGCAACCCAAACGCAACCCTTTCGGCGGCCGGGCTCCACCTGGGCGCGCTCCGCCCACCCGGGATCGCATCACTTGGGACGCCACGGCGCGCCTCCGCCGGACCCGCTCCGGCGGACCGGACCACCGCCGTCGCCGAGGGCCCTAGGCCAGCGACACGAAGGAGCTGAGCAGGGCGTCGGCCAGGGCGCCCAGGTCCTCGAGCGGAGGCGTCAGCTCCGATACGCCCACCGCCACGCCGCTCAGTTCACGCGCCAGTTCGGTCACGTCCCGAGCGCCGCCCACGCCATCGTCCGCCGCCATCAACGCCGACAACGGTGCCGGGTCCCAGCGCGCGGTACGCGCACGACGAAAAGAGCGCTCCCTCCCGCGCCCGCCACTGCGAGAGTCCGACGACCTTGCGAGCGCCCACGAAGACCTCACCCGGGCCGCGGCCGGCGAAGCACACCAGCTCACCCCGGGGTCCCGCCTCGGACCTCCCCCGGTGCACCACCATCGCCGACGCCGACGCCCCGCACGACACCAGCGCGGACACCCACCACGCGCCGACCCATTCGGCCGCCACCGCCACGTCGGCCACCCACAGCGGGTCGTCCCTCGGGATCCAGGCGTCCACCCAGAGCTGCTCGCCCGGCGCCAGGAAGACCGCCCCTCCCCCGCTCCGGCGCCGCACCAGCTCCACGCCGCCGGCCGACAGTGCCGCCGGCGACGCCACCCGTGAGAGGTCCTGGGTGCTGCCCAGCACCAGGGTCGGGCGCGCCACGGTCTGCACCGCCGAGACCCGCCGACCCGCGGTGCGATAGCGCTCGACGTCGAACAGCGACGGGGACGCAGAGGCAGAAGAGGAGGAGGAAGGAGGGCCCGACAACCTCAGGAGGCGGCAGCCAGGTACGGCTCCCACAGAGGGTCGACGTCCGAGAGGTGCCGGAGCCGCCACAGGTGCCCGTCGGGCGGCGCCGGCTTGATCCGGAGCGTCCAGCCCAGCTCCGAGAGCAATTGATCAGCCTTGACCAGGTTGTCCCGCTTGCAGGCCGCCACCACGTTGTTCCAGTCGTGCGTGCCGCCACGGCTGCGCGGGATGACATGGTCGATGGTGTCGGCCGGCTGCGAGCAGTAGACGCAGAGCCCGCCGTCGCGCCGCAGGACGGAACGCCTGGTCACCGGAGGGGTGCGGGCCCAGCGCGGGATTTTCACCATGTGCGACAACCGCACGATGGAGGGGACGTCGACCGAGAGCCGAGCGGAGTGGAAGACGGTGCAATCCTCGCGCGTGGCCACCGCCTCGGCCCGTCCCGCCAGCATGAGGACGACGGCACGACGGTCCGAAACCAGAGCGAGCGGCTCGTAGGTCGCATTGAGGAGGAGCACCCGCTCCATAGCCACCAGAGGCTATCCGCGGCGTGGCCGTGACCCCTGACACCACCGCAGGAAAGCCGCCACGTCGGACGGGGTGAGTTCTCCGCTGGACCCGTCGCCGCCGTACGCCGTGACGAGGCGGAAGTGCCAGTAGGCCTCCCCCGGCACGGGCAGGAGCGGGGCCCGGTGCCACCAGCCGCGCCGGGCCAGCCGCCGCACCGCAGCGAGCGAGGGCCACCACAGGCCAGGGCGCGGCAACACCGCACGCGCCACCACCAGCGCATCCCTGCCCCAGCGACTCGACCGCTCCGTCCGCTCGCTCACGACAGCTCACCCCCGCTCAGCCCCGCCCAACCGACACGCGCCGCACCGATCAACGGACCGCTGTCGCCCAGCCCGCCCGGCTCGATCCGCGCCCCACGCGCGAACTCCAGGCCGCAGCGCGCGTCCATCTCCGCCTGAGCGGCCCGGAAGAACGGCTCGCCGAAGCCCAGCGCCACCGACCCGCTCACCACCGCCAGCGGAAGGTCCAAGAGATTCACCACCGATGCGATGGCGCGACCCGTCAGAGTCCCGGTGCGCTCCATCACCCCGAGCGACGCCTTGGCCGCCGGCCGTCCCGTCATGGCCGCGATGGCGGTCCCCGACGCCTCCGCCTCCAGGCAGCCGCGACCACCGCATACACAGGCACGGCCGTCCGGCACCACGACGACATGACCGACGTGGCCGGCATTGCCCAACCGCCCGCCGAGCAACCGACCGTCGAGGACGATGCCACCGCCCACTCCGGTCGACACGACCATGGCGATGAAGTCGCGGCACCCGGCCGCGGCGCCGATCCACCCTTCCGCCAACGCCAGTGCCTTGCCATCGTTGTCGACGAACGTCGGCACCCCGGTCAACGAAGCCAGCGAGGAGCGCAACGGGAAGCCGCGCCAGGCCGTGATGTTCAAGGGCGAGACCTCCTCGCCGCCGGGGCTCATCGGCCCGCCGCACCCCGCCCCGCACACCACGAGACGGTCGTCCGACCCGATCGCCGACAGCACTCCGCTGATCAGGCCCTCGAGGTCGCCCCACATCCTCTCGGCCGGGTCCTCGCCGACCGGCCATCCCTCCGCCCCCGGGTTGCCCCGAGTGGGCACCATGGACCGCTCCAGCAGGGACCCCTGGGGCGTGACCAGGCCCGCCGCCATCTTGGTGCCGCCGATGTCGACGGCCAGTGCCAAATCGGCCACGGGTGTTCGGGAATCCGCCGGTGATCCGAAGCGGCTACCGGGACGCCCGAAGCGACGCTGCAGGCGCCGCCGCGGCGACCGACGCCGACGCCGACGCCGACACGGACCTCGCCCCTGCGGCCACCCGCGAACTCACCACGGCCGGCGCCAACCCGGCGCCGGAGCCGTCAGCCGTCGCGCCGGTGGAAGCGGGAGCGGAACCAATCGCGGGCCTCGCTCACCGCGCCCTCGATACCGGTCGGCGCTGCGCCTTCACTCGAGTCGTCACCGTCCTTGGCTGCCCGCTTGATGTCGTGCCAGCCGGCACGACCCATGCGCCGCAGGTTGCGCTCGAACCAGACGGCCGAGGCGAACATGATGACGACACCGACGAAGCCGGCCAGCACCGACTTGGAGTAGAAGGCCACGAGGATCACGACGCCCAGGACGAAGGTCACCGCGGCCCACTTGCAGTACCTGCCGGCATGTCGGTAGACGGTCTCCGAGCGCACACGCTCGGCGAACTCGGGGTCCTGGCGGACCAACGACTCCTCGAGCTCGGCCAGAATTCGCTGTTCGTGGTCGGAAAGCGGCACTACCACCTGCCCCCTGGGATCTCCACATCCATCTGCGCCCCATGTTGACACGCCAGGCAGGCGCGAACAACGAGAACGTGCTCGCTCGCCCCTCCAGCGTTGGCGGTCTTCACCACCGACCAGCTTAGGACCCGTACCCCGGACTGGGCACGCGGTCACAGACCTGTCACATCGCGCCTGGCCACCTCGACGCACCTCCGGACAGGCCGGGCGCGGGCGGACGAACCGCCGCCTCGCCTGCCTGCGGCGCACGATCTGTGCCTGAGGTCGGCTACTCCCGCGGCTTGCGCCGCATGACCAGGGCCGTGATCAACGCCCCCAACAACCCCGAGATCAGGATGACCAGGATGAGCGGCGCCTCCCGGTCATAGACCCAGAAGTCGATCTTGACCTTCTTGAGGTTCCCCACGGCGAACCAGACCAGGAGGATCGTCGCCACGGCCACGGCGACCAGGGTCACGAAGCGGCGCCGGTCGGCCGTCTGGCCGCCCCCCTCGGGCTCCACCCCTTCCGCATGCACCGGGCGCTTGGCCATGGGCCCATTCTGCCCTGCCGCTCAGCCGGGTCGGCGCCACCTGCTATGAGAGTGGTCCCGACACAGGCGCAGAAGGAGCGGCAGCCAGCCATGAGCACGAGTACGAGCACCGCCGAGGCCATCACCGGGGCCCGCACCGTGTGGGAGCTCGTCGACCGGCGGGCCGCCGCCTCGCCCGACCACCCCATGCTCATCGCGGCCGACGGCGAGACCGTCACCTTCGGCCAGTTCCGCGACCGGGCCGGGCGGGTGGCCGCCGGCCTCCAAGCCATGGGAATCACGACGGGATCGGTGGTCTCCTGGCAGCTCCCGACCCGCATCGACACCGTCGTCCTCTCGGGGGCCCTGTCCCGCCTCGGCGTCGTGCAGAACCCGATCATCCACCTCTATCGCGAGCGCGAGGTCGGCTTCGCGCTGCGCCAGACCGGTGCCAGTGTTTTCGTCATCCCCGGCACCTGGCGCGACACCGACTACGCCGCAGTGGCCGAGCGCGCCCTCGAGGGCTCCCCCACCAAGCCGGCCATCCTCAGCATCGACGGTGACCTCCCGGAGGGCGACCCCGCCTCCCTGCCCGCACCTCCCCCGGGGACGGACCCGGCTGACGCCCCGATCCGCTGGATCTACTACACCTCCGGCTCCACGGCCGACCCCAAGGGCGTGCAGCACACCGACCAGACCCTCATCGCCGGCGGCTGTGGTCTTGCCCGCGCCCTCGACGTCAGCCCCGACGACGTCGGCTCCATGGCCTTCCCGTACGCCCACATCGGTGGCGCCGACTACCTCATCATCATGCTGACCTTCGGCTTCCCCGCCATCCTGCTCGAGGCCTTCTCGCCCGCCGAGGCGCTGGCCGTCTTCAACGCGCACGGCGCCACCATGGTCGGCGGGAGCACCGCCTTCTACGTCGCCTACCTCGCCGAGCAGCGCAAGGACCCGGGCCGTCCCATCCTCCCGACGCTGCGCCAGATGGTCGGCGGCGGCGCAGCCAAGCCGCCCGAGCTGCACTACGAGGTGCGGGACGAGGTCGGCGGGCGCGGTGTCGTGCACGGCTACGGCATGACCGAGGTGCCCATGATCTCCAACGGCTCCCCGCACGACACCGACGAGCAGCTGGCCAACACCGACGGCAAACCGGTCGAGGGGGCCGACGTGCGCATCGTCCGCCTCGACGGTCAGCCGGCCGGGCCCGACGAGGAGGGGGAGGTCCGGGTCAAGGGCCCCATGGTCTTCCACGGTTACACCGATGAGGCCCTGAACAAGGACGCCTTCGACGACGAGGGCTACTTCCGCACGGGCGACCTCGGCCGCCTCCGGGCCGACGGCCACCTCACGCTGACCGGCCGCCTGAAGGACGTCATCGTGCGCAAGGGCGAGAACATCAGCGCCAAGGAGATCGAGGACCTGCTCTACACGCACCCCCAGGTGGTCGAGGTGGCGGTCATCGGCCTGCCCGACCCCGAACGGGGCGAGCGGGTCTGCGCGGTCGTGCAGCTGGCCGACGGAGACGGCGGCCTCGAGCTCGGCGACGTCGTCGCCTTCTGCAAGGACGCTGGCCTCATGACTCAGAAAATCCCCGAGCAGCTCGAGATCCGCACCGAGTGGCCCCGCGCCGGTACGGGCAAGATCGTCAAGAAGACCTTGCGCGACGAGTACGCCGGCACGTGAGCCGTCGCAAAGGCGGGCCCACCGTCCCTCCCCGGGTCCTGGGCTCCCGGCACGATGCCGGCGCACCATCAGATGCCCGCCCGTACCGCGTCCTCTTCGTGTGCACCGGGAACATCTGCCGCTCCCCCATGGCCGAGGTCATCACCCGCCAGCTCGCCGCCGCGATGGTGCTGGGCGACGGCACCACACTCGGCGACCACATCGAGGTCGGGAGCGCCGGCACCGGCCCCTGGCACGAGGGTGAGGACATGCATCCGCTGGCCTCGGCCGCGCTGGCCCGCGCCGGCTACAGCGACCACCGCCACCTGGCCCGTCAGTTCCGGACGTCCGACATCGGGCGGATCGACCTGTTGGTGGCGCTCGACCGCCGCCACCAACAGACCCTGCGCGGCCTCGGTGCTGACCCCGAGCGCCTCGTCCTCCTCCGTGCCTTCGATCCCCGGTCGGGAGCGGCCGCCGACGTGCCCGATCCGTTCTACGGCGACGACGCCGTCTTCGACGAGTGCCGCGACCTCATCGCCGCCGCCTGTGCCGGGCTGGTGGGCTCCCTGGCCGAGCACTGGGACGGCCTCGGGGCGGCGTAAGCCGAACCCGGTCGTTCTCCGACCCGCCCTACACCGCCCACCGGCCGCGTACCACCCACCACCAGCACCAACGCGTAGCGTGCCCGATGGGCACGGCATGGCGTGTGACATAGTGCCGCCGTGGTTTCACGCAGGGTCCGCCGACGGCGGCGGCAGTTCGCCGTGGCTGGCGTGGTCGTCCTGGTGCTGCTGATCTACGTCGCTTTCTTCTCGGGCGGTTCGGGCAAGACCCAGACACCGCCGCCGGGGAGCACCACCCACACCACCGTGGCGGCCCAGCCATTCCCCAAGCACTCACCCCTCAACCCCGATTGGAAGGGCAGCGGCAAGGCGGTCACCATCGGCTTCGGCGGCGACGTGCACTTCGCCGGCGCCGTGGGTGAGCGCCTCTCCGCCGACCCGGCCACCGCGTTGGGCGACACCGTCCCCCAGCTTCTCCAAGGCTCCAACCTCACCATGGTGAACCTCGAGACAGCGGTCACCGACGGCACCTGCCCCGAGCCCCAACCGAAGCCTTACATCTTCGACGCGCCCTCCACGGCCATCACTGCCCTCAAGAGCGCCGACATCTCGTTGGCCACCGAAGCCAACGACCACGGCGTCGACTGCGGGCACCAAGGCCTGTCGCAGAACCTGAGCATCGCCTCCAAGTCGGACTATCCGATCATCGGCATCGGGAACAACGCCAGCCAGGCCTTCGCGCCCTACCGGATCACGATCAACGGCCAGCGCATCGCCATCATCGCGGCGACCCAGGTCATTGCAGACAACCTCATCAGCACGTGGACGGCCACGGCCAGCCAACCCGGTGTGGCGTCAGCCATCGATCCGACCGAGCTCGTCCGCGAGGTACAGCAGGTGCGGCGCACGGCCGACACGGTGATCGTCTACGTGCACTGGGGCACCGAGACCCAGGCGTGCCCCAACCCCCAGCAGGAGCCGCTGGCCGAGCAGCTCGTGAAAGCGGGCGCCGACATCGTGATCGGCTCCAACGCGCACGTGCTCCTCGGTGCTGGCTACCTCGGGAGCGCCTACGTCGACTACGGCCTGGGCAACTTCGCCTTCTACGACGACACGGCCCCCGAGACCGACAGTGGCTCGCTCCTCGTCACCGCCGTGGGCCGCCACATCACGGCAGTCACGTGGCGGCCGGCGACGATCCTGGACGGCCTGCCGCAACCGCTGACCGGGGCACCCGCCACAGCCGCGCTCCAGACCTGGAACTCCGCCCGCGGCTGCACCGACCTGTCGGCCACCCCGGCCACCAGCATGGCCACCATGCGCGCCGAGAGCGTGCCTTTCGTCGCCCCACCGACGACCACGACGACCAGCCCGAGCACCACGACCACTTCGACCGCACCGGGCGGGGCCGGGACCACCGGCACCTCCGGGACGACGGGCAACACCGGGAGCGGTGCGTCCGCCCCGACCACCACGACCACCGCACCCGCCCCGACGACGACCGCGCCGACCGACAACGCGGGCTGACGGACCCCGACCCTGCGGCGAAGGCTGGCTCAGCGGTGGGAGGCGAACCGCGGCGCCCCGTCCTCCAGCCGGACCCTGGCCGCCCGGGCCACGAAGCTGATGGCGTGGTACCACCCGCAAAGCAGGACGAGGTCCAGTAACTGGGACTCGTCGTATTCCGCCGCCAGTTCCTGCCAGAGCCCGTCACTCACGTCGGACGTCTCGTGCAGTTGGTCGACCAGCCGGATCAGGAGCCGGTCCCGAGGTTGCGTCCAACAGCGGTCCGCTGCCCCACCGCCGCTGAGGGAGGCAACCTGATCCGGATCGAGTCCGGCCCGGGCCGCGAAGAACGCCACGTGCACGCCCCACTCGTATTCGCAGCCGCATCGTGCGCAGGTGCGGTCGATCACGATCTCCCTGTCGCGCAGCCCCACCGAGAGCTCTCGGCTCAGCTCGTGCCGGCCCCACGGCTGCATGGCCGCTGCCATCGGCGGGTTCCGCACGAAGGTCCGGAAGAGCGCGATCGGCGGGACGCCGGCCGGCATCATGGCGCGCAGCTGTTCGTCGATCTCCGGCTCGAACGGCGCCTCGAGCGGCGCGATCCGGGGCCCACTGTCCATCTTCACGACCTCCACCTCCACGACCTCCATCAGCGTTTCTGATTCAGAAACAATGCGTGCGCTACCATGCGTTTCGTATTAAGAAACGCTACCGCGCTCCGTCGACGGCGCCGGCCCTCCGCGACTCAGATGACCCCGACTACCCCCCTCCCCGGCCACCCCGTGCGGGGCTCGACGTCGGTCGACCACTCATGGCGGCCCTCGACCTGCTGGGGCGTCGTTGGACGTTGCGCATCCTCTGGGAGCTGCGCGACGGCAGCCTCGGCGCCCGGGCCCTGCGAGCTGCCTGCGACCACATGTCGTCGAGCGTGCTCTACGAACGGCTGGCCGAGCTCCAGACCGCGGGCCTGGTCACCCAAAGGAGCGACAGCTCCTATGCGCTGACCGCCCTGGGCCGCCAGCTCGGCGTGGCCATCGACCCCCTGCAGAAATGGGCCGAGCGCTGGGCCACGGCGCGATGATCCGCTAGGACAGATCGATCCTCGACCAGGTGTGCGGCTTCTCCTCGAAGACCTCCTCGGCGGGGAGGCGACCATAGCGGAAGCGAATCTCCTCCAGGTCGTTGCGCTCGGTGACGGACTCCTCCGCCAGCCGAAGAATCATGTCGGCCTGACGGCGCAGGACCACCCGCTGCGAGAGCGAGGTCGTGTCGAGCATCACCGAGCCGATGGAGTCGAGCAGCCGGATGAGCACCGCCGGCATCCCACGTGACGACTGCCGGATCTTGTCGATAGCCCGGTTCACCATCCGGTCGTAGGACGGATCGAACTCAATGAGTCGCACATACCCGGCGGAGTCCCGGTAGACGCCCTCCGCCATCACCCGGCCCGACACCCGGCTGAGGCCGGCCGCCAGCCAGTCGATGCAGGTCAACGCGGTGAACGTGTCGTTCACGGCCGGCGACAGCGCCCGGATGGCGATCTCCACCAGCTGGTCTATGGCGAAGACCGGATCCTGCACGAGCGTCCGGTGCGGACCGGTGACGTGCGCCTTGGAGAGGGCAAGGGCCACGTCGTGCGCCGCGCCGCGGGGCCACACCATGGCCAGGGGGCGCCCCGTCGAGAGGAAGTGACCGGGCTTGTGCACCAGGCGGACCACCGAGTCGGTGCGGGTGGCGATGGTGATCATCTGGGCGTAGCCGACGTACTGGATATAGCCGCTCACCTGCGACGGCACCACGGCTCCACGCTCCTCAATGAGGGAGAGCAGCTCGGGCACCGACTTGCCCGACTCCAGATGCGTCTGCGACTCGTTCGCGGGCGCGCCGGCCCTCTCGGGGTATTCCGAGTCGATGGCCTGCGTCATGTCGCGCGCGATCCCGGCGATCACCTCGGGGAGCTGGATCGATTTGGCGATGTGGTTGATGAAGTAGATGAGAACGCCCAGGTCGACGAGTAACAGCGCCTCGGACACCGTGGTGGTGAGGTTCGGCTTGAAGCCGCTGCCGGCGACGCTGCTGAGAGAGCCCAGGGCGAGCACCGAAAAGACGAAGGTGCCGACGAAGATGCCGAGCGTCATTTGGTTGCCGACGTCCCGGACGAAGTTCCGCATCATCCGCGGTCCGAACTGCTGCGAGGCCAGGGTGAGCGCCAGGATGGTGATGGAGAACACCACGCCGACCACCGTGATGACGGCGGCGGCGATGGCGATGAGCACCTGCCGGTCTGCGTCTGAACTGCCGGTCCGGATCCACGACGGGAGGGTCAGGTGGTGGTGGTACGCCGCCAGGTCGATCGAGAACGTGACGACGAAGAGCAGTATCGACACCACTATCAGGAAGCTCGGGACCACCCAGAAGGTGGTCCGGTACTCCTCCCAGCGCCAGCTCGGAAGCTGCCGTCGGTCCTTGGCCAGCCGCGGTTGAACCACGACGACCTCCTCCATGTCCGCCATGACCGGTCAGCCCGTCCCCGCGCGGTCCCCGGGACGCGGCGCAACCCGAGGCGGACGCCGGTCGCAGGTGTGCACGATGAAGATCATCGGGTCGGTCATGGCAGACAAATCTCCCGTTCGCCGACCAGTCTTCCCGGCACGCCGTCCAGATGCAGGGACGATTCTACTCAACGCCCCGTGCGCCCCGGAGACCGCGGGTCCAGGGCGGGCCGTCAATCCCCTGACGCCGATGCCGAAGCCGACGCCGCGGCGACCTCGTGCGGCATGGCGTCCGCCACCAGCCGCTCGTCGTCGGCCAGCAGCGCGTGGGCGAGCTCCTTGACCATCTCAATGACCTCGGGGTGCTCCTCGGGGTTCCAGCCCTCGAGGAGTTCTGTCAGCCCGCTGCGCCGCGCCTCGGTGAGCTTGTTCATGGCGGTGACCCCCGACGCCGTGACGTACAGGTCCCGGTCGCCGTTGGCCCTCGCGCTCCGCCGTTCCACCATGCCCGCCGCCACCAGCCCCTCCACCCCGGGCAGGATCAGCGCCGGATCGACCTTGAGCTTCTGGGCCAGGTCGGTCACAGTGACCGCCGGGTTCTCGGACAGCCGGTACAGGAGCCAGCACGAGCGCGGCGGCAGATCGACGCCGGCCCGCGTGGCCAGGGTGCGGTAGAGCTCGCCGCGGTTCTCACGGGCCGAGAAGCGCTCGAGCGCCAGCTCGATCTCCTGTAGCGACGAGCGGTTCATCCCGTGCGCCTCGCCCAGGTCCGACGTCGACGTCTGCACCGTCTTGCGCAGCTCGACCTCGGGCAGCAACCAGCTCAACAGGAAGGCCGCGAACGAGATCGGGACGGCGACGAGGAACACCGTCTGCACGGCGTGGGTCACCGCGGCGATGTACTTGTCGAAGAATGCCAGACCGGCCGCCGTCGACTTGAGCTTCTCCAGCAGCGCCGGGGACAAGGTGGCCGGGTTGAACGACTTGAGGATCGACGGTGGCACCTTGGCCACGGTCGCCGCGAAGGCCCGGTTGAAGACGATGGCGTAAATGGCACCGAAGACCGCAGTCCCGAACGAGCCGCCGATCATGCGGAAGAAGGTGGACGCGCTCGTGGCCACGCCCAGGTCTTGATACTCGACGGCGTTCTGCACCGCCACCACCAACACCTGCATGATGAGGCCCAGGCCCAGCCCGAAGATGAACATGTACAACGACATGACCCAGAAACTGATCGAGGCGTCGACGAACGACATCAGGAAGGCACCCAGGGTCATCAGTGCTGTACCGACGATCGGGAACACCTTGTACCGGCCCCACCGGGTGACCAGGCGACCCGACGTCACGGACGCGCCCAGCATGCCCACCATGAGGGGCAGAATGCGCAGGCCCGACACCGTCGGGCTGACCAGCTTCACGTCCTGCAGGAACAGGGGCAGGAACGTCAGGGCGCCGAACATGGCGAAGCCCATCACGAAGCCGATCGAGCTGGCCGCCGAGAACACCCGGTTCCGGAACAACGGCATGGGGATCACGGGCTCGGCTGCCGCGCGCTCCACGAACACGAACGTGACGGTCAGCACGAGGCCGAGACCGAGCGTCAGGTAGCTCGGCGACGACCGCCACGGCCACGAGATACCCCCCAGGCTCAAGAACAGGATGAGCGACGTCGCCGCCCCCGCCAGCACGGCCGTACCGGCGTAGTCGATCTTGTGGTGCACCCTCCGCAGGTGCCCCGGCAGCACGGCGCCCGTCACGAACAAGGCGACGATGCCGAACGGCAGGTTGATGTAAAAGACCCAACGCCACGACAGGTACGTCACGCACAGCCCGCCGATCAACGGCCCGATCACCGTGGCCACGGCGAACATGGCCCCGAACAGGCCCATGTACCGCCCGCGATCGCGCGGCGACACGACGTCGCCGATGATCGTCTGCGCGCCGACCATGAGCCCGCCGCCACCCAGACCCTGCAGGGCCCGGAACGCGATGAGCTCGGTCATGGTGTGGCTCAATCCGCACAGCGCCGAGCCGATGAGGAAGATGACGATGGAGGCCTGGAAGAAGATCTTGCGCCCGTACTGGTCGCCCAGCTTCCCCCACAGAGGCGTCGACACGGTCGACGACAACAGGTAGGCGGTCACCACCCAGGCCAGATGCGAACCTCCGTGCAGGTCGCCGACGATGGTGGGCAACGCGGTCGAGACGATGGTCTGGTCCAGCGCCGCCAGCAGCATGCCGAGCAGCAGCGCTCCGAGGATGAGCCACAGGCGACGCTTGGTGATCTTCCCGACTGCGGGCCCGGCGTCGTCGACGCTGACCCCCGTTTCGCCGAGCTCTACCACGACACGCTCAGCGGACGCATGTCCCGCTCGTCTTCACAGCCGACATTCTGACAGCCCGCCGCCTCGCCCCGCCGGACTCGATGCGGCGGGACACAGCTCCTCCCACCTGGCAGTCTTCACCCCTCCCTCACCCGCGCTACGGTCCCCGCGACCGATGCCGGGCTGGGCCGGCCACCGGAAGCGACAGAGAACAAGAAGAAGCAAACAAGAAGAAGCAAAGAGGAAGGGCACCATGCGTACACGCCTCACCGAGCTGCTCGGGATCGAGCACCCCGTCATGCTGGCCGGCATGGGCGGCGTCTCCTACTCGGCGCTGGTCTCGGCCGTGTCCGCCGCCGGCGGCTTCGGCTGCCTCGGTGCCGGCACCATGAACAACGCGACCATGGAGGCCGAGATTTCCGCCGTGCGTGCGGCCACCGACAAGCCTTTCGCCGTCGATCTCCTCACTGCAATGCCCGGCAGCATGAGGGAACAAGTCCAGATCATCATCGATGGCGGCGCCACCGCTTTCGTGGCGGCCCTCGGGGTGCCTACGGAGGTCATCGAGCAGTGCCACCGCGCCAACGTGCTGGTCGTCAACATGTGCGGGAAGGTGGAGCACGCTGTGCGAGCCGTCGAGGCCGGGTGCGACCTCGTGGTGGCCCAGGGCACCGAGGCAGGCGGCCATACCGGTCAGGTCGCCTCGCTCCCGCTCGTGCCCCAGATCGTCGACGCCGTCGGTGACCGTGTCCCGGTCGTGGCTGCCGGCGGGATCTTCGACGGGCGGGGCCTGGCCGCAGCACTGTCGCTCGGCGCGGACGGCATCTGGGTGGGCACGCGCTTCATCGCCACACCCGAGGCCCGCGGCGTGCTCGGGTACAAGGAGAAGCTGATCGCCAGCCGCGAGGACCAGACCACGGTGAGCCGCGCCTACTCCGGTAAGACAATGCGGGTAGTCCGCAACACCTACACCGACTACTACGACGCCCACCCGGACGAACTGAAGAAATTCCCCGAGCAGTTGAGCGTGTCCTACGGCGCTGGCGCCATGCACCTGGGGGGCGACTCCTTCAGCGAAGGTGTCGACGTCGACAGGGAGTGTTACCCCGCCGGGCAAGGTGTCGGCGGCATCTCCGAGCTGGTGCCGGCGGCCGACCTCGTCCGCCGTTTCGTGGCCGAAGCCGAAGAGGCGCTCGACCGCCTGGCGGCGCTCCGCTGACCGTCCGATGACGTCACCCGTGCTGAGCTCGGCGGGTCAGGAGCCCAAGGTGGCGCTCGTCACCGGCTCCAACCACGGGATCGGGGCCGCCACCGCCAAGGCTCTGGCCGCCCAGGGCATCGCCGTCCTGTGCACTTACTACCGCAACGACAAGCTGGGTGGCCTTAATGACCCGTCCATGCCGGCCGCCTACCGGGCCACCCGCATGGCCAGGGCGGACTTCGTCGTCGAATCGATCGTGGCCTCCGGCGGCCGGGCGGCGGCGGTCGAGGCGGACCTGTCGGACGCCGCCGTCATCCCCTCGCTCTTCGACACGGCCGAGGAACAGCTCGGCCATGTCCAGATCCTCGTCAACAACGCGTCGGGCTGGGTCGGTGACACCTTCGTCCCCCGGGCCGCGGACCGCTTCGGCCGAACGATGTTACGGGTCTCGACCGGGACGATCGACCAGGTGCTGTCCGTGGACACGCGCGCCGCAGCGCTCCTGATCGCCGAATTCGCGCGACGTCACCTGGCCCGGCAAGGTCAATGGGGCCGCATCGTGGGCCTGACGTCGGGCGACGGCGACGGCTTCCCCGAAGAGGTCTCCTACGGCGCCGCCAAGGCGGCCCAGGTCAACCTGACCCTGAGCGCGGCCCGGGAGCTGGCGCGCTGCGGCGTGACGGCGAACGTGGTGTGCCCGCCCATCACCGACACCGGCTGGATCAACCCCAAGACGGCCGCCTTCGCCCAGTCGGCCGGTCGGCGCGTGGCCACGCCCAAGGAGGTGGCGCAGGTGATCGCTTACCTCGCCTCCGAAGCCGCCGGCCTCATAACGGGCAACGTCATCAAGCTCCGATAAACGCGGCCGGCGCCTGCTACGCGATGCGGTAGGTCTGAAGACCGTGGGCCAGGACGCGGCCCGATTCGTCGGACGCCGTGATCTCGGTGAAGATCAGCTCACGGGCGCGCCGGATGGTGTGCGCGGTGCAGAGCAGGTCACCACCCGAGCTGGAAGCCACGTACTGCAAGGCCATCGACACCGTCGACGCCCGCATGCCGCGGTCGAAGTCGTGGTTCGACCACGCCGCCAACGCACCCGTGGTATCGATCACGGTGCTGACGACGCCACCGTGGTAGGTGGAGCCGTCGTTGCTCAGCTCGACGCGGAAGGGCAGGCGCGTCGCCACGTCATCGGGCTCGAAGCGCTCGACCTGCAGTCCCAGCCAGGCCAGGAACGGGGTCTTGGCGAAGAGTCCGGGCATGGCGGCCCGCCGCTGCAACTGTTCGGCGTCGGTCAGGCCGCCGACCCCGTCACCCCTCTGGCTCACCCGGCCTCCGCCAGGCCAACTGGGCAGGAGACTCCGGTCCCGCCCAGTCCGCAGTACCCCCCAGGGTTCGCCTCGAGATACTGCTGGTGGTACGGCTCCGCGTAGTAGAAGGCACCGGCCGGTGCGATCTCCGTCGTGAGCTCGCCGTACCCGGCCGCCGACACCGACTCCTGGAAGCGCTTGGCCACCCGCTCCGCCGACTCCGCTTGCTCCGGCGTGGTGGTGTAGACAGCCGAACGGTACTGGGTGCCGACGTCGTTGCCCTGCCGCATGCCCTGGGTCGGGTCGTGACCCTCGAAGAAGTTACCGAGCAGCTGCTCGTAGGTGATCACCTTCGGGTCGAAGACGACGAGCACGACCTCTGCGTGCCCCGTGCGGCCGCGGCACACCTCCTGGTAGGTCGGATTCGGGGTCAATCCGCCGGCGTAACCGACTGCCGTCGTGTAGACGCCCGGCAGAGACCAGAATTTCCGCTCCGCCCCCCAGAAGCAGCCCATGCCGAACACCGCCTGCTCCAGTCCATCGGGAAAGGGAGGCGTGATCTGTGTGCCGAGCACCAGGTGGGGTGCTGTGACTGGCATGGGCTCCTCGCGCCCTCGCAGAGCCCGGTCTGGGGTGACCATGTCGGTCTTGTGCGAGCTGAACAGTCCCATAAAACCTCCTTGGGGATCGAATGTGAACTTTCCGGCGGGACGCTGGTTGTGCCGTCAGTATCGGACACCCAGGGCCTCATCGGGCCGCCCCCACCGTCAAAAAGGTTCAACGCCCTGCTCAGGATGAATATTTCGTGGGATCGTTGACATATACCGATATATCGCTATACTACGTCCAACGTGACAAGAGCACAAGGAACAGACAGGGAGAGGACGTCAACGGACAGGTCCTCCTTCGGTGACGAGCCCGTTCCGGCCGCCGCTATGCGCCGGACCAACCCGGCCAAGGTCCGGGCCGCTCGGGCCAACCCCGATCGGCCGGGAGAGCGCTGCCGGGCCGAACCGGGGCGGTTCGTGCCGGTCGTCGACCTGAGCCGTTGTGAAGGCAAGCGCGACTGCACCGAGGTCTGCCCCTACGACGTCTTCGAGGTGACTCGCATCTCCGACGACGACTTCGCTTCCCTGAACGTCCTCGGCAAGCTTCGCAGCATCGCCCACCGGCGCCAAGGTGCCTACGCGGTGCGGGCCCAGGACTGTCATGCCTGTGGCCTCTGCGTCGTGGCCTGCCCCGAGGCAGCCATCACGTTGCGACCCCAGATCTGATCTGAAGGACGCCAAACCACACATTCGACATTCCCACTTGAAAGGAAACCCCAATGGGACACGAACACAATCACGAACACAATCACGAACACCCGCACGAACACCCGCACGAGCACCCGTTCCGGGGCATGCGTGGTGGACCCCGCGGCCGGGGCCGCTGGGGCGGCGAACGCGGTGGCTGGGGCGGCGGCCAGCGCATGCGTCGCGGTGACATCAGGAAGGCGGTCTTGGTCGCCCTGCGCGACGGGCCCGCCAACGGCTACGAGGTCATGCGCCGGCTCGAGGAGATGAGCGGTGGCCTGTGGCGGCCCAGTCCTGGGTCCGTCTACCCGCAGCTCCAGATGCTCGAGGACGAGGGCATCGTGCAGTCGACCGAAGTCGACGGCAGCCGCCGCTACACCCTCACTGAGACCGGCAGTGCCGAAGCCGAGAAGGCGGCTATGCCCTCCCAAGGTGACGAGAGCCAGGAACAGGTCCGCTCGCTGCGACAGGCAGTCGGACAGCTGATGGGCGCGGCCAAGCAGCTCTCGGGCGCCGGTGATCAGGCGCAACTCGAACGCGGCATCGAGGTGATCCAAAAAGCCCGCAAGGAGCTGTACCAGATCCTGGCCGAGGATTAGACACTCGCCCTGTACTGTGCACCCAGAAGCCATGACGACCTCTACCGCTACCGCCACGCTCGATGGGGCTCGTCCCGACGCCGGGACGCCCATCATCGAGACCAAGGTTCTCACCAAGACCTACCCGGGGACCGACTTCCGGGCGGTCGATGAGCTGAACCTCACGGTCGGTACCGGGGAGGTCTTCGGGCTGCTGGGTCCCAACGGCGCGGGCAAGACGACGACGGTGGGCGTGCTCACCACACGGGTGATCCCGACCGATGGGCAGGCCTTCGTCGCCGGCATCGACGTCACCGAGCACCCATCGTTGGTGAAACAGCTCATCGGAGTCGTCTCCCAGCAGAACACTCTGGACCGGCAGTTGACGCCGTTCGAGAACCTGTACTGGCACGGCCGCTTGTTCGGCATGGACTCCCGAGAGTGCCGCCAGACGGCTGACGACCTCCTCGAGCGTTTCCAGCTCACCCGCTTCGCCAAGGCCTCCGTTTACGCACTCTCCGGCGGCATGGCCCAACGGCTGATGGTGGCGCGGGCCATCTTCCATCGCCCGGCCGTCCTCTTCCTCGACGAGCCGACTGCCGGTCTGGACCCGCAAGGGCGGCTGGTCCTGTGGGAGCTGCTGCGGGACCTCAATGCCGAGGGCCAGACCATCATGCTCACAACCCACTACATGGAAGAGGCCGATCGGCTCTGCAACCGCGTGGCCATCATGGACCACGGCAAGATCCTCGCCCTCGACACGCCCGCGGAGTTGAAGCGCGGTGTCGGCGCCGACACCATCGTCTCCGTCAAGTCCAGCGCCGACCCCGAGCAGCTGGCCGAGGCCTTCCGCTCCCGGCTTGAGGGCCTCGCTCGCACCCGGACCATCGATGGCGGCGTGGAGCTGCAGGTCCGCGGCGCAGACCGGCTCGTCCCCCGCATCGTCGAGGCAGCCGAGGCGGCAGGATTTTCACTGGCCGACCTGTCGGTGGCCGAGCCCACGCTCGAGACTGTCTTCATCGGTCTGACCGGGAAGGAGCTTCGCGACTGATGGCCAGCACGACCCAAGCCGTGTCCACGGCCGGCCCGAAGTCAGCGGCGTCCCGTCCCATCGACCTGGTGCCGACCCGATCGGCGGCTGCGTCGAGCTGGACCGCGCTCGGGGCGCTCATCCGGCGCGACCTGCTGGTGCTGTGGAAGCACAAGATCGAGTTCGTCATCCGCACCCTCGTGCAGCCCTTCCTGCTGTGCTTCGTCTTCCTCTACGTGTTTCCGAAGATCGGTCAGGGCATCGGCGCCGCCAGCGGCATCCCGGGCGCAGAGTCGGCGTTCGCCACGGTCCTCGTGCCCGGCGTGGTCGGCCTGTCCATCATGTTCCAGGGCATCCAGGCCGTGGCCATGCCGATGGCCCAGGAGTTCGGCTTCACCCGCGAGATCGAGGACCGCGTGCAGGCGCCGTGCCCGGTCTGGCTGGTCGCCATGTCGAAGGTGATCTCGGGGGGATCGCAGGGACTGATCTCCGCCATCATCGTGTTCCCGATTGCCAGTGTGGTCCACGCCGCCGGTGTCGAGGCGCACATCAACTACCACTGGCTGCTGATCGTCACCCTCGTCCCGCTGTCCTGCTTTTGCATGGCGTCGCTGGGGCTGTTGTTGGGTACCTCGTTCGAACCGCGCAACCTCGGGCTCATGTTTGGGTTCATCGTGCTCCCGATCACCTTCCTGGGCGGGACCTACTACCAGTGGACCCGGCTGGCTTCGGTGAAGCTCGGCTCGGTCCACTGGCTCCAGATCATCGTGCTGGTGAACCCGCTGATCTACATCAACGACGGGATGCGCGCCGCGTTCACTGACGCCGCTCACATGCACCTGTACGTGATCTACCCCGCCATCGTGGCCTTCAGCGTCATCTTCCTGACACTTGGTCTGCGCAATTTCCGGCGCAAGGTGCTGGCCTGAAGCGCGGCCACGGGCCGATCGGGACCGACGGCCGGCCGCCTACAGGACGCGCAACGAGCTGGGGTCCGCCCGCTCGGCCCGGGTGAAGGCCCTGAGCGCCTCGAGGTCGCCCAATCGCCCGCGGGCCAACTCCAGGCACACTCCGAGGCACACGTCGATGGCGGCGTCCGGCGGGTCGGCCACGCTCATGCTCGGAATGCTGCAGACGACGTCGTCCCCGTGCACGACGATCTCGAGCACCCTGGTCCGCACGTAGTCGCTCAGCGGCACCCGTCCGCCCGGGACCCGCACCACCGGCACGGCCCGCGTCGCCGACGCCTCCGAGAGGAGCGCGACCAGGTTGTCACGCGTTGCCGTGCAGGTGGCCAGGACTGTCTGTGGACCGAGAGCGGCGAAGGCTTCGGCCGCGGCACGGAGCGAGGCGGAAAATGGATCGGTGTCCTGCGGCCCGTCGACGCGGTTCGGGCTGAAGAAGTCCATCAGGGCAACGGGGCGCAGGCCGACGGGCTCTGCGTCCTGGAGCAGCTGGTCGAGCCAGACGACGCTGTGCACGGCGTGCGCCGCCAGCCCTCCCACCGTGTAGTCGACCACCGCGCTGGCCTTGGCCCAGTGCTCGGCCACCTCGGCCCGGCGTAACACCCCGCGCAGCCAGTCGACTGCTCCCAGGTACGAGTCGATGACCTCTCGAGAGAGGGGAGGACCGTCCACGGTTTCGACAGTAGCCAAAGGCAGCCCGTCACTCCCGGCCCTCTCCATTACCTGGTATTTACGCGGAATGTGTGACAAACGCGCCTGTTTGCTGAGCCGTCTGGGTACGCTGATCCGAAGTCGCGTGCCAGCGAGAGCGGCCGCTCCGGGTGGGGTGGCGAAGGGACTGATCTGATGGAGACACGCGGTCGAACGGCGCCGTCTGACCTCCGAAACGCATATGGCCAGGTGCGGGCGACGACCGAGCGCCTGGCCTCTCCCCTGAGCGCCGAGGACCAGACGGTCCAGACCATGCCTGACGTGAGCCCCACCAAGTGGCACCGGGCCCACGTGACCTGGTTCTTCGAGACCTTCATCCTCGGCGAGTACGTCGCCGGGTACCAACCCTTCGACGACGCGTATGCGTACATCTTCAACTCGTACTACGAGGCCGTCGGGGCCCGGCACCCCCGCCCCGAGCGCGGACTCCTCTCGCGCCCAGGAATCGCCGACATCGCCCGCTACCGATCCCACGTCGACGGTGCCATGGACGCCCTCTTCGAGGACCTCGACCAACCGGGCCTGCCCGAGCTGGTCACGCTGGGCCTCCACCATGAGCACCAACACCAGGAACTGCTCCTCATGGACATCAAGCACGTCCTTTCGCGGAACCCGCTGCACCCCGCCTATCTGCGTTCGGCTCCGGCCGGGCCGACCGCACACCCGCCCAAGGCGGGTTGGATCGATCACGACGGCGGGCCGGTAGAAATCGGCCACCGCGGCAATGGTTTCGGCTTCGACAACGAGTTCCCAGTCCACACGGTCCACCTCACGCCCTTCGGGCTGGCCGACCGGCCGGTCACCTGCGGTGAGTGGCTCTCCTTCATGGAGGACGGCGGCTATAGCCGGCCCGAGTTCTGGCTTTCCGACGGTTGGGCGGACGTCAACGCGCAACACCAGGACGCGCCCTTGTACTGGTCGCGCCATCCCGACGACCCCGACCGGTGGTTCCAGTTCACGTTGTCGGGGTTGCGGCCGGTCGACCCTGACGAGCCCGTCTGCCATGTCAGCTACTACGAGGCGGACGCCTTCGCCCACTGGACGGGCCTCCGCCTCCCGACCGAGTCGGAGTGGGAGACGATCGCTGCCGCCCACGGGGAGGGCGACAACTTCCTAGCCGCCGACGTACTCGACCGCGGCGCCCCCCATCCCCGACCCGCGGTCGCCACCAACGGGCTGTTCGGCGACACCTGGGAATGGACGTCCAGCGCGTACTCGCCCTACCCGGGCTTCCGGGCTGCCGCTGGCGCCGTCGGCGAGTACAACGGCAAATTCATGGTCAGCCAGTACGTACTCAGAGGCGGGTGCTGCGCCACGCCGGAGGGACACGTCCGCTCCACATACCGCAACTTCTTCCCGCCGGGCGCCCGCTGGGCGTTCAGCGGCCTCCGTCTGGCTCGGGACCCCTGAGCTACATGGCCTACACAATCGACGTGCACCTCTCCCCCGACGAGGTGCGAAACCAGATGAGGGGCGACGCCCTACGCGGATTACAGGGGCAGGAGAAATCGATCCCACCCGTGTGGTTCTACGACGAGCGGGGCAGCCGGCTCTTCGAGGAGATCACCCAGCTACCCGAGTACTACCCGACGCGGGCGGAGCGGGCTTTGCTCGAGACCCACGCAGCGGCCATCGCCGAGATGTCCAAGGCAGACACACTCGTCGAACTCGGGGCAGGCGCGTGCGACAAGACCCGCGTGCTTCTTCCGCCCTCCGGGAAACCGGCACACTGTCGCGCTACGTGCCCTTCGATGTCAGCGACGAGTTCCTCCGCAGTGCCGCCACCACGTTGGCCGAGGAATACGACACGCTCGACATCCACCTCGTCATCGGGGACTTCCACCATCACCTGGCGGAGATCCCGGCCGAGGGCAGGAGAATGGTGGCCTTCTTGGGTGGGACGATCGGCAACTTGGACCCCAACCAGCGGGCCCGCTTCCTGTTCGACCTGAATTGCACCATGGCGGACGGCGACTCGCTGCTGCTCGGTACCGACCTGGTCAAGGACCGGAGCCGACTGGTGGCGGCATACGACGACGCGTCGGGCGTCACCGCCGACTTCAACCGGAACGTCTTGCGCGTGCTCAACGAGCAACTGGGTGGCAACTTCGACCCGGACGTGTTCCGGCACGTGGCTCTGTGGAACGAGGACGAGCAGTGGATCGAGATGCGACTCCGGGCCGAGGAGGCAACCGAGATCTCGCTGACCGAGGTCGGCATCACAGTCCAGTTCGAAGAGGGGGAGGACCTGCTGACTGAGATCAGCGCCAAGTTCACGCCCGAGCGCGTCGAGCAGGAGCTGACCGAAGCCGGCTTCGTCGTGGAGGGCATGTGGGGCGCGGAAGACGGCGAATTCCTGCTCACCCTCGCCCACCCCTACTGTTGAAGCAGGCTCCGCACAAGAAGACCGCTCCTAGACGGCGCTGCCTTCGGGCACACGCGCTAGGTCGTCGACGGCGAGGGGCGGCTCCTCCGGAGTCTCTATGGTTTCCCCGACATCCCCGACCCCCCTGGGCGGCCGGCGCCGGCGTACCACCAGCCACCCGACGAAGAGGGCCAGCAGGACGCCGACCGCCCCCAGGCTGAGCACACTGGCGGCCAGAAGATGGGGCGGCCGGTAGTGGAACGTCACGAGGTCGTCCCCGGCAGGGATGCGGACCTGCTGTACGAGGTCGTAGTCGTCGACCGGCACACTGCGGGCCTTGCCGCTGTTGACCGACACGGTGCCCTTCCATCCTGAGTCCCAGGCCACGGCGCGGATGACCGACGACGCCACCGGCGCGTCCACGCGGACCTCCTCTGACTTGGTCGTGCTCGAGATCACCTGCACGGAGAGTTGCTTGCCGCCGGACGTGTACGCCGAGATGGGCAAGGGGGGCTTGTTGAAGGTGAAGACGGCATAGCCCTGAGAGAACCCGGCCTGGTGCCATTCACCCGGCACCAGCGCCGAGGAGAGCGACCCGCCGAGCTCGTAAGGATGGCCGTCGGTCGTGATGATCACCCGCTGTGGGGGGAGGGACCCGCCCAGCACCTGCAGCAAGAGCCCCACGCCCTGGCCCGACGGGATCGGACCGGTGACCCGTGTGGCGCCGGCGGCCACGGCGACCGTGCTCCCCCAGCGCGTCGACCCGTCGGCGGCAAGCGTCCCGAAGCGGATGAGCGCGCCCGTCTTGGCCGTAGTGGAGAACAACGCGGTCGCCGTCTGCGCCGGCAGCTGCTCGCCGTAGAACCACGAGGCGGTTCGTCCGGCACCCAGTCCCGGCCGTGCGCCCGGATAGAAGGGATAGGCCGTCTCGTTGTAGTTGACGCCATACCCTCGTGGCAGAACGGGATCGGACCCGATGTCCTCGCTCAGCTGCGTGATGTCGGCCTCCGAGCGCGGCATGGAAGCCAGCGGCACCAAGAAGTACTCGGGCACGGTCACGACCTCTTGCAGGTCGAGCTGGTCCAGGGTGCCCGAGCTCAGCTGGGACAGGTCGAGGTCGTCCTGCTCGTGGGTGTGGGTGACGGCCTCGTAGTTGCCGTTGACGATCGATGCATAGCCTGACACCGACGGCAGCGCCGCGAGGATGTTCAGGTCGGGTATGCCCTGGGGACTACCCGGATAGCTGTCGTAGGTCTGCGGGTCGTAGTTCACGATCCGCCCACCCGGCGCCAGGTGGGCAGCCATCAGCTGCTGCACCGGGGTCGTCCCGCTGAGCAGGTCGTTCGCCGGCGACTGCGTGAGCTGGCTGGTGAACGCCATCACGGCGATGTCGGCCGCCACGAACACCGCCGCCAATCGCAACCACGTGGCCGTGGTCAGGCGCGGGCGCAGCCACACGATGACCGCCGCGCCCAACGAGAAGACGAGTGCGTAGAGCGTCGCTATCCGCACTGTCGTCGCCAGGGCGGGCCGGAGCGAGACGCCGGCGAAGTAGCCGACCAGGGACGACGGAGAGGCCAGCGCCCAGATGAACAGCCCGGCGACGATGGCGAACGGGACGACGCCCATGATGCGGTCGAACCGGGTTGTCCGCCGCTCCAGGTGCCCGGCGTCGGTGCGGTCCATCCACCCGGCGAAGAGCACGCAGGTGGCCGTGGCGACGGTGATCATGTTGCGGCTTTGCAGGCGCTGGTTGCCGTAGAGCGGGAGGCTGTTGAACAGGTGCTCGAGCGGTGTATTGGAGCCGAGCGCCAGCAGGTACCCGAACGCTCCCACGCCGTACCAGGTGAGCCGGTCGCGCAGGGCGATCCGACTGGGCCAGCGCGGGTGCAACAGCGTGATCAGCGCGATCAATGGGAGCACGCCGAGGTAGATGCCGACCTCGGGCAGGTTGTACTGGCTGAAGAACGGCGCCTCACCCAGGTGTCCGTAGCCGCCGTTGAGATACGGGACGAGCGAAAGGATGCTGAAGCGGATGGGATAGCTACCGGCGGCGGCGATGACGCCGCCAGCGCCGCGCTGGGAATTGCGGATCGCCTCGAGTCCCGGGAGCCACTGGATGGCGGCCAGGGACAAGGCGAGGGCGGCCCCGGCGGCGCAGCGAGAGATGACCCGCCACCACCGTTCCCGGTCGAGACCGGCGGACAGGGCGGCGAAGGCGATGATCATGAGGGCCTCGTCGAGCATGGCCTCGGGAGCACCGCCCAGGATCACGGTGGCGAACGCCACGCCGAGCAGGATCGACCAGCGCCAGTGTCCGTCACGGACGATGTGGAGGACGGCCAGCAGCATCCAGGGAATGGCGAGAAAGCCTTCGGTCATGTCCACGTGGTTGACCTGGCTCAGGACCGGCCCGGCGAAGGCGTATGTGGCCGCCGCCAACACGCAGGCCGTCGTCGAGAGCTTGAGTGCCCGCAGGAACACGTACATCCCCACGGCGATCCCCGAGAACAACAGCACCTCGGTCGCTAGCCAAGCGACACGCTCGGGTAGCGCCACGAAGAGCCCCATCAGCGGATAAAAGGCTCCGGCGTTGAAATCGGCCATGAGCGGCGTGCCGCTGAAGATCCACTGATTCCAGAACGGCAGCTGGCCATGACGGAGCATGGAGCCCACGAGGACGTGAAGCGGGAAGTTCTGCTGGAGGTTGTCGCCGGTGATGAGTATCCGGCCGCTAATGAGGTCGGGAAGCACGAAGGCAGCCGTCGGAAGGGCGATCAACACCACGTAGGGCCACAAGGGGCCCAGGTGGGCTCGAAGTCGATTCACTGGTGGAGCGCTACCTTCCGGGAGTACTTGCTGTGCGGCCCCCGCGATGGGACGCTGACGCACGTTCGGGCGAAACCTAGCCCTCGACGCTGAGAGGCCGCTCAGAGCGAGTGTTCCGAGGGTGAGCCCTCGGGTTTGGGCCGCCCGGTGCGGGTGATGGAGCTCGACGTCGAGCGCCAGAGGACACTGGGCTCCAAGGCGGAGCGCTCGAGACGGTCGATATGGGTCCGGGCGATGGAGAGCAGGTCGGCCAGGAGTTCCTCGCCCAGGAGGAAGGGCAGGAGGCCGAGGTCGAGCAGCTTCGTGTGCGCCGCCCGGTAGTAGTGCTCCTCGAGCTCGACCCGGGGGTCCTTGAGGTGCGCAATCTCCGTCCCGCCTGCCGCCTCCGACACCATCTGCGCCAGCTCGACCACCGAGAACGACTCGGTGAACTGGTTGAACACCCGGAACTCGCCGGCTCCGGCCGGGTTGCGGATGGCCAGCTCGACGCAGGCCAGCGTGTCGCGGATGTCGAGGAAGCCTCTGGTCTGCCCACCTTTGCCGTACACGGTCAAGGGCTCCCCCGCCGCCGCCTGGATCACGAATCGGTTGAGCACGGTACCGAAGACCGCGTCGTAGTCGAAGCGGGTGGACAGGTCCGGGTGCAATGTGGTCTCGGGCGTCGACTGCCCGTAGACGATCCCCTGGTTGAGATCGGTCGAGCGCAGGCCCCAGGCCCGGCAGCAGAAGGCGATGTTGTGGCTGTCGTGCACCTTGGACAGGTGGTAGAAGCTGCCCGGCTGCTTGGGGAACGGGAGCACGTCGGTGCGCCCCCGGTGGGTGATCTCGATGTACCCCTCTTCGATGTCGATGTTGGGCGTGCCGTACTCCCCCATGGTGCCCAACTTGACCAGGTGAATCGAAGGGTCCACGTCCGCGATGGCGTAGAGCAGGTTCAGCGTGCCCACCACGTTGTTGACGTGGGTGTACACCGCGTGCTTGCGGTCGACCATGGAGTAGGGCGCGCTCCGCTGCTCGGCGAAGTGCACGATGGCCTGGGGCCGGAATCCGTCCACCATGTCGTAGACGAACTGTTCCTCGGTCAGATCCCCGATGAAGACCCCGAGGCGCTCTCCGGTCAGGTCCGCCCAGCAGTCGACCCGCCGGTGCAGCGAGGCGATCGGGACCAAGGATTCCACCCCCATCTCGAGGTCGTAGCTCCGACGGGCGAAGTTGTCTGCCACCGCCACCTCGTACCCAGCGCGGGACAGGTGCAGCGCCGTCGGCCAGCCCAGATAGCCGTCGCCGCCGAGGACCAGAATGCGCACTCTGACACCCTTCTGCGTGCGTGACAGGGAGATTTCACATACGTGACAATCCGAGTTTTCCCCGATAAACTGAGAGACGCCTGAGAATCCTGTTATGGAAGCTTTCAGACCTTCGGGTCACAGCCGTAGCTGTGACAGAATCACTGCAGTTTCATGACGATTTGCGAGCCCGTGGTCGCCCCGCTGCGAGTGCGTAACGAAGGAATCCCCGAATGCAGCTCGTGACTCCGAGCGCTAACTCCAACAGCGACACTGAGACGACACCGCACACCGAGTTCTCGGATGTGCCGGCGCCGGTATCGGTGTCCCTGGCGCGCACGGGGTTACTCGGCGCCATGAGCACGGCGGCGATCGTCGTCGGCTCGCTCCTCGGTGGACAGTCGTTCGAGACGCACCTTCCCGGCGCGTGGTTCTTCGGCATGCCCGGTGGCCTCTTCGGCAATTTCGGTACTGATGACACGCTTCCGACCGTGGCGGCGCTCGCGCTCGTCTTCGGTGGCCTCATCTTGCTCACCCGGGTCTGGCTCGGCTTGCTGCGACACCTGAACAAGCATCCCGGGTTCCCGGTGCGGCGCGTCGTGCTGGTCGTAGTGGTCTGGTCCGTCCCGCTCCTGTTGGCGCCACCGCTCTTCAGCCGCGACGTGTACACGTACGCCGCCCAGGGCGAGATGATGAGCCACCACATCAACCCGTACGACTATGGGCCGAGCGTGCTGGGGGCGACGCCGTTCAACGAGTTGGCCGATACCGTGTGGTCCAACACGGAGTCGCCCTACGGGCCGACCTTCCTCAGCGCAGACGGAGTACTGGACCAGGCCTCCGGGCACGGGATCCTGGCCGACCTGGTCCTCCTGCGCCTCCTGGAAGTGGCCGGCATCGCGCTCATGGTGGCAGCCACGCCCACCCTGGCCCGAGCGCTGAAACGGGACCCGGCCCATGCCGTGCTCCTCGGGGCGGGGTCGCCGCTCATCTTGCTCTCTCTGCTGGCCGGCGCCCACAACGACGCGCTCATGATCGGGCTCCTCATGGCGGGGCTGGCCGTGGCCAGACGCTGCGGCACCGTTCCCGGCGTGATCCTGTGCGCGCTCGCGGCAGGCGTGAAGTCACCGGCCGCGCTCGGCGTGCTCTTCCTCGGGTGGGTGTGGGCCGGCCCCGGTGCTTCGACGCGACGACGCATCGCGCACACCGCGGTCGCCGGGCTCATCGCGCTGGCCACCATGGAGGTCGTCGCGCTCGTGTCGGGCACCGGGTGGGGCTGGGTGCGTACGACGACGACGGCCGACGCCTCCTTCACCGGTGTGACCCCGGTCAACATCGTGGCGCGTGCCGCGTCCATCCTCAGCCACATCGTGCAGGTACCGATCTCGGTCATGGACATGCGACCGATCTTCAGCGTGCTGGGCCTCCTCATCGCGGTCTATGTGGGCTGGCGACTCCTGCTCCGCTCACCCGAGGATGGCGTCGTCCGCTGCCTCGGACTCACCCTGCTCGTCCTGGCGCTGCTCGGGCCGATCGTGTGGGCCTGGTACGTCACCTGGGGCATCGTCGTACTCGCCCCGGCGGCGAGGGGCCGCCTGCGCGGCGCCCTGATCGTGATCAGCACGTTCTGGGCCTTTGCCGGCCTGACGTCGGTCCACAACGTCTACGTGCGGCTGCTCCACACGTTCGTCCTGACCGACCTGCTGCTGGTCGCGGTGCTTGCCGCGGCCGTCCTCATGCCCCTCGGCCAGTTCGCCTCCCTGTGGCCGGGCCGGCCCCGCCTGCCCCGCCTGCCCCGGATCACCCGCGGACCGCATGACGGCGACCCGACGACCGAAGGCCTACTCGGCGACGGCGTGCTCGCCGGCACTGGCGCCTGAACGGCACACTCGGGACCGGGTCCGGAACCCGATCCTTCAGTCCGCCAAGGCGGCCGCCGACACCACGCGCTCGGGTCGCAGGTGCACGATCAGCTCACCCGGAACGCCGTTGCGCGTCCCGTACGCCTCGGCCTGGTCCGCGCCCATGTAACGACCGCCGATGCGACGCGCCCAGTGACGCACCTGCTCGAGGTCGTCGCTGATTTCCGCCACGCCCTCCACCACGACGAAGCTGAACGGCGGCCGGTCGTCGTCCACGCAGAGCGAGGCCCGCGGGTCCCGGCGGAGGTTGCGACCCTTCACCGTTTCCTCGCCTGTGTTGAACACGAGCGAGCCGTCGTCATCGATATCGAACCAGACCGGCGCCAGATGGGGCCGGCCGTCCGCCCGCACGGTGGCCAACTTTCCCGTGCGCGCCGGTAGCGCGGTCAGAAAGGCACGCACCTCGTCGTCGTTCATGCGGTGATAGGGCACGTCAGCTCACTCAGGCTGGTCTCCGTGGGCCTCGTAGGCGGCCAGCCAACCTTCGAGCATGGGTCCGAAGGCCGCCGGATTGTACGCATCTTCCTCGTAGGAGAACTTCATGTCGCCGGCGTAGTGGAGCACCGTGATGTTGTGGGCCTGGTGGATCGAACCGTCACCGGGGTCCTGCATCCGGTTCTCAATGCGGCAGATCCACCACCCCCGCTCCTCGTCGCACACGCACCATGAGTGGGGGAAGGACGTCATGGCCCGGTTGGGCCATTCCGCCATCAGCGGGGCGATCCAGGCGAAGATCTCGTCGGCCCCGTGGAATGTCCCGAATGTGTGCTCCAGGTAGACGGCGTCGTCGGTGAAGAGATCCGCCCAGGCGCGCCAGTCGCCGCTGGCCGCACACGCGCCCGCCGTCTCCTTGTAGTGCTCGTGGGCCCGCTCGAGCTCCTCCCTGCTCCACGTCGTCATGACTTCAGTATCCATTCACTCATGGTGACACTCCGCAGCGTGCTCAGGTCGGTGAATGCGTTGATCTCCTCGACCATCTGGGTGATATGGCGGTTCATGCGCTCGGCGTCGCCGTCGGCACGGTAGAAGAGCATGGGGTCGGTGACATGCTCCAGGGAGGGCCACGCCTCCTCCACGATGCCTCCCAGCGGCGGGGCGTCCTCGGTCAGCGCCCGGAAGACGGCGTTGCGCACGTACCGCATCCGGGGTTGGATCTCCTCGGTGATGGGCGAGATGCGGGTGTGCCAGCGCGTCATCCACTCGTCGAAGGACAGGTTGGGATGCTGCTGGAGGAGCGCCACCGTGAGCACGCCCGGCGAGCGGTCACCGTCGGGCCAGTCCCGGGGTTCTGACCACTGATTGCCCCCGTAGTCGCGGTAGAGCGACTCGAGCACCGAGTAGCCGGCCAGCCGCGTCGCCACCGGCCTCAGCGCCTCCTCGTAGGGCCCCCGGTGGTCCACGGCGTCCAGCCACAGCGACACCAGACCGTGCAGCGGGGTCTCGCCCTCCGGCGTCGGCACCGGGGCCGGGATGTCGCTCTCCGGGTCCCACACGTCCAGGCTGAGCCGCCTCGGGCCCAGCCCGAGCAGCTCCCCGCTCACCCGGCCCAACATGACGTCGGCCACCTCGGCCCGGGTGCTTGCCCGGTCGAGCCATACCAGGTACATGACTTTCTCCACGGCCGTTCAGCTCCTCACCACGTCAGGTTCAACGCCTCTCGCATGGTGGCCTCGAACTCAGCATCGCTCAGCGTGCGCCGCATCTGCAGCACCATGGCGGCGTCGCGACCCACCTCCACCCGCAGCGGGGTGGTCGGGTCCTCCAGGGCGTCGGCCACCGCCGTGCCCACCAGCTCGGGACCCGGCCGGCCCTCCGGCCCGACCAGGGTGCTGACGGTGCCGCCCCACTGGGCGTGCAGGTCGTCGTAGAGCGCCGGGCCCCGGTGGTCGTCGTCGTGCTTCATGCCGGGGGCGATGTAGCCGGGCTCGACGACGACGACGCGGATGCCGAAGTGGCCTAGCTCGAAGTGGAGCGTCTCGGACAGCGCCTCGAGCGCGTGCTTCGAGGCGGCGTAGGCGCCCTCCAACGGTGTCCCGATCTTGCCCTGCACCGAGCTGATGTTGACCAGCACCCCACTGCCGCGCTCGCGCCAGGCCGGAATCACGGCTTGAGCCATGCGCAGCGGACCGAGCGTGTTCACCTGGAGCACGCGGCTGAAGGAGGCCAGCGGGAACGACTCCAGCGGTCCGTTCCCGCTCAGCCCGGCGTTGTTGACCACCGCGTCCAGCGCGCCGGCTTCGGCCACCGCGGCGCGCACCGAGGCGTCGTCGGCCACGTCGAGTGCCAGCACCCGGGCCGCCGGCAGGTCTGACAGCAACCCGGGGTCCCGGGCCGTGGCCACCACCTCGTGCCCCCGGGCGGCCAGGACCTCGACGGTGGCCCGGCCGATGGCACGCCCCGCGCCGGTGACGAGGACAGCGCACTGCTCAGGTGTCCTGGTGCTGGGGCAGGCCGACCATCTCCTCACTGACTTGCCAGAGGTGCGCCGCCGCCTCGGCATCGAGCGCCTGCTTTCGGGGCCGCTTGGGCTTGCATTTGACGAAGTACTGCCCGCTCACGCCTTCCACTTCAGGCGATGAGGCGAGGTAGACCGACGTCCGCGCGCCCTTGGCGGGCGACAGGAAGAAGGGGCTTGCGATCTTGATGCCGACGGCCAGCAAACCCCGTGCGTCGCCGTCCGCCCCGTAGCCGGTGCGCACGGTGCCTGGGTGGAGCGAGTTGGCCGTGATGCCGCTGCCCTCGAGACGCCGCGCCAGCTCAGAGGTGAACAGCATGTTGGCCAACTTCGACTGGCCGTAGACGCGCATGGGCCGGTAGCGGTGCTCGGACTGCAGGTCGTCGAAGGGGATGCCCATGCGTGCCGCGCTGTGCGCCGTCGATGCGACGTTGACGATCCGTCCCGGTGCCGACGCCCGGATGCGGTCGAGGAGGAGATTGGTGAAAAGGAAGGGCCCGAGGTGGTTCGTCCCGAACGTGGCCTCGAACCCGTCAGCCGTCAACGACCGCTCGGTCAGCACCAGGCCGGCGTTGTTGACGAGCACGTCGAGCTGCGGCGCCTGCTCGAGCACCTCGTCTGCGCCGCGCCGGACCGAGGCCAAGTCGGCCAGGTCGAAGACGACGAGCTGGACCTGGGCGTCGGTCCCGACCCGCTGGCCGATGGCGGCCACGGCCGCCCGACCCTTGTCGGCGTTGCGGGCCGTGACCAGCACTCGGGCGCCCATGGACGCCAGCGCGGCGGCCGTCTCGAACCCGATCCCGGAGTTGCCACCCGTGACGACGACCGTCTTCCCCTGCATGTTGGGCACTGCCTCACTGCCTCCTCACATCGGCCAACCGAGTCCAGAGCAGGCGTCAGCATTCCACACCCGGACGCGCCGCCATCCGGCCGGGCGCCGGCCCGTCACGTCCGCGTCGTCACCGCCAGGAGTCGCGGGCCTCGACCAGCCCGCGCTCAGGGTCGAGGAAGCTCCCGCTGAGCGTCCGCTCGGCGGTGCGCATGTGCCACTGCACGAGTTCCTGCGTCGCTGACCATGCCGCCTCGGCCACCGCGGTTCCCCCCTCGGTGAGGAGGTTGCGCGTCTGGCCGGGATCGTCGTCCAGGTCGAACAGCAGCGGTGGGAACAGCGAGGGCGATGCGGCGAACTGGACGTACTTGTGCCGCGCCCCGCGTGACACGGCCAGGGCGCAGTGGCTCATGGGGATCCCGTAGGCGGACTCGGCGAGCAAGTGCACGGGGTCGGAGAAGCTCCATTCGAAGTGAGCGGTGTCGCGCCAGTGCCCCGGCTCGGGCTCTCCGCGCAGGAACGAGCCGAGTGGCCAACCGTCGGCCTGCAGCGGTACCTCGGTCCCGATGAACTCGCAGATCGTCGGGAGCACGTCGACCGATTCGGTCACCGAGCGGAGGACGGATCCCCGCCCGCCGTCGGCCTCACGCCGCGGATCGACCACGATGAGCGGCACGTGGTAGCTCTCGTCCCAGTAGCCCAACTTCTCGAACAGCCAGTGGTCGCCACCCATCTCGCCGTGGTCGCTGGTGAGCACCACCAAGGTGGTGTCGGCCAAGCCGCTGGTGCGCAGGTACTCGAAGAGCGGGGCCAACCCGTCGTCCACCTCGCGCTGGGCCCCGTAGTACGTGGCCCGAAGCTGGCGCCGCTCCCGCTCGTCCCGGGGCGCGCCCACGCCCTCGGTGGCCACGACCGCCGCCGCCAACAGGTGCAGCGCGCCCTCCTCCTCGGGCGTGGCACACCCGACGAAGGGCTGCACCGCGTCGGCCGAGTACAGGTCGTGATACCCGAGGGGGTTGCGCCGCGGCGGGTGGGGCCGGATGAACGACGCGTGGACGAAGAACGGCGCGTCGCCGTTGCGCTCGAGGAAGTCGACCACCGCCTGGCGCACGAACGTCGTCTGGGAGAGCTCGACGGGAAAGCGGGCCGGCGCCCAGCTCGACCCGTGAACTTCCGCACCGGGGAAGCCCTCCATCGGCTCGTAGAGGTCGTGCGGGTTGGCGGGCACCTCAAAGCCCTTCGACGCCAGCCAACGCCCCCAGGCCGGACTACCCTGCTCCCAGGGATCCTCAATGAGCACCCGGAACCCGGGCAGCACGCCCTCGTAGCTGAACAGGCGCGGATCGCCCGGGGGCACCGTGCGCGGATCGACCGACGTGTCGGTGTAGCCGAAGAGCACCGGGTCGTAGCCCATTTGGCGGGCCAGGAGTGCCACGTTGGTGAAGCGGGCGTCCAGGGGGGTGCCATTCAGCAGGCTCCGATTCCGGTGCTGATAGGTACCCGTGTACAGGCAGGCCCGTGACGGCCCGCATGGTGCAGCGTTCGCCCAGTGGTTGGCGAACAGCACCCCCCGAGAGGCCAGTGCATCCAAAGTCGGCGTCTCCAAAACGGGATGCCCGAGCGCCGACAGGCAATCACCCCGCCATTGGTCGAGGGTGATGAACAGGACGTTACGGGCGGGCGGCATCAGGCCACTCTTGCCGATGCGGTTCGTCCCGAGCCTGGCTGGCCGACCGGATGGCGCGGCGGCCGGTCGCAGCCGGGCTCAAGAGGTGCGGACCGACGCTCCTCCCAGCCGAGTGCCGAAGTCGATCAACCACGCCCCCAGCCTGGGCGCCCGGACCCGGCGCACTGCTCGGCCACCGGCAACCGGGATCCCGGCGGCCGAGCGCTGCGTCGCCCCGAAGTCGCTCAACTCAGCCGCGCGTCGGCGGGTCGCCCGCCGGGGTCTGGCCACCGCCATCAGATCACGCTGGTGTGCTCTCACCTGGTCCTCGAGTGCTCTGCCCTGCATCATCCGTCAACCTCGCTCGCCTTCACCCCTCCGCACCTGTTGTCTTGCGTCCCGCTTATTTCTGACAACATCTTAGCCGATGTTTGACAGTTAATCAAGAATATCCTAATATAGACGTATGCCTATTTTGACTGAAGAGCGGGTGCCACTCTCGCAGCGGTCGGTGACGTCGGCGCCATCACTGGCCAGCGACCTGTCGTGGCTCCTCTCGGTGGCGAATCGCCCGTCGATGCGGGCCCGGTATCCCAAGTTGGCCGAGATGTACAACGGGCGAGAGGACCTAGCGGATCGTGTCCGCAGCTTCTGGGGCGAAGGGTCCGAGGAGACCTGCTTCACCGAGATGCAGATCCTGGCCCACCACGCCGGGGCGACCGGCGAGACCGACCCCGCCGCCCTGTGGCGCGCCATCGAGGGCGCGGTGGCCACCATCCCGCTCGACCTCGACATGGCGTCGGAGAGGGAGGCCGAGATGGCCACCTTCGTCGATCGCCTCCGCCGGCTCAAGGAGTCGCCTGAGCTCGTGCGGGCGTACATGGGCCTGCTCCAGGAGGTCTGGGCACCGTTGGACGCCACCTGGCAACAGGCACTGCCCATCATCGAAGAGGCCGGGTGCCACGTGGTCGCCCAATACGAGCGGGGTCGGTCACTGGAGGTACTCATACCCCAGGGGTGTGACAGCCTCCGGGAGCGGATGCCCGACATCGTGGCCACCGTGGAAGCCGGCCACCCCCTCCTCTTCGTTCCCTGCCTGTTCTTCGGGTCGAGCCTGTACCTGGAGTTCCCCGACCTGGTCGTCATCGGCACTGGCGTGGGCCAGGGCGACGTCGTGTCGCGGACCCGCACCGAGTCGGTGGCCCGTCGCCTCAAAGCCGTGGCGGACCCGACGCGGCTGGCCATCCTGCACACCCTGGCCACCTCGCCGAGCACGGTGGGCGAGCTGGCGGTGCTGTTCCGCCTGGCTCAGCCGACGGTGAGCATGCACGTCAAGGTGCTGCGCGAAAGCGGCTTGGTGCACTCGGAGCGGGCCGGCGGGCGGCTGGAGCTGCGCGCCGACCCCAGTGCTGTGGAGTCGTTACTCGGCGACCTGCGCCAGGCCGTGCTTCAGGAGCCAGACGGCGCGAGCACGACCGGCAGCGATCGGACGCCCGCCACCGTCGACGAGAGCACGCGTTCGGCGCGGCCCGTCACGGCGTAGCGCGGGAAACGGGCCAGCAGTTCGTCGAGGAACACCCGGCCCTCCAGCCGGGCCAGGCTCGCCCCCAGGCACACGTGCTCGCCGAAGCCGAAGGCCAGATGAACGGGATTGACCGGCCGGCGCACGTCGAAGCGCGCCGCGTCGTCGCCGAAGATCCGCTCGTCGCGGTTGGCCGACGCGTACAACATGCACACGTAGTCCCCCTCGCGCACCGGCCGCCCGCCCAGCTCGATGTCGGTCGTGGCGGTCCGGCAGAAGGCGTGCACCGGCGTCACCCAGCGCAGGCACTCCTCTACCGCCCCGGCCAGCAGCTCGGCCTCGCCCACCAGCACGGCGCGCTCGTCCGGGTGCTCGTACAGCGCCAGAACGCTCCCCGACAGCAGCGTGCGCGTCGTCTCGTTGCCGGCCACGAGGAGCGTCAGGAGGAACATGAACAGGTCCGCTTTGCTCAGCGGAGCCCCGTCCACCTCGCTGCGCACCAGCAGCGACACCAAGTCGTCGCCGGGCCGCTCACGCTTGGCCCGGATGTGCTCGCCGATGAACCCGGCCAGCTCGCTCAGGGCAGCTGCGGTCTCATCCGGCGGCAGGTCCGGTGACTCGACGGCCGCATCGGACCACCTCCGGAAGTCCTGGCGGTCGGACTCGGCGATGCCCAGCAGCTCCGCTATCACGATCAGCGGGTAGCGCGACGCCAACTCGGAGACGAAGTCGATCTCCTGGTGCGCTTCGACCGCATCCAGCAGGCTCGAGGCGGTCTTGCGCACCGACTCGCCCAGGCCCGACAGCGCCCGCGGGGTGAAGCGCCGGTTGACCAGGCTCCGGAAGGTGGCATGTTCCGGCGGGTCCATGTGCAGGATGGAGGGCGCCGCCATCGGCGTGGCACTGGTGCGGAGAGGGTCGTTGACGAGTGCTCCCCGGCCCGAGCAGAAACCGGCCGGGTCGCGGCTGACGTCGCGGATGTCCTCGTAGCGCGTGAGCACCCAGAAGCCTGGCTCGACCAGGTGCACCGGGTCCTCGGCCCGGAGGCGGGCCAGCACGTCGAAGTAGTCGTCGCGCTGGAAGAAGGCGGCGTCTCTCGGGTCGATGCGCTGGTCCCCGACCATGGCCCCAGCGTACTGTGCACCCGGCACCGCTCCAGGGCCGGCACGTTCCGGGCGGCCAGCGATGCCGGATCACGCGAGGAGGACCAATGTGACCGCGGTGCGGAGCGAATACGACAGCCTCGCCATGGGCGGGCTCTGGTGCTGGCCGGTAGACCTGGAGGGCCACCTCGAGTACGAGTCGGTCTACGGCGCCGCATGACGGACACCCCGGGTTCCTCGCCCTACCCCGCCTCCCGTGAGCACGCGCCGCTCTCGGGCCTCGACGAGTTCCTCGTCCACAACGCGCCCTACCCCGTGCGTGTCATGTGGACCCCCGACGCCCAGGCCTACGAGCGCGTGTGGTTCACCTGCCAGGACAAGGTGGGCGAGCTCCTGGTCGTCATCGGCCTCGCCTTCTACCCCAACCTGGGCACCGCCGAGGCCTTCGCCATCGTCAACCGGCACGGACAACACACGACCATCCGGGCGCACCGCAAGCTCGGCACCGACCGCATGGACATGGTGCTCGGCCCCTTCAGCTTCGAGGTGGTCGAGCCGTTCCGCCGGTGGCGGCTGCGCCTGGACGCCGACACGGCCGAGGCGGCCACGGGCCACCGGATCGGCTACGACATGGACTGGGTGGACACGAAGCGGCCCGTCTTCCGCCAGCTGGCGGCCGGCATGATCGTCGGAGGCCGGGCCATGAGCCCGATCGCCGGCTACGACGGCTTCGGCCGCCAGGAGGGCTGGGTCGAGGCCGGCGGCGGGCGCGTCGAGCTGTCGCCGGCCACGCATCTCGGCACGCGGGACCACCACTGGGGCACACGGGACGGCGTGGGCGGTCCGGGTCGCTACATGGGCATGCAGCACCCGCACAGCGGCGAATGGGTCGAGTTCGGGGACTTCGGCATCTGGGGCGACCACGTCCTCTACAACCTGGGCGACGCCCGCAAGCGCAGCGCCACGCTGCGCGAGCGCGTCCACCGCATGCGCTTCGAACCCGACACCAACCTGCTCGTGGCCGGCGAGGTGGACCTCGTATTCGCCGACGGGACCACCAAGACGCTGACCTTCGAGCGCCTGGGCCACCAGATCGCCTTCCTCCGCTGCGGCATGTACGGCGGGCCTAACGGCGGCACGCCCGACGGCGACCTGTGGCACGGAATGGCGGTCGCTCACGGGGACGAGACGGTCGTGCACGGCGAGACCTTCGACGTGACCGACCCCGAGGTGCGGCGCCGACTGGCCGGGCAGGACCAGCACCACTGCCGGGTCGAGTGCGAGGGCGAGGTTACCTACGGGTTGGTGGAGCCCTACGACACGCTCTGCTACGAGGTGTCCAAGGCGGGTCTGATGGGCTTCTCGCTGCTCGACGCGCCGGCCTGACGGCGTCGGGGGTCCTTCAGGTTGCCTCGGACACGGGGTGATTCACCGAGCCTTGAACCAACAAACGAAATTCGGTGGGTACCGGGTAACCACAAACTGGAAGGGACACCTTTGGGGCGCATTGGGCAGGGCACGCCCCGAGGGACAGACTTGCGGACATGGAGCCCTTCGATCCCTCCGTCGTGCGTGCCGCTTATGACACCGTCGCCGAGGACTACGCAGAGGCGTTCGCCGATGATCTCCTCCAGCTCACGCTGGATCGTCATGTCCTAGACACCGTCGTCCAACAGGTCGGAGCCGGGGAGCCCGTTCTTGACCTGGGTTGCGGCCCTGGCCAAGTTGGTCAGTACCTTGCCGAACGCGGACTGCTCGTGGTTGGAATGGACCTGGCGCAACAGATGCTCCAGGTCGCACGCCGACGGACCGGGAATGGTCGCATGTGTTGTGGTGACATGCGTTCGCTGCCATTTCGCTCCGGGATGTTCTCGGCCGTCGTCGCGTACTACTCGGTTCACAACCTTCCACGACCGGCGCTTCGGACAGCGTGTGCCGAGATTCACCGAATCCTCAAGCCGTCGGGATCGTTCGTCGTCGCTACCCATTTAGGGGAAGGAGAGGTGTACAGCAACGAGTTCCTGGGACACGGCATCGAGACCGTTGGAGGCGTCCTCTACCGTGACGACGAATTACTCCGCGTTACTAGACGGCCACTCGTTCGCGGTTGAGGAGGTTCACTATCGCGACCCGTTGCCTCACGAGCACAAGACCCAAAGGATTTATTTGTGTTGTCGGCGAACAGATGGATGACTGTTGGCTCGACACCATTGCGATTGCACTCCCGACGTTCGGGGCTCGTTGCATCCTCACCGACTAAATCGCTTGAGCTTACGACCCAGGAAGACTGCCGACTACCGAGCTTCGCCATCGAGAGCCGAATGCATCTTCACATTCCAATCCTCGGTCCCTAGGGCCCGAAGCTGTCGCTCAGCAATGCGCCAACCCTCGGGAAGGCGGACAACGGAGTCGTGGTAGTAGCCCCACAGGCGAGGTGTAGTTCCGTCCTCTCGCTGGTGCCAGGCGTACACGGATGTGCACACGGACGCATGATTGAGGTCTTCGAACGTCACTAGGACGTTCGCGTTGTGGTGGCTCGTTGCCGCATATCCACCATCGGGATGTCCGAACATCCGCCGGAGACTGGTCCTGGATTCCACGGGCGGCCAGTTCGGTCCGTAGTCGACCACACAGTCCTCGGTGAACAGTTCGACGACCTCGTCGTAAAGCCTGTGATCGACGCAGTACGAATAGCGATGAACGAGTTCGATGATCTCGTCCTTGTCGATTAGCCGCTGTAATGCGGCGGCGTCGTCATTGTCCATCGGTCCTCCTAGGCCTGATGCACCCCTTACCCGCAACATTGTCTCCCATCCGGAGTCTTGGCTCTGCGGCCCAGAGGCGGGAGGCCCACGTTCCGAGTTATCCACACACCCCGATGTGTTCGTGGGGGGACATTCGTCAAGTAACGGCGTCACAATGGAAACGTGAGCCAGCCACCCTTCGCCGATCACCCATCCGGCACTTCTGCCTTCTATGCATCTCTTCCGACAAAGCACGTCGGCGCCGGGTGCATCTTCTGTGATGACCTCGGACGAGTCCTACTCGTAAAACCCGTGTACAAGGAGCCATGGGAGATTCCCGGCGGTGGAGTCGAAGCTGATGAGTCACCCCTTGCGGCGTGCATCCGAGAGGTTCGAGAAGAGCTCGGTTTCGACCTGCGGCACGCTCGGCTTCGAGCCATCGACTATCGACGAGCCGTGGAGGGTGTCCGAAGTGATGCGCTTCGGTTTGTCTTCTTTGGGGGTGTTCTCTCGCGGGACGACACCGCAGGTTTTCACTTACAGACGAGCGAGCTGGCCGAATGGAGGTTCGTCAGGACAGAGGATCTCGAGGAATATGTGGCCCCCGTAATGGCGCGTCGTCTCCGAGCGAGCCTCGCTTCGACTGAGTTCGTCTACCTGGAGGAGGGCCACTCGGAGTAGCAAGGCCCGCAAGCGGCCCAACTTGCGCGACTCCGACCCGACTGGGGCACTCCCTGCATCCTCAGCATCGGCGGCACTTACGGAATACTCCCGTCGGCCGCTCAAATAGATGCAACCCTCAGACGCGATTATCGTCACGCCGGGCGGAACAGAACCCGCCCCGAGGAACCATGACCGAAGCAACCTTTGAGCTGGCCGACGTGGAGCGCTTGGCGAGCACCCTCGATGCGCTCGACATGGGTGTCAAGGACCGAGCCACGTTGCACGCCATCTTCGCCCTAGCGGGTCAGGCTGCGAGAGGCGAGAACGAGGACGAAGTCAGCGGGTTCACGATCTCCATCCTTCCTGTCATCGCTGGCGATCTGCTCGGGTCTTTCCGAGGAGTAACGCAGACGGAGGGTCAGATCGCCTCCGCCCAAGGCGATCCAGATCGTCCGATTGTCCTGGGTTCCAACTGGAACGGCCCATAGCTTGACGCGTTGCGGTACGACGGCTTCGGCCGCTAAGGACCCGCCGCGAAATAGATCGCGACATCATGCCGCTGCGATCGTGTAGTTCCAGTCGCCGTGCCACTTGTGCGGCGTGAGGGGAAGCGCAGCCAGTTCTTTGTCGGTGACCTTGACTCCGGTCGGATACCACTCGGGGTCGTAGCTGGCCTGGACACTCAGACCGGTCTTCGTCTTGGTGGCCGCGATGAGTTCGACAATGGTGCGGATATCGGTCAGCGGTCGGCCCCGCCAATTCATGGTGATGAAGGAGAACATGCGGTGCTCGATCTTGTTCCACTTCGATGTTCCGGGTGGGTAGTGGCAGACGGTGATCTCGAGCCCGGTCTCGGCCGCCAACTTGGCGATTTGGGCCTTCCATGCCCGCACCCGGTAGCCGTTGGATCCGCCCGCATCAGCGGTGATCAACAATTTGGTGGCGTCGGGGAATCGCCTGGCACCCATCTGGTTCCACCACCTGCGTATCGATTCGACGGCGAACTCCGCGGTGTCGGCCGTGTCGCCGACCGACACCCACCCCTCGTCGTTGGCAATGTCATAGATGCCATAGGGGATGGCGCGGCCCACCTCGGGATCGACGAAGTCGTGGACCCCCACCCGGGTCGGTTCACCTGCGGGATGCCATTCGCGCCCGCCGTTGGCGTATTCGCCGATGAGCTCCTTCTTCTTCGTGTCGACGCTGATCACGGGCTGTCGGTCCTTGACGAAGCGCGAGACCGCCTTGTTGAGGTAGCGGAACTGGGCGTCTCGATCGGGATGAGCCGTCCCCTCCTTGGCCTTGGCCGGTGCCTGCAAGGAGTAGCCCATCTGGTGCAAGAGACGTCTGACCAGTTCGGCGGAGGCCTGAAAGCCTCGACGCACCAGCTCGTCGGCCAGCTCATAGGTCGATTTCGACGTCCAGCGCAGATGCGACATCGGCGTGCCACGCGTCTCGGGGTAGACCAGCTCGTCGAGCGATTCGAGCAGTCCGGGCTGCAACTCGATCGCCGGCTTGGCCCCTCCTCCGGGGCGCGGCGTCGATCAGAGACCTCGACGCCGGCACGAACCTCGTGCACCGCCTTGTTGACCGTCGAGGTGCTCATCCCCGATGCCTCGGCTACACGAGCCTGTCCGCCGCGACCCAGTGCTTCGACCATCGCACCGGCAATTACCCGCTTCTGGCGCTCGTCGAGATGCGGCATCACTGTCTCGAAGAACTCGGCGAGACCCTCGGGGGACAACTCCACGCACCCAGACTATACCTCGCGTGTTATTCCCTGGTGGACCCTAACCGACGGGCAAGCACATCGAATGGGAAGTGATCGGCACCTTCAGGTACGACGATGACGGTCGATTGGCAGAAGAGTGGGTCCAATCCGACTACCGCAGTCTCTTGACCAAGCTCGGGGTGACTGTGACGGAGTCTGCCGCACGTGCGTAGTTGCGTCTCGCCGTCGTCCATCCCCACCCGGCGGCGGACTCAAAGGCTGATTCGGTGGCCTAGGAACCGCTCGGCGGATGGCTGATCGAATTACACAGGAAGCTGTTCGACATCTAACCGGGCATCCGGCATGTAGCTACTATGGATAGAACCATGATCTCTGTCAACGTCGACAGATCAGAGCCCATGCCACTGCATGATCAGGTTGCGGCCGAGATCCGACGTGCCATCGCCGAGGGTGAAGCCGGACCGGGGGAACGGCTGCCCTTGGCCAAGGACATTGCCGCGGTATTGGGCGTCAACAAGAACACGGTGCTCCGAGCCATGCACATCTTGAGAAATGAAGGACTCGTCGAGTTCGGCAGAGGCAGCGGGATCACGGTGTCGGGAACACCTGAGAAAGGCGCGGTTCTCACCAGGATCAGAGAACTCTTGGTCTTCGCTCGCACCCAGGGCTACCAGCGGGATGCGGTGATTGCGATGATCGAGTCCCTCCCTAACTGACGAGCTACCGGTCCAGCACCGCGATGTCGATTCAGCTCCCGCGCCGACTTTGCCTACCTGGCACGTCTGGGTCGAGTCCCCAGGTGGTGATCCAATCCGGCGTGATTCGGGTGAACACGTCGGTGAAATCGCCCGAGAACCTGGTCCGCGCCGCAAGGAAGTCGCCGTCAGCAATGATCTGTTCACGGACGAGCCTCTTGGCTGACGGAGGTTGGGATTGGTATCTCTCGCGGCTGCATGTGAACCATCGGGCGATCGTACAGATTGGCGATATTCAGCGCCCAAGCCCGCCCTGGGGGCGGTCGAGACGAAAGCTGACTTCGAAGTCTCGCATTCTCTTGTTGAGCATCCTCAAGGGCGGACCTCAATGCGGTGGCCTCTGCGAGCAACGCCGCCAGGAACTCGTCCACTTCTTTGACGTTGTAGCCCTTGAGTCCCAATCGAAACGTCTTCGACCTTATCGACATGAGATTCGGATAATGGGCGTCATCGGATGCATCCGGCATCTGATGAGGATACGCGTCACGTCGCTGCGGCTGCCCGAGTCCGAGGGTAGAGGCCACTCCCGGCGAATTGGAAAAGGCGATAGCCGCCTGTCCGGGGCTCGGACTCCGGCCGCCGCAGGCTACGCCGTAATCGACTTCTGGTCGTAGCAGTCGGCGCGCCAGCGTTCGATTGGCCTATCGGCGTCGACGTCGACGTCGAATGTTGCCGTGACGAGCCACACTTCTAAGTGACTGTCGCGATTGTTTCCCCAGCGCGATCACGTGATCGGTGACTGGGTCAGTCGGCGCAGGAGATAGCGGCTGTGGGCGGCCCAGATGAAGCCCTCGGTGACGATCGGATCGCGTTCATAGTCGACCTGGAGCCGTCGGCTATTCATGAGCCACGCCCAGGTCCGCTCGACGATCCAGCGCTTCGGGAGGACCTCGAACCGGCCCGGGTGGATCCGCTTGACGACCTCGACGCCGACGTGATGGCCGCGGCAGTGCTCGATGAAGGTGCGCTTGAAGCCCGCGTCACACCAGAGCTTCGCGAAGCGCCCCGAGCGCTCGCGGGCCCGGTCGGCGACAGCGATCCCACCGACGTTGTCCGAGATGCTCGCCGGCGACGACCACGACGGCCACGAGGAGACCGAGGGTGTCGACGATCCCGAAGGTCTTGCGGCCGTTGATCTTCTTTCCGGCGTCGAATCCCTTTGTTTTCTTGCTCACCGTCGACGACGCGCGCGCACCGAGCGGGCATCGACGATGCCCGCCGAGGGCTCGGCCTCGCGACCTTCTCGTCTCGCGCACCGCGGCCGCGAGCCGCGCGGCGATGCGCTCCCAGGTGCCGTTGCGCGACCACTCGAGGTGATAGCGGTGCACGGTGTTCCAGTTCGGGTAGCTCTCGGGCAGCGCTCGCCACTGACAGCCCGTCGCGGCGACGTAGAAGATGGCGTCGACCACCCGGCGCCGGTCGACCTTGACCGGCCGGCCCATCGACCCGGGCGTCCAGTACGGAGCGACCAGATCGGCGATGAGCTCCCACTCCTCGTCGGTCATGTCGCCGTGGGTCGTGCGCCAGGTCTGCGCTACTCCGACCGGGCGAAAGTCCTGGCCGTGCGGCGGGATTCCGATAGTTGCGTAAGAAGCCGTTCGTCCCGCGAGAAAATGGTGGCGGCTTACTCCCCGATCAGCTGTTCCACATGGATGGCGATCATCAAGTCTTCGGCGGGAGGAATGACACGTATTATGACCGGCGAGTTTTCTGCCGAGATAATCGCCGCGGAACGGACATTGTTGCGAGCCGCATCGATTACGATGCCTAGAGCACCCAATCCTGCGCAGATCTCTGCGCGGGAGGCGATGTCGTTTTGGCCGATTCCGCCCGTGAAGACCAGCATATCCAGACCGCCTAACTCGGCCACATAACTGCCGATCCACTTGGCAATGGTCCATGTGAACTTGTCCACGGCGAGTCGTGCCTTCGCATTGCCTTGAGCGATGGCGTCGCGCAGGTCGCGCATGTCGGTAGAGAGTTCGCTTACGCCCAGAAGACCAGATTTCTTGCTGACCACCGTTTCCAGCTTGTCGGCAGCGTCGGTGGCGCTCTTTGCAGTCTCCGCGATCTTGCGCAGGATGAACAACAGCACGCCGGGATCGATATCGCCGGTGCGTGTGCTGCTGATGATGCCGCCAATCGGCGTGAGGCCCATCGAGGTATCTAGGCCTTGTCCGTTCCGGATGGCCGCAATTGAAGCGCCGTTGCCAAGGTGCGCGACAATGAGCTTTTGCGGTACTGCTGGCGCCAGCTGATAAACAATCGATTCGTAGGAAAGGCCATGGGCGCCGTAGCGGCGTACGCCCATCGCGGCATATTCCTCCGGAATCGGCATGCGGGTGACCACTTCGGGCATGTGGCGATGGAAGTAAGTGTCCAGGCAGACGAAATTGGGAATGCCGGGGAACAGGCGCATGGCCTCGCGCATGATGTAGATGGCGATGGGTGTATGCAGCGGTGCGAAGGCCTGGTAGCGCTCCATCTCCTCAATCAATTCGAGAGTAATGCGCTGGTTTGTCTGAACTGTTGGGCCGCCCGAAACCATTCGGTGGCCGATGGCCGACGGTGAGGGAAAGTCCTTCGAGTGCAGCGCATCCGACACCAGTTTGAAGGCAACGGCCCGGGTAGGCAGTGCCGGTGTCTCGTCGATCACTTTTTTGCCTTTGGCATCCTTGATCCAAAACTCACCCTGATCGGTGCCGATGCCGTCGACCGCGCCCTCATGGAGTTTCTGCGGTTTGCCGTTGCCGATCTGATACACGGAGAACTTGATCGAGGAGGAGCCACTGTTCAAGATCAATATAGCCAAATCGGCCATGGAAACGACCCTCCGCTGGTAGCTGCAACCGAACAGGTCCAAGCTCCTCGTTGGAGGAGTTAAACTACCATCCTTTTTCTAAACAATGAGCTGTCAGCGTTCTGGTCACAATTGACCGGACTCGGAGTCGTGTTCTCTTGGATAGTACTCATGGCAGTCCAGCGACAGTCTGCCTCGTCTGGGCGCGCTGAGGAGTGGACTATGCACGCAACAGCCGTTGAGACAATCGCACCCCAATCAAAAGGGCCCCTTGAAACTCCACGCAGGATTCTGCCGCCGACGTTCAGCTTTATGCTAAGGTGGGGTTTCCTTGCCTTGATTGCAATCGTCGCCGTTCTGTCGACCGTTCTGGGCCTGATGCAAAAGTGGCTTTGGATGCGGCAACTCGACTACGCAGGCATATTCTGGACGCTTCTCTCGGTCAAGTGGGGAATCTTCGGCGTCACCTTGATCGTTTCGGTGTTGTATTTATGGGTTAATCTCCGCTTTGCGGCGAGAAACATCGACCTGGTGGACGGGGAAAGCTTCTTCAGCAAGGCCTTCAAACACCCTGTGGACGCCAGCAGGACGATCAACTTCGATGTGAGCCCGAAGCTGATGGTATTTGCGATCGATTTCGCAATTGTGGCTCTCTCGCTGATTTTTGCGTTGAGCGTATCCGGCCAATGGGACACATACCTCCGCTTTCGGTATGGCGGCCCGTTCGGAGTTGCCGACCCGCTCTTTGGCATTGACCTGGGGTTTTACGTTTTCCGCCTTCCGTTCTATGAAATGGTGCAGGGAAGCATTACCGTTCTAACGGTCGGGGCCCTCGCGATCCTCAGCTTTTGTGCGCTGTTTGGAGTGCGGCAGTCTAAGTCCACCGGAAAAATTACACTGAGCGATGGCATCGCGCAGCACTTTATCGTGCTTCTCTTCATTCTGGTTGCGAATTTCGGGTGGGGCTTCATCCTGGATCACTACCAGCTGGTCTATTCGAGCCTCGGCGTGGTCCATGGGGCCGGCTACGCGGCGGCTCATGTCACAAGAGCAGCCCTCTGGGTGATGACCGGAGCCTCGGCGCTGGCATGCGTGCTCCTGGCTATTGTCTTCTTCCGCACACGCTCGAAGCACATTGTTGCCGGTATTGTGACTTACGCAGCGCTGTATGTAGTTGCGGTGCTGGCGGTGCCATTCCTCTTTCAAACATTCGTGGTAAAACCCAATGAGCTAAGCCTGGAGACGCCCTATCTGAACCATTACATCGACTACACGCGGAGGGCGTATAGGCTAGACGGCATCCAGGAGACCGCTTATCCAGCGCTCGCCGATCTGACCCCCGATGTCATCGCAAGGAACGAGGATACGATCCAGAACATCCGACTCTGGGACACACGGCCATTGCTTCAGACATATCAACAGACCCAGGCGATTCGGCTTTACTACGACTTTTATAACGTGAATGTCGATCGATACCATCTGGCGGATGGCTTCCATCAGGTGATGCTCTCTCCGCGAGAACTCGCTTCGCAACTGCCCGCCCAGGCGCAGACATGGTTGAACGAAAACCTCGAGTTCACGCATGGCGAAGGCTGGTGATGAACTTTGTGTCGAACTCGACCGGGGGAGGCCTTCCCCAATACCTTCTTGAAAATATTCCCGCCGAGTCGCAGTACGGCCTGAAGATTACTCAACCCGAGATCTACTACGGAAATGTAGCTCCTGGGTACAAGATTGTCGACACCGGGATTAAAGAGTTCGACTATCCCAAGGGCAACGAGAACGTCTACAGAAGCTATCAAGGCACGGGCGGAATTCACCTCGACAGCGTTTGGAAGAGGCTTCTGTTTGCATGGACACAGAAGGACATCAACATTCTGCTGACCGGCTATCTGCGGCCGCAAAGCAGAATTCAGATCTGGAGGGGCGTGCAAGAGCGCGTCTCCCAAGTCGCGCCTTTCCTGCTTCTGGACCAGGTTCCGTATGCAGTATTGAGCGAAGGGAAGCAATATTGGATACAGGACGCCTATACGGTCTCGGATCACTACCCCTATTCAAACGTACAGACGAGCGGCTCCGCCCGGGGGATGAATTACATCCGCAATTCCGTCAAGGTTGTTGTGGATATGTATAACGGCACGGTGTCTTTCTACATTATGGACCCCAACGATCCACTGCTGGCGATGTACAACCGCGCATTTCCAGGCGTGTTCAAGGAACTGAGCGAGCTGCCAGCGGACTTGAAGGCTCATCTGCGCTACCCGGAAGATATGTTCGGGATTCAGGCTGCCGAATATGAGACCTTCCATATGACCGATCCGCAGGTTTTCTACAACCGGGAGGATCTATGGGTTGCTCCTCAGGAAAAGTACGACGGCGCAGTGGCCGCAATGGAACCGTACTACATACTCATGAAGCTTCCCGGGAGCCAGCATCTTGAGTACCTCATGATGACTCCCTTTACGCCGCAGAAGAGGGATAATATGATCGCATGGCTGGCCGCTCGGTGCGATTTCCCTGACTACGGCAAGATGCTGTTCTACGAGCTTCCGAAAGACAAGTTGGTCTTTGGGCCAAACCAGATCAGCGCGATGATCGACCAGAGCACGACCATCTCGCAACAACTCACGCTTTGGGATCAAAAGGGTTCGGGAGTCATTCGCGGCAAGCTCATCGTTATTCCGATCGAAAACTCCTTCCTGTATGTGGTTCCTCTTTACCTGAAGGCGGAAGGCACGAACTTCCCTCAACTGAAACGCGTGATCGTTGCAACTGGAGATAAGGTCGTCATGGAGCCGACGCTCGACGAGGCACTTGCCTCGTTGTTTGGAACAGCGACGCCGCCGTCGGGCTCATCCACGGGGCAGCAACAAGCTGGAGCGCAGGCGCCGCTGTCAAAGATAACGCGGGATCAAGCCGAGGCACAACTTGCAGAGGCGCAGAAAGCAATCAACGCGCTCAAACAACTGCTCGCTAATCCGGCTCAATAGGCCGGGCATGCAGAGAATCACAAGCGAGCCAATAAGGTGAAGTCTCGCTAACGACGCCCGCGCCAGGGAGACTACCGATGCAGCAAGGACAGTCAGGGAGAGCGGCTTCAATTGTCGGATTCATCTTGATCTTAGTGGGGATCATTTCGCTCGCATACTTCGCATCCCCCATACGGCTCATGCTTCGGGATATCGCCGGACAGGGCCCCATCAATCTTGTGCCTCCAATCCTCGGAGTCCTGGCGCTCTGCAGTGGTATTGCTCTTTTGTTTTCCGTACGCCAAAGGACGGGGAAGAAGAAGGACGAGCTATGAGTGACACGTTATGGATTCGCTCATAATCAAGTCCTGATATACGCGAGCATCCTGGAAACATCGCGGACTTGATTCAAGCGCATCCTAAAGGACGAAATCGTCTATTTGATGGCCGCATCACCGGCGACAATCGCACATAGTGTTTGGCACGTGTACCGAATTGCTCAGAACCTTAGCTCCCAGGGTGGAAGACTTGCTTAGAAAGCGTTATGTGATTCCACAGCGGATTTTCATGCGTTCCACACGGGACAGACGTCTATTAGCGGACGATAGTCCATTACCAATGAACCGCACGCCGTGAGCAATGCGCCCGAGTCAATCCCCATTCAACCGCAATATATGGAGAAGGCAATGAACATTACAAATTCTGTAGTAGCAATCTACGACACCCACGAGCAGGCGGAACGCGCCATCAAGGAACTGCAAGAGGGGGGAGTGGACATGAAGAGCCTCTCGATTGCCGGAAAAGATACGCACACGGACGAGCATGTGGTTGGCTACTACAACACCGGAGACCGCATGAAGCGCTGGGGCAAAATAGGAGCGTTCTGGGGCGGGTTCTGGGGGCTTCTATTCGGATCGGGGTTGTTCCTGATACCCGGACTTGGGCCGATCCTTGTAGCCGGCCCGCTGGTGGCCTGGATTATCGCAGGCCTTGAAGGGGCAGTCGTGGTTGGAAGCGTCAGTGCGCTAGGGGCGGGTCTGGTGAGCATCGGCATCCCGAAAGATAGCGTCCTCAAGTACGAAGTGGCTCTGAAGACAGACAAGTACCTGCTTGTTGTCCATGGCACAGAAGACGCGGTCGAAAATGCGAAGAACATCATTGCAGGAACCGAACACAGTTCTTACACCGTTCATGGCGAGAAAGTCTTCGCTTAACAATCGGTAAGACCGCAGTGCGGTAGAGCGGCCCCGCGAAGGAAAGTTTTAAGGGTCCGCTCTAAGCACCGCGGTAAGAGAGGTATTCCGTATGAGACAAAATAACTCGCTCCCGGCGTTGATCTTTGTTGTCATTTTAGGTGCGGGCGGTGCGGTTGCCTATGGTCTCCATAGCGCATCGGCTGACGTGGCCGCCATCTTCGTCCTCGCCTGTGCTCTTGTCCTCGCTTATTTTGCAGCTGCAGGAATCAAGGTCGCGGACCAATGGAGCAAGGCGGTTGTTCTGCGGCTTGGCAAGTTTCGCTCACTCGAAGGGCCGGGATTGTTCCTGATCATTCCGATCATTGAATCCATCGCCTACTGGATCGATACACGTGTGTTGACTAGTTCCTTCAAAGCGGAGAAGACGCTCACCAAAGACACAGTCCCTGTTGATGTGGATGCAGTCTTGTTCTGGAAGATCGTCGATCCCAAAAAGGCTGCGCTCGATGTTGCGGACTATCAAAGCGCGATCAACTGGGCGGCCCAGACGGCATTGCGGGATGTCATCGGCAAGACGATGCTCTGCGACATGCTCGAAGGCAGAGACAAGATCAGCAGCGTGCTGCAGGAGATCATCGATGTACGTACGGAGCCATGGGGGATCAATGTTATCTCGGTCGAAGTAAAGGATGTATTGATCCCGCAGGCGCTGGAGAATGCGATGTCGATGCAGGCTCAGGCCGAAAGAGAGCGCCAGGCCCGCGTCATCCTTGGAGATTCGGAACGTCAGGTCGCCGAGAAGTTTGTGGAAGCGGCCAGAACCTATGCCAACGATCCTATCGCCTTCCATCTGCGGGGCATGAACATGCTCTATGAGGGGTTGAAGCAAAACTCCACGATCGTCATCGTTCCCAGCTCTGCCATCGAAACCATGCAACTGGGCGGTCTGGCCGGAATGACCGCACTGACCATGGGAATCGGCCAAGAACGAGCGAACAAGGAGAAGGAAGCACAAAGCAAGATCTCGCGTGATCCTGCGCCTGCACCGGAAGAGCTCGCGCTTCCTCTTGCTACTTCTCAAAATGGGCGTGGTTAAGCTTTTGCCGTCAGTAAACTCCCGGGCAACGGAGTTCGCTTCAAGATACCGGGAGCTTGCCGTCGATGACTCCCCAACTGGCTCGAACGGATGGAGCACGCTCAAATGGATGTGCAACAACTTCAAGAAACAGCACAGGCCCTTTTCGCTCACGATAAGGGCCTGCTTGCCATGGATGAGAGCAATGGGACCTGTAACAAGCGCTTCGAAATGCTTGGAATTCCGCAAACTGTCGAGGCTCGAAGAGCGTACCGCGAATTGATCGTGACCACCCCAGGTCTCGGTGAATCGATAGGGGGCGCGATTCTGTACGACGAAACGATCCGGCAGCAGAAGGACGACGGCACGCCCTTTGTCCAAGTCCTGATTGAAGCTGGTATCACTCCAGGCATCAAGGTGGACACAGGCGCCAAGAAACTGGCTGGCCATGCCGGTGAAAAGGTCACAGAAGGCCTGGACGGATTGCGCGATCGCCTTCAAGAGTATTTTCAAATGGGTGCACGCTTTGCCAAGTGGCGCGCAGTGATTGCCATCGGTCCTAGCATTCCGAGTTGGGGCTGCATTGAAGCCAATGCCCACGCTCTGGCTCGCTATGCGGCGCTGTGCCAGGAAGTGGGTCTCGTCCCCGTTGTCGAACCTGAAGTCATTATGGATGGTGAGCATACGTTGGAGCAGACTCGCGAGGTTACGGACGAAGTCCTGCGCACGGTGTTCAGTGAGTTGTTCGCGCAAAGGGTTGCCCTTGAAGGTATGGTCCTGAAACCAAATATGGTCCTTCCCGGAATGTCCTCGAGCAGTCAACCGACACCTGACGAGGTAGCTGATGCAACCGTGAACTGCTTCCTGCGGGCCGTCCCCGCTGCTGTGCCGGCGATTGCGTTCCTGTCGGGCGGTCAATCGGCGGAATTGGCCTCGGCCCGTTTGAACGCGATGAACGTGA
>CAWECY010000012.1:0-11964 GCA_963807775.1 uncultured Acidimicrobiaceae bacterium | reverse complement strand
CCGGCCTTGGGCGCCCCCCTATCGTCAAATCACCGGCGCCGACAGCCAGCCGGCCCGCAACATGACGAGAGGCTCGTACTCAAGACTCTCGTGAATGGGGGGCTAGGGAATAGCTCCAAGTTCTTTGAGCTCGGTAATCCGATCCCAGCTGTGCCCCAGCTCCAGAAGCACCTCCTCGGTATGCTGGGCGAACTCAGGAGCCGTCGACCGGGGTGCCCACGGTGTCCCGAGGAAGTCAATCGGCGTGGCGACCATGTCGATCCGGCGATCGTCGTCCAAAGGCACGGTGACGAAGCCGCCACCAGCACGTGCTTGTGGGTCGGCGACCACCTCGTGGGCGTGTCGAACCGGAGCCCACCAGACGTCCTCACGGTCGAACACCTCGGCCCACTCCTCCAGCGTCCGGGTCGAGAACACTGCGCCAAGGTCGCGTACCAGGGCGGGCGAGTTCTCGAATCGCGAGGCAAGCGTCGCGTACCGCTCGTCGGCTGCCCACTCGGCTCGCTCGATCGCCCGGAGCAGGTCCGGCCACAACCGATCGCCCTGCAGACCAAGTAGCCAGAACCGCAGGCCGTCCCCAGCCGTGTACGCGCCAATCATCGGGTTGGGCGGGGTGTTGATCGTCATAGCCACCGTGGGCACCCCGAGGCGCATGGCCATGTTTATGTCCCAGCCGAGCATGTACATGCCGACGCGGAGCAGCGAGATCGACACCAACTGGCCCGCTCCGGTACGTTCCCGGGCGAAAAGCGCGGCCGATACCGCTGCCGCCGCCGCCACGGCCGCCATGTGGTCCCCCATGCCTCCACGCTGGACAGGCAACGGAGCGCCCTCAGGTGCCAGGGCTGCCGCCACGCCTGCTCGGGACCAGAACGCGCCGATGTCGAACGCGGCCCGATCCCGCTCGTCTCCGGCCAGGCCATACCCAGTGATGTGTGCGTAAACAACGCGGGGGTTGCGCGCTGAGACGGTCTCGTAGTCCAAGCCGGCGCGGGCCAGCGCCGCTGGCCGAGCGTTCGTCACGAATACTTCGGCCTCGTCAACGAGTGCCGCGGCTATATCGCGGGCCTCCGGAACGTACAGGTCGAGCCCAACACTGCGCTTGTTCCGGTTGTCGAGTTCGAACGGCGGGTTGACGTCCTTTGGACTCGCGAGCATGGACAGCACTCCGCGCATGGGATCGCCCAATGGGGGCTCGATCTTGATGACATCGGCACCCCAATCACCGAGGATACCTGCGGCCGCCGGTCCGGCTACCCACATCCCTAGCTCGACAACCTTGATCCCCTCCATCGGCCCAGGCACGCGGGGACCTTAACCGCGGAGGTGTTCTCCGTGGGCAGAAACCACCGTAGGGCTCACCCTCCGCATTTGCCTCGCATTAGCCCCACCTCATGTCGGTCACGACCCTTCGATGGGTCGAGCCGACGAAGGCATCGGATCCTGGGAAGGACGATCCTTGGTGTTCGTCATCGCTCCGCCGGTCCGAGGCTGCCCTCGCTGCCGGGACGGTGGGACAGTCCGGCACCATGGGGATACCCCTCGGCTGTACCCGAAGGAGTGAGCCGCTTACTTTGCGAGCTGCGGTTTAAGTTCGTGCTATCACACGCGGCATCGCGGTCTGGTGTTCAGGCGAGCACGTGTTCGAGGTTCTCCATCGCGGATCCGATGTTGGCAGCCAGCGAGGTGAAGGCCGCTTGTACCTTGGGGTCGTCAAGGTGCTCACCTGCTTCGCGGGCCGGGTTGAGTCGACAGTGTTCGGTCCATGCCGAAAGCTCGGGTTCAGCAGAGCGCGCGACAAGACCCGCAATGCCGGCACGCGAGATAGGCAGGAGAGAAGATGCCTCGCCCGTGAAGGCGACTGGAGGGCACAGCTCGTTCTTATGAGTCTCGTCCTGGCCCGATGCCTCAACCGCCGCTATGGTAGCCGCGCTCCAGGGCGCAACGCCGATCGTGACGTACTGAGGTGTGATTCGATCGGTCTCAAAGACGGGACGCGGGGACACTGGTGGCAGACCCTCAGCAGTGCAATCGACATAGACCTGTTGTGCGTCCGAGGAAAGAGAAGTGTCATCGAACACCATGTGTTTGGTTCCAATGCGTTGGACGCGGCCGAGCCGAACGACGTTCTCAATGCTGCGGAGAGCATCAAGCTCCAGCAGGCTAAGCGTGGCGCCACGGAACACCCCCGGCTCCACGCTCGGGTCGATCCTGGTCATCACGCCGTCAGCTTCAAGCCGGTGGACAAATTCGGTCGCATCACTGCAAGCCGCGGCACTTTCCACCCAGCGCGCTTGAAGCTGCATGTACGACGCGACCAGTTCGAGAGGCTGCATGAAGGCTCGGTTTAAGAACCACCCATCGCGCGGCCGGACCCAACGGATGTGGTCTGGGTCGACGCCCGCATCGAGGAGCCAGCTGCAGGTATCCATAGCGGTCTTGCCCGCGCCGATGACCGTGAACCCCGTCGGCCGCTCGTCGAGGTCGACAAGCGCGTTCGGCGGGATCACGTGCACGCCCGCGTCGATCTCGTACATCGGGGTATGCCTCGAGGGTATCGATGACTCGACATAGGTAGCGTCGACGAACTTGCGGCGTACTGTCACGGTCGTTGCGGCACCAGTCAGCCGGGATACGAAATGATGGCCGCCCGCATCGCGGCCGCGATAATCAGACATCGGGAAGAAACGCACGCGTCCCGACGTAAGGAGGTGTTCTTGGAGCACACGGTTGTAGTAATCACAGATCTCGGCGGCCGTGGACCGCTCATAGAAGCCGGCGTTTGGACCGGAATCGTCGACGCGATCGTTGCCAAGCACACGCGAGTTGACTCCGTAGTACGCGGACGGTTGGTGGAGACGTACGAACGGATAGGCATCGAGCCAGTGACCACCAGGGCGATGCCGCCGGTCAACCATGACCACGTCGACGTCCGACTCGGCGACCAACGTGTCGACGAACGCCATCCCAGTGGCACCGGCGCCCACAACGAGGTAGTCGGTCTCGACCAGGCGCACCCGTTCTCCCTTCGTCAGGCGAAAGCGTAATAAAGCTTGTCCGGTTGGTGCGCCACGCGCAATAGGCTGACGAGCCACCAATCCGGTGACGGACGATCCAGGTCACACGGTTACTCGGATTTAACCGAGCGCCACCGAGCGGTCCGAGGGTGCCCCAGTACACCGGGACGGAGGTACGTATCCAGCTGCTTCATCCTGCGGAAATAGCCGTCAGACCTCGTCAGGACCGGGATCACGAACGAGTCCGTCCCACGACCACCTCGGAATACGGAGTCCTTCCGGCACCTCTTCTTGGGATCGGTGATAGCGGGACATCGTGGTGCTAGCCCACTCGAAGTAGTCGTGTAGAACCTGTTTGAGCCGATCATCGCCATCGAGCCCCACGTCCACGAGTGCCTCGTCGAAGCAGGCGATCGCGCGTCGGTCCATTTCTTCGTGTGGACCCTTCCCGCTGTGCATCCGCACAACCGTGGTTTCGTTTCCGTACCTATCCGAATACCCCGGGGGACCTCCGAGCGCCTCCGCCCAATAGGCGGCGAGTCGCTCGGTGTGCTCTGGATGAAATCCGTGGCTGAACGCATGGCTCACGATCTCGTCGGCCATCACTCGGATGTGCCACGCCGTCGCCAAGGCCAAGATGGTCTCGTCTCCACTCATGGCCTCATAGACCGTCGGCATACTTCAGAATCGTAGCTATGGACGCAGGTATCCACGTCCGCCAGAACCAAGCACATTCGGATCGCCCCAACCTCTTTGGACCGGCCATGATTGGTCATGGCTAAGAAGTGTCACGGCAGCCGAGGGCAGAGTGTCCGGACCTCAACCGACGGCGCCCTCTTACTGGTGGGGATTGCCACGGTCATGATGCTGGGCTTCTTTGGGGCAACTCAGATGGTCGGAAAGGACATGGCCGCCGCCAGCCCCTCGACCGCCTCGACGGTGTGGCTGTGCCGTCCGGGGCTATCGGACAATCCCTGCACGAGCAATCTCACGACGACGGTGGTTCGGGCGAACGGGACGACGTACGTCCAGCGGGCCCGTCCAGCCACGAACCCTCCCATCGACTGCTTCTATGTGTACCCCACGGTCAGCACCCAGCCAACGGCCAACGCCAACCTCCACATCGATCCCCAAGAGCGAGCGGTCGCCATCGCTCAGGCCTCCCGTTTCTCCCAGGTCTGCCGGGTCTATGCCCCGATGTACCCCCAACTGACTCTCTCGGCGATCAGCAAAGGGATCCGCCCTCAATCAGCCGCCATTGCGTACCTGGGCGTGCTCTCTGCGTGGAACGACTACCTCGCCCATTACAACAAGGGTCGAGGCGTCGTCTTGATCGGGCATTCCCAGGGCGCATCACTCCTCATCGCACTCATCAAACGCGAGGTCGATCCGAATCCCTCAGAGCGCCACCTGCTCGTCTCAGCGCTTTTGATGGGCGGCAATGTGACCGTGCCGACCGGTCAGGTCGTGGGCGGCGACTTCGCCCACATACCGGCATGTCGGACGAACGACCAGACGGGCTGCGTAGTGGCCTACTCGACGTTCAGTTCGCCACCGCCCGCCAACAGCTTCTTCGGTCGCGTCGGTACCAGCATCAGCGCATTGTCCGGTCTCTCGCCGACCTCGGCCGCCGGGTTAGAGGTTCTCTGTACCAACCCCGCCGCGCTGGCCGGAGGGACCGGTTCATTGATTCCCTACTTCCCGACCAAACCGTTCCCCGGTTCGAAGTTTGAATATGGAGCAACCTCGAAGCACACCGTTCGCACTGCCTGGGTGTCCTACCCGAACCTCTACCGCGCGCAGTGCGAGAGCTCGGGTGGTGCCACCTGGTTGCAGGTCACGGACATCGCCGGCCCCAAGGACACTCGACCGGTTGTTCAGCAGGTGCTCGGCCCCAGATGGGGACTCCACCTCGACGACGTCAATTTGGCCCTTGGCGATCTGGTCCAAGTCGTCCGAGACGAATCGGTTGCCTACAGCCGCTAGCACTCCGAACGAGCCAATCCTGCTCCGAGACGCTGGTGGTTGGATAGAAGCCACGGTAATCAGAAGGCGGGCGCAAGTATCACTTCGCTCCCTCGCTTGTTGGCGGCTCCTTGGTGTCCCCGTTCATTGATACTTCTCTCAGGGTCCACCGCTTGACTGCTGGTTCTTTATAGCTTCGGGAGTGCTGGCGGGTTCGGTCTGGCTTGGAGTCCCGAGACGTTGCGAGACGTCGTCGACCGAGCTCTTCCAGCCGCACATTGACAGCGGCACGTCCCGTCTCCGAGTTGGGGTGATTGGCCCGGCTTGCAGCAACAAGCCCGGGCCGCCCTTCGCTCCGATCTGGAACGGCCGTGCCATCCCTCACACCAAAGAGAGAAGGGATGACCATGACCATCGTAGAAGCTGCGCGTGGTGTGACCGGTGGCGTCGACGCTCACCTCGACGTCCATGTGGCTGCCGCTCTGGACCCGCTCGGCGGGTTGCTCGGCACGGAGAGCTTCCCCACCAACTCCGCCGGCTACAAGGCGTTGCTGGCCTGGCTCGATGAACCGGCCTGGGTTTGACGGAGGCGTTGGGATCCCAGGCCGGTTCATTTCGACCAAGACCTCGTTCTTGCCATGTTCGGCAGTGACAAGGTGGACCTAGATGCCGCACGATGCCGCACCGACCCGGCTCCAGCACTTCTGCTTCAAGGTCACCGGGCTTGAGGCAATGAAGGCGCATCTCGATACGGAGCACATCCCCTGCCTCGATGTTGGGATGGGACTCGACGACGCCCTCCAAATCTGGGTGGGTGATCCGGACGGAAACGCCGCGGAGCTGATGGAATATACGCCGACCAGCAACCGCTCGTAGGTGAAGCCAGACACCTCAAGGACGATCGGCCGTAGATCCAGGGTGCCCCAGACCGCCGGGGTCGGGGGCACCCCGCGGCTGTGTCCTCAAGCGGTCAACGCAACAGCCTCGGCGAACGCCTGAGATGGTGTCATCCAGCCGAGTGTCTGTCGAGGCCTTGTATTGAGGGAACGAGCGATGGCGTCGAGTTCACGCTGAGTGCATGAGATAGGTCGGAGGACCTGGGCAGGTATTGGCGGAGCAATCCGTTGGTGTTCTCGTTGCTGCCGCGCTGCCAGGGGCTCTTGGGGTCGCAGAAGTAGATCTGCACCCCGGTCTCGACGGTGAACTGAACGTGCTCGGCCATCTCCTTGCCCTGGTCCCAGGTGATCGAGCGTCGGAGTTGAGCCGGCAGGGTCAAGATGCGCTTGGTCATGGCCTTGCGCACCGATTCGGCGCCGTGGCCGTTGGGGAGCTTGAGCAAGATCACGTAGCGGCTGTGGCGCTCGACGAGGGTGCCGATCGAGGTCATCTTCTTGCCGAAGATCAAGTCACCTTCCCAGTGGCCCGGCACGGCCCGGTCCTTCACCTCGGCGGGACGCTCGGAGATCATCACCATGTTCTTCAGCTGGCCCTGGCCGACGATTCCCTTGGTGTAGGCCTTGGCCCGTCGCATGGCCCGACCGCTGCGCAGGCATGAATGGAGCTCTTTGCGCAGCGCACCACGGCTCTGGACGAAGAGTGACTGGTAGATGGTCTCGTGGGACACCTGCATCTCCGGGCGATCGGGGTACTCCAGAGCCAACCACGCCGAGATCTGCTGGGGTGACCACTTGGCCTCGAGCTTGCGCTCGACAGCCCCTCGGAGCCGCCGACACCGGGCGAGCTTGGCCCGCTTGGGTCGCAGCGCCCGCCGGCAGGCCGCCCGGTCGGCCACGAGGGCCCGGTACCTCTTCCTGCCCCCGTTGGCGTTGACCTCCCGGCACACCGTCGAGGGGGAGCGGCCCAGGGCATCGGCGATGGCACGGATGGAGTCACCCGCCGCCAGGCCCCTCGAGATCTCCTCGCGCTCTTCGAGGCGAGAGCCGCAGCTCGGAGCGTTGCCGAGCCGTCGGGCGCTTCCCGCCGGCGTCGGCGATGAACTTGCGCAGCGACACGTTCTGCCCGCCCAGATGCTTGGCGATGCGCTTGACGGGTACTCCCGCCTCACGCATGTCCCAGATCGTCTGGCGCTCTTCTTCGCTAAAGCGTCTCCACATCTGCACACCTCCTGATCGTGGACATCACTGTTCGCCAATCAGGCTGGTGTTGCAATGACCGCTTGAGGCCACACCACTTTCGGGATACCCCGCTACGAGTTCGCGAACCACAGACGAATCCCTGGGTCCCTCCCATCATTCGTCCAGTTGGAGTTCGACCACTGGATCTGGTGGGATCTTGTTCGGGACCAGAAGGGTGCGGATTTGGACCTCCGACGCCGGGTGGTACCCACTGAGCATGGCGAACGGCGTCTACCTAGCCGGGTGAACCACCGTTACTCAGCGGCGGCGCTGGGAGAAACGTCTCGGTTATGGATGGGCCGTCCGACAGATTGATGGTCACGGTCAAGGGTGAGTCTGCATCAGCAAGCGCGGTCAAGAAGAAGTTGTTGGCTGACACTGGAGCAATCACCCCATCAATCTTCACGCTCGTAACGTCGTTCGCCACGAGACCTGTCGTAAACGATTGAGTAAATGAACCACCGGTCCACAAAAGCATCGCATGCTGGGTTTCGAGTTCGCGAGGAGTATCACACGACGAGAAACCTCCGCCTGTCTCTGGAACCTCGTGAACAAATAGACAGATTCTTTTCGGATAAGTGGCCGCGTACACCCCTTCGATTCCATAGCCGGGGTTTGATGCGAGGAGGCGGGTCGCGTTAGGCATTCCGTTTAGCGCTAGAAATTCCTGAGCCAGTAGCCACTTCGAAGGTAGGGCGACAGACGAAGTGGCTGGCCGGTTGAAGACGTTGAACTCTGATGCGAGAACCGAAGCTGCTACCGGTTGACCACCGCTGAGGTTTATTGCCACAAGCACACCAGCAAGTGTCAAAACGGCGATCGAACACAGAAGCAGAGGAACCAGAAGACTCGTTCTTCCCCTGGGTCGGTAGTTCACGCGGAGCAGGCGCTCGGTCAGACCATCGGGAGCATGGATGTCGTTGCCAACGTTGACGAACTCAGTTCGCAGCTCCTGTTCAAGATTTGGGCTCAGCATGAAGCCTCCTCCCCGTCGCTTTTCGTACCGCGAACTGATTGGAATCACGGTTTCGCCCCGTCCCAGCAGACCTCGGAGCTCGGTAACTCCGCGAGATGTGGTGCTTTTTACAGTACCGATCGGACAACGGAGGATCTCGGCCACTTCTCGCTCTGAGAGGTCATCCCAATAACGCAAGATCAGGACGGCCCGCTGACGCGGAGGCAGCGCAGTCAGTGCCCACTTGAACTCGGCCTGATCATCGATACCGCTGAGTTGGCGAAGGGATCCATGGTCAACGACTTGGGCCGCTTCGCCTGGGTTCCTCAACTCCCGGCTGCGGCGGGCTCGCGCTGGAGCCCCATCGAGTGCCAGGTTGATGAGAACCCGACGGGCGTAGGCGAAGGGGTACTCCATTGAGCGGACTCGATTCCAGTGCCGCGCCACCCGGAGAAAGGTTTCTTGGAGAAGGTCTTCGGTCTCAGACACGTTTGCAGTCATGAGGTAACCGGAGCGAAACAGTGGGTCGGCGGTCTCCGTGACAAAGGCCTCGAATTCCTGGCTGGACCTTTCTGCCGTTTTCCGCTTCACCAAGCCTCCGGACGGGTCGCAAAACACTCTTACGTATCTAAACGTCGCCGGAGGGCTCGAGGTTCCAGATTTGTGGCGAAATGTCTATTCGACAGCCGTCCAATCAACCTGCCCCCTAATCGCCGGGATGGTGGGACAGTCCGGCACGAGTGGGGCAGGGGCGGTCTAGTACCGACCAGAACAAAGTGGTCACAGGAGCCGGGCCATGTGTTCCGCCGCCGGGCACCTGACGCTGACCGTTCATCCGCTTCTGCGCTCCGTGGCCTGATGCGAGTCATTGACTCGGCGAGTATTGACTCGACGAGTAGTTGACCCGGTCCTGCTTTACGACGTTCCGTGACGCCCGGGTAACAACCGATTGACAGCCGTCCGTCCCGGTGCGAGCGTTTTTCACGGAATCAAACGGGGGTTTGACCCTCGACTTCACCAAAGGGAAGGGTGGCACGCCAAATGGCAAAGCACGCAAAGCCGAAGCACCGAAAGACGACGCACCGAAAGGCGACGCAACCAAAGGCAGCACACGGAACGAGCGAAGAACTGGCTGAGAATGAAGAACTTGCTGAGAATAAGGGGACCCTCCTCATCGATGATGGTGAGAGAGAGGACGAGACCACCAGCGATCGCCGGTACCTGTTCAAGATGCTCGGCATGGGTGCCGCCGGAGCGGTGGGGGCAAGTTTGATCGAAGCGAGCCCGGCCTCGGCATCGGGTGCAAGCGGGGACAACGACAACTTTGTGGTCGGAGAGCCGAACCGCTCCGACAGCTCGACATCTCTTGTGCGTAACCCATTCCCCACCGGCTCAGCTACTGATGCGGCTCTAGTCGTTGTGAACACCCAGAGTTCCTACGCAAGTATTGAAGCGACTGACAACCCCAGTATTGGGGGAGTATTCGGGGGAGGGGCCTACTCCGTCTACGGCCTTGGGGCAGGGGTGTACGCCCATCTCGATAACCCAAGTAACGCAAGCGCGGCCGTAATTGCCGAGTCGGCTGGCTCGGGACCAGGAGTCCAAGGTCAAGACAGCACGCTGGGAGGCACCGGGCCCGGCGTCATCGGCAAGGTGTCGAACCCCGGCAACACGAGCCCGGCCGTTTGGGGACAGTCAGAGCAAACGGGCCCAGGCGTCCAGGGTGATGACTTCTACGGCACCGGAACAGGCGTCGGCGTCTACGGCAGGTTGACCAATCCAGCCAACAGCAGTGCCGCTGTGTTGGGCACTACTGCTGGTGTCGGGAACGGTGTGTACGGGGTCTCAGCCGGAGCGAGCGGGATTCCTCCTGGGCCAGCTGGTGTGGTCGGTGACTCCACTACCTACGACGGGGTCGTCGGGCTCTCGAGCGACACCAACGGCGTCTATGGCATCAATGACGCCGCGAGCGGGATCCAACCTGGGCCAGCCGGTGTGGTCGGAGACTCAACGACCCATGATGGCGTCGTCGGTCTGTCGAGCGACACCAACGGCGTCTACGGGATCAATGGCGCAGCGAGTGGGATCACGGGTGGGCTATACCCTGTTGGGCCAGCTGGTGTGGTCGGAGACTCCCTTTTCAACAGCGGAGTTCTCGGGCTTTCGGCCGGGAGCGATGTCGGTCACAACGGCGTCTACGGGATCTGCATCGGCACGAGCGGGATTCAACCTGGGCAAGCCGGTGTGGTCGGAGACGGAACGACCTGTAATGGCGTCGTCGGCCTGTCGAGTTCCTCCACCGGTGTGCACGGGATCAATGCGGGCCCCAGCGGGTTGGCGGCTGAAGTTGGCTTTGCAGGAGTGGTGGGAGACTCGAACACAGCGACTGGGGTCATGTGGGGTTTTCGAGTGGGAGTAACGGCATCTACGGGATTACCTCACACACCGGCAGTATCGGCGTCCTCGGCTCTGACGACAGCAGCGACGGATACGGGGTTGCCGGAGTAACCACGAATGGCATCGGCGTCCTTGCCCTGGCCCCGTCGTCTGGCACCGCGCTTCAGGTCGACGGCGTGGCGAAGTTCGCCCGCAGCGGACTGGTAAAGGTTGCCACCGCCGGTACCTCCGTCATGGTGTCAGTTAACGGAGGGCTGTCAAGCACGAGCTACGCCCTGGCCATGCTGCAAGTGCAGTCCACCCCGACTGGGACGCTCGCCGTGCAGGCCGTGTTCCCGAACCCCAGCACCGGCAAGCTCACCATCTACTTCACCGGCACTGCCCCGGTCAACACTGAGGTGGCTTGGTTCGTGTTCGGTTGATCGACCTGTGAAGACGGCCCGGCCAGAGGTCCATCGGTAGTTCATGTGCAGCGGTAGGAGTGTCAAGTGTCGGCGGAGCGTAGTTGTCACTCGTCGCAGCACGGCCGATACGGTGATGAGCCAGCGTTCGTTTGAGTCCTTTACGTCTCTCGCCCCAACAGCCCGGCCGCCATTTGCCGTAAGGGCGGGCACAATTCACCTTGGCGTGAGACTTCGCCCATCGGCGTGTGAAGACACAGTAAACACTCCCTCACATCTCTTGAAATTTACTGCGCTGTCCGTGAAGATCAGTCGCAGCCAAGTACCGGTTATTTGGTGCTGGTGTAATCCAGGGTGGCATTGCGGAACCAAAAGGAAAAGGACGTGGTGCAGACCTTTAGAGGACAGCCCTTCTTCGACCGCCTGAAGTCGATCGACCAATTCAGGGGCTGCACCAAGGCACAGCTCCGGGAGGTCGAGCGCCTAGCGGAGCACGTCAAGGTCGGCGAGGGCGAGATCTTGGTCAGAGAGGATCAGATCGGCAAGGAGCTGTTCCTCATGATCTCTGGCACCGCCGAGGTCACCCAGAAGGGCCGACTCGTGAACACGCTCGGCCCCGGTGACTTCTTTGGGGAACTGGCGGCCTTGAACCGCGGTCCCCGCAATGCCACGGTCACAGCCCTCTCTGATCTGTGCATGCTCATCATCGGGCCGCGTGAGATTGACGCGATGGCTCAAATCCCCGGATTCCGGAATGCGCTGTTGAGGGGGATGGCCAGCCGCTTGCGCATTGTCGACGCCCAGCTCGCGGCGGCCCTCGACGGACAGGAAGCCTCAGGTCAGGACACGCCCCATCCGGACTGGCCGTCGCCGTGTTTGACCAGCCTCACAAGACCGATCGGTACCGAGACACACCAACTGGGATCTCGAATCCCCTCAACTGAGGCTACTGAGGGGGTGAGCCCCCGCACGCCGGGATTGAGCAACAGTTCGGCTTAAGATCGAGCGCGGCCTGCGAATGCACAGTCGGTTGTCTGAGAGCGCCACGCTGAAGCGATCTTCGGGAGACACATCGAGCAAGAGGCTGCGAAGGT
>CAWECY010000011.1:0-12672 GCA_963807775.1 uncultured Acidimicrobiaceae bacterium | reverse complement strand
AGGGTTCTGCCAGCATCTTCGGATCTACTTGATCGGACTGCCAGTTCGTTTGCTCCACTCGATGACGCGGGTGGCCAGTCGGATCGTTTTCTACGCCGTGCGGCACTAACCTTGAGTTCCTCGACCAGGCGGCCGTGCTGGCGACGCGTCTCTCTCTCGGAACCACCCACTTCTCGACGCCTACAAACGCCTTGATGGGGATGCCTCACGATGTTCTCGCCCTCAACGGCCACGAGCTCGACTTGCCAGCCGAAGAGGCCGTCACCACGAGGCTGACAGTGGCAGCTGGCGACGTGGACGAAGCAGGGCTGTCGCGGTGGCTCGCCGTCTGGGTTGACCGGGAGTCCTGAACTTCGGCCGTCACGAACGATCATCTGCCGCGACTACGGGAACGACGACAGAATCGCTACAGACAGCCCCACGCCCCACTGGACCTGCGGGGCACTGGTGTTCGGCGCAGGAGTCGGGATGAGAGTACAGACCATGGACTGTTTTGACAGAAGTACGGCGAGCGTCTTGCCCATTGCTGTCCAGATGCGCCACCGTCCCGTCGTTCTACGTCTCTCCGCCAACAAGGTCGGTTGATTCTCGCCGAAGTCCTGGAACGCGCTTCCCGGGCGGGTCAGCGAGGCACGACGGCCGGATGCCCTGGGGGGTATCGTGAGACGGCGATGACAGTCAGAAAGGCCTCATCCCGTTGACCGGCGGCGGCACCCCCGCCGAGTGGCCGTGGCCCGATGACCTCGACGCCATGATCGCTGCGCCAGGGTTCCATACAGTCCTGTTCGAGGACAACCCGGTCAGAGTTCTCGATGGACGCGTTCCACCTGGTGCCACGGTGCCTGTGCACACCCACCGCTGGGGTGGCGTTCTCTATATCCTTGCGACTAGCGCCTTCGTCCGCCGAGATCCCGACGAAAACGTGCTCGCCGACACCAGGGTGTCGAAAACTACGCCGATCATGGGTACAGCCGTCTGGGGCGCACCGCTCACGCCCCCGCTCTCTAGAGAACATAGGCAGCAAGAGTTCGCACCCTCACTGTGGAGATGAAAGACGGAGGTAGGTACGAACCGCCTGAATGACCTGACCGTCGGCGCTTGTCAGAGTGCAACGGCCACGCTGCAGGACCGTGACGTGAACATCAGCGACGCGCAAGACGCTGACCAGGACGATGTCAGGGGTTCGGCACCCGTGCCCGCTGACCAGGACGCACACCGGGCATGAGTGCCGAACCTGAAGATGCCGTGCAGGCCGAGAGCGGGGCGAACCCGCGGCTGGCGCTTCTGCTGGCGGCGGCGATGTTCGTCCTCGTCGTCGATACGTCGTTCATGAACGTGTCGATCTCCGCCGTGGTCAGGGACCTCCACACGACGGCGAGCGGCGTCCAGTCGGCGATCGCCCTGGAGGCCTTGGTCTCCGCTGCCTTCATCCTCATCAACTCGAAGATGGGCGATCTCATGGGCCGAAAGCGCGCCTACGTGATCGGCCTGCTCGCCTACGCCATTGGTGCGCTTGCCATGACGCTCACGCAGAACCTGACCACAGTCATCATCTTCTGGGCGATCATCGGCGGCCTCGGCGCCTCCCTCTTGTTGCCGGCCATGCAGTCGCTCATCCACGGCAACTTCACGGGGGCCGCCCAGAAGAAGGCCTATGCCCTGGTCGGTGCCTCAGCGGCGATCGCCGCTGCCGTTGGCCCGCTTCTCGGCGGATTCGTCACCACCTATCTGTCGTGGCGCGTCGGTTTCGGCCTTGAGGTCGTCATCATCTTGGTGGTGTTGTCCCAGATCCGCCTCGTCAAAGACGTGCCCTACACGGGACCCCGCAAGATCGACCTCGTGGGTGCGGTCCTCTCGGTCGTCGGCATGGGTGGCGTGGTCCTCGGCATCTTGGTCTGGCAAGAGGGCGGCGGCTACGTCGGCCTCATCATTGCCATCGGCGCCGTGGCCCTGGCCGCGTTCGCCTACTGGCTCGTCCAGCGCAAGCGCCGTGGGAAGCCCACCCTGTTGGACCCTGACCTGTTCAAGCACTTGAACTTCCGCATCGGCATCTCCCAGCAGATGCTCCAGCAGATCACCCTCGGCGGCGCCATGATCGCCCTGCCCCTCTTCTTGCAGATGACGCTGGAGTACAACGCCATGCAAGCCGGACTGTCCCTCGCACCCCTTTCGCTCTCCATGTTCGGGATGGCGCTCCTCGCCGGCCGCAAAGCGGGCAAGCGCCGCCCCGCCAACATCGTGCTGGCCGGTTTCGCCCTCAGCACTATCGGCATCGCCGCCATCATCCCCCTGGTGCCGAGAGTGGACTCGGGCTGGTACCTCGTGATCCCGCTCCTGATCGCCGGCTCCGGGCTCGGTCTGCTGGTGTCCCAGCTCAACAACTTCACCCTCGCGCCCATCGCCGAGGAGCGGGTCAGCGAAGCCGCTGGGGTGAATTCCGCCGCCGGCTCGTTCGGCCTGTCTTTCGGCCTGGCGGTGGCCGGTGGCCTCTTGCTCTGGGTCCTGGCGCTGAGCTTCACCCACCTGACCTACTCGAGCACCGCGATTCCCGCGGCCCAACAGCAGCAGATCGCCGCCAAGATGGAGACCGACGCCGAGGTCATGAGCAACACCCAGCTCCAGCAGCAGATCTCCGGCGAGCCCCAGAACGTCCAGAATGCCATCCTTGCCATCAACACCGAGGCCAGGAACCGCTCCCTCCAGTTCGCACTTCTCGTCCCCGCCATCGCCGGACTTCTTGGCTTCGCCAACTCGTTTCGGATGCGACGCCTTCCAGACATCAAACCCGCGGCACCTATCGAAGGCGTCGATTTCGGGTAGCCCCTCAGACTCAGGTACCTGCCATTTCTCAGCTCCTCGGACTGGGATACGACCCGAGCCGAGAGACATCAACTGTGGGACCAGGGAAACGAGTGGGCGCTGCGGGACTCGAACCCACGACCTCAGCCGTGTGAATCCGGTCCGTGCCTACGCATGGCACGACCCAAGACGACGACTCACGGCTTGATCAGAAACGATGTAGTCAGTAGACGACAGCCGACGACACGTGACGACGGAGTTTCTAGGACATTTGTAGGACAAGGCTCGTGCCTACACCTCAGCCCGACAACGGCTGAGCTTCTCCAGGTCGGAGGCCTGCTCGTCCTACGCCACGTCGCGGCGCGCTCGGACCCGACCTCAGCCCGGATACGGCTGAGGTCGAACAGACCGCCTCAGGACCGACGATTCCATTCCAGACGCCAGGTTTCGCTCTGCTCGCGAAAATGAGCAGTGGACACAATTGATCCGGCAACTCCCGCCTCCAGACCGGCATTCGGGGCTACCCCGGATCTGCGAACGATCGGCGTGCCAGGATGCTGGTCAAACCACACCCGACACCGAGAACCCATCGTGGCACCTAACAAGAAACAGTATGAGGCGTGGAATGGTGGCGAGTCGGTGCACTACGTCAACCACGCTGACCGCTACGACCGCCAACTCGCGCCGTTCACCGAGGCGCTGCTCGAACTAATTCGACTGACACCGCATCGCTCCTTGCTCGATGTGGGCTGCGGATGCGGCGCTCTTACTGTGTATGCCGATCCAATATCGCAGCGCGCGCCGGTCGAAAATCGGAGCACTTGGTCAGTGTGAAGTTAGCTTGAGGTCTCAGTCGCGTCCACCGGCGTGGTGACCGATTTGGCGGATCGGGTGGTCCTAGCCTTGGCGTCTCGGAGTCGGTAGCTCTCGCCCTTGGTCTCGATGATTCGGCACCTATGGGTCAGGCGGTCGAGCGTGGCTCCAGTGAGGCGTTCGGAGCCCAGCACCTCGGTCCACGATTCGAAGGGCAAATTGCTGGTCACGATCAGGCTGGTTCGTTCGTAGGCCGTGGAGATGACATCGAAGAGCAGTTCGGCACCGACCTTGGATGCGGGGACGTAGCCCAGCTCGTCAAGGACGAGGAGATCCAGCTTGGCCAGCTGGCCCTTGAGCCGCAGGAACGTCCGCTCGTCTCGGGCTTCTATGAGGGCGGTCACGAGCTCGGTGGTGCGAAAGAAGCGGACCCGGTAACCCTTGGCACAGGCCTGGGCGGCCAACGCCGTGGCCAAGTGACTTTTCCCGGTGCCGGGGTTTCCGATCATCAAAACGTTCTCCCGCTTGTCGATGTACTCACAGCGCGCCAGTTCTGAGATCAGGACCTTGTTGACCGACGGGCGGGCCGCAAAGTCGAACGTGTCGAGCGTCTTGATGGTCGGAAAGCGCGCTGCCTTGAGCCGGCGCTCCGCCGCACGCTTCTCGCGGTCGAGCAGTTCGAGCTCCAAGAGCTGGAGCAGGTAGGTGAGGTGGTCGACGTTGTCGAGCGCGGCCTGCTTGGCCACCTTCTCACACTCGGCGCCGACCGTCGGCAGCCGGAGAGCCTTGAGATGATGGCGTAGCAGGACGAGGGACTTCGCTTCGAGGGTCTTCATTGGTGGTGCTCCTTTCTGATCACGGCGCTATCTGCGCCGAGACGGTGATGCCGGGCGCTCAGTTGCCCCGAGAGGCGCTGAATCCGCGGTGGTGGGATCGGGGGGCCAGGAGTCGACCTGGGGAAATGCGCTCAGGCCCCGATCTCGGTCAGCGCCCGATAGGCGTCGAGGTCGGGTGCTTCGATGGCGACTTCTTTGAGGTGGGGGTGGCTGTCGAGGCTGAAGAGGGCGACCGGACGCTCCTTGGAGTGCAAAAGGATCAGCCCAATGGCGTCAGACCCGCTGACCCCGATGGAGAGGGCCTGAGTGACCGCAGCCGTCAGCTCTTTGAGCGTGGCCGACTCCATGAGGCGCAGCACCTTGATGTAGTCACGTGTCCCGGCCCACCCTGAATCGGCTTCGAGGCGCCGGCGCAAGGTCAAGAAGCACTCGGGCAGGTTCCAGCCCTCCAGGGGACGAGCGACGTCAAGGGCACCGGGCTTTCGTTCCAACAGGGCCAGGTAGTGCGTCGGGTCGAAGCGGACCTGCTCTTTGGCCCAACAGCGCGGGTGGGTGGCCACCACCTCGGCGCCGACGAGAAGGCGGACCTCCTCGGTCCCGCCGATGGCGGTGACGTCATGATGGGCGAACGCGGTCGGCACCGAGTAGTCGTTGCAGTCGAAACGCACCAAGGAGAGCGAGTTGGCGCCGCGTTGTTCAACCCGGCGGGCCTCGAAGGACTCGGCCGGCAGCCCCAGCAGGGCCGCCCGGTCGGTTTCCAGCCTCTCGGCCTTGGTGTCCGTCTTGCCCCGGACCCGGCGGAACAGGTCGGCATAACAGGCGGCAGCCAGGTACTCGTTGAACGCCGCCCATGATGCGAATGACGGCACCGGCACCAACAGGTTGCGCCGGGCATAGCCGACATGGGTCTCCACATGGCCCTTCTCGTTGCCCCGGCCCACCCGACAAAAGTGGTGCTCGAAGAGGAAGTGGGATTCGAGTCGCAAGAACTCGGTGGTCAGCACCCGGTCACGCCCGTCCACCTTGCTCACCGCGATGGAGGTGTTGTCATAGGAGGTCCGGGTCGGGACGCCACCGAAGAACTCGAAGGCGGCGATGTGGCCGGCCTGGAAGGTCTCGGTGCACTCGCGGGGATAGGCGCTCAGGAAGTAGACGTCCGAATAGGGCAGGGTCATGACCGCCAGCGCGGCCTTGGTTTCCTCCCCGGCGATGATCACGGTCGCCTCACCGAAGTCGAACTGGGCCCGGCCCGGCGGGTGGCTGAGCGGCACGAACACCTCGAGGTGATTGCGCTTGACCCGGGCCACGGCGGCCCTGACCTGGGAGGAGCACCCGGTGTAGCCGTACTCGTCGCGCAGCCTCTCGTAGATCCGCTTGGCCGTGTGGCGCTGCTTGGGTGGGGCCGTCTTGTCGTCTCCCAGGATCTGCTCGATCACCGGGATGAACTGGCCCAGCTGGGGTTTGGGGCGAGGGACGCTCTGGCGGTAGCCGGGAGGTTCAGCGTGGGTCAGGATCTTTTCGAGGACCCCGGAGCTGACTTTGTACTCCCTGAGAATCGAGCGCTTCGAGGTACCCTCGACCAGGACTTTTCTCCTGATCTCAGTCCACATCTCCATGTCGGTGTGCACCCTTCTCCCGTCTGCTCGCCCAGCTCCAGACGGGAAGCCTGGGAGCCGGCACGGACAGGTCCGGGGATGGTCGGGTGCTCCGATTTTCGATCAGCGCGAAAGCGTCAGCAGGTGCTCCGATTTTCGATCAGCATTTACACTTACCCTCGCAGCAGCTCGCATCGCCGACTCCGCGGTTGGTATCGACATCTCCGCGCCACTGTCGAAGGTCGCGTCCGAGCGTGCCTCCACAGCGCAGATCGACAACGTCGAGTTCGTCGTCGCCGACGCCCAGACGCACGCCTTCGCTCCGGGTACGTTCGACTTCGTTGTCAGCCAGTTCGGACTGATGTTCTTCGATGACCCCGTGGGGGCATTCTCGAACTTGCGACGCTCGCTCGCACCCGGCGGTCAACTGGCGTTCGTCTGCTGGCAGGGCCTTCCCGCGAACGAATGGCTCACTATCATCGCCAACCAGGTGGCGACGTGCGTCGAGATCCCTGAATTCGGCGGCCTTTCAAAGGGCCCCGGGATGTTCGCCCTTAAGGATCAGGACGAGACGACAGCGCTCCTCGAGGCGGCGGGGTTCACCGATGTGACGTTCGAGTCGCTCGCCCCGACCATCGTGATCGGCGGAGGCGGCACGGTCGACCAGTCGATCGAGTTCCTACTCGGAATGGGGATGGCTCGAGGTCTGGTCAGCCTGGCGGGGACGGATGCTCATGACGAGATGGTCGAGGCTGTCCGCTTGTCCCTCACGGAGCACTACGAGCCGGGTGTGGGTGTGCAGTTTGGGGCAGGCGCATGGATGGTCACAGCGTTCACCTAGCGCCTCGGCTCGGGAAGTGCCGCATAGCCGGCGTTATGGGCACCCTGCAAATGGGTCCCTCAGACCTGTGCCGCCACCCCTGCGATCCACCGCAATGGACGACTATGCCCGGAGGGTCTTCGGCCGCTCTGGCTCGGCGGACCGCAAATCGCGGCACTCCAGGTGGCTTGGAATCTGCTGCTAACGGTGGCCGTGATCGCCGAGGTTTTGATTGGTGCGCGTCATGCGACCCTTTTAGTGCCGTCTGCTCCGGTCACGTCGCGACTCCAGTGGTGGACTTGGGGATCGAAGTCGGAGCAGGCGGATTCCGACTCAGTTGCCGTGCGCGGGTTCGGCGCCAGCCAAGGCAGCTGCGATTCGGTCAAGGTGACGCGCCCAGAGTTGCGGATAGAAAGCGGCATCCTCCCCACTTAGGCCGGAGAATTGCACCCTCACATTTGTGCCGTCATGCGTCGGGGTGAGCGTGATCTCGATGAATGCAGGCGTCGCTGTGTCCGTTCCTTGACGGTCCCATCTGAGCAGCATGCGGTGCGGGGCATCTACTTCGATGTAGCGGCCGGTAAATGCCGTCCCGTCGAGGTCGAGCTGGAACGTCTCCCCCACGCGAGGAGCTGTCACGACATTCTGTCCGTCTTGACGAGGCCGGTCCAAGTCCGAGAGGCGCGAGGATTCAAGGTCGGCTGAATGAACTCACGGAAAGTCAGACCTGAGCAACCCACTGGGCGCAACGAGGTGTCCCGGATCACGAACCGCAGCAGGTCCGCTAACGCATCGTGTGGATGCACATGCTTCATCCAAGGGCCGTGAGCCGGCCTCCGCGATGACTGTGAACGAACCCGGCTCGGGCTCATCTGCCGATGGCAAGGGCAAGGAGGGTATTGACCGCAGTCTCGAACGGGCGGGTACTCCGTTGCACCTGGGCGAGAAGAAGTCCTCCTTGGAGCGTGGCAAGCAAGGTGATAGCGAGGTCGTCCGGGTCGATGTCGGACTGGAGTATCCCGTCGGCATGAAGGGATCTGAGTCCATCGCCGATTGCGGCGGCCCACTGATCGAACCCTGCCGCGATGAGCGCTCGGGCCTCGGGGTCACTCTCGGCGAGTTGACCAACGAGCGAGCCAAGTTGGCAGCCCCCCTTTGCTTTGGTGCGCTTCGCCGCGGTGATCACCATGTTCCGCCAGGCTTCGACTCCGTTCGCGCTGCTGAACGCCTGCCGCTGGCGATCGACGATGGTCTCGGCTTGGTAGTCGATGACTGCCTGCACGAGTTCGTCCTTGTCGGGGAAGTAGTGGTACATCTGAGAGCCACTGACTTCCGCCGCCACCTCGACGTCTTTCAAGGTGGTGCCCGCGACCCCGCGTTCATGGATCAGGGCGGCGGCCTCCTCCACTATTCGTGCCCGGACGCGTGCTCCCTTGGGGGTGAGCCTCGGCCGGTCACTCGTCTCGTTGACCATGCACCGATGTTAATAGAATTCTGAGTTTGACAACCCAGTTCCGAGGTGTCAAAGTGAGTCATGCAACCCATTTCGCAGCGAGAGGACGACACACCGCATGACTGATCTAAAAGGCAAGACAGCTCTGGTGACGGGCTCGACGAGCGGGATCGGCAAGGCGACGGCCATCGCCTTGGCCGCCCGCGGCGCTCATGTACTCGTAGTGGGACGCAACGAACAACGAGCCAAAGACGTGATCGCCGAGATCGAAGGCAGCGGCGGCAGCGCGACGTCCCGACTCACCACGTTGAGCGATCTGGAATCGGCCCAGGACCTGGTCGAGTGGGCCACTGAGGCAGGCGACGGTCACGTCGACATCCTCATCAACAACGCTGGCGTCGCCTTGCTCGGACCAAGCAACGCAGCCACCGAAGCAGAGTTCGACGAGACCTTTGCACTCAACGTCAAGGTTCCGTTCTTCCTCGTCGCGTCATTGGCGCCAGCCATGGCCGAACGCGGATGGGGTTCGATCGTCAACATCTCCACGATGGTCGCCAGCTTTGGACAGGCCGGCATGGCTCTGTATGGCGCCAGCCGAGCCGCTCTCGAACTGTTGACGAAGACCTGGGCCGCCGAATACGGCCCGAGTGGTGTTCGGGTCAACGCCGTTGCTCCCGGCCCGACGCGCACCCGCATGATGGAAGCAGCCCCCGCCGAGATAGTGAATGCGCACGCAGCACTGGCACCAGCAGGTCGCGTCGCTGCGCCCGAGGAGTTGGCTGCGGCGATCGTCTTCCTGGCCAGCGATGACGCCAGCTTCGTCCACGGCGTCACTCTTGCGGTCGACGGCGGCCGATCAGCAACGTAGCGCTTGTCGGCGTCGACGTTTACGAGTGAAGTCCTAGAACACAGCTCACAGCGAATAACCAAATACGAAGGAGTATCCACATGAGCGCATACGTGATTGTCGAATTCACGGTCAAGGTCCCGGAAATGTACCGTGAGAAATACGCCGCATTTGCTGGGAAGACGGCCAAAGAGCACGGAGGCGAGCCTCTCGCCAACAGCGACTGGGAAGTCCTGCACGGCGATGGCTCGCTCACTTCAGGAGCACTCATGCGGTTTCCCGACCGTGAGACGGTTCTCAAGTGGTACAACTCGCCTGAGTATCAGCAGTTGATCGATGTCCGAAGCGTCGCGATGGATGCCCGCTTCAGCTTGCTTGACGGCCTCCCTACGCCCACAGAAGGTGAGAGGGACTCCCAATGAGCACACTCCCAGAAAAGACAGCACTCATCACGGGCGCCAACGTTGGACTCGGCAAGGAGGTGGCCCGGCAACTGGCACTACGTCCCGAGATGGAGCGGATCTACCTGGCTTGCCGAAACAGAGATCGGGCAATAACGGCAAAGGTCGATCTCGAAGAGGTGACCGGCCGGCACATCTTCGACATCGTTCTCATGGACGTCGCCGACCTGGATTCGGTCCGCACCGGCCTTGACGCGATCAATGGATCCGTCGACGCGCTGGTCATGAACGCTGGTGTCATTGGCCCGCAGGCGTTCGAATTGACCGCTGACGGGGTCACCACCGGGTTCGCGACGAACGTCCTTGGCCACGTCGTGCTGCTCGAAGGGCTCCTGAAAGAGGATCGGATTGGCGAGGTTGCGGTCTTCGTCGGAAGTGAAGCGGTCAGGGGGGTCCCGAAGTTGCGGATGAAGCCGCCAACGTTCGTCTCACACTCCGCCGACGAGTTCGCCAGCATGATCGACGGCAGCTATTTCGCCGGCAAAAAGGCGGACTTCAACATGGCTTTCGGGCAGGCCAAGTACATTGGCGCCCTGTGGATGGCCTACCTGGCCCGCCAACACCCCGACCGCCGCTTCATCACCGTGAGCCCCGGCAATACCACCGGCACCCAAGCAGCCAGTGACCTCCCATTGCCGATGCGCATCGGAGCCAAATACATCCTGCCCACCCTGCGTCTCTCCCACAAACTTCCCGTGGGCGCGAAGCGACTGGTCGACGGCGTCACCGATCCGACCCTGTCGAGCGGCGTGTTCTACGCCAGCGCGGCCAACACGCTTATAGGTCCCATGGTCAACCAAGCAGACTTCCTCCCCGACCTGGCCAACCCGTCGTTTCAGGACCACGCCAACGAGGCCATCCACCGCTTCATCACCACGGGTTCTGATCCTCGCAGACTGGAGTCCGATCGCTAAGCGGGTCTCCCGCTTGCGTCATCCACAACGCTGGGCTCAGCGAGCCGAGCGTGGGTGAAGAGCCAGTTTCGTCGCTTCCAAGGACTACCCGGACACTTGGCTTCCGGCGATCTCGGAAACCAGGAGGGTATCCCCGAAGTGCGGGTAGGGGCGGGTTAGCGAACGGCTAGCAATGGACCCAAAACACCGGCTCCTCAGCTCAGATCTGCTTGCGAGGGCGGCCTCGCCGGGCGTCAGAGCTCCACTCCCCTCTCTACCTGGATCTGCGACTCCCAGGCAGGACTTGCCTGTTTGCGATGAGAGTCGTGGCTGATGGCCACGGCCCGCTCTGCCGCGGCCAGTGCCCTCCGGCGCTGGCTCATCTGCTCGGTGCTCCCGACGTCGCTCTTGGCCCCGATGCTGCGTTGCTCGGTGATGTGCCAGCGGTCCCGGTAGGCCGCGACCGTCGAGACTTCACGAACCCAGCGGGGCCGACGGGAAGGATCGGACGGCAGGCTCCCGAGGCGTTGCACCCAGCCGGCTCCGGCCTCGATCGCTTGGGCGGCCACGGTGAGGGCACGCGCTTGCATGGCCAACTCCCGCTCAGCCAACGCGTCCGCCATCTCGGGGTCGGTGACACCTTGTGCTCTGGGGATCAGCCCGACGATGAGATTGCCGGCGATTCGCCGCCGGCCACCGGCCGCCTCGGCCCAACGGTCCACCCGGCTGTGGAGCACCGCGGCCACGTCGGAGGCGTCGGCCAGGGAGCGTCGGGCGACGAGTTGGGGGACGGCCGTCTCGACGTCGAGACCGCGGGCTTCGGCCTCGCGCAGTGACGCCAGCAGCGGGCCGTGCGCCTCGCTGGCCCGAACAGATTCCAGCTCAGCACTGCTCAGCCCGGAGCGGATGAGCAAGGCGTCCCAGCGCTCTGCTTGGGCGAGGGTGGCCAGCGTCAGGTATTCGGCCGACAGGCGCTCCATGCCCTCAGCTTCGTGCTGGTAGCGCCGGATCATCTCGTGGGCCGCCACGTCGGCGCCCTCGTTGCGCAGGACTCCGGCCAGCACCTGGCGAGCGGTCACCGGTTCGATCGTGTCGTCGTGCGAGGTCTGCGGGTCGGGGTCGTAGTAGGTGTCCACGTAGAGCCGGTTGAGTTCCCTTCCTCGGGTGACCGACACGTAGAGGACCTCGCGGGTGGTTATCGGAGAGACCATGGCGTGCGCCGTGTCGACGCTGCGGCCCTGGGCCCGGTACGCCGTCGAGGCGTAGGCCAGCTCGACGTGTTCGGCCACGTAGGCGGGCGGGAGCACCACTTTCCCGGTGCCCTTGAACCGCTGGAGGGTCATGGAACCGTCGGGGTGAGTGTCCGTCACAATCCATTGGTCGCCGTTGCGGACCCAGCTTCGGCCGGTGCCGAGTCGCCGGTCGTTCTGTCGGGTGACCACCTTGTCGCCCACCCCGGCCGATCCTCCGCCGGCCACGGCCAACCCGCGCTCCTTCACCTCACCGGCGGCGATCCGCTCGGCCCGGGCCCGGCCGTTGAGCTCGGCCACACTGCCCAGGTCTCCGGCGATCATCAGGCTCGTCATGCCCGCCCCCGTGTCCGTCTCCACCCGCGATAGAGGGCGTCGAGCATCTCGTCACGGTTCCCCTCGCTGATCCGCCCGTGCGCGCTGTAGGCGTCGATGGCCTCGGGAGAACCCGCCCGCAGTTCGACACTGGCCGCCTTCTCCCATTCGTGGGCGAACCGGCGCACGTCGCTGAGCGCTGGGGCCAAGCCGTCGCGGTCATGCACCAGGGCGGCGAACATCCCGCCGGACTCCACCGCGCTCGATCTGACGGCCATCACCGACGAGGACCACCTTGCTCCCGGCGGCTCCGGCCGCCCTCACGAGCTCATCGAGGGCGAAAGTGCCGGCCAAGCTGGCCTCGTCGACGATCACCAACTGGCCGGAGCGGAGCGCCCAGCGGGCCAGTTCAGCTTCGGCGCGGGCCACCTTGGCTCGGGTGGCCGAGGGTTGCCGGGAGGACGGGTGGCGGGACGCCAGTTCACCTCGTAGCTCCGCCAGTCTGTGCAGCCGTTCGGTTTCTCGTCGGTGCTCGTAGAGCCACTTGGCCGTGTTCTCCGTGTCGATACCGAGCTCCTCGGCCAGCACCT
>CAWECY010000010.1:0-737346 GCA_963807775.1 uncultured Acidimicrobiaceae bacterium | reverse complement strand
AAGCCCGCCCCTCCCTTGGCCTTGCCACACACCTCGCAGATGGTCGAGTCGAGGTCGATAACCATCTGGGCGGCTCGGGGTCCGGCTCCGAGCGACCAGGCCCGACGCAGCACCTCGGCCAGGACGGCGTCGAGCTGACGGATGTGGCCGTTACACCGATGTCGGTGTAACGGCCATTATGCCGACATCCGGATTATGCCGAGTTGGGGGATGCCCTGGCTGTGTTCCCCCTGTTCAAGCGCATGAGAGCAGGTGATGAAGTCGGCATAATCCGAGTCAGTTGACCGAGGCTTCCTTTCCCAGGCCGATGGGCCGCGAGAGGAGGCACCGTGAAGACAGAGCAGTCCCGGATGCGGATCGAAGGTCCGCTTGCCCCGTTGGCGAGCGGGTTTCGAAATGAACTGGCGGCGCAGGGTTACAGCCCCAGCTGGGCGGTTGTGCAGATGCGGCTCTTGGCGGGTCTGAGCTGTTGGATGGCAGGCAAGGGGCTCGACGCCGACGACATCGACGTTGGCGTGCTCGCCGAGTTCTCCGCGGCGCGGCACGCTGCTCGCGGCGCGACCTCCCGTGTGCCCGACCCCGGTGGGGTCCTTGTCAGGTTCCTCCGCTTGCAAGGGTGCTTCGCGGAGGCTGTCGCGCCGGTCCAAGGCCCAGCCGATCAGCTGGTTGATCGTTTCTGCCGACATCTGGCGAACGAGCGAGGTCTGCAGCCCGGAACCATCGGGAACTATGAGCACGCCGCTCGACTCTTCCTGGACGCGGCCGGGCCCGAGTTGCGTCTTGACGTCCTCGACCCCCGTCAGGTGACGCGTTTCGTGGTGGAGGAAGCCAGACGACGAAGCGCCGATTCAGCAGCGACCGTGGTGGTCGGACTGCGGAGCTTTCTCCGGTTCGTCTACATCGAGGGATTGACACCGAAGCGGCTCGATTTTGCTGTCCCGACGGTCCCTCGTTGGCGGGCGGGGGCGCTCCCCCGATCGATCGATCCGAAGGCCGTGCGGCGCCTATTGAGCAGCTGTGATCGCAGGACGGCCGTCGGCCTTCGGGACCACGCCATCATCTTGTGCCTGTGGCGCCTGGGCCTGCGCGCCGGCGAGGTCGCCGCTATGCGCCTCGATGATGTTGACTGGCGTGCCGGCGAGGTTGTCATCCACGGCAAGGGCGCTCGAGATGAACGGCTCCCGCTCCCCGTCGAGGTCGGAGAGTCCGTCGCCGGCTACATGCGTCGGGGCCGCCCCCGGCACGATGCGCGCGCAGTGTTCCTACGGGCGAACGCCCCACTCGGCCCGCTGAGTGGGTCCGGGGTGAGGTGGGTGGTCTATTTAGCGTGTGACCGAGCGGGCCTCAAACGGGTCGGGGCACACCGCCTGCGCCACACCACTGCCGCCCAATTGCTCCAGCAGGGAGCGTCGCTCGAAGAGGTCGCCCAGGTGCTTCGTCATCGCAGCATCGACACGACGGCCATCTACTCCAAGATCGACCTGCGAGCGTTGTCGGCCGTGGTTCAGCCCTGGCCTGGGAGCGCGTCATGAGCGACTTGCGCGAGTACGCCGAAGAATACCTGGAGGCGCGCCGGGCGCTCGGCTACAAACTGCGTGATCACGGCAGACTTCTCCTGAGCTTCGTCGGCCACCTTGAAGCAGCGGGGGCCGAACGGATAACGGTCGACCTCGCCATCGAATGGGCCATGCTGCCCCAAGACGTCCAGCCCACCTGGTGGTCACAGCGTCTGAGCGTGGTTCGATGTTTCGCGAAGCACCTCGTCGCCGTCGATCCCCGAACGGAGATCCCACCCACTGACGTGCTGCAAGCCCGCCCACAGAGGACGGCGCCGCATCTTTACTCGGCTGAAGAGATCGTCTCCCTCATGGCCGAGGCCGCGAAGATCCGATTCCCCCTCAAGGCCTGCACCTACGAGGCGCTGATCGGACTGCTGGCGGCGAGCGGCCTCCGTGTGGGGGAGGCAATCCGGCTCGAGCGCGCCGACGTTGACCTCGCTCAGGGGCTGATCACGATCCGGGAGAGCAAGTTCCGGAAATCACGCCTGACGCCGCTGCATCCGACAACGGTGAAGGCACTTGGTTGCTACGCCCGTCGCCGAGACGAGCTCATGCCGCATCCGAGAACCGACAACTTCTTCTTGTCTCTCGTGGGCTCCGGGCTGCACCACAGCGACGTCAACGCCGTCTTTCGGGGCTTGGTGCGTCGGGTTGGGCTGGAGCGCCCGGGGCAGCGCCGGCCGCGTCCGCACGACCTGCGCCACACGTTTGCCCTCCAGACGCTCCTCGGCTGGTATCGGGCCGGAGAGGACGTCGGCCCGCGCCTAGCCGTGCTCTCGACCTACCTCGGCCACGTCAAGCCGTCATCGACCTACTGGTATCTCCAATCGGCTCCCGAGCTGCTCGCGCTGGCCGCGGAACGCCTCGAGGTGAAGCCATGACACCTCTCGCCCCTGTTCTCGAATCGTTCTTCACCAAGCGTCTGCTCGCCGAGCGGCGTGCCAGTCCAGCGACGATCACCGCCTATCGAACCACGTTCTGCCTGCTGCTCCGGTTCGCCGAGGATCGCCTTGGGAAGACACCCTCGAATCTGGACTTGGCAGACCTCGACGCACCGGTGATCGGTGGGTTCTTGGAACACCTCGAGACCACGCGAGGCAACTCGGCCCGATCTCGCAACGCCCGGCTGGCGGCCATTCGGTCGTTGTTTCGCTATGCCGCCCTTCGGGCTCCGGAGGATGCCGCGGTCATTCAGCGGGTGTTGGCGATGTCGGGCCCGCGAGCGACCCAGTCGCCAGTGGCGTTCCTCACCAAGGACGAGGTCGACGCGCTGTTGGCACAGCCTGACCTTGCGACCTGGGCGGGCCGCCGGGACTATGCCTTGCTCGCCGTCGCCGTGCAGACAGGGCTGCGGCTGAGCGAGCTGACCGGGCTGAGTCGGGGCGACGTCCAGCTCGGGAGCGGCGCGCATCTGCGATGCACCGGCAAGGGCCGAAAGGAGCGGTGCACCCCTCTCACCACGAGCACCGCCGCCGCCATGCAGGAATGGATGGAACGATGTCCGGAAGCGTCGACAGCAGATCCGCTGTTCCCCAGCAACCGCGGCGGCCGGCTTAGCGCAGACGCCGTTCAGCGGCTGGTGGCCAAACATGTATCAGGAGCATCGGAGAGGAGTCCGTCGCTCGTCGGCAAGCGGGTTTCGCCGCACACCCTTCGTCACACCGCGGCCATGCGACTGCTTGAAGCCGGCATCGACACATCGGTGATCGCGCTATGGCTCGGCCACGAGAGAACCGAGACCACGCAGATCTACTTGCACGCGGACCTCGGCATTAAGGAGCGCGGATTGGCACGAACCGATCCCGCCGATCTCCGAACTGGGCGCTACCGGCCACCCGACCCGTTGCTGAGCTTCCTTGAGTCGCTGTGATTATGCCGACTTCATCACCTGCTCTCATGCGCTTGAAAGGGGGAACACAGCCAGGGCATCCCCCCAACTCGGCATAATCCGGATGTCGGCATAATGGCCGAACGTGAAGGCGCGCAGGAACGTGCCGAGCGTTGACGGTGCCATGATCCGGTGCGGCAACACCGCAGACGTCGCACCCGAACGCAGCACGTCGGCGTGGTCGATGTGCGAGCCGCCCGCCACCATGGAGTGCACCAACGTCAGCACCTTGCGCCCCGGCGACGCGCCGCCGACACGACCCGACAAGCGGACGGTGGCATTGACGAGGCGCTCGAGCCCAAGGCGAAGGACCAGGGTTCCGACCAACAACAGGCCGGCATTGGCCACCAGATTGGGCTCGTCGAAGGTCACGCCAATCCGGTCGATCCCGCGCGATACTGACGTCACAGAAAGTGCCTCCTGGTGCTGGGTCGAACAGCGTCTTCGAACAACGCAATTCTCCCAGGCAGGGAGGCACTTTCCGCGGATGCGCGGTCAGCGATTCAGGTCATTCATCGGTGAGGTAGGCCGCTGGTTCGGCCACCCGGTATCCCGACGTCGAGCGCTGGCCCGAAGGTTTCTCGCCCATCTCGGCCGGCGATCGTGGTCACTTCCCCAGCGGCCCCCGATCAAACCGTGCATGCCGTTCTCCGGCACACGGCTTTCCGACATCGTTCATCGCAGCGCATGCGCAGTCGGGTAGCGCACCGTTCCGGTGAGGCGGTAGATCCCGAGGTTCCCCAGCCAGTCCCAGGTGAAGCGGTCCGTCCAGTTTCGATCCCGGGAGCCCGTGTTTCCTGCTGGCCAGTCTTGCCACCCGTTCGTGGACGTAGCCGTCGATGGCGCCGAACTTGGCCGACGAGTTGCCCTGTCGGAAGTAGGCGCCCCAGCCCCGCAGCACGGGGTTGAGATCATCGACGACGACGTCCAGATCGAGCCCGACTCGACTCGGGGTTGTCAGCGCACGGACCTTGCCTCTGATCGAGGCCATGGCCCGTGGTGACGGCCACTTGTGGAGCCAGTAACGACCCGGCCGCTTCCAGGACTCCACCATCCGGTGATGGAAGCCCAAGAAGTCGAAACCCTCCGCCCCTTGCCGAAGATCGACGATCCTGGTCTTGTCGGGATGCAGTCGCAGCCCGAGGGGTGCCAGGGTCTCTTCGGCCAGGTCCCGAGCCGCTTCGGCTCGCTCCCGTGTCGGGCAGAGGACGACGAAGTCGTCGCAGTAACGGACCAGCGTCCCCAGTCGCTTTCCACCGCTGTCCCACGCCTCGTCGAGGACATGGAGGGCGATGTTGGCGAGCAGGGGGGAAACAGGCGAGCCCTGCGGGGTTCCGGCCTCAGTGTCGGAGACCACCCCGCCCTCGAACACCCCGGCCCGCAGCCAACGCCGCAGCAGCTTCAACATCTGCCGGTCAACGACCCGGCGTTCGACCTGCGCCATGAGGGCGTCGTGGTCGATGTTGTCGAAGCACGCCTTGATGTCGGCGTCGAGCACCCACACCCGACCCTGGTTGGCCGTCTGGCGGACGGCTTCGAGGGCCTGGTGCGCCGATCGCTTCGGGCGGAACCCGAAACTCACCGGGTGGAAGTCGGCCTCGAAGATCGGCTCGAGGACGATCTTCGCTGCCGTCATGATCACCCGGTCGGCGATCGTGGGAATGCCGAGTGGCCGGGTCTCCCCCGGCTTGCCCGGCTTTGGGATGTTGACCCGCCGCAGTGGCTTCGGCCGATAGGTACCGGTTCGAAGTTCTGCGGCGAGGCCGTCGAGGAAGGCCCGCACCGACTCGGTGCCCCCGGCTTCGATGTCGGCGATGGTGACGCCGTCGACGCCGGGGGCGCCTTGGTTGGTGGCCACGTCGACCCACGCCCGCCACATCACGTCACTGCGGGTGAGCTTGTCGAAGAGGGCATGGAACCGACGTGTTCGGTCCTGCTTGGCACTGCGATAGAGCACGCGTTGAAGGGCTCGAACGGGGTCCAGGCCATCGGCCTGTCTGACGGACCTAGCCGAGTTCTCGGCACTCATCAGCGTTCCTCCCTCCATTGTCGTGCACCGATGAAGCAGGGGCCCTTCGCTCGGGGCAGGTTGTGTTGTCCTGCCCGTCGTCACTACTACGACCCCCTCCGACTCCCTCTCGGCTGCCGGCCACTTCCCGGGGTCACCGGTTATAGACAGGCTCGCTCCCGACCCCCGCAGGATCGGGGCCGAGGAGGGCCTCTCCAGTTCCCTCGCCACCCTTCTGACCGTTCCACGTCCCCTACGCCGGAGGGTCCATCGCCACCCGCTCCAAGATCCCTGGCGGCTTCCATGGCCTTCGCCAAATCCACACAGGCTCGGCTCCCTCTTGTCCCCGCTCATCGCGGGAAGCCTTAACGACGCTGCAGACTTCGCTTCATGCTGCGGACCGGCCAGTTGCTCCACCCCGCTTCGACCCCGGCCTCTCGACCGGACCCGGGGGCTTCACTACCGGGGACCTTGGCGTCTCCCCGGACCGGACTTTCACCGGCTGGCTGACGAGAGCTTGCGCTCGGTTACGTCATGACCACTCCTTTGCGCTCATGGCGTCCCGAGCTGCTGGACGCACGTGGATCGAGGCTAAGGACACCGAATAGCCGTGCTCATTCCCGGCGCTTGGGGACACACTCAGCACGATTGACCGGACGCCGGTATGGGACATTTAGCGCTCTCTCGATCCGTCGTTCAGAGCGTCCGGCAGCAACGGTATGAGCGGGCCTTCTGCTGTCCAAAAGCGGCTCAAGACTCAGCGGGCGCGTCCGTCAGCCAGCTCCGCGAGTGCGCCGGCGAGGATCCATCGACCGGCATCGAGGAGTGCTTTTTTGGCTGTGGGTACGTCTAGACCTACGGCGTCGGTGAGAGAGATCATGGCTTCGCTGCCGATGATGAGTGCCAGGGCGTGGGCGATGCGGTCGAGGTCTTTCTTGGGGACCCGGCCCTGTAGGGGGGCGATGGCGTGCCTGATCTGAGCATTGCGCCGGCCTTGTCGTGTTGGGACTCGCTCGCTTTGGGGTGTGTCGGCTTGGCGGAACCATTGCTCCTGGGCGATCAGGGTGATGCGCCGGTAGGGCACCTGATCGTCGAGCATCTGGAACTCGACGCTTCGTATGAGCGCCTCTAGACGTACCTGAGGGTTGCTTCCAGCGCCTTCCACGCGCTGTTCGGCTTCCGCCATGGTCCTCTCGATGGCGGCGAGGACGCCTCCCACCACAGGTCTTCTGCCGAAGAGAAGTAGCGGTAAGCGGTCGCCACCGACACGAGCGCACGATCAGCCGCCTCGGGTATGGAGGGTTGCCTTCCCTCCGCGACCAGTTCCGCCGCGGCCTGCAAAAGCGCGGTTCGAGTGCGAGCCTTCTGGTTGACCCGTCCGATACTGTTGCGAGATACCTCTTGACGTGAGAGAGCCATCTCATAATAATACCATCGAAGCGCAAGGCACGAGGCTTTGCTCGAAGACAGGAGTTGGAACATGGACCAACACGAGATGGTCGCCCTCGTCGAACGGCACCTCAAGGCTGAGGGCGCCGGCGACGTCGAAGGCGCTGTAGCGGTATACACCGACGACATCGTCCACGACGGTGTGGGCATGCCCGGCTCGCCCCGTACCGGCAAGGATGCGGCCCGGGAGTTCTATCAGTACCTGACCGCCAACTTCCGCACCGAAGGAGAGGAACCGCTGAACAGGTTCTTCGACGGCGACAACATGATCCTCGAGCAGACCATGACCGGCGCGGTCATCGGCGAGATGCTCGGCATCCCCGGCAATGGACGGCGAGTCAGCTTCGGCATCCTCCACGTCTTCGGCTTCCGTGACGGACTGATCAGCCGCGAGCAAGTCTGGATCGACAGCGGCGCCATCGTCGCCCAACTCACCGCCCCCTGAAGCCTCTCGGCACACAGAACGACGATCACACCGGAGCCAACGAGCGCGCATACTCGGCGTTCTGCGCTTGGATGAGTGCCCCATAACAGTGACAATGGGTCTGGAGGATCCACCGCTGCATTGCCGGTCCTGAATAGCTTCGTGAGTGCCGGCAGGTTCAGCCTGTCTTGCACATTGACAGCGGCACGTCCCGTCTCCGAGTTGGGGTGATTGGTCTGGGTTGCTAGAACAACCCGGACCGCCCGTCGCTCCGATCCGGAACGGCCGTGCCATCCCTAACACCGTTTAGAGAAGGGATGACCATGACCATCGTAGAAGCTGCGCGGGGTGTGACCGGTGGCGTCGACACTCACCTCGACGTCCATGTCGCTGCCGCCTTGGACCCGCTCGGAGCACTGCTCGGCACGGAGCGCTTCGACACCGACCCGGCCGGCTACAAGGCGCTGCTCACCTGGCTCGAGGGCTTCGGTGCGCTGACCAAAGTCGGGGTGGAGGGCACCGGCTCGTATGGAGCGGGCCTGGCGCGTTTCCTGCGCCGAGCAGACGTCGAGGTGATCGAGGTCGACCGGCCGAATCGAGCCGAGCGTCGTCGTTCGGGCAAGTCCGATCCCCTCGATGCCGTCGAGGCGGCTCGAGCCGCACTCGGTGGCCGGGCTCAGAGCATTTCGAAGTCCAAGGACGGGGCCGTCGAGGCCATCCGGGTCCTCGTCGTCGCCAAGCGCTCGGCTCGAGCCGCCCGGGTCAAGGCGCTGACCCAGATGCGCCATCTGGTGATCACCGCCCCCGACCAGCTGCGTTGCCGCCTGAAGGGCTTGACCGTGGCGGCGCTGATCGCCGAGGCGGCGAGGCTGCGACCGTCGCGCTCAGGAGATCTCGTGATGGCCGCCCACAAGGCATCGCTGTGTTCGCTGGCCCGCCGGATCCAAGGGCTCGACGACGAGATCGCCGAGCTCGACGAGCGCATCGAGAAGCTGGTGGCGAGCTGCAGCACCCGAGCTGCTGGCGCGCTTCGGCGTCGGTCCTGACACCGCGGCCGCGCTCTTGGTCAGCGCCGGCGACAACCCCGAACGCCTCCATTCAGAGGCCGCCTGGGCCCACCTGTGCGGGGTCGCGCCCATCCCGGCGTCGTCGGGCAAGAGCAACCGTCACCGCCTCGATCGGGGAGGTGACCGCCACGCCAACAGCGCGCTGTGGCGCATCGTCATGGTCCGCATCGCGCATGATCCCGAGACCACCGCCTACTTCGAGCGCAAGGTGAAGGAGGGACGCTCCAAGCGAGACGTCATCCGCCTCCTCAAGCGCTACGTCGCCCGCGAGCTCTACCGCTACCTGCCTCGCGGCTGATTCCTCGGACCGTGGGTCTGGCTCACCCCATAACTGTCGCCCTTCGGGGCTGACTTTCCGGCGACTCGCCGGCCCACGGTCCGGGTCAACGTTCTGTGAACGCGTGGCCTGATAAGAGCATGTCCTCACCCGAGTGACTCATCACTGTTCTGTCCGCTGTTCGCACAAAAGGGGCTTGACAACTGATAGGAGCGTCGCGCGCTATCGCGCGTTATGGGGCACTTTCCACACTGCAAATCCGTTGAGCGGGCCAACGGTGGAAAGCTGTTCCAATGTCGAAAGGATGGGTCCTTTCGAGCCGTCTCAACCGCTCGCGGGAGTTTGCACTGCCCTCCTGAAGCGCCCGAGGGAGTGTCATTCACCCGGCCGATCTGGGCAGTTCGGGACCCACGAGTAGTCGACCTCAGGCGACCTGGGGCAGGGTCGCCCGCTACCTCGCCGCCGACGTTGGCCTTCCAGGGCATCCTCGCCCGAGATCCCTTCCCTTGCGTCCAAACGTGGCTCGCGACGGCGCGCATCCTGCTGCGAGCGGGTGGTAGCACGAGTGCGACCCGGAAGCTGCCCTACTTGGCTATCGGCCGTTCCTCGTCAACACTGTCCATGATGACTACTAGGCGGTCAACTGGTACGTCAGCCGTTGTCGTTGCGATCCGAGTTCGAGGTGGTGCACCGCCAGGAGTTGAAGGCCATTGACCGTAGCCTGGTACCTCTTTCGGGCAACCTTCCGACGACGATGGCCCGGGCTCCTGGCAATCGTCCTTCTAATCGGGCTGGTGGGCGGGCTGGCCATGGGGTCCATCGCTGGGGCTCGTCGTACCGAGTCCTCGTACCCGACCTTCCTCACCGGGACCGACCCCTCCGAACTTCTAGTGCAGCCGACCGAGGCGGTGGCCTGCTCGTCAGGTCTCATCAGCCAGATCGCCCGGCTGCCTCACGTCCGCCGCGTGGCCTGTGCCGATTCCTTCAACGCGGCCACGCAGACACCCACCGGTGGGTTGGGCACCGTCCTGCTCGCGCAGGTTGACCTGATCGCCAGCGTGGACGGGGAGTACTCCCGTCAGGATCGCATCACGATCACCTCGGGGCGGCGGGCCGACCCGGCCCGAGCGGATGAAGTGGTCGCCACCCCGAGCGCGGCCGCGTTCTTGGGGCTGCACGTGGGCTCCCACGTGCAGATCGGGATCTGGAGGAACAATCAGACAAGCTTGACCCCCTACCGGGTTATCCGAATGACGGTAGTGGGGATCGGCGTGTTCAACACCCAGGTCGTCCAGGACGACATCGACCGGGGCAACACGGGCTTCCTGCTCGGGACGCCGGCACTGCTCCACGAGTTTGAATCCTGTTGCCAGGCGGGCACCTACGACGGGCTTCAGCTCCGCGACGGGAACCGGTACGACACCACCGTCGAGCACGAGTACGCGCACCTTCTGGACTCGAGCGCCGCCGCCTCGGGAGCGTCCCCCGCGCTCCAGGTCTACGTCACCTCGGTGATCGAAGCCGAGGCCCAGCGAGCCGAACACCCCGAGGCCATCGCCCTCGGGGTGTTCGGGGTCATCGCCGGTCTCGCCGCGCTCCTCATCGGTATCCAGGCCGTCTCGCGCCAGCTGCGCGCCGGGGCGGAAGACACCTCCGTGCTGCGGGCCATCGGAGCGGGGCCGGCGGTCACCTCGACAGACGGGCTGCTCGGCATCGTGGGCGCGGTGGTGGTCGGCTCCCTGCTAGCGGGAGCGGTCGCCATCGGCCTGTCCCCGCTGGCCCCGTTCGGGCCGGTACGTACCGTGGATCCCTCTCCGGGCGTGAACTTCGACTGGACGGTGCTCGGCTTCGGGGTGCTCGCTCTGATCTTGGTGGTCGCCGGGGTGGCGGTGGTCCTGGCCTTCCGTCAGGCTCCGTACCGCGCCAGCTCCCTCGGGCCGGTGCGGGAACACCCCTCGAGCATCGTGCAGTTCGGCTTGGCGGCCGGCCGCCTCCCGGTCTCGGGGATCGCCGGGCTCCGGTTCGCCCTCGAGAGCGGGCGGGGCCGCAGTGCGGTACCTGTCCGCTCGGTGATGGTGGGCGCGGTACTGGCGATCATTGTCGTGACGGCCACACTCACCTTCGGGGCCAGCCTGAACACACTCATCTCCCATCCCGCTCTCTATGGCTGGAACTTCGACTATGCCCTCTACTCGACGGACGGCTACGGGCCCGTCCCGTCCCGCGTGGTCCAGCCCCTGTTGGCCCGTGACCCGACGGTGGCCAGCACGACGGGGGTGTACTTCGGGACAGTGGAGATCGACGGCCAGGTGGTGCCGCTCCTGGCCGAGCCGGCGCACGCGGCGATCGCCCCGCCGGTGCTCACGGGTCGCCGGATAGACGGGGGAGGACAGATCGTGCTCGGTCCGGCCACGCTGGCCCAGCTGCACAAACGGGTCGGCGACACCGTGGTGGTCCAGGGCGACGGGATCCCCGCCGTTCGCCTGCGGGTGGTCGGTACGGCGACCCTGCCGACGATCGGCGAGGTCATCAGCGTCCATCCGACCATGAGCACCGGCGCGCTAATCCCCACGTCGGCCGTTCCCCCCGCGCTCGAAGACCAGTTCGGCCCGGCGTCGGGCCCGAACGCCGTGTTCATCCGCCTGCAGCCTGGATCGGATCCGGCCGCCGCCCAACGATCCCTGGAGAAGATCGCCCACACGGCGCTCCAGCTGTTCCACTCACCACAATCCGTGGCCCAGGGCGGCCTCGACGCATACGGGTTGACGATTCAGCTCCTGGGACCGCAGCGACCGGCGGAGATCGTCAACTACCGCTCGATGGGCACGACGCCGGGGCTCTTGGCCGGTGGGCTGGCCGTGGGAGCCGTGGCCGCCCTCGGGCTGACCCTGGTGGCATCGGTGCGGCGGCGGCGGCGCGAGATGGCCCTCTTGAAGACATTCGGCTTCACTCACCGCCAGCTCGCTGCGGCTGTGGCCTGGCAGGCGACGGTGGTCGCCGTCGTCGGTCTGGTCGTCGGCATCCCTCTCGGCATCGCCCTCGGGCGATTCCTGTGGGACGCCTTCGCGCACCAGCTCTCCGTTGTTGTCGATCCTACGGTCGCAATCGTCCCGCTCGCCCTGGTCGCTCTGGGCGCGATCGTGTTGGCCAACCTCGTCGCGGCGATTCCCGGCCGCACAGCTGCCCGGACCCCGACGGCGCTCGTTCTGAGGGCCGAGTAAAGCGCGGCGCGATTGCCAGTAGGGCACGTCCGCTTGTCCGTGATTGAAGATCGATCGCAGGGTCCAAGGGTTGCTGACCGAGATAACTCAGACTGTCACAAAGTGCGTACGTGGGCAGGGGTCGCGGCGGCGTGCCACGGTGACCAGATCGGGCCGACTACAGGCGGGTGAACAGCTGCAAGCACAAGGTCCCATCCAGCGCTCGGAGGTGCCGGACATCAGGTGCCAAATCGTGACCGAGGACAATGTGCCGGTCGCATCCGCTCGGCCTATGTCGCTCCGTCACGATCGCCCAAAACGCGCGTCTGACTTCGGCCGACGGGTAGCTCCCATGCCGTACGGGGGCATTTAGCGCCGCGAGAGTCGGGGAAGCATCACGAGGTCGTAGTAGCCGCCGACTGATGACTCTGGTTCGCTGCAGACCGTTCGAGTCCGCTCCCGGCGAAGAGCTGGCAGGGATTGAGTCTGATCAGGCCCGAGGCAGTCCCATGGGGTTCGGGAACGGCAACAGCCCGGCGTCCACGACACCGTCAGCACAGGCGCGCAGCGTGCCGAGGAGATCTGCCAGCGCACCGTCGCCCAGCTTGGCGTAGGCCGGTTCGGCCAACTCGTCGGTCAGGGCCTCGACCTCGGCGTGCAGGGTGCGCCCCGTGTCGGTGGCCCGACCGTCGTCGTGCAGCAGGCCGCGTCCGGCGAGGGTCGCCGTCCCGGCTTCCCACTCCGCCTCGCTCCAGCCGCGGTTGTCGCGCAGAAGCTCGGCCGGCACACCCTTGGTGCCGGCGGCCAGCAGGTGGGCCTCGAGCCCACTGAGTCCGTGGGTGACCAGCGCGGCCACGTGGCCGTCGCCGCGGTGCTCACGCAGCGTTGTGCAGGCCTGCCAGACCTCGGCCAGCCTGTCAGGCCCGAGGTCGGCCGCCACCAGCGGCCACAGGTCCTGATTGGCCGCGGCCATCATGCGCCCGGGGACATCGCAGGCGGCGACGGCCTGGCGCAGCAGAGGCAGTGCGGCAACCAGGCCAGTCCGCGACTCGACCCGGCACACCTGGCCGAGCGCCTCGGCGGCGGCACGGGCGCGCATGGTGCAGAGCTCCTCGGGCGCCAGAACCTCCCAGCATCTGGGTACGGCGCGGGCCACCATGTCCTGCTCGAAGTTGTAGAAGGCGGCACCCACCGGCCCCGCCCCGACCCGCCCCAGCGGCGCCGCCCGGGCGGCGAAGTAGCCGGACCAGAAGCCGCGCAAGCCCGCGTCCTTGAGCGCAGCTCGGCAGCCCGGAGCGAAGTAGGTGACGGCGTGGATGGTTTCAACGGCGACCCACAGGTCGCGGGCAGTGACCCGGTGCGGTCCCCGGTTCAGCGCGTGACCTGGCGCACGCCTGTCGGCGATGCCTCCGGCAGGCCATCGCCGTCGTTGCTGAGCGGCTCGATGTCGATGAATTCCGGTACCGGTTCGGGGTCCAGCTCCTCGCGCACGTCGTCGGGCCGTGGCGCCGCGGGCACGGTGGAGTACTCACCCTGGACGGAGCGCCGGACGATGACGGCCCGCTTGCGCTTGCCGATCCCGTGGACCCCTTGCATCTCGAGGCACAACTGGTAGGCCACGGCGGCCGAGACGACCGGGACTACGAACACGGCGATCCGGAAGAACCAGAGCACCTCGTTGAGCGAGACGTGGAAGAAGTTCGCCAGCACATCGGTCGAGCTGGCAGCGAACAGCGTGAACATGAAAGCGAACATCGCTACGCCGGCCGCCGTGCGCTTCGGCCGGTCCCGCGGCCGATCGAGCAGATTGTGCAGCTCGTTGTCCTTTGTTAACCGGCGCTCAAGGCCGGGATACATGAGCCAGAACCCGACCAAGAGACCCGGAAAAACGACGGCTGGTAGGAACACCTCGAGCGGAACGGTATGGCCGAAGCCGGTGAGCTCCCATGACGGCATGATGCGCAAGGCGCCGTCAAGCATGCCCATATACCAGTCGGGCTGCACCGCGTAGGAAATCTTCGACGCATCGTACGAGCCGAACTGCCAAATCGGGTTGATCTGGGCGAAGGCACCCAGCAGGGCTGTCATGCCGAACACCATGAACAAGAAGCCGGTTGTCTTGGCCATGAACGTCGGGAACATGGGCGAACCGACCACGTTGTGCTCGGTTCGGCCCTCGCCGGGGAACTGAGTGTGCTTCTGGCGTACCAACAGGCCCAGATGAGCCGCCAGCAGACCGAGGATGATCAATGGGATGATCAGCACATGGATGATGTAGAAGCGCGGGATGATGCTGCCGTTACCCGGGAACTGACCACCCCACAAGAACGACACCATGTAGCTGCCGATGAGCGGCTGTGATTCGGCGATGGAGTACCCGATGCGCAGGCCAGTGCCCGAGATCAGGTCGTCCGGCAGTGAGTAGCCGATGAACCCCTCGAGCACGGCCAGGAAGAGCATCAGGATGCCGATCGTCCAGTTCAGCTCGCGCGGCTTGCGGAAGGCACCAGTGAAGAAGATGCGCGCCATGTGCACGATGATCGAGCCGATGAATATGTCGGCCGCCCAGTGATGCATCTGCCGGATCAGCAGACCCCCGCGCACGGAGAAGGAGATGTTCACCGTCGAGGCGTAGGCCTCCGATACCCGCTGACCCCGCAGGGGCACATAAGGGCCGTGGTAGATGATCTTGGTCGCCGACGGTACGAAGAACAAGGCGAGGAAGATGCCCGTGGCCAGCAGCAGCACGAACGAGTAGAGGGCGATCTCGCCCAGCATGAACGACCAGTGGTCCGGAAAGATCTTGTCCAGGAAGACGCGGCCCCCCTTGGCCACCCCGAGGCGGTCGTCGAGTTCGTCGACGATCTTGGAGACGTGCCCGTAGGGCCCCATCTCCTTCTTGGCGCTGCGCTTGGTTTTGGTTGCGGAGGCGCTCATGTCGTGGTCCGCTCCCAGAAGCCGGGGCCAACGGCCTGATCATAGGGCCCCATGGCGATCAGCTGGCCGTCGTCGTTGTAGCCGAGCTGCAACTGGGGCAGGGGGCGCGGGGCGGGGCCGAACTGCGGCACGGCGCCGTTACGCACGTTGAACATGGACTGATGGCACGGGCATACCAGCAGCTCCAAATCCTGCTCGTAGAGACCCACCGGGCAGCCCAGGTGGGTGCACACCTTCGAGTACGCCACGTAGCCGTCGGGTGTCCACGACTCACGGCCTGGCATCGTCGGTGGGACCAGTGGCGAATCGGACACACGGATCAAGACGGTCTGGTCGACAGCTTCCCCGCTCTCGGTGAAGTACGGCTCGCCGTCGTCGTAGCGCAACTGGCTGCGCGGGTAGACGGTCATGATGCCGCCCACGACGAGCGTTTCCTTGTAGACGGGCCGGCCACTCGAGTCGACCAGGACCGACCCCTTACGCCAGTCCGTGGTCTCGAAGGAGTCCTTGGGCAGCGGGCCGAGCGAGCGGATCAAGGGGAACGCGGCCACAATCCCGAAGACCCCCGCCCCGAGGACGAACATGCCGCCCAGGAGCTTGCGCCGCTTCACCACCACCGTGGAGCGCTCGACCAGGGCTGCCGCCATCGAGTTGCGTTCGTCCTCGCTCGAGGCCAGCAGGTGGCGCTCCTCGGCGAAGGGCCCCCGTGGCATGAGGTACTTGCCCCAGGCGGTGAGCCCGAAGCCCAAGAAGAACATGCCCGCACCCAGCGAGCCGCCGAAGGTCCAGTCGTTCCAGTTCTGCCAGAAGGCGGCGCCGGCGACGCCGAAGAAGATGGCCGACCCAAGGAACACCAGACCGATCAGCCCCTCGACCCGGTTCGGGTTCTTCGCGTAGTCACCCATGTGAGGGTCACTCAGGGCCGCCACCGGTATGGGTACCCGGGTGCGCGACGGCTGGTGGCCCGTATCGCTCACGAACGCTCTCCGATCCAGAAGCAGACGAGGGCGAGCCCGCCCACGCCGATCAGCAAGGCCACGAAACCTTCGGCCACCGGGCCGACGCCGCCGAGCCCGAAGCCGCCGGGGTTGGTCGGGTGCTGCAGGCGGCCGCTGACGTAGGAGACGATGTCTCGCACCTGGGCATCAGTCAGGTTGCCCGAGAACCTCGGCATGTTGGCCGGGCCGGTCCGGATGGCTTCGACCATCTGCTGGGTTGTCACGCTGCGGTTCTGCAGGGAGGGCGCGTTGGTGCCGAAGGCCAGCGCGTCACCCGCGCCGGTGATGGTGTGACAGGCGGCGCAGTTGAGCGAGAACAGATCCGCCCCGACCGACTGGTTGGCGCCCTGGAGGTGCGGGAAGGGCACGGCGGGTACGGCCGGGTCGAGCGAGTTCACCCAGGCCGCCAGCTCCAGCGCCTGCTTGGGGGTCAGGCGGCTGGGCTTGCGCTCGGCCTCTACCGCCTTCACGTCGGTGGCGGGCATGCGGCCCGAGCTGACCCAGAAGTCGACCGTCGCCGCGCCGACGCCCTGCAGGTTGGGGCCGATGGTGGCCTGGCCCTCGGGGCCCACGCCGTTGGCGTCGTTGCCGTGGCAGCTCGAACAAGTCTGGGCGAATAGCTGCTGGCCGGCAGCGATGTACGACCGCGGCGGGTTGGCGTAGGTGATGGAGCTGTTGCCGTAGGAGATCAGGTGCCCGTTGGCGCAGATGCGGTTGGTGCTCGTAAAGGGGTTGCCCGAATTCGCATTCGTGCTGACGCCCTTGGTGTTGAGGGGACCGCACGACTTGAGGATGTTCTTGGCTTGGGTCGACACCTTGGTGGCGTCGGCGTGCCCGCTGGCGCCGGCGTCGGAGCCCGGGAAGAACATGGCCAACGAGGCCAGCGCGGCCACGGCGAGCAGGCCGATCGGCAGGAGGATCTGGCTGCGGATAGTGCTCATGTGTGGTGCGCGCGCTCCTCGCATGGCTACTTCAGGAGGAACAGACAACTGTAAAGGCCGACCCAGACGATGTCGACGAAGTGCCAGTAATAGGAGACGCCCTGCACGGCGGACAGCTCGCCCGGGTCACCGCCCTTGTCACCGCGCATACGCCCCAGGAGGAACGTCATGGCGACCAAGCCGATGAAGACGTGCAGACCGTGCAGGCCGGACATGATGTAGAAGAGCGAGCCGTAGGAATTCGTGTACCAGCGCGTGGGGCTGAACAGCCACTCGTAGGCCTGGTTCCCGAGGAAGGCCGCCCCGAGGATGATCGTGAAGACGATCCAGCGGCGGGCCGACTTGCGGCGGCGCCATTCCACCTCGAACACCGCCTTCTGCATGGTGAAGCTCGACGACACCAGGACCAGGGTGAAGAAGCCCGCCCGCAGGGTGTCGAGGTCGGTGCCCGCCGGCGGCCAGGGCCCGATCGTGTTGGCCCGGATGGTGAAGAAGGCGGCGAAGAGGCCGCTGAAGAACATCAGCTCGGACCCGAGCCAGATCATCACCCCGACGGCCAGCATCGGCGGCCGGTCGTGGGTGATCTTTCCCTGTGGCGCGGGGATCTCCGCCGAAACGGCCTGGGTCACAGCGCTTTTTTAGTCCACCGAGTGGAGAAATTGCCAAAGGGCAGGTGGGGGCGGCGCGCTTCCGGCGCTCGCGGAGAATGCCAGGTCAGTACAGGTCCACGGGGAGCGACTCGGCGTGCACCACGGTCAGCCGCCTGGTGGGCCGGGTGAGGGCCACGTACAGGGTCCGCAGACCCCGCGTGGTGGCCACCGGCGGGCTCTCGCCGGAGGGCTCGTCTCCCACCGACGCAATCAGCGACGGCTCCACTACGACCACTGAGTCGAACTCCAGGCCGTTGGTCTCGTCGGCCGGCAGGACGACGAGCCCGGCGGCCAGGCCGTCGCCCGCCGGGTCCCGCGGGTCGATCGGGTCGAGACCGGCGTCGACCAGGGCGCGGACGAGCTCGGGGAGCATGACCGCCGGCCCGAGGACGGCCACCCGGCCCGCAGCCACGGCCGCCACCTCCTGGCGGGCCACCTCGGCCAGCGCGGCGGCCAAGCCGGAACGGGTCGTCCGCACGAGGCGCGGCGTGAAGCCGGACTGGCGAACCGGGCGCGGCGGCGCGACGGACGGCGCGGCGACGGCGAGCACCCTGGACGCCACGGCGATCACTTCGGACGGGGTCCGGTAGCTGACCGTCAGCTCGACCAGCCGGGGCGTCCGCTGGGGGCTGAGGTGCCGCGTGATGTCGTCCCAACCCGTGGGGGCCCAGGGCCCGGTGGCCTGCGCGATGTCGCCCACCACGGTCATGGAGCCCGAGAGCGACCGGCGCGCCAACATGCGCAGCTGCATGGGTGAGAGGTCCTGCACCTCGTCGACGACGATGTGGCCGAAGGAGCGGATGTCCTCCTCGGCGGCGGCATGCGCGGTGGCGGTCGGCATCGGTGACGGCGCCAGGCCCTGGGGCCAGAATCCGACCTCTTGGGCCAGCGCCTCGTCGTTGCGCTGGACCCGGGCCCGCGTGGGCCGCCCGCGGCGTGGCCCGAGCAGCGTGCGCGCCTCGTCGACCAGCGCGGTATCGGCCGCCGTCCAGGGCACCGCATCGAGGGAGGCGCTGCGCGGGCGGTACAGGCGCTTGATCTCGTCCGACGAGAGGATCCCCTGGCCGGCGACCGCCAGGAGGGGGCGGGCGCCAAAGAGGTCGTGCAGGAACTCGTGGGGCGACAGGCGCGGCCACATGCGGTCCAAGGCCTCGATGACCTCGGGGACCCGGCGCAGGCGCTGGTTCAGATCGTCCTGCTCCTCCCGGGTCGGAGCCTCTTCGCCGCCCTCGCCGGTGGCGAAGGCCAGTCGTGACCGGTAGTCGTCGGCCAGGGCGCGCAGCACCTGCATCTCGACGAAGCGGCGGCGGGCGTTGTGCGTGCCGGGCCGGCGGCGGGCCAGCGCCACGAACTCCTCGGTCGTGGTGGCGCGCAGGCGCAGGACGCCGGCGCCGAACGGGACTTCGACGTCGTGGCGCAGCGGGCGCTCACGACTGCGCACAGCGCGCGCCAACACCTTCACCATGCGCGCCTCGCCTTTGAGCTTGGCCACATCGGCGCCGTCGACGCCGCGCACCCGCACCTCGGGCACCAGGCCGGCCACGGTCGACAGGCTCACGCCGGTCTCGCCCAGCGACGGCAGGACCTGCTCGATGTACCGCAGGAAGAGCGGGTTGGGCCCGACCACGAGCACGCCCTGGCGCTCGAGCGGGAAGCGGTGGGTGTAGAGGAGGTAGGCGGCGCGGTGCAGAGCCACCGCCGTCTTGCCGGTGCCCGGACCGCCCTGGACGACGAGCACGCCGGCCAGCGGCGAGCGGATGATCTCGTCCTGCTCGCGCTGGATGGTGCCGATGATGTCGCCCATGTGCCCGGTGCGGGCCTGCCCCAGCGCGGACAGCAGCGCGCCGGGCCCGCCCAGGACCAGGCCGTCGGAGAGCAGGCGCTCGCCGCCGGCGTGGTCCTCCGCGCCGTCGGGAGGGGCAGCCGGGGCGGCGGGCCGCCCGGAGGGGTCGACGAAGTACTCGTCCTCGAGCCCCAGCACGCTGCGGCCGCGCACGGCCAGGTGGCGCCGCCGGGCCAGGCCCTGGGGGTCGAGGCCGGTGGCGCGGTAGAAGGGCTCGGCCACGGGGGCACGCCAGTCGACCACGAGCGGCTCGTGGTCGGGGCCCGAGACGGCCAGGCGACCTATGTGGAAGGACTCGCCCAGCGCGCCGGCCGGGGCGGACCCATCGTCGGAGGGCTCGGGCAGGCGGTCGATGCGGCCGAAGTAGAGGGCCTGGTCTCCGATGTCGAGCTGCTCCAGGCGGGCCAGGCTGGTGCGCACGACGATGTCGCGCTCGGTGCGTGACTGGAAGGTACCGCCCCGGCCCAGATCGAGCACGCCCTCGAGCATCTGGCGGGCCTCGCCCCGCATGAACTCCAACCCGTCGTAGGCACGGTCGAGGAATTCCTGCTCATCCTCCAGATCGGGACGCTCGGGCACCTCTCCCCTTCCTCCCCTGTTCCCACGGGAAACGTTTCAGTTTAGACGCCCGGCCACGCCCCGGAGTCCAGAGGGCCGACGCCTACGATGAGCCGGGACCCGGACCGAAACCGGACCGCGACCGAGACCGAGACCCGGACCGAGAGGAATGGCCATGCTCATCTCCACCATGAACGACGTGCCCGGCTACAAGGTGACCTCCGTGCTCGGCGAGGTGTTCGGCCTCACGGTGCGGTCGCGCAACCTGGGCTCGCAGTTCGGCGCCGCCTTCAAGTCCATGGCCGGCGGCGAGCTCAAGGGCATGACCAAGAACCTGCAGCTGAGCCGGGAGGAGGTCGTGCAGCGCATGGTGACCGAGGCCGAGGCCCGCGGGGGCAACGCCGTGCTGGCCATGCGCTTCGACACGTCGGAAATGGGGGGGAACTGGACCGAGATCTGCGCGTACGGGACGGCCGTCGTCATCGAGCCTCTCGCGTGAGCCCCGAGGCGGGCGGACGCCCCGACGACGCCCGCCCGGCGCTGGTGCGCGCCTGCTTGGGGGAGCCGGTCGAGCGGACGCCGGTGTGGTTCATGCGCCAGGCCGGGCGCGCGCTGCCCGAGTACCGGGCGGCCCGGGGGTCCGGCTCCATCCTGTCGGCCATCGGTGACGCCGCGCTGGCGGCGGAGCTGACCCTCCAACCCGTGCGCCGCTACGGGGTGGACGCGGCGATCCTGTTCTCCGACATCGTGGTGCCGGTGCACGCCATCGGCTTCGGTGTCGAGGTGGAGCACGGCCGCGGGCCAGTGGTGGCGGCGCCCTTCCGCAGCGCCGCCGACCTGGCGCGGTTGCGACCGTTCGTCCCGGCGGAGGACGTGCCGCACGTAGCCGAGGCGGCGTCTTTGGTGCGCCGGGAGCTGTCCGGGACGGGGGTGGCGTTGATCGGCTTCGCCGGGGCGCCGTTCACGGTGGCGTCCTATCTGGTGGAGGGCGGGCCGTCGCGGACGTTCGCCGTGGTCAAGGCGCTGATGCACTCCGACCCGTCGTTGTGGGATTCGTTGACTTCGCGGCTAGCCGACATGGCGGTGGCGTCGCTGCGGGCCCAGGTGGAGGCGGGCGCCCAGGCGGTGCAGCTCTTCGACAGCTGGGCCGGGTCGTTGTCGCCTTCGGAGTACGAGCGGTTCGCGCTGCCGGCGACGCGTGCGGTGCTGGAAGGGGTGGCGGATCTCGGCGTGCCGACGATCCTGTTCGGCGTGGGCACGGGTGAGCTGCTGGGGCTGATGGCGTCGGCCGGCCCGTCGGTGGTCGGGGTGGACTGGCGGGTGCCGCTGGACGAGGCACGCCGGCGGGTGGGGCCGGGGTGCGCCGTCCAGGGCAACCTCGATCCGGCCTTGGTGCTGGCGGGATGGCCGGTCGTGGAGGGCGCCTGTCGTGAGGTGCTGGCGCGGGTTCGCGGCGGTGGCGGTGGCGGTGGCGGCGCCACGGGGCACGTGTTCAACCTGGGGCACGGCGTGCTGCCCGAGTCGGACCCGGGGATCCTGGCCGCCGTGGTCGACCTGGTGCATGCCGAGACGGTTTCGGGTGCGTCGGGTGCTGCCGGTGCTGCGGCGGCTTCGTCGGCGCCGGCTTCGTCGTGACGGTCGGCGTGCTGGTCATGGCGCACGGCACGCCGTCGAGCCCGGAGGAGATTTCGGCGTTCTACACCCGCATCCGCCGGGGGCGGGCACCGTCGCCCGAACAGCTGGCCGACCTCGAGGGGCGCTATGGGACGATCGGCGGCGTGTCTCCGCTGGCCGAACGCACGGCGGCGCAGGTGGAGGCGGTGCGGGCCGCGCTCGAGACGCGGCAGCCGGGGCGCTACGTGGTGGCGTTCGGGGCCAAGCACACGGAGCCGCTCATCGAGGCGGCGGCCGGGGACCTCGCTGCGGGTGGGGTGGATCGGGTCATCGGCCTGGTGCTGACACCGCACGGGTCCTCCATGGGATCACAGGAGTATCTCGACCGGGCGGCTGACGCGCTCGGGGCGACGCCCTTCGTGGCCGTCGGGCCCTGGTACGCCGAGTCGGCGCTGGTGGAGCTGCTGGCCGCTCGGGTGCGGGCGGCGCGGGCCGGCGTGGAGGGACGGGCGCACGTCCTCTTCACGGCGCACTCACTGCCGGCCCGGGTCGCCGCCGAAGGCGACACCTACCCCGAACAGCTGGCCGAGTCGGCGGCCTTGGTGGCCACGGCAGCCGGGCTCTCCGACGCCGACTGGGGCGTGGCCTGGCAGAGCCCCGGGCGCACGCCCGAGCCGTGGCTGGGCCCCGACGTGCGCGACGAGGTGCGGCGCCTGGCCGCCGAGGGCGACACCGACGCCGTCGTCGTCTGCCCCATCGGGTTCGTGGCGGACCACCTCGAGGTGCTCTACGACCTCGACGTGGAACTGGCGGCCGTGGCCGCCGCGTGCGGGGTGGGCTACGCCCGCACGGCGTCGCTCAACGACGATCCTGCCTTCGTCTCGGTGCTGGCCGACGTCATCCTGGCGGCCGACGGAGCGGCCTGACCGTGGCCGGCCGGGTCGTCGTGGTCGGGGGCGGCATCAGCGGGCTCGCCGCGGCGTGGGAGCTGACCGGTGGCGCCGCCTCGGGCCGATGCGAGGTGGTGCTGCTCGAGGAGTCGGAGCGCCTGGGTGGCGCGCTGCGCAGCGGGGCGATCGGCGACCGGACGGTGGACCTCGGTCCCGACGGCTTCCTCGGCCGCCGGCCCGAGGCGACCGAGCTGACGCGCCAGGTCGGCCTGGGCGACGCGCTGGTTCCCATCGCAGGCCGGGGCGCGGTCGGTGTGGGCCCGCGGCAAATTGCGCGCCATGCCGGAGGGGCTGGCGCTCGGCGTGCCGACGCGCTTCTGGCCGGCGGCCCGTTCCGGCATCCTGGGCACGCGTGGACGGTTCGGGCTGGCCCTCGACCTGCTATTGCCCCGGCCCGACGTGCGCGGACCCATCGGCGACCGCGCCGTCGGCCCGCTGGTGGCGCGGAAACTGGGCCGGCGTGTGGTGGACGCGCTGGTCGACCCCCTCATCGGTGGCATCCATGCCGGCTCGGTCGACGACATGTCGACCGCCGCCGTCTTCCCCCCGCTGCTGACTGCGGCGCAACGCCGGGGCAGCCTGATGCGCGCCCTGCGCGCCGAGGTGCCGGCGCCCGACCCCGACGGCCCGCCGCTGTTCTGGGCCCTCGACGGCGGCATGGCCGCCCTGGTCGAGGGTCTGGCCGACGCGTTGCGAGGACGGGGAGCCGACATTCGCGTCGGCGCGCCGGTCGAGAGCCTGGAGCGCCGGGGGGCGGCCTGGACGGTGTGGTCGTCGGGCGGCGCGGCGCTGGAGGCGGACGGGGTCGTCCTGGCCACGCCGGCACCGGCCACGGCGGTCCTGGTGCGGCCGCACGACGACGAGGCGGCGGGGCTGCTCGACGCCATCGACTACGCCTCGGTGACGCTCGTGACGTTCCGTGTCGGGGTCGACGACGTACCGGCCGAGCTGTACGGCACCGGCTTCCTCGTGCCGCGGAGCAGCCCGCACAAGGGGCGCGACCCCTGGGCGGTCACCGTGTGCACGTATCTCGACCGCAAGTGGCCCCACCTTTTGCGTGACGGGGAGGTGCTGCTCCGTGCGTCGCTCGGACGCATTGACGACGTGCGGGCAGAGGAGTGGAGCGACGCCGAGGTGGTCGAGCGGGCGTGGTCGGAGCTGGGTCTGTTGTTGGGCGTGACGGGCGAGCCGGTGGAGGCCGTGGTGACGCGCTTCGGCCGTGCGTTCCCGCAGTACCGGGTGCACCATCTGCTGCGCACGGCGGGGATCGAGGCTGCGCTGGCCCGGCTGGGCGCGCTGGCCGCGGCGGGCGCCGCCTACCGCGGGGTCGGCATCCCCGCCTGTATCGCCAGCGGCCGGGACGCGGCGCGCTCGCTGCTGTGAAGCCACGCGGCCGCGTGGCCGCCCCGTCTCTGTTCGCCGGCATCCTCCTGGCGCTGTCGCTGCCGCCGTGGGGCTGGTGGCCGCTCGGCCTGGTCGGGGCGGCGTTGCTCTACTGGCGGTTGGCCGGCCTGTCCGTGCGGACCCGCGTGTGGTCGGGTTGGCTGGCGGGGCTGGGCTGCTACGCCATCGGCCTGTTCTGGTCCCGCGCCTTCAACTGGTACGGCGCCGTAGTGCTGGTGCTGGTGGAGGCGCTGTTCGTCGCCGCCGCCGCGGCGGCGACACCGCCCGAGCGAGGCCGGGCCCCCGCCTTCGTGGGCGCCTGCGTCCTGGCCGAGGCGCTGCGCATGACGTGGCCGTTCGGCGGGCTGCCGCTGGGTGGGGTGTTCCTGGGCCAGGCCGACGGCCCGCTCGTGCAGCTGGCCCGGCTGGGCGGACCGCTCCTGTTGACGGCGGGCGTCTATGCCGGTGGCGTGGTGCTGGCCACCGTGGCGGTCTGGGGTCGGGCCCGGGCCCGGGCCCGGGCTGGCGCGGAGCACTCGGGGCCACGTCCCGGGCTGGTGGGCGCCGCGGTGGTAGGCGTCGGCCTGGTGGTGCTGACCGCCGTCGGCGCGGTGGTCCCCGACGGCGGGTCACCCATAGGGACGGTGCGCGTGGCCCTGGTGCAGGGAGGAGGCGCGCGGGCTGAGCAAAGAGGAGGTGTCGCCCACCACGGTCTACGGGGCGCAGCTGGCGGCGACGTACCCGGTGACGGCGGATCGCCCGGCGCCGTCGCTGGTGCTGTGGCCCGAGGACGTCGTGGCACTGAACGTCCCACTGGCCGGTTCCCCGGAGGCGGCGCTCCTGAGCCGATTGGCGGCCGAGCTGCACACCACGCTTCTGGTGGGGGTGACCTACCCGGTGTCGAACACGGCCTTTCGCAACGAGATCGTGGGCTGGGGCCCGAACGGCCGTGTCGTCGGTGTCTTCGAGAAGGTGCACCGCGTTCCGTTCGGCGAGTACGTGCCCTACCGCTCCTTCTTCGCCCACTTCGCCAGCCTCTCGGGCGTGCCGCTCGACGCCGTGCCGGGTCACGCCAGCGGGCTCATGCGCACGCCGGCGGGCCCGCTCGGTCTCCTGGTCTCCTTCGAGGTCTTCTACGCCGGGCGCAGCCACGCGTCCGTGCGCGCCGGTGCCGAGCTGCTCGCGGTGCCGACCAACACCTCCTCCTACAGCACGTCACAGGTCCCGGCGCAGGAGGTGGCGGCAGACATCGTCCAGGCGGTGGAGACTGGTCGGGACCTGGTGCAGGCTGCACCCACGGGCTTCAGCAGCGTGGTGACTCAGCGCGGCGTGGTCGTGTCCCGTTCGACGCTGGGCCGCCGACAGGTGCTCACAGCCACGGTGGCATTGCGCCGGGGCATGACGCCGTACGACCACTGGGGCGACCTGCCCGTGCTCGTCCTATCGGCTCTGGCTCTCGCCGGGGGATGGACGCGGCAGCTGCGCGCCACTACGTGGAGGACGACCACGGACTGACCTATGGCTGGCTGCGGGGCTCTCCTTCCGGCTTCGGCGCCGCATCGGAACGGCCAACATCCTTATTCCGGTACACCTCGTTTCCACGAAGAGCAGCTGCACAGAGGGGCGACATATCCACCCTCAGGCCCAGTGCCAGCTCGGGTGCCCGAGCGACTCGTCGCGGGACGGCTACTCGTAGTACCCCGAGTGGATGTACACGCACGGGATGCCGGCGGCGACGTACATGGCGTGGTTGGAGGGGTCGTCCTCGAAGGCCAGCCGCAGATCGAAGCCGTGCGCCCGCAGGTCATCCACCACCGACTCCTTGAACGAGGTCACCTGCGCGTAGTCGCCGCGTGAGCGCATGACCAGGAGGTCCCAACGCAACCGGTAGCGCTTCAACCAGGCCAGCGTCTGCGGCTGCACCCGATAGGGCCGACCGGTGAGCAGGATGACGGCGAGGGAGGGATCGAGTAGCTCCAAAAGCGTCGCGATCTCCTCAATGACGGGGTCGTCGCCGCAAGCTTCGAAGAAGGACGTCCAGTCCCGTCGACCCCGCTCCAAGAAGTGCTGGCGCCCCGCCGCGTCCGAGAGCACGCCGTCGATGTCGAAGATCACGGCCTGGCCCGAGATGTCCTCTCCGGCACGCCATGTCCAGTTCGGATGGACGTGCTCTGACCTCGTCCCGAACACGAAAGTCCAGCCTAACGAGGTCCTCCGGCCCGCAGGCGGAGCGACACCCTCGCCGCCCGACATACCGCACCAAGCCCCCGGAGGTGACACGATGGACCCCGCATGTGCAGCGATGTTGCAACGGGCGAGCACCAGACCGGCAACGCCGAGAACGGGACGCACCGCTCCGTCCGGGTCGCCCTGGGCCGTCGGGTCGAGATCATCGGCGATCTGCTCCTCCCATCTGAACCCTCCGACAGCTCGCTCGCCGCCTGCAGCGACATCGCCCGCCGGCTCGAAGAGTGGCAAGGCCCGGGCATCGTGATCCTGTGCGGGCGTCTCGCCGCGCCGAGTTGTGCCCAGGACGAGGGTCCCGCCGCCGCGCTGGAGCGCCACCCTGTACTGTTCGACGCCCTGCAGGCTTTCGCCGGCCGACCCGACTCCCAGGTTGTCGCCGTCATGGCTCCCGACCAGCAGGACGACGAGCTGGTGCAGGCACTCGACCTCTGCAACATCACCGTACGCGATGCGCTCGACCTCGAGTGCGAGACCGGGGCGGGCCGGCGCAGGGTCCTGGTACGGGCCGGGACGCTGCGGCCCGACGCCAACCCGCCGATCGACGCCGCGCCCGCCGAGGATCGCCCCTGGCTGGCTGGCCTGGAGTGCCTCGATGACCCGCGGCTGGCCCGTCGGTTCGTGACGTCGCGACTGCTCTACCGACGCCTCCGCCGCTTCCTCTGGGCACCTCCGCTGGTGCTGGCCGCCATCGCGCTGTTGCTGCGCCTCGAGTTCGTTATCGACGGCCTCGGCCGGGTGTTCCGCTCACCCCGCCAGCAGAACGCCCTCCAACGCGCCTACGACGCCTCGTGGTTCTCCCGCTTCATCGCCACCGTCATCATCGCCATCCTCTTGCTCATCGTGCTGGCCGTGGTCGTCGCCATCACGTCCCGAGGGATCTGGCGCGCGCTCGGGGGAGGCGGCCTGCCCGCACCATGGGCGGGCGGCGCGTCCGGCACCCGCCCCATCGCGCACGCGCAGCTCCTGATCGACGGCGAGGACGCGCTCGATGTCACCTTGGCCGCGGTCGACAAGGGCGCATCAGGGGTCATCGCCGGCGGCGCCCTCGTGCCCGAGCTGACCCACCTCGACGCCGGCTTCTTCGCCTGCCCCGGAGCCACGGCAGAGGTGGTGCACGAGCACCGGGGCCGGCTCGGACTGCCTCCCACCTTCCTGCATCACCGCCAGGAGGCCACGCTCGAGATCGAGACGGGCGCCGACCTGCACGTGCGACTTCTTCTGGCCGAGGCGGATCTGCCCATGGCCACCATGGGCGAGCGCCTCGTCACCTCCGACATCGTGATCAAGGGCCGCTCCAAGGCGGCCGAGGTGCACGCCGAGCTGGCGGCAGGCTGGCCGAGCGGGGCGTCGTGGCCGCCGGCGCCCGAGGTGGCGGCCGACCACATCCGGGTGCGCCGCATCCGCCGCCTGGCCGCGGTCTCCCTCTTCGTGGCGGGAGCCATCGACCTGCTCTCGTCGGTGACGGAGCCACTGCGTGCCCACCTGCACCTGATCGCGCAATACCTGCCCGTCGCCGTCGTCCAGGCCGCGGGGGCCCTGGCGGCCATCGCCGGTATCGGCATGATCATGCTGTCGCGCGGCATCCTGCGCGGGCAGCGGCGCTCGTGGGTCGTGGCCGTGGCACTGCTCACCGCGTCACTGGCCCTCCACATCCTCCACGCGGCCGACGTCATCACGTTGCTCGTGTGCGCTGCGGTCCTCGTCCTCCTCGTGGTGCAGCGCGAGCGGTTCCGGGCCGAGAGCGAGCCCGCCACGCTGGTCACCGCCTTCGCCATCCTGGCCCTGGGTGGCCTCATGGCAACCCTCGGCGGCTTCATCGCCGTCGAGGTGGCGGGCCGGGTCCACCATCACCCGCTCCCCGGATGGCCCGACGTGCTCCTGGGGTCGGCCGAGCGGCTCGTCGGCGTGCAGTTCGTGGCCTTCCCCCCCACCATCGACCGCTACGCCTCCATCAGTCTTCTGGCCGTCGGCATGAGCCTCATCGTCGTCGCCTTGTTCCTACTCACGCGTCCGGTGGTGGATCGCCAGCTGTCAGCGGGACGCGCCTCTGTGGGCCGTCGGGCCGCCGAGCTGCGGGCGCGTGACATCGTGCGCCGGCACGGCACCGGGACGCTGGACTACTTCGCACTGCGCGACGACAAGCAGTGGTTCTTCCATCGGGACTCTCTCGTCGCCTACGCCGTCTTCGGCGGGGTCTGCCTGGTCTCCCCCGACCCCATCGGACCCTTCTCGGAGCGGGCCCACGTCTGGGACTCGTTCCGGCGCTTCGTGGACCGCAACGGCTGGGGTCTCGGAGTGATGGGCGCGGGCGAGGAGTGGCTGCCCACCTACCAGGCCTCGGGCATGCGCTTCGTCTACATCGGCGACGAGGCCGTGGTGGACCCGCGCCAGTTCTCCCTCGACGGCGGAAAGATGAAGGGGCTGCGCCAGGCGGTCAACCGGGTCGCCCGCTACGGGTACACGGCGCACTTCTTGGACCCGGCCCATCTGGACACGCGGGACGCGGCGCGCCTGGCCGAGCTCATGGCCAAGAGCCGGCGGGGCGAGCAGGAGCGCGGCTTCTCCATGATGCTCGGGCGGCTGTTCGACCCGCGCGACACCGGGCTGCTGCTCACCGTGGTCGACGGGCCCGACGGGGCGCCCGTGGCCATGTGCCAATTCGTGCCGTCGCCCGCCATCGGCGGCTTCTCGCTCGACCTGATGCGGCGCGACCCCGGCGAACATCCCAACGGCCTGCTCGACTTCGCGCTGTGCTCCACCATCGACCACCTCAAGGAGATGGGCATGCGGGGGCTCAGCCTGAACTTCGCCGCCATGCGCTCCATCCTGGAGGGCGAGACCGGCGACGGTGTGACCCAGCGGGTGGAGCGGTGGGCGCTGCGGCGGCTGTCAGGCGTCCTGCAGATCGAGACCCTGTGGCGATTCAACGCCAAGTACGAGCCCACCTGGCTGCCCCGTTACATCGTGTTCGACTCGGCGGAGCAGTTCGTGCCCGTCGCCGTGCAGATCATGCGGGCCGAGTCGCTCACCGAGGTGCCGGTCATCGGCCGGCTGTTGACCACCACCAAGCGGTCCGGCCCGACCGTGCCCGACGAGATCTTGGCCGCAGTCGGCGACGGGAACGGGAAGGATGACGGGAACGGCGACGGATCGCCCCGCCGACGCGAGGCCGAGACGGCCGAGCCCCGGCCGTGACGGAGGCTCGCTGCCCGCGCTGCGGTCACGCCGGGATCCACGACACCCGCGGGGACGGCACGCACTGTGATGCCTGCGACCGCTGCTGGGTCCAGAGGCAGGTGCACGAGCGCCCGCCTCATCACGGCGCCTGATCGGGGCTGGACAGCCGCGTGAGCTGACCGCGCAAACCGCCACCTACTAGCCGTTACAAAGGACCCCCAACACGCACGTGGTCGTGGTGGTGGTCGGCGGCGGCTGCGTCGTCGTGGTGGTGGACGGCGGCGCCGTGGTGGGCGTGGTCGTCGGCGGGGCTGCCGGTGCGGAGGTCGTCGGCGTGGTGGACGTGGACGTGGACGGCGCCGCCGCCGGCGCCGGTGTCGCTACCGACCGGTCCGTGTTGCGCGTCCCGGAAGCGCCGAACGGGCCGCTCGGGTTGGGCGCCTCCGGCACGCTGCTCGTCGTCGTGCTGGCCGCGGCCGGCGCGGCCGCGGTCGAGGTGGTGGTGGCCGCCGGGCTGGACGAGTCGGCCCTGGCCGCCTGGGCGACATCGCGCACGACCTGCGGCGCCAACTTGGGTGAAGAACCGCCGGGGGCCACCACGACGAGGACGGCCAGGAGCGCCCCGACGGCGGCCAGCCCGCCCAGCATGCCCTTGCGGTGCGAGGGCGCGCGCCGCTCGAGCACCGGCTCGGCGAACTCCTCGTGGATCAGATGGTCGGCAGCCGGCGGCGGCGCGGCGTCGCCGGGACCGGGATCGGTCCGTTCTTCGTTCATCCTCAGTTCCGTTCCTCCCACACCGGCCGGGCCGGTGGTTCCCTCCCGGGGAAAAACAGCCCGGGGCCAGGAACCTTTCGGTCGCCGGGGCCGGGTTGCGCCGGGGACCGATCCCACCTTGGGCAGGCCCGGCAGGACCTTCCCGGACGCCCGTCGACGGGCCGGCGGGGCAAGATAGGGGCCCGGCCCCCGCCGTCCGGACCAGGGAGGACCAAACAACCGTGAGCAAGTCCCATCGTCGGGCGGCCGCAGTCGTGGCCGCCAAGCACGACCTGGCGGCCACGACGGCCGAGCGTCGGCAGACAGGACGCCAGGCCAGGGTGCTGGCGCCCCGGGCCGGCATCGGCGACTGGGACGAGAAGGCCCGGGGACACGACCCGGTCGACACCCTCTTGGCCCAGAACCACATCCGCCTCCCCGAGCTACACCCGTTGCGGCACCAGCGTATGGCGTTTTCGCCGTGGAACTTCTACCGCGGTGCCGCGGCGGTGATGGCCGCCGACCTGGCGTCGCGGCCGCACAGCCGGATCGTGGTCCAGCTCTGCGGTGACGCCCACGTCCTGAATTTCGGGTTGTGGGCCACCCCTGAGCGCAACCTCAACTTCGACCTGCGCGACTTCGACGAGACGTTGCCCGGGCCCTTCGAGTGGGACGTGGCGCGCCTCGCCGCCAGCCTCGTGGTGGCCGCGAGGGAGAACGGCGTGAAGCCCTCAAAGTCCGACGCGGCGGTCACGGCGGCGGTCGAGGCGTACCGAACCCGGATCCGGCGCTACGCCACGATGCCGCTGCTCGACATCTGGTACGACGGCACGCAGTTCGACCGCTTCATGCACTACTTCGAGCCGGCCGACCGCGGCCAGGTGAAGGTGCAGATTGAGCGCGGGAAGGAGAAGCGGACGAGCCGCGGCGCGTTCGCCAAGTTGACCACGCAGCAGCGCGGACGGCCTCGCATCACACCGCAGCCCCCCATGCGCGTCACGCTCGACGATACCGAGCAGGGGGAGATCGTCGACCAGCTGCTGGCCAGTTACCGGCTCACGCTGCAAGAGGACCGTCGCAAGCTGTTTGACCGCTTCATCCTCGTCGACATGGTTCGCCAGGTGGTGGGGGTGGGCAGCGTCGGGATGGTGGTGTATCTGGCGCTGTTCGTGGGGAGCTCCACGGGCGATCCGCTCTTCCTGCAGCTGAAACAGGCTGGACCCTCGGTCTACGAGACCTACACGTACCCGAGCCGGCACGACAACCACGGTGCCCGCGTCATCGCCGGCAAGCGGATGGTGCAGAGCGCGCCCGACATCTTCGTCGGCTGGGGATCGCTGGGCGGCCGCGACTTCTACGTGCGCCAGTTCCGTGACATGAAGCTGATCCCGACCACGGACCTGATCGCGCCGGTGCTCGTCCAGTTCGCCACCGCGTGCGGCAATTCGCTGGCCCGGGCACACGCTCGCTCCGGCGACCCCGAAACGATCGACGCCTACATGGGGAAGGGCAGCGCGTTCACCGATGCCATGCGGAAGTTCGCCCGCCGCTACGCCGATCAGAACGAGCGGGACCACAAGCGCTTCGTGGCCGCCATCCGGCGGGGCAAGGTCGAGAGCGCGTACGTCTGAGCCCTACTTGGGCAGGAACAGCAGCGTGGCGTGGTTGGCGAAGTCGATGAGCGGCTGGGGCCACACGCCGAAGAGCACGGTCACCCCGGTGCACACGGCGATGGACAGGGCGGTCAGCGGAGGCACCCGCACGGCCTCGGGGACGTCCTCCTCGCCCTCGGTCTGCTCGTCGGCCAGCAGGATCTGCTCGTTCAGCGTGGTCACCAAGCCGGCCGCGGACGCCGGCGTGGCCCAGGCCAGGCCACCGGCCGGCTTCGCACCCCCGGCCGACGCCCCTTCGATGAGCGAGCCACCGACCAGGCCACCGCCGGCCCCCAGCTCAGCCGAGCCGCCCGACCCACCCTCGGGCTCGCCCAGCCCACCGCCGGCGTACATGAGCACGGCCACCCGCAGGTAGAAGTAGGCGGCCACCACGGCCGTGACCATGGCGATCACGCCCAGCGGCACGTCGCCCGCCTCAATCACGGCGAAGACCACCTGCACCTTGGCCCACAGCCCGGTGGTGAACGGCGCGCCGGCCTGGGCCAGCAGGAGGACGGCGAAGGCCAAGGCGAGCAGCGGCTGGCGTCCGGCCAGGCCGCGGTAGCGGGACAGGTCGTGGTCGGCGTCGCCCTGGCGCCCGAGCACGGTGACGATGGCGAAGCTGCCGATCGTCATCAGCATGTAGGCGAAGAGGTAGTACAAGGCCGCGCTGGCCCCCCGGACGGTCCCGGCCACCACACCGAGGAGGATGAAGCCGGCGTGGTTGATCGACGAGTAGGCCAGCATCCGCTTCACGTCGCGCTGGCGCAGGGCGACGAAGGCGCCCAGGACGAGTGAGAGCACGGCCAGCCCGTAGACGATGGGCCGCCAATCCGTCGAGACCACCCCGAAGGTGGAGAAGAGCACCCGCAGCATGGCGGCGAACGCGCCCGCCTTGGCCACCGCCGCCATGAACCCGGTCACCGGTGACGGCGCCCCCTGGTAGACGTCGGGCGTCCACATGTGGAACGGCACCGCCGCCACCTTGAAGGCGAAGCCGACGATGAGCAGCGCCAGGCCGGCCAGGAGGAGGCCGTTGGTCAGCACCACGTTCTTGGACAGGAAGTCGGAGATCTGGGTCAGGTTGGTCGAGCCCGTCGCCCCGTAGGTCAGGGCGATGCCGTAGACGAAGATGGCCGAGGAGAACCCGCCCAGAATGAAGTACTTGAGCGCCGCCTCGCCCGATGCCGCCCGCCGGTAGTTGAAGGCGGTCAGCACGTACAGGGCGATGGAGAGGATCTCGAGGCCGAGGAAGATGATGATGAGGTCGTTGGCCATCGCCATCAACATGGCGCCCGAGGCCGACACCATGGCCAGCACGTGGAACTCGGCCCCCGTCACGCCCTCCCGGCGCAGGTAGCCGTCGGCCACCAGCGCACTCAGAATCATGGCGATCGACAACAGGATCATGAAGAAGACGCTGAAGCCGTCCATGACCACCGCGCTGGCCACGTAGGTGTGGGGGCCGTGGTCCTGCACGTCGGTCCACTGCCAGATGGCGACGCCCAGCGCGCCGCACGAGATCACGACGGTGGCCGCGGTGCCCAGGCCCACCCGTAGCGGCCGGCGCACCAGCGAGGCCACGGCCAGGAGCAGGACCGCCCCGCCGATCATGATGATCGGCGGCAGGATGGCCAGCCAGCGGATGGGCGGCACCTTGATGGTGTTCGACGATGCGTGCGCGGTGGCCAGCAGCGTGGCGATCACTTGACTCCCTCCACGCCCTTGATCGCCACCGGCGGCTGGTACTGGTGGGTGCTCGACTCCACGTGGGCCACCAGTTGGTTGACCGACGGGTCGATGCGGTCCAGCACGGGCTTGGGGTACACGCCCAGGAAGACGATCAGGATGATGAGCGGCGCCACCACGGCCTTCTCCAGCAGACCCAGGTCCTTGGTCTGCTCGTCGGCCTCCTTGGGCTGGCCGTGGAAGACCTGCTGGTAGGCCCACAGCAGGTAGATGACCGCGATGATCACGCCCAGCACGGCGGCCACGGCCCACCAGCGGTGCGTGATGAAGGTGCCCGAGAGCACGAGGAACTCGCTCACGAAGCCGTTGAGCCCGGGCACCCCGACCGAGGCCAACATGGCCACGGTGAACACGGCCGCCATGACCGGCGCCGCCTTCTGCAGCCCGCGCAGCTCGTTGGTCTGCCAGGTGCCGCGCCGCTGGTAGATGAAGCCGATGACGATGAACAGCGCCGCCACGATCAGCCCGTGGTTGAGCATGAGCAGCACGCCGCCGGCCAGGCCCTGGGAGCTGATGGCGATGGTCCCCAGGGCGATGAAGCCGATCTGGGCCAGCGACGAGTAGGTGACCAGCCGCTTCAGGTCGCGCTGGGCGCAGGCCACGACCGCCCCGTAGATGATCCCGATCACGGCCAACGTCAGCAGCAGGGGCGCCAGCGTGCGCGTCGCCTGCGGGAACAGGCTGAGGTCGAAGCGGATGATGCCGTAGGTGCCCAGCTTGGCCAGCACGCCCGACAAGAGCACCGAGCCCTCCTCGGGCGCCTCGGTATAGGCGTCGGGCGACCAGGTGTGGAGCGGGAACAGTGGCGCTTTCACGGCAAAGGCGGCGGTGAAGGCCAGGAAGAGCAGGATCTCGGTGCTCGACGACAGGTGGGTCTGCATGAGCGGACCGAGCGAGAACGTCAGGTAGTGGTACTGCGACTCGTGGATGAAGGCCAGTGCCAGGATGCCCACCAACAGGAAGGCCGAGCCCAAGAAGGTGTAGAGGAAGAACTTGATCGCGGCGTAGGCCCGCCGCTGGTGCCCCCAGCCGGCGATGATGAAGTACGACGGCACCAGGGTCAGCTCGAACATGAAGAAGAACACGAGCAGGTCGAGCGAGACGAAACTGCCCATGACCGCCGCCTCCAGCAGGAGGATCCACGCGATGTAGGCCCGGCTGTTCTCCCGGTGGCGACCGAGGACGATGGCGAGCGGGAACAGGATGCCGGTCAGCAGCACCAGGAAGATGGAGATGCCGTCCACGCCCAGGTACCAGTGCACGCCGAGGCTGCTGCCCGTGTAGTCGTGGTCCGACACCAGCTGGAAGCCGCCGTCGTGCACTTTCATGGCCACCAGGGTGGCGATGGAGAAGCCCAGCGTGACCAGTGAGACGATGAGGCCGAGCGCGTAGGCCAGCTCGCGGTTGAAGTTGCGGTCGAGCCCGAGCAGGCCCAGGCCGAGGGCGCCGGCGGCCGGCAACAGGACCAGCAGGGTGAGGAAGGGGACCGTGTGCGTCATCCCCACCACGTCCGGCTCAGCATGAAGGCGATGATCAGGGCCATCCCGAGGGCGATGCCCAGCGCGTAGTTGCGGGCATAGCCGGTCTGCAGCTTGCGGGCGGCGTTGCCCGTGGCCTTGGCCAGGTGCGCCGACCCGTTGACCGCGCCGTCGATGACGCGGGCGTCGACCACCCAGGCGCAGAACGTCGCCAGCCGCTGGCCCGGCCGCCCGATGATGGTGTCGTAGAAGTCGTCCCAGTACCAGACGCGCTGGAGGAACTGGGGCTCCAGCGCCGGCTTGTCCACTTCGAGCCCGCGCCACAGCCAGTAGGCGACGATGACGCCGATCACGGCGGCGGCGATGTCGACGAAGGCCAGCGCCCACAAGGCGCCGTTGCCGAGGTTGTCGTTGTAGAGGGTCCCGGCGAACACGGGGGCCAGGAAGCTCTGGAGGTCGTGTGTGTGCACCCAGGGCAGGTCGAGAACGCCGGCGAAGAAGGCGAAGAAGGCGAGGATCACCAGCGGCAGCCGCATGACCCAGGGCGACTCGTGCGGGTCGTGGTGCGCCGGCTCGCCGTTGGGGCCCACCTTGTCGAAGCGCGGCTCGCTCCCGAAGGCGAGGATCTCCAGGCGGCTCATGTAGTACGCCGTCAACACCGCCGTGATCACGCCCAGCACCCACAGCGGCTTGTAGTGGGCCCACACGTTGTCGAGCACGTCGCCCTTGGCCCAGAAGCCCGACAGGGGCGGGATGCCGGCGATAGCCAGATAGCCGACGGTGAACGTGATGGTTGTCCACTTCATGTAGCGCCGCAGCGCGCCCATGCGTTTGAGGTCTTGCTCGTCCTCGAGCCCGTGGATCACCGAGCCGGCGCCGAGGAAGAGGAGGCCCTTGAAGAAGGCGTGTGCCACCATCAAGAAGATGGCGGCGATGTAGGCCCCCGAGCCGACGGCCAGGATCATGTAGCCGATCTGTGAGACGGTCGAGAAGGCGAGCGCCTTCTTGATGTCCTGCTGCGCGCAGGCGATGGTGGCGGCCACGAAGGCCGTGATGCCGCCGATGATGGCGATGACCAGGGTGCCGTCGGACGACAGGTGCAGGAGCGGGTTCAACCGACACAAGAGGTAGACCCCGGCCGTCACCATGGTGGCGGCGTGGATCAGCGCCGAGACCGGGGTGGGGCCCTCCATGGCATCGGGCAGCCAGTTGAACAAGGGGATCTGGGCCGATTTGCCGGTGGCGGCCAGGAAGAGTAGCAGGACGGCCGCCGTGGCGACGCCCGGGCTCAGGTGGGACAGCTGGCCGAAGATGCCGCCGCCCGGGCCGCTCTCGTACTGGATCGTCCCCGTCTTCTCGAAGAGCAGGAAGATGGCCAGCAGGAAGCCGACGTCACCGATCCGGTTGTAGATGAAGGCCTTCTTGCCCGCCGAGGCGGCCGCCTCGCGCTGGAACCAGAAGGCCACCAGCCAGTAGGAGCAGACGCCGACACCCTCCCAGCCCACGAAGGTGAGCAGCAGGTTGTTCCCCAGCACCAGCAGGAGCATGGAGAACACGAACAGGTTCATGTAGATGAAGAACTTCGAGTAGTCCCGGTCGTGCTTCATGTACCCGATGGAGTACAGGTGGATCGAGCGCGCTGACGCCGGTGATGAAGAGGCACATCGTCATCGACAGCGGGTCCACCAGTGTCCCGACGGGCACGGTGAGGCCGCCGACGCTGAACCAGGTGTAGTAGTTCTCCACCACCACCCGGTGCGACGAGGGCAGGTCGAGCAGGCCGGCGAAAACGATGCAGGCCACGACGAAGGCACCGGCGACGGTGATGGTGCCGATCCAGCCGGCCACGGGGTCGCCGACCCGGCGCCCCACGGCGGCGAGCACCAGGAAGCCGGCCAGGGGCAGCAGCAGCATGAGATAGGCGACGTGGACCATTCCTCAGCCCTTCAACGAGTCCAGGTCGTCCGCCACCGTCGTCTCACGCCGGCGGAAGTTGGTCACCACGATGCCCAGGCCGACCACGACCTCGGCCGCGGCCACCACCAGCACGAAGAAGACCAGGACCTGGCCCCCGATGTCGCCCAGCATGCGGGCGAAGGTGACGAAGGTCAGGTTGGCCGCGTTGAGCATCAGCTCGATGCACATGAACATGATCAGGACGTTGCGCCGGACCAGCAGCCCGATGGCGCCGATGGTGAACACGACGGCGGCCAGGCCGATGTACCAGGCTCCGTTCAGGCTCATGCCGGGAGCTCGCTCTCCGCCGCTTCCTGCTGCTCCGCGTTGACGGTGGGCGGGCGCCGGGCCAGGACCACGGCGCCGACGACGGCGATGACGAGCAGGGCGGCCGTGGCCTCGAACGCGAACAGGTAGGTGGTGAAGAGCTGCTTGCCCAACTGCGCCGGCTCGCCGGCCGGAGAGTTGAGCCCGGCCACGTGCCCCTCAATCGGCCCGACCACCTGCTTGGCCCCGGTGACCCAGTGCGCCGTGGCCGCCATGGCCAGCACCCCGGCCAGGGTGATGAGCGAGAAGAGGAAGGCGAGCGGGCGCTGGCCCGCCAGCGGCTCGACGTTGACGTTCTCGGCCCGGTCCACGCCGAGGAACATGATCACGAAGAGGAAGAGCACGACGATGGCGCCGGCGTAGACGATGATCTGCACGGCGGCCAGGAAGTCGGCCTCCTGCTCGATGAAGAGCACGGCCACGCCGAAGAGCGTCATGACGAGACTGAGCGCGGCGTGCACGGGGTTGCGCGAGGTCACCACGCCCACGGCGCCGACCAGGATCACGGCCGCCGAGGCGGCGAACACGAGGACGTCAGGCCAGGTCGGGCGCGTCGAAGCGGCCAGGAGGGTGGCGGAGAGCATCAGTCGCTCTCCCCGATTTCGATACCGGTACCGCCGTCGACCGCGCCGATGCGCGCCGTCTCCTCCGTCTTGGCTTCCGCCTTGGCTTCCGCCTTGGCCGCCTTGCGGGCGGCGCGCAGCTCCTTCATGTGCCCCCGGAAGTACTCCATCTTCTTCTTGTTGCGTTCGGCCCCCTTCTTGGCCCGCCAGACGCGGCCCTGCATGCCCCGGTGGGCCAGCGGGATGTCCTCGTCGAGAAGGTGGGCCTCGAGCACCTCGCGCAACGGCTTGGTCCCCGTCGCCGCGTCGTCGCGCCGGCCCGATTGGCCGCCTTCGGGGGCCCGCACGCCGTAGCCGAGCTCGCCCGACCACTGCACCTCACCCTCGTAGGCGGCGTTGCCCGACGGCGAGGTGGCGCGCATCCAGCCGGAGGTCATGAGGTCGTCGCCCTCGCGCCAGTCCTCCCACGGCAGCTTCTTGGGCGTCCCGTCGTCGTTCACCAGCAGCTCTTCCTTGGTGTAGATGGCGTCTGAGCGGTTGGTGAAGGAGAACTCGAAGAGCTTGGACTCGGTGATGGCCTCGGTCGGGCAGGCTTCCACGCACATGTCGCAGTGGATGCAGCGCAGGTAGTTGATCTCGTAGACGAAGCCGTAGCGCTCACCGGGCGACACCGGGTGGTCGGGCGGATTGTCGAGCCCGCGCACGTAGATGCAGTCGGCCGGGCACACCCCGGCGCACAGCTCGCAGCCGATGCACTTCTCCATGCCGTCCTCGTAGCGGTTGAGGACGTGGCGGCCGTGCTGGCGCGGCTGCTTGGGCTTCTTCTCCTCCGGGTACATGGTGGTGACCCGCGGCCGGGTCAGGTGCTGGAAGGTCAGCTTGAAACCGCCCAGGAAGGACAGCTGGTCCTTCATCTCGTCGCCCACGCCCACTACGCCTCACCTCCCGCGTTCGGCCCGACCGGCCGCAGAGGCCGGGTGACTCGCCGGCCGACGGCCGGGATGACGAGGTCCTCCTCGCTGCGCCCCGAGCCGAGCGTGTTGGCCCGGAACAACAGCGTCGAGGCGATGATCAAGAAAGGCAGGAGGATGATCCCGGCCCAGCCCCAGGCCACCACCGCCGCCACCAGCAGCAGCCACCCGAGCGTCAGCGGGATGAGACGCTTCCAGCCCAGGTCCATGAGCTGGTCGTAGCGCAACCGGGGCAGCGCGGCCCGGAACCACACGTAAATGAAGCAGAACGCCACCACCTTCAAGAGGAAGTAGATGATCGGCATATAGATGGTGGCGCCCGGGATGTGGAAGATGTAGCCGTTGGGCCCGCCGAAGAAGAGCGTCACGACGACGGCCGACATGGTGATGGTGTTCATGAACTCGGCCAGGAAGAACAGACCGAAGCGGATGGACGAGTACTCGGTGTGGAAGCCGCCCACCAGCTCTTGCTCGGCCTCCGTCAGGTCGAACGGCGGCCGGGTCAGCTCGGCCGTGATGGCGATCATGAAGAAGATGAAGGGGAAGAAGCCGAGCCGGATCAGGTTCCAGTTCCAGAACCCGTCGGACTGCGAGGCCACGATGGCCCGGGTCGACAGCGAGTGGCTGACCAGCACCACCATGACCGTGGTCATGCCGAGCGCCGCCTCGTAGGAGATCACCTGGGCCGAGGCGCGCACCGAGCCCAGCAGCGGGTACTTGGAGCCCGACGACCAGCCGGCCAGCATGACGCCGTAGACGGCGATGCCCGACATGGCCAGCACGAGCAGGATGCCCATGGGCGGGTCGGCCACCTGCAGCTCGAAGGTGTGGCTGCCGATGGTGATGACACCACCCACCGGCACCACGGTGAAGATGAGGACGGCGGGGATGACCGACAGGTAGGGCGCCAGCTTGAACACGAAGGTGTCGGCCCGGTCGGGCAGGAGGTCCTCTTTGAAGACGAGCTTGGTCCCGTCGGCCAGCGTCTGCAGCAGGCCCCACGGCCCGGCCCGGTTGGGCCCGACCCGGCTCTGCATGTCCGAGATCACCTTGCGTTCGAACCAGATCATCAGCGCCGTCGCCACCAGGAGCGCCACGAAGGCCGCCAGGCACTTGATGACGATGATCAGCCAGACCTCCCAGTTGAGGCCGAAGTAGAGGAGCGGGTCGCCGTTGCCCTGGTCCGCGCTGTGCGTGAGCACGGTGGGGCCCACGTTGGAGGCGTGCGCCGCCACCGTCGTGCCCGTCGTCGATGCGGAGGCGAGGAGGCGGGCGATCACACCGACTCCACGCGCACGTCGGTCACCGGCTGGCGGCTGTCGATGAGCGTCGCCGCGGCATTGCCCGGCGCGCTCTCACCGCCGGGCACGTTGTAGTCGATCGCCACCACGCCGCGGGGCACGCCGGCGTCGGCCAACGCGTCCAGCGTCAGCTCGCCCCGGGCCGAGCGGACCTTCACCCGGTCGCCCGTCGTCTTGCCCAACCGGTCGAGGTCGTAGGGGTTCGCCCGGGCCACCAGCGCGGGCACCAGCGGCGTGAGCGACGGCGAACCGGTGACCGAACTGCCGGCGTCGTAGAGCCGCCGGCCCGCCACCAGGCGCAGCGTGTAATTGTCGGGCTTGGGGATGTGCAGGTCGGTGCCGCCGGTACCGGTCCCCGAGAGCAGAGGCGGCGGGCTGCCCAACACGGCGGCACGCGCCACGGCGGGACTCGTGCCCCCGGTGCCGACGCGCGGCGGGGCACCCTGGCGCTCGACGGACTCCACGCCGGGGAGGGCCGTCGGGTCGATCGGCTCCACGTCGGTGCGGTGGTCCCTGCCCTCGGTGATCGGCACGAGGATCCCGTCGTGCGCCACGTCGGAGTGCAGCACGTCCTGGGTCAGGCCGGCGTAGGCCGGCGCCGTGAGTGCCAGCTCGTCGGCCAGGTCGCCCACGCTGGCCACGCCGAGGTCGGCCCCGAGCGCAGCGGCCAGCTCGGCGGCGATCATCCAGTCGGTCCAGGCGAAGCCGGGTGCGCTGAGCTTGGGGGCGAGACGGCTCACGCGCCCCTCCAGGTTGGTCGTCGTCCCCGGTCGCTCGTGCGCCACCGCGCAGGGCAGCACCACGTCCGCGTGCGCGTCGACCGACTGCGAGGGATGCCCCGTCACCGCCACGACGAAGTGCCCGGCCGATAGCGCCGCCTTGGCCAGCGCGTGGTCGGGGAAGTCGCTCAGCGGGTCGCTGCCCAGCAGCACGAGCGCCCGCACCGCCGCGCCCGGCGCGCCGGCGTCGCGCTCGCCGGCCATGGAGGAGAGGATGTCGGCCGTATCGAGGCCGGCGGTGGCCGGCACCGAACCCCAGGCCCTCGTGAAGCGCTCGCGGGCGGAGTCGAGGCTGACCCGGCCCGGCAGCAGCCCGGGGGCCAGGCCCATGTCGAGGGCGCCGAAGACGTTGCCCCGGCGCAGCGCCGGCAGGAAGGTCGCCTGCGGGAGCGCGTCGGCCAGGATGCGGACGGCGGCGGCGACCACCTCGCCCGACTCGGAGTAGGAGGGCCGTCCGGCCACGACGACCACACCCTGGCCGCCGGGGTGCTCGGCCAGGAGGGCCCGGGCGGCGTCGAGCCCGCCCGCCGCCAGCGCGCTGCCCTCGTGGTGGGTGCCGAGCGCCGTCTCGGCGGCGGCGTCGCCGGTGAGCGCACGCGCCACCACCGGCGCGTCGCCCGGACGGATGGGCAGCCGGACGCCGGCGAGCGGGGTGAGCGCGGTCGGGGTGGGCGAGATCTCGATCAGCTTGGTGCCGCCCTCCACGCCGGCGCGCAGCCGGAGGAACAGGACGGGCAGCTCCTCGCGCAGGTCGCCGGCCAGCGTGATGAGCAGCGGCGCCGACGCCGCGTCGTCGATGGTGGCCCGGGGCAACCCGAGCACGAGGTCGCCCGGCAGCCCGTCGCCCAGCTGGGCGTCGACCGAGTCGGTGCCGATGACGCCCTTGGCCAACTTGGCCCAGGCGTAGGCCGACTCGTTGGTCAGCCGGGCGCCGCCGATGACCGCCACCGCGCCCGCGCCGCCCGCCTCCTTGGCTTGGGTGAGGCCGGCCGCCGCCGCCGCCAGGGCCTCGCCCCAGCCGACGGGGACCAGCTCGCCCTCCTTGCGGATGCGCGGCTCGACCAGGCGTCCGTGCTCGAAGCGGCCGGTCTCGCGCGCCTCGCCCAGGAACTGGCCGCGGGTGACGCCGAGGCTCACCACCTGCGAGGCCGTGGCCGGCGCCACGTCGACGGCCTCGTCGGCCAGCTCGTCGGGCAGCGGGCCGGCGTCGATCTCGTCGCCGTTGACGGACTCGTAGGCGAAGCGGCCCTTGTCGCACAGCCAGCCGTGGTTGACCGGCTCGGTGTCGATGCCGAGCAGGCGGGTCAGGCGGTTCTGCGACGACTGCACGGCCACCCGGCAGCCGACCGAGCACGTCGTGCAGGTGGACTCGACCTGATCGAGGTCCCAGGGGCGGGCCGTGAAGCGGTAGGGCGTCGCCGTGAGCGCCCCCACCGGGCAGATCTGCACCGTGTTGCCGCTGAAGTAGGACTCGAAGGGCTGGGTGGGGAAGGTCGCCACCTCCACCGCCTCGCCGCGGCCGGCGAAGTCGATCTGCGCCTCGCCGGCCACGTCGGAGGCGAAGCGGGTGCAGCGCGCGCACTGGATGCAGCGCTCGCGGTCGAGCAGCACCAGGTCGCTGATGGCGATCGGCTTCTCGAAGTGGCGCTTCTCTTCTATGAAGCGGCTCTCGCCCGGGCCGTAGGCCAGCGTCTGGTCCTGCAGCGGGCACTCGCCGCCCTTGTCGCACACGGGGCAATCGAGCGGGTGGTTGGCCAGCAGGAACTCGAGCACACCGTCCTGCGCCTTCTTGACCCGGTCGTTGGCCGTGTCGACCACCATGCCGTCGGTGACCGCCACGAAGCAGGCCGGCGTCAGCGTGGCCCCGCGCGGGCCCTCCACGTCGACCAGGCACATGCGGCACATGCCCACCGGCTCCATGCGCGGGTGGTAGCAGAAGCGCGGGATGTAGGTGCCGGCCCGCTCGGCCGCCGCGATGATCAGCTCGCCCTTGGACGCCGTCACTTGGCGGCCGTCGAGGGTGAAGGTGAGTTGCTCGGTGGCCTGGTCGGACTTCGCCGTGTCAGTCAAAGGGGCACCCCCCCTCCTTGACGTGCACGAGGAACTCGTCGCGGAACATCCGGATGCCTGACGCGATGGAGGACGGGATGGACGGGCCGAGCACGCAGATGGTGGTCTGCTGCGGCGGCCAGGCCACGCCCGGGGAGATGTTGTCGCACAGGTCCATGAGGAGGTCCAGATCTTCCTCGCGGCCGGCGCCGTTCTCAATTCGCCACATGATGCGCTCCAGCCACCCCGCGCCCTCGCGGCACGGGGTGCACTGGCCGCACGACTCGCGGCTGAAGAACTTGGTGATGCGCCAGGCGGCGCGCACCATGCACGTGGCCGAGTCCATGACCACCACCGAGCCCGAGCCCAGCATGGAGCCGGCGTCGCCCACCTCGTCCTGCCCCAGCGGCAGGTCGACCTGGTCCGGCCCGAACCACGGGGCTGAGACGCCGCCGGGGATGAAGGCCTTGAGCGTGTGGGAACCGCGGATGCCGCCGCCCAGCACCGGGGCGAAGATCAGGTCGCGGAAGGTCGTCTTGACCATCTCGAGCTCGTAGTTGCCGGGGTTGCGCACGTGTCCGGCCAGGGCGAAGAGCCGGGTGCCGGTGGAGCGGCCGGCGCCCAGGGCGGCGAAGGCGGCCCCGCCGTTGGTGATGATCCAGGGGACGTTGGCCATCGTCTCGACGTTGTTGACCACCGTGGGCTCGCCGAAGAGGCCGATGGCGGCCGGGAAGAAGGGCGGCTTGATACGCGGGAAGCCGCGCTTGCCCTCGAGCGACTCGAGCAGCGCCGTCTCCTCGCCGCAGATGTAGGCGCCGGCGCCCGGGTGCACCACGACGTCGAGGCTGAAGCCCGAGCCGAAGATGTCGGCGCCGACCGCCCCGTGCGCGTAGGCCTCGTTGACGGCCTGCTGCAGGCGCTCGAGCCCGAGGGCGAATTCGCCCCGCACGTAGATGAAGGCCTGGCTGACCTGGAGCGCGTAGGCCGAGATCAGCACGCCCTCGAGGATCTGGTGCGGGTCGCCCTCAATGAGCATGTGGTCCTTGAACGTCGCCGGCTCCGACTCGTCGCCGTTGATGACCAGGTAGGTGAGCGGGTTCTTGCGCAGCATCGACCACTTGCGGCCGGCCGGGAAGCCGGCGCCGCCCCGGCCGAGCAGGCTGGCCGCGTCGACCTCGGCCGCCACCGCCTCCGGCGTCATGGTCAGCGCCTTGCGCAGCCCCTCGTAGCCGCCCGTGGCCAGGTAGCGCTCAATGGTGTGGGAGTCGTCGTAGCCGAGGCGCGACGTGATGATCTTCGGTGCGTCCGTGATGGGCATGGGGCTAGGCCTTCTCCTCCGCCTTGGCCCGGGCCGCCTGGGCCTCGGCGACGGCGGCCCGCTCGCGCACGATGGCCTGGCCGTCCGCCTGCAGGCCCACGCTGCGGCGCACCCGCACCAGCGTGCCGTGGGACGGCACCGTGTCGGCCAGACGGCCGGCCCGCAGGTCGTCGAGCAGTTGGTCGAAGCTCTCCGGCGTCTGCCCGCCCACGTAGCGGTGGTTGACCTGCACACACGGCGTGCGGTCGCAGTCGGCCAGGCACTCGGCTTCCTCCAGGGTGAAGACGCCGTCGGTCGTGGTCCCGCCGGCGCGCATCCCCAGCGTCGACTCGGCGTGCTCCAACAGCTCGAGCGCGCCGCCCAGCATGCAGGCGATGTTCGTGCACACCGACAGCACGTAGGTGCCGACGGGCTCGAGGTGCAGCATGTCGTAGAAGCTGGCCGTGCCCTGCACCTCGGCCGCCGTGACACCGCACAGCCCGGCGATCTCCTCGACCGCGTCGGGGTGGAGCCAGCCGTCCTGCTCCTGGGCCAGGTGGCAGAGGGGGATGAGCGCCGAGCGCGGGTGGGGGTAGAGCGCCACCAGCGCCTTGGCGCGCTCGGTGATGTCCGCGTCGAGGTGGCTCACCGGTCCACCTCCCCCATGATGGGGTCGACCGAGGAGATGACGGCGACGGCGTCGGCCATGAGCCCGCCGCGCAGCAGCAGCGGGAGCGCCTGCAGGTTGGCGAAGCTGGGGGCTCGGATGTGCATGCGGTACGGCCTCGAGGTCCCGTCGGAGACCATGTAGCAGCCCAGCTCGCCCCGGGGCGACTCGATGGCGACGTAGACCTCGCCTTCGGGCACCCGAAAGCCCTCGGTGAAGATCTTGAAGTGGTGGATCAGTGCCTCCATGCTCTCGTCGATGCGGGCGCGCGGTGGCGGGGTGACCTTGCGGTCCTGCACCCGGTAGTCGCCCGGCGGCATCATCTCGGCGATCTGGCGGACCATGCGGATCGACTCGCGGATTTCGTTCAGGCGGACCGAGTAGCGGTCGAAGTTGTCGCCGTAGGTGCCCACGATGACGTCGAAGTCAAGCTTGTCGTAGGCCAGGTACGGCATGGTGCGGCGCAGGTCCCAGGGCACTCCGGTCGAGCGCAGGATGGGGCCGGTCACCGACAGGGCCAGCGCCTCCTCGGCGGAGATGTTGCCCACGGCCTCGGTGCGGTCCCGGAAGATGGGCTGCCCGGTGAGCAGCTCGTCGTACTCGAAGGTGCGGGCGAGGATCGTCTCGCAGATGATGTCGACGTCGTCCTCCCACCCGTCGGGCAGATCGGCCGCCACGCCGCCGGGCCGGATGAAGTTGTGATTCATGCGCTGGCCCGTGGTCTTCTCCATGAACGCCAGGATCATCTCGCGCTCGCGGAAGCCGTAGATCATCATGGAGGTGGAGCCGAGGTCCATGCCGTTGGTGGCCATCCAGATCAGGTGCGACGACATGCGGTTGAGCTCGGCCAGGAGCATGCGGATCCACGTGGCGCGCGGCGGGAGCTCGACGCCGAGCAGCGCTTCGGTGGCCATGGCGAACACCAGCTCATTGGCTATCGGTGACAGGTAGTCCATGCGGGTCGTGTTGGTGGCGCCCGTGACGTAGGTGAGCTCCTCCCCCTGTTTCTCCATGCCGGTGTGCAGGTAGCCGATGACCGGCTTGGTCCGCAGCACCGTCTCGCCGTCGAGCTCGAGCATGAGCCGCAGCACGCCGTGGGTCGACGGGTGCTGGGGACCCATGTTGATGATCATCGTCTGGTCGTCGCGCCGCTCGATGTCGATGTCGCCCGGGTTGACGACGACGCCCTCGGGCAGGCGCAGGACGGCACCCACCTCCTGGCGCAGCTCGCCCGCCGTGGTGGTTCCCCGCGGCAGCAGCTCCTGGGCGCCCTCGGAGGTCTCGGCCTGGAACCAGTGCTGCTCCTCGGCCTCGCGGTGCCCCTTCTCGGTCTCCTCGAGCCCGAGGTCGACGGGCTCGGTCTCGGGCTCGAGCCCTCCCGCGTGCCCGGGCTCGTCGTGGACGTCGTCGCGCTCGTCGTCGTGATCGCTCATCGCGGCCCTGGCGCTTCCTTGAACTGGACGGGCACCCGGCCCACGCCGTAGTCCTTGCGCAGCGGGTGGCCCTCCCAGTCCTCGGGCATGAGGATGCGGGTCATGTCGGGGTGCCCGCGGAACAGGACGCCGATGAGGTCGTAAGCCTCGCGCTCCATGGCGTCGGCGCCGGGGTAGAGGTCGGTGATGCTGTCCACCTCGGGCTCGGACTCGGGCACCTGCACCCGGATGCGGATGCGCTGGCGCAAGGAGAGCGACAGCAGGTTGACCACCACCTCGAAGCGCTCCGCCTGCACGCCGTCGGGCAAGGCGCGTCCGGGATGCGTCAGGTAGTCGACCGCGGTGAGGTCGGCGCACAGCTCGAAGCCGGCGTCGCGGAACGCGGCCACCATGCGGTGGTACGTGTCGCGGCCCGGGAAGGCCAGCTGATCCACCAGCCGGTCCGGGAGCCGCGGCACCTCCGGCAGGACGCCCGTGGGCGCCGCCGCCGGGGCGGTCGGTGCGGTCTCGCTCACCGGGGCGTGGCCACCCGCACGGCGTCGGGCACCGACGGCACCCAACCGCCGGTCGCCTGCTCCCCGGCGGGGACCGACGAGCCGGGTCGGCGCGTGATCTCTCCGGTGCGGATCTTCTCGTGCAGCGTCAGGATGGCGTGCAGGAGCGTCTCGGGCGAGGGCGGACAGCCGGGGGCGTACACGTCGACCGGCACGATCTGGTCGACCCCTTGCACGATGGCGTAGTTGTTGAACATCCCGCCCGTCGACGCGCACACACCCATGGAGATGACCCACTTGGGCTCCATCATCTGGTCGTAGACCTGGCGCAGAACGGGTGCCATCTTCTGTGAGACGCGGCCCGCCACGATCATGAGGTCGGCCTGGCGGGGCGACGCCCGGAAGACCTCCATGCCGAGCCGGCTGATGTCGAAGTCGGCGGCGCCGACCGACATCATCTCAATGGCGCAGCAGGCCAGGCCGAAGGTGGCCGGCCACACGCTGTTGCGCCGGGCCCACTTGACCATGTCTTCCAGCCGGCCGGTCAGGAAGTTGTGCTGGAGGTCCTCGATCCCCATGCCTCAGGCCGCCTCGCCTGGCCTCGATGGGCGGGTCGCGCTGATGCGGGTGATGGTCGACTCCGAAGTGCGGCTGGGCATGCCCGGCTGCAACGTCTTGGGCGGCCCCCAGGTGAGGGCGCCGTTGGAGATCAGGTAGAGGAAGGACACGAACACCACGGCGGCGAACACGATCACCTCAATAAGGCCGAACGTCGCAATCTGGTGGAACACCACCGCCCAGGGATAGAGGAAGACGATCTCGATGTCGAAGATGATGAAGATCATGGAGACCAGGTAGAAGCGCACCGGGAAGCGCTGCGGCGGCTCGACGTTGGGCACGATGCCGCACTCGTAGGGGGCCAGCTTGGCCGCGCTCGGCTTTTTCTTCGGCGCCAGCAGCGACGAGGACACCAGCGAGAAGACGGTGAAGGCGAAGCCGAGCACGCCCAGGATGAGAACGGGAAGGTACTGATCCACGGTGGACCGTTTCTACCATGTGCCCCCTTCGCCAGGCACATCCGTAGTGCTGGTCAGAGGCACCGGCGACAGACCTACGATGCCCTCGTGACGCCACCCGACGCGACCCCCCCGCCACGCTCCCCGAAGAAGGCGTCCAAGGCCGCCAAGGTGCCGGCGAAGAAGGAGCCGGCGGCCTCCCGGACCCCGCCCAAGAAGGCCGCCCCGGTCAAGCAGGCGGGGGCGAAGAAGGCCGCCCCGGCCAAGCAGGCGGGGGCGAAGAAGGCCGCCCCGGCCAAGCAGGCGGGGGCGAAGAAGGCCGCCCCGGCCAAGAAGGCGGCGCCGGCAACCCGGGCAGCAAGCGCCGCGACCAGGGCGACGGCGACCAAGGCGCCGACCGCCCCCCGCCCGGCCGCCACGAGCACGCCGCGGCGCCCGGCGGCCGAGCACGTGCACGACGTGGTCGTCGTCGGAGGTGGCCCCGCCGGCTCGTCGTGCGGCTACTGGCTGGCCGACGCCGGGTGGGACGTGGTGGTGGTCGAGAGGAAGCAGTTCCCGCGCGAGAAGACGTGTGGCGACGGGCTCACCCCCCGGGGCGTGCGCCAGCTGGCCGACATGGGGCTCGAGGGCGCGTTGGCCGGATCGCACCGCTACACCGGACTGCGCGCCTACGGGTTCGGCCACTTCGTCGAGATGCAGTGGCCCGAGCACCCCAACTTCCCCGACTACGGCTACACCATCACGCGCCACGACCTCGACGGGCTGGTCGCCGCCCGCGCCGCCGAGGCCGGCGCCACGGTGCTGCAGGGCACCGAGGTGACGGACCCGATCGTCGACGGCGGCGTCGCGCCCACGACGCCCCTGCCCACGCTCAGCGGCGTGATGGTCAAGGAGAAGGCGACCGGGACGACCCGCGCCATCAAGGCCCGCTACGTCGTGGTGGCCGACGGGTCCAATTCGCGGGTGGGCCGCATGCTCGGCACCACCCGTCGCCGCGACCTACCGCTGGGCATGGCGTTGCGCGGCTACTACCGCTCCGATCGCCACGACGACCCCTTCATTGAGTCGCACCTCGACATCCGTGACGCCGAGGGCAACGTCGTGCCGGGGTACGGCTGGATCTTCCCCATGGGGGACGGCCGGGTGAACGTCGGCGTCGGCCTGCTGTCGACCGAGCAGCGCTGGAAGGGGGCCAACACCACGAATCTCATGGACACGTTCGTGGCCTACGCCCCGGCGTCGTGGGGCCTGAGCCCCGAGACGAGCTGCGGTCCCCCGACCGGCGGCAAGCTCCCGATGGGGCTGTCGGTCGGGCCTCTGGCCGGCGGCAACGTGCTCATCGCCGGTGACGCCGGCGGGGTCATCAACCCCTTCAACGGGGAAGGCATCGCCTACGGCTACGAGACCGGCCGCCTGGCCGCCGCCGCACTCGGCCATGCCCTGACGGGTGAGGGCACGGCGGCGCTGCTCGACTACGAGCGGGAGCTGCACGCCGCCTACGGGCCCTACTTCAAGGTGGCGCGCGCGTTCGTGCACATGATCTCGCACCCCGAGGCCATGCGGTTGTGCGTCAGCCTCGGCATGCGCTCGGATGCGCTCATGAAGGTCCTGCTGCGCATCATGGCCAACCTCATGCGACCCGACGCCAGCGGGCCGCCCGAGCTGGGCTTCCGGGCCATGGAGTTGATCTCGCGGCTACTGCCCGACGACGACGCTGGAAGCAGCGCCGCCTGACCGGCGGCGGCCGGCGCGTCAGGCGAACAGCCGGACGTCGCCCCGGCCCACCCGCAGTAACCAGGCGGCCTCGTCACCCTCGAAGCCCTCGCCCAGGCGGGCGCCCGCCACCACCCGCACCCAGCCGTCGAGCGCCACGTCGTCGAGCCCGTGGCGGGCCGCGCCGAGCCGGCGCACCGCCCGCAGGAAGGTGACCAGCGGCCGGCGCGTCTTCCGGCCCCACATGACGAGCGTGCGGGCCAGGTCGGCCGGCGCCGGGCCGGCGGCGGCCGTGATCCAGTCGATGACCACCCAGCCGTCGGGCCCCATCAGCACGTTGTCGGGGCTGAGGTCGTAGTGGCAGACGCCGAGCGCGCCGTCGTCCAATCGATCGAGCAGGGCCAGCAGGTCCGTGCGCAGGGCCTCGTCGGCGATGCTCGATGTGAGTTCCACCCGCAGCCGCGGCACCAGCGGCGACAGGCCGGGCATCGTCACCGCGTGTAGCCGGAGCTGCAGTTCCACGAAGCGCTCGGCCAGTCCCTCCAGTTGGCCGGCGGGCGCCGCCCGCAGGTGCTGGGTCAGCGTGCCCCCGTCGACGCGATCGAGCACGATGCCGCTGCGCCCCTCCACGGTGACGGAGCCGTGCGGTCGGGCGACCGGCAGCCCGGCCTCGGCCAGCTGGGCCAGCACCTCCCCCTCGAAGGGAGCCAGGCCGTTCCACTCGGGCCGGTCGAGCTTGAGCACCCGGCCGTCGCCGTAGGCGAAGACCTGGGCGGTCCGCCCCTCGGCCAGCAGCTCCACGAAGTCAGCCTTCCAGGACGGCGCGCAGCGCGGCGGCCTCGGCCTCCAACTCGCGCTGGGGGAGCGCGGGCGTGGCCTCGACGTGGAAGGCCTCCGGCTCGAGCGGCCCGCCCGCCCACGCGTCGTCGCGCGGTCGTGGCACCAGGTGGACGTGCAGGTGCGGCACGCCGTTGCCCAGGCTGAGCCAATTCATCTTGACCGGCCGGTAGCGCGCCTCGGCGGCCTGGGCCACCCGACCCACCTCCGACCAGAAACCGGTGGACTCCTCGGCGGACAACTCCCACGGCTCGGCGACGTGGCGGCCCTTCCAGATCACGTAGCAGTAGCCCGGTCGGACGGGATAGCGCCCGAGATACCCGTCCGCCCAACGGCCGGCGAGCACCCGCATGCCGTGCGGGGTCTCGTCACCGCCGGGTTCGCACATCGGGCATCCCTCGCCACGTTGCAGTGCGGCGAAGTTCTCGGGCCACGCGCCGATGGGCGACATGCCCCACAGTCTGCCAACCGCAACGGGGGATGGCCCGCGTCGGGTGCAAACCCGCACGTACCCTGGACCCCTTGCCGTCCCTCACCTGCGCCCGCCGGTGGACCACGCCGCTCGTCGGGCTGGCGCTCGGCACCGTGTCACTCGTGGCCGTGTCCGCCGGCGCGCCGCCTGCGCCGGCGTCGGCCGCCTCGACCTCGGTGGCCACGGCGGTCGCCATGGCGTCGATGCCCGACGGCAGCGGCTACTGGATCGCCTCGTCGACGGGGGGCGTCTACGCGTTCGGCGACGCGACGTCCCACGGGAGCATGAGCGGGACGACCCTCAACGCGCCGATCGTGGGCATGGCCGCCACGTCGGACGGCCAGGGCTACTGGCTGGTGGCCTCCGACGGTGGCGTCTTCAGCTTCGGCAACGCCGGCTTCTGGGGCTCCGCCGGCTCGCTGCGCCTCAACGCGCCCATCGTGGGCATGGCGGCCACGCCGTCGGGGAACGGCTACTGGCTGGTGGCTTCCGACGGTGGCGTCTTCAGCTATGGCGACGCGCGTCGTTCTGGGGCTCGGCCGGCTCCATGCGGCTCAACGCGCCGGTCGTCGGCATGGCGGCCACGCCTTCGGGCGACGGCTACTGGCTCGTCGCGGCCGACGGCGGCATCTTCAGCTACGGCGACGCCACGTTCGGGGGCTCGGCCGGCTCCATGCGGCTCAACGCGCCGGTCGTCGGCATGGCGGCCACGCCTTCGGGCGACGGCTACTGGCTCGTCGCCGCCGACGGCGGCATCTTCGACTACGGCGACGCGCCGTTCTGGGGCTCCCTCGGTTCGATGCCACTGAACCAGCCGATCGTCGGCCTGGCGCTCGATCCGTCCGCGGCGGGCTACTGGATGGTGGCGGCCGACGGCGGCGTCTTCTCGCTCGGCGGCGCTCCCTTCGACGGTTCGGCCACGGCCGACATCAATCCGCCGCTGGTGGACCAGCTCGCCACCACCGACGGCGCGCGGCAGGTGATCACCGTCGACGCCCCCAGCGCCTCGAGCACGACGGCGACGCTGACGAGCTGGGAGGACGACGGCAGCGGCTGGTACGAGGCTCTGCCCCCGATGCCCGCCGTCAACGGCGCCAACGGCTGGCTGCCCGCGCTGAGCCGGGTCGAGGGTGACGACACGACGCCCGAGGGGATCTACCCCTTCGGCCCCACCATGTACGGCACCGATCCGGACCCGGGCACGCAGTTCCCGTACCACCAGTTGGTGTGCGGCGACTGGTGGGACGAAAACTCGAGCAGCCCGACGTACAACACGTTCCAGCACGTGCCCTGCGGCACCACCCCGCCCTTCGCGGCGGAGTCCGAGGCGCTGTGGACCGAGGGCAACGCCTACCCGTCCATGGCCGTCATCGACTTCAACACGCCACCGACGGGGCCCTACGGCTCGGGCATCTTCCTGCACGCCGACGTCGGCCAGCCGACGGCGGGCTGCGTGTCCCTGCCGCTCTCGGACCTCGATGCCGTGCTCGACTGGCTCAACCCTTCACTGCATCCGGTGATCGTGATGGGCCCCGGCGCCGTCATCCGCTCCTTCTGAGTCCCGCGACCGCTTTAACCGGGTAGAGCGAAGAATTCGAGAGCGATGTTGTCCGGGTCACGAAACGAGAGGCCAGAGCCGTACGGTGCATCGACGATCCCGCCGTTGGGGATCTTGAGCTCGTTGAGCCGCTTCTCCCACGACTCCAACTCGGCGCGGTTGGCGCAGGCGAAGGCCAGGTGATCCAGACCGGGTCGACGCTCGTCGAACGGTTCGGTGCTCTTCAGGTCCGGGAACTGGTGGAGGCCGACGAGGGTTCCTCCCAAGAGCCACACGACGTGGTGGAACGAACCGGTGTCCTCGTCGACCAACGGCTCGGCATCGAAGAGCGCCTGGTACCACGGCCGGCTGCGTTCGAGGCTCGTCACCGTAAGGGCCACATGCGTGATGGCGGGGAACGTGGGCATGGAAGCCTCCCTTCAACTCCTGGTGGGGCGGAACCTACGCGCGCCGGCCGAGGCCGCTCGGGTGCACCAAAGGGTCAGCTGATTTCGGCCGCCGCCTCGCCCGCCGCCTCGACGACACGAGCCAGGATCGCCTCGTCGTGGGCCAGGCCCGCGAAGAGCGCCTCGTAGGGACCCGGGGCGAGGGCAACGCCGCGACGCAACATGGCATGGAAGAAGTCCGGATACACACCTACTCCCACCATGGCGCGCGCCGCCTCGTAGTCACCCGGCGCGACCAGCGGACCCGCCTCTCCCGGTGCCACGAAGAGCCCGACGAGGGGGCCGACCGTCGGAGCGCAGACGGAGAGGCCGCCGGCCGCCACCGCCGACTCCAGGTCCTTGGCGAACACGCCGACCCGGGCCGACAGCGCCTCGTAGTCGGCCGGGGTGACATGGGTGAGCACGGCCAGGCCGGCCGCCGTGGCCAGTGGGTTCCCCGACAGCGTTCCGGCCTGGTACACGGGGCCGGCCGGGGCCAGCTCGGCCATGAGGTCGCGCCGACCGGCGAAGGCGCCGACCGGCAGCCCGCCCCCGATGACCTTGCCGAAGCACCACAGGTCGGGCGTGACCCCGGACCACCCGGTCGCCCCGTCCTGACCCAGGCGGAAGCCGGTGATGACCTCGTCGAAGACGAGCAGCGCGCCGGCGGCGTCGCAGGCGGCGCGCAGCCCCTCGAGGAAGCCGGGCGCCGGCGCCACCACGTTCATGTTGGCCGCCACCGGCTCGACGATGACGCAGGCGACGCGCTCGTCGAGCTCGGGCACCACGTTGAAGGGCACCACCACCGTGTCCGCCACCGCGCCGGCCGAGACGCCGGCCGAGCCCGGCAGGCCGAGCATGGCCACGCCGCTGCCGCCGCCGGCCAGCAGCCCGTCGGAGTGCCCGTGGTAGCAGCCGTCGAACTTCACCACGCGGTCGCGCCCGGTGGCGCCCCGGGCCAGCCGCACCGCGCTCATGGCCGCTTCCGTGCCCGAGGAGACCAAGCGCACCTGCTCGCAACCGGGCACGCGGGCGCAGATGGCCTCGGCCAGCAGCACCTCACCGGGCGTGGGCGCGCCGAACGTGGTGCCGCGCGCCGCCGTCGACGTCACCGCCTCGGTCACCACCGGGTGGGCGTGCCCGAGCAGCACCGCGCCGTAGGACTGCACCAGGTCGATGTAGCGCTTCCCCTCGGCGTCCACGACGTACGGTCCCTGGCCCGAGACGACCGTGTAGGGGGTGCCGCCCACCGAGGCGAACGAGCGCACCGGCGAGTCGACCCCACCGGGGATGGCGCGCTGCGCCCGCTCGAACCAGTCGACGTTGGACACCGGCGCCGGCGCCGGTTCAGCCACCGAGCGCCTCGGCCACCTCGGCTGCGAAGTAGGTGAGGATGAAGTCGGCGCCGGCGCGTTTGAGCACCGTCAGCTGCTCGAGTGCCACCGCCGGCCCGTCGATCCACCCGGCCTCGGCCGCCGCCTTCACCATGGAGAACTCACCGCTCACGTGGTAGGCGGCCAGCGGGACGCGCACGAAACGGCGGGCCGCCGCCAGCACGTCGAGCGACGTCATGGCCGGCTTGACCATGATCATGTCGGCGCCTTCGGCCACGTCCTGGGCGATCTCGGCCAGCGCCTCGCGCCGGTTGTGCGGGTCCTGCTGGTAGGCCCGGCGGTCGCCGCCGCCGGCGATGGTCACGTCGACGGCGTCGCGGAAGGGCCCGTAGAGCGCCGACGCGTACTTGGCGGCGTAGGCCAGGATGCCGACCTGGTCGTGCCCGGCGCCGTCGAGCGCAGACCGGATGGCAGCCACCTGGCCGTCCATCATCCCGCTCGGCGCCACGATGTCGGCGCCGGCCTGCGCCTGGGCCAATGCCACGCGCTGGTAGAGCTCGAGGGTCTCGTCGTTCAAGACCTCGCCCGAGGGTCCGAGCACCCCGCAGTGCCCGTGGTCGGTGTACTCGTCCAGGCAGAGGTCCGCCATGACGACGAGTGAGTCGCCCACGGCGTCGCGCACGGCCCGCAGGGCCACCTGCACCACGCCGTCGGGGTCCCAGGCGCCGCTCCCCCGCGCGTCCTTGTGCTCGGGCACGCCGAAGAGGATCAACCCGGGCAGGCCGAGCGACACCAGCCGCTTGGCCTCCACCACCACGGAGTCGACCGAGTGCTGCACCTCACCCGGCATGGAGGCGATGGGGACCGCTGCCTCGATGCCCTCGCGCACGAACAGCGGCGCCACCAGGTCGTCGACGTCCAGGCGGGCCTCGGCCACCAGGCGGCGCAGCGCCGGCGTGCGGCGCAACCGTCGCAAACGACGGGTCGGGAAGCCGGGCGTCGAGCCCGACTCGGCGGGGACCATGGCCGACAAGCCTACGGCGATGCGGTGGCGTCCCCGCGACCGCCGAAGTAGTCGATCAGCTCGGCCACCATGCCGTCGGCCGAGGCGCCCCAGGCCTCGTGCACGCCCTGCAGCCCGGCCACCCGCGCCGCCTCGGCCGTCGTCGGCCCGATGCACACGACGTGGCCCGGCACCGGTACCGGTTCGTTGCCGGGGCCGCGCAGCGCGAGGAAGGCGTGCACCGACGAGCTCGCGGTGAAGGTCACCGCGTCCGCCCGCGCCACGCGCCCGAGCACCTCCGGTTCGGGAGCCGACACCGGCACGGTGCGGTAGGCCTCCACCCGATCGACGTGCCAGCCCCGTTGGCGCAGACCCTCGGGGATGGTGTCGGGCGCCAGGTCGGAACAGGGGAACAGCACGCGCCATGGACCGGCACCGCCGGCGAGCGGAAACTCCTCGACCAAGCCGCGGGCGCTGTGCTCGGCCGGCACCAGGTCGGGCTCGATGCCGGCCAGGCGCAACCCTTCGGTGGTGGCCGGCCCGACCGCGGCCACGTACACCGAGCCCAGTGCGCGGGCGTCGCGCAGCTCGGCCAGGAAGCGGTCGACCGCGTTGAGCGAGGTGAGCACGACCCAGCCGTAGCTCCACACGGCGTCGGCGGCGGCGGCGAGCGCTTCCCCGCCGTCGCCCGCGTCGACCTGGCGCGTGAGCGGGAGCTCGACCACCTCGGCGCCGGCGCGCTCCAGCGCGTCCACCAGGTTGGCGGCCCGCTGGCCCGAGCGCGTCGCCACCACGGTCCGCCCCGACAGCGGGCCGGTGGACTCGGCGGCCCGAGCCTCCTGCCCGAGCGCGGCCACGTCACCCACCACGATCACCGCGGGAGCGCCCAGCGCCACGTCGGCCAACCGGTCCAGGGTCGTGCGCTCGACACGCTGGGCCGCCATGGTGCCGCGCTCGATGACCGCCACCGGCGTGTCGGGCGGACGCCCGCCCGCGATCAACGCCTCCGCGATGGCGGCCCGCGTCGTCATGCCCATGAGGATGACCAGGGTCCCGCCGGCCCGGGCCAGCGCCGCCCAGTCGGGATCGCCCGTGCCGGGGTCGCCGACCCGGCCCGTGACCACCGTCACCGACGAGGCCAGGCCGCGCTGGGTGACCGGGATGCCGACGGAAGCCGGGACGCCGAAGGCCGACGTCACGCCCGGCACCACCTCCCACGGGATCCCGGCGTCGGAGAGCGCCTTGGTCTCCTCGCCGCCGCGCCCGAAGAGGAAGGGGTCGCCGCCCTTGAGGCGGACCACCACCTCGGCGCGCCGACCGTGCTCCACCAGCAACTGGATGATCTGCTTCTGGCGGTCGGCCTCCCCCATGGAGTCGGGGTCCTTGCCCACGTCGATCAGCTCGGCCGACGGTCGGACGAGATCGAGAATGGCCGGGCTGACCAGCCGGTCGTGGAGGACGACGTCGGCCCGGGCGAGGAGGCGCGCTCCCCGCCGGGTGAGCAGCCCCGGGTCGCCGGGGCCGGCGCCGACCAGGTAGACGGTCACGGGTGGCCGGCCTCCACGGCAGCCGCAGTTTCGGCCGCGGCGGCGAAGCCGTCGATGGCCGCGCCGCCACCCTCGAGGAGGGCCCGGGCCAGCGCCGCCCCGGCCTCTTCGGGGTCGTCGCCCAGCGCCGTCAACCGGATCATGATGCGGCCGTCTCCGCTGGCCACCATGCCCGACACGCGCAGCGCGTCGGTGCCCTCGGCCGCCTCGGCCCAGGCACCGACGGGCACCGTGCAACTCCCGCCCAACGCGGCGAGCACGGCGCGCTCGGCCCGCACGGCGCGGTGGCTCGACTCGTGGTCGGCGGCGGTCAGCAGCGCCGCGCGTGGCGTCGTCGTCGGTGCGGCACTGCACGGCGATGGCGCCCTGCCCGGCCTGGGGGAGGACGTCCACGGGGTCGAGCGCCTCCGTCAGCCGCTCCAGCCAGCCCAGCCGCTCCATGGCGGCGACCGCCACCACCACGGCGGCGACGCTATCGCCCTCGCCCACCGCGACCCGCCGGGCCATGTTCCCGCGCAGGTCGGTGAAGACCAGGTCGGGGCGCAGGTAGGCCAGCTGGGCCCGGCGCCGGGCCGAGCCGGTGGCGATCAGGCCGCCGGGCGGCAGCGCGGCCAGCGTGCAGCCGACCAGGCCGTCCCGGGCGTCGGCCCGGGCGGGCACGGCCGCCAGCACCAGATGGGGGGGCATGACCGAGGGCATGTCCTTGGCCGAGTGCACCGCGGCGTCGGCCCGGCCGTCCGCCACGGCGGCCTCCACCTCGGTGACGAACACGCCCTGCCCACCGATCTGGTCGAGCGGCGCCGCCGCATCCTGGTCACCCCGGGTGCGCACGACCACGGGCTCGACGTCCAACCCGGGGTGCGCGGCACGGAGGAGGTCACCGACGATCTCGGTCTGGCGCAACGCCAGCGGGGACCCGCGCGTAGCCAATCGGATCGTTCCCACCCTCGCGATTGTCCCATGGGCGGGGTCTAGAGGTCGAAGAGCACCCGCAGCGCCTCGACCAGGCGCTCGCCCTGCGGCGTCCCCGCCGTCTCCTTCAAGAGGACGGTGGGCTCGTGGAGGAACTTGGCCAGCGCGGCGCGGGTGGAGGCGTCGACGTGCTCCCACTCGGCTTCGCTCAGGTCGGCCAGCTGCGCCCGGTGCCGTTCCAGCTCGGCCACCCGCAGCGACTCCAGGCGCGCCCGCAACGACGCGATGATCGGCGCGGCGCCGCGCTGGCGGCTGGCCGTCCGGTAGCGCTCGACCTCGACGGCGACGATCTGGCGCGCCGCCACCGACTCCTCGGCCCGGTCGCCCAGCGCCTGCTCCACCGCGGCACGCAAGGTGTCCATGTCGAGGAGAGTGATGGCGGGCAGGGCCCCGACCTCCGGGTCGACGTTGCGCGGCACACCGAGGTCGATCACCAAGAGAGGCCCGTGGACCGATGCGAAGTCCTCGGTCCGCAACACGTGCGACTCGGCGGCCACGGCGGTGAGGACGACGTCGGCCTGGGCCAGCTCGGCCGCCACCCCGTCGAGCGCGGCGGCGCCCATGGTGCACGTGGCAGAGGCCACCTCGCGCACGAGGTCACTGGCCCGCTCCAGTGAACGGTTGACGACCACGACCGAGCGCGGCGCGTCGGCGGGCGGGATGTCGGACAGGGCGCGACACACGCCGAGGCCCATGTCGCCGGCGCCCACCACGACCACCCGGGCGTCGCGCAGGCCCGACCCCTCGGCGCCCCGGGCCACCGTCACCGCCGCGTAGGCGAACGAGGTGGTGCCCTGGGAGATGGCGGTCTCGGTGCGGACCCGCTTGCCGGTCTGGAGCGCATGGCGGAAGAGTGCCGAGAGGACGGGGCCGCACGTGCTCTCCTCCTGCGCCCGTTCGAAGGCGCGGCGCACCTGGCCCACCACCTCGGTCTCGCCGATGACCACGGACTCGAGGCCCGACGTCACCGCGAACAGGTGCGAGGTGACGTCGTCGTCGAAACGGATGGCGGCGTGGGCCGACAGCTCCTCCTCCGAGGCGCCCGACTGCTCGGTGAGGACGTCGTAGATCTCGGCCACGGCGTCGTGGAAGCGGTCGACCACGGCGTAGACCTCAGTACGCAGGCAGGTCGAAAGCACCACCGTCTCTTGGATGTTGCGACGGTGGCTCAGCGTGCTGAGCATCTTGTGCAGGTCGGCATCACTGACGGCCGCCGCCTCGAGCAGGGGCAGCGGGGCCTGCGTGTGCTCGAGCCCTATGACGACGACAGACAACCAGATCCCTCCTGGGTCGGTCCGCAATTGTGCCGGTCGCGGCGCTTGCAGCGCCAGTCGCGGACAACGGAGTCACCCTAAGGGCCGCCGGCCCGGCACCGGTCCAGCCGCCGGGTGGCGGCCGGAGGAGCGGCCTTCAGTCGAGCTCGGAACCCGGTGACAGCCCCACCGAGCGGAGGACGGCGGCGCGCTGAACGCCGTTGGCCTCGGCCGTATCGAGCTCTTCCTGACGGGCCCGGTAGAAGCCGAGCACCTGCAGCTCAATGGAGAGGTCGACGTAGCGCACGTGGACGTTGGGGGGCACGTGCAGCACCCGCGGCGCGAAGTTGAGCAGCGACGTCACGTGCGCCCGCACCAGGAGGTCGGCCACCTGCTGGGCGGCCCAGCCCGGCGTGGTGATGACGCCGATGTCGGGGCGCTCGGACACACGCAACATGGCGATCTCGTCCATGTGGCGCACGGTGATGCCGCGGATCTCCTCACCCACCACGTCGGGGTCGACGTCGAAGAGGGCGCTGACCTGGCAGCCCCGCGACGCGAAGCCGGCCGAGTTGGTGAGGGCGCGACCCAGGTTGCCGATGCCCACGACCGCCACCGACCAGTTCGAGTCGACGCCGAGGGCGCGGTCGATCTGGGCGATCAGGAGCTCGGGTTGATATCCCGAGCCTCGGGTGCCGAACGACCCCAGGAGCGAGAGGTCCTTGCGCACCTTGGCCGCGTTGACGCGAGCCAGCTCGGCCAACTGCTCCGAAGACACCGTCGACACGCCGGCGCGTGAGAACTCGGCCAGGATGCGCTGGTAGACGGGCAGGCGCAACACCGTCGCCTCGGGGATGCGCTTGGGCGGCGCCGGCGCGGACGCGCCTACGGACTCCGGATCGCTTTTCTGGTCGCCGCTCACTGCCGATCGATGGTACCGAGAAGGGTCCAGCGCGGCACCAAACGGGCGCAGGGCAGGTGAGCCGTGGAGCCGGCGGCGTGGCCCGGGGCGGCCCCGGACTCACCAGGCCAGAATGAGCAGCTCCCCGGCCACGACGTTGAGCCAGTCCGCGGCGGACGCCTCGCCGGCGACGACGGCCAAATGCCCGTTGGCATCGACCAGCAGACCGAACTCACCCTGCTTGAGGTCGCCGAAGGCGTCGACACAGCGCAGCAGCACGCCGTCGGGCACGAGAGAGTGCGGCAGCCCATCGAGGTACTCGCGGCCCGGATCGGATCGCGCCGCCAACTCGATGCTGCCGTCCGCCGGCATCCCCGCCACCCGGGCGTCGGCCACCGTGGCCGCCAGCTGCAGGTTGCCGAAGTGGTCGACCCAGGTCACCTCGGCCCGCAGGCAGGAGCGGCCGTCGTGCAGGCGGCCCCGTTCGACCACGCCGCCGACGAGGCGCACGAGCGACGCCGGCTCCACCGCTTCCCCCAGTTGTCCGAGCGGCGCGCCGGTGCACAGCGCGGCAGCCGCTGGGCCGAACACGTCACGCCCGTCGAAGGTGGCGCCGCGATCGGGAGGCGTCGCGTCGCGGGGCAGCTCCACGACGCGCGTGATCGGCGCCTCGCCGGCCGACTCCGCCGCGGCGACGAGCAGGCCATTGTCGGGTCCCACGAAGTGGATGGTGCCGCCGGACGGGTGTGCCACCTCGATGACGATGCCGCGCCGTACCGTCCCCACGCCGGGGTCAACGACACCCAGCACGACGCCGGGCCCCAGATGCGGCACGGCGCGCACCAGGGTGTGGCTGCCGGCGCGCACATCGAACGGGGGGATGTGGTGCGTCAGGTGGATGACGCTGGTGCCCGGCGCCCGGGCGACGATCACGGCGTGGACTACGCCGGCGAATTCGTCCTCGAAGCCGAAGTCGGAGAGGAAGAAGACGGTCCGCGGGCTGCGGGTCGGTCGGCACGGTCTGTGGTACCTCCTCCCGGGTCCTGGTCTCGTCTCGTCTCGTGCTCGTGCTCGTGCCCGTGTCGCCTGCTGGGCCGCTCAGCGCTGCAGGTGGCGGGCCCGTTCCGTGGCCGCCGCCACCGCCTCCATGAAGGCCGACCGCACCGCCCGCGCTTCGAGGGCGCGGACACCGGCGGCCGTGGTGCCGGCGGGCGACGTCACTTCGGCCCGCAGGGATTCGGGGTCGCGGCCGGTCTCGGCCAGGAGGGCGGCGGAGCCCGCCATCGTCTGGACCACCAGCGTCCGGCTCACCTCGCGGGTCAGCCCCATCTGCACACCCGCTTCGATGAGTGACTCGGCCACGAGGAAGAAGTAGGCCGGGCCGGAGCCCGAGAGGCCGGTGACGGCATCGAGCAGGCGCTCGGGCAGCCGGACCACCGAGCCCACGGCCGACACCACGTCCTCGGCCCAGGCCAGGTCCCGGGAGGTGGCGAAGGAACCGCCCGAGATGGCGGTCACGCCCGCCCCCACCAACGCCGGGGTGTTGGGCATGGCCCGCACCACGGCGGGCGAACCGCCCAGCGCGGCTTCCAGGCGCTGGCACGGCATGCCGGCCACGATGGAGAGCAACCGCGTCACCCCGGTGACCGCCAGGGCGCGGCAGGCCCCCTCGGCCGCATCCGTCTTGGTGGCCAGGACGGCGCCGGGCAGGTGCTCGCCCCCCTCGTCGAGCAGGCCGTGCTCAGGGGCGGCGACGGTGCGCAAGCCGGGGAACTGGGCCGCCAGCTCGTCACGCCGCTCCGCCACCGGCTCCACCACGGTCACTTCGGCCGCCGTGGTCCAGCCCGAGCGCAGCAACCCGCCCAGCAAGGCGCCCCCCATCTTCCCGCCGCCGACGATGAGCAGGCTCGACACGATCGCGACGATACCGAGCGCAGGCCGTTGCTGCTGGTTGCGGGGCCGGCGCGGGCTCGGCGGGGCGGCATGGTTGGCCAAGGGGTACGAACGCGTTCGCCCGAAGGCGGGGGCCGCCGGTTCTTGGGTTCGCGCTTCCAGCCTGCCCCACAACGCACCAGGGGGCAGCCCGAGCGGCCGGGAAAGTCCCGCTCGGGTGGCCTGCTTCCCGTGGCCGCATAAGGGGCAGGGTGTCGTCAGGCGCGGCTGGAATCACACGCCTTTTCTGACCGTCCGCTCCAAGATCCCCAGCGTGGCGCGCAGGGCCGACTCGGGCACGATCGGGAAGCGTTCCTTGTGGTCGTCGCTCACCTTCGACCAGTCGTAGTAGGACGTCACGTTGGTGACCCCGTCCTCACCGCTATCGAGGCGGTAACCATAGAAGTGCGCGACCGGAACATCCGGTCCGAGATCCCACGCGATCTCCTTGTCGCGCTCGAAGAGGATGATGTGCACGGTCACGTCGTACTTGCCGAGCGGGAAGTCATTGAGCGATTCGCGATCCATGTGGATGACGAACGTGTCGCCCACCTTCTCCGCCGGCTCGCCGGTGAAGTCCTGCAGCATCCCCGAGGCGTCGATCGCCACATGGCCTGCCGGGCTGCGCAGAATGTCGAAGATCGCAGCGGGCAGCGCCGGGATGGGCCGGGTCACCTCGATTCGGTCGGACATGAAGACGGTATCGGGCATGTGGGGCTCCTCATGGACCACGAGTGGGCTCGTAGGCCGCACCTCACTCGATTTCTTCGGTCCGGACAGCATCGCGCGCCAACGCCTCGGCCCGCTGCCCGCACGGGCGAGAACACCAGTCGGAGGGCTTCCGCCCGTCGGACGGGAGATGCCCGGAGTTGCCGATGAGAAGTTGCCGCCGTGATGTGGCGGCGCGATGAGTGACGGGATCCGGTCAGGCGCGGACTTGGGACGTGTCCACGATCAGCACACTCGCAGAACAGTGATGTGCCACTTTGTTCGGGACGCTGCCCAGTACGAAGCGGCGCATGCCGCTCATCCCCCGGTTGCCGATCACGACCAAGTCCGCGGAGACGGCGGAAGCTACTCGCAGCAGTTCGTCGCCCGCGTGCCCACCCACGCAGTGCGTCTCCGCCTGCACCGCGGCACGATCAGCACGGGCGACCGCCTGGTCGCAGATGTGCTGGCCGTCGGTATGAATAGCCTCGTTCACTTCCACGATGTCAACCGGGGGCACTGCGAGCTCGACCCCGGCCGCCCCGCTCGCCGTCACGACCTTATGCACGTGCACAACATGCACGCGAGCCCCGGTCAGACGGGCAAGTTCAATCGCCGCGTCGACAGCGACATCCGCGCCGGCCGACCCATCAGTCCCGACCACGATCTCCTGGTACATCGGCACCCCTCCTCCTGCACTATCGCCGCGACGCTACTGCTCCATGCGGTAATGCTCGCTCTGGCTACCACTCTTGGGCGTCAACGGGCCGGGCCGAGGCGCCCCACGGCTGTCCAGGCGGGCGGCGAACAGATCGATCAGGCGACATCGCCTCAGGCCCGAGGGCCTGAGGCGGTCTACTAGATACCGCTGTGAAAGGTCCGACCGCTGCCCATGTTCAATCCGGCAGCCCGAGCTTCTTCGGTGAGCCGTCGAGCGGCATCGGCGTCTTCACACTTCATCTCGCAATTGTGAACCGGGGCTTCCGCACCATTGGTCGCAAAGAGTCCTATCTTCCCGACCCCGAAGTTGATTGAGGCCCCAGCGGCCCGCCACGCAGTGATCTCCGCCAGTGGATCCGTGCGCTTTTCCCTGGGCTCCAACACCCCGGCAATGCCTCGGGGACGCACCGACACGGTGACGGCGCGGTTTTCTATCTCCACCCATCCGTGACCCAAGATGTCGTGCTCCTCGCTGACGCCATCAGCCACGCGCCCGCCGACACCGCCATACCGAGTGGTCTCGATGATGACGTCTGTAACCGGGTAACGAGTCGCCGTCATGGCCAAAACGGTACCGCTGCCGTGGTGTCCCGCGTATCGCATCGGGAAGGTGGGATAACTCGACGGCCACGAGATGACCGAGTGCTCCATGTCCTGCGCCGCCGAGCGACGACGAAAGCGAGTACCGTCCAAGGCAGCTTCCCTTGGAGGTGACATGTTCGCCCTCATTTTTGTCCTGGTGTTCATTTTGGTGGTGATCACCAGTTGTGTCGCCCTTCTCCGGTCCTCATCCAAGCAGAAGCAACTGCGGGAACGACCCAGCGATCTACGCCGCGCCGATGACGCCGAACGTGCCGAACCGTATGACAACGAGAAGGCATACAGAGCGGCCCAGGACGTGTCCAACTGGACCAGCGGCCAGCCGTAGCAGAGGGCGATGCCCTTACCAGGTGGGAGGCGTGGCCGGGCGCCGAATCCGGGTTCCTCAGGCTGCGACTTCGGCGATCACGACGGATACGTTGTCGCGACCGCCATGAGCAATGGCCTGGTCGATCAGGTTGTCAACGATCGCGGCCATGTCTCCGCCTCCCGCCAGGGCGCTCGCGATCTGCTCGTCCGACAACTCGTTGAACAGACCGTCCGTACAAACGACGAGTCGATCTCCTTCTTCGACGACAAGAGTTCTGCGGTCGATCTCGACATCGGGCCCGACGCCGAGTGCTCGGGTCAGAACCCCGTAATGGGGGTGCTGGGGGGCCTCTTCCTCCCGTAGCTCGCCGCGTTGGATGAGTTCGGCCGTCACGCTGTGGTCCTGGGTCAGTCGGGTCAGCGCACCGTCGTGCCATAGGTAGGCTCGGCTATCGCCGACGTTGACGAGCGCAACATGTCCGTCTGGGAGAAGTCCCGCCGCGCAGATCGTGGTGCCCATGCCGTCCAATTCGGCCTGGGCGAGGGCACGATCCCGGATCGCCCAGTTCGCGGCACGTACCGCCGCTTCGAGCTCGTCTGCCGATCGGCCTGTGAAGACCGCAGGAACCACACCAGCGGCAGCATTCGCTGCGATCTCGCCGCCTGGATGTCCTCCCATCCCGTCGGCGACGAGAGCAAGACGATCACTGCTGACGATGGCATCCTCGTTGTTCTCGCGCCGCCGCCCGATGTCCGTACGACCGGCCGTTCGCAGTGTGGGCATGAAGTCCTCCTTGGATTCCGGGTTCGCGGTCGGGAACATTGGGTCCTCGCTCGCTGCGAACAGATGGCGGGCCAGAGCCAGGGCCCCTCTGCGGTGGCTCGCATCGGTTTGGAGCTGTCTCGCCCAGGCATCGAGCTGTCCCCTCGAGGGCTGAAGCATGAAGGCGCGGATTTCGGCGAGCGGCACGCCCGCTTGTCGCAGGGCGTCGATCACCTGGGCGTCAGCCAACTGCCCTGGCGAGTAGTAGCGATACCCCGAGCCCGGGTCCACCGCGGCCGGGGCGAGGAGGCCCTCGACCGCATACGTCCTGAGCCGTTTGGCTGAGAGACCAGAGCGCTCGGAGAACTCACCTATGGCCATGAGGTCATCCACGAGATGAAGCTTGAACCCTCACCGATGGTCAGAGTCAAGTGAGCTGATCACGCATCGAGCACGGATTCTCGCCATAATGCTCGCCCGGACCGAGCCGCGAGTCCCCCACCGGAGGCCATGGTGTACCTGGAGTTCACGGAGGAGCAACGGGATCTGCAGCGCCGGCTCCGCGGGTACTTCGAGGAGTTGGTGGCTGAGGTCGAAGGCTCGCATGTGGGCCAGTCGACGTACACCCGCTACATCCGCCGCATGGGGGGCGACGGTTGGCTGGGCCTCGGGTGGCCGGTCGAGTTCGGCGGCCAGGGCCGAGGCGCCATGGACCAGATGATCTTCGTCGAGGAGTCGCACTGGGCGGGTGTGCCGTTGCCGTTGCTCACCTTGAACAGCGTCGGTCCCACCCTGATGGCCCTGGGCACCACGGAGCAGAAGGAACGGATCCTGCCCGGCATCCTCCGCGGTGAGGTCCATTTCTCCATCGGCTACACGGAGCCCTCGGCCGGCACCGACCTGGCCTCACTGCAAACCCGGGCCGTACGCGACGGGGACGAGTACGTGATCAACGGCCAGAAGATCTACACGAGCGCCATCCAGTACGCCGACTACGTGTGGCTGGCGGCGCGCACCGATCCCGATGCCCCCAAGCACAAGGGCCTCTCCGTCTTCATCGTGCCGGTCGACAGCCCCGGATTCAGTTGGGCCCCGTTGGCCACGAGCGCGGGCGACTTCACCAGCTCGACCTTCTACGAGGACGTGCGGGTCCCGGCCGAGAACCTGGTCGGCGCCGAGAACCAGGGCTGGAAGCTGATCACCAACCAGCTCAACCATGAACGGGTGGCGATCTGCCCGGCCTCGGGGCTGTTGCGGAGTCTGACCGAAGTGCGGCGATGGGCGCAGCGGCATCGACTGGGGGACGGACGCACCGTGATGGATCACGAGTGGGTCCAGATCATCCTGGCCCGGGTGCACGCCAGAATCGAGGTGCTGAAGCTGTTCAACTGGAAGGTGGCGTGGGCCTCCGACAAGGGGTTGAACCCCGCCGATGCGTCCGCCACCAAGGTGTACGGCACCGAGCTCGCCCTCGAGGTCTATCGACAGCTGCTCGAGGTGGTCGGCCAAGCGGGCTACCTGGTCGACGGCTCCCCGGGGGCCGTGCTCCGCGGCCGCCTGGAGCAGCAGGCCCGGAGCCAGATGATCTTCACGTTCGGCGGTGGGACGAACGAGATCCAGCGCGACATCATCGCCATGGTCGGGCTGGGTATGCCCCGCGCTCCCCGTTGAGGAGGCCGCTGCAGCCGAGCCGACCGGCCGTGGCCTAGCGCCGTGGACGCCGCCGGTACCTCGACGGGTACCCGAGCGTCATGGCCTTCACGACGTGCAGCGATTCTCATCCTGTCGTGTGCCTTCGGCCTGCCCCGGAGGCAAGGCGGCCCGCACGGCCGCTCGTAGGGCGCAGTCCTCCTTCAGTATCGCGACTGCCCTCCCGTTCTCTGTGACGCTCACGACGCCTGGCGTCGGACAGTCATCCTCTGTCGCCACCAGGGCGGGGCGGCGCGCCCCTTGGTGCGCCAGGAAGCTGATCGAGAAGGCATTGCTGGTCTCCGCGCAGAACGACGCGGACGTGACCGCCAAACCCGCCATCGCCCTCCTGATGGACGCCGCCTGGTGCTTGTTCACGACCACGGTCACGGGTCCGCGTGACCCCATGATCGACACCTGGGCGTAGCCGGTCACCTCGATGACGCCGCCGCCGGGCACGATGCTGGCGCCGGCCGCCGGCGTCAGTGCGCACGCAATGGAAGCGGTGAGCGTGACCACGAGGGCCCACTGGCTGACTCGTCGACGTCGCGTTCTCATCGTCCCGGAATCATGACTCTGCAGATATGACGCACGCGTGCCCAAATCGGTTCGCCCCTCCCGAGATCGACGGTCTGCGGCGGGTCGGGCAGAACCGTTGGCGAGGTCGACCAACAACCCCGCCACCAGGTCCGTACGGCACAGGAACGGCGGGTGATCAGTCGGCCACCCCCGGTGGGGTCACGTGCCCCATGGCCCAACTCACGGTGAATGCGAACGGCCCCATTCGCCGCGTCGAGTTAGAAGAGCCATCCACGAACGGGAACCCCGAGTTCGCCTTCAAGCCGATCGGCCGCCACCCGAGCCAACTCCGTCGGCCAACGGAGGTCGTAGCGCGGGTACAGAGGTCGGGCCCGGGCGACCAGCAGTTCCGCCACAGCCAGGCCGAAGGCCAGAACGCCCTCTCGGGTCGCCGAGACCGGAGGCAGCGCGGCCACGGCGTCCCTCTGTTCCACGGTGAAGGACCGGTTCCAATGCTTGGCCGGGGGCCGGGAGCCGGTCTCGGCCAGGAAGACGGTGGTGAGAAGCCCGAGGATGTGCGGCACGCCGGACAGGTGGCGCAGGTGCTCGTCCCGTTGGATCAGGCTGATGAAGGGTCCGGCCAGGCCGCGGAGCTGCTCCGCCACGGCGTAGTCGAGGGCGTCGCCGAGGTCCTCGAACTGGCGGGACGACAGCAGGCCGACGGGGTAACCGACGGGGCCGGCGTACTCCGGCGGAGCCTCGCCGGCATAGACAGCCAGGTCCAGCGTCAGACCGTCGGCCGTCAGCGTGTTGATGATGAACGGCGCGATGGGCCGGCGGGCGAAGACCGTGGGGGTGATCTCCGCCATCCAGGTCTCCCACTCGGCCAGGAACGACTCGTAGCCCGCCGGCGTGGTGATGATCTTGAGGTCCAGATCGCTCCACCGGTCCGCCGTCCCGCTGGCCACCGAACCGGACAGCTCCACTGCGGTCACCCTGCGATCAGCACCGAGGACCTGTCGGGTGCGGCGGTACAGCTCGACGTAGCGCGGGTCGATCATCTCCAGCCCGCCTGACGAAGACCGCTCGTTCGTGACCACGTCGAGCCAGGCTGGCGACCGAGGCGCCCCGGGGTCAAGTCCGAGCAGAGCTCGGCCGCCGATTAGCGCCGCGGACGCCGCCGGTACGTCGATGGGTACCCGAGCGTCATGGCCGTCGGGAAGTGCTCGTCCGTGTAGAGCACCGACCCGCCGGCGATGTGGTCGAGCTCGTCGTCGTCAATGAGCCGGGCCGGCACCCGGCCGACGAGATACACGGCGTCCTCGGGACCCAGGGCGAACCACATGCCGAACAGGTGGGCGTTGCGCCGCAGCAGGTAGGTGTAGACGTCGGCCTTGTTCGCCTCGGGCGCCGGCATGAACTGGGCCTCGAAGTGCAAGGTGCGCTGCTTCAGGGTGAACCAGACGGTGATGTAGTCCTTCTCCTCGCCCTTGAAGCGCAGGTACCACCGGTACGACGCCGTGCGGTCGGTCACCTCCTGGCGCTCGGCCGCCACCAGGAACCCCCCGGCCGCCAGCTCGCGCTCGGCCCAGGCGTCGATGCACGCCACGGCGGCCGCCATCTCCTCCTCCTCGGGCAGGTCGACGAGGGGCACGGCGCCCGCCTAGCCCCGGCCCTGCAGAGCCGCGGCCGACGAGGGCAACCCCGCCGGGTTCAGCTGCACTCGACGAGGCGGCCGGTGGCCAGCTCGTCGTGCAGCTCCACCAGCGTCCGGGCGGCCGCCCGCCAGGTATAGCGCCGGGCCCGCAGCACCGAGGCCGTCGACAGCCGCTCGGCCGCCAGCGGCTCCTCGAAGACCGAGCGCACGGCGGCGGCGTAGGCGGCCGGGTCGGGCTCGTCGACGAGATACCCGGTCACGCCGTGGTCGACCAGGGTGGTCAGCCCGCCCACGGCCGACGCCACCACTGGCGTCCCGCAGGCCCCCGCCTCCAGCGCCACCAGGCCGAAGGACTCCGAGCGGCTGGGGACGAGGCACACGTCGGCCGCCCGGTAATACGAGGACAGCAACTCGTGCGGCTGCGGCTCAATGAAGTGGACGTGCTCGCGCACCCCCCGGGCGTCGGCCGCGTCGTGCAGAGCCGCCAGCGACTTCTCGCCGTGCGGCCCGCTCGGGCCGCCCACCACGACCAGCCGGTAGGGCTCCCCGCCGTCGGCCAGCAGCTCGGCCAGCGTCTCGATGGCCACGTCGGCACACTTGAGCGGCTGGATGCGCCCCACGAACAGCAACAGGCGCCCGTCGAGCGGCAGGCCCAGGGCGCGCCGCGGCCTGGGGCCGGTGCCCGGGCCCGAAGAAGGCGTGGTCGACGCCGGGCGGCACGATGCGGATGCGGCCCGGCTCGCCGCCGTAAAGCGAGGCGATCTGTTCCGCCTCGACGGTGCACGACGCCAGCACGGCGTCGGAGCAATCGATGATGGACGCCTCGGCCTCGGCGCGCCGGTGCGGCATGTCGGCCTCGACCTCCTCGGGCATCGACTCCGCCTTGACCCGGTCGAGCGTGTGGAAGGTGCACACCAGCGGCAGGTTGAGCTCGTGCTTGATCACATGGCCCGACAGCCCCGACAGCCAGTAATTGGCGTGGATGGAGGTGTAGGGGAGCCCGCCGCCCGCCTCCGCCCTCGTCGGCGCGGCGGCCATCGCCTCGAGCACCCGGCCGGTGAACTCGTCCACCACGGTGGGCAGCGACTCCTTGGGCACGGCGTGGCGGGGACCGGCGGGCACGTGGTGGACCCGCAGCCCCGGCTCGAGGTGGACCGTGGGGGGCAGGTCGGGCGACCAGGCCCGGGTGAACACGTCGCAGGCCACGCCGGAGCGGGCCAGCGCGGCGGTGAGCTCGCGCACGTACACGTTCATCCCGCCGCCGTCACCGGTGCCCGGTTGGGCCAGCGGGGAGGTGTGCAGGGAGAGGACGGCGAGGCGGCGCATGGCGCTGAGCAGCCTACCGGCAGCGCCGAATTCCGCCCCGGAACACCAGAGCCGGCGTCATCGGAGGCCTGACCGGGCGGTCAGGCCGAGGCGACGTGGCCCGACGCCGAAGCCTCGCCGGTATCCACCTCGGCGGCCGGGGAGGGCGTGGGCGGAGGGGTCGGGGTCGCTGCCTCGGCCTCGGCCCGGGCTCCCGATGCGGCGCCGTGCTCGTCCTCGTAGTCCCGGCGGAACGAGAGGTAGATGCGCACGAGGGCCTGCTTCTGCTCTTCGCTGATGGTCCGGTCGGCCATGATGGCGCGGGTCAGATCGGGCGAGCCCGAGGGCGCCTCCAAGATGCCCGCCTGCACGTAGAGCGTCTCGGCCGAGATGCGGAGCGCCTTGGCGATCTGCTGGAGGATCTCCGCCGACGGGCGCCGCAGCCCGCGTCGATCTGGCTCAGGTACGGGTTGGAGATGCCGGCCAGCTCGGAGAGCCGGCGCAGCGACAACCGGGCCGTGGCCCGCTGCTCGCGGATGAACGACCCGAGATCGAGCCAGCGATCGGTCGTCTCGGTGCTCACTCCAGCAAGCGTACCGCCGCGCCAGGCCGCGCCGGGGTTGCCCCGCCGCGCCGACGGGAGGCGGATCGGGGCGGCGGCCTGCCCCGGATGGGCCGGCGGCGGCGGCCGGCACACCCCGACATCTCAGGGCGCACCGCCCGGTTCCGGCGGCGGCGCGTTCGGGTATGGTCCAGCACGCACACCCTGAAGGACCCAGACGACTGAGGAGACACCATGGCCGACTACACCCTCCCCGACCTCCCCTACGACTACTCCGCCCTGGAGCCATACGTGTCGGCTCAGATCATGGAGCTGCACCACGACAAGCACCACGCGGCATACGTGGCCGGCGCCAACCAGACGCTCGAGAAGCTCGCCGGCGCGCGCGACAAGGACGACTTCGGTGCCATCGTCGGGCTCGAGAAGACGTTGGCCTTCCACATCTCGGGCCACGTCCTGCACTCCATCTTCTGGAAGAACCAGAGTCCTGACGGCGGCGACAAGCCCGACGGCGCGCTGGGCGCGGCCATCGACGAGGACTTCGGCTCGTTCGACAAGTTCAAGGCGCAGTTCACACAGGCGACGTCGACTATCCAGGGCTCGGGCTGGGGTGTGCTCGCCTACGAGCCGCTCGCCGGGCGCCTGATCGTGGAGCAGGTCTACGACCACCAGAGCAGCGTCGGCCACGGCTCCGTCCCGCTCCTCGTCTTCGACGCCTGGGAGCACGCCTTCTACCTGCAGTACAAGAACGTGAAGGCCGACTTCTTCGCCGCCCTGTGGAATGTCGTCAATTGGCCCGACGTGGCGGCGCGTCTCGACGCGGCGAAGGCGCTCAAGATCGCCGGCTAGGAATCACCGCCGGGCGGCCGGCGCCTGGGCGACCGGCGTCTGGGTGGCGCAGCGCCCCGGATCGACGGGGGCACCGGGTGGGGCGGGGTCGGTCGGTCGGCCTGTCGGTCGGTCGGCTAGGGCAACGCCAGGTGCTGCTCGCACATGCGGCGTGTCGGATCACGCTCCAGATCGCTCGGAAGGATCGGCTCGCCGCAGCTCTCGCAGGCCCCGTAGGTGCCCTCGCTCAGGCGCTCCAGGGCACGGTCGACGCCGTCGAGGACGGCGGCGGAACGGGCCAACTCCGACTCGTAGCGCTCTTCCATGCCGGGCGAGGGTAGCGCCGGAAGCGCAAACGTGGGCACAATTCCCCTGGCTAACTGCTTTTGTAGCGGGTTTAGTGGTGGTTTAGGGGTTGCAGAACGGGGGAACAAAGGATGCAACCGGTATGCGCGCCCGACCGTTGACTGGTGGGAGCCCCGCTACCGCGCACCGTGATGTCGGCGCGGTCACAGGTGGACCCACGCACGTATCGAGGCGGTTCCGAGCCGAGCCGCCCTCGGTTGGAGAGGCGCGCCACTTCCTCCTTTCCCTGCTGCCCGACGGGTGCGGCGACGCCGCCGACTCGGTGGCGCTCATGCTCTCGGAGCTGGCGACCAACGCGGTGCAGCACGCGTCGAGCGACTTCGAGGTGTCGGTAGACATCGCGCCCGGGGGGCGCCACCTACGCGTGGCGGTCAGCGACTCGGCCGAGACCTTCGGGGTGCCCCAGGACGCCAATGCCGAGGCGTCCGACGGACGCGGCCTGCACATCGTGCGCGCGCTGGCTGACGCCTGGGGCATCGACATGCGGCGCGGCCAGGTCGGCAAGACGGTGTGGTTCTGGCTGGTGTTGCCGGTGCCGGTGCCGGTGCCGCTGCCGCTGGGGGCGGCGCAGCGCGACACGATGCCCGTCACCGACACGAACGGACACGACGCTGCGGTGCTGACCGCGGGGGCCTTGCCGGCGAACGGCAACGGGACCGGCGGGACCAACGGGACCAACGGTCGGTTGGCCCAACCCCGGCCCTGGCCGATGCTCACGATGCACGGCGTGCTCGGCGGGCTGCGCGACGCCGTCGTGGCCACCGACGAGCACGGCCAGATCCAGTACGCCAACGCCGCCGCCGAGGAGCTCATGGGCTGGCCCACGGGGTCGCTCACCGGGCGCTCCGCCCTCGACCTGGTGCCCGAGTCCCTGGCTGGACCGTTGCGGGCGGGCTTCGAGAACTTCGTGCACCTCGAGAGCGACGGGCTGGCGGGCCGGCGGCTGCCGGCGGTGATCAAGCGGGCCGACGGATCAGAGGTCGACACCGAGCTCGTGCTGAGTGTCTTCGACCACCCCCAGGCCGGCCGGATGGTGGTCGGCATCTTCCGCCCCCACGACGAGCGCAAACTGCAGCGCTGGGCCGAGCTGACCAGCGAGCTGCTCGAGATCCTGGCCGACGCGCCCATCGACGACCCGCCGGGCGAGCGCCTGCTCTCGACGCTCGGACGCCGGCTCGGCTGGGACGTGACGACGCTGTGGGCAGCCGACGCCCACCAACAGCTGGTCTGCCGCGCCGTGTGGACCCGCACGCCCACCATGGCTCCGACCTTCGCCCGGGAGAAGGCCGACGACCCGACCGGTGGCAGCGAGGGCCTGCCCCGCTGGGTGATCGAGCACGGCGAACCGCTGTGGGTGAACGACCTCGTCGCTGACTCCCGCTTCGTGACCGACGCCGTGGCCCGCGACGGGCTGCAGAGCGTCTACGCCTTCCCCATCCGCTACCACGGCGCCTGCGTCGGAGTGGTCGAGATGTTGAGCAGCGCCCCGCGTGAGCGAGACCCGTCGGTCATTGAGCTGATGGCCGCCGTGGGTGGCCACCTGGGCGAGCTGCTGCACGCCACGACCCAGGCCTCGGAGCGGCGCCAGCTGCTCGACGAGCTGCTCGACGCCCGGCGGCGCAATGAGTTCCTGCTGCTGGCCGCCCAGGTGCTCTCAGAAGTCGTGGACTACGGCGACATGGTGGAGCGCCTGGCCCAGGTGGCCGTGCCCGTGCTGGCCGACCTGTGCCTCATCGACATCGAGGACGAGGAAGGCAACATGTGCCGGATGGCAGCCTGGCACGCCGACCCCAAGAAACGCGAGCTCACCGAGGAGCTCAAGAACACCTTCCCTCCCGACCCGGACGGCGAACATCCCATCATGCAGGTCATGCGCAGCGGCCGCTCCATGTGGAGCGCCACCATGGACGACGACTTCCTGTGTGCCACCAGCAGGGACGAGCGGCACTTCTCCATCCTCAAGACGCTCGGGTTCACCTCCTACATGACGGTGCCGCTCGGCCAGCGCCACGACGAGGTGCTGGGCACGGTCACCCTGATCTCGGCCGGCTCGGGCCGCCGGTTCTCCGAGAAGGACCTCGGCCTGGCCGAGCAGATGGCCAAGCAGGTCGGCTCGGTCGTGAGCCGGGCCCGTGCCTACGACCGGGAACGGCGGATCTCGCACGAGCTGCAGCGCAACCTGCTGCCCGACGAAATCCCCTCCATCATTGGCTGGGACGTGGCGGCGCGCTACCTGCCGGCCTCGGTCGGCGTCGAGGTGGGCGGCGACTGGTACGACGTGGTGCCGATCACCGACTCGCTGGTCGCCCTGGTGGTGGGCGACGTGCAAGGCCATGATCTCGGGGCGGCCAAGATCATGAGCCGGCACCGTCACACGCTCGAGCTGCTGGTGCGCGAGGAGCGCTCGCCCGGCAAGGCGCTCGAGCGGCTCAACCAGTTCTGCCTGCTCGGGACCGAGCAACGGCTGGCGACGGCGCTCGTGGGCGTGCTCGATCGCTCGACCGGCGCCATCACCTTCTCGTCGGCCGGGCACCCGCCGCCGCTGCACATCGACGGTGACAAGGCTCAGGAACTGCCGGTGCCGCCAGGACCGCCGCTCGGCGTGCAGCGCTGCCGCTACAAGGACTACAAGTTCAACTTGGACGAAGGCTGCCTGGTCATGTTCACCGACGGGTTGGTCGAGCGGCGCGGCACGTTCCTCGACGAGCGGCTGGGGAAGCTGGAGATGTCGCTGCGCTCGGCGCCCAGCAGCGAGCCGGACCTGGTGGCGGACTACGTCATTGAGGCGATGACGTCGGACGAGCGGAGCTCCGACGACATCGTGGTGCTGACTGCCCGGCGCGGGCAGGTCGGCGTTTGAGGAGGGTAGGGCCGAGGGTGGGCGAGCTGAGCGTATATGGGGCTGCCCTAACCAATTTCGCCGCGATCGGGTACTTGTAGGTACCCGTTTTGCTCCATTTCCGGTAGGGCGCTCGCGAATACACCGCGATCCCCCCTTCGCCCGGGTTGGGATTCGGCCCGTTCCCGTACGGCACCGGGCCAACTGATCGGACGATCACATCGGCTGACGGCTGCCGGCTGCCGCCGTCAGCCCCCCTGTCGGGCCGGGTGGAACCTGAGCACCGCCCGCGCTCCGTATTGTGACGGCCGTGCAAACGGAGGCTGCGGTCGCAAAGCTGGTGGGCGCCCACGCCGCCGTGCCCTGCGTGGACGGTGAGGAGCGCCCCTACCGGGACCTGGACTGCGCGGCCTCCACTCCGTCCATGGAGGTTGTGGCCGAACGGGTGGCCGAGTTCCTGCCCTGGTACTCGAGCGTGCACCGTGGTGCCGGTTACAAGTCGCGGCAAGCCACCGCGGCCTATGAGGGGGCCCGCGACAGCGTGCACCGCTTCGCCCGCCGGCCGGCCGGCGGTGACGATGTGGTCGTGCTGGTGCGCAACACGACCGAGGCCATCAACCACCTGGCCTACCGGCTCCGGCTCGGGCCGGACGCCGTGGTCGCCACCACCGTGGTCGAGCACCACGCCAACCTGCTGCCCTGGGCGCGCCTGGCGGCTCGGCGCTGGGTGGAGTGCGGGCCGGAGGGGACCTTCAGCACCGACGACGTGGTGGCAGTTCTCGACGACGGTCCCCGCCCGGCGTTGCTGGCCATGACCGGCGCGTCGAACGTGACCGGGTGGCTGCCGCCGGTGGAGGAGATCTGCGCCGAGGCTCACGCACGGGGCATCCCCGTCCTGCTCGATGCCGCACAGCTGGCGCCGCACCGCCCGCTCCCCTCGGGTCCCGACTACCTGGCGTTCAGCGGCCACAAGCTCTACGCGCCCTTCGGTGCCGGCGCGCTGATCGGGCCGCGCCGGACGTTCGAGGACGGCGATCCCTTCCTGGCCGGCGGCGGCGCCGTCGACCTGGTCGACCTGGACGAGGTCATCTGGACCGAGCCGCCCGAGCGAGAGGAGGCCGGGTCGCCCAACGTGGTGGGCGCCGTGGCCTTCGGCACCGCGCTCGACGAGCTGGAGCGGATCGGCTGGGACACGGTGATCGCTCATGAGTCGGCGCTGTCGGCGAAGCTGCACGACGGCCTGCGCGCCATCGAAGGCGTGCGCGTGCTCGGGCCGGACACCGGCACGTCGGGTGGTGACGGCGGCACGCTGGCGGTGGCCACGTTCACCGTGGCGGGCATGCACCACGCGCTGGTGGCGGCTCGGCTGAGCGCCGAGTTCGGCATCGGTGTGCGCCACGGGTGCTTCTGCGCCCACCCGTACCTGATCCGCCTGCTCGGCGTCGGGCGCGCCGGCGTGGCCGAGGCGAGAGAGGCCGTACGTCGCGGCGACCGCAGCGGCATACCCGGCGCTGTGCGGGCCAGCTGTGGGCTCGGCACCTCGGGCGAGGACGTGGACGCGCTGCTCGACGCGCTGCATGCGCTGGCGGGCGGTCTGCCCGCCCCGGTGCCCTATGTGCAGGACAGCGTGACGGGTGACTTCTGGCCCGAAGGCGAGACCAGCGGCTGGAGCAGCACCGACCGCCCGGCCGGGGCTGCGTGCGCGCGGGGTTGAGGACACCGGTGACCCGACGCCGATTGGCCGCTCCGGCGTTGGCACTGGCACTGGTGCTGGCGCTCGGCGCGCCGCTCCTCGCCGGCTGCTCGGCCGCCGCGCCCGTTGGGAGCTCCACCACGCGTGACGTGGCCTGGGTGGCGGCGAGCGCGTCGGTGACCCTGCCGGGCAAGGGCATCATCCCGGTGCACCTCGCCGCGCGCAAGGTCGGCAAGCAGGCCGTCCTGGGCAGTCTGCCCTCGGCCATGGCCTACACCGCCGGCGACGCCGACTTGCTGGTGGTCACCCGGGGCGATGACACCCTGCACGAGGTCGACCCGGCGACCCACCAGGTCGTCCACATCGCCGGTGTCGGCGTGGAACCCATCGCGGTGGCAGTGGCGCCCGGGGGCACCGGGGACAAGGGCGTCGCGCTGGTGGCCAACTTCGACTCCAACACCGTGACGCCGGTCGACCTCGGCACGTGGCGGCCGGGGCCGGCGATCCCGGTGGGCAACGAGCCGGTGGCCATCGCCGTGGCGGCATCGCCGACCGGTGGAGCGACCGCGTTCGTGGCCGACTTCGGCAGCAACCAGGTCACGCCGATCGACCTGACCAACATGCTGGCCGGCGCACCCATCGCCGTGGGCCCGGGACCCCAGACGCTGGCCGTGGCCGGAGGCGAGCTGTTGGTGGGGAACTTCTCCAACAGCACGCTCACGCCCGTCGCCATCTCGATCCTGCGTGCCGGCGCGCCGGTGCCGTTGCCGCTCAACCCGACCGGCATGGCGGTGGCGCCGTCGGGCTCGACCGTCTACGTGTGCGGTGGCGCCGGCGTGGTGCCCATCACTCTGAACGCGCTCGGACTCGATGTGGGAACGGCCATCGCGCTGCCGGGCGTGGCTCAAGGCATCGCGCTCGACACCACGGGCGACACCGCCTGGGTGACCCAACAGACCGGTTCCATCGTCCCGGTCACGCTGGCCACCGGCAGCGTGGGCAAGCCACTCCACCTCGGCGGGCACCCGTCGGCCATCGTCATCGGCGCCGGCTGACCGAGAATTCACCTGGAGTTCGCGTACGGGCAGGGAAAACGCTACCGGCACTTCGATAACGTCAGCGTCAGGATGTGGCGAGGATCCTCGAACAGCCACAGAGGAAACCGATGATGCGACCCATCCAACAACTCCGGAGCAAGCTGGGCGACGGCGACATGGTCCTGCTCCCGGCGACGGTGGTCGGAGCACTGGTGGTGATCGCCGCCATACTCGTGGGGCCGGATCGGGGCGACGTCCGCGTCGACGTGGCGATGGCGAGCATGGCCGCCTTCCTCTTCGGGGTGTTGCTGGCGTTCACCATCGTGCGGACACGCGAGCGGCTCTCACTCGTGCAGGACCTCGTGGCCAAGGGCAACTCGAACCTCTTCAACATCCACACGGCGGTAGCCGTGTTCGACGAGAAGGACGTGGGGCACATCCGCGAACTGGTCGACGCCCACCTGACCGAGCAGATCGACTTCCGGCTCGTCGACTACCACATGGCGACGCCGTCGCACCTCGACCTGATGGAATCCGTGATCGCGCTGGACCCGCAGGACGCGCAGGAGGAGGCCGTCTACAAGGAACTGGTCGCCCTGTGCATGAACATGAACAGCGACCGGGCGCTGATCGAGGCCGCCACCGGCCAGGCGCTCTCCGCCATCGAATGGACCGGCCTCTTGCTCCTCCTGCTCGTCTTCGTCGGGCTGCTGGCCATCCTGCCGGGCGGCACCGTCCTCGGCGCGTTGGTCTGCGGCGCGCTGGCCGGCACGCTCGTCACCTTCATGGTCCTCCTGCGCAAGCTGGACCGGATGCGCTGGCACGAGCGCGTGACCATCTGGGAGCCCACGGCGCGGCTGTTCCGGAGCATGGGCTTGGACCCCTACGTGCCGCGCGAGGTCATCGAAAGTGGGCGCTTCCGCCCCATCGGGCGGGTGCGGGTGGTCGAGTATCCCGATCCCTACCCGATCCGCCACACCAAGATCATCAAGCTCGAGGACCTGGTGCCGGAGGAAGGCACACCCGCCTGGGCCTGACGTCGGCGTCGCGGGGCCACCGCTACACGCTGTACACGGCGCGCGCCCGGAAGCGCAGCGCGCGCTCGGTGAGCTCTTCCATGTAGTGCGCCGCCCATCCGGCCACCCGGGCCACGGCGAAGAGCGTGCGGCCGGTATCGGGCGGCATGCCGGTGCCCCAGCTCATGGCGGCCAGGGCGAGGTCGCAGTTGGCCAGCGGGACGTCGTGCGCCGCCGCCAGCGCCATCACCTCGCGCAACAGCGCGCGCCGCTCCGAGCTCAGCAGCGGCTCGGCCAACGCCAACAGCGCGCCGAAGCGCGGGTCGCCGCTCTTGTAGACCGAGTGGCCGAAGCCGGGGGCGTAACCGCGCTCGCGCATCACGTCGTCCAACGCGCGCCGGGCACCGTCGCGCTCGGCCAGGGCCAGCAGCTCGTACGCCTGCTGGCTCGCCCCACCGTGCAGGGGTCCGGCCAGGGTGGCCAGGCCGGCCAGGAACGCGTCGTAGGGATCCGAGCGCACCGAGGCGGCGACGCGCACGGCCACGGTGGAGGTGGCGAGCTCGTGGTCCGCCATGAGCACGAGCGCCGCGTTGACCGCCGCCGTGGGGACGGCGGTGTCTGAGCCCGTGAGGCGCGCCGCCAGGCGCGCCGCCACGGAGGCGCCGGCCTCGTCCCCCGGCGGGGCTGGGCTGACGACGCCGGTCAGGGCGGCCGTGGCGCGCCGGGCGGCCCGGGCCACCGCCTCGGGCCGGCGGTCCGAGCGCAACGGGTCGGTGGCGCCACACATCACGAGCGCCCAGCGCATGCGGTCCAGCGACTGGGTCAGGATCTGCGGGCAGGGGCCGCCGAGATCGGGGGGCGACCAGTCACCGCCCGCCTCGTCGCCCTCGGTCTGCCAGAGCAGCTCGGCCACCTCCTCGAAGCTGGCCGTGCCGGCCAGCTCGGTGGCCAGGCGGCCCCGGTAGATCGGTCCCAGCTCCTGGTCGAGCTGGGTGACTCCGGTGGTGATGGTGGCCAACCGGGCGGCCGTCTGGCGCCCGCCCCGGCTGCGCACCGCCAGCGCCTCGATCTCGGCCAGGTCGAACAGGCTGCCGCGCCGGGCCGCCGGGTCCGGGTGCGACTCGAGGAGGCCCCTGCTCACGTAGGCGTAGAGCGTCGGCACCTTGACCCCGAGGCGCCGGGCCGCCTCCTCCGTAGTGAGCATGCGGTCCATCGCAGCCGATCGTATATTGACTTGATCAATGTTTACAAGGCCTGGTCATGGGCGCCATAGTGGATGCATGGAAACGATCGTGCGTGACCTCATGACGTCGCCGGCCGTGACGTGCCCGGCCGACGAGACCCTGGCCGAGGCGGCCGGGCAGATGCAGCGGGCCGACACCGGTTCGGTCGTCGTGACCGACCACGGCAAGGTCGTCGGCATCCTGACCGAGCGCGACCTGCTGCGGGCCGCCGTCGGGGCCGGTGACCCGCGACGCGAGCAGGTCCGCCTCTGGATGACGGCCCGCCCCGACGTGCTCGGTCCCGACGAGCGCGTCGACGCCGCCTGGGCCAGCCTGACCTCCCACCACTACCGCCACCTGCCCGTCGTCGAGGGCGACGAGTGCGTCGGCGTGGTGTCGCTGCGCGACCTCATGGGCGTGGCCCGCATCCGCCCGGCGGGCGAGACGAGCGGCGACGTGCCGGCCGGGCTCGAGGGCGTCGTGGTGGCCGAGACGACGATCGGCGACGTGCGGGGCAAGGAGGGCTTCTTCCACTACCGCCAGTACTCGGCCGTCGAGCTGGCGGAGAAGCGCTCCCTCGAGGACGTCTGGTACCTGCTCTTCAAGGGCGCGCTTCCGGATGCCGCCGAGTCGGCTGCCTTCGGGGACGAGATCCGGCGGCGCCGCATCCTCCCGCCGGGCCTCAGCACCTTGATGCCCGCACTGTCGACGCGGGGCGCGCCGCTCGACGTGCTGCGGACGGCCGTGTCGCTGCTCGGCGCCGAGCTGGGCTGGCAGCCCGACGCACGACCTCGGAGCCGAAGAGCTCTACGACCAGGCGCTCGGGTTGTGCGCGGTCGTGCCGACCATCCTGGCCACGGCGCACCGCCTGCGCGAGGGGCAGGAGCCGGTGGAACCGCGGCCCGATCTCGGCTTCGCCGCCAATTACCTCTACATGCTCACGGGAGTCGAGCCCAGCGCGGCGCACGCCCGCGCCATTGAGCAGTACATGATCCTCACCATCGACCACGGGTTCAACGCGTCGACCTTCACCGCCCGGGTGGTGACGTCGACGGGGGCCGACCTGGGCGCGGCCATCGTGGCCGCCATCGGCGCGCTCTCGGGGCCGCTGCACGGCGGCGCACCGAGCCGCGCCCTCGACATGCTCGACGCCATCGGCGCGGCGGACAAGGCCGAGGCCTACGTGCGGGCGGCCATTGAGAACGGCGAGCGCATCATGGGCTTCGGCCACCGCGTCTACAAGACCGACGACCCGCGTTCGCTGCTGCTGCGCTCGGTGACCGAGCAGCTGGGCGGGCCCCTGGTCGAGTTCTCGCAGGCGGTGGAGCGCACGACGGTCGGCGTGCTGGCCGAGCTCAAGCCGGGCCGGCAGCTCTACACCAACGTGGAGTTCTACGCCGGCGTGGTGATGCACACCTGCGGCATCCCCCGCGAGATGTTCACGCCCACGTTCGCCTGCGGCCGCACCATCGGGTGGAGCACCCACGTGATGGAGCAGGCCTCGCACAACCGCCTCATCCGGCCGGCGGCGCGCTACGTCGGGCCGCCCCCGCCACAGCCGGTTCCGGCGGCCTGAGGCGGGGCCGGCCGGTCACGGCCGGCCTAATCCCGACTAACCTGGTCTGACTTCTTCGGTTAGCAGCTCGGCAGTCGGGACAAGGGAGCGGCCGTGGCGACGAGCGTCGACGCGAGCGGACACACAGAGCGCGATGAGGCGGCTGTTCACGTTCCCCAACCCGGTCAACGAGGTGTCGGCGCGCCTGGTGGCCGGCGGCGTCGTGATCATGGTCGTGCTGACCCTGGCCCTCGACCTGAAGTGGATGACCGCCGTCATCGCCTACGGCTTCGTGGCCCGGGTGCTGACCGGGCCGACGCTGAGCCCGCTCGGCCAGCTGGTGACCCGGGTGGTCACGCCACGGCTCGGGGTGGCGGCGAGGCCGGTGGCCGGGCCGCCCAAGCGCTTCGCCCAGGGGATGGGGGTGGCCTTCTCGGTGACGGCGCTCGTGCTGACGCTGCTCGGTTACTGGACGGCGGCCGAGGTCGCGCTCGGGCTGCTCGGGTGCGCGGCGCTGCTCGAGTCGGCCTTCGCCATCTGCCTCGGGTGCATGACCTTCGGCTTGCTGATGCGGGCCGGCGTGGTGCCCGACGAGGTGTGCCAGCGCTGCAACGACATCTGGGCGGCGGCACCGACCGGCTGAGCCGGCCTGGCGTGGGGCGGCGTGGCGCACGGTGCGCCGGCGCGTTGGTGGTCAGTCGCCGTAGAGGAGGACGCCGCGGATGTTCTTCCCGTCGCGCATGTCCTGATAGCCCTGGTTGATGTCGCCCAGCTTGTAGGTGTTGGTGATCATGGCGTCCAAGTCGAGCTGGCCCTCGCGGTAGAGCTTGAGCAGCTTGGGGATGTCCGAGTGGATGTTGGCCGACCCGAAGATGCTCCCGACGACCTGCTTCTCCATGATGGTCAGGTACATGAGGTTCATCGTGACGTCCATCTCGCCCATGGGGTGGATGTTGGTGACGACCACGCGGCCGCGCTTGGCCGTCAGCTGCAGAATGGCGTCCATCATCGACCCCTGGCCGACGCCCATGGCGCAGATGACCTTGTCGCACATGCGGCCCCAGGTCTCGCGCTGGATCAGCTCGAACGCCTCGGCGACCGAGGGCGACGTGTGGGTGGCGCCGAAGGAGGGGGCCAGGGTGCGCTTGAGCTCGATCGGGTCGATGGCGAAGATCATCTCGGCGCCGGCCAGACGCGCCCCCTGGATGGCCGACGCGCCGATGCCCCCGACCCCGATGACCGCGACGTAGTCACCGGGCCGTACGTCGGCCGCGTACACGGCCGAGCCCCAGCCGGTCGTGACGCCGCACCCGACCAGGCAGGCCTTGTCCAGCGGGATGTCCTCGAGGATCTTGACGCACGAAGCCTGGTTGACCACCGTGTAGGGCGCGAAGGTGCCGAGGCACACCATGGTCGCGACATCCTGGCCACGGGCGTGGTGGCGGATGGTGCCGTCCATCTGCCGGCCGGACATGAGCACGCCGCCAACGTCGCAGAGGTTGGAATGGCCGGTGGCGCACGAGGGGCACTTGCCACAGGCGGGGACGAAGCCGAGCACGACGTGGTCACCGGGCTTGAGCCCGGTCACGCCCGGGCCGACCTCCTCGACCACGCCGGCGCCCTCGTGGCCCCCGATCATCGGCAGGGGCACCGGCATGTCACCGGTGACGAGATGCTCGTCGGAGTGGCACATGCCCGACGCGGCAAGGCGTATCAGGACCTCGCCGTCCTTGGGCGGATCGAGCTCGATGGGCTCCACGCTCCAGTCGGCGTGGCGCTCCCACAAGACGGCGGCTTCGGTCTCCACGGTGTGCCTCCCAAGGGTGTGTCGGTTCTGTGTGCTGTGCTGTGGCGTGCGGTGCTGTGGCGTGGCGCGCCCGCCGGACGCCTTCCGATGCGGCGCTCGGGGGTGTCGCGTACGCTACCGGCCTTCCGGCGGGAGCCGCGGAAAAGCTCACGCGGGCGGCCCGGTCTCAGGCCTGGTCGGCGGCGGCCTGCATGGCAGACCGAAGCGGTCGACACACCCCACGTCGGCTCTCCTGCCCCCCGTCGGTGGTCAACCCCTCCCACGGTCGGTCGGCTTCGGCCTGGTCGGCGCTGTCGACCTGGAGGGAGAAGGCTTCGCTGAGCACGTGTTCGGGGCCGCCGATGAGCGCGGTGTAGCCGCGCCGGTCGAGCATGAAGGTCACGATGAAGGACAGACCGGCGGGCCGGCGGGCGCCCTCGCCGTAGTGCCTGACACTCGTGACCTCCGAGTCAGAGAAGAGGGAGAAGTAGAACTCGGCCGCTTGGAAGGACTCGGTGTCGAACCAGAGGAACGGGGTGATGTCGCGCAATGGCTTCCTGTCCTGTGTCGTCCTGGTGCGGTGTTCCTGACTGGTTGTAGTGGCTGGACCCGGTCCGGCCCGCGGCGATCGACGTGGCGGCGTCGGTGGTGACGCTGGCACCGTACGCTGCCTCGGGTGGGACCCGTCGAGATCGCGGTCGCCGATGCGGCTTCCTACGACGTGGTAGCGGTGCTCGAGCGCCACCTCGCATTCGCCCGGGAACACACGGCACCCGAAGCCGTCTTCGCGCTCGACGGCCCGCGACTTCAGCAGGCCGGCGTCACCGTGTTCTGCGCCCGGCGCGAGGGCCATGTCGTGGGCATCGGCGCCCTGAAGGAGCTCGACCCGTTGCACGGCGAGCTGAAGTCGATGCACACGGTGGCCGAGGCGCGCGGGCAAGGGGTCGGCCGGGCGATGGTCGACCACCTGGTCGATGTGGCGCAGGCACGCGGCTACGCACGTGTGAGCCTGGAGACCGGCGCGGGAGACGCATTCGTTCCCGCCCGCGCGCTCTACCGCGGGGCGGGGTTCGTGCCCTGTGGTCCCTTCGATGACTACCCCGACGCGGCCACAAGCGTGTTCATGACCAGGGAACTGCGGGCGTCCTGATCCCTCACGGGGCGGCGACCGACGCGGACAACACGTTACGGATGCGCCGCAAGTCGTCGGCGACCTCCCCGACGTCGCCCGGTTCGAGCCGTCCGTCGCGCCCGAGCACGACCTACTGACACGCGGGTGCCCGTAGGAGCACGGCCGAGAGCCTGGTGGGCTCGGCTTCGTGTGACCGCCCAGCCCCGGCGCTGACGCCTACGATTCCGGCCCGGTGCGACGGCAGGGCAACGGATGACCAACGGCCGGAATGAGGACGCTGTGACAGATCGCGGAGGGCGCCAGGCCAAGGTGTGCGCCGCCACAGTGGGCGTGCTTGCCCTGGTGGGGTTGGCGGCGGCCGCCCTCGGCGGCGGGCCGGTGGGTGCGACGACCCTGTCGGCGCACGGCCCCCGGCTCGCCTTGGAGGCCGCGTCGGCACCCGATGCAGCGACGTACCGCGCCGTGGCCACCTTCTCGGAACCGCCGCACGTCGGGCACGTGATCGAGCCGGCGACGGCGATCCCCACCGGGCTGGCAGCGCACCATTACGTGGAGCACGAATACTTCGCGTCGGGCACGGCGCACGCGCTCAGGGCAACGTCGTCCCCCTCCGACGGGCGATGGACAATTGAGCCGACCACGGCGGCCGCCTACCGCACCCGGATCCTCGTGAGGCGGCCGGCCAACCCGGCGCACTTCAGCGGAACGGTGGTGGTGGAGTGGTTGAACGAGACCGTGGTGGAAGCGGCTCCCGACTGGGACTACCTCAACCCAGCGCTGATGGACGCCGGGGACGCCTGGGTCGGCGTGTCGACCCAGGCGGTCGGGGTGGAGGGTGGCACGCCCCTCCTGGGCGGCCCGGTGGCGGGGCTGGGCAAGGGTTTGGTACAGGAAGAGCCACAGCGCTACGGCAGCCTCCACCACCCGGGTGACCAGTACGCGCTCGACATCTTCGACCAGATCGGCCTGGGGTTGCGCTCGAGCAGGTTGGACGTGCTCGGCCCATTGCACTTGCGTCACATCGTGGCGGTAGGCGAGTCGCAGTCGGCTTTCTTCCTGACCACCTTCGCCGATGCGCTGGAGCCGGTCAGCCACGCCTTCGACGGGATCTTCATCCACAGCCGGTCTGGTGGCGGAGCCGGGATCAGCGGGAGTTCGAACAGCTCCCTGAGCTCGGACCTGCGCATCCGCACAGACCTGGACGTGCCGGTCTTCATGTTCGAGACGCAGACTGACCTGATAGAGCTCGGCTTTGCCGCGTCGCAACAGCCCGACACCGACGAGATACGGACCTGGGAGGTGGCGGGGACCTCGCACGCGGACCAGTATCAGCTCGGCGGTGCGTCGGCGGCCAAATTGCTGGGCTGCACGCAGGCCATCAACACCGGACCTCAGCACGACGTCGTCCAGGCCGCATTCTCCGCCTTCGTGCGCTGGGTCGTGGACGGCACGCCACCACCGTCACCGCCGCCCTTCAAGCTCAGGTCCACGGATCCGGCCGCCCTGGCGCTCGACCGCTACGGAAACGTCATCGGCGGCGTCCGCACGCCCGCCGTGGATGTGCCAGTGTCGACGCTCAGCGGGGTGCCCTTCGCGGGCTCGAACATCCTGTGCGCCCTGTTCGGCTCCACCGTGCCCTTCAGCCCGCAGAGGCTGGCCAGTATCTACGGCTCGAGGGCCCACTACCTGTCGGAGTTCACGGCGGACCTCGACCGGGCTATCGCCCGCGGCTACCTGCTGCCGGCGGAGCGGTCCGGGTTGCTGGCGCAGGCCGAGGAGGTGCAGTTCCCCGCCGGGTGAGTCGTCCTCGGCTCATCGAGGCGGCGCACCGCACGACGGGACCCGTCGGCTGGCCCGGCTGTGCCGGATGACGGAGTCGTGGGATCTATGGCGCGGGCGTGCGCCACCCTGTCGTACGGCACCGGCGTCCGGCGGCGCTGCTCGTGCCCGACGTCCAGAAGTATCCGGCGCTCCCCGCCTGGCACTGCGGCCACCACAGACCGCCTCGGCGACGCTGGCAACCTGAGGTAGTGCCGGCCGCCTCGGCGACGGTGGGGACCCACGCCAGGTTGATGCACGCCGACGCCAGAGCGTAGAAGGTCTGGTACGGCCGGGCCGTGGTTGAGATTCGTAGGCGCCATGGCGCGCTGGGTGCCCGTCGCCGAGCGCAGGGAGGTGGTGGAATGTGACCATGCGATCCGCACGGCATCGATGGCGCGTGCTCCGGCTGGGGACGGCCGCCATTGGGCTCAGCTTGGCGCTCGTGGCGCTCATGGCGGCGTTGGGTCCGTCGGTGGCTTCCTCGGGCAAGAGTGAGAAGACCACGGCTACGACGAAGCCAAAGAAGACCGCAGCGCAGAACAGCACCCCGGTACCGGCGAAGAAGAGCTTTGCGAATTGGTCCGGCTACGCCGTCGAGTCCGCGACACCGTTCACCGAGGTCGCGGGAAGCTGGGTCCAGCCGGCCACGTCCTGCTCGTCGAAAGGCCGCAAGGCGGTGGCAGCATTCTGGGTCGGCTTCGACGGGATCAAAGTTCGCAAGGTCGAGCAGATCGGGACGAAGGTGGCCTGCGTCAACGGCGCGCCACGTTACACAGCGTGGTTTCAGATGTTCCCGTCCCCCTTCGTCACACTCCCGCATCGGTACTACCCGGTGTTGCCTGGATCGAGCTTCACCGCCAGCGTGTCGCACTCGGGCTCCACCTACTCCCTGGTGCTCCACAGCAGCACGGGGTGGACCTACACGACCAGCAAGACGGCCAACGCTCCCACCACCACCGCGGAATGGATCGCGTCCACACCCAGGTTGTGCAAGCTCTGCATCTTTGGTCCACTCGCCGACTTCTCGACGACCAGCTTCACGGGCGCCGAGGCTGCTACCGGCGGCGTGATGGAGCCGATCTCGTCCTTCCGCTCCCGCGGCAGCCCGTCGCAGATCACCATGAAGCGTGACCGGGTGATACGAGCCGTGCCGACCGCTCTGTCCAAGGACGGCCAGAGCTTCAACGTGATCTGGGTCCACACCTGACGCGAACCCGGGCCACGGCGGCGCTAGGCCCCGGCGCGAGCCGCCTCCAGCCGGTAACGCCCGACCTCGCTCAACGTCATCTCTGGTGTAAACGGGTGCGTGATCCCAGCCCGAACGTCTCGCAACGTCCGCTCGAAGATTTCGCTTCTCATGTACGACTGCGAGCCCAACGCTTCCATGGCCAATTCCGTGGCGCGGATGGAGTTGAGGATGACCTGTCGCTTCCCGAGCATGGTGGTCACCATTTGCTTGTAGGTGCCCAGCGAATCATCCGTCGTCTCCCGGAGCATGCCCTCGAGGGCCCACCAGCCTGAACGGACTTCGCTCATCATCTGGCCCACCAACCGTTGGGTGATCGGATCATTGCCCCGCCGCTGCTCTGCCAGCAGGCGGATGGCCCGGTCGTGCGCCGCGGTCGCGGCACCCAGGTACACGGCAGCGATGACGGCAAGGGAGATGTGCAAGCCGGGCATGAACGGTCCCGACCCGGCCCGGGTACCCTCCAGCACGAGTGGCTTTTCCGCGTGGTCGGTAGCGGGGGCGGCGGGGGACCCTGGGGCGATCAGGACTTCGCCCGGCGACTCGATACGGCGCAGCACGTCACGCGCCGGAACGAAGACGTCACGCAGAACGACCGTGTTACTTCCCGAACCGCGCATGCCCATGGCATCCCAGTCGTCGCGAATCTCGACTCCGTCCGACGCCAGGGCAACCACCGCGCGCACGATGCGCGGCCGGGGTCCCTCGAGACGAGCCGCGACTAGCAACAGGTCAGCGGCGGGCGAGCCGCTGCACAACCGGCGATGGCCTCGCAGGACGACCCCGCCGTCGCCCTCGGTGGCGTCGACCGAGACCTTGGCCGGCGTCATCGAACCGCTGATGGCCAGGACCAAGCGCTCCTCGACGATGCGGCGCAGCATCATCTCGGAATCCGCGTCGCCCCGGTTCCAACGCCAGGCGAGCCCGAGGACGGCATGCTGGTGCATCGCCGTCGCCAGGGCAGTGCTGGCACATCGCCGGGCCAGGGCGGCCTGGGCACGGCAGATCGCCCGCAGCCCGTGCCCACCCCCTCCGAGCTCCCGGGGGACGGCCAGGAGCCCGAAGTCGAGCTCACGAGCGGCTTCATAGCCCTCCGTGACGAACGTCGCGTCCCGGTCGTGCTCGGCGGCGAACGGCGCGGCCCGGCGGCCCACCTTCCGGGCGAGTCGGACGGCCCCCTTGGGGTCGACCGTCGAGGCGAGCACCCCCGACATCAGTCGAGCCCGTGGTCAGACGACATGTGTCGAGAGTTGGCGAGCCTCGTGAGCCTGGGCTACGAGATCGCGCGCTCGGGACAGGCTGTCACGCACCTCGGCCAGGGCGTGCTCAAAATTGCTGTCGCGCTCGACAATGATCGCATCGGGCGACGCCACCATCAGGTACTCGCCCAAGAGGTCGAAGACCTCGGGGTGGACCGACTCCGAGTGCGAGTCGACCAGCTCCCCGTGCATCCAACGGCCACCCGCCAGGTGGATGTAGCGCACCCGATCGGGTGGTATGGCCGTGAGGAAACCATCGACGTCAACCGACCGGTTCTGGGAGTTGATCCACACGTTGGTCAGGTCGACCAAGCAGTCCCAGTCGCTCGAGGCCCTGAGCAACTTCAGGTAGAACTCCTCCGGCGTGTACTGCGAGCCGGCCATCACGGTCTTGGTGGCGAGGTTCTCGAGGCAGGGACGGTACCCCGAGATGCGGTGGATCAACTCGATGTGGCGACAGGCACACTCCAGCAACTCGTCGTCGAACCGGTTCGGCGCGAGGTGGCCCAGCGCGCGGTCGTGCGCGGCGGTGAAGGCGAGATGATCGCTGTAGATGATCGCCTGCGTGTACGCGGCCAGCTCAGCGATTTTCTCCAGGTAGTGCGGCTCCGGTCCCGTCACCGATGCCACGTTGCCGGATACGCCGTGGAGGATGATGGGTACGTGGTCGAGGGACTCGAACTCCCAGGCGCGAATCACTCCTTTTGGGGAGATGAAGCGGTTCGCAATCAGCTCAGCGCACTGCGGCCCGTCGTCGCCGGCTGAGAACAGTTGAGGTAGCTCGGGCCGGTACCCCGCCCCCACGAGCGTCACACCCATTGGAGCACCCCCCGACAGGCGAGCGCACCCAGCAGGCGATTGGCTTCGGCCGCGTCGCCCAGAGCCGACTGGACCTGTGCGACCGGCACCGTCTCGCCGGGTGGGAGCAGAGCCAGCAGCGGGTACTCGGCGGAGCGGAGCCGGATGACCCGGTACTGGTTCGGCTTGGCGCCGTGGAAGAAGGCGAGGGTACACGGGTCCGAGTGCACCCGCTCGGGCGAATCGAGCATGCCCCAGTAGAGCATGCGGAGGTCCCAGGAAAAACTCCCGGTGTTGGTGCCGGGACGGATGCGCACGCACCCACTCGGTTCCACACGGCCCGCCGGCTCGTCATCGAACCTCGTGCGGCGGACGGGTGTGGCTTCCAAGAACGCGTCGCTGTAGTGGCGCTCGAAGCGGGCCATCTCACACACGAGCTGGCACCGCTGACTGCCGTCGGACATGCGATCCGTGTGCTCGACCACGAAATCGCAGAACGACCTCACTTCGTCGCGGTGGAACTCCCGCTGCCGAACGGTGCTCGCATATTCCTCGAGCAGCGGGTCGGCGTCCGGGCCGAGCAACGCCAGGGTGCACTTGAGGGACCAGCGAAGCATTCCGATGCGCTTCATCACAAACGCATTCGTCAGCTTGGCCAGATCGGAACCCATGGCACGCAGTGCGTCGACCTCGGACGGTTCGAGCTCGAACTGGAGTGCGAACGTGCCCGGGTCGTCCAAGAACTCGGCACGTTGCCCACGGCTCGTGATCACCGCGGCCATGGCGGACTCCAACCCTGTTCTCACAGCCTCCTCACAGGCTCCGGCAACGAGGAACGGCCCTCGCACCGACCGAGTTCCGGATCAAATGCGGACCAAATCCCATCATCGGGTGCTCTGAAAGGCATAGTACCTGGTCGGGTGCGTCTCCGTTCTGGGTAGAAGTCCTTGCCGTAAGGCGGGGTTGCATCTATCCTCACCTTGTTCCACCTTGGGACTTTGGATCAGTCGAAGGGTCTAGGGACGGGGATGACTGAGCAAGAGCTGGCACGGGCCTACCTCGACGGCAAGATCAGCCGGCGCAACCTCCTACAGCGGCTGTTGGTCTCGGGCCTCAGCATCGGCGCGGCCACGGCGTTCGCCGACGCATTGGCCACGGACCCCGCCGGTGCCCTGCCTCCCAACCCGTCCACGACGACGACCTCGACCACCCTGCCGAAAAAGGGGGGCGGGAAGATTCCCACCGGCAGCGGTGGCACGACGGGTGGCCCAAAATTGTTCCGCCGAAGCCAATCCCTGGTCCCCCTGGTCCCCCTGGTCCCCCTGGTCCTCCCGGGCATCCCGGGCCGCCAGGACCGCCGCCGCCTCCTCCGCCACCGCCACCTCCGCCTCCGCCGCCTCCTCCGGGACCACCACCACCACCGCCGCCGCCTCCGGGACCTCCGGGGCCGCCTCCTCCTCCTCCGCCACCAGGGCCGCCGCCGCCGCCGCCTCCTCCAGGGCCTCCTGGGCCGCCGCCGCCGCCGCCTCCTCCAGGGCCTCCTGGGCCGCCGCCGCCGCCTCCTCCTCCAGGGCCTCCTGGGCCGCCCCCGCCGCCGCCTCCTCCTGGACCTCCAGGACCTCCTGGGCCGCCACCACCACCGCCGCCGCCTGGACCTCCACCGCCGCCGCCTGGACCGCCACCGGGGCCTGGGTGCGCGAGTTGTTGCGGCTGCGGGTGCTGCGGGTGTGCGCCTGCGACAGAATCTTGATGACCCCAATGACGACGCCAAGCTGCGCGCTAGCTTCGTCGCGGCTGCGCTGACACGATCACACAGCTCCCCAGCATCACGGAGGCATCGTGGAACCGGAGGTTGAGATCTCTTTCGCTTGGCGTCGCTGGGCCGCCATCTCGCTGCTGAACGGCACCAGTCTGGCCAAGACGATCGAGGTCATGAGCGGGTCGGGCATTCCAGAGAGCCAGGCTGCGCAGGTCTGTGCCGAAATCCTGACGGATCCGGCATTCGAGGCCGGGAAGTGGTCAGTGGGGCGAACGACCAGGCTTGAAGGTGTGCTCGAGCGGCTGGCGCAGTTACGCGCCCTCGATCCATGCTCCTCCGATGTCGACCGCAGAGCCGACCTCTCCCGCGAAGAGTTCCTCCACGCCTACTACTCGCGCAACGATCCGGTGATGCTGCAGGATGCATGTGCTGACTGGCCTGCGCTCGAGAAGTGGTCGCCGGAATACCTGGCTAAGACGCTCGGAGACCTGCCCGTGGGAGTCGGCACCAATCCTGATGCTTCCCAACCTGCGACGCGTCCGAACGCCGAGGGCAGTCTGCGCTTCGAGGACTTTGCCCGACAGGCCACCGAGGCTGAGTCGCACAACAGCCTCCATCTGGTAGACGACGGCAACATCCTGGCCGCGGTATCAGCGGCACCCCTGTTGAATGACTTTCAACTAGATAGCCGTTACCTCTCGAATGACCGTCGTCAGGCATCACTCTCGTTCGAATCCACAGGGTCTGTCACCGGGCTCCGGCGTGCGACGAGGAACCAATTGCTGCATCAGTTGGTGGGCTCGAGCCACGTCGTTCTCATTTCACCGCTCTACACACACTTTCTGGGTAACCCACCCGTAGACATCAGCGGATTGAACCCGTTCAAGCCCGATGGTGAGCGGTTTCCTAACTGGGCACGGATAGCCCAGTTGGAAATAACGACCGAAGTCGGTGACGCTCTGTTCATCCCCGTGGGGTGGTGGCACCACATCACGGCACTAGAGGTCAGTATCGGCCTTTGGTGCAGTGAGTTCGTCTTTCCGAACACCTTCGATCAGGTGGCGCCCTCCACCCAGTGACGTCATTAGGTTTCCTGGAACGGCCTGTTCCGGAACAGAGTGTGCACGAATTAGTGCGCCGAGCCGTCTGTCGCCGATTAGGTCGCTGCGGGACCGACGCCGCCTACGTTGCCATTGGAGTGGGCACGTGGACGAACTCGTCGATGAACAACGTGGCCAGTTCTTCGTCCGTGGGCCGGCGCAACGGGTCGAAGCGCCCGCGGTCGGAAAGCTCATTGACGAGGCGAGGAACGATGCTATCGAGTTTGAGGTCATCACGACCCTCTCTCCATGCCTCGTGCTCGGTGCGATCGTAAAAGCAGTATGCCTTCCAGGACACCGAAAAGCGCACCTCGCCCGGGCGATAGCTCGTCGGGTCGACGGAACCCAGCGGGCGGAGCCTCCAGGCACCACCAGAACAGGGGTCGAGCCAGGCGCCGGCGCCGATGGTCGACAGGCCGGTCTCGTTCCCGCCGACTCGGGCCACCCCATGAAAGATCGAGTCGGCGTCAAACATAACGCCGGTATTGGCCCTGGGGGGGTAGGCCGTCACGTCATCAGGTGCCGCGTAGTACTGAAGATCACCTCCGCCTTCATTGTCGGTCACGTACAAGACGGCGGTCGCCATGGGTATTCGCCATCGCTCAAAAATTCCCGAATGATGCATGACGACGAGGAGCCAGAGCGGTAACTGGTGTCGAGCAGCACCGCGGAACTCTGGGACGTCGGTGTGGGGGTGGAGTTCTTGACCGGGTAGGAACAAGTTAGCGTAGACGTGGCAGGGCACAACGTAGGCGGAGTCAAAGAGCTCGGATGCCGCAACTTTGAGTTCGGGCAGGTCAACGAAGGAACCGATGCCATCGAAGGAAGGCATCCCCGTTTCGGCGTAGGTCTCCCTGAAGTACATGCCCCGGACGCTCAGGTGGGGATCATGAGGGCCAGTCCAGGCGCTCAACTCGCGCTGCCGGGCGCGCTGCAGGTCCGCCCGCTCGTGATGCGACGGAGCGAACGACAAGCGCGGAAGCGACGGACCCACGACAGAGGGGCCCCACTTGGGTTTCATGCGGCGACGGGCTGCCCCCACGGTCCGGTAACCCGGGTACCGGTGCAGGACGTCAACGATCCTCGCGACCTCGCTCTCGGGGAGCAGATGGTCCAAGAACAGGGTCGACGCCACTTATATCACGCTACTGCGTGAGGACTTCGATCCCAGGGGCGTCCACTGGTGGGAAACACGAACGGCCGATTTCCGGCTACATCGGGGGTGGTTGCGTGTAGGTCGAAGCGCGCACGAAGGGGAGCTCCACCGGCCAAGGCTCCGGTCTCGTCGCTGTCCGAAAGAAGAAGGTCTGGTAAAGGCGACCGCTCTCAACCGTCTCGCCCCAACCACCCGCCCCACTGTGTGGAATATCCCCGCGGACCAGGATCAAGCGGTTGTAAAGGTTTGCAAACGAGTCGAGACGCTCCCAATTCTCCGCGGGGGTCATCCAGTCGAAGCGGTGCGAGGGGTCCACGTTACGCCAGAGGTGGAGCCCGCCTTCGAGCGGCGCATTGGGACTCAGGTAGATGATGCCGGCCCAGCCCTGGGCGCCGCACGCGTTCCACTGATCCGTTACGTGATTGTGGATACCTTGCCCGAGCTGTTGGCCGTTGTCGGGCTTGACGTGAAACGAGCAATTCCACACGCAGCCGTACCCATCCCGAGGCCGCGTGGCGGCGGGCCGACCCTTCGGACCGAACGGGAAGGGGGCCCGCCAGTGCACCATGTCGATCGGCTCGCGAACCGCTTCTTCGAGTGCACGGACCAACGTCTGGGAGGACTTGAAGGGGCAGTCGTCAGCCGACCGGTACTGGCTGGTCCACCAGGTGGCCGCCAAACGCCCGGAATGGACCTCGGCCAGATCCTGATAGGGCGTGTAATAGGCCTGATCGAGCGCGTAACTACGAACCGCGTCCGGGTTCGCATAGAACTCGTCGATCACGACCATGGTGCGCCGCGCCGTAATCCACGGATCCTAAGGTTCGTCTCCCCCTTCCGCAACCCCAAATCTGGTGCTCAGGCCCAAAATCCACAGGGCAACGCCCAGAGAGAGCCGCTAATGTCATCCCAGCCGAACGCCCTCGTGGCCTGTGAGAAGGAGTGGCTGTGTCCCTCTTGTCATCGTCTCGGAAGAACTCCCTAGGAGCCATCTGCGTCTGCGTGACCCTCGGAGCTGGCATGTGCGTTGTACCTCTGCTTGGCACCGGTCAAGCGGCGGCCTCGAACGCCAACTCGGAGAGGCCGTTCCTGGCCGCCTCGCCCAGAGCCCTTCCGCCGCCCCAAGTGACCTTCAACGTCAATACGACGAACGACACGCACAATGCCAACGCCGCTAGTGGTACGTGCGCCGACTCGTCGGGCCACTGCTCGTTGCGGGCTGCGGTCGAGGCGGCGAATGCCCTGAACGAAGCGGTCGCGGTGAACCTTCCCGCCGGAACGTACAGCCTCAGCTTAGGAGCGCTCGTCGCTTCTGACCCAGCAGGACTCTTTGTCACGGGAACCAGCGCGGCAACCACCACCATCTCGCAGTCCACGGCGGGGGACAGCGTCCTGCAAACAGCGCCGGGACCGGGCTCAGCGGGCAGTTTCCTCGCCCTGAGCAACCTGAGTGTGACAGGGGGCTCCAATTCTTCTCAGGGGGGCGGCGGGCTCTTCATCGCAGACAGCAACGACGTGGCAGAACTCAACGGAGTCACCTTCTCGGGCAACACGTCGGCCGAAGGCGGTGGAGCCGTCTACGTGAACGGAAGCCTTTGGGCAACCGGCTCGACGTTCTCGGGCAACTCCGCCACAGGCGGCTCGTACGGTGGGGCCATCTACAACGGGTTCGGGTCGATTCGACTCACCGACGACACCTTCACGGGTAACTCATCCGCTGCGGCGGGCGGAGCCGTTGCCAACTACGACGGTCCCGGCTCGATTGACGACTCGACGTTCACTTCGAACTCCGTGACCGACGCCAGTGGGAACGCATTCGGAGGGGCCGTCTACGCGACTGAGGAAGCGGAGCTCACGAATGACACGTTTACGGGCAACGCTGCTACGGCAACAGGCCACGATAACTCCGGCTACGGCGGCGCGGTATACGACAGCTACGGACTCAACCAGGTGACGGGCTCCACTTTCACCGGCAACACGGCCTCCAGCGACCCCAGCACCAGCGGTGGCGGCGGCGCCTTCTACGACCAGAGCGCGGTCACGATCACAGGCTCGGGGTTTGTCGACAACTCCGCGGTGAACGGATCGGGAGGTGCCATTTACGAGGACAACCAAGGCACTGTCCTGAACGAGGACACGCTTACGGGTAACTCGGCGACTGGAACGGCGAGCGGACAGGGCCAGGGCGGCGCAGCCGCCTTCTATGACATCGGTGCCGTGAACGACTCGCTGATTCAGGGCAACTCGGCCGCTTTGGAGGGTGGCGGGTTCGCCATGTTCGACAGCGTGGATCTGCAGAGTTCGACGGTGGCGAGCAACACCTCGAACCTGGGTGGTGGAATCTATGACACCTGGATCCTCCAGGGATCGAGCGATGCCATCGTGGACAACACGGCCAGTGGAGCGTCGAACGCTGGCGGCGGCATCGACGTCGGACCTCCGCCGGGCGGCTTCCCGAACAACGTGGACCTGGTCGACCTGTCCTCGACCACGATCGTGGGCAACGCCTCGTCCGCCGGAGCCGGCATCGCGCTCACGGGCGGCGCGGCGGCCGCGGGTGGCGGCCACCTGTCCAACGACACGATCGCCGGCAACAGGACGCCGGCCGGTGTCGAGCAAGACTGCGCCTTCGTGGGCACGCCCCAGGCGAGGGCGCTCACATCGTCCGGTGGCAACGTGGTCGGTGACACGAGCTGTGGCCTCAGCACGACCTCGGATCGCCAGGGCGCGGGCGCTCAGGGCTACTGGATGACGGCGTCGGACGGGGGCATCTTCAACTACAACACCCCCTTCTACGGCTCCATGGGCGGCAAGCCGCTCAACAAGCCGATCGTGGGCATCGCCGCCACCAACGGCAACCAGGGCTACTGGGAGGTCGCCTCCGACGGGGGCATCTTCAACTTCGGTGACGCCGGCTTCTACGGCTCCATGGGCGGCAAGCCGCTCAACGCCCCCGTCGTCGGCATCGCTTCGACACCGGACGGCCAGGGCTACTGGGAGGTCGCCTCCGACGGGGGCATCTTCAACTTCGGTGACGCCGGCTTCTACGGTTCCATGGGCGGCAAGCCGCTCAACAAGCCGATCGTGGGCATCGCGGCGACACCCGACGGCCGGGGCTACTGGGAGGTGGCCTCCGACGGGGGCATCTTCAACTTCGGTGACGCCGGCTTCTACGGTTCCATGGGCGGCAAGCCGCTCAACAAGCCGATCGTCGGGCTGGCGGCGGCGACTGACGGGCTGGGCTACTACGAGGTGGCCTCCGACGGGGGCATCTTCAATTTCGGCTCGGCTGGCTTCTTCGGCTCGGCTGGCTCCATCCATCTGAATGCCCCTGTGGTCGGTATCGCCGCCTCGCCGGACAACCTCGGCTACTGGACCTTCGCGGCCGACGGTGGCGTGTTCAACTACGGCACGGCGGCCTTCAAGGGCTCGGCCGGGTCAGTTCACCTCAACAAGCCAGTGGTCGGGGGCGCCGGGACATGACCGAGGCGACTGACTAGCGGAAAGGCGCGGCGACCTCGGCCAGGAAGTGGTCGAGGGCGTCGTGCCGCCCGCGGGCCTCGCCGAGGCACCAGTCAGGAAGGATGAATTCGCTCACTCCGGCGCGGGCATACGCCTGCAAGGCCTCTTGGACCTCGTGGACGTCGCCACGGATGACCGGAAAGTCCGATCGCGACGGCCAGGTGCCCTGGAGGTCGACGATGGCTTGTGCGGAACGGCTCACCTCGGCGGGATCCCTGTCCATGGACTCGCACCGACGATCGAGCACGCTCGAACGCGCGGCCACTGAATCAGGTGATCCCCACATGTTCCACTCGTCCGCCCACAAGGCTGCGATGCCGAGCGTGACCCCGCCAGCACCGCCAATGAGAAGCGGAAGCTTTCTTTGCAACGGCTTCGGCTCCATGGGCGCGTCCCGGAGCTCGTAGTACTTGCCCTTGAAGATCGTGCGGTCATTCTCGAGCAGCTGTCGTATCACAACGCACGCCTCGTTCAAACGGGCCAGCCGTTCAGGAGGCGGCTGGAGCTCGATCCCGTAGGCCTCGTGCTCGTTCGGCTGCCAGCCCGCACCGAGGCCCAGAACGACCCGGCCACCGCTGAGGTGGTCCACAGACGCTGCCACATTGGCCAGCACCGCAGGGTGCCGAAACGCATTGTTGCTGACGAGCGATCCCAATCGGACTCGCGGCACGCACGTCGCCAAACCGGCCAAGATCGACCAGCATTCGAGCATCGGGCCGTCGCCACGCGGCGTAGCGGAGAGAAAGTGGTCCGGCACCCATAGGCCGTCCCAACCGGACTGGGACGCGTAGGTGGCTAGATCACGGAGCTCGGACCAACTCTGTGCTGGCGAGAGAAAGACACTGAACCGCACACTCAACTACCACGTGGGGGCGGTGATTCCGGCCAACGCTCGATCGCGGGCTCGGTCCAGCGGTCGACCGTTTCGTCGTACGTCCGATGCAACCACATCGTGATGGAGTTCCTCTCCAGCCGGTTCGCCATGAACGAGTGGTAGGAGTGTGGCGTGCACTCGAAGGCGACCATGCTGTTGTTGCGGGGTGGTACGGCGATGGCAGGCGCCTCAGAGGGATCCGATCGACGCAGGTACAGGCCGGTCTGGCCGCCGTCACCTCGACTCCAGGGAGGGTTCGCCGTGTAATAGAGCAGGGCGATGGCACGTACCTTCGACAGTATGGGACCGTCGTATCCGTTGACGCGGTTGCTCGACTTGACCTCGACGAGATCGCCTCGCAGCTGGACCACGTCGTCGATCGGCTCGACGTCCGCAAAGTAGACCGGGTTGAGATCGCAGTGCGGTCGGCCGTGCGGTCCTCCAGGCTCGTGATGATGGATGCTCGCACTCACGTACATGCCCGTTTCGACGCCCAAAGCCCGCGATACCATGGCGCGCCACTCGGGGGTGAGGAATACCCTCAAGGGCCAGTCCACATCAGGAGGGAGCAGCCACCCGGAGGCGTCGTAATTCGGAATCACGGTCATGGGCTGGCTGGCCAAGATGGCCCGCACAGCGCCATCGATCTCGTCCGCGAATGACTCCTCGAATAGGTCTGACACCGTGACGTGTGGGAACGGAACCAGGCGACGACGCCACGACCGGTTCGCGATCAGTTCCCCCACCGGCCTGGATGATTTCACGCTTTGGATTGTAGGCGTCTGCGTCATACGATTGCCTCGCCGTCGTTGCGCAGCACCAGCGTGGTTCCGGTTTCACTCCCCTCGATCGCCGACTCGATCGCCGTGACCACACGCTCGGCTGAAGTCATCCCGGTAACTCGGATGGGTGCGAGGGTGAGGACTCTAACATTGAGCGGGCTCAGTTCGTCGGACAGATAGTGAGACAGGCGGAGTTGTGCCGCCTTGCTTGCGCTGAAGACGGCTCCCGCAAATCGAGGCGACCGATTCAGCCCGGAGGCGGCGGCGACGTTCACCACAACCCGGTTGCGCGTTGCATTTTCGAGATCGTGATGACGCCAGTAGGTCCGGGTGACCTCGATAGCCAGTTCGATCGGCACCACAGCGTTGACGTGGACGAGATACTGCATCTCGGCCAGCGCGTTGTCCATCATGCGACCGCGGCCGCCACGAACGCCGATCAGATTCACTAGCGCGTCGATGACTCCGAACCGGGCTAAGGCCAGTTCGACGACTCGGCCACGCTGCTGAGCCTCTCTGAGGTCAGCTTGCACCTCGAACACTTCTGAACCCTCGACCTGCTCACCGCTGTCGTCGAGCGGGTCAACGTCCATTTGCAGCTGGGAGGGTACGTCCAAAAGACGCTGATTGCGGACGGCTACGATGCGGTAGGCGGAGGACAACCGTTTGCAAAACGCAGTGCCGATCTGTCCCGAAGCACCGGACAGAAGCACGACCTTGCGTGGGTCACCATCAGCGGTCGGAGCCATCATCGGGAGCATGATCCCACAGCGGGGCAGACAAATCCCTCTTAGGTCACGTAGCGACACCTGAGGCGCCGCGCGGGGCGATGGTAGGGTTCGCGCCCGTGCGGGCCGAGACCGTGACGCCCCGACGATCATGCCTGATCGTCACGACGCCGCGCACTGGAAGCTGGCTCCTCGCCGAAGCACTGAAGTGGACGGGGATGGCCGGAATCCCGGAGGAGTATTTCGGCCACGACGGCGTTGCCAACTGGCATGAGCGGTTCGGCCTGTCCACCGACACTTCACCGTTGCTCTATCTGAAGAAGGCCCTAGATTTCGGTACTACCGAGAACGGCATCTTCTCCGCCAAGCTGCACTGGGAGCAGATGCGCGACTTCGTCACGAGAATCAGGGCACTCCCTGGCACGGTGCCGCGTTGGCCTGGCCCAATCCTGCGCCAGTTCTTTCCGGATGTGCACTGCGTCCATCTGTCGCGCCTCGACACGGCTCGCCAGGCCATCTCGTACTGGAGGGCCGTACAGGACCGGCAATGGTGGTTAGTCGAAGGCAAGACACGCGCGCGGACGGCGGCGGACGTGGACCTGCAGCAGCTGCGCTGGTTCGAGGACTATCTGATCCGGAGCGAACAGTCATGGAAGGCGATGTTCCAGCGAAACGACATCCCTCACCTAGACCTCGTCTACGAGACCTTCGTGGATGAACGAGATGCTGCGGTTAAGGACATCCTCGACTTCCTGGAGATCGAGCACGAAGACATCGTTCTGCCGCCGACCCGCTACCGACGCCAGGCCGACGACTATACCGAAGAACTTCTGGAGCGGTACGGAGCGGTCCGGAGCGAGCTTCCGCCTCTTCCAGATCGATGGGTGTGGGGTGGCCGCGGATTCGTGCCGGCGTAGGGAATACTTCCAAGCCGGTGAGACTTCTTCCGACCCCATGGTCGTCGCAATGGACGGCTCGAGCTTGCGGCACGCTGCTCGTGCTTTTGGGCGGCAGCCTTGTGGCGTCCTGCTCGTCGAGCACGACGACTTTGCCACCTCCTCATGCATCATCTCCTCATGCGTCACCGTCGGTCCCCTCCGTGGTTCCAGCGGCATACCGGGCCACGTACGCCACGTTGGAGACGAACCTCGCCAACTTCGATAGTCAGCTGCAGTCAGGAGCGATCGACCCGCAAACGCCTTCTGGGAGCACGATCACTGCGGGTGACCTCGGGGTAGCTGACGGGAACCGAGGAAAGGCTCTGCTCGCCCCCGATACATTGACCACGGTCACCAACACCTTGGCGCGCTTCCTCCAACTGGGCATGAACGGTGTCGTCGTCGACATCGGGTACCCGATGTTGTTACCGACCTTCCCCGACTCATCCGCCTACCTCTCCTTTTACGAACGCGTGGCCGCCAGAGTTGCCCAGGACCACATGGTGCTGTCAGTCGAACTCGATCCCTTGTCCGCTTCACCGACTTTCCCTGAACTCCATGCCGATTATGACGGGCTTACCATGGCCGAATATGCGCAGCTACAGCGAGAAGAAGCACAGCTGATCATCGATGACCTTCATCCGACCTACGTCACCATCATGGACCAGCCCTCGAGTCTTTCCCAGCAACTCGGATTTCCGCTGTCGACGCCTTCCGCCGTCGCGACCTTGGTCAACGAAGAGTTGGACGGCCTCCAAGTACACACCACCGCGGTCGGAGCGGGGATCGGGACATGGGAGAATCCTGCCATCGCGCAAGTGATTGCCACGCGAACCTTTGCTGACTACCTGAGCGTCCACCTCTATCCGACCGGCCACTCGCAACTCGCGAACCTCCAACAGATCACCGAGATCGCCGCGGCCGACCACAAGCCCATCGTCATGGACGAGACGTGGTTGTCGAAAACGGATCCGGCCGGACTTCCCAGATCCGACAGCCAGCTGGTAGAGGAAAAGGAGGAGAGTTGGAGCTTCTGGAAGCCGTTGGATGCCCGCTTTGTCACGGCTGTGACCCAATACGGTCTCGATCACCACTTTGCCCTCGTGTCCCCATACTCGACCGGGCTGTTCTTTGCCTATGTCAAATGGACCCCCAAATTGCAGAAGACATCGGTCGTCAAGGTGCGCAACCTGGCGGCCCAGCGCCAGTCGGCGAACCTCGAAGCGGGTCTCTTCACCTCAGTGGGCTCAGCGTACGCAGCGGCCATCAAACAACCATGACAGGAGTCCGACGCGTCTCCGATTTGCTGGCCGGCCGGACGTGCGTCTCGCCAGGTGTCGATTGTGCGACTCCTCATCGTAGCTAAGTACCCCCCGATCGAAGGGGGAACGAGCAACCGGACGCTCAACACGGCCCGGACGCTCATGGAACGTGGCCACGAGGTCCATGTGCTCACGAATGCCGACGAGGTGGAACTGAGCGGCCGCCAGCTCCTCTTGCCCGAAGACGAAGCATGGCTCGCCGCTCTCGCCGTTTCAACCACAGGTGGACGGGTCATCGTGCACCACACGAGCCCTTTGCCTGCAGACTTGTCCGTCCCCATTCCATGGGCGCAGCCGTACGCATCCAAACTGTTCGGACGGGGCATCGACCTGGTCAGCTCCTTGGCCTTCGATCTGATCGTCGGCTGGTATCTCGAGCCGTACGGACTGGTGGCGGCGCAACTCGCTCAGGCCTCAGGCGCACGTCTGATGCTTCTCCATGCCGGTAGCGACATCGGGCGCCTGGCCAAGCACCGCGACCTTGGCGCCGCCTACGGATGGGCGCTGCGTCGGGCCGATTACGTGTTCACCGGCCAACGCACACGTCGCGTACTAATGGATCTCGGTGCCGATGGAAGGCGGATGATCATGAGGTCCGTCAGCCAGATCCCGGACTACTTCTCTCGACCCCATTCGCCGCTGGTCCTCGAGGAATTTCGGGCGTCAGCCGTGGAGCGTTTTCGTGAAATGCAGCTCTCGGATCGAGTCTTGGACATGCTGAGCCATAATCTCGAGACACCGCCACCGGTCGGGCCCGTCATTGGCGTGCTGGGCAAGGTTGCCGCGCGAAAGGAACCCACGACCTGATCGCGGCGCTCGAGGTGCTGGCCCAGCGAGGAGTCGACTTCTCGCTTCTCGGGGCCATCGGTGGACCCGACAACTTGCTGGTCCCGTTCCTAGAGGAGCTGGCGGCGACCAAGTTCGTCCGGGATCGAGCGGTATTCCTCCCTTTCATCGCTCCCTGGCGCGTGCCCGGTCTGCTGGACGCGTGCTCGCTGTTGTGCTCGCTGGAGCGACGATTCGACGTGGACGCCCACGTGTCACGGGTCCCCGTGGAGGCACTCAAGAGGGGCGCCCCGCTGTTCCTCTCTTCCGAGATGGCTGACAAATTGCCTTTCCGTGACTCGCTCGTCGACGGCGCCAACTGTGTCATCATCCAAGACCCTGCGCATCTGCCGGAGCTCACCGAACAGCTCGAGACCTACCTTTTGGATCCCGAGAAGCTGGCGACCATCGGCCAGGCCGGCGGGTCGTTGGCTGCTCGGTTCCGGGCCGTCGACGATGCTCCGGCGAGCGCCATCGAACAAGCATTGATGGAGGTGCGGTCCTCGTTGTGATGTTGGCGACGTAATGGCGACCCGGTCGACCGCGAGCTTGCCCCGCCGGTGTTGGACCGTCGCCTCATCCACCCACATCCTCATGGGTGGCATGCTGATGGAGGAGTGAGGAGCCTGGAGCAGCACTGCGCCACCTTGTTCGAGCGGCACCGCGTGCACACGTTCGACGGCATCTTCCACGTCCCTGACGTCCAGCTCTATCCGGCGCTTTTCGCCTGGGACAGCGGCTATCACGCCCTGGCCATGCGACACCTCGACGCCGGCTTGGCCGTGGAGGAGCTCACGACCCTCTACCGAGCCAACTTGCTGCCCGACGGACTGCTCTCGCACCAGCGCTTCATACCCGGCGCAGACGAAGCGCAGCGCCTGATCGAAGAGCTGTTCGGTCCCATGCTGGTGGGCGACCGGACACCGTTCATTGATCCGCCCGTAGCTGCGTACGCCGCGGCGCGGTTGTCTGTGGAGGATGGGACTGCAGCCGACACCCTTCTCGACGCTGCGCTCGGCCAGCTTCGGGCCCTGGCTGTACGGCGTGCTGTGGACAACGGCGTCTTGCCGGTCTGCCTCCATCCCTTCGAGACCGGGACGGAGGGCAGCGCGTCATGCGGCCACTGCTCGACGGCACGCTCAGTCACACATTGGCCAGGCTCAAGGACCTGACCTTGTCGGCAGTGGCGGCACACATGTCGCCGGATGGGGCGCGGGCCCGCTCGCACGGTTTCGTGGTCTACGACCCAACGATGTGCGGGTGGTACCTCCTGGCGCTGGAGGAGGTGGCGGCGGCCTGCCGAGCCCGAGGCCGGGCGGTGGACGCCTCGTGGGCGGACGCGACCGCCGACACCGTGGCCGAGGCCATGGAACAGGAGCTGTGGTGGGAAGACGGCCGAATCTTCGTCGCCTACGACCTGGTTGGTCGCCGGCAACTCCAAGGCACCGGAGCCATGGGCCTGATCCCCGCCGCGGCACGCAGGTTCGCCGAACGGGGCGTGTCAGCCACGGTGGCCGATCGCCACCTCTGCCCAAAGGGACCGATGTGGGGTCCCCAGGGTTTCGCTGCGGGCACGGTCACAGCAGGGGCAGGCGTCCACTCGTTCGTCCAATGGGACGGTAACGCGGTGTGGGGCGCGACTGCCTACTGGGCCCACCTGCTTGCCATGCGGCTTGGCCGCGTGGACGTCGCCGGCAAGGTGCGGTCGGACCTCGAAGCGCTCGTCGGAGCTCACGGCTTCCGCGAGTTCTACGACGCCTGGTCGGGCGAACCGGGTGGCGCCGGGGCCGAGTCGGGCTTCACCTGGCCGGCGCTCGTCTTGGAGATGGCCAGCAACGAAGGCACCTGAATGACAGCACGTGCCTTCGTCACGTCGTTGGTAACCGGGATGACGGCCGGCCCGGCTCCAACGAGACCAGCGGCGTCGCGTCCGGGATGGCGACCTGACGCAATTACTTTCAGCGAACCGGCTGTATGTCGAGAAGGACCAAATGCCAGCTGGCGCTAAGCAGCAGGACAGGCCGCCTGCGGAGCCCCAAAACATCGAACCCTCCGTTCACCACGATGGCGCGGTCCAGCGCCGTACTGGAAATCAGGATTTGGCCGCCCTGTGATGACCAGGCGATGTCAGTACTATTTGGCCTGTGTACGGGGGGAAATTTCAGTCCGGATACCAGGCGCGACCCTGGGTCTACGTCTCGCTGGCACTCCTTGCCCTGGGTATCTCGGCGTGTTCGAGCAATCCCGCCTCCACTGGGAAGACGGTCATCATCCAGGCCGGACAGGTGCCACCGGGCGCGCTCCCTACCGGCGGTCACGGCAAGACGGCCGTCGGCGCCACCGAGGCCACCATCCCACTGGCACAACAGAGTCCAACTACCGCTCTCTTCACCGCCATCGGTGTCTTTCAGTCCTGCCTGAGCAACCTCGGCGTGACCTTCGTCGGGGCGCCCAACCCCGCCGATCCCTCGTCGCCCGCCAACAATCCCAGCTATCTAAAGAATCTCGGCACTTGCGCCACGAAGAGCGACATCCTCCAGGCTCTCAAGACCGAGGAGACCGCCCAGGACAATCTGACCCCGGCGCAGGTCGAGAAGGAGAACAAGGACTACTTGCGCTGGCGCAAGTGCATGATCTCCCGGGGCTGGGGGATCCCCCAGCCGACCCCGAACGCCAAAGGGCTGTTGTTCTCGTTCGGCGGGACCGGAGGGAGTGGGGGCGGTGGCGCATCGGGGTTCAAGGCTCCGCCGGGCCAGAGCCTCCTCAGCAGCAGCGACCTGCAGCAATGCGCAGCGGTCGCCCAGCAAGGCGGGACGTGACCGGCGACCGACGCAGGCGCTAGAAGACCACTCCGGGGGAACATCGATGTCGCGGAGACAGAAGACCATAGGAGCCGTCGTGCTCGCGGTCGCCGTGCTGGCCGCCGCCGGCATCTCCTTCGCGGTGGCGTCCAGCAGCAATGGCTCGTCCGGCAAAGAGGTGGTGATCCTGAGCACGGTGCAACGCCGAACGCTGCAAGGGACGATCGCCCTTACCGGGACACTGGCCCGCAAACAGATCCGTAATGTCACCGCCTCCACCGAAGGCCTGGTCAGCGACGTCTCTGCCCAGGCCGGGACATTCACCACTGCTGGCTCGGAGATGTTCGCCATCAACGGGCGCGACGCCATCGCGGAGAACGGCACCGTACCCTTCTTCCGCTCCCTCGTCCCCGGCGACTCGGGGGCCGACGTGCTGCAGCTCAAGCAGATCCTCGACGCGGCGGGCGACTACGCGGGCCCGAGCACAGACCTCTACACGGAGCAGACGCAGTTCGCCCTGGCCCAGTGGCAGGCGCAGCACGACTATCCGAACTCCACGCCGGCCACGCCCGAGTCGGTCACCGTGTCCCTCGAACAAGGAACGGGCTACGAGCTGGGCGACCAGGACACCGCCGGCCTGATCATCGGTCCGCCGGCCACCCAGACGGCAGCGTTCACGCCGGCGGCGCGCCCAAGCGGGCGTCTCGCACCAGGCGACGCTGAGCGGCGGACTATTGCCCGAAGACGACCCCCACCCCGACCCTCACGATCCAGTCAGTGGCGGACCAGGTGACGGCCAGGGCAACCCGCCGACTTCGTCATCAGCATCTCTCAGCCGCAGTCCGCCGACGCTGACCGTCAACCTCACCCCGGGCGGGACCGCAGGCCCAGAGAACGTCGTCACGCCGCCGACATCGGTGGTCCATCACCGCCGATGCGTCCGAGACCGACGGTCACCGTGCAGACCCGCGTCACCAGCACCGTGCAACCGAACACCGACCATCGCCATGGCGATCGCGGCCGGCACCGGATACTCGGTGGGGACGTCCCGATCGGCCCAGACCACCATCGACGAACGACACCGTACCCACGCTGCAGATCACCGGTGGCACCACCGTGTCGCCAGGAGGCTCGGCGACGCTCACGATCACCGCCAACCAGGCCCCCTTACAGAACATCCAGGTGGCGCTGAGCTTCGCCGGGAACGCCACCGCCGGGACCGACTACACGGTGCCCGACCCGGTGGTGACCCTCGACGCGGGGAGCACGACGCGCCACCGTCACCCTCGACACCCTCAACAACAACGTGATCCAGCCCAACAAGTACGTCGTGGTCTCCCTCTCCCCGAGTCCGTCGCAGTACAGCGTGGGGTCCCCGGGCTCGGCCGTCGTCACCATCGGCGGCGCAACCTGCCGTCCCGACGGTGACCCTGACCTCGGCCACCACATACCTGGAGAAAGGCCAGCCCTACGTCGTGTCGGTCGGGCTGAACCAGGCCCTGAGCACGCCGCTGACCATCAACCTGTCTTACGGGGGCACGGCTACCCAGGGATCGACTACACCGTGCCGGCGGGCACGCTGATCGTGCCCGCCGGGCAGACCGTCGTTGCACCGTGCAGATCCCAACCGTGACCGACAACCTGGTGGAGTCCGACCGGTGCTGACCGTGGCACTGGCGTCCAGCGCCGCGCTATCAGATCGGGACGCCATCGAGTGCCTCGGTGACCATCACGTCCCAGGTGCTCCCCAAGCTCACCATCTCGACCAACACCTCCACGGTGGCCCAGGGCGGCGCAGCCTCCTTCGTCATCACCGCGATCAGCGCCCCGACGCAGAACACCTCGGTGAACTTCTCGGTGCAGGGAACGGCGCAGCCCGGCCAGAACTACGAGCCGCTGACTGGCGCGGCGTTGCTGACGGCGGGCCAGACCCAGGTCACGGTGACGCTGCAGTCGCTCGCACGCAACATCACCTTCGAACCGACCGACATGATCGTCGGTCCGTGGCCCACCCGCGTGGGCACGGTGTACGTCAAGGCAGGTCAACCCGGTGGCACCCGGCACGGCCATCCTCTCGCTGACCGAGCCGGACCTGACGGTGACCCTCGACGCCTCGGCGTCCAACCGGACGCAGCTCACGGTCGGCCAGTCGTGCACCGTCCAGATCGACGGCGAGAACAACTCGGTCGTCGGGCACGATCACCGAGCTCGACTCCACGCCGACCGCAGGTCGCCGCCTCCACCGCCGGGCAAGGATCGCAGCAGGTCTACGAAGGGCAAGATCGAGGCATCCAGGGCTCGAACGGCGCCGACGGCTCGGCCGTCTCCATCAATGTGGTCGACACAGCAGGAAGTCGAACGCGCTGACGGTGCCCATCGCCGCGGTGAAGCAGAACGGAACGGGCCGGACGTGGTTCGGGTGGTCCAGGTCTCGCAAGGTGACAGGGTCATCGAGGTTCCGGTGACCACTGGTCTCACCGAAGGGTCCTACATCGAGATCACGAAGGGCCTCCGCGCCGGCGCAGACAGTCATCGTCGAGGTCGACCAGCCGTCGTGACGGCCACGGCCAGCCCGACTCGTCGCCCGTCCAGCGGCGTAGACACCCCCGATCGCCCGCTCCTCGAGCTCGACCACGTGTCACGCATGTACGGCGAGGAGGTCGTCGTCTACGCGCTGCGCGATGTGTCCCTGCGGATCATGGCCGGGGAGTTCATCGTCGATCGTGGGGCCCTCGGGATCGGGAAAGTCGACCATGCTCGGCCTGCTGGGCGTGCTCGATCTGCCCACGGCCGGCACCGTCCGCGTCGGCCGGTCACGACGTCAGCACGCTCGACGACGCGACCCGCTCGCGGCTACGCGGCGACTCGATCGGGTTCGTCTTCCAACAGTTCCACCTCATCCCCCACCTGAGCGCCCTGGGCAACGTCGAGACGGCGCTTCTGTACCGGGACATGCGGCCGCGTGAACGGCGCGAGCAAGGCACGCCAGGCGCTCGAACAGCTCGGCCTGGGCCGCCGCAGCCGACCATCGGCCCGTGCAACTGTCGGGAGGTGAGCAACAACGGGTGGCACTCGCCCGGGCCATCGTGACGGATCCGCTGATGGTGCTGGCCGACGAGCCCACGGGCGCACTCGACTCGGCCAATGCCGCCCACGTGCTCGAGATCTTCCAGAGCCTGCAGTCGCCCGAGCGGGCGGTGGTCATGGTGACCCACGACCCGACGTGGCCAACACCGCCCGCCGCAGGATCTCCATGCGTGACGGCGCCATCGTGGCCGACGAGTTGCTGCGGGTCAGCCCCACGTGAGCGCAGCACGAGAGCTGGTCGGCGTCGCCCTGACCGGGCTCATGGCCCGGAAGGTGCGGACGCTGCTGATCATGCTCGGGCCCATCATCGGGGTGGCCGCCATGGTCTGCGCCATCGGCCTGACCGAGAGCGCCAAGGGCGAGCTCCAGGCCCAGCTGGCGCAGCTCGGAACCAACCTGATCATCGCCCAGGCCGGCGGCACGTTCGGCTCGCAGAACCCCACGTTCCCGGAGAATGCGGTCGCGCCGGGTGGACGCGGTGTCCACCGTGACGGGCGCGGCCGCCACCGCCAACCTCTCCGGAGTCGTCTCGGTCCCGGTAGCAGGGGCCAAGGACTACTACGAGGCGTTCCCGGTGCCGGTGCGGGCAGCCGGCGTCGGCCTCCCGGCGGTCCTGCAAGTCCCGATGATCAGCGGGCGATGGCTCGATCGCGCCGACCTGCCGACTCCATACCGCGCTGCCGTCGTCCTCGGCGAGGGCATCGCCAAGCAGTACGGCTACCTGCCCGGCGAGGCCCGCACCATCCAGCTCAACAACACCAACTTCGCGGTGGTCGGCGTGCTTGGGCCCGCGTCGCGCTGGACCCCGAGCTCGACAACGCCGTCTTCGTGACCGAGTGGGCCGCCAAGAACGTCCTCGGCACCAACGGTGAACCCAACCAGCTCTACATCCGCGCCGCAGCCGGGCACCACCCAGGCGACCGCCAACGCCATCCCCACCGCCATCAGCCTCGGCGGCTCCGACCAGGTTTCGACCCAGATCCCGAGCGACGTGCTCCAGGCGGCAGCCCAGGCCAACAAGACCCTGCAGCAGGTGGCGCTCTTGGCGGGCTTGCTGGCGCTCACCGTCGGTGGGATCGGCATCGCCAACGTGATGTCCATCTCGGTGATCCAACGGTCATCGGAGATCGGCATCCGCCGGGCCGTCGGCCACAGCCGCTCCAAGATCGGCGCCCAGTTCCTGCTCGAGTCGCTGTTCGTGGGCCTGCTGGGCGGGATCATCGGCGCCGGCCTCGGCGTCGCGATCGTCTACGGCGTTTCGGCAATCGCTGGAGTGGGTCGTCGTGATCGACTACGGCGAGATCCCGCTGTGGATGGGCCTGGCACTGCTGGTCGCAGTCGTGGCGGGGCTGTTCCCGTCGATCAAGGCGGCCCGACTCGAGCCGCTCGAGACGTTGCGCCTGGGTTGAGCCCGGCGGTCAGGGGACCGTCGTTGGGCTCGTCCCTCCTGACTGTGACCCGTCAGCGCCCGCGCCGCCGGTATCCACCGGCTGAGCCGGCTCCCGACCCTGCTCCTGCTCCTGCTTCTCTTTTTTGTCCTGCTCCTGCTCCTGCGGTGCTACTTCCTTGAGGAGCCGCCGTACTGCCACCGTGAGTAGAGGTCCCGGCTGAGCCGGCAGCCCCCTGACCACCGGAAGCCTGAGCGCTCACGGGGGCACTGCCGCTCGAACGACCCTGGGCGATTGCGTTGGCTCCGCTGTTGCCACTGCTCCCGACGGGACCAGCACCTGAAGAACCCGTCGCGCCGCTCAACGAAGCGCCTCCACCTCCGGCACCAGTACTGCCGCTCGCGCCAGTTGACCCGCTGCCGCCCGCTCCCCGTGCTCCCGGTGGCGCCACTGGCCCCGGAGTTCCCGCCTGAAGCGCCCGCACCAGAACCCGAATTGCCCCCACCGGTCGAGCCGGTACCCGAGTTCCCAGTGCTGCCGGTCGCCCCAATCGGATGCGATGTCCCAGTGATCCCCGCGCCACCTCCGCCGGAAGCCAGCGATACGCCAAGAAGGATCGCCAGGCCAACGAGGACCAAAGAGCCAATGCCGAGACCAGCGAGCACACCGGGGCGCTGCCGCCACCATTTCTTCGACAATGCGAACCTCGCCTCCGAGGGATCCAACTGCCCGTCGGATGTCGGATCACTCACCGTTGCCTCACCAGGCGAAATCGTAGCGGCGCAATCGACCTCCTGACCGGCAGACAGATATGCACCCGAGACGATGGGCCCACTCGGACCCGGTTCCGAACACCTTGAGATCGTGGTCGCGACCGTGTCAGCACCCAGCCATGGACTCCAAGAGTTCGGCGCGGCTTGAACAGCATCCTCCGCACCAGACCGCCATCAACCATAAGTTGCGAGGTGCTGTCGTGCTCTTTTCCGGTCTTTCTCTGGCCCAGCGGTCCGCTCTCCGGCAACCGTTGTGCTCGGACACCGCACCAGGCGACTCGCCCTCCGTCGCGTGTGGATCCTCATGGCGAAAGGGTTGCCGTGTGGCACCGACGCCGTTCCGGTCGAGGTGCTTCGATGAGCTGCTCGGCGCGGCGATGGACTCCGCGGAGTCACGATTGCCCATACCGGGCTCCCGTCTCGACGCATCTCCGGTTGCGAACCGTCTACCCTGACGCAGTAGGGCAGAACGGAGGAGGGAGTCTTGGCGGTCACCGAGACCATCACGGTCATATTCACTGACCTGGTCGGTTCGACCGAGATCAGCTACGCGATTAGTCCGGACGCCGCGGACGAACTTCTCCGTGCCCACTTCTCGGTGTTGCGTCGAGCCATCGCCGGCTCCGGAGGGGACGAAGTGAAGGGCCTCGGCGACGGGGTCATGGTCGTGTTCCGCAGCACTTCTGCCGCCCTGTCGTGCGCCGTGGCGATGCAGCAAGGCGTCCACCGTGACAACGTCGGCGCCCGCCATCCGCTGGGGCTGCGCATCGGACTCAGCGGCGGAGAGGCGACTATGGAGTCAAATGACTACTACGGCGACCCGGTGATAGAGGCTGCTCGCCTCTGTGCCCACGCCAAGGCCGGCCAGATCCTGGCCACGGAGGCCGTCCGGGTAATGGGTGGCCGGCGCAGCCCTTACCTCTTTGAGAGGCTCGGTGCGCTCAAGTTGAAGGGCCTCCCGGAGCCCGTGGGGGTACTCGACGTCCGTTGGGAGCCGCTCGATGAAGTTGCGGCTGAGAACGGCGTGCCGCTCCCGGCGCGCCTGACGCAGGTGCCGCTCACCGGAGTCGTCGCTCGCGAAACCGAGACGGCACTGCTGTCGGACGCCTATAAGCGAGCCGCATCCGGAGAAGGGCGTGCCGTGGTCCTCGTGTCGGGTGACGCCGGCGTCGGAAAAACGACGTTGGTTGCAGACGCTGCCCGGCGCGCCGCCAGGGAGGGCGCCTGCGTGCTCCTGGGGCGTTGCCAGGAAGACGTCAGCGCGTCATACTCGCCCTTCGCCGAGGCGCTAAATCATTATGTGGCACATGCGCCGGAGCACGTGCTTCGAACCCACGTCGAAGCCCACGGCGGCGACATCACGTCGATGGTCCCCGCGCTCGGTCAACGACTGGGAGCAGTTCCCGCACCGACGAGGACGGATCCCGACACCGAGCGCTACCTCCTCTACGGAGCGGTGGCGGGCCTTCTGACGGCCGCCTCCACGGCACAACCAACCGTGCTCGTGCTCGACGACATGCAATGGTCGGACAGTCAAAGCCTCCGACTCCTGCGTCATGTGGTGACCACCGTCGAGTCGTCACGACTGCTCGTTCTCGGGACGTTTCGGGACACCGAGCTCTCACATTCCAACCCGCTCCGCGATCTCCTCGGTGCCCTGCAACGCGAACCAAATATCAGCCGGATCGAGTTGAAGGGCTTCGATGACACCGGGGTCCTCGCATTCATGGAGGCTGCAGCGGGGCAACGCCTCGAGGAGGCGGCAACAGATCTCGCCCATGCGCTCTGCCTCGAGACTGAGGGCAACCCGTTCTTCGTCGGAGAGGTGTTACGGAGTCTCATGGAGACCGGCGCCATATACCAGGACGATCGTGGCCGTTGGACGGCGGCTGGAGAACTGTCCGAGATGGCGCTACCCACCAGTGTGCGAGATGTCATCTCCTCCCGCGTCGGCCGGCTCGGTGCGCAAGCGGGTCGGGTCCTTTCCATAGCTGCCGTCATCGGACGGGACTTCGACTTCGACCTGCTCGACGCCGTCACCGACCTCGGACAAGAAGAGTTGCTCGACGTTCTCGACGGTGCGACCGGCGCCGCCCTCGTGCGTGAGGTTCCTGACGTCCCGGGGCGCTACAGCTTTTCGCACGCCTTGACGCAGCACACGTTGTACCAGGGCCTCCCGAGGGTCCGGCGAACCCGTGCCCATCAGCAGGTGGCCGAGGCCATCGAGGCGACGGTCGGACATACGCCGGGGGGCGCGTGAGTGAGCTGGCTTACCACTGGCTCAGCGCCAAGCAACCGGCCAACGCGGCCAAAGCCATCGGCTACGCCCGACAAGCAGGCGAGGCCGCCTTGGCCTCACTGGCCCCCGACGACGCGGTCCGGTACCTCTCCCGAGCGCTCCAACTGGCGGAGATGGCGCCGGAGGACGACCCCCTGGTCGGCTGTGACCTGCGCCTGGCCTTGGGAGAGGCACAGCGCCAGGCCGGCTTGCCGGGCTTCCGGGACACGTTCCTCGACGCCGCCTACCGGGCCCAAGAGCTGGATACAACGGACCGCCTGGTGGCCGCTGCCTTAGGGAACAGCCGCGGCTTCTTCAGTTCGATCGGGGTGATCGACGCCGACAAGGTTGCGGTGCTGGAATCCGCGCTCGCTGCCCTGCCCAATGACGACGGACGGGAGCGGGCGCTCCTCCTCGCCACGCTATGCAGCGAGCTCGCGTTGGGCACGACGCTGGACCGGCGCCAGGAATTGGCCGACGCCGCCAGGGCGATGGCGCGGCGGTTGGGGGATCCCGACACCGTCATCCGCACCCTGCACTTGGTCTGCAATCCGCTCCAGGTCCCTTCGACACTCAACGAGCGGATGGTCGATGCAAAAGAGGAACTGGAGCTGTCGGAGCTCCTAGGGGACCCCGACTTGCTGTTCTGGACCGGCGCCGACGGCCGGTTGGCCGCAGTGCAAGCCGGTGACTTCGAGATGGCGCGTCGGTGCCTTGCAACCATGCATGCAGTGAACAACGGACTCCACCAACCAACGATGACGTGGGTCACCCTCTTCAACGACGCCGCCGATGCGCTCTTGGCCGGGGATCCCGATCGAGCCGAACAGCTCGCCACAACTGCGTTGGAGATAGGTATGGAGAGTGGACAGCCCGATGCCTTCGGCTTCTACGGGGCAGAGATGATCGGCGTCCGCCGCCAACAGGGGCGCTACGGCGAGCTCGTCCCGTTGATCGAGCAGATCGCGGCCGAGAACCCGGCACTCCCGGTCTTCCGTGCGACGCTTGCCGAGGGGCATATGGAAGCCGGCAACTTCGACACGGCTCGCCAGATGCTCGAAGCTGCGGCCGCGGAGCTGGTCTCATTGCCCTACGACGTCGTGTGGATCTTCGCGGTTGCCTCGTACGCCGACGTCGCCGCCGAACTGCGCGCCGAAGCACCGGCCCAGCTGCTCCTGGATCTGCTCGCGCCTTTCGACGACCAGGTTCTCTTCATTGGGGCGACGGCCGGAAGCCCGGTGGCGTACTACTGCGGCAGCCTGGAATCGGTGCTCGGCCGCTACGACGAGGCCGAGGCGCACTTCGCCAAAGCGGCCGAACTCAACGCCCGGGGTCAGATGGAGTTCGCTGCCGCCGTCACCCACTTGCGGTGGGGCCGCATGCTCCTGACCCGCGGAGACCCACGCGATCTCGAACGGGCCCGCGATCTCCTGGCCCAAGCCCACGCCGCAGCCGTGAGCCGCGGCTACGCCAGCATCGCCCGGCGCGCCGCCGCGGCATTGTTGGACCTCGACTGACGCATCTCGCACGCCTGCGCAACGCGGCGTACGGGTCGTCGAACAGCTGGCCCTCCTGGGCCGGGAGCGTGGGGCGCGACCGACCCTCGAGGGCGTTGGGCCAGGCGTTCGTGGCAATGCGGTACAGCCAACTGCCGGTGGGCCGCCCGGGTCTCGATCCCGGCACCTTGGGATTAAAAGTCCCCTGCTCTTCCGGATGAGCTAGCGGCCCCGAGCCTGCACGATAACTGGCAAGACAACAGTGACGAAACCTTTGGCATCACGAGGTGAGCCGTCCAAATCGGGCCCACTGGACAGCCGCCGCCATGCCAGCGCCCAATGGTTGTTTTCGTCTCCTGCGAGGATGGTACGTGCTTTCTCATTTCACTTGGTCAGCTGGCGCGGACAAACATGGTGCAGGATCCGGAGGGTGTCCCGAACGAGGAGTTCGTCTGTCGCTCGGCAACCCTCAAGGATGGGGACCGTCCCTTCCGGCTATTGCCCTCATTGCCGGAGCGGCGTTATGCGTTCAAGAGCGGTTCGTGACGATCACTTCCCCAGACCACGCTGGCATAAATGCCGGGGTGGGCGGGGTGATGGTGGCAGAGAGCCCAACCTGCCCTGGCCTCAGCGCCGTCATGATGGTCCGTCTTCCTCCGCCAGAAAGCAAAACCGTGCACTGTTCCTTAAGCACCGCTAGATGCGTGACTCTCACCGGAACCGCATCACCTGAATCGACACTCACGTCCGTAGCAGCTTCCCCGTCAGGCGGTACGACCACCGTGAAGCTGGTACCAACAGGCACGGTGATGGTCGGAGGACGGTCCACGTCGCTCAACGTGATTGAGGCCGCTCCCGAAGAAAGCGTGCATGATGCTCCACCGTGGTTGGGGAGGGTCGTGGGAGGCGACACGGAGGGAACCGGTGCGGCCGCCCCAATGAGCCGGGAGGGGGATCCCGACGATGGAGTGGCGAGCCAGATCGCGGCAGCTGTCCCGAGGAGAAGCATGCTCAGAGAAGCCCAGCGTGCCAGCCTCACAGGATCGACCTCATCGTGGAAACTATGACGCAGACGATCCAGGAATGGTTCGACGGGTCGGTCGCGTCGAGAACGCACCTTTCAGGGGCCAATAATGGTGACCTGGTTTCAAGGCCTGAGGGAGGCGTCGTGGCAGTTGAGCTCAACCACACCATCGTCCCGGTCCTCGACAAGGAGGCGTCGGCAAACTTTCTCGCCGAGATCCTCGGCCTCGATCCCCCGAAACCATTCGGGCCGTTCATGTGCCTCGAGACCGCCAATGGTGTCAGTCTCGACTACGACGACCGAGGCACTCCAGAATCCCATCACTACGCCTTCCTTGTGACCGAGGAAGAGTTCGACGGCATCTTCAGCCGAGTGACCGAACGAGGCCTTACCTATTGGGCTGACCCCGGACACCAACAGGAGCACCGCATCAACAACCATGGACGCGGCTTCTATTTCGAGGATCCCTCCGGTCACAATATGGAGGTGCTCACGCGGCCCTACGGAAGCTGACTAGGTGTGGCCCACCCGGCCCAAGAACCACGCGACATGAGGGTCAGCCGATGTCGGCCAGTTTCGGCACCACAGGGCCCCACGTCTCCTCCAGCCACTGAGAGGGCTGCTGGCCCGTTGACCGAATGACGATGGCCTGCACACCGGCCGACGCCATTGCCTCCGCCTCGCGCAGGATGGCATCCGCGCCTGCATCTTCGGGCACCATGGTGAGCGCGGTCACTTCGATGTCCGCCGGATCGCGGCCCACCTCTTCGCAGTGGTGGCGCAGAACGTCGAGCTTATGCGCCACGGTCGAAGCGTCTCCGATGATATTGCATGCGTCGGCGTAGGCGGCAACGATGCGGAGCGTCTTGCGCTCGCCGCCCCCACCGACGAGCACGCGTGGCCGCGGGATGCTCACTGGACGCGGCGAGCAGAGCGTCTCGGCCAACTGGTAGTGCGTGCCCTGGTAGGGCCCATTGTCGTCGCTCCACATTTGGAAGCAGATCTGGAGCGTCTCCTCGAGCCGTTCATACCGCTCGCGTAACGGAGGGAACGGGACCCCGAGTCCCCGATGCTCCCGCTCATACCACGCAGCGCCGAGCCCAAGCTCGGCCCGCCCACCGGAAAGGACGTCGAGCGTCGTGATCGTCTTCGCCAGCAGACCCGGGTGGCGATAGGTGACCCCTCCTACCAACATCCGGAAACGCAACCGCTCCGTCTTCGCAGCAGCGAACGACAACGTCGTGTACCCCTCGAGCATCGGCTCTTCGGCGGGCCAGAGCATGTCCATCTGAAACCAGTGGTCCATCACGGACAGTGTCCGCACCCCAATGCTCTCGGCGGTCTGCGCCAATGACGTGAAGGTGGTGCTGACGGCCTCTGGACCACCGGGCCAGGTGAAGCGTGGTACGTGGATGTCGAGCTGCATGGCTGTTCCTCCGGGGTTGGTGGTGAGGGTACCGTGTGACCGTCGAGCGCACCGGTCTCCGTGCCGGACCGGCAGGTACTGTTACCCAAACATGAGCCTGGTCATCGATGCCGTCGACGTGCCCGCCGCCAAACACGCCCGTGTGCATTGCCTCTCTGACGGTTCGGCCCCCCTCACCCTGGCCGAGCTCGGCCGCCGGGCGCGTGATGCCGGCGCCGCCCTGCAGTCCCTGGCCGGACGCGGGGGCACGGTGGCCGCCCTGCTTACCGCCTCCCCCGACTGCCTCGCCACCATCTTCGGTGCCTTCCGCTCCGGCATCACGTTGGTGTCGCTCCCCCATCCGGCCCGCGGCATGGACCCAGGCGAGTACCTCGATCAGATTGCCCTGATGTGCTCCCTCACGGGCGCGACCCACCTGTTGTGCGACCCCAACCTGGTCGATCTCTTGGCCGGTGCTCCGGTTCCGGTTCATGCGTTTGGTGACACTCGCGTGGCAATCTCCACACTGGCCGAGGCGCCGGGCCGCTTCGTCCAATTCACCTCGGGCAGCACAGGTACGCCGCGCGGCATCGAGCTGTCGCTTGAGGCGCTCGATGCCAACCTGACCTCCATGTACGACTTCCTCGAGCCGCGCGACGGGGCCGTGATCTGCAGCTGGCTGCCGATGTCCCACGACATGGGCCTCATCGGGCTCGCCCTCTATGCCATGTGCTCCGTCAACCCCCCATGGTCCGTCCCGTCCGACCTCGTCCTGATGACACCGGATTGGTTCCTAGTCGACCCGGCGCGCTGGATGCGCGCCTGCAGCGACTACCGGGCAACGTCGACCACCACGCCACCCTTCGCCCTCAGATTCGCCGCCCGGTCGCTTCGCACCGCTGGCTCGTTCGACCTGTCCTCGCTCCGCAGCTTCGTGGTGGGCGGCGAGCCCGTTCCTGCCCAGACCTTGCGCGATTTTGAGTCCGTGGCGCGGGAGTTCGGCCTGCCGCGCCACGCCCTCTGCCCCGGCTACGGCATGGCCGAGGCCACATTGGCCGTCGCCATCGACCCGGTGACGCGGACCTGGTCTTCGGTCCATGTGGACCCCAATGCGCTGGGCAACCGTGAGTGGCTCGAGGTCGATGAGGGTGGCGTCGAGCTCGTGTCGAACGGCCCTCCCGTCCTCCACACTCAGGTCCGGACGGCTGGGAACGAGGTGGTCGCCGAACTCGAGATCAAGAGCCCTTCGTTGTTCAGCGGCTACGTGGGTGATGCTCAATCGCCCCTCTCCGAAGACGGATGGCTCCACACCGCCGATCTGGCCTGCCTGCGCAACGGCGAGGTTTTCATCGTCGGCCGTACAGACGACGTGCTGATCGTGGCTGGGCGCAATATCGATGCCCGCGCTATCGACGCGGTCGTGAGTGCACACCCGTCCTGCCGGCCCGGGAACGCGGCCTGCGTTTCGGACGGATCAGGTCGCTATGTCGTCGTCCTCGAACCCCGAGACGCCGGTGCCGAGACGTCCGAACTCCGGGCAAGAACCCGCGAGATCCGGGGTGAGCTGGCACGGCGGTTCACGGCCAGCCCGTCTGCCGTCATCTTCATCGAGCGAGGAACATTGCCCAAGACGCCGAGCGGCAAGGTGCGGCGCAACCACCTTCGCTCGCAGTGGTCCAACGGCGGCCTTCAGGAGCTCGCCCGCGGCTGAACGCACTGAGCCCATGGCCATTCCAACGACCGGCTTGGCGATCGACGGGCCGTTTGGGCCTGGAGCGACCAACCTGTTGACACAGCAGTCGATGACACCAACGCCGCTGCTAGTCTCGTCGCCTGCGCCGGGCACCTAGTCCTGTGCAACTCCAGTAAGTAGGGAGAAATGCTAACCGGGAATCCCCGCACCGATGTCATGTCGCTGGACGAGTTCAAGGCGTGGTTCGTCGCAGAAATCGAGTGGAGCCCGGCGGACATCGTCGAAACTGACGACCTCGTCGAGGACCTTGGCATGGATTCGGTTGGCGCGGTCGATCTCTTGGCCGCCCTCGAGGACGCAGTGGGGGGCGATGTGATCATGCCTATCGAACTTCTCCTGCAGATCACCACCGTGCGCGACGCCTACCTGCAATACTGCGCCCTCGCTCACCTGCCCTACGAGAGTGATGTCCCGCGTTGACCCCCGACGAGACTTCCGATCACGACACGGTCAAGCTCTCACCAAGCCTCCAGACCCGACGCCTGCATCTGCGCATGCTGACCCAGGAGGATCACGCGCCGCTCTACAGACTGTCGAGCGACCCTGACGTGACGTTCCAGTGGCGTTTCCGCGGCACCACGCCCAGCTACGAGGACTTTCTCAAGCAGCTCTACCCGGGCGTACTGTGCCAGTTCGTCGTCAGTCCGCACGGCTCGCAGGAGGTCCTCGGCCTTGTCGTGGCCTACAGCGCCGACTTCCGCCATCGCTTCTGCCATGCCGCCGTCGTCATGCATCCTCGGCTGCACCGGCGCGGCCTCGGTATCGAGGCCTTCATGGGACTGGCCCGATACGTCTACTACGGCTGGGACTTTCGCATGATCATCATGGAGACGGTGGGTATCGCATTCCAGAATTTTGCGTCCGGAGAGAAAGCCGGCTATTTCACCGTCGAGGGACGGATCCGCGATCAGTTCTATTACGGCGGACGCTATTGGGATGGCATCTCGGTGACCCACCGCAGAGATCAATTCGAGAAGGCCCTACAGGACCGGATCGGCCAACTGCTGACACCCGGTCGCCGGGTGAAGGTACCGACGCCGAAGTAACGCTTCGCACGAGCTCCCGGGAAGCCGTGCAACCTACGATTCGGTCCTGACCCTCTCGGTCGACGAGATGGCCGGTACGAAGAATCCGGTCCTCAACGACCGGCAGATCATGCAGCGGCATCACGAGTTCGCCGTGCAACGTCGCGACGCCGGGCAGGGAACGACCCTGGGTGCGCTTGGGCCGAAGACCGTCGGCGCCACCATCCGCGGCGATGTGCCGCCCGCTCAGGCCAGGGCGCTCCTCGTGGACAACGACGCCACGTCCGCTGTCCCGCGCCGATCGAAACGACCCGTCCGTGTAATCCGACCAGCTTCCCGGCGGACCCCGATCCTCGCCTCGGCACCGCCGGTTCCGTAGGCTGTTTCCATGCATCGGCAGCCGAGGTCGAGGTGTCACCGGCCGGCCGTCACGGCCGCTGTGACGCTGGCGTCGATTCCGATCGCGTTCGGTGTGTTCGCAGGATGTGCCTGGGCACAGAACACCACCACCACGACGACCGCAACGACGACGACCTCCACCACAACCACGACTACGACCGCGCCGCCAACCACTGTGTCGACCTCCACGACGACCACGGCGCCGGCGACCACCACCACCCACCCCCACGCAACGACCACGACCGAGGAACACCCGACGACGACCTCCACCTCGGCAGCCACGTCGAAGTCGTCCAGCTCGACGCCGTGGGGCTGGATTCTCCTCGCCATCGTCCTGGTGCTGGCGGTGGCCCTTGTCCTATTCCTCATCGCCCGCACAAAGCGGCAGGGCCGGGAAGCCGACTGGCAACGCTCGGTGCGGCCGGCGATCGCCGCGGCAGAATTGGCACGGGATCTCATCCAATCCCAGACAGAGTCGGACGACCAGCAACGGCGAGCCAGCGTCAGCGTACAAGTGGACGAGGCAGTCGACGGGCTCGAGCGCGCCGCCGCATCCGCACCGGATGATCTGACGCGCGGTATGTGCACCCGGTGTGCCGAAGGGCTGCGCGGCCTCGCGTTCGCGGTGGAGGCCGATCATCTGCTGCGCTCGGGCGGGGAGCATCCGACCGGTGAGCAACTGGCCGCAGCTGACGCCGCCAGGCGGAATCGTGCCGCCGAACTTGAAGGGGCGCTCATGGAGCTGAAGGCGGCGGTCACCCCACCAAGCCCGAGGTAGCCGTGCGCCCAGCGAGCCCCGGTTCGAGGTTCCCGAGATCCACCGAGACGTCTTGGAGGCCCGCGACGACGAGGACGGGAGCGAGTACGCCTCCGAGGTCGTGGAGGAATGGACCAACGAATGACTGATGTGGAACGGCATGTCAAGTGGGACTTCGTAGGTTCTTTTCGGGCGCGACGAACCAGAGGCTCGTCGCGCGTGTGCTGTCTGGCAGGCGGCGGGGTCCCAACGTCAGGACCTCTGGTGGCCCTGACGTTGGGAGACGGCTGCTACGTCACCCCGACATTTGACGGTGGAGGTCGAGTGAGAACTCGACCATGCGCCGGGAACGAGTGGAACGACAGTCCGCCACTCTGATGTACGCGGATTCTGACCGCAGGTCGGCGATGCGCAGGATGGTGCCCCTCACTAGGAACGCTTCCCGGAAGGTTCCGGGGTCGCATAGTCAGAACGGGGATCTTCCCTGCTGCGGCGGTGTCCCGGCGCATGGTGAAGTCCTCGCTCATCTTCCTGTCGAGAAGAGGGCGAGCTGGTCGATCTTGGTCATCTCACGCGGCCATCTCGGCCCACAGATAGCCGGTGAGTTGGCGGGCAATGGCGGTGGCCACGACGTTGCGAGAGCTCTTGCGTTCGGCCAGCCGTCTGAACTTGCCGCAAAGTTGCAGCTGGGCCGTCCAGGCTCGAGCGATGGTCTCGGGGCTGCAATGTTCCTGGCGCTTTTTGATCCGTGGCCCGACCGCCGGCCGATGTTGGTAGGACCAGGCTGATTCGACCAGCTGGCTCCGCAGGTGAGTGTTCCCCGCCTTGGTGATGGAGCCTCTCGAGATCCGATTCCCGCTTGAGTACTCAGAGGGAACAAGCCCGCAAAAGCCCATGAGCGAGGTGGCTCGGGGAAATCGCCGCCAGTCGCAGACTTCGGCCGACAAGGTCAGGGCGCCGAGCTCGGTGATGCCGCGATAGGCGCTCAACCTGGCCACCGCTTCGGCGAAGGGACCTTTGGTCAGGTAGATCTTGAGGTCGGACTCGACGGCGGCCAGATGGGCATCGAATCCGGTCACGATGGCGCGGTAGTGCGAATAGGTCTGGGCCAGCGCGGCGTCGTCGAAGTGCACCTGGCGGAGCCAGGCGTCGTGCGTCAGTGTCCACTGCACACCGCCTCGATAGACCTCGCCGTGGCGCAACAAGAACTTGGAGAGACGGTGCCGGCACCGGGTGCGGTCGATGACCAGATCGGCTCGGGTGCGAGCCAGGTCGCGAATCGCCTCTTCTCCCGGAGAGGGAATGTGCACCGAGGTCAGCTCCCCGGCCCGGTAAAGCTGGACGAGGCGACGGGCATCCCTCTTGTCGGTCTTGATCTTGGCTCCCGGTGTCACCGGGATCAGCGAAGGGGCAATCACCTCTGTGGCCACCCCTAATCGCTGCAACAGGCGGGCCAGCTCGTAGCCGGTCGGGCCGGCTTCATAACAAAGGCGCACTCGTGCGGGACTCCCCAAAGTGGCCACGAATCGCCGCACGCTGGGCTCGTCGTGGAACCAGCGGTCGACCAATGGCACCTCTGCGCCGGGAGCCAGCACGGCAGAGGTGATGGAGTCCTTATGGACGTCAAGGCCTACCCAAGAGATCCTCGAGGAGGCAGAATTGGCTATGGACACGGTCGGCTCCTTCCGTATGGTGGCTCGGTCCACGTAGGCCGTGGGCAACCCACGTCATATGCGGAATAGAGCCGGCCGTTCCATTGTCACTAGGTGGTCACAGATGGCTGCTCCGACGGACGGTATGAGGAGGACTGCGACTGGGTCATCGTGGCGCTGACGTTCCCCGACACGTTCCACCCCGAAGTCGTCGCGGCGGCGCACGAGACGGGAACGTAAGGCAGCCGGCTGGTCGCCGCCGTCAGCGAGGCGTCGTAGTCCGGTTCGCTGGACCCGCCGGGCTGGCCGCCGTACACGCTGATGCTCACATTGGATGGGTTCGTCGATCCAAGGAGGGGGGAGAAGGACGCCTGGGTACGGCGGGCCGCCGCCAGACCGAGGCCGCCGATGAGGCCGACCGGGACCACCAGGGCGAGATAGCTGGCCCGACGACGCCGGAACGTTGCCCGCACGCGATACCCGGCCATACCGAAGCCCGCTCCCCTCACCCTGGCCATTCTCCCGCGACGACGCGCCTCACCACTTGGGAGTGTGGTCGAAGGGGTGGGCACCACCAAGGGTGCCAGCCCGTTGGTGGCCGGGACGCCAGCACCACACGCTCGCCGCCCCAGACCCGGGCACGTGGGATAGGCGCGCTACCGTACGCTCACATGGCGAGCATCCGGGTGGTTCTGGCGGAGGACAATGCGCTGCTCAGAGAGGGGATCTCTCGGATCATCGACGGGGAGGACGAATTCGAGCTGGTCGGCCGGGCCGCCGACCTACCCCAGCTCCTCGAGCTCATTGAGGAGGAATCCCCCCACGTTGTCGTGACCGACATCCGCATGCCTCCCACGGGGTCCGACGAGGGGATCCAGGCTGCCTCGTGGCTGCGGGAGCACAAACCCGAAGTCGGGGTCGTGGTCCTCAGCCAATACAAGACGCCGTCCTACGCCCTTGCCCTCCTTGAGACAGGGTCGGCCGGACGGGCCTATCTCCTCAAGGAGCAGGTGGCGGGCGCCGACGAGCTCGCGCAGGCGATCCGTGCCGTCGCGGAGGGTGGCTCCATGATCGATCCTCAGATCGTCGACGAACTGATCGAATCGAAATCGTCACGCCGGAAGTCCGACCTCTCTTGGCTCACCCCGCGGGAATCGGAAATCCTGGGCGAAATGGCCAAGGGCAAGAGCAACGCCGCCATCGCCTCCTCTTTGCAGGTATCCGAACGGGCGGTGGAGAAACACACGAATTCCATCTTCTCCAAGCTCGGGCTGACCGAAGAGCGCGATGTCAACCGTCGCGTGAAGGCCGTTCTCGTCTACCTCAGCGACCCTGGGGGAGGATGACAGCACCACCCGGCTTGGCGTGGCACCACCACGGCCACGATACCACCCCCGTGCGAGAATAAGGAGGTGAGTGAGCGCCTCCCGGTCCTCATCGTGGACGACCAAGCACCGTTCCGGGCCGCCATGAAGGCCGTGCTCAGGCGCTCGACCGAATTCGAATTGGTCGGCGAGGCGGCCAACGGGAACGAAGCTGTCTCCCTGGCCGACGAGCTCAACCCCGCTCTGGTCCTCATGGACATCAACATGCCCGAGATGAACGGCATCGACGCCACCCGCGCCCTGGTGTCCCGCCATCCGGAGGTCGTCGTCATCCTGTGCTCGACCTACGACGCCGGTGACCTGCCCCCCGAGGTGGCCACCAGCGGGGCTCGGGCCTACATGAACAAGGAACACCTGGGGGCCGACACCCTGCGACGGCTCTGGGACGAACGCGACACCGGCGAATTCATGTCGGCCTAAGCCGGCACGCTCCTCCTCTTACACCAACGGGACGGAGCCCCGAACCACGGACCCCTGGCCGACTTCGGACTCCCAGCGCACCGTCCCGCCGATCGCGCCCAGCCGGTCAGCCATGTTGACGTACCCGTGTCCCCGCTGCGCTCTCTCGACGTCGAACCCAGGTCCATCGTCGGTGACGGTGAACAGCAGACCACCGGACTCCTCCCACAGACGGATCTCCACCCGCGCCTCGGGCGCGTGCTTTGCCGCGTTCTGCAGGGCCTCCAGACAGCAGAAGTAGACGGCCGCCTCGGTCTCGGAGGGGTAGCGCCCGATGCCTTCGGCCGCGATGTCGACCGGGAGCGGGTTCCGGTTGGCCGCGGCGCGCAACGCTTCGAAGAGCCCACTGTCGACCAAGAGCGGCGGGTAGATGCCATGGGCCAGCTCGCGCAGCTCCTGGATCGTCTCCTGTACCTCTCCGGCCAACTGCTCGAGCATCTCGAGGCCGGCCTCCTGATCGTCGACGATGATGTCGCGAGCAAGGCGGAGGTTGACGGCCAGCGCCACCAGGTGCTGCTGGGCCCCGTCGTGCAGGTTGCGCTCGACCTTGCGGCGCTCGGCGTCGCCGCTGGCGACGATGCGTGCCCTGGACTCGCGGAGGGCGTCCGCCTGCTTCCGGACCTCGTCCAGGGTGGTCTGCAGCGCCGTGTCGAGCTGGGAGTTGTGAAGCGCCAACCCCACCTGTCGGGCCAGGTCGGCCAGCACGCGATCGTCGTCGTCTGAGAACGCGTTCGCCCCCGAGGCACGCTGGACGACGATCAGGCCAAGGAGTTCACCGGCGTGACTGACAGGCGCCACCCGGAGCTGCTCCTTCTCCCGCTCGGCCAGCAGACTCGGGAGCCAGATGGACGCCCACGCTGTCCCCGATACCCCGGCCCTCGTCACAACGGGACGTTCCCGGGGCGAGACGACGATTGATCCAGGCCCAAGATCCGGCACGGATGCCGTGCGCTCCAGCACCTCTCCTGGGCCGGTATAGATCTCCGCGCTGACCAACGTCATCGTCTTGCGGAGCGACTCCGCGAGTTGCAGCAACAACTCGTCCATCGGTATGGCCCGGGTCATCCGGCTGCCGAAGGTACGCAGCACCTCGTCGGGAGCCTCCCGCGATCCGTAGACGAAGCGCGTGGCGGACTCGAGGAAGCGTGACCGCACCGGCACGAAGATGACGGCGGCCACGCCCGAGGCCACGAGGGAGAGCGCCAACACCTCCTTGTCGCCCGTCGTGTTGGGCGTGTGGCCGAGTCCCAGAACCACGACGAGGTAGATCACCGAGACCACGACGACGAACCCGAAGACCGCCAGCACCTGCACGAGCCCACGGCTTGCATGCGGGGCGAATTTGCGACTCTCACTGGCCAGCAGACCGAGGGGGACGAGGACCGTCGCCCCGGCCGTGACGGCCCCCAGTGCCGCCGGCCAGCCGACAAGCAGATGCAGGACGGTGACTACCAGGGCAACCGTCGCGGCCAGGGCCACTCCGATGCCGAACCATTCCATCCGGTCCCGGGCGTGACCAACCGACGAGATGTATCGGGCTCGCATGGGCGCGAGGGCGAGCAGGCCCGCGATGGTCCAGCTGATAGCTCCGTCGACGATCGTGAAGCCGTGCCCTGCCACAGCCAGCCCCACCCCGACGCCGATTGCGGCCAGGTAGACGACGATCACCGCTGTGCGCCGGAACGAATCGTGGAAACGTCCGTCCGGCAAAGCCAGGAGGAAGTGAAACGAGATGGCAGTGACGAGGACCGCCGCCGCCGCCGCCACATCGCGGCGCTGCTCGGCGCGTGGACCGCGGCCGCCCGGCGACCCGCGGTCAGTGCCACCATGGCCACCAACGCGTCGAGGCCGGCCAGGAGGTGGTACGGGGAGACTTTCGACCCGACCCGTTCGCGTGCTCGGGTGTCGACGACACCCACCAGCGCCCAGATGATCGTAAGACCAAAAGCGACACCATCGACGGGAGCCAGGCCACCGGGTACGGTGGTGCGCAGGCCCACCACGACGCCGGCGATCGTGACCACCAGGACGACGACCTGCACGAGCCGGAACGTGCCGACCGCGAGGGCGGGAGGGGCCGGTGCGGCCACGGCGGGAGGGCCGTCCACCTCCAGCTTCACCTTGCCTCCGATCGTCATCAGCTACCTCCGTCTCAGGACGGGACGGTCATCGGAAGATCAGCGTCGTTGTCGGCCGCGATCCTCCCGTCGCGCATGCGCACGATTCGGTCGGCCGCTGAGGCCACCCCGGCGTCGTGGGTGACGAGCACAATGGTCTGGCCCCCGGTGTGCAGGCGGCTCAGGAGCTCAATGACCTCCTGCCCTCCCTCGGAGTCCAAGGCGCCCGTGGGCTCGTCGGCCAGAAGGAGCGTCGGCTCGTTGGCCAGAGCGCGGGCAATGGCGAGTCGTTGGCGTTGACCGCCTGAGAGCATGCCCGGCACCGTGCTGGCCTTGTCCCCGATGCCCAACAGGTCGAGCAGATCGCGGGCACGCGTCTCAGCGGCCTTGCGCTTACGGCCGGCAATCACGGCGGGCAGGGCAACGTTCTCGAGGACGGTCATCCCCTCCAAGAGGTTGAAGAACTGGAAGACGATGCCGATGTGGCGGCGGCGCAGCTGCGACAACTCATCCTCGGTCCGGCCCGTGACCAGCTCGCCGGCCACCGTGATCGTGCCCTCGTCAGCGACATCGAGCCCCGCAACGAGGTTCAGGAGCGTCGACTTCCCGCAACCCGACGGACCCATCAGGGCGATGAAGTCTCCGGACGGCACCGTCAGGCTGGCCCCACGGAGGGCGCGTACCGGCGCGTTCTCCGCTTCGAACGTCTTGCGTACTTTGTCCATGACCAAGGCGTCCATGTCACGCTCCCTCCCGGGGCGCACAGGCTCCCTGCGCGCCACCCACCAGTTTGTATGCGATTACCGGCGTCTCGCGGCCCTTGACCAGCTGAGGCGGCAGGGCGACGGTCGGCAAGGGTGCCTGCCACACTTCCACTGTTCCTTCCGACACGACCGTCTCGCCCGCCTCTGCCAGCTGTTGGAGCCGTTGGGACATGTTCACCGTGTCCCCCACCAGGGTGTACTCGAGCCGTTCCTCGGACCCCAGGAGGGCCGCGGCAGCCTCCCCGGTGGACAGACCAAGACCCAACCCGAAGGCAGGGAGACCCTCGGCCTGCCAGCGCAGATTGATGGCGTGCTGCTTCTCGTGCATGCCCAGTGCGGCCGCCACCGCCCGGTCGGCGTGGTCCTCTTGCGCGAACGGAGCTCCGAAGACCGCCATCACTGCATCCCCCACGAACTGCATGACCGTCCCATTCTCCCCCAGGATCGCCTCGTTCATCGCGGCTCGGTGCACGTTCAGCTGCCCGGCCAGCTGGCTCGGATCTGCATGCTCGGCGATGCTCGAGTAGGAACGGATGTCGCTCATGAGCACCGTGACCATGACGCGCTCGGTCTCGCCGATGTGACGACCGTCGCGGCGGAGCTTCTCGGCTAGCCCTCCGGGAAGCAACCTCGAGAGGGTCTCACCCTGCTCCTCCCGATCCACGATGGCCTTATGCAGGAGGCGTAGCCGCTGTAGCGCCCCCTCGGTTCCCGCCGAAACGCCTTCGGCCAGCTTGACGAAGACGGCCTCGACCTCGGCGTCGACCGCCTCCGGTGGCAGCCCCCGGTCACGGCGATCGCCTTGATCGGCTTGCCTTCGGCCACCATGCCGAGCAGTTCCTCTTCGGCGGGCGCCAGACCCCCGTCGGAGGTAACGGGCCGCACCAGAGCATCGACAATGGCGGGGTCGAGCGCGTTGCCGCCGGTGCCACGGCGCGTATGGCGTCCACCAGCTGGTCACCCTGGGCGATGTGATCCTTGAGAAGGTAGCCGTACCCGGCGGAGCCTTCGGCCAGCAGGGATACGGCGTACTCGGGATCGTCGTACTGCGACAGGATCACGACCCCGGTCCCCGGGTGCCGCTTGCGCACCTCCTTCGCGGCGTCAATGCCCTCCCGATTGAAGGATGGGGGCATCCGGATGTCGGTCACCAGGACCTGGGGAGCCAGGTCGGTGGCGCCCTGCACCACCTCGTCGTAGTCCGCCGCCACGCCGACGATCTCCAGGTCCTTGTGCCGCTCGATCAGTGCCCGTACGCCCTCCCGGACGATCAGGTTGTCGTCGGCCAGGAGCACCGAAATCGTGTCCGCCCTCTGCGCGTCTTCGCTCATCGCCTCTAGTTCTCACACAATTGCCGGCCCGGGAACAGGGGGGGACCTTCCGATTCACGGGGGGTGCTAGGCACACCCGGAGAGGCCTGTCACCACACTCGTCAACCCGGGTCGGCCGGTCCACGCTGGCGGTATGAGCACTGACACACTGATCCGCCACGAAGGGGTCGTCACCTCGCTGTCGTGGATCCCCACCGAAGCGATCCAAGGTGCGCAGCGCCTGGCCTTCGACTCGGGCATCACGCACTACGACCCTCCTCCACCGACCGAGGACATGGACCTGGCGGCCCTGCAGGAAGCCGATCGCTTCCGCTTCGCCAACGAGCTCCGTGCCTTCATTGCCGTCGACGGAGCCGGCCATATCGTCGACTGCGGCTACCTCGCTGGAGGGGTCATGGGGTCGACCCTGGTCAACCTCGGCGCCGTCAAGCACCGGTTCCAGGCCTTCCAGCTCCCCGACATCCAGCGGGAGCCCGAACGAGGAGACGGATGGGTTCGCTTCGTCCAGACCTGTGGTGGCCGCACAGGCGTGCCCGCCCCGCGACGGGTGCGCCGCAAGCCCTTCATCCAATGGCAGGCGCCCTTGGTTTGGACAACGCTGTCATTGACGCTCCACGCGGGACGGACGGTCCGAGTACGTGCTCACCGGAGCCAGTCGGTTCCCACGGCACTGGGTGTACGGAGCCGACAACCGCCTCTCACACAAGTCGGGATTGACCGACTTCAAAGACTGGTACCAGAAGTCGTTCGGCAAGCACAGCCCGTGGGGAGACGAGGACTCCGAAGCGCTCGTCTCCGCCGTCGAGTCTGCGCTCGAGACCTCACTCTCGGCGCAACTCATGCAGGGGGGTGGCAAGCGGCGCATAGAGACATTCGCCGCCGGAACCATCCTCGTGAAGGAAGGCGAGCCGGGTCGAGACGTCCTCCTCATCCTGGACGGGATCGTCCGGGTCGAAAAGGACGGCGAGCGTCTGGCCGAATACGGGCCGGGAGCTCTGCTCGGCGAGCGGGCGCATCTCGAGGGTGGCATGCGCACGTCGAGCAACATCACGGTCACACCGTGCCGGATCGCCATGTTCGACGCGGATCTGGTCGATCGCTCACACCTGGAGGAGTTGTCCGCAGGCCATCGCCGCGAGGACAACGCGCGAGACTGACCCAGTGCGTGTCACCTTCTGCGGTACGCGGGGGTCGACGCCCGCCCCGGGTCCCGATTACGTGCTCTACGGCGGACACACGTCATGTGTGGCGCTCGCCCACGACGACCCGGGCGCCGCGCCGGCGTTGCTGCTCGATGCGGGCACGGGCATCCGGCGCCTGAAGGACATGCTCGGCGACCGCCCCTTTCATGGCACCGTCCTGTTGACCCACCTGCACTGGGACCATGTCCAGGGGCTCCCGTTCTTCAGCAGCGGCGACCGGGAGGGCTCCCGGGTCACGCTGCTGTTGCCGGCCGTGGACGCCTCGACGGATGCCGAGACCCTGCTGGCCCGCATGATGTCGCCGCCTTTCTTCCCGATCTACCCGTCACAGCTCCGGGGTGAGTGGCGGTTCGGCCTCGTCCCCTGTGACTCCTTCGACGCGGAGGGGTTCACCGTCCTGGCCCGGGAGATACCGCACAAGGGTGGTCGGACGTTCGGCTTCCGGGTCAGCGACGGGCGCTCGTCGGTGGCCTACCTGCCCGATCACTGCCCCACCGTGGCGGGGAGCGGTCCCGAGGGTATCGGCGAGTACCACGAGGCGGCTCTCGACCTCGCGCACGGTGTCGACCTCCTGATTCACGACGCGCATCTGCGGGCGGAGGAGGTGGCGGCCGAGGGCTTCTTCGGGCACGCCGCGGCCGAGTACGCCGTCGGGCTCGGCGTCGCCGCCGGCGCCCGTCGGGTGGCCCTGTTCCACCACAAGCCGGAGCGCAACGACGCCCAGGTCGACGAGACGCTGCGGCGGTTCGTCGACGGGCCCGTGCCGGTGATCGGGGCCGAAGAGGCCCGGACCCTGTCGCTGTGACTCGCGCGTGAGGAAGGCGGACGCCGTCGTGGTGGGTGCCGGGCCCAACGGGCTCGTGGCCGCCGTGCTGCTCGCCCGCGCCGGCCTGGCGGTCGACGTCTTCGAGGCCGCCGACGAACCGGGGGGAGGGTGCCGCACGGCGGAGCTCACCGTGAGCGGGTTCCGTCACGACGTCTGTTCGGCCGTCCACCCCATGTTGCTGGCCTCACCGGCGTTGGTTGAGATCGACCTCTCCGGCCACGGCGTGCGGCTGCTGACACCCGAGCTCGCCTTCGCCCACCCCCTCGACGGTGGGCGCGCCGTCGCCGTCGGCCACCGTGTCGACGATGTTGCCGCTTCGCTCGGTGCGGACGGCCCGGCCTATGCCCGCGTCTTCACCCCGCTCGTGCGGGACCTCGACAAAATCCTCCCCACGTTCCTCGGCTCCATGCGCTCGCCCCCGGCCCACCCTTTGGCCGCCGCCGGCTTCGGGCTGCGCGGCCTGCCCTCGGCCCGGCACCTGGCCAGTCGCTTCCACACCGACGAGGGCCGGGCGTTGGTGGCAGGGACGGCGGCCCACTCCATGCTGCCGTTGACTGCGCCTCTGTCCGGGGTGTTCCCCCGGCTGTTCACCGCGCTGGCCCACCGCTATGGCTGGCCGGTCGTGGAGGGTGGCAGCGCCGCCATCGTCGATGCCCTGGTCGCCGAGGTCATCGCACACGGCGGCCGGGTGGAGACGGGCGTGCGGGTGAAGAGCCTGGGCGACCTGCCTCCGGCCGCCGCCACCGTGCTCGACGTGACACCGCGGCAGCTCGTCCACATGGCCGGTAACCGCCTGCCGTCGCGGTACCGCCGGTCGCTCGAGCGCTACCGGTACGGGCCCGGCGTCTGCAAGGTCGACTGGGCCCTGCGCGGACCGGTGCCGTGGAGTGCGGACGGCGTGCCGGCGTACCGTGACCGTCCATGTCGGGGGGACCTTCGAGGAGATCGCCCGCAGCGAGGCCGACGTCAACGCCGGCCGGCACGCCGAGCGGCCGTACTGCCTGGTGACCCAACCCGGCGTCGTCGACCCGACTCGCGCCCCGGAGGGCATGCAGACGCTCTGGGCCTACTGCCACGTCCCCAACGGGTCCGATCTCGACATGACCGGGCGCATAGAGGCACAGATCGAGCGGTTCGCACCGGGCTTCCGGGACCTCGTCATCGGTCGCTCGACCTTCACCGCGGTCGACGAGGAAGAGCACAATCCGAGCTACGTCGGGGGCGACATCAACGGGGCGCGGCCACGCTGCGCCAGATGGTGCTCCGCCCCACGCCGCGGCTGGAACCCGTACCGCACCGCGCTGCCCGGCGTGTACCTTTGCTCGGCCGCCACCCCGCCCGGCGGTGGCGTCCACGGCATGTGCGGCCACGGCGCGGCCGGTGCCGTCCTGCAGGACCTCCGTCGGCACGGGACCTGAGGGAAGGTCGGCAGATGTCGGGGGGATCGCTGCACTACGCCTGGTACCGGTTTCGGGCGACCTTCCACAGCGAGTGGTCGTATCTCCTGACCGTCCTGCTCTTGCTCGGAGCTCTCGGTGGCCTCTCCATGGCCTCCATCGTCACGGCCCGGAGCACGGAATCGTCCTTCTCCGAACTCGTGGCGGCGGCACACGTACCTCAGCTCTTCGTGGCCACCGGCACCATCGACCCGGCCATCGGTCTCAACACCGCCTACAACCCGACGTTGATTGACAAGCTGGCCCACCTGCCCCATGTCGAGCGGGTGGCGAGCGAAGTCGAACTCAACGCCGGTCCGACCACCCCGAGCGGCCACCCGCTCGCCGAGACCCCATCGACCCCCACCGTCGAGGCCAGCGTGAACGGAATCGACTACACCGAGAATCCCCTCTTCATCACCGAGGGTCGGCTGCCGAACCCGAAGGTCCCGGACGAGTTCGCCATCGACGCCGCCAGCGCGAAGTTGCTCGGGTACCACCTCGGCGAGGTCGTGCCGTTCGGCTGGGCCACCAACGCGCAGGCGACGTCGGGCGACATCTCGGGGAATTACGTCATCCCAAAGGACCAGCGGGCCCGACTGAAGCTGGTGGGCATCATCGGCGGCCAAGCCACCACGCTCTTCCATGACACGGACGGCGACACGACCGGGGCGACCGAGCTGCTCTCGCCGGCGCTGACGAACCGACTGCTCATCTGCTGCAGCAACATCTCGCTCAGTGCGCTGACACTGCGGGACGGGAACGCGCACCTGTCCGCCGTAGAAAGCGAGGTGAAGCCGCTCCTCCCCAGGGGATTCCCCTTCGTCGCGGTCGAGTCGCAGGCTGTCGAAACGACTGCCGAGGCGACGCTGCGCCCGGAGGTCATCGCACTGGCCGTCTTCGGCGGCATCGCCGCCCTGGCCACGCTCCTGATCGCCGGACAGGTGGTGACGAGGCGACTTCGGCTCATGGCCGACGACCTCGATGTCGCCAGGGCCCTGGGTGCCGATCCGCCCATGGCCTTCTGGGACGGGCTCGTCGGCACAATCGGCGCCATCCTCGTCGGCACGGTCCTGGCCGGACTCGTCGCCCTGGCGCTGTCCCCGTTGGCTCCGATCGGGCCGGTGCGTCCCTTCATCCACATCGGGGTGCACGCCGACTGGACGGTGATCGGCCTGGGTGCGGCCGTCCTGCTCGTTGCCATGAGCGCCGTGGCCATGATCGCTTCGGCCCGGGCACTGCCGAATCGTCTGCGAGATCGTTCGCCTCGGGTGCCATCCTCCCGCGTGACGACGGCGGCGACCCGGGCCGGCCTCCCGCCATCTGCCGTTGCCGGCGTACGTTTCGCCCTCGAACCAGGCGCCGGCCGCGGGGCCGTCCCGGTGCGCTCGGCCATTCTGGGCGCCGTCCTCGCCGTGACCGTCGTCGTGGCCACCGTCACCTTCGGGTCGAGCCTGACCACGCTGGTGAACCATCCGGCGCTGTACGGCTGGAACTGGACCTACGACATGGACGGAGGTGGTGGTCTCGGCGACATCGGCGCGCAGCAGGCGGCCAAGCTGCTCGACGCCGATCCGCTGGTCCAGTCCTGGACCGGCGTCTACTACTCCTCGCTCGAACTCGACGGCCAGACCGTGCCCGTGCTCGGCACCACCCCGAACGCAGGGGTCGCACCACCGGTGTTGAGCGGACACGGCCTCGAGGCCTCGAACGAGGTGGTGCTGGGCGCCGCTACCCTCCGCCAACTCGGCAAGCAGGTCGGGAACACCGTCACAGAACGCGCCCCCGACCACGCGCCGCGGACCCTGATCATCGTCGGCACGGCGACCCTGCCGCCGATCGGCGTGGCCGGTTCGTCCCATCTCGAGATGGGCACCGGTGCCGAGCTGGCGTACCAACTGATCCCTGCGTCCGCTCGCAACGTCTTCGAGGTTACTCCCGCCGGGCCGAACGCGATCCTGATCCGCATGAAGGACGGGGCCAATCCCGCAGCGCTCCGAAACCTCCAGGCCGTCGGGAACAAATTGAACATCGCCCAAAACGGCGGCTCGGTCCTCCCGGTCCAGCGGCCGGCAGAGATCCTCAACTACGGGTCCTTGGGGTCCACGCCGTTCCTGCTCGGGATAGCCCTCGCGGCCGGTGCCGCGGTCGCGCTCTGCATCACCTTGATCACGTCCGTGCGGAGGCGGCGGCGTGATCTCGCCATCCTGAAGACCCTCGGCTTCACCCGCGGGCAGCTCGTCGTGGCCATCGCCGTCCAAGCGAGCGTCGCGGCGGTGATCGGCTGCGCCATCGGCATCCCGGTGGGCGTCGCGCTGGGGCGGGTGCTGTGGGACTTGTTCGCCGGAGAGATCAGCGCCGTGCCCTACCCGACCGTTCCCGCGCTGACCGTCGTGGCCATCGGAGTCGCCGCGATCGCCCTGGCCGTGGTCGCGGCCAGCATTCCCGGGCGTCTGGCCGCCCGCACGCACACGTCGCAGTTGCTGCGAGCCGAGTAGGAGTCGGGAAACCGACCCAGTTGTCGGGATGCCGACGTGTCGGGAAACCGACCCGTCAGTCGGTGAACTGACCCACCAGCGCCTGGCCGACCCGGCGCACCGTCTCGGCCGTACCGGTCGGAATGTTGAAGACGAAGTAGTCGACCCCTGCCGCCGCCAGCTCTTCGACCCGGGAGACGAGCTCGCCTGTCGTGCCGATATCAGAGCCCGTCGGCTCCTCGCCGGTCACCTGGCGCAAGAATTCCTTCGTGGCCGCCGTCTCCTCGTCGTTGGCCGTGAGCACCAGCGTGCTGAGGCGGCTGACCGTGATCTCCGAGGGGTCACGGCCGATGGCCTTGCAGTGGCCGCGCAACACGTCGACCTTGTGAGCGACCGTGGCCGGATCACCGAAGATGTTGCACATGTCCGCGTAGCGGGCCACCAGCTGCAGGGTCCGCCTCTCTCCCCCACCCCCCACCAGGATGGTCGGCCCGCCCGGTTGCACCGGCGGCGGCACGTTCCGCGCCTCGTGGATCCGGTAGTACCGGCCTTCGAAGCTCGGCGCCTCCTCGGTGAACATGGCCCGGCAGATCTGCAACGCCTCCTCCAGCCGGTCCAACCGCTCGCCGGCGGACGGGAAGTCGAACCCGAGCCCTTCGTGCTCGACGTCGTACCAGGCGGCGCCGATGCCCAGGATGGCGCGCCCACCGCTGATGACGTCCAGGGTCGTGATGATCTTGGCCAGGTGGGCCGGGTTGCGGTAGGTGACGCCGGTCACCATGGCGCCGAGCCGGACGCGTGAGGTGCGCGCTGCCAGGGCCCCGAGAAGGGTGTACGAATCGAGCATGGGTGCCACCGGGCCACCCATGGGCGGCAGTTGGAAGAAGTGGTCCATCACCCATACCGAGTCGAAGCCCGTCTCCTCGGCGGCGGTGGCCCGCTCGACCACCTCGCCGAAGAGGGTGCCCGGCGTCACGTCGTCGATGAAGTTGGGGATCTGCAGTCCGAAGCGCATGGACCTGAACCTAACGGGCAAGACCAGGGCGGCGCGCCCGTTGTCACCAGCCGGTGCGGCGGCGCAGCCAGTCGAGGGCCACCGCACCCTGGGCGGCCTGGAACGACCGGAGCGTGGGCAGCCCGGGGGGTGGTGGGCGCAGGGAGCGGCTGATGAAGAAACCGGCGATAGCGCACAGGAGCACGGTGACGGCCTCGGGATCGACGCGCCGTGACGGCGCGTGGCCGGCCAGCAGCTCCTCGGGGGCCGGGCCGCCCTCGAGGACCACCGAAGGCGCCCAGCCGACGACGTCGAAGGCCGGGTTGCCCACGGCGGCGTGGGGCCAGTCGACGAACACGACCCTGTCCGCCGCCACGAGGACGTTGTCGGCCCGCACGTCGCCGTGGACCAGGGTTGAGCCGGCGCAGGCGGCGGGCCACCCTGACTCGAGCTCGGCCAGGCGGGGCAGGTGCACGGCCGCCCACGGCGGGAGCTCCCGTGGCGTCGTCTCGCGTCCCGCCAACTCGGCCCACCCGCCGAACAAGGTGCGTGCGTAGTCGGCCAGGGGCTCGAGCGCGGGGGCGGGACTCGGCGTGAGCTCGTCGTGCATGGCCGACAGAGCGGCCAGCACCGTGTCGAGCTCGTCGGCCTGCCAGGGATGGCGCGGCGGGCTCCCGGCTACCACGTCGAAGGCCAGCGCGACCCAGTCACCGTCGTCGTAGCGGTCACGCAGCCGGGGAAAGCGCGGGCTGATCGGCAACGCGGAGGAGATCAGGATCTCGCGCCGGTGCATGCCCGGCGAGTCCGGGTTCAGCTCGGCGCCGACGGCCTTCACGAAGAAGGCGCACTCCGGCCACTCCAAGATGCTGGTGGCGCCGGGAGAGAAGCCCCCGGACAGGTCGCGCACCGAGGCCGGCGGCACGTCGCCACCGCCCAGGCTCGCCGCCCAGGCCTGCACCGCCTCCGGCACCCGGGCCCACGGCAGGTGGACGCCGGCCGCCGGGGCGGTGGGTGTGGTCACGAGGCGGCGGCCCCTGCGGCAGCCAAGGCCTCCTGGATGCTGGCGACCAAGCGCCGGGCCGACTCGGCGCTCAGCTCGACGGCGACGCGCGCGCCCGGGCCGCGGGACGGGTCGGCGAAGTCGATGTTGAGCGTGTGATCGAACGGCGCGTGGAACGGGTGGTCGAAGTAGACGTTGGCCGACTTGACGCTGAACCAGCCCTGCGCGCCCTTGGCGCTGCCGGCGATCTCGGTGTTGACGGTGAGGTAGGAGCACATGGTCAGGCCGCCAGGTGCCGGCCGAAGAACTCGAAGATGCGCTGCCAGCCGTCGACCGCCGCTTCGGGCCGGTAGGCCGTGCGGTCGACCGAGAAGAAGGCGTGGCCGGCGCCGTCGTAGCGGTGGAACTCGTACTCCTTGCGGGCGTCCTTCAGGGCCGCCTCGAGCTCGTCGACGTGCTCGGGGGTGGGGAACTGGTCGTCGTTGCCGAACAGCCCGAGGAGCGGGCAGTGCAGCTCGGGCGTGCGGTCGACGAGGGCCGTCACCTTGAGCGGGAAGCCCTCGGGCGGCGTGCCGACGACGAAGGCGCCGTAACAGTCGACCGCCGCATCGACGGGCACGCTCACCGCGGTGAGGAAGGAGTGCCGGCCGCCGGAGCAGTAGCCGATGACGCCGACCTTGCCGTTGGAGGTCGGGAGCGCGCGCAGGTGGCTGACGGCCGCCTCGGCGTCGCCCACGAACTGCTCGTCGGGGACGCCGCCGGCCTCGCGGGTGGCGGCCGCGGCGTCGTCGGGGTCGACGTCCAAGCCCTGGCGGGCGTAGAGGTTGGGGCACAGGGCGTTGTAGCCGGAGGCGGCGAAGCGCCGGGCGATCTCCTTGGTCCCCGAGTCCCAGCCCGGCAGGTGATGGATGACGAACACGCCCGGGAAGGGGCCGTCGCCGGCCGGGAGGGCCTGGTAGGCGTTGATCTCGGCGCCTTGGTACCCGGGGTAGGTCACGTTCTGGGCGGAGAGGGCTTCTTCGGGTGCGGGCACGGTGTGGTCCTTTCTCTTTCCTTGTTGTCGGCTCGTCGCGTTGTCGCTCGTTGCGGTGACGCCCACTATGGCGCGGGCGGCGGCGTCCCCGCCGTTCGAGGAGACGACAACACCGGGAACCGCCGCCGCCGGCCGCCGACCCGGCATGATGTGCCGGTGCGCCGGCCGTTTCCGCCCTTCGTCCTCATGGGGGTGATCGCGCTGGCGGGGTTGGCGCTGTGGCCGGGCTCGACGGCCGTGACCGGGGCGGAGGCCACGGCCGCGGCCGCGGCGACGGGGCCGTCCGTGCGCCCTGTGCTGGGGGCCGGGATGCTCGAGGCACCAAGCGGGATCGCCCTCGATGCCGCCGGCGACCTCTTCGTGGCCGACACCGGCCACTGCCGGATACTCGTAGTGGCGCCCCGCAGCGAGACGTTCGACGGGCTGCACCTGCATGCGGGACACGCCGCCACCCTGACCGGCGGATCCTGCGTCGGACGCGGCACCATCGGCCACCCGACCGGGGTGGCGGTGGACGCCTCCGGTGACGTCTACATCGCCGAGGCGACCTCGGCGCGGGTGCAGGAGGTCCGGGCGGCGGGCGGGAGCCGGGTGGCGGTCACGGTGGCCGGCACCGGGCGACCGGGCTTCAACGGTGACAGGCTCGCCGCCACGGCCAGCGAGCTGGACCAGCCGACCGCCGTGGCGGTCGACGCCGCCGGGGACCTCTTCATCGCCGACACGGCCAACTGCCGCGTCCGGGTGCTGCCGGCCCGCGACGGGACGGTCCTCGGGCTCCCGGTGACCGCAGGGCACCTGACCACGGTCGCCGGCACCGGGGTCTGCGGGACGGCGGGCCAGGGCGGGCCGTTGGCCGACGCCGAGCTCTGGGACCCGGTGGCCGTGGCCGTCGACGCCGCCGGGGACCTCTACGTGGCCGACAGCGGTGACCAGTCGGTGCTGTTGGCGCCGGCCCGGGGTGGCACCTACTACGGCACGGCGGTGGGCGCGGGCGACATCGGCGTCGTCGTGGGTGGGACCGGGGGCTACCAGCCGTATCTCGCCGACGGGCTGGCCGCCGTCGGGCAAACGGCCGAGTTGAACGACCCCCGCGGCCTGGCGCTCGGGCCTGACGGCGCCCTCTTCGTCACGGACGGCTTCATGCACTGCATCCGGGTGGTGCCGGCGACCTCGGGCGTGCTGCTCGGGCGGGCCGTCACGGGCGGTGACCTCTACACGGCCGCCGGTGCCCTGACGGTCTCGAGCCCGGCCGGGCTGGGCGACGGCACCCGGTGGGTGCTGACCCACATGGGGACACCGTCGGGCGTGGCGGTGTCCCCGTCGGGCTCCATCTACTACAGCGACGCCAGTCTCGACACCGTCGAGATGATCAGCGGCGGGTCGGCGTGAGCAGGTTCGACCGGCGCACGTTCCTCGCCTCGTCGGGCGGGGTGGCGGCCGGGGTGGCGGTTGCTGCCGTTGCGGGAAGCGGCGGCGCGGCGCCGGCAGGAGGTGCGCAACGGCGGGCCGACGACGCGGCGGCCGCCGGCGCGCCGGGCGTGGCGGCGGGCGCGCTGCGGGCCGCGGACCTCACCGTGAACGGGCTCGTCGCCCCGGTCGGCGTCGACCCGGACGACGCCTTCTTCGCCTGGACCGTCCAGCCGGCGGGGGGCCGCAGCCGGCGCCAGGTGCGGCAGACGGCGTACCGGATCGAGGTCCGCCGCACCGACCCCGGGACGTCGACGGCGCGGGTATGGGACAGCGGCCCGGTGGCGACGGGGCAGCAGGCCTTCGTGGCCTACGGTGGCCCGCCTCTCGCCGCGGACGGCACGTTCGCCTGGACGGTGCAGCTGCGTGACGCCGCCGAGGCGTGGGGCCCGCTGTCGGTGCCGGCCCCGTTCACCACCGCGCTGCGCGCCGCCGACTGGCAGGCCCACTGGCTGCGTCCGGCCGGTGCTTCGCAGCAGCCCGACCGCGTGACCTACCTGCGGACGGAGGTCACCCCGCCGGCCGGCCCCCTGCGCCGGGCCACGGCGTACGTGTCGGCGGCGCACACCTACCGGCTCTTCGTCAACGGGGCCGAGGTGGACGCCTGGCCCAGCTTCTCCTACCCCGACGAGCAGTACGGGCGCGCCGTGGACCTGACCTCGGTCGTGCACCCGGGACGCGCCAACGCCGTGGGTGTGCTGCATCGCTGGTACGGGCCGGGCCAGGGTCGCCCGGCCTCGGCCCCCGGGCTCCTGCTGCAGCTGTCGCTCCGGTACGACGACGGGCGCCACATGGTCTACGGGACAGACGGGTCGTGGCGCGAGCGGCCGGCCGAGTGGCTGCCGTCGCCGCAGCGGAACTCCGACGGGGCCGACTTCGTGGAGTGGGTCGACGGCCGGGCCCAGCCGCAGGGCTGGTCGGCGCCCGGCTACGACGACACGGGCACGGCCTCGGGCTGGTCCGCCGTCACCGTCATCGGGCCGGCCGGGTCGGCCCCGTTCACCCGCATCTATGCGCAGCGCACGCACGTCGAGGAGCGGCCCGTGCTCCCCGTCCGTCTGCACGCGGTGGCGGACGGGTCCGTGGTGGCCGACTTCGGCGCCGTCTACGCGGCCCGGCCGCGGGTCGAGTTCGCCACCGGCGTGCCCGGCCAGACGGTCACCGTGCGCGGCGGCTACCTGCTCGATCCGGACGGGCAGGTCTCCACCCTGCACGGCACGCAGGAGACCAACCTGTCGTCCACCTACATCATGCGGAGCGGAGCGCAGGCCTTCGAGGTCTTCACCTACTTCGGCTTCCGCTACCTCCAGGTGCAGGGCGCGGGCCAGGCCCTGAGCCGGAACCAGGTGCTGGCCCTGGCCCGTCACACCGCCATGCCCGACGTGCCGGCCGCCACCTTCTCGACGGGTGACCGCATGCTCGATGCGGTCTGGCGCCTCTGCGCCCGCTCGTGCCTCTACTGCAGCCAGGAGCAGTTCATCGACACGCCGACGCGGGAGAAGGGCCAGTTCACCTGGGACGCCGCCAACGAGTCGGAGGCGGTCATGCGGGCGTACGGCGAGCAGAACCTGAGCTGGCAGGGCCTGCGCGACGTGGCCCGGGGCCAGGCTCGATACTGGCCGGACGGGCGTACCAACGCGGTGTACCCCAACGGCGACGGGGCGCGGTACTACGCCACCTTCAGCGCCCGCTACCCCGAGTGGCTCTGGCGCTACTACGCGGCCACGGGCGACCGCACGACCGCGCTCCTCTGACCCCCTCGGCGTCCAAGGTGGCGGCCTGGCTTTGGTCGGCGCGCCAGACCTCCACCGGCCTGCTCTACGGGCTGGCCGACGGCAGCGACGGCGACCCCGTCTACGGCTACGACCAGGCGGTGGCCGCCGACACCGCCAGCAACGTGCTGGCCGTCAACGCGTTCAACCGGGTGGCCCAGCTCTCCGACCTGGCCCGTGACGCCGCGGCAGCGGCGCTCTGGCAGTCCCGGGCCGCGCAGCTGGCCGGCGCCGTCAACGCCAGCCTGCGGCGTCCCGACGGCGTCTACATCGACGGCGTCGACGCCGACGGGGCCCAGAGCGGCCACGCCTCACAGGAGGCCAACGCCCTGGCGCTGGCGTACGGCGTGGTGCCCACTTCCGACACCGCCGCCGTGGGGGCCTACGTGGCCTCGCTCGGCATTTCGCTCGGGCCGAACCACGGGCTCGAGCTCCTGCGCGGGCTGACGGCGGCCGGCCTGCCCGAGATGGTGGTCCGGACGCTCACGGATACCTCCATCCCGGGCTGGGCCCACATCCTCGAGGCGGGTGGCACCTTCACCTGGGAGGTCTGGACGCCGAGCGACCTGATCGGGGACTCCATGTCGCACGGCTGGGGATCCTCCGCGCTCGTGGCCATGCAGGAAACGTTGCTCGGGGTGACGTTCATGGACCCCGGTCCCGACGGGACGCTCCGCCTGGCCGTGACGCCTCCGGCGCTCGGCCTGCCCAGGGCCGCGGGCTCGGTGCCCACGGTCGCCGGACCTTTGGCGGTGACGTGGGAGCGCAAAGCAGGCGGGCGGCTCTCCCTCGACCTCTCCGTGCCCGCCAACGTGTCGGTCGTGACGACGGTGCCGGCGACGGGCGGGATCTCCGCCGTTCGTGAGGGCGGTGTGGCCGCGACGCGGTCCCCCGGGGTATCGGTCCTCACCGTCGCCGGTGGCGTGGCCGTGCTCTCGGTCGGGAGCGGGGACTACCGCTTCACCAGCCGCTAGCGGCGTAAGTCGACCGCCGGTGGTCCAGGTCGGTGCCGATCCGCTCAGACTCTCAAAAAAATCCGGTACAACCGCCCCCGCCCCCGACGACCGTTCACCCCACCATGGGGCCCACCACCACACCGCCGCCGCCACCACCGCCACCGGGCTCACCTTCGACGTGCCGACGCTCGGGCTCTCCGAAGTGGCCGCCATGTCCACTGACGAGCTCAAAGAGGTGCTCACCGAGTCGGCCACGGCCCAGGCCGCCCTGGCGGGCCTCATCGCGCTGGCCCTGGCCGAGCTGGCGCGGCGCCAGGGCTTCCGCGACGACGGCGCCACCTCGGTCGAGGCCTGGATGGTGGAGCGCACCGGGGTGGGCCCCTCCAGCGCCCGCACCTTGGCCCGGGTCGGCGAGGACCTCTTCGACCTGCCGCACCTGAGCGGGGCGCTGTGCAGCGGGGTGCTGCCCTTGGACAAGGTGCGCACCGTGGCCGGGGTGGCCACCCCCGAGACCGACGCCGCCTGGGCCGACGCCGCGGCCGAGCACTCGGTGCGTGACCTGGCCGAACTGGTGCGCACGCAGCGTCCCCCCACCCGAGAGGACTCCGACAAGGAGCACGAGACCCGCTCGGTGCGCTTCAACGAGGCGACGCGCACCATGACGGCGGGGCTGCCCGCCGAGTCCTTCGCCGAGGTGCGGGCGTGCCTCGAGGCCCGGGCCAAGGCCATCCCCTCCGACGGCGAGACGCCGTGGGACCAGCGCCTGGCCGACGCCTTGGTGTCCTTGGTGCGCTCGGGCGGTGACGCCCAGGCTGGCCCGTCGCGCTCGCCCTACATCGTGGTCGCCCACGCCCCCCTCGACACCCTGCTCGGCGACGCGGAGCGCTGCGGCGAGCTCGAACGGGGCGGGCTGATCAGCGCGGACGTGGTGCGGCGCCTGGCCTGTGAGGCCCGGGTCATCGTGGCCCTCGACGACGACGCCGGCCACACCGTCTACGAGGGGCACCAGAGCCGAGACGCCACGCCCACCCAGCGCCGTGAGCTGATGCGCCGGGACCGGCACTGTCGCTTCCCGGGCTGTCGCCATGTGCTCTTCACCGTGGCGCACCACGTGCGCTTTTGGAGCCCACCTGAGCGCGGCCCGACCGACATGGACAATTTGGCCCTGATGTGCAGATACCACCACGACCTGATCCACAGCTCCACGGTGGGCTGGCGCGTCCGCGGTGACCCCAACGTCGAGCTCACCTTCACCAGCCCGAGCGGGCGGGTCACGACCTCGCGCCCCTCGCCGCGGTGGACCAGGGTGACGGCGCCCGACAGGAGGAGCTAGCTAAGCCCTGATCCACCGACGAATAGAGTCTGATCGCGGTCGTGCATCCGCGAAACGTGCCTTCCTGCAAGGGAAAATGGTGGTTACCACACCGACCACATCCCCTACGGGAAGGCACTATTTCGATGCGCGTATCTTGCCACAGTCTCGACCGTCTCGACGTGACCTTCGATGACGAGCGTCTGGTGGCCAACGCCGGCTTGATGCTGCCGGCGACACTGGCCCAGCACCTCGGACTGCGAGAGCTCTTCGACGAGCACGTCGACCTGGGGATGCGGCGGGACGTGCCAATGTCGGCCACAAGGCGATGACCCTGGTCCACTCGGCGCTGGCCGGCGGCGACTCGATCGACGATGCCGATGCTCTGCGGGCGGGCGACACCCAAGCGGTGCTCGGCCACGTCGTGTTGGCGCCCTCGACGCTCGGAACGTTCCTGCGCAGCTTCACCTGGGGCCACGCTCGTCAGCTGGACGCGGTGGCGGGGGATCTGCTGACACGGGCCTGGGCCGCCGGGGCGGGTCCGGGCGAGGAGCCGTTCACCATCGATGTCGACTCCTCCATCCACGAGACCTACGGCTTGGCCAAAGAGGGCGGGACCCACTTCACCTACAACCACGTCCGGGGCTACAACCCTCTCTACGCCATGGCGGCGGGGACCGGAGACGTCCTCCACGTCCGTCTGCGCGGTGGCAATGCCCACTCGGGTCGGGGTGCGGCCAGCTTCCTCACCGAGACGTTCGGTCGGGTGCGCAGGGCGGGTGCGAGCGGGCCGATCGTCCTGCGGGCCGACTCGGGCTTCTACAGCCGGACCGTCGTCGACGCCCGCCGCCGGGCCAACGTGTCATTCTCCATCACGGCCAAACTCCACAAAGGCGGAGTGAAAACGGCCATCGCCGCCATCGACGAGTCCGCCTGGGTCGCCATCGCCTACTTCCTCGACGGCGCCGACGTGGCCGAGACCACCTACCAGCCCTTCGGCACCAAGGGCCAGCCCTGTCGGCTGATCGTGCGCCGGGTGCGGCCCACGCCGGGCAGCCAACTGGCGCTGTTCGTCGAGTTCACCTACCACGCCTTCATCACCGACCGAGAAGGCGAGATGGTCGAGCTCGAGGCCGACCACCGGCGCCATGCCGAGATCGAGAACACCATCCGCGACCTGAAATACGGTGTCGGTCTCAACCATCTGCCGTCGGGGCGCTTCGGTGCCAACGCCGCCTGGTTGGCCTTCAACGTCATGGCTCACAATCTGGCCCGGTTCAGCACCAGGCTCGGACTCGGCGAAGCCCTCATCACCACCGAGACTCTTCGCCGCCGCTACCTGAGCCTCCCGGGACGACTCACACGCTCAGTACGTGTTTGGAAACCAGGTGCCGACATGGGAGCAGCTGAAGACGTAGCTCGCTGTCGTCGATAGCACTTGTGAGGAGAAGTTTTCAAAATCGCGTGTGACCAGCGCGTTTGGTAGCGCGCGGTGCTCGCGATTTACTCTCGATTGCGCTGCACTGGTGTGCGTGGCGCCGGGCCGCAGATATCCGACCGATCTGACCGATCGTCAGTGGGCGTTGGTGGAGCCTATGTTGCCCGACACGGTGCCGGTGGCTCCCGGCGGACGGCCTCCGTTGTATCCCAAGCGCGAGATCGTCAATGCCATCTTGTACCTGACGCCGCGCCGGGTGTGCTTGGCGCATGCTGCCCAAGGATCTCCCGCATTGGCGCACCGTCTACGGCTACTTCGTCGACTGGCGCGACGACGGGACGCTCGATCTCATCCACGACACCTTGCGCGAGGAGCTGCGCAAGAGGACCGAGAAGCCCGACGGCACCAAGAGGAAGGCCGAACCGAGTGCGGGGATCGTCGATTCGCAGTCCCTGCGTGGGGCCGACACCGTCGGAAAGGACACTCGCGGTTATGACGCCGGGAAGCGAGTGCAGGGAAGAAAGCGCCATATCGTGACCGACACGCTCGGGTTGTTGCTCGTCGTGATGGTGACTGCGGCCTCGGTGCAAGACCGCGACGGAGGAGTCGACGTGCGAAAGCTGGCCCATGGCTGGTATCCCCGGCTGCGCCACGTCTTCGCCGACGGTGGCTATGCCGGTCGACTCGTCGTGCGGGCCCGGCGCTACTGGAAGATGACCGTCGAGATCGTCTCCAAGCCCAAGGACCAGCGCGGCTTTGCCGTCCTGCCTCGGCGCTGGGTGGTCGAGCGCACGTTGGCCTGGCTCATGCGCTGGCGCCGACTGGTGCGCGACTACGAGCGGCTGCCCGAGACGCACGAGGCGTTCGTCAAGTGGGCGATGATCGGACTGATGCTCAATCGCCTTGCACGCCCACCAGGTCGGCGCCCCTGGGCTCCGCCGTGACACGGGTTACCAAACACGTTCTCAGCCCGACGCGTCACCTTGCACCTGCCGGCACGTTGGCCCTGGGCGGAGCGCTTCGTCGCTGCCCTCACCTGTCACCGCAACGTCTTGCTCATGACCTGACCCTTCGGGTGGACGTGGCCCCGAGCACCCTGCGGCCGCCAATGCACTCGCCGATCACAAGAAGCTCTGGTTCAACCCGTCCCTAAACACGTCAGAGTCACTGATCCACCGCACGGCACAGACGGCCGAGTTGCACATCGTTGGCAGAGCCGTCGCACCGAGGCCGATCGGTGAGGTAGGCCGCTGGTTCGGCCACCCGGTATCCCGACGTCAAGCGCTGGCCCGAAGGTTTCTCGCCCATCTCGGCCGGGATCGTGGTTACTTCCCCAGCGGCCCCCGTTCAAACCGTGCATGCCGTTCTCCGGCACACGGCTTTCCGACATCGTTCGTCACAGCGCATGCGCAGTCGGATAGCGCACCGTTCCGGTGAGGCGGTAGATCCCGAGGTTCCCCAGCCAGTCCCACGTGAAGCGGTCCGTCCAGTTTCGTCCCGCGCAGAGCATGTTTCCTGCTGGCCAGTATTGCCACCCGTTCGTGGACGTAGCCGTCGATGGCGCCGAACTTGGCCGACGAGTTGCCCTGTCGGAAGTAGGCGCCCCAGCCCCGCAGCACGGGGTTGAGATCATCGACGACGACGTCCAGATCGAGCCCGACTCGACTCGGGGTTGTCAGCGCACGGACCTTGCTTCTGATGGAAGCCATAGCCCGTGGTGACGGCCACTTGTGGAGCCAGTAACGACCCGGCCGTTTCCAGGACTTGACCATCCGGTGATGGAAGCCCAAGAAGTCGAAACCCTCCGCACCTTTCCGAAGATCGGCGATCCTGGTCTTGTCGGGATGCAATCGCAGCCCGAGGGGTTCCAGGATCTCTTCGGCCAGGTCCCGAGCCGCTTCGGCTCGCTCCCGTGTCGGGCAGAGGACGACGAAGTCGTCGCAGTAACGCACCAGCGTCCCCAGTCGCTTTCCACCGCTGTCCCACACCTCGTCGAGGACATGGAGGGCGATGTTGGCGAGCAGGGGGGAAATGACTCCTCAAACGCAATCGATAACCCCCGTGCCGAAAGGGACGGTGAGCAGGGATCGAGTGCCGGATGACGACGCGCTCAGGCCCGACCAGGACCTCCTTGACCACACTGCGTACCACCTTTTGTCGGTCTTCAATGCTGGCCACCTCGGACGTGTCGCGCAACCTCGAGAGGAAGCCCTCGAGGTTCTCGGCCAGCGCAAGGTAGGTCTCGCGGTCGAGCAGCTGCGCATCGAGCGACGCGAGCGCGCCGCCCAGACTGGTTGCCTTGGCGCGCAGGTCGGGCATGTGGGCGCGCAGCTCCTCGAGAGTGAGCAGGTCCTCTTGTAGGCCGCGACAAGCGTTCGATGCCTTTGGTGGCGCGGGCGAGTTCGAGTTCGAGTCCGAGCCCGCTCCGCGGTCGCCGGGTCGGCGTGGCGCAGCTCGGCCAGTCGCCGGTCCAGCTCGGCCTGCACCAAGGCGGGATCGGCCAGCAGGGCGGTCACCTGGCCCCAGACGAGCTCATCGAGGTAATCGGCCCGCACCGGCTTGTTCTCGCAGATGCGTCCGTGCTCGTAGCGGTAGTCGTCCGATCCGAGACAGCGGTAGTAGTACAGCTTGCGCTTCTTGGTGCGCGTCGACGTCCGGTAGTACGCGTAACCACAGCTCTGACACGCCACGAGACCCATGAGCAGCGACGGTTCTTTGGTGTTGCGCGAGGCGAAGCGGCGGTTGTCCTCGAGGCGACGCGCGGTCAGTGCGAAGATCTCTTCGCTCACGATGGCGGGCACGGCGATCGTGATCCAGTCTTCGAAGGCGCGAGGTTGAGTCATGGGGTGGCGCGACACGCTTTGTCCTTGCCGACGCGCCGTGCGGTTGACGCGGGCGCGCTGCTCGAGGCGGGTCGTTTTCAAGAACCCAGCCCGGCCGGCATAGGCGGGTTGCGCAGCATCCCCCAGACCACGGAGCGGTCCCAGCGCTCCTTTCCCGTGCGGGTGACAACGCCTTCGGCACTGAGCCAACGGGTGAGCTCCGCGATCGAGCACTGGTCTTCGGCTGTAGCGGCGGAACATCTCTCGCACCACCGCAGCCTCTTCTTCGACGATCTCATAACGTGCGTCGGCACTCTCGGATCGCCGTATATAGCGGTAGCCGAACGGGGCGCCCGAGAGCACGTTGACCGTGCCGGCCCGGGCGCGATGCGCCTTGCCACGTCGAGAGCGCTCGGCGATCTGCGCGCGTTCGTATTCGGCGATCATGCCCTGGAACTGAATCGAGCAATTCGTCTTCGGGCGTCTCACCCTTGGGTCCGTTGACGAAGCGGACCTCGGTGCCGACTCGGGCGAACTCGTCGATCAAGAGCGCCTGGTACGCGTAGCGTCGAGCCAGACGGTCCGGCGAGTAACACAACACCACGTCGATCGGAACCTGTGCGGTGAGATCACGCAGTCGTTCGAGCGCCGGTCGGATCAGCGTTGCTCCCGAGTACCCCTCGTCCTCGAAGACCCACTCCGGTGGGACCTCAAGCCCCGAGTGCTCGGCCATCTCGTGCAAGGCCGCGGTCTGAGAGGAGATCGTCTGATCCTGCTTCTGACGGGTCGAGGACACCCGGGCGTAGATCGCTGCTGTCGTCATCGTCGCTCCTCTGCTCTATGCGGCCCCGACGTTCGGGGACCAAGATCCGATAGGCGTAAGCCACAGCCCGCGGTCCAACCCGATCGAAGACGAACTCGACGATGACGTCGCGCTCAGCCACGATCCTGACGGTCCAAGAATTCGGCCAGAGCCTCGGCCACCAGGCTCGAGATGCTCTGGCCGGTAGCCCGGGCGGCACGCGGACCCGCCGGGCCAGAGTCGCCGGCAGCTTCACGGTGAAAACGATCTTCGGTGTGGCCACGTCCATCGCGCCCTCGTCTCGAGCCCGTTCGACGTAACGGCGCGCCTGACGCTCGGACAAGCGGTGTCGCCGCGCCAACGTCAGCGTGGCTTCCATCACCGTCATGTCCTCGTCCAACAGCTCGACCGCCGTGTTCACCCGCTTGGCAACCTGATCGGCCCGTGCCCGACGTCCCTCGCTCATGACACTTATATACTACCTTTAGAGTCACCATGAGCGGTGGACCTTCTCTTGGGCTTTTCGCCCCGGACATAGAGCAACGCGACCTCGAACTCGAAGTTGCCCATTGTGTCCGAGGAGTCACAGGCGAGCCTTGGGGGGTTCCGGCCTCAGAATCTGAGACCACCCCGCCCTCGAACACCCCGGCCCGCAGCCACGACCGCAGCAGCTTCAGCATCTGCCGGTCAACGACCCGGCGTTCGACCTGACCCGTGAGGGCGTCGTGGTCGATGTTGTCGAAGCACGCCTTGATGTCGGCGTCGAGCACCCACACCCGACCCTGGTTGGCCGTCTGTCGGACGGCTTCGAGGGCCTGGTGCGCCGATCGCTTCGGGCGGAACCCGAAACTCACCGGGTGAAAGTCGGCTTCGAAAATCGGCTCAAGGACGATCTTCGCTGCCGTCATGATCACCCGGTCGGCGATCGTGGGAATGCCGAGTGGCCGGGTCTCCCCCGGTTTGCCCGGCTTTGGGATGTTGACCCGCCGCAGTGGCTTCGGCCGATAGGAACCGGTTCGAAGTTCTGCGGCGAGGCCGTCGAGAAAGGCCCGCACCGACTCGGTGCCCCCGTCTTGAATGTCGGCGATGGTGACGCCGTCGACGCCGGGGGCGCCTTGGTTGGTGGCCACGTCTACCCATGCCCGCCACATCACGTCACTGCGGGTGAGCTTGTCGAAGAGGGCATGAAAACGACGTGTGCGATCCTGCTTGGCACTGCGATAGAGCACGCGTTGAAGGGCTCGAACGGGGTCCAGGCCATCGGCCTGTCTGACGGACCTAGCCGAGTTCTCGGCACTCATCAGCGTTCCTCCCAACATTGTCGTGCACCGATGAAGCAGGGGCCCTTCGCTCGGGGCAGGTTGTGTTGTCCTGCCCGTCGTCACTACTACGACCCCCTCCGACTCCCTCTCGGCTGCCGGCCATTTCCCGGGGTCACCGGTTATAGACAGGCTCGCTCCCGATCCCGCAGGTTCGGGGCCGAGTAGGGCCTCTCCAGTTCCCTCGCCACCCTTCTGACCGTTCCACGTCCCCTACGCCGGAGGGTCCATCGCCGCCCGCTCCAAGATCCCAGGCGGCTTCCGTGGCCTTCGCCAGATCCACACAGACTCGGCACCCTCTTGCCCCGCCAAAGGCGGGAAGTCTTAACGACGCTGCAGACTTCGCTTCATGCTGCGGACCGGCCAGTTGCTCGGCCCCGCTTCGACCCCGGCCTCTCGACCGGACCCGGAGGCTCCACTACCGGGGACCTTGGCGTCTCCCCAGACCGGACTCTCACCGGCTGGCTGACGAGAGCTTGCGCTCGGTTACGTCATGACCACTCCTTTGTGCTCATGGCGTCCCGATCTGCTGGACGCACGTGGATCAGGGCTAAGCGAAGCCTCGTACTGGGGCGCGTGCTTCACCCGTGGCCCAAGCGCGTGCGCGCTTACGGTAGCTACGAGGTGCAGGTGGCACCCGAAGCGGGCGTCGTCCCGTCCACCAGGTACGCCTGCACATCCGCGCGCACGCAGGCACTGTAGAAGTACGAGACGTGGTTGTCCCCGTCGACCGTGAGCAGCGCACTGGCGCGCAGCTGGTGGGCCACGTTGACCGCCCAGACATAGGGGGTGGCCGGGTCGTTGGTGGTGCCGATGACGAGGATGGGCGGCGCACCGACGGCACTCACGGGTCCGACCGTGCGGGTGGGAAGTGCCGGCCACACCGCGGAAGTCGCCTCTCCCCAGGCCAGCAAGGGCCCGAAGACGGGTGCGGAGGCCTTGAACACGTCGGCCAGGTAGCCGTACGCCGCCAGGTCGTGGCTCGCCGGGTGGTCGAGGCAATTGACGGCGACGTTGGCATCATCGCCGTTAGTCGATCCGTTGGTGTTGTAGTGGTCCGACATGGCCACGACCGTGGCCCCGTCACCCGCGGCGTCGGCGGCCAGCGCGTCGCCGAGCTCGGGCCAGTCGCTCTGGGAATACAGCCCGTCGAGCAAGGCGTCGTAGAGCTCGCCGGCCCCCGCCACGCGGCCGTTGCCCGCCGGCACGGGTGTGGCCGCGCTCGACGCGATGAGCGCGACCACCGCCGTCGTCGGATCGCCGTCAGGGCGCCACGGACAGCTGGCGGTGTCGGCGCACCAGGAGAAGAACGCATCGAGCTGGTTCTCGAAGCCCTGGGCCTGCCCGAGGGTCATCTGATTCAGGCTGAGCGCTGGGTCGATCACGCTGTCGAGGACCATGGCGCGCACGTGCTTCGGGAACATGGCGGCGTACGTCAGCCCGAGCAGCGTGCCGTAGGACTGCCCCATGTAGGTGAGCCCGCTGTCGCCGAGCGCCAGGCGGAGTCGCTCCATGTCGCGGGCAACGTCGACGGTCCCGACGTACGGGAGGATGGTGGAGCTGGCCTTCTCACAGGCGGCGGCGTACTGCTTGAGACCGGCGATGGTGGCGCTGACCTCGGCCGGTGTCGTGGGCACTGGGTCGCTCAACGTGGCCGGTGCCGCCCCTGGGGTCTCGCCACAGGTCACGGGGTCGCTGCGCTCCACGCCGCGAGGGTCGAACATGACGATGTCGAAGTCGTCGAGCAGCTGCGGCGTCAATACGTTGAGCTCGTTGGCCATGTCGTCGATTCCCGACACGCCCGGTCCACCGGGATCGATGACGAGGGAGCCGATGCGGTCGGCCGGGACCTCGGCCGGGTACCGGGCCACCGCTATGGGAATGGTCGGTCCGCCCGGTTCGGCGTAGTTCAGCGGCACCACGAGTGTCCCGCACTGCAGGTCCCCCATGCAGGGGGTCCAACTGATCGGCGTCACCGGTGGCAGGGTGGTCGTGGTCGAGGTGGTCGTGGTCGACGTCGACGTCGACGTGCGGACCGCCCGGTCCGATGCCGCGGCGCCGCGCCCCGTCGGTAACGCGGCGCATCCGCCGAGGGCCACGACGCCGATCAGCGCGACCGCCACCAACAGACCCCGTTTGGGCATCGCTTCCACCGGGCACAGCGTCGCACGTGGTTCCGGTCCTCCACGGTCGGCGGCAGGGCCGACCGTTCCCCGGCACGGCGGCCCCGGACAGGTCAGGACGTTGCATCCGGACGACCATGAAGATTTCGAAACGTTCGAGACCGGACGGGCCGGCGCGTCGGCGCGTCGGCGCGTCGGCGCGGGCCGAGTACGCCCGCCGCACGGCCCGGGACAACGCCCGCCGGCGCGCCACCTTCGGCCGGTTGGCGCCGCTCGTCCGCCTCCTGGCCGCCGGACCGCGGTCGACCACCGAGGCAGGCGCTGGTCGCGCGGGCCGTGGGCGGGGTGGCGCCCGTGCGCTCCGCACTCTGCTTCACCGGTGTCGAGATCGGCTTCTTCTCCCGCCCGTTCACCTGCGAGGGCGTGCTGGTGGCTCAAGGCCCAGCCCAAGCTCGTGACCTCGCCCGGGCCGCGACGAGTGCACGGCGCTGGCCACTCGCCTGGCTGCGGCCTTCGCGCCCTACCTCCGCTGAGACGTCGTCTCGGTCAATCCGTCGCCTCGGGCCGCAGGACGGGGAACAGGATCACGTCGCGGATGGACGTCACCTCGGCGAGCAGCATGACCAGGCGGTCGAGACCGATGCCGATGCCCGAGGTCGGCGGCAGACCGTATTCCAGCGCGCGCACGAAGGCACGGTCGGCGGGGTGCGCCTCGGGATCGCCCGACGCCGCCAGGGCCGCCTGGGCCACGAAGCGCTGCTCCTGCTCCTCGGGCACGTTCAGCTCGCTGTAGCCATTGGCCAGCTCCTTGGCGTCAATGACGAGCTCGAAGCGGTCGGCCAGGGTCGGGTCTTCGGGTCGGTGCCGGGCCAGCGGGCTCACCTCCACCGGGAAGCCGCAAATGAACTGGGGGTCGAGCACCATGCCCTGGAGGATCTTGTCGTACATCTCGAAGATGAGCTTGCCCGAGCCCCACGAGTCCAGGAACGGTACGTCGTGCGCCAGGCAGACGGCCCGCACCTCGTCCACCGGGTCGCTCGGGTGCAGCCGGCGTCCGACCGTCTCGGCCAGTAGATCGAGCAGCTCGTGGCGCGGCCACGGCGGTGTGAGGTCGACCTTGCGGTCGGCCACGGTGAAGGTGAGGCGCCCTGCCGCGGCCCGGGCGGCCGCCACGATGGCCCGCTCGGTCAGGTCCATGCCGTCGTGCACGTCCCCGAAGGCGCGGTACGCCTCGAGCATTGTGAACTCGGGGCTGTGGCGGGTATCGATTCCCTCGTTGCGGAAGTTGCGCGCGATCTCGAAGACGCGCTCGTAGCCGCCTACGACCAGCCGCTTCAAGAACAGCTCCGGGGCGATGCGCAAGCTCAAGTCGATGTCCAGCGCGTTGGAGTGCGTGACGAAGGGCCGGGCGATGGCGCCCCCGGCCAGGCTCTGCAAAATGGGCGTTTCGACTTCCACGAACGCCTCGTCCGTGAAGGTCTGGCGCATGGACGCGAGCGTCTTGAAGCGGACGTCGAAGATGCGGCGCGAGTCGGGGTTGGCCAGCAAGTCGACCTCGCGCTGGCGGTACCGGGTGTCCTCGTCGCTCAACCCGTGCCACTTGTCCGGCAGGGGGCGCAGCGCTTTCGAGAGCGGGGTTAACGAGGTGACTTCGACCGAGAGCTCGCCCCGCCTGCTCGTGACCACTTCGCCGGCCGCTCCGAGCCAGTCACCCAGGTCGAGCCGGTCCCGGACCTCCACGGCGGTGGGCTCCAGCTTGGATGCGCTGATCAGCAATTGGATACTGCCGCTCACGTCCTGGAGCGTGACGAACTCGAGCTTGCCGTGGCCGCGGATGCTGGCTACTCGGCCAGCCACCCGTACCTGGGCGCCGGTCCGGGTGTCCGGAGCCAGGTCGATGTAGCGGGCGTGCAACTCGGCCGCCGTGTCGGTGCGGTCGTAGCGCAGCGGGTAGGGGTCGATGCCGAGTGAGCGCAGCGCGTCGCGCTTGGCCCGACGTTCGCTGACCAGCGCGTCAGCGGTGGACTGGCGCTCCGGCTCTACTTCCATCACCACCTCCTCCAAACGCCGCAGTGACGGGCGTGGAACCTGAGTTGGGTAGCTTACCGACGTGCGGATGGACTTCGATTGACCGCCGTCAGCATCACCATGGCCTGCCGGCAGCGTCGCCCGTAGGGTGGGCCTGCGCCTCTAGCTCAACGGTGGAGCAGCGGACCCTTAATCCGCAGGTTGGGTGGTTCGAGTCCCCCGGGGCGCACGGGGGAGAGGTCGCCGTCAGAGACCGAGGCCGGCGACGTCGCCGGCGGACGATGCACCCCGCTTGCCCATGTGCACGGTCGTCACCGGTGGCGCCCACACACTGATGAGCACCACCCCGGTGGCCATCACGGCCAGGCCGGTGGCCGAGATGGTCAGGGCGGGCACGCTCGTGCGCAGCTGCTCGCCGAAGAGCTCGATCCCGAGGGCGATGGAGGCCAGCGGGTCCACGATGAGCAGAGCCGGTTGTGACGCGGTCAGCGGCCCGGCGGTGAAGGCCGCCCCGACCAGGATGGTGCCCAGCACCCCGCTGGCCACCACGGCGTAGAGCGGCCAGTGCACGAGCAGGGCGACCCAGCCCGACCGCGACAGCAGGTCGGTGGCGGCCTTGACGAAGGCCGCGTCAACGGCCCAGACCAGTCCCGCCGCGCACCCCAGCAGCGCGGCGCGCCGCGCCGGCGAGCCGGTTCGGCTCAGAAGCACCAGCAGCACGACCACCAACCCGCGCGTGGTGAGAGCCCACACCCAGTCGCCCACCGTGGCCACGCGGTGGCCCTCTTCCGGGTGCGCCGCCAGCAGGAAGGCGGCCAGTCCCCCGCAGATCATGACGGCGGCCGTCCACGTCCTGGGCGTGATGTCGTCGCGCAGCCACAAGCGGCGCAGGGCCAGGGTGAAGATCAGCTCGGTGACGAGGATCGGTTGCACCACGGCCAGTTCGCCGAAGTAGAGGGCGATGGCCTGGAACACGAAGGTGCCGCCCAAGAAGACGAGACCGAGCAGCCAGCGGGGGTCGCGGACCAGGGCCCGCACGGTGCGCCAGCCGCCGCTGGTCTCCGGCTGCGACACCGAGGCCAGGCGCTGCAGCACGGCGGTGGTGGCGGTCGAGAACGCCGAGAGCAGCGCAAAAAGGATAGCCACCGGCGCGCTTCCCAGCCCGCTGGGTCAGGAGGCGCCGGCCGTGCAGGTGGCGCGGACGTGCGGTTGATCATCCATGAGAGGCAAGCGCCAGGCTAGCCAGGGCAGCGCGTCGCCGAAGGTCCGCCGCCGCAGCACGAAGTCGTGTCCGCCGACGGTCGCTCGCATCGCCGGCCGCGGGCCGTTCGCCGGCGAGGTGGTCAAGAGTCGCAGCCTCCCGCGCCAGAAGGTCAACCAGCCCGCTTCAACCCTCAGGCTCCCGGCGGCACCTCCCACAAACCCACCGGCGCCTCGCCCGGTCGGTAATGGCCGGGCAGGCGCTCACCCGACATCGCTCGCTCCAGGCGCTGCTGCATGCCCGGCAGCAACGAGCCGTCGGCCATCATGGCCATGAACACCGCGCCGGCGTTGCCCACGTCGAAGAAGTCGCGGTGCCAGGACCACTGGAAATGGCCGCCGTAGCGGAACCAGCTGCCGCCAAGGCCGGCGATCTCGTAGTTGGTGCCGTCGGGCTTCTTGGCGTCGGCCACCTGCTTCCAGAGCCCGAGGATCTCGCCCTGCTGCTCATCGATGAGCACCTTTTGGTACGGGTAGACCCAGCCCTCCAGCCCGGCCATCTCCTGGCCGAGTGCGATCTCGCGGATCTCCTCGCGTCCGACCGCCATGAACTCGTCGTTGGGTCCGACGTTCCAGCCGTAGGTGGCGTCCTCGGTGTAGAAGTCGGCCATGTGGCGCCAGTCCTGTTTGGCCTCGCCGCTCCGGTTGGTCTCGAGCCAGCGCTCGACCATCTCCTCTAGCTCGGCGCGCGGGTAAGCGGGCATGGGTCAGTCCTCCTCTATCGACTCAGCGGTCGTCTTCACCTTGCTCCCTCGGTGTCCAGCGGTGCCTCCGGCTGAACCTCCACAATGCTCAGATGGGTCCCGCGCGGCGCCGCCACCGCATGCGCGATGGCCAGCGCCACCCCTTCGGGCGGCAGCAGGGCCATGTGCCGGACCAGGCCCCAGCGCGCCCACTCGGCCAGCACCTCGCCGGTGACGTCGGGGTCCCAGCCCTGGCCCATGCCGGTCAGCGTCGGCCCCGGCCGCACGATCACGGCCCGCACGCCGGTGCCCTCGAGCTCCATCTGCAAGGCGGTGACGAAGCCCTCCAGTCCCCATTTGGACGCCACGTAGGCCGACATGCGCGGCCGCGGGTGCGCCACCACGTCGGAGGTCACGAAGACGAGGTCCCCCCGCCGGCGCTCCACCATGCCCGTCCCGAAGGCACGCACGAGCCGCTGGGCACCGCCCACGTTCACCCGCAACACCTCTTCGAAGTCCTCCGGCGACGTCTCCAACCCCGATCCGGTCATGATGCGGGCCGCGTTGGAGACCAGCACCTCCAGCGGGCCGAAGGCATCTTCGGCCTCCTTGGCGAACTGCGTGATCGACGCCGGATCGGCCAGGTCCAGGTGGAAGGCGGCCGCCTCGCCACCGGCGGCCCGGATCTCGCCCGCAACGGCCTCGCACACCTCGGTGCGGCGCGCCCCGAGCACCACCGGCAGGCCACTCCGGGCCAACGTCCGCGCCGTCGCCGCCCCGATGCCCGACGAGGCGCCGGTGACCACCGCCGGCCGGCGATCCGGTCGTGGCTCCAAGCTCGTCATCAGCGCCGCGTCACCGTCGTCGGCAGGACGGCCAGGCCGCGCACGTTGATGGAGTGCACCCGCACCAGACCGCTCTCGTCGGCGCCGTAGTCCCGCACCCGGGCCGCCAGCTCGGCCAGGGCGACGCGGGCCTCCATACGGGCCAGCGCCGCTCCCATGCAGAAGTGGCGGCCGCTGCCGAAGCTGATCAGGTCCGCCGTCGAACGGCCGAGGTCGTAGGCGTCGGCCGCGGGGAAGACGTCCTCGTCCCGGTTGGCCGAGCCGATGAGCAGCAGCACCCGGCGCCCGGCCTCGATCTCGACCCCCCGCACGGTGACCGGCGCCCGCGTCACCCGCAGCAGCATCTGCGTCGACGTGTCGTAGCGCAACGTCTCCTCCACCCAGTTGGGCACCCATGCCGCGTCCGCCAGCGGCTTGGCCGCCTGCTCGGGGTGGCGCGCCCCCCACAGCCAGGCGTTGGAGAGCAGCTTGGTCGTCGTCTCGTTCCCCGCCACCACCAACAGGAACAGGAACGAGATCACCTCGTCGTCGGTCAGGCCCTGTCCGTCGACCTCGTGCTGCAGGAGCGACCAGGTCAGGTCGTCGCGCTCGTGGCGGTGGCGGTCGGCCACCATCTCGGCGTAGTAGCCGGCCAGGATGAGCGCCGCCTCCAGGCCCGCGGGCGGGACGTCGTCGATACCCTCCTCCCGGTGCACCAGCAGGTCCGCCAGGCGGCGGATCTCGGCCCGGTCCGACGGCGGCACGCCCACCAGCTCGGAGATCACGTCCATCGGCAGCCGAGCGGCGAAGTCGCCCACGAAGTCGAACGACCCCGCCTCGAGCGCCGGCTCCAGGTGCGCGACGGCCAGCTGGCGGATGCGCGGCTCCATCTCGGCCACCCGGCGCGGCGTGAAGCTCTTGCCGACGATGGAGCGCAGGCGGGTGTGGCGCGGCGGGTCAATGGCCAGGATCGACATGGCCCTGTGCGCCTCGGGCCCGAAGGCGACCGGGTCGAGGGTCACGCCGTAGGCGTTGGAGTAGTGGTCGACGTCGCGGAAGGCGCCCAGCACGTCGGCGTGGCGCGCGTAGGCGTAGAAGTCGAGCTCGGCGTTGTAGAAGACGGGCGACTCGGCCCGCAGCCGGGCGTAGGTCGGATAGGGATCCTCGTGGATGGCGTAGTCGTACGGCGAGTACGTCAGCGGCGCCACCGTCGTCACGTCGCCTCCCGCGCCATGAGCGCCACCGCCTCGGTCATCAGCGCCGGCACGGCGTCGAAGGGCAGGTGGCCCATGCCGGCACTCAGGAGAGCCCCGATGTAGGTCACCTGCAGCACGCCCAGCACGGACGTGTCGACGCCCGGTCCCAGCGCGGCGGCCAGACGGCGCCCGATCTCGACGCCGATGCGCGCCCGCACGCGCTTCACGTCCGGCCCGTCGGCCAGCAGCGCCGTCGTGCAGACCGACACGGCCGGCATCTCCATCGTCCCGAAGCCCATGGTGCGCACCGTGGCCGCCACCCGCTCGCCCAGCGGCAGGTTGACGTCGAGCAGGTGCGGCGCCGCCTGCATGCGCCGCCACAGCACCTCGGCCAGGAGGTGGTCCTTGCCCGAGAAGTAGGTGTAGGCGGTGGCCGGGGCCACCCCCGCCCGCTTGGCGATCGTCCGCACCGAGATGTCGGCGTACCCCCGCTCCTCGGCCTCCTGCGCCGCCGCCGCCACCAGCCGCTCCATCACCTCGGCCTGGCGCTCGGAGAGGTGGCGGCGCCCCGGCTGCTCGTCACCCGGGTCCGCCGCCTCGAAGATGCTCACCCGCCCCCGCCCCCGCCCGCCGGCGCGTCCTGGCGCACCGGGACGTGCGGCGTGCCGTCCTTCATGTCGGGGAAGGAGAAGGTCGCCGCCGTCGTGCCCCGGGTGATCTTGGTGATGTCCTTTTCGGGCAGCGTCTCGGTCTCGTCCTCAATGACGATCTCCCACCGGCAGTGCGGTGAGCGGTCGGAGGGCACCCGGGGTGGCCGGTGCACGTGGCGGATGTGCGCCTTGGGGTTGACCGCCTGCGCCGTCACGTCGAAGGTGCCGTCCTCGATGTGGTGGCACATGTTCGTCACCATCACGTCGCCCCACGGCTCGGCGTCCATCAGCGCGCCGCAGTAGGCCAGCTCGAAATAGCCGTGCTTCTCGTCGACCAGCTCGTAGTGCACGTCCATGTAGTGGTGGGGGAAGCCGGGGTCGAGCTGGAGCACCTTGAAGATGGCCGACACGCCGTCGCCCTCGATCTGCATGATCTGGCGCAGCCGGTCGCCGTAGACCGGGCTGGCGCCGGCCCACTCCTCGATGGCCAGCTCCTTCACCGCCTCGGCCCCGTAGCGCAGGCCGATGGCGGCGCACATGGAGCGGTCCAGCAGGTGGACGATGAGCCCGTACTCGCGCACGAGCCTCACCAGGGCCTCCTTGGACAGGTCCTCGTAGTCGAACCCGGGGTCGAACTCCCCCGAGTAGTCGTGCCGCTCTCCGCTGGATCCAGTCATATGTCCAAACTATAGTTCAGACACTTGTCCAGAGTCTAGGGTCGGTGCCGTCAAGGGCGGAAACCGCCCGGAGGGAGCGCCGCGTGCCCGAGAGCGAGAACGAGAACGACCAGGCGCCGACGGTACCGCGGGCGGGCGTCATCGGTCTCGGGGGCATCGGCCATGGCCTCGCCTCCAGCCTCGTCCAGGCCGGCGTGCCGGTAACTGTGTGCGACGTCCGGGAGGAGGCCACCGCGCCGTTCCGGGAGGGGGCCCGAGTGGCGGCGACACCCTCGGAGCTGGCCGCCCACAGCGACGTCGTCCTCGTCTCGGTCTTCGACGACCAGCAGGTGCGCACCGTGCTCGGAGGCCCCGACGGCGTGTTCGCCGGCGCGGCGCCGGGCACTGCGGTCGTGATCCTCAGCACCATCCCCACCACCACCGTCATCGACATGCGCGCCGAAGGCGCGCCCCACGGGGTCACCGTGGTCGACTGCGGCGTGAGTGGCGGGCCCGAGGCGGCTTCCAGCGGCGAGTGGGTCTGCATGATCGGCGGCTCGGCCGAGGAGGTCGACCAGGTACGCCCTGTGCTCGACGTGATCAGCTGCCTCGTCCTGCACATGGGCCCGCCGGGCGCCGGGATAGCCGCCAAGCTGGCGCGGAACCTCATCACCTACGGCTCGTGGTACGCCGCCTTCGAGGCCCAGCAGCTGGCCGAGGCGGCGGGCATCGACCTGGTCAAGCTGGGCCAGGCCACTCGGGAGAGTGACACGCGGATCGGCGGCGCCTCACGGCTGATGTTCCGCAACACGACAGCACCGTGGCCCGAGGACACGGACGCCGGGCTGCGCGGCGCCATGCAGGCGGCATCCGACATGGCGCACAAGGACCTGGTGACGATCCTGGAGTTCGGGGCACAACTGGATGTCGCCCTCCCCATGGGCGAGCTGGCCGAGCGCCACTGCAACCGCGTCTTCGGTTTTCCCGACTCGTGAGCGCGGGCCTACGGTTCGGGGTCTACCGGCAGCCGAGTATCGGGAAGGGGAGGTCGTGATGGCGTTCGAGGCACACCGATGAGCGGACCGGACGATCCACGGGCGGCCGGCATGGCCAAGATGGAGGAGGTCTACGGCTTCGGCGTCGACCCCGCCACCATCCCGGGCCGCTATATCGAGATGACGGTCGACCACCTCTTCGGGACGGTGTGGACGAGTGACGAGCTCGACGTGCGTGACCGGCGCCTCATGACGATCGGCGTGCTGGCGGCGCAGGACAAGATCGACCTGCTCGACCTGCAGTTCTCGAGGGCGCTCGAGCGCGGCGAGCTCACGGTCGACCAGCTCCGCGAGGTGGTGGTGCACCTGACCCACTACGTCGGGTGGCCGGTGTCGGTCGGTCTGAACCAGGCGGCGGAGAACGTGATCGCCCGCCGGGCCAAGGCGGCGGCCGCCGAGGAGAACCCCGCAAACCGGTGAGCCGGATCGAGACGTCAGAGCCCGCACCCGGAGTCCGCGTCCTCGCGTTCAACCGTCCCGAGGTACGCAACGCCTTCGACACCGCCATGTACCTCGAGCTCACCGCCGCGCTCCGCGCCGCCGACACAGACGAGTCGCTCGGTGCCGTCGTCCTGACCGGAGCCGACGGGGCCTTCACCTCGGGTGCGGACCTCAACGAGATGGTCGCCATCGCCAGCGGCACGAAGGTCGAGGGCTCCGATCGGGGCTTTCAAGGATTGCTCGACTGCATTCCCGACATCTCCGTCCCGCTCCTCGCCGCCGTGAACGGCGTCGCCGTCGGGCTCGGGTTCACCGTGTTGGCCCACTGCGACCTCGTACTGGTCGACGTCGCGAGCACGCCTGCGGGTGCCGTTCGCAGAGCTCGGCGTGCCGCCCGAGGCGGCCAGCAGCTACCTCTTCCCCGCGGCCATGGGCTGGCAGCGCGCCGCCCGGGTCCTGCTGACCTCGGACTGGGTGGGGGCCGAGGAGCTGGTCGAGCTCGGCCTGGCCCTCCGCGTCTGCGCGCCTGGCACCGTGCTCGACGAGACGGTCGCCCTGGCCGCCCGCATCGCCGCGCACCCGCGGTCCGCCACCCGGGCCATCACCTGGCTGATGCGGGCGGCCCGGCGTGACGCGGTGGCCGAGGCCAACCGGCGCGAGCAGGGCGCGTTCGCCGACCTGCTCTCGGGCGCGGCGCAGACCGGCACGCTGGCCGAGTTCGCCGCCAAGCGATCCTGACCGTGCGCCTCGGCATCACGGCCGCCCTGACTGACCTGGACGTCGCCCCGGCCGCGCTGGCCGCGGCCGTCGAGGAGTTCGGGTTCGACTCGTTCTGGCTCCCCGAGCACACCCACCTGCCCGTGAGCGAGGACGTCCCGCCGGCCCTCGTCGAAGGCGTACGGCTCGACGACTACAAGCGTTGCCTCGACCCCCTGGTCGCGCTGGCCACGGCGGCGAGCGTCACCACCCGTATCGGGCTTGGCACCGGCATTCTCCTGGCCGCCCAACACGACCCCCTCGTGCTGGCCAAGCAGGTGGCCACACTCGACCACCTCTCGTCGGGCCGGGTGACCCTGGGGGTCGGGTTCGGATGGAACGCCACCGAGATGCAGGACCACGGCGTCGACCCGGGCCGCCGCTGGTTCGTCGTGCGCGAGCACCTGGCCGCCATGGAGGCCATCTGGTCGACCGAACAGGCCGAGTTCCACGGGGAGTTCGTCGACTTCGGCCCGTCGTGGTCCTGGCCCAAGCCGGTCCAGCAGCCGCGGGTGCGCACGCTCATCGGCGGCGGCGCGCGCGAGTCCGTGTTCGCGGCGGTGGTGTCCTACGCCGACGGGTGGCTCCCGATCGGCGGCCGCGGCCTGGCCGAGGCCATGCCCCGCCTGACGGCCCGGGCCGAGCAGGTCGGCCGCGACCCGGCCAGCCTGTGCGTGATCCCCTTCGGCACCATCGCCGACAAGGCCAAGCTCGAGCACTACGCACGCCTCGGCGTCGACGAGGTCGTGCTGCGCGTCCACGCCGGCGAGGAGGCCGCGGTGCGGGCCGAACTCGAGTCGTTGGCCCCCCTCGTCCCCTTCGCGGCCACACTGGAGGAGCTATGACCGACCTGATCGACGACACCACGCCCCGACTCGGGAGCACCACCCCGCTTCCCAGGATCATCAGCGTCGACGACCACCTCGTCGAACCCCCGCACCTCTGGGACACCTGGCTGCCGGCCCGCTTCCGCGACCGGGGGCCCAAGTCGGAGCGCCGGGGCATCGGGGAGATGGAGCACATCGGCGGCGGCGCCTACCGCCAGAGCTTCGACCCCGACGGACCCCAGGCTGACTGCTGGGTCTACGAGGACCTCGTGTACATCAACAAGCGCCACGTGGCCGCTGTCGGCTTCGACCGCGACGACATGACGATGTCACCCATCACCTACGACGAGATGCGCCCCGGCTGCTACGAGCCTGCGGCCCGCATCGCCGACATGGAGTCCAACTGGGTCGAGGCCAGCTTGTGCTTCCCTTCCTTCCCGCGCTTCTGCGGCCAGACCTTCCTCGAGGCCAAGGACAGGGAGCTGGCCGAGGCCTGCGTGTACGCCTACAACGACTTCATGGTCGAGGAGTGGTGCGGCGACAGCGGCGGCCGGCTCCTTCCGCTGTGCCTGATCCCCCTGTGGGATGCCGAGAAGGCGGCCGCCGAGGTGCGGCGCAACGCCGCCCGCGGCGTGCGCGCCGTCTGCTTCAGCGAGATCCCGCCGCACCTCGGCCTGCCCAGCATCCACGGCGGGTACTGGGATCCCTTCTTCGCCGCCTGTGAGGAGACGGAGACGGTGGTGTGCATGCACATCGGCTCGTCGTCCAAGATGCCGGCCACCTCGGGCGACGCCCCGGTGGCGGTGGCGGCCACGTTGAGCTTCGGCAACGCCATGTCGTCGTTGTGCGACTTCTTGTTCTCCGGCGTCCTCATACGCTTCCCCCGCCTCGTGCTCGCCTACTCGGAGGGCCAGATCGGCTGGTTGCCCTACATCCTCGAGCGGGCCGACGACGTGTGGCGCGAGCACCGGGCCTGGGGCGGCGTCAAGGACATCGTGCCCGAGCCCCCGTCGACCTACTTCCACCGTCAGGTCTACGGCTGCTTCTTCCGCGACCAGCACGGCCTCGACTCCATCGGCGTCATCGGCGTCGACCGCATCACCTTCGAGACCGATTACCCCCACACCGACTCCACCTGGCCCGACACGCGGGCGGTGGCCGAGCAGATGGTGCAGCACCTGAGCGACGACGACGTGTACCGGATCATGCGGGGCAACGCCATCACCATGCTCGGCCTCGACGTCACGTGAGGCTGGCCGAGGGCGTGATTGATCAGTACCGCGGCAGCGCCACGAACGCCACCAGGTAGGCGAAGATCCCGGCACCCACCAGGGTGCAGGCGTGGAACACCTCGTGGAAGCCGAAGACGGCCGGCCACGGGTCGGGTCGCTTGCGGGCGTAGACGAGCGCGCCCGCCGTGTAGGCCAGGCCGGCCGTCAGCATGAGCCCGAAGCCGGCCCAGCCCAGCGCCCGCACCAGCTGCGGCGCGACGACGATAGGGCACCAGCCCACGACCACATAAGGAATGGCTACCACCCACTGCGGCGCGTCGAGCCAGACCTGGCGCAGCGCGATGCCGGCGAGAGCCCCCGCCCACACCATGGCCAGCACCAGCACGCGGGCCCACCCGCTCAGAGCCAGTCCGGCCACCGCCGTCGACGTCGCCGCGATTCCGACGAAGATCGCGCTGTGGTCGGCCCGGCGCATGCGCCGCCAGGCCGGTGCCGACCAGCGCAACCGGTGGAAGGCGGCGCTGGTGCCGAACATCACGAGCATCCCCGCGACGTAGACGGCCAGCACGGTCGTGGCCCAGGCGTCGGGAGCGGCGGCGATGAGGAACGGGCCGCCGACCAGCCAACCGGCGCACGCCACCACGTGCAGCCAGCCGCGCAGCAGCGGGCGCCGGCCCCGGTTGTCCGCCTGCCGGCCCGGTTCACCCTGCGCCATGACGGTCACAGCGCTCCCTCGTCCAGGCGGTCGGCCAGCTCCACTTCGCGGCGTGAGATGCCCAACAGGAAGAGGATGGTGTCGAGGTAGGGCACGCTGAGAGCGGTGTCGGCCGCCTGGCGCACCACGGGCTTGGCGTTGAACGCGATGCCCAGCCCGGCCGTCGCCAGCATGTCGATGTCGTTAGCCCCGTCCCCCACGGCGATGGTGCGGGCCAGAGGCACACCGGCCGTCTCGGCGAACCGCACCATGGCAGCGGCCTTACCGGCCCGGTCGACGATCGGCCCCTCCAACTCACCCGTGAGCACGCCACCGGCGAGCACGCAGCCCGTTGGCCGCCAGATGGTCGATGCCGAGGTCCTCCACGATGGGCTCGATCACCTGTGTGAAGCCGCCGCTCACCACGGCCAGCTCGTAGCCCAGCCGCTTGAGGGTGCGCACCAGCGTGCGCGCGCCCGGTGCCAGACAGGATGCTCTCGCGCGACCGCGTCGAGGTCGGCCTCCTTCAGCCCGGCCAACAACCGCACCCGTTGCCGGAGCGCTTCCTCGAAGTCGAGGTCACCCGCCATGGCCGCCTCCGTCACCGCCGCCACCTGGGCGCCGCATCCGCACCGCTCGGCCAGCAGGTCGATCACCTCACCCTGGAGCAGGGTCGAGTCGGCGTCCATGACGATGAGGTGCTTGGCCCGCCGGTGCAGCCCGGCCACCTGCACGGCGATGTCGATCTGGCGCCGTGCTGCCGCCTCCGCCAACGCGCGACGCATCCGGTCGAGATCGGCGCCGGCCACCGACAGCTCGTAACTGTGGACCGGGTAGGCCGCCAGGCGGACGATGCGCTCGATGTTGCCGCCGCACGACGCCACGCGACCGGTCACGCTCTCGAGCGTTGCCGCATCGATCTCGGGCGCCAGCAGCGTGACCAGATGCCGTTCGGGCTCGCCCTCGTCGTCCGCTTCCACCAGCGGCTCAAGCGCCACCCCCACCCCCACGCCGCGCCGGCCACGTGCCGGGCCAGCGCGTCGCGCACGCCGTCCACGTCGGCTGGCATGAGCTCGATCTCCACACACAACAGCAGGTGCCCGTGTACCCGCACCTGTTCGACGTCCTCCACGTCGACACCGTGCTCGGCGAGCGCGGCGAACAGGCGCTCGGCGATGCCCGGTCCGTCCTGGCCGCTCACCGTCACCAGATAGGGCGACAGCACCCGCCACGTCATGGCCGCGCCAGGTCCCTCTCGTCCACCCAGCCGCTCCCCTCGACCCAGCGCCGCACGATCCGCGCCGGCACCCCGGCCACGACACAGCGGTCGGGCACTTCCCCGCGCACCACCGCGCCCGCCGCCACCACCACGTGCTCGCCGATCTGCGCGCCGGGCAGGATGACCGCGTTCGCCCCGAGCCAGCTACCCGAGCCGATGCGCACCGCGGCCTCGACGGGCCATTGGCGCCCGATCGGCTCAACCGGGTCTTCGTAGGTGTGGTTCTGGTCGGTGATGTAGACGTAGGGGCCGGTCTGGATGTCGTCGCCGATGACGATCTCCCAGTGGCCGACGATGTGCGAGCCTCGGCCGATCAGGCAGCGACTCCCGATCGACACCACGGGGTCGGTCGGCATGACCTGGCCGGGCGCCATCCCGGCCGAGATGCACGTCCCGGCCCGATGATGGTCTCCTCGCCGATCTGGATCAGGTGCTCGTTATAGATGGCCCCTTGCGGAAAGATCAGGCAGGCGCCCCGGCCCAGCCGGCCGAAGCGCCGGCCCCGGGCGTCGTCGGGGCCGATGGCTCCCAGGTCGACCGCAGCCTCCCACCCGGCGTGCACGAGCCGGGCCAGCGCCCGGCGGAGCGGTCCGGGAATGGAGCGGGCCCAGGTCACGCCGGAATGGTAGGGGGTGCCCGGCTCGGGCCACGAACCGAACGGGCGCTGGGTCTGAACTGGGGTGTCTGGATACACTCGCCGCGTGCGGCGCCTCCCTCCGGACGGCGGCTCCCACGCCGCGGCATCCCCGGATCCCTCAGATCGCCGCCCGCTCGACCGGCGGCAGTTCCTCCAGCTCTCCGCATTCGGGGCGACGGGCGTGGCCCTTGGCGCGGGCGTCGACAAGAGCACGTCCAAGAAGCCGCCCCACCGCGTGCACGCCGGGCCCGCCGGCCGGAACAGGAGAGTGTGCCTGCGGTGGTCGACGCGCAGCTGCCGAGCGGCGTGGTCGTCCCGACCGCGCCCTGGTTGATCGCCGAGAACGCCCGGACGGGCACGCTCGACTGGGTATGCAATTTCGTCCAACCGAACCACGCCCTCGAGGGCTACGCCAGCCAGGTGAGCGCGGTGGTCGGCGACGACGTAGCCCTGTTCGTCAACACGGCGGCCCAGGCCGTCCAGGTGCAGGCGTATCGCATGGGTTACTACCAGGGGCTCGGCGGCCGCCTGATCTGGCAGAGCGACATGGTGTCGGCGGGCCGCCAGCCGTCGCCGGTCGTTACCCCGGGGACCAGCACGGTGACCTGCCCCTGGTCGCCCACCATGACCATCAGCATCACCAAGGAGTGGCTGCCCGGGTGTTACCTGTTGAAACTGGTCGGCAACGGTGGGCAGGAGCAGTTCATCCCGCTCACCATCCGAGACGACTCGTCCATGGCGTCGTTCGTCCTCATGAACAGCGTCACCACCTGGCAGGCCTACAACCTCTACGGGAGCTACAGCCTCTACTACGGCCCCACCGCGTCCGGAAGTTCGGACTTCGCCAACCGCTCCCGCGTCGTCTCGTTCGACCGGCCCTACCCCCAGACCTGGGCCTCCGGCGCGGCGGACTTCGTGGGCAACGAATTCCCGCTCCTCTTCCGTCTGGAGAGCTTCGGTGCCGACATGACCTACTGGACCGACGTCGACCTGCACACCAACCCCGGCCTGCTGGCTAACCACCGCTGCCTCTTCAGCCTCGGTCATGACGAGTACTGGTCCACGCCGATGCGCGACGGCGTGTCCTCCGCCGTGGCCGACGGCCTGAACGTGGCCTTCCTCGGCGCCAACGCCTGCTACCGCCAGATCCGGATGCAAGACGACCAGCGTCGGGCCCAACCGGCTGCAGGTCTGCTACAAGGACGCCTCCGAGGACCCGATGGCGTCCGAGGACCCCGCCCTCACCACGGTCAACTGGGACCAGGCCCCGGTGAACGACCCCGAGTCCTCGCTCATCGGGTCGATGTACCAGTCCGTCGGCGCCAAGGCCGACCTGGTGGTGACGGACGCCTCGTCCTGGTTCTGGGACGGCTGCAACCTCACCGACGGCTACTCGTTCCCCGAGGCCATCACGGGTGAGTACGACCGCTACGTCCCGGTCCTGCCAGGTCCGCGCAACCTGGACGTCATCGCACATTCGCCCGTTCCGGGCCAGGGCAACTGGTCCGACATCACGTACTACACCGCGCCGGGCAACGGCGGCGGTGTGTTCGCCAGCGGCTCGGCACGCTTCCTGTCGCTCCTGTCGACCACGGGGATCATCTACCCCATCGTGGTCCCCGGCCCGTTCCCCGGCATCACCGACTTCATCGTGCGGGCCATGGAGAACCTCTACGGCCGCTTCGGGCTGGGACCGGCTTCCACGTACGCCAGCTCCACCGGCAATTGGACCGAGGTGTACTCGGGCAGCACGGCCGCGGCAGGCGGCGCCGCCGGCACCAACTCGGCATGACCCGGACTCCACCCGCCGTCCCCTCCGCCGACCGCACTGAGATGCACCGCCCACCACCGGACCGCTCCCGTCCCGCTCCGGGGCAGTGGCACCACCGGGGCGACCTGGTGGCGGTTTTCGCCGGCGTGGTGCTCGTGGTGGTGCTGGTCGTCGGCGCCGCCGGGGCACAGGGGCTGCGTGCCGTCCCGCGCGGCGGGGCCCCCACGGGCGGCCCGGGCTCGCCGGTCGGGGCCAGCGGCTCCGTGGACCCCATGCTCCAGTTGGCCTACGACCAGCCACCGCCGACGACCGACCTGGCGTCGCCGGGTACCTGGATCAGCATCGGTGCCGACGAGACCGACCCCTTCATGGTTGTGGACGGTGGGCGGTACTACCTGTTCACCTCGCGCGGCGGCCCGGGGCCTAACGTCCCGGTCCGGTCGGCCACCGCCCCGGGGCACTGGGGCCCGGTGACCGACGCCCTGCCCCAGCTGCCGGCCTGGGCCACACCCGGATGGGCCTGGGCGCCCGACGTCCGGCGTTTCGGCGATCACTACGTGCTCTACTTCACCTCCCTGGTACGGGACTCGTCGCCCGCCATCATGTGCATCGGTGACGCCGTGGGCAGCGCCATCGCCGGCCCCTACCAGGCGGAGCCCACTCCCTTCATCTGCCAGCCGTCGTTGGGCGGGTCCATCGACCCCCGCTCTTTCATCGACGGCGACGGGCAGGCGTACATGCTCTGGAAGTCCGACCAGAACGTGGTGTCCCACACCACCGACACCCAGATCTACAGCCAGCTGCTCAGCGCCGACGGTCTCCACCTGCTTGGTCAGCCCAGTGTGATCTTCGGGCCCGACGAGCCCTGGCAGGGCACCATCGTGGAGGCGCCGCAGCTGGTGCTGGTCGACAGCGTCTACTACCTCTTCTATTCGGGCTACTGGTTCAACCAACCCGGCTACGCCATCGGGGTGGCCCAGTGCGACGGCCCGCTCGGCCCCTGCGCCGACACCTCCGCGCTGCCGCTCCTCGGATCGAACGACCAGGGGGCGGGACCCGGCGAGGAGTCGGTGTTCAGCGACGGAAAGGGCGTCTGGCTGCTCTATGCGCCATTCCACTCGGCCGAGCCGCTGGCCGGCCTGCCCCGCCCGGCGACGGTGGCCCACCTGGGCTTCGGGTCCGACGGGGTCTATCTGGCCGCCACACCAACCGATCCGGGCGACGCCTGAGCCTTCGAAGCGCACCCTGCGGCGGCTGCGTATGCCACCACTTGGGCACGCTGCCCCCCTACGCTTGACCGGCAGAAATGATCACCCCCGCTCCCCACCGCTCCCGGGCGCGCCGTCCGTTCGCCTGGGGCGCTCTGGGCGCGATCGCCCTGGTCAGCTTGCTCCTGGCCTCCTGCTCCGACCCACCGGCGCATCACGACCCCAAGCCCAAGCCCAAGCCCACGACGACGACGTCGACGGCACCGCCCCCGCCCTGCCCCCTCAGCGGGGAACCCCCGGCCCTGGGCGCCGTCCCTGGGCGCCCCGCCCTGGCCGTCAAGATCGACAACTACCCGGCCGCCCGGCCGCAGAGCGGCCTGGACAAGGCCGACGTCATCTTCGAGGAGCCCGTGGAGGGCGGGATCACGCGCTACGTGGCGGTGTTCCAGTGCCAGAACGCCTCCCTGGTCGGCCCGATCCGGTCCGCCCGCAACATCGACATCGGGATCGCGGGCCAGCTGGGCACGCCGCTGCTGGCCCATGTCGGAGGCATCGACCCGGTCATCGCCGACATCGACGCCTCACCACTGGTCGACGTCGACATCGGCTCGAGTGAGTCGCTCGAGATCCACCCGGCCGGCCGGGTCGCCCCCTACGACACGTACTCGACGACGGCGATCATGTGGGGCACCCACCCGACCATGACGACGCCGCCCCAGCCCCTCTTCGACTTCTCCACCACCGTGCCGGCCGGGGGCACTCCCGTCTCGACGGTGAACATCGACTTCTCCGGGACCTCCGACGTCACCTGGAAGTGGAACCCCGTCACTTCTACGTTCCAGCGCTTTTACGGGATAATGCCCGACACGCTGGCGGACGGGACGCAGAACGCAGCGTCCAACGTCATCGTGCAGTACGTCCAGATCAGCTACGGGCCGTGGTTGGAGAACTCCGAGGGTGGGCTCGAGGTGCAGGCCGACCTCTACCCCAATGCCACCGGGGCCGCCGTCGTCTATCGCAACGGCCAGGCCTTCCCCGCCACCTGGAACCGCGGCGCCTTGGGCTCGCCGACGCAATTCGTGAACTCGGCCGGGCAGGTCATCCCGATGGATCCCGGCCAGACGTGGGTCGAACTGGTACCCAACACCATTCAGGCCATCACCACGCCCTGACGCCGCCCAGGCGCAGGCCGGCTCGCCCCCTACCGAGCTAACCGGGCTTGCGCGCCACCAGCGCCAGCAGCAGGCACTCCTCCGCCGCTGCGAAGACACCCGGGTTGGCGCTGGCTTCCGCCTCGTCGAACGTGCCGGCGGCGACGCCACGGCGCATCAGGTTGAGGCCCTTGCACTCGACCACCTCGAAGCCCGCCCGCTCCAGCTTGGCCACCAGCGCCGGCGCGGCGTACTCGATCTTGTGGTCGTGGTTCATGGGCTCGTCGGCGCGCAGGCGCCACGCCGGGCCGTTGGGCGTGTCGACGCAAAACCAACCGCCCGCCGCCAGCACCCGGAACGCCTCGCGCACGACCTCGTCCCCCTCGGCCTCGGTGACGTGCTCAATGGACTGGCCGCTGTAGACCAGGTCGAAAGAGCCGTCTTCGTAGCGGCCGAGGTCGACCATGGAGTGGAACGCGAACTCGACTGGTCCCAGCTCCGATTGGACACTCTGGCCGGCCGAGCCACCCTGATAGATCTCGTCGCGCTCGTCCACCGGCAGGTCCACGACGACCAGGCGCTCGAAGGGATAGGGGTAGCCCAGGTGCACCAGCGCTCCGTCGTTCAGCCCCTGGTGCGTGCCGCCCAGGTCGAGGATGCGCGCCGCCCGTGGCAGCCCGGCCACGAACTCGCTCCGGCTGACGTGCATGGACAATAGGACGTTGCCCATGGGCACCCGCCGACGGAACTCCTCGGAGTGGGCCAGTGCCTCAGCCACCCCGTGCCGGGACAGCTCGCCCGACGCCAGCTTGGCCGTGTAGTCGGTGGCACCCGCCGCGTCGGGCTCACGGTCGAGGACGACGTTGAAGGCCATGCGGACCGACTGCTTCGGCGGCAGGTAGCGGAAGGGCACGGTCGGGACGAAGCGGTCGAACACCCGGTAGGCGCGGCGCTTCCATTCCTTGGGGGGCATCGCCCCATTCTGGCGTCCCGGCGCGAAGCAGCCCGGACCGGTCGCCCGAGGGGGAAACCGTCCGGGAGCTTCGGTGCCGTGAGGGGCGGGGTGGACTTAGGAGTCGAGCGAGATCGGGACGTCGTCGGGGTCGACGGCGCCCTCGACGCTCAGCCCGACTTCGCTCTCTTGCGGGGCCAGGCACTCGCGCACGCGATCGTCGACTTCGGCCATCAGCTGGGGGTTCTCCGAGAGGAAGGTCTTCACGTTCTCCCGGCCCTGCCCGAGCTGCTCACCCTCGTAGGTGAACCAGGCGCCCGACTTCTTGATGAACCCGAGCTCGACGGCCACGTCGAGGAGCGACCCCTCGCGGCTGATGCCCTTGCCGTACATGATGTCGAACTCGGCCTGTCGGAACGGTGCCGAGCACTTGTTCTTGACCACCTTGACTCGGGTCCGGTTGCCGACCACCTCGGCCCCGTCCTTGATCGACTCGATCCGGCGGATGTCGAGCCGGATCGACGAGTAGAACTTCAGCGCCCGCCCGCCCGGGGTGACCTCGGGTGACCCGTAAATCACCCCGATCTTTTCCCGCAGCTGGTTGATGAAGATGGCGATCGTGCTCGACTTCGACAGCGTCCCCGTCAGTTTGCGCAGCGCCTGCGACATGAGGCGCGCCTGCAGGCCGACATGGGAGTCGCCCATCTCCCCCTCGATCTCGGCCCGGGGCGTCAGCGCGGCCACCGAGTCGACCACGAGCACGTCCAGCGCGCCCGAGCGGATGAGCATGTCGGCGATCTCGAGCGCCTGCTCGCCGGTGTCCGGCTGCGAAATGAGGAGGTCGTCCACGTTGACCCCGATGGCGCGCGCGTAGACCGGGTCCATGGCGTGCTCGGCGTCGATGTAGGCGCAGATGCCGCCGTTGCGCTGCGCCTCGGCCACAGCGTGCATGGCCAGGGTGGACTTCCCCGACGACTCGGGCCCGTAGATCTCCACGATGCGGCCCCGGGGCAGGCCGCCGATGCCCAGCGCCAGGTCGAGCGAGAGCGCGCCAGTCGGGATGGACTCGATGTTCATCCCGAGGTTGTCGCCCATCCGCATGACCGAGCCCTTGCCGAACTGCTTCTCGATTTGGCCCAGCGCGGCGTCGAGCGCCTTCTCCCTTTCCTTCTCCGAATCGGCCATCCTCTTCCTCTTCTCCCTTGTCTCCGTGTGCTCTGCGACCCTGTCCGGTGAACGGTGTCGCCCTACGGGCGACCTGACGACGACCGTACGGCGGGGATGTGACGGACCCGCCGACGCTGCGTATTCGTCAGCATAACGAACACGTGTTCGTACGACGCGGACCCTCGCCGCGGCCGCCCATCGGGGCGCCGTGGGTGAACGGTCGACCCACCGTCCACGAAATCACACCCGGCTCTCCGGGCCGCCCCCCGACCCGGCGCCACCGCGCAGGCGTGCGAAGCTGCGGGTTCCCCGGAACGGGAGAAGGGAGGTCGTGCGGTGGGAACCAGGAGGCACGTGACCGGCCCCTGGCTGACCGGTGTCCTGGCCGTCGTCGTCGCATCCGCCGCCGCCGCCGTGGCCCTCACATCCGCCCCCTCCCCAGCCGGCGCCGCCACCACCACCCCCGACGCCACCACCCTCTACCAGGAGGCCCTTGCCACCACCAAGGCCTGGTCGATTCACTACGCCTCCTCGTCCACCGCGTCCAAGCTGACCCTGCTCGAGAGCGGCAACGCCGGGCCGGCCTCGGGCACCCAGCAGGTCTCCATGGGTCCCAGCGCCCAGTCACAGCCCGACACCGCCACCATCGAGGTCATCGGCGGCATCACCTACCTGATGGGCAACCAGGGAGGCCTCCAGGACCTGGCCGGCTTCAGCGCGTCGCAGGCCACCGAGGCCGCCGGCCAGTGGATCGAGTTCGCCACCGACAACACGGCGTTCTCGGGGGTGGTGGCGGGCGTCCGCTCGAGCGACATCGCCAAGGAACTCGTCCTGAAGGGGCCGCTGAAGCTGGGCAAGCCGCGCACGGTCGACGGCTATCGGGTCGACGCCATCAAGGGGACGCAGAAGTTCGCCGGACAGAAGGCGGCCGTGCCCGTCGTCCTCTACGTGCGTGCGCACGGCAAGCACCTCCCCGTCGAGGAGGACGCGCTCGGCACCGACGGCCGGCCCAGCCCGACCGAGCACGTGACCTACTCGAGCTGGGGCGAGACTGTGCGCCCGCAGGCGCCACACGCCACCGTCTCCATCGGGCACATCAGCACGACGTGACAACGACGTGACGACCAGACCGACGACCCCGACCTCGGTCGGCGAATCGGGTACGCGAAGATGGGTCCGTTCCGCACCGGGCCGGCCCACCAGTGCCCGCCGCGTCGGAAGGCCGGTGCAACCATGAAAGTGACGCCCTTGCGATCGACGCACCCCATGTCCAGACGCGCCGCCGCGGCCACCACCATGTCCCGCGCGCTGGCACTGGTCGCCTTGCCAGCCGGCGCCCTGACGGCGTTGACGTTGACCGTGACCTTGACCCTGACACTCCTCACCGCCGCCCCGCCGGCCGGTGCCGCGTCCACGACGAACGCGCAGTCCCTCTACCAGGCCGCGCTCAAGGCGGCGGGCAGCGAGAACGTGCACTTCGTGTCGTCGGCCACCCAAGATGGTGTCAGCATCCAGGTCGACGGGGACACGGGCACCACGTCGGGCGCCCAGACGCTGACCGTGACCAAGGGCAAGACGGTCGAGCACGTGCGGGCCTTGGTGGTCGGGACCACTGGATACATCGAAGGCAATCCCACTGCCCTGCGCGACGTCATCGGCCTCACCTCCAAGCAGTCACACACCTACGCCGGCAGGTGGCTCTCCTTCCCGACGTCGAACACCGCCATGGCCACGCTCGTGCAGGGACTGCTCAATGGACAGGTGCCCGACGAGCTGCAGATGGCCGCCCCGTTCACCTTCGGCCCACCGACGACCGTCGGCGGAGAGCCCGCCCTCGACGTGCGCGGCTACGTCAGCACGGACAGCGGCTCCAAGATCCACGTGGCGCTCTACATCTCCTCCGACGGCACACCCTTCCCGATCGAAGAGGTGACCAACCCCGGGGCGAAGAGTTCGGACATCCACGGCAGCGTCAGCTTCTCCAAGTGGGGCGAGAAGACGACCGAGACGGCGCCGTCCGATGTGGTCTCGCTGCTCGCGCTCCAGCCGGCCCAGGCGACGGGAGCCACCTCGACCACGACCACGACGACCACCACGACCACCACGACCACCGCCCCCTAGCTAGTAGAGCTCACGCCGTGTCGCCGCGCCTCGAGACCGTCCGCGGCGACATCACCGCCGAGCACGTCGACGCCGTCGTCAATGCGGCCAACCGCCACCTGGCCGGCGGTGGCGGGGTCGACGGCGCCATCCACCGCGCCGCCGGCGCCGAGCGGCTCCAGGCCGCCTGCCGCGCCATCGGCGAGTGCCCGCCCGGCCAGGCCGTCGTGACCGACGGCTTCGACCTCCCCGCCCGCTTCATCATCCACACCGTCGGCCCGGTCTGGCACGGCGGCACGGCCGGCGAGCCCGACACCCTCGCCTCCTGCTACCGCACATCGCTCGCCGCCGCCGACCGCATCGCCGCCCGCACGATCGCCTTTCCGGCCATCTCGACCGGTGTCTACGGCTATCCGCCGGATCTGGCCGCCGCCCTGGCCGTCGCCACCATCGGCGCGGCGGACACCGACGTCACCCTCGTCCGCTTCGTGGCCTTCGACGCGCTGACGAGCGAGCTCTACCTCGAGCTGCTCTCGTAGTGTCGCCTCAGCTCGAGGCGCCCGACGTCAGGTCGTAGATGGTGACCCCGCCCACGTCTTCGGAGGTGAAGTGCGACTCCACCCACGACGTGATCAGCGAGGCGTCGTCACCGGACCCGCCGCCGAAGCCGCCGCCCAAGCCCGTCGCCCCACCGGCGATGAAGTAGTGGATCTTGCCCGCGGCCACGTATTGCTCGAACTGGGCCAGCGTCGGTGCCGGGTCGGTGCCGTTGAAGCCGCCGATGGCCATGATCGGGTCGTCGCTGGCCAGCTGGTAGCCGGCGGCGTTGTTGGAGTTCACCGTCGCCGCCGCCCACGTGTAGTGGCTCGCGTCGGCCTGCAGCTTCTTGGTCAGCGCCGGATTCGACTGGCTCGAGTTCAAGAACCCGCCGCCCCCGCCCCCCACGGCACCACCCGCTCCACCGGCGCCGGGGAAGCCGTGGCCGAACGAGCGGCGGATTCCGCTGCCGCCGCCGAACCCCGGGAACCCGCCTGCCGGGAGGCCATTGCCACCGGTGCCCGGGCTCGTACCGGTACCCGAGCCCGGGCCGAGAGCGAAGCCACCGCCACCGAAGCCACCACCTCCTCCACCGCCGCCGGGGAACCCGCCGGCGCCGCCACCGGCGAAGGCGCGTCGGAACGCGCCGCCGGGGAAGCCGCCGCCGCCCGGCCCGCCCGGTCCGCCCAACCCACCGGCGGGCGTGGGCGTGACCGACGGGATGGCGCCGCTGTGCGGTGTGTCCGCCGTGGCCACGGTCGAGAAGAGGGGCGCGGCGAGTGCGGCGGCGAGCCCGAGGACGGCCACCGCGCCCACAGCCAGCTTGGGCACGCGCCGCAGCAGCGGCAGCACCAAGATACCGATGACCCCCAGCGTCCCCACCACCGCCACGAAGGGTCGCAGCGACGGGAACCAGTCGGACGTGCGACCCAACAGGTAGTAGCTCCAGGACACGGTCGCGGCCAACCCGGCCGCCAGACCGAGGCGCCCGACCCACGAGGCGCGGCGCTGCCACAGTCCCATGGTGGCGATGCCCACCAGCGCGCCGAGCGGCGGGGCGAGCGCCACCGTGTAGTAGGGGTGGATGATGCCTTGGGCCATGCTGATGGTGAGCCCGATGCACACGAGCGACCCGCCCCACAGCAGGAGCGCCGCTCGCTCGCGGTCGGTGCGGCGAGCCCGGATGGTGACGAGCAGAAGCACGGCGCCCATGACCAGCGCGCCAGGCAGGAGCCACGACATCATGTTCCCGAACTGCGCGTTGAAGAGGCGGGTCCAGCCGGTCGGGCCCCACATGGCGCCGCCCACGTTGCCGCCGCCCACGCTGCCGCTCTCGTTGCCGGTGAGCCGCCCGAAGCCGTTGTAGCCGAAGATGAGGTTGAGGATGCTGTTGTTCTGCGAGCCGCCGACGTACGGGCGGTCGGCCGCCGGGGTCAACGCCACCACGGCCACCCACCAGCCTCCCGCCACCACCACGGACAGGCCCATCACGATCGTCTGCCAGACCCGCCGCCACCAGCCCGTCGGCGCGGCCAAGAGGTAGACGACGGCCATGACCGGGATGATGAGGAAGGCCTGCATCATCTTGGTGATGAAGCCGAAGCCGACCAGTGCGCCGGCCAGGACGAGCCACTTGGTCTGGGCCCGCTCCAGGCCGCGGATGAGGGCGTAGGTGGCGCCGGTCAGGAGCAGCGCCAGCAACGCGTCCGGGTTGTTGTAGCGGAACATCAAGGCGCGCCACGGGCGTGAGCGCGACCACGGCGCCGCCGAGCAGCGCGGCCTGCGCGCTGAACCAGCGCCGCACCGCCAGGTAGACCAGCCCCACCGTGGCCACGCCCTCCAGAGCCTGCGGCACGAGCATGCTCCACGAGTTGAGCCCGAAGATGCGCGCCGAGATCTCCATCGGCCACAGGAAGGCCGGCGGCTTGTCCACCGTGATGAAGTTGGACGAGTCGGAGGAGCCGAAGAACATGGCCTTCCAGCTCTTGGTGCCGGCCTGCACGGCGGCAGAGTAGAAGGAGTTGGCCCAGCCGCTGGCGCCGAGGTCCCACAGGTAGAGCACGGCGGTACTGGCGAGGAGGATGAGCAGAGCCGGCCGCACCCACGGCGCGTCGCTCTCCTTGCCGCGGAGGAACCGCACCACGCGACCGGGTCGCGGCCCGGGCGGCCAGTCGGAGGCGGAAGCGGGCGGCGCCGGCTCGGCTCGATACGTCGGCGCCGGCCACGTCGGGCAGGGCGACAGGAAGGTCGAGCACCCCGACGGGCGCGTCGGGGGCGGGGGTCACGTCGGTCAAGCGGAGGCCTCCGTGCGGTGTCGGTGCCGGCGTGGGCGTCAGGGCGGAAGATCCAGGCCCGCAGCACGGCGAAACGGAAGACGGCGGCGGCCATGTTGGCCACGGTGATGGCAACGAGCTCGGCGACCAACGACGCCGGGGCCACCCACTGGGCGACCAGCGAGTCCCAGCGTGGTGAGGACGAGGCTGACCAGGTAGAGGCCGCCCGCCACCGCCGCCAGTCGGCCGCGGCGGGCCTGGCCATCCGTGCCCTGGGACAGCTCGCGGTGCACGGCCGTGTTGAACACCGTGGCGATGGCCATGGCCACGGCGTTGGCGCCGTAGGCACCGAGCAACGGGCGCCAGGCGATGAACAGGAAGAGATAGCCGAGCGTGCTGATGCACGCCGACACCGGCGAATCGCAGGAGCTGGTCGGCCGTCACCTCGTTGCGAGCGGATGCGCCGCAGCTCCTTGGGGCCGCCGCACCAGCATCCGCCACACGCCGCGCAGGTCGCCGGTGGCCGTGCGTCACGATGTTGACCCGCGAGTCGGGGTCGTCCACCCAGTCGACCGGCACCTCACTGATGCGCAGGCCGAGCCGCTCCGCCGTGACGAGCAGCTCGGTGTCGAAGAACCACTCGTTGTCCTCCACGAGCGGCAGCAGCTGCTCGGCGGCGTCGCGGCGCAGCGCCTTGAAGCCGCACTGGGCGTCGCTGAAGCGGCCGCGCAGGATCAGCTTGAGCAGCAGGTTGTACGAGCGCGAGATGAGCTCGCGCTTGGGGCCGCGGACCACGTGGGCGCCGCGGGCCAGCCGGGTACCGATGGCGACGTCGCGGTGGCCCGAGAGAAGAGGAGCCACCAGCGGGAGCAGCGCGGCGAGCGAGGTGGAGAGGTCGACGTCCATGTAGGCGACGACGGGGGCCTCGCTGGTCGACCAGGCCGAGCGCAGCGCGTAGCCCCGGCCCTTGCGTTGCAGGTGCATGGCCGCCACCCCCGGCACGGTGTCGGCCAGGCGGGCGGCCACGTCAGAGGTCTCGTCGGTGCTGGCGTTGTCGACGATGGTGACCAGGGCGCGGAAGGGGAAGGACTCGTCCAGGAAGCTGCGCAGCGCGGTGATGCGCTCCGCCAGCTGGGGAGCTTCGTTGTACACGGGCACGACGATCTCGACATCCACCGGGATCCGGCGGGGGTCCACGTCCGCCTCGAAGGGAGCCAGGGCTGTCATGTCAGGCATGGTGGCCGACACGCCTCCGGGCACCGTGAACATCGGCTGTGGACCCGATGTGAATCGCCGGCGGCGGAGCACCGAAGCGGCCTAGGCGGAGGTTTCCGGGGACGGGTCGGCCGGCACCACTCGCGGGTGTCACCGTGCTCAGGGGCAGGCGCACGGTGACCGACATCCCGGCTCCCTCGGATGACGCGGCGAAGACCGTGCCGCCGTGGGCGGCCACGATGGCGGCCACGATGGAGAGGCCGAGACCGCTACCACCGGCCGTGCGGGCCCGGGCCGGGTCGGCCCGGTAGAAGCGCTCGAAGACGCGGGCGGCCTCGTCGGCGGGCATGCCCGGGCCGGTGTCGTGCACGACGATCTCGGCCTGGCCGCCCACCTCGTCGACCCGCACCGTGGTGGTGGTGCCGGGCGGCGTGTGGGCGCGGACGTTGGCCAGCAGGTTGTCGATCACCTGGCGCAGGCGGTCCTGGTCGCCGGTGACCTCGACCGGTCGCGCCGCCCAGAACCGCACCGGCCACTCCGGGCCGACCGCGGCGGCGGTGCGCACCGCGTCGGAAGCGAGCGCCACGAGCTCGACCGGCGCCTGCTGTATCGGCACGCCCTCGTCCAGGCGGGCCAGGGTCAGCAGATCGTTGACCAGCCGGTCCATGCGCGCCGTCTCGGTGCGGATGCCCGACATGACGCGGGGCAGGTCGTCGGCGTTCTCGGCGGCGCCGCGCTCGAACAGCTCGGCGTAGGCCGACACGGCGGCGATCGGGGTGCGCAGCTCGTGCGAGGCGTCGGCGACGAACTGGCGCAGGTGCCCCTCGGACTCCTTCAGCCGGGCCTCCGAGGCCAGCCGGGCCGAGAAGGCGGCTCTGGATCCGCTCGAGCATGACGTTGAGGGCCCGGGCCAACCGGCCCACCTCGGTGGACTCGTCGGCGCCGGGGACCCGCTGGTCGAGGTTGCCCGCGGCGATGGAGTCGGCCGTGGCCTCCACGTCTTCGAGCGGCCGCAGGCCGAGGCGCACCAGCCACCAGCCGCCGGCCAGCGCCAGGACGAGCGCGCCCGCCGTCACGGCCAGCTCAATGAGCAGGAGCGTGTGCAGGGTGCTGTCGGTGTCGGCGAGCGAGTAGGCCTGGACGAAGAGGTCGCCGTTCTGGTCAACTGCCGTGGCCTGCACGCGGAAGGAGGGCCCACCCGGCTTGCGTCGAGCCGGCAGTGAAGTACGCCACCTGCGGTGCCGTCGGGCTGGGTGCTGAACCCGGTGATCGGGTTGGGCAGCTGCGGGCTGTAGGCCTGGTTGCCCACGTAGGCCGGGACAGGTGAGACCGTTGACCACATCGCCCTGGGTCGTCGTCACCGCGATGTAGGCGATGCCGTAGGCGTTGGCGAAGCCGGTGGGCACCGCCCGCCGCCTTGGGGCCTCCGGTCCCGACGTCGTCCCGCGTCGAACGCCTCCGAGCGCGGGCTCGGGCAGGCCACGTCGCCCGTGACGGGGTCGGTCGGCAAGCCGGGGCGGTGCTGGGCCATGCTCTGGTCGACCTGCTTGTAGAGCGAGCTACGCAGGGCCGAGTACGTGGCGAAGTCCGCCACCACCAGCGCGACGATCGCGATCAGCCCGACGGCCGCCAGGAGACGGAGCCGCAGGGACACTCAGGCTGCTCCGTTGGCCGACTCGGGCTCGCGGAGGGTGTAGCCGACGAGGCGGATGGTGTGGATGAGCGGAGGGCCGAACTTCTCGAGCTTCTTGCGCAGGTAGCTCACGTAGGTCTCGACGACGTTGCCATCGCCACCGAAGTCGTAGTGCCAGACGTGGTCGAGGATCTGCGCCTTGGACAGCACGTGGCGCGGGTTGAGCATGAAGTAACGCAGGAGGTTGAACTCGGTGGCCGTCAGATTGATGTGGTTGCCGGCCCGGCGCACCTCGTGGGCACTCTCGTCCAGCTCGAGATCGGAGAAGCGGAGGACGCCGTCGTCCTCGGGTTCGTAGCCGGTGCGGCGCAGGATGGCGTGCACCCGGGCGATGACCTCCGCCAGCGCGAACGGCTTGGTGACGTAGTCGTCGCCGCCGATCGTCAGTCCGGCCAGCTTGTCCTGACAGCGTGTCGCGGGCCGTCAGGAACAGGACGGGCACGCGCACGCCGTCGGCGCGGAGGCGCCGGGTGACCTCGAGGCCGTCGAGGTCGGGCAGCATCACATCGAGGATGACCAGGTCGGGCGGGTCCTCCTGCGCCTGGGCCAGCGCCTTTCGGCCGGTCATCGCCTCGTCGACGGTGAACCCCTCGTAGCGCAGCGACGTCGCCACCGCGTCGACGATGGAGGGCTCGTCGTCCACCACCAGGACCCTGGGTCCGTTGTCGGTCTTCACTGGTCGTACCTCCCTGCGCCCCAGGCTCGCACCCGGGGTTCGCCGTCCAGTGTGACCGCGCTGTGGGCCCCCTGTGAACGCGGGAGGGTCAGCCCGTGCCGGCGTCGAGGGCGCGTCGTAGCAGGTCAAGGGCCGAAATAGCCCCGTATTGCCGCACCCGCTCCCGGTCCCCGGGCAGGCGCAGCTCCCGGGTCTGCGGCGGCCGTCGCCGACCGGCAGGCCCACGAAGATCGTCCCGGCCGCCACGCCCTCCTGCTCGTCGGGGCCGGCCACCCCGGTGATGCCGAGTCCCACGTCGGCCCGGGTGACCCGGCGGGCACCCTCGGCCATGGCCGCCGCGGCCGACTCGGTGACCACCGGCCCGGCGGGCACCCCCAGAACGTCGAACTTGACCTGCGAGTCGTAGGCGACGATGCCGCCCTTGAACCAGGCCGAGGCGCCGGGCACGTTGACCAGGCGGGAGGCGATGAGGCCGCCGGTGAGCGACTCGGCCACGCCGAAAGTCAGGCCGCGGCCGACCAGGCGCGCCGCCACGGCCACCTCCATCGACTCGTCGTCGACGCCGAACACGATGTCCCCCAGGCGGGTCTCGATGGCGCGGCGCACCTCGACCTCCTCCTTGTCGAGCAGCGCGGTGACGTCGCTCAGGTGGCGGGCGCGGGCGGTGATGCGCACCTTGATGCCCTCGATCCCCGAGGCGAGGAAGGCGAGGGTGACGTCGCCGGCCGCATCGAGGGCGTCGATGCGGTCCTGCAGCGACTCGGCCAGGCCCGACTCGCTGGCGCCCCAGGTGCGCAGGACCCGGCTGGCGATGACGCCCTCCTCGCCGGCCTCGGCCATGCGGGCGCGCAGGTCGGGCAGGATGGCCCGGTCGAACATCTCGGCCATCTCGTAGGGGACGCCCGGGACGGCGTAGACGACCTTGTTGCCAACGGGCAGATGAGGCCCGGTGCCGTACCGCCCAGCTGAGGTATGACGGTGGCGCCCTCGGGGACGTCGGCCTGGCGCTCGTTGTTGGCCGACATGGCGCGGCCGCGCGCCTCGAAGAAGCCGGCGATGCGAGCGACGATCTCGGGGTCACGCACCAGCCGGACGCCCATGACCTCGGCGATGGCCTCGCGGGTGATGTCGTCTTGGGTGGGGCCGAGGCCGCCGCACATGATGACGCCGTCGCTGCGGGCCAACGCCGTCCGGAGCGCCAGCGTGATGCGCTCGTGGTTGTCGCCCACGGCCTGGTGGAACTGCGAGGTCACGCCGTTGGCCGCCATGCGGTCGCCCAGCCAGGCGGAGTTGGTGTCGGCGATCTGCCCGAGCAGCAGCTCGGTGCCGACCGCCACGATCTCGATTCTCACGGGCGTGACCTTGCCGCTGGAGCCTTACGAGACGGGTCAGCCGCGTGAGGGCCCGGCGCCCGTCGAGCAGGTACTGGCCCCGGTGTAGAGCGTGAGCGCGCAGGCGAACCAGATGCGCCGACCTGGAGCGTGTGCTGGTGGGCCAGCGGCGGGATGATGCACGTGCCGACCGCGATGTCCTGAACGAGTGTCTTGAGCTTGGCGGAGTTGCGGGCGGGGATGGAGACGCCGCGCCGGCCGACCCAGGACGCGGTAGAGCTGCATGCCCACCTCGCGGATCGTGATGAGGATGACGGGCAGCCAGGGCAGATGGCCCTGGGCGGCCAGCGTGATGAGCGCGCCGAGCACGACCGCCTTGTCGGCCAGCGGATCGAGGAAGGCGCCCGAGCGGGTGGTGCCCTGGCGTCGGGCCATGTAGCCATCGAGCCCGTCGCTGCCGGCGACGACGAGGCCGACCACGACGTTGAACCAGGTCGCGCCCCAGACGACGAGCATGACCACGAAGACCGGCGCGGCGAGGAGCCGGAGCGACGGTGACGGCGTTGGCCGGCGTGGCCAACGCGCTCGGGCCGAAGGCGAACTGGCGGGTGCCCGGGTGCTCCGGGGCGGCTTCACTCACGGCGCGGCGCTCCGGCGGCGGCGAGGGCGTGGTCGGCATCGGATCCGGTAACCGGGTGGGCGTGAAGGTCCGGGCCCTCGGCGGCGGTGATCACCATGTCGACGAGGCACCAGGCTCGAGTCGGCGTGGGCACGTGGACGATGCCGTCGATCTCGGGCGCCTCGTGCACCGTGCGGCCCCGGCCGGGGGCATCGACCAGCACCGGCGCGGCTGCCGCCGATGAGCGCGTCACGCTTGGCCGCCGTGATGGCGTCCTGGATCTCGGCGCACTCGCGCAGGCGCTCGAGGGCCAGCTCGGCGGGGACCTGATCGGGCAGGCCGGCGGCATGGGTGCCGTCCTCGTTGGAGAAGGGGAAGAAGCCGGCCCAGTCGAGCTGGGCCTCCTCCAGGAACTGGAGCAACACGTCGTGGTCGCGCTCGGTCTCGCCGGGATAGCCGAGGATGAAGGAGGAGCGGAACGTGGCGTCGGGCTCGGCGGCCCGGATGTCGGCGATGCGGCGCAGGAAGCGCTCGCCGTCACCCCAGCGGCGCATGCGGGCCAGCAGCGGCCGCGACACGTGCTGCAGCGAGAGGTCGAAGTAGGGCACGCCGGTCTGCAGCACGGCGTCGATGAGCTCGTCGGTCAAGCCCGGAGGGGTAGAGATAGAGCAGCCGGGTGCGCTCGACCCGGGCCGAGACGGCGCGGGTGAGGGCGGCGATGGGAGAGCGGCCCGCCGGCGATCCGGGCGTGACGTCCGGCCGCTGCGGTCCCGCCCGTAACGACGCCAGGTCCTGGGCCACCAGCACGATCTCGCGCAGCGGCGGGGCGGCGGTCGGCGGCGATCGGTCGGCGAGGAGGCATCGACCTCGGCCATGATCTCGGCCGTCGACGCGAGCGCTGCTTGCCCCGGAAGGAAGGAATGGCGCAGAAGCCGCAGATGCGGTCGCACCCCTCGGCCACCTTGACGTAGGCCCACGGGGCCGCGGCGGCCGGGTCGGGGCAGCTCGAGGAGGTCGAACGCGTTGGTCTGCGCCGTCGACGCCGGCACGCGGGTCGCAGAGAGCGCCACCGGGACGGCCGCCGGGTGGGTGTCGGCGTGGGCGTCAGCGTCGTCAGGGCCTGTCCGAAGCCGGCCACGAGGTCCACCTCGGGCAGGGCATCGGCGCAGCTCGTCGCCGTAGCGCTCCGCCATGCAGCCGGTCACCACGAGCTGCGAGCCGGCTCGGCGCCGGTCGGCCAACTCGAGCACGGTGTCGATGGACTCCTGGCGGGCCGCCTCGATGAAGGCGCAGGTGTTCACGACGACGAGGTCGGCGGTCGACGGATCATCGGCGCGGTCGAAGCCCCGGTTGACGAGGTACCCCTCGAGCTTGTCCGAATCCACCTGGTTCTTCGGACAACCCAGGGTCTGCAGCCAATAGAGGCCCACGACGACCAACACACTCCTCGCACCAAGCCGTCCCCGCCCCGGTGACGGTGCACGGCAAGCCCGCCGAGGCGGGCTCTCGTTCCGGAGGACCGGGCACCAGGCCTGGCCTCCGAGCGGAGAGGGAGGGATTTGAACCCTCGGACCCGGTTACCCAGGTCAACTCATTAGCAGTGAGTCCGATTCGGCCGCTCTCGCACCTCTCCAGCAGGAGTTTCGCTGTATGACCAGGACCGTTGTCCATAATCCGTCCAAAGTCGCCGGCTGGCTCCGTCCAAGAAGCCTACGTGAACGCTGGCCTGGCGTTCGGCAGCTCAGGGTGTCGTCGCGCGTGACCCGGGGACGCATCGCTGTCGGTGTGCAGCGACCGACGGTGCGAGGAGGCCGAAGGAGGGCTCCCTCGAGGCGGTGAGGGCCGACTCGTGTCCCCGTGTGCCTCTCGTCGAGTTCTTCCCCGACAGGGCGCCGCACCTCCAGTGCGGCGCCCTCAAAGTGCAGAAAAAACACCGCCTCAGGACCTCGACCGCAGTTCCACGTCATGGCCCGATCCGTTGCCATTTCGACACCAGAGGGACGCCGGAGCCGGCCCCCGATGCGGAGGACCTTTCATTGTCCGGTAGTCGACAACTACTTCTTGTAGGTGCCTGTTATCTGGGCGGTGACAGCGCCGCTCGTCGTGTTTATGGTCCCGGTGAAACTGTAGGTGCACTTGACACCCGCAAAGATGCCCGTGCCGTTACTACACGATCCGGTCCCACTGATCGGCACTGCGGTCGCGGAACCGCCCGAGCCATGGTGAACCGTGGATGTTATCGTCACGGAGCCTTTCGCAAAGTATTCCACGTCTATCACCGCGCCCGCGGTCTCGTGTGCGATTCCCGCACCCACACCAGCGTGTGAGTTTGTGTTCTTGGTCAGATACTCACTGGGGGCGAGGTTATCTGGAACGTAGTCGCTGGTTTCGGTGAACGCGCCCGTGAGTGTCTTCGGCGCCGCCCCGGCCGGCGTCGCCATCAACCCGATGCTCGCGCTACTGAGTACCATCGCACCCATAACGATCCCAAAGGTCTTTTGCACTGTGCTCCTCCGATCTGTGAACAGGTCATCTGCCTGATCAAACGCCACCCCGCTGAGGGCGTGACGCCTAGACACAATGCTGGACTCCATCGTCTCGTCGGTCTGTCTCGAGGAGCACGTTCACTGTGTGACCATGGACACACACGTCGCCGTCATATCGGGAGCAGCATTGTCCCCGAAGGCCATCGGCATCGCATGGGGGAACATGTTGCTGGGTCCGAAAACGGGCTAAGCGGCGACGGAGGATGAGTGGAGCCGCTACATCGGCGTTCGTGCCGTACCACCGAAGGTGCTCAGCTATGTCGGGCCGAACGCCGGCTCCTCGGTTCCGGAATAACCCTGCTCGCCGTCGATGGTTCCGATGAGGATCCGCACCTGGCGCCCGTTGGCGTGTCGATCAAGGACGGGTCCCCACTGATCAGGAGAGCGCCCAGCAACTTCCCACCGGCCGACGGGGCTATCCGGTCGATCTCGTCAGGGTGCACGTGTGGTGGTACGGGACACTTGCACCCACGTAGGAATCCCACTCGGCGTGAGTCAGATTACGCATCACGGTGGCACAGGCCGCCTTCACCAAGCCAGATGGCTGCATCGACCAGGTCACGGTTCGCATCACGCCGTAGGGCGCTCCGGTCGGTGCACCAGCGACTGAGGCGGGAGAGGAGTTCTGCACGTCGCGCAGCACGAGGGCCGACCCGTCGCGGGTGAAGGTCAGCGCTCCCACCTGGTCAGCGGGGGCGGAGGCATCTTCGGGCGGTGTTTCGGCGATACGGCGTCCGTCGAAGACGGCGATGGACTGGCCCGTCGTGGCGTCCCAGAGTTGGACGCCGTTGGCCCCCAGGTGCCAGGAGGCCACCAACCGGTGGTCCGGGCTGATGGCCAGCATCGGCTGCGCGATGCCCGGCCCCCCATTGTCCCCGAACGTCGCCGCGCCCTGCGGCGCCAGGGTCTGGAGCACCGAGCCGTTCGTCGTGTCGGTGAGGATCACCGTGCCCGTATAGAGCATGGTCGACAGGACGTGCCCGTCGGCCGAGAGGCTGGCGGCGATGGCGTTGTCCTCAGAGGCAGCGGGACCTGAGGCCCGTACGCGACCCGTTCGCCCGTCGCGGATCTCTATGCCGAGGGTCGTACCGTCGGTTACGACTGCGCCATCATCGCTGATCTGCACGCCGGAGTCGGTGACGAACCTCCCGGGCCAGGGCCGCTGCCAGGTTGGCATCGGCCGAGCCGTCGAGAGGGCCCACAGCTCGATGGTGTTTCCGCAACTGGCGACGACATGGCCGGTGGAGGCCGAGCCGGTGAACGCCCATTCATCGGGGACGAGGCTCTCCCCGTTCCCGTTGCAGTCGATAGAGATGCCGGTGAGCCGCCGGGTGATGCGGCCGGCCACCGGATCCCAGATGGCGATGCCGGACGAGGTGAGGATGGCGACCGCCCCGGTGTTGCTGGTCGTGGCCATCCACGAGCCTTGTGGGGAGGACTGCAGCGGAAGACCGAGGAGGCGCAGCGGCCGGGCCAGACCCACGGGAGCACCGACGGGCGAGAGCACGACGGGGCCGGCGATACGGCCAGAATCTGCGACTGATGCGAAGTGACGAGCGCCCACCTGGGCCCAATCGGCGAGCGTGATGGCACCTTCGCCGGCCTGAAAGGCGACGATCGGCTTGGCCGGGTCGACAGCCACCGGTGGAGTGGTTTCCGTGATCGCGTCCGTGAACGGGATGTCGGCCAAGTCTGCACCGGTGGCCGAGTCGACGACGCTGGCCCCAGATGACGAAAAGAGGACCAGGACGCGCAGGTCGGCTGACACTGCCAGCGCGTAGGAATCGGCCGTCCCCCCGACGTTGGACCCTCCCACAGGGGCACCCGTCGCGACCTCGAAGGTGGCCACGTCGCCACGACCCGCGGGCACCGAGCTGACGACAGAACTGACGAGGCGACTGTCGGCCGAGAACACGGTGGCACGCAGACCCGGGGAAGAGTAGGGGTCGAACTGACCCTGTGGATGGGCGTCGAGTAGCGGTCCGAGGCTCCCGTTCGAGGCATTGACGAGTTGGACGACCATGCTGGTGTCGCCGTCGCCACGCGTCACGCTCACCGCCACGGTGCGGGCGTCCGGCGAAATGGCGACACTGGCCTGGGTGCCAGGGATAGAGACGGGACCAAACACATGGCGACCGGTCAGCACGTTCCATTCGTCGAGTGTCGTCGTGTGGGCGTCAGACCCCACCGAGGAGCCCGGCGTGATGTACTCACTTCGCACCACGGCCAGCAGGCCGCCGTTGCTCAGCGCCACGCTGCTCACGTCGACCGCTTGATTGCCGTAGGCCGAAGGCTTCTTCGGGGAGGGGGGCTGCCATCGCCACGGCTTGCCGGTGGTCAGGTCCCACAGGCCGACGTTGGCATAGTCATCGGAGTGGACTGAAAACCCGGCGCGGGCCACGAGTCCGGAGTCGTTGACGGCCAGGTCGGCCAGGTCGAAGACGGAGTACGGCGGCGGCTGTTGGCCAAAGGCGTGTAGGGACGGAAGCTTCCAGCCGCGGAGCTGTCCGGTCGAGGAGGACGACACGACAATCCTCCCGTTCGGGGAGAAGCGGATCAGGCCCACCGTTCCGCTCACGCCGCTCAGATACCCGTACGTCCACGGAGCCGTGGCGACCGTACCCAACAGGGCTTCGTGGGCCTGCGTGGTGGTGCTGGGGTCGGTGCCGGCGAGCCCGCCGTCATGAGTTGCCTCCGTCGCCAGCAACGTGGCCAGGTCGTACCGGTGCTGGGCGGACAAGGTGGCGACCTCCGCCGCCAGGCCGCGGGCCAGGGCTTCGTTCGAGGACCGCTGGGCCAGCGAAGTCTGGTGATTGGCATCGTCGCGCTGGCCCAGCGCGAACACCGTCGTGACCAGCGAGACGACCAGCAGCAGGGCCAGCGCGGCCACGCCGCCACGGGCCAGGCGCCGGGCCCGGCGGTGCTGGCGGATGTCCTCGCCCTCGAGCTCATCCTTGGCCACCCCGTGCATGGGGGCGGCCAGGTCGGCCACCGCGGAGCGGAACCGGCTATTGCGCAGGTCGAGGTCGGTCTCGTCGCGGGCCCAGGCCAGGTCCAAGTGGCGGGGCTCGTCGGTCAGTGTTCCGCGAAGGGCGTCGGGGACGGCGGACGACTCCGGCGTGAAGTCTCCGGATACGGCGTCCCACTCCCACGTCCCGTCGGTGACCACCGGCAGGATCCGCTCCACCGACTTGGTCTCCAGCCAGTGCGAGACCTCCTTGCCCACCCACGTCGACTGGGCGGACTCCGGAGAGGCCAGCAGGACGAACCACTCGCTCTCGTCGAGCGCCTGCTCGATAGCGGACCACAGGTGCGGGTTGGTCGACAGGCCCGTCTCGTCGCGGAAGATCCGAAGGGCCCGGCGGCTGTTCCACGGCTTGGCCAGTCGCTGTAGCCCGCGCTGGAGCGCGGGTGCCAAGCGGCCGTCTGCCGCATGGCTGTAGGAGATGAAGCCGCTGTAGTACATCGGTCCGTTCCGTGCCGTGGAGTGACGCAGATCATCGCACGTGAAATGGGCATTGGCCGGGGCACGGTCACGGATCGCGAGCCTCGGGCGGGACCGGGCTGACCATGCGAGGACCAGCAACGCCCGCCCCGAGGCCGCAGCCCTCGGGCAGTCCCTGCCCGGGAACGGGGTCAACGAATGGTCCGGACCAACGAAGCCGACGCCCGGTGCTCGTAGCTCGTGACCGCACTCTCGATGGCAAGGGCGAACCGGAAGGCCCCAGGCGAGTACTCGTCACACGGACCGGTGACTCCTTGGGTGGCCGGAGTTCCGTCCGGGCAGAAGTGGATGCCGTCTGGCGAGCGCACCGTGTTCGATCCGTTGGCACCACAGCTGGGCTCAATGCTCATGCAGGGCAACTGCCACGTGAACGCACCGGTGGAGGATTCGACTGATGCGCCCGCGTCCACGTATGTCACAGCGAGGGGGTTAGCCGGGGCCAGCTGTCGGTAGATGTCGTCGAGGCGGTCCCACCCGTCTACCGAGGACAGGTCGATCGGGGTCCCGACCAAGAAGACGTGGGCCCCCACTGCACTGAAGATCGAGATGGCCTGCTCGGTGTCGGTGGTGTAGAGGTCGTAGTACTCGGGGCTCCGGAGGACGACCCCGTCCATGCAGGGCGTGAACGCGTTCCCTGAGAACACCAGGATCGCCGCCTGGGGGTGCTCGGCGGCGGCAGCGGCCATCTTGCTCAGCCAATCACACGTGGCGGTGCCGCCGTAGGTGTTGTTCGACACGGTGTAGGTCCGCGCCTCCGCGAAGAACATGTCGACGTAGGGCTCGGCCTGGTACCCGAGCGAGTCCCCGAAGAGGTCCACTGTCTCGTGAACGGGCGCGGAAGGTGCCGGGCTCGCCGCCTGGACGGCAGGCTTCGTCTGGGTGATCGAGGCCGCGGCCTTCGTGTGCCGGGTCGTCGGTGTCGCCGATGCTTCCGGCCAGGACAGGACGCCACAGGTGGCGGTCAGAGCAGTCAGTGTGAGGACGGTACGGAGCAGCCACTGGCTCTTTCCCTTCTGTGGCGTCCCGCTCTGCCCAGTCGTTGCTGATGGAAGCGTTCGCATTTCAGAACCTCCGTCGCTGTTCAAAGCCATAAGAAGAGGCTGAACGCCGACGGCGACGGGGTCTGTGTCGCAGAGCACACAGCGCGTGTCCCGTCGACACGGTCGTCGCGATACGCACCCGCTACGGTGCGTCCTGTGCCCGATGGACTCCTCGCTGCTGCCCGCGCCGCACTCGGGCGCGGTGATGTCCTCATGGCTTATGACGCCGCGGTGTCGGCCATGGAGGCCGACCCTCAGAACCTGGAGTCCGCGTTCGTGGCCTCGTTGGCGCTGGCGCGGGCCGGGGCGAGCGAACGGGCACGGGCCTCAGCGACAGCGTTGCTGGCCAGGATGGACGTCACGGCCGACGTCCCGGTTCGCCTCCGCGAGGACGCCGCCGCCCTAGTGGCCCGACTCGCCAAGCAGGAGGCGTTGGCAACGCAAGGCGACGATCGCTCGCGCGCTTCTCCGACAGGCTGCCGAACTCTACGAGGCGATCGCCGACCGATATGGCCGCTCCTACACGCGCATCAACGCGGCGACGATGCGGCTGTCTAGCCGGCGATCTCGAGAGGGCTCGCCAGCTGGCCCAACAGGCGCGTCGCTCTGGTGACGCGCAGCGCGCGAGTAGTGAGCCCGACGACTATTGGCTCGATGCGACCGAAGCAGAGGCGGCGCTGATCCTTGGTGACGTGGAGGCGGCCGGGCAGGCCCTCACCCGTGCCGTCGCCGTGGCAGGGGACGATCTCGCCGCGCTGGCGGTGACCCGGCGTCAGCTCCGACTCGTGTGTGCCGCCACCTCGACGGATCAGTCGGTGCTGGACGTCACTCCGCCCTCCGATCATCCTCCACTACTGCGGGCACCGCATTGATCCCGGCGGCGTCTCCGGACGATTTCCACCAGATCTCGAGGCACACGTGGACCGTGAGATCCGCATCGTTCCTGCGCTCAGCAGCGGGTCGGGTACGCCTACGGCTCACTTGCGTCTGGCGCGGACATCCTGATCGCAGAGGCGCTCCTTGACCAAGGGGTCCCGCTCCAGGTCGTGCTGCCCTTCGACACCGCTGAATTCGAGCGAACCTCGGTCGATCCGGCTGGTCCGGGGTGGATCGGCCGGTTCCGGGCGTGCCTCGGACGGGCGCGACTCGGTCGTGCTCGCATCCGATTCTTCCTTCATGGGCGACGACGAGCTCTTCGGGTACGCCGGACGTATCGCCATGGGCCACACCTTGAATCGTGCCGCCTTCCTCGACGCCCCGGCTCAACAGCTGGCGGTCTGGGACCAGGCAGAAGGCGTCGTCCTCGCCGGCACAGCCCACGACGTCGCGGTCTGGAAGGCACAGTGGTCACCCGACGCACGTCATCAGCGCTGCAGCCGCCGGAACAATCTCCCGTTGAGGCGGGATCCCAGTCGGCGACCCGGCACATCGGCGCGATCCTCTTCACCGATCTGCATGGGTTCTCTCGGTTGCGAGACGAGCAGTTCCCGCGGTTCGTCGACGAAGTCCTCGGATCACTCGGGGCCGTGCTCGATGGTCACGGCGAGACCGTCCTGTGGCGCAATTGCTGGGGTGACCGCGATTGCCGCCGTCTTCTCCGATGTGATCGAGGCGGCGGATTGTGCGCTCGGGCTTCACGAAGCTCTTGCCCGCATCGACCTAGAGGCGATCGGGCTTCCCAGGGACCTCGAACTCCGTATCGGTGCGCATGCCGGCCCGGTGATGGCAATCACCGACCCGGTCACGCACAAGCCGACGTACTGGGGACGCGAGCTCACCCGCGCTGCTCGCATCGAACCGCGCACGCCGGAAGGCGAGGTCTATGTCACCGACGCGTTTGCTGCCCTGCTCTCGCTCGAACCAGTCGCTCCGTTTGCCACCGAATACGTCGGCCGGGTGACGACGGCAAAGGAATTCGAGACGATCCCGATGTACCAGCTGCGGCGCCACTGAGTTCAATGAACGAGCCGTCGAAGCGCGGCCCGATCGTGGACCTCGATGCGGCCACGTGCCAGGTGAAGAACACCCTGTTCTTCGCCTGCCCGCAGCACCCGATTTGCGGTCGGGCGCGTCGTGCCGGCGAGTTGTGCGATGTCGTCCTGCGTGAGCGGGATCACGACCGGCGCGTCGCCCCCGTACAGCTCCACCAGTTCGATCAGACGGAGCCAGACGCGACGTTCGACGGGCACGTAGAGCGCCTCGATCAGCGCTGCAGACAACCGTCGCACTTCGGCGACCAGGGCGTTCGTCAGCACCTCGTTGATCCTCGGCCTCTGACGTTCGGAGTTTCTCGAAGTCCTCACGGTGCAAGCTCAGCGTCTCGCCCCCATCGAGGGAGATGGCGCTCCCGCGGCGCGGGCCCACCGAGAGCATCGCCAGCTCACCGAAGTAGTCGGCGGGGCCGAACAGCCGGACCATCGCCTGGTCACCCATCGGCGTCGTGATGCGAATCGCAAAATGGCCGCTAACGACCAAGTGCAGCGTGTCCCCGGGATCGCCGTCGTGGAACACCACTTCGTTGCGCTTGAACCGCCTGCGTCTCGCTGCCGCGAGGACATCTCGCTGCTCGTCGTCGTCGAGCAAGTCGAGCAAGTGCGACAGCATGGCGCCGAGTATCCCATCTCCTAAACCGGCACGGCGTGCCCGAGTGAACTTCGCACTTTGAGGCAGCACCGTCAGGGCTTGTCCGTAATCCTGTCGATAAACTCGAACGGAACCGGTTAGACGGAAGGGAATGGACTGGATCGCTCTCCAGGTCACAGCATCGTCGGTGGATCGTCCCGCACGCAGTGGACTGCTCGCTGCTGGTTAGCAGTGAGTCCGATTCGGCCGCTCTCGCACCTCTCCAGCAGGACTTTGCCATTGCGACAGATGGACGCCTTGTCCATAATCTCCTCGTTCGATCCCGTCGGCAGCCAAGCCTACGTGAACGCCCAGCCCGGCATTTGGCGGGTGTAGCCGGCTCGACCACATTTGCGCCGGGCAAGTCTCCAAAGCGCCAGATTCGCATCAGGGCCTATCGGCCGTAGTCTCAGGCCAGCTTCGACAACTCGGCTCTCGCCCGGCGCTCCACCATGGCGTAGCCGCGGCTGGCCGCGCTCGATGCTGCCTCTCTCGAGCAGCTCTCGAGCTCGGTGGATGTCACCCGGGCCCCGCGTGCGTGCAACATCCGACCCCACAGCAGATTCGTCTGCGCATCAGCGAACCGCATTTCGCCACGGGCGTTGAGCTCGGCGGCTTGCGCGAAATACGACTCGGCCTCCTCGTAACGGCCGAGCACGGTGGCGAAACCACCGAGGTCATCGCCACCGGTGGTTGGGGGCAGAGGCCGTTGTGCGGCACCTGGTCCCGGAATGGAGCAAGCAGTTCGATCAACGTCCCGGCGTGGGCATGCAGCTGCAACCCGATCACAACCCTGGCGTAGTTGATCATCCCGTCGAACCACCCGCTGTCCTCCGGCAGAGCGAATGAATGCCAGCCGCCTCGTCCACGAGCTCCCGGGCGGACGTCTCGTCCCCAGCCTCGAGCTGCGCCATCGCCAGGACCGCCTTGAACGTGGGTATCGATCGGATTCTGATCAGCAGCGTCGGCGATGAGCGACACCAGCTCTCCGAGCCGGCCCTGCTTGTCCCGGGTGCTCATGAGCTGCATGCCGTAATACTGGAAGGCGTCGGGCTGCCCGCAGGCGCTGCCCAAATCGAGCGCCGCCGTGGCGAGCTGCTCGGCCGCTCCAGATCGCCGTGCCGGAGAGCATCGGAGGCGTCGCGGTAACAGGCCATCCACAGGAACGACGGCTGCCCGAGCTTCTCCGCCATTTCGCACACAACCGCCAAGCTCTCGCCTGGCAAGCTCGAACTGGCCGGCACGCGACGCCAGGTAGAACCCGGGAAGGGCGGCACGGAGCAGCCGTACGGGGTCATCAAGGACTCTGGCCGCGGCCATTGCCTCGACAGCGTCCGCCAGCTCCGTCGACAAGGGTCGAGGGAGCCATGAGCGCAGTGGAGCAGCTGTTCACCACATCGACGAAGGTGGCCGCATCGGCCAGGCGACGAGCGATCGCCTTGGCCTCGTCGGCCAGGGCCAGGCGGCGTTCGAGCGGGCTGCCGTATTGGATCTCGCTGCACAGCGTGGCGAGAAGACGGGCCCGGTCTTGGGCTGTCGGTCTCGGGAAGAGCATCGAGAGCGGCTTCGAGCACCTCGACCCTTTCGGGGTCGACCTGGCCGAGGGAGCTGAACCACCCGCGGCTGTTGGCCAGTGCCGCCGCCACCAGACGATCGGTGTCGCCGAGCTCTCGTGCGCGTCGGGCCGCCTCGAGGAGGTTCTCCCGGAACGCGGCGATACCCGCTCTGGCGTTGGGCGGTGCCGAGGCCGATCAACAGGTCGATGCGCACCGTGGGGTCCACGCGTCGCCACGTGGGAGGCCAGCTCGAGGGCCTGGGAGAAGTAGCGCACGGCGTCGTCGGGAGCGAGGGCCGCCAGCGCGGCTTCCCCGGCGCGCTCGGGCGTACGACGATGGCCTTGTCGACATCGGTGGGCCTCGTGGCGAGGAGGAAGTGGCGGGCCAGCTCCCCGACCACATCGTCAGTGCCGTCTCTCGTAGAGGCGCTCGATGGCCTCGCCCACGGCATGGTGCAGCCGGGTGCGCCGCGTCCCGCCCAGGTCCTCGTAGAGGGTGTGCTGGATGAGGGCGTGAGAGAAGCTGTAGCGCCCAGGAGAATCCGCGAGCTCATTGACGAGGGCGGCGTGCTGGGCCTGGTCGAGGAGGTCGATGAGGTCGTCCTCGTCCATCGCTGTGGTCTCCGCCAAGAGATCGAGGTCGAAGTCGCGTCCGATGACCGACGCGGTGGACAGGACCTTGGTCGCCTCCTCGCCCAGTCGGGAGACCCGGGTGCCGATGACCGCCCGCACGCTGTGGGGAAGCGCCAGACTGCCCCTCGGTGTCTGCCGCCGTCCAACGCCCCGTGCCGCGTCCTGGTAGATCGCGCCTGACTCAGACAGGTTGCGCAGCACCTCGGCCACGAAGAAGGGGTTGCCGTCGGTCTCCCGGTAGAGCTGGTGGGCCAGTCCCACCCCGGCATCGTCGAGCTCGTGCCCGGCGGCCGACTCCATGAAGGCGATGACCCCGGTGTCGTCCAGGCCCTTCAGGTCGATGGTCGAGACGCCGGACGGCTCTCTGCGCAGGCGCGACCAGGGCTTCGGTGAGCGGATGCGCGGCTCGAGAGCTCGGCGTCGCGGTAGGTGCCGAGGATCAGCAAGCGACTCGAGCGAGGTGTTGGCGACGACGTGGCGCAGCAGCTGGAGGCTCGGCTTGTCGGCCCAGTGCAGGTCGTCGAGCACGAGGACCACCGGACGCTCGCCGGCTGGCCGCTTCGAGAAGTCCCACCACCGCGGCATAGAGGAGGTACCGCTCGGTGTCGGGGTCGGTGGTCTGGGGCGGGGGGAGCTCCCCCAGGCGCTGACGGAGGGCGGGCACCAAGCGTGGCGAGCTCCCCACCATGGGAAGCCACGTGGGCGCGGAGCACGCTCGTCTTCTGCGTGCATGACGTAGTGGGAGAGGGCCTCGTGAGAACGGGCGGTAGGGAGCACCAACCTCCTCGTCGCAGCGCCCGAGGAGCACGGTCATCCCGGCCTCGTGGCCTCGCCGGGCGAGCTCCGACACGAGGGTCGTCTTTCCCTGGCCGGGCTCACCCGCCAGAAGGACCACCTCTCGCCCCTCGCCCGACGACACGCGCTTGGCAGCGGCGTCCAAGGTGGCGAGCTCGATCTCACGACCGATCACCCCGACGGTGGGACGATGTGACAGACGTGCCGGAAGCGGCACCCGGCCGAGCGTGGCGCATCGTCCTCGCAGCGGGCTCCCATCCGACTTCGAGGGTCTCGACGGGCTCGGGCAGACCCTTGAGCTCGAGTGCTCCGAGGGAGGAGAAGGCGTGCGAGCTTCTCCGACCAGCGTTGGCCCGCACGAGGTCAGAGACCAGGATCTGGCCGCCCTCGGCCCGTGCACAGAGCCGCGCCGCCTCAATGACCGGATCGCCGAAGTAATCCTCGGCCTCCCTCGTGGCCTCCCCGGCGCTCAACCCCACGCGGAGCCCCAGAGGCCGTTCGGTCTCGGTGTTGTCTCGGTGCACCGCCTGCTGCATGGCCACGGCGCAAGAGAGCGCGGCGGAGGCGACCGGGAAGACGACCATGAGCCCGTCGCCGAGGTTCTTCACCTCGGTGCCTCCGGAGCTCGGCGATGGCCTGACGAAGAGAGGAAAAATGCTTCCGGCGCAGCTCGTCGGCGGCCTCGGGGCTGATCGAAGCGGCCATCTCCGTCGAGCCCACGAGATCGGTGAACAGCACAGTGATGTTCTCGGTTGTGGCCATGTGTCCCAGCTCCCAGTGATCAATGTTAGGCGAGAGCGGGGCGTTCGTCACCTGAGTTGCAAAGGGCGACCCCATGAAAGCCGGGGATGGGATTCAGGAGTACCACTGAACCTTCAACCGAGCATCAGAGCTCGACCAGACCAGCAGCTCTTTCCTGGCCATAATCCTGGCCACAAATCCCACAGCACCGGGATGGCAACGGACGAAGTAGACAAAGGGCCAGATCGTGACGCACTGGATGGAACCTCGGGAAGGGATTGGACTGCTTACTGCTGGTGAGCAGTGAGTCCGATTCGGCCGCTCTCGCACCTCTCCAGTAGGACTTTCGCGTTTTGGAGGGCCAGATTGTCCTTTACCTGTCCACAATCGCCGCGCTGGAGTCCGTACCGGGAAGCCTACGTGAAGGCTCGCCGGGAGTTCGGCGGGTCAGGGTGTCCCTCGGGAGGAACCGAGCGTCGCCCAGCTGGAGGAGAACGTGGTGACGCTCGACCGCGGATGGATCCCGTTGATCGACGAGAGCTTCGGAGGCCTGCTGGTGCGCTGGCCCGGCCACATCGAGCTCGCGGGTGGTCACCTCAAAGCGCGGCCATCTTCTCCGAATCAACGCCGTGGGCGACCAGTGCATAGATCACCAGGACGCCCAGACCCACATAGGTCAGCGACCAGATCGGGTAGTAGGGCATCCACCAGATCGCACTGATGGAGGCGGCGGCGGCAACGACGATGCCGATCCAGATCCCGATCTGTGACCGGCTCATCACGGCGAACGCACAGAGGATCAGGAGAATGCCCACCGCCAGGTAGATCCAGCCGTACGTCTTGAGGCTGGTGCCGAAAATGGCGTCCTCGAAGTGCTGGGGTAACACCCCGTGGTATCGGAACGCCCAGATCGAGTCGAAGATGCGCATGACGCCGGCCACCCCCAGGACGATGGCGGCGAAGACAATCCAACCGCGGCCCCGTTCATTCATCGCGTTCGCTCCCTTGGATTGCGGCTCATACGTTGAGACCGCTGGTCACCTCACCGACTCCGCAAGCCCCCTCAGCTAGCCAGGACCTTGGCCTTCTGAGCCTGGAACTCGTCTTCGTTCAGGACGCCCTGAGACTTGAGGTCGGCAAGCTTGGCGAGCTGGTCGGCGGTCGTGCCCCCGGACGTCCCCGCGGCCTGCCGCACGTACTGGTCGAATGCCTGTTGCTGCTGCGCCGCGTCCTGTGCCGCTCGCTCATGCATCTTGCCGCCCCGCGCGATCAGGTAGATGAAGACACCGAGGAAGGGCAGGATGATGACAAAGATCACCCAGAGCGCCTTGACCCAACCGCCCATGTCGTGGCTGCGGAAGATGTCGATGAACACCGTGATCAGCAACCAGATCCAGATGAAGAAGAGGAAGAAGTACAACATCGTCAAGAAGAAATCGAGAATCGGGTATTGGTAACTGGCGAGAAGCATTCAGCCTCCTTGCGTCATTGTGCGACCGGAGTAGGCAGGCGATCTCCCATTCGGTACCGGCCTCAGGACCCGAGAACCTTCGCTTTCTGAGCCTCGAATTCGGCCTCGGTGAGGATGCCCTGGGACTTGAGCTCGGCGAGATCTTTCAGCTGCGCAATCGGATCTTGCGCCGGCGCCGGCGCCGGCTGAGGGGCGTACTGCTGTTGCTGTGCGTATTGCTGTTCGTCTTGTTGCGCCCACCGATTTTGCTGCCGACGCGAGACGCGGTTCGATACGGCGGTGGCCGTCCCGGCGATGGCTGCGGTACGTGCGATACCTCGGAGGAGTGGCATGGTCTCGTCCTTTCTTCGCTGGATCAGCCTTCGGTGGCGTCGAGAGCGGCGATCAGGTCGCCCTGAGGGATGTACCCGGCGGCGACAAGTTCTGCCTCGCCATGACGCAACGACTGTATGAAGGGCGTCGCCCAGCGGTTCTCGAAGATCAAGATCCCAGCCGCCGAGCCTGGTTCGATCACCGACGCCGCCTCCGAAAGATCGCTCTGGTCGAGCAGACCCGACGACGCACCTGCGAAGACGGCGAGGTCGAACTGCCCATCGTGATCGATGTCCTGGAGCTCGAGCACTCGGATCGAGCCATTGGAGTCCCGGGTCACGAACATGAGGTCGAGGATCCGGATGATCCCCCGGTCAACGAGGTCGAGCAGCGACGCGAACCCTTCACCCGTCATTTTGTTGCCGGGGAACTCGACAATCAGATAGCTGATCGGGCCCAGGGCTTCCGCATCGTCAGCCATGGAGTGGCCCCCTTTCGGGTTAGCGAACGGTCTCTAGCCGAAAGGTACTCCAATTACCTGGAAAACGCTACGGGTATTTATCTGCCGATTCCCCAGTCTTATCCCAGCGTCTGGGCTGGCTCATGAAATCCCGGTCGACGTCGCTGCTGGCGCGCCGACGCAGTGAACATGAGGACTCGTGCCCGCTGGGACTGAAGGAAGAGTTTGCTAGCCCATCGCCAACCAAGTCAGCCGTTGCTGAGCTCTTCAACAGCTCGTCTCGACAACTATGCACGCCGCGATCTCCGTCTTTGCCACACGACACCAGCAACGGCACCAAGTGTGATGACCGCTCCGATCGCAACGAACCATGTAACCAGGGTGAATACGACACCGATCTTTCCGTACAACCGGCTGTCTGAAACCAGGGTGGAGGAAAGATAAAACGATGCGAACACGCCGAGTCCTATCCAAAAGAGCGCCGTCGCTACCGCCGAGGGGACAACCCGAGTCCACGATTCCCTTCCGGCCAAGAGGAAATGGATGGACCACCAGAAGAAAAGTGTCAGAAGGACCAAGTCAACCAGCCCGAGTATCACTGGACCGCCTGGTCCGTTACGCAGGGGTCGACTGATCTCACCGTCGAGGATGAGCAACCCCGCAAGGCCCGCAACCCAAACGACACAACGGAGCATATTTTCCGCTCCCCGAGCGTGTGTCTGTTCGAAGGTGCCCTCGTAGATTACCTGGACCGATCTCGCCACCGCGAGCGTTCCAGCCAGGGATAGGGCGAGGGCTGACGAAGATGCCAAGATTGAAGGACACGTTCGATGTACGAAAGAGACCTTCGAGGATTCGACTTCCTTGCCGGCCTAACCCGAGGTGTCTCGCTATGTCGTCATCCACCCGTGAACTGGCCAAAGCGCCGAGAAGAATGATCAGCGGCAGGACGGAGAGCAAGAGTGCGGCCCCGAACAGGATGATGCGATCTCCAAATTCGAGTGCGCCGAGGGTGCGGACTACGTCTTGGACGGCCGATCCTTCGTAGCGCTGACGCCACTTAGTCGCCTTTCCCGGCGAGCTCTTCGACTGATTGGCATCCGGAGACGGGCGCGGATCGACCGTCCTCAGCTCGTTCGCGGTGTCGCGCGAGCTCTTCGCGAGGCGGCCGACGCCGGCTCGGGATTGCGGAGGAAGATCGTGACTCCAAGGCCGACGAAAGCAATCGCCGCGACCATGATCATGGCAAGGGCATAGGACCGCGTCGGATCGGTCAGTCCGGAATTGGGAATGGTGCCGGCAATAGCGATGCCTAGTGAGGAACCCAGGTTCAGCACACAGCGGGACAGCCCAGAGATTTCGCTCTGCTGGTCCTCCGGAAAGGCGGACTTGACCGCATTCACCGAGGAGGCGAGCATCAGCCCAAGGCCCAACCGATGAGCAGCAGCCTGGGCGTGAAGGCCCATTCACTCGGCGAGTGCGTGCCGATCAGGAGAAGGAAAACCACACCTGCGATCGTGGTCACAAACCTGACCAGGATCGACATTCGCCCTGAAAGCGCTTCGCCTCAGCCACTTCCCTCTTGTTCCTGGACGGCAAGACGTTGTGAGAAGAACTCCAGCGCCTTCTTCGTCTTTGTCTCCTGTTCTCCGGTCAGATCAATGCCTCGTTCGGTCAGGAAGATCCGAAGTTCCGCGGCGATTTGAAACGCTTCGGACGGCGCACACTTCGTCGAGAGCTCCAGGATCATGGAGTTGTCGGGGTAGAGCCAGAGCTCCGCTACCAGCTTGCGGGCATAGTCCTCGGGCGCGAACTTCACTTTGAGGACAAGAATCGGCCCCAGGATCGCGAGGTCGTCCAATCCGAGGCCCTCGGGCGTGTGGTCGGCATAGAGCGAGCGTTGCTCCTTGGAGAAGAGCTCATGAACGGGTACCTTCCCCGCCACTGAATCCTTCACGTCCGTCGGGTCGAGAATGTGCTTCATCGATCCCGAGCACACGTACCCGCCCGGCATCGCATCGACCTCGACTCCAAAGCTTCGAGAGGCACGCAGCTCCGGTGACAGCTCATGAGGCTCCACGGGACGGAGCTTCACGACAGAGTCGTCCCCCTTCCTCTGGACGCGGCGGGCACGAACAACGAGGCCCCTCTGGTTGAGCGACAAGTCGGGCGTGTCGAAAAAGTAGACCTGGCGGATCTGGCCGTCGAGTGGGTCCACACCAAGGGCCGCTCCCGCTCGGCTGCGGTCGGACAGTTGCACGGTCAACTTGAGTTCGACGGTATCGGCCCCCCTCGTAAGTGCGAGAAAGTCCGAAAGTTGCTCATCCGTCAGCGTGGGAGCAACGGCTCTCGATCCCATGGGCTTCTCCTTCCTATTGCCCGTTCAGCCTCGTCTGCTGTTCGAGGTGGTCGGCGCACGCAGTGAACCGAGAGGAACGTCACGGGTTGGCGGAGGCAGTCCTTTGGCCATAGTCCGACGCTGGCGAACTCGGTGAGTCAGCAGGAGCCCGAGAAGGGCTAGCGCAACAACGACTCCTCTGGAAATCGCCCTCCTGGCGCTTCGACTTTCCTCCATGACCCCATTGTGGACCCATCGCCCGTTCACGTCGACTGTCCCGTGCTACCCGCATGAGGCACGGCGCCGGATCTCAGTCAACTCCGAGCCGGCTGCCCCGCAGAACTCCGCTTGTCGGAGGGCGGGTTGTCGGGCCACCGTTTTGATCCAGACGTATCCGCGTGGGGCGGTCTACCGGCGACGATTGGCGAGTTGATCGCCCAGCGCCCGTCGAATGGGAGACTTCCGCCGAATCCAGCTCGAGGGAGGAACTCAGAATGGCCGATTTCATCTATGAAGGAGCGCAGTAAGTCAAGAGGCGCCGGCCTGTAGGGACGGCACGTTTGGCTGTTTCTCGCCGGCGTCGGTCCGGAATTCGGGCGCGCTGAAGCGAACCCTGGGCTCGGTGGCAACCGGGGAGGGCAGTCAGGGCCGGCCGGAGGCCGCCCGAAGGGGCAGCCTTGACGGCCCGGTCAGTACTTCTTCACATCATGGGAGTCGAAGCCCGTCAGGGCTTCGTGTCCCGTCCCCATGTGCCAGGCGGGGGCGCTTTGCGGTCCTGCTCCAGTGCCAGCAGTGCCGGCTGGGCAGCCCGGGAACCCGGGTGCCGTTCATCTGTCCGCCGCGACAAGGCGGCGTGGAGTGGTTCGGCCGCAACCCGGTGGGCTCAATCAGTGCGCGACTTCGCTGACATGCAGGAGCCATGAAATCCGTCGAGCTCGCACCGGGCTGCGTCCGTCCCGGTTCTCACCCCGTCTCAGCCAGGCAGCGGATCTCGCCGTCGCGCAGGCCGTAGTAGACGAGGATGAGAAGTTTGCGGGCGGCCGCCACTCGCCCGATCTGCTTGCCCCGGCGTTCGCCCACGCGGCGGTGGTGAAGTCGGATCGGGGTGTCGGAACGTTGGTGGGCGACCGCCTCGACCGCTGCCCAGCGCACGATGCGAGAACCCTGCTTGGTGATGTGGCCCCGGCGGACCGTCTCGTCGGACTCGTGGTGCGTGGGGGTGAGGCCGGCCCAGCTGCACAGGTGTCGTGCGCTCTTGAACCTTGAGATGTCGCCGATCTCGGCCACAAAGATCGCGGCCAACACCGGCCCGACGCCCGGGATTGCTTGGACGGCCGAGAAGCCGAGATCGCCGGCGAAGAAGGGGGCCAGCTCGTGTTCCAACATGGCGATCTCGCGATCGGCCAGCTCGATCAGGTCACGCAGGCTCTCGACTCGGATCCGGTAGGCGTCACCCAATCGGACGTGGTCGAGCAACGCTTGGCCGCCGATGCCGAACAGGTCGCTCATGGGCACCGCCACACCCTCTTTGGCCAGCACCGAATGGACCTGGGCCTTGAAGTTCGAGCGCAGGTGGACGAGCTTGCCCCTGTAGCGGACGAGCTCGCGGACCTCTCGGAGCTTTGGTGGGGCGATCCAAGCCTCGGCCAGACGCCCCATGCGGAGCAGATCGACCAGGTCGGTGGCGTCGCGCTCGTCGTTCTTTACCCGCCGGTTGCCCCAGTTGTTCCCCAGCGGGTGCGACAGGTGGACCGTGGCGCCGCACTCCTCGAGGGCGTCAACCGCCCAGTACCAGCCATAGGTGGCCTCGAGGATCACCTCAGGGTGCTCTCCGGCCTTGGCCAGCTCGACGGCGAGGGCCTCACGATCGTTGTTGATGCGGACCGTCTCGAGGGTCTCGCCCGATTGAGTTCGCCGGACGATGACGCTGCGCCGTCGGTGCAGATCGATGCCGACATATTGTTGTTCGTGTTCCACGGGAGTCTCCTTCCGTCGTCTCCGGGTTGGTTTCGCAACCCCAAGTGTGCTTGCCACACCTGGTCCGGGTCGACGGGGGGACTCTCGTGGGAACTTGGCTTTCGGCGTGCCGGGCTTGACGATGCTGCGAGCTGCCACCGGACTCTCCTCGTGATTGGCGTCCGGTCCGGTGCGCCTCACCGTTTCCGTCACGCTGGAGCAGCGCTGCTGCGCTCCTTCATCACATCAGTGACGTCTACGACGAGGCACGGACCGCAGTAGCCAACCGAGTAATCGAATTAGCCCCGAAGGCAAACGCAACGACACTTGTGGACCTGGCTGAGGCCTTCGCCTGGGTGGCAAGTCCTGAGCAGCACCACGGAGCCGGACGACTTGGGGCTGCCGGCTGACCGAGCGCCCCCGTACCACCGCCCCTGTAAGGCTGCGCGCGTCTGGCGGGTCGGGATCCCGCTCTGGGCCAGGGAAGCTCCAGGGCCATGACAGCGATGCTTACTCTGAATGGTGCGTCCCCCGTCACCACCGATCGGCATTCCTTTTCTTGCGCGGGCCAACGAGATAGACGACGACAATCGTGGCGCCGATAATCCCGAATAGCAGCCAGCCGATCAGAGTCGCAGAAACCCACGCCAACTTTTTCCCGCTCGGCAGCTCATCAGGCGATCTTCGCATCACGTCGACGACACACCACATGACAACAATCAGCGATACGGCGTAGACGAGGGAGTCGGCAGGTTAGCCCCAATGGCTGCAGTGTTCATCACTTATCGGGCTTCAAAGAGTGAGCCACTGAATCCAACGGGCCCAATCTACGAGCCGTACGCGGCCTCGGGATGCTCCCGGTTGGCCCTGAACCTGGAGGGCCAGAAGATCCCGTTGGTCTCCGCCGCCGGCGCAACGAGCACCGGCAGAGACGACAGCCGGAGGATGCGCTCCCTCACCCCTCGGCCTGAAAGCCTGGCGATCCCGTGGAGCCGTCGGGATCCGAGCACGATGGCTTGACACTCCCAGAGCGACGCCTCCTTCACGATTCGCTGCGGAACGTGCTCTTGGAATGTGGAACAAGATCGCACCTCCGCTGCGACGCCAAGCAATTGCAGCGAGAGCACTGCCTCGCGCACCAGATCCTCCGCCTCGGCCGGAGACTCGAGCGGCAGGGCACGCGCAAACTTCGGCAGCTCGCGAATGTGGAGCACTCTCACGCTGGCAGCGTTCGCCGAAGCCAGACCTGCAGTGAATCCCAAGCCGGTCTGGCCAGATTCAAACTGATCAATCGCGAACAGCACTCGATCCCACATCGGCGCTGATTCAATTCAGTCCAGGGAAGGAACAACAGAGTGTGAACAATCTCCAGCTTGGGATTAATAGAACATCAACCATGCTCTTGGTTGCGGCCGGATTCTGGCGTCACCGCCCTTTGAACGCAGCCCTCGTTTGCCGCTCGGCACTTCGATCTTCGCTGGCGACCGCGCCTTTCCTCACGGTACGGTTACCTTCATATGCATGAAGGTTTGAAGGCTCTTGAGATGCCGACCGAGGCCCAGGTCGAGGTGGCCAGCGACGCCTTCCGTCTGCTGGCCGACCCGACACGGATCAAGCTGCTGTGGGCCTTGCTCCAGGGTGAGTCGTCGGTGTCATGCCTGGCCGACGTTGTGGGGGCCTCGCCCACGGCGGTGTCCCAACACCTCTCCAAGCTCCGATGGGCCAAGCTCGTACAGGTCCGAAGAGAGGGGACCTTCGCGTACTACTCGGCGGCTGACGACCACGTGGCGCGGCTGCTGGCCGAGGCGCTCCACCACGCTGATCACCAGGTGCTCGGCCTGCCCGACCACCCGGCCAGCCGTCCTCGGCTCCGCTACGACGCGGCCCAGGTGACCTGAGGCGATGCGCCGTGACGGCCTCCGCTTCCCTTCCTCGTGACCGGATCCGCGGCGGGCACTCCCTCGGCTCTTTCGGGGACTCCTGCCGTCGCCGCCCAGTTGGTGATCGGATGCTCGGCCGTGCCCACTGTGCTCCTCGGGTCGTACCTGCTCGAACGTCCGGATCGGAAGCGGGGGGGCGATGAGCTATCACTGGGGTCGTGACGGTGGCGACTGATCTCATCCATCTCTCTGGTGTGATCAACCGGCCCCTCGTCGATCGGAATGGCGATCGACTTGGCCGCGTCCGGGACCTCATCGTGCGGATCGGGGACAGCCCGCACCCGCCCATCGTCGGCGCGGTCGTCGCCATTGCGGGACGCGATCTCTTCGTGCCCGTACGCAAGATCTCCGCCATCGAGCCCGGCCGGGTCAGGTTCGATGGCGACCGGGTCGACTTGCGCCGCTTCGAGCGCCGGCCGGGTGAGCTGCTTTTGGCCCAGGACCTCAAGGCCCGCCATCTCATCAATTTCGTGGGCGGACGGCTGATCCGGGCCAATGAGATCGAGCTGGCCAGAAACAACAGTGGCTGGGAGGTCGTGGGCGTTGACCCTTCGACGCGCGGGGTGCTGCGCCGCCTACTGCCGGGACGACTCGGGCAGCACACGCGCGCCGGGGCCATCGTGGACTGGGGGAGCATCGAGCCGTTCGTCTCCCACGTGCCGACGGCCCGCCTGCGCATCCCGTACCGCAAGCTGGCCCGGCTGCACCCGGCCCAGATCGCGGACCTCGTCGAGGCGGCCTCACACGAGGAGGGTGAGGAGATCATTGAGGCCGTCGCACAGGACCGCGAACTCGAAGCCGACGTGTTCGAAGAGCTCGATCCCGAGCACCAGGTCGAGTTCATCGAGGCTCGCTCCGACAATGAGGCGGCCAAGGTGCTTGGGTCGATGGCGGCGGACGACGCGGCAGACTTGATCACCGAGATCGATCAGGATCGCCGCGCCCCGATCCTCGAGCTCCTGCCGGAACCGCAGCGCCGCAAGGTGCGTTCGCTCTTGAGATACAACCCCGAGACGGCGGGCGGCCTCATGAGCCCCGATTTCCTCCTGCTCCCCGACACGGCCACGGTCGCCGACGCCCTCCGGGCGATCCGTTCCAGCCGTGCACCTCGAGAAGCACTAGGGGTCGTCTTCGTGGCCGACGCCCAGGGTCTCCCCGACGGTTCGGTCTCCGCGGTGCAGCTCATTCAGGCACCTGCCGATGCTCCGCTCTCGGCAGTGGCGACGCCGGGGGTGGCGCATGTGTATCCCGACTGGGATCTGGGTGCAGTCGTACGCAAGATGTCCGACTTCAACCTGATGGTGGCACCGGTGCTCGATCACGAGCACGGAGCGATGGTGGGTGTCATCACGGTCGATGACGTCCTCGAATTGCTCCTGCCGTCGGGCTTCCGACGCGACTACGGCGTCACGGCGGCGGAGGAATGACCGTGGTCCGTCGACGAAGACCCAACCCGACCGCCCGCCTGCGCCACGTCTTCGCGTCTCGCTAGCCGGCGGGCCCACTCGCTCCGCGTGGAGCTCCCAGCAACAACGCCGAGAAGTACCAATTGCGCTCTCTCGTAGTTGGCCTTCGCGCTCATGGTCCGTCACCCGTTGGATTACCGACCCCGAGCGCGACGAGCAAGCCAGTGGCGACGCCAGGCACAAAGGAGGTGAGACATGACAGACACGCCGGAATCGGAGCACGGCACGGCGGTGCTCGACACCGCCCACGTCGGCGACATCCGCGGTGCGTTCGGCACCATCCGCCAACACGACACCGGAGCCCGCCGCTCCTGGGTGGCTCGCCTCTTGACGCTGCTGGCCATCATGGGTCCTGGGCTGATCGTGATGGTCGGCGACAACGACGCCGGGGGCGTCTCGACCTACGCACAGGCGGGTCAGAACTTCGGCCTCACCCTCCTGTGGACCCTCCCGCTGCTCATTCCGGTCCTCATCGTGAACCAGGAGATGGTGGTAAGACTCGGAGCGGTTACCGGCGTCGGCCACGCCCGCCTCATCAACGAGCGGTTCGGAAAATTCTGGGGCATGTTCTCCGTCGGGGACCTCTTCATCCTCAACTTCCTCACCATCGCCACCGAATTCATCGGCGTCAGCCTCGCCCTCGGCTACTTCGGCGTGAGCGAGTACATTTCCGTGCCCCTTGCCGCGCTGGCCCTCGTCGCCATGACGGCCACGGGCAGCTTTCGGCGCTGGGAACGCTTCATGTTCATCTTCATCGTCGCCAACTTCCTGGTGATTCCCCTGGCGTTCATGAGCCACCCACCAGCCGGCCCCTTCTTCAAGGGCTTCGTAACCCCGGGTGTGCAGGGCGGCTTCAACTCGACCTCCGTGCTGCTCATCATCGCCATCGTGGGTACGACCGTCGCCCCCTGGCAGCTCTTCTTCCAGCAATCGAACATCGTGGACAAGCGGATCACACCACGCTGGATCAACTACGAACGAGCTGACACGGTCGTCGGCTCGCTGGTTGTGGTCTTTGCCGCCTCCTTGCTCATCGCGGTTCCTGCCGCCGCGTTCGGCCACACGCAGCTGTTCGGCCAATTCACCAACGCCGGCGGAGTGGCCGATGGCCTCAAGCACTACGTGAGCCATGCGGCCGGGACGATCTTCGCGATTATCCTGTTGAACGCCTCCATCATCGGGGCAGCCGCGGTGACGCTCTCGACCTCCTACGCATTCGGTGACGTGTTCGGGGCCCATCACTCCCTGCACCGCTCGTGGCGCGAGGCAAAGCTCTTCTACGGCGCCTTTACCGTCATGGTGGTCTTCGCCGCCGGCATCGTGATCATTCCCGGCGCTCCGCTTGGCGTGATCACGACCGGGGTCCAGGCGCTGGCTGGCGTGCTCTTGCCCTCGGCCACCGTCTTCTTGCTGCTGCTCTGCAACGACAAGGACGTCCTCGGCCCCTGGGTGAACCGAACCTGGCTCAACATTTTGTCGGCCATCATCGTCTCGGTGTTGTTGATGTTGTCGTTCGTGCTCATGATCACGACGCTCTTCACGTCCGTCAACGTCGACGACCTCGCCCTCGTGCTCGGTGGCATCCTGCTCGTCGTCTACGCGATCAGCGGTATCGCCATGCTGTACAACCGGCGAGCCCGCCCGCCACGCGTCGTGGTCTCGCCAGAGGAACGGGCCAACTGGCGCATGCCGCCTCTCAATCTCCTCAGCCGCCCCAAGTGGTCCAGGGGGCGAGTCTTCGGAATGTGGGCACTACGCGGCTACTTGGTCGTCGCTGTCGTCCTCCTCCTGGTGAAAGCGGTCGAGCTCGGAATCAACGGCAAGGGTTGACCCATCTGAGCCGCGGATGAATCAGGACGTCGGGGCGGCTGCGCTGAGCACCGCTTCGATGTCGACGACGCACGAGGTCGCTTGGTTCGCCGCCGCCGCCAGCTACCACATCAGCCCCGCCACGGCCCTCGAGGCCGTGGAGGCCTTCCGGAAGGCCTTGGTCCCCTCACGAGATCTCGATCGTCCCTATGTGGCGTCTCCGCCGACGTCGTGGTCGGTCCGGACGACGAGACGCCCAAGCAGCTGGCCGCCGGCTACGGACTCTGGGTGAGGAGCATCCGAAAGGGTGAGGGGGCGATGCCCTTCCCCGGTCCCAATGAGGCGGGCCGACACGCCTGGGACGACGAGGATCGAGCCCTCGTGCGTGATCGGGTCGACACGAAGTTCGTGGGGTCTCGCGAAACTGTCGCGCGCCAATTGACGCTGCTTCAGGAGGACGTCGACGCGGACGAGCTCATCGTGACCACAATCACCCACAGCCACGCAGATCCGCCGGTCCTTTGCCCTTCTCGCAGAGGAATGGTTCGGCGATCACCTTCCGCCGGAGAGACAGACGGTCCAGAATCTCCACCGGTAGGGTCGCTCGACGTGACAGGTGACGGCGACCCGTCCTTGGCGACGCCCGGCCAAGGTGAACGAGGGCGGCGGCCTAACTCCCGGGCTGAGCTGGCGGACTCTCGAGAGTGAATTGCCCCGAGTTTGAGACGAAATCGAACAGCTCTCCGTAGCGGCCCCAGTCGATGGCGATCCTGAGCTGCTCTCTTGCCTCGTCCTCAGAGAACCCGCGGCGCAGCAGATCAAGGAAGAGGCCCTCTCCGAGAGTGCCGTCCTCTGTGTTCTCGAGGGCCTTGCAGATGGCGCGGACGAGGGGAGCACGCTCGCGCGCCCGGCGGGCGAAGATCTGTTTGGACTCGAGAATGTCTGCGGCCACGAATGTCCGACCGTCCTCGGTGACCTGCAGGTCGGCGTCATCCACCTCGGCCAATCCGAGGACCTGCGCGGCGTCGACGAGCGGGAGCAGGTCGTCCACCTCAAACGTCAGCTCATGGGCGAGCTTCGGCAGGTCCTCACGCCCTCCGTGGGCGACGAGGATCTCGAGAAGACCGGACATGCCGCCCACGCTGGCCTGGGGCAGGGGGGTGTCAACGGGAGAGCCCTCCCCCGGCACGGCCTGAGTCCAGATGTGAGCGGGTGGTCGAGTGTCGCGGCCGGTCATCAGGCCGTAGATCTGGTCAACCAGGGCCTCGAAGTTCTCATCGTGGCGGTTGCGAGGTTGCGGAAGCAGGCAGCTGATCTCGGTCCGGATCCGGCCCGGATTGGCTCCGAGCACGAAGATCCGGTCGGCCAGGATCACCGCCTCTTCGATGTTGTGCGTGACGATCAGCATGGCTTTGGTCGGAAAGTCCTTGTGCTGCCACAGCCGGAGCAGTTCAGCCCGCAGGTTCTGCGCCGTCAGGACGTCGAGCGCAGAGAACGGCTCGTCCATTAACAGCGCGTCGGGCTCGACCACCAGGGCGCGGGCAAAACCGACCCGTTGGCGCATCCCGCCCGAGAGCTCCTTGGGGTAAGCGGACTCGAAGCCGTCCAAGCCAATGGTGTCGATCGCCCTCTCGGCACGCTCCCGCCGCTCGCGCGGTTCGGTCCCCAGAGCTTCGAGTCCCAGCTCGACGTTCTGGCGTACCGTGAGCCAGGGCAGCAGGGCGAAGCTCTGGAACACCATGGCCACGCCGGGATTTGCCCCGTTGAGGACCTGTCCCCGGTAGCTGACGGTCCCTGCCGTGGGGGCGATTAGTCCCGCGATGCAGCGCAGCAGGGTGCTCTTCCCCGATCCTGAGCGACCAAGGAGAGCAACGATCTCTCCTTCGCGCAAGTCGAGGGAGATGTCGTCGAGAACGGGGAGCGGGCTGCCGTCCGGCGAGATGAACGTCTTGGTGACGTGTGAAACCTCGATGATGGTCGTCGGGTCGGCCCCGGGGCCATCCGTTCTCAGTTGTGTCGTCACCATGAGAGACCAATCTTTCGTGTCGCGACGGCCCGGGGCAAAGCCAATGCGTTCACAACGCGAACCGGCGTTCGGCCAGGGAGTACAGGCGACGCCAAAAGAGCCTGTTCGCCAGCACGACGAAGGCGCTCATCACGATCCCACCGGCGATCAGGAGGGCGAACTTCCCCTGGATCGACGCCGTGGCGATGTAGTTGCCGAGCCCGTAGGCGTGCAGGGTGTTCCGATGCCAGCTCACGAGCTCGGCCACAATCGACGCGTTCCATGCCCCTCCTGCCGCCGTGATCCCCCCCGTGACGTACGCCGGGAAGACGGCTGGCAGGATGACCCGGCGCCAACGCTGAAATCGAGTCAAGCCCATCGTCACCATCATTTCGCGGAGGTCATTGGGGATCGCACTGGCCCCGGCGATGACATTGAAAAGGATGTACCACTGCGCGCCGAGCATCATCAGCAGGATGGCGCCGTAGTCGAGAGAGATCCCGAGGTCGATGAAGATGAGGGTGGCGAAGGGAAACAGGAGGATGGCCGGGAAGCTGGCCAGAACCTGGACCACCGGCTGAGCGAATCGGGACAATTTCGGACTCATGCCGATCTTCACACCCACTGGCACCCAGATGACCGTGGAGATCGTCAGCAGGATGACCACCCTGGCGAAGGTGGCCAGACCAAATCCGATGAGGCTCGGAAAGCGGGCGAAACCCAGGTGGGAATTGAGGTAAATGATCCCGATCACGGCGACCGCCGCCGAGGCGGCAAAGACGACCGACCAGAAGATGACGTCGCCCATCTGCCGCTTGCGCGGATCCGTCCGGAGCGGGTACTCGGCCAACCCGAACGGCCGCGTGATCCGGTCCAGCACGCGCCCGACCGGACGGCTCACGCGGCCCGCCAGCTTGGGAACCGACGACCGCTGCAGGATGTCGAGCACGATGCTCTTCGGCTTATCTGTTCCTTCCGAGGTCTCGAGGCGGAATTTCTCCGACCAGGCAACAAGCGGCCGGAACACGAAGAAGTTCGTGCCGACGACCAGGATCACCATGACCACGATGGCGATCGTCACCTGCACGTACGAACCGTTGGCCACTGCGGCGGCCATGTAGCTTCCCATGCCCGGCAGGCTCTCGGAGATCCCCTTACCGTGGATGAAGACGGTCACCGCCTCCGAAGCGGTCAGGAAGAACCAGCCGCCGCCCATCGACATCATCATGTTCCAGACCAGTCCGATCATGGAGCTCGGCACGTCGAGTTTCCAAAACCTCTGCCACTTGGTCAGCCGGTACATGCGGGCTGCCTCGTCAAGCTCTGTCGGTTGCGTAATGAGGGAGTGATAGAAGCTGAAGGTCATATTCCAAGCCTGCGACGTGAAGATCACGAAGATCGCCGCCAGCTCGAGTCCCAGCAGATTGTTCGGGAAGACCTTGATGAAAAACGTCAGGGCGATGGGCAGAAAGACAAGGATCGGAATCGATTGCAGGACGTCCAGGATTGGGATGAGCACCTTCTCAGCACGACGGAGGCGGGCCGCTGCCGTGCCGTAGACGAGCGTGAAGACCGTCGACAGGCCAAGGGCGATGAACATCCGTAGCAATGATCTGGCCGCGTAGTACGGGACGTTGGCGATATCGGTCGAGATGTGGACCCGGGTGCGGCCAGGCGTGAAATTGACCGACATTGACTGGCCAAGCCGGACGACCGTGTAGAGAACCGCGATGATCCCCGCGCCGACGACGACGTCGACCCAGCTGATCCGACGTCCACGTAACACCTCTCGAATGGGGAGGGTCCGCCGCACGGACATCGCAAAACCCCTCTCATGGCTCTTGGACGGAGTGGCAATCTATCGATTGGCCTGAGCTCGTGGTTGCTGCCGATGCACCCACGGGACGGCACCTCGGGTTCGAGCAATTGTCAGCCGCCGGATGGTACTTGAACCTTGACGGAGTCCAGTCGGGCGCCCTCCTCGGCGTTGCCGGATGCGCTTCAACGACCCTACATGGACGAAGGATCGCGTCCGGTGACCACACCGACCGCCCGCCTGCGTCGATAGATCCACGCCCACCCAAGCATGAGCATGCCGCCGACTATCAATCCGCCACCGGCGAGCAGCAATGGTGAGAGCTCGGCTCCGGTGAATGCCAGCACCGTCGGCGTCGGATTCGAAGGAGTTGGTGCGACCGCGGCCGGAGGCGTGGTACTACTCGCAGGCAGGGCCCCAGCGAAAACCGTCCCGGTGAGCTGCGCAATGGCAGGTGAGGACGACGAGTTGAGAATGGCGGTCACGCATGGTGGCGGTCCGGACGAGAAGGTCTGAGGCGAAACGGCCAACCAGGCGGTGCCGCTCCACCACTCCAGACTGGTGGCCCCGTTGAGGTTGCAGGCGTCGATCGTGAGCGTGCTGAAGTCGCTGCCCTGGGCCACTTGGACATCGACGTACTCACTCGATGCGGAGAAGGACGGGCTTCCGACAGGATCTGATCCGTACTGCGCGACGGTGAGCGCGCCCTCTCCCACTGCTGCAACTGACGTGCCGTCGTTTGTGGCGTTGCAGGTTCCGGACGCACTTGACGAAGCGCAGCTCTGCGAACTGACCGAATCCGGTGGCGCCGGCGGTGGAGAGATGGCTCCGAACAAATAGGCGTCGTCCCCCACGGCGACGGGAGCAGTCTCGATCGAGGTGGCCGGATCACCGGTGACGTCGAACGAGACAGTGACGGTGGTGGCAAGCTCAGGCTCGCCCTCGGCCGCCGTGGCATCGGGCTCCTGTGGGACTCGGAGAGCACGTCACCTTCACCTCGCCGCGGACGCCGGGTACGACCGTGCCCCACGGCGCCTTAGCGCAGCAACCAGGTGGTGTTCGACTGGTTGGACCGGCACCGGTCGACCTGATCGGCGTACCAAGAGGGTCGGTTCCCGGGATCGCTAGGGCGATGTGATAATTCCCCCGTGGCCACTGCCCTGTCGGAACGGGACACAGAGCGCCTACTCGAGGGCCTGGCCGTCCTGGCCGAGCCACTGACCCTCGAGATGCTGCGCCAGGAGTCGGTGCAGGTGGTGCACCAGCTCATCCCCTCGAACAGCGCCTCGTGGAACGAGATCGCCGAGCACGGCGTCGAGGTGGTGCAGATCCCCCAGACCACGCTGTGGCCCGGCGTCGAGGACGACTTCACCCGGGCGCTGGCCGGCCACCCGGTCATCGCCCACATCCGCCGGACGAACGACGGGCGACCCCGCGCCATCTCCGACTTCTGGACGATCGACCAGTTCCACGACGAGCGCGGTGTACCGGGACTTCTACGTGCACCTCGACATCGAGGACCAGCTGTCCTTCACCGTGCCGACACCTCACATCCTGATAGGCATCGCCCTCAATCGGGACGCGGTCGGCTTCTCGCCACGGGACCGCACCATGGCGAACCTGCTCCGCCCGCACATCCTCCAGGCTTATCGCAACGCGGTGGCCAACGAACAGATCCGGTTGCTCATGACCGTGGTTGACGACCTGACCAGCGACCGCGACGCCGGGTTGGTGGTGCTCGACGGCGTCGGCGCGGCGGACCATGTCACGCCGGCCGCGTCGGCGCTCCTCTCGAAGTGGTTCCCCGACGCCGCCGTCGGCCACCTCCCGCTTGTCCTCGAGGACTGGCTGGACAGCCTCGATGAGCAGACGTCACCGGCACCCACCTGGCCGCTCGTCTTCGAAGACGGCGGGCGCCGCCTCGTGGTGCGGCGCTTGCACTTCGAGGCGAGCCGGAACGGCGACGTGCTCCACGTCTCCGAGCACCCGACCGCGGAGTCGGGGCAGAACCTGACGCGTCTCGGCCTGTCCGCACGCCAGGCGGACGTGGTGGCGCTGGCTGCCCGCGGCCAGTCCAACGCCCAGATTGCCTCGGCGCTCGGCCTCAGCGTGCGCACGGTCGAGGGCCACATGAGCCAGGCCCTCGAGCGCCTCGGCGTCAAGAGCCGTACGGCGGCGGCCAACCTGGTCCACCAGCTCGAGATGAGCGACCGCGGGGAGTTCGGCTCGGCCGTCTGATCTGGCGCGTGGTCCAAGTCAGGTCTGGCCCAGAGCGTCGGCCACCTTGCGCAGGCCGGGCCTGAAGTCGGGGTGCGCGATGTCGACCAGGAGGTGGGCCCGCTCGCGGACCGTAAGCCCGGTCAGCTCCGCCGCTCCGTATTCGGTCACGACGACGCCGGTGTGATGCCGCGGGGTGGACACGACGGATCCCTCGGGGAGGAGGCCGACGATGCGCGACACCACCTCGTCGTCCCGCTGCGCCGTCGAGCGAAGGCAGATGAGCGAGTGTGCGTCGAGATGCAGCTCGGCGCCGGCCACGAAATCCTCGTGGCCGCCGACGCCGGAGATCTGCTTGCCGTCGATGCTGTCTGCCACCACCTGGCCGTAGAGGTCGACTGACAGCGCGCCGTTGATCGAGACAAGGTTGGCGTTCTGCGCGATGACCGTCGGATCGTTCACCGCCTCCACCGGAATGAAGACCACGTCAGTGTTGCCGTCCAGCCAGCGGTACAGCTCGGCCGTGCCCAGGGCGAAGGTGGTCACCGAGACACCGTCGAACACCCCTTTGGACGCGTTCGTCACCTTGCCGGACTGGTGCAGTCGCATGAGGCCACTGGTGAACATCTCGGAATGGACACCGAAGCCGCCCAGTGGACCCCTCGCCAGCTCGGAGGCCACGATGTTGGGAATGGCGCCGATGCCGGTTTGCAGCGTGGAGCCGTCCTTGACGTAGGCCAGGGCGTGGCGGGCGATCGCTGCATCGACCTCCTCCGTGGCCGGCTCGGGTAGGGCGAAGGGCTCGGCGTCGTTCTCCACCAGGAGGTCGACGATCTCGAGCGGGAGCGTGTTGTCGTACCGGGGCGGCAAGCTGGCGGTGCGCGGCAAATGGGGGTTCACCTCCACGATGAGCAGCCGGTCGGGGTCTCGACCCGCCCGGAGCAGCTCGGGCCGGGTGGCGCCGACGTGCAGTGCCAGGTTCACCGTGCCGCTGTCGTCGGGTGGTGCCGCCTGGACCACCATCACGCGGGGCGAGAACTTGGACATGATGGGCGCCATCTGCCTGAAGCCGCCCGGCACCAGCTCGACCCGATGCCCCATGGTGTGCAGCAGACGTTCCGCCGGGCCGAAGAAGCCGCAGCGGTAGGACACGCCAAGCCGGGTGAACACCTCGTAGAAGTTCAAGCAGAGCGCCCCGCCCACCTGCAGGTCCTGCCAGTCGTCGCGGGAACCCAGAGCGGTGAGGAAGGCATCCGGGTTGGCCGGACCAAGCCCGAACCCGATGGTGTCGATCGGGCGAATGCGGGCGGCCGCTTCCGCGGCGTCACAGACGGTAGGCATGACCTCCACTTTCGCACCGAGATGTGCCACCACGGCGCGGAAGGGTCCCTGACCAGGGGGGCCGAAGGCCTGAAATCCATGACTTTCGGCCCTACTGGCCCGCTTGGACCACCCGGCAGAATGGCTGTGACACCCTCCTCTTCCCAGACAACGGTGCTTGGAGAATGGCGGCCACCCCCCTCGGTCGCCATTTTCCAATTCTGGGGTGATACCACCAGGTAGCCCCCATTGGCGCGGCGGCGACGCACCTGCCGGTCCTGAGGCGGCGGTCCGCCGCCGCAACCGGTCATCAAGGTCTGGCCCGGCCGCGCGGCCACGACACAGAGTCGTGGTACACAGCGACGCAAGGGTCGAGAGCTTCGACGCCGCATCGACGTTGCCGCCGCTGATCGACAATGATCACACGACGATTTTCCCGCGCCGGGCGGGGAGCGTGCCGGGAGTGATCGGCTCGTCCCAGACGGACCGTCGGTGGGTATGGACGTTTCCCATAGGGCCAAAGGTCACATCGGGACTGCAAGAATTCTCTGAAATGCCACCCATGTGACATCCGGCCCTGCCATGCGGGTCGGGAGTGGCGCATGCTGGCGACAACCTGACCGACCGGCGAGTGACGATGGAGCAGCCACATGTCGATGTACACGCAGCTTCTCTGCGCCGCCTTCGGTCAGCGGCCGCACGTGAGCGACGAAGCCACCGCAGTGGCCGAAGTGCTCCGGTGCCGCTTCGAGCTCGAGGAGGGGGTTTCACCGGGCCCTGATCCCGCCGCGGTGCCCGTCGTCCTGGCGCTGCAGATCGGCTACGACGTCGCCCTGCTCGAGCTGGCCTGCCTGGTCGGTATCGAAACGGATCCCAACCGCTTCGAACAACCCGAGCTCGAGCGCAAACGGGTCGAGCGAGCCTTGAGGGAGCGCGGCATCCATCTCGAGGTGCGCGTGGTCGAGGAATCCCTGCCCGAAGCCTGAGGCGAGGGCGGGTCGGGCGGCTCAGGTCCCAGTGGCGTCCGTCCGCGCTTCTTGCGCCGAGCGCTCGTTCAGTCGCGCCGCGAACGTGGCCGCCTGGGTGCGACGCTCCATACCCAGCTTGGCCAGCAGGTTCGAGACGTAGTTCTTCACCGTCTTCTCGGCCAGAAACATGGTCTCGGCGATCTGGCGGTTCGTCCTGCCCTCGGCGATGAGGTCGAGGATGCGCCGCTCCTGCGGGGTCAGGCTGGCCAACCGGGGGTCCACCGAGGGGCCCTCGCGCAGTCGCACCAGAACCCGCTCGGTCAGCCCGGGGTCCAGCAGTGACTCACCCGCCCCGGCGCGCCGGATGGTCTCCAGGAGGTCGAGGCTGCCCACCTGCTTCAGGACGTAGCCGGCCGCCCCCGCCATGATGGAGGCGATGAGCGCCTCGTCGTCGGCGTACGACGTCAACATCACGCAGGCGATCTCGGGATCGTTGGACCGGATCTCCCGGCACACTTCGACACCGCTCCCGTCCGGCAGGCGCACGTCGAGAATGGCCACGTCCGGCTTCGTGGGCGGGATGCGCAAGAGGGCCTCGGCTACGGTGCCCGCCTCGCCCACGACCCTTATGTCGTCGCTCGCCTCGAGCAGCGCGCGCAGTCCCGTCCGCACGACCTCGTGGTCATCGAGAAGGAAGACAGCCAAGGCCACGGGTCCCATCTTCCCATTTCGGCACTGACCACGCCGGACGAGCAGGGCGACAGGCACGACCAAGGGCCTCGGTAGGCTCGGCCGGGACAGGCGTCAACACGGACGGGCAGGCCCCGGACAGGAGGACAGGCAACGATGACAACCCCGGACACGGCGGGCTCGGGCAGGGTCGTCGTGGGCGTCGACGGTTCGCCGTCGTCCCTCGACGCGCTCTCGTGGGCGGCGCGGCAAGCCCACTACACCGGCTCCACCCTCGAGATCGTCACGACGTGGGAGTGGCCGGCCAGCCTCGGCTGGGCCGTGCCGGTGCCCTCCGACTACGACCCCGAGGCCGACGTACAGAAGGGGCTCAATGCCGCCGTCGAGTCCGTTCGAGACGCTCACCCCACAGTGACCATCGACACCCGGGTGGTCGAGGGTCATCCGGCGCCCACCCTGGTCGAGGCCTCCAAGGGTGCGGATCTCCTCGTGGTCGGGTGTCGCGGCCACGGCGAGTTCGTGGGCATGTTCATCGGGTCGGTCAGCGAGTTCTGTGCCGCCCACGCGCATTGTCCCGTCCTGGTGCACCGGCCCGCCGGGTAGGCCACACCTGGTCCGAGGAATCGCCACCCCTCGCCAGAAGTCTCGGGATCAGCCCCCGTCGCGCTGGGCCCGGTCGATGGCGGGTCCGCGAACGGAAACGGCCGTTCGCACCTGGTCCAGGCCCGGCCCACCCGACGTCGGCCGCTCGGCCGGGCCCGGCGCGCCGAGCAATGCGCCGAGCGTCGCCTCCACCGAGGCCTGGAGCGACACCGGGTTGTACCCACCCTCCAAGAAGAGGGCGAGCCGGCCCGGGCCCGGCGCGAACTCGTTGACGAGGCGCGCCAGCTCGGCGAAGTCGCCGCTCGAGAGGTCCAGCTGACTGAGCGGGTCGGCCCGGTGTGCGTCGAAGCCGCACGAGACCAGCACCCAGTCTGGCGCGAACGCCTCCATGGTGGGTCGGGCCGCCTCGTCCAGAGCGGCGCGGGTGGCGTCGCCCGTGGCACCCGCGGGGAGCGGGACGTTGAAGGTCAGACCGGGCGCGCCGGGGCCACCGACCTCATCCGCCGCGCCGGTACCCGGGTAGAGCGGGTGCTGGTGGGTCGAGACGTAGAGCACGTCGGGGTCGTCCCAGAAGATGTCCTGGGTCCCGTTGCCGTGGTGCACGTCCCAGTCGACGATGAGCACACGTTCGCCGCGCGCCGTGCGCGACGCCGCCGCTACGGCGACGTTGTTGAGGAGACAGAACCCCATGGCACGTCCGGCCGTGGCGTGGTGGCCGGGCGGGCGCGCCGCCACAAAGGCCACTCCCTCGCCCCGCCGCTCCAGCTCGTCGAGCGCCGCCACGCCGGCTCCGGCCGCACGCCGGGCGGCCCGCCAGGAGTCGGCCCGGGCGTAGGTGTCGGGGTCCAGGTCTCCACCCCCCGCAGCGCAGAAGGCCTCGAGCCGCGCCAGATAGGCCCGGTCGTGCACCCGGGCCAGTTGGTCGATCGACGCCTCGGTCACTTCGGCCGGGACCACCTCGTTACCCAGGCCGAGGGCGTCGACCCCCGCCATGACAGCCTGCAGGCGCGACGGTCGCTCGGGATGCCGCGCACCACCGTCGTGCTCGGTGAGCCCGACGGGGCCGGCGAGGACGAGCATCGGCCCATGCTACGAGGCGACCCGCGCCCGGCCGCTCGGCCGCCCGGGTGGCCGTACGCTGAATGCCATGGCGGCCCTCATGCAGGGATGGGCGGTCGAACGTCCCGGCCCGATCGACGGGGGTCCGCTCGTGCGCGTCGAGCGGGCGGTGCCCGTGCCCGGCCCCGGTCAGGTCCGCCTGCGCGTGCGGGTGTGCGGCGTGTGCCGCACCGACCTGCACCTGGCCGAGGGAGACTTGGCCCCCCGCCACCCGGGTGTGATCCCCGGCCACGAGGTCGTCGGCATCGTCGATGCGCTCGGCGATGGGAGCACCCGCTGGCATCTCGGCGACCGCATCGGCGTGCCCTGGCTGGCGCACACGTGCGGCCGCTGCCGCTTCTGCGTCACCGGGCGCGAGAACCTGTGTACCGACCCGCTCTTCACCGGATGGGACATCGACGGCGGCTACGCGGAATTCGTCGTGGCCGACGAGGCCTACGCCTACGCGCTGCCGGAACGCTTCGGCGACGTCGAGGTCGCGCCGCTGCTGTGCGCCGGCATCATCGGCTACCGCGCTCTGCAACGGGCCAACCTTCCCGAGGGCGGTCGCCTCGGCATCTACGGCTTCGGCGGGTCGGCGCACATCACGGCGCAGATCGCGCTGGCCCGAGGTGCGCGCGTGCACGTCATGACGCGCGCCGCGGCCGAGGCGCGCGCTGGCCCTCGAGCTGGGGGCGGTCAGTGCCGGCGACGCGGACGCGCCACCACCCGAGCCCCTTGACAGCGCCATCCTGTTCGCACCGGTGGGCACGCTCGTGCCGCCCGCGTTGGCCGCGCTCGAACGCGGCGGCACGCTCGCCATCGCCGGCATCTACCTGAGCGACGTGCCCGCGCTGCACTATCAAGAGCACCTCTTCGAGGAACGGACGCTGCAGAGCGTGACGGCCAACACACGACGCGACGGGGAGGCGTTCCTCGAAGAGGCGGGCCGCATCGGCCTGCGCGTGTCCGCCGTCCCCTACCCCGCGGATCGCGCCGACGTCGCGCTGCGCGACCTGGCGCACGGCCGCGTCAACGGGGCGGCTGTTCTCGTGCACTGAGCATGCAATGACTCCTGCCGCAAACCGGCGCGGCATGAGCGATGGGAACGGGTCAGGGAAGACGCCGACGGTGCCCCAGCCGATTCACGTCGAAACGCTGTCACAGGGCCCTTGGCGATAGGTCCTGGAGCTCTCGACTGGGGCACGCACGCCGGCAGTGCGATCAGGCGGTAGATCGCTATTGCACATTATTCCCTACTCAGGCCCCTCTAAACACAGAATTTCACAAAATTCTGAAACGGTCCCCAACCGCTCAGATCACGGGTTCTACCTGGTCAGCGGCCATGAGCACGGCCACCAACTCCCGGTCTCGCGGGTAGGAGAGCATCCGGGTTGCATCGGGAGACCCACCCAGCGCAATTCGTCGACCTCTGCATTGGGAGTGAAAGCACCTGCGACGGCCTCCATGATCCAGTAGGCCACCGCCTTCGGGCGCCCTTTGCGGTCCGTGTACTCGGTGTGCCCGATGAAGCGCAGGAGCCGGCAGGTCAGGCCGGTCTCCTCTCCCACCTCACGCAGCGCCGCCCCCTCGAAGGTCTCGCCCTCCTCCAATTTGCCCTTGGGGAAGGACCAGTCCTGGTGCAGCGGCCGGTGCACGACGACGATCTCCAGCGTGGCCTCGCGGCGCCGGACCACGAGTCCGCCGGCGGCCTGGACGACCTCTGTTGGTGAAGGGAGCTCCGCAGTCATCGCTCGTCGCGCCACTGGTGGGCACCTTATCGCCGCACCCGCGCCGACTGGTGGCATTGCGCCTCGCCCCTTCGTCGCCGCACCGGGTGGGACTACCCTGGCTCTGATGTCCGAGTGCCAGGGAAGGACCCGGCGACCCGGGCGGCCCGGGCGACCCCGTCGAGATCGAGTGGCAATTCGACGCGCTCGACCTGCGCCCCGTGGAGCGCTGGCTGGCCACCCTGCCCACCCTCGCCGTCGAGACCGACGACGGCGGCACCGTCACCGCGTTGGCCCGCACGCCGCGGCGTCTGACCGACTCCTACCTCGACACCGACGACTGGCGTATCGCCCGCGCCGGCTTCGTCCTGCGCACCCGTCGGCGCGGCCGCCAGGACGAGATCACCCTGAAGGACACGCGCCCGGCCGAGGGCAGCGGGCTGCGCCAACGCCTCGAGGTGACCGAGGTGCTCCCGCCGTCCGGGCCCGACGGGCTCGGACCGGAGGGCCCGGTGGGCCGGCGCCTGCGCGCCATCGTCGGCTCGCACCGGCTGCGCGAGGTGCTGCAGGTGCGCACCCGGCGCCGTCCCTTCGCGCTGCGCGTCGGCGGCGTCGACGCCGCTGAGGTCGCGCTCGACGAGACCGTCATCGTCGTCGGGCAGCGGCCAGCGGCCCATGCAGTTGCGGCGGGTCGAGGTCGAGGTCGACCCCGGTGGCTCGACGCGCTCGAGCCCATCGTCCAACAACTGCGCACCTCGTGCGGGCTGCAGCCGGCCGGCCTCTCCAAATTCGAGGCGGGCCTGCTGGCGCTCGGCCACGAGATCCCGGGCTCACCCGACCTCGGGTCCACCGACATCTCTGCGTTCGTCGACCATGGGCGAGCTCGCCTTTGCCGTGCTGCGGCGCCAGCTGGCCGTCCTACGCGACAAGGAGCCCGGGACCCGTCTGGGCGAGGACGTCGAGGAGCTGCACGACATGCGCGTCGCCACCCGGCGGCTGCGCGCCGCCCTGGCCCTCTTCGCCGGCGTGCTGCCCGTGCGGGCCCAGACCTTCCGCCAGGAGCTCGGCTGGCTGGCTGGCGTCCTGGGCGCCGTGCGCGACCTCGACGTCCAGCTGGAGGGGTTGGCCGCTGACCCGGACGTCGCCAGCCGGTCCACACCGGCCTGACCCGCGGACCACGACCCGCTGGCCGACCTGACCGCTCTGCTCGAGCGCGAGCGCGACGAGGCGCGGGCGGAGATGTTGCGTGCGCTCGACTCGGTCCGCTGGGAGCGTCTGGCCAGGGGGCTGACCGCCATGGTGCAGCAGGGCCCGGCTCGCCGATCCGTGGCCACCCGGTTCCCGGCCCGTCATCGGCATGCCCGAGCTGATCGCAGGCCCGCCACGACGACGTGGTCAAGGCGGCCAAGCGGGCCAAGAAGACGGACCTGGTGGCCGACTTCCACCGCCTGCGCATCCGGGGCAAGCGGTTGCGCTACTCGCTCGAGTTCAGCGCCGACGTCTACGGCGGCCGCACGGCGCGCTACGTGCGCCAGCTCGCCGGCGCTCCAGGACGAGCTCGGCCACATGCAGGACGCCGAGGTGGCGTCCCTGCGGCTGGCCGAGCTGGCCAGCGGCGAGGCCCAACTGCCGCCGGCCACCGTCTTCGCCATGGGCGGCATGGCCGAGCGCCACCGACAGGACGTGCGCCGGTTGCTGCGCCGGCTGCCCAAGGAGCTGGCCCGGGTCGGCGGGCGCGAGTGGCGGGACCTGTTCGACTTCATGGAGCGCAGCCGGGCCGAGGCGGAGGCCGCTCGCCCTCCCGTGCGCAGCACCCTGCGCGCCGTCCCTTCGCCTGTGCCCACGCCGGGCGAGACGCCCGAGACCGAGACGGGCCATCCGGCCGGCCCGCACGCCGGCGCTGGCGGCGCCGGCGGGGTTCCCACCCTCACGGCGCTGGCGCCACCCCCGGGTCACGCCAGGGGGAATGACGCCGCAGTCCTCGCCCATCACGAGGCGGGGGTGCTCGGTCACGATGAAATGCAGGCGCTCGGTGTCGAGGAACCGCTCGATGTCACTCCAGATGTCACCGAAGTCGGGTTCGCCCATGTGGGCCCGGTAGGCGTCCATGCTCTCGAACCACTGCACCGTCACGCCGTCGAAGCCCGGGTCGTCGTCGGCCGCGTAGTCGTCGAGCGGGCGCGGGTGCTGCTCGTAGCGCACCACGTGGCGGCCGGCCAGGCTGTGCGTGATCAGTGGCCCGTGCACGTCCCGCCAGTACGCGTGGAACTCGGCCGGTCGTGAGACCGTCCTTGCGCCGCAGCAGGCAGGTGAGCCTGACCATCGGGGGACCTCCTGTCGTCGACGTCGTGACCCGGACGCACCCGTAACGGGTGGCCGGCGGCCGCGACGCTAGCGACCTCGCCCGAGGCGATGCGGCCTGGGCGCTCAGGGGAGCGTCAGCGTGGCACCCGACGACGAGCCACCGAGGCTGACGCCGATCGAGATACCGCCGACCGAGATCGTTCCGGTCCCGCTACTCGAGCTCCCGGTGGAGGGGGTGGGGACGTTGACCGTGGTCGTGCCACTGCTCTGGGTGACCGTCGGCGTGGTGGTCGACGTCGTGGTCGGCACCGACGCCGTCGGGACCGTCACCGGGACGCTGGGTAGGGAGGGCGACGAGCCGCCCGAGCCCGAGCCCGTCGAGGGCACGGAGGGCGTCGTCGAGGCGACCGAACCGAGGGCGGCGGTCACGGCGCTCACCACCGTGCCCAGTGAGTCCGTCGAAGGGACCGACCCCGGGAGCAGGGAGCCCGTGCCCGTGCCCGAGCCGCCGGTACCGACGGGCAGGGTGGGCGTCGGCAGCGAGGCGATCCCCAGCAGGCCGCCCAGGTCCGAGAGCGTCCCGGTGACGTCGGAGACGACGCCGGTCAGCGAGGACAGTCCGCCGACGCCCGAGCCACCACCACCGGGCAGCGAGCCCGGGTTGCCCAGCTCGCACTGGATGCTGCTGAGCAGGCTGGCCAACGGGTTGCCCGCCGTGCCCGCCGTGCAGGCGCTGTCGCCACCCGAGCCTGAGCCTGAGCCCGAACCCGAGCCTGAGCCGTCGCCGGTCGAGCCGCCGGTGCCGGCGCCCCCGACCCCGGCAAGGTGCCCGACGGGTCGGAGGTGAGCAGGCCCAACGAGGAGATGCCCTGGGTCAGGGAGCCGGTCACGTCGGCGAAGGAGGCGTAGCCGCCGGCGGCCGACCCGTGCCGCGAGCGAGCGGTCCGAGGTGGAGTGACCGGCGGCGGCCTGGTTGACCGCGGCCGCCAGGGGCAGGTCCTGGGCCGTCGAGGCCACCACGTGGGCGCCCGCCGGCGAGATGGTGAAGTAGCCGCCGAGGCCACCGAGGAGGGCGCCGACCGCGGCGCAGGCCAGGCCACCGGCGCCGACCATGGCGGCGTTGCGGTAGCGGGCCAGGCCCTTCGGGCCTTCCGGCTCGCCGTCCGCTTCGGGCCTGGGCCTCGCCCTCGGTCTCGACAGCGGTCGTGGGCGTCTCGGGCTCGAACACGCCCAGGTGCGCCGGCTCGAACGCGGGGTGCACCTGGGTCGGCTGCGCCGTCGGAGTTCCAAGCTCGGCCGCCAGCAGCCTGTCGTAGATCTCGTCGACCGTCATGTCCGTTCCTCCTCCTGGACACCCCCCGGGGTCCCTCAATGGGGAAACGGGCCTCAGCTGCGGCTCTTACGGTCTTTCGGCTAACAGGCGCACAACATTGCGGTTCAAGTGAAGGACCAGCTCCCGATGGTCACCACACCTCTGTGAACAGGGAGAACGACCGTCATGGCCTGCTCGCCGGGCGCCGAGCCCCCGGCCAGGGTCACCGTCGTGCGCAGGACGACCTGGGTCGGGCTGCCCGCCGTCGAGTCGATCTCGACGTCCAGCGGTGCGTCGTGCCCGGTGACCGTCGCCCCGTCGAGCTGGGGCGGCATGCGCACGCCCGGCGCCAGGGCCGACCACCACGCGGTCTGCTGCTGGGCCCCCGAGTGCAGCCCGCCGAAGTAGGCCTCGAGCGCCGCCGCCTCGAGCGACAGGGGCCCGGGCGACTGGGCGAAGGCCACCGACGCGTTGACCATTTTCATGGTGCCCATGGGCGCCTCGTTCTGCTCGAGCGTCAGCCCCTGGGCCTGCAGCGCCGTCGGCGCCGAGGTCCGGTAGTCCGTCGCCTGCACCGTCCGGATGAACTCGGTGCCCGGGTTCAGGTTGGCCCCTTTGGTGATCGCCCCCACCTCGTTGGCGTGGATCAGCAGCCGGTCCGGGGTGAAGAAGAGGGCGTTGGGCGGCCAGCAGGTGTCGAGCACCAGCGACGGGCCGGTGGAGTTGGCCACCGGTGAGCCTGCGGGCACGACCTGCTGGCCCGCCACCTCGAACTTCACCGTGTTGCAGGCCGTGGCGTAGGTGATGATGTCGCCCGGCTTCGAGCGCGTTCAGGTGCACGAAGTAGCTCACGTCGTGGGCCAGGAAGACGGCGGACCCGTCCACGCCCGGCCACACCGACTGGGGGTCGTGGCCCACGGCCACGTTGAGCTCGGGGTCGTCCGTCCCCTCCTCGACCGGGGCGCTCAGGTTGATGGCCGGGACGGACAGGATGCCCGAGAGCTGGCCGGGCTGGACTCCCGTGAGCTGGCAGGAGGCCCCGTGGCTGGCCTTGGCGATCTTGGCCATGGCGGCGTGCTCGCTGGCGATGAGCACGGCTTGGGCGTGGCGCTGGTGGGCCTGATGGGCGTAGGCGTAGCTGGCCGCGAAGATCGCCGTGAAGAGGAGCACCACGCCGATCAGGGTGGCGCCCAGTCGCCGGGCGTCCTTGAAGGACGTCATGGGCTCGTCTCCGGTGCTGGCTGCCACTGCTCGGAACGGGATTCCGCCATCCCGTCCCGAGCAGCCCGCAGCATCGGTTCCCGCTGCATCTGCTTTCTCCCTCTCCAGATCCTCCGAAGATCTTTTTCTCTGTGCTGCTCTCGACCGGGGTGGCGGAGCATCCCGGCATCTGCTTATCGGTACCTATTCGGCTGGTCTGTCGTGTTGCCAAAGGCTGCCGCCGGGCCGGCCCCCGAGACCGGAGGGGGAACGGAGGAGGTCCCGGAGGCCGGGCCCGGTGGCAGCCGCCGCAGGCAGTTCAGGGGCTGCTCCGGCGGCGGGTGATCGGGTTGATGGAACGTGCCACCGAGAGGATCCGGCGGCGCCCGATCAAGAGGATCCCGGCCAGGCCCATGCCGGCCATCAAGATGATGGGCAGCGTGCCGGCCCAGTACTCACCGGTGTGGACGGTGGTGACGTTGGGCACCACGGCGGGCGCCGGGGCTGAGGGCGAGGCGGTCGGGGCCGGGGTGCTGGCGGGCACGGCGTTGGGCGTACTCGTCACCGGCGTGTTCGAGGCCGAGGCCGAGACGTTGCCGAGGTCCAGCGAGAGCAGGTTCTCCGCCGGGGCCAGGTTCAGGTCGATGCTGTCGGCCGTGGCACTGCCCGTCGTGCCGCCGTTCGACGTGGCGGGTGTGCAGCTCAGCACCCCGTCGGGCTGGAAGTTGAGCAGCTGGTCGAGCAGCGTGCCGAGCGGCGTGGCGTCCAGTTCGGTCAGCACCTCCTGGAGCACGGATCCCAGCTCGTTCAGCTGCGACAGCGGGAGGGTCTGGCCGTCCGCCGTGACCGACACGACGCCCGAGTTGCAGCTCGGGGTGACCTGGCCGGTGGCCTGGTCGACCGAAACCGAGGCCGTGGTCGGCGTGACCTGGATGTCGAGCATCCCCAGCACGTTGATGTCGGCCGCCTCCTGGGTGGCGGTGGCCGTCAGCGTGCCGCCGGACGAGCTCACCTTGGAGGTGGAGCCGCCCACGGTGACCGAGAGCAGCGGCGGGAGCGAGCCCACGCCGGCCGCCGAGGTCAGGTCGGTGAGCAGGGTGCTCACCGGCGAGGCCGCGCCCACCTCGTTGACCACGCCGCCGACGATGGAGCAGGCGCCGTCGACCGGGTTGGTGGTGTCGACCGAGCTCGGCGACAGCGGGAGCCCGTTGGTGACGCCCGAGAGCAGCCCGTTGGCCGTGGTCAAGAGGGTGCTGACCGGCGCCGGCAGGGTGCCGGTGCCCGATCCCGCCGTGGCGGTGGCGGCGGCGATGCCCGAGCAGAGCGTGCTGGGCAGGGCCAGGCCGCCCGACCCGAGCAGGCTGCTCAGGTTGAGGGTCAGCGCGGCCAGGCTGCCGGAGCTGGCGGCGCTCGGGTCACCGCTCGAGTCCTCGGAGGCCGCTGCGGCGCCGCAGGCCGGGCCGAGCGTGAGCAGCGAGACGTTGATGGCGGGCACGGCGCACACGCTCGAGCCGGACGGGCTCGGCGTGGCCGTCTGGCCGGCGCCCTTGGCGATGGCCGTCTGCGACGAGTCGACGGCGAAGCCGCTCAGAGAGCTCGTCGGGTTCGTCGGGCACGGGTTGGAGGTGGCGGACGAGGACAGGCACGCCCCGGTGCCGATCGACTCGGCGAGGTTGCCGTTGGCGGCGTCGGCCTCGGAGCCGCCTCCGGAGACCTGCAACTGGTTGGCCAGGTTCACGCCGACGAAGCCACCGTTGGCGCTGATCGTCCACGTGCCCGCCGGGCTGGCCCCGGCCGTGGAAGACAGTGCGCCCAAGACCGCCATGGCGGCCACGCCCACTGCGGCTATGCGAATACGACCCCTCATCAGTTACCCCTATCCGTCCCCGACATGGGGAGACTCCTCTGTTGCCTGGGAAACGGAGGCGTCAGCGCAATCTTTCGCCGGGCAGCGAAAGAATTCGCGGGTCGAAACCCTCGTTGTGCTTCAAAGCCGTGCACAAGCCCCTGATGTACGGCTCCGCTGAGGTAACAGCCGGTGTCCCGTACTCTTGCGCGCCATGCCCGCGTCGCACGCCGTCCTCATCGTCTTGGCGGGCGTGGGCGCCGGCGTCTTCAACGGCGTGGCCGGCGGCGGCAGCCTGATCTCGTTCCCCGTCCTGCTCGCCCTCGGCTACCCGGCCCTGACGGCCAACATTACGAACACGATCGGTATCTGGCCCGGCTACGTCGCCTCGGCCGCTGGATACCGCAACGAGATCGGCGACCAGCGCCGGCGCCTCCTCCGCCTCACCCCCGTCGCCCTGGCCGGCGGCATCGCCGGTGCCCTCCTCCTCCTCACGACCTCCTCGGCCACCTTCGACGACGTGGTGCCCTGGCTCGTCCTGGGGGCGGCCGCCCTCTTCGCCGCCCAGCCTCTGTTGCGGCGGGCTCTCGACCGGGGCTCGACCCATCCCCGCACGCGGCCGGTCCTCCTGGTGGTGGGGGTCTTCGCCGCCTCGGTGTACGGCGGCTACTTCGGCGCCGCCATGGGCGTCATGTTCCTGGCCGTGCTCGGCCTCGCGTTGCCCGTCTCGCTCGCCCACACCAGCGGCCTGCGCGCCGTGCTCTCCATGATCGTCAACGGGGTGGCCGCCATCGTGTTCCTCATCCACGGCGGCCTGGCCTGGGACGCCGTCGGGTACCTGGCCCTGGGCAGCCTGTTCGGCGGCTTCGCCGGCGCCCGCCTCGCCCTGGCCCTCCCCGCCCCGGCGCTGCGCATCGTGGTCGTCGTCATCGGCGTCGGGACGGCGGTCAAGCTGCTCGTCTGAGATTCGCTCGCTCGCCGACGGGTCAGTCGACGGCCAGCGGGTAGTGCCCGACGACGGCGCGCGCCATCCCCCGCCGGGACGCCTGCCACGCGTCGGCGGCCTCGCCGAGGTCGACGGGGGCGAAGCGGATCACCGTCCCCGGGCCGCACTGGCCCAGCACGCCGTGGTCGGCGGACACCACCACCGCCACCACCGGGTAGCCGCCAAGCGTGGCGTGGTCGGGCATCAGGATCACCGGCTCACCTCCCGGCGGCACCTGGATCGCTCCGGTCACCGCGCCTTGGGAGTCGAGCCCCTCCGCCAGAGTCCCCGACCACAGATCACCGCCCGAGCCGTCGGGTCGGAGCCGGATGCCGACCCGGTTGCTCCGCTCGTCCACGGTGAAGCGGGCGCCGGCCAGGCGCTCGAACACGTCGGGCGCGAACCACTCGCCATGCGGGCCGGGCACGACGCGTAGCTCGACGGGTCCACCCACCGGCTCGATCTCGGGCGAGGAGCCGGCCGCCAGGTGGTCGCCGAGCGGCGGTGCCCACGAGCCGGCGTACAAGAACTGGCCCCGGGCCAGCGGGCCCGGCCCCAAGCCGCTCAGCTCGTCGCTCGCGCTGCTGCCGAAGACCTCGGGACCCAAGAGTCCGCCTGCCACGGCGAGATAGGCCCGCAGGCCCCTCCGCACCGGGCCGATCTCGAGCAGCTGCCCGGAACCGACAGGCAGCACGTGCCCGGCCGGTTCCGCTGTGCCGTCGACGCGGACATCGGGACCGCCACCGACCACCGCCACGTGGCACGGCCCCAGGCAACGCAGCCGCGCCGTACCGGCGGTCAGCTCGAGCGCGCCCGCGCCATCGGCGTTTCCCACGAGCTGGTTGGCCAAGGAGAAGGACACCGGGTCGGCCGGACCGCCACCCGGCACGCCGATCGCTGCGACGCCGCGCCGGCCGCCGTCCTGCAGCACCGCACGCAGCCCGGGCGCCTCCACCTCGAAGACGAAGCGGGCCCCGTCCGGCGGCGACCACGCCGGCGCCACGCAGGCCTCCGGCACCACGCCGTCGATGGTGTCGTTGGCGTCGACCTCGACGAACTGGACGTGGTCGCCGGGCGCCAGCGCGGCATACGGCGGAGCGTCCGCAGAGAAGAAGGAAACCCCGGTGCGCCCGACCAGCTGCCACCCGCCCGGTGACGCCGTCGGGTAGACCGCGGCGTAGCCGTTGGCCAGCGCCACCGAACCGGCGGGCACGGTCGGGCGCGGGCTGGCGCGCCGCGGCACGCGACGCAGTGGCTCGGGCAGGCCGTCGAGGTAGGCGAAGCCGGGCGAGAACCCCACCACGGCCACCGTGAGCGGCGCCTCCGTCATACGGCGCACCACCTCGTCGGGCGGACAACCGGTTGCCGCGGCGACCTCGGCCAGGTCGGGCCCGTCGAAGACACACGGCACCCTCAGCGTGCGGGCACCGGGCTCCGCCTCATCGGCCTCGGGCACGGGCCCGGTGGCGTCCATGGCGTCCGCCGTCGCCGCGCCCACATCATCGATCCCGAGCGTGGGATCGCACACGCTGATCATCACGGTGGCGAAGCCACACACCACCTCCACGGCGCCATCGGGCCAGCGCGCCGAGAGCGCCCGTCCGAGTTGACGCCCGGCCGCGGCGTCGGTGACCCCGACCAACAGCGCGCGGTCACCGAGAGGGCGGACCTCGGCGACCGGCACCGAGCGGGTCATGCAGTCGTCGTCGGAGCCGCTACCTCAAATGGAACGGCCTCGAGCGCGGCACGCACCGCCGTGGCCATGGCGACCGCACCCGGGGAGTCCCCGTGGACGCACAAGGTGTCGACCCAGAGCGTGAGCAGGCTGCCGTCTACGGCCACCACGGCACCGCGGGCCAAGCTGATCGCCTGCTCCGCCGCGGCTTGGGGGTCACTCAGGACGGCGCCGGGCTGACCACGGTCGACCAGCCCCCCGTCCGGCCGGTAGGCCCGGTCGCAGAACCCCTCCTCACGCGCCAACAACCCGTCGCGCAGCGCCGCCGCCGTGGCCGCCGACCCCGACGGCAACACCAGCACGGGGCCGCCCGGCAGAGCCTCGCCCACGGCGTCGCGCAGCACCTGATAGATGGCGCCCCCCTTGCCCACCTCTTCATACATGGCCCCGTGCGCCTTGACGGAGTCGATGCCGGTTCCCGCCGCCCGGCACACGCCGTCGAGCGCCCGCAGCTGGTCGACGAGCGAGGCTCGCAGCGCGTCCCGGTCGATGTCCATCGGGTTGCGCCCGAAGCCTTCGCGGTCCGGATAGGACGGGTGCGCCCCGACGCGCACGTCGTGCTCCAACGCAGCAGCGACAGTGGCCGCCATCGTCGTCTCGTCTCCGGCATGCCCGCCACAGGCGACGTTGGCCGTCGTCACCACGGCCAACAGCCCGCGCTCGGTGGCGATGCCCTCGTCGTTGGCGGCCTCACCCACGTCGGCGTTCAGGTCGATCCTGCGCTTAGCCCGCTTCAGTGCCACGCTTACCCCGCCTCGAGTCGGTCGACCACGATGCCGTCGCGGTAGACGACGCGCTGGTGACGCCGCGTGGGCACCCGGACGCCCCCGACGATGGAGCCGGTCATGTTGAGGGGATCGGCGCCTGCCACGACGACCTCTTCACCCCGGGCTCGATCCCGGTGCACCGCCTGGAGTTCGTCAAACGCCTCGGGCAGGGCGTACTGCTCACCGCCCAGGCCGGCCACGAAACGACCGCCCAGCGCGACGCCGCGCGCCTCGAGCCGGCGCAGCGCCCAGACCACCTCACGCCACGGCACCTTGAAGGACTCGCGCCCCAGACCTCCCAGGCCACCACGCCCCAGCGCAGGAGCAACTGCTGCGCCACCGACTCGGCCAGCTCCTCGTTGCCGGGCGAGAGGACCCCGTCGTCGAGGGCCGGGGCACCGAGCACCTCGGGCCCGGGCAGAAGCGACCAACGGCCTTCGCCGATGCCCGACCCGACGGGACCCCGTCGGCGCGCCAGGCGGCTCGAAGGGCGCCGGACCGTCCGGGTGCGCCAGCGGTCACGTGCCGAGAGCAGCGAGCGCACGGCGGAGAAGGCATCGGCGGTGACCAGGCCCCGGGTGACCAGGTCCCACAGCCCCTCGTCGACCTCGGCCGGCAGGCGGCCGGTCACCGGGGCCAGCTCGGGGCGGAAGCAGGCGCCCCGTGTGCGCAGGGCGGCCAGCACGTCGGCCGCCGCGCCGACTTCGGGCTCGGACGCAGCCGCGCCGGCCCGGACGGCGCGCAGCATCGTCTCGAGCTCGTCGCGCAACACGAAGGCGAGGGGCGTGGCCGGTGACGGAGTGCCGCTGCGCCCCGGTCGCTCGGCCCGCGGCGTCAGACGGCTCCACACCACCTCGCCCGAGAGGCACAGCTCGTCGAGCCAACGCGGGTCGTAACCCGTGACACGGGCCGGCAGGATCTGCGCTTCCCACTCGGCCGCCGGTGCCTCAATGCCCTGGAGCTGTTCGAGCACCTCGAGCAGGCCGGCCCGCCCCTCGAGCCGGCTGTCCGGCGTGGCGTGCTGCCAGTGGGTGAGGAAGCGGACGTAGTCGGCGATGGGCACGGCCTCGACCCGGCCCCGACGCCGGTTCCGGCTGGCCCCGTGCAGACGCACGAGCAGGTTGCGCGGCGCACCAGCGGCCGTCGGGGAGCTCGATGGCCGAGCCCTTGGCCTCGAGCCGGGCCAGCGCGGTGCGTGCCCGGGCGGCGGTGAGTGGCGCGCCCAACGGCGCGCCGGCAGGCAACGGGGCGTCGTTGACCAGCTGCTCGATCGACACCGGACCGGCCAGCTGCAGGTGGCCGGCGATGCAGGCCGCGGCCGCGTCGTCGTCCGTGTCGAGCGAGTCCGCCGCCTGCCGGCGTTCGGTGGCCACCCAGCAGCCGTTGACCAGGGCGGACCGGCCGTCGGCGGTCAGCACGTCGAACCAAGGCGCCCAGCCGGCGAACGGGCGCGCCGCCACGAGCGAGAGCAGGAGGTCGTGCAGCTCGTCCGGGTCACGTGGCTGCGGGCACACCTGCTCGAGCACGGCGATCACCGCCTCGGGATCGAGCGCGGCCAGCTCGGAGGCGGGCACGGGCAGGCCGTCGGGACCGAGCTGGCCCAGCCCGCGGCGGAGCGAGAGGGCGCGGGTGCGGCGCTCCTCGAGCGGCGCGTCGTCGAGATAGGTGAACGGGCGGCCGCTCAAGATGGCGTGCGACATCGGCGACGGCTCCGACGACTCAACGGTGTGCACCTCGATCGCGCCGGACTCGACCCGCGACCACACCTCGACCAGGCCCTCGACGGAGAGGCCCTCGTGCAGGCAGTCGTGCACCGTCTGGCGCGCCAGCACGTGGTCGGGCACGCCCACCGGCCCCGCGGCGCGTTCTCCTGGCAGGCGGCCAGCCCGGGCCAGACGGCAGCCAGCAGGTCGTCCGCCTCCATGCGCTGGAGGTGGATGGGCCGGCGCTTGCCACCGTTCATGCGCGGCAGCACCAGGGCGCGGTTGAGGTTCCAGCGCCAGCGCGCGCCGAGCATCGGGTGCAGCAGCACGGCCTGGGTCAGCACCTGCGGCGCCGCCTCACTGGTGAGCATGGACTGGACGCGGGTGAGCGGGAAGCTGTGTTGGGGGCCGAGAGAAAGGACGACCGTGTCGTCGTCGGCCGCCGCCTGTAGCTCGAAGTCGAACGAGACGCAGAAGCGCTTGCGCAGGGCCAGGCCGAGGGCGCGATTGATGCGCCCGCCGAAGGGGGCGTGGATGATCAGCTGCGAACCCTCGCTTTCGTCGTAACAGCGCTCCACGACGATGCGCTCGCGGGTGGGCAGGTGCCCCAGCGCGGCCAGGCCGGCCGCGCAGTAGGCCACCACCTGCTGGGCCACTTCGGCCGAGACGCCGGCCCGCTCGCGCACCAGGCGGCGGGCGCCGTCGCCGTCGCCGGCGGCCAGGAGGGGTTCGAGCGCGGCCCGCAGGTCGCTCACGGCCTCGGACAGTTCCGCCGTGCGGGCCGGGGCCTCGCCGAGCCAGAACGGGATGGTGGGGGGCAGGTCCCCGGCGTCGTGCACGCGCACGGTGCCGACCTCGACCTTGGCCACGCGCCACGAGTGCGTGCCGAGCAGGAAGATGTCGCCCGCCGTGGCCTCGACGGCGAAGTCCTCGTGCACGGAGCCGACGGTGATGCCGTCGGGGTCGAGCACGACCCGGTAGTCGCCGGTCTCGGGAATGGCACCGCCACCGGTCAGCGCAGCCAGGCGGGCACCGCGGCGGGCGCGCAGGCGTCCGTTCACGGCGTCGTGGTGGAGGTGGGCACCGCGGCGACCGCGGCCGGTCTCGATGCCCCAGCTGGCCAGCGCCACCACGTCGTCGAAGTCCTGACGGGAGAGCTCGGCGTAGGGGGCGGCCCGGCGCACCAAGTCCCACATGGCCTCGACATCGCGCTCGTCGACCGATGCCACCTCGGCCACGATCTGCTGGGTCAGCACGTCGAGCGGGGCCACCGGGGGCTCGAGCAGGTCGAGACGGCCCTCGCGCACGGCGGCCAACAGTGCCGTGCACTCGACCAGCTCGTCGCGCGTGGTGGGGTAGAGACGCCCGACCGGGGTGCCGTCGCGCTGGTGGTTGGCCCGGCCGACGCGCTGCAGGAAGGTCCCGATGGCGCGGGGCGAGCCGATCTGGCACACGAGCTCGACCGGGCCGACGTCGATGCCCAACTCGAGCGAGGCGGTGGCCACCAGGGCGCGCAGGTCGCCGGCGCGCAGACGCGTCTCGACGATGCGGCGCCGGGCCGCCGAGAGGCTGCCGTGATGTGCGGCCACCAGCAGCGACGCGTCCACGTCGCCCCCACCGCGCCCGGGCTCGTCGTCGGCCAGGCGCTCAGTCAACAGGTGGGCCACCCGCTCGGCCATCTTGCGCGTGTTGACGAACACGAGCGTGGTGCGGTGGTGCCGCGTGTGCTCGGCGATGCTGTCGAGGATGTCGGAGAACTGGCCGCCACTCATGACGGCTTCCAGCTCGGTGGAGGGGAGCTCGATCGCCACATCGAGATGGCGGGCGTGGCCGCAGTCGACGATCACCGTTGGCGGGCGCTCCGGGTGTACGCCGGTGAGAAGTCGGGCGACCAGGTCGAGCGGGCGCTGGGTGGCCGACAGGCCGATGCGCTGCAGCCGGCCACCGCTCTCCGTGACCAGCGCGTCGAGGCGCTCGAGGCTGAGCGAGAGGTGGCTGCCGCGCTTGTCGCGGGCGAGCGTGTGGACCTCGTCGACGATCACCGTGCGCACCCCGCGTAACAAGGCGCGTGAGGAGGGGGCGGTCAGGAGGAGGTAGAGCGACTCGGGCGTGGTGACGAGCAGGTCCGGTGACTGCTTCTTCATGGCGGCGCGCTCGGCCGGCGGGGTGTCGCCCGTCCGCACGGCCACGCGCAGGGCGGGGTCGGGGTAGCCGAGGCGGGCGGCCTCCTCCTTGATCTCGGTTAGCGGGACGTGCAGGTTCTCGTGCACGTCGACGGCCAGCGCGCGCAGCGGCGAGATATAGAGGACCTCGGGCGTGCCCGCTGTGCGGGTGCCGGCCGCGGCGGCCCGGTAGGCGGCGTCGATGGCGACCAGGAACCCGGTCAGGGTCTTGCCCGAGCCGGTGGGCGAGGCCACCAGGACGTCGCGCCCTTCGGCGATGTGCGGCCAGGCGGCGGTCTGGGGTGGGGTCGGTCCGGCCGGGAAGCGGCGCGGCGAACCAGCTCGCGACCGCCGGGTGGAACAACGACTCGGGCGACGGCGCGGTTGTCACCTTCCTATTCCACCAGGATGCTGTATCCGCCGCGCCGGGCCCGGGTCAGGCCGAAGGGCGGCGGCCCCAACACGAGATCATGGGCGGCTGGGCCAGGTCGAGGCGGCCGGCCCGCACGCTCGCCAGGTGGCGCTCGATCTCCTCGGGGGTGGCCATGCCGGCATCGAGCAGCTGGTCCCGGATCAGGTTGATGGTGGCCACCTCGAGGTAGTTGCAGGCGGGGTGGGCGACCGGAAAGGCGGCGTCGGCCATGACGTCGACCAGACCGGCCTGGCGCAGCCGGCGGGGCAGGGAGCGGCCGTAGGCCAGGTCGACGCCGCGCTCGGCCAGGAGCGTGCGAAAGCCGCGGCGCAGCCGATTGGCCAGGACCTGCTCGGGCCCGGTCTCCTCGAGGCAGCTCAGCGGCTGGAGGGCGGGATCGGCGTCCTCGACCAGCAGGACGCCGCCGGGACGCAGGGCGGCGACCATGTTGTTCAGGGCGGTGTCGCGCTCGGGCACGTGCACCAGGACGAGGCGGGCGTGCACCAGGTCGAAGGGGCCGATGGGCGGAGGGTCTAGCGCCACGTCGTGGACGCGCACCTCGACATTGGGAGAGGTGACGGACGAGGCCCAGGCGACGTTGAGGTCGGTGGCCAGGACCTGGCCGGTCGGGCCCACCCGCTCGGCCAGGTGGTGGACGACCGAGGTGCCGCCGGCGCCCACCTCCCAGCAGCGCCAGCCCGGAGCGAGGCCGAGGCCGTCGAGGTGGCGGAAGGTGGACGGATCGAAGAGGGCGGCGAAGGCCTCGAAGCGGTCCATGGCCTCGGGGGCGTCGTTGGTCAGCAGGTAACCCCCCGCCGGGGAGGGGGCGCCGTCGGTCACGGCGAGGACGGCTCGGGGGTGGGGTCGGGCGCGGTCGAGGGCGTCGACGTCGGCGCCGGCTCGGGGGTGGCGTTGGGGGTGGGGGCCGGCTCGGGTGCGGCCGCCGGTGGCGGTCCGGCGGAAAGGGGCGGCGGGCTGACCGGAGGCAGGCCCAGGTCGTGCGAGGTCCCGACGTAGCGGTCGAGGACGGCGGCCACCTCGGCCCGCCCCTCCTCGATGAGGGTGGAGGTGCCCGAGAAGTCGCGGTACTGGCCCGAGGGCTCGCCGCCGCCGCTGAAGACGACAACCTCGATGCCCGGTGGCAGCGAGGCCAGCTCGCGTACGAAGCGGGCGTGGATGGCGACGAAGAACGCGGTGAGCGCCGCCTCGGCCGGGCGGGTGGGCCGGCGCGGGTGGTAGTGCAGCGGTCCGCACAGGAGGACGTAGATGCGATCGCAGCCGGCGGCGATGGCCCGGCTGATCGGGACGTTGTTGACGACGCCGCCGTCGACCAGCACGTCGCCGTCGATCGTCACGGGCGGGAAGATGGAGGGGATGGCCGAGGAGGCGAGGATGGCCTCGACGGCGGGCCCGTGGCCTATCCAGCGCTCGCGCCCGTCGGTCAGCGACGTGGTGACCACCTCGATAGGGACGGTGGCGTCTTCCAGATTCTCGTAGTCGATCCCCGCCTCGATGATGGCGCGCAGGCCGGTGTTGGCGTGCACGGCGGCCCGCTTCTGCAGAAAGGCCCAGGGCCCGTCGAAGGCGCCGCGCGGGAAGATGTCGGCTCCCCTCACGCCGCGCCAGATGTCGGCCATGCGCTCGACGTTGTGCAGCGTGGGGTCGCCGGCGTAGGACGCTCCGTTGATGGCACCCACCGAGGCGCCGTAGACGCGGTCGGCCCTTATGCCTCGTCTGATGAGCTCGGTGAGCATCCCGACCTGCACGGCGCCCCGGCTGCCGCCGCCGGCGAGGACGAAGGCGGTTCGGTGGGGTGGGTGGGTATCGAGGTCCGACGGGTGGCGGTGGCGGCCGAAGCGGGCCCGCAGGCGTTGGGTGAAGGTGGGGCGGGGGGTGGTGTCGTCGTTGTTGTTGTTGTGGTGGTGGTGGTGGGCGGTGGTGGCGGCGTCGTCTGCGTGGCGGGCTTCGTCGGGCGTGTCAGGCGTGTCGGGCGTGTCGGGCGTGTCGGGCGTGTCGGGGGAGGTCATGGCGTGCGGCGTGGGGCCGGTGGTGTCGGCTGCTGGCCAGGCGGTGGCGCGCGGCGGCACCGGCTGTCCCTCCTGTGCGGTCTGGGCGGCAGCCTCCTGGCGCTGGCGCCACGACTTCCACCCGGTCATGTCATGGCGCACTGCCCACATGACGATGATCGCGCTGAGCACCAGCATGGCGGCGACGAAGACGCCGAAGACGACGTAGAAGGCCGCGTTCGTGGCGAGGGCCGGCTGCAGGAAGGCGGGTGCCATCACTCGTCAGGGTAGAGGAGTGTCACACCGCGTGGGCACACTGCGTTGATGCTCCTCGTCGCGCCCCGCCCAGCCCTCCGGCATTCGCCGTACGGTGCAGGCGCGAGCGCCGGAGCAGACAGGGGTACTGGCGGTGGTGGTAACAGCGGTGGCGGCCCGATGCGCAGCGCCGGTGGCGAGGTGCTAGCCCTGCTGCGTGCCGGGGGCAAATCGCGGCCGCACTTCGATCCCGGCCTGGCCGGTGGGCTGCGAGCCTGGCTGGAGGATGCGGCGTATCGCGCCGTGGTGGCCCGGGGCGAGGGCGCCCCGGCCCTCTTTCTCGGGCCCCGCCGAGTGCTCGGGTCGCGGGACGGCTCGGATGTCGGGGGCGGGGGCGGGGGCGAGGGCGCGTCCGAAAAACTCGTCCTGTCGCTGGTCGTCCACGCGCTGTTCCGCCAATTGGTGAACGTGGGGACGCTCGACGACCCACTGGACGACGCGCTGGAGGCGCTGCGCGTCGAGGGGACGGAACAGGCGGACGGGGTCGTGCGAGAGATCGAAGCGATGGGCGGGAGGGCGCGGGCGGCGCTGGCCGAAATGGTGGCGTTGCACGCGGGACACTTGGCGACCGTCGTGCCGCGCCTCGCCCCCGGCTGGCTGCCGCGCACCGATGATCGCGTGATCGTACCGTTAGCGGGAGGCCGGGTGGTGCTGCAAGGCGTCTTCGACCTGCTGGTCGGTGTGCCGTCGTTCGGCGAGTCGTCGCTGTGCGCAGTGGGCCTGACCACGGGTGGGCCGTGGCCGAAGGAACGACGGTCGCTGCACTATCTCGGTCTGCTCGAGACGCTACGCAGCGGGACTCCACCGTTCCGGCTCGCCCTGCTCGAGTCCGCCACTGGTCGCTACGGCGTGGAGGACGTGCGCGAGGAGCACCTGCTGGCCATGGCCTCGCACCTGGCCGCCTGGCTGTCGGGAGACGGGCATGCCTGAGACGCTGACCGACATGCTGCTCGCCCCGGCGCGCCCGGTGGACGAGGTGGCGTGGCGGTGTGCGCTGGCGGACGCCCGACGGATGCTCGCCGGGGTGGCTGTGCGCCGGGTCGGGGCGGGGACGTTCCGGGTCACCGACCACGACGTCCGGATGGCTTTGGGCAGTGCCGGTGGCAGCGGCGATAGAGCGGATGCGGCGCCGTTCGCCTGGTCGGCCCGCACCGGACGGCGCGCCCTCGGCCTGGCCGCCGTGCGCGCCCTGGCGGCGGGCGCAGCGCGCACGCCGGCCGAGGCGGTGCGGACGCGGGTGGCGGAATCCTCCGACCTGGTGCGCCGGGGCAGCCCTGCCGTGTCGGGATTGGACCGCTGGCTGGCCAACCTGGCGCCGGCCGGGCGGGTCGCCGTGGGTGCCGAGGCGGTGACGTGGGCCACGCGCCTCTGGTGCGCGCTGGACTGGGACGCCCTGGGTGGCACGCCAATGATCGGCCGCGACCAGTGGTGGGACAGCCCACACTCGGCCCTGCTCTCGCTGCGGGGCCGGGCCGAGGTGCGCTGCGGCGCATCGAGCCTGGTCGTGCTGTCGGGCCCGCGGCGCGAGTCGGTGCCGTCCGAGCTCGCCCTGGTGACGCTGGTCTCGGCTCTGCGCTCCGGCCAAGGGGGCGTGTCGGGGCGCTTGGTCGGGTGGTGGCCCGACTCGGGCCGGGTGGTGCGGGTCGAGGCAGCGCCGGCGGTGCTTGCCCTCGGTGCCGACGCGGTGGCGCTCGTGCTGGCCGGTGCCGGCACACCCGCCCGGACCGCCGCCTGAGAGGAGCCCGGACTCGCCTATCGTTGGCTCCCCCATGAGCCGGCGCGAGGACATCAGGAACGTGGCCATCGTGGCCCACGTCGACCACGGCAAGACGACGCTCGTCGACGCGCTGCTGCGCCAGACGGGCGCGTTCGGCGCCCACCAGGAGCTGACCGACCGGGTCATGGACTCGGGCGACCTGGAGCGCGAGAAGGGCATCACAATTCTGGCCAAGAACACGGCCGTGCGCTGGGGCGGGGTGAAGCTGAACATCGTCGACACGCCGGGGCACGCCGACTTCGGCGGCGAGGTGGAGCGCGGGCTGACCATGGTCGACGGGGTGCTGCTGCTGGTCGACGCGTCGGAAGGACCGCTGCCCCAGACCCGCTTCGTGCTACGCAAGACGCTCGAGGCGCGGCTGCCCGTGGTCCTGGTGGTGAACAAGGTCGACCGGGCGGACGCCCGCATCGCCGAGGTGGTACACCAGGTCGAAGAGTTGTTCTTGGACCTCGATGCCGACGAGCACCAGATCGACTTCCCCATCCTCTACGCCAACGCCAGGGCGGGCTGGGTCAGCGAGCACCCCGAGGTGGAGGGCGTGAACGTCGAGCCACTGTTCCGCACCATCATCGAGCACGTGCCGGCGCCGTCCTATGACGAGGCGACACCTCTGCAGGCGCTGGTGTGCAACCTGTCGGCCTCGCCTTATGTCGGCCGCCTGGCCATCTGCCGGGTGCACAACGGGACGCTGGTCAAGGGCGGCATGGTGGGCTGGTGCCGCCTGGACGGCACGATCGAGAAGGCCAAGGTGACCGAGCTGTACGTGACCGAGGCGCTGGACCAGGTGCCGGCGGAGTCTGCCGGGCCGGGGGAGATCGTGTCCGTGGCCGGGCTGGCCGAGGTGACGATCGGTGAGACGCTGGCCGACCCCGATACGCCCGTGGCCCTGCCGGTGATCACGGTGGACGAGCCCAGCCTGGCCATGACGATCGGCATCAACACGTCACCGCTGTCGGGATTGGACGGCACCAAGCTGACGGCCCGGCTGCTCAAGGCCCGACTCGACGCCGAGCTAGTGGGCAACGTGGCCATCCGGGTGGGCCCGACCGAGCGCCCGGACATGTGGGAGGTGCTGGGGCGGGGGGAGTTGCAGCTGGCCGTGCTGGTCGAGACCATGCGCCGCGAGGGCTTCGAGCTCACGGTGGGCAAGCCGCAAGTGGTGACCCGGGAGATCGACGGGCGGGTGCACGAGCCGGTGGAGCGGGTCAGCGTAGACGTGCCCGAGGAGTATCTCGGCGTGGTGACCCAGCTGCTGGCGCTGCGCAAGGGCACCATGCTCGAGCTGGTCAACCACGGCACGGGTTGGGTGCGGCTGGACTACCGGGTGCCTGCCCGGGGGCTGATCGGCTTCCGCACCGAGTTCCTGACCGAGACGCGGGGTACGGGCATCCTGCACCACGTGTTCGACGGTTGGCAGCCCTGGCACGGCGAACTGCGCACCCGACGCAACGGGTCCATGGTGGCCGACCGGCGCGGGCTGACAACGACCTTCGCCCTGATGAACCTCCAGGAGCGTGGCACCTTGATCGTGGGTCCGGCCGAGGAGGTCTACGAGGGGATGATCGTCGGGGAGAACGCACGGGCCGAGGAGATGGACGTCAACCCGACCAAGGAGAAGAAGCTGACCAACATTCGCTCCTCGACGGCGGAGGAGTTCGAGCGTCTGACCCCGGCCATGTTCTTCTCCTTGGAGCGCGCGCTGGAGTTCATCGCAGAGGACGAGTGCGCCGAGGTGACGCCGAAGGTGGTACGGCTCCGCAAGGTGGTGCTGGAGCAGGCCATCAGGGGCCGGCAGCGGTCCCGAGCGCGCGACGCGGCCCGGGAGGCAACCGACCGGTAGGGGCGACTTGTATCGGGACAGTCCGGCTGGGAAATTGAGCCGGCTCCGCTATGGCCGACCCGACAGCAACGGAGGATGACGCGGCGAGGGCGCCGACCGAGAAGCTGCTCGAGGGCAGTGCCCTGTCCGGCAGAGAGGCGCCGGTGCGGGACATCGGGTCGGAACCCCGGCTGGCGCGCCGGGCCCGGCTGGTGGGCGGCGTGCTGGTAGTGATGGCGGTCGCCGTGGCGGTCGGCCTGCTGGTGGCGGACCAGATCGACCAGCGGCACCAATTCGACCGTACCCAGTCGTCGCTGCAGCTGACCCGCCAGCAGGTGACCAGCGTCTCGGCGCAGCTGTCGGCCGTCCGGCGGCAGCTGGCGCTCGTGTCGACCCAGGTGGGCAACGACACCACGGCGGCCGCGCAGGACGCCTCGCAGCTCAAGGGCGCGCAGAGCGCGCTCACGGCAGCCCAGGCCCACGTGACGCAGCAGGCCTCGGTCATCGGCTCGCTCCACACGTGCCTGGGAGGGGTGGAACGCGCGCTCAATGCCCTGGCGGTGGGGAAGGTCCCCCGGGCTGCTTCCGCGCTCGACGCGGTGTCGTCGAGCTGCTCGGCCGCGTCGGCGGCCAGTGGCTGAGTCCGGGCCCGCCCCGGGCCGGCGGACGCGGTGGTGGGCGGTGGCTGCCGCCGTGCTGCTGGCGGCCGGCCTCCTGACGGCAGCCGCCTGGACCGACGTCGACGCCCGGACGCGGGCCAGAAACGAGTCCGCCGCCCTGTCGGCCGCCGACGTCCACCTGGACCGGCTCCGGCAGGTCGTGGCCGTCACCACCTACGCGACCGCGGTCGACACCTCCAAGCGGAACGCGCTGGAGTCGTCGATCGCCTCCCTGCTCAGCCAGCTCACGACGACGAACGCCTCGCTGAGCGCGACCGACACCCAGGCCGACGCCGAGGATGCGAACATCAGCACGCTGCACACGTGCCTGGGTGGGGTCCAGAGCGCTCTCCAGGCCATCACCGGAAAGGACAACGCAGAGGCGGCCAAGGACATCTCCGCGGTCTCCGGACCGTGCACCGAGCTCGCCGGTGGCGCCAGCCACGGGCTGGTGTACCCCTTCGACTTTCCCGACCCCGACGTGATCGCGGTGGGGTCCACCTACTACGCGTACGCCACCAACAGCGTGGTCGGGAACATCCAGATCGCCGAGTCGAGCAACCTGACGCAGTGGACCGCCGTGGGCAACGCGCTCCCCGCGCTGCCCGCCTGGGCGTCGTCGCACTACACCTGGGCCCCGGCGGTAGCCGACATCGCAGGAACGTTCGTGCTCTACTACGCGGCCGATCTGAAGAACAGCGCCGTCGAGTGCATCTCGGTGGCGACGTCGAGCCAGCCCTTGGGGCCCTTCGTCGACCACTCGACCGCCCCACTGGAGTGCCAGCCGTCGCTGGGCGGCTCGATCGACCCGGCGTCCTTCGTTGCTGCCAACGGCACCCCCTACCTGCTGTGGAAATCGGGCGGGGCGGGATCGTCGAAGATCTGGTCCGAACCGCTCGACCCGACGGGCACCGCCGTCGCGGCGGGCGCCAACCCCACCCTCCTGCTCGTGCCCGGTCAGCCGTGGGAGGCGGGGACGGTCGAGGCACCGGACCTGGTGGACGCCGGCGGACGCGATCTCCTGTTCTTCTCGGGCAACGACTGGGACAGCGCCAGCTACGCGGTCGGCGTGGCGTCGTGCGCCGGACCGCTCGGGCCTTGCGCCAACGCCACGGCCGGGCCCATCCTCTCGAGCGGGCCGGGCGTCGCCGGCCCAGGTGGCGAATCCGTCTTCACGGACACCTCCGGTGGCTGGTGGATCGCGTTCGACGCCTGGGTACCCGGAGCCGTGGGCTTCCCCAACAGCCGCTGCCTGTATCTGCGTCGGCTCGACATGTCCGGACCGGTCCCGGTCGTGGCTGCCCCGGCTTAGTTGGGAAGGCGTCGTTTCGGGCGGGCCGAGACCGCCGAGGCGCCACGCCTAGCATGAGCCTCTTGGAGGGATGGCAGAGCGGACGAATGCACAGCTCTTGAAAAGCTGCGAGGTGCGAGCCTCCGTGGGTTCGAATCCCACTCCCTCCGCTCTCCGAGAGGTTTCCACGTGAGAATGGGGTTCGAAAAGACGCACTCGACCCCACCAGGTCCGGCTGGGGCCAGAGAACGGTGTGTGTGGGTGTCCCGGGGTCCGATCATCTCCTGAATGTTCCTGGACACAGCGGCCTACGACATCAATCGACGCTCACCCCTTCGGACGTCAGGAGTACCAACCGACGGCTTCGCCACCCGCCGAGAGGTCCAGTTCCGTCAGCGTGTTGTCTCCGGGGCTCACGACCCAGGCATCAGACCCAGTCACCACAAGACCCGTTGGATTGTCGAAACGAGGATCCGGGCTGTTGGTGTTGCACTCGAACCAGTCTCCCTCTGCCGTCGCCGAGTTGACTTCAGTAATCATGGGACTCGATCCGGGTGGGCTGTCCACGTAGACGTCTCCGGCCGTAGCGACAATCGCCGTGGGGTGATCAAATCCATAGTTCGAGTCGTTGCTTGAGTTGGTGATGACTTCTACGAGAGACCCGCTTGGCGTGAGTTCCGTGACCTGGTAGCTACCGCTGTCGGTGATCCAGACGTTTCCGTCGCTGTACGCGATGCCGGCAGGGCTCTCGAACCCGTCTCCCGGGCCGCTCACCTGTTGCACAAACGATCCCGTCGTTCCGTCGATGACGGTGACCGACCCTGCAAGCGGATCACTGTTCGATGCGCCAGTGCCGTTCACCACCCAGATGTCAGATCCAACGGCTCGGAGCGCCACGGGATCGTCGAATGAATAGCTAGGGTCGCCCTGGTTCGTCAGTACTTGGACCGGAGCGCCGGTTGCAGTGTCGAACTCCGTGACGCTGTTGTCACCGCTGTTGGTCACCCACGCGTCCTGACCGTCTATGAGAATCGCGCTCGGACTACTTAGGGCGTACGCCGATCCTTGGAGGATTTGGACCAGGTCGCCGCTCGCTTCATCGATCTCGGTAACAGACCCGCTGTTGTTGACAACGAACAAGTCCGTGCCGTCGCCGGCCACCGCCACGGGGTCGTCGAACCCATACGACGATCCAGACAATGTCGACACAAGGGAGCCGCTCAGATTGAGCTCAGTCACCGTGTTGTTTCCAGTATTGGTGATCCACAGGAACCCCTGGTCCTCGGCGATCGCGGTTGGCTGATCAAGTCCAAGTGAGTCCCCCACGTACAGCGTGAATGACTGACTCGTCGTCCCGGCCGCGCTCTTGGCCGTGATCGTCACCGGAAATGTCCCGGAAGCCTTGGGGGTTCCTTGGATCACCCCGGAGACGAGCGACACTCCGGAGGGCAATCCGGCAGCGTGCAGGGCCGGCACCGGATACCCCATGTCCGTCACGGGAAATGGCGTCAAGCTCTGACCGGCGACCCCCGAGGTCTCTGGCGCGCTGGTGATCATCGGAGCTTGGTAGACGGTCAGGGTGAACGATTGCGTGGCTGAGAAGGACCCATTGGCCGCGACCAGCGACAAGGGGTACACCCCTCCAGCGTTCGGACCGGGAGTTCCTCCGAGGCTGGCGGCGCCACCGCCGGTGTCGGTGAGGCTCACTCCAGCAGGGAGACCCGAGGATGTCGAGATTGCCGGCAGTGGATACCCGTACCGTGTCGTGATCGCGCACGTGAACGAGGTTCCGGTATGAGCTCTATACGTCGCCCTCGAATAAAACCGAGGAGCATTGTCGACAGTGACGACATAGGTCTGCTCTGCCGCTGAAAGACCCTCGACTTGAGCGGAAATCCTGGCGTTGTAAATTCCATAGTCAGTGGTGCGAGGCGTCCCAGCAATCGTTGCTGTCCCGTCCTCATCATTCGTCAGGATGAGGCCGCCGGGCAGACGGGAAGCTTTGAACACCGGTACCGCGGTGGAACACGTTGTCACGGTAAAGCTGAACGGGACCCCCGCGGTGGCAGTGGCCGAACTGGCGCTGGTGATGGTCGGCGGGCTGCAACCCCCCAACATCGACACCAGCGCGCCAGAGGCGGCCCCCGCCGGTGCGGCAAGCGTGAGGCCAGCAAGTGACCCGAGCATCACCGTCAGGACGGTGAGAAGCGCCGCCAACCTTCGGGCGAGGTTCCAATCGTCATCGTGCCCGAACGGTCTTCTGGTCATCTCGCCCCCCGGTGATGGTTGCTACCGATGCTAGTGCCGTGACCGGCAACGTTGGTGGGGCGCGTCCACCACTTTGATCTTCGGGTCGCGCAAAGTGGTGCCATGGCAGAACGCGTGGCAGTGCGGGACATCACCAACGAAGAGGGACGAAAGCTCCTCTCGATCGTGCGCCGGGGCTCGGGCTCGGTGGTGCGATGGCGAAGAGCCCAGATCGTGCTCTGGTCGGCCCAGAGGATGGACGTCCCGGCCATCGCCAAGATCGCCTTCACCTCAGAAGACCGGGTCAGAGAGGTCATCCACAACTTCAACGCCGACGGGTTCGATTCGTTGGCCGCCAAGTACTCGGGCGGCCGACCACCGAAATTCACCCTGCCCGAGCGCCGGGAGATCAAAAAGATCGCCTTGTCACGACCGGTCGACCACGACCTGCCCTTTTCCACCTGGAGCTTGTCCAAGCTGGCCGAGTTCCTCGTCGCCGAGGGGGTGGTCGACGACATCAGCCACGAGGGTCTGCGCGTGCTCCTCCGCGAGGAGGGTGTCTCCTTTCAAGTGATCAAGACCTACAAACAGTCCAATGACCCCGACTTCGAGGCCAAGAAGAACCGGGTGCTCGAGCTCTATGAAATTGCCGATGGCAAGGCAAAACCGAAGAAGGGCGACCCCGGCGTCGTCATCTGCATGGACGAGTTCGGCCCGCTCAACCTCTTGCCCCGGCCGGGCAAGCAGTGGGCGCCGAGAATCGTTAAAGGCGAAGGGTGCGAAGAACCACGACGCCGGCGCCGCCGGGCCACCTACACCCGCAAGAACGGGGTCCGTCATCTGATGGCCGCCTACGACCTGAACCAGGACAAGATCTACGGCCACGTCAAGTTGAAGAAGGACCGGACGACGTTCCTCGAGTTCTGCCGCTACCTGCGCACCTTGTACCCACCGAACGTCCGCATCGCCATCGTCATGGACAACTTCAGTCCGCATCTCTCGACCAAGGTCGATTCGCGCGTGGGCGACTGGGCCGAAGCCAACAACGTCGAACTGGCGTATGTGCCAACCAACGCCAGCTGGATGAACCGGATCGAGGCCCAGTTCCAGGCGCTGCGTTACTTCACCCTCGACGGCACCGACCACCGCTCACACGAGGAGCAGAACTCGATGATCCGTCGCTACATCATTTGGCGCAACCGCAACGCTCACGACAAAACGTTACGTGAACTGGTAAAGCGCGAAACGTTGCCTGACGCGGCACTAGGAGACTGTTGAAAAAATCTCCCGTCAATGCTCGCGTTTTGAGCGTGGATGGTCGAGAATTGGCAGGTGCAAGGACACAGCGAATCCAACCCTGAGCTGCTCGACGCCGCGGCCCTGTGCCGACAACTCGTCCCTGAAGCAAGCGTCGAGGCGTTTTTGGCAGATCACCGCCACGATCTGTTTCCCGACGAGATGTTCGAAGACCTGTTCCCGTCAGGTCGCGGTCGACCGTCGATCCCCGCCGATGTGGTGGCCACGGTCATGGTTCTCCAGGCCCTCGAAGGGCTCTCCGACCGTGACGCCGCTCGGGCGCTGCGCGACCGGATCAGCTGGAAGGTGGCCTGCGGGTTGGCGCTCGACGACGAGGGGTTCGACTTCTCGGTCCTCACCTATTGGCGCACCCGGCTGCGCCAGTCCGAACACCCCGAACGGATCTTCGACGCCGTGCGTTCGGTCATCGATGCCACCGGGGTGTTGAAGGGCAAGACCAAAAGAGCCCTCGACTCGACCCTGCTCGACGACGCCGTGGCCACCCAAGACACCGTGACCCAGCTGATCGCCGCCGTCCGCCGGGTCCGTCGGCTCGTTCCCGGAGCCAAAGACGTGAGCGTTTGTGCCCACGACTACGAGTCAGGTGGCAAGCCGTTGATCGCCTGGGACGACCCCGTCGCCAAGGAGGCCCTCGTCGATGGACTGGTCAACGATGCCCTCCATCTCCTGGCCGAGTTCGAAGATGCGACCGACGAGGACGAGGCCACCTCCGCACTCGGGCTGCTGGCCCTCGTCGCCGGTCAAGACGTCGAACAACTTGACGACGGCACCTGGAAGATCGCCCGAAAAGTGGCCCCAAACCGGGTCATTTCCACCGTGGACCCCGAGGCCCGCCACATGCACAAGTCGCGATCTGAGTATCGCGATGGCTACAAGGCCCACATCGCCATCGAACCCGAAACCGGCTTGGTGACCGCCTGCGCCCTCACCCCGGCCAATACCGCCGATGGGTCAACCGGCGTCGCGCTCTTGGCCGACGAGCAGCCCGGACTCGAGGTTCTAGGCGATGGTGCCTATGGATCCGGTGAGACGCTGAGTGCCCTGGGCAAGGCCAAGCACCGGCGCGCCATCAAGCCCTGGCCGACGACACCGGCCGTGCCCGGTGGCTTCGAACGGGAGGACTTCGTCGTCGACGAGGGGGCACGCACCGCAACCTGTCCCCGTGGCCACACGGTCTCGATCACCGCTGGTCGCGCCGCCGTGTTCGGAATCCACTGTCGCGGATGTCCCCTCCGGGGTCGGTGCACCAAATCCAAAGACGGTCGCACCCTCCACCTGCACCCTCACGACAACGAGCTAGTGGAATCCCGACGGGCATGGCGAGAGGGCGACTTCGCCGAGGACTATCGACGATGGCGTCCGATGGTGGAACGATCGATCGCATGGCTGGTGGCCGACAACCATCGGCGAGTCAGATTCCGAGGTGTGAAGAGAAACCAGCTTGGTCTCTCGCTGCGCATCGCCGCCATCAACCTCAGACGGTTGGTCAACCTCGGTCTGGACCACGACGGTGAGTGGATCCTCAAGATGTAGGAGTTCGAGGAACATTTGTGCGACCCATGCGGCCCGAAGAACGCGCGTCTCCGAGGCCCATCGTCGATTCATCCACCCCCAGCCCAGAAGCTCACGGCACCCGTGCTCCTGAACTCGGAGAATGCCGTTTGTTCAACAGTCTCCTAGGTCGCCCAGGGTGCCCTGTTCAGAGAGCGCCGTACGTCGCTTGCCTTCGGAGCATCATCCGTTGAGCCCGACTTCCCGAACAGGCGCAGGGGGCAGGCATCGATTCTCGGGCAGGGGCAACGGTGGGCATCGACGACTGCTGGAACACGTCCGAGTTACCTGTAGAGATGGTGCCGTTGAGCAGGACCTTTACTGTCTGAGGCAGGTTTGAAAGCAGTCTCATGCTCTCCGCTCCCGTGCGGTCGAACGTTCCGCGTCCTCCACTGAGTTGGCTCAGACCTGAGGGGCATGAAAGAAGTCATACCCGATCGGTTTTAGGTTTTCTCAGCCGGGGGAAGGCGAGGCGGTCTCCACGGGTGGCGGCACACCGCTCGTGGTCGGAGCCGAGCCCTGCTGTTGAGCCATGATCGCCGCCTCCACTACTTGGAGGTCGGAGGGGTCGATGGCCAGCGGTCCACCGGCCACCGGCACCTGCCAGACGTGGGTCATGAAGGGCGTGGTTGGATCGGCGGTGGAGCCGGCGTTACACGGCTGCAGTCCGTCGATCAGGTGCGTGCTGTCACTCGTGCACAGGTTGGTGTGCGCGTGCCACTGCACAAGGCAGCCGTAGGGCATCGGACCGTCGCCAGCACCAGGCATCAGGAACATCGCCGCCACGAGCACCGGACCATAGGGGGTGGTGGCATAGACCAGGGAATCCACCTTGTTCGGATTCATGATGTCCGTCTGGTTCATGTACCTGAAGTTCAGGTAATGCACCACTGGATAATTCGTGGTTGTGATCGGGACGTAGCCAGCTGCGATCGCCACACTCAAATCCTTGTACTTGGAGACGGCGGCTGACACGGCCTGCACGTACTCGGTCGCTCCCAGGACCTGTTGCGCAGTGGGGTTGGCGGTGCAATTCGGAGTCTGCATCTCGTGGCCCTTGTCCTGCTCTTCACTCGAGACGACGAGCTCGTTCACTTCGGCTGGCGGCAGCGGAGGCCCGGTGTATTTCCAGTTGGACTCAGTGACATTCAGGCCGGCCATCGCCGACATGTTCATCGACCGCTTCGCGCCACCCCGAGGGGACGGCGCCGACGTTGAGCCCCCCATCGACATGCCAGCCATGGAGCTCTCGGATCTTGTCGTGCTCCTGATTGCACTGGCTGAGGCAACTGAGGAAGGCGAGGTGCGCGAGGCCGAGACGACGACTTCGGTGCCGGCCGGAGTGACGGCGACGGCCAACGGCACCAGAGCAAGCCCCAGCACCCCGAGTACGGCACCCAGTGGGTACTTGGACATGAGTCGGGCCGCTGGTGTGGGCTCGCTGGCCTGTGCGGGCACCAGCGGCAGAATGGACAGACCGATGAGCGCAATGATCGGCCCGTTGCTCGGATCCGTTCCACCGAACGTGAGGAGCTCGCCGACTCCCTCTCCGGTCACCCAGTAGCCCAAGGCGAGAGCGATGCCGAGGAAGATGAAGACCTCAATCCGGTTGGAGACCAGCGGCCCGAGGGCAATGACGATGGAGGTTGCAGCGAGAAGCACGGCCACCCACACGCCCGCACCCGTAAAGGCATGGCCGAACGCATGCAGGAGTTGGGCGTACCAGCCAGGTTCCCCACCGGCGGTCGCGGACATTTGATTGGTCACAGCATTGCCGGTGCGGTTGGCGGGGAACATCCAGATGATCGCTTCGAAGACCCAGATGGCCGCCCACACCAACAGGGCGCCCGTTCCACCAAAGAGACCACGGCCGGCGACGGAGGACTCGGCACCGACCCGGGCTCGATTCGGATCCGTCTCTTCCCGCGGCCACACCATGACGCCGAGAAGGACGTAGAAGCAGACGGCACCCGGCGCGCCAGCGAGGGGTGAGGTGTGTCCTGTGAGGACCATGCCGAACCCCTCGCCGAAGAGGTAGATGCCGCCACCCCAAATGAACGAGGCGATGAGCGCGGGCTTGACCGTCCGGGAGAACAGCATGGCAAGGCCAATGGCGATCTCAATCAGTCCGAAGACGGCGACCCACATGGTGGCCTCATGCGACAAGAAATTCGCCATGTGGTTGATGGTCGACGCCATTACGGTCGGCTGGCCGATAGCCATCGGCCGGATCACGATGTCGACGAAGGCGGGCTTGAAGAGCGCAGGCTGGAACTTCAAGAGTCCGTCAATGATCCAGATCAGGCCGAGCGCGATCTGCAACGAGCGCCGGCTCAAGTGGAGGCGCGCCGCGATCGAACGGTTCGAGTCGGTGCCAACGTCCATGGTGTAACCCCCTTGGACAGCATCCAAAGCGGGGCTGCCTCCGCGATCAGGATACCGGACGCCTTGTTCGGCGGGCAGGCGGGTGGGCGGGTGGAACGGCCAGAGTCCTTGTTCACCTGCACCTCGTTCGCCCGCCTTTTGCCGGTTCCATCGTCTGAGGCTCGGCCCTCAGCGTGGTCCGAACTTCTATGGTTGGGTTCCGGCCGTTGTGCAGTCCAGGAGGTGCGCCGCGTATCCCGGGTCTCCTCGTCGCCTCACGCGTCCGTCCCCGAAGTCGACTCGTGACGAGCGCACCGCCCTCAAGGACAGCTCCAGGAGCCCTTGACGTGAACGAGGCCGTGCCCGGAGGAACCGATCTGGGGCTTGAGGACCATGTTCACGGTTCCGGAGGCGCCCTTCGTCGTGAAGGAGCCTGACTTGCCGACCCACGAGACGGAGATGCCGGCACCCGATTGCAGGCTGAACGATGACGTCGATGCGCCACCGCGACCCTTCCATGTCCCAGCGTGCGGATCGTTGAAGAACAGCGACCACTCGGTTCCACCATGTCCCTTGAGCGAATGGTAGAAGTCGATCTCACCCGACTGAGCGGTGACGCCGCTGCAGTCGACTGCGGGTGTGGTGAGGTGGCCGTTGAGCGACCCGGAGAAGGTGGCGGAGGCGCCGCTCGCGGCGGCACCAGCTGGTGCGGGTGCGGCCAGGGTTGCTGCAGAAGCAGCGAGCACGAGCCCGCAGGCCCAGGCTCGAAACGGGGTGGGCGGGGGAAGCCTCATCGGATTCGATTGTACGCCTGGGGCCCAGGCGGTGGAAGGGCGAGGTGGCGGGAAGCGCCTACACGTAGCTGTCGTCGCGGCGGACGACGTGCCCGTTCCCATCGTCGACGACGCTGCGGTGCCAATGGAACCCACCGCCACCGAAACCGAACGCCACGGAGAGCACGAGGCCGACGGCACCGACGATGATGAGAATGAGGCCCACCGTGTTGAGGTTGAGACCGTGCTGGTAGGGGCTCTCCACCACAGCAAAGTCGAGGACCGCTCCGACCACACCGACCATGACACTCACAACAGCTGCACCTACCACCTTGCACCTCGATTCGTAGGCCTCGAGTTCCCTGGCCGACACTGGACCTACCCAGTCAACCCCCGTGCGGAAACGATGCATGCGGGAGTCGAGGCGTAAGACGCAGGAAAGCTGTGTTGCGCGCTCTCACTCTGTGACGAGCATTCAGCTGGTGCCGCTCAACCTGCCCTGGCCGCGGCAAGCCTGTTCGCCCGCTTCACCAGACCGAGCGCGTCCAGTGACCGGCATACATCGACGAACGCGCCGGTCGGGCCCGTCCAGCGCAGATCGTCCACCGACCCCAGGAGGGAGGGATCGACCCGCAACGTGGCCAGGTCCTTGAACAACAGCGCGTTGTCGTGGTCGTCCTGCAGCGTGACGGCCAGCTTGGTGGCGCCGCGGACAGTCACGTCCCAGGCGCTCGGGTCGGGCGGGATGTCCTCGATGCGGCCCCAGCGGGCCAGCACGGTGGAGGCGGACTTGGCCCCCCATCCGGAGAGTCCGGGAAACCCGTCGGCGCTGTCGCCAACGAGCGCCAGGTAGTCCGGGATGGAGGGTGGCGGGACGCCGAACTTGGCCACCACCCCGGCCTCGTCGAACACGAGGTCCTTGCGCCGGTCCAGCTGGACGACCCTCGCGGCGCGGACGCACTGGCCGAGGTCCTTGTCCGGGGTGCAGATGATCACCTGCTCGACCGCGGGGTCCTCGGCGGCCACGGCGGCGGCGCTGGCCAGCGCGTCATCGGCTTCCGCCTCGACCATGGCCCAGACCACGACGCCGAGCGCTTCGAGCGCCTCTTCGAGGGGCCAGAACTGTGACCATAGGTCGGGATCGATCCCCTCCCCCGTCTTGTAACCCGGCCACAGGTCGTTGCGGAACGACTCGATGACGTGATCGGTGGCGACGCCGACGTGGGTGGCGCCTTGCTCGAGTAGCTGCAGCACGGAACCGACCACGCCCCGCGCCGCGGCCACCTCCTGACCCGCCGCGGTGCGGTGGGGTGGTGCGCCGTAGAAGTGACGAAACAGCTCGTAGGTCCCGTCGACGAGGTGGACTCTCACCGCTCCACTCCTGTTCCGATCACTCGTTGCCCGTGCGGGTCGGCCAACGCAGCGATCGCCTCGATCTCCACCAGCTGCTCCGGATAGCCCAGGACGCGAACCCCGAGCAGGGTACCGGGCGGATCGTGGTCGCCGAACCGGCGTCGCACGACGTTCCACGCCTCCACAAGGTCGGAACGGTCCCCGCTCGCCACGTACACCGTCGTCTTCACCACATCGTGCAGACTTGCACCGGCCGCAGCCAGGGCGTGGACCAGGTTCTCCATGCTTTGCTCCGCTTGGCCAGCGACACCACCGACGTTGGAGGTGAGGCCCGAGACTCAATCGGACACGCGCCCGCTGTGAAGACGAGGAGCCGGCCGTCTCGCACCACCGCTGCGTCGGCACAAGGTGCGCCAGCGAAGAGCTCGGTCGACCTGACCAGCTCGACCGGCGATGCATCGGACATGCCGGCAGAGACTGTCACAGGTGAGCGGTAGACCGCTGGTGAGCGACCGGGCAGATCGAGGTCCGATTCCCGCCAGAAGCACGACCGGCCGATCCCTAGGGTGGGAATACCCGCCCACCGTGGTGGGTTGGGCCTCGTAGGCGGGGGGCGGGTGTGCGCACGCCCGGTGAGAAGGAGATCCATGAGCAGCGATTCCAATCGCGCCGACCTCGTTGAGGTCGCACCCGGGAAGACCGCACCGGCGTGGCTGGTGCTCAGCATCGTCCTCGTTGGCCAGTTCATGGTCGTGCTCGACGCGTCAATCGTGAACGTGGCCCTGCCCTCCATCCAGCACGACCTGCGCTTCAGCACCACCGGCCTGCAGTGGATCGTGAACGCCTACACATTGACCTTTGCTGGTTTCCTCCTGCTGGGCGGGCGGGCGGCTGACCTGTTCGGCCGCCGCAAGGTGTTCCTCATCGGCCTCACGGTGTTCACGGCATCGAGCCTTCTCGGCGGGCTGGCCCAGAACCAGGCCTGGCTGGTCGGAGCCCGGGCCGTGCAGGGTCTGGGCGCCGCCATCCTCGCGCCCGCGACGCTGACCATCCTGACGGCGAGCTTCGCCGAAGGGCCGGCCCGGGCCAAGGCGCTCGGCGCCTGGAGCGCCGTGTCCTCCGCGGGCGCCTCGGCCGGCGCGCTTTTCGGAGGGATCCTGACCGAGTTCCTCAGCTGGCGGTGGATCCTCTTCGTGAACGTGCCCATCGGGGCTGTGGCGCTGTTGGCCGCGCTGCGCTACGTCCCCGAGTCGCGGGCTGACCTGGAGCACCGGCACCTCGACCTGGGCGGCGCGATCACGGTCACCGCCGGCCTCGTGGCGATCGTGTTCGGCATCGTCCGGACCGAGACCTACTCCTGGGGCTCGGCGCAGGTCCTCGTGCCCCTGGCACTTGGCGTGGTCCTAATCGGAGTCTTCCTCTACCTCCAGGCCCGGGTGTCGAAGGCACCGTTGGTGCCGCTCGATATCTTCCGCTCCCGCAACGTCGCGGGGGGCAACGCCGTCATGCTGCTGATGTTCGGCGCCCTCTTCGGATCGTGGTACTTCGAGACGCTCTACATGCAGCACGTGCTCGGATACAGCCCGCTGCGCGCCGGACTGGCGTTCCTCCCACAGACGCTCCTCATCGCTGCGGGCGCACAGGTGACGTCCCGGCTGGTGCCGCGATTCGGCCCGCGGCCGCTCATCTTGATCGGCTCGCTGGTGGCCGCGGCCGGCGTCGGCTGGTTGACGCAGATCACGCCGAGTTCCACCTTCATCGCCGACCTCCTCGGCCCCTACGTGCTCATCGGCCTTGGCATGGGTCTGACCGTCACGCCGATCGCCGTAGCCGGCACGGCGGGGGTCCAGCGCGAGCGGGCGGGACTCGCCTCGGGCCTCCTCAACACCTCGCGTACGGTCGGCGCAGCCTTGGGCTTGGCCATCTTGGCCACGCTGGCCGCGACCAAAACCACTTCCGTCCTCTCAGGCGGTGTGCCGAGTTCCGCCCACACCGCTGCCGCACTGACCGACGGGTACACACTGGCGTTCGGCGTCGCCACCGGCCTGCTGGTGGCCACGGCCGTCGTCGCGCTGGCCACCGTGCCCTCGCTGCGCAAGACCACCCTGGCCGCGGCCGCGCCGGATGAGGGCATGGTCCGTCTCGAGCTCGACGAAGTGCTCGAGACGTCCTGACGGCCCGGTCGGTGTGGATGTCCAAGAGGGTGATGCCGTGCTCGATCTTGTCTCGCGGGTCCAACCTCGAACGTCTTGGCCGCCCGGGCGCATCGCGAGTGGGATACCCACGACGGTCCCGATGCCAACTGCCACGGTGGCCTGACCAGGTGACCGTGGCGGCCAGCTGGCGGCGTATGAAGCCAAGGGTCTTGAACATGGCCTCATCGCGCCGGCGGCGTCGGACCGAGGCGACGAGCGTCAGGCTGACGGCGACAATGGCGCCGGCGGCTCTACCTGCTCCATGAACTCGAGCCGGATCCCACCAGGGGCCTCGACGAAGGCGATCCGGCGCGTGCCGAACGAACCGATGACGACCCGCGGGCCCCACAACACTTTGTGGCGTGCCAGCTCCGCATCGAGATCGTCGACAAAGAGGGCCGGGTGCAAAAAGCCCTCGGCTGGGAGCGTGCACGCGTCCTCATAGATGGCCTGGGTGAACAGTGTCAGCGCCAGCGCACCGAGCTGCACATCGGCCCGTCGCCCGTTCTCCCACGCCACGGGTTCGGTCACGGTGGCCCCGGCTCCCTGGTACCAGGCGCAGGCCGACTCGAGGTCCTCGTCGCGCACCTTCACGGCCAGGTTGGCCAGGCCGGTGACGGCCATCAGTGCAGCGGCGTGCCGTAGAGCGAACCGAGGTCCTCCGCGATGAGCTCAAGCCGCACACCGTCGGGGTCCGAGAAGTAGAGGGAGATCTCGCTCTCGATTTGGGTGGTGACGCCCGCCTCTTCGAGTCGTGCTCTCGCCGCGTCCCACTGCATTCGGTCCACTGAGATGGCGAGGTGGTGGAACCCGCCCAGCACTTCCGCGTAGGGGCCGAGATCGAGACCCGGGAAGTCGAAGAAGGCCAGCGTGTTGTCATGGCCCAGATCGAAGAACAGGTGCGTGGACCCCTTGTAATCGCGGTTCTCGAACAGCTCCACCAGCGGGAACCCGAGCAACTCCTGATAGAAGCGGATCGTCCGCTCGACGTCCGAGCACAGCAGCGCCAGGTGATGCACTCCGCGGGCCACCGACGCTGGTCGGGCGGGCGGTTGCCGGAGATAGGCGTGGCGCAGGCGTTCTCGTTCAGCCGCCCGGGATTCGAGGTCGATACTCATAGGTGGAGGAGCCATGCCGCGTTGGCCCCCAGGATCTTCGTCCGTGCCGCGTCGGTCAACCCGGTGACGGCGCGCTCGGCCGCGGCCATGGGGTCGGCCACCCCCTCGGCGTGTGGCCAGTCGCTCCCGATCATGTAGGTGTCGTCGCCCACCTTGGGAACGAGGCGGTTCGGCAACTCATAGGGCAGGGCAGCCACCCGCACCTGCCGCAGGAAGTACTGCGACGGCCGGCCCCCCAGCGCGCGGTAGGGCTCTCCATGGCGCAGCGCGTAGAAGTCCGACGCGCCGTCGATGTGCAAGAGGAAGTGCGGCACCCAGCTGGCAGTGAGCTCGACCACTCCCACCCGCATGGCAGGGAATCGCTCCAACACGCCGTTGAGGATCAGGTCGGCCAAGGCGACGGCGGGAGCCAAGTAAAGGAAGATCGAATCGAACAATCGCTCGCCTTCCTCGGGCTCGCCGCCTCGCCATGCCGGGTGCAGGGGGCTCTCGAACTCCGATACATGAAAGACAGGTGAAACGCCCTCGTCGGAGAAGGCCGCCCAAACCGGATCGAAGTCGCGGTGCGAGAGTGGCTTCCCGTCGACGGGTGCCGGCGCGACCATGGCCAGCCGGATCCCCTGGGACCGCACGCGCCGGATCTCTTCGACCGCCCATGCCGGGTCGTGCAGCAGGACGTGCGCCACGCCGAACAGGCGACCCCGCCCGTCTCCGCACACGTCGGCGGTGAAGCGGTTGTACGCCCGCGCGTTGGCCCGCTGCGCCTCGCGATCCGAGGCGAGCCGCTGCTCCCAGAGCAGCCCGTAATTTGGGAAAAGGACGGCGGCATCCAACCCGAACTCGTCGAGCGAGGCCAGCCGCGCCGCTGCCAGTCGGTACGAGTCGGGCACCAACTCGTCGAACGAGGCCGAAGCACGCTCACCGCGCATCCGCCGAAGCCGGTCGTCACCGATGAGCGACGAGCGCTCGGGAATCGGCACCTCGAGCGGCGTCAGCTGCCGGCCGCGCCACGTCAGCCAGGGCCAACCCGCCTCGTCGTCCGAGATCACGAGCGCGTCGTCCCTGTGCGCCGGCTCGATGTAATCGGACCAGGTTGTCCTCGATTCGAAGAGGTGCTGGTCGACGTCGATGATCTGTAGCGCCACGGGCCCTCCCGGCGCAGAGTACCAGTGGTCCTTCCCCGTAGTCTCCCCGACGTGGGACGGGGTCTTCAGGGCGACGGGCTGTGGGCGCCGCACCGCCGCTCCCTGACGCTGGGATTGGTGCTCACCATCACCTTCATCGCATCGGAGGCGCTGGCCGTGGTGACGGTGATGCCGGTCGTGGCCCACGACCTCCATGGTCTCGCCCTGTACGGCTGGGTCTTCTCGACCTTCATGCTGGCCAGTCTGGTCGGCATCGTGGTGGCCGGGCGCGACGCCGACCGTCACGGACCGGCCCGTCCCTACGCCGCCGGCCTGGTGCTGTTCGCCGCCGGGCTGGTGGTAGCCGGGCTGGCGCCCTTCATGTGGGTGCTCGTCGTGGGCCGGTTTCTCCAGGGATTGGGGGCAGGAGCTGTGCCGGCGGTGGCGTACGTGGCCATCGGCCGCAGCCTGCCCGATGTTCATCGCGCCCGCATGATGGCAGTGCTGTCAACGGCGTGGGTGGTGCCGGGCATCGTCGGCCCGGGACTGGCTGCTGCGGTGACCCACCTCTTCGGGTGGCGCTGGGTCTTCCTCGGGCTCATCCCGCTGGTGGCGTTGGCCGGGCCGATGGCTCTGCCGGCTCTGCTGCGCCTCGGGCGGCCCGACGTCAAGCCCGGCGACGAGCATCGGGTGGCCGACGCCATCCGCACTGCGGCGGGTGCGGCGCTGGTGCTCGGGGCCCTGGGTGCGCGCAACGTCATCCTGGCAGTCATGCTGGCGGTGGCGGGCATTGTCGTTGGAATAGCGGCGCTGCGCCGGCTCCTTCCCCCGGGCACCCTCCACGCGGCACGCGGGCTGCCGGCGACCATCCTGAGCCGCGGCCTGCTCACTTTCGCGTTCTTCGGCGCCGACGCGTACGTGACGCTTACCATTACGACCGTTCGCCATCACAGCACCATTGCGGCCGGCGGGGTCGTTACCGCGTCGACCTTGGCCTGGACGGCGGGATCGTGGATCCAGGCCCGCCTGAATGACCGATGGGAAGGAGCGCGGCTCATCCGGTCCGGGCTCTGCCTCATCTTGGCCGGGACGGCGGGCATGGCCTGGCAGCTGCGGCCGGGCGTCCCGCTCTGGGAGGCCTATGTCGCCTGGTCCGCCGCCGGACTGGGTATGGGGCTCAGCTATGCGCCGATTTCGCTCATGATGTTGCGCGGGACCCCCGCCGGACGGGAAGGATGGGCCTCGGCGTCGCTCAACTTGGCGGACGTGCTGGGCACCGCATTGGGCGTGGGTGCGGGCGGAGCAGCCGTGGCGGCCGTGGCGCGTAGCTCGGGCCCCATCGCCGACGGCGTGGTGGTCGCCTTCGGTGTGGCAGCCGTCGCCGCGGTCGTCGCTCTGTTCGTAGTCCGGCGCCTGCCCGGGACGCTCACACGCGCCCCCGAGGTGCCGGTCACTCGATAGCGTCCCGCAATACCCGCAACCAATCGTCCGCCGCCTGCCAGGCGGCATCGGCCTGCCGTCGCTGCTGCTCGCCGTGCTCTCCCGCGGCGGGATACGAGCCAAGGAACTTCACCCCGGCCAGGCTGGCGTGCAGATCGCGCAAACAGTCGGCCACCACCTCGTCACCCACGTGGCCCGAGAGGTCGATCACGAAGCAGTAGTCGCCCAGACCCTGCTTGGTCGGTCGCGACTCCAGCTTGGTCAAGTTGATGTTGCGCGCTGCGAACTGACCCAGGATCCCGTGCAACGAACCCGGATGGTCGGCCCGCTGGAAGCAGACGATGCTGGTCTTGTCATGACCGGAGGGCTTCGGCACCCGGCCCCTGGCCACCAGAACGAAGCGGGTCTGGTTGTCCGGATGGTCCTCGACGTCTTCCGCCACGATGGCGAGGCCGTAGCGCTCGGCGGCCAGGCGGGGCGCGATCGCGGCACCGTCGGGGGAGTCGGATTCACCGAGCACCCTGGCGGCGTCCGCCGTCGAGTTGGCTGCCCGCTGCTCGGCGTCGGGGAGGGCCTTGGCCAGATACTTCTGGCACTGGGCCAGCGCGTGCGGATAGGAGGAGACAGCGCGGATGTCCTTCAGCCCCGTACCGGGCCGGGCCATCAGATGGAGGTGGATGTCCATCACGACCTCGCGCTGGATATGGAGGTCCACGTCGTGAATGAGCCCGTCGATGGTGGCACTCACCGTGCCCTCGATGGCGTTCTCGATGGGCACGAAACCCAGCTCGACCTCCCCGTTGGCCACCGCGTCCAGAACGGCCGTGATGGAGCTGAGCGGGGTCAGGCCGGCCCGGGCCAGGTCTCGTTGGGTCAGCAGGGCCTCCTGGGTGAAGGTGGCCGGTGGCCCGAAGTAGGCGACCGTGGTCGCAGGGGGGTTCACAGTTGGGCAGGATAGAGCAGGTCATGGACGCTTCTTCGCTGCGCCAGCTCATCGAATCGGTGGCCGAAGGCCGGTGCCCGCCCGACGAGGCGGTGCGCCAGCTCCGGCGCCTCCCCTACTCCGACCTCGGCTTCGCCCGGGTCGACCATCACCGCGACCTGCGCCAAGGCATGCCCGAGGCGGTCTACGGGCCGGGCAAGACGCCCGAGCACTGCGCCGCCGTCGTCCAAGAGCTGCTCTCGGGGACCGACGGGCCTGTCCTCTTGACCCGGGCGACGGATCCTCAGGTCAAGGCCGCCTCCGCGGTCGCCGCCTCGCTCGGACACGGACCAGGTGTCGTGTCGGAGAGCGGCACCTTCTCGACCGTCGTGTTCCGTCCGGCACCGGCCCGGTCGGGTTCGGTCGCCGTCGTCACGGCCGGCACGGCCGACCTGCCCGTCGCCAACGAATGCGTCGCGGTGCTCAGCGCCTTCGGCTTCGACCCCACGGTGCTGATCGACTGCGGGGTGGCGGGTCTGCACCGGCTCCTGGCCGAGGTCGACACCATCGCAATGGCCGATGCCGTGGTGGTGATCGCCGGAATGGAGGGCGCGCTGGCCAGCGTGGTGGGCGGGCTGACACCGGCGCCCGTGGTGGCAGTGCCGACGAGTACCGGGTACGGCGCCGCGTTCGAGGGAGTCACCGCCCTCCTCACCATGCTCGCCTCCTGTGCGTCGGGGATCACCGTGGTCGGCATCGACAACGGCTTCGGCGCCGCATGTGCGGTCGCCCGCCTCCTCCCGTGACGAGCGATCCAACCGGGACCGAGACGGTCGCCTGGTTCCACTGCTTCGCCGGCGTCGCCGGGGACATGGCGTTGGGCTCCCTGATTGACGCGGGCGCAGACGTCCACGAGGTGCGCACCCTCTTGGGCCGGCTGGCCCTCCCTGGCTGGGAGCTGCGGGTCGAAGAGGGGCTGCGCGGCGGGATCGCCTGCACTCGTGTCGTGGTGCGCGGCGACGACGTGGTCGTCCGGACGCACGGCGCCATCGCGGCGTTGATCGAAGAGGCGGCGCTCCCGACACGGGTGGCCCAGCGCGCCCTGGCCGTGTTCCACGCTCTGGCCGAAGTCGAGTCCGCGCTGCACCGGCGGCCGGTCGACCAGGTGCACTTCCACGAGGTCGGTGGGCACGACGCCGTGGTCGACATCGTGGGCACCGCGGCGGCGCTCGAGGTCCTAGGTGTCGACGTCGTGACCGCCTCCGCCATCGCCACCGGCACCGGCACCGTGCGCAGCGCCCACGGGTGGCTGCCCAACCCCGCGCCGGCCACCGTCCGTCTGCTCCGCGGCATACCCACCTACGGACGCGACGTCCAGATCGAGTTGACCACGCCAACAGGAGCCGCGCTGCTGTCCACGCTGTGCTCGTCGTTCGGCCCGCTGCCCGACATGACGATCACGTCCTCGGGCTTCGGCGGAGGCGCGGGCGAGATGGACGAACTGCCCAACTGCACGCAGGTTGTCGTCGGACGTCGCAACGAGGCGGGTGCCGTCGGCCCCGGCCAGGCCGCCCTCGTCCTGGAGACCAATCTCGACGACGCGACCGGCGAGCAGCTGGGCTACGCCGTGGCCGCCGTGCTCGACGCGGGCGCCCTCGACGCCTGGATCAGCCCGGTGACCATGAAGAAGGGACGGCCCGGCCACGTCCTCCATGTCCTCACCGACGCCGTCCACGTCGACGCGCTGAGGGCCGAGGTTGAGCGGACCACCGGGACCCTCGGTATCCGGGCGACGGCAGTCGAACGGTGGCCGTTGGCACGCACCTTGGGCGAAGTCGTGCTCGATGGCATGACCGTGCGCATGAAGATCACCGAGGGCCGGGCCAAGCCCGAATTCGACGACGTCGCCCTGGTGGCGGCCAAGACGGGTGCCCCGCTGCACGAGGTCTCGAGCCGGGCCGAGGAAGCATGGCGGGCGAGCGGGCGCGCCGCGCCCGGGCCAGAGGGGGCACCGGCCTGATGCCGAGCGCCATGTTCCAGTACGACGAGGCCATGACAGACCTGATCATGGCCGCCTGCCGGGAGCGCCTGTCCATGGACCCGGTATCGCTCGACTTCGGTGGGCTCGTCGAGTCCCTCGGTGCCTCACTGAGAGGATTGATGCGCCCGGAGGGCAACGACGCGGCCGACGTGCTCGGGGTGTGGACGGACGAGCTCGCCCTGGCGGTGGTGTCGGTGGACAGCCCGCGGTTCTTGTCGTTCATTCCCGCCGCCCCCACCAAGGCCTCGCTGCTCTTCGACATGTTCGTCTCGTGCTCGTCGCTACACGGCACGTCGTGGCTCGAGGCGGCCGGCGTCGTCGTGGCCGAAAACCAAGCTCTGGGCGTGCTGGCGGCGCAGGCTGGCTTCCCCGAGGAGGCAGGCGGTTGCTTCGTGGCGGGCGGCTCGGCCGGGAACCTCTCGGCACTGATGGTGGCCCGCGACACGACGGCGTACCGGCGCCGGGCCGAGGCGCCGCCACGTCCCCTGGTGGCCCTGAGCGGGGATGCCCACTCGTCGGTGGGCAAGGCGCTCCACGTCCTGGGCGTGGGCACCTTCCTCGTCCCGGTCGAGGGTCACCGGCTGACCGGGGCTGCGCTGCAGGCCGCGTTGCGCGACGACCCGCGGCGCGCTGACGTCATCGGAGTGGTGGCCACGGCGGGCACGACGAACGCCGGCATCGTGGACGACTTAGATGGCGTGGCGGACGTGGCGGCCGAACACTCGCTGTGGTTCCATATCGACGGCGCCTACGGCGGCGCGGCGGCACTCTTCGCCCCGTCCGTCCGTCCGCAGTTCGCCGGTTTCGAGCGGGCCGACTCCTTCATCGTCGATCCACACAAGTGGCTGTTCGCGCCCTTCGACTGCGCCGCGCTCGTGTACCGCCAGCCCAACCTGGCCAAGGCGGTCCACACCCAGGACGCCCAGTACCTCGACGTGCTGCACAGCGAGAATCCCGAGGAGTGGAACCCGAGTGACTACGCCTTCCACCTGACCCGGCGGGGCCGGGGTCTACCGCTGTGGTTCTCGATGGCGGTCAACGGCTTGGACGCCTACTGCGACGCGGTGGAGTCCGGCCTGGCGATGGCGCAACGAGCGGCCGAACGCGTCGACGCCGCCGCGCACGTAGAGCTGGTCCGCCCGCCGGGGCTGTCCATCGTGCTGTTCCGCCGCCCGGGCTGGACCAAGGCCGCGTACGAGGAGTGGTCGGCCCGCCTCCTGCAGGATCAGGTCGGGTTCGTCACGCCGACCAGCTGGGAAGGTGAGACGGTGGCCCGCTTCTGCTTTCTCCATCCGAACACGACGGTCCAAATGGTGGACGAGATCCTCGACTCAATGCGCTGAACGGGCCCAGGCCCGGTTCAGCACCGTCACCAACGTCTCGACGTCCTGGGCACCCGGGATGGGCCAGGCGCCGTCAATGAGGAAGTAGGGCACGCCGGTCACATCGAGCTCGTAGGCGGCCGACTCGTCCATGCGCACTTCCCGGGCGTAGAGGTCGCCGGCGAGCACCTTGTCGGTTATGCCCGCATCGAGACCGACCGATGCGGCCACCTCGCGCAGCACGGCGTGGTCGGAGAGCGGTCGTCCCTCGGTGAAGTACGCCGCGAACAACCCCTTGACCAACGCGTCCTCACACTCCTGGTCCCGGGCCGCCTGGGCCAACCGGTGCGCGTCGAACGTGTTGCCCAGCTGCACCCGGTCGAAGCGGAAGACCATGCCGACCTCGCGGCCGAGCTCGGTGAGCTGGGCCTGGCCCTCCTTGACCCGCTCGGCCCCCATGCCGTACTTGCGTGCCACCGCCTGCTCCATGGTCAGCTCCCGTCGGGGCGGCGCGTTCGGGTCGAGTTCGAAGGACCGGTGCACGACGTCGACGACGCCGCCGTGCTTGAACTCGGTCAGGGCGGCATCGAGACGGTAGAACCCCAGCGCGCACCACGGGCAGGCGAAGTCGGACCAGACCTGGATCTCCATCGACCGGCCAGCCTATGGCCGCCCTCAGGAAACCCGGTCGCGTTGGGGCCAGCCCTCAGCCGCCGCCGGGCGTCAGCCGGCCAGCACGGACCGTTCGAGCTGGCCGCCGATGGCAAGGAGCCGCTCCTCGCTGCCGGCCGGGCCGATGAGCTGGATGCTGGTCGGCAACGGACCGCCTGTGGGCACCGGGAGCGCGAGCGCCGGCACGCCGGCGAGGTTGACCGGGAGCGTGTTTCGCGACACCAACAGTTCGTCACTCTCCTCGAGCGATGGCGGGAAGATCGTCAGCGTCGGGGTGGCGATCACGTCGACGCGGTCGAACGCGCCGTGCAGCGCGGCCTGGAACGCTTGCTGGGCGCGCCAGGCGCCGCGCACGGTGGCGTCGTCGAACCCCGAGCCCAGCTTCAGCCGGGTCATCACGTCGGGGCCAATCCCCTCGGGATCCTCGGCCACGAGCCAGGCGTCGGAGTGCCAGGCCTCGACCACGAGCAGCAGCCCGGCCTGGACGGTGGCATCGTCCCATCCCGCCAGCGACAGCTCGACGAGGTCCCATTCGGTGAGCCGGAGGGCGCGTTCGACCGCCGCGCTGATAGCTGGGTCGGCGTCCACCGTGAGGACCCCCACCCGCAGATCCCTCACGTCACCGGCCGGCACGAGGGTGAAGCCGGGCTCGATCAGCTCCATCCCGAGGACCAGTCCGGCCACGTCGCGCGCCATGGGACCGATCGTGTCGAAGCTGGGGGACAGCGGCCACACACCGTCGAGCGGGACACGACCCCAGGTCGTCTTCAACCCGGCCGTACCGCAACAAGCCGCTGGGATGCGGATCGACCCTCCGGTGTCGCTCCCGTAGGCGACGTCGGCCTCACCGGTCGCCACGGCTACGGCCGAACCACTGGACGAGCCCCCGGGTGCCCTGCTCGGATCGAGTGGGTTCACCGGCGTGCCGTACCAGGGGTTCACTCCGGTCACGCCGAGCGCGAGCTCGTGCAGATTGGTGCGGCCCACGATCCGCGCCCCGGCCGCCCGCGCCGGCCAGGCAGGCGGCATCGCGCTCGGCCGGGCGGGCCCGCTGGGCCACGGCGCGACAGCCGGCGGTCGTCGGCTCCCCTTCCATGTCGATCAGGTCCTTGACGGCCAGGCGCACCCCGGGACCCGAAGTGTCGTAGCGGGTGATGAATGTGCTCAAGTCGTGGTCGTCGTCGTGGGCAGCGTGACCGTCGTGACCGTGGCCCCGGGTGGTAGCTGGAAGAGGGACGCGGACGGCGAACCCGAGTAGTTGGTGATCTGGAAGCTGGTCGAGTCCTGTGCCACCTTGACGTAGCCCAGGATGTTCTGCTGGGTGGTGCAGATGGTGCTGGTGCCTGCCACCCCCTTGGCCACCAGGTCCACGCAGCTCATGCCGCTGAAGCCGCTGATCGACATGGTGGACGAGCTCACCTTGTCGCCGGCCAGGCCGGCTACCAACGAGACGCCCTTGAGGAAGTTCACCCAGTGCGAGGGCGTGTAGAAGTCGACGATGTTCTGCTCGTCGGCCGCGCTGGCCTTGTCGAGCTTGTCGCACGACCACGATGAACCGCTCTGGTTGCACAGGTAGTTGCCCGACGAGTTCACGATGAACTGGGTGCTCGACGCGCTCGCACCCGTCTGGGTGAGGTGGAACGCCAGCTCGTTGGTCGACGGGTTGGTGGCGTAGACGATCGTGGCGGGTGAGCTGCCAGTCGTCGTGTAAGTGGCCTGGAACGGCACGTTCTGGCCCGCGTTGATCTTTTGGGTGAACGAGTCGATGGTGGCCCTGTTGCCTTCGACGTTATGGACGGTCTGCTTGACCTTGTTGATCACGCTGCATCCCGTGCCAAGGATGACCAGTGCCGCCAGCGCGGCCATGAGCATCCCGATCCGACGGCTCTGGTGGGACATTCCTGCCTCCTGTGTGTCGACTGTCGGAATAGGGACGGACGGCCGCCCGCGAGGTTACGGCAGGGAGCCCGGCAGGCGGTGTCTTCGGCCAGGGACGGTCGTACCATCGCTACAACCACCGGCGTCCGGTGCCGTCACCGGGACGAGCGCCGGAATCGACCACAGGAGCCGAATATGACGACCTTCGAACTGAGCGTCGTCGAGCATTTGGCCGCCAGGCTCGAGCCGGTCTGCGCAGAGCTCGAACAACGGGACCGTTCCCTGCTGCACGCCATCTTCGCCTGGGCCGGCGAGGCCGTTATGGAGGAAGCCGAGGTCAGCGGGTTCACGAACGATCTCCTCGGACTCAGTGGGCTGAGCCTGACCAAGTCCTTCATCGGGAACCAGGCACAGATCAACATCGAGAGCTTCAGCTTCGGCTCGACCTCCCCGAGAAGCGGCTCGTCGTCTCAACCCTCGGGAAAGAACCCGCACCAGCCTTTCCAGATCACGTGACAGGGCGCGGCCGCGGTAGGTCAGGCGGTGCCGGTGGCGCCGGCGGTAACGGTCTCGGCGTCGGAGGGGAGTTCCTGGCGGCCACGCCGGAGGCCGAACAGAGCCACGGCACCCGCCGCGGCCATGATCCCGCAGATCACATAGAGCACGGTCTGAGTGGCGTGGGCGAAATCCAAGGACACGTAGTGCGGGATGGAGGCTACCGACCCACCACCGTGTGACTGCGTGGCCGCGGCGGCGTCGGCCGCGGCGTGCGGGTCACCCATCGCCTTCAGCGACGAAGTCAGGTGGGAGCGGAAGTTGAACAGGAGGATGGTGCCCAAGGCGGCCAGGCCCAGGCTGGCCCCGTAGTTCCGAATCGTCTGGGTGATGCCGGTCGCCTCGCCGTAGGAAAGGCTGCCGGCCCGGTTGACGGCGTCGGTGTTGGCCGGCCCGAGCATGAGCCCCATGCCGGCGCCGGAGACGATGACCCACAGCTGCTGCTTGCTGAAGCTCAGGGTCGTCGCTTTGGACGCCCACAGACCGAAGCCGACCGCCGCGATGGCACAGCCGAGCACCACCGCCCGCTTCGCCCCCTCCCGGTCGAGCATGCGACCACCCACCTGGGCGGCGATGACGAAGCCGAGGAAGAAAAAGAGCAGGAACAGCCCGGCCTGAGAAGCGGTCTTGTGCAGCGCGATCTGGGCGTACTCGCTGGCAAAGAAGAAGATCGGGATGAAGGCCATCATGGCGATCAGCAGCACGAGGTTCTCGACGGCGAAGGGCCGGATGCGGAAGATGGCAACCTGAATGAGCGGCGACTCCGTCCGCAGCTCGACCAGCACGAAGAGGACGATGATGAGCAGCCCGACGACGATGCAGGCCCAGGTGGCCGGATTGCTCCAGCCCCACAGCGCCGACTGCTGGAGGCCGAAGATGCTCAGGCCGATGCCCGCCGCGATGAGCACGGCGCCCCGGTAGTCGATCGGGGCCCGGCGGTACTCGGTCTTGGGCTTCGACACGGCGATCAGGACGAGCGCGATCAGGGCGACGGGGATGTTCACCCAGAAGATGGCCCGCCACGTCCACTGGGTGAGGTAGCCGCCCAGGATCGGTCCAACGGCCGTCAGCCCCCCGGCGATGCCGAAGAACAGTGCGAGGGCCTTGCCCCGCTCGCGCAGCGGGAAGGTGTTCACCACGATGGCGAGGGCGGCCGGGAACATCGAGCGCGCCGCCGGCCCCCTGGAGCACCCGGAACCCGACGATCCAGGCCTCCGCCGCCGACCCTCTCGGCGTGAGACCGCACATGGTCGACGCGGTGACGAAGATGATGACCCCGATCACGCAACACTTGGTGTGACCGAAGATGTCCCCCAACCGTCCGCCGAGCGCGAAGAGAGCGGCCAGTGCGATCAGGTAGCCGTTGACCACCCACTGGACACCCGTCGACGACAGGTCGAGCTCGCGCTGGATGTTGGGGACGGCGATGGAGACGATCGTCTGGTCGATGAACGTCATGGAGACGGCGAAGATCATGGCGGCAAGCACCCAGTTGCGACCCTGCAGACCCGTCCTGCTCATTCCCCTCTCCCCTTTCTCGTCTTCGCAAAGACCCTATCGAACAGACCCTGTCCTCCGAGGGGTCGTGGCATGCCAGTTCGTGGACTCGTTGCGTGAGAGTGGCGGGCACCGCGTGCCAGCCCGTGCACGGCGTGTACGTCGTCGTGCTCATCGTGACTGTCGTTCCCTGGGTCGTACTCGAACTTCGCCAGGCACTGCACCGCCGACCCGGCGCGACCCGCTCGGACGGGGGCAGCCAGTTCGTCGTTCGCGCTGGGGTCGGGGGTGGCATCTTGGTGGGCTTGCTGCTGGCCCGCGCCGTGCCGGCGGCGCGGATCGAGCCGGAGGCACCGGCGGCGTGGTTGGGCCTGGTGTTCGTGTGGTGTGGCGCGGGGCTGCGCATCTGGTGCTTCCGCACGCTCGGCACCTATTTCACGTTCACCGTGCAGACGAGCGGGGACCAAACCATCATCGACACCGGGCCGTACCGTTGGCTCCGCCACCCGAGCTACACCGGCATTCTGCTCGCCTACACCGGGATCGGCTTCTTCTTCGGCAACTGGCTGTCTGCGCTCGCCATCCTGACCGGCGGGCTGCTCGGGCTGACCTAGGCCGTTCGAGCAACGGAGGACGGGCTGGCTGGTCGCGGGGCGCGGCGGGGCGGCTACGGTCGTTCCCAGAGGGGGCGTTCGTGCGACGACGCAAGACCGCTGGACCGGTCGCCTTCGTGGCCGCCGGAGTGATGTGGCTCGGCCTGACCGTAGGCATGGCGCCGACAACGGCGTCCGCCGGCACGCCGCTGCCCGGCGCGCCCAACTGCCAGATGTTCCCGGCGGACAACGTCTGGAACACACCGATAGCCGATTTGCCGGTGAATCCGGACAGCGCGGCCTGGCTGGCCAGCATGGATGCCGACACCACGAACCTCCACCCCGACTTCGGACCTTCGGCCGATCCTTCCATTCCCTACGGCATTCCGTACACGGTCGTGTCGCCGTCACAGCCGGAAGTCCCCATCACGTTCCAGTACGCCGACCAGAGCGACCCCGGGCCCTACCCGTTCGATGCGAGCACGCCCATTGAGGGCGGTCCGCAATCAACGGGCGACCGCCACGCCATCATGGTCAACCCGGCCACGTGCACCCTCTACGAGCTCTATGACGCGCAGTACAGCGCATCAGGTTCGACCGCCGGCTCCGGCGCGATCTGGGACCTGAACTCGAACGCCTTGCGCCCGGCCGGCTGGACATCGGCCGACGCCGCCGGCCTCCCGATCCTGCCCGGGCTGGTGCGCTACGACGAAGTGCAGTCGGGTGTCATCACGCACGCCATCCGGATGACGGCCGAGGCGACGGACACGTCGTACATATGGCCGGCCCGTCACGAGGCCGGGACGGCGTCCAACCCGAACCTCCCCCCGATGGGGGCCCGGTTCCGGCTCAAGGCCGACTTCAACATCTCGGGCTACTCGCCTCAGGCCCAGGTGATCCTGCGCGCGATGCAGCAGTACGGACTGATCCTGGCCGACAACGGTTCCAACTGGTACTTCGGAGGCACCGCTGACGACAACTGGCCGATCTCCCTCGTCGACGAGCTCAAGACGGTGCCAGCTAGCGCGTTCGAGGCCGTCGACGAGTCGGGGCTGATGATCGACCCCAACTCGGGCCAGGCCCGGCAGCTCGGCGTCGCCGTCAACTGCGGCACGGGTCCGGGATACCGGATGGTGGCCGGGGACGGTGGCGTGTTCTCCTTCTGCCAGCCGTTCCTCGGCTCCATGGGTGGCCAGCACCTGAACGCCCCCGTTGTGGGCCTGGCTGACACCCCGGACGGCCAGGGGTACTGGGAGGTGGCCTCAGACGGCGGCATCTTCAGCTTCGGCGATGCGACCTTCCACGGCTCGACGGGCAGCATGCACCTCAACGCGCCCATTGTCGGCATGGCGGCCACTCCAGACGGCGGCGGCTACTGGTTGGTGGCCTCCGACGGCGGCATCTTCAACTACGGCGATGCCGGGTTCTACGGGTCGGCAGGGTCCATGCACCTCAACCAGCCGATCGTCGGCATGGCGGCCACTCCAGACGGCGGCGGCTACTGGCTGGTGGCTTCTGACGGCGGCATCTTCAGCTACGGCGACGCCCGGTTCTTGGGCTCACGCGGCGGCCAGCCGCTCGACGCGCCGATCGTCGGCATGGCGGCCAATCCGGACGGCGGCTACTGGTTGGTGGCTTCTGACGGCGGCGTCTTCAACTACGGCGACGCCGGGTTCTTGGGGTCACGCGGCGGCCAGCCGCTCGACGCGCCGATCGTCGGCATGGCGGCCACGCCGGATGGCGGCGGCTACTGGTTGGTGGCCTCCGACGGCGGCATCTTCAACTACGGCGACGCCGGGTTCAACGGCTCGATGGGAGGCCTGGTGCTCGTCGCATCGATCGTCGGCATGGGGTGATCGCCGTAGCCACGAGCCAATGCCACGTTGGCCCCGTTAACCGACCACTCCTGAGAGCATCTGCTCCAGCGCGGCCTGGTCGGGTCCGACGAACGCTGGGGCGTCGGGGACCTCTCCGAGCGCACTGAGCAGCCGCCCCAGCGACGAACCCTGCGCGGCCGGTAGATGGCTGCTCAGGACCATCGTGGGCTCCAGGGCGCGGATGCGATCCAGCTCACCGGCGAAGGCCGTCCTGTCCACGTTGTGCAGCCAGGAGGAGTCCACCGTGGCCCAGAAGACCTGACCCTGACGCAACGCCTCGGCGGACAGGTCCTCGGCGGATTCTGGCACCTCGTCCAGCAGAGCCCCGAAGCAGTCCGAGCTGAAGAAGATGCCCGACCGCTCGTCCCGCAGGCCCGTCGTGATCGGGTTGTCGAACGCCGGAGGCCGGACCGCGGTCAGGGTCCGGTCGCCCACCTCGACCGTCTGCCCCGGGTTGACCAGGTAGACGCGGTCCATGGGCAGGGGAGCGCCCAGGCCCATGATCCCAAACCCGAGGAAGCTGGTGATGACCCGCAGCCGCTCGTTCTCGTCGAGCAGTCGATGGAGCGAGCCGATGTGGTCGAAGTCAGTGTGCGTCAACCAAATCCAGCGGAGGTCGGTCGGATCGATCACCGTCCGCAAAGCGGTCATGAAATCGTCGCTCTGCACCACGGAGCCAGTGTCGACGAGTACCGGCTCGTCGGCGTGGATCACGAAGGCGTTGATGGCGAGGTTGCCGAAACCGGTGATGGCGTTGGTCGACGTCACGACGTCGACGTCAGGCGCAGCCTTGTAGGTGTGCATCTCGTGGACTCCTCAGGTCTCGTAGGAAGGGAAGGTGCTCAGCGGGGCGGCGGCGGCGGCTCGGCCGCGCCCTTCAACTGCCCGAGCGTGTGCTGCATGGCGTGGCGCAACTCGCGGGCGCGGTTGGTTGGGACATCGACGACGCGGGCCCAGGTCGGTATCCAGTGGACCAGGTAGGACTCGGTGACCCTGGTGGCCCCCTCCTGGGGCTCCAGGCGATACCGCCACTCGGTCGACTCCTTGCCGCCCTCCTCGGTCACGAAGGCGAACTCGCGGCCGGGTTCGGCGGTGAGCACCCGGCCCCGGCGCGACCACTTCATGAGGCCGGCGGGTCCGCCTTTGTTGTGGCCGATGAATGTGGCGCCCTCGATCGGTCCGGTCGACCCATCGAGCCACTCCACTTGCCGGCACTCGGGACTCCAGTCGCCCATGCGGGGCAGGTCCGCGACCAGGGCGTAGATGTCCTCCGCCGGCGCCTCGATCACCAGCGACTGGGAGTCGTGCCGCAACCACCATCGACTGCTCCGGTTCGAGTTCTGGTTCTGCGCCATGTCCTGTATGGCCTCCGTTCCGATCATGTCCGCACCCCTCGGTCTTCCGTCGTAAAGCTAATGGTATTAGCTATCGCTGTCAAGATGTATTTAAGCTATACTGAGTTCCCAATGGCACGGACCGAGGGGAATGCGCAGATGGACGTGGCCGGGGAGCGTCCGGCGCCGCCGGACCGCCGGGCCCGCCGGCGGCAGGAGACGATCCTCGAGATTCTCGACATCGCCCGGGACGTCATGACGAAGGACGGGGTGAACGGTCTCAGCCTGGCGGAAGTAGCGCGGCGCCTGGGCGTCCAGCCACCGTCGCTCTACAAGTACTTCCCGTCGCTCATGGCGATCTATGACGCGTTGTTCCTCGAGGGGCAACGCAAGAACCTCGAGGCGATGCGCATCGGCATGCAGGGGGCCGAGCCCGGGCTTGACGCGCTCCTGGCGGGTCTCGAAGCGAGCGGGCGATGGTGCCTGGCCAATCGCGCGGTCGCCGAGTTGCTCTTCTGGCGTCCCGTCCCGAGCTTCCATCCTTCGCCGGAGGCGTTTGCCGTCAGCACGGAGATGGTGGAGCTCCAGCGCGGCGCCCTCGCTGACGCGGTGGCCAAAGGCCAGCTAGGTCCGGGGGCCAACGAAAACGGTGCGATCTACCTCGTGTCGACGATCATCGTCGGGGTGCTCAGCCAGGCCTTCGCCAACGAACCCGACCTTCCCTGGGGCGAGGGCCGATTCACCCCGATGTTCGCGACGCTGATGCGCCTGCTACCCGCCGCCTTCCCACTCGACGAATAGGGAGGGCGTGACGCGAGGCGGCGCGGCTCAGGCGCCGGCGGCGCTGTAGCGATACACGTTCGTGGTGCGCTGCTCGAAGCCGAGCTGCACGTACAGGCGATTGGCGTCCTCGCGATCAGGTCGTGACGTCAGGTCGACCGTGCGGGCGCCGATCTCGGCCGCGTGGGCGAGCGCCGCGTTGACCAGAGCAGTGGCCACCCCCTTGCCACGGGCAGCGGAGTCGGTGACGACGTCCTCGATCCAGGCGCGCCGGCCGGTGGGGATCTCGAAGGCGACCAGGGTGAGCGTGCCCACGATCCGTCCCTCCTCCTCGGCCACGAACAGGGTGATGGCGGCGTCGGCCACGATGCGCGCCAGCTGCTCGCGGGTGGGCGGTGGCGCCGAGCGGGAGAGTTGGGGCAAGAGGACGGTCACCGCCTCGACCAGGCTGTCGTCGGCCGACGCGGCGATCCGGACCGAGATCACGTCTGCGACGACTCGCCCCGCCACATCGGTTGGCGCACGCGGTCGTAGAGCACGTCGCGCCGCTCGCCGCGCAGAGCGGCGAAGACATGGTCACCCCAGCGCTCCGATCCGACGAGCGGGAAGGGCATGGACTCGCGGGTGAACCATCCGACGTCGCGCGTTTCGAGCGGGTGCGGCTTGAGTTCGCCGCCGATCGCCTTGCAGTGGAAGAGGAGGGAGTAGAGCGGCACCCGGGTCATGCCGAGGCGCAGGCCATCGAGCACGGCGATGAGGCGCACCGGCTCGACGATGATGCCGGTCTCCTCTTCGACCTCCTTCACCACGACCTCGGCCGCCGAGTAGCCGACGTCGCACCAGCCGGTCGGGTAGAGCCAGATGCCCGAGTCGGCCCGCTGGATGAGCAACAGCTCGCCCTTGTCGTTGCCGACCGCCGCGCCCACCGCCACCTTGGGCGTGATGTAGCCGGGGACGCCCTTGCCCACGGTGTCCATCCACTCCTGCACCAGGCCGCCGGCGTGGTCGGGGTCGTCACTGCCGCCGTCCGCCTCGACGCGGATGTCGGCCGCCACCTTGAGGATCTCCTCGAAGCGCTCCTGCTCGTAGAGGCTCTCGGTGAACCCGAGCCCGGTGCGGGCGATGCCGGCGAGTGCCTCGCTCCACCTGAGCAGGGTCTTGAGGGGAACGGTGCGGTCGTCGCTCTGGTCCACGGCCGGTGACGCTACCGCGACATGCCATCTGGGCCAGAATGGGGTGTGGCCGTCAACGAGGATTGCCGCCACTACGTCATGCGGACCACGCCTGGAGGGGAACGGCTGGAGCGCTGCAAGGTGGACGCCAACGAACCCCTGCCCTTCGCTTGCCCGGAGGGCTGCGTGTTCTACGAGCCCCGCAAGGTGTCCTCGGCCGGGTGGACCGTGCCCAAGCCGACGGAGGAGCGCTGAGCGATCGGCGCTGAGCGGTCGACGGAATCAGCCCTCGAGGACGTCTCCCAGCAGGTCGACGATGATGCGCTCGGTGCGCAGCCACTCGAGCGCCGCTTCGACCTGGGAGGACTCGCCGTCTATCTCGCAGACGATCCAGCCCCGATGCTCCTCGACGTCGGCCCGGCGGATGTCCGGCTCGACGTCGAATTGGCGGACCAGGGTGGCCAGCACGGCGCGACGGACCTCCGACTCGGGGAACGTCAGCTTGACCTTGACCCGGACCTGGCTCACGGCTCCTCCTGAAGGGCGCGGTTGAGACTGCCCGACCGGAATCCTTCCAGGTCGAGCGCGACGAAAGTGAAGCCGGCGCCCCGCACTGCGGCCACCACTTCGGCCCGGCGCTCCAGCACGGCGGCCAGGTCGGTGGGGTCGACCTCCAGGCGGGCGGCGTCGCCGTGGTGGCGCACCCGCAGCTGGCCGAAGCCCAGCGCGTGCAGCGCTGTCTCGGCCTCCTCCACGGCGCGCAGGCGGCCCAGGGTGACCGGGGTGCCGTAGGGCAGCCGGGAGGCCAGGCAGGCGGCGGCCGGCTTGTCCCAGGTGCGCAGGCCGAGCCGTCGGGACCAGTTTCGGATGTCGTCCTTGGTGAAGCCGGCCTGCACGAACGGGAAGGCGGCGCCCGCCGCTGCCGCGGCGGCCTGGCCGGGGCGGTGGTCGCCCAGGTCGCTCACGTTCACGCCGAGGACGACGGTGGCCTGTTCGGCGGCGGCCAGGGGGCCGAGCGCGGTCATGAGGGCCGTCTTGCAGCGGGCGCAGCGATCGGCGCCGTTGGCCACGTAGGTCGGGTCGTCCATCTCGTCGGTGGGCACGCCGACCCAGCGCAGGTCCCACTCGACCGCCAGCGTGCGGCAGTCCTCCTCTTCGGTTCCGGCCAGCGACGGCGACAGCGCGGTGGCGCACAGGACGGCCTGACGGCCGAGCGTGTCGTGGGCCACCTTGGCCAGGAGCGCCGAGTCGGCCCCACCGCTGAACGCGACCACGACGTGCCCCAGTTGGCGTAACTCGTCCCTGAGGTCGTTGATGGAGGCCGTCACGCTGTCGACGCCGTCACGTCCGTCACGTCCCGAGGACCGCCAGCACCTCGTCGAGCGTCCCCACCATGCCGGTGTAGAACGGGCCGAACTCGGCGTAGAGGGCGGAGGCCTGGTCGAAGCGCATCTCGTAGACGCAGTCCTTCAGGTCGTCGGGGTGGACGCCGAACAGGGTCACGCCCCACTCGTAGTCGTCGAGCCCCGTCGAGCCGGTGATGACCTGCAAGATCCGTCCGTGGAAGGTGCGGCCCACCTTGCCGTGGCCGAGCATGAGCTCCTTGCGGGCGTCGAAGTCGAGCGTGTACCAGTTGTGGGCGTCTCCCCGGCGCTTGGACATGGGGTAGAAGCAGAACGCCGCCTTGCCCTCGGGCGGCAGCTGGGGGAACAGGCGGGCCTGGCGCAGCTCGTCGGGGACGCCGGCGGCGTACTCCGACACCTCTGTCAGCGAGACGTAGGACTCGACCGGGACGACGCCGGCCTCGGCGACCTCGGTCTGGAAGCGCCGCAGCCGCCAGACGTCAGGACCCAGCGCCATCAACCCGAGGTCGCTCTTGTGCCCCAACAGCGCCACCGGCACCACCTGGTACCCATCCGCCTCGGCGGCGGCCACCGCCTTACGCAACGCGGGGGCGTCGAAGCCGGGCCCCAGCTGGCAGAACAGGTGCAACACGCCCCAGCCGGTCGTCGGGGTCAGTGCCATGGCGCCCAAGTCTAGAAAGAACAGTGCGCCCGGCCTTGCGGCCGGGCGCACCGATCAGCCTCGGTTGGGGGTGAGGCAACCCACACTGTCACATCTCGGTGTTGCAGAGGTGTGGCATCCCGGTGACACCTCAGCAGCCCCGGTTGCAAGGGGAAGAGACGGCTTAGTAGTCGTCCATGCCGCCGCCGGGCATGGCGGGGGCGTCGTCCTCTGGCTTGTCGACGATGACCGCCTCGGTGGTCAGGAACAGCGCCGCGATGGAGGCCGCGTTCTGCAGGGCCGAACGGGTCACCTTGGCGGCATCGATCACGCCGGTCTTGAAGAGGTCCTCGTACTCGCCGGTGGCGGCGTTGAGACCGTGGGCGCCCTTGAGGCCGCGCACCTTCTCGACGATCACGCCACCTTCCAGGCCGGCGTTCACCGCGATCTGCTTGAGCGGCTCCTCGACGGCCTTCGCCACGATGCGAGCCCCGGTGGCCTCGTCGCCCTCGAGCTTCTCGGCGCCCTCCAAGATGGCGGTCTGGGCCCGCAGCAGAGCCACGCCACCGCCGGGCACTACGCCCTCTTCGATGGCGGCCTTGGTCGTCGAGACCGCGTCCTCAATACGGTGCTTCTTCTCCTTGAGCTCCACCTCGGTGGCCGCGCCGACCTTGATCACGGCCACGCCACCGGACAGCTTGGCCAGGCGCTCCTGGAGCTTCTCCCGGTCGTAGTCCGAGTCGGTGTTGTCGATCTCGGTCTTGATCTGGTTGATCCGGCCCTTGATGTCCGACTCCGAGCCCGCACCCTCGACGACCGTCGTCTCGTCCTTGGTGATCACGACCTTGCGGGCCGCGCCGAGCAGGTCGAGCGTCACGTTCTCGAGCTTCAGGCCGACCTCTTCGGTCACGACCTGGCCGCCGGTGAGGATGGCGATGTCCTGGAGCATGGCCTTGCGGCGCTCACCGAAGCCCGGCGCCTTGACGGCGACCGAGCGGAAGGTGCCCCGGATCTTGTTGACCACGAGCGTCGCCAGGGCCTCGCCCTCGACGTCCTCGGCGATGATCAGCAGCGGCTTGCCGCTCTGCATGACCTTCTCGAGTACGGGCAGCAGGTCACGCACCGCCGTGATCTTCGAGCCGACGAGCAGGACGTAGGCGTCCTCGAGCACGGCTTCCATGCGCTCGGGGTCGGTCACGAAGTACGGGGCGATGTAGCCCTTGTCGAAGCGCATGCCCTCGACCAAGTCCATGTCCATGCCGAAGGTCTGCGACTCCTCGACGGTGATGACGCCGTCGCGGCCGACCTTGTCGATGGCCTCGGCGATCATCTCGCCGATCTCCGTGTCGGCGGCGGAGATCGAAGCCACCTGGGCGATCTGCGCCTTGGACTCGGTCTCCTTGGCGATGCCGTGGATGGAACTGACGGCCGTCTCGACCGCCGACTCGATCCCCCGCTTCAGCGACATCGGATTCGCGCCCGCCGCCACGTTGCGCAGGCCCTCGCGGACCATGGCCCAGGCCAGCACGGTGGCCGTCGTCGTGCCGTCACCGGCCACGTCGTCGGTCTTCTTGGCCACTTCCTTGACCAGCTCGGCGCCGATCCTCTCGAAGGGGTCTTCGAGCTCGATCTCCTTGGCGATCGACACGCCGTCGTTGGTGATCGTCGGGGCGCCCCACTTCTTGTCCAGCACCACGTTGCGGCCCTTGGGGCCGAGGGTGACGCGGACGGCGTCCGCCAGCTTGTTCATGCCGGTCTCGAGGCTCCGGCGGGCCTCAGAGTCGAAGGCGATGATCTTGGCCATCAGGTCTGCTCCTTTTAGCACTCTCGTCCTGTGAGTGCTAATAGGTAACCACCTTAGACGCCCGCGTGCAAGGCCGAACGCGCCCCCGCCCGGCTCAGGCGGCCCCGGAACTCCCTCCGCCGCTGCCGCCGTCCTGGTCCCCGGCGATGGGCCGCCCCACGTAGGTGCCGAGACCTCTGAAAAATCTCTTCGCGCGGATTTTCGGGTGGCGCCGACGACCGTTCCATTACGTGACGCCGTCAAAGACGACCCAACCCCCACAGACAGCCGGCCCCGGCCCGGCCGCCGCTCCGGCCCCAGCCACCCCGCCCGACGTAGTCGCCATGTCAAACGAAGAGCTCCGTACCAGCGCCAAGGCGGCCGCCGCCCAGGTGGCCGGGTGGTCGGGACGCTTTGCTCTGCTCTTCGCCGAGCTCGACCGGCGCCGCGCCTGGCGCGAAGACGGGGCGGCCTCGGCCGAAGCCTGGATCGTCTCTGAGACCGGGGCCTCGATCCCAAGCGCCCGGGCCCAGGCCCATGTGGCCGAGCGTGTGGCGCATCTGCCGCATCTGGCCAAGGGGTTCTGCTCGGGCCAGGTCTCCTTCGACCAGGTGCGGGCGGTCGCCGACGTGGCCACGCCTCGGAGCGACGACCGCTTGGCCCATGCCGCGGCCGACGGCGCCAGCGTGCTCGAGCTGATGGAGATGGCCCGAGCAAGCGCCCCACCCCCTCGAACCTCGGGTGGCGTCGAGCGGGCCACCGTGCGCTGCAACCCGACGACACACACCATCACGGCCCAACTTCCAAAAGTGGAGTACGCCAGCGTGGTGGCCTTCCTGGAGGCCAGGGCCAAGAGGATCCCGAGCGACGGCTCAGTTCCTTGGGACGAGCGGATGGGAGGCGCCTTCATCGACGCCTTGACCGAGCAGGCCGCCGGGGGCCGGCCCCTGGGTGGCTCCTTCGGGCGTCCCTTGGTGGTGGCCCATGTGCCCCTCGAGGCCCTGATCGACGAGGAGGGGGCCACGACGTCGCTCTTCGGCGAGCTCCAGCGGGGCGGGCTGATTTCGGCGCAGGTCATTGCCCGCCTGGCCTGTGAGGGGGCGGTGGTCGTCGCGGTCGACGACGCCGAGGGCCACACGATGTACGAGGGGCGAATGAGCCGGGATGCCACCGACGCCCAGCGCCGCGAGATCCTGCGCAGGGACCGGCACTGTCGTTTCCCGGGCTGTGACCACGTGGTCTTCTCCCAGCCTCATCACATGGCCGAATGGGAGGCCGACCTGGGGCCGACCGATCTCGACAACCTGCTGGCCCTGTGCACTTCGCACCATGGCCTGCTCCACTCCAAGGGCTGGTCGGTGTCGGGTGACGCCAACGTGGAGGTCACCTTCCGCGGCCCCAACGGCCGGGTCCGGACCAGTCGGCCCTCGCCGTTGTGGACCCGGGTGAGTTCCCAGGATGGCCGGCGGCTTGTGGCCAAAGAGGCGCGGGCGGGGCCGTCGGGTTAGGCGCCGGACACGGACCAGCGGGCAGGCCAACACAATCCGGGAGATCGGCACTGGTCCTTTCGCGCCCTTTGGCCAGGCCGGTGTCGCCCGGTCCACGAAACAAACCGTGTCACTGGCCCCGACTGCTCCCTCCTCCAGGCTCCGCCGGACTCAGGCGTTCAGCCAGAGACCCACGCGGACACTCGGACTCAGCCGCCGGCGACCGCGGGGACGATGGAGATCGTCTGGCCGGCGGGGACCGGGGTGCCCAGCCCGTCGAGGAAACGGACGTCCTCGTCGTCCAGAAAGACGTTCACGAACCGGCGCAGGTTGCCGGCCTCGTCGAAGAGGCGGTCGGCCATGCCCGGGTGGGCGGCGTCGAGCGCCTTGAGCGCCTCCCCCACCGTGGATCCCTCCACCTCGACCTCACCGGATCCCCCGGTCAGGGGGCGCAGCTGGGTTGGGATACGGACGGTAAGGCTCATCGGTCGGTCTCCGTCTCCTCGTAGTCGATGGCGGCTTCGAAGGCGGCCAGCGTGGGGGCGATGGTGGCGCTGGGGCCCGAGTGCGGGGAGTCGGTCAGGGCTTCCACCGTCTTCAGGCCGTGACCCGTGACCAGGGCCACGACCCTCTCGTCGGGCCGGATGGCACCGGAAGCCGCCAGCTTGCCCAGGGTGGCAATGGTGACCCCGCCCGCGGTCTCGGCGAAGATGCCCTCGGTGCGAGCCAGCAGCCCGATGGCCTCGACCACCTCGTCGTCGGTCACGGCGGCGCAGGCGCCGCCGGTGCGGCGCATCACGTCGAGCGCGTACCAGCCGTCAGCCGGGTTGCCGATGGCCAGGGACTTGGCGATCGTCTTGGGCTTGACCGGCCGGATGGCGTCGGTGCCCTGCAGGAAGGCGGTGGCGACGGGCGAGCACCCCTCGGCCTGGGCACCCGACACCCGCACGGCGGGCTCCTCGGGCAGCAGGCCGACCTTGCCCAGCTCGGCGAAGCCCTTGGCCACCTTGGTCAGCTGGCTGCCCGAGCCGATGGGCACGACCACGTGGTCGGGCGCCTGCCAGCCCAGCTGCTCGGCGATCTCGAAGGCCAGCGTCTTGGAGCCCTCGGCGTAGTAGGTGCGCACGTTCACGTTGACGAAGGCCCAGCCGGGGCGCTCGCTGGTCAGCTCGGCGCACAGTCGGTTGACGTCGTCGTAGGTGCCCTCGACGGCGATGACCGTGCCGCCGTAAACGGCGGTCATGGTCACCTTGGCCGCCTCGAGGTCGTGCGGGATCAGGACGACCGAGTCCATGCCGGCCCGGGCGGCGTGGGCGGCCACCGAGTTGGCCAGGTTGCCGGTCGAGGCGCAGGCGGCCACCTTGAAGCCGAGCTGGCGCGCCTTGGTCAGGGCGACCGAGACGACGCGGTCCTTGAACGAGCCGGTCGGGTTGGCCGTGTCGTCCTTGATCCACAGTTCGCCCAGCCCGAGCTCGGCGGCCAGGCGCTCCGCCCGCACCAGGGGGGTGAAGCCGGCGCCCAGGTCGACCGGCCGCTCGTCGTCGACCGGCAAGAGGTCGCGGTAGCGCCAGATGGTGCGCGGCCCGGCGGCGATCCGCTCCCGGCTGACCACCGAGGCGATGCGCTCGTAGTCGTAGGCCACCTCGAGCGGCCCGAAGCAGTAGTCGCAGACGTGCAGCGCCTCGGCCGGGAATTCCCGCGCACACTCACGACAGCGCAAGCCAGTGACGAAATCGACCATGGGGGTCCTCCTCATCGATCGGGCATTGGCACCAGGTGCGCCCCGGTAGGGAAGCACTGGTTGCCGCGACGTCAACGGGCCCGTCCCTCAGTCGCTCTGGATGATGGACACCATGGTAGCCGCCCCCAGGGTGGTCGGGTCAACGCCCCGGGCTGCTTGAATCTGGGGCGTGCCCCACACGTACCACCACGGGGATTTCCCCACGGCCCTGGTGGCCGGGGCCAAGGCGCGCACGGGGCGCAGCGTGTCGGTCTGCATCCCGGCCCGAGACGAGGGCTCGACCGTGGGGTCGGTGGTGCGGGCGGTCGTGCAGCCCTTCCTGGCCGCCCACGGGGGCAACGGGCTGGTCGACGAGGTCATCGTGCTCGATGACGGCTCCCGCGACGACACGGCCGAGCAGGCCGACGGCGCCGGCGCCCGGGTGGTGGCCGGGCCGGGGGGCGGGGGCGGCAAGGGCCAGGCCATGGCCGCCGCGCTGGCCGCCGCCGACGGTGACGTCGTCGTGTTCCTGGACGCCGACGTGGCCAACACCACCCCGGCCTTCGTCACCGGCCTGCTGGGGCCGCTCCTCACCACCGAGCAGGTGGCACTCGTGAAGGGCTTCTACACCCGGCCGCTGCACGGCGAACCGACCGGCGGCGGGCGGGTGACCGAGCTGGTGGCCCGGCCCGTGCTCGAGCTGCTCTTCCCCGAGCTGTCCTGGGTGCGCCAGCCGCTGGCCGGCGAGACGGCGGCGCACCGTTGGGTCTTCGAGAAGTTCGGCTTCGCCGGTGGCTACGGGGTCGAGCTCGGCCTCCTCATCGACGTGGCGCAGACGCTCGGCGCCGACCGCCTGGCCCAGGTGGATCTCGGCGAGCGCATCCACCGCAACCGCCCCCTGCACGAGCTGCGCCCGCAGGCGGTCGACGTGCTGCGGGCCGCGCTCGAGCGCGTCACGCCGCCGACGCTGCCGCGCCGCCCGTGAGCAAGACCGTCGTCGTCTCCAACCGCGGCCCCCTCACCTTCCGCTCGGGTCCCGACGGCGCGCTGATGCCGGTGCCGGCCGGCGGCGGCCTGGCCTCGTCGCTGCACCGGATCCTGGCCGGGAGCGGCACGACGTGGGCCTCGATGACGATGGGGGCGGCGGACCGCGAGGCGGTGGCCCAGGGCCGCATGCACGAGGACGGGCTCGACCTGGTCCCGGTCGTGGTCGACGACGACACCTACCGCCAGGCCTACGACGTCGTGTCCAACACGACCCTGTGGTACTGCCATCACCACATGTGGGACCTGCCGCATCGGCCCCGGTTCGACCGGCACTGGCGGGCCGCCTGGGAGGGCTACCGGACCTACAACCGCGCCATGGCCGACGCCGTGGCCGAGCAGGCCGACCACGGGGCGGCCGTGTTCGTGCAGGACTACCACTTCTCTCTGCTCGGGCGGATGCTGGCCGAGCGGCGGCCCGACCTGCGCACCGTGCACTTCTTGCACACCCCGTTCGCCGACGCCGCCGTGCTCGGCGTGCTGCCCGACGACGTGGCGGCCGAGCTGCTCGACGGCATGGCCGGCTACGGCGCCTGCGGGTTCCACTGCCATGCGTGGGAGGCCGACTTCGTGGGGTGCTACGCCGCGGCGGGGCGCGGTGACGTGCCGCCGACGTTCGTGGCGCCGCTCGGGCCCGACGCCGGCGTGCTCGAGGAGGAGGCGTCGTCGGGCGCGTGCGCGGCGGCGGGGGTGGCGCTGCGATCGTTGGTGGGCGGGCGGCGGACCATCGTGCGCTCGGACCGGCTGGAGCCGTCCAAGAACATCGTGCGCGGCATGCTGGCCTTCGAGGAGCTGTTGGTGGCGCACCCCGAGTGGCGGGGCGAGGTGGTGCACGTGGCGCTGGCGTATCCGAGCCGGCAAGGGCTGGCCGAGTATCTCGCCTACGGGGCCGACGTCGAGCACACGGCCGAGCGGATCAACCGTGGGTTCGGCTCGGGGGCGTGGACGCCGGTCGTGCTGCTGGTCGAGGACGACCGGGCCCGGTCGCTGGCCGCTCTGTCGTCCTACGACGTGCTGCTGGTCAACCCGGTGCGCGACGGGCTCAACCTCGTGGCCAAGGAGGGGCCGTTGCTCAACGGCGCCGACGGCGTGCTCGTGCTGTCGAAGGAGGCGGGGGCGTGGGAGGAGCTGTCGGGCGCCGGTGCGATCGGGGTCAACCCCTTCGACGTGGTGGGTACGGCCGAGGCGCTGCAGCGGGCGCTGACCATGGACGGGGGCGAGCGGGCGCGGCGGGCGGCATCGTTGCGGGCGTCGGTGCGCGGGCGGACGGCCGCCGACTGGTGGGCCGACCAGCTGGCGGCGGCCTCGGGCGTCGTCGTCTAGGGGCTAGCGCTGGGCCAGGGGCTACAGCTAGGGCTGGGGGTCGGCCGGGGCCGGGGCCCGGTCCGCGAGGGCGGCGGCCAGGTCGTGTAGCAGGGCCACGGCACCGGCGGCACCGGCCACGGTGAGGTCGGCCCGTTCGGCCACGACGGGCGGGCTCTCGGCGTCGACGGCGGCCACCCGGACGGCCGCGACCGGATGGGCCGGCGTGCCCAGCTCGCCCACGGCGACGAAGGCGGGCAAGTCGCCCATGTCGTCGCCGAACGCGGCCACCTGGTGCAGCTGGCCTGGTGCGCGCTGCGCCGCCAGGCCGCGGATGACGGTGCCCTTGTCCACCTCGATCGGCGGGCGCAGCTCGAGCTCCATGCGGCCGGGGTGCACGAGCAGGCCGCGGCTCGTGCGCTGGCGCTCGGCGAACTCGCTCACCCACGGCCGCTCGTCTGGGGCGTGGCGCCAGTGCAGCGTGACGGTCAGCCCCTTGGGCTCGACGTAGACGCCGGCCGGGGCGCCGGCCTGCGCCTCGGCCACGACCTCATCGATGAGGCCGGCCCAGTGATGCGCCTCGCCCGAGGCACCCAGGGCGCGCTCGAGCCCGTAAAGGCCGACCAGTTCGACGCCCGCCGGATCGCCCAGGACTTGGCGCAGGAAGGCGGTCGGACGGCCCGAGATCACCGCCACCAGCGCCAGGTGCGTCGCCAGATCGGCCAACAGGTCCGGCACCCCGGGCAGGGCGCGGGCGCCGACGGGGTCGTCGACGATGGCGGAGAGGGTGCCGTCGAAATCGAGGAACAGCGCGCTGTGGCCGGGCTCGGCGGCCAGCGGCTGGAGGGGCGCCGGCAGGGCCAAGGTCAGGTCCCCGGTCGGCTCAGGTGTTGGCCGTGTTGCCCGTGCTGCCCGTGCTGGCCAGGTCCTCGCCGATGACCACCACCACGTCGGTGCCGGGCGGGTAGGTGACCGGCGTGGCGCTGGTGATCGGCAGCACCTGTGTCGGCTTCACGCCGATGGTGGTGGCGATGGAAGCGGCCGCCTCCTGCTCGCCCGTGGCGTAGTACACGGCCGAGGTGGCCTCGGTCGTGTTGGCGTCGATCGGGGTCCCCATGCTCCACCCGCCGGCGCCGATGACGGTCGAGAAGTGCGCAGCCAGGCCGTTGGTGCTCGTGGCGTTGGCCACGACGACACTGACCGAGCTGTGCGGCGCGGTGGTCGTGGTGGTGGTCGCGCCCTTGTGCTCCTTGCCCTTCGACTTGGTCGTCGTGGTCGTGGTCGTGGTCGTGGTCGGCGAGCCGGCCTTGGTAGTCGTGGTCGAGCCGCCCGGATGGGCCGTCGTGGTCGTGGTGGTGACGGCGGCCGTGCTCGGTACGCCACTCACGCTTTCTCGCGTGCCCACGTCCACCAGCACGACGACGGCCACCACGAACAGGACCAGGACCGACCGCGGCGCGCCCAACCGAGAACGAGGCGGGCGCTCCCGCCGGCGGCCGGTCGTCATCCATTAGGTGTCCAGCCTGCCGTGCGACCCGTCCAGTTGCAAGCCTTTGCGCTGGTGGGACCAAGGGTACGCAGGTGCGGACGGTAGTGTGGGGTAACGCCCGAGTAGCTCAGTTGGTAGAGCACTTCACTTGTAATGAAGATGTCGCGGGTTCGATTCCTGCCTCGGGCTCGACAGCGGCGCCGGCGGGCTGAGCCGACGGTCTCGGAGAAAGGAAACCGGTGCTGAGCGATTTCAAGAAGTTCGTCCTGCGTGGCAACGTGGTCGACCTGGCGGTGGCCGTGGTCGTCGGTGTGGCATTCACCGCGGTCATCACCGCCTTCGTGACCGATCTGATCACACCGCTGATCGCCGCCATCTTCGGCAAGCCGTCGTTCCAGGGTCTCTACTTCACGGTCAACCACTCGAAGTTCACGTACGGGTCGTTCGTGGACGCGCTGCTCTCGTTCCTCATCGTCGCCACCGTCGTCTTCTTTGCCGTCGTCGTCCCGCTGACCGCGCTCATGCGGCGCCTGAACGTACTGCCCACCGATGAACCCAAGCCCGCGACACGCCCGTGTCCCGAGTGCCTGAGCGACATCCCGGTCGAGGCACGCCGCTGCGCCTTCTGCACTTCCGAGGTGGCACCGGCGACGGCGTGACCCCGCGGTAACGTGAGGCGACGATGACCAGCACCCCGCCGCTACCGCCGCAAGGGTGGTACCCCGGGGGAGAGGGGGGGTGTTCCCTTCGCCCACCACCACAGCGGCTGACGGTAGAGCGTCAGGAGCGGGCCGCTCGCTGCCGCGCCACCTCGAAGCAGGCCACGGCCCCGGCCACGCCGACATTGAGCGACGGCAGCGCGCCGTGCTGGGGGATGGCGGCCACGGCGTCGCAACGCTTGCGCACGAGAGGCGCCAGCCCCTTTTCCTCGCTGCCCACCACCAGCGCCACCGGACCCTCCCCGAGCGGCAGGTCGTAGAGGGACTGGTCGGCCTCGCCGGCCAGCCCGATCGACCACACGCCGAGGTCGCGCAGGTTGCTGAGCGCCGTCGGGATGCCGCCGACGGCGGCGAACGGCAGGTGCTCGATCGCGCCGGCGGCCGTCTTGGCCACGGTGGGCGACAGCCGGGCGGAGCGATGGCGGGGCAGCACGACACCGGTCACCCCTGCGCATTCGGCGCTACGGAGCAGGGCGCCCAGGTTCCGCGGATCGGTGATACCGGCCGCTACCAACAAGAACGGCTGGGTGCCCGACGACGACCCCCAGCACAGGTCTTCGAGCGACACGGGGTCAAGCGGCCGGGCCAGGGCCAGGACCCCCTGCGGTGCCTCCGTGCGCGCCTGCCCGTCGAGGCGGGCCCGCGGCACGGTCTCGACGGGGACGCGCATACGGGCTGCCAGTTCCTCGATGCGGTCCAGCTGGGGTGAGGGGTCCTGGTCCTCGGCCACCAGGATGCGGCGCACGGTGCGTCGCCCGACCGTGAGCAGCTCGAGCACGGCCCGACGCCCCTCGACCTGGTCACCCCCGAGCTCGCTGAGCGACGGCCGGGCGTGGACGCTGGCGCTGGCGCTGATACGGCGGCGGCGGCGAATCGGCGCTCGGACGCTCCCGTTCGCCCCGCTTGCCGGCCCGAGCGGGCCGGCTCACGCCTCCTCCATCAAGACGACGGCGAGGCAGGCGATGCCTTCCGCCCGGCCCAGCGCGCCCAGCCCTTCGGCCCGCGTCGCCTTGACCGACACGGGTGCGCCGAGGACCTTGCTCAACCGCTCGACCATGGCTGACGTGTGCGGGGCCAGGCGGGGCGCGTCGGCCACCACAGTGCAATCGGCATTGGCGCAGGCAAACCCCTCTTTGGCCGCTAACCGCACCACCTCGGTCAGCATCGCCATGCTGTCCGCCCCCTCCCAGACCAGGTCGGTGTCGGGGAAGTGGCGGCCCAGATCGCCCAGCCCCAGTGCCCCGAGTACGGCATCGGCCAACGCGTGGCAGACCGCGTCGGCGTCGCTATGCCCCTTCAGGCCGCGGGCCCCTTCGATTACGACCCCACCCAGCACCAGCGGCCGGTGCGGATCCTCGGAGAAGGGATGGACGTCGATGCCCTGGCCGACGCGCACGGACGCGGTCACTCGCCGTGGGGGATGAGAAGCCGGAGCTGGGCGTCGCGCAGGTCGTTGGTGGTGGTGATCTTGAGGTTGCCGGGGTCACCCGGCACCACCTTGACCTGCCCGCCGAGTGCCTCCACCAGCGTGGCGTCGTCGGTGGCGTCGGTGGGCCCCTGCTCGTGGGCCCGGCGCAGGACGTCGGCCCGGAAGCCCTGCGGGGTCTGGACGGCCACCAACGTGGTGCGATCGAGGGTCGCCGTCACGTTGTCCGCGCCATCCACCTCCTTGATGGTGTCACGGACCGGGACGCCGGGCACCGCCCCGTCTGCCCCGTCCACCACAGCGGCGATGACGGCAGCGAACAGCTCAGGTGTGGCGAGTGGTCTGGCAGCATCGTGCACCAGGACCACTCCGGCGTCGGCCGGCACCGCGGTCAGGCCGCGCCGCACCGAATCGGAGCGGCTCTCTCCGCCCACGACCACCGCGTCCGCTCCGTGCATGGGGGCGTCCGCGTGCGCCGCCTCGACCGGCACGACCAGCACGACCCCGTCGGAGAAGGGCCGGCAGGCGTCGACGGCCCACTCGAGCACGGGTCGCCCGCCCAGGATGGAGAACTGCTTCAGGGCGCCGAAGCGCTGGCCGGACCCGCCCGCCACCACGATCGACCACACCTGCGCCCCCACGACCGTGCGACCCGGCGCGCGATCAGGTCAGGGCGTCGTTCAGACGCTCTTCGGCGGTCTCCTCGTCAACGTTGAGGGCGAAGGTCAGCTCGGACACGAGAATCTGGCGCGCCCGCTGGAGCATGCGTTTCTCGCCGGCGGACAGGCCCTTGTCCTTGTCCCTGATCGACAGGTTCCGCACCACCTCGGCCACTTGGTAGATGTCACCCGAGCGGAGCTTCTCTGAGTGGTTCTTGTAGCGGCGGGACCAGTTCGTCGGCATACGCGCTTCCTTCTTGCGCAACACGGCGAAGACCTCCTCCACCTCCTCGTCGTTGATCACCTCGCGCAGGCCGACACCCTCGGTGTTGTCGGCTGGCACGTTGAGGATGAGGTCGCCGTAGGCGAGCCGCAGTACCAGGTACTCGCGCTTCTCGCCGAAGGCGACCTTGGTCTCGCGCTTCTCAATGACAGCAGCCCCGTGGTGGGGGTAGACGACTTTGTCTCCGACCTTGAAGGACACAGGACTCAGGACTCCCTTGGATACTCCGGATGCGCCACGAAGGGCGCACGGCCGCGACGGCGGCGATGTTCGGACGTTGCAGAGACGGGCCCGGCCGGCCCGACGGTGGCCTTCTATTCTACCAGACCGACCCGGTTATTCGTATCGCTCGAAGATGCTGGCCTCGACGAGGCGCGCCAGGCCATCGCGCACATGGCGAGCCGTGGCCGCACCGATGCCCTCGATCGACTCCAGCTCGGCCGCCGACGCCGAGAGGATCTCGGGCAGTGACCCGAAGCGGCCGACCAGCCGCTCAATGAGGGTCTCGGAGAGCTGCTGCGGCAGACGGTGCAGCATCCGGTAGCCGCGTGGTGCGAGCTCAGCATGCAGCTGGTCGGTCGACGCGGACAGGTTGAGCGCCGTCACCACGCGCGGGAGGTCCATGAGGGCGTCGGGTGACAGGGAGTGCAGATGGGCGATCCCCTTCTCGTCGGCGTAGTCGCGCAAGACGAGAGCCAGCGTGTCGCCCACGCCGGCACTGACCTCCTCGGTCTGGAGGTGGATGAGGCGGCCGTCCGAGCCGAGCTCCACCAGGTGGCTCTCGATCTCCTCGGCGATCCGGCGGACCATCTCGCCGGGCTGGAGCACCGCCACTACGTCGCGCACCGAGACGGCGTCTTCCATCTCGAGCCGGGTCAGCGAGCTCGAGCGCGTCGTCGAAACGCGAGCGGAAGCGCTGGAGGGTCGCCAGGGCCTGGCTCGAGCGGTCGATCAGCCAGCCGGCCGACTGCGTCGTGTGCTTCTTCTCGTTGCGGTAGACGGCAATGGTGGCCATGGCCTCTGATACCGCGATGACCGGCACATCGATGGAGCGGGCCACCCGCTCCGCCGTGCGGTGTCGGGTCCCCGTCTCGGAGGTGGCGATGGTCGCCTTGGGGACCAGGTGCACGTTGGCCCGGGCGATGCGCGAGGCGTCGGCCGCCAGAATGATGGCCCCGTCCATCTTGGCCAGCTCCGACAGGCGCTGGGGCGAGTACTCGGCGTCCAGCAGGAACCCGCCGGTGCACACCGACAGGACGGCGGGATCGTCCCCCACGATGATCAGCGCCCCGTGTTTCGCCTGGAGGATCCGGTCGAGGCCCTCACGCAACGCCGTGCCAGGCGCGACCAGAGCCAGCGCGTCGTTCAGCGGCTGGCTGGCGCCGTCACCGTCGACCACCCCGGCATCGTACCCGGCACGGTCGCGGACCCGCCTTCGTCGCTCCCGGCCACGGCGAGTGCCTCGGTCAGCGTGCGCACGCCTAACACGGTGATGCCCGCCGGGGCGGGGGTGCAGCTCGAAGCGGGAACCAACGCGCGGGTGAAGCCGGCACGCTGTGCCTCGGCCAGGCGACGCTCCGCCCCGGGGACCATGCGCACCTCGCCCGCCAAACCAAGCTCGCCGAACGCGACGAGATCCGACGGAAAGGGCCGGTCGCGCGACGACCGACGCCATGGCCAGAGCCACCGCCAGATCGGCCGCCGGTTCACTGACGCTGATGCCACCCACCGCGGCGACGTAGAGCTCGACCGAGCCGGGGAGCTCGACCGCGGTCCGACATGCCAGCACGGCCAGGAGGAGTCCGGCCCGGGCGGCGTCGATGCCCAGCGTGTGCGGTCGCGCCGCCGTGGCGCCGGCGCCCGGCCCGAGCAGGGCCTGCACCTCGACCAGCAGAGGCCGTCGGCCCTGCAGGACGGGCACCACCACGCTGCCGGGCACGCCGGCCATGCGGTCGCCCAGCATGAGCGGACCCGGATCGGGCACTGCCCGCAGGCCGTCGTCACGCATCTCGAAGATGCCGACCTCACCGGCGGGACCGAAGCGGTGTTTGACCGAGGTCAGGACACGTAGGGCGTGGTGGCGGTCGCCGTCGAACGAGAGCACGGTGTCGACGAGGTGCTCGACGGCACGCGGGCCGGCCGGATCACCGTCCTTGGTGACGTGACCCACCAAGACGAGTGGCACGCCACTCGTCTTGGCCATGCGGGTGAACCGCTCGACGCAGGCGCGCACCTGGGCCAGGCTGCCCGCCGGCTGAGGCAGTGCTGGGTCGGAGACTGACTGGAGCGAGTCCACCACGACCAGGGCCGGGCGGTGTCGGGCGACCGCCCGCTCGATCGCGTCGACGTCGTGGCCCTCGAGCGCGAGCAGGTGCGCGGGCACGGGGCCGAGTCGTGCGGCGCGCCCACCCACCTGGACCAGCGACTCCTCGGCCGAGGCGAGCAGGACGTCGACGCCCGTGGCCGCCACCGACGAGAGCACCTGGAACAGCAGCGTGGACTTGCCGATGCCCGGGGGGCCGAACAACAAGGTGACCGAGCCGCCGACGACGCCACCGGCCAAGACGCGGTCGACCTCGCTGACGCCGGTGGGCAACGGTTGCGCGCCGTCGGTCGGGACGGCGCGCAAGGGCACGGCACGTGCCGTGCTCGCCGTCGCCGTCGGCGTCGAGGCGGGAACCGGGCCGAAGGTGTTCCACTCACCACAGGACGGGCAACGACCCACCCAGCGCGGCAAGGTGGTCTCGCAGGCCGCGCACACATACACCGCGGCGCGCGCCCGTTGGGTGGAGGTCATGTGGGCACGCTACGGATGGGTTGTCACAGCGACGAGATGCCATGCTCGGTGTGTGCAGACACCGAGTGCGCTCGACCGGGCCGCCTGGGCCGGCCGCGGTGGCGATACCGAGTTCCACGACGAGCTGCTGGGCAGCCTGGCCTGCCTGCACGAGACCGAGGGGCGTCCGCCGGCGAACGGGCGCGACCCGCGGGGGTGGGTCCGCGTGGTGACCTGGAACGTCCAGCGCGGCCGCCGGCCCACCGAACTGGCCGCCCTCTTGGAGGGCTGTGACCCAGGAATCGCCCTGCTCTCGGAGCTGGACTCGGGCATGGCGCGCACGGACAACGACGACATCCCCGACGTGCTGGCGGGTGCGCTCGGCGCCGGCTACGCGTTTGGCGTCGAGTTCGTAGAGCTGGGTTTGGGTGATCTGTTGGAGCAGCGCGAGGCGGCGGGTCAGGAGAACTCTCGTGGCCTGCACGGCAACGCCGTCGTGTCGCCCGCTGAGGTGGTCGACCCGGCCGTGGTACGCCTGCCCGGCGACGGCTGGTTCGCCGACCCGTCCCAGCCCCGCGTCGGAGGCCGCATGGCCGTCCTCGCCACCGTGACCATCGACGGCATGGCGGTGCAAGTGGCCTCGACCCACCTGGAGAACCGGACCGACGCCGGTCACCGGGCCGAGCAGATGGAGGTGCTGCTGCGCGCCGTCGAAGAACGGGCGGAGGGCGGACCGGCCATCGTCGGGGGCGACTTCAACACGCTCGGCGCCGGGTTCGAGGAGCTCTTCGATCGCACGCGCCAGCGTGTCCTCCGTGCGACCGAGCCAACGCGCTTCACCTGGCCGGTGGCGCACGAGCCGCTGTTCGAGGTGGCGGCCGCTCACGGCTTCGCCTGGAACGACGCCAACGTGGCGGCGCCGACCACCGAGCACGATGCACGCGGCCTGCCCGACCACGTGCCGCTCAAGCTGGACTGGCTGCTCGTGCGCGGCCTCGAGGCGCGGCGCCCCACCGTGGTGCCCGTCGGCCACCTCTCCGACCACCGTGCGGTGGCCTGTTCGGTGCGCGTGCCGGGGTGACCGTCAACGTGAGGCCTTCATGCCCCGAGGACGCCGCGGCCATCCTGGCCGTCGTCGACGACGCCTTCTCCGACGACACCCGTGACGCCAGCGAAGAGCTCGACATCGTCCGCGGCACGTGGGAGCGTCGTCGCGGGACCGACCTGCTCGAGCTCGTAGCCGACGACGGCGGCATCGTGGTCGGGCACGTGCTGGCGGCCACCGGCGACCTGGCCGGCCAGGCCATTCCCGCCGTGGCGCCACTGGGCGTCGTGACAGCCCGGCACGGTGCCGGCATCGGGACCGCGCTCATGCACGCCATGATCGACGAGGCCACCCGGCGCGGCTGGCCCATGCTGCTCCTTCTGGGTGACCCGGGCTACTACACGCGCTTCGGGTTCGAGGCGACATCAGGGCTGGGCATCTTCTACGGACCCGTGGGCGCGGACAGCCCGCACTTCATGATTCGACGGTTGCCCGGCTACGACGACAGCGGCTCGACAGCTCCGCGGTGAGTACCGGTACTGCTGGGAGCTTTGAGCTGAGCTGAGCTGAGCTGAGGCGGCAGCTATTCGGGGTCGGCGCCGGCGCCGGCCAACTCGAGCGGCGGCGGCTCGATCCCCTCAATGGCGCGGAAGCTGAGCTGCGGCGCCTCGCCGTCGATGGGCGACTCCTCCACGTCGACGACGATCGTCTCGCCGACCCGGAACTCCTTCCACAGGATGCGCTCCGACAGCGGGTCCTCCACCAGCTGCTGGATGGCCCGGCGCAGCGGCCGCGCCCCCAGCTGGGGGTCGTAGCCCCGCTCGGCCAGGAAGGAGCGGGCGGCCGGCGTCAGCTCCAGGCCGATGCCCTGGTCCGACAGCTGCTTGACCGTCCGCGACATGAGGAGGTCGACGATCTCGGTGACCTCGGCCCGCGACAGCTCGTGGAACACGATCACCTCGTCGATCCGGTTCAGGAACTCGGGGCGGAAGTGCGCCTTCAGCGCTTCGTCGACCTTGGCCTTCATGCGCTCGTAGGTCACGGCCTCCGACGTCTTGGCGAAGCCCATGTTGGACTTGCGCAAGTCGGCGGTGCCGAGGTTCGACGTCATGATCAGCACCGTGTTCTTGAAGTCGACCGAGCGGCCCTGGGCGTCGGTCAGGCGACCGTCCTCCAGGATCTGCAGCAGCGTGTTGAACACGTCGGGGTGCGCCTTCTCGACCTCGTCGAAGAGCACGACCGAGAACGGCTTGCGCCGCACGGCCTCGGTCAGCTGGCCACCCTCTTCGTAACCGACGTAGCCCGGAGGCGAACCCACCAACCGCGAGACGGTGTGCTTCTCCATGTACTCGGACATGTCGAGTTGGATCAAGGCGTCCTCGTCGTCGAAGAGAAACTCGGCCAGCGTCTTGGCCAGTTCGGTCTTCCCGACGCCCGTCGGCCCCAAGAAGATGAACGACCCGCTCGGCCGCTTGGGGTCCTTCAACCCCGCCCGGGTACGGCGGATGGCCCGGGACAGCGCCTTCAGGGCCTCTTCCTGGCCGATGACCCGCTTGTGCAGCTCCTCTTCCATGCGCAGGAGCTTGGCCGTCTCCTCTTCGGTCAACCGGTAGACCGGGATCCCCGTCCAAGCGGCCAGCACCTCGGCGATGACCTCCTCGTCGACGACGTCGAACAGGTCGACGCCCTCGGCTCGCAGCTCGGCCTCCTGGCTCTCCTTGATGTCCAGGCGCTCCTTCTCCTGCTCGGCCAGCTTCTTGGCCTGCTCGAAGGCGCCCTTCTCAATGGCGGCCTCCTTGTCGGCGCGCAGCCGCGTGATCTCCTCGTCGAGCTTCTTGGCGCTCGGCGGTGTCGTCATGCGCCGGATGCGCAGGCGGCTGCCCGCCTCGTCGATCAGGTCGATGGCCTTGTCCGGCAGGTAGCGGTCGGCCAGGTAGCGGTCGGCCAGGTTGGCCGCAGCGACCAGCGCCTGATCCGTGATGCTCACGGCGTGGTGCGACTCGTAGCGGTCGCGCAGGCCCTTCAGGATGTCGATGGTCAACGCCACCGACGGCTGGTCGACCTTGACCGGCTGGAAGCGCCGCTCCAGGGCGGCGTCCTTCTCCAGATGCTTGCGGTACTCGTCGATCGTCGTCGCCCCGACCGTCTGCAGCTCGCCCCGCGCCAGCATCGGCTTCAAAATAGAGGCGGCATCGATCGCGCCTTCCGCCGCTCCGGCGCCCACCAACGTGTGGATCTCGTCAATGAAGAGGACGATGTCGCCCCGGGTCCGGATCTCCTTCAGGACCTTCTTCAGGCGCTCCTCGAAGTCGCCGCGGTAGCGGCTCCCTGCGACCAGCGCGCCCAAATCCAACGTGTAGAGCTGCTTGCCGGTCAGCGTCTCGGGCACCTCGTTGGCCACGATGCGCTGGGCCAGCCCCTCGACGATGGCCGTCTTGCCGACGCCGGGCTCACCAATCAACACGGGGTTGTTCTTGGTCCGGCGCGACAGCACCTGCATGACGCGCTCGATCTCTTTAGCACGACCGATGACCGGGTCGAGCTTGCCGTCGCGGGCCAGCTGGGTCAGGTTGCGTCCGAACTGGTCGAGCACCGGCGAGCCCGAGGGGTTGTCGCCCGCGCTGGCGCCCTGCGCCGCACCGACGGACTCCTTGCCCTGGTTCCCCGACATCAGCTGGATGACCTGCTGGCGCACCCGCCCGAGGTCCGCCCCCAGGCTGACGAGCACCGTCGCCGCCACGCCTTCGCCCTCGCGGACGAGACCCAAAAGCATGTGCTCGGTGCCGATGTAGCTGTGCCCGAGTTGCAGCGCCTCGCGCAGCGACAGCTCGAGCACCTTCTTGGCCCGCGGCGTGAACGGCGGCGAGCCGCTCGGCGCGGTCCCGGCCATGCCGATCGTCTCTTCGACCTTTTCGCGCACGGCCTCCAGCGAAATCCCCAAGGACTCCAGTGCCTTGGCCGCGACGCCCTCCCCCTCGTGGATCAAGCCCAGCAGGATGTGTTCGGTACCGATGAAGCTGTGATTGAGCAGGCGCGCTTCTTCCTGCGCCAGCACCAGCACCCTCCGTGCCCGGTCGGTGAAACGTTCGAACACCCTGACCGCCTCTCTTTGCTTCTCTAGCTTCTCGGTCCAGTGTACCTGTGGCCTTAGTTGGAACGGGCCGCAGCTGAGGGGGCTCGGCCTTGGGGAGAAGAACCCCCCAGGCTGGGGTTTCCTGCGCGCCCATCACCAACCAGTTGTCAGGTTTGGCAAGCGTTGACCTAACGTTTCGGGCAGTGAACCCGACCGAGGCCCTCGGCCTGCCCCGCCTGCAAGAGGGACTGCAGCGTCTCGAGCCCCTGCTCACGGCCTCGGTCGTGACCGGTGACGGCTTCTTGGACGAAGTGACCACCCACCTCATCGCCGCCGGCGGCAAGCGACTGAGGCCGCTGTTGGCCCTGGCCACGGCCACGGGAGGCCTCCGGGACGCCACCGAGGACGACCTCATGGGCGGCGTGGCGGTGGAGCTGGTGCACCTGGCCTCGCTGTACCACGATGATGTCATCGACGAGGCAACCATCCGGCGCAACGTCGAGAGCGTCAACAGCCGCTTCGGGAACCTGGTGGCCATCGTGGCGGGCGACTACCTGCTGGCCCGCTCGGCCGCCATCGCGGCCGGCCTCGGCACCGGCATCGCCGCCCTGCTGGCCGACACGCTCGGCCGGCTGTGCCAGGGCCAGGTGACCGAGGTGCGCTCGGCCTTCCAGATCGGGCGCAGCCACCAGGACTACATCGACTCGATCAGCGGCAAGACGGCCGCGCTCATGGCCACCTCGTGCCGCATCGGCGCGCTCATCGGCGGGCTGCCCACCGCCGAGGTGGACGCCTGCACCGAGTTCGGGCGCAAGTTCGGGATGGTGTTCCAGGTGCGCGACGACATCCTCGACATCACCGCCACCGACGGTGAGCTCAAGAAGCCGGCGGGACAGGACCTGGCCGAGGGCGTCTACACCCTGCCCGCCCTGCTGGCCCTGGCCGACCCCGACGCCGGGCCCGACCTGCGCGCCCTGCTGGGCCAGCCGCTGGCGCAGCCCGAGCGCGACAAGGCCCGCGCCATCGTCGTGGGCACCGGCGCCATCGCCGCCTCGGTGGAGGCGGCGCGCGAATACGTCGGCCAGGCGCAGGCGGCCACCGCCGGCATTGCGCAGCCGGATCTGCGCCAGGGCCTGTCGCGGTTGGCGGCCGAGCTGCTCAGCGACCTGCCGGCCTGACCCGACTGAACTGAACCGTCGCCACGAGCGGGGCGCCCCTTCTGGGCTGGCCGCTCCGTCTAGAGCGTGTTGCCCGAGTCCCCGGAGCCGGACCCGGTTCCGCCGGACCCCGAGGCACCCGAGGAACCCGAGGCGCTCGTCCCGCACTTCGCATCGGCCTTGGCCAGCCGGGCGTTCAGCTTGGACTCGCGGGCCTGCACCTTGGTGATGCGATTGGCGATGGCCTCGGCCAGCTTGTCGTGGCCGCCCGCCTTGGCCTTGGCCTCGCGCGCCTCGGCCTTGGGGATGCGGACCTTGACCGCGTTCTCGTACTTGGTCAGGCGCGCCTCGAGCTTGGGCAGGCGGGCGCAAAGCGTCGCCTTCCCGGTCCCGGTCCCGCTCCCCGCCGTCGTACCGCTGCTCGGGGTCGCCGCCCCGGCGCCGGCGGCGCCGGCTACGCCCAACGTGAGCGCCCCGGCGAGAGCCGCCCCTGCAATGATCCTGCGAACCATGGGTCCTCCTCGTGCTCAGAATGGTGCGCCGCCTGCCGGCAGGTCGGCGCTGCTCGCACTGTGCACCACAGATGTGAGGAAGCTGTAAGGACCACTGACAATTTTCGGTCACACGCGTCCGGGCTGCTCAAGGGGCCGAACGCGCCGGTGCGGTCACCTCCCGAGAAGCCCGGGCCGGCGACCGCACCACAGCTGACCGACCGAGAAGTGATCAGCTGGCGCTCGAGCCGGTCGTCCCGCACCTGGCCTTGATCTTGGCCAGCCGGGCGTTGACCTTGGTCTCCCGGTTCTCGAGCCGGGTCACGCGGGCCGCCAGGTGGTTGGCCCGGGAGGTCTTGCCGTCGGCCTTCAGCGTGGCCTCGCGGGCCTCCACCTTGGGCAGGCGGTCGTTGAGGTTGGCCTCGATCTTCTGCGCCCGGGCCTCAAGGGCGGAGACCTTGCTGCACACGGCAGGCGTCCCGCTCGACGGCGTCGAGGAAGGGGTGGCTGCCCCGGCGATACCGGCGGCACCGAACGTCAGGGCTCCCACCGCAGCGGTTCCGGCGATGATCTGGCGAAGCATGGTTGTCTCCTTTAGGACTCCGGTGTGCGCTTTGCACTCCGTTCCGCTCTTTGTGGCGGCACGTTCACCCTGAAGGCCAAGTGTGAGGAACCTGTAAGTACGTGTTTGGAAACCAGGTGCCGACATGGGAGCAGCTGAAGACGTAGCTCGCTGTCGTCGATAGCACTTGTGAGGAGAAGTTTTCAAAATCGCGCGTGACCAGCGCGTTTGGTAGCGCGCGGTGCTCGCGATTTACTCTCGATTGCGCTGCACTGGTGTGCGTGGCGCCGGGCCGCAGATATCCGACCGATCTGACCGATCGTCAGTGGGCGTTGGTGGAGCCTATGTTGCCCGACACGGTGCCGGTGGCTCCCGGCGGACGGCCTCCGTTGTATCCCAAGCGCGAGATCGTCAATGCCATCTTGTACCTGACGCGCGCCGGGTGTGCTTGGCGCATGCTGCCCAAGGATCTCCCGCATTGGCGCACCGTCTACGGCTACTTCGTCGACTGGCGCGACGACGGGACGCTCGATCTCATCCACGACACCTTGCGCGAGGAGCTGCGCAAGAGGACCGAGAAGCCCGACGGCACCAAGAGGAAGGCCGAACCGAGTGCGGGGATCGTCGATTCGCAGTCCCTGCGTGGGGCCGACACCGTCGGAAAGGACACTCGCGGTTATGACGCCGGGAAGCGAGTGCAGGGAAGAAAGCGCCATATCGTGACCGACACGCTCGGGTTGTTGCTCGTCGTGATGGTGACTGCGGCCTCGGTGCAAGACCGCGACGGAGGAGTCGACGCGCTAAAGCTGGCCCATGGCTGGTATCCCCGGCTGCGCCACGTCTTCGCCGACGGTGGCTATGCCGGTCGACTCGTCGTGCGGGCCCGGCGCTACTGGAAGATGACCGTCGAGATCGTCTCCAAGCCCAAGGACCAGCGCGGCTTTGCCGTCCTGCCTCGGCGCTGGGTGGTCGAGCGCACGTTGGCCTGGCTCATGCGCTGGCGCCGACTGGTGCGCGACTACGAGCGGCTGCCCGAGACGCACGAGGCGTTCGTCAAGTGGGCGATGATCGGACTGATGCTCAATCGCCTTGCACGCCCACCAGGTCGGCGCCCCTGGGCTCCGCCGTGACACGGGTTACCAAACACGTTCTAAGACACATGTGAGAGAAGTCGCCGCAGCGTAAGAACGCGCGAAGAAACGGCGCGCCAGGACCTCTTCGTGCGCGGAAACGGGCGTCAGGCCATGACCTCAGCAATCACCTCGGCGGCGGTGTAGGTGCGGTGCGGTTGGGGACGTCGGAGACCTATGTGCTCATCCGCCGACGTTGCGCTCGTACACGATGCGCAGTCCGTGCAGGGTGAGCCAGGGCTCCACGTGCTCAATGGTCTCGGAGTACGGCGCGATGAGCGAGCTGAACCCGCCCGTGGCCACCACGGTCGACTCGCCCAGCTCGTTCATGAAGCGACGGGCCAGCCCGTCGACCAGACCGGCGAAGCCGTAGAGCGTCCCCGACTCGATCGACTCGACCGTCGAGCGGCCGATCACGCTGCGCGGCTCCACCAGCTCGACGCGCCGCAGCGCGGCCGCCTGCTGGTACAGCGCCTCGAGGCTGATGGCCACGCCGGGCGTGATGGCGCCGCCCAGGTACTCGCCCTTGGCGCTGATGGCTTCGACCGTCGTCGCCGTGCCCATGTCGACCACGATGCACGGACCGCCGTAGAGGTCGTAGGCCCCCACGGCGTCCGCGATGCGGTCGGCGCCCACCTCCTTGGGGTTGTCGTACAGGATGGGCATGCCGCTCTTGGTGCCCGGACCGAGCACGACGCAGGGCAGGTCGGCGAACCAGCGCGTCGCCATCTGGCGCAGCTCGGCCGTGACGTGGGGCACCGACGAGCTGACGGCGATGCCGCTCACCGACGACGCGATGTCGAGGCCCTCCAGGTCGAGCAGCTGGGTGAGCAGAACGGCGTGTTCGTCGGGTGTGCGCGTGGGGACGGTGGACAGGCGCCAGTGGTGGGTAAGGCCGGCGGGCGCCGTCGGGTCGCGCTCGGAGCCGATGCCCACGCCCACGCTGTCCTCGATCACGGGCACCGTGTCGGTGTCGGCTCGCGTGTAGAGCCCGATCACGGTCTCGGTGTTGCCCACGTCAATGACCAGGAGCACGTTCAGTCGTTCCCTTCGTTCGACTCGTTCGCCTCGTTCGCCTCGTTGGTCCAGATGAGGTCCAGCCCGAGGTCGAGCACCGTGGCCGAGTGCGTCAGCGCGCCGACCGAGATCCGGTCCGGCCCCGCCGCCGCGTAGGCGCCGATGGTCTCGAGCGTGATGTTGCCCGACACCTCGGTCAGCACCGTGCCCCGACCCGGAGCCTCGGCGTGCGCCACCGCAATGGCCTCGGCCACCGTGGCCGGCTCCATGTTGTCGAGCAGGACGGCGTCCGCGCCGGCCCGGGCCGCTTCGGCCACCTGCTCAAGGGTGTCGCACTCGATCTCCACCATGCGCCCCGGCCACAGGGCGCGGGCCCGGCCCACCGCCTCGGTGATGCTGGTGCCGGCCAGGTGGTTGTCCTTGACCAGCACAGCCTCGGACAGGCTGGCCCGGTGGCTCGTCCCGCCCCCGGCGCGCACGGCCGCCTTCTGCAGGGTGCGCAGGCCGGGAGTGGTCTTGCGGGTATCGAGGACGGCCACGGCCGGGTTGCGCTCGTGCGCCGCAGCCACGAACCGCGCCGTCGAGGTGGCGATGCCCGATAGCTGACCGAGGAAGTTCAGCGCGGTGCGCTCGGCGGTCAAGATGGGGCGGAGCGGGCCAGAGAGCTCGAGCACCGTGTCGCCCGGCTTCAACTCGTCGCCGTCGGCCGCGTGCCATACCAGCGTGATGTCGGGGCCGACGCGGCGGAAGGTCTCCTCGGCCGCCGCCCGGCCGGCCAGGATGCCCGCACGGCGGGCCCGCAGGACGAAGCGCGCCGACGGCGCCCTCGGGAACCAGCGCTGCCGTGAGGTCGCCGTCGGACCCAAGGTCCTCGGCCAGGGCGCGCTCGACCGCTTCGGCCACGGCCCGCGCGTACGCCTTGTCGGCGCGCTCGGCGCGCTCAGCTTCTTCTGCGTCCGGGTGCGTCATGCGCCGTGCACCAGGCGGAGACGCCAGGCCGCTTCGGTCTCGGGGAACTCGCGACGCGAATGGGCGCCCCGACTCTCGGTACGCAGCTCGGCCGAAGCCAGCAGCGCGTCGGCCACCTGCAGGAGGTTGGCCAGTTCGCCGGCCGCCACCGACCCGCTCGGGTCACCGAGAACGGTCGCGGTCTCCTCGACCACGGAGCGCGCTCCGGCCAGTGACTCGGCGCTGCGCACTACCCCGGCACCGCGCGTCATGGCGCGCTGGAGCGTGTCACGCAGTTTGGTCACGTCGGGACCTGTGCTGAGAGACGCATCGGTGGCCGAGCCGGCCGCCGATGCGGCGACCACGTCGGCCCGGGCAGGCAGCGGCAGGTAGCCGATCCCGTCCAGGGACTCCCCGTCCAGGACGACGCGCAGGGCGCCGCTCGGCTCGGGACCGAGCACGCCGGACGGGATGCGCTCGGCCAGGCGGGCGCCGAAGACCATGCCCTCGAGGAGCGAGTTGGAGGCCAGCCGGTTGGCCCCATGCACGCCGGTGCAGGCCACCTCGCCCACGGCCCACAGCCCTGGCAGCGCGGTGGCGCCCCACAGGTCGGTGAGCACACCGCCCGAGAGGTGGTGGGCGGCCGGCGCGATGGGGAGCCAGTCCGTCTGGGGGTCGAGACCGATGGAGGTCAGGGAGGCGGCGATGGTCGGGAAGCGCTGGGAGAAACGCTCGAGCCCGGTGGCATCGAGCCAGAGGTGTTCGACGCCCTGTTCGGCCATGCGCGCCGCCATGGCCCGGCTGACCACGTCGCGCGACGCCAGCTCGTCGACGAAGCGCTCGCCGTCGCGGTCACGGAGGATGGCGCCATGGCCGCGCAGCGCCTCGGACAGGAGCGGGCGTGGCATCGCCGGGTGGTGCAGCGCGGTCGGGTGGAACTGCACGAACTCGACGTCGGCGGTGGGCACGCCGGCGCGCAGCGCCATCGCCACGCCGTCGCCCGTGGACTGGGTCGGGTTGGTGGTGACCGAGAACAGCTGCCCGACACCGCCGGTGGCCAGCACGACGTGCGCGGCGCGCAGCTCGACCGGTTGGCCGCTCGGCGCCAGCGCGCGTCACGCCGACACAGCGGCCGGCGTCGATGATGAGGTCGAGGGCGAACCAGCCCTCGAGCACGGCGCTGGCCGAGCGGTAGGTGGCGTCGACCAGCGCGCGCTCCACCTCGGCGCCTGTGGCGGCGCCGCCGGCGTGCACGACGCGCGGGTGCGAGTGCCCGCCCTCACGGGCCAGGGAGAGGGAGCCGCTCGACTCGCGGTCGAACTCGACGCCCAGTGCGATGAGCTCGTGCACGCGGCCGGGCCCCTCGTCGACCAGGATGCGCACGGCCTCCTCGTCGCACAGCCCGGCGCCGGCGGCCAGGGTGTCGGCCAGGTGCAGGTCGGTCGAGTCCTCGTCGCCGCCCAGCACGGCGGCCACGCCGCCCTGGGCCCAGCGTGTGGCCGACTGCGACAGGGCGCCCTTGGTCAGGACGCCGAGTGACAGGTGCGGTCCGGCCGCCGGTACCGGTCCGGCCAGGCGGACCGCGGCGGACAGCCCGGCGACGCCGCTGCCCAGGACCAGGACGTCGAAGGGTCCCGACCGGGCGCCGGCCTCGGGGCTCACGCCGGTTCGGTCAGGGGCGCCGACAGCTCGGCATCGAGGCGGGCGGTCACCTCGTCGATGACGCGGTTGCGCCCGTCGACGTGCACGACGCGTGGCACGTAGGTCTCGAGCTCGGCGCGCTCGTATTCGGCGTAGGTGATGATGATCACCTTGTCACCGGGGGCGACAAGACGGGCGGCGGCGCCGTTGAGGCAGATCTGCCCCCGCTCGCCTTCGATGGCGTAGGTCTCGAAGCGAGCGCCGTTGTCGATATCGAGGACGGCCACCTGCTCGTAGGGGAGGATGTCGGCCAGCGCCATCAACTCCGTGTCGATGGAGACGGAGCCCACGTAGTTGAGGTTGGCCCCCGTGACGGTGGCCCGGTGGATCTTGGACTTCATCATGCGGCGGCGCATCGGCTCACCCGATCCTTTCGAGTTGGCGGGCCCGGTGGGGCGCTTCGGAGTCGGCGGGGGCGTCGGCGAGGACGTCGGCGGAGGCGTTGTCGATCAGGCGCACCGGTCCGACGCGGGCGGCCACGAGCAGACGCACGGTGGCGGGATCGTCGATGACGGTGGCCTCGACGAGCGAGGCGGCGTCGACGGCCACGGCGTAGTCGGCGGTGGCCAGCGGCTCGGCATCGAGCACGGCGCGCATGGCAGCACCGACGGCTTGGCCCGAGCGCTCGCCGGCGGCGGCGGCGGCCCGACCGGCGTCCAGGGCGCGGGAGAGGGTCAGGGCGGCCGCGCGCTCATCGGGCGACAGGCGGACGTTGCGGCTCGACAGGGCCAGGCCGTCGGGTTCACGCACGGTCGGGCAGCCGATGACCTCGACCGGCAGCGACAGGTCCAGCGCCATGCGGCGCACCACGGCCAGCTGCTGGAAGTCCTTCAGGCCGAAGTAGGCGCGGCACGGGCCGGCGATGGTGAAGAGCTTGGCCACGACAGTGGCCACGCCGTCGAAGTGGCCCGGGCGCGACGGCGCCCTCCCACAGATCGGTGAGCCCGCTGACCGAGACCGTGGTGGCCGGTGGCTCGGGCCACGAGGGGTACATCTCGGTCACGGTCGGGGCGAAGACGACGTCGGCGCCCGCCTCGGCGCACACCGCCAGGTCGCGGTCGAGGGGGCGCGGGTAGTTGGCGATGTCGTCGGGGTCGCCGAACTGCAGCGGGTTGACGAAGATGCTCACGGCGACGACGTCGCACTCGGCGCGGGCCCGCCGAATCAGCGAGAGGTGCCCGTCGTGCAGCGCGCCCATGGTCGGTACGAGGCCGACGGTGCGGCCGGCGGCCCGGGCGGTATCGAGCAGGCGACGGCAGTCGGCGCGGGTCTGGACGGCGTCCATGGCGCCTATACCCCCGCCGGTGCGGGTGCCGGCGCGGGTGCGGGTCCGGACACCGGATGGGGGACGGCGTCGGCGCTGGCGCCGGCCAGCTTGGTGGCCAGGGCGGCGCCGGCCTGGTAGCCGGGGCGCTCGCCTTCGGGCAGGGCGTCGAGGTGCCGGCTCAGCGTGGCCCAGTCGCCCCGGCGGGCCGGGCCGGTCAGGGCGGCGGCGGCGCCCAGCGCGGCCACGTCGTCGACGGCGGCCCGGGTGAGGGGCAGGAACGACTCGAGGTCGAGGCCGACCTAGGTGGCCACCCGCTCGACCTGGCCCAGCAGGGCCACCACGTGGTTGGCGGCGATGCAGGCGGCGGCGTGGTAGGCGGCGCGGTCGCCGTCGGCCACCTCGACCACCCGGCCGCCCAGGGTCTCCACGATGTGGCGGGCGACCGGGGCGCCGGCCACGGCGAAGGTGACGCCCGAGGCCAGGCGGGCCGCCCCGACCTCGGCGTTGGGCAGCGGAACCAGGGGGTGCACGGCGGCGCGGCGCGGGTGGGGGGCCAGCGCATCGAGGCCGAGCGAGCCCGAGAGGTGGACGACCGTCGTGGTGGCGACCGGCGCCACGGCCGCGGCGACGTCGGCGATGGCGTCGTCGGGCGTGGCGATGACCAGCACGTCGACGCCGTGGGCGGCGGCGCGCGAGGTCGTCGTGGCGACCCAGGAAGCCGGCGAAGGCCCAGCCGCGCGCCGAGAGCGCGGCGGCCAGGGACGTGCCGGCCCGACCGGGACCGATGATCCGGATGGTGTGCATCTGACCTCCTTCGGCGTTCCAGCCCCTCGGCGGGTGCCGTTCGCCTACAGACGATGCGAAACATCAGACGCCTACAGCCTACCCACACGGATGACCTCGCCACCAGACGCCATGACCTGGCCTCCGACGACCAGATCGGGGGCCAGGTCGGCCAGCGGGGCTGCAGCACGAACCGGCGCTCCCACAGGCGGGGGTGGGGCACGGTGAGGTCGGGCTCGTCGACCGCGGCGCCCTCCACCCAGAGCACGTCGGCGTCGAGGGTGCGCGGCCCCCAGCGCACGGTGCGCACCCGGCCGGCCGCCTCCTCCAGGGCCTGGCAGCGCTCGAGCAGGCGCCGGGGCGTGTCGGCGGTGGCCAGCTCGACCACCACGTTGAGGTAGGGGCCCTGGTCGACGGGGCCGCCGACCGGCTCGGTCTCGTAGAGCGGCGGAGACGGCGGCACGTCGTCGTCGCCGCCGGCGGCGCCGACGGCCCTGCGCAGCGGGCCCGGCGTCACGCAGGTAGCCGGCGCCGGTCCCCCAGGTTCGAGCCCAGGCCGATGAAGGCACGCCGGGCGGCGAGCCGGGCCATCAGCGGGCGCGGCGCACCCGGACCCCGGTCGAGCCCACGTCGAGCGGCGAGCGGCGGGCGCAGCTTGCGCACCGTGACCTCGACCGCCTCGAGCCGGGGGTCGATGACCAGCAGCGCGTCGGCCAGCCGGCCGGCCAGGGCCTCGAGCAGCTGGTAGGAGCGGCCGCCCACCACGTCGGCCGCCGCCTGGGCCAGCGCGCCGTAGTCGACGGTGTCGGCCAGGTCGTCGCTGCGCTGGGCCGCCGCCATGTCGACCCAGGCCACGATGTCGACGGAGAAGGGCTGGGCCCGGTCCCGCTCCTCGGGCAGGACGCCGTGGACCCCGGTGACCCGCAGGTCGAGGATCTCGATGCGGTCGCTCACCTGCAGGGGGCCTGGCCGCGTGCACGGCATGCCCTCCAGCTCGGAGAGCAGCTCGCGCCCGGGCTCGCCCATGGCGTGCCCGACGACGTGCTCGACCAGCGCCACCGCCTGGGGCTGGTTGGCGATGCGGTCGGACCAGACCAGGTAGCCCGCCACGACGCCCATGACCCGGTCGCCCAGCTCGTCCTGGTGCACGAGGATGCGCAGGCCGGCGGCCAGGGAGTCGTCGATGTCCTGGTAGCAGGCGGCCAGCACGGGGCGGGGATCGCCGGCGCGCTCGAGCGGGTAGTGGGCCCAGGCCAGGCCCTCCTCGTCGTAGGCGGCCAGGTTGTGGGGCGAGGGCAGCAGCGAGATGACCCGGCCGAAGCCCTGGACGCGCAGCCAGATGATCTCCTCCTGGCGCCGCACCCGGCGGTGGTTGACCGAGAACCCGCCCGGGCGCTCGCTGACGGCCAGGTGGTCCTTGATCACCCAGGTGAAGTTGCGGGGCGGGATGCCGGCCGCCCACTTGCCCTTCATGCGGCAGGACCATACAGCCGGGCCACCTGCACCGTGGCCGCCACGTCGTGGACCCGCACCATCCCGGCCCCGGCCACCATGGCCGCGGCCGCCGTGGCCAGCGAGCCCTCGAGCCGGTCCTCGAGCCGGAGCGGGGCTCGGCCGTGCGCCGGGCGCCGCGGCCAGGACGCCCGAGGAAGCGCTTGCGGCTGGTGCCGACGACCACCCCGGCGCACCCGGCGGCGGCGGCCGCCGCCACCAGCTCGGGCAGGTGGTGCAGCAGCGAGAGGTTGTGCGCCGTCGTCTTGCCGAAGCCGATGCCGGGGTCGACCCAGACCTCGGCCACGCCGGCGTCGCAGGGCCCGGCGGGCCCGCTCGAGCACGAAGGCGTGCACCTCGGCCACGACGTCGGCGTAGCGGGGGTCCTCCTGCATGGTGCGGGGCTCGCCCTGCATGTGCATGGCCACCCAGCCCGCCGCCGGTGGCGGCCGCCACCTCCCACAGCGAGGCCGAGATGTCGTTGACCAGGGTGGCGCCCGGCCGCCACCGCCGCCTCGGCCACCTCGGGCTTGACGGTGTCGACCGAGATCCGGGCACCCGCGCGCCGGCGGCGGCCAGCGCCTCGACCACGGGCACGACCCGGGCCAGCTCCACGTCGGCGGGGACGGGCTCGGCGCCGGGGCGCGACGACTCGCCGCCGACGTCGACCACGTCGGCGCCCTCGGCCAGCAGCGCGAGCCCGTGGGCCACCGCGGCGTCGAAGGTGTCGTAGCGGCCGCCGTCGGAGAAGGAGTCGGGCGTGACGTTGAGGACGCCCATGACGAGCGGGCGCGCCCGCGGCCGACGCGGGCGGCCCGGCCCGGCCGACACGGCCTCAGTGACCCCGGATGAACTGCATGGCCTCGGCCCGGGTGGCCACGTCGGAGCGGAAGAGCCCGCGCACCGACGAGGTGACGGTGACCGTGCCCGGCTTCTTCACGCCGCGCATCGACATGCACAGGTGCTCGGCCTCGATCACGACGAGCACGCCCGCGGGGCGAGAGCACCGCGGCGATGGCGTCGGCGATCTGCGTCGTCATGCGCTCTTGCACCTGCAGGCGCCGGGCGTAGCCGTCGACCAGGCGGGCCAGCTTGGACAGGCCGGTGATGCGGCCGTCCTCGGCCGGGATGTAGGCGACGTGCGCCTTGCCCAGGAACGGCACCAGGTGGTGCTCGCACAGGGAGGCGAAGGGGATGTCGCGCACCATGACCATCTCGTCGTGCTCGGCGGCGAAGGTGACCTCGAGGTGCCGGGCCGGGTCGTCGTGGAGGCCCGAGAACAGCTCCTCGTACATGGCGGCCACCCGGTCGGGCGTGGCCACCAGCCCGTCGCGCTCGGGGTCCTCGCCGATGGCGATCAGCAGCTCGGCCACGGCGGCCTTGCACCCGCTCGACGTCGACGCTCACTGGTCCGTCCCCTTGTAGCGGTGCACGCCGCGCAGGTTGCGGTAGCGCTCGGCCACATCGAGGCCGTAGCCGACGACGAACTCGGGCGGGATGGTGAAGCCGATGTAGCGCAGGTCGAGGTCGACCCGCTGCTCGCCCTCCTTGACCAGCAGGGCGCAGATCTCGACGCTCTTGGGCTGGCGGGCGTGCAGGTAGCGGCGCAGGTAGTTGAGCGTCAGGCCGCTGTCGATGATGTCCTCGACCACCAGGACGTGGCGGCCCGTCGAGCTCGGAGTCGAGGTCCTTGACGATGCGCACCACGCCCGAGGTCTTGGTGGCGCTGCCGTAGGAGGAGACGGCCATGAAGTCGACGTCGACCGGCAGGGCGATGGCCCGGCACAGGTCGCTCATGAAGAGCATGGCGCCCTTGAGCACGGCCACCAGCAGGGGGGGCTCGTCGGCGTAGTCGGCGGTGATCTGGGCCCCCAGCTCGGCCACCCGGGCGGCCAGCCGCTCGGCGTCGACCAGCACCGGGCCCGACGTCGGGCTCGGCCCAGGTCGGGACGCCCGCGCCGGCCTCGTCGGTGGGTCACCGGCGTGACACTACCGGAGCGCTCCGGCTCCGACCCGGAGCCGGCCCCGCGTGCGGCGCACCCGCCGGCCGCCCGACGACTCGGTCCCGACGGCGTCGCCCGCGGCCACCGCCGAGCACCCGGTCGACCTCGGCCAGCGACGGCGGGTGGCCGTCGCCGGCCGGCTCCGTCCGCGCGGAGCGCAGCCTGGCGCAGCGCGCGGCGGGCCAGGGGCCGGCTCGGCCGCGCGCCACGGCGCCGGGCGTCGGCGGGGTCGGGCAGCGCCGTCGGCGGCCAGCGAGTCGAGCAGCGCCACCTCGTCGCGCAGCACGCCGGCCTGGCGGGCCAGCAGCGGCACCGGGTCGCGCCCGGCCACCGTCGGCGCACAGCGGCAGCAGCTCGTGGCGCACCCGGTTGCGCACGAAGGCGGGGTCGTCGTTGCTGGCGTCGCACACCGGGTCGAGCCCCAGCGGCGGCGCACAGGGCGTGGGTCTCGCGGCGGCGCAGGCCGAGCAGGGGGTGGCGCGGGCCCGGCGCCATGCCGGCCAGGCCGTCGGCGCCGGCCCGCGCAGCAGGTTGACGCAGGATCGTCTCGGCCTGGTCGTCCATGGTGTGGCCCGTGGCCACGCCGGGCGGCAGGACGGCGAAGCGGGCCGCGCGGGCCCGGGCCTCGAGGTTGGGCCCGGGCGCCACCGCGACCTGCCGGCGCTCGAATCGGCCCCGAGCTCGGCGGCCGCCGCCGGCCACCACGTCGGCCTCGGCGGCCGAGCCGGGCCGCAGGCCGTGGTCGACGTGGAAGGCCGTGACGTCGCACCCGGCCGCGGCGGCCAGCACCAGGAGGGCGAGCGAGTCCGGCCCGCCCGACACGGCGCAGGCCAGCGGCGTGCCCGGCGGCGGGAAGGTGCAGCGGGCAGCAGGTCGGCGACGAGCGGGTCGGCGGGCGGTTCGACGTCGGGGTTCGGACGCGTCGGCGGTGGCCCGCTCGGTCACGCCACCGGCCCGGGCCACCCAGGCGGCCGGGTCGCGGATCTCCTCGAGCGTGGGCAGCCACTCGGGGCCCTCCCAGACCCGGGCCAGCAGCGTCGGGCCGCCGGCCGCCTCCACCGACTCGACGAACCGCTCGCCCTCGGCGTACTGGCGCATCTTGGCGTCGAGGCCGAGCAGCTTCGACATCAGCTTGGTCAGCCCCCGCGCCTGGGTGCGGCGCTCGTGCAGCACCTTGGAGAAGTGGGCGGCGCCCGGCACCTCGCCGGCGCCGGCGCGGTCCATCGTGACGTCGCCGTGCCCCTCGAGCAGGCTCATCATCCCCGAGATCTTCGACAGCGCGGCGCTTCTGCTCGGGCGTGGCCAGCATGCCGACCACGCCGGCGTCGCGCGGTCGGGTTGCGCCCGGCCCGCACCTCGGTGGCCACGCGCTTGAGCACCTCGGCGAAGCCCGAGGGGTCGCCCGAGAGCGGGCCGAGCAGCTCGGTCACCAGGCCGACGAAGTGGTCGCGCAGCCACGGCACGGCGGTGAACTGCAGCCGGTGCGTCACCTCGTGCAGCGCCAGCCACAGGCGGAACTGGCTCGGGGCGAAGCCGTACTGCTCCTCGACGGCGACGATGTTGGGCCCGACGTAGGAGACCAGGTCCTGGTCCTCGGGCGACTCGTCGTTGATGAGCAGGTCGTACTGGCCGAGGACCCGCGTCGCCATGTAGGCCAGCATCAGCCCGAGCTGGGTGCCCGCCACGGCACGGCCGACGACCAGCGACGGGCCGCCGAGCTTCGGCCCCGCGCTTCGCTGCGAGCTCGGCCAGCGCCGGGCCGACCAGGCGCTCGATGGAGCGCACGTTGGCCGCCGCCCACCCGGGTCGGTCGGTCACCTTGGCCCGGGCCGTGCCGTGCGCCGAGTGCAGCCCGGTGGCCTCGCTCACCAGCGCCTCGGCCCGCGCCGTCAGCTCGTCGAACTGCGCCTGCAGGGCGGAGGAGCGGTAGGAGGCCGGGCGCCGGCTTGAGGATGAGCGCGCCCGCCGCCACGCGCTGGGCCAGGTGCCCAGTCGACCATGGCCGGGCCGGTGGCCGGGGCCTCCGGGAGCGAGTCCGAGTGAGAGTCCGGGTCAGGGCCCGGGATGGCCGGGGTGACGTCAGTGCTCGCCGTCGTGCTGCCGGCTTTCTTCGTCGATGGCCGCGGCGATCCGGTCGATCAGGCTCTGGGGCACGCGGTCCTTGCACCGGTTGGCGATGACCCGGCGCAGCTCGGCCTCGAACTCGGCCGCGCCGCCGCAGGGACCGCACCAGTCGAGGTGGACGCGGATCTCCTCGCGCCGCTCCTCGGTGAGCTCGCCGTCGAGATAGTGGTAGAGCTCGTGCACCGCCTCCTCGCAGTCCACCGTCGACGCCGAACAGGCGCCGGTCCAGGCGCCGCGCTCGTCCTCGGCCGTTGTCCTTGGTCCTCTGCTCACGTCGCTCGCTCATTCCCTCACCCCCCCGGCACGCTGCCGACGAGGCCCCGCGCCTCAGCCACATCGTGCAACGCCTTCTGGAGCGCCCTTCTTCCCCGGTGGATCCGGCTCATGACGGTCCCGATCGGCACGTCGGTGATCTCGGAGATCTCCTTGTAGCTGAATCCCTCCACGTCGGCCAGCAGCACGGCCATGCGGAAGGCCTCGGGCAGCGCCTCGAGCGCCGCCTTCACGTCGTCGTCGGTGAAGCGGTCCAGCGCCTCGTCCTCGGCCGAGCGCCCGGGCTCGCTCCCGCCCGAGCCGGCCAGGCGCTTGTAGAGGTAGAGGTCCTCGACGTCCTCGACGTCGGTCGTCTCGGGCCGGCGCTGGGCGGCCCGGTACGAGTTGATGAAGGTGTTGGTCAGGATGCGGTAGAGCCAGGCCCGCAGGTTGGTGCCCTCCTGGAACGAGCCGAAGGACCGGTAGGCCTTGAGGTAGGTCTCCTGCACCAGGTCCTCGGCGTCGGCCGCGGTTGCGGGTCATGCGGAGCGCCGCCGAGTACAGCCCCGGCATGAATTCCATGGCGACGTCGGTGAAGGTCGCCTGATCTGCCATGGGCCAACCCTACCCACCCGGAGATATCGTCTCGGCCGTGACCACCGCACCCGCGCACCTCGGCATCGACCTGATGAGCGGCGCAGTTCTACGGGCGGGAGCCCCACGACGCCTACGCCTGGATGCGGGCCAACGCCCCCGTCTACTACGACGAGGCCAACGACCTGTGGGCGGCCGCCAGCTACGCCGCCGTCAAGGCAGGCGTCGGTCGACACCGAGTCGTTCTCCAGCGCCGAGGGCATCCGGCCCAAGTTCCCGCCGCTGCCGATGATGATCGACTTCGACGCGCCCGAGCACGTGCGCCGGCGGCGCCTCGTCTCCGAGGGCTTCACCCCCAAGCGGGTGCGCGCCATGGAGGACAAGCTGCGCGTCGTCTGCGACGCCATCATCGACACGGTGTGCGAGAAGGGCAGCTGCGACTTCGTGCGCCGACATCGCGGCGCCGCTGCCCATCATCGTGATCGGCGACATGCTCGGCGTGGCGCCCGAGGACCGCGACGACCTGCTGCGGTGGTCCGACGACATGCTCAAGGCGCAGGGCTCGCCCGACCCCGGCCGCCATGGAGCGCGTCCGCCGAGGCGTTCGTCGGGTACACCGACTACATCACACCCGGTCCTCGACGAGCGCCGGGCGAGCGGCAGCACCGACGACCTGGTCGGCGTGCTGTGCCACGCCGAGATCGACGGCGACTCGCTCGACGACGACTCGCTCGTCCACGAGACGCTCCTCATCCTCATCGGCGGCGACGAGACGACGCGCCACGTGATCAGCGGCGGGCATGGAGGAGCTGCTGGCCCACCCCGACCAGCTGGCCGCGCTGGCCGCCGACCCGGACGGCCTCATGCCCGGCGCGGTCGAGGAGATGCTGCGCTGGGTGTCGCCCATCAAGAACATGGCCCGCACCGCCACCCGCGACGTCGAGCTGGGCGGCGTCACCATCGCCGAGGGCCAGGAGCTCCTGCTCCTCTACCCGTCGGCCAACCGCGACGACGCCGGTCTTCGACGACCCCGACTCCTTCGACATCACCCGCAGCCCCAACCCGCACATGGCCTTCGGCTTCGGCGCCCACTTCTGCCTGGGCAACCAGCTGGCCCGCCTGGAGCTCAAGGTCATGGTCGAGCGGCTGCTGGCCCGCCTGCCCGACCTCCGCCTGGCCGTCGACCGCGGCGCGCTGCCGCGCCGGCAGGCCAACTTCATCTCGGGGATCGAGGAGATGCCCGTCGCGTTCACGCCGACCGCCCCGGTCGGCGTCGGGCCCGTCTGATGCCCGGCAGCGGCCGACGCCGGCCGGCGGCATCGCCGGCTGGTCCATCCTCGTCACCGGCGGCGGCAGCGGCATCGGGCTGGCCACGGCCGAGCGCCTGGCCGCCGACGGCGCGCACGTGACGATCTGCGGGCGCACCGAGCAGAAGCTGGCCGATGCCGTCGACGCGCATCGCTGCGGTGGCCGCCAGCGGGGCCACGGCGCGCTACGTCGTGGCCGACGTCACCGTCGAGGAGCAGGTGGCGGCGGCCGTGGCGGCGCGACCCAGGAGGCGACCGGGCGCATCGACGGCCTCTTCGCCTGCGCCGGCGGATCGACTGCACCTCGGCTCGGTCCTCGACGGCCGACGTGGCCGCGGTGCGCGCCACCATCGACCTCAACCTCATGGGCTCGGTCATCTGCGTGAAGCAGGGCGGCGCGGCCATGCAGGCCCAGGGTGGCGGCGCCGGCGGCTCCATCGTGCTCATGTCCTCGGGCGCCGGGCGCTTCCCCCACCCGCACCTGTGGGCCTACGGCGTGGCCAAGGCGGGCATCTGCTTCCTGACCGAGACGGCGGCCGAGGAGCTCGGCCCGCTCGGCATCCGGGTCAACGCGGTGGCGCCCGGGCATCATCGACGACGAGCTGATGTCGTTCATCACCGCCGGCGGCCCGCTGCTCGACGACTACCTGGCCCAGATGCCGCTCGGCCGGGTCGGCACGGTCGAGGACGTGGCGGCGGCCGTGCGCTACCTCATCGGCCCCGAGTCCTCCTTCGTCACCGGCGAGACGCTGGGCGTCGACGGGGGCCACCACCTGCGCCGGGGCGCCGACTACTCGCTGCTGTTCGGAGGCTGACTTCGCTTCTGTCCCACCAAGTCGGGGGACGTCAACGGGGTGATCGGCGGGTGTGCGGTCTACTCCATGGGCGCCTGTCTTTTCGCCAAAGCCATGACGGAGCCGCTGGCCACCAACAGCACGAGCTGAGCGCCGACCGCCGTCCCGCTCAGCTCAGCCCGCCAGCTGGAACAGCCCGGCGTCGATCACCGTCTCGCCCCGCTGGGTCTCGGTGCGGAACCGGTAGATAGCCCGGCCGCCTCGGCCCCGATGTCCCAGACCGAGATCGGTCAGCGTGTCGCCCGGGCATGGTCGGCTTCGAGAACCGGGCCCGCATGGCCCCGAAGCGGGCCGGGTCCGAGCCGCACACGGTGTGCAGCAGGCCCCGTCCGGTGAAGCCGTAGGTGCACAGGCCGTGCAGGATCGGGCTGGTCGAAGCCGGCCCGCTTGGCGAAGGTCGGGTCCGAGTGCAGCGGGTTGCGGTCGCCGCTCAGGCGGTAGAGCAACGCCTGGTCGGGCCGGGTCGCGTAGGTCACCGTCTCGTCGGGCTCGCGCGCCGGCAGCGGCTCGGCCGCCAGCGTCGCTCTCCTCATCGCCCTCGGGGTTGCGCGGCCCGCCGAAGCCGCCGGCGCCGCGGATGAACAGCGCCGTGCGGGTGGTGAAGGCCAGCTCGCCGCTGCCGGCGTGGCGCGACTCGCTCTCGAGCACCACCAGGCCCGGCCGACCCCTTGTCGTACATGCCGGCCACGGTCGTCGTGATCGAGACCGTTCCTGTCGTGGGGATCTCGCCGTGCAGACGTGATGGCCTGCTCGCCGTGCACGAGCATGGCCGGGTCGAAGTCGCCGATGGAAGCCCGGCCACCGCCCTGCCGCCCTGCCCGATGATGGTGGTGAACGTGGGCAGCACCCGCTGGTCGACACCGGCGGAGTTCTCCGTCGTGAACTCGAGCTCGAACCCGGTCGGGTCGAGCGCGCCCGCCCCGACGCCCAGGGCGTACAGCAGGGCGTCCTTGGAATCCCACGACCGCTCGACCGGGTCGGAGCGTCTGCCCGACCGCATCGGGATTCAGTGCCATCGCACACCTCGCTTCAGTTCGTCTCTGTTGACGCTCGCTTGATGTTACATATATTTATGTCATACTTGTCAAGTGGGCACCACCACCAGGATGCGGACCGACACCGAGACCCTCACCATCGACGAGCTGGCCGCGGCCGCCGGGACCACCACCCGGCGCATCCGCTCGTTCCAGACCCTGGGCCTGCTGCCCCACCCGGCCCTGCGCGGCCGCACCGGCCTCTACGGCGCCGACCACCTGGATCGGCTCCAGGTCATCCTCCGACTCCAGGCCGAGGGCTTCTCGCTCGAGTCGCTCGGCGTCCTCTTCACGCCCTGACGACGGGCCGCGTCCCTGGCCGAGGTCCTCGGCCTGCCCGAGCCGGCGACGCCGGCGCCCACCCCGTCGACGGCGACCCGGACACGGCCGAGCTCTACGGCTTCGCCGAACTCCAGCCGGTCGGCCTCCGCCGGGGACGCCGGCCGGTGCTCTCGGTGGTGCCGACCACGGTCTGGGACGAGAGCCAGGCCTCGTAGACGCTCGCAGCGTGCGCCGACGCCGACGCCGTCGCCCGCTCCTGTGGTGGGAGGAGGCCGGCGAGGCTCGGCGCGTCGGTGGCCATCACGACACGGCACGGCGGCGTGTCGGCGCCGCCGTACGACACGCTGAACCTCGGCCTCCACGTCGGCGACGAGCCGGCAAACGTCATGCGCAACCGGGCGCGGGCGGTGGCCGCGTTCGGCGTCGCCCTCGACGCCACGGTCTTCGCCCGGCAGGTGCACGGCACGGCGGCGGCCTCGGTCGGACCGGAGGACGGCGGACGCGGCGCCGCCTCGGAGAACGACGCCGTGGACGACACCGACATCCTTGTGACGGCGTCCCCGGGGATCACGCTGGCCATCCTGGTGGCCGACTGCGTCCCGCTGGCGCTCGTCGACCCGGCAGCCCACGTCCTGGCCGCCGTCCACGCCGGCTGGCGCGGGCACGGCCGGCGCGGTGGTGGCCGACGCGCTGCGTGCCATGGCGGAGCGCGGCGCGCGGCCCGAGCGCGTTCGGGCCTTCCTCGGTCCGGCCGTGCGACCCGGCGCGCTACCAGGTGACCACTGACGTGCACGACGCCCTGGTCGCCGCGGTGCATCCGCATGCCTCGAGCCCGGCGTGGCCCGACCCGACGGCCCCGGGCACTGGCTGGTCGACCTGGTCGCCGCCAACCGCCAGCAGCTGCTCCTGGCCGGCGTGCTGCCCGAGCACGTCAGCCACTGCGGCATCACCACGGCCGACGCCGGCTTTTCAGCGACCGGGCCGCGCGTCCCTGCGGGCGGTTCGCCCTGTTGGCCCGGCTGCTGGAGTGAGGCGAGGTCCGTTGGGTCAGCTGGCGACCCGTAGCATGGGAGCGCCGGTGACCCGCCGGGCCGCTCCCTTTCTGCGATGCCTCCTCACCAACTGTTCCGCTACGACGGCTTCGCCATCGACCCCGCCCAGGCGCTGGTCACCTGCACCTACTCGACGGCCGACCACACCTTCACCGAGCGCTTCACCTTCGACGGGGGTGGCGACTGGGACGACCCCGCCGTGCTGGCCGCCGTGCGCCTGCTCTTCCTCCTGGCCGGCGTCTCGTACTACAAGACGACGGCCGCCCGGTCGGATCGACCTCGGCGACACCCCGACCACGGTGGCCGAGCGGGCGTTCCTGCGCAGCTACTACGTGCACGGCCTCGGCGAGTTCGCCTATCGCAACCGCCTCGATCTGGGCGGCATCGAGATCACCGGACCCGACCGGGCACCGGCGCCGCCCGTCGCCTATCGACCCGAGCTAGGGCGTCCCCTCATCCCGTTCGGCGGCGGCATCGACTCCATCGTGACGGTCGAATGCGATCGCCCGCGACCATCCCGGTGCGCAGCTGTGCGTCGTGCACCCGCCGGGTGACCGCTTCGACGCCATTGAGGAGGCCGCAGCCGTCACCGGACTTCCCCTCACCCGCATCGCCCGCTCCATCGACCCCCTGGTGCGCCGCTCGACCGAGCTCGGCTTCCTCAACGGGCACGTCCCGATCACCGCGATCATCACGGCCGCCGCCGTGGTGGCCGCCGTCCTCGAGCGGCGCGACGCCGTGGTGCTGTCCAACGAATGGTCGGCCTCGGTGCCCACGCTCGTGGTCGACGGCCACCCGGTGAACCACCAGTGGTCCAAGGGCGACGAATTCGAACGCGACTTCCACGAGCTGGTGGTCGGGATGCTCGGCCCGGGACTGTCCGTCTTCTCCTACCTGCGTCCACGCACCGAGCTGTGGGTGGCCGAGCAGTTCGCCGGGCTCACCAAGTACCACCGTGCCTTTCGCAGCTGCAACCGCGCCTTCCATCAGGACCCGGCCCAGCGCCTCGACCACTGGTGCGGCGCCTGTGACAAGTGCTGCTTCATCGACCTCGTCCTCGCCCCCTTCCTGAGCCGCTCCGACTTGGCCGCCGTCTTCGGCGGCGACGAGCCCGTTGAGAACCCGGACAACGAGGAACGCTTTCGCGCCCTGGCTCGGGCTCGGCAGCGACGCCAAGCCCTTCGAGTGTGTCGGCGACGTCGACGAGTGCCGGGCCGCCCTGCGACTCGCCGCCGCACGGGCCGACCGGTCGGGGTCCGCACTGCTGCAGCGGCTGCGCAGTGAACTCGAGGCGACGGCGCCGGCCGGCGCCGACCCGGCGCTCCTCCTCGCCCCGCGTGAGGACCACCTCATCCCGGACCGCTATGCACCAGCCGATCTCCTGGTCCGCGCTCGCTGACGCGTCGGTCGGCGTCTGGGGTCTGGGCGTCGAAGGCCAGGCCAGCCTCCGCCGGCTGCACGCCATGGGGGTGACGCCCGCTCTCGTCGACGACGCCCCGGCGACGGCGACCGTCGGCGGGATCGAGGTCGTGGCGACGGACTCGGGTGGATTGGACGCGCTGCTGGCGTGCGACGTCGTGGTCAAGAGCCCGGGCATCAGCCGCTACCGGCCCGAGGTGGCCCGACTCGAGGCTGCGGGCATCGCCGTGTGCGGTGGCCTCGGCCTGTTCCTGCAGGACGCCGACCCGGCGCGGGTGGCCTGCATCACCGGCACCAAGGGAAAGAGCACCACGACGGCGTTGGCCGTGCACTTCTTGACCCGCCTCGGCTACCGGGCCCGGGCCGGCGGGAACATCGGCCTTCCCCCGTGGGATCCGACCGACGACGCCGACCCCGAGTTCTGGATCATCGAGACGTCCAGCTTCCAGGTCCCCGACCTGACTCGCGTGCCGCGGGTGGTCGCCGTGACCTCACTGTCACCCGACCATCTCGACTGGCACGGCACCGTGGAGCGCTACTACGCCGACAAGCTCTCGCTGTGCGCCAAGCCCGGGGTGCAGCTGGCGCTGGCTGACGGCTCCGACGACGTGCTGCGGGCCCAGGCGGCGCAGCTCGGGCCGCACCTGCGGTGGGTCGGCGCGGAGGAGGTCGAGCGTGACCTCGCCTGGTCGCGCTCGCTCGGGCTGCCGGGGCGGCACAACGCGCGCAACGCCTCGATCGCCCGCGCCGTGCTGGTCGGTCTGGGCATCGAGGAGGCGGCGGACGAGGCCCGGCTGGCGGAGGCTGCGCAGGAGTTCGACGGGCTCCCCAGCCGGTGCCGTTCGCTCGGCCGGGTCGGGACGGTCGAGTTCGTCGACGACAGCCTCTCCACCAATGTGCTGCCGGCGATCGCGGCGCTGGCCGCCTTCGAGGACCGGCCGGTGGCGCTGCTCGTCGGGGGTCATGACCGCGGCGTCGACTACGCGCCACTCGGCCAGGCGGTGGCCGGGCGAGCGGCCGCGACCCTGGTGGTCACCATGCCGGACAACGGCGCGCGCATCGGCCAGGCCGTCCGCGGCGCCGATCCGGCCCGCGAGGTCACCGATACCGACAGCCTCGAGGCCGCGGTGCGGACGGCGTACGCCTGGGCAGACGACAAAGCCGACGGAGTCGTCCTGCTCTCGCCGGCCGCCCCGAGCTTCGGGCAGTTCGGCGACTATCGCCAGCGGGCGGAGGCGTTCGCCGAGGCCGCCGCCGAATGCGGCATCCTCACCTGACCCGGCTCAGCAGCGGGCACCCGCCGGAGCGAGCTCGTCACGCTCGCTTAGGAACAGCCACCACGAGTCGGCCGAGACCGTCGCGGCCGCCTGCACGATGTCCGGGTCGGCGCCCAACTCGGTGAGGGCCTCAATGGACCACCCGGCGTGCTCGATCTCCTGGGTCCGGTGCACGTCCCAGAATCGGGTGCCCGTGTCATCGAAGCCGTAGTGACGCTGCAACCCGTCCGACTTCGATGCCGCGATGTCCGACGCCTGGACCTCGTAGGCGGCCACCATGGCCAGCGCCAGCGCGGGGTCGGTGGACGCCGCCGTGCGCACCAGCGCCAGCAGCGCGGCCGTCGAAGGCGTGGCCGGGGCCTCTGTCCGGGCGCCACTGGCCCGGGCGAAGGACTCGAACAGCGCCGCGTGCGGCTCGGGCGATCCGAGCTCGTCATTGAGGTTGGCCTCGACGAGGGCGCGGGCGCGCCCTTCCGGCAAGGCCGACGCGATCGTGGCCAGCGTCACCGGCAACTCTCGCTCAATGTGGCGATACTGCTCCGCGTAGGCAGCGAGCTCACCCTCGGAGAGAGAGCCGGCTTCCCAGCGACGATAAAAGGGGTGCGTGAGCAAGTGACGCCCGACAATCGCCTCCGCAAGCACCTCATGGATCCGTTGAGTGTGCATGGGGCCGCACCTTATCGTCTCCGCCCGTCGCACACTTTGGGGTCGCAAAAGGTCCAGCCAGGCACAATCGAGGTCGTCATGGCCGCCGTGGGCTGGGGCTGGGCCCTGGCGCCGGTCGGCCTCGGACTGGCGGCGCCGGTGCGCTGGTGGCCTAGCCTTCCCGGCCGTGACGGGCCCGACCGACCTGCAGCAACAGGCCGACGCGCTGCAGTGGTTCCACACCATCGACCTGGGGCACGGCGTGAAAACGAAGGGGGTCGGCGTCCAGTCGACCGGGGCCGAGATCTTCCCCGACATGGCCGGGCGGACCGTGCTCGACATCGGCGCCTGGGACGGCAAGTTCTCGTTCCTGGCCGAGAAGGCCGGCGCCAGCCGGATCGTCGCCCTCGACCACTACGCCTGGGGGGTGGACTTCGGGGCCCGCGACGTCTACTGGAGGGAGTGCACCGCACGGGGCGTCCTCCCCGACCAGCGGCGCGACGAGACGGACTTCTGGCGCCCCGATCTCCCGGGCCGGCGCGGGTTCGACTTCGCCCGCAAGGCCCTGGGCTCGTCGGTAGAGGCGGTGGTGGCCGACTTCGCCACGACCGATCTCGAGGCACTGGGGCGGTTCGACGTCGTGCTCTACCTGGGTGTGCTGTACCACATGAAGGAGCCGCTGACGTGCCTCGAACGGGTGCGCGCCGTCACGAAGGAGGTAGCCGTGATCGAGACCTCGGCGGCCCACCTGCGCGGTCTCGAGGACCAGGCGTTGCTCGAGTTCCACGCCGGCGACAGCCACGCCCACGACTTCACCAATTGGTATGTGCCGACCATGGAAGCCCTGCACGCCATGTGTCGCGCCGCCGGATTCTCCACCGTGACGACCGTCACCGGACCACCCGCCTTCCCGTCGTCGTGGGCCACGTTCAAGGCGAGGACGCGCAGCAAGGCGTCGGGAAGCGCGCCGCCCCGAGAGCTGACCCAGCAGACCTACCGGGCCATCGTCCACGCCCGCGTCTGAGAGCCGTGGCGCCGGCCAGGTCGCGTCAAGGCGCCGCCATGCCGACGATCGGCTTGACGAGCGGCAGCGAGCCGGCGGAGCCGTTGAACCCGGCGTCGCCGTAGTTGAAGATGCCGCCGTCGGAGGCCACCAGCCAGTAGCCGCCACCGTCTGCACTGGGCGCCATGCCCACGATCGGCTCGTTGAGGCGGAGCGAGCCGGCCGAGCCGTGGAACGCGGCGTCGCCGTAGTTGAAGACGCCACCGTCGGAGGCCACCAACCAGTAGCCCTGGCCATCCGACGTGGCGGCCATGCCCACAATCGGCTTGTTGAGGCGGAGCGACCCGGCGGAGTCGTAGAAGCCGGCGTCGCCGTAGTTGAAGATGCCGCCGTCGGAGGCCACCAACCAGTAGCCGCGGCCGTCGGGCGTAGGCGCCATGCCGACGATGGGCGCGTTGAGTCGGATGGAGCCCGCCGACCCGTAGAAACCGGCGTCGCCGTAGTTGAAGATGCCGCCGTCGCTGGCCACCAGCCAGTAGCCACCACCGTCGGGTGTGGCCGCCATGCCGACGATGGGCGCGTTCAGGTGGAGGGAGCCCGCCGAGCCGTGGAAGCCGGCGTCGCCGTAGTCGAAGATGCCGCCGTCGCTGGCCACGAGCCAGTAGCCGCCGGCGTCGGGCGTGGCCGCCATGCCGACGACGGGCGCGTTCAGCGGGAGCCCGCCCATCGAACCGCAGAACGGCAGGTTGCCGTAGTTGAAGATGCCGCCGTCCGAGGCGACCATGAAGTAGCCGTAGGGGCCGGACGGTGCATTACAGGAGACCTCGCCGTTGGCGCTCGGCAGGTCGATCGGCGCCACGAAGAGGCGCCGGGCGGCGCCGCAGGTGTAGCTGGTGCAACCGGGCGATCCACCCTGCCAGGCCGCGTAGTCGATCCACCACGCGCCGCTGGCACCGGAGAAGAGCGAGCCCCCGCCGGGACCGAGGACGGTCCCGTACGTCGTCAGGATCTGCGACTGCGCGCCGCACGGACCCAGCGGACCGCTACAGGCGGCGATGCCCTCGGAATAGCTGGTGCTCGTGTAGACCCCGGCCGAAAAGAGCAGGTAGAAGCCGCCGCCGGCCGCCTGCATGGACGGGTCCTCGACCGTGGCCTCCCAGGGGTAGGACACCGTGTCGTTCGTGAGCAGCATGGTGGGCTGCGAGCCGGGGGCGAAGCCGGTTCCCGACGAGTTCAGCTGCTGCCCCCAAATGTAGGCCGGTGCCGACGACCCACCGTCGTTCTGCTTCCAGACGAGATACGCGATGCCCGTGCTTGGATCGACGAACGGCTCCGGATCGATGGAGCCGGTGGTTTGGCACTCGAAGGGCGCATCGGCGACGTCCGCGAATTGCACGTCGGTCGGTGAGATGGACGGCGCCGTCGCCACGGCGAGGCAGTCGTAGCCGGTGTCGCCGCCATGGCCCGCCTGCGCGGCGTCGTAGAACATCACCCAGTGCCCGTCGTAGTCGAACACGCCGGGCGACGTCTGCGTGTTGGGCTGCTCCCAGGGGGACGGGCTCGGCAGCGCGGTGGAGCCGTAACACTTGTTCGTGTAGGGCCCGAAGCCGGAGTCGGGTGAGCTCGAGACCAATGCGGCGATGTTGTTGCCCAGAGCATTGCCGGTCGTGAACGCGTAGTAGGTGCCCGCCGAGTAGACGACCTGCGGATCGGCGGCATCCCCGCTTCCCTCGTAGCTGTAGGCAGGCGAACCCGTGCCGCAGGCGGCGTTCGGGACGAAGGCCGGCGATGATGCCGGCGCCACGATGACGCCATGGGGGAGGGCGGTGGTTGCCCCTCCCGGCACCGCGGAGAGGCCGACGAGCAGCGCCACGATGCCAGCCATTAGCCAACCCAACTTCGCACTCATCGGGATCCTCTCGTCTCTATGGGACGACCGCGGGGCGATCCTAAGGAATTGTCGGTCGATAGGCCCGGCGACTGGACCGCTCCGCCGCCCCCGGGTTGGCTTGCTCCCGATCCCCCGGCCGGACCACGCGAATCCCCGTTCGACCAGGGATTCCACCCGCCGGGTCGGGCGACTTCACCAGACGGGACGACCTGAGAGACTCCGGGCATGCTCATCGCCCAGATCACCGACCTGCACGTCGACACGGACGACGGCTTCATGCGCAGCTTCGTCGATGCCAACGCCAAGTTGTCCGCCGCCATCGACTACCTGGAGACACGGGCACTGCGGCCTGACGTCGTCCTGGCCACGGGTGACCTCACCAACGACGGAGGGACGGCTCAGTACACGATCCTCAACGATTTGTTGCAGGCGTTGACCATTCCGGCCTATCTTGTCCCGGGCAACCACGATGAGCGTGAGGGTTTTCGCAGCGTGTTCGCCGATCGGCCTTGGATGCCTGCCTCAGGGCCCATCGACTACGTGATCGACGACTACCCGATCCGCCTCATCGGGATGGACACGACCGTGCCCGGCCGCCACGACGGCCGGCTCGAACCGGATCAGCTGGCCTGGCTCGACGCCCAGCTCGTCACCGCGCCGGACAAGCCGACGCTGCTCTTCCTCCACCACCCACCGTTCCTGACCAATCTCTGGATGTTCGACGCCATCCGGCTCGAGGGCGGCGGCGACCTGCGGGCGGTGGTCGAGCGTCATCCCCAGGTGGCTCAGATCGTGGCCGGCCACGTGCACCGCCCCGTCAGCTACCACTGGGGCTCGACGGTCATCACCACCTCCCCGAGCACCACGCATCAGAGCCGCTGCGACCTTCATCCGGACGAGGGGTACGGGATCACCGACGACCAGCCCATGCTCCAGCTCCACTTGTGGACGGGCCAGGGCTTCATCACGCACACGACGCCATTCGAGCCGTCGACGAAGACGATCGAGGTCAGCGAGGTCATCGCCGACTGGGACGCGGCGCGAGACCGCATCCTGGCCGGTCCGCCGTTCGAGAAAGGTCCGGGCGGGCTCTTCTGAGGCATCCCGGGCCGTGCTCCAGTCACAGAAACGAGCCGGCTCTTCGCATCGCCGCCCATGGGCTCCCTGACGGAAGCTGCCCTTCTGAAGGTGTCCACCTTCTGTTGGCGACGGACGTCTGTTCGTCCGCCAACCATGGTCGCAAACAACACTTCCAAAGACGTCTTAGGGTCCGCCGCGATTTTGATTACGCGTTCGGTGCTGGGGCCAGGGTGTAGTTCCAGTCACCATGAAACTCATGACGAAAGAGCGGGAGGGCGGCCAGTTCGGCCTTGCTCACCTGCACGCCGGCTTCGTAGTAGTTCCAGTCCCGTTCGGCTTTGATTTTGAGTCCGCTCTTGGTGGTCGTCGCCGAGATCAGCTCGATGATGGTGCGATACGAGACCAGCGGTCGGCCTCGCCAGTTCATGGAGATGAAGCTGAACATCCGATGCTCGATCTTGTTCCACTTCGAGGTTCCCGGTGGGTAGTGGCAGACGGTGATCTCGAGGCCGCTCTCTCGGGCGAACTTGGCCAGTTCGACCTTCCAGAGTTTGACCCGGTGACCGTTGGACCCGCCGGCATCGGCGGTGATCAAGAGCTTGTGCGCGTCGGGGAAGCGGACCTGGCCCATCGAGTACCACCAGCGCCTGATGGCCTCGACGGCGAAGGCGCCGGTGTCCGCGGTGTCGCCGACCGAGACCCAGCCCTCGTCGTTCTCGATGTCATAGACGCCATAGGGCACGGCACGTCCGAGGTCCTTGTCGATGAAGTCATGCGTCTTGGTCCGCGTCGGTTCGCCCGCGGGGTGCCATTCGGCACCTCCGTTGGAGAACTCGCCCACCAGCTCCTTCTTCTTGGTGTCACACGAGATGACGGGTTGGCCGTTCTTGACGAAGCCCACGGCGGTGTCGTTGAGGTAGTTGAACTGGGCGTCTCGATCGGGGCTCTGGGTCCCTTCCTTTTGCTTGGAGGGAGCCTGGAGTGAGTACCCGAGCCCGTGAAGCAGGCGCCGCACCAGCTCGGCGGAGACCGAGTAGCCCTGGCGCTGAAGCTCATCGGCCAGTTCGTAGGTCGACTTGGACGTCCAACGCGCCAGCGACATCGGGTTGCCTCGCGTCGAGGGATGCACCAACTCATCGAGCGCCTCGAGCAGGCCCGGTTGCTTGTCGATGGCCGGCTTGTCACCGCCGCCGAGCACCCGTTGGCGAACTGATACTGCGACGCCCTCTTCGACCTCGCTGGTGGCGCGGATCACGGTGTTGCGGCTCATACCTGCCGCCTCGGCCACCGTGGTCTTGCCGCCACGCCCGAGCAGCGACGCCGTCGCTCCCACGATCACTCGGCGTTGGCGTTCGTTGACGTGGGGCAGAACGGTCTCGAAATACCAGACCAGCTCCTCGGACGTCGCCTCCACATGGAGAGTCTACAACGCGCGTATTAATCTATGGCGGACCCTTAGTCACCGTCGAGAGTGCGACGGACGAAGACCAGGATTTCAGTCGTATCCATAGGACGCGCCCGTTGAGCCAGTAGGTCGATCTCCTCGGGTGTTTGCCTTTCCCGCAAATCCAGGTAGGCATCCACTCGAAAGGCTCCATAGGTCGGGTGGAGGCCGGTATGACGATCAGGCATATAGCCGTGGAGATGAGCCCAGGCGCCGGTAAGAAGGGCGGCATCCTCGGCGCCGGTGGCCGTCAGCAGACAAGCCAAGAGACCGAACGTATTCCAGGCTGCTCCATCGTCGCCCGCGACGTGCGACCGCTCCGCGTTGCTTAAGAGGGTCCAGGCTGCCGCCTGGTAAAGGCCCTGAACCGCCTGCACCATCGCGAGAGATTGGTTCGCCATGGAGATCACCCACGGATGGTCGATCCGCACAGCTGCCTCGATCGCCTGATCGAGCAAGGCCTCGGCCCGTACCGGATCGACCAATATCAGGCGTGTCGCAAGCATCATTGGGGCCCAGGCCACGTAGGTCGGGACCTGGAGTTCCAGCGCCAGTTCGAGAGCCTCATCACCCAGACGAATGGCCTCGCGTTCATCCTCGAGAGTGGATCAGAGCAGGACGAGTGACTGCAGTTCCTCGAATTTGTCGTTGCTTCGCCGTGCGTCGTCGAGTCCCTTCACGCAGAGCGTGAGTAGCCGTTCCGCGTCGCCTTGATAGGCGACCGGAGTCGTGACGCAGCCCCGGACCCGGCACCGGATCTTGTCGATGCCCGGGTGTCCAAGGGACGCCAACAGCGCATCCGCCTTGTCGGCGTACGTGATCGACTCTTGAAGTTCACCCTGTTCGGCGAACGTCATGGCGACACAACCAAACGCGGCCGCTCGAAGGGGATTATCAGCCGCTGCGGGCATATCCGCCACCTCGAGCGCCAGCATCCCGAAGGGCAAGTGGCTCAACGAACCCACATTTGAGAGGGCGTACACTTCGGCGAGTGCCGAGTCTGCATCACCAGTAGAGATGAACCAGCGAAGTCCAGCGCGCAGGTTCTCCAGTTCCCGTTCGACACGTCTCCGCCACACAGTCTCGTCAGGGCTCTCAAGACCGGCGTCCGCCCGTTCGGCAAAGGCAAGAAAATACCGCGCGTGCCGTTCGCCTGCCCCATCGAGCTCCGCCGCTTCCTCCAAGCGCTCCCACGCGTAGTCGCGGATGGTCTCGAGGAGTCGAAAGCGGGTGGAGCCAGAGACACTTTCCGCGACCACGAGGGACTTCTCCACGAGGCGCCCCAGCAGATCGAGGGCATCGAAGCTCTCGACACCATCGCCTGGAACCACCGACTCTGCGGCCTCGAGCCCGAACTCACCCGCAAAGACGGCCAACCTCCGGAACACCTGTCGTTCCGGGTTCTCGAGCAACTCGTAGGACCAATCGATCGTGTTTCGCAGCGTCTGCTGGCGAGTCGAAGCCGTGCGTCGCCCGCGGGTGAGGAGCTTGAAACGTTGATCGAGGTGCGCGGTGATCTCCGCCGGCGTCATGCTGTTTGAACGCGCGGCTGCGAGCTCTATGGCCAGGGGGATACCGTCCAACCTCCGGCAGACGTCGGCAATGTCTGCCGCGTCTTCGGGGCCAACCACAAAGTCTGAGTTTGACTCTCGGGCACGATCGACGAAGAGCAGGCTCGATTCGCTCTCCAGCGACTCCTCCGGTGACGCTTCGGTTCCGGGCAGCTGCAGCGATGGGACGGTGATCACGCTCTCACCGGGAACGGCGAGCCCCTCCCGACTCGTGGCCAGGACTTGGAGACCGCGGGACTCCCTGACACCGACGTCGACGAAACGAGCCACTGCGCCAAGGATGTGCTCACAGTTGTCCAGGACGATGAGGAGCTGCTTGCCCCTTATGTAATCCAGGACGCACTTGAGCGCCGGCGTACCAGGACGGGGCTGGACCCCGAGCGCGGAGGCGATCGATTCGTCGACTCCATCAGGGTCGCTCACTGCCGCAAGTTCGGCCAACCACACGCCATCGGGATAGACGAGCACCGTCTCCGCGGCCGCCTGGAGGGCCAAACGAGTCTTGCCCACCCCCCCGACGCCACACAGTGTCACCACCCTGGCCGCGCCGAGCGCCTTCGTTACTGCGACGAGCTCTTTCTTCCGGCCGATGAAGCCGGTGGCCTGAACGGGCAGATTCCCGGGATAGCTGTCGAGCGAGCGCAGTGGAGGGAAGTCACCTTGCAGCCTGGGATCGACGAGCTGAAACAGATGATCGGGCTCGGACAAGTCACGCAACCTATGCTCGCCCAAGTCCTTCAGACCGGCGCCGCCCGGCAGGTGGGGAGATATGAGTGAGCCGGTGACGGATGAGCTGAGCACCTGCCCACCGTGCGCCGCCGCCATCAGTCGAGCGGCACGGTTCAACGCCGGGCCGAAGTAATCGTCGTTCCGCTCCGAGGCCTCGCCGGTGTGCAGGCCCATACGCACTCTGATTGTCACCCCATCGGGCCACGCCTCGGCGGCCAGGCCCAGCTGGCCCTCCAGAGCCGCCGCCGCCGCATCGCCCGCACGCTGGAAGGCAGCGGCGAAGCCGTCGCCACCGGTCGAGAACACGTATCCGCCATGGGCGTCGATGGCTCCCGACACCACGGTGTCGTGCCGCTCGAGGGCCTCGCGCATGGCCTCGGGGTGGTCCTCCCAGAGCTGCGTCGACCCTTCGATGTCCGTGAAGAGGAACGTGACTGTCCCCGACGGTCGCCCCACGCCAACAGAATGGCACGGCAGAGAGAAAAAGGGGACGTGAAGAGGGACAGTATCTACATCCGACCCTGTGCGGATTCACGGCATCGGATGAGGGGCTCGGGTTGTTGCTCACTGGAACTGAGCGGAACGCAGTGGACCCTGTTTTGGGCACGTGGGACAGGGTCACCTCGACGAGCGAATCCTCCTCCCGCTCCCCACGAGTGGGTGACTCTCGTCTGCCTTGCCACGGCCCCAACGCATGGCGAGACAGGCTCCCCCACGGCCACAAGGGTAGGCCGTCGACGGACCGACCCAGGGTGGCGTGACCGCTGTAACCCGGCGATCCATCAGCCGTCTCACCCCACAGGCACCGCGGTGCCACTCGAGAAGGGAGCCACAACCATGTCCCAGGTCACGCTCACACGGGACGATCTAGAGCGCCTGGCACGCCGGCTGAACGAGCTGGCCGACACCCTCGACGACCGGGATCAGCTCATGCTGCTCGCCCTCTTTGCCTTGGGCGAAGAGACCCTCACCGCCGGGGGCGATGACGAGGTCGAGGGGTTCGTCGCGCCGAGGGACATCACCTTCACCAAGCAGGTCGACGTTGCGTCGCCCGCCCTTTTCCAGACATCCCTCAGTGACAGCAGCGGCGGTGACCGCCCGGTCGAGTCGCTCACGTTGAACTTCGGGCAGATCGCATTCACTTACCAGACGCAGTAGGCGGGTGATGGGGCGCTGTCACTAGCGCGCCCCCGAAAGTGCACCCTGTACTGGAGCCTGAGGTTGGACTCGAACCGACGACCTGCGCATTACGAGGTAGATCGACGGAATCCCTCAGGGTGCCGCTCCGCCCCAGTCAGTTCCGCTCCGTCCTCGTCAGAAGGTCATCCGGCCGCTCTTGTGGGACTTACTGGGACTGAGCGAGACGCACTGGGACCAATTGTCGGGATGGCTGTTGGGATGGCTGTTTGGTCGGCGGCACAACGACGAGACTTCGCAAGGTCACAAATCTCTTTCCTCCGCTTTCGGAGCCGCTGACGACACGGCGAGGCCTCTCTCCGGGACGGGGGTCGAGTCCGCCGGAACCATGGCTCGGGGACTCGGGGGCTCGGAGACGCACAATTGGTCAACAAAGTTTCTGTGCACCGATGCTCCGGGAGTTTTGGCTGCCGCTCGAACTGCCGATATCCATCAGGTGAGCGAGGTCCCGTTGCCGAGCGACTCGAGCATTCGCGCCCGCGTCCGAGCCGAGTGGGCGTTGCCCATGACGCGTTTCGTCCTCGCCATCGTGTTCACCACCGCTCTGGCCTTGTGGTGGCTGGAGCGGTTCCACGTCGTTGCTAAACAGCCGCTGTGGTTGCTGGTCGTTGCTCTGGGCCTGGGCTACGTCCTCTCGTGGACTACCCACCTGGTCTACTCGGCAGCACCGTCTCGGGGACGTCTGCAGATCCGCATCGCCGTGCAGGTCGCGGTGGCCACCGTGCTCATGTACCTCACCGGATGGGGGCCAGCGTTGGCTTTGGGGTACGTGTTCATCGCTCGGGACAACCTGACGGTGGCTTCAGGATTCTCTTGGCGGGTGATCGCGGCGTGGGTGGCCGCAGGGCTAGCTGTCGGCCAGCTAACTGTCACCCTGGGGTTGGCGCCCAGCTTCCTGCAGGGGCCCGACGAGTACGGCTTAGCGGCGCTGTCGGCCCTCGCTTGTCTCTTCGTGATCGGACTGTTGGGTGTCAGCGCCGAGCACCTAGCCGAGGCCCAGGAATTCGTCCGACGCTCCGAGGAGAGGCTACGCACGACCCTCGAGACAGCCAATGACGCCTATCTGGAATTCGACGACAACGGGATCGTCATTGACTGGAACTCCCAGGCCGAGGAGATATTCGGCTGGAAGCGCGCCGAGGCGATCGGACGGACTGGCGAAGACCTGATCATCCCTGAAGACGCCGGCGACAGCGACGCCAACCGCCGTGGCCTGGCCGAGCTCGCTACGATCGACGAAGCGCCGTTGCTTGGTCGGCACTTTGAGATCGAAGCACAGCACCGCGATGGACATCGGTTCCCCATCGACATCGCCATTTGGCGAACCCGGGATCCAGAGGGAGTCCGATTCCACGCATTCGCCCACGACATCACCCATCGCAAGCAAGCCGAGTTGGCGTTGCGCAAGTCCCAGCAGGACTTCCGCATGCTCTTCGCACATCATCCCCACCCCATGTGGGTCTACGACGGCGATACGTTGGACTTCGTCGAGGTCAACGAGGCTGCCCTGGCTCACTACGGTTACAACCGCGACGAGTTCCTGTCTATGACCATCGAGCAGATCCGGCTCCACGAGGACGCCACGATCCTCGCTGCCCATCTTGCGGAGGGACGCGAGGATTCGGAGCATTCGGGCACCTGGCGTCACCGCACGAAGTCCGGGTCGCTGATCGACGTCGACATTGCGTCACACCGCCTGAACTTCAACGGGCGCGACTGCGTCCTCGTGATGGCCCAGGACGTCTCAGAGCGGCGCCGCTTGGAGGACCAGCTACGGCATCAGGCGCTGCACGACGCCCTCACGGGACTGCCCAACCGCGCCTTCCTGCTAGACCGCGCCGAGCTTCTATTGGCCCAGGCTCGCCGAGCCAGTACCCCAATGGCGGCGCTCTTTTTGGATATCGACAACTTCAAAGAGGTCAATGACTCCCTGGGTCACATGGTCGGCGACGAGCTGCTCCAGGCAGTCGCGACCCGGCTCTACACAGTGCTGCGCGAAGCGGATTCGGTGGGCAGGATCGGCGGTGACGAGTTCGTCGTCCTCGTCGGTGGCCCGTCCTTGGCGCATGGCGCCGAGATCGTTGCCGAGAACCTCCTCGAGGTCATTCGTACGACACCGTTCCACCTCGGTGGGCGCAACGTGACCGTGACCGCATCGATCGGGATAGCCCTCGGCGAGACCGAGGAGGCCGCCGACCTGCTCCGCAATGCCGACGTGGCGCTGTACCAGGCCAAGGCGCGGGGCAAGAACTGTGCCGCCGTTTTCCTTCCCGAAATGCAGTCGGCGGTCACGGAGCGGCTCGAGATGGCCATCGATCTCCACGCTGCGCTGCGCAATGATCAGTTCGAGCTGCACTACCAGCCCGTGGTCGACCTCGGTGATCTCCAGCTCCAGGGGGTCGAGGCGCTTCTCCGATGGCGCCACCCTCACCTCGGGTGGGTCTCTCCCGACCGTTTCATCCCCCTGGCCGAGGAGACCGGCGTGATCGACGAGATCGGTCGATGGGTGCTGAACCGGGCGTGCGACGACGCGGCGACCTGGCGTCGAACCAACCCCTCCCTCACAGTGTCGGTCAACGTCTCCGCGGTCCAGCTGGCTACCGACCGTTTTGTCGACGAGGTGCGCGACGCGCTTCGCTCCAGCGAACTCGATCCCGATGGCCTGGTGCTCGAGATTACCGAGTCGGTGCTCATGGTGGATGCCAACGCGACGGTTCGGCGCTTGCAGCAGCTCAAGGCAATCGGCGTGCGGCTGGCCATCGACGACTTCGGTACCGGCTTCTCCTCCCTCAGCTACCTCCGCCAGTTCCCGGTGGACGTGCTGAAGATTGATCGCTCGTTTATGTCGACGGTGACGACCTCAGTGCAGAGCGCTGCGCTCGTGCACACGCTGATCCGGCTCGGCGGGGCGCTCGGTCTCGACGTCATCGCCGAGGGCATCGAGCACCCCGATCAGCTGCAGGCGATGCAGGAGGCCGAGTGCCACCGAGCGCAAGGCTTCCTCTTTGCCCAGGCAGTCCCTAAGGAACGTATCGACGACATCTTGAGTTCGGGCCACATCGAGGGGCACGCGGTCGCCGCCGACGTGGATGCGGACAGTACAGTTCGGGCCTCGCTGGCGTCCTGAGCGGCCTCGGCGTGCCTCGCGGCGCTGTAGATACCCGCAGTCAATGTCGAACGAGACCCGCAGGTGCGCGCTGTCGGGCTTGAGTCTGGCTCACTACGGCCCGACGGCTCTCACAGTGTCCGACACAGAAGCTTCAATGAGATGAGGCTCTATTTCACCCGACTGAAGTTCCGAGATCGCGTGCGACGAATTCGACGGCGACCTCGAACAGCCGGTTCGTCGACGACGTCGGGCTGCATGACCCGAAGAAGACTGATGCCGCGGAAGAGCACTCCGATGACACGAGCGACCCGTTTGGGGTCCTCGAAAGGCTCCATGGCCTCCTCTTCCATCAGGGTGCGAAGTAGGTCGGCCGACGCCGCGACGGCCTCGTCGTGGGTGGCGGCCAAGCGTGCCCGTGCCTGGGGATTCCGGGCGGCATAGAGGCAGGACTCCAACTGGAGGATCGGCGAGGTGGCAGCCTCCGGGCTCTCGTCTTGGATCAAGGAGGCGAAGTCCGACAGGCGACAGGCGTTCCGCTGGAGGTACGTCGGATGCCTCGAGCGTGGCCACGAGTCGGGACATCTCGTGCTCGTAGCCGGCCTTGAACAGAGCCAAGAAGAGATCGTCCTTGCTTTCGAAAGATCGGTAGATCGAGGCCCGAGCCCCGACAACGGGATTGCCGTGGCCATATCCGACTAAGGGGCGGCGGATCTGGTGACCTTGAGAGCGGAAGATTCGCTGTTCGCCCGAAATTGTTGGGACAGCTGTTGGGATGATGCGCTGCTCGCGCATGACGCGCGAAAAAACGCCTCCTGACCAGCACTTCTGGAGCCTGAGAGGAGATTCGAACTCCTGACCTGCGCATTACGAGGTGGGTGGACTGAATCCCACCGGATTCCGCTGGGTCCCAGCGTTTCCCTCTCCGTCCCGGTCAGAAGCCACCCGGGCCGGCTCGTTGGTACCCAGTGGGACTGAGCGGGACGAGCTGGGACCCAATTGTTGGGATAGCTGTTGGGATGCCGTCGAACCCCGAGGGTAGAGCTCGCGGGCTCAGCGAGTTGCTTATGATCCGCTGGCCGCGATGATCGGGCCATTGAGCTTGGTGCCCGACATGTCCCCGTCGGCTGGGGCATCCCCAAGAAGGGTATGCAGACCCCATACCAGTGAATGTTTGTCTATTGCCGACAATGCGGAGTGGCCTCGGACCGGCGGAGCCGCTCGCTCCAGACGGCCGTCGATTCTCGCTAGCGTTTTGGCCATGGCGCAGCCTCCAGCGGGGACGGTGACGTTCTTGTTCACCGATATCGAAGGATCGACTCGGCTATGGGAGTCGGCTACGGATTCCATGGGGCTAGCTCTAGAGCGCCATGACTCCATTCTCCGTTCGGTCATCGAGGACAACTTGGGATATGTCTTTGCTACCGGTGGTGACGGGTTCGCCGTTGCCTTTAGTCGCGTGCGGTGAGGCACTCGCCACTGCCGAGGCGGCCCAGGCAATTTTCCGAGCTGAATCATGGCCCGAAGGAGTCGAGATCCGAGTTCGCATGGCCGTGCACACGGGAGAGGCGTCCGAACGCGATGGGGATTACTTCGGCCCCGCCGTCAACCTGACTGCTCGATTGATGGCCACGGCGCACGGCGGCCAGGTCGTGTGTTCCGCCTCGACGGCGAGCCTGGCCGATCCGAGCGTTCCCTTGCGAAGCCTTGGTGAACACCGTCTTCGCGATCTGGCCTCAGCTCAGCAGGTCTTCCAGGTTGGCGACGGATCGTTCCCACCCCTTCGATCGGTCGACGTCGTGCCTACCAACTTGCCGACCATGCGTACCGAACTGATCGGGCGGACCGACGAGGTAGCGAATTTCACGGCACTGCTCGAGCACGAGCGACTGCTCACTCTGACCGGAGTCGGTGGAGTAGGCAAGACGCGCTTGGCCCTCGGCGTGGCGGCCGCGGTCGCCCCACATTATTCCGACGGATGTTGGCTGGTCGATTTGGCACCTGTCGCGGATGGAGCCGAGGTACCGAAGGCTTTGGCGGCGGCTATCGGAGCACCAGTCAGCGACAACCAGGGCCTCATCGACTACATGTCAGAGCGCCACATGCTCCTCTGTGCTGGACAACTGCGAACATGTTATCGGAGACGTCTCAGATCTCATCGATGCCGTGCTTGCCGAGGCGCGAGAGATCGACGTTCTTGCAACAAGTCGGGAGCCATTGGGGCTTGACGGAGAGGTGGTGCGACGGGTCAGCTCTCTCGCGGTACCCAAGCCTGAGTCAAACGTCGAAGACGCTTTGGCGGCTCCTTCGGTGCGTCTCTTTGTGGAGCGTGCCACAGCCGTCACCGAGAGTTTCACGCTTGATGACGTCACCGTCGGCCCCGTTATTGACATTTGTCGCCATCTCGATGGCATCCCATTGGCTATCGAGCTAGCCGCTGCTCGTATCGGGTCCATGCCCCCGAGTGAGGTGGCCCGTCGTCTAGATGAACGCTTCCGATTGCTCGGTGGAGGATCGCGTCGGGCCCAGGAACGCCATCGAACGTTGCTGGCAACCGTGTCGTGGTCTCATGACCTGCTCTCGACCGCCGAACGGAAGGTATTTCGGCGGCTGGCGGTATTTCCCGCGTCCTTTACCCTCGACGCCGCTGAAGCGGCGGTAGGGCCGGAGGATATTGACACAGACGTTGTGGGGTCAGTCCTCGGCCTCGTGGACAAGTCACTGGTTCAGTTCGATCCCGAAGAGGGTCGGTATCGACTCCTTGAGACCCTTCGCCAGTTTGCCGCCGACCGTTTAGCCGACTCGGGTGAGACCATCCCCACAAGAGCACGGCATGCGCGATTCTTCCTGGAGCTCGTGAATCAACAAGCTGCTCGCTTCCTCGGCGCGGAATACTTCAGTGCACTGACGACGGTGGTTCCCGAGACGGACAATCTGCGCTCAGCGGCCTTGTGGTGTATCGATCAGGCCTGCTGGGAGGAGTTGGCCAGCCTCTGCCGAGAGGGGCTCTACTTCGCCATCCAGGCGGCACCGGTCGACGGCATTACTTGGAGACAACAGGTGCTGGCGCACCGAGAGCTCCTCGATCCCGGGGTAATCGTGGAGATCCTTGGAGAACTCGCTTATTTGGAGATCACGGGACTCGGGGATTATGAGGGCGCAGCCGCCCACGCGGAGCAAAGCATCTCGCTCGCGAACCAAGCCGGCGTCGCGCACTCCGCATGGGGTTGGGCGGCCCGATCACACGTACAAGTCATGACCGGCCGATTCGAGGAAACGATGAGCTACGGGGAACGAACATTAGAGATCGCGGACGCGACCGAAGATGCCGGTGTTGCCAACATCGCCCTCAACGACCTCACGGCGGCGCTTGCCGGCCTCGGCCGGCGCGAGGAGAGTGTCGCGGCCGCGGTCGAAGCGCTGCGACGTGCTGACGAGCGCGAGCACCCCATCTATGTCAGCGCCGCGATCATCACCTGGTCCGCGTGCTATCTCACGCAAGTTGCGACGCCGGACTTCAACGCCAGTATGGACGTGCTCGCTCAACGCCCCGAAGGCTTGCAGGTCGGGGGCACCAACGGCATGTGGCTGGACGCATTTTGGGGTTGGACACTGATGGGTATGGGTCGTCCTGGAGCGATGGATCATCTCGTTCGAGCGGCGCGTACGGCAGACCAGATCAGCGCCCCGCATCTCTTCGATCTCGTCCTGCGTTTGCTTGCTCTGCGCTTTGCCGACGGCGGATACGAAACGGAATCGGCGAAGCTCGTCCACTATTCGGAAACCAACCTGCGGCCCTATCGGATCGGAGCGCCCGGTCAGGCTTGGATCGACAACCAGATCGAGCTGAGAGGGATAGCGTCAACGAGTTCCGACTCATCGACGGAGAAGCGCAGTGAAATCATGGCTCTTGTATTTCGCACGGCTTACTCAATATCTGAAGACCAGAATCAGAGCTAGGTGTTCATTATCCGATCGAGCATCTCGAGAGTCTGTTCGGGCGTGGCACCCACGCACACCACAGGCTCCCCGGCCAGTGAGTTGGACATCGGATTGATGTTTCTCCAAGTGGCATGCGTCATCACCTTCGTAGCTACCCAGCGCGCAAGGAATCGACAGGTCTGGCCCGTGGTACGGGCAGCTTAGGGGAATGGGCCAGAGGACTAGCCCCGTACACCGGGTTGGAGCGTGGCTGACCGGCACTAACGGGGCAGTCGCTCTCGCTACCAGACTGCTCGGATGGAACTCGATGAAGCCAGCTCAGGAACCTCTCTTGCTGCCCTCATAGATTCCTATTGTCCACGAGTCTGCTCAGCAGTCCTCGGACAGAACACAGCGAATTCGATGTCGTCGCCGCTCGGCATCTGGCTCCTCTGTCCTTGCTGCCGGTGCGACCGCCGCTGCGGAGGAAGATCGAAAGGAGCTCGAGGATGCATTTGGGGGTTGCTCGTCGTTGCAGGCAACCGAACTACTCGTTGTCAGCTTCCTAGCGGATGCACCCCCGACGCTTCGCAAGGGGTTGGCCTTGTGGGTCAGAGGCGCCTATGCCACGCCAGCCCCCACCCAGTGAAGTGCGACCCTCCCGCGGAAAAGCGCCTTCTGACCGCGCCTTTGGAGGCCCCGAGATCGGACTCGAACCGACGACCTGCGCATTACGAGACGGATCGAGGCAATCCCACTCGGTCTCAGCTGGTCTCACTCCATCCCGCTGCGTCCTGTTCACAAGGCTGTGACGAGGTCGGCACGGGACAGAGAGTGGGACCCAGTGGGACGCTCTGGGACCCAGTTGTTGGGATGAAGTTGGGACGAGAACCTCATTCCCACGCGGGTCGGGCATCGAAATTGCGGGGCTGCAGGCCCGGAATCTTGGCTCCGAGGCGTCCTTCGGACGTACCGATCGCTGGGGCTCTTCTCGTGCGGAGCGGTCGCTGGGCACTTCGAGCGGCACGCGCCGGCATTGGGCGTAGAGGAGCCCCGCTCAACGTCCCTTAAGTCGAGAGGAGCGAAGCCCAGCGGGCGACCATACCCGAAGAATTCTGCGTCTCAGCGACCTGGTACAACGGCGGTTAGCATCGAGTTCGGGTCCCCGGAAGAGGGTTTGATGAGCGAGCTGCCGACGGGCACGGTGACATTTCTCTTCACCGATGTGGAGGGTTCTACCCGACTGTGGGAGCAGCATCCTGATGCGATGCGGGGCGCGCTGGCACGCCACGACGAGCTGATCACCGCCGCGGTGGAACATCGCGGTGGACGGGTCGTCAAAGGATTGGGCGACGGCATCTACGCGGCCTTCGCGATCGCCGATGCCGCGGTCGCGTCGGCGGTGGACGCACAGCGGACCCTGAACATGGAGCCCTGGGAACCAATCGGATCGTTGCGGGTTCGTATGGGTCTGCACACGGGTGTCGCCGACCAGCGGGACGCCGATTACTTCGGACCAGTCTTGAATCGGGCGGCCCGTCTGATGGGTGCGGGCCACGGGGGACAGATCCTGCTCTCAGCGGCCACGCAAGAACTGGTCCGAGACCATCTCCCGGAGGGCTGCGGCCTCATCGAATTGGGGAGCTACCGCCTCAGAGACCTTGGTCGACCGGAGCGGATCTTTCAGGTCGTTCACCGCCACCTACAGCGAGATTTCGAGCGATTGCGAACACTCGACACGTTTCCCGGGAATCTGCCACTCCAGACGAGCTCCCTCGTGGGCCGAGAATCCGACGTCGTCCGGGTGAGCGAGGCAACGGTCTTGTCCCCGGTCGTCACGCTGACGGGTGTCGGCGGTGTGGGCAAGACGCGACTGGCACTCCAGGTTGCGGCAGAGGAGTTGCCGCGGTACCGAGACGGTGCATGGCTATGCGAGCTGCAGATGGTCCGCGATCCCGCCGGAGTGGTCGACGCGGTCGCCGGTGTCTTCCGGGTGACGGCTCGTGTGGGCTCGGCCCTGGAGGAGGCGCTAGTCGGTTACCTGCGTGACCAAGAATTGCTACTCGTACTGGACAACTGCGAGCACTTACTGCGGCCCGTCGCAGACCTTGTCGCGAAGATCGAGGAAAGCTGTCCCCGCGTGCGGGTTCTCGCAACGAGCCGGGAGGGTCTGAACCTACGCGGCGAGCAAATCCTGGTGGTCCCCTCCCTTGCCGTAGGGGACGAGGGTATGGAAGTAGGTGCCTTGATCGAGTGCGAGGCCGTACGTCTCTTCTCGGATAGGGCCAGGGCAGTGAAGGCAGATTTCCACGTCGAACCGAGCAATGCCTCTGCCGTCGGCGAAGTGTGCAGACGGCTTGACGGAGTTCCCCTGGCGATCGAGCTGGCGGCAGCTCGCGTCGTGACGATGACGCCCGCCGAATTGGCCAAACGGCTCGACCGACGCTTCCGCCTCCTGACCGGGGGCGAAAGGGTGGCCATCGAGCGCCATCAGACACTGCGCGCCACGATCGACTGGTCGTTCGAGCTCCTGACGGAGCCACAACAACGGCTGCTGGCGCGCCTCTCGGTATTTGTCGGAGGTTGGACTCTCGAAGCCGCCGAGGAGGTGTGCTCGGGCCATCCGATTGAGGCAGACGAGGTGCTGGACCTGCTTGCCGGACTGGTCGCCCGGTCTCTAGTGGTGGTGGACGACGCAGGCGTCGAGACGCGCTACCGGCTCCTCGAGACCATCAGGCAGTACGGGGAAGAGGCCTTGGCGAAGGCAGGCGAGTCCGAGGTGGTGCGGCGCGGTCACGCGAACCATTACGCCGAGTTCACGGTTGTGGTAGGTGACCACATATGGGGACCAGAACAGATCGAATGGGCGGCACGCCTGGCCCGCGAGCGAGACAACCTGCTGATCGCTATGGCTTACGCCCTTCAGGCGAAGGATGTCGACCTCGCATTCCGGCTGTTCTGTCCGCTTCCCCACGGTTCGATCCAAATCAACGCGATCGTGCACTTCGATCCAGCGCCATTGATGGAACTGCCCGGAGCGACAAACCACCCAGGGTCAGCAGTCGCGCTGTTGGAAGCGGCCATGCGCGCGTGGTACATCGACGGGGATGCCGCGCGGGCGTTGCAGTTGGCTGAACAGGCGGTGGACGTGGAGAGACGTCTTGGGCGTGCCGCTCCTCAACCCGTCGAAGCGTGGTCACTGAACCTCAGATCCCAGTTGGCGCAAGCGTCCGATGATGCTGAAGGGGCAATCGGCTATCTCGTCGAGGCGACGAAATGTGCGCGAACGGATAACGCTCCTGGACTCGCGGCCCAATTTCTAGGAATCTCAGCGCACATTCTTGCCTGGACCGACCCGGATAGGGCTCGCCAGTTCGCGACAGAGGGACTGGAGCTGGCGCGTCAGAGTGGTGTCCCAATCGAAATAGGGCAAAATCTCGTCGGCTTGGCCGACACATTGGTCTCATCGGAGCCAGACCGGGCACGCGTGCTGCTTCATGAAGGCCTCGAACTTGCGGTCGGGGCAGGGTACGAGAGTTTCGGCTCCCTCGGAGTCGCCGTGTTGACCGCCGCTCGCCTTGAAGAATGGACGGCAATGCTGGACACGGCGCGGCGCGCGTTGAAACATCAGCTACTAACAGGCGGCTTAGGTGTGATCTATGTCGCCTCGCTCTTGAATGTGGTGGCGTTCGCCCTCGTGTCGAAGCAACCAGAGGGTGCTGCAGTGATTCAGGGATCGGTCAAGAAACTCCTCGAGCGGCTCTCTGCGGACATCGCAGCACCCGTCCGAGGGGACTCCACCGAACAGAACGATGTGGCGAGGTACGTGGTGGCCGTTCGCCAGGAGACCACGCGACGGCTTACGGTCGTCCTCGGTGCCGAGCGGGTCCGAGAACTCCGTGCTCAGGGGGCCGCCATGGATGAAACGGAGGCTTACACCTACGCTCGCAGTCGCATCGATGAGCACCTCGACCGGACTACTGGTATCGACATATCGGGGGCGGACGCAGCGGAATCCAGGGAGTATCCGTGATCACGGCGCCACCGGGCCTGTCCCCGATGTGGGATTTCGCTGTTCACCGCAAGATGTTGGGAGAAATGCGCTCTTCGAAACCGTCAGAAGAGATGGGACGGGTCTGACCAGCATCTTTGGGGATCTTTGGAGCCTGAGGTCGGACTCGAACCGACGACCTGCGCATTACGAGTGCGCTGCTCTACCGACTGAGCTACCCAGGCAGCTGCATCACCGTCGCCCTGTGCGTCCCTGCGTCACCGGGCCTGATGCGGAGAGTTAGTGTACGCGAGCGATGGGTTGGCCAGGTGCGACGCGCCGGGGCGATGCAGGCGCTGCGCAGCCGGCACGTCGCCGTTCGAAGATTTGCATTCGGACCACATCAGGCATCGCCTTCGGAGAGATGGCGCCGTAGCTATCCAACTCCCGACGACGAATCAGTCAACAAGGGCCTATTCAGACGCTTGATCCCTGCACCGACATGCCCCGCCACGTCCGCAATAGGCGGACAGGCGAGCTTGGACGGGGTTTCACCGCACTGCGTCAACGAAGGATTAACGACAATTAACCAGCTCAGAGGTCTGGGGCGCCGTAGCAGGGCGGGCGACAGGATCCGCAGCCGTGCAACACGCGTGCAACACCGCTGCAAGGGGTGTGGTTCATAGTGGACGTCATCGGACTGCGGATGGACCGCGGGCGGGTTTGGTCGGTTGGGAAGAAAGTCGAAGGGCCGTGGTAGCCACCCTCGGACGACAGGCGACAGTCGACCGGCTGCAGTCGGTCGATCGGCTGCGCGACTGCACCAAGTCGCAGCTCGAGGAGGTGGCTCGGCTCGCCGAGCGACTGCAGGTGGGCCAAGGGGAAGTGCTGGCCCGGGAGGGACGGATCGGGCACGAGTTCTTCCTCATCCTCTCCGGCACGGTGGCCGTCACCCAGAAGGGGCGGCGGGTGAACACCCTCGGCCCCGGTGACTTCTTCGGGGAGCTGGCCGCCATGGACCCCGGTCCGCGCAATGCAACGGTGACGGCGCTCTCCGATCTGGACGTGCTCATCATCGGGCCGCGTGAGTTCGCCGCCATGGCCGATATCCCCGGATTCCGCGACGCCTTGCTGAAGAGCATGGCCAGCCGGCTCCGCACCATGGACGCTCGACTGGCCGCCCTTATGGAGGAGCGCAACACGCCCAGGTCAACCTTGACCCGGCCGCACAAAATGTGACCTTCGGCCCTTCGTCGACGCTATGGCACGAACCCCCACTCAGCAGCGCAGTCGTCACCTAGCTTCACCTCCGGGCATGTTGTCCTTCGAGCGAGAGGCGGCAGGGATGGACGCCGGGGACCTGGGCGCCGGACCGGAGGGCACCGCTCACCTGCGCCGCGTCCCCTGGTTCGCCGCCTGCACGGAGGAGCAGCTGAACGAGGTGGCCCTCGTTGCCGAACGGCTGCACGTGCTGGCCGACGAGGTCGTCCTGCGTGAGGGCCGCCTCGGGCGCGAGCTCTTCGTGATCCTCGAGGGGACAGCCGCGGTGACCCGCGGCGGACGCGTCGTCAACTGGTTGCAGCGCGGTGACTACTTCGGCGAACTGGCGGCGATCGAAGCGGCACCGCGGAGCGCGACGGTCACGGCGGTCACCGACCTCGACGTCCTCATTATCGGGCCGCGTGAATTCGAGGCGATGATGGAGATCCCGGGGTTCCGTAACGCACTGTTGACCGGTATGAGCCGACGCATCCGCCAGGCAGACGACAGACTCGCTGCCTACGCCGATCGCTACCCGGATTTCGATTCACCGGAGGGAGAAACGCCCACCGACGCGTGATGTCACCGCCACGCAACTCCGTGACGACGGGCCGCTGCAGACTCTTTGCCAACCGACCCAGCGCGAGGGGTAGTCACCAGCACCCCCGGCCTCGCCAGCGGGGTCAGCCCGGATCGGCGGCCAATTGCGCCAGGCGGTGCAGTCCCATGCGGACCGCCGCCTCCTCGGCACTGCGCAGGAGCACGGCGATACGCTCCTCGTCGCCGCCGCGGGCCCGGTGCCGCAGCGTGCGGGCGAGCTGGACCTCGGCCGCAGCCACGAATGGCGGCGCGTGCATGCGGCGGGCCAGGCGCAGGGCCGCTTCGAAGTGCACCTCGGCCAGGGCCAGGTCCTCCATCACGGTGGCCAGTAGCCCGAGGTAGTGGTCCGCCGGCCCGACGCAGGCCGAGGCCGGGGCCCGGACCACGACGGCCGTGCCCGCGTAGGGGCGCATCTGCTCATAAATCCGCGGGGCGTGCTCGGCGGCCCGCGGCCCGAGGCACCAGCACGCCCCGGCGCTCATGGCCAGCGACACGCCCTCTGTCTGGTCGTTGGCCACCCAATCCCATCCGATGGCCGCCAACGCGTCCAACTCGGCTATGGCCCGGTCGGCCTCGCCGGCTTCGGCACAGGTCAGCGCCAGGGCCGCCCGCACCGTGGGGTACTCCGAGGGAGCCTGCGTGATCACGTCGCGGAAGATGCTCTCAATGCTGGCCAGCTCCCCCCGCTGCCACCACGTCCACATCATGAGCGCCCCGTAGAAGATGAGGGCCATGTCGTTGAAGCCCTCGGCCACCTCGAGCCCGCGTTGACCAAGATCCTCGGCCAGCGCGAAATCGCCGTCGACCAAGGCCATCATGGCCGCCACGTTGCACGAGAACGAGGCCGTCAACGGATGGGTCGGCCCGCTCTCGCGTGTCGCGAAGCGCTCCATCTCCTCGTGCACCGCCTCGACGTCACCCTGGGCCAGAAGCTCGCGCACCCGCCACATGTGCCCGTGCAGGGCCAGGATCTCGTCGCCGATGTCGCCGGCGATCTCGCCCAGCTCGGTGCCGATGGCCAGGCGTTCGGGAGCCGGGTCGATGCCCCACAGCGCGTGTATGCGGGCGTTCAGCGCGTAACCGAGGGCCGGACGATCCCCCATGCGCCGGGCCATGGCGATGGCGTCGGTGTTGAGGGCGAGCGAACGCTTCAGGACGCCCGGCCCCGGCACGCCCGTGCCATAGACCAGGACCATCCCCAGACGGGCCGTCACCATGGCCCGCAAGTGCGAATCCTCTTCGGGCAGCACCGCGGCGCCTCCTCGAGCAGCTCCACCTGCTCGGCGTTGGCGTCGACGACACCGATGTACGACAGGGGACCGGCACGCAGCGCCGCCGTGGCCAGCCGCTCGGCGTCGCCCATCGACCGGGCGAGGGCCGCCGCTTCTTCAAAACTCGCATCGGCGTCCGTGGCCACCCCGGCCCGGTTCTGCGCCTCGGCCAGAGCCAGGAGTGCGTCACAGCGATCGGCCTGGTCTCGCGCGCCAAACTGCTCCGCCACCTCCAGGCTGCGGGCGAAATGGACCACGGCGTCTTCGAACGCCAGGAGCCGGAGCGCGCTCTCACCCGCAGCGATGCAGTAATCGATCGCCTTGTCGGCGTCAGCCACCGCGGCACCCATGTAGAAGTGGTGGGCCAGCTCGTTGACGTAGGGATCGAGGTCGCCGGCGTGGGCCCGCTCGGTGGCTACCGCGATCTTGTGGTGGTAACGCACCCGTCGGCCACGGAGCAGCTCGCTGTAGATGGCGTCGCGCACCAGCGTGTGGCTGAAGGCGTAGCGGTCGCCCATCTCGCCGATGCGGCGGAGCAGGCGGGACTCCTCGGCGCGGTCGAAGGCGTCGAGCCCGCGGTCGGCGGGGAGCTCGGCCGCCTCGGTGACGATGCTCGCCTCACATTCGGGTCCGGCGACGGCCGCCGCCTGCAGCAGGTAGATCACGTCTTCGGGCAGCCGGGAGACGCGGCGGGCCACGAGTTCGCGGATGGCCTCAGGTGGCGCCAGGTTCGGGGGCACCGGGGCGTCGCCCTCGCCGCGCCCTCCGCCCTCCCTGTAGCCGATCTGGCGCAAGAGCTCGTCGAGGAAGAGGGGGTTGCCGTCGGTGAGCCGGAACAGCTGCGGGACGAGGTCGGCCGACACCCGGTCCGAGCCTTTGACGAGTTCTTCCACGGCCTCCTGGTTCAGGCCCCTCAGGTGCACCGCCTCCACCGCGTGATCACTGCGGCTGTCAGCCAGCAGGGAACGTAGCCGGTGGTCCGCAGGCACCTCGGTGTCGATGTACACACCGATGACCCCGAGCTGGCCGTCGTCGACGTTGCGCAGGACGTGGCGCAGCAGGAGCAGCGTCGGCTGGTCGGCCCAGTGCAGCTCGTCCACCACGAAGAGGATGGTGCGTCCGGCCGACATTTCGTTCAACGTGGCGGTGACGGCCCCGAAGAAGCGGAAGCGCTCGCTCTCGGGATCCCCGGCGTCTTCCTCCTGCGAAGGCGCGTACTCGCGCAGACGGAGCACCAGCCGCGACAGCTCCGTCAGCTGCCAATCCGGCATCTGGCCAATGCGGTCGGCCGAGAGGGACGAGAAGTACCGACCCAGTGCCTCGGCGAAGGGCGGGAACGGCGCCACGGGCTCCTCGTCGCAACGTCCCCACAGCACGAGTGCGCCCTCCTCCTCGACGGCGCGCGCCAGGTCGGCCACTAAGCGCGTCTTGCCGATGCCGGCGTCGCCGTCCACGAGCAGGAACCGCCCTTCGCCCCGCCGCACGGACGTCCACCAGTCCTGGAGCAGCGACCACTCGGTCTCGCGCCCTACCAGCGGACCCTCGCCTGGCGAAGTCGGCACCCGGACGCGGTATTCGGGCGCTACGACCGGCACCTGCTCCAGGTCGGTCACCACCGTCACGCTCGCCTCGGGCGGGACGGGAAAGTCCAAGGCGGGGTCCTGGCTGAGAATGGCGTGCTCCATCCAGCTCACGTCGTGGCCCGGGTCGATCCCCAACTCCGCCACCAGGATCGAGCGCAGGTCCTGGAAGACCCGGAGCGCCTCGGCCTGGCGCCCGGCGCGATACAGGGCCAGCATGCGCTGGGACCACAGCCGTTCCCGCATCGGGTGAGCACTCGTGAGGGTCTCGAGCTCGCCCACGAGCGCCGGGTGCCCGCCCATCGTGAGGCCGGCGTCCATGCGCAGCTCGATCGCGGTGAGGAGCAGCTCGTCCATCCGGCGCGCCTCGGCGCGGGCGAAGGGTTCGTCTCGCACCTCGCTGTAGGCGGCGCCCCGCCACAGATCCTGGGCCTCGTGCAGCAGGCGGGTGCACTCTGTGGGGCGGTGTTGGGCCAACTGGCGCCGGGCTTCGCTGACCAGCTGCTCGAAGCGGTAGGCGTCGGTCACGTTGGCCGCCGTCTCGAGCGAGTAGCCCGGATGCCTGGTGGCGATGAGGTTCTCGGGTGCCCCCGCCTCGCGGAGCCGCTTGCGTAGCCGCGAAATGGTCGAGCGCAAAGCGATCTCGGCCCCGTCGCCCCCGTTGTTGGCCCACAGCGAGTCGACCAGCCGGTCGACCGAGACCACCAGGTTGCGGTCGATGAGGAGCCGGGCGATGAGGGCGCGTGCCTTGGCCCCGCCGACGTCGACCACGCGGCCGTCCCAGCAGATCTCGACCGGTCCGAGAACACGGATCTCCAGGCCCGCCCCCTCGGTGGGCGCGTCCGGACTCACCTCGTCACCGCCTTGACGCCTGGACATATCTGCTCACTGGTATTCCCCCGCCACGATGCTAGGCCGTCGCTGCAACCATCATTGAGGAACACGTTGTGCGCCGGAACCGCACGGGGGAGTGCTACTAGGTGGCCGCCTGTTCCGGTTCCAGAATGTGGTGCGGGTGATCCCGGCGGAAGGCGCGGACCGTGTAGCCGGTAACCACGACGTCGTCGAGGGCGCGCACCGAAGCGCTGCGCGGCAGGTTCAGGATGGGTCCGAGCTCACCCACGTAGTGGCCCGGCCCCAGCTGACGCAGGATCTCCGCGCCCCCGCTGGCCAGTTCCCGGTACACCTCGACGCGGCCCGAGTCGACCAGGTAGATGAGGTCGCCGCGATCGCCCTGGCGGAACAGGATCTCGCCCGGGGAGAGCCGCACCTCCTCGGGCGGGCGGTCGACGTCGGCGAATCGCGGCACCAACTCGATCACCCGGTCGGCCAGCTGGGAGACGCGGTCATCGTGCGTCGAGACGACGACGATGCGGCCCGGGCCGGCCAGGTCGCGCAGCAGGCGCAGGATGCCCTCCACCTGGATGTGGTCGAGGTGGGCCGTCGGCTCGTCGGCCAGGATGAGTGGCGGGTCGTGTACGAGGGCCCGGGCGATGGCCACCCGCTGTTGCTGGCCCCCCGAGAGCTGGGCCGGGCGATGATGCCCCCGCTCGCCGAGCCCGACCAGGTCGAGCAGCTCGGTCGCCCGCGCCTTGGCCTGGGCCCGGGGTACCCGGGCCAGCCGCATCGGCACCACGACGTTGCCGCGGGCCGAGAGGCTGGCGATCAGGTTGAAGGCCTGGAACACGACGCCGACCGTCTCCCGGCGGTACGCCGACTGGGCCGGGCCGCGCAGGTCGGTCACGACGGTGTCGCCGTAGGAGATGCGCCCCGACGTCGGACTGAGCAGCCCGGCCAGGCACGACAGCAAGGTCGTCTTGCCGCACCCGGACGGGCCGAGAAGGACGACCAGCTCGCCGTCCTCGGCCACGAAGCTCAGTCCGTCGAGCGGCTTGATCACGTAGCCCCCCGAGTCGAAGGCCACGGTGAGCCCCTCGACGGTCAGCCGGCCCGTCATCCGAACGCCGTCGCCGGGTCGGCGCCGGTCACCCGGCGCAGGGCGCTGATGCTGGCCACGACACCGACCGCCACGGCGATGGCGGGAAGCACCAGGCGCGCGTCCGGTGTGATGTCGACCGCCTGCGCAAACGTCGGGGTAAGGAGACTGGCCAGAACCTCGGCCAGCGCGGCGGCAAGCAAGGTGACGACGACAGCCTCGAGCACGAGGCTCATGAACAGCGTTGCCGACGACGAGCCGAGCGCCTTCAACACGGCAAAGTCCCGCTTCCGTTCCAGCGCCGCCACGTAGAGCATCGACGCCACGATGGCGGCCGCCACGATCCACATGAGCCAGCGCGTGCTATCGATGGACGACACCCCGCTCTGCAGCTGGCTGACCGTGTCGGTCACCACCGTCGACGGCGCTAGCGCGACCAGGCCGGCCGGCACGGTCGCCGGAACGCCGGTGGTGACCACGGCGGTGATCAGCCGCTGGCCCCCGGTTACGGCCGCCTGCACGGTGGGCAGTGACATATAGACGAGCGACAGCCCGCCCAGGAGTGTGCGGCCGTCGACCGTGCCGACCACGACGAAGCGGCGCCCACCGAGGGTCAGCTCGCTGCCGAGCGGCGCGCCCAGTTTGCTGTCGACGACCACCTGGTCCGGGCCGTCGAGGCGGTGACCCGACATCACGTCCGGGTCGCCCAATCCACCCGGCTGGACCCCGACCAGGTTGACCGTCTGCGATGCGGTGCTCCCGTTCACCTGCACCGCCTGCGACGGCGCGAACAGCAGGGCGCTGGCACGACGCACACCCGGCTCGCGCGCCACCGATGTCGCCGCACTCTCGGGGAAGGCGGCGAACGCGGTCACCCGCCCGTGGGCCGAGTCCGACAGGACCCACGACGTCGCGCCGACGGCGTCGAGCGAATCGGCCACCTCGGCGTGGAAGCCGTCGGCCAGCCCGCTCAGGGCGAGGGCCAATGCCAGCACGAGCCCGACCCCCACGATGGCGATGGCGAACTGGCGCGCCCGAAACCACAGGTCGGCAAGTGTGACCGCGAGCATTGGGGTCCCTCCTGACCGCCTGGAAAGGGAAACCCTAGTGTGGCCTGCGCGGGCGTGCGCTGCCGGTCCGTTCGGCCGCCGCCTGCCTCCTCAGGCGGCCAGCGCGGCCAATCGTACGAAGAGCGACTGCAGGAGCAGCGCCTCGTTGGGGTTGCGCGGCAACGCCTGCGCCGTCTCGGTGATGAGCCCGACCGCCCGGGCCGCGCTGCGCACGTCCTGATCGCCCACGGGCAGCTCGCCGGCGCTGGCCGCACTGATCCGGTTGCGGTACGCCCGGGCCAGCACACCCAGGCCGGCGCGCAGGGCGTCGGTGCGGAAGCGCCGCTCCTCGCGCTGGTACTGCTCCACGATCTCCTTGCGCGCCGGCAGGGCACGTTCACCCATCTCCTTGGCCGCTTCGGTGAGCGACTCCAGCTGGCGACCGTGCTCGGCGCGCAACGGCTCCACCGCCCGGTCGGCCGACTCGATCACCCGGCGGGCCAGGCCGGCCGCCGACGACCCGTCCCCGCGCAGCTCGTCGGGCACCGAGGCCCACAGCGCGACACGCGCCGCCACGTCCGGGTCGTCGACCATGACGCGGGCCCGCTCCGGGTTACCCCCGCTGCTGTCGGTCACCGCGGCGGCAAGGTCACCCGACACGCCCGACTCGGCCAGCCACTCCAGCACGACGTCGCGGGGCACCTGCGGAAAGGGCACCACGACGCAGCGACTGGCGATCGTGACCAGGTCCCCGTTCATCTCGTCGGCCAGCAGCACGAAGACGGTGTCGCCCGGCGGCTCCTCGAGCGCCTTCAGGAGCACCGGAGCGCGGTCGAGCACGAGATGCATGTCGAGCACGACGATGACCTGCCGGGTCGACGCCAGCGGGCGGCGGTGGGCGAGCAACACGACTTGGCGGATGGTGTCCTTGGAGACGGAGGCGCCGCTCCGGCGCACCACGTGGAGGTCCGGGTCCGTCCCGGCCAGCGCCGCCCGGCAGGTGGCGCACACGCCGCATCCGCCGTCGGGGCACAGCAGCGCGGCGGCGAACCCGTACGCCGCGGTCAGCCCACCGTTGCCGGAAGGCCCCAGAAGCAGGTAGGCGTGCACGGGATTGTGGGCCGCCGCCGTCAGCGCGGCGACCGCGCTCTCCTGTCCGACCACGCCGTCGAAGAGCGCGGCGACAGGCCGCTCGTCACTCACCGGGCCGGGCCCGGCGGATCTCCCAGCCGCTCGCGCACGGCGGTGAGGATACGCGCCGTCACCGCCGCCATGCCCTCCCTGCCGTCGATCACGACCCAGTGCACCGGGTCCGCCGCCGCCTGGGCCAGGAAGCCGTCGCGCACGCGGGCGGCGAAGGCAGGGCCGAGCCGCTCCAGGCGGTCGGCGTCCGACGAGGCCAGCCGAGCCGCGGCCACCTCCACCGGCACGTCGACCAGGACCGACAGGTCGGCCGCCAGCCCGCCGGTCGCCCAAGCGACCAGCTCGGCCAGGGCGCCGGTGTCCAGGCCGCGGCCGTAGCCCTGGTAGGCGATGGTTGAGCCGGAGTAGCGGTCGCTCACCACCCACACCCCGGCGGCCAGAGCCGGCTCCACCACGGTCGTGACGTGTTCGGCGCGGTCGGCCGCCATCAGCAGCGCCTCGGCCCGGGGCGACGGCGCCGCCACGTCCGGGGCCAGCAGCACCTGGCGCAGCAGCGCGCCGAGCGGCGTGGCCCCGGGCTCGTGGGTCAGCTCGGCGCCGAGCTCCCCGGCCAGCGCACGCGCCTGGGTCGACTTGCCACACCCGTCGATGCCCTCGAGCGCGATGAGGCGACCCCGGGCCCCCACCTCAGAACGGTTCGGTCGGTGCGGCCTTCATGGCCGCCGGCTCGGCCTGCGCCGCGGCCCTCTTGGTCCCGGCCGCCTTCTTGGCGCCGGCGACCTTCTTTGTCCCAGCCGTCTTCTTGCCCGCCGTGGCCTTCTTCTTGGCCGGGGCCGCCTTCTTGGCCGCCTTGCGCTTCTTCGACGGGCCGGCGGCGCGGCGCTCGGCCAACAGCTCGGAGGCTCGATCCATGTCGATCGACTCGACAACGTCACCCTTGCGCAGGCTGGCGTTGGTCGTGCCGTCGGTCACGTAGGGTCCGAAGCGCCCCTCCTTGACCACCACGGGCAGATTGGTCGTCGGGTCGGCGCCGAGCTCGCGGAGCGGCGCCGCCGCCGTCCGGCCCCGCCGTTGCTTGGGCTGGGCGAACAGCGCCCGGGCCTCCTCCAGCGTCACCGTCAGCAGCTGGTCCTCGCTGGTCAGGCTGCGCGTGTCGGCACCGCGCTTGAGATACGGACCGAAGCGCCCGTTGTGCGCCACCACGTCCTCGTCCGTCTCGGGATCGGTCCCGACCACCCGAGGGATTCGCAGCAACTCCAGCGCCTGTTCGAGGGTCAGCGTGGTCGGCTCCATGGAGGCGAAGAGCGAGGCCGTGCGCGGCTTGTCGCCCCCCCCGGTCACCTCACCCACCTGGACGTAGGGACCGAAGCGCCCGGCCTTGACCTGGACGTCGAGCCCGCTTTCGGGATGGACGCCGAGCACGCGGTCGTTGGAGGGCGCGGCGAGGATCTCCTCGGCCCGGGCGATGGTGAGCTCGTCGGGCGCCAGGTCGTCGGGGATGGACGCCCGGTCCTCACCGCGCTGGAGGTAGGGCCCGTAGCGACCCACCCGGGCCACGATGGGCTCGCCGTCGGTCCCGATGCCGAGCGGGATGGAGTTGACCTCGCGGGCGTCGATCTCGGACAGGTGCGCCGACACCGTCGCCTTCAGCCCGAGCGTGTCCACCTCCGTGCCGTCGCTCTCCATCGCGCCCGGCGCGCCGCTACCGAAGTAGAAGCGCGTCAGCCAGGGCAGCGCCTCCTCCGTTCCCGACGCGATCTCGTCGAGGTCGTCCTCCATGGACGCCGTGAAGCCGTAGTCGACCAGGTTGCCGAAGTAGCGCTCGAGCAGGCCCACCACGGCGAAGGCGGTGAAGCTCGGCACGAGCGCCGTCCCCTTCTTCCACACGTAGCCGCGGTCGAGGATGGTGGCGATGACGCTGGCGTAGGTGGACGGCCGCCCGACGCCGAGCTCCTCCATGGCCTTGACCAGCGACGCCTCGGTGTAGCGCGCCGGCGGTTGGGTGGTGTGCGAGCCCGGGATGAACGCCGTGCCCTCCACCTGGTCACCCTCGGCCAGCGCCGGCAGCACCATCTCCTCCGCGCTCTCGGTCTCGGGGTCGTCCTCGTCGCGGCCCTCCTGGTAGGCGCGGAGGAAACCGGCGAACGTGATGACCCGGCCGCTGGCCGAGAACTCGGCCTCCTGCCCGGCCGCCAGCCCGCTCGGCACCGGGGCCACCAGCCGGAGCTGCGCGCTCGTCCCCGCGGCGTCGTTCATCTGGGAGGCCACCGTGCGCATCCAGATCAGCTCGTACAGGCGGAGCTCGTCCCCCGACAGCTGGCGTCCGACCTGAGCGGGCGTGCGGAACGTCTCGCCGGCGGGGCGGATGGCCTCGTGCGCCTCCTGGGCGTTCTTCACCTTGCGCTCGTAACGGCGAGGGGCGTCGGGCACGTACTCGTTGCCGAACATCTGCCGGGCCTGGCTGCGCGCCGCCGTGAGCGCCTCTTCGGACAACGTGGTCGAGTCCGTTCGCATGTAGGTGATGTAGCCCTGCTCGTAGAGGCGCTGGGCGACCTGCATGGCCCGCTGGGCGCTGAAGCGCAGCTTGCGCCCGGCCTCCTGCTGGAGCGTGGACGTCATGAACGGAGCGGCCGGTGAGCGCCGGAACGGGCGCTCGGTGACCGAGCTCACGGTGAAGGTCTGCCCGGCCAGGGCGGTCGCCGCCGACGTGGCCTCGTCCTCGCCCAGGACCCGCACCGCGCTCTTCCCCGTTTGTTCGCCATGCTCGTCGAAGTCCTTGCCGGTGGCCACGGCGGAGCCGCCCAGCGCCACCAGTGCGGCGCCGAAGCCGCTCGGGGCGGCGGCGTTGGCGAACGTGCCGTCGATGCCCCACCAGGTCGCGGAGCGGAACCGCATGCGGGCGCGCTCGCGCTCGACCACCATCCGCGTGGCCACGCTCTGCACGCGGCCGGCCGACAGGCGCGGCATGACCTTGCGCCAGAGCACGGGCGAGACCTCGTAGCCGTAGAGGCGGTCGAGGATGCGGCGCGCCTCCTGGGCGTCGACCAGGCGCCGGTCGAGGTCGCGCCACTCGTCGACGGCGCGAGCGATGGCCGCCGGCGTGATCTCGTGGAACACCATGCGCTTGACCGGGACGGTCGGCGCCAGCACCTCGGAGAGGTGCCACGCGATGGACTCTCCCTCGCGGTCCTCGTCGGTGGCGAGGTAGAGCTCGTCCGCGCCCTTCAAGAGCTTCTTGAGGTTGGCCACCACCGACCTCTTCGGGGTGGCGATGACGTAGAGCGGCTTGAACCCGTTGTCCACGTCGACGCCCAGCCGGGCCCATGATTCGCCCTTGTAGGCCGCCGGCACCTCGTCGGCGCCGCGCGGCAGGTCGCGGATGTGCCCGACGGACGACTCGACGATGAAGTCGGGTCCGAGCATGCCGCCGATGGTGCGCGCCTTGGCCGGCGACTCGACGATGACGAGCGCCTTACCCATGGCTCACCCCGCGGGGCGCCGTCAGGAGGTGAAATTCAGTGGTCACGGTGAGGCACAGAGTGAGGGTCCGCCACCCGCCTGTCAAGAGCAGCGGGCGGGAGTGGGGCCCCGGGTGAACCGTCTCCGGTGCGCCTGACCAGGTCAATCAACCGATGCGACTGTGGCCGCCGTGACCGGCGTCGAATCGGCCGTGTCCTCGGCGTCCATCGCCTCGGAACCCCGCTTGGAGAAGGCCAGCGCGGCCAGCAGCACGACCAGGGCCACGCCGGCGATGGCCAGCCGCTCGCCGGTGTGGTGTCGCAGTGAGATGACGGCCGGGAGGATCAGGAGGGACACCAGGTTCATCACCTTGACCATCGGGTTGAGCGCGGGGCCGGCCGTGTCCTTGAACGGGTCGCCCACAGTGTCGCCGATGACGGCGGCCTTGTGGGCCTCGGAGCCCTTCCCGCCCTCGTTGCCGTCCTCGATGTACTTCTTGGCGTTGTCCCACGCACCTCCGGAGTTCGACAGCGTGTTGGCCATCAGCTGCCCCGTCAAGATGGTGCCGGCCAGAAAGGCCCCGAGCGCCAGGTAGTTGATCCCGAAGCCGACGATGACCGGGGTCAGGATGGCCAGCAGCGCCGGCGTGGCCAGCTCGCGCTGGGCCGCAGCCGTGCAGATGGAGATGACCCGCCCGTACTCGGGCTTCTCGGTGTAGTCCATGATGCCCGGGTGCTCGCGGAACTGGCGCCGCACCTCGAGCACGACCGTGCCGGCCGAACGACCGACGGCCCGGATGGCCAGCGACGAGAACAGGAAGGCGATCGAGCCGCCGATCAAAAGTCCGATGAACGTCGTCGGATTGGCCACGTTGATCTGGATCACGCTGAAGAGCTTGGAGCCCGTGGCATGGAGGCTCGGGATCTGCTCGCCGATGGTCTCGATGAACGACGCGAAGAGCGCGACGGCCGCGATGACGGCCGAGCCGATGGCCACACCCTTGGTGATGGCCTTGGTCGTGTTCCCCACGGCGTCGAGGCTCACCATGATGCGCTCCGCCTCGCCGGTGAACTCGCCCGACATCTCGGCGATGCCGGCCGCGTTGTCCGACACGGGACCGAAGCTGTCCTCGGACACGATCATGCCGGCCGTGGCGAGCAACCCGATGCCGATGAGGGCAACCAGGTAGAACGTCAGCTCGATGTTGCCGTCGCCGAGGCCGATGGCCACCCCGATGGCGATGGCTATGGCGATGATGGCCCAGACGGATGACTCGAGGCCGATGGAGATGCCCGAGAGCACGGTGGTGGCGGGCCCGGTGCGGGCGGAGGCGGCGATCTCCTTGACCGGGCCGCGCTCGGTCGAGGTGAACTGCTCGGTGATCTGGCTGGCCACCAGGGAGAGGACGACGCCGGTCAGCACGGCGTAGAACACTTTGAGGTCGTGCACGTAGTACTGGGCCACCAGGAACGCCCCGACGACGGTGAGCAGCGCCGCCAGCCAGAAGCCGCGGTTGATGGGGGTGAGCGCGTTGCGGTCGCTCTTGCGAGCCCGCACGGCCAGGACGCCGATCACCGAGGCGAAGATCCCGATGGCGGGGACGATGAGTGGGTACAAGACGGCCGGGGTGGGGTTGTGGCCGATGGTCCTGAAGGCCGAGAAGCCGAGGATGAGTGACGAGATGATGGTGATCTCGTAGGACTCGAAGAGGTCTGCGGCCATTCCGGCGCAGTCGCCGACGTTGTCGCCCACGTTGTCGGCGATGGTCGCCGCGTTGCGCGGGTCGTCCTCGGGAATGCCGGCTTCCACCTTGCCCACCAGGTCGGCACCGACGTCGGCCGCCTTGGTGAAGATGCCGCCGCCGACACGCATGAAGAGGGCGAGCAAGGAGGCGCCGAAGGCGAAGCCGATGAGCACGGCCGTGGCCGAATTCTGGAAGATGAGCACGATGGCGGTGGCGCCGGTCAGGCCGAGGCCGACGCAGAGCATCCCGGTGACGGCGCCTGTGCGGAAGGCCACCCGCAGCGCCGCCGCCATGCCGCCGCCGTGGGCGGCGGCGGCGGCCGTGCGCACGTTGCCCCGCACGGCGATGCTCATGCCGATGAAGCCGGTCAGGCCCGAGAAGGTGGCGCCGAACAGGAAGCAGATGACCCGGTAGCCGCCGTCCTGGGCGAAGGTGAGGGCGACGGCGCCGTCGGGCTTCACCACCTCGGTCGCCGTGAAGAAGATGAGGATGGCCAGCGGGATGATGATCATCGCGATGGCCCGGAACTGGCGGGCCAAGAAGGCTTCGGCGCCCTCCTGGACGGCTTGGGCGATCTCCTTCATCTTGAGCGTGCCCTGGTCGGCCGCCAGCACGTTGCGGGCCAGGAGGAGCCCGGCGGCGATGCCGATGATGCCGGCCAACAGGCACAGGTAGAGCCAGGTCTTATCCGTGCTGCCGAGGTGGAAGTTCTGGTACCCACCCTTGGCTGCGAGGAGATTGATCATTCCGGCTGTGCCCTTTCTGTTCCCATGGGTCCTGCGCGGAGAAGGCGGGTCCGCCCTTCTCCCTCCGGTGCAGCGGCGCCCAGCACCATGGCGGTCGACGTCATATTCCCGGGCCAAGGGCGCGCCGCGAAAGGCGCGCCCGTCGCCGGGCCGCCGGGCACGTTAGCGAAGGGCGCCCTGGTGGGCAATTTGACACGTGTCCCTCGGGGAAGGTCCCGGCACCCACCGCGAGGCGGGCCACCCCCCAGGTGGTCGTCAGGTCTCGGTCGGATCGGTGGTGGCGCCCTGGACCAGCTCGAAGGACGGGTTGAGCAGGGCCGGCCGCCGGCCCCACGTGCCCACCATGCCCTCGGCCACCAGGCGGGCCCCCGGCTCGATGCCGGCGATCTTGGGCCGGCCCTGGAAGACCAGGAGCAGCCCGCCGGTGCCGTCGCTCAGCACACACTCGAGGTTCGAGGTGCCGGCGCGGGGCTGCACCCGCACCGACTTGACCCGGCCCGCCACCCGCACGCGCTGGCGAGGCACGACCGAGGCGATGGGCGTCGTCGCACCGGCCCGTTGAGCCAGCGTCTGGTCGACCGCCAGCGCTGCTCCGGGTCGCTTCGGGCCGTCGCGGCGTCCGATGCGGTCGAGCCCGCTGCGCCCCTCGGGGTCGACGGGCGGCCCGTCGTCGCTGGCGGCGCCGCGGCGGCGCGCCCGCTCCTGCACCGAGCGGCCGTAGCGGCGCACCTGCTCGCCGTAGCGACCCCCGACGTTGAAGGGCACGATGGTGGCGCTGACGTGGGGCACCTGGCCGAGGACGGCGGCGATCTTGTCGGCCGTGCGGTCGTGCAGGAAGCGCTGCCACCCGCGGGCGAAGGCGCGCCGGGGCAGGAGCACCGTGCACTCGGTGTCGCCGTCGAGGGTGGCGTCGGCCACCAACTCCACGGCGGCCCGGCCCAGCCGGCGGTCCGGGCACTCGATGATGTCGAGGGGCAGGCGGGACAGGCCGAGTCGGCCCCATTCCGCCTCGAGCTCGCGCGCCGCCTTGGTGTCGATGTCGAAGTGCACCGCCCGCAGGTCGTCGGGCGCCAGGGTGCGGGCGTACTGCAGGGCGCGCGCGGTGGCCGCATCGAGCCGGTCCACCAGCACCACGACCACGTGGCGCCGCAGGATGGGCGCCTCGGACACCTCGACCACGCCGGTCTCGAGCATGTCGGACTCGCGCTCGTACTGGTGGTGCAACCGGATAAGCCCGATGTAGAGCAGTGGGCCCACGACGCAGATGAGCCACGCGCCTTCCTTGAACTTGGCCACGACGAAGATGAGGACGACGGTGAAGGACAGGAAGGCCGAGAAGCCGTTGACCATCACGCTGCGCCGCCAGTGCCCGGTGCGCGCCACCAGGTGGTGTTTGACCATGCCGGCGCCGGCCATGGTGAAGCCGGTGAACACGCCGATGGCGTAGAGCGCCACCAGCCCGTTGACCTGGGCCCGGTAGGCCAGGATCAGCGCCAGCGCCACCGCGGTCAGGACCAGGATGCCGTTGGAGAAGGCCAGCCGGTGGCCACGCCGGGTCAGCTGCCGGGGCAGGAAGGCGTCGCCGGCCACGAAGCTGGCCAAGTAGGGGAAGCCGTTGAAGCTGGTGTTGCCGCCGGTGTAGAGGATGAGCATGGTGGCCAGCTGCACCATGTAGAAGCCGAAGTGCCCGATCGGCGTGGTGCCGAAGACGGCCTTCACCTCCTGGGACACCACGGTGGGCGTGCCGTTGGCGTAGGGGATGGCGTGGGTCCAGCGGGCCAGCAGGGTCACGCCGAGCACCAGGAAGCCCAAGGTGGTGCTCATGGCCACCAGCGTGTGGCGGGCGTTGCGGGCCTCGGGCTTGCGGAAGCTGCTCACCCCGTTGGAGATGGCCTCGAGCCCGGTGAGCGACGACCCGCCGTTGGCGAAGGAGCGCAGCAGCGAGATGAAGGCCAGCCCCATCAGCCAGCCGCTGCCCGGGGTGCCGATGTGCCCGCCGTAGACCTCGTTGGCCGGCGGCAGCGGGATCTGGTGCAGTAGCCCCAGCGCCTCCTTGACGAAGCCGACGATGATGACCGAGGCCAGCGAAAGGATGAAGAAGTACGTCGGGATGGCGAAGTAGCTGCCCGCCTCGCGGATGCCGCGCAGGTTGCCGTACAGGAGGACGAGGACGACGCCGACCGTGATGGCCACCGTGTCGAACGGGTTGGCCAGGCTGGGCACGGCGCTGGTCAGTGCGGCGGTGCCGGCCGAGGTCTGCACGGCCACCGTGACCGTGTAGTCGATGAGCAACGCCACGGCGGCGATCTGGGCGATACGCATGCCGAAGTTGTCGCGCGCCACGACGTAGGAGCCGCCGGCCTTGGTGTAGAGCTGGATCACCTCGAGGTAGGAGAGGGTGACGAAGAAGAGCACGCCCAAGATGGCGAGCGTGATGGGAACGACGAGCGCAAAGGCGGCCAGCCCGACGTAGGGCACCAGCTGGGTCAGCATCTCCTCGGTGCCGTACGCCGACGACGAGATGCAGTCGGGCGCCAGCACGCCCAGTGCGATCGTGTTGCGCAGGCGCTCCGAGGCCAGCTGTTCGGTGACGAGCGGCGGCCCGAGCAGCACGTTCTTCAACCGGTAACGGCGAGACTCGGGGATCTCGGCGGCCGCCGGTCCCGGCAGGGGCACGGTCGGGCGGGCGACCGCAGGGCCACCGTGCGACGATTCGGCCGGGGGGTCGGCCGGCGGGGTCGACGCCGCGGGGGTGTGGGTGGCCACGGCCACACAGTAGAAGCAATCGTGTACCCGACCCCGGACGCCTTTTGCACGACCCGTGCGGGCGTGTTGCACTGTGGCGTGCATGTGATCGTCGTGGGGTGCGGCCGGGTCGGCTCCGGCCTCGCCCTCTCCCTCAGCGCCGAAGGCCACTCGGTGGCCGTCCTCGACAAGGCGCCGCGCGCCTTCCGCCGCCTCAAGGAGTGGGACGGGCCGTGCATCGTGGGCTCGGGCTTCGACCGGGACGACCTCGAGAAGGCGGGCGCGCTGGAGGCCGACGCGCTGGCAGCGGTGACGAGCGGCGACAACACCAACATCCTCACGGTTCGCATCGCCCGCGAGACCTACAAGATCCCCAACGTGGTGGCGCGCATCTATGACCCGCGCCGGGCCGAGATCTATCAACGCCTCGGCATCCCCACCGTGGCCACGGTGACGTGGACGATCGACCAGGTGCGCCGTCGCCTGCTGCCCGACCAGGACGTGACCGACTGGTCCGACGCGTCGGGCCGCCTCACCCTGATCGACCGCTCGCTGCCCGACGGCTGGGCCGGCCAGCACCTGGGCGAACTGGAGCAGCCGGGCAAGCTCACCGTGATCGCCGTCACCCGTGGCGGCGTACCCCGCCTTGACGCGCACGACCTGGTCGGCCAAGAGGGCGACGTGCTCCACCTGGCCGTGCTCGACGACGCGCTCCGCGAGTTCGACGACATGCTCGAGCGCAGCCGGGCGACCAAGCCATGAAGGTCGCCATCGCCGGCGCGGGCAGCGTCGGCACCGCCATCGCCGCGGACCTGCACGCCAACGGCCACGAGGTGCTCGTGCTCGAGCAGGATCCGGACCTCGTGGAGCGCCTGCGGCCGACGCTCGACATCACCTGGGTGGCGGCCGACGCCTGCGAAGTGTCCTCGCTCGATGCGGCCGGCCTGGCCACGGTGGACGTCGTGGTGGCCGCCACCGGCGACGACGAGGACAACCTCGTGATCTCGCTGCTGGCCAAGCAGGAGTTCGCCGTGCCGCGCGTGGTGGCCCGGGTCAACCACCCGAAGAACCAGTGGCTCTTCAACGAGAGTTGGGGCGTGGACGTCTCGGTGTCGACGCCGCAGCTGCTGACCGCGCTGGTCGAAGAGGCGGTGTCGGTCGGGTCGCTGGTGCGCCTGTTGCAGTTCCAGGGCGGGGCGGCCCACCTGGTCGAGATCACCCTGGCCGACGACTCGCCGGCCAACGACACCGCCATTGCCGACCTGGCCTTCCCCCGCGACGCCGTCGTGGTGGCCGTGGTGCGGGCCAACCGGCTCATCGTGCCCCGGGGCGACACCACCCTGCAGGAAGGCGACGAGGTCCTCGTCCTGGTGACCGCCGAGGCCGAGGACGCTGTACACGCACTCTTCATCAGCTCCCAGGACGCCTGAACGCGACGGCCCAGCTCAGGGCCACCGGAAGTTCGCGAACTCGTCCTCTAATTGTCACAGTTGCTCAAGGCGCGGGGCCGACCGCCCGTAGCATTAAAGGTATGGAGGCGGCCTTCTTCGATCTCGACAAGACGGTCATCGACCGCGCCTCCATCGCCGCCTTCGGCCGCCCCTTCCTCAAGGGCGGCCTGATCAACCGGCGGCTGGTGGCGCGGGCGGCCGTGAGCCAACTGATCTACCTGTACTTCGGTGCCGACGAGGATCGCCTGGTGCGCGTGCGCGAGTCCATGCTGGCCGTGACCAAGGGCTGGGACCGGGCCCAGGTGCGCCAGATCGTGCGCGAGACGATGCTGCAGACGATTGAGCCCATCATGTACGCCGAGGCGCTCGAGCTGATGGAGCTGCACCGCTCCGCCGGCCACCGCGTGTACCTGGTCTCGGCATCGCCCGAGGAGATCGTGCTCCCCCTGGCCGACCTGCTCGGCGTCGACGGCGCCATCTGCTCGCGCGGCGAGGTGGACGAGCAAGGGCGTTACACCGGGCGGATGGCCTTCTACGCCTACGGCGACGCCAAGGCCTGCGCCATGCGCGAGCTGGCCGAGCGCACCGGGCTCGACCTGGCCGCCAGCAGCGCCTACTCCGACTCCGCCACCGACCTGCCCATGCTGGAGGCGGTGGGCCGTCCGGTGGCGGTCAACCCTGACCGCGCGCTGGCCAAGGTCGCCCGCGAACGCGGCTGGGAGGTGCGCAACTTCACGAAGCCGATCCGCCTGCGCGACCGCGTCGGGCGGACGACCCCCGTGGTGACGACCAGCCTGGCCGTGGCCGGAGCGGCGCTCATCCTGTGGCGGCGCGGGATGCGCGGGCGCAACGCCTCCGGTTCCGGGGGCCGGCGCGCCGCTTGAGCGACGCGGTACGCCGTCAGGGCTTGGGGCTCAACGGCGCCAGACGTCAGGCGCCTTGCGTGCGGGTTTTACGCGTCGCGTAGGCGACGGGCGGCCATAACGCCGAGGGCGATGAGCAGGGCCAGGATCAAGAGCTTCTTCATGCTGGCGATCCTACGCGGACCCAGGTGCGCCGCGAACCACGAAGGACCGTTTGGGCGGGTCGGTGGATATGTATACGACTTGCCCCAAACGGGATTTGACCCCTGAGGGCCTGAGGGCCGCGGGGGATTTGACCCCCGATGGGCGTTCACCCACAAGGGGCGGTGCATATACGGAAAAATTCAGAACCCTGGGGCGCTCTGTATGCGGCCTGGACCCTCCGCCCAGGCGCCATTCGGCAGAGAAGGGCTCAGGGCTCGCAGGCCAAGGGCAGCCGAGGACCCGAAACGGCTGGGGCCTGCAACCCCCGAAAGACGCCCAGCGAGGGCGGGAATCAGACGGTGGGAATCAGACGGTCAGCAGGTCCCGGGCGCCGGTGTCCGACGACGGGTGGCGCAGCTTGGACATGGCCCGCGCCTCGATCTGGCGGATGCGCTCACGGGTCAGGTTGAAGTGCTCGCCGACCTCTTCGAGGGTCCGGGGCTCACCCCGGTCCAGCCCAAAGCGCAGGCGCAGGATCTCGCGCTCGCGCTCGTCGAGCGGCGAGAGCAGGCGGCCGATCTCGTCGGGCAGCAACGACACCGCCGCCACCTCGAAGGGCGACTCGGCCGAGCGGTCCTCGACGACGTCCCCCAGCTCGGCGTCCCCGTCCTCGCGCAGCGGCTCGGACAGCGACAGCGGCTCGGCCCGGAAGCGCAGGGCCTCGACCAGCTTGTCCTCGGGCATCTCGACCTCGACGCCGAGTTCGGCCAGCGTGGCGGGGCGGCCCAGCTTGAGCTCCAGGCGGGCCTGGGCCTTCTGCACGCGCGCCAGGGTGTCGCCGGCGTGGACGGGGAGACGAATTGTGCGTCCGGTGTTCGCAATGCCCCGGGTGATGGCCTGGCGGATCCACCAGGTGGCATACGTGGAGAACTTGAAGCCCTTGCGCCAGTCGAACTTCTCGACGGCGTGCATGAGGCCGAGGTTGCCCTCCTGGATCAGGTCCAGTAGGGGCAGGCCGGAGGCTTGATACTTCTTGGCGATCGATACGACCAGGCGCAGGTTTGACTGGACGAAGGTCTGCTGGGCCTGCTCACCCTCCATGACGGCCCGGCGCAGTTCGCGCTTCTTGGCCGTGGTCAGGCCCTTGGACGCCTTGGCGACGTCGGCTTCGGCGGCGCGACCGGCCTCGATGGCCTGGGCCAGGCGGACCTCGTCGTCCTTGGTCAGTAGGGGGTACTGGCCGATGTCAGTCAGATAGAGCCGAACGAGGTCCTCGTCGTCGCGCTCAATTCGTTCCTTCGCCAAGGTGGTCGCCTCTACATTCCGTCCCGGGCCACGGCGAGGGGTCGCCGGGCGTGTGCGCTCTACAACGCAGCGGGCGCCCGTTCCTGGCGCGCGTCGGCTGCTCTGACAGTGTAGTGGTCATGTCAAGATGGGTATACAGCAGGGAAAACGCACGTTTCTTCAAACGCCTGATCGAAAACCGTCACAATTGTGCGTGGGCGCACGAGCGCCACGTCGCCGGCCATTTGCCGAAGAGTGCGACCGCTCTGGATCTCCCCCTCGACCACCCGACGGGCCTCCATCAGGACTTCGGCGACTGGAGCCTCGCTCACCGGTGAGGCGGCCCCGGAGTGGGCCAGGTAGACCCCGGCCAGCCACGGGAGGACGTTCGTGACCAAGACGGCCAGGCCGCCCCCGGCATCACCCTCGGCCTCCAGCGCCTCGAACGCCCCGGCCAGGGGTCCGGGCGGGGCCGCGACGAAGGCGCCGGCGTCGACCCCGGCGCGCACCGGCAGCCGTTGGGCCCAGCGCCCGGCCAGCTCGCCGTGGCGCCTGGAGGCGGCGGCGCACCAGACCCGTAGCTCGTCCCCCAGCGTGTGGGGTGCCGCCCCTTCTGTCGCCGGGGAGGTGGCCCACCGTCCGGTCAGCTCGAAGAGGCGCCGCTCGAGCCAGCTGTAGCGCCCGACCAGTGCGGCCAGCTCGTCGATGCCCCGCCAGCCGGCCGGCTCAGCCACCTCCCGACTCCTCGAGCGCCGAAGAGCGGTAGCGGTTGGTGATGGGCATGCGGCGGTCCTTGCCGAAGGCCTTGGTCGTGATGCGCACCCCGGGCGGGTTCTGGCGCCGCTTGTACTCGGCCCCGTCGACCAGGCGCACCACCTGGTCGACCACGGCCGGGTCGAAGCCCTCGCCCACCAGCTCGGCCGCCGTGCGGTCGCGCTCGACGTAGCCCTGCAATACCGGGTCGAGCTCCTCGTAGGGCGGTAGCGACTGGTCGTCGCGCTGGTCGGGCCGCAGCTCGGCCGACGGCGGCTTGTCGATCACGCTGTCGGGGATGGGCCCGGGGAGTCCTTCAAGAACGGCCTGCGTGTTGCGGTAGCGGCACAGCTCGTAGACCAGGGTCTTGGGCACGTCCTTGATCACCGCGAAGCCACCCGCCGAGTCGCCGTAGAGGGTGGAGTAGCCCGTCGCCATCTCGCTCTTGTTGCCGGTGGTGAGCACGATCCAGCCGTTGGCGTTGGAGACCGCCATGAGGAGGACGCCGCGCAGGCGCGACTGCAGGTTCTCGTCGGTCAGGCCGAAGGGCTCCCGCCCGAGGACAGGGGCGAGCATGGAGGCGAAGGCGACGTGCGCCTCCTCAATGGCCACCACCTTGAGGTCGATGCCGAGTCGATCGGCCAGCACCTCGGCGTCCTGGCGCGACCCGTCGCTCGAGTAGCGCGAGGGCATTGACAACCCATGCACGCGCGCCGGGCCGAGCGCGTCCACGGCGACGGCGGCCACCAGCGACGAGTCGATGCCGCCGGACAGGCCGATCACGGCCTCGGAGAACCCGTTCTTCGAAAGGTAGTCGCGCGTGCCCAGGACCAGCGCGGCGTAGACCTCGGCGTGGTCGCTCAACGGCGGCCGCAACGGCGGCGGGGCCAGTGTCGGACGCTCTCCCGGCCGCGGCTCGGTCACCACGACCCGCGGCAAGAGCTCGCTGATGGCACGCTGGCGGTGCGGCCCGAGGGGAAGGTCGACCACGACCAGGTCCGTGTCGAACTGCGCGCCCGAGGCGACCAGCGTCCCGTCGGCCGCCACCACGAGCGAGTCGCCGTCGAAGACGAGCTCGTCCTGCCCGCCCACCTGGTTGACGTAGGCGATGGCGCAACCAGCCTCGTCCACCCGGCCATGCAACATCGACAGGCGCTCATCACGCCGGCCCCGGTTGTAGGGCGACGCGTTGAGGTTCACCACCACGTCCGCACCGGCCCGGCCCTCCTGGGCCACCGGGCCGTTGTCGAACCACACGTCCTCGCAGATGGACACGCCCACCCAGGCGCCGGCGATGCCGAAGAGGGTCGGCGGCTCGTAGCTGGGGATGAACCAGCGCTGCTCGTCGAAGACGCCGTAGTTGGGCAGGAACCGCTTGCGATACACACCGACGACCCGGCCTTTGGCGCACACGGCCGCCGCGTTGGCCAATCCGGCTCCATCGTCGGCCGCGCCGACGAAGCCCACGATGACGGCGCATTGCCCGGTGGCGGCCGCCACCTTCTCCAGCGCGGCCACGTTGTCGGCGACGAACCCGGGCTTGAGGAGCAGGTCCTCGGGCGGGTAGCCCGGGATGGCCAGCTCGGGCACGACGCAGACGTCGGCCCCCGCCGCCTCGGCGGCGGCCAGCGCGCCGAGGACTCGCTCCACGTTGCCCGCAAGGTCACCGACGACAGTGTTGAGCTGCGCGGCGGCCAGGCGCAGGTACGGCATGCATCCAGCCTACCGGTGGGGTTCCCGCCCTCCCCGAGGCCGCTTCAGGCCGGACGGCCGAGGAACGCGCGCACCAGCCCGGCCACCGCGTCCGGCTGTTCCAGGGCGAGCAGGTGCGCCACGTCGGGCATCACGCGCAGTTGCGCGCCCGGGACGCGGGCGGCCAGCTCGCGACAACGGGCTTGCATGTGGCGCATGTCGAGGTCCCCGACGAGGACGAGAACGGGCAGGCGATCTCGCCCAGCCGCGACCAGGCGTCGACGACACGCGGCTCGTGACCCGGGCTGGCGGCGGCCAGCGCGATGGCGTTCATGTCGAGGGCGAGTTGGCGCGCCATGCCGCTCACCCTGCCCTCGGGCGCATCGAGCCCGTCGAGCCACAACCTGATCTCGCCCCGGTTGAGCGCATCGAGATCACCGGCCGCCTCGGCGGCCTCGAGTTCCTGCCAGAAGGCTGCCTCCTCGGGCCGCAGGTCTGACTCGGCCACCGCCGGTGCCCCCGAGACGGCGGGTGCCAGCAACACCAGCCCTGCCACCCGCTCGGGATGGATGAGGGCGAAGTCCAACGCGATCCGCCCGCCGAGTGAGTTGCCGACGAGCACAGGCCGCTCGTAGTCGCATGCGTCCAGCACGGCTAACAAATCGACCGCCCGGTCGTGGCCCTCCGCCCCGTAGGTGGTGGCTCCGAAGCCTCGCTGGTCGTACGCCGCCACGTCCATGTCGGGTGCAAGCAGCCGCAGCAGACCCGACCAGCTGCGGTGGTCGGCGACCGCCGCGTGGAGGAGGACGAGCTGCGGCATGCCCCCCTTCCCGAGGCGGACGCCGCTCAGGGTGGCGCGGCCGACCGCCACGGCCAGGGATTCGGTCTCAGAGAAGGAAGACACCGGCACGGCGACCAGGGTACCGACGGCAGGATTTAGGGCGACGCCCGCGGACCTGCGAAACTTTTCCGGTGCAAAGCCAGCGTGACTATGTGCTGCGGACCGTGGAGGAGCGGGGCATCCGCTTCGTCCAGCTGTGGTTCACCGACGTGCTCGGGACCCCCAAGGGCTTCAACATCACCTCGGCCGAGCTGGAGAACGCGCTCGACGAGGGGATGACCTTCGACGGCTCCGCCATCGACGGCTTCAGCCGGGTCCAGGAGGCCGACGTGCTGGCCCGCCCCGACCCCAAGACCTTCCAGCTCCTGCCGTGGCACCACGACGACGCGCAGGTGGCCCGCGTCTTCTGCGACATCGCCAACCTGGACGGCACCCCCTTCGAGGGCGATCCGCGCCACGCGCTGCGGCGCACGCTCGAGCGTGCCCGGGCCGCCGGCTACACGTTCTTCGCCTCCCCCGAGGTCGAGTACTTCTACTTCGCCGACTCCGACCCGGCGCGCGGGCCGGTCACCTTGGACTCGGGCTCGTACTTCGATCTGACCGTGGCCGACCTGACCAGCGACCTGCGTCGGCGCTCGGTGCTCGTCCTCGAGGAAATGGGCATCCCGGTGGAGCACACCCAGCACGAGGATGCCCGCAGTCAGCACGAGATCGACCTGCGCTACACCGACGGCATGACCATGGCCGACACGGTCATGACCACCCGCATGGTGATCAAGGAGATGGCCCGCCAAGAAGGCGTCTTCGCCTCCTTCATGCCCAAGCCGCTGTCGGGCGTGCAGGGCTCGGGCATGCACACGCACATCTCATTGTGGGAGGGCGAGCGCAACGCCTTCGTCGACGACACCGACCAGTACGGGCTCTCCGAGGTGGCGCGCCGCTTCATCGCCGGCCTGCTGCACCACGCTCGTGAGATCACCGCCGTCACCAACCAGTGGGTGAACTCGTACAAGCGCCTCATCGGCGGCTACGAGGCCCCGGTGCACGTGAGCTGGGCCCGCAACAACCGCTCGGCCCTCGTCCGCGTGCCGGTGGTCAAGATGGGCAAGGTGGAGTCGACCCGCCTGGAGTATCGGGCGCCCGACAGCGCCTGCAATCCCTACCTGACCTTCGCCGTGATCCTGGCGGCCGGGTTGCGCGGCATCGACGAGGACTACCCGCTGCCACCAGAAGCCGACGCCAACCTGTTCACGCTCTCCCCCAAGGACTTGGCCAAGAAAGGGATCGAGCCGCTGCCCTCGAGCCTGCACGACGCCGTCAACGAAATGGAGCGCTCCGAGTTGCTGGCCGAAACCCTGGGGGACCACGTGTTCGAGTGGTTCATCCGCAACAAGCGCGAGGAGTGGGCCGCCTACCAAACCCAGGTGACCCAATTCGAGCTGGACCGGTACCTCCCGCTCCTCTAGGCCGCTTCGATGGACCCGCTGCTCTGCTTCCCCGCCGACCTGCCCGCCGAGGTGACCCTCGCCCTGCAGAGCGCGGGGCTGAGCCAGCAGGGCGTGTCGAGCACCGACGAGATCGCGACGCCTGGCCCGGACGGACGAACGGAGGGCTACTCCGGCGCCCTGGTGGTGGCCGGCCACGACATGACGGCGGCCGTGGCCTTCTGCCGCCACTTGCGCCTGCGCGAGATCCCGATGACCCCCTTGCTGCTCGCCATCAGCTCGGACCAGGTGGGTGAGTTGCTGCTGCGCGACGACCTCTACGACGACTTCTGCGTCCTGCCGGCGCGGCCCGAGGAGCTGGTGGCGCGCCTACAGCACCTCTTCTGGCGCACGGGTCAGAGCATGCGGCCCGACATCATCGAGTACGGGCCGCTCATGTTGAACCTCGAGACCTACCAGGCTGCCGTGGCCGGCCGAGTGCTCGACCTGACTTACATGGAGTACGAGCTCCTGCGCTTCCTGGCCGGCCACCCGGCCAAGGTCTTCACCCGCGAGACGCTGCTCAGCCGGGTCTGGGGCTACGAGTACTACGGCGGCGCCCGCACGGTCGATGTCCACATCCGGCGCCTGCGCGCCAAGCTCGGCGAGGAGCACGCCCACCTGATTCAGACGGTGCGCTCGGTGGGCTACCGGTTCGGCCAGGTGGCCTGGCACCCCGGCCTGACCCAGCGCAACGGCGCCAGCGGCCCGCCCTCCGCCGCGTCGGCAGCGGCACCGACGCCTCAGGCCACGGGCGCGTAGGCCCAGGCCTCGACCTCGGCCCGCGCCCCGATGGGGAGGGCGGCTACGGCCACCGCCGAGCGGGTCGGGCGGTTCTCGGCGAAGTACTCGATCCACACCTCGTTCGCCGCGGCGAACTCGCTCATGTCGACGAGATAGAGCGTCGTCTTCACCACGTCGGCCAGCGTGGCCCCCTCGACGGCGAGCACCTCGGCCACGTTCCGCAGGGCCTGGCGCAGCTCTGCCACCGTGCCGCCCGGCACCAGTGCAGCGGCGCCGCTACGGTCGGTGGCCAGGCCGACCTGGCCCGACGTGATGACCCAGTCGCCGACGCGGCGCACGGGGGAGTAGGGACCGACGGCAGGGCTCATGGCTGCTCCTCTTCTCGACGCCCCGATGCTGGCACGTCGCGCCGAGGGGCCCGCATGGCGGCGCGGCGCGTGGGCCACGTCGGCGGCAGACCCTCGGCCAGCCAGGCCGCGGCCAGCGTGGCCACGAAGACCGCATCGGAGCCGTTGACCGGCCAGGTGTCCTCGGGGTGGAGCGTCACGGTGACCTCGGGTATGTCGCGGGCGGCCAGGATGCCGAAGGACCGGATGGTCAGGTCGACCGGCTCCCCCGCCTCGTCCACCGCGATGCCCTCGCTCCACACCAGTCCGAGCGCCTGGTGCACCGCGCCGAGCGCATAGGAGCGCAGCGTCACCGGGTCCAGCACGTGACCGGCCCACACCTCGACGTCGACCTGCCCACGCTCACCGTCGTCCAAACGGAGCTCGACGCGGGCGCTCCCGGCTCCGGGCACCCGTACGTGGGCGCGTCCCGTTCCAGCCGACACCGGCGGCGTGTCCAGCACATGCAGCGCGGCCAGCACCTCGGCCCAGCCGGCCGCGCAGCTCGGGCCCCACCGGTGGGCCCGTCACCTCCACCTCTTCGACCACCAGGCCCGGACGCAGCTCGTGCAGGCGCGCCTCGAGCGGCGCCAGGTCGGCCGACCCAGGCGAGCGGCCCAGGCGGACGACGCCTGTTCCGTCCGGCCGCAACGCCACGGCCAGCGGCGGGCGCTTGGGACCACGGCGCACCACGTCCTCGCGCCGCCACAGCACACGCACCACCTCGCCGTGCTCGTCGGCCAGCGCGACGGCGTGCGCGGGCACCGGGCTGTGACGCTTGCCGCCAAAGGCGCCCCCGTTGGCCAGCGGCGAGGCCGGCGGCCCGCCGGGAGGGCTCCAACTGGCGTCGGGCTCGACGTAGGCCGGTTCGACCCAGGTGGTCTGCAGGGTGAGGGCCCAGTCCCCCTCGGGCAGCTCGACCGGCTGGGACAAGGCGACCGTGCTGTTGCGGCCCTGGACGCGGCCCGCCTCGGCGCGAGCGGCGCGCACGCTCGAGGCGAGGGGCGTCTCGGCCCCGAGCTGCACCAACGAGCCGGGCGGCGACGCGTCGTCGGCGAACCCGCCGCCGCCCAGGACCACGTCGGGACCGGAGGTCTGTGCGTAGGGTCCCTCGACCTGCGCCCGCCAGGCGGCCAGTATCGGGTCGCGCTGAGCTTCGTCGAACGCGGTGGCGTCGGTCAGGCCGAGCGCGTCCTCGGCCGCCTCCACGATCGACTGCCAACCGGTGCAGCGGCATAAATGCGCGCGCAATCCGGCCTCTATGTCGCGGCGGGTGGGGTGACGTGCGCCTGGCTCGGTACCGAGGGCGGCCAGGCGCATCACGATGCCGGGCGTGCAGAAACCGCACTGGCTGGCGCCATGGGCGACGAAGGCGGTCGCCCATCGGTCCCGTACGGCCTCTTCCACACCCTCGAGTGTGGTGACGTGCCGTCCGGCGACGCGGCGGACGGGAGTGACGCAGGCGACCCGCGGCGCGCCGTCGACCCAGACCGTGCAGCACCCGCACTGCCCCTGGGGGCTACACCCGTCCTTGGCCGAGCGACAGCCGAGCTCCTCGCGCAGCGCGTCGAGCAGCGAGATGCCGTCGGCGACGGTGACGTCGTCGCCGTTCAGGACGAACGAGACAGCTGGAGGCGCGCCGGAGGGGGCCTCGTTGGTTGGGCCGGTGCTGCTCAGGGGACGGGGTGCCCGGTCGGGCGAAGGATCAGCTGAACGACGAGCCGCAGCCGCAGGTGCGGGTGGCGTTGGGGTTGGTGATGTGGAACCCGGCGCCCTGCAGTCCGTCGCTGTAGTCAAGGGTCGACCCGGTCAGCAGCTCGGCGCTGGCGGCGTCGACCACGACCTTCACGGTGCCGAACTCGCGTACCACGTCATCCGCCATGACCTCGGTGTCGAAGAACATCTCGTAGCTGTAGCCCGAGCAACCGCCCGGCTTCACGGCGACGCGCAGCGCCAGCTCATCGCCCTCTTCTTGGGCCAGCAGCTCGGCGACCTTGGTGGCGGCGATGTCGCTGAGGGTGACCGGTGCCGGCTTCTTCCCGATGTTGACGGTCGTGGAGATGGTCGTCACTGGATCCTCCTCGTTGCGCCGGACGCCCCGGCGCCGACGTCCGCGGTGGCACCCTGCCCCGCGTCTCCATGTTACCGGCGGCGTTCCCAGGGCCGCACCGCAGTCGGCCCAGACCGGATTTTGGCCGCACGCAGGTAGAATTGCTGGACCATGACCCCCGGCTCGACCCCAACGCCGCCAGCCGCGGACACCCGCGCCGAAGAGGTGCGCGACCGCCTGCGGGCCGTCGTCGACCCTGAACTGGGCGACACCATCGTCGACCTGGGCATGGTGCGGGACATCTCGGTGGAGGGGGACGCCGTGGTGGTGGGGGTGGCGCTGACCATCGCCGCCTGCCCGCTGCGCAATCAGATCGAGCAGGACGTCGTCCGCCACGTGCAGGCACTGGATTGGGTCGCGTCGGTCGAGGTCCGGGTGGCCGCCATGGACGCCGAGGAGCGGGCCGCCGTCATGGCCCGGGCCCGCTGGAAGGCGCGCCAGGACGCTCCCGAGACGGCGGTGCCCCCCAACGCCCGCGTGCTGGCCATCGCCTCGGGGAAGGGCGGTGTGGGCAAGTCGTCAGTCACGGTCAACCTGGCCGTAGCACTCGCCGCCCGTGGCCTCGTCGTCGGCATCCTCGACGCCGACATCTGGGGCTTCTCCGTGCCGCGCCTGCTGGGCATGGAAGGTGACGTCGAGGCCCGCCAGGGGAAGATGGTTCCCCTGGAACGCCCGGTCGGCGACGGCCTGCTGCGCGTCCTCTCCATGGGCTTCCTGGCCGACGAGGAGCAGGCGATCATGTGGCGGGGGCTTGTCCTCAACCGCGCCGTGCAGCAGTTCCTGCAGGACGCGCACTGGGGCGACATCGACTACCTGCTGATCGACCTGCCGCCGGGGACCGGCGACATCCAGATGGGCCTGGCCCGGCTGCTGCCCCGTACCGAGATGCTGGTGGTGACGACGCCGCCGGTGGCGGCCCAGAAGGTGGCGGCCCGGGCGGCCGACATGGCCCGGCGCGGCTACCTGCGCGTGGCGGGAGTCATTGAGAACATGAGCGACTTCACCTGCGAGCACGGGACGACCTACGCGCTGTTCGGATCGGGCGGCGGCGAGCGCCTGGCCCACGGGCTCGGCGTGCCCCTGGTGGGCTCCATCCCGCTGCACCCGGACCTCTCCGCGGCGGGCGACGCCGGTGAGCCGGTGGCGCTGGCCGGAGGCGAGTTGGCACAGGTGTTCGCCGAAATGGCCCGGGTCGTCGCCGAAGAGGTGGCGCCCATCGTGGAGGCCGAAGGCTGCACCGCCCGCATGCTCGAGCGGGTCGAGGCGGCCGTGGCTCGCGGGGAGGCCTAAGCGGCAGACCGCGCCGTGGCCGCCCAGCGGGTGTCGATGGTGTCCCCGCCGGCCGGAGCGTCGACGGGGTCGGCCCGGTCCTCCTGGCCGAGGGCGCGCAGGTGGGCCCACAGCGAGAACCGGGCGACGGGGAGCTGGCGTTCGGTGACGTCCCTGTAGACGTCGGGCAGCAGCTCGTCCACGGTGGCGTCGGCGCGGCTGGCCAGCGCGGTGGCGACGCGCTCGATGGCGGCCGAGCCGGTGGGCTATCAGCGCATCGACGACGTCGGGCACATGGCCCATCAAGCGGCCGTGGCCCGGTGCCAGCGTCGTGATGGGCGGTGCGGCGTCGCGCACCCGGGCCAAGCTGGCCAGGTACTGGTGCAGGTCACCGTCGGGCGGGCGGATGACCACGGTCGATCCGTGCATGACGTGGTCACCCGTGAGCAGGAGCGCCCGCTCCTCGACGAGCCAGCACAGGTGATCCGAGGCATGGCCCGGCGTGTGCAGGGCACGCAGCGTGAGGTCGCCGCCCGGGTGGCCGCCGGGGCAGCGCAGGGTCCAGCCCTCGCCGGCGCGCTCGTCGGGCGCGAAGCCCTCGGCCGGGCCGAAGCCGACGACCCGGGCCCCGGTGGCGGCGGCCAGGGCGGCGGCGCCCGGGGCGTGGTCGACGTGGGTGTGGGTCACCACGATGGTGTGGACGGTCCCGAGCGGTGCGGCGGCGGCCAGGATGGCGGCGGTGTGCGTATCGTCGGCCGGGCCGGGGTCGACCACCACCGGGTCGATCTCGCCCACCAGGTAGGTGTTGGTGCCGGGGCCCGTCATGAGGCCGGGGTTGGGGGCGGTCAGCCGGAGCACGCCCGGCGCCACCTGGTTGACCCGGCCCGGCTCGGGGGCCGGACCAAGGCCGAAGTCGGGCACGGCCGGGACGGCCGGGACGGGCGGTGGCGGCTGTGGGCTCACCCCGTCGGACGGGGCCCCGGAGCGCTTTCGGGGCCCTCCACGTTCGCCCGCATGGAGACGGCGCGCACCGCCTCGTTGAAGTCGGCCCGGGCCTCGTTGCCCCCGGGGTCGGCCACGGGTGCCCGCTCGTAGGCGGGGTCGCCCGGGAGGACGATGCGCATGCCGTTGCCGTCGGGGACGACACGAGGCTCGATGGCCGGCACCGAGCTCGAGGCCGCCGCCGCGGCACCCAGCAGCTCATCGCTGGAGGCGAAGCGGCCGATGGCCTGGAGGTTGCGGATGGTGGGGAAGATGATCTCGATTTCGCCGGCCCGGTGGCGGGCCAGCGCGTCGTCCGGCGAGATCCACACCTCGGCGATGGTCTCACCAGCGTCGTGTGCCGCGATCTGGCCGGGCGGCGCGGCGGCCACGAAGAAGCGGGTGTCGTAGCGGCGGGGGGCGCCACGTGGGGTGATCCAGTGGGCGAAGTAGTGGATGTCGCCCACGCCGAGGCGGAGGCGCTCGTTCCGGCACAGGTCGAGGAACCGCAGCGAGCCGTCGTTGACGGCGACGCGGGCGCGGGCCAGGCGGGCCTCCTCGGCGCGGTAGCCGGCCAGGAGGTCGGGGCCGCCGTCGCGGGCGGCCAGCAGCAGGCCGGCCTCCTCGAAGGTCTCCCGGACCACGGCCACCCAGTAGGCCAGGCCCCCGGAGGGGACCCCCAGCAGGGCGCTGGCCTGGGCGTCGGAACGGCCGGCGCACAGAGCCTCGGCCTCGTCGCCGCCGTCGAGGAGGTCGACGGCCCCCCCGGGAAAGACGTAGGCGCCACCGACGAAGTCCGAGCGCAGGTTGCGCCGCACCATCAGCACCTCGATGCCGGAGCCGGCGGCGCCGGGCGCCGGGGCGTCGCGCACCAGCATCACGGTGGCGGCTGGGCGGATGGCGACGGACGACTGGTCGGGAGGTGGAGGTGGAGGTGGAGGTGGAGCCGATGGAGGCACGCCGGAGACGCTACCGGGAGCACGGGGCGGCGCCCCCGGAACGGGGGCGACCCCTTGCTACCCTGATCTGTCCCCATGAGCCAGACCGTCAACGATCACGTGTCGGGGCCCGTGCTGCGCCAGATCCCGCGGCGCTACCTCGCTCTCGGCCTCATCATCGTCGCCATCATCCTGCTCGGCGCGCTGATCATCGTGCGCGACAACTCGACGCCGACGAGCTCGTCGACGGTCGAGACGTTCAACGCCGCCCCGTCGTCACTGATCTCGACCCTGGCCTCGGTGCCGAGTTCGGTGTACGACCAGATCGGGGTCGACTCGCCCGACGTGCCGGTCACCCCGCTGCACGCCAGCGGGAGCACGCAGCTGTGGCTGGCCACCGTCAACTTCGGGCCCCCCGAGCCCGTCGTCTTCTTCTACGGGGCCGAGTACGCGCCCTACGCGGCGGCGCAGCGCTGGCCGCTGATCCTGGCGCTGTCGCGCTTCGGGACCTTCAAGCAGCTCGGTCTGATGCAGTCGAGCCCGACGAGCGCCTTCGCCGATCTGTCGACGTTCACGTTCTGGGAGGTCTACTACCAGAGCAAGTACGTCATTTTGGAGTCGGTGGAGCGCTACAGCTCGCTGAACCCCACGGGGGCCCGTTATCTGAGCCTGCAGGTGCCTGACGCACGGCAGAGCGCGGCAGTGAACGAGTACGCATCGAGTCCGAGCGAATTCCCACTGGTGGACGTGTCGAACCGGTGGGTGCTCTCGGGTGCGAGTTTCACGCCCTCGGTGATCGGCGGGCTGTCACAGAACCAGATCGCCGGTGACCTGACCTCCCCGACCGCCCCGCTGACCCAGGCCATGGTGGCGGCGGCCAACGAGATCTCGGCGTCGATCTGCTCCGTGGACGGGCAGCAGCCAGCGTCGGTCTGCGCGTCGCGCGGGGTGACGGCAGCGGATGCGCTGATGAAGATCGCTCCCGGGTCGGGCTCGAGGTCGTCTCGCCGCTAGGGCGTGCGTCGGTCCGGGTGGCGGCCTCCGCTGAACCCGGGCAGGTCAGCTGGCCCGACGGTCGAGCACCATCTTGCGCTCGACCTCGTTGAGACCACCCCAGATACCGTGCGGTTCGCGGATGCGGATGGCGTAGTCGAGGCATTCGCCCTTGACCCGGCACTCGTCGCAGATCGCTTTGGCCCGGATCTCCCGGGAGGCTTTCTCTTCCTTGCGTTCAGCGTGTGACGGCGGAAAGAACACCGTTGCCTGCGGCCCCCGGCACGCTGCCTTCAACTGCCACATCTCTGACCCCTGGCGCATACGACCCCCCGATTAGGGCACTCCATCCCCCTCGGACCTCAAGCTATCGCTGGGGGTGGGCGCGTTCAAGGGTCGTGACCAGGGTTTATGGCGAGTCGTCAATCTGTTGACGGAGCATGGCAACTACGCTCGGCCCAGCATGGACGTGGAGACATTCTGTTCCCAGAGCCACGTCCTCGTCATCGCCGGCAAGGGTGGCGTCGGCAAGACCACCGTGTCGGCCGCGCTGGCGCGGATGGCGGCGGGGGTCGGCCGATCGGTCCTGATCGTCGAGCTGGAGGGCAAGTCCGGCATCGCCCAGGCCTTCGGCCGGCGGGAGGACCTCGACTACGAGGAGGTCCAGCTGTGGCCCCGGGGGGCCGAGGCGGCGGCGCTGGCCGAGGGCTCGGTTCGGGCCCGGCGGGTGACGCCCGACGATGCGCTGGTCGAGTATCTGGAAGACCACGGGTTGGGGCGCGTGTCACGCCGGTTGGCCCGGACCGGGGTGCTCGACGTCGTGTCGACCGCCATTCCCGGCATCCGTGACGTGCTGGTGCTGGGCAAGGTCAAGCAGCTGGAGCGGGACCGGGCGGCGGACCTGATCGTGGTGGACGCCCCGGCGACCGGGCACGCCATCACCTTCCTGACCTCGGCGGCGGGGATGGTCGACGCCGCCCGGGGCGGTCCGCTGCGGACCCAGGCCCAGGACGTGGTGGAGCTGCTCTCGGATCCGGCGCGGTGCCGGGTGCTGCTGGTCACGCTGCCCGAGGAGCTGCCGGTCTCGGAGACGATCGAGTCGGCCTACACCCTGGAGGACAAGGCAGGCGTCCAGCTGGGGCCGGTCATCGTGAACGCCTGCGACCCGGAGCCCGGGGCGGGCCTGACGGGCTCGTCGGCGGCGTCGGTGGTGGCCTCGGCGGGCGTGTCCATGTCGGCCTCGCACGTGGCAGCGCTGGAGGCGGCCCGAGAGTTCCGGCTGGCCCGCCACGCCGTGTCGGCCGAGCAGGTCGAACGGCTGAGCCGGGAGCTGCCCCTCCCCCACCTGCTGTTGCCCGTGGTCGAGTCCGACGCCATCGGGCTGGCCGAGACGGACCTGCTGGCGGGCGCCCTGGGCGAGGCGGTCGAGGGGCTCGTGGCCGAGGGGGCCGTGTGAGCTCGACGGCTGGGTCGGCGTCGGCGTCGGCGTCGGTGGGTGCGGCTGAGGCCGGGTCGGGGCCGGGGTCGGGGTCGGGGTCCGAGCCGGGGTCCGGTTCCGAACCGGACAGGGGTGGCGAGACCCTGCCGTCCCTGGTGGCCGAGCGCTCGGTCATCGTGTGCTGCGGGTCGGGCGGCGTGGGCAAGACCACGGTGTCGGCCACCTTCGCCCTGGCGGCGGCCCGGGCGGGCCGGCGCGCCTGTGTCGTCACGGTGGACCCGGCACGGCGGCTGGCGGACGCGCTCGGGGTGGAATCCCTGCCCAACACGCCCTCGGAGGTGGCCGGTGACTGGCCGGGCCACCTGCACGCCCTGATGCTCGACTCGAAGGGCACCTTCGATGACCTGGTGGGGCGCTACGCCCGAACGCCCGATCAGGCCGAGGCCATCCTGTCCAACCGGCTCTACCAGAACCTGGCCGGTGCGCTGAGCGGGACCCAGGAGTACATGGCCATGGAAAAGCTGTACGAGCTCGTCCAATCGGGCGACTTCGACGTGGTGGTGGTGGACACGCCCCCGACCCGCAACGCGCTCGACCTGCTCGACGCTCCCCGTCGCTTGACGCGCTTCTTGGAGAACCGGCTCTTCCGGGCGTTGCTGGTGCCGACCCGCATGTCGCTGCGGGCGGTGAGCATGGCCACGCAGGCGCTGTTGCGGACCATCTCGAAGGTGGCGGGCGCCGAGATCGTGCAGGACGCGGTGGGGTTCTTCCAGGCCTTCGAGGGCATGGAGGACGGGTTCCGCAGCCGGGCCAGCGCGGTCCACGAGCTGCTGTCCGACCCGGCCACGGCCTATGTGCTGGTCACGTCGGCCCGGCCGGACGCCATTGCCGAGGCCGGGTTCTTCGCCGAGAAGCTCTCGGAGCGGGACGTGACGGTGGCGGCGCTGGTCGTGAACCGGATCGCGCCGTCGTTCGGGGACGGGAGTGATGGCGGCGGTGGCGGCGGCGCTCCGACGTCGCCGGAGCTGGCTGCGTTAGAGGCCAACCTGGCCGAGCTGAACGCACTGGCCGCCCGCGAGGAGGTCGCCTTTTCCGGGCTGGCGTCCCAAGTGGCCCCAGCACCGGTCGGGCGGATCCCCTTGTTCGGACAGGACGTGCACGAATGGTGGGCCTGCAGCTGGCCGCCAACCACCTCTTCGCCTGAGTTCCCGGGACCGCCATTCACGGTCGCCGTCTCACGTGGACCGTTCAGAGCGCATCGCCCGCCACCGCTCCGTTCACGGCAGCCCCGACACCGCCGGCGACCACCCGTCGCGTTTCCCGGCCCGGATACCGGTCCGATAGTCTCCCGACGATGCAGACCATCCTGGTCGCAAGCGACGCCCCCACCCTCCGGCGTGAGGTCGAGGCGGTGATCAGCGGGCCCGACGTCGAGGTGGATGCGGTGACCACAGGTCCCGAGGTCGTCTCCTACGTGACTGAGGAGTCGCCCGACCTCGTCATCGTCGACATGCAGATGGGGAACATGGGTGGGATGGCCGTCTGCCTGGAGCTACGCCTCCAGGAGTCATACGACGCGGTCGACCACATCCCCGTGTTGATGCTGCTCGACCGCCGGCCTGATGTCTTCTTGGCCCGGCGGTCCGGGGCCGAAGGTTGGCTGGTCAAACCCCTAGATCCTCTGCGCTTGCGACGTGCCGTGGCCACCCTCCTGGCCGACGGGACGTTCCATGACGATTCCTTCACGCCCGTGCCGGTGCTGGTCGGCGCCGAACCCCGGCTCCAAGCGGGACCCGAGCCCAGCAGCTGACCGGCCACTCCGTGCCGCGCCGCCGGGACGCCTCTTCAGAGCCAGCACCTCGGCGATCCCGCAGGCCCTGGCGCCGCACAGAAGGTGACGGGGACACCAACGGGAAACACGTACCTTCCCTCGACGCCGAGGCATCCGAGCAGGAACGCATCATCATCGAGGCACTCGCCGACCTGCGCGAGATGGACGTGCGCGAGGTCATGACGCCGCGGACCGATGTGACGTACCTGACCATCCCGGTACACGCCGACGACATTGCCCGGGCTGTCCGGACCTCGGGGCACAGCTGCTTCCCGGTCGTGGTCGACGATCTCGACGATCTGATCGGCGTCCTCTTCGTCAACGACATCTTCCGGACTGGGCGAGACTCGGTCCCGCGCCTCGAGGATGGGCCCGCCCGCGACCGGGATGCCACAGACCCCAGTCCGTTGGAAATCTCACGCAAGGTACGCCAGCCGTATCTCGTTCCCGAGTCGCTCGGGGTCTTGGAGGCACTGGCCGACATGCGCAAGCACCGGCGCGCCGTGGCTGTCGTGGTCGACGAGTACGGCGGTGTCGCAGGAATGCTCACGGTGAAGGACCTTCTTGAGCCTCTGGTCGGCGATCTGCACGACGAATTCGACGAAGGGGAAGAGGCGGTCATCGTGCGGGTGGACAACACCCGCTGGCTGATTGAGGGGCAGACGAACGTCGACGACGTCCGTGAACGGCTGGGCATGGAAATCCCCGAAGGCGAGTACGTGACGCTCGGTGGCCTGCTCTTCGCGCGCTTCGGGCATATCCCGGCCGAAGGCGAAGAGGTGCGGGTCGGGGACTGGGACCTCCGTGTCGTCGAGATGGACAAACGGAGGGTGGCACAGGTCGTGGCTACCTTCGTCGGCGAACCCGCGACCGGACCGCCGGCGCCCCGTACAGACAGCACAGGCGCCGGACTCTCGACCCGCGACAGGGGGGAAACGCCAGCCTGAGGCCGGGGTAAGGTGATCACACTCCCTCGGGAGTAGACGGGCTGTGGCGCAGCTTGGTTAGCGCGCTGCGTTCGGGACGCAGAGGTCCCCGGTTCAAATCCGGGCAGCCCGACTCTGAAAGCCCAGTTCAGATGAGTTCATCTCTGAACGCTCGAGACACTCTCACCTCGCCCGGCGCGATTTTGGCGCGAACGAAATGAGACTCCGGTTGTGAATCCCGGTTCATGCTTGACACCGTGGCTGCGGCTCCTGCCTGACACTTCCGGACGCGGCTCCGCTACCTGGGCGACACTGGCTCGTTTCGCCGAAGAACGTGTGACCGAGCACCTCCGCTGCTGCCCGGTCGGCACAGGCGGGACCCGAGGCATAGATGGCCAGCGTCACGCGCGGATCGTCGTGGCCCAGTCGCACCTGTGCTGTGTTCACGTCGACGCCGCCGATGACAAGTGTCGAGGCGTTCAGGCGCCGGGGGTATGGAACCCCGAACCGACGCACCCAGCGGCTTCTACGGCGGGCAGCCAGACCCGACAGCGCCAATTCGAGCAGCGCAATGCTCCTTCGGCGTTGTCGGCGAGGACCGGGGCATCAACGTCCCCGCAACAGACGCCCGGTTGGCCAAAAAGCTATGACTACTTAGTCTCTTGATCGAAAACGCCGATGACTAGTAACCAAGCTGCCGTAATCATATAACAAGTGTTGGTTACGATAGCTATCGCCGCAATATAAAGACCGGGCAGGTACCCAAAGAAAAATAGTGCCGCACCGATCATCTCAGCCAAGTGTACGAGGCTTCCGCCAACTATGCGAGAGAGTCTTAGACCATTGCTCATCCTAATGGCTTTAGTGTAGCCTTTGACAAAAATGGCTGCCGAAATACCAGAGACTACGAACAGTTCTGCGCCTATTGACTGATGGTTTTGAGCTCCCATAAGTACAAGCGCACAGCGCATGAAAACCAGTGCCAGACCTGTAAGTGTGTTTATGGCTCGATAACGATGTGTTGCGTCGATAGCGATTACTTTGAGGTTGAGTGACATCGCCACAAAAACCAAGCCGGTGAGCGTGACTGCGCCTGTTCCGACCAGAACAAAAAAATTAGTCCACTGCCCAGGCCTAAAAATATCGGCTGCAATCATGACCTAATTGTAACAAGTTATAAAAGCGTCAACCACGTTCATATATAGGCGTTGTTTCCAACGGTCCAGGTATCGAGGGAATGGCCCAATCCGAAGTTGACGCGGCTCGTGTGCTGGTGGTCCTCCCGTCGAGACGCCCAATTCGCTAACCCGGCACTGGCCGTGGCGGCCGTCGGAGCCGCGGCGGGAGGTTCCCTTTACCTGGCTTCGCGCGCTCGCAACGGCGCCGAACGTGCCCAGCTCGTGGGAGCCCCAAGGGACAACTAGCCGGCTGAGCAGGACCAACAGCTGCTGTCTTGGGATCGCGCCGACTCACGCGGCGTCCGGCTCGGGTTCATCTGCCTTTAGCCTTTCGGAGAGGGTTGAATCGACGCCTCGCCTATCGTGTGGGCAGTTGACGGCGACAGCCGCGGGCGAACCATGATCTCTTCGACCGTTGCTCCACTGCGTCAGAGCGCCGCCGGGAGTCAAGGTCCAACCAGGGGCAGAACAAACCCGCGCTCGTAGCCCAGCGGACTCGAGCATCCTGACTACGAAAGAGAACAGGTATGACGAACAGCGAGTCACAGAAAAGCAAATCTCCTTCCCAGTTGATCGACGCCAGAATCAAGGAGCTGGGCGACTGGCGGGGCACGATGCTCAGCCGGCTCCGTGTCTTGTTGAGGGAGGCCGATCCCGAAGTCGTCGAGGAGTGGAAGTGGAGAGGGGTTCCGACCTGGTACCACGACGGAATCATCTGCACCGGCGAGACCTACAAGAACGTCGTGAAGATGACCTTCGCCAAGGGGGCCGCCCTAAAGGATCCTTCGGGCCTCTTCAACTCGAGTCTTGACGGGAATGTAAGGCGTGCCATCGACTTCCACGAGGGCGAGAAGATAAACGAGAGGGCGTTGAAGGCTCTTATTCGAGGCGCGGTGGCCCTGAACCAGTCCAAAGCCAAGAGCTGATCCAAGGATTCAAGGCCGGCCGATACCCGAAGGTTCAGACCGCCGGGCTCTGCTCCATCAGCTCCATGTGCGGGCGCATCTGTCCGGCATGTGGCGTGCGGCCGGCCTTGGACCGGTACATCGCCTCGTCCGCCAGCTGCTTCGTGTGGTCAAAATCGCCCTCGGTGGTCGATGCGAACCCGATGCTGACGTCGGCACGCACCCCCTCGGCTACCACGCCGCTCACGGCGGCCGTGATGCGATCGGCCACCCGGTGGGCATCGAGCTCGTCGGCGTCGTTGACCACGGCCACGAACTCGTCGCCGCCCGTGCGGGCGAGCAGGTCACCGGCGCGCAGGACAGCCGCGGCCGCCCGGGCCACGCCGACCAGGAGGCGGTCACCGACGGCGTGACCGTGGGTGTCGTTGACAGCCTTGAGGCCGTCGAGGTCCAGGGCCAGGATGGCCGTGGCGTGGGCGCCCCGGGCGCGGTCCGATTCGAGATACAGGTCGAGGCCGCGGCGGTTGGCCAGTCCGGTCAGCGCATCCGTGTTGGCCTGGATCTCGAGTGCCTGGTGGGCCAGTGCATTGCCCAGGGCCAGTTCGACCACGTTGCCCAGGGCGCGGCAGCGGGCGAACGCCTCCTCGGAGATGGGGGTGCCGCGACTGGCCACGCTGATGATGCCGTGCAGCTTGCCCTCGGGGGCGATCGGGATCCAGACGGCGTGGGTGAGACCGTTCTCCTCGACCACGGCGCGATGGGTGGGCCCGATGGCGGTGCGGTCGATCTCGCCGACCATGGGCCGCTTGGTCTCCATCACCTGGCGGACGTAGGGGTTGTCCCGCAGCAGGAGGCTGGTCGGCGTGGAGCCGTTCTCGTCGGCCACCGCCTCCTGGATAATCACGTCATCGCGCACCCGCGCGTACACCGAGCGGCTGCACTCGCTGCCGGCCAGGTCCGCCATGAGCTGCGTCCCTTCGGTGATCACCTCCATCGGGTCGTGCATGGACGTGAGCGACTGCGTCGCTCCGTTCATGAGGCGGCCCAGCCGGACCAGTTCCGCCGAGTAGTGGACCTTGCCTTCGAGCCGGTCACGCAGCCCGTAGATGGCCGCCGACGTGACCACGGACACGGCCGTCCACAACAGCAGCCGACGGACGTTGGTGGCCTCGCTGCTCTGCGTGACGATGCCGGCCACGGTAAGGGAGACCATGGCGGCCGCCACGACGACCGCCGTGTACACGCGGGGATAGGAGAGGGCGATCCCGACGACGGGCAGGAGCACCAGTGCCGAGAGCCCGCCGGCACTGCTGGGCACCGTGGGGTCGGTGCCGCCCGAGATCAGCAGGAGGCAGACCGAGGTCAGGTAAGTCAGGGTGACGACGAGGATGGCCCATCGGGGCAACCGCGACCAGGGCAGGAGCACCGACAGCATGACCAGCAACAGGATCGCGGTCGAGACCCAGTAGGAGGCGCGGTCGTTCGGTCCCGGCGGCATACCCGCGCTGGCCTGGGCCAGGACGGCCACGACGAGGAAGGCCAGGAACCGCATGAACACCGGGCGACGACCAGGCCGATCGGCGGAGCGAGTCCGTTGATCCTCGTCTCCCATCCGCTCCCCCCAGGACTCGCCTGACTGCAGACTCGTGCCGCTTCCTCTTCTTCGTCACGCGGCGGCGTGCCCTTTAGGGGGTGGCGAGTAATTCTTTGTGACCCCGTTGTGCGGTTGTCACGCCTGCCGTCACGACCCGACCGTCGCTGCGGGCTAAGGGCCCCCGGGCCGCAGGGCGCCGGCCAGCCGGTCGAGGAAGGGGACCTGGCCCTTGAGCAGCCTGGTGCGGGCCAGGTCGGGTCCGGCCCATTCGACGCGGTCCACTTCGGGGAAGGACCGCAGAGTGCCCGAACCCCGGGGCCATTCGATCTCGAACGTGTTGCTCGTGGCGCCGGCCGCGTCGAGATCGCCCTCCAGCGCCCACACGGTTACCCGCTTGCCTCCGGCTTGGGTCAACTCACCCAGGGGCAACGGAGGACCGTCAGGCGGGTCGAACCCGGTCTCCTCCTTGAACTCGCGGTAGGCGGCGGCCAACGCGTCCTCGCCCGGCTCGTACTCACCCTTGGGCACCGACCAGGCTCCGGCGTCCTTGCGGGCCCAGAACGGCCCGCCGGGATGAGCCAACAGCACCTCGACGCTGCCGCCCGGCCCACGCCGGTACACGAGCAACCCAGCACTTCGCGCCACCACTGGGTGTCCATCCTTCCAGTGCCGGCGATCGGGCCGGAGCCCAGGACCCCGAACCAGCTGCTCGAGGAGGCCCGACCCACGAGGTAAGACCAGGGGTCGCACCCGACCCCGCCCCCAACGATCCACCGCCGAATGCCATTTCCCAGACGGCGTCGGTAGGCTCTGCAGCCGTCTCCGGCGACCCGCGATCCGGAGCCGTCATGGGGGCGCGGGCGTCGACCGACGAGGACCTGCGGCCGAACGTCACACACACCACTGCACCATGAGCCCCTCGAACCCCGAGAACGATCCCGTCCAAAAGGGCCTGCACCAACTGGGGCGCCGGATCGACGCCGAAGGGCCTGCGGCACCGGTGGAGGGGGACGCCGCCGCAGCCGACCCGGGCGGAACAGACCCGGCCGAGAACCCGGTTGAAAAAGGCCTGCACCAGCTCGGTCGCCAGATCGAGGAGGCCGAGCGGGCCGGCACGGGCAAGCGGCGGGGGGCGCACGCCGCTCCCAAGAAGCGCTCGCGACGCCGGACCGTCGTCTGGATCCTCGGGACGCTGTTCCTCGTGATGGCCGTCATCGTGGCCGGGACCGCCGGCTACGCCTGGTACCTCAACCACGAGATCCACCGCATCGACCTGCACAACCTGACCTCGGCCCCGGGCAAGGGGGCGGACGCCGGCACGCAGAACATCCTCATGATCGGGTCGACCTCGCGCTGCGCGCTCACGGTGCAGAACCCGGCCTACGGGATCTGCTCACAGGGCGTCAACGGCGTCAACAGCGACGTCGTCATGATTCTCCACCTGAAAACCCGGCCAACGACTCGCTGTCGATCCTGTCCATTCCCCGTGACCTGTTCGTGCCGAACGCCCGCTCGGACGGCGCCAACAAGATCGACGCCGCGCTGTATCAAGGACCCGATCAACTGATCGACGCCATCGAGGAGGACTTCGGGATTCCCATCCAGCACTTCGTGGAGCTGAACTTCGACAGCTTCATCAACGTCGTGAACGCGCTGGGCGGCATCAAGATGTACTTCCCCGAGCCCGTGTTCGACGCCTACTCGGGGCTCAACATCCAGACCACGGGTTGCATCCAGCTCAACGGGACGCAGGCGCTGCAGGTGGTCCGGGCGCGGCATCTCCAGTACAAGGGTCCGGGCATCACCACGGACGACCCCTACTACTGGCCACAAGAGGCCGAGAGCGACCTGGCCCGGATCCGGCGCGACCACGAGTTCCTGCGCGTGCTGGCCACGGCGGTCAAGGCGAAGGGGCTGTCCAACCCGCTCACCGACCAGGCCTTGGTGGCCGGTGTCGTCGGGCAGCTCGTGGTCGACTCCGGCTTCTCGGCCACCAACATGATCGGCATGGTGCTGGACTACCACAACGTCGACGTGAACACGGCGCCGCAGCTGACGATGCCGGTCGCCGTCGACCAGTTCGGCAACTACGTCTACCAGGGCGGGAGCTACGGCGACATCGAGTTCCCGGCGGAGCCACAGGACCACGACGCGGTGGACCAGTTCCTCGGCCTGACCGCCGACGACGACACCTATTCGGGTGGGACCCTTCCCGCGCCGTCGTCCATCACCGTCTCGGTGATGAACGGCTCGGGCGCCTACAACCAGGCGACGGACACCGCACAGAGCCTGCAGACCCTCGGCTTCAAGATCGGCACCGTCGGCGACAGCACCCCCGTCGGCCAGGAGGCCGAGACCGTCGTCTACTACTCGTCCAAGTCGCCGGCCGAGCTGGCGGCGGCGCAGGCGGTGGCCAACTCCCTGTCGGGCTCCGTGATCATGGCGGACGACCCGAGCCAGGTGAGCCCGGGCTCCCAGGTGACGGTCGACACCGGCACCCAGTTCACCGTGAACCCGCCTCCACCGCCGCCCACGACCACCTCGAGCACGGCGCACGCGTCCGGGTCAGCCCGGTCGACAACGACCACCACGACCAGCGCGCCGTCGGGCAACACCGGCAGCTCGGGCAACACCGGCAACACGGGCAACGCCGAGTTCGCGGCACCGACTCCGACCGTCCAGCCGCTGGCCCCGTGGGACCCGCGTGCCTGCACCGCCAGCGGGGGCGAGGGCACCTGAGGGTCGGGCCCGGCCGAGGCGTCCGCGCAAAGCTCGCGGCGCTCAGGCGAAGATCTCGCCGCCGTTCGTGTCGAGGGCCTGCCCGGTCATCGCCACCGAGAGATCCGACGCCAGGTAGACGATGGACGCGGCCACGTCCCGGTCGCTCGGGATGCGGCCCAGAGGCACCCGGGCGTTGAGTTCGGCCACGACCTCGGGGCCGGGCACGCCCCGACCGGTGGACTCCATCTCGACATAGATGTCAACCGAAGGCCCCGCCATCCATCCCGGGACGACGGCGTTGACCCGGACCTTGGAGGGACCCAACTCGTAGGCCAGGACGCGGGTGGCCGTCAGCAGCGCACCCTTGGAGATGGCGTACCCGCCCTGGAGCGGCTGCGGCTGGCGCGCCACCATGGACGCCACCATCACCACGGACCCGCCCCCGCGCTCGCGCATGAACGGCAAGGCCGCCCGCGTCATCTGCAGCGAACCGAAGAGGTTCACGTCCATGACCTTGCGCCAGTTGGCCAGGTCGACCTCCTCGAAGCTCTGGAACGCGCTCGATGCGGAAGGCGTTGTTGACCAGGACGTCGATGCCGCCGAACTCCTCCGCGCCGGCCGCCATGAGGCGGGCGCACGCGTCGGCGTCGGCGATGTTGGTCGACACCGTGATGGCCCGGGCGCCCAGCTCGGTCACCTCGGCCGCCACCTCGTCCAGACTGGACTGGCGCCGGGCGGCCAGCACCAGGTCCGCCCCGTGCACGGCCAGGGCGCACGCCGCCTGGCGGCCGAGGCCCGGCCCGACCCCCGACACCACGCAGACCTTCCCCGACAGCAGGCCGGCGGCGGCCACCTGCGGCGCTTTCTTCTCGGCAGTGGACATGGCCGCAGCGTAGGACAGCAGTCGGCCACCCGGGGCATCCCATCCGCGCCACTGTCACACGGGCCTGAGATGATCGGCGGCAGCGCTGAGTAAGGGAGGGTCATGGCCATTTGTTCGCACTGTGGCGGCGAGATGACCGAGGGCATCAGCTGCCTGACCGACCCCATCGTGATCGACGGCAAGGCCTACGCCCCGGTCCGCTGGGGCCAGGAACTCCGCCCGCGGCACCGCTACGAGCCCGAGGAGTGCCGTGACTGCGGGACGCCGCTCGGCGGGGTACACCACCCGGGTTGCTGCATGGAGCGCTGCCCGGCCTGCCACGGCCAGGCCATCGGCGTGCGGTTGCTTCACGGAACCCGAATGCACCCACGAGCCCAGCCGCGGCGGTCGCTGCCGGTCGCACGTTCTCCGGCGGGTGGGCTGGCGCTGAGTCGGTCGGCGGACCTCAAAGGAGCTTGAGGTCCTCCAGGAGCCAGCGGCCGCCCGAGTCGACCAGCGTCACTTCCACCCGGCTGTTGTCGGTGGTCGGTCCGCCGCTCTGGGCGGAGTTGACCACCGACTGGTTCACGAAAAGGATGACCACCGCCTTGGTGGGGTTGATGGAGACGAGGCCGGCCGAGAGGATCTTGGCCGTTGCCGTTGCCTTGTACTGCGTGAGCACCTTGGCCAGGCTGTCGCTCGACTCGATGAAGCTGCGCCGGAACGACGGTGTCGACTCGGCCTCCACGCGCCCGAAATCGCGCTGCAGGTGCCGGTAGCTGTAGGTGGCCACGTCCGAGGCGTCGAATCCGAGCCGTCGTGATCCGGTACCGGCGGGGTCGACTCGTGCTTCAACCGACCGCCTGGGTGTCCTCCCACAGTGGGCCGAGCAGGCAGCGGGCGAGGGCCTCGTCGCAGTAGAGCCGCTCTCCCGCCAACCGGCCGGACGCATCGTCCACCGGCATAATGGACACGACGCGGTACGCCGCGGCGGCGTCCCCCTCCCGCACCCTGATCACGTACTCCTGGATCGCGGCGTGCTCGTTCGCCCACTCCCCGAGGAGCTCGAAACCCGTCACCCGGCTCGCGAACACCGGGTACTGCGACCGGTAGAACCGCTCGACGGTGGGCCACCCCGAGAGAGTGCGACCGGAGGGGTAGAACTCGTAGAGGGGTTCCGGCGCCAGCGTCGCCAGCACCCGGTCGATGTCGAAGGCGGCCTCGGCGTCGGCGTGCTCGTGGCACAGAGCCAGCACGGCCTGGGGGTCCATGCGGCCTTCAGCGGATGGTGCCGACGCCCGGAATCAGCGGGAGGTCGAGCGCGGTGACCCAGCCCGGCGGGAGGTCGTTCACCGCCGGTACCGCGTTCAGGGCGCGCAGACCGGTGGCCAGGCAGCCGGCGGCGGCGGCGTCGCGGCCGGAGCCGTCGGTGAAGCGGAAGGCGGTCTCCTGGGTGATGGACGGCGAGCCCTCGATGACGACCCGGTACACGTCGTCCTGGGTACCTCGGGGCCAGTCGGGCGCGGCGTCGGTCCCGACCCGATTGACGTGCTCGAGGGCGATGCGGGTCTCGTCGTCGAGGATGCCGTTGATGGTGAAGTGAATGGCCGCCACCTCGCCCGGGTTGATGACGCCCTTGGCCGTCGTGATGGGTGCGGGGGTGACCCACTTGTCCCAGGTGGTGGTGATGCGATCGAGCTCGATGCCGACGGCGTGGGCGATCATGGGCACGGTGGCGCCCCACGACATCACAAGGATGTCCTGGTGTTCAAGCAGGGGCGTGAACTCGGGCGGCTTGCCGATGCCCATCTCCTCCTCGTAGTCGCCCTCGTAGTTGATGTAGTCGAGGATCTCGAGCGCCTTCACCGAGCGCACTTCGCCGCACAAGCCCATCAGCGTCATCGGGAAGAGGTCGTTGGCGAATCCAGGGTCGATGCCGGTGGTGAAGCACGAGGCGCCGCCGGCGGCGCAGGCCTCGGTGATCGGGTCGATCCACGAGGGCGGGTTGAGCGTCATGGCCGGCCACACCCACGGGGTCATGGACGTCGAGCAGACGTCGATGCCGGCCCGCAGGAACCCACCGATGAGCTCGATGTTGTCACCCGCGTGCGCCGCCGTCGGCCCGTAGTGGACGAGCGCGTCGGGACGGAGGGCGATCAGCGCGTCGACGTCGTCCGTCGCCGTCACCCCGATGGGACCGATGCCGCAGATGTCCCCGGCGTCGCGCCCCACCTTGTCGGGGGCGCTGACCCCGACGCCCACGAGCTCGAACGCCGGATGCCGCACGATCTCGGGGATGACCATCCGCCCGACGAACCCGGTGCCCCACACGACGACCCGCTTGCGATCCGCTCCCATAGCGCGTTGGAAGCTAGCACCCGGCCTCCGAGGGCCCCGGGTCCGGGCCCGGCCCGGGCGGTCGGCACTTGACCCCACCCGGCCGGTCACCCAGTGTGGAGGCCGTGGGAACCCTCGACGGTGTGCGTGTGCTCGAAGCCGGACTGCTGGTCCAGGGACCGCAGGCGGCCCTGACCATGCTCGAGTGGGGAGCCGACGTGGTCAAGATCGAGCTGCCGGGGTTCGGCGACCAGGCCCGCTGGCTGCCCATCAGCCGGGAGGACCGGCGCTCGGCCTGGTTCAGCGCCTTCAACCGGGGCAAGCGGAGCGTCACGGTCGACCTGCGGGCGCCCGAGGGTCGTGAGGTCTTCCTCCGGCTGGTGGAGCAGGCCGACGTGGTCATCACGAACTTCAAGCCGGGCACCATGGAGGGTTGGGGCCTCGGGTACGCCGACGTCAGCGCGCGCAACGAACGGATCATCTACGCCTCGAGCTCGTCCTTCGGTTCGGCCGGGCCCGACGCGGACCGTGAGGGCGCCGACCTCAGCGCGCAGGCGGCCGGCGGGATCATCAGCACGACGGGCGGGAACGGCAGCGACCCCAGCTCCATCGGCGCCACCATCGCCGACCACATCGCCGGCCAGAACCTCCTGGCCGGGATCTTGGCCGCGCTCGTACGGGCGCGAGCGGACGGGCCGCGGCCAACTGGTCGAGACCTCGCTGCTGGGGGGCCAGGTCTGGGCCCAGGCGGGCGAGTACACGCGCTACCTCATGTCCGGCGAGGTGTCCGGCCCGGGCGGCCGCAGCCACCCGATGATCCCCGGCATCTACGGCATGTTCCCCACGTCCGACGGCTGGATCGCCATCGTGGGCGTGGCGGGTCCGGCGCGCGACCTGTTCTACGAGACCATCGGGCGACCCGACCTCATCGCGCGGTTCGACCACATGCTGTACTTCGAGGACGACAAGGCCGAGCTGTGGCCGATCCTCAACGAGGTGTTCGTCACCAGGTCCACCGCGGAATGGTGCGAGCGGCTCGGTGCGGCCGGGCTGCGCTTCGCCCCCGTGCGCGACCACAGCCAGGTGGCAGCGGACCCCGGCGTCTCCGCCAACGGCTACATCACGCCGGCGGAGGGATCGGACACGCGCCGTCGTCCGGCCGCCGGTCCGCTTCTACCGACCCGCTCCCGGCGGCCCGGGCAGAGGTGCCCGAACTGGGACAGCACACCGAGGAGGTCCTGCTCGAGCTCGGGTTGTCCTGGGAGGAGATCGGGTCGCTGTCGGCGCAGCGGGCCATCTGAGCGACCACGGCGGCGGACCGGTCGCGCCTGTTCAGGGTCCCACTCAGGGCCTCCGCGCGGAACTTGGCCCATGCTGGTGGACCGAGCGGGTACCGTCGTCGCCATGACGCCGGAGGAGATTGCCGACCTGGCGCACCTGCGCCGCGCACGCGATCTCATCGACCGCAACTACGCCGAGCCCCTCGATGTCCCGGCCATGGCGCGGGCGGCGCTCATGTCGCCCGCACACTTCTCGCGCAAGTTCCGCGCCGCCTATGGCGAGACCCCCTACGCCTATCTCATGACGCGACGCATCGAGCGGGCCAAGGCGCTCCTGCGCGAGGGGAAGTCCGTCACCGACACCTGTGTCACCGTCGGCTGCACCTCGCTCGGCTCCTTCAGTTCACGCTTCACCGAGATCGTCGGCGTGACGCCGTCGCAGTACCGCGCCCGCGACCACCGTCACCTCGAGGTGCTTCCGTCGTGCGTGAGCAAGCTCGCCACACGACCGCGGCGTACCACGGTCACCGCCTGAGCGCCGCCGACTCGCTCCTGTCACCGAGCAGGATCGGAGAAGCACACCACGGCTGACGCTCCTATTGTTGTCGCATGCCAGTCACCGTCTCCTCAATGTTCATCCTCGTCAACGATCCCGAGGCCGCGCTCGGCTTCTACCGCGACGCACTCGGGCTTGAAGTCAAGGCCGACGTCGCGTCAGAGGGCTTCCGCTGGGTCACCGTCGGCGCTCCGGGCCAGGACATGGACATCGTGTTGTCCCAACCGCACGGCGGTCGTTCGCAGGCCGAGGGCGACGCCCTCCTGTCACTCGTGACGCAGGGGTCGTTGCAGGCCGCGATCTTCAAATCGGACGACCTCGACGCCACGTTCGAGAAAGTCCGGGCGTCCGGCGCTGAGGTGCTTCAAGAGCCGACGGACCAGTTTTGGGGAGTGCGTGACTGCGCATTCCGCGATCCCTCGGGCAACCTGGTCCGCATCGCTCAGGCCTGATCGTCATGGAAGCCGAGGGCTACACGCACTCCCGAGCCTGAAGACGGGGTCTTCACCTCGAATCACTGCGCGACGGGGCGCGCGAGCTGGATCTGGCGTCGGGCATACCTCACGGCATCGGCAAGTTCCATGGCGGTCCCGGCGGCGGAGCACTCCTGAACGACACCTTCGTCGAGCGCAGCACGCGCGTGCGCTGCCGCCTCTGTGAAGCCGGGGATGGCCACAGTGATGCCCTGATCAGCCATGGCGCCGTACAGCGTGGCGACGACCTCGGGTCGGTCAAGTCGGTCGAACAAGACGACGAGATCGCCGATCGCTGCCGCCAGATTGGCGACATCTCCGGCCCGGTGGAAGGTGTCGATACTGGTCTCGTACAGCGACAGGGCCTGCCCAAGGTCACGGTGCACCGATTCGAGCCGGGCGGCCCACCGGGCCATCGTCATCTCGTACATGGAGAGACGGTGCTGCTGGGCGTAGAGGAGACCCTCCCGCAAGGCGCCCAGGGCTCGAATCGGATCAGCTTCGACAAAGGCCAGCCCGTAGCCGCTCATGGCGTAGGAGATGATGAAGGGGTTGCCTCGGGCGCGGGCGGTCGCCAAGGTCTCCTCGGCGATCGCCATGGCCTCCTCGGCCCGCCCGGCCATCGGCAGAATGTTGAGGAGCCCGCACAGGCCCATGACGTGCGCCAGCCCCGACTGCGCAGCCATGACGGCGGAGATCTCGAGCCAGCGGTCCATCCGGCCGGCCATGAGATGGCTGACGGCCTCCTGCATGCCGTACCACGCCGGGTCGAACGGGTCGGAGCGGGGTTCGGCCGCCAATGCCGCGCCCGTCTGGGCATACCGGAGGGCCACCTCGGGACGCCCGGTAATCGCACAAAGCGAGGCGGCGATGTAGAGCCGGGTGAGCTGGGCCACGTCGGCAGCTGTGGCAGCTTCGAGAATCTCCTCGGCCCAGCCAACCGGCTCGTAGCGCTGCACAAACGTGGCCATCTGCGCGATGTTGGCGGCGATCGCAGTCGCGCTGACAAGATCCTCGTGGTCGGCCGCCCAACGGAACCCGGCGCGCAAATTGGCGAACTCCAGGTCAACCCAATTGAGCGCCACGAGCTGGTCGGGTCCGTCAAAGAGATCCCAGTGAGCCACGGCCTGCTCCGCGAACCAGCGGGCGTGGAGATCCCGGACTTCGGCGATGGCGCCGGTGGTGGCGAGCTGCTCCTCAGCGAACTGTCGGATCGTCTCCAACAATCCGTAACGCGTGTGCCCCAGAATCTGCTCAGCCGTGACCAGCGACTTTCGCACCAACGAGTCCACCAGGTCCAACATGGCGTACTCATCGAGCCGATCGTCACCGCAGACAGACCTGGCGGCGGCCAGGTCGAACCCGCCAGCGAACACCGCGCAGCGCATCAACACCATGCGCTCTTCGTCGTCGAGCAGGTCGTAGGACCACCCCACCGCCTGGCGCAGGGTCTGGTGGCGTTCCAAGCCCCGCCGCGACCCCGACAGCAGCCGGAACCGGTCGCCGAGCCGGTCCCGGACCTCGGCCGGATTCATCGACACCATCCGCGCCGCCGCCAGTTCGATGGCCAGAGCGATCCCGTCGAGGCGCTGACAGATCTCGGTCACCGCGACGCGGTCATCCTCGTTCTCCAACGAGAAGCCGGTCTCCACTGCTCGGGCCCGCTCCACGAACAGCTCCACCGCGTCCGATGTCGGTCCGTCGCGGGTGTCGAGCGACGGAACCGCCCACAGATGCTCGGCGCCGACTCTCAGGCCCTCGCGGGACGTGGCGATCACCGCCACAGCCGTGGTGTGGGCCAGGATCGCCTCGACCAGTTCGGCGGCAGCATCGAGCACGTGTTCGCAGTTGTCCACCACCAGCAGCTGACGGCCCGACAACGTCCGGGCCACGGTCTCGACGACACTGGTACCCGCCTGCGCGTTGACGCCGAGCACCACGGCCGTCGCGTCGGCCACCGCCGCCGGATCGCCGACCGGGGCCAGCTCCACCAGCCAGACCCCGTCGGGGAACTCTCCCACCAGCTCGGCCGCCACCTGGACGGCCAAGCGGGTCTTGCCCACCCCGCCCACCCCGGTCAGCGTCACCAACCGATGGGACCCCACGAGGGCGACCAACTCGGCCACCTCCTCGTCACGACCCACGAAACTCGTCGAAAGCACCGGTAGGTTCCCGGGAGCCGCGTCCACCGTCCGCAGTGGTGCGAAGTCGACCGGCAGCCCGTCGGTACAGACCTGAAACACCCGGATGACGCCCGAGAGGTCTCGCAGACGATGCTCGCCCAGATCGAGGACCTTCACGTCCGCGTCGATGAGTCCGGCGGTCACGGCCGAGCACAGCAGCTGCCCACCGTGTCCCACCGCCATCAATCGGGCGGCCTCGTTCACGGGCGTGCCGAAGTAATCCCCGTCGCGCTCTTCCGCCGCTCCGGTGTGCACGCCCATCCGAACCCGGATGGATGCACTCTCCGCCCAAGGTTCGGCGGCCAACCGGATTTGTGACTCGACGGCGGCGCCGACCGCCTCGTCGGCGCGGGCGAAGGCGGCGGCGAATCCGTCGCCACCCGTGGAGAAGACGTATCCGCCGTGGCCCTCGATCGCCGCCCGCACAATCGCGTCGTGGCGGGACAGGGCGTCCCTCATGGCCGCCCCGTCCTGCTGCCACAGGCGAGTCGACCCCTCGATATCCGTGAAGAGGAACGTCACGGTCCCCGATGGAACGCCAACCCCCCACGGCACAAAGCCTCCCATGGGACGTACCTAGCCCGCTCGATTTGACGCGCAACGTCCGGGTGGAGTCCCGGACCACGAACCGCCGACGGGAAGCCCACGACTGAGGTGTGGCCCCACGAGTGGCGAGTCGTCCGCCACCGATGCGACGTCCTCATGGGCCCTTCTTCGACGGAGTCAGTGGTCAGCCAGCGCCGCCCGGCCGTATCCAGAGCGAAGGCCGTCGCGTGTCCGGGGATGACACCTCGGCGGGTCCTTGACGCCTACCGCCGACGAATTCATCCCTTGTCGACCTTCTTCTGGGCACCGTATCCACGCTCGATGGCTGCCGTGATGATGTCCTCGAAGTCCTTGTCCGTCAGTACGCGGGGAGTCCCGAGGGCGGACGCTCGCCAGTACAGCTCGGCCAGCCATTCGAGAAGCTCGAGGCGGTGGACGGCCTGATCCATGGTCGAGCCGTAGGCGACGGATCCGTGGTTCTGCATCATGGCGGCGTTCCGCCCCTGCAGCGCCTCGATGACATTGTCGGCCAACTTCTGCGAGCCGAACGTGGCATAGGCAGCCGTGCGAGGCGAGCCCCCCAATTCCAAACAGCTGTAGTGCAGCGCCGGCAAGCCCTCGTGACAACACGACAACGCGGTCGACGCCATGGCGTGTGCGTGAGTGATGGCCAGGGCATTGGTGGCGGCGTAGATGCCCGTGTGGAGCGGTACCTCGGACGTGGGCGCGAGGTCGCCATCCACCACCTGCCCACTTAAGTCGATGACCGTAATCATCTCCGCGGTCACTTGCCCGAGATCCGACCCTGTAGGAGTCACGGCGATGAGGTCTCCTTGACGGGCTGAGATGTTGCCCGCTGTCCCGATAACGAGACCCTTCTCGGCCAAATGGCGGCTCGCACTGGCGACGGCCTCTCGTTCGGTGGCCAGGAGCAGATCGCTCATTCTTCGTTCCTTTCGTCTTCCGCCCCTCAAGTTGGGAAGAGGTCGAGAAATGCTCGACCTGCTCCATTCTTCGAGCGTGTCCGAATCCGGTTCAAATCCGGCCAAATTTTGTGGAGGTGAAGGGACTCGAACCCTCGGCCTACGGCTTGCAAAGCCGCCGCTCTTCCAGCTGAGCTACACCCCCGGAACCGTGCAATTCTAGGCACTCACGCGACCATGGCCGTCGACTTGGCGAGCCGGTCGGCGGCGGGCCTCATTGTCAGCTCACTGATCGGCCCCACTAGGGTGCGCCCTCGTGGACGCACGGACCTTCCTTGGCATGAAACCTGACGGCGACGACCTGCACTGGCGCATGCAGGTGACGCCCCAGCTGACCACGCCGGGCAATTTTCTCTTCGGTGGGTGTGGCCTCGGAGCTGCCTTGGTGGCGCTCGAGGCCGCATCGGGCCGGCCGACGATCTGGGCGACGGCGCAATACCTGTCGTACGCGTTGACGGATGCCGAACTGTTTTGGGAGGTCACGCTGGCAGCGGCGGGTGGCCACGTCACGCAAGGCCGAGCGGTTGGAAGGGTCGACGGTCGGGAGATCCTGACCGTTAACGCTGCGCTCGGAAAGGACGAGCTCGATGCTGAAGGCATCTGGGTGACACCACCAGAGGTTCCCAACCCCGAAGACTGCCCGCCGCGCTACATCCCCGAGATGTTTCGCAACACCATCATGGACAGCATCGAGGTACGGACGGCCCGGGGCAGATCGTTCGAGGAGATGGACGGGACGCCCGGACCACCGGACTCGGCGCTCTGGGCCCGGGTGCCGGGTCACCTCTCACCCTCAGCGGCAACATTGGCCATCGTGGGCGACTACGTCTCGGGAGCTGTCTCACAACCGATCGGGCGCCGAGCCATGGGCCGCAGCCTCGACAACACCCTTCGCATGGTGCAACTGCAGCCCACCGAATGGGTGCTCTGTGACATCCGCATTCACGCCCTGATGGGCGGCTACGGACAAGGGATCGCCTTCCTGTGGTCGCAAGAAGGCCAGCTACTCGCCACGGCGAGCCAGTCGATCGCTGTTCGGCTCTGGCCGGAGAACGCAGTTCTGCCCGAGTAATCGGGGGTGCGGATGCGCACCACTTTCCGGGCCGCGAGACTGTGCCCGTGGCAAGGACTCCAGGGGCCAGGACGGGATCTCCAGCGCGGCGCGTCATCCCGGTCGTCAATGTGGTGATCCTGACCGCCCTGGCCCTGGGCACGGCCGTGCTGACCGCCGGCGGTTCCACCACCCCGGCTTCGCCACATCAGGCCACCGCGGCCGCACCCATCTCTACGACCACATCCTCTTCCTCGTCCACGACCACGACGGCACCTCCCACGACCACGACGACGGCACCGCCCACCACCACAACTGCTCCGCCCCCTCCGACCACGACGGCGCCGCCCCCTCCGACCACGACGGCGCCGCCCGTCTCGGTGACACCCGACGCCTCGGCCGGAACAGTGACGGCGATCGGCGACTCGGTGATGCTCGACTACCAGGATCCTCTCGAAGCGGACATTCCTGGCGTCACCGTCTACGCCGCCGTGAGCCGCCAATGGTACGAGGGCGAGGAGATTCTCCAGCAACTCAAGGCGTCCGGTCAGCTCGGCTCGAAGGTGATCGTGGCCCTGAGCACCAACGGCCCGATCACTTCCACCGACTTCAACAACATGATGGCCATCCTGTCGGGGGTGACGCGAGTGGTCTTCGTGAACGTGCACGTCGACCAGCCCTGGCAGGACCCGAACAATGCCGTCATTGCGGCGGGCGTCTCGCAGTATCCCAACACTGCGCTGGCCGACTGGGCCTCGCTGGCGGCGCAGAACCCCCAGTGGTTCGGGCCGGACGGTACCCACCTGGCCATCGACGGCCCGGGCGCCGACGCTTTGGCGGCGCTCATCACCCAGACCCTCGAAAGCGGGTGAGCCGGGCTCCGGCGGAGGTGCGTCCCGGCAACTCGTGAAGCGACCGCCTGACGGATGACAGGGTTTGGCGACATCTCGTGCACCGGCGCAGATCAGCTGGCATGCTTTTTCGGTCGTGTTGGTGACGACAGAGATGGGGGTTTCGTGATCGATCAGGTGACAACCCTCCGCGGCATCTTGGCCAGAGGCGGAATGGCAGTTCCAGCGGCATTGCTCGCCGCTTTCTACTTGTTCGCTCTCTCACCAAGTCCGAGCGAAGCGGAAACCTCCAATCCGCATACCGGGACCCCTTGCACTCAGAACGCCGATTTCCCCTATGGCAGTGCAGTGGTGGGCATGGCAGCGACTTCCGACGATGGCGGCTATTGGATCGTCACCAACGGCGGCTACGTCGCCGCCTGCGGTGACGCCCCCTACCTGGGTGAGCAAACCACGCTGAACACCCCAATCGTCGGCATCGCCGCCACCCCGGATGGAGGTGGCTATTACCTCGTTGCTTCCGACGGCGGCGTGTTCACCTTCGGTGACGCTCAGTTCCAAGGCTCGACGGGATCCATGCATCTCAACAAACCAGTGGTGGGCATGACGGTCGATCCGGCCACGGGAGGCTATTGGTTGGTGGCCTCAGCTTGTAATTAAACCTCCGCTTCAGCTCGGCGACGCTCCTCGATGATGAGATCGGTCGCCTCTGCGGCCACCGTACGCAGCTCGTCGAGCATCGCCCGTAGTCGCCTGTCGTTGGCGATCCACTCGCGATAGAGCTCGGCCTCCTCTGGACTGAGTCGACGGTTCACGGTCTTGCCGTCGACCTTCGCGGTCCACTGCAAGTACGGGCCATGGGGCTCGGGCGGATCACCGTGGCAGCGGCAGTTCGCCTTGCCGCAGTAGTTGTAACGCGGCGCCACGCTCCCCGAGCGGACGAAGCCGATGTCGGCGAGCGCCTCGAGCAGATCGTGGTAGCGGCGTTCGTAATCGTCCAGGGTCTTCTTCTTCGCTCGAGGCATCGAGCTCCATTCTCGCCGACGGGGGCCATCCACCTCCGGTGATCCGATAGTAGTTAATACTAACGGGTATGACGAAGCGAACCCACGCCGAGCAGGTGCACGAGCTCAAGTCCGTCCGAAGCCAGATCTACGGCACCTTCGTCAAGTGGTCCGATGCCCTTTTCGAACTCGCCGACGCGCTCTTGGACGCCTCGGGGGCCGTGGGATCGGTGCCCTCCCTCAGCTTGGAGCCGATCTTCCGGCGCTCCCACGGCAGCCTCTACAAGGCTCTCTCTTTGGGTGAGATCGACGAGGGGGCGCTGCGGGCCGCACTCGTGGCACATCGCCCGCGTGAGTGGCCGGCCGTCTTCGCCGTCGACGCCTCGACCTGGGAGCGCTGCGACGCCGAGTGCAGCCCCGAGCGGGGTTTCTACTACTCGGCGTCGAAGCACTCGGCCGGCCAGCCGATCGTGGCGGGCTGGAGCTATCAGTGGATCGCCCAGCTCAGCTTCGAGCCAAACAGTTGGACCGCGCCGCTCGACGCGCTGCGCATTGCGCCCGGAGCCGATGCCACCGAGGCGACGATCGCGCAGGTCAAAGCCCTGGTGGCACTGCTCCGAGAGGACCGAGCGGTCCCCCTCTTCGTCTTCGACGCCGGTTATGACCCCATCGCCCTCAGCCATGGGTTGGACGACACCGAGGCCCAGGTGCTGGTGCGCATCCGAGAGGACCGGGTCTTCTACGACGATCCGGCGGCGCGGCCCAATCGGCCGAAGGGCACCGGTGGGCGGCCTCCCCGCCACGGGCGCCGCATGAAGTGCTCGGAGGACAAGACGCACCGGCGACCCGACGCCGAGTACCGCACCGAGGACCCTCGCTACGGCAAGGTGCGCGTGCGCGCCTGGCACGGGCTCCACCCTCGCCTCATTGGTCGAGGGCGTTGGGCCAAGAGCGAGGGCGCACCACCAATCGTGCGCGGCAGCGTGATCCGCGTCGACGTCGAGCACCTTCCCAAACGCGACGGACGAGTGAAGAAGACGTTGTGGCTGTGGTGGTCGGGTCCGGGCGAGCCCGATCTCGACCTGTGCTTCCGGTCCTATCTGCACCGTTTCGATCTCGAGCACACCTTCCGATTCGCCAAGAACACTTTGGGCTGGACGGCGCCCTCGCTGTGCATGCCCGAACAGGCCGACCGCTGGACGTGGTTGATCGTGGCTGCCTACACCCAGTTGCGAATCGCACAAGGACTCGTCGACGACGTACGGCTGCCGTGGGAGCGTCCCTGCGAGCCGGCAAAACTGACCCCAGCGCGTGTGCGCAGAGGGTTTCGTCGACTTCGTGTAACTCTTGGGACTCCGGCCAGTGCACCGAAATCCGACACTCCGGGTCCCGGACGCCCCAAGGGCACCCAGAGAGGGCCGCGACCGCGCTATCCGGTGGTCAAGAAGGCCGCTTGACCGGATGGTGGGGGTTTAATTGCAAGCTCAGATGGCGGAATCTTTGCATACGACGCTCCTTTCTCGGGATCGACGGGATCAATGACCCTCAACAAGCCCGTCGTAGGCATGGCGGCGGCCAGCAATGGCAGCGGTTACTGGTTGGTCGCCTCAGATGGCGGAATCTTCGCCTATGGCGTTCCATTTTGGGGATCTACCGGCTCGATGCACCTCAACAAGCCCGTCGTCGGGATGGCCTCAGATGCGGGTTCCACCGGCTACTGGCTCACCGCATCAGACGGCGGGATCTTCGCCTACAACGCCCCCTTCGACGGATCGGCCGGAAGCATGGCCTTGAACGCTCCGATCGTCGGCATGGAGGCCGCCGCAAGTGGCAGCGGCTACCGCTTCGTCGCTGCTGACGGTGGCGTCTTCAACTACGGCACCTCCGGCTTCTATGGAACGCCTGTCTTCTCCCCGCCGCCAATACCGGCGGTCGCGCCAGCCTCGGTGACCGCCGTGGGCGACTCCGTGATGCTCGACTATCAGGACCCCCTGGAAGCGGATGTCCCTAGTGTGGCCGTCTACGCGGCCGTGAGCGAACAGTGGGACGAGGGAGAGACCGTCCTGCAGCAGCTGAAGGCGGCCGGGCAGCTGGGTTCGGAGGTGATCGTGGCTCTGGGCACCAACGGCCCGATCAGCTCCGCCGATTTCAACAACATGATGGCGATCCTCTCGGGCGCGACCCGGGTCGTCTTCGTCAACGACCATGTCGACCAGCCCTGGCAGGACCCCAACAACGCGGTGATCGCCGCCGGCGTCTCCCAGTACCCGAACACCGTCCTGGCCAACTGGGCCTCCCTGGCGGCGCAGAACCCCCAATGGTTCGGGCCCGACGGCACCCACCTCGCCATCAACGGCCCAGGGGCAGATGCGCTGGCTGCGCTCATCACCCAGTCCCTCGAAAGCGGGTGACACAGGCCCGGAGACGCAACGGACGCCGGCGAAGCGTGGTGTAGCCTCGATCCCCTTCTGGGGCTATAGCTCAGTCGGTTAGAGCGCAGCACTGATAATCCGCCCCGAAGGGTTTTTCCGGACGGCACCGGACGGCGGAAAACGGTCTGAGCAGGGATGCCTTTGACGAGCGAAGATGCCCGACGGCGCCAGTTGGCGCGATTTGTAGGGCAAGTTGTAGGGCAAAACGGTCTCAGCAATGACCTACGGGTCCTCGGCCGGAAGGCCGATTCGGACGTGTCCGAAGTGGCCCACCCGAGTATCCGGTACCCCACTTCTCAGCGGCCGGGCGCTGGCTACGGCGCTCAATCCGAACCCTATCCAGTTCGCTCTGAGCCCACGGGGTGCTGCCGACACGCCGCCTGCACCTTGCTCCAGTTCACCCCGCCCACAGTCGCCCGACACGGTCACCGTGGCGGCGACGCGACCCCTGCCCTCCAGCGACCGGACGGACGGGGACTGGCGTGTTGCCGCCTGATCTGCGCCATTGCCGCAGACATGTCTACGTGCGCTCCATCCAGTTCTCGCGTGTTCCAACGTAGGGGCCACCTCTTGAGGGATCAGGGAGATCGTCCACAGAAGAAATGGCCGTTCGCTCGAGCCATTCGCTTCTGTTGGGGTGGGCGACACACATCGTTCGGCCCGGGCCGTTCGCCAAGAGGTGGTTCAACCACTCCATGGTGCTCAGTGTGGCCGTTCGGTGGTCGAGGGCGGCGAGCCCATCCTCAAGCGTGTCACGGCAACCCAGAAGCGCGACATCTGGAGCGAGCGGAAGCAAAAGGATCTCTTGCCCGTCTTCCGTACGGAACTTGACGAATCCGGTGTCAGGCAGCAGAAAGGGGGGTCCCATACTCTCCTGGGTGTGGATTGCGCGCCAGCGCCATGACCGCATATCAAACCCTGCCTCTATCCAAAGCAGTCGGCTCACTCTCGCCTCGTCTTCACAGGGTTCTGGCAAACCCTGATTCTCGTGCCACTTTCGGAGCAGTTCGGGGAAGTGCGGCAGCCCTTTGACCCAGCCAGGCGTGAATCCGATCTGGATAAATCCTGGTAAAGGCGCTATTTGCCTACTAGTACCGGTTCCTTTGGACGATAGTACCCGTTTCTGGTTGAGTCAGGGGTGGGAATCGAGCGGGATTGTATGTGTGGACAAGGGTGTGTATATGCTGGTGACATGGGTGGATATTGGTTGTGGATGAGGTGGGGACAAGGTAGTGTGAATGGGTACCCTCGCTGTGGAAAGGAAACAAATGGCGATAGACGTACGGCAACGATCGGCTGACGCCCACAGAAAACAGGTTGAGTTCGCCATCTCTGATATTGCCGAATTCCTCCAGGAGACCCTCGGGCAAAAGCTGGTGGCGTACATCGCCGGGATCAGCGACGCCAAGACCGTCGGTCAATGGATCAAAGGGGCCCAGGCGCCCAGACACGATGCTGAAGTTCGGCTCCGGACCGCATTCCAGGTCTTCCATCTTCTCCAAGACGAGGAGAGCCCCCACACGGTCCGGGCCTGGATGATCGGCATGAACCCTCAGCTCGACGACGTGTCGCCGGCGGAAGCCCTCCACGAGGGTCAGCTCAAGGACGTCTTGGTGGCGGCCAAGGCGTACATCTCCGGCGGGTAGGCGGCCGGACTCCTCTCGACCGAGTCAAGCAACATGGCCACCTCACAACCGGCAACGTGCCGGGTGCCCTCCACGGGCATCTGGCGAATCGGCCGAGGAAACGACCCCTTGGAAGTGCGGCGGCCCGATCCATCGACCCTCATGTCAGCCAGAACGGGGAATCGCTTCGATAGCCCGACGGGAACCTACGGGGTCCTCTACTTCGCGACCGATCTTCGAGCCTGCTTCGGCGAGACCCTGTCACGGTTTCGACCGAGTCTCGCGATGCAAGCACTCGTCGCTGCCGAATGGCGGAAGTTGGGGTTCATGGAGGTTGGTGCCGTACCCCGCGAGTGGCGCCAACGCAGAACAGCCGTTCAAGTTGTGCTGGAAGATGAATGGAACTTTGTCGACGTTGAAGCGAGGTCGACGCACCAATATCTCCGCAGGGAGCTCGCCCTGGGCCTCTCTGCTCTGGGCTATCAGGATCTTGACGTCTCGACTGTTCGTGGCCCGGACCGCAGGGTCACCCGCTTGATTTCCGACTGGGCGTACAACGCCCGCGATGACGTCGGAAACGCACTCTTTGGAGGCATCCGCTACTGCTCCCGCCTGGATACTGGGTGGGAGTTGTGGGCCGTTTTTGGCGACGTTGAATTGCAACCCGTCGACTCGAAACCCATCCTTCTCGAGTCGCCCGAGTTGCAAGAGGTGGCTGCCGAATTCGGTCTCACAATTCACTGAAGTTCACCAGATCAATTCGGACATCGATTTCGATCGGCGGGAACAGCCCGACGGGCTCGTTCAACCACCGACTTGGCCGATTGTAGCCCTCCAAGGACTCCCGTCAGCCGATGGTTTCGGCGTCACGGACCAGTGGTGGCGGCTGGGACAATGGAGGTATGGCAGTCGACATCGACACGTCAACGGCACTCCGGGGCGTAAGTGATCTCCGGCGTTTAGTCGGGGCCGTGGTCGGTGCTGACGAGCACGACGAGCCGGACTGGCTGGAGTGGAAGTCCTCCTTGGAACTCACCTCCAAGGAGGGCTGTTTCCATGTCGCCCGGGCGGTGCTCGGGATGGCCAACCGACTCCCCGAGCGAGCCGGACTGACCTGCGAGGGCCTGGGGTATGTGGTGGTCGGGGCCGAGCCGGGCAGCACCCCGGGAGTCGTCTCCGTCGACCCGGCGACACTCGACGCGATCATGGACCCGTACCTCGGAGGGAGCGATGGACCGAGGTGGACGCCTACCTACGTGGCCGTCGCATCGGTCACGATCCTCGTCGTCACGGTGGAGGCTCCGAAGCGGGGTGACAGGATTTACAGCCTGCGGAGGGAATTCGAGAAGGGGAAGAGCGGAGCGGTCTTCGTGCGCAAGCACGGGCGGACGGTGCCCGCAGACGCCAGCGATCTTGATGCACTTCAGGCCCGCCTGCTGACCGCGACTCCCGTCGGGGAGTTGGAGGTGGTTCTCACCGGCGATGTGCCCATCTCGTGGATTGACGCTGCCACCGTTACCGAAGCCATCGGAAGGTGGGTCGCAGAGAGGGAAGAGCGGGAGGTCGCTCCTGCACACGAGAGACGGAGCCGAAAAGACAAGCGCCCAAACCGACGGCGACATTCGACGTTCCGGGCATCGGTGGCGCTGCCGCCCTGGCAGCGATGGGGGACCTGGCGTCCACGTATTCAATCGCTCAAGCCGCCGGATTGCTCGGCGAGGCGGACAAACGCACCTTGGACGAATACATCGCGCAAGTCGACAACTGGGTGGAAAACCTCACCAAAGCAGCCGCCCCGGTATTCCTCGGCCGGTACTTTGACGGAGGACACGGCGTTGTCGCGGTGTCTGTCCGCAACCCCACCGGCCGGTTCCTGTCTGATGTCGAAGTGGAGGTCCATTTCGAGGGAGACCACGTGGGCGGTTTCGAGGAGAAGCCAGAAATGGTGGAGCTGCCACGGCCACCCCGCCCGTACGGAGAAAGGAAGCCGGCCCCGTCGCTACTGGGGCCTCCGGCGCTCTTCGGGAGCAGCATTCTGATGCCTCGATACCCCGACCCGTTCCTCCCACGCATACGGCAACGAACATGGGTTGAGGACGGGTCAGTCCGGCTGCGATTCCGGCCCGGTGACCTCCGGCAGCATGGCTCCGACTGGAGCGATGACGTCTATCTCGTTGTGAGAGCCCGGCCCGAGGACGGGGTCCTGCATGGAACCTGGAAGGCAACGATCCGTGACCAGGAGGGTGTTCTGACGGGCACTCTTGACATCCCTATCGCTGACGAGCCGGTGGACATAGCGATGCTGTTGAATGCGGAGACCGACGAAGGTGACGGCGAAGTACCAGAGTCATAGTGGCACTCGCTCATGTCGAAGAAAACTCCTTATGGCACTAAAGATAGTAACGATTGTGCTTCGCACGAAAACATTCGCCGGTCACGACCGTACGCTGTAGCCACGGTCTCTGATTGACCGCCGCAAGCTCCGCGTTACGAGCAGGCGATGGTCACCACTGTGATGGGGGTCGGACACCGGAGTAGATCCGGGGCGCGTACGGCGAATTGCACATGAGTGTTGTCGCACACCCCGGACAGCTCCGCCAGGAGATGGTGCGACGAGGATGGGCGACGTGCGATCTTGCTCGTGAGTATCGGTTGAGCGAAGCGGAACCTGTCAAGCGATTTGAGACACCTTCTTATGACGCCTTCTGTGCAAGCTCCTCGGCCGGCACAGGCTCGTTGATCCAGGCCACGGTCGGCAGCTTCGGAGGCTGCGGCCGGCGGTGGCTGAACCGGACCGGGTTCGCGGCATAGGCCGCATCGAGGGTCTCGGCCCGTTGGGACCGAACCTCCTCCGCGGTGCCGTAGTGCACCGATGCCGGCGTGTGATAGCCGATGCCTGAGTGGCGGTGCTCGTGGTTGTAGGAGGCGAAGAAGGCCTCGCAGAACGCCCGGGCGTCTTGGATGCAACCGAAGCGTTCGGGGAATGTCGGGCAGTACTTGAGGGTCTTGAACTGCGCCTCGCTGTAGGGATTGTCGTTGCTCACGTGGGGCCGGCTGTGGCTGCGGCCGATGCCGAGGAACGTGAGCAGCTCGGTCACCGGGTTCGACGTCATCGACGAACCGCGATCCGCGTGGATGGTGAGCTGGTCCGGCGGGACCCGGTGACGCGCCACGGCGTCGGCGATGAGCTCCTTGGCCAGCTCGCCCGATTCGGAGGGCGCCACGCACCAAGCCACGACATAACGGCTGAAGATGTCGAGGACGACATAGAGGTCGTAGTACTCGCCGCGCTTTGGGCCCTTCAGCTTGGTGATGTCCCAGGACCACACGACGAGCGGGCGGTCGGCGACGAGCTCGGGCTTGACCTTGGCCGGGTGCGTCGCCTGACGGCGGCGCTCGCGCACCTCGTTGTTCGCCCGCAGGATCCGGTAGTAGCTGGACTCGGAGGCCAGGTAGACGCCCTCGTCGAGGAGCGTGAAGTAGACCTGGGCGGGCGAGCAGTCGGCGAAGCGCTCCGAGCGCAGCACCGCGAGCACGGCCTCGACCTCTTCGTCGGTCAGCTTGTTCGGCGGAGCCGGCCGGGGCTTGCGTTCGGTCGTGCGGCACGGTTTCAGCCTGCGGTAATGGCTGGCCCGGGCCCGCCCGACGGCGACACAGGCGCTCTTGGTGCCGAGCAGTGGCTCGACCACGGCGAAGCACTCGTCGATCACCGCTTCGGCTCCTCGCCTGACTGCTGGTCCGTCTCCGGAGTGCTCTGCGCCAGCAGCTGCGCCAAGAGCTCCGATGCTTTTCCCTGGGCCTCGAGCGCCGTGCGGTGGCGAGCCAGCTGGTCCTCGAGCTTGGCGTTGCGCCGACGCAGAACTTCGAGCTCGCGCTCGGCCGCCGAGCGCTTCTTTCGGTGCTTGGGTGCGAGTCCCGAGAGGGCACCGACGTCTCGGGCCCGCTGCCACTCGACGATGTGGCTCGAGTACAGGCCCTCTCGGCGCAGCAGCGCTCCCTTGCCCCCGTCCTCGGTGATCTGCTCGTACTCCTCCAAGATGGCCAGCTTGTAGTCGGCGCTGAACTGGCGCCGCTTGGGTCTTGCCGCCGGATTGTCTTCGGCCACGGCCCCATTCTGGGCGCGTGTCGTCACAGGTGCTGATGTCATGGTCATTTGGTCTACGTGTTCCTGACTCGCCCTGGTGGGATGGTGGGCTACTGCCGGTGTCTCACGTCAGCCTGACAGACAGGGAAGCGACAATCTCAGCAGCACTGGCCGGCCACCCTATAGCGGCAAAGTCCTTGTCACTGATCACACTGGCACTTTCACGAACCCCCAGCCATTGATGTCGTCGACTCGTTGATCATGAACCACACGGCGGACATTCACCTTGCGTAGACACTGGTTCGAACGAACCAACTTCAGAGCGCTGACGGACGGCGTTCGGTGGTGCCGTCAGCAAGCCGAGTGAAGATGACAGGTGCATTGCCACCGTCGTTCCATGACAGAGCAAGGACTTTCTGACGGTCAATCGAAGCGGTCGACACAAATACGCCTTGAGGATGCCGGTGGAATTGGACGTCGGAGTCGACTGACGTGGGGTTCCCGAGAAAGAATCGAAAAGCGATCGCCCCGAACTCAATCACACCGGCCACAAGGTCTCCGTTGGAATCGGAGAGCGGCTCGATGGCGACCTCGGCCTCTCCGCTAAAGGGAGCGTTCTGGCGTCCGCCCATATAGAGACCCCAGCCGTCCGGAAGAGGTTCGCCCCGGAAGAGAACCTCCGCCATCCACCTCAGATCGACAGTGGAGCGCAGCGACCTGACAGGAGAGGCAGACCGTCCGAGAGTTCCGGCGGCAACACCACCCCAGAACAGTTTGAGCATCCATCTCTCCAGGAGATCTCCCTGAAACAGGGCGAACTCATTGCCATGGGGATCGGTGGTTGCGCGCAGGTCCGCTTGGTAGTCACGGAGTATCCGAAACACCTCGCCCGCCACGACATCAAGGGGGGAGAAAGTGCACGATTGTGACGTTCACACAGCACATTGGAGCCGAGCGACCCCGCCGAGAGGCTGTGCTGATCTCCGCCTTGCCACGGCATACCGCTGACGAGCACAGGTTTTCCGGCCCCAGCCGATTGGATGATGTTGGCGCTCAGCCAATGCTCATTTGAGAGCTTGTCCGAGCAGTCATTAGTTGCTGCCGCATAGCACCCTTGGTGAGAGTAGCCAGTGCGATCGCCGGTTATCAATGCTGCTGGTGGCGGTAGGTACCATCGTCCCTCCCGGTCGGAATGACAACTGCGAGCCCGGCGCTTCGAACCGCATGGACAGTCATCCTCACGATCAGGTCCCCAAAGGTCAGCATCCGGACGGAAAGCCTTCGGCCATCCCACAACCGGGACCTCTCTCACCGCCATTGTGAAGGCGTGTCAGTTCGCGGAGCGTCCATGCAGAACAGGTTCCCATTTCAGCAAGCCCCAATTCCAGCGATCGCGCATCTTCGTATAAGAGCCAGTGTCGCCACGAGGTGTGGGCGGGAAGTGGCCCGGCTACCGGCCCGGCGTTCCGCGGTGCGATCAGCGTCAGAAGCTGAGCGTTGCCCCGAGCACCCCGGCCGCCTCGCGGTCGCGCTCGGGGAGTGCGTGCGCGTACCGGTCGAGCGTCATGGTGGCCCGAGCATGGCCGTGGCGCTCGGCCACGGTCCGTACGTCGACGCCGGCTGCGATGAGGGTCGTCACGGAAAAATGCCTCAGGTCATGAAACCGGAACGGCCAACGGTCCGTCGGTGCGAGGTCATTGCGCGTCGCCTTGGGGTTGGACTTGCGGAGCTTTGCGAGCGCCGGTGCCTCCATCTTCTGGCACAGCCTGCCAAAGCGGTGCGTGAACGTGTCGGGGTTGGCGGGGACGGCACCGTTGGCGTTGTAGCTGAGGACGAAGGGGTCGGCAACGAGCGGCGACTCGGCCCAGCCCGACAGGTCGTCCATGTCGTCCCATCGCCTCTGGAGCACCTCGACGCCGAGCTCGTCGAGAGCGATTTCACGGGACGCGTGGGTCTTGGTCGGTCCGGTGTGCTGCTTCCCCTCAGCCACGGTAAGCGACCGGGCGAAACGGACCCGCCCGGCAGCGAGGTCGACGTCACTCCACCTGAGTGCCACCAACTCGCCGCGGCGAGCACCGGTCAGAGCGGCCAGGGCAACCGCAGTGGCCAGCACCGGATCGACGTCGACGGCGGCCTTGACCAGCGCGGAGAGCTGGTCCGGGGTCGGCACGACCATCTCCTTGCGCTCCACCTTGGGCGGGGTAGCCCGGGCCGTGGGGGCCGCGCTGATCCAGCCCCACTTGACCGCCTGGCGGCACGCGGCTGACAGGATGGCGTGGTACATGTGCACCGTGGTCGGCGAGAGCCCCTCGGCGAGCCACCTCCGGTACGCGGCATCGAGGGTGTCGCCGCCGAGCTTGTCGAGCCGAACCGATCCGAGCACAGGACGGATGCGGCCCTCGATCTTGCGCTTGTTCTCGTAGAAGGTGCGCGGCCGTTGGTTCGTCTTCGCCGCCTCGAGCCACTTGTCGAGCAGCTGGCCGACCGTGGCCGTGGTGCGGTCGAACGTGTCCGCCTCGACTTCCGAGACGAGTTGCGAGAGTGCCTTGCCGGCCGCCTTCTCGGTGCCGTGAAACGTACGGGTCGCCTGGCGCACCTTGCCGGTGAGTGGATCGCGTCCGGTGAACGCACGCAACTCCCAATGACCGGGGCTCCGTTCCCGCATCGTCCCGGGGCGCTTGTATCGTGAAGGCCTCGTCGCCATGTCCTACAGAGTAAGCCATTAGGGCAACTGTAGGGCAGTTACGAGTGGTCAGAGCAGAAAATGGGCTCTCACCAGGAAGGGGCTATAGCTCAGTCGGTTAGAGCGCAGCACTGATAATGCTGAGGTCGCTGGTTCGATTCCAGCTAGCCCCACTCACAACTCCGCTGATCACTGAGTCCTTTTGTTTGCCGATGAACGCGATCCCAGCATCCGCAGGCCGCGGGGAGGCCGCGGCGCTTGCCTCTTCCGCCTCGATCGCCGACACAACTGCCAGCTCCGGTGCCTCATAAAGCCCCGACAAGCGCCCGCTGAGTTCAGTGTCGGCGTCGGGGAAAGATGGCCGCCTTCACGGCCCAGTCCCGATGCTTTCCTTGGGTGCCGACAATGAAGCACCAGATGGTCCGAATCGGGAACATCCCAGTCCTCCGGAGCCAAAAACACCACAAGGAGTTTCCGAAAGACTTCGGATACGCGTTTGCGGGTCGAATAGCCGATGTTCGGCTCACAAATCCGCGAGTGGTTCGACGAGTTCGAGTGGACGTGATGAACCACCCTTCTACTGCCGGAACCCCCTCTCTTCGGGGAACCGGGCGCGGCCATAGGGGAAGTGTTGCGCTGGTCCGTCCCCCAGGACGCCGGCAAACAGGGGCTGTACTATGAAGCAACCCCGGTGACTGGCGGCGTGCATCGCAGCGCCCAAGGCTTCCGGGTCCGCGACCAAAGGGGGCAGCGGCATGACGACGGAGTCCGATTCCGGCATCATCGACGTGGCTATCGTCGGCGCAGGCGTCTCGGGTGTCTACGTGGGGTGGCGGTTGCTCACCTCGCCGCTCCCCGACACGGGGCTATCGGCGCGGATCAGTGGCGCGCCCTCCTCGGGCCCACCCCGGGTGGCCATCTTCGAGGAAAGCTCTCGGGTGGGTGGCCGTCTGCTGTCGGTGCAGCCCCCCGGCGTCCCCGAGACCTTCTGCGAGCTGGGCGGCATGCGCTTCATGTCCACGCAGCCGTACGTGAGCAACCTCATCCAAAAGAGGCTCAACCTGGCTACCGCGACGTTCGTGGTAGACGAACCGGAGAACCTCAATTACCTGCGGGGGCTGCGGGTCCGCAACCGGGACTTGAACAACGCGGCGCTGCTTCCCTACGACCTCACCTGGTCGGAGCGCCAGAGCCCGACCACCCTGCTCTCCGATACCGTCGACCGGGTCATTCCGGGTGTCACGCAGATGACGTCCGAACAAATTCGCAAGTTCCTAGCCACGTACAAGATCGACGACATGCACGTCTACGACTGGGGGTTCTGGAACCTCTTGGCGCGTGGCATGAGCCACGAGGCGTACGAACTCGCCCGGGTCACCATGGGTTACGACACGCCCATGCTCAACTGGAACGCGGCCGACACCATCAGCCTCAACTTTGACCTGACACCGAACGTGAGCTATCTGAAGGTGGTAGGTGGGTACCAGTCACTACCCCTGACGCTGCGGGACCAGTTCGTCGCGGCGAACGGCGAGCTCAACATGAACCACACTCTGGTGTCGTTCACAGCCGGGACCCTGTCGGATGGGAGCGAAGGACTCGTGCTTACCGTCCTCCCCCACGGTAAGAAAGACAAGGGCGAGCCGATCACGGTGCAGGCCCGTTCGCTCGTGCTGGCCATGCCCCGGCGCTCTCTCGAGCTGATCGAGCCGGTGGGGCCCGTGCTCGACCGCGGCAACGAGCGCGTGTGGGACATGATCCGGTCGGTCACGCCCATTCCGCTGTTCAAGCTTTGCATCGCCTACGACTTCCCTTGGTGGCAGGCGGTGGGGGTGACCCAGGGACGGACCCAGACCGACCTCCCAATTCGCCAGCTGTACTACTGGGCCTCGGCGCCCCATAAGGGGGTGGACCCGGACAACTGCAAGTCAGTCCTCCTCGCCACCTACGACGACGGGCAGAACGTCGCGTTCTGGGACGGCCTGGCCGAGCGCCACCCGCGCGACCCGTTCCAGCCGAAGCAGGACAAGTACACGAGGGAGCACCCCGGGTCCCAGGAGTGGCACGATTACAAGGCGTCCAAGGCGATGGTCGCCGAGGCCGACCGCCAGCTCAAGCAGATACACGACCTGCCCTATGCCCCGCCTCCCTACGCGGCTGCCTACATCGACTGGGGTGTCGACCCCTTTGGCGGCGGCGTCAACTTCTGGAATGTCCACGTGAAGAGCGGGGACGTCATCACGAAGATGGCTCGTCCTGTGCCCGAGGTACCCGTGTTCGTGTGCGGGGAGGCGTACTCGAACGGCCAGGGCTGGGTCGAAGGGGCGCTCGAGACGGCCGAGCTCGTGCTCCAGGGTCAGTTGGGCCTGGCCCCGCCGGAATGGGTGTCATGAGCACGGCTTCCGCGGCCATCATCGGCACCGGGCTATGCATGCCCGAGCAGGTGCGCTTCAACGACGACCCGATCTTCAAGCAGGTCGCCGGCTACAACCAAACGCTGTTCACCGGGTACGACCAGCGCCGGGTGCTCGGGCCGGGCGAGTCGGTTGTTTCGATCATGGCGGGCGCCGCCCAGCTGGCCCTCCAGAAGGCCAAGGTGGCGACCTCGGCAGTGGACCTCCTCATCGGCTACGCGTCGGTGTCGCAGTACATCACGCCCAACCAGCTGGCGCTGGTGCACGCTGAGCTCGGCCTTCCGCCGACGACGCCTGTCATCCCCATAGCGGACGACTTCACCAACTTCAACACCTCGCTTCTCGTTGTCGACGCCATGATCCGGGCGGGGCAGATCCAGACGGCGCTCATCGCGTGCGGCGCCAACTGGACCTCCTATGTCGACTACAGCACGCCCCAGTGCATCAGTGCCGGGGACGGGGCAGGCGCTGCCGTGGTGGCGGCGCCGACCGGACCAAACCAGTTCTTCATCGTCGATCGCGAGCGCCTGGTGGCGAGCGCCGACTACGGAGCCATGTACATGGCTGCCGACCCGGTGGCGGGGTCCGCCCCACCGGCCTACACGTCTCCCTTCATGCACATCACCGCGGCGGGGGGAAAGGACTTCGTGTCGTTCGGCGGACAGGCCGCCGCCGGTACGGTCGTGAGGCTCATGCAGCGCAACAACCTCAAGGCGAGCGACGTGACCCTCATCACCCATCAGGCGTCGCAGACCCTGCTCACGTTGTGGGAGAACGTCTGGACACCGGTTTTCGGCCAGCTCAACATCATGAACACCCTGACGCAGTACGCCAACATCGAGCTGGCCGCCATTCCGGTGAACTTTGCCACCTTCCTGCCCCAGATCACCACCGAGTACGTGGTGTTCCTCGGGCTCGGGGTCCAGCTGCACGCCTCGGCTCTGTTGCTGAAGCACACATAACTGAGTACGTGTTTGGAAACCAGGTGCCGACATGGGAGCAGCTGAAGACGTAGCTCGCTGTCGTCGATAGCACTTGTGAGGAGAAGTTTTCAAAATCGCGCGTGACGCAGCGTGTTTCGTAGCGCGCGGTGCTCGCGATTTACTCTCGATTGCGCTGCACTGGTGTGCGTGGCGCCGGGCCGCAGATATCCGACCGATCTGACCGATCGTCAGTGGGCGTTGGTGGAGCCTATGTTGCCCGACACGGTGCCGGTGGCTCCCGGCGGACGGCCTCCGTTGTATCCCAAGCGCGAGATCGTCAATGCCATCTTGTACCTGACGCGCGCCGGGTGTGCTTGGCGCATGCTGCCCAAGGATCTCCCGCATTGGCGCACCGTCTACGGCTACTTCGTCGACTGGCGGGACGACGGGACGCTCGATCTCATCCACGACACCTTGCGCGAGGAGCTGCGCAAGAGGACCGAGAAGCCCGACGGCACCAAGAGGAAGGCCGAACCGAGTGCGGGGATCGTCGATTCGCAGTCCCTGCGTGGGGCCGACACCGTCGGAAAGGACACTCGCGGTTATGACGCCGGGAAGCGAGTGCAGGGAAGAAAGCGCCATATCGTGACCGACACGCTCGGGTTGTTGCTCGTCGTGATGGTGACTGCGGCCTCGGTGCAAGACCGCGACGGAGGAGTCGACGCGCTAAAGCTGGCCCATGGCTGGTATCCCCGGCTGCGCCACGTCTTCGCCGACGGTGGCTATGCCGGTCGACTCGTCGTGCGGGCCCGGCGCTACTGGAAGATGACCGTCGAGATCGTCTCCAAGCCCAAGGACCAGCGCGGCTTTGCCGTCCTGCCTCGGCGCTGGGTGGTCGAGCGCACGTTGGCCTGGCTCATGCGCTGGCGCCGACTGGTGCGCGACTACGAGCGGCTGCCCGAGACGCACGAGGCGTTCGTCAAGTGGGCGATGATCGGACTGATGCTCAATCGCCTTGCACGCCCACCAGGTCGGCGCCCCTGGGCTCCGCCGTGACACGGGTTACCAAACACGTTCTAAGAGAGGGGCTCGTCGTCGGTCGGGGGCCGCTCGTCGGTCAGCGAAGCCCGGCGAGGGTGGCCGTGACGTCGTCGAACTTGGCCTTCGCCCCCCACCGCTCGTAACACTGGGCCGAGTCCTCCAGTAGCGGCGCGGCGGCCTCGCCTCGACCGTCTTCGAGCAGGCACCGCCCGGCGAGCTCGAGCGCCAGGGCGGCGTGATGGACGTACTCGATGTCGTGAGCCTCCTGAGCTGCGGTCGCGGAGCGCAACTGCCTTGTCCGCGTCGCCGGACACGCGGGCCAGCTCACCCTCGATCATGAGGACCTTGTGGGCGAAGTTGCGCGGGCCCACTCCCGCCCATGCCTTGATCTGCGCCAGGCACGCCGCCGCCCGCTCGAGGAGTCCCGGGTCGCCGCCCGGGCCGGCCAAGGCAATCAGAGCGAGCCCGTAGAAGAACACGAACTCGGCTTCCTCGGCCTGGCCGGTGAACGACATCCGCAGCTCGTCAGCCTGCTCGGCAAACCCGACTGCCTCGGCGAAGTCGCGGTAGTAGTAGTGGAGCTTCATCTTCGACGAGTAGTAGTAGGCGATCTCGTTGTTGAGGTCGGTGTCCATGATCGACGCCACGTCGCGCTCCTCCACCGCCCCCTCGCCCGGCAGGTCAGCGAACGAGTAGCGGTCGACGGTGCGGCCTGCCAGGGCCCTGGCCATCTGCATCTCGTGGAGACTATGGAAGGCGGCCGCCGCGACCCGGCCGGCGATACGTTCGCTCGTCTCGGCCCCCGCCGCGGCCACCTCGTCGAGTGGCGCACCGGCCCGGGCGAGGAGCACTACGTACCCCGCCGCATTGAAGCAGCCGAACTGCACGTCGCCGTGGTCAAAGCCCTTCTGCGAGTCCTCGAGCATTTCGGGGAGCGAGGGACGGATGGGCTCGAGCCAGTGGTTCGTGTAGTAGCTGTGCACGAACCCGGCGTACGAGCGGACGGGGGGACAGTCGCGGTCGGCGAGCTCCTTAGCCAGCGTCGTCAGGGACAATGCCCGCTCGTAGTCCTGCAGCAGCCCACGGACCAGCATGGCGAAAATCGAGATCACCGCCGGGGTGAACGGCGTCGCCCCGTGGTCAATCGTGAGCAAGAACGCCTGCAGCCCCATGAGGGCAAACAGCTCGAACTGCTGCGTCATGAACGTGGCCGGCACCGTCTGGAGCAGGATCTGGATCGCCGCGGCCACGGCCTCGTCCTCGATGGGCGGCAGCTCGGCCAGGTACTCGAGGGGGCGGTTCGCCATGCGCTCTTCGATGGCGGCCAGGGTGAGCCCGATCTCGTTCGCGATCTCCGCCAGATCCGCGGCAGGCGCACTCCCAGCAGGGCGGCTGCCTCGAGCCCGAGGTTCACCGCTTCGCGCCCCATGCCGTTGTTGACCGCGTGCAGCGTGGCCAGCTCGAGGTAGTGGCACGCCTTGTCGACCACCTCGGCCCGGCTCCAATGGTAGGCGAGGGTGCTGTAGAGCGGCTCGAGCGCGTCGGAGCGATTGCGCTCGTACCACTCGGCGATGGCCTTGTGCAGCTCGCGGCGATGCGCGAACAGCATGCGGTTGTACGCAACGTCGCGGGTCAGCGCGTGGCGGAACGAATACTGGACACTGGGCGTCGACTGGTCGAGGACGGTCAGGTTACGCCGGACGAGCGTTTCTAGACACCCAGGTATGTAGCGGCGGTCGTCGGGGACGGGGAAGACGTCGCGCACCACCTCGGGCGAGAACGAGGGGCCGACGACGCTCGCCACCTTCAGGGCGAGCTCCGGGCGCGCCTCGAGACCGTCGATCCGGCTGCCGATTACCCCCTCCACGGTGTCGTGCATGGTCACGGTCACGAGGTCCGCCTCGGCCGCCGCGAGCGAGCACAGGCCATCGGCGACGGCGATCACGCCCGCCTCGAGGAGCGCATAGGCGAGCTCCTCGGCGAACAGGGGATTGCCTCCTGACTTCTCCACGATGAGGGATGCCACCTTGCCGGGCAGCGACACCACCCCGAGGCGGACGCACACCAAGCTCACGGCATCGACCGCCTCGAGCGAACTCAGGCGGAGCACCTTGGTGTTGGTCTGATTTACCAGACGGGCGCCTTCGGGCGGGAGCGCATCGTGGCCCACCGGCCGACTCGCCAGCAGGAGGAGGACGGGAAGCTCCCGCCGTGACAGCTCCAGGATGAGCGCCCACGACGCCGAGTCGAGCCAGTGCGCGTCGTCGATGGCGATCATGAGAGGTTGGCGGGCCACCTCCCCGAGTAGCTCGAGCATGAGGTCCTTGGTGGCGTCGATGCGCCGTTCGCCCGTGATCGACGCCGTCGCCGGCGTGTCGTCGATGGCCAGGCCGAGCAGGACGTTGAGGAGTGGGGCCTGCTCGCGCTGCTTCTCCAGCGCGAGCAAGGTCTGTTCCACCCGGGCGGCGGGAGAAACGTAATCGTCCACGCCCAGGGCGGTGGCGAATACGTTTCGCCACGCGTGGTAGGGGACGGTCCGCTCGATCGGGTCGCCCGCTCCCGCCAGGCACCGCACCCCGCGCTCCTGCGCCAGCGTCAAGGCGGCGTTCACGAGCTGGGTCTTGCCGATCCCGGGTTCGCCCTCGACCATGACGACCCGGCACTCGCCGCGCAGCGCCGCGTCGAGGTTGGCGAGCACCACGTCGCGTTCGAGGTCGCGGCCCGCCATGGCGGTGGTGGCGGCCGTCCTCGCCGTCCGCCGTCGGGTCGGTCGGTAGACGACCAGCGGGCTCGACTTCCCCTTCACCCTCAGCTCTCGCGGCTCGGCGTAGTCGATGCGGTGCCGCGTTGCCCGGTGGGTGGCCGTGTCGCACAGGATCTGGACCGTCCCGGGGCCACCAGAGCCGGCGCCGACGACCCCGTCGCCTTCCAGGGCCGCCTGCATGAGCCGGGCGGCTGTGTTCACCACGTCGCCGATCATCGTGTATTCACGCCGGGACTCATTGCCGATGGGCCCGCAGAACGCTTGCCCCGTGGCGACGCCGATGGCGCCCGGCCGGCCCATGCGCTCGAGCGCCTCGGCGATAGCCAGCGCGCTGCGCACGCCTCGCACCGCATCGTCGTCGTGGGATAGGGGCGGCAGGCCGGTGGCTGCCACCAGGCTCGTCCCGTGGCTGTCGACGCTCAGCTTGTTGATGGTGGCCTCGTGACGATCGAGCTCCTCTTGGAGGGCGGCCGCCAACTCCTGGGCCCTCTCCGCGCTCACGTGGAAGTCGCAGTCGGGCAGGTTCACGAACAGGACCGTCACGTGGCGCAGCTCTGCCAGCCAGCTACCCTGGCCCGTCTCCTCTCGGCCGAAGACGGCCAGGGGCACGTACGAGGAGAGTACGTCTACCACCTCAGGGGAAGGGCTTTCGGGCGACGACAGTTGCATCAGGCGGGCCGGGGGCGCGCCCGTGAGCAGCTGAGCTTCGCCCTGGCGGGGCTCCCCTTCGCAAACGTCGGCCACGAGCTTCCAGGCGCCCGCGTCCATCACGATCTCGCCCGCTTCGGCGAGGTCGTTCATCTCGGCGACGGCTTCTACGGGCGGCCCCGTGAGCAGGCAATGACGTTGCCCCTGGTAGCCACCCAGCTCCACCCCGAAGAACGCCCCGGCCGTGAGGCCGAACCGCACGGTGAGGGGCGCCTCGTTCGTCACGATGGCGCTTGCCTCGGGGACGGCCAACACGAGCGCGCACGCTCCCGCTCGCAGCACGGCGTCGCGCTGGGACTCGCCGTCGTCCGCCGAAGGCCACATCGCCAGCAGGGCATCGCCGGCGAAGCCCACGACCTCGCCGCCGTGCTCTCCGATGCGGTCGATCATCCACGCGAAGTAGCCGTTGAGCGCCAGGGTGAGCGCCTCGGCGCCGTCCAGGCCCCGCTCCGCCAGCTGCTCACTCAGGTGGGTGAACCCGGCGATGTCGGCAAGCAAAAGCGCCCCCGCCATGGGCTCGACAGCGGGGAGTTCGGGGGGTCCGCCGCGCGACAGGCGGCGCAGCACGTACGGCGCCACGTAGCTGGTGAGGGCGATGGAGTTGTCGGGATGCGGCGGCAGCGTCATCGCACGGTCACGGCGTCATGGCACGGTCACGAGGTCGTGCCCGGGGGCACGGGCGGTCCCTGTGAGGGCACGTAGTAAGGCGGCACGGCCGTGGGGTCAATGTCCACAACCAGGACCTGCGGCTGGGCGACTGTCGACGCGAAGGCGGTCTGAAACGCCGCTGGTAGCTGCGTCGCGCTCGTCACCCTGACGGCGATCGCGCCGAGGGCGGTCGCGAAGGCGACCAGGTCTGGCTGACCGAGGTCGTAGTAGTCCGACCAGTTGAAGCCGGAGAAGAACTGGTTCATTCCCTGACTCACCATCGCCAGGTCGTTGTCGTTCAGCACCACCCACACTGCACCAACGCCGTAGCGGGCCGCGGTCGACACCTCGCTCCCGTGCATGAGGAAGGCGCCGTCGCCTGCGATGCACACACAGGTCGAGCCTGGCGCGGCCATCTTGGCCCCTACCACTGCGCCCACTCCGAAGCCCATGGGCCCCATGGAGAGCGCCGCGTGTAGCTGAGAGGGTGGGTCGACGATCAACTGAGACAGCGCCCACCCAACGCAGTTTCCGGCGTCGACAAAGATGTGGGACCCGGGCTGCAGGGCTGCATTCATGGCCCGTACGAGCACGATGGGATGCACCGGACTGTCGGGAGTGGGCTGGGGTGGGTCCTGCGATGGAGGGGTCTGCTTGATCTGGGCCACGAGGGCGGCGCGCGTCGCAGCCGAGGGCGGGACGGGCCTGGTGGCGCCCGACGTGGCCAGCTGAGTCACGGTGGCCCCGATGTCGGCGACGACGCCGAGGTCGATCGGAAAGTTACGTCCGATGGCCGATGCGTCGAGGTCGACCTGGACGAACGAGCCAGCCGGCTCGAGCTCGTAGTTGAACACCTCGGTGGGCAGCGTGGCGGGGGAGACGGCCAGCTCGCCCAAGCTGGAGCCGAGCACGAGGAGGGCGTCGTAGCGCGTGCCAGGCGCAGGCGGGTTGATGTAGAGGAGCGGCCACATGCAGCGGGCGATTCCGTAGTTGCGCAATGACATCGGATGCGTCTCGGGGAACAGGCCCTTGGCCTCGGGGGTGGTGATGACAGGGATCGAGAAGCGTTCCACGAAGCCTTGCAGGGCCGCGAGCCCACCGCCGGAGAGGAACGGCCGACAGCCGTTGCCAACCATGATAAGCGGGCGTTGGGCGGCGAGCAGGAGGTCGAGCGCAGTCTCCGCCGATGCCGCATCGGCGCCCCGGGGCGAGGTGCGATAGCAGGTGCTCGACGTCGGCACAGCGATGGAGGGGATAGGCACGGCTGCCACGTCCATGGGGATGCTCACATGACTGGCACGTCGGGGAACCGAGAGCGCGTCGCGCAGTGCCTGCTCGAACAGAGTGCAGAAGTTCTGCCAGTTGTCGATCACGACGCTGTAGCCGATCGCCGCCCGGTATACGGCGTCCACGTCAAGTGCCGCGTCGATCCCCTCCTGGAGGTAACCCATCCCGAAGAATTGCTCTTTCACCTCGCCCGAGATGGTGAGCAGAGGCGTGCCCGAGCTGTGGGCGTTCAGGGTCCCGGTGAGGGCATTTGTGGCGCCCGGTCCCGAAGTCACCGCCAACACTCCGAGCCCTCCGCTCACCCGGGCGTAGCCGTCGGCGATATAGGCGGCGCCTGTTTCGTGCCGGCACACCACGTACTGGAACGTGTCGCTCTCGAGGCGTAACTCGTCGAGGAGCTGCATGATCGCCGCCCCCGGCACCCCGAAGATCTTGGTAACCCCCTCCATGGCCAGGTAGCGCAGGACGAGCTGGGCGCAGTTGACGTTGTCGAGCGTCACCATCTTGGGGGTCGCACCGGGTGCGACCGCACCGGGTGCCGTCCCTTCTGGGGCCGCCGACCGTTCGGGTGACATCACCGCGGCCTAGTTGGCGCTCTTCGCGGTGGCGTGATGGTTCGAAGAGCCACCCACAGATCGTCTCCTAGGGTTGCCGGCACCGGCGCGCCTCTACCCTACGGACCATGAGACACCGTGCCCCTCCGCTCAATACCCCGGCAAAGGGTAGCACAAGGTGTCGACAATCCACCGTGGCAATGTGCGCCGTGATCTGCGAAGATGCGCTCGCCTACAGAGCGCGCGGGACGTAGAGGGCCGCGTCCGGATTCCTGCGGGCGAAAGGACATCGGGTGCCGGGCAGCGGGCGCGTCAGGGACACAGCGTTGACGGCAAAACAGCGTCAGGCGGCCTCCAGGGGTTCGCGGCGCGACGACCACGGATGGATCTACCTCCACCTCGAGGGCGGGCCCTACGAGCGCGGCTTCCAGCACGGCCATCTCGTGGCGGACGAGCTACGCCAGGTGATCTCCACTTTCACCAAGCTCATCTTCATGGACACTGGGGTTCCGTTCTCGTGGTTCGCCAAGAACGCTGAGGCTCTGTACGGCTCGATGCTGGCGTCGAACGCCAACGGGACGATCACCGACGGGTCGGGGACCGAGATCCTGGCCGAGCTCGAAGGCATCGTAGACGGCGCCAATTCGGGCCGCGGGCCCGGGCAGCACGAGCTCACCCTCGCGCAGCTTCTGGCGTGGAACGCCTACCCCATCATGATCTGCCAGTGGTGGCCCGCCGTGCTCGCTGGTCAGGTGACGCCGCCGTTTCCCGTGCCCGGGTTCAAGCCGCCGCAGCTCACCCCCACAACGGCCGCGGCGCGGCCGTTGTTCCATCACTTCCGCCACAGCTGCAGCGCGTTCGTCGCCACGGGCCGCGGCTGGACAGCGGACGGCGAAATCGTCGTGGCGCACACGACGTGGCAGCGATTTGCCAACGGGGACGCTTACAACATCGTCATCGACCTCGTGCCAGAGGACGGGCATCGGATCCTCATGCAGGCCATGCCCGGGTACGTCCATAGCGGCACCGACTTCTATGTGACTGGGGCGGGTCTCGTGGTGACCGAGACGACGATCGACGGCAACGGCATCGACCAGACCGCCGTGCCCGAGTTCTGGCGGGTGCGGCGCGCATGCCAGCACGCGTCGTCCATCGAGGAGTGGCACGCGTTGTTCAGCCAGGGGAACGATGGCGGTTACGTCAACTCGTGGCTGCTGGCCGACTGCCGGCGTAACCAGATCGCGTGTCACGAGCTCACCTTGCACCATGACGTGCTGCACGGTCCCAAGGGCGCGGGCTACTACACCGGGTTCAATATCGCTCTCGACCACGCGTGCGCAACCTGGACGGCTCCCAGCCGACAGGATGGGACAACATCCTCATGAGCGGATCGCGCCGGGTCCGCTACGACCAGCTCCTGGCGCAACACCGGGGTCTGATCGACGCCGAGGTCGCCCAGACGATCATCGGCGACCACGGCGATCCGTACCTACAGCGCGACATGCCGAGCTCACGAACGATCTGCGGGCACCTCGACAACGACGACGCCAGCGTGGGCAGCTCGCTGCCGGGTCCGCACTACCCGTGGGGCTCGCTCGACGGCAAGGTAACGACCGCCGCGATGGCCAGGGGCATGTCGTTTCTGGGACGGTGGGGTCGCGCCTGCGGCTCGCCGCTGCAGACCGCGCCGTTCTTCGACGCCCATCCCGAGTACGACTGGATGCGGAAGCTCACCAAGGACCGCCCCACCCGGCCGTACGTGCTGTTCGAGGCTGGCTGAAGACGGGCCGGGTAGGGCCGGCGCAGCCCGGATCACGCCGCCCGGAGGAGGCCCGGCCGTCAGGCCAGCTGGGCAATCAGCTCAATCTCAACTGCGATGTTGAACGGAAGGACGGGGACGCCCACGGCAGAGCGGACGTGCTTGCCATCCTCCCCCCACACCTCGACGAACAAGGTGGAGCAGCCATCGATGACGCTCGGCTGCTGCGTGAAAGTGGGCGCGCTGTTTACGAAGCCGAGCACACTCACGATGCCCCGCACCCCGTTGAGGCCCACCATGTGGTGGATGGTCGACAGGAGCGACAGGCCCGTGAGCTGCGCGGCTGCCTGGCCCTGCTCGAGCGTAAGGTCGGTGCCAAGCTGGCCGGTCGTCATGTTGTTCCCGTCGATCGGGCCGTGGCCGGCCAGATACAGCAAATCCCCGACGCTCTTGGCCTCGACGTAGTTGGCAGCAGGCTTGGGCGCCGGAGGGAGCTTGAGCCCGAGCTTCTTGAAACGCTCTTCCGGAGTCACCGATCCTCCTTCGGGTCCTGATCCGGTGGCATTCTGGCATACTCACCTGTTGCGTGGCGCGGCGCCGTAGCACAGGTTCGCTCCTACGCCGCGGCCCTCTGTGGCCTCTCGATCGAGGAGCTGGACGTACTGACGGCCGGGAGACTCCCGGACGCGGCGACGGGCGTCGTCGTGGTGGCGGCCGACCGTGGACTGACCTTCGACTCGGGAGACTTCACCGAGGCACTGAGAGACTCGCTCGGCAGGGGCGCTTGCGGCTCGTGCTCGTCCTCGACTCGGCGCCGCACGACCTAGTGTCTCGTCGGCTACCTCGAGGACATCACCGACGCCGAGCCCTTGTCGACACCGAGCGGCGCTTCGTATGGAGGCATGATTCCTCCCTAAAGCCTTCGGCTTGCCCTTGACGTGCCACGCCACTCTTGAGACAGCTCTGGAAATCCGATTGCTAGGCCCTGATTTCGTCCCAACTGTGTCCCGACAATTGGGGCCCGCAGCGTCCTACTGCCTCCCGTTGAATCTCTGGTCACGCAATCGGTGACGCTCCGACCAGGACAGACCGAGATTTGGTGGGATTGGTTGGGACACAGCGAGAATCCCCTTACCTAACTGATAATGCTGAGGTCGCTGGTTCGATTCCAGCTACCCCACCAACACCACCTGTGATGGTGAAATACGTCGGCTCGGTCATCCATCGAACCCTTGTGCGCCATACGCGATCTACGTCACTGACCGCGGCTCGAGAACTATCTGTGGGTTTCAGGATCGTCAGAATGGGACAACGATGGTGAGCAGGCCAGCTGTGGGCGCGCGTCCGGCGAGCGCGCGAGAGAATTCGACCGCGTCAAGCGACACATGCGTGGCCTCGGAGGACGTTGAGTCATGCGAGTACGTGCCACCGGCGGGTCCAGTGAGCTCCAACACGAAGGCCTTGCCATGCCGACGCGCCCACTCGTAGGCGACATCGGAGACAATTCGACCGTCGTGGGCGGAACTCAGCTCGAAAGGCCGGCCCACGGCTCGAACCAAGTCCACACGGTGCATCCACAGGTCGCGTAGATAGATGATGTCGATGAGATAGCCGAGTTTCCAGGTCTCGTGCACCGGTCCGTCGACTGCAAGCCTTGCGTGATTACGCAAGATCCCTGGCGTTCGTGCGCGGCCTCGTATGGTCTTCGGCGCGGTCGATGCCAGTCGGTCGAGGACCTGTGCTGCGCTCAGATCGGATCGTTCGCCTACCTGCACGGCCGACAAGGCAGCTTCCAGCGTCCCGCCGTTCTGCTTGCGGTGCGCTCGGGCCCGGCGCAGCTGATGGATGTTCTCTCGCATGGAGGCGCCCGCTTCACACGCACCCAGAACGTGTTGGTACATGGCGCGGACGTCCCACGAGGGGCAGTCGGTCGGGCTCCTCCAATCAGCATCATCGAGCGAGGCGAGCAAAGCGAGTGTTCGCTCGAGTTCTTCAGCCTGGAGGTGCATTGCCTCCTGGTGGGTCAAGGGGCGATGGTTGCGACGTCGATCGTCGTCGTGGTCACGAAATGGCTCCTTTGGGTCGAGGTCGGCGGTGCTTAGGGTCCACCAGGGAATAACACGCGAGGTATAGTCTGGGTGCGTGGAGTTGTCCCCCGAGGGTCTCGCCGAGTTCTTCGAGACAGTGATGCCGCATCTCGACGAGCGCCAGAAGCGGGTAATTGCCGGTGCGATGGTCGAAGCACTGGGTCGCGGCGGACAGGCTCGTGTAGCCGAGGCATCGGGGATGAGCACCTCGACGGTCAACAAGGCGGTGCACGAGGTTCGTGCCGGCGTCGAGGTCTCTGATCGACGCCGCGCCCCCGGAGGAGGGGCCAAGCCGGCGATCGAGTTGCAGCCCGGACTGCTCGAATCGCTCGACGAGCTGGTCTACCCCGAGACGCGTGGCACGCCGATGTCGCATCTGCGCTGGACGTCGAAATCGACCTATGAGCTGGCCGACGAGCTGGTGCGTCGAGGCTTTCAGGCCTCCGCCGAACTGGTCAGACGTCTCTTGCACCAGATGGGCTACTCCTTGCAGGCACCGGCCAAGGCCAAGGAGGGGACGGCTCATCCCGATCGAGACGCCCAGTTCCGCTACCTCAACAAGGCGGTCTCGCGCTTCGTCAAGGACCGACAGCCCGTGATCAGCGTCGACACGAAGAAGAAGGAGCTCATCGGCGAATACGCCAACGGCGGGCGCGAATGGCATCCCGCAGGTGAACCGACCCGGGTGGGGGTCCACGACTTCGTCGATCCCGAGGTGGGCCGCGCCATCCCCTATGGCATCTATGACATTGCCAACGACGAGGGGTGGGTGTCGGTCGGCGACACGGCCGACACCGCGGAGTTCGCCGTCGAATCGATACGCAGGTGGTGGAACCAGATGGGTGCCAGGCGATTCCCCGACGCCACCAAATTGTTCATCACCGCTGATGCGGGCGGATCCAACGGCTACCGGGTGCGGGCATGGAAGGCCCAAATCGCCAAGTTGGCGGCCGAGACCGGGCTCGAGATCACCGTCTGCCACTACCCACCCGGAACATCGAAGTGGAACAAGATCGAGCACCGCATGTTCTCCTTCATCACCATGAATTGGCGGGGCCGACCGCTGACCGATATCCGCACCATTGTCGAACTCATCGCGGCCACCAAGACGAAGACCGGTCTGAGTGTCCAGGCCAGCTACGACCCCGAGTGGTATCCGACCGGAGTCAAGGTCACCGACAAAGAACTGGCTGCGCTTCCCCTCACGCCGCACAAGTGGCACGGCGACTGGAACTACACGATCGCAGCGGCATGATGTCGCGATCTATTTCGCGGCGGGTCCTTAGCCTTGGTGGAGGCGCTGATAAGCCGGCAGTGAGCGAGGTACATGTCGACCGACTCTTCGATGAGCAGGTACCAGCGATCCCCGCCGGGATCATTGGAAACCTGCTGATTCACGAGGCCGGTGATCAGCGCCGTCCACATGTCGAGGTATCGGGCTTCGGTGATCCCGTTGAGAGCCAGCGATTCCCGAGCCTGGGCCAGGGCGCGCACCGCCGGCTCATGGGACTCTGATGACGGTTCGAACCCAGGAAGCGTGCGCTGAAAGAGCAATTGGTACCGCGCCGGATCACTGGTGCAGAACTCGAAGAACCGCCGCACGCTTGCCACGAGAAGATCCCGAGGGCCTTCGCAGTCGCAAGGTGCGGCCATCTCTTCGGCGAACTGCGCAGCGGCTTGGCCGAACATGGCGTCGTAGATGGCGCCCTTCGAGTCGAAGTAGGTGTACACGGTAGGCGTGGTAATTCCGGCTTTGCGGGCCAGGTCCCGCAACGAAAGGCCAGCCAGCCCCTCTTCGCGAACGAGAGCCCAGGCGGCATCGAGGATTGCCTCGCGTGCCGAACGCCGGCGTCCCTCACGCCAGTCGATCATTGCGGCAGACTTTATCATCGTTCGATATAGTTATACGCTGTTAAAGATACAGTCAATCCTTGAGTTATCCCAACTTCAGGGCGACCCAGGCGTGTGCCAGGTGTGCCCGCCAAAGCCAGTGCCACCCACGTAGTCCCGCTGGTTCTCGGCGTGCTCGCCCGCCTGCCCTCTGACCAGGACGGAGTGGGAAGGGTCGGCACGCATAGGGATCCGCCGGATCTGTCTTGATAATGCTGAGGTCGCTGGTTCGATTCCAGCTAGCCCCACCATTTGTCTCGGAACTCAGGTCGAAGTTGAACAAGGACCCATCGAACGCCTGGCAGATAATGGGATGAGTGCCTATGAAGCGTGGGCTACGAAGCCTGCTTGGACGAGTGCTGGGTACGTCACCTGCGCCGCTTCCTGAGCGGCCCGGACGGAGTCGGGAACTCGACCGAGCGATCCGCTTGCCAGTGGCTGGGATCTACGTCCGCTGGGATCTCGGGGCCCCCGTGTCCATCATGGAGTGGGACCTGAGTGTGCTCGCCGACCCGACAAGCTCGGTCGGGATATACCTTGCCCTGGGCCAGGGCCGCATCGACGGCTCGACGTTCTACCTCGGCCTGCAGACCGACATCTCGGACCCAGAGCGCGTTCGAGGTGCTGGCAAGGGGCTCATCTTCTCCACGTGGTGGACCTTTGACGCCGACGCCACCCGACTAGCCCCGGGAGGCTTCCGGGAACTCGGCACCCACGAGGGTCGCTTCGTCGGAGTGCGTCGGCCCTATCCCTGGGTCGTCGGGGACTACCGGGTCACGCTTCTGCGTTCCGAGCCTGCGGCCGAGCTGCACGTTCCCGCCGACTGGTTCGACCTCTACATCCAGCCGACGGCTCTGCGAGACACCGGCCCGGGCCGCCCCGAACTGGTCGGCAATCGGACATGGATCGGTGGCCTGGCCTTTCCCCAGCGACATGCCTCTATGCCAGCAATGATCGAGGAGGCCTCCACGGCCTTCATGGAGGTCTACAGCCGTGCCCGACGCTGGCGCGACATACCCCCCTGGGACGTCGATCTCATGGCCTTCGGCGACAGCCAGCCCTGCCCCCGCGGAGCGACCGAGTACCCCGTCTTCCCCTTTGGGGACAACCGCCCCATGCCCAACGCCAACGCCCACTTCGACCTGGCCAGCGGCAGGGTCAAGCTGCGCTACGGGGGCTCGACAATCCGAGTTGACCCGGCGGGGCGCTGGCCGTAGCGATTGCGGGTGGCTTTGCCGGTCCATTCCCACGCGAGGGAGAATCCTCTAGGCATGCCATGCCGCCGCTAGCAAGCGGCCGACTGAATTTTCGTGTACACGTCACACTGACCGCCACTCCCGACCAGGGATACCGCACCACCGAATTCCCTTGGTTCGCATTAGCGAAGATGGATGATGGGCCTTGGGTGCCTGACTTCACTAGTTGCGTGACTGGTCATGTTGTCGAGCGTCATCGCACGATTTACAGTTGTTAGCTATGGACGGCGAGCAGCTCGTTCGCATAGTGGATCTACTCGACGAGGCCAACGCTGCACTGGTGGAACTGGGCGGAAGGCTTGATTGGAAAGATGACGAGGTGAACGCAAGAGGTGCCCTCGACAGGGCAGTTGCCGCGGTTCGCTCAGCGCTTGCCATCCTCGACTCACAAATGAGCTGAGGGAAGATCACGGCGTGGATCACGCCGTCGGTTTCGGCCGGTCCGCCTGTCGTGTGGCCCCTTGATGGCGGAAGTGACCTGGGTTAGGCCGGCGCTTATTGACTCGTGAGAGTTCGCCGTGCCGTGACGGTTAGGACGAGGTGATAGTTACCTTCAGCATCCGATGAGTCACGTCGGGAGGGACTCCTGACGCGCTTCCTTGCGCATTGATCTTTTCGACAACGCTCATCCCCGAGGTGACATGACCGAACAGGGAGTACGAATTCGGTAGCGATTCGCCCTCCGCTCCGGCGACTATGAACCACTGGCTGCCGCCGGTATGCGGTTGGCCGGTGTTGGCCATCGCCACGGATCCGAGCGGGTACTGGTCAGCAGGATTCGATGCCTTCGCGGGCAGCTCGTCGGGGATGGTGTACCCCGGGCCGCCGCTCCCCGTTCCGGTAGGGTCCCCCGTTTGATCCACGAACCCCGGGATGACCCGATGGAAGATCACGCAGTCGAAGAAACGGTGCTGAGCTAGGAAGACGAAATTGTTGACGGTTTGGGGTGCATCCTTTGCATCAAGCGCAATGACGAATGTGCCCACATCGGTCTTCACCGTGGCGGTATAGACCTTGGCGGTATCGATGATCGTCGCCGGTGCGCTGCTCCACTTCGGCTTCTTCAGCGCTGTAGCCGGATTCTTTGGACAGCCGGCAGCCACCGAAGTCGCGTTTGCGGCTACCTGTGCCTTCGCATCGGCCGCGGAACCGCTGGTCCCCGAAGAAACCGTCACCCTCGTGAATCTCGCGCTCTGTTGTGTCGCTGCGTTTGCTAGCACCTGCCTGTCCTGCGCGGTGAGCGGAACCGGGGTCCCCGTGGTGGTACTTGTCGTCGAACTCGAGGGCAGGTCCGTGGACAGGCCGGTGAACTCGAATGCGGCGCCGCGGCGCCAGGCGATGAGGTAGGTCGAATTCGTCCCCAATCGCTCGACGGCTGTCGACCCGAGATTCCTCGGAGGGCTCAGACCCGCTAGCGACTTGGCGTTGGATTCAAGACCCTTCAAGAGTGTGACCGCATCTGCCGTTGATGCGCAGTAGAGCACCTCAGACACCAGCCCGAGGTTTCCGGATGCGCTCTCGAATTCCTCTTGGGCTCCATAGGGGCAGCCCGTGACGCCTGTGTTCGTTGAGGTAGAGGGAGCGTTGACGACTTCCGTGAATCCCGCCTTTTTGGCTGCAGATACGGGAAGCAGCACGCTGGTCGATGGCTTCGACGCCAAGGACGAGGCCGATGCGGCGGGCGCCACGAAGATTGGCCCTACAACCGCGAAAACGGTTGCGCCGATGCTTGCCGCGACGAGATTCACAATCAGCTTTCTCACTAACACACGTCTTCCTAAAGGGAGGAGGGCTCCCAAGCCCGATCGGGCTAGAGGCGATTCATCCGGACGCCGGCTGGCTTCGGTGAGGAACATAGCCGAACTGCGCGGTATTAGGGCCGCGCCGGAGGCATTCGTGCGATTGCGTGATGAGTAGCCCAGGACGCTGGTGAGATGTCCGGCTTCCTGACCCGGAACGACTTAGTGATTATCTGGAAGAGAGAGCCAATGCCGATCCTCACTCCCTGTCTTGCCGATGAAGCACGACTCCGGAAGGTGGGCAGCTATTCGTCCTGTGCCGATCGGCTACACCCCAGCCCGGCGAGCCCGGCCAGTTCTGGGGCACCCTGGGCCTGCCGGGCATCGGCGCTACAGGGATTGTTAGAGATACCTATCCCAGCTCTTCAGTTCGGCCAGGGCGCCCTCAGAAGATAAGCGGCGTTGCCTCCAAAGAAGCCTGCAGAGCCGTCCTCCGGCACAAGCCCTGAGGTTTTGTAGTCCTCGATGGCGGTAAACGTCCCCTCGGTATGGGGATAGTCACTGCACGCCATGAAGATGTCTCCCGAGCTTGCTATAAGTCGGCGCGGTTGCTCGTACGAGAAGGCAGCAACCCGTACCTGACGTCGGAAGTATTCGCTTGGCATGAGAGAGAGTTCTGTCGATTCGCCATTGAAACGGGCGGTGTGGCGGTAACCGCCATCCATCATCTGCAGGTGCTGCGGCACCCATATCGCAGATAGTTCCATGATGCCCATCCGAAGATCTGGGTAGCGCTCCAAAACACCATTCAGGATGAGGTCGGTGATCGCGAGCGCTGCGGCCGTCCATATGAAGACGACGCTAAGCGGTGTGATCCCCCCTTCCATATCCTCTCCGTACCACGCCTCGTCGAATGGGCGAGGTTGATTGGCGACGTGGAACACCGGGGTGATCCCGTGGTCCACGAATGCAGCCCAAGCGCGATCGAGATCGGGGTGTGACAAGGGCTGTCCGTCCACCAACGCGGGCGCGATCAAGGCCAGACGGATGCCACCACCGGCCAGTGTCGCCAACTGAGCTTCAAGCCACGCCAAATTCCGAAGACTCAAGTGGGCCACCGGGTAGAGCCGCCCCCCACCTTTGGCGGCGATCTCTAGGATCCAACGGTTCCACGCGGTCATGTTCGCCAAGGTGGCGCGCAAATCATGCTGGAGAGCTCGCTCCCAACTTATCCCGTAGTTCGGAAACATGATCGAGGCGTCGAAACCAGCCCGATCTAGCTGAAGGAGGCGATCCTCTGGGTCGGAATAGCTCGCTGTGAACTCATCGAGGTCAAAATCAGCGGGCAAGCCATCCAGCAAACGTTGCCGAAAAACGCCGATACCGTCGACGTCACCCGGGCGATGTGGACCCCCCAAGCTCAGGCGACGATCGCCGAACATCAACCAGGTATAACCGAGGTCGTCTTTTTCCATGTGCAGTGCAACGTCGCGATCCGCCGGGTCGACGTACTCCTGCCACATCCCGGACGGCTCAAAGAGATGGGTGTCGGAGTCGATGAGCAGGTTCACTGCGCCTCCTATCCAAACGCTCCAGATGAACCGGAACGTTTCTATAGACCCTACCGCCGGATTACGAACAGAGCCTGGAGAGTCAAGGACCAGCGTGGCCGCCTGGTCACTCTCTTTTCCGCGCGATCGGAGGACGATCTGTTCTGGAACCTCTGCTGTAGCCAGGACGATCCGGTCAGAGCACCCGCTGGCCGCACGACGACCCACCGCTTGGGTCGCCCACTCTCGCTCTCAGCCGGTGAGTCCTCGACCAGGTCGAAGGCAACTACATTGACGAAGGACTCAATCGCCCCGTCGTAGTCGTCTACGACCAGGGTGACGAGGCCCAAGCGCATCGTCAGCCGTTGCCTGGTCAGCAACGATGATCTCGACCTCGTCTCCGTCCTGAAGGCCAAGAGCATCTCGTAGTCGAACGGCTGCTGCGACTTCCAGAATGTTCGGCAGATGGTCACCCTGGCCCCGGTCGTTCTTGTCCGTGCGGACGATGAAGGCCTCAAGGCGCTCGATGGTGCACGGGACAATGCTCAGGCCGACCCCTACATCGGGGGGCTCCAGCCGGACCCGCTGGTCACCCACATGCCAGGCGTGGTCGAGTACGACGTTGAGGCTTCCTGGGTAAAGACGGACGCCGGTCTTCGTTTCGTACAGGTCCGAGTAAACGGTCATCCAGTGGGCCAGATTGCCGATGCCACTACTCACGCGCCCTCGCAGCAACATGTCGCCAAGTTTGCTCGGTCCGAGGGCGCCGAGCATCGCTTCTGTGACCATTCTGCATTCCTTGGCTACCGAAACGCGATCCTTCTCCTGAGAGGCCGTTACTTCCTCACCGTCCCGGCGTGTTCTGGGGCACCGGACTGTGCGAGCCTAAGCACCGTGAGCAGTCCCGCCGGCCCGCGTATCGAAGTTCCAGAAGCGCTGGTCTCCTGGCACCGCAAGTTCTTCGGCGAGAACGGCCGCGCCTGGATCGATGGCGGAAGCGATGGACAAGACTTCCCAGACGGCCGAGTGGCCATCCAGTTCGACACGACACGACGCTCTGCGCTGAGATCGCAACGAGAAGATCGACCCCCCGCAGCCTTCAGGTGTCTGCCAAGGGCGTTCGCGCACCATGCTACTTCGGACAAAACGAGATCAAACGGCTGACGACGGGCCAGTGTCCTCCCGCACGCTCCTGAGAAGTGGACGGGCAAAGACGATGCCGACGGCACATTGGAGCGACCCGGCCAGCACAACCGGCAACCGAAGTCCCCCGATGGCGGCCAGGCTGCCTGCGAGCACGGCACCCACGGGAAGAGCACCCCATACGATGCCGCGCCACGTGCTGCCGACCCTCCCCATGAGATCGGCTGGAGTCAGCCGTTGGCGGACTGAGATCGCCACAACGGATCCTGCTGCTACGGCCATGCCCATGAGAATGAAGGCCGGACCCGCTGTGAGCCAACTCTGGGCCGCTGCCATGATCAGGTACCCGACACCCGAGACGACGGCGGTGCCGATCAGGGTCGGCGCGCTGCCAAAGCGAGCGACGAGCCTCGCCGCGAGGACGCTGCCCAAGAGGTTCCCGACGGCCCCCGCCGCGAGGAAGACCCCGTACAAGGCTGGCCTGATACCCCATTCGGTGGTCGCCAGGAGCACGAGGACGCCGGTCACCATTCCCTGGAGCCCGGCCAGCGATGCGACCATGAAGAGCAGCACGCGTAGGCGGCGGTCGGCCATCAGGTGCTTGGCGCCGTCCCACATGGATCGAGAAGTCTCCCCGGTCGCTTGGGGCGCCATCCTCAGGTGGAACGTGGCAAAGGGGAAGCACGACAGCATCAACGCGATCGATTCGCCCAGGAAGGGCGTCGACTGACTCCACGCGAACAGTGAGGTGCCGATGACGGGGCCGGCGAGATGCTCGGTGGCGGCTTCGGTACCGCTCAGCACTCCATTTGCGCGCTCGAGGGCTGCTGGCTCGACGAGCGCGGCAGCCATGGCTTGCATTGAGGAGTAGTAGATGGCCCGGCCAGCCGAGTTCGCAAGGGCGATCACGATCAGCAGAGCGATGGTCATCTCGTCGCTCAGAATCAGGAGCACGGCAACCAGCATCACCACGGCGCGAAGCAAGTTCATCAGGGCAATAAGGGGTCCCCGTTCGAACCGGTCCGCGAACTCGCCAGCCGGGAGCGCCATGAGAAGCCACGGAAGGCTGTCTGCTGCGACGACAAGGGACACCGCGACGGGGTGAGGGTCCACAGCTACCGCGAGGAGTGGGACTGCCCCTAGGGCAAGTCCGTCACCCGAGCTCGCAAAGGTAGAACCCAGCCAGAGGCGTTCGAACGAGCGCCCGAGCAGACGACCTCCCGGCGCACGGAGCATCCTCACGACGACCGCACCACGATCGTTGAACCACCTGACCTGCGAGCGTTGGCGCTGGCTATGGGTGGATCCGGTTCTTCGAGCACATCCTGGGCGGGTCTGCCGTACCCACAGTGGACCCGCCAATGTTGTAGTCGATCCGGCGGCCCTCCGTGAGGATCCTGCACGAGTCTGGCTCTTGGTAGCTCAAAGACGCGACGACGGCGGGTGCCACCTGAATTCAGGGGTCGAATCCCCTAAAGGCGACAGCCCGCCGTGCCGATACTGCCCAAGCAACACCCCGTACCAGTGCGGAACGGGACGAGTGCTTGGCTATGGCTCAAGCGTGGCGGCTCACACCACCACTCCTTAGCCCCAGGAAGTTCCGAAGTCAGACATCCGTACCCCTCCTTCCGCACGTCGGATACAGGTGGGGGATGTGAGGGCGATACACCGTGGCAACCGGTGCCCTCCATACCCCGCGCCGAGTTTTGCCCAACTTGCAACCTCAATGCAACCAGGAATTGGGCACTTCCTGTTCATATGAGGTTTTAAGCCGGTTTAAGTGGGCCTTGGCTGGGGTATAGAGCGCCTCTGGCGCGCCCTGCGAATGGGCGTTGCAGGTCGGATTTCAGGCACGACGAGCGCCCAAGCGCCCGGTCTTCAGATCGCCCGACGCCTGCGCTGACTGACAGGTAACTTCAGGTGCCTCGGCCCCTCGTCTTCAATGACGCCCCGAGGGTCGAGCGGCGCAAACTCGAGAGCTGGGCCCTGCAAGAGCCACTTCTGAAGGTCGGCGGCCGCCATCGGCCTCGCGAGGTAGTAGCCCTGAATCGAGTCGCATTCGGCGTCGGCCAAAATCGCGCATGTCGTCTCGTCCTCGGCTCCTTCAGCAATCACGGTGAGCCCGAGTGAGTGCGCCATGGCGATGGAAGATCGAACGATGATCGTGTTGCTCGCTTCGTTGGGGAGGTTGGTCACGAAAGACCGGTCGATCTTCAGATCTTGGACCGGAAGGTGGTGGAGATAGGCCAGAGACGAATAGCCCGTTCCGTAGTCGTCAATGGCAATCCGGATCCCCAGATCTGCCAGTTCGTCGAGAACTGTGCTCGCTTTTCCGAGGTCGGCCATGATCTCCGTCTCGGTCACTTCGAGCGTGACGACGTCGGGCGGGAGATTATTGGCCTGCAAATTTCTCGCCACCCGTTCAACGAGGCTGGAGTCGGCAAACTCGCGGCCGGAGACGTTGACGGCAATCCCGATATCGAGTCCAGCCCGCCGCCAAAGGGCCAATTGGGCCAGAGCCTCGCACAGCACGAACTCACTTATCTGGCTCATCAAGCCCATCTGCTCTGCGATGACGATGAATTCCTCGGGAGGAATCGCTCCGTGCACGGGATGGTTCCACCTAAGCAATGCCTCGACCTTGACGATTTGGCGTGACCGGACGTCAGCAATCGGCTGGTACGCCACGCTCAATTCCGACCCAACCTCAAGAGCGTGGGTCAGCAGACCGCCGAGCATGAGCCATCGGCGCATGCTTTGGTCGTGCTCGACCGAATAGAGCTCGACGGAACTACGGCGTTCCTTCGCCAGGTACATGGCGATGTCCGCCCTCTGCAGGAGCAGTTCAACGTCGCTCCCGTGGTCGGGGGCCAATGCGATGCCGGCGCTGGCTGTCACGGCGAGCGTCAATCCCTCCATTTGAATGGGGCGCGCCATCTCGCTGTGGAGGTCCTCGACAATGGCAACCGCGTCCTCCTCTCTGTTGACGTCAGCGATCACGAATGCGAACTCGTCCCCGCCGAGCCGGGCAACCGTGGCGCGACCACGAGCGGCTCGCAGCAAGCGCTCGGAGACTTCACACAGAAGACGGTCCCCGATGGCGTGGCCCAACGTGTCGTTGACGTCCTTGAAGCGGTCGATATCGAGCAGAACGATGGCAACACCCTGGCTGCTGTTAAGAGCAGCCGCGGCACGCGTCAGGAACAACATGCGGTTGGGGAGCCCCGTAAGCATGTCGTGTGTCGCCTGGTGCGACTTACTGTCCACCTCGTAGCGGAGTTCCTCCACCAGGCGGGCCCGCTCGAGGCTCGAACTGGCGTGTGCCACCAAAGCTTCGAACAGTCTGAGATCGTCTTGGTCGAAGCTGTCCAACTCCTCCTCGCGGTCAATCGCGATAATGGCGCCGATCGCCGTCGCTCCGTTCATCAAGGGGGCCACGACGGCGTCGCGATACTTGCCGGCGATCGGATCACACTCCGGGCCGCTGGACTCTCCCGCGCTGTTGCTGAGCATGGCCGTGCCAGTTGTGATCGCTTTTGTGACGATCGACGACTCATCGAGCGTGATCGGCTCGACCCTCGGCGCACCTTGACCATCCATCAGGACCACACGAGGAATTCCCGATGGTTCTGCCAAGACCAACTGAGCTCGGCGAGCTCGCATGACGGTACACACCTGGCGCAAGACGTCCACGCTCATCGACGTGGGCTCGAGGCTGGCCGAGCTGAGTGCGCGACTGAAGTCGTAGAGCCTTTGCAGCGACGCGAAACGCAGAGACAGACGCGTGTAACCCCTGTAGGCGACGATGATCAGAACGGCGACCAGGAACAGTGGCAAAGTGGCCCAAGGGTCGAACCAGGCCGCATCGAGAACCACGAATGAGAGGCAGATTGACGCCGCCGTCAGTGTTGCCTCCATCGTGAACTGGATCGGAGTTCTGCGGGCCGTGCTGGTGCGGCCGTGCAGTCTCATTACGAACCACACCGCCGTTGTGCTGAACACTGCCGTGGTGCAGAGAGCCGCAGCTGCCGCAGCCCAGCCACGGAAGCTCACGGGGATCGCCGCACCAAGGATCTCCCGGTACACCAGAGCGGCAAAGGCCGCGCTCAACCCATTAGACGTGATGTTGAACAGGGCCTTCATAAGGGCCTGCCGGCGGATGACGACGAACACGAACGCGTATGCCGTGAGAATGCAGACAACCAGAAGCGTGGGGGACAGGAACACCAGTCCCAGGAGCATCGGTACCTCGTGGAGGACGAAGAGGTAGGTGTTGCCCCGGTAGTGGAGCGAGACGGGTGCCCACACCGTCGCCATCGTGAGCGCGCACAGCCCAACGAACATCGCTGGTTCCGGAATCAGGACACGAATGGGTCCCAACCCGTGAATCGGACCGCAGACCAGAAGCGCGAGAATTCCGAGCCCCATCGCAACGGAGAGCGCGTTGATGGCCAACGAGGTCAGCGGGCCGCGCTCCTCGGGCACAACGCCCGCGTCACGCTCATCCGCCGAGACGCGTGGATCTTCGACGCTGTCTAGCTCTCGGTTCTCTAGCTCGTTCGTCGAATCCATTGAGGGGAGGCTTTCTTGCGGGGAACGGCCGATTCCGCCCTCACCCAGGCAATATCGGTAAGAATTGCTCAGGAGTTGAGTCAGAGTTGCCATCTGGTGGCGGGGCCTGGGGCAGCACCTTTCGATCGTCTGAGCAGGTATTTCCCGGCCCTGGCCTGCTTTGTCCCTCGGTCACGGAGATCGGTCCCGTAGGGAGCCTGGAATCGGGTCGTGCCGACGTCCGCCGGCGGCGGAGGCGACGGGCTTACGGCTACGGACCAGTGTTCGAGGCCGGTTCGTATCGATCCGAGCCGTTGGCTGCCTGCCGCGGAATGAGCACGAGAATCGACGGTCTGGCAGTTCCGACGGTTCCTCGCCGCACCGCGGCACCATGACCGCCCGTAAGGTCGTTCGGTGCAATTCAGCCGGGAGCTGCACGACGACATCGCGGGCGGCGACATCACGCTCACCTTCCGCCTCTGGCGTCGGCCTCAGGCCAAGGTGGGAGGGCGCTACTACGTCGGTCGGACGGTCATAGAGGTCGACGCCATGGACATGGTCACGTTCTCAAAGATCTCGGCGGTCGATGTACGCCGCGCCGGCGAGCCTGACCACGAGACCTTGCGCCGGCGGGCCGCCCATGCGGGGCCGATCGACGATTCCTCCCTGCTCTACCGCATCCAATTCCACGTCGTCGCATAGGTCGGCCGCGTCTCCTCCCGACCCGCCAGCGGCGACACCGGTATCGTCGGGGGCGACGCGGAGACGCTGACCACGCAGCGCCGCCTTCGCCAGGGATGAGGAGGTCCGACATGCAGGAACGGCCGATCGGCAACCGCACAGTGAGCGCCATCGGACTGGGCGAGATGCCCCTGTCCATTGAGGGACGCCCGGACCGCAAGCAGGCCATCGCCACCATCCACGCGTCGCTCGACGCCGGTGTCACCATCATCGACACGGCCGACGCCTACTCGCTCAGCACAAGCGAGCACGGACACGGGGAGGAGTTGGTGGCGGAGGCGCTGGCCGCCTATGGGGGCGCCACCGACGATGTCCTCGTGGCCACCAAGGGCGGGCATCGGCGGCCCGGCGACGGCAGCTGGACCGTGCACGGCGACCCTTTCTACGTGAAGGAAGCGTGCGAGGCCTCGCTCAAGGCCCTCGGCGTCGATGCCATCGGGCTGTACCAGTACCACCGTCCCGACCCCCAGGTCCCGTGGGCCGAGTCCGTGGGTGCCCTGGCCGACCTCTTGGACGAGGGCAAGATCCTCATGGCCGGGGTCTCGAACGCCACCGTCGAGCAGATCGACGAGGCGCAACGGGTTCTGGGCGGCCGCCTGGCCAGCGTGCAGAACCAGTTCTCGCCGCGGTTCCGCTCCTCCGAAGGCGAGCTCGAACACTGCGAGCGGCTCGGCATTGCATTCATCCCTTGGAGCCCCCTCGGTGGTATCGGCCACACGGAGGTCATCGGGCGCCAGCATCCGGCCTTCGCCCAGGTGGCAGGCGAGATAGGAGCAACTCCCCAGCAGGTGACCCTGGCCTGGATGCTGGCCAAAGGCTCAACGGTCATCCCCATCCCCGGTAGCAGCCGGCCCGCGACCGCCGTGGCCTCGGCGGCGGCGGCCGACCTGGAGCTGACCGCGGAGCAGGTGAGCCGCCTCGACGCATCCTGACCGGGCTGGCGGAACAGAACGACGCCTGCACGTGTTCTAGTGATGTTGCCTTTGCGGTGCCGTTTACAACGATTGAGAGAGAGTTCGCCATGCCTGCCGTGACCGTCCCCGACACACTCGTCCTGCCCCGCATCGAGCCGTCGCCCGACGAGGCCGCGGCCATCCGACCCGTGCGCTCGGTGACCGACGCACCGGCGGGCTTCGAGGGCGAGGGGTTTCCGGTGCGCCGCGCCTTCGTGGGAGTTGACCTGGCCGATCTGGACCCGTTCGTCCACATGGACCAGATGGGTGAGGTGGAGTACGCGCCAGGCGAGCCCAAGGGCACGCCGTGGCATCCACACCGCGGCTTCGAGACGGTGACCTACATGATCGACGGCACCTTCCAGCACCAGGACTCCATCGGTGGTGGTGGCCTGATCGCAAACGGTTCGACCCAGTGGATGACGGCCGGGTCGGGCATTCTGCATATCGAGCGGCCCACCGAGCAGCTGATTGCCAGCGGTGGGCTGTTCCACGGGATCCAGCTGTGGGTGAACCTGCCTGCGGCGGACAAGTGGATCGAGCCGCGCTATCAGGGCATCGAGGGAGGCGACGTCCTGCTCCTCACTTCGCCAGATGGCGGCGCGCTCGTCCGGGTGATCGCCGGCGACGTGGCCGGCCACCTGGGCCCTGGCTCGACCCACACCCCTATCTCCCTGGTTCACGTCACCCTCCAGCCCGGAGCCGAGCTGGTCCTTCCCTGGCCGGGCGACTTCAATGCACTGGTGTACGTGCTCTCGGGGAAGGGCAAGGTAGGTACCGAGGCCCGCCCGATCCACTCCGGACAGCTGGTCGTGCATGGCCCGGGGGCCGCCCTGACCCTTCGGGCCGACAGCGAACAGGAGTCCCGCCACTCGGCGCTGGACGTCCTGGTCCTCGGCGGCCGACCGATCCGCGAGCCCGTCTACGCCCACGGACCCTTCGTGATGAACAATCGGGCCGAGATCATCCAGGCCTTCGAGGACTTCGAGGCCGGCAAGCTGGGCACGGTGCCGGCGGACCACATCGGCAACGCGTGAGCAGGATCCCCGGCAGCGAGGCCACGGGTGGCCCCACGTGGGGGATTGGCGACATCGGCGACCTCACGGGGCGAGTGGCCCTGGTGACCGGGGCTAACAGCGGCATCGGCTATGAGACGGCGAGCGCGCTGGCTGAACACGGCGCGCACGTCGTCCTGGCCTGCCGTAACGAGGAGAAGGCGCGCCGGGCCCGCGACAAGCTCGAGAGCGAGCTCGACCGCTGCTCCTTGGAGTTGCTCGCGCTCGACCTGGCGGACCTCGTCTCGGTCCAGCGCGCGGCGGAGTCCTTCCTGTCCGAGCACGCCCGCCTCGACATCCTGATCAACAACGCCGGAGTCATGGGCAGCCCGTACCGCCAGACGGCCGACGGGTTCGAGTTGCAGACGGCGACCAACCATCTGGGCCATTTCGCGCTGACGGGCCTACTGCTGGACCGCATCGTCACTACGGAGCCCTCCCGCATCGTGACGGTGAGCTCACTCATGCACCGCATCGGGCGGCTCTTGCCGGACGACGTCGCCGCTCAGTCGCTGCGCAACACCTGGTTGACCTACGGCACGACCAAACTCGACAACCTGCTCTTCACGTTCGAGCTGAGCCGGCGGCTGGACGCCGTCGGCCTGCGCACGCTGGCTGTGGCCGCCCACCCCGGCTGGACTCGCAGCAACCTGGCCGGCAGTGGGGCCGCTCTGGGCAACAGTCGGGTGCGACGCAGGCTGACACGCACGGCTGGCTCGACACTGGGCCAATCGGCCGCCCACGGTGCCGTGCCGATCCTGTGTGCGGCCACCTCTTCGTCCGTCCGCTCCGGGCAGTACGTCGGCCCGGGACATGTCTTCGAGCTCTACGGGCCGCCACGCTTCGCCCGGCGCAGCCGACGGGCCCGCGACGCGGCGGCGGCGGCGGCGCTGTGGCGGGCCTCCGAGGAGCTGACGGGCGTGCGCTACTCGGTCGACACCCCCGTCTGACCACCATCGTGGCCGCCCACGGGCAGGAGGCCTGACCCGGTGTCGCGACACACGTCGGGACGACGCAAGAAGTCGGCGTGAAGGGCCGAGCGATCGGGCCGGAGCACGCGGCCGATCGGTACGACGAGCGCCACGCCGACCCCGCCCCGGAGTAGCGCGGTCGCTGCACTCTGGGCCCGGGCACCGCTGACGTAGGTGTCGTCGAGCAGGACCACCCGTGCCCCGCGCACCGTCCCATTGACCGTGAACGCGGCACCATCGGGCTGCATGTGGCCGAGCCCCGGGCTCGCTGTGGCCTCGCGCCGCAGGAGTTCCGGCGCCCAGCGCACGCCGGGGCCGAGCGCACGCACCTCCCCCCCGAGACCGGACACCCGGGCGAGCGGAGGAGCACCGGGACGCCGCGAAGAGGGAACGGGCACGACCAGATCGACCGCTCCACCGGCCGCCGCCTCCAACACGCGGCACCGCTGGAGGAGCCCCTGGCGGACCAGCGAGCGCACGATGGCGGAGAAGCGACCGCGGGCCTCGGCCACCGGTGACTCCTTGTACCCCATCAGCACGCGGTAGAGCGGGCTCGGCAGCGGGCACAGGCGGAGGGGGAAGGTCGGCACAAGCGGCGCGCCCAGCCGCCGGCCCACCCAGCGGCAGGCGAAGCAGAGAGCGTCGCCGCACCGGGCCGGCCCGCGGCAGACGCGGCACACCCCGGGTCCGGGCGTGGGGACCCGGTAGGGGTCAGCCGGCGGCTGCGGAGCCGGGGTCTGGTGCGGGGTCGGATCGATGCAGGAGAAAGGTCCCTGTGGCGCGGCTGATCAGCGCGCCGTCGGGGTCGCGGACGGTGGCCTCGCCATAAGCCACCTGCTTGGCCAGACGCACCGCCTCGCCTCGCATCACGTAGGGCTCGCCCTTCAGAGCCGGACGCATGGTCTCGGTCTTCATCTCGAGGGTGCCGCGGGTGCGGGCCTTGCCGGGGAGGGCGGCGTTGATGGCGAAGTTCATGCAGGCGTCGAGCAGCAGGGAGTGGACGCCGGCCTGGGTGATGCCGTGCGGATTGCACGCCAGGTCGGTGGGGGTGAACGTCCCGGTGGCCCACCCCAGGTCCTCCCCGTCCACGCCGTAGTCGGTGAAGGCCCCCCCGACGACGTCGATGATGGGCATGCCCCCGTCGCCCAGCCAGCGGTCCATGTCCTTGGGCTTGTGCCGCCCCACCTCTGCCATCGCCGGCAGAGGCTAGCGGTCCGCCGCCCCCGCCAAATGGTGCTGCTGACCCCGGCAGGTAGAATGCATGCTGCTCTGAACCGGCAGGGAGCGGCCCGCCGGAATTGGAAGGAGACCCAACATGACCACCGCCGTCATCGTCGACGCCGTCCGGACTGCCGGCGGGAAGCGCAACGGGAAGCTGCGTGGCTGGCACGCCGTCGACCTGGCGTCCGAGTCACTCAAGGCCCTAGCCGAGCGCAACAACCTGGACCCGGCCCTGGTGGACGACGTGATCATGGGCTGCGTCATGCAGGTGTCCGAGCAGTCCCTCAACATCGGCCGCAACGCCGTGCTGGCGGCCAGCTGGCCCGAGTCGGTGCCTGCCACCACCATCGACCGCCAGTGCGGCTCGTCGCAGCAGGCGGTGCACTTCGCGGCCCAGGGCGTCATGGCGGGCGCCTACGACATCGCGATCGCAGCGGGCGTGGAGTCCATGACCCACACACCGATGGGCTCGTCGGTCGTGCGCGACTTCGGCTTCCCGTTCGGCCCGCGGATGATGGCGCGCTACGCCGAGAAGGGCGGCCTGAAGGGGCAGGGCATCGGGGCCGAGATGATCGCCGATCAGTGGGGCATCTCGCGCCAGGAGCTCGACGCCTACTCGGTGCAGAGCCACCAGCGGGCGGCGCGGGCCACCGAGGAAGGGCGCTTCGAGAACGAGATCATCCCGGTGGTCATCAAGGACGAGGAGGGCAAGGACACCGACGAGTTGCTGAGGACGGACGAAGGCATCCGGCCCGACTCGACGGTGGAGGCGCTGGCCAACCTGAAGCCCGCCTTCAAGGAGGACGGCAAGGTCACGGCCGGCAACTCCTCGCAGATCACCGACGGCTCGTCGGCCGTCCTGATCATGAGCGAGGAGAAGGCCAACGCGCTGGGCCTGCGCCCGCGGGCCCGCTTCCACGCTTTCGCCCTGGCGGGCGTCGACCCGATCACCATGCTGACGGGACCCATCCCCGCCACCACCACCGTGCTGGAGCGGGCCAAGCTGACCATGGACGACATCGACGTGGTGGAGATCAATGAGGCCTTTGCCTCGGTCGTGCTGGCGTGGGAGAAGGAGCACCACCCCAACATGGAGATCGTCAACGCGAACGGTGGCGCCATCGCGCTGGGCCACCCGCTCGGCGCCTCGGGCGGCAAGCTGACAGCCACGCTGCTCAACGAACTCGAGCGCACCAACGGACGCTGGGGTCTGCTGACCATGTGTGAGGGCGGCGGGCTGGCCAACGCCACCATCATCGAGCGGCTGGGCTAGTTCACGGTCCGGCCCCGGGCGCGGGCAGGCGGACAGCAGACGGGGCGACCCCGCCAGGGGTGCGCGTCTGCGCCGCAACGCGGAGGTCAGTGGTATCTCGTCGCCGCGAGGAAACCGACGAAGATCATCACCAGGCCGACGACGAGGCCCCAGGGTGAGCCGTGCGCCGCGAACGGCAGGTGGGCCAGGTAGTTGACGGTGATGACGACCACGCCGCCGATGAGGAGGATGAGCACCAGCGCGCCGAACCACGGCGGGCTGTGGCGCACGTTCTTGGGGATGGGGGCGGTGTAGCGGCCGGACTCCTCCGGCGACTTGTAACGGCCGACCTTCGACGTGGTGCGGCCGCCGGCCGACTTGCCCTTGCGGGAGGCACCGCCGGGGCCCTTGGTACTCGTTGCCATGGGGTGAGGTTAGCCAGCGGACGGACCGGCCCCCGGGCGGGAGAGCCCGGGCCAATGGGTACGATCGGCGTCCCATGGGCGCGCGGGTGCTGGTTATCGACAACTACGACTCGTTCGTCTACAACCTCGTGCAGGAACTGGGCGAGCTGGGGGCCGACCCGGTGGTGTACCGCAACGACGCCATTCAGGTGGCGGGCATCCGGGCCGAGCGCCCCGACGCCGTGCTCATCTCACCCGGGCCGGGTCGACCCGAGGACGGCGGGGTGAGCCTGGCCGCCATCGCCGAGCTGGCCGGGGAGATCCCGCTGCTCGGGGTCTGCCTGGGCCACCAGTGCGTCGGGCAGGCCTACGGCGGCGAGGTGGTGGCCGCGCCGCACCTGATGCACGGCAAGACGTCGGAGATCCACCACGACGGCCGCGGCCTCTTCGAGGGACTGCCCAACCCGTTCGTGGCCACCCGCTACCACTCGCTGGTGGTGCGGCCCGAGTCGGTGCCGGCCGAGCTGGAGGTGACGGCGACATCGAGCGACGGCGTGGTCATGGGGCTGCGCCACCGCACGCTGGCCGTCGAGGGCGTGCAGTTCCACCCCGAGTCGGTGTTGACGGTGTCAGGGCCGGCGCTGCTGGCCAACTTCCTGGGCCAGCTCGGAGCGGCCGCCGGTTCCTGAGTTCGCCCGGAGCCGGGCGCCTACACGTCGCCGGTGGAGTGCCGGCGCAAGAGCGTGGTCGGTGGCTTCGATGGCGCAGTCGTGGTGGTGGTCGAGGTGGGCGTCGTCGTGGTGGTCGTCGTGGTCGTCGTGGTCGTCGCCGACTGGCACACCGAGATGGTGACCGTGCTCCCGCTGGCGATCTGGGCGCCGGCTGCCGGCGTCTGCCCATCGACGTTGCCCGGCTGGGCGTTGTTGGAGCACGTGGTGTCGTAGGTCGTGTTGGCCACCAGCCCGACGCCGCTGATGGCCGACTGGGCCGAGCTGGCCGACTGGCCGACCAGGTTGGGCACCCCGACGCAGCTGCCGCTCGAGACCACGATGTTGACCGAGGTGTTGGGCTGCGCGTTGATCCCGCCTGCCGGGCTCTGCGACGACACCAGCCCGGTGGCGAACTGGCTCGAGCAGGCACTGGTCTGGGTGCCCACGTTGAGGCCAGCATGGCTCAGCAGGGAGCCGGCCGCCGCCGGTGTCTGCCCGAGGACGCTCGGCACCGAGACAGTCGACTGCGTGCCCGACACGGTCAGCACGACCGACGTGGTCTGCTTCACCTTGGACCCGCCGGCCGGCGACTGGTCGAGCACCGTCCCCACCGGCTTGGTACTGGTGACGTACTTGATCGGGGCCAGGGTGAAGCCGGCGCCCTGCAGCAGCTGGGTGGCCTGGGTGAGCTGGTCGCCGGTGACGGTCGGGACCTGGACGATGGGGATGTTGGGGCCGCCGCTCACGACGAGGTCGACCTTGGAGTTCTTCGACACCTTGGCGCCCGAGGCGGGATCGCTGGAGAGGACGGTGCCCTTGGTGGCCGAGTTGGTCTGGAAGCTGGTGGTGCCGACGGCCAGGTTGTCGTTCTGCAGCGTCTGGGTGGCCACGGCCTGGGTCTCGCCCACCACGTTGGGGACGGTCACGTTGGCCCCGAGCACGGAGCGCAAGAGGAAGAAGGCGATGATGCCCAGCGCGACCAGGAGCGCGACGAGCAGGATCATGAGGTTCCGATTGCGCTTGCGGCGCTCGAGGTCCTCGCGGCTGGCGGGCGGCGGGTGGGCGGCGTCGGGAAGGGCCATGGTCCGGCCGGTGTTGGTGATGACGCGGGTGGCCTGAGTGGCGCCGACGGCCGCCGTCATCATGGAGGTGACGCCGGGGTCGCCCGCCTCGACGGGGCGACCCTCGGCGAAGCGGAGGAGGTCGGCCCGGAGCTCTTCGGCCGAGCCGTAGCGGTCGTCGGGGCTCTTGGCCATGGCCTTCATGACGACGGCCTCCAGCGCGGCCGGCACGGCCGGGTTGGCCTCCCGGGGCAGCACGGGCTGGTCGCGCACGTGCTTGGAGGCGACGGCGACCGGGGAGTCGCCGGTGAACGGGGGGCGCCCGACCGCCATTTCGTAGAGGACGACACCGAGCGAGTAGATGTCGCTGCGGGCATCGACGCCCTTGCCCTCGGCCTGCTCGGGCGAGAAGTAGGCGGCCGTGCCCATGACGGCGCCTGTCTGCGTGAGGCTCTCCTCCGTGTTGATAGCCCGGGCGATGCCGAAGTCGGTGACCTTGACCTCACCCTCGGGCGTGATGAGAACGTTGCCGGGCTTCACGTCGCGGTGCACCACGCCGTGGCGGTGGGCGAAGGCGAGGGCGGCGGCCACGCCGGCGCCAATGGTGGCGATCTGGCGCGGCGGGAGCGGGGTGGGGTCGCGCAGCACGGCCGAGAGGGCCCGGCCGTCGACGTACTCCATGACGATGAAGTAGGAGCCGTCGTCCTCGCCCCAGTCGAAGACGGGGACGATGTTGGGATGGGAGAGGTTGGCGGCGGCCTGCGCCTCGCGGCGAAAGCGCTCGACGAAGGTCTGGTCGATGGAGAGCTCGGGGAAGAGGACCTTGAGGGCGACCGGCCTATCGAGCTGGCGGTCCATGGCGCGGTAGACCTGGGCCATGCCGCCGCGGGCGACCAGGTGGGTCAGCTCGTATCGACCCGAGTAGACGCGTGGGGTTTCGACCGGTTGCATGGCGCCCTGAGCCTACGCTCGGAGTCCCCGGCCGAGAGGGCCGAACAGAGTGGTCGTGGCTGCCGTCACGGCGTGGTTACCGTCGTAGCAGTCGCGGTGGTGGCCGTGACGGCGGCGGTGGTCGTCGTGAGCGCCGGTTGGGTGGTCGTGGTGGTGACGGCCGTCGTGGGCGGCGCCGTGGTCGGCGCGGCCGGCGCCGGCGCGGGGCCGCCGATGAAGTGGCGGATGGTCGTTGTGGTCGTTGTTGTGGTGGTGGTCGTCGTGGTCGTGGCGTCCTCACTGACGAGACGCACGACGTACGCCTTGGCACTGGAGAGGGAGCCCTCCTGCACGCCCGCCTTGAGCACGGGGACAGCCAGGGGAAGGATGTCGCCGACCGTATGGCCGGTGTGGTCCACCACCTTCGGCTTGAACCACAGCACGCCCCCCGGCTGGCCTTGCTTGACCACGATCTGGTCCCCCTGCAGCGTCACGACCCAATTGTCGTAGGCGTACCACTTGATGACGAAGTAGACGGCGACGGGCACGGCGGCGACGAGAAGCAGGAAGCCGATCACCCGGAACGTGACCCGGCGGGGGATGCCGAGCCGGCGGCGTCTCTCGCCCCGGCTCTCCTTCTCCTGATGCCGGCTCGGCTGGGCCTGGGGGACCGGCGCCACACGTGCCGTCGAACGGGACAGGGGGACCGAGGAGGTGGAGCCCACGAAGAACTCGTCGCTGTGCGGCCCCTCCTCGGCCAAGTTCGCCTGCTCCCGGTCCTCGCCGAACCCGAGCTGGGCACCGGGGGCCAGTTGGTCTGGGATGCGGACGACAGCCGTCTCATCGGAGTGGACGGCCCGGGCCAGCAGGGTGGTGGCGGCCACGTCGGCGGCGAGGGCCGAACCCTGGCCGCTACCGCCGCCCTCTTGATTTGCGTCGCCGGCGCTCCCCCCGGCGTCGCCGCTCGCCGGCGGAGCCGTCACGGTCTGGTCGGCCGGTACGGCTACGAGCGGCGTGACCACGACAGACCGTCCGTTGCCGCTCTCGCCCTCCTCGCCGACCTGGACATCGACGATGACGACGGTGATGTTGTCGGCGCCGCCGTGATCGTTGGCCCTGTCGACCAGCTTCCGGGCTGCCTCCTCGGGGTCCGAGACCGCTCCGAGGATCTCGGCCATCTCCTGCAGCCCGACCTCGTTCGACAGGCCGTCGGAGCACAGCAGGACCCGGTCGCCGCTGCGCAGCTTCAGCTCCCACATGTCCGTTTCCACCTCGGCGGACACGCCCAGCGCCCGGGTCAGGATGTGGCGCTGGGGGTGGACGGCCGCCTCCTCCTCGGTCATCTCCCCATGGCGCATGCGCTCCTCGGCCAGGCTGTGGTCGTCGGTGACCTGGACCAGCTCTCCGCCGGAGAACACGTAGGCACGCGAGTCACCGACGTTGGCCAGAGCCAGCACGTCACGGCCGTCCGATCCCCCGACCAGCGCCATGGCGGTCAGGGTGGTGCCCATGCCGCGCAGATCCAAGTTGGCCTGGCTCTCCTGCCAGACCGCGGTGTTGGCTTCGGAGAACGCATCGCGCAGGCCGTCCGCCGAGGGCGAGCGCTCGAAGGCCTGCTCGAGCGTCTCGACCGCGACGCGGGCCGCCACCTCACCGCCGGCGTGGCCGCCCATGCCGTCGGCCACCGCGAAGAGGCCCGGTCGCTCGAGTGTCATGTCCTGGTTGATGGGGCGGATCCGACCGACGTCGGTCGCCGACCCGGAACGCAGCACCGTCACCGGGACACCTCAAAGACGGTGGAGCCGATCTGGAGCAGGTCGCCCTTGCCCAGGCGCACGGCCTGGCCGATCTGCTCCGAGTTGACGTACGTGCCGTTCGTGGAGCCGAGGTCCTCCACCCACAGCTGGTCGTTGTGGCGGAACAGGCGGGCGTGCAGGGTGGAGGTGTAGATGTCGTCGGTCATGGCGACACCGCACCCGGGCGAGCGCCCGATGGTCAACTCGTCGTCGAGGTCGAAGGTGCGGCCGGCGTACGGCGGCGGTTGCACCACCTTCAGGTAGAGCTGGCGGCGACGCGGCTTAGGGAGATCGGCCGGCTTGGCCGCCGCTCGCACCTCGCGCTTCTCCTGACGGCGCATCGACCGCGGCTTGCGGATGGTGGCAGGGCTCATCTCGACCCACACGGCACGGATGACGCGCAGGAAGAAGATGAAGATCAGCGCGATCACACCCCACTGCAGGATGTGGAGGACGGCATTCAGGTTCTGGGTGGCGAGCAGGCCCGCCACCGCGCTCGACACCGTCACGACATTTCGAAGATGAGTGTGGTCGACCCCACGCTGACCTCGTCACCACTGGTCAGGAGCTGTTCACGGACGGGGGCGCCGTTGACCCTGGTCCCGTTGGTGGAGCCGAGGTCGGTGACGAACACCCCGTCGCCCCTGCGCCGCAGCTCGGCGTGGCGCCGGCTCACGTTGGAGTCCGGGAGCACGACCTCACATTCGGGCAGCCGACCGATGACCACGGCTTCCGAGCCCACGCTGACCCGCCGGCCGTCGGGCAGCACGAGCTCGGCCAGGAATCCCCCGTCCTCGCTCTCGTGCACGTCGGCCGACACGGTGAAGCGCCCTGGCTTCAGGCTGGACCCCTCGTAGATCTCGACCTCGACCGGGCCCACGAACGAATAGCCCTCGATCCGGGCGTGCTCCCGAGCGGCGTCCGAGAGCTCCCGCGACAGGGCGTCGATGAAATTGGCGAACCGGCTGACGTCGGCCGGCGAGAGGGTCACGGCGAACGCGTTCGGTGCGATCAGCCCGCGCACCCCCACCCGTCGGTGCAGGTCCATCTCGCGCGTCAACCGCCGGCCGATTTCGACCGGCTGAAGGCTGCTTCGAAACGGCTTCGCCAACGTTCCCTCCACCAGACGCTCGAGGCGCTCCTCAAACTGCTGGAGTCCCATGGTCCCCTAGAGATTACTGGCCTGGTGCACTGGCCAGGGATTCGCCGAGCGTCTGACCAGGTCAACTAGCCACCTCAGGCTGGAGCGGGCCGGCGCGGCGACTACTGTTGGCCGGTCACTCGGGCGAGTGGCGGAATTGGCAGACGCGCAGGATTCAGGTTCCTGTGTCCGAAAGGATGTGCGGGTTCAAGTCCCGCCTCGCCCACCAACCAGGTGCTCTCTTGAACCCCGGCCAACAGGGGTCCATTTCCCGATGAGGCTGCTCAGGTTTTCGAGGTATGAGAAAGTCGCTGCCGCTGCCCAGGATTCCGCCGTGCGAGCTCGCCAATCTCCTCAGTTATCAGCCGCACGATGTCTTGTGCCGATTCGTGGTTCATATCCCCGTTTTTCGCCAGTGCTCGTCTCAGCGATGGCCTGATCCAACGGGGAGACGGTTACGAGCGAGCGCAGCGCAATATCGCTGGGCATCTCCTCGGCGTAGATGCGTACCCCGGCAGCGTTCGCAAAGCCAATTTCCAAGGCTCCGCTGAGGCCCACGTAACCGTCTGGCGCGTGGAGCCAGACCAGATCCGCGGCCCTGATGCAGTTGAGATGAAGCCTTTCAAGAGCTTCAGGCGGGATCCCAACCTCATCCTGGTTCAGGACGAATTCGTCGATCTCGGCAAGGAAATCAAGCCCTGAGGGCGAGAGCACCCTCATGCCTGCGGCAGACAGCTTTTCGTACGTCCGTACGAGCGAGGGAATGCCCCTCCGGTAGGAGCCACAGAGCACTGCTCTGGGTTGACGAGAAGACTTCCCGAAAGACTCGCTCGCCGCGTCTTTCTGCTGGAATCCTGGTTGGTCAGGTGGCTCGGGAGTGCCTTCGCCACCGGATCCGATCTCCTCTACCGCGGTCTTGACCGCGGTTTGGTTGAATCCCATGCATGTAGTTTGACATACCTAAGGGGCCGTCTATCGGATTTGACCGGCTCTACCAGGAACAATGATGAGTTCAAGGTGAGGCTGGTGAACCAGCCCAGTGGCGACCCGGGCCTCAACCGGCCACAGTCGCCGCGCCGAGGAGCCGGTCAAGCCAGTGGTCGACCACGCTGAGTGCCTCTTCGTTGTCGACCGCGCAGGCAACCGCCATCCCGGAGATGCGTACGGCCCGGAAGCGCAGGTCCCCGGCTTCCACGTCCAGACGGACGCCGGGTACCGCCGACCCGAGAAGGTCCTCCCACTCCGGTTCGGGGCCACCGACATTCGGAGCGGACAGGTGCAGGGTCGGTGTCTGGGCCACCCCACAGCGGATGTCACCCCGGGCGCGCAGGCGTCGCAGCCCCACGATGGGCACTGGTTCGCCGAAGATGGTCGAGAGCGCCTCGAGCAACTCGACGCGACCGTCGGACTCCGACCAGTCGGCGTTGATGCGCCAGGCGTAGTTGGACGAGTCGTCGCGGACGATGAGACTGACCGTCCCGGCGAAGACGTCCTCGGCGTACTCGTTCACGCTCAGCGCACTCGCCACCAGCGCACCCAGGGCGGCGGTGGCGGACCGGGCCAGGGTGGCCAGTGGCACGTCGGGTAGCTCTGCCCGTGGCAACGCGTAGCCGTCATTGTCGATGCGCCACCAGGAGGCGGGGGCGTCGACCGGCGCCCGGTGCCCATGGTCATCGGTGGCTGTCGCGGGCGGACTCCCATCCGACGGCTCTTGCCAGGACCGGAGCAGGCTCTCCATCTCGAGCTCCTCGTCCTTCTTCGTGGCGCCGGCCACGTCGGCATCCGAGCCGTTGCGCTGCGCCGCGTCGTCCACCAGACCGCGTGCTGCGTCGTCGTCGCCTCCCTGCGTCGTCTCATCCCAGGCCTCGGGATCGGCAATCGCCACCAGCAGACCCACGACGTCCAACTCCTCGAACGGCTCCGGCGGCGAGGACGATTCTGCACTGCCGTGGCTCAGCGCGTCGCTGGGGTCGTCCGGCAAGTCGGTCGGCGGCTGTGGATCCGACCTCGCCGCAGGAAGTTCGGAGGCGGCCGGTTGCCCTGCCACCGGTGCGGAGGGGAGGACGTCGGGAGCGGGATCCGGAGACTCGGCGTCGTCGCGAGCGGCTGGGCCGGCCTCGGCCGGGGGCGCCGCCGGGGACGGCCCCTGACGGGCCGGCGCCTCAGGCGGGCGATCGTGGGCCGCACCGTCGTGGCGGTCGACGATGACCTGAACCGGCTCAGCGCTGGCCGCACCGTCCCTCCTGCTCTCGACCGGGCTGTCTTCGGTGACACCGGCGGCGGCCTCGTTCTCCGATTCGGACGATCGCAACAGCTTGAACAGGTTCGCCAACACGTTTCCCGCCACTTCCCGAGGCCACTTGCACAGTCCGGCCAGGCGGATACAGCTTCCCACCTGGCCGGTGAGACATCGGCCCACTGGGCTGAAAACGCCCGAGATCCAGGGATCTTGTCGTCCCCCCGGCGGAGGACGCCCAGGGAGGGCGGGCCCGGGGCCGTGCCCGCCGGCGCTCAGATCCGGTGCAGCGCTGCGGCGTTCTCTCGGCGACGTCATCCCACCCTATGAGCTTCTGTAACGGCCGTGCCACCGGCACGGATGGCCGGAACCCGCCCCCGGGGCCGCTCCGCTGGCCGCTAGCCGGGCGTTCCGCACATGCAGGGCTGATGGGGTACTCCAGAGATTGAGGTAGGCACGCTCAGCCTCGTCGTCGGTGGTCGTCTCCTTCGAGTCCCGATGCTTCGAGGGAGAGGGCTTCGAGATCGGCGACGAGTTGGCGGAGCCTGCGGGCGTTGTCGAACCAGGCTTGATAACGGATCCGTTGTTCCTCGGTGATCTTGCGGGTGACCGTCTTGCCGTTGACCGTGCGGGTCCAGGTCAGATAAGGCCCGTGGAGCACGGGAGGGTCGCCTTGGCAGCGACAGCCTGGCTTGCCACACGCCGTCGTGCGCGAGACGAGGCTGCCGGGGAGGGCGAAGCCGATCTGGGCCAGCTCGGCGGCGATGGCCGCTTGGGTTCTTCGCTGGCGTGCTCGTGCTTGGGCCATCGCCTCATCTTCTCCTGCCGGTGCGCCATCCGCGTGCGCTTACCTTGAAGTGTATAGCGTCAAGGTACCGGTGCGGGCATCGGCGCCAACAAGGAGGTCAGCCATGTCACCAAGCCGAATCGAGTACGGGCCACCGAGTGTGGACAAGGCACTGGGGGCCTTGCCCGTCGTGGCCGCCTTCGCCGGGCGTCTCGACATCGCGGGCACCATCGATCGGGCCGTGCCGGTGCGCGACATCGTGTACGCCACCCACGGCCAGGTGATCGAAGCACTGATCGCCAACCGCCTGACCTCTCCGACCCCGCTGGTCCACGTGCAGGACTGGGCTCGGGACTGGGCGCTCGAAGAGACCTTTGGCGTGCCCGCCGACATCCTCAACGACGACCGCATCGGCCGGGCCCTCGACGCGGTGGCGCCCCACCTCGACCGGATCGTCGGCTCGATCGGGGCTCAGGCGATCGCCACCTTCGGCGTCGACGTGGCTCGCATCCACTGGGACATGACCTCGGTCAGCCTCTACGGCTCCTATGCCTCACACGATCCGGACTACATCGAAGCGCGCTTCGGCCACCCCAAGGACCGCCGCCCGGACCTCAAGCAGGTCCAGGCCGGCCTGGCTGTGAGCGCGGATGGCGCCGTCCCGCTGTGGCACCACGCCTATGACGGCGGAGCGGGCGAGGTGGCCCAGGTCGTCCCGGCCATGGAGGCCCTGTCCACGCTGGCCGGCGAGCGGAGATTCTTGTTGGTGGGCGACTCCAAGCTGGTGTCATATCCGAACCTGGCCGCCATGATCGACGCCGGGGTCAGCTTCATCGCCCCGGCTTCGAAGTCCTATGTCGGCGCCGACGTGCTGGGGGCCTGTGACCTCGACGCGGCTGAGCCCGTTGACTACATCGCCCAGCGCGACCTCGACACGGCGGCCGCCGAGCGCGGGACCTACCGGGTGCTCGAAGACACCATGGTCTTGAGCGGCCCGAAGAAGAGCGACCCGCCTCTGTGTCTGCGCCGGGTCTTTGTGTGGTCCTCGGCCAGAGCCCGAGCGGCCCAAAAGGCCCGCGCCAAGAAGCTCGAGCGTGCCTGCGACGACCTCGAACGTCTCGGGAGAGGACTCGGTGGCCGCTACTACCGCACCGAAAAAGACGTCAGCGACCGCGTCGCGGTCATCGCCAGGACGCGCCGGGTGAACGCCTACCTGCAGGCGTGCCTCGGGTTCGACACGACCACGAACAAGCCCACCTTGGTCTGGCACTTCGATCAGGACGCCATCGATGCCGAGGCGGCCACCGACGGTTGGTACGCGCTGGTCACCAACCTCGCCCCCGACATCGACAGCGCCGGCGTCTTCGCTCACTACAAAGGACAAGAGGCACCCGAGCGCCGCTATCACAACTTCAAGGGCCCGCTCGCGGTCGCCCCCATGTTCTTGAAGAACAACCGGCGGATCGAAACCCTCATCAGCGTCATCTGCCTGGCGCTGCTCATCTTCGCTCTGGTCGAACGCGCCGTCCGCCTTGCGCTGCACCCGATGGTCAAGCTCGCCGGACTCTGGGCCGGACGTCCCGCCAAGCCCACCGGGCGGCTCATCTTCTCTGCGCTTTCGTGCCTCCGGCTTATGCCCGCCACCGACACCCACCCGGCGCAGATTCCCAGGCCTCTACCCCTCCAAGCCCAACTCCTCGAACTCCTCGGCGTCGACCCCCGTCAGCCGCGTTGAAAGTTTCCAGCTCCTCATCCTGGAGACATCAGCCCTGCATGTGCGGAACACCCGGCTAGCGGGTGCGAGGAAAGCCCAGGTCGATCTCGCTCGTCGCCGGGTCGGGCCAACGCGTCGTGACCACCTTGGGCCGGGTGTAGAAGCGGATGCCCTCGGGCCCGTACATGGCGCTGTCGCCGAACAGCGAGGACTTCCAACCCCCGAAGGAGTGAACACCCACCGGCACGGGAATGGCCACGTTGATCCCGACCATGCCCGCCGTGATGTCGCGCTGGAACCGCCGGGCCGCCCCGCCGTCACGGGTGAACAGTGCGGTGCCGTTGCCGTAGGGGTTGGCGTTCACCAGCTCGACGGCCTCGTCGTAGGTGCCGACCCGCACCACGCTGAGCACCGGCCCGAAAATCTCGTCGTCGTAGACCCGCATGCCCGGCCGGACCTCGTCGAGCAGGGTGCAGCCCAGGAAGAACCCTTCGGCCCACTCCCCGCGCCCGTCCACCACCAGCCGCGCCCCCTCGGACTCCGACCCGTCGATGTAGGAGCGGACGCGGTCGCGGTGCTCGGCCGTCACCAGCGGGCCCATCTGCGACTCCGGTTCCGTCCCGGGGCCCACGACGACCGAGGGCACCCGCTCGGCGATGGCCGTCACCAGCGGGTCGGCCACCGCCCCCACGGCCACCACCACCGAAATGGCCATGCAGCGCTCACCCGCCGAGCCGAAACCGGCCGAGATTGCGGCGTCCGCCGCGGCGTCGACGTCGGCATCGGGCAGCACGATCATGTGGTTCTTGGCCCCACCGAGCGCCTGCACCCGCTTGCCGTGGCGGGCTCCCGTCTCGTAGACGTGGCGGGCGATGGGCGTGCTCCCCACGAAGGAGACGGCGGCCACCCCCGGGTCGGCCAGCAGCGCGTCGACGGCAACCGCGTCGCCGTGGACCACGTTGAGGACCCCGTCGGGCACGCCGGCCTCGTGTGCCAGTTCGGCCAGCAGGAGCGACGCCGAGGGGTCCTTCTCCGACGGCTTGAGCACGAACGCGTTGCCGCAGGCCAGCGTGTTGGCCAGCATCCACAGGGGCACCATCACGGGGAAGTTGAAGGGCGTGATCCCCGCCACCACACCGAGCGGCTCGAGCACCGTGTGGACGTCGACGCCGGACGAGACCTCGGTCGAGTGCGACCCCTTGAGCAGGTGCGGGATGCCGCACGCGAACTCGATGTTCTCGAGCCCGCGGGCCACCTCGCCCGCGGCATCGGACAGCACCTTGCCGTGCTCCGCCGTCACGACGGCCGCCAGCTCGGCGGCGGCGCGGCTCACCAGGTCGCGGAAGCGGAAGAGGACCGCGGCGCGTGCACTGAGCGATCCGGCCCTCCACTCCGCCGCCGCCTCCGAGGCCACTTCGACCACGGCACCGACCTCGTCGACCGAGGCCAGCGGGACCTGTGCCGTCGGGGCACCACGCGCCGGGTCGAAGACAGGCCCGAAGCGACCCGACGTGCCGGTGACCGACTTGCCGCCCACCCAGTGTTCGAGTTCACGCATGACGCGATGCTGTCACCGTTGCCGCCTCACGGGACCGGGACCGGTTCGTTGATCAGCTTGGCCAGCTCCTCGGTGACCACGCGCTCGATGGTCGTCGAAGTCCCGCTTGGCCGCCCGGGGACTCCAACGACCACGCATGGTGAAGACGAGCAGTGCGAAGACCAGCTGGCCCGCCAGGCACACCATCCACCAGCGCTTCCACTCCGACGGCGCGGTCTTCTGGGCCGGAATGAGCTTCTGCTCGGCCACCAGCAGGTTGGCGAGGTTCGGTGAATACTTTGCCACCCCGGCAATCTGGGTCTGGGTCACCGGTTTCCCGCCTTGCACGTCCAGGGCGAGCGGGTTGAAGGCGGTCAGGCCCAGCACGTGGGGGTTGGTGAGACCGCCGGCGGCTCCCAGGGCCGTCACCAGGCTGTGCGTCTTGTTGCAGACCTGCAGGATGGTGGCGAGCGTGTTGAGTTCGGGCCGTGCCTCGGGAGTCGTCTTCAAATTGGCGATGACATCCGCGGGCGCAGGTGTCGCATCGCACTTCAACGTGGACGTGTTCGGGGCGTAGTTCTGGGCGGCCTGGATCGCCTGCAGGGTGGCGCCCGCCGACTGGTTGTCGACCAGGGGCGTCGCCGTGGTGATGACATAGGGCAGGACGAGGAAGGACAGCGCGACCGTGATGCGCAGGATCCAACCCCAGATGGCCAGGCCCGTCGCCGTCAGGGCCGGATTGTGCGACTCGACCTGCTCGGTGTAGTTGGCCATCCATGGCGCATAGGCGAACGAAATGGAGCACGCCAGCAGCACGATCACGAGGACGTTGGCGTAGTAGCCCGTATGGGGGTCGTCGGTCTGGTGGATGAGGAAGCCCAGCATCACCATGGCCGCCACCGCGCCGAGGAGCATGAACGGCTTGCGGACCCGGAGCCGGTCCGACAGGAACCCGGCCAGCACCAGGCCGGCCGAGAGGAAGCCCGCGTACCACACGTTGATGCCGTTGGCTTGCGGTGTCGAGCGGTCGTAGATGACGACCCAGTAGATGGTGAGCACGCTGACCGACGCGTAATAGAAGAGGAGGAACACCGAGATGCCGACCGATGACGCGATCAGGTCGATCTTCAACACCTGGCGCAAGGGATGTGACGTCGCCTTCTCCACGTCGATCCCCATGGCGCGGGCTTCGACCAGCGCCCGTTCGCGTTCCGACACCATGAGCTGGTTCCGCAGCTGCGGTGAAAGCTCGCGTAAGAAGAAGAAGGCGATGAATACGACGCACAGGCACACGGTCCCCGAAATGATGAACTGGTCCTGCCATGGCGCCAGATGGCTGAGGGTGTGCGTCGCCACCAGGCTGGCGGCCAGGGCGCCCATGGTCGGACCCAGCGCCCAGAACCCCATGGCGACGCCTCGGCCCATCTGCGGCGAGAAGTCCCGCATGAGGGCGGGGGTCGACACGAGGATCACCCCCTCGACGAAGCCGATCAGGCAGTAGCTGGCGGAGAACCAGAATTTCTCGGTGATGTGCGGGATGGCGAACAGCTGCACCACCGCCACCACGAACGTGCCGATAATGGTGAGGTTGGCCCGGCCGATCTTGTCGGAGAGCCCCCCGATGAACGCGCTGAACGCGCCGATGGCGTTGGAGACGACGAGCAGGTACAAGAAGTACTGGAACGACATGTGGTAGTAGGGCAGCAGCAGCGGCGTGACCGCCCCCTCCACGTAGTAGAGGTAGTACAGCATGATCGTCGTCAGGACGACGATGGCCAGGTAGCCAATCCGTGGCAGCGTGTCGGGGTACGTCGTGAGCTGCCGCTTCCACAGGGCGTTGCGCAGGCCCTGCTTGGCCGGAGTCGCCTCCCCCGTCGTGGTCATGGTCGTCCCCTTTCGTCCCGGCCCGGGTACCGCGATGATGGGCCGCTCCCGATGCTACGACCACCGTTGCGCACCCTGACGGGTGCCGGTGGTGCCGGCTCAGGGCACCGGCGCTCCGGCCCCGAAAGCGTCGTCCACCGTGACCAGGGGCACGTGCCAGGTGAGCCGGGTCCCGCCTTCTCGTGAGGTGCCGATCTCCATGCCACCGCCCCTGCGCTCGGCGCGGTGGCGCAGGTTCTTGATGCCCAAGCCATCCGCCCTGACGTCTCCCATGCCATCGCCGTCGTCGGCCACCACGACCCGCACCTCGTCGCCGGCGGCGATGGTGATGACAACCTGGGATGCGTTGGCGTGCTTGCCCACGTTGGTCAGCGCCTCCCGGAGTACGGCCAGCACCTCTTCGGCCAGCTGTCCTGTCACCACGTGGTCCGCCGCGCCGCTGAACGAGACATGTGGATGGAGCCCGAGCACCGGTCGCAGCTCGTGGACGAGGTCGAGCACCTTCGGATGCAGGCCCTCCTTGTTGATGGTGAGCTCAATGTCGAAGATGGCCTTGCGCAGTTGGCGGATCGTCTCGTCCAACTTGTCGATGGCCTCGCCGATCCGCATGACCGCCTCCGGCCGCTCGACCAGGCGAGCAGTCCCCTGCAGCGACAGGCCGATGGCGAAGAGCCGCTGGATCACGGAGTCGTGCAGATCGCGGGCGATGCGGTCCCGGTCCTCGGTCAGCGTCTGGTCGCGCACGAGCGAGTGGAGCCGCGCGTTCTCTATTGCGATGCCGGCCGCACCGGCCAGCGCCAGGCACAGTTCCTCGTCCTGCTCGGAGAACTCCTCGGCGTGGCGCTTGTTGGTCAGGTAGAGGTTGCCGTAGACCTCGCCGTGTACCCGCACGGGCACACCCAGGAACGAGGTCATGGTCGGATGCCGGCCGGGGAACCCGAAGCTGTCTGGGCTGTCGGCGATGTTGCGCAGGCGCAGGGGCTTGTCCTCGGCGATGACGGTGCCCAGGACGCCGCGACCGGTGGGGCGCGGACCGATGGCCTGCTCCGCGTCGGTATCGAGCCCCACGGTGATGAACTGGTCCAGCGAGCGCCCGTCCTCGGTGAGCACGCCGAGCGCCCCGAACTCCGCGTCGACCAGCTCACAGGCCTCTTCGATGATGCGGCGCAGAACGACGGGAGGGTTCAGTTCGGCGTCGAGGATCAAGATCGCCTGCACCAGGCGACGCAGCTTGACGGGATCATCGATGCGATCGAACGGCTGCACGATCAGCCAGGATAGAGGTGCGCCGGCCGCCGGGCGGCCACACCGACGGTGTCGGGGCTTCCGCGGGGCCTGCTCGGTCCATGGCAGTATTGAGCCGGTGTCGATTCGCGTGTTCGTCCTCGACGATCATGAACTGGTCCGGACAGGCCTTCGCACGCTGCTCGAGGCTGAAGACGACATGGAAGTGGTCGGCGAGGCGGCGACGGCGGAGCAGGGCCTGAAGCTCATCCGCGAGCTGCAACCGGATGTCGCCATCCTCGACGTCCGCCTCCCGGACGGCAACGGGATCGAGGTGTGCCGGGACATCCAGTCGGTGCTCCCCCACGTGCGCTGCCTCATGCTCACGTCGTACTCGGACGACGATGCGCTCTTCTCCTCCATCATGGCGGGGGCGTCGGGCTACGTCCTCAAGGAAGTGGGCGGAGGAGACCTCCTCGGGGACATCCGCCGAGTCAGCCAGGGCATGAGCCTGCTCGACCCGTCGCTGACCCAGGAGCTGTTCGACCGGCTCCGCAAGGACCAGGAGTCCGAGTCGAAGCTGACCGTGCTGACGCCCCAGGAGCGCAAGGTACTGGAACTGATCGCCCTGGGGCAGTCGAACCGCCAGATCGCAGAGCAATTGTTCCTGGCCGAGGCCACCGTCAAGAACTACGTGTCGAGCCTGCTGTCCAAGCTCGGGATGCGCCGCCGCACGGAAGCGGCCGTCTACGCGGCCGTGCTGGCCGAGCGGAAGTCCACCGGACCCCGCCTCTAGCCGCGGCGCCTCAGGAAACCGTCACCCGGCGGTTGTCGTCGAGCGTGCGGAAGTCGATCCCCGCCGAGCGCAACAGGCTCTCGAGCCTCTCCCGTTCGGCCAGAGGATTGACGAAGCGGGACGGGTCGCTGTCGATTCCCATGGCGTGGCACAGCCGCAGCAGCATCCGGTCGTGGTCGAGCTCGAGCGCGAGGTCCTCCGCCATGACATGGTCCTGGTCCGCTCCGTGCCGGTGCAATCGGCGTCGGCACTGCAACAGCACCACCACGAGCTGATCGCGCGACGTCGGGAGCTCCACCGGGTCCATGTCGGCACACAGGCCGCAGAGAAGCTCGCTGTACATCGACATGGCACACCTAGCCTTGCCGCATTCGATCGCGTCCACTAGAGCCGATACTCCTGTCTTCCCCAGGGCCGATACTCCCTAGTGCAGCCTGCAACCACCCGAACGAGCGTTTAGTCACGCGCAGAGCCTCGAGGTCCGGGGGTTCGCCCTCGAGGTGCCGACAACGCTGGCGCTCAGGATCTACCCCCCAGGTCCCCGTAGAGATGCACGTGGAGGCACGCACGCAGTGAGCGGCATGGCCCCGGCGCGCTGCCGGCGCGAAAGGAGGAGTATGGGACTGATCCTGGCCTTCATCGCCGGCGACGTCATCGGCGCGCGTGACGGCGGCGACGCTCTCGACGAGGTGATCGACGCCGCCGAGGCGGTCGCCGCCTCGCAGGAATTCACGACCTGGTGAAGGCCGTCCGGGCCCACGCCGGTCACGTCTTGCCAGAGCTGGGCCGGCGGGTGGATCCGTCGTCGGGCGAGACGATGTCGATGGCAACCATCCTCGGCCGGGCCCGGGAGTCCAGGGTCGCGACGAAGCTACGGGGAGCGCATCCTGAGATAGCGGGCCAAGTCGGGCAGCGAACGGACGGCGAGCGCCGTCGCCTCGACGATGAGGACCCAGCGAACCACTTTCACCACGGGGCGCCTCCCGAGATGCTCAGCGGTTGCCGACCCGGGTGGAGCGGTCGGCCCGGTACAAGACCTCCTCGGCCGTCTCGGCGTCCTCGGCCACGGCCACCCCCAGGGTGGCGTGGAGCCGGATGCCCTGGCCGCCGACGACGACCGGCTCGTCAAGGGTGTGCTGGAGCCGCCGCATCAGCGGTCCGACCGCCTGTTCGTCGTTGACCGTGATCACCACGACGAGCTCGCTCCCGCCGACACGGCCGACGGTGTCCTCTGCCCGCAGCACCGAGGTGAGGCGCCGTGCCATTTCGCACAGGACCGTGTTCCCGGTCGTGTAACCGAGGTCGAGATTGATCTCCCCCAAGTTGTCCAGGTCGATGTGGCAGACCACCACTTCGCCCGCGTGCCGGCGGCGGCGGGCCAGCGCCTGGGTCAGCCGGTCGAGCAGGAGGAGCTGGTTGGCCAGTCCGGTGTGCGGGTCGGCCATGGAGAGCTGCCAGAGGTGGTCGTACTTGCCGGCCTGGGGGCGACCCGGCGGGGTGTCCGCCCCGCCCGAGAACTCTTGCAACATCGACTCAACGCTCCGTGAGGCTCCGCCAGGCGAACTCTGGGCAGTACGCCCGCCTGAACCGTCGTCGGTCCCGGTGTCGGGTCGGACGGTCTCTGACGGCGCGCCCCGGCCGAACACCTTCTTCCTGACCTTCTTCACCATCCCCCTCCGATCCCTCCGGATTCACTCTTAACGGATTCCCGCTCTCCGCAACAGAGCCGTAAGTCATGAACCTGCACAACAACCCTGTTTTCCCAGGCCAGAGACATAAGTCTACTGCCGGATCGAACGGAGCGTACGGTGACGCCGCCGGCACTCGGGCGCCTCCCCGAGCGCACCCGGGTGCCCCCCCGCCACTGCCCGGTGCGCCCGGTGAGAGGCGCGGTGAGTTCAACCAAAAGAGGCCCGCGGTAACCTCGCCTCGTCTTGCGACGCGCCGCCACCATCCCCTCCATGCACTCCGAGCGATGACGAGCGCGCCGGGACCGGCTCCAGCCGTGGCGGCCGGGCCATGAGCGCCGAGAGCCCCGTCCCCCGCCTTGTGGTCGAGCCGGCGGCCCTGCAGGAGCTGGTGCGCGAGCTCGCCCCCGAGGAGTATTACGGCTTCGACACCGAGTTCCATACTGAGCGCACCTACGTGCCCGACCTGGCGCTGATCCAGATCGCCTGGGCGAACCGGGTGGCCCTGGTCGACCCGCTCGCCGTCGATCCGGCGCCGCTGGCCGAAGTGTTCGCCGGGCCGGGCATTGCGGTGGCCCACGCCGCGTCGCAGGACCTCGATGTGCTGATGGCCGCCTGCGGCGCCGTGCCGTCCACCGTGTTCGACACGCAGATCGTGGCCGGCTTCCTCGGCCTGTCCACGCCGTCGCTGTCCCGGCTGGTCGACCAGATGCTCGGCGTGCCGCTCCCCAAGGCGGACCGGCTCTCCGACTGGCTGGAGCGGCCCATGTCGGAGCGCCAGATCTCCTACGCCGTCAGCGATGTCGCTCACCTGCTCGAGCTCCGCGCCGTCCTGTCGGAACGGCTGAGCGCGCTGGGCCGGCTGGAGTGGGCGCTCGACGAGTGCGAGCAGGTGCTCAGCGGCCGCACTCCCGCCCGCGACCCCGACGAGGCCTGGTGGAAGCTCGGCGACATCCGGAGCATGTCGCGCCGCTCGCGCGGCGTGGCCCAGGAGGTGGCGGCCTGGCGGGAGCGCACCGCGGCCGAGACCAACCGGCCCCGCCGCATGGTGCTCTCCGACCTCGGGCTGCTCGCCATCTCGCAGCGGCCGCCGCGTAACGGAGATGAGCTGCGCCGTACCCGTGGCGTCGACGCGCGCCACCTGGCCCAGGGGCGCGCCGGCGAGATCCTGCGCGCCACCGAACGCGGCCTGGCCCTGCCGGCCGACCGCATCCGCATGCCCTCCGAGGGCCGGGAGGCACCGGCGCCCGCAGCGGCCGTCGCCATCTGTTCGGGCGTGGCGCGCCAGATCGCCGACGACCTCGACTTCGACCAGGGTCTCTTGGCCACCAGGACCGACATCGCGCAGCTGCTCTGCGGCGAGCCCAGCCGGCTCGACACGGGGTGGCGGCGCCAGATCGTCGGGATTCCGCTGCGTCGCCTCATCCTCGGCAAGGTCGGCGTGACCCTGGGGCCCCGCGGCCATGTGGTCCTCGAAGAGCGCTCCAGTGGGCCCTGACCGCGCCCGCCGAGAGAGCGGATCCGACCAAAAGGGCTCCTACCCGGACTTTCGTAACTGCAGGCCCAGCCGGAGCGGGCTAAAATGCTCGGCTCATCGCCTCCGGTACATTGGCGCGCCGGTCGGCTGCAATGAGGGAAGGGGCCGCTGCCGGTCCGCACGATCGGGCGGTGGTGGGGGAACACCATGGAGCACTGGACGCAGGTTCTAGCGAACATCTCCCTGTGGGAGTTCGTCCTGCTGGCGGCCCTGACCCTCTCCCAATGGCTGCGCCACCGGATCCGCGGCGCGGGCTGGGCGGCCCTCGCCTTCGGCATCATCGGCGGCATCGCCGTCGTGGTCAAGATCGATCCGACCATCGTGCTCCACGAGACCGCGATCAAGGTGTTGATCGCCGTGCTCATGCTCATGCCGTACTGCCTGTTCCAGTTCGCGGCGTCCTTCCGGCGCCCCCCGGCCATCGTGCAGTACCTGGCCGCGGCCCTGACCATCGCCGTCATCGTCTTCACCTTCACGTTGCAGTACTTCCCCGGACCCGGAGTCCCGGCGCCGGCGCACTACATCGCCTACCGCTTGGTCTTCTGCGCCCAGTGGGGCTTCCTGTTCTCCTACGTCGTGCTCCAGCTCTTCGTATCCGGGTCGGGCCAACCGCGGATCGCCAAGTACCGGATGCGCATGCTGGCCCTGGCCACGGCCGGCCTCGAATTCCAAGTGGTCGTGGCGACCCTCGGCATCACCGGGATCACCGTGCAGTTGGCGGACGAGGCGGTGACCGTCGCCATGGGTGTCCTCTTCCTGGGCGCGCTGGTGCTGCCCGGCTTCGTGCGCTCGTTCCTCGGGCGCCACGAGGACCAGGCCTTCCGTCGCGGCATGACCGAGCTGGTCACGGCCGGCGGGCCGAAGGAGGTGGCCGAGCGGCTGCTGCCCCACGTCTGCGCGTTGGTGGGGGCGTCGCGCTCCGCCCTGCTCGAGGCCGACGGATCCGCCCTGGCCCAGTTCCCGCCGCCCGACGACGACAACCAGGACGAGCGCTGGTGGGAGGTCGAGCCCGACGATCCCGAGGCACCCCTCCGCATCAGGCTGCACCACCAGTTCGGCGAGACGCACGAGCTGGTCGTCGCCATCAGCTCGTACATGCCGTACTTCGGCAGCGACGAGCTGGCCAAGCTCGATCAGCTCGCCGACATGGTGGGCCTGGCCCTGGACCGCTGCCAGATGGCCGAACAGATGGCGTTCCAGGCCTCGCACGATGCCCTGACCGGCCTGGTCAACCGGAGCGCGTTCGTCGACCGACTCGACCTGGCCCTGAGCCACATCGGCCGTCGCTTCAACGCGCTGGCCGTCATGTTCATCGACCTCGACCGGTTCAAGTTGGTGAATGACGAGGCCGACCACACCGCGGGCGACGTCGTGCTCCAGGAGACGTCGCGTCGCCTGGCCGGGGCGATCCGACGGGTCGACGTGGTGGCCCGTTTCGGCGGTGACGAGTTCGTGGCCTTTGCCGAGGTGGACAACGAGGCCGAGGCGCTGGACATGGCAGAGCGGTTCCGGTCCGTCCTGTGCGCCCCCATTCGGGTGGGCGACGCCGAGGTCACCCTGACGGCCAGCGTCGGGGTCGTCGTGACGTACGACGGCACCGAGTCGCCCACCCTCTTGCTGCACGAGGCCGACCTGGCCATGTACGAGGCCAAACACGCCGGCCGCGACCGCGCCGTGCTGTCCAAGTCGCGGGCCCGCGCCGTCGCCAAGGAGATATGGGGCCTGACACGAGGCCCGGATCCCAGGCTGGAGCCGGGTTCCGGCTCGGGCTCGGGCGCCTAGTCAGTTCACCGATTTCTCCCGTCCGGCCCAGTAGCGCTGGCGCAGTTTGTACTTCTGCAGCTTCCCCGTCGCCGTGCGGTCCAGCGCGTCGCGGAACTCGACCGACGTGGGCGCCTTGAAGTGCGCCATGCGGTCGCGGCTGTGCGCGATGAGCTCGGCCTCGGTGAGGGTCGACCCCTCGCGCACGACCACCAGCGCCTTGACGGTCTCTCCCCACTTCTCGTCCGGCACACCGATCACCGCCACCTCGGCCACCGCCGGGTGCTGGTAGAGGCAGTCCTCCACCTCAATGGAGGACACGTTCTCGCCGCCGGTGATGATGACGTCCTTCTTGCGGTCGGAGATCACGACGTAGGGGCCGTCGAGGTGGCCGCCGTCGCCCGTGTGGAACCAGCCATCCTCGAGCGCCTTGGCGCTCTCCTCCGGTTGCTCCCAGTAGCCGGCGAACACGTGATTCGAGCGCGCCAGGACCTCGCCTTCGTCGTCGACGGCCATGCGCACACCCACGGCCGGCACCCCGGCTCGGCCGAGCAGCTGCGAGCGCTCGCCGGCATCCAGATCGTCCCATTCGGCCGGGGCCCGGTTGATGGTCAGCAGCGGCGACGTCTCGGTGAGCCCGTAGATCTGGATGAACTCCCACCCCAGCTCCGTCTCGATGCGCTCGATGGTCTTCGACGGCGGCGGCGCGCCGGCCACCACGATGCGCACGGTGCCGCGCCCCGGCACCTGGCGCCCTTCCTCGGCGCGCGCCTCGGCCGCGCTCAGGATGGCAGCCACCACGGCGGGGGCACCGCACAGCAGCGTCACGCCGTGGCGCTCGATGCGCGACAGGATCTCCTCCCCGTCCACCTTGCGCAGCACGATGTGCCGCGCGCCCATGCCGGTGACCGCATAGGGCATGCCCCAGCCGTTGCAGTGAAACATGGGCAGCGTGTGCAGGAGCACGTCGCGATCGCTCACCCCGGTGTGCCAGCCGAACGCCGCCGCGTTCAGCCAGCAGTTGCGGTGGGTCAGCTGCACGCCCTTCGGACGTGCCGTCGTGCCCGAGGTGTAGTTGACCGAGCACGTGGCGTCCTCGTCGGCCTCCCACGGCAGGGGTACGGCGTCGGCCGGGGCCGGATCGAATAGTGCGGCGTCGTCGGCACCGTCCAGGCAGAAGCGGTGGCTGACCTTGATGCTGTCCACCTCGGCGGCCAGGTCCGGGTCGTACAGGAGGACGGACGCCCCGGAGTGCTCGACGATGTAGGCGATCTCGTCGGAGGTGAGCCGGAAGTTGATGGGCACCAGCACCCGGCCGTAGGCACTCACGCCGAAGAAGGCGGTCAGGAAGTGCGCCGAATTCGGGCTCACGATGGCAACCCGCTCGCCGTGCCCGACGGCAAGATCGTCGAGCGCCAGTGCCATCCCCTTGGCCCGGGCCGCCAGTTCGGCGTAGGTCGGCGTGTCGAACGAGCCGGCCACCCCAGGCTCGTCGACGACGGCGGTGCGGTGCCCGTACACGAGCGCCGCCCGGTCCAAGAAGTCAGCCACCGTCAGCGCGACCCGCATGCGACCCCCGTCCTTCCGGCTCGGTCCAACCAGCGGACCGAACTTAGTGGACGGCCCGGCGATGCCCCTAGTAGCTAAAAGTGCCCGAGGACAGGGTGGGGCACGTAGGGCTTCTCCAGCTGGGTCGCCTCGTCGTCGGTCAGGGCCAGCTGCTCGGCCGCGAGCGCGTCCTTCAGATGCTTCTTCTTCGTCGACCCGACGATGGGCGCCGCCACGCCGGGCTTGCCGAGCAGCCAGGCCAGGGCCACCTGGGCGGTGGACACCCCGCGCGCCGCGGCAACCTCGTTGGCGGCATCGACGACGTCGAAGTCAGTGGGCTGGGCGTAGAGGTAGTCGGTGAAGGAGTCGGTGCTCGAGCGCGTGGTGCTCCGCTCTCCCTGGCGGGTGCGGTTGCCGGCCAGGACACCGCGTGCCAGCGGGCTCCACGGAATGCACCCGACTCCTTGGTCCAGGCACAACGGGATCATCTCACGCTCTTCCTCGCGGTAGATGAGGTTGTAGTGGTTCTGCATGGAGACGAACTTCGTCCAGCCATGCAGCTCCGCGATGTACTGGGCTTTGGCGAACTGCCACGAGAACATGCTGCTGGCACCGATATAGCGCGCCTTGCCCGACCGGACGACGTCGTGCAGCGCCTCCATCGTCTCCTCGATCGGGGTCCGTGGGTCCCAGCGATGGATCTGGTAGAGGTCGACGTAGTCCATGTCGAGACGCTTCAAGGAGGCGTCGATGCCCGACAGGATGTGCTTGCGCGAGAGGCCGCCCCCGTTCTCGCCGGGCGTCACCGGCATGAACACCTTCGTGGCAATGACCGCCTCGTCCCGGGTCAGGTACTTGGGGACGAGGCGGCCGGTGGCCACCTCGCTGGCTCCACCCGAGTACGCGTCGGCGGTGTCGAAGAAGGTGACCCCGCCTTCGACCGCGGTCCGCACGATGGGATCGGCGGCGTCCTCGTCGATCACCCAGGGCCGATCGCTGTCGTTGCCGAAGCCCATCATGCCGAGGCAGACCCTCGACACCCGCAGGCCGGACGTACCCAGATTCGTGTAGTTCATGGCTGACCTCGCTCGGCTCCCCGCTCTCGGCGGCACCCGCAGGCTTACCAGGTCCGGCCGTCACCCCGCGCGCCCGGGCGCCTTCGGGAAGGGTCAGGGACAGCCGTCTCCGACGTGGGCCTGGTGGCCGCAGCCGACCGAGATGCTCACGGCGCCGTAGCAAGGTGGGCCGCCGTTCCCGTAGCCGTTTCCGTGCCCGTTCCCGTAGCCGTTGCCGTCCATTGCCGTAGCCATTGCCGTGACCGCTCCCATTGCCGTAGCCGTTGCCGCTCCCACTACCGGAACCCGAACCGCCCCGACCGCCGGTTCCGGTGGAGATGATCGTGGGGATCGTCGTGGTTGTGGTCGTGGTCGTGCTCGGCGGGGCGGTCGTCGGCGTGGTTGATTTCGGCGGCTGGGTCGTCGGAGTGGTTGATTTCGGCGGCGCGGTCGTCGTGGTGGTGGTGGTCGCGCTGCTCGGAGGGCTGCTGTTCAACACGGTGAGAGTCGCCGTCGGCGTGCTGCCGCCTGCCGGCGTGTTGCCCTTGGCCGTCCCGGAGGTCTGGCCCGTACCCGCCGGCTGCGATGAGGCCAGCTGCGTGCCCGAGGCGTTAGAAGGTCCAGACGGTGGATTCGTCGCCGGGCTACCGCCCGCCGGAGGGGTAGTCGTCGTGGTCGGTGTCGGTGTCGGGACGGTCGGCCCGTTGGGCGAGCGGCTGGGCGCGTGCTGCGCGCTCAGGAGAGATGGGGCTGTCGATCCGGTGAAAAGCAAGCCCGCCACCACCGACATGGCTGCCGCGACGGCGCTGACCGACGCGATGGCGCGATTGCGGAGAAGATGCGATGTAGGGCCCAATGCGGTAGCTGCAGCGACCGCGGCGCCGGCCGCGACAGGGGAAGGATGTCCGAAGTCTGGTGACTTGAAGACCTCTTCCAGGGTCGCGTAGTCCTCAGCGTTGGCCCAGTCAGGCCTTGATCCCTCCATCGCCCTCCACGGATCATGATGCCGTGTTCAGGGGCTTTGCCGGAGCCCTGACCCCCGGAAGTCTTTGGTTGCCCCTCCACTTGTCACGATATAGCGGCGGGGTCAAAGTTGGAACCGAACAGGGGCATGTCTAGGGAAAACGGCGCTAACCCGCCTGCAGTCGCCGTTTGGATTTCAGAAATCACTGAAATGAAGTAGAGAATGCGCACCAATCCCGCTATGCCGGGGGGCCTCAGATCAGGTAGAGGTGGTCGCCAGCGACTGGCCGAGGGTTGAAACGGTCGTTCCCACTCCGGCAAGCACGCCGGTGAGCGACGATGCCTGGGGCGCCGTCGAGCCGATCTGGCCGGCCGCAGAGGACACTGTCGTGCCCGTTGAGGAGACGGTATTTCCTGCCACCACGACGACAGCTGTGGCCGGATCGGTGCCCGTCGGTGCCGGCGCGGGCCGCGCCCGTTCCGGTCCCCGTCCCCTTCCCCGACGGAGGTGGCGTGGACACGACGGTCACGGTTGTGCCCGGGGGCGCTTCCCCGACGAGAGTCCTTCCGGTCGCACTGGTCAGGACCTCGGGCTCGCTCGATACGTTGCTCGCTGCCGCCAGGGTCAGCGTGCCGGTCGGTACCACCGGCGTCGACGACGGCGGCGTCGAGGGAGCGCTGCCCCCCGGTTTGGCCGGTGACGGCGCCTGCGCTTGGGTGACACCCGAGTTATTCGGATGCCCGCTGCCCGCCGCCACACCCGCGACAACGAGCGCAGCGGCGGCCACTCCACTGATGACCGCGACGGCACGGTGCCGAGCGGGTGCGTCCCGGGGGGTGAACGCGAGCACTGTGGCAGAAGGCCCCTCGAGATGATCCGCCGTGTTGTCCTCGTCAGCCTCGATCAAGGGCTGCCCGAAATCACGTGAGAGGAATACCTCCTCGAGCTTGCCGAACTCGCTCACGTCCTGCGGGTCGTATTCCGCGCTCAACCAGAGTTCGTCCAGCCGGATCGGGAGTTCAACCTCCTCGGAGTGCCCGAAATCACGTGAGAGAAAGAACTGCTCCAGGCTCGTAATGGTCGCTACTTCGCCGCCGTCGGACATCGATCCCTCCTCCTCCTCCTCGGATCCGTCCACCTGGATAACGACGCAGCGGCCCATGACCTACTGCTGAAATGACCATGGCTATGAAGGAACTCGAACCCTCCTCCGGCGGGTCATCACCACGATGACCAGGCCGGACAGGACCACCCCCGCTCCGATGCACAACTCCAGGAGGAGCGGCGCGCCGGTGAAGGCGAGCGGAGCGATGGGTGTGACGGACGACGTCGGGGTGGCCGAGCCGGCCGGGGGGGCTGAGCCGGCTGGGGACGGGGAGGCGGCCGAAGCCAGGGACACCGGCACCGAGGACGAACTCCCGCCCGAGCCAACGGAGGGGGCTCCCCCTCCCGTCGTGGTGGCAGTGGGCTCGGGGCACGACGCGTCGGCGCCGCCGCCGATTGCCCCTTCCACGCCACATACCGTCACGGGCAAAGTCACGCCGGTACCCGGACTACCACCCGTCCCGATCGGGACGCTGGTCCCACCGGCACCGGTGCACGTCGCCGAGGCGTCACCGTCGAGGGCGGCCGTGACGGAACAGATGGTGACCGGAACATTGACCGGCACGTCACCCGTCTGCGCCGGCGCGACGTGCGCGGGCTCGCAGGAGTTCGACGCGCTGCCGGCGACGACGACCACGATGCTGCAGGCGCTGATGGGCAGGACGCCGTCGATCGGTGCTCCCTGACTCACCGTGTCGGTCGGTAGGTCGTTGATCAGGCTGGCGGCGCTGTCGGGCGGGCAGGCCCCGGTGGCCGTGCCGTAGACCTCGGCGATGATGCCGCAGAGCGTGACCGGGACAAAGAGATCGACGAGTTGCCCGTCCTGCGAGACCGTGTCGGTGCCTTGTGGGCAGTCGGCCGTGCTGTCGCCATCGATCTCCACGATCAAATCACAGATCGTGACCGGCACGTCGACGTCGACCACACCGGTCTGGGACGTGACACCGTCAGTCCCGGTCACGTTGCAGTCGCTGGACGTGTTGCCAACCAAGCCCATATTGACCGCACAGACACTGACCGGTGCGTTGACGTTGATCGCGCCGTTCTGCGTCGTCGAAGCCGGTGACTGACCTGTCGTCAAACCCGGGGCGGCCGCCGACTGACCCAAGAGTCCGATGGCGTTGTCCTGCGCGGTGACCGGCACGTTGACCGTGGCGATGTCGCCCACCTGGTTCGTGCCCACCGACGTCGTCGAGCAGCTGCTCGCCGCACTAGCCAGCGCACCGGCCGAGGCCGAGCACGCGTTGACCGGCGCGTTCACGTTGGCCACCGGCGCCGACTGGGTGGTCGTGTTGGTCCCAGTGGTCGAATCCTGTCCGGGGAGTGCATTGTTCCCGATCTCATCATCAAGGGCGGTGATCGGGATGGAGACCGAAACCGGTAGCCCACCGACCGGAGTGCTCGCCGAAGCACCCGTCGGCTTGGCCGATGCAATGCTTGCAAGGCCCGAAGCGGTCAGGCTCGCTGGCACAGTGACGCTCGGAATCGATGCTGCGCCGACAGGCGCGGATCCCATCGTCATCCCAGCGGCGAGAACCAGTCCGCACGTTCCGGCGCCGACAGACGAAAGTCGCTTCCACCACATTGATCCTGCTCCTTCTGGTGTCGGATCCGATCCCTGGTGCCGGATCCGTCGACCTAGGTAATGGGGCAGCCGCCCGCGACCTACTGACGCACTGGTCGTTTCAGTCAGGTTGAAATGAATTTGGGAGTCCGTTGACCGATGCGGACCGTCGGGGCGGGTGGGCGCCCGGCGCTGCTAAGCCGGTCGCATGGCTGCGCCGTGAGGAGCGACGGTCGCTCTCAGCGGGAAGGGGAGGCCTGCTCTCTGGGTGCGCGGCGAAAGTAGCGGCTCAACGTCTCTTCCTGTTGTTGGTAGGACGACCCGATGCCCGATCCGTAGAGGGCGGTCGGTTCCTCCAGCATCCGCTCGAACGTCAGCTTGCACACGGCCTGACCGTTCTCGACCATGAACGGCACATCGTGCGCCCGGACCTCGAGCGCTGCCCGTGAGCCCTTGAACCCCCCAGTCGGATCGAAACCGAACCCCGGATCGAAGAAGCCGGCGTAGTGGGTGCGCAACTCGCCGCTGGTCGGGTCGTATGCCGTCATCTCGGCGGCGAGACCGGGCGGGATGCACACGGCCTCGTCGGACATGAGCAAGTAGAACCGCTTGGGGGACAGGACCAGGCGATCGCCGTCCTCGCGGAAAACGGGGTCCCAGAACGCGACGGGATCGGTGGCTACACCCGTGGTCAGATCGAGCAGGGGCGCGCTGTCGCGGGTGCTGTACCCCACCTGCCAATGGTCGTCACCATGCAGGTCGAGGCCGAGAAAGAGGCCGTCGGAGAGCTCCAGCTCATCCACGGGTACCGGCTCACCGCCGCGGTACAAGATGGGCATGGCCAAGTGGGCCTCGCGTACCTCGTCGTCGCTGAGCCAGGGCCTGCCCACGGCCAATCGCAACTGGTTGAGGGTCAGGTCTTCGCGGACCCTCACGGCGAACGAGAGCGGTACGACTTCCAGATACAGGGGGCCGCTGTAGCCCGGTGCCACCTCGTCGAACCGTTCGCTGTAGTCGGTGATCACGCGCGTGAAGACATCGATGCGCCCCGTGGAGCTCTTGGGGTTGGCCTTGCCGCGCAGGCCGGCTGGGAGATCGAGCCGCTCCTTGAGCTCAATGAGATACGGGCACCGCGCCTCGAGCATGGCCCCGTCGCCACGGAGGTCGATCTCGTCGAGGATGTAGTCCTTCAGCTTGCGTTCTATCGGGTCCGCACCGGGAAGGAAACTGCAGCGAATGCGCAGCGCCCGCTCCCCCAGGCGCAGGTCGAGACTCGCCGGCTGGACGTTTGCCTCGGGGATCTTGAACCGGCCGGCGTCGACATAACCGGCCCGGATGGCGCGTTCGAGGTGCTGTCCGGGCAGCACTCCTTCGGAACTCGGGGGGAGGTTCAACACGGCTCGTTTCCTGTCGCAAAGGACACGCTCAGAGCAAAGCACGTGCCCGGACGTTGCGAAAGGCCCGTGTGGGGATGCCGTCGGGCACAGGCTGTGGACGACTTGGGGACGAAGCCGGAAACACTGGGGTTTCACGTGTAGGAACAGGTTATCCACAGGATCTCCACGCCACTGGGCCCGGGGTCGGCGTCGCCGCTGCAATCCTGATTGCCGACGTAGCTGAAGCCCGGCCCGTCAAGCGGGCGGCAGGCGTGATAAATAGGTCGAGACGAGGATCCTCTCGAGGGAGTTCCCGACGTACGAGAGGGGGAGCGATCCAGTGTCATCAGTCCACGCGCACGTGCCCGAGCAAGACCAGACCGACCTCTCGAACGACGAGAGTCCTATCCTGCTGGCGGACATCGACCGAGTGCTCGAGGTCTCGGCGCGGATCGAACACGCCCACGCGACGGCGCCGATCCGGGCCTGGCGCGACGACCTGACGGTGGCCCTCGAGTCGCTGGCCTACGCGCGGTCCGTGTTGGCGGCGGATGTCGGAATCCTGCGGCACTGCCTGACGTCGCCCGACCAGCAGGCCGTCGTAGACGACCTGCCCGCGGTGATGTCCGCCCGATCGTGGGGCGACGGGTGGTCGGAGCCCAACGAGGACGAGGGCCACGCGGGGGTGGACTGTGATGTCTTCGCCCGGTCGGACCGGCTCATGTCCACCCACCAGGAGATGGCAACCGCCGACCTGTCATCGCACGCCGAGGTGACCCGGGTGCTGGCCGACCTCGAGGCCCAGCTGACCGATCTGGCCCAGCGCCAGGAGGCGGTCGAGAACCGACTGCAGCAGATCCGGGCCGCCATCGTCCGCCAGTACAAGGACGGCGAGGTGCCCGTCCGGGACTGGCTCGGCTGACCCCCCTTCGGAACCGGTTCGGACCATCGGACCAACAGTAAGCTGACGGGTCGTCAGATTCGGCGCCGCCGACACAAGCGCCGCACGCCCCGGAGGTCCCATGCTCGACTACGTCATCCGATCCGGCACGCTCATCGACGGGTCGGGCGCGCCGGGGCGCCCGGCGGACGTGGGCGTCCGGGACGGTCGCATCGTGGTGGTGGGCCAGGTGGAGGAGCAAGGGTCGACCGAGTTCGACGCCAGCGGGCTCATGGTCATGCCCGGCGTGGTCGACCCGCACACCCACTACGACGCCCAGCTGTTCTGGGACCCCTTGGCCTCACCTTCCAACGTGCACGGCGTGACCACCGTGATCGGTGGGAACTGCGGCTTCACCCTGGCCCCGATCAACGCGGAGGACGCCGATTACATCCGCCGCATGATGGCCAAGGTCGAAGGCATGCCCCTGGCCGCGCTGGAGAATGGCGTGCCCTGGAACTGGTCCACCTTCGCCGAGTACCTCGACGCCCTGGACGGCCGGCTCGGCGTCAACGCCGGCTTCCTCGTCGGCCACTGCGCGCTGCGCCGCAAAGTGATGGGCGCCGAACGCTCCGAGGAGGTGGCGAACGACGAGGAGATCGCCGCCATGCGGGAACTGCTGGCCGAGTCCCTCCAGGCGGGCGGCCTCGGCTTTTCGTCCTCCCAGTCGCGCACCCACTCCGACGGCGAGGGGCGGCCCATCAGCTCGCGCCACGCCGACCGAAGGGAGATGCTGGCCTTCTGCGAGGAGGTGGCCGCGCACGAGGGGACCACACTCGAGTACATCACCAACGGCTGCCTCGACTCCTTCAGCCCGGAGGAGGTGGACCTCATGACCACCATGAGCGTCACCGCGCAGCGCCCCCTCAACTGGAACGTCCTGACCGTCGACGCCCGTTCGGCCGAGCGCATCGAGCACCAGCTCGGCGCCTCGTCGGCCGCGGCCGCCGCGGGTGGGCGCATCGTCGCCTTGACCATGCCGACGCTCGTCCCCATGAACATGAGCTTTCGCACGCACTGCGCCCTGTTCCTCATCCCGGGATGGGGCGACGTGATGGGCCTGCCCGAGACCGAGCGCATGGAGAAGCTGGCCGACTCGGGCGTGCGCGCCAAGCTCGACGAGCTGGCGCGCAGCAAGGAGGCCGGCGTGTTCCGTGGCCTCTCCCACTGGGGCACCTACGTGATCGGCGACACCTATGCTCCGGCGAACGAAGGTTGTGCCTTCCGCAGCGTGGGCGACATCGCCGCCGAGCGCGGCACCGCTCCCTTCGACACCCTGCTCGACATCGCCCTGGCTGACCAGCTGCGCACGGTGCTGTGGCCCAACACTGACGACGGCGACGAGGCCACCTGGGCCATGCGGGCGGACATCTGGAGCGACCCGCGCGCCATGGTCGGCGGCTCCGACGCGGGCGCTCACCTCGACCGCATGTGCGGATCCAGCTACCCCACGGCCTTCCTCGGCGACTGCGTGCGCGGGCGCCGGCTCGTGTCGGTCGAGCGGGCGGTCCACATGATGACCGGGCAACCGGCCGAACTGTTCGGTCTGCGCGAGCGCGGGCTCGTGCGCGAGGGGTATGCCGCCGACATCGTCGTCTTCGACCCGGCGACGGTCGACTCGGAACCAGCTCGGCTGGTCCACGATCTGCCCGGGGACACGCCTCGACTGTACGCCGGATCGCACGGAGTAATCCGGGTCCTGGTTAACGGCGTGGAAACGGTGCGCGACGGCGCTCCGACAGGGGCGTTGCCGGGCTCGTTGCTCCGCTCAGGCCGGGACACTGCCTCAGTGGTTCCGGCGCCCGCCTGAGCCCCCAGAACGCTCCGAGCCGTCTAGCCTGCCTGCGGTGACGCCCGATCCGAACGACCCGACGCTCGTCGTCGACGAGCCGGCGGGGACTGGCGGCGGTGGTGAAGGCGTGGCGGCGGAACCGACCGTCGACGAGCCCGTCCCACCGATTTCGGCCGGGCGGTGGATCCGTGAGGGCGTCATCGTCATCGTGGTCGCCGTCCTGGTCGCCGTGCTCCTGCGGGCCTTCGTCGTCCAAACCTTCTACATCCCGTCCGGGTCCATGGAGCCGACGCTGCAGATCGGCGACCGCATCCTGGTCAACAAGCTGAGCTATCACCTTCACGCCGTCGACCGCGGGGACATCGTCGTGTTCGCGCGGCCGCCGGCCGAGAACTGCGGCGGGCCGCCCGTGAACGACCTCGTCAAGCGGATCATCGGCCTGCCCGGCGACCGCATCTCGCTCTCCGGCGGCTACGTCTACATCGATGGCAAAAAGCTCGACGAGTCCTGGCTTCCACCTTCCGAGCAGGGGATCACCACGCCCGGGCCAGCGAACTCCCCGTCCAGCCTGGCGACGCCCTACCGGGTACCGAAGGACGACTACTTCGTCATGGGCGACAACCGCGCCGACTCGTGCGACAGTCGCTACTGGGGTCCGATCAGCAAGTCCCTCATCGTGGGCAAGGTCGAGATGCGCGTGTGGCCCATCTCCTCCATCCACTTCTTCTAGGAGCGGACGCTCAACCCTCTTCGGCCTCGGCGTTGACCCGGGCCACGGCCGCTACGGTCTGGCCCGCGTCGAGGTTCATCACCCGCACGCCGGTAGCGTCGCGACCCTGCGATGCGATCTCCCGTGCCTCGGTCCGGATGACGACGCCCCCGGACGAGACGAGCAGGATGTCCTCGTCCAAACCGATCATGAAGGCCGAGACCACGAAGCCGCGGGTGCCGGTCAGCCGGATGCCGCGTACCCCCTGCCCGCCCCGGGCCTGGCGATTGAACCGCTCCAGCTTGGTCCGCTTGCCGTAACCGGCGTCTGTGACGATGAGGATGTCCGTGTCGTCGGCGGCCACGTCGCACGAGACGACGCTGTCGCCCGCGCGTAGGCGGATGCCGCGCACTCCGGCGGCATCGCGGCCCATCGCCCGCACGTCCTCCTCGTTGAAGCGGATCGTCATGCCGTTGCGCGTGACCTCGAAGAGATCGTCGTGTCCCGACGTCGCCACTACTCGCACCAACTCGTCGTTGTCGCGCAGGTTGATGGCGATGAAGCCCTCACGACGGGACTTGTCGTACTCGCTCAACGCCGTCTTCTTGACCTGGCCTTGGGCGGTGGCGAACACCAGGAACTGGTCGGGCGAGAACTCCCGGGTGGCGATGATGGCGGTGATGGACTCGTTGGGGGCAAGTGGCACAAGGTTGACCGCCGCCGTCCCCCGGGCCGTCCGGTCCTTCACCGGGATCTCGTGACCGCGCAGCCGGTACACCTTGCCCTGGTTGGAAAAGAGCAACAGGTAGGCGTGGGCAGATGTATGGACGACCTGGCTGACCAGGTCCTCCTCCTTGAGCCGGGCGCCTTGCACGCCGCGCCCCCGCGGCCTTGGGTGCGGAAGGCGGCAGCGGCCACGGACTTGATGTAGCCCGCCCTGGTCATGGTCACGACAATGTCCTCGTCGTCGATGAGGTCTTCCACGCCCATCTCCCCGGGGTCGTGGGTGATGACGCTCCGCCGCGGGTTGTCGTGCTTGTCGCGGATCGCCGTCATCTCCGTCTCGATGACGCCGCGCAACTTGCCGTCGTCGGAGAGGATGGATTCGAGCTCGGCGATGGTGACCCGCAGTTCCTCCATCTCCGCCTCCAGCTCGCTACGGCCCAAGCGGGTCAGCCGGCCCAGCGTCATGTCGAGGATGTGCGTAGCCTGCACTTCGGTGAACGAGAATGGCTCGGCCATGAGCGAGGTCCGGGCCGCCGGTCGGTCGTCCGAGGCCCGGATGGTGGCGATCACCGCGTCCAGCATGTCGATGGCGCGCAGAAGGCCCTCGACGATGTGGGCCCGGTTGCGCGCTTTCTCCAGGCGGAACTCCGAGCGCCGGCGGATGACCTCTATCTGGTGGTCGACGTAGTACGACAGCGCCTGGGCCAGGTTGAGGGTCCGGGGCACACTGTCGACCAGCGCCAGCATGTTGACGCCGAAGCTGGTCTGCAGCGGCGTCTGCTTGAACAGATTGTTGAGGACGACGTTGGCGTTGGCGTCGCGCTTGAGCTCAATGACGAGCTTCGGCTGCTGGTTAGCCGACGCGTTGCGCAGCTCGCTGATGCCATCGAGGTCGCCCGACCGCACGAGCTCGGTGATCTTCTGCTCGATGACCTCGACGGAAGTCTGGTACGGAAGTTCGGTGACGACGATCCGATCACCGACCCGGCCCTCCTCGATCTCCGCGACGGCCCGCATCTTGATAGAGCCCCGGCCGGTCCGGTAGGCGTCGAGGATGCCCTGGCGGCCGAGGATGAGCGCGCCTGTGGGGAAGTCGGGGCCCTTCACGAACTGCATCAGCTCGTCCGGCGTCGCCTCGGGGTGGTGGAGTACGTGAATGGCGGCGTCAATGACCTCACCCATGTTGTGCGGCGGAACATTGGTGGCCATGCCGACCGCGATGCCTTGCGACCCGTTGACGAGGAGGTTGGGAAAGCGCGACGGCAGGACGACCGGCTCGAGCGCGGAGCCGTCGTAGTTGGCCACCATGTCGACGGTCTCCTCGTCGATGTCGGCCATGAGCTCGAGCGCCAGGGGGGCCAACCGGCATTCCGTGTAGCGCATGGCGGCCGCACCATCGTCGGGCCCGCGCCCGCCAAAACTGCCGTGGCCGTCGATGAGCGGGTAGCGCAGCGAAAACTCCTGCACCATGCGGGCCAGCGCCTCGTAAATGGCCGAGTCCCCGTGCGGGTGGTAGACGCCCATGACCTCGCCCACGACCTTGGCGCACTTGTTGTGCGGCCGGTCGGGACGCAGCCCGTTGTCGAACATGGAGTAGAGGATCCGGCGGTGCACGGGCTTGAGCCCGTCGCGCACGTCCGGCAACGCCCGGGCGACGATGACCGACATGGAGTACTCGAGGAACGAGCGCTCCATCTCCTCCTGGATCTCAATGGGCTCAATAGACCCGCTTACCGGCGGCTCCTCCGCACCGCCCCCGGAACCGGCGCCTGCACCGCCGCGGCCCGACCCGCGTGTCGACTGACGTGGCATGTCTCCCTACTCTCCGTCCGCTCGCTCAGATGTCGAGGAACCGGACGTCTTTTGCATTCGTCTGGATGAAGTGGCGGCGCAGCTCGACGTCGTCGCCCATCAGGATGGAGCACACCTCGTCGGCCAGTGCAGCCTGCTCGACGTTCACCTGAAGGAGCGAGCGCCGGCCCGGATCCATGGTCGTGTCGCGCAACTCGGCGAAGTCCATCTCACCGAGACCCTTCAGGCGGTTGAACTCGTTCTTGTGGTCGGGGTGCTCGGCCATGAAAACCGCCCTGGCCGCGTCGTCCTTGAGGTAGATCTTCTCCTTCCCCACCAGGGTCGAGTACAGCGGCGGCTGCGCCACGTACACGAACCCACCCTCGACGAGCGGCTTCATCTGCCGGAAGAAGAAGGTGAGGAGCAAGGTGCGGATGTGACTGCCGTCGACGTCGGCGTCGGCCAAGAGGATGACCTTGTGATAGCGGATCTTGTTGGTGTCGAACTCCTCGGCCAGGCCGGCGCCGATGGCGGAGATGAGCGCCTGGATCTCGACGTTCTTGAGCATCTTGTCGATGCGGGCCCGCTCGACGTTGAGGATCTTGCCCCGGATCGGGAGGATGGCCTGGGTGACTGGGTTGCGGGCGTCCTTGGCCGAGCCGCCGGCCGAGTTCCCCTCCACGATGAAGAGCTCGGACTCGCGGGGGTCGCGCGACGAGCAGTCGGCCAGCTTGCCCGGCAGCCCGGCTCCGTCGAGGGCGGACTTGCGCCGGGTCAGGTCACGGGCACCCTGGGCGGCGATGCGGGCCCGCGCCGCTTGCGTCGACTTCTGCACGATCTGACTGGCCTCGCGGGGGTTCTCCTCCAGCCATTCCCTCAGCTTCTGGTTGGTCGTGCGCTCGGTCAGCGAGCGGATCGACTGGTTGCCGAGTTTGGCCTTGGTCTGCCCCTCGAACTGCGGGTCGCGCAGGCGCACGGAGATGATGGCGGTCAGGCCCTCGCGGATGTCCTCACCCTTGAGGTTCTCCTCCCTCTCCTTCAGGAGGTTGCGGTCGCGGGCGTAGCGGTTCACCACATTGGTCAGCGACTTGGAGAAGCCCTCCACGTGCATGCCACCCTCAATGGTGGAGATGCCGTTGGCGAAGGAGTGGATCGACTCGTGGTAGCCCGTGTTCCACTGCAGCGCGATCTCGACCTCCTGGCCATCCTCGGACTGTTCGAACGACGCCACCTTACGGAACAACGCCTCCTTGGACGCGTTGAGGTGCTTGACGAAGTCGACGATGCCGCCGTTGTACTTGAAGGTCGTCTTGGTTACGGGATCGGTCCGCTCGTCGACGAAGCGGATCTCGAGGCCCTTGTTCAAGAAGGCCATGATCTGCATGCGCTCGGTCACGGTCTGCGCCCGGAACTCGGTCTCGTCGAAGACGGACACGTCGGGCCAGAACGTGACGGTCGTCCCCGTCCGGGGCTCCCCCGTACTGCGGTCCTTGGGCGCCGGACCGGTGTCGGTCATCTTGCGCTTGAGCTTCCCGCCCTTTTCGAACTCGGCCTCCCAGTGCCGGCCGTCCCGGTCGACCTCGAGCAGGAGCCGGCTCGAGAGGGCGTTGACCACCGACACCCCGACGCCGTGCAGGCCACCGGAGACCTGGTAGCCCTTGCCGCCGAATTTCCCGCCCGCGTGCAGGGTGGTGAGCACGATTTCCGCCGTCGAGACCTTGGGAAACTTGGGGTGGGGACCGACCGGGATGCCGGCCCCGTCGTCGGAGACGCGGACGCCCCCGTCGGCCAGCAGGGTGACATCGATCCGGGTGGCACGGCCTGCCATCGCCTCGTCGACCGAGTTGTCAACGACCTCCCAGACGAGGTGGTGCAGACCGCTCGGACCGGTGGAGCCGATGTACATGCCGGGGCGCTTCCGCACCGCCTCGAGGCCCTCGAGGATGGTGATGTCGGCCTCACCGTAGGAAGCGTTCGTCCCGCCTGGTGTCTCGTCCACCTTCACTGCCACAGGCGCGCCCTTTCAAAACAACGGTCTATTTGGTGCGTATCGAATCCCCGAACGATGCACCTCCGGCCCTTCGATGCGAACGCACCATCCTACCCGAACGCAGCGTCATTTCGGCACTCTTGAACGGTCGGGGGCGCCCCGGAGTGGGTGCTGTTTTAGGGCCGTTCTACCACCACGTCGAGGCGCTCCACCGCGGTCTGGCCCAGGGCCTGCACCTGGGCCAATATGCGACCCGTTTCGAGGCGCGCCCGGGTCGCCCAGGCGGGGTGATCCGCGGCCACCACGAGCACCTGCCCGTCTACGCGCAGGGGGCGCAGGTGCGCGCCGAGCTCCTCTCCCACCAACTCGTCCCAGCGGGTGAACACCGCCTCCATGGTCGCCGTGCTCGCAGGGGCCCCGAGACGGCCCAGCAACCGGGGCATGGACTCGCCCACGTGCCGCGGGCCGTCCCCCGGCCGCTCCCTCACGACACCACCAGGTCGGTGACCTGCAGCACCCGGGCCACCTCGATGCCGTCGGGCAGCGGGGCCGCGGTGGTCAGCAGCGCTTGGCCGGCGGGGAGCCGGGCCACCAGGGCCCTGCTCCGGGCCGGGTCGAGCTCGGAGAAGACGTCGTCGAGCAGCAACGTCGGGCGCAACTCCGTCCGCTGGCCGACCAGCTCGTGCACGGCCAGCCGGAGGGCCAGGGCCAGGCAGCGCTGCTCGCCCTGCGAGGCGTGCGTACGGGCCTCGCGGTGGTCAACGTCGAGCAGGAGGTCGTCGCGGTGGGGCCCCACTGTGTTCACGCCCCGCCGGAGGTCGTCGCGCCTACTGGCGGCCAGTGCCTCGACCAGTTCACCGCTCCAGCTCCGGGCGTACCCCAACCCCACGACCGGGTCACCCGTCTCCCCGGCCAGATGGTTGTACGCCGCTCCCACCAAAGGGACCAGGTCCGCCACCAACCGCTCGCGCGACGCCACCAGGACCTTGCCCGCATCAGCCAGGCGCTGGTCCCACACGTCGAGGGTGGAGACGACGTCCTCGCCGGCCCGGCCACCGGACTGCCGGAGCAACGCGGCCCGCTGGCGCAGGACGCGGTCGGTCTCGTCGGCCGAGCGGGCGCCTTCAGGGTCGAGCAGCGCCAGCGCATCGTCCAACAGGTCTCGGCGCCCCCGGGGCCCGCCGCTGACGATGGCGAGGTCTTCGGGCGAGAAGACGGTGCACGGCACGGCGGCCGCCAGATCCTTGCTGGCCGTCATCGCTTTGCGGTTGACCCGGATGCGGTTGCGCCCCTCGGTCACGATCTCCGCATCGACCTGGGTCGGGCCCGATCCCTGTTCGAGCTCGGCCCGGATGACCGCGCTGGTCGCTCCGGTGCGGACCAGAGCCTCCGTGGGCGGCGCCGCGAAACGAGCGGCGCGTACCCAGGTACGCCACGGCCTCGAGCACGCTGGTCTTGCCGGTCCCGTTTGCTCCGGTGATGACGGTGGTGCCCTCGGGCTCGGGTATCACCCGGGCGGCCCGGAAAACACGAAAATCCGACAGCTCGAGGTGCCGGATGGTCACGGCAGGTGTGATCCGCTCAGGAGACCCGTACCGGCATGAGGAGGTAGCGGAACGCGTCGTCCTCGGCGCCGCGCACGGTGGCGGCGCGCGACGCGTCCGCCGTCTCGACGATCACCTCGTCGCCGGCGACGGCCTCCACGCCGTCGATGAGGTACGCCGGATTGAACGCAATGACAAGATCCTCCCCGGTGTAGTCCCCGTCGACCGCCTCGGCGGCGTCACCGACGTCCTGGCTCTGGACGCTCAGATCGACCCCACCCTGGCGCATGGTCAGACGAACCGGCGTCGTGTTGTCGCGCACCAGCAGTTGCACGCGGCGCAGCGCAGCCAAGAACGTCTCCTTCCCGAGGTGGAGGCGGTTCGGGTAGTGATCAGGGATCAATTGCTTGTAGTCCGGATAGCGGCCTTCGAGGAGCCGGGTGCTGATCTGGACCTTGCCCTGCCAGAACGTGATCTCGTTGCTGCTGGCGGCCACCCCGACCCGCGCCGTTTCGGATTGGTCCGAGATGGTGCCCGTCGGTAGGCGCTGCAACTCCGACAGTGCCCGCGCCGGCACCAACAGATCCTCCTCGCCCGGAATGACATTCGTCCCCGGCATGTCGCGCATGGCCATGCGGTAGGAGTCGGTCGCCACCAGGCGGATGCTCTCGTCCACGTGCGACACCAGGACGCCGGTCAACAGGGGGCGGCCGTCGTCGTGTGATGCGGCACGCACGACCTGGCGCACCGCCTCGGAGAGCGCGGTCTCCGAGATGTGTGCGGTGGGCTCGCTCGTCTTGCCCACCGGCGGAAACTCCACGACCGGATACGTGTGCAACTTGAACGTGGAGCGGGCCGCCGAGATCGTGATGTGGTCCCCGTCATCGGCCAGAGTGACGGCCCCAGGCTCGAGCCGCCGGACGATGTCGGCGGACAACCGGGCGGGAATCACACAACTTCCGTCGTCGATGCCGATCACCTCGTCGGTCACCTGGATGGTCAGGTCGAGGTCGGTCCCCGTGACCGACAGCGTGTTCCCGGCGCAGTGCAACAACACCCCGAGCAGTACCGGTGACGATCCACCGCGGCCGCCGACGGCCCGGCCGGCCGTAGCCAGCATCTCGACGAGTGCGTCACGTTCGGATCTGAACTTCACTGCCGGCGTTCCTTTCGGGTGGGTCCCGGCTTCTTCATCGCGAAGAGGGAATGTAAAAGAGAGCAGTAACGGTAGTAAGGGCTGTGGATTGTGGACGACATCATGTCGTGCCTGCCCGGGGTGCCGAACCCTGTCCCCAGGCGGCTGTGCGCCGGGCGCGGGTATCCGAGCCGGCACCGGGCTGGCGCGACGGGGGCTGGGGACAGGGACATGGTCTGTCCCCAGGGGAGCGCGGCGGGGTCCACAGGCTTTGTCCGGACCGAACCACAAGAAAAGGCCGGGGCGATCCCGGGGCGGGCGACGTCAGGCCGAGCCGGCACGGATCTTCTGGATGAGCTCGGTGACCTGCTCGTAGATCTGCCGGCGCTCCTGCATCTGGCCGGCGATCTTGTCGACGGCATGGATGACCGTGGTGTGGTCGCGCTTGCCGAAGACGCGCCCGATGGCCGGATAGCTGTAATCCGTCAGCTCGCGGGTCAAGTACATGGCAACCTGACGGGCGGTGACCAGGGGCCGGGTCCGGCTGGGCCCGCACAAGGCCTCGACCGAGAAGCCGTAGGTGGCCGAGGTCGTCTCGAGGATGATCTGGGGCGATATCCGCCGAGGTTCCCCCGCCAGGACCAGGTCCGACAACACCTGCTCGGCTTGGCCCAAAGAGATCGGGGTGTTGTTGAGCTTGGCGAAGGCACAGATGCGGATGAGCGCACCCTCGAGCTCCCGGATGTTGTCCTTGACGTGGGAGGCGATGAACTCGAGCACGTCGTCGGGCACGTTCTGGTGCTCGCTCATCGACTTGGAGCGCAAGATGGCCAGGCGGGTCTCGAGGTCGGGCGGGTCGATCTCGGTGATCAGGCCCGAGAGGAAGCGGCTGCGCAGCCGGTCCTCGAGTGTCTCGATGGACTTGGGCGGTCGGTCCGAGGTCAGGACCATCTGCTTGGAGGCGCCCTTCAGGTCGTTGTAGGTGTGGAAGAACTCCTCCTGGAGGCCCTCTTTGCGCTCCATGAACTGGACGTCGTCGATGAGCAGCACGTCGCAGTCCCGGTAGCGCCGCTTGAAGGCCAGGGTGGTCGAGGTGCGCAGGGAGTCCACGAAGTCGTTCATGAACGTCTCGGTGGTGACGTAGAGCACCTTGCGCCGGGCGTAGTTCTCGGTCACGTAGTTCCCGATGGCGTGGAGCAGGTGCGTCTTGCCCAGGCCGCTGTCGCCATAGATGAAGAGGGGGTTGTAGGACCGGCCGGGCGTCTCGGCCACGGCCTGGGCCGCCGCGTGGGCCAGGCGGTTGGAGGAGGCAGCCACGAAGGTCTCGAAGGTGAACTTGGAATCGAGCTGGACGGCCGGGGATTCCCGCCCCACCTTGGCCGAGGGGGCCGGGGCCAGGACCGGCTCGGGATCGGCCGGCAGGCCGAAGATCTCGTCGGGCATCGGCTCGAGGAGGGGCTCGTCGGACTCGTCGGACTCGTGCACCTCGAGCCGGCCCCGCACGGGTGCGCCCACCTCGTTGGCCAGCGTGTCCTCGATCATGGGCAGGTAGCGCGACTCGATGCGCTCGCGGATCAGGCCGTTGGGCACGGCCAGGACGAACACCCCGTTGCTGAATTCAACCGGTTCGATCCCCGACAGCCACAGCTGCCAGGTGGTCTCCGACACCTGGTCGCGCAGCGACCCGGTGCATCGTGTCCAGAGGTCTCCAGCTTGATTCACCGCTCTCCCGATCGCCCCTTCTCCCCCCTCGGCGTCCAGCCACCTTGTTCGGAACGATCCTCGGTGCGGGGAATTGGTCGAACGTACACCGTGAGGGCGGATGCGACTAGAGGCCGTCCACAAATCGCGCCTAACATGGGAGGACTCGCCGTCGCCGGCCGGGGACGCCACCCCAGGGGCCCGCGGCACGGACCCTGCGATGACCCGGCATGGGACGCCCTGTGGTCGCGAAAGGCTGAATAGACGTGAAACGCACTTATCAACCAAACACCCGGAAGCGGGCCAAGACGCACGGATTCCGCAAGCGCATGTCGACGCGCGCCGGCCGGGCCATCCTGAAGTCACGGCGGCTCAAAGGGCGCCACCGGCTCACCGTCTGAGGCCCACGTGCCCGCACGGACGTACGGCCGCATCACCACCCGCTCTGCCTTTGCCGAGCTCCAGCGCTCGCGAGCCCGCGGGTCGTGTGGGCCCATCCGGGCCGCCTTCGTCCCGGCGGACGAGGGCGCCCCTGGCGTGTTCCCCCAGGTCGCGTACGCAATTGGGCGGGGTTGTGGCGGGGCCGTGGTGCGCAACCGCCTGCGCCGCCGTGCCCGCGAGGTGGTCCGCTCGGAGGCCCCAACACTGCGCCGCGGCGCCTACCTCCTGCGCTTCGAGCCCGCTGCGGCGACGCTGGGTCCGGCCGAGTTGCGCCATGACCTGGCGGCGGCGCTGCACGCGGCCGCTGCCCGGGCCGGTGCGGGTGCGGGTGCAGGTGTGGGGATGAGCACATGACGGCCGACCACCGCCGCCTCCGCCTGCCCAATCGGGCCGCGTTGGCCCTGCTCACGGCGTATCAAGGGGCGGCGTCGGGTCGCGTGTCGGCCTGCCGCTTCTACCCCAGCTGCTCCAACTACGCCAAGGAGGCCTATACGGAGCACGGGTTCTGGCGGGCCACCGGTCTGACCGCCCGCCGCCTGCTCCGCTGCCGCCCCTTCGGGCCCCATGGGGTGGACCTGGTGCCCCTGCCCGTCCACGTCCACGAGAAGGGACGGCCGTGCTGAGCACCCTCTTGCACCCGCTGCTGGCGACCTCCAACCCGATCCAGCCCCTCCTGAACGTCTTCCATCCCCTGCTGAAGCTGTTCGGCTGGACCATGGCCGGCCTGTACGCCGTCTGGCCCAACTACGGCTTCGCCATCGCCGGCCTGACCGTGATCATCATGCTGGCCCTCACCCCCATCACGGTGAAGAGCACGCGGTCGATGATCGCCATGCAGCGCCTGCAGCCCGAGATGAAGAAGCTCCAGGCCAAGTACAAGGGCCCGGAGAACCGGGAGCTGCTCAACCAGGAGATGATGCGGCTCTACAAGGAGAACGGGACGAGCCCCTTCGGGGCCTGCCTGCCGCCACTCCTGCAAATGCCCTTCCTGATCGTTCTCTATACGCTGATCAGGGACCTCTCAAAGACGACGCCAACAAATAGCGAATACATCCCTTCTGGATCGCAAATGCACCATGCGCTTGTCGCCAGTCATGGCGCCATGCCGTGGTGGCTCGGGATGAACCTGTCAGCCTCGCCGTTGGCCCACCATGGGTTCCCACAAGTCCTCCCCTACCTGGGACTTATTGCCATCGCCGTCTTCCTGCAGTACTACCAGATGAAGCAGATGAACAGCCGCAACCCGCAGGCGGCCGCGGCCAACCCACAGATGCAAAACATGCAGAAGTTTTTCCCGCTTCTGTTCGCTGTCATTTACCTAAAAGTGCCCTCTGGAGCAACCATTTACATGGTTGTGTCTTCGGCAATGCGGATCGGAACGCAGGACATCATGTTCCGCACGGGCATGGTGACGCCGGCGACGGCGGAGCGCGAGATCGGCTCGACCAAGGACAAGGAAGAGCGGGAAGAGCGGGTGGAGAAGGCCGAAAAGGCGCCCCCACCCAAACCCAAGCCGGCCAAGAAGTCCACCGCGACCGACGGGACGGCACTGGCCAAGGGCACCGTGCCACCCAAGGGGACGGTGCCGCCCAAGAGCCGCTCGGGCTCCAACGGCCGTTCCTCGGGCGGGAACGGCAAGAGACCGACCGGCAAGGCGACGAACGGCAAGGCCGCGGCGGACGATGCGACACCGGAACCGGCGCCCAAGGCGCATCCACGGTCGCGTTCGAAGCGGGCGAGAAAGGCGCGATAACTCGTGGAATGGGTGGAGGTGACGGGGAAGACCGTCGAAGAGGCGACCGAGCGCGCCCTGGATCAGCTGGGCGTGGCCGAGGGCGATGCCGAGATCCTCGTCCTGACCGAGGCCAAGACGGGCTTGTTCGGGCGGGTGCGCGAGGAGGCCCGTGTCCGGGCCCGGGTGCGCCCGGTGGGCGCCCGGCCGAAGCGTGAGCGCTCGCGCCGCAACAGCCGCTCCGGGAGCCGCCAGGGGGGCCAGCAGCAGCGCAGCGGCTCGTCCGGTGGCGGCAGCCGGGGTAGTGGCAGTGGCAGTGGCAGTGGAAACGGCTCCGGTGGGAACGGCAGCCGTGCCGAAGAGGGCGCGGCCGTGGCCGCGGGCGCGGCCGCCGGTGCAGGTGCCGGTGCGGGGGGCGGCACGAGCCGCTCGTCCCGTCGCCGCCGCAACCGGAGCCGGGCCGCGGCCAGTGGCGCGGCCGAGTCCGGGGAGACGTCGCAGAACGGTTCGTCGCCGGGGTCGGCGGCCCGTTCACCACAGAAGACCGCGCAGCGGAATGACGAAGTGAAGGAGACAGGTGCCATGGCCGAGGGAATGACGCTCGAGGAGCAGGGTGAAGTCGGGCGGGCCTTTTTGGCCGGGCTCCTCAGCGAGTACGGCATGGAGGCCTCGGTGGAGTGTCGTCTGCTCGATGAGGACACGGTCGAGATCGCAGCCACCGGCGAGGATCTCGGGATCCTGGTCGGCCCCCGGGGGTCCACCCTCCTGGCCCTCCAGGACCTGACGCGGGCCGTGGTGCAGCGCCAGTGCCCGTCACGCACGGACCGGATCCTGGTCGACGTGGCCGGCTACCGGGAGAAGCGTTCGGCCGCCCTCAAGCGCTTCAGCGCGCAGATCGCCGAGGAGGTGCTGGCCTCCGGCCAGGAGAAGGCGCTCGAAGCCATGAGCCCGGCTGACCGCAAGGCCGTCCACGACGCCATCAACGAGATGTCCGGGGTGGTGACCCGCTCGGAGGGCGAGGACCCCAACCGCTACATCGTCATCGCTCCCGCCGGCTGAACCGCCGTCGGTGCCCGGCGCCGACGAGGGGGGCGACTCCCCCACCGAGCTCTCCGAAATCCTCGCCCAGGCCCGCCGGGCCGGCTTCCTCGGTCCAGGGCCCCTGCAGACCCAGGTGCGCCACGCCGAGGGGTTTGCCGACGTGGCCCGCGCGCTCGGCCCCCGGCCCCCGCATGCACCACCGCCGCTTGTGGTCGACCTGGGATCCGGGGGCGGGCTTCCCGGCCTCGTGGTGGCGACGAGGTGGCCCGAGGCCTCGCTCGTGCTCCTTGACGCCAGCGCCCGACGCACCGACTTCCTGCGCCGCGCCGTCGAGGATCTCGGACTGGGCAGCCGGGTCCAGGTCGTGTGCCTCCGGGCCGAGGAGTTCGGCCGGGAGGCCCGGTGGAGAGGAGCCTTCGACGGGGTGCTGTCCCGCTCCTTCGGCCGTCCGGCCGTCGTGGCCGAGTGTGCCGCCCCCCTGCTCCAGATCGGCGGTTGGCTGGTCGTCTCGGAACCGCCCGACGTCGACGGATCCCCCGGGGACCCGAGCCGGTGGCCGGCCGACGCCCTGCGGGGTCTCGGGCTCGAACCGGAGGCGGCGGGGGAAGAGGGCCACGGGTTCGCGTTCCAGGTGCTGCGCCAGGTCGAGCTCTGCCCGGAGCGCTTCCCCCGCCGCAACGGCGTCCCCTCCAAGAAGCCGCTGTTCTGAGTCTCGGCCCGAGTCCGAGCGGGAAGGGCAACTGAGGGCAACCACCGCCTGGGGGCCGCTGTCAATGTGTTGTTTCACGTGAAACACACCCCGGTTCGGCCTTGGCTGGTCATCCAAGGGGTCCAGCGGACGTTCCACGTGAAACAACCCCCGAGTCTTGACCTAGGGGCGCCGGCACGCCAGGATATGCGCAATGCCGCGAGGTCTCCGAGAGCTTGCTTGATGCGCATCCGGCGCAGGGACAGGGAACTCCAAGAGACATCAGAGTCAGCACAAGCACCGCCGTCCCCTGCCATCGATCCGACTGGGCCTGGGCCCACCTCCCTGGACCCCGTCAAGAAGCTGATTTCCGAGGCCGCCGTACCCGCTGAACCACCGGTCACCACTCCCCCGCCGGCGGCCCAGACGGCCCCCGAGACCCCTCCAGAGGCGTCCTCGGTGGCCACCGAGCAGACTGGGGGGGAGGAAGCAGGTCCCACCCCGACCCCAGCCGAGGAGCCCCAGGTGGAAATGGCGAGAAACCCGAAGCCGGTGAAGAGATCGACTCCCCACGACCCCGCGCCCGTGGCGGTGGCGGCGGTAGAGCCCGAAACGGCCGGACCAGCACCAGCGGCGCCTGCGGCCGCCCCGGACCAGGCTCCCGCCCCGGCGCCAGCACATGCGGCCACGTCACCCCAGATGCGGCAGCCCACCCTCGGAAATGATGCCCAAGCGCTCCTGAACGGCTCCAAGCCGGCCGCCCGCGAGTTGCCCCGGATCATCGCCATCGCCAACCAGAAGGGTGGCGTGGGCAAGACGACGACCACGGTGAACCTGGGCGCCGCCCTGGCCGAGATGGACTACCGGGTCCTGGTCATCGACCTCGATCCCCAAGGGAACGCCACCACCGGCCTGGGCGTCGAGGCCCGCAACTTCGAGCACTCCATGTACGACGTGATCATGCGCGAGCTCCCCCTCGAGGACGCCATCGAGCCCACCAGCGTCAAGAACCTGTTCGTGGCCCCGGCCACCATCGACCTGGCCGGCATCGAGATCGAGCTGGTGCCCGCCTTCAGCCGGGAGCTCAAGCTCAAGCGTGCGGTCGACACGGTGGCGGACGACTTCGACTTCGTGCTCATCGACTGCCCGCCCTCCCTGGGCCTGATCACCGTCAACGGACTCGCGGCGGCCGACGAGGTCCTGGTGCCCATCCAGTGCGAGTACTACGCCCTCGAGGGTCTGAGCCAGCTCCTGCGCAACGTCAACCTGGTCTCGACCAACCTGAACGAGACGCTCGAGGTGACCACCATCGTCCTCACGATGTACGACGCCCGGACCCGCCTCTCGGTCGACGTGGCCAACGAGGTCCGGGAGCACTTCTCCGAGCGGGTCTGCCGGGTCATGATCCCGAGGACGGTGCGGCTGTCGGAGGCGCCCTCGTTCGGGCAGCCCATCACTGTGTTCGATCCTGCTTCGCGGGGGGCAGTCGCCTACCGCGAGCTGGCCAAGGAGGTGAGCAATGGCGCGCCGCAGCGGACTCGGTAAGGGCCTGAGCGCCCTGATCCCGAGCGAGGCGACGGGGGAGTCCGACTCTCTCCTGCGCATCGTTCCCATCTCGCACATCCGCCCGAGCTCCTTCCAGCCCCGGAGCCACTTCGACGAGGAGTCCATGGCCTCGCTGGCCGCCTCCATCAAGGAGGTCGGGCTACTCCAGCCAGTGCTCGTGCGCGAGCTGCCCGAGGAGCCTGGCACCTACGAGCTGATCGCCGGCGAGCGTCGCTGGCGGGCCGCCCGCCGGGCCGGCCTGCAGACCATCCCCGTGCTGGTCCAGGTGGCCGACGACGTGGCCTCCCTGGAGCAGGCCCTGGTCGAGAACCTGCACCGGGTCGACCTCAACGCCCTCGAGGAGGCAGCCGCCTACCAGCAGCTGATCGACGAGTTCGGCCTGACCCACGAGCAGGTGGCCACCCGCATGGGCAAGGGCCGGGCCACCATCACCAACACCCTGCGGCTGCTGCAGCTGCCCACCGGCGCCCAGCGCGCCCTGGCCGAGCGCACCATCTCGGCCGGTCACGCCCGGGCCCTCCTGGGCACCCCCGACCGCGCCCTGCAGGAGAAGCTGGTCGAGCGCATCGTGGACGAGGGACTAACGGTCCGGGCCGTCGAGGATCTGGTCCGCACCGGGGGAGCCGACCTCCATGTCGTGCCCCCCGTCCCCCAGGAGGAGCCACCCGAACCCGCCCCGAGTGCCGGTACGACCTCAGGTACGACCGATGGACCGGGGCGCCGCGCCACGGTCAAGAAGCTGCCCGAGCCCGGCGTGCTCGAGCTCGAGGAGCTCCTCTCCACCTACCTCAACACCCGAGTCAAGGTCGACATCCAGAACCGCCGGGGTCGTCTGGTGGTCGAGTTCGCCACGCTCGAGGACCTCGAGCGAATCTACCGGGCCATGGTCGGTGACGCAGGCGTCGCGTAGTTCACGCAACTGTCAAGGGGGGGTTCAGGTTCATCCACAACCTGTGCATGATGTTGTGGATTGTCACCCGGTTCACCTGCCGGAAGCTTTGGTCGCGCAACCGTCGCGACCCGTTGGGCGAGGCTTTAGGTAGGTCGATGACCAGGCCTGATTACCGGTAATCAGTCCCAGGAGGCGTCGGCCCAATGGCCCAGGGCGGCCGACAGGGCGGTGGCCAGCGAGAGGGCACGCTCGACCACGGAGCTGGCCGGCCCCACCTCGACCACGACGGCCGGCATCCGCGTCTCGCGCAAGAGGGTGAGGGCCATGCCGTGGGCGCCGGCGTCGGCCACCTCCAGGGCGCCCGGCACGGCCAGCTGGACCAGCTCGGCCAGGCGCCGCCCGCCCGGCGACTCGTCGTGGGTGCCCGACCAGAAGGCGGTGCGGCAGGCCGAGGCGGACGGGTTCAACCTCAGGCCGACGAAGACGTCCACCCCCAGCTCGTTGGCCTCGCGGGCCTGCACGGCGTCGTCGGGGTGGTGCAGCTCGGTGACCCGGATGCCGCTCAGGATGAGGCGGCGCCGCAGCGCCCCGGTGACGCTGCCCAGGCCGCCGCTCTCGCCCACGGCCACGTGACGGCCCTGGAGGGTCGGGGGAGCGTCGCGCAGGGTGGCCCGGGCCCGCACGGCCGAGACCAGCTCGGGGTCGTGGTGGCGGCTCTCCAGGCGCAGCAGCTCGCTCAGGGTCGCCCCCCCGACGATGCCGTCGACCGGCAGGCCGGCGTTGCGCTGGAACTCGCCCAGCGCCCGGGCGGTGTCGTCGCCGAAGATGCCGTCGACGCGGCCCGTGTCGAACCCGAGCGTGCACAGGCGCTGTTGCAGCTCCGCCACGTCGTCGCCCCGCAGCATGGGAGTCCGGCGGTACAAGAAGCGGTCACCGACCCGGAATCCGGCCTCGACCAGGGTGTTCCAGGTCTGCGGGCCGCACACTCCGTCCACGCGCAGGCCGCGCAGGCGTTGGAAGGCCTGGACGGCGGCGCGGGTCGCCGGTCCGAAGATCCCGTCGGCGTCGACGGGCGCGCCCGGGAGGACGGCGCTCAGGCGGTCTTGGACGTCGGAGACGGCGCGGCCGCGGTCCCCAAAGGCGAGGGGCAGGCCTACAGGTAGGCCGAGATCTCCTCGAGGAGGGCGCCCTTGGGCTTGGCCCCGATCAGGCGCACCGCCGGCTCGCCGTCCTTGAACAGGATCAGCGTGGGGATGCTCATCACCTCGAAGCGGCGTGTCACGTCCAGGTTGTCGTCGATGTTGAGCTTGCCGATCTTGATCTTGCCCGCCTGCTCCTCGGCTATCTCCTCCAGGACCGGGGAGATCATCTTGCACGGGCCGCACCATTCCGCCCAGAAGTCCACCAGCACGGGGACGTCCGAACTCTTGACATGCTCGTCAAAGGTAGCGTCGGTGAGGGTCTCGATCTTCTCGCTCATGGCATCTCCTTGTCAGGGGGTGCAACGCCGCACCCGGTGGTTCTGTTCCCGGGCGCTCGCTACTCGCCCTTGGCCTCGAGCCAGCGCTCGGCGTCGATGGCGGCCATGCACCCCGACCCCGCCGAGGTGATCGCCTGGCGGTAGTAGTCGTCCTGCACGTCGCCGCAGGCGAAGACGCCATCGACGCTGGTGCGGGTGGTGCCGTCGAAGGTGCGCACGTAGCCGTTGTCCCGCAGCTCGACCTGGCCCTTGAGCAGGGAACTGTTGGGCTCGTGGCCGATGGCGACGAACAGTCCGGTTACATCGAGCTGGGAGGCCTCACCGGTGAAGGTGTCCTGCAGGCCGAGTCCGGCCACCTTGGTGTCGCCCATGATGTCGGTGATGACGCTGTTCCAGCGGAACTCGATCTTGGGGTTGGCCATGGCGCGCTCCTGCATGATCTTCGAGGCACGCAGCTGGTCGCGGCGGTGGATGACGGTGACCTTGTCGGCGAAGCGGGTCAGGAAGGTGGCCTCCTCCATGGCCGAGTCGCCGCCGCCGGCCACGGCGATGTGCTGGCCCCGGAAGAAGAAGCCGTCGCAGGTGGCGCACGTCGACACGCCGTAGCCGAGCAGGCGCTGCTCGTTGGGGCAGCCGAGCATGAGCGAGCGGGCGCCGGTGGCCACGATGAGCGTGTCGGCACGGACGGTCGGCTCGTCGGCCTCGGGGTCGCCCACCCACACCTCGAAGGGCCAGGGCGTCACGTCGATGCGGCTGACCTTGGCGGTGCGCAGCTCGGCATCGAAGCGGAGGGCCTGCTCGCGCATGATGCCCATCAGCTCGGGGCCCATGATGCCGTCGACGAAGCCCGGGTAGTTCTCGACGTCGGTGGTGAGCATGAGCTGGCCGCCGGGCTGGTCGCTGGTCGACGACGGCTCGCCCTCGATGACGAGGGGGTGCAGCTGGGCGCGGGCCGTGTAGAGGGCGGCGGTCAGCCCGGCCGGGCCGCTGCCGATGATGACGACCTGGCGGCGCTCGGGACCGCCGCCGGGCTCAGGCATCAGGGGGGACGCCGCGGCGCGAGTACAAGATCGCCCCGGCGATGCAGAAGATGAGGCCGAGCACGATGTAGGAGGCCCAGATCCGGTGCCCGGCGATGGTGGTGAGTCGGATGAACATCACGCAGAAGAGGATGACCACGGCCAGGGCGATCACGCCGATGATGACGCCGAAGACCACGCTGCGGGCGGCCACGACGGCGGGCCGGATGGCCTTGTCGTTGACCGTGGCCACCACGGTGTCGACGGTGTCGAGGGCACGCGCCGAAAGGGCGTCGGAAATATCGTTCTCAGCCACGGGGTGAGACTACCCGGCGTCGGCGGTGGAGCCTGCCTGGGCTGGGACGATGTAGCAGACGCCCACCGTGTTGGGGCCGGCGTGGGTGCCCACGACCGGGCCGAGCTCGGCCGCGATGAGGGGGTGCTCGGTGGCGATGCCCTCCAGGCCGGCCAGCACGGCGGGGAAGTCGTCGCAGGCGCCGTCGGCCACGGCCAGGCGCTCGACCGGGGCGTCGGCCGCCACCTTTTCCCGCAGGTAGGCCAGGGCGCGGCCCCGCGTGCGCTGCTTGGACTCCTCGCCCACCTCGCCGTCCTTCAGCTGGATCACGGGCTTGATGTTGAGGATGGATCCGAGCAGGGCCTGGGCGCCGCCGATGCGACCGCCGCGCTGCAGGTGCTCCAGGCCGCCGAGGACGCCGTAGATGCGGGTGCGCGGGATGCGGCCCTCGGTGTTGGCGACGAGGTCGTCCATGCCGGCGCCGTCCGCCGCTTCCTCGGCGGCGGCCAGGACCAGCAGGCCCTGTCCGAGGGTCAGCGAGAAGGTGTCGATGACGCGCACGGGGAGGGTTGCGAAGGACTCGGCGGCGGTCAGGGCGGAGGCGTAGGTGGCCGACACCTTGGACGAGATGGTGAGGCAGAGGACGGCGTCGGCCCCTTCGTCCGCCGCCTGCTGGTAGGCGGCCTGGAAGGCGCCGGGGGAGGGGGCGGCCGTCTCGGGCAGGGCCTTGGCGCCCCGGCAGCGCTCCCAGAACTCGGCCGGGGTGAGCTGGCGCCGGTCCTCGAATTCCTCGTCACCGAAGCGGATGGTGAGCGGCACCACGCCGATCTGGTGCTCCTTGACGAGCTGGTCGGTCAGGTCGCACGCGCTGTCGGTGACGAGGTGGATGCCGGGCATTGAGCGAGTCTGCCACGGCGCCGGGTCGACGGGGCAGCTCAGGCGCCGGCACCGGCCACTACCCCGGCACCGCGCCCGAGGTGTCCAGTGGCCGGGCTCGGCGCGGCCCCCGGCGGGCGTCGTGGCGCTCGCCCAGCCACACCACGACGGCACCGAAGGTGAGTCCGCCCGCCACCACGGCCCCGATCACCCGTGCGGCCAGGCCCCCGACGGTGGTGGACCCGGAAAGGTTGGAGATGACGAGCACGACGACGGCCATGGGGATGCAGGCGATGGCCACCCGGCCCAGCGGGGCCCAGGTCTCGCGGTCGGCCAGACGCCCGAACCAGTTGCGGAAGACGGCCAGCGCGCAGACGGCGGCCACCGTGTAGGCGATCGACAGGGAGAGGGCGAGGCCGCGCACGCCGAGCGGGTGCACCAGCGCGAGGGCGAGGACGATGTTGAGGCCGTTCTCGACCAGGTAGAGGAAGAAGGCGACCTTGGTGCGCTGCATGGACTGCAGGACGCGCACGAAGTAGAGGTAGGTGCAGAAGCCCGGCAGGCCGAGCGCGAACATGGCCAGGGCGGCGCCGGTGGTGGCGGTCTGGGCCGGTGTGCTGTGCCCGTTACCGAGCAGGAATGCGACGGCGGGCTTGGCCAGGAGCAGCATGCCGACCGCGGCCGGGATGATGAGCGCCAGGACGGCGCGCAGGCCGCCGGACATGCGGTGGAGGAAGGCCCGCACCTGACCGGTCGACCAGCGCTCGGCCAGGTCGGGGGTGACCACGGACATGACCGTCACGGCGATGATCCCGTAGGGGAGCTGCAAGAACGCGTAGGCGTACGTGTACGACGACACCGGGTCGGGACCGGGCACGCTGCCCGCCAGCACGGTGACGACGAACAGGGCCACCTGGTTGGCCAGCACGAATCCGAACGTCCACCCCCCCAGGCGAGCCACGGTGCGCAGGGCGTCGTCGCGCGGGTTCCAGTGCCAGCGCAGCCGTCCCAGGTCGGCCTTGGTGAGGCTGGGCAGGAGGGCCACGCCCTGGAGCACCACGCCGAGCGAGGTGCCGAGCCCGAGCAGGACGAGCTGGGACTTGTGGGCCTCCACGCTGGCCAGGTTGGCCCCGTGGCCGGCCCACAGGCCGAACCAGATGAGGATGCCGATGCACACGAGGTTGTTGACGATGGGGGCCCAGGCGACGGCGACGAAGCGCCGGCGCGTGTTGAGGAGCGCGGCACCCAGGGCGAAGAGCCCGTAGGCGGCGATCTGGATCACGAACCAGCGCAGGAACGTGGTGGCGACGCGCCGCTCGAGCATGACGCGTTGGATCTGGTCCGGGTGGCCGTGGGCGTCGAGGGCGGTGAGCGCGGTGACGAGGTAGGGCGCGGCGATGAGGGCGGCCACGGAGGCGATCAGGAGGACGACGACCGACACGGTCACGACGGCCGAGATCGACTCGAAGGCCTCCTGCTCCGACTTGTGGGCCAGGCGATCGACGAAGACGGGGATGAAGGTGGCCGACAGGACGCCGCCCAGGACGACGTCGTAGAGCATGTTGGGCGTGACGTTGGCCAGGTTGTACGAGTCGGCCAGGAAGTGTTGCCCGAGGGCCCACGCCAGCACGACGATGCGCAGCAGGCCGGTGACGCGCGACACGCCGGTCCCGATGGAGACGTAGACGGCGGCCGTGCGCAGCGGCTGGGTGCTGGTGGGGGCGGCGGCGTGGGTCGGCGCGGACACGGTCAGCGCTCGGTCTGGGGTAGGGGCTGGGACTGCGACTCGTGGTCGTGGTCGGCGTCGGCGTCGGCGTCGTGGTCGTGGTCGGTCCCGGGTGGGGCGGGGCCCGGGCCCGATGGTGGCGCCGCCCGGAGTCGCTGGCGCCTCGAGCGCCGCCAGGTGCGCACCCACCAGAGCAGGAGCACCGCCCCGGCGAGCACGGTAAGGGCGATGCCGACGAAGGAGATGGCCGTCGAATGCACGGTCAGCACCGTGCGGTCGAGGACCAGCTGGCCGTCGGCCGTGCGCAGGGTCACGTCGATGGGCAGGCTGTCACCCGAGCCGCGGGCTTGTGCCGTCACGCGGACCGAGGTGGTGGGGCGGTCCAGCGTCAGGGTGTGCGTGTTTCCATTGGGGAAGTTGAACTTGTCGCTGGTCAGGGTGACCACGACGGTGACCGGATAGGGGCTGCTCGACAGCACGGTCACCGGCACGGCGGCCCGGCGGGAGGTGAACGTCACCGTGCGCTCGGTGGCCAGGGTGATCTGGCCGATCTGCGCGTTGAAGGCGCGTTGGTAATCGGCCAGGGCGGCGGTGCGCTGGTCGGCGTCCAAGGCGCGGAACTCGGTATCGAGCAGCTCGTCGCTCAGGTTCGTCAGTTGGGGCGGGTGCCCGTCGACGGCGTTGGTGAAGGAGCTGAGCTGTTGGCGGTCCAGGGCGATCTTGTAGGCCGACGTGCTCGAGATGCTGCGGTCGGCCGAGCCCGCCTGGAGGCGACGTACGGAGGGCTCGCGGTTCCCGCCGGCGGGCACCTGCGCGAACAGCTGGTCGATGGTGACCGGGGTCAGCGCCTGGTTCCCGCTCAGACCGGCCAGCAGCGTGTCGAGGAAGGGGGCCGAGGGTTTCCAGCCGGTCGGCGGCACGACGACGACACCCCGGGAGTCGTCGAGGAACGCGTTCTCGAAGTGCACGAAGGAAAGCCCGGCCAAAAGTTGCTCGGCACCGAGCACGGGGTCATTCGGGTGGGCGGTGAAGCGAGCGCTGAGCGAGCTGTTCGCCGCCGCGGCCGGCAGGGAGTCACCGCGGCCCAGGTCGAGCGTGAAGGGCTGGGCGAACGTGTAGTTGCTGAGGCCGGCCGAAGTGAGATCGCCGTCGCTCAGCACGAGCTCCGTCGAGCCGGCGAGTGTGACGCCGACACCGAGGTTCGCGGCGTCGCCCTGGGAGAACGAGGAGGTCGTGTCCACCCAGGGTCCGCCCGAGGGCTTGAGACCGGCGCTGCGCAGGAGCTGGTCGCCGCGGGCCATCTGTTCGCCGATCTCGCCGGGAATGCCCGCCTCGGAGAGGGCGGCGACGTTGACCGGTGCGAACGGCTCCTCGAGCACCTGCGCGTTGTCGAGCGCGGCCAACTCGGCCAGCGCGTGCAGCCCGCCGCGGGAGTGCGCCTGCTCGATCCGGGCGACTGTCTCCGGGCTGACGGCCAGCGTCGTCGCCACGTCGTGGTGCTCCGAGAGCGGGCCGGCCAGCGCGGTGACGCCGCCGGGTCCGAGCGGAACGACCACCCCGACGCGCAGCGTGCCGCCGGTGCCGACGGCCGACGGTTCCTGATAGGTGAGGAAGGTCGTGAAGCGGGCCACGGGCGCGGATGAGCCGCTCCGCTCGAGCGCGACCGAGACGGGATAGACGTCGCCGCAAATGCCGGTACCGGGTGTGCAGCCGAGGACGAGGGTGCTGCTGCTGCCGCCGCCGCCGCCGCCCGACGGGCAGGCGCCGGCGCCCGACGCGGGAACGGTGGCATCCTCGTCGGGCACGACGGTCACGCAGGCCGTCGCGGTCGAGACGCCGGTGACGGTGGAGAAGGCGATGTCGGGTACCCGCAACAGGACGTCCGACGTCGGCGCGGCGGCGATCGACTGCTGCAACTGGGAGCTGTTGTTCAGCCGGCCGTAGAAGGTCAGGCTCACGTGCATGCCGCTGTCCGCGGCCACGGTGCCCAGGGTGATGTTGAACCAGGGGTCGGTGGACGTGACGAAGGGCGTCTGCGAGAGCAGCGACAGCGCCGGGGCGCGGGCGCGGACGCGGACGAGTCAGCCACCGTCGCTTCGTCAGCGGCCCCGGCGCCTCCTACGACGAACGCCATGGAAACCATGGGTAGGAGCAGCGCAGCGGCCACGGTGACCGTGCTGAGGGCGGTCCTGGCCCAGCGCGTCGACACAGGGAGAGGCTAGAGGGCGCACTACCGTGGGCGGGTGCAGTCCACGTCGGTGCCCGAGCGGTTCCTTCCCTACGTCGAAGCGACCGAGGAACTGGCTCAGCGCTTCGCGGCCGCCGGTCGGACGCTGTACTTGGTCGGCGGTTCGGTGCGCGACGCGCTCCTCCCGGACCCCGGCGAAGGAAGCCGAGAGGGGGACCTGGACCTGACCACCGACGCCCGGCCGGACGAGATCGAGCGGCTCCTGAACGGCTGGGCCGACGACGTGTGGACCCAGGGCAAGCGCTTCGGCACCATCGGCGCTCGGCGCGGCGGCGCGCGTCTACGAGATCACCACGCACCGGGCCGAGGTGTACGTGCCCGAGTCGCGCAAGCCCGAGGTGACCTTCGGCGACGACGTCGCGGTCGACCTGTCGCGGCGCGATTTCACGGTCAACGCGTTGGCGCTGCGCCTGCCCGACATGGAGCTGATCGACCCGTTCGACGGACTGGGCGACCTGGCGGCCGGGCGGCTGCGGACGCCCCTCGACCCGGAGGTGTCCTTCGGGGACGATCCGTTGCGCATGCTCCGGGCCGCCCGCTTCGCCGCCCGCTTCTCCCTGAAGCCCGATCGGGCACTGGTGGACGCGGTGGAACGCATGGCCGCCCGCCTGTCCATCGTCTCGGCGGAGCGGATTCGCGACGAGCTGGACAAGATGGTCATGCTCGACGTGCCGTCGTCCGCCCTGTGGTTCGTGGTGCGCACCGGCCTGGCCGAGCGGTTCCTGCCCGAGCTGCCCGGGCTCGCGCTCGAGCAGGACCCGATCCACCGGCACAAGGACGTGCTGGCACACACTCTGGCCGTGGTCGACAAGACCTCGAGGAATCGGCTGCTGCGCCTGGCCGCGCTGTTCCACGACGTGGGCAAGCCGAAGACCCGCGCCATCACCGACGGGGGAGTCAGCTTCCACCACCACGAGGTGGTGGGCGCCCGCATGACGCGGGTGCGCATGGAGGCGCTGCACTACTCGGCGGCGGACACGGACACGGTGGTGCGGCTGGTCGAGTTGCACCTGCGCTTCCACACCTACCGGCTGGGGTGGACGGACCGAGCGGTGCGCCGCTACGTGCGCGACGCCGGCCCGCACCTGGAGCTGCTCAACGAGCTCACGCGGTCTGACTGCACGACGCGGAACGCCGTCAAGGCGCGTGCGCTGGCCCGTCGGATGGACGAGCTGGAGGCCCGGATCGACGAGCTGCGGGCCCAGGAGGAGCTCGACGCCCTCCGGCCCGACCTGTCGGGCAACCAGGTCATGGAGTTGCTGGGGATCGGCCCCGGCCCGGACGTAGGCCGGGCGCTGTCCTTCCTGATGGAGCTGCGACTCGACGAGGGACCCCTCGGCGAGGTGGAGGCCGGCAAGCGGCTGTTGTCGTGGTGGGCGCAGCAGGAGGCGGCCGGGCCGTCCTGACGCCGGCGCAGGTTGCAGGGCTAGCCTCGTGACCATGACGAGGATCAACGCACCGGAGTCGGGCATGGGCGAGCACATCGACTGGGCGCTGCTGCGCCCGAAGATGGCGGCCGGGATGGGCAAGCTGTCGGCCGCGGTGTATGAGAACACCGAGCTGGCGGTGCGCGAGCGCGAGGCCGCCCGCTGGACCATCGCCCTCATCAACGACTGCGCCGTGTGCCGCGACACCCGGGCCCGAGACGGCGAGGCGGTTGGCGCCAGCGAGCCCTTCTACGACGAGGTGACCGACTGGCGCTCGGCCAGCGGGCTGAGCGAACGGGAGCGGCTGGCGGCCGAGTTCGCCCAGCGTTTCGCCCTCGACCATCTGGCCATGGCGGCGGACGACGCGTTCTGGGAGCGGTTGCACGCCGCCTTCTCGGAGGACGAGCTGGCCGACCTCACCATCTGCTGCGGCACCTTCCTCGGCATGGGGCGGACCCTGGCCGTGGTCGGGGCGCGGGCCCCCGACGAGCGCATCTTGGTCTGAGCCGTCAGTCGGCGGGCCAGACCTCCGGGGCGTCCGCGCCGGCGGCGAATGACTCGACCAGCGCGTGGGCCACGTCGTCGTGGTACTGCACGGGCGGCGACTTCATGAAATAGGCCGAGGGCCCGAGGAGCGGGCCGCCGATGCCGCGGTCGAGCGCCAGCTTGGCGCAGCGTACGGCGTCGATGATCACGCCTGCCGAGTTGGGGGAGTCCCACACCTCGAGCTTGAGCTCGAGGTTGAGCGGCACGTCGCCGAAGTTGCGGCCCTCCATGCGGATGTAGGCCCACTTGCGATCCTTCAGCCACGGCACGTGGTCGGAGGGCCCCACGTGGACGTCGTCGAGATCGAGCACGTTGTCCTCGATCTGGCTGGTGACGGCCTGGGTCTTCGAGATCTTCTTCGACTCGAGGCGGTCGCGCTCGAGCATGTTCTTGAAGTCCATGTTGCCGCCGAAGTTGAGCTGGTACGTGTGGTCGAGGGCGAGCCCGCGGTCCTCGAAGAGGCGGGTGAGGATGCGGTGGACGATGGTCGAGCCCACCTGGCTCTTGATGTCGTCACCGATGATGGGGATTCCGGCGTCACGGAAGCGACGCGCCCACTCGGGGTCGGAGGCAATGAAGACGGGGATGGCATTCACGAAGGCCACGCCTGCATCGAGGCAGGCCTGCGCGTAGTGGCGCTGGGCCTGCTCGGAGCCGACGGGGAGGTAGGAGACGAGGACGTCGGCCCCGGCGTCGCGCAGGGCCCGGGCCACGTCGACCGGCTCGGCCGGGGACTCGTCGATCGTCTCGCGGTAGTACTTGCCGAGGCCGTCGAACGTCGGGCCCCGCTGCACCGTCGGGCCCCGCTCATCCACCTCGGCGAAGCGGACGGTGTTGTTCAGCCCGGCGTGGATGGCCTTGCCCAGGTCGGTGCCCACCTTGGCCTGGTCGACGTCGAAGGCGACGACGGGCACGAGGTCACGTACGTGGTAGCCCCCGAGCTCGACGTGCATGAGCCCCGGGACCACTTCGTCGGGATCGGCGTCCCGGTAGTAGGTGATCCCCTGGACGAGAGAACTGGCGCAGTTGCCGACGCCGGCGATCGCGAGGCGGATGGGGCTGGGCATGTGGGGTCTCCTTGCTTTGTCGGTGGGTGCGAGGCTTCGTCAGGGGGCCGGCTCGGTGACGGCGACGGCGGGGACGGCGGGGACGGCGGGGACGGCGGGGACGGCGGTGGGGGTAGCGAGGGCGGCTCGTTCGGTCGCGATGAGGGTGTCGAGCCAGGTGATGTCGCGGGCGACGCCGTCGGCGGTGTGCTGGACGACGGAGCGTGCGTAGACATCGAGGTCGTGGGGGCGGGCCGCGGTCTCGGCCTCGCCCAGGCGCTGGACGAGCACGGCGCGCCGGCGCTCGAGCAGAGCCAGGCGGGCCTGGGGCGCCAGGTGGCGGGCGAAGGCCAGGCGCAGGCCGAAGCTGCGGGCGTCGTCGGTGGCCGCCCCGCCGGTCAGCAACTCGGTGAAGAGGCCGCGGCCGGCGTCGGTGATCCGGTACACCTTCTTGCCCCGGCGGGCGGAGCGGGCCGGGGAGTGGCGGCGTGAGCGCAGGACGTTGAGCTCCCCGCTGAGGGAGCCGGTGGGCGGGGCCGACCCGGTGCCGGGCCCCGGGTCCGTGCCGGCGTCGGCGGAGGCTGAGGCGGTGTCGTTGGTGGCCACGACGGCGCCGGCCTTCTCGAGCCGGGTCAGGGCGGGGTAGATGGAGCCGAATGAGACGTTGGCCAGGAGTCCCAGGTGTTCGCGGAGCTGGCGGCGTATCTCGTAGCCGTGGAGGTCACGCTCTTCTAGGAGGCCCAGGATGGCCAGGTCCAACATGTCGAACCACTATATCGGTTCGATATAGCGTCGTTCAAATACCTGTCGCCGTCCGGTCACAGAGGGTTGGTCCGAATTGGGCGAATCGTTGACCACCGTTCGGGGGTCCGGGGGGTAGCCTGGCCCGCGTGTCAGCCACCTCGGAGCCGAGGTCGTCCTCTCGAGCGGTCAGCCCTGACGTCACGGCCCAGGTCGAGTACCGCATCGTGCGCAACGGCCTGGTCCGGGAGGTCGAACGGGGAAAGGTCCAGATGGTCGACGTCTGCGACGCCCATCCCGAATTGCTGCGGGCTGCTCGCAACGTGGGGCGGCCGACCAAGGAGGTCTGCCCCATCTGTGACGACGGGCGCCTGGTCACGGTCACCTTCGTTTTCGGGGCCAAATTGCCGCCAGGCGGGCGCTGCCCGGGGACGGCGGCCGAGCTCAAGGCGCTGTGCCGGCGTCCCGAACCGGTGTTGTGTTACGAGGTCGAGGTGTGCCCGGCGTGTGCCTGGCATCACCTGATGCGCAAGTACCCGGCGGGCGGGGGTGGGGACGGGGGCCGGTCGGGCGCCGGGGCGGGGGCGCGAAGAAGGCGCCCACCCGGTGACCTACGCGTCGGCGCCGTCGCCGCCGGTGAGCGTGCCGTCACTGCGGGCGCGCAAGGTCCGGGACGGCGCGGTGCCCATCGTGATGGTCACGGCCTACGACGAGCCGGGTGCGCGCATCGTCTCGGAGGCCGGGGCCGACATCATCTTGGTGGGCGACTCGGTGGCCAACACGGTGCTGGGCTACGAGGACACGCTGTCGGTCGATATCGAGGTCATGGCCCACCACACGGCGGCGGTGGCCCGGGCCAAGCCGCGCAGCCTGATCCTGGGCGACATGCCCTGGATGAGCTACCACGTGTCCGAGGAGGACGCCGTCCGCAACGCCGCCAAGCTGATCCGGGCGGGGGCGCAGGCGGTCAAGCTCGAGGGCGGCCGGGCCCGGCTGCCCGTCGTCGAGGCCATCATCCGGGCGGAGATCCCGGTGATGGGGCATCTCGGGCTCACCCCCCAGTCCGTGCTGGCCATGGGCGGCTTCCGGGTGCAGGGCAAGTCGGCCGACGCGGCGAGCGCGCTGCTGGACGCGGCCAAGGCGCTGAGCGCGGCCGGCTGCTTCGCCTTCGTGATCGAAGGGGTGCCCGACGTGGTCGGGGCGGCCGTGACCGAGGCCATTGACGTGCCCACGATCGGGATCGGCGCCGGGCCGACGTGCGACGGCCAGGTGCTGGTCTTTCATGACCTGCTCGGGTTGGGCCGCCGGACCCCGCCCAAATTCGTGCGCCAGTACGCCGACGTGGGCCGCATCGCCACCGAAGCCATCGCGGCGTTCGCCGCCGACGTGCGCAGCGGGAACTTCCCGAGCGACGCCGAGAGCTATCACGGACCGGCGGGGCTGGGTGACGCCCTGGGTTGAGGGCGGCTACCATGTCCCCCTTTAGTTGACCCTGCTCCTGACCGTCAGGGGCCCGGCACCGGTGCCGGTCCAGAGGGAGGTATGCCGCTCATGCGGCCTTACGAAGTCATGGCCATCTTCGAGGCCACCACCGAACCCAGCGTGATTCAGGGCGTCCTCGACCACGCCCTGGAGGTCATCCGCTCGAACGGGGGCAATCCCGGCGCCATCGACCGCTGGGGGAAGCGCACATTCGCCTACGAGGTGAACCACAAGCGCGAGGGGTACTACGTCGTGGTCGAGTTCACCGGCGTGGCCGAGACCGTGGCAGCGCTCGACCGCATGCTGGGCCTGGCCGACGAGGTGGTGCGCCACAAGGTGGTGCGGCTGCCCGACAGCGCCAAGGCGGCGACGGCCGCCGAGCCGGCGGCGAGCTGACGGACGCACGGACGAGGACGGACAAGGAGAAGAGATGCCAGACAACAGCGTCACCTTGGTCGGGAACATCACCCGGGACCCCGAGCTGCGCTTCACCAACACGGGCCAGGCCAACGTGACCTTCGGCCTGGCGGTGAACCGCCGCTGGCAGAACCGCCAGACCCAGGAGTGGGAGGAGGCCACCTCGTTCTTCGACGTGGTGTGCTGGCGTGAGATGGCCGAGAACGTGAGCGAGACCCTGACCCGGGGCGCCCGGGTCATCGTGAACGGCCGGCTCGAGCAGCGCAGCTGGGAGACCCAGGACGGCGACAAGCGTTCCAAGGTCGAGGTGGTCGCCGACGAGATCGGGCCCTCGCTGCGGTGGGCCACGGCGCAGGTCACCAAGAACGAGCGGCGCGGTCCCGGGGAGTCCCCCCGGGGCGGAGGCGGTGGCGGTGGTGGCGGCGGTCGTCCGTCGGCGCCCCAGCCGCCTCCGGCAGACGCCGGTGGCGGGTACGGATTCGACGAGGAGCCCTTCTGATGGCACGTAACAACCAACGCGGTGGGACGGCGGCGCGCCGGGCCCCCAAAGACCTCGGCCGCAGGGTCAAGAAGAAGCCGTGCGCGCTGTGCCGCGACAAGATCGAGTGGGTCGACTACAAGGACGTCCCCCTGCTGCGCAAGTACATGAGCGATCGCGGCAAGATCCGCTCGCGCCGGGTGACGGGCAACTGCGCCCAGCACCAGCGGGCGCTCGCCATGGCCATCAAGACGGCGCGCGAGCTCGTGCTGCTGCCGTATACGCAGCGGACGGTGACGGAGCGCCCGGGTGGCCGCCGCGACCGGGGCGACCGCGGGGACCGGACGCTGGACTCGGTCCCGGGTGACGGCGGCCCGCCGCGGCGGGGCGGGCGGGACCGTGATCGTGACCCTGAGGGAGACGTCGCCGCCGAAGTCGAGGTGCTGGTCGACGACGACGGCGATGTCGAGTTGCTGGTCCCCGACGCCGATCTCGAGGTGCTGGCCGACAACGGCGAGGTCGAGGTCGAGGTGCTGGTCGACGAGGCCGGGGCGGCGGACGGGGTGGCCGAAGAAACAGGTGTGGACGCATGAAGGTCCTCCTGCGCGACGACGTGGCCGGGGTCGGCCGCCGGGGCGACATCGTCAAGGTGGCCGGCGGGTTCGCCCGCAACTTCCTCCTGCCCGAGGGCCGCGCCATCGTGGCCACCGAAGGGGTCGAGGGTCAGGCCGAACAGATGCGGAGGGGGCGTGACCTGCGCGAGGCGCAGGACCGCGGCGCCGCCGAGGCGCAGGCGGCCCTGCTGGCCGGCGCGGTGATCCCGATCTCGGCCCGCGCCGCCGGGGGCGGGCGCCTGTTCGGGTCGATCGGCCCGGCCGACGTGGTCGAGGCGATCAAGGCGGCCAAGGGCGTCGAAGTCGACCGCAGGCACGTGCTGCTGCCGGAGCACATCAAGGAGACGGGCTCGTTCGAGGTGACGGTCGAGCTGTTCCGTGACGTGGCGACCATCGTCACGGTCGAGGTGAACGCCGCCGGCTGAAGGCCGGACGGGAGCCGGGGCGGCCGGCTACCCGGAATGCGGTGAGACAACCGCGTGCTCATCATGGCGCGGTGACGACCCGAGCGCGCCTGTCGGAGGCCCCTGGCCCGGTCGTTCCTGCACGACTTATCCACACCGCTGGGGTGCTTACACCCACGGTTACCCACAAGGGGCCGACCGTTACCCACAGCAAGTTCGGCCTTATGGTCCCCAGACCCGGGACGTCAGAGTAGGGGAGCCGTGGTCCACGCCTTCGATGACACCCGCCCGCTCCGAGCGGCCCCCATGCCCGCACCGACCGGGGCGAGGGTGCCCCCGCACGACCTCGAGGCGGAGCAGTCCCTGCTCGGGGCCATGCTGCTGTCGAACGACGCCGCGTCCATCGGGATCGAGACGTGCGCGGGGGGCGACTTCTACAAGCCGGCGCACGGGCACATCTTCGGGGCCATCCGTTTCCTGATGGAGCGGGGCGAGCCGATCGACGCCGTCACCGTGACCGACGAGTTGAAGCGCTCCGGGCTGATGGAGCAGGTGGGGGACCCGTCGATCTTCATCTCGCTGCAGGCCTACACGCCGTCGATCGCCAACGCCCGGCACTACGCCCAGATCGTGGAAGAGCATTCCCTGCTGCGCAAGCTCATCGGCGTGGCCGGAGAGATCGCCGACATCGGGTACTCGTTGCCCGAGGACGTCAAGACGGCGGTCGACGATGCCGAGCAGCTGGTCTTCAACGTGGCCGAGCGGCGGGGTGCGGACTCCATGCACCCGTTGCACGACCTGTTGATGGCGGGCCTGGACCGTATCGAGGAGCTGGGCCAGCGGGGGACCGAGATCACCGGGGTGGCGACGGGGTACCACGAGCTGGACCGGATCCTGCTGGGGCTGCAGCCGTCGTCGTTGAACATCGTCGGTGCCCGGCCCGGGATGGGCAAGACGAGCTTCGCCCTGGGGGTGCTGGCGCACGTCGGGATGGTGGTGCAGCGGCCGGCGCTGCTGTTCTCCTTGGAGATGGGGCATCTGGAGCTGACGCAGCGCCTGCTGGCGTCCGAGGCCGAGGTGAACGGCCAGAGCCTGCAGAACGGGCGCATCCGCACCCAGGACTGGGCCAAGATCGGCACGGCGGTGACCCGGCTGTCGCAGGCGCCGATCTTCATTGACGACAACCCGGCCGTCACGGTGATGGACATCCGGGCCCGGGCCCGGCGGCTGAAGAAGTCCGAGGGCGACCTGGGTCTGGTGGTGGTCGACTACCTGCAGCTGATGACGGGGCGGGGGCGCTTCGAGAACCGCCAGACCGAGGTGGCCGACATTTCGCGGCAGCTGAAGATCCTGGCCCGTGAGCTCGAGGTGCCGGTGGTGGCCTTGTCGCAGCTATCTCGGAACCTGGAGTCACGGACGGACAAGACGCCGCAGCTGTCGGACCTGCGTGAGTCGGGGTCGCTCGAGCAGGACGCCGACGTGGTGATGTTCATCTATCGGGAGTCCGAGTACAACGACGAGGTGCCGATCGACCGGGCGGACGACGCGTTGGTGGAGGTGGCCAAGCACCGTAACGGGCCGACGGGGAAGGCGAACCTGCTGTTCCTCAAGCAGTACGCGCGCTTCGAGAACCACCGGAACGTGTAGCGACGACGACGACGACGGTGAGCGTGGCGGAGGCTGTGGCTGTGGCCAGGGCCAGGGCCAGGGCGAGCCACGGCGACAGCGTCCACGCCGTTACCGTCGCCACCACGGCCTCGACGGTGACGACGCCGGCGAGCGCCACCGGCCCCAGGCGCATGAAGCGCCGGTGGAAGGCGGCCAGGGCCTCCGGGCTGGTGATGCCCCGTCCGAGGAGGACCGCCAGGCCCCGCACCAGCCCGAAGAGCACGCACACCCCCAGCGCCACGAGCGGGCGCCCGGTGAGCACGCCCAGCACGATCAGCAGGTACACGGCCGAGGTCCTTATGTAGGTGACCACCCCCGTCCCGATCTGCCAGCCGAACCCGGTCCCGTAGACCCAGGGCCGGTAGCGGTCCAGCCAGCGCTCGTTGACCTGGCGGCCGTGGATGGGCAGGCGGAACCCGCCCGACGCCGGCGTCAGACGCGGCGGCGGCGAGAGCGGCGGCGCAGGCCACGGCGGCCACGACCGTGTCCGACGGCGGCCCGAGCGCGCCCAGCCCGGCGGCCAGTCCCGCGGCGACAAGGCCCAGCGTCACCCCGCCGGCCACCCCGCCCAGCGACGAACCAGGCGGCCGTCGCCCCCCACCGGTGCCCCCGGGCCCGCTCGCCCAGCGGGGTGATCGTCGACAGCATGGACAGACCGCATGGCGACCAGGTCGAGCGGCCGGCGGCGGCCACCGCCACCACGACGGCGGCCAGGGTGAGGGCGTCGGTGTCGGTCATCGGTGCGTCTCCTTTCGTGGCCGTGGCCGTGGCCCCGTCACGCCGGCGACCCGAGGAACGGGGCGGCGCCGAAGGCGAAGATCCCCCCGTCCCGGGCCACCAGCCAGTACCCGGCGTCGTCCCCGAAGCCGGCCATGCCCACCACGGGCATGTTGAGGTGCAGGGTGCCGGTCGAGCCGTCGAACGCGGCGTCCCCGAACGCGAAAATCCCCCCGTCGGCCGCCGCCAGCCAGTAGCCCTGCCCGCTCGGCGTGGCCGCCATGCCCACCACGGGGGCGTTCAGCCACTGCCCGCCCATCGACCCGAGATACGGCGCATCCCCGAACGCGAAGATGCCCCCGTCCGCGTGCCACCAGCCAGTAGCCCTGGCCCGACGGCGTCGTGGCCATTCCCACCACGGGCGCGTTCAACCGCTGCCCGCCCATCGACCCGAGGAACGGCGCGTCGCCGTAGTTGAAGATGCCGCCGTCCGACGCCACGATGCCAGTAGCCCTGCCCCGACGGCGTGCCGACGATCCCCACGACGGGCTTGTCCAATGAGCGTCCCACCCATGGAGCCGTCGAAGGGCGCACCGCCGTAGGCGAAGATCCCCCGTCGGCCGCCGCCAGCCAGTAGCCGCCCGCCGAACACGTCGCCACGCCGACGATGGGCGCGTCCAGCGTGAGCGCCGACGCGTCACCGTTCGACGGGTAGTCGCCGTACGGGAACAGCTGGCCGAACGACGTCAAGACGGCATAGCCCTCCCCGTCCGTGCTCGGCGCCAGCCCGACCACCTCGCACTTGGTCGCCGGCGAGGCGCACGGCGGCGTCGGCGGCGCCGGCGTCCAGCACGGCTCGTTCTGCTCGGCCGTCGAGTCGTCGACGGCGACGGCGGTCGTGCACGTGGGGTCGATCGTCCAGGGCGGGACGCAGGCGACGACGCGGCACACGATGGCCCCGACGCAGGCCACGTTCTGGTTGCACTGCCCGTAGCGGAACTGCAGGCATCCCGTCAGGTAGGAGTCGCAGCCGTTGGGCCCGCAGCCGCAGTCCACGCCGTCGCAGTCGCTCCCGCAGAACGGGTAGCCCCCGCCGCAGCCGTCGGCGCACGCGCACGATGCGTTGCAGTCCATGTAGTACCGCGGCCCGCCGCAGTAGCTCGAGTTGTCGGCCATCCACCAGCCACCCATGACGGTGTCGGCGGGGCAGTAGTTGTACCCACTCACCTCGCAACAGAACTCGCTGAACCCCGAGCAGCACGTGCTGCCACACCCACATCCGGCATTGCCGCACTCGCAGATCTGCCCGTACGCCGTCCCCGGCCGGAGCGCCAGGTCCAGCCCGGCGCCGAGGGCCACCGCGCTCCCGACGAAGGCGGAGCGGTTGATCACGCTGCGCCGGGACAGCCGCCGATCCAAGAACGCAGCCGAGCGCTCGACCAGCGTCGTCGAAAAGCTCATGGGCGGCCCACCGCCCCGGCCCGGGCCGGCTGCACCCGGCGGCGTGCACCCTCCAGCACCGGCAACGTGGAGAGCGCCAACACGGTCAGCCACAGGCCCACGGCGCTGGCGAAGAGCAGCGGGACGCCGGACCACGGCTGGCGCGCCAGGACGCTCGCGACGGAGTGGCCGTCTGCCCCCGCTCTCGCCAGGGCGACGCCGAGGGCCGCCACGACCAGCACGAGGTTGAGGGCGACGTGCAACCAGGTGGCCGGGGTATCGGGGCGGCCGAAGCAGCCGCACGTGGCCAACGGACCGCCCCGCAGCCTGGCGTAGGCCACCACTCCGGCAAAGAGCGCGTAGGACAGGGCCACGAGGGTGGCGGTCAGTTCCCCGGGCCGGGCCAGCGCCGAGAGTCCCACGACGACTTCGATCATCGCCAACGTCCGAACCGCCCACCGAAACGTCCGCACCGGCACCGACCGCATCCGCACGGGGAGCATTGCGGTCACCGCCCGCGCCGTGTCGTCGGGATGGACTGCCTTGGCGACTCCGGCCACGACGAGCAGTCCGGCTGCGATCAGGTAGAGGCCGATCAGTTCCATGCCGGCTTCTTCAGGGGGACCTGAGGTGCGCTGGGGCTCACGGCGAGCGACGCCAGCAGCGCGTTGACCCGGGGCACCAACGCACGACTCTGCAAGTGGCTCCCCAGCACTGCGTAGAACGAGAACGGCCGGCCGACCTCGGTGAAGAACCATTGCGTTCCGGACTGGCCGGGGATGCCCCGGCGCAGGACGGTGGGCGAGAAGTCACCCGGCGACAGTGCCGGCGGCCGCCCCTGCTGTGCGAACAACGCGGTGCCCAGGCTCTCCGGCCCGTACTCGAACAGCGTCACGTAGACGTCGTTCGGTCCCATCAGGTTCACCGCGCCACTGCCGAAGTCCCCGACGTTGTCGGGCAGCGGGAAGGTGGCGAACTGCGCCACCGTGTAGGCCGTTCCGACCGACACGGCGCGCACGAAGATCTTCCCCTCGAAGCCGTTGGGCAACTGGGAGGCGATGCCGTGAGCGCGGATGGTGGCCACTAGCCGGCGCGCCGGTCCGTGGGTGCGAGGGGGAAGACGTCGTCGAGGCTCTGCGGATACAGGCTCGGGTCACCGGGAAGGATGCCTGCCGCCTGCAACACCTCGTCGGCCGCCGCCTCCCGTCCCGGCCCGTCCACCCCGACCAACCCGGTCGTGGGCGCGGCGCGGCGCGATCTGTGTGCGCCGCTGGCGCCGTCGATCTCGGCGCGGCGCACCAGCTCGACCAGTTGGCTCACGTGGTTGGCGACGCCCTGCCCCACCTTGCGTCCGCTGGCTCCGTCCACGAGCACGAAGAACGGCGAGCCGGGCACCTGGTAGTCGTGCCAGGCCTCGGTCGACATGATGACGGGGACGTTGCCCGTGGCCATCGCTTGCACCTGGGCCGTGATCTCGAGCTCGGGACCCTTGGTCACGATGACCACCCGGGTGCCGTCCGGCAGGCGGAGCTGCTCGGGTTGGCCGAACGCCCGCCAGAACCCGGCACACGACGTGCAGCCCGACGAGAGGAAACCGAGCAGGGTGAGCCGGTCGCTGTTATCGGGGGCGAACGCCGCGGCGTTGCCGTCTGGCGTCAGCCCCGCCACGGCAGGTGCCGGGCCCAGGGCGGGAGCGCCCGACGGCGCCAGGTCGATCGGCACCGGACCTGTCCCGGCTCCCCCCTCAGGGTTGCGTGACCCCGACGCGGGGTCTCCCACGCCCACCCCGAGCTCGTGCAGCGACCGGAGGATGTCGGCGTGGCTGCGTAGCAGCCCGGCGACCAGCAGGCCGAGCAACAGGACGAGAAACGTCGTGACAACGACCAGAGCGAGCACCGCCGCCTCCTTTGCCTTGGAGGCCCCAGTATCCATCCGGGTGGGCCTCCGTGCGTGGCAGCGCGTCGGGCCGCCAGGTGGGGCAGAGTAGAAGCATGGCGCTCAGCACCGACCTCTTCCTGCCCGAGCCCGAGGCCCGCGAGCATCCGGTACACCGTGATCTCGGTCGACGACCACGTGGTCGAGCCACCGCACATGTTCAAGGACCGTGTTCCGGCGGCGCTGGCCGATCGGGCACCTCGGATTGTCGAGACGGACGAGGGGCACGAGGTGTGGGAGTTCGAGGGCGAGCGCTACACCCAGGTTGGAATGAACGCAGTGGCAGGCAGGCGACCCGAGACCTACAGCCTGGAGCCGTTCCGGTTCGACCAAATGCGGCCGGGCTGTTACGACGTCGAAGCCCGTGTGCACGATATGGACATCAACGGGGTCTGGGCCTCGGTGAACTTCCCGTCCATGATCACCGGTTTCTGCGGCCGTGTCTTCTTCGACGCCAAGGACCGTGAGCTCGGCCTGGCCTGCGTGCGGGCCTGGAACGACTGGCTCTTCGAGGAGTGGTACTCGCGCCACCCCGAGCGCATCGTGCCGCTCGGCATCACGTATCTGGCCGACCCCGCCCTTGCGGTGGCGGAGATCCGCCGCAACGCGGACCGTGGCTTCACGTCGGTCACCTTCCCCGAGCGGCCCCACGAGATCGGGCTGCCCTCGCTGTGGGACCGGGCTCACTGGGACCCCATCATGGAGGCCGTGGTCGAGACGGACACGGTCGTTTCGCTCCACGTCGGCAGCTCGGGGCTCACCCCCGCCCCGCCGGGCGCCGGCATCGACACCCTGCATCTCGGGGCCACGCTCTTCGGGCAGCTGTCGCTCACCGCCTGCGCAGAGTGGCTGTGGTCGGGCTACGCCCTGCGCCTCCCGACGCTCAAGATCGCCATGAGCGAGGGGGGCATCGGGTGGGTGGCCATGCTGGTCGACCGCCTCGAGAACATCGTCGACCGCTCCGGCTACGGCCGGGGTTGGGAAGTCCGCCCGGCCGACGTGCTGAAGCGCAACTTCTGGTTCTGCACCATCGACGACCCCTCCACCATCGACACCCGACACGCGATTGGGGTCGACCACATCATGGTCGAGGTCGACTACCCGCACGGCGACAGCACCTGGCCCGACACCCAGGCGGTCATCGAGCGCTACTGGGGCCATATCCCCGACGACGAGCTGCGCGCCATGTGCTGCCTGAACGCCGCCGCTCTCTACCGCCATCCGCTACCCGACCAGATCCTGCCGCGCTGACGCGCCGAGAGGAGGCGACTGTGTTCACGCCGACCGCCGACAAGCTGATCCCCGACCTGACGCAGCGTGAGGAGCTGGTCGTGCTCGCCCGCGCTCTGTGGCGGGAGGGTTACAACGACCATCTGGCCGGGCACATCACGGTCAACCTCGGCGACGGCACGCTGCTGTGCAACCCGTGGCTGCTCACCTGGGCGGAGCTGCGGCCATCGCAGGTGCTGCGCATCGACCTCGACGGGCGCGTCCTCGAGGGGGACTGGCCCGTCCCGCTCGGCATCCCCCTCCACCTCGAACTGCACAAGGCGCGGGCCGACGTCGGATGGGCCGTGCACAACCATCCGCTTTACGGCACGGTGTGGGCCGACCTGGCGGAGGTGCCGCCCATCCTCGATCAGAGCTCGGCTCTCGGAGGCGGCACGCTCACGCTGGTTGACGAGTACGAGGGGCCGGTGAACGACCCCAATAGCGCCCGCCGGGCGGTTGCGGCGATGGGTGACGCCGCCATGGCGCTCCTCGCCGGACACGGCGTGTTCATCGTCGGAGGTTCGGCCCGGGCGGTGCACCAGCGTGCGGTCGCGCTCGAACAGCGTTGCCAGCACGCCTGGTACGCCCGCGTCGCGGGTGGCACGGGAGCGTCCCGCGTCCCGCAGACGTTCATCGACGCCGTGGCACGGAACGACGGCGAGGGCTTCATCGGATTCTGGGAAGCAGCCGTACGAGCCGAGTTGGCGGCTGATCCCGCACTGCTCAGTCCGTAGTCCCGGTCCCCGTCCCCTTCCGGGGCGCCGTCACCCTGGTCCACAGCGGTGAGGGGCGCGAGGTCGTGACCCGCCCGCTCGGGCTGGTGAAGGTGAGCTCGACGTTGGGGTCCCCGCGGACGCGCCAGCCCACCGTGGAGCTGTGGATCAGGTCGTGGTGGTATCTGCACATCAGGGCCAAATTGTCCATGTCGGTCGGGCCGCGCTCAGGTGGGCTCCAAAAGCGCACGTGGTGCGCCACGGTGAAGAGCACATGGCGACAGCCCGGGAAGCGACAGTGGCGGTCTCGGCGCATCAGCTCACGGCGCTGGGTGGGCGTGGCGTCTCGGCTCTGGTGCCCCTCGTAGACGGTGTGGCCGGCGTCGTCGTCGAGGGCCACGATGACCCGGGCCTCACAGGCCAGGCGCCGCACCACATCCGCGCTGATCAGCCCGCCCCGTTCGAGCTCGCCGCAGCGCTCCGCGTCGCCGAGCACGGTGTCGAGGGGGGCGTGGGCGACCACGATGTAGGGCGAGCGCGACGGGCCAGCCTGGGCGTCACCGCCTGAGCGCACCAAGGACACCAAGGCGTCGGCCAGGCGCTGGTCCCACGGCGTCTCGCCGTCGGAGGGGATGGCCTTGGCCCGGGCCTCGAGGCACGCCCGCACCTCGGCGAAGGACTCGGCGGGCAGCCCCGCCGTCATGGTGCGCGTCGCCTCGTTGAAGCGCACCGAGCGGGTCTCGTGCTCCTTGTCTGAGTCCTCTCGGGTGGGGGGACGCTGCGTGCGCACCAGTTCGGCCAGGTCACGCACCGAGTGCTCGGCCGCGGCGGCGGCCCAGGCGGCGTCGGTCTCGGGGGTGGCCACCCCGGCCACGGTGCGCACCTTGTCCAAGGGCAGGGCCCCGCTGCACAGCGCCCCGCTCAGGTGCGGCAGGTCGAAGAGGTCCTCGCCGACCCGGGCCAAGGTGCGGGCGCTGGAGGGGCCCACCCCGGTGCGCTCCACCATCCAGGCCTCGACCGAGGTGGCGCCGTCGTCGCGGAAGCCCTGGCGCCGCGCCAGCTCGGCCAGGGCCAGCGCGATGAGGCCCGCCAGGGCGGCCTGGGCCGTGGCCGACTCGGTGAGCACCTCTTTGAGCTCGTCATTGGACATGGCGGCCACTTCTGAGAGCCCGAGCGTCGGCACGTCGAAGGTGAGCCCGGCGGTGGTGGCGGCGGCGGTGTTGGTGGGCCCCATGGTGGGGTGAACGGTCGTCGGGGGCGGGGGCGGTTGTGCGGATTTTTTTGGCTAGGTGCCGAATACGTCGCTGAGCTCCATGGGGACCGGGGTATCGAGCTGCGCGTAGGTGCACGAGGCGGGTGTGCGGTCGGGGCGCCAGCGCACGAAGGAGGTGGCGTGGCGGAAGCGGCTCTCCTGGAGGTGGTCGTAGGAGACCTCGCAGACGGCTTCGGCGCGGAGCGGCTCCCAGGTCATGTCCTTGCCGGCGTTCCAGCGGTTCATGCCGCCGGGGGCGCGGCCGGAGGCCTGGGCCTCGGCCCACCCCGCCCAGGGATGGCCGTCGAGGGCGCCGGCGCGGTAGGGCTCGAGCTCGTCGACGAGCTCACGGCGGCGGGCCACGCTGAAGCCCGACGCCACGCCGACGTGGTGCAGGGTGCCGCCACCGTCGAAGAGGCCGAGCAGGAGCGAGCCCACGCCGGCGCCGTCCCTGTGGGTGCGGAAGCCGGCTACGACGCAGTCGGCCGTGCGCTGGTGCTTGACCTTGAGCATGACGCGCTTGTCCGGGAGGTAGTGGAGGTCTGAGGGTTTGGCGACGACGCCATCGAGGCCGGCGCCCTCGAAGCGGGCGAACCAGTCCGCCGCCACGTCCGGGTCCTGGGTGACGGGCGTGAGGTGGACGGGGGGCCGGACCCTGCGCAGCAGCTTCTCCAGACTGCGGCGCCGGTCGGCGTAGGGCGACTCCATGTACGAGGTGTCGTCGTGGGCCAGGAGGTCGAAGGCGACGAACGAGGACGGGGTGGTCTCGGCCAGTTGATTGACGCGCTTGGCGGCCGGGTGGATGCGCTGGGACAGCGCGTCGAAGTCGAGGCCGTGGGGACCGGCAATGACCACTTCGCCGTCGAGGACGATGCGGTCGGGGAGTTCGCGGCGGAGGGCGTCGACGAGCTCGGGGAAGTAGCGGGTGAGCGGTTTCTCGTTCCGGCTGCCGAGCTCGACGTCGTCGCCGTCGCGGAAGACGATGCAGCGGAACCCGTCCCACTTGGGCTCGTAATAGAGGCCCGTTTCACGGGGCAGCTCACGGGTCAGCTTGGCCAGCATGGGCGAGACGGGGGGACGGACCGGAAGGGTCATGACGAGGCGGCGGACCCGGCCCAGGCCACCAGGTCGTCGGCGGTGTGTCGGTTGACGACGCGGTCGGTGGGGACGTCGGCGGCGACGGCGTTGCGGCAGCCGCGTCCGAGCCACTCGAGCTGGCCCGGGGCGTGGGCGTCGGTGTCGATGGCGAAGGAGCAGCCGAGCCCGATCGCCTGGCGGAGGAGCTCCTCCGGCGGGTCCTGGCGCTCGGGCCTCGAGTTGATCTCCACCGCCGTGTCGGTGCGGGCGCAGGCGGAGAAGACTGCGTCGGCATCGAAGGTCGACTGCGGGCGGCCGCGGCCGACGACGATGCGGCCGGTGCAGTGGCCGAGGATGTCGGTGTGCGGGCTCTCGATGGCGGCCAGCATGCGCTGGGTCATCTGGGGCGACTCCATGCGGAGCTTGGAGTGCACGCTGGCGACGACGATGTCGAGCTGGCCGAGCAGGTCGAGGTCGAGGTCGAGCGAGCCGTCCTCCAAGATGTCGACCTCCATGCCGGAGAGGATGCGGAACGGAGCGAGGCCCTCGTTGAGCTCGGCGACGACCTCGAGCTGTTGGCGCATGCGGTCCTCGTTCAGCCCGTGCGCCACCGTGAGCCGGGCGCTGTGGTCGGTGAGCACCAGGTACTCGCGGCCGAGATCGCGGGCGGCCTCGGCCATCTCGAGGATGGGGCTGCCGCCGTCGGACCAGTCGGAGTGCGAGTGGCAGTCGCCCCTGAGCGACTCGAGCAGCGCGGCGGCGGGACCTTCGAGGACGAGGTCGTCGCCGGCGACCTCCCGGTCGAGCTTGGTCAGGTAGGCGGGGACGTCGCCCTTGACCGCCTCGGTGATGACCTGGGCGGTCGACTTCCCGACGCCCTCGATGCTCTGGAGCTTCCCGGCGTCGGCCAGGGCCTCGAGCTCGTCGGGCGGGATCGTCTTGATGGCCCGGGCGGCATGGCGGAACGCCCGCACCTTGTAGGTGTCCGCGCCGTTGCGCTCCAGGCGGAAGGCGATCTGGTTGAGGGCGTACAGGGGGTCCATGGACGTCGTGGTCGGGGTCAGGCCTTCTTGGCCCGGCTGGGCGCCACCCGGGGCGGCTCGTCGGGCATCTTCGGGTACTGCGGCGGCCAGGGTGCGTCGTGCAGGCCGGCCTCCTTGTCCCGGGCGGCCAGCGCCAGGAGCGGCTCGATCGACTGCGGCGACGAGGCGATGTCCGCCCACGGATCGCCCAGCCGGCGCACCAGTTCGGGCACCGAACGGATGGTCAGCTCGTCGGAGACCACCGTCTCGACCTCGTCCCAGGTCAGCGGCGTCGAGACCTGCCCCCCGGTGCGGGGCCGGGCGAACCAGGCGCCGAACACCGTCTTGTGCGGTGCGTTCTGGTTGAAGTCGACGAAGACCCGCGGCCCCCGCTCCTCCTTCCACCAGTTGGCCGTGATCTCGTCGGGATGGCGGCGCTCGAGCTCACGGGCCAGCGCCACCGCGGCCGAACGCACCGTCACCGAATCCCACCGGGGCTCGAGCCGGAGGTAGATGTGCAGCCCGTTGCTCCCGGTCGTCTTGGGGTAGCCCCGCAACCCGAGCTCGGCCAACAGGTCACGGCACCGCAGCGCCGCCGCCCGGACCTCGTCGAAGCCGATGCCCTTGGTCGGATCGAGGTCGATGCGCAGCTCGTCGGCGTGGTCGGGGTCGACGGCGAGATACGGCCACAGGTGCAGCCCGATGCAGCCGATGTTGACGGCCCACAGCACGTGGGCGATGTCGGCCACCACCAGGGCGTTGGACGTGGTGCCGTTCGGCGTGGAGACGATGGTCGACTGCAGCCACTCGGGCGCCCCGTTGGGGATGCGCTTCTGGAAGAACGACTTGCCGGTGGCGCCGTCGGGGAAGCGCTGCAGCATGGCGGGCCGGCCCCCCGCCGTGTTCAAGAGGTGATCGGCAATCTCGAGGTAGTACGACACCAGGTCGAACTTGGTGGCGTCGAGGGCCGGGAAGTACACCTTGTCCGGCCGGGAGATCCGCACCTCCCGCCCGTCGACCTCCACCGTAGTCTCGTCGTTCTCGTTGCCGGGCACCGGTGCCGACTCTACCGACGCCCGCCCGGTCCGGCGCTTGGGCCCGCCCGGCCGGCGCCAGTCCTTGCTTCCCTGGTTGGGAAGTCGCACAATGTCACGGCGAAGCGCTCACCAGCAGCGCCTCGTGCCTCGCACGCCGACGTGCGTGCCGGTGGTCGGGCCGAAGGGCAGGCGGTATGGAGAGCGGTTCCCAGCAACTGGAGATCCAGGTTCACGAGAAGGACGGCTGCGCGCGCCTCTCACTGCGGGGGGAGCTCGACGTGGCCTCGGCCGCCGTGCTGATGGAGCACCTCTCGGCCGTCAACGGGAGCGGCGTGGCCGAGGTCGTCCTCGATCTGGCCGAGCTCAGCTACATCGACCCCTCCGGACTGTCGGTGCTGGCCGTCGAGCAGAGGCGGGCCGACGCGTCGGGCCTGGCGCTGCGCATCGCGTCGCCCACGGACTTCGTGCGGCACCTGCTCGACATCACCGGGCTCATCAGCGTCCTGGACGTGGCCGTCGACATGGACGTCGACAACTCCCGAGACGCCAATGCCGCCGCCTCCGACAACGGCAATGAGAAGCTGCTGCAGAAGCGAGACGGTCCCGCCCACGGCAACGGCAACAGTCGTCGCTGCTGAACTCCGTGGCCGAGCGGCCGAGCGGCCGAGCCGAGGACCCGCCGAGCCCGGTGTCAGACCGCCGAGGCGGTCACAGCAGCAGCAGCGCCAGGAGCGGTGGCGTCGGCGTCCGTCAACGACACGCCCCGATCCGTCAGTTCCCGTTCGAGACGCTTGCGCTCGGCGGGAGGGTTGACGAAGCGCGCCGGCGTCGCGGGCACCGCCAGTGCCTCGCACAACCGGATGAGCGCTCCGTCGTAAGCGAGCTCCCGGGCCAGGCTCTCAGCGGCTGAAGTGGCGGAACCGCCGTCCGCGCCACCGCGGAGCCTGGCCCGGAACGAGACGACGTCGGCCAGCAACAGGTCATACGACCTGGCATCGGCCTCATCGTTGCCAAGGGCCCGTGTGAGGAGGTCTACATACATGACCACCCCCTCATGGTGCCCGAACGGCCGCTCGGCCCAGTAGAGGCAAACGTCCCGTCTTCGTTGATCTTCCCTAGTGAATGGGGGTATACGCCCTACCGGAACCGCGAATCGAGCACGTCGTCGAGCCGCCCCTCCAAGGCCTCCGCACCGCCCACCGACGTCACCCGCAGCGGTGACGGGGCGGTCAGGACCGGCAACGAGGTCAGGCGGGTCGTCCGCTCCCGCACCCGCCCGAGAACAGCCGATGCCCCCGCCGCCGACGGGTCGAGCCGAGCACGAGGCAGTCGGCCGCCCGCCGATGCGCCTCGTCCACGATCCGCCCGGGCACCCCTCGATACGACGCCACGCACCACGACCCCCCCCGCCCGCACCCCGGCGTCCGCCATCTGCCGCACCGCCCATGTGACCAGCTCGGTCGCCTCGTCACGGCTCCGCAGCGTCACCCCGTTGCCGCCGACCAGCCGCATCTCGACGACGGCACCAGCGTGACGGCCCGCTCCCTCCCCCCGACCGAGCGGGCCGTCTCGCGCTCGGGTCCTCGGGTCCTCGGCTCCTCGGGCCCGGCGGCGCGGCCGGGGCCGAGACTCAGATGAGGTCGGCCAGGGCCTCCCAGCCGGCCGGTGGAGGAGCGAGGCGCCAGAACTGCTCGGGCACACGCCCCTCCACGCGGGCCGTCAGGGCGTGGTCGCGCTCGAGCGGCGGGATCTGCGACGTGTAGCACCAGATGGCCCGGCGCTTGCGCTCCTCGTCGGGCACGTGGGGGACGATGGCCGGCGTCGGCCACGGGTGCGACCGCAGCAGCTTGGCCACCCGCCAGGCCAGCATGCCGGGCAGGTGCTTGTAGCCGTGGTCCTCGTAGCAGAACCACTCCCGATCCCCGCCGCCACCCTGCTCGCCCGCCCGGATGAGCAGGCAGGCGTCGTGCACCATGACGTGGTCGGGGTTGGCCAGGCCCATCGGGAAGAACACGGATGTCGGATCGATCTCGGCGATGGTGGCCGCCAGCACCGGTGCGACGTCGTCGGGCGTCGGCCGGTCCTCGGGAGCCAGATACTGGTGGTCCGAGAACTCCAGCCAGCGGTACTCCGACTCGAGCACGGCCATGGCCGCCGCGTCCTCCTGGCGCCGCACCGCCACGACGTCGTCGCCTGCCACGAACCCGCCCAGGGCGTCCCAGTCCGACGGCGGGTCAAGGTAGGCCGGCGGCCGTCCGCCCAGCACGGTGATCACCGTGGTGTCGGGGTAGCTGGCCAGCAGGTGGCCGGCGCCCATGGCGGCGTCGTCGAAGTGGGGCGACACGACGACGATGCGCGAGTAGGCGGCGGGGTCGACCTCGCCCCACGTCGGTTCGGCCCAGGAAGAAGCGGCGGTGGTCACGGCCGGATCATACGGGCACGTCGTCGATCTCACCGGCGACGTGGCGGCGGAACACCGGCAGGAGGATGGCGATGACCCCCGCCCCGACGATGCAGGCCAGCCCACCCGACACGATCGAGAACTCGATACTCGTCAACGTCGCTACCGCGCCCGACTCCATGTCGCCCAGCCGGGGCCCGCCCTGGACCACGGCCATCTGAATGGAGTTCATGCGGCTGCGGAAGCGCACCGGGATGGTCGACTGCAAGATCGTGTTGCGCAGCACGGCCGAGATCACGTCGGCCCAGCCGGCGATGGCCAGCATCACCAGGGCCACCCACAAGGTGTCGACCAGGCCGAACACCGCGATGGCCGCACCCCAGATGGAGACGGCGACGATGACCCCCCAGCCCTGCCGGCGCAGGTTGGCCACCCAGCCGGTGGTCACGGCCCCGATGAACGCGCCGACACCCGGGGCGGCGTAGAGGAACCCCAGCGTGATGGTGCCGCCCCCGAACACCGACCCGGCCATGGCCGGGAAGAGCGCCCGCGGCATCCCGAACACCATGGCGTTGATGTCGATGATGTAGACGCCCTGCAGCGCCTCGCGGGTGCGCAGGTAGCGCAAGCCCTCCTTGGTCGATTGCCAGGGCGAGAGGATCGCCGCGTCCGGGTGCGGCGGCATGGGCTTCAACATGGCCGAGGCGATCAGCGCCGCCACGAAGGACAGCGCGTCGAGCGAATAGACGAGGCGCAGCCCGATGCCGAGCAGGATGCCCGAGAGCGCCGGACCCGACGATCACGCCGATCTGCATCACGATCTGGTTGAGGGCGGCCGCCGCGCTCAGGTGGCGGCGCTCGACCAGCCCGGGGACGGAGGCGGAGCGGGCCGTGGCGTTGAAGCCCATGAAGCCCGCGGCCAGCGCGCTGATGAGATAGAGCGCGAGCAGCGACGGGTGCGGCAGCGCCGCGTTGACGGCCATGCCACCGCTGGTGCACACCGAGCCGACCGCCGTCCACATCATGATGCGCCGCTTGTCCATGGAGTCGCCGAGCGGCCCGGCGGTCAGCGCGCCGACGAGGAAGGGGACCAGTTGGGCCAGGCTGATGGCACCGACCTGCAGCGACGAGTGCGTGATGGAGAAGACCTGGTAGGGGATGGCCACCACCACGAGCTGGTTGCCCAGCGTGGAGATGAGCGAGCCGGTGAACAGCAGGCGGAAGTCGCGGCTCTCCCGGAGCGGCGTCGTGTCGACGAGGATCCGGCCCGGCATCCCGGGCAGCCTACGGTCGGCTTTGGAGGTTTTGGTTCGCCGCGCTACGCCGCCGGACCGTGCGGCGGCGGCCCCACGTCAGGACGACCGGACGAAGTCGCGGGGTGAGATGTCCCAGGCGGCCGGCCAGTCCCGCGTGCGCAGCAGGGCGTCGCTGCCGCCGTCGCAGTAGACGACCGAGCCGCAGAAGAAGGCCGCGTCGGGTCCTAGCAGGAACTCAATGAGGGCGGCGATCTCCTCGGGCCGTCCCGGCCGCCCGAGCGGGATGGGAAGCAGGTCGAGCAACGGGCCCGTCTCGTCGTCGGCCCGCATCTCGGCGATCATCGGTGTGTCGATCATCCCCGGGGCGATGGCGTTGAGCCGGAGGCCGGCGCCCGACCAGTCGGGGCCGGTGGCCTGGCGGCGCACCCAGTGGGCGACGGCCAGCTTCGATGCCGGGTACGTCGTCATGGCACCGTGCTCGTCGGCCAGGCGCAGGCTCAGCGCCTGGTCGCCGGTGAGCAGGGCGTCGACCAGGTCGAGGGGGACGCCCGGCTGCACGGTGGTCGAGTTGGAGCTGATGGCGACGGCCGCCCCGCCCGGCGCCAGGAGCGGGCGCAGGCCGGTGAGCACCTCCACCGTGCCGAAGTAGTTGACCGTCGCCAGGAGCGAGCCGGCGCGGCCGGGCGAGCCGGCCAGGCCGGCGCAGGTGACGATGCCGGCCAGGGCCCCGCCGCTGCGCTCACCTGCTTCGGCCAGGGCGCGGGAGCGCCCGTCGGGCGTGGACAGGTCGGCCACCACGTCGGTGTCGTGCAGGTCGATGCCGATGACGCGCCAGCCCGCCGCACCGAGTCTGGCGGAGGTGGCGCGGCCGATACCCGACGCGGCGCCGGTGACGACGACGGTGCGGGTGGACGAAGGCTCAGGCAGCGCGGCGCGCCTTGAGGAGGTCGAGCGCCTTGTCGGCGTGACTCGACATGGAGAACTCGCTCGAGATCACATCGAGCAGGGTGCGGTCGGTGTCGATGACGAACGTCTGCCGCTTCACCTTGATGAAGTTGTTGTTGCGCTTGGCGCCGAGTTGCGCCGCGACGGCGCGGTCGGGATCGGAGAGCAGCGGCATGCCGAGCGACTCCTTCTCGTCGAACTGCTTCTGCTTCTCGACCGGGTCGGCGCTGATGCCGACGGGTTGCGCGCCGACGGCGGCGAACTCGGCCTTGAGGTCGCGGAAGTGGCAGCTCTCCTTGGTGCAGCCGTAGGTCATGGCGCCCGGGTAGAAGAAGAGCACGACGGGCCCGTCGGCCAGGAGGCCGCTCAGGGTGCGCGGCGTGCCGGTCTGGTCGGGCAGCTCGAAGTCGGGGACGGTATCGCCTTTTTGCATCCGCTCAATGTAGAGCGGATCCGCACCGGCGCGCCGGGGCGGCGCCGGGCCGGTCGCAGTCAGGCCTCGAAGCGGAAGCCGACGCCGCGCACGGTGACGAGGTGGCGGGGGTTGGCCGGGTCGGGCTCGATCTTGCGGCGGAGGCGCTTGATGTGGGTATCGAGGGTGCGGGTGTCCGTCAGCTCCTGGTCCCACCACAGGCGGTCGATGCACCAGTCGCGCGTGACGACCTGGCCGCTGTGCGACATGAGCAGCGCCAGGAGGTCGAACTCCTTGCGGGACAGGTCGACCGGGCGCTCGTTGACGGTGACCTCGCGGCGGCCGGCATCGAGCCGCACCGGGCCGACGGCGAGCACCTCCTCGTGGTGCTCGGTCACGGTGACGCCGCGGCGCAGGACGGCGCGCATGCGCGCCACCAGCTCGCGCAGCCGGAACGGCTTGGCCACGTAGTCGCTGGCGCCCAGCTCGAGCCCGAGCACGATGTCGACCTCGGAGTCGCGTGCGGTGACCATGATGATGGGCACCGGCTTGAGCGCGCGCATCTGCTGGCAGATCTCGATGCCCGACTGATCGGGGAGCATGACGTCGAGCAGGACCAGGTCGGGGTGGACGCGGTGGAAGAGCCGGAGCGCCTCGTGCCCGTCGCCCGCGCTCTCGACGGTGAAGCCCTCGCGGGCCAGGCCGGAGGCGAGCGCCTGGCGGTAGGACTCCTCGTCGTCGACCACCAGGACGAGGGGGCGGTTGTCCCGGCCCGGCCCGGTGCTCGGTGGCCGGCTGCTCGTCGCCGGCACGTTGACGATCGCCACGCTCTGCTCTGGCTCAGGCTGCGTCGTCGGGGCTCTGTGGCTCGGGCCGGACGAGGAAGCGAGGGACAGGCGACGACGGTGGACGGGGGGTTGATCGCACCGACGTCGCCTGTGGGCGCGGGGAGGCGAATTCCCGCGCCATGGTGACCAACGACCCAAACAGCCCGGGTCGCACGGGACCGGCGGGGCGGATCATGATGACCTCGGCCAGGCGCTCCCGGCCGTGATGGCGACCCGCGGCGGGACCGGAACGGTGATCCCGGCCGGCGTTGTGCATCGTCTGATCCACGGTCGCCATCGCTGGTCACGTTAGAGAGCGGAGGTGAACGTGCTGTGAAACAGTTGCAACCAACAAGTGTGCGGAATATGAACTCTTCCCGCAGCATTCCTGGTCGGGAAGCTTTGGGCAACCAGGAGGTAACCCGATGACCGAGGCCATGGGCCACGGCGTGAACCAGCGCAAGGCCATAGCGATGACGCCGGCCGAGGTGGACGCGTTCCTGGCCGAGCGACGGGCGATGACGATGTGCTCGCTTTCGCCCGACGGCTCCATCCACGCCGTGGCCATGTGGTACGGGTTCGTCGACGGCTGCGTGACGGTCGAGACCAAGGCCAAGTCGCAGAAGGTGCAGAACCTGCGCCGTGACCCCCGCCTGACGCTGCTCTTCGAGGACGGCGACTACTACGAGGAGCTTCGGGGCGTGGAGCTGGTGGGCCGGGCCGAGATCGTGGAGGACCCGGACCAGCTGTGGGCGCTCGGCGTCAGCGTGTTCGAGCGCTACTACGCGCCGTACACCGAAGAGCTCAGGCCGTTCATCGAGACCATGCTGCACAAGCGGGTGGCGATAAAGCTGGTGGTCGAGCGCACGGTGTCGTGGGACCACCGCAAGCTGAGGCTGCCGTCGACGAGGCCGGCCGGGACGTGAAGATCGCCATCGAGCAGGCGGTGCCCGTGCCGCCTGCGCAGGCGATGGCCGCCTACGGGACGCCCGCCTTCTACGCCGACCGCCCGGTGCGCGACGACATCGCGGTGCTCGACGTGGTGCGCCACGAGGAGGACGGGGCGCGCACCCTCGTTGAGGTGCACTACGCCTTCTTGGGCTCGGTATCGGCGGCCGTGCGACGGGTGATCGACCCCAAGAAGATGTCGTGGGTCACCCGGACCGAGGTCTTCACCGGCGAGGCGCGGGCCACCTGGCTGGTCGTGCCGGACCACTACCCCGACCGCCTGTCCGCCGGCGGCGCCTACCGCTTCGGGCCCGGACCCGACGGACCCGACAGCACCGTCGTGGTGGTGGACGGGGACCTCAAGGTGCACATGCCCATCGTGGGCGGGAGCGTCGAGCGGGTCATCGTGTCGGGCTTGACCAAGTACATCGAGGCGGAGATGGGTGACATCGCCGCCCTGCACGCCGGTTGAGCTGTGGTCAGGCGCAGTCCTTGAGCATCTGGGTCATGCCGTCCACGATGCCGTCGGCCAGCACGTCGATGTCCTCGGTCGAGTCGTAGTCACCGGTGATGCCGAAGTTGACCTCGCCGTCGTAGGAGAAGATGGCGATGCCGATCCGCATCTGCCCGCCCAGGGGGACGTAGGGAAAGGCGCGCACCATGCGCCGGCCGGCGGCGTAGAGCGGGAACTGCGGGCCCGGCACGTTGGTGGTGACGGTGTTGACGTTGCGCTGCCCGGCCCGGGTGGCCAGGCGCATGCCCAGCGCGAGCAGCATGGGCGGCGCGAAGCCCGACATGGACGTGAGCGCCTCGCCCGCCACCGCCTGCTTGGATTCCTTGAGATCCTTCATCTGGTCGCTGATCACGTGCAGCCGCATGACCGGGTCCTCGATGTCGACCGGCAGCTCGGCGAACATGGCCGACACCTTGTTCTCGAAGGTGCCGTCGCCCACCGCCCGGCCCCGGTCGTCGCGCGGCCGGACCGAGACGGGGACCAGCGAACGCACCACACGCTCGGTGGTCTCGCCCCGGGAGATGAGCAGCTCGCGGAACCCGTTGGTGATGCAGGCCAACACGACGTCGTTGAACGTGCCGCCGAGCTCCTTGCGCACGCGCCTGATGTCCTCGACCGACGTCGTGGCCCAGGTGTAGCGCCGGTGCGGCCCGAGCGGGCCGTTCAGGCTGGAGAGCGGCGTCGGGCGGACGAGCCCGCTCAGCGAGACCAGGCCGCCGGTCACCTCGCGGGCGTAGTCGAACATGCGCCGGATGAAGCGTGTCTGCGCCCGCGCGGCGCGTATCTGTTCGTAGGGCGACCGCACGATGTTCTCGAGGGATTCGAGGACGAGGGAGACGGAGGACGGCTCAGGGTGCGGCACCCACGCGGCGGTCAGTTCGGGACGCCGGGCGTCGGCACTCAGATCCATGATCACCGCCAGCAGATCGGTCCCGGAGATCCCGTCGACCATGGCGTGGTGGGTCTTGGCCAGCATGGCCCAGCGCCCGACCTCGAGCCCCTCGACGACCCAGATCTCCCACAGCGGCTTGGTGCGGTCGAGCTGTTGCGCCATCACCCGACCGACCAGCTTGCGCAGCTCGCGCTCGCCGCCGGGCGACGGCAGCGCGGTGTGGCGCACGTGGTACTCGATGTTGAAGTGCGGGTCGTCGACCCAGACCGGCCGGCCCAACTCGAGCGGCACGGTCTTCACCCGCTGGCGGTAGCGCGGGACCAGGTCGAGCTTGGCGTCCACCATCGCCACGACGTCTTCGAACGGCGGCGGGGGCCCCTCGAAGATGCTCACCGAGGCGATGTGCATGTGGGAGACGTCGTCCTCGAGGTGCAGGAACGAGGCGTCTTGGGGGCTCAACCGGTCAGGGCTCATGCGCCCTCCTTCGCGGATCGGGGTCGCGCGGAGACGCTACTACCGGCGAGGGCGGGCTCCCGGGGGGTGCGGGTCCGGCCCTAGCCGACGGAGGCGGCCGGCGTGGGCACACCCAACGTGGCCAGGAAGGGCGTCGAGCGGATGCGCAGACGGGTCTCCTCGTAGGCCGCCTCGATCACCCGTGGGCTCCTATCCTCGGCCATGGCGCGCAGGCCCATGATGTGGCGGCAGTCGGCCTCGGGCTCGAGGCTGATGACCGGGATGCCCGCCGTTTGCAGTCGCTCGATCTCGCGCTCCATGCGACGGTGCACCGTCCGGCGGAGCAGCCCGTCGGGGCCGTTGGCCGAGCCGTGGGCGGAGGAGAGTGAGGAGACCACGATCACCAGATCGAGGCCCTCGGCCTTCAGCACGTCGGCATTGGTGACCGAATGGACGCCACCGTCGACGTACTCGGTACCGTCGATGCTGACCGGCATGAAGTAGCCGGGGATGGCGCAGGAGGCCAGGACGGCCTCGGCCAGCCGCGCCTCGGGGGCGCCGGCGCGTCCGAAGACGACGCGGGCACCGTCGCGGCGGCGCACGGCACAGATGCGCAGCCCCTCAGGCCACCGCTCCCCGATGTACTCGTCGAGACCGCGCGCCCGCTCGGAGATGTCGACGCGGCCCTTGGGGACCAGCGTGCTGGCGACCACCTCGGGCCGGAAGGCCAGGGGCCGGCGTGCGATGCGCGCGATGAGCGCGGGCGAGGGGAGGTTCCACGGTCGCAGGAGCGACCCGAGGGAGGGCGTCGGGAGGGGACCGGCGTCCGCAGGGAGGATGCGACGCAGGATGGCGCCGCCGCGGCGTGACGTCGGCACACCGTAGAGCGAGGCGGCCAGATCGGTGGCCCGCACGCCGACCCGCAGCGCGGCGCCGGTGACCGAGCCGGCGGAGGTGCCGACGATGATGGACGCGTCGCGGGGGTCCCAGCCGATCTCGCGCTGCAGCGCGGCCAGGACGCCGGCCTGGTAGGCCTGGCCGACCACACCGCCGGCTCCGAGCACCAGGCCGATGGACGGACCCCTCCGCCCCCCGAAGCCTCCACGGATCACCTTGACCATCCCCTCTTTCTACCCGGCGCAGCGCCCGTTCACGTAGATTTCGCGTTTACCGAAATTCGTCGTCCCAGCTGGGGGACTAAGCCGATTTCAACCTGCAACCTGGGCGCAACCCGGATGCGACCGGACATTTTCGCCTCGCGGGCGCCGGCGCGAATTCGTCGGCGGCTCTCCAACAGGTGTTGGACCTGCAGACGCGGGTGGCGTCCATAGGGTGTTCCGAGAGCGGAGCAACCCGGGGGGCAGATGACAGAGACACTCAGGGTGGTCGCCGCGGTCGGCGGCGCCGTCCTCATCGTGGGGATGCTGAGTGACGCCGTCGCCACGCTCATCGTCACGCAGGGCAGCAGCGGGTGGTGGCGCCCGACCCGGATCTTCTACGCGTCGACGTGGCGCGCCACCCGGGCCCTGGCCGCCCGCCTGCCCGACCGTTCCGGCGAGTACGTGCTCAACGTCTACCCGGCCCTGTCCCTGCTCGGTCTGCTCGTCCTGTGGCTGTTCGGGCTCATGATCGGGTGGTCACTCGTGTACTGGGGCCTGGACCAGCACGTCGGAGGGACGCGGGACTGGGGGACGCTCGTCTACTACGCCGGGACCTCGCTGGTGACGCCGCTGTTCGGATCGGCGCACGGCGCCGTGGTCCGCATGCTGACCCTGCTCGAGACGCTGACCGGCGTCGTGACCATCGCGCTGATGATCTCCTACCTCCCCGCGCTCTACGGCGCCTACAGCCGGCGCGAGGCGCGCCTGCTCACCTTGGACGATCCGCAGGGAGGTCGCATCACGCCGGCGCGGCGTCATCGCCGTGAACGCGCCCGGCGGCGACCCGGAGATCCTCTACCGCGCCTTCACCGAGTGGGAGATGTGGATCGCCGATGTGCTCGAGAGCCACGTGTCCTATCCGATGCTGGCCCTCTTCCGTTCCCAGCACCCGGGCCAATCGTGGGTGACCGCATTGGGGGTGGTGACCGACGCCGCCACGCTCACGTCCGCCTGCGTGGAGGGGGCCAAAGAGCGCGCGCCCTCGTTCGTGTTCCGCCGCGGCCGGCGGGCCATCGTGGAGATCTCGAGCCGGCTGCACGTGCCCCAGACCACGCCGGTGGTGTCGTGGCTGGTGGAGGAGAACTTCGAGCTGGCCTGGCGCCAGCTGGTCGAACTCGGCCTCCCGTTGCGGGACAGGGCCGAGGCCTGGGCCGACCTGCAGGTGCTCCGTGCCACGTACGGGGACCAGCTCGAGCGCCTGATCGACTTCCTGGTGGCGCCGCGCGGGTTCTGGGGCCACTCCGCCGAGGACACGGTGGCGCAGGAGGTGGCGGAGGCGGCCGGGGAGGCCAGGAGGAACGCGCGCATCCGCTAGCGGCTGCACGGTCGCGGGGCACCCGCCGTTACTGTGCGGGGCTGACATGGGAAGGACCCGCGACGACCTGCACCGGCTCGCCGCACACGTGCTGGGCCGGCGGCGCTACGAAGTCAGCGGCCGCTTCGGCCTGCGCTCGAGCCCGGGCGGTTTGGCGACGCCGGCGTTCGGGACCGAGCCCGAGGTCCTGCGGACGGCCGGAATGTCGCTGATACGGGAGCTCGGTAACGGGTCGACGTCCATGCCGTTGGCGGGCTCGACCCTGGGGGAGCTGGCCGAGTTCGCCGGAACCGACCTGGCCGCCGAGTTCTCGGCCGGGGCGGACGCGCCATCGGTCGGGGCGGTGGACGAGGCACTGCAGCTCGACCGCGGCGAGGTGGCCGCCATCGTCGGGTGGTTCGAACTGGGCTCGCGGGTCCTCGACGAGTGCGTGGCGCAGCTGGCGCGCCCGAGCACGACCTTGCAGGTGTGGCCCGAGCACTTCGACGCCGGCACGACGGTCGACCTCGGCCCGACGAGCGTGAACCTGGGCTTCTCCGCCGGCGACGGGTTCTGCGAGGAGCCCTACGCGTATGTCGGCCCGTGGGGCCCCGAGCGCCCCGGCGATCCCGACTACTGGAACGCGCCGTTCGGCGCCTTCGTGCCCCGGTCGGGCGCCGGCGACATGGACGCGTGCCTCGGCTTCATCCGCTCCGGGATCGATTGGCTGTCCGAGCAGTAGGCGTCCACCGTGCCCGTACCTCCTCCCACCCCCGACACGGTCAACCTGCAGCCGCCGGACGCGGCAGAGACCCAGATCCTGGTGGACGGGGTGGCCAGTGCCGTGGCGGGAGGAGGCTCTCTCGCCCCGGTGCAAAAGAGCCTGCTCGAGTCGCTCATCGTGGCCATGACCGGGCATCAGGGGAGGGTGCCCGAGCGGCCGTCCATGACGCCGGCCGAGATCGCGGAGAGCCTGGCGCGGCGCGAGCCGTCGTTCCGCACCCGCATGGTGCAGCTCATGCTCCTGTGTGCCCTGATCGTGCACCCCATCCCCGAGGACGTGGCGGCGCGCATCGCCGCCACCGCCGAAGAGCTCGGGGTGGAGGACGGCATGGTCGGCGTGGCCCTGGACCTGGCGGCCGGGTCGCTGGCCCTGGCCCATCAGGATTTCGTCCGCAACGGGTACGAGGGAACCTGGCACAGCGACGAGGCGGCGGTGGCGCTGCACTCGGCCCGGGAGCTGCAGGTCTGGGAGTTCTCCGTCGACGACGCGGCGCTGGCGGCGCAGTGGGCCTCGCTCGAGTCGCTGCCGGCGGACAGCATCGGGCGCAAGGTCTGGGAGCTCTACCAGGCGCGCGGCTTCACGTTCCCCGGTACACCGGACTCGGCCCCGCCGCTGCTGGCTCAGCACGACTGGGTGCACGTCCTGGCGGACTACGGCACGACGGTCGAGTCGGAGGTCGAGGTCTTCGGGCTGATTTCGCGGGCGAACGACGACATGCACGCCTTCTCGCTGTTGGCCATGGTGCTGGCGCTTTTCGAGACGGGCGACTTGCCGCACGCCGCCGGGCTCTTCGACGCCTCGCCCGGGCACTTCTCGGGCGTTCCGGGCATGGCCACCCGCCTGTCCGACGCCATGCGGCGGGGCGCGCTGTGCCACGACAACGACACGGGTGCCGACAGCATCGACTTCCTGCGCCTGGACTGGTTCTCCGTGGCCCATGTGCCCTGTGCCGAGTTGCGGGCGCGGTTCAACCTCGTCACCAAGGCGAAGGAGGCGGTCGCGGCCGGGTCGGTCGGCCCGTGGGAGCCCGGCGGCATCAGCCCCTTCCAGATGAATGCCGGCCGGGAGATGGCGGCGGCGCGTGGCGTGGCCTACGACGGGCACGGCGCGACCGTCTGAGCGTCAGGACTCGAGGAAGCGCAGGACGGCCAGGACCCGCCGGTGGTCGTTCTCCGAGACCGGCAGATCGAGCTTGGCGAAGATGTTGGCGACGTGCTTCTCGACGGCGCCCTCGCTGACGACGAGCGCACCGGCGATGGCCGCGTTGGATCGTCCCTCGGCCATGAGCGAGAGCACCTCGCGCTCGCGGGCGGTCAGGACGGAGAGCGAGTCGGTACGCCGGGTCGCACCCATGAGCTGTGTCACCACCTCCGGATCGAGGGCCGTGCCTCCGATGGCGACGCGCTCGAGCGCCTCGACGAAGTCGCTGACGTCCGCCACGCGGTCCTTGAGGAGATACCCGATGCCGGCGGCATCGTCGGCCAGGAGGTCGGCGGCGTAGCGGGTCTCGATGTACTGGGAGAACAAGAGGATGCCGAGCCCCTCGTGACGTTCACGCAGCTCGAGCGCCAGGCGCAGGCCCTCGTCGGTGAACGTGGGCGGCATCCGGATGTCGATGACGGCCACGTCAGGCGGGTTCAGCGCGATGGAGCTGCGCAGGGCGCCGGGCTCGCCCACCGCGCCGGTGATGACGAAGCCGCGGTCGACGAGCAGCTGGACGAGGCCGTCGCGGAAGATGGCCGAGTCCTCGGCGATGGCGATGCGCAGCGCGCCGACCATCAGACCGAGAGCGGGAGGTCGACCGTGACGACCGTAGGGCCGCCCGGAGGGCTGACGAGGTAGAGCCGGCCGTCCACGGCGCGGACGCGGTCGGTGAGGCCGGCCAGTCCGCTCGACGACGACCCGATGGAGGAGAGCTCCGCCCCGCCCCGCCCGTCGTCGCGCACCACCAGGCGCAGCCAGGTGCCCTGCTGCGCGCACGAGACCGAGGCACGCGAGGCCTGGGCGTGCTGGGCCACGTTGGCCAGGAGCTCGGCCACGCAGAAGTAGGCGATCGCCTCTATGGCCGGCGTCGGCCGCGTCCGCAGGTCCATCGTCAGCTCCGTCGGCACCGCGCTCCGCGCCGCCAAGGTGGCCAGCGCGCCCTCGAGGCCGATGTCGAGCGCCGGCGGGTGGATGCCCCGGGCAATGTCGCGTAGCTCGGCGATCGCCTCCTTGGCCCCCCGGTGGGCCTCGTCGATCAACTCCCGCACGCGGTCGAGGTCGATGTCGTCGTCGTCGCCGTCGGCCAGCTTCTCCTTGGCCATGCCCAGCCGCATGGCCAGCGCCACCAGCTGCGCCTGCGTGCCGTCGTGCAGGTCACGCTCGATCCGGCGCAGCGTCGCCGCGGAGGCGTCGACGGTCTGGGTGCGGGCCTGCTCGAGCGAGCGCACCCGCGTCGCCATGGGGTCGGGGCCGAGCAGCGAGCGGGCCAGGAGCTTGTCGACGGTGACGAAACCGCGCATGACCCACGGGGCGGCGAAGAAGAAGATCAGGCCGAGAAGGAAGATTCCCACGGTGCGGGTGAAGCTCAGGGGTCCCCGGGCGACATTGTTCGGCAGGAAGATGTTCCCCACGAGGCCCCACACGGGGGGCCCGTTGCCGTTGTGCCAGAAGAGCGGCTGCAACAGGCAGGCGAACGCGTCCCACCAGAGGCTGAACGCGACGTAGAGGCCGAGGCCCGTCCAGGGCACCTTGACGGCGAGGTAGCCCACGGCGCGCCAGGCGACCCGGTCGCGCAGCACGGACTGCAGCCAGCCGAAGAACCCCGGGCGGCTGACGAACGCTCCGGGTACTTCGATCGACGCGTCCAGAAGGTTGTTGGCGAGGTCCCGCTGCCAGCGGCCGATCCCGCGGGCACTGCGCAGGGACAGCGCGAGCACGGCCAGGCCGAAGAAGGTGATGGCGAGGATGACGCCGGTGATCATCGTGAGGCCGACGAAGCCCAGGCCGACGACGGCCAGCCCACCGCCCACGAGCCAGAACGCCAGCTCTCTCCAGGGCCGCCTGGTGAAGGGCTCGCGTCCGATCCGCTGCACGAACTCCTTGAACTGGGCGACCTGGTCGTCGGTGATGGCCAACGACACCCCTCTCGGTCGGGGGCGATCCTCTTGGTCCGCCTGGACCTCGCTGTCCTCGGTGGTCAACGTCACGCGTCCCTCTTGGCCAGCAGCACCGCACCGATGGTGAGCGCGCCTACGCAATACAGCACCATCAGCACGAACCCGATGGGTGCCGACAGCTGATGGTATTGCGGAATGACCGCCGACACCGAGCTGGCGAAGATGATGGCCGGTGAGTACCGCGAGGGGTCCCCGGCCAACGCATGTAGGAGGATCGGTGCCAGCAGGGTGACGCCGGCAAAGGTGGCGACGGCACCGGCCGTGTGGCGGATGATCAGCCCGAGCCCGAGCCCGAGGAGCGCGAAGAGGCTGAGGAAGGCACCCGTGAGCACGACTGCCCGCAGCACCCCCGGCTGCCCCAGGCTGGGGGTGGGGGCGCCGGCACTCGAGAAGACGGCCCGACCCAAGAAGAAGGCGGCGAAGCTCAGGATCTCGCCCGCCACGAGCGTGAGCCCCCCGACCACGGTTGCTTTCGCCGCGAACAGCGTTTCTCTCCGGGGGACGGCAGCAAGGGACGAGCGCATGGTGCCGGATCCGTACTCGCCGGAGATCGTCAGTACGCCGAGAACGCCCAAGGCGAGCGACCCGACGGACAGCCCGGCCATGGACTGGTTGACCGTATCGAAGCCCCGAAACCACTGGTGCGGGTGATGCGCGGCGCCGTTCGTCGCCAGGAAGGTGACGAGCATCGAGCCCACCGCGGTGATGGCGAAGATCCATTTGGTCGAGCGCAGCGAGGCGAGCTTGCACACCTCGGATGCGACGGCCTGGCGAAAGCCCACCCGGTCCACACGCGCCCCGGGGGGCGAGGTCGTCTTCGGCAATGACAAAGCAATGGTCACAACGAGTCCTCTCCGTATCGGTGGTCGTTCAACGTGCGGAGGCAGCTGCCGCCGCGAAGACACCATCGCCCGACCGGTAGTCGACGCTGTCGCTGGTGAGCTCCATGAAGGCGTCCTCGAGCGAGCTGCGCAGCGGTGTGAGCTCGTGCACGGTCAGCGACGCCCGGGCGGCCAGCTCGCCGACGTCGGACGCCGGCATGCCCGTCACGACGATGGCGCCGTCGTCGTGGACCGCGGGCCGGGCACCGACCCGGCTCAGCTCGGACACGAACCGCTGCGGCGTGGGCGTGACGATCCGGACCGAGGTCTCGCCCTGGGCCCGGGCGGTGAACTCGCGCACGCTCGTCTCGGCGATCAGCGTGCCGCGCCCGATCACGACCAGGCGGTCGGCCGTGAGTGCCATTTCGTTGATGAGGTGGCTCGAGACGAGCACCGTCCGCCCCTCGGCCGCCAGGCCGCGCAGGAGGTGCCGGACCCAGCGAATGCCCTCGGGGTCGAGCCCGTTGACCGGCTCGTCGAAGAGCAGTACACCCGGGTCACCCAGGAGCGCGGCGGCGATGCCGAGGCGCTGCCCCATGCCGAGCGAGTACTTCCCGGCGCGCCGGTCCGCCACCGCCGTGAGCCCGACCAGGTCGAGCACCTCGTCGACCCGGGCGGGTGCGATGTCGTTCGTGCGGGCCAGCACGCGCAGGTGGTCGCGGGCGCTGCGGCCGGGATGGAAGGCCTTCGCATCGAGGAGGGCGCCCACCTCGCGCAGGGGCCAGGCGAGCTCGGCGTAGGTCACGCCGTTGACGGTGGCCCGACCGCCGTCGGGCCGGTCGAGGCCGACGATCATCCGCATGGTGGTGGACTTCCCCGAGCCGTTCGGGCCGAGGAAGCCGGTGACGGCGCCCGGGGTGACGGTGAAGCTCAGTCCGTCCACCGCCAGGGTGTCGCCGAACCGCTTGGTCAGGAGGTGGGAGACGATCATGCTCCCAGCATGGGGTCCGGCAGGCGCAATGAGAATGCCGCTACCGGGCGTCTGGGACTGGTGCTAGCCCCCCTCCCGGCTCTGGGGACGCGTGCCCTTCCGGGTAGTCCGAGGATCAGTCGGACGTGAGCGGCAAGCCTCCGTCCCCGGCGACGGCACGGCAGCTGGTCTGGCGGTAGAGCGTGTCGTACTCGAGGCCCGAGGCGTTCGACGCGCGGATCCCCGCCTTCTCGTTGTCCACGGCTCGCTGAGAGGCGACGCCGCCCCTGTAGTGACGGTGATCCCGGTGCCGGTTACAGGCGCCGGGCCGAGGATTCCGGCCCGATCGCCCGCAAGGCCGAGGTGGCCCGCCCGCCGGCCGACGTGAGCCGGCTCAGGGCGATGGTCCGGGTCAGGCGGCCCGCCGGGGTGGGGGCCTCGCGCACGTTGGCCGCGGTGGCCCACAACACCGTCTTGAGCTGAAAGGGGCGCAGGTCGGGATGCTTCGACTTGATCAGCGCGGCCACGCCGGCGATGTGCGGCGCCGCGTAGGAATTGCCGGTGCCGGTGATGCGCCCCCCGTCGCGCCAGCTCAGCTCCACGTCGATGCCGGGCGCCAGGAACTCGGTGGGCGGGTCCGGGTTGTAGTGGAAGCGGAAGGGGTCGGTGGCCAGGTTGCAGGCCACGCTGGTCACCGAGGCGTAGAGCGAGGGGAAGCTGGGCCGGGCCATGTTGTTCGCCGCGGTCACGAGCAGGGTGCCGCCGAAGTAGGCGCGGTCGCACACCTCGTAGAAGGCGAGTGCCCAGTCGCGCTTCGTCGTGCCGAGCGAGAGGTTGATGACGTCGAAGCCCTGCTCTATGGCCCAGCCGAGCCCGGCCAGGAAGGCGGCCGCCTTGCCGGCCAGTCCGGCGCCCAGCACGCGCACGCTCGTGATGCTCGCCTCGGGGGCGATGCGGTGGATGATGCCGGCGCACGCGGTGCCGTGCCCGAAGGCGTCGTCGTGCGGTCCCGGCGTGACGACCGCTTCCCCCGCCTCGTCCAACGTCACCGCGATGCCCCCGTCGCGTTCGACGCAGTCGCCCAGGTCGGGATGGTCCGCTTCGACGCCGCTGTCCACGATGGCGACGCGCGCCCCCTTGCCCGTGGCGTCGCCCCAGGCCCACTCGGGCGAGAGGTCCTCGAGGCGGGCCACGCCGCCGGGCAGGCGGAGGACCGACGATTCGCGCGTCCACTCGGGACGCGGCGCGGCCGGCTTGACCCGCGTCTCCTCCGGCCGGACCGGTGTGCTCTCGTCAGCCACGCGCCAGGATGGCGTCGACCAGCGTGGCGACCCGTGCGTAGGCGGCGGGATCGGAAGCGGCGAGCGTGCGTAGCTCGGCCCCGAGCTCGTCGGGCGAGCGCACCCCCACGTCGCCCTCCCCGGCCTCGATCGCCGCGGCGGCGATCCCGGCCAGCAGCGTGGCGATCTCGACGTCGTCGAAGCTGAAGGTGCCGCCGCCCGCCTTGTCGATCAGCTCGAGCACGCCCACCACGCTGTCGCCTGTCGTGCAGGGCACGCACAGCACCGACGACGGGCGCTCGGCGAGCTGCGCCAGCACGCCCTCGGACAGGCGGGCGTCACCCTCGTGCACCGCCATGGCCATGGGCTGGCCCGAGCCCACCACGAAGCCGGCGGTGCCCGCTCCGGCGGGGATCTCAATGCCGACGAGCTGACTTACCCCGAGGGCGGCCACCACGGTCAGGGTGTCGCCGCGCAGCGCCAGCACCCAGCCGGCCGACGCCGCCGTGGCGCCCACGGCCGAGTCGACCACCGCTTGGATCACCCCGTTCACTGGCCGACGGCCTTCATGCTCCCGGTCAGCCGGCGCACGTCGTCGGCGGTGGGAGCGCCTACCGCAGGACCGTCCGCGGCGGAGCTGACCGCGGCGGGCATGACGCGCGACACGCCGATGGTCATGCGGGACAGTCTGGTGCCGCCGGCCGGGCCCACGGTGCGCCGCGTGGTCCCCTCCAGGGCCGAGGCGATGTCGGGATGCGAGGCGGCCAGCCCCCGGATGGTCTCGTCGTCCAGCACGAGCAGGGTGACCGGCTCGGTGGCTTGCAGGGTGGCGTCGGTGCCCGAGCCGAGGAGGGCGGCGAGACCGAAGGCGTCACCGATGCCGAGCTCGGCCGTCTGCACCACGTTGTCGGCGTAGTCGCGGCCCAGCACGGCGGCGCGGCCGCGGCGGAGGATGAGGAGGCGGCCGCCGCCCTCGGCCATCGTCTCGCCCGCCTGCAGGTCGACGGCGCGCAGGCGACCGGCCACCGCGGTCAGCTCGTCGGGGCCGAGCGAAGAGAGGATCGGGATGCGGGCCAGCGCGCCGGTGGCGTCGAACGGCGCCTCGGTCGGGATGGCGCCGCCCGTCTGCTCGGACCACAGCTGCGCGTACGTACCACCCTGGCGGACGAGCTCATCGTGCGTCCCCTGCTCGACGAGGTGGCCGGCGACGATCACGCAGACCTTGTCGTAGTGGGTGATGGAGGTCAGACGGTGGGTGACGGCGATGGTCGTGCGGCCGGCCCCGACGCGGTCGAGCGTGTCGGCGATCAGGCGCTCGGTGCGCGGGTCGAGCGCCGAAGTCGCCTCGTCGAGCAGGAGGACGCTGGGGTCGCGCAGCAGGGCGCGGGCGATGGACAGCCGCTGCTTCTGGCCGCCCGAGAGACGCCCGCCGCGCTCGCCGACGAGCGTGTCGTAGCCCCGGGGGAGGGTGGAGACGAAGTCGTGCATCTCGGCCGCTTGCGCCGCCGCTTCGACCTCGGCGTCGGTGGCGCCCGGCTTGGCCAGGGCGATGTTCTCGCGGATGGTGGCGTTGAAGAGAAACGTCTCCTGGAAGACGACGCCCAGCTGATTGCGCAGCGAGACGATGGTGACCTGGCGGCTGTCGTGGCCGTCGAAGAGCACGGCACCCTCGTCGGGGTCGTAGAAGCGCATCAGCAGCTGGAGCACGGACGACTTGCCGGCACCGGTGGGGCCGACGAAGGCCACCTTCTGTCCGGCGGAGATCGTCACGTTGACGTCCTCGAGCGTGCGGCGTTCGGGCGTGTAGGAGAAGTCGACGTCGCGCAACACGATGTCGCGGGTGACGGGCCCGAGGTCGGGCAGGTCGGCGGGCTCGTCGACCTCGGGGGAGGCATCGAGCACCTCGTTGATGCGCACGAGCGCGCCCGTCGACGCCTGCACCTGCTGCCCGATGCCGGTGAGCACGGTCACCGGCGAGAGCACCTCGCCCATGAGCGACATGAAGGCGACCAGACCGCCGATGGAGAGGTGGCCGTGGAGGATCAGCCACGAGCCCAACCCGAGGATGAACACGCGCAACAGGGTCACGATCATGTTGACCGACAGGCCGAAGACGCCGCCGAAGAGATTCAGGCTGACCTGGCGGTCGAAGAGGCGGTCGGAGGCCTGGGCGAAGCGGCTGTTCTCACGTTGCTGGAGGCCGAACGCCTTGACCACGGGCTGCGCTCCGTAGTTCTCCGACGCCACCGAAAGCACGCTGCCCGTCTCCTCCTGCACGGCGAGGCTGCGCTTCTGGGCGCCGTTGGCCATGGTCTTGTATACGAAGCCGATGATGGGCGCGCCGGCCAGGGTGATGATCGCCAGGAGCGGGTTCAAGATCACGAGCACGATGGCGGAGACGACCAACGAGAGGATCTGGGACAGCCCGCCCTGCAGCGTCTGCGACAAGCCCTGCTCGAGCTGGCCGACGTCGGAGAAGAGACGGGACAGGACGTCGCCCTGCTGGCGCTGGGAGTACCAGGCTTGGGGCAGGGTCTGCATCTTGGTGAACATCTCGCGGCGGAGCTGGCGCACGACGGACGAGCTGACGTAGGCGGACAGATAGGCGCCACGCAGACCGGCCAGCAGCGAGATGATGAACGCGATCAGCAGGACGGCGAGGACGTCGACCACCTTGTTGAAGTGGCCGCTCGGTATGGCCGTGTCGAGCAGGTACTTGAAGGCGAACGGGAAGACGACCGTGAAGGCCAGGCCGAAGAGGAGGTAGAGGAACATCTCGGCCTCGCGACGCTTGTGCGGGCGCAGGTAGCGGACGGCCAGGCGCAGGAACTGCCCTGTCTTCACCTTTGGCGCGCCGGACATGAGCTTGGTGCGCCAGTTCTCCTCCAGCGCGGTGAGGGGGGTGCCGTAGATCTTCTGGGCGGCGGCGTCGAGCTTGCCCGGTTGGGCCGACGAGAGGAACTGGAGGAACTCCGCCTTGCTGGCCTTGGTCATGAGGAAGCGGACGAAGGACAGGGCCATGGCCGCCCCGACCTCCCCGCCGGCCGCGCCCAGGGGGGGCAGGTCGATCTGCCGTAGCTCGGCGTCGGGGTCCGCGCCGTCGGCCACGTAGAGCCCGTAGCCCTCGAGCAGCGGACCCAGCTCGGCTCCGGCCGGCAGCGCGGCGCCGAAGCACAGGGCGAGCGGGCGCTCGAGGGGCTCGGGTGGGGCCTCCGGTGTGACCACCATCCAGATCTCGTTGCGGGGGGCGTCGACGATGGTCCCGTCCGTCATGACCGCGCCCGGTTGGTCGGGGTCCGGGAAGGGGTCGACCAAACAGATGGTCGGGACGACGCCCCAGGGCTCGCTGCCCAGCCCGGCCAGGCGGGCCCGGGCCGCCTTGCCCTGCTTGGCCACGCCAGCGGCGGCGCGCTCACCCGCCGTGCCCGGGGCGAAGCGCACGACCACGGCGTCGTTGGAGCGCGACGACAGCTCGTCGAGGACGGGGCGGGGCGGGGGGGTCGCCGCGCGTGGTGCCGCGGGTTCGGCCGGTCTCACGACGGGCTCGGGTGGCGGGGGGGGCGCGGCGGCGGCCGGGGCCTGGGGTGTGACGGCGACGGCGGGCGGTGGCTCGGGGGCCGGCTCGGGTGGGGGTGGCGCAGCGGCGGCGGCCTGGGGTTCGACGGCGACGGGAGGCGGTGGCTCGGGGGCAGGAGTGGGTGGCGGCTCGGGCGGCGGTGGCGCAGCGGCCTGGGGTTCGACGGCGACGGGCGGTGGCGCAGCGGCCTGGGGTTCGACGGCGACGGGAGGCGGTGGCGCAGCGGCCTGGGGTTCGACGGCGACGGGAGGCGGTGGCTCGGGGGCAGGAGTGGGTGGCGGCTCGGGCGGCGGTGGCGCAGCGGCGGCGACCGGGGCTTCGACGCCGACGGGGGGTGGCGGTTCGGGTGGCGCTGGTGGTGGGGACGGTGCGGCGGCTGCCGGCGCGCTCGCCTCGACCGGATAGACCGCGGTCGCGATCGGTCGGTTGGCCAACGGAGTGTCAGGAGCCCGCTCGGGTTCCGCCACGTCGGCCTGGGACTCGACCAGCATGATCGTGTTACCCGCTTCGATGGTGTCGCCGTTGGACAAGGCGACCGGCCCCTCGATCCGATTGCCGTTAACAGTGGTGCCGTTCGTGCTCCCGAGGTCCGTGACCGACAGGGAGTTGTCGCTCACGGTGAACCTCAGATGGCGGCGCGACACCTGCTCGTCGGCCAGCAGGAGGCCCTCGACCTCGCGACCGGCGTCGACCGTCTGCGGTAGCGCCACCCGACGCTCGGGTTGGCCTGGTTCGCGGATGACGAGCTCGAACGTGGGCATGGCGGTCTACGCGGCCTGCGCCGTCCGGCGCTCCTCGCGCCGCACGATCCGGCGGAATCTGCGTTGACGACCGGCCCCGATGCTGGCCAAGGCCAGGGTCAGGCCGGAAACCGCTCCGAGCACGGCGCAGATCACCAGGCTGGTGGCCGTGGGCACCTGTCGGAACACGACCCAACCTATGCCCACGACGGCCACGCCGAACACGACGCCGATGACGGTGAGCCCGATCGGGCCGGTGCGTGTGCTCTTGCCACGTCGCATGGAGCGCGACAGCGACTCGGCGTAGCCGATCACGAACAACAGAAGGATGAGCGTCACACCAGCGGGCACACTCAAGAGGCCCGTCTGCGAGGTGTGGGCGGTGAACGTGGCGTTGTCGATCTGTATCAACCCGTGCCAGAGCGTCACCTTGCCGGTGAAGGACCCGCCGACGAGATACCGGTTGCCCAGGTTGACCGTGGCCACGCGCCCGGCCGCGGTGGTCACCAGCGGAGCACTGGCCGAGGACACCGCTTGGCCCAGCACGTTCGCCGACAGCTCGACGTGGTCGGCCAGGGGCGCGCCTGCGGAAACGACGATTGGGACGGGCTTGGAGAGGTTCACAGTGACGGTGCCGCCGGAGACGACGTCGGTGCCCGCCACCTTCACCTGGCCGGCCGAAAGTGTGCTGCTGTTCGAGGGCGCGCCGACGCCGAGGAGGGCCACCAGGAGCGCCGCGATGGCCAAGACGGCCGCAGCAGCGAACCAGCGCGCCGGGCTCGGTGGCGGCGTGAGGACCTCCTTGAGCGGCACCAGGTCCGCGGCCGGCTCGGCTACGTCGGCCAGGACGACGCTGCGCGTGTGCGCGGCGGACGTGGGCCGGACCGGCGTGGTCGGCGGCTTGGCCACGGTCGGTGGTGCCGCACCGGCAGCGGGCCGCGGCACGGTGGCCGGCGCCGGTCCCGCCGCGGCCGCCACCGGCGTGTCGGGGCCAGGCGCGGCAGGCTCGACGGTCGGCCTCTCGGTGGCGGCGACGATGCTGTTGGCCCCCATGACGGGCGTACCGTCGGTCGGCAGCCAGCCCGGCCCCCAAGCGCTCGTGCATGCCTCGGCCAGCGCTACCCCGAATGACTCGGCTGTCGCCGGGCGCTCGGCCGGGTCGGTGGCCAGCCCGACCATGACGACGGCAGCCACGGGCTCGGGTACGGTCGGGGCCTTTTCCAAGATGGGCACGGGCTGCTCGAAGGCGTGCTTGAACATCAGCGCCATGGCGTCGCCGTCATCGTCGAACGGGAGTTGTCCGCTCAGGAGCTCGTAGAGCATGGTGGCCACCGCGTAGACGTCGGTGGCCGGGCTCAGGTCGCCGCCCCGGGCCTGCTCCGGCGCGATGTAGGCGGGTGTCCCGACGACCTCGCCGGCCCGGGTGGCCATGGTCTCCTCGCCGCCGACCACCTTGGCAATGCCGAAGTCGGTCACCTTGAGGGCGCCGTTACCCGAGAACATCAAGTTCTCGGGCTTGATATCGCGGTGCAACACCTTCTGCCCGTGCGCCGCCTGAAGCCCGGACAGGCAGGCCAGCACGACCGCGGCTGCCCCGCTGGCCGTGAAGCCGTCCGACGTGAAGCGGCTCCACACCGTGCCCCCAGGCAGCAGCTCCATCACGAGCAGGCAGAGCCCGTCCTGCTCGACGAAGTCGTAGACCGGAACGATGTGCGGGTGGTCCAGCGAGGCCAGCAGCCGGGCCTCGACGGTGAAGCGGGAGCGGATGGAATCGTCCGCGGCGAAGGCCCGAGGCAGCTGCTTGATGGCGACGTCACGCCCGAGTTGACGGTGCTTCCCGGCCAGGACGACGCCCCAGCCGCCGCGACCCAGCTCCGATCCGATCTCGTAGCTCGGGAGCGCGTCGACGACCGCCTGCTGATCGAGGCTCATCCGACCGGCTCCCCCTGCGACGTGGCGGCTTCGGGAGCGAGAAACTCGGCTTCGTCGAGATCCTCCTCGTCCTCGTCGGGACCGGCGGGTGTCGGCGAGAGGTAGCCGGCGACGAAGAAGGCGGCCGCGCAGACGAGCACCGTCACGAGCCAGGTGCCCGGGCTCGGGATCCAGACCGCCAGCGCGGAGAGCGTGAACACGAGGACCAGGCCGAAGCCGATGCCCGGGGCGAGGAAGCGCAGGGCGCGGCGCCAGCGGTTGGCCGGCATCCGTTGGCGGGCGACCGCCAGTATCACATCGGCGAAGGCGAGGACGGTGAGGATGAGGAGAGCCAAACCGAAGAGCCCGTACACGGAGACGAGACTGCCGTCGACCTTGGTGACCATGGAGACCGAGGCGATGTCGCCACGCTGTGGATTCAGGAGGACCACCGCGCCCGGGATGAGGCCGGTGGCTTGGCCCCCGAGCCCGCCGGTGTCGAGTGCGAAGTGCACCGAAGCGGACTGTCCCGCTCGCACGACCAGGTCCACCGACGTGTCATACGAGAAGAACGTCAGCCCGATCACCGTGCCCTCGACGCGCACGGTGGCGACGGTGATCCGCGACGCGCCCCGGTTGGCCACTTTGACCGAGACCACGGCCGAGTGGTCGGGGCTGAGATGGACGGGCTGCTGCTGGGTGGAGTTGGCGACGTTGGTGCCGTTGATGCGGGCGGACATGGAGATCGAGCCCGCTGCGCCGGCGGACGGAACCGGGGTGGGGACGAGGACGAGTGCCGGAAGGGCGAGGAGCAACCACACGAAGAAGGGGGCGCGACGAGGCGCGCCTAGGCGTGCTATCGCCTCAGCCACATCGTCCTCCTCGATCCTCGTTCGAACAGGTTGCCCCTCAGCTGACGGGTGAGCGTAACGGTAGTTACAGCGGCGTGCCGTTTTCTTCTTCTTCGTCCACCTGGCCGGCCGCCGCCGGAGCGTCGAGGTGGATGCGGCGCCGGAACAGGGCGAGACCGATCAGGAGGAAGAAGACGATGATCAACAGCGTCGAGGTGTCCGGGTTGGCCTCGGTGGCCAGGACCACATCGAGGTCCGACGTCAGCGTCGGCCCGCAGTGCGCCACCACGAGGTACTGCCCGACCGGGAAGGTGCTCACGTTCAGCGGAGTCGAGAACGACCCGTTCGCACCCGACTTCGTGGCGCCCACGATCGCTTGGTCGACCGTCAGCAGGACGGGGACGGAGGCCTTGCAGCCCTGACCGGTGGCACTCACCGACCCTGCAGGGGGGATGCTGAGACTGCTCAGCTCCAGGTCCTCCCCCGACAGCACGACGGGCGTGGCTGTCGTCGTCGTGGTGGTGGTTCCGGGCTTGGTAGTCGTGGTGGTACTGCTCGTCGACGAGGTGGTCGACGAGCTCGGCTTGGTGGTAGCGGTGGTGCCGTGACCGGCCGTGGTCGTCGTCACCGGGTGAGTGGTCGGCGTCGTGGTCGGCGGAGCTGTGGTCGGCGGGACGGTCGTGGTCGTCGTGGTGGTGGTTGTGGTGGGCGGCGGCGCGGTCAGGACGAAGTAGTTGGTGGCCGAAAGGATGATCCCGTTGGTCTCGTATGCGGGGCAGGACGCGAAGATCTCGTAGGTGGTGGCCGCGACATTGGGGGCGCCGAAGGGCCCGTAGACCTGCGAGTTGCTCGTCGGTGCCGCCCCCGAGTACAGCGTCTGGATGACCGTACCTCCTGTGGTGCGGAACGTGATGTTCAGGGTGCCGCCGCACGATGGCGCACCGGTGGCCTTCAAGCCGAAGTCCGTGGCCGTCACCGTGTAGGACGTGCCCGGCGGCCCAGTATCTGGGTTGGCGGCGACGCCGGCGGCACCAGCCGGAGAGGCGGCGAGAACGAGGTAGCCAACCACGGCGGCAACGCCGGCGAGGCAGTACAGCGTTCGACGAGGCGCGCCTAGGCGTGCTATCGCCTCAGCCACATCGTCCTCCTCGATCCTCGTTCGAACAGGTTGCCCCTCAGCTGACGGGTGAGCGTAACGGTAGTTACAGCGGCGTGCCGTTTTCTTCTTCTTCGTCCACCTGGCCGGCCGCCGCCGGAGCGTCGAGGTGGATGCGGCGCCGGAACAGGGCGAGACCGATCAGGAGGAAGAAGACGATGATCAACAGCGTCGAGGTGTCCGGGTTGGCCTCGGTGGCCAGGACCACATCGAGGTCCGACGTCAGCGTCGGCCCGCAGTGCGCCACCACGAGGTACTGCCCGACCGGGAAGGTGCTCACGTTCAGCGGAGTCGAGAACGACCCGTTCGCACCCGACTTCGTGGCGCCCACGATCGCTTGGTCGACCGTCAGCAGGACGGGGACGGAGGCCTTGCAGCCCTGACCGGTGGCACTCACCGACCCTGCAGGGGGGATGCTGAGACTGCTCAGCTCCAGGTCCTCCCCCGACAGCACGACGGGCGTGGCTGTCGTCGTCGTGGTGGTGGTTCCGGGCTTGGTAGTCGTGGTGGTACTGCTCGTCGACGAGGTGGTCGACGAGCTCGGCTTGGTGGTGGGCGTGGTGCCGGCGTGCGCGGTTGTCGTGGTCGTGGCGCCATGCGGGGCGGTGGTCGGCGTCACCGGCTGAGTTGTCGGCGTCGTCGTCGGGACGGTTGTCGTCGTGGTGGTGGTGGTCGTAGGGGGCGGCGTCAGATCGAAGTAGCCGATCGCGCTGGTGCCTTCGCCCCCTGTTACGGGGTCTTGGGGGCACGACGCCTTGATCTCGTAGTACGTGGCCGGGTTGTCAGTGGCCTCGGGCGCAGTGAAGCCCGAGTACGTCTGCGGACTACTCGTCGGCACGGGTTCGGTCCAACTCTGAATGGCTGTCCCACTGGTCGTCTGGAAAGTAATGGTCAGCTGCTCGTAGCAGAGCAGAGCGCCGGCCGCGTAGAAGCCTGTGACCGTGACGTCGAAGGGCGTGCCCGGTGGTCCTTGGGCCGGGCTGGCGCTGACCTCGGCGGCCCCGGCGGGGGCGGCGGCCAGGGCAAGGTAGGCGGCCACGCCGGCGACCCCGGCAGCGATGGAGAACCAGCGGCGGGAGCGGACGATCCCCGATGCCTTCCGGGTCACGCTCTGTCCCATCCTGTGAGCATCGCGCCGGCGGCTGCAGGCGTCACGCGCGCCCACGAGCTCTGGTCTTGGCCGCGCTATGGCGGCCTCGAGGGGTGCGAAAGAGGACGACACCGACGGCGATGATTCCGAGGAGGACGACGCCAACGATGACTAACTCCGGCGTCGGGGGGTCACTCCTCTTCGGGGGGTTCTGCGTGATGTCGGCGATGCTGAGGTCGGAGACGAGTTGTTGTTGGGGACCACAGTGGGCATCGATGCGGTAGTGGCCCACTGGTAGTGAGCGCACCTGCAAGGGTGCCGTGAAGGACCCGTTGTCGTCGGTCCTTCCGCCACCGATGATGGCGCCGCCGTTGATCGTGATCAGGACCGGTACGTTGGGGGTGCATCCATGACCAGACGCGGTGACACGGCCCTTCGGCGAAATGGTGTCACGGCTGAGTGCCAGTGTTTGCGTGGTCGGTGGGGCGGCTGCGGCTGCGGCTGCGGCTGTGGTGGTGGTGGTCGGTGGGGCGTTGGAGGGCGTCGTGGCTGGGGAGGTGATCGGCCGCGCGTCCACCACGAACAGCCTCACGGCGCTGAGCGTCGACGGCGGGCTCGCCGCCGAATGGCAGCTGGCCTTCAGCTTCACCACCGCGGGCTGAGCCGACCTGGGCACGATGAACGACCCGTAGGTCTCGGGGCTCTTTGTGGGGGAGGGCTCGGTCCAGCTCTCGTACACCTCGCCGCTGTATGCCTGGAAGGAGAGATTCAACCTCCCACTGCAGCTGGGAGCGCCGGGAGCGCCAGGGGTGAACCCGGTGACGGTCACCTCGAACTGGGTGACGCCGGCGTACCCGCTCGTCGGGCTGGTGGTCAGGCTGGGCACTGTGGAACCTCCGGCCGTGCTGGCGGCAAGAGCGGTGCCCAGTGAGGCGAGGGCGAGGCACGAGGCAACGGCAGTGGCGGCCGCTGCGACGACGTGGCGCAGGAAGACGCGGCCCCGAGAAGATCGTCCTGGTTTCAGGAATCCCACCATGTCACGAGCATTTCACCTGCCGTAGGCCTACCATCGCGGGACATGCGGGGTTCCCTCACCCTTGCACGCTCAGACGCCGAGCTTGTGGCAGCCGTCCGGGCAGGGGATCAAGACGCGTTCACAGAGTTGTACCGAGAGCACGTGGACGCTGTCCGCCGCGTCGCGTACCACCTCGTGAACGACGCCGACAGCACGGCCGACGCGGTCCAGGACACGTTCGCGCGGGCGCTGCAGCATCTCGACGACCTGCGGGAGCCGGACCGGTTCCGGCCGTGGTTGTTGTCCATTGCCCGTCATGCTGCCACCGACCAGCTGCGGGCCCGCAAGCGACTGACCTCGCTGGACGAAAACCAGGAGGAGTCCGTCGTGTCCTCGGGCCCCGGCCCCGAGTCGGTGGCCGAGGTGCGGGAGCTGGCCGAGATGGTCCAGGGCTGCGTGGCCGGCCTGTCCAAGCGCGACGCCGCCGCCGTGACCATGGTGACGCAGCTCGGCTTCACTCCGGCCCAGGTGGCCGAGGCCCTCGGCGTCACGCCGGGTGCGGCCAAGGTGATCGTGCACCGGGCCCGGCGCCGGCTGCGCAACGCGCTGGCGTTGCAGCTCATGGTCAAGCAGCCGTCGCTGGCCTGCGACGAGTTCCGGCGCCTGTTGGAGGAGGATCCCGTGGCCGGGTCCAAGCACATCGAGAGTTGCGACACCTGCCTGGAAGCGGCCAGCGCAGAGGTCATCCCCTTCGAGTTCACGACCGAGAACGGGACCGCCGAACCTTCCGGAACGGCGGAGTGATCACGTCTTCTCGCTGCCGAGCCCTTCGACTCTGACCCCGCCGTCCCGCACCGCCTCGGCCAGGGACTCCGGCAAGGCACCCGGCCGCCAGTCCACGTCCGACGTGAAACCGGACACCTCCTCGTCCCGGTAGGCCCGGGCTACCCCGGGTGCCACCAGGGCGGCGAAGAGTTCGGCCTCGTCGTCATCGAGCTGCTCGGCGACGAAGGCGCGGATCTTGGCCAGAAGCCTGTCTGCGGCTGCGCGGTCCGCCACGTTTTCCTCTACCCCCGTAGTCACAGCAATTCCGACGCAGAAGACCCCCTGTGGGTTACAGCGGGCGGAAACCGTTGCACTTGCACTGTAACCAGGGTCGCCTCCGGCCGTCTGAGCGTTCGGCCGGGGCGAGGAGGCACCGTGACGAGACGGATTCAGTGCAGCGTTGATCCGCGGCCTCATGGCCAAGCTCGACACGTTGGAGCTGACCGAGGACGAGCACGACGCTCTGGCCGTGCTCCTGGCGGCTGGGCTCGAGAGCGGCCGCCAGGAGCCCGAGGTGTCCGGGTTCGCGCCCGGCGACCCCTGCGTGCTCAGCCACGGCCTGCCGCTGGCCACACATTTCGGCGCGCCCGAAAAGACCGAGGTGGCCTATGCATTCCAGGGGATCACCGTCACAGCGATCGCCGGGGGCACGTCAACGAGCGACAGCTGGACGGGCTGACCCGACGCCGGACCGTCAGCCGGAGGCGGTGGGCGACCCGGGCCAGGGCGGGTAGGACGGAGCCAGGTCAGGCGGCGACGCGTAGCTGGTGACGCTGCCGGCCAGCGAGAACATCGGCACCGGCCCGGACGGCACCACGCCTGCCTTGTATCTGGTGCCCCCGTTGACATAGCGCATGAGCCCGCTGCCGACCACGCCTTCCTCGTCGGGACCCTTGGCGGTGGCGTCGTACCAGAGGAACGTGTAGTCGGCGGGCGACGAGTAGCTGGGCAGCGGTGCCGCCCCCTGGTAGCCGTTGGCATAGAGCGGGGACGTCGGGCCGCCGCCGGTCGGCGGGGCGCGGAACAGCCCGGTGGTGAACGTGTAGGGCGTGAGGTCGGGCCCGGCCAGCTGCAGCCCGGTGAAGAACTGCTCGATAACCGGGAGAATGGCCGGCGCGGCCAGCGAGGCCGGCGAGGTGTTGGCGCCGTACCACCAGCGGTAGAGGCGATAGGCGTCGCTCACGCCCACCGGGGTGGGCACGGCCAGGCTGGTCACCCCGAACGCGTGCGACCACTCGCTCTGGTCGTAGTAGCGCCCCAGGGTCGAGGTGTCGGTCAGGACGATGCCGGTGATGATCCACTCGGGGTAGTAGCCGATGTCGGCGCACGCCTTGGTGAGGTAGATCGGCATGATGGGATCGCCGGCGAACACGATGCTGGTGGCGCCCGAGGACTTCAGCTTCTCGGCCAGGGTCGCGGCCTGGGTGGGCAGGGTCGTGAGGTCGAGCGTGTACGTGAGGTCGGTGGGCGACGCCATGTTGACGTGGCCGGCCTTCAGCTTCTGGGTGAGCGAGGCGGTCAGCTGGGCGAAGCCCGGCGCAGGTGGCTCCGACGTCTCGCTCACCACGATGAACTTGCGCTTCTGGGTGTGCAGGGCGGGGTCGCCGGCCCACACAGCGTCCCGCCCGTTCAACTTGGCGATGACGTAGTCGATCGTCTCGTTGAGCGACGTGTCGGCGGTCGGGAGGTTGGCCCACTGGTAGGGCGCGTTCTGCTTGATCTGGCCGTAGAGCGCCGAGTCGCCGCACCCCATGCACAGCACATGCAGGCGGGCCAGTTCGTCCTCGTAGGCGGTGGTCTCACCCGGGCCGCCGATGGAGGCGAACGCGTGGAGTTGCTGGGCCACGGTGATGGCGTCGGCGTGGGCCGACACGGGATCGGTGTCGGCCCCTGACGCGGTGAAGGGGATCAGGTTCACGTGGCGGCCGTACATCTCGAAGATCTTGTTGAACATGGCGAAGTAGGCCTGCGCCGTGGCCAGCGCCTGGGCGTTCGTGCCGGCGGCTCCCGAGATGGTCGACGCGAGGCCACCGGGCTGGGCCTGGTAGTAGACGACGATGATCGTGTCGCCGGTGACGCCGGCCGAGGTGGCGCCCCCGTTGCCGTTCTTCTGGTCGAACACGGGCACGCAGGGCGGGGAGTAGTCGGACGGCATCTTCAGCCGCCCCGTCTTGTGGTCGCACTGGGCGCCCCAGTCGTAGTCGGACGTCTTGCCGGCCTTCTCCGCGGCGGCGTAGGTGATGGGCACCGTCGAGTGGGCCAGCTGTTCGGCGGTGCCCGCGCTCGGTGCAGCGGCCGTGGTCGTGCCCTTGTTCTCGTGCACCGTGGCCGAGACGCCGGCCACGATGAGGGCGGCCACGATGAGGACGACCGGGCCGACCGTGCGCAACCGACCGACCTTGGGCCAGGGTCGCTGGGACCCGGGCTCGGGCCCGGGGCTCGGGGCGGCGCTACCAGGAGCGCCCGGCGCGGAGGTGGGCTCGGTCATGGGGCATCAGTTCTCGTGGTGGCGCCGGCCGCCGGTCCGGAACGGGTGCGGGCGAGCGGGTCGGTCCCGAGGAATGCCTCGCCTACCTCGGCGGTCTCGAGCACGGCTTGTGGCGTGCCGCTGGCGAGCACGCTGCCGCGGTCCATGGCGACCAGGCGGTCGGCCAGCTCGCCGATGAATGCGATGTCGTGCTCGACGACCAGCAGCGTGGCGTCGAGCCGGTCGCGCACGTTGCGCAGGAGCTCGACCATGGCCTCGACCTCGCGCTGGGCCACCCCTGAGGAGGGCTCATCGAGCAGGACGACCGTCGGCTGGAGGGCGACGACGGCGGCCAGGTCGACCAGGCGGCGCGAACCGGTCGAGAGCTCGCTGACCAGGTTGTCGGCGAAGCGGTCCAGCCCGAACATGTCCATGAGCTCGCCCACCCGGGCCGAGACGGCGGCTTCGGTCCGCACCAAGGCGGGCAGGCGCAGCATGGCGTTGAACGGGTCGCCCACGTCGGTGAACCGCTCGAGCGAGACGGCCAGAGCCTCGCGGACGGTGAGGCTGGCGAACAGGCGGGAGTCCTGGAACGAGCGGCCGAGCCCGAGGCGGGCCCGCGAGGAGGCCGAGCGGCCGGTGACGTCGATGCCGGCCAGCTCGACGCGCCCGGCATCGGGTCGCAGGAACCCCGAGATGACGTCGAAGAGGCTGGTCTTGCCGGCTCCGTTGGGGCCGATGATGCCGACCACCTCGCCGTGGTCGGCGTGGAGCGACACGTCGCTGAGCGCGGCGTTGCCGCCGAAGCTGAGGGAGACGCCGTTGACCGCAAGGTCGGGCGGACTTCCGTTCGCCTCGGCGTGGGCCCGGGTGGCCGTGGCGGCGATGGATTGCGAGGCCCTCTGCAGGTAGATGGACCACAGGACCTCGGGGTGGGCCGCCAGCTCCTCGGAGGTGCCCGAGAACCCGATGACGCCGGTCTCCATGACGTAGACCCGGTCGGCCACGGCCACGGCGACGTTCATGGACTGCTCCACCAGGAGAATGGCCGTCCCGGCCTGACGCATGGTCTCGATGGCGCCGAGCAGCTGCTCGACCACGATCGGGCTGAGACCGAGCGAGAGCTCGTCGATGAGGAACAGCTTGGGTCGGGTGATGGTGGCCATGGCCAGGGCCAACATCTGCTGCTGGCCGCCCGACAGGTTGCCGGCCCGTTCGGCCCGACGGCCGGCCAGGGTGGGGAAGGCGCCAAACGCCTCTTCGATCATGTCGGCGTCCCTCTGGCCCCGACGGCGGCCCTGCCAGGCCGCGGCGCGCAGGTTGTCCTCGACGCGCAGGTTGGGGAAGATGCCGGCACCGCCCGGGACCTGGGCGATGCCGAGACGGGCGATCTCGTCGGGGGGCAGGTGGGTGATGTCGCGCCCGTCGAAGACGATGGCGCCGTGGTCGGCCTCGACGACGCCGCCGACGGCGCGCAGGAGCGTCGACTTGCCCGCCCCGTTGGTGCCGAGGAGCGCGACGATCTCGCCTTCGGCAATGGTGATGTCGATGCCCGGCAACACTCTCACGCCGTCGTAGCCGACCTCGAGCGAGCGCACGGCGAGCAGCGGGAGGTTGCCGTCGCGCCGGTCGATCAGCATCTGTGCCCGCGTGCGCATGGATGTCCACACGTTCTGGACGTCCTTGGCGATGAGGTTGCCGGCGGTGGCCACGATGAGCCCGCCCACCGCGAAGATGGGTGTCAGGATGAGGAGCCCGTAGCGGAACCCCACGGCGTCACCGATGGCGCCGATGATGGGGAGCACCAGGAACCCGGGCAGCACGAACAGCGCGCCGATGGAGAAGCCCACCGAGCGCACCCGGGCTGGGATGGCCAGCGAGAGGGAAGCCAGCACGCCGGGGCCGACGATGGCCAGCGACAGGTCGATGCCGGCGTTGCCGATGAAGGCGACGGGCACGTTGGGTGCCAGCGCGAACAACACGGCGAACCCGGCGGCGATGACCGAGGCCACCCCGAGCATGCGGAAGACCAGCCCGATGTCGCGGTTGGCCAGCCGGGTGGCGATGACCGCACCGACGGCCAGGCCGATCAGGTCGAAGACCTGGATGGGGGCGATCAGGTAGGCGCGGTGGACGGCGTCGAGGTGGAACGTCTCCTGGTACTGCAGCGAGGCCAGCGACGTGAAGCCGGCGATGGAGGCGGCCAGGAAGGGCAGGGCGTAGAAGATGCGCCGGAGCACGCCGATCTTCCACACGGTGCGCCAGGCCTCGCCGAGTGACGGGGGCGGCTCGACCGGGATGTCGACGGTGGCCGGGACGTCGGCCACAGGAGCCGGCTCGCCACGCTCCGAAGCCAGCATCTGCTCGCCCAGCTGGATCTGCTCGTGCCGGCCGCGCGGCGGCTCGTGGAGGCGCAGGCCGATCAGCACCACGATGACGATGGGGACGGCGAAGACGAAGAAGGGCGCCCGCCAGGACCAAATGGCGGCGAGCCCGGCCCCGAGCAGGACGCCGATGATGGCGCCCAGGCTGATGCCCGAGCGGTGGGTCGAGTAGATGCGCGGGCGCGCCTCGACCGGGTAGTAGTCGGCCAGCAGAGAGTTGTGGGTGGGGAAGATGACCGCCTGTCCCATGGAGATCCCGGCCAGCATGACGGCGGCCACCACGACGCCGTTGGCCACGCCGAGCCCGATGGAGAAGGCGGCCCCGACGAGCGCGCCGACCAGCGCGATGGGCACCCGGCGCACGCGGTCGGCCAGGACGGCGATGGGCAGCGTGAAGAGCAGGGCGGCCGCGCCGGCGATGGCCACGATGAGCAGGATCCCGGCGTTGGTCAGGTGGAAGGCGTCGCGGATGTTCGGCGTGAGGATGTTGAAGGCGCTCTGGGTGGCCTGGTCCAGCAGCTCGATGAGGAAGAGGATGAGGAGGGGGAACAGCGAGACCCCCGCCCCGAACTTGGCCAGGCGCCCACTCACGGTGCCACCGCGGGCTCCAGGGTGCCGCCGGGCGTGGGGGCGACGGGCGTGGCGCCGCGCCGCTGGGCCAGCGCAGCGACGGCGTAGTCGCGCAGGTCGTAGACGAGACCGGCCAGGCCACGGGGGAAGGCGATGAGCACCACGAGGACGCCGACGGCGGACGGGAACAGCTGCCAGCTCGGCGGCAGGTACACGGCGCTGCCCTCGACGATGGCCGCGCCGAGCACGGCGCCCAGGGCGGAGCCCAGCCCGCCGACCGCGGTGGAAGTGAACACGACGAGGCTCACGGGAACCAGGAACGAGGTCGGCTGGTACGACTGGTTGACCACGACGAAGAGGCAGCCGGCCAGACCGGCGATGAAGCCGGAGATGGCGAAGGCGGTCAACTTGGCCTGGGCGACGCGTACGCCGTAGCCCGAAGCGGCCTGCTGGTTGGAGGGCAGCGAGCGCAGCACGCGGCCCGTGCGGCTGTGGCGCAGGCCGTGCATGGCGATCAGGACCAGGACGAGGACGCCCAGACAGAGCTCGAAGGTGGCCGTCTCCGAGGTGATGGCCGTCCCGAAGAGGTACGGCACGCCGACCTGGCCCTGGGGGATCCAGGAGAACTCCTGGGGGACGAGCAGATAGCCCGATGCGGCCAAGGCGAACGCCAGGGTGGTGACGGCGGCGAACATGCCGTCGAGGCGCAGGGTCGGGATCCCGACGGCGACGGCGACGGCCGCCGCCGCGGCGCCGGCCAGGAGGAGGGCCAAGCTGAGGTCCCAGTGCCAGTCGAGAAGGGCGACGGCGCCCACGGTGGCGCCCACGGCGGCGAAGGACATCTGGCCGAGGCTGACCTGGCCCGACCAGCCCGTCAGCACGACCACCGAGCAGCCGACGATGGCGAGGGCGAGCAGTGCCGATCCCCTGATGAGCTCGCCGGCGCCGAACCACAGGGGCACCGTGCACGCCGCCGTCAGCGCGATCACGGTGAGGACTGGCGTGCCGACGCGGACCTCGGGCAAGGCCTTGGCCTTCGGTGTCATCTCGCGGACGCTCCCGGCCAGCACGAGCGTGGTCTCGGTCTCGCGGTCGGTGTGGTGCGCCAGCAGTTGGCGCACGACGATGGCGGCGAACACGACGCCGGCCAGGACGGCCAGCCCGAGAGAGGGGTTGGTGGGGTCGTCCCAGGCGACGCCCTGCTCGAGGATGCCCAGCGCCACGGCCGAGGCGGCGATGACGGGCAGCTCGGTGAAGTTGCCCAGCGCCAGGGCGGCGAGCGCCGTGACGAGCGCGGTCAGGCCGTAGGTCGGGTCGAGCGGCAGGCCGACGATCGCGGCCTGGAAGAAGATGCTGACGAAGGAGAGCACGCCGGCCACCACCCAGGTGACCGACTGCAGCCGCCCGACGGGGATGCCGAGCATGGAGGCTCGGTCGCGGCGGTCCCCGGCGGCCTGCACGGCGATGCCCACGTCGCTGCGGGTGAACCACAGCGACACCGCGGTCAGACACCCCACGGAGACGATCACGGCCACCAGGTGGTTGGCGTTGAAGACCACCGGATTGAGGTGCCAAGCGATGTGCCAGGGAAAGTTCACCACCGCGGTCGAGATCGGGGCCTGCCCCCAGATGCGGGGGATGAGCAGGCTGACGACGACGAGGAACTGGGACAGGCCGATGGTGGCGACGGTGAGGATGAGTCGCGGCGACCGTCGGAAACGCCGGACCACCAAGAGTTCGAGGGTGGCGGTCAGCACGACCGACGCCACCAGTCCGGTGGCCAGGCCCACGAAGTAGTTGACCCCCGTGAAGGCGATGAGGCCCACGGCGAGCACGGCCGGCGCCGTGCCGAGGTCGCCCTGGGAGAAGTTGACCACCTTGTTGAGGCGGTAGGTCAGGCCGAGCCCCACCGCCATGAGCGAGCCCAGGAGTCCCAGGATGGCGCCCTGGACCCAGACGCCGAGCGGCATCGGGAAGAGGATCAGCTGCACGGCCAGCACGGCCGCGACGGAAACCACCCCCGCGACGACTTCGCTGCGTGGCCTGTGCCGGAGGTACGGCCTCAGCGACTCAAGTCCTTCTCATGCGAACTTGCCCCCCCGGGTTGCTCACGTTGTGCGTCCCGTGGGCGATCAGGGTAGCCATCGCCGCTGCGGGCTGCCGGGCAAGCCGCCGGCGTCCACAGCCCGTACATTCCAGAAGGCTTGTGCCTGTTGCAACGGGTTGACAGAGTGGAAGGCGAGTCGCGGCTCTTCCCCCGGATCACGAATCGAGGCCCCGTGGCGCTCATCGACCAGGAAACGACGAACCAGCGCGAGGCGACCCCGGCCGCCCACGCCACCGACCTGCGCAAGACCTACGGGATGGGCCAGGCCACGGTCAATGCGCTGGACGGCGTGACGGTGACCTTTGCGCGCGGGCGCTTCACCGCCGTGATGGGGCCGTCTGGATCGGGCAAGTCGACCCTGATGCACTGCATGGCCGGCCTCGACCGCCCGACGTCGGGTGACGCCTTCGTGGGGGATCTCGACATCGGCCACCTCGATGACGCCGCCCTGACCCAGATGCGGCGCGACCGCATCGGGTTCGTCTTCCAGTCGTTCAACCTCGTGCCCACACTGACCGCGGGCGAGAACATCACCCTGCCGGCCGACCTGGCCGGGCGGAAGGTGGACAAGGAGTGGTTCGACTACCTGGTCAAGCAGCTCGGCATCGGCGACCGGCTGCACCATCGGCCGAGCGAGCTGTCCGGCGGCCAGCAGCAGCGGTGCGCCTGCGCCCGGGCGCTCATCAACCGACCCGACCTGGTGTTCGCCGACGAGCCGACGGGCAACCTGGACTCCAATTCGACGACGGAGATGCTGAGCTTCCTGAAGCAGTCGGTCACCGACCTCGGGCAATCAATCGTCATGGTCACCCACGACCCCCACGGGGCGTCCTACGCCGACCGGGTGGTCTTCCTGGCCGACGGCAACGTGGTGGACGAACTGGACCAGCCCACGGCCGACTCGGTGCTGGAGCGGATGCGGACGTTGGCGTCCTGACATGTGGCGGGTGACGATCAAAGGGCTGCTGGCGCACAAGCTCCGGCTGGCGCTGACGGCGCTGGCCATCGTCCTCGGCGTGATGTTCATCGCCGGGACCTTCGTCCTGACGGACACACTCAACAACACGTTTCAGACGCTCTTCGGAAACATCTACCAGAAGATCGACTTCCAGGTCCGCGGGGTGGCAGAGTTCGGCAGCGGCGGCAACGCCACCCGCAACCCCATCGCCGAATCGATCCTGCCGACCGTGCGTGCCGTGCCGGGCGTGGAGGCGGCCCAGGGCTCGGTGGAGGGCTACGCCCAGTTCATCGGCCATGACGGCAAGGCCATCAGTACCGGGGGAGCGCCCACGATCGGGCTCTCCTTCGACCCCAACTCGCAGATCTCCGAGCTCCACATCGTCGAGGGCACGGCGCCCACCACGCCCCACGACGTCCTGATGGACCTGGGCACGGCGCAGAAGTACGACTTCAAGGTGGGTGAGCGGGTTCGCATCCTGTTGCTGGGGCCGACCCAGACCTTCACGATCACCGGCCTGGCCCGCTTCGGCACGGCCGACAACCTGGCCGGGGCCACCCTGGCCGCCTTCGACATCCCGACCGCGCAGCGGATCATGGGCCTGGTCGGAAAGTTCGACTTCATCGACGTGGTGGCGTCGCCGGGGGCCAACAAGGCGACGGTGCAGCGCGATATCGCCCAGTCGCTCCCACGCGGGGTGGAGGTGGTGACCGGTCAGACGGTGATCAACGAGGAAACGAGCGCCATCAGCCAGGCCCTGGGGTTCTTGAGCACGGCGCTCCTCGTCTTCGGCTTCATCGCACTCTTCGTGGGCGCCTTCACCATCCTGAACACGTTCTCCATCATCGTGGGGCAGCGCACCAAGGAGCTGGCCCTACTGCGGATCGTCGGCGCCAGCCGACGGCAGGTGTTCCGGTCCGTGCTCGGCGAAGCGGCCATCGTCGGGCTTGTGTCCTCGTTCATCGGCCTCGGGTTGGGTGTGCTCGCCGCCATCGGGCTCGAGGCACTGCTCAAGAGCGTCGGGATCACGCTGCCGTCCGGCCCCATCGTGTTCGAGGCGCGCACGGTCATCGTGTGCCTCGTCGTAGGTGTAGGCGTGACCGTCGTTTCGGCCATCAGCCCGGCCCGGCGGGCCGTACGGATCGCGCCGGTGGCGGCCGTCTCAGAGCAACAGGTGGAGTACGAGATCTCCATGAAGCGACGCTTCACCTGGGGCGCCGTGATCACGCTGCTCGGCGTTCTCTCGTTGGCGGTCGGGCTGACCAAGCCGGCGATCCAGCTGGTCGGGTTGGGCGCCCTGCTGATCTTCGTCGGCGTGGCCCGGTTGGCCCCGGCCGTGGCACGCCCGATGTCGAGCGTCATCGGACGGCCTTTGGCGCGTCTGCTCGGCACGTCGGGGAAGCTGGGCCGGGAGAACTCCATGCGCAGCCCGCGGCGCACGGCGCAGACCGCCTCGGCCCTCATGGTCGGCCTGGCGCTGGTGTCAGTCATCGCGGTGTTCGGGGCGTCGGTGTCGCGCTCGGTCACGAGCAGCATCGACAACGCCATCGTGGCCGACTTGATCGTGACCAACTCGAACAACAACGGGCCGGGAGCCTTCAGCACCACGGTGCCCAAGGTGGTGTCCAGCGTCCCCGGGGTGACGGCGTCCACGGTGGTCTACGGGGGCCAGTTCGAGTTCAAGCAGTCGATCGAGAGCTTGGGGGCGGTCTCGACGCGTCACCTCTCCGACACGCTCATTTTGGACATGGCGTCGGGGAGTGCAGGATCGCTGGCGGCGGGCGACCTGCTGATCGACACCCCGACGGCCAACTCGAACCACCTCGTTGTGGGCGACCGTGTCCCAGTGAAGTTCGCGCTCACAGGCAACTCGACCATGCGCATCGGCGGCATCTTCCAGACCAACTCCCTCATCGGGAGCTATCTCATCGGCGACGCGTTCTACGTCTCGCACTTCCGGAACCCCCGGCCGAATGGTGTGCTGCTCGCGACCGACGGCCGGCCCGGGGTGGAGCAGGCGGTCAACCGTGCTCTGGCGTCGTATCCCAACGTCAAGGTGCAGACCAGGGCCCAATTCGAGCAAACGCAGTCGGCGCAGATCAACCAGTTGCTTGGCTTGGTCTACGCGCTTCTTGCGCTGGCCGTGCTGATCGCGACGATCGGGATCGTGAACACCCTGATGTTGTCGGTGTTCGAGCGCACGCACGAGATCGGTCTGCTGCGCGCCGTCGGCATGAAGCGCCGCCAGATCCGGGCCATGATCCGCTCCGAGTCGGTGATCCTGGCCGTCTTCGGGGCGGTTATCGGCATCGTGGTCGGGACGGCGCTGGGCATCGCGCTCGTCTCGTCGTTGCATTCGCAGGGGATCACCGACACCGTGGTGCCGGGATCGAGCCTGATCATCTTCTTGATCCTGGCCGCGCTGCTCGGCCTGGTGGCGGCGGGTTGGCCGGCGCGGCGGGCGGCCCGACTCGACGTGCTGGCGGCCATAGCCGCCGAGTAGCCAAGCCTCAGGCGGGGAGTCCCGCGACCGGCGCCGTCAGGACGTGGCGGCTCAGCTCGTCCGTGGCGTGCCAGAGCTCGTCGCCGTCCATGCCCTCGAGCCCGGCGGCCGAGCGGATGAAGGGCTCGAAGAGGCGCCAGCCCAGCTCGAGGGCGACGACATGGCCGGCGGCCAGCCGGGCCGCCGCGGCGTCGTCCGTGTGCTGCTCCGCCTCGGCCACCAGCTGAGCCACGAAGGGGAAGCGGTGCTGGAGCCGCCCGACCGGGTACCCGTCGAGGATGGCGCGGGCCAACACCCGCCACTGGCGCTCCGCCACCACGACGGTGTCGGCCGCGGACGCGGCGACGGCCTGGTTGAAGCGGTCGCTCACGTGGTCCAGGACGGCGGCCACCAGCTCCTCCTTGGTCCCGAAGTGGCGGTACACCAGGCCGTGGTTGACCCGGGAGCGGGTGGCCACCTCCCGGATGGAGGTGGCGGCCGGGCCCTTCTCGGCGAAGAGGTCGGAGGCGGCGTCGAGGACGGCCGTCATGACGTCCGTGCGACCCGATGGACGAACTGTAGTCATACGACTACAGTATCGCTCATGAGCACCACCGCACCACAGAAGACGCCGGGGCATTTCCAGCTCCCGGGCTACGTCGTCAACGTCGGCCCCTTCAGCCACCTGGCCGCGGAGCGGGACCGGCTGGCGTCGCTGCGCTGGCAGCACTTCGACGCCAAGCAATTGGGCGCGACCGTGGGCGCCGAGCTCTCCGGCGTCGACCTGACGACGGAACTGCCTGACGAGGTGATCGCCGACATCCGCCAGGCGCTGCACGACTACAAGGTCATCTTCTTCCGCGACCAGCCGATGAACCCGGAGCAGCACGTCCGCTTCGCGCGCCGGTTCGGCGAACTGGAGGTCCACCCGTTCCTCCCGTCGAACACGGGTGAGCCCGAGCTGGTCCGCTTCGAGAAGACGGCGGAGGTGACCGGCTACGAGAACGCCTGGCATCACGACGTGACCTGGCGGGAGTGCCCATCCATGGGTGCGGTCCTGCACGCGTTGTCGGTTCCAGGCATCGGCGGCGACACGCTGTTCTCGGACATGTACGCGGCGTACGACGGGTTGGACGATGCGACGAAGGCGCAGACCGACGGTCTGGCGGCCGTACACGACTTCACCCAGACGTTCGGGCACGGCATGACCGAGGAGGAGCGGCGCCAAGCGCAGGAGCAGTACCCACCCGTGCGCCACCCGGTGGTGTGCACGCACCCGGCCACGGGCAAGCTGCATATGTACGTCAACCGGCCCTTCACGAGCCACATCGAAGGAATGGAGCCCGGCGCCGGCCTCGAGTTGCTCGACCGGTTGTGCCGGATGGCCGACTCGCCCGAGCATCAGTGCCGCTTCGCGTGGTCGAAGGACGCGGTGGCCTTCTGGGACAACCGGGCCGTGCAGCACTACGCGTCGAGCGATTACTGGCCGCAGTTCCGGACCATGGAGCGGGCGTCCATCATCGGGAGTCGGCCCGTCCGGACCTGACCCTGGTTCACCAGGTGCTCCGGTCGCGGCGCCGCTACGGCGTCGGCTGAGACTCCACCCCAGCGGCGCGTCTGCGGCCCAACAGCGCGGAGGGGCCCAGGGTGGAGTGCGCCGCCACGATGTAGGCCGAGGCCAACATCACGTAGACCAAGTCCAAGAGCATGGCCAAGGTGCCGCCGCGGGTCGTCCCGAGATGCCCGAAGACCCCGGGGGCGATCAGCGCGAACAACAGGTACACCGCCACACCCAACGAAAGGACGAGCTGAAGGAAGTAGATGAAGCCCACAACGGCCGCGTAGGACTGCATGACCCGGAGGTTCGGACCGGTCACCGCCCCATCACCCCGGGCGGTCTCGATGCCGCGGCCGAGATGCAGCAGCAACGTCGTGCCGGCCAACACGACCAGGAGGCCACCGACCACGATCTGACGCGCCAGCGAGTTTGTCAGTGGCGAGTCGTGAGGCGCAATGACCGAGAAGAGCGATGTGATGATGAGCACCGAACCGGCGAAGGTCAGTTGCAGGGTGACAAAGCTCATGCCGAACAAGTAGACGCTCTGCGGGCGCATGCCGCGCTGGTCGGGTTCGGCTCGATTCGCGACGAGAAGAATGACGGGTATCAGCGTCACCACCGAGGAGAGGGCTATCAGCAGGGCGATCAGGGCGACGATTCCTCCCGTGAAGCCCACCAGATCGTTAGCTGGAGCGTAAGTCACATGCACCCCCAGGTGTCGACGCCGTGCGGTTTTCGTGCAAAGTAGGGCGTCGCATGGGTGGAGTCGCGGACCCTCCGGAGAGACGCTCCTAGCGGGCGCTCGAAGGCGAGGATCCCCTGTCCGGCGCTCGCCGCGCCGCGTCGTGACCCGCCTCTCCGAGTAGAACGGACAACCTCACGTCGAGGGAGGGCCGCCGTGCGTGCCGTGCTGATCAGAACGACGTCGATGGCCGTGCTCAGCGCCCTTGCCGGTGTCTGCCTCGGCCTGAGTCCGGTGTTGTCGGATCCGGCGGGTGCGACGTCGGCCACGACCCTCCGGGGAAACGGGTCGGTAGAGGAGGCCTGGCTCACCGGCGCCCACCCGGGCGATCACATCGTTCTCGTGCGACAGGGAGTGGCCGTCCCCAACCCGGCCAATCCCGGCCGAGCCGAGTCTTTGGGCTCGCTCATCATCCGTGACCTGCGTGCGGGTGAGGGCTACTCCTGGTTCGATCGCACGAGCGGCCAGCACACGCCGACCTTCGCCGTATTGGCCCCGGGCGCCGATCCACCGACCAACTCGTCGCTCTACACCGACCAGCCGATGCACGAGGGACTCAACTACATCACCATGCGTGACGGCATCCAGCTGGCGGCCACCGTCCGCTACCCCTACGGCGCGACCTGCTCGACCAGCAGTCCGTGCCCCACGGTCATCGAATACTCCGGCTACAACGTCGCCGGCCCGACCGACCCCATCCCCTCGTTGATCGCCAGCACGCTCGGCACACCGTGCACCGATTGCGGTGACCCGAACCTTCTCCCCGACTCCGCCACCGACGTGGGCGCGGTGGTGGCCCGGGTGTCCGGGTTCGCCACCGTCAGCCTCCAGATGCGGGGGACGGGCTGCTCGGGTGGCGCCTTCGACCTCTTCGGCTATCCGTCCGACTACGACGCCTACGACGCCATCGAGATCGTCGCCCACCAGTCCTGGGTGGCCAACCACAAGGTGGGGATGGTCGGCATCAGCTACTCGGGCCTGTCCCAGCTCCCCGCCGCCGGCACCGACCCGCCGGGCCTGGCCGCCATCGCCCCGATGAGCCCGACCGACGACCTGTTCTCGACCGGGTACCCGGGCGGGATCTACAACGACGGGTTCGCCGCCAGTGGGTCGACTCCCGCATCGACGACGCCAAGCCGGCCGCCGTGTACCGCGACGGGCACCTGGTGCCGCGCTCGACCACGCCCAGTGTCCAACGTCGGCCAGCCCTGGACCTACTACGAGATCGACGCCGAGCTGGCGGCAGCGCACGGGACGTCGTCGACCTGCCTGGCCAACCAGGCCCTCCACGACCAGTCCGAGAGACTCGACCGGCCTGGTCGGCCCGCAGATGGTCGCCCCGGGGACAGGCGTCCGGGCCGCGACCCGTCCCTCTTCGACCGCCGCTCCATGATCGACTGGGCCGCCCACATCAAGGTCCCGGTCTTCGTCTCGGGCGCCCTCCAGGACGAGCAGACCGGACCCCAGTGGCCGGCGCTCATCGACGCCATCCCGAAGACGACGCCGGTCTTCGCCAACATGGTCAACGGCGACCACATCGACTCCGCCGATCCGCAGACCATCAGCCGGTGGCTCGAGTTCCTCGACCTCTACGTGGCCGACAAGGTCCCGACCCAGCCGAATGCGCTCGGCGACTCGTGGTGCTCGACGAGTTCGCCGCGACCGCCGCCTCTCAGGTATCTCGCGGAGGCACCGCTGCCGGCCATCCGGTTCACCGAGGCACCGACCCTGGCCGCGGCCCGAGCCGACTTCGCCGCCCAGACACCGCTGGTGCGGGTGCTCTTCGACAACGGCGCCGGCGCGGCCGGACCCGGGGACATCGAGTCGACCTACTCCGCCGGCTTCTCGAGCTGGCCGCCGGCGGGGCAGGTCACGACCCTGTACTTCGGTCGGCGACGGGTCCCTGCGATCGCAACGGCCACCGACGCAGTCGGCAGCGCGTCGCTTCACCCTGGACCCGGCGGCCCGGCCCGCCACCAGCCTGCCCGCGAGCGGCAACGCGTGGGCGGCCGACCCGGACTGGGACTGGACGCCGGTCCCGGCCGCCGACGGCATCGCCTTCCAGACCCCGCCGTTCACCACGCCGACCACCATCGTGGGCCCGGCCACCCTCGACCTCTGGGTGAAGTCGGCGGCACCCGGTCGAGGACTACCAGGCCACCATCACCGAGGTCCGGCCGCAGAGTGGTCAGGAGGAGTACGTCACCTCGGGGTTCCTGCGCAGCTCGAACCAGGTCGACGCATCGAACTCGACCGCGCTCTTCACCGACCCGACCTACCTGGCTCAGAGGAGCGCACCCTGTCGCCCGACACGTACTCGCTGGTCAAGATCCCGATCGACCCGATCGCCCACACGTTCCGGCCCGGCACCGAGCTCCGGGTGGTGATCTCCGCGCCCGGCGGCGACCGTCCGATCTGGACCTTCGCCACCCTCGACAACGGCCAGAAGGCCACCGTCGGCCTCGGCGGTCAGTCGGCGTCGGCCCTCACGGTCAATGTCGTGACCGGCGTCGATGCCACCGCGAGCCTGCCGGCCTGCGGCTCCCTCCGTGGCGAACCGTGCCGCGCCTACGTGGCGGAGAACAACGACCGCTGAGGCCGCACGTGTCCGGCCGCAGGTTCGGCTGAATGTCGAAGCGCCTCAGCCAACGAGAAGCACCTCGGGATCGGCCCAGGAGACCCGGATCGAGCGTGGGGTGCCGGCAAGGTTCCTGGGATCCCCACCCGGTGGCGCGACGAACTTGCCGTCACAGAGCGCGCCACCCCTGGCCGCGTAGAAGGCCTGCGCCGCTTTGTTCTGTTCCAGCACCCAGAGATAGATGTCAGAGCCGGGGCTCTCTTCGATCACGGTCTGTGCGGTCATGCCCATGAGGAGGGTCCCGATACCGGTTCGCATGTGAGTTCGGCGCACGTGGAGGTTGTCGACGAGAGCTCCCCAGCGAGGATCCGCGTTGAGGATCGTATGGGCGAATCCGAGGAGATGATCTTGACTCTCCGCCAGAAGGGTGACCGCTTGGTCCGGGTCCGAACGGGCCAGTCGATCGTTCCAAACGACCAGCCGGTCGTCGTGGACCTCACCATCCAAGTAGCTGTCGGAATATGCCCCGCGGTAGTTGTGTCGCCAGCTGTCGGCATGCAGCTCGGCCACCGAGGCCGCATCCGCAGCTGTGGCACGTCGCACACGGATGACACGGGCCGTGCCCATAGCTCCTCCCATCGATCCTGGCGTTGGCACCGCACCAAAGTGGCCGGGTGTCGGATCGTCGGCGGGCCAGGTCCCTCAGATCTCTCTTGATGAGCGAAGCCATCGTAACGAGACCGCAGCACTCAGGTGCCCCACGACCTGTCCCGGGACTCGCTCGTCTCCGGTCCAATAGGGTCCTGGCCTGCGACGAGAAGGAGTGAGGGGCCATGGCAACCGTTGAGACCGTCCGGGGTGCGATCGACACCGCCGACCTCGGACCGACCTACATGCACGAGCACGTCTTCGTCCTCGACCCCGACGTCCAACAGAACTACCCGTCGGAGTGGGGCAGCGAGGACGACCGCGTGGCCGACGCCGTAGGCAAGCTCAAGGCCCTGGCCGCCCAGGGGATCCGCAGCATCGCCGACCCCACCGTCGTGGGCTTGGGCCGGTACATCCCACGCATCGAGCGCATTGCCCAGCAGGTGCCCGAGCTGAACATCATCGTCGCCACCGGTTGCTACACCTATGACCAGATCCCGTTCTTCTTCTACTACCGGGGTCCAGCCCTGTCAGCGGCATTGGGCACGGAGGTGCCCGACCCCATGGTCGACATGTTCATCGGTGACATCACCGAGGGCATCTCCGGCACGGGGGTCAAGGCCGCCTTTCTGAAGTGCGCCATCGACCACCAAGGCATGACCGACGGCGTGGCCCGGGTCATGCGGGCGGTCGCCCGGGCCCACCGCCATACGGGAGCGCCGATCACCGTGCACACCCATCCGGGCTCGCACGCCGGCCTGGCCGCCAAGCGGTTGCTGTGCGACGAGGAGGGTGTCGATCCGACCCGCGTCGTGCTGGGCCATTCGGGTGATAGCGGCGACGTCGACCACCTGAGCGCCCTGGCCGACCTGGGCTTCATCTTGGGCATGGACCGGTTCGGCATCAACGTGGAGACCACATTCGAGGCGCGGGCCGACACGCTGGTCGAAATGTGCCGCCGCGGCTACGCCGACCGCATGGTCCTGGCCCATGACGCGGCGTGCTACATCGACTGGATCGACCCCAGGGTGTTCGCGCTCATGACGCAGTGGAACTACCTCCACATCCACGACGACGTACTGCCCTACATCCGTGAACGAGGGGTGACGGAGGCTCAGATCGAGGCGATGCTCGTCGAGACGCCTCGGCGCTACTTCGAGGACAACGCCGCCTACTGAGGGAGAGGCCTTTCCGAGCCGTCGACCTGTTGAACGCCGACGGATCACACTGCACGCCGTCCCTGCATCAGGCCGCCCCCGGTGACTGATCGACACATGCGATGCGGGGTGCCAAACTGCGGCTGGTCGCTCAATTGACGCTCGAAAAAAGGGGACCGGTGCAATGGCTGAACAGGACGGGTCCAACACTCCTCCGTCGGATGTGGACGCCGTCGTGGTGGGTGCGGGCTTCTCCGGGCTCTACCTGCTGCACCGCCTCCGGACACTCGGCTTCACCACCAGGGTCCTCGACTCGGCTGGCGACGTGGGGGGGACGTGGTACTGGAATCGGTATCCGGGTGCCCGATGCGACATTCCCACCACCGACTACGCCTACAGCTTCGACCCCGAGCTCGAGCGGGCGTGGACGTGGTCGGAGAAGTACGCCACCCAACCGGAGATCCTGTCCTATCTGCAATTCGTCGCCGACCGGTACGACTTGCGCCGCGACATCACCTTCTCGACCAGGGTCACGACGGCTGCTTGGGACGAGGAGGCGGCATGCTGGCGTATTGCGCACCGATCAGGGTGAGCAGATCACCTGCCAGTTCTATGTCATGGCCAGCGGATGTCTCTCACTACCGAAGTCGCCCGAGATAGCCGGACACGAGCGGTTCCGTGGCGAGGTGTACTTCACGAGCACGTGGCCGCACGAGGGCGTCGATTTCACCGGCAAGCGGGTCGCCGTGATCGGCACCGGGTCTTCGGGCATTCAGTCGATCCCGCTGATCGCCGCGCAGGCCGAACAGCTCACCGTCTTCCAGCGCACGGCGAACTTCTCCATCCCCGCTCGAAACGGGCCGCCTTCGTCGGATCGACTCGCGGCGCTCGAGGCGGACCGGACCGCTTACCGTGACGCGGCCAAGCTGTCGCGCGGTGGCGTCCCGGGCGAGGTCACCGAGATCGCCGGGGCCTACGCGAGCGACGAAGTGCGACGTGAGCGCTTCGAAGCGGCGTGGGAGGCGGGTGAACTCATGGAGATCCTCGGTGTGTTCAACGACCTCTTGTTGAACACAGACCGCGAACGACGTCGTGGCCGAAATGATCCGCGAGAAGATCCGTTCGATCGTGGAGGACCCCGAGACCGCCGAGGCACTGTGCCCCAAGGACCATCCGTTCGGGTCCAAGCGGCCGTGTCTCGACACTGATTACTTCCAGACCTACAACCTGCCCCACGTCCGCCTGGTCAATCTGCGTAAGCATCCGATCGTCTCCATCACCGAGTCGGGGATCGAGACCACGGACGAGTCCCTCGAATTCGACGCCATCGTCTACGCCACCGGATTCGACGCCATGACCGGTCCCGTCGTCGCCGTCGACATCAAGGGCCGTGACAGCCTCTCACTCAGGGAGAAGTGGGCCGATGGACCCTCGACGTATCTCGGACTGACCACGGTCGGCTTCCCCAACTTCTTCACCGTCACGGGCCGGGGAGCCCTTCGGTGCTGTCCAACATGGCCGTGTCCATCGAGCAGCACGTCGACTGGGTCGCCGGCTGCCTCGATCGACCTCCGCGCTGGCGGCTTCGAGACCATCGAGCCGACGTCACTGGCGGAGGCGGGCTGGAACCAGCATGTCGACGACGGCGCCTCCATCACCCTCTACCCCACCGCCAACTCCTGGTACATGGGGGCGAACGTGCCCGGCAAGCCACGGGCCTTCCTGCCCTACGTTGCCGGCGTCGACGACCTACCGTGCCGCCTGCGACGAGGTCGTCGCCCGGGACTACCTGGGTTTCTCCACTGGCGGGCCCCGACGGGTCGCACTGCAACGACGGGGTGATCCGTCGGATGCAGGTGGACGTGGCCATGATGCTCAAGACCATGGCGGCCCTGGAGTTGCCACCGATGGAGTCGCTGCCGGTCGAGAGACGCCCGGGCCCTCATGCAGGCCATCGAGGCGCGTACGGCCCCCGGGGCGGCCGGTGGGCGAGATCGTCGACGGACGTGCTCCCGGGGTCAGCCGGGGAGTTGGCCTACCGGCTGTACCGGCCGGCCAGTGCACGGACCCCATCCCATCGTCGCCTACTTCCACGGCGGCGGCTGGGTGCTCGGCAGCCTGGACTCCGACGATCCCTTCTGCCGGGACCTGTGCATCGGCTCCGACGCCGTGATCGTGTCGGTGAACTACCGGCACGCGCCGGAAGCCGCGCTTCCCGGCGGCGGCCGATGACGCGTTCGCCGCCGTGCAGTGGATCGCCGCCCACGCCACTGAGCTCGGGGGATGCCGGATCAGCTCGCCGTGGCGGGATGGAGTGCGGGCGCCAACATCGCGGCCGTGGCCTGCCAGCTGGCCCGGGATGCCGGTGGACCCGACATCGTCGGGCAGCTGCTGCTGACGCCCGTCACCGACGGCGGCATGCAGCCACCCGTCCTACGAGGAGAACGCGGAGCGGCTACGTCCTGACCGCCCCCTTGATGCAGTGGTTCTGGGACCACTACGCCGACCCGGTCGATCGCAGCGACCCGAGGGCATCGCCGCTGCGCGGGCGACCTGTCGAACCTTCCGCCCGCCCTTGATCGTGACCGCCGAGTTCGATCCCCTGCGCGACGAGGGCACGGCCTACGCCGAGGCGCTCGCCGCCGCCGGGGTGCCGGTCCAGCACCTGGAGGCCCGGGGCCACATCCACACGTCCTTGACCATGGTCGACGTGATCCTGTCGGGCGCCGAGCCTGCGGGCCGAGATGGGCCACGGCCCTCCGGGGCTTCTTCCGGGCGTCCGTCCCCGCCTGATCTGCGTCCGGCCGGTCCGGTCGCCCGCGCTCCAACGGAACCGTGTCCGTGGTGCGGCTCTTAGTGACTGTCGCGATTGTTTCCCCAGCGCGATCACGCGGTCGGCGGCTGGGTCAGTCGCCGCAGGAGATAGCGGCTGTGGGCAGCCCAGATGAAGCCCTCGGTCACGATCGGATCGCGCTCGTAGTCGACCTGGAGACGCCGGCTATTCATGAGCCAGGCCCAGGTGCGCTCGACGATCCAGCGCTTCGGGAGTGCCTCGAAGCGCCCCGGGTGGATGCGCTTGACCACCTCGACGCCCACGTGGTGGCTCCGACAATGCTCGATGAAGGTGCGTTTGAAGCCCGAGTCACACCAGAGTTTGGCGAAGCGTCGCGAGCGGTCGCGGGCCCGGTCGGCCACAGCGATCCCACCGGAGTTGTCCGAGACCGAGGCGGCGACGACCACCACTGCCACGAGGAGCCCGAGGGTGTCGACGATGCCGAAGGTCTTGCGGCCGTTGATCCGCTTGCCGGCGTCAAAACCCTTGGTTTCCTTGCTCACAATCGACGACGCGGTACCGAGCGCGCGTCGACGATGCCAGCCGAGGGCTCGCCCTCGCGACCTTCTCGCTGACGCACCGCGGCGGCCAGCCGCTCGGCGATGCGCTCCCAGGTGCCGTCGCGCGACCACTTGAGGTGGTAGCGGTGCACGGTGTTCCAGTTCGGATAGCTCTCGGGCAGCGCTCGCCACTGACAGCCCGTGGCGGCCACGTAGAAGATGGCGTCGACGATGCGACGTCGCTCGACCGTAACCGGACGACCCATCGAACCGGGTGTCCAATACGGCGCGACCAGATCGGCGATGAGCTCCCACTCCTCGTCACTCATGTCACCGTGCGTCGTTCGCCAGGTCTGCGCTACTCCGACAGGGTCAGCTTGCATGACAAAGGCTACGCGGCGACGAACCCCAGATGAGGGCTATTCCGTCATTGACAAGCGCGGATTTTTGGAACAGTCACTTCAGGTATCGCGCCGTGCTGAACGGCGAATCCGCAGTGTCGGGCGCGCCAGTGCGCGCTCGAGGGGACGCCGTCCGTCCCACCGTTCGCTCCGTTTGCGCCCGGGTCGATCTCCATCCGGCTGTACCCCCATAACGAGCTCCCCGCCGACGCCACCGTCAGCGAACTCTGCGCACAGGCTGGGCTCGCTCTCGAGACAGGCTTCGACGGGGTCATGACCAGCGAGCACCACGGTGGCTTTGCCGGGTACATGGCCCAGCCGTTGCAGATGGCCTCCTTCGTCTTGGCCGAGCACGCAACGGGTTGGGCGGCGGCGGCACCGCTCCTCCTTCCACTGAGGTCCACCGCGCTGGTGGCCGAGGAGGTCGCCTGGCTCCAGGCTCGTCACGTGGGTCGCGTCGGACTCGGCGTGGCCGCGGGCGCGCTGCCATTCGACTTCGAGGCCGCTGGCGTCAGCCATGGCGATGCCGTCGATCGCTTCAAGGCGGAACTCCCACGCCTGGTGGCGATGCTCCGGGGTGAGGACCTGGGCGGCCTCGAAGGGGACCCGGCGCTGCTGGCCTGCCGGCGAACTCCGGTTCCCGTGCTCAGCGCCGCCGTATCGGTCGCCGCCGCCGTCCGGGCGGCCCGGTGTGGCGCGGGAATCCTCATGGAGGGAATGTCGACGTCGGAGAGACTCGCCCGGCTGACCCGGGCCTTCGACGAGGCCGGGGGTACCGGTTCCAAGGTGCTGATCCGTCGGGTCTGGCTCGGCCGGGCGCCGACCGGACTGATCGAGAGCCAGCGGGCGGTCTACGAGAGCTACGCGGCGCCCGTGAGTTCCTTCGGGGCGGACCAGACCATCGCTTCGGATAAGCCCGACGAGATGGCCGAGCGGCTCCGGGCGGCCATGACGCAGGCCGGAGCCGAGGCGCTCAACCTTCGCGTGCAGCTTCCCGGCATGTCGCCCGCCCAGGTCAGGGAGCAGATCGCGCAGATCGGGTCAACCGTCGTCACGTCTCTGAGGAGCGTCTGGCCCTCGCCGGGCCGGGCAGCCCTGTAACTACCTGATCGGTGTCCAGCCACTCGACAGGTGGTTCCCACCGTCGACGTCCAGCGTGACTCCGGTGATCTGCCGTGCGTCGTCGGACAGCAGGAAGCACACCGCGGCCGCGATGTCCTCGGCTTCGGTCAGCCTGCCCAGGGGGAGATTCGAGCCGGCAGCCGCACCGGCGTCGGCCGCCCAGATGGACCTGGTCGCCGACGTGCGCACGAGTCCGGGACTCACGGCGTTCACCCGGACGTCCCGGCCGGCCAGATCGGCGGCGATGGTCCGCGTCATTGCGTTCAGCGCGGCCTTGGCCGACGCGTAGGCGACCATGGCCGACGTCGTCTTGCGCGGCGAGCCGCTTGAAATGGTCACGACCGAGCCGGCATTGCTACCAAGGCCACGGGCGATCGCCGCACGGATCAGGGCGACCGCCGGCCAGGTGTTCAGCCGAATCGTCTCGAGCAGCTGTGCCTCACTGATGGCGTCGAACGAGAGCGGGTAGGGGGCACCGCCTACCGTGCTGACGACCAGATCAATTCCGCCGAATGCCTCCACGGCGCGCTCGGTAAGCACGGCCACCGCCGGCTCCGTGTCCATGGATCCGACGACACCGACGACATCGAGACCCTCCGAACGGAAGGCGGCCTCAGTCGACGCGAGCCGGTCCTGATCGCGGCCGTTGATGATCACGGACGCGCCCTCTCCGCGCCAGGCGGAGGGCGCAGGACCGGCCAATGCTCGGGTCAGCGGTCGAACCGGTGACGACGGCCACTTGACCTGAGAATCGTCGAACTCCACCATCACTCAGTGCGTCATTGTGGTGGGCCGTGATCCGGTCAGATGATCCCATTCTCGTCATCTTGCCCGGCCTTGCCCAGGAACAGAAACCAGTGTGTGCGCCCCCCTACCGGGACTTCACAGATGACAGGACTCGGAAGAGAGCGGGCGACGGTGAGAGAGCGGGCGACGGGAATCGAATCCGCGTTCTCAGCTTGGGGGGTCCATCCGACGGTGTTCCGCGACCTGCGGCGAAGTGGAAAAGGCCAGCTGAACGCAAATCACAGTTATCCGCTGCTATTCGCTGTTATGCCCTCTTTGGCGTTGCGTGTGGCACGAAATTGAGCGAAATCGGCCAATGGCACGCTGTGGCACGGGATGGCTCGCCGTTCTCAGCCATGCAAGCTGAGATCGTTTGCCCTCGTGTGGAACGCTGCGAGGTGAACCCGGTCGAGCTTACGTGCCTGAGGGAAATCAGATGGAGCGCTCAAGCTTAACAAGAGGTTCGGGTCCGGCATGTAGACCCGATGAAGGTCAGCCGGACGTCGGAAGTGGGAACCCGGTGGCGGACGCCCACTGTGGATCGATGACGTAGTTGCCGGACGAGTTCACGTCGAGGATGACGACCGTGCTCTGGATGCGATTGCCCGTGGACGGCGCAATGGTGATCGGTCCGGTGATCCCGGTGTAGTTGGTCGTGTGATCGAGCGCGGTGATCACCGGCTTCTGGTGCCAACCGGCCTTCTTGATCGCATTGGCCAAGATCTCCACCGAGTCGTACGTGAACGTGCCCCACGTACCGGGCGATGTGTGGAACATCGATTGGTAGGCGCTCACGTAATTGGCCGCCCCCGAGAACTGCTGTGCACTAGGAACCCCGCTGGAAAGGCAGGCCGACGCAACGGACTGGGTCGCGGCAGTGACGAAGTCTGGTCCCTGCGCCGCCAGGTCGACGAAGCACCGGCCCTCCGTGCCCATCGAAGCCGCTTCCTTCGCGATCGTCCCAGCCTCGGTGCCGTACGCGGCGATGTAGAGCAGGCCGGGATGGGAGGCCGCCGCCTTCTGGAGGGCTGCATTGAAGTTGGTCTGAGTGGACTTGACCGCGACGTAGGCGACCACCGGATCACCCGCTTTCGCGAGCCCGCTCTTCACCTGGCTTGCAATACCAGCGGTGTAGGTCGAGGTGTCGTAGATGATTGCGGGGTGTGACGCATGCAGGACCTGGGTGATCTCCTTGATCTCGACCGGCGCAACTTGTGAATCCATCGGCTGGGTCGTGACTCCGTAGCCCTGGGTCCTCACGCTGGAAGTCAGTCGCACGATTGGCAGTCCAGCTCTCGCATATACGGGCAAGTTTGCGACGCCCACCGATGAGTTGAAGGGGCCGACGACTGCGAACGCGTGCGAGGCGATCGCCTTGCGAGCCGCCGAAAGTCCTCCCGCCGCCGTGGCTTGGTCGTCCACCTTTATCAGCGAGAGCTTCACTCCGTCGACGCCCCCCGCCGCATTGATCTGGTCGACCGCGAGCTGTGCGCCGTCAGCCATGTCGATGCCGGTGGACGCCTGCTCGCCGCTCATGGGACCCTCGACCGCGATCAACCCCGGCGTGGGACTGGCCTTCGACTCGGCCGCCGAGAGGGGTGAGAGTGCGGCTCCCCCGACGAGAATCCCCGTGAGACCGAGTCCTATGAAAGTCTTCGTCAGAGTGCTCCAACCGCCACGCGGCATAACGACCCTTCCCTTGACCCGAACCCGCATTGGCGGGTAGAGGCCTCAGACACTTTAGGCGCCCGAGGCCGCCCGTGAGGGTTCAGGAGGCCGTGAAAGTCGCTCATCAAGTGCGAACGGCTGCATGACTGCACGCTCGTGACGACGCGGCTGGCGCGCCGTAGGGTCGCGCCGATAAGTGCGCGGGATCTTCGGCGTCTTTGCCGTTGTAGTCGTGGGCTTCCTCGGCTACAGCCTGATGATCGCAACCTTCACGCCGATGATCCTCCGGAACGACCACGGGATGCTCGCCCCGACCTTGAGCCTTCGACGCGTGGGTGCCGGGGGTGGGTCTGTAATCGATGCGGGAACGGGCAGCCGAAGTCGGCGGGCAGATCGTGAGCCACCCAGAAGGGTCGCAAGTGCGCGCCGTCCTCCCGATCCGCTGACCCCAGGGCAGGTCCGCTCAGCATCCACCGCGTTCGCGTCGAGACACTCGAGGAGACCTTCGCACCGCCGGCGACGTCCTGCCCTGACCAGCAACTGTGAGTTGTCGTGGAGGTACCGGAGCCCCACACTGACCAGCGATGTTTGAAAAGAGCGGGCGACGGTGTCTGAGAGAGCGGGCGACGGGAATCGAACCCGCGTTCTCAGCTTGGGAAGGTCTTCAGAGGCAATTTTGGTGTCCCAGCTCACGTAGGGGTTTTCCCTCGTGTCCGGGCGAATCGGGCGAGAATCGAGTCCGCGCCAGTACGCCCCAATTCGCCCTGTTTCTCGTGGCGTGTTGCACGAAAGGGCCGAAATTGACCCGTTGCACGGTTGTTGCACGGACCCGGGGCGAAATTTCCGATGTGCGCAACCGAGGTCGCTGAGGACGGGGGCGTCATTCCGACCGCGTTTGGCCCGCAAAGCTGAGGACGGGGCCGTCGTGTGTGGCACGAAATCGGTCCGAATCTGTCTACGGACGGCGATGCGCCGGTAGGTCGGAAGGATCAAATGCCGAGCCGTGATCATCACTGTTCGGAGGATCTCGAGCGTGTGAGCCAGTGTACGCGGTCGACAAATGCGTCACCTCTTACATTCGAGTCCAGCAACTCTTCAAGGAGTGCGACGTACATGCCGATCGTGGATCGACCCCTGGGCAAGCTTGTGTCGGAGGTGAAAATCAGACCCGAATGCGATCGGCCCTCAAGGGCCCAGCGCCGAATGATCGACACGAAATCGGCCACGTTGTTGGTGAGCAGGGCTCGTTGCTCGCTCTGGCACAAGATCAAGAGCGATTCGTCACTCTCCGTTTCCCATCCCATTTCAATGGCGGCGACCACGTCATGACCATCCGCGCGGAGTTGGGCGGCGATCGCCGGAGAGTAGTGGTGGTCCAGTGCCAGCTTCACGCCAAGGCGCGTTGTTGGCGTTCCCACCTATCCAACTCGGACTGCTCCTCGCGCTCAGCGACCGCAGCGTCCTCGTCAACCTCGCCGCTGAACTCGGCGTAATAGTCGACCGCAGCGCGGACCAAGCGAGGCGAGACCCCAAGGTATTCGGCAACCTGGTCGATATCGCCATGACTGGTTCGGATCGCGGACATGACCTGGTGCACGTAGAGCCGGGTGCCGATCACGAGCGGTTGGCGACGCCCCGCCGCGCCAAGTTGGAACCGGATCAACGGGTGTCGCTGGAGGCGGAGGGCCTCGCCCAGCAGCCTGTCGACGAGGGCGTTGCGAGACTCGCCACCAGCGGACGCGGCCGCGTCGAGGAGGTCGATCGTCCGTGGCGAGAGCCGAAACGACCGCTGCACCGAGCCAGGGTCATCCCTCATGTATCCCAGTGTAACACAGCTGCTATTTCCTTGATGGCGGCGAAGGGCGGGGATTCGAGCACACCCCAGGGCGCGACTGTGGGCAATCGTGATTTGCTGATCGACCTGGGGGTCGCGGCTGGTTCTCTACGTCCTTGACGGCCATGGATAGGCTCCGCCGATGGACGCCCGCAAGATCACTTTCCTCTTCGGCGAACTCCCTCCAGACCTGGATCCAGACGACCAGGAAGTGTGCCACCGGCTCGTCAGAGAGCGCGTCTTCGCCGACCGACCAGTCGTCGACGACGGCTCGCCGGCGAGTGCGCTCATCGTTCTCCAGCACCAGTCGATCGCCGATCAGATCGCCGCAGATGATCCACCCGAGGTCTGGCAGACCGCCGTCCGATTGCTCGACGCAGGGCTGACGCCGAGCTTCGTGATGGCCAATCTGTTCTTGGCGGCGAACTCCACGTTCGTGAACTCGTTGCGCTCTGGTGGCGCCGTCGACCATGTGGAGTACCGGCGCCAGCTCGAGCGTCTGCCGTTGCCTCCCCTTCGCGAGGTCATCGGCGTGCTCCTGGCCTTGCTTGGTGATCGTCGGGCGGTGTCGAGCGAAGAGCTCGTGACAGCCGTCTTAGCTCGGTTCTCGGCGAGCGAGGGCAACAGCGAGTATCTCGAGCATTGGGTGGACGAGGCTGTTGATGCCGTGCTCGACCACGACCCGTCATTCATGATGATCCCGCCCGACCTGGTGGTACACGTCCCGACGCTCCTCGACGGGGCCGTGCTCACCCATCGCCTCACCGACTCCGAGCGCAGCGAAGACTGCATCCGTGCTGGCGCCGATCTGGCTGCCCTCCTGCACCGGTCCGATCCACTGCAGCTCGAGTCGGAAGGAGAAGTCGAGTTCGAGAGATTCCCCGACGGCGACGGTGTCATCGTCGGCCCCGACCGCTGGCTGGAACATTTCGACACCGAGACGTTGCTCGCCTTTCGGCTCGACGGGAACGCCTTGTCGATTTCGACGGTGGCGGAGCCCGAACCGCCCCGGGGTGCCGTGATGGACGCCGCACGAGCGGCTTACGACCGCGTGGTGGACGAGCCGTGGCTTCCGGTCGGTGCAGACGAGATCGTCGTAGGCATGCTCCTCGAGAACCCCGGGATCCTCGCAACGCCAACCGTCCCGTTCTCCGAACTCCTGACCCACGCCGGGCTCGAGCAGCGTGGAATCGAGTTCGCCCACGAAGATTCGGTATGGCGAGCGGCCAAGACGCTGGCGCGTCTGCACGCGGTCTTCGAACGCCTCGACGAGGGTCGACGCGGGAGGGCGGCCGATGTGCTCGAGACATTCGAAGCATCCGAGCGTGAGGCCGCCGCACTCCACGATGCACTGATGGCTCTGCGAGATCACCGGATCCTCTCGGTCGTCACCGATCTGCTTCTCGACCTCGATGACGACGTGGACCAGTTGGATGAGGTCGCCGCCTTCGCCGCGGACTTTCTCGTCGCCGCCCGGCGTCCGCGCGACGAGGCTCCGGCTCGGTGGCTGATGGCCGTCGTCAGCGAGCGTCGTTGTGACCCCCTTGCGGGACTGGCCCACCTGGAGTTGGCGGTGAAGGCCGACCCCGAGTTCCTCCCAGCGGTCGACCGGCTGGCCTGGTACCTATCCGATCGCGGCGACGCGCGGGGCGCTGTACGGCTCTGGCGGAGCCTGGGTGTGACCGAGGCTGACAGCGACGACCTTCGCGAGGTGGTGCCCTTTGCCGAACAGGCGCCGGTCCGCCTCGGGCGCAACGAGGCGTGCTGGTGCGGGTCGGGGCGCAAGTTCAAGCAATGCCACCTGGGCCAGCCCGAAAAGTTCGAGCTCCCCGACCGGGTCGGGTGGCTCTGCCGAAAGGCCGTTGCGTACCTCGAGCGGCGTGGCGGCGTGACACCCGAGCACGTGTACCAGCTGGCCGTCGTGAGGACTGACGGGGACGACTCCGAGGAGGCGGTCGACCGGGCGTTCGCGGATCCGATGACTATGGACGTGGCGCTCCACGAAGGCGGCTGGTTCGATCGCTTCATCGAAGAGCGGGGCGCCTTGCTCCCAGACGATGAGGCCATTCTCGCCCGTGCTTGGACGTTCGTCGACCGGACGCTCTACGAAGTCGTCGAGACCGAACCGGGGAATTCGATGACGGTGCGGGATCTTCGCAGTGCCGAGCTGCTCGAGGTACGCGAGCGGACCTTCAGCCGCCAGGCCCGCATCGGTCAGGTCCTGTGCGCTCGGGCCGTGCCCGATGGCGAGACGCACCAATTCATCGGCGGGATCTTCGGAGTCGCGACCGGTGAGGAGAAGGACCTCCTCGATCTGCTCGATCGGTGCGACGCCGCTCAGATACTCGAGTGGTTGGCTGTGAAAAGTCGCCCGCCGCGACTGTCCACGCGGGAGGGCGAGGACATGCGCGTCTGCAAGGTTGCGCTCAAGACCGGTGACCCCGACGTCGCCCGGGAGGTTCTCGACCGCTTCTACGATCCGAAGGGCGAGGGACAGTGGACCGAAAGCCATGAGCTGGGAAACGGAGAGTCGATCCTCCGTGCCACGATCGAACTCCACGGGGGCCTGATCACCGTCGAGACCTTGAGCGAACCTCGAGTCGAGCGTGTGCTCGATCTGCTGCTGGCCGAGATTGATGGGATCACCGTGGTCTCCGACGACCGCCGTGACCTCGACCCGTCAGTTGTGCCTCCGGGCCCCCGCCAGCCGCCGATGTCCATGGAGGATCCTGCCGTCAAGGAGGCCCTCCGCACGTTCATCGCCGAGCGGGAACGGATCTGGTGCGACGAGGAGATCCCTGCGCTTGGAGGGATTACGCCCCGCCAGGCGGCAGCCGACCCGGTCGGGCGTGAGGCACTCGATCGACTGCTGGGTGAGTACGGCTCCTACGTCGACCCCGACGCCGACCCCGAGCTGGTCGCCCAGTACCCCGATCGTCTCCGCCGTCTACTCGGCCTTGTCTGAGCACCGAGTGCGCAACCGCTTCTCGCCGACGGTGTTTCCACTGGGTGATGGCTTGGCTGTCATGTGCCGAAGTCGGGCCACCGAATGGACCTTGGGTGTCCATGGCGACCTTTGATCAGGGCGTCGGATCGGACGCGAGGAGGGCACCGAGGTGGTCGGCGGCGTCCCTGTCGCGGGCCGGCACCCAGGCCCAGTAGATGTCCAGCGTCGTGGAGGTGCGAGCGTGGCCCAACCGGTTCGCGACCGTGCGCAGGTCGATTCCGGCCGTCAGGAGCTCGGTGGCCACGAAGTGGCGGAGATCATGGAGACGCACGTGCCGCAATCCGATGCCGCAGCGGAGCCGCCCCCAACGCTGGGTGACCATCTCGGGTCGCCACGGGTGTCGACCGTCCCGATCGCTGGCGAAGATCAGCGCGGACTCCTCGACGCCACGCCCGGTGTCCAGGGCGCCTTGAATGAAGGTGGCCCTGCGTTCGGAAAGGGCCTCGGTCGCTTGAGTGGTGAGCGACACCACTCTGGACCGGCCGGTCTTGGTCGACTTGATCACCACCCCCGCACGCGCCGTCGCGCAGACGGAACGCTCGATCCGGACGATCCGCTCGGCAAGGTCTATGTCGCACCAGCGCAGCGCGCAGATTTCACCTCGTCGGGCCCCCGTGGCGACGGCAACCTGCAGCCAGCAAGACAATGCAGGGTCAGCCTTGCCGGCCGCCTCCAGTGCAGCCCGAACCTCGCCGATACTGGGCGGGGAGATTGCCACCCTGGGAACCGATGGCCGTGTCGCGGATGAGACCGGGTTGCGAGCCAGCCATCCCCAGCGTACGGCCTGGGCGACAGCTCGGTGTAGTACCACATGGGCGCAGCGAATCCTCGACGGACCGAGTCCCGCAACCGCCATGCGGGCGTACAGCTGGTCACAATGGCGAGCCGTGAGTTTCCACAACGGGACGCATCCGAGCGAGGGATTCAGGTGACGGTCGATGACGCACTGCCAGTCCTCACGGGTAGCAGGTCCGAGCGTCGCCGATGTGATGAACTGATCCAACAGATCCTCGACGGTGGCCCGTCCGCCGCCATACAGGCCTGCCCCAGCTTCGACGACAATGCGTTGCAGGGCTTCTTTCGCCTCGGACCGCGAGCCGCGAACCGTGCGAGACAGACGACGACGCTCGCCGGTGACGAGGTCCGGGTCAACGGCAACCTGAAGGCGCCACCGATCCGAACCACATGAGGTCATGGTTCCTGTGCGTGGTTTGGGCATGACCCCACGATGGCCAATGGCACGGCAATGGCACCCGCCCTTTGACCGTTCAACGAGGTCAAGGCCCGATGGAGAGTCATCTACCTCTCGAATGGCACGAAATGGCACGAGGATGCCGCGGACGCGACGCGGAGACACTGCGATGCTGTGTCCCTGGCCTGGACGTTTGGTGAGAGCGGGCGAGGAGAATCGAACTCCCGTCCTCAGCTTGGGAAGCTGATGTTCTGCCTCTGAACTACGCCCGCGAGTGCCCGCCACACTATCCTCTCGTCCGCACATGAACCCCAGGTGGCGCTCGCAATCCGCCGCCCCGGCGTTCGACGTCACCTAAGGCGAGGAGCATTCGTGCCGGTCAGGATCATTCTGGGTATCGGGGTCACCGTCATCGGCTTCGGCATCGCGGCCAGGCGGTTCCACTGGCTGTCGCGGCTCATCCGCGCCGGCAAGCCCGACCCCTCCCGGACCCGCGGCCCGATCAGCCGCAAGGCCGAGGCGGAGGTCACCGAAGTGGCCGGGCAACGCAAGCTCCTGCAGTGGACGGTCCCCGGCCTGGCCCACTTCTTCACCATGTGGGGCTTCACGATCTTGTTGCTCACCATCATCGAGGCCTACGGCGATCTCTTCAACAAGTACTTCCACATCCCGGGCATCGGGACCTGGAACTGGGTCGGCTTCATCGAGGACTTCTTCACCGTGGCCGTCCTCGTGGCGCTCGTCGTCTTCGCCATCATCCGCCTGAAGAACGCCCCCGACCGCCTCCAGCGCAAGTCACGCTTCTACGGCAGCCACACCGGTGCCGCCTGGCTGGTCCTCCTCATGATCGCCGGCGTCATGATCACGCTCCTTCTCTATCGGGGCGCCCAGATCAACACCAACCCGACCCAGTTCCCCTACACCGGCTGGGCCACCTTCGCCTCGCACACCGTGGCCAAGTTGTTGCACCCGCTCGGCGCCGGCACCAACGCGGTCCTGGTCACCGTCTTCCTCATCCTCAACATCGCCATCATCTCGGGCTTCATCGTCTTCATCTCGTACTCGAAGCACCTGCACATCTTCATCGCGCCCATCAACATCGCCTTCTCCCGCCGGCCCAGCGCTCTCGGCGCCCTCGGCACCACGCCCGACATGGACATGGAGAACGTCGACGAGGACACCGTGTTCGGCGTGGGCGAGGTCGGGCACTTCACCTGGAAACAGATGCTCGACTTCGCCACGTGCACCGAATGCGGGCGTTGCCAGTCGGCCTGCCCGGCCTGGACCACGGACAAGCCGCTCTCCCCCAAGCTCCTCGTCATGAACCTGCGCGACAACATGTTTGCCTCCGCCACCCCGCTCCTCAGCGGCGAGGGCGAGCAGACCGCCCTCGTCCCCAACGTCATCGACCCCGACGTCCTGTGGGCCTGCACCACCTGCGGCGCTTGCGTCAACGAGTGCCCGGTGGACATCGAGCACATCGACGCCATCGTCGACATGCGGCGCTACCAGGTGCTCATGGAGTCCGAGTTTCCCTCAGAGGCTGGCCTCATGCTGCGCAACGTGGAGAACCAGGGCGACCCCTGGGGTCTCGGTCAGGGCAAGCGCACCGAGTGGACCAACAGCCTCGACTTCGAGGTCCCGGTCGTCACCGGCACCATCCCCGCCGACGTCGAGTACCTCTACTGGGTCGGCTGCGCCGGCGCCCTCGACGAGCGGGCCCGCAAGGGCGTCCAGGCCACCGCGCGCATGCTGCACCGGGCCGGGGTCACCTTCGCCATCTTGGGCCCCAAGGAGTCCTGCACCGGCGACCCCGTCCGCCGGCTGGGCAACGAGTACCTGTACCAGGAGCAGAGCAAGATGAACATCGCCACGCTCGACGAGGTGGGCGCCAAGAAGATCATCGCCAGCTGCCCGCACTGCTTCAACACCATCAAGAACGAGTACCCGGCGCTCGGCGGCAACTACGAGGTAATCCACCACGCCCAGCTGCTCGAGCACCTGGTCAAGTCGGGCAAGCTGGTCCCGGGCTCGGACTATTCGGGCAAGGTCACCTATCACGACCCGTGCTACCTGGGCCGGCACAACGGCGTGATCAACGAGCCTCGCGCCGTGCTCAGCGCCATTCCCGGGGTCGAGCAGATCGAGATGCGACGCTGCAAGGAGCGCGGCTTCTGCTGCGGTGCCGGCGGCGCCCGCATGTGGCTCGAGGAGAACATCGGCAAGCGGATCAACATGGAGCGCACCGAGGAGGCGCTCGGCACGGGTGCCGACGTGGTCTCAACCGCCTGCCCCTACTGCATGATCATGCTGGACGACGCCGTGCGTGCCTTCGCCAAGGAGGACGAGGTGCGCGTGCTCGACCTCTCACAGCTCGTCGAGGAGTCCCTCGGCGGACCCGCTCCCGCCGCCAAGGCCCAGCCGGACCCAGCGCCGGACCCTGAGCCCGAGCCCCAGCCCGCCGGCTGACCCGAGCCCGAGCCCGAGCCCGGAGACCCGACTTACGCCACCATGCCGTAGGCCCGCTCGGGCCGCAGGATCAGCGCGATCCGCCCGTCCTTGACCATGGCGGCGCGGTACTCCTCCCAGTCCGGGTGCTCGCCTGAGCCCTTGAGGTAGTACTCGACCAGCAGGTCGACCGTGGCGTCGTGCGGGTCGGCGGCCACCGCGGAGAGCTCGGCCGCCGCTTCGAGCACCACGTACTGGTAGAAGTTGTCGCCCACGACGTACAGCGAAGCCCGGGGGTCACGCCGCAGGTTGGCCGTCTTGGCCCGGTTCTGGGTCACCGAGATCAGGAACGAATCGCCCTCATGGGGCACGTACATGATGTTGGACAGCTGCGGCCGCCCGTTGGCCCGGATGGTGGCCAGGACCCCCTGCTTGCGGGCCCCGACGAATGCCAATGCCTCGGTCAGATCCATGATCCGACCGTAGCGGGGGCGACCCCGAAGTCAGGCGGCCACCGCGGCCACTTCCTCTTGGGAGCGTTCGGTCAGGACCAGATGGATGATGGCGGCCACGATGGCGCCGACGAGCGGGGCCACGATGAAGACCCAGACCTGGCTCAGCGCGGTGCCCCCGACCACGAGGGCCGGCCCCAGGCTCCGGGCCGGGTTGACCGACGTCCCGGTCAGCGGGATGCCGATGAGGTGGACGACCACCAGCGCGAAACCGATGGCCACGCCGGCCGCGCCCTGAATGGCGGCTTTGTGGGTGGCGAAGAGGACGACGAGCACGAAGACGGCCGTGATGACGACCTCAATGAGGAAGGCGCCCCACTGGCTCACGAGCAGGTGCGACTCCTTGCCGTAGCCGTCCGTGCCGAGGCCCTCGATCGACTTCTTGTACAGCGGCGACGTGGTGAACATCCAGTACAGGAGATAGGCCCCAACGATCCCGCCGGCGAACTGGGCCACCAGGTAGGAGACGCCCTCGGCCAGCTTCATGCGACCCGATGCGATGAAGCCGAGGGTGACGGCCGGGTTGACGTGGCAGCCCGAGATGGGCCCGATGGCGTACACGAGCGCCACGAGGACCAGGCCGAAGGCCATGGCGGTGGCGACCACCCCGGCGGCGTAGCTCAACCCGAAGAGTTTGAAGCCGAACGACTCGGTGGCGACGCCGACGGCGATGACCACCAGCACCATGGTGCCTAGGAATTCCGCACCGAGCTTTCTGGGGTCCAATTTCATGACCGTGACCTCCTGTGTCCTTGGCGAGGGATAGGACACAGGAAGTCTGGCAGCAAACCCCCGGAACGGTCGTGGATAGGCACGCCACGCGCCCAACGATCGTTCACTCCGAACCCCGACAGCCGGCCGGCCCGCCGCCGACCAGAGAGGCGCGCCTAATGGGATGTCTAGATGCTGGAGATCGCCCGTTCGTCCGCGTCACGCAGCCGCGTGGCCATGGCGGCCAGCATCTTGCGCGACAGCGCGGGCACGGCGTCGAGCACGCCGTTGAACTGACGCTGCCCCAGCACCAGGAGGTTCATGTCGGTGTCCGACACCACCGAGGCCGACCGGGGCCGCCGGTCGAGCAGGGCCAGCTCGCCGAAGTACTGGCCGGGCCCGAGCGTCGCCACCTTGCGGTTGTTGCGCCGCACCGACGCCTCGCCCTTGACGATGAGGAAGAACTCACGCCCGATAGTGCCCTGCTCGCACAGGATCCGCCCCGGAGGCACCGAGACCTCCTCGAGCGCCCGGCGGATCGTGCGGATGTCCTTGGCTGACGATGTCGAGAACAGCCAGATCTTCGAGAGGTCGAGGTCCTTTGCCATGGCGGCAAACAGTAGCCCCACACCGTTTCACGTGCCGGTTTGCCCGAGCCTCGGGAAGCCCGCTGCGCCGCCATGCCTCTTGTCGGCGCGGCAGCCGGACTGGTTCCGCCTCTAGGCCGTTTCACGTGCTGGTTTGCCGAGCTGCCGGAGAGCCCGCTGCGCCGTTCCGCCTCACCTCGGCGCGGCAGCCGGACCGGCTCCCGCCGACGCAACGCGTCGTCAGACCGCGTCGGTCCCGCGTTCGCCGGTGCGCACGCGCACGACGGTCTCGGCGGGGACGACCCACACCTTGCCGTCGCCGATCTTGCCCGTCGCGGCCGACGACACGATGGCATCCACCACCGCCTCGGCCTGATCGTCCTGCACGAGCACCTCGACGCGCAGCTTGGGCACGAATTCGACTTGATACTCGGCGCCCCGGTAGGTCTCCGTATGACCCCGCTGGCGCCCGTACCCCTGCACCTCGGTCAGCGTCATGCCCTGGACGCCTATGTTCTTCAGGACGTTCTTGACGTCGTCGAGCTTGAACGGCTTCACCACTGCCACCACGAGCTTCATGGGCCTGCTCCTCAGATCAGCCGGGCCTCGATGCCCTCACCGAGCACCCTAGCGACGGCTCCCGGCCCGTGTCCGGCGGTTCAATTCACACCGCCGTAATCTGCCGGACCCAGAGCGTTTTCAGAGGGCCTGTAGCCTTCTTCGGTGCCCCCCAGTGGACATTCCGCCAGCTCGCGCGACGACGCACCCGCATGACCCGCTGCGAGTGCCTGATGTCCAGGTCGGGCGGGCCGAAAGAGGTCGGAGTCCGCCCGGTATCGCCGTCGTTCGGCGGAAGTCCTCCCGTGAGATGGCCGAACCCGGGGTGACAGTGCGAGCTCAAAGGGACGAGCTCCAAAAGGACGTCGACGAGCTGCTGCGGCGTCTACCCGGTTGGACCCTGCAGGCCATCGCCACCCCCGGCGCGCCGCCGGTCTGGAGCTTCGGATCCGGAGGCCACACCGAGCTGACCGTGGCCGTGGACAGGGCTTCGATCTGTGTCTATCTCATGAAGTCCGAACGCGAGGTCAAGCTCGGGAGCATGAACGAGTTCGTCGGGTGGCTGCAGGATCGCCAGGCTGAATCGACGCCGCCGAGAGTCGCCGTCGTGCGGCCGAAACCCTCCGCCGAGTTGGCCGAACCCGAGGTGAGGGTGCGAGCTGGCAAGCACGATCTCGGCAAGGAAGTCGACGAGCTGCTGCGGCGTCAACCCGGTTGGACCCTGCAGGCGATCGCCACCCCCGGCGCGCCGCCGGTCTGGTGCTTCGGACCCGGAGCCGGCCCCGAGCTGACCGTGGGGGTGGACGGGGCCTCGATCTGTCTCTATCTCATTCAGTCCGAACGCGAGGTCAAGCTCGGGAGCACGACCGAGTTGGTCGAGTGGCTGGAGGATTACGCGCCCGACGCGATGCAGGACCAGGGCGTCATGGCCAACCCGCCCAAGCGGCGCCGTTTCCTCGAGTGGAAGTAAGAAGCTCCCCTTGAAAACGTTACGCCTTGTTGTCGAGCGAACTGGTCCCGAGGCTTCCGGCCGAGCACTCCGAGAGGAACCCGATATGCACCCATTTCACGCAGCGCTAGCCTTTGCCGATGCCTAGCGCGGTCGGCCCCGACGGTTCGGCGGGTGGTGCCGCACCCAAGCTGAGCCTGTGGCAGCGCTTGGACCGGCTGCGCTACCTCGCTCTGAATCCGAACGATCCCAAAGCTGCAGGACCCAAGGGCGCGTACGACCTCGCCGGGGAGGAACTCGAGAGGGAGGAAAAGCGGGCCAACGACAAAGAGCGGGCGATCGGGCTGTTGGCGGGGCCCTTGGCCACCATCATCTCCTTCGCGGTCATTCATGACCTCGTAGCCCATGATCCGTCGGCCCAGCTGTCCGACGGCGCGGTCAATCCCCATTATGTGAACCCGTCGACCTACACCGAGCTGTTCTGGGTCCTCATCATCCTGTCGTTCGGGATCACCGGCATGGCCCTGTGGCGGAAGCGCATGTTCCTGGGCATAGCGACGTCCCTCTACGGGTTGGCCATATTCAATCTCCACTACTGGGGATTCGGGGTCCCCTTCGTCATGGTGGGAGCCTGGTACCTGGTCCGCGCCTACCGGTTGCGCCGAAACCTCAGTCAATCCACCGCGGGTGGGCCGTTGCCGTCGCCGTCGCCGTCGGTGAGGCCCAAGCGTCCGTCCTCGAACAAGCGCTACACGCCCCCTTCATAACCCTGAAGCGGCTCCCGTCGGCGAAGCCCCGCCCGGAGCGGAGCGCTGACTGAGTTCGCAGTCCGCCGGTCCCTCCGCCAACGGACAGCCAACGCCGCCACGAGAGCCGCCAGTACGACGAGGAGCACGGTCGGGAGGATGAACACTCTCCATGACGCGTGCTCGCTCTCCACTTGGCGGGCGGTGGCGAGGAGCCCGGGGTCGCTGGCGATGGTCACGAATCGGATCGTCGTGCCTGGAGCACTGAGCGCGTTCCCTGGGATCGTCTCGCTGTAGCGCCGCCCGTCGAGAACGAAGGTCCCGCGGCAGCTGGACCCGACGGCGTTGCTGCCGCTCCCTCCCAACTCGCCGTGGCATCCCGTCACCGTCACGACGACCGGCACCCCCTGCTGGCGAAGACCGGTGATCTCTGCGTTGTGGTTGACACCGACAACGAAGAGGGTGACGACGACAGCAGCCAGGGCAGTCAGGCACAGCGCGACGGCCACACGAGCGACCTGGCGGGCGTCGACGTCGACGCTGGCACCGCGGAAGGTCGTGAGCGGCTGGCGAGACACGTCGAGCGTGCCGTCTGTGGCTGTCTGTTGAGCGGCCGAAGGGCTGCCTCGTGGAGTGATCTGCAGAGCGTAGCCAGGGCCGCCGCCGGCCCCAAAGCCGTCGTGAACCTGCGGGTTCCGGGGCGCGTTTCGCAGGCACCTATCACAGGTCTTATTAACGCACTGGAAACACAGGCGTGACCATGTGGAAACCCCTCTCCTGCATCCTTTCTGCGGCGGGGTGAACCGTCAGAACTGGCTTGTCGTACTCAGCATTCTGTGATGTCCGACTCACAAGGCGGGACGCTGAGACGCAATGACATTGAGGAGCGTTTGAGTGATCCACTTAATAGCCCAAGCAGTTCCCGTTCCGTATCCCAGTTGGTTGAATCCGGGCGACAACACGTGGCAGATATCGGCCGCCACGTTCGTCGCGCTGCAGAGCATCCCCGGCCTGGCCGTCCTGTACGCGGCGGTGGTCCCGAAGAAGTGGGCGGTGAACGTGCTGGCCATGATGTTCGCCGGCTTCGCGCTGGTCCTCATCGCCTGGGTCCTGTGGAGCTACAAGATGGGCTTCGGGGCGACATCCATCGGAGGTGGGGTGCGCGACGGTGTGCAGACCCAGCTGACGGGTGCAACCGGGACGTGGCAGCATTTCTTCGAAAACTTCGTCGGGAAACCGGGTCAGGTCCTCAACTCCTATAGCGAACAGGGCAAGGCCGTGTCGGCGGCCAACACCGTCATCCCCTTCCACTTTCCCACCGACTCGCTCCTCTACTTCCAGTTCGTCTTTGCCGCCATCACGCCCCTGCTGTTCATCGGGAGCGTGCTCGGCCGTATCAAGTTCCTGGCCTGGTGCATCCTGTGCCCACTGTGGTCGACCTTCGTCTACGGCGTCGACGCCTTCATGCTGTGGGGCGGCGGTTACCTGGCCCAGGAGGGTGCCCTCGACTTCTCCGGCGGTTTCGTCATTCACATGTCGGCCGGTGTGTCGGGCTTCGTTGCGGCCTGGGTCCTTGGGCCCCGGCTGGCGCGAGATAGAGCCCACTTCGTGCCGAACAACCTGCTCGTCGCCGCCGTCGGCGCCGGCATCCTGTGGCTCGGATGGAACGGCTTCAACGGTGGCGACCCGTACTACGCGGGTATCGACATGTCGGCCGCCGTCGTCAACACCAACATCGCCACTGCCTGCGGCGTGATCACCTGGATGTCCTTCGACGCCCTGTTCTCCAAGGCGAAGAAACCAACCTTCTTGGGCGGCGTCAACGGCATGATCTGCGGCCTGGTCGGGATCACGCCCTGTGCCGGCTGGGTCAATGGCTGGGGTGCCATCGCAGTCGGGGTCTTTGATACCGCCATCGTCTGGGTGGCGTGGAACTTCCTGTCCAAGGTGCGGCCGTTCTCGAAGGTGGACGACACCCTCGGGGTCATCTATACGCACGGCATCGCGGGCTTCTTCGGCGGCCTGTTCGTCGGCGTCTTCGGCGACCCGAACATGATCGAGTACGGCTGCGGCAACCTCACCAAATACGGGCAGGTCGTCGCCACGTCGAATGCGACGTACCTCTCCACCACCAAGAGTTGTACGCCCTTCTCGGTGAACGGCTTGATGTATACCGGGGAATGGCACCAGCTGTGGGAACAGTTCCGAGCGGCCATCTTTGTGATCATCTGGTCGGCACTCATAACCTTCATCCTGATGAAGCTGATCGGCCTGGTGCTGCGAGGCGCTCGCTACAAGGACGACATCCTCGAAGTCGGCGACCTGGCCATCCACGACGAGGAGTCCTACCCGGCGGAGCAGTACGCCACTCGCTCCGACAGTGCCTTCGCCCTGGCGGGCATCGACAGGGGCGGCACGAGCGGCGCCTTGGAACCCGAACCCGAATCGCCACCCACGAGCGGCGGCGCGACGTAGGCCGGCACGAACAGGACGAAAGGAGCTCAAACTAATGAAGCTGATCGTGGCAGTCCTCAAGCCGTTCAAGCTCGATGACGTCAAGGAAGTCCTGAAGGCCAAGGGTGTGCAGGGCATGACCCTGACCGAGGCCCAGGGTTTCGGACGCCAGCGAGGCCACACCGAGGTCTACCGGGGCGCGGAGTACGAAGTGGACTTCGTGCCGAAGATCCGGGTCGAGGTCCTCGTGGACGACGCCCAAACCGACGACATCGTCGACGCCATCGTCGGTGCGGCGGCGACCGGGAAGATCGGTGACGGCAAGGTGTGGGTCGTGCCGGTCGACACCGTGGTGCGCGTGCGCACCGGAGAACGCGGGGCTGACGCGTTGTAAGGCGCGTCGGATCCTGTAACCGGTCGGTCAGGCCGGGGCGCGGCGAGGCGTCCCGGCCTGCCGCCATGTTTGGGGGCTAGTCCATCCAGTAGCGGCGGAACGGCGACGAGTCGTCGTCCGGTGTGACGATCGACTCGAGGAGGCCGCCGCAGCGCTCGATGACGCCCGCCGAGCCGACGTTGTCGTCGTCGCATACGACCAGGAGGCGGTCGACGCCCCCGGAGCGGGCCAGGGCGACGGCCTGGCGGAGGATCTCGGTGGCGTAGCCGTGCCGGCGGAACCGTGGCCGCACGCCGTAGCCGATGTGGCCGCCCGCACGGGCCAGGTACTCGTTGAGGGTGAAGCGGACCGAGACGCGGCCGACGATGTCGCCGTCGACGACGGCCAACAGGAGGTCCGAGTGCACTAGGCCCTCGGGGACGCGCGAGCCGTCGCGCAGGCCGTCGAGCAGGTCGAGGTAGGCCGTCCAGGTGAGGCCGGGGTTCCACAGAAGCAGGAACGGAAAACTCTCAAACTCGGAGTGGGCGGCCAGGCACTCCACCTCGTCGGCGGCCGCGGGCGCCCGCAGCGCCAGGGCCGGAGGGGAGACGGACAGAGTCAGGGCGCGGGCTGGTCGCCCTGCGAGGCCACGGCGGCGGCGGCGGCGGCGGCGGCGGCGGGGTCGCCCAGGTAGTCGGCCGAGCGCACCGCCAGGTCGTCGTCGAGGCGCATCCGCAAGGGGATGCCGGTCGGGATCTCGAGGCCGGTGATCTCGTCATCGGAGATGCCCTCGAGGTGTTTGCGCAGGGCGCGGATGGAGTTGCCGTGGGCGGTCACAAGGACGGCGCCCCCGTGGGCGGCCGTGGCGCGTAGGTCGGGCAGGATGGCCGACTCCCAGTAGGGGACGGTCCGGCGCACCACGTCGGCCAGGCACTCCGTGCGGGGCAGGTCGGCCCGGTCCAGGCCGTCGTAGCGGGGGTCGTCGGACACGTCGTAGGGGTTGTCCGGGGCCAGCGGTGGGGGCGGGGTGTCGTAGCTGCGCCGCCACAGCATGAACTTCTCCTCGCCAAACTCCTGCTTGATCTGGGCCTTGTTCTTTCCCTGCAGGTCCCCGTAATGGCGCTCGTTCAGCCGCCAGTCCCGGCGGACGGGCAGCCAGGTGCGCCCGGCCTCCGCCAGGGCCAGCTCGGCCGTGCGGATGGCCCGGGTGAGCACCGAGGTGTGGAGGAGGCGCAGGTCGAGGGGCTCGGTGGGGGAGCCGGCCGCTTCGGCCAGGAGCAGTCCTCCGGCCCGGGCCTCGTCCTCACCGGCCGCGGTCAGATCCACGTCGACCCAGCCCGTGAACAGGTTCTCGGCGTTCCAGACAGACTGGCCGTGGCGAATAAGCACCAGATCGAGCACGGTTCGATGGTACGTGGGCCCGGCGGGGAGATGGAACCCCACCAGGTCAGGGCTGGTAAAACTGGGGTGGCAATCATCCACTAAAGAATCTTGACAAATAGGGACTCAACTTTGCTATAGTGGTGAACAGCCATTTCAGAAGCGACTGGTAGACGACAGACGTCGGCAGACAGACAACCGGAAGGACAGGCAGACATGGCCAAGGCCGTAGGAATCGACCTGGGGACCACCAACTCGGTGGTGAGCGTGCTGGAGGCGGGCGAGCCCGTCGTGATCCCGAACGCGGAGGGTGGCCGCACGACCCCCTCGGTGGTGGGCTTCTCCAAGACGGGCGAGGTGCTCGTGGGAGAGGTGGCCAAGCGCCAGGCCATCACCAACCCCGACCGCACCATCCGCTCGGTGAAGCGCCACATGGGCACGAGCTGGACCGTCGACATCGACGGCAAGGCGTACACGGCGCAGGAGATCTCGGCCCGCATCTTGGGCAAGCTGAAGCGGGACGCCGAGGCGTATCTCGGCGACACCGTCAACCAGGCCGTCATCACCGTGCCGGCGTACTTCGACGACGCCCAGCGCACGGCGACCAAGGAGGCCGGGACGATCGCCGGGCTCGAGGTCCTGCGCATCATCAACGAGCCGACGGCGGCCGCGCTGGCCTACGGGCTCGACAAGGAGGAGACCGACCAGACCGTTCTCGTCTTCGACCTGGGCGGCGGGACCTTCGACGTCTCGGTGCTGGAGATCGGCGAGGGCGTCTTCGAGGTCAAGTCCACCTCGGGCAACACCAAGCTCGGCGGGGACGACTGGGACGACAAGGTCATCGAGTGGCTGGTGACCGAGTTCAAGAACACCGAGGGTGTCGACCTGTCCACCGACAAGATGGCCATGCAGCGCCTGAAGGAGGCGGCCGAGAAGGCCAAGATCGAGCTGTCGTCCGTGCAGGACACCCAGATCAACCTGCCCTTCATCACGGCGACGTCCGAGGGCCCCAAGCACCTGGACCTCAAGCTGACGCGGGCCAAGTTCAACGAGTTGACGGCCGACCTGGTGGAGGCGCTGCCGCGGGCCGTTCGGCGCCGCCATCAAGGACGCCAACCTGAAGACCTCCGACATCGACCACGTCGTGATGGTCGGCGGGTCCACGCGCATCCCCGCCGTCCAGGACCTGGTGCAGAGCCTGACGGGCAAGGAGCCGCACAAGGGCGTGAACCCCGACGAGGTGGTCGCCGTGGGCGCCGCCGTGCAGGCCGGCGTGCTCAAGGGCGAAGTGAAGGACATCCTGTTGCTCGACGTGACGCCGCTGTCGCTCGGCATCGAGACCAAGGGCCAAGTGATGCACCGGCTGATCGAGCGCAACACCACCATCCCGACCAAGCGGTCGGAGGTCTTCACGACGGCCGAGGACAACCAGCCGTCGGTGGAGATCCACGTGCTCCAGGGTGAGCGCGAGATGGCCATGTACAACAAGACGCTCGGCAAGTTCCAGCTGGTCGACCTGCCGCCGGCGCCGCGCGGGATCCCGCAGATCGAGGTCACGTTCGACATCGACGCCAACGGGATCGTGCACGTGTCGGCCCAGGACAAGGCGACGGGCAAGGAGCAGTCGATGACGATCACAGGCCAGTCCTCGCTGGCCAAGGACGACATCGAGCGCATGGTGCGCGACGCCGAGTCCCACGCCGAGGACGACCGTCAGCGCCGCGAGGAGGCCGAGGTCAGGAACACCGCCGACACACTGGTGTACCAGACCGAGAAGCTCCTCAAGGAGCAGGGCGAGAAGTTCGAGGGCACCGAGAAGGACGACGTCGAGGCCGCGCTGAAGGGCGTGAAGGAGGCGTTGGACGGCACCTCGGTCGAGGCGATCAAGGACGCCACAGAGAAGCTGGTCGGCGTGTCGCAGAGCTTCAGCCAGCGCCTGTACGAGCAGGCCTCGGCGAGCGCCAGCACGGGCGCCGGGCCGTCGGGTGACGGCGACGGTGGTGGTGGCGGTGCCGACGAGGGTGGTTCGGACGACGACGTCGTCGACGCCGAGATCGTCGATGAGGCATGAGCTTCTCCGAGGGGGCCTTCCCCGAGGAGTTCATGGAGGATACCGCTGACGCGGACGTCGCCGACTCGGACCCTGCTGACGAGGAGGCCGAATCGGGCGGCGGGTCGGCGCTGGCCGAGGAGGCCGACCCGCGGGAGGTGCTGGCGCGGGAGCGGGACGAGTACCTGCTCGCGCTCCAGCGCACCCAGGCCGACTTCGAGAACTACCGCAAGCGCATCGCCCGGCTGCAGGACGAGCAGTCGGCGCGGGCGGCGGCCGACCTGGTGTCCAAGCTGCTGCCCGTGCTCGACACGCTCGACCTGGCCGAGGCGCACCTGAACGAGTCGCTGGAGGTGAGCGAGGACGGCAAGGCCCTGCGCGCGGCGCGGGCCATGTTCATGGACATCTTGGGCAAGGAAGGCCTCGAGCGGGTCGACCAGGCCGAGATCCCCTTCGACCCGTCGGTGCACGACGCCGTGGCGCGCAGCGACGGCGAGGGCGGCGCAGGTGGAGAGGCGATGGTGGAGCAGGTGCTGCGCTCGGGCTACCGCTGGAAGGGACAGGTGCTGCGCCCCGCCATGGTCCGCGTGCGGGGGTGAGCTGACCCGTGGCCGCACAGCGCGAATGGTTCGAGAAGGACTACTACAAGGAGCTCGGCGTCGTCCCCACGGCGTCGGACAAGGAGATCACGCGCGCCTACAGGAAGCTGGCCAAGCAGTACCACCCTGACGCCAATCCGGGCTCGGAGGAGCGCTTCAAGGAGATCAGTGCGGCCTACGACGTGCTGGGCGACGCCGAGAAGCGCAAGGAGTACGACGAGGTCCGGGCGCACGGCCCCATCGGGGGCTTCGGCACCCCGGGCGGCGGCGGCACCTTCCGCATGGAGGACATGGGCGACCTGTCCGACCTGTTCGGCAACCTCTTCGGCGGTGGCGGCGCGGGGGGCCGGCGCACGACGACCCGGCGCGGGCCCCAGCGCGGGGCCGACATGGAGGCCCAGCTGCACCTGTCCTTCCAGGACGCCGTGCACGGGGTCACCACCTCGGTCAACGTGCCCCAGGAGGTGCGCTGCTCGAACTGCCGCGGCAGCGGGGCGGCGCCCGGGACCTCGACCCACACCTGCCCGCGCTGCGGCGGGACCGGGAGCCTCAACGACAACCAGGGCCTTTTCTCGCTGAGCACGGTGTGCCCCGACTGCATGGGCCGGGGCACGCTGTTCGACACACCCTGCCCGGTCTGCCACGGGACGGGCACCGAGCAGAAGGTGCGCAGCGTCAAGGTGCGCATCCCGGCCGGGGTGGAGGACGGGCAGCGCATCCGGGTCAAGGGGCGGGGCGCGCCCGGTCAGGGCATGGCGCCCGCGGGTGACCTCTACGTCGTGGTGCACGTGGCCAAGCACGCGGTCTTCGGGCGCTCCGGGCGCAACCTGACCGTGACGGTGCCGGTGACCTTCCCCGAGGCGGCGCTCGGGACGACGATCACGGTGCCCACCCTGGACAGCAAGGTGACGCTGAAGGTGCCGCCCGGCACGCAGTCGGGGCGCGTGCTGCGCGTGCGCGGGCGCGGCGTGCCGAGCGGCTCGGGCCGCAACGGCGCCAAGCCCGGCGACCTCATGGTCAAGGTGGACGTGCTGGTGCCGACCGAGCTGACCGACGAGCAGCGGGCGGCGGTGGAGTCGCTGGCCGAGGTGACCGAGGCCGCGCCGCGGCAGGCGGTGGAGGGGTGATGGCCGCCATGGCCGGGACCAGTCCGGAGAGTGGGCGGCGCGACGCCAACGCCGCCGTCTACGTGATCTCGGTGGCGGCCGAGCTCACGGGGATGCACCCGCAGACCCTGCGCATCTACGAGCGCAAGGGTCTCCTGGACCCGTTGCGCACGAGCGGGGGCAGCCGGCGCTTCTCCGAGCGGGACCTGGAGCGCCTGCGCCACATCCAGGAGCTGACGGCGACCGGGCTCAACCTCGAAGGGGTGCGCCGGGTGCTGCAGCTCGAGGCCGAGGTGGCCCGGCTCCAGGCCGAGGTGGCCGAGGTGCAGGCCCAGGCCGTCGACGCCGTGGCGGCCACGCACCGCCAGTACCGGCGCGACCTGGTGCCGCTGCGCCAGGCCCCGGTGCCGTACCGGTTCCGGCCGGGAACAGAGAAGTGAAGCGGAACATGGACAGAGGAGTGGCCGGAGGGGCCGAGTCAGAGAGATACGAAGAGTGCCGATAGACCCAGAACGCTGGACCAACAACACCAAGGCCGCCTTCAGCGCGGCCACGGGCCACGCCGCGTCGTCGAACCACCCCGAGCTGACTCCGGCGCATCTGCTCGACGCGCTGCTCCAGCAGCAGGAGACCATGACGCGCCCGCTGCTCTCGCAGGTGGGCGTCGACCCCGACGCGCTGGCGGGCAAGGTGCACGACCAGCTCATCCGGCTGCCCCAGGCCGCTGGCGGCTCGGAGCCCGGCCTGTCCCGCGACGCCCGAGCCGTGCTGGAGGAGGCCGACGCCATCCGGCGCGACCTGGGCGACGACTATGTCTCGGTCGAGCACCTGGTGCTGGCGCTGGCCGACCAGATCGGCGTGACCAGGGAGACGCTGCTGACGGCGCTGCGCGCCGTGCGGGGCAACCACCGCGTCAGCACCCAGGACCCCGAGCAGACCTACCAGGCGCTGGCCAAGTACGGGCGTGACCTGACCGAGGCGGCACGCGACGGCAAGCTCGATCCGGTCATCGGGCGGGACGAGGAGATCCGGCGGGTGATCCAGGTCCTGTCGCGGCGGACCAAGAACAACCCGGTGCTCATCGGCGAGCCCGGCGTGGGCAAGACGGCCATCGTCGAGGGTCTGGCCAACCGGATCATCGAGGGCGACGTGCCCGAGGGCCTGAAGGGCAAGCGCGTGGTGGCGCTCGACCTGGGCTCCATGGTGGCCGGCGCCAAGTACCGGGGCGAGTTCGAGGAGCGCCTCAAGGCGGTGCTCAAGGAGATCACCGACGCCGAGGGCGAGATCATCACGTTCATCGACGAGCTGCACACCATCGTCGGCGCCGGGGCGGCCGAGGGCGCCATGGATGCCGGCCAGATGATCAAGCCGATGCTGGCCCGGGGCGAGCTGCGCCTGATCGGCGCCACCACGCTGGACGAGTACCGCACGTCCATTGAGAAGGACGCCGCACTGGAGCGGCGCTTCCAGCCCGTGTTCGTGGGCGAGCCCTCGGTGGAGGACACCATCGCCATCCTGCGCGGGCTGTCCGAGCGCTACATGGCGCACCACAAGGTGCGCATCCAGGATGCCGCGCTCGGTGGCGGCCGCCGTGCTGTCGGACCGCTACGTGACCGGGCGCTTCCTGCCCGACAAGGCCATCGACCTCATTGACGAGGCGGCCTCGAAATTGCGTATCGAGATCGACTCCATGCCGACCGAGCTCGACCAGATCTCGCGGCGCATCCGCCAGCTCGAGATCGAGAAGCTGGCGTTGGAGAAGGAGAGCGACGACGCGTCGAAGGAGCGCCTGGAGCGCCTGCAGCGCGAGCTGGCCGAGATGAGCGAGCAGCGCGACTCCATGGCGGCCCACTGGGAGCAGGAGAAGAGCTACCTCAATGCCGTCAGCCAGCTGCAGGAGGAGAAGAACACCAAGGAAGAGGAGGCGGCGCGGCTGGAACGCGACGCCGACCTCGCCGGTGCCGCGGCCATCCGTTACGGCGAGCTGCCCGACCTGGAGCGGCGCATCGAGGAGGCCAACGAGGACCTGGCCAAGCTGCAGGCCGGCACACGCTTCTTGAAGGAGGAGGTCGACCCCGAGGACATCGCCGAGGTGGTGTCGCGGTGGACCGGCGTGCCCGTGTCGCGGCTCATGGAGGGCGAGGTGCAGAAACTGGTGCGCCTGGAGTCGACGCTCCACGAGCGCGTGGTGGGGCAGGACGAGGCGGTCTCCGCCGTCGCCAACGCCATCCGGCGCAGCCGGGCCGGGCTGAGCGACCCCAACCGGCCCATTGGGTCGTTCCTCTTCCTCGGGCCGACCGGTGTGGGCAAGACAGAGCTGGCCCGTGCCCTGGCCGAGTACCTCTTCGACGACGAGCGGGCGATGATCCGCATCGACATGAGCGAGTACCAGGAGAAGCACACCGTGTCGCGGCTCGTGGGCGCGCCGCCAGGGTATGTCGGCTACGACGAGGGCGGTCAGCTGACCGAGGCGGTGCGGCGTCGGCCGTATTCGGTCGTCCTGCTCGACGAGCTGGAGAAGGCGAACCCGGACGTGTTCAACATTCTGTTGCAGGTGCTCGAGGACGGGCGCCTGACGGACGGCCAGGGACGCACCGTGGACTTCACCAACACCGTGCTCATCATGACGTCGAACCTCAAGGGCGAGCCATCGGACTACTTCAAGCCCGAGTTCATCAACCGCATCGACGAGATCGTGCGCTTCCGGCCGCTGAGCGAGGCGGACCTTGCCGTCATCGTAGGGATCCAGCTGGATCGGCTGCGGTCCCGCTTGGCCGAGCGTCGCCTGTCTCTGGTGGTGACGCCGGACGCAGAGCAGTGGCTGGCCCTCACCGGCTACGACCCCAACTACGGGGCGCGGCCGCTGCGCCGGCTGCTGCAGCGGAACATCGAGGACCCGTTGGCACTGGCGTTGCTCGAGGGGAAGTACCTGGAGGGAGCGACGGTCACCGTCGACGTGGAGGGCGACACGATCGTGCTGCGGTAGGCGGTCGCTCAGCGGCGGGGGCGGGCAGTCAAAAGGGGCAATTGGCAATTAAGAGTTGCCGTTAGACGGCCGATAGGACACCGTGAGCTCCGGCCCGAATCTCCCGTGGGGAGCCTCGCGCCGCCGGAACGAAAGCGGGAGGCCGACGACGTGGTGAGCGCGAGGCGTGGGTGCGGGCGGTTGGTGGCTCTGGTGCTGGTCGCGGGTGGTCTGGTCGGCGCGGCCGGTGTGTCGGCGGCGGGGGCGCAGAATGCGAATCACGCCCCGGTTTCGACGCCGGCCGGGTCCTGGTCAGACGTGGGTCACCTACTCGCCGCGTCCCAGTCGCAGGTGCAGCCTGGGGGTCCGGCCCACTGGGTGACCCCGACGGAGCCCCGTGTCCCGGGCACGGCCTACACACCCGCGTCCCTGAACTGGTCCGGAGAACTGGCGACGGGGACGACCTTCACCGGCGTCTCGGCGGACTGGGTCGTGCCAACGGTGCAGCCCACCGCGACGCTCGAGGCGTCGTCGACGTGGATCGGGATCGACGGGAGCCCGGAGTCACCGGGCTCAATCATCCAGACCGGGACGACGCAGGCGACCGAAAACGGAGAAACGGAGTATTTCGCCTGGTACGAGCTCTACCCCAGTGCGGCCGTGGTGGTGGGCGGCGTGTCGCCCGGCGATCAGATGGAGGCGTCGATCTATCAGGATTCCGGAACCAGTTGGACGCTTTCGATCAGCGACGTCACATCGGGGAACAGCGCATCGGGTCCGCTGACCTACACCGGACCCGGCGACTCCGCCGAGTGGATCGAGGAGCTCCCGGCCGCGTCGACCGATCCGCAGCCCTATCTGGCGAACTTCGGTTCGGCCCGATTCACCGGGGCGTCGTTGGACGCGACAGACCCCGGCTCGGTCGTCACCACTCCCGTGGACATGGTTGACAGCGTCGGGAACGTCATCGCGTACCCCGGCAGTTTTTCCGCCGGTTCGTTCGTGATCACCTTCGTGCCTGAGCCGACCGCGACCGCGGTCTCTGCCAACCCGGGGACGTCGACGTACGGGACCCCGGTGGCCTATTCCGCCTCGGTGACGTCACCCGGCCCCGTGCCGACGGGGACCGTCGTCTTCAGCGCCGGAGGGACGCAGCTCTGCACGGCAACCTTGTCCGGCGGGTCCGGATCGTGCGCGGCGAGTAACGCGCCGTTGGGCAACGATGTCGTCACGGGGCAGTACTCGGGTGATGCGAACTCCGACAGCTCGAGCAGTACGACCGGCATCGGGGTCGTGGCGCCGCCGCCCCACGGCTATTGGCTCGTGGGCTCCGACGGCGGGATCTTCAACTTCGGCAGTGCCAACTTCGACGGATCGACCGGAAGCCTGAAGCTGCAGCGACCCGTGGTCGGGATCGTGCCCACCCACGACGACGGTGGCTACTGGCTCGACGCCTCCGACGGAGGTGTCTTCTCCTACGGCGACACCGTGTTCTATGGCTCCATTCCCGGCCTCGGCCTGCACCCAGCCGGCTCGGGCCTGCCGAACAGCCTGAATGCACCGATCATCGGCATGGTGCCCTCCCACGATGACAACGGCTACTTCATGGTCGCCTCCGACGGAGGCGTCTTTGCCTTCGGGGACGCCCACTTCGCCGGGTCGTGCCCGGGCATCGGCGGCTGTTCGGGCTCGGCGGTCGCCGTCATGCCGGACGCCAGCGGGAACGGCTACTGGCTGATGACCTCGACGGGGAACGTCTACACCTTCGGCGACGCCCCCGACCTCGGCTCACCCGGGCACGGCACCGTCACCTCCGCGGTGGCCACCCCGAACGGAGGGGGCTACTGGGTCCTCCTCAGCGACGGTCAGGTGTACGGATACGGCGACGCGGGGAACCTCGGTTCGCCGCCATCGACCGACTTCAACGCCCTGGACCCCGCCACGGCCATCTTCGCCACCTCCGACGGTGGGGGCTACTGGGTCTCTTCTGCCTTGGGCGCCGTCAGCAATTTCGGGGACGCCCCGAACGATGGCGGCATGGCGGGGACACATCTGAACGGGTCGATCATCGCGGCGAGCGGTTTCTGACGACCGCAGGCGACCGGCCAGGGCGGTCCGGTCGCCCCGGGTCCCCCGGCCGTGCGCACGGTCAGACGGCCGCCGAGGCCGGCGGACGGGCGAGTTCCGCCGTGAGGGCGTGACAGAACGCGCCGAGGTCGGCGGCGGTGCGGGCGGTGACCAGCGTGTTGATGCCGGCGCGGCACACGACAACCTCGCGGTCGACCCAGTGGGCGCGTGCGTTGCGCATGTCCGTCTGCAGGCTGGGACACGAGGTCACCGTGCGCCCCGCCAGCAGGTCGCCGTCGATGAGGGGGGTGACGCCGTGGGACACCGCGGCCACCGGCTTGCCCGCCTCGAACATGGCCATCAGGAAGTCGACGGCGGCGGCGTCGGTGCGCAGCTCGTCGGCGTTGACCGCGCCCCCGGGTAGGACGACGGCGTCGTAGGCGGCCGCCCCGGCGCCGTCGGTCACCCGGTCCACAGGGAAGCCGCCGACCGGGGAGCCTCCTCGCACGATCTGGGCGAACCCCGCGGCGGGCGCCACCAGCTCGGCCTCGGCGCCGGCGTTGACCACCCCGCGCCAGGGCCGGAGGAGCTCCGCCTCCTCGATCCCCTCGTTGGCCACCACGAAGGCCACATGCACGTGCTGCAGCTCGGACTCCATCGCCCACCCCATTCCGCTCGACGCCCGGCGCCCTGCCCCGGCGCTCTCTCGGGAATACCCGCAGGCGCAGGACCGAAACGCCGCAGTCGGGACCTCCGCTCGGGCCTCCATTTCCGGACCCCCACATCGGGGCTGCCTTTTCGGGGAGCGGTACACTGGTGCGTAATCCGAAGCGACGAACGGAGAAAACGTGTGCCCGCAACCGTGGTGGTCGGAACGCAGTGGGGCGACGAGGGCAAGGGGAAGCTCACCGACCGGGTCGCATCCGAGATGCACATGGTGGTGCGCTACCAGGGCGGCCACAACGCCGGCCACCGCATCGTGGTCAACGGAGAGGCCTACGCACTCCAGTTGGTCCCGAGCGGCATCCTCTATGACCACATCACGCCGGTCATCGGCAACGGGGTCGTGGTCGACCCGGCGGTGCTGCTCGAAGAGCTCGACAGCCTGTCGTCCCGGGGCGTCGACACCAGCCGGCTGGTGGTGAGCGGCAACGCCCACCTGATCATGCCGTACCACCAGGAGCTGGACCGGGTGACCGAGCGCTTCCTGGGCAAGAACGCGCTGGGCACGACCAAGCGCGGCATCGGGCCCGCCTACGCCGACAAGGCCACCCGCGTCGGGCTGCGCGTCCAGGACCTCTTCGACCCCAAGATCTTCCGCCAGAAGCTCGACGTGGTCCTGAAGGAGAAGAACGCCGTCCTGGCCAAGGTCTACAACCGCCTGCCGCTCTCGGCGTCGGACATCGCCGACCACTACCTGGGTGAGTACGCGCCGCGGATCGAGCCCATGGTCGGCGACACCGTCGGCATGGTGCACGACGCCCTGGACAAGGGGCGCCAGGTCCTGCTGGAGGGGGCCCAGGCCACCTTCTTGGACCTGGACCACGGCACGTACCCGTTCGTCACCTCGTCCAACCCGGTCGCCGGCGGAGCGTGCACGGGCAGCGGGCTGGGGCCGCGGGACATTGAGCGGGTGATCGGCATCGCCAAGGCCTACGTGACCCGGGTCGGCGCCGGTCCGTTCCCGACCGAGCAGGAGAACGACGTGGGCGAGCTGCTGTGCGAGCGCGGTCAGGAGTACGGCACCAACACGGGGCGCAAGCGCCGTTGCGGCTGGTTCGACGCGGTGATGCTGCGCCAAGCCGTGCGCCTCAACTCCATGACCGACGTGGCGCTGACCAAGCTGGACGTGCTCGACACCTTCGAAACGGTGAAGGTCTGCGTGGCCTACGAGGCCGACGGCATCCGCTACACCCACCTGCCCTACCACCAGTCGACGTTCCACAAGGCGGTGCCCATCTACGAGGAGCTACCCGGCTGGCGCACCGACCTCACCGCGGCGACGTCGCCGGGTGACCTGCCGGCCGCGGCCCGGGACTACATCGAGTTCCTGGCGCAGCAGATCGGCGTTCCCGTCCGCCTCGTCGGCGTCGGCCCGGGGCGCGAGCAGACCGTCTCCTTCGCCACCGCGTGAGGGTCTGCGTCGTCGGCAGCGGAGGCCGCGAGCACGCGCTCGCCCACGTGCTGGCGCGCACGGCCGACGTCGTGGTCACGCCGGGCAACCCGGGCATGGCGGCGCCCATCACCGTGACCGACCTCCCGGTCGAGGACGTGCCGGCCGACCTGTACGTCATCGGGCCCGAGGCGCCGCTGGTGGCGGGCCTGGCCGACCAGCTGCGGGGAGAGGGCAAGGCGGTCCTCGGGCCGGGCGCCGACGGGGCGCTGCTGGAGGGGTCCAAGGCCTTCATGAAGGAGGTGCTCAGCGCGGCGGGCGTGCCGACGGCCCGCTTCGGCACCTTCGACGCGCTCCAGGTGGCGGAGGCCGTCGCCTACCTCGAATCTCTGTCCGGGCCGTGGGTGATCAAGACGGACGGGCTGGCCGCCGGCAAGGGCGTGCTGGTGACCCGGACGTTGGCGGAGGCCCGCGAGGACGTCACGGCGAAACTGTCCGGCGCCTCCTTCGGTGACGCCGGCCGCACCGTGGTGATCGAGGAGGGCCTGGTCGGCGAGGAATGCTCGCTGCTCGTGCTCTGCGACGGGGTGCGGGCGGTGCCCCTGGTGCCGGCCCAGGACTTCAAGCGCGTGCGCGATGGTGACGAGGGCCCGAACACCGGCGGCATGGGGGCCTACGCGCCGATGCCGCACGTCGACGACGGTGCCGTCGGAGAGATCATGGACATGTGTGTACTGCCCCTGGTGGCCGAGCTGATCCGGCGCGGCATCGACTACCGCGGCGTGTTGTACGCCGGGCTCATGCTCACGCCCGAGGGCCCCAAGGTGATTGAGTACAACGTGCGCTTCGGCGACCCCGAGACCCAGGTGGTGCTGCCGCTGCTGTCGGGCGACGCGGCGGAGCTGTTCCTGGCCGTGGCCGAGGGCCGGCTGGACGGGGTGGCGCCGCCCACCTTCTCGGGTGAGAGCAGCGTGTGTGTCGTCCTGGCCGCGGCGGGTTACCCCGAGCACCCGCGCCTGGGCGAGCCCATCGAAGGACTGCTGCCTTCGGGCCAGTCGACGGCCGCGGTGGAGGGCACCACGGTGTTCCACGCCGGCACGCGGCGCCACGGGGCCGACGGCCCCTTCCACACCGGCGGCGGACGCGTGCTGTGCGTGAGCGCCGTCGCTCCGACGCTGTCGGCGGCCCGGGCCAACGCCTACGCCGCGGCGGCACCGATCGACTGGGAGGGCATGCAGCTGCGCCATGACATCGCCGCCGCGGCGGCCTCCGAGCCCGTCACCGAGGAGGTGTCGTGATCCCGCGCTACTCGCCGCCCGACATGGCGGCGCTGTTCAGCGACACGGCGCGCTTCGCGCTGTGGCTCGAAGTCGAGCTGCTGGCCACCGAGGCCCAGGCCGCGCTGGGCGTCGTGCCGGCGGAGGACGCCGCCACCTGCCGGGCCAAGGCGCCGACCGTCGACGACGTGTTCGTGGCGGACGTGCTCGAGCGCGAGAAGGTGACGGACCACGACGTGGCTGCCTTCGTCGACGTGGTCCAGGAGCGCATCGGCCTGCCGGCCGGCTCGTGGATCCACTACGCGCTGACGTCGTCGGACGTGGTGGACACGGCGCTGTGCGCCACCCTGACCCGTGCGGCCGACCTGCTGCTGAGCGATCTCGACGCCTTCGTGGCCGCGCTCAAGGCGCGGGCGCTCGAGCTGCTGCACGTCCCGGTCACCGGTCGCACCCACGGCATGCACGCCGAGCCCACCACCTTCGGCGCCAAGTTCGCACTGTGGGCCCTGCAGGCGGACCGCGACCGCCGCCGCCTGCGGGCGGCCCGGGAGGCGGTGGCGGTCGGCAAGCTGTCGGGCGCCGTGGGGACCTACTCCAACATCGATCCCGAGGTGGAGGCCCGGGTGTGCCACGCCCTGGGGTTGACGCCGGTGCCGGCCACGCAGGTCATCGCCCGGGACCGCCACGCCGAGTACCTCTACGCCTGCGCCGCGGTCGGCACCACGGTGGAGCTCATGTGCACCGAGATCCGCCACCTGGCCCGCAGCGAGCTGGGCGAGGCCGAAGAGCCCTTCGGGGCGGGCCAGAAGGGCAGCTCGTCCATGCCGCACAAGCGCAATCCCATCCTCTCGGAGCGACTGTGCGGGCTGGCCCGCCTGCAGCGCGGCTACCTGGGCGCCGGGCTGGAGGACGTGGCGCTGTGGCACGAGCGCGACATCTCGCACAGCTCGGTCGAGCGGGTAGCGCTGCCCGACGCCTCCTTGCTCGCCTGCTACATGCTGCGCAAGGCGACCGGGCTGGCCGCCGGACTGGTGGTCCACCCCGAGCGGGCGCTGGACAACCTGACCAACGGCTCGCTCGGCCTGGTGTTCTCGCAATCGGTCCTGCTGGCCCTGGTCGCCGGCGGCCTGTCGCGCGAGGCGGCCTACCGCACCGTCCAGCGCGACGCCCGCGAGGCCTGGGACGCGCGGCGTCCGTTTCGGGCCGTGCTGGAGGCGGACCCCGAGGTGACGCTGTCGGTCGAGCAGCTCGATGCCGCCTTCGATCTCACCCGCACGCTGCGGCACGCCGACCGCTTCGCGGCGGCGCTCGAGTCGCTGTGACGCTCGATCTGCCCCGCATCCACTCCGGCAAGGTACGCGAGCTCTACGACGCCGGAGAAGGCCGCCTGCTCATGGTCGCCTCGGACCGGGTCAGTGCCTTCGACGTGATCATGGCCGAGCCCATCCGCGACAAGGGTCGGGTGCTGACGGCCATGACCTGCTTTTGGTGTGACGAGATGGCCGACGTCGTCCCGGGCACCCAGCTGGCCGTCGACCCGGCCGACATCGAGCGGGCTCTGGGATCGGCTGTGCCGTCCGAGTGGGCGGGCCGGGCCGTCCTGGTCAAGCGGGCCGACATGCTCCAGCTCGAATGCATCGTGCGCGGCTACCTGGCCGGGCAGGCCTACGAGGAGTACGAGCGCTCGGGCACGGTGCACGGCGGTGCCATGCCGAAGGGCCTGCAGCTGGCCAGCCGGCTCGACGAGCCCATCTTCACCCCGTCCACCAAGGCGGCCGAGGGCCACGACCTCAACATCGACTTCGCGGCGGCGGTCGACCTGGTCGGCCAGGAGGCGGCCGAGGCGGCGCGTGGCATCTGCCTGGAGCTGTACCGCCGTGCCGCAGCGCGCTGCGCGGCCGCCGGGTTCGTCCTGGCCGACACCAAATTCGAGCTCGGTTGGGTCGACGGCGTGCTCTGCCTGTGCGACGAGGTGTGCACTCCGGACTCCTCGCGCCTGTGGCCGGCCGACCAGGTGGTGCCCGGCACGACCCCGCCCGCGTTCGACAAGCAGCCCCTGCGCGACTGGCTGGCGGCGCAGCCCTGGGACCGCACGCCGCCCCCGCCGGCACTGCCGCCGTCGGTGACGACCGCGTTGTCGGAGCGCTACGTGGCCGCCTACGAACGGGTCTCCGGACGGTCGTTGGGCGACTGGTACGGTGCCACGCCATGAGGTTCCGGGCGCGCGTGGAGGTGCAGTTGCGGCCGGGGATCGCCGACCCCGAGGGCGCCACGATCGAACGGGCGCTGCCGGCGCTCGGCTTCGACGGCGTGGCGCACGTGCGGGCCGGGCGGTCCTTCAGCTTCGAGGTCGACGCGCCGGACGAGGGTGCGGCTCGCACGACGGCGACAGAACTGGCCGATCGGCTGCTGGCCAATCCGGTGATCGAGCAGAGCCGGCTCGAGCTCGAGGCCCTCTGACATGGCACCGCGTATCGGCGTCGTCGTCTTTCCCGGCACCAACTGTGAGCACGACGTCGTCCAGGCCGCCGAGGCGGTGGGCGGTGAGGGGGTGCTGCTCTGGCACGGCGACGCCGGCCTCGGCCAGGTCGACGCCCTCGTGCTGCCGGGAGGATTCGCCCACGGTGATTATCTGCGCCCGGGCGCCCTGGCCCGCTTCTCGCCGGTCATGGACGCCGTGGCCGAGTTCGCCCGGACCGGCGGGCCGGTGGTGGGCATCTGCAACGGCTTCCAGGTCCTCACCGAGGCCGGATTGTTGCCGGGCGCGCTGCAGAAAAACGGTCGGCTGCGCTTCCTGTGCGAGCCGACCCGCCTCGTGGTGACGTCGACCTCGTCGGTGCTCACATCGATGGCAGCCGTCGGCGACCAGCTGACCATTCCCATCAACCACTTCTCGGGCAACTACACCTGCGACGACGAGACGCTGCAGCGCCTGCAGGCCGAGGACCGTGTCGTGCTGCGCTACGCCGACAACCCGAACGGATCGGTCGACGCCATCGCCGGCATTGCCAACGAGGCGGGCAACGTGGTGGGGCTCATGCCCCACCCTGAGCGGGCCAGCTCGGCGCTGTTGGGCTCCGAGGACGGCTTGGTCTTGCTACGGGCGTTGGTCGCCGCCGCCGGCGCCTTCACCCTCGCCGCCTGAGCAGGGGAGGGTCGGGACGGGCCGCCCTTCGTGGCCCGCTCCTTGGATTGCTGTCGTCGCTCCGGGGATGGTGGGGTGGCCGTTCTACGCGGACCCGCCGACTTTCCTCGGTGCCGTCTACGCGGTGGCCCCATCGGGGTCAAAGCCCATCCGGGGTCGCTTCCCCTGTGGGGCGCGTCATATACATGTGCGCCCACGCCCGGAGAGAACTTCTCCGCGCACCGCACGGACTCCGACGGACCGTTCTGCCGCCGCCGTTCCCCGCCACCGCACCGGGCTGCCACCACTTCCACCGCGCCCGTTCGTATCGTGGGTCAAATGCGGTTGGACCACGGGCGGAGTCGCAGTCGTCCCCCTGTGCGTCCGCTGTGGAGATGGCACCGTCAGCTCGCCCTCCTGGCGGTGGCGGTCCTCACGGCCTTACTCGGCCTGCCGTCGCTCGCAGCCTCCGCGACGTCGACCCACGCCTCGGCCTTACGCCGCCTGGACGACGGCAAAGCCGTGGACGCCAAGCTCTTCGAGCCCGGAGCCTGCGTCGAGTACGCCCCGACCGCGGGCGGCGACCGGCACCTCACGGTCTTCCTCGATGCGGGGCACGGCGGCATCGACCCCGGCGGCGTCGGCGAGGACGAGAACGGAAACACGGTGTACGAAGCAGACGAGACGCTGCCGGTCGAGCTCGACACCATGGCCCTGCTGCGGGCCAAGGGGTTCACCGTGGTGGTGTCGCGCACCGGGGACGAGACGGTGAGCCGGCCCGGGCCCGACGACGTGTCCGGCGGCCTCTTCACCGCCCAGGGCGTGCACGACGACGTCGCGGCCCGCGACGTCTGCGCCGACCAGGCCAAGGCGAACGTGTTGCTTGGCATCTACTTCGACGCCGGCGGGTCGCCGTACAACGCAGGCGCTGTCACCGGCTACGACGCCGACCGCCCCTTCTCAGCAGACAACCTCCGCCTGGCCACGCTGGTGCAGAACGACGTCTTGAACGCCATGAACGCGCAAGGGTGGGGCATTCCCAATCTCGGCGTCACCAATGACAGCCAGCTTGGCGGGCCGGCCTTGACCGAGCAGGCCGGCAACTACGGCCACCTGCTGCTGCTCGGACCGCCCGTAGCGGGTTGGTTCTCGACACCGAGCGAGATGCCGGGTGCGCTGATAGAGCCACTGTTCATCACGGATCCGTTCGAAGGGACCCTGGCGGAGACGCCCGCAGATCAGGAAGTGATCGCCAGTGGTCTCGCTCAGGCGGTCGAGCAATACTTTCCCAATGGGCAGAACTCCGAGAAGGCGAAACCGCATCATCGGCGGGGTCGGACCGAGTCCACACGGCAAAAAGGGAAACGATCCACCGCCGGCAGCTGAGCCGTGGCCAGAGACCCGCCGGGGCGTGCCCGGCGGCCGGCTCTAAGAACGGGCCCGCGAGATCTCGGCCTTTTGCAGAACCGCCGCGCTCACCCCGGCGGCGCGCCAGGTGGCGTACGTGATGCCCTTGCGCTCGCCGTAGGCCTTGGCCACCTTGATGAACTGCTTCTCCAGGGCCGAGAGGTCCTTCACCTGGTCGACCCGGGAGCGCTCCTCCATTAGGTCCTTCTGCTCCTGGAGGAGATGCAGCCGGGTCAGGGCGTCGGCCGTGGCCAGCTGGGCGTCGATGGTGGCCAACCGCTTGTCAATGGAGGCCGGCGTGCGCTTGCGGCCCCGCTTCGGTTTGGAGGTCTCGAGCGCCTCGAGGTAGTGACGGACGTTCGCACTCTCGGCACGCCCACGGGCCAGCGCCGCTTTGTGGCCTGTGCTCATGGGCTTGCGAGGAGCCGGAGTTTTTCCCTTTGGTGCCATCCCTCCATACTGCCCCACTTCGCAATGCCATATGTGCCAACAGTTTGAGATGATTCACAGCTATTTGGTGTCAGAAGAGTGAATTTATTGCCCAAAATCGACTTACTGACACGGCAAATCTGCAGATTGTCGGACCCGCATTGAGGATTCTTCCCCCGCTTATTGTCGTCGTGCCGGGGTACCGTGGGCCCGTGAGCACCACCACCGCAACGCTCGGCGCAAAGGAGCGCCGCACCATGGCCACGGTGCTGCTCGTGGCCGCTCTCCTGATCGTCGCCTACTGGACCGGCTGGCTCGTCCACCGCTCCGTCGTGGCCTCTGAGACCGGCGTGCCCTACACCCAGTTCGAGGACGCCTTCCCGCTGGCGGACGGGTGGCTGGCCGTGTGCCTGGTCGCGGCCTCGTACTGCCTCGTGACAGCGCGCCGGGCGGCCCTTTTCTGGCTCCTGGCCGGGGGCGGCTCCGGTGTCTATCTCTTCTGTATGGACGTGCTCTACGACCTGCAGCACGGGGTGTGGGGCAAGGGGGGCAACGGCCTGGTCGAGTTGGCCATCAACGTGCTGACCATCGGCCTGTCCGTCTTCGTGCTGCGCTGGACCTGGGTGCGCCGCCTGGCTCTGCTGGGGGAGACATGACGCAGTTCCACTTCCACCCGGATACCTATCTCGACCTCATGCGGGCCGAGGTACCCGCCTACGGCCGGCTGCAGGCGGCGGTGGCGGCGGCCACGACGGGGCTCGACGTGGCGTCGGTGCTCGACCTCGGCACGGGCACGGGAGAGACCCTGCACGCCGTCCTCACGCTGCATCCCGCCGCGGTGGCCGTGGGCATCGACCGCAGCGAGGGCATGCTCGGCGCGGCCCGGTCGCGCTTTCCGGTGTCGAAGGTGGAGCTGCGCGTGGCCGAACTGGAAGACCCCCTGCCGCCCGGGCCCTTCGACCTGGTGGTCTCCGCGCTGGCCATCCATCACCTCGAGGGGCGTCACAAGGCGGACCTGTTCGCCCGGGTCGGCGCGTCGCTGCGCCGCGGCGGCCGCTTCGTCTTGGGCGACGTTGTTATTCCGGTCGACCCGGCCGACGCCGTCACGCCGATCACCTACGACCACGACCGGCCGTCCCCGCTGGCCGACCAGCTGGGTTGGCTGGCCGAGGCGGGCTTTGACGCGGCAGAGGTGTGGTCCGAGCGCGACCTGGTGGTGGTGCGGGCCGACCGACCCTGAGGCCGGTGGTTCAGCCCCCGCGGTTCAGATCGCCTGGCGCCGCTCGAGCATCAGCTGGCGCGCTTCGGCCTCCGAGCGTGGCACGTGGCCGCGGGCGCCCATCTCGATGATGAACGAGGTGGCCGCGGTCACGCCGTTGAGGAAGAGCTCGTCGCGCTGGCCCTGGGTCAGGTCGAAGTCGGTGGTGCCGACGCCGGCGTTGTCCACGAAGATGGTGCGGCCGGCGGTCGCCGCATCGACGCTGTAGGCGTCCCACTCGTTCATCATCGTGTGCAGGCACCCGCGCCCCTCGCCGTAGGCGGTGGAGGAGGCCTTCGTCGCGGGGTACCGGGTCTGTAGCGAGGACAGCTTGATGCCGATGGTGGGCCAGCGCGGCGGGCCGCCGTCCTCGCGGTCGAACGCGTTAATGGGGAAGTTGCGCAGCATGCCGCCGTCCACCCAGGTGACCGTGCCGGCGTCGTAGTGGACCGGGATGGGGCGGCCGTCGGGGCCCGGCACGCTGACGTCGGCCGCCAGGGCGTCGAAGGTCACGGGCTCGAAGAAGAACGGGATGGACATGGAGGCCCGCACCGCAGCCACCACGTCCTGGGTGTCGCGATCCTGCCCGTAGTAGCCGTAGTCCCAGGGCAGCTGCACCAGCTCGCCACGGGTGATGTCAGAGGTGTGCACGACGAGCCGGTAGCGCTTGTTCTCGGGCAGGCTCATCCCCGGGTCCTCCACCTGGGTGATCTTCAGGTCCTCGAAGGTGGTGACACCGAGCGTCTTGTTCATGATCGGGCCCAACCAGGTGAAGAGGTAGTCGCCCGAGTAGACGCCCATACGGCGGGTGAGGATGTCGGCGTCCGACAGGATCTCGCCCGCCTGGCCGAGATGGTGGTCCAGGAACGCGTGGACCTTGCCCTCCGGCATGAACTGGGTGAACGTGACGTTGTCGAGATAGCCCCGCAGCGTCGTCATGGAGTCGCCCTTCTTGGAGATGGCCGCGACCAGCGCCGCCGCGATGGCGCCGGCGCTCGTGCCGGCGACCCGCTGGAAGCGGTAACCGGCCTCGGCGAGGGCCGATACGGCGCCGACGATGCCGATCCCCTTGACGCCCCCGCCCTCGAGGGCGAGGTCGGCGACGAGCTCCGGGGTGCCCCCGCCACTCCACCCGTCCGCGGCGCGGAGGGCGGCGGCCGCCCCAAGGAATTGCTGCTGCAACGGAACGGAACGTGTGTAGCCCCACGTTGCGGTGGGGTCGATCACCACGTCCGCCGGCGCCGTGGGCTGCCCTGTACCCGGGTCCGTCATGAGCACCTCCGCAGGTCGATCGCGCTGTCCGCGGCAGCGTACCGACTGTCCTCCCCGGATGTGCCGGGGAGTAGGCCCGGGCCCGCGGCGGGAGGTGTGGGGGCGTGCCCCGGGCCTCTATCGTTGGGGCACCATGACTCCTCCGGCCGACACGTCGACCGACCGGGCGAGGGGCGAGGAGTCGCTCCACCGGGCGCTTGGCCTGACCGACGACGAGTTCGAGGCCGTCGGCAAGATCCTCGGCCGGGCGCCCAACCACCTCGAGCTGGCCCTCTATGCCGTCATGTGGAGCGAGCACTGCTCGTACAAGTCGTCCCGGCTGCACCTGCGCCGCCTGCCCACCGAAGGGCGGCGCGTGCTGGTCGGGCCGGGCGAGAACGCCGGGGTGATCGACGCCGGCGACGGCATCGCCGTGGCCATCCGGATCGAGAGCCATAACCACCCCTCCGCCATTGAGCCCTATCAGGGCGCCGCGACGGGCGTGGGCGGCATTCTGCGTGACATCTTCACCATGGGGGCGCGCCCGCTGGCCGTGATGGACCCGCTCTTCTTCGGGCCGCCCGACGATGCCCGGCAGCGCTGGCTGATCGAGGGGGTGGTGAGCGGTATCTCGGGCTACGGCAACTCGGTGGGCGTGCCCACCGTGGGCGGCGAGCTCACCTTCGACCCCTGCTACGCGCAGAACCCCCTCGTCAATGTGCTCTGCCTCGGCGCGCTGCCGACCGAGCGCCTCGTCCTGGGCATCGCCTCGGGGCCCGGGAACCTGGCCGTGCTGCTTGGATCGACGACGGGGCGCGACGGCATCGGCGGCGTCAGCGTGCTGGCCTCGGCCGGCTTCAGCGGTGGCGAGGCGGCAGCGGACGACACGAAGCGGCCGAGCGTGCAGGTCGGGGACCCCTTCGAGGAGAAGCGGCTCATCGAGGCCTGCCTGGAGCTGCTCGATTCCGAACTGGTGGTGGGGATCCAGGATCTGGGCGGAGCCGGGATTGGCGTGCGCCACGAGTGAGACGGCGGGCCGCGGCGGTGTCGGCATGGACGTCGACGTGTCGGCGGTGCCACGTCGCGAGGACGGGCATGGAACCGTGGGAGGTGATGACGAGCGAGAGCCAGGAGCGCATGCTCGCCATCGTCACTCCCGAGTCCTGGCCGGCCGTGTCCGCCATCTGCGCCAAGTGGGAGGTGCGAGCGACCGTCGTCGGGAAGGTGACGGCACCGGACCCCGCCGGCGGCGGGCGGTTGCGCATCCGCGACGGCTTCGACGGCCCGGTGCTGGCCGACGTCCCCGCCGCCTCGCTGGCCGACGACGCGCCGCTCTACGACCGGCCGCGCCACGCACCGGCTCGCCCGATGGCCGAGCCGCTCGACCCGCCCACCGACTGCGCCGCCGACCTGTTGTCACTGTTGCGCTCGCCGCGGTGGGTCTACCGCCAGTACGACCACCAGCTCTTCCTCAACACCGTGGTCGGCCCCGGCGCCGACGCCGCGCTGCTGCGCCTGGCCGGACCCGGGCTGCCCGCGCTCGGACGCGCGGCGTGGCCGTCACCACCGACTCCAACCCGCGCGCCTGCGCGCTCGACCCGCGCGCCGGCACGGCCCTTGTCCTGGCCGAGGGCGTGGCCAACCTGGCCTGCGTCGGCGCCACGCCCGTGGCCGTCGTCAACTGCCTCAACTTCGGCAACCCCGAGCACCCCGAGGTGATGTGGCAGATCGCGGAGTGCATCGACGGCATGGCGGCGGCGTGCCGCGCGCTGGACCTGCCGGTGATCGGCGGCAACGTCAGCTTCTACAACGAGAGCGGCGGGGCCGACATCGACCCCACGCCCGTGCTCGGCGTGCTCGGGCTGGTCGACGCGGTGCGGGCGCGCCCGCCGGGCCTGGCCTGGCGCGAGGCTGACGCGCTCGTGCTGCTGGGCGCGGGGCGGACGGCCCGTTTCCCCTGGAGGGCACGCGCTGGGCCACCGAGTGCCGGAGCCACCGCGGCGGGGCCGTGCCGGCGCTCGACTCGAGGCGCACCGCTCGGTCTGCGGCTTCGTGGCGGCGCGGGTGGCGGCGCAGGTGGGCGGGGTGGCGGGCACCTTCGAGCGCGCGGTGCACGACGTGTCCGGCGGTGGCCTGGCCGTCGCCCTGGCCGAGATGGCGGCCGAGGCGGGCATCGGCTGTGTCGTCACCGCGGCCGACCCGTCGGGGCTCTTCACGGAGCTGCCCTCCCGCTTCGTCGTGGCCACCGCGGCGGCCGGAGGCACTGTGCGCCGGGGCCGCCGCCGCCGGGGTGCCGGCGACCGTCATCGGCCGGGCCGGGGGGGACCGCTTCGTGCTGGGCCAGCTGGTCGATCTTCCGCTGGCCGTGCTGGGTGAGGCCTACGAGGGGAGCTTGGCCCGGGCCCTGGGCGACCGGTGACGGCGCAGGCCTGTGCGAGAATGGGGGTGCGGTGAAGGAAGCTTGCGGTGTCTTCGGGGTCTACGCGCCCGGGATGAGGGTGGCCAACCTCACCTTCGACGGCCTCTTCGCACTGCAACACCGCGGCCAGGAGTCCGCCGGGATGGCGGTCAGCGACGGTGACACCGTCATGGTGGTCAAGGACATGGGCCTGGTGGCCACCGTCTTCGACGAGCGGACGCTCTCCGGTCTGCAGGGCCACCTGGCCATCGGCCACACCCGCTACTCGACCCACGGCTCATCGGACTGGGCCGGCGCCCAGCCGGTGTACCGACCCGTGGGGCGGGCCGGCTTCGCGCTGGGCCACAACGGCAACCTGACCAACACGGCGGCGCTGGCCGAGAAGGCCGGCATGCTGCCGGGGTCGGCCGCCACCGACAGCGACGTGGTGGCCGAGCTGCTGGCGCAGTCGTTCCCCGAGACCGAGGACCTGTCGACCGCGCTGCAGGCGGTGCTGCCGATCCTCGAAGGCGCGTTCTCCTTCGTGCTCATGAGCTCCGAGCGCCTCTTCGGTGTCCGTGACCCGCACGGGTTCCGCCCGCTCTGCCTCGGCCGGCTGGGCCCCGCCGAGGCGCCCACGGGTTGGGTGCTCGCCTCCGAGTCGCCGGCGCTCAGCGTCATCGGCGCCACCTTCGTCCGCGAGGTGGCGCCGGGCGAGCTGGTCGTCATTGACGCCGCCGGCCCGCACAGCCTGGAGATCCCGTGGCTGCGCGAGGTGGAGCCCCGGCTGTGCATCTTCGAGTTCGCCTACATCGCGCGGCCCGACAGCCGGCTCTACGGGCGCGAGGTGCACGAGACCCGCTGCCGCATGGGCGAGCTGCTCGCCGAGCAGGCCCCGGCCGAGGCCGACATGGTCATGGGCGTGCCCGAGTCGGGCGTGCCCGCCGCCGAGGGTTTCGCCCGGGCCAGCGGCATTCCCTACGGGCAGGGTCTGGTCAAGAACCGCTACATCGGCCGCACCTTCATCGCTCCGGACCAGCAGGAGCGGGCCGACGCCGTCCGCCGCAAGCTCAACCCCCTGGCCGATGCCATCAACGGCAAACGGCTGGTCGTGGTGGACGATTCCATCGTCCGCGGCACCACCCAGCGCTCGGTCATCCGCATGCTGCGCGAATCCGGCGCGGCCGAGGTGCACCTGCGCATCTCGTCGCCGCCGTGGCGCTGGCCCTGCTTCTACGGCATCGACACGCCCTCCTACGAGGAGCTGCTGGCGACCGACCACACCGTCGAGCGAGATGGCCAAGATCCTGGGGGCCGACTCGCTGGCCTTCATCAGCATTCGAGAACCTGAAGGAGGCCATCGGTGTCGACGCCGGGTTCTGCGATGCCTGCTTCACGGGCGACTACCCGACACCGACGCCGTCAGCGGCGACGCCCGTCGCGCTCAACCGTGTGCCCGTGAGGCGCCCACCAGGCCGCGCTGCCCGGGGTCTGATCGCAGTGGAACAGGGCGGCGCCACGTACGCGGCCGCCGGCGTGGACATCGCCGCGGGTGATGCCGCGGTCGAGCGGCTGCGCTCCATGGTGGCCGGCATCGGCGGCTTCGGCGGCCAGTTCCCCCTGGACGTGGCGCGTTACGCCCGCCCGGTGCTCGTCGCCTCCACCGACGGCGTCGGCACCAAGCTCGTGGTGGCCCGGGCCACCGGGCGCTACGACACCGTCGGCATCGACCTGGTCGCCATGTGCGTGGACGACCTGGTGTGCGTCGGCGCCGAGCCTCTCTTCATGCTCGACTACCTCTCCACGGGCAAGGTGGATCCCGACACCGTGGCCACCGTGGTGGCGGGCGTGCACGAGGGGTGCCGCCAGGCCGGCTGCGAGCTGATCGGCGGCGAGACGGCCGAGCACGCCGGGGTGATGGCCCCCGACGAGATCGACCTGGCCGGCTTCGCCGTGGGGGTGGTGGAGCAGGGGACCCAGCTCGGGCCCGAGCGGGTGCGCTCCGGCGACGCCGTCGTCGGCCTGGCCTCGCCGGGGCTGCGCTCCAACGGCTACACGCTGGCGCGCCACGTGCTGCTCGAGCGGGCAGGGCTCGACCTCGACGACCCGGCCTGGGACGGGGCCCGGCACACGCTGGCCGACGAGCTGCTCCGTCCCTCCGTGATCTACACGCCCGCCGTCCTGGCCGTGCGCCACGCCCTGGGCGAGGCGCTGCACGCCTGCGCGCACATCACCGGCGGCGGCATCGTGGGCAACCTGCCGCGTGCCCTCCCCGACGGGCTGGGCGCCGTCCTCGACCGGTCGGCGTGGAGCGAGCCGCGCGTCTTCGGCGAGATCGCGCGCCTGGGATCGGTGGCCGAGGACGAGATGGACCGCGTCTTCAACCGTGGCATCGGGATGGCCCTGGTGGTGCACGGCGGCCGGGACGACGAGGTGCTGGCGACCCTGGAAGAGGCGGGGCAACCGGCCACGGTGATCGGCACCGTCGCCGACGGCGCCGGCGTGCGGTTCAGGTGAGCGACGACGACCCGGTCGGGGTGCTCCGGGCGCACCTGCTGGAGCACTCGGTGAAGCGGGGTGACTTCGCCCTCAAGTCCGGGCGCAAGAGCACGTGGTTCATCGACTCCAAGCAGACGGTGTGCCGGCCCGAGGCCATGGTGCTCGTGGCCGACGCCGTGCTGGCGCTGGTACCCGACGAGGCGACGGCCATCGGAGGCCTGACCATGGGCGCCGACCCGGTGGCCTTCGTCACCGCCGGCGTGGCGGCCACCCGGGGCCGTGCCCTCAAGGCCTTCAGCGTGCGCAAGGAGGCCAAGGACCACGGAGCCGGCGGACGTATCGCCGGCGCGCTCGACTCCGGGGACAAGGTCGTGATCACCGAGGACACGGTGACCCGCGGCACCTCGCTGCTCGAGGCGGCGCACGCCGTCCAGGAGGCCGGCGCCGAGGTCGTGCTCCTGGTGGCCGTCGTGGACCGCGGCGGCAGCGTCGAGGCGATGGCGGCCGCCGAGGGCCTCCCCTTCCGGGCCGTCCTCACCGCGCCCGACCTCGGGTTTCCCTACGAGGGGGCCTGAAAGGATCGTAGGTTTCAGAGATGCACCGCCGGGGGTGTCCTGTCCACAGCGCTCGCGGCATTCCTGAATCAGTCCCGACTGAAGGTCTCCCAGGGCAAAGTCCCTGACGGACCTGGACGATGCCCGGTGAACCAAACGAGGGACCTCAGCGTCATCGTTGGTTGATGCGCTTCGTCGCTGGCGTCACCGGCGCTCTCATTCTGGTCGCCGTCCCGGTGTGCGCGGCCCTGACGACCCAGATGGCCGGTGGCACGAAGCTGCCGCACGGCAGCCTCGTTCAGGTGACCGGCTACAACCAAGTCGCTCCGTATGGAACGCGGGGCCCGGTGGTGGTGGAAGTCGGTGGCCGAAAGGCGGCAGCGATCCTTGCGGCGTACGCGCAACTTCGCCCCTCGTTGTCGGGCCCGGACTGCGTGGAGGCGCTCAACGCGTTCACCATCAGTGTCGTGCCACACAGAGGAGCGCATCCGGTCCTGACCGCCACTGAGTTCGAATGCCCGTCGCCCGGGGTCGCCAGTGTTCGCGTGGGTACACGCATTCGCAATCTTGAGGAGGATTGCGCGTTCCGGAATGCTGTCGTCGCAGCGCTGCCACCGGATCGAGCTGAGGGCACTCGACATGATGAGTTCGCTGACTGCGGTCCCTGACGTCCTGCCCGTGCGGGAGGCGGACGGGCAGGACGTGTGGGAGCCTGCCCCAATCGTCCCTCGAAACGTCCCGCCCTCCCGATTGGCGTCACGGACAGGGTTCGGGTCAGCGGCTGCGTACGGCAGGGCACGAGTATCCTGAGATCAGTGTTCGAACGCTTCACCGACCGGGCACGTCGGGTGCTGGTGCTGGCGCAAGAGGAAGCGCGCCTGCTGAATCACAACTTCATCGGTACAGAGCACATTCTCCTTGGATTGATCCGCGAGGGCGAGGGCATCGCCGCCACGGCGCTCGAATCCATGGACATCTCGCTCGAGGCCGTGCGTGAGAAGGTCGAGGAGACGATCGGCAGGGCCGGCAGCCCGCCCAGCGGCGCGCCGCCGTTCACGCCGCGGGCGAAGAAGGTTCTTGAACTCTCCCTGCGAGAAGCAATCCAATTGGGCCATAGCAACATCGGCACCGAGCACTTGCTCCTCGGTCTCGTACGCGAGGGCGAAGGTGTCGCTGCCACGGTCCTTGTCAGTCTCGGAGCCAGTCTGGGCCGTGTGCGGCGAGAAGTGATCGAGCTGATGGCGGCCGGACCGCTCAGTGAGATTCATACGGCACCTGAGTCGTGGTCGACCGTCCATGGATGGGCGCCACCCGCTGGGACCGTCCCTCCGAGGGCACGGTGCCCGCGGTGCTCGCCGTCGATGCCGTCGTGCTCCACAGCGACGTCGTGGCGATCGCCGTCGACCGCCTCGAGGTCTATCCGAACGGCTTCACGATCCACCTGCTGATGCGAGTGGATCCACGCAAGGTGCGGGAAATGATGGAGATGCTCCGTCCACTCCGCGAGATCGGTGGCCTCGCGTGGGGGTTCGGTTCGCTGACGGGAGAACCGCTGGACGCGGACCTGGCCTTGGCTCCATGCCGGACGTAGCAAAGGACGAACAGGGCCTTCCCATTGAGCCGTTCATGAGTATCGGGAGTCGTGGAGGCGCACCCGGCGGCTGGCGGGCCTGGGCCTGGGTATTTCCACTACCTCCTGATGGACCCCTCGAAATCTTCGTCGGTTTGGAGGCCGCCGGTTTGGACGAATCGAGCGTCATCATTGACGGAACCGCCGTCCGCGCGGCAGCCGAGCGGGCAAAGGTCATCTGGACCTAGTAAAAGCGGCGTCTCATCCCCTCATGCGTTCTGGGCCGGCCGCGGGTGTGGTCGGCCGGCCGCATGGTCACCTCGGAACACAGCGTTACGCGGGCCCACCTGCGGCATAGTCTGCCGATGTGAGTTCCTCCTATTGGCGAGGTGCCGCTGAGGACGAGGCGATGCAGGACGAGCACGGCTTCATATGGAAGGCAATGCTCGACACCGTCGACAGCGACCTGGCCGGGCGACGGGTGCTCGACGCGGGCTGCAACCGTGGGGGCTTCCTGCGCCTGCTCGTCGATGCCCGGGGCATCGTCGAGGGCTACGGGTACGACCCAGCCTCGGGCGCCATAGCGGACGCCCGCCGTCTCGCCGGCGACAGGCCACTCACCTTCGACGTCGGCGACACCGTGCCGGACGTGTGGGGTGACTTCGACGTGGCCTTCAGCCATGAGGTCCTCTACCTGCTGGAGGATCTTCCCGCCCACGCGGCCGCTCTCTTTGGCGCCTTGAAGCCCGGCGGGTCGTACTTCGCCGTCATGGGCGTTCACGAGGGGAGCCCCATGATGTCGGCCTGGCACGCGGCGTGCGCAGCCGAGCTGGGCCTTCCTCGGCTCTATGGGCTCGACGAGGTGGTGAGGGACTTCGAGCATGCCGGGTTCTCCGTGTCGGTGGCCAACTTGAAGCTGCGGTTCGTCCCGGTATCCGCCCATCGGCACGGCCACGACCATCGGGGCGATCTCCTCGCCTGGTTGGACTACTACAGCCGGGAGAAGGTCTTGCTGCGTTGCACTCGACCGTCCTTCTAGAGGTGCCGGAAGCGTCCCGTCGATACACCAACCAAACCAAGGTATCGAGCAGGCCGGCCAGATGCTCCTCAATGCGGGCGGACTCCCTACCCGGAACTAGTGCGTGGGCGGCCCCATGGTCAGTGCTGCGACCAAGGACTGATGCGCAGCCCGTAAGTCGGCGAAGGTACCGGGAGTTGGTGCGGTGACTTCTCGCTTGGCCGCTTTGATCAAGACTGTCTGAGCCCGCAGGACCGATTCGGGGATCTCTTCAGCCGCCGAGCTGCCACTCGTCTCTCCGATCACAGAGCCTTTGCCTGAGTAGCCAAACGCCGCCGAGCCGATGACGCTGCTCTCGTAGGCATCGCTGTCGTCAATCTGTCGGTCTAATCGCTCGAGTACCGCCGACAACTGATTCCGCAATATGAGGGAAGGGTCTTTGAGATAGGCCTCAATCGACTCTTCGACCGTGCCGAGGTCGAGCTCGAGAGTGGCGTCCACGGCAACCTCTTCGTCCCCGTCAGTCTGTTGCTTCTGGCGTTTGAACATGAGGTGGGTCCTCCAGCCAGGCCGGCTCAACGAAGGACGTTAACAAGAGGCGAGCTCCGAGCCGCCCGGGCGTACGGTGGCTCGTGAGTCAACCACTGTCCCGCGATACCGACAGCCAACGGGCCGGCCTGCCCCAGCGCTGTCCTCGAGTGCAGGTGCCAGGACGTCGAAGCGCCGCTGACCGGTTGGTCGGTCAACCCTGCCGGATGACCATCCTGGTGGCCGCTTCGGCCAGGGTGCGCTCGGTGCTGAGCAGCTGCTCGGTGATGTCGAAACCCGCCTTCACCAGCGTCTGCAGATTGGACGCCGGTACCACGCTGGGCAGCTTCGGCGTGAGGGGTGCGGTGATGTCGGCCATGGCAGAGAGCACCGAAAGCCCGATCGCCTCCGCCGCCTGGATGGAGCTGATCGACTGATCCACGAGCACCAGCCCCGCCTTTTCGCCTTGCTTGAACGACTCCTCGGCTTGAGTGCGGGCGATCGTCGCGAGTCCCTCGAAGCTCTCCGCGATGCTCTCGGCGAGGCCTTCGGCGGTGCCGAGAGCCTTTCCGTTCTTGATTGTCCTCTCGGCTTCGGTAGTGGGCACAGTGGTCTCCTTCGGAGTCGCGATGGTGGACGTCACGTCTGGGGTACATCGACGTTTGAGATGGGGATACATGCTCAACCAGTGCGTTGCGCACAGCATTCGACACGGTGTACCCGCACTGAAAATTCTAAGAACGTGTTTGGTAACCCGTGTCACGGCGGAGCCCAGGGGCGCCGACCTGGTGGGCGTGCAAGGCGATTGAGCATCAGTCCGATCATCGCCCACTTGACGAACGCCTCGTGCGTCTCGGGCAGCCGCTCGTAGTCGCGCACCAGTCGGCGCCAGCGCATGAGCCAGGCCAACGTGCGCTCGACCACCCAGCGCCGAGGCAGGACGGCAAAGCCGCGCTGGTCCTTGGGCTTGGAGACGATCTCGACGGTCATCTTCCAGTAGCGCCGGGCCCGCACGACGAGTCGACCGGCATAGCCACCGTCGGCGAAGACGTGGCGCAGCCGGGGATACCAGCCATGGGCCAGCTTTAGCGCGTCGACTCCTCCGTCGCGGTCTTGCACCGAGGCCGCAGTCACCATCACGACGAGCAACAACCCGAGCGTGTCGGTCACGATATGGCGCTTTCTTCCCTGCACTCGCTTCCCGGCGTCATAACCGCGAGTGTCCTTTCCGACGGTGTCGGCCCCACGCAGGGACTGCGAATCGACGATCCCCGCACTCGGTTCGGCCTTCCTCTTGGTGCCGTCGGGCTTCTCGGTCCTCTTGCGCAGCTCCTCGCGCAAGGTGTCGTGGATGAGATCGAGCGTCCCGTCGTCGCGCCAGTCGACGAAGTAGCCGTAGACGGTGCGCCAATGCGGGAGATCCTTGGGCAGCATGCGCCAAGCACACCCGGCGCGCGTCAGGTACAAGATGGCATTGACGATCTCGCGCTTGGGATACAACGGAGGCCGTCCGCCGGGAGCCACCGGCACCGTGTCGGGCAACATAGGCTCCACCAACGCCCACTGACGATCGGTCAGATCGGTCGGATATCTGCGGCCCGGCGCCACGCACACCAGTGCAGCGCAATCGAGAGTAAATCGCGAGCACCGCGCGCTACCAAACGCGCTGGTCACGCGCGATTTTGAAAACTTCTCCTCACAAGTGCTATCGACGACAGCGAGCTACGTCTTCAGCTGCTCCCATGTCGGCACCTGGTTTCCAAACACGTACTAAGGACTCGCACTGAGAAGTCAATGGAGTGGAGCAAGAACCTCCGGGGAGTTCCGGTCGTCGTCACGTCTGCGTCGCGCAGCCAACGTTCCCGGCACAGAGACCCGTGCTCTGCAAGCAGATACACCGCCGTTGAACGCGGCCAACCGAGCGCGCGGAGACTCCGATCTTGTGGACCGCCACGTGAGCCAGGGCGCCGAACTGTCCCACCTGCCGGGCGATCTGGGGTCGGCCGCGACTCGAGAGACCTACGAGTCGCTGCCTCGCCGGCCACTGCCCGGAAGCTCCTGAGGCTACCCGTCGAACTCGCCCTAGGCTGCGAGGAGCACGGCACGGTTCGGTTTCTGACCGTGCAAGCGTTCTGGCCGTGGCTTCGCCGGAGGTAGGCATGATGCAGTTCGGTTCGATCGGTTTACTCCATCCCGGTGCCATGGGTGCCGCAGTCGGTGGTGTCCTTGCCGGCGAGCATGCGGTGTGGTGGGCCTCCTCCGGCCGAAGTCCGGCGTCGGCCCGTCGGGCGTCCGCTGTCGGGCTCACCGACGTGGGCTCGGTCGAAGCCATACGAAACGGATGTGAGCTCATCATCTCCGTCTGCCCTCCGGAGGCAGCACGTGATGTGGCGCGGCAGGTGTCGGGCTTCCAGGGCGTGTATCTCGACGCGAACGCCATTGCTCCCGCGACGGCTCGCGAGGTGGCGACGCTGATCGAGGCAGGCGGCGGTAGCTACTTGGATGGAGGAATCATCGGCGGACCGCCCAGCGCTCGCTCGCGCGGCACTCGCCTCTATCTGTCGGGACCCGATGGCACGAAGGTCTCCCAACTCTTCTCAGGGACCGCAGTGGATGCCCGTGTGCTCTCCGATGATCCAACTGCAGCGTCAGCGCTCAAGATGTGTTTCGCGGCGTGGACCAAGGGGACGACCGCCCTCCTGCTCGACATTCGGGCCCTCGCTGAAACGCTCGGGGAAACGGGCGCGCTCCTCGCCGAGTGGGAAGGTTCCATGCCCCAACTAAAAGACCGCTCCCTGTCAGCCGCACAGCAGGCGCTCACCAAAGGGTGGCGTTGGCGGGCGGAGATGGAGGAGATCGCCAGGACGTTTCGTGACGCCGACCTTCCGGACGGCTTCCACCGAGCCGCCTCCGAAATCTACGGTGCCGTCATCCGCGACGAGGAGGCGACAAGCGCGCAGAGCACGCTGGATGAGGTCATCAAGGCGCTGTGCCACGGACGGACCGGCGTAAGCGCGAATTAAGCTGACGAGAACTGTGCAATCCAGCGGTGTACGCGCGAAGTGAGTCCCCACGTCATCGTTCTGAACGGCGTGTCTTCGTCCGGCAAGACAACACTCGCTCGGAGCCTGCAAGCGATATTGACGGCACCGTGGTTGCCGCTGGGCATCGATGACCTGATCGGGGCAATGCCCAACGATTGGCGAAACCGGGGAGGTCCACCTCGGCCCTGGCTGGCGGGACCTTGAAGCGTCCTGGTACCGGGGCGTTGCCGCCATCGCGGCCGACGGGACAGGCGTCATCGTGGACGACGTATTTCTCGGCGGCCGAAAGAGTCAGGACCGGCTACGAGCCGCCCTCGATGGCCTCGAGGTGCTCTGGGTCGGCGTGAAATGTGACCGCGCAAGTGCAGGAGCAAGAGAGGCCCTGCGCCCGGATCGGGTTCCCGGAATGGCTGAGTCCCAGGCGGCACTTGTTCACGACGGCGTCGTCTACGACATGACCGTCGACACGAGCCATGCCTCCCCCGAGTCATGCGCCGCCCAGATCCTCTCCCGAATGTCGACCGTTCCATGATCACTCCGGCCCTCCTGACGGTAGGGTCCAGGACAGCCGAGCGACGTACGGCGGACCACGGGAGGGCACTGATGACGGGCCAGGGTGACGGGCAGCAAGGTGAGCAGGTCCACGAGTGGGGAGAGGCCGTGCCGGCTTCGTCAGGACGGCCCAAGCCGGGCGACATCATCACCGAATCTGGGCTGACCATGGCCCCGGGTCCCCTGGTCGGCCACGACGTGTCGACTCCGCTCGAGGAGGACGAGCCCGAGCACACCATCCCGCCCGGCCCGCTATGGGCCATGAAGGAGCGGCGACACATCCAATGGCACCTCTTGCCCGCCCACGAGCGGCACGACCGGATCCGCGAGTGCCTGGACGCCGACGACTACACCCTCTACTGCATCGACGACGGACGGCACCACGCCATGATCGGCCGCCGCGTCGGCACCTCACCCAGCGGTTGCGAGTACACGCTTATCGGCCGCATCTCCCGCGAGCGATACGAAGAATTGCGCGACGAGGTCGTGTTGCTGGTCAACTGCTTCGAGACGGCCACCGAGATGCGACTGTGCGGCGTCGACGTCGAAGAAGACATCCGTTCGTCCAACGTCTTTGACGTCGCCATCTACGACAGCATCGACGAGGTACCCCAGGACTACCGGCCCGGCTCGCCGTTCCACCACTTTCGCCAGGAGTTGGAGATCACCGCCTGACAGGCGACGGCTAGCCGAAATGGCCCCAATGGGTGGCAACGATGAGAAGCACGCCCGCTATTGCGAGAGCGCTCCCTGCGACAATCCTTCGACCTCGTTGGAGTCGTAGCGCCGGGATTTCCGCTGCAACGAGCCACACTCCTGCGATCAAGATGAGCAGAAAGGCGAATTCGGCGAGTTTTACTCCGGTTGCGGGAGTGATTGCGAACATGGGCATCCAGCATAGGTACCGAGATCCTCAGCGACCGCTGTCTCCGTCGTCCCTACCGGCGACGAAGTGGGCACTGCGTCACTAGACGCCCTCGGCTCAATGTCGGGCGTAATCGACCTGGGCGACAACCCAGGGGCGAACAGCTACCAAATACCAGGTCCCGGTGATCAACCCCATCAGACCTGGTAGCACGCCGAGCATCATGAAGACCACGGCCGCCTGGGCTGGTGCGACGTAGAGCATTCCCGCGAACGCAGTGAGGATCGTGGCCACCGACAGCCCGAGGAGAACGAGCCAACTGACCTTCGATACGTGGGCGACGCGACAAGCGAGTAATGGCCGCCGTAGCAAGTCCACGAAGCCAGAGACTGAGACCATGAATGCCGCAACTATCAAAACCCCAAAGATGATGGTGGTTTGCGTGAAGGCGGATGCCAGCATCAGGACCTCCGAATCAAGCCGGCCTGATCTGCAGCTTTTCACGGATGGGGACATCGAACCACTATCCGGCGAATGTGATGTGGCGGTGGATCTACGAGTCGAGGTCCTCGTTGATCTCGACCAGTATCTCTCTGGTGCGCTGCGTGTCAGGGTGGTCCGCACCGAGCAAGCGGACCCTCTTTGCTAGGAGGCTCTCGTATATCACCTTGGCCTCATCGGCTTCATCCAGCCACTGAAGAGTTCTGGCCAGGTTCTCGAGCGAGCTCAGTGTCGTCAGATCATCGGGACCTAACGTCCGATTACGGACGCCCAGGATGTGTCTGCGCAGTTCACATGCCTCCATCACCTGTCCCAGCTGGAACACGGTGGTGGCCAGGTGCGACGTGGTCTTCATGCAGTCCTCGGTCTCGCCGGCACCTTGTCGCTCGTATCGATCTACCGCAGCTTCGAGTAGACGACGTGACTCGGGAATATCCCCGACATTTTGTAACTATTCAGGTCTCGCCAGGCAGCCAGACGTTGCCTTCGAACAGCTGCTGTAGACCGGCGAGCACGTCGTGGCCGTGCTTCTTCATGGTCGAGACGTAGCTGCGGATGGCGCAGAAGTCGTCGGCGCCGGTCTTGGTGCGCCAGGAGCCTGAGATCTTTTGTTGGAGCTTGACCATTCTGATGTCGCGCTCACCTTGGTTGTTGTCGAAGGGGACTGTGAAGTCGACGCTAAAGCGCAGCACGTCGGCGCGGTCGGCATCGAGACGATGCAGCAGGTTGACGGCGGTGTTCTGATACCACTTGCCGGTGGCAGCCCTGGTCGGTCTCTCGTTGATGGCCCAGCCCTTGGCGACGAGTTTGCCGTAGCGGACCCGAATGGAGTGCACCGTGGTGGCGTCGAGGCGCGCGCGGCCCTGGGCCACGGCCTTTTCCACGGCCTCTTTGGCGTCGAGCAGGAGTCCGATCATCTCGTCGGCCCAGTCCTGGTCGAAGCGCTCGAACACGCCCTGGAGCTCTCGGAGGTGATGCGCGTTGCACAAGGCGTGGACCACTTCGTAGGCGCGGTAAGGCTTCCAGCCGTCGTGGACGGCGACGCCGGACATCTTGGCGATCACGCCGATGTCGTCCATGGCCACCGTCCCGCGCCGCTTGTGGCAGACGAGGAGAGTGTAGAGCGAGGTCGAGGCGACGTGGACCCAATGCAGGCTGCCCTCGACGCGTCCGCCCGTCTCGTCGAAGTGCACGGCCGGCGCGTCCTTGAGCAATTCGGCGACGACGTCGAGGAACAGGCCCAAGCCGCCGCCGGCCTCGGCCACCATGGCCTTGATGGCGCCCACCGAGACCGGCATCGACACGACGTCGGTGAAGATCTCGGCGAGGCGGTCGTAGGGCACGTGCTGGTAGACCGACAGGTACGCGGCCAGTGCCCGGACACCCGGCCCGTAACACGCCGGGGCCGTGGCCTCGGGCGGAGCCGGTGCCTTGGTCTCGGCCCCACACGAGCAGCGCAGCTTCACCAGCTGGTGCTCGGTGACATGCGCTCGGGTCTGGGGCACCTCGAAGACCTGGCGCCGCTCGACCGACACGATCTCGGCATCGGAGAGATCCCCTTCACAGCCCCGACAGCGACGCGGTCGATGCGTGAGCACCTGGTCGGGATTGGGAACCTGGGCGAGGTGGTGGCCCTCGTCGCCGGGTTGCTTGCCCGGCCGGCGCTTGGCCTTGCGGCGTTCGGCCCGATTCGCCGGAGGCTTGGACAGCCCCTCGGCCGAGGGAGGCATCGAGGAGTTGCGCGGATTGCGCCCCACGCGCGCTTCGAGTTCGACGATCCTGGCCTCGAGCTCGGCGACGCGGGCGCTCTGCTGATCGATCAGCAGTTGCTGCGCAGCAACCAGCTCCTTGAGCTCGTCGTAGGAGGGATCGTCGAACTCCACGACCACCAGTCCACTCGGTGCACGAGTAGATCGCGAGCCTTATGGGATCACAAACGCGCTGGTCGCGCGCGAGTTTCCAAAGTCGCCGTGACCGTGTGCCGTCATCGGAGGATCCGACGTGCGTAGGAGACGGCCGAGCGCGACGATGCAGCCATGACTCCAAGGCACCGTGACCCCGGCCTCGACGAATTGATTGCTGACATCACCGTCGACTGCAACGACGAGGACGAGGAGCTCATGGGCTTCGAGAACGCCTTCGACGAGTGGGCTGCGCTTCCTTGCTCGGGAACCGTCATCGGCGAAGACGTCGAGGTGCTCTCCGTCGCCACCCAACACGGGCGGCGAGAACTGGTCGCAACCTGCCAACGGGACGGTCATAAGTACCAGATCGCACTTCTCGACGTCGAACTCAAGGCCGACCCAGCTACCGCAAGGGTGCTCGCCGCCTATCGAAGGTGGGCTGAGTGTCGCTGAAGACCTGAATAGTTACGACATTTCTAAGTGACTGTTCCAAAAATCCGCGCTTGTCAATGACGGAATAGCCCTCATCTGGGGTTCGTCGCCGCGTAGCCTTTGTCATGCAAGCTGACCCTGTCGGAGTAGCGCAGACCTGGCGAACGACGCACGGTGACATGAGTGACGAGGAGTGGGAGCTCATCGCCGATCTGGTCGCGCCGTATTGGACACCCGGTTCGATGGGTCGTCCGGTTACGGTCGAGCGACGTCGCATCGTCGACGCCATCTTCTACGTGGCCGCCACGGGCTGTCAGTGGCGAGCGCTGCCCGAGAGCTATCCGAACTGGAACACCGTGCACCGCTACCACCTCAAGTGGTCGCGCGACGGCACCTGGGAGCGCATCGCCGAGCGGCTGGCCGCCGCGGTGCGTCAGCGAGAAGGTCGCGAGGGCGAGCCCTCGGCTGGCATCGTCGACGCGCGCTCGGTACGCGCGTCGTCGATTGTGAGCAAGGAAACCAAGGGTTTTGACGCCGGCAAGCGGATCAACGGCCGCAAGACCTTCGGCATCGTCGACACCCTCGGGCTCCTCGTGGCAGTGGTGGTCGTCGCCGCCTCGGTCTCGGACAACTCCGGTGGGATCACTGTGGCCGACCGGGCCCGCGACCGCTCGCGACGCTTCGCCAAACTCTGGTGTGACTCGGGCTTCAAACGCACCTTCATCGAGCATTGTCGGAGCCACCACGTGGGCGTCGAGGTGGTCAAGCGCATCCACCCGGGGCGCTTCGAGGCACTCCCGAAGCGCTGGATCGTCGAGCGCACCTGGGCCTGGCTCATGAATAGCCGGCGTCTCCAGGTCGACTACGAACGCGATCCGATCGTGACCGAGGGCTTCATCTGGGCTGCCCACAGCCGCTATCTCCTGCGGCGACTGACCCAACCGCCGACCGCGTGATCGCGCTGGGGAAACAATCGCGACAGTCACTAAGACTGCAGCCGAGCCACTCCATGGCAAGCAACGTGAGCGCATCATCCGGCCCCAACGCATCTTTTCGACCGGTCAGGACGTGGCTGAAGAGAGGTAGAGCTTCAGCATGCCGACCCATGCGATCAAGGTCGAACGCCTCGAATCCCTCCGCCGTGAGCGTGCTCGGGTCGTCTGTCCCCAGATGAAGTCGTAGATGAGCGACGATATCGGCTCGGAGCTGAAGTGCTTCTTCGTATCGACCCAGGTGCTCCAATCGCTCTGCGACCTCACCTTTCGCGTTCACTGTCATGGCGGATTCGGGACCCCGATGGCGGATCGACCAATCCAGAGTCGCTCGTGCGGACTGAAGGGCCGACTCGGGATCCAATTCCATCCTCTCGGCGGCGCGACCCGCTGCCTGAGAGATCCGGTTCCGCAACCAGGGGACCGGACCGCGTTTGGATCCTTCGGTCGAGGGCACCTCGCCAGCGTATTTCGCACCGGATTCAGGCGGACCGATCGCCAGAGTGATGGGTGCTGAGCCGGTCTTGGCCAAGGCAGCTGCCGAGGGCACCGCGTTCGTGACCATCCGTACCGCGCCGGATCTCGCCTTTCCGTCAGCTGTTGTGAACAGCCAGGTGCGGGATCGGCCTTGCATAAGCAGTTCGAGTCGAAGGGGCGGGCGTGCGCCTGGGACATTGTGACGAACGGGCCGACCGCGGCCGGGGCCGTGTAGGGGGCATGCTGTAGCGGTCTTTCCGGCTGCCGATGGAGGAGGTGCCTGTGCGAAGGGTCGCCCGGTTGCTCGTGGTGAGCGCGATTCTGGTGAGCGGCGCCATCATCGGCGCCGGGGCTGGTCCGTCAGCCGAAGCGGCCGGGCCTCTGGGTCAGGGCGTCACGGCCACGACGATCCGGATCGGCATCCCCTACATCGATCTCTCAGCAATCAGGCAGTTCGGCATCACGCTCGACCAGGGCGACTATCCCGATGCCTACAACGCCATCATCGCCGACCTGAACGCGCACGGCGGCGTGGACGGCCGCAAGTTGGTGCCCTACCTCCTGGCGGTCAGCCCGGTGGGCACGGCACCGGCAGCGACGGCGTGCACCCAGCTGGATGAGGACGACAAGGTCTTCGTCGCGATAGCGCCCTTCGAGCCCGCCTGCTTCCTGCAACAAGGCGTGCCGACCATCGCGGGGTCGTACCAGAGCGGCTCGGCCTCCGGCGTCGCGCCGAACTTCACGTTGACGCCGCCGCAGGCGGCCTATGACCCCGTGCAGTTCAAGGCGTTCGCGCACGAGGGTGTGTTCAAAGGAAAGAAGGTCGGGATCTTCGCGGGGCAGACCACGGACGAAGACGAGCTCCACGTCGTGGAATCAGCCCTGCGCTCCCTTCACGTCTCGGTCGTCGCGACAGCGGTGGACGCCGGCGCGCCGGGTGACCAGGCCGCCATCAACCAGCAGGCGAACATCATTGCGCAGCGCTTCCAGACGTCCGGAGTCGACGAGGTGGTGGCCGTCGGTGAGGGCTCCCTCGTCTGGCCCGATGCGCTCCAGGCCAACCAGAGCACCTACCACCCACCCTTCATCGCCACGAACGAGGGCACGATAGAGACAGCGGTGCTCGCCGCATCCATCTCCCCCACGTACCTGCGCGGCGTGCTGACCTCGAGCCCGGTCCCCTCGAACTACCAGATCTGGCACACGCCGTTCGTCCAGCACTGTGACCAAGTCGTCCGCAAGGCGTACCCGTCCGACAAGATCACGCCACCCACCAACCCGATCAGCGGTTCGGACCAGACCTTCTATTCGGTCGAGTCGGCGTGCATCAACATGGCGCTCTTCACCACCATCGCAAAGGCCGCCGGTAAGGACCTCACCGTGGCCAGCTTCGAGAGAGCCGGCTACGGGCTGCGTAACGCGACGATCCCGGGGGCGGCGTCATCGGTTTCGTTCGGCCCCGGCCGGTCCTACCCGCTCGGCCCCGTCATCGTGGTCACCTACGACCCGACCAAGAATGTGTTGGACTTCGCCAACTCGCCAGCCGAGACGTAATCCCGGAAGGCGGGTCAGACGGCAAGTTGCTCGTGGGCGCGCTCGTTGTTCGCCATCTCAGTACAGGGACGTGGTCCACTCCATCAATTGGTGATCCACGTGGACCGACCAGCAGGACCAATGACCTGGTCGCGCGACGGTGGAACAATGCCTGGCATGGACGAGTCGGCGGAGCTGCAGTACAACGGACACTGGAGGATGGCCGTTTGGGCCCTCCGAGTGGGGTACGTCGGGCTGACCGTCGGCATAGTGGGCCTCATCCTGATGGCGTTGGGAGCCACGCCGTGGGTCCTGGCCGTCGGGGTGATCATCTGGCTCGCCTCCGCCGCTGTCACGTTGGCGGGGTTCATCTGGTCCCGGCAGGAGCTTCCAGACCCGCGGCCTGGTTACTGGTCGATGCGGTTCATGCTTATCCACGACACGGTTCACACCCGGTCGTCGGCCCAGCGGTCGTGATGGCTCCTCCCGTCGCGGCTGCGGCCGTCGGCCGGGCTCAGCGGGGCCAGCCGGCGAGAAGCCCATTGGTCCGGCAGACATCTTGAGCTTCGATGTTCCGGCCGTTGGGATCCATTGTGGCCTCGCCCTCATCAGGGTGGGCCAGCAGCCACACGACGACGGCACCGAGCACGTCGGGCGGGGCACCCGCCGACGCGTCGAAGCCGAACGACCCCATGTCTAGGGCCATCCGTTCGGTCGCGATGAGCCCGGGCTGCACGTTCCAGGTCCGGATACCGTGCCGGGACAGTTCGAGGGAGAGGATGCCTGCGATGCGGTGCATCGCCCCCTTGCTGATGCCATAGCCCAGGCCCCAGCCGCCCTCGCTGGCGGCTGCCGGTGGGTCGTGGTAACCGGCACCGGACGTGATGTTGACGATGGCGCCCGAACGCCGCTCGATCATTCCCGGGAGGAACTGCCTGGCCAGGACCAGCGGCGCCATGCAGTTGGCCTCGAGTTGCAGATCGAGGAGGTGCAGGGGTGTGTCGAGGAACTGGTCCATGTGACCCGGACCGATGTAGCGCCCGTTGTTCACCAAGACGTCGACCGGGCCCCACTCGGCCAAGACCGCATCCGCGGCAGCGATGACCGAGGGACGGTCGGTCAGGTCGGCGGGGACGGTCATGGACCGCACCCCGGTTGACACGATCAGCTCGGCTGTCGAGGCCAGGGAGCCGGGCAGCGGGGTCGTATCAGAGTGCCGGATGGTCGAGGAGTGCTCCCGGCCCTCGCCGTCGATCACCGTTCGGGCGGTGATGGCCACGTCGTAGCCAGCGCGCGCCAGGCGCACGGCGATCGCCTTGCCGATGCCGCGGCTGGCACCAGTGACGAAAGCGGTGGGCATAAGGCTGCTCCTTTCAGACGGACCACCCGGCACCCAACATACGGCAGCGGCCCGGTCGGTGGTCGAAGTTGGAACGCCGTTGCGGCAGCTCCACGTGGTCGCCCCATGAGCCCGTGGGTCAATCATGCTGAGGATGAGTCCGATCGCCTGCCATGAGCCATCACATCCCCAGTAGGCTCAGGCCGCACACAAATCTGGTGTGGGTGCCCGCTCGCACTTCGCGATGTCATTCGGCTGAACATCAGATAAGGGAGGTGCTCGCCAGATGAGTCGACACGCGGCATGGGTAGGGAGTGGCGTGCTCCTGCTGGGCCTCTCGGTGGCGCTCGTCCCGGCGACGGCGGCGTCGGCCAGCAGCCACAAGTCCAACACGTCACACCACAAGCAGAAGCGGGGATCGTCCAAGGGCGGCTCCAGTTCGGACTTCGTGAAGCTCGGTCCGCTCGAATGCCCGAAATCGTCGATCATCACGACCGCCACCGGCACGACGTTCAAGGGCCCGAACCCTCAGAATGGCGGCACGGCGGCGTGCATCTACCTGGATCAAGCGGGCAACGAGCTGAACGTGATTTACAGTTCGCCCGGCGAGTCCAAGAGCAAGTGGGTCGCGACCGATCCGTCAAATATCGGCGAGCCGGCGTCGGCCGTGTCAGGTTTGGGCGAGGCCGCCTTCGAGACAACCACTTACGGGCACGCCGAGGTTGATATCTACGAGTCGTCCTCAAAGGAAGTCGCCGTGACCCTCGACCCCTACAACGGTGCCAGTGTCACACCTTCCGAGCTGACCGAAGTGGAAGCGGTCGGTCACTCCCTGGCCAAGTTGCCCTACCCGGGCTGACCGGACCGCCTACCCATCGAAGCCGACGTCTCCGATGCGCCCTGAGCCGGCGTAATCGGGGGCACTCCCACCGAGGGTCGTGACAACCCGGAGTTGTCGTGTCAACGGTAGGTTGTCATCTGGCTACCCAGAACAGCCAGAGGTGGTGCCCCGCTCGTACCGGGGCAGTAGCAAGTCCAGGTCCTTTAGAAGAGTGCGATCGGGTTGACGGGCGAGGCCGTGCCGCGCCGCAGCACCAGCGGCGCCACGGTGAGGAGGAAGGCCCAGCGCCCCTCCTCCGCACAGGCCACGGCGAGCTGATCGAAGTCGAGGTTGTCCATGAGGTGCAGCCCCATGGCCACGATGGCCACGGTGTGGATCGGCATGGGGACGCCCTGGACCCGTGACGGCAGCACGTCGGACACGCAGTCACTCCCCAAGGCGGCCACGCCGCGGTCGCGCAGCCACGGCAGGCAGGCGGCGTCGAGCCCGGCCGCCAGGTTGGTGGCGTCCCAGGCGCCGTGCGCGTCGCGCCAGCGCCAGCGTCCGGTGCGCACGAAGAGCACGTCGCCGCTGCGCACCTCCAGCCCGGCCGCCTGCTCGGCCGCCTCGAGGTCCTCGGGGAAGATCGGGGTACCCGGCTCCAGGGCGTCGGCGGCGGAAAGACCCGGGATGTCGAGCAGGACGCCGCGGCTGACAATCCCCGCCGACAGGTGGTGGATGCCGAGTTGGGTGGCGCCGTGGGCGGTCACGGTGTCGATCGGGTAGCCGTTGTAGATCTTCCCCTCGAAGAACACGTGGCAGAGCGCGTCGAGGTGACTGGTGGCGAACCCGTGAGGCGCCAGGGCGATGTAGTCGGCACCCCACCCCTCGGTCGCCGTCCCGATCATGTGGTGGGCCGCCGGTGCGGGGTTGTCCGCCGCCGCCACGGTGTTGAGGGGACGGGCGCACGACACGGAGCGGCCACTGGTCACCACCGCCGCCGCGGCCGCCCTGACCTCGGGCGTGATCAGGTTGAGCGCACCCACCTGGTCGTCGTCGCCCCACCGCCCCCAGTTGGACAGGGTCCGGTGGAAGGCGAGGACGTCGGCGGCGTTCATGGGTTCGCGGGGCACGGCGGGAGAGTAGCCCGTCACCTTTAGCATCAGCCCCATGACGACAATCCAAGGTGACTACGAGCCCAGCCCCTCGCAGTGGGTGCGCGACCAGGTGACCGAGTACGAGGCCTCCGGCGGCACCCGCGCTAACACGCTGCTTGACACCGGCCTGCCCATCATTGTGGTGGCCACCCGGGGCGCCAAGAGCGGCAAGGTGCGCAAGATCCCCGTCATGCGGGTCGAGCACGGCGGCGAGTACGCGCTCGTCGCCTCCAAGGGCGGCGCGCCGGAGAACCCGGAGTGGTTCTACAACCTGGAGGCCTACCCCGACGAGGTGACGCTCCAGGACGGGCCGACGCCGTTCGCCGTCACCGTGCGCGAGGTGCAGGGCGACGAGAAGGCAACCTGGTGGGAGCGCGCCGTGGCCGCTTACCCGCCCTACGCCGAATACCAGCAGAGGACGGAGCGCCGGATCCCCGTCTTCGTGGCCCGTCGCGCCGGCTGAGCGGCTCCCGGCTCAGCGGGCGTCGGCGAAGGCGCGCACCATGGCGGCGCGCCACGGCACCAGGTTGTCCTCGCGCTCGTAGGCCGTCTTGCCCAGCCGCACCATCACCAGGTCGAGCGGCGGGCAGATGGTGATCGACTGCCCCTCGTAACCCGAGGCCCGAAAGGTGCCCAGGGGATCGAGGTTGTCGAGCGTGTCACCGCGCATACCCCACCAGTGGGCGCCGAAGGGACTGGGGTCGTCCGGGTCGTCGATCGACACCATGGTGCGCCCGTAGTCCACCCAGCCCGCAGGTAGGAGACGGGCGCCGTCCCACATCCCGTCGCGCAGGTAGAGCAGCCCGAAGCGGGCCCAGTCGCGCGCCGTGGCCCGCAGGTACGACGACGCCGCCCAGGTGCCGGCCTCGTCGAACTCGGGGTCGGCACTGCGCATGCCGAGCGGGCCGAAGAGGCGCTCGTGCAGGAAGCGGGCGTAGGGCTCGCCCGGCCCGACGGTGCGGGCCACGATGCCCGAGACGATGTTGGACGTGCCCGACGAGTAGTTGAATCGCGTGCCTGGGTCGGCGGCCAGGCCCCGGAAGGCGGCGAAGTGCGCCATGTCGGGTTGGCCGTCGCCGAAGAGCATGGCCATGGTGTCGGAGACGCCGTCGTCCACGTAGTCCTCGACCCAATCGAGGCCGTCGCGCATGGCGAGCAATTGGCGCAGTGTGATGGCGCCCCGGGCGTCGCCGTCTCCGGCCCACTCGGGCACGGCGGCCGGGGCGTCGAGGTCGAGGCGCCCCTGGCCGACCAGCAGGCCCACGACCGCGTGCAGCACGGACTTCGCCATGGACCAGCTCAGGAGCGGGGTCTCGCGGGTCACCGGCGTCGGCGGCCGGTCGAAGTGCTCCAGCGCACCGTGGTAGCGCTCGGCCACGACACGGCCGCCCACCACGACGAGCACCGCGAAGGTCGTGGCCAGCGGCCCCTCGTCGTCGAAGACCTGGTCGAGCAGCGGGGCCAGTTCCACCCCGGCGGGCAATGTGCCCTCCGGCCACTCTTCGGTCGGCCACGGCACCCCGGCCGGCTGCGCCGGCAGCGCGACGAGATTGCTCACAGAGACGAGAGGAACCCGAGCAGGCCGGCGTTCGTCTCGGCCGGCCGCTCCTGTTGCACCCAGTGGCCGGCGCCCTCGACGACAGTGGCGCCGCGGAAATCGGGCAGCAGCTCGGCCATGGCCTCGGCCGCGCCCGGCATCATGATCACGACCGGGTCGACCGAGCCGGTGAGGAAGCCGGTCGGCATGGTGTACACGGACGCGGGGATGTCCTTGGACCGCTCCCAGTTGGCATCGAGGTTGCGGTAGAAGCTCAACGGCCCGAAGAGGCCGCCCTGCTGCAGCCCCTCGGCGTAGACGTCCACGTCGGGCTCGGTCAGCCAGGCGGGCAGCACGTCCGGCGCCGTCGGCATGATGTCGAGGAACCTCGTGCCGGCCGCCGGCGCCTGACCCGCCACGGGCCGGTTCGGGTCGGTCATGCCCTCGCTGCCGGCCGAGTAGAGCATGGTGCGGACGTAGTGTCGCGGGTCGGCGTCGAACTCGGCCTCGGCTGGGCCGACCTCCTGGAAGTAGAGCATGTAGAAGAAGCGGTCGCCGAAGATGTGCTTGAAGATCGCGATCGGAGGCCCCGACGCCTGCGAGTAGGGCACGCTCATGTTGTAGATGGAGGACACGCGCTCGGGGTGCAACCGGCCCAGTTCCCACACGACCATGGAGCCCCAGTCGTGCCCCGAGAACGCGGCGGTCTCGTAGCCGTAGTGGTCGAGCAGTCCGCACAGGTCGCCCGTGAGCTTGTCCGAGCCGTAGTCGGCCACCTGGTCCGGGTGCGAGCTGCCGCCGTAGCCGCGCAGGTCCGGGGCCAGGACGCGGTAGCCGGCGTCGCTCAGGGCGTCGAGCTGGTAGCGCCACGAGTACCACAGCTCTGGGAAGCCGTGGCACAGCACCACCGGCGGGCCATCGGCTGGGCCGGCCGCGGCCACGTGCAGCTCCACTTCGCCCACCGGGACCTGTTCGTGGGTGACCTCAGACATTGCTCGCCTCCGCCTTGGCCGCCTTTTCCTCGTGGTGCTTCTGAATGGCGGACATCACGGCGTTGCCCGCCGCGCCGATGAACTCTGGTCGGTTTTCGGCCGCCCAGTCCCGGCTGGCGGTGAGTGTCTTGGACGACCCCTGGAAGCGCGGCGCCACGTAGCGGGCGATGAGCTCGTAGGAGTGCCGGGTTGCCTCGGTGTCCGCCCACTCGTGGCCCATGAGGAGGAAGGTGCCGAAGCCGCCCGACTGCTCCGCCAGGCGCTCGATCTGTGCGATGGCGTCTTCCACCGTGCCGATGACGGCGAAGCCGGACGCGTTCAACGCGTCGACCAGCGACTCGAAGTTCTCGGTGGGGGGCGCCAGCGGCAGCGCGGCGACGCGCTGGAAGTAGTCCACCCACTCCTCGAGCCCGAAGGCCACGTCGGCGACCGCCTGCTCCTTGGTGTCGGCGATGTGCATGGGCCCGACCAGGCGCCAGTTGTTGCGGTCGACCGTGGTGGAGAACTCCTCGGCGCGCTCCTCCATGACGACCCAGTGCGAGCCCAGCACGTCGAAGCCACCGGCCGAGGTGGCGCCGATGGAGAGCAGGCTGCAGCCGAAGCGCCCGGCCGCACGGGGACCGGCCGGAGACACCTGCGCCGCCACGGCCACCTCGGGGAAGGGGCGCTGATACGGCCGGAGTTGCAGGCGGGCGTCGACCAGCGTGAACCAGTCGGTCTGCATCGACACCGTCTCGCCGGCCAGCAGCAAGAGGATGGCCTCGAGCGACTCCTCCATCATGTCGCGCTGGCGCGCCGGGTCGATGCCCATCATGAAGGCGTCCGACGGCAGCGCGCCGGGGCCGGCGCCGATCATGACCCGACCCCGGGTCAGGTGGTCGAGCAGCACCATGCGATCGGCCAGCATGAACGGGTGGTGGTACGGGAGCGAGGAGACGCCCGTGCCCAGGCGGATGTGCTTGGTGCGCTGCGCCGCGGCGGCGATGAACACCTCGGGCGACGCGATGATCTCGTAGCCGGCGGAGTGGTGCTCGCCGAACCAGGCTTCGGCGTAGCCCAGCGCGTCGAGGTGCTCGATCAGCTGCAGGTCGCGCTCGAGGGCCAGCGTCGGGTTCTGGCCGACGGGGTGGAAAGGCGCCAGGAAGATGCCGAACCGGATGAACCCGTCGGCGTCAATGCTTGTCATCGGTCTCCGTTTCTATGGCTTGACGAGGATCTTGCCGTGCTCGCCCGGGGTGCGCAGCGTTTCGAACGCGCCGGGCGCACCGGCCAGGTCCACAGTGGACGTCACCAACAACTCGGCCCCGGGCATGCCGGCGGCGAGGCGGACCAGCGTGGCGGCGAACTCGTCGGGCGTGTAGCCGAAGGAGAAGCGCAGCTCCATCTCCTTGGTCACGGCCATGAACGGCTCAATGGCATCGGTGTGCATGCACACGCCGACCACCATGATGCGGCTGTGCGGCGGCGCCTCGGCGATGAGCGACTGCAGCATGCCGGGCACGCCCACCGCCTCGAAGATGACCGGGTCCCTCGTCGCCCCGCCCAACATGGCGGACCCGATGCGCTCCATGACGGTGCGCGGCACGCCGTAGTCGCTCCAGCGGTCGTGCGGCGAGCCCTCGGCCGGGTCGATGACGACGTCGGCCCCGAAGGCCTCGGCCAGGCGCCGCCGCGTGGGCGAGAAGTCGGCCGCTAGCACCGGGCCGTGCCCGCGGCCCTTCAAGGCGGCGATCACGGCCAGCCCCACCGGCCCGCAGCCGACGACGAGGCAGGGCTGCCCCTCGGCCAGGCCGGCCAGCCCGACGGCGTGCTCGCCCACGGCCAGCGGCTCGGTCAACGCGGCCAGGTCGGTGTCGAGCTCGTCGGGCACCGGGAGCAGCAGCAGCTCCTGGAGCACCATGTGCTCGGCCAGCGCGCCGGGGTAGTGGTTGGAGTAGCCGATCTGCTCGACGCCCGACGGCCCCACGATGACGGGCACCGAGCAGACCCGGGCGCCGACGGGGAGCGTGGCGGCGGTGTCGGGGCCGTGCTCGACGATCTCGGCGCAGAACTCGTGCCCGAACACGCAGTCCGCCGCGGCATCGAGCGAGGGCACCCCGACCGAGTCCATGAGCCCGGTGAAGTGTGCGAAGTCGGCCAGGGCGTGCAGGTCGGACCCGCAGATGCCGGCCGACAGCGGCCGTACCACCACGTGGCCCGAGGACGGGGCGGGATCGGCCACGTCGCCGACCACCAATTGCCCGCCCCTGGTCACCGCGGCTCGCATGCCCATCCACCCCCGGACGGCGCGCCCGCCCGCATTCGTCCTACGTTTGCCCGGTGAGTTTCACACACCAACCTGAGGGGCGCCTATTGGCGGAGCGGGTGGCGCTGGTCACCGGAGCGGCCCGGCCCCGCGGCATCGGGCGGGCCACCGCGCTCGGCCTGGCCCGCCTGGGAGCGGACGTGGCCTGCCTCGACATCGCCCGGCCCTACGACGAGGCCCCGGCCCACGGGACGGGAAGCACCGACGATCTGGCCTCGTTGGCCGAGGAGATCACCGCACTGGGCGGGCGCGCCGCAACCGTGGTGGCCGACGTCTCCGACGAGGCGGCCGTCGAGGCGGCCGTGACACAGGCGACCGAGGAGCTGGGCCCGATCACGCTGCTGGCCAACGTGGCCGGCGGCAGCGGGCCGGGCTTCGGGCTCGGACCGCTGCTCAACGTCGGCGCCGACGAGTTCCGCCGCGTCCTCGACGTGAACCTGATCGGCACCTGGCTCGTCTCCAAGGCCTGCGCCACCCGCATGGTGGCGGCCGGCACGGGTGGCCGCATCTGCAATGTGTCCAGTCAGGCCGGCAAGCGGGCCTTCCCGTTCCTCGGCGCCTACTGCGCCGCCAAGGCCGGGGTCATCTTGCTCACGCAGACCCTGGCCGTCGAGCTGGGACCCCAAGGCATCGCGGTGAACGCCGTGTGCCCGGGCACCGTCGACACCGACCTCATGAACAAGGAGGGGATGTTCACCCACCTCATGGGCGGTCCCGAGCGCCTGGCCGAGTGGATCGACCGCGAGATCCCCCTCGGCCGCCTGCAGAGCGCCGAGGAGATCGCGGCGGCCATCTGCTGGCTGCTCTCCGACGACGCCTCGGGTGTCACCGGCGAGGCGTTGAACGTCAGCGCCGGACAGACAATGGTGTAGGCATGCCGATCCTCGATGCACGTCACGACCTGGCCCACCCCGTCGAAGGCGACGCCGCCTGGAGCGAGTCGTACTACTTCAACGCCTACGACCCCGGGACCGACTCGGGCTTCTTCACCCGTGTCGGCATCCGCCCCAACGAGGGGACCATGGACGTCGGCATGTCGATCTGGCTGCCCGGCGGCGAGCTGGGCGAGTACCGGTGGATCAAGGAGCAGCACACCATGGTCGACAGCGAGCTCGACGTGGGCGACGTCCGCTACGAGATGCTCGAGGCGCTACAGGCGTGGCGCCTGACCATGGACGGCACCGTGGCGGCCCGGCCCTGTGTGCGGGGCGAGGAGGTCACCCATCCCGTGCCCGTCACCCTCGCCGTGCGCTTCGACGCCGTCACGCCGGCCATCGGCACCGACGGCCAGCCGAGCGGCGGGCCCAAGTCGGCCGAGGCGGCCGCCGCCGCCGGCACGGTCGGCAAGGGCCACCTGGAGCAGGCCGGCCGCTGGAGCGGCACGCTCACCGTCGACGGCGTGCGCCACGAGTGGCAGGGCGCCCACGGCAACCGCGACCGCTCCTGGGGCCCCCGGCGCTGGGGCGGCCCCAAGATGTGGCGCTGGTTCTCCATCAACCTGGGCGACGACATGCACTTCGGCGGCATCCGCCTGGGCACCGACGCCGGCGACCTGCACCGCGGTTGGGTGTGGGACGGCACGCGGGCCACGTCGGTGGCGGAGTGGAAGGTGCGCACCGAGCTGGCCGACGACGGCGTGACCCACCGGGTGGTGCACCTCGACGTGGTCGACAAGGGCGGGCGCGCCTACCCGCTGCGCGGCGACGTCCTCCGCGTGGCCGACATCGGCCGGGCCGGCGGGACCATGGTCAACGAGGGCCTGGCCCGGTGGACCTACGACGACCCCGACGGCGGCACGCGTACCGGCTTCGGCATCTGCGAGTACCTGCACCAGCTCGACGAGGCCGGGAGGCCGGTCGTCCCCGTCGAGTAGCCACGACCGTCCGGCGCTGAAGTGGCACCCAAGCTGAGCGGTGACGACCTGGCCGCCGCGCTCGGCGCGCAGCTGGGCGGGAGTGTGCACGGGCTGCACCGCCTCTCCGGCGGTGCCTCGCGCGTGACCAGCGCCTTCGAGCTCGAGAGGGGCGGCGCCACGACGCCCTACATCCTGCAGATGGACCGGGGCAGCGACACCGCCGCCGGTGCGGCCAAGGCGCGCACCGAGCGTGACCTGCTCCAGGCGGCGTCCGCCGCCGCCGTGCCCGTGCCCGCCGTGGTGGCCATGGGCGACCCCGAGGCGCTCGGCGCCGCCTGGCTGGTGGTCGAGCACCTGGACGGCGAGACCATCCCGCGCAAGCTGCTGCGCGACGACGAGTGGGCCACGGCGCGCGCCGCATTGACGGCGCAGTGCGGGCGCGCGCTGGCGGCCATCCACACCATCGACCCGGACCGCATCGAGGGGCTGCCACCGGCCGACCCGTTCCGGCGACCTCTGCCCTTCCTCGATGCGCTCGGTGAGATCCGCCCCGCCCTCGAGCTCGGCGTGCGCTGGCTCGAGGCTCGTCGCCCCGAGCCTGGTTCCCGCGTCACGGTGCACGGCGACTTCCGCTGCGGCAACCTGCTGGTGGGACCCGAGGGCCTGCGCGGCGTGCTCGACTGGGAGCTGGCCCACGCCGGCGACCCGGCCGAGGACATCGGGTGGCTGTGCGCGCCGGCCTGGCGTTTCGGCGGCGCCGGCGAGGTCGGCGGCTTCGGCGCGGTCGACGAGCTGCTGGCGGCCTACGAGTCGGCCGGCGGCGGCACCATGGGCCGCGACCGGGTGCACTGGTGGCAGGTCTACGCCACGGTCAAGTGGGCCACCATCTGCGCGCTGCAGGCCTCGACGCACCTGAGCGGCCTGACGCGTTCGGTCGAGCTGGCCGCCATCGGTCGGCGTGTCTGCGAGAGCGAATGGGATCTCTTCGCGCTCTTGGGGGTGACGCCGCCCGCCGACTGCCCCGAGCCGGCGGCGGCGGCCGGACCGACCGCGCCCTTCGGGCGCCCGACGACGACCGAGCTGGTCGACGCCGTGCGCGAGTACCTCGACGGCGTCATGGAGGCGGGCGAAGGCGCGGCCCGCTTCGAGGCCCGGGTGGCCCGCAACGCGCTGGGGATGGTGGAGCGTGAGCTGCGCCTGGGGCCGGCCATCGCCAAAATGCACGCGGCGCGCCTGTCCGCGCTCGGCTTCGCCGACGACGCCGCGCTGGCCGCCGCGCTGCGCGCCGGCGAGCTCGACGACGAGTGGGAGCACGTCGCCCCCGCCCTGGCCGCGTCGGCGCGCGATCAGCTGCTCGTGGCCAACCCCTCCTACTTGCCGACCGCCAACGTGTAGGCCGGTGGCTCCGCCGGCTCGGCCGACTCGGAGGCGTCGGCCACCTCGGTGCGGCGGGCGCCGATGCCCTGCAGGACGGCGCCAGCCAGGAGGCTGCACGCGATCATGAAAGTCCAGGCGTGGCGGAACGACGTGACGGAGGTCGGGCCGGCGGAGGTGCCCAGGATGGCGACGAGGCAGGCGACGCCGAGGGCGACGCCGATCTGGCGGGTCATGGCGTAGAGGGCCGAACCAGTGGCAAAACGCTGTGGGGGCAACGGCGCGGTGGCGGCGCCGCCGAGCGAGGGCAGCATGAGGCCCACGCCGAACCCGCTGAGCAGGCTGCCCGGCAGGTAGGCCCCGGCCCAGTCCGGTGTTGCGCTGACGTGGGTGATCCACCACACGCCGCCGGCGGCGAAGAAGAGTGAGCCCAAGGTGCCGACGACCCGGTGGCCGAAGCGGGCGCCGAGCAATCCGCCGGGGAAGGCGGTCAGGCCCGCCAGCAGCGGTCCGGGGGCGATCATGAATCCGGTGCGCAGGACGGACTCGTGCCAGACGCCGGTCAGGAAGAGCACGCCGCCGAGCACGAGGGCGCCGAAGCCGCCGAAGAAGGCGAGCGAGCTGATGTCCGCCAGTGCCACGGCACGATGCCGGATGACGGCCGGCTCCAAGATGGGGTGGGGGTGGCGGAACGAGCGCAGCACGAGCCAGGTGCCACTGACGATCGCCAACGCGAAGGCACCGAGGATGCGCGGGCTGCTCCAGCCCCAGTCGGATCCCTCGACGATGCCGGCCACCAGGGTGGCCACCGACACCGATAGCAACAGTGCGCCGAGCAGGTCGGCCTTGTATGCCGCCGGGTCGCGCACCTCGCGCAGGACCCGGATGCCGAAGACCAATGCGAGCAGGCTGAAGGGCAGGTTGACCAGGAAGACCCAGCGCCAGCTCACCTGCACCAGCAACCCGCCGATCGGTGGCCCGAAGGCGGCGGCGGCGCCACCTACGGCGGACCACAGCCCGATGGCCGCTCCTTTTCGTTCGGGGCCGAAGGCGGGCAGCAGCAGGCCGAGGGACGTCGGCAGCATGAGCGCGCCACCGGTGGCCTGCAGGACGCGCGCCGCCACGAGGAAGCCGAGTGACGGGGCCAGCGCGCAGAGGGCGGACGAGGCGGTGAAGACGGCCAGTCCGATGAGGAAGGCCCGCTTGCGCCCGGCCCGGTCGGCCCAACGACCGGCGGGGACCAGCGCGGCGGCGAAGACGATGGTGTAGGCGCTCAGCACCCACGACAGGGAGCTGAGGCTCTGCCCGTGGAATGTCTTCGAGATGCTCGGGAAGGCGATGTTGACGATGAACAGGTCGAGCGAGGACAGGAACACCCCGGTCAGCACGATGAGGGCGGTCAGGGTGGGCCGGGCGCGCTCTGAACCGCCGACCGTGGACGTGCTCATGGGTTCTGTCATAAAACTAACCCTATCCAACAAGGTTTTGTAAAACAACGCATTTCTCGAAATATGCGGTATTCTGGGAGGATGCTGAAGCGCGACTATCCCAGCCAGTACTGTCCGGTGGCATCCACCCTCGAGGTGGTGGGCGAGCGATGGACGCTCCTGATCATCCGGGACGTCTTCTTGGGCATCCGGCGCTTCGACGACCTCCAGCGGGACCTGGGCGTGGCCCGCAACATCCTCCAGGCCCGCCTCGAGCGCCTGGTGGCCGAGGGGATCCTGGTCAAGCGGCCCTACCAGGAACGGCCGCTGCGTTGCGAGTACCGGCTGACCGAGAAGGGCGCAGACCTGTGGCCGGTGCTGGTGGCGCTGCTCAAGTGGGGCGACCTCTACGGGCTCGAAGGAGAGCGGCCGATGATCCTGCAACACCGCGACTGCGGGGGCGAGCTCGACGACCGCCGGCGCTGTACCACCTGCGGGGCCGACGTGTCGGTGACCGAAGCCGTGGCCGTGCGCACGGGTGCCACCCGTCCGGCCGAGGCGGACCGGGCGACTGACGCCGAGGCCGTCACGGCCTGAGCACCCGGCCCGGCGCGTCGCTACCGTGGCCGCCATGAGCGACGACACGGCATGGCTGGACGCGACGGCACAGGCGGAGCTGGTACGTAGGAAGGAGGTGTCGCCGGCCGAGTTGGTCGAGGGCGCCATCGCGCGGATCGAGAAGCTCAACCCCCAACTCAACGCGGTCATCTGGGAGCTGTTCGACCGGGCGCGTGACGAGGCCGCGGGCGAGCTGCCCGACGGGCCGTTCCGCGGTGTGCCCTTCCTCTTGAAGGACCTGGGCGCCGAGCTGGCCGGCACGCCGTTTGCCGAAGGGCTCGAGTTCGCCGGCGACTACCACTCGACGGTGACCCAGGAGCTGACGCAACGCTTCATTGACGCCGGCTTCGTCGTCTGCGGCAAGACGAACACGCCCGAACTGGGCATCCTCCCGACCACCGAGCCACGCCGCTTCGGCGCGGCGCACAACCCGTGGAACACGGAGCACTCGACCGGTGGCTCCTCGGGCGGCTCGGCGGCCGCGGTGGCCTCGGGCATGGTGTCGGCCGCGCACGCCAACGACGGGGGCGGGTCGATCCGGATCCCGGCCTCGTGTTGCGGCCTGGTCGGCCTCAAGCCGACCCGGGGGCGCAATTCGCTGGCGCCGCAGTACGGCGACTTGTTCGGCGGCCTCATCGCAGAACACGTTGTCACCCGTTCCGTGCGCGACTCGGCCGCCATCCTCGACGTCACCTCCGGCCCGGCGCCCGGTGACCCCTATTGGGCCCCGCCCCGTCGTGGCCCGTCCTTCTCCGCCGCCGCGGTCGCACCACCGCCCAAGCTCCGCATTGCCGTCATGACCGCTTCGCCCACCGGCAGCGACGTGCACCCCGACTGCGTGGCCGCGGCGCGGGCGGCGGCCACGGTGTGCGAGTCGCTGGGCCACCAGGTCGAGGGTGCCACGTTGGCGGTGGACGGGGACGCATTCGTGGGGGACTTCATCAACGCCTGGGCGGCGGGCAATGCCTGGGCCATCGGCGACTGGGAGGCGCGCGTCGGGCGGGCGGTCACCGAGGCGGAGGTGGAGCCGCTGTCCTGGGCCCTCATCGAGCTCGGTCGCTCCCTCAACAGCGGCCAGTACCTGGCCGCCGTGCAGGGCCTGCAGCGGGCGACGCGGCAGATCGCGACGTACTTCGAGGGCATCGACGTCCTGCTCACGCCCACCCTGGGCGAGCCGCCGGCCCCGCTGGGCACGTTCGACTCGCCACCCGGTGAGCCGATGACCGGCCTGTTCCGAGCCGCCGCCTACGTGCCCTTCACACCCACGTTCAACGTGACGGGCCAGCCGGCGATCTCGCTGCCCCTGCACTGGAACGACGCCGCCCTACCCATCGGCGTGCAGTTCGTCGGGCGCTTCGGCGACGAGGAGACCCTCCTGTCCCTGGCCGGCCAGCTCGAAGTGGCGGTGCCATGGGCGGACCGGAGGCCGCCGGTCGCGATCTAGGCAGGACTGGGGCGGTCGGCCACCAGGACACAGCGCGTGCCCGAGTAAATGGTGGGCATGCACTTGTTGCAGTGGATGCAGAGCGACGTGGACGCCGTGCCCGCCTGCATGCGGTTCGGCAGGTCGGGCTCGCGCAGCAAGGCCCGGGCCATGGCGACGAACGCGAAGCCCTCGGCCAGGGCGCTCTCGATGGTGGTCAGTTCGGTGATGCCGCCGAGGAGGATGATCGGCGTCGTCAGCGCGGCCTTGAACTGGCGGGCGAAGGGGAGGAAGAACGCCTCCTCGTAGGGATAGGTCTTGAGGAAGCGGTGGCCGACGAAGCGAAAGCCGATGCGCACCGCCGGCGGCAGCGTGGCGCCGAACTCGGACAGTGGTGCGTCGCCGCGGAACAGGTACATGGGGTTGGCCAGCGAGCTGCCCCCGGTGAGCTCGATCGCATCGAGCGCGCCGTCCTGCTCGAAGAGTGCCGCCACTTGGACGCTCTCGTCGAGCCACAGGCCGCCGTCGACACCATCGGCCATATTGAGCTTGGCCGTGACGGCGGTCTCCGGGCCGACGGCGTCGCGCACGGTGCGCAGGACGGTGCGGGCGAATCGAGCCCGGTTCTCCACCGAGCCGCCGAACTGGTCGTCGCGCTTGTTCAGCTTGGGGCTCAAGAAAGCACTCAGCAAGTAGTTGTGGCCGACGTGCACTTCGATGCTGTCGAAGCCGGCCTCCTTGGCCAGGGTGGCGGCGCGGCGGTAGTCCTCGGTGATGCGCTCGATGCCGGCGCCGTCGACGGCGCGCAGGCGCGAGCCCATGGGGGTCAGGCCGCCGGAGGGCGAAAGGGCCGGGGCGCGGTTGGAGCGCGCGTTGGCCACCGGGCCGGCGTGGCCCATCTGGGCCGCGGCGGCGGCACCCTCGGCGTGGACCGCATCGGTCAGGCGCCGCAGGCCGGGCACGTTGTCCTCGCTCAGCAGCAGGCAGTGGCGGTCTGTGCGCCCCTCGGGTGAGACGGCCAGGTAGGCCACGGTCGACATGGCGGCGCCGCCGGCGGCCACCCGGCGGTGGAACGCGATCAGCTCGTCGCTGACCGTGCCGCCGGGCATCACCCCTTCGAAGGTGGCGGCCTTGATGATGCGGTTGCGCAGGGTGAGCGGGCCCAGTGGCGCCGGTGCGAAGACCGCCGGTGGGGCGGCGGCCTTGCGGGTGGTGCGGGGCGGCATGGACCTACCTTTGCGGATCGGCGGGCCGGCCGCACGTTGGGGGCCGGGGGTTCTTCAACGTGCGGTGCCGCTGGTGGGTGCGCTCAGCGCGGGGCGCAGTGGTGGACCGGCGACGCCGCAGAGGAACGCCGGCGGCGGCACTTCGATGCCGGCCCTCGCCGGACGGCCCGGGTTGCGGATGGTGAGGACGGCCAGCAGGCCGCCGGCGGCGCAGGTGGCCCCAGCGATGAACATGGCGGTGCGGAAGCCGGCGGCCAGCTCGGACGGGCCGAGCGCGGCGGCGCCGGTGAGGCCGGCCAGCAGGGGGAGGACGGCCACCGCGATGAGCCCGGCCGCCCGTGCCACGGTGTTGTTGATGGCCGACGCGATACCCGAGTGCTCGGCCGCCACGGCGCCCATGGCGGTGGACGTGAGGGGGGCCACGGTGACGGCCAGGCCGGCGCCGAACAGCACGACGGCGGGGAACACCTGCACCCAGTAGCTGCCCGGCGTGGCGGCGCGGGCGAGCAGGGCGAGCCCGGCGCCGACCAGGAAAGGCCCGACGGACATCTGGAGGCGGGGGCCGATGCGGGCCGACAGCTGCCCGGAGCGGGCCGAGAAGATCAGCATGATGAACGTCACCGGCAGCAGGGCCAGTCCCGAACGCAGCGGGCTGTACCCGGCCACCACCTGCAGCTCGATGGGGAGGAAGAACAGCGCGCCGCCCAGCGCGCCGTACACGACGAAGGTCACGGCGTTGGCGCCGCTGAACTGGCGGGAGCGGAACAACCCGAGCGGGAGCATGGGGTGGGTGGCGCGGCGCTCGACGACGAAGAAGACGCCCGCCGCCACGCAGGCCCCGACGAGGGAGACCAGCACGAGCGGGCTGGTCCAGCCGCGGGTCGGACCCTCGATGAGCCCGTAGGTGAGGCCGCCCAGGAAGGCGACGGCCAGGACGGCCCCGGGGACGTCGATGCGGCCGGTGCTGGTGGGGTCGCTGGTCTCGGGCACGTGGCGGGCGGTGATCACCAGCACGAAGGCGGCGATCGGCACGTTGATGAAGAACACCCAGCGCCACGAGGCGACGGCCAGCAGGTACCCGCCCACGAGCGGGCCGGCGGCCGAGGCCACACCGCCGAGGCCCGACCAGGCCCCGATGGCGCGCGAGCGGTCGGCGGGGCGGAACGAGGCCTGGAGGATGGCCAGGCTGCCCGGCGTGAGGAGGGCGCCGCCGATCCCCTGCACCACCCGGGCGACGATGAGCAGGCCGGCGTCGGGGGCGAGACCACAGGCGGCCGAGGCGACGGCGAACCAGGCGATGCCGGCCGAGAACATACGGCGGCGCCCGTAGCGGTCGCCCAGGGCACCGCCCAACAGGAGGAAGGCGGCCAGCGTCAGCGCATAGCCGGTGACGACCCATTGCAGCGTGCCGACACCGCCGCCGAAGCTGCGGCTGATGGAGGGGAGCGCGATGCCGACCACGGTTGCATCGAGGAAGGCGATGCCCGAGCCGAGCACGGTGGCGGCGAGCACCCAGCGTCCCCTGGTCGAGCGCAGGACCAACGGCTCGAAAGCGCTGCCGGGGGCGGCGACCGGACCGGGCCCATCGGTTGACGTCACTGCGGGCAGGCGCGCATGGTGAGAGTGACGGTAGACGTGGCCGCGACGGCGACGCCGGCCGTGGGTGACTGGGTCAGGACGACGGCGGGTGGCGTGGGTGGCTTGGTCGTCGTCGTGGTGGTGTTGGACGACGTCGGGGGAGGAGGCTTTGTGGTGGGGGCGTCGGCACCCACGGAGAAGCAGGCCCAGGTCAGTCCCACCGCATGGAGGAGGTGGACAGCCGGCTTGAAATGCAGGCCGACGACGGCGGGGACCGACGTGCCGTCGGGGTAACAGCCCGACCAGGTGATGGCGACAACGGAACCCTTGGGCCGGTCGGTGCCGGGCGCGAGCGGCGTGGCGCCCACGGCGCGATCGGGCTCCTGGCCCGGGATGGACAGGGACGCGACCACGCTCTGGCTGGCCGCCGTCCCGCCGCAGGGTTTGTTGAGCGCGAGCGGGACGAAGCCACTGGCGGCCAGGATGAAGCGGGCCGGCATGCCCTTGAGGCCGATGACGTTCGGGACGGCCAGGCCGGGCATCGTGGTGGTGGTCGTGGTCGTGGTCGTGTTCACGTCCGAAGTGGTCGTGGTGGGCAGCGCGGTGGTGGACGTGGACCGGGCCGGCCGTGTTTGCGTGGTGGGGGGCGAGCTGCTGCACGCTGCGAGGGCGCACGCAAGGACGACACCGGCGGCCAGAACCAACGCGGGACGAACCATGGCCTCATTGTGGCCGCAACGGCCCCGGTGGGGAGGGTCGCGCCGAGCGGGCCGCCCACGAATCAGAAGGTTGGGCCAGGAGCACGTCGTCGCCGATGACGGCGGAGTGCGTGGAAGCCGGATGGCGGCCGGGCCAAACACGAGTGGGCGGCCTAGTGGCTTTTCAGGCGGCGTATTCGGAGCCGAACTCCTCGTTAGAGCCCGTCCCGGGTGCCCTGTGGCGGGACACCGCTCGACCGACCTCGACCAGCGCCGCCCCGCGAATGGCCAGGTGCCGGATGATCTGCTTGCCCTTGTGGCCGAGGAGATCGCGGCGAGAACCGTGAACAAGGAGCGGGCTCCGGCCGAAACAGTCGAGCCCGACGTCCACCCACGACATTTCGTCGGGTCGCCGGGGTGGTTTGCGATCGCATCGCGGGGCGGGCGTCCGGACCAAGAAGCAGCTCTACGAGGAGGTACGCCGCAACGGCTTTGAGGGACGGCCGAAGATGAAAAAGGCGCAACTGGCACGCGCCGTCGGTCGCTCGTTCATCCTCAGCCGGACGGATTCACACCGGATCCGGCCCTGCCCATCGCCGCCTGGTGTCCAGCCCGCGGGTGGTAGTGGCTACAGCCGGGACCCATTCGCTACGAGCGAGGCGTCGCCACTCCTTCGATCACAGTGAGGCTGCCGGTGTCCCGTGGTGGCGGATCTGCTTGCTCGAGCCGAATTCACGTAGCCCGATGTTCAGCAGGCCACCGGACCCTCGAGCCTCTAGGTAATGGCTCGACGCGCCGACCAGGGAGGCGGGAGTAAGCCATTGACCTCACGGGGTTTTGAGGTAACGTGATCGGGACCGGATGAGGCCCCGGCGGGCTATGGCTCGAACCGCCCTTATGGGCTGATGGCTTCTACGTGACGTTTGTTCGCGTGGAGGTCGAGTGCTGTGGGTCCCAGCGTCCTAGCTCCGCAGGCTGTTCAGGCCTTGCAGGTACTGACCATCCTGCTCGGCGCACCGCTTGTGAGCGGCGTGATCTCGCACGTCGAAGGCCGGTTCCAGGGCCGACGAGGCCCGCGCATTCTCCAGCCCTATTACGACATCGCCAAACTCTTCCGGAAGGAAACCCTCGTCACCGAAGAGTCGAGCTGGGTCTTCTTGGCCGGCCCCATCGTCGCCTTCGGGTGTTACCTGATCGTGCCGTTGCTCATTCCCGTGTTGACCACCTACGCGCTCCCGCTGGGCTACATGGGCGACATCTTGTGTGGCGGATTCATCCTGGCCCTGGCCGGTTTCGCGGTTGCCTTGGCCGGGACCGAATCCGGCGCGCCATATGCCCAGCTTGGTGGCAGTCGGGCCATGACGTTCGGGGCACTAATCGAGCCCACCATTCTCTTCGTGATCTTCGCCGTAGCGCTGATCACGACAACTGATCTCCCCTACGCATTGGCTGCGACCGTGCGCTCGTCGTCCTCAGAAATGGTTCGACCGGGCCATGTCCTCGCTGCGGTCGCGTTCTTCTTGGTTGTCCTCGTCGACACCGGCCGGATCCCGGTCGAAACCCATTCGGGGACCCTCGAGTTCGGGATGATCGACGAGGCCAGGACACTCGAGCACTCGGGCCCGCCGCTGGCCCTCTTGAAGTGGGGATCGGCCATGAAGCAGCTGATCCTCTACACGATCCTGATCAACGTGTTCCTGGCCCCTTGGGGACTGGCCGCTTCCGGAAGCCCGCGGTCCGTTCTGCTAGCCATCCCTTCCCTGCTTGGTAAGGCAATGGTGATCGGGGCGATCTTCGCCGGGATCGACAACCTCTTTTCGAAATTGCGTTTGTTCAAGATCACCGAGTTCATTGCCGCCGCGTTCTTGCTCGCGGTACTAGCCGTACTCGTCTTCTACGCCGGAGGTGGCTGATGACGCCTGTTCCGTCGACCTACTCGGGCGTCGCCGACGTCGCGGCCATCGTGGTTCTCCTCACCGAGTTCGCGATGCTCCGAGCCCCGCTGTTGCGCTCCCAAGTCCGCCTCTATGCGTTCCAGTCCCTTGTCGTGACGGCTTTGGCCGTCGACATCGCCGCCACCCGACACATAAACGAGCTCTACGTGCTCGCCGTCCTCTCGTTCGCCCTCAAGGTGGTCCTCGTCCCCGGCCTGGTCCTCCGCCTGCTGCGAGACGCCGACGCCGATCTCGCCGGAAGTTCGGTGGTCGGCGTTGCATCGATGTTCCTCATCGCCATTGCCGTATCCGCCTTCGGGTTCTTCACCGTCGGATCCCTCCATGTCCACTCGATCGCCCTGCCCACGACCGCACTCGCCATCGCGGCCGCCGTCGTCCTGGTGGCTTTCGTGCTGATCATCCTCCGATCGGACGTGGTGTCCCAGGCCATCGGCTTCTTCTCTCTCGAGAACGGGGTCTCGGTGGCCAGCCTGGTCGTGGCGGCTGGTCTGCCCCTGGTCGTCGAGGTGGCGTTCCTCTTCGACCTCCTGGTGGCGGTGGTGGTCTTCGGAGTGATCATGCGGGTGCACCACGGTCGGACCCAGACACTGTCGACCGAAGAGCTCGATCGGCTGAAGGGGTAGCAGTGTCCGCCGTTCTCCTCGCCCTCATCTCGGTGCCCTTCGTGGTAGCCGTGGTCACCTTCTTCCTTCCTCGTCGGGCGGCCTGGCTGCTGACGGTCGTGACGGGGACGGTGACGTTCGGGCTCTCGGTGGCGCTGATCCCAGCTGCCGCCTCCCATAGCCAGATCACGGCCGGGAGCTTGCTTCGTGTCGATGCCCTCTCGGTGGTCTTTTTGGTCGCCACCACCTTCCTCTACGGAGCGACGGCCATCTTCGCTGGCGGCTATCTACACCTGGCCGACAGCGCGGCAGGAAGGCGCTATGGACGGCGCTTCTATGCAGGACTGAACCTGTTCTGCTGGTCGATGGTCGCCGCTCCCTTGGTCAACGGCTTGGCCCTGTTGTGGGTGGCCATCGAGATCACCACGGTCGTCTCGGTGTTGCTCGTCGCCATCGACGACACCGACGGCGCCACCGAGGCGAGCTGGAAATACCTCTTGATCGCGTCACTCGGTCTGGGTATCGCCCTACTGGCGACGATCATCATGTACTACGCGGGGACGACGGTGTTCGGCTCGGCTTATGACCTCTCCTACGTGAAGCTACTGGCCGGGGCGTCTCGGTTCCCACCAGACGTCGTTCGCCTCGCATTCGTACTGGCCGCGCTCGGCTTCGGAACCAAAATGGGCCTTGTTCCCGTGCACACGTGGCTACCCGACGCACACTCGGAAGCGCCAACGCCGGTGTCAGCCTTGCTCTCAGGAGCCCTGTTGGCAACCAGCTTCTACGCCATCTTGCGTTATTTCCAAATTGCCGTGCGCACCCTCGGGCCGACCTTCCCTCGCAACGTGTTGCTGATCTTTGGTTTGGCGTCTCTGATGCTCGCCGCTCTTTACCTGCTGAGCCAGCGCGACCTGAAACGCCTTCTGGCCTACTCGAGTGTCGAGCACATGGGAATCCTGGCCATCGGGATGAGCTTCGGTGCGCCTATCGCCATCGTGGGGGTGCTCCTCCACGTGCTGGCTCACGCCGCGGCAAAAGGCACCGCCTTCTTCGGCGCCGGGTCGGTCGTGCGCAAGTTCGCCACCAAGGACATGACCAAGATCAGGGGAGGAGTCGGGGCACTGCCGTGGAGCGGACCCATGCTGGTGACAGCCGTCCTGGCCTTGTCGGCCCTACCCCCTTTCGGCATTTTCCGCAGCGAGTTCCTGATCGTCTCGGGTGGACTCTCTGATCCCCGGGACACGATCGCGGCGGTCCTGGTGATCCTCGTCACTCTCGCGTTCTTTGGACTGTCCTGGTTCACCACCCAGACCATGCTGACGCCCGAAGTGACCACCGCAGGAGGCGCGGTCGTGCCCACGCCTCCCAAGGGGGAGGTCAGCAACTTGATCGTCGTAGCGATGGCGCTGGGCCTGGTTGCTCTTGTGATCCTGGGTGTCCATCCACCCGCGCAGCTGACCCACCTTCTCGACCATGCGGCCAATGAGTTGGGCGTCCCGCGGTGACCGCTGAGCAGGACTTGGATCTCGCGGGCCAAGAGGCCGTGGTCCAACGCGTCGTGGCGCACGTCTCCGAGGGGGCGCGGTTCAGCGGACTCTTCGCCATCGCCCAGGACAGCGAGACCCGGCTCTGCTACGTGCTGGCAGATGACGGATCCCTGCGCTGCGAAGAAGTAGTGCTGCCGACGGAATCCGGCAAATTCATGACGGCGACGTCCGCGATTCCCTCGGCCGCCTGGTACGAGCGAGAGATCCACGATCTGTTCGGACTCGTCCCGATAGGGCATCCCCGTCTCGACCCGCTTGTCCTCCCTCTTGCCTCTGGCGCCCCGCGCCCGCGGCCGGGGTCTGGACAGCCGGTCAGCCCGGTCGAACTCGATACTCGACCGCTCCCTGCCCACCTCCAGGGAGAAGGCGTCTTCAGCATGCCCTACGGGCCGGTGCGCTCGGGAATCTTCGAGTCCATCGAGTATCTGGTCGAGACGCCGGGAGAGGACATCCCCCATCTACGCACGCGCGTGTTCCACAAGCACCGCGGCGCCGAGATCCGTTTTGAGGCTATGGGCATCGACGACGGGGTCCTCATGGCCGAGCGAACCGAAGGCGTGGCATCGGTGGCCCACGCCATTGCCTATTGCCAGGCTGTCGAGCGGATCGCGGAAGTCGAGGTGAGCGCCGAGGCCAGCGTCGTGCGTGCCATTCATGCCGAACTGGAGCGGATCGCGAACCACTTGGACTCGACGATCCGCCACACCGAGGCCGCTGGGCAGGCGGTTGCCTACGCGCGTCTCTCGTTGCACAAGGAACGGATCCAGCGTCTGCGAGCGCGTCTATGCGGCAGCCGGTTCGGTCGAGGCGTCGTCGTGCCCGGTGGGGTGAGCGGGCCGCCACGCCTCGGTTCGTCGGAGATCTTCCGTTCCATCGACGAGATTGAGGGGGCAGTGCGCGCAGACCTTCGCCTCTTGCTGGCCACGCCTTCGTTCGTGGACCGTCTCCGCGGAACGGGAGTGATCCCGCCCACTTTGGCCCATTCTTTCGCCCTGCTTGGACCGCTGGCGCGTGCGTCAGGTCAGATGGAAGACGTTCGCTTCGCGCGTCCGTACGCTGCTTACGGGCAACTCGGCCACCAACTTCTCGACACCAAGGACGAGGGAGATGCGCTGACGCGCCAACGAGTGCGTAACGAGGAGATCTATGGATCGTTCCACCTGATCCGACAGGCGATCGATCGGTTGTCGGCTCAAGTTGGGACCATCTGGAATCGACCGATTCCGTCATGTAGCGGTCAGGCCTTCGGGTGGGCCGAAGCGCCACAGGGCGAAGTCCTCTATCTCGTCGTCGTCGAGGACGGCCGGCTGGTGCGGGTCAAACCTCGATCAGCCTCGTTCCACAACCTGGGCCTGTTTCACGCCGCCTTCCCGAATGACATCCTCACCGATTTTGCCTTCGTCGAAGCGAGCTTTGGGGTCTCAATTGCGGGAGTTGCAAGCTGATGCCCTGGATCCCGCAGGGCCTGCGAGAAGGGATTGTCACTTCGCGCTACCCGCGCCGTGCTGACGGCTACGGCGACGGATTCTCAGGCACGCTGGTGGTCCGTTCGGCAGTGACACCGGCGAGCCTGGACATCGCTGTGGAGGGGTGCCCGACCCAAGCCATCACTCGCGACGATGGCCGAGTCCGACTCGACCGGGGCCGCTGCATCCTCTGTGGGCGTTGCACGGTGGCCTGCCCCGAGGTGTTTCGCTTCGACCCGAGCGTCGAGGTCTCGGCCACCAGCCGGCAGACCCTCCTCGTTCCGGAGCTCGATGAGGACGACCAGACCCTGGAAGCGGCCAGGTCGGAGTTGCGTCGCCGGGTACGTGCGCTACGCCGGTCGATCCATGTCCGTCACGTCGATGCTGGGTCCGACGGCAGTGAAGAGTGGGAGGTCGCGGCGCTGACCAACCCCGTCTACGACGTGCAGCGACTAGGGATCTACTTCACGGCCAGCCCCAAGCATGCCGACGTGCTTTTGGTCACTGGGGTGGGAGCGGCCGGCATGGTCGAGCCGCTGCGTCACACCTACGAGGTGATGCCGCATCCCAAGGTGGTCATTGCGGCGGGTACAGATGCCATCAGCGGCGGGCTCATCGGGACGGGCTACGCCTCGCTCGGCGGGGTGAGCGACGTGGTACCCGTCGATGTCTTCGTGCCCGGCTCGCCGCCGACTCCCTTCGGCCTTCTCCATGGCATCTTGTGTGCAGTCGGCCTGCTCGGCTCGTCCCGCTCCATAGGTTCCTCGGCCCGAAGGCACCCAGACGCCGACGGGTCGGCCTCACCGGAGGACCCACCGGTGGAGGCCGGCCCGTGAGCGCCAATCTGATGGCCGCCGGTCTGGCCTGCTTTGCTGCCGGGCTGGTCATCGATCTGGCCTTCGGCGTCCGACGGGCGCTGTGGCGACGCCTCCCCTATGTCTTGGCCCTGGCCGGGAGCGTGTGCCTGGTCATGCTCGGCGTTCGTGCCACGACCGGCACACCGACGAGGATCGATATCACCGAGGTCTTCGGGATCGGTCACAACGCGTTGCGGATCGACTCGTTGGCGGGTCTGTTCCTAACGTTGCTCTTCGCGATCGCCGTGTGCGTCTCAGCGTGTTTCGTTTCTTGGGCCGGGCCAGCCGAGCGAGACCATCGGCGAGGAACGGCTTCGGGCTATGTCCTCTTGCTCGGATCCGTCGCCGTCATCGTCTGCGCCGCGGACGCCTTTACCTTCCTATTCGCCTGGGAGATGCTGACCGTTTCGTTCTACATGCTGACATCGGTCACGCGAGCTGAAGCACGACAGGCAGGTGCGGCCTGGTCCACGGTCAGCATCGGCAAGGTCAGCGGAGCAGCGCTGCTCTTTGCCTTTTTGCTCATGGCCGGGCGTACCCACAGTCTGAGCATCGCCAGCTGGCACGCCATTGGTCCCGGCGCCGTGCACGATGTGGCCTGGGTCCTGATCGTGGTGGGTTTCGGGGCCAAAGTGGGCCTGGTGCCGCTCCAGGTCTGGATCCCCGTTGGCTACCCCGCCGCGCCCGGCCCAGCGCGAGCCGCCATGGCCGGTATTGCAGCCAATGTAGGGGTCTACGGGCTCTGGCGCTTCCTTGGTGTTCTGGGGCGTCCGCCGGTCTGGCTCGTCATCGCCGTGCTGTTGGTTGGTGGCATCACCGCACTTCTCGGCATCACCTTCGCCGGCGTCCAAGGTCGACTCGGTCGTGTGATCGCCTACTCAAGTGTCGAGAACGCCGGGTTAATCGTGACGGCCTATGGCGTCGCACTGACCGGATCGGTCGTGGGATCACAAGCCCTCGTCGCCATGGGTCTCCTGGCCGCCACCTTGCAGACGGTGGCCCACGCCATGGCCAAGTCGGCACTGTTTACCTCCCTGGCCAATGTCGAAGCGGCTACCGGCACCGACGAGCTCGACGCGCTCCGCGGCATCGGGCGACGATTGCGTTGGAGTGGGGCGGCGTTCGGGGCCGGCGCGGTCACCCTGGCTGGCCTTCCACCCACGATCGGATTCGTCTCTGAGTGGTTCATTCTCGAGGCGCTCATGCAGCAGTTCCGGGTACCCGGGTTGGCCATCAGACTGGGCCTGGCGGCCGCCGGCGCCCTGGTTGCCCTGACGACCGGGTTGGCCGCTCTGGCCTTCCTGCGAGTCCTCGGCCTCACCTTCTTGGGCCGACCCTCCAATGCGACCGTCGAGTTCGCAACCGAGCCCGGCGCCCTGGGAAAGGCGGGCGTCATCGCCCTGGGCTTCTCGTGCCTCGGGCTCGCCGCTGTCAGCCCGTGGGAGATTCGCTACATCTCTCGGGGCCTCGAACCGATCGTGCCGCGCCACGCCACGATGGCTGCGCTGAAGTCTCCGTGGGTGCTCCAGCCAACCTTTCACGAATTCTCGATACTCTCTCCTTCTTGGCTATGGGTAGCCATGCCGACAGCGTTTGCCACGGTCTTTGTCGGCGCGATCGTGCTGTCGGGCGGACGTTACCTGCCGCGTCCGGCGGGTGCCGGCCTGGCACTCCGCGACTTCGGGCGTCGCTGGGCCGTCGTCTTACACCGCGTTCGGGTTCGCCAACCCGCTCCGTCACGTGCTGGGGAACGTCTTGGGGACAAGTCGCTCGACCACCCTGGTGGTGGCCGAGTCGGCCGGTCCCGATCCACACCCAGTCGCCCACGTCGAGACGCGGACACGTGTGATCGAGCCGGTCGAGACCTATTTCTACCGCCCGGTCCGCCGGGCCACGTTGGCCGTGGCGCGTATGGCCAAGAAACTCCAGTCCGGTCGGCTCAATGCCTACGTGGCCTACATGCTCTTCGCACTCTTGATCGCCCTCGCCCTCACCGCCGCACTCCGATGAAGGAGGTTTTTTCGATGACCCCTGAAACAACCGCAGCGGGTGGAGGCGTGTTCCGCCGCATCCTCGTCGGATACGACGGTTCGACCGAAGCCCAGCACGCCCTCCAAGTGGCGGCCGCTCTCGCCGCGGACCTGCACGGAGAGACACGGGTTCTGCTTGTCATCCGACCCGGGGCTCACGCGGAAACGTCCGAGGAGCGCGAGCATGCGCTGCAGGCGGAGCGTGAGAACCTGTCGAAGGGCCTCAGCTCCGTACACACTCAGAGCCAGCACTCCTGGGACATCTCGACCGAGGCTGTGTATGCGGACGAGCCAGCGCAGGCCATGGCCTCCTACGCCGAAGAGCATGGCTTCGACCTCGTCGTGGTGGGAGGCCACGGACGAGAGCAAGTGACGCATAGGGGCATCGGTCGCTCTTTGGAGGCTCTGCTGCGACACCATCCGCGTCCTGTGCTGGTGGTGTGACGATGCGCGACTTAGCTCTCGAGAGTTCGCTTAGGTCCCCGTGGAAGGCCCGCAGGAGGTAGCACATGTTGATCGTGACGGACGGAGCGGTCGACATTCCTGACGACCTGACGGGATCGAACCTCGTGGCTCAGGTGCCGGGGGAGATCCGGGGCGCGGATGGGTCAATATGGTCCGACCGCCGGGTCGAATTCTCGGCCCATTTGCGCGCTTCGGCTGATGGCTACTACTCCGGCAGTCAGAAATTCGCGGAGAGGAGGCAGATCTCCCGATGAGTACTCGTACGAACGCTCCGGACGCAGGGCTGGACGCATCCGAGGTGCGTGGGGTAGAGAGCACTACAACACCAGATCGGGGCAAGGCGAGTTCTCACTCTGACCGGACAGGCCACCAGAAGAGTGCAGGCGGGGCCGCAGAGGTGCTCGGCCCTCTCTTTGAGGCTCTATTCGGCCGTCGAATACCGGTGCGATTCGAGTTCTGGGACCGCAGCGCCCTCGGCGCCATCGATAGCCCTGGGGTGGTGAGGGTCCACTCGGGTGAGGCCATTCGCCGGATCGTCTGGGCTCCTGGCGAGCTCGGACTCAGCCGCGCTTATGTGGCTGGGGACATCGACATCGAAGGAGACGTATTCGGCGTGCTTCGCGTCCTCCATGACGCTGGTGCGTCGGACTTGCGAGATGTTGGGATCACCATGGTCCGCAAACTCATCCCGAGAGCTCTACGCCTCGGCATCGTCTCGCGCCCTCCTCGTCCACCGCGGGAAGAAGCTCGACCCGTTGGTCGGTTGCATTCGCCCTCGCGAGACGCTCAAGCTGTCTCACACCACTACGACGTCGGCAATGATTTCTACCGCCTGATATTGGGACCATCGATGACCCATTCCTGCGCCGCGCTTCGTAGAGGAGGGAGCGAGCCTCGACCAGGCCCAGGAGTCCAAGCACGAACTGATCTGTCGTAAGCTGGGGCTAAACGAGGGAGCGGATCAGACTCTTCTCGATGTCGGCTGTGGGTGGGGATCGTTGGCACTCCACGCGGCAATTCACCATGGCGCCCAGGTGGTCGGTATCACCCCAGCCAAGCGCAGGCGGAGCTGGCACGTCACAGAGTCTCGGAAGCGAAGCTTGAAGATCGAATTGAGATCCGGTTGCAGGACTATCGGGATCCTCCTGAGGAACGGTTCGACGCCATTGCGTCGGTCGGAATGTTCGAGCACGTGGGATCTGCACGCACTCGGGAGTACTTCGAATGTCTATGGAAACGACTCGGTCCCGGTGGTCGGCTGTTGAACCACGCTATCTCCACACCCGGGGGTTCGAAGATCGGCGGCCGAAGTTTCATCGGCCGCTACGTCTTTCCCGATGGTGAGCTGATCGATGTCGGCGAGGTGGTTCTCGCAATGCAGCGCAGCGGTTTCGAGGTCCGAGACCTGGAGTCGCTGCGCGAGCACTATTCGGCAACGCTCCACGCCTGGCTCGAAAATCTCGTAGCCCACTGGGACCAGGCCGTCGCCCTGGTCGGACGGGCTCGGGCGCGGGTGTGGTTTCTCTACATGGCCGCCTCAGCCAACGGCTTCGACGACGGCGGTCTGGCTGTGCATCAAGTGCTCGGTGTGAGACCCTCCAGTGAGGGCGGCAGCGGAATGCCTCCGACACGGCGCGACTGGCGTTAGCGGGCAATGACCGATGGCGGGCCCGACGACCGCCGGACGTCCCGCTGAGGTCAGACGGCCAGCCTCACAACGTGCGCAGAAGCTGACCCGCCGTCTTCGAACGCGCTGCGGCCAGGGCCGGACCGGCGGCCAGGAGGTTCGCCACCACCAGCACCCCGACCCCTACCGCCGCGATGACTCCGACCGGCACGAGGGAGACAGGCACGGCACCCAGGTTGGTGGCAAAGGCACGCCACACCACCTGTCCGACAGCGATGCCGCAGGGAATGCCGACGATGATCCCCACGAAGGCAACGGTCGTCGCCTGCCAGCACACAGCCGCTCCGACCTGGATCTTCACGAACCCAAGCGCCTTCAGCAGGCCGATCTCACGGCGTCGCCGGGCGACACTGACCACTAAAGGTGCAGGAGTGTCGCGGCGCCGAACAGCGCCAGGATCAATCCCAAGATGAGCGGGAAGTTCACCGCCTCTCCGAAGTTGACCAACGAGACGGGAACGATCGGTCGCTGTCCTTTATCCGGGGAGGCGTTGACGAGGCGATTGACGTCGGCCTGTTCTTTCGGGCCGGGAGCTACCGTCGCCATAACGGCGAAGGGCTGATTCGCCCGGTAGGAGCTCTGGCATAGCTCCTGGGTCGGGCCGGACGGGCAGGCAGCGTTCAGGTAACCAGCTACCGTGAACGCCGCCCCGGTGCCGAGCCCGCCGAGGCCGAAGTCACCGGGGAACGACGTCGTTCCGACGACACGGAACGGGACGGTGCGTTTGCCCCCCGTGGGGACTTGCACGGTCACGTGGACGATCGAACCGATATGCGCGCCGACCTGGCGCAGGGTGGTGGTGCCGAGCGAGAGGTCGTGAATGCCGGCGGGGAACCGGCCGCTCACCATCGACAGGAGCAGCGGCCCCCGGACTGCCTTGCCGGCGACGGTGGCGACGGTGACCCCGTTGATGGAAACCTCATTTCTCGTCCCCAGCATGATGCCCGTCACGGCGTGGTCGCGCTCCAGGCTGGCCACCTCCGCGGTTGGGTTGTTCACCCCTCCGGTTGGGCTCGCAAACGTGACTTGGAAGTCGTCGCCGTACAGAGCGGGTGTGGCCGTCAGATGCGACAGGCTGGCACCGAAGACTGCCGTGGCGCACAGAGCCATCACCGCAAACGCCGTCCCGAACAGCGCGGTGCCCACCGGTACCGAAGCAGCCCCCCGCCCGCGTTCCAGCGCGTGACGCACACCGATGACAGCGCTCGGCGGTGCGCCGGCGGCGACGATGTGGTTCACGATGGTGGACGGGTGAGTGGCGGCTGCTCGATCGCCGAACATCTGCGCCCGCGAGGCGCGCACCGACGGCCACAATCCCAGAACCAGGACCACGATGATCGTGGCCAGCGCCCCGAGCAGGAGGACCAGCGCATCGAACGCAAAGCCGTTTGTAGGGTCCGCCAGACGCGCCTCACCGACCGGGGTGAGGGGCGACAGAGCGAAGGCGACGACCACGGCCCCCGCAGCGCCCAAGAGCGCCACCGCCAGATTCCGCATCGTGCCGAGGAGGATGAGCCGGCTCCTCGGCAAACCGAGGGCTCTCAGTGTGGGGTAGTCCTCACTCTCGACCACGCTCTGGCGACCGAGCGCTTGGCCGACGACGGCCAAACCGGCGAGCGCAGTCAGCGCGGCCAACAGCCACCACCCCACGGCCTGTGGGTGGATCGATCCCGCAATAGCGATGGCGATGGCGTCCTGGTTCGAGACGTAGTCGAGGTGGAGCGGGGCGACATCGTGGGCGAATCGAGGGAGGTCGGCGGACCCATGGCGTAGTCGAACCAGGTAAGCGGACAGGGTGATTATGTGTTTGTTCTCGGCCCGCGCGAAGGCGGGAGTTGTGAACAAGTCGTATTCAGGTGCCTGCCCGGACGGAAACTCCAGTTCGGCTGCCTCGAATCCGACGACGTGCAATGCAACCGTCGGACCGGACGGCGTCACGTTGGCGCCATTCATGATCGCCTGGAGCTGCGATTGCGCATAGAACGGGGCGTGGATCACCGTTCCGATGTGCACGCCGTAGTCCTGTTGGAGGTTGAACGAAGCCAGTACGTCGTCGGGAGACGACGGCGAGGGCATCCGACCGGCGACCAACTTCACCACCCGATCCAGAGCCGTAGGTGGCAGCTCGTTGATATAGAAGTCCGACAGGTTGATGACGTGTGTGCAGGCGCATCTCGGTTCTGCGCTGCCGGGCAGGCCTATATGAAGGGCGGAGGCAACCTCGGGCAGCCGGGCCAGGCTCGGGACGGGTTGGTTGTTGAAGATGTAGACGTCGTAGCCATGAGCGGCGACGAAACGTGGGAAGGCGGTGGCCGTCCGGCGCCCGGCGTCTGCGGCAGCCAGGACCAATCCGGACACGACGGCGATCAAGACGACCAGGATCAACCAGGAACGCCATCGGCGGCGCACTTCGGAGCCGAACACCAGCCAGACAGCTCCCACAATGACCTCCTGACCCAAGTGTGCTGCACCGGGCCTACCCCGTCCAAGGTAGCTGGCAGCTTTTCAGCGGTAGTGCCAGCACCAACACCTGGCGGGGATGATGGCCGCCGCTGGTGCGACGGGGCGTACCCGAGCTAGTGCACTGTGGCTGGCCGCTTCACACGTCGTACGACCGACTGGACCAGGACAGCGATGGCCAACGCGATCAGAAGCAAAGCACCCACCAAGAAGAGAACCCACGTGACATTGGACACGACGAGGCGGATCCCATGTTCATGACCCGGCCCATATGCGACGTTGGCGATCACAAACAGCAACACGTCAGCGGCAACGAGAAAGAGCAAGGTCCGGCCCCTGAGGACTACTCGAAGGAACTGACTCACTGAGGATTCAGATGGCATCGGCACCGCCCCTTTCACTTGTCTCATGTCGACGGTACGACGAACGCGACCTACCGCCAAGGGTGATGCCTCGTGTCAAAAAAAGGTGGTGCTACCCGGTCGAAGGTGGTAGTGGCACCAACGGGACCTAAGGGGACGGTCGTATTCTCCTCGGTTGGGACGGGCGGCCATCCGGTGACCTCACGCTTTTCGGCTGGGTTTCGAGGGGGAGCCTCTGAAAATTCGCGTCACGAGCGACCCGTGAAAGAATGTCTTCCCGTGGGAAACGGGCTGGACCTGGCTGTGCACAACCGGAAGGCCTTCGCCCGGGGCGCCGCGCTGGTGCTCCCGATCGGGGTGGCGGCGGCCATGGTCCCCTTCCGCGCGTCCTTCGCCGCCGCCGCCTCGGCGCTGGTGTTGGTGGCCGTGGTCGTCGGCGTGGCCGCCTTCGGCGACCGGTTCGCCGGATACCTGGCCACGATCATGGCCACCCTCTCGTTCGACTTCTTCCTGACCCGTCCCTACGAGCGGTTGGCCATCACACACCGGCCCGACATAGAGACGGCCGTGTGTCTCTTCGTGGTCGGTGTGGTCGTCACGGAGATCTGCGTCCAGAGCCGTCGCGTCCACGAGGCCGCCAGGGAAGGGTCGGAGTTCGTCGGCCTGATCGCTGGTGTGGCCGAGCTGGCGTCATCCGGCAGCGTCGCGGGCAGAGGTGCTCGACGTGGTCTCTGACGAGCTCGTGGCCCTGCTCCATCTCCGGGCCTGCCGCTACGTGCCCGGCGAAGCGGACCGGCCGCGGATGCGCATCGAGCCGAACGGCGATGTGCTGCTCGGCGGCCGGGTGTGGGGCGTCCACCGGTTGGGGCTGCCAGGCCCGGAGATGGAGATGCCGGTGCAGGACCGGGGCTCGATCGTCGGCCGGTTCGTGCTGACGACCACCCCCGGCTGGCCGGTGTCGCGCCAACGTCGGGTGGTCGCCGTGGCGCTCACCGACCAGGTCGGCGCGGCGCTGCGGTCGCACCTACGCTCGGCCTGACCTTCCCGGCCGTTGTCGGGACCAGGGGGAATCTCCCGTCGAAATCCGGCGCGTCAGCGATCGGGGGCATCTTCTCCGGCGGCGAGCGTCACCAAGGTGTGCCGTGCGAGCTCGACGATGCTCGCCGGCTCTGCGGCGTGCCGGCTCCGGGCGAGGTCGGTGATGATGCCAACGTCCTTTTGCAGGGTCCCCGCCGCTTGACGCAGGCCCGAGGTGTCGAACCCGGTTCGAGCGAGAATGGCCACCGCTCGACTGCCACCGCTGCCGCTGGCCAGCACCTCCGCCAATGCGCCCCGGTCCAGACCCAGCTCGTCAGCGAAGGCGAAGGTCTCGAGACCGATGGTGACCTGTGCCGTGAAGACCAGGTTGTTCACCAGCTTCGCCATCTGGCCGGTACCGACAGGGCCCAGATGGATCACCGGATCGGCAAAGGTGTCGAAGACCGGGCGGCAACGGAAGAGGTGCTCCTCCTCGCCGCCCACCATCACGAGCAGCTTTCGCTGTGCCGCCGCGCCACCCCCGCCGCTCACCGGCGCGTCGATGACGCCGATGCCGCGTCGGGCGGCCTGTTCGGCGACGCGTACACACGCGTCGGGATGAATCGTCGAGTGGATGGCCACCACGCCGCCGGCTGACATCCCCTCGAGCACGCCGTCGGTGCGCAGGAGGACGTCCTCGACGTCGGCATCACCCATCACACAGACGCCGACGACGTCACTGGCCGCGCCGAGCTCGGCGGGTGTGGACGCCACTGAGGCGGCGGTGTCGGCGTATGGCTCGAGCGACTCGGCGCGTCGGGCCCACAAGGTGAGCGGGAACCCGCCGTCGACGATCCGCCGCGCCATCGGACCACCCTGGCTACCCAAGCCGATGAATCCGACCCTGGTCACGCGTCCCCCTTGATCAGGCGCGAGAGGTAGCCGTCCACGTCGGCGCCGAGGTCGCGGAGTTCGTCGGCCGCCTCGGGAGCGGTGAGGATGAGGAACCGACCTTCGGCGACACCGTCGGCGACGAGCTCGCCGGCCGTCTCGGCCTCCACCACGGGGAAGCTCGGCCCGCGCGGGGATGCCGCGTCACCGTAGAAAGTGATCTGCTCCACGATGTTGGTCTTCATCCCGGCCGGGCACAGGCAGGACACGCCGATCCCGAGAGGCCCGAGGTACAACGCCAGGGACTCGCTCAGCCCGACGATTGCATACTTTGTTGCTGTGTAGGGCAGGCGATCGAAGCCGTAGGGAAGCAACCCCGCAGTCGACGCTGTGTTCACGATATGCCCGGATCCCTGGGACAGCAGGAGGGGCAGGAACACGAGGTTGCTCCGTACGATGCCAAGAAGGTTGATGTCGATGGTGCGTTGCCACGCTTCGAGCGGAATGGCCTCCACCGGACCGACGGCGAGAACGCCGACGTTGTTCATGATGAGATCGACGCGACCGAAGTGTTCCAGTGCTGTGTCTCTCGCCGCCTCGAGGTCCTCGAGGCACGTGACGTCGCATCGCACCGCGACACCGTGGCCACCGAGCTCGGCCGCAACGGTGGCGGCGCGGTCGGCATCGATGTCGGTGACCACCACCCGCGCGCCGCGTCGAGCGAGGGAGTGGGCGGTGGCACGCCCCACGCCGCTCCCGCCACCTGTGATGACGGCGACCGCCTTGTTCAAGTCGATCCTCATGGTGCTCCGGTTCCAGTCGTCTAGAGGGGCAGGAGGTCGCCCACCGATGTCAGCTCGGTGTCGGCTAGGGCGGAGCGGGCGGCCCGCGACACGGGCGCCTCGAGGAATCCCACCAAACCGTCGATGAGATCGGCGACGTGCACGGGGAACGGAAGGACGTTCAGGCCCACGGCCTGGGCCCGTTCGCGGTGGGCCGACGCGTGGACGCTGAATGCGATGGCTCCGCCGATGCGGTGTGAACGCAGTGGTTCGGGGATGGCGGTGAGGTCGGCGGCGATCTGGTCGCGGAAGGCCTGTGTCGATGCCTGGAGGTACTCCGGCGTGCCCTCGAACATCCGCCCGTCGGCATGTTGCTGCAGCATGGCGACGAAGCTGAGGTAGTGGCTCCCTTCCTGCTCGCCCTGCTCGAGGATGGGGAGGACATAGCACTCGACCGCTGAGCGCAGATCCCCAGGCCGTCGGTGTGCCATCAGCATCCTTCGCCGTTCGTCCAGGTGTGAGAGCCGGTATTCGAAGATGGCTCGAACGAGTTGGTCCTTCGATCCGAAGTGGTACTGGACGACCGAGTGGTTGCCGTTTCCCGCCGCCGCTCCGATTTGCCGGAACGAGACGCCTTCGAGTCCGCGCTCGGCGAAGAGGCGTTCGGCGGCCAGGACGATCTGCTCCTTGGTGGATGGAGGAACCAGCGACACGTTGCCATCGAAGCACCCTGGACTCTGAGAGTCAAGTGTCTTATATTTCAGTCAGATGACCCTACATCCCGGAAGGACCCGCAGATGAGCATTGGAGAGGCGGAGCAGACGTTCCGCGACGTGATGACCCAGGAGCCGCCCGCGGCGGCGACGCCCGTCGAGGTGGCCTATCGCGACTTCGTCTTCGGAAAGGTGTGGCCCCGCCCGGGCTTGAGCCGGCGGGATCGCCGATGGGTGACGCTCTCGTGCGTCGCCGCCGCCGACTCGCCCCAGCCGATCGAGGATCACGTCTACGCCGCGCTCAACAGTGGCGACATCGAGCTCGAGGCAATGCTTGAGTTCATATTGCAGTTTGCGGTGTACTGCGGCTGGCCGAAAGCCGCGCACTGCGAGGGAGTCATTCTCCGGCAGTGGAGCCGGATCCAAAGGGAGCAGGGCCGGGAGGCACAGCCATGGCCCTTGCTCTCGAACGACGTCCTCGGGTTCAATGACTGGGAGAAACGGATCGAGCGAGGCGCGCAGGAGTTCGCCGCCGTGAACCTGATGCCAGCGCCTCGAGGGACGTCGCCGTACCGTCACGCGGGCATTCTGAACTTCGTCTTCGGCCACGTCTGGCAGCGGCCGGGTCTCACTCGTCGCGAGCGCCGCATCATTACGGTCGCCTGTTGTGCCATCGATGACTCGCCCACGCCCTTAAAGACACACGTCGCCGCCGCTCTCCATTCACGTGACATCACGAAAGAAGAGATGGACGAGATCACCCTTCAGTTCTCGGCCTACTACGGCTTCGCGAAAGGGGAGGCGTTTCAGGACGCTGCCGAGGCCGGACTGGCGTCGATGCCTGACGTCGACCTGGACGAGTGGCACCGTGAGGCCCGCGACGCCCCCTGGGGGGTAGCGTCCGTGGTGCCATTCTCAACTCTGCCGACTTGAGTTGACTCCTTGGGGTGTGATCATCCCAAGGAGCTGAGCGAGCAATATCCGACGACCCTCTAGTGACTGCCGATTGTTTCCCCACGATCACGTCGGCGGTTGGGTCAGTCGCCGCAGGAGATAGCGGCTGTGGGCAGCCCAGATGAAGCCCTCGGTCACGATCGGATCGCGCTCGTAGTCGACCTGGAGACGCCGGCTATTCATGAGCCAGGCCCAGGTGCGCTCGACGATCCAGCGCTTCGGGAGTGCCTCGAAGCGCCCCGGGTGGATGCGCTTGACCACCTCGACGCCCACGTGGTGGCTCCGACAATGCTCGATGAAGGTGCGTTTGAAGCCCGAGTCACACCAGAGTTTGGCGAAGCGTCGCGAGCGGTCGCGGGCCCGGTCGGCCACAGCGATCCCACCGGAGTTGTCCGAGACCGAGGCGGCGACGACCACCACTGCCACGAGGAGCCCGAGGGTGTCGACGATGCCGAAGGTCTTGCGGCCGTTGATCCGCTTGCCGGCGTCAAAACCCTTGGTTTCCTTGCTCACAATCAACGACGCGCGTACCGAGCGCGCGTCGACGATGCCGGCCGAGGGCTCGCCCTCGCGACCTTCTCGCTGACGCACCGCGGCGGCCAGCCGCTCGGCGATGCGCTCCCAGGTGCCGTCGCGCGACCACTTGAGGTGGTAGCGGTGCACGGTGTTCCAGTTCGGATAGCTCTCGGGCAGCGCTCGCCACTGACAGCCCGTGGCGGCCACGTAGAAGATGGCGTCGACGATGCGACGTCGCTCGACCGTAACCGGACGACCCATCGAACCGGGTGTCCAATACGGCGCGACCAGATCGGCGATGAGCTCCCACTCCTCGTCACTCATGTCACCGTGCGTCGTTCGCCAGGTCTGCGCTACTCCGACAGGGTCAGCTTGCATGACAAAGGCTACGCGGCGACGAACCCCAGATGAGGGCTATTCCGTCATTGACAAGCGCGGATTTTTGGAACAGTCACTTACACCGGGCGGCCTCGTTCTTGATCTGCGGACCCATGGAACCGACGAGGGGCTCGCGGTCATCAAGGCATGGCGTAATCAATGTTCCGAGGCTGGCCTCATTGGAAGCGGGTTGCAATTGCGTTGCAACGAGTCGGGAAGGCCCCGATGCACGGGGACGGGTGTCACAATGCCCGAAGGAAGAAGCTCGGGTGGTGTCCGTCGCGTGGCGCCGCCGGAAGGGCTGAGGGGGAATGCGCAGGATCTCTTCGTGGATCGACGAAAGATCGGCACCCGTCGCGGCGACAGTACTCATCGTCGTCGGAGGGTTGATCTACACGATCCTGTGGTCAGCTCTCGCTCACCACAACTGGCAGTCCGTCAGCGACCTGTGGAACAGCGCAGAGATCTCACTGGCCATCTCGCATGGCCATTGGGCCGCGGTGTATGGCCCTACGTCACAGGTCGACTCGCCGCCGGGATTCGAATTCCTCCTCGCGCCCTTCATGGCGTTCGCGCACGGTTTCGGCCTGCATACGGCGGCAGAGATCCATCGCGGGTATCCACCGTTGTGGCTGATCCTGACGCCCGTCACCACCGTCCTCGCTTCCACGGCGCTCTTCGCGCTGGACGCGATCGCACGATCCTGGGGCTTCCCCGACTCGAAGCGGCTGGGGTTGGCTCTCATTGCCTCGCTGGGTGTGGTGAGTGCGACTGTGTTCTGGGGCCACCCGGAGGACTGCGTCGCCCTTGCTCTTGCGTTGTGGGCGGCACTCGCTGTCGAGCGCGACGGTGCCTCGGGGCTGCCTCGGGCAGCCTGGTTGCTCGGGTTGGCGGTCGCCTGTCAGCCTCTGGCGCTCCTCGCCGCGGCACCGGTGGCGGCCCGGTTTGGATGGCGTTCGCTACCGGGCTTCTGCGGCCGGCTGGCCGTGCCGAGTGTGCTCGTGCTGGTGCCTGAACTGCTGACGAGTTCGTCAGCGGCGCTGCATCACATCGTAGATCAACCCTTTTTCCCCACCGACGAGTCGAGTACCCCGTTCAGCCACCTCGCCCGCTCGCTCGGGGACGGGATGTACAGCGGAGGCACGCTCCGCTCCCTGGTCACTGTGGCGGCCGTCGTCCTCGGATGGATGGTCTGCCGGCGACGATACGACCTGCCGGCAGTGCTGTTCGTGATGACGCTCGCGTTCGCTCTGCGTGTCGTGTTCGAAAGCGAGTTACTCGGGTTCTACTTCTTCCCAGTCGTCGCGGTCTCCCTCTTGTTGACGTTGCGCCGTAGCTGGACGTGCTTTGAGCTGTGTGCAGTCGCCACGGTCGTGTGCACTGCGCTCGGCAACCGGCGGCAGCACGCGATCGCGCTGTGGTGGCCCGCCATCATGCTGACGACGCTTGCGATGGTGCTCCTCGCTTCGACGGCTTTGGCAGATGCTGACACGACGGAGGAAGTGCGGACCGCAGCGTTGCGGCGGGGGTCCCTGCCGGTGGGGACGCACGTCCACGTCGTCGACGGCTGAACGTGTCGGCAACCTGCACTGGGCCGTAAGTGTGCTCGCTCGGTCTTCCGCCGTCACTTGATGTGACTGATCCGGCGGCGTTGGGGAAGGGGCCAGTGGAGGTCGCCCAATTCGCCAGTGGTCGGGACCGGCATCGATCCGGTGACCTCACGCTTTTCAGGCGCGCGCTCTACCAACTGAGCTACCCGACCGGGTAACCAGGCTCGACCGGCACCGCGGCGGGCGCGAGCTTGGTGGCGGACCTGACGGGATTTGAACCCGCGACCTCCGCCTTGACAGGGCGGCGTGCACTCCGAGCTGCACCACAGGTCCGTGGCAGTGATTGCCGTCTGCCCTCCGGTCCGGCGGTGGCCGGCCGCAGAGCAGCCCTTCACTGTAGCCGGTCCCGGGTCGGGACCCACCCCGGGAATCGGGCTACGGGGTGGCCGCGCGCAGGCTTCCGACCGCGCCCTCGAAGGCGGCGAACCGGGAGGTATCGAGGGCGCGGCCCAGCCCTTCTGCACACAGCCGGTCGGTCATCTCCTCCGCCTCGTCGTGCTTGGCCTTGATAGCGCTGGTGTCGGGGAACGGCTCGGGCCAGCCGAAGAACTTGGCCTGGCCCGGTCCCTCGTTGGTGAGGATCGCCTCCAAGGGGGTGAGACCGACGGCCGTCGTCGCCACCAGGTGCAGGCCACCCCGCCACTCACGGAGGATCTGCATGAGCTGTGCCGCCCGTCCAGCCGAGGTCTCGCTGCGGGCGGCGTCCCGCCAACCCACGAAAACGGGGATGCCCGAACCCTCGAGCCCGTCCACCAGCTCTTCGGTCACGGCGACCTTCTCGTCCAACCCGTCGACGTCGACGTAGTGCTTGTCGCCCCACTTGGCGTGTGCCTCTGCCATGCGGGCCGCCGCCTCTGCGGCACCCGCGACGCCGCTGCCCTCGGTGTACATGGTGGAGACGGCATTCGGTTCGAACCAGCCGAGAGCGGACGTGACCACGTCCGCACTGACGTCGCCGAGCATGCCACCGCGCCCGGCGAAGTAGAACGCGAACGGGTTGCTCCATCCCCACTCGGCCGCCCAACCGAACACGTCGGAGCTCAGGTAGATGGCGGTGCCGATGTCGTGGATCGGGACCGAGGTAGCCCGGACGAGGTCGAGTGCGGCTTCGTTGTCTTGGCCCACCGGTGTGCTCCTTTCGGTGGCGAACGATCAGGCTGGCGTGGGGGTGGTCGAGGAGGTGCGCAGGACGCGCCGCATGCCGGGGATGGCACCGACCACCGCCTCCATCAACCGGGCCAGCTCGGTCACCACGTCGTCGAGATGGGCGAAGCGCTCGTCGAGCAGACCGACCACGGTGTTCAGCTCGGGCGTGACCTCTTGGAGCGACCTGGTCGCCCTCGGGAGCTCCGTCGCCAGCTCGACCGCCACGGCGCTGAGCCGCTCGGTGAGGTTGCGCAACGCCGACGCCGACTCGGAGAGCGAGGGCAGCGAGCTGTCGAGCGTGCCAACGGCCTGCTCCAGACCCGAGACGGCGTGCGAGATGCCGAGCGCGGCCAGGTCGATGCCCGAGCCGGCCTTGTTGACGCCGCCTTCGAGGCGCTCGAGCAGGGTCATGAGGCGATCGAGCCGCTCGGCCATGTCGTTGACGGCGTCGAGCGCGGTGAGCGCCGAAACGGGCAAGCGCAGGAGGGCACCCGGGAACCGGACCATCGTCTCGAGCAAAGAGGGGGATTCCACGCCCTAAATCATGGCAGTTATTCGGGGGTCCGCCGGTTCGAGGCGACGCAGGCGGACGCGGCGACTTGCTCCCTGATGCTGGTGCCGAGGGGTGGAGCTTGCAGCGTCAGCGCAATCAGCGCAGCACGGCAGTCAGCCGGGCGGAGTCAGCTCGGTCTCGATCGACCAGCGCAGCTCTTCGAGCACCTTCTGGCGGGCCCGCAGCTTGGTGATCTTGTGGGCCCGGACGTCGATGGCGGTCAGGTCCTCGGCGGCCGCCCGCCCGGCCTCGGCCAGCTCGTCGACGGGGACGACGCGGTCGAGGAGGCCGGCTGCCCGCGCACCCTGGGGGTCGAGCATCTCGCCCGTGACCACGGCGTGGTCGAAGGCCGCCGGCGTCATGCGGTGGCGGGCGAGGATGATGGCGAACCAGGGGAGCGCAAGCCCGATGCGCACCTCGTTGAGCCCGAGCTTGAAGGGGCCGTCCGCACCCACGCGGGTGTCGGCCGCCATGAGGAGGAAGGCGCCGGCGGGGAAGGCGTGACCGGTGCAGGCCACGGCGACCGGGGTGGGAAAGGACAGGATGCGCTCGGCCAGGGTGGCCCCGAGAGCGAGCAGGGTGGTCGTGTCCTCGGGCGTCTCCGAGAAGACCTTGAGGTCGAAGCCGGCGGAGAAGTAGCCGGGGCGGCCGGTCAGCAGCACCACCGTGCCGTCCTGCACGGCCTGGTCGAAGGCTTCGTGCAGGGCGCGCAGCATGGGGATGGAGAAGACGTTGACCTTCCCGTCGTCCATGGTGACGGTGCTGACCCGATCGGTCCGCTCGTAGGTGACGAGGTCTGCCATGGCGCTCAGCGTCGCGCCAGACGGGCTCCCTTCGCCAGCGCGCTCTGGTACAGGGTGGCGGGCAGCCGTGAGATGAAGTCGATGACCTTGGCGTCCGGCCCGATGAGGGCGCGCCGCCGGTCACGCTCGACGGCGGCCAGGATCTGGCGGGCCGCCTTCTGGGGCGAGGTGATGAAGACGCGCTCCATATCGAGCCGGGCCTTTTCGGGATCGCCCGCCATCTCGGTCACGCTGGCGTCCAAGCGGGCATTCTTGGCGATGTTGGTCTTGATGCCACCCGGGTGGATGGTGGTGACCGAGACGGGCGCCCCTTCGATCTCGAGCTCCATGCGCAACGTGTCGGTGAAGCCGCGCACGGCGAACTTGGCCGCGTTGTAGGCCGACTGCGAGGGCACGCTGATAAGGCCGAACACGCTCGACAGGTTGACGATGTGGCCCTCGCCCGACGCCTTCAGGTAGGGCAGGAAGGCCTTGGTCCCGTAGACCACGCCCCAGAAGTTGATGTTCATCAGCCACTCGAAGTCCTCGTAGGACATCGACTCGATGGTGGCGCCCAGGGCCACTCCCGCGTTATTGATGACGAGGTTGACCTCGCCGTGATCGGCCACCACCTGGTCGGCCCAGGCGTAGACGGCGGCGCGGTCGGCCACGTCGAGGTGCTGCGAGGTGATCTTGACGGCGAAGCCCTCGCACAGCGACACCGTCTCGGCCAGGCCGGCGTCGTCGATGTCGCTCAGCGCCAGGTGCGCCCCGCGCCGGGCCAGTTCGTTGGCCAGGGCGCGGCCGATGCCCGAGCCGGCGCCGGTGATCGCCGCCACGCGGCCCTTGAAGTCCTTCATTTCAGTGCTCCTCGTCGTGGGTGGATCTCAGGAGGCCAGGGCGACGGCCGCGTCCCGGTGCTCGCCGGCGGCGGAGAACTCCATGATGGAGTCCTCGACGGCGCTCATGCGAAGCGCCCGGTAGTCGCGCAGGTAGCTCTGGTGCACGCGCCACGGGTACTGCTTGCCCTGCTTGGGGAGCAGGTGAGCGGAGCGCTGGATGTAGCCCGACGTCAAGCCGAGCAGCGGGCCGTCATCGGCCGGTGGCCCGGCGTAACGCGGCACGCACTGGGTCTGGCCGCGCTCGTGCATGTGGTTGAGCAGCCGGCACACGTACTGACAGGTGAGGTCGCACTTGAGCGTCCACGAGGCATTGGTGTAGCCGATGGCGATGGCCAGGTTGGGCACGCCCTCGATCATCATGCCCTTGTAGGTGAGCCGGGTGGCCGGGTCCACGGCCTCGCCGTCCACGGTCAGCGCCATGCCCCCGAGGAACAGCAACTCGAGGCCGGTGGCGGTGACGATGACGTCTGCCTCGACTTCGCGTCCGGACGTCAGCAACAGCCCGTGCTCGGTGAAGCGCTCGATGTGGTCGGTCACCACCGAGACGTCCCCGTCGCGGATGGACGTGAACAGGTCGCCGTTGGGCACGGCGCAGAAGCGCTGGTCCCACGGGTTGTACGTGGGCGTGAAGTGGGTGGCGATGTCGTAGCCCTCGGGCAGCGAGCGCTCGAGCCCCTTGAGCAGCATCCGCTTGGCCTGGCGCGGGTAGCGCCGACAGAACCCGTAGAAGGCCTGGGTCAACAGGGCGTGCGCCCACTTCGCCGCGCTGCCGGCCTGCTGGGCCGGCAGGATCTTGCGGAACAGCGCCGCCGCCGGGCTCTTCTCGGGCAGCGACGCGATGTAGGTGGGCGAGCGTTGCAGCATGGTCACGTGGGCGGCCGAGCGCGCCAAGGCGGGCACCAGCGTGACGGCGGTGGCGCCGCTGCCGACCACGACGACCCGCCGGCCGGCGTAGTCGAGGTCCTCGGGCCAGTGCTGGGGGTGGACGATGGTGCCGGCGAAGTCGCCCATGCCGGCGAAGTCGGGCAGATAACCGTGGTCGTAGCGGTAGTAACCGCTGCAGGAGAAGAGAAAGCCGGCGGTCAGGTGCAAGGTCTCACCGGTGTCGGTCCGCTCGGCCGTGACGTGCCAGAGCGAGTCGGCCGTCGACCAGTCGGCGGCGGTGACGCGGTGGTTGAAGCGGATCTGCTGGTCGATGCCCGCCTCGGCCGCCGTGTCCTTGATGTACTGGAGGATGGAGTCGCCGTCGGCGATGGACTTCTCGCCGTCCCAGGGCCGGAAGGCATAGCCCAGGGTGTGCATGTCCGAGTCGGAGCGGATCCCGGGGTAGCGGAAGAGGTCCCACGTACCGCCCATGGCGTGGCGCGCCTCGAGGATGGCGTAGCTGGCCCAGGGGCACTCGGTTTGCAGGTAGTGGGCGGCGCCGACGCCCGACAGGCCGGCGCCCACGATCAGCACGTCGAGGTGGGCCGGGTCGGCGGCGGCTGGCGACGAAGTGGAAGCGGAAGGGGACGGAGAGGCGGCGGAAGAGGACATCAGGCTGCAGCTCCGATCAATTTGTCGTTCAGGGTGCCGTTGTCCCCGAAGAGCTCTACCCTCCAGGTTTCCACCAAGTCGGTCGTGTCGCTGTCGTCGGGGTGGAAGTCGGGCCGGTTGTAATCCTTGAGCTGGGCCCACAGCTTGGGGTCCATGATGGGCGACGCCTTGATCCGGCGCCAGCTTGGGAGCAGGTTGCCCCGGCGGTAGGTGGCCCGGTCGCCCAGCAGGGAGAGCACGGTGCCGAAGCCCATGCCGAGGACGAACCCGTAGCGGAAGAAGTTCATCGTCCACACCCGGAGGCGCTCGCCACCCCCGACGGCCCGGTAGACGTCGAAGGCGACCGCCTTGTGCTCCGACTCCTCGAGCGCGTGCCACACGAAGAGGTCGCGCACCGGCTCGGCACCCATCTGCTGGCGGATCTCCTCGCTCGACAGCACGAGCTCGGCCAGCGTGGCGGTGAAGTGCTCCAAGGCGGCGGTGGCGGCCAGGTTGGCCTTGGCGGGGGCGAAGCGCGACCGCAGGTGGAGCCCGAACCGGGTGATTCTCTCGGTGCGCTTGGTGGGGTAACCCAGCTCGGCCAGCCGGTCGTTGAAGACCCGGTGCTCGCGGCCGTGCATGGACTCCTGCCCGATGAAGCCGGCCACCTGGCGCTTGAGGACGGGGTCAGAGATCTGGTCCCGGAAATGGCGCACCGAGCGCACGAAGTAGTCCTCGCCGTCGGGGAAGACCGACGACAGCATGGCGATCACATGCCCGGAGATGAGGTCGCCGTCCTGGGCGAAGTGCCGGGGCACTTCCCGCATGGACGCCTCGAAGTCCATCCGGCGCGTCGGCACCTTCTTGGTGGGGTCGCTGGTCTGCTTGGTGGCAGTCTGGGTCACTGGCTTCGCCTCCCGCTCGGCTACTACCGCTCATGGTAGACTATTTGAGGGATTCTATCAAATCCTCTATTTTAGGTGAGGGTGGAACGTGGAAGCTACGGCTGACCAGGGACTAGAGAGCAAGGGGGCCCAGACGCGTCGGGCCATCCTGGAGGCCGCCATCACCCGGTTCGGCCGGGACGGCTACCGATCCACCTCAGTCGCCGACATCGCCCGGGACGCCTCGGTCGGCGGCACGGTCGCCTACGCCTACTTCCCGAGCAAGGAAGCCCTCTTCCTGGCCGCGGTCGACGAGGACGCGGCCGGGGTCATCGGCGAGGGCCTGGCCAAGGTGATGGACGTACCCGACATCCACCGCTGGCACGACACGCTCATCTTCACCCTGGTCGACGCGGTCGAGCGCCATCCCCTGGCCCGGCGCCTCCTGGCCGGGCTGGAGCCCGAGGTCACCGTGCGGGTGCTGGAGATCCCCGCCCTGAACGAGCTGCGCAAGGCGTGCACCGAGCTCCTGCGGACCGGGCAGGCCGCCGGCGTGGTGCGCCCGGACATCGATCCGGCCGCCGTGGGCAACGGCATCGTCGCCCTCATGCTGTCGGTCCTCATGTCGGTCACCCAGCTGGGCCCCCAGACCGCGGTGACCTACCAGCACGATGTGGCGGCGGTGTTCGAGGCGGCGCTCACCGGACCGGCGGGCGGTCCCCCGCCGGCCTGAGTGACTGTTCCAAAAATCCGCGCTTGTCAATGACGGAATAGCCCTCATCTGGGGTTCGTCGCCGCGTAGCCTTTGTCATGCAAGCTGACCCTGTCGGAGTAGCGCAGACCTGGCGAACGACGCACGGTGACATGAGTGACGAGGAGTGGGAGCTCATCGCCGATCTGGTCGCGCCGTATTGGACACCCGGTTCGATGGGTCGTCCGGTTACGGTCGAGCGACGTCGCATCGTCGACGCCATCTTCTACGTGGCCGCCACGGGCTGTCAGTGGCGAGCGCTGCCCGAGAGCTATCCGAACTGGAACACCGTGCACCGCTACCACCTCAAGTGGTCGCGCGACGGCACCTGGGAGCGCATCGCCGAGCGGCTGGCCGCCGCGGTGCGTCAGCGAGAAGGTCGCGAGGGCGAGCCTTCGGCTGGCATCGTCGACGCGCGCTCGGTACGCGCGTCGTCGATTGTGAGCAAGGAAACCAAGGGTTTTGACGCCGGCAAGCGGATCAACGGCCGCAAGACCTTCGGCATCGTCGACACCCTCGGGCTCCTCGTGGCAGTGGTGGTCGTCGCCGCCTCGGTCTCGGACAACTCCGGTGGGATCACTGTGGCCGACCGGGCCCGCGACCGCTCGCGACGCTTCGCCAAACTCTGGTGTGACTCGGGCTTCAAACGCACCTTCATCGAGCATTGTCGGAGCCACCACGTGGGCGTCGAGGTGGTCAAGCGCATCCACCCGGGGCGCTTCGAGGCACTCCCGAAGCGCTGGATCGTCGAGCGCACCTGGGCCTGGCTCATGAATAGCCGGCGTCTCCAGGTCGACTACGAGCGCGATCCGATCGTGACCGAGGGCTTCATCTGGGCTGCCCACAGCCGCTATCTCCTGCGGCGACTGACCCAACCGCCGACCGCGTGATCGCGCTGGGGAAACAATCGCGACAGTCACTAAGGCCCGGGGGCGGGGCCGGCGCGGGGCCGGGCCGTAGCGGCCGGCCCAGGTCAGCCGCGAGTTGGCCACCACCGATTCATACCCTGACGTTAACGTTAAACTTCTGGGCCATGCCCTCCGGGACCCTCTCCGCCACCAACGGCCGCGGCCCGGCGCCCGCCGTCGACGCTCCCGAGCGCTCCAACTACCGCTGGATCGCCCTGTCGACCGTCACCGCTCGGCACGCTGATGGTGTTCATCAACCAGTCGATCGTGCTGATCTCGCTGCCCGACATCTTCCGCGGCATCGACCTCAACCCCCTGACGCCGGGCAACACCGGCTACATGCTCTGGATGCTGATGGGCTTCATGGTCGTGCTGGCCGTGCTGGTGGTGACGCTGGGCCGCGTGGGCGACATGTTCGGCCGGGTCAGGATCTTCAACCTCGGCTTCGCCGTGTTCACCGTCTTCTCGATCCTGCTCGCCGTCACCTGGCTCACCGGCACGGCCGGCGCCATCTGGCTGATCGTCATGCGCATCGGCCAGGGAGTGGGCGGCGCCATGCTCTTCGCCAACTCCTCGGCCATCATCACCGACGCCTTCCCGGCCGACAAGCGCGGCCTCGGCCTCGGCATCAACAACGTGGCCGCCATCGCCGGCTCCTTCATCGGCCTCGTCCTGGGCGGCCTGCTGGCGCCGGTGGAGTGGCACCTCGTCTTCCTGGTCTCGGTGCCCTTCGGGATCCTCGGCACGGTCTGCGCCTACGTGAAGCTCGAGGACCGCGGGCGTGCGCACGCCGGCCAAGATCGACTGGCTGGGCAACGCCACCTTCGCCGTCGGCCTCATCCTCGATCCTGGTCGGGATCACCTACGGCCTGCTGCCCTACGGCGGGCACACCATGGGCTGGACCAGTCCCGTCGTGCTGGCCGAGATCTTCGGCGGCCTGGCCATCCTGGTCGTCTTCGGGATCATCGAGACCAAGGTGGCGCCAGCCGATGTTCCGCCTGCCGCTCTTCCGCATCCGCGCCTTCACGGCGGGCAACGTGGCCAGCTTCCTGGCCTCGCTGAGCCGGGGCGGCCTCATGTTCATGCTGATCATCTGGCTGCAGGGGATCTGGCTCCCGCTGCACGGCTACAGCTTCGCGCAGACTCCGCTGTGGGCCGGCATCTACATGATCCCGCTGACCGTCGGGCTGCTGGCGGCCGCGCCGCTCAGCGGCCTGCTGGCCGACCGCTACGGCGCCCGGCCCTTCGCCACCGGCGGCCTGGTGCTCGTGGCCCTGACCTTCATCCTGCTGATCCAGCTGCCGGTCGACTTCCCCTACGTCGGGTTCGCCGCGCTGATCTTCTTCAACTCCGTCGGCATGGGCATGTTCATCGCGCCGAACCAGACCGGGATCATGAACAGCCTGCCGGCCAACCAGCGCGGCGCCGGGCGCCGGCATGGCCGGCACCTTCAACTCGTCGGCCCAGGTGCTCTCCATCGGCATCTTCTTCACGCTGATGATCCTCGGGCCTGGCCGCCACGCCTGCCCGGCAGCGCTGTACCACGGGCTCACGGCCCAAGGGGTCAGCCCGGCGGTGGCGACGCGGGTCTCGCACCTGCCGCCGGTGGGCAGCCTCTTCGCCGCCTTCCTGGGCTACAACCCGATGCAGGTCCTCCTGGGCCACGCCGAGCTGTCGCACCTGCCGCACGCCACCGCGCGCCTACCTGACCAGCCGGCAGTTCTTCCCCCACCTCATCGCCCCGGCCTTCTCCAAGGGCCTGACCGAGGCCTTCTCCTTCGCCGCCGGCCGTGTGCGTGCTCGGTGCCGTGGCCTCGCTGCTGCGGGGCGGCAAGTACCACTACCAGGACGACGCCAGCGCGACGAGCGACGCGAGCAGCCGTCGACCTGGCGCCGGTGAGCCGACGGGTGCCGGCGCAAGAGGCGGTGGCCGAGACCGAGCCCCTGCTGGTGGACTGACATGGCCGTGTCCGCACCAGAGCGCGCGCCGACGCCGAGCCGGCGCTCGGCCGAGGGCCGCCGAGCCGGGCATCCGCATCAGCGACGCCGCGACCCGGGCCGGCGTCTCGGCCCGGACGCTGCGCTACTACGAGGAGCTCGGGCTGCTGACGCCCGTCGCTCTACACGCCGGGCGGCGAGCGCCGCTACACGCCCGACGACCTGGCCCACCTCGAGCGCATCCTGGAGCTGCGCGAGGTCCTCGGCATGAACCTCGACGAGATCCGCGAGTTCCTCTCGCTCGAGACGCGGCTCGACGAGCTGCGCGCCACCTACCGCGCCACCAAGGGCGCGACGACCAAGAAGGCGCGGGCCGAGCAGAAGGCGACGCTGCGAGGAGGCGCTGGTGCTCAACGAGTCGCTGGCCGAGCAGATCAGCGCCAAGCTGGCCCGCATGGATCGGTTCCGGGCCAAGCTGGCCGGCGACGCCCAGCGCTGCCGGGAGCTCCTGGCCGAACTTCGACTGACGGGGGCCGCAGGCCGAGCGGACATATGCCTCGTCGGGTGGCCTACGACGAGGACCTGGCAAACCGGATCCGGGCGCTGGTCGCCACCGAGCCGGGGCTGAGCGAGAAGAAGATGTTCGGCGGACTCGCCTTCCTCGTCGGCGGCAACATGGCAGTGGTGGCCAGCCACCGTGGCGGTGTCATGTTCTGGGTCGGCCCGGAGGACTCGGACCGCCTGGTGGCCGCCAGCGGGGCCAGCCTGGTCGAAATGCGCGGGCGGCCGATGACGGGCTGGCTCTACGTGGAGCCGGACGACGTGCGGACCAAGCGCCAGCTCGCCCGGTGGGTCAAGCTCGGCACCGCGTGCGCCCGGTCGCTCCCGGCCAAGCGGTAGGCCGACTGCGGCATGACGGACGTGGTCGACCAGGCGGCGCCGTCGACGCGGCAGGCCCTGGTCCGATGGCTCCAGTCCAAGGATCCCGATCTCCTCGTTGTCAAGCGCTCCGTCCGGGCCGCCGTCGTCATGCCGGCCGCTCTTCGGCGTCGCCCACGTGCTCTTCTCGAACCCGCAGGTCGGCCTCTTCGCGGCCTTCGGCTCCTTCGCCCTGCTCCTCCTGGTGGAGTTCACGGGGCGCGTCCGAGGACCCGCCTGGCCGTCTACCTCGGCTCTACGTCGGTGGGATGCGGGTTCATCGTGCTGGGCACGGTGGTCTCGACGCACAAGGTGCGCCGCGGTCGTGGCCATGGGGCTCGTCGGGTTCGCCGTGCTCTTCGCCGGCATCGTGGCGCCGCAGGCGGCGACCGCGGCGACCGGCGGCCTGCTCACCTTCGTCCTCCCCGTCGCCGTCGCCCAGCCGGCGTCGGCCGTCGGTCCCCGCCTGGTCGGGTGGACGCTGGCCGGCGTCATCTGCATCCCCGCCTGCCTGCTGATCTGGCCCCCACCGTGGCACGACAACCTCCGGCGCCGGCTGGCGGCGGCCGTCTCGGCCGTCGCCCGCCTGGCCGACGCCCGGGCACGCGGCCTCCAGGATCCGGCGACGCAGACGACGACGTGGCGACGAGAGCTCGCTCGCCTGCGCGACGCAGTTCTCGGGCACGCCCTACCCCCCGACCGGCGCCGCGTCGGGCGCGGTGGCGCTCTCCAAGCTCGTGGGGCGGGTCGAATGGGTCGCCGGCAACACCGCGCTGATCGGCGACGAGCACTGGCCGACGCGAGCCGCTCCCGGCGCTGGCGGTCACCGGAGCAGGTGGCGGAGACGCTCCGCCGACGGCGCCGCTGATCTGTGACGGCGACGCCCACCCCGTTGACGATCCGCACCACCTCGGACGCGGTCCGCGACTCCACGTCGAGCGCGCTCGACGCAGCTGATCGCGACCGAGCTGGAGGCCGACGCTCGACGAAGATCCGTCGACGGCCCGCCCCACGGTCCGGCCACGGCTGTCGGAGCGGGGAGACTTCGCGCGGTTCGCTCGATCCGGGCTTCCACGCCCGCGCGCTCGGCATCGCCACGGAGATGGTGGCCGACGCCGCGCTCGAGGCGGCCGGGCGCCGGTCCGTGGTCGACCGGCGCTCGGCGATGGCCGACGAGTCGACGCCGCGCACCTTCGCGCACCGGGTCGCTCTCCCATCTTTCCTTCCGCTCGGTGTGGTTCCGCAATGCCTTGCGGGGCGCCGCCGGCCTGGCCATCGCCGTCGCCGTGGTCGAGGTCACCGACGTCCGCACGGGTTCTGGGTGGTGCTCGGCACGTTGTCGGTGCTGCGGTCCAACGCGCTGGGCACCGGCGCCACCGCCCTGCGTGCCGTCGGCGGCACCGCCGTCGGGCTTCGTCGTCGGCTCGGCCATCATGATCGGGGTGGCCGACCATTCGGTCCTGCTCTGGGTGCTGCTGCCCGTCGCGGTGCTGTCTCGGGCATCGCGCCCTCGATGATCTCCTTCGCCGCCGGTCAGGCCGCCTTCACCCTGGTGGTGATCATCCTGTTCAACATCATCCAGCCAATCGGGTGGAAGGTCGGGCTGACGCGGATCGAGGACGTCGCCATCGGCTGCGGCGTGAGCGTCGTCGTCGGGTTCCTGTTCTGGCCGCGTGGTGCGACGGCGGCCTTGGGCCGCGCGCTCTCCGACGGCGTTCGTGGCCAGCTCGGGCTATCTGGCCGACGCCGTCGACCGGCTGACCACGACCGCGCCAGCACGTGGACACCGACGCCGGCCAGCAGGCCTCGCCACCGCGCCTACCTGCTGCTCGACGACGCCTTCCGCCAGTTCTTCGCCGAACGCGGAGCGAAGGTCGTCTCGGTGGAGACCATTGCTCGCGCTCTTCACCGGGTCCGAACCGCCTCCGGCTGGCCGCCTACACGCTGGCCATGCTACCGGCCCCGCACCCGCCGGCGGCCGGGCAGCCCGAGGTCGAGTCGGTCGCCGTCGCCGAGGCCGTGCTGCGCGACTCGTACGCCTCGAGTCACCGCTGGTACCAGGAATTCGCCGACGTGCTCGCCGACCGGCGCGGACTCGCTCGACCAACCGCCGCCGCACGACGAGGTCCTCCACGATGTCCTGCGCAAGGCCTTCGAGGACGCCAGCGCCGAGCGCCGGGCGATCGCGGTGCAGACGACGCTGCAGATGCTGTGGGCGGACGAGCTGCTCGAGAACCAGGCGCAGATGCAGACCGACCTGCAGGCGTCGGCCGACCTCTTCGTGCGCCAGGGTCGCGGGGGTGTCGCTGATGTGACGGTTCCGTTCACGACGAGGGTGACGACAGGACGTAGATCGTCTCGCCACCGACGCTCACCGAGTGGAAGTGGCCCTCGACCCATTGGGTGATGGCCTGGCTGGACGAGCCCGACCCGCCGCCGGGTCCACCGCCACTGCCGCCGGCGATGTAGTAGTGGATGTCGCCGTCGTTGACGTACTGCTCGAAGGCCGCCAGCGACAGGTTGCCCCCGTTGCCGTTGAACCCGCCGATGGCCATGACGGGGTCACCCGAAGTGGCCAGCTCAATGGAGGCCGCCGTCTGCGATCCGTCGACGGCGACGACCCAGCGGTACTTCGACGCGTCGGTTTCGAGGAAGTGGGCCAGCGTGGTGCTGACCGTGTTGGCCCCGCCGCCTCCGCCACCCCCGGCTCCGGTGCCGCCGCTCGGGATGCTGCTGCGCCCCGCCGACGCGGAAGACCGTTGTCCAGAGGTGGACCGACTGTTGATGCTCAGGGGGCCGGACGTGCGCCCGGCCGCGCTGGGCCGCCCTCTCCCAGAAGCGGTGGCGCCGCGTGTCGCGGGCCCGCCGGCCCCGGGGGGGAAGCCGCCCACCGTGCCGCCGCCAGGTCCGGCTGCACCGGCACGCGGGGACTGACCGGGAACACCGGCTCCACTGGGGCCGAAGGCCGTGGCGGATGAGCTCGGCCCGGCCGTGGGGATGCTCCCGGTGTGGGCCGAGGAAATGGTGTCGGCCGTGTACGCCAGCGGCCCCGCCAGCACGGCCACGCCGGTCAGCAGGCCCAGCGCCGCCAGCACGGCGCGGCGGGGCGAGTGGCCAACGGTCACCACGGCGACCGTCGCCACGACTCCGGCGAGGAGCACCCACCAGCGCAGCGCCGGGTTCCACTCCGGCGTGCGGTCCAACAGCACGAAGGCCCACACCGACGTCGTCGCGATGGCGGTGGAGCCCGCCAGCCGCGCCCACAGCTGGTCGCGGGCCAGCCAGAGCTGGTGCCCGCCGATGGCCACGAGGGCGGCGATGGCCGGTGCCAGCGCGACCGTGTAGTAGGTGTGGATGACGCCTTGGCCGTAGCTGAAGACGGCGGCCGTCACCAGCAGCCACCCGCCCCATGCGATGGCGGCGGCGCGCACGGCGTCGGTGCGCGGCGCGCGGCGGCGAGCGACGAAGATCGCGGCCAGTGCCAGCAGCGCCGCCGGCAGCAGCCACGAGGCCTGGCCGCCCATGAGGTCGTTGAACAGTCGGAAGGCGCTGGGCTGGCCGCTGAAGTTCATGCCACCCGTGCCCGAGCTGACGATGCGGCCGAACCCGTTGTAGTCGAAGATGAGGTTCCAGATGCTGTTGTCCGGCGAGCCGTCGATGAACGGTCGGTCCGACGCCGGGACGAGAGAGACGATGGCCAGCCACCAGCCCGATGCCGCGACCAGCGCCAACCCCGACCAGCACAGCTGCACGAGGCGGCGGCGCAACGTCGTGGGCGCCGCCGCCAGGTAGGCGAGCCCGAACGCCGGCACGACGATCAGTCCCTGCATCATCTTGGTGAGGAAGGCGAACCCGAGCAGCGCGCCCACTCCGACCAGCCACCTGGTCCCAGCCCGCTCCATGGCCCGGGTGAGGCAGTAGGCCGCAGCCACGAGGAGCAAGGTCAGCAGCGAGTCGGGGTTGTCGAAGCGGAACATCAGCGCCGCCACCGGGGTGGCGGCCAGCAGCGCGCCCGCAGCCAGTCCCGCCGCCTCGCTACTGACGCGCCGCACGGTGGCGTAGAGGAGGGCCACCGCCAGGACGCCCTCCACCACGTTGGGCACCATCACGCTCCATGTGCTGAACCCGAAGAGGCGCGCCGAGAGGTCCATCACCCACAGCGACGCTGGTGGCTTGTCCACTGTGATGAAGCTCGACGAGTCGAGCGACCCGAAGAGCATGGCCTTCCAGCTCTTCGAGCCGGCCTCGACCGCGGCCGCGTAGAAGCTGTTCCCGAAACCCGAGGCCGCCAAGTTGTAGAGGTACGAGGCGGCAGTGGCGATCAGCAGCGCGGCCAGCGCGGGACGGGCCCAACGCGGGGAGCGCTTCCCGTCGGCGTCATCGTCCCCGCTGACCGGGGTGGGCGGCTCGTAGCGGCCGAGCGGCCCGAGCTCACGTACGTCGAGCGGCTCCGTCCTGGCGATCTCGGTGGGTGGCATGCCACAGGTTCTGGTGCGCACGTTGCACGGCGCGGTGAGGGAACCGAGTGCCGGCTGAGAAGTTCCGCGGTCGAAGCTGTGGTGCTACTTGAAGTTGGGCGGCGCTTCTCGACGAAGGCGGCGATACCCTCGGCGTAGTCGTCACCCGAGTACACCTCGTGGCGGAGCTGGTTGATCCATTGCGAGTCCTGAGCGGACAGGGCGACGGCGCGCACCATGGCCGTGGCCTGCAGCTTGTAGGCCCTGATGGCTTCACCAGACCGGCTGCGCACCGTGCGCGCCAATGCGTAAGTGACGCCGGCCAGCTCGTCGGCGCCGACGAGGTGGTTCATGATCTCGACCGTGTAGGCGCGGTCGGCCGTAATGAGGTCGGCCGTCATGATCAGCTCGTTGACGATGTTGATCGGAAGCCGGGCCAGGAAGTACTGGATACCAGAGGCCGAGTAGGGCAACCCCAGCCGGGCCGGTGTCACGGCGAAGGCTGCCGTCTCGTCCCCGACCACCATGTCGCAGTTGAGCACCAGGTCGCAGGCGCCGCCCCACACCGTGCCGTGGACCATGGCGATGACCGCACCCGGATAGGCGCGCACGGCGCGGAGCAGCTCCGCCAGTGGGTCGCCGAAGGGCAGTGGGTCCACCCCGCGCAGGGGAAGTTCCTCGATGTCGTGCCCGGCCGACCACACGTGTGCCGGCTCGGCCGTGTGCACGACCACGGCTCGCACGCCCTCCGACTCGAAGCGGCCCAGCGCGACGAGCATCTCCCGCACGGTGGCGGCGCCCAGCGCATGGCGCTTGGCGTAGTTGTCCAGGGCGATCGTCCCGACCTTGTCTTCGCTGCTGGTCTGAATCGTGGGGCTCATGTAGTTCGTCCTCGGCTCGCCCGTGACTCTACGGCAACGGTGTCGCGCTCAGGCTGCGTAGAGCTTGGCTGCGGGCGCTCAGCGTAAGGGTGATGACGCCCGCCGCCCCGACGATGACGTCAAGCCCACTCCGCCGCCCACGGTGTCGTCGTGCCCGTCGCCGCGCGCCGCATGGTGCCGGCCGTAGGCGCGCGCAACGTACGTGGTACCTTGCTCCAATGGCGGCCGACATCAGCCGGCGAGACTTCTTCTCCGCGGGTGTCGCCGCGCTGGCAGGACCGGCGGGCGCGTACAAGAGCTTCAGGTCCTAGCGGTCGAGCGTGCTCGAACGGTCCCCTCGCTGCCGGGCGGTCATCGTCGCGGCTCGCGCGCGCTCCTCACGGTCCTGAGTGCGACGGTCGGGGCCGGCTTCGCGGGTGCCGCCACGACGACCCACCACCACCCCACCACCACCACGACCACGACGCACCCGGTGACCACCACCACTTCGCATCCCACCACGACATCGACCACGACCACGACCACGACGTCGACCACGTCACCGACTACGACCACGGTCCACCCGGCCACCACCTCCACGGCGCACCCGGGTACCACGACCACGACCACGCACACCCACACCCACGGGCGGAACGCCGCGAAGCTCGGCCCGCCGCACGTGGCCAACGCGCCCAACCTCAATGCGCTGTCGCCGCACATCGTGGCCCTGACCGGAGCCGGTACCCAGTACCAGTTCAGTAGCGATCAGACGTCGGTGGGGTCGACGCCGGGTGTGCCCAGCTACCTCACCTCGCCCGGTGGGCCGTACATGTACGACTCCAACGGTCGCATGGTGATCCTGCACGGCGTCAACGTGGTCTACAAGCACGCGCCGTACATCGCCTACCCAGATCCGGGTGAGCCGTGGAACTTCGACGCCAGCGACGCCCAGGAGATGCGGACGCTGGGATTCAACGTGGTCCGCCTGGGCATCGAGTGGCAGGCGCTCGAGCCCGGCTCGGGCGGGCCCAACCAGCCGAAGATTTGCACCCCCGGTACGCCGGGCGACCCCCACGAGTTCAACCGGGCCATCGCCGACGCCTACCTGGCCCACGTCAAGGCAACGGTGGACCTTCTGGCCAAGTACGGCATCTACACCCTGCTCGACATGCACCAGGACGTGTACAACACGTTGTTCCGCGGTGAGGGTGCGCCGGACTGGGCGGTCTGCACCAACAACGTGAAGATCGTGCCCAAGGGCGGTCGCTGGTCGAACAACTATTCGAACGCGCAACTCGATACCGCCGTCGGCCATTTCTGGCAGAACGATGTCGTCGGCGATCTCCAGGGCCAGTTCGACCTGGTGTGGAAGACCGTGGCCGAGTACTTCAACAACGACCCCTGGGTCGTCGGCTTCGACCCGTACAACGAGCCCTTCTCCACCGAGACCACGAAGGCTTCGGAATCGACCTTCACCACCGATCTCGAGTGCTTCTACACCGGCGCCGCCCACACGGGCTACCTGGCGAACGGTCAGACACCGCTGGTGTGCCCGCCCAACGACCCGCCCGACGGTGTCGTTCCGACCATTCAGTCGGTCGACTCGCGCCACCTGATCTTCGTGGAGCCGGACATCTACTGGGTCAGCGGAGGCAACATCCCGTCGCAGTTAGGCCCGATGCCCTTCCCGCGCATCGTCTTCAATTTCCACGATTATTGCGGCGACCGCAGTCCGGTGACCGGTAACCCGACCAACCTGCTCAACTGCCTCCAGTCCGAGGAGACGTCCGCGGCCGAGCAGGACGTGACCGCGTCTGTCCATGGCGTCGGCCAACCAGTCGACAGGGCCCGCCATCTTCATGAGCGAGTTCGGCGCCACGCCAGAGCGTCGCCCTGGTCGGTTTCGACACCGAGTGGGCCGGCTTGAACACTGTCGGCTGGATCTACTGGGCCTGGAAGTACTACGACGACCCCACCGGGTCGTCGGCCGAGGGGCTGGTGCTGCCTGACGGGTCCTACTCGCCCATCGTCACGGTCCTGTCCCGGACGTATCCCCAAGAGGTGTCCGGCATCGCCAATGCCGTCCTCTTCAACCCCTTCACAGCGGCGTTCAGCATGGCCTACACGCCCAGCCTGTCAGCGCACGGTCAGACGATCGTCTTCGTCGCCGCGGCCCAGCACTACCCCAATGGGTGGTGCGCCGCCGTCAAGGGGGGCAGGATCACCTCACCCCCGGGTGACGCCCACCTGACCGTTCAGACGGTCGGGCGACCGCTCGAGGTCTACGTCTCGGTGACCGCGGGAGCCTGTCCGGCCTCTTGATCCGACCGGATTTCGCCGTGTCCGGCGCACGATGGCCCCCGAGTCCGTAGTCTCGGTGTGGGACGGACGGACGCAAGGGGGGCCGACATGGCCGACAGGACTTCCACGAACGACCTCGTCAAGGTGGCGGGCCGCTCCATGGCGGACTCGGAGACGGCCACGGCGACCCTGACCGAGCTGAAGGAACCCCAGCCGCGCTACCTCGACATGATCGAGAAAGGCGGTTACGTAGAGCTGATGGAGGGGATGTCGCTCAGCTTCGACCGCGTCACCACCGAACATGTGCTGCGGAACCACCAGCTCTTCTCGTCACGGGTCGAGATGGGCCTGGGCAACGTCCGGCCGCTCATCCCCCTCAATGTCGACCCACCGCTGCACGCCAAGTACCGCAAGCTGCTCGACCCGCTGTTCGCGCCCCGGCGCATGGACGCGCAGGAGGCGGACATCACCCGCCGAGTCAACGGGTTCATCGACGCCTTCATCGACCGGGGGGAGTGCAACTTCTCCGAGGAGTTCGCTGAGGTCCTGCCCTCCTCGGTGTTCCTCGGCCTCATGGGCCTGCCCGAAGAAGAGCTCCACATGTTCATCCATCTCCGCGACGGCATCCTGCACCCGGGCAACATCGACCCCGACGCCGCGCTCGACCCCGACGCGCGGAACCGCGTCCAACAGGCCACCGGGAAGGAGATCTACGAATACTTCGGCGGCGTCATCGCCGACCGCCAGAAGGCGCCGCGGGACGACGTGATCTCCGGCTTCCTCGCCGCCGAGATCGACGGGGACAAGCTCACCACCGACGAGATCCTCGACATCCTCTTCCTCTTCCTCATCGCCGGCCTCGACACGGTGAGCGACTCGCTGACTTGCTTCTACGCCTTCCTGGCCCAGAACCCCGAGCACCGGCGACTTATCGTCGCCGACCCCGCGATCATCCCCTCGGCCGTCGAGGAGCTCCTGCGGTGGGAGTCACCGGTACCGGCCGGGGTGCCGCGGGTAGCCACGGAGGACACCGAGTTACCCAACGGGCAGAGGGTGCCCAAGGGGACGGCCATCGTCGTAAGCTACGGGGCGGCCAACGTGGACCCTGAAGCGTTCGTCGACAGCACCGACGTCCGCTTCGACCGGGAGGAGAACCGCCACATCGCGTTCGGCGGCGGCGTGCACCGCTGTCTCGGCAGCCACCTGGCCCGCCGGGAGTTGCGCGTCACGTTGCGCGAGTGGCATCCGCGCATCCCCGACTACCGGATCAAGCCCGGGCACGAGGACCTGGTCTACCCACCGGGCCTGCGCCATGTGAAGGATCTTGTCCTCGTCTGGGAATGAACCATGGCGAGTCGGACGAAAAGGAAGTCGGCGCCCGCAGCGGTGTCGGCGACGGTCTCAGGCTTCAGTGCTCGAATGTTCCATGCTCTGCACGTCGAAGAAGATCGGCAAAAGGTACTTCACGTAGAAGGCGTGAACGGTCAGTCCCGGGTAGACGAGGTCTTCGTACCGCTTGATCTTGACCCGATCGTCCTTGTCGGCGTAGCGCTCACACGCAACCAGCAAGTCGTCGACCTCTTCACGCGAGTCTTGTAGCAATCCGAGGTGGTCGTAGCCGGGAGAGCTCATCGGCTTGTCGCTCTCCGCGAGAAGGATGAACTGGTCCGGGTCGGGCATCAGCAGGTGACAGGACTGGCCCACCACCTCGGTGTCGAGTGCCTTCCATCCGAAGATCGAGCCATAGAAGGCGTCGATCTCCTCACGAAACGACTCGGTGAGGCTACCGATCGGAAAGGTCATTTCCATGTGATTGAATCGCATCGCCGCTTCCCTCCCTTGCGTCTACAGCTCCATATAAGCACCACGCGCATGCGCACCCCTCATGGGAGTCCTCTCCATCCCGACCCGGTTCAGAAGTCGGTCATGGGCCTGGGCTGATCTGAGCTTGTGCCGGCCTCCGCCCGGACGACGCCATGCGATCCTTCGACTCACATCGAACGATGGCGTGGACAAGGCGGGTAGTGACAGACGGAACCGCAAGAGGGACAATGAGCTGGGAGGAGACACATGACAGACGAGTACAAGAAGGATGAGGCGGCGATCACCCAGCTGACCCCCCGCCAGTACGCCGTGACCCAAGAGAGCGCCACCGAGCCCGCTTTCGACAACGAGTTCTGGGACAAGAAGGACGCCGGGATCTACGTCGACATCGTCTCGGGCGAACCCCTGTTTGCATCGAACACAGAAGTTCGACAGCGGCTGCGGCTGGCCGAGCTTCACCATCCCGCTCGAGAGGTCCAACGTCGTCGAGCACGAGGACGAGACTCACGGGATGGTCAGGACCGAGGTCCGCTCGGCCCACGGGGACAGCCACCTCGGCCACGTCTTCAACGACGGACCGCCCGAGCAGGGTGGGCTGCGCTACTGCATCAATTCGGCCGCTTTGCGCTTCATCCCCTACGAGGATCTGGATGCCGAGGGCTATGGTCGGTACAAGAAGGTCTTCGAGCCAGCCGACAAAGGCGAGGAGGTAACACCATGAGTCAGCGGACCGAGAAGGCGATCCTCGCCGGGGGATGCTTCTGGGGTATGCAGGACCTCATCCGCAAGCGCCCGGGCGTCATCTCGACCCGTGTGGGCTACACCGGAGGGGACGTCGAGAACGCCACGTATCGCAACCACGGCACCCACGCCGAGGCGATCGAGATCACCTTTGACCCTGAGCAGACCTCCTATCGCGACCTCCTCGAGTTCTTCTTCCAGATTCACGACCCGACAACGCGCAACCGCCAGGGCAACGACGTCGGCACCAGCTACCGCTCGGCCATCTTCTATATCGACGACGACCAGCGCCGCGTCGCCGAGGACACCATCGCCGATGTGGAGGCCTCGGGGCTGTGGCCGGGCAAAGTCGTCACCGAAGTCGTTCCCGCGGGTCCGTTCTGGGAGGCGGAGCCAGAGCACCAGGACTACCTGGAGCACTATCCCAACGGCTACACCTGTCACTTCCCGCGTCCCGGGTGGGTCTTGCCCCGCCGCAAGAGTGCCACGGTCTGATCGGAACCCCACCTTTTCACGCGGTCAGCGTTTCATGCCGATGCTCCTGCCTTCGGTGTATCGGGGTTAGTTCCAGCCTGTCGACAAGGAGCTGAAATCCATCTCCTCGTCCCAGGCCTCCTTCAAACTCGGGGTCGCCAGGTCGAAGTCGGGTCGGATCTTCTGAAGGAGAGACCACAGATCCACCTGCAGCTCTGCGATCTTGGGGAGCGCGGCGCTGCCTCCACCAGGGTTGGGCCGACACCGGACGGTTTGCCTAAACCAGTAAGGCAAAACGTCCGCCGGACAACCCATATCGTCCCGAGGGGGGACCGACAGCGAGAATGCGACGCACTGTCCAGGGATCAGGACGAACTGCCCATGGATCGAGGACGCGTGATTGTCTGACATCTCAACGGTGCCTGACCAACATGATGACCGGCAGCTCGATGCCGACCGGCCGGCATCTGAATGTGTGCGCCAACCACAACGCGACGACTGGTTGCTCCATGCCCTTGAAGAAGCAGAAGAGAGCGGCCGGCGCTCTCGCCCGATCCATTGAGAATCTGACCGAACTTCGACGGGAGCGACAGTGCAACTCATCCGTCGAATCGATCCTCGAACTTGCAGTCGGGACCGGCGGTCCAGGTACGCGACATGCCACGGAGGAAGCCTTCCATCGGTACCAGCATGCTGTGATGGAGCTGCGAGCTCTGATCATCCGTTCACTCGTGGATGAGTCTGGATCGACGTTGAGTCAGGTAGCCCGGGTGATGTGTATTTCACGTCAGAAAGTGACCGAGCTCTATCGGGTCGGGCGTGCCATTTCGGATAAGTCTAGAAAACAGGAAGAAGAACACTAAAGGCACCCCTAGGTTGCGATCCGAGTAACTGACCGATGTCGCTAGCACCGACTGTGGTCATCGACTCAACGCTGTCCGAACAAAGGGGGCGGTGCCTGATGGTGGAGACGATCGGCAACACAGCCCGTCCTCTTGACTGCGTCGGCCTCGCTCGCTGGTTCGACCGGGCACATTCGCTCTGGAATCCGATCATGGCAGCCGAGCGGCAGTTCGATGCTCTCCTCGGGGATACCCAGGACCTACCCGCGTTGGCCGTCTACGACGACCTTTACGATACGGCCGACCAGGCGGTGCGATGGCTCGAGCTCAACCCGTGCCCGGATAGAGCGATTTGGAGACGGCTCAAGGCCCAGATGATGGCTTACCGGGCTGTGGCCGACACAGTGCGGTCCACCGTCGTTGCGGCAGATGGCGACGCGATGGTGGCTCAGCTCATTGACCTTCGCGAGGTGATCGACCAGCACGCTGATGCGCTTGACGTTATGACAACCAGTACCAACGGGCTTCCCGAGAATGGTCGGGAGGAAGGAGAGTCCATCATGAAGTACCGCCGTCGAGTTCCGCGCCAGCCTGCCGGCTGGGAAGGGACCTGCCATATTGAAGGCGACGCCGCCGCAGGTTGGCGAACATGCCGGGTCATCGACATCTCAATGCTCGGTCTCGGAATCACATTCGATGACCCTTCGCCGTCCGAGCTTGTGGGTCGACACATCGCCGTAGATGTCCCCGCGGTCGGTGACTCGGTCAGCATCCGACTTGAAGGTGTGGTCAAAAACGCGGTGCCGACTGATGGTGCGACCGTCCGGGTCGGGATCGCGTTCAACGGACCTTCAGAGTCGGAGCTGGGCGTCGCCACCGTCCAGGGCACGACGAGTGACATCCACGGCGACAGACGTCGGCGCATCCGAAGTCGTCAGGATGCTGGAGGCGCGGCCGAACAGTAAGGAGACGATGATCCGAGGCGCACACCCAGCGTGCGTGCGTTCGTCGACTGCTCAGGTTCCCACTCGGCACCCTTCTACCTGAGCCCTCCAACGGTCTAGGTCCAGCAAGCACTCCTCACGAAGCTGCATTCGAACAAGACCAGGTCCTAGTCCATCAACCTGGAACCTGGACGCCATCGAACTTGCACCCGCGAACCGCTTGATTGCTAGTAGTCGCTCGGTCGTATGGGGGGTGCCCAAGTCCGAAACCTCGGGGGCACCCCGGGCCGTCGATCCCGGCCTTCGTCACGGCTCCTCAGGTGGACCCATCCCGCCCAGCCTTGCTCCGACAGCCCCGGATGAGCCGCCCTACCCGTCCTGACAGGTACCAAGGTTTCACCTCTGCAGGTACGCAAGAACAATGTTTGCTCGCCGTTTTCTCACTGGCGGGGGCCTGACGGAAGGAGACTTCCATGCCAGACGGTGCGCCCTGCAACCGGCGGACCCCCCGCCGTAGGCGAGTGACCCTCATGTCATCAATGCTTCTGATGGTGTCGTTCGTTGCGGTACTCGTCGTGCCCCAGGCGGCAGCGACTGCACCCCCAGCGGTGCAGATCACGACGACATCGCCGCTTCCCGGTGTCACGACCGGCCAGCCCTATTCCGTACAGATTGAAGCCACCGGCGGGACCCAGCCCTACACGTTCTTTCTCAGTAGCGGGGCTGATTACCCGCTCCCGCCTGGTCTCTCCATGAGCTCTTCTGGTCTCATATCAGGTACGGCCGGAGCTCCGCCGGTAAACCTGCCTACTACTTACACAATTCTTGTGAACGTACAAGACGCGAATGACAACATGTCCAGCAGCGGGTTTTCCATCACGCTCACGCCACTGAACTACGTTTCGCCACCGACTCCGCTCGAGATCACGACGACTTCAATCCCCGACGCCACCTTCAACACAGGCTACTCCTTCCAGATGCAGGCAACGGGAGGTACGACGCCCTATTACTGGAGCGCGACGAATCTCCCACAAGGATTCGCCATGTCCGAAAGCGGTGTGCTCTCAGGCTCCAATCCCCTACCCGAGCAGGCCGCCATCACGGTATACATCGCTGACTCGGGCTTCGGGTACTCCAACGGCTACGGCGTGAACTCAACAGTGCCCGGCCAGCAGCACGCGCAGCAGAACTACACGTTCACCGTCACGTCGGGCTACCCCCAACTCGATCCAACGTTCTTCGAGTTATCCGCCGCCCTGGCTCCGTACAACCCGACCACGATCGTGGACGAACTTGAAGCCTCCCTCGTGGACGAGGTCGACAGCCTCGTTTCTAACGTAAATAGCACCGTGACTGGGCTCGTTGGCGACGCCACGCAGTCTCTGGCCAATGAAGCTTGCGGCGTTTGGTACCAACTTGGCCTCAACCAGGAACTGGGTCTTGCCGGGCCAGCGTGCCCCCTTGGCGCTCTTTGAGCTCGTCGTGAGCGGGCGGCTTCTGCAGAACGGAGCGAAGATTCCCTGAGGCGGCACCACGTATTTCTGGTCGCTACCTATCGCCTGCCTGAGGCGTGGCTGCGTCCCGCTGAGGCGGGCTGCAGTATCGCGATGGTGACCGGTCATCGGCAGACCGCCGGGTGGACCGCCCTGGCCGCCCCGGCCGGGATTCGAATCCGCGCTCGTGTAGTCGTTACAAGACAGTTGCGCGAAGCGGTTCTCGGGCCCCTTCGCTCGTTTGTCTAGCTCAAGAAAGACCAGGTTCGGCTAGCCCCGTTCACTGTCGCTGTCGGGACGGGACTCTGTTCGGCAGATACGTGGCCTTGTCGAGGTCGTGAACGCCTGGCCGACCGTACAGATTGTCGATTTGGGCGATGACCGCTGCAAGTGTGGGTTGGTAGCCGTCGTCCGTATTGACGACCACCGTCGGACAGTCGAAGTCCAGCGGTTCAAGCAGCTGAGAGTTGAGCTGTTCGACGACGGGAACCAATTTCTCGAGTCGAGCGTCGCCACAGAGCGGATCGTTGCGCATGCGGAACTCCCAGCGCTCCATGGAGTGGGCGGTGCGGCAGTGCACGTTGACCAAAAAACTCCGCGGAGCCAAGCGTCTTACGACGTCGACTTCGCTCACCTCGGGATAGAAGGTCTGTTCGGCGACGAAGTTGATGCCCGCTTCGATCCACAGCTCCATCGAGCCATAAAACGGTTCGACGCCGGACACGCCCAATTCTGTGGCCCGATCCAGAGTGCGCCAGCGACCGTGGACCAGGTGGTCCTTGTGCAGTACCGGGAGGTCCAAGCCGATCGCGAGAGCATCCGCCAAAGTGGTCTTGCCGGATCCGGGTGATCCCCCAACCAGCACAGCCAGAGGCGGTCGATCCGGCATGGCCGCACGGTATCTCAGATAGCCGGCCACCTGCCCTAGATCGCCGGGTCCGGGGTGCCATCCTGCCGCACTTTCGGGCTAGGCCAGGAGCGGCAAACATGGCGTACGTGACACGCCAAACGCCCAAGAATCTCATTCACCGTTCGCTCACCAAGAGGAAAGGCCAGTGCTTGACCACATTTACATCTCGGTAAGCGACGTGCCGCGCTCCCTGGCTTTCTATGCGGCGACCCTGGAGCCCTTGGGGTGGAGAGAACTCGGGAGCTACGACTCCTCCACCGGACCTGCGGAAGTTCCTGATCTCTACGGATTGGCCGACGGAGCCTACGGCTCTGGCGTCGCAGTCGGCTCCAGCATTTGGCTACGCCAGCGACAGTCCGGTGAAACCGGACTGTACGTAGGGTTTGTTGCTGACGATGAGGCCGAGGTCAATGCTGCGTACGCTGCAGCGATTGAAGTGGGCGGAACGAGCGAGGGCGAACCAGCGAAACGCGCGTATTTCGGCCCCAGCTACTACGCAGCCAACATCGCTGACTTCGACGGCAACCACCTGGAAATAGTTCACAAGAGCTTCAACCCGCCAAGCCGTCAGCACCTCGTGTAGACGGCATCGATGGCATGGCGGTGCTCACCGGAACACGGCCAGCGTCCAAGAACATCATTCACGGTCCACTCCGGCTCTTGGTGCTGACGGCGACGTCTTCAGTCAGCTCGGAACGGCTGTCTCCACTTCCACATAGCGCCCAGCAGGGGGTGTGTCCCCATGCGCCGGATCGGCACGCATCTTTCCCGACCGACCGTCAACGCAGGACTGTGGCTGGGTACCCACCTTCAGGGGCCCTCCACCAGCCCAGCCTGCCAGGTGACGACTGGATTACTATTGACAACAGCCGATTACTAAGGAGCATCGAATGCGCCAAGCGTCTGTGTCCATCAAGAAAGGAGATATCACTAATCGAGAGGACCTGACGCGTTATGCAGTCGTTGAACTTAGGAATTTTGGCCCATGTCGACGCCGGTAAGACCAGCCTGACCGAGAGGCTGCTCTTTTCAGCCGGAGTAATCGACCAGCTCGGGAGTGTCGATAGGGGTGACACGCAGACAGACTCCCTTGCCCTTGAACGGCGGCGCGGGATCACCATTAGGTCAGCGGTGGCCTCCTTCCCTATCGGAGATGACCTGGCTGTCAACCTGATCGACACGCCCGGCCACCCTGATTTCATAGCCGAGGTGGAGCGGGTACTAAGGGTTCTCGATGGCGCCATCATGGTTCTGTCCGCCGTTGAAGGAGTCCAACCTCAGACGCGTGCGTTGATGCGGGCACTTCGGCGACTTCGAATCCCTACCCTGCTCTTCGTGAACAAGATCGATCGTCCAGGTGCACGAGAGGCGGTTCTGCTGCGCGAGATCTCCCAAATCCTTGGATTAGTCATCATCCCGATAGGAGCTACATCTGCCCTCGGGACTAGTGTCCCGGAAGATTGAAGCGCCAAGAAATATCGGCTGAGCGGGAATTTTCTGAGTTGGGCCGCGTTGTACCGGTGTTGTACGCCAACATCGGAGGAACGACATGGTCAAAAGAGGACGCCCCACCGTCGAGATCAACCTGAGTGCCGAAGAACGCTCCACGCTGGAGCGCTGGGCACGCCGCCATTCGTCGTCTCAAGCGTTGGCGTTGCGATCCAAGATCGTGCTGGCCTGCGCGGCGGGCCAAGCGACCCACGCCGAGATCGCGGCTGAGCTGGGTTGTAATCCGGTGACGGTGGGCAAGTGGCGCCACCGCTTTGCCGAGGGTCGCCTCGACGGCCTCGTCGACGCTCCCCGTCCCGGCGCGGCCCGCACGATAGGCGACGACGTGATCGAAGCGATCGTGGTCGAGACGCTCGAGAGTGCACCGCCCGACGCCACGCACTGGTCGACGCGCACCCTGGCGGCCAGGCACAAGATCAGCCACACCACGGTGCGAGAGATCTGGCGGGCCTTCGGGCTCAAACCCTGGCGCGAGGACTCCTTCAAGGTGTCGCCCGATCCGGACCTGGTGGAGAAGATCCGCGACCTGGTGGGGCTCTACATGAGCCCGCCGGTGGCCGCCGCGGTGTTCGCCCTCGACGAGAAACCACAGATCCAAGCGCTCAACCGCACCGCCCCCACCCTGCCCATGTTGCCGACGACGCCGGCTCGGGCCACCCATGACTACGAGCGCAACGGCACCTGCGACCTCTTCGCCGCCCTCGACGTGGCCACCGGGACCGTGATCACCGACATCCGCAAATCCCATACCAGCGCCGACTTCGTCGCCTTCTTGAACAAGGTGAACCGCGAGGTCCCCGCCGAGCTCGACGTGCACGTGATCCTCGACAACCTCGCCACCCACAAGACCCCCCAGGTCCACCGCTGGCTGCTGCGTCACCGCCGGTTCCACTTCCACTTCACCCCGACGTATGGGTCCTGGATGAACCTCGTGGAGCGGTGGTTCTCCGCGCTGACCACCAAGAAGCTGAAGCGCTCCGCGCATCGCAACGTCAAAGAACTGGCCGCCGACATCTTGGACTGGGCCTCCACCTGGAACGAGAACCCGCGTCCGTTCGTGTGGACAAAATCCGCCGAACAGATCCTCGAACGCCTGGCCGCCTACTGCGCCGCCATCAACGTCGGCGCATGATCCCGTTTTCACAGCGCTTCAATCTTCCGGGACACTAGTGTCCCGGAAGATTGAAGCGCCAAGAATCTCGGCTGAGCGGGAATTTTCTGAGTTGGGCCGCGTTGTACCGGTGTTGTACGCCAACATCGGAGGAACGACATGGTCAAAAGAGGACGCCCCACCGTCGAGATCAACCTGATGCCGAAGAACGCTCCACGCTGGAGCGCTGGGCACGCCGCCATTCGTCGTCTCAAGCGTTGGCGTTGCGATCCAAGATCGTGCTGGCCTGCGCGCGGCCAGCGACCCACGCCGAGATCGCGGCTGAGCTGGGTTGTAATCCGGTGACGGTGGGCAAGTGGCGCCACCGCTTTGCCGAGGGTCGCCTCGACGGCCTCGTCGACGCTCCCCGTCCCGGCCGCCCGCACGATAGGCGACGACGTGATCGAAGCGATCGTGGTCGAGACGCTCGAGAGTGCACCGCCCGACGCCACGCACTGGTCGACGCGCACCCTGGCGGCCAGGCACAAGATCAGCCACACCACGGTGCGAGAGATCTGGCGGGCCTTCGGGCTCAAACCCTGGCGCGAGGACTCCTTCAAGGTGTCGCCCGATCCGGACCTGGTGGAGAAGATCCGCGACCTGGTGGGGCTCTACATGAGCCCGCCGGTGGCCGCCGCGGTGTTCGCCCTCGACGAGAAACCACAGATCCAAGCGCTCAACCGCACCGCCCCCACCCTGCCCATGTTGCCGACGACGCCGGCTCGGGCCACCCATGACTACGAGCGCAACGGCACCTGCGACCTCTTCGCCGCCCTCGACGTGGCCACCGGGACCGTGATCACCGACATCCGCAAATCCCATACCAGCGCCGACTTCGTCGCCTTCTTGAACAAGGTGAACCGCGAGGTCCCCGCCGAGCTCGACGTGCACGTGATCCTCGACAACCTCGCCACCCACAAGACCCCCCAGGTCCACCGCTGGCTGCTGCGTCACCGCCGGTTCCACTTCCACTTCACCCCGACGTATGGGTCCTGGATGAACCTCGTGGAGCGGTGGTTCTCCGCGCTCACCACCAAGAAGCTGAAGCGCTCCGCGCATCGCAACGTCAAAGAACTGGCCGCCGACATCTTGGACTGGGCCTCCACCTGGAACGAGAACCCGCGTCCGTTCGTGTGGACCAAGATCCGCCGAACAGATCCTCGAACGCCTGGCCGCCTACTGCGCCGCCATCAACGTCGGCGCATGATCCCGTTTTCACAGCGCTTCAATCTTCCGGGACACTAGGAGACTGTTGAAAAAATCTCCCGTCAATGCTCGCGTTTTGAGCGTGGATGGTCGAGAATTGGCAGGTGCAAGGACACAGCGAATCCAACCCTGAGCTGCTCGACGCCGCGGCCCTGTGCCGACAACTCGTCCCTGAAGCAAGCGTCGAGGCGTTTTTGGCAGATCACCGCCACGATCTGTTTCCCGACGAGATGTTCGAAGACCTGTTCCCGTCAGGTCGCGGTCGACCGTCGATCCCCGCCGATGTGGTGGCCACGGTCATGGTTCTCCAGGCCCTCGAAGGGCTCTCCGACCGTGACGCCGCTCGGGCGCTGCGCGACCGGATCAGCTGGAAGGTGGCCTGCGGGTTGGCGCTCGACGACGAGGGGTTCGACTTCTCGGTCCTCACCTATTGGCGCACCCGGCTGCGCCAGTCCGAACACCCCGAACGGATCTTCGACGCCGTGCGTTCGGTCATCGATGCCACCGGGGTGTTGAAGGGCAAGACCAAAAGAGCCCTCGACTCGACCCTGCTCGACGACGCCGTGGCCACCCAAGACACCGTGACCCAGCTGATCGCCGCCGTCCGCCGGGTCCGTCGGCTCGTTCCCGGAGCCAAAGACGTGAGCGTTTGTGCCCACGACTACGAGTCAGGTGGCAAGCCGTTGATCGCCTGGGACGACCCCGTCGCCAAGGAGGCCCTCGTCGATGGACTGGTCAACGATGCCCTCCATCTCCTGGCCGAGTTCGAAGATGCGACCGACGAGGACGAGGCCACCTCCGCACTCGGGCTGCTGGCCCTCGTCGCCGGTCAAGACGTCGAACAACTTGACGACGGCACCTGGAAGATCGCCCGAAAAGTGGCCCCAAACCGGGTCATTTCCACCGTGGACCCCGAGGCCCGCCACATGCACAAGTCGCGATCTGAGTATCGCGATGGCTACAAGGCCCACATCGCCATCGAACCCGAAACCGGCTTGGTGACCGCCTGCGCCCTCACCCCGGCCAATACCGCCGATGGGTCAACCGGCGTCGCGCTCTTGGCCGACGAGCAGCCCGGACTCGAGGTTCTAGGCGATGGTGCCTATGGATCCGGTGAGACGCTGAGTGCCCTGGGCAAGGCCAAGCACCGGCGCGCCATCAAGCCCTGGCCGACGACACCGGCCGTGCCCGGTGGCTTCGAACGGGAGGACTTCGTCGTCGACGAGGGGGCACGCACCGCAACCTGTCCCCGTGGCCACACGGTCTCGATCACCGCTGGTCGCGCCGCCGTGTTCGGAATCCACTGTCGCGGATGTCCCCTCCGGGGTCGGTGCACCAAATCCAAAGACGGTCGCACCCTCCACCTGCACCCTCACGACAACGAGCTAGTGGAATCCCGACGGGCATGGCGAGAGGGCGACTTCGCCGAGGACTATCGACGATGGCGTCCGATGGTGGAACGATCGATCGCATGGCTGGTGGCCGACAACCATCGGCGAGTCAGATTCCGAGGTGTGAAGAGAAACCAGCTTGGTCTCTCGCTGCGCATCGCCGCCATCAACCTCAGACGGTTGGTCAACCTCGGTCTGGACCACGACGGTGAGTGGATCCTCAAGATGTAGGAGTTCGAGGAACATTTGTGCGACCCATGCGGCCCGAAGAACGCGCGTCTCCGAGGCCCATCGTCGATTCATCCACCCCCAGCCCAGAAGCTCACGGCACCCGTGCTCCTGAACTCGGAGAATGCCGTTTGTTCAACAGTCTCCTAGTGCCGCGTCAGGCAACGTTTGCGCGCTTTACCAGTTCACGTAACGTTTTGTCGTGAGCGTTGCGGTTGCGCCAAATGATGTAGCGACGGATCATCGAGTTCTGCTCCTCGTGTGAGCGGTGGTCGGTGCCGTCGAGGGTGAAGTAACGCAGCGCCTGGAACTGGGCCTCGATCCGGTTCATCCAGCTGGCGTTGGTTGGCACATACGCCAGTTCGACGTTGTTGGCTTCGGCCCAGTCGCCCACGCGCGAATCGACCTTGGTCGAGAGATGCGGACTGAAGTTGTCCATGACGATGGCGATGCGGACGTTCGGTGGGTACAAGGTGCGCAGGTAGCGGCAGAACTCGAGGAACGTCGTCCGGTCCTTCTTCAACTTGACGTGGCCGTAGATCTTGTCCTGGTGTGTATGCCGATCCAATATCGCAGCGCGCGCCGGTCGAAAATCGGAGCACTTGGTCAGTGTGAAGTTAGCTTGAGGTCTCAGTCGCGTCCACCGGCGTGGTGACCGATTTGGCGGATCGGGTGGTCCTAGCCTTGGCGTCTCGGAGTCGGTAGCTCTCGCCCTTGGTCTCGATGATTCGGCACCTATGGGTCAGGCGGTCGAGCGTGGCTCCAGTGAGGCGTTCGGAGCCCAGCACCTCGGTCCACGATTCGAAGGGCAAATTGCTGGTCACGATCAGGCTGGTTCGTTCGTAGGCCGTGGAGATGACATCGAAGAGCAGTTCGGCACCGACCTTGGATGCGGGGACGTAGCCCAGCTCGTCAAGGACGAGGAGATCCAGCTTGGCCAGCTGGCCCTTGAGCCGCAGGAACGTCCGCTCGTCTCGGGCTTCTATGAGGGCGGTCACGAGCTCGGTGGTGCGAAAGAAGCGGACCCGGTAACCCTTGGCACAGGCCTGGGCGGCCAACGCCGTGGCCAAGTGACTTTTCCCGGTGCCGGGGTTTCCGATCATCAAAACGTTCTCCCGCTTGTCGATGTACTCACAGCGCGCCAGTTCTGAGATCAGGACCTTGTTGACCGACGGGCGGGCCGCAAAGTCGAACGTGTCGAGCGTCTTGATGGTCGGAAAGCGCGCTGCCTTGAGCCGGCGCTCCGCCGCACGCTTCTCGCGGTCGAGCAGTTCGAGCTCCAAGAGCTGGAGCAGGTAGGTGAGGTGGTCGACGTTGTCGAGCGCGGCCTGCTTGGCCACCTTCTCACACTCGGCGCCGACCGTCGGCAGCCGGAGAGCCTTGAGATGATGGCGTAGCAGGACGAGGGACTTCGCTTCGAGGGTCTTCATTGGTGGTGCTCCTTTCTGATCACGGCGCTATCTGCGCCGAGACGGTGATGCCGGGCGCTCAGTTGCCCCGAGAGGCGCTGAATCCGCGGTGGTGGGATCGGGGGGCCAGGAGTCGACCTGGGGAAATGCGCTCAGGCCCCGATCTCGGTCAGCGCCCGATAGGCGTCGAGGTCGGGTGCTTCGATGGCGACTTCTTTGAGGTGGGGGTGGCTGTCGAGGCTGAAGAGGGCGACCGGACGCTCCTTGGAGTGCAAAAGGATCAGCCCAATGGCGTCAGACCCGCTGACCCCGATGGAGAGGGCCTGAGTGACCGCAGCCGTCAGCTCTTTGAGCGTGGCCGACTCCATGAGGCGCAGCACCTTGATGTAGTCACGTGTCCCGGCCCACCCTGAATCGGCTTCGAGGCGCCGGCGCAAGGTCAAGAAGCACTCGGGCAGGTTCCAGCCCTCCAGGGGACGAGCGACGTCAAGGGCACCGGGCTTTCGTTCCAACAGGGCCAGGTAGTGCGTCGGGTCGAAGCGGACCTGCTCTTTGGCCCAACAGCGCGGGTGGGTGGCCACCACCTCGGCGCCGACGAGAAGGCGGACCTCCTCGGTCCCGCCGATGGCGGTGACGTCATGATGGGCGAACGCGGTCGGCACCGAGTAGTCGTTGCAGTCGAAACGCACCAAGGAGAGCGAGTTGGCGCCGCGTTGTTCAACCCGGCGGGCCTCGAAGGACTCGGCCGGCAGCCCCAGCAGGGCCGCCCGGTCGGTTTCCAGCCTCTCGGCCTTGGTGTCCGTCTTGCCCCGGACCCGGCGGAACAGGTCGGCATAACAGGCGGCAGCCAGGTACTCGTTGAACGCCGCCCATGATGCGAATGACGGCACCGGCACCAACAGGTTGCGCCGGGCATAGCCGACATGGGTCTCCACATGGCCCTTCTCGTTGCCCCGGCCCACCCGACAAAAGTGGTGCTCGAAGAGGAAGTGGGATTCGAGTCGCAAGAACTCGGTGGTCAGCACCCGGTCACGCCCGTCCACCTTGCTCACCGCGATGGAGGTGTTGTCATAGGAGGTCCGGGTCGGGACGCCACCGAAGAACTCGAAGGCGGCGATGTGGCCGGCCTGGAAGGTCTCGGTGCACTCGCGGGGATAGGCGCTCAGGAAGTAGACGTCCGAATAGGGCAGGGTCATGACCGCCAGCGCGGCCTTGGTTTCCTCCCCGGCGATGATCACGGTCGCCTCACCGAAGTCGAACTGGGCCCGGCCCGGCGGGTGGCTGAGCGGCACGAACACCTCGAGGTGATTGCGCTTGACCCGGGCCACGGCGGCCCTGACCTGGGAGGAGCACCCGGTGTAGCCGTACTCGTCGCGCAGCCTCTCGTAGATCCGCTTGGCCGTGTGGCGCTGCTTGGGTGGGGCCGTCTTGTCGTCTCCCAGGATCTGCTCGATCACCGGGATGAACTGGCCCAGCTGGGGTTTGGGGCGAGGGACGCTCTGGCGGTAGCCGGGAGGTTCAGCGTGGGTCAGGATCTTTTCGAGGACCCCGGAGCTGACTTTGTACTCCCTGAGAATCGAGCGCTTCGAGGTACCCTCGACCAGGACTTTTCTCCTGATCTCAGTCCACATCTCCATGTCGGTGTGCACCCTTCTCCCGTCTGCTCGCCCAGCTCCAGACGGGAAGCCTGGGAGCCGGCACGGACAGGTCCGGGGATGGTCGGGTGCTCCGATTTTCGATCAGCGCGAAAGCGTCAGCAGGTGCTCCGATTTTCGATCAGCATTTACACCTGGTTCAGGTCGTAGGCGGCCATCAGATGACGGACCCCGTTCTTGCGGGTGTAGGTGGCCCGGCGGCGCCGGCGTCGTGGTTCTTCGCACCCTTCGCCTTTAACGATTCTCGGCGCCCACTGCTTGCCCGGCCGGGGCAAGAGGTTGAGCGGGCCGAACTCGTCCATGCAGATGACGACGCCGGGGTCGCCCTTCTTCGGTTTTGCCTTGCCATCGGCAATTTCATAGAGCTCGAGCACCCGGTTCTTCTTGGCCTCGAAGTCGGGGTCATTGGACTGTTTGTAGGTCTTGATCACTTGAAAGGAGACACCCTCCTCGCGGAGGAGCACGCGCAGACCCTCGTGGCTGATGTCGTCGACCACCCCCTCGGCGACGAGGAACTCGGCCAGCTTGGACAAGCTCCAGGTGGAAAAGGGCAGGTCGTGGTCGACCGGTCGTGACAAGGCGATCTTTTTGATCTCCCGGCGCTCGGGCAGGGTGAATTTCGGTGGTCGGCCGCCCGAGTACTTGGCGGCCAACGAATCGAACCCGTCGGCGTTGAAGTTGTGGATGACCTCTCTGACCCGGTCTTCTGAGGTGAAGGCGATCTTGGCGATGGCCGGGACGTCCATCCTCTGGGCCGACCAGAGCACGATCTGGGCTCTTCGCCATCGCACCACCGAGCCCGAGCCCCGGCGCACGATCGAGAGGAGCTTTCGTCCCTCTTCGTTGGTGATGTCCCGCACTGCCACGCGTTCTGCCATGGCACCACTTTGCGCGACCCGAAGATCAAAGTGGTGGACGCGCCCCACCAACGTTGCCGGTCACGGCACTAGGTTGGCCGATTTCGCCCCGTGGGGAGTAGACGACACTGAATATCGTTCGTTACTCGTAGAAGCACTCGCGGAACACGATGAGCAGATTCTGACCGGCTTCATCGAGTCCGAGTGTCATCTTCCACTTGAACGACTTCAAGACCAGCTACGAGTTCAAACGCAGCAAGGTCTTGTTCATCCAGTGTTCTTTGGGTCTGCCCGTACTGGTGCCGGCATAGAGTCATTGATCTCCGGAATCACTGATCTGCTCCCCTCCGACGCCCTCGGCGATCCTGACGCGCAAGCGTCAGGCACAGTGTTCAAGATCGAGCGTGGAGCGTCACGGGAGAAGATCGCTTACGTACGGCTGTTCTCAGGCACCATCCGAATCCGCGATCGGCTCGTCTATGGCGAAAGACACATCGATAAGGTGACCGCGATCGCCACTTTTGATCGCCCGACTCATCAAACGATGACGTCGGTCTCGGCCGGCAACATCGGAAGGATCTGGGGTCTGCGCAAAGTCCAGATCGGTGACCGCATCGGTCAGTTTGGCACCGACGAATCCGATCAACAGTTCGCCTCACCAGCGATGGAGTCGGTTGTCGAAGCCCATGACCCAGACGATCGAGCCCGATTGAGAGTGGCGCTTAGGGAGCTGGCGGAGCAGGATCCATTTATCAGGGTGCGAGAGGACGCGGATCTCAACGAAACGTCCGTGTCGCTCTATGGCGAGGTTCAGAAGGAAGTCATTCAGTCCACGCTCGCGGACGACTATGGGATAGAGGTCGGATTCCGCGAGTCGACGACGATCTATATCGAGCGTCCCATTCGCAGCAGCGAAGCTGCGGAGCTGCTGACTTCCGACGCCAATCCTTACATGGCTACTATCGCTCTCCGGATAGACCCTGGCCCCGTCGCATCAGGCGTGAAGGTCCGACTCGATGTCGATGAACGATCGGTACCTTTGTACATCTATAAGACGCAGAGCCTCTTCGTTGACCATTTGACGGAGTACATCCACCGAGCGTTTCGTAGAGGTCTACACGGATGGGAGGTCACCGATTGTGTCGTGACCCTGACTAAGTGCGATTACTACGTCTCGGACGGACCAGCGAAGCCGACGGTCCCGATGGCACGCACAACAAGCGCTGATTTTCGAAAACTCACCCCGGTAGTGCTTATGCTGGCCCTCCAGCGGGCTGGCACTTCTGTCTGCGAACCAGTGTTACGCCTCAGCATCGAGGCGCCTTCCAAAAGCATCAGGGGTCTGCTCAACGCGATAGCCCAACTGGGTGGTCTTGTTGAGCAGACTCTGGCCGAAGGCCGATTTTCGACCATTGAAGCGACAATGCCGGCAGATCGATCGCGCGAGTTCCTGAGACAGGTGCCGGGACTCACCGGCGGTGATGGCAACGTTGAATCGACCTTTGAAGGGCATCAGCCGGTTCGAGGCAAGCTGCCGAATCGGTCTTCGACTCGGGCAAGAAATCGTCTGTTATGACCGAACACGACGTAAGGGGTGTACGGACTGGTAGCCAGGGTTGTGCCAATCGACGTGCCGCCAATGCTGGCCGTAATTCAAGGCCCTGGGGCAAATGTCCCCAATCGATGCTGCCGGTTCGGCGGCTATCGGCGCCCGGTTCACACCGCCTCCCTTTGGGAGAGAGGAGCCAGGACCGACGCGCGGGCCAAAACGGCCGGCGCAGCGCAACGTCCAAAGCACCAAAGCGCAATGGCACCGGGCCGAATCGGAGGAGACTGTCGCCGTACGTTCTTCAGCGTCGGGTCTCCGCCAGGGGCCATCCGTCGCCATCTACTAGTCGCCCCACTAATGGCACCAGTTAGTGGGGCTGATTGGGCCAGATCAGCCAGGCGCGAGCCTCCGCTAACTTGCAAAGATCATCCGCCGGGGCGTCGCCATCGATCGCTTCGATGATGCGCTTGGTTATCGCTTCGATTGCGGCTACGGGTTCGTCGGCCATATCGGTCAGACATTACGTAGAGATCCGGTGTGTGACAACAATCCAGGGTCGCCCAGCTATCCCCATGTTGCCCCTGCCGGGCCAGAATTCGCACCCGGGGGTGCCCCCCCCGTTCCACCTCAACGCCGGGACAGCGTCGCCTTTCACCCCCAACGTAAGCTCGTTATGGTTGCCACCAGCGATCCGGTCGGCGGTAGGTTCCGCCGTCAACCGCAGACCTTGGGAGCTAGCGATGTCTGATCTGGGTCGGCTGTTCGATGAGCACGTTGGGCTCGAGTTCCAAGCCAGAGATGCTGATGCAACTATGGAGACGATGGTCGATCATCCGACCGTCATTCATGTGCCAGTGCTCACCGGCGGTCGTAACACTGATCAGCTCCATACGTTCTACCGCGACTCGTTCATACCCGCATGGCCGGCGGACACGGAGGTCGAGCAGGTATCTCGAACCGTTGGCACCGAACGAGTTGTAGACGAGTTGGTCATGAGATTCACCCATACTGTCGAGATGCCGTTCTGGCTTCCGGGCATTGCACCGACCGGCCGCAAGGTGGAACTCCCCGTGGTGGTGGTGATGGCCTTCGAGGACGAGAAGGTCCTTTCCGAGCACATCTATTGGGACCAGGCCTCCCTTCTCTCGCAGATTGGGGCGCTCGGTTCGACCAATCTTCCAATAACTGGCGCGATTCAGGCGCAAGCATTGGTGAACTCCGACGCCCCTTTGAACGAATTGATCCACCCCGCAGAATGACGCTGTTCAGCTAAGTGTCCTAGTAGTAGTCCTCGCTGCCGGGCTGGCGTGCCGGACCGAAGCAGGCACTTTCGGGCTAGGGGACGAGACCGCTGGGACCGGACATCTTTCCATTGCCCCGACCTTGGTCTCTGCTTGGAGATTGGCGTCATCGGCCGTCAATGGACGGGGCTATAGGTCTCACCTCCCGCCACATCAGCCACATATTCGGTCCCCCGTTTGAGAGCTGCTTCGTGCCAATGACCTCGAATCCATGACGACGGTAGAACGGGACGTTGCTCTCCCGCTGCGTCTCAAGGTAGGCGGGAAGACCGTCGGCGTCGCAATGACCCAAGACCGGGGCAAGGACTGCCGAAGCAATTCCGCGCCTCTGCCAGTCGGGATGTGTGCCCAGAACTTCGAGGTACCAATGGGCCTCAGCTGGGTGCACTTCTGCCATCTCGGTCAGAACGCCTGAGGCAAGATCGACTCTCTCACCCGCCGCCTCAGCAAATGGTCCGGCCATCATCCCGATCTGCTCCTCGGAGAAGGCCCAGGATTCTGGCGGCGCCCACACCGCCGCACAAACACCATCGTCGGTCGTGTAGATGCTCTCGTGGATCATGGATGCGCGAATCATGCAGTCGAACAACAGCGTGGCTCTTCGGTCAAAGTCGTCGGGAGGAAGCATCCATGTAATCAACGGGTCGTCCTCAAATGCCCGCACTTGGACACGCGCCATTTGCGGAAGGTCGTTGAGCGTTGCCAGTCGGACCGTCGTCACAGGGTCAATGTATTCGACGCAGGAATGCGGAGTTGGCCTGTCCCCATACATTGCCGGCACAGGGCCACTCTCTTCGTGACCTGGTGGTTGCCGCGGCGGTTCTCGCGAATCTCAGGTCATAAAGGAGTTGAGGAACGCGTTGCTGAACACCTTGTACGGATCATAGGTATCGAGGGTGGCAAGCGCTGAGGTCCAGTTGTCACCAACGCTCTGCCCGGCATTGATGGCTGCGGGGAATCGTGGTGCTCAACATTGTGGGTTGGACCATGCTGCGGTATCGGTGTATGCCCATCCCTTGGACCACTCGGGACGGACCGCGGCGTACGAGCCGGTGTAGTTGGTGAACATCCACTGTTCGATGTCCTGGTAGAACTGGTCTGAGGTCGGCGTCCCGGGCATGGTGAGAATGTCGAACCAGACGGCCACGTTCCAGTCCGGCTGGTCTGGTCGGGGATCGCAATGCCGACAGCTGGGGCGTCGTTGCGGAGGCGATCATGACATCGCTGGGCTACGTCGAGACCGGTGACCCGGATCTCAACTGGGCCGTTCATGGGATAGTTTCCCTCCGCCTGATAGGCGGCCACCTGGTTCTCGTAGAAGGTAATGAAGTCGTAGATCACCTGCTGGATATTGGCACGACTGGTCAGTACGGCATATCCATTGGCCGTTACTCGTAGCGTGCTCGGTTTGACGTAGAGGAGGAGATCCTTGGCCCAGCCCCAGATGTCGGCAGTGAGGGTGCTGAGGAGCCCTGCGGCAACGATGGCCAGCTCGGCTTGACCGAATGTTGGTGTGACGCTGACATCACCCTCCAGGATGTCTTTGATGAGTCCGGAGAGCGTCTCTGGGATGACGTCGGCGAAGATGTAGTTGTAGGGTGCGTCGACCTCGCGTGAGAACAGAGGCTGCTGGGGTGCGATCGTCCATACCTTGAGCCAGGGCTCGGACGTGAAGGGGAACCAGATCGTTTCCACCCGGCCGGACTCCTCCACGTACGAGTCGAACGTCTGGGAGCTCGAACCAGGTGCTCCGAAGAGCGCGCTGGCCGGAACATTGACGAAGCTCTGGCACCGTAGCCGAGTGTTCGCGCCAACCTGGAGAGTCACCTCTGTGACAAAGGTTCTCCCGAGATGGGTTAACAGAGGCTGGATTGCCGGGTCCGAACGCTCGAAAGTTTGAAGCACGTACTGGCCCTGAGACGCGCTCCACACGACCGCCGTGAGAGAAAGGATGAGATTGCTGAGCGAGCCATAGGTATGGCCCGGGATGATCGTTTCACCTTCGGCCGGAACCGCCGTGCCGTGACCATCGATGGCGAGGGCTCCCCCTATCGTTATGTCGCCCGGTGCTGGATGTGCGGTCAATCCCAGACCGGCATTCTCCAGTTCCTGCAGGAGTACGTCCATCGTTACCCCGCTTTGAGCGGTAACAGTGGCAGGCGAACCGGAGGAGTCAATGGCGACGGCCGTGAGGAACTGGGTTGTGTCGGCAAGGATGAGATCGGCCCCGCTGGAATCCACCGGGATGACCAACGGCGACCAGTTGTGCATCATTCCCCGCGCCCTGACTTCGTATCCCAGAGGGAATGCCCAGTTGGCCAATGTGACGACGTCGGCCGCCGAGGTCGGTGCACAGGTCCAAGCATTTTCGAGCACGATCTCGCCAGACCAGTTCTGGAAGGCCTGTTGATAGAGCGCGATGGACGAGGGAAAGTTCGGTGGCGGAGTGAGGGTGCTTTGGGCGCTCGCTGCTGGGACGTGGAAAATCGGCGTCCATTCGAAGGCGCTCAATGTGGCCACACCGGCTGATGCGGCCAGGAACTGGCGTCGAGACAAACCTCGGTTACCGGGCGAACTGGGTTGCAGCGGGCTGTCTTGATGCACCTTGTCCATTGGACTCCCCCCGTAGACGGACCCGAAAACTTCCTAATCCCACTTCTGGTTTAACTGACGTTTCAAGTTGAGTCAATGGGATACAAAGAAGAAAGGATTTGCGGCTGCAAATGAACGTCTCGCCGGATTTGGAGCAGACTGATGCCATCCGGCAGGATCAGGGATATCCGTCCGCGATGTCGATAACGAAGCTGCGAACTTGGAGCGAGCCCCGCAGCGGCATCCAGTGGAATCCAGGTGTTGCGCATCCTCACTAGGGTCAATTGGGCGACCGGGGCAATCGATCCCTAGTGGGCCTTGGGGTGAGTCCCCATGCATTGGATTGGTGGCCCAGTGTGATGCTGATCTCACCGTCCCGGCCCAGTCACGCGTGGAAGCGGTTCGTTCCCTGTATTGCTGCGGCCAGGGCCGCATTCAACGCACTCATGTCCGTATGGATCGGGGCACGTCCGTTGTAGGTCATCTCGAAGAGCGTATTCGACGACAATATTCCGCCGGGCGCCCACGTCCTGATACATTCCGGCCGCTTCAAACGTAGTTGGGGGAACCAAGGCCATTGATCAAGCGAGCAGCTGAACCACCTTCAGAGTAGGCGCATTGCTGTTGATTGGAACGATGAACTCGTGGACCTCGCAGCGACCGGCAAAAGATGTCAGGGCGTTGAAGGCCTGCTCAGGACCCGAGCCCGATGCTCGAACCACCCTTGCCCGTCGTTCGCTTCGCCTGGTGATCGAACCAATTGTCGACGAATTGGCAACCGCCCGGCAACCAGGGACGCGTACCATGCGAAGAGGGGGATGCGAGGGGGATCGGTGGAAGAGCCAATACCGTCGGATGCCGATGTCACCGAGGACGATTGGACGACCGCGCGCACGCGTACCAGACGTGCCGCCTACATCGGCGCCGTGGTCGGCATCATCCTCGGCCCGTTGCTCGGGGTGCTGGCGGTCTACCTGACCTCGCTCACGGCTTCCGGCGGTGCCCGTTATCTGGTTGACGCCATGTGGATGGCGGTGCTGGTCGCACCAATGGCCATCATCCTGTCGTTGCGTAGCGTGACGGAACAGGACAAGAGCGACGGCGTCATCGCCGCCCTCGCCCGCCGGTTCGAGGCCCAGGCCCGCGGACAGAAATTCGAGAGCCGCCTGGCCAATGCCTTGGACATGGCCGAGGGGGAACCCGAGGTCGTCCAGGTGATCGAGCGGTCGTTCTCCGCAATCGTGCCCGACGCGCCCATTGAACTCCTGCTCGCTGACAACAGCCACGCACACCTGTTGCGCATGGCCTCGGCCTCGCCGACGGGATCGCCGCCGAACTGTGGGGTCGACTCACCGGATCACTGTCCGGCGGCGCGCCGGGCACAGGTGCAGCGATTCTCCGACAGCGAGGAACTCGACGCGTGCCCCAAGCTCCAAGGCCGACCCGAAGGTGCCATCTCGGCCATGTGCGTGCCGGTCTCTATCATGGGCCGCTCCGTCGGGGTGATCCACGTCACCGGTGAGCAGCACGCCGCGTTCTCCGACAACACAGTTCAGGACCTCGAGACCCTGGCCAAGCTGTCCGGCGCCCGCATCGGCCTTCTGCGGGTCATGGCCGAGACCCAGCTCCAGGCGACGACCGACAGCCTCACGGGCTTGCTGAACCGACGATCGTTTGAGCACCGCGTCTCGGCGATCCGGCGCGAGGAATCGCATGTCGTGATCTCCATGGCCGATCTCGACCACTTCAAGCTCCTCAACGACAGCTATGGTCACGAGACCGGCGACCGGGCGCTGCGGTTGTTCGCCCAGGTTCTCCGGGAGTCCCTCCGGACCGAAGACCTCGTGTCCCGCCACGGCGGAGAGGAGTTCGCCATCGCGATCCCCGGTTGCGGCATCGACAAAGCCCGTGAGATCTTCGAGGCGGCGCGGATTCGACTCGAGGCGGCCATGGCTGTGGCCGGACTGCCGAAGTTCACGGTGAGCTTCGGGGTCATCGAGGCCGACCCGAAGGAGGATCTCCCGACCATAATCAGTCGGGCTGACGCCGCACTGTTCCGGGCCAAGCGCGAGGGACGCGACAGGGTGGTCGTTCTCGACGCCGACGGCCAAGAGGCCCCGATCTCCAATGAACCGTCAGACGCCTTGAGCAACGGCAAGGGGCGGGTGCTCAATGGTCGGGATGGGGTCGAACTCTCGAGCGACGATCTCGTGTTGGAGGACCGCCCCTAGCCCCAACGCATCTGCGGAAGTCACCGGTCATGCGGGTCGAATCGAAGGGCGTCGTGGGGCTCGGTAGGGGCGAAAATGCCCAAAAGGGGCAGTTTGGCACCCCTCACCGAGCGCACTCGAACAAGAACGCGTTCTGACCGGACCAATGAATTCGCGGCCTTCATCCTGCAGCGGCGGAAGAGCGCGATGGTGCGTGCATTTCGACCTCGAGCTACGGCGAATCGAGCCCGATCATGGGGGTAGCTCCCTGGGGGCTGCTGGGTACGTCTCCCCGCGTTTTGGATATCACTCGGAGGAGAGGGGCGTCCCCGACCCGGGCCCACCACGCACGCCTGAGCCCGCCCTTGACCAGCGGGTTGGTGGCCAAATTCAGCCTCCTGCTGGCGAAATTGTCTGAATTTCTCCGCCACACACGGGTATCGGTGGTTCAGCACCGTACAGGCGCGCTTCCGGTGTGCCGATACAACTGAGGTGAACTGGTCAGGCGGCAGCATGCTCGGACCCGTCGAGCGGGGCTTTGGTGCCCGCCTCTGGACCCGGCTGAAGGACCCTGCGAACCTGGCCGTTCCTCCTGTTATCGCCGTCTTCTGCCTCATCCGGTCCATCGGGACTCATTGCCGACATCCCGTACTGGGTCATTGTCGCCCTGGTGCTCTTTGCCTTCGTCGTCAATTCCGTCAACGCTGCGCTGTGGGTCGATGCAACCGAGGGCTGGCGGCTGGCTGTGCGGGTGGGCGTGGAAATGGCCGTGATTGCCGTTGTGATCTACGGCATCGGCTGGGGGCCCATCTTGGCCGTCGGGTTCGTGTTCGGCGCCGCCGATGCCATGCGCAGTCGCCGGCTCAGCGGCAGCCCGACCGTCGATCATCTGGACGTTGATCTGTATCGGGCTGGGACAAGCCGCGATCGCCACCGGGTTGGCACCGACACTGATCCACCAACCGCTCGTGCACGCGCTTGCCGCGCTGGACGCGCTCGGAGCGGTGTTCACCATCAAGGTGTTGGAGTGGTTCGCCATCGCGCGCGAGTCCAGTGAGGGGCGGTTCGAGGCATTGGTGCAAGAAGCGAGTGACATCATCATTGTCGCCGACATCTCGGGGCGACTGAGTTACGTGAGTCCAGCCTTCGATCGCATCCTCGGCTACTCCGCCGATGCGATTCGCACAGCGACCGGCGACCGACATCCTGCACCCGGATGACCTTGCCGCCCTGCAGGCCCGCTCGGAGGAGATCACCGCGCCCAAGAGTGAAGGATTGCATTTGCGAGCTGCGGCTGCGGCACCGAGATGGTGCCTGGCGATGGTTCGAGGCCACCGTCACCAACCACCTCGAAAACCCCAAGGTGCGCGGCATTGTGAGCAATCTCCACGACATCACCGAGCGCAAACAGGCCGACGAGGCACTCAGGGAAGCTCATGAACGGTTCCTTTCGGCTTTCGAGAACGCTCCGATCGGGATCGCGATGATCGACCTCGATGGCCATATCCTTCGGGCAAACTCGGCCTACGGCAGGATCGCCGGATACCCCGCACCTCGACTGTGCGGCATGAACGTCCACGACCTCACCCACCCAGAGGACCGGGAATCGAGCAAAGCCGAGATGGCTCGTTTCGTCTCGAAGGCCGCGGACAATGTCGGACACCTATCGGATCGAGAAGCGGTACCTCAATGCCGACGGCCATGAGGTGTGGGTGTCCGTGAACGTGTCGTGCGTGCGTGATGACGAGGGAAGGCCCTGTGTACCTGATCGAACAGATCGAGGATGTGACCGAACGCCGGGAACTGCGAGAGCGTCTTGCCCACGCTGCGATTCATGACCCGCTCACCGCCCTACCCAACCGGGTCCTCTTCATGGACCGTCTGGAGGTCGCCCTCAGCCGCGCCGACTCGCAACCAAGGCCGCGCGGCGGTGATCTTCCTCGACCTCGATGGCTTCAAGCTGGTGAACGACAGCATGGGTCACGCCGCCGGTGATGAGCTCCTCAAGGCTGTGGCCAAGCGGCTGCGTGCAGCGATGCGACCGAGCGATACGGTGGCACGCTTCGGGGGGGACGAATTCGTCGTCCTCTGTGAGGAGATCGCCGACGAGCAGACGGCGTTCGAGATCGCCGAACGGATTGCCGAGGCACTCTCCCAGCCGATTGAGTTGTTCGAGGCGAGATATTCGTGACCGCCAGCCAAGGACTGGCCATCTCCGGAGCCGAAGGCGATACCGCCTCCGGGCTCCTCCGCGACGCCGACACCGCCATGTACGTGGCGAAGGAACGTGGGCGCTCTCGCATCCAAGCGTTCGATCCCCAGAGCCACGGGGTGGCTCTGAAGCAGATGAACACCCTGAGTCAGCTCCACAGGGCTCTCGAACGCGGTGAGTTCCGCGTCCACTACCAGCCCATCGTGGACCTGCAGAGCGGGCGCCTGGCGGGACTGGAGGCGCTCCTACGCTGGCAGCATCCCGAGCGGGGTTTGATCCACCCGGGCGAGTTCCTGGCGATGACCGAAGACAGCGGACTCATCGTGCCGATCGGGGCCTGGGTGCTCGAAGAGGCGAGTCGCGAGTACGTCCGCTGGGAGCAGGAACGCCGGAATCGAGGGGCGCCGAGTCTGTCGGTCGGCATGAGTGTCAACCTTTCCCCGCGTCAGCTCACCCAACCCAATCTCATCGACCAGATCGCAGAGACCTTGGACTCGAGCGGGATTGATCCCTCGGCACTGTGGCTCGAGATCACCGAAGGGGCACTCGCTACCGACACAGAGTCCACGCTCCGAGTTCTCCATCACCTTCGGGCTCTCGGAGTCCACCTGAGCATCGACGACTTCGGATCCGGCTACGCGTCTCTCGGATATCTCAGGAGCTTCCCCGTCGAGGCCCTGAAGATCGACCGCAGCTTTGTCGAGGGCTCGGCCGCGGAACCGCCGATGCCACCATCGTCGGGCTGATCGGGGATCTGACACGCTCGCTCGGACTGGTCTGCATTGCTGAAGGGGTGGAGCGCTCCGACCAGCTCGACGACCTTCGTGCGCTGGGGTGCGACTTTGCTCAGGGTTTCCTCCTCGGTGTTCCCCTCCCGGCCGAGACGCTGGGCGAGGTTCTCAACGACGACCTCAGTCCCTGGGCGGTCAACAATTCGCCACTCTTCGGGTCCGTTGCGACGTCCTCTCAAGCGAAATGCATTCGAACCAGGGACCGTGCAATGAAGGGCGGCATCGATGTGTCCGCGCCCGGTTCAACGAGTTCTGTCCCGTAGGAACTTGCCGGTGAGACGAGAATCGGGCGAGGGGCCGGGAGCTGGCTTCACCGCACTCCGTCCCGTGACGAGTGGGAGATCGAGAGCAGAGAGCAGCCCGGGCGGGGCTTGGGCAACGGCGGTGATGGCGTTGACCAGGCGGGCGGCGCCAGCGACGCGGGCACCGAAGTCGTGATCGGCCCGCTCTGTGAGCTCGAGCTCACACCGGATTGCGGGTGACCCCTCAATCTCTACCCGGTAGGCGCCCCGGCCCGAAGCTCCGGGATAGCCCAAGTCACGGGGTGCGACCGAGATGTGTGGTTGGGGCCAGCCAGGTGCGAGGTCATCATGCATTCGGGTCACGTGGTCGACCACAAGCTTTGGTGCCCCACCGACGAACCCAGTCAAGATGGACCGCATAGCCCCGATTGTGCCTGCGTCGATCCTTCCCGTGGGAGTATCGAAGCCTTTGTTGCTGACCACCCGCTCGATCGACTCTTCGAAGCGATCGATCTCGACGCCGAGTCCGTCGGCCAGCTGGTGGACCACGGGGCCCCAGGCGAAGGTGAACGACCCCGGCGCCGCCGCCAACGCCTCGAACTTCGGAGTCTTCCCGAAACCGAGGATCTCGTAGACGGCATCATGGTCGGGATACGTCCCATAGTTGAACATCTCGGTGACACGGATCGACTCGATGTTGCGTGACAGACCCGAGAGCGCAAGCGGGAGCACGTCGTTGGCGAAGCCAGGGTCGATCCCGGAGTTGAAGAACGACGTACCGCCTTCATCGCACGCACGTGCGAGCGGTTCGGTCATTGCCGGGTCAACCGACTTAGGAAACACCAGGGGCACCACCGAGCACGACACCACCGACTTGCCGCGAGCCAATGCGGCTGCCATGTCCGCGGTCGCTTCAAAGGGTCGCAGGTTGCCGGCCGCCGCGTAAACGATGACATCTGCATCACCGGCCAGGATCTCTTCAGGATCCACGGTCGTGATCACTCCCACCGTGTCAATGCCGCACAACCAACCGGCGTCATGGCCTGCCTTGGCTTCGCTGTGGACGACCACTCCGACAAGTTCGAGCTCCGGGTGATCGATGACACCACGTAAGGCGATCAACCCCATCGCGCCGGTCCCCCAAAGCGCCACTTTGATCATCGACGTGCCCTCCTGGTGCTCATCCGGACGCCTGATGGGCCGTTTCAGGCAATATAGGTTCGAGTCTGACCCCGATGTCCGGGTGAGTCGACGTAAGCCCGAAGATGACCGAGCCCCCGAACGGAGCATCCCCAACGCGAGCAGCAGCACCCAAACGGCCCCCCTCAAAACACGGCACCCCCAACCGTGACCAAACTGACGCACCCCCAACGGGATTCGAACCCGTGCTGCCGCCGTGAAAGGGCGGTGTCCTAGTCCGCTAGACGATGGGGGCGGGTCCGTGCCGAAACCGCACGCGACGCAACGAGCCTAGACAGGCGAGCGGGCACCGACGGGCACGCCGCCCGCCGGCGACCCCGTCACCGCCGCTGCCAGCCCGGGCACCACCTCGGGTGCGTGGTAGGTGCAGGCCAGGAAGCACTGCATCGACCCGATGACCAGCGCGGTGGCGCCCGCGAGATGCACCTCGACGAGCAGCGCGGGCAGGTGGGTGAAGTATTGGGTGTAGCCCACCGCCGCCTGGGCCACCAGGACCACCAGCAGCACCCGCCCGGCCCGGCGCACCCGCTCGGGCACGTCGCCGACGTGCAGGGCCACCACCAGCCCCAGGGTCACCCCCACCAGCAAAAGGGCCAGGCTCGAGTGCAGCTCGGCCATGTCGCGCAGCGACGACCGGCAGGCGCCGGGCCACCTCCTGGCCCTGGCTGTCGCCGGCGTGGGGGCCGGCGCCCGTCGTGGCCGTGCCGGCCGCGATGACGACGGCCAGCAGGGCCAGCATCCCGTAGAAGAGGCGGATGAGCGGCCGGGGGACGAGCAGGCGGGCCGACCCGGGTGAGTAGTCGAGCCTCGAGCGGTGCACGAGTACGACAGCGTCGACCAGCAGGACCATGGTGGCGTAGAAGTGCACCATGACGACGTAGGGGTTGAGCTTGGTGTAGACGACGATCCCGCCGATCACGGCCTGGATGAGGACGCCGGCCACCAGCCCGCCGCTCAGCCAGATCAGATCCCGGCGCCGCGGCACGCGGAAGACGGCACCCAGGAAGGCGGCCGCCACGGCGATCACCAGGACCACCGTCACCAGGCGGTTCCCGAACTCGACCAGCCCGTGGAACTGCAGCGCCGGGGTCAGGTGCCCGGCCGTGCACTCGGGCCAGTTGCTGCAGCCCAGGCCCGAGTCGGTCAGGCGCACCGCGCCGCCCGTGATCACGATGAGGGCGGTCAGGACCAGGGCGACCACGTTGAGCCGCTGGCTCAGGGAGGGCGAGACGGAGAGGGAGCGGCGCCGCGACACGACCCGGCAATCGTACCGGGACCTGCCGCTTGGTCCCCATCGAGGCCCTGGTCGTAGGCTGTCTCCGCCATGTCCACCCCGGCCCAGGCCCGCGACACCGCCGTCACCGACCTCTCCGCCGCCCCCGAAGCGGCCGGCCGCCTCGGCCCCCGGCCACCGTCGGCGCCTACGTGGCCCTGACCAAGCCGCGGATCATCGAGCTGCTCCTCGTGACCACGCTGCCCACCATGGTGGTGGCCCAGCGCGGCCTCCCACCGCTGTGGCTCATGGCGGCCACCCTCGCCGGCGGTGCCTTGGCGGCCGGCGGCGCCAACGCCATGAACATGGTGGTCGACCGCGACATCGACCGCTTGATGAACCGGACCAAGAACCGCCCCCTGGTCACCGGCGCCATGACGCCGCGGGCGGCGCTCGTCTTCGCCCTCGCCCTTGAGATCGCCGCCTTCGTCGAGCTGTGGCGGGCCGTGAACCTGCTCTCGGCCGTGCTGGCCATCTCGGCCACGCTCTTCTACGTGTTCGTGTACACGCTGTGGCTGAAGCGCCGCTCTTCGCAGAACATCGTCATCGGGGGCGCTGCCGGCGCAGTTCCCGTGCTCGTCGGCTGGGCCGCCGTGACCGACCGTCTGGCCTGGGCGCCGGTGGTGCTCTTCGCCATCATCTTCATCTGGACGCCGCCGCACTTCTGGTCGCTGGCCGTGCGCTACAAGGAGGATTACGCGGCGGCCGACGTGCCCATGCTGCCGGTCGTCGCCTCCATGAAGCGCACGACGACCGAGATCGTGTACTACACGGTCGCCCTGGTGGCCGTCTCGTTCCTGTTCGGCCCGGTGGCCCACCTCGGCTGGATCTACATGGTCACGGCGGCCGTCCTCGGGGCCGGCTTCCTCTACTTGGTCACCCGCCTGTGGGGCCTGGCCCAGAAGGGCACGGTCACCGGCCGCGACGCCATGCGCGTCTTCGGCTACTCCATCACGTATCTGACCGTGCTCTTCGTCGCCATGGCGGGTGACGTCCTCATCACCAACCACATTCACTAGTTTCGACAACCGTCATGTCTTCTGCTGTGCCCGCCCCACCCGGCGCGCCGGACCCGGTGCCGGGTGCCTCACCTCCGGCCCCGCCACCGGGCAAGCCGCGGAAGCGGTTCATCCTGATCGGCACGGCCATCGGCCTCGTGCTGGTGGCGATCGTGGCGTTGCTGACCAGGCCGAGCTCCTCTCACGGCGGTGCGCCGACGAAGGGTGACCCGGTGCCGTCGTTCTCCGCGACCAACATCGGGCCGACCGGTGCAGCCCAGGTGGCGGTGCCGAGCGATGGCGGGGGCAACGGCACACCGGCCGTGTTGCTGTTCTTCGGCAGCTGGTGTCCGGCGTGCCACGACGAGCTACCTGCGCTGGCTAGCACCGTACGGGCCCAGGACAAGGCCCGCGGCGCGCTGTCGCACATCGCGGTCATCGGCGTGGACAGCCTCGACACGACGGCGGCCGCCAAGTCCTTCGTCAGGGGCACTGGCGTCACCTTCCCGGTCGCCTTCGATCCGAAGGCCGACATCACCAACGGCGCCTTTTACTTCTACGGCGACCCCTATGCGGTCTTCGTGAAGGGCAACGGCAAGATCGCCGAGATCGTGCGCAGCACACTGACACCCAACGCGTTCACGGCTGACGAACGAGCGCTGATCCGCTCCACCTGAGCCGCCAATGGGCGAGACATTGGTCGCCTGAACTCGGGTAGCTCACACGGGTCGGTGCCTCGGGTTAGGGCATGTACTTTTCAACTCTCTTGATCCCTTCCGGTAGCCGCGCGGCAACCAAGTGCGCCATCACGAATCGCACCGTGATCACCGATAGGTAAACGGGCCACTGATATCTGCGTTGTCGGTGATAGCTCTCTCCAAACTGACTCCATGGCAAACGCGGGCAGTCAGTCGCGGAGGACGTTGGCGACCCGTTCGGCTGCGGTGAGCTCCGGGGCCTTGAACGATCGCTGAGTCAGTTCCTCAGCGAGAAGGATGTAGCGGGTTGCGGTCGCGATACGGACCTCGTCGGTCATGACGGGGGCCTCTCCGTCGCCGCGGAACCCTCGCTCTACCATCCACTCTCGCAGCGGCTCCTTGTCGAGTGCTCGCTGATCCTTGTTCTTTCGGAAGAGCTCGTCGTAGGTGTCTGCGTACCAGTAGCGCGAGCTGTCAGGCGTGTGCACTTCGTCAATGAGCACGATCTCGTCACCGAGCAGACCCAACTCGTACTTCGTATCGACCAGGATCAGGCCGCGTTGGGCCGCGAGTTCGGTGCCCCGAGCGAACAGCCGGAAGCAGACGTCGGCGCACCGGTCGAATAGGTCCGCGGTCACGAGACCCTCGGCGATTGCGTCGTCGCGACCGAGGTTTCGATCATGCACTTCGAACTTGGTCGTCGGGGTCAGGATCGGAGCCTCCAACCGCTCGTTCTTGCGAAGCCCGTCGGGCATCAGGTTGCCGGCAATGTTCCGCGCGCCCGCCTCGTAGTTGAACCACAACGATGTCTTCGTTACGCCCGTGATGTAGGCGCGAACGACGAATTCAAGCGGCACCGGAGCGCACTCGCGGACGCGCACGACGTTGGGGTCAGGGACCTCCAGGAGGTGATTCGAGACGATGTCGGAGGTGGCGTCGAACCAGTAGTTCGCTATCTCGTTGAGGACCTGTCCCTTGAACGGGATAGTCCCGAGGAGCCGGTCGAACGCCGACAACCTGTCGGTGGTCACGATGGTGCGAACGTCGCCGTCGACGTAGCTGTCACGCACTTTGCCCTCGTGGCGGACACCAAGGTGACCGAAGTCCGTTCGGTCGAGCGTGCCCAGCAGTTCCCTCGCAAGCCTCTCGTCTGAGAGCATTGGCGTCCCTTCTTCGATCCGCAGTGGTGACTCCATGACGTCCTCCCTCTCGATCATCCGGTCCATTGCGTCGACCCGGCCAGCCGCCTGCCGGGCCGCCTCCGTCAGGCGTCGACGGTGCTCGACCAGCCGCGCTCGTCGCGCGCCTCGATCAGTGGCGTCGACGATGGCGGCGACATCCTCCAACGGCATGCCGACGTCCCGCAACGCGGCAAGGCTGCGCGCTCGCGGCAGCTGGCGCAGCCCGTAGCGGCGGTAGCCGGTGCGATCATCGACCTCGACCGGCACGAGCAGGCCGACCTGGTGGTAGTGCCGCAACGTCTCAACCGTCAGCCCCGACAGCTGCGCGAACGCGCCGACACCGACCAACTCGCCTGAGTCCACACCAGCAGTATCCAACCCTCGGCCGCCCGAGAGTCAAGGCGGGCCCTTAGGGCCGGACGGCTCGACGGCGCTCGCCGCCCGCTCGGGCCTCCGGGTCCTTGTCCGATCTCCTGGAGTCCGCCGGGATGATCAGCCCGGTTTGACGACCCGGCTCGGGTCGTCTTCTCAATGGCGCCGGGACCCTTCACTAACGTCCCGCGCCGGCGCATAACCGACTGATGGAGACCGCGTTGGAGCAGTCGGCGTGCCCGCGTTGTGGCCGTACGACGGACGTCCGCACGGTCCAGGAGCTGTTCGACCTACTCAACAGCGCCCAGAACGATGCGATGCAGCAGGCCGATGAACTTCGAAGAGATCGCAAACAGGATGGGCCGCCCACTCAAGACTGGCTCATAAACGATCAGAGTCCGAGGAGCGCCAACCCTGACCAGGAAATCGCGGATGTTGTCCTCGCGTCGGCTTCCCGGCTCATTGGCAAGGGCTTCCGGAAGCGGCTACGACGCGACTATGAAGAGAAAGTCGCTCCGACTGTCGATGCGAAGATGGAGCAGGCGAGACAAGAGTCGGAGGAGTCGAAGCGCGAGCAAATCGCGATCGTGGAACGCTACCCCGATCTGCGCGGCTGCCTGGCCGACGGAATTATCTTCATGGCCGGTGGGACGTCCGTCGTGCCACTTGCAGACGTCCCGATTCCGATCACCTTGGCCCAGGCAGATGTGATCGTAGAGAGGCTCCACGGTCCATGATCCGTTCGCCTCGGGGCGTGCCATGACTGACCAGTTTCGTCTCCGAAACGATGGGCGGCTCGCCCCCAGGGACAGGAGTGACGGTCCGATCACCGCCATCAGCCGATCAGTCGCAACTACCGAGCGTCGCGTCTCGTCATGGTGTTCCGAACCAGGTAGTGAGGGCGTCACGTAATCCCGTATCCGTGCCGTCCCCCACCCAGGCGACATATCCATCGGGCCGGATCAACACGGCAGCGGGAGCGGTCACCACGCCAAGGACCGGAAGCTCCCATGGGCCGTCATATTCACCATCGATCAGCTGGACCCGGTCAGCCCATGGGGTAATTGCAATGCGGCCAGGCTCCGAGAGGTTGAGCAGCACCGGCTTGGCGTCGTGCAGCAGCGTGAAGACCCGTAGCGGGCCGTCCGCGGTCACGAGGTCCAGATCGGACATGCGACGTCCGAGCAGCGGGTGGCCCTCGCCGAGGTCGTAATGAATGTCCAGCCCGGAGATGATCCCGGCGAGCCGTTTGCGGGGCTCGTCCATGACCGCCAGCTCCGACACCATGGCGACCAGTGCCTTCATACGCTCGTCCGGGCGCTGGAGCACGCCCTGGGCCATCGTGTGCTGAAGCGCTTGGGCGGCGACCGGGTGCCGCTCGTCGTGATAGCTGTCCAGGAGGCTCTCCGGAGAGGTCCCGTTCACCACCTGAGCCAGCTTCCATCCCAGATTGACCGCATCCTGTATGCCGAGGCTGAGGCCCTGTCCGCTCGCCGGGTAATGCACGTGCGCTGAGTCGCCGGCCAGGAGGACTCGTCCCGCGCGGTACGAGGCCGCCTGACGCGTCATATCGGTGAACCTTGAGATCCACGTGGGACTGTGGATCCCGAAGTCGGTGCCGTAGACGGCGATGAGCGCCTCGCTCAGATCGCGCACGGTGGGCTCGCTGCTCGGCCCGAGCTGCTGTTCGGTCACGACTACCCGAAACGTCCGCCCATCCTCCAACCTGTGGAGGGCATGGATGCCCGTTTGGTCGTGGCGAATGCCTCGCGGCGGTTCTTCTGTCACCTCGACCTCGGCGATCAGGTTGCTCCTGGTGGGATCCCACCCCGGGAACTCGATGCCGGCGGCTCTACGGATCACGCTTCGTCCTCCGTCGCAGCCGACGAGATACTGCGCCCCCAGGGACTCGCCGTCGGACAGCTCGACGTCGACGCCGGTGTCGTCTTGCGCGAAACCCGTCACCTCTCGTCCGTAGTAGATCCGGACCGGGAGCTCGGCGATCCAGGTGGCCATGATTCGCTCGATCTGGTTCTGCCAGATCCCGAGCGCATACGGATGACGCGTCGGGAAGTCGCTCATGTCCAACACGGTCGAGCCGATCATCGCGGCCTGAGCCACCTGACCCTCCGCGAGGAACCGATCGGCCACCCCGCGCTGATCGAGCACCTCGATCGTGCGTGAGTGAATACCGCCGGCTCGTGAGCCGACGAGCACGTGATCGGGACGCCGCTCGATGACCGCGACGTCGACCTTCGCCAGCGCCAACTCGGCCGCCAGCATCATCCCCGTCGGACCCCCTCCGGCGATCACCACCGCATGCTTGGCCATACGCCACCCTCTTCTTTCCATAGCTACTTGTTCGGGCCGGAGATTCTGCGCACCGACCGGGGCCTTGCTGCAAGCCCCACCTGCGCGCTACATTGAAACTGGCGGGGAGTCGGTGGCTTCCCCCTTTTGTTCGGTGCGGACGAACAAGCCACGTGCGATGCGCCGGCGTAGCGCGTACAGCAGGCCCGGTGCGTAACATCTGCCGTGGGTCCTCGGAAGGACCGCCTTAGGTGTGGTGCTCCTTACAGACACCGCGTGGGGCGTGAGCACCAGACGAACCACCAATTGCGGCCCCGTTGGCCGGGACGACGTCGCACCTCTCAGTGCCGGAGGTACTGGCCGGCATGTGCCGAGCCTCGGGACTGGCCAGTCGGTATTGTCGAAAGCATGACCGATGCAGAACCATCCCTTGAAGCATGGCGCTACCAGTTCTCCCAACCAGGTGACACCGTGATCGAGACAGGCGAGTTCAATGGTGACGAAACCGCAGAAGCAAGGGCTCGCGAGTTGTCGAAGTCGAAAGCTAGCCCGATTGTGGTCAAGCGCCACAGCGCACACGTTGATTCCTGGGTGTACGTGACCGAGGTCGATGAGCGACCTTGATCAGGTGACGTGATTCACGTCACCTGCCCTGTCATGGATGCTCAGGGCCGCTTGCGATCCCAGAGGGTCTTTACCCGGCTCGACGGAACCTCAAAGCACGGGTGCCGTCTCTTTGGGTCGCGGCCGACATGAACTCCCATCCCTTTGCGCGTCGCTCGGCGACAAGGCGGACGACCAGTTCCTCCATTGGACCATGGTCCGCACTACGCGCAGGGATGAGGATCATGCCAAAGTACCAATGGTCGACGGGGTCCGGGTCGCCCATAGCTTCTGCCCCCCTGGTGTGGGCTTTAGATCAAGCTGTTGATAGCAGGTCGTGAACATAGCGCAACACCAGTGTGAACTCCAGCGGGTTGGTTGTAGCGCATTCGGAATCCATTGCCCCAATGGCCGGACACCATTCGACGTGTACGTAAGCCATCGTTCTCGCACCCGTAACCCGAGCCTGAACGCCCTCGGGCCTAGCGACCCGACAGGGCCTCAGAGCGCCATCGAGAGCTGAACGACTGGGATTCCTTCCGGCGCGATCGGCGCCGTGAGCGATCTGCGCCTCCGCCCGCGAGGCCGCAACGCCCTCTCAACACGCGAGCGTTATGACCCCTGTCCGAGGCTCGGTGGGGCCTTGCTGCCGCGTAGCTCATCGTGCTCGCTGCCGCGAACGACGGACTCCGCTCAAACCCAGAGCCAGTTGATCTCGATCGTCGATCAGGGTAGATATGGGATTGAGATCAGGCAACGATAAGGAGCGTGGGTCATGGCAGGACTAGAGCGCAAACGTTTTGACAATTCAGATGAGACGCGTCAGTTTCAAGACAAGGGTCACGTTGACATTGTCAACATCGCTGACGGCGTCGTAGGCCTCGCGACGTTCGAGCCAGGATGGAAGTGGTCTGACCACGTGAAGCCCATAGCCGGAACGGACAGTTGCCAGGCACCGCACGTTGGATATGTGCTGTCGGGCCGCCAGGTAGTCCTGATGGACGACGGTACTCAGCTTGAGGTCGGCCCCGGCGATGTTGTGTCCATTCCCGCCGGACACGATGGATGGACTGTCGGCGACGAGCCATGCGTCGTGATCGATTTTGCCGGTATGGCTAACTATGCCAAGCCGAACTGATTCGTGGAGCACTTGGCGCGCTGGTTGGTTCGCCGGCGCTTTTACTTGCTCTGAGCGTCCCACCTGCTCCCTTGGAATCTGAACTGCCCCAGTCGCTGCCGGGACGGTGAGACGGTCCGACACGTTGGGGCAAACCACCGTCTGGTTCAATGAGCACCGTGCCGAGCATCGCCCTGCGCGCCGGAGACCGAGTTGGACCTTTCGAACTGCCCCTAAGCCCAGAGCTGGTTCGGATGTTCGCCGAGGCGACCCTTGACGCCAGCCAGCTTTTCCGGGACGGACAGTTGGTGCCACCCAGCTTGGTGGCCACGCAGGTCTACCGCGGACAGCTTGCCGCGATGACGGAGCTAGTGCCCGTCGACGTCTTCTCCGCTGCTCGCAGCGGAGTCCACGGCCAACACGACCTTCTGCTCCACCGACCGATCACCTCGGACGACGAACTCCACATCTTCGTGGAGACGCACAGCGCTCGGCCCTCTGGACACAACCTCCGCGTCACCCTGCATCATTCGATCCTCGACGATCGTGACGACCTTGTGGCGGAACAGTGGTGGACGACGGTCCTCCTCGGTACCACCGCCACACCCACCGGACCCGAACTCCCCGACTATTCCTTCCCTGCGGGAGGGGAGGCCACGCTGGTGGCGGAGGATGTGGTGTCGATCGATGAGGTCATGGCGCGCCGCTACGCCCGAGTATCTGGGGACTACAGCGACCACCACTTCAGCCTCGAAGGAGCCCGGCGTAGCGGCTTTGAAGCCCCATTTCTCCACGGCCTTTGCACGATGGCCCTCTGTGCTCGCGCGGGCGACCAAGACGGTGGCCGACGGTGATCCGAGTCGAGTCCGTCGCGTGGCCGTCCGGTTCGTTGCTCCGGCGTTCCTGGGCCACGACCTCAGGGTCCAGATTTTCGAGCGTCAGGGTGGCACCTTTGCTCTCGAGGCGAGTTGCGGAGAGCGGGCCGTGATCAAGAATGGTCTCGTCGAGCTCTGGCCCTGACCTCATTTCGAGAGACTGCCTCGTTCGAACGCACAGGTGTGGTCGGATGGGAGGACAGCACCGCCGCCGTTCGCCGTAACGATCAGACTGGACCTGTGCTTCTCATTGATGCAGCAAACGTGATCGGGTCTCGACCAACCGGCTGGTGGCGAGACCGGGCTGGAGCCGCCCGAGCGTTCGTCGACCAAGTACGGGCGGCCGTTGACTCGGGACGGGTCGCCCCACCTGTCGTCGTGGTTCTGGAAGGCAAGGCCCGCGAGGGCGCTCAGGCTGGCGTCGCCGACGGCGTCACGGTGCTCCACGCCGCTGCCAGCGGTGACGACATGCTCGTTGACGCCGCCGCGAACGCCTCTGATCAGGTGATCACACTCGTCACGGCGGATCGCGAGTTGCGTCGGCGGGCTGAGGCCATGGGAGTCGACGTGGTTGGACCTGGGTGACTCCTTGAGCTCCTTGAGCAGTGAGCGAACTGAGCAATCAGCACGGAACAACGTACGCCGCGGGAATGCCCTCGTTCGCTGTCGGGTCGTGGGACACGCGGCTGACCGTCGTTCGAAATCGATTGTCATCCCATTGACGTGTTCCGAGTAGTCAATGAGGGACGCTACGTGGTGGCGACCAGCAGCTCTTCCCCCCTCAGGATGTGGAGACCGTCTGTTCTGCCGGTGAAGTAGAGCTCGCTGAGCATGGCCGCCGATACGTGCTGGGCGTCTTGGAATCCGGTCCGACGTGCGAGTTCAACTATTTCGTCCGCGCTGTAGAAGCTCACAAAAGGCGTTCCGGCTGCCCGTGCGCCTCTCTGTGCCGCCTCGAAACCAGATCGAAGGTCCTTATCGAAGAGTTCGGTCGGCAAGAGAAACGTCATTGCGAGTGTCGACCCAGGGGCGAGCCCGTCGGCGATCTGGCGCAGGGAGGCCGCGTTGGCGACTTTGGTGAGGTACATGGAGAGGCCAGTGGAGACGACAACCGCCGGTCGGCTCGAATCGAAGCCGGCGGCGGCCAAGTGGTCCCACCACGACCCGCCTGCCTCGAGGTCGACGGGGACAAACCGCAACCACTCCGGGACACCGAAGCCGAGGTCTGTCAGGCGCCGGCGCTTCCACGCTTGGGGGCCGGACTGATCGACCTCGAATACCCGAAGGCGGGAGGCGATCTCCGGTTTGCGCTGGGCGAAAGTGTCGAGCCCGGCTCCCAGGATGACGTATTGGGCGACGCCTCGATCGGCCTGCTCCGCCATGAGATCTTCCACGAATCGGGCGCGGGCGACAATGCTCGCCCGAAACCAGCGGGTGCCGGCGGGGTCCATGTCGGGGCGGCTGCGCCAACCGTCGTCAGGTGCGGCCAGAAGCAGTCCGATTTCGTCGTTAAGCACATGAGGTGGCGAATCGATCTGGACATGTAAGGCCCGCCAGAGGGCAACCCGTACGGCGCTGTCTTCCGCAGCCTGTTCGTTGGCCATTGGGACCCTGTCTCCTTGCCGTAAGTCTTGAGCTTCAGGTAGCGGACCTAGGAACTGTTGGATGCGCTTGCACACCGGGAAGCGATCACGGTCGGCCGAGCGCCTCTATCACGGCGGAGAAATCGGGCCATGAATCGTTGGCATCGATGACTGCTGACAGGAGTGTTGCAGTAGCGGGACCGATCCGCACCCCTACCTGCGCCTCTTCAGCCAGGTCTACGGCCAACCGTATGTCCTTGCGGGCCAGCGCCGGAGTGAACCATCCCGGCTGTAATTCGTCGAAGAGGCTGTCCAGACGTATCTTGGCCGCGGGGCTGATCACAAAGCTGTCGGCAAAGACCCCCTTGAGGAGGTCGTCGGGGATTCCCTGTTGTCGGGCAGTGGCAATAGCCTCCGGAGAGCAGCCACGCCTGTGATGAGTAACAGGTTCGAGACGATCTTCATGGTCGCCCCTGATCCGACCGCTCCACAATACGTATAGCCGCTTCCGAGGTCAGTCCACAGCGAGCCGAGACTGCTCACGGTTGGTAACGGGCCGCCGATCAAGAAGCTCCCCATGCCGGCCGCAATCAACGAAGGCGAGCCCATCACGGGAGAATCGAGCACCCTATCCCTGGGGCCGACGTCTGCAAGTTGGCGAACCGTCTCGGGTGCAACCGTGCTGACAATGGCCAGTGTTGCCCCGGGAGGGAGCCCTCCGAGTACACCGCCTGCGCCGTGACACACGCTGAGGACGGCATCGTCATCGGCTACGACGATGAGGGTCACGTCACTGTCCGTCACAGCCCTTTCGGGGGTATCAGCTTCGATGGCACCGTTCGAGATGAGTTCGGTGGCGCGATTCGCTGATCTGTTCCAGACAGTGACCTGGTGGCCCTTCTCCAGTGCAATTCCGGCAACGCGTGGCCCATGCTTCCCAGTCCTAGGATCGTCAGTCGCATCCAACCAGCCTATGACTGCTCTCCCAGTCATCGGCGGTGACGGCGTTGCGGTAGAACAGGCGATTGCACCGACCGCAGAACCCGTGCGACGAGAGAAGGCAAGCGATCATGACGTTCGTTCCCTACGACCGGCCCATCCGGGCCGCCTTCATCGGTCTCGGTCGCATCTACGACCTGAACGTCCGAGCCTACAAAGGCAACCCGGACGTCGAGGTCGTTGCGCTCGTTGATCCCGATCCCGAGCGTCGTGCCCAGCGCCAGGCCGGTTGGCCCCAGGCCCGCACGTTCGCCACGGCAGCCGATCTGGCGTCGAGTGGCCTGGCGGTCGATGCCGCCGAGGTTCTACTTCCGATCCCACTCCACGCGGAGGGCGTCCGTGAGATGCTCGGCTATGGCTGGCATCTGAACTTGCAGAAGCCGATGTGCAGTGACCTGGGCGAGGCCCAGCAGATGCTCGAGGCGGCCCGAGCGAACGACCGCGTCCTTCGGGTAATGGAGAACTACCTCTTCTATGAGCCGTTGCGGAGGTTGAAGGAGACGGTCGAGGCGGGGGAGCTCGGCGCGGTCAGCGGCTACCACATGAAGATGGTGGGCAGCGGCCGTGGTGGCTGGGACGTGCCCCGATCCAGTTTCGAATGGCAGTTCGCACAGATGCGTCGCGGCAGGGGCATCTTGGTGTTCGATGACGGCTGGCACAAGCTCTCTACGGCGCTGTGGCTCTTCGGCCCACTGCGGGAGGTGCGGGCTTGGGTGGGCAGCACCGAGGTCCTGCCCGATATCGAGGTCGACGCGCCAACCACCATCGTCTGGGAGCACCAGAACGGCATCCGGGGCGTGTGGGACATCACCCTGGCCCCCGACATGTACCTCCGGTCCGACTACTACACCAATGACGAACGGTGGGAAGTCACGGGTCGTCGCGGCTACTCACGGGTGAACCGGTGCACCGGGAGGGGTATCCAGCAACCCAGCCTTGAGACCTACGTTGACGGCGAGATGCGGACATTTCATGCGCTCGACGACGACTGGGCGAGCAGTTTCCGGGACTCCGGACGCCACTGGCTGCGCTGGCTCCGGACCGGCGAGGGGCCTTTGTTGTGGGGCGCGGAAGAGGCCGTCGAGGTGTTGCGGTTCGCGCTCGCCGTGTACGCCAGCAGCGCGGCGGGCGGTGTGGGTGTAGACCCAGCGTCGATTCGGGATGGTTGATCGATCGGTCAGAACCGGTTGCGGAGGTCCGCCTCCGGCCCACGCTGTCAGCCCCAGTGCCGACCTGACCCCGGTGGTGGCCGAACTGTCGTTGCTGCTCGACGCCGCCGGCGGCGCCTGAGTCCCCCGGTCGCCCAGGTGGGTCTAGAGTTCTGCCTACGAGATGAGAGCGCGTTGCTCTCGGTGTCGTCCCAGACCCTGGCGGCTCTCTGCGACGGGTTACGGGAAGATACTTCATGCAGACGGCGACGGACACACCGACGGGCGAGTTCAGCCTGCTCGCCCAGGAGATCCGCGAGGCGGGATTCCTCGACCGCCGTCCGGGCTACTACAGCCTCAAGATCGGACTGACGGTCGCTGCCTACGGTGCCGGATTCGCCGGCTTGGTGCTGATTGGCAACTCGTGGATCGCTCTGGTCATGGCCGTCTTTCTCGGGCTGATGTTCACCCAGCTCGGCTTCGTCGGGCATGACGCCGGTCACCACGAGGTCTTTCGCACCCGACGGGCCAATCGGTTGCTCGGGTTGGCCGTCGGGAACGTGCTCATCGGCATGAGCTTCGGGTGGTGGGTGCCCAAGCACAGCGCGCACCACGCCCACCCCAACGAGGTAGGACGCGACCCCGATATCGGCGACAACCCGGCACGACCCGCGGCACTGGACGCGTCACCCTCGTCGCAAGGCCACGTCGAGGGCTTCTTGTCGCGCTGGCAGGCCCCGCTGTTCTTCCCTCTCATGGTTCTGCGCAGCACAGGCATCCACGTCCTCGGCATTCAGCGACTAGTACGTCGGCGGGATCGGACGGCCGTTATGGAGGGCGCGCTCCTGGCCTTGCATGCCGCGCTTGTACCTCACCTGCGTGCTGTGGGTGCTCTCGCCGCTGAAGGCGCTCGCCTTCATCGCGGTCCAGCAAGGTGTGTTCTCGGTGTATCTCGGCTGTAGCTTCGCCCCCAATCACAAGGGCATGCCGATCATCGAGCCCGACTCGGGCCTCAGCTTCGCCCACCGTCAGGTGGTGACATCACGGAACATCGTGGGCGGCCGTTGGACGAACCTGCTGCTGGGGGGACTCAACTACCAGATCGAGCACCATCTCTTCCCGACCATGCCCCGGCCAAACCTGGCGCGGGCCCAGGGAATCGTGCGCGCCTTCTGCCTCAGCAGTGGCTTCGGCTATCGCGAGGAAACCCTTATCGGGTCGTATCGTTACACCGTCCATTCCTTGCGAGTCGGCGTTCGGGAGAAAGCCGGGCGGGTCTCGGTCGCAGTCGCGCAGCCCTGATCCCGATCGAACAGTGACCCTGTTCCCGAAGGCGGTCCGGGCGTCCGCAGCACGTACTGCGACCATGGACCCTCCGCCCCACGCAACAGGGACCTTGTACTGCAGAGGTTGCCCAGCCATTGCCAGTTCGGCGATGACGCCGCTACGCTGATCGTTCCGACGACGAAGGCCCACGGACGCCGAGAAGTCCGACGCTCATGAACAGTCAGTCCGATTCCCACAAGGACGGTATTCGGACTCGGTGAGCCGGAGGGAACCGTCGCTTGGAGCACCACACCGAGCGGCGACGAGCTCCGATCCCTTGTACGAATCATTTTGATCGTTGCACCGCTCTGGGTTTCCTTTGAGGCGAACCTCGGTACCTTGCTGCGAAGTTGTGATGCCGTTGGAGCGTGTATGGCCGTGCCCGAGACGGACCATTACCGCCGTGCCCTCAAGATGGGCGACACCCTCCCATCTCGACCCTGTCTGCATTGGGTGGACTCCAAGCTGGGTTGGATCGAGCGCCAATAGCGTCACGGGGCTCAAATCATCGGTGTCGAGCTGGACGAGGACTCGATCTCGTTGGCCCAGGTCCGGCAGGCCAGGAGCCGAAGCGTCATCCTTCTTGGTCATGAGCACGATGGGCTGCCTCGGGAAGTCTGGCCATACCTCGATCAAGTCGTCGAGATCCCGATGATGGGGGTGGGTAATTCGCTCAATGTGGCCGTCGCCGGCTCCCTCGTCCTTTACAAGCTTGCTGGCCTTTCGTGATGTAACGCCGAAGAACCACCGGGATGGCGACTGCCGGAACAGGGGACCACTGGGCGGGTTGACCACTACCTTTCTAGGCATGGATCACGTACGACTCGGACGGACCGGCCTTCAGGTGTCGAAACTTTGTCTTGGCACGATGACCTTTGGATTGCAGTGTGACGAGCCAACCTCAGTGTCGATTCTTGATCGAGCCACGGAGGGCGGCATCGACTTCATCGATACCTCGGACGTCTATCCGCTCGGTGGCGATCTCACCACCCAGGGTCGCACCGAGGAGATCCTCGGTCGCTGGCTGCAGGGCAGGAGGGACCGCTTCGTCCTGGCCACGAAGTGCTTTGGACGGACCGGACCATCGCCGCTCGACGGCGGAAACTCCAGAAGGCACATCCTCGACGCGGTCGACGCCTCCTTGCGCCGCTTGCAAACCGACTATGTCGACCTCTATCAACTCCACGGATTCGATCCGGCGACGCCGATCGACGAGACGCTCGGTGCACTCGACGACCTCGTCCACCGAGGAAAGGTCCGTTACATCGGATGTTCGAATTTCCTCACGTACCAACTCGTCCGCGCCGTCGGTCGCAGCGAGACGCTCGGGCTGACGAGATTCGACTCGGTTCAACCTCGCTACAACCTGTTGTTTCGCCAGATAGAGCGTGAGATGCTCCCATTCTGTGGCGAAGATGGCGTCGGGGTCATCTCGTACAATCCCATCGCTGGCGGCCTTCTGTCGGGGAAGCACCGACGCGGTGATGCACCGGTGGAAGGCAGTCGGTTCACCCTCGGCAACGCGGGCCAGATGTATCAAGCCCGCTACTGGCACGACCAGGAGTTCGACACCGTTGGTCAGCTCCTCGCGCTTGCGGCAGAGGTTGGCACCAGCCTGGTCACGCTTTCCGTCGCCTGGGTATTGGCGAATAAGGCGATCACCGCCCCCATCATCGGGGCGAGCCACCCAGACCAGCTCGCATCAAGCCTTGAGGCGGCCGAGTTCGTTGTCGAGGACGATCTGAAATCCCGGCTGGACGAGCTCACCCACCAGTACCGCATGGGCGACGCTGCACGATAGCGGCCAACGCGCGCCGATCAGATCACCACGACCGAGGCGAACAGGCCCGAGGCCCGGGCCGCGGCGAGATACTCCGAGAACTGCGGCCCCGGGCCCGAGAAGGTCCACTCGGCGGTGGCCGGGGCGCTCGGCGTCAGCGCGCCGGCGGCCGAGTACTCGGAGCCTCCACTCGGTTCGCCGAATTGCTTCTCGAGCTGGCCCGACACTGTCAGCACCTGCGCGCTCGACACCCGGCTTGGCCGTACCGAAGATGCACAGGGGAACGTCGGCGGGCAGATCGGAGCTCTGCACGACCGTGGGTACACCGACCGGGTCGAGCCACTGCAGCTGGGTCGAGTAGCTCGACACCTTGAGCGGACCGGTGACGTAGAGCTCGGCGAGCGATGTCAGGGCGGACGTGTCGTCGAGGTTGCGCAGCTCGAGCAGTCGTCCGGTCGTCGGGTCCACCACCATGGCGCTCTGTCCCGCCTGGGAGGCGGCGGCGAACCCGATGCCGGTCTGGCCGTCGTGGGTCGTGGTCGTACCGAGGCTGGTCACGCCGGGGAGCAGGGCCAACGCCTGGAACAGCGCCGATTCGAAGGCCGGCGTGGACCCGACGGTCGGGCCCAGGAGCAGGACGGCCGCCCGCTGGAACGCGATGCCCGCATCGGCCTGGTCGAAGGTCAGCTGGTCGATGGCCGGGATGCCGGTCGTCCCGGACTCGAGCTCCTGGGCCAGCTGGCTGGGGTCGGTCGGGAGCCCCGACACGTCCATGAGTTGGCCGTCGCCGGTAATCGTGTCGGGCTGCGTCGTCCCGGTGTCGCCGCCCAGGCAGCCGGTCACCGGCTGGGCCTGCGGGGCGTCGAGCAGCCCGAGGCCGCTCCAGGCCGCCTGCTCGGCCGGGGTGGCGAACTGGGCCGGCTGCGCCGTGACCGACGTGCACGACTGGCCGGTGGCGTTCGACCACTTCTTCACGTCGAGCACCACCGTCGCCTGCGCCGCGTTGTCGTTCACCTCGGCGGACACAGACAGGCGGGACTCGGTGAACAGCAGCTGGTCGACCCCGAGGGAGGGTACGTTTTCCTCGGCCACCCGGTCGGCCAGCAGGCGCAGCTGGGTGCCGGCCGGCAGGGTGCCCGAGATCGGTGCCAGGCCCGCTCCTTTTGAACGAGCGGGCGTGAGGGGCGTCGAAGCCGCCAGCAGCGCGACCACGATGGCCACGGCGGCGACGGCCACGAGCCCGCTCAGTGACAGTGCGGCCCGCCGTGCCCGGTGGCCGGTCCGAGCCGGTTTCGACGGGGCGCTGACCGCAATGGTCTGCACCAGCCGCTCTCGCGCTCCGTCGAGGTCGTCCGCCTGGCCGGCCAGCTCGTCCATGTACTGCGTGAGGAGGTCGAGCTCGTCCATCATTCGAGGAGTCCTTCCGTGGCCGATGGCGTCGGTGCGCCCGCGCCTTGTCCGTATTGGCCGGACAGCCCGAGGAGTTCCCTCAGCTGGGCCCGTCCGCGCAACAGGCGCGACCTGACCGTGCCGATGGGGATGTCGAGGGCCCGCGCCGCCTCTTCGTAGGTGAGGCCGGGCCGGGCCACCAGGAGCAGCACGTTGCGGTAGCGCTGGTCCAGTCGCGCCAGCGCCCGGCTCATCCGCTCGGTCTGTGACCCGAAGGCCAGGTCGGTCATCACCTGGTCGGCGGGGTCGGTCGGGTCGGTCCACGGTTCGCGCTCCAGGGCGCGTAGCCGGGTGCGCCGGCGGCCTTCGGCCCGGCGGTGGTGCCGGAGGATGTTGGTGGCGATGCCCAGCAGCCACGGCCACGCGTCGGCGTAGGACTGGTCGTAGCGACCACGGCTCCTGAACGCAGTGATGAACGTCTCGGACACCAGGTCCTCCACGTCGGATGGCGGTACCCGGGCGGCCACGTAGCGCCGCACGGAAAGGGCGTGCCGATCGAAGATCGCCGTGAAGGACTGCGGCTCGGCCAGGGAGAGGCTGATCAGCTCAGCGTCCGAGAGCTGGTCGACGCCGATGCCGCTCATCGGGGAACTATTGCCCTCTGGCCGCCGGGAGTTCCCGCAGGGGGGTGGGCTATTCCCAGCGGAACGTGAGCGCGGCGGCGACCGGCGCCCCCACCGCCCAGACGGCGAGGACCACCCACGACTCGGTGGGCACGGACGCGCCGGCACCCAGCGTGGCGTGCAGCGCCGCCGACAGGGCCTCGGCGGGGAGCAGCTTGGCGAAGGAGGCCAGCCCGCTCGGTAGCTTGCCGATGGGGACGATCATGCCGCCCAGCAGCAGGAGGACCAGGTAGAGCCCGTTCGCCGCCGCCAGGTTGACCTCGGCCTTGAGGACGCCGGCCATGAGCAGGCCGATGCCGGCGAAGGCGGCCGAACCGAGGAGGATGGCGCCCACCGCGCCCGGGACGGCGATCGAGGCGTCGCCGCCGGGGTTCCAGCCCAGACCGAGCCCGACGGGGAGCAGGACCGCCAGCTGGATCAGCTCGACGGCGACGATGGTGATGATCTTGGCCCCGAGCAGCCGCGGGCGCCCGAGCGGGGTGGCGCCGAGGCGCTTGAGCACCAGGTAGCCCCGCTCGAAGCCGGTGGCGATCCCCAGGGACACCATGGCGGTCGACATGACGGCCAGGGCCACGATGCCCGGCACGAAGAAGTCGACCGGTTTGGCCGTCGGCGTCGAGATCACCGACACCTCGGAGAAGAAGAGGAGGAAGACGACGGGGATGCCCAGCGTGAGCAGCAGCGTCTCGCCGCGACGCAGGGTCATGTAGACCTCGGCCCCGGTCTGGGCGCTCAGCGGCCGGGCGCTCATCGGGACCGCCCCCGCCCCCGCCCCCGCCGGCGACGCACCGGCGCCAGGTCGGGCTCGTCGTCGCGCTGGTGCGCCGCCGCCCCGACGACGTCGAAGTAGACGTCCTCGAGGGTCCGCCCCGCCGTGAGGTCGGTCAGCGATGCGTCGCGCTCGGCCAACCAGGTGGCGATGGTGGCCGTGGCGGGCGGGCCGCCCGCCGCCTCACCCTCGACCCGGTACCGACCGGGGGCGGTCTCGCGCACACTGACCGCGGCCCCCGCTCCGAACGCGCCGGCCAGCGACGCCGTGTCCAGGCCCGGCGGCGCGCCGAACGTGATGGCGGCCGGCCCGCCGCCGGCCGCCGCCGTGAGCTCCTGGGGCGTCCCCTCCAGTGCCACCCGGCCCGCGGCGAGGATCACGATGCGGTCGGCCAGCCGTTCGGCCTCGCCGAGCTCGTGCGTGGTGACCAAGACGCAGACGCCCCTCTCCTTCAGCCCGGCCACCACGGCGCGGATGGCCAGCCGGCCTTCGGGGTCGACTCCGGCCGTCGGCTCGTCCAGGCAGGCCACCTCGGGCCGTCCGATGAGGGCCAGGGCGAGCGAGACGCGTTGCTGCTCGCCGCCCGACAGGTGGCGCCACGGCGTCGCCGCCACGGCGCGCAGACCGGCCAGGGCCAACAGCTCGTCGGTTGGCACCGGGTCGGGGTAGTAGCGGCCGAAGAGGTCCAGCACGCGCCGCGGGCCGAGCATGGGGTAGACGCCGCCGCGCTGGAGCATGACGCCGACGCGGGCGGTGAGCGCGGCGTGGTCGGCCTGCGGGTCGAGCCCGAGCACGCGCACCCGGCCGGCCGCCGGGCGGCGGTAGCCCTCGAGCGTCTCCATGGTGGAGGTCTTGCCGGCGCCGTTCGGGCCGAGCACGACCAGGACCTCGCCCGACTCCGCGGCCAGGTCGAGCCCGTCGACCGCGGCGGGCGTGCCCACGGCGCCATAGCGCACGGTGAGGCCGGTCACCTCGACGGCGGGCATGGCGTCGCAGGCTACTTTGAGGCGGAATGATCGATATCCGCCTGCTGCGCGACGATCCCGATTCCGTGAAGGCCGCGCTGGCACGACGCGGGGTCGAGGCGACCGAGGTGGACGAGGTGATCGCCGCCGACGCCGAACACCGGGCCAGGCTGGCCGCGGCCGAGGCGAAGCGGGCCGAGGTCAAGGAGCTGTCCCGCCAGGTGGGCGCGGCCAAGAAGGCGGGCGACCAGGACCGGGCTGACGAGCTCAGCGCGCGCAGCCGTGCCCTGGGCGAGGAGGAGCGGGCGGCGGCGGCCGAGGCGGACGAGCTGGGCGAGCAGGTGCGCACCGGGTTGCTCTACCTCCCCAATATCCCGGCCGAGGACACGCCGGACGGGCTGAGCGAGGAGGACAACGTGGAGGTCCGCCGGTGGTGGCCGGGGCAGGACCTGGGGCGGCCGGAGCCGGAACGGCTCGCACAGCAAAGCGTGCCGCACTGGGAGATCGGTGAGGCCCTGCAGATCCTCGACATGGAGCGCGGGGCACGGCTGTCGGGCTCTATGTTCCCGCTCTACCGCGGCGCCGGGGCGCGGCTGCTGCGGGCGCTCACGGCGTTCGCCATCGACCGGCACTCGCCGGCCTATGAGGAGATCCGGCCGCCGACGGTCGTACTGACCGAGACGATCACCTCGACCGGTCACCTGCCCAAGTTCGCTGACGACGCCTACCACATTGAGCGCGACGACCTGTGGCTGATCCCGACGGCCGAGGTGCCGCTGACGTCGCTGCACCGCGGCGAGATCCTCGAGGAGTCCCAGCTCCCGCTGCGCTTCACCGCGGCCACGGCGTGCTACCGGCGGGAGGCGGGGTCGGCCGGGCGTGACACGCGTGGGCTGCTGCGGGTGCACGAGTTCGACAAGGTGGAGCTCTTCGCCTACGCCACGCCCGACACCGCGCTCGACGCGCAGGCCGACATCCTGCGCCGGGCCGAGTCGTTGCTCCAGGAGCTCGAGCTGCCCTACCGGGTGCTCGACCTGTGCTGCGGCGACCTGGGCGGGTCATCGGCGCGCACCTTCGACCTCGAGGCGTACGCGCCCGGGGTGGACCGCTGGCTCGAGGTGTCTTCGGTCAGCTGGTTCCGCGACTACCAGGCCCGCCGGGCCAACGTGCGCTTCCGCCCGGCGGGCGGCGGCCCCCTGCAACTGGTGCACACGGTGAACGGCTCGGCCCTGGCCTGGCCGCGTATCTGGGCGGCGCTGATGGAGAACGGGCGCCAGGAGGACGGCACGGTGCGCCTGCCCGAGGCGCTGGCGCCGTATCTCGGCGGCGAGCTGCTGATAAAGGCCCCATGAGCGTGGCGGGCGGGGGCGGCGGCGGGGGCAACGCCTTCAATTTCGAGCGCATGGTCGACGCCATCGCCTCGGAGAGCCGGCTTCTGGCCGACGTGGTGCGCGACAGTGACCTGGGGACGCAGGTGCCGTCGTGCCCGGAGTGGTCCGTCCGCGACCTGGCCCATCACATCGGCGTCGGGCAGTGGTACTGGGGCCAGAACGTCGCGGCCGAGAACGTCGCCGAGCGGTCCGGCGGGGACCTCACCCCGTTGCCCGACGACCGCGACCTGCAGGTCTGGATGGGTTGGTGCACCTACACACTGCTGAGCGCGCTGCGTGAGGCGGGACCCGACGCGCCGTGCTGGACCTGGTGGGGCGAGCCGCACACGTCGCTGGCCGTGGCCCGGCACCAGGCCCAGGAGGCGGCGGTGCACCGCTGGGACGCCCAGCTGGCCGCCGACGAGGTGGAGCCGCTGCCGGCCGAGCTGTCCGAGGACGGGGTGCCCGACTTCGTGCAGATCATGATCGGGGCCGACGTGACGTCGCTGCCCGGAAGCGTCACGCTCACCGCCACCGACACCGGGGCGAGCTGGCCGGTGGGTGGCGCCGGCGGCTCGCGCACGGCCGAGCTACGGGCCACCGCCTCGGATCTGGTCCTCATGCTCTACCGGCGTCTTCCGGTGCCCGACTCCGACGTGGTCGGCGACCCGGTCCTGGTGGCGTCGCTGCTGTCGCTGGCGGACACCCGATGACCGAGCTCGTGTTCTTGGGCACGGGCAACTTCCTGGCGCCGCCGGGGCGCTACTGGAACAGCTTCGTCATGGACGGCTCGGTGCTCGTCGAGCCGTCGCCCACGGCGCTGCCCAACCTGCGCCGCTGCGGGTTCGCCGTGGAGGAGATCGAGGTGGTGGTGATCTCGCACTTTCACGCCGACCACTGCTTCGGCTGGCCCTTCCTGCTGCAGGCGGCGGCCGAGATCGGTGGCGGCCGCACGGTGCACGTGGTCGGCCCGCCCGGCGTGGAGGACCACCTGCGCGCCATGAACGAGGTGGGCAAGGTGCCCTCCATCACCGCTATGGCGTACGAGCGCCTCGACCTGCGCTTCGTCGAGGTGGACGGGACCTGGCAGGAGGCGGGGCCGCTGCGCTTCCGGGCCGTCGAGGTGGTGCACGTGCCCTACCTGCGCTGCTTCGGCTACCTCTTCGACCGCGGGCCCGCCTCGGATGTGGTGGCCTACTCGGGCGACACCACGCCGTGCGACGGGCTGAGCGAGCTGGCGCGGGAGTCCTCGGTGCTCGTGGTCGAGTGCAACGGCAAGCACACCGAGCCCGGGGAGACGCCGGCCCACATGGACGAGGACGCCGTGGCCGAGCTGGCGGCGGCGCACCCCGGCACCCACCTGGTGCTCACGCATCTCGGCGAGCAGGTGGACCCGGGGCGGCTGTCCGGGGTCACGGTGCCCGACGACTTCGAGCGCCTGACCGTCTGATCACGAGGGCAGGGTTCTGTACCGTCAGGACTCGATGAAGGCCAGCAGATCCGGGTTGATCGTCTCGGTCGTCCTGCCTTGCTTCTTGACACGGATCCGTGTCGGGTTCACGATTCAAAATTGCAGCATCTCGATCCGACGAATCTCCGCCTGAGGGAGGAATCGATGACTTCCACGCAGAGCCTCATCACGCTTCTCGGGTCGGTGGCGTTCGGACTGATCGTTATTGCTGTGGTCGTACGTGTCTGGCCGCACCACGCCGCTTAGATCTCTGAGACGCTGAAGCTCAGTCGTTGTCGGCGGCGAAGCGGTAGCCCACGCCGCGCACGGTGGTGATGAGCACCGGTGCCGAGGGGTCGGCCTCAATGCGCGAGCGCAGCCGCTTGATATGCACGTCGAGCGTCTTCGTGTCGCCGATGTAGTCGGTGCCCCAGACGCGGTCGATGAGGACGTCGCGGGTGAGGACGCGACCCGAGTTCTCGACCAGGAGGCGCAGCAGCTCGAACTCCTTGCGGCGCAGGTGCACCTCCTCGCCGCGGACGAACACGCGCCGCTGGTCGAAGTCGACCTTGATCCCGTTGGCCTCCCACGTGCCGTCGTTGCCGAACTCGAGCGAGCCCACCTGGTCGTTGGCCTCGGGGCCACCGGGTGCCCGGCGCAGCACGGCGCGCATGCGGGCCACCAGCTCGCGCAGGCGGTAGGGCTTGGTGACGTAGTCGTCCGCCCCCACTTCGAGCGCCACGACGGTGTCGATCTCGGTGCCCTTGGCCGTAACCATGATGATGGGCACCGACGAGTGGCTGCGGATGTTGCGGCACACGTCGAAGCCCGACAGCTTGGGCAGCATCAGGTCCAGCAGCAAGATGTCCGGCTCGGTCTCGTCGAAGAGCTGCAGCGCCTCGTAGCCGTCGCGCGCCACCGTCACCCGGAAGCCCTCGTTGGTCAGCCCGATCACGAGCGCCTCGACGAAGGACTCCTCGTCCTCGGCCAGCAGCACTTTGACCGGGCCCTCGTTCGCCGTCGAGCGCGACGACCGCTTCTTGGTGTCCTTCGTCGACTTGGTCACACCACTCTCTCCGCTTGGATGGGCAGCACGAGCGTGAAGGTGGAGCCCTCGCCCTCGCGCGACTCGACGTCGACCCAGCCCTGGTGGTTGTTGGCCACGTGGCGCACGATGGACAGGCCGAGGCCGGTGCCGCCGGTCACCCGGCTGCGCCCGTGGTCGACGCGGTAGAAACGCTCGAAGATGCGGTCGAGGTCGCGGGCCGGGATGCCTACGCCGTGGTCCTGGACCGACAGCCGCACGCTGTCGCGCTCTTCGATGCGCCAGCTCGGCATGGAGGAGGTGACGTCCGCCCCGGCCCCGGCCGCGGCCGCCGCCGCCGCCTCTTCGCCCTCGCCGGACGGCGGCCCGGTGGTGCCGGTGGCCGCCGTGCCCTGGGTGTCGTCCCCGCTGGGCGGCGAGTACTGATCCAGGATCTCGGGGATGAAGATGGGTTCGACCGGTCGGTCCGCGCCGGCCCGGCGTCCGGGTTCGGACTCGGTGCGGATCCGGCCTTCCGGATCGCTCCCCGGCTTGCTCCGGTCCGCGTCGGCGGCCTCGTTCTCTGGCCCCGACCCGGTCGCGCTCATGTCGGGCCTGACGATGGGCACCTCGCCCGTGAAGAACTCGTTGGAGCCCAGACTGTCCGCCATGCCCGCCGCCGGGCCGGTGGTCAGGCTCGGGTGCGACAGGTTGGGGTTGGAGCGCTGGACGACGCCGGTCACGACGACCTTGGCGTTGTCGTAGGAGTAGGTGATGGCGTTCTCGAGCAGGGCGTGCATGGCCGAGACGAGCTGGCGCCGGTCGCCCATCACGGCCACGGGCGGCGAGGGCTCGTGCAGCACGATCTCGATGCCGCGCTGGTCGGCCGTCGCCCGCACCCGCTCGATGGCGTCGGCCATGACCAGGTTGACCAGCACGGGCTCGCGCGGCGGGGCCTCCTCGGACTCGATGCGCGACAGGTCGAGCAGGTCGTCGATGATGCGGCTGACCCGGAAGGCCTCGTTGTGGATGCGGCCGGCCAGGCGCTGGGCCACCTCGGGGTCGGGCTCGGAAACCAGCGTCTCGGCCAGCAGGCCGAGCGCGCCCATGGGCGTCTTCAGCTCGTGGCTGACGTTGGCCACGAAGTCGCGGCGGATCTCCTCGAGCCGGCGGCGCTCCGAGACGTCCTCAATGAGCGCGATGACGCCGAGCGGCCGGCGCCCGTCGTCGATCTGGCGGGCGCGCACCTGCAGCGTGCGCCGCGGCGGGCCGTACAGGTCGAGGACGCGCTCGGCCGAGCCCTCGTGCCAGGCGTCCTCGAGCAGTTCGGTCACGGCCTGCGCCGCCAGCGCGTCGCCGTGGCGGCTGACCATGAGCGCGTTGGCCCGGCCGTTGCGGTAGATGACGGTGCCATTCTCGTCGCACAGCACCACGCCCTGGGTCAGGGTGTCGAGGGAGCGGCGCAAGCGGATGGCGTCCGAGCTCGACTCGGTGACGGCCTGGGCCGCGCCGCCGGTGACCTGTTCCAGGTAGGCCAGCGAGGTCTCGATGTTGTATTCGTCCTCGGGCGGATCGAGGCCGAGGCGGTTGCCGAGCGCGGAGACGCGCTGACTGATGGCGCGCCGACCCGATCGCCGCCCGAGGAGCGAGGCGACGACGATGACGAGGGCGAGCGCGGCCACCACTATGACGATGGCCACGATCTCCTGCGACTGGTTGAGACTGATTTCCCCGCTCAGTCCACGCAACGGCACGTCCCCCAATATGACAGGGCCACAAGGTACACGGCGAACGTCTGTCTGAAGCTAAGGGTGAGCAGTGCCCCAGCGATCGTTTGCCAGGTCAAGAGGGGTGCCGCCGCGCCGACGGTGGGCAGAACCCGGGCGGCGGGCCGCCAGGCCACCCGGGTCCGGGCGCTCAGACGCGCCCGCGTGACAAGCGGGTGAAGGGCGGAAGGGATCCACGGATTGACACGGGAAAACGCGAAACGGGGTGAAACACGCCGGCGGGCGACCAACCGTTCACCGGCGTAGGGGGCGCCGGAGGTCCCGGCGCCCGCAGTCACCCTGGAGGCACCCCATGGTCGTGTGGCATCTAGCCGACGTCTCGTTGAACCCGGACATGAACGCACTCCCCGGCGGTGGAACGCTCCAGACGCTCGTCAACGGGCTCGGCGCCTGGGCGCTGGTGGCGGCGCTGGCCGGGCTGGTCATCGGCGCCGCCGCCTGGGCGCTGGGCGTGCACGCGCAGAACTTCCAGCAGACGATGGTCGGGCGGCGGGCCGTGCTGGTGTCGGGCCTGGCCGCGCTGCTGATCGGCGCCGCGCCGCCGCTCATCAATTTCTTCTTCAACACCGGAGTCAACCTGCACTGATCGAGGGCCGAGGGGCCGACGAAGACGCTGCACGACCCACGACCCGACGACGCGACGATCCGACGACCACGACCCACGAGGAGGGACCGACCAATGCTGGCTGCCGGTTGCACCGGGCTCGACGCCCTCAACCCCGTCTGCCAGGTGGGCAGCCTGGGCGGCTCGCTGGCGTCGTCGGGCTTCGAGGCCGCGCTCAACGACATCAGCCAGTGGGTGGCCACCGGGGCGGAGTGGCTGCTGGCCCAGATCGGCGACGTGTTGGTGAGCACGACCACCGTCGACCTGGGCGCCGACTGGTTCCGCGCCCACTACGGGGACATGACGGCGCTGGCCGGGGTCGTGGTGCTGCCGCTGATGTTGCTGTCGGTTATCCAGGCGGTCGTGCGCCAGAGCCCGGGGCAACTGGTGCGGATGGTGCTGGTGCAGCTGCCCCTGGCGCTGGTCCTGGGCGGGGTGGCCATTGAGGTGGTGATCCTGAGCCTGGCGGCCACCGACGCCATGAGCGACGCCATCGCCGGGGGGACCGGGGCCGACGTGACCACGCTGCTGGCCGGGGTGGCCTCGGGGCTGGTGGCCGCGGCCGCCGACCCGTCGCTGGCCAGCTTCGTGTTGCTGCTGGTGGGGCTATTGGTCGCGGTGGCCGCGTTCGTCCTGTGGCTCGAGCTGCTGATCCGCGCCGCCGCCGTGTACGTGGCCGTGCTCTTCCTGCCCCTGGCTCTGGCGACGCTGGTGTGGCCGGCCGTCTCGCACTGGTGCAGGCGTCTGGTCGAGACCCTGGCGGCGCTCATCCTGTCCAAGTTCGTGATCGTGGCCGTGCTGAGCCTGGCCGCCGGGGCGGTGTCCTCGGGCACGGCGGGGAGCGGGTCGCACGGGTCGGGGTTCTCGTCGGTGCTGGCCGGCGGGGCCTTGCTGGTCATGGCGACCTTCACGCCCTTTGCCTTGTTGCGGTTGATCCCGGTCATGGAGGCGGGGGCGGTGGGCCATTTGGAGGGGCTGCGGTCGCGAGCGACCGGGGTGGCGTCCCGGCCCGTCCGGACGGCGGCGCAGGTGGCGCTCGGCGAAGGTGTGAGCGCGGCGCGGGTGCTGGCATCGGCCAAGGGGGCCGGCGGCGGCGGCGAGACGCGGGAACAGGCCACGCCGGAGAACGGGGGACAGACCGGGCCGGCCGGCGGGCCGGCAGAGGGCCTGGCCTCCTCGCCGCAGATCCTGGAGGAGACTCTGTCGGGCGAGCGCGAGGCGACACCGTTGCGTGATCGGGGACCGATCCCGATCAAGGGGCCGAAGTCCGGTGGTGGTGGTGGTGGCGGTGGCGGTGGCGGCGGCGATGGTGGTGGTGGCGATGGTGGTGGTGGTGGATGATGACGACATGGGCGGGCTGCCGGGGTCGTGGGTGACGAACCGCTGGGGCAAGCCTGAATGGCGAGGGGCCAAGCGGGCAGAGGACGCGTGGAAGTGGCAAGGCGTGCCGGCGGGTTTCGCGCTTACGGGGCCGGTTGAGCCGGGGCGCGACCGCGCCTGCATGGGACCCGACGCCAGGGGCCTGCCACATCTGAAGTCCCTGCCGCCCGCCTGGCCACCGGGCCAGAGTCCCGATGAGGGCAGTGGGACGGGGTCGGCGTGAGCGGCGACCGCGGGGCGCGGTACCGGTTCGGGCCCCGGGAGCGGGGCGGGGTACTGGCCGGGTGGCGGGCGGGGCAGATCGTCACCGTCGCCGTCGGGCTCGTCTTCGGCGTGCTGGCGCTGCGTTGGGAGCCCAACGCGGCCGGCGTGGCCGCGGCCGTCGGCATCCTCGTGCTGTACGGCGCGCTGGCCACGGTCCCTGTGGCGGGCCGCACGGGTGACGAGTGGCTGCCGGTGGCCGTGTGCTGGGGGGCCCGGCGGGCCGGGGCGAGGTCCGGCCGCGGCGGTGGGCGGCGCATGGGCGCCCTGCGCGGCGTCCGGCTCCTGCGCTGCGAGTGGCGCGACATGGGCGTGGTGCACGACCAGCGCACGCGCACCCTCACCGCGGCGCTGTCGCTGCGGGGCCGCAGCTTCGCCCTGCTCGGGTCCGACGAGCAGGACCGCCGGGTCGGCGCCTGGTCATCGGTGCTGGCCTCGCTGGCCCGGGAAGGCTCGCCGGTGCAACGCGTGCAGTGGGTGGCGGCGTCGTTCCCCGACGACGGGCAGGGCGTGCGCGCCTATGTGGCGGAGGCGGCGGTGCCTGGCGTGGCGTCCGCCTGCACGGCGTCGTATCACTCGTTGCTGGGCGACATGGACTCGACCGCCTGCGGCCACGAGGTAGTGCTGGCCGTGCAGGTACGGCAGACCAAGTCGGTCGAGGCGGGCAGCGCCGTGCTGGCCCGCGAGGTGCAATCGCTGGTGCGGCTGCTCGGCGACGCCGACGTGCAGGTCGACGCCGTGCTGACGTCCGAAGAGCTGGCGCACCAGCTCGTGCGCACCTACGAGCCGCAGTCGGCCAGCTTCGATGCCAGATCGCCCTCGCCCGACGCGTGGCCCATGGCCATGGAGGAGTCGTGGTCATCCGTGCGGGTGGACGGGATGGTGCATGCCACCTTCTGGGTGGCGGAGTGGCCGCGGATAGAGGTGCGGAGCGACTTCCTGGCTCCGCTGCTCCTGAGCTCGGTGCGCTCGAGCCTCTCCGTGGTGATGGAGCCGCTCGGGGCCGATGCCGCGTTGCGCAAGGTGGAGGCGTCGCGTACGGCCGACCTGGCCGACTCGGAACTGCGACGGCGCGGTGGCTTCGTCTCGACGGCGCGCCACGCCCGCGAGTCCGAGGTGCTGGCCCGGCGAGAGGCCGAGCTGGCCGAGGGGCACGCCTCGTTCCGCTACTCGGGCTTCGTGACGATCTCGGCCCCGAGCGAGGAGGAACTGGGGCCGGCGTGTGACGCCCTGGCGCACGTGGCCGGGCAGAGCCGGCTGGCGCTCCGTCGCCTATACGGGGACCAGGCCTCGGCCTACACCTGCACGCTGCCGCTGTGCCGCGGGCTGCGTTGACGTCGTCGGGGCCCACCTACGATGACCCTCCATGTCCGGTCGTACCGACCCTGGTTTGCCGGCGGGGGGTGATGCAGGGCGGGGCCGCGGCGGCGCCCGGAACCTGGTCGTGCTGCTGCTCGACAGCCTGAACCGCCACATGCTCGGCTGCTACGGGGGGACGGAGTTCGAGACGCCGAACCTCGACCGCTTCGCCCGGGAGCGGGCGGTGCGCTTCACGTCCCACGTGACGGGTTCGCTGCCGTGCATGCCGGCGCGCCACGACATCTTGTGCGGGTCACTCGACTTCCTGTGGCGGCCGTGGGGGTCGATTGAGATTTGGGAGGAGCCCATCACGGCGCAGCTGCGCCGGGCCGGCGTGACCACCATGCTCGTCTCCGACCACCCGCACCTCTTCGAGACGGGCGGGGAGAACTACCACACCGACTTCTCGGCCTGGGACTACGTGCGCGGGCACGAGGGCGACCCGTGGCGCACGTACAGCGACCCGAGCTGGGTGGGCGCACCGGCCCTGCCGGCCCGTGGCGGTGGCTGGTACTGGCGCGACCGCATGGGGTGGGGGTCGGCACTGGATAGGGCCTACGACCGTTCGCGGACGTTCTTCCGTGACGAGGTGGACTTCCCCGGGCCGCGGGTGATGCGCACGGCGGCGGAATGGCTGCGGCGAGGGGCGCCGAGGCCGGGCTCCGGTTCGGGCTCCGGTTCGGGGTCGGGGGAGGAGGGAGCGCCGTTCCTGCTCTTCGTGGACGAGTTCGACCCGCACGAGCCCTTCGACACGCCGACGCCGTGGGCGGGGCGCTACGACCCTGAGTGGGAGGGCGACCTGCTGATCTGGCCGCCCTACGACGTGGGCGCGGTCGAGGCGGGGCGGCTGAGCGAGCGGGAGGGGCGCCAGCTGCGGGCCAACTACGGGGCCAAGCTCTCCATGATCGACCACTGGGTGGGCGAGATCTTCTCCGCCTTAGAGGAGCGGGGGCTGTGGGAGTCGACGGCAGTGATCGTGTGCACGGACCACGGCCACTATCTCGGTGAGAAGGACATCTGGGGCAAGCCCGGGGTCATGCAATACGAGCCGCTGGGTCACACGCCCTTGTTGATGTCGGCACCCGGCGTAGACGGGGGCGTGGAGTGCGGGGCCCTGACGACGAATGTCGACCTGCACGCCACCATCGCCGACGTCTTCGGGGTGTCGGCTGCCGGCGCCGCCGCAGCTCACGGCGCCTCGTTGCTGCCGTTGGTGACCGGGTCGGCGTCGTCCGTGCGCGAGTGGGCCATAGGGGGTGTCTTCGGTAACTGGGTCCAGGTGACCGACGGGCGTGCGAAGTACGCCCGGGGGGCGGTGGAGACGAACTTCCCTTTGTCGATGTGGTCCAACCGCTGGTCGACCATGCCAGTCCATGGCTTGGAGGACGCGGTACGGCTGCCGGCGCCGGACAAGCGGGCCTGGCTGGACTTCATGCCTGGATCAGAGGTGCCGGTGATCCGCCAGCCCTTCGCCGAGGGAGACCGCCTGCCCTTCTGGGTCGGGGGGAACGCCGTGGACGCCCACTTCCTCTTCGACCTGGACGTCGACCCGGGAGAGGAAGAGAACCTGGTGGGGACCCGGGCCGAGGCGGACATGGTCGAGCTTCTGCGGGTCTCTTTGGTGGCGCTGGAGGCGCCGCGCGAGCAGCTCGAGCGGTTGGGGATCGCGTAGGAGGCTCGGGTGGGCGCCGGGCGGCCACTTGCCGGCCCGGTCCGGGACGAAACCCTTCTCTGATCAGACTGAACGGTCTTCCTGGCCGGGTCGGCGCGCCTGTGCTGAGCCGGGCGTGTCGTTCGCAACGTATTCGCGGACCTCCGGGCCACTTGTCCACTGCTGTATATGACGGAGCCCGCAGTCATATACGCAAGAATTCAGAACTCCGCCGCGCCGCGAATACGACTCGGGAGACCGTTGGCAACGGACTCTCTTAGTGCGCCAGGCCCAGCTCGAGTGGCGCCTGGCGCGCGTAGAACAGCGCGGCGCAGACGTCGATCCCCGAGGCGACACCCAAGGACCAGGCCGAGTCGGCATGGAGCAGAAGGAGCGCGCCAGCCAATGCACCGGCGAACATGCACAGCACCGAGGTCGTTCGCAGGCCGGCGTGTGCGTTGGTCCCGCCGACCACGGGAAGGTCGGCCGCCAGCCCGGTAAGCGTCCGGGTGAGGACGGTGGTGGTCATGCCCGGAACGCCGGTGCGGAGGACCGCCCGGGTGCGCAGGCCCGAGGCGAAGGCGAGCAGCGCGATGAGGTAACGGAGAGGATCCCGGCGCGGCCGCCTGATCCTTGGAGGCGAGCGACCGTTCACCGCCGTGAGAGAACGACAGCCGCGGGTCCCTTCCCACCAGGTCACCACCAGGAACCTGGGGGCGGCCTATCCGTTCATCGCCGAGGCCGGTCTGGGCCAACGGGGGGTGGTCATCGGCGACGACCTCTTGGGGGGCTCCTTCGTGTTCGACCCCTTCGAGCTGTACACCGCCGGCGTGGTCTCCAACCCGAACCTGGTCGTGTTCGGTCAGATCGGTCGAGGCAAGAGCGCCTTCGTCAAGACGTTCCTGTGGCGCCAGGCCGTGTTCGGCCGGCGGGCCTGGGTGGTCGATCCCAAAGGTGAGTACGGCGATCTGGCCGACGCATGGGGCGTCCGGCCCGTGGCGCTGCGGCCCGGAGGCGGGGTGCGGCTGAACCCGCTGGACCCGGGTCCCGATGGCGGAGTCGCCGACGCCGTGGGTGACGAAGAAGCGGTGACGGGGTTCCGCCAGGACGCAACGGCTCGCCGCCGGACGGAGCTGTTGTCCTCTCTAGCTAGCGCCTGCTTGCGTCGTGACCTCGTGCCACGCGAGCGAGCGGCACTCGGGGTGGCGCTGACCGACGCCTGCCGCACGGACGGCGTGCCCACCGTTCCCATGGTGGTCGAGGCGCTGCTGTCTCCTAGTGCCGAAGCGGCGCGATCCCTGCGCACCGACCTGCGTGACCTGCTGGAGGACGGACGCGACGTCGCCCTCGAATTGCGGCGACTGGTGCACGGCGACCTGTACGGCATGTTCGACGGGCCGACGACGCCCGGGCTCGACCTGTCGGCGCCGCTGGTCGTGCTGGATCTTTCCGCGCTGTACTCGTCGGCCGCCTTGGGCGTGCTGATGGCGTGCGCCACGGCATGGTTGCAGGCGGCACTGGCTCGGACGGCGGCCACGGGTTCGGGTTCGGGTTCGAGTGGCGCGACGGGAGCGCACAGCCGGGGCCAGTTCTTCCTCGTGGTCGACGAGGCGTGGGCCATCCTCTCAAA
>CAWECY010000009.1:0-39318 GCA_963807775.1 uncultured Acidimicrobiaceae bacterium | reverse complement strand
GTCAGGGGTCAAGAAGAGCCGAGCCACTACTTCCGAAACAACTTCCATGCCACATTCCAGCAGGACGAGGAGACCGGTCTGCTGGCCCGCCACATAAGCGGAGTGGAAACACTGATGTGGGCATCGGACTACCCCCACACCGACTCCACCTGGCCCTACTCGCGCAAAGTTGTGGACGAACTGTTCGCTCATGTTCCTGAAGACGAGCGCAAGATGATCACCTCGCAGAACGCGGCTCGCCTGTACCGCATCGCCGTCTAGACGCTCGGCAACGTGGTGATAAGGATCGGTGCAGGACAGGGATTCTCGGGCGACGACCTGCAGCGGCACACGCGAGATCGTCGAAGACGGCGTCGACTACGTCTGCTGCGAGGCGCTCGCCGAGTTCACCCTGACCGGGATGAGCCGGGAACGCCAGCCGCGATCCGAACGCCGGCTACGCACGTGACATCGCAGCCGTTGCGACGATCGCACTGCCGGCGGTGGCGCAGCGACGATCGAAGCTCGTAACCAATGCGGGAGCCTTGAACCCGGAGGGCGCGCTGCAAGCGGTGGGTGAAGCCGCTCGCAAGCTCGGGATCGACCACCTTTGTGCGGGCGTGGTCCTGGGTTCCGATCTCACCGCCCGCTTGCCGGAGCTTGTCGCCCCGGGAGCGGACCTGCGACACATGGATACAGGCGAAAGCCTCGATTCACTCGACGACGTGGAGTTTGCCGCCGTCTACCTCGGCGCCTACCCGATCGTCCACGCCTTGGAACAGGGGGCCGAGGTCGTCATAACTGGTCGGGTCGCGGATGCGTCGGTCTTCATGGCTCCCGCCATCTTCGAACTGGACGTCGAGCCCGACGATTGGACCGCCCTTGGTCGACTCGCCGTGATGGGTCACCTCATGGAGTGCTCTACGCACGTGACGGGAGGCAACTTCAGCGGACCCTGGTGGGATCTCAAGGGTCTCGACTCCATCGGTTTCCCGATAGCAGAGGTGGACGACGACGCGCAGACCTTGCTCACCAAGCCGCGTGGCAGCGGCGGTCTGGTCAGCCGCGACACGGTGAAGGAGCAGCTTCTGTACGAGGTCGGTGACCCCACGCGCTATCTGACGCCCGATGTGGTGGCCGACATGACCTCCGTACGGCTGACCGACTGCGGAGATGACCGAGTAAGCGTGTCCACTTCTTCGGCTGCTCCGGCCACCGACACTTACAAGGTCATCATGAGCCGCCCAGCGGGATGGTCGGCGGCGGTCGGGATCACCTACACGTATCCGGGTGCGCTTGCCAAGGCTCGGCACGCCAAGACGGTTTTGGACCGGCGACTCGAGCGAAGCGGAATCGAGGTGCTCGAAACTTGGGTTGAGTACATCGGGGCCGGTGGCCTCTTCGGAGAAGCGGACGACGCTCTGATCCGCCCGAGGTCGTCTTGCGCTACGCGGTTCGTTGCCGCTCGGCAGCCGAGGCAGGCGTCATCCTCAACGAGCGCATTACCGGATTGTCGGTAGGTGGGCCACCGGGATCTGCGGCGAGCGGCATGGGTATGACTGCCCCGGCGCCAGTGTCGGAGATCTGGCCCACCCTCGTCCCCAAGAATCTCATCGATCCGAGCGTGAGCGTCGCGATGGAGGTGCTGTAGCCTTGGAGTTGCGGCTGGGCGATTTCTGTCAGGCGCGTTCGGGTGACAAGGCCGACGTGGCGAATGTGGCGGTGTTCGCCCCGACGCAGCGTACCTACGAGGTCCTCCTCGCCCAACTCTCGGCCGAGCGCGTTGCCGCCCACTTGTCGCCGTTGGTCGCGGGTCGGTCGTGCGCTACGAAGCGCCGAACGTCTTCGCACTCAATTTCGTGTGCCAAGAAGCACTGGGCGGAGGGGGTCCGCGGACCCTGCGAAGCGACATGCTCGGCAAGACCCTTGGGCCGAACGTGCTGCGGATCCAGGTCTTGGTGCCCGATGACGTGGTGGACGATCTGACGTTGCTTCGGCCTCCAAGCAACACGTAGATCGGCGAGGTGGCGGGGGATCGTTCTCCGTCACCCGCCGAGTCTCCTTCTCCAATGCTTTGCTCAGGCAGCAGCGGAGGTAGGACGACGCGGCCTTCATCGTGAAGGTGTGCGTGCCTAACACCTCTGAGCTGGGACAACGCTCTTGGAGCTGTGAGGCGTAGTACCACCACGGTGCGACCGCTTTTTGGTGTTACCGACAGTGGGATCCGCGCATCCGCGGCCAGATCGTTGGTCGAACGTTCCAGCAGCCTCGTCAATTCGCCCAGGTCACGAGCCTGGATGAGTTTTTCGGCACGCTCAGGTTCCCGCAACGACATGGTTCGTCTTCGCCTTCGACGCGGCTGGGCACGTGGCTGCACACTTGATCCGGCACTCGACCCGAAAGCTGGCAATCGTCAATGGGTTTAGGTGCCCGGTTCCTCGGGATTCGAGTCCGTGAGTTCAGAACCCGGTGGCACACGACGCGTGCGCAGCCTGGTGCTCTCTCACCCTGCATGCCCATCCGAACGCGGAGGACGGGGACGCCTGCGCGATCCCGAGCCCCTGGGTGACTCTCGACCGGTACCTGGGTGTCGGGGGGGCAGCCTGCCTTGTGCATCCGCCGAACCTTCCGAGTCCCCGCGACCCCCGCCTCGGTTGCGCTCCGAAGAGGAGCCTCTCCCACCACGGCGCCGCGCGTTCCCTTTCTTCCCGTTCCCGTCGTGTGGTCGCTCCACATTGATTGCGCCGGCCCCTCCTTCGACCCCGGTATCGGGCAACCTTTCCCGCATTGCGGGTGCCGGCACGCCAGCGGCGGCCGCGACAAACCACTCCGCCTTCGATGGGTCGGCCCCGAGATGGAGGTGAAGGTACGAAGCGAACAACGTTTGCGTAGCCCAACCCCCTCTCGAGCTGCCTCCATTCCCACTCAGACGCAATGCGCTACCCATCGGCGACACCTCGGAATAGTGATATTCGTGCCCGACGAGAACTGCACCTGCCGGCGCGATGGGACAGCGGTTGCGAAGCGTCGCCGTCCGGTACCCGACCGTCACTCGATCGGTCATCGATGCGTCGGCGGACACCACCCCGCACATCGCCGTGCCATCGAGCGATCTGCAGAGCCAGAGAAGTCCACCACATTCAGCCCAGGTCACGAGACCATCGGTCACCTTCGCGTACACATCGGCCAAAAGAGTCGAGTTCGCCGAGATCTCCTTGACGTACTCCTCGGGAAATCCGCCGCCGGCGTACAGCCCCTTCACCCCCTGCGGCAATGACGATGCCGTGCGCGGATCGAAAACCACGAGTTTTGCACCGGCGGCTTCGAGCTGTTCGAGATTGTCCTCATACGCAAAGCTGAACGCCGGCCCACCCGCGACCGCAATTGGGATACGAGAAGACGACGCGGTGTGTGCGGCCTCAGGCGGCGCTGCACGCAATTGCGGTGCCTGTTCCGCGATGATCTCGAGGCTGCGGAGGTCCGCATGCTTTGCCGCAAGATCTGCGAGCACCTTCACCGAACTCTCAACATGTTCGAGTTGCTCCACGACGGGAATGAGACCGAGGTGTCGTTCCCGCCAGTTCATCTCCTGACTGCGTCGGAATACACCGAGGACTTTCACCCTGGTCTCCCGGAGTGCCTCCTTCAGAATCGCCTCATGCGTATCGCTCCCGACACGGTTCAGGATGACTCCGGCCAACCTGCTCCCAAATTTCTTCTGCAGCATCCCATTGAAACCATGGATAACCGCAGCCACCGATCCGCTCATATTCGAAGCGTCGACGACGAGCACCACCGGAGCGTCGAGCAGCGAAGCGACGTGGGCCGTACTCGCCTCATCCGTTGCGCCCACGCCGTCGAAGAGCCCCATCGCACCCTCGATGACAAGAAGGTCGGCTCCGTCGCCGGCACGTGCCGCCAGACGGGGGACCATGTCGACTCCTGATATGCGGACGTCCAAATTTCGACCCGGCCGACCGGTGGCGACGCGGTGATATCCGGGGTCGATGTAGTCGGGCCCCACCTTCGCGGAGGCAACACGACGACCTCGTGCGCGAAGTGCGGCCATGATCCCGGTGGCGATCGTTGTCTTGCCAACATCCGCTCCGGTACCGGCAATGACGAGGCGCGCACAGAGGGCCTTTTTGTCCCATCCGTTCACGTCGCTCAGTAGCCGGTCATCTTGTTCGCCTTCAGCCGGTGGTCTCGAGGGCACTCCGCTACCGTCGTGTCCGATGTTTCACGCGGTCTCCGGTTCTGTCTCACCACGTTAGCGTTATCCGCGGCCGTCCTCGGGAACGCGAATACTCAGGCTCACTAGCAAGTCAGAGCGTTGACGACGGCGAGATCCCACAGGTTCGTCTCGGACATGCCTTGCAGATCTTGACGGACAACCATCCATCAGCGCGAGAAAGATCCCGGATTCAGAGCGCGACGAAATGTCGATGCAGGGCTCTCCTGGGGGAGGGTGCTCGGCGGACGCGGTAAGCCGGACAACGAGAAAGCACGGGAGCTTGTGGCCACAACCCGGAGCGCCCGAGCTCGTCGGCATCGGGGAGCTTGCGATCGAGGCCGCCGAACGGCACGTCGGTGGGGCGTGTTCTCAGGTAAGTGTCTCGATGATCGCCTCGGATGCAGAGGGCAACCATCTGACATTGGATGATGTCCCACAACGATTCCGGCATCACCGAGCCGGCAACGAGAAGGAGCGAGCGGTAGTTCTATCCCCCAAGAGTCCCGCAAGCCGAAGGTCAATCCGTCATCATCCACGCGGCGAACTCAGTCCAGGTCGCCTTCCGGGACTTTCGAGCATTGGCCGGCGTCCAATCAATGGATCCCTTGCTGAGCTTGACGCGTCCCATCAAACGTGTACCCTTCCGAATCTCGAACTCGACATCCACATTCCCCACATCCATCGCGTGAGCGATCTTCATGCTGACGTTGTGCGTGGCCACGGTAAGTCCTCCTTATTTGATTGATGGAGGAACGGTACTCTTACGCAACACGCTTCGCCTGTGTCACGGCTGTCAAGGAAGGTATCCAGGGTGAGGGGATCCCGAACTCAGAGTCTTCGACCCTGCAACGCATCGCGGAGGTACTTATCGAAGGACTCCGCGAGTAGCTTCCGACGTGCTGCAAAGAACGGCTCAGCCTGCTTGATTCTCCACAGCGAGCGGTCGGTAGGGATGCATTGGCTTTCAAGATATTCCGATTTGATATCGCCCAGGTTGCCTCCGCACCCGACTGGCCCAACTAAAATAGTGCCGCGCCGGGCTATGCGGCTGAAGCGCCCATGTAACTCAGCCAGGTGACTCGCCCATTCCTCCGGATCGCGGCGTATCAAACGCGACCCGATCAAAAGGGTGTCTGCTATCCGCATCCGCCACCCCTAGTTCGGGGCGCCGTTTGACCGATCCCGGCTCCTGATCGCACAAAAAGAGGTGGCTCCGGCGGATTCCCGTGATCGACCGACACGAGTCGACGGCCCGTCCCGCATGCCGAAGGCCGATCGGGCGGATTCTTGAGGCACCGGGTCTGGCCGGTGCCGGTAGCCGGGGTGCTCCCCGGTCCGGCCCATCACAGGAGGCGCGCCATGACGGCGCTATTCGTTGGATACGCCCGAGTTTCTACCGATCAGCAGGATCTCACTTCCCAACGCGACGGTCTTGCCGCGCTCGGGGTAGCTGCCAGTCGGATCTACGTTGACCACGGACTGACGGGCACCAATCGCGAACGACCCGGCCTGCGTGAGGCCTTGGCCGCCTGTCGAGAGGGCGACACCCTTGTGGTTACCAAACTCGATCGGTTGGCCCGGTCTCTCCCCGATGCACGGGCGATTGCCGAAGAGCTGACCGCCAGACAGGTTCGCCTCAACCTTGGCGGCTCCGTCTACGATCCCAACGATCCGGTCGGACGGCTGCTCTTCAACGTCCTCGCAATGGTCGCCGAGTTCGAATCTGACCTCATCCGGCTACGGACCCGAGAGGGTATGAAGGGCGCCAAAGCCAAAGGGCATCTCCGAGGCAAGCAGCCCAAACTCAACCACCGCCAAGAAGCCCACCTTGTTTCCCTACTGGACACGGGCGAGTACACGACCGCTGATCTGGCTGACCTATTCGGTGTCGCCCGTTCAACCGTGTACCGGGCCATCGAGCGAGAGCGGGCACTGAAAGCAGCGTCTACGAGCATTCCGATCTCGGGAGCGAAGATCTGACGACTGTGTGGCGGTGTCCCGTAGGGCACACCCCTGTGGGATGCCGTCGCACCTTCCTGTCACGAAGCTGGATTGCTCCGGTGGCGGATCCCGCACTGGACGGGGGCAGGGGTGGTCCCCGTTACGTTCGGGATTACATCAGCACACGTTCCATGGGAGTGCCATGCTCGGGAAGTGGAGACTCCCCTGAATCCTGAGGTTGAGCCCTTAGCGGTCCTTCTAGGAACCTGGTCGGGCTCCGGTCACGGTGAATACCCGACAATCGATGACTTTGACTACGAGGAGACGATCGAGTTTTCTCACGTCGGTAAGCCGTTTCTCTCATACCGCCAAGTGACGAAGCACGCTGCTGATGGTCGCCTCCTCCACGGGGAGAGCGGCTTCTGGCGTGTGGCGAATCCAGGTTGGGTCGAACTCGTCGTGTCGCACCCGAATGGATTTTTGGAAGTCGCTGAGGGCACCCTCCAAAACTCCACCATCCTGCTGCGATCGACTTGCGTTGCCCGCACGAGGACTGCCAAGGACGTTCCGACGATCGAACGCGACGTCACTATCGACGGTGAGGTTCTCTGAGGTTCCCCAGAATTAGTGGACACCTGACAGGCTGACCTTGGGTCGGCTGGAAGGATGTCCGATATGGGAGCTACGAGGCGTAAGTTCACGCTGGAGTTCAAGACCGAGGCCGCTCACCGTGTGATCGATACGGGCAGAACGATTGCCGAGGTGGCCGCCGAGCTGTCGGTGGTGGACAGCTCGTTGGCCCGATGGGTGCGCGATGAGCGTCGCCGGATGGAGACGGTGGCCGGCGATCGGATGAACCGTTGAGCGCGGCGGAGCGGACCGAGCTGTTGCGGCTGCGCCGCCAGGTGGCCGAGCAGGACAAGGACCTGGCCTTCTTGGGAAAAGCTGCCGCGTACTTCGCTTCGAATCCACCAAAGCAGAGAGATTTGCGTTGATGGCCGCCGAGTGCGCGAACTTCGAGATCACCCGCATGGCCCGCCTGTTGGAGGTCTCGACGGCCGGCTACTACCGCTGGAGAGCGGCCCAGGACCGCCCGCCGCTGCCGAGCGAGGTCCGCCGGGCCGATCTCGACGCCAAGATCATCAGCTTCCACAAGAGCTCGAACGGCACCTACGGCGCTCCTCGGATCACCCTCGACCTGCACGAGGCCGGGGAGCGGGTGAGCGCACAACACCGTGGCGGCCCGCATGGCCAGCCTCGGGATCGTGGGCGTGAGCCCACGGCTGTTCAAGGTCACCACCAGCCCCGATCCAGCCGCCACCTACCCCGCGGACCTGGTGAACCGGGAGTTCCATCCCGAGGGGATCGACGAGTTGTGGACCTCGGACATCACCTACCTCACCGTCGGCGAGCGGCGAGGCCTACCTGTGCGCCATCCGCGACGAGGGATCGTCTCGGGTGCTCGGGTTCTCGGTCGCTGATCACATGCGGACCGAGATCGTCCTCGAGGCGTTGGAGCAATCGACGGCGACCCGTTTCGGGCAGGTGGCGGGGACGGTGTTCCACACCGACCGGGGCAGTCAATTTTCAGATCGCAAGGTCGTGGACTTCTGCGAGACCGTCGGCCTGGTCCGCTCCATGGGAGCGACGGGCAGCTGCTACGACCACGCCAGCGCCGAGAGCTTCTGGTCGATCTTCAAACACGAGTACTTCTACCGGCACACCTTCGCCACCATCGACGAACTCCGAGCCGGGATCGCCCGCTACATCAACTTCTACAACCACCAACGTCGTTGCGCCAAGGCCGACAACCTCAGCCCCATCCGCTACGAGTTAACGTTGGCCCACAAGCAACAAGCCGCATAAACCGTGTCCACAATTTCTGGGCAACCTCACTCCGTTACTCGCTTCGGATGACAGCGGTCGGTCAGCCACTGTCTCACCATCTCACAGCAGAACTGCGACGCACTGCATAACCAGTGGTGGATCGGCCATCGAGACGATCCCCGAAGGCGCGGGGGTCGTTCCCGAGGTGACGCCGGCGGTGACTGTCTTTGACTGGGTGGGCGGGCCAGACGGTTCTGAGGAGATCGTGAAGTCGGTTGGCTCCAGTCGCTCAGATTCGGCCCGACCGTGGACGCAGCTCGCGCCCGACTACGAACGGGCCCGCAACAGGGACGACTCGCTAGACCGGCTGGTGGAATGGCCCGCGCAGCGCGAGCGCCTTGGGGATATCACTGGACGATCTTTGCTCGACCTCGGCTGCGGGAACGGCGGCAAGCTCGCCGAGCTCGTTCGAGGCGGCGCTGGCGCCTCTGTCGGCGTCGACATCAGCGGCAACTTCATCACCGCTCGCCCGAGCGGTCTGGAACTCGTGCAGGGCGACTTGTCCGAGCTGGATTCCGTCGCTGCCCTTGCGGGTCGACGGTTCGACCGGATCATGTTTCTGCAGTCCTTTGGCTATGCGTCCGACCCGGTTCACACGCTGCGGGCGGCGCGGGGATGCTGGCTGACGGCGGCTTCATTCTGCTGACCAGGACCCAACCGATCCGATACGCCCTTGAGCGCGCCGAACGGAACGGGACCTCGCTCGGCGAGGAGTACTTCAGCAGGGGCGTGTACTCCTACCGCAGCGGCTGGAACGACCAGATCACGCTCACCAAACGCCCCTACACGATGTCGGACTTACTCAACGTCTTCAGCGCGGCAGGGCTGTGGATCGAGACCGCGGTCGAACCACAACTGTCCGAGGACGCCAGAAGCCGCTACCCGCACAAGCAGGCGTGGATGGACAAGTACCTCGGCATCCTGATCTTCAAGCTTCGCCCCCTGCCCGACCACAAGGGCCCCAAGACCGAATGACCCGCGGTCGCACGCCCACTGCCCGGGCCGTCTCACTAGCCGAACGCCTTGCGGTCCGGCCAGCGGGGTGATCAATAGGCGACGTCATTCCTGACGCCTTGGCCAAGAGGAGTGAGTTACCTCTCGGCCGTGAGTCCTTCGCTACACGGCGTCCTACCCCATGGCGAAGTGCTGAATCACGTCACTGCCTGATCCAACCAGGCCCGTGATAGGCCCGTCCTGCGACACCTTGATCCCGATCCCATACCTTGCAAGGGTACGGGCTGCCGCACTGCGTCCACCACCTGGTTGTCCTCCGCGTACTCGCAAAATCGCGCCCGAGGCGAGAATGTCGCCATATCTGTCAAGGACCGTCGCGCCATCCATGGACAAAAGTTCCAACCGATGGCGTCTGCTTAAGGTTAGGAAGCTATCCGTGCCGAACATGTGTCGTCGAAGATTTCCCGCCGCATTTCAACCGTCTTGCGATTCAATCACTTCCCTAACAGATGCAGGCTCTAGTGCGATGCCCAGACATGCACCGTGGTGTGCTGCGGACGCATCAATGAGCGACGCCAGCACCGCTCGTTTTACTGGACCCTTGATCTGCTGCTTTGACGTTCCGAACCAACCGGCATCAAGGAGGGACGAGAGTGGAAAAGCCCGCCAGTGGGAATTGCGCCTCACGAGCCAGAGCTCGCCTCCCAGGAAGACGTACATCTCCCCTGAGCGGGAGATGGACATCGCGATTCGTGCCGGTTGTGACGTCCAGCCGGCCACTCTCATGAAGGGCTCAGGAGCCAAAGCCTCCGCGTCATGAACATCTGCAAGGGAAACAACTCTGAGTACCGATCCGTCGGCGCTGACAAGAATGGCCGAGTTAAGTCCGGAACCCAAAAGGGGAGCCCATGGCTCGCGTAGAAAGCTGGTTAATGAGATGCCAGTGTCAGTGAGAGACAGGTCCATGCAGACATTGATTGCAACTCGAACGCCTTCATACGTTCTTGAGGAGTGTCGCACCATTGTCTGAATCGCAGTCTCGACAATCTTTGCGGTTGTGAGGTTCGGAGAAGTCCTGACTGCGATTGCTCGAGTCAGAACATCCTCAGATGCGGTCGTCGTGAATTCTCGTGGCACATCTCCGAATCGCTGTAGCGCCCTGGCGTACGCACGCGAAGGTGTGCTTCGTTGCTGGAATAGACGGGCGCTCGACGTGAAAGCTCGATTACCCATCTGCCATCCGGTGGAACGCGGATACTCACTCTCCGGGGATCAGGGCGTTGATATGGCACGTATTGTCTCCGCTCTATCAGCTCAGCGCGGGACCCAAGCACATCTTCTAGATCGTCACGGACTAAGGAAAAGTACTCGTCAGAATTTGCGAGCCCTACCTCTTGGTGCGTCAATGCAGCAATGTGTTTTTGAATCGTCTCTACGTCCTGAGGCGGTTGCGACACTGGATCATCATGCCTCGAAATCTGAAGTTCGCTCGCAGTCCAATCCAGCTGGTCGGTCCTACGAGTGTCGGGTTGGACCAGGGGCCTCGGTTTGAGGCGGATACCCGATCAGGCTGATCTGATCCGCAAGGCGATTCGAGATAGCGGGGCCACGAAGGGTGCGATCCTGGTCACTCAGGTCACTTGACCCCCTTCGCTCTTCTACGGTCAAAATTGCTGACGTTCGCTGGCGCGGCCTGCTCCCGATTTCGACCGTGTCGCCTATCTCTGTAAGCCGAACGGCTTCCGGTGCTGACTGGCTCATGCTCCATTTGGCACCCGTGTGGCCGCAAGCCGATCGGCTTGCGGTAATCAACTGTTGCCTCTGACGCCGGGAAATGATCCGTAGCCCGTTCCCGTGAGGGTGTGCAAAACGACAACCTTCTCTCGACGTCGTCGGCAGGTTCGGGAGCAAGAACCCATTCGATCTCCCGAAGAGGGCCTTCCACCTCAGCGACAGGAGATATGTCGTCAACCACCGCCAACATGTCAATTATCGGCTTGGCTACCAAACCGGGAACCGAAGTGCTGCCCATGTGTTCGAGCGGCTGAACCAGGTAGGGCTGAAGAATGGGTGTGAGGCGTGCGCGCTCTCGCTCGAAGCTGGATGCCCACCCTGGGTCATACGGGTACATGCGAATCGGATCTATACGCACCGGTCCAGTCTCGCCGACGGAGGCTGGAGCGTTCTCATAGCGGGCGTGGATATTAGACCCGCTCGGTATCGGCGCACCTATCGGGTGGCTTGTGTCGGCCGATATCGATCTGAGGCGAGGCCTGAGCCGTTCGGAAATAATGACGCCGTGAATCAAGGTGCAGTGGTCGACGTGGTGGACGTTATAGCCGCTGGCAATGTCTCCGAGGCAGCTCAGCTCGCCTTTGAGTACATGGCCGCCACATGCACCGAAATTGGTTGGCCTACTCCTGCGACTCCTGCGGATCTCCCTTACCCGCTTCCGGAGGAGGTCGCAGATCTCGCCGGGGCTTATCCACAGCCAGGAGCGTTTTTCGTGCCTACAGGCTGGGTCGCCCACTGGGTTGCGTTGGGCTGCAGATCAAAGAGGAGGGAACCGCAGAGGTCAAGCGCCTCTACGTGCGACCACAAGATAGAGGCGGTATCGGACGAATTCTCGTGGGGTCACTCCACCTCCATGCCCGTCATTCTCGACTTCTGAGGTGCCCCACTCGTGCGAGTGGGCGGGTTAGCGCGGCGTAAGCAGTTGGATCCGCCACGCCAACGCTCCCTGTGCATCAAAGCTTTCAACGCCGGGAGTTTCGTCGAGGGGAGCCACGCCGCGCCCGGTGGCTCCCCATTTGGCTCCCCTTGGGTGTTCTCGCGGGAGTTTCAGAGTCTAGAAATACCCTCCGAACTGTGACTTTGTGCGCCCCTCGGGATTTGAACCCGAAACCTGCGGATTAAGAGTCCGTTGCTCTGCCGTTGAGCTAGAGGCGCACCGGAGAGTGTAGGCGCTAGCAGTGGCCGACTCTGAAGCGGCGCACATCATCGAAGAACTCCCCCGAAATCGCCGGCCCGTAGCGCTACCACGGGCCGGCGACCCCCCCGAGGGGCACCTTCTACACGTTCCCAGACAACAGCGCGGGCGAGACGGTAGCACAGGGGGACTGACGCGGACCTCAGGTACACTCGCCCCGTTCTTCGCCGACCGGCGGCGGCCCTGGAGGGAGGGAAGTGGAGCTCGAGTTCACGAGTGAGCAGGAGGAGCTGCGCTCCTCAGTGCGCTCATTCCTGGACAAAGAGTGTTCGCTCGGCGTCGTGCGTGCGGTCGTGGAGACCGGTGAGCCGGCCGACAAACTCTGGCAGTCCATGGTCGCTTTGGATTGGCCCGCTCTGTCCGTTTCCGAGGACTACGGCGGCGTCGGCCTCTCCTTCGTCGAGCTGGCTGTCCTGGCTGAGGAGCTCGGTCGTGTCGTCGCTCCCGGTCCGCTTCTCGCCACGGTCAGTCAGTTCGTCCCGGTCGTCCGGGAGGTCGGGACAGCCGAGCACCGTCAACATTTCCTCTCCGAAGTTGCTTCGGGGGCCATCACGGGCACCGTCGCCCTGGCGGACAATGCCCGTGGTTGGGGTCTCGGTGAGGTGACGACGACGGCCGAGCGAGCCGAGGGTGGTTGGGTGCTCCAAGGCACCAAACTGGGCGTGGTGGCCAGTCCGGACAGCGACGAGGTCGCCGTCATCGCCCGCGTCGGTGACGGGGTGGGTGTCTTCGTCGTGCCCGGACACGAGGCCGGCTTGGCTCCTGTCCGGAGCCTCGACGCCAGCCGTCCCCTGTGTACGGCGACCCTCGATCGGGTCCTCGTTGCCGACGACCGTGCACTCGGCGAACCCGGGAGCGCCGCCTCCATGTCCGGCTTGACCAGAGCTCTTCAGGAGGCGACGGTCGCGCTGGCCCTCGAGACCGTGGGCACCTGCGACGCGCTCTTCCAAATGGTCCTCTCCTACGTGAAGGACCGCAAGCAGTTCAATGTACCCGTCGGATCGTTCCAGGCCGTGAAGCACAAGATGAGCAACATGTTCCTGGCCATCGAGCGTGCCCGTTCACTCTGCTACTACGCGGTGGCGGCCATCAACGAGGACACGTCCGAGCGAGTCGCCGCCACCAGCATGGCCAAGGCCGCCAGTGACGAGTGCCAGCGCGCCGTGTGCCGCGACGCGTTCCAGTCCTTCGGCGGCATCGGCTTCACCTGGGAGCACGACAGTCACCTGTTCCTCAAGCGTGCCGAAACCAACGGCGCGCTCTTCGGCGGTTCGGCCGAGCACCTGCTCGTCGTCGCCGCCAGCCTTGGCGTCACGACACCCTGAGAGGGGCAGACTGGCGCAGTGCGTCCAGGAGAATCCTTCATTGCCGCCCTCAATCTGGCCCCACACCCCGAAGGAGGCTGGTATCGGCGCACCTGGGTCGCTCCGGCCACCGCAGGTGACCGCCCTGCCGGCAGCGCCATCTACTACCTGCTGCTGGCCGGGGAAGTCTCGGCGCCGCACCGCATCGACGCCACTGAGCTCTGGCACTTCTACGCGGGTGACCCTCTTGAGCTGACTCGCGAATGGTCCGACGGCCGCAGAGACACGGTCGTGCTCGGCGTTGACGTGGCCGCCGGGCAGGCGCCGCAGGCCATCGTCGAACCGGGGGTCTGGCAGTCCGCACGGCCGCTCGGCGCGTTTGCCCTTGTCGGTGCCACCATCACACCCGCATTCACCTTTGAGGGGTTCGAACTGCGTGACGGCGACTGACTTCTTGCCCAAGCCCTCCGTTCTTCTGGTAGGCAAGAACCACTCGCAAGACGTGCACACGAGGAGGCCAGATGAGCGAGACTCACGAGGAAGGTCTGTCGGCCCTGCTGCACGAGACCCGGACCTTCCCGCCCCCCGAGGATCTGGCCAAGGAGGCCAACGCCCAGCCGGGCATCTACGCCGAGGCCGCCGCGGACCCCCAGGCCTTCTGGGAAACCCAGGCGAAGCGCCTCACTTGGGCCGAACCCTGGACGAAGGTGCTCCAGTGGGACCTCCCGTTCGCCAAGTGGTTCGTCGGTGGCAAGCTCAACGTGTCTGTCAACTGCGTCGACCGCCATGTCGAGGCCGGCTTGGGGGACCGGGTCGCCTTTCACTGGGAGGGCGAGCCCGGGGACACCCGCACCATCACCTATCAGAACCTGCTCGATGTGGTCAGCCAGGCCGCCAACGCCCTGATCGAGCTCGGGGTGCAGTCGGGCGACAAGGTGGCCATCTACCTGCCGATGATCCCCGAGGCGGTCGTTTCCATGCTTGCCTGCGCCCGCCTCGGTGCTCCTCACACCGTCGTGTTCGGTGGCTTCTCCTCTGACGCCCTCAGGAGCCGCATCCTCGACTGTGACGCCCGCTTCGTCATCACAGCCGACGGTGGTTACCGCCGTGGAGCGCCGAGCGCACTCAAACCTGCCGTTGATGAAGCGGTGCGAGGGTGCCCCGGTGTCCAGAAGGTACTGGTGGTGCGGCGCACCGGTCAGGACGTGGAATGGGACGATCGCCGGGATGTTTGGTGGCACGAGGTCGTCGACCGCCAACCGACCACACACGCTGCGCAGGTCTTCGACGCCGAGCAGCCCCTCTACATCATGTACACCAGCGGCACGACGGCGAAGCCCAAGGGCATCCTCCACACCAGTGGTGGCTACCTGACTCACGTGGCCGCGACGCACCGACTCATCTTCGACTTGAAGCCCGAAAGGGACGTCTTCTGGACCGCAGCCGACATCGGGTGGGTCACCGGCCACAGTTACATCGTCTACGGTCCACTGGCGAATGGGGCCACCTCGGTCATGTACGAGGGCACCCCCGACACGCCGGCACGCGACCGATGGTGGCAGATCGTCGAGAAGTACAGGGTCAACATCCTGTACACGGCTCCCACAACGATCCGCACCTTCATGAAGTGGGGCGAGGACCTCCCAGCCGCGCATGACCTGTCGAGCCTGCGCCTTCTCGGATCGGTTGGTGAGCCGATCAACCCCGAAGCCTGGATCTGGTACCGCACTCACATCGGTGGCGGGCGCTGTCCGATCGTTGACACGTGGTGGCAGACCGAGACGGGCGGCATTCTCATTACCCCGCTGCCCGGCATTACAGCGACGAAGCCCGGTGCTGCCATGACGCCGTTCCCGGGCGTTTCCGCTGACATCATCGACAACGACGGCCGCTCCGTCGGCAACGACGAGGGGGGTTACCTCGTCATCACCGAGCCCTGGCCGGGCATGTTGCGTGGCATCTACGGCGACGACGAGCGGTACCAGGAGACCTACTGGTCTCGCTTCCCGGGCCGCTACTTCGCCGGCGACGGGGCCAAGCGCGACCAGGACGGCGACTTGTGGTTGCTTGGGCGCGTCGACGACGTGATGAACATCTCGGGCCACCGCATCTCCACGACCGAGGTGGAGCACGCACTGGTGAGCCACCCGGCCGTGGCTGAGGCGGCTGTCGTCGGCGCCAACGACGCCACCACGGGTCAGGCCATCGTCGCCTTCGTGACGGTGAAGGGCGCCAGCGATGCCGAGGGCGACGCGGGGGAGGCCTTGGTGAAGGAGTTGCGTGAGCATGTGGCACACGAGATCGGGCCGATCGCCAAGCCGCGCCAGATCTTGCTGACGCCGGAGCTGCCCAAGACTCGCAGCGGCAAGATCATGCGGCGCCTCTTGCGTGACGTCGCCGACGACCGTCCGCTCGGTGACGTCACGACCCTCCTCGACCCGAGCGTCGTCAACGCCATCAAGGGCCACATGGCGGAGGGCGCCGAGGACAAGGAGTAACTCTGTGCCCACGCTGGACCACATCATCCTTCCGGTCACCGATGCCCACGCCAGCATCCGTTTCTACGTCGACGTCCTGGGATTCGAGCACGAGGGTCAGGACGGCCCCTTCTCGGTGATCCGTGTCAACGAGGAGTTCACGATGCAGTTGGCACCTTGGGGGACCGAGGGTGGCATGCACCTTGCCTTCGCACTCTCCGGTCAGGAGTTCGATTCGACCTTCGACCGCATCAAAGCATCGGGTGTGCCATACGGGGACACGTTTCACGACGCCGCCAACATCCGCGGGCCGGGGGAGGAGCTTGGAGCCCGGGGCCTTGGTCCCACCGTCTATCTGTTCGACCCCAGCCAGCATCTGGTAGAGATCCGCCACTACTAAAGTTCGCCGACCGGCCCAAGAATTCGGAAACGGACCGGCTTTTTTCCCTTCAGGGTCCCGAACCGGCCTCGGGGTTTCACATCTACGCCTGCGGAGAGGTGCCCCCGGAGGCCCCGAATACGGCTGCGACGAGAACCCTCCGAGGCTCTATATGCGCCTTGAACAGAGGTCCGGTCTATGCCGGAGCGTGCACTTCCACCACGGTGGCCGAGCCCATGCCGCCACCGGCGCACAGGGTGCCCACCCCGACGCCGCCACCCCGACGGCGCAGTTCGTGGATCAGCGTGACCAGGATGCGGGCACCCGACGCTCCGACCGGGTGGCCGATCCCCACCGCGCCGCCGTTGACGTTGACGATGTCGTGGGGGAAGCCGAGCTTTCGGGAGCAGGCCACCGACATGGTTGCGAAGGCCTCGTTGATCTCGACCAGGTCGACGTCGGACTCGCTCAGACCGGCACGGCCCAGCGCCCGGGGGACACACACCGTGGGCGCCAGCCCGGTCCGGGCCGGCTCAATCCCGCACGAATTCCACGAGCGCACCGTCGCCAGCAGCTCCATCCCATGGGCCTCGGCATAGGCGCGGGACACCACGACCAGCGCAGCACCGCCGTCCGCGATCCCAGACGAGTTGCCTGCCGTGATCTGCCCGTCGGGTCCGGTCAGCGAGGGCAGCGCCGCCAGCTTCTCGAGTGACGTGTCACGGCGTGGGTGCTCGTCCACGCTCACGGTGACGGTCTCGCCCCGACCGGCGGGAACGACGACCGGAACGATCTCCTCGGCGAAGCGGCCGTCGTCGGTGGCGGCCACAGCCCGGATGTTCGAGTGGTACGACCAGTCGTCGGACTCCTCGCGGGTGATGCCGCATTCACGGGCCGTGTTCTCGCCGACCGTGATGAGCATGTTCATGTTCGGCGCCTCCGGCGAGTCGGGGTGGCTCGGCGGCAGGTAGCGCTCCACACCCCCGAAGGGGTAGGGCGACTTCTCGAACATGAGCGGGCTCCGGGTCATCGACTCCACCCCGCCGGCGATCACCACGTCGGCCATGCCACTGCGAATGTTGGCCGCCGCCTCCTGCACCGCCATCATCCCCGTAGCGCACTGGCGCTGCAGCGCGCCGCCAGGCGTGTCGGGCGGCAGACCCAAGGCGTTGGCGACGTAGCGGGCGGTGCACCCGCCGCCCTGGAGCACCTCCCCGAGCAGCACGTCGTCGATGTCGCCGGCGTCGAGTCCGGCGGCGGCGATCACGCCCGCCACCGTCTGCATGCCGATGTCTTGGAGACTCAGCCCCGCCAGGCTCCGACCGGAACGTCCGATCGGGGTCCGGACGGCGGCAACGATGACGGCATCGGAAGCGTCGGTCACAGTGGCTCCTCGAAAATTCTCAGGCCCGCACGAAGACGGGGATCGTGTACTCGTCGGAGATGGGTTGGAAGGTCACCCGTAGCGGCATCCCGACCGCCAACTCGTCGAACGGGCAGTCGACCACGTTGGTCATCATGCGCGGCCCTTCGGCCAGATCCACGATGGCCGCCACGTAGGGCACCCGATCACGGAAGGGCGGCATGTCGTTCGAGTAGATGACCGACCAGGTGTAGAGGGTGGCCTCGCCGGTCGCCTCGTGCCACTCCACGTTCTCGCTCCAGCACTTGGGGCAGAAGGGCCGCGGGTAGTACGAGTAGGCGCCGCAGTCCAGGCAGTGCTTTATCAGCAGCCTCTCCTCCTTGGCCGCCTCCCAGAACTCAATGGTGTCGCCCTCGGGCGTCGGCAGGTCGAAACGGACCGTCGTCATGGCGCTCTTCCCTCGGATCGTGCCCCGGGGCCCGCCCCGCCGGCGCTGCGTTGTGCTTGCGCGCCTCGGGATTGACCTCCGGCGGCGGCATCGGCCATGCTGCAACGAACCTGACACCTGCGTCAACTTTCGAGACCCGATACGTCCCACTGGGGGGCAGACAGCCATGCTCTTGAATGCAAGTTTTGGTAACCAGACGCCTTGACCTGGTGAGATGCGGCGAGAGTTTGACCATCCGACTGGTAACCAGAGAGTCCCGTATCAGTCGACCGCTTCCGCATCATCGACTCCATCTCCAGGTGACTCGCCCGCGCGTTTTGGGGCACCCTTCGGGCACCTAAGCCAACCGAGCCGTCCCTCCACAGAATGGTCTGTCGCGGGACGGTCCAACTGCTCGCGGGGCAAGCATTGGGCCGTCCGGCCCAGAATGATCGCGTCAGTGACCCCGCCGATCAGGGCAGTCCAGATTGTGAAGAAGATGACCTCAAGTGGGTGATCACCCGCCCTCACTCCCCGCCCGTCAAGACGGCTCGCGTGAGCAACGGCCGATAGCTTTCATCAGCCAGAGGCAGATCGTCGATCGCTATCGGAAGCCACCAAGCCATGTCGTCTGGTACGAGCCCAGAACTGGTTTTATGAGAGCGCTGCCGCGGGCGATGCGGGATCAATGCTTTCCATGGCTTTCCTCCAGGAGGATCAAGGTCAGGACGCAGCGAATGAGGCATGGTTCCGAGCGGCGCTACTAGGGCCGCCGACCCATGAACGCGGCCAGCTGGTCGGCCACCGAAGCACCGGCTGCTGCCTCCTGCTTCGGCCCGAACGGGGCCTGACCCTCGGGGCCGCGCAGGGCGTCGGAGAGGAACGCTTGCCCGAATTCGAGCAGCTGTGCCGCCACCTCGGGATCGAGGTCGGTCGGCTGTCCCGTCGCCTTGGCCAAGTCCCAGCCGTGGGTGAACGCATCGCCGGCCGCGATGCTGACGAACACGCTGCCCGGGATGTCACCGAAGGGGGGGTGCATGATCCGCTCCATCGCGCCGTCGGCCGCGAAGGCCCGCACGGCCCGTGCCGAGCCGGCGTCGAACGCGTCGACGACATCGTCGGGGGTGAAGGCCGGGTAGCCATCCTCGGCGGGCGGGGTACCCGTCTCGGCGATCGTGGCGAAGAAGGTGGTCCCGTTGACGATGTGGTCCACCAGCTCCTTGATGCTCCATGACGCGCAGGGCGTCGAGCCGCCGCCCTCGAGCTGGTCGGGGGTCACGTTCGCCAGGACGCCGCGGGTCGATGCGAACGACTGGGCCAAGAGTTCTGCGGTCATGCGATTGCTCCTTCACTCGGGCACTCGGCACTCTGGGGCGAGATGCCGTGCCGTAGCGATCGTAATGGATTGGCTAGCGTGATGCAAGTCCTTGGCTTTCATCACGCTAGTTCCGAGGTAGACTGGCTACATGCTCGGTCGGACATATGAGTCCGAGAACTGCTCGGCAGCACGCGCCCTGGAGCTCGTGGGCGAACGGTGGAGCCTGCTCATCCTCAGGAATGCGTCCTTCGCGGGGCAGACGAAGTTCTCGGAGTTCGAGCGACGGCTCGGAATCGCGCCGAACATCCTGGCGTCGCGTCTGGAGAGCTTCGTCGCCGCCGGCCTCATGGAGCTGCGCCCGAACCCGGACCACAAGGGGCAGAACGAGTACGTGCTGACCGAGAAGGGTCGCGACTTCGTCCCCGCCCTTGTCGCGCTGACGAACTGGGGCGACCGTTGGGCCGCGCCAGACGGCCCCCCGATCGTCTACGAGCACGAAGGGTGCGAGGGCGAGGTCCGTCTCGAACTTCGTTGCAGCGCATGCAGCGAAGTCGTGACTCCTGAAGCGGTCAAGGCCCGTCCGGGGCCGGGATTCCGGGAGAAGATTGCGGTTGGCTAATCGGATTGGGTTGGCTGCTAGTCGACTCGATCAGCAGCGACAACGCGACCGGGTTCGAGTCGTGAACAAGACCTCAGGCGTATTATCAGCAAGGATCTCGCGGCGGTGCCAGGACAGATAATCCGCACTTCCTCGAAGTCTTGTCTTTGGTCATTTCCTGTGAAACGCAGAATCGGCGATCTGTAGCAGATTGAGTAGCCCAGAACGCGCGCCCCGAATGACGTCAGGGCGCGTCACCGAAGTGCCTGCTTCGGTATGAGGCAAGGCATTCCACACCATGACCAAGCCGAAATGCTCGGTGTATCGTCGACCGCCATGACCTTCGAGCCAGCCCACAAGAGGCCGGGCGGCATGCAGCCATGCTGATGGACGAGCACCTGGGCCGCATGGCCGAGCAATTCCCGGACGAGACCGCCTTCGAGGTGGTCGACGTCGGCGCCATGACCTTCGCCGACTGGGACGGCGCCGCCAACGCCATGGCGCGCCGCCTCCTCCAGGCCGGTCTCGAGCCCGGCGGCCGCGTCGGCATCCACCTCCACCCCGAGCTCGCCCTGCGCTGGCTCGTGTCCTATTCGGCCGCCCACCGCGCCGGAGGCGTGGCCGTCCCCATGAACCCTCGCCTGGCGCCGGCCGAGGTGGGTCACGTCCTGGCGCACTCGGGCGCCACCGCAGTCGTCACCGACGGCGACCTCGTCGAGGCCGATCTGCAGGCGGCGGACGGCCGCCTCGTCGCCCTGGTCGACGCCGGAGAGGCTGCCAGAACCGATGTGGCCTCTCGGGCGGCTCCCGTTCTGGCCTGGGCCGAGGTCGTCGGGGGCGATCGCTCGCCCTTCCAGGCCCCGCGCCAGAGCGACGACCTGGCCGACATCCTTTATACGTCGGGCACCACCGGGCGCCCCAAGGGTGTGGCCGTGCGCCACTCCAACGGCTCCATGATCGGCGCGGTCGACCCCAACTGGACGGGCGCCGGCTGGGTGCACGCCAGCCCGCTCTTCACCTTCGCCGGCATCGCGCTCGTGTACACGCCGATGAAACTCGGGCTGCAGGTGATCTATCAGCCCCGCTTCGACGCCAGCCGCTGGGTCGAGGTGGTCGAGACCGAGCGCCCCGTGGCGGTCTTCCTGGTCCCTGCCATGGCCCACCTCCTCATCGACCACCCTCGTTTTGACGAGGCCGACCTGTCGTCGGTGACCCTGTGCTCTGTGGGCAGCGCGCCGCTGGCCCCGTACGTCGTCGAGCGCCTGCAGACCAAGATGCCCGACGCCCTGGTCTCCAACAACTACGGCATGACCGAGGCGGGCTCCGCCTACTGCATCATGCCGCAGGGGGAAGCGGTCAAGCGCCCGGGTTCGGTGGGCCAGATCGCCCCGCCCGCCGTCGTGCAGATCGTCGACGAGCACGACCAGCCCGTGCCCGCCGACTCGGTGGGCGAGGTGCGCCTGCAGCTGCCGGGTAGGCAGCGCGAGTACTTCAACGACCCCGATGCCACGGCCGACACCTGGCGTGATGGCTGGCTGATCACGGGCGACCTCGGCAAGGTCGACGCCGACGGCTACCTCTACATCGTCGGCCGCTCCAAGGACGTCATCATCCGGGGAGGCAACAACGTGCACGCCACCGACGTCGAGCATGCCCTCATCCAGCACGAGGCGGTCAAGGAGGTGGCCGTCGTCGGCGTGCCGCACCCGGTGCTCGGCGAGGACGTCGTCGCCTTCGTCGTCCTGCACCCGGGCGCCGAGGCCGACCCCGACGAGCTGCGCGCCTTCGGACTCCAGCACCTGGCGGACTACAAGGTGCCCCGCACGTTCGTCTTCATCGACGCCCTGCCGCGCAACCCGACCGGCAAGGTGGTCAAGCCCGAGCTCAAGGCGCGCTTGGCCGACACACCGGCCTGATCCGGCGGCGCCTCGCCTTGGTCGGCGGGGCCAACCCGGTGCGCCGGTCTGTCAGAACCCGGCGTCGTCGACGAGGGACTTGGTGGCCGCCATCTGCTCGCAGTAATGGGCGAGCGAGTGATGGTCGAAGCGCAGGCTGAACCCCGTCGCGCCGATAGCGACGTAGCGGCCGAGGAAGTCGGCGGTTTGCTCGGGCCTTCCCACCGGGTCGATGGGTGGCTCCGGCGCCAGGTGGAGTTTGAGCTGCCGTCCGTGCTCCTCGCCGTAGCGCTCCAGGCCCTCGCGGGCCCGGGCGCTCGACAGGACCTCGCTGAGCTCGTCGAGCTTGAAGCCGAAGGGCATCCAGGCGTGTCCCAGCTCCAGGGCGCGGCGAAAAGACCGTTGCGTCCGACCACCCACCCAGACCTCGACCTCCCGTGGCAGCCCGGAAGGCTCGACGATGAAGCCCTCGTACTCGTAGTGCGGACCGCGGTAGACGGGCACGCGTTGTCCCCACGAGGAACGTATGGCGCGGATGGCGTCGTCCGCTCGCTCACCCCTGCCGTCGAAGGCGTGTCCCAGGACCTCGAACTCGGGCTGGAGAGAGCCGACCCCGATACCGGCGATGACCCGTCCCCCGCTCAGCACGTCGAGCGTCCCGAGGCGCTTCAACAGCTCCAGCGGGTGGTGATAGGGCAAGACGACCATGTGGGTCAACAGCCCGACGCTGGACGTCTTTGCCGCGAAGTAGCCCAGTGTCGAGAAGGGGTCGAAGTAGCGACCCCCCCGCACGGTGGAGGCTGCGGCCGGAATGGCGATGTGCTCCGAGCAGGCCACCCAGTCGTAGCCGAGCTCCTCCGCCCGCTGTACGACGGAGACGACGTCCTCGACGCTCGCCGTCGACTCCCACTCGGGCGGATCGAAGCGCGGATTCATGTGCAGGGCAGGTGTCACGATGCCGAGGGCCAGCGTCATGCCCGCAAGGTATCCCCAAAGGCCACCGCGTGCCCGGGAGTCCTGCCACGCCGTCTCCGGCGGCGGGTTATGTGACGCGTTGATGAACTGTCGATCTGTACGTCCGAACCGGCATTCCGGCCAGCGGGGGTCTCGTATACTGAGTGGACCATGGTTCAGATGCAGGGGATGAGGAAGTCGTTGACATGCTGTCAACCGGGCGCTGCTCCGTCGTGTTGGTCGCGCGCTTCCACATCCGAAGTACAGGGCTGTGGGGTTCCCAAGCTGGGTGGCCAGGGGGTGCCCTCAACGTCGTAGCAGCGAACTCTCCGGAGTTCAGACGTTGAGGAGCCGCTCCCCCGGGGAGCGGCTCTTTTCGTTCCGGGGGAGAGGCGAGGAACAAGCGAGGAAACGAAGTGTTGCCCGATCGAAAGCGAGAACCATGACCACGCAGCTGTGCCGACGTTGCCGGTTCCACCCGGTCTCGCCTCGACTGGCGGGGTACTGCTCGTGGGACTGCTATGAGGCCGACGACGAAGACGAGAGCGACGAGGAAGCGGAGGCGGCACAGGTGCGTCTTGCGGTCTCCACCGGACCGGCACGATGCTGATGGGCTCGGCCGGTGTCTCGCTCGGCACCGACCCGGGACTCTTCGGGCGCCGCCACGGCCGCAAAACGACGCTTGCGCGCCAGCGCCGGCCGCTCGACGAGGTGCCATGACACCTCCGCCGAGGCGAACGAGGCCGCCAGCGCCAGCGGGATGCCCGGGAGCCCCAGGCCAGCCAGCCAGGTCAGCCACACGTAGTGCCAGAGGTAGAGGCCGTAGGAGCGGCGGCCCACGTAGGTCGCCACGGGCGAGCCGACGAAGCCATGAGCCCGCGGTGGACCGTCACCGAGATAGGAGATGACGAGGAGACCGGCCGCCACGGAGACGGCTACCCATGTCAGCGTGAAGACCGGGCTCGAGACCCGGTGGTCGAAGACCCAGGAGCCCCAGGCGAGAACCAGGAGAGACGCCACCTTGGAGATGCCGCCCGCCACCTCGGTGACGCGCAGCCAGCCGGCGCGACGTGACCACGAGATGGAGAGCGCCGCGCCGACCAGGAATGCTCCCGCCCGGGTATCGGTACCCATGTCGACCGCCAGCGTCAACCCATGGCCGCGCACGGCGACGTCGACGAACGACGCCAGCGCGGCCAGCCTGGCGGCCCAGCCCACGGCCGACCGGCTCCGGCGGGACACGAGCAGCACGACGACCGGAGACCACAGCAGGTAGAACTGCTCCTCCACTGCGAGCGACCACAGGTGCCCGAGGGGCACGTAGCTGGTGAACCAATGGGAGATCATGGCCCAGTTCGAGACATAGAGAACGGCCGCTCCCACCCCCTGCAGTGCGGCCCAGGGGGAGGTGCCCGGTCCCGTTCCGCCGCCGGGCACCGTCGTCGTCCAGGGCGCGTGATCTTGGGTCACCACAATGACGGACAGCCAGATGAGCAGGAAGAAGAGAAGCGCCGGAGCCAACCGCAACGCGCGCCGGGCGAAGAAGTTCTTCAACGAGACGCGTCCCGTCGCCTCCCGCTCCTCCACCAGCAGCCCGGTGATCAAGAACCCGCTCAGCGCGAAGAAGACGAACATCGACACCTGGCCGACGGCCACAGGGAGTGGCAGCGCGTGTGAGCAGAACACCACGGCCCAGGCGATGCCCCTGATCCCGTCGAGCGCCGGTCGACGCCCGAGGCGCCGCGGCAGCGTGATCTGATCGCGCACACCCTTGGGCTATCAGCCGACTCTGGGAGTGAACGTCAAGGATCATGGGTCCAACGTGTGCGGAAGGTAGGAAAGCCATGAGAACGGTGCCGCACCCGGGGTTGGGGCGACAACAGACGTCCTCGGATGGGGCGGCCGGCGCCCTTACGACGTGGTGGCCCGCGCCGCCAGACCGCCCCACGTCGGATCGGGCCGGCCCGACTCGTAGGCGGCGCGCAGGTTCTGCAGCCACGCCAGGCTGTCGTCGAGCCCGCCCGGTCTGTTGTGGGCCAGCCACAGCGCGCGGTAGCGATCGATCAGGGCGTCCAGCGCAGCCCCGAGGTGGGCCCGCTCGTCCGCCGGCACCGAGCCGATGCGACCGTCCACGGCGAGGCGGGCGCGGGCATCGCGCGTGAGCAGGGCCACCAGGTCGATGCTGAACGCGACCTGGTCGACCAGGCTCGGCGCGTCCGTGCGCTCGGTCCGGGCCCGTGCCAAGGACGTGCGGGCGGCGTCGAAGCAGGCCTCCACCGCGGTGAGCTCGTCCGCCGTGAGGCCTTCGGTCATGCCGCGCCCGACCGGCAGCTGGGGGTAGTAGAGGTTCATGACGAGCGTCGACATGTTGGGGAACTGCGGGGTGACCAGCCGGTGGGCGTCGCCCAGGGCCAGCACGGCCTCGGCCAGCCCGCCCGTGGTGTCACAGAAGACGTGTGCGCTCAGCGCGGCGCCGAGGTCGATGTCGGCGTTCGCCTCCAGGCACCACGACACGGAGGCGCCGTAGGCCAACCCCGGCTCGCTGATGACGGGCTGTTGCAGGTGGCCCTGGTCGCCCCAGTCGGTGTTGAGGTACCCGGTCGCCCCGTGCGCCAGGGCCGCCTCGGCCGCCTTGCGGCACGTGGCCCGGGCGTTGGTGACCCGGCCCAGGATGGTCAGCCAGGCCGAAGTCCCCGGCGCCACCCAGAACGGCACGCCCGACGTGGCCAGCACGGCGCAGCGCTCGTCGAAGGGGTGCCAGTCGTCGTAGCCCCACTCGCACACGGTGACGCCGGCGGGCAGGCGGGCCAGGAGGTCGGCGTGGCCCGCCAGCATGTCGCCCCACATGAGCATCTCGCGGCCCTCCAGCTCGGGCAGCCCGCGCAGGGTGGACACCCAGGCCAAGAAGTCGTCCATGCGGCTGGCCGGGAGCTCCCAGGCTTCGTCCAACCCCACGTGGACCCGGTGGCTCGTGAAGAGCGGCAGCAGCTCGGCCAACAGTTCGCGCACGAGCTTCAGCGATCCCGGGTTGGCTGGCTCCATCGTCATGGGCGGTCGGGTGATGCCGTAGGGGTCGACGAAGCCGTCGGGCGCAATGGCCAGCTGGCGGTAGGGCTCATGGGCGAGCCAGCGGTTCATGTGACCCAGGCAGTTCTGGTTCGGCACCAGCTCGACGTGGCGGGCGCGGCAGAAGGCGTCCAGCTGGCGGATCTCCTCGGCGTCGAGCGGGCTCGCCGCGGCATGGACTGCCGCGTGGTTGCGGTAGGCAAAAGTGTGCTCCGAGTAGAGCTGGACCTGGTTGACCTTGAGCGAGGCCAGCCGGTCGATCAGGCGCTCCAGGCTGGCCATCGTCGGCACCTTGTCCCGGGAGATGTCGAGCATGACGCCGCGCACGGCGAGGTCGGGATGGTCGGCGATGCGGCCGGTCGGCAGCGAGCCGCCGTGGATCCGGGCCAGCTGGGCCAGGGTGGCCCGGCCGTAGAACGCCCCGGCCTCGTCGGCCGCCACCAGGTCGACGGCCTCGGGGCCGATCCGCAGCTCGTAGCCCTGCGCGTGGAGCGACCCGTCGATGCGGGTCGCCGGCGGCCGGTCGGGCACCAGTTGGTCGGTCAGCTCGAGCGAGCGGGGGACGGGCAGCAGGTTCACGCCAGCTCCTTGCGGTAGACGAAGAACACGTCGCTCACGGCGCCGCCGACGGCCGCATACGGCGGGACCGGCCCGATCCACACGACCGACACGCGGTCGGCGCCGCGCCGGCGCAATTCGTGCAGCGCGCCGATGAGCACGCCCTTGCCTTGTCCCTGCCCCATGAGATCGGGCCGCACGGCCACCGGCCCGAGCAGGCCGCGCCGGTTCACCTCGAAGGCGCAGAACGCCGTCACCGTCCCGCTGTCGCCGTGTTCCCGGGCGATCACCAGGTTGCCCTTGTCGAGCGCCCGCAACACCTCGGGGCGCCAGTTGGACCAGTGCGCCGCCATCCACGCGTCGAGCTCATCGCGCTCCGCCGGCCCGGCCGGCTGGTGGCCCCCCGGGTCGTCGGGGATCTGGTGCAGGTCGACGTCCATGTTGAAGTTCGTCTCGGCGCGGTAGTAGTGCCGCCGCTCGAAGAGGCAGAGCAGGCCCGTCTCCGCGCTGGGCAGTCCGGGCCACAGGAAGTAGGGCGGGTCGGCGCCCGTGACCAAGCGCGGGTGGCCGTGCGCCTTGGCCCAGTCCTCGGCCGACTGCATGAGGGCGTGGCCCAGGCCGCGCCGACGCGCCGCCGGGTCGACGGCCAGGAGCCGGACGTGGGCGCCGTCGTCGCACCCGACCACCGCCACGATGCCGGTCTCCGGGTCGCCGAAGGCCGTGGTGGGCTGGTCGGGCGCGCAGAGCGCGCCCTCGAGCTCGTCGAGGCTCGGCGGGTCGGCCACGGCCCGGTCGCACAGCTGCTTGACGGCCGCCGGATCGAGGCGGCCGAGCGATGGGGCGCCGCTCATGGCGCCGCGGGGTGAGGTGTCGGCCTGCTCGGTGGCATGGGCATCAGCGACACGCTAGGCCGCCAGGTGCGTCCTCAGCCGGGGTCGTCGGGGAAGCGCAGGCGCGCCAGCTGGGTCGACTGCGCCACGACCACGCCGCGGCTGTCCCATAGGACGCAGTTCTCGTCGACCATGCCGTCGGCCACCACGTTGGCCGTCATGCGGATGGCCAGCCAGCCGGGCGCCGGGCGCGCCCGCACGTAGGTCGACATTTGCAGGGTCGGCACCCAGCCGGACGAGCCGATCATGAGCGTGGCCGGAGGGATGGCGTCGGCCATGAAGAGCAGCGAGAGTGCGTCGGGCTCCCGGCCGTCGGCAAAACGGGTCCAGCCGCGCAGCTCGGCCGGTGTCCCCGCCGGCGGTGCGGATTTGGCGAAGGGGACCGTGCGTGGATCGAACCGCAGGTCCAAGACGTCCATGATGCCGACGACCAGGCCGATGGGGGTGGGGGAGGTCAAGCGGACGCAATGGTCGGGGTCGGGGGCATCGAACGGCGCCGTCCCGTCGTAGCGGACCAGCTCCGGAGCCGGCACCTCGCCTAGGACGAAGACGGCGTCGACCAGATCGGTGCCGTCCTGGACGAGCACGGCCCGGACGTGCGACGCCGAACGGCCCCGCCGCAGCAGCGTCGTGTCCACCGTGGCCGGCCCGAGGGCAGGTGGGCGCATGTAGGTGATGGAGGACGACAGCACCTCCCACGACGTGCCGTTGCCCTGGCCGACCGTGCGGGCGGCCCGCCCCAGGAGGGCGTCGAGGTAGCCGCCGTTGGGCTTGTCGCCCACGGTCCACAGCTGGTGGACCCGGGTCTCGAATTGGCGCGGGCCGGCCGTGGGTCGCACCGCGGTCGCCGCGTCGAACGAGATGTCCTCGGGTCCGGGTCCGGGCACGCGGTGGACCCTACCGGCGAAGATGGTGGGCGATGACGTTCGATCTGGAGGGTACGTTCAGCGACGACTACCTCTACTTCTACGACGAGTCGATCGACGACGAGCACTCGGACGCCGACACCGCCGAGATCCTGGCCCTGCTCGCCCTCCCCAAGGGCGCACGGATCCTCGATGCGCCATGCGGGCACGGGCGCATCGCCCGGCGGCTGGCCGGGGCGGGCATGGAGGTCACCGGGGTCGACATCACGCCGGCCTACCTGGACCAGGCGCGCCTCGATCCGCAGCTGTCCCCGGGCGCCGTCACCTACGTCGAGGGCGATGTGCGGCACCTCCCGGTGGACGGCCCGTTCGACGCGGTGGTGTGCTGGCTCAACTCGTTCGGCTACTACGACGACGCCGACTGCCACCGCGTGCTGGACGAGTTCCACCGCGTGCTGCGGCCGGGCGGCACGGTGGCCATCGACACCATGCACCACGACGGCGGCGTGCGGCACTTCGTGCCGGCACCCGAGGCGGTGGTGGTGCAGCACGGCGACGACACCATGGTGGAGCGCTCGACCTTCGAACCGGTGACCGGGCGCATGCGCGTCGAGCGGACCGTGCACCGCGACGGCGCCGTGCGCCACGCCTCCTACTTCATCCGGCTGCCCACGCCGCCCGAGTGGGTGGTCTGGCTGCAGGACGCCGGCTTCCGCGACGTCCGCTTCCGGGGCGGTGGGGGCGGGCCGCTCGAGCTGGACAGCTGGGAGATGGTGGTGGTGGCCACGGCGTAGGCCCGGCCGCCGGGGGGGAGCCGGATCGGGGCCGGGGCGGCGGCCCGCCTCCGGGCCTCCAAAAGGGGCCCCGGGGGCCCGGTGTAGAGTGAAAGGTGACACGGCTGTCAGCAATCGGTCACCGGGAAGCACCTGGTCAGCACCGGTGGCGGGCGGCCCACACGCACAGACACCGCGTCGCCGGGCCCGCCGTGGGGTGGGCTGCGAGGGAGGCCCCATGAACGTCGACATGCAGGCTCTGGCAGGACCGAGGGACCGCCTGATGGCGGGTGGCGCCGTCGACCCGGTGACGGCCGAGGTCATCCGGGGGACCATGGAGACGGTCTGCTTCGAGATGGCCATGTACGTGTCGCGCACGGCGACCACGCCCATCCTCAACCAGTCCAACGAGCGCAACGCCACCATCCTCGACGGCAAGGGGCGGCTGGCCGCGCTGAGCGTCGGCATCCCGCAGTTCATGTTGACCTCGACGTTGCCCGTGCGCTTCGCCCTCGACTTCCTCGGGGTCGACGAGTTCCGCCAGGGCGACGTGTTCGTGGCCAACGACCCGTACCACGGCGGCGGGCACCTGCCCGACTACAACGTCTTCGCGCCGGTGGTGATCGACGACCACCTGGTGCTGATCTGCTCCATCCAGTGCCACCACGGCGACACCGGCGGCGCCGTGCCGGGCGGCTACAACGTCACGGCGACCGACATCTGGGGCGAGGGCGTGCGCTGGCCCGTGGTAAAGGTGCTCGATCGCGGCACCGAACGCCGTGACGTGCTCTACGCCCTGCAGATCAACAACCGGCTCGACGGGTATCTCGGCGACCTGCGGGCGCAGATCGGGGCGGCCAAGCAGGCGGCCGACAACCTGGTGGGGCTGGTGGAGCGCTACGGCGTCGACATGATCGAGTCGGCCGTCGACCACATGATCGACTACGCGGCGGCGCGCTTCGCCGAGGAGGTGTCGGCCTGGCCCGACGGCTCGTACGAGGGCGACGCCTACGTCGACCACGACCCGCTGGGCAACCCCGACATCCACCTGCACGTGAAGATCACGGTGGACGGGCCCAAGCTGACCATCGACTACACGGGCAGCGACGAGCGCCAGGAGCTGCAGGCCTGGTCGACCTACGGCAACACGCGCGGCTACACCGTGGCGCAGATCGCCGCCATGATGGCTCCCGAGATCCCGAAGAACGAGGGCTTCTTCAATTCCATCGAGCTGGTGGTGCCGCAGGGGTGCGTGCTGAATCCGCACCCCGGGCGGCCGGTGTCGGCCGGGACGCACCACCCGGGCGCCGACATCGGCGAGGTCATCGCCGTGGCCATGGCGGGCGTGCTGCCCGAGCGGGCGGTGCCGCAGACCTACAAGACGGGCATCCCGACGACCATCCGGGGCGTGGACCCCAGGAGCGGTGCCGTGTTCGTGGACGGCTCGGCCGAGGTGTACGCCGGCTGGTGCAACGCGGCCAAGGGGCAGGACGCCTGGGGGGCGGTCTCCGCGTCGTTCGGCAACCTGTGGAAGGCGACGGCGGAGATCAACGAGTCGCTCTACCCGCACATCCAGTGGTCGCGCGACTACCGCACCGACTCGGGCGGGCCGGGGCAGTGGCGGGGCGGCTGCGGCTCGCACTACATCAAGGAGGTGCGGGTCCCCTCGGCGGTCTACACCTACGTGGTGGGCCAGAAGTACCCCATGCCCGGCATCGCCGGCGGCGGCCCGGGCGCGCCGAACCGGCTGAAGCTCCGCTACGGCACCGACCGCGAGATCACCGTCAAGCACACGGCCGACTGGGAGCCCATGGAGGCCGGCGACCGCATCAACTTCGACTACGGCGGCGGGGGCGGCTGGGGCGACCCGCTGGAGCGGCCGGCGGCCCAGGTGCTCGACGACGTGCTCGACGAGTACGTGAGCGTCGAGGGCGCGGCGCGCGACTACGGCGTGGTGCTGACCGGGTCGCTCGAGGAGCTGACGCTGGTCGTGGACGAGGCGGCCACGGAGGCCCGGCGGGCCGAGATGCGCACGGCGCGGTCGGCCGCTTGAGCTCGGGTTCGTCCGGCGGGGCGGCCGCCGGCGCTCGGTAGGATCAACCGTCTCATGGGCAGCGGCATCGTCACCTGGGGCACCTACCTGCCCACCTGGCGCCTCCAGCGCTCGGCCATCGCCGGCGTGCTGGGCGGCGGTGGCGGCAGGGGGACGCGGGCGGTGGCCTCCTACGACGAGGACACGACCACCCTGGGGGTGGAGACGGGGCGCCGGGCCCTGGCGGTGGGCCGGGGTGCGCCGACCGTGCAGGACCTCTTCCTGTCCACGCCCGACCCGGGCTACCTCGACAAGACGAGCGCCACCACGGTGCACGCCGCGCTGGGGCTGGGGCGGGCCTGCGGCGCCTACGACTTCTCCGGCTCCTCGCGCTCGGCGGTGGCCACGCTGCTGGCGGCCCTGGCCGGGGCGGCCGGCGGTCGCACGACCATGGCCGTCGTCTCCGACCTGCGCACCGGTCTGGCCGGGTCGGCCGAGGAGCGCGACAGCGGCGACGGCGCGGCGGCCTTCGTCTGCGCGCCGGACGGCGCCGTGGCCGAGCTGGTCGGGCGGGGGGCGGCCACCGACGAGTTCCTGGACCGCTGGCGGGTGCCCGGCGAGGCCGACTCGCACGTCTGGGAGGAGCGCTTCGGCGAGGAGCTCTACGTGCCGCTGGCCCGTGAGGCCTTCGCGGCGGCGCTGAAGGACGCCGGTCTGGCCGAGGGCGACGTCGACCACGCGGTGGTGACCGGTCTGCACGTGCGGGCGACCAAGGCGGCGGCCGCCGGGCTCGGTGTGCGCGACGGCGTGCTGGCGCCGGACCTGAGCGGGTCGATCGGGAACCTGGGGGCGGCCCACGCCGGCGTGGCCCTGTGCGACGTGCTCGAGCGGGCCGAGCCGGGGCAGGTCATCGCCGTGCTGTCGCTGGCCGACGGAGCGGACGCCCTCGTGCTGCGGACGACGGACGCGCTGGTGGCGGCGCAGCGGGCCCGCGTCGAGACCGGGGTGCCGTCGGTGGCCGAGCAGGTGGCGGTCGGGCGCGACGACCTGAGCTACGCCACCTTCCTGACCTGGCGGGGCCAGATGCGCCGGGAGCCGCCGCGCCGGCCCGACCCCGAGCGACCGGGGGCGCCGACGGTGCACCGCTCCGAGGAGTGGAAGTACGCCTTCGCCGCCTCGCGCTGCCTGGCCTGCGGCTTCCGCCACATGCCGCCGACGCGGGCCTGCCTGAACTGCCACGCCATCGACCAGATGCAGGCGGAGCGGCTGGCCGACGTGCCGGGGACGGTGGCCACGTTCACCATCGACCACCTGGCCTACTCCATGTCGCCGCCGGTGATCGGCGTGGTCATCGACTTCGACGGGGGCGGGCGGTTCCGCTGCGAGCTCACCGACGCCCGGGCGGCCGAGGTGTCCATCGGCGACCGCGTGTCCATGACCTTCCGGCGCGTCTGGACGGCGCAGGGCGTGCACAATTACTTCTGGAAGGCGCGGCCGCTGGCCGCGTCGCCCGGCGGTGCGGGCGAGGACGAGCGAGGAGGGTAGGGCCATGGCGAGCAGCGGCATCCGCGATCAGGTGGCCATCATCGGCATGGGCTGCACCCGCTTCGGCGAGCTGTGGGACAAGGGCGTCGACGACCTGTTGACGGACGCCGCCACCGACGCCGCGGCGTCGGCCGGCATGTCGATCCATGACATTGACGCTTTCTGGCTCGGCACGATGACGTCGGGCGTGTGCGGCGTGACGCTGTCGCGGCCGCTGAAGCTCGACTACAAGCCCGTCACCCGGGTGGAGAACTACTGCGCCACCGGCTCCGAGGCGTTCCGCAACGCCTGCTACGCCGTGGCCTCGGGCGCCTACGACGTGGCCATGGCCATCGGGGTGGAGAAGCTCAAGGACACGGGCTACTCGGGGCTCACCGGCATCCGCGCTGTGGGCGACGGCACCGACCCCGGCCTGTCGTCGCCCGCCGCCTTCTCCTTCTTGGCCCCCTCCTACGCCCACAAGTACGGGGTGGACCCCGAGCAGCTGAAGGAGGTCATGAGCCGGATCGCCTTCAAGAACCACCAGAACGGCGCCCGCAACCCGCGGGCACAGTTCCAGAAGGAAGTCTCCATGGAGACGATCGCCAAGGCCCCCCTGGTGGCGGGCGACCTGGGCGTGTTCGACTGCAGCGGCGTGAGCGACGGCTCGGCCGCCGCCGTGATCTGCCGGACAGAGGACGCCTACAAGTACTGCGAGAACCCGCTCTACGTGAAGGCGTTGTCGTTCGTGGCGGGGCCGGCGGCGGGACCGATCGACCCGGCCTACGACTACACCACCTTCGAGGAGGTCGTGCGCACGGCGGCCGACGCCTACGCCCAGGCCGGCGTCACCGACCCGCGGGCGCAGCTGGCCATGGCCGAGGTGCACGACTGCTTCACCCCGACCGAGCTGGTGCTGATGGAGGACCTCGGCTTCGCCGAGCGGGGCACGGCCTGGAAGGAGGTGCTGGCGGGCACCTTCGACCGCGACGGCGAGCTGCCCGTCAACCCCGACGGCGGGCTCAAGTCGTTCGGGCACCCGATCGGTGCCTCGGGCCTGCGCATGCTCTTCGAGTGCTGGTTGCAGCTGCGCGGCGAGGCGCCGCCGGAGCGCCAGATCTCGACGGTGGGGCCGGGCCGGACGTTGGGGCTGACGCACAACCTGGGCGGGGCGCCCGGCGAGGGCGTGAGCTTCGTCGGCATCGTGGGCACCGAGCTGGACCCCGGCTGATGGGTGCCGCCGCCGGCCACGACCTGCTGGAAGAGACCGAGGACCAGGCCGCCCTGCGTCAGCTGGCCCGCGACGTCGCCACCCGCGAGGTGGCGCCGCGGGCGCACCAGGCCGACGAGGAGGGCGTGGTGTCGGCCGAGGTGCGCAAGGCGCTGGCGGCGGCCGACCTGCTGCGCATCACGGTGGGGGAGCAGTGGGGCGGCATGGGCCTGGGCGACGTCGAAGCGTCGATCGTGTTGGAGGAGATCGCGCGGGCCGACGTCTCGTCGGCCATCTGCTGCCAGCTGACTTTCAACGGACCGCCCCGCGGCATCGAGCACCTGGGGCCGCCCGCGATGAAGGAGCGGTGGCTGCCGGCGGCGGCCGACGGCGAGGCGCTGATCAGCATCGGCATCACCGAGCCCGACGCCGGCTCGGCCGTGCAGAACATGCGCGCCGCCCTGGTCGACGACGGGCCGGGACGCTGGCGCCTCACTGCCTACAAGAACTACTCGACCCTGGGCGACGTGGCCCAGGGCGTGCTGGTGTGGTGCCGCTGGCCCGGCGGTGAGGGGGCCAAGGGGATCGGCGCCGTGATCGTGCCGACCGACCGCGAGGGCGTGTCGGTGACGGGGCGCCACAAGGGGATGGGCATCCACGCCGCCACCGAGGCCGAGCTGGCCTTCGACGGCGTCGAGATCACCACCGACGATGTGCTGCTGGCCGGCGACCCGTCGAGCACCGAGGCCTTCAAGGTCCTGCTGTCGCACCTGAACCACGAGCGCTGCGGCAACGCGTCCATGTGCATCGGTGCGGCGCAGGGCGCGCTGGAGCACGCGGTGCGCTACATGAACGAGCGCGTCATCGGCGGCCGCCCGCTGGCGGAGCTGCAGGGCCTGCAGTGGAAGCTGGCGGACATGGCGGTGCAGCTCGAGGGGGCGCGCCTGCTGCTGGCCCGGGCGTTGCGACTGGCCGGACCGGGCGGGACGCCGCCGGCGCTGGAGACGGCGATGGCCAAGACGGCGGCCAACCTGGCGGCCAAGTTCGTGTGCGACGAGGCCATGCAGATCCACGGCGGCTACGGCTATTCGCGTGAATACCCGTTGGAACGCGCCTATCGCGACATACGGGGGTTGTGCGTCGGCGCCGGGACGGTCGAGGCGCAGAAGAACTTCATCGGCCTACGGGTTGCAGCTGGGGGTCGAACCGGGTCGCCGGGCTGGAGGGCTCCGCTGGCTTGATTGGAAGGGCGGCGCGGATGCTCGCGCCGGAGCCACGCATCACCTAAGTGACTGTCGCGATTGTTTCCCCAGCGCGATCACGCGGTCGGCGGCTGGGTCAGTCGCCGCAGGAGATAGCGGCTGTGGGCAGCCCAGATGAAGCCCTCGGTCACGATCGGATCGCGCTCGTAGTCGACCTGGAGACGCCGGCTATTCATGAGCCAGGCCCAGGTGCGCTCGACGATCCAGCGCTTCGGGAGTGCCTCGAAGCGCCCCGGGTGGATGCGCTTGACCACCTCGACGCCCACGTGGTGGCTCCGACAATGCTCGATGAAGGTGCGTTTGAAGCCCGAGTCACACCAGAGTTTGGCGAAGCGTCGCGAGCGGTCGCGGGCCCGGTCGGCCACAGTGATCCCACCGGAGTTGTCCGAGACCGAGGCGGCGACGACCACCACTGCCACGAGGAGCCCGAGGGTGTCGACGATGCCGAAGGTCTTGCGGCCGTTGATCCGCTTGCCGGCGTCAAAACCCTTGGTTTCCTTGCTCACAATCGACGACGCGCGTACCGAGCGCGCGTCGACGATGCCAGCCGAGGGCTCGCCCTCGCGACCTTCTCGCCGACGCACCGCGGCGGCCAGCCGCTCGGCGATGCGCTCCCAGGTGCCGTCGCGCGACCACTTGAGGTGGTAGCGGTGCACGGTGTTCCAGTTCGGATAGCTCTCGGGCAGCGCTCGCCACTGACAGCCCGTGGCGGCCACGTAGAAGATGGCGTCGACGATGCGACGTCGCTCGACCGTAACCGGACGACCCATCGAACCGGGTGTCCAATACGGCGCGACCAGATCGGCGATGAGCTCCCACTCCTCGTCACTCATGTCACCGTGCGTCGTTCGCCAGGTCTGCGCTACTCCGACAGGGTCAGCTTGCATGACAAAGGCTACGCGGCGACGAACCCCAGATGAGGGCTATTCCGTCATTGACAAGCGCGGATTTTTGGAACAGTCACTAAGGTCCGGTTGTCGTTCCGGGTGGACGGGACGGCCTGCCCACTCAAGGAGGCGTCGTGCGATTGTTTGCCCGGATCTCCGCGCTGGGGTGCGCCCTGGCCCTCGTAGCTCTTCCCATGATGCAGGGTGGTGGAGCGCCGGCAGGTGCGGGCACCATCACCGTCCCGGCGACGGTGTCCGCGTCGACCTGGACCGCCATGGCGAACACGCAGACGACGCCGGGCTCCAACGCATACCCGGGCTCCGTCTCGTGCGTGACGTCGGTCTTCTGTCTGGGTGTCGGCGCCAACGCGCTCTACGACGGCCATCTCTTCTACGCCGAGGAGTGGAACGGGACGGTCTGGTCGCCGGTGACGCTGCCCACGCCGTCGGGGGCGAGTGACGAGCAGCTCGACCAGGTGTCGTGCGTGACGACCACCTTCTGCATCGCGGTGGGGTCGGACACCGTCTCCGCTACGCAGTCGCCGCTCATCTTGCAGTGGAACGGCAGTGCTTTCACCGTCGTGCAGGGAACGACCGCGTCGGCCAGCGCGTCGACGCTGCGCGGCGTTTCCTGCATCAGCGCCAGCTTCTGCTTCGCCATCGGGTCCGACGGCACCGACGAGTCGTTTGCTTACATCGAGCAGTGGAACGGGTCCGCCTGGAATGCGACGTCGCTTCCGGCCACCACCGGCGTGACGGATATCTTGCCCTTCAGCCTGTCCTGCACCACGCCGGCGAACTGCATGGCCGTGGGGTCGCAGACCCTCTCCAGCGGTCAGGCCCCGTGGAGCTTGTTGTGGAACGGGACGACGTGGACGGCGCCGACGACGCCGGCTCCTAGCGGCGTGACCACGAGCAATATCGTCCTCGCGAGCGTGTCGTGCGTGGGCACTGCGTTCTGCACCGCCGTCGGGGACATGAACCCGACGGCGACACCTCCGGGAATCGAGAACCTCATCGAAACGTGGAACGGCACGGCCTGGACGGCGTTGCCGCTCACCCCGAGCACGCCGCCCACCTATGCCAGCTTCCTCCTCGGCGTGAGCTGCTTCAGCATCACTGCGTGCACAGCGGTGGGGGGAACCTGGACGTCGGCCGACGCAGCGAGAATCTCGACCCAGGTCCTGACCTGGAACGGCCAGGCGTGGAGTGTCGCCAGCTCACCCAACGCGCCGGGGAACGCGCAAACCTCCTTCACCGGCGTGGACTGCCTGACCGATTGGGCCTGCGTGGCTTCGGGAGCGACGTCCGTGACGTCATCGAGTGTGGCCCAGGCTTTCGACGCCATCGCCTCCATCGCCCGCTCCGGCTACCGCTTCGTGGCCGCCGACGGCGGGGTGTTCAACTACGGCAACGGGGCGCCCTACCTCGGATCCATGGGTGGCTCCGCGCTGAACGCGCCGATCGTGGGTATGGCCACCATGCCGGCCGGTGACGGCTACTACCTGGTGGCGTCCGACGGGGGCGTGTTCAATTACGGCTCGGCCCAGTTCTACGGCTCGGCGGGCTCCTTGCACCTCAACGCCCCCATCGTGGGCATGGCGGTCACGCCCGACGGCGGCGGCTACTGGCTCGTGGCGTCCGACGGCGGGTTGTTCGCCTACGGGGACGCGCCGTTCTACGGGTCCATGGGCGGACAGCCCCTCAACAAGCCCATCGTGGGCATGGCGCCCACGCCCAACGGCAACGGCTACTACGAGGTGGCCTCCGACGGAGGCATCTTCAGCTTCCCGATCCAGGGCGGACCGCCGTTCTTGGGCTCGACCGGCTCCATCACGCTCAACAAGCCCATCGTGGGGATGACGGTGACCTCGGCCGGCTTCTACTACCTGGTGGCCTCCGACGGCGGCATCTTCAGCTACCCGACGACGAACGGCCCACCGTTCTACGGCTCGACGGGGTCGATCACGCTCAACAAGCCGATCGAGGGCATGGTGGCCGAGCCCAACGGCTACTACCTCGGGGCCTCCGACGGCGGCGTCTTCGCCTTCCCGTCGACCAACGGGCCGCCCTTCTTGGGCTCGCGCGGCGGCCAGCCGCTCAATGCGCCGATCGTCGGGATCAGCGGGTAGGGGTCGGAGCAGTTCAGGGACCGACCGACCGGGCGGACCCGTCGCCCGTGGGTCAGCGGGCCGGGCCGGGCTTCATGGCGCGCAGGTGCAGGAACAGTGGCATGCGGTACCACTTGTCCTCGGGGTCGGGCGTGGTCACCTCGCGCAGCCGCTCGATGAGCAGCCCGGCGTCGGCCACGGCGTCGGTGTACGCCTGGATGGGCCGATGCTCGGAGTGGAACGTCATGGTCAGCCCGTCGCGCTCGCAGGTGTCGTTGGTGGCCCGCCGCTCGAACCACGACGCCTGCATCTGGAACGGTCGCTCGGACTCGACGGGGCCGGGCACGAACCGGCCGGCCGTATTGGCGGCGTGCGTGATGGCCAGCACGAAGTGACCACCGGGAGCCAGGACGCGGGCGGCCTCGCGCACCGCCAGCTCCATGTCGTCGACGTCCTGCAGGCTCATGAAGGCGACGGCGCAGTCCGCCACCTGGTCGGTCAGGGGCAACCGGGCGGCGTCGGCCAGCACGACGGGGCCACCGCGGTCGGGATGGGTCACGGCGGCGCGCGTCATGGTGGGCGACACGTCCAATCCCAAGACGCGGTGACCCAGGCGGGCCAGGTCCCGGCCCAGGCGCCCCTCGCCGCACCCGAGGTCGAGGGTGAGGCGGCCCGGCGCGGGCACCAGGTCGAGGAAGGCGTCGCGGTGGAAACGCCAGTAGCTGTCGTGGCCCGGAGCGCGCGCCCACATGATCCACTCGGCCGCGTGGCGGTCCCAGGCGTCGCGGAGCATGGTCTCAGTGTGCCCGCGGCGAGGCGGGGCCGAAGAACCAGCGCCGCGGCCGGGCCCGCAGCGGTTCGCCCGCTGGAAGGATCGACCGGGGCGGCTCGCATTTTCCTTGCAACGCCGGTGCAACGTCTGGCGTAACCGCGGGCCGCCTCACCCGTCTTTTCTCCGTTGCTCTACGAGGGAGGCGCCATGCGCATCATTCGCCTGTTGACGGTTGGGTTCGTCTTGTCGCTCTTGGGAGCGGTGACACTGGCGACGGGAGCGGTGACCCCGGCCGGGGCCGCCAGCGCCTACCCGGCCACGGTGACAGCGTCGAACTGGTCGGTGGCACCGGTCACGACATCGGTGAACGACCGCTATGCCACCGACGTCTCGTGCACCACGTCGGTGTTCTGTATGGCGGTAGGGGACCAGAACCAGACGCTGCCCTACGCGCAGCAGTGGAACGGTACGCAATGGGACGACAGCACGTTGGCCACGGTGCCCGGGGCCAGCAGCACCTACTTCGGTGGCGTGTCCTGCGTCACCAGTTCGTGGTGCATGGCCGTCGGCACATCGGACTTCACCTTCGAGTCGCCTGTGGCCGAGGTGTGGAACGGCTCGACCTGGTCGGTGCAGCTCGACGCCGACGCGACCAACGACACGTGGCT
>CAWECY010000008.1:0-77587 GCA_963807775.1 uncultured Acidimicrobiaceae bacterium | reverse complement strand
CAACGGGCTAGGGGGTTCAGGCGGCGGGCGTCCGGTATCCGGCATGTCGGGCGGTCGGACTTGGCTTGTAAACCGACCGATCGGTATGTTTTAATATTGCGATGTCAACGGGCAAGACGCGGCCCGTCAACAGCGCGCCGAGCGAACGCGTTCGCTCATCATCGACACCGCGGCCCGGGCGTTTGCCGAGGCCGGCTTCGATGGCGTCTCCCTCAACGATCTCATCCTGGCCAGTGGGATGAGCAAAGGCGCGTTCTACTTCCACTTCTCGAACAAGGAAGAAGTCGCCCTCGCCGCCTTCCGGGCCAAGCAGCAGGAGCTGATCGCTCGACTCCGGGCAGATGCGGAGCCCGGGGCTTCAGCGAGCGACGAGCTGCGTAGTGCCTTGCGACGCCGAGCGCGGTTGATCGCAAACGACCCCACGATGCACTGTGTCGTCCGACTGGGCGCCGACTTGAGCGTCCGTTCCGGCCCAGGCTCGGAGTACGCGTCGTTCCAGGAGCTCGGAGTGCAATCCATCGCCGAGCTCATCGAGCGAGGGGTTCCCTCGGGAGAGTTCGGGGCGCAGCTCGACCCCTCTCCACGGCTCGGGCGATCTTTGCCTGGATCGTCGGGATGGACTCGCTGTCGCTCCTGGACTCTGGCGGTAAAGACATCTGAGGAACGAACCGAGGATGTCCTGGCCCTGCTGATCCCGGCGCTCGCCGCCCGACATCCCACCCATCCGGCGAAGAAGGCCCGCCCCGCTGCAAGTCGAAACAAGACACCGAACACCAGGAACACGAGAGCGAGGTAACGATGAACAAGAAGACCGATCTCAGCCGTCGGGGGCGACCAGCTGCCGCCGCTCATCCCCAGAACCATGAACAGGCTGACCGCACCCAAGAGTGGGCCCGCAGCAATGTTGCGGCTCCACCGATGGATCTATGCCCGAAGTGATGGCCGGGTCGGTCCCGGCATGATCGGGGCGTGGACCCTGCTCTTGCGCACCGTCGGGCGCAGAACGGGCCAGCCCCGGTTGACGGCTCTGGTATTCGCGCGGGACGGGGAAAAGATCATTGTGGCCGCCTCGAACGACGGAAAGGATCACGCACCGGCCTGGTTCCACAACTTGTGCGCCAGACCGGAAGTCGAGGTCCAGGTGGGTCGCAGGCGGTTCCCTGGAAGCGCCACGGTCATCGACTCGACGGATGCCGACTATCCACGGCTCTGGGAACCCATGAACGGAACCAACAACAGGCGGTATGACGCGTATCAAGCGAAAACGTCTCGGCCGATCCCTCTGGTGGCCATTGTTGCAAGCCCGAGGCAACCGACCCCATAGGCCATCCGCAACTTGGCAATACCGGTCGGGTGCGCGAAGGCTGCCCCTTACCGCAGCCTGCGGCCGCAACCAAACACCGTGAAGACTCCGGCTGGGATCGGCCGCACTCTGCGGGGATGACCTCGACGGCGAGCAACGGGTCGGTGCCGGGCCGGCAAAGCCGCCCCTGACGGCGTTGGCCTGCGGCGACGCGAGCTTGTGCGAAAGGTGCACACTCGCTGGCAACGCACCAGCAGGGAGGTCCGCCATGGACAGCTTCGAGGACATTCACCGCCGCCACATCACCGGCAGTCTGGCCATGTTCGACCGGATGATCTTCAAGGGTCACCTCTCGCACCTCTTCAAGCCCGACGCGGTGCGGGCCCTCCTGTGGGCCCAGGGTTACCCGATCACCGACTTCACCGAGTACGCCAAGTCCACGACGAATCGCATCGCCAACAACGTCGACCGTCTGGCGGCCGAATCCGGCCGTCCTCGCATCTCCTTCGACCATGTCAAGACCCGCAACCGGACCCAGATGAAAGACGACCTGGCCAAGTCGATCGCGGCCGATGACGGGATCACCGAGGGGATCGTGTGCTTCATCAGCGCGGTGGAGCCCTGCATGAGCTTCCAGGTCCGCAAGAGCCACGAGACCCACCGCATCGAGGTGACCCGGCGCGAGCGCAAGTGCCTGCACCACTACATGTACCTGATCGACCCCGAGTTCGGCTTCATGCACGTGCGCATCCAGGGCTGGATCCCCTACGAGGTCCAGATCTACATCAACGGCCGCGAATGGCTGGCCCGCCAACTCGACAAGGCCGGTATCGGCTATGTGCGCTACGAGAACTCCCTCTTGGCCATCGACGACCTCGAGCGCGCCGCCAAGCTGTGCGACCGCTTCGCCCATCGGTCCTGGCCCCGGGTGCTCAATGCCTTCGCCCGACGCCTCAACCCCCTGTTGGCCTCCATCACCCGCGCCGGCTTCGGCGGCTACTACTGGGTGCTCGACCAGGCCGAGATCGCCACCGACGTCATGTTCAAGTCGCGCTCGGAGCTCCTCGCCGTCTGGCCGGACCTGGTCCGACACGCCGCCTTGAACATGTCCGCCGAAGACGTGCTCGGCTTCTTGGGCCGCAAGCTCCACCCGAGCCTCGCCGCCCAGGTGGTCACCGACACCAAGCGCCGACCCCAAGGTTGGCGCGTGCGCCACCGGGTGGCGGGCAACTGGGTCAAGGTCTACGACAAGGTCTCGGTGCTCCGGGTCGAGACCACCATTAACAATCCGCGCGAGTTCCGAGTCCTGCGCGTCGTCACCGACGAGGCGGGCCGGCGCGAGCGGCGGTGGTGCCCCATGCGAAAAGGGGTCGGCGACATGTGGCGCAACTACGAGGTGGGGATCGGCTCGAACCGCCGCTACCTCGACGCCCTGGCGGCCGCACCCCTCAAGGGCGAAGGCGTCGCCGCCCTCGACGCCTTGTGCCGACCCCGAACCACCAAAGGGCGGACCCATGCCCGTTTCAACCCGCTCAGCCAAGCCGACATCTCCCTCTTCCGGGCGGTGCTCGCCGGCCAGCACAACGTCAACGGGTTCCGCAACCACAACATCACCGACCAGCTCTATCGTCGCCGAGCCATGACACGTGCCGAAGCGCACCGTCGCTGCGAGCGGACGTCTCGGCTCATCGTCAAGCTGCGTGGGCACGGTCTCGTGGCCAAGGTCCCACGAACACGGCTCTATCGGGTCACCCCCTATGGCCAACGGGTCATGACCGCTGCCCTGGCCATCCATGACGACCAGTACGCACGCAACTACCTGGCCGCGGCATAACGATCGGTCCGGTTGTCTCGCACAACACGCAAATTCTTCGCCCTACTGTTAGAACGCCGGAACTGGCTACCGCCGAGGCGGGCTGGGGAGCACCTAGTGAGTGGCGGACAGTTGGCCGGGGTGAATTCCGGCGCGAAGTCGGACCGCAACGCCGCTATCCCGATTGAGTCCTGCAAGACTGGGCCACCGTCGAGCGTTATGCCGACGACACTGCTGCTTCCAACGCCAATGACGTTGCTGGCGAGAGCGGGGGCACCCCCGTACATGCCAGCGATGCCGTCTGAGGTGGCAACCCAGTACCCACTGCCATTGGGCATCGCCACCATGCCGACAACGGGAGCAGTCCCGTTTTGCCCACCTCGGGCGCCATAGAACTGAGCATCTCCGTAGTTGAAGATGCCTCCGTCTGAGGCGTCGAACCAATAGCCGCCCCCGTCGGGCGTGGCGGTCATACCAACGATCGGCTGATTGAGGTGGATGCTGCCGGTTGAGCCATAGAACTGGGCGTCTCCGTAAGCGAAGATGCCGCCGTCGGATGCCACTAGCCAGTATCCGCCGCCGTCCGCTGTTGGGGTCATACCGACGATCGGCTTGTTCAGGTGGATGCTGCCGGTTGAGCCATAGAACTGGGCGTCTCCGTAGGCAAAGATGCCGCCGTCGGAGGCGACGAACCAGTACCCCTTTCCATCTGGTGTCGCCGCCATCCCAACGATCGGCTTGTTCAGATGGATGCTGCCAGTTGAACCGTAGAACTGGGCGTCGCCGTAAGTGAAGATGCCCCCGTCCGAAGCCACGAGCCAGTACCCCAAATCATTGCCGGCTGAGGCGATACCAACCACAGGTGCGTTAAGCCTCGTTGAACTGGCGTTTCCGTAGGAGAGCGCATCACCGCTTGTGAAGACGTTGCCGTGCGTGTCGACCTCGTAATAGCCGACCGATCCTCCGCCCTCGAGGCTCAGGCTCACTCCACCCGAACTTGAATCGTTCGAACCCACGATGTTCAGGTTGGCGTCTCGCTCACCAACGTCGCTCGGATAGAAGTAGACGTCAACGGGGCAAGAATCGCCGGGAGCCAGCACAATGGTCGACGTGCCATTCCCTGGGCAACCGAGGCCCGGGGCTAGGACAAAATCATCGGCTGCCGGTCCCGTGAAGGTGGCGTCGGTGGTGAGATCGATCGTGTCGTTGGCCGACCCATTGTTGGTAAGCGAGAAGGCAGATGGCGCGGAGTAATCGCCCAGAGTGGTCGAGTCAAAGGTAAGCAGCGACACTGAAATCGAGAGATGCGACCGTTGCGAACTTGCAGAACTTGCGTTTGAGGACAATCCCATCACGATCACTAAAAGGGCAACAGCCAAACCCGCCCGAGTCAACAGCTTGTATCTCAGCACTCCATCGCCCTCGATCTCTCCGCAACGCTTGGGTCGCTGGAGCGAGACCTTACGACAAGGACTGACTTCTAGTGGCGTCTTAGTACGTGTTTGGAAACCAGGTGCCGACATGGGAGCAGCTGAAGACGTAGCTCGCTGTCGTCGATAGCACTTGTGAGGAGAAGTTTTCAAAATCGCGCGTGACCAGCGCGTTTCGTAGCGCGCGGTGCTCGCGATTTACTCTCGATTGCGCTGCACTGGTGTGCGTGGCGCCGGGCCGCAGATATCCGACCGATCTGACCGATCGTCAGTGGGCGTTGGTGGAGCCTATGTTGCCCGACACGGTGCCGGTGGCTCCCGGCGGACGGCCTCCGTTGTATCCCAAGCGCGAGATCGTCAATGCCATCTTGTACCTGACGCGCGCCGGGTGTGCTTGGCGCATGCTGCCCAAGGATCTCCCGCATTGGCGCACCGTCTACGGCTACTTCGTCGACTGGCGGGACGACGGGACGCTCGATCTCATCCACGACACCTTGCGCGAGGAGCTGCGCAAGAGGACCGAGAAGCCCGACGGCACCAAGAGGAAGGCCGAACCGAGTGCGGGGATCGTCGATTCGCAGTCCCTGCGTGGGGCCGACACCGTCGGAAAGGACACTCGCGGTTATGACGCCGGGAAGCGAGTGCAGGGAAGAAAGCGCCATATCGTGACCGACACGCTCGGGTTGTTGCTCGTCGTGATGGTGACTGCGGCCTCGGTGCAAGACCGCGACGGAGGAGTCGACGCGCTAAAGCTGGCCCATGGCTGGTATCCCCGGCTGCGCCACGTCTTCGCCGACGGTGGCTATGCCGGTCGACTCGTCGTGCGGGCCCGGCGCTACTGGAAGATGACCGTCGAGATCGTCTCCAAGCCCAAGGACCAGCGCGGCTTTGCCGTCCTGCCTCGGCGCTGGGTGGTCGAGCGCACGTTGGCCTGGCTCATGCGCTGGCGCCGACTGGTGCGCGACTACGAGCGGCTGCCCGAGACGCACGAGGCGTTCGTCAAGTGGGCGATGATCGGACTGATGCTCAATCGCCTTGCACGCCCACCAGGTCGGCGCCCCTGGGCTCCGCCGTGACACGGGTTACCAAACACGTTCTTAGGCTTGGCCAAGGTGAGAGATCTTCCCGTCGGATGATGGTGGTCTGGGTGAGTTCCTAACGGCAGTCAAGCCTCTCAAGCCACATTTTCGGTAGCGTCTTCTCCCGGCGGGTCGGTGGCCGGAGCGACCTTCTGGGCCGACTCCTTTTTGCCTCGACCCGCCACCCTGTTCTTGAAGACTTTGGCTGGGGTGTTGCGACGACGGGCGGCCCGGACCTTGGGGTCGATCTTGAAGCGGTCGCTGCAGGCCGCCTTGCCCTCGGCCTCGGTGATCGCTTCGCCGTCTTCGTCTCGCAGCTCGTAGAGCTCTCCTTTGCGCCAACAGGCGGCGATCCGGGTGATGAGAACGGCCGAGACCGAGCACAGCGCTGAGTTGTGGTGCTTGCCCTCGACTATGACGAGTCGGTAGTAGCGCTGCGCCAGGGTCGGGTCGATGTGCCGGGCGTGATCGGCTGCCATGTAGAGGGCTTGGCGCAGGCTGGCGTCACCGGCCTTGGTGATGCCCTTGTGTCCCGCCACCAGTCCGGACTGGTCGATCTTGGGCACAAAGCCCGTGAAGGAGCGCACGCCGGCGAGGTTGGCGAAGCGGTTGAAGTCGCCCGCGGTGCCCAAGATGGCGGCCGAGAGGACAGGTCCGAGCCCCGGAGCGGAGCGGACGATGCCCTCCGGGTCGGCCTCGTCATAGAAGACGGCGATCCGCTTGTCGGCGGCGGTGATCTCGTCGTCGAGGCGGCGGAGCACCCGGACCTCTGAGGCAATGTCGTGGGCCAACTCGGTGAAGTCGAGGCCCCCGCCTGACCACAGCTCGAGGGTCTCGTTCGCCATGGCCAAGAGCTCGTCGGCCTTGTCTTCGCGCCACAGTCCCGCGCTCGAGCGGATCAACAAGGCGGCGAGCCGGCTGCGCCCGAGACGCTTGAGCGCCCGTGGATCGGCGTATTTCTCCAAAACGACCAGGGCGGTCTTCGAAGCGGTGGCCGAGCCGAGGGAGTCGGCCCAACCCGGACCCAACAGCTCGACGAGTGCATCGAGACGCAGGCTGGCGGCGCTGCGGCGCTTGACCAGGCTGAAGCGGTGACGCACGGCCCGACGCAGTGACTCCGCCGGACCGAGGTTGTCGATGCCGCGGAGGCCCTCGGGGTGCAGCAATGGCAGACGAGCCAGCACCTTGGAGTCCAACCGGTCGGTCTTGGTGTGCTTGTTGTAGTAGTCCCGCAGGTCGGCCGACTGCTCGGGCGGCACCAAGATCACCGTGGCGCCGCGTGCTTGGAGCCAGGCTGACAGCGGCACCCAGGCGTTGCGGGCGGGCTCGAGGATGACCGTCACCGACGCACCGTCGGGGATCTTCGTCCACAGACGCTCGAGGTCAGTGGTCGTCGTGCGGAACTTCCACGAGGACCAGATGAACTCACCTCGCTCGTCGGCCAGGCTGGCCCGGTGGTCGGCCCGACAGGCAACGTCGATGCCCAACCTCACTTCACTCATGGCATGGTCCTTTCGCTGGACGGTTGGTCAGTCGGCTCTCCGTCGTCGACCGCTGCACGTTCCGCAGGGGTGTGACCATCCAGACATTCAGAAGCAGGGGTCCGAATCGATAATCGGCCGCCGAGTTCCAGAAAAGGGATGCACGTGCGTCGGGAGGCTCGTCTGGTCGACGATCACCGTTGAGGAGTCGAGCTCTCGCTCGCTCCGACCCCCGTAAAGTCAAGCCAGAAGAACCGACCCGACGCACCCTACGAAGGGCTTCCGCCAAATCGGTGGATGCCCGGAACCAACGCTAAATGCCCCCGTACGCCGGGAAGGTAGGACGCGCGTAGCTCCGGGGAAGCAAGTCCACGCAGCTAATGGAGCAGTTGGTTGTTCAGTCTGAGGGCTTCCGCAGCCGGATCGGGTTGTTTGCCGGGCACTCGCACCGAGCTGCCGTCTTTCATCACCAAGGCAAGGTAGTCGCTCGGTTCTCGGATTCCGAGGCGTGGTGAACTCACACCCTCTTCCCCCTTCGTTCTCAGTACTGCGAATCTCTCGATATCCGTTCGCGGTACTTGCTGTACCGGCCCTGGCCACCGCCTGATCACGACGACCTCCGGCTCGATGCGCAGATAGCTCAGTGCCATGCGCCACAGATTAAGAGGTATCGCGGCTGGCCTACGGGGTATCCCAGTACGCCGGTTATACATGTAATCCACCTCCTGGGATAGGCATCCGGGGGAACCTCCTTGGGTGCGAACCCGATCAGGAGGTGTGCGGTGAAGTGGAGTCCGTCATTCGAGTGTCACGTCCGTCCCGACGGTGAACGCGTCTATCGGATCGGCCACCAGCTGATCGACGAGTTCCTCGAGTTCGTGGTGGGCCGAGCTCGTCCGAACACGGTGCGGGCCTATGCCCATGACCTGAGCGTCTTCTTCTCGGTAGTGAAGAAGGACCCGCTCGAGGTGCGGCCCAAAGACGTCATGGCCTTCGTCACCGCGCAGCGGCGCCCCAAGCCCGGGGCCGAGAACGTGGTGCGCATTGCGGATGGTTCCGCCGGACTCTCCGCCGCGACGATCAAGCGCCGTCTGGCGGCGGTCTCGAGCCTCTATGGCTACCTGATCACCCGCGACGACGTGGACGTGACGGCCAACCCGGTGCCCCGGGGCATCGCCACTCGTCAGAGCCGCTCGCGGGGCGGTCGGGGCCTGCCATTGGTCCGCGGGGTGCGCCGGCTGCCCCGGATCCTCGATCCCGACGAGATCGACGCGCTGATGCGGGCGCTGCGCACCGAGCGCGACCGTGCCATGACCCAGGCCATGGTGCTGGGCGGCCTGCGGCGCTGCGAGGTGCTCGGGTTGCGTCTCTCGGACCTGCGTCTCGGCGAGTGGCGGGTCCTCATCAGAGAGGGCAAGGGCGGACACGAGCGCCTGGTGCCGCTTTCGCCCACCTTCTTCGCCACGGTGGCCCGCTACATGGACCACGAGCGACCAGAGACGTCGAGCGACGCACTCTTCGTGACGCTCAAAGGAGCGCGTCGCGGCCGTCCACTCTCGATGCCCGGTCTCGCCCAGATCATCTGCTCCGCACGGGGGCGGGCCGACCTGTCCCACGGCACCTGCCACGAGCTGCGCCACACCTGCTTCACGCGCTTGCGCGAGGCGGGCATGGCCATCGAAGCCATCCAGGCCCTGGCCGGTCACCGCTCGATCACCTCGACGCGGGTCTATCTGCACCTCAGCGTCGACTGGCTCGACGACGAGTACCGCCGGGCGAGCGAAGCCATCGAGGCCCAGGCACTCGTCGGGGTGGCCCAATGAACGCGCTCGCCCAGGTACATCGCGAACCCCGGCGCCGGGGCGGCGGGACGCTCGAGGTCACGTGGGCCCAGATCGCCGCAAGGGCACCGGTCATGGTCGCCACCATGGCCTCCTACCTGGACCAACTCGAAGTCTCGGCCCGTCCGGGCACCGTGGCGGCGGCCGAGCTGACCCTGCGCTTCTTCGCCCACCGGGTGAGCGAGGCGGATCCGGCCTGCGTCTCGGTGGCGCGCATTGCACGGCCCCACATAGAGGACTTCAAGACCTGGCTCCTCAAGCGTCGGGGCAACACCGGCAAGCCCTTGGCCACCATGACGATCCGGCACCGGCTCAGCACCGTGCGGACCTTCTTCGAGCGCATCATGGAGTGGGACTACGACGACGCCCCGGCCCGCCTGTTCATCTACATGAGCGACTTGCCGGCCCTCGACGAGCCGCTGCCCAAGTTCTTGGACGACCCCACGGCGGCCAAGTTCATGGCGGCGCTGGCCCAGGACCCCAACCTGCGCCGCCGGCTCATGGTCGAGCTGCTGGCCCGCACCGGGATGCGCGTCGGCGAGGTCGCCGGACTTCAAGACGACGCCGTGGTGCGCAAGGGCGACGGCCATCGCCTTCACATCCCCCTCGGCAAGCTGCACAACGACCGCTACGTCCCTCTTCTGCCGATGCTGGTCGATCTCATCGCCGAATACAGAGCCGTGCGGGGACGCTCGCGTTCGGGCCACCTCCTCGAGCGCGACGACGGCCAGCCCTTCGACCGGCGCACGGTGCATCGCTACGTGGCCAGCGTCGCCAAGCGGGCCGGGGTCGGTCACGTCCATCCCCATCAGCTGCGCCACACCCTCGCCACCCAGTCGATCAACCGGGGCATGAGCCTCGAGGCCATCGCCGCCTTGCTCGGGCATCGCTCCATGGACATGACCTTGGTCTATGCGCGCATCTCCGACGACACCGTGGCCGACGCGTACTTCAAGGTGACCGAAGCGGTCGAGGCCCAGTACTACGGGCTCTCGGGCACCACCCCGCCTCGGGCCACAGGTGCGAGCTCCGCGCCGGCCGTCAGTGACCATCGTCGATTGCTCGCCAACGGTCACTGCACGAGGCCCGCTCTGCTCGACTGCGCCTTCGAGAGCATCTGTGAGCGCTGTGGATTCTTCGAGACCGGTCCGCAGTTCCTCACCATCTTGAAGCGCCAGCGCAAGCACGCCGATGAACGCGGTCAGAGCGACCGCAGTCAGCTCTTCGACGGCCTCATCGAAGGAGTCGCCGACGCCCAGTGAGTGTGCTTCCATAGGAGACAGCCCAGGACCTACGGATTACATGTATAACGCCGGACCGGTGGGGCAGTTCGGCACGACTGGGGCAGGTCCGACTCCTCGCCTGGTAGGCCGAAAGCCCCATTCCAAGCACACCCCTCGGATCCGTAAAATGGCTCTGAGGGGGAAGCGTGAAGGACAACTGGCCGGACGAGATTCGCTTCAATCTGGCCGACTCGTCACCGAGTTCGTTTCGTCGATACATCACGTCCATTCACCGACAGCCTGGGTTTCGGCTCAAGCTGATGTCCGCTCTGTGCTTCCTTTCAGCGACCGTGATCCGTCAAGGATTCATCTTTGGTCTTGAGCTGGCTGCTGGGACGCTGTGTGGCGTGTTCATCCTCATATTTGTGATCTGCTGGATCAAGGACCGGCGGGCCTGAGTTCACGATCAGGGATCGGTAGCCCCATACGAATCTCCTATGGATGTCAAGGGGCAGTTTGGTGTCGATGGTGATGCCGCGAGGCACGACATGAAAGGGCCACTCAGTTCTCGAGGGCAGACTCTTATTAGGCCATCGGTGCGATCACTTCGACGAAGTCGGGTGCAGCTCGGAACGGCGGGCCGGCAAGTCGTATGTAGGCCAACGTGAACGCGGCAGCCGGGATATGTGGGCCAGGCCCGCCGCTCCGAGGAGCTCTAATCCCGGGGCAGGTAGTGGTAGACCTCCCGGGCGACGTAGCGCTTGAGGATGCGCATGATCTCTCTTTTGGACTTGCCCTCAGCGGTGCGACGCGCCACGTAGACCTTGGTCGGCGCGTGGCATGACATCCGGGTCAAGACGATGCGCCAAAGGGCGTGGTTGGCCTGTCGGTCGCCGCCGCGGTTGAGACGGTGTCGGGTGACCTTGCCCGAGGAAGCCTCGAGCGGTGCCACGCCGCAGAGCTTGGCCCAGGTGGCCTCGCTGCGCAGTCGTGAGGGGTTGTCGCCCGCCGCGATGAGGAGGAGCGCGGCGGTGTCGGGGCCGAGGCCCACCAGCTCGACGAGTTCAGGAGCCACCTTGTCGACCAAGCGGGCGATCAGGACGTCGAGGCGCTTGCCCTCTTCTCCGAGCGCGACCGCTCGGCGGCCGAGCGTGCCGAGGGCGCTCTTGGTCGCCATGCGCACCGGGTCGGCATCGGCGTGCACCCGCAGGATTGCGACCCCTTCGGCCAGACGCCACGAGGGAACCCCCACAAAGCGTTCCCGCAGCTCATCGGGGGCGGTGTAGACGAGCTGACGGATCTGGTTCATGGCCTTGGTTCTCGACTCTCGTGCGCTGCGGCGCGCCACCATGAGGGCGCGGATGGCTTCGACGTTGCCGTCGCGGGTCTTGGCCACGCCGAAGGCGCGTCCAGACAACGCGGCCCGGGCCGCCTCGATGGCATCGAGTGAGTCGGACTTACCCGCCCGAGCCCGCTCTTGGCGGTTGGGCCGGTCGACTTCGACGACGACGAGGCCCACTCGATGCAGGTGACGGGCGAGGCCGGCCCCGTAGGAGCCCGTGCCTTCCACCCCGACCAGGCCGATCTCCCCAAAGGCGCACATCCAGGCACTGAGCGACTTGTAGCCGGCGAGGTCGGTGGCAAAGGACTCCACGCCGAGCAAGCCGCCCTCGGGGTCGATCACCGCCGCCACATGGACATCGGCGTGCGTATCGACGCCGCCCGTCAGGGCGCGCTGGGTATCTACCATGATTGTCACTGCCGCTCCTTCTCCTCTGAATCGGTCAAGGGGTGGCAACACCGCTGGGACGGCGGGATCGTGAGATGTCGGCCTGCGCGAACAGGACGACTGATCACACCGCCCGACCAGTGGTGCCGGGTGAGCCTGGGCATCGGACGACGAACCAACGTGAGACCGTATGGATTACGAGTCAGGCCGAAGCCCAGGGGTGCCTGACCGTAATGTCGAGACCTCGGCGACGGGTGGATGCTCCGACGGGAAGGCACTCTTACACTCTTCATGCCGGGTAGGTGGGACACTTCGGCACAGCGGCAGCACCCCTCAGTAGCATCGGGAAGTGCCTGCGAGCGACTTGGAATGCTTACCTCAAGACGTTCGAGCTGCCGCTCGGGTGGACCCCAACGGAGAGGTTTGCTGGGCGCTGTCTCACGTCACGGTTGCCCTTGATTCTGTCAGCGGCCACGTCAAAATCCCCATAGGCGGCCAATAGAACTCCCCACGGACGGACAGCGGAATTCCCCGGGTACGGCCACCGGAATTCCCCAGGAGCGGACAGCGATGTCCTCTCCATCCACCACTTGAGGGTTCCCCCTTGGCATCGATGGAAGCCGGCAAATGGCCCATCGAACCAAGGAGGAACACCCAATGTTGTCCGAGGAGAAAGAGATGGAAGTACTCGAGGCCTACGACCTCACGAATTGCTATCGGAGCGCGGCGGAGCTGACCGGCGTCGACCACCACACCGTCGCCGCGTTGGTGGCGGCCCGGGCGGCCGGGACGCTCGGGGCGGCGCCTTCGCCACGGTCCAGTGTCGCCGACACCTTTGCCGACAAGATCGACCAGTGGGTCGAGCGGTCGTCGGGGAAGATCCGGGCCGACGTCGTCCACGACCGCTTGGTGGCCATGGGCTACTCGGGATCAGAGCGCACGACCCGGCGGGTGGTGGCCCACGCCAAGGCCGCCTGGAAGCGCCAGACCCATCGCATCTACAAGCCCTGGATCACCGAACCCGGGCACTGGCTGCAATGGGACTACGGAGACGGCCCCGTTGTCGACGGTTTGTCCACCGTCTTGTTCTGTGCCTGGCTGGCCTGGTCTCGCTTCCGGGTGATCATTCCCTTGGCCGACCGCTCCTGGCCCTCGGTCGTGGCCGCGCTCGACCAGAGCTTCCGCATCATCGGGGGTGCACCGACCTACCTGCTCACTGATAACGAGAAGACCGTCACCGACCACCACATCGCCGGCATCCCGGTGCGCAACCGGGGCGCGGTGGATCTCAGCCGCTACTACGGGGTGACCATCGCGACCTGTGTCCCCTATGACCCCGAATCGAAAGGCGGTTCCGAACGCACCGTCGGCATTGCCAAGGCGGATCTCGTTCCCACCGAGTACAACCTGCTGGCCGACTACCGTGACTTCGGCGAGCTTGTGGCGGCCTGCGCGGCGGCGGCCGACTCGTTCAATCACCGCATCCACGCCGTCACCCGCCAGGTTCCCGCCGAGGCACTCGAGGTGGAGCGTGGATTCTTGCACCGGGTCCCCGATGCCCCCTACAGCGTTGCCTTCGGCGAGTCGCGCTCAGTCGGGTGGTCCTCTGTGGTCTCGTTCCGAGGTGCGCGTTATAGCGTCCCCGACACCTTGGTCGACACCATGGTCTGGGTCAGGGTGCACGAGCGCGAGGTGGTCATTGTCGCCGGTGAGGGAACGGGAGCCACCGAGGTGGCCCGTCACGATCTCCTCGGTGCCGGTGGGGCCTCCATCGTCGACGCCCACTACCGAGAGCACCCGGCGGATCCGCTGCATCGCCAGCCCAAGGCCAAGAGACCTTCGGAGGCGGCCTTCCTGGCCCTCGGCGAGGGAGCCAAGCTCTACCTCGTCGAGGCGGCCGCCTGCGGCGCCCGCAGGATCGAGACCCGGATGGCCGAGGCGGTCACGTTGGCCTCGCTGCACGGTCAGAGCGCGGTGGATGCCGCCCTCGGCCTCGCGGCCATGGCCGGGCGTTTCGGTGCCGGTGACCTCGACTCCATCTTGGTGCACGGCGCGGGAGGGGTGGCCGGGGTGGTCGTCCCACCACCAGAGCACTCTTTGGCTCAGGGCACCCAGATGTGGTCGGCCCTCGGTGCGCAGAGCGTCACTTCGGGCGACCAGGACGAGGAGGGTGAGCAATGAGCCCCGCCCCTGTCTGCATCGACGCGCTCGACGCCGTCGAGCTCATGGAGTTGCTCGAGTTCATCATCGAGATCTGCGCCCATCGTTCCGGCTCCTTGTGCACCATCTTGTGCGCCTCGAGCGGGGCGGGCTACGACGCCGACGAGATCGCGCAGGACTGCCGACGTCTGCGCGACGCCATCGTGGTGGCAACGTCATGAGCGAACGAGTAGCGACCTCGCAGGTGGCCCTCGACGAGGTGACCGCCCTGTGTCGGCGGCTTCGCCTCAAGTACGTACGCGAGCAGCTCGAAGATGTCGTGCGCACCGCCCAGGCCCAGCGCTGGGACCCCGCGGAGATGCTCCGGGTGCTGCTCAGCCACGAGGCCGAGGGACGCGATCGCTCCACCATGGAGGTCAAGCGGCGCCGGGCTCACTTCCCCGCCGGCAAGACCCTCGAGAGCTGGGTGCCCTCGCGCTCGTCGATACCTGCGGCCACCCAGCAGGGTCTGGCCACCCTCGAGTGGGTGCCGCGACACGAGAACCTGGCCATTGCCGGGCCGAGCGGCACGGGCAAGAGCCACTGGCTCGAAGCGCTCGGGCAAAAGGCCGTCGAAGACGGCTTGAGCGTGGCCTGGTTCTCCGTCGAGGATCTCGGGGCCCTGGTGCGCCGCCACCGCGTCGACGACTCGGTCTCCAAGGCCTTCGCCGCGCTCTCGTCGGTGTCGCTCACCGTGGTCGACGACATAGGACTTCTGCCGGTCTCGGCCGATGCCGCCGAGGGCCTGTACCGCCTCGTCGACGCCGCCTACGAGAAGCGCTCGGTGGCGATCTCGTCGAACCTGCACCCTTCGGGACTGGACCAGCTGATGGACAAGACGATCGCCTCAGCGCTCGTGGACCGGCTCCTTCACCATGCCCACGTGATCGTCACCGAAGGGGAATCGGTGCGTCTGGCCGACGCCACCTCGGGCAAGGGGGTGAAGCCTCTCGACGACTGAACCCGACCCACAACGTGGCCGTCCGCGGGGAGTTCTCGTGGCCGTCCCTGGGGAATTCCAATGGCCGTCCCTGGGGACTTCTCGTGGCCGTCCGCGGGGAAATTACATGGCCGCCTGTGGGGAAATTCTGATGGCCGTTGACAGATTCATTGGCTCGGGCCAATCGTGTAGTGCTCGGTCTCGACGTGCGGGACTACAGCGACGATGGAACGTTCTTTGAGAATGCCTTGAGCGTTTTTGAGCCAACCGGCAGTCCAAACGACCCTGAAAATGCTCGGGAGCAAGCTCAGTCGGCCTTGTTGCGACCGGACCTGCCTGGCGACGTCATTCTGGTGACTTGGTTAGTGCCGAACTGAATCTGTGCCTGCCCCCGTACGCCTGGTTCGGGTCATACGGGCTTGGACGATTCTCGAAGCCTTACCCTGGCCCAACGACCAAGAAACAGCGGGTTGAACCACGCTGCGCCAGGTCTCGAAGAGCAGATCAGGTACTTGGTCTGATCACCAACGACGGCGACGTCGATGGACGCCATTCCCTCGTCTATGCAATAGACACCGACCCGATGCGTTCCTTCCGGCAGCCTGATGTCGGCGTGCTCGCGTGGGAGGATCGATGTCCGCTCCTCTCCGTCCACTAAAACGCCGAAGGGCAGCTCACGGTCAACCCAGCCATGGTTCGATCGATACAGAATGATCAATCCTGAGGGCTCATTTCCCTGGGGTTCCGGCTGCACAGCCATGCACGATTATCGCCCACACCCTGCCCCCGATCGCCGGGCTGGGGTGCCATGTGGAACGGCTCGGCCCAGTCAGCAGAGTGGCACGGTGGCATGATTTGTCGCCATGAGGCTGGAACCACCCGAGCGGACCCGGGAGTACCGCAATCACCACCTCGACAGCACACGTTGGGACCAGTTCGTACCACGCGACGACGACATCTTCGTTACGACGGCGTACAAGGCCGGCACGACATGGACGCAACGTATCCTCGCTGCCCTGATCCTCGGGCCGGGTCCTTTGCGTGCGAGACTGTCCGAAATCTCGCCGTGGATCGATGCTCGATTCGTTGGACCGGTGCAACCGATCCTCGACCGTCTTGAAGCACAGGGTCATCGCAGGTTTATGAAGAGCCATCTTGCCGCCGATGGTCTACGGTTCTTTCCACAGGCGAAGTACATCGTCGTTGGCCGGGACACCCGTGACGTCTTCATGTCGTTGTTCAATCACTATTCGTCCTACACCGACCGGATGTACAAACTGTTCAACGACCTCGATCGCCCAGGACCGGAGTTCCCGCGCTGCCCGTCAACGCCGAGCGAGTTGTGGCCGCAGTGGGTGAGCGAAGGATGGTTCGAGTGGGAGCGCGATGGCTGGCCGTATTGGTCACATCATCACCATCTGTCGACCTGGTGGGAGGTGAGAGCGCTTCGCAATATCTTGTTCGTCCACTTCGGTGATCTCAAGGCCGACCCCGGATCTGAGATGCGGCGGATAGCCCAGTTCTGCGACATCGATATCAGGGAGGACTCCTGGCCCGCCTTGGTCGCAACAGTCGGACTCGAAGCGATGCGTAACGAAGCACGCGGCACCGAAGACCCAATGACGATGACGTGGAAAGGTGGCGCCGACAGCTTTTTCTACAAGGGTGACTCAGGTCGATGGCGCGGCGTGTTGACGCCCGACGATCTCGCGCTCTATGAGACAGCGGCCTCCGCTCTCGATCCGGCATTACGAATGTGGCTCGAGGGCGGGCGCCACGCCGTCGGTATCTGAACTGTCACGGGGCTCACAACTGGGTGAATGTCATGCCGGGATGGGGTGCCACCGTGCGCACATCGGAGGCATGCCTCGCTTGGAAATGGGCCGCGCGGTAGGGACATTTCCAGAGCCCCGAATGGAGGCCTGCGGGCCGATCCTTCCGCGGGCGCTTCCGAGTCAACCTTCGACAGGGTCCTTACCTCTCAGGGCAGCTCGTTGGGGCTATCGTTGGAGCGGGTCGTTACTGGCGTCTGGGTGGAGTACCACCGGGGACCGACCCGCCGGCAGCCTGCCGGACATAGCCGTGCGCCTGGGCGAAGACTCGATGTCGTCCGAAGGAGCGCGTGGTGCCCGAACCAGTCGTAGCGAGTGCCTATCGATCGGCGTTGGAGGTGATCTCTGCCGCCGAACCAGATGTGGCAGCGGCCATCGTCGGTGAGCTGGAGTCCCAACGGCGTCAACTGAAGCTTATCGCTTCAGAGAACTACGCCTCACCGGCCGTGCTGCTGGCCATGGGCAACTGGCTGTCGGACAAGTATGCCGAGGGCATTCCGGGCCATCGCTTTTATGCCGGATGCGAGATGGTTGACCGGATCGAGACATTGGCTACGGACCACGCCAAAGCACTGTTCGGCGCCGATCACGCCTATGTCCAACCTCATTCGGGGATTGACGCCAACCTGGTTGCTTACTGGGCCATCCTTGCCCACCGAGTCGAGCAGCCATTTCTCAACGAGGCTGGGGCGGCTCACGTGAACGACCTTGACTCCGTAAGCTGGGATCAACTGCGCAACGAACTGCACTCCCAGCGCATGATGGGCATGGCTCTCGACGCCGGTGGGCACCTCACCCATGGGTTCCGACCCAATATTTCCGGGAAGCTCTTTGACCAGGCTAGCTACGGGGTCGATTCCGCTTCCGGACTCCTCGACTACGGCGCCATAGCGGCCCAGGTGAGAGAGTTCCGTCCGCTGGTGCTCGTGGCGGGGTACTCGGCCTACCCCCGGAACCCCAATTTCGCCATCTTGGCTGAGATCGCCCACGACGTCGGGGCTACTTTCATGGTCGACATGGCCCACTTCGCTGGGCTGGTGGCCGGGAAAGTGCTGGTCGGTGACCTCGATCCGGTGCCCCACGCCGATGTCGTGACCTCCACCACCCACAAATCACTGCGCGGACCTCGGGGTGGACTGGTGCTCTGCGCCGAGGAATATGCACCCTACGTAGACAAAGGATGCCCGATGGTCCTCGGTGGACCGCTGCCCCACATGATGGCCGCCAAGGCCGTTGCCTTGTCTGAAGCTCGCCAGTCCTCGTTCGCTGCCTATGCCGTCCACATCGTAGAGAATGCACGCGCTCTGGCGGAAGGTCTGATGCGGCGGGGTGCACGGCTCATCACTGGTGGAACTGACAACCACCTTGTGCTCTTGGACGTGGCTTCCAGCTTCGGACTCACCGGCCGTCAAGCTGAGGCTGCCCTGCTTGACGCAGGGGTCGTCACCAATCGCAACTCATTGCCAGGCGACGCCAACGGCGCCTGGTACACCTCGGGAATTCGACTTGGCACACCGGCGCTGACCACGCTGGGATTTAGGCCACACGAGATCGACGAAGTCGCCGACGTCATAGTCACTGCCCTGAGAGCCACGACACCGGCGACATCCACAGCCAAAGCGAAGTACGAGATCGATCCCCACATCGCCCAAGGCTGCGAAGACCGGTGTTTCAGATTGCTCGACCGCCACCGCCTCTATGCGGACATCGAGCTGTAAATGACTTGCTCGGAGAGTACGGGCAATGCAGTGAGTTTCTCGAATCAAGAAGGCGTTACTGCACTATTAGATTCAATCGGGACAGAGGGTCTCCCGAACAGCGAGCAGCACATCGCCCAGGGGTGTCCGCGAACATTGCCGCCGGGATTGTGTGAGTTTCGGTTAGGACCTGAGGTTCGCAAGTCGGCCACGAAGCTCCCACGTATGGCCCGAATCATTTGAGGTGTACAGGAAGCTCTCAATCTCGCCGCCCTTGAGTTGTCTACCCAGTGCGATCGTACGGAGAGTGCCATGGCTGGCGGTGACGCGGTTGACTCCATATGAGAATCCGGTCAGCCACCAACGACTGCCACCATCGGTTGTGACCCACACGACGTTGCCGCCTCGACCCCAGTAATACGCCCCGTCGGTACCGAGCGAGCCTACGTTGGTAATCACGCTCGCACCCTGCAAAGCGTCAACGTGGAACAGGGGCCCATCGATCCTCCAGATGATTCCCGCATCGGTGCTGATGGCCGGATACGCGGGGAGCGACTCCTGCCCCGAGCTGGCGGGGGCTTCAACCCCTCCGCCCACCGTGGCGCACAAGATCAAGACGGCGAGGCTCAGCATCGTCATCGCGATCCGTCGCATGGTCACATCGCGCATTTTCACCTATACGGACCATCTTTGATATGCCAGGAATGTTCCCGTCCTCGCTGCCGGGACCGGGCGTAGGCTTTGCACTTACTGGTCTACCGGCGCTAAGCGATCAAAGGAGATGACATGACGCCCGCGGGTGACGACACTGACATTTCATCCCTTCCTCAGGCTGACCAAGACGCCATCGGTGCAACCCTGATCTCACTCATGACTGGTTTCCGGGAGCGTGACGCGGAGAAGCTCACCGGCATCTACGCCTCCGACGCCGATTGGGTGAATGCCTTTGGAACCGTGAAGAAGGGTGGGGACGAGATCGTGGAGTATCTCCGTGGTCTCTTTTCCGACCACAACTTCAATGCCGGGACGCTGAAGGCTCCTCCTGAGACCGCTCTCAGAGTGCTCACGCCCGAAGTGGTCCTGGTGTCAGCGCATTTGCAGGTCGAGGGGCAGAAGCTCGTCGGAGGTGGCGAGATCGCGGAGAGGGACAACCACTCCCTTCGGGTCCTCCAACGCCAGGACGATGGGTCGTGGCTGATCGTCTCCGATATGTTTAACGATGCCAATCGGACAAACGTACGAAGGGCATTCCTAACCGGACGCGGGTCCAAAAGCGGGGCGGGAGGCTGCCCCAGTCGCCGGGACTGGGTGCGGCTACCGAAGTGGTCGCTCCAGCGCTCTCAAGCACCGAGCCTGGAAAGCAACGTCTCCTGGCCCTTTGTGAGGGCTATCTCTCCTATGTCCAGCGGCGAATCTTCCCCGGCGGGTGCTTTTTTGTCGCGACAGGCGCCGAAATGGGTGCTCGCCCTGGGCGGATGCACGATGAAGTGGCCAGAGTTCAGCAGCAATGGCGCGACCTGCTGGGGCGAGAAGCACGAGCCGCTGCCGACAGCGGCGAACTCCCCGAGGACGCCGAACCCGACCAGATCGCCTTCGAACTTGGTGTGATCCTTGCCGGGACAGACATCGTCAGCGTGCTCCACGACGATCTCGGTGTTCTGGACCGTGCCCGGTCAGCCATTAGGGACCGTCTGTGTATGCCGGCTCCGCCACTCGATCAGGTTCGTCGACCACGACGCAGATAGAGCGTCCTTCAATCGATGATCACCGTTATCGACCCCGATCGCAACGTGCCGAGCGGGCCCAGACCGTCCCACTTCACCGGTCTTGGGTGACCCCCGAGGACTTCCAGGCCGGCCCTACGGCCAGGCAGCAACCACTGTGGGGATCGAACGTTCCGGCCTGTCAAGGGCACGCTGCGGGCCTCCGCTGCGCTCCGTGTCCTCGCTCGCCTTCGGCGTCCCTTGACGGCCTTGGTTCGACTGGATCCATGCCACCGGGATGCCACAGGCGCCATGAATCAGGGTGAATCACGTCGAACCCAGACATGAAGTGACCTGCACATATGCATTTGCGAGAACGACAGCGAACGCCCTTTTCGTAACTGCAAAGCCCCGTACGGCGGTTCGATTCCGCCCGCCGCCTCCAGGGTGTTTGGGGGACGTACCTGTTTCGTCAACGAATTCGGTGCCCGCGTTCCATGACACCGTGATGGCTCCGCTTCTCACGGACGGAGGCGGATCGGAACTGGGCTCTCCGCCCCCCGAGCGGCGCTGATCGTGTCATCGGGGTAATCCGCTATCGGCTTGCCTCGCCCTGCGGCGGCGTGCCGGTAGGGCAAGGCCACCCAAGCGACGAGTGGCCAACGTTGGTCGCCATGAGCTCGCGAACGGAGGCGTTGATCTGCAACGTCGACGGCCTGAGGTGGTTGTGTCGGGCGCTGCAAGTGGCAGATTCACCCGAGGAGCGCCTCGTGTTCATTGCGCACGGACCGTTGACGTCACCACGCCTTTGGCCTTTGCGTTCTTGACGGCCTGGGTCCCCATGCCGGCGGCACGGGTGGAAGTGGTAAAGAGGCGGTATGGATCTCCTGGTCGTAGTAGGCGGTGCACCGGCTCCGGCCCGACTGCAGGACCGATCCCGCCATGTGCACCGCCTCGGGCTGGACGAATCGCTCGAGGCTCTCGTCGGCTCCCTGCGGGCGAGGATCCCGCGTCGGATCGGCGTATGGGGACCCCTGGCCGATGCGGCTCCCGTTGCGGCTGGTCTGCGGCGGGCCGGGTTGCCGACCGAGCTCTTCACCGATGAGCCGGTTCCTCCGGAGCTCTCCCTCACGCTGATGGGTGTCGACGTCCGTCCCGTCACCGATCCTGGACCCCCCATGGACGTGGCTGAGTCCGTGGTCGGATTGATAGGCCACACCCCGATGGTCCGGCTGGACCGAACAGCCATCGGCTTGGAGTGCCACCTCGTCGCCAAACTCGAGATGTTCAATCCGGGCGGATCATCAAAGGACCGCATTGCACTCTCCATGATCGAAGCGGCCGAGCAGGCCGGTCAGCTCGTCCCCGGAGGCACGATCGTCGAACCGACCAGTGGCAATACCGGTATCGGGCTGGCCATCGTTGCTTCCCGTCGGGGGTACAAATGCATCTTCGTCTGTCCCGACAAGGTCGCTGTCGACAAGATCGCCCTGCTGCGCGCTTATGGCGCCGAGGTCATCGTCTGTCCGACCTCGGTGCCGCCTGAACACCCCGACTCCTACTATTCGGTCTCGGACCGCCTGGCGCGCGAGATTCCCAATGCGTGGAAGCCCGACCAGTACCACAACCCCCAAAATCCGCGGTCCCAATACGAGACGGCGGGGCCGGAGATCTGGGAGCAGACGCGGGGTCGTGTTACGCACTTCGTGGCCGGCATCGGAACCGGAGGCACCATTTCCGGCATTGGTCGCTTTCTGAAGGAACAGAATCCCTCGATCCAGATCATTGGCGCCGATCCTGAGGGTTCTGTCTATTCGGGCGGGTCCGGACGGCCATACCTGGTCGAAGGGATCGGCGAGGACTTCTGGCCCTCGACATATGACCCCTCGGTGGTGGACCGGGTGATCGCCGTCTCGGACGCCGAGAGCTTCGCTACCGCCCGTCGGGTCACGCGCGAGGAAGGGCTCCTGCTCGGCGGATCCGGGGGAACGGCCATCGCGGCAGCGTTGATCGCCGGCCGTGACCTGCCGGTGGATGCGGTCATTGTGGTCCATATCCCCGATTCCGGGCGCGGCTATCTCTCGAAGATCTACAACGACGCGTGGATGACCGACTACGGGTTCATGCACGACGCGGGACCGACGGTAGACGACATATTGGCGGCCCGCGATGCGTCACTTCCGACACTTGTCCACACACATCCTGACGAGACCGTCCGAGAGGCCATCGCCATCCTCCGCGAGTACGGCGTGAGTCAGATGCCCGTGATCAAACATGAACCACCGGTGGTCCTGGCCGAGGTAGTCGGGGGTGTCACCGAGCGTGAGCTCATGGATTCGGCGTTCGCCGACTCGTCCATGCTGGATCGCCTCGTCAGCGACGTCATGGGCAGCCCGCTTCCCACCGTCGGGGCGGGAGAGCAGGTCCAGGTGGCCGTGAGAAGGTTGGAGGGGGCACCGGCCTTGCTCGTTCTCGATCGCGGCCACCCGGTCGGAGTCATTACCCGCTCCGACGTGCTGGCGATTCTGGCGACGGGCGACGCGGTGAGGTCGCGGTGACGGGTCAGCCCGGCGTCGAGGGACTCGGGTTCGAGACCAACGCGGTGCACGGCGGCGAATCTCCTGACGCCGCCACGGGAGCCGTGAACACCCCTGTCTACCTTTCCACGACCTTCCAACAGGACGCCGTCGGCCAACATCGCGGCTTCGAGTACGCCCGGTCGGGCAATCCGTCGCGCGCCAGCCTCGAGCGACACCTGGCGCTGCTCGAAGGGGCGAGTTTCGGGTTCGCCTTCGCCAGTGGGCTGGCGGCCGAGGACGCAGTGATGCGGCTCTTGAGCCCAGGCGACCATCTCGTCATGCAGACCGACAGCTACGGAGGAACGTTCCGATTGGCCACGGCGATCCACCGCCCAGCCGGGCTGGTGGTCGACACCGTTGACCTCTCCGACATGGATGAAGTGTGGCGACCGGCGACGCGCATGGTGTGGCTGGAATCACCCACGAATCCGTTGCTCCAGGTCATCGACATCGCCGCCGTATCCGCCGCCGCGCACAGTCGGGGAGCCCTCGTCGTCGTGGACAACACTTTTGCCACGCCGTGGATACAGCAGCCCCTCAGCCTGGGGGCCGACATCGTCGTGCACTCGACCACCAAGTACCTTGGTGGCCACTCCGACGTCGTCGGGGGTTTTGCCGCGACCTCTGACCAGGACATCGCGGCTCGGCTGGGGTTCCTTCAGAATGCGGCCGGCGCGGTTCCCGGGCCCTTCGACTGCTTCCTCGTGCAACGTGGGATCAAGACGTTGGGCGTACGGATGGAACGGCACTGCACCAATGCTCTGGCCATCGTCGAGTTCCTACGCGGCCATGTGGCAGTCAAAGAGGTGCACCATCCGTCGCTTGCCGATCACCCGGGTCACCAAGTCGCACAGACGCAGATGCGCGCCTTCGGCGGCATGGTCAGTTTCAGCGTGCACGGAGGGGAACGCGCTGCCGTCGAGCTCTGCTCCCGGACCCGTATCTTCACGTTGGCCGAGAGTCTCGGCGCCGTGGAAAGCCTCATTGAGCATCCGGCCCGGATGACCCATGCGAGCACCTCCGGCACCAGCAACGAGGTGCCCGGCGACCTTGTGAGACTCAGTGTGGGACTCGAAACGATTGACGATCTCCTGCACGATCTGGAGGACGCGCTGATGACGTTACCGGCCGAGTGAGCTGGCCCTCGACCCCCGGCCGGTCGAGTGGAGTCCCGAGACGGACGAGAGTCCACCCGCTCCCACGAACCGGTTTGTCGAGCAAGGACTTGAGCTGTCAGGACTTGGCCACGTGACGGTCGATCCGGGGGACGGCTGGCGCCTGCTTGAGGCTCTCTTGAGTGGCCGGCCACATTGGCGACTCGAACACGACACCGAGGGGCCGATGTGGTGCTTCGGAGAGGACGGTGCATCGCGACTCGTCATCGGCTTCGATATCGACCGCTTCGTGATCTACTCGGCGAACACCGACAAGGACTATGACGTCTCGACTATCGAAGATGTCGTGCAGTGGCTGGAGCAGTTCGAGTCCGAGCACGTGGGATTCACGGAACTCCAAAAGGAGGTGGGTGGTTACCTCCTGGCCTCGGAGGCGGAGGAATGGCTGCGTGAGCCCCGAGACGAGGAGTAGCAGCTTTGTGGTTCGGCCGCGTGGTGCGCCCGAAGAGCGAGACTTCGCATTCCGGCGGCGGATCCGGACGTCGTAGGGGTCACCCGCCCAGATAGCTGGCGGACAGCGCTTCCTCCATTTCTTCCGGGGATCCCTGATGCGCGATGACGCCCTGCAGCACCACAGCCGCGGCGTCGGCGATGGGCAGCGCGGTGCGTGCGAATTGCTCCACCAGAAGGATCGACAGGCCCGCGGCCGCCAGCTCGCGGACCTTCTCGTAAAGCTCGGCCACGACGATCGGGGCCAGGCCCAGTGAGAGCTCGTCGAGGAGGAGGAGCTTGGGGTCCGTGGCGAAGGCACGCGCCAGGGCCAGCATTTGCTGCTCCCCTCCCGACAGCGTGCCGGCCAGCTGCTTGCGCTTGGGTCCGAGCTTGGGAAACTGGGCGAGGGCCACCTCCTCGATACGGTCCATCGGCACGCCGACCTGGGTGGCCATCAGCAGGTTCTCCCGGACGCTGAGGTTGGGAAAGATCCCGCGCCCTTCGGGGATCGTGCAGATGCCCCGCCGGGCTCGCCCGTCGGCTGAGACAAAGGTCACCGAGTTGCCGTCGAAGCGCACCTCGCCCCCGGTCGGAGCCAGGATTCCCGCACAGACGTTCAGGAGGGTGGTCTTGCCTCCGCCATTCGGCCCGAGCAGGGCCACCACTGAACCGGCGGGGACCTCCAGGCTCACCCCGTGCACGACCTCAATGGCCCCGTAGCCGGCCCGGATGTCGCGCAGCTCGAAGATCGGCGTCGGCACAGGCTCGCTCACGGCGTACCCAGATAAGCGTTCACCACGACGGGGTCGTTCTTGACCTGCTCGGGCGGGCCGCTGGCGATGATCTCGCCGTAGTCGAGGACGTGGATCACCTCGCACGTGTCCATAACGAGACCGACGTCGTGCTCGACCAGACAGATGGCGAGGTCACGCTCCTCGACCAGCTGGCGGAGGATCCGCCCAAAGGCCAGCGTCTCCTGCTCGGTCTGTCCGGAGGCGGGCTCGTCGAGCAGGAGCACCCTGGGCTGGGTCATCAGAGCCCGGGCCACCTCGACCACCCGGGCCCGGGCTGTGGGCAGCTCGCTCACCTCGCGCTCGGCCACGTCGCGCAGCCCCACCAGCTCCAACGTCCGTTCCGTTTCGGCGGTGACGTCGATCCGGCCCCGGCGTCCCCACGTGTTGCGAATTTCGCCGGCGACCCGAATGTTGTCCCGCACAGTGAGCGAGGTGAAGAGCTCGAGTCGCTGGTAGGTGCGGGCAAGCCCCCGGCGCGCCCGCGCCGACGGGCCTGCCTTGGTCACGTCGCGCCCTCCGATCATCACCCGGCCCGACCTCGGTTCCAGGAGGCCGCTGACGATGTTGAACAGGGTGGTCTTGCCGGCTCCGTTGGGCCCGATGAGGCCGGTCACCCCTCCGGCGGCCACCGACAGGGACACATCGTTCAGTACCTGGGCCCCTCCGAAGGCCATGCACACGCCTTCGACCTCAAGATCGGGCATCGGCCACGCCCTCCACTGCCATCACACCGTCGAGGGCCACCGGGATCGCGGCCGGCTGGTCGGTAGGCGGAGGCGGTACGGCGGGCTCGGCGCGGAACGCATCTGGACGCACGAGCCGGCCAATTCCCGGCGCGACGAGCGCGATGAGCACCGAGGCCAGCACGAACCACCAGTTCCCCATGACCTTGGTCAGCACGAGGAGGTACACCACCACCTCGGCCGCCACCCCGAGCGCGAGCACCCCCTTGACCCGCCACAACGGGCGGTAGCTGGCCACTATCTGCGGCACCGCCCCGCTCGGGTTGCGGCCGAGGCTGATGCCGACCGCGGCTGGCGCCACCAGGGAGAGGTTGGCCAGGAAGTTCCAGACGCCCCCGCCGGCGTGGTCGGTCGCCAAGTTCGTGAAGGTGGTGGAGAGGGCCGTGAACGCGGTCCCGGCCAGAACTCCGCCCATGAGGGCGCCCGCCACGCTGCCGATACCCCCCACCACGGTCAGCATCACCAGGGCCAGGCTGATGAAGATGATGTAAGTGTCAGCGGTGACGCTGGCCGCGGACACCGACAAGAGCACACCGCCGACGGCCGCGATGGCCGCAGAGAGCATGAACACGGACAGCTTCAGCTTCACCAAGTTCTGGCCGAGAGTGGCGGCGGCGGCCGGACTGTCCTTCATGGCGGTGAGACGCCGCCCGTAACTGCTGCGCCGCAGGGCGATTAGCCCGATCCCGATCAGCACGAAGATGAGGACCGAGGTGGTGAGGAACGTCTTGGCGGAGCTCAGATCGATGGGCCCGAGTTTGGGCGGCGGGATCTGGAGGGTGCCGTTGGGGAAGATCGAGAAGTGCAGGTGGAAGATGGGCAGGACGTGGGGGGCGATGTCATTGAGGATCATGTCGGAGACGAACACGCCGAAGGCGAGGGTGGCCAGGGCGAGGTAGAGGCCGCGCAGGCGGAGCGCGGGCAGCGCGATGAGCCCGCCGACGAGCGCGGTCACCACGACCCCGAGGAAGAGGCCCCAGACGGTGATCCGTTGGTTCAAACCTGTACCGGAGAGACCGAGGTGAAACACGATGATCGTGGCAATCGCCCCGAAGGAGACGGGGGCCAGGTTGATTTCGCCGGCATACCCGGTGAGGAGGGTGAGCGAGAGCGCGATGATGGCGTAGGTGATGCCGAGGGTGAGGGTCGACATGTCGGCGCTGCCCATGATCTGCTCCAGGGCCAGGACGACGACCACGAGGATCGCGCCCCAGGTGACGGCCGACCGTATGGTAGGAACGGTGAACCGTTCCCGCGTCCGTAGGAGCGTGGCGCCGCGCAGCCGTTCCTGCGGCAGCACCAACAGGACCACGAAGAGCATGATCATGGGTAGCGCGATGCGGAAGTCCGACGCCCAGGACCACGAGTCGGGGAAATAGCCCAACACGTACGTGGTTGCCAAGCCGAGAATGAGCGCCCCGCCGAAGGTGGCCCAGATGCTGCGCAGCCGCCCGAATACGGCGGCGGCGATGGAATCCAGCACGAGCAGGGTCAGCACGTGCACGTCGAGTGTGCCGCCGCTGATCGGGGTGATGAGGATGCCCGCCAGGGCCGCCAGCGCGCCGCCGAGGGCCCAGGAGATGGCGGCCAGCCGTTGCGGCCTGCCGCCATTGAGCTGCAGTAGCTCAGGGTTGTCGACCACCGCCCGCATCGCCACCCCGGTGCGGGTGCTCGTGAACAGCAGCCGGATCCCGACCGCAATGAGCACGCCACACCCGAGGGCAATCGCCTCGTGGTCGGTGACGTAGACCCCGAGAAATTTGAACTTCGCCGCGTTGCCGAAGAACAGGTTGTCGGTCCGGGGCACGCCGGGATTCCAGATCCACTGGGCCAGCGCAATGAGCCCGAGCATGATGCCGATGGTCACCACGATCTTGGTCACGTCGGCGGTCTCCCGCAGCCCTCGCATGATGCCGACGTAGAGGACGAGGCCCAACAGCGGTGCCAGGACCGCCAGGACGGTGAACAGCGCCAGGGGTGCCGGCCAGTTCCAGCCGTAGCGGACTTGCCAGTAGGCGAACGCCGCCAGCATGGCCATGGCCCCCTGGGCGAAGTTGAAGATGCCCGAGGTCGTGTAGGTGAGGACCAGTCCCGAGGCGGCTATCCCGTAGACCGCTCCGGTGACCAGGCCAAGGATGGTGTATTCGAGGAACAGGTGCATGGCCGGGGCTCCCGACGCCTGGCTCAGGTCACATTATGAGCCAGGCGTCGTGCGAAAACCTCATCCCTGAGGCTTGATCACCGACGACGTCGCGTACTCGGTCGCGTAGCCCTGTGCGTTGAGGGGGGTGGTGATGACGGCGGCTCCCGAGTTCGGGACCACGTACTTCGGGTTGCAGTCGAAGGCTCCGAGCTTCTTCGGGTACGCCTGCACCCACTTGGTGTTGTCGAGCTTCATCAAGATTCCGCAGGCCGGCGGGAGGTTCTTGGCCGGGTTGGTGGGCGCATTGAGGCCGCCGCCGGTCCAGTTCGTCACCTTGGCCAGGTGGTTGATCATGCACTGGCGGGTGAGGTTGGACCCGCAGGCCTTAGCCTCGGTGGCCCAGAGGAGGAACGAGGACGTGGACTGCTCGCCCAGCGCCGAGGTGAGGCCGCCGTACTTCTTTACGATCGCCAGGTATTGGGCGACGGCCGGGACGACCTTGGCCGCCTCGAGCGGTTCGTAGGCCACATGGACATAGACGTTGTTACCCAGCCCGTCCGTGTTCCACTGCGCGAACGATTCCGTGTACATGGCGGCGTCCATCAACCAGATCGGGTCGTAGCCGATCTGGTTGTCCGACTCGAGGACCCCGTAGATGACCGGCCCCGGCGTGGCGTCGTCGAAGACGACCTGGGCCCCGCAGCTCTGCAGCTTCTGGGCGAACGGCGTGTAGTTGGCCTCACCGTTGTAGTTGACCAGGAACGGGCAGTTGATGAACTTCCAGCCGGCCTCGGTGTAGGCCTGCACCGCCTTGGCGGTCGACTGCTGCTGGGTGGAGAGGGTGGAGTCGTACACGGCCGCATGCTTGACCTGTTTGGGGAAGAGCTTCTCGCCCTGGTAGGCGAGCGCGGCGGGGCTGTAGTTCACCGGGTTCGGCGACGCCTGGTACATCTCGTACGCGTTGGCCACCACGGGGGAGACGGTGAAGCCCGGCACGGCGGCCAGGTTGCAGCTGAGGCGGGTCTGCTCGGCGAGGCCATCGAGGGCGAAGCCTTCGCCGACCAGCATGAAGTCGGTCTTGCAGGCCTGGGTCATGACGCTGCCGACGTTGGTGACGGCGGCGTCGTAGTAGTCACCGACGATCTTGCGACCGTTGATGCCGCCTTGCGCGTCGCACCAGGCGATCATTGCCTTGACGGCGTCGCCCATCTCCTGGTCGAGGCCCGGTTCACCGGAGAAGCCCCGGTCGTCGCCGTAGGCGATGTTGATCGTGGAATTGGTCACGCCCTGGTCGGTCGCTCCGGTGGCGTGTCCCTTGCCACACGGGGAGGGCAGGTTGCCGAACGACGTGTTGGAGATAGACGACGCACCCGACACTGAAGGAGAAACCGCCAGCCCCGCAGCCGTCAGCGTTGTGAGCAGAAAGGCCAGCGCAACGATCCGCATGCCCGTGAAAACCTTCATGTCCAACCCCCTGTCCGCAGAGCAGCCCCGTATGAGTGCTGCCCCGGCACACTCCGGTAGCGTATTAGAACACGTTCCTGTTTGCGAGGCACACTAGCAACCCCGCACACGTCAATGTCAGCAAACAGCTCGAACCTCGGCCGATACACGGTCGAGCCACGACGGGGGAGAGGGGTGCGGTGAGGTGGGACCTACGCAGCGTCCGCCGTCTCGATGTTGTACCGCTCGATGTACGCCTGGAACTCCCTGGCCAAGCCAGGGTACGTCCAGCCGAAGTCTGCGGGGTCGTAGCGGTGACGGCCAAAGCGATCGGGCGGTCGTTGCTCCAGGAAGGCACCCATGCGCCGGGCGTGCAGGGGTGTCACCTCCTCTCCGAATTGACGGTACAGCACACGGACGGCCTCGACCGGATCGGCCATCAGGCTGTCGTAGTGGAGGTGTTGGCACCAGCCGTCGCCGGCCTTCTCGTCGAAGGTCATCGCCGAATTGAGAGCGAACGCACACTTGCGCTTCCACTCCTCGGCGGTCGGGCGGGGGTCGATACGGCTGGTCAGGAGGCGCTGCCCGGCGTTGGCCAGGCTGGCCAGTGAGGTGACGACGGGGCCCGGGTCGCGGTGGGTCCAGATGACCCCGGCGTCCGGGTAGGCAGCGAGCATGGCGTCGAGGTGCCACAGATGGTTGGGTGTCTTGAGGATCCAGCGCTCCGTCGGTTGGCGCGACTGCAGCATCTGGAGGGCCAAGCGGTGCTGGGCGTAGGCGGGCGTCATGTCCGCCTGTTCGAGCCAGCGCGCGTAGGACGGCACGTGCGCTTGGGTCTCGAGGGCGAGCGTGCGGACGTCGTACATGAAGAGGGACACGCATTCCTCGGCCAGGGTGGCTCCGAAGGGGTGCATGGCCTTCAACGGCGGGTTGAGTTTCATCAACCCCTCGAGGTCCTTGGCGGTGCGGGCGATGCGCGGGTCCTCTGCAGCCTCCTCCAGCGTCGAGGGCGGGACGGGGTGGGCGGCCTCCCACTGCAGCAACGGACGAGCGACCGGGTCGAGCCCGAGCAGCATGGACAGGATGCTGGTTCCGGTGCGCGGCAGACCGACGATGATCCAAGGGCGCTCGATACGCTCGCCTTGAACTTCGGGGTGCTCCACCGACCACCGGTGGAGCTCAATGCGGTTGGCCAGGGTGGAAGCCAGCATTTTGGAGATGAGCATGCGGCCGAAGGTGGTCAGCTCGGCCTCGTCCCGGCAGGATCGGAGGAACACCTCGAGCGGCTCGCGGAAGGAATCGCTCCCGAAGTCATCCGAGCCCGCCGTCTTGATCGCCGACTTCATGACCGATGAGGGGCTGAGTGATGGCACGTCGAGGCCGAGGCCGAGGCCGTCCAGCCGTGCTCCCACCCAGTTGAGGGCAAGGAGCGGCCGGCTGCGCAACTCCGAGTCGCGCCACGTGTACTCGACCGGACTCATCCCGTGGCGTCCGCCTGCGATCCGCCACGGTCAATCTCGACCACCGTGCGCCCGATGGATCGCCGCGCTTCGTGCTCGTCGAGCGCACGGCCCGCCTCTTCGATGCTGACCCGCCGGCCCACGACCGGTCGGATCTTGCCGGCGGCGGCCAATCGAAGGAGATCAGCGTGAATCTCGTCAGCGACGTCGCGCCCGAACGGGTTGAAGCCGAAGCGACGCATGCCGGGGTCCACCGAGTCCACCCAGGCCAGCATCACGGCCACGATGTCGATGTTCCCGATGCACGCCATCCGCAGGGGTCGACCTGTCATGCCGTTGGCGTCGTCATCGGCGAAGCCGACCGCCAGGTAGCGACCGCCGTGCGCCGTGCAGCGCCAGGAGCGCTCCACGAAGTCGCCGCCGGCGAGGTCGTAGACGACGTCGGCGCCCGCGTCGCCCGTCGCGGCGAGCACGGCCTCCACAAAGTCCTGGGCGGTGTGGTCGACGACCAGGTCGGCGCCGAGCGAGGCGCACAGAGCCACCTTCTCGGGCCCACCGGCGACGGCGATGACGCGGGCCCCGGCGGCCTTGCCCAGCTGGATGCCGGCCGTGCCCACCCCGCTGGCGGCGGAATGCACGACCAGGGTCTCGCCGTCGTGGAGTCGTCCCCGTTGAAAGAGGGCGAGGTGCGATGTCTGGAACGACAGCAGGAAGGCGGTCGCCTCGGCGTCGTCGAAGCTGGCGGGAGCGTCGAAGACCGAGATCACATCAGCGATGGCGTAGTCGGCGATGCCACCGAGCGCGTTCTTCGTGATGGCGACCACGCGGCGTCCCAGCCACGATTCGGCGCCCTCGCCGACGGCGTCGACCACGCCGCACACGTCCATGCCGAGTGTGAACGGCGGGGGTGTGGGCACTGAGACGAGGTTCCCCCGGCAGCGGTCGATGTCGTTGAAGTTCAGCGAGGCGGCGAGCACCTGCACCCGCACCTCGCCCGGACCGGGCTCCGGGCGCTCGACCGTGCGCACGGCCAGGACCTCTCCGGGTTGCCCGTGACGAGTCACCTGCAACGCCTTCATGTCTGCCACGCGCCCTCCCTTCCCTCAGCACCGGCACAGACGCCGTCGAAGGCAAGCGGTCCCCGGGGCGCTGCGAGGCTAGCCCCTGAACGGGATATCAAGTCGCTTGACCTTCACCTTGGGGCAAGGCGCACGACGCCAGGCGCGGGCGAAGGTCCCGCCGGCGAGGGAGCGAGCAATGGACGAGATGACGATCGGAGCGTTCGCTCAGCGGTCTCGGCTGTCGCCGAAGGCGCGGCGTCTCTACGCCGAGCTCCGGACCAGCGACCTGGGCATTCGGATCACCTACCAGGCCAGCCTGCCCGTCACCCATCGAGCCAGCCTGACTGCGATTTCGCCGTTCCGTACGCTTGATCTCGGCGCCGTCGCCGTCAGGACCCCTGAGCCCGAGCGGGTCTGCGCCTAACGTCGTGGGCCACCCGACATGTCTCGCCCACTCCTCGTACTCGTGACCGGCCTGCCCGGGACAGGCAAGTCGACGATGGCCGAAGTGGCGGCGCGGGCGCTCGGGGCACCGGTGCTGGCGCACGACTGGGCCATGAGCGGTCTGCGCCCGTTCCCGGAGATGCAGCGGGCGCTCGACGACATGGGCGTCGTCGGTCACCGGTCGGTCGGTTGGTCGATCCTGTGGTCGCTGGCCCGCTCGCAGTTGCGGCTGGGATCGTCCGTCGTCCTGGACGGGGTCGCCCGCGGTCCCGACGTGGCGCGCACGCGTGTCGTCGCCGACGAAGAGTGCGTCCAGAGCCTCGTGGTCATGACCACATGCGCCGACGCCGCCATGCACCGCTCCCGTGTGGAGGGTCGTGTCCGCGGCATCCCGGGTTGGTACGAACTCGAGTGGGACCACGTCGAGCGGTCCCGATCGGGGTGGGAGCCTCCGGACGACGTGGACCTGGTGCTCGAAGCGGGTGATCCGATTGAGCGGAACGCAGGCAGCCTGCGGGGAGCGCTGGGAGAGGGCTAAGAACCGGTCTCGAACGCGGTCGGCCCCAGACGGGTGGCGTCGGGATCAGCGGGCGAGCACCTGGATGTCGAGGACCACCGGGGGGAGGGACTGGCCGCTCGGAGTGTGGAATTCGACGTGGAGCCCGTAGGAACCTGGCGCGGTCCCGGTCACCGACAGCGACTGGGTGGCCGGATGGACGACGACCGCGGGGTGGCACGAATCCGCAAAGCTGACGGCGGTGGTGGACGAAGCGAGGTCGAGCGTGCCCGAGGACGGGCGCCACCTGGAGTCCGGCTGGGTCCGAGGACACCTGCCAGCTCACCGACGTCACGGGGTCGATGGCGGGGACGGCACCCAGCTGCACTGTCGTCGGCTGCCCGGCTACGACGGTGGTGGCGCCGCTCGGGAGGGAGTAACCCACGGCCGGGAGCGCGCCGGTATCGAACGAGGGCGGGGCGGCACTCTGTGAAGCGCCCCAGGCGGGATCGGGCGTGCCGGCCAGGGTGAAGGACAAGGTGCCCCCGGACCGAAGGACGGACGCCGGCAGCCAGGGCAGGTCCCAGGTCCCGGGCGGTGTGCGGACAGGGTTGGAGCCCGAGCAGCCGGGCGTCCCGGTCGACGGAGGGGTGATGCCGCTGACGCTAAGGGCGTGGACGTAGGGCCGGGAGGCCGCCGCGCCCGGGGCGTGCAGGACGAGGCGGTGGCCGTCAGGCAACGAGATGGTCGTTGACGGGAAGAGCGGACTGGCCAGCGCCAGGTTGGCGGTGCCGGGGGTGAGCGGGAAGAGGCCGAGGGCGGCCCACACGTACCACGACGAGATGGCGCCGAGGTCGTCGTTGCCCGGCTCGTCGACCGGTGCGTCGGCGTACTCGCTGTCGGCGATGGCGCGCACGACGCGCTGGGTCTGGGCGGGCGCGCCGAGGTAGTCGAATTCCCACGGCGCCCACTCGCCGGGCTCGTTGCCCGACCAGTCGTAGGGCACATCGCGGGTGGCGTTCAGTTGGGTGAAGAACGTCTCGAGCTTCGCCACTGCTGCGGCGTCGCCGCCCATGAGCGCGGCCTCGGCCGCCACGTCCTGGGGGACGTACCAGGTGTACTGCACGGCGTTGCCCTCCTCGAACCCCGTCTGGCCGCCCGGCTCGAGCTGCGAGGCCTCGAAGGCCTGTCCTGGCGGGAAGCTGCCGTCGCTGCCGCGTGCCTGGATGTAGCCGGTGGCCGGGTTGAACTCGTACTCCCAATTCGAGGCGCGCTGCTCCATGGCTGCTCGCCAGCGCCGGTTGGTGGACGGCCGTGGCCAGCTGGGCGATGGCGAAGTCGTCGATGGCGTACTCGAGCGTGGCCGAGCCGCCGAGGGAGTAGTCGATGGACGTCAGGTCGAGCGAGCCGGCGTTGATGTAGTGCTGGGTCAGGTACTGGCTCAGGTACTGCCGCTCGATCTCGAGGCCGTGGTTCGTCTCCATCTGCGTGGCGCCCTTGACCATGTATCTCAGCGCGGCGGCGACGTCGAAGTTGCGCACGCCCATGGCGTAGGCGTCGGCGATGATGGGGTCGGCCGAGTCGCCGTCCATCTGCGCCTCGTCTCCGCCGACGATGGCCCACTTCGGGAGCCAGCCACCCTGCTCGGCGTCGTCGACCAGCGACTGGACCATGTCGCCGACGGCGTGGGGGTCGAGGAGGGACTCGAGCTGTATCTCGCTGCGGTAGATGTCCCATTCGGAGAAGTTGGCGTACTCCTCCCGTCGCGTGGTCGGTGTGCACCTGGCCGTCGCTGCCGGCGTAGTCGCCGTTGACGTCTGAGACCACGTTGGGGAAGAGCAGCGAGTGGTAGAGCGCCGTGTAGAAGACGTGCTGCTGCGTCGGGGTGCCGCCCCCGACGGCGATGCGGCCGAGGAGGTCGTTCCAGCGCTGGGTGGCCCGGGCGGCCACGGCGGCGACCGACCAGCCGGGGTCCTCGGCGGCCAGGTTCTGGGCGGCGTCGTCGATGCTGACGAAGGAGATGCCGACCTTCATGAGCACCTGGCGGTCCGTCCGGGTGTCGAAGGTGACGAAGGCGCCGCACGCGGTGCCCGTGCAGCCCGTGGATCCGGTGGTGGGGCCGCCGGCGCTCCAGGTACCGGCCGGTCGAAGGGGTGCTGGAAGCGCGCCACGAAGTGGAGGGTGTAGTTGGTGCCGGTCTGGCAGAACTGACCGCTGGTCACTTGCCCCTCGATCTCGTCGTGGCCGACGACGCGGACGGTGGCGGCGCTGGCCGGATTGGCGCTGTCGGCCACCTTGAAGAGGACGTTGGACTGCGTGTCGCCGGCGGGGAACGTGAAGCCGGCGATGCCGCTGCGCGTGGTGACGGCGAGCGACACCCCGATCGGCGCGGGGCCGAGGGTCACCTGGTAGTGGCCCGGGCTGGCCTGCTCGGTGCGGTGGCTGAAGGTGTCGAGCGTCGACTGGGGGTTGGTCGCGATGTCGCCCTCGGTCGGGAGGATGGGGACGTCCTGGTACGAAGGGCAGCCGGTGCCGCTGAGGTGGGTCAGGCTGAAGCCGTTGACGTGGGTGTCGGTGTAGGCGTAGCCGCCGCCGGACTGCACCGCATCGGGGCTGGTGTCGGGGCTCCACTGGATCATGCCGAAGGGGACGTCGGCCCCGGGGAACTCGCCCACGGTGCCCGGGTTGACCGGACCGGTGCCGGTGCCGTCGAGCGGATGGACCAGGGCGGCGGGGTCGGTGACCGTGGCGGGCACGGGCGCTGGGGCAGCGCCGGCGGAGGAGGAGCCGGAGGCCATCAAGGCGAGGGCCAGGGCGAGGGAGGCCGACAGGAGCGCAGACAGCGCTGCTTTCGGCGCGTCCGAGGCGCCGCTGCACCTCCGGACGCGTGGGCGGCCCTTCACGTTGGGTGACGGTAGCCGGGGGGCTGCTCGGGCGCGGGCCGGCCCGTGCCTCGTTGTCTGTCGACGACGCCCTGGCGTTGGGTGGTGTCGCGGCCATCCGCGGTTTTGTCACAGCCCGCTGCCATGCTCGGCCGCATGGGTGCGTGGACCTCGGGTGAGGTGCTCGGGCTGGACTTCGAGACGACGGGGATCGACCGCTTCAATGACGTGCCGGTCTCCTACGCGCTTGTCTCGGTGGTGGACGGAGTGGCCGTGCGCAGCTGGTCCGGCCTTATCGACCCGGGGCGGGACATCCCCGCCGACGCCACGGCTGTCCACGGGATCACGATTGAGCGGGCGCGGACCGAGGGGATGCCCCTGGACGAGGCCGTCGCGCTGGTGGCCGACGCCGTCGTGGCGGCCAGCCGGCGCGGCGCCCCGCTGGCGGGAATGAAGCTCGACTTCGACCTCACCCTGCTCGATGCGCAGGCCTCACTGCGCTGCGGCCGGGGCATCGTCGAGCGCGGTTGGCACGGCCCGGTGCTCGATGCCGGCGTGCTCGACCGCCACTTCGATCCCGACCGCCGGGGCCGGCGGACTCTCGTCGACCTGTGCGCCCACTACGGCATCGAGTTCGACCACGCGCACGACGCCTCGGCCGACGCCATCGCCTCCATGCAGGTGCTGTTCGCGTTGGCCGAGCGTTACGAGGAGCTGCTGGGTGCCGATCTCGGCCGGCTCCACGTCGAGCAGACCCGTTGGCACCGGGAGTGGGCCCGTGAGGTGGACGAGTGGCGGGTGTCCCAAGGGATGGTCCCGATCGACCCCCGCGACCACGTCTGGCCCGTCGCGCCGGCAGTGGTGACGCCGGCAGCCTGACGGAACGGACCTCTCCGGCTCAGGCCTTGAGGAGGTCCCAGACCATGTCGACCCCCTCGTTCTCGGCCAGGACGACCTTGGCCGGGTGCTTCTTGTCGATGTGGCCGACCAGTCCGTTGTAGACGGAGTAGCCGATGAGCTCCTGGAGCCGCTTGGGGAAGGTCTTGACGAGGGCGGGCGGGATGCCGAGCTGCTGGTTCTCCTGCTGGCGGATGTAGCCGGCGCAGTAGTTCATGGCGATGCCCACCCGGCGCGTGTCGGTCCGGTTGGCGCCGCCGCCGTGCCACAGGCTGCCGACCCAGACGAGCACGCTGCCCTTGGGCATCTCCGCCGGGATGGTGTCGTAGAGCTCCAATGGGTTGGGTGGCTCGTCGCGCAGCTGGCTGCCCGGGATGAGCCGGGTCGCCCCGTTCTCCTCGGTGAAGTCGGTGATGGCCCACATGGTGTTGCAGATGATCGGCACGTGAGGCCGGGTGAGCGGGATGAGCTGGTCGTCGGCGTGGATGGGCTGCGCCTGCTCGTCGGCGCCGATGGCGATGGACGACAGCGACGAGATGAGGAGGCCGGGGTCGAGGACGCCCTCGACGACGGGCAGCACGTTGGGGTGCACGGGGATCTTCTGGAAGGTCGAGCCGTGCACCAGCAAGTTGTAGACGCGCGTCGTGTGCAGCCCTTCGAACAGGTTGGAGGCGGGCACGATGCCGAGGTCGTGCTCGAGCTTGAGCAGGGCCTCGTCGATCTCCTCGACCAGCTCGGGCTCGATGGCGTCGGGCAGGATGGTGTAGCCCTCCTCGGCGACGCGTCGCAGGTGCTCCTCGAGATCGGGCAGGGGGCTGGTGCCGGTGCTGGAGTCGCTGCCGGCGGCGCTGGTGTTGCTGGTGGGTGTCACGTCCCGAATTCGAGGACCGCGCTCCGTCGAAGGAAGCCGGCGGGGGACCGAGCCCAATTAGCCTGGTGGTAGGGTCTTTGCGCACGGGGCCGTTGGCGCAGTTGGTAGCGCACTTGCATGACGCGCAAGGGGTCAGAGGTTCGAGTCCTCTACGGCCCACCGAGCTGAACGCGAGATTTTGAGCCGCCGGCGTTCTGTTTTCCGTGCCCTCTTTCATCCAGCCCTGGACAGTCGGGCCACCACCCGAAAAGAAACGCGTCGAGCGTCCGTCTCGGCCCCGCTACCGGGCGTCATCAAGGCCCAGTTGTCAAAGGCGATGGCCGCCTTTCACATACGGGGGTTTCGTCAGGGCTTCCTAAGGAATCCCGCCCGCTCGGTACGGGTTATGCCCGATGGCGTGGAAGCGGAGGCGTCACCTTCCACTCAGCCAACTCGATCACCACGCCGTCGGGCCCCGGCAAAAAGACGAGCCGGCGATCGTGAAAGTCCAAGATTTCGTTCTTCGGTTTGACCCCGATCGCTGCGAATTTTTGCAGCGTCGAGTCGAGTTCCTCGGTGCGAAAGCACACGTGATTGAATCCCGACCTGGCGAGAAAACCGGATCCTTCGTCGATCTCGACGGGTGGCCGGTGAAAGCGCAGCAACTGGACCTCCTGACGGAAGTCCACCCGTTGTAGCACGAGCGTGACGTGGTCGGATTCCCAGTCCGGGATACCCATGTAGTCCGCAATCGTCTCGCCCGACACCACGACCGTTTTCTCCTCTTCGAATCCGAGAACGGCGAGAAAGCGCTTCGCGTTCTCGAGATCCGTAACCACCAAGGTCATGTGATCGAAACCGAGGGTCATTGCCTTCGCTCCTGGCCGCGCCGCTCTACGATCATGTGAGCGTACTCCGGGCTGCATGGAACGGAAGGTGGCCGTAGCGCAGCACCGAACCGGTTCCTCGGATCAGGAGTCGATGCCGAACCAGCGACGGCGCCGGGATGCGCCGAACTCGACCTTCGATGCAGCCATCTCCTCAGAGGCCTCGGTGAATGCCCCGAACGGCGTCGGTCCGCCCAGGAAGTTGGCTTCGAAGCGAGCGACCTTTGGACCACCAAACTCGATGTAGCAGGTGGCGATGCCGCGGTACGGCTCAGGCGCGGCCCCTCCACGGATCTGGTGGACGAGGACGTCCGCCAGGGTGGAGGCCTCACCTTCGGCGATGGCGCCCACCCGAGGCACCGGAGCGCTCGTCACGTCGCCGACCGCATAGACGTTCTCGAACTTGGTGGCGAACGTCTGGTGGTCGACAGTGATCCACCCGTCTTCTTCAGCCAATGCGGACTCGGCCACGACCGAGGGCGCGCGGTGCACCGGAATGGCGAGGACCAAGGCGTACGGGATGATCTGACCGTCGCGCAGGGTGGCGGTCTTCGTCAATGGGTCGAGGGCCGTCACTTTGGACTCGGGCCACCAGCCGATGTCTCGCTCCTCGCAAGCTCTGAGGATCCCGGCCGACGCCTCGTCGGAGATCGGGATCGGCTTGGCCATCGGACTGATGACCTTGATGGTGCTTTTGCCGCGTAGGCCGCGCTTGTCGAGATAGTCGTGCAGCATGATGGCCGTCTCGAACGGGGCCGCGGGGCATTTGAAGAACGGGCCCAGGACGCCGACGATGGCGTCCCCACCGTCGAAGGTCGGAAGGATGGAGCGAACGCGATTGGCCCCGTCGACGGAGTAGTACTCGGTCCCTTCCTCCACGACTCCCGGAGTAGCGGCAGGGTCGAGATCGGCGCCGAGCGCGACGACCAGGATGTCCGGCTCGTAGCTCGCCTTGTCGGTTATCACGTGGCGCGCCTCGGGATCGATGGAAAGGATCGTCTCCTGCGTGAAGCGGACACCCGGCTTGTCGATCTTCGAGTAGGGCACGCGCACCGCATTGAGGTCGGCTCGCCCGAACATCAGGTCCAACTTCGAAAATCCGAACACGAACGCGTCGTTGCTGTCGATGATCGTGACCTCGACTTCGTCGGGCACGTCCTCAGAGAGACGTGTTGCGAGTTCGAGCCCGGCAAAACCCGCTCCCAGGATCAACACAGACTTCATTGGCCCTCCTCCGACGAGGGACCGCATGCCGGTCCCAACGCTGACGGAGTATGCCAGGACCGTGCGGTCGAGTCACCTTGAAAGGAGGGTTCCCCCATGATCGTGGCAGTGTTTCGGCGGCGCTTGAAGGAGGGGAAGACGTTTGACGATTTCCTCGAAGCGTGGCAAGCGGAGAAGGGCTTTGGGGTGCCGACCCGCGTGTTCAACGCGCAGCGGCTCGACGATGAGCGCGAGATCCTCACCTTCGGTTTCGTCGACACAGATGCCGGCATGCTGGCCGGTGCCGCGTCGCAGGTCTCTGAGCAAGAAGCGGTGCGGCACAGCCGGATCGACGATGTGATCGAGTCGACGGAGCTCCGGGCGTACTACGAGCTTCGTTGCAAGCACGATCTCAGCGCTGATCCTCGGGAAGTCACCTTGGGATCGTCCCAGAGCCTGCTCAGCGGGTTCGGGGAGGCTCTCGACGCCTGAGCGCTTCTCGGGGTGGCATGACCCGAGGTCCCCTCAGCCCGGCAGGACCACGCCGTGCAAGGGCGTGTCGACCGCCCCGACCGACATCGACTGGAGCATCTCGCTGAGATCGTCGAATCCGACCGTCCGCCGATCGATGTCCTCGAAGGGGAACGCGTCCGAGGCCAACAGCGCCAACGCCGCTTCGTACGCCACGACGTCTACACCGAGCGCCCCGAGGAGACGGATCTCCTTGTAGACCAGGAGGTCGGAGTCGAAGTCGAGGGCGGGCCCCCCGCCGCGGGTGCCCGCGACGACGACGGTGGCCTGGGGGCGCGCCATCCGTACCGCTTGGCCCAGCGCCTGCGGGGCCCGGGCCGTGACGTCAATCACCACATCGGCGCCGCGGCCGACAGCTGCCATGAGGGCGCGCGCCGGATCGTCCTGGGCCACATCGACGACGAGGTCGGCACCGAACCGGCGCGCCGTCTGTAGCCGCGCCCGATCCCGGTCGCCATGCCCCGTCACCATGACGAAGTCGGCTCCGGCGTGGCGAGCGGCCACCAGGGAGCAGAGGCCGCGTATGCCCGGACCGAGGACGGCGACGACGTCACCGGGACCGGTCGATGGGAGCGTGGCGCCCCAGCGTATGCCCGCTCCCAGCGGATTGAAGAGGGTGGCCGTGACCGGATCGATTGATTCGGGCACCTTCAGAAGCATGCTGTCTGGTCCGAGGTATTGGTACTGGGCGTACCCACCCCACAGCGCAGGTGCCGTGTCGACTGGGATGAACCCATAGGTGTCGCGCAGCCCGTGCTCGCGACAGTGGCGATACTCGCCCTGCACACATCTCTCGCACCGGCGGCAGGACTGGAAGACCTCTACGGCCACCCGGTCGCCGACGGCCACGCCCCAGCGCTCCGCCGCGGCGTCACCCATGGCCTCGATGATGCCCACGCTCTCGTGACCGGGAATGAAGGCGAAGCCCCCGAAGAGCTCCCCGGAGAACTGTTCGTGGTCGGTGCCGCACAAGCCGCACGCCTCCACGCGCAAGAGAGCGTCGTGCTCGCCCAGGGTCGGCAACGGGAAGTCCTGGCGCTCGAGAGTACGGGGCGCTCGGAGCACCATGGCAGCGACCGCCACGACTCGGCCTACGGCGAGCGCTCGAGCTCGAGCCCGGCAAAGGTGCCGGCGGTCCGCCAGTCGTCCAGGAGTCGGAAGAAGGGCATAGGTCCCTTGCCGTACGAGCTGCCGAGGAAGCCCCCGGCTGCAGGCTGGCCCTCGTTGTTGTAATACCCCGGGGTGCACTGCTCCTGAAAGGCCCTGAAGTCGCGGGCCGACTCGGACAGCGTCTCGAGCCACTGCTCCTCACCCTCCGATGTCGCCTCGACGGTGATCACGTCGTTGTCAATGACATGGCGCAAGATGTGGCACAGGTGGGCACTGGCCTCGTCGAGCAAGTGCGGGTAGTTGACCGTGAACCCGCCCTGGGTGTGGCCGAGCACGAACATGTTGGGAAACCCGCGTACATGCATGCCGTGGAGCGACCTCATCCCCGCGCTCCAGTGCTCGGAGAGCGTGGTGCCCCGCGAGCCCAGCACGTCGTAGCCGGCTCGTCGCGTGTAGTCCGTACCCACCTCGAACCCGGTGGCGTAGATGAGGCAGTCCACCCTGTACTCGCGCTGGCCGACCTCGACGCCATGTGGAGTGACGCGATCGACGCCGCGGCCACTCGTGTCGACCAGCGTAACGCTCGGGAGGTTGAAGGCCTGGAGGTACTCGTCGTGGAAGCACGGGCGCTTGCAGAACTGCCGATACCAGGGTTTCAGTGCTTCCGCCGTTGCGTTGTCCGCCACCAATTCGTCCACCCGCGTGCGGATCTGCTCCATCTTCTCGAAGTCGGCCAGCTCCAGCGTGGCGGCGAGGTCCGCCTCAGCCCGACCGTCCTGGTCGGCCAGCCGCCGCAACAGGCGCCCGATTATGTCCGTCCAACCATCCATCACCAGGTCTTCCCCGGCGATGCCGCCGGAGGTCAGGACCGTGAAGTTCTCCATCCTCCGGCGCTGCCAGCCCCGCTCGAGCGCCGCCGCCCAGGCGGGATCCGTCGGCCGGTTGCCCCTGACGTCAATGGATGACGGCGTGCGCTGGAAGACGTAGAGCTCGGCGGCCGAGGCCGCCAGGTGCGGGACGACCTGGACGGCGGTGGCGCCCGTCCCGATGATTCCGACGCGCTTGTCGCGGAGCCCCACCAGGTTCCCGTTCGAATCTCCGCCCGTGTACGCGTAGTCCCACCTGCTGGTGTGAAACGCGTGCCCACGGAACAACTCGATGCCGTCGATGCCGGGGAGCTTGGGCCGGTGCAGGGGCCCGTTGCCCATCACGAGGAAGCGAGCGGTCATACGGTCGCCGCGATCCGTCCGGATGATCCAGCGGCGCTCGGTGGGATCCCACTCGATGCCCGTGACCTCAGTGGACAAGCAGGCCCGCTCGTACAGCTCGAAGTGCTCGCCGATGCGGCGGCAGTGCCCGAGGATCTCGGGTGCCCGGGCGTACTTCTCGCTGGGGACGTAGGCCGTCTCTTCGAGCAATGGCAAGTAGACGTAGGACTCGACGTCGCACTGCGCTCCCGGATACCGGTTCCAGTACCAGGTGCCACCGAAGTCCCCACCCTTCTCGATGATCCGAAGGTCGTCGATGCCCGACTGGCGCAGTCGTGCTGCGGTCATGAGGCCGGCAAACCCGCCCCCGATGATGGCGACCGTCACGTGGTCGTGGAGCGGAGCACGGGGCGCCACATCCACATAGGGGTCGTGGAGGTATTCGCTGAACTGTCCGCTCACGTCGGTGTACTGCGCGTTCCCGTCGCCACGTAGGCGCTTGTTCCGCTCGAGCTGGTACTTCTCGCGCAAGGCCTCCGGATCGAAGGTCGGCACGGCGGGGGCGCTCGGGCGTTCGTCGATGGTCACGTGATCGCTTGGCATGAGGACATGGGACTCCCCCTGGTCCCGGGCAGCGTACCAATGGGCGCGTCGGGACCTTTTTGACCAGATCGGGTGGGCCCGCGGTGGACGCAGCTACCCCTGGTCGCCGTACCCCTGCCCGTCACCGTGCCCATGGTGGAAGCCGTGGCCACCTAACTGGCCGAACGGCGACGGGGCCGGCGTACTGGTGGTCGTCGTGGTCGTCGTGGTCGTGGTGGTCGTCGTGGGCACGGTCGCACCCGTTGCCGCGAGAGTGTTGACGACGTCTTGGTACTGCTCCGGCGTGATGCCGTCCCCGTTCACGAGCGCCTGGGCCAGGGCCAGCGTCTGCTCCGCCGATGCTTCACGCGCCACTCCGGGTGGACGGGCGGCGGTGGCATTCAGCGCATCCGCCAGGGATTGGTCACCAGGCATACCCCCTTGGGAGATCTGATCGGCCAGGCTTGTGATGGCGGTCCGTTCCGTATCCGGTGCCGGTGACGTCGCCGCCGCGGCGTGGGCGGTGTGCACGCCGGAGGAAGTGGCCGGCCCCGTGGGCTGGATCGTGCCGACCGCGAGCCAGAAGATGACGGCGAGCAACGCTGCGGCCGCCACTGCCGCCAGGAGGACACCGTGCCCGCGCCGGCTCCGCCGGCCGGCCTTAGCTGGTGCCGTCGCAAGTCCGGTCGGGGTGTGCGACGCCGTGGCCGGGATGGTCGCGGTCGATGTCGCCACGATCCGTCTGGTTTGACCGACCACGGTGGCCGATGCAATCGTCCCCGGCGTCTCCATAGTGCGCAGCGCCTCCAACATGGCCTCGGCCGAGGGAAAGCGGTGGCGAGGGTCGGAAGCGAGCGCCCGAGAGACGATCGGTGCGAGGGCGAGCGGCACCAATGCAGCCGCGTCGACGCCTTGTTCGGGCCGTTGACCGGAGACTGCTTCCACCATCATGGCGCCGACCGAGTACAGATCCGATTGCACGGTGGCCGGGTGGCCGGATCGGCGCTCGGGTGCCAGATAACCCGGCGTCCCCAGGACGACACCGGTCATCGTCAGGTCGTCCGCTGCCCACCGCGAGCTCGCTCGGGCATCAAAGCTCTTGGCGATGCCGAAGTCGGCGATCTTGGCGCCTCTCTGTTCGAGCAGGATGTTGCTGGGCTTGATGTCGCGATGAAGGATCCCGCGACGATGGGCGGCGCCGAGGGCAGCCAGCGTCTCGGCCATAACGCGAACGAATCTCGGCTTGGTGAGCGGACCCGTCGCGATCTCGTCCCGGAGCGTGGCACCGGAGAGGCGTTCCATGACGAGAAAGCAGGAGGCCTCGTCCTCGCCGTAGTCGAGCACCGACACAATGTTCGGATGGACCAGTCGTGCCGCGATGCGAGCTTCCTGTTGGAACCGCTCGCGCATACCGGGCAACGCCTCGGTCTGGGGACGGAGGATCTTCACGGCGACCTGGCGTTCGAGGCGCTCATCGAAGGCGTCGAAGACCCGCGCCATGCCACCTTCGCCGAGCAGGCCGTCGAGCCGGTAGCGACCCCCCACGACGGTCACGGTGGCGCGCGTCTCCACACCCCTGGTCTACCCCACCCGTCTGTCCCGCAGTCCTGGCCTCCCAGGGAAGACTGAACTCGCTGGTCAAGCTGCTCGACCCTCCGGGGTTGGCTCCTTCAGCCGGCGAGTTCAGCCATCTGTCCCATGAGGGTGAGAGCATCCCTCGGCGCGTCGGAGCCGAAGTCGTGGTACAGCGCGTGGATGTTGGCCACGAGTCGCTCGGGCTCGCCCCAGCCGGCGAAGGCACCGAGTGAGATGTCGCGAGCGGCCTCCATCGGCGTCAGTCCGTTCTCGTAGCGGACCCTCGCCTCAGCGGTCAGGTATTCGAAGTACGCCTTGAGATCGGCCACCGCCGCCTGCGTGGCCACCGGACCGTGGCCCGGCACGACGGCCGCCGGTTGGAGCGCCAAGATGCGGTCACAGGCGCGGATCCAGTTGGCCACCGGCCCCGCCCACACGATCGGATGGCCCCCGTGGAAGAGGATGTCACCGGTGAACACGATCCCCTCGGTTGGGAGGTGCACGACGACGTCGCCCGCGGTGTGTGCCGGTCCCACCTCGAGCAACTCCACCCGCCGGTCGCCGATGCGCAAGTCGAGGCGTCCGTCGAACGTCTGGGAGGGCAGGGTGAGGGGAATGTCGTCGAACGAGAAGGGGGCGAAGATGCGGGCCAGGAACTCTCCGGCCTGGCCCAATGACGACGCACTCTTCATCATGGCGGCCATCGTCGAGGGTTCCAGATCGCTCATCTCGTTGGCACAGGCGGTCGAGGCGATGATGACCGAGTCCGCCACGAGTGCATTGCCGTAACAGTGATCGCCGTTGGCGTGTGTGTTGACCACGGTGGCGATCTTCTCGGCATCGGGTATGGCGGCGCGCATGGTGTCGAGCATGTCCGATGTCAGGCGCAGGTCGAACAACGTGTCGACCAGCAGGGCGGAACCACCACCGGTGATGAGACCGGCGTTGGACCAGCCCCACCCTCCGTCAGGCTGGAGATAGGCCCAGACGCCATCCGCTACCTCGTGCAATCCCTTTTCGTACGTCATCACCGGAGGTCACCGAAGTCCGTGTGGAAGCTCAGCCTGCCGCTCGTCAGCCGTTGCTGGCACAACGCGATGAGAATGGCGTCGTAGGCGAGGTACTGCTTCTTGGCTGCGGTGGACGCCGTGCCGTACTTGCCGGGCGGTGGCGCCCCCCTGCCCTGAGGGGTGTACTCGTGGAGCTGATTCAGCATCTTCGGCTTCCTTGGTCGTGTGGTGTGTCGTCCATCTCGAGGCGGCAGGGCTCGGTCGCGGGATTGTAGAACTCGAGCGTTGTCGTGGTCGGATCCACCAAAGCCGGAGATATCGAGCCTGGTGACCACAGCTCCGATCGTCGGACATCGGTGCGGCAACGGGACGCCTCGTGGACCCACTCTGTGGGATGAGCTACAGCCCGACCACCGGCAGCGCCGCCGTGATGGAGGGATCGGTCGACACCGTCGGGGACAGGCTGGACACGAACGGGTCTCTATCGGAACATTGTGAAGACTTGATGAACTGGGCCCTCTCAGCTGGGCATTCACCGGGAAGCCTGTGGTAAGCAGCACTCGCATTCCATTGACACCGGGCGGTCGGCAGTGGCTGTTCGTGATCTTCAGAGGGAGACGTGTACATGCAAGAGCGCAGTCCCGCCGAGGTCGTCAAGCTCGTCAAGTCCGAGGGGGTCGAGATCGTCGACCTGAGGTTCTGCGACCTGCCCGGCCTGATGCAGCACTTCTCCGTTCCGGCCCACCAGCTGACCGAGGAAGGCTTCAGCGAAGGCTTCGGATTCGACGGTTCGTCCATCCGGGGCTTCCAGCAGATCCACGAGTCCGACATGATCCTGCTGCCCGACCCCTCGACCGCGGTGATCGACCCGTTCCGCCAGCACAAGACCATGAATCTGAACTGCTTCGTGCACGACCCCCTTACGCTCGAGCCCTACAGCCGCGACCCGCGCTATGTGGCCAAGAAGGCGGAGGAGTACGTCAAGACGACCGGGTACGCGGACACCTCCTTCTTCGGACCCGAGGCGGAGTTCTTCATCTTCGACGACGTCCGCTTCTCGCAGGATCAGCACTCGGCCTTCTACCAGGTCGACTCGGTGGAGGGCATCTGGAACTCCGGGAAGGACGAGGGACCGAACCTCGGCTACAAGCCGCGCTACAAGGAGGGCTACTTCCCCGTGCCCCCGATGGACCACTTCCAGGACCTGCGCTCCGAGATGATCCTGATCATGGAGAACATCGGCATCGAGATCGAGGTGCAGCACCATGAGGTCGGCACGGCGGGCCAGGCCGAGATCGACATGAAGTTCGACACCCTGCTGAGGATGGCCGACAAGCTGATGCTCTACAAGTACATCGTCAAGAGCGTCGCCAACCAGGCCGGCCACACGGCCACCTTCATGCCCAAGCCCCTCTTCGACGACAACGGATCGGGCATGCACGTGCACTCGTCGCTATGGAACGGTGGCGAGCCGCTGTTCCACCAGGAGGGCACGTACGCCAATCTGTCGGACCTCGGCCGCTGGTATATCGGCGGCATCATCAAGCACGCGCGGGCGGTGCTCGGGTTCGCCGCGCCCACCACGAACTCGTACAAGCGGCTCGTGCCCGGCTTCGAGGCCCCGGTCAACCTGGTCTACTCGCAGCGCAACCGCTCGGCTGCCTGCCGCATCCCCGTCTACTCGCCGAGCCCGAAGGCCAAGCGGGTCGAGTTCCGCTGTCCGGATCCGAGCTGCAACCCGTACCTGGCGTTCTCTGCCATCCTCATGGCCGGGCTGGACGGGGTCGCTAACAAGATCGAGCCGCCGGCGCCGGTCGACGAGGACCTTTTCGACATGCCGGCCGACGAGCTGGCCAAGATCGGCCAGGTCCCGTCCTCGCTCGAGGAGGCGTTGGACGCGCTCGAGGCCGACAGCGACTTCCTCAAGGTCGGCGGCGTGTTCACCGACGACCTCATCGAGACGTGGGTCGACTACAAGCGGTCCAACGAGGTGGACGCCGTCAGGCTGCGGCCCCACCCGTGGGAGTTCCAGCTCTACTACGACATCTGATCGGGCCGCGGCTTCTCTCAGCGCGTACGGTCACACCTACTGTCCGCGAACGCCCGTATAGGGTTGGCGGCCGACGGAGCAGGGTGGAGAAGCATGCCGAAGGTCGGGGGAGAGCGGTTTGATCTGCTGGTGGTCGGGTCGGGCCCAGCCGGTGAGAAGGCGGCTGCCCAGGCGGCGTACTTCGGTCGGCGCGTGGCGGTGGTGGAACGTGACCGGGCCGGCGGCACCATGGTGGCCGGTGCCGTGTCCACCAAGACGATGCGCGAGGCAGCCCTCTACCTGACCGGCTTCACCCGCCACCAGATCTACGGCGTTGGCCTCGATCTCCTCCCCGAGGTGCTCGTCGACCGCCTCCGCGCCCGGGAGTCCGACGTGAGGGAGTTGATGACCGAGGCGGTGCTCCGGAACCTCCGGCGCCACGACATCGCGTACGTCGAGGGCTTCGCCCGTTTGGGTCCCGAGCACACGCTCACCGTCACCCCGGCCGGCGGCCGACCCGAGCGGGTCCTGGCGGCCGATGCCATCTTGCTCGCCCCTGGCTCGAGGCCCTTCCATCCCCCGGGCATCCCGTTCGACGACCCCGACGTCTTGGATTCGGAGACCGCCGGCGCCCTCGACCGCCCGTTGCAGAGCCTGGTCGTGGTAGGCGGAGGTGCCGTGGCGTGCGAGTACGCGTCCATCTTCCAAGCGCTCGGCGCCGCGGTCACGGTGGTCGACCGCGGCCCCCGGCTGCTCCCGTTCCTCGACGGCGACATCTCGTCCTTGCTCGCCGACATCTACGGCAAGCAAGGGATGCGCGTCCTCTCCTCCACGGGCATCGCCGGCGTGACACGCGCCGGCGGTGCGTTGCGTGTCGAGACTTCCGCCGGGGAGTCGCTCGGGACCGAAAAGGTGATATTCGCGGCCGGCCGCACCGGCAACACCGAGGAGCTCGGTCTGAAGGAGGCCGGTGTCGCCACCGACGATCGCGGGCGCATTCTGGTGGATGACCACTACGAGACGTCCGTCCCGGGGATCTACGCGGCCGGCGACGTCATCGGCCCGCCTGCCCTGGCTTCCGTCTCCATGGAGCAGGGCCGTGTGGCGGCCTGTTACGCCATGCACATCCCCTTCAAGCAGACGGTGGACCCACTGACGCCCTTCGGGGTGTACACGATCCCCGAGTGCGCCATGGTCGGTCTGACGCAACAGCAGGCGCAAGAGGCCGGCATCGAGCACGCGGTGGGTATGGCGCGCTTCGAGGACAACAGCCGGGCGGCCATCGCGGGGGCGGGGGAGGGCGCGCTCAAGCTCGTCGTTCGATCCGACGACCGACGCCTGCTCGGCGTGCACATGATCGGGGAGGGAGCCACGGAACTGATCCACCAGGGCCAGGCCGTCATGCATTTCGGTGGGAGCATCGATTACTTCATTCACTCGACGTTCGACGTCCCGACCGTCAGCGACACCTACAAGTACGCGGCCTATGACTGCCTGCAGCGCATGCAGGCGAAGTCGACCAGCTGAGCGGATCCTGCTGGCGCGGGCTCAGTACACCCAAACCGTCGTCCCGACGGGGTCGATGTTGTTCGCCCAGACCCACTCGATGGCCTCGTTGCTGATGCGGGCGCAGCCGTGGGAGACGGGATAGGGCGGGACCTCGGGATCGCCGTGGATGGCGTAGCCCTCGTAGAAGAACCTCGGCATCCACAACGTGCCCAGCGAGTCGGTGACCAAACCGTCCACCACGCGGAAGGTCTGGAAGACGCCCGTCGGCGTGTCGGCGACGTCGGTGGATCCATCTTCGGTGTAGGTGTAACCGCCTCCCGTGGACGTGTTGAGCGTCCACAGGAGCTGGTTGTTGTTCACGACCATCAGCAGGTCGTCGGCCAGGTCGATCTGGATCTCGTAGCCCGACTCGGGTTGCGGATGCGGGACGACCCCAGCCTCGAGCGCCGCCCAGGTCTCGGGGCCGACCACGCCGTCAGTCGTCAGCCCGGCGGCCTTCTGCAGGGCCCAGACCGCTTGCTCGGTGCTGTCGTCGAAGCTGCCGCTCGTCGTGTCGACCCAGTAGCCCAAGGCGAGCAGCTGCGTCTGCAGTTGGGTGACGGCCGCGCCCACGGCACCTGGTCCGATGGTCGGGGGTGCCGGCGGTGGCGGCGACGGCAGCAGCCAGTAACCGCCACCGTCGGGCGTCGCCGCGATGCCCACGATGGGGTTGGTGAGCGACTGGCCACCCATCGATCCCTGGAACCCGGTGCCGAAGTTGAAGACACCGCCGTCCGCGGCGGCCATCACGTAACCACCGCCCGACGACGCCATCCCGACGATGGGCGAATTGAGCGGCGTGCCGCCCATGGAGCCAATGAAAGGAGCGTCGCCGTAGTTGAAGATCCCGCCGTCGGAGGCCACGAGCCAGTAGCCACCACCGTCGGGCGTGGCCGCCATGCCGACGACCGGCTTGTTGAGCGCCATCGATCCGGCCGAGCCCCAGAACGTGGCGTCGCCGTAGGTGAAGATCCCGCCGTCCGCCGCCACCAGCCAGTAGCCGTTGCCGCTCGGCGTGGCCGCCATGCCGACGATGGGGGAGTTGAGCGGCTGGCCGCCTCGAGAGCCGTAGAACCCGGCGTCGCCGTAGTTGAAGATCCCGCCGTCGGAGGCCACGAGCCAGTAGCCACCGCCGTCGGGCGTGGCCGCCATGCCGACGATCGGCTTGTTGAGCGCAATGCTGCCCGCCGAGCCGAAGAACCCGGCGTCGCCGTAGTTGAAGATCCCCCCGTCGGAGGCGACGATCCAGTAGCCGTTCCCGTCATGGGTGGAAGCCATGCCGACATCGGGTGCGTTCAGCGAGAGTCCACCGGACGGCCCGAAGGAGCCGGCGTTCCCGAAGTTGACGGGCTGCGCCACGTTGTCCGGGTACGCCGCCGCCGCCGTACCGGGTGCCACGGCCAGCAAGGCCGGCACGAAGGCGAGGCAGGCGACCAGCGCCGCCAGGAACGAGCGTGGACGACGTCGTGACGCAGATCGGCGACCGAGGGCGACTGGGGGATCGGCCGGCATTGAGCTCCTTAGGGTCGGCTCCGGGGGTGTGCCAAGACGTCGGGGTTCACCACGTTGATCGCGGCGCCATCCGCGTACGCATTGACCTGGTCAAAGATAGCGCTGAACTGTACATCCCATTCCTCGCGGGTCACATAGCCGATGTGGGGCGTGCTCACGACGTTCTCCATGGTCAGCAGCGGGTCGGCGGTGTCGACCAGGGGCTCTGTCTCGAAGACGTCGAGGGCCGCCATGCCGGGCCGCCCCGCTCGGAGCGCATTGACCAGAGCGCCGCGCTCGATGAGTCGGGCCCGGCTCGTGTTGACGAGCAGGGCGTCCGGTCGCATGCAGGCCAGGTTCGCCCTGGTGACGACGCCCTGCGTCGCGGGGACGAGGCGCAGGTGCAACGAGACGACGTCGCAGGACGAATAGAGCTCCGTGGCGTCGGCGGCCGTCTGCACCCCGTCGGCCCGGGCCCGCTGGAGCGATTGGGCGCCGGACCAGGCCATCACGTCCATGCCGAAGGCCTGGCCGTAGCCGGCCACCACCGAGCCGATCCGGCCGTAGCCGTGGATGCCCAGCCGCTTGCCGCGCAGCGAGTGGCCGACCCCGGACTGCCAATGACCGGCACGCAGGGACGCCACCTGCGCCGGGATCTGCCGCATGGCGGCCAGCACGAGCGCCCAGGTGAGCTCGGCGGCCGCGTACGAAGGCGTGTCCGCGTGCATGTCGGAGCTGACGATGATGCCGAGCGCCGTGCACGCCTCGACATCGATGTGGGGATAGACGCTGCGCTGGCTGATGAGGCGGAGCCTGGGGAGCCGCTCGAGGAGCGGGGCGCCTATCTCGGTGCGCTCGCGGATGAGCACGAGGACGTCGGTCTCGGCCAGTCGCCGGGCCAATGCTTCGGTCTCCTCGACGTGGTCGGTGAACACGCTGACGTAGTGCCCCGAGAGCTTGGCGAAACACGGGAGCGTGCGGAGCGTGTCGAACCAGTCGTCGAGAATGGCGACCCGCATGACGCTCAGCCTGCTCGCTCCCAGTGGACCACGTCCTGGAGCTCTCCACTTTCGACGTCGTAGATCAGGCCGGCGATGAGCATGAGGCGCGAGAGATACGGCGTACGCGCCAGCAGGTCGACGTCCTCGCGCAGAGCGGCGGCGTGGTCGTCGATGGGGAAGAAACCGAGGTCGGCGCCGGTGATCTCGCGCAACTCGGCATCCGTGACGCCCGCCAGCCCGCACTTGGTGTGCTGCATCACCACGGCCGTGTCCACGCCGAGGACGCCGCTGGAGAGCGCCAGGCTGCGCAGGACGTCCTCGGTCACCCGCCCGCCCGCGTTCCGGATCACGTGGGCCTCACCGAGGTGCAGTCCGAGGACGGCGAACACGTCGATCCTGGCGTCCATGCACGTGACCACGGCGAGCCGGCGACCGGGGCGCGGGTCGGCCACATTGGCCCGGGCGGCGGCATAACCACGATTGGCCCCGAGGAGGTCGGAGATCTGGGTCATGCGGTGCCTCCGAACCCCTCACCCCGGTGTTGGTCCAGCGCGGGAACGGGCAGTGACTGGTCGACCGGGAGCCGGATCGGGAAGGCGGGGAACGGACCACCCGCCACCATGGCCGTGCGGTCCAGCACGGGGGCCACTGGTACGCCTGCCGCGACGAGCACGGCCACCAGGTCCCCGCGGCGGCGGCCGGCGATGGCGTGGGCGACCGCCTTCTGGAGCTCGACCCCGCGCTGCGTGCGCTCACCGAAGTCGATGTCCGCCAGGTCGCCCAGAGCCAGCTCGTGACACAGGCGGGACCAGAAGTGCTGCTCGTTCACCACGCCCAGCGAGATCTGCCCGCCGTCGGCGGTGTCGAAGAGGCCGTAGCCGGGCACGATCGTGTCCTGATGACCGCCGTGTTCGCTCGATGGGCCGGTTCGCCCCGTCCAGGTGGACAACACGTCGGTCATGGACACGTCGAGGAAGGCGCCGGTTCCGGAGCGGGTCCGTCCGAGGAGGGCGGCACAGATGCCGAACGCCGCGGTCACTCCGGCTGCCAGGTCGGCCGTGGGGAGCGGCGGCATGGCACCCGCGCCACCATCGGGGGTCAGCGCGGCAGCCCAGGCCTGATAATTGACGTCATGGCCGGGCAATGCCGCACGTTCGTCGTGCTGGCCGTAACCGGAGATGGAGCAGTACACGACGCTCGGGTTGACGGCGCGCACCGCCGGGTCGTCCAGACCCAGCCGGGTGAGGACGCCGGGCCGGAACCCTTCCACCACCACGTCGGCCGCCCCGGCGAGCTCATGGGCCCGGCTGTGGTCGCCGGCTGCCTTGAGGTCGAGCACGATGCTCCGCTTGCCGGCGTTGACGGCCTCGAAGAGACCGCGGTAGTGGCGCATCGGATCGCCACCCGGCGGCTCCACCTTCAGGACGTCGGCGCCCAGCGCCACCAGCAGCGACGTGGCATAGGGCCCGGGACGCCAGATGCTCAGGTCCAGGACCCGCACGCCGGCCAGGAATGATGTCGTCGCCTCGTCCATCGGGCCGAGAGTCTTGCATTCGCGATGACGGATACCCTCATCGGGTGCTCGGCTTCTTCTCGTTCACCGAGATCACCGACCCCTCGGCCCACCAGGCGTACAACGAGTGGCACCAGCTCGACCACCTGCCCGAGCAGTTCAGTGTCGACGGCATCACGTTCGGGCAGCGATGGGTCCGCTCGCCGCGCTGCCGGGAGGCCGAGGCCGCCACCAGCACGCTGCTCGACCGGTTCCACTACATGACCCTCTACCTCCTCCGTGGCGAGACCGTGTTGCAGCCGTTCTTCGACCTGGCCCACCGGCTGCACGCGGAGAACCGCTTCTTCTCCGCCCGCCATGCGCTGCTGTCCGGACCATTCGAGGTGGTGGGGCGGTGGGCGGCGCCACGGGTGTTGGTGTCACCCGCCGTCATCCCGTACCGCCCTTCTCAGGGTGTCTACGTGGTGGTCGGGCCGTCCGTGGGAGGCGCCGACCTGGTCGAGCGACCCGGCGTGGCCGGCGTCTGGCAGTTCGCCGACCTCCCGACCGGCCGCCACGTGACCGTCGCCTTCTTGGATGGCGACGTCTGGCGGGCGGCGCAGGCGCTGGGCCCTGCCAGCGTGGCTGGTGCCCTGCCGGAATGGGCCGGGCCCCTTGAGCGAGTTGATGCCTACCGCTGGGACTGGTTCGCTACGCTGACGGCCCAATGACCAGTCAAAGCAAGTCGAAGGCCCAGCGCAGGGCCGAGAACCAACGCCGGGCCGAGGAGCGGCGCCGCGCCGAGCAGCGGGCGAAGCGGATGCGCATCGGCATCCGCGTTGGCGGCGCGCTCGTCGTGATCGCGGCGGCTGTGCTGATCATCACCCAGGTTACCGGCGGGGGAGGCAGCACCGCCGTCCCGCCGCAATTCAAGAACCCCCACGTAGCCGTGTCGCCGATCCCGGCCTCCATGTCGGCCAGCTGGGTGCAGCCGCCGGCCGGCACGCCGGGCCCCGAGGGGATCCCCATCCCCAGCGGCCCCAAGCTGGCGACCTTGGTGAACGCCGCCACGGGGCAGACGGTCGACGGCGTGCAGTGCCAGGCGGGCGAGCAGACCGTGGTGCACGTCCACACCCATCTGACGATCTTCGTGGATGGTAAGGAGCAGGTCATCCCGTATGGCATCGGCATCCCCGGCTTCCAGGCCGTGTCGACGCCGGAGGGAGACTTCGTCGAGACCGGGAACTGTTTCTACTGGCTCCACGTCCATGCCCTCGACGGCATCATTCACATCGAGTCACCCAGCACCACCACGACCTTCAACCTCGGCCAGTTCTTCGACGAGTGGGGCATCCCGCTGAGCACGACCCAGGTCGGCCCCGCCACGGGCAAGGTCACTGTCTTCTTCACCTCGCCGGGCAAGAAGCCCGGCCTCTACACGGGCAACCCGCGCAACCTACCCCTGGGCGACCATTACCAGATACAGCTCGATGTGGGTACGCCTATCGTGGCCCCCTTCAAGGTCACAAACTGGGGCGACCTGTAAAAGGGTGGAGGCCGATGCGATCGTCGTCGGCCTCGTACGAGAGGGTGAGGAGGTCGTCGGCTGACCGGCACGGTCGGCCTCGAAGTAGTCCCATCCCTGATCGACCCGCGGCCGAATCGACCGCGGCGAGGGCTTCGTCGGGTTGGTCGTGTTGGACGGCGTCCTCGTCGGCGCCGCTCCATGGCGGCGAGGTGGTGCGCCTGCCGGCGCTAGATGACCAATTCCAAGGGGTCACCCGTGGTCATAGGCGACAAGGGAGCGCAGAGGTGCAACTCGGCAGTGGTCGTTGTGCCAGATTGCAGCCGTCATGGCGAGCAGACGCTGGAGGACCCGCGTGACCACACCGCCTGGTGTGTGTCCGCCGTGCGCTTCGAGGTCGAGCTGGCCCTTCAACGTGTCGTTGATGGATTCGATGAGCTGGCGCAGCGGCTTGAGGAACCGTGCCCCGGGCCGCGGCGCTTCTTTCGCCTTGGCCGGGCGGATCAAGGTGACGTCGCGCTCGGCGAGGAAGGTCTCGAACTCGGCCGAGGCGTAGCCCTTGTCGGCGAGGATGGTCTCGAACTCGGCCGAGGCGTAGCCCTTGTCGGCGAGGATGGTCTGGCCGCGCCGGAGGAGTTCGGGTTCGAGCTCGAAGAGGTCCCGGGCGATCTCGCGCTCGTCGGCTTTGGCGGTGGCCAGGGCGAAGGTGACGGGCAGGCCGGCTGGGGTGCACACCAGATGCAGGCGCAATCCCCAGAAGTAGCGCGAGTGGCTGGCGCAGTAGCCGTAGCCGGCGAAGCCGGCCAGGTCGCTGCGCTGGGCGGTCGAACGCGAGCGCCCGCACTCGACGGGGGTCGAGTCGATGACCCAGGTGTCGTCGTCCCACAAGTCGGTGTCGGTGGCGAGCACCCGGATCAGGACGTGCAACTGGCTCTGGGACTTGCGCAGCCGCTTGTTGTAGCCCGACTGGCCCGGCACGTAGGGGAACCACGAGCGCAGGTGCTTGGCCGCATGGCGCAAGAAGCGAGCTTCGGAGGTGAAGCCCAACAGGGCCTGGACGACGGCCATGGTGACCAGCTCGGCGTCGCTCAACTTCGGCGCGATGCCCACGCTGGGTCGCCAGAGGCGAAGCGAGGGGGTGTCCCTCAATGTGTCGTCGACTTTCACGTACAGTGCGGTGACGAAGGTGTCCATATCGGCTTCCATGCGGCCTCCAGGTCGGCGTGGGTATTTGGCAAGGCCGATTGTGGACGCCTTCGTCGCGTCAGTCGTGGACCCCGGATCGTTCGGTATCCCTTGGAATCACTGATCTAGAGGCCTCCTCGGCCGGAACACCCATGAGACCCTCCGATCGATCTCTTGGCCTACCCCACGTTCCATCGGGCCTTCGACTCGGCGTTGTGGCCTCCGCCGAGGAGCGCGTCGAAGATCGCCGCCGCCTGATGCGGCAGTAGTGACAGATGGCCCTCGCCAGGCACCACGGTGACCGTGGCGTGGGGGATGTGCTGTTGCAGGAAGGCCCGATAGCCCGGTGGCCCGGTGGTGTCGTCGGAGCCCTCCCAGATCTGCGCCGGCACGCGGATCTCCGCGAGGTCGAACCCCCACGGGTCACCGAAGATGCGGTAGTCCAGAATCGGGCCGGCCGTCCCCTGGCGCAGGGACTCGCGCACGAAGGACAGGGCGAGCTCGGGTGGACCGAATTCGGTCAGCACGTTGCGGTCCACCGGCGGGATTGATCGCATCACGGCGCGCAACAGCCTCGTGTTGCTGGAGTTCACGATGCTGACTTTCATGATCGCCGAGGCGATCGACGGAGCCCGGTGGGACAGGAAGAGCAGGACGCGGTCGTCGAAGGTCAAGCCCCGCGTGGTCCCGTACTGGTCGAGCGGCACCGAGCTCGACAAGAGCGCGGCCGCCGTCACCCGGCCGTCGAGCTTCGCCGCGCAGACCGCGGCGTAAGGGCCGCCGGCCGACCAACCCATGACGGCGAAGCGCGTGATCCCGAGCGAGTCGGCCAGGGCGGCCACGTCCGACGGCCAGTCGACCAGCCGCCGGTCCTCTTGGAAGGTCGAGAGGCCCATGCCCGGGCGGTCGGGCGAGATCAGCCGGACGTGCTTGGTGACTGCGGCGTCGTTGGCGGGAGCGGCGTCCAGGCGCGAGCTCAGGCCCCCATGGAAGCTGAAAACGGGAAAGCCGCTCGGGTCCCCGTACTGCTCGTAGGCCAGCTCCCTCCCGTCGGGAAGCGTCAGTGCGGCAGTCACGCCGATGGGGCCTCCTCGGGGCGGGTGCTGAGACTCGCCGATCGGCGCGATGGCGTTGGGGGAGCAAGTGCCGGCACGAGAGCACGCTATAGGGTGCGCACATGAGCGCGAACGTCGACGAGCTGGTTGACGGCCTCCTGGCCGACTTCCCACCGGCCAGCACCAAGCCCCAGAGGTTCCTCGAAGAGCAGTTCGACCGAGGCCTGGCCTGGCTGCACTTCCCACCCGATTGCGGGGGGCTCGGCCTCACGCCGAAGGACCAGCAGCGCGCCCAGACCCGTCTCCACGCCGGTGGTGCGCCCGTGGCCGGGCTGAAGAACCCCATCGGCTACGGCATGTGCGCGCCGACCATCGCCACGCACGGGACACCCGAGCAGAAGGAGCGCTACCTACGCCCGCTGTTCTCCAACGAGGAGATCTGGTGCCAGCTCTTCAGCGAGCCGGGCGCCGGCTCCGACGTGGCCGGGCTGTCGACACGGGCCGAGCGTGACGGCGAGGAGTGGATGCTCAACGGGCAGAAGGTTTGGACCACCCTCGCTCACATCTCGTCCTTCGGGCTGATCATCGCCCGGTCGAATCCCGACGTCCCCAAGCACAAGGGGATGACGGCGTTCCTGATGGACATGAAGGCGCCCGGGGTCGAGGTGCGCCCCCTGTTCCAGATCACGGGCGAGGCCGAGTTCAACGAGGTCTTCTTCACCGACGTGCGCATGCCGGACACGGCCCGGATCGGAGGTGAGGGCGAGGGGTGGAACGTCGCCGTGACCACCCTCATGAACGAGCGCGTGTCCATCGGGGGCGCGGTGACCCGCCGCGGCGGCGGGCCGGTCGCCGAAGCGATCCGGATCTGGAAGGAGCGTTGGCAGGGTGACACGTCACCTCACGCGCTGGCGTTGCGTGATCGCGTGGTGTCGAGCTACATCCGCAGTGAGGCCTATTCCATGACCAACATGCGCGCCGCCCAGACCCGCAAGGCTGGCACGCCCGGTCCCGAGGGCTCGGTCGCCAAGCTGGCCTACGCCGAGGAGAACAAGCGCGTCTACGACTTGTGCATGGACCTGCTGGGCGCCGACGCCATGCTGTTCCCCGCCGGCTACCCCATGGTCCGGCCCGACCTGGTGGGCATGGGCTCACCCGACGTCTACAAGATGTTCCTCCGCGTCCGAGCCAATTCCATTGAGGGAGGCACGTCCGAGGTCATGCGCAACATCCTGGGCGAGCGTGTGCTCGGGCTCCCGGGCGACGTACGCACGGACAAGGAGCTGGCCTGGAAAGACGTGCCGCGCAGCTGAGGGCACGGCGATCCCCCGGACGCCTCAGGCGGCGAAGGTCACCGGGAGCGCGGTAGGCGAGCGGAAGATGTCGCCCCTGATGTGCGGGTCGCCCTGGCCCGGGTCGAGCGCCAATTCGGGCAGGCGGTCCAGGACCCGGTTGAGCAGCACCCGGGTCTCGAGCCGGGCCAGGTGCATGCCGAGGCACATGTGCGGCCCGTGGGCGAACGCGATGTGGGGGAGGGCCGGGCGGAAGATGTCGAAGGACTCCGCGTCGTCCCAGCGGGTCTCGTCGTGGTTGGCCGAGCCGAGGTGGGTGACGATGCCCTCGCCGGGCGCGATGGTCACGCCCCCGATCTCCACCTCGCACGTCGTCGTCCGGCCGATCGTGAGCAGCGGCGGCTCGCAGCGCAGGCCCTCTTCGATGGCCTGGGGGAGCAGGGCACGGTCGGCCCGCACCGCCTCGAGCTGCTCGGGGTGGGTCAACAGCAGGTAGAGCAGGTTGCCCGACGAGCGGTAGGTGGTCTCGGCCCCTGCCGGCAGCAGGAGGCGGAGGAAGGAGTAGATGGCCTCGTCGGTCAGCTGTTCACCGTCCACCTCGGACGCCACGAGGTCGCTGATGACGTCCTCGGCGGGATGGGCGCGGCGCTCGGCCACGACGCCGGCGAAGTATTGGCGCAGGGACTCCGACGCCGCCAGGCCGCGGTCGATGTCCGCCACCAGGCCGATCAGCTCCACCGACCAACGCTGGAATTGGACGAAGTCCTGCTCGGGCAGCCCCAGCAACCGGGCGATGACCCGTACCGGGAACTCGAAGGTGAGCTGGCGGACCAGGTCCGCCCGGCCCTCGGCCGCGAAGCGGTCGATCAGCTCGTCGACGATCGGGGTGATGAACTCGGGCTCCCAGCGCGCCAGGGCCTTCTCTCGGAACGCCTGGGCCACCAGGTTCCTGTGGCTGCGGTGTTCGGGGTCGTCCATGCCGAGGATCATGTGGCCCATGACCATGCCGATGGTCGCGTCGTAGCCGGTCGAGGTGAAGGTCTTGGCGTCGCGGAAGATGCGTGAGCAGTCGTCGTAGCGGTAGGCGATCCACTCCGGCTCGGCGTCGAAGCCCTCGGGCAGGACGTCGGGTGGCATGGTGAAGCCCTTGGAGACCGGGGCGTGACGGCGCTTCTCGACCAGGTCCGGGTACGGGTCCCTGGTGGTGCCGGCCACGATGTCGTCGAAGGCGGCGAAGGGGTCGTACTCCTGAGCGTCGGACATGGCCATGGTGGGGCTCCCTCCCTGCACGTGACGTCAGCGTCAGGTTACGGGCCGTGGCCGCCCGTTGCACCGCAGGCGGCGGCTCCAGGCCCGACCGCGTAGGCTCCCGCCCCGATGAAGACGCTGCGCACCCCCGACGACCGTTTTGCCGGGCTGCCCGGCTACGACTTCGAGCCGCACTACGCGGAGATCGCGGACTCCGAGGGGGGCATCCTGAGGGTCCACCACCTGCGGGAGGGCGACCCCGGTGCCCCGGTGGTGCTGCTCATGCACGGCGAGCCGTCCTGGTCCTTCCTCTATCGCAAGATGATCCCCATCCTGACCGCGTCCGGGCTGCAGATCGTGGCGCCGGACCTGGTCGGGTTCGGCCGATCGGACAAGCCCGCCGAGCGCAGCGACTACACGTTCGCCCGCCACGTGGAGTGGACGCGCGAGTTGCTGTTCGACCGTTTGGACCTGCAGGACATCACGCTGGTGGGCCAGGACTGGGGCGGGCTCATCGGCCTGCGCCTGGTGGGGGAGCACCCGGACCGCTTCGCCCGGGTGGTGGCCGCCAACACGTTCCTGCCCACCGGCGACACCAGCCCCGGCGACGCCTTCTTCGCCTGGCAGCGTTTCTCTCAGGAGGTGGAGGAGTTCCCGACCGGCGGCATCGTGCAGGGAGGCTGCGCCAAGGGCATCACCGAGGAGATCCGCGCCGCCTATGACGCGCCGTTCCCCGACGAGTCCTACAAGGCCGGGGCGCGGCAGTTCCCCATGCTCGTCCCCTCGCGCCACGACGACCCCGCCCACGACGCCAACGTGGCCGCCTGGGTGGGCCTGGCCGCCTTCGACCGGCCCTTCCTGTGCGCCTTCAGCGACTCCGACCCCATTACCAAGGGGGCCGACCGCAACCTGAAGGAGAGGATCCCCGGCGCCAAGGGGCAGCCCCACACCACGATCGTCGGCGGCGGCCACTTCCTCCAGGAGGACTGCGGGGAGGACCTGGCCCGGGTGGTCGTGGACTTCGTCGCCTCGACCTCGTGATGCGCGAGCACGGGGTCGTCGTCGTCGGTGCCGGGTTCTCCGGCATCGGAATGGCGGCGCGGCTCAAGGACATGGGCGTCGACGACTTCGTCGTGCTCGACCGCGGCGAGGATCTCGGCGGCACGTGGCGGGACAACTCCTATCCCGGGGCGGCCTGTGACGTGCCGTCGAACCTCTACTCCTTCTCGTTCGCCCTCAACCCGGACTGGTCGCACGCCTACTCCTCGCAGGCTGAGATCTGGGACTACACGCGCCAGTGCGTCGACCGGTTCGACGTGGGCGACCACCTCCGCTTCGACCACGGGGTGGACGAGGCACGCTGGGACGAGGTGGGACATCGCTGGGTCGTGCGGACGGTCGGCGGCGAGGAATACGCCGCACCGGCGCTGGTCTGGGCCACCGGCCCGCTCAGCGAGCCGTCGATCCCGGCGTTCCCGGGGCTCGACGGCTTCCGCGGCAAGGTGTTCCACTCGGCCAAGTGGGCGCATGGCTTCGACCTGAGGGGCAAGCGGGTGTGCGTGGTGGGAACCGGCGCCTCCGCCGTTCAGTTCGTGCCTCAGATCGCACCCCTGGTCGAGCATCTCTATCTGCACCAGCGCACGCCGCCCTTCATCGTGCCCCGGCGCAACCGGGCCGTCTCGCGACTGCGTCGAATGGTCTACCGGGCGCTGCCGGCCACCCAGCGCCTGTCGCGGCTGCGCATCTACATGCTCTTCGAGTCCCTTCTCTCGGTCTTCGTGGGCCATGGCCGGCGGCGCAAGGCAACGGTGCGCAAGCTGGCGCTCAGCCATCTGGCCAAGCAGGTACCCGATCCGACGCTGCGCGAGAGGCTGACCCCGCACTACGAGCCCGGCTGCAAGCGCCTCTTGCTCTCAGACGACTACTACCCCTCGCTGACGCGGCCCAACGTGGAGGTGGTGGACACGCCGGTGGCCTCGTTCACCGCGCACGAGGTGGTGGGGCAGGACGGCATCGCCCGGCCCGTCGACGTGGTCATCATGGGCACCGGCTTCGAGGCGGCCGAACCGCCCTACGCCCAGCACATCGTCGGGCGCGACGGCGTGCGGCTCGCCGAGCACTGGAAGGCGAACGGCGTCGAGGCGTACGCGGGGTCGACCGTGACCGGGTTCCCCAACCTCTTCCTCATCATCGGGCCCAATTCCACCTTGGCCCACAATTCGATGATCTACATGATCGAGTCGCACATCAACTACGTGGCCAGCGCGCTGGCCTTCTTGCGGCGCCCGGGCGTGCGGAGCGTCGAGGTCAAGCCGTCCGTGCTGAGGCGCTACAACGAACGCCTGCAGGCCCGGCTCGAGCACTCGGTCTGGGTGGAGGGCGGCTGCAGCAGCTGGTACCTGGACCATCGCGGGCGCAACACGACGCTGTGGCCCGACCACACATGGAAATTCCGCCGGCTGACCCGGCGCTTTCACCCGGGCGAGTACACCGTCCGCGCGTAGACCCGCGCCGACACGGCGACCAGCACAACGGCGAAGACGGCCAGCGCGCCGATCTCAGGCAGCACAGCGCGGAACCCCACGTGGTCGTAGATGAGCTTGACGAAGGCGTCCATGGCCCAGGCCTGGGGCACGATGTGGCCGACGTCGCGCACGGCCGACCCGACCACGTCGAGCGGGTACATGCAGCCGCCGAGCATGCCGCAGACGATGCCGAGCACGACGGCCACCGAGATGGCCTGCTCCTCGGTGCGCGCCCGTGATCCGAGGATGCCCGAGGCGCCGGCGTAGCTGAGGGAGAGCAGGGCCAGCACCACGAACACGGCTGCCGGGTCGCCCCAGTGCACGCCGAAGATGACCCGGCCGACGAGCAAAAGGCCCGCCGACTGCCCGGCCGCCACCACGAGGCACGAGACGATCTGTGCCGCCATGACCGACCGGCCCAGGATCGGGGCCGCGGCCAGCCGCTTCATCATGCCGATCCGGCGGGACTCGACCAGTCCCGACGACAGGAGGAGCACGGTGATGCCGAGGAACAGCACGAGGACGGCCGGCGCCACGTAGGCGAAGGGGCTTATGGGCGGCGGGATGTCGGTGTGGGCCAGCGTGACGTCGGTCACCTTGGTGCGTGCGCCCTCGGCCGTCATGAGGTCGAGCAGCGCCACCACGTCGGTGCGCGCTTGCACAGCGCTGGTGTTGGCGCCTTCGCTGACCAGTTCGAACCTCAGGTGCCCGGGTGGCGCCGGCAGCGTCACCAGGCCGGCCACGATCCGGCCCCGCAGGATGTCGTCGGCCAGCGTCGACGGGCTCGCCTCCAGATGGGCCTTCAGGCCGTTGGTGCGGTCGATGAGTTGGAGCAGCCGCGCGGGCGGGTGCACCAGGCCCACCGGCTCGCGGGGGCTGCCGGCGAGGAGACCGGTCACCAGGATGAACAGGACCGGGAAGGCCGTGGCCACGAACACCAGGCGGGCGTCGCCGACGGCCCGGCGGATGTTGACGCGCACGACCGGGATCACGGCGTCACCATGCGCCGCACGCGGGTCAGGGCCAGCCCGATGGTCAGCACCGCGATGAGGCAGAGCACGAGGAAGGGCCCGACGATCTCGTGGGTGGGGTCACGGAGCAGGGCCAGCCGGCCGAAGCCGACCAGCGCCCAGCCGTTCGGGGTGCCCAGGCTGAGGACCTGCAGGAAGGGGGGCAGGGCACCCGGCGGCAGCAGGTTGCCACCCAGGAGCGCCAGGACGAGGCCGACGATGAGCGAGGCGGCGAACGCCTCGCGCTCGTCGCGGGCGAACGACGTCACCAGGACACCGAAGCCGCACATGGCGGCGACCGAACCCAGGCACATCAGCAGTACGCCCAGCGGGTCGCCCCAGTCGGCCCCGAAGGCGAGCGTGGTGGCACCCCAGACGACGAAGATGGAGACCAGGCCGGTGACACCGACCGCCAGCATCTTGCCGTTCACGATGGCTGCCGGCCGGATGGGCGCGGCCGCCATGCGCACGAGCGTGCCTCCGGTGCGCTCGAGCATGAGCGAGCGCATGCCGAGCCCGCTGCCGATGAACAGGAAGACCACGGCGATGGAGGGGGCGAAGTAATCGAGCACGGCCTTGCCGCCGTCGCCGACGGTGCCCTCCTCGAGCTGGAGCGGGGCCAACGCCGACGCCGACCCGTTGCCGACGCGGGCGGCGTACATGCGGCTGGCCAGGCCCGCGGCCACGGCCTGCGCCGTCTCCTCGCCGACCAGGGTGTCGGCCCGGTCGACCACCGTGAAGCCGGGCGTGTGGGTGGCGCCGGGCGAGACCATCGGGATGAGGAGGTCGCCCAGGCTCTTGTGCACCGGGTAGGCGATGACGCCGCCGTCCAGGCTGCCGTCGGCCACCTCCCGCTTCAGGTCGGCGGGCGACGCCACCGTGCGCACGGTCACGTTCGGCGGCAGCTGGGCGGCGTGGGCGGCGGCGCGCACGACCGACGGCGACGCCCCGCTCACCCCGATGGGGAGGGCGCCGGTGCCCGGGTGGCCGGCGAAGGCGAAGCCGAGGATGGCGGCGATGGCCAGGGGCGCCACGAGGCTCGTGATGAGCACAGAGCGGTCACGGAGCCGCCGCCGCAGCTCGCTCATGGCGATGATGCCGGTCAGCCGCCCCCCGCTCCTCGCCGCTCACGACGTCAGAAACTACCGTTGGCCGGCGTGATCGCGCTGGAGCCCGTCGGCGTGGTGGTCGGGGGCGGACCGAGGCCATCGACGACGACTGGGGAGACGTGGAGGCGGTGATCCGGCTGGACCGGAATCGCTTCGGACCCGACGTGGTGGCCGGCCTCGACGCCTTCTCCCATATCGTCGTGGTGTTCCAGTTCCACCTGGTCGATGAGGCCGGCGTGCAGACCGGGGCCCGGCGCCCGCGGGACAACCCGGACTGGCCCGAGGTGGGCATGTTCGCCCAGCGGGCCAAAATGCGCCCCAACCGGCTCGGGGTATCGGCCTGTTCCCTGCAACGGGTGGACGGGCTCGACCTGCACGTGCGGGGCCTCGACGCCGTCGACGGGTCGCCGGTGCTCGACGTCAAGCCCTACCTGCGCGAGTTCGAGCCGGACCCTGGCTCGGTGCGCCAGCCGGCCTGGGCCAGTGAGCTGATGGCGGGCTACTACTGAGTCGCGTCGGGCCGATGGAGGCGTCAACCGTCTCGGACCGCTGGCGGCGCGACGGGTTCGTGATCGTGCCGGGGCTCCTGGCCGACGGCGAGCTGGCGGCCGCGGTGGCCGGGCTGCCTTCGGTGTTCCCGACGGCCGACGAGTTCCACGACGACGCCGATCCCGGGCGCAACGCCCGCTATCGCGACGAGTTCGGCGGCATCACGAACTTCCCCTTCGCCAGCGTGGACCTGAGTCTCCTGGCCGTGCACCCGAGGGTGGTCGGGCTGGCGGAGCAATTGCTGGGCACGGGGGATCTGCGGGTCTACTCCATCGAGGCGTGGGCCAAGTACACCGGGGCGGCCGACTACGACCAGCACCATCACCGCGACTACCTCAACCACACCGTGCTCGTGCCGTCCCCCGACGCGCCGGCCGATCAGGTCGAGATGTTCCTTTACCTGGCCGACGTCCCGGCCGAGTTGGGACCACCGAGCTTGGTGCCGCGTGCGAACGCCGCCGAGGTCCCGGCGCTGCCCAACTGGTACCCGGCGACCGACGGCGTGACGGACCCGGAGGCGCCGACCGGATGGGTCAGCGCCGCTGGGCGGCCCGGGCTGTACCGGGCCGAGGTGGCCGCCGACGGCCCGGCCGGCACCGTCGTCGCCTACCGGCTCGACACGTTCCACCGGGGCACCGCCCTCACGCTCGCCCGCGGGGCCCGGTACACCATCCACGTCAACTTCCGCGTGGCCGCCGCCGACTGGATCGGGCGGCACTCGTGGCCGATGCAGTCGGCGGGGCAGGAGTGGGTCGATTTCGTGGTGGCGGCCAGCCCGCGCCAGCTGCAGCTGTTCGGCTTCCCCCCGCCGGGGCACGCTTGGTGGACCGCCAACACGCTGGACGCCATGCGCGTGCGCTACCCGGGGTTCGACTCCGAGCCGTGGCGGGGCTGACCGGCAAGCGTCCCTGCAAACACTCCTTGACATTGGACTGGACGGATTGTCTTGATTTCTAGATAGACGGCGGACATAGCCACGTAGCGGAGAACGAGGGCGCCGGGCCCGCCGGCACTGACCCCCCGAGGCGGACTACGCCACTGACCACCCGCGCGCTGGGCCCGCGTCAGCTTTGCGGCCTACTCGAAGCTCGGCCGCGCCGTCCGGGTGCGCTTCAGCTCGAAGAAGCCCTCGGTGCCGGTGCACAGCAGCACGCCGTCCCACAGCCGGCCCGGCCGCCTCGCCCTTGGGCGCGGGCGTGACGACCGGGCCGAAGATGGCCGGCCGTTGTAGTGGATGACCGGCGTGCCCACGTCGTCGCCCACCGGCTCCATGCCGGCCCGGTGCGACGCCTCGAGCGCCTCGTCGAACTCGTCGGAGTGCGCGGCGTCGGCCAGCGAGGCCGGGAGCCCGAGCTCGTCGAGCGCCTCGGCGCACGATCTTCTCGCCCTCGCCCTCCTCGCGGCCCCGCCGCTCGACGTGGATGCGGTTCCCGAGCGCCGTGTAGAGCGGGCAGCAGGATGTCGCGGCCCTCGCGGTCTGCTCGGCCGCGATGCACACCCGCACCGGGCCCTTGGCCCGGGCCATGCGCGCCTTGTACTCCTCGGACGAGCTCTTGGCGGCCCGGCGTTCAGGATGGCGAGCGACATCACGTGCCACTCGGTGTGGATGTCGCGCACCTGCTCGACCTCGAGCATCCAGCGCGAGGTGATCCAGGCCCACGGGCACAGCGGGTCGAACCAGAAGTCGGCCGTGTCCTTGGTTCCAGCCGGGTCGCTCATGGGATACCTCCGTCGACGCGCAGGATGGCGCCCGTCGTGAAGGACGAGGCGTCGGTGGCGAAGTACAGGGCGGCGCCGACGATCTCGTCGGGCTCGCCCGCCCGCCCGAGCGCGTGGTGCGGCATGCCGTGCTCGAGCGTCGTCGGGTCCCACGCCTTCGAGATGTCGGTCAGGAACGGCCCGGCCATGATGCAGTTCACCCGCACCGTCGGCCCGAAGGCCTTGGCGAAGCCCTCGGTCAGGGCGTTGAGCCCCGCCTTGGCCGCGTCGTAGGGCAGCATGTGCGGCGCCGGACGCAGCGAGCCCGTGCTCGAGACGTTGATGATGGACCCGCCCTCGCTGCCGGCCGCCATCCGCGTGCCGACCAGGGCGGTCAGGCGGAAGGGCCCCTTCAGGTTCACCCCGATCACCTTGTCCCACAGCTCCTCGCGTCACCGAGGTCAGGTCGGGGTAGAGCGGCGACATGCCGGCGTTGTTGACCAGCACGTCGACGCGGCCGAAGGCGCCGTAGGCCTGCTCGACCAGCCCGTCGATCTCGTCCCAGTGCCCCACGTGGAAGGCGACGGGCAGCGCGCGCCGGCCCTTGGCCTCGACCTCGGCCGCCACCTCCTGGCAGTTGTCGAGCTTGCGGCTGGCGACGACGACGTCGGCCCCGGCGTCGGCGAAGGCGAGCACCATCTCACGCCCGAGGCCGCGGCTGCCGCCGGTGACCAGCGCCACCTTGCCCGCCAGCGGCGCGCCGTCGGCGCCATCGCTCGGAACCACCGGGCGCCCACCAGCTCGGCCACCAGGTGGGTCACCGCCTTGGCCATCGGGATGTGCAGCGACTCGTTGGGCCCGTGCGCGTTCGAGTGCGGCCCGAGCACCCCCGTGGCCACGAACTGGGTGCCGGGGAAGCCCTGCTGCAGGTCGGCCAGGAACGGGATGGAGCCGCCCTCGCCGACGACGCCCGGGCGCGCGCCGAAGCGCTCCTTCGACACCCGCGCCAGCACGGCCGCCACGTCGGCCGTCGAGCGGCGGCGGCGACCCAGCCCTGGGCCGCCGCCTCCGACGTCGATGGTGATGTGCGCGCCCTCGTCGGTGCGCGATGGCCGAGATCAGCGCGTCGCTCGCCGCGCTCGGCGTCGACGTCGGGCGGCAGGCGCAGCGAGAACTTGAGCGTCGTCGAGGGCCGCAGCACGTTGCCGCCGTCGCGCGGGCGTGGGCAGGCCGTCGGCGCCGGTCACCTCGAGCGCGGCGCCCCACGTCCGCGCGGCCAGGCGGTCGACCGGGTCGGCGGCCAGCAGCTTGCAGCCCGTCGACCACGGGGGCCGCGCTGTCGGGGAACTCCCGGCCAGCGATGGCTCGAGGTTGGCCAGGTGCGCCTCGGGGATCCCCGCCCCCGGAGCTCGGGCAGGAGGATGCGGCCGGTCGTCCTCGTCCTCGATCCGCCGAGAGGATGCGGCGCAGGATGCGGAACGACGACGGCACGACGCCGCCGCCCTGCCCGCTGTGGATGCCCTCGGTCAGCACGTCGCACGGTGACCGTGGCGACCAGGTTGCCGCGCAGCGACGTCGTGAGCCACAGGCGGTCGTAGCTCAGCCCGCCCGAGTCGAGGCAGATGACCAGCCGCGGCCGTCCGATGCGCTCGCCGCAGGTGCTCGAGGTAGGCCGGCAGGTCGGGGCTGCCGCTCTCCTCGCTCGCCTCAATGAGCATGAGGCACGCGGCCCTGGCCGCCGCCCGCCGCCAGCCAGACCCGTCACGGCGGCGAACGTCGCGTAGCCGTCGTCGGCCGTCCCCCGGCCGTAGAGGAGGTCGCCTTCGCGCACGGGCTCGTAGGGGCCGAGGCCGCTGCGCCACTCGCCGAGCGGGGGCTGCTTGTCCATGTGGCCGTAGATCGACGATGGGGTCGCCGGCTGCCGCCGTTGTCGACCAGGAGCACCGGCGTGCGGCCCGGGCAGCTGCGACGATCTCGGTGCTGCAGCGCCGGCGCCCTGGTCGTCGCACCCACTCGCGCAGCAGCTGCGGCCGCCGCGGCGATGTGCGCCGTGCTCGGCCCAGTCGGGGTCGAAGGCGGGGGAGAGGCAGGGGATCCGGGTGTAGTCGCAGAGCGCGGGCAGGACGCGCTCGTCCCAGGCGGCGTCGATAGCGGCGCCCGAGGTCGCGTCACGGTCGCGGCGGGCGACTCGGTCAGCTCGGCCAGGCGGTCGAGCGTCTTGGTCATGGCGCCTGGCCGTCTGCCGGCCGACCTTGCCCAGCGCGAGAAGAAGGCCCTGCTTGTCCTGGGAGATGTCCCACGTCTCGGTGACCTTGGTGCCCCCGTCGGCGTCGGCTCGAGCTCGTAGCGCCAGATGCGCCCGCCGATGAAGCGTCCGAGCGGCCCCGAGAGCGACGTCTGCCAGGCGATGCGCCGGTCCGGCTCGAACTCGATCACCGTGTTGGACATGGAGTAGGGCACGCCCATCTTCATCGACATGCCGAAGGTGGAGCCGAGCGTCGAGCTTGTCGGGCGCGCCGTCCTTCGCCTTGACCACCGAGCCCGAGCCGTCGATCTCGGGGTGGCGCGTGGCGTCGGCCACGATGGCGAAGATGGCGGACGCCGGTGCCTTGATGACCCGCTCGACGCTGACGGTGTTGCCTTCCATGTGTGTCCTCCTGCGGCGGCGCCGCTCTCGGTCCCTGCCCGGAGACTACGGCTCGGCCACGGCGTGCGCGACGCAGGTCGCTCAGCTGCACCCACTCGAGCGTGGCCGCGTGGGTGGCGGCCAGGACGACGGGCGGCGCCACCCCGGCCTCGAAGGCCTCCTGCCAGCGGGCGCGCACAGGCACCACTGGTCCCCCGGCTGGAGGCCGGCGAAGCCGAACTCGGGATGCGGGGTCGACAGGTCGTTGCCGACCGAGGCCGAGAAGGCCAGGAACTCGGCCGTCACCCGGGTGCACACGGTGTGCACGCCGACGTCCTCGGCGCCGGTGTTGCAGCAGCCGTCCCGGTAGAAGCCGGTGAGCGGGTCGAAGTTGCAGGGCTGGAGCTCGTCGCCGAGGACGTTCTGTGCCATGGCCCATTTCAGCACGGCCGAGCGCGGCCCTGGCCGGAGGACGTGGTGCCGACGCGCAGCCTCAGGAGCCGCCGAGCGCCGTGCCCCTCGTAGCGGTCGACCCAGGTGAAGGCGTCGACGGGCGACCGCCGCAGCCGGCTGGGCTGGTGCAGCGGGCGGCCCGAGGACCACGAGCGCGGCCACGGCGAGCGTGTCGGGGATGCCGAAGAGCGCCCGTACGCTCGTCCTCGCGCCGGATGGCCACGGTCGTGGTCACGCCGCCCAGGCCCTCGGTGCGGGCGGCCAGCAGCAGGCTCCACACGAAGGGGTAGATGGAGGCGCCGCCGACCAGCGTGTAGCGGGGCAGGTCGCGGTCGACGGCAGCCAGCGCCGACAGGTCGGCCAGGACGAGGAGCAGCGCCGGCGCGGTATCGAGGGTCTCGGCGAACCCCGGGTCGGCGGCGCCCGCCTCGGCGAATTCGTGGGGCGTGGGCGACGGCCTCGCGCCTCCGCCGCCGCGGTCGGTCAGCGGGGCGCCCAGGGCACCAGACCGGCCGACGCCCATGGCCAGGTACTCGTACCAGCCGGCCGAGGTAGAGGTCGCGCAGCGCGGCCCGTGCCGCCGGGTCCTTGACGACGATGACCCGCCAGCCCTGCCGGTTGCCACCGCTCGGGGCGAAGCGGGCCGTGTCGAGCAGGCGGGCCAGCACCTCGTCGGGCACCGGCTCGGGATGGAACTGGCGTGCGGCGCCGGTGCTGCGCAGCGTGGTCGACGAGATCGAGGTCCACGAGTTGCCCACCGTAGCGGGCAGCTGGGTAAGTGTGGAGCTGTGACGCGTCCCGCCCGCCGGCCCCCTCGGCCCGCCGCCGTCGCCCGCCTGCGTGCGCTGGCGCGCCTGCCCGCTCGTCGTCGTCGCCGATGGCGGGCGGGCCCGTCGACGCCCGAGCTCGTCGTCGCGGCGGCGCACGCGGGCGCGTTCGGCTTCCTGGCCGGTGGCTACAAGCGCGGCCGAGGCGGTGGCGGCCGAGATCGGCGGCGGTCCGCGCCGCCGGTGTCGGGTCGTTCGGCGTCAACCTGTTCGTGCCGGGCGCGCCCGCCGGCCGACCCGGATCGCGCTGGCCGCCTACCTCGCTTCGCTCGAGCCGCGAGGCCGCGCCGCTTGGGCGCCGACCTGGGCGACGCGGCGTGGGACGACGACGACTACGACGCCAAGGTCGAGGCCGTGCTGGCCGCACGCGCCGGCCATGGTCAGCTTCACCTTCGGCCTGCCCAGTCTCGAGGTCGTCCGCGCGCTGCAGGCCGCCGGCTCGCTGGTCGCTCGTGACCGTGACGACGCCCGAGGAGGCCGTACGTGGCGCTGCGAGGTCGGCCCGGACGCCCTGTGCCTGCAGGGGGCCGAGGCGGGCGCGCACCGCGGCAGCCTGGCCAACGACGACCGCCCCGACCAGGACCGTCCGGTGCGCTCGCTGCTCGCCGCGGTAGCGCCGCCGCACGCCAGGTACCGCTGATCGCGGCCGGCGGGGTGGGCGGCCCCGACGACGTGGTCGACCTGCTGGTCGCGCGGCGCCGCGCTGGTGCAGGCGGGCACGGCCTTCCTGCGCTGTCCCGAGAGCGGCGCCCACGTCCGGCACAAGGAGGCGCTGGACTCGACCCGCGGCCGTTCGACGGCGCGACCGCGGTCACCCGGGCCTTCAGCGGGCGCCGGGCGCGCGCCGCTGGTCAACGCCATGGTGCGCGACCACCCCGGCGCCCCGGCCGCCTACCCAGAGATCAACAACGCCACCCGTCCGCTGCGGGCCGCGGCGGCCCGGGCCGGCGACACCGGGCACATGAGCCTCTACGCCGGCACCGGCTTCCGCCGGGCCGGACGCGCGTCCGGCGGCCGAGGTGGTGGCGTGGCTGGTGTCGGGAGGTGCGCCCGGTGAGCGAGCCCGCGCGTCAGACCGAGACCATTGAGTTCGCGCCGCCCGACATGAGCGGGTCGCCGACGTCGCTCGGCCATGCTCCGGGCGGCCGGTGACGGCTGGATGAACCTCCTGCCCGGCGTCGACGAGGACGCAGTCGCACCCGAGCCGCAGGCCGGGCTCTTCGCCTTCTTCGGCAACCGGCCGGCACCGGTGACCATGGCGACCGTGATGCCGGCCAAGCTCGACCGCGCCGAGCGAGGGGATGACCATCGGCCTCATGCACCCGACGGGGCACAAGGCCGTCGCCCGGCTGGCCGAGGCCGGCGTGGCCGTGCCCGACGGCTGGGTGGTGCGCCAGGACCACGCGCGGCGGGGCCTGCTGCGTGCGCACGCCCCCCGGCGCGCCCGAGACCGAGATCATCACCTGGTGCGTCCGCGGCCGGCGCCGCACTGTGCCGCGCCGACATGACGGGCGAGTGGCAGGCCGTCGTCTACCTTCCGTAGATGGCTGGGGGACAGCGGCGCGACGACGCCGCGTTGGAAGAGGGCTCTGCGCCATTGGGTGGCCGCCCATCCCGAGCTGGTGCCCGGTACCGGTGGCGGTGGGGGGGCGCCCCGCATCACGTCGGTGGCGCACGCCGATGGCGGCATGGCCAACGAGACGGTGCTGGTCGATCTGGGGCCCGACGTCCCGGGCATGGTGGTGCGCCTGCCGCCCCTAGAGGCGACGTTCCCGGATTACGACCTGGCACCACAGGCTGCCGTGCAGAACGCAGTGGCGGCCTCGGGCGTGCCGGCCCCGGCCCCGGCGGTCCTCGAGCGCGATCCCGACTGGATCGGGTGTGCCTTCTTGGCCATGCCGCGGGTCTCCGGGGACATCGTCGGCCCGGCGCCGGTCTTCGATCCCTACGTGCGTGAGGCCGGTCCTGAGTTGCAGCGCCGCATGCACGATGCGCTGGTCGACACCGTGGCGGCCGTGCACGCCGTGCCGTGGCGGGTGCACGGGCTGGAGGCGGTGCTGGGCCACCTGTCCCTGCGCGCCGCGGTGGCCCGTTGGGCGGCCTACGTGGAGTGGTCGTCGGAGGGTGAGCCCCTACCCGCGCTGGCCGTTGCCCTCGAGTGGTGCGGCGCGCACCTGCCGGCCGAGCGCGACCCCGTGTTGCTGTGGGGCGACGTCCGCCTGGGCAACCTCGTCTTCGACGGCGAGCGCCGCGTCACGGCGGTGCTCGACTGGGACCTGGCGTCCCTCGGCCCACCCGCCATGGACCTCGGCTGGCACCTCGGGCTCGAGTACATGATGGCGTCGCTCTTCGGCCAGACCGTGCCGGGCTTCCCAGAACGCGACGAGGCGCTGGCCCGCTACGAAAAGGCGACTGGCCAGGCCGTGTGCGACCTGGACTGGCACGAGGTCTTCGCCCTGGTGCGGGCGCTGGCCATCAACGACCGGCACCAGCGCATCAGCGAGGACCCGCGCCGACGCGACAACCCGATGGGCGCCGTGCTGCTCGAGCGGATGGAGGCCGCTGGTCCGAAACGCTGACCCAGATGTGGTCGTGCGCCTGACGCACCGGCCAGGCCGTGCTGAGCGGGCTGGCCGGGGTCCGGGGAACGTCAGGGCTTGCCGGCGGAGAAGATCCCGACGTTCGTCCGGTTTGAAGGACCCGTTCTCGTCGCTTTGCGGGTACCTACGACAACCAGATCCTCATCCCGAGCGGCAACCACGTTCGTCAGGAGGATGCGAAATGGTTCAAGCACCCCTCTGGCCAGAGAAGGATCACCCACCGTGAATTCATGCGGCCATAGCCTTGAGGTAGCCCGAACACCACCGCGCTCTCGAAGGGTGAGACTCATGACCGTTGCCACACCACCGCCCGCAACGCCGCCGGCGGGTCACGAGGATCCTGCGAAACCGATCGTCATAATGCCGCCCAAGATTTTTTGGTGGACACTGACCTACCTGGTCGCCCTCCTCGCGTTGTTCATCACGTACGCGACCTGGCCTTCGTTTCGCTCGGCCGCACCCACGACTTTTGGACAGCTGCCAGTGGGCGTTGTCTGGTTCGGAGCGACTGGAGCTGTGATGGCGAGCCTCTTTGGGGTCTTCGTTCACAATCAGGACTGGGATCACAGCTACGACTATTGGTACTACAGCCGCCCACTGTTTGGGGCAGTCACGGGTTCCGTTGGTGCTCTCCTGTATCTCGTTCTGCTCGATCTGGGTACCACGAACGCCGTCAAAGTCGATCATCTGACCTTCTATGCTGCCGCATTCGTGTTCGGATTTGCAGACAAAGCGTTCATGCAGATTCTGAAGAGTGTCACCGACGTGATCATCAAACCGGGTGGCAAGAGTTCTTAGTGACTGTTCCAAAAATCCGCGCTTGTCAATGACGGAATAGCCCTCATCTGGGGTTCGTCGCCGCGTAGCCTTTGTCATGCAAGCTGACCCTGTCGGAGTAGCGCAGACCTGGCGAACGACGCACGGTGACATGAGTGACGAGGAGTGGGAGCTCATCGCCGATCTGGTCGCGCCGTATTGGACACCCGGTTCGATGGGTCGTCCGGTTACGGTCGAGCGACGTCGCATCGTCGACGCCATCTTCTACGTGGCCGCCACGGGCTGTCAGTGGCGAGCGCTGCCCGAGAGCTATCCGAACTGGAACACCGTGCACCGCTACCACCTCAAGTGGTCGCGCGACGGCACCTGGGAGCGCATCGCCGAGCGGCTGGCCGCCGCGGTGCGTCAGCGAGAAGGTCGCGAGGGCGAGCCCTCGGCTGGCATCGTCGACGCGCGCTCGGTACGCGCGTCGTCGATTGTGAGCAAGGAAACCAAGGGTTTTGACGCCGGCAAGCGGATCAACGGCCGCAAGACCTTCGGCATCGTCGACACCCTCGGGCTCCTCGTGGCAGTGGTGGTCGTCGCCGCCTCGGTCTCGGACAACTCCGGTGGGATCACTGTGGCCGACCGGGCCCGCGACCGCTCGCGACGCTTCGCCAAACTCTGGTGTGACTCGGGCTTCAAACGCACCTTCATCGAGCATTGTCGGAGCCACCACGTGGGCGTCGAGGTGGTCAAGCGCATCCACCCGGGGCGCTTCGAGGCACTCCCGAAGCGCTGGATCGTCGAGCGCACCTGGGCCTGGCTCATGAATAGCCGGCGTCTCCAGGTCGACTACGAACGCGATCCGATCGTGACCGAGGGCTTCATCTGGGCTGCCCACAGCCGCTATCTCCTGCGGCGACTGACCCAACCGCCGACCGCGTGATCGCGCTGGGGAAACAATCGCGACAGTCACTTAGAAGTGTGGCTCGTCACGGCAACATTCGACGTCGACGTCGACGCCGATAGGCCAATCGAACGCTGGCGCGCCGACTGCTACGACCAGAAGTCGATTACGGCGTAGCCTGCGGCGGCCGGAGTCCGAGCCCCGGACAGGCGGCTATCGCCTTTTCCAATTCGCCGGGAGTGGCCTCTACCCTCGGACTCGGGCAGCCGCAGCGACGTGACGCGTATCCTCATCAGATGCCGGATGCATCCGATGACGCCCATTATCCGAATCTCATGTCGATAAGGTCGAAGACGTTTCGATTGGGACTCAAGGGCTACAACGTCAAAGAAGTGGACGAGTTCCTGGCGGCGTTGCTCGCAGAGGCCACCGCATTGAGGTCCGCCCTTGAGGATGCTCAACAAGAGAATGCGAGACTTCGAAGTCAGCTTTCGTCTCGACCGCCCCCAGGGCGGGCTTGGGCGCTGAATATCGCCAATCTGTACGATCGCCCGATGGTTCACATGCAGCCGCGAGAGATACCAATCCCAACCTCCGTCAGCCAAGAGGCTCGTCCGTGAACAGATCATTGCTGACGGCGACTTCCTTGCGGCGCGGACCAGGTTCTCGGGCGATTTCACCGACGTGTTCACCCGAATCACGCCGGATTGGATCACCACCTGGGGACTCGACCCAGACGTGCCAGGTAGGCAAAGTCGGCGCGGGAGCTGAATCGACATCGCGGTGCTGGACCGGTAGCTCGTCAGTTAGGGAGGGACTCGATCATCGCAATCACCGCATCCCGCTGGTAGCCCTGGGTGCGAGCGAAGACCAAGAGTTCTCTGATCCTGGTGAGAACCGCGCCTTTCTCAGGTGTTCCCGACACCGTGATCCCGCTGCCTCTGCCGAACTCGACGAGTCCTTCATTTCTCGTAACTATTCAGGTCTTCAGCGATATTCAGCCCACCTGCGATAGGCGGCGAGCACCCTTTCGTAGCGGGGTCGGCCTTGAGTTCGATGTCGAGGAGTGCGATCCGGTACTTACGACCGCCCCGTTGGCAAGTTGCGACGAGTTCTCGCCGTCCGTGTTGGGTGGCGACGGAGAGCACCTGGACGTCTTCGCCGATGACGGTTCCCGAGCAAGGAAGCGCAGCCCATCGTCGAAGGCGTTTTCGAAGCCGATGAGCTCCTCGTCCTCGTCGTTGCAGTCGACGGTGATGTCAGCGATCAATTCGTCGAGGCCGGGTTCACGGCGCCTTGGAGTCATGGCTGCATCGTCGCGCTCGGCGGTCTCCTACGCACTTCGGATCCTCCGATGACGGCAACGCTCACGACGACTTTTGAAAGTCGCCGCGACCAGCGCGTTTGTGATCCCATAAGGCTCGCGATCTGCTCGTGCACCGAGTGGACTGGTGGTCGTGGAGTTCGACGATCCCTCCTACGACGAGCTCAAGGAGCTGGTTGCTGCTCAGCAACTTCTGATCGAACAGCAGAGCGCCCGCATTGCCGAGTCGAGGCCAGGATCGTCGAACTCGAAGCGCGTGGGGCGCAATCCGCGCAACTCCTCGATGCCGCCCTCGGCCGAGGGACTGTCCAAGCCTCCGGCGAATCGGGCCGAACGCCGCAAGGCCAAGCGCCGGCCGGGCAACACCCGGCGACGAGGGCCACCACCTCGCCCAGGTGAGCGATCCCGACGAGGTGCTCACACATCGACCGCGTCGCTGTCGGGGCTGTGAGGGGATCTCTCCGAGGCCGAGATCGTGTCGGTCGAGCGGCGCCAGGTCTTCGAGGTGCCACAGACCCGAGCGCATGTCACCGAGCACCAGCTGGTGAAGCTGCGCTGCTCGTGTGGCTGCCGAACCAAGGCACCGGCTCCGACCGAGGCCACGGCCCCGGCGTGTTATGGGCCGGGTGTCCGGGCACTGGCCGTCGTACCTGTCGGTCTACCAGCACGTGCCCTACGACCGCCTCGCCGAGATCTTCACCGACGTCGTGTCGATGCCTGTTCGGTGGGCGCCATCAAGGCCATGGTGGCCGAGGCCGGCGGCGGCTGGGCCTGTTCCTCGATGTCGTCGCCGAATTGCTCAAGGACGCGCCGGCGGTGCACTTCGACGAGACGGGCGGACGCGTCGAGGGCAGCCTGCACTGGGTCCACGTCGCCTCGACCTCGCTCTACACCCTCCTCGTTGCCACAAGCGACGTGGGACGGTGGCCATGGACGACATCGGCGTGATCGCCAAGATGCCCGGCGTCGCCGTCCACGACGGCTGGAAGCCTACCGCGCCTACGAAGTGGTCCATGCCCTGTGCAACGCGCATCACCTCCGAGACTCCAGGGCGTGTTCGAGCGCTTCGACCAGGACTGGGCCGACGAGATGATCGGACTCCTGCTCGACGCCAAAGAGGCCGTGGAAAAGGCCGTGGCGAGGGTCGCGCGCACCTCGACGCCACCACGGTGCACTCCATCCGGGTCCGCTACGGCAAACTCGTCGCCAAGGGCTGGGCCATCAACGAGAGACCGACCAGGGCTGCCACTGGCAAGTGGTATCAGAACACCGCCGTCAACCTGCTGCATCGTCTCGACGCCGACCGCGACGACGTGCTGCGCTTTACCGTCGACTTCAGGGTCCCCTTCGACAACAACCAAGGTGAGCGGGACATCAGAATGGTCAAGCTCCAACAGAAGATCTCAGGCTCCTGGCGCACCAAGACCGGTGCCGACGACTTCTGCGCCATCCGCAGCTACGTTCGACCATGAAGAAGCACGGCCACGACGTGCTCGCCGGACTACGTCAGCTGTTCGAAGGCAACGTCTGGCTGCCCGGCGAGACCTGAACAGTTACCA
>CAWECY010000007.1:0-102172 GCA_963807775.1 uncultured Acidimicrobiaceae bacterium | reverse complement strand
CAGGGCTTTGGCTTCGCGATCGTGACGAGCGCAACGACCAACTACTGGGTGAACGGCGCCGAGTCGAAGACCGCCCCGACGTTCGCCAGCGGCGAGATCATCGCAGCGCTTGGGATCGTCACGCCGACCGGAAGCGACACGCTCGACGCGACGCAGGTCAACCTCATTCCCAAGCCGCCCGTCCGCACCGCGCAGACGATCACGTTCACCAGCACGCCAACGTCTCCGGTGGTCGGTGGACCTACCAGGTCACCGCGACGGGGGGGCCCTCTGGTAATCCGGTGTTCTTCGCGATCGACCCATCGTCCACGCCCGGTGCGTGCTCGATCCAGCACCACACGAACACGGTCTCACTGAAGGCCGCCGGCACGTGCACGATCGACGCATTCCAGGCGGGCAGTCGCTCGTATCTTGCCGCAGAGGCACAGCAGACCTTCACGATCTCGTAGGTCGAGTCGAGCGAGCCGAGTTGCAGGTCGACTCGGTCCTTCACGAACGGGGGCCCGTGAGGGCCCCCGTTCGTGAGCCCGTAACCACGACCGTCGCGAGGGACCCGGCAGGGAGCGCCAGGTCCACGGCGACGAAGAGGGCGATGCCTCGGTCGTAAGTCGCCGGATGGCATCTCGAGGGCGGAGCTGGGGCGTGGGCGACGATCGGCGAGGTGGATCGAGCCTCGCGTGCTCCTCACTTCCTCTTCCTTCGGTCGCGGCGCGACTCGACCCGCTTCGCCTTCCGGTTCCTTCGAGCTGCCTCGGTCGGGTGCACGTGGTGGGCCCCGTGACCAGGGATGGACAGGTCAGAGTGGCCCGCCACGCCCGACGATGGGCCGCTCTCACTGGACGCACGACCGGGACGGCGTCCACGCATCTTCATCACCGCGGCGACGATGACGAAGACAGCAAGGAGGCCGAAGAGGAGGACGTAGAAGATCATCGAGGCCGCGCCTCGCCTGCCGGCCCACCGTCCGTGTGCGCATCGGCACCCGGCCGACCGGGCTGGCGATACTCGCCCGCCACCTCGGCACGGAACTCATCGAGCACAAGGACCATCGTTCCCCTCACCCTTAGGTCTCTCAACGTGGGATCACGATAGGCCCCCTGCTCGGACCCGTTCGCCGACGATCCGGAACGAGTGTTGGGTCACACCATGAGAGCTCGCTCCGCGGCTTCCCTCGTTGGTCGTGTTGTGATCGAAACGCGCGCCGCAGTTGGGCTCTCGAGCCGCCATTGATCGTTAGTTTCAGCCCTCACCTGACGGCACAGGTCGAACGGCACATGGCCAGCTCGCGACGCGAGGACTCGGAGGTGAGCAGGATGCAACACCGAGAGGCGCTCCCAGCGACGCCCCGTCCACGTGCACTCCTGTGTGCGGCGTGGCCAATGGGAGGCCTGACATGGGGACCGTGATCGAGCGTCAGGTCGCGCACATCTGGCGGCGCCTCGGCTTCGGTCCGACCGCCGCGGACGTCGACCACGGGGTCGCAATCGGGACGAGGGCGCTGATCGACGACCTGCTGACGTCGGCGCTGACGACTCCGGCCCAGTGGAAGCTGCCCGCCTGAACGGCTGGCAGGATCAGGCCGTACCTGGGACGCCAGCTCGAGCTGATGGCCACCTCTCCGAACCCGCTCCAGGAGCGTCTCGCGTGGATCCTCCAGGGCCCGGTCGTTGTCGGCGTCACCGACTCCGTCGACTTCGACGACCTCCGGGGCCATGTCGCCCGTCTTCGCGTCAACCCGTTCGGCTCCTACACCAAGCTGCTACGGGACCCGCGGTCCTGCCCGGGATGATGAAGTACCTCAACGGCGACCAGAACACCATGGCCCATCCGAACCAGAACTACGCCCGGGAGCTGATGGAGCTGTTCTCGCTCGGGATCTAGAACCTCGTCACGGGAGCGCCCGAACTACACCCAGGACGACGTGATCGAGGTCGCGAGGGCGCTCACTGGCTACACCTACGACTGGACGACGGGCAAGATCGCGTTCGATCCGTCGAACTTCGACGACGGCGAGAAGTACTTCTTCGGCGTGAACCAGGGCGGTGCCGGGGTTGGCGGGGTCATCTCGGCGGTGTCACGACACCCCGCATACCGCTACTTCATCCCCGCCCGGCTCTACCAGGAGCTGGTCGGCCATGCGCCCGACGTGCCACGCTCAGGTCGCTCGGCGCGCTGTGGGGCACCGCGGGCAACGTCCGCTCCGTCGTCAGCGCGATCGCACACTCCCCCGCGTTCCTCGCGCCGGCGGCCATCGGGACACGGGTGAAGTCCCCGGTCGAGCTGCTCGCCAGCGGCGCGCGGGTGATGGGCTTCCCCCTCGGGCCGTCCGACTACGGCTGGCAGCTGAGCTCCTTCATGAACCAACACCCCTACTTCCCGCCGAACGTGTCGGGCTGGCCGGAAGGGACGTTGTGGCTGAACGCCGGGGTCGACATGACCTGGGGTGGCATCGTCCAGGACTTCGCCGCAGCGTCCGCCGCGTCGTCGAAGGGCATGGCCGCCAAGCTCTGGCTGAGAGAGTCGCCCCTCTCAGCCCCAGCGGCCGCGGCCCGCCTCTGCGGCATCACGGACCTCCGCGCCCACCGCCAGGGCGCTCCACCAGTACACGACGGGCGGGTCGTGGGACCGCTTCCGAGCGGCAGGAGCCTGGCGCTCCTCCTCGTCTCCCCCGAGTTCTTGGTCAACTAGGAGGCGCGTGACATGACTCTCACCCGGCGGACTTCCTCGCCCACAGCGGACTCGTCACGGTCGCCGCGGCGGGTACGGGCCTCGGGCTCGACCTGTTCACCCCGCTCGGGCAGGCCGCCGGGGCGGCCCGCTCCGGTCGTTCCGGCCGCTGCCGCCGGGCACGCCGATCCTCGTGCTGATCGACATGCAGGGCGGCAACGACGCGACCAACATGCTGATCGACCCGACGGACCCTTGGTACTACGACGTGGCGAAGGGCCACGGGTCGATCGCGATCCAGGAGTCCGCGATCCTCCCGCTCGGTGGCGTCACGCATGGGCTGCACCCGTCCATGCCGTGGCTCGCATCGAGGTGGGCGAGCGACCAGGACGTCGCGTTCGTCCTCGGGCCCGGCGAGAACGTGGTGCATGAGTTCTCCCACTTCGCCGCGATGCACTACCGACAGGTGGCGGACTTCACCGGCACGGTGGGGACCGGCTGGCTCGGTCGGTTCAACGATCTTGCAGCCGCCGGCAGCCCATTCGCCTCGGTCTCCATCGTCGGCGTCCATCCGTCGCTCGTCGGGACGAGGACGCCGGTGCTGTGCGTGCCCTCGGTCGACTACTTCGACTTCAACGTGGACTGGCGTGGCAGGACGGCTGGCTGTCCGCCTGGCGAGCGATGGGTGAGGGAGGTGCGCTCGCGGCTCCATGACGCGCTCATCCGTGGCATCGCGGACACCTTCGTCGCCCAGTCCAAGGTGTTCGCCGCGTCCGACGATGCCGTCGCCGCGGAGTTCGCCAGCACCGACGTCGGCCAGCAGCTCGCCCAGGTCGCGCTGCTCATCGACGCGGGCATCCCGAGCCAGACCTACGTCGTCACCCTGGGCGGCTTCGACACCCACGGCGAGGAGGACGGCACCCAGCCCACGTTGTTCGGCCAGCTCGATGCGGCGCTCGGGCAGTTCTTCGACGTCATCGGCGCCGGTCCCCGAGCGAATGACGTCTTCGTCTACGCGACGAGCGAGTTCGGCCGACAGCAGACGGCAAACGGCTCGGCGGGATGTGACCACGGCCAGGCTGGCGTCGACCTCTCGTCGGCGGCGGCGTCGCGGTGGACTCTACGGAGAGGCGCCGTCGAGCGCACCGGGGGCGCGGCTCGATGACGCGCTCGTGCCGACCGTGGACTTCCGCAGCGTCTACGCCACCATCCTGAACCATCTCGGCCGCAGTCCGCGACGAGCACCACCGTGCTCTTCAAGCACTTCGAGGACCTCGGTTTCTTCGCCGCCTAGGCGAGGTCTCAGCTGCACCCGCGCTCGCGTCGGGAGATCGGGTGTGAACAGTGGTCGGACGGATGGGGAACGAGAGTTCGACGAGCCGGCACGCAGCGGCGGTGACCGCTCCGACGCGCTCGCGGTGCTGACTACTGCACCTTGACGTGGCTCCTCAGGTAGTTGGCAACCTCAGGGAGCTGACCCCTCTTCCCATAGGTTCCGTACCATAGATACGAGCCGTCCGTGAGGCGTATCGTCAGCCCCGGATTGATGAAGCGGCTCTTCACCTCCACGCATTGGACCCTGTCATATGGCAGGCCACAGTTCAGATGGTTGCTGAGGGCAGCGTCGAGTGGCTTGGCGGAGAGCGCATTGACCATGTCCTGCCAGTGACTCGCGTTCAGGGCCCCGAACTGCATGCCCTTTGCCTGCCCACTTTCGCGAGCCCACTGGTAGCGGGCAACCAGCTCCGTTGCCGCAGCCTTCAACTGCCCGACCTGCAGATTTTGAAAGTCGTCGGGTCCGAGCATGATCCCGATGATCTGGTTGCCGGTGAAGAGGAACGTGTTGATCGCGTCCCTGTCAACCTCTCTGATGCTGCGCCGCGACCAGCTCGTCCTGGTGTAGTGGCTGCTGACGTCAGAACCACCCAACTTGTTCACAGGCCCCAGCCAGCTTGCGATGGACTCGCCCTGAGTGAGCACTGCGGCCCGAAGGTCCAGCGGCAGCTCGTATTCGGTGGGGATGAAATTGTCAAAGTGGGTGAACGCCTGAGGCGGCGTCGCTCCGGTTGCTGGCGTCGCCTCAGCCGAGACAACCGGGCCCTCCTTCTTGGGCTCTGGAGCGACGGGTTCACCGCTCATGGTGCGCCTCCGCGATTGGAGCTTGCCGACGTGATGGGTCTTGGCAGCGTACATTCCCTCGCCATTGGGCGTGAGAGGCGACGCCTGACGTGCGATCGCGGGTGCACGTGTCCGCCGCGAGGTTGGAGGAATGACCACTCAGGACGCGCTCACCGCGCAGAGCCTTCGTGGGAAGGTGGACCGTTCGGTGGCAGAGTGAGGCGTGGCGCTGGCGGCCTCACCTGGAGTCCCGAAGAGAGCGAGGGCTCAGTGGCGCGTTCGGTCGAGGACCTGCGCCGGCATCGACGTCCTTGTCCTCTGTGTCGGCGTCCTCCTCTTTGTGGTGCCGCTCGTCGACAGCGTCCTGTCGTGGCCAGGGAACTGGGTTCTCATCTCGGCGTCACGGCTCGGACCCATCGCCGCAATCCTCCTCGTCCCTACGTGGATCTGGGTGCTGGGCTCCATGTACTTCGTGGGAGGTCGCGTCCCACGCGACAACTGGTACCGATCGGTCCTGAGGTCGCCAACCGTCCGAGCCTTCGGTGCCCTGGCCCTCGTGCTCCTCACCGTCGCCCTGGTCGGACATGCCATCGGCTGGGCCTCCGGCTCCCTTCGGGTGCTCCCGAGTGGCGTGCACCAAGTGTCCACGAGCGCCGTGGACCACTCGACGTGGACGACGGTCTCGCGCCATCAGTATCAGGTGTGGGGCGCTCGTTTCGTCCGAGAGGACGCCCTCATCGGCATCCTTGCGCTTGCGATGATGATCCTGTCGTTCTCGTATCTGCGGACCCACCGGGCGGCTGTGGCGCTCGCAAGCTAAGGGGACGGACCTCGCCGCGTGCCCCCAACCCGGACACGCCCCTGGGGGTGGCCGTTGCGCCGCTGAGGCGGCTGCCCATGACTTGACATATGCCACCACTGGAATATATTGGGGGCGTGGCACGCCCCTCCACCACGTCGGACGTCTTCAACGCCATCGGCGATGCCCACCGCCGCGAGGTCCTGGACGCGCTGCTCGCCGGCGAGAAGGCGGTCGGGGTGATCGTGGACGACCTCTCGATGTCGCAGCCGCAGGTCTCGAAGCACCTGCGGGTGCTCAGGGAGGCGGGACTCGTCAGATGCCGGAAGGAAGGTCGCCGGCGGCTCTACCGCCTGGAGCCCGCGCACCTCGGCCCGCTGCGTGAGTGGTTGGCGAACTACGAGCAGGTGTGGAACGAGCGACTCGACCGGATGGATGTCTACCTCCAGGACCTCCAAAGAAGGAGAGCGGCAGTGACACCTCACCGGCATGGGTCGGCCGTCATCGAGTTCCCGAACGAGCTCGAGATCGTCGTCACACGGGAGTTCGACGCTCCGATCGAGCTCGTCTTCGACGTCTTCACGAAGCCGGAGCACGTGAGCAACTGGTTCGCCCCCTTCGAGGAGGAGTGAAGGTCTGCTCGATCGACCTGCGGGTCGGAGGGAGCTACCACTTCGTCATGGTGACCGAGGACGGGACCGAGTGCTCGTTTCGTGGGACCTATCTGGAGGTCGAGCCGCCGACGCGGACCGTCCAGACGTGGCTGTTCGAAGGGTGGCCAGATGCAGAGGCCCTCGAGACGATGGACCTGCGCGAAGCCAATGGGGTGACGACGCTGACGAATCGACTGGCGTTCGGCGACCTGGCTGGACGTGCGCACATGACCAAGTTCGACGGCTTCCTCGCCAGCTTCGACCACGTGGAGGACCTCTTGCGGTCGCTGCTCGATCCAAAGGGAACTGTCACTGCATGAGGCTGCTCCTCACCTCTGCCGGCGTGAAGACAACGAGCATCCAGCGGGGCGGGCGTACGCCATCGACGATCAGACCGCCATCAAGGTGACCGACGGTTCGGTCGACGTCGTCTCCGAGGGGCACTGGAGGCCGTTCTCCCCCTGAGGCCGAGGGCTGGCGAACGCGGTCGCCGGCCCATCTCCGCGACGCCCTCGGGCGATCGCCAGGTCAGTCCTTGCGGCGCCGGATCCGCCAGAAGCACAGGCCGGACAGCGCGGCGGCGAGCGCCAGGAAGATCCCGGTCTCGTACCACTGCAGCGGCCAGTAGTGACCGCGGGCTGGTAGGTGATGCTCTCGTGCAGGTCGTAGCGGGCAAGGCAGGCGGCCGTCTTGTCCGCAGCGATCCCTCCGCCCTTGGTCTGGCTCTCGCCCTGGAAGCAGCTGAGGTGGACGTACGCGGGCACCGCCTGGCCCGAGGCGTCGACGACGGGAGGGGTGGACAGGATCCACGCACCCTTTGGTGTGGGCAGCTCCCCGATGTAGATGTCCGAGCCGCCACCGCCCGTGTAGATGCCAGCGGAGTGCCGCACGGTGGCCTGGTCGACGGCGAAGGTGACCGTGGTGGAGGACAGGAGGTTGGGACCTACCGTCGTGGGCATGAGGACCAGGACGCCGGTGAAGACCGCGAGGGTCAGCACCATCGCGGGGATGGTGCGCCGCAGCAGCAGGCCGAGGGTGACGCCGAGGGTGAAGGCGAACGCGGCGTAGCCAAGCGGGACGACGTCGCGGGTGGCGAAGGTCATCGCCGCGAACCGATTGCCCATGATCTGGTCGAGCGGTCCGGCCCACCAGGTCAGGAGGTAGCTGAGCAGCCCGACGGAGACGACCGACGCGGCGCCGACCCCGACGAGCTTGACCGCGAGCCACCGGGTGCGCGTCACGCTCTGTGTCCACGCCAGCTGGTCGGTGCCGGTCTCCAGCTCGCGTCCGACCAGCGGTGCGCCCCAGAAGATGCCGATCAGGCCCGGGGCCACGATGAAGAGGAACTGCAAGAAGGTCAGGACGTGGATGTAGCTCCCCTGGAACAGGTCGATCACCACGCTGCAGCCGTCCTGGGCGGTGCAGGGGAACTGGGTGGGCACGACGCTGCAGTTGTGCTCCGAGGTGCAGGTGGTCAGCGCGGTGGTGTACGCGTGGTGCATGTGGACACCGGTGATCAAGAGGTAGATCACCACGGCGGCGAGGACGCCGAGCGCGGCGAGCGCTTGGGCGCGGAACTGGCGCCAGGTGAGCCAGATCATCGTTGCCTCCCGACCGCAGAGGTCGAGGCGCCGCGTCCACCATCGGTGCGCTCCATGTAGGCGAGCACCAGGTCCTCGAGCTCGAGGTGCGCGGCGGACCAGTCCCCGTGCGGTGGCCCGAGCTCGCTGCGCACGATGAACCGGTCTGCCGGTCGGCGTGCTCGGCCCAGATGACGTCGCACCCCGGGGGAAGGTCGCTCGAGTCGCGCCGGGCGCTCTCGATCCGATAGTGCTGCGCCAGCAGGTCCTCGGTCTCGCCAGCGAGCTGCACGCGAGACGCGACCAGCACGATCAGGTAGTCGCAGACACGCTCGAGGTCAGAGACCAGGTGTGAGGAGAGGATGACGCTGAAGTCGTTCTCAGCGACGGACGCCATCAGGTGGCGAAGAAGTCGCGCCGAGCGAGCGGGTCGAGGCTCGCGACTGGCTCATCCAAGATGAGGAGCTCGGGCCGTTTCGCCACCGCGACGGTCAGGGCGAGCTGGGCCTGCTGGCCGCTGGACAGCTTGCCCGCCTTCTGTCTCGGGTCGAGGTCGAGCTGCTCGATCCGCGCACGTGCGAGCTTCGGATCCCAGCGCGCGTTCATCCTCTGGCCGAACCTGAGGTGATCGGCCACGGACAGGCTCGCGTAGGTGGGCGTGTCCTGGGCGACGTAGCCGACCCGCGCGAGCTGACGGGGGCCGGCAGCGGGCCGATCACCGAGCACCTCGATGCTGCCCGAGGTCTGCACGAGCATCCCGCACGCAATCTTCAGCAGCGTGGTCTTACCCGCGCCGTTTGGCCCGACCAGGCCGACGACGTGCCCCGGCGGAATCTCCAAGGTGCACTCGGCCAGCGCCACGCGACGGCCGTATCGTTTTTCCAGAGCCTGGGCTCGCAGTATGGCGTTCATTTCTCCTCTTCGGACTGCTCAAGGTGCTTTGCACCATCGCTTCGATGCCCGGCTCCGTCAGGCCTGCGGCACGGGCCTTCGCCAGCCACGCCCGCAGCTCGTCTTGGAGCGGGCCGTGCTCGGCCAGCGACGCGCCACTGAGCGACCGGGTGATGAAGGTGCCCACCCCTGGCTTCGCCGCGACCAGGCCCTGATGCTCGAGCTCGCGGTGGCCTTCCCCACGGTGTTCGGGTTGATCGCGATCCTGGCCACGACCTCTTTCACCGTGGGCAGCTGGTCGCCCTCTGAGAGCAACCCGAGCAGCAGCGCCTGGCGCACCTGCCCGACGATCTGCAGGTACGGGGGGATCCCGGTGTGTGCGTCGATGTGAAAGGTCAGCAAGGCCATCTCCCTAGGCACTTAGGGTAATGGTGCTACAGCGACGACCCCCGCGTCAAGCACGCAGGGACCGGGGGCGTATCGGGACAGAGACAACTGCAGCTCGCCGATGCGCGCCACGCCACCGGTCTCCGTCCTCGAACTCTTTGGTCGTGCGTTCGCTCCCGCGTTGTCCTGCTCTCAGGCGAGGTGGGACGCCGTCATGAGCTCCGCCAGATCCTCGGGCTCGATCATCGAGGGCGGCACGTCCGGACCCCATGCGTAGAGCGCGCGCAGGGAGGGCTCCCACGTGCCTGGCGTCCAGAGCTGGTCGTCGGTGATGGCGTCCATGTCGGAGTAGTACTCAGAGAAGTTGCCGGCGGGGTCGCGCAGGTACCAGAAGAAGTTGGAGCCGATGAAGTGCCGGCCGAGTCCCCAGACGTGGCGCTCGGGATGCCCCTCGAGCATCCGCATGGCACCACGTCCCACCTCGTCGACGTCATCGACCTGCCAGGACGTGTGGTGGAGGAACGCGACCGGGGACGGCTGGATCAGCACGTTGTGATGATCGGTGGAGCACCGCAGGAACGCGGCGACCCCATCGACCTGGTCGCTCACCTTGAAGCCGAGTCCGTCGACGAAGAAGCGGTGGGTCCCCTCGGGCTCGGGCGTGCCGATGACGACGTGGCCGAGCTTGCGTGGTCGCACCGGCGACGCTCGGGTGACGGCCTCAGCCCGCTCGTTCCTTCGCGCGAGGCGGCCTGGCGCGTTCGTCCATCCGACGGCCGCGGGGTGCTGCGAGACCCGCGGTCGGAGCGCGATCACGGCTCGGACGCCGCTGTGCACTTCGAGGGCGCTGACACCGGCCGCGTCGCGCCGACTCGCGATCCCGAGCCCCGTGAGCTGGTGCGTCACGCGATCCAGGTCGTCCCCGTCGTCGGCCCCGATGCAGAGCTCGACCAGTCGGCGACTCGGGCGCTCGACGATCCGCAGCTGCTCGCCGCCGTCGCGCGTCGAGAAGGTCCCGCCGTTCTGGACGAGCCCGAACTCGGCGTAGTACCGAGCGGTCGCCTCGACGTTGGGAACACCGATCGTGATCGACGTCAGCTGGTGCAAGCCCACGAGATGCTCCTCGAGACGGTGGTCAGGACGGTGGGTCGACGGCGGTCATCAGGTGGTTCCCGGCGGTGCCTGGCAGCGATTCGTCAAGGTGCCGATCCCCTCGATGGTGGTCGTGATGACGTCCCCGTCCCGCAGGAACCGGCCGCTGGCGACGCCGACGCCCTCCGGCGTGCCGGTGAAGATGAGGTCGCCGGGAGCGAGGGTGAGGCTCACCTCGGGCATCGGCTACCACACGCCGGCCTCGGTGCACTACGGCACCGCCGAGGAGGTTCGCTCCCAGCGCGCCGAGACGCTCGATGCCGCCTACGCGGCGAACCCGGTTCGGTTTCAGCCACCGCCGGCCACAGCCTCCGAAGCTGCCCACCGTGGCGTGGATCAACGAACCTGTGCCGGTCGAGGACCTTGTACGGATTGCGTCATAAGAACGTGTCTCAAATCGCTTGACAGGTTCCGCACCCCGGTAACCCTGATTCGGTCGAATGGGACGCCAATCTGACGTTCCCAGACTGTTCGGGCAAAGGACAGCAGTTGGGGAGTGACCTGATTCGTCGAGCGGCATTCAGGGCTCACAGTCACTTCCAGGTGTGCCAACGATCCGGTGAGTATGGCTTGGGCGTATTTGACGGCAGCGAGCTTTAAACTGGTGACACCCGGCACAGTGTCCGATGGTGTAGGCCAAGCAGGAGTCGCGCTCCATGTAACGAAGCTCGTTCCAGCAATAAGGCTCGCAAGCAGCGGAAGAGCAAACCTCTTCACAGCATGAGTATGACACGACGGCTGCTCGGTCGAGCTTGCTGGACTGCCGCTCCTTCGCGGCGTTCGGCGGCGCCCATCGACGGGTCGATCTCTGCCCTAGATTGGTCAGGTGGTGGGTCCTGACGACGAGTTCACAAGGAAAGCCATTAGGGAAACGGCCGCTCGGCTCCACGACGAGCCGCCTGTCCCGAGTAGCAACCCAATCATTCGGCGGCTCCAAAGAGATTCCGAGTGGGGTCCCATCGCCAATCTCACCAGCGCAGAGGCGGCGATCGAATGGGTCCGCTCACGTGCGTCGATTGATATGAGTCGTCCGAGTGTGAAATCCCGATTTCGGCTCAGAACCGATTGGCGACTGACGCCCGGTTCGCTGTCGATGCTCCTCGACATTCTTTCAAGCGAAGATGGGAAACAGGTCTATGTCGCACTGAGGGCACTGTCCAGCAACGGCGCTCAGGTCACCAGCGATGAGACGGAAGAGTCAGATGCCACGCTGCTACGGATCACACTGCCGGATGGTTCCCTCCATCAGCGGCCTGTCAACGCTAGGGCACTCTAGAGGGTCGGGCAACCCCTCCGGTAACGGCCGCTCTCGGAACCAAACAGGAGTCATCCACACGCCCCGAAAAGTGGATTCGAACGGCGGCCCCAGTCCGGCGATCGTGGGCTCACTCCCGCCATCAAAGAGCTAGGCGAAGGCGCTCGATGTCAAGAAGGTGATGCGTCGCATCATGGACCGCGTGGCGAACGATCCAGTGCGGATCGACGTTGGCGCCATCCAGCCTCACTACTGAATGCCACTCGTTGGTAGAAAGCTCCGAGAACGTCCTGAGCAACGAGGTCACTTCTCGTTCAATACCGGCGAACGCAGCGTCGATGTCGATTTGACGAGGCTCGGGCTTGAATGGTGAAGATGGCGACTCACCGAGGTCGGTTCCAGGCTGTGTGACCGCAATGTCCAGTAGAAACTTCATTCCAAACAGGACCTCTCGCACATGGTCTGCGTATTCAGCGATGGACCACTGGCCATCGACTGGTCGCCCGAGTAGATCGTCAGAACTGAGACCGGCGACAACGTCGGCGAACCGGGTGGGCAGGCCTTCGATCGCCGAGATGGCTGCGGCATCGCTCCACTCCTCGCCGTTGAACCCACACTCGTCACACCGTTCAAAATCCACAACGCCACCGATTCTGCCCGCTGTCTCCCAGTCCGGCATCGCAGGTGTTCCTCGACCTGTCCGAGATGCGCCGGAGTTTCCCACTGTCCTGGCGAACTGAGGCACGCGAAGTGGCGAACCTTAGGACACGTGCCTAGCGATGATGTGGGCGCATTCCAGCGACTCCGTCGAGGTGGTATCGATCTCGAGGTCGTAGGAGACCCCTTCATGCACCCTGGTCGCCTGTGAGGCAGCCCCGCCAACCACACGGTCACCGCGAGCGAACTCACGGCCAGCGGCGACCTCAGCATCGCAATGCACGCCGACCCACAACACAGAGAGGTCGTCGAGGTGTGCCCGCAGTCGCGCCTGCGACTCCGATCCAGAGAGAAAGACATCGTCGTAGATGACCCGCGCACCGGCTCGAGCCATGGCTCCAATTCCAGCCATCCAGGCGGACGCGATCTCACGAAATCCTTCTCCGATGCTCACCTCACCGTGTTCGCCGAAGGCCACGCCGGCGTCGGTGTCCATCAGTGAGGGCGGCAACGCGTGGAGAAGATCGTCGATGCTCAGACTCATCCATGGTGTGGAGAGGATCGCCTTGAGGCAACGAGCGATAGTGGTCTTGCCCGAACTCGACGAGCCATTAAGGACGATGACCTGGGTTGTCATCGCACGACCGAAAGGTCCGACCTGGTCACGTCGGAGACTCTACCGATGACCATCTGTGCACCCCGGGCCGGCGGTATAACCTATCCCCCGAGGATTTGCGTGTCGCGAGAGACATGTATGGCCGCAAATCATGCCGCGGCGAGATACCTGCTTGGGTAGTGGTCGTCGTGCACTGCAATAGCAGCGGTCATCACACGCAGTCCGTGCGGGGTGACTCGATACTGTCGTGAGCGCGGCACCTTGGCCACCAGGCCGTGACCTCGGAGTTTGACGATGAGTCGAGAGACCCGTTCGCATCGTCGGTGCGCCTCGTCACGGTCTCGCGCCGGTCGCCGATAGAGACGTCGGGCGATGTCCCCATTGCGAAAGCCGGTGATGGCATGCTCCCCGGCCATGGCCGCCCGGAAGAGCGCCAGGTCGGCCGGGGTGAGCGGGTTGAACCGGGCGTAGCTGCGTCCGGCTCTTCTACGTGGCCGGCACAAGGCGTCCAGTGCGGCGACGCCTTCGCCTTTGAGTGGTGCCGCGGCCAGAGCGTCCAGGTAGCGGCGGTTGGCGGCGATGCCGACCTCGTAGTTGCGCCAGAGGTCGCCGACGCCCTTTCTCATCTCACACCACCGCCGCTCGCGCCGGCCGTCTGCGGTCTCTTTGACCCTCAGGCACCGGAACTCGCGCGGATTGTTGATGGTGGTCTCGACCCGCAGGACCGAGGCCTTGTCGTAGACCTTCACCCAGTTGCCGGCCATACGGTGGCGCACCCGCCAACCCTGGGGTCGGCGCTTGGCGTCGGTGACCACCTGGGCAGCCAAGGAGGGGTGGAGCTTTCGACCGAGAAAGCCGAGCACGTCTTCGGAGGACAAGTTGAGGGCGGCGTGACGCACGAGGTCGGGCCAGATCTCGAGGAGTGCGGGTCGGGTCTTGAACATGACGTCGGTGGCAATCTCGCCCTGGTCGAGCACCCAGTAGTAGCCCCCGTAGCCGGCGGCGTTGATCCTTCCCATGAGCGGGTTCACCATCTTGGCGAAGGCGTTGAGCAGGCGGGGCCAGGCCCGATGCGCGAAGTGATCGCACAGGCGGGAGGCGACCTCCAAGTCGTCGATGGCCACGAGCGAGTTCTCGTAGCGGACGTAGCCGACACCGGCCTTGTCGAGGGCCCGGGCCAGCCACTCGCGCCCGTTGATGTAGATCTGGACCTCGTAGGGGAGCCAGCCCTGGATGCGGATGTGCATGAAGCCGAACTCGGGGTCGATGAGATAGAGGTAGTGGTGCAGGCAGGCCCGCTCCCGCCGGAAGATCTCCAAACGATCAGTGGCCATACGCTTACGCACCTGGAAGCTGTAACAGGGCTCGACAGCCGAGATGAGGCACACGATGCCCTCGCTCACCCCGTCGCGTTCGGCTAGCGACTTGGCCAAGTCGTCCTTGGGTTGGGTGCGGTTCCGGGTCTTCACGTGATCAAAGGAGATGACAGGACGCCCGGCCGAGGTGGCCAGGGCCCGGCAGTGGTCGGCGATCTGGGCGGTGGTGGCTTTGGCATAGGGGGTGAAGTCTTTGAGCGCCACGCCCTGGGACCACAGGTAGCAGCGAGCCCCGTCCTGCTTGAACAGGGCGGTCAGATGTCCCTTGAAGATCATCCGGTCGTACATGGCCAGACTGCCGGTGATCTGCCTTTGGTGAAGCTCTTCGAACGCGCCCATCGTGACCTCCTCGTACACCAGTCGCGTGGTTAAGCGCGTCAAGTTTGGACCCGCCACCGCATTCCCTGTCAACGGGTCGGGGTGTGCTGGGCGAGCACCGATGTGTGCGCACAGGGCCGGCTTTGCCGGCCCGTCAACCGACGCGGGACCGCATGGGCTGGCGTCCTCACCCGCAGCCGGCGGCCGCCTCAGTTTCCGGACCCCGGCCAAGTGTCCGCGGGAGTTTGGTTGCGGCCGCAGGCTGCGGTAAGGGATACCTAGAAGCCGACCGCTATCGGTACCTATCAGTCGGTCAGTGATGAGGATGCGGGCTCCACGCTGGCCATTATTGGGTGCTGGCCAAACCACCTTGGAATGCGGCGGGTGAGCTTGGCCGGACCTTGGAGCGCAATGCGCCCAGCTGCGACCTCATCGATGAACTGGGCATCGCCCATCCACACTTGCGTCAGGGACCGAAGGTCCGCCTCAATCACCACATCCACAGGGTGACCGGGGTCGGTTAAACAGAGATCGACCTCCTGCGTGTCGACGACTACCCAGTAGAAGCGCCGCTTCGCGGGAACGGAAGGGAAGACCAACTGCACGACCACCCGGAGCTCATCGAGGCCCGGTGCAAGATACCGACGAACGTCCCATAACAGAAGGCCGGGGTCGAGGTCCTCGGGTCCATAGTCGCTACGTGCCCATCGCTGGCCCCACGCGCCCAGCCCCAGGATTACGGGGAGCAACTCCTCGCCCGCTTCCGTGGGGTGGTAGGTCGACCCATCTGCGCCTCGTCTGACGACACCAGCAGCTTCGAGCTCTCTGAGGCGCTTGGTGAGCAGGGCGGGCGAGCAGGTGGGCACGCCCCGTCGGATCTCGTTGAAGCGGCTGCTACCGGAGAGTAGCTCCCGCAGGATGAGTGGGGTCCAGCGCTGGCAGACGACTTCGGCCGCCTTGGACACAGGGCAGAACTGGCCATATCCGGTCATGCCCATAACGCTACCTCGCGCTTCAGAATCTGTACTTGTCTCGGACCGACGTCCATTGAAAGATGGGCAAGTACTGGCGTTCGTGTCGAACAGCACGCCCGACAGCTCAGGTCCGACGATGACCACGGAGGCAGACATGAACTCTAACCAAGCTCTCTGGGAGAAGGGCGACTTCACCCGAATCGCCTCCAGCATGCGTGACAGTGGAGATGCGCTCGTCAAACGGATCAACGTTACGCCGGGCTCCGATGTCCTCGACTTGGGCTGCGGTGACGGAACGACCGCGGTGCCCGCGGCCGAGCGGGGAGCCAACGTGCTCGGTATCGATATCGCCCGCAACCTCGTTCATGCAGGCAACCTCCGCGCCAAGGAGCAGAACCTCGCCAACCTCCGATTTCAACTTGGCGACGCGTGTGCCTTGGATGACGTGAGTAACGACAGCTTTGACCTCGTTCTATCGGTCTTTGGCGCCATGTTCGCACCCCGACCGTCCGACGCCGCGAGGGAGATGGTGCGAGTCACCAGGCCGGGTGGCCGCATCGTCATGGGCAACTGGATCCCCGGCGACCCGACGCTGGTGGCCCAGCTCCTGAGGATTAGCGCCGCCTACTCCCCACCACCACCCGAAGGATTTGTCAGCCCGATGACCTGGGGCATCGCCGAGAATGTCGTCGAGCGCTTTGTCGGCACTGGGATTGCGGCAAAGTCAATCGCTTGTGAGCCCGACACCTTTGTCTTCGAGGCGCCGGTATCCCCCACCGAGTATCTGACGTGGTTCCGCGACTACTACGGGCCGACCATGAACGCCTTTGACGCCGCTGGTCAAAGTGGACGTGCCGATGAGCTGTTCGGCGAGCTGAATGAACTGTTCAACGGCCAGAACACAAGCACTGATCCCGCCACGACGGCGATCCCGGCAACGTTCCTCAGAGTGACAGTCGGGGTCTAAGCGTCACCGACCCAATCACCATTCCCGGCTCCGACCGCCGAAATTGGCTGATCGTCCTGGCAAGGTCAGCCCTGATCCGCTCGGACCCGGGCGGGATCACCCGGTTGCGGAGCGCCAGTAGATGCCCTCGGACCGCGCGAACGTGCAGGTTACCGAGAGGATTCACCTGGTCCCCTAACTAGCCCCGCCGTGCCGCTCGGCAACAGGGAAAACTGGGGTAAGCACCGGTGGTCTATGGGCCGACCTCAGCCCGGCGAACTGGGTCACGTGCGAAGCGGAGGTCCGATCCGGTTATTTCCGGGTACGCGATACCGGACGGCGTGGCTGAGGCTTGCAACGGAGAGCTCGAGGACTGCCACATCTCTCCCGGTCCTCCTCGATTCGTGAGCTGACATTTACGAGGCCGCCGCAGTGCCCACGAGCACGTAGAACTGCCCGGCGAACAGGACCACACCACCGACTTCGGCGGCTAACGCGTCCGCATCAAAGTGTCTGCGGAAGACTCTGTAGTGATCTCCCTCCGGCAGGGTCCGCTCTTGCCACTCCTCGGCGCTCACTCCCTGGGGGCGACCGGCGTCAAGGATTACGACCTCGGACGCAACCCGGTGCGCCTCGGCAAGAAAGGATTCACGCTCGCCTGGAAGAAGCAAGCCATAAAGGTGGGCGGAGAAGCAGCGGTCGACGGCGTGGGGTCCTAGGGGTAGGGCTGTGGCATCTGCCTGGATCACAGGTACTCCCGGAGCTTCGGTGCGCAGAACGTCGAGCGCCTTTCGACTCTGGTCGATGGCGATGCCACTCCCTGAAAGGTATCGGGTGAAAGTGCCTGGCCCGGCACCTACCTCGACAAAGCGGACCGCAGAGAGTTCACGAAGTAGGCGTTCAAGCTGCGCAGCTTCAGTGGCGATGTCTTCGACTTCGACAGTGACGCCTAGACCCGTCCAGTAGGCGTGGGCGTTGGCCAAGCCAGGTAAGCGTCCAGTCACCCGCCGGTCGTAGTACGCCCAGAGTGATCGACGATGCTGGTCTCGTTCGTCGGACGATTTTCCGATCACCGACGGAGCGCCTTCATCCGGATACCACGCATCCATGCTTGCAGCTGCTCCTGCCGTCGAATCCGCCCTGCCCCCGAAGTGCCTGCGGGGGCACGACCGCGAGGGTCGGGGCGCTGGCCCTCACGCGGTCGTAGTTGCGCCCTACTGCGTCCTCTACCCACCCAAAAGACCATTTGAAGAGGCCAGTCGCGGCATTCGGGTCACACTCGCCGGGACGATTCCGGCGTCACGAGGCGGCGGCTAGCCCAGGCTCAGCCCGGCTCCATGACGATCTCGTCGATGTAGCACCAGATCCAGTCCTCGCCCCGTTCGAGCGACTGCACGAGCGGGTGTCGCGACGCGTGGAAGTGCTTGGTGGCGTGGCGGTTCGGCGAGGAGTCGCAGCAGTTGACTTCGCCACAGCTCAGGCAGAGGCGGAGGTGGACCCACCGGCCACCCGTCTTCATGCACTCACCGCACCCCTGGGGCGTCTGCGGCTCTACGTCGGCTATCTGGTCGAGATGCGTGCACTCGGGCATGTCGAAACCTCCCTCAGGACGTGGTCATCCCGCCGTCGACGGACAGGGCGGCGCCGGTGACGCCGCCCGAGGTGGGTCCACACAGCCAGGCGATGAGTGCGGCGGGCTCCTGCGGCGCCAGCAGTCGCTCAATCAGTTGTTGCCCGGCGAACTCCTCGGCCGAATCCAAGCCATAGACGGCGGCCGACGCGTCGAGCATCGGCCCGCGGGTCGAACCGGGGCAGATCGCGTTGGCCGTGATCCCGGTGCCGGCCAGGTCGGCGGCCAGGGAGCGTGTCAGCGCGATGACTGCCGCCTTGGACGCGCTGTAGGCGCTGAGCCGGCGCAAGCCGAGTAGCCCGGCGGCGGAGGCCACCGTCACCACGCGTCCGTGGCGCGGCTCGGGCTCGCGCAGCAGGGCCGGCACGGCGGCCGCAGCCAGGCGGCGCACGCCGTTCACGTTGACGTCGAACAGCACGTCCCACTGCTCGTCGGCCATCTCCCAGAGCGCGGGGCCACCGCTGATGACACCTGCCGCGGCCACCGCCGCGTGCAAGCCGCCGAAGTGGCGTACGGCGTCGTCCACGGCCGCGTGCATGTCGGCGGGGATGCGCACGTCGCCCACGACCGTGCGCACCGACCCGCCGTGGCGCTCACCCAATTCCTCCAGCTCGGACTTGGAAGCCAGCGGGTAGCTGACCGCTGGGTCGTCGGCGCCGAGGTCGACGGCCACCACCTGCCAGCCGGCAGCCACCAGGGCGTCGACGGTGGCGGCACCGATGCCACGGGCGGCCCCGGTGACGACCGCAACGGGGCTCATGGAGGGGGCCAGCGCGACGACACGGCGGCGGTCAGACCCGTCACCAGGGCATGGAGCAGCGCGTGGCCCTCCTCGGCACTCGCGCCCGCGGGGTCGCCCAACACGCCGTTGGACGATACCGGGCGGACTCCCACGGCGTGCAGACGCGGCAGCAACGACTCCAGCGGCTCGGTGCACCCGGCCTGGGCCAGCTCGAGGTGCACCGCGTCGGGGTCGATGGCCAGCAGGAGCGACGTCTCCGTCCGGCCGGCGTGGGCGTCGCCCCCGACCACCCCCGCCGACCACACCAGGACGTCGTCGCCCTCGGCCGCACTCCGGGCCTGCAGCAGGTCGAGCGCCTCCCGATTGCCGCCGTGCGCGCTGACCACGACGACGCCGGCGAAGTCGGCACGGGCGGAGCGCACGATCTCGGTCAGCAGATCGGCCAGCACGCCGTGCCCGACGACGAGCGTGCCGGGAAAGCCGGCGTGCTCCCCGCTGGCTCCGTACGAGAACGCCGGCGCCACGGCCACGTCGGAGCGGCATTGGGCCAGGCCGGCCGCGGTGGCCCGGGCGATGCGGGTGTCGGTGTCGAGTGGGAGATGCGGCCCGTGCTGCTCGAACGAGCCCAGCGGCAGGGCCAGGATGCACCGTCCCCCGGTGGCCTCCACCTGGGTCCAGGTGGCGCCCGCGAGCTCCATGCGGGTCAGGTCCGGGCCGGCGAGCGGAAACGCACGGGCGTGGGGACCGGCAGCGGCGTCCCGTCACGGTCGATCTTCGAGTGGCCGATCTCCGCCCGCGGCCGTTCGGCCAGTGCAGCCAGGGCCGCCTCGCCATGTCCGTGCACACACTCGGGGTCGGGGCCGTCCAGCGGGAGGCCGGTGAAGAACTTGGCCGCCATGCACCCGCCCCGGCAGGCGTCGTACGAGCCGCAGGACGCGCAGGCACCGGCGCTCTGGGGTTGGCGCAGTGAGGTGAAGAGGTCGGACTCTCGCCACACCGCCGGGAAGCCCGCCGGGGTCCCGCACGTTGCCGGCCAGGAACTGCCGGTCGATGACGAACGGGCAGGCGTAGACGTCGCCCACGGGGTCGATGAGGCAGACCACCCGGCCGGCGCCACACAGGTTGAGTCCGTCCAGGGCTCGCCCAGCGCGATTGAGGTGGAAGAACGAGTCCCCCGTCAGCACGCCGGGTCGTTCGAGCAGCCAGTGGTACAGCGTGCGCTGCTGCTCCGCCGTCGGGTGGAGCAGGTCCCACGTGTCGACGGCGCGCCCCGAGGGGCGCAGCCGGGTCAGGCGGAGCTGGGCGCCGTAGGAGTCGGCCAGGGCGGCCAGCGCATCGAGTTCACTCGACGTTCTGGCGCGTGATCACCACGCTGATCTTGAACGGGCCGAAGCCGGCAGCGGCGAGGTTGTCCATGGCCTGGCGGGCCGCGGCGAACGACCCCTCGCCGCGCACGGCGTCGTTCGTCGCGGCGACGGCGCCGTCGAGCTAGATCTGCACGTCGAGGTAGTCGAGCGCGGCCAGCTGGCGGGCCCGCCGCGGCGTCAGCCGCGTCCCGTTGGTCGAGAACTTGACCCCGACCCGGCGATCCACGGCGTAGCCGACCAGGTCGAAGAAGTCGGGGCGCAGCATGGGCTCGCCCCCGCCGATGTTGACGTAGAAGACCTGCATGTCGACCAGCTCGTCGACGATGCCGCGCGCCTCGGCCGGGGTCAGCTCGGCGGGTCGCGCCGGCCCGACGAGCTGAGGCAGTGGATACACGCGAGATTGCAGGCGTAGGTCAGCTCCCAGGTCAGGCAGATGGGCGCATCGAGTCCCCGGGTGAACTGGTCCTTGAGCGGCGCAGCGGCGCCGACGTCGAGCAGGCATCGATCACCTCGGACGCGGCCAGGCGGGCCAGCGCCCGCTCGTAGGCGGCCCGCTGGCCCTCGGGCACCAGGGCGTCGATGGCCGCGGTCGCGCTGGGGATACTCGGCCAGCGACGAGACGAGCTCGACCAGAGTGCGCGACTTCAAGAACACCAGTCGCCGGTTGCCGTAGTGGTAGGCCAGCGCGCCGAACGACTCGTCACGCAGCGCCACCTGGGGGCTGAGCCGCCACGCCCGATCGACGTCGAAGACGGCCACGGCGCCGCGCGTCGGTCACGCTCAATAGACGCCGCACATCCCGTCGATGGAGACCTCTTCGACCAGGAGCTCGTCGACGTCCTCTTCGGACAGCTCCTCGACGTCCTCGGTGTCCTGGTCCTCAGCGAGCATCCCGACCTCCTCTGGGCAAAGACCCAGCCTATCGCCGGTCCCGGACGCTGCCAAGATTGGGCGGTGCACGTCACCCGTGACCCCTGGCGAACCGGGCCGCGCTCCGTCCGGCGCCGACCGCCGGACACGCCGCTGCCCGGCCCGTTCGGCCTGCGCGAGGCCGCCGCCGACCCTCACCTTCGACGGCGGACTCCGTCGCTCATGGGCGGCAGCCCGCTCCGTCTCTTCCGCATCTCGGACCGGGCCCGCGCCGCTGGTCGACCGCTGGCGGAGCGGCGCCCCGTCGGCGAACGGACCAGGCGCAGCGGCTCGGCGCGCCGGCTGCCTCGTCTCTCCGGCGCGTTCACTCCCCGGCCCACCGAACCGGGGTTCGACGCGGCCGACGTCACGGTCGTGGTCCCGGTGCGCGACCGCCCGGTCCAGCTCGACCGCCTGCTCGGCGCGCTCGCGACGTCCTTGGCCTGCATCGTGGTCGACGACGGGTCGGCCGACGCCGACGGCGACCAAGGAGTCCTGCCGAGCGCCATGGCGCTCGCTTTGTGGCTCTGCCCGCCAACGCCGGCCCGGCCGGCCGCCCGCAACGCCGGCCTCCGCCTCGTGCGCACCCCGCTGGTCGCCTTCGTCGACTCCGACTGCGTGCCCGCAGCGGGCTGGCTCGAGCCCTCTGCTCGGCCACTTCGACGACCCGCTGGTCGGCCGCCGTGGCCCCGCGGATCGTGCCGGCGGCCCGGCAACGCCGGAGCGCCGTCGCCGCGCTACGAGGCGGTGCGCTCTTCGCTCGACCGGGGTCCCGGCGAAGGGCCGGTCCGGCCGCGGCAGCCCGATCCCCTACGTGCCCACCGCGGCGCTGGTCGTGCGTGTCGGCGTGGCCGCGGGGACCGAGCTGTTCGACCCCGCCCTGCGCGGCGGCGAAGACGTCGACCTCGTCTGGCGCCTCGGCGACGCCGGGTGGGACGTGCGCTACGTCCCGGCGAGCACCGTCGCGCACGACGGCCCGGCCGACCTTGGGCCAGTTCCTGGCGCGCCGCGCCTTCTACGGCGCCTCGGCCGGCGCCCCTCGCCCGCCGGCACCCTGGCGCGCTGGCCCCGCTGAACGTCTCGGCCTGGTCGTTGGCCGTGTGGCTGCTCGTCGCTGGCGCCGCCGGCCGGTGCTGGCCGCCGCCCGCTCGCCGCATCCGTGGCCATCCTGGCCCGCCGCCTGAGCGGCCTGTCCGCGACCCCGTGCCGTCGCCACGCGGATCGCCGGGGCAGGCACCGCCCGCTCCGCCGTGCCCGCGCTGGCCGGGCTGCCGCGGGCCTGGGCCCCGCCTTCCTCCTGGGGCTGGCCTTCCGGCGCACCCGCAAGGCGGCGTCTGCGCGCCGCGCTGTTCGTGCCGGCGTCGGGCGACTGGTGCGACGCCAGAGCGGCCTCGACCCGCTACGCTACGCCGCGCTGCACGTCGCCGACGACACCGCGTACGGCGTGGGAGTCTGGCTCGGCTGCGTACGTGAGGGTACGGCGCCCCGCTCCTGCCCCGCATCGCGTTCCGCTCGCAGGGTGTGGTCGGCGCGCTCGTTGCACGACAGTTTGCGCGCCGACGGGAGACGGGCCGTAGGGACCAGAGTCCCCCGACGCGGTATCAGGGTGGACGACGCCGCTGTTGAACGGCGTTCATCCGAGCGAGTTCGGAGTTGCGCACGCACCCCGTCGGGCAGGGTGCGCTTGCCGCCACCGATCACGATCGGTGCCCAACGAAGAGATGGAGCTCGTCGACGAGCCCGGCGCCGATCGCCTGGCCGGCGAGATCCCCGCCCCCCACGGCGAGGTCGGCCGTCGACGTCAACTTCAGCTGCCGGACCGCTTCGGGGTCGAACTCCGCTCGATACGGGTCCTCGCGCTCGCCACCGTCTGCAGCGTCCGTGAGTACACGACCTTCTCGGCCGCCCGCCAGATCCCGGCGTAGTCGCCAAACACCGCCGGCTCGCCCGCCGTGTCGGCCGTCTCCCAGAACACCATCGTCTCGTACATCCGGCGCCCGTAGAGATAGGTCCCGATCGGCCGCTCGAGATCGTCGACGAACGTCGTGCACTTCCTCATCGGGCTCCGCCCAGTCGAACCTGCCGTCGGCGTCCTCGAAGTACCCGTCGAGCGACCCGAGCGCCGTGTAGATGAGCTTGCCCATCGGCCCTAGTCCTGCGTGAAGCGCCACTGGGCGCCTGGTGCTCCAGTCCGACGCCCGCCAGAACCCCGCGGCCGCCGTCCGTCCCGGCGCGATCAGCGTGTATCGGCGCGCCCGACGCGGCGCAGGCGGTCCTCGCCTCCCCCAGCAGGCGCCGGCCCAGCCCGGCGCGTCGCTGCTCGTCGGCGCGACGACGATCCGGTAGATCGACCCGCGCCGACCCGTCCCACCCGCGCGATCACGTCCCGACGATCTGCCCGGACGACGACTCGGCCACGAGCAGCGCACCGGGGTCGTGCGCCAGCAAGCACCCAACCCCTCCGCTCGTCGGTCGCCGTCGGCGCCGGGCCGCGCCAGCGCCCGAGGACCGCGGCGATGCAGCCGAAGCGGCGGGCTCGGCTGGAGATCGTCGTCGTCATCCGCCAATGGTACGGACCTCGGCTGCCTCGCCTCGCCGCCACCGGCCGGCGCCAACGCCGGCCACCAGGGACATCGCCCCGCCGGACCCACCCATTAGAGTCTCCCGGTCGCAGACGCGTCGCGCCGCGGGAGCCGGACACCACCGTCGACGAGAGGCGCACGCAATGGCAAACAAGTGGTTCGAGACGGTGGCCGAGGCGCAGCGGCGGGCCAAGAAACGCCTGCCCAAGTCCGTCTACGGCGCGCTGATCGCCGGCTCCGAGCGGGGCCTCACCCTCGAGGACAACGTCGCCGCCTACGGCGAGCTCGGCTTCGCCCCCCACGTCGCCGGCCTCTCGGCCGAAGACGGGACCTGCCACGAAGGTCATGGGCCAGGAGATCTCCTTCCCCGTGCTGATCTCGCCCACCGGCGTCCAGGCCGTGCACCCCGACGGCGAGGTGGCGGTGGCCCGGGCCGCCGCCGCCCGCGGCACCGCCATGGGTCTGAGCTCGTTCGCCAGCATGCCGGTCGAGGAGGTCGTCGCCGCCAACCCACAGACCTTCTTCCAGATCTACTGGATCGGCTCCCGCGACGACATCGCCGGCCCGCGTCGAGCGCGCCCGGGCGGCCGGGGCCGTCGGCCTCATCGCCACCTTGGACTGGTCGTTCTCCCATGGCCGCGACTGGGGCAGCCCTTCCATCCCCGAGTCGATGAACCTGCGGACCATGCTGCAGTTCGCCCCCGAAGCCCTGACCCACCCGCGCTGGTTCTGGTCGTTCGCCAAGACGGGCAAGGCTCCCGACCTCACCACGCCCAACATGGTGCCCGAAGGGCCAGCACGCCGCCGACATTCTTCGGCGCCTACGGGCAGTGGATGGGCACCCCGCCGCCGAGCTGGGAGGACGTGGCCTGGCTGCGCGAGCAGTGGGGCGGGCCGTTCATGCTGAAGGGCGTCACCCGGGTCGACGACGCCAAGCGCGCCGTCGACGCCGGCGTCACCGCGATCTCGGTCTCCAACCACGGCGGGCAACAACCTCGACGGCACGCCGGCCACCATCCGCACCCTGCCCTCGGTCGCCGAGGCGGTCGGCGACCAGATCGAGGTGCTCCTCGACGGTGGCATCCGTCGCGGCAGCGACGTGGTCAAGGCGGTCGCGCTCGGGGCCCGCGCCGTCATGATCGGCCGGGCCTCCCTGTGGGGCCTCGCCGCCAACGGTCAGGCCGGCGTGGAGAACGTCCTCGACTTCCTGCGCAGCGGCTTCGAGTCAGCGCTGCTCGGCCTCGGGCACTCGTCCCTCCACGAGCTGACGCCCGGCCGACCTGGTCATCCCCGAGGGCTTCACCCGCCCCCTCGGCGCCTGAGCGCCGGCGGGCCGCTCAGCCGTCGAACTTGACGACGCCGCGGATGATCGTGCCCGCCGCCTGGTCGTCGTACCCCTGCTGCACCTGGTCGAGCGTGTACTCCTGGGTGATGAGCTCGTCGATCTTCAGCTCGCCCGTTCTCGTAGAGGTTGAGCAGGTTCGGCACCTGTACCCGAGGGCTCTGCGACCCGAAGACCGTGCCGAGGACCGCCTGGTTGAACATGGCCAGGTTGAAGAGGTTGAGCTTGACGTCCATCTGGTCGAACGGCGCGATCGCCGTCACGACGACGCGGGCGTCCTTCGAGCCGCAAGCGCAGGCCGCCGCGATGAGCTCGCCCTTGAGCACGCCCGGGCGTGAGGATCACCACGTCGGCGTTGCGGCCCATGGTCAACTCCGGCAGCATCATCTGCGCGTCGGCGAGCGACGCCGCCGTGTGCGTGGCACCGATCTCCTCTGGCCCGCTCGAGCTTGAAGGGCACCGGGTCGACCGCGACGATGTTGCGCGCCCCGGCGATGCGGGCGCCCTGGATGGCCCCTGAGCCGACGCCGCCGCAGCCGGCGACGACCACCGTCTCACCCGGCTTGACCTTGCGCCCGGTCGACCGCCGAGCCGAACCCGGTGGAGATGCCGCAGCTGATGAGCGCCGCGGCCTTCATGTTGTCCCATGGGTTGATGCGCACCAGCGAATTCTCGTGGACGACCATTTCGTCGGCAAACGTCCCGAGCTGCGCCATGCGGTTCAGGTTCTCGCCCCCGAGGTGGTAGCGGTAGGTGCCGTCGCTGATCATGCCGCCCGCCAGCGTCATCATCCCGAGGTCGCAAAGGTTCTGGCGGCCCGACGCACACCAGTGGCAGGTCCCACAGGACGGGATGAAGGAAACCGCGACGTGGTCGCCCTCCGCCACCTGGGTCACGTTGGTCCCGACCTCGGTCACGATGCCCGAGCCTTCGTGCCCGCCGACGACCGGGAACATGGACTTCACGCCCATCAGCTCGAGCACCTCGGGCGTCTGGCTGATGTCGCCGTTGCGCAGGTGCTCGTCGGAGTGGCACATGCCCGACCAGACCATCTTCACCCGCACCTCGCGGTTGCGGGGCGGGTCGATTTCGATCTCCTCGGTCTTCCAGGGCTCGTTCAGTCCGGTGCACACCGCCGCACGTGTCGTCGCCATCGTCAATCCCTCCCTGAGCTCTTGGTCGCGTCATATCGCCAGCCGCCCCGGCTCGGACATCGCCGCCCGTTCGGCCGGGGACAACCGGGCCGGCGCTAGTGTGCCCGCGTGCCCGTCCCCGCCGTGTTCGCCGACGTGGCCGCCCGGGTGCGCAACTGGGGGCGGTGGGGGCCCGACGACGAGATCGGCACCCTCAACTTCATCGATGACGAGGCACGACGCCGCGGCGCGGCGTCGGTGGTGTCCGGCCGGGCCTTCGCGCTCGGGCTGCCCCTGTCGGAGGCGGAGGGGATCCAGACCGGATTCATCGAGGGCCGGGTCAATCCGACCCGCACCATGGTCCAGGTCAACCTCCCGGTGAACGCGGAGCAACCCGATTGGGTCTGCTTCAGCGAGGACGTCCTCACCCTGGCCACGCAGTGCGCCACCCACTGGGACGCGCTCGCCCACAGCAGTTACGGCGGCATGATCTACAACGGCTACCCGGCCTCGACCGTCTCCGCCGACGGTGCCGCACGCTGTGGCATCCACCGGCTCACCACGGTCGTCAGCCGGGGCGTCCTGCTCGACGTCGCCCGCGCCCTCGGGCACGACGTGCTCCCGCCGGGCCACCCCATCAGTCCCGGCGACCTCGACGCAGCGTGCGAACTCGCCCAGATCGCCGTCGAGCCGGGTGACATCGTGCTGGTGCGCACCGGCCAGATGGTGCATCTCGCCCCCGGAGCGGCGCGACCTCATCGCGTACACGTTCCCGTCACCCGGCCTCACCATCGAGACGGCGGAGTGGTTCTGGGCCCGCGACGTGGCCGCCGTCGCCACAGACACGTTGCCCTTCGAGGTCATCCCCTGTCAGTACGAAGACGCGTACCTGCCGGTGCACCTCCTGCACCTGGTCGAGATGGGGCTGACCCAGGGCCAGAACTGGGTACTCGACGAGTTGGCCGCCGACTGCGCCGCCGACGGTCGCTACACCTTCCTGCTCGACGCCACGCCGCTGCCCTTGACGGCAGGCCTCGGCTCGCCCCTCAACCCCGTCGCGCTCAGGTAGCCCGGCTGCGGCGCCGCGCCGTGGCCCCGCCCAGGACCGGGCCGGTGCGCGGCCGCGGTCGCCTCCCGCGACGGCAGCTCGATCAGCGGCGCCGGACGGCCCGTGACCGCCCAGTGCAGCAACCGGGCCTGGCTGTCGATGAGATGGCCGGTCCGGATTCCCCAGAACTCGAACCCGTAGCGGTGCGCGGACACGCTGGCGAACATGGCGACCAGGGTTCCCGCCACTGCCATGGGATCGGCCCCGGCCGGCGAAGAGGTCACCGTTCCCGGCGTCCCCTCGGTCGCCGGAGATGCGGACGCGATCACCTGCGCCAGCGCCACGGTCACCGCGTTGAGCGCCCGCACCCGGATGCCGCGCAACTCCGCGTCGCCCTCCTCCGTGGCCAGGTCGACGACGCGGAACACGGCGCGGTTGTCCTCCCAGTAGGCGAGGAACCCCTCGGTGACGGTGAGCGCGGTGTCCCAGCTGGCGTCCTGCGACCAGTCGCCACCTACCAGTTCGGCCAACTGCGCCGCCTGGTCCACCATGCCCTCGGCCAGCACGCGGATGGCCTGTTCGACGTTGCCGAAGTACTGGTAGAAGGTCGCCGGGGACGTGCGGGCCTGGCGGGCGATATCGGTGACCTTGACCGAGCGCCACGACGTGGTGGTGAGGAGCTCCACCGTGGCGTCAAGCAGACGCTGGCGGGTCTGGCGACCCCGCTCACCCGGGACACGCCCGTCGGTCGTCGCCACGTGCTCGCTGTAGTGACCCAGGGCGACGATGGCGGCATCCGACCCTCGGCGATCTCCGGCCATGACGGCCCAGCGTAGTGGCCCCGTTCCCGAAGACCCAGGTGGCGGGCCGGATACGATGTCGGGATGGAGCAGACGTTGGCCCGCCCGCTCACCCGCGCGCAACAAGCACGGCGCCGAGCGCGTGATCGATGCCGCCATGGCGTTGGGACTCGAAGGCGGATACGAGGCCGTGCAGATGCGGGACGTCGCGGCCCGGGCCGACGTGGCGATGGGCACGGTGTACCGCTACTTCACGAGCAAGGACCACCTCCTGGCGGCGACGCTCGTGCACTGGGTCGAGCTCCTCGACACGAGGATCGGCCAGCACCCGCCACGCGGGCTGCACCCGGCCGATCGGGTCCTCGACGTCCTCGACCGGGCACTGCGTGCCATGGGCCGGCAACCGAGGCTGGTCGCGGCCGTCTTCACGTCGCTGTCATCTCCCGACCCGGGCGCAGTCGGATGCCAGCAGCAGATCACCCTCCTGATGGAAGGGATCATCTCGCGGGCCATGGGTGAACCCGAGATCCCCGACATGGCGGACCGCGCCCGGATGATCGGCCACGTCTGGTACTCCGCCCTGGTGGGTTGGATCAACGGGTGGTCCACCATGGCGCGGGTCTACGACGAACTGGCGGTGTCGGTGCGGCTGCTGCTGCCCGACGAGCTGGTGGAGCGATGGCCGGCCTCGTGAGCGGCGGCCCGTCACTATCCTGACGCCCGACTCCATGGGGGTTGAGAGCCCGACCCCTCGACCCGCCCCGCCGCCCGGCGACCCGGCAAACGCGGGGGTCCGCGCTAACGTCGGCGCCGATGACCGCTGGCACGTCCACCCGCGGCCTTCCTGTCGAGTTCAAGGGACTGAGCAAGCACTTCGGGCCTGTGCTCGCCGTCGACAACCTCAGCTTCACGGTGGAGCCGGGCCGCGTCACCGGGTTCTTGGGCCCCAACGGATCCGGCAAGACGACGACGCTGCGCATGTTGCTCGGACTGGTTCACCCCTCGGCCGGCACGGCCACCATCGGCGGCCGGAACTACCAGGACCTCGAGAACCCGTCCTCGACCGTGGGCGCGGTGCTCGAGGCGACGAGCTTCCATCCGGCCCGGCGCGCCCGCACGCACCTGCGGATGGCGGCACGTGCGGGCGGACACGACGACAAGCGCGCCGACGAGGTGCTCGACCTCGTCGGCCTGAAGGGGGACGCCAAGCGCAAGGTCGGTGGCTTCTCCATGGGGATGCGGCAACGACTCGAGCTGGCGACCGCGCTCTTGGGCGACCCCGACGTCCTCATCCTCGACGAGCCGTCCAACGGCCTCGACCCCCAGGGCATCGTCTGGCTGCGTGACTTCATGCGCTACCTGGCCAGCGAGGGGCGCACGGTCCTGGTGTCGTCGCACCTCCTGGCCGAGATGGCCCAGACCATCGACGACGCCGTCATCGTCTCGTTCGGCCAGCTGAAGGCGCACGGGACGCTCGAGGAGATCACCAAGGGCTTGACGGGGATCATCATGCGGGCCCGGACCCCGGAAGCGGATCGGCTCTGCGAGGTGCTCACCAACGCAGGCATCGCCTTCCGCCGCCTGACGAACGAGGAGGTGGCGATGGACGGTGTCACCCCCGAGCGGATCGGTCCGCTGCTCGCCTCCAACCAGATCGTGCTCTACGAACTGACTCGAGACGGTGGTGACCTCGAGTCGGTCTTCCTCTCACTGACAACGGGGCTCGGCTACGGCGACATGAACACGCTGTCATGATCGACGCGCTCAGAGCCGAGCTGCTCAAGATCCGCTCGACGCCGGGGGCCTGGGTCACCTTCGGCCTGGCCTTCCCCCTTGCCGTCCTGGGCATCCTGGGCGCCCTCGCCAGCGCCGGCGGCTTCCCCGGGCACACCTTCTACTTCGTGGACAGCACACGCCTGCAACGAGAGCTGCTCGGCGCGGGCTACTTCGGCATTGAGGTACTGGCCCCGATCCTGGGTGTGCTGTGCATCACGAGCGAGTACCGGCACAAGACCCTGACGACCTCGCTGGTGCTCGTGCCGGTGCGCCCCCGCGTCCTGGGGGCCAAGGTGGTGGTCACCGCCATCTGGTCCATCCTCATCGCCCTCTTGACCCTCATCGCCGTCGGCGCCGTGGGACTTCCGTGGAACGACGCCCTGGGCGGAACGGTCACCCAGGTGACGGACCAAGTGGGTGCGGTCCTGCCAGGTCTGTTCGCCTCCGCGGTACTGCTCGGGTTGTTCGGGCTCGGGTTCGGCACGCTGGTCAAGAATCAGATCGCCGGTATTTTGATCACCATCGGTGGGACGCTCATCCTCGAGCCGCTACTGATCGGCCTGGCGAAGGGCATCTTCCATTACAACCTCAACTGGCTCCCCAACCGTGCCGGTGCCGCCCTGGCCGGTGACGTGGCGCGGGGCATCGGAGGTGGCGGGGGAGGCAGTGGCTTAAACCTCCTCACCTGGTGGCAGGGCGGCCTCGCCATGCTGTTGTGGGGATTGGTCCCGCTGACGATCGGCTACTTCACGACGTTCAACCGCGACGTGACCTGAGAGGTCGGCCCGCGCAGCACGACCCCGGGGCGCCCGGCCAGCCCCTCCGCCACCGGCGCGCCGTCCACCCGGATGGGCACCCCGTTGACCAGCGTGTGCGTCATGCCCACCGGCGCGTCCGCCGTCAAACGCTCACCGTCGGCGGGAAAGTCCCGGATCCGGCGGAGCGGCCCGGGCGCCACCGTCTCGGGGTCGAAGACACACAGGTCGGCTGCCTTCCCCACCTCGACCGTGCCCCGGTTGCCCAGCCCGTAGACGCCCGCCGGCTCCCCCGTCAGCTTGTGGATGGCCCGCTCCAGCGGCATGACCTTCTTCTCTCGCACCCAGTTGCCCAGCAGGTCGGTCGAGAAGCAGGCGTCGCACAGCTGGGACACGTGCGCCCCGGAGTCGGCCAGACCGAACAGGACGTTGTCACGCGGCAGCAGCCAGGCGATGGCGTCGGGATCGTCGTTGGCCAGCACGGACCAGAAACGCGCCTCGAGGTCGTCGTCCAGCGAGACGTCGAGCATCACGTCGAGCGGCGTGCAGCCCCGCTCCTCGGCCAGCACCTGGACCTGGCGGTCGGCCAGCTCGGGGTGCGAACGCGACTCGGCCACCGAGATGGCGGCCCAGTTGAGCGGGAAGCCGCCGGCTCGTCCGCTCACGTCGTCCCAGGCCCTGGCCCGCCAGGCCGGGTCGCGGTAGGCGGCCAGGCGCTCGGCCTTGGGCTTGTCCATGAGCGCGGCGAAGGAGGGGCGCATGTTCAAGGTGAACGGCTCGGACAGGTTCATCTGGAAGACGAGGGGACGGCACGAGACCTGGGGCCACACCTCGACACCATCGGCCCAGGCGGCATCGTGCTCGGCCATCACCTTCTCGTGGTACGGGTAGCCCTTCACCGTCAGCAGCGCCGTCCAGGTGAACGGGCGCCCGACCTCGCGCTGGAGCCGGAACACCTCCTCGTTCGGGAACACGCCGCCCGGAAGAAGGGCGACGACGCCGCGCCCGCTCCGCTTGACCGGTTCGAGCAGGGCCCGCAGCTCGGCCAGGTCGGCCACCCGCGACGGCACGGGCCGACCGCGGTCGCCGTTGTGCGTGGGTGACGCGCTCGACGCGAAGCCGGCGGCGCCGCCGGCCATCGCTTCGGCCACCACCGCCTGCATCGCCACGATCTCGTCTTCGGTGGCCGCCCGCTCGTAGGCCTCCTCACCCATGACGTAGAGCCGCACCGCCGTGTGCCCGACGTAGCAGGCGTAATTCAAAGCGGTCCCGCGGTTCGCCACGGCGTCGAGGTAACTGGGGAAGGTCTCGAACTCGCCCCAGGGCACACCGGCGGAGAGCGTGTCGAAGCTCATGTCCTCGACGTGTTGCAGGGTACGGGCCAGCAGCGCCACGCCGTCGGGTCGGATGGGTGCGATGGAGAACCCGCAGTTGCCCGCCACGACCGTTGTCACCCCGTGGAACGAGGACGGGGTCAGGTCGGGGTCCCAGAACACCTGGGCGTCGTAGTGGGTGTGAATGTCGATGAAGCCCGGGCACACGACCTGCCCCGTTGCATCGAGCACACGCGCGCCGTCCAGCCCTTCACCGATGCCGCTGATCAGGCCGTCGGTGAGCGCCACGTCGGCGGGGCGACCCACCGAGCCCGTCCCGTCGACCACCGTGCCACCCCGGATGACAATGTCAGCGCACATAGACACATCGTCGCAGCCCTGGCGCTCCGGCGCACGCGCGTGTTGCAAAAGCGCGGTTTCGTTCGGGTACGGTGGGGCCGGGCCCGGGGTATGGCACCGGGTGGGGAGGACGGCGCGCCACCAGGCGCGAGACGGGAGTGTCGCCATGGCGGTTCGATTTCTCAGGTCGAAAGCACGGCAGCCGGAGGACTCGCTGCAGATCTCCGGCGCCATCATCGCCCCCTCCGACGGACCATCTCCCGTCGCGCTCGTCGATGCCGGTCACGCCGCCCATGGCCTGGGCGTCGTACGCGACCAGTACGAGCGCAAGATCCGCAAGAACCCGACCATCCGCATGGTGCCCAGCTCCATCATGGTGGAGGGTCGCCGCCTCCGTTTCGCGGTCTCGGACAACGTCGGCGCCTATGGCCCGGACGGGCCCGGGACGCCGCCGATCTGGGCCGTCAACATCCACGGCTACTTCGCCGGCGGCGGCATGTACTGGCGCGAGAGCGCTCGGCTGGCCGAGCAGCTGGGCTGGCGCGTCATCAACCCGAGCCTGCCCGGCTTCGGGGGCAGCGATCCGCTCGACTGGCAGGACGTGTCCATGGAGAGCCTGGCCAGCCAGGTCATGGCCATCGTGCACAAGGTCGACGCCGGCCCGGTCGTCCTGCTCGGCCACTCCATGGGCGGGGCGGTCGCCGTGCAATTCGCGCACGATCATCCCCGGCGCACTGTCGGCGTGATCTACCGGGACGGGGTGAGCACGCCGGCCTGGAAGGACCGCAGCGGCATCATCCCAACCATCCTGTCGCCGATTCTGCCCGACATCGCGCCGATGGTCGACATGATCGCTGCCGTCCTCTTCGACCTGCCCGACCTGGCCATGGGCCGTCTCTACTCCACCGTCCGTGCCGTCCTGCCCGACGTCCGGCAGAACATCCGCACGGTGGCCCAGACCATGCCGGTCGGCAGCATGCTGATGACGCTCGACCAGCGCAGTCAGGTGCGCGCCCTGGTGGCCCAGCAGATCCCGATCTTGAACGAGTGGGGGTGTTTCGACCGCATCACCCCGGGGCACACGGCACTGGAGTTCGCCGCCATCGCACGCTCCCCGGTGCTCTGGGTGCCCGGTGGCCACAGCTGGATGCTGGCCCGCCCGCAGGGACAGGCCGACATCCTGACGCACCTTCAGCGCGGCCGCGAGTTCATGGCGCAGGTGGAGAGTCGCTGGCGCCAGCTCACGCCGCGTGAGGTCACGCTGCGCGCCGTCAACTGACATTCGCCGTGCGGCGGGCCCGGGCAGCCGTGCGCCGTTGCCGGTGTGAGGCGACGCGTTGGTAGACAAATTCCTCCAGCCGCTCCTCTCCCTGCACGGCTGGCAGGCCTACGCGCTGATCGGGGTCTTGGTCTTCGCCGAGGCCGCCGTCATGTTGGGCTTCGTGTTCCCGGGCGAGACGGCCGCCATCCTCGGTGGGGTGCTGGCGTCGAAGGGCGGAGTGACGTTGGCCGGTATCACCACCGTCGTGGTCGTGTGCGCCATCGTCGGCGACAGCGTCGGGTACGCCGTGGGTGAGCGTTGGGGCCGCAAGCTGCTGGCCCTCGGTCCCCTGCGCAAGCGGCAGAAGGGCATCGACACGGCGCTCGCTCAACTCAGCCGCCGTGGCGCGACGGCGGTGTTCGTCGCCCGCTTCTCTGCCTTCCTCCGCGCCGTCGTGCCGGGCTTGGCCGGCATGTCCTCCATGCCCTACCGCGTCTTCCTGCCGGCCAATGCCCTGGGCGCCGCCTGCTGGGGTGTCCTGTACTGCCTGCTGGGTTACTTCGTCGGCGAGCGGATCGAGAAGGCGACGGGGATCGCGTCCGACGTCCTGCTCGGGCTCATCCTCGTCCTGATCGTGGTGCTGGTGATCCGGCACCATCGCAAGAACAAGGCCGTGGTCGAGGGCCCGGCAGAACCCGTCACCCCCGGGAGCGACGCCGCGACCTGAGCCTGCTAGGTCGGCCGCTCCAGCACCGAGCGGTCCCCCGCTCGCAGGCCCTTGAGGACACACGCGAACTCGCCGGCGGCGTCGTCGCCTTCCGCGTCGGTGTCCATCCAGCGCGGCGCCGAAGGATCGCTGCGGTCCATACCGAACAGGCCCAGGCGCGGCTCGTAGGTACCCCACTCGTAGTTGTCGACGAGTGACCAGTGCAGATACGCCCGCACGGGGGTCCCGGCCGCCACCGCATCCGCCACGGCGCCGAGGTGCTCGCGCACGTAGCGAGGGCGGTCCAGGCCGTCCTCCCGCGCCTCGGCCCTGCCGTCGCGGACCCGCGTCGCCATGCCGTTCTCGACGACCCACAGCGGGATCCCCGGCCGGAGCGCCGCTTCCGTGGCACACCACGAACGGAGTCCGGCCGGGTGTGCCTCCACGTCCCAGATCGCCCGCCCGAACGACCAGTCCCGGCCGCCCGACGGCAGTCGGCGTCCCGGCACCCGCATGGCGTGGCTGGCCACCGGGTCGTACCAGTCGAAGGCGGCGGCGTCGATGCCACGAGGTCGGCTCGACCGCGTGCACCACCTCGACCACCCGGCGCGGCGCTTGTCGGCGGGTCACCGCCCTCAGGCGTTGCCACACCCGTCCTTGCCCGGGCTCGCGCCCGGCCCCGTAGGGGGACAGGGCGGCGAAATAGTGGCGGATGGCCGCCTCGCCGGCGTGGCGCGGCGGGAAGGCGGCGTCGTGCACGGTCCGCCGTTCGTCGAGATAGTGGTCGACGTCGCTCGGCTCCACGCCCACGTCGCGCAGCTGCAGCAGGTCCAACAGCATGCGATCGAGCTCGTAGATCGACGACGAGCTGGTGTTGATCGTCACCTCGGCGTCGGGCCGCACGGCACCCACGACATCGGCGGCCAGCACGTGCCCGGCCAGCAGGTTGTCGAGGACGCAGAACGCGTCGGACACGGCCATACGCCGCCCCGGCGGGCAGGCGCCCTCGATCCAGCCCATGAGGGCGACGATGTTGGGCTCGTTGACCGTGATCCAGTGCGTGCAATAGGGGGCCAGCGCCGGCAGAATGCGGGCGACGTGGCGGGCGAACACGTCGGGCGAGCCGGGGCGCAACCAGAACTCCTCGCCCAGCCACCACGGGTGGCTGAAGTGGTACAGCGTGACGATCGGCTCGAGCCCACGGTCACGACACAGGGAGAGGATCTCGGCGTAGCGCTCGAGGGCGGCGTCGTCGAACTCGCCGGGGCGCGGCTCCAGGCGGGCCCATTCGACGGAGAGCCGGAAGGCATTGCACCCGATGGCAGCCGCCCGGTCGAGTGCCTCGGCCGGGTGTCGCCAGAAGTCGCAGGCGACGCCGGAGCGCTCGGCGCGCCCCGAGAACTCCCAGCCCGACCAGTTGTTGTGCGGCTCGCCGTCGCCGTTGAACCCGCCCTCGACCTGGTAGCCGGAGGTGGCGACCCCGGCCAGGAAGTGCTCACCGAGCAGGCTCACGACCCGGGTGGCCCGTGACCGGGCCGACCGGGTCGTGCGGCGGGTCGGGGTGTCTTCGGCCATCCGTTCAGCTTGGCAGGCGGAGCGTGACGAGGGCTCAACGAAGAGGCGGCGGTCACCGGATCTGAGACTCATCCGCCCGGCCGCGTTGCGGCGCCGTCCGGGGACGTGTCCGGGCGTGTCTCTTCAAAGGCTAAATCCAGGAGTTGAGCCTCCATGCGACCGTTGAGGAGTGATTTGATTTCGCAGCAAACGTCCCGCCCCGTCCTGCGTCACCTCCCGACCCACCGAGAGTCATTCCCCCGACGCTCAGAATCACCGACCCGAGGACGACGAGGGAGGCGCCAGGGACCGGAGCCGCGACAGCGCGCTGGATACGATCTCGACCTCGTCACTCGCCTGGCGCACCAGGGAACGCACCTGGGGCTCGGTCGCATCACCCCCGGCCTGCAAGGCGGCGGCCTGCACGTCGCGGGCCGCAGCGATCACGTCGGCGACCTGCCGGCGCACGGTGTCGGGCCGCGACCCCGACGGCAGCCGGCGCTCGTGGCGCAAGAGGCCGTCGAGGTCCCCCGCCACCGACCGCAGCGAGCGGCACACGGCCGGGAGCTCGGCCACCGGCGCGTCCCGGGCATCGGCGTGGGCGACGGCCAGTTCGGCGTCCTCGACGGCCACCCTCAGTCGGCGACGCACCCGGGCCGCCGGGCCCTGGCTCAGCTGCTCCGGTGTCGCCCGCGACGACACGCGCTCGCGGCCGGCGGCGGCCAGGGCCAACCCGGCCAGCAGGCCGCGGGTGACCACGTGCCCGCGTACGAGGCGCCAGTGCCGGCGCACATAAGCGCGCGCCAGGAGAAACGCCACGGCGAGGCCGAGTGCGCCAAGCAGGGCCGCCAGCAGCAGGATCTCGGCGGCATGCACCAGAAAGGTCACGGAGGAATCGTACGCGTCGGGCCGGCGGGCCGGACCGTCGGGCCCGGCGGTACCCTGACTCCATGGAGCCGGGGCCGCCAGCCCAGGACGACGACGCCACGCCGGCTCCGCTCGAGCCGGGCTGGCAACCTGGCGTGCCCTCCGTCCGCGAGCACCTACCCAGCATCGTCTGGGGCGCCGCCCTGCCGCTCGCCGTGTACTTCCTGGTGCGCAGCCACGTGCAAAGCGACACCGAGGCGCTCATCATCGCCGGCGGCTGCTCCGCCGCCTGGGTCGTCTTCCAGTTCGTGCGCCAACGCCGGATCGACATCGTCGGCGCGGTCGTGCTCGCCGGCTTCGCCGTCGGCGTGGGCGGGGCCGAGCTGCTCGGCGGCAACGCCTACGTGCTCAAGGTCCGCGATGCGTTCTTCACCGCCATCTTCGGCGTCGTGTGCATCGTCACGCTGTTCACCCAGCGACGCCCCGCCATCTTCTACGTCGGGCGTTACCTCTCTGCCGGTCAGGACCCCGCCAAGATGGCGGCCTACGACGAGCTGCACGAAGTGCCCATCGGGCGTCATACGTTTCGCGTCCTCTCGCTCGTGTGGGGACTCGGCTTGATCGTCGAGGCCGGGTCCCGCATGACCCTGGCCGACCTGTTACCCACCGGGACCTTCCTGGCCGTCTCGCCCTTCATCACGGCCTCGATCATCGGCAGCCTGTTCGCCTTCACCGTCGTCTTCTCCAGGCGGGCTCAGTTCCAGGCCGCCGCGGAAGCTGCGAACCCGGCGGCCGGCGAGGGCAGCGACCCGCCGGTTACGTCCGACTAAGGGCGCGCGGTTAGCCTCGGCGGCTGCAACGGCGCCGGCCGAAGGCGGGGGCGCACAGCGAAGGGAGCATCAGAACCATGGCAGACGAAGTCCTGCGCGAACGCCGCGGCAACGTGGAGATCCTGACCATCAACCGGCCCGAGGCGCGCAACGCCATCAACGGTGCCGTGAGCAAGGCGATGTCCGCCACCATGGACGAGCTGGCCGACGACGACAGCTGTTGGGTGGTCGTCATCACAGGCAGCGGCGACAAGGCCTTCAGCGCCGGCATGGACCTCAAGGCCTTCAGCAGCGGAGAGGGCGGTGACATCCTGAGCGCCGGCGGCGGATTCGGCGGGTTGACCCAGCGCGACTTCCCGAAGCCCATCATCGCCGCCGTCAACGGCTCCGCCCTGGCCGGCGGGCTCGAGATCATGCTCTCGTGCGACCTGGTGGTGGCGGCCGACCACGCCACCTTCGGTATCCCCGAGGCCAAGCGCGGCCTGATCGCCGGGGCGGGTGGCCTCATCCGGTTGCCCAAGCGCCTCCCCATGGCCATCGCGCTCGAGCTGGCCATGACCGGTGACCCGATCGACGCCACCCGGGCCGCCGCGCTCGGCCTGGTCAACAAGGTGGTCCCGCCCGACCAGCTGCTCGCCGAGGCCATCGCACTGGCCGAACGCATCGCGGCCAACGCGCCCCTCGCCGTGCGCTACTCCAAGAGCGTCATGAAGCAGGCGGCCGAGGTGTCCGAGGCCGAGGGCTGGAAGATCAACGGCCAGGCCGTCGGGGTCGTGTTCTCCTCGGCCGACGCCATGGAGGGCCCCATCGCCTTCGCCGAGAAGCGGCCCCCCAACTGGCAGGGCAAGTAGCCGCAGGGCTGTGCTCGCGTCGGGGCTCGACACCCTCCGCCTCACCCTCCATGTCCTGGCCGCCACGGTCTGGGTCGGCGGCCAGCTCGTGATGATGGGGCTGGTCGGCCCGGCCCGCGGCCTGGGCGGCGACGCGCCCAAGGTGCTGGCCCAGGCCTTCGCCCGGATGGCGTGGCCGGCCTACTTCGTGCTCATCGTCACGGGCTTCTGGAACATCTCGACCTTCACCTGGGCCCAGCAGAGCACGGCCTGGAAGACCGTTCTGATCGTCAAGATCGTGGTGGTGCTCCTGGCCGGCGTGGGCGCTTTCCTGCACCAACGGGCTACGTCCAAGGCCCAGCTGGCGCTGTGGGGGTCGGTGGCAGGCACGGCCAGCGTGGCGGCGCTGGTCATGGGCATCCTCCTCGCGGGCTGACTCCGAACAGAGGGTGAAGAACGGCGTGCCGGTGCCTCGACCCCCGATGGGGTCTAACCTAGGGATCGGTAACCGGTAACCGCTACGCGGACCCCGGCGAAGGAGAAACCCATGCTGGCTGACATTTTCGGTCCTGATTTGCTCATCGTGGCCATCGTGCTCGTCGTAATCCTCTTCGGCGGGGCGGCCATTCCGAAGCTGGCCCGCAACCTCGGCTCGGCCAAGAGCGAGTTCGAGAAGGGGATAGGCGAGGGGAAGAAACCGTCCGAGGCCAGCGACACCACGTTGACGGCATCCGACGCCCCGGCACCGGCCCCGGCCCCGGCCCCGGCCCCGGCCCCGGCACCGGCACCGGCCCCGACCCAGGAGCAGACTCCCGGCAGCTGAGACGACCGGACCGTCGGCATCTGGCCGGCCGTACCTGCACACATCGCAAAAGATGGGGGCAATGGGATCTGACGTTCTCGCGGTCGCCGATCGCCTCTGGAACGGCGAGGTCAGCACGACCACCTTCCACCCGGTGGACCATGTCGGGGGCTTCGTCGAGATCGCCGAGGGGGTGGGCTTCTGCCCGTCCTTCGCCAACGTCTCTGCGTTCGCCACCGATGACGGCCTGGTCCTGGTCGACACCGGGAGCGCCCCCTTGGCCAAGGTGGTGCACGACGACATCAGGACCTGGCACGCCGGGCGGCTGAACACCGCCATCTACTCACACGGCCACATCGACCATGTCTTCGGCGTCCCGGTCTGGGAGGCGGAGGCGGTCGAGCGCGGCTGGGCCGCCCCCGAGGTCATCGCCCACCACACGCTCCCGGCCCGTTTCGACCGCTATATCTTCACGGCCGGTTACAACACGATCATCAACCGCCGCCAGTTCGGCTTCACCGACCTCAATTGGCCCACCGAGTACCGGTATCCCGATCGCACCTACCACGACTCCCTGGACGTCTCGGTCGGCGGCGTCGAGTTCGCGCTGCGCCATGAGAAGGGCGAGACCGACGACCACACCATCACCTGGCAGGCCGACCGGCGCGTCCTCTGCTGCGGCGACCTCTTCATCTGGGCTTCGCCCAACGCCGGCAACCCCCAGAAGGTGCAGCGTTACCCCCGAGAATGGGCCAACGCCCTGCGCCGGATGCTGACGCTCGACGCCGAGTTCCTCCTCCCCGGCCATGGTTTCCCCGTCGTGGGGGCCGACCGGGTCCGTCAGGCCCTCACCGACACGGCGGACCTGCTCGACTCTCTGGTCGACCAGACGCTCGCCGTCATGAACGAGGGCGGCCGCCTCGACGACGCCATCCACAGCGTGCGGCCACCCGCCGCGCTCGAGGTCCGCCCCTATCTGCGCCCCGTTTACGACGAGCCGGAGTTCATCGTGCACACGGTGTGGCGCCAGTACGGTGGCTGGTGGGACGGCAACCCGGCCACGCTCAAGCCGGCGCCCGAACGCGCGCTGGCGGTCGAACTGGCCCAGCTGGCCGGCGGATCCCGCCCGTTGGCCGACCGGGCGCTCGAGCTGCTGGCGCTGTCCAACGAGGCCGGCGACGACCAGGCCGCCGAGGCCGAGCAGGCGTTGCGCCTGGCCGGACACCTGGCCGAGCACGCCTGGCTGGCCGACCCGTCCGACGAGGGCGTCCAGCGTGCCCGCCGCGAGGTCTTCGCCGCCCGGGCGTCCCGGGCCACCTCGACCATGGCCAGGGGCGTCTTCACCTGGGCTTCGAACGAATCCGAACCACACCCGCACTGAGCCCAGCGGGGCCGGCCCCGACCCGGTCGTCAATTCCAGTTTTTTGGCGGGGTTCGATAGTGTCACCGCCGTGGACTCGTCGTTGACCGGCCCTCCTCCCGATACGCCTGAAATCCCAGGTCGCAGGCGTGGCCGGCGGCTGTGGGCGGCCGCCGTTGTCGGCCTCGGCGCCGTGGTTCTGGCCGGTTGCTCCTCATCGTCGTTGCCGACGTTCGGCGCCTACCGGGGGAAGACCACTCAGGCACAGGCGACGTTCAAGCTCTGGCAGGGGTTCTTCATCGCCAGCCTGATCGTGGGTGGCTTCGTCCTGATCCTGATCCTGTGGGCGGTCTTCCGCTACCGGCGCAAGTCCGATGAGATCCCACGCCAGACCCAGTACCACACCCTCACCGAGATCATCTACACCGTGCTGCCCATTCTCACCGTGTTCGGCCTGTTCGCCTTCACCGTGATCGTCGAGAACGAAGTCACGGCCGTGGCGGCCAACCCCTACACGACGGTGCACGTGTTCGCCTTCCAGTGGGGCTGGGAGTTCCAGTACTCGAACGGGGTCAAGATCATCGGACAGACAACGGACGCGCCGACCATGGTCGTGCCCTCGGGCGAGACGACACGGGTCTTCCTGCGCTCCTACGACGTCCTGCACGGCTTCTACGTACCCGAGTTCAACTTCAGCCGCTACGCCAGCCCGGGCTACTGGACCTCCTTCGACCTCAACGTCATCCACAACGGCGTCTACCGGGGCCAGTGCACCCAGCTCTGTGGCCTGTACCACTCGCTGATGTTCTTCAACGTCCGTTCAGTGTCTCCGGCGGCCTACCAGACCTGGCTGCAGACGACGGCCTCCTACCAGCGGGCGCATCCGAACTCCATCGGCCAGCTCCCGGCGTCCGTTAAGGCCAACGCCAACGGCACCGTTCCCAGCTACTCTGGGAACTCGGGCAACTCCGGCGGCAACAGTGGCGACACAGGAGGAGGTGCGGACATCGGTGACTGACGTCATCGCTCCCCCCGACGGGACAAGGGAGCCGACCGGCCTCCATCCTGCGACCGAAGCGCCCCTCGACGGTCACGACGCCCACGGGCCCGAGCACGACCACGGCCCGACCGGCATCCTCAAGTGGCTGACCTCGACCGACCACAAGGTGATCGGCCTCAGCTACATGATCACCGCCATCGTGATCTTCTACCTCTCGGGGATCATGGCGCTGCTCATGCGGCTGCAGCTGTCCTCACCGCACTCGTCGCTGCTCACGTTCTCGCAGTACAACGCGCTGTTCACCATGCACGGCAGCCTCATGCTGTACCTCTTCGCCGGACCGTTCGCGTTCGGGGGCCTGGCCAACTTCATCGTGCCGCTGCAGATCGGCGCGCCGGACATGGCCTTCCCACGCCTCAACGCGCTCAGCTACTGGCTCTACCTGACCGGCTCCATCACCATGCTGATGACCTTCTTCGTGGCCGGCGGCGCGGCGGAGTTCGGCTGGGTGGCCTACGCGCCGCTCTCGAGCGCGACCAGCTCGCCCGGTGCCGGGGCCGACCTCTGGATCATGGCCCTCGTCCTGACCGGATTCTCGGCCATCTTCACCGGCGTCAACTTGTGCGGCACCATCTTCTACCTGCGCGCGCCCGGCATGACCATGTTCCGCATGCCGATCTTTACCTGGAACATGCTGGTCACCGGGATCCTGATCCTCATCGCCTTCCCCGTCCTCACGGCGGCGCTCGTCATGCTGTTCTGCGACCGCCACTTCGGGACCCATATCTTCACGGCGGTGGGCTGCCACCTCGTGAGCGGTGCCCCCGCGCCCTCGTGCGGCTCACCCCTGTTATGGCAAAACCTCTTCTGGTTCTTCGGCCATCCAGAGGTGTACATCCTCGCCCTGCCCTTCTTCGGCATCGTGACCGAGATCCTCCCCGTCTTCTCACGCAAGCCGGTGTTCGGCTACAAGGGCATGGTCTTCGCCACCATGGCCATCGCCGCCCTCTCCACCGGCGTGTGGGCCCACCACATGTTCACCACCGGCGCCGTGCTGCTCCCGTTCTTCTCGTTCCTGAGCCTGCTCATCGCCGTGCCGACCGGCATCAAGTTCTTCAACTGGATCGGCACCATGTGGCACGGGCAGCTCACGTTCAACACACCCATGCTCTTCAGTGTTGGCTTCCTCTTCGCCTTCCTCATGGGCGGCATCACCGGCATCATGCTCGCCTCCCCGCCGATCGACTTCGCCACGCACGACACCTACTTCGTGGTGGCCCACTTCCACCAGGTGCTCTTCGGCACCGCCGTCTTCGCCGGGTTCGCCGGCCTCTACTACTGGTATCCCAAGATGTTCGGTCGCATGCTGCGCGACAACCTGGGCAAGTGGCACTTCTGGCTGATGTTCATCGGCTTCTGGGTGACGTTCATGCCGCAGTACGTGGTCGGCCTGCTCGGTATGCCACGCCGGGTGGCCTCCTACCCGTCCAACCTCGGCTGGCAGAGCTACAACATCGTCTCGACGGTCGGCGCGTTCATCATCGGCGTGTCGTTCGTGTTCCTGCTCGTCAACTTCCTGGTGTCCTGGCGCAAACCCATCCCGGCCGGCAACAACCCGTGGGACGCCCACACGCTGGAGTGGTTCACCACCTCGCCGCCACCGCACCACAACTACACGCACCTGCCTCCCATCCGCTCCGAGCGGCCGACGTGGGACTACAACCACCCGGACCACCTCACGGTGCCCCACGGCAAGGAAGAGCACACCAACGGCCACGGGCCAGGTAACGGCAAGAAGGTCGAGGTCGGGGTATGAAGGTCGAGGCTGTGTTCCTGCTCTTCCTCGGAGCGTTCTTCGGGGGCATCGGGCTCTGGTACTGGTTCTGGGGCTACGAGGACGGCGGTGCCGTCATGCTGCTCGGCGCCACGCTGCTCGGCTTCCTCCCGGGCAGCTACTACTTCTTCTGGCACCGCCGCTTCCACGGTCACAAGTACTTCTTCTGGGGTGAGATCCCCGCACCTGGTGACCGACCCGAGGACCGCAACGACGCCGAGTTGGCCGACGGTGCCGGCGCCATTGAGTCCTTCCCGGGCTCGTCGATCTGGCCCTTCGTGATGGGCATGGGTGCCTTCATGACCGTGCTGGCCATGGTGTTCGGCGTCTGGTTGTTCTTCCTCGGCGGACCGTTGATCATCACCGCGCTGACCGGCGTGACGGCCGAGAGCCGGCGCGGCGGCAACGTCTGATCAATAATCCGTAGCAGGTCGAGGGCGGTTCCGACTCAGGCGGGAGGACGGCGCGTCGCCGCGTAGCCTGGAGCGGTGCCAGCCGAGGGCGTCTCTTCCCCCACGCCAGCCGAGTCGCACGAGCAGACGCTGTCCCGTGCGCTCGTCGTCCTCATCGCCGTGGCCACCGGTGCCGTGGTGGCCAACCTCTACTACGCACAGCCGATTCTGCACCAGGTGGCGCGTACGTTTCACAGCGGGCCCGGTGCGACGTCGACGGTCATCACGGCGACCCAGATCGGCTATGCCGCCGGCCTGCTGCTCATCGTCCCGCTGGGCGACCTGCACCCACGCCGCGGCCTGGTGGTCCGACTGTTCGCCGTCGCCTGCATCGCCCTGGTCGCCTGTGCGCTGGCTCCCGATCTGTGGCTCTTCGCCCTGGCGTCGGTGGCGGTCGGCGCGGCCTCGGTGGCCGGCCAGGTCATGATCCCCTTCGCGGCTGACCTCGCCCCCGAGGAGCGGCGGGGCCGCGTCGTCGCCCGCATCATGACGGGCCTGCTCACCGGCATCCTCCTCGCCCGAACGGTGTCGGGTCTGGTGGCCCAGGCGGCCGGCTGGCGCGCCATCTACTGGTTCTCCGCCGCCCTCATGGTCCTGTTCACCTTGATTCTCTGGCGCGCCCTGCCCACCGAGGGTCGCCGCCCGCACCGTCGCTACGCCGAGCTCGTCGGGTCATCGCTCCGACTCCTCGCCACCGAGCCCGTCCTGCGGCGCCGGGCCTGGCACGGTGCCTGCGCGTTCGCCGCCTTCAGCGTGCTGTGGACCACGCTGGCCTTCTTGCTCTCAGGCAGCCCCTACAGATATTCCAACGCCGTCATCGGCCTGTTCGGCCTCGTCGGCGCCGGTGGCATCGTGGCGGCCAACCTGGCCGGCAAGATGGCCGACTCGGCGCGGGTCACCGCCACCACGGTGGCCGCCGGCGTCCTGTTGACCGGCTCGTTCGCGCTGTTGTGGCTGGGGCACAACTCGCTGGGCGCGCTGATCGCCGGCATCGTCGTGCTGGACATGGGCACCCAGGGCATGCAGATCACGAACCAGGCCGTGATCTACGCGCTGCGCCCCGACGCCCGCAGCCGCATCAACAGCGCCTACATGGTGTGCTACTTCCTCGGGGGCGCGGCCGGCTCCATCGCCGCCGGCACCCTGTACGCCGTGCATGGCTGGGCGGGCGTCTGCCTCCTCGGCGCGGGCCTCGGCGTGGCGACACTGGCCATGTCCGTCGTCGACCGCGTCCGGCCCCCGCGGCCCGCGACCAACCCGAAGGCAGCGGAGGCGGTCGCGGCCCGACCCTCGGCGGAGCCGGCCCTTTAGGCGTAGATGATGGAGCCGGGCGTCGTCAGGAGCTCGCCCGTCTCCAACCACGTCTTGAGCCCCGAGAGGATCATCGGCCAGCCGCCGTAGAGCTGCGCGTTGGCGCCCTCGCGCAGCTGGTCGTGGGTCAGGGTCAGGTGGCACGAGTCGCCCACCTGCTCGATCTCCCACGTCACCCTCGAGAGCCCTTCGGCCCGCACGTCGTCGTCCCAGACGGCCGCCATGGTGTGGACCAGGCGACGCGGCGGGTCGATCTCGAGCACTTCGCCCTCGCCCAGATGGACGCCGTGCTTGGCCACGTCGACGCTGATGGGCGAGCCCACCGTCCAGTCCGAGTTGACGGCGGCGCCGAAGTTGTACTTGGCCCGGATCTCGGGGTCGATGATGGCGTGCCACAACTGCTCGGGTGTGGTCTTGATGAAGATCTCGTACACCTTTTCCATCTGTCTCTCCAGCCTCTCCTTGATCTCGCTCAGCCCTGCCACCCAGGGCTCTGAGTACTTGCTCACCCAGCGGTCGTGGACGAGGCGGATCGGTACCGGGTTGAGGAAGTGCAACTTCTCCCGGCCGCGCCGCCGCGTGACCACCAGCCCGGCGTCCTCGAGCACCTTGAGGTGCTTCATCACGCCGAAGCGTGACATGGGGAAACGCTCCTCCAACATGCCCAGGGTCTGGCCGTCCTGCCTGAACAACTCGTCGAGCAAGCTGCGTCGGGTGGGGTCGGCCAGGGCCTTGAATACCTCGTCCACTCCGGCCATATTATGTGACCTTTTAGTCACATGTCAAGGCACGATGGGGGCACCACCCAGTCGGTCCGGGTCGGCCTCCCCCTCGGGCGACCCCGGCCGGCGCACCTCGAAGACCTCCCACTTACCCGGGATCCCCTTCAGCGTGGCCAGGCCACGGTCCTCGAACACGAGGCCGGAGCCCTCGCACGCCGAGCGCACGTCGGCCGACACCAGGACCTGCCCGCCCTCGGCCCGGGCACAGAGGCGCTGGGCGTGGTGCACGGCCAGGCCCGACAGGTCGTTGTGGCCCATACGGGTCACCTCCCCGACATGCACCCCCGCCCGCAGCTCAATCCCGAGGTCGGCCACGACATCCTGGCAGGCCGTGGCGCAGCGGACGGCCGCGTCGGTCTCGTCGAAAGCGACCAGGAAGCCGTCCCCTGTGCTCTTGAGATCCTGACCGCCGTGCTGGACGACCTGACGATGCACCCGTTCGTTGTGCTCGTCGATGAGTACGCCCCACCTGTCGTCGCCCAGGGAGGCAGCCAGGGCGGTGGAGTCGACGATGTCGGTGAAGAGCATTGTCGTGCGCACGCGGTCGGCAAAGAGCGTGAGCTCGCCCGTGACGAACTGCTCCACCTCGTCGATGACCGCGGTGGCATGGTTGCGCAGGAACAGGTGGTCGCGGCCCGGCAGCAGGACCAGGCGGGCCCCGGGGATGGCGGCGGCGATGTACTCGCCGTGTACCGCCGGAATGTTGATGTTTTCCTCCATGTGCAGGACCAGCGTGGGCGCGGAGACGGAGGGGAGGACGGGGCGGATGTCGTAGCTGCGGTTGATCACGAGTAGGTGCGCCAACTGGTTGTGGCTGGTCGACGCCAGCTCGTACCGGGACGACGGTTCGGCGCCGCGGCGCGAGGCATACAGGTCGGAGATCTGCCCGTCACCCCACTGCTTGTCGTAACGCTCGGCCATCAGGTCGAGGAGCGAGGTGGGCAACCCGATGGGAAAGTCGTCCGACTGCTCGAGCTTGGCCCAGGTGTTACAGAGGATGAGTTGGCGCACGGCATGCCGCGAGGCGTAGACGGCGGCCACGGCGCCGCCGTTGTGGGACCCGAAGAGGATGGGGTCGCTCACCCCGGCCGCGTCGATTACCGCCTCAAGGTCGAGCACGAGGTCCTCGAGGGTCGGCGGGGACGACAGGTCCATGCGGTCCGAGTAGCCCATGCCCTGCTGGTCGTAGGTGACGAGCCGGCTGAAGCTGGCCAGGCGCCGCAGGCCGCGGGCCGGTGCCGTCTGCTCCCACGACAGCGAAATGGCCAGGGCCCCGCCGATGAAGACGAGGTCGGGGCCGCCGCCGGCCGACTGGAAGGCCAGGTGCTTGCCGTCGCGCAGCGCAAACTGGATGGGGGGTGGGTCGAGCACGCCCTACCCCGTTTCGGCCGGGGGGTGCCGTCGCATCCATGAAGTGTGGCACCGCTGCCACACGGCGGAGAAGCCGTGACGCCCGGCGCCGCATGTGTTCTCCTGCTTGTCACACGGCCGCTGCATTAGGGTGCGTGCCATGGCAGGAGCAGCAATCGTCAGTCCCTTGAACACCATCCTCTCCAACAACGACCCGGACGCCTATGGCGGGGCCGAGAGAGCCGTCCGAACCGCCTCGAGCGTGCGCCACGCCGTCGAGGCCGTCGGCGTGCTCGACGGCCTGCAGAACGAGGAGGCGGCCGAGGCGCGAGCCGTGTTTGACGCGCTCCCGCTTGCGCTGGACCGTGCCATTTTGGGTGCGCTGGCCAGCGCGCTCGGAGAGGGGCAGCCCGTGGTGGTGGCCTGGGAGGAGGGCGATTCCCTCGCCGTCCGCATCTGGGAGGAGCCAGGCGGCCGCGCCACCCTGCACGTCGTCATCGTCTCGCCCGACGGCGCCACCTTCCTTTAGACGGGCACCGTCCCGAAGAGCGGGACAAGCACGGGCCGCAGAAGGCGCCGCAGCGCCCGACGCAGAGCCTCCTCGTCCTGCACCGGGAACACGGTGTCGCGGGTGAGGATGAAGGACAGTCCGAGGCGCGCCACGATCTCCGCCAGCTCCTGCGCCTGCTCGGGATCGATCACGGCACCGGCTGCGGCGGCCTGCGCGGCCAGCACCTGGCGCGTGAGGGCGATCAGCGGCCCGGCGCTCGTAGTGAGGAACGGCAGGATGGTGGTGGGGTCCGACTGCAGGAGCTTCTCGACCAGCGAGCTGCGCAGCGCGGCCAGGCCGGTCAGCGCACCCTCGAGGATCCCCTCCTCGGGTGAGTCGGCACTGGACGCGGCCGCGGTGACGCGCTCGAGGGTCGCCCGCAGTTCGCGAGCCAGCACGCCGTGCACCAGATCGTCCCGTGAGGCGAAGGCCCGATACACGCTGGTACGGCCGATGTCGGCGCGCTCGGCGACGTCCTCCATGCTCCAGCGCTTGAGGCCATAGAGGGCCATGAGGTCGGCCGCCGCATCGAGGACGCGCTCGACGGACACATCGGCCGACGCGACCGTGGTGAGCGCGCCCATCATCGGCTCGAGCTCAACGGTGATCTTGCGTCGGGCCATGATCAGGCGGCCCGCTGCATCCGGGCGCGCTCCCAGCCCGCCAGCGCGCGCGGCTGCCATCGCACGGTGGGGGGCACGAGGGGCCAAGCCCGACGGACTCCCAGCTCGAGTCCGCCGAGAGCCACGGCGTCGGCCGTGGACCACGGGATGTCGAAGCGCTCCCGAACCACCGGCGGAAGTCCACCGAATGCCGCCAGACGGATGAACCGGAAGACCGACTCACGGACCGGCGTGAGCCGGGCCAGGGGCCGCAGGAAGGTCAGCTGAGGAGCGAGCAACGGCTCGGCGCTCAGAGTCGCATGGCGCAGGGCGTCGAGCACCCATTCTGCCGCCGGGTTCAATTCGAGCACCTGGGAGCAGTATGTGTCCCACTTCTCCTCGAAGTCGGCCCGGGTGGGCGGGACCGCCCGATCGCTCACCCCGTAACGGCGATACCACTCGACGCCTTCTTGGTAAAGCTGTTCGCGCTCGAAGGGCGTCAGTCGATGGTCGTCGAAACGGTCGGCCACCTGCTCGACCATGTACTGGAAGGTGGCGTGGGCCCACCAGAAGGTCTCGGGATCGAGGGCGTGATAGCGCTGTCCGTGGGCGTCGAGGCCCTTGATGGAGCGGTGGAAGTCACGCACCTGCTTGCCTGTCCGCTCCGCCTCTGGACCGTCATAGACCGCCCCGAGGATCGGTGGCAGGGAACGGAACACGCGTCCGTAGGGGTCTCCGAAGAAGTCGGAGTGCTCCAGGACGCCGGCCCCGATGGCCGGGTGCATGAGTTGGAGCAGGCCGATGGACGCCCCCAGGAAGGAGATGCGGGTGTCGCCCGCCCAACGCCACAGTAGTGAGTCCGGACCGAGTTCGATGCGGTCCTGGGAGGGGCGGAGCTGCAGGTCAGAACCCGTCTGGTACATAAACACAATATATATACCGATATGTCTCTGCGGCAACAGCCCTGTCCGAACTGGGGCTGTCGCGGGTGGGTAGGACCGTCAGCGAGCAGCGGAGCGCGACGGGCGACGGCGCCAGGTGTCGAGGCAGCCGGGCGAACAGAAGAGCACCACCGCCCCTCGGACGTCGTGGGCGATCTCTTCAGCCGTGTCGTGCGTCAAGGGCAGGCCACAGATGGGGTCGCGGGCACCTTCTTCGCCGGCCAGTGCCATACGGATGCTCGAGGCCGGAACTGGTTTTTCGACCCCCCGCAGCGTGACGTGGGTCTCCTCCTGCGCCGCGCCCCAGCTGGGCAGTTGCTCCATGACGGACGGGTCGGCCAGTGCCTCGCCCGCGGTCGCCAGATCGCACAGGCGTGCCGCGACGTTCACGCAGTGACCCACGTAGTCGTCGCCCTCCATCAGAATCACGTCGCCCGAGGTGATGCCCGAACGGATGGACACCGTCTGCACCGGGCCCGACACCTCGTTCACGATGTGATGCAGCTCCAAGATGGTTTCGAGCAGGGGGCGGGTCTCGACGCACACCAGCATCACGCCATCACCTAGCCACTTGGCGATCCGCACACCCCGGCGGGAACAGATGTCACGGAGGAGCGCCCGGAAGGCGGTGAGCACGTCGACAGCACGCTCGTCGCCCTCGAGCTCGGTCAACGCCGTGAAGCCCGACACGTCCACAAAGGCGAAGGTGCGGTGGACTCGCATGCCCTCGATGCTGCCATGCCGCCCCGCCGGCAGCCCAATTGGGCCCGTCCCAGGGCGCCACAGAATCCCTGGTGGGAGACCCGGCATCGGGGGTGTCTTAACATGGCGCGCATGACGACCGGGCATGTGGGGGCATTCACGCTGGCGGCTCTCGTCATCGTCGCCATCCCCGGCCGCCAGGACTGACATGGGACAGCTCGACGGCAAGGTGGTGCTGCTGAGCGGCGGAGCGTCGGACATCGGTCGCGCCACCGCCTTGCGCCTGGCCGCCGAGGGTGCCTCCGTCGCCGTGGGCGACGTGACCACCGAGGGGGCAGGCTCGGTGGCCGAGGAGGTGTTGGCCGCCGGCGGTAGCGCGATCGGCATCGCCTGCGATGTGCGCCGGGAGGACTCGGTGTCCGCGTTCGTCGAACGGGCCGTCGTCGAGTTCGGCGGAATCGACTGTGTCGATCACAACGCCGCCTGGACCCATGCGCGCCTCGATAGCGACGCCGTCGGCGTCGACCTCGGCGTGTGGGACCGGGCCATCGAGACCACGACGCGGGGAGCCCTACTCCTGTCCCGCCATGCCATACCGTTCATGGCGGCACGCGGCGGTGGCTCCATCGTGAACATCTCGTCGGGCACGAGCACCATCGGTGAGTCCATCCGCGTGGCCTACGGCGTGTCGAAGGCCGCGCTGAACCAGCTGACCCGCCACCTGGCCAATCGCTATGGGCCGGACGGCATCCGGTCCAATGCCATCGCTCCCGGCTTCATCCTGACGGCTACCGCGGCGGCCAACGTCCCGCGCGACGTCCAGGAGCGCCTGGCCGGTGCCAACCCAACGCGGCGTCTCGGAACGCCCGACGACATCGCGCGCGTCGTGGTCTTCCTGTGCAGTGACGCCTCCTCCTACGTCAACGGGCAGCTCATCCACGTGGACGGCGGCTACCAGATCGCCGGGATGATGTAGTGCGGCGTGGCTGAGGCAACGCGCCGGGTGGCGCTGGTCACCGGCGCCAGCCGCGGCATCGGCCGCTGTGCCGCCGTCGCCCTGGCCCGTCGGGGCTTCGACGTCGTGATCACGGCGCGTACCGTGAAGGAGGGCGACGGGCGGGCGCAGCCTTCGAGCGTCCTGGTCGCCGACGAGGCCACGCCGATCGCCGGGAGCCTCGAGTCGACCGCGTCCGAGATCGAGGCGTACGGCCGCACCTGCCTAAGCGTGCGAATGGACCTAATGGACCGGTCCTCGGTCGAGGGAGCCGCCATGGAGGCGCTGGCGGGCCTAGGGCGCGTCGACGTACTGGTGAACAACGCCATCTACCAGGGACCGGGAACGATGGACCGCATCCTCGATCTGCCACTCGAGCTGGCCGAGCGCTGCCTGGTGGGCGACTACCTGCACCCGCTACTCCTCACGCAACTCGTGCTCCCCCAGATGCTCGAGCGGGGCGAGGGGCGTTTGGTCAACATGCTGTCGGAGGCCGCCTTCACGACGCCGCCGGCTCCCGCCGGCCAAGGCGGCTGGGGCGTGGCCTACGCGGCCGCCAAGGCGGCCTTCCACCGCGTCACCGACATGTGCCACGTGGAGTTCGCCGGCTCCGGCATCCTGGCCTTCTCCATTGCGCCCGGGCTCACGCTCACCGAGTCCATGCGCGCCTCGGGCATGGACAAGGTGCTCACCGATGCCGGCCACGTCCCCGCGCCGCCCGAGGTGGCGGGCGAGGTGGCGGCGTGGCTGGGTGCCGACCCCGACGCCGCCCCTTACGCCGGGCAGATGGTGTCGTCGCGCCAGCTCTGCCGGGAGCGCAGGCTCGTGCCGGGATGGCCGCCGCCACGAGCGGAGTGATACCCAAATATCTGATCTTCGTCAGTAGCCGGCAATACTCGGCTGGCTCAGAAATTTCTCTGATTAGCTCTAACTCATGTGCTTCGCATGCGCATCAGATCGGTGAACCGTACCCACGGACGATGTTCAGTAGGGCGCTACCCGACTCTCGCGGCCGTGCCCCCGTACGCAGGCACATCGGTGGCAGGGAGTTAATGGCGGCGGGACGCCCGGTATCCGGCAGTTGCAAGCGGATGTGGCCACCGGATGACTACGCCACGGCTTCCGGGCAGCAGCCGTTGTAGGTGTACGAGTCGGTCATCGGGCAGACGTCCTGCGGGGTGTTGCCGGTCATCGTGGTCGCGTCGTTTTTGAGCGTGCCCAGGTTATTGAAGATCCCCCCGCTGGTGGGCCGTCAACGCACCGCACCTCGTCGCGTTGGTTCGTGCCAGTGTGAAGTTCGAGAAGGGGGTGGTGGTCGAGCGGTCACAGGTCGTTTCCAGACAGCGCTGTTCACTCCGGTGCGGGATCCCCCTCAGAGTTTGGCAAGCTGCAGTTGCTGGGCCAGGGCTCGTTGCAGAAAAAGCGAGTATGTCCCCGTGACATGCAGCTTGTCCGTATAAACCTGGTAACGCCCGATGACGGCACTGCACCTCTCGGCACAGAACCAAGGTGTCACCGTGATATAGCGCCCGCCCTCGGCCGTAACCGCTCGCTGCTCGGCCACGTTGTATTTCTGGTTGGATGACGGCGACCCTGAGCACAGCTGCACCTGCGTAGGGTGCTCAGCCGGGCAGTCCGGGGGGCTCGCGTCGATGATCGGAATGTTGCCGAGCACGACCAGCTTCGTCTGTGGCCCCGCTATCTCTTCCAGGGTTTCCTTGAGCGCCTTCTCCCACTGCTGCGCCGTGTAGGGATCCTCTCCGAAGCCCGGCTGGTATTCCTGCGTGACGATGACAAGGTCTGGGTCGATCTGTCTGATTCTGCGGATGGCCTGGCTTTGCCATCGACTGCAAAAACTAAGAATGGGGTTTGAGGTATTTGTGCTTCCGGTGGGATACTTGTTGGCCATGCAGTAATCGTGTCCCAAATCGATCAATCGCCAGTGCGCATGGATGGCGATTTCGTCCAGAGACTGGAACCACATCAGGGCATGGGAGTCACCGTAGAGAACCATGGTGTGACTTCCGAACGGATCCCCGAACACACAGCGCTGCGGCACCAAGACGGTCATGCACGAGGCCGGGGGCCACCCAAAATCGCTCCCGGCGTTTAGCAGGGTGGGGGTGAGGTCGGCCGGAAGGCGCGTGATCTGATCAGAGGACCGGACGAGTCGCGCAATCTCCCCGTCCGATCCGGGTGTGACCTTGTCCTTCGACAACGAGGTGGTATTGACCGCCGGCACGCTGGGCACCACCACGGACACCACCGTCGCGGTCAGGGCGATCAGACCGACCCCGAGGGCCAGGGGCACCCAGCGACGCGGGTAGGCGGCATGGCGAATCGGGTTCTCGACGAGCGCGTAAGAGACGACGGACGCGAGGAGCGCGAGAGCGAGAAAGGGCACGTTCTGGGCGAAGGACAAGCTGGTCTTGCCTCGGGATTCGGCCGCGATGATCAGGATGGGCCAATGCCACAGGTAGAGCGAATACGACAGGTTCCCCAACCAGCCACACGGAGGCAATCGGAGCAGTGATTCGACTCCGTAGCGAGGGGCGGCCACCCCACCGGCGATGACCAACCCGGCACCGACGACGGGGATCGCCACCAGCGAGCCGGGATAGGCCGTCTGACTGGTGAACGTGAAGGCGGCCACCAGGATCGCCCCGAGCCCCAACCAGGTCATAGCGGCGGCCACCTGGGCGGGGGCGCGCAAGAGCCACCTCGTCCCGACAGCGACCAGTCCCCCGAGGGCCAACTCCCAGGCGCGGTAAAAGGGGAGAAGAAGGCGACGGTGGGGTTCGTCGACGTTTGCATCACCGAGAGTGCGAACGAGGCGACGATGACGACCAGGAGGCCGACGGTCAGGCGAACCCGCATGGAGACGCGGTACGGGCTGCTGCCACCAGCAGGAACAGGGTCGGGTAGACCAGATAGAACTGCTCTTCGACCGACAAGGACCAGAAGTTCTGAAGCGGCGACGGCAGTTGTGCGAGGCGAGGTAGTTCGTTCCCTCGGACGCGAAGTGGAAGTTGACCAGGAAGATCGCAGCCCATCGGCCGTCGACCGCCGTCCGAGCCCCGGACAACACGCCGAGGACCCAGTACGAGGCGACGACGGTGACGATGATAACGACGGAGGCGGCGGGAAGGATGCGCCGGCAGCGTCGCCCGTAGAACGCAAGTATTGACGTCCGGCCGGTGGACGCCCGCTCCCGCAGGAGCACCCCGGTAATGACGAAGCCCGAGATGACGAAGAAGACGTCGACGCCGACATAGCCACCGCTCAGGGCGGAGACGCCGCTGTGGAAAAGGACAACGAGCAAGACGGCGACGGCTCGAAGACCCTGCACGTCCGGCCGGAACTTCCGGTCTTCGGGAGCCGTGCCTGATTCGTCCCCCGACGCGACATGTCGAGGGGTGAGCCCCAGCCGAGACATGCACGACGTTATCGCCAACGGGCATGGTCGTTTTGGCTTCCGTTCCCACCGCTCTTGCAGACTCCTCGAAGGCCCTTCGTCGTCTCTTGGACGCGATTGACGCGGGGTAGATTCATGCCGACCCAAAGGCCCGCGGACTCAGACGGCGGTTGTAGGGGGCAGCGGCGGCGTGGGAGGAGGCGTCGCCAGGGAGTGAGGAGGACCCGAAGAAGGGATCGCGATGAAGACGTGGACCCCTGCCCCATACCGGCACAACGGGGCTAGGGGGTTCAGGCGGCGGGCGTCCGGTATCCGGCATGTCGGGCGGTCGGACTTGGCTTGTAAACCGACCGATCGGTATGTTTTACTATTGCTGATGCCAACGAGCACTACGGGGGCCCGTCAACAGCGCGCCGAGCGAACGCGTTCGCTCATTATCGACACCGCAGCCCGGGCTTTTGCCGAGAATGGCTTCGATGGCGTCTCCCTCAACGATCTCATCCTCGCCAGTGGGATGAGCAAAGGCGCGTTCTACTTCCACTTCTCGAACAAGGAGGAAGTCGCCCTCGCCGCCTTCCGGGCCAAGCAGCAGGAGCTGATCGCTCGACTCGGGGCAGATGCGGAACCGGGTGCTTCCGCGAGCGACGAGCTGCGTAGTGCCTTGCGACGCCGAGCGCGGCTGATCTCCGACGACCCCACCATGCACTGTGTCGTCCGCCTGGGAGCCGACCTGAGCGTCCGTTCCGGCCCTGGCTCGGAGTACGCGTCGTTCCAGGCGCTCGGAGTGCAGTCCATCGCCGACCTAATCGAGCGTGGGGTTCGCTCGGGAGAGTTCGCGGCGCGTCTCGATCCCCTCTCCACGGCTCGGGCGATCTTTGCCTGGATCGTCGGAATCGACTCACTGTCGCTCCTGGACTCGGGCGGTAAGGACCTCTGGGAACGAACCGAGGAGGTCCTGGCCCTGATGATGCCGACGCTCGCCGCCCGACATCCCACCCATCCGGCGAAGAAGGCCCGCTCCGCTGCAAGTCGAAACAAGACACCGAACGCCAGGAACACGAGAGCGAGGTAACGATGAACACGAAGACCGATCTCACCGTCGGGGGCGACCAGCTGCCGCCGCTCATCCCCAGAACCATGAACAGGCTGACCGCACCCAAGAGTGGGCCCGCAGCAATGTTGCGACTCCACAGATGGATCTATGCCCGAAGTGATGGCCGGGTCGGTGCAGGCATGATCGGGGCGTGGACCCTCCTCTTGCGCACCGTCGGACGCAGAACGGGCCAGCCCCGGTTGACGGCTCTGGTATTCGCGCGGGACGGGGAAAAGATCATTGTGGCCGCCTCGAACGACGGAAAGGATCACGCACCGGCCTGGTTCCACAACTTGTGCGCCAGACCGGAAGTCGAAGTCCAGGTGGGTCGCAGGCGGTTCCCTGGAAGGGCCACGGTCATCGACTCGACGGATCCCGACTATCCACGGCTCTGGGAACTCATGAACGGGACCAACAACAGGCGGTATGACGCGTATCAAGCGAAAACGTCTCGGCCGATCCCTCTGGTGGCCATTGTTGCAAGCCCGAGGCAACCGACCCCATAGGCCATCCGCAACTTGGCAATACCGGTCGGGTGCGCGAAGGCTGCCCCTTACCGCAGCCTGCGGCCGCAACCAAACACCGTGAAGACTCCGGCTGGGATCGGCCGCAGTCTGCGGGGATGACCTCGACGGCGAGCAACCGGTCGGTGCCGGGCCGGCAGAGCCGCCCCTGACGGCGTTGGCCTGCGGCGACGCGAGCTTGTGCGAAAGGTGCACACTCGCTGGCAACGCACCACCAGGGAGGTCCGCCATGGACAGCTTCGAGGACATTCACCGCCGCCACATCACCGGCAGTCTGGCCATGTTCGACCGGATGATCTTCAAGGGTCACCTCTCGCACCTCTTCAAGCCCGACGCGGTGCGGGCCCTCTTGTGGGCCCAGGGTTACCCGATCACGGACTTCACCGAGTACGCCAAGTCCACGACGAATCGCATCGCCAACAACGTCGACTGTCTGGCGGCCGAATCCGGCCGTCCTCGCATCTCCTTCGACCATGTCAAGACCCGCAACCGGACCCAGATGAAGGACGACCTGGCCAAGTCGATCGCGGCCGATGACGGGATCACCGAGGGGATCGTGTGCTTCATCAGCGCGGTGGAGCCCTGCATGAGCTTCCAGGTCCGCAAGAGCCACGAGACCCACCGCATCGAGGTGACCCGGCGCGAGCGCAAGTGCCTGCACCACTACATGTACCTGATCGACCCCGAGTTCGGCTTCATGCACGTGCGCATCCAGGGCTGGATCCCCTACGAGGTCCAGATCTACATCAACGGCCGCGAATGGCTGGCCCGCCAACTCGACAAGGCCGGTATCGGCTATGTGCGCTACGAGAACTCCCTCTTGGCCATCGACGACCTCGAGCGCGCCGCCAAGCTGTGCGACCGCTTCGCCCATCGGTCCTGGCCCCGGGTGCTCAATGCCTTCGCCCGACGCCTCAACCCCCTGTTGGCCTCCATCACCCGCGCCGGCTTCGGCGGCTACTACTGGGTGCTCGACCAGGCCGAGATCGCCACCGACGTCATGTTCAAGTCGCGCTCGGAGCTCCTCGCCGTCTGGCCGGACCTGGTCCGACACGCCGCCTTGAACATGTCCGCCGAAGACGTGCTCGGCTTCTTGGGCCGCAAGCTCCACCCGAGCCTCGCCGCCCAGGTGGTCACCGACACCAAGCGCCGACCCCAAGGTTGGCGCGTGCGCCACCGGGTGGCGGGCAACTGGGTCAAGGTCTACGACAAGGTCTCGGTGCTCCGGGTCGAGACCACCATTAACAATCCGCGCGAGTTCCGAGTCCTGCGCGTCGTCACCGACGAGGCGGGCCGGCGCGAGCGGCGGTGGTGCCCCATGCGAAAAGGGGTCGGCGACATGTGGCGCAACTACGAGGTGGGGATCGGCTCGAACCGCCGCTACCTCGACGCCCTGGCGGCCGCACCCCTCAAGGGCGAAGGCGTCGCCGCCCTCGACGCCTTGTGCCGACCCCGAACCACCAAAGGGCGGACCCATGCCCGTTTCAACCCGCTCAGCCAAGCCGACATCTCCCTCTTCCGGGCGGTGCTCGCCGGCCAGCACAACGTCAACGGGTTCCGCAACCACAACATCACCGACCAGCTCTATCGTCGCCGAGCCATGACACGTGCCGAAGCGCACCGTCGCTGCGAGCGGACGTCTCGGCTCATCGTCAAGCTGCGTGGGCACGGTCTCGTGGCCAAGGTCCCACGAACACGGCTCTATCGGGTCACCCCCTATGGCCAACGGGTCATGACCGCTGCCCTGGCCATCCATGACGACCAGTACGCACGCAACTACCTGGCCGCGGCATAACGATCGGTCCGGTTGTCTCGCACAACACGCAAATTCTTCGCCCTACTGTTAGAACGCCGGAACTGGCTACCGCCGAGGCGGGCTGGGGAGCACCTAGTGAGTGGCGGACAGTTGGCCGGGGTGAATTCCGGCCGCGAAGTCGGACCGCAACGCCGCTATCCCGATTGAGTCCTGCAAGACTGGGCCACCGTCGAGCGTTATGCCGACGACACTGCTGCTTCCAACGCCAATGACGTTGCTGGCGAGAGCGGGGGCACCCCCGTACATGCCAGCGATGCCGTCTGAGGTGGCAACCCAGTACCCACTGCCATTGGGCATCGCCACCATGCCGACAACGGGAGCAGTCCCGTTTTGCCCACCTCGGGCGCCATAGAACTGAGCATCTCCGTAGTTGAAGATGCCTCCGTCTGAGGCGTCGAACCAATAGCCGCCCCCGTCGGGCGTGGCGGTCATACCAACGATCGGCTGATTGAGGTGGATGCTGCCGGTTGAGCCATAGAACTGGGCGTCTCCGTAAGCGAAGATGCCGCCGTCGGATGCCACTAGCCAGTATCCGCCGCCGTCCGCTGTTGGGGTCATACCGACGATCGGCTTGTTCAGGTGGATGCTGCCGGTTGAGCCATAGAACTGGGCGTCTCCGTAGGCAAAGATGCCGCCGTCGGAGGCGACGAACCAGTACCCCTTTCCATCTGGTGTCGCCGCCATCCCAACGATCGGCTTGTTCAGATGGATGCTGCCAGTTGAACCGTAGAACTGGGCGTCGCCGTAAGTGAAGATGCCCCCGTCCGAAGCCACGAGCCAGTACCCCAAATCATTGCCGGCTGAGGCGATACCAACCACAGGTGCGTTAAGCCTCGTTGAACTGGCGTTTCCGTAGGAGAGCGCATCACCGCTTGTGAAGACGTTGCCGTGCGTGTCGACCTCGTAATAGCCGACCGATCCTCCGCCCTCGAGGCTCAGGCTCACTCCACCCGAACTTGAATCGTTCGAACCCACGATGTTCAGGTTGGCGTCTCGCTCACCAACGTCGCTCGGATAGAAGTAGACGTCAACGGGGCAAGAATCGCCGGGAGCCAGCACAATGGTCGACGTGCCATTCCCTGGGCAACCGAGGCCCGGGGCTAGGACAAAATCATCGGCTGCCGGTCCCGTGAAGGTGGCGTCGGTGGTGAGATCGATCGTGTCGTTGGCCGACCCATTGTTGGTAAGCGAGAAGGCAGATGGCGCGGAGTAATCGCCCAGAGTGGTCGAGTCAAAGGTAAGCAGCGACACTGAAATCGAGAGATGCGACCGTTGCGAACTTGCAGAACTTGCGTTTGAGGACAATCCCATCACGATCACTAAAAGGGCAACAGCCAAACCCGCCCGAGTCAACAGCTTGTATCTCAGCACTCCATCGCCCTCGATCTCTCCGCAACGCTTGGGTCGCTGGAGCGAGACCTTACGACAAGGACTGACTTCTAGTGGCGTCTTAGGCTTGGCCAAGGTGAGAGATCTTCCCGTCGGATGATGGTGGTCTGGGTGAGTTCCTAACGGCAGTCAAGCCTCTCAAGCCACATTTTCGGTAGCGTCTTCTCCCGGCGGGTCGGTGGCCGGAGCGACCTTCTGGGCCGACTCCTTTTTGCCTCGACCCGCCACCCTGTTCTTGAAGACTTTGGCTGGGGTGTTGCGACGACGGGCGGCCCGGACCTTGGGGTCGATCTTGAAGCGGTCGCTGCAGGCCGCCTTGCCCTCGGCCTCGGTGATCGCTTCGCCGTCTTCGTCTCGCAGCTCGTAGAGCTCTCCTTTGCGCCAACAGGCGGCGATCCGGGTGATGAGAACGGCCGAGACCGAGCACAGCGCTGAGTTGTGGTGCTTGCCCTCGACTATGACGAGTCGGTAGTAGGGCTGCGCCAGGGTCGGGTCGATGTGCCGGGCGTGATCGGCTGCCATGTAGAGGGCTTGGCGCAGGCTGGCGTCACCGGCCTTGGTGATGCCCTTGTGTCCCGCCACCAGTCCGGACTGGTCGATCTTGGGCACAAAGCCCGTGAAGGAGCGCACGCCGGCGAGGTTGGCGAAGCGGTTGAAGTCGCCCGCGGTGCCCAAGATGGCGGCCGAGAGGACAGGTCCGAGCCCCGGAGCGGAGCGGACGATGCCCTCCGGGTCGGCCTCGTCATAGAAGACGGCGATCCGCTTGTCGGCGGCGGTGATCTCGTCGTCGAGGCGGCGGAGCACCCGGACCTCTGAGGCAATGTCGTGGGCCAACTCGGTGAAGTCGAGGCCCCCGCCTGACCACAGCTCGAGGGTCTCGTTCGCCATGGCCAAGAGCTCGTCGGCCTTGTCTTCGCGCCACAGTCCCGCGCTCGAGCGGATCAACAAGGCGGCGAGCCGGCTGCGCCCGAGACGCTTGAGCGCCCGTGGATCGGCGTATTTCTCCAAAACGACCAGGGCGGTCTTCGAAGCGGTGGCCGAGCCGAGGGAGTCGGCCCAACCCGGACCCAACAGCTCGACGAGTGCATCGAGACGCAGGCTGGCGGCGCTGCGGCGCTTGACCAGGCTGAAGCGGTGACGCACGGCCCGACGCAGTGACTCCGCCGGACCGAGGTTGTCGATGCCGCGGAGGCCCTCGGGGTGCAGCAATGGCAGACGAGCCAGCACCTTGGAGTCCAACCGGTCGGTCTTGGTGTGCTTGTTGTAGTAGTCCCGCAGGTCGGCCGACTGCTCGGGCGGCACCAAGATCACCGTGGCGCCGCGTGCTTGGAGCCAGGCTGACAGCGGCACCCAGGCGTTGCGGGCGGGCTCGAGGATGACCGTCACCGACGCACCGTCGGGGATCTTCGTCCACAGACGCTCGAGGTCAGTGGTCGTCGTGCGGAACTTCCACGAGGACCAGATGAACTCACCTCGCTCGTCGGCCAGGCTGGCCCGGTGGTCGGCCCGACAGGCAACGTCGATGCCCAACCTCACTTCACTCATGGCATGGTCCTTTCGCTGGACGGTTGGTCAGTCGGCTCTCCGTCGTCGACCGCTGCACGTTCCGCAGGGGTGTGACCATCCAGACATTCAGAAGCAGGGGTCCGAATCGATAATCGGCCGCCGAGTTCCAGAAAAGGGATGCACGTGCGTCGGGAGGCTCGTCTGGTCGACGATCACCGTTGAGGAGTCGAGCTCTCGCTCGCTCCGACCCCCGTAAAGTCAAGCCAGAAGAACCGACCCGACGCACCCTACGAAGGGCTTCCGCCAAATCGGTGGATGCCCGGAACCAACGCTAAATGCCCCCGTACGCCGGGACGGTGGGACAATGGTCGGGTGGAGATTGCACCCGAAGACCTGCGTATCGATGTTGCCAAGAAGGTAGGCGGAGGCCCTTGTGGGGTCCGAGTTACTCATACCCAGACGGGCACGACGGCCTGGGTCGATGACCAAGTGAGTACCGAAGCAAACCGTGACCTTGCGGTGTCTCAGCTCCGGGAGAAGATGTCTGGGTCCTAGCCTGCCCCCATACTTCATGCCGGATCGGGGACCGCAAAACTTCAGTGAATCAAGAGAGAAGCTTCGCTGTGGCTGAGGCGATCAGCAGGCCAATCCCAAGGACCAGCAAGGCCCAAGTGAACAGCACTATCCATTTCATCCGCATCGACCGATACTTGGCCCGTTTCACGCCAGCCCGGCGATCCGTGCTTAGCTCGGGTTGCACGTCAGCCCATTTCTCGGTGAGACCGCGACGAATGAGGACGATAAACCACCAGAGCCCGGAGCACGCAAGCACGATTACGCCGTAGCCGAACAATGCCCCCGCTAGAGTCCTCGGCCCTTCTGTGGCCAGCATCACAGGGACAACGCTATTGGGTTGGTCGGTATCCGAAACGGAGCCCAGTCCGGTTCGTCACCTGCCCCCGAACCGGGACGGTGCCTGGTCAGCCGAGAAGGGTGTCGTCGTACCAGACGTCCTCGTGGCCGGGCGCTACGAGGAATCGCCAGCCGGGCGGCAAGCCGAGATACGGAATCGCCGCTGAACACCACTCGCCAAGGTGTGACACATGAACGGGCTGAAAGAAGCTCGGATCATCCGAAAGGGTGTCTCCCGCCCAGATGTACCAACCAGCGGTGTCTCCTTCAGGCTGATGTCGCAATCCGTTCAGAGGTGTGATTCCCCGACGCACTTGGGGATCAACGCCTACCTTGAAGTCGCTCGGCGACTCGACGTAAGGCGCTCCGAATCGAGCACACATGGCCTTTTGCTTGGCCCGGACCACGTCGAGGTCGGCGTCTGACACGTTCCTACGGTACTGACCGAAAGTGTCCCAGTACACCGGTTATACATGTAATCCACCTCCTGGGATAGGCATCCGGGGGAACCTCCTTGGGTGCGAACCCGATCAGGAGGTGTGCGGTGAAGTGGAGTCCGTCATTCGAGTGTCACGTCCGTCCCGACGGTGAACGCGTCTATCGGATCGGCCACCAGCTGATCGACGAGTTCCTCGAGTTCGTGGTGGGCCGAGCTCGTCCGAACACGGTGCGGGCCTATGCCCATGACCTGAGCGTCTTCTTCTCGGTAGTGAAGAAGGACCCGCTCGAGGTGCGGCCCAAAGACGTCATGGCCTTCGTCACCGCGCAGCGGCGCCCCAAGCCCGGGGCCGAGAACGTGGTGCGCATTGCGGATGGTTCCGCCGGACTCTCCGCCGCGACGATCAAGCGCCGTCTGGCGGCGGTCTCGAGCCTCTATGGCTACCTGATCACGCGCGACGACGTGGACGTGACGGCCAACCCGGTGCCCCGGGGCATCGCCACTCGTCAGAGCCGCTCGCGCGGCGGTCGGGGCCTGCCATTGGTGCGCGGGGTGCGCCGGCTGCCCCGGATCCTCGATCCCGACGAGATCGACGCGCTGATGCGGGCGCTGCGCACCGAGCGCGACCGTGCCATGACCCAGGCCATGGTGCTGGGCGGCCTGCGGCGCTGCGAGGTGCTCGGGTTGCGTCTCTCGGACCTGCGTCTCGGCGAGTGGCGGGTCCTCATCAGAGAGGGCAAGGGCGGACACGAGCGCCTGGTGCCGCTTTCGCCCACCTTCTTCGCCACGGTGGCCCGCTACATGGACCACGAGCGACCAGAGACGTCGAGCGACGCACTCTTCGTGACGCTCAAAGGAGCGCGTCGCGGCCGTCCACTCTCGATGCCCGGTCTCGCCCAGATCATCTGCTCCGCACGGGGGCGGGCCGACCTGTCCCACGGCACCTGCCACGAGCTGCGCCACACCTGCTTCACGCGCTTGCGCGAGGCGGGCATGGCCATCGAAGCCATCCAGGCCCTGGCCGGTCACCGCTCGATCACCTCGACGCGGGTCTATCTGCACCTCAGCGTCGACTGGCTCGACGACGAGTACCGCCGGGCGAGCGAAGCCATCGAGGCCCAGGCACTCGTCGGGGTGGCCCAATGAACGCGCTCGCCCAGGTACATCGCGAACCCCGGCGCCGGGGCGGCGGGACACTCGAGGTCACGTGGGCCCAGATCGCCGCAAGGGCACCGGTCATGGTCGCCACCATGGCCTCCTACCTGGACCAACTCGAAGTCTCGGCCCGTCCGGGCACCGTGGCGGCGGCCGAGCTGACCCTGCGCTTCTTCGCCCACCGGGTGAGCGAGGCGGATCCGGCCTGCGTCTCGGTGGCGCGCATTGCACGGCCCCACATAGAGGACTTCAAGACCTGGCTCCTCAAGCGTCGGGGCAACACCGGCAAGCCCTTGGCCACCATGACGATCCGGCACCGGCTCAGCACCGTGCGGACCTTCTTCGAGCGCATCATGGAGTGGGACTACGACGACGCCCCGGCCCGCCTGTTCATCTACATGAGCGACTTGCCGGCCCTCGACGAGCCGCTGCCCAAGTTCTTGGACGACCCCACGGCGGCCAAGTTCATGGCGGCGCTGGCCCAGGACCCCAACCTGCGCCGCCGGCTCATGGTCGAGCTGCTGGCCCGCACCGGGATGCGCGTCGGCGAGGTCGCCGGACTTCAAGACGACGCCGTGGTGCGCAAGGGCGACGGCCATCGCCTTCACATCCCCCTCGGCAAGCTGCACAACGACCGCTACGTCCCTCTTCTGCCGATGCTGGTCGATCTCATCGCCGAATACAGAGCCGTGCGGGGACGCTCGCGTTCGGGCCACCTCCTCGAGCGCGACGACGGCCAGCCCTTCGACCGGCGCACGGTGCATCGCTACGTGGCCAGCGTCGCCAAGCGGGCCGGGGTCGGTCACGTCCATCCCCATCAGCTGCGCCACACCCTCGCCACCCAGTCGATCAACCGGGGCATGAGCCTCGAGGCCATCGCCGCCTTGCTCGGGCATCGCTCCATGGACATGACCTTGGTCTATGCGCGCATCTCCGACGACACCGTGGCCGACGCGTACTTCAAGGTGACCGAAGCGGTCGAGGCCCAGTACTACGGGCTCTCGGGCACCACCCCGCCTCGGGCCACAGGTGCGAGCTCCGCGCCGGCCGTCAGTGACCATCGTCGATTGCTCGCCAACGGTCACTGCACGAGGCCCGCTCTGCTCGACTGCGCCTTCGAGAGCATCTGTGAGCGCTGTGGTTCTTCGAGACCGGTCCGCAGTTCCTCACCATCTTGAAGCGCCAGCGCAAGCACGCCGATGAACGCGGTCAGAGCAACCGCAGTCAGCTCTTCGACGGCCTCATCGAAGGAGTCGCCGACGCCCAGTGAGTGTGCTTCCATAGGAGACAGCCCAGGACCTACGGATTACATGTATAACGCCGGACCGGGGCGCTTGTCGATGCCGACCTCAGGCCCGATCCAGCGCACTTATGCGCTCGTTCACCGTGGTGAGCCTGACCCGGCGTGACCAGGGATAATCCACACGGTTGACAACATGGTCTACCAACGGTAAACCTCACTCCATGCCACCCCGGTGGGCCTATACCAAGAGGACAAATCCAGGACTCACGCCTGCGAATCGCGAATCTCCCGTTTCTTTCCGACCCGGCAAGCTGCACGCCGCCCTCCGCCAGCGAGAGCGCGGCTCGATTAAAGAAGGGCAAATTGCGAAGAGGGATCTTGGTCGTTTCTACCTCTTGCTCGGAGAAGCGCTTTCTAACATCCAATTAACGACCTACGAGGGACGGATGCTTGCTCGGCTTCACTTTCAGCTGGATGCGCGCGAGTCGACACGCATAGACCCGTTCCTTCCGGAACATCACAACCCAAGTGACTTCTTGTTGCGTTTGGTGAAGGATGAAGTGTCGTCACTGGAGCAGTGTGGCGAGACGCCAAGCCCTTGGCTCTACGCACTTCTTGACAAAGTCGAGTCTCTAACTCCACTGGAACGAGCGGCAGTGTTGGACGCGATCGACCGGCTCCCGTTTGAATCAGAGGAACAGTTTGGGGATCGAGGCGACTGGGAGCTAATCGGAGTGCATCTTATGGAGCCGCCGCTTGTGGTTGAGGACATTATTCAGCAAAGGCAAGTGCCTGACATTCCAACGGAATCTGTCTAAAACGGTTCCCGGTCCGCCCCCGAATCCTCTCCCTCCGATCTCGGGGGGATTCCTGAGTCTGCGGGTGCAGGCATTGCACTGGCGGTCGCTGTGATCCCTTAGTGGCAAGATGCCCCACTTCGCCGCCGGGCTGGGGTGCCACCAGGTCGGCCCGATCGAAAATCCGGGTGGGCTTTACGAGTTCCGCTGGCCGAACGGTTCGTCGTCTTTGTGGACGACGAAGGCGTACTGCGCACTGACCACGAACTGAATCTGAGCCAAGTGCCGGTCCTCCGGTTCCACTATCGACTCAACACTGTGACCTAGGAGACTGTTGAACAAACGGCATTCTCCGAGTTCAGGAGCACGGGTGCCGTGAGCTTCTGGGCTGGGGGTGGATGAATCGACGATGGGCCTCGGAGACGCGCGTTCTTCGGGCCGCATGGGTCGCACAAATGTTCCTCGAACTCCTACATCTTGAGGATCCACTCACCGTCGTGGTCCAGACCGAGGTTGACCAACCGTCTGAGGTTGATGGCGGCGATGCGCAGCGAGAGACCAAGCTGGTTTCTCTTCACACCTCGGAATCTGACTCGCCGATGGTTGTCGGCCACCAGCCATGCGATCGATCGTTCCACCATCGGACGCCATCGTCGATAGTCCTCGGCGAAGTCGCCCTCTCGCCATGCCCGTCGGGATTCCACTAGCTCGTTGTCGTGAGGGTGCAGGTGGAGGGTGCGACCGTCTTTGGATTTGGTGCACCGACCCCGGAGGGGACATCCGCGACAGTGGATTCCGAACACGGCGGCGCGACCAGCGGTGATCGAGACCGTGTGGCCACGGGGACAGGTTGCGGTGCGTGCCCCCTCGTCGACGACGAAGTCCTCCCGTTCGAAGCCACCGGGCACGGCCGGTGTCGTCGGCCAGGGCTTGATGGCGCGCCGGTGCTTGGCCTTGCCCAGGGCACTCAGCGTCTCACCGGATCCATAGGCACCATCGCCTAGAACCTCGAGTCCGGGCTGCTCGTCGGCCAAGAGCGCGACGCCGGTTGACCCATCGGCGGTATTGGCCGGGGTGAGGGCGCAGGCGGTCACCAAGCCGGTTTCGGGTTCGATGGCGATGTGGGCCTTGTAGCCATCGCGATACTCAGATCGCGACTTGTGCATGTGGCGGGCCTCGGGGTCCACGGTGGAAATGACCCGGTTTGGGGCCACTTTTCGGGCGATCTTCCAGGTGCCGTCGTCAAGTTGTTCGACGTCTTGACCGGCGACGAGGGCCAGCAGCCCGAGTGCGGAGGTGGCCTCGTCCTCGTCGGTCGCATCTTCGAACTCGGCCAGGAGATGGAGGGCATCGTTGACCAGTCCATCGACGAGGGCCTCCTTGGCGACGGGGTCGTCCCAGGCGATCAACGGCTTGCCACCTGACTCGTAGTCGTGGGCACAAACGCTCACGTCTTTGGCTCCGGGAACGAGCCGACGGACCCGGCGGACGGCGGCGATCAGCTGGGTCACGGTGTCTTGGGTGGCCACGGCGTCGTCGAGCAGGGTCGAGTCGAGGGCTCTTTTGGTCTTGCCCTTCAACACCCCGGTGGCATCGATGACCGAACGCACGGCGTCGAAGATCCGTTCGGGGTGTTCGGACTGGCGCAGCCGGGTGCGCCAATAGGTGAGGACCGAGAAGTCGAACCCCTCGTCGTCGAGCGCCAACCCGCAGGCCACCTTCCAGCTGATCCGGTCGCGCAGCGCCCGAGCGGCGTCACGGTCGGAGAGCCCTTCGAGGGCCTGGAGAACCATGACCGTGGCCACCACATCGGCGGGGATCGACGGTCGACCGCGACCTGACGGGAACAGGTCTTCGAACATCTCGTCGGGAAACAGATCGTGGCGGTGATCTGCCAAAAACGCCTCGACGCTTGCTTCAGGGACGAGTTGTCGGCACAGGGCCGCGGCGTCGAGCAGCTCAGGGTTGGATTCGCTGTGTCCTTGCACCTGCCAATTCTCGACCATCCACGCTCAAAACGCGAGCATTGACGGGAGATTTTTTCAACAGTCTCCTAGTGCCGCGTCAGGCAACGTTTGCGCGCTTTACCAGTTCACGTAACGTTTTGTCGTGAGCGTTGCGGTTGCGCCAGATGATGTAGCGACGGATCATCGAGTTCTGCTCCTCGTGTGAGCGGTGGTCGGTGCCGTCGAGGGTGAAGTAACGCAGCGCCTGGAACTGGGCCTCGATCCGGTTCATCCAGCTGGCGTTGGTTGGCACATACGCCAGTTCGACGTTGTTGGCTTCGGCCCAGTCGCCCACGCGCGAATCGACCTTGGTCGAGAGATGCGGACTGAAGTTGTCCATGACGATGGCGATGCGGACGTTCGGTGGGTACAAGGTGCGCAGGTAGCGGCAGAACTCGAGGAACGTCGTCCGGTCCTTCTTCAACTTGACGTGGCCGTAGATCTTGTCCTGGTTCAGGTCGTAGGCGGCCATCAGATGACGGACCCCGTTCTTGCGGGTGTAGGTGGCCCGGCGGCGCCGGCGTCGTGGTTCTTCGCACCCTTCGCCTTTAACGATTCTCGGCGCCCACTGCTTGCCCGGCCGGGGCAAGAGGTTGAGCGGGCCGAACTCGTCCATGCAGATGACGACGCCGGGGTCGCCCTTCTTCGGTTTTGCCTTGCCATCGGCGATCTCGTAGAGCTCGAGCACCCGGTTCTTCTTGGCCTCGAAGTCGGGGTCATTGGACTGTTTGTAGGTCTTGATCACTTGAAAGGAGACACCCTCCTCGCGGAGGAGCACGCGCAGACCCTCGTGGCTGATGTCGTCGACCACCCCCTCGGCGACGAGGAACTCGGCCAGCTTGGACAAGCTCCAGGTGGAAAAGGGCAGGTCGTGGTCGACCGGTCGTGACAAGGCGATCTTTTTGATCTCCCGGCGCTCGGGCAGGGTGAATTTCGGTGGTCGGCCGCCCGAGTACTTGGCGGCCAACGAATCGAACCCGTCGGCGTTGAAGTTGTGGATGACCTCTCTGACCCGGTCTTCTGAGGTGAAGGCGATCTTGGCGATGGCCGGGACGTCCATCCTCTGGGCCGACCAGAGCACGATCTGGGCTCTTCGCCATCGCACCACCGAGCCCGAGCCCCGGCGCACGATCGAGAGGAGCTTTCGTCCCTCTTCGTTGGTGATGTCCCGCACTGCCACGCGTTCTGCCATGGCACCACTTTGCGCGACCCGAAGATCAAAGTGGTGGACGCGCCCCACCAACGTTGCCGGTCACGGCACTAGCCGCCAGACTGCCCCCATACATTGGTCGGTCGGTCGTGGGACGCATCGACACTTTGGGGACGCGATCCTAAAACTCCGATTGCAAGGCGTAAAGAACCCCCTAGGGTTCCCAGAGGAGATCGAGCGATGAGCAACGTCCAGGTGATTCGAGATGCGTATGACTGCTTCGGTCGAGGTGACATTCCCACCCTCATCGGCATGATGGACCCCGACATCGAGTGGAGCGAGGCAGAGGGGAATCTGTACCAGCCGAGCGGCAAGGCTTGGAGGGGACCAGATGCCATCGTGCAGAACCTGTTCATGAAGATCGGAGCAGACTTCGACGGCACCTTCGTCGTTCATCCCAAGGACTTCTACGATGCCGGCGACGCGGTCATCGTCGAAGGACGCTACACGGGGACCTTCAAGGCTACGGGCAAGAGTTTGGACGCGCAGGTCTGCCACGTATTCAAGGTTCGTGACGGCAAAGTGACGAGCTTCCAGCAGTTCGTGGACACGGCGCAGATGCAAGATGTGATGGGCGCCCGCTAGCGACAAGGACGAAGCCAAAACTTCTGGGACTGTCCTCGTGCGCCGGACAAGTGCGTCAGGAGCGGACCCAGGTCGAGTACGCAACCCACCCGATCGCTAGTGCTGGGATGGATCCGATCGCTCTTTGAGCATCCGCTGGCGATCCTGGGCCCCGAGGCGAGCGGGTCTTGTCGTGTCCACGAAGTCGACCAGAGCCGCGACGAACCGCTCTGGTGCCTCAATCTGAGGGAAGTGGCCAACGCCCTCAATAATGACCAGTCGGCTCCCAGGAATGGCTTGGTGCGCAGCATGCGCATGGCTCACGGGGATGATGTCGTCCCGGTCTCCCCAGATGATCAACGTCGGCATCGGGGAAGCCAGGTAGAGACGATCCATCGCACTCACCGTCTGGCCGCCGGGGTCGATGACCGATCTGATGGTGCGGGCGAACGCCCGTCGGTTATCCGCCTCGGCCAGCGACGCGTAAGCGCTCCAAATCTCGGTGATCCGACCCAGACGGATGCCGCGGTCATTGATCGACCGCAACAGGCTGTCCCCCCAGTCACGCACGAACCCCGGGAAGACCAAGGGCATCAAGTACTCGCTCCCCGGCAGCGTCATGAATCGGAGGATCCAGTTCACTTCTCGTCCAAGGCCACCGCTGTCTACGAGTACGAGACGATCGCAAAGCTCAGGATGCTGGTAGGCGAGCTGCATGGCGACCCCGCCGCCAAACGACTGGCCGACAACGGATGCTCGTTCGATGTCGAGGATTTCGAGAAGATCACGGATCCCACTGGCGAACGCACCCAGCGAGTAATCCCAGACAGGTTTTTCGGACAGACCGTGACCCATGAGGTCCGGCGCGATCACGGTGAAGCGATCGATCAGGAGGGGGATCACGTCCCGCCAGGTCCGAGAACTACCGGCGATGCCGTGGAGAAGTAGGAGTACGGGCCCTCTACCCTCCATGCGATACGCCATGTCGTGACCGTGGATCGAGACGTGCCGGATCTGGCTTTCCACAGGGACATCATCCCTCAACGATGCGAGCAGAGTTACCGAACGCGATCTTAAAAATCCTGCACGTGTACACCAGATGTGGAGCTCGACTGTCCCAGTTCAATCCTCGCTGCCGGGCTGGGTTGCGGCGACCCGCGCCTCGGGGATCAAGGAAATCCCTCACCCGGTTACCGCAGCACTTTGGGAGACGAAGCCCTCCGTGAACCACCGCGTGTAACCCACGGGCGGGCGGCCCGTCCTGCCTGCCAGAACGATAGGAGAAACCATGAGCGAGATGACCCTTGACCTGGCCGACGTGAAGCACCTTGCCGCCACCCTCGATGCCTTCGAGCTAGATGACAAGGATCGAGCTACCCTCCACGCCATCTTCGCCTTGGCCGGTCAGGCGGCTGGCGGGAGCGGGGAAGAAGTCAGTGGTTTCTCGTCTCCAAGTATCTCCGGCGGCCTGCTCGCGTCCTTCCAGCACGGATCGACCGGAAACCCGAGCATGCTTGAGGATTACAGCTTTACCTTTGGCAAGATCACCGTTGAAAACCTTTCGGGGAGCACGAGCACGACTGACGACATCACTGGCGGAAGCAAATAGGGCAGCTTCGGGAGTGCCCCCGTTCATTGGGGTCCCCGGGACGGTGGGACACTCAGCCTTAGTGGAATACTCCCCAAGTGCCAACGAAGGTGTCGAAGTTTCTAGTTGCATGGTCGGCCGGTCGACAGAACGTCATATGGCCCTTCGGAAGACTGGAAATCACGGATGATGAGCTGCACGTCTATAGCTGGCACTGGACGAGATGGATTTCCCGACGAGTCCTGCAACGGACCGACATTCAAGCGATCCATGCTCGGAAACGAAGTGGCTTAACCACACTGACCGTGGAGACGCCAGAAGAACAGGAGTCGGTCAGGATTCTGCCTGGAATGTCCACGCCGCTGGTAAAGGATAAACTGCTGCTACGTGGCTACCCGCTGGGTTCGTAAGGCAATCGAACGGAGTCCCGAGAGTGCCCCCGTACAGCTAGCTAGGCGTCACCCTTTCGTCGTCGTCCCCGCCGACGGATCGATCTTGGTCGTGTCGAAGTTGATCCAGGGCAATTCGATGGGCGATGGGCCGATTGCGTCCTGCGTGATCAACCGTACGACATCGACTAGACGGGCCGGTAGAACGGCCTCGTTCGTGGTGTCGAGCTCTTCGATCGTCCACCATCGAAACGCCGCGTGGAGTTCGTGCTCAAGGGGTTCCCATCCCGCAGTAGACGGCTCGAACCGCTCCGTGCGCCAAGCGAAGAAAGAGTCCACCGAGTACAAGGGCTGGCCGCGAAATGTCCACTCGCCCTGGCACATCGCGACGGGCTCGCCCAACTCCGCAGGTTCTACGACCAGGCCCGTTTCCTCAGCGAGCTCGCGTGCTGCCGCTTCGGCGAGTGCCTCGCCAGGCTCGACCCCTCCGCCGGGAGTGATCCAGAGCGGGGGTTTGGGGTCATGGGGGTCTTCGATTCGGAACAGCAACACGCTGCAGGTCTCGTCGATGACGACCACGCGCGCCGAGGGCCGGTCGAGGGGCGTGGTCATCACCCCATCGTTACCGACGGAGAGTCCTCGTGCACCACGGGAGGCGTCAGGCATCCTCTCAGATCTGGGCTCCGGGTTTCACCCACCTTTCGATACTCGCGGGCGCCCTCAGGTCTTCATCGACCACAGTGTCCCGGGGTCGCCCCGTACGCCGGGGTGGGTCAGTTCAGCGCTGCCCGTCACCGATCTCGATAGATGACAAGCCCAACCAAAAATGTCGCTGCTCCCACCGAGCAGAAGAGAAAGAACGGCCATGCCGAACTTCCGGTTGCGGTGGCAATGACGACTCCACCGATGGCGACGAGGACCATGACGTTCCCACTGAGCGCTGTAGCTCGCATTCCGATGCTGGTCTGACGTTCGTCTGGCCTGGAACCGAACAGCGCTCCAACGTCGCTATCTCTACCGCCGAGCAAGTAGTACCCGCAAGCACCGATGACCGTCACAAGTTCGACGGTGAGGGCGGCCCCCCAACCGGTGCCAATCCAGGCACCGAGGGCAATCGCGGAACCGAGAGCAACTGTGACCGCTGGTGCCACGAGCCGCGGATTCTTCGCCGTAATCACCTTCGCACCTCCTGGGATGCATCGAACATCTCATCGACGGTCGAGTCAAAGAATCGGGCGATTTGAAACGCCAAGGGAAGCGAAGGAGAGTACCGACCGCCTTCAATGGAGATGACCGTTTGACGTGAGACACCGAGGGCTAATGCGAGGTCCGCCTGAGACAAGCTTCGATCCGAACGCATCTCACGAACTCTGTTCTTCACAAGGTAAAGGTAACTTGACTACCCACCTATGTCAAGCGACCTTTACCGCCCCCGTTCGCTGCCGGTTAGAAGGGCTGCGGATGGCCGAGCGTCAGGGGCTTTCTCGGCTCTCTGCCTCGACCAGTGACTTGAGCCGAGCGAGATCCGCCGCAAGGTCCGCGCTCCGATCGCGATGTGCGGGCATCACGACATCGAGGAATCGCTCCATCGCCTTGGAGAGGCGGAGGATCTCGAACGCCTCAGTGACCTTGGTCGCGGACCCGTCCTCCGCCAAGTTCAGCTGCCACTCGGTCGAATCGAGATACGGAAAACGGGCGATTGTTCGCCACACGAGGGAGTGAGGAGGTTCTGCCCGGATCACCTGGTTTAGCCGAGTCCAGCGCATGGAGCCCCGGCGGTTGCGACCTCGGAACTGTGCCCCCGGTAGGGAGGAATCGGAACTTCCCACCCAGCCGCAACTCTGGCACTCGCCGCTCCACTCGCCGACACGCGTGACATCAGACACGATGTTCCACACAGCATAAACCGGGGCTCCGATGACCGCGCTCGCTTCACACCTCCGGCGCATACCACCTCCCACGCTCGGCCCTTGCCACCAGATGGTATGTACAGCTCAGCCACCCATCCAGTCGAATGCTGACCGCCCCCTAACGCCGTACATGAAGGGCGGAGCCGGATCAAGAGTCTTTTTCTGTCGATCGTTCCTAACTCACCCATCGGCGTCCTGTACGAGAGCGCGTGCCAGCGAGACGTCGGGGTCAACGTCGGGCGAAGCCCGCCGAAGGCTTGACGTTGACGCCGGCGGCGAGCGGCGCATCCTGTTCGAGGACGCCTATGTGGTGCTACGAGTTCCCATCACTGCTCTGGGTTCTGTCACGCTCCCGTGGGCAGCCAGCCATTCATTCGTCGATCTCCGCACATGATGGGGTTCGGCCACGTCCCGACGGGCTCAATCAGAGACGACGGCCACACCTGAGTTGGTGGGCCACGGCGATAGTCGAGCTCGCGTCGGTCCGTGGCCGAGACTCAGGCGGCGGTCTCGAGGCATCGGACCTCCCCGTCGCGCATGGCGTAGAAGACGAGGGTCAAGAGCTTTCGAGCGACGGCGACCCGGGCCTTGTACTTGCCGGCGTGCTCGGCGATGCGCTTGTAGTCGGCACGGAGCTTCTCGTTGCCCTTGGCCCGATAGTTGCCCACGGCCTCGATGGCCGCCCAGCGGACCAGCGGTGAGCCCTGTTTGGTGATCTCTCCGCGGTGGACGACCTCGTCGGACTCGCGGTGCTTGGGAGTGAGGCCGGCCCAGCTGCAGAGCTTTTTGGCCGAGTCGAAGCGGGTGATGTCGCCGATCTCGGCCACGAAGATGGCGGCGATGACCTTGCCCACTCCGGGCAGGGTCATGAGCGCCCGATAGCCGGGGTCGGCCTTGAGCTCGGCGTGGATGTGCGCGTCGAGCTCGGCGATGGCGCCCGCATAGACGTCGAGCAGGTTGCGCAGCGAGTCGAGGCGCATGGCATAGGCCTCGGGAAGTTCGAGACGGTCGAGTTGGGCCTGACCGGTCGGTCCCCACAGCTCGCCGACGACGGGCAGGATCCCGTTCTTGGCCATGACCCCGTGGATCTGGGCCTTGGCACTGGTCCGGTGCCGGATGAGCGAATAGCGATAACGCACCAGCTCGCGCAGCTCTCGAACCTCTGGCGGCGCGATCCAGCCCTCGGCCAGACGCCCGAGGGCCAACATGGCGGCCAGATCCTGGGCGTCACGCACGTCGTTCTTGACGCGTCGGTTCCCCCAGTTGTTGCCGAGCGCATGGGCGAGGTGCACGTGGGCGCCGAGCTCTTGGAGCACATCGGCCGCCCAGTACCAGCCATAGGTGGATTCGAGGACCACCTCAGGCTCGGGCCCGGCGGCGGCCATCGCCTGGGCGAGCTCGAAGGGCTGGCTGACGAAGCGTTCGGTGCCGAGCACCTCCCCGTCTTCTGCCATCCGGACGATGGTGGTGCTACGACGATGTAAGTCGATTCCGACGTACTGTCCCATAGGGGCCTCCTCCTCTGTCGAGGTTTTCTTTTGCAAGACCGAGCATGCTCGGATCTCACAAGGGGCGGAGGCCCCGCCCCTTCATCGCATCAGGACGGTGAGCAGCACGACCCCTATGACCGGCTCGACATCCCCGTCTGTAAGCGGCAGGCTGCGGGGGTGACCATGGAGGCTCTCTTCGCCAGCGTGCCCGTAGCACGATTGGGAGCAGCCATGGGCTGGTATGAGCAGCTCTTCGGACGTCCGGCCGACATCGTTCCCAATGAGAACGAGGTGATGTGGTGCGTTGCAGGGAACGGCTGGCTGTACGTCATCGAGGATCCCGGGCGCGCTGGACGGACAGTAGTGACCATTTCGGTCAGCGACCTGGATCAGTTCGTCACCGATCTTGCCAGTCGGGGTGTCAGCGCCGGGCCGATCGAGGCCGTAGGTAACGCCGGACGCAAGGCCAACGTGGTGGACGCGGCCGGAAATGTCATCAGCTGGATTCAGGTCGCCCCGGGCAGCTAGCGCTGCAGTTAGCTGCCGGGCGAGCGCACGGGGGAGTCCCAGTACGCCGGGATGGTGGGGCGCTTAGGTACTCAGGTCTGCCGTGCGAGCCCGCTCAATAAAAAGCCGCACCTTCTCAGGATCCTTCCGTCGACGGTCATCGTCCCGACTGGTCTTAGTCTCAGTGTCAACGCCAAACGGCCGGACGGCCTCGATGGCTTCTCTAACGTTGGCTGGTCCAAGGCCCCCAGCAAGGACACTGAGAGCAGCGCACGACTCGGTGATTCGGCGACTCAGTGCCCAATCGTGGACCAGCCCAGTAGCGCCGACCCGCCCGCTTTGAGGATGAGCGGAATCGAGGAGGAGGTAATCCGTCGCCGTGGAAAGGCTCTGCGCCTGAATGACGGATGTCTCATTCAGGACAGGCACCGTGAGCATGAGTTTGATGGGGTCCAGCTCGTCCCTGAGGGCAGCGAGCAGCTCGGGTAGCATCTGCTCTGCGGCTCGCACCAAGTGGAGCACACTCGGGGACACGACCTCCAATGTCCGAAGGATCCGCTCACGCTCGACCGCGAGTGAGAGAGCCACGACCGTCACATCGGTCAGTTCTGAAACGATCAGCTGCGCGGTCGCTCCATCGACACCGTCCCACGTCTGGAATCCCTCATCTAAGACGACGCCGACGTTGTCAGGGGCCAGGGCGTTGACCATTTCGGCGTCCTCTGGGGTCGTGATGCCGTATATCTGGACCAGCACCTCAGGAGTATCGCAGGTGCCCCCGACCGCCGGGTCGGCGGGCAATGCCCTGCTAGGGCTACCACGCTTACGGGAATAGGCTCGGAGCGTGGGAAGACACTTGGCCATCGGGATCTACGTCGTCGCTCTTGTGGCCACCGTGATCGGAGTCGACATCCTGATATTTAGGCACAACGTCTGGGCCCGGCTGCTGGCGAATGTAGGCATCGTCCTAGTGTTCGCAGCCTTCTACTTGCGATTCCAGGCAGCGTTTCGGGCGTAGCCCCGTTCGCAAGTTTCGGGATGATGCAAGCTACCGGGTCGACGCGTTGACGGTCCCAACCATCGTGCTCTATCGGTGGCGCCTGAAGACCTTGGTGAGCCTTTCCCAGTAGTACTCGAGGCCAGTCAGAGCCGCCTTCTCATAAATTTGGCCGGGCGTAGTCCGCTCGACGGAAATCATGCGAGATTCGCCACCGCCCCTGCTAGCAACGAACTCATGGACTCCAACGTGGTTGAGTTCAGTGATTATCCGCTCCAATGGACGATTGACCGTTATCGAGTCGTACGGCCCATCCCTATAGAGCTGTCGTCTACTGGCTTGGTCCCACACGACGATGTCTCTCCTGACGACCGCCGCTCCGATCGCGGTCGCGGCTTGGGCCAATACCTTTGATCGAGGCACATGGCCTTCGTGTTGGGCGGGACAGCGGGACTAGATGATTCGACGGGGTGACCCGTCGGCGGTGGCCGACTCGTAGTTGTCGAGGCAAGCCGGGAGCCGCCTCCTCCACAAGCCCCGCGAACTAGGGAGAGGGCCATGACCACAGCGACGACCAACCAGCGCAAGTCCACGATGCATTCACGTCTGGGAAGGTGGTTCCGTTGACGGCGCATAATTTCGTCCGGGTCTGAGGTCGAATCGTACGGAGAGCAACCGCCTCACATGAGCCGGATTACCCATCGGTGCCGCTGCGCGCCCTTAGCCCGAAAGTGCGATGCTCGGTGACACCCCGTCCCAGCAGCGAGGCACCCCAGCCCGGCGGTTTCCTGAGACAGCAGATGTTGGCATTTGGCGCGCCGGAGGCACGCCAACGCTAGAAAGGAGGCCATGACGAACGCCAACATGGTCGATTACTGGAACGGACGCCCAGCCGATGTCTGGGTGAGAGAGGCCGAACGCTTCGACACCATGCTCGCCCCTTTCGGCCGTCAGCTGCTGGCGTCCGCTGTGCTCAAGAGTGGTGAGCGGGTCCTGGACGTGGGGTGCGGCAACGGTGCCATCAGCCTGGAGGCGGCCCGAGCCGTAGGCCCCGGCGGGCGGGTGACCGGCCTCGATTTATCGGCGCCCATGCTGGGGGTGGCACGGCGTCGGGCCGAAGAACAAGGGCTCGACGTCGACTTCGTCCAGTGCGACGCCCAGACCGCCTCCTTCGACCAACTATTCGACATGGTCGTGAGCCGCTTCGGCGTCATGTTCTTTGACGACCCGGAGGTCGCTTTCGCCAACCTCGCAAGGGCAACCCGTCCGGGTGGCCGCCTGTGCTTCGTGTGCTGGCAGGAGATGTTCGCCAACGAGTGGATCGCGGTGCCGGCTATGGCGATGGTGGCCCACGTGGGGATACCCGAGTTGCCCGGACCTGGCGCCCCCGGGCCTTTCGCTCTGGCGGACGCCCAGCGGACCAGTGGCCTGCTTGAGTCCGCTGGCTGGTTGGAGGTCAACGTCGCGGAGCACAAGGACGGGATGCGAATTGGACGCGACCCCGAGGACGTCGTCGCCTTCATGCTCTCTGACGAGATGGGGCGCCGGCTGGTGGAGGGCAAGGACCCTGAGGCGGTGCAGGCCGGTACCGAGGCCGCCCTCGAGGCGCTGCAGCCGTACGCCACGTCCGAGGGTGTCGTGCTGGGCGGCGCCTACTGGCTCGTCACCGCCCGCAAGCCGTAGCGGGCGCGGAGCACGCCTCGTCCCGGCGTTCTGGGCTACCCCTTGGTCAGTGCTGGGAGTCGTTCCTCACGTCATAGAAGACGCTGGCCAGGGGGTCAGCCGCCTCGATGGATTGCCTGATCGTGTGAGCGAGAGTCCTGGCCAGTTGGTCGCCGGTGTTCCAGTCATCGATCTTCCAAGATTTTCCGCGCTCCGCCAGCTTCTTCATTGCTTCAGCGCGCCTCGGCCACCTGGGTGTCCGAACCCTCAGCTCACGTCGAGCCGAGTCTGCAGTCCATCTCCCGATGAGGCTGCGCAGGTTTTCGAGGTTTGAGAAAGTCGCTGCCGTTGCCCAGGATTCTGCCGCGCGAGCTCGCCAATCTCCTCAGTTATCAGCAGTATGATGTCTTGTGCCGATTTGTGGTCATATCCCCGTTCACGGGCAATTGCTGAATAGTACTCCTGACGCGGGAGAAGTGCTCCAAGATTGTCATCGCTCATCGTGCTCTCGAGAATGGTGGTGCCAAGTCCGGCTTCGAAGGGTTGATCGAACTCGATGCCAACCCTGACAGCTCTGCCGCGAGTCGTCTTTGCGTTCGCTATTTTGCCATCGAGTCGCATCCTGAACGAGTGACCGATGACCGTTGGAACATCGACGGAAATGTGGCGTCCGGCGAGCTCGGCCGGCGAGGGGTGCTCTAGCGTGATTCCCAGACCTATCATCGAGATGTCGATGACACGGCACTTGGCGGCGAACTCGCCCTCGATCTGGCAAACCCCGTCCCAGCCGGCAGGTTGGCGTGGTATTCGACGGCGGAACTGCATGTTGGACCCTCCTTCCCACGGAAGTGTCTCAGGAAGCACCTGCGAAAGTTCCGTTGTTGCCACCTCGAACCAATGCGTCAGCTCAATGCGATCCGCCAGACATCGTCGGTTGCCTCAACCACAACCCGACATCGCTCCCGAGCGTCCGGCGTTGCATTTGATTCAGCGGGCACGGTGCAACGCCGTTGCTAGGCCAATATCGACCACAAATCGAGACGCCTTGAGGCTCTTGTCGTCAGACTCGCTTCTGACGTGGTTGTTCGAGGGTTGTGAAATCGAAGTACATGGAGAACTCGTGACCCTGATGGAGCCCCCAACCACTGTTATGGGACGTCGGCGTCGCTCCTAGTGCCGTGACCGGCAACGTTGGTGGGGCGCGTCCACCACTTTGATCTTCGGGTCGCGCAAAGTGGTGCCATGGCAGAACGCGTGGCAGTGCGGGACATCACCAACGAAGAGGGACGAAAGCTCCTCTCGATCGTGCGCCGGGGCTCGGGCTCGGTGGTGCGATGGCGAAGAGCCCAGATCGTGCTCTGGTCGGCCCAGAGGATGGACGTCCCGGCCATCGCCAAGATCGCCTTCACCTCAGAAGACCGGGTCAGAGAGGTCATCCACAACTTCAACGCCGACGGGTTCGATTCGTTGGCCGCCAAGTACTCGGGCGGCCGACCACCGAAATTCACCCTGCCCGAGCGCCGGGAGATCAAAAAGATCGCCTTGTCACGACCGGTCGACCACGACCTGCCCTTTTCCACCTGGAGCTTGTCCAAGCTGGCCGAGTTCCTCGTCGCCGAGGGGGTGGTCGACGACATCAGCCACGAGGGTCTGCGCGTGCTCCTCCGCGAGGAGGGTGTCTCCTTTCAAGTGATCAAGACCTACAAACAGTCCAATGACCCCGACTTCGAGGCCAAGAAGAACCGGGTGCTCGAGCTCTATGAAATTGCCGATGGCAAGGCAAAACCGAAGAAGGGCGACCCCGGCGTCGTCATCTGCATGGACGAGTTCGGCCCGCTCAACCTCTTGCCCCGGCCGGGCAAGCAGTGGGCGCCGAGAATCGTTAAAGGCGAAGGGTGCGAAGAACCACGACGCCGGCGCCGCCGGGCCACCTACACCCGCAAGAACGGGGTCCGTCATCTGATGGCCGCCTACGACCTGAACCAGGACAAGATCTACGGCCACGTCAAGTTGAAGAAGGACCGGACGACGTTCCTCGAGTTCTGCCGCTACCTGCGCACCTTGTACCCACCGAACGTCCGCATCGCCATCGTCATGGACAACTTCAGTCCGCATCTCTCGACCAAGGTCGATTCGCGCGTGGGCGACTGGGCCGAAGCCAACAACGTCGAACTGGCGTATGTGCCAACCAACGCCAGCTGGATGAACCGGATCGAGGCCCAGTTCCAGGCGCTGCGTTACTTCACCCTCGACGGCACCGACCACCGCTCACACGAGGAGCAGAACTCGATGATCCGTCGCTACATCATTTGGCGCAACCGCAACGCTCACGACAAAACGTTACGTGAACTGGTAAAGCGCGCAAACGTTGCCTGACGCGGCACTAGGAGACTGTTGAACAAACGGCATTCTCCGAGTTCAGGAGCACGGGTGCCGTGAGCTTCTGGGCTGGGGGTGGATGAATCGACGATGGGCCTCGGAGACGCGCGTTCTTCGGGCCGCATGGGTCGCACAAATGTTCCTCGAACTCCTACATCTTGAGGATCCACTCACCGTCGTGGTCCAGACCGAGGTTGACCAACCGTCTGAGGTTGATGGCGGCGATGCGCAGCGAGAGACCAAGCTGGTTTCTCTTCACACCTCGGAATCTGACTCGCCGATGGTTGTCGGCCACCAGCCATGCGATCGATCGTTCCACCATCGGACGCCATCGTCGATAGTCCTCGGCGAAGTCGCCCTCTCGCCATGCCCGTCGGGATTCCACTAGCTCGTTGTCGTGAGGGTGCAGGTGGAGGGTGCGACCGTCTTTGGATTTGGTGCACCGACCCCGGAGGGGACATCCGCGACAGTGGATTCCGAACACGGCGGCGCGACCAGCGGTGATCGAGACCGTGTGGCCACGGGGACAGGTTGCGGTGCGTGCCCCCTCGTCGACGACGAAGTCCTCCCGTTCGAAGCCACCGGGCACGGCCGGTGTCGTCGGCCAGGGCTTGATGGCGCGCCGGTGCTTGGCCTTGCCCAGGGCACTCAGCGTCTCACCGGATCCATAGGCACCATCGCCTAGAACCTCGAGTCCGGGCTGCTCGTCGGCCAAGAGCGCGACGCCGGTTGACCCATCGGCGGTATTGGCCGGGGTGAGGGCGCAGGCGGTCACCAAGCCGGTTTCGGGTTCGATGGCGATGTGGGCCTTGTAGCCATCGCGATACTCAGATCGCGACTTGTGCATGTGGCGGGCCTCGGGGTCCACGGTGGAAATGACCCGGTTTGGGGCCACTTTTCGGGCGATCTTCCAGGTGCCGTCGTCAAGTTGTTCGACGTCTTGACCGGCGACGAGGGCCAGCAGCCCGAGTGCGGAGGTGGCCTCGTCCTCGTCGGTCGCATCTTCGAACTCGGCCAGGAGATGGAGGGCATCGTTGACCAGTCCATCGACGAGGGCCTCCTTGGCGACGGGGTCGTCCCAGGCGATCAACGGCTTGCCACCTGACTCGTAGTCGTGGGCACAAACGCTCACGTCTTTGGCTCCGGGAACGAGCCGACGGACCCGGCGGACGGCGGCGATCAGCTGGGTCACGGTGTCTTGGGTGGCCACGGCGTCGTCGAGCAGGGTCGAGTCGAGGGCTCTTTTGGTCTTGCCCTTCAACACCCCGGTGGCATCGATGACCGAACGCACGGCGTCGAAGATCCGTTCGGGGTGTTCGGACTGGCGCAGCCGGGTGCGCCAATAGGTGAGGACCGAGAAGTCGAACCCCTCGTCGTCGAGCGCCAACCCGCAGGCCACCTTCCAGCTGATCCGGTCGCGCAGCGCCCGAGCGGCGTCACGGTCGGAGAGCCCTTCGAGGGCCTGGAGAACCATGACCGTGGCCACCACATCGGCGGGGATCGACGGTCGACCGCGACCTGACGGGAACAGGTCTTCGAACATCTCGTCGGGAAACAGATCGTGGCGGTGATCTGCCAAAAACGCCTCGACGCTTGCTTCAGGGACGAGTTGTCGGCACAGGGCCGCGGCGTCGAGCAGCTCAGGGTTGGATTCGCTGTGTCCTTGCACCTGCCAATTCTCGACCATCCACGCTCAAAACGCGAGCATTGACGGGAGATTTTTTCAACAGTCTCCTAGTGTCCCGGAAGATTGAAGCGCCAAGAAATATCGGCTGAGCGGGAATTTTCTGAGTTGGGCCGCGTTGTACCGGTGTTGTACGCCAACATCGGAGGAACGACATGGTCAAAAGAGGACGCCCCACCGTCGAGATCAACCTGAGTGCCGAAGAACGCTCCACGCTGGAGCGCTGGGCACGCCGCCATTCGTCGTCTCAAGCGTTGGCGTTGCGATCCAAGATCGTGCTGGCCTGCGCGGCGGGCCAAGCGACCCACGCCGAGATCGCGGCTGAGCTGGGTTGTAATCCGGTGACGGTGGGCAAGTGGCGCCACCGCTTTGCCGAGGGTCGCCTCGACGGCCTCGTCGACGCTCCCCGTCCCGGCGCGGCCCGCACGATAGGCGACGACGTGATCGAAGCGATCGTGGTCGAGACGCTCGAGAGTGCACCGCCCGACGCCACGCACTGGTCGACGCGCACCCTGGCGGCCAGGCACAAGATCAGCCACACCACGGTGCGAGAGATCTGGCGGGCCTTCGGGCTCAAACCCTGGCGCGAGGACTCCTTCAAGGTGTCGCCCGATCCGGACCTGGTGGAGAAGATCCGCGACCTGGTGGGGCTCTACATGAGCCCGCCGGTGGCCGCCGCGGTGTTCGCCCTCGACGAGAAACCACAGATCCAAGCGCTCAACCGCACCGCCCCCACCCTGCCCATGTTGCCGACGACGCCGGCTCGGGCCACCCATGACTACGAGCGCAACGGCACCTGCGACCTCTTCGCCGCCCTCGACGTGGCCACCGGGACCGTGATCACCGACATCCGCAAATCCCATACCAGCGCCGACTTCGTCGCCTTCTTGAACAAGGTGAACCGCGAGGTCCCCGCCGAGCTCGACGTGCACGTGATCCTCGACAACCTCGCCACCCACAAGACCCCCCAGGTCCACCGCTGGCTGCTGCGTCACCGCCGGTTCCACTTCCACTTCACCCCGACGTATGGGTCCTGGATGAACCTCGTGGAGCGGTGGTTCTCCGCGCTGACCACCAAGAAGCTGAAGCGCTCCGCGCATCGCAACGTCAAAGAACTGGCCGCCGACATCTTGGACTGGGCCTCCACCTGGAACGAGAACCCGCGTCCGTTCGTGTGGACAAAATCCGCCGAACAGATCCTCGAACGCCTGGCCGCCTACTGCGCCGCCATCAACGTCGGCGCATGATCCCGTTTTCACAGCGCTTCAATCTTCCGGGACACTAGCACCGCAAGACGAGCAGAGCGCTGGTCTCGAACTGAGGCCTGTTGTCGAGTGACGGCAGCACTGCCTCGATCCTGGCAAAGCCCGCCTCGACGATCTCTTCGCTCATATGTTCGAACAGCGAGGTGGGACGCAGCCTCAGCCTTTCGAAGTCCTCGGCCAGGCTCGCCGAGCGAAGCCAGGTGATCTCATCACGAGAGGCGAGCGTCCATCCGGCGCTTTCGAAGTCATTTTGCACCTCTTCCTCAGACTGGTACAGGGCTTGGTGGATTGTCATCCATTGGGGCACGACGTCTAACCACCAGACATCAGGCGTCCTGTCAGAGAAATTCGCCTGCACAAAAAGTGTGCCGCCCCGCTTAACCACTCGGCGCAACTCGTGGGCAGCGCGATCCCTATCGATGACGTGGTGCCAGACGAAGAACAGCAATGCTACATCACACGAGGAATCTGGCAATGGGATGTTCTCGGCAGACCCAGCCGCATACGTGACGGCGGGATGACCGGCATGGGCGATGGCTTGAGCACGCATCTTGTCTGCCGGTTCGACGCCGTAGACGGGGCCACCAAAAGCGATCGCTAAAGACGGGGTCATTCGGCCGATACCCGAGCCCATGTCGAGCCAGGCCAGTGGCCGTGTCTCCGGCACGTGGCGGGCGAACGCCTCGATCCAGGTCCCCAGCGCATCGGGCGACATCTGCCTGCCAGCAGCGTAGACAGCGTGCTGGTGCTCGTCGTAGTCGACCTTCCTCATGCCACCTCCAAGTCCGGTTCGACCGAGGCAGTGTAAAACGTCCCTGAAACGCCGGGAGTGCCCTGCTGTCCCGGCGGACGGGGATACCCAGTCAGACCTGATTCGATCCGGCAGCTGGGATTGTGAGCGTGGTCACCGTATTGACCGTTTCCCATTGAGCGATGTTTGTGTCACGGGGATCGAGAGTGCCGGGGGCAAACCCGATCTGAATCATCGTGCACGGGTAGTCGATCGCTCCTGGACTCTGCTGGGATGAGGGCGCTGGGACGCCCCGACCGCATCTGCCCAATAGACTGACATCGCCGCCAGTGAACTTCGGAGTAGTTGTTACGTTGAGATTCCACGAATGACCAGCACCGTCGATCACGGTTCCAGAAAGACTGACGATCACACGTGAGGGATCGCCTGGGATCGTCTCGCTTGGATCGTTGGGATTTGACGGGAGCGTCTGTGATTGCAAGCTATCAAGATCGGTGATTCGCGTTTGTCGGCCCTTGCCATCGAGAGCCTCAAAGACGCGCAGCGCCGAACTCAACATCGGAATAGCGATCGCATATCTCTTCGCCAAACCTGATCGCACAGCCGGAACGGGGGGAAGCGTCTTTCCAAGGTGCACAGGATGTTGCGGGGGCTGTCTTACGGTCGGGAGTGTTGACGTGGTCGTGACGCCCTTCGCACCCGCTGACGACGCGAACGTGAGTAACAACGCGATACCCAGGATCGAACTCACCCCCATCAGGCGTCGGACTGTCGTCACAAGCCTCGTGACCCGTCTGCCCATGTCACGCCCCACCAGCAAGGATGGTAGCGCTATAGCCGAAGCGACTGAAGTGCCCCACCTTCCCGGCGAAGTGGGCTACCCCAGCGGATCCATTCCCTGCGATGAGGTGGGCATGCTGAAATACAAGAAGCACGACTCGATTCTTGACCACCTCACCTGGTGCGTAATCGAGGGACCCAGAGCACACTGAAGGCGGCTACTGCCTCACAGTCCCGGCGAACGGGGATGCTTTTATGCCCTCTGACCCGGTCGGCCGGATCCATGCTCACAGGGAGTTCAGTTGTTGCTGCTGCTGTGCGGTCAGCTGGACGACGTTCTTGGGGTTGCAGTTCCAGATGGACTGCGTGGGATCGGTGAGCGCCTTGTCGTAGATGATCCCCTTGGCTGTCAACCTGAGCATGGCAAAACACGGGGAGGGCTGGGGGTTCTCGTTGGAGAGCGTCAATTTTGCAATGGGCGCCTGAATGCCTCCGGCGTCCCAGTTCTTTGTGGCTGCGGCGTGGTTCAGCACGCAGCTCACCGTGAGGCTGGCGCCGCAGGCCGAGGCCGACTTCGCCCACAGGAGCCACGCCTCGGCCCCCTCCTCGTCATCGAAGTCGATGGGGTCGCTCTTGGCGTATTTGTGCATGGTGGTGACGAGCTCTTCGGTAGAGGGGTTCTGCGAGGCCATCGAGAGTGGCCACCACTGCGTCTCGACGTAGACCGGGGGCAGACTGGGGTTCGCGGCCACGGTTTGTTGCGTCTGGGAGTTGTCGAACTGTGTCCCCAATATGACGAAGGCGGGGTGGTAGCCGGCAGTCGTCATCGCCTGGGCGAAGGGAGTGAAGTTGGAATCGTCGGCGGGCCATAGCGCTTGGACCCCTTTGCTCTGGTAGTCCTCGACGTAGGGTGCCCAGTTCTCCACCGAAACCGGGGGCTCGAGGAAATCTACGACCTGCCAACCTTGCGCCTCGGCGCCGAACTCGTCCTTCGTTTCGGGTTGGAGGACGGAGGGGGTGTCGCCGGCGCCCATGCCGGCCACCTTGACCGCCTTCGGGTAGGCCTTGGCCAGCGCGCCGAACCACCCCGAGGAAATCGAGTCCGTATTGGTGCCGCTCGGGTCGACCTGGTCGGTGGCAAGATCGGACGCGTTCGACACGACGTAGCCGCTGATCTGTCCGAGCCCGCACTTTTCACGGATCGGGACGGATGGCTGATCGAGGGCCATGCCGCCGCCGACCGCCATGAAGTCGCTCTGGCACGCCGCTGTCGCTTCCTGCGCTGCGTTGAACAGCGCAGCGTCTCGGTTGTCGATCACGATCTTGCGCCCGTTGATGCCACCCGCGGCGTTGCACCAGTCTGCGAACGCAGTGCCCTGCTGGACGAACTCCACCTCGAGTCCCGGAGTAATGGTGTTGGCGGCGTCATTGAACACGGCGATGTTGATGGTCTTGGAGCCCACACCGCGGACCGAGGTGGCATCGCCGGATCCCGGTTCGCATATCTTGCCGACCCCGGGCCAGACGCCATTGGTGGTAAAGCTCGACGACAACGTCCGACTCGCAGCGGCAGCAGTCGACGTGAGTGCGATGGATGTCCCGGCGAACATTATTATCGCCATAGCCATCGGCAGCGCCGACTTTCGAAGCTTGATTAATCCCGTGCAGAACATCCTCACACCCTCCCTTTTGTGATCGGATCGTTCAGCTTTGACCCCAACGGAAGCGGGGGTGCCGCGCACAGCTTAAGCGAAGCCTCACCAAAATGCGTGGTCGCGCCACCGCCCAAGTGCCCAGAACGGGCCGATCCCCGGCAGGCAACAGTCGCGAGCACTGAGCCCCAAAAAGGACGCCTCTTGGAGGTGCCGAACGTCCAGCCAACGCCGACCAGATCGTGACGGAGGATACGGCGCAGGTCGCAAATGTCGAATTCTGCCGCTTCGTCAGGGTCGCCCATACCGCTCGACGAACTGGGGCTGACGTCTCAGCACCGAAGTGCCTGCAGGCACTTCGGTGGCACCCCAGCCCGGCGTTATACATGTAATCCGTAGGTCCTGGGCTGTCTCCTATGGAAGCACACTCACTGGGCGTCGGCGACTCCTTCGATGAGGCCGTCGAAGAGCTGACTGCGGTCGCTCTGACCGCGTTCATCGGCGTGCTTGCGCTGGCGCTTCAAGATGGTGAGGAACTGCGGACCGGTCTCGAAGAACCACAGCGCTCACAGATGCTCTCGAAGGCGCAGTCGAGCAGAGCGGGCCTCGTGCAGTGACCGTTGGCGAGCAATCGACGATGGTCACTGACGGCCGGCGCGGAGCTCGCACCTGTGGCCCGAGGCGGGGTGGTGCCCGAGAGCCCGTAGTACTGGGCCTCGACCGCTTCGGTCACCTTGAAGTACCGCGTCGGCCACGGTGTCGTCGGAGATGCGCGCATAGACCAAGGTCATGTCCATGGAGCGATGCCCGAGCAAGGCGGCGATGGCCTCGAGGCTCATGCCCCGGTTGATCGACTGGGTGGCGAGGGTGTGGCGCAGCTGATGGGGATGGACGTGACCGACCCCGGCCCGCTTGGCGACGCTGGCCACGTAGCGATGCACCGTGCGCCGGTCGAAGGGCTGGCCGTCGTCGCGCTCGAGGAGGTGGCCCGAACGCGAGCGTCCCCGCACGGCTCTGTATTCGGCGATGAGATCGACCAGCATCGGCAGAAGAGGGACGTAGCGGTCGTTGTGCAGCTTGCCGAGGGGGATGTGAAGGCGATGGCCGTCGCCCTTGCGCACCACGGCGTCGTCTTGAAGTCCGGCGACCTCGCCGACGCGCATCCCGGTGCGGGCCAGCAGCTCGACCATGAGCCGGCGGCGCAGGTTGGGGTCCTGGGCCAGCGCCGCCATGAACTTGGCCGCCGTGGGGTCGTCCAAGAACTTGGGCAGCGGCTCGTCGAGGGCCGGCAAGTCGCTCATGTAGATGAACAGGCGGGCCGGGGCGTCGTCGTAGTCCCACTCCATGATGCGCTCGAAGAAGGTCCGCACGGTGCTGAGCCGGTGCCGGATCGTCATGGTGGCCAAGGGCTTGCCGGTGTTGCCCCGACGCTTGAGGAGCCAGGTCTTGAAGTCCTCTATGTGGGGCCGTGCAATGCGCGCCACCGAGACGCAGGCCGGATCCGCCTCGCTCACCCGGTGGGCGAAGAAGCGCAGGGTCAGCTCGGCCGCCGCCACGGTGCCCGGACGGGCCGAGACTTCGAGTTGGTCCAGGTAGGAGGCCATGGTGGCGACCATGACCGGTGCCCTTGCGGCGATCTGGGCCCACGTGACCTCGAGTGTCCCGCCGCCCCGGCGCCGGGGTTCGCGATGTACCTGGGCGAGCGCGTTCATTGGGCCACCCCGACGAGTGCCTGGGCCTCGATGGCTTCGCTCGCCCGGCGGTACTCGTCGTCGAGCCAGTCGACGCTGAGGTGCAGATAGACCCGCGTCGAGGTGATCGAGCGGTGACCGGCCAGGGCCTGGATGGCTTCGATGGCCATGCCCGCCTCGCGCAAGCGCGTGAAGCAGGTGTGGCGCAGCTCGTGGCAGGTGCCGTGGGACAGGTCGGCCCGCCCCCGTGCGGAGCAGATGATCTGGGCGAGACCGGGCATCGAGAGTGGACGGCCGCGACGCGCTCCTTTGAGCGTCACGAAGAGTGCGTCGCTCGACGTCTCTGGTCGCTCGTGGTCCATGTAGCGGGCCACCGTGGCGAAGAAGGTGGGCGAAAGCGGCACCAGGCGCTCGTGTCCGCCCTTGCCCTCTCTGATGAGGACCCGCCACTCGCCGAGACGCAGGTCCGAGAGACGCAACCCGAGCACCTCGCAGCGCCGCAGGCCGCCCAGCACCATGGCCTGGGTCATGGCACGGTCGCGCTCGGTGCGCAGCGCCCGCATCAGCGCGTCGATCTCGTCGGGATCGAGGATCCGGGGCAGCCGGCGCACCCCGCGCACCAATGGCAGGCCCCGACCGCCGCGCGAGCGGCTCTGACGAGTGGCGATGCCCCGGGGCACCGGGTTGGCCGTCACGTCCACGTCGTCGCGCGTGATCAGGTAGCCATAGAGGCTCGAGACCGCCGCCAGACGGCGCTTGATCGTCGCGGCGGAGAGTCCGGCGGAACCATCCGCAATGCGCACCACGTTCTCGGCCCCGGGCTTGGGGCGCCGCTGCGCGGTGACGAAGGCCATGACGTCTTTGGGCCGCACCTCGAGCGGGTCCTTCTTCACTACCGAGAAGAAGACGCTCAGGTCATGGGCATAGGCCCGCACCGTGTTCGGACGAGCTCGGCCCACCACGAACTCGAGGAACTCGTCGATCAGCTGGTGGCCGATCCGATAGACGCGTTCACCGTCGGGACGGACGTGACACTCGAATGACGGACTCCACTTCACCGCACACCTCCTGATCGGGTTCGCACCCAAGGAGGTTCCCCCGGATGCCTATCCCAGGAGGTGGATTACATGTATAACCGGCGTACTGGGATATTTAGCGTGGAGTTTCCAAGTAGGCGGCCAGCACGGCCTCAGATCTCGGAGGCGGGACCGATGGCGAGCGGTTGCTTTTCCTTCGCGTCGTCGTTTCGAAGGCTTGTATGAATATCGCTTGTCAGATCAAGCGAGAGCAGGCACAGTGGTAGGCACCTGCGAGATCTGAAGGGAGGTGCGTGTCCTTGTCGTACAAGTCGAAGAACTCCGATATCCGACCCGCCTCCCTCGCTGTTCGCGTACCCATCGCCTGAGGGGGGACAAAGCCCTACCTCAGGAGAGTTAGTGCCTTCACACGATGAGAAGCGTCGCGCCGTCAACATGGCGGCCAAACGCAACACAACCAATTTCGAACGAATGGCTCGATCCCTCGAGCCTCCGCCATGGGACGACGAAGAGGACGACCCTGACGCAACTACCTACTCGGTGGCCGATCACGGCCCCAAGCCGACGCCCGATTGGGTGATCACCTCGGATGAGGCCCACCAAGTCGACCTCGGCGTCCTCAAGAGCGGCAAGGAAGCCGACGTCCACCTGGTCGAGCGCAGTCATGGCGATGCCATCAACCTGCTCGCCGCCAAGCGATATCGCACGTTCGAGGAACCGCTATTCCGCAATGACGCCCGCTACCGCGTCGCTCGTCGCACCGGGGAAAGTCGCCTCGACAAAGCTGTCGCCCAGGGCAACAAGGCTGGCATGGCGTTTCGCGCCCACCTGTGGGTTGCAACGGAGTTCGATGCCCTCTGCCGTCTTTGGTCAGAGGGAGTGCCGGTGCCCTACCCAGTGCAAAAACTCGACAATGAGCTCATGCTCGAACTCATCGGCTCGGCCGAGCAGGTGGCGCCACGCCTCGTCCACGCTCGTCTTGACCGACTCAGTCTCGATCGCGCTTGGAACCAGCTTGTCGAGGCCATGCATGCCATGGTTCACTGCGGCGTCGTCCACGGCGACCTCAGCGCCTACAACATCCTGTGGGACCAAGGCCGCATCATCATCATCGACTTTCCGCAGTCGGTCGACCCGATCGCCCATCCCGAAGGGATCTCCCTGCTCGACCGGGACGTCAACAACGTGACGAACTGGTTCGTCCGACGCGGGGTCGAATGCGACCCATCTGACCTGTTCAACTCCTTGCTCCGCGAAGCGTTCCACTCCTAAACCCGCTCACAAGTGGACGGCATATCCGGCGAACGGGACGGGTTGTACCGGCGTGAGCGTCAAGACATCATTGACACTATGGCGCAACGTTACGAGGAGAGGGACGAGGACCTAACGCTGATCAAGGCGGCCAATAGAGAGCTAAGCGTGGCCGAGCTGAATCTCCGGCATGGGGTGGCCGTGGCTTGGCGGCACAGTCATTCCTGGGCCGCAATCGGATTCATTCTGGGCATTACGAGGCAGGCCGCACAGCAGAGGTTTGGATCAACCGGCGAAGCCAGCGCCCGATCGGGCGAGCGAAGTCGCACCCATACCCGGTGAACGGAGGTACCCCTAAGGGCGGCAACGGCCCTGGAGTACGCGGAGTTAGAACGGTATCTTTGCGAGTGTGGACGAGGCGACCATCGCTCGGCAGACAAAGAGATACTTTGGTTTTCGGCCCTCACCTGCGGATCAATCACCTCCAGCGCTGAGTCCTGTTTGGTTGTTTCGTCTGTGGCGTCGTGTTGGGTGGGTTCGGTTCAATCAGATGCCCAAGGTGCCGCCCAGCCATCCTCGGGCCCACGATTCCAGGTCTTTTGCAATCCAACTCCGCGTGTCCCCAATCGGATACCAGACGAAAATGTCGGTGGAGACAACTGGAGGGCTGAGAAAGGCGAACGGAATGCCCGTCGACTCCAGCGTCGGCGAAGAACAGAAGGGGTTCGAGCGGCATGTATAACTCACGGTTGCGCGGATCACGGCGGTAGTCCGTATTCCGGATCACGATTTCTTCATGACTCCAGAGCCACGTTTGGTATTCGCCGCCGACACCGTCCGTCTCTCTTAACAGAGACACGAGATCCTCTGGCAACTGCTGGGAGAGGGCAGTGGCGGCGGCTTGGATAGCCGTTTCAGTTGTGGGTTCTGAGAAGATCACCGCTGGCTCTACTTCGGCTATCAGTTCGCGCCACACCCCTGAAATATGCCTGATCTGCGCTTGTCACGCCCAATGGGCCCAGTTGGTCCAGTCCCACCTCGGTGTGGCGCATATCGGGCGAACTGGGACACCTGAATCCAGCCGACATCGCCTTTCCGGTCGGTCTCTTTATGGCGTCACAACGAAGAGCTTCCAGGTCCCGGGCACGCCCTTGAGCTGATGTTCGCCTCGTTCAGAGAATGCGATGTCGGATCCAGCGACGAGGTCCTTGACTGTGCCTGAGACGAGGACCTCTCCGGGTCCGGCGATCGCTCCAACGCGGGCTGCGATGTGAACGGCCAGTCCACCGAGGTCATCTCCTCGCACTTCGCACTCTCCGGTATGAAGCCCGGCCCGGATTTTGATCCCAAGCGCTTCGACCATTCCGACAATGGCGCGAGCGCACCGTATTGCGCGGGCGGGACCGTCGAAAGCGGCGAGAAAGCCGTCCCCGGTCGTCTTGATCTCGCGGCCGCGGAAGTGTCGCAGTTGCTCCCGCACCAGACGATCGTGGCTGTCAAGGACGCTGCGCCAACGCTGATCACCGATTGAGGCGGCCCTCTCTGTCGAGGCGACGATATCGGTGAACAAGACGCTGGTGAGTACGCGATCTGCCTCGAATGACTGGCGCGTGCCGGTCAGAAACTGGGCAATCTCCGAAGCTGCGTCGGGCCCAAAGGGAGGGGTCATGTCGCCCCCCGACATTGGGACGAAGGTTGCTCCTGGGATGTGGTCGGCCACGTATTGCCCGTGCGAGAGGATGATGAATGGACTTTCGGTGACTTGGAGCACCAAAGTCGGGCTTTGCACCAAAGGCAGGAACGGCCGCACGTCCATGCTGCTCAAGAAGTACCGCATCAGAGCGGCGGCTGTACTCGGCGTCGACGACGCCCGATTCATACGGGCCGCAGCTTTGAGGAATTCTCGATCATGCGCCTGTGTCGGATTCGTCGCGGTGATGAGCGCATCGCTGCCCCAGGTCGACATCATCATGTCGTAGATCGCATCAAGGGTCGTGGGGTCTACCCCGATCGGGTAGTCCGGCGCCTCGATGTTTCGCGCGGAGGTGTTAATGAGGATGAGCGAACCCACACGCTCGGGATGCATGGCAGCGAACAGGACGGCCATCGGGCTGACCTCGTTCACTCCAACGAGGTCCACCGCCGTGGACCCAGTGGCACCGAGCACACCGGCTATGTCTTCGGCCAACTCCTCCCACGTCGGTATGGCTTTGAGAGATACAGCGTCCGAGGCGCCGGAGCCCCTGCGGTCCATGTGTAGCACTCGTCTTAGTGTGGCCAGCTTCTCGAAGAATTCCGCCGCCTGAGGAATCTGCCAGATGAGATCGACATGTCCTCCGAGGGAGTTACAGAAGAGGAGGTCGCCGGGGCCTTCGCCCAGAACCTGGTAGGCGACATCTCCATCTCCGATGCTCACATACCGAATCTCGGGAGGCTCCATAGAAATGACAGTTTGCCCCTGACGAGCGAGCAGTTACCACCGATCGGGAGAGCCGGGACCAGAATTCCGCGACGGTTTGCGAGCTGGGTTTCCCCTGGAGCGCACATCACGCCCCGATCTGATGCCGCATTTTCGCCTTCAGATCCCTCGCGAGTGCCGGTTCCGGACGCGAATCCTCGACTCCCAGGACGTATCCCCGATGTGCCATCCTCCCGGCGGTCGGGGACATTTAGCCCACTTCAGACCTTCCCGAACGCGACATATCGAGGTGAAGGCGTACACTCGCAACCAGAGGCGCCGAACCGGGAGAAGCTTCCGTGAAGAGACTGGCGAAGTTGTCGTGGCGGGCTCGGGGTCGTGCCGGTGGTAATTGCACCGCCGAAGTTGACCACCCGATTCGCGGCTATCGAACCGACCCAAAGTACCGGTCCAATCTTCTCGCGCTATCCGGACCCGAGGCATCACCCCCTACGGTGTCATGGATCTCATTCGATGGGGACGCCTATTGGGTCAGGCTCTCAGCTGCCCGGGGCTGGCCGCGTTCGATTCGGGTGACCCAAAGCGATGTTGACGGAGCGAGAGATTAGAAACTCGGGCTAATGACATCGGTCATCAGCACCACAAGACAGAACAGCAGCATCGCTGACAGGTCTCACTGAACCGGCGGTAGGGGTCACCCTCTGACCACGCTCGATGTGCGCCCTTTTCGTTCTATGAGTTGTCAACGAGTTCGGCGATCTCCAGGTAGCTGAGCGTGGGCGATACCCCGTATAACCCAGTCACTCTCTCGCGAAGTTCGTCGGTAAAGAAAGCTTCTGCCGCCTCCTGCGAGTCCCACACGTAGAAGTTCATCGCCCGCTGCTGCTTCTCGTCGACGGTGAAGACCTTGAAGCGAAGACCTGGTAGGCCCTCGAACATCTTCCGCGCATTCTTAGCCACCTCAACCACCCGGGAGCGATCGAAGTTGCCGTCGTAGTCGAATACAACGTTGACACCGATCATGGTGCCTCCTCTCCTTGCACATGCGAGCCTTCCGACTCGTTTGGTTTATCGCCATGGAGAATCCCACATCGAAGTGGCTGAGGCCACCGACAACCTCTTCGTCAAGAATGTGCTCTAAGCCTCGATCCACCGAAAAATGCCGGGGTGAACCGACGAGGTGGCCCCTTGGGTTGATGTTCGGATGCCAACTGGGTTCGTTCATGACGTCACAGGCAATCAGGGCGTGCGGAGGTAGGCCTTCAGATCATGCACCTTGATGTCAGCGCCTGATGCCGTCGTCTGCGGTGCGCCGCCCGCGGGATGCTCTGCCTACACGGGGACGGGTGGCAGGCTTCGCAAGAGGTCGAGTGCGCGGAGGAACCTGTCGGCCCATGGCCACTCGAGAGGGGCGCGCAGTGTCGGCTTGCCCGAACGGCTGACCAGGCGACCCGGAACACAGAAGAACCGGGTGCGCACGGTGCGGGCCACGGTGAGCTGGTCGGCGGGTGTGAGCTCGCCGAGCATGGCGGTCCAGCGGATGAGGTCGTGGGCCAGGACGGCGCAGAGCAGCCAGGCCGCGTTGGCGAAGAACTGGCCCGAGGGCACGTGCTCGAGTCCGGCCCCTTCTTTGAGGTCCCGGATGGCGAGTTCGACCCGGGCGTGATCACGGTGGAAGGCATCGACGTCGACGGGGTGACCCGCGAGATCGGTGACGAAGGCGAAGTGGCGCCACTCGGGCCACAGCGTGGCCTGGCGACCGACCAGCCGGGTCCGCCGCACGATGAGGCGGCGGCCCTTGTAGGTGCACTCGGCCACCTCGGCCTCGCCGTCGGCGGGTGTACTCGATCGGGGTCCAGGCCGACTCGTCGATGGCTGACAACGGCGCTGAGCACGGACTTGATCATGCGCACGCCCATGGTGAAGCCGACGTCGAGGCGCTCGAGGGTGGCGATGGTGGCGTTGGACCAAAAGCCCGAGTCAAAGCGCATGATGAGCTCGCCGGTCGCCCCGGCCCGGCGCACCCGGGCGACCAGCTCTTCGACGAAGCGCTTGGTGCCGCGCTGGGTGTTGGCCGCACCCTTGCGCAGGCGGGCATGGAGCACCTCGCCGGTGGCGGCCCACGTGGCGAGGAGGGGGTGATAGCCGAGCCGGTGGGTGTAGCCGAAGCCCGCCCCGCGTTTGGCCTTGCCGCACACCTCGCAGATGGTCGAGTCGAGGTCGATGACCATCTGGGCGGCTCCGGGTCCCGCGCCCGAGCGCCCAGGCCCGGCGCAGCGCCTCGGCCAGCACGGCGTCGAGCTGGCGGACGTGGCCGAAGGTGAAGGCACGCAGGAACGTGCCGAGCGTGGACGGCGCCATCACCCGGTGGCCGAGCACCGAGGCGGTCGCGCCAGAGCGCAGCATGTCGGCGTGGTCGATGTGGCTGGCGCCCGCCACCATGGCGTGCACCAAGGTCAGCACCTTGCGTCCCGGAGACGCTCCGCCGACACGACCCGACAAACGGACGGTGGCGTTGACCAGGCGCTCGAGTCCGAGGCGAACGACCAACGTCGCGACCAAGAGCAGCCCGGCATTGGCCACCAGGTTGGGCTCGTCGAAGGTCACCTCGATGCGGTCGATCCCGCGCGATACTGGCCTCACAGAAAGTGCCTCCTTGGTGCTGGGGAACTGCGACGTCGAACACCGCAATTCTTCCAGCGCAGGGGGCACTTTCCGCGGATACGCGGCCTACGCTCCGCTCAATTCATCGGTGGATCGAGGCTTAGTAGACCGCCCTACTACAGCGGCGGATTGAGTGGACGAGGTGGAAACTGGGTGGACAGCGGCGGCACTTAGTGGACCGGAGGCAGACTGAACGGACGAAAACCCACCACCTTGCCAAGGTGAGGGTCGCGGGTTCGAATCCCGTGTTCCGCTCTCGAAATCTCGTCCTCTAGCTGGGCCGATGCGAGCCTGTCCGCTGGTTCAGTTCACTGTTTTGCCCATCACCGCCCAGCAGTGGGCATCACGGGACAAGGCAGGAGTGATGGACGCGACCAAAGGTTCGGCTCGTCACGGGGGAGTGGAGTTGGCCCTACAGGATCCCGGAAATCACCCTCGCTCGACGCTGGCCAAGATCGGATGCTGGCTGAACCAGTCCGGGATGATTCGGGTCAACTCTCGCTGGCCGGTTCAGCGTGATTCGACCATCGGCCAGTGCGTCAGTGAAGGTGGCATCGCCCATCCAAACTTGTGTGAGGGCGCGTAGATCGGCATCGAGGAGCACGTCGATCTCGAACCCCGGATCGGTCAAGCACAGATCCACCTCGTCTTCGTCGACGACGACCCAGTAGTAGCGACGCTTTGCCGGCAATGAGGGGAAGGCGAGTTGGACGACGACGCGACGTTCGCCGAATACGCCAGGGGAAAGGAATCGGCGGACATCCCAGAGCAACAGTCCTGGATCTAAGTCATCAGGCCCGTAGTCGCTGCGGGCCCAGCGTTGCCCCCACACTCCAAGTCCCTGGATGAGTGGGAACAGTTCGAGCCCGGCCTCGGTCAAGCCGTAGACGGGTCCGTCGTCATCGGTGACCGTCCGGACAACAACCCCGGCCAGCTCGAGTTCTTTGAGGCGCTTGGACAACAGAGCCGGCGAGCAGGTCGGAACACCTCGGCGGATCTCGTTGAACCGCGAGCTGCCCACAAGGAGCTCTCGCAGGATCAGGGGGGTCCAGCGCTGGCACAGGATTTCAGTGGCCTTGGACACCGGGCAGAACTGGCCGTATCCACTCATAACCGCAGGTTATCCGCGCTTCAGAACTTGTACTAGTCGCAGGAGCATCCTCCGGTCACTGTTGTTGCAAGACGACTCCGAGGAGGCAGATGATGAATCCGAACAAGGCACTCTGGGAGAAGGGCGACTTCACCCGCATCGCCCACGAGCATGAGGGAGAGCGGAGAGGCGCTGGTCAAGGAACTGGGAATCACCAACGGCCTCGACGTCCTCGACCTCGGCTGTGGCGATGGGACGACGGCGTTGCCGGCGGCAATGCTCGGAGCCAACGTCTTGGGTGTGGACATCGCTGCCAACCTCGTCGAGGCCGGGTAACGAGCGGGCGGCCGAGCTTGGTCTCACCAACTGCAGATTTGAGGAGGGCGACGCCTCGGACCTTCACGACATCGAGGACGAGCGGTTCGACCTTGTGGTGAGCATCTTCGGCGCAATGTTCGCTCCGAAGCCCTTCGACGTGGCCAAAGAGGTGGTCCGTGTGACGCGTCCCGGCGGGCGGATCGTCATGGGGAACTGGATCCCGGGTGACCCCACACTCGTAGCGCAGATCCTGAAGATCAGTTCCGCCTATTCGCCACCGCCTCCCGACGGCTTCGTCAGCCCAATGACCTGGGGTGTCGAGAATAACGTGATCGAGCGTTTCATGGCGTCGGGTGTATCCGAGGCACAGATCACCTTCGACCGCGCGACCTACACGTTCTCGTATCCGGGAAAGCCATCGGACTTTCTGGCCGAATTCCGCACGTACTACGGCCCGACGATGAATGCCTTCGAGGCTGCAGCGATTGCTGGCAGGGAGGCCGAGCTGCAAGCTGAACTAGAGGCACTGTTCAACTCGCAGAATGCGAGTCCGACCAGCGACGCTACCTCCATCTCCGCCACCTTCTTGCTAGTGACGGTTCAGCGGTAGCCACCTCCTTTCGAAGCGGGCCGGTCTCACTTACGCTCCAAGTACGACCTCCGGCGACGGCGTCTTTTGGGAAGGGCGCCAGCCATTTTCATAGTGCCGTCGCTCGGCATCAGGGACCGATCCCGCTAGTGTGAACGCGGAACGAAGGTCCAGCCTGTCGCTGGTGTGTGGTGCAGTTGCCTGAGGGGGTGATTGGTTCACCGAGGAGGTACGACAGGTCATGATTCGAACGGCTCCGTGTCGGAACCCAATGGTGGTGGCTCACCGGCGGTCTCGCAGATTTCTCGTGACGGTCGGTGCATTGCTTGTCCTTTTCGCAGGCCCTGTTGCAGCGGGAATGGCCGTACGCGCTCCTGCGGGAGCGACCACAAGCGCGAGTGATGGGGCCACTCGGGGCGCCGACAATTACAGGAGCGGCTGGTATCCGGACCAAACCAATTTGAGCCCTTCCCTCGTCAGCAGCGGAACTTTCGGGCAGTTGTTCGACACCTCTGTCAATGGCGAGGTCTACGGCCAGCCCCTTGTCGACGATGGGCAACTCTTGATCAATACAGAGAACAACTTTGCCTACGGCCTCGATCCCGTCACTGGGACGATCCTATGGACTCGTCAGTTCGGTGCACCTGTCCTGGCGTCCAATATCGGATGCGGCGATCTGACACCGAGCTTCGGTGTCACCTCCACGCCTGTTGTTGACCAGAGCACCAATGTCGAATACCTGGTGGACAATGAGTACGTCTCGGGAGACTCTGGCCCGACCGCTTACTACATGCACGCCCTCAACTTGGCTGACAACGGAGCAGAGGAGCCTGGATTTCCTGTGCAGATTCAGGGCACGGCGTCGAACGCACCCTCGTTGACATTCAACCCACTATTGGAGCTCCAGCGTCCGGGACTCCTCCTCATGAACGGCACGGTGTATGCCGCATTCGGCGCCCACTGCGACATCTCCCCTTGGTACGGTTGGATCGCCGGCGTGACCGAGACGGGGACTCTGCAGACCATGTGGACCACGGCTGCCACGCCCGGGGACTCCGGGGCCGGCATCTGGATGTCCGGTGGCGGTCTGGTATCTGACGGCTCGGGGCAAATTCTGTTCGCCACGGGCAACGGCGCGTCGAATGGGTCCGGACCCATCCCTGGGAAGACTCCGCCGCCAGATCTGGGAGAGGCGGTCGTTCGGGTCGCCGTTCAGCCGAACGGTTCCCTCAAGGCCGTCGATTTCTTCTCACCGTACGACGCCGCCACCCTCGACCAGAGTGACCTCGACTTCGGATCCGGCAGCCCCGTCGTGCTCCCCGACGCCTACTTCGGAACCGCCTCCATTCCACACCTCGCCGTGGAGGTGGGGAAGGAGGGATACGTCTACCTCTTGAATCGCTGACAATCTGGGTGGAGTAGGGGAAGGACCAAACGGCACCGACGACGTGGTAGGCCGCTACGGGCCCAACGGCGGGGTCTGGTCCAGCCCAGCTGTCTGGCCCGGCGACGGCGGATACATCTACATCCCGACTGCCTCGGGGTCGGTCGCGACATCGGGTTCCGCAGGACTCATGGATGTGTATCAGTACGGCGTGAACGGCGCAGACACTCCCACTCTCAACCTGGTGGGGCAGTCACAGGACGCATTCGGCTTCGGCTCGAGCGCCCCCGTGGTCACCTCTAGTGGCACGACCTCTGGTTCCGCGTTGGTGTGGACGGTGTGGTCTGCAGACGGATCAGGGGCGGGGGCTCAGCTCCGCGCATACGACCCGGTGCCGGTGGATGGGGTTTTGAAACTGGTGTGGAGCGCACCTGTTGGCACATCCTCCAAGTTCAACCCCCCTGGCGTGGCCAACAACCGTCTGTACGTCGGCACCCGTGACGGACACGTCCTTGGGTTCGGCTCCCCGGTGAGTGCTCCTGTTACTGCCCCGGCGCCAACCTTCCCGACGACCGTGATTGGACAGAGCTCCACCGAGCCCCTGACCATTACCGTGAACAGTGCAGTGACAATCACGTCGCTCACTCTCAAAGGGCCGTTCACAGTGGAAGCCCCAAGCCTTCCGGTTGTCCTTGCCGAAGGAGCGTCCATCACTGTGCCGGTGACTTTCACTCCGACCACGGCGGGACCCGTCGGCGGGGGCCTCACTGTCACGGTTGGTACATCGGAGACAGCGACGGTCTCGCTGTCCGGCTCTGGGGAGCTGGCCGGTCCAAGTCTGACCTCGACGACCAGCGGCATCAGCTTTGGCGGGATCGCGCCCGATACCCAATCCAGCGCGACCGTGGGTTTTGCTAACAACGGGTCGCAACCATTGACTGTCTCGGCGGTCGACATGCCGGCAGCCCCGTTCTCCGTCGCTGGCGCCCCGGCCGTAGATTCGCAGCTGCAGCCCGGAGCTGAGGTCGTGGTCAACGTGACATTCGCCCCAACGGTCAACGGGAGCTTTTCATCGACTCTGGAGTTGGACAGCACTGGAGGAGACATCGTGGTGACCCTCACCGGCAATGCCGCGTCGCCGGGGGTGCTCTCCATTGCTCCGACGTCGGTCGACTACGGGTCGTGGCAGTCGGTTCGACGTCCACCAAATCATTTACGGTATCCAACACCGGGGATACGAACCTTGAGATCACGAAGTCTAAGCCGCCCTCGACAGGACCATTCGTCGCCTCCACCCTGCTGTCCGAGGGCACCACGCTCAGTCCGGGAGAATCTCTCACTGAGACCGTTGTCTTCTCGCCCACTGCTGTCGGTACAGTCACCGACTCGTGGATCATCAACGCCAACGACGGAACGGGGTTGTGGTCGATCTCGTTCTCCGGCACGGGCACTCAGGCGGGTCCGGTCACCGCAGGATCGACGGCTCCTTCGCACGGATATTGGCTCGTCGGCTCAGATGGCGGCATCTTCAGCTTCGGTTCCGCGGAGTTTCATGGCTCAACGGGCGACCTCGCACTGCAAAGACCCGTTGTCGGCGTTGTCCCCACAGCGGATCATGGCGGATACTGGCTGGACGCCTCAGATGGCGGTGTCTTTAGCTTCGGCGATACCGCGTTGACGGTTCGATCCCCGGTCTTGGGCTCCACCCGGCCGGTTCGGGGCTGCCTTACAGCCTCAATGACCCGATAGTCGGGATGGTGCCATCCAGCGATGACGGCGGCTATTTCATGGTGGCCTCTGACGGGGGGGTCTTTGCCTTCGGTGACGCGCACTTTGCTGGGGTCGTGTCCGGGAATAGGCGGGTGCGATGGCTCCGCTGTTGCAGTAATGCCCGATCACAGCGGCAACGGCTACTGGGTCGTCACCTCGACAGGGGAGGTCTATGCCTTTGGTGACGCCCCATACCTCGGCGCTCCCGGACGCGGCACGGTTACCTCGGCCGTCGCCTCTCCCGCCGGCAAAGGCTATTGGGTCCTCTTGAATAACGGCCAGGTCTTCAGCTATGGCGACACCACCAATTTAGGTTCCCCACCGTCGGGCAGCTTCAGCGTGCTGACCCGGCCACGGCCATTTTCGCTAGCTCCGATGGGGCGGGCTACTGGGTAACCTCGGCTCTAGGCGCTGTTTTCAACTTCGGGGACGCTCCTTCCTTGGGCTGGCACGTCCAGGCCCACCTCAATGGTTCCATCGTCGCTGGAACAGGGTTCTGAACCCCAGTCGATGCCCGTCAGTCGTTGATCCCTCGTTTCGCTCTCTCCGCGGTGGGCGCGACGCCGTCGCTACAGCCGAAGCCATCCTGTACCGCCCACCCGCTGCAATCTCTGTGCTCACGGAAGAAGAACTGAAGCATTTGATCGACCTGGTGCAGCGCGTCATCGACGCCGACGAGTCGCAGGTATGAAGAGGAGCAACCTGTTGCGTGGTTCCTCCTTCACCAGCTCACTATTGCCGCATTGCGTGCCGAGCGCGGCGGGTAGTAGAGCGCTCTACGACAGCGACGGATTGGGTGGACGGGCTGGAAACTGGGTGGAAGGAGTCGCTGGCCAGGTGACTGGCGACGACCTGAGCTGAAGCTCGAACCGAACCGTACGATCAGCGTCTGGGTGATGGGTAAGCAATCGGGCCGTCCCGAGCCCAATACGGCTCTACACAGCGACGGAGTGTTCGTTCTACTGGTGTTCGTGGGCACCGAAGTGGGTCCAGGGAAGCGTTCCTTACAGACGCGAACCGGCGGATCCTGGTCAGTGTGGTTCCTGGCGCCCAACGCTCCTTATTCATCGCAGTGTGCGGAGTGAGGTTGCCCAGAGATAGTGGACACGGTGATTAAGCAGCTTGTTGCTTGAGGCCCAACGATAACTCGTAGCGAATGGGACTGAGATTGCCAGCCTTGGCGCAACGACGTTGGTGATTGTAGAAGTTGATGTAGCGGGCGATCCCGGCTCGGAGCTCGTCGATGGTGGCGAAGGTGTGCCGGTAGAAGTATTCGTGCTTGAAGATCGACCAGAAGCTCTCGGCGCTCGCATGGTCATAACAGCTTCCCGTGGCGCCCATGGAGCGAACCAGGCCCACGCGCTCGCAGAGGTCCACGACCTTGCCGTCTGAAAATTGGCTGCCTCGGTCGGTGTGGAACACCGTTCCCTCGACGTGTCCGAACCTGGTGGCCACCGATTGCTCCAACGCGTCGAGAACGATCTCGGTCCGCATGTGCTCAGCCACGGAGAACCCGAGCACGCGAGACGATCCCTCGTCGCGAATGGCACACAGGTAGGCCTCGCCGTCGCCCACCTTCAGGTAGGTGATGTCAGACGTCCACAGCTCGTCGATGCCGTCTGGATGGAACTGCCGATTCACCAGGTCCGCCGGGTACGTGGCGGCCGGATCGGGGGTGGTGGTGACCTTGAACAAGCGCGGACTCACCCCCACGATCCCGAGGCTGGCCATGCGCTCGGCCACGGTGTTGCGGCTCACCCGTTCGCCGGCCTCATGGAGGTCGAGCGTGATCCGGGGGGCGCCGTAGGTGCCTTCGAGCTCTTGTGCAAGTCGATGATCTTGGCGTCGAGATCGGCCCGGCGGACCTCGCTCGGGAGCGGGGGACGGTCCTGGGCCCCCGCCAGCGGTAGTAGCCCGCCGTGGACACCTCCAAGAGGCGGGCCATGCGGGTGATCTCGAAGT
>CAWECY010000006.1:0-22678 GCA_963807775.1 uncultured Acidimicrobiaceae bacterium | reverse complement strand
TTTCCGACGCGCCCATCCGACCGCACACCCCGGCGCCGCGCCTGGGTGAGCACACCGATGCCGTGCTGGCGGAGCTGGCCGGACGGGAAGCGCCTCCGGGCGTCTGAGACCCCGGTCCGCTCAAGCGGACGGGCTCAGCACGGCGGTGACCGTGCTCGACCGGAGGCGGTCCCCGTCGAGGTGCCGCACGGGACCCGTGAGGAGACACTCGGCTTCGAGGCGGATGTCGCTCGAAGACGCACCGACCAGGAGGTCGACCGGGCCCGGCTCCAAAATCCGGGTGTACTCAATGCCCGAGTAGGCCAGAAGGTCCGTCGGCACCTTCCAGGTGATCCGGGCCTGCTGTGCCGGCGCCAGTGCGACCCGCTGGAACCCGACGAGCTGCTGCACGGGCCGCAGGACGCAGGCGTCCCGGTCACGGATGTAGAGCTGGACGACGTCCAGACCGGCGCGGGTGCCGCTGTTCCGGACGCTGCAGGAAACCTCGATGCACCCGTCGACCGCCACCTCCGTGGGTGCCTCGAGGTCGTCGTAGTCGAACGTCGTATAGGAGAGGCCGTGCCCGAAGGGGAACACGGCGCCGAAACCCTTCAAGGGGGGACTCCCGGGCGACGTCGGCAAGTGGCCCACGTAAACGGGCTGAAATCCTGCACCCGCGCTGAAGGTGACCGGCGAGCGACCACCGGGGTCGGCATCACCGAGGAGGACGTCCGCGATTGCGTGCGCACCCTCTTGACCCGGGAACCACGCCTCCACGATGGCGGCGCAGGACGACGCGGGCGTCAGGTCGTAGGGACGCCCACTCAAGAGGACGAGCACGACGGGCGTCCCGCTGCCGAGCACGGCCTCGAGGAGGGCTGATTGTCCTCCCGGAAGGGAAAGATCCGACGCATCGGACCCCTCCCCAACGGTGCCCTCGCCGAAGAGTCTCGACCGGTCGCCCAGCACGACGACGGCCACGTCCGCCGCTTGGGCGGCGGCGACGGCCTCGGGGATCCCTTCGAGCTCGCGGTCCATTACGTGTGCGCCCTCGACATACGAGACGGTCTGATCCAACCGTGTCCGCAGTGCCCCGAGCAACGTGTGCGATGGTGCGGCAACCGCGCCGTCGGCAGAACCACGCGCCACCACGTGGTTCTCGAAGCTGTAGTCACCGAACAGCGCTGAGCAATCGTCCGCATTTGGCCCGATGACCGCAATCTTCGCCGACCGCCCGTCGAGCGGAAGGACCCCGTCGTTCTTCAGCAGGGTGATCGAGCGCACAGCGATGATTCTCGCCAGCTCCCGGTCCGCAGGTTCTTCCAGGGCCGCGGTGAGCGGTTCGACATACGGTCGCTCGAAGAGGCCCAACTCGAACTTGAGTCGAAGCACTCGCTCCACCGCCACGTCGACCGTCGCCATGTCGAGCAGTCCGCGGTCCAGCGCTTCGGGTACGCCCTCCACCATTTCGGCTGGGAACGGCAGCTCGACGTCCATCCCGGCCGCCAGCGCAGTCGCCACTGCGGTGGCGCGGTCGGTCGCCACGTGGTCCTGATCGCGCAGGTTGGAAACTCCGAAGTAGTCGGACACCACGGTCCCGCGAAAACCCCACGCCTCCCGCAGCACGTCCGATAGGAGCCAGCGGGATCCGTGAGCGGCCTCACCGTCGATGGCGACGTACGCCGGCATGACGCCCCGGGCCCCGGCGTCGCGCACCGCCATCTCGAACGGCGCCAAGAAGACGTCCGTCAGCTCGCGCCGCCCCACGTGGACGGGTGCGACGTTACGTCCACCCTCGCTGAAGGAGTACCCGGCGTAGTGCTTCAAGGTGGCGGCGACGCCGTCGGAGAGATCGTCACCCTGCAGACCCTCGACATAGGCGGCGGTCAGCACGGCGACGAGGTAGGGCTCCTCGCCGAATGTCTCCTCGACGCGACCCCAACGGGCATCACGGGCCACGTCGGCCACGGGCGCCAAGCCCTGGTGCGTACCGATCGTTCGCATCTGCCGCCGGATGACGTCGGCCATCTGGCGGACGAGCGGCGGGTCCCAGGTGGATGCGAGGTTGAGAGGACAGGGAAACGAGGTCGCATCCTGCGCCATCAGTCCGGAAAGGCACTCCTCGTGGCAAATGGCCGGTATGCCCAGACGTGTCTGCTCGACCAAGCGCCGTTGGAGGGCGTTCACTTTGTCGATCCCGACCGAGGGATCGAGCGGACGACTGCCGTAGGTACGGGACACATGACCGATCCCGTGGGCGAGGGCATCGGGTGTGTTCATGGCCGCTGCTGCGTCGCCGTCGACCTGGCGCGGGGCGATCTGAGCCCTGTCGGTGACGTCGATCCAGACGGCGGTCAACTGTGCCGCTTTCTCCTCCACGGTCATGCGGGCGAGCAGATCTGCGACGCGTTCTTCGATGGACGCGGTCGCCAAGCGGTAGGTGTCGGTCACGTCAGGCTTGACGGAGCGGCTCAGGCCTGACCGCGCGCCCTGGCCAGCAGGCCCCGGGCGATCACCAGCCGCTGGATCTCGTTCGTCCCTTCTCCGATCACCATCAGGGGCGCGTCGCGGTAGAGCCGCTCGACGGGGAACTCGGTCGTGTAGCCGACCCCACCGTGGATCCGCATGGCTTCCATGCTCAACTCGAGCGCCGTCTCGCTGGCGAACAGCTTGGCCATGCCGGCCTCGACGTCGCAACGCAGGCCCTTGACCCTGCGCTCGGCGGCGTTGCGAGTCAGCAGCCGGGACGCTTCCAGCCGTGTGGCCATGTCGGCCAGCTTCAGCTGGATGGCTTGATGTTCGCCGATGACCTTGCCCATGGTCTCGCGCTGCTGGGCGTAGGCGAGCGCGGCGTCGAAGGCGGCCCGGGCCACCCCGGTCGCCCGCGCCGCGATGTTGATCCGGCCCACCTCGAGCACGCCCAGGATCTGCGGCAGGCCCCGCCCCAGCTCGCCTATGACGTTGGCCGCCGGGATGCGGTGGTCGGCGTACGCCATCTCGACGGTCTCCACGCCCCGGTAGCCCAGCTTGCTGACGTGCTTGCTGACCGTGATCCCTTCGAACTTCGGGCCTGGCTCCTTCTCGACGATGAAGGCGGTGATGCCCTCCTCCGCCCGCGCCGCCAACGCCACGATGGACGACAGCTCGCCGTTGGTGACCCAGGCCTTGCTCCCGTTGAGGATGTACTCGTCGCCGTCCCGCTGGGCCTTGCACGAGATGTTGCGGGTGTCGCTCCCAGCGTCGGGCTCGGAGAGGGAGAGTGCCCCCCGCCGCCCGCCCGTGGCCATGATCGGGAGCCAGCGCCGCTTCTGCTCCTCCGTCCCGTGGGTCAGGATGAGGATGGCCGCCATGGTGTGCGTGTTGACGATGCCGGTCAGGCTCATCCAGCCGTAGGCCAGCTCCTCGATGACGCCGATGTAGGTCAAGAGGTCCAGTCCGAGCCCGCCGTACTCCTCCGGGATGGTGACGCCGAACAGGCCGAGCTCCTTCATCTGCTCGACGATCGCGGCCGGGAAGGTGTCGGTCCGCTCGAGGTCGGCCGCCACCGGGATGACCTCGCGCTGGACGAATTTGCGCACCGTCTCGATGATTTCGGACCGGACGGCCTCGTCGGTCGCTGCGGGGTTCGTTCCGGTCACGCCGGCACCGCCTTTCTCTCGGCGATAACCCTACCCTTCAATGGTGTTGACGCGGAATCTCAATTCGGAGAGGATTGTTTCCGTGACCACGGGCCCCATGCATCGCGGGCTCGAGTCGGCCGCGCTCCGCTTTCCCGATCATGCCGCCGTCCTGGCGGGCGGTGATCGCTGGACTTTTGACGAGCTGGATCGGGCAGCCAACGCCGTAGCGCGGCATCTCGTCTCCCTGGGCGTCGGACCGGGAGACCGCGTGGCCGTGATGACGTCGAACCGGCCCGAGTTCGTGGTGGTCGTGCAGGCCACCAGCAAGCTGGGAGCCGCCCCGGTGCTGTTGAACTCGTCCTGGAAGGCCCGTGAGGTGGCGACGGCGCTCGGCCTGACCGGACCTCGTTGCGCCGTGGCCGACGGTGCCTCCGTGGCTCTGCTGGTCGACCAGCTGGGCGCCGCCGCGGTGCTCGACCTCGACGCGCCGCAGGCTGCGTCCGTCATCGACCGGGCCGGCACAGACGGGCCGCCCGATGCGGCGGTGCGGGAGACCGACGACGCCGTCTTCGTGTTCAGCTCCGGCACCACCGACAGCCCGAAGGCGGTGCGCCACACCCACGGCTCCATCGCGTTGGCCACCGAGCACTGGTGCCTGGCCCTCGGCCTGACCAACGACGACCGGTTCCAGGTCGCCACGCCGCCGTCGCACATCCTCGGGCTGCTCAACCTGCTCGCCGCGGCGGCGGCCGGCGCCACGGTCCGCCTGCACCGGCGCTTCGACCTCGACGAGGAGCTGCGCTGCATAGAAGAGGAGCGGATGACGCTCGAGATGGCGGTGGCCCCCATCGCGCTGGCCATGGCCAACCACCCCGACCTCGAGCGCTACGACCTGTCGTCGTTGCGCTACGTCATGTGGGGGGCCACGCCGGTGACGCCTTCGGTGGCCGAGACCGTGACCGCCCGCTCGGGCGTGCGCTGGTTGCCCGCCTACGGCACGAGCGAGGTGCCCGTGATCACCGCCAACCCCGTTGACCGGCCCGACGCCTGGCGCCTGGACTCGGCCGGCCTGCCCGTGGGCGACGTGGAGCTCCGCGTGGCCGACCTCGACACCGGTGCGGTCCTGCCCGCTGGGGACACGGGAGAGATCCAGGTGCGCAGCGCCACCGCCATGGCCGGGTACCTGCCCGAGGCCGCCACGGCGGCCGCCTTCGCCGACGGCGAGTGGTACCGCACCGGCGACGTCGGCTACCTCGAGCAGGGGGGCTGGGTGCACCTGACCGACCGGCGCAAGGAGATGATCAAGGTCAGCGGGTTCCAGGTCGCCCCGGCCGAAATAGAAGCCGTGCTGCACGGGCATCCCGCCGTGGTCGACTGCGCCGTGTTCGGCGTGCCCGACGCCCGGGCGGGCGAGGTGCCCGTCGCCGCGGTGCAGCTGGAGCCGGGCGCCACCGTCGGCGCCGACGACCTGCAGCGCCTCGCCGCCGGCGAGCTGGCCACCTACAAGCACCTGCACCGGGTCGTCCTGGTCGACAGCATCCCGCGGACGCCGTCGGGCAAGGTGCTGCGCCGCGTGCTGCGCGACGAGTGGGCCCCGCAGCTCTCCCACGCAGTGAGCGGAGTGGGCTGATGGACGTCCGCCTCTCGGCCGAACAGTCCGCGCTGCGCGACGCCGCGGCACAGGTGGTCGATCGCCTCGGCCCCGCGACCGTGGCCGGCCTCGACGACGCCGAGCGCACGGCCAAACTCGACGCCGCCGTCACGGCGTCGGGCTGGCGGGAGCTGCGCACCCCCGTGGACGCCGGTGCACCTCTGGCGTCGGCCGTCGAGGTGGCCGTCGTCGCAGAGGAGTTGGGCCGCGGCCTGGCCGACGCCGCCTTTCTGGGTCCCACGCTGGCGGCCGAGCTGCGCCGTCGGGCGGGTGCCCCCGACGCCGGCGCGCCCGAGACCGTGGCGCTGCGCCACGACCTCTCGGCTCCTGCGTGCGCGGTCGACGGTGTGCTTCCGAACGGCGCCGTCGCGATCGATGCCTTTGGTGCCACCAGCGCCCTCGTCCTCATGGAGGACGGTGGTGGGTACGCGCTGGGCGCGCTCGCGCTCGGCGGAACGCGCCCGGCCTCGACCTGACGCGTCCCTCCGTGACCATCCCGGCGTCCGAAGTCGCCGCGTTGGAGAGTCAGACGACGACGCTCGGACTGGGTGACCTCGCCACCTGGGACAGCCTTGCCCTGGCCGTCACCTGCGCTGACCTGGTCGGCATCATGCGCGGAGCGGTGACCCTGGCCACCGGATACGCCCGTCAGCGCGCGCAGTACGGCGCCACCATCGGGTCCTTCCAGGCCGTGCAGCACCTGCTGGCGGACGCCCACGTCGCCACAGAGGGATCGCGCTCCATCGCGCTGCACGCCGCCTGGGCCGTCGACGCGCTCCCGGCCGCGGACGCGCTGGTCGCCGCCTCGGCCGCCAAGGCCTACTGTGCCCGGGCCGCCCGCTCGGTGTGCGAGACCGCGATTCAGGTGCACGGCGGCATCGGCAACACCTGGGAGTGCCTGGCCCACGTCTATTTGCGCCGCGCACTGCTCTCGACCGATGTCCTCGGTGGGGTGGGGCCCAACCTCGAGCGGGTGCTGGCGTCGCACCGTGTCGGAGGCGATGATGGACTTCGCTGACTCGGCCGACGAGGCCGCCTTCCGTCTGCGCCTGCGCGAGTGGCTGGCGCACAACAACCCGGGCCTGCCGCCCTCGTCGACGTCGGACGAGTACTGGGCCGCGCAGGCGGGCTGGCACGAGAGGCTCTACGACGCCGGCTTCTTCGGCCTGTCGTGGCCGACCGCGGTCGGCGGGCACGGACTGCCGAGCGTCTACGACGTGATCCTCGACGAGGAGCTCATCGCCGCTGCCGCCCCGCCGCGGCCGAGCATCGGTTACCTGGTCCAGGGCTTGCTCGAGCACGGCAACGAGGACGTACAGCAGCGCTTCCTGCCCGGGCTGGTCAACGGGCGGGACCGCTGGTGCCAGGGCTTCAGCGAGCCCGACGCCGGCTCCGACCTGGCCTCACTGCGCACCCGCGCCGTGCGCGACGGCGACGAGTTCGTCATCACCGGCCACAAGGTGTGGACGAGCTATTCGGACCAGGCCGAGTGGTGCCTCGTCCTGGCTCGCACCGACCCCGACGTGCCCAAGCACAAGGGGATCTCGGCCTTCGCCGTGCCGATGCGCCAGCCCGGCATCGAACAGCGGCCGCTGAAGATGATCAACGGCATCACCCGCGAGTTCGGCGAGGTGCTCTTCGACGGCGCCCGCGTCGACGCCGCCAACATGATCGGCGAACCCGGGGAGGGCTGGCGGCTGGCCATGACGGTCGTGAGCCACGAGCGCGAGCCCGGCGAGCTCGGCTACGTCGCCCGCTACGGCAAGCTCGCCAACGAACTGGCCCACGTCGTGGGAGCGGACCCCGCCGCGTTCGGTCCCGAGCAGCGCCGCGACCTGGCCTGGGCGTTGGTCGAAGTCGAGATGCTGCGCTGCCACGTCAGCCGGCGCCTGTCCGACCGCCTCGGCGGTCTCACGCATGGTCCCGAGGGCTCGGTGGACAAGCTGCTGATGACGTCTACCGAGCAGGCCGTGGGCCACGCCGCGCTTTCGGTCGGGGGCATCGCGCCAGCGGGTGGGGACGACACCTGGCTGCGCGTGTACCTCTACAGCCGTGCCCAGAGCGTCATGGGCGGCACGTCGCAGATCCAACGTAACCTCGTCGCCACCCGGATCCTGGAGCTCCCCACCTCATGACCACGTACGACGTTCCCGACGAGATTCTCGTCGGCTCCGACGGCCCGATCCGCGTGATCACGCTGAACCGGCCCGAGAACCTCAACGCCACCAACCACGTGCTGCACGCCGGCCTCGCCGGTCTGTGGCCGCAGATCGACGCGGACGAGGACGCCCGGGTGGCGGTCCTGACAGGGGCCGGGCGCGCCTTCTCGGCCGGCGGCGACTTCAATTACATCGACGAGCTGTCGAAGGACCGCGACCTCCGCCACCTGTCCCTCACGCACGGGAAGCAGATCGTGACGGGGATGGTCCGGTGCCGCGTGCCGATCGTGGCCGCCGTAAACGGTCCGGCGGTGGGGCTCGGCTGCAGCCTGGTGGCGCTCTCGGACATCGTCTTCATGGCGGAGACCGCCCACCTGGCCGACCCGCACGTGCTCCTCGGACTGGTCGCCGCCGACGGCGGACCGGTCGTATGGCCGCTCCTCACGAGCCTCCAGCTGGCCAAGGAGTACGCGCTGACGGGGGACCGCATCCCCGCCGAGCGGGCGGCCGCCATGGGGCTGGTCAACCACGTGGTTCCCGACGACGAGGTGCTCGTTCGGGCCATGGAGTGCGCGCAGCGGCTGGCCAAACTGCCGCAGGGCGCGGTGGAGGACACGAAGCGGATCTTCAACATACAGATGGAGCGGGCCGTCCTTTCCGTGCTCGACTACGCGCTGAGCGCGGAGGACCGTTCGTTCACGTCGCCCGAGCTGCGGGCCAACGTGGACCGCATGCTCAAACGCGAGCGCGAGGGCGCATAGCCGGGCTCATCGTGCCTGAGCGGGGAGGCCGTGTCCCGACCGAACCGGCTGCTGTTCATGCCCGACCAGCTGCGGGCGGACGCGCTCGCCTGCTTCGGGAGCCCGGTGGGCGGGACTAGGCGTGCGTCGGTACCTGGGTGAGGATCGCAGGAGCATCGGCCGCCGCCGACGGGACCACGGGACGGCGCCGGCGCACAGTGACGACGGCCCCCTTGTGTGGAATCAGCGTGACGTGGCGCACCCGCGTCCGCTCCGCCGGCCGCGACGTCGGCTCGAGCTCCACGCGGCGCAGCACTTCGGCCAGCACGACGCGCATTTCGGTCAGGGCGAAGGCGGCGCCGAGGCAGCGGCGGCTGCCCCCACCGAAGGGGATCCAGACATTGAGGTCGGGCCGCTGCCCGACGAAGCGCTCCGGCCGGAACATCAGCGGGTCGGGGTAGTTCTTCGGTGAGCGCAACACGAGGAAGATGGCGGGGTCGACGAAAGTGCCGGCCGGCAGGTGGAGCTCCCGGACGCCCTCGCCGATGGTCACGTCGGTCACCAGCTTGCGCGTGATGTCGGGCACGACCGGGCGGATGCGCAGGCTCTCGGTGACGACGGCGTCCAGATAGGCGTCGTCGCCCTCGTCGGCCGCCTGCACGGCCCTGGCCAGGACGCCGGGATGGCGCACCAGCCGCTCGAGAGCCCATGAGAGGCCAGTGGCCGTCGTCTCGTGACCGGCCAGCAGCAGGGTCACGAGCTGGTCGCGGATCTCGTCTGCCGTCATGGCGGTGCCTTCGTCCTCACGGTGACGAACCAGCAGGGCCAGCACGTCGGTCCGTTCTTGGAGCGCCGGATCGGCCGCGCACCGCTCGATCTCGGTGTGCAGGAGCTCGTCCGCCTTGGACTGCACGTCCTTGTAGCCCTTCCACGGCCAGTAATCGGCCAGCTTCGGGTACACGAACGGCGCCATCTTCACCAGGTCGAAGTCGACCAGGGCGGACAAGGTCGAGCGCAGTTGGTCGAGGCGTGCCGTGTCATCGCCTTGCACGCCGACCACGGCGCGCAGGATCACGTCGATCGTGATGCGCCGCATGTGCTCGAGCACGGAGAAGGGCCGGCCGACGGGCCAGGTGCCGATCTCTTCCGCCGCCACGTCGGTCATCACGGTGGCCAAGCGTGCGATGGAGTCGCCGTGGAACGGGCCACTCAGGCGCCGGCGTTGGCGCAGGTGCACGTCGTCGTCCGTGACGAGCACCGACGACGGGCCGAGGACGCGACCGAGGAATGGTGCATTGGCCTCGCCCGCATGGAACACGGCGTCGTCGCCCCGGAAGACCTGGCGGATGTCCTCGGGGTCGACCAGGTACACGAAGGTCCCGAAGCGCCCGAGCCGCACGGTGAAGCGGTCGCCGTAGCGCTTCTGGCACGACTCCAAGAAGCGCGGCAGGTTCGCCGTGCCGAGCGCCTGCAGGGCGGGGGGCCAGTTCGGGCCGGGAGGGAGCGTGCTTTCCATGCTCGGGTAATATACGCTTGTCTAAGACGTTTGTATAGAGAAACGGGAGGGGACGTCTGGCCGATGGGACACAAGGAAGAACTCCTGGCCGCGGCGCGGCGGTGCCTGGTCACCCGGGGCTACGCCCGGACGACGGCCCGCGACCTGGTGGCCGAGTCGGGGACGAACCTCGGTTCCATCGGGTACCACTTCGGGTCCAAGGAGGCCCTGCTGGCCCAGGCCCTCGACGACGTCTTCGTCGAGTACACCGAGAAGGTGCTCGCCCTCGCCGGTGCCGTGGGCGATCCAAAGACCGACCCGCGCCAGGCCGTGGACCGGGCCTGGGTGGCTATGACCGAGCTGACGCAGGAGTTCCGGCCGTTGCTGGTCGCCTTCGTGGAGGCGTTGGCCCAGGCCGAGCGGAGCGCTCCGTTGCGGACCCGATTGGCCGAGGGCTATGCCGAGATGCGCCGCCGCATCGTCGAGGGCATCGTGGGGGTCGTCCCGGAGCTCCCACATGACATCGCGCGGTCGGTGGCGTCGTTCTTCATCGCCATGTCGGACGGCTACATGGTGCAGTGGCTGCTGGACCCTGACGCCACGCCGAGCGGGGAAGATCTGTTGCTCGGTGCCCGCCTGGCGCTCACGGTCTGAACGCTTATTAGCGGTCCAGGATCCGTCCGTAGATGCGATCCACGTTGAGCCGCACGGCCATCCGGTTGTTGGCCAACATCTCTTCACCGAAACCGCTGCGATCGATCGCCGCTCCCAACTTGGAGTGGATGGCAAAGAGCTCATCGACGGCCGGATCATCGGCGAGACGAGGGACGAAGAGAGTGGCCGCTCCGGTCACCACGGCGAAGTTGAAGAAATCCTTTCCCGCCACCTGCAGCGTGGCTCGCGAGTCTCGAAGGAGGTTGCGCCCCTTCGTCCTGGCTGTGGTGGTGGAGAATCGGACGATCCCAGCGGAAGGGTCTGACAGGTAGTAGATATTCGACAGCTGCGGGGTGCCGTCCCGGTTGATCGTCGCCAGGACTCCATTGCGCGAGTCGGCCACCAACTGCCAAAGCTCTTGGGACGTCACCCCTGCTCCTCCGCCGCGCAGCGTCGCCGCGAAGTTCCGTGGCCGCCAACCAACCGCCGAGTGCTTCTCCGGCCGTCAACACGTGTGATTCCATGATGGTGCGAGCCACCTGAGCGTCGCCTTTCGTCATGGCGTCGAGGAGCGCGGCATGCTCGTGCCGGCTCCGTTCCGCCTGCTCGGGGAACAGCTCGAAGTAGTTGCCCGGCACCACGCGCACGGCCTGGCGCAGATAGGTCAGCAGGCGCGGCGAGCGCGCCGCCTGGTTGATGGCGCGGTGGAATTGGCGGTTGGCCCGGACAACGTCGTCGGACACGTCGATGGCGCCGGCCAGCAGCCGGAGCTCGTCCAACTCGTCAGACGTGATGCGCGTCGTCGCCATCTCCGCCGCCTTACCGGCCAGCGCCGCCAGGACGGCGAAGTTGTCCACCGCGTCCTGGGGTGTGATGCCGATGACCGCCATGCCGCTGCGCGGCGTGATGGCGACCAGCCCCTCGTAGGACAGTTCGAGCAGAGCCTCGCGGATGGGCGTGCGACTGATGCCAAACTCCCCCGTCAGCTGGTCGAGGTCGAGGCGATCGCCCGGCTGCAGCCGGCCGGTCAGGATCCGGTCGCGCAGCTCGTTGGCCGCCTGGGCCCGCACAGTGGTGGAGATCAGTTTGATATCTGAAATATTACATATTAATGTGGGTGGCGCACAATAACCCAGTAAGGGGACGCCATGAGCAACAGCCCGAAACGTCAGATGGCCCTGGTCGGCTTCATGCAGGCTGGTAACGCCACCGTGTACGCCGGCTCCTGGCGTCACCCCGCCACCGAGCACGGATTTCTCACCGCCAGCTATTACGAGAAGTTGGCCCGGACGCTGGAGCAGGGATGTTTCGACCTCCTCTTCTACGACGACCGCCTGGCCATGCCCGGCATCTACGGCGGGTCGGTGGCCGAGGCGGTGCGTACGGGGGCGCGCCCCGTGAAACTCGACCTGAGCATCGTGCTCGGCATCTCCGCCGCCGTCACGAGCCGGATCGGCCTGGGGGCCACCTACTCGACGACCTACTACACGCCCTTCCACGTGGCCCGTACCTTCGCCACCCTCGACCATCTCTCGGCCGGCCGCGCCGCCTGGAATGTCGTGACATCGGTCAACGACAGCGAGGCCCAGAACTACGGGTTCAAGCAGGCCATCCCGCACGACGCCCGCTACGACCGGGCCGACGAGTTCCTCGAGGCGACAACCGGTCTGTGGGACACGTGGGAGGACAACGCACTGGTCCTCGACCGCGAGACGCCGCTCTTCGCCGACCCGTCCAAGGTGCACGAGCTCAACTACGACAGCGAGTGGTTCGACGTGCGGGGGCCCCTGACGGTGCCCCGGTCGCCGCAGGGCCGGCCCGTGCTGATGCAGGCGGGCTCTTCCGGCCGCGGCCGTGAGTTCGCGGCGCGCTGGGCCGAGCTGATCTTCACCGGCGACCCCGACATCGACATCGCCCGCTCGCACTACAAGGACCAGAAGGAGAAGATCGGCGAGGGAGGGCGCAACCCCGAGACCGTCCGCATGCTGCCGATGGTCTATACCGTGGTCGGCGAGTCCAAGGCCCACGCCGAAGAGCGCGAGCAGCTCTTCCTCAACGACCTGGTCGACCCCATGGCCTCGCTCACGCTTCTGTCCGAGCTCATGAACTACGATTTCTCGGGCCTCTCGCTCGACGCGCCCATCACCGACGAGCTCATCGAGTCGGTGTCGGGCATCCGCGGCCTGGTCCAGAACATCAAGAAGCACATCGGCGGAGACACCGTCACGCTCGGTGACCTGGCCGGTCACCGGGCCACGCTGCTGCAGGGGCCGCGCTTCGTCGGCACGGGGACTGACATCGCCGATCAGATGGAGGCCTGGTTCGACGGCGGGGCGTGCGACGGCTTCGTCATCGCGGCCACCCACTCGCCCGGCGCCTACGAGGATGTGGTCCGCCTCGTCGTCCCCCAATTGCAGCGACGCGGCGTGTTCCGGAAGGACTACAGCGGGACGACTTTGCGCGAGCACTTGGGGCTCGAGCGTCCTGCGGGCGCCCTTGGTGGCTGAAATGGTCACCCTTCCGCTGCAGGGATTGCGGGTCATTGACGCCGCCACCCTGGCGGCCGGGCCCCTGGTGGCTACCGTCTTGGCGGAGTTCGGGGCCGAGGTGATCAAGGTGGAACAACCGGGCGCAGGGGATCCCTTGCGCACGTGGGGCGACCAGAAGGACGGTATCGGCCTGTTCTGGAAGAGCGTGGGCCGCAACAAGCAGTGTGTGACGGCCGACCTACGGAGCTCCGACGGGCAGGAGCTCTTCAATCGCTTGCTCGAGGTGAGCGACGTGCTCGTGATCAACAACCGGCCGAGCGCACTGGCCAAGTGGGGGCTCGACTACGAGTCGGTCCACCCGCGCTGCCCGCGCCTCGTCTATCTCCACGTCACCGGCTATGGACTCGGTGGTCCCAAGAGCGACCGGCCCGGCTTCGGCACACTGGCCGAGGCCATGAGCGGCTTCGCCCACGTCACGGGCCAGTCCGATGGGCCGCCGACGCTGCCCCCCTTCTTCCTGGCCGACGGCGTGGCGTCTCAGACGGCGGCAACGGCCGTGATGATGGCGCTCTACCACCGCGACGTGCACGGCGGCGCCGGCCAGCTGATCGACGTGAACCTCATCGATCCACTGGCCCGCCTCATTGAGACCTCGACACTGAGTTTCAACCACCTGGGCACGGTGATGGGCCGCATCGGCAACCTGCTCCCGGCCAGTGCGCCGCGCAATGCCTACCGCACGTCGGACGATCACTGGGTCGCCATTTCGAGTGCGTCATTGAACACAGCGCTGCGTCTGTTCCGTGCAATCGATCGACCAGAGTTCGTCGACAACCCCGACTACGTGGACCCGCAGCGACGCCAGCGCCATGCGGTCGAGCTCGACACCATCATCGCCGACTGGATCCAGGATCCGTACGCTGAGCGAGGTCATGGACGTCTTCGAACGGCTGGACGTGGCCGGCGCGCCCGTGTACGACGCCCCACAGCTCATGGCAGACGAGCACCTGCGGGCACGGGGCACGTTCATCGAGGTGGACGACCCCGACTTGGGGCCCATGACAGTGCAGGCGCCCGTGGCGCACATGAGCGACACCCCGGGACGGGTGGAGCATCTGGGCCGAGACGTCGGCGCCGACAACGATGCCGTCTACGGTGGCCTCCTCGGCCTCAGCGCCGAGCGGCTCGACGCGTTGCGTGCGGCCGGGACGATCTGAAGGAGATACCGTGCGCGCACCCCGGGCCCGACGTTCCGAGCTGGCCACGCCCGCCAGCAGCGAGCGCATGTGTGAGAAGGCCCCGACCTCGGGTGCCGACCTCGTGTTCCTCGACCTCGAAGACGCCTGCGCGCCGGCGGTGAAGGATTCGGCCCGCGCCGTTGCCGTCGGCGCGCTGACGGGCCTCGACTGGGGACGCACGGTGCGCGCCGTGCGGGTCAACGGCATCGATACGCCATGGTGCCACGGCGACATCATTGAGATCGTGACGGGCGCGCGTGACTGCGTCGACGTGCTGATCGTGCCCAAGGTGCGCTCCGCCCGCGACGTCTGGTGGGTCGACGTCCTGTTGACCCAGCTGGAGACCAAGCTGGGACTCATCCGCCCGATCGGGCTCGAGGTGCTCATTGAGGAGGCGGAGGGCCTGGCCAACGCGCTCGAGATCGCCCAGTCGAGCGACCGGCTCGAGGCGCTGATTTTCGGGGCGGGCGATCTCTCGGCCTCTTTGCACGCGCGGGTGGACGGCAACTTCGACCCCGTTGTCGACTACCCCGGGGACTTCTGGCACTTCGCCCGCGTGCAGGTCCTCACCGCGGCCCGGGCCGGTCTGGTGGACGCGGTGGACGCGCCCTTTCCCGCCTACCAGGACCCCGACGGCTACCGGCGCTCAGCGCTGCAGGCGAGCGCGCTCGGCTTCGATGGGAAGTGGGCCATCCACCCCGGACAGGTGCCGATCGCCAACGAGGTGTTCTCGCCCACGCCCGCCGAGGTAGCCGAGGCCGAGGAGGCCATGGCGACCTACCGGGAAGCCGAGGCCGGGGGAGTGGGCGCCATCGGGCGCGATGGCAGGCTGGTGGACGCCGCCCACATGCGCCTGGCCGCCAACACCCTGCACAAGGCGCGCCTCAGCGAACGATGATCGGCATCCGTTCCCAACCACGAACGGTCGAGGTCGGCGCCAGCTTGATGCCGCTGTAGTCGACGTCCCACTCGGGCCACCGGTTCAGCATCTCGTCCAACGCCACGCGACCCTCCAGCCGGGCCAGGTGCGAGCCGAGGCAGAAGTGAAGGCCGTAACCGAAGGTGAGGTGCTGCACATCCTGGCGGTAGATGTCGTAGACGTCCGGGTTCTCGAAGCGACGCGGGTCGCGGTTCGCCGAGGCCATGGACACCAGGATCGGGCTTTTGGCCAGCACGGTCGTCCCGTAGTACTCGATGTCCTCGGTCACGTAGCGAGCGGTGGCATGGCCCGTAGGTTCGAAGCGCAAGGTCTCATCGATGACGTTGGGAATGAGGGAACGCTCTTCGACCACGGCGCGTCGTTGATCGGGGTGTTCGGCCAGCACCTTGGCCAGCCACCCGATAAGGCGTCCAGTGGTCTCGTTGCCCGCTCCGGCCAGCACAGAGGTATAGGTGAGGACCTCTTGGCGCGTGAGCGTCCGCGTCGTTCCTGCCTCGTCTTCGAACTCGGCGTTCAGGAGGACGGTCATCAGGTCGTCGGAGGGATGCTGGGCGCGCCACTCGATGTAGTCAGCGAACATCTCCCCGTTCGCCACCGCGTCTTCCACGATCACCATCGGCTTGCCCGGTTTCGTCCGTAGGTTCGCGTCGGTCTTGTTGCGGACGGCGACCTGGTCCTGCTCGGGTATGCCGAGCAGCATGCCGATCACGCGCATCGGGAGCATCGTCCCGAGCTCGGTGATGATGTCGAACCCGTCGGAGCCGACCAGAGGATCGAGGCAGCTGATGCAGTAGCTACGAACCTGGTCCTCGAGCTGGGCCATCCGCTTCGGCGTGAAAACGCGCGACAGGAGCCCGCGCTGGGCCGTGTGGACCGGGGGATCCTCGAACATCACCACGCCCTTGGGCAGCTTGATGTTCGCCTTCATAATGTCGAGGATGTCGCTATGGGTGCTGGTGAACACACGCCAGTTCACCAGAGCCTTCTGGACGTCCTCGTGTCGGGAGAGGAACCAGAAGTCGTAGCGCTCGTTGTAATAAATGGGCGCCTCGTCGCGGAGCCGGGCATAGGTGGGGTAGGGGTCCGCGTTGATGTCGACGTCGTACGGGTCGTAATACACGCTCGAATCGGTCATGACCGTGGGCTCGCCTTCGGCTGAAGTTAGAGCACTTGTTCTAACTTAGGATCGAGGACCTGTCAAGGGAACCCCTCAACGGGGCCTGGGAATGGTGGAAGTTGGGGCGTATGCTCTACTTTGTGCAGAGGAAGTCCCTGAAGTGGTTAAGACCACGACATCGACCGTCTCCCGACGTCCCCGGGCGGCGACCCCCGAGAAGCGACGCCGGCTCCTGGACGCGGCGGAGCTGATCATGCTGCGTGACGGCTACGCCTCGGTGACCTCACGCCGCCTGGAGGCCGAGACCGGTCTCAAGGTGCACTACCACTACGGGACCCTCGACGAGCTGTTCATCGCACTGGTGCGGCGGCGAGGCGAAGGCAACGTGGCCCGGCTGGCGGATGCGCTCGGATCGCCAGAACCGCTGCAGGCCTGGTGGAGGTTGGCCTCCGATCGGCGGGGCAGCCGCCTTCTCGTGGAGATCACGGCGGCCGCCAATCATCGCCCGGCGCTCCAGGCCGAGGTGGCCGAGTTCGCCCGGGAAGCCCGCCGCATGCAGATCGAAGCACTCGACACGATCCTCGAGGAGTACGGGATCGACCGCGACGAATTCCCGCCGGCGCTCGTCGCCGCCACCATGCAGGGCCTCGCTTTTGCCATGGCGTACGACCAGGTGGCCGGTTTTGACACCGCGCAGGACGAGGCCTCCGTCGCCATGGAGCGATTCCTCAATCGACTGGAAGCGGGGCGATCCGCCCGGCGTGGCCGCTGACGCCCCGGAACGGGAGGCGTGATGGATGCACCCTGGGCGCTGCGGGCCGAGCATTTCGCTGACCGTGTGCTGGGACTCGGGGAGTCCACACCGCGTCTTTCATGGAAGTTGCCCGACGGCACGACCCACCAAGAGGCATTCGAAGTCGAGGTCGACGGGCGATCGTGCGGGCGAACGGTCGGCACGGCCCAGGTTCTGGTGCCGTGGCCGGGGGAACCGCTGGGCTCGCGTCGGCGCGTGGAGTGGCGCGTGCGTGTCTGGACCGACCAGGGGCAGAGCCCGTGGTCGGTGCCCGCCTGGTGCGAAACCGGTCCACTCGAGGCCTGCGACTGGGTGGCGGCGTGGATCGAGCCCAACGAGACCGAGCGCGCGGCCCACGTCTTGCGCACGAGTTCCATTTGGACTCGTCGGTCAAGACCGCTCGCCTGTACGCCACGGCACACGGGATCTACGAGTGCTTCCTCAACGGCCGCCGGGTGGGCGACCGGGAGTTGACGCCGGGCTTCACGAGCTATCCGGCCCGGCTGCACGTCCAGGCCTACGACGTCACCGACTGCTCCGCGTCGGGGACAACCGGTGGGAGGTCGTGGTGTCCGACGGCTGGTACCGGGGCCGGACAGGAGGCCGGCAGGGCATCGACGGGTTCGGCACCACGCTCGGCTTCCTCGGGCAGCTCGAGGCCGACGGAGTGACGGTGCCGACGGGTGCCGCCTGGATGTCGGCCACCGGACCACTCGTCTCGGCCGATCTCGTGGCGGGCCAGGTCGAAGACCACCGCCGGCGCCCCGACAACTGGCAGCCCGTCGAGGTGTCGGGCGCGCCGCTCGGCCCGTTGACCTGGTCGCCGGCGCCACCGGTCCGTCGCACCCAGGAACTGCGGCCCGCATCGGTCACGAGGCTGGCGCCCGACCGTCACCTCGTCGACCTGGGCCAGAACATCAACGGGTGGCTGCGGCTGCTGCCTCGGTCCGGAGGGCACCGAGCTGACGCTCGTACACGGAGAAGCGCTGGACCGATCCGGCGACGTCACCCAGGACAACCTGCGGATGACGGACGACCATCACCAGCACCCCGACGGACCGTTCCAGGTCGACCAGGTCGTCTCGGCCGGTCGGTCCGGTGAGATCTTCGAGCCCCGCCACACCACCCACGGCTTCCGTTACGTGCGGGTCGAGGGCTACCCCGGCCGCCTGACGCCCGACGACGTCACGGGCGTCGTCGTGCACTCGGACCTGCGTCGCACCGGGTGGTTCCGCTGCAGCGACGAGTCCGTCAACCGCCTCCACGAGATTGCCGACTGGAGCTTCCGCGACAATGCGTGCGACATCCCCACCGACTGCCCGCAGCGCGAGCGGTCCGGATGGACCGGCGACTGGCAACTGTTCGTCCCCACGGCGGCGTTCCTCTACGACGTCGCCGGGTTCTCCCTCAAGTGGCTGCGCGACGTGGCGGCCCAACAGCGGCCGGACGGCCTCATCACGAACATCGCGCCCGATCCGGCGTCGTGGCACCAGGACCCGGGTGACATCTGGCGATTGCTCCAGGGATCATCGGGGTGGGGCGACGCCATCGTGATCGTGCCCTGGGAGCTCTGGCGCGCCTACGGCGACGACGGTGTGCTGTCCGAGTTCTGGCCGTCGATGGTCGGCTGGCTGGACTACGCGGCCACCATGGCGCGCACGCATCGCCACCCCACCCGCGAGGCGAAGCGTCCCGAACCTTTGCCCCACGAAGCCTTCCTGTGGGACGGGGGCTTCCACTGGGGTGAGTGGACCGAACCCGGCGTCGACGACATGGCGGCGGAGCTGAGTTCCGACCAGGGATCGGTCGGCACCGCCTACCTGTACCGGTCGGCCACGCTGGCCGCTCGCATCGGCGCCTTGCTCGGCCACCACGACGAGGCCGAGCGGTTGGCGGAGCTGGCCGACAACGCCCGGCGGGCCTGGCGCGCCGAGTACATCGGGCCCGACGGGCGCCTCACGCCCGACACGCAGGCCAACCATGTCCGCGCCCTGGCCTTCGAGCTCGTCCCCCCGGAGCGCAGGACGCAGGCCGCCGGCCGGTTGGTGGAGCTGATCCGGGCGGCCGGCACCCACCTCGGTACGGGATTCCTGGCCACGCCGTTCCTGCTTCCCGTCCTGGCCGAGACCGGGCATCTCGACGTGGCCTACGAGCTCCTCCTCCAGCGCACCCCGCCGTCGTGGCTGGCCATGGTCGAGCGCGGCGCCACCACGGTCTGGGAGTCCTGGGAGGGCGTCGACGCCGAGGGCGTGGCCCACGACTCCCTCAACCACTACAGCAAGGGGGCGGTCGTCTCGTTCCTGCACCGCTCGGTGGCCGGGATCGAGCAACTCGACGGGGAGCCGGGGTATCGCCGGTTCCGGGTCGCCCCCGTAGCACCGGGCGGGGGACTGACCTGGGCCGAGGCGGTGCACGACTCGCCGTACGGCCGCATCGGATCTTCGTGGCGCCTCCGGGGTGATCGCTTCGAGCTGACCGTGACCGTTCCTCCCGGGACCCAGGCCGAGGTCGTCCTCCCGGGTGGGGTCCGTCGAGCATCAAGGCCCGGGGACCCGACCCACTCCGTCCGGCTGACGGCCGGCCCCTGACGAAAGGATCAGGCAGAGCCCCTCCCCGGGCGGTGTACCGGTCGTCCCAAAACCGATAACGCCCTTCTCATTCAGTGAGAGGCATGCTACCATGAGCGCCGTCACCGACCGGCGCACGAGGACGAGAGGACCCGCATCATGGCGAAATGGCCGAAGCCACCCGAGGGGAGCTGGACCGAGCACTACGGGCTCGGCACCGAGCCCATCTCCTACGAAGACTCCATCTCCCCGGAGTTCTACGAGCTCGAGCGTGAGGCGATCTTCAAGCGCGCCTGGCTGAACGTGGGCCGGGTCGAGCAGCTGCCGCGCAAGGGGAGCTACTTCACCAAGGAGCTCGTCATCGCCAAGACCTCGGTCGTGATCGTGCGCGGTGCGGACGACGAGATCAGGGCCTTCTACAACGTCTGCCGCCACCGCGGCAACAAGCTGGTGTGGCGCGACTTCCCCCGGGAGGAGACGAGCGGCGTCTCACGCCAGTTCGTCTGCAAGTACCACGGCTGGCGTTACGACCTCGACGGCGCCTGCTCGTTCGTCCAACAGGAGCAGGAGTTCTTCAACCTCGACAAGGCCGACTACGGGCTGGTGCCCGTGCACTGCGAGGTGTGGGCCGGCTTCATCTTCGTCAACCTGGCCGACGAGCCCGAGCAGAACCTCGTCGACTTCCTCGGACCGGAGGTGACGAAGCTCGAGAACTACCCGTTCGAGACGCAGACCGAGCGCTGGTTCTACCGTGCCGAGGTCGGAGCCAACTGGAAGCTCTACATGGACGCCTTCCAGGAGTTTTACCACGCCCCGATGTTGCACGCGAAGCAGACGCCGCCGGACCTGTCGAATTCCATGCAGCAGGCGGGGTTCGAGGCGCCGGCGTACACGATCTCAGGGCCGCACCGCCTCGTGAGCACGGCGGGCGTGCATCCCTGGACCCTCCCGGACAACATGCTCAAGCCGATGGAGCGCATCACGCGCAGTGGCCTCTTCGGTCCATGGGACAAGCCCGACCTGGACTACGACCAGAAGGCTGCCGGCATCAACCCGGCCGGCTGTGACCCGTGGGGTCTGGATTCCTGGCAGATCTTCCCCAACTTCACCATCCTCGTGTGGGGCCAGGGCTGGTATCTGACCTACCACTACTGGCCGACGTCCCACAACACGCACGTCTTCGAGGGCACCCTGTACTTCGTGCCGCCGAAGACGCCCCGGGAGCGGGTGGCGCAGGAGATCGCGGCCGTCTCGTTCAAGGAGTACGGGCTGCAGGACGCCAACACCCTGGAGGCCACGCAGACGATGCTCGAGTCGCGTGTGGTCAAGCGGTTCCCGCTGAACGACCAGGAGGTGCTGTGCCGCCACCTGCACCAGGTGGCCGGTGAGTGGGTGGACGAGTACAAGAAGTCACAAGAGACGGTGGGGGTCTGACAATGGCTGACGCAATGCTGCCGAACGAGTTCTCCGACCTGGAGCCCTTCGCGGCCACGTGGTGTCTGGCGTCGGAGGCGGAGCGCTTCGCGCAACGCCTCGCCGTTCCCATGGACCAGATGCAGGCGTTCTACGACGCCATCACGGCTCGCTACGAAGATGCGATGTCGTACTGCGACAAGTTCGCCGATCGACGACATGCCCGAGGACGCCACGAATCTCATGCACATGCTTTATTCCATGATCATGGTGTCGTTCCCGGTCGAGTGCTGGGGCCAGGGCGCGGTGCCGGACACCGGCGCCGCCTATCTCGATCTGCTGGTCGAGCCCGGGCCCTGAGCGCCGAACGCGCTCGCACCACATGCGCCGGCCACCGGAGCCGGCGGATTTCGTCAGCGCCGGCACATCTGTACCCATAACTCCCGATGTGCCCGGGCTGACCCCGCCGGGTCGGTGGCTCCGAACTACCGGCCCGGAATTCTCAAGCGACGTCGGCGAGCACGGCCGAGGCCGAGGTGATGATTTGGCCGATCCGGCGTGCTCGCCCAGTCGGCAACTGCGTGAGCGCTCGTCGAGGTAGCTAGTGCCGCATCAGGCAACGTTTGCGCGCTTGACCAGCTCACGCAAGGTTTTGTCGTGAGCGTTGCGGTTGCGCCAGATGATGTAGCGGCGGATCATCGAGTTCTGCTCCTCGTGTGAGCGGTGGTCGGTGCCGTCGAGGGTGAAGTAGCGCAGCGCCTGGAACTGCGCCTCGATCCGGTTCATCCAGCTGGCGTTGGTCGGCACGTAGGCCAACTCCACGTTGTTGGCTTCGGCCCAGTCGCCCACCCGGGAGTCGACCTTGGTCGAGAGGTGCGGGCTGAAGTTGTCCAACACGATGGCGATGCGGACGTTCGGCGGGTAGAGGGTGCGCAGGTAGCGGCAGAACTCGAGGAACCTGGTGCGGTCCTTGGTGGTCTTGACGTGGCCGTACATCTTGTCGGCGCCCAAGTCGTAGGCGGCCATGAGGTGACGGACGCCCTTGGTGCGGGTGTAGGTGGCCCGGCGACGCCGGCGTCGTGGCTCGTCTGATCCCTCGCCCTTGACGATCCTCGGTGCCCACTGCTTGCCCGGCCGGGGCAAGAGGTTGAGCGGGCCGAACTCGTCCATGCAGATGACGACGCTCGGATCGCCCTTCTTCGGTTTTGCCTTGCCATCGGCGATCTCGTAGAGCTCGAGCACCCGGTTCTTCTTGGCCTCGAAGTCGGGGTCCGTGGATTGCTTGTAGGTCTTGATCACTTGAAAGGAGACACCCTCCTCGCGGAGGAGCACGCGCAGACCCTCGTGACTGATGTCGTCGACCACCCCCTCGGCGACGAGGAACTCGGCCAGCTTGGACAAGCTCCAGGTGGAAAAGGGCAGGTCGTGGTCGACCGGACGGGACAGGGCGATCTTCTTGATCTCCCGGCGCTCGGGCAGGGTGAACTTCGGTGGCCGGCCCCCCGAGTACTTGGCGGCCAACGACTCGAACCCGTCGGCGTTGAAGTTGTGGATGACCTCTCTGACCCGGTCTTCTGAGGTGAAGGCGATCTTGGCGATGGCCGGCACGTCCATCCTCTGGGCCGACCAGAGCACGATCTGGGCTCTTCGCCATCGCACCACCGAGCCCGATCCCCGGCGCACGATCGAGAGGAGCTTTCGTCCCTCCTCGTTGGTGATGTCCCTGACTGCCACGCGTTCTGCCATGGCACTACTTTGCGCGACCCGGAGATCAAAGTGGTGGACGCGCCCCACCAACGTTGCCGGTCACGGCACTAGCTAGA
>CAWECY010000005.1:0-754403 GCA_963807775.1 uncultured Acidimicrobiaceae bacterium | reverse complement strand
AACTACAACATGGAGGCGGTGCATGAAGCAGATCAGGAACAAGGTGGCCGGCCTCGATGTCCACCGCTAGCCCGTGGTGGCCTGCACGAGGGTGATGATGCCCGACGGCAGCGTCAATCTCGCCAAGGAGCGGTTTTCGACCACCCAATCCGGCCTGGCCGAGCTGACGGCCTTTTTGATGCATGCTGGAGTTGGCACCGTGGCGATGGAGGCGACGGGGGTTTATTCGGCGGACGGTCTACTACGCCTTGGAGGGTCTCTTCGAAGCTCCGTGGCTCTGTAATGCTCAGCACGTAAAAAACGTACCTGGGCGCAAGAGCGATCTCTCCGATGCCGAGTGGCTGGCCATGTGGCTGCGACGTGGGATGGTGCGGCCCTCCTTCGTCCCCCCGCCCGATATCCGAGAGCTGCGCAAGTTGACCAGGTACAGGAAGACCCAGGTCGACGCCCGGGGCCAGGAGATTCAGCGACTCGAGAAGTGTCTCCAAGACGCCTGGTGTGAAGCTCACCTCGGTGGCGTCAACGGTGTGGTCCAAGTCGTCGTGGGCGATTATCGAGGCCATGATCGCCGGCGAACGCGACGGGGTGGTGCTGGCCGATCTGGCCAAGGGACCGATGCGCAAGAAGACCGACCGGCCGACCGAGCACTCGAAAGTAACTTCGGTCCTCATCACGCCGTCTTGTGCCGTCAGATCATCGACCACCTTCACCTCTTGGATGGGGCCCCATTGCCGCGGGCCGAGCGCAGGAGATCTGCGCCCGACTCGTCCCTTTTGAGCCCCAGTCGCCTTGCTCACCTCTATCCCGGGTATCTCGGCGACCACGGCCCAAGTCATCGTGGCCGAGACCGGGGCCGATATGAGCCGGTTCCCGACCGTGGGTCACCCATGCGCCGCTGGGCGGGCGTGGCCCCGGCCAGTCACGAATCGGCCGGCAAGAAACGCCCGGCTGGGACCCGACACGGTTCGCCGTGGCTGCGCCGGACCCTGATAGAGGCAGCCCGGGCGGCGGTGCGCACCAAGGGCAGCTACTACTCAGCCCTCTACAGCCGCATCGCCCGGCGAAGAGGACCCAACAAGGCAGCGGTCGCCGTGGCCCACTCCATGCTCGAGACCGCCTGGCACCTACTCAGCACGGGTGCACTCTACGAAGACCCCGGCGCCGACTACTTCGAGCGTCGCTACGATCCCAGCGTTGAGGCGAAGCGGCTCCAGCGCAGGATCGAGGCTCTCGGCTTCGCCGTCACCATCAGTGAAAAGGCGGCATAGACCCACCCTCTCGACAACTCCACCTCGTCATTGCACCGAGGGGTGCCTCGTTGCGCGGCCCAGTGCTCCTGCGGCATCAGCATTTCACCGGAGCTGCCGCGTACTTCGCTTCGAATCCACCAAAGCAGACAGATTTGCGTTGATGGCCGCGCAGTGCGCGAACTTCGAGATCACCCGCATGGCCCGCCTCTTGGAGGTCTCGACCGCCGGCTACTACCGCTGCAGAGCGGCCCAGGACCGCCCTCCGCTCCCGAGCGAGATCCGCCGGGCCGATCTCGACGCCAAGATCATCAGTTTCCACAAGAGCTCGGACGGCACCTACGGCGCTCCTCGGATCACCCTTGACCTCCACGAGGCCGGCGAGAAGGTGAGCGCCAACACGGTGGCGGCCCGCATGGCCAGGCTCGGGATCGTCGGGGTGAGCCCACGCCTGTTCAAGGTCACCACCAGCCCCGATCCAGCCGCCACCTTCCCCAGCGACCTGGTGAACCGGGAGTTCAACCCCGAGGGGATCGACGAACTGTGGACGTCGGACATCACCTACCTCAAGGTTGGAAGCGGCGAGGCCTACCTGTGCGCCATTCGCGACGAGGGTTCGTCTCGGGTGCTCGGGTTCTCCGTCGCCGATCACATGCGGACCGAGATCGTCCTCGAGGCGCTCGAGCAATCAATGGTCACCCGTCTCCGGCGGGTCGACGGGGCGGTGTTCCACACCGACCGGGGCAGCCAGTTTTCGGATGGCAAGGTCGTCGAGTTCTGCGAGACCGCCGGCCTGGTCCGCTCGATGGGAGCGACGGGCAGCTGCTACGACCATGCGAGCGCCGAGAGCTTCTGGTCGATCTTCAAACACGAGTACTTCTACCGGCACACTTTCGCCACCATCGACGAACTGCGAGCCGGAATCGCCCGCTACATCAACTTCTACAACCACCAGCGGCGCTGCGCCAAGGCCGACAACCTCAGCCCCATCCGCTACGAGTTAACGTTGGCCCACAGGCAACAAGCCGCCTAAACCGCGTGTCCACAATTTCTGGGCAGCCTCAGATCGCCACCGAGGTTTTGGATCGGCCCTGAACCGGCGTTATAACCTATCCCCCGAGGATTTGCGTGTCGCGAGAGACATGTATGGCCGCAAATCATGCCGCGGCGAGATACCTGCTTGGGTAGTGGTCGTCGTGCACTGCAATAGCAGCGGTCATCACACGCAGTCCGTGCGGGGTGACTCGATACTGTCGTGAGCGCGGCACCTTGGCCACCAGGCCGTGACCTCGGAGTTTGACGATGAGTCGAGAGACCCGTTCGCATCGTCGGTGCGCCTCGTCACGGTCTCGCGCCGGTCGCCGATAGAGACGTCGGGCGATGTCCCCATTGCGAAAGCCGGTGATGGCATGCTCCCCGGCCATGGCCGCTCGGAAGAGCGCCAGGTCGGCCGGGGTGAGCGGGTTGAACCGGGCGTAGCTGCGTCCGGCTCTTCTACGTGGCCGGCACAAGGCGTCCAGTGCGGCGACGCCTTCGCCTTTGAGTGGTGCCGCGGCCAGAGCGTCCAGGTAGCGGCGGTTGGCGGCGATGCCGACCTCGTAGTTGCGCCAGAGGTCGCCGACGCCCTTTCTCATCTCACACCACCGCCGCTCGCGCCGGCCGTCTGCGGTCTCTTTGACCCTCAGGCACCGGAACTCGCGGATTGTTGATGGTGGTCTCGACCCGCAGGACCGAGGCCTTGTCGTAGACCTTCACCCAGTTGCCGGCCATACGGTGGCGCACCCGCCAACCCTGGGGTCGGCGCTTGGCGTCGGTGACCACCTGGGCAGCCAAGGAGGGGTGGAGCTTTCGACCGAGAAAGCCGAGCACGTCTTCGGAGGACAAGTTGAGGGCGGCGTGACGCACGAGGTCGGGCCAGATCTGAGGAGTGCGGGTCGGGTCTTGAACATGACGTCGGTGGCAATCTCGCCCTGGTCGAGCACCCAGTAGTAGCCCCCGTAGCCGGCGGCGTTGATCCTTCCCATGAGCGGGTTCACCATCTTGGCGAAGGCGTTGAGCAGGCGGGGCCAGGCCCGATGCGCGAAGTGATCGCACAGGCGGGAGGCGACCTCCAAGTCGTCGATGGCCACGAGCGAGTTCTCGTAGCGGACGTAGCCGACACCGGCCTTGTCGAGGCCCGGGCCAGCCACCGCGCCCGTTGATGTAGATCTGGACCTCGTAGGGGAGCCAGCCCTGGATGCGGATGTGCATGAAGCCGAACTCGGGGTCGATGAGATAGAGGTAGTGGTGCAGGCAGGCCCGCTCCCGCCGGAAGATCTCCAAACGATCAGTGGCCATACGCTTACGCACCTGGAAGCTGTAACAGGGCTCGACAGCCGAGATGAGGCACACGATGCCCTCGCTCACCCCGTCGCGTTCGGCTAGCGACTTGGCCAAGTCGTCCTTGGGTTGGGTGCGGTTCCGGGTCTTCACGTGATCAAAGGAGATGACAGGACGCCCGGCCGAGGTGGCCAGGGCCCGGCAGTGGTCGGCGATCTGGGCGGTGGTGGCTTTGGCATAGGGGGTGAAGTCTTTGAGCGCCACGCCCTGGGACCACAGGTAGCAGCGAGCCCCGTCCTGCTTGAACAGGGCGGTCAGATGTCCCTTGAAGATCATCCGGTCGTACATGGCCAGACTGCCGGTGATCTGCCTTTGGTGAAGCTCTTCGACGGCCCATCGTGACCTCCTCGTACACAGTCGCGTGGTTAAGCGCGTCAAGTTTGGACCCGCCACCGCATTCCCTGTCAACGGGTCGGGGTGTGCTGGGCGAGCACCGATGTGTGCGCACAGGGCCGGCTTTGCCGGCCCGTCAACCGACGCGGGACCGCATGGGCTGGCGTCCTCACCCGCAGCCGGCGGCCGCCTCAGTTTCCGGACCCCGGCCAAGTGTCCGCGGGAGTTTGGTTGCGGCCGCAGGCTGCGGTAAGGGTCAGGGAGGTCGAAACCGTTCCGGGCGTTGTACCGACGGGCTGAGCCTTGATCGCCCGTCGGCAGGGGCCGCCTCGGCTCTCTCACCCTTCCGCCGCCATCTTCGGGTCCGAAGTCCAACTGGATGAACTCGTCTCGCTTTTCCGACTGATATGCCCTCAAGCGGCCATACAACTCATGGTTGCCCGACTCCTTTGCCATGCGAGTCGCCCGCTCGGAAAGCAACGAAAAACGCCTCGATGGCGTAGGCAAGGGTGTCCTCCATCGGTTCCTGCTCCATGTCGATCACGCTAGTGACTCGTTGGTCGAGTGGTCCACGGCACGGCTGTGCCCCCGGCGTACGGGGTCACCCTAGGCAAGTGCTCGAACCACCGCGGAGAGCAGCTCGTCGGCCCGGTATTCGCGCTGAGGCGCGACGCAGAGGGTGCGGACATAACCGAACCCCAGGCGGTAATCCGGATCGGCCCAAACCACACTGCCGAACCCGCCCGGTGAGCCGAACCCATTCGACCCGATCTGTACATCGCCTTGGCCGACCGCCTTGCGCCACCCGAGCCGAAGGGCCCGCTGATGGCCGCTGATGCGATCGAGGCCAGTGGCTTGGACCACGAGGGCACGATCAAGGGCAGTCGCGCTCAAGAGTGGATCCACCGCGTAGAGTCCACGAGCGAACCGAAGATGCGAGCAAGTCCGAGCCCATTGGCGTAGGCGTTCTCGGGCCACCAGTCCTGGACGCCCCACTCCGCACCGTCGGAGCTGATCCAGGGGGCCACTCTCCTTCTGTCCTGCTCTTTCGCGACCAAAAAGGCATCGGCCCGACATGGTGTAGCGACCTCTCGGCGGAACCAGTCGTCGAGTGGCTCCTCGAAGGCACGTTCCAAGACGACCTGGAGGATCGGGTCGAAGGTTGCGCTATAGCCGATGTCGCTCCCAGGTACCCAGACCGGCGTCAGTGACTCGATGGCGCTTTTCACATCGGTGAAGGACCCAGGAACACCGGAGAGGCCGATCGCAGGAAGACCAGCCTGGTGGGTCAAGACGTGGCGAATCGTGACCTTGTCTTTGCCGTGGGTGGCAAACTCTGGCCACCACCGCGCGACCGGATCGTCGTAGTCCACAAGGCCGCGATCGACGGCCATGTGGATCGAGAGCGCCGTCAGGGCCTTCCGGCAAGAGAAGATCCCCGTTACCGAGGCATCACGCCATGGCCTCGATCGTTCGGCATCAATCCACCCGCCCCAGAGATTGAGCACCGTGTGGCCATCGACAACTGCAGCGACCGATGCGCCCCACTCTGGGCGATCTCGGGACGACTCCTCAACGAAGGACTTCTCGAACAGCGTGCGCGCAGGAGCGAACTGTGGATCGCAAAACCCGTCGATCAAGGCACCCTTTCCGCAAGTAACACGCTATTCGGTGAGGAAAACAGGTGCTCAAATCCGGCAGCGTTCTGGGCGACCGCCACTCTCACATTTCGGTCGGGATTCGGGGACACCTCAACCATCTGGCCATTCTGAACGATGTCGGAGACTGCGCCCAAGTGACATGACCGATCCGACCGTGGCACGCTGACCTCGTGAAGGCGTTGATCATCGGTGCGGGCATGGCGGGCCTGACCTTGGCTGGCCGGCTGTGTCAGCAAGGACGGGCTCCGGTCATAGTCGAAAAGGCTGAATCCATTGAGGGTGGCTACGCCCTCGGGCTTTACCCTGTGGGCAGTTGCGTTCTCCACGGATTGGGCACCTACGAACAGTTGGTCGAGCAGGCCCTCCCCCTTGAACGCTACGAGTTGGCGAGCGGTTCTGGCCAAGTGCTCCAGTCGTTCGACCTCTCGGTCTTGACCGGCGATGTTGGGCCCCTGCTCATGATCGGCCGTGCAGGCCTGTTGCGACTCCTCGAGTCCAGTTGCGCCGATGCTGAAATGCGTCGAGGGGTAACCGTCACCTCCATCGCCCAAGACGCCAATGCTGTCGAGGTCACCTTCGATGACGGGAATACCCAGCGATTCGACGTCGTGGTCGCCTGCGACGGCGTGGAATCATCGACCCGTCAGATGGTCTTCGGTCCAGCGCAGGGTTATGACTCGGGCTGGGTTTTCTGGACTTGGTGGGCCGATGCCGCACGCTTTGAGCCCACTGTCGCCCGGGAATGGTGGGGTGCGGGCCACGTGTTCGGGGCATACCCGGCTCCAGGCCAGGTGATGTGCGGGGCCGGTGGCCCAAAAAATGCTTTTTCAGGAGAAGACGTGCAGTCGATGGTGACCAATCAACTGGCCGATCTGATCGACCACGCCCCAGTCGTGGGCGCAGCCATTGGCGACATGGACAATGCCTTCCCCTGGGCCATGCGCGACGTCCGTGCCAATCGATGGGTGGACCGACGAGTTGTGCTCTGCGGAGACGCTGCCGTCGGGTTCATGCCGACCGCGGGGGTTGGGGCCTCAAACGCCATGCGGGCAGCGGCAGGCCTGGCCGACGAGCTGTCGCGAGCCAACGGAGCATCCGTCCCGTTGGCCCTCGAGTTGTACGAAAAACGGTGCCGGAGCGTCATCGAACGAAGCCAGACCGACTCACGACGCCTGGCTCGCGTGATGTTTGTCCGACCACCCCGCCTTGCATGGGCACGCGATCAGCTGGCGAGTCGTTTTCCAGCACAATGGGCCCTGAGCGAGATCGTCGACAGCGCCCATCAGCCCTTTTGATGCAACCGAATCCGGCGTTGAAGTCATCAAGTTGAACCATCATGGGACTGCCCCCAAACGTTCGCAGTCACTTTTCCCTCCTGCCCCCAGGGTGCCGGTAGGTGACGCTTTCGTAACCGATCCATCGGCCGGCCGAAGCGCCCATTCGGGCGATCGGGATCGGCGGCGAAGGCATCGAATTTCCAAAAATGGGTCTCCGCCTCACGGCTTCGAGGTGCGCCGCCGCTCGGCCGCTGCCTCCGCACGAAGAGATGGTCATCGAGGATCTCGATGACGAAGAAGGCGCTGCGTTCCTCGCTGCTGTGCAGGAGTGACCGTCCAGGTTCAGCGGGGTCACGTGGCGGCGCTCCGGTACCAACACTCCACGGCTGAGCGAAACCGGGCCATCGCCGACTACCTCGACGACGTCATCAACACGCACCTGGGGCATAGCCCACGTACCTCACGCTGAAAAATCACGCGTGGCATGGGCGTGGCATGGAGCGCAAAGACGAAAGCGAGCAACTGGGCTCCGCATAACCCTCACCAGCAACAACGCTCAGAGGCGGCGGGCGGAATCGAACCGCCGTACGGGGCTTTGCAGGCCCCTGCCTAAACCACTCGGCCACGCCGCCGCGCACTGACACACGAAACGGGCGGCCAGCCTAACGGCCGCGGCCCTCTAGGCCTGGATCTCCCTCGTCGGACCGGGCCCGGTGACGGACTCCCGCCGGCCGCCCTAGTGGCGAAGGCGGGACACCATCCAGAACACGCCACCGATCAGGGCGACGATCGCCGCGATCTTGACGAAGAACCAGATGATGCCCAGAAGGCTGGAGAAGATCCAGAAAGCCACGATGATCCCGACCACGCCGACGGCCGTCATGGCCACGGCGTGGGTGAAGGTCATGGGCTTCTTGTCCTCGCGACTGCTTACCTCTTTACTCACGGACCCAATGCTACGTTCCCGCGATGGCTCCCGAAGCGTCACTCCGTGAGCGGCGTAGCCGCCTGCTGGCCGAGAAGGGCCTGATGGGGGAGGAATTCTGCCGTCGCTACTCCGCCGAGGCTGACGCCTGGCTCTCCGGCCTGGCCGACCGGGCGGCCGGGGAGGCCAAGAAACACCTGGCCCTGCTCGCCGTAGGCGGCTACGGGCGCAACTCCCTTTGCCCCTACAGCGACCTCGACGTGGTGCTCGTCCACGACGGCCACCGGGACATCAAGCAGGTGGCTGACGGCATCTGGTACCCGGTCTGGGACGAGGGCGTCCACCTCGACCACTCGGTGCGCCGCCCCTCCGAGGTGCTGGCCGCGGCGGCCAGCGACGTCCGTGTCGCCCTCGGTCTGCTCGACGCCCGCATGGTCTGGGGCGAGGCCCGCATCGCCGACCCGCTCCTCGAGCGTGCCCGCACCGCCTGGCGGGAGAAGCTCGGCACGGCCTATCTCCCGCTCCTCCAGGCCCAGATGGCGGAGCGCCGGGCCGCCGCGGGTGACGTCGCCTTCCTCCTCGAGCCCGATCTCAAGGAGAGCCACGGCGGCCTGCGCGACGTCAGCGTGCTGCGCGCCATCTCGGCCTACGCGCCCGAGCTGCCCGACTACGCCGACCTGGCCTCGCTCGAAGGCGCCACCGCCCTGCTCACCACCATCCGCGTCGAGCTGCACCGCATGGCCAAGCGTGAGCACGACCAGCTATTGCTCCAGGACCAGGACCAGGTGGCCGCCGCGCTCGATTTCCCCGACGCCGACGATCTCATGGCCGCCGTCTCCAACGCCGGGCGCCAGATCGCCTGGGTCAGCGACGACGTGTGGCGCCGGCGCCGCCTGTGGGACCCCACCCCGCCGCCCAAGCGCCGCCTCCTCCGCCGCGTCCCCGACGCCGCGCCGAGGGACCAGGCGCCGGCCGATCTCGGACCCGACATGGTGGAGGTCCACGGCGAGGTGGCGCTTACGCCCCTCGCGCCCGTCTCCGCCGACACCTCCCTCCCCCTCCGGCTGGCCGCCACCGCCACCGTGCTCGATCGGCCCATCGCCAAAGGGTCGCTCCACCGCCTGGCGGACCGCATGCCCGAGCCCACCGACCCCTGGTCCGCCGAGACCCGCCTGGCGCTCGTCGCGCTGCTCGCCCTCGGCCCCCCGGCCGTCGACAAGATCGAGTCGCTCGACCAGCACGGACTCCTCGTCCGCCTCATTCCGGAGTGGGCGGCCGTGCGTAACAAGCCGCAGCGCAACGCCTACCACCGCTTCACGGTCGACCGCCACCTGCTGGAAGCGGCCGCCCTGGCCGCCGAGTTGACCGACCGGGTCGAGCGGCCCGACCTTCTCCTCGTCGGCGCGCTGCTGCACGACATCGGCAAGGGCTTCCCCGGCGACCACACGGCCGTGGGCATCAAGGTGGTGGGCACCATCGCCACCCGCATGGGCTTCCCGCCGGCCGACGTCGAGGTGCTCGTGGACCTGGTGCGCCACCACCTGCTGCTGCCCGACACCGCCACCCGACGCGACCTCGACGACCCCACCACCATCGCACGCGTGGCCGACGCCGCCGGCAACCGCCTCACCCTGCACCTGCTGGCCGCACTCACCGAGGCGGACAGCCGGGCCACCGGGCCGTCGGCCTGGGGAGCCTGGAAAGCAGGCCTGGTGGCCGATCTGGTCGAGCGGGTCGACAAGCTGCTCCAGGGCGAGGCCACCACGCCCGTCGCGCCCGACCTGCTCTCCGCCGCCCACCGCGACCTGATCGACGAGGTGCGCCAGACTGGCCTGCCCTCGGTGTCGTTGCAGCCGCCCCAGGTCATCGTGGCCGCGCCCGACCGCCGCGGCCTGTTCTCCTCGGTTGCCGGGGCGCTCGCCCTCAACGGCATGGACGTGCGGGCGGCCAACGTGGCCGGCGCCGACGGCGTGGCGGTGGAGGTGTTCACGGTCGAGGTGGCCCGGGGCCGGTGGCCCGACACCGCCAAGCTGCGCGAGGACCTGGCCGCCGTGCTCTCCGACCGGCTGGCCCTGGCCGAGCGTCTGTCCGAGCGCGAGCGCGTCTACCCGCTGCGCCGCCAGTCGGCGGCCCACCTCCCGGCAAGTGACGTCACCGTGGACAACGAGGCGTCCACTTCGGCCACCGTGCTCGAGGTGCGCGCCCCCGACGAGATCGGCTTCCTGCACCGGATCACCCGCGCCCTCTTCGACGCCGACCTCGACGTCGTGTCCGCCCGCGTCTCCACCCTGGGTGAAATGGTGGTTGACGCCTTCTACGTCCGGGGCGCCGACGGGGCCAAGGTCACCGACCCGGGACGTCTCAGCGCGATCACAGCTGCCCTTCAGCGGGAATTGGGTCGTTAGCCCTCACGCGACAACACCCGTGGGACCGGTAGAATCCCTGGTGCCATGGCCTCAGGTGAACACGCGCGTCAACGCGAGGGCAGACGCTGGTGGGTCATCGTCACCGTCTGTGCCGCCGCCGTGGTGGTGGCCGCCGCCGGACTCCTGGTGGCGGTGCACCTGCGCAACGACCCGGCCTCGGCCAGCCAGACCCCGCCGCCACCCGCCTTGAAGGTGGTCTCGACGTCACCGACCGGCACCGCCGTGGCGGCCGGCTCCACCATCTCCGTGCTGTTCTCGACCGACCTGGCGCCGAACACGCCCATGCCGACCCTCAGCCCGGCGATCGCCGGCAGCTGGGCCGTGCTGTCGCCCTCGCTGGTGCAATACCAGGCGACGGGGCCGCTCGTGCCAGGTGCCGCCGAGACCATCACCGTGCCCGGAGGGGCGAGCGGAGTGATCGGCTCCCTGGGCCAGCACATGGACAAGACGTTCACCTCCTCGTTCACCGTGGCGCCCGGCTCCACGCTGCGCCTGCAGCAGCTATTGGCCGAACTCGGCTACCTCCCGCTCTCGTTCACCCCCGCTGCGCCGCTGACGTCGCCCACCCAGGAGGGCAACGACCAGCTGGGCACGTTCTCGTGGCGCTGGGCCAACCTGCCGGCATCGCTCACAACGTTGTGGGCTCCGGGTCAGGCCAACGTCATCACCCAAGGCGCCGTTATGAACTTCGAGAACCAGAACGGCCTCAAGGTCGACGGCCTCCCCGGCCCCGAGGTGTGGACAGACCTGTTGGCCGACGTGCAGAGCGGCAAGGGCGACGCCAACGCCTACAACTTCGTCATTGTCAGCAAGGCGCTGCCCGAGACGGCCACGGTCTTCTCCGACGGCGCCGAGGTGTACAGCACGCTGGCCAACACCGGCGTCGCCGCCGCGCCGACTGCGGACGGGACCTTCCCGGTCTTCGCCCGCTACACGGTGACCACCATGAGCGGCACCAACCCCGACGGCTCGCACTACGTCGACCCGGGCATCCCGTGGGTCAGCTATTTCAACGGTGGGGACGCCCTGCACGGCTACGTGCGAGGCTCCTATGGCTTCCCGCAGAGTGACGGCTGCGTCGAGATGCCCCCGGCCAATGCCGAGGTGGTATTCCCCTACACGCCGCTCGGCACCCTGGTCACCGTCGAGGGTTAGCGAACCGGGCCCGACGGCGCGACTCCAACAGCGACCGTGACGACGCAGACGGAGGCCGAGCCCACCCCGACTACCCAGGTCGAGCCAACCCCTGGAGAGCGGCCACCTCTTAGTCCGTTGCGCCGCGCCCTCGACGTCACTGGCCACATCCTGATCGCCCTGGGCGTGCTCATCCTCCTCTTCACCGCCTATCAGATCTGGGGCACGTCCATCCAGGAGGCGCACTCCCAGTCCCAGCTGCGCACCACGCTGCTCCAGGAGACCAACCAGCAGGAGATCCGGCACGCGCTGGCCGAGGCGGCCGCCCTGGACAAGCTACCCACCGGGCCGCCCGTCACGGCACCGACCACCTCTGCTCCAGCAGAAGGCGACCCTGTGGGCCAGATCACCATCCCGGTCATCGGCGTCAACCAGATCGTGGTCGAGGGCACGAACACGCCGGACCTGCGCAAGGGTCCCGGCCACTACATCGGAACACCGCTGCCCGGCCAGGCCGGCAACGTCGCCATCGCGGGCCACCGCACGACCTACGGGCACCCCTTCTACAACCTCGACGGCGTCAAGCCGGGCGATCCGATCGTGCTCACCACGCTGCAGGGCATCTTCGTCTACGACGCCTTCCGCAGCCTCGTGATCTCACCCAGCGACACACAGGTGATCGCGAACGTCCCCGCCAACTGGCTCACGCTTACCACCTGCAACCCGCGCTTCAGTGCCTCCAGCCGGCTGGTCGTCCAAGCCAAGCTGGCCCATTCCCAGCTCTTCCCGAACTCAGGCCTCCCCGCGGGAGCAGCCCCCAGCCGCACCGCCCCTCAGAGCCAGAGCTTGGCCGGTGACAACAGCGTCGACCTGACCGACGCCATCGGTTGGGGCTTCATCGCCCTCGTCCTCGGTGGCCTCATCCTTTACGTCGGCCACCGCTACCGCCGCCAGCGCTGGGTGACCTGGGTCGTCGGCTCAGCCGGCCTCCTCGTGCTCCTCTACTTCTTCTTCGGCGCGGTGAGTCCGCTGTTGCCCGCCAGCTTCTGAGCCGGTGCCGCTGGTCGACGAACCGCTCCCCGATCACTTCCGCGGCTTCGCCGTCGTCGTCGAGCGCGACGGGGGCACTACGTATCCGGTCATCTGTCGCGCCGTGGCCGACCAGCCGGACGTGCTGGCGCTGCTCCACGGTGCCCCGCTGCCACAGCGCCGGCCCCTCCTCTTGCTGGCCGCCGTCCATTATCTCCTCTTGTCGGGTGCGGAGCACCCGCTGGCCGCGCATTACGACACCGTGGCCCAGGTCCTCGGCCCCGATGCCTCCCGCGATGCGCCGGCACGCGACGTGGCCGCCGACTTTATGGACTTCTGTCACACCCACCGCTCCGAGCTCGAGGCGCTGATCGCCACCCGCTGTACGCAGACCAACGAGGTCGGCCGCTGCACCGGCCTACTGCCCGGTCTGTGCCACGTCGCCGCACTGCACGGCTGGGCCGAGCCGATCTCCTTGCTCGACCTCGGCACGTCCGCAGGCCTGAACCTGCTCTTCGACGAATACGCCTACACCTACCGAGCCCAGTCGGACGGCGCGACCTCCATGGCCGCCGGCACCGCCGGCTCGGCCGTGGCGCTCGAATGCGAGGTCCGCGACGACCTCACGCGGCTGCCCGACCTCCGCATCCCGGTCGTAGTCGAGCGCGTTGGGCTCGACCTGTCCCCCATCGACCCCTTCTCCGACGACGCTGCGCTCTGGCTGTTGGCCTGTCAGTGGCCCGACAACCCGGTCCGCTTCGGGAACCTGCGCGCCGCCCTCGACAATGTGCGGGTCTCACCGCACCCGCCCCGCCTGGAGCAGGGTGACATGGTCGCCGACGTGGCTCGGGTGGCCGGCACCATGGCCGGCGATCACCCGCTCGTCGTGTTCCACTCGTGGGTGGCCGCCTACCTGGACGAGACACAACAACGGGCCCTGGTGGCAGCGGTGCGCGGCCTCGAGGCCGCCCGCCCCGTGCACCACCTCTACTGCGAGTCACCCTTCGAGACGCCAGGCCTGCCCACGCCCCCCTCACCCGTACCGCGCGACGGGCCCGACCTTGCCACCACGCTGGTGCACCTGGGGCCAGGCGGCGCCGACCCGGTGCGCTTGGCCGACACCCACCCCCACGGCTACTGGATCCGATGGTGGGCCTAGGGGACTCCAGGCACTGCCACCGAGAATGAACCGAGACGACTGGGGTCATCTCCTTGGTCGTGCCTCGTTAGGGTCTCGTCGAGGATCCCTCCCTCGAAGCCGACGAGGAATCGCGCGTTGTTGCAATGCCACCGCACCAGGCAAAGCTCCCTGGTCCACCACGATGAAACCCCAAATGGAAGAGCCAAGTGATCTTGCTGCCCGAGTTGATTAATTACTCAGGGACAACGGCCCGTGTATAGGGCAGTCACGAAAGGATGATGAACCGTTCCCGCGAAGTCATCGCGCGCAATGGCGACCAGCGCGTCAAAGAGACGCTCTTGATCCAACGGTGATTGTCGCCGGACGTGGCTCAACGACGCATACAGCGCTCGAAGCTGTTCAGGGTCAAATCGGGCCGTCCACCGGAACACTTCGGCCTTTACGTCTGTCAGTCCTGCCATTCGCTCAAGATCACTGCGACCCCCCATAAGTCCAAGCTGAAAGGCCGATCCGCCAACCTGATGTTCAGGATCCCCACCGATGATCTCCACCATTGCCTGCCCAAACGGATCTGGGTGATCGGGGTCACCGAGAACCGTCCACCAAATGGCGACCCAACCCCCAGACCGAACAACTCGACCAACCTTCGGAGCACCGATGGCTAGATCGACCCAATGGAACGACGTTGCCGCTACCGCGAGATCGAACTGCTCGTCATCGAGCCGAGCATCTTCGAACTTCTCGACGATGATACTTACGTCGGACCCTTCGACCGACTTCGCGAGGTAGTCAGCCAGTGCTGGCTCTGGCTCCACCGCGACCACCTTCGCTCCGAACCCCACTAGCCGGCGGGTCACCAGTCCCGTCCCCGGGCCAATCTCCAGGACGGTTGTTCCCTGTGTCAGTCCGCAACGCGCCACGAGGATGTCGTAGACCGCTTCGGGATACTGGGGGCGCCCGACGTCGTAGCCGGCCGCGTCACGTCCGTAGAGTTGACGCGCCTCCACACGAAGCGACTCCAACGAGGGCGGCACTTCTTCCCCGCCGATATTCATGATCTCCAGCATAGGTAAGCCGTCATCGGAGCCATGACCCGTCGGTAAACTTCGTGTCCCGGCTGATGATCAATCGGCCGCCGAGGATCTCCATCGTTGGTTCGCCGGTGTGATCGCCGACAATTCGGTCGCCGCTCACCGTCTGCGGGCGATTGTCTGTCCACCGATACAGATTTACGACCCGATCGGATATTCGGGCCCGAGGTAGACAACTCCGCCTGGGTGGCGGTGGCTGCGAACGACGGCACCGACGTCAGAGCGGCGTGAGCCAGGCGCTCATTGTGAACAGAGATCCCTCATCAAGAACGGCGGCGAGCGGTGAGGAGCGGCGCACCGCGAGGAAACCGCCTTCATCCGCGCTCGCCCAAATGACATCTGCTGAGTCAGACATGCTTGCCGCCTCGAGCCATCGTGATGGCGTCCCGACGTCCACCACCGCGATGCCGTCTCGCGGTGCTGAGTCTTGGAGATACTCGTCGATTGTAAATGCGTTGATGATCGTCTTGCTGGGGATGCTGGGTGCACCACCCAGACGGCCGTGAAGGGCGGCGACGGTGGTGTTATGGGTCCGCACCTCGGCGCCCGGCGCAAGTCGTCCCCACGCTTCGGTGAGCGCCCGCTCGGGCCCGTAACCCGGCCGAGATCGCCCTACGAACCACTTAGATGGGGTCGACGGCTCGCGCAATGGCGTCCGTGGCCAACTCGATGGATCGACGGGTTCGGCGGGTTGCAAGTAACGGGCCCTTCGGTCCCTGGGCATCGGCCGCAATCCTGAGCGCAATTGGCCGGCGAGCTGGGCCACCGCCGGCAGCCCTTGGCGCAGAGTCGACCCGTCGTCGCGTACGGCGAGCCGGACGATCGGCAGACGCCCGGACTCGTCGGTGGAAGTACCGAGTCCTCTCCATCCCGTCAGCAGGTACACCACCGCGAGGAGCGTCTGCGCCGGTAGCTCGTTGGATGACACGGCCGGCAGCCACGCCTGAGCATCCAGGAAGAGGGATCGGCAACCCCACGAGGAGATTGGGAGTCCCAGCGATCGGAGTTCTCGGGCCAGTACCCCGGTCTCGCGCTGTCGCGGACCCGCGGCGCCGGACGAAACCGCTGCGAGGCCGTCGGCCAGCGCTTGCGACTCTTCGGGTGCCAGCCCACCATTCGGTCCCTCCAGGACTCGGGCTGCCTCGTTCAACTCAGAGCACCGGTGGACGTCTCGGCAGACGACCAGCCCTCCTCGGGCGGCGCCGATGTCCTTGCTTGCCGAGAGCAGCAGGATGTCGGCGAGCTCGATGAATGCGCGGGCATCCCTTCCGCATGAGGCCGCGTTTTCCCAAAGACGCGACGCGTCGAACACCAGGGGTACCCCAGGCAGGTGACGATCGACCCATTGGCGTACTCGTGTTACCTGCTCGAGAGTGACCGGGGTGCCGGCGCGTGCACCCAGTTGCGCCGGCGGCAGGGTGAGTTGCACGTACGCGACATCGTCGAGCTTGTCGCCATCGGGCGCCGGACCACCCGCCTTACCAGAACCGGAGTCGACGAGATCGGGCCGCTCGTCGACTCTTCCCCCGAACCGCTCGATCCACCAGCGGCCGCTGACGTACACCTCATTGGCCAGGACCCGGCGGCCCGGCGTGACCAATGTGGCGACGACGGCTTCCGCGCCCCGACCCGATCCGGTTAGAAGCCAACGGTCGGTACCGAACACATCAGGGACGACATCGACCAGGGGCCGTTTTGGACCCAGTTGTTCGGCCGGCTCACCGTGATGGGACTGTCCGGCATCGGTGTAGAGCTCCGCGCTCGACGGCGTCGGCCGGGAGCCTGGCCACGTTGAAGCGGGCTGCCGCGAGGTCGCCAGCACGCCCGAGGGCCGCGTCAGGCCAAGAAGGCATCGACTAGCGCCGGAGCGGTTGTCTCGTTCGTCAGCTCAGCGAACGCGACATCGCAGTAGAGATTGCCGAGCACCAGACGGTCGCCGTGCCGAAGCTCCAGCCCCGCGGGCAGCGTCGGCTGCAACTCTGTCAAGTGGTTTCCCGCTTCTAGGTCATTCTCGCCTCCGCCACCTTTGGCGCCCAGTTGTTCACCGCCCCACGCTCCGGTTCCGTCTCCGGCAAACGAGACGGTGGCCTTGGTCGGATCGACCCACCAGCGGCCGGAGGCCGGCACTGAGGCGATGACTCTCGGGTGATCGACCGTGCTCGTGAGCCACAGACGCGCCAACGGTGACCTGCCGGCGGCATCGTGCACCGTTTCCTCCAGGGCGGAACACTCCGCGGAACCCCAGCGGGGACGGGACAGCACGACGGAGACCAAAGGAACAGATGCCTCGCTGTCGATCAATCGGCTGAGGCTGTCGACCACGCCGTTCATGCGCGGGTTGAGGTCGTGGTAGAAGCGCCGTCCGTCGGGTCGTCGAATGAAGTCCACCCCGAAGGGGCCAAAGAATCCGATCGCAGCCAGAGCCCGGCCGACGGCGCGGATGTCGTCTCCGATGGCATTCCGTTCCTCCTGGGCCCACCGTTCTCCGGTGACGTTGCCGGCGTAGATGGGGCGACCGCGCGGGTCCGTGCGGAGAAGCTGACGAGAAGCCGGGAATACCGCCGTGGTTCCCTCATCGTCGACCACGCCCATGACGTTGCCGGCCAAACCCTCGACAAAGGGAGCCACGAAGCCTGCGGCCAATGCCGGGACCTCCTTCGGTGACATGCAAACGAAGGTGCCTGTCCCGCCACCACTGATGCCGGCGGCCTGTACGACCAGGCGGTCGGCGTCCAGCTCCGAGCACAGCTCATCCCACCAATCGCTTGGCGGACCTTTGGGCAGCCGCACGGAGGGAATGACCGGTACCACGCCGGCCAAGGGCGTGTCCGCGCCGGCCTTGCATTCCAGCGGTAGCGAAATGGCCGAATCCACGACCCAGGCCACTCGACCACCCAGGCACTCGTGCGGCAGCGGCAGGTAACTCGCGACCGTGGCCGTGTGATCGGCGTCCACCCGGTCGAGGAACTCGGCCACCTCGCGTCCAGCCTGCAAGATCGTCCCGGCGAAGGCCCACACCACGTGCTCGAGGATGTCGCGCGTCGTGCTGGTGAGGGTGAGCACCGGAAAGGTCTCCAGGTGCGCGGAGGCTGGACTCCCACTGGGAAGAACAGAGATGCCCCCGACGACACGACCACCAGCGGATGCAAAGCCCCGTATCTGATCGATGCCGATCCCGACCAGCACCAGTGGGCGGCCGGCGATCCTTGCTCGTGCGCCAGCCGACCAGGCCGGTTCGATCATGGCGGTGTCAACGCTCTTGCCGGTCGTGCCGTCACCGCCGAGCGTGCGCTCTCACCGCTGCCCACCGAGTTCCCGCATGACCGACGCCGCATGCTCAAGGGTGCGGTCGATGTCGGCCGGCGTATGGGCCAGGCTGAGAAACCAATTGTGGGTCGGATGGACGAGAGAGCCCTCAAGGGCCATCCGCTGGGCGAACGAACAGGCCAGGGCGTAGTCGTCATCGCCAGCAAAGCGGACGTGCGGCATGGCGGGCGGTCCGGAGACGAGGAGCTCATGACCGTGCTCGGCGGCCAGCGCGGCGACTCCGTTGGTCAGGTGGCGGCCGGCCCTCTCGAGGTGCTCCTGTGCTCCTGGCTCGGCCAACAGGTCGAGTGTTGCCATCGCCGCGCCCATCGCTGGTGCAAAGCCCCAATACGTACCGGATACGAAAACCGCCGATGCCGCATCCCGAAGGTGATCCGCGCCCGTGAGGGAGGCGATCGGGTACCCGTTCGCCATCGCCTTGGATTGCGCGACCAGGTCGGGTCGGATGCCGAAGTGCACGCAGGTGCCCGCCGTATCGACCCGGAAACCAGATCGAATGTCATCAATGATGAGCTGCGCGCCGTGCCGGAAACACGACTCACGGACGAGGTCCCAGTATCCGTCTGGAGCAAATCGGTTCTCGGCGCCGACAAGTTGCTCGTAGGGGCAGAGCACCACCGCGGCCACGGGTTCGGCCTCGAGTGCAGCGGAGAGGCCGCCCGCGTCGCCCCACGGGACGGTGCGAGTCTGGTAGTGATCTTGGGGACTCCAGCCCCGTCCCTGGCTGGCCCAGGTGACGTTCCCGTGAAACCCACCTTCCGCTACGACAACAACGTCTCTCCCGGTGGCTGCGCGCGCAATGACGAGCGCCATGGTGATGACGTCGGTGCCGTTCAGGGCGAACGCCGCCCAGGCCGCACCGGGCTGCGCAGCAACCAGCCGCTCGGCCAGATCAACTGACCTGGCCTCCGGGAAGGTATAGCAACCACCGCGAGCTTGCTCCCTTGCGGCGGCGGCTTCGACCTGTTCATTGCCGTACCCGACGATCATGGGGCCGTAACCGCAGAGGTAGTCGATGAACGAGTTGCCGTCGACGTCCCAGAACCGACAGCCTTCGGCTCGCTCCACGAAGTGCGGATACTCGTCGGGGAGACTCAGCGCTATGTCGCCCGCGAAGGCGAACATGCGCCGGTGCCCAAACACGCCGTTCGGAATGACTTCGGTCGCCCGCTGCATGAGTGCGGCGGAGCGCCGGAACGTTGACGTCATGATCGGGCGCGGTCTTCGAGATCTTCAAGTGTCACGCCGCCGAGCCCGTCGAGGGCTCGTTCAATCAGGGGTCGAGCCCGGTCGTCGTCACTTCCCTGCGCCCCCCGCGCCAGAGGCAGCCGTTCGAGCCAGATCGGATCCTCGGCCATCCGGTCCCGGAGGAGGTCCAGCAGCACGTCCGCTGCTGTCCGGGTCACGATCGAGCAGGTCAGCGACAGTGTTGGGACGGTGGCCGACTTGGTGGCGTGCACCGCATGTGATGGCTTGTAGAGCACGTCACCGGGCTCGAGGTCGAACGTCAGCGGATCGCCGATGAACTCGGCGCCGGCGTTGCCGGACACGGTTGGCCGATCGTCCGTGATGTCCGTGCCGAGCCACCGTTTGGGACCAACGATCTGTATGACGAAGCTGTCATTGCTGTCGCGATGCGGGTTGGCGCCTCCACCCGGGGGGCCCCAGAACAATTGAAGGCTGGGGGGTGCCCCGAAAGCGCGGAACAGTCCTCCGGCGAGGGGAAGCAAACTCGGAAACCAACGATCAGCGGGCAGGAGATTGATCGCTTCGTCACGGTTGCGATGGCGCGGCGCGCCGACGCCCACGCTCCATTGCCGAATGGGCGGGTTGCTGTCAACGGTCAGGCTGACGAAGTGGGCCACATCGTCCTCGAGATAGCAGGGCGCATCGAGCATCGACTCGACCTGGTCCAACGACGGCATCAGTGAGAGGAAGCTGTTCGCGCCGCCGGGGATGTGCAGATACCGCTTCCGCCAATAGTGCGCGAAGAACTCGTCCTCTGCCATACCGCCCAACAGCGCACCTGGGAACTGGGGCTTACCCGCGTCGGCCAGATTCATCTGGACTCCAAGTCAGCGATATAGGGGCGAAAGCGATCCACCAGGGTCGGGTGTTCCTTTGCGAAGCCCTCCAGGGTGGCCATCTCATGGTCGTCATAGCGGAACCCCGGCACGACCGCTTCACTGATAAGGCACGCACCCGCACCATCCGGCCCTTCGATCCACGAGGTCTTCCAACGGTCGCCGGGAGCCGAAAACGACGGCACCTGACCTGCCAGGTAGTCGCGACCCAAGACCACCTCGGTAACCTCTCCATCGGGCGCCACCAGGAGGTATGTGGCGGGGCCACCAGCGTGATGGAAGTGCGCGATCACCGATCGGTTGCGGTGCAGGGCCCCGATCGGCGATTTCGCGGTCAGCAAATAGAAGATTGAGTTCATCACCGGGCGCATGCCCCCGGTCGTCACCACTTCACCGGCAGACTCGTAGGTCTGGCGGTAGAAACCGCCCTCTATGTTCGCTTCGAGACCAAGCCGCGCCTGGAAGTCAACGACTGAAGGGGTAGGCATCATGCTCGGTCATGCCTTCACGAATCGTTCGACTTCCATCCGTAAATGCGGCACCTCGCGCTGGAAGAGCGCCGTCGTCGCGCATTCCTGATGGGCGGGAGAACTGGAGGAGGCGATGGCGGCACTCATGAGTGCCCACGGTCCGCTCGTGAGCTCGAAGGCCCTCCACCATCCGGCGGCGACTGCGCATTGGAACTGGTGCCCCTCATCAAGATCGCTGCCGAGCAAGGTCCGTCCCAGCACACCGTCGAGCGAAATCGTCAGGACCACCAGCGGGCACCCTTGGTGGAAGTAATACATCGAATCAACGGACACTCGATGGAAGAAAGCGATCGGCGAGTCGACGGCAAGGAGGTAATTGACAACGTGTGGCCCAAGCCCACTGCCGGCCATTTCGTCCGGCAAGTGACGGAACCAACCGCCCTGCGGATTGGGTGACAATGAGAGTGTGTCGATGACAGCGGTGTGCGGAGGCAGCTGTAGCGACAGCATTTTCGAATGATACCGTATCGACAATTCTGATGACCGAGCCCGGGCACCGGCCCTACAGCGAGCAGCTGGCCGACACGCTTCGCTTCGCCGTCCAGAACATTCCCTGGTACCGCGACCGGGCTGACGACTACCGTGGACCGTTGCGAACCCCTGAGGATCTGGCACAGCTCCCCATCATCGATCGCGCCAGCGTCATGGCCAATCAGCGCGCCTTTGCATCGAGTGACGAGTTGCCATCGGTCATCAATTACTCCTCGTCGACAACGGGAGGGATCGGACAACCGCGTTGGCGCAGCGACGCGGAACGGCTGGCACTCGCCAACCTCCTCGCTCCATCGCGGGACACCTCGGAGGGAGCCGGCTCTCGCAACCCCGACGGGATCACGCTTTCTATCCATCCCTTCGACCAGGGGCCACCGCTCGAAGGGACGACCGCCACCCGACGGTTGTTCGTGGGGATGTACGTTCCATGGCATTTCGAACTCATCAAGCAGATCCTCACCGAAGGCTGGGAATCTCCGGCGGGTCGGCTTCGGGTCACCGCCATCGACTGTTTCAGCCCTGGCCTGCGAATCCTGACCGAGTGGTTCGACCAACGCCAGATCGACCCTCGCACGTTCGGCGTCGACGTGTTGTTCGGTTACGGCTCCATGCAGCCCGCCACCTGGCGCCGCCGACTGACCGAGACGTGGGGCGCGGCGTACTGCGACCTCTACGGGCTCACCGACGTAGTCCTGAGCGAGTCCGCGCAATGTCCACTCTGTCACGCATACCACTTTAAATTTCCCATCGTTCCCGAGGTCGTCGACCTCATAACCAGGCAACCGATAACGACCGGCACGGGCGTCTTGTTGCTCACCGAGCTGTATCCGTATGCGCAGCTCCAATTGTTGATGCGCTATTGGACCGACGACATCGTCGAACTTGTCCGACCCTGTCCTCTCGGGGGATTCGGCATCAAGTTCCGTGGCCGCCGTACCTCAAGCGTCGTCATAGAGCGCGACGGACGGGCACCATTCGTGATCGGTTCGTTGCAGGTCGGTGAGGTGTGTGCCGAGTTCGCCGACGTGGCCCTCAGTCAGATCCCATGGGCGACGTGGGCCCATGATGTGGGCGTCCCCAGGTTTTCATTGGCTCTGGCCGATCGCCAAGTGCAGGTCGTCGTCGAGTTGCGATACTCACCCGCGTTGTTCCCGGAGCCCGCCAACGCAGTCACTAGCGGAATCACCGCGGATCTTCGCCGCGAAATAACGGGCCTCGCCGAGGCCATTGATGACGGCGAGATCGAACTTTTGGTCACCTGTGTCGGCGCCGGTCAGATGCCCGACACCGTCAAGGTGTAATGCACTACATCGCGAAGCCGCCGATAATGACCGGAGCCGCGTTGGCGCCAAATGCATAGTGGGTGGCCACGCCGAACTGACCATTTTCTGTGAAGTCAAACCCTTTGGGTGGAGCGCTGCTGAAGTCCAGTGAGCCCAAGGCGAAGCCACTGACCTCGGGGTAGTCCTTCGCTGCACCGATGATCACATCCCGCTCGGCTTCGTTGAACTCGAGATATCCCAGAGCGGCAACGTCGCCGGCGGCGACCTTGTCCCGTATCTCTGGGTCGGCCAATTTGGGTGAGTGCTTTGCCTACGTTTTCTCGTGCCATTGGAGAGCTCCTCTGTCAGTTGTTTACGTTGATCCTGCTCTTGCGCTACTTCTCACTCCTAGACGCCAGGGGGCTGCGGGGGGTTACACCGACCGAACATCGAATCCATTCGGACCATCCGTGGGAGTCTGCCGGACCGGACCATACACCCGGCCTGGCAGCCCGATCCCGGTCTGCCTGTGAGAGGTCGCGAGTCCCATTCTCCCTGGTAGACAGGGTAGACCCACCGGGTCAAGCCGGCCTCCGTCACCTGGCTCGGGGCGAGAATGTGGAGCCATGGTGCTCATCGATGCCAGGGGCTTGGCCACCGGTGCGTGCGGGATTCGAGACGAAACGAACGGGATACCCCGAAGCGGGGTGATCGCGACTACCCACCAGCACTGAGCGGGTCCAGAAGTGCTCGACGTTGCGCATGGCCTCCCGATCGAGAACGGGAGCAGCCGGGACATCCAACGCCATGAGCCGCTCCACGAGCTCGTCGCGCGGGTGCTCCCTGACGAGCCCGGCCAACCGTGCTTGGAGCTCAGGTCCCCGGCCGATCCGCTCGGAAAAGTTAAGGTGCGCAACGTCCTCAAGCCCGAGTGCCCCGCACAACGACGCCCAGCAGTGGTCCTCGTCGATGACGCCCAGGGCGAGAAATTTGATGTCGGCACAGCCAAAGGTTCCATAACCTGGGACCACCCGATCCCGAGCATCGCTCGGGGTGTGCGCCGTCGCTGCCCCCGTCCAGGTCGACAGGATGTCGCTCATGGCGACGTCAATCTGTTGCCCTTCACCCGTTCGCAAGCGATGCACCACTGCGGCGCAGATGGCGAAGGCCCCGCCCAGGCCGCCCGCCAGGTCGGCGATCGGCAAGGCCGATGATGCGGGCATGCCGCCATCGGGGGCGAGCGCTCCAGCCCATGCTTGGAAGGTGACGTCGTGGCCAGGCGCGTCCGCCAGGGGTCCGCTCTGTCCCATCCCCGAGACCGAGCAATAGATAACCGAGGGATTGACGGCGCGCACCGATTCGAAGTCAATCGAGAGATGGGCGGCGACCCCGGGCTGAAATCCTTCAATCACCACGTCGGCTTCGGCGGCCAATTTCAAGCAGTAGGCGTGGTCCGAAGGCGACTCAAGGTCCAGGACGGCACCCTTCTTGTTGGCGTTGAGAACGTCGAACAGATCCGGGTAGGCACGGAACGGATCGCCACCCGGTGGCTCAACCTTGATCACCTCGGCACCAAGCGCGGCGAGCAACTGGCTGGCGTAGGGCCCGGGGCGCCAGGTGCTCAGATCGAGTACCCGAATGCCATCAAGCAATCCCGCAGTGAGCTCACTCATCGTCGCTCGCTCGATCCCACGCCGTCCATCGAGGTCCTAAGTTGTCCCGCTACTTGATCAGAGCTCGGATCAGTGGCGTGAAGTGCTCCAGCGGTTTCTTTGGATAGCGTGGGTCGAGAGTGTCGTGATCGAACTCCTCGCAGAATTCCGCGGTCAGGTCGAACCATTGGTGACCCCGGTATTGCTCGCGAATATTGCGATCCCCTCCAACCTGATCGCCGATGTAGTACATCTGGAATTCTGCGTGGTGGAGCACCATCCAATGCAGGTCTTCAGGTAGATACGGTTGAAGCACCGCCGCTGCGAGCGCCGAGTGATTCAAGGGAGCCAGGCAGTCACCGATGTCGTGCAACAACGCGGCAAGAATGTAGAGATCAGACCGATCAGCATTTTCGGCGCGGGTCGCCGTTTGCAAGCTGTGAGCCAGGCGATTCACCGTCAACGCACCTGGCCCGCTTCCCAATTTCTCGAGCTGTTCGGTGACTTCGTCGGCTACCGCCATCTGGCGGTAGCGCAATGCGCTGTTGTAGGCCAGAAGCTGCGGCGGCGACATGAGTTCGGCCATGAGCCCTCCTCTCTCTTCCTATGGTATCGGTGCCGAGAGGATGCGCAAAGGTAGTACGCCCTCCCCGACGCGGAGAGAGAAACCGACGTCGCCGGCCCGACAAGTACGGCGAATGCGCGGACGGCTTGACGGTGGGAGGGATCCGTTGTTCAGACCCGCAATCGGCCAATGCCTCAACCCCAGGGGTGACGGTCTCGAAGCGCTCGCCATGGAGAGCAGCGAGGTGCGCGGTTCGGCCCCACCGGGGGCACGGAGACGGGCAACCGGCGCGCTCCTGAACTCCGGGTAGCGCTGGCCCTGGGCCTGCGATGCAACACTCCCCAAAGGGCGCTGTAACCGAACTTCGTCAGTTCCGTCCTCTATGACGCTATGGACATGAGGTACGAGCCAATGGGTAGCAAGGGGAGCGGTGGGCCATTGTCAACTGATCCGGCCGCGCGCCTGATCCGATCGACCGGAGGGATGGCCTCGCCTCGGGGTATGGCAATCAGCCAACGGCTGTCCCCCTCTAGGGGTTGACGTGAGAATCCTCGTCACCGGCAGCACCGGCCGCCTCGGGGAAGGACTCGTACGGGTGCTGGCGCGCGACGGGTTCGAGGTGGTGGGTCTCGACATTGTCGAGTCCCGTCATACCGACCTTGTCGGCTCCATCACTGATCGTTCGTTTGTTCGGCGCTGCATGGACGGTATCGATGCGGTCATTCACACGGCAGGCCTGCACAAACCTCACGTCCACTCGTGCAGTCGTCAGGAGTTTGTTGACTCGAACGTATTCGGTACTCTCAACCTGCTGGAAGAGGCAGTCAATGCCGGGGTGCGGCGCTTCGTCTACACGAGTACCACGAGCACGTTCGGGCGGGCTCTCACACCCCCTGCCGGGTGCCCAAGCGCTTGGATTGACGAGGCAGTGACTCCGATTCCGAAGAATGTGTATGGCGTGACCAAGGTGGCTGCGGAAGACCTGTGCCAGCTTGTCCATCGCGAAAGCAATATGGCCTGCATCATTCTGAGGACGTCACGGTTCTTCTCCGAGGAGGACGATCAAGCGGAGATTCGCGAGGCCTTCGCCGACGAAAATGTCAAGGTGAACGAGCTTCTCTATCGACGTGTCGATCTCGACGATGTCGTGAGAGCGCATATAGCCGGCCTGGAGCGGGCGTGTGCCATTGGCTTTGGGCGCTACATCATCAGTTCCACGACGCCATTTCGCCGTGAAGATACGGCTCAGCTGGCGGTAGATGCACCATCCGTCGTACGACGCATCTTCCCGGACTACCAAACAGTGTATGCGCGGCGCGGGTGGATCATGTTTTCGAGGATCGATCGTGTGTACGTCAACGACCGAGCTCGTCGCGAACTTGGGTGGTCTCCCCAATATGATTTCCGTCGGGCCCTGGATCGCCTTGTTGCGAATGAAGACCCCCAGAGCCCGCTCGCCATCAGCGTCGGGGCCAAGGGGTACCACGGGGCGTCCACCTATCCGTACAGGACTGGCCGGTCGTGTGGCCATCTCGATGGGATCGCCGCCGGGGGGAGCCGGAATGAGTCGCCCGGCGGCGCCTGAAGCTTCGTTTGCTCGTAAGCAATCGTGCCAAGTGAGCTAGGCCGAAGACAGTTCCAAGCCATGGGTGCGGCAGAGGCATCTTGCGCGGAAGCGCTGCCGTCCTGTATCGGCCATGAAGCGTGGCTCGGTTAGGAACGATCGTTCAGCAAATGTAACTGCCATGCTCGTAATCCGTCTTTGGAATTACGATCAAGTGGCCCTGCGAGTCGCACCCCACAGACTGATAGGAACATGAACAATGACCGCTGAACGTGTTGCGTTGCTCTTCATGGATATGGACGCCGACGACCAGCTGCGGCGTCGGCTGGTGGCGGGTGATTTCACCGCCGAGGAGGCGGGAGCGTTGACGGAGTCCGAGCGACGGCTGTTGTCCGAGGCCGCCACCGAGGAATTGCCCGATGTGACCGGCTACACCGTGGGCGGCCCGAAGGTGGAGATTGCGGCTCCGGGCCGCTACGCCACGATCGACTACATCGGGCAGAACCTGTCCGACCCGTCGATCCAAGCCAGTTTCCTCAACTTCCAGAACACCTCTGCCCTCGAAATGGGCGCCTGAGGGCGGTGGCGCAGGTGTCTGCCGGATCAGTCTTGGCGGACCCAGGAGCCTAAAGTGTTCGCTCTTCGGCAATTTCTCGTGACGGCCGCTCGACCGATCGGTTTGCGGCACGTGGCGTGTCCAACGGTCTGAGCCGAGCTGCTGAGGTGACTCGGCAGGCCGGGCGCAGAGCGAGAGCGCCCGCGTAGAGTGAGAGAGGACTCAACCATGGCAGAGGAAAGCAAGCCGGTCGAAGTGTCACGCAGAATCGAGTCGCCGGCTGGCCGCATCTTTGAGATCGTGGCGAATCCGCAACGCCACGTGGATTTCGACGGTTCCGACATGCTCCGAGGAGCCGTCTTCGACCGTGCCATCTCCGGTGTCGGCGACGCCTTCACCATGAAGATGCACTTCGACCGCCTCGGTGGCGACTACCTCATGCTCAACTATGTGGTGGAGTTCGAGCCGGATCGGCGCATCTTCTGGGAACCTGCTCCGGGAGACCTCCCTCCGGCCGACGGTGAGCCATCCGCCGTCGGGATCCCTGCGGGTCACCGCTGGGGCTTCATCCTGACCCCGGACGGTGACGACGCCACCATCGTCACCGAGGTCTTCGACTATGGGTACGCATCTGAGGAGCTCCGCCAAGCGGTACGCCAGGGCGGGGAGTGGGTTGCAGCCATGACGGCCAGCCTGGAGAGGCTCGAGAAGATCTGTACCCAATAGGACCGCCGCCGGAGCGTATGGTCTGGCGCCATGGAGCAGGCTGTCGCCGATCTGGTCGGTCCGGACCTGCGCGTGCTTTTCTGCGGGATCAATCCCGGGACGCTCTCGGGTGGCCTCGGCCTGCACTTCGCCCGGACGGGGAACCGGTTCTGGAAGTTGCTCTGTGCCGGTGGATTCACCGAGTCCGTTCTCGTACCCGCCGAACAGCACACCCTGCCCGGGCTCGGCATAGGCATCACGAACCTGGTGGGGCGGGTGACAGCCGCTGCCAGCGAACTCAATGTCGCCGAACTGCGTGAAGGCGCAACGCAGCTCGAGGCCAAGGTGGGGATTCTGCGGCCCCGCTGCGTGGCGGTGCTCGGGCTGCAGGCGTACCGGACGGCGTTTCTCAGACCGAAAGCCGTTATCGGTCCCCAACCCGAACTCATGGGCGGTGCCCTTCTTTGGCTCCTACCCAACCCGAGCGGACTCCAGGCTCGTTATCAGCTGCCCGAAATGAACGAGATGTTCAAATCGCTCTTCGTCGCCACTGAGGACGCCTGAGGGGATTACCTCGTTCTCTTTGACGGAAGAGGATTCGACCGACCTCACTTCGACTCTGCGACGTGACCCCTTCGATAGACACGGGTGTTCCCTAATGTCCAGCCATTGCTCCGGCGGAACGTAGAACTCACGCACAGGCGAGCTCAGTCCGTGGATGTGTCGACCTACCTTCGAAACCGTTCCCGATCCTCGGCGAGGGCACTTGGGGACGTCGCGCACCTGCCCTCGGACCCTGAGGAGGGACGTCTGCGCGGTCGCTCACCCGTCGGACGTAGCGTGGGCGCATGCGCTTCGCTTTCAAGACCTCGCCGCAGGATACGACCTGGACCGACATGCTCGCCGTGTGGAAGGTGGCCGACGACATCGAGCTGTTCGAGTCGGGCTGGACCTTCGACCACTTCTATCCGATCTTTTCCGACAGCACCGGCCCTTGCATGGAGGGCTGGACCACCCTGACGGCGCTGGCCCAGGCGACGACCCGCCTGCGCATGGGAACTCTGGTGACGGGCATCCACTATCGCCACCCGGCGATCCTGGCCAACATGGCGAGCACCCTCGACATCGTGTCCGGGGGCCGGCTGGAGCTCGGCATCGGGGCCGGGTGGAACGAGGAGGAGTCGGGGGCCTACGGCATCGAGCTGGGCACTCCGGGCCAGCGCAGCCAACGCTTCGAGGAGGCGTGCGAGGTGATCGTCGGGCTCCTCTCACAGGAGACGACGACCTTCAAGGGCCGGTACTACCAGCTCAGCAACGCCCGCAACGAGCCCAAGCCGGTTCAGCGCCCCCACCCGCCGATCTGCGTCGGTGGGAGCGGCGAAAAGAGGACGCTGCGCACCGCAGCCCGGTTCGCCCAGCACTGGAACTTCGTGGGCGGCACGCCGGAGGAGTTCGCCCGCAAGCGCGAAGTCCTGCATCAGCACTGTGAGGACCTCGGCCGCGACCCTACGGAGATCCTCCTCTCCAGTCACGTCATGTTCGCCGGGAACGCGAAGGCCGCCGCCGAACAGGCCGCCGCACTGGCCGAAGTCGGTGCCGAGTTGGGCATTGTCTACCTCCGACCGCCCCTCGATCCCGGCGTGCTCGAGCCGCTGGCCACCGCCCTGCGTGATCTCTAAAGAAAACGACGACCACTGCCTATCCGTCCCGGGTGTCGCTGAAGGGTCATGTACGCAAAAGATGTGGCCGCTGGTCACGGGCGACGCAGCGCAATGGTTGACACCCGTTGAACCGTTGAACGTGGCTGGACCGATACGGGATCCGCTGGCGTCCCGCCGTCACCCACCCACGCGCGGCGACACCGCTACGCGTCCGGTCCCCACGGTGCGTCTCGCCTAGCCGGCACCTGCACGCCCTCGTCGGTCACGTGGGCGGCCGAACCCACCGACGACGTGCCGAAGCGCGTCCGGATGGCGTCCACCGCGGCGGTCACGTCGTGCCACGACTGCTCACGGGCCAGCGCGCTCTCGGAGGACTCGTCGAGCCCGTCGCCCAGGTCGAAGGAGAGCTGGTCCACCCCGCCCACGGTCAGCCCCGAGGCCGACACGCCGAGCAGGCGGATGCCCTCGCCCGGATCGATCCCGGCCAGCAGCGCCGCGGCCACCTGCCCGATGGCACTGCCGGTGGCGATGGCCCGCGCCAGCGTGTGCGAGCGCGTCTGCAGCGACAGGTCCTTGAACTTGACCTTGACCGTGATGGTGCGCGCCGTGGTCGACGCGCCGCGCAACATGGTGGCCACGGACTCGGACATGCGCAGCACGTGGCGCTCCAGCTCGTGCGGGTCGACCAGGTCCTGGCTGAAGGTCTCCTCGTGCCCGATCGACTTGGTCGGCCGGTCCGGTCGTACCGGGTCGGGGTCCTCGCCCCGGGCCAGCGCGGCCAGGTGGGCGCCGCTCGCCTTGCCCAGGCGGCGCGTCACCGTGTCGAGCGGCAGCGTCGCCAGGTCGCCCACCGTGCGCACGCCCAGGTCGTGCAGGCGCTTGGCCGTGGCCGGGCCGACACCCCACAACGCCTCCACGTCGTGGCCGTGCAGGAACGACAGCTCCTCGTCCGGCGTCACCAGGTAGACGCCGGGCCCCGGCTCCAGCCCGGCCCGCGTCGCCCGCGGCTTGGCCGCCCGCGAGGCCAGTTTGGCGATCATCTTGGAGCGCCCGATGCCGACGGCGCAGTTGAGGTGCAACTCGTCGTGTACCCGACCCCGCAGCCCCAACGCGATGACCTCGGGCGGCCCGAGGAGGCGCACCGCGCCCTCCACGTCCATGAAGGCCTCGTCGAGCCCGATCGGCTCGACCATCGGCGTGACGTCGTGCAGGATCCGCTGCAGCTCGGCGCTCACCTCGGCGTAGCGGCCGTGGCGCCCCGACAGGAAGATGGCGTCGGGGCAGAGCTGGCGCGCCCGCACCGACGGCATGGCCGAGTGCACGCCGTACATCCGCGCCTCGTAGGTGCACGACGCCACCACGCCGCGCGCCCCGGCCCCGCCCACGATCACCGGCTTGCCGGCCAGCGACGGGTTGTCGAGCACCTCGACCGACGCGAAGAACGCGTCCATGTCGACGTGGAGGATGGTGGGGACGGCGGGCCGGGACCGCTCAGCCACCGAGCGTCAACCGGCGGAACCCCTCGGCGTAGGCCACGCCGGCTCGCCGGCCCTCCTCGGCCGCCCGCCGCCGCACCGCCTCGCCCGCCCAGCCGGCCTCGCCGGCGAACTGGGTGCGGTGGCACTCGACCGCCGCCGCCTTGGTCTCAATGGTGTCGGTCACGTCGACCCACTCGTCGGGATCGAGCGTCCCCGACAACAGCACCGTCGCCACCTGGTGGGGTGGGCCGGCGTCGGGAAAGTAGTGCGGCAGGGCCGAGGCCGGCGCCACGGCGTCGAGCAGGGCCAGTCCGGCGATGCGGTGGTCGCGGTGGTTGAAGTAGTCCTGCCCGAAGAAGACCGCCGTAGGGTCGTGGCCGCACACCAGGTCCGGTCGCAGGGTACGCACGCGCTGGACCAGCGTGCGCCGGAACTCGTCGGAGTCGCTCAGCTCCCCGTCGGGGAAGCCGAGGATCTCCAAGCCCGACAGCCCGATCAGCGCGGAGGACGCCTCCAGCTCGCTCGCCCGCGCCGCCACCAACTCGTCCGGCACCACGCCGGGGTCGGACGTCCCCTTGCCGCCGTCGGTGCACACGAGCAGGTGCACGGCGCTGCCGGCCTTGGCCCAGCGGGCCAAGGAGCCCCCACAGCCGACATCGGCGTCGTCTGGATGCGCGTAGACGGCCAGGACCACGCCGGGCGTGTCCGCCATCACGTCCGCGTCACTTCCGTTTGGGTTCGGTCGTCTTGGTGAGCAGCCCGGCCTCACGCTGGAAGTCGCCGGCCTCCTCGAAGCCCTTGTACACGCTGGCGAAGCGCAGATAGGCCACGTCGTCCAGCGACTGCAGGCGTTCGAGCACGGCCACGCCGACCTCCTGGCTCGTGGGCTCGGTCGACGCCGCCCGAAGCGCGTCCTCCACGCTCTGGGCCAGCTCCTCCATCTGCTCGTCGGTCACCGGGCGGTTCTTACAAGCCGCCCGTATGCCTTCGACCACCTTGACCCGGTCGAAGGGCTCGCGCAGCCCGGAGCGTTTCACCACCCAGAGCGGCACCTCCTCGATGCGTTCGAAGGTGGTGAAGCGGCGCCCGCAGCCGAGGCATTCGCGGCGACGGCGGATGGCCCCGCCGTCCTCGGCCTGACGGGAGTCCACGACGCGATCGTCATCCACACCGCACCACGGACATCGCACACGGCCGACGATAGTCAGGGAATGAGGATGTGCTCCCCGGGCACGACCACGGAGGAGCCGACCTCGCGGGCCAACTGTGACGTGAGCGAGGCGGCGTCGGACCGGTCGGCCCGGGCGGCGATGGTGGCCAGGGTGTCGCCGGCCTTCACGACGTAGACCTGCCCCGGGGCGGGACCGGCCTGGGCCAGCGTGCTGCCGCCGAGCTGGCGGATGGGCAGCGCCAACAGCACGAGCAGGAGGGCGACCACGGTGACCACGGCGGCCAGGACCGCCCGGCGGCGGCGCACCAGGGGGGACGGTGCGATCCGCGCCGGCCGATCCGGCAAGGCGTACAACCGGGAGCGGCACGCCTCGAACTCGAGCTCAAATGCGACCGACATGGCGTCCTCCTGTTCCGAACACCTGTTCGCTTCCAGCCCATTGGACCACGAACACCTGTTCGCTGTCAACCGAAAAAGCGAACACCGGTTCGGGCACGCCTGACACCGTACGGAAGGGGTGTGACAGGGTAAATCCCTAGTAAGTTGACAGACTTGATTGACTTAGTCAGGATTAATGGACCGAAGCCCACCCCGCACCCCATCGGAGGCCCGCACCCATGACCACAACCATCCCGCTCCAGCTCGACATCGCCCCCCTCTCGGGCACCATCGGCGCCGAGATACGCGGCCTCGACCTCCATCATCCGCTCGACCCCGAGACCGTGGCCACCGTCCGCCAGGCCCTGCTCGACTACAAGGTGATCTTCTTCCCCGGCGCCCACCTGAATCCACAGGAGCACAAGGACTTCGCCTCGCTCTTCGGCCCCATCACCGAGGCCCACCCGGTCATCCCCGGCCTCGACGAGCACAAGGAGGTCTTCGAGATCGACTACACCAAGGCCCGCACGCGGTACGCCCAGCGCGGGAGCGGGGAGTACGGCGACCGCGAGCGCTGGCACACGGACGTCACGTTCGTCGAGACTCCCCCGCTCGGCTCGATCCTCAACGCCATCGTCATCCCTCCCGCCGGCGGCGACACCCTGTGGGCCGACACCCAGGCCGCCTACGACGACCTGTCGAAGCCCATCCGCGGGCTGGTCGACGGCCTCACCGCCATCCACGACGGGACGCGCGCCTTCTCCGCGCTGCTGGACCAGCGTGGAAAGGGCGAGTGGGACGGCGAGACCTTCACCGAGCTTGTCTCGGTCGAGCACCCCGTCGTGCGCACGCACCCGGAGACGGGGCGGCGCAACCTCTTCGTGAACCCGGGCTTCACCAAGAGCATCAAGGGCCTCAGCACCAAGGAGAGCGACGCGTTGCTGCACTTCCTCTACGACCACATGACCACGCCCGAGTACGTCGTGCGCTATCGCTGGGAGGAGGGCGACCTCGGCTTCTGGGACAACCGCACGACCATGCACTACGCCATCGACGACTACGGCGACGCTCATCGCGTCATCCAGCGCGTGACCATCAAGGGCGACCGCCCCTTCTGACCGGCCGCCGCCCCGGCTCCGGCTCCCATCGACCCGGCGGACACCGCCGGCTCCCCCAAGGAAAGACATGCACACCTCTGACTCCACGCGCCCCCGGCGCGCCTCGACCCACACCCGCACCCGTACCCGCTCGGGCGCCCGGCGCCTGACGGCCGTCGTGGCCCTGGCCGCGCTCGCCGTCGCGCTGCCGGCCACGGCGGCCTCGGCCCGAACGACCAAGACGGTCTCGCTGGCCGGCGTCACCCTCACCTTCGGCGACCAGCTGAAGGGCCTCCAGACGGTCTTCGCGGCCACCGACGCGCTCAAGGGCGCGCCCTACACGGTCGACTGGGCCAACTTCGTGGGCGGGCCGCCGGTCATCGCGGCTGAGACGAGCGGGTCCGTCGACCTCGGCTTCATGGCCGAGACGCCGACCATCTTCGCCCAGTCGGCCGGCGACCCGGTCAAGGTGGTGGCGGCCACCATCGGGGACGACCCGAAGGTCTCGCCTTACGACATCGTCGTCCCGGTCGGCTCGCCCATCAAGAGTGTGGCCCAGCTGCGCGGGCACTCGGTCGCCGTCCAGGAGGGGACGGTGGAGCAATACTTCCTCGTCCAAGAGTTGGCCAAGGCGCACGTGCCCTACAGCGCGGTGCAGATCGACAACCTCACCGTGACCGACGCGTCGACGGCCGTGGCCAACGGTCAGGTCCCAGCGGCTGTCATCACGCAGCCCCTGACCGGCCTCGACCAGTCCACGGGCAAGATCACCGTGCTCGCCACCGGTGCCGGCGTGTCGGAGACGATCGGCTACCTCACGGCGAGCGACGCCGCGCTGGCCAACCCGCAGAAGGCGGCCGCCATCGCCGACTTCGTGGTGCGCTACTACAAGGCCGAAGCCGAGCTCCGCGAGGATCCGCTGCTGGCCGCACAGACCTACACCCAGACCTACGGCGTGCCACTCGCGGTGGCCAAGGAGGCGGTCGCCTCCGACCAGGGCGTCGGCACCCCGATCACCCAAGCCATCATCAACTACCAGCAGAACGAGGCCGACACGTTCCAGAAGCTCGGCCTTGTCACGAGCACCCTGGACGTCAAGAAGATCTTCGACCTGCCGTTCAACCAGGAGGTGGCCAAGCAGGCGGGGCTGACGTCGTCGTGACGCTCCAGGTGACGGGCGACGGCTCGGGCCCCGCACCTGACGTCGTGACGTGGCCCCGCTCCCCCGACGCGCCCGCGTCGGCGAAACCGACGGCACCGGCCACCGCGGCGCCGACGGTCTTCGGGCTGGTCCGCCTGCCCACCGGCGCTCCCGGGCACCGACCGCGTCGCTGGTCGATCGCCCTGCGGCTGGTGCTGCCCGTCTCGATCTTCGCCGCCTGGTGGGCCCTCACCGCCACCGGAGCGATCCCCCCGACCACGCTGTCGACTCCGGCCGCCACGTGGAGCGCCTTCGTCGAGCTCCTGCGCCACCAGGACCTGCTGGGCGACGTCGGTGTCTCGGTCCGCCGGGCCGCGCTCGGCCTGGCGCTGGGTGCGGGCATCGGGCTGATCCTGGGCATCGTCGTCGGCTTGACGCGCCTGGGCGAGGAGCTCTTCGACGCCTCGCTGCAGATGTTACGCATGGTGCCCTACCCCGCCGTCATCTTCCTCTTCATCATCTGGTTCGGCATCGGTGAGACGGCCAAGGTGCTCCTCATCGGCCTGGCCACGCTGTTCCCGATGTACCTCAACACGTCGAGCGGCGTGCGCAACGTCGACAAGCGCGTGGTCGAAGCGGCGCGCAGCTTCGGCGTGAGTGGGTGGCGATTGGTGCGCCAGGTCGTCGTACCGCTGGCCCTGCCCTCCATCATGACCGGCCTGCGCTACTCGGCCGGCATCTCGGTCATCGCGCTCGTCTTCACCGAGAGCATCGGGGCCAGCCAGGGCATCGGCTACCTGGTCAGCCAGGCCGACAGCCTGCAGCAGATCCCCGTCCTCGTGGTCTGCATCGTGATCTACGCGTTGCTCGGCATCGCGGCCGACCTGTCGGTGCGCTTGCTCGAGCGCGTCACCATGCCGTGGCGCCGGCACCAGGCGGTCCGGTGAGCGCCCCGCGCCACGAGGCGGCCGCCGTGGTGAGCGACGCCGCCATCTCCTTCGCCGGGCGCTCCGTCCTGACCGACGTCGCCCTGACCGTGGCCCAGGGCGAGTTCGTGGCTCTGCTCGGCGCCTCGGGCAGCGGGAAGACGACGCTGCTGCGTATCCTGGCCAGGCTCGAGGCGGCGGACGGCGGAGACATCCTCGTGCCCGAGGTGCGCACCGTCGTCTACCAGGAGCCACGGCTGGTCGTCTCGCAGCGGGTCTGGCGCAACGTCGTGCTCGGCCTCCCCCGCCGCCAGGCCACCCGTGAACGCGCCCTGCTCGCGCTCGGCGAGGTTGGGCTGGCCGCGCTCGCCGACGCCTGGCCCGGCACCCTCTCGGGAGGCGAGGCGCAGCGGGTCGCCCTGGCCCGGGCGCTGGTGCGCGAGCCCCAGTTGCTCCTGCTCGACGAGCCCTTCGCCGCGCTCGACGCCCTGACCCGGCTGCGCATGCAGCAGCTGGTGGCCGACCTGTGCGCCCGCCACCGCCCGGGAGTTCTGCTGGTGACCCACGACGTCGAGGAGGCCGTCCTGCTGGCCGACCGCGTCCTGGTGCTGACCGATGGGCGCATCTCGCTGGACGAGTCCGTGGACCTGCTCCGGCCCCGCCGCGTCGGCGGAGCGGCCTTCGACGCCCTGCGCGACCGCCTGCTGGCTGAATTGGGAGTCCTCGCCGGCGCCCGCTGACGAAGTGCCCTCAGAAGTGCTCGAGCAGCCAGGCGTGGATCTGGCGCAGCTTGAACAGCAGCGTCAGGTGCCCGTCGTCGTCGGACAGGTGCGCCTCGGCGCCTGGGATCTGCTTAGCCAGCCACTCGCCGTGCTGGAACGGCACGAACTTGTCGTGGCGGCCATGCCAGAGCTGCACCGGCAGCTCGATGTCGTCGAAGGAGAAGCCCCAGTCCTCCACGTGGACCTGGCCGTCCTCCCACCAGCCCTGGTCGCCCGGTTCGAGGCCCAGCTGCATGGAGCGCAGCAGGTACTCGTCGAGCCCGCTTCGCAGCGCTGCGGCGTCCGCGGGCGAGATCAACGACTCGATCCCGTCCGTCACCGTTGCCGCTGTGGCCTGCAGGAGCCCCTCTCGATCCGACGCCAGCTTCTCGTGCGCCGCCGCCGGGTCGCGCAGCAAAAGCTGAATGTCGTCGACGTTGTCCTGCCCCATGTCCGTGAAGAAGTCGAGATCAGGTGGCCCGTACGGTGCGATGGACGCCAGGGAGGCGACGGCACACACCAGGTCGGGCAGCAGGGCCGCGCAGGCCAACGCGTGCGGCCCGCCACCGGAAATGCCCCACACCGCGATGCGGTCGTAGCCGAGCGCGGCCGCGATGGCACGCACGTCCGCCACGCAGTCGGCCACGATGCGCCCCGGATGCGGCGTCGAGCGCCCGTACCCGGGCCGGTCGTAGCAGATGAGCCGCACACCGTCCTCCGCCGCATCGGACACCCAGTCGGCAAAGAGCAGCCGCGCCCCGGGCGACCCGTGGTGGATCAGCACCGGTCTGCCGTTGGCATCACCACCCGTCTCGACGCACAGCTCGCGGCCACCGGACGCCCGCACCATCGTCGTGTCGACGCTCATGGTCGCAGGCTAAGCCGGAGGGCCCGACCGTGCCCGGGCCGGCCCGACCCAGCCACACCGGCGAACAGATGTTTGCTTTCGGTCCCTGGCCTGGCTATGTTGGTCCGTCACGAACGGATGTTCGCCCCCAGGAGGGGCCCGGCGCAACGGCCGGGGTGGGCACCAAAGGAGACGCCGATGGCCGAGGTCCTGAGCGGGAAGCGGCTGCAGATCCTGAACTTCATCGCCGACAGCCAGCGCGAGCGGGGCTACCCGCCCTCGGTGCGCGAGATCGGCGAGGCGGTGGGTCTGACGTCGTCGGCCACCGTGCACACGCACCTGGCCGTGCTGCAGCGGGAGGGCTATCTGTCGCGGGACCCGAGCAAGCCCCGGGCCATCCAGGTGCACTTCGACCGCGACACCGAGTCCAGGCTCGCCCCTTCCGCCGTGCACAACGTACCGCTGGTCGGCGACGTGGCGGCGGGCACCGGCGTGCTGGCCGCGGAGAACGTCGAGGAACTCCTGCCCATGCCCGAGCAGTTCACCGGGCGGGGGCCGTCGTTCATGCTGCGGGTGCGGGGGGACTCCATGATCGAGGCCGGGATCTATGACGGGGACTACGTCGTGGTGCACCAGCAGCCCGAGGCCGACAACGGCGACGTCGTGGTGGCCGGCATCGGCAACGACGAGGCCACGGTGAAGACGTTCTCACGCAAGGACGGCCGGGTCGTGCTCACGCCGGCCAACGCGGACTACGAGCCGATGGTGTTCGACGGCGGCGACGGGGTCACGATCTTCGGCAAGGTCGTGACCGTGGTCCGCCAGCTCAATTGAGGCCAGCGGACCGTCCTACTTGAGGAGACGGGACAGCCGGCGGTCGGCCAGCACCTTGCCGCCCGTCTGGCAGGACGGGCAGTAGGCCATCTCGTAGGAGTCGAACGAGACACGCTGCAGGGTGGTGCCGCAGGTCGGGCAGGGCTCGCCGAAGCGTCCGTGCACCTTGAAGCGGCCGCCCAGACTCGACTCGGACAGGCCCCCGGGACGCCGGCGCTCGAGCTCGAGCGCCTCGGCCAGGACGTCGGTGGCGGCGGTGAGGAGCGCCTCGCGCTGTTGGGGGGTCAGCAAGCGCAGCGAGGCAAAGGGAGACAGCCCGGCCCGCTGCAAGATGTCGTCGCCCCAGCCGCGGCCGATGCCCGACACCGTGTGCTGGTCGCGCAGGTCGGTCGTCAGGTGGCGGTTGGAGTCGCTGGTCCGTATGAAGGCGGCGAACTCCTCGCTGCCCGGCTCGGGGCCGAGGTCGACCAGCGGGCCCTTGTCGCCCGGCCCGAGCACCCACCACGACGCCTTGCGCTGGGTGCCGTACTCGCGCACCAGGATGCCGATGCCGGATCCATCGAGCCCGGCGTCGCCGGCGCCGAAGACGAAGCGGGCCACCGAGCCCCTGGGCTTCGTCTTCTTGGGCGGCTCCTCCACGTCGAGCCGCCCGGCCTGGGAGAGGTGGAGCACGATGCGGTTGCCGTCGTCGAACTCCCAGACCAGGTACTTGGCCCGGCGGGTGACCGAGAGGAGCTTGGCCCCCTTGAGGGCGTCGGGCGTGGGGTCGTAGGTCTTGAGCGAGGAGAAGCCTAGGAGGTCGGCCCGGCGCAAGGTCAGGCCGCTGAGGAGCGTGTCGAGGCGCTCGGACAGGGCCTGCATCTCGGGCAATTCGGGCACGCCAAACTGTATGCATGGCGTACACACACGGGCACCACGAATCCGTCCTGCGCAGCCACACCTGGCGCACGGCCGAGAACTCGGCGGCCTACCTGCTGCCCTACCTGCGTGCGGGCCAGTCGCTGCTCGACGTGGGCTGCGGGCCCGGCACCATCACCGCCGACCTGGCGCTGCTGGTGGCGCCCGGTGAGGTGGTGGGGCTCGACGCCGGCGCCGAGGTAGTGGTCCAGGCGGCGGCGCACGCGGCGCAGCTCGGGGTGTCCAACCTGCGCTTCGACGTGGGCGACCTGTTCGCGCTCCCCTACCCCGACGAATCGTTCGACGTGGTGCACCTGCATCAGGTGCTACAGCATTTGAGAGACCCGGTGGCCGCGCTGACCGAGATGCGGCGCGTGCTGCGCTCCGGTGGCCTCCTGGCGGCGCGTGACTCCGACTACGGCACCTTCACCTGGGCACCGGCCGACCCCGTGCTGGACCGCTGGTTGGCGTTGTACTTCGCCGTGACGGAGCGCAACGGCCACGACGCCCGCATCGGCCCCAAGCTGCCGGCGCTGGCCCGGGCGGCCGGGTTTGACGACGTGGAGACGTCGAGCTCGACCTGGACCTACGCCGACGCCGAGTCACGGGTCTGGTGGGGCGACCTGTGGGCCGACCGCATGCGCTACTCGCGTATCGCCGAGCAGGCGGTGGAGTACGGGCTGAGCGACGCCGACGAGCTGGAGTCGATTGGGGCGGCCTTCCTGCGTTGGGCGGCCGCGCCCGATTCCGTCTTCGTGATCACGCACGTGGAGGTCCTGGCCCGTGGGTAGTAGGTCGATCCTGTTGTGAGGCCGCCCACCTGACCGCCTCGAGGCGGACCGTGCCGGGGTTGTGGGATCCGTATACGCGGAGCTTGCTAACCGGACGGTTAGCAAGCTCCTAGCCAAATTTTTCGGCCCCGGGCAACCAACGGGGCCTCGTGAGACCCGAGCACCGCCCCCGGTCCGTATTGTGACGGCCGTGCAAACGGAGACTGCCGTTGCGAGGCTGGTGGCCCGACGACGGGGGCGCGACCCCCATGCCGCGGCACCAGATCGTGGCGGAGGTCCTGCACGGGGCTGCGCCCACGGGGGCCCGATGACCCAGTACCAAGTGGTCCGACTCCAGAAGAATTCGCCGCCGAGCAGCCGGTGTCGGTCGCCCAGGGGCAACCTGCCGCCCCAGGGCGTGTGCCGGACGCCGGTCGAACCCTGGAAACCGCTCCCCGCCGCCGGATGAGACACACGGCCGGCGCCGAACTCAAGGCGCAGTGGGAGAACGACGGCTGGTGCGTGTTGGAGCACTGGCTACCCGACGAAACCGTGTCAGCGGCGCGGACGGCACTCGAGCTGGTGTTCCCGAGCGCCGACGACTTCGCAGGCGATCGGGATCCGGAGCGCAACGCACCCTTTCGCACCGACTCGCACACTGTGATGCCCAGGTTTCCCTTCGAGAGTGCCGCGTTTAACGAACTGGTCCTTCACGACCGACTGATCGACTTGGCCGAGGAGTTCCTGGGCCTGACCGATCTACGCCTATACCAGGGCATGTTGAGCGCCAAATACTCCGGTGGCGCCGATTCGGACGACCAGCTGCTGCACGTCGACTACGGCAACCACACTCTGGTGGTCCCGCGCTCCGACGTGGGCTACCAGCACCTGGAGCTGTTCGTCTACCTGAGCGACGTGACTGCCGACACGGCGGCGACCCGCATGGTGTCACGCCGCCTGACCGGCGACATCCCGATTGAGCGGACGTACCTGAGCCTGACGGAATACCCGCACCTGTACGAGGCCGAGGTGCCGGCCGAGGGGCCGGCGGGCTCCGTACTGGCGTACCGGCCCGACGTCTACCACCGAGGCGTCCGCATGTCTGCCCCCGCCTCGGCTCGCTTCATGCTCCATGTGTCGTTCAAGCCGGCGCAGACGGATTGGCTCGGCTCGCAAGCGTGGCCGGGAGCAGCCGAAGGGATGGCCTGGCACCGCTTCGCCAACGGGGCCAACGTGCGGCAGCTGTCCGCGTTGGGCTTTCCGCCACCGGGTCACCCCTACTGGAACGAGCAGACCCTGGCCGGAGTGGCGGCCCGTTATCCCGGTCTCGACCTGACGCCGTGGTGGGAGCCCTGAGCGAAGGGGTCCGCGTCGGCGGGCAGTGCCCGGGCCATGCCGGCGGTCAATCCACCCAGAGCTGGTCCGTATAGGTGTCAGTGCCCACGATGGTCGGGATGAAGGGCAGGGCGGCGACGACCGTGCCCTTCCCGGACTCCTCGAGCTGGCGCCGGTGCTCGACGAACACCGGTTCCCAGGTCGCCTCGGGCGGCGTGCTGAGGAACCACAAGAGGACGGTGCGATTGTCCCCGGCCGACTGGCGCGGCACGTCGCCCGGGGCGTCGACGCCCTCGAGTGCGATGGGAGTGAAGGCAGCCACCAGGTCGGCGTCGGTTCCGGGCATCAGCGCGGGCAGGTGCTCGTTGCGCAGCCACGCCCAGAGGTCCTCGTTCGTGATGTCGTCGGCCCGGTCGATGAAGGTGGCCACGAGACCGCGATAGGGATGGTCCAGCGCCAGCTCCACGGGGACGCCGTCTGGCTCCCGCCGGTGCTCCCACTTGAACCAGTAGAGCAACGTGTGCACGTGGTCGCGCTCTAGGAACATGCGGCCGGCCGCGTGGAGCGCGTTGACCTGCCGGAGGGCCCAGCGGTTCCAGACGTCGTGATAGCCGTCGAGCACCCAGTAGACGGCGACATAGGAGCCACGGTTCGGCTCCCCCGTGATGGCGGAGGGATCGGGATCGCGCAGCGCCTTCAGGTCGGCCGTGGCCACCCAGCGGCGACCGGCGAAGTTGTAGGGGCCGATCATGCAGCCGGCGTAGAAATGATCCCGCTCGTACCAGCGGTTGTAGGCCACCTCATGACCCCGGTGCGGCTCCACGAGCGTGAGCAGCATGGAGCCGAGCTTGATGGGCTCGGCCTCGGCGCCGACTTCGATGGGCCGCTTCTTCGGTGCTTCCTCAGACATTGAGAGCGAAGCTAACAGCTGGACCCCGGTGTCAGACAGTCCCCGAGGCCACGATCGGCCCGGTGGGTGCGACAGCGCCTCCGGCCGGTTCGGCCGTGATGCTCAGGCGCGATGGCCGCACCGAGCCGGCCATGGTGAACGTGGACTGACTGGGCGAGCCGCCGAGCAGGCCAAGTGAGATGGGCCGGTTCCCGACGATGCCCCACAGCTGGTAGGTATGGCCGGCACGCAGCGACGGGAGATGCGAGGAGAGCATGTAGCCGCGCCCGTCGGGCACCAGGACGAAGTCGGCCAGAGCCTTGCCGTTGCTGGAGGCGAGATCGACGACGACGTGTCCGGGCATCTTCAGCGCGGTGGCGGCGGCTGTTGGTGGGTGAGCCGCGGCGGCCTGCAGGTTGGTGACCTTGTTGTCGGCGCGGACGAGCCCGATACCCAGCACGGCAGCTACGGCGGCGGCGGCCACGGCGAACCCGACAACCGTGGCCACGGCGCCGCGCCGACGGCGTTGCGCCGCGGGGGCACGGAAGGGCGACCGGCCTTCGGAACCGAGTTGGGGCATGGGAGGCGCATCGACGTCCCCGTCGCGCTCGGGCAGCCGGCTGACGATGCCCGACCACAGCCCCTCGGGCGGGGTCTCCACCGTGTTCCCGATGGCACCGGCCACCTCACGCAGGCTGTCGAGCTCGGCCCGGCAACGAGGGCAGCCGGCGAGGTGCTTGTCGAGCTCGGCGTGCTCCTGGCCGTCGACCGCATCGAGGGAGTAGGCGGCGAGGAGCTCGCTGGCCTCTTCGTGCGAGATCACGCGTCCACCCCCCGCACCCCGGCATCGGCCAACACGGAACGCATGCGCCGCATGCCGTTGCGGATGCGGCTCTTGACCGTGCCCTCGGGCTGCCCGAGCAGTGTGGCCACCTCCCGGTAGGTGTGCCCGTCAAAGTAGGCCAGCTCGATGGCCCGGCGCTCCTCGTCGGGCAGCGATCCCATGGCGGACGCCACCTGGTCGGCCACAGCAAGGTCCCAGACCTCGTGCTGCATGTCGTAGGGGGCCTGGGCCGTCCGCAGGGCGTCCCGTGCTTCCCGTTGCCGGCGGGAGCTCGAGGACCGGACGGCGTCCACGGCCCGGGCATGTGACTGGGCCAATAGGAACGACCGCAGCGATCCCCGGGCGGGGTCGAAACGGTCCGGCTGGTTCCACAGCCGCAGAAACACCTCCTGGGTGACGTCCTCGGCTTCGGTGGCGTTGTTCAAGACCCGTTTGGCCAGGCCGTAAACGGCTCCGCCATGGCGGCGATAGGCCTCGGCCAGGGCTACCTCGCTGTAGCGGGCGATAGAAGTGACCAGCTGGGCGTCACTAACTTTGTCGATGTCCCGCATGTACGTCCTGTTCGGGGCCGGTCCCGCTTCTGGATGTGAACGAGCTCATCCGGGCGTAGCCTGTGCTTCGGATAGTAGGTCGCCATGCGAACCACCATTGACTCCTACAAGTTCCGGGCGGGACGGCTGGACCTGGATGGCATCGACTTCGACGACTTCCGGGACCATCCGTTGTCAGCTGACGCCCTGCGTTCGCTGCGCTACATGCACGACGTGGAGCACCACACCGTGTGCTACCTCCGCGATCTCCTGCTGACGCCGGCGCACCAGGAACCGGAGATCACGTCCTTCCTCTCCTGCTGGGTCTTCGAGGAGATGTGGCACGGTGAAGCCATCGCCCAAGTGCTCGAGGCGCATGGGGAGCAGGCCGGCGCACCCCGCATCGAGGCGCTGCGCCACAAGCGCCGCCGCCGAGAAGCCGTGACCACCTTCAGCACGATAGGGCTGGCTGCGTTCTCGGGACGCGCCTTCATCGCGCTCCACATGACCTGGGGGGCCATCAACGAGTGGACGACTCAGGCCGGCTACGCCCGCCTATCGGAGACGGCCGGGCACCCGACGCTACGCGAGCTCCTCCGGCGCATCATGAAGCAGGAGGGTGGGCACATCGATTTCTACGCGTCCGAGGCGACGCGTCGACTGAGCGACAGCGTCAAGGCGCAGAAGTTGACGCGGTTCGCGCTCAAGCACCTGTGGCGACCCGTCGGCTCCGGTGTCATGCCCAAGCGCGAGGTCGGGTTCCTGGTCGACTACCTCTTCAAGGGAGAGAAGGGTCAGGCGATCCTGGAGCGCATCGATCGGCGCGTGGACCGCCTGCCCGGACAAGAGAACCTGCACCTGCTGACCAGCGCCGTCGCCCAACTCGCTCCGTCGTAGCACGGCCCGCTAGGCCGTGGGCGACCAGTTCCCCCAGCGCGCGACATCCCACGGCGGGAGGCCTTGCCCCAACGCGGCTTCGACCGTGGCGCAGATCTCGTAGAGGCGCCGCGCGTCCGCCCGCGTGTACACGCCCATGGCGACGGCGAGCTCCAGCTCGTCCTCGTCACGCCGGCTCCAGGTGGTGCAGTCGGCCGACACGATCAGGTCGAGCGTCTCGTCCATGGTGTCGAAGCCTGACGGCGTGCGCCGCAGGGGCTGCTGGAAGTTGACGTACCAGGAGGTGACGCCGCGTTCCTCCCCCGACCAGCCGAAGATCTCAAACGGCTGCCCCACGGGGGCGATGCGGAGCATTCCGGGCGCCTGGAACTCCTTGTGGAGCAGGTCCCACTCGCCGGAGAGCCACATGGCGAAGCACGTCTCGCCGTGCTGGACGCCGATCGGGTAGTCGATCAGGGTGCCGGGGGCCAGGTACGAAACGAACTGCTCGTCACTGTCCTCGACAACCTGCACCGGACGGCGGGTCCAGACCTTCCCGTGTAGGACCTCCCGAATGGCGACGGTCTCGCCGGCCTGGAAGCGCCTCAGGCCAGCGCCCATCCGCTCACGCTACTGACTGCGGTCGCAGAACCCCGGTCACACCTCGAGCAGATCCTCGCCGAACACAATATTCCCACCGAAGTACGGCCGGGCCAGGGCGAGCCAGTCCTCGGCGGCGCCAGGGGGTGGCGTGGGCACCTGGTGGGTCAGCACCAACGTGCCCACCTCGGCACGGGTCGCCGTCTGGGCCGCCTGCTCGACGGACGAGTGGTAGTCGATGATGTCGACGAATCGCTGCATCGGCACCAGCCGCACCAGGTCTTCCCGGATGACCGTCTGGATGTAGACGTCGGCCCCGGCGCAGAGCTCGTCCAAACCGGCGCAGGGCACGGTGTCACCGGCCACCACGATGGAGCGACCACCATGTTCGAAGCGGAAGGCCAGGGTCGGCTCGACCGGCCGGTGGTCGGTCGCGGCGGCCACGACCCGCAGATCGTCATCCTCGAGCACTACGCCCGGGCCGAGTTCCTGCGCCACGACATCGGGACTCCAGGTCAGGTCGGCGTGATGGCCCACGCGGTAGGAGACGTCGGGGCCGAGCATGGTCAGCGCACCCTCCACCACCTTCGCCGTGCCCTCCGGACCTTGCACCCTCAACGGGGTGGGCTGTCCCGACATGATCCAGTGCGTCGTGATGACGTCGTTCAGGTCGCAGATGTGGTCGCTGTGAAGATGCGTCAACAGGACTCCCTCGAGCATGATCGGCAGTGTGCCCGCAGCGACGAGCCGCATGCAGACACCCCGACCGGCATCGACCAGGAACCGTCTCGCTCCAGCCTTGATCAGCGTTGCCGCTCCGGCCCGGTTCGGATCGGGCAGCGGGTTGCCCGTGCCAAGAAGGACCGCAGACAGCGAACTCGTTGCTTCGGCGAGGGAGGGCATCGGCTGAATCTACGCCGGGGAGTGGCACGTCAGAGCGGGTCCGCGCCGGCCCGCCTTGTCTTCAGCCCCGGGTGAATCGTGTCTGTCCGGCCGCGTGCGCCCAGTCGGTGTTCTCCCAGAAACCGAACGCCTGGAGATCGCTACCGATTACCGTCGCCTGCAGCCTGGTGGCGCCCTGCTCGACGAGCCTGTGTTCGGCCGCCCGGACCAGCTGGCGGCCCAGCCCGCTCCGTCGATGCGAGGGGGCCACCGCCAGGCGGTAGACCGTCCCCCGCCAGCCGTCCCAGGCCGCGACCACCGACCCGATGATCAGTCCCGATGACTCGGCGAGGATCAAGGCGCCAGGATCGTGGTCCAAGAGACGTGCCAGGGCTCGCGCGCGTTGTCGGTCGAACTCGGCTCCGCCGATTCCTGCCAGAAAGCCAGCACGGCCTGGATGTCATCGGGTGTGGCGGGTCGAAACGTGGCCATGGGAAAGCCGGCTCAGGTAATCAAGCCGTGCAGCACCTGGCGCGCCCGGTCCAACTGGGCGCGCGTAACCCGCTCGTCGGGATGATGAGCGAGCAGCGGATCACCGGGACCGAAGTTGGCTGCTGGCACGCCGTGCTCCCAGAACGAGGCGACGTCGGTCCAACCGACCTTGGCTCGTGGCGCCGCTCCGCTCCTGTCGACCAGGGCCGCCAGCAGCGGGTGCCCGAGTGACGGGGGCGCCCCGTCGCCGGCGTCGATGAGCTCCCAGGCGTCGCCCGGCTCCAGTTCGGCGTCCAGCCACTGGTGGAGAAAGGCCTCGGCCTCGGTGTGGGTGCGGTCGGGTGCGTAGCGGTGGTTGATGACGACGCTGGCCCGGTCGGGCACGACGTTGGCCGCCACTCCCCCGTCGACCGCCACGACTTGGAGCTGCTCGGCGTAGGTGCACCCGTCGAGCACGACCTCCCGCCCGGGCCAGGCCGCCACACGCGCGATGAGCGATCCCACCCGATGGATGGCGTTGCGGCCGGTGAACGGACGCGCCGTGTGGGCGCGCACCCCCATGACGGTGACCCGGATGCGCAGGGTGCCCTGGCACCCTGCTTCCACCAGGGCGTCGGTCGGCTCGCCCAGGATGGCGGCGTCGCCGGTCAGGAGCTCGGGACGCTCGTTCCACAGCTGCGCCAACCCGCTCTCCTGGCGGCCGACCTCCTCGCAGGCGTAGAAGCACCAGGTGACGTCGACGGAGGGCTCGGCCACGGTGGCGGCCAGGTCGAGCATGACGGCCAGCCCACCCTTCATGTCGGACGCGCCCACGCCCCACACGGCGTCGCCCTCCATCCGGGGCTCGTCGTTGCCGACGGGCGGGACGGTGTCCAAGTGGCCGGCCAGAACCAGGCGCTGCGCGTGTCCGAGAGCGGTCCGGGCCACGACGTTGTCTCCCACCCGCTCGACCTGAAGCCATGCACACGGCGCCAGCGCCGCCTCCACAGCAGACGCCAAGGCGCCCTCGTGGTGGCTGACCGAAGGGATCGCCACCAGCTCGGCCGTGGCGGCCAGCAGATCGCGCCCCGACTCGCCCACCCGCTCAGGTGCTGGCGCCGTGGTCACGCAAGACCTGATTGAGCTGCGCCTTGTCGTGGCGCTCGCCCTCGCTCAGACGCTTGATCACGAGTACGCACGGCACGAAGAACTCGCCTCCCGGGTACTCACGCCGCCGACTGGCCCGGATGGCCACACACCACGACGGCACCACCCCACGGGAGATCTCCTCACCGGTCTCGGCGTCGATGACCGGGATCGACGGGTCGAGGAAGCTGCCGGCGCCGAGAACGGATCCCTTGCCGATGCGCGCGCCACCGGTGACCATGCACCGGCTGCCCACGAACGCGTCGTCCTCCACGACGACCGGCACCGCGTTGGGAGGCTCCAGCACGCCGCCGATGCCGACCCCGCCGGACAGGTGGACGCGCTCTCCGATCTGCGCACAGGACGCCACGGTGGCCCAGGTGTCCACCATGGAGCCCGCGCCGACGTAGGCACCGATGTTGACGTACGAGGGCATGAGCACGACGCCGCGCCCGAGGAAGGAACCCCAGCGCGCCGATGCGCCGGGTAGGGCCCGCACGCCAGCCTCGGCGAACCCGTGCTTCAGGGGCAACTTGTCGGCGTATTCGAAGGGTCCGTGCTCAATGGTCTCCATCCCGCGGAGGGAGAACAGCATGAGGATCGACTTCTTCAGCCACTCGTGGACGACGACCTGATCCGTCGCGGGATCGACCTCGGCCACGCGGGCCTGACCGGTGTCCAGCAATTCGACGGCCTCTTCGACCAACACCGCGGCGTCCGTATCCCCCGGCGAGAGCTCGTCCCGCCGTTCCCAGAGCTCCTCGATGCTCGCCTGCAGATCAGCCATGCCGCACCTTATCGGCCACCAGTCACCGTCACGCCTCCCGGTGCTGGGTCAGCGACGGGGTCGGCGTGACGAAAAGGAGCTGCGCCGACGTGACGATCTCCGCCCGGTGCCAGACGCCCTCGGGCACCAGCAGGCTCTGTCCGGCGACCAGCCGAACGGCCGTCCCGTCGTGTCCGTCGTGGAGATGGAAACGCACCGCACCTCTGAGCGCGTACACGACCTCGACTCCCACCGGATGCCGCTCCCAGTAGTTCCAGGTCGACTCGTATTCGAACACTCCGAGGACGCGACCGTCGCGGAACTCCGCCACCGCGTCCATGTGGGACCAGGCGCCTTCGTCGACGGCGAGCGCGACCACCGACTGGTCCGAGGCCAGGTGGAGCACCCTGCCCCGGTCCAAGGTGGTCGCCCGTCCATCCATGTCCGTGATCGCCGACGTGGGCATAGGACCATCTTCGGGCGTCCGGTCGCCGGGCGGTAGCCCCCTCTCCACTGGCACGAGTCATAGGATTTCCTTATGACCATACAAACAGATGACATCGCATGCTTCATGGCGGTGGTGCGCGAGGGGAGCTTCGGCCGGGCCGCCAGCTCCCTGCTCGTCTCCCAGCCGGCGGTCAGCGAACGCATCGCCCGGCTCGAGCGCGAGACCGGCGCGTCCCTGTTCCAGCGCAGCACCCGCGGGGCGACCTTGACCCCGGCCGGCGAGTCGCTCGTCCCCTATGCGCAGCGCACGCTCGAGCTGCTCCAAGACGCCGCCACCACCATCAGGTCGCTCGATGAGGCACCACGGTTCCGGGTGGCCGTGCACACGACGTTCGCGCACCGGGCCATCGATCTGGTACTCCGTTCGCTCTCAGCACCCCCCAGGCGGAGCATCAAGCTGCGCGACGCGCACTCCGACATGATCATCGCCATGCTGATGGACGGCGCCTGCGACCTCGGCTTCATCGTTCCGGCCACCCGCCCCCGTTCCCTGCGCTTCGTGGCTCTCCCGGCGGATCCGGTCGTCGCAGTGGTCGCGCCGTCCCATCCTTTGGTTGGACGGACCGCACGCATGGCCGACCTGGCGGATCATCGCATCGCTTTCAACCGCTTCGGCACGGGTGCGGGCGAGTTCGTCGACCGGTTGCACAAGGCGCAGGTGCCCGAATGGAGATGGACCGAATGCTCCGATGCCGTGACTGCCCTTCATTTGGCGGCGCACCACGGCCATGTCGCCATGGTCACCGAGTCACTGGCCGAGAGCCACGTCGGCGCGGCGGTCGTCGCCGTCCGCCTCACACCCGTGCCGCGCTGGACCATGCCGCTGACGCTGGCCTACCGCCAGGCCGACCACGACGAGCCCGCGATCGCCGCCGTCCGAACGACCGTCGAGGCGTTGGAGCGCCCGGGGCGACTCGCTCCCTGAAGCCGACGGCCATTTGGGGTGAGCCGGGCCGGCACGTCAATCGGACCAGAAGCGGTCGCTCTCCTCGGGCAACGCCTCGACCATCCGGTATTCCGTCATCCGTCCGTCCGCGGACAGCCGGATCAGGAGGCCAGCGAAGTTGTGGAGCGACCGGCCCCGGCGCTCCGCCTGGATCTCCACCATCACGAGTGCGCTCCAGTCGTCGATCTCGTGCACCTGCGTAACGGTGGCGCGGAACGAGTCGGCCATCGCCGCAAAGTCGGGAAACCGACCCAAGAAGGCCTCCTTGCCCTCGACCAGGTCGGTGCCACCGGATGCGTTGGTGATGTACAGCGTGCACACCGGGATGGACACTGTCCGCGATGCCGCTCAGGTCGGACGATTCCATGGCGGCGACGAGCCGCTGGACGAACGCGGCCGCAGAGCCCGGTGCCACGTCGAGGACCTAGGGGTGATGGGCGCCCAGGCGCTCACCGACCAGAGTCAACCGCTCCAGGGGCTGCACCACCGCCACCCTCACGTGGCCGGCTCGCGCCTCCCCGTAGAGGTCACCCGGGCTGACCAGGAGACCACCGTCGGCCGCCAGGGCTTCTGCCATGGCCCAGGCATCGGGCCAGCGCTCCTCCGGCACCGGCACCCAGAGGTAGAAGCCACCCTCGGGGAAGTCAACCGGGCAGCCGTAGGACCCGAGCACACCGGACAGATAGTGGAGACGCTCCCGGTAACGGGCCCGCTGTTCGTCGACGTGCGCGTCGTCGGCCAACGCGGCCACACCGGCCGCCTGTGCCGGACCGGGCACCATGAGTCCGGCGTGCTGACGCACGGCGCGCAAGAACTCCACCAGCTCGGGGTCACCCGCGTAAAACCCGACGCGCACGCCGGCCAGGTTGGAGCGCTTGGAGAGCGAGTGCACGGCGACCACCCCGTCGACGCCGTGTTGGAGGATCGAGCGGGGCGGACCGTCCCAGGTGAACTCCGCGTAGCACTCGTCGGAGAACACGGGGACGCCGCGCTCTCGGCCCCAGGCTGCCTCGGCACCGAGGTCCCCCAGCCCACCGGTCGGGTTGGAGGGGGTGTTCGACCACAGCAACAGGGCGCGGGCCGCATCGGACTCGTCAATGGTCGTCAGGTCGAGGCCACCCAGTCGGCCCGGCGCCGGTGGCACCGCCACGGCGCGGCAACCCGCCAGTTCGGCGCCCATGGCATAGGTCGGGTACGACACCGCGGGGTACAAAACGGTGTCGTGCTCGGGTGTGCGCAGTCGCAGCACGTGAGGGACGGACGCCACCAGCTCCTTGGTGCCGACGCAGGCAGCCACCGAGGCCGGGGCGTCCGCCAGCCCGAAGCGGCGGGCCAGCCAGTCCGCCGCCGCCTCACGCAACTGCGGGCTGCCGGCCGACGCCGGATACCCCCGCTCGGTGTCCGACGTCGCCAGGGCGTCGACCACGGCCCGGAGCGGCGGGTCGCACGGCGTCCCGATGGAGCAGTCGACCATCCCCCCCGGGTGCGCCTCGGCCAGCTTGGCCAGGCCGTCCAGGCGATCGTAGGGATAGGGCGGCAAGCGGAACGTCATGGCGCGGCCACGAACTCGGCAAAGCGCGCCCGACCCACGTCATCGAGCACCACCTGCAGCGTGGCCGACTCCTCGCCGTCGCTCTGGCCCACTACTTCGCCCTCACGGTGGATGGCAGCCAGTACGTCGCCGCGGGACCACGGCACCACCAACTCGACCACGCGGTCCGAGCCCCGCAGGCGGTCGGCCACGATGCGGAGCAGGTCGTCCACCCCCTCGCCCGTGCGGGCCGAAATCAGGACCGAGCCCTCCAGCGCGTGCGCCAGGGCCTTGGCCTCGTCGGGCGCCTGATCCGCCTTGTTGACCACCACCAGCTCCGGCACGTCGGCCGCGCCGATCTCGCCCAACACCTCGCGCACGGCCGCCATCTGCGCCTCCGCGTTCGTCGCCGTGCCGTCGACGACGTGCACGACGAGGTCGGCCAAGTGCACCGAGTCCAGCGTGGAGCGAAAGGCCTCGACCAGCTCGTGTGGCAGCTTGCGCACGAAGCCGACGGTGTCGGTCACGAGCACGGTCTCGCCTCCAGGCAGGGACAGTTGACGGGTACGCGGGTCGAGGGTCACGAACAGACGGTCCTCGGCCGGCACACCGGCGTCGGTCAGCTGGTTGAGCAGGGTGGACTTGCCCGCGTTCGTGTAGCCCACCAGGGCCAGCTCGCGATGGCGGCCGCGGGCGCGGCTGCGTCGCTGGAGCGAGCGCGTGCGCTCGACCTCGCGCAACTCCGCCTCTAGTTTGTGCATGCGCCGGACCAGGCGACGCCGGTCCACTTCGAGCTGCGTCTCACCCGGTCCGCGGGTCCCGATGCCGCCGGCCTGCTGGCTCAGCTGGCTGCCACGGCCACGCAACCGCGGCAGCCGGTAGCGCAAGATGGCTAACTCCACCTGTGCCTTGCCCTCGGGGCTCCGCGCGTTCTGGGCGAAGATGTCGAGGATCACCGCCGTGCGGTCGATGGCGGTGCGACCGAACAGCTTCTCCAGGTTCCGGTGCTGCGCCGGCGTGAGATCGTCGTCGAAGACGACGGTGTCGGCGTCCAGGCTCCGGCTGAGCGCGGCGATCTCCTCCGCCTTGCCCCGCCCGACGAAGGTGGCCGGATCGGGCGCGTCGCGACGCTGGACCACACGGCCCACCACGTCGGCGCCGGCGCTGTCGACCAGTTGGGCCAGCTCGTCCAGCTCCTCGTCGACCAGCTCGGCGGTCAAGCCCGGGAAGATGACCCCCACCAAGATGATGCGCTCCCGGAATCCGCGCTCGATGAGCGTGCCCGGTAGCACGCTGCTCAAGAGAGCATCCCCGGATGGATGTCGATGTCGGCCACCTTGCGCACCGGACCGGACAGGTGGGTCGTCGCCTCCGCGTCGGCGCCCAGCGTCACCTCGAGCATGCCGCCGGGGTTGCGCACCCGGACGGTCCCGTTCCGCACGGCTCCCCAGCTCGCCGCCGCCGCGGCGGCGGCCACGCTGCCGGTGCCGCAGGCCAGCGTCTCGCCCACGCCCCGCTCGTAGACCCGGAAGTCGAGCAGATCTCCGTCGTCGTCCTCCACGACGGTGATCCACTCCACGTTGATCCCACCGGCGAAGGCAGCTTGGAGCTTGGGCCCGAGCTCGCTGATGTCGACGTTCGCCGTATCCGGGCCGAGCAGCACCAGGTGCGGGTTGCCCACGTCGACCGTCCGGGCCCGGCGATCGTCGAACTCCTGGGGCTGGTCGGGGCCGAGCCGGGCCGGACCCATGTCGACCTTCGCCGAGGCCCACCCGGGTGGGTCTCCCGGGGCGTACTCGACGGTGCGCACCCCACCCGCGGTGGCCACGGTGAACCGCGGCGGGGAGACGAGGCCGGCGTCGACCGCGGCCTGGGCCAGGCAGCGGATCCCGTTGCCGCTCATTTCGGCCTCGCCCCCGTCCGCGTTGTGCAGCTGCATGGAGAGGTCGCACCCGTCCCGGGCTGGCCCGACTCGGATGATCCCGTCGGCGCCGATACCGCGGCGGCGGTCGGTCAGCAGGCGCACCTGGGCCACCGAGAACCGGATGGCGTCCTCCGGGTCGAGAACGACCAGGAAGTCGTTCCCGGCCCCCTCATGCTTGGTGGCCTTCACCACACCATTCTCGCAGGTGACCCGTCTCAACCGTGCACGGCCAGCCCCTCGCCGAGCAGGCGCTGCACCTCGTCACCGGTGGCACCCCAGACGATGCGGGGATCCCGCCCGAACCAAGAGGCCTGCCGTCGGGCGAACTGACGCGTGCGCTGGACCGCCTCGGTCAGGCAGTCGTCGAGGGGCACGCCCTGCTCGACGTGGCGCAGGATCTCGCGGTAGCCGAGGGCCTGCCGGGCGGTGCGCGAGATGCCCCGGGGCCGGGCGACCAGCGCGCGGACCTCGTCCACCAACCCGGCCTCGATCATGGCGGCAAAGCGCGCCTCGATGCGCCGGTCGACCTCGTCGGGCTGCACGGCAAGGCCGACCTGGGTGATGCCGGTCGCCGGGTAAGCCGCGAGCCCGGGACCGAAGTCCGAAAACGGCTGCCCCGCCCCCAGCGTGACCTCGAGGGCGCGCAGGATCCGCCGGCGGTTGGTCGGTTCCATGCGAACGGCCGCCACCGGGTCGAGCTCGGCCAACCGGGCGTGCAGGTCCTCCGGGCGGGCGCGTCCGCCGTCGAGCTCCGCCTCGAGCGCCGCCGCCACGTCGGGGTAGCGACCGGGGATGGCGAGGTCGTCCACCACGGCGCGCAGGTACAGCCCCGTGCCGCCCACCAGCACGGCACGGCGGCCGCGCCGCTCGATGTCGTCCAGTGCTTGGCGGGCCGCCTGCTGGAACTGGGTGACGGTGAACTCCTCATCGGGGTCGACCAGGTCGAGCAGATGATGCGGCACGGCGGCGCGGGCGGCCGCGTCGGGCTTCGATGTCCCGATGTCCATGCCGCGGTAGACGCACATGGAGTCCACCGAGACGAGTTCGCAGTCGGCTCGGGCCAGCGCGAACGCAAGGGCGGCCGCCGACTTGCCCGACGCGGTGACGCCAACGAGCGCGACTGCGCTCAAGCGCTGGCCACCGGGATGCGCACGCGGTGGCGGGGCCGCGCCGTCACCTCCTCCAGACGACCGGACAGGTGGTGCGGATGGCCGGCGGTGACCGTGACACGGGCGAGCGCACCGGGGGGCGGATTCGTCGCGGCCTCGTCGCCTCTCGGGAAGTGGACCAGCTTCCCCTGGCGCGTACGCCCGGTCAGCATGGCCTCGTCGCGGCGGCTCACCCCCTCCACGAGCACCTCCTCGCCTCGGCCCACCCTCGCCTGGTGGCGCGCCAAGGCGGACCGGTCGATCACCGTCTTGAGTCGCTCGAAGCGGTCGCCGATGACGTCGGCCGGGACGAACTGGTCCTCCATGGCCGCGGCCCGCGTGCCCGGCCGCGGCGAGAAGATGAAGGTGAAGGCGCTGTCGTAGGCGGCCTCGGCACACACGGCCAGGGTGTCCTCGAAGTCGCGGTCGGTCTCGCCCGGGAACCCGACGATGATGTCCGTCGTGACGGCCAGGTCGTCGATGGCCGCCCGAGCCGCGGCCAGGCGCTCGAGGTAGCGCGCCGCGGTGTAGCCGCGGCGCATGGCGCGCAGCACGGCGTCGCTCCCCGACTGCAGTGGAAGGTGCAGCTGCTCGCAAACGGCCGGCGTCTGCGCCATGGCCTCGATGGTCTCGGGACGCAGGTCCTTGGGATGCGGGCTGGTGAAGCGGACGCGCCCGATGCCGTCCACCCCGCCGACGGCGTGCAACAGCTCGGCGAACAACGGGCGCCGCCGGGTCAAGTCGCGCCCGTAGGAGTTCACGTTCTGCCCGAGCAGCGTGACCTCGCCGACGCCCCGTTGGGCCAGCAGCTCGACCTCGGCCACGATGTCGTCGAGGCGCCGGCTGACCTCAGGGCCGCGGACCGACGGCACGATGCAGAAGGCGCACGAGTTGTCGCAGCCCGTCTGGATATTGACCCAGGCCGCGTAGGGCACCTCGCGGATGGCACCCAAACCGAGGAGAGGGTTGGCGCCCGACTCGGGTGCCGGCGCGTCCAGGATCTCCATCACGGGACCCTCGTCACGGGCCCGGCGCAGCAGGCCCGGCGCGCTGGTGAGGTTGTGTGTGCCGAACACCACGTCGACCCAGCCGACCTTCTGCTGGATGAGCTGGCGGTCCTTCTGGGCCAGGCAGCCGCCCACAGCGATCTGCAGCTCCGGCTTGGCGTCGACGAGCTCCTTCAGTCGGCCCAGCGTCCCGTAGAGGCGCTGGTCGGCGTTCTCCCGGATGCAGCAGGTGTTGAGCACCACCACGTCCGCATCCTCCATGGCGGCGGCGGGCTCCAGCCCGTCGGCCACCAGCAGGCCGGCCAGCCGTTCGGAGTCGTGCTCGTTCATCTGGCACCCGAAGGTGCGGATGAAGTAGGTCCGGGCCATTGACGAAGTCTAGGGAACGGCGGCGCCTACGATTCCCGACCATGGCCCGACCGAGACTGAACCGTGGCGCGCTCTGGGGCCTCGCGCTGCTGTCCCTGGTGCTCGTCTCCTGCAGCTCGGGGTCGGGATCCGGCTCGGGCGGAGCATCCTCGGCGTCGTCCGACGCACAGCTGAAGACCGCCGGCGCCACGGTGCTGCAGGAGATGACCAAGTACCTCTCGAAGTCGGCCACTTGCAAGTCCGCCTCGAGTCCCGTGGTCTGTGTCGAGGCGGCCGACCGCACGCTGGGTGACCAGATCCACACCTACGCCAACCTGCTGGCGGTCGGCCACGGCTTCAGCCCGCCGCCAGCCGACCTGAGCGCGGCGCGTAACGCGGCGCAGACGTTGGCCAACAGCTTGGAGATCCTGGGTGACGCCCAGCCGACGCAGGCCAACTACGACCAGGTGCTCAACACCTTCAACATCGCCTCCGCCATCACCCAGCTGCAAGGCGACGTCAAACTTGTCGACGGGGACATCGGTTAACACCGATTCTCAGAGCGAGACCGCGGCCTCGTCGTCGTAGACGATGCCGCGCCGGTCGGCCTGCAGCGTCAGGACGCAGCCGGGCACGCCCGATGCCGCCAGCGCCTTCTCGGCGCCCGCCCGCACGGTCTTCTCGGTGCCTACTCGCACCATGCCGATGATCGTGGGCCCGGCCCCGGACCAGCTGGCCGCCAACGCGCCCGCCTCGACCAGGCCGCGCAGGAGCGCCGGCGCCTCGGGGAACAGAGCCGTGCGCGCCGGCTGGTGGATCCGGTCCTCGGTGGCGTCGGCCACCAGTTCGGTGGGATCGGCCAGCCCGGCCAGGAGAAGGCCCATGCGGCCGAGGTTGAACACCGTGTCGGCGCGGCTCAACGTGTCGGGCAGCAGGTGGCGCGCCTCGGGTGTCGACAGGTCACGGTCGGGCACGATCACCACGAAGGCCAGCTCGCCACTCAGGGGAGGCGCGCGTACACCGGTGTCGCCTCCACCGTGGTGGCGGCGACCAACCCGCCGTACACGCTGGCGGCGGCGTTCTCCGGATGGCCGTCGTAGGCGGCAGCCACGGCGAACGGGTCCTCGGCGCCGGCGGCGGCGGCGGCGGCGGCGGCCAGCGCGGCGGACGAACCGAGGCCCCGAGCCACCGGGATCTGCGAGCGCACGGTCACGGAGAAGCGGTCGTGGCCGAGCACCTCGGTCACGACCCGCGCCGCCAGATGGGAGGCATCGTCGAAGAGACCGGCACCCTCGCCTTCGGTGTGCACCGCCAAGGCCGGTGCCTCCTCCACCTCGACGCTCACATAGCAATCGAGGGCCACGGCGAGCGTATCGAATCCTGGCCCGAGGTTGGCCGACGACGCGGGGGCCCGGGCGCGCACGGCGATCAGGCTACGCGCTCAGAAGAGCCGCTGAAGGAGCGACGGCTGTGGGACGTCCTGCTGCAGGCGCACGCGGACCACGACGTGCTGTCCACCGAGACTGACCACGACACCGCCCGCGCTCGCCCCACGGCGCGCCTGATCGGTCAGTTTGCGATCGCGATGGAAGACCCGGGTGGCCGTGACCCCCGGCCAGGTCAGCATGGACACCGACGACGCGGCTCGGGCGTCGACCGTGTGCCCCGCTTCGCTCACGTGCGCCACGAGCTGGCCGTGGCGCAGGATCGACGTCGTGCCGATAAGCGGCTGGACCGCGTTGACCAGCGCCAGGCCGTGCAGGCCCGCCTGGGCCAGGACGTTGGGCCCGGTCTGGCCGGTCACCGCAGCCAGGAGGAGCGTATTGCGGCCGTGGACCGGTCGCACGACCGCCAGCACGTCGCAGCCGCCGGCTTCGGAGGTGTACCCCGACTTCACCCCGACGATCCCCAGCAGACCGAGTAGGGGCGTGTAGGTGGAGATGGTGCCGGCGACGGGCAGCGTGATAGAGCTCATCTGGACCAGCGACGCGAAGACGGGGTCGGCCATGTCCGCGGCGGCCACCCTGAGAAGGTCGGACGCGGTGGACTCCGAGCCAGGATTGACGCCGCTCGGGTCGGCGAAGTGCGACTGGTCCATGCCGAGCCTCTGCGCGTCGGCATTCATCTTGACCACGAAGGCTTGCTGACTTCCGGCGTCCCAGCGGGCCAACAGGTCGGCGTAGTTGTCGGCCGAGTGGACGAGCATGCCGCCGAGCACCTGCTCCTCGGAGATTTGCTCGCCGAGGACGACCTGCGCGTTGGAGTCGTCGTTGACGGTGTCGTTGTTGTAGTCGTTGACGTCGGCCTGGGTGATCGTGATGGTCGGCCCGGACTGCCCGGTTGCCAGCGGGTGGTCGCGGAAGATGACGTAGGCCGTCATCAGCTTGGTCAGGCTGGCCACCGGCGCGGTTTTCTCGGGCCCGGACGCCACGTCGACGCCAATGGAGGGGATGGCGATCGCCCCCTGCCCGGTTTGGGGCCACGGCAACGACACCGCCTTCGACGGGACGCCGACCGAGCGAGGTACGACCGGCGTCACGACCGGCAGTGGGTCGGCCGCGCTGAGCCGCACGCCGGCGAACACGCCGGCCGCCACCACGAGCAGGGCCAGCACCACCACCAACGTGAGAAGCAGGCGCGAGCGCCGCCGGCGGTGAGAGCGGGAGGAGCCGCGGCGGGGCGGGCCCGGAGGCGACTCGGCGGGTGCGTCCGCCGAGTCGCGCAGCGAGTCCAGTCGGAACGGCGCCACCATGAGGGGCGCCGGGCTGCTGTCGCTCACCTCCGGCTCAGCGCCCGTCCAGCTCTTCGGACGTCATCAGCACGGCGCGCGCCTTGGAGCCCTCGCTGGGCCCCACGACGCCTTGCCGCTCGAGCAAGTCCATCAGCCGGCCGGCGCGGGCGAAGCCGACGCGCAGCTTGCGCTGCAGCATGGACGTGGAGCCGAGTTGTGAGCGCACGACGAGGTCGCGCGCCTGGGCCAGCAGCTCCTCCTCCTCGTCGTCCACGCCATCGGAACCCGACGAGGTGACTTCGGCGTTCGACATGCCCACCACCGGCTCGGTCGTCCCGCCCTGGCGCTTCCAGTGCGCCACGACCTCGCGCACCTCCTCCTCGGAGACCCAGGGTGCCTGCAGCCGGCGCAGCACGTTGGAGGAAGCCTCCAGAAGCAACATGTCGCCCTTGCCCACCAGGCGCTCGGCCCCGGGCTGGTCGAGGATGACTCGGCTGTCCATGAGGGTGGAGACGGAGAAGGCCATGCGGCTGGGGATGTTGGCCTTGATCACGCCGGTGATGACGTCGACCGACGGGCGCTGGGTGGCGATCACCAGGTGGATGCCGACGGCGCGCGCCATCTGGGCGATGCGCACGATGGAGTCCTCCACGTCGCGGGCGGCCACCATCATGAGGTCGTTGAGCTCGTCCACCACGACCAGGATGAAGGGCAGCGCCTCGGGTGGCGCGGGCTCGTCGTCGATCTCCGTCTCGTCGTCGATGCCGGGATGGCCCTCACCGAGCGCCTTGGCCGCCACCTCGCGGACGCGCCGCTTGTCCGACGGCGGCGTGGCCACCCGGCCGTCCGCCACCAGCTGGTTGTAGCCGGTGATGTCGCGCGCGCCGTTCTCGGCCAGGAGGTCGTAGCGCCGCTCCATCTCCTTGACCGCCCAGGCCAGCGCGTTGGCCGCCTGTCTTGGGGTCGACGACGACACGGCTGAGCAGGTGGGGCAGCCCGTCGTACTGGCCGAGCTCGACGCGCTTGGGGTCGACCAGGATCAGCTTGACGTGATCGGGGTTCTGGCGCATGAGGATCGACGTGATGAGCGAGTTCATGCACGACGACTTGCCCGAGCCGGTGGCACCCGAGATGAGGATGTGGGGCATCTCGGCCAGGTTGGCCAAGACGGCGCGCCCGGCGATGTCGCGGCCCATCGCCACCTCGAGCGGGTGCGTGTCCGGTGTGACGCGCGCCTCCTTCGCATCGAGGATGTCGCGCAGGGAAACGAGCTGGCGCGTGCGGTTGGGCACCTCGACGCCGATGGCCGACTTGCCGGGGATGGGCGCCAGGATGCGCACGTCGGGCGAGGCCATGGCGTAGGCGATGTCCTTGGACAGGGTGGTCACGCGGGCCACCTTGACGCCCGGTCCGAGCTCGAGCTCGTAGCGGGTGACGGTCGGGCCGACGCGGCTGCCCACCAGGCGGGTCTCGACCCCGTGGGCGGCCAGGGCGCGCACCAGCTCCACGCCGGCGGCGTCGACCTGCCGTTGGTCCTGGTGCATCTTCTTGGAGGCCTTCAGCAGCGACATGGCGGGCAGCACCCACTCGCCCGGCACACGGGGTGTCGCCGGCGCAGGGTCGGGCGCTGCCGCCTCGACCGGCTCGGGCTCGGGGTCGAGCGGGATGTCGATGTCGTCGTCGGCGTCGGGAGGCGGCTCGTCGGGAGGTGCGGCCTCGGGGTAGAGCGGAGCCGGGGGCGACGAGGCGGCCTCCACCTCGTCGTCGTCATCGTCCATGTGCTCGAGCGGCGTCACGAAGGGCTTGCCGCGCCACAGGGTGAGGGCGGTGCGGCCGGCGGCGGCGGCGGCGGTGCGCAGGCCCCGGCCGACCGACTGCAGGGGGACGCCGGTGGCGATCAGGATGCCCACGAGGACCACGGCCACCAGCAGCACGGCGGCGCCGGCGGTCCCGATGCCGGCGTGCAGGGGCGAGCCGACCAGCCCGCCCAGATAGCCGCCCCCCTTGCGCAGGGCGGCGGTGTCGGACAGCGCGGGGGTGCCCTTGGCCAGCTCGGCCAGGCCGCACACACCGAGGAGGCCCAGCACGATTCCCACGGCCAGGCGGATCGGGTCGGTGTCGGGCGGCGTGTCCTCTTCGGGCTCGCCCCGGTCGATCAGCAGGGCGACGCCGGCGCCCATGACGACGAGCGGCAGGAGGGTGCGGACCCAGCCGGCCACGAGGGCCAGGCCGGAGTCGGCGCCGTGGCCGACCGGGCCGAGCTGCTGGCCCCACAGCGCCAGGGCGAGCAGGACGCCGAGGGTGACCAGGCCGACGGCCCACAGGTCGCGGGCCTGGACGCGCCAGAACGGCGGGCGCGCCGGGGCGGCGGCTGCCTTGGAGCGGTTGGCGGGCTTCTTGCCCGAAGAGCGGGCGGGCGGGCGCGCCGGGGCCCGTCCGCGGGTGTTGGTCACCACAGTGGGGCCGAGACTACCGGCTGACCTGGCCGTATCCGTGGACACCCCGCCCGTTGAATTACGAACATATGTTCGCTATCGTAGGCCGGATGGCACTCCGGTGGACGACAGCGGAGAACGAGGAGGGCGGCACGCTCTTCCCCGACGAACGGGTGGCGGAGCGCCACGTCGGCCGGGGGGCGTACGCCGGGCTGGAGTTCCTCCACGTGAACGCCCGCACCATCATCAACACGGTGCCGCCGGAGAGCCTGATGCCGTTCCGGCACACGATCAACGCGTATCGAGGGTGCTCGCACGCCTGCGTGTACTGCTTCGCCCGGCCGACCCACGACTATCTGGGGTTGGGGATCGGGACGGACTTCGAGCGCAAGATCGTGGTGAAGGTGAACGCGGTGGAGCGGCTGCGGGCCGAGCTGCGCTCGCCCAAGTGGTCGGGTTCGCACATTGCCATGGGGACGAACACCGACCCCTACCAGCACGCCGAGGGCAAGTACCACCTGACCCGGGGCATCGTGGAGACGTTGTCGGCGGCGCGCAACCCGTTTTCGATTTTGACCAAGTCGACGTTGATCCTGCGCGACGCCGCAACCCTGGCGGCGGCTGCGGCGCGCACCGAGGTCGCGGTGTCGTTCTCCATCGGGACGCTGTCCCGGGACGTGTGGAAGCTGACCGAGCCCGGCACGCCCCCGCCGGACCGGCGGGTGGAGGCCCTGCGGCGGTTGAGCGGGATGGGGATCTCGTGCGGGGTGCTGGTGGCGCCCGTCCTGCCTGGGTTGTCGGACGGTGAGGCGCAACTGCGCGAGGTGGTGGAGGCGTGCGCGGCGGCGGGGGCGGTGTCGATCTCGGGCGTGGCGCTGCACCTGCGTGGGCCTCTGCGTGAGCATTATTTTCGCTGGTTGGGCTCGGAGCGGCCCGACCTGGTGTCGTTGCACCGGGCGCGGTTCCGGCGGGGGGCGTATCAAGCGGACGACGAGCGCGAGCGGGTGGAAGGCGTGGTACGGACGGCCGCCCGGCGCTGCGGCGTGACGGGGCGGGACCGCTACCGGGGCGTGGAGCCAGCGGTGGCGCCGGCGGATGGGCCTGACTTGGCTGGCGGCCATCACGAGCAGCAACTGCGGCTGCTATAGGCGGCGGGGCGGGTCGGGGACGGGGAAGGGGACGGGGACGGGCGGCATGTCGCCGCGGATGTCTGTTTTGGAAAACGCTAAACGGGCCCGTTGAGGTTAAACCTCTGGGTTTATCCGTGTTCTCGAATGAGCTCGAAACAGGGTGACGTGGCGGCCCCCACAGGGGTGGCGGCGAGCGCGGAGCGGCAGGCAAGGTGGCGAGCGCACACCAAAGGCCGGGGGCCGCGCCAACGGCCTGGCCGGCGCTCCGTACAATCGTGGCTTCATGACAGGCGCGGTCGCCGGGAGGGCACGGGTCGGTCGCGCTGTGGCGTCTGCCACGGCGGTGGTTCTGTTGGCCGGGCTCCTAGCGGTGTTCGGCCCGGAGCTCGCGAGCGGAGGCCGGGGCGGGGTGGCGAAGGCGGGCGCCCAGCCGACGACGACCTCGACGGCGACCAACTCGGCGTACGGTCTCATCGACGCGGCGGGCGGGATCATGACCTTCGGTGGCGCCGGCTACCAGGGCGACACCCTGGCGCTGACGCTGCAGCAGCCGGTGGTGGGCGGCGCGGCGGACCCGGCGGGCGGCTACTGGATGGTGGCCGCCGACGGTGGGATCTTCAGCTTCGGGAATGCGGGCTTCTACGGCTCCATGGGCGGGCAGCCGCTCAACAAGCCGATCGTCGGCATGGCGGCCACGCCCGACGGCGGCGGCTACTGGATGGTGGCGTCCGACGGTGGGATCTTCAACTTCGGGAATGCGAGCTTCTACGGCTCCATGGGCGGGCAGCCGCTCAACAAGCCGATCGTCGGCATGGCGGCCACGCCCGACGGCGGCGGCTATTGGCTGGTGGCCGCCGACGGTGGGATCTTCAGCTACGGGGACGCACAGTTCTGGGGCTCGACCGGCAGCATCCGCCTCAACAAGCCGATCGTCGGCATGGCCGCCACCAACAACGGCGGCGGCTACTGGATGGTGGCCTCCGACGGGGGCATCTTCGACTATGGCGACGCCGGCTTCTTCGGCTCGACAGGCAACCTCACCTTGAACGAGCCCGTCGTGGGCATGGCGCCCACGCCCGACGGCAGCGGGTACTGGCTGTTGGCGTCCGACGCCGGCGTCTTCACCTTCGGCGACGCCGCGTATTCGGGGAGCGCGCAGAGCCCGGAGCACCCGCCGCTGTACCCGCCTCAACTCTCCGCGCCGATCGCGCCCGAGGTGGCCATCATCAACGACGTGCCGGGGCCCCAGGCGGCCCACCAGGGCGAGCTGCGCGTCGCCTTCTCGGGTGACTCGCTGTCGCAGTACGAGGGCTACTACGTGGCCAAGTCGATGCCGCCCTACTTGATTGAGGACGGGGCCGAGTCAGGGTGCGGTTACACCAACGGTGCGCCAACCATCCCCTGGGACCACCCGCTCTCCGACATCTACCTGAGCCCGACCGCGTGCACGCTGTGGTACGAGCAGCTGCAGTGGGTGGTGTCACGGTTCCACCCGGACGTCACGGTGATCCAGACCGGGTACTGGGAGTGTCAGGACCGCCAGTTCGACGGCGGCTACGCCACGTTGGCCGACCCGGCCTACGCCGCCTACATCCAGTCGAACCTCACCGAGGCGGTGCAGATCGCTCACTCCGACGGCGGCGCCGTGATCCTCTCGACGTCGCCCTACTTCGACGACGGGACGCCCAACAGCCTGGTCGACGACTATAACCAGATCGTGGAGACGGTGGCCTCGGAGAACCCGTACGTGTCGATCGACGACATCTACTCGGTGCTCGACCCCAACGGGCAATATGCCACCGTGGTCGACGGGATCGTGGCCCGATCGGCCGACGGGGTGCACATCACGCAGGCAGGGGTGGAGAACCTCATCGAGCCGGCGCTCAACCAGATCATCGCCAACGTGGCGGACGCCGTGTACGCCGGCTCGTCGTAGGGTCCGGGTCGCGGTGAGTGGCTTCAGCCCGGCCCCGGGTGCGGTGACCGCCATCGCACACCGGGGCGATCCCGAGGTGGCGCGCGAGAACACGCTGCCCGCCTTCGCCGCGGCGGTGGCGGCGGGTGCCGACATGGTGGAGCTGGACCTGCGCCGGACCCGGGACGGGGCCATCGTCGTGCTACACGACCAGACGCTCGAACGGCTGTGGGGGCGTGATGCATCCGTGGGCGACCTGGAGCTGGACGAGGTGAGGGAGCTCGGCGACGGCGACGTGCGCATCCCCACCCTGGGTCAGCTGCTGGCCGAGGTCGAGAAGCCCCTGATGGTCGACTTCACCCGGCGCGAGGTGGTGGCGGGCGCCCTGCTGGCGGTGCAAGAGGCGGGGGCGATGGCGCGCTCGCTGTTCGTGACGGGGAACGTGCCGGCTCTGCTGCTGCTGCGCGGCCTGTCGGGAGAGGCGCGCCTCGGCCTGACGTGGTTGGACGGCGAGGAGCCGCCACTTGCGCTGCTGGCGGAGCTGGGGGCGGAGTACTGGAACCCGTGGTTCGGCCTGGTGACCGAGGCGGGCGTGGCGGCGGCGCACGGAGCCGGGTACCTGGTGTCGTGCTGGACGGTGGACGAGCCGGCCGACATGGCCCGCGTCGTGAGCGCCGGCGTCGACGCCGTGGTGAGCAACCGCATCGGCGAGCTGGTCCGGTTCCTCCGACAGGGGTGACGGCTGGCGTCCCCCCGCTTCACCGTCGCTTCGTGCGGCCCCCTTCCCTGCGAGGTCTAGGTGAAGCTGATCTTGGTGAAATTGAATGACAGTGATTCCGCCGAGAGGCCGCTGCTGCACGCCGCCTGGAACAGGTTGGGTGAGGCAGAGTCGGTCGACTTGGTGACAACGATCTCGCTGACCGTAGGGACGGTGGACTCCCTGTCGAACCCCGAGACGTCCGCCTCTTCGTCGGCTCGTGCCTGGAGCGCTTCACCGGCGAGGGCGAGGAGCGCGAGCAGCATCAACCGCTCGCGATCGTCGAAGCCGCCGACGACCTCGTCCAGCCGCCGTCCCAGGCTGGCCAGGTCGTCTCGGGTGAGGGTGACGTCCGTCATGGTGTGCCTCCTGTCTCGCCTCCATGGACGATCTCGTTCCAGGGACGACGGTATACCGGGTACCTGGTTACAGGCGGTTGGCCCTAGATTCGATGTCGGACAAGGAGAATGACCCGTGGGACAGGGAGAGCCGATCTCGTACATGGCACTGCAGCCCGGCACGTCCGTCGCCAGCTCTTCGGGCACCGTGTTCGGGACGGTCGAGCACGTCCTGCAGGACCCGTCGCTCGACCTGTTCGACGGCATCGCCGTCAAGACCCACCATCACGGCCTGCGATTCGTGGACCGGGACCGGATCGACGAGATCACCACCACCGTCGTCCGCTGCACCCTCTCGGACGAGGAGGTCGGGGATCTTCCGGCCCCCAATGGGCCGCTGGTCGTCCACGCCGACCCGGGCCACGACGAGGGCTCCTCCCTCAGCGCCCGCTACGGCCGGCTGTTCGGACGGGAACACTGGAAGGAGCTCGAGTAGGCGCCATGGCCGCCATCACCTGGGGCAAGGAGATCGCCGAGGCCTACGACGAGACCTCGGCCGCCATGTTCGCGCCCGAGGTCCTCCGACCCACCGTCGACGAGCTGGCGCGACTGGCGGACAGCGGGCCGGCACTGGAGTTCGCTGTGGGCACGGGCCGGGTGGCGCTGCCGTTGAGCCAGCGCGGCGTGCGCGTGGAGGGCATCGAGCTCTCACCCCACATGGCGGACCAGCTCCTGGCCAAGCCGGGGGCCGAGGCCGTGCGGGTCACCGTGGGCGACATGACGACGACTCGGGTGGCCGGTGCCGGCACCTTCACGCTCGTGTACCTGCTGTGGAACTCCATCATGAACGTGACCACGCAAGTCGAGCAGGTAGCGGTCTTCGCCAACGCGGCGGCCCACCTGGCGCCGGGCGGCCGCTTCGTAGTCGAGGTTCTGGTGCCCCAACTCAACCGCCTGCCACCAGGTGAGCTCGGACGCGTCTTTACGCTGGAGCCGGACCACGTCGGGATCGAGACCTTCGACGACACCGTCGGGCAGGTGTCGTGGTCGCATCATTGGATGCAGGTCGACGGCCGGCTCCTACACCACGCGGCCCCGTACCGCTATGTCTGGCCGTCCGAACTCGACCTCATGGCGCGGCTCGCCGGCATGCGATTGGAATCGCGCTGGGCGGGCTGGCACCGCCAACCGTTCACGTCCGACAGTGTCGGCCAGGTCGTGGTCTACGAGAATGCGACGCCCCTCAGCTGAGAGTGGCCCGGCCGACCCTTCGACGATTGCTAGACCGCCGTGGGTTCCAACGGCGCCAGCGGGATCGAGACCCAGTCGCGTTCGTCGGCATCCCACTCGCGACGCTGCGTCCAGTGGTCACCGTCCCAGTAGCACTGCACATTGAGGTTCCCTTCGAGGTAGACCCATCCGGGGTCAGCGGGCCGACGCCGCGGCATCTGCATCGGCTGCGGACTACGGGACCGCAACTTGTGGGGCCGCCGGGCCGGCCGCTCATCGACGTGCGCCGGCACCGGAGCGGGACGCGCCGGGCGGCGGCGGCCGGCCAGGGTGATCGCAGCGACCAGCACGCCGGCCGCGAGAAGCGCCAGCCACAGCGCGTCGTGCCACGACGGGAGCCACGAGCGCGGACCCGCACTCGCCTGACCGATCACGGCCGCCGCGGCCGGAGCCGACGCGGCATCGGCCTGCACCTGGGCCACCTTCACCGCGTTGAACGCGGTCAGGTCACCACGAGTCACCACCGCGAGCACGAAGACCGTGTCACCTTCCGTGAACGTGACCACGTAATCGGCAACGCCCAGGCCGTCGAACGTGCCGAAGGTCGCGTACCCCTCGGCCGCGGCGTCACCGGCGACACGCATCCTCGTGCCGCGCTGAGCCCCGGCCACCTCGCGGAGGAACTGCGACATCAAGTCCGCGTCCTGGAACCTGGTGGCGATCAGATCGATGCCGTCACCGCTCGCCGCGTCGTGCCAGGTGCGCACAAAGCTCGTGAGCTGACCATCGGTGCTGAGCTGCGCCAGCAGGGCGCTGCCCGATCCCAGCCCGGGCTGGTCGGCATTCGCCGGGGTGATGGCGCCGTTCGTCGGTCCGGGCGGGTCGGCGACGAAACCTGGCAGGGGGCTGGTGAGCATGACCCCGGCCAGGGACGGCGCCGCACCATCGGCGGACGCCGGGTCCCCCGCCAGCACGGTGCCGGCGAGCACCACCGCGGCGAGGCACAAGCCGCCCAAGGATCGCGCGCGCCGCATTCCTGCCCCCTCACCATCGTCAGAGCTCTGGTGTGGCGTCGTTGCACGCGACACGCGGACCCTGTTGCGGGTCATCGCGACCCGTGTGTCGAATGTAACGCCGAGGCGGACAACCCGTGGTGGCCGTGCGGTTGCAGGGCGGTTGGGTGCGGGAATTTCGCTTCTGTTGCGAAGCGCCGGTATGCACCCGGCACGTTCGGGCATGCCAAGATCCCCGCCGTGGTACGTCCGTGACCTCGACACCTCCCGCCGGCTGGTACGCCGATCCCACCGGCGTTGCCGGCCAGTACCGCTACTGGAGCGGCTCGGCCTGGACCGAGCACATCTACGTGGCCGCGCCCCCGGCGTTGCCGCAGTGGCAACAGCCGGGCCCGCCCGCGAGCCCCCAGTACATGGCGCGCCCCGAGGTGGCAACGGTCCGGCTGGAGGAGCCGACCCGGCGGGACCTGAGCCGGGAGACCGTCTTCATGATGGTGGCCTTCCTGCTGCCGGGGATCGTGGGCGCCGTCGTGCTGCTCGCCGAACACGTCAACGGCCTCGGGACCGTGACCCGGTTCCCGGTGTACGTGAGCAATCCCGTGGCCAACATGCTCCTCGGAATGCTCGCCTACCTGCCGGTGGCGTGCACGGTGCCGCTGGCACTCTTCCTCTTGTACCGGACGGGCCAGACCCCGAAGGTGCTCGGGCTGGCCTGGCCCGGCCTGCGCAGCGACGTGATCCCGGCCATCGGCATCATCGCCGCCTCGTGGGGGGCCGAGCTGGTGATCCTCATCCCGTTGGCCCCGCTCATTGCCGACCACTCACATCTGGTCAGCCAGAACCCGGTCGGGACGGTCCCCCACTACTACGTGATCTGGGGCGTCATGATCTCGGCCACCACCGCCGTAGCCGAGGAGGTGCTCATGAACGGGTACCTCCTCACCCGCCTGAGCCAGCTGGGCTGGACCCCGCGCAGCGCCCTCATCCTGAGCCTGGTCCTGCGCACCAGCTACCACGTGTACTACGGGATCGGCTTCATCGCCACGGTCCCCGTGGGGTACTTCCTCATCCGGTCGTTCCAGAAGAACGGCCGGCTCACGCGGCCCATCGTGGCGCACTTCCTCTTTGACGCCATCCTGCTGACCATCGGGGTGCTCACCTGACGGGCCGCGCCCCCAGGGTGACCGGCACACCTAGACCATGAGGACGACGGGCACGATCATCGGACGGCGCCGCGTGCGCTCACCGACGAACTTGCCCAGCGCCTTGCGTGTGTGCCGGCTCAGCACCTCGATGTCGTGCGCCCCGTCGCGCAGCGCCTGCGTCACGGCGGCGCCGACCACCCCGCTCGCCTCTTCGAGCAACTCCTCCGCCTCCGGCGCGTAGACCCAGCCCCGTGTCTCGACCACCGGCGGGCAGCTCAGCGTGCCCTTCTGGCGGTCGACCGTGACCACCACCATGACCACGCCCTCCTCGGCCAGCTTCTGGCGGTCCCGCAGCACCCCGTGCTCGATGTCGCCCACTGTCCCGTCCACGTAGACGTAGCCGGCCGGGACCCGCCCGTCGCGGTTGATGCCCTTCTGATCGAGCTGCACCACGTCGCCGTCTTCGCACAGCAACACCTTCGCCGGGTCGATGCCCATGGACAGGGCCAGGCGGGCGTGGTGCACCATGTGGCGGAACTCGCCGTGCACCGGCACGAAGCACTCGGGTGTAGTCACGGCGATCAGCGTGCGTAGCTCGCCCTGGCGCGCGTGCCCGCTGACGTGGACCGCCTCGGCGCCCGAGTGCACCACCTCGGCGCCACGCCGGTGCAAGTCGTCGATCACCCGCCCCACTGACCACTCGTTGCCCGGGATCGGATGAGCACTGATCACCACCACGTCGTCCTCGCCGATGCGCAACCACTTGTTGTCGCCCGTCGCCATGAGCGAGAGCGCCGACATGGGTTCGCCCTGGGAACCGGTCGAGATCACACACATCTCGCCCGGCGGCACCGTGTCCACGTCCTCGATGTCCACCTGCATCCCGTCGGGGATGCTCACGATGCCGAGCCGCTGGCCCAGTTCCACGTTCTTGCCCATGGAGCGCCCGAGCGTGGCCACCTTGCGGCCGGTGGCGGCCGCCGCGTCGATGATCTGCTGCACCCGGTGCATGTGGCTGGCGAAGCAGGCCACCACGATCCGCTTGCCCGAATGAGCCGCGAAGACCCGGCGCAGGGTCACCCCGACCGACGACTCGGACTCGGTGAAGCCGGGCTCCTCGGCGTTGGTCGAGTCCGACAGCAGGAGGCGGATCCCTTCGGTCCGGGCCAGCTCGCCCATGCGCGACATGTCGGTGCGACGTCCGTCGACCGGCTGCAGGTCCAGCTTGAAGTCGCCCGAATGCAGGATCACGCCTTGGGGCGTATGGAACGCGATGGCCATCGACTCGGGCACCGAATGGGTGACCGGGATGAACTCGACGTCACACGCCCCGATGCGCAGGCGCTCGCCGTCGGCCACCGGGATGAAGCGAGTTCTGTCGGCCAGCCCAGCCTCCTCCACCCGGTGACGGGCCAACCCGACCGTCAGCTCGGAGCCGTAGATCGGCGTCTCCAGCTCGCGCAGCAGGTAGGCCAGGCCGCCCGTGTGGTCCTCGTGGCCATGCGTGAGCACGATGCCGTCCACCCGGTCCTTGCGGTCGAGCAGGTAGGTGAACTCGGGCAGCACCAGGTCGATGCCGGGCATGTCTGGATCGGGGAACATGATCCCGCAGTCGAGGATGACGATGCGACCCTCGACCTCGATGCAGGCGCAGTTGCGGCCGATCTCGCCCAGGCCGCCGAGGAAGACGACCCGGACCGGCTTGGGCTTGGCCTTTTTCTCAGCCAAGCGCCGGAACCGTGACCGCCGGCGGGCCCACGGCGGCCAGGATCTTTGCCGCGTGGGCGTCGAGCTCGGGTGTGGCGTCGCCCATGGGTAACCGGCACTGGCCGACGCGCAGGCCCAGCGCCCGCATGACCGCCTTGGCCGGGAGCGGGTTGGGATACTCCGCGCTGGATTCGAAGTCGAAGGAGTCGAGCAGCTCGGCGTTGCCGGCGATGGCGGACGCCAGGTCGCCGGTCAGGAAGGCGTCGACCATCTGGCAGAGCTGCGGCCCGGCCCAGTGGGCGGCCACGCTGACGACGCCCACTGCGCCGACGGCCAACAGGGGCAGCGTCATGACGTCGTCGCCGCTGTAGACCTCGAAGCCCACGGGCGCCTGAGCCACCAGGTGCGCCGTCGTGGCGGGGTCGCCCGCGGCGTCCTTGAGGGCCACGATGGAGGGCACCTCACGGGCCAGGCGCAGCATGGTCCCCGTCTCGATGCGCCGCCCGGCCCGGACCGGGATGTCGTAGAGCACCACCGGCAGGCCGCCCGCCGCCTCGGCCACGGCGCGGAAATGCTCGAAGAGGCCGGCTTGCGAGGGCCGGTTGTAGTAGGGCGTCACGACGAGCACGGCGTCGACGCCGCTCTGGGCGGCCAGCTTGGTCATCCTCACCGAGTGCTCGGTGTCGTTGGACCCCGTCCCGGCGATCACCGGGATGGTGACCGCCTCGGCCACGGCGCGCCACAGCGCCACCTTCTCCTCGTCGGTCAGCACCGAGCTCTCGCCCGTCGAGCCGCTGAGCACCAGCCCGTCGCTCCCGTGCCCGGCCAGCCAGCGCGCCAGCTCCACCGACGCGGGCAGGTCCAGCGCCCCGCTCTCGTCGAACGGGGTCACCATGGCGGTGATGACCCGCCCGAACGTGGACGCCTGCTGGGGGCTCATTGCCCCTTCAGGCTACCAGCGGCAGCCCGTCCGCTCAGGCGACCTGGCGTTCGGCCGGTGAGCCGTCGGCGAAGGCGTCCTCGTCTTCGGTGGAGTCGGTCAGGTGCTCGAAGGCGATGGCACCCAGATCGGTGAACTTCTGGCGCAGCCAGCCGTCGGCGGCGTCGAGCAGCCCGAGCTTCTTCAGGTTGGGCACGATCTTGGAGAACAAGAGGATCTGGAAGTCGTCTCGCTCGGGTGCCGCCTGCATGATCTTGATCACATCGGCTGTCGGGACCTCCATGCGCTCCCAGACCTCCTGCATGGCCATGCGGTCCTTCATGCGGATGGCCGCCTCGAAGGCGAACTCCTGGCGCTCGCGCAGCTCGGCGGCGCTCAGCTCCTTGTAGTACTCCTGCAGGCTCAGCACGCCAAAGGCGACGTGGCGAGCCTCGTCGGCCATGACGTAGCGCAGCAGCTTCTTCAGCAGCGGCTCGGTCGTCATCATGTGGATGAACCCGAAGGCGGCCAGGGCCAGGCCCTCCACCATGATCTGCATGCCCAGGTAGGTCATGTCCCAACGCGAGTCGGACACGATGTCGTCCAACAGCAGGCCGAGGTGCGCGTTCATCGGGTAGTGACCCGAGAGCTTCTCGTCCAGATACTTGGAGAACACCTCGACGTGGCGGGCCTCGTCCATGACCTGGGTGGCGGCGTAGTACTTGGCGTCGATCCAGGGCACGGTCTCGACGATCTTGGCCGTGCACAGCAGCGCGCCCTGCTCGCCGTGCATGAATTGCGACAGCAGCCAGTTCTGGTTCTGGATCCCGAACTCGACGAACTTCTTCTCGTCCCACTTCTCGAGCGCGGTGCCGGCCAGGGCCGCATCGTCCCACTGCATCTGGGCCGCGTTGGCCTCGGCGTTGGCCATGACGACCCGTTCCTGGTCGACCTCAATGGACCAGTCCAGGTCGGTCTGCGCGTTCCACTGCGCCTTCTTGGCCTTCTCGTAGAGCTTGTCGAGCTGTGGCTTGGCGCCCTTCTCGTAGTCCCAGGTGAACTCGGCCGGGCAGTTGTCGGGGACGCGGTGGTACCCCTCCTTGTCGTAGTGGCCGACGAAGCTGAGGACGGCCTCCAGGTCGTCGATGCTCTCGCGCCCGATGAGCTCGATGTTCGAAGCGAACTGCTCCTGCTCGTTGTCGAGCGTGGTCATTGCACTGCCCCCTTGGTTGGTTGGTAGGTGGAACTGCTCGATTGAGGGGAACCCACGGCCTCAACCCGCAGGGCCAGGATCCCCGGCAGGACGAAGGCCCGCACCAGGGCCCGCGTCTCCTCGGCGTCGGTCAGGTCGGTCCCCGGATGGCGGTCCGACATGTAGGCCAGGACGATGCGCACGGCCCACTCGGCCGCCCTCGAGGCCTGCTCGGGCTCGAGCCAGCGGGCGAAGAAGGGGGCCGCCAGGTCACCGGCCACCAGGAGCACCCGGTCCAGCTCGGCGAAGGTGAGGTGGGGCAGGACCACCCCCGGCTCGTGGGCCAGCAGGTAGGTCAGGGCATCGTGCGCCGAGAGCCAGCGGGCCGACTCGACCATGCCGGCCACCAGCACGTCCTCGAGGTCACCCGCCTCACCCATGACCACGGCCAGGGAAGAGAAGAGCCGGGCCGTCTCCGTCTCGACGACGGCGGCCAGGATGCCGTCCTTACCCCGGGGGAAGGTGCGGTAGACGGTGGCCCGGGAGAGCTGCGCCTGGCGGGCGATGTCGTCCACCGTGCTCTTGGCCACGCCCTGGCGGGCCAGGCAGCGCAGCGCGCCGTCGACGATGCGGACCCGGGTCGAGGTGCGGTCGTCGGCCTCCAGGTGCCGGACGACCCCGGACCGCCTCCCCGTCAGGGCATCGTTCGCTGCCTGTGCTGCACCCACTTCTGAAACAGTATGGCGTTTTTTGTCTCACTGTCAACCAATGGACACTCAACTCCAGTTCACGTGTCCGGGCGCGATCGAGGTGATCAGCAGCGCCAGGACCAGCAGGACCGCCGCGCTCCCCCCGACGGCCAGGGCCAGGCCGGCCGTCCGGTCCCGCAGGCCGCCGGCGTAGTCGTACACGTAGGCCAGCACCGCTCCTGTGGCCAGGCCTCCAAGGTGCGCCCGCCAGTCGATGTTGCCGAAGAACCCGATGGCGAGGTTGAGGACGATGAGGCCGACCACCGGGGCGATGGGCAGGTGGCGCCGGGTCCCCAGCACCACGTAGGCGCTCATCACGCCGATGATCGCCCCGGAGGCGCCGAGCCCCAAGACGTTCTGCGGGCCGAGCAGGTACGAGGCCACGCTGCCGCCCAACCCGGCAATGAGGTAGAGAGCCAAGAAGCGGGCCTTGCCCAGGAGCACCTCGACGGCCGGGCCGACGATCAGCAGCGCGATCATGTTGAAGAAGATGTGCTCGATGTTCTCGTGCAGCCACATGGCGGTGAAGGCCCGGTAGTACTGGTTCGAGAAGTGGACCAGGTCGGGTTGCATGGCGTAGCGGTCGATGAACCCGTAGTTGGTGCCGAAGCGCTCGACGAAGAACACGACGACGTTGACGGCGATGATGCCGAGCACCAGCGGAGTGGGGTTGGTCGAGCCCACGACGCCGGTGCGGTTCCGGCCGGTGTGGGTGAACGCGGGCACCTGCCGCGAGCGCTTGGCCCCCTCGCTCGTGCACGCCGGGCATTGCCAGCCCACTTGGGCCTGCACCATGCACTCGGTACAGATGGGCCGGTCGCAGTGCGCGCACAGCACCGATGCCGCCCGGTCGGCGTGCCGATAGCAAGGTGGGGCCGAGACGGGCGCCGGCGACGGGTCGGTCATCGGATGCCGGCCAGCAGCTCGGAGCGGACCAGGAGGAACACCTGATCGGGGTCGTTGAGGTCCCAGCGACCGGGCGAGGCGATGTAGGAGAGCACCATGCGGGCCAGGAAGTCCGCCGCCAGGTCGAGGTCGGTGCCCTCGGCCATGCCGTGGCGCAGCAGGTAGGGCGACAAGAAGGCCGCCACCAGCGTGTGCGTCTGGTTCGCCTCCAGCGTGAGCCGGGGCAGCAGCACCTCGGGCTCGGTGACCAGGATGCGCTGGAGCACCTCGTGCTCCACCACGGCCCGGTGGGCGAACAGCAGCCCGCGCTCCATCACCTCCTCGAGCGTGTCGGCGTCGTGCACCTCTTCATAGAGGCGGAGGAAGAAGCGGTTGAACTCCCAGCCGACGACGGCCGAGATCAGCTCGTCACGCCCGCCCGGGAAGTAGCGGTACACCGTCGCCCGCGACACCCCCGCTTCGCGCGCCGCGTCCTCGACCGTCGTCTTGGACAGGCCCCAGCGGGCCACGCAGGTGTAGGTGGCCTGCAGCAACCGCTCCCGGACCTCGGGGTTCACAGGCCCAGCAACGCCTCGAGGCCGACGGTCAGGCCGGGCCGCTCCGGCACGGCTCGCACGGCCAACAGCACGCCGGGCATGAAGGAGCGGCGGTCGTAGGAGTCGTGGCGCAGGCTCAGGCTCTGTCCCGGGGCGCCGAAGATCACCTCCTCGTGTGCCACCAGGCCGGGCAGCCGCACCGAGTGGACGCGCACGCCGGCCGGGCCGGCCGCCCCCCGGGCACCCTCGAGCACCAACTCGGTGGTCGGGTCGGGCGGCAGCGGGCCGCTCCCGGCGGCCTGGCGCGCCTCGGCGATGACTCGGGCCGTCTGCAACGACGTGCCCGACGGTGCGTCGCGCTTGGCGTCGTGGTGCAGCTCGATCACCTCGACGCCCTCCATGTGCGGGGCGGCCAGCCGGCAGAAGTGCATGAGCAGGACGGCCCCAATGGCGAAGTTGGCCGCCACCACGGCGTTGGCCCCCGAGCCGGCGAATTGCCGTTCCACCTCTGCCATGTCCGCCTCGGACAGGCCGGTCGTGCCGATGACGGCGTGCACCTTCTGGACGGCGTAGTGCGGCACGTTGTGGCGGACGGCCTCGGCCACGGTGAAGTCGACGACCACCTCGGTCCCCAGGTCGGCCAGCGCGTTGACCTCGCCGACGATCTCGTGGCCACAGGCGTCCCCGCCGACGTGCCCGGGGTCGACCGCCGCCACCAGCTGCAGGTCGTCCGCCTCCGTGACGGCCCGGCACACCTCGTGGCCCATGCGGCCGCCCGCGCCGACCACACCGACCCTCAACATGGCGGTCAGGCTAGCGGGCGGCCATCGCAGGTAGGTGGGACTGGAAGAGGTCCTCGTCGAAGGGGCCTACGGCACTCAGGGTGCGCGGCGTCCGTACCAGCTGCCCCGCCACCTCGAGCACCTGCTCCCGCTCGACGGCGTCGATGCGGGCCAGCACCTCTTCCACGCTCAGCACCTCGCCGTGTAGCAGGAGCGAGGCGCCGATGCGGCTCATGCGCGCCCCCGAGTCCTCGCCCGAGAGCAGCATCTCGGCCCGCAGGTAGCCCTTGGCCACGTCGAGCTCGCGCCCGGTGACACCGTCGGCCGCCAGCAGCTCGAGTTCCTCGTTGACGATGCGCAGCACCTCGTCGACGTGCTCGGGCGCCGTCCCGACCACCACGGCCAGCGAGCCGGCGTCCTGGTAGGCGGCTCGCTCGGACCACACCGAATAGGCCAGGCCGCGCTGCTCACGAACCTTCTGGAACAGGCGGCTCGAGAGCCCGCCGCCCAGAGTGTGGTTGAGCACCGCCAGGGCCCAGCGGCGCTCGTCGAAACGCGAGACCGAGCGGGTCCCGTAGACCAGGTGCGCCTGCTCGGTGGGCCGCCGCACCACCTCGAGCGGCACGGTGTCGGGGCCCGGCGCCCCACGGGACGGGGCTTCGCCGCCGGCGATGCCGGCGAAACGCTGCTCGAGCTCGGCCGCCACGGCGTCGTGCCGGCAGTCGCCCGCCACGGACACCACCATGTTCCCCGGGCGGTAGTGGTGCTCGAAGAAGGCCCTGATGTCATCGCGGCCGATGCGTTGCACCGATGACGCCGTGCCCAGCGTGTCGCGGCCGAGCGGATGGTCCGGGAAGAGGGCCGACTGCCAGCGCTCCGCGGCCAGGTCGGCCGGCTCGTCGGCGTGCATGAGGATCTCGTCGAGGATGACGGCGCGTTCGGCTTCGATGTCGTCGGGCCGCAGGGCGGGCGCCCACATGATGTCGCTCAGGATGTCGAGTCCGAGCGTCAGGTGCTCGGAGAGCAGGCGGACGTAGAAGGTCGTGTACTCCTTCGTCGTGAAGGCGTTGCAGTCGCCTCCCACCTCGTCGAGCTCCTCTGCGATGGCCGCGGCCGAACGCCTCTCCGTCCCCTTGAACAGGAGGTGCTCCAAAAAGTGCGACGCGCCGGCCAGCTGGCCGGGCTCGTCACGCGAGCCGGTGCCGACCCAGTAGGCCACCGCCACCGAGCGGACGTCGGCCATGGTCTCGGTGACCAGGCGGACGCCGCACGGCAGGACGGAGGACTCGATCAACGACGACGCGAGCGCCCGCGCGGGCGGCGGTCGTTGCCGCCGCGGTCGTTGCTGCCGCGGTCGTTGCCGTGCTGCTCGGCCGCGCCTGGGCCCAGATCGCCCAGGTCGGCCGCCAACTCGGCCTCGAAGGCGTCCTCGAAGGAGAGGTTGCCGCCGGACGACGATGACGATGAGATGACGATGACGATGACGATGGCGATGGCGATGGCGATGGCGATGACGACGGCGCCGGCGCCGGCGCCGGCGCCGAGTCGCCGTTGCCGCCCGGAGTACCGGGCGCCCCGGACGCATCGACCAGGGACAGCGAGACCTTGCCCTGCGGATCGATGTCGTCCACGCGCACCTCGACGGGCTGGCCGAGCGTGAGCACGTCCTCCACGTTGTTGATGCGCTTCCCGCCCGCCAGGGACGAGAGCTTCGAAATGTGCAACAGGCCGTCGCGTCCGGGTAGCACGTTGACGAAGGCGCCGAACTTGGTGATGTTGACCACCTTGCCCGCATAGATCGCGCCCACCTCGGCCGTCGGCGGGTCGAGGATGAGCGAGATGCGCCGCCGCGCCTCTTCCACCGTGTTGCCGTCCTTGGCGCCGATGGTGACGGTGCCGACGACGCCGTCGTCGTCCACCGCGATGTCGGCCCCCGTCTCCTGCTGCAGCGTGTTGATGACCTTGCCCTTGGGCCCGATCACCTCGCCGATCTTGTCGATCGGGATCTCCATGGAGACGATCTTCGGCGCGCTGTTGGCCACGTGGTCACGCGGCACGGCGATGGCACCCGCCATCACGGCGAGGATGGTCAGGCGGGCCTCCTTGGCCTGGAGGAGCGCCTTACCCAGCACGTCGGCCGGCAGGCCGGCGATCTTGGTGTCGAGCTGCAGCGCGGTCACGGCGTCGGCCGTGCCCGCCACCTTGAAGTCCATGTCGCCGAAGGCGTCCTCGGAGCCCAGGATGTCCGTCAGGGTGACGTAGGCCTCGCCGTCGTGCACCAGGCCCATCGCGATGCCGGCCACCGGGGCCTTGAGGGGCACACCCGCCGCCATGAGCGACAGGGTCGAGCCGCAGACCGAGGCCATGGAGGTCGAGCCGTTCGAGGTGAGGACGTCGGACACCACCCGCAGTGCGTAGGGGAACTCCTCCTCGCTCGGCACCACCGGCAGGAGCGCTCGCTCGGCCAGCAGGCCGTGCCCGATCTCGCGGCGCTTGGGGCCCCGCATGAAACCCGTCTCCCCTGTCGAGTAGGGCGGGAAGTTGTAGTGGTGCATGTAGCGCTTCGAGTCGACCGGGGTGATGGTGTCGAGCAACTGGTTCATGCGCGGCATGCCCAGGGTGGTCACGTTGAGGACCTGGGTCTCCCCGCGCTGGAAGAGCGCGGACCCGTGGGCCGTCGGGAGGAGGTCGATCTCGGCCGAGAGCGGCCGGATGTCCGAGGTGCCACGGCCGTCGACGCGCACCCCCTCTTCGATGATGCGCTTGCGCACGAGCTTCTTGGTCAGGCCGCGGATGGCCGCCTTGACCTCGCCCGCGCGCTCGGGGAACTCGTCGGCCAGGGCGGCCTTGATCTCGTCGCCCGCCGCGTCAAGGGCGGCGTTGCGTTCGGCCTTCGACGTGACCAAGTTGGCCCTGGCGATGAGTTCGGTCCCCACGGCCTGCACCCGCTCGAACACGTCGTCCTGGTAGTCGGAGAAGGTCGAGAACGCGATGGTCTCGATCGGGCCGCGGGCGGCCGTGTAGGCCTCGACGAGCTGGCGCTGCAGGTTGATCGACTCGCGGATCCACTGCTTGGAGGCCTCGAGCCCTTCGGCCAGGACCTCCTCGGTCACCTTGGGGGCGCCGTCCTCGTAGTAGGACCACGACTTCTCGGTCCCGCCGGCCTCGACCATCATGATGGCGACGTCGCTGTCGGCGGCCTCGGTCAGCGCCCGGCCGGCCACGACCAGCTCGAAGGTGCTCTCCTCGCCCTCCTCGAAGGTCGGGTGCGGGATCCACGTCCCCTCGGTGGTGTAGGCCACCCGGACGGCACCGATGGGGCCATCGAAGGGGATGCCCGAGATCATCAGCGCGGCCGAGGCGGCGTTGATGGCCAGGACGTCGTGCGGGTTGACCTGATCGGCACCGACGATGGTGCCGACGACGTGGACCTCGTTGCGGAAGCCGTCTGGGAACGACGGGCGCAGCGGGCGGTCGATCAGACGGCAGGTCAGGATGGCCTGGTCCGAGGCCTTGCCCTCCCTCCGGAAGAACGAGCCCGGGATCTTGCCGGCGGCGTAGGCCCGCTCCTCGATGTCGACGGTCAGGGGGAAGAAGTCAGTTCCCTCCCGGACCGAGCGGGAGGCCACCGCGGTGGCCAACAGCACGGTGTCGCCGATGCGGCCGACGACGGCGCCGTCGGCCAGTTGCGCCAGCTTGCCGGCCTCGAATGACATGGTGCGCTCGGTCCCGCTGATGGGGGCCGAGACGGAAATGGCATCAGACATGATGCTCCTCGTTTGTCGGGGGCATCTGGTGGTCTGGTTCCCAGTGGTCGACCACCTCGCGATCGAAGTGACCGGCGACTGGCAGCCAGCTGCTCGAGACGCCCGTTATGTGTGCTGCTCCGCTACCTTCGAATGCCGAGTCGGCTGATGATGGAGCGGTAACGCTCGACGTCGTTCTTGCGGACGTAGTCGAGCAGCCGGCGGCGTTGACCGATGAGCTTCATCAGGCCTCGCCGGGTGTGGTGGTCCCCTTTGTGCTCCTTCAGGTGCTCCGTCAGGTGGTTGATCCGGCCGGACAGCAGGGCAATTTGCACCTCGGGTGAACCGGTGTCCGTGTCGTGGAGCCGGTACTCGGCGATGGTGGCCTGCGTGTCGGGCATGAAGGAAGAACCTCAGAGACTTGTCGGAGTACGCCGGAAACCTGCCCCGGCCGTCAAATATCGTAGCAGCCCCCCGCTGATCAGGGAAGATCGGCTGCGGCGAGCACCCGCTCGGTCGCCTCGACGTCGGCCCTCATCTGCTTCACCAGGTCCTCGACGGAGTCGAAGCGGCGGTCGTCCCGCAGCCGGCGGGCGAAGGACACCCGGGCCGGCTCGCCGTAGAGGTCGCCGTCGAAGTGCAGCAGGTAGGCCTCCACCAGCACCGGAGCCGAGCCCGGCTCGTAGAAGGTGGGTCGGCGCCCCACGCCGATGGCCGCCCGGTGCATCGTCCCGTCGGCCCGTGTGTAGTAGCCGGCGTATACGCCGTCGGCCGGCAGCGCGATGTCGTCCGGCACGGCCACGTTCGCCGTGGGGAACCCCAGTTCAGGCGCGCCGCGCCCGTCGCCGCGCACTACGGGCCCCCGCACCTCGTGGGGTCGGCCCAGCAGCGCCCCCGCCGCCTCGACGTCGCCCTGTGCCAGGAGGGTTCGGATGCGGGTCGATGACACCGCCTCCGTGCCGTCACCGGTGAGCGACACCCCGACGACGTCGAAGCCGTGCTGCTCCCCCAGCCGGCGCAAGAGCTCGACGTTGCCCCGGCGCCCGTGCCCGAAGTGGAAGTCCTCACCCACCACGACCAGGCGCGCCCCAGCTCCTCGACCAACACCTCCTCAACGAATTCCTCGGCCGACTCGTCGGCCCGCGCCTTGTCGAACGGCACCACCAGCGTCCGGTCGATACCGCACTCAGCGAGCAGCTCGAGCTTCTGCTCCAGGCCCGTCAGCTGCTTGGGCGCCGACGCGGGCCGCACCACGTAGGCGGGGTGGCGGTCGAACGTGACCACGACGGTGGAGAGCCCGGCCTCGTCGGCCCGTTCCCTCAGGTCGCGCAGCAGGGCACGGTGCCCCAAGTGGACGCCGTCGTAGGCCCCGATGGTGACCGCGGTGCCGGGCATCGGTTGCGAGGGTAGTCCGGCCGCGCTCAGGCGCCGGCCAGCACGACCGCAGGCCGGATGCGGTCGGTGCCCGTCGCCGAGTAGACCGCCAGCAGCTCGCCGGCCTCGTCGAGCACGGCCCACGGCCCTTCACCCACCGCCCCGAGCGGCACCTTGTCGAGCGGCAGGCCCGTGCGCACCGACGACGCCAGCGCCGGTTCCACCGTCACCGGGTCGAGGTCGCGCATGGCCTGGGCCGGGGTGAGAACGGCCTGGGGGCCCAGCTGGTCGAGCCGGCGCATCTCCGGACCGCCGAACGAGCCGATCCGCTCGCGGCGCAGGTGGTCGACGTGGGCGCCGCCACCCAGCGCCAACCCGAGATCCTGGGCCAGCACGCGGATATAGGTGCCCGACGAGCACTCGACCTCGGCCCGGTAGACGCCCGGGCGTACGGGGTCGGGTACCGCGTCGAAGCGGTAGACGGTCACGGGTCGCGGGGCCCGTTCCACCTCCACGCCCTGGCGCGCCAGCTCGTGCAGCCGCCGGCCACCGACCTTGACTGCGGAGACCATCGGCGGCACCTGCTCGATCTCCCCCGTGAGCGCCGCCGTGGCCACCGTGACCATCTCCGGGGTCACGTGGGACATGTCGTAGGTCCCGGTCACCTCGCCCGAGGCGTCCAGGGTGGACGTGGCCGTGCCCAACACGATGTCGGTCGTGTAGGTCTTGCGGAGCGGGGTGAGGAAGCGCATGAGCCGGGTGGCCCGGCCCAGCCCGACCAGCAACACCCCGGTGGCGTCGGGGTCCAGCGTGCCGGCATGGCCCACCCGGCGCTGCCCGAAGATGCGCCGGCAGCGCGCCACGACGTCGTGTGACGTCCAGCCCGCCTCCTTGTCCACCACGACCAGGCCGCACGCGCCCGGCGTCCGCTGCGCTCACGGCAAGGCCCCCGGGGCGTCGTCGGCAAGACGGTCAACGGGCCTCCTGGCGCCGGTCGTCGCGAACGGCCGTCGGGCCAGGCCCCGGTCGCGAGGCCGGTATAAGGAGCACCGCGGCGGGGAGCCCAACGGCCGGCTGGAGAGCCGCAGGCGAGCCTCACGGCCCGCTCCGCTCCGCCCTCCGGTGCGAGTGCAGACCCCGCAGCAGCTCCTCCACTCGCGACCCGGCCTCGATGGCCGGGTCGGCCCGGAACGACAGTCGGGGCGTCCGCTTCATGGTCATCTGCGTCCCGATCAGCCGCTGCAGGTGACCCCGGCGCTCCTCGAGCACCTCCAGGGTCGCCGCGTCCACCGAGGCCAGGTAGACCATGGCCGTCCGCATGTCGGCGGCCACCTCCACCGAGGTGACCGTGACCATGGCCAGCTCGTCAGCGTCGGCCAGCCTCTCGAGCTCCTCGGCCACCACCTGACGCAACACCTGGTTGATCCGCAGGGCGCGTGGGTACGTCGCCGTGCGTCGCTTCACCGACACGGTCAGATCAGCTCCTCGCGATCTCGCGCTCCTCGAAGGTCTCGATCACGTCGCCCTCCTTCAGGTCCTGGAAGTCGGTCAGGCCGATGCCGCACTCGAAGCCGGCCGCCACCTCGCGCACGTCGTCCTTGAAGCGGCGCAACGACTGGATGGCACCCTTCCAGATGATGGTGCCATCGCGCAGGAAGCGGACTTTGGAGCCACGCGTGATCTTGCCGTCGCGCACGTAGCACCCGGCGATGGCACCCACCCGGGGCACCCGGAAGACCTCACGCACCTCGGCCTCACCCGTGACGATCTCTTCGAAGATCGGCGAGAGCAGGCCGAGCATGGCCGCCTCCAGGTCCTCGAGCAGTTTGTAGATGATCTCGTAGGACCGGATCTCCACGTTCGACGCCGCCGCCAACTCGCGCGCGCGCTTGTCGGGTCGCACGTTGAACCCGATGATGGTGGCGTTCGACGCCGCCGCCAGCTGCACGTCGTTCTCGGTGATGCCACCGATCCCCCGCAGCACGAAGCTCAGCTTCACGTCTTCGCGCTCCAGCCGCTTGAGCGACTCGGTGACCGCCTCGAGAGAACCCTGCATGTCGGCCTTCAAGACGATGTTCAGCGTCGCCGTCTCGCCCCGTGAGATCTGCTCGAACAGGTCCTCCAGGCGGGCGCCCGACGCCGCGGCCACCGGCTTGTGGCCCGAGAGCCGGACGCGCTGTGCGCGCGCCTCGCCCAACGAGCGGGCACGGGCCAGGTCCTTGGCCGCCCGCATCTCGTCGCCGGCGTGCGGCGGCTCCGAGAAACCGAGCACCTGCACCGGCATGGACGGCAGCGCCTCCTTGATGTGGTCGCCCCGGTCGTCCACCAGTGCCTTGACCTTGCCCCAGGCCGCGCCGGCCACCACGGGGTCGCCCACCTGCAGCGTCCCCTGCTCGACGATGACGGTCGCCACCGGGCCACGCCCGGCCTCCAGGTTCGCCTCGAGCACCACGCCGCGGGCCTCGCCTTCGACCCGCGCCGTCAGCTCCTCCACCTCGGCTACCAGCACGATCTGCTCGAGCAGCTCGTCGATGCCGGTCCCCTGCAGGGCCGAGGCCTCCACCGTGATGGTGTCACCGCCCCACGCCTCGGGCACCAGCCCGCGCTCGGACAGCTGCTGCAGCACCCGCTGGGAGTCGGCGTCGGGCCGGTCCATCTTGTTGACGGCCACGATGATCGGCACCTCGGCCGCCCTGGCGTGGTCGATGGCCTCGATCGTCTGCGGCATGACCCCGTCGTCGGCCGCCACGACCAGGATCACGATGTCGGTCACCTGGGCCCCGCGGGCCCGCATGGCCGTGAACGCGGCGTGGCCCGGTGTGTCGATGAAGGTGATGGGGTGGTCCTGCCACACCACCTGGTAGGCCCCGATGTGCTGGGTGATGCCGCCGGCCTCCCCCGCCACCACGTTGGAGGAGCGGATGCGGTCGAGCAGCAGGGTCTTGCCGTGGTCGACGTGGCCCATCACGGTGACGACAGGCGGGCGCGGCCGCTGGTCGGCCTCGTCCTCCTCCTCGTCGTCTTCGAAGTAGCGGGCCAGCAGCTCCGCCTCCTGCTCCTCGCCCGGGTCGACCAGGCGCACGTCGGCGCCCAGCTCGGCCGCGAAGAGCTCGATCATGTCGTCGCTCAGCGACTGCGTCGCCGTCACCATCTCGCCCTGGAGGAGGAGGAAGCGCACGACGTCACCGGCGCTGCGGTTCAGCTTCGGCCCGAGGTCGTGGGCCGTCGAGCCGCGCTCGAGGATGATCTCGCCCTCGGGTACCGGCGCCGTCGAGGGCTGGTAGGTGGTCAGCTGGGTCGGCTCGAGCTCCTCGAGGTTGCGGCGCCGCCGTCGGGCACGGCGCTGGGGCGGACGGCGCCCGGGCATGCCGCCGCCACGACCACCCGCCGGGGGGGCGCCCGCCGGGGCACCCGCACCGGATCGGCCGGCGAAGCCGCCGCCGCCGGGACGGCCGCCGTAGCCGCCACCACTCGGTCCACCACCGGGACGACCGGCGCCGCCCGCGGGACGGCCGCCGGTGCGCGGCGGGTAGGAGCCACCGCCGCCGGGACGGGGCCCGGACGGGGCGGACGTGGGACGGCGCCCGCCCATGCCGGGCGGGGGCGGGATGGGCCGGCCGCTCGGCCCGATCGGCGGGCGCGGAGCCGGGGGCGGGGGTACGGGCCGTCCCGAGGGGCTCAGCGGAGGCCGGGCCACGCGCTGGGCCGACTGCTCGGGAGCGGGCGGCGCGCCGAGATCGGGCGCCGACGGGGCCGGGGCGGCGGGCGAGGCCGCAGTCGCCGGGGCGGCCGACGCGGCCGGGGCGACCGGAGCCGCCGGGGCGGACGGGGCCACGGTGGGCCGGCTACTGACCAGGCGCGACGGGCGGGCTGCCACGTCGGGGCCCGAGGCGGCCGGGGCGACCGGCACGGCCGAGGCCGCCACCTTGCGGGCCGGCGCCTTCTCGACAGGGGCGGTACTCGGCGCACCCGAGCTCGAGGCGGCCACCGCCTTCTTGGCCGGCGCCGGTACCACCGGGGCGGCTCCGCCGGAGTCCGCCGCCGGAGCGGGGGCGGCTACCGACTCGGGGGCCGACCTGGCCGCCTTGGTGGCTTTGGCCGCCTTCTTGGCCGGGGCGGGCTCCTCGGGCTGCACCGGCCGGCGCAGGCCCTCGGCGTCGGCCTTGCGACGGACGCGGTCGGCCTGGGCGTCCTCAATGGAGGAGGAGTGGCTCTTGACCCCGATACCCAGGGACAGGGCGAGTTCCAGCCCCTCCTTGTTGGTCAGTCCTAGCTCTTTGGCCAGCTCATAGACGCGAATCTTCTTCGGCAAGTGGTTGTCTTCGTCTTTCGTCCGTTACGGGGCCCGGCGCCTGCCCAGCCCCACATTCTCGCACATCAGGTGCCGGCCGCTCCCCCGCCGCGTCCAGGCCGTCCACCAAGCGCTGCACCTCTTCGACCTCCACCCTGACTCTGAAGGCCCGGTTGAAGGCATGTCGCTGCGCCGCCATCTGCAGACAGGCCGGCGACTCTCGGCACAGCCAGGCCCCCCGCCCGGCGCCCTGCCGGTCCACGGCCAGGCCACCTCCGGGCCGGCGTACCACCCGGACCAGCTGGTCGGCGGGCCGGGTCCGCCGACAGCCGACGCAGGTCCGTTCCGCCGCTATGCCTCGGCCTCCCCCGTCACCTCGGCCGCGGCCCCGGCCGCCACCTCCGCCTCGGGCTCGGGCTCGGGCTCGACGACAGGCGCCGCCTCGGCGACCGCCGGGTCGGCTGCGGCCGCCGTCGGCTCGGACTCGACCGACTCCTCGGCCTGATGCGTCCACTCCTCGGCCGACATGGCCTCACCGCCCTCGGCCGGCTTCCACACCAGCTCGCCGCTCTCGTCTTCGACCCACTCGCCCTCGGCCCACTCCTGATCGCCGTAGCCGGCCTCCTCCTCGGCCAGCTGGGTCTCGCTCTTGATGTCGATGCGCCAACCGGTCAACCGGGCCGCCAGGCGGGCGTTCTGCCCTTCCTTGCCGATGGCCAACGAGAGCTGGAAGTCGCTCACGATCACCGTCGCCGTTCCGGTTTCCTCGTCCAGGCGCACCTCGCGCACCCGGGCCGGCGCCAGTGCGTTCTGGATCAGCTCCACCGGGTCGTCGGAGAAGGGCACGACGTCGACCCGCTCGCCGCGCAGCTCGTTGGTGACCATCCGCACCCGCGACCCGCGGGCGCCGACGCAGGCGCCGACCGGGTCGACGTTGGGGTCGTTGGACCACACGGCGATCTTCGTGCGGTGGCCCGGCTCGCGGGCCGCCGCCTTGATCTCCACCACGCCCGAACCGATCTCGGGCACCTCGAGCTCGAAGAGCCGCTTGATGAGGCCCGGGTGGGTCCGGCTCACCACGATCTGGGGGCCCTTGGTCGTCTTGCGCACCTCGACGATGTAGGCCTTCAGCCGGGCGCCGTGCTCGTAGCGCTCGTAGGAGACCTGCTCGGCCTGGGGCAGCAAGGCCTCGACCTTGCCCAGGTCGAGCAACGTGTAGCGATTGTCCGTCTGCTGCACGATGCCCGTCACGATGTCGCCCTCGCGCCCGGCGTACTCCTCGTACTTCATGTCGCGCTCGACCTCGCGGATGCGCTGGAGGATCACCTGCTTCGCCGTCTGCGCGGCGATGCGGCCGAAGTCGTCCGGCGTGTCGTCCCACTCCCGGACGACCTCGCCCTCCTCATTGAGCTCCTGCCCGTAGACGCGGATCTCGCCCGAGTCCGGGTCGATGGTGACCACGGCCTCCTCGGCCGCGTCCGGGCGTCGCTTGTAGGCGGCGACCAGCGCGTTGGCCAGGGCGTCGAGCAGCGTCTCGACCGAGATCCCCTTGTCCCGGGCGATCTGCCCCAGGGCGTCGAGGAACTCGAAGTTGGTCTTGCTCATGGCCGCGTCACCCTCTCACTCTTCGCTTGGCTCTTCGCTCCCTTGGCTGGCGGTCCCCACTCGAACACCGTGCGCGCCCGTTCGATGGAGTCGTAGGCCGAGGCGCGTCTCGCCGCCGGGCACCTCGGGCCCCTTCAGCGTGCAGCCTGTCTCGTCCGCCTCGGCCAGGGTGCCGGTCAGGCGCCGCACCTCGGCCGTCCCGGCGTCGACCCGGACCGTCACCGTCTCGCCGACCGCCCGGGCGAAGTGGGCCGGCGTCCGCAGGCGGCGCTCGAGCCCGGGGCTCGACACCGACAGCGTGTAGCGGCCCGGCATGGGGTCGAGCTCGTCGAGGGTGGCCGAGACGTCCCGCGTGGCCTCGCCCAGCTCGTCCAGGCCGACGCCGCCCTCGCGGTCGACGAAGACGGTCAGTTGCGCCCCGTGCACCTCGACGTCCACCAGGTCCAGGCCGCGCGCCTCCAGAACGGGTGACAGCACACCTACCAGGTCCGTGGTCTGCTCGGTCATCGCCGTCACCTCCTCTCCTTCCTGTTCGTGGCCCTGCAAAGCGAAAGCGTGGGCCGCAGCCCACGCTTCCTGACGAGGTACTGATTCTTAAATGGACAGCAGGAGAATTATAGCAATTCGTGCGTCAGTACGATCGGCCGACGATGGCCACCAGGTCGTTGTCGGCGTCGCCCGGCTCGGCCAGCGAGCCGTCGGATCGCTGCAGGCACCGCACCGTCATGGCGTGCTGGGCCAGCCGGTCCTCGCCGTCGGGCCCGAGCGCCCCCATGGGCAGGCGGCCGAACCCCGACTGGCCGGCCTCCACCGCCTCTTCCAGCGTGACCGCATCCACCGTCCGGGCGTCCCGGGCCGCCGTGGCCTCCGCCATGAGGGCCGGTCCGGCCGCGGCCAGCGCCGCCCCCACCGCCCGGGCCACGGCGGCCAGGGGGACGGTCTCCTTCTCGAGCGTGTGCCGCGTCACCACGGTGACGTTGCCCTCGGCCAGGTCGCGCGGCCCCACCTCGACCCGGACGGGCACGCCCTTGAGCTCCCAGTCGACGCTGCGCCGGCCGAAGCTGGTGTCGGTGCGGTCGTCCAGCCGGACCCGCTGGCCCAGCCCCCGCAGCTCGGCGGCCAGTGCCTGGGCCGCCGCGCCCACCTCGGGCGCATCCTTGACCAGCGTCACCACCACCTGTGACGGCGCCAGCGCGGGTGGCAGGCGCAGCCCGCCGTCGTCGCCGTGCGTCATGACCAGGGCCCCGACCAGGCGGGTGGAGATGCCCCACGAGGTCTGCCACACGTACTCGAGCGTCCCCGACGCGTTGGCGTACGTCGTGTCGAAGGCCCTCGAGAAGTTCTGCCCCAGCTCGTGGCTCGTGCACATCTGCAGGGCCTTGCCGTCGCCCATCATCGCCTCGCACGTCCACGAGCGCACGGCGCCGGCGAAGCGCTCGCGCGCCGTCTTGTGGCCGTTGAGTACCGGGATGCACAGCTGCTCGACGACGGTGGCCGTGTAGACGTCGCTCAGGATGCGCAGCGCGTAGGCCCGCGCGTCCTCCTCGGTGGCGTGTGCCGTGTGCCCCTCCTGCCACAGGAACTCGGTCGTGCGGAGGAACAGGCGCGGCCGCATCTCCCAGCGCACCACGTTGGCCCACTGGTTGAGCAGCATGGGCAGGTCGCGATGGCTCTGGATCCACTTGGAGAAGAAGCTGTTGATCACCGTCTCGGAGGTGGGCCGCACGACCAGAGGCTCCTCCAGTTCCTTACCGCCGCCGTGCGTGACCACGGCCAGCTCGGGCGCGAACCCTTCGACGTGCTCGGCCTCGAGCTTCAGGAACGCCTCGGGGATGAAGAGCGGGAAGTAGGCGTTCTCGGCCCCCGCCTCCTTGATCCGCCGGTCGAGCTCGGCCTGCATCAGCTCCCAGATGCCGTAACCCCAGGGCCGGATCACCATGGTGCCGCGGGCGGGGCCGTTCTCGGCCATCTCGGCGCCGGCGATGACCTCCTGGTACCAGCGCGGGAAGTCCTCCGCCCGTGTGACGATCGCGCCCTTGGCCATGGGAGCGCAGGCTATCGGCCGCGTCAGGTGTCGCCGTGCCGGCGGATGATCTCGATCTTCTCGGCCGTGTGGTTGGGGTCGGACCCCGTCGTCTCGAGCAGCGCGCGCCGGTCGGCCTCCGCCTCGGCCTCGGCGCCGCTGTCCGCGGCCGCTATCCGCGCCTCGACGCCTTCGCTCACCAGTCGCTCCGCCTCCTCGACCAGCGCGGCCACCATGTCGGCCTCGGGCACGACGCGGATGATCTTGCCGCGGATGAACAGGTGGCCCTTCTGCTTGCCCGCCGCGATGCCCAGGTCCGCCTCGCGGGCCTCGCCCGGTCCGTTGACCACGCAGCCCATGACCGCCACCTGCAGGGGCAGGTTGAGTTTCTCCAGCGCCTCCTGGGCCTCCTTGGCCACGGCGATCACGTCGACCTGGGCCCGCCCGCACGACGGGCACGCGATGAGGTCGAGGCCCTTGCGCTCGCGCAGCCCCAGCGACTCGAGCAGCTGGCGGCCCGCCCGCGCCTCTTCGACCGGGTCGGCCGTCAAGGAGAAGCGGATGGTGTCGCCGATGCCCTCGGCCAGCAGCGCGCCGATGCCGGCCGTGCCCTTGACCAGACCGGCCGGCGGTGGGCCCGCCTCGGTGACCCCGAGGTGCAGTGGGTGGTCGAAGGTCTCCGAGGCCAGCCGGTAGGCGGCGATCATCAGCGCCACCGACGACGCCTTGACCGAGATCTTCACGTCGCTGAACCCGACCTCCTCGAAGAGCGCCAGCTCGTTGCGGGCCGACTCCACCAACGCCTCGGGCGTGGCCCCACCGTGCTTCTTGTAGAGGTCGGGGTGGAGCGAGCCGGCGTTGACGCCGATGCGGATGGGGACGCCGCGGTCACGCGCCTCGGCCGCCACCTGCTTGATCTCGGCCTCTTTGCGCAGGTTGCCCGGGTTGAGGCGCAGCCCCTGCACGCCCGCCTCGAGCGCGGCCAGCGCCATCTCGTGATGGAAGTGGATGTCGGCCACGATCGGCACCGGCGAGCGCGGCACGATGTGGGCCAGCCCCTCCGCCGCCGCCTCCTCGTTGCAGGTGCAGCGCACGATGTCCGCCCCGGCGGCGGCCAGTGCGTAGATCTGGGCCAGGGTGCCGTCCACGTCGGCCGTCTTGGTGGTCGTCATCGACTGCACCGTGATGGGCGCGCCGTCGCCGATGGGCACGCCGCCGAGCACGATGCGGCGGGTGGGCCGGCGGGGCGACAGCAGCGAGGAGGAGAGTTCCATGGCTGCTAGTGCGGCAGCTGCAGCGGATGGGTGATGTCGAGGAATATCCCGGCGAAGGCCAGGAAGGCCAGGAAGCCGATGAACAGCGCGGCCACCGGGAACAGCTTGGTGATGTCGGCCCGGTAGTACTGCTCGCCCTTCTTCGTACGGATCCACTCGTAGGCCGCGATGGCCACGTGCCCGCCGTCGAGCGGCACCATGGGCAACATGTTGAGGATCCCGAACACGATGTTGATGGCGATCAGCAGCATGAGCACGGCGTAGAGGCCGTCCTGCTCGGCCTGGGCGCCCAGGCTGGTGATGCCGACGATCGACACCGGCCTCGGGGCCGAGCCCGGGTTGTCGGCGGCCGACGCCGCCGCCTTCGAGTTGGTCACCTGGTGCCAGACCGACGCCAACCCCGAGGGCGAGAAGATCTGCCCGAGGCCGTCCGCCTCCTGGTCGGCCACCTGCCACATGGTGGACAGCGCCGCACCGGGTGCGCCCAGCGCCGTCACCGGGTGCGTGGCCGTGGAGATGTTGATGCCGAGGTAGCCGTGGTCGGCCAGCTTCTGGCCCTTGATCTTCACGCCCTCGCCGCTCTGGGGCGTCGCCGTCAGGTGGATGAGTCGGCCGTCACGCTCGACCCCGAGCGTCGAATTCGTGGCCGGTCGAGCGCTTGACCGTGTCCACCATCGCGTTGGCGTTGGTGAACGTCTTGCCGTCGATGGAGACGATGGTGTCCCCGGGCTTCAGGCCGGCCAGGGCGGCCGGGGTCGTCCGTCCCGGCCAGTGCTCGAGTGAGGCCACCTTGTAGTCGTTCGTCAGCTGGCCGAAGGCGAACACCAGGACGAGGGCCAGCACGAAGGCGATCAGGAAGTGCACGGCCGAACCGGCCGAGGCCACGATGATGCGCTGGTGGAAGGGCTGCTGGCGGTAGGCCCGCGGCTCGTCCTCGTCGGCCACCTCCTCGGTGGAGGTGAAGCCCACGATGCGGACGTACCCGCCGGCGGGGATGGCCTTCACGCCGTACTCGGTCTCGCCGCGGCGGACCGACCACAGGCGGGGGCCGAAGCCCACGAAGTACTCGGTCACCTTCATGCCGGCCCGCTTGGCCGTCACGAAGTGACCCAGCTCGTGCAGCATGACGATGGCGATGAGGATGAAGATGAACAGCAGCAGGTCGCCCCAGCCCAGGGCGATGAAGGCGACGGTGATCAGCCCGAGGGCCACCAGCAACTGGACGACCCGCGCCGGGCTGCCGTCCGGTGTCGGGTCGGGCCCGAGGGGCGGTACCGCCGCCTGCGCCTCCTTCTCGGTCAGGGTCATCGCGCCAACAACGCTATCGGCCGTCGCCTCCGACCGATCGTCGGCCGAGCGCCTCGCCGGCCCGGGCCCGGGCCTCGGCGTCGGCCGCCAGCACCGCCTCGACCTGGTCGACCTCTTCGTCGGGCCAGGCCCCCATGACCTCGGCCACCACCTCGGCGATGCTTGTCCAGGCCAGCCGGCCCTCCAGGAAGGCCTCGACCGCCACCTCGTTGGCCGCGCTGAGCCAGGCCGGTGCGGAGCCCCCGCGCCGGCCCGCCTCGTAGGCCAGGTCGATGCAGCGGAAGACGCCACGGTCGGGCGGCTCGAAGGTCAGGTTCTGGGGCGACGACCAATCCAGCGCGCCGAAGGGCGAGGCGGCCCGGTCGGGCCAGCCCAGGGCGTAGCTGATGGGCAGGCGCATGTCGGGGCTCGACAGCTGGGCCAGCGTCGACCCGTCGCGCAGCTCCACCATGGAGTGCACGATCGACTGCGGGTGCACCACGATGCCGATGCGGTCGTAGTCGATCCCGAAGAGCTCGTGCGCCTCGATCACCTCCAGGCCCTTGTTCATGAGCGTCGAGCAGTCGATCGTGATCTTGGGGCCCATCGACCAGGTGGGGTGGGCCAGTGCCTCGGTCACCGTCACCGCGCCGAGGCGCTCGGCCGTCCAGCCCCGGAAGGGGCCGCCCGACGCCGTCAACAAGAGCCGCGCCACCGCGGCCGTGCCGTCGACCGAGGCCAGGCACTGGTGCAGCGCGCAGTGCTCGGAGTCGACCGGGACGATCTCGGCCCCCGGTGTGCGGCGTGCCTTCTGCACCACCGGGGCGCCGGCGATGAGCGACTCCTTGTTGGCCAGGGCGAGGCGCTTGCCCGCCTCGAGCGCGGCCAGCGTGACCGGCAGCCCGGCGAACCCGACCACCCCGTTCAGCACCACGTCGGCCTGGCGCGCCACCTCGGCCATGCCGTCTGGGCCGACCAGGACCTCGGTGCCGGCCGGGACGCCGGCGCGCACCTGCTCCAGTCGGCCCCCGTCGCCCTCGCCGATCACCACCACGTCGGGACGGAACTCGGTCGCCTGGGCCACCAGCACCTCGGCCGATCGGTGCACGGCCAGCGCGTGCACGCGGAAGCGGTCGGGCTCGCTTCTGATGACGTCCAGCGCCTGGGTGCCGACCGAGCCTGACGAGCCCATCAGGCTGACCGTGCGCATCACCTCACCCCAGGTGGAGCGCCTTGACCACGAAGTACGTGGCCGGCAGCACGAAGAGCAGCCCGTCGACGCGGTCCAGCAGCCCGCCGTGGCCGGGGAGGATCCGGCCCATGTCCTTGATGCCCAGGTGCCGCTTGATCAGGGACTGGCTCAGGTCGCCCAGCGGCGCCACCACGGCCACCACCACGCCGTAGATCAGCGCTTTGCCCACCGTCCAGGGATGGATGAAGTGGATGACGATCACCGAGACCAAGATGGCGGCCACGGCGCCGCCGAGCAGGCCCTCCCAGCTCTTGTTGGGGCTGATGGACGGCGCCAGCTGGTGACGGCCCATGGCCGAGCCGACCAGGAGCGAGGCGACGTCGTCGGCCACCGTGACGACGACCGCGGCCAAGAGGAAGGCGATGCCGTGGCGATCCGGGAACAGGTTGGGGTCGAGCAGCAGCGCGGCGAAGGAGCCGAACGCGCCCACCCAGACGAAGACGAACACGGTCGAGGTGATGCCGTTGACCGGGTCGGCCGCGGGCTCCACCCGGGCCAGGTACCAGACGAACGAGCCGGCCACCAGCAGCACCAGCACCAGCGGCAGTGCGGCGACGCCCTTGTTGTACGTCTCGATCACCAGCGACAGCGACGCCACCAGCCCGAGCAGCGTGGCCGGGTGGTACTGCGCCTTGCGGAACGCCGCGTAGGCCTCGGCCACGGCCAACATGAGCACGATGGTGACGATGACCATGGAGGTCACCGTCCCGAAGGCGAAGCACACGAGCGCCGCGATACCGAGCAGCACGCCCGAGCCCACCGCCACCCGCATGTCCCGCCCGCCGGTGCCCGCCGTGTTCACGTTGCCCGTGCGCACCGGCCCGTCCGAACGCGTCGTGCGCACCGAGCGCGACTTGGGCTCGGGCGGGACCGGCGGGGAGAGGCGTGACGCCGCCGCGGCCGAGGCGGCGGCGGTGACGGGCGACGGGACGCGCGGCGCCACCCCGTGGTCGGGTTCGAACGAGGGCTCGATCCGCTCCGGCTCGGCCACCGGTGGCGGCTCGGGCTCCGGGCCCCGCTCGGGCGCGATGACCAGCGTGTCGTCCGACTCGAAGTGCCAGGGCTGGCGCTCGTCGACCTCATCGCTCTGCTCGCCCAGGAGCGCGCCGACCGCGGGCAGGTCGTCGGAGAGCATGGACGGCTCGAAGACCTCCTCCTGGGCCACCCAGTCGGTCTCCTCTTCGCGCCACATGGGCGGTGCCACCAGTTGCTCCTCGCCCGTGCTGCGGTCGAGGACCGCCGGCACCTGGCCCGTGGGCGCGTCGTTCCAGTGCGCCATCTCGGGGTGCTCCTCCTCCACCGGGCCCGTCACCTCGCGCACGCTGTCGCCCGCCGGCTCGGCTCCGATGATGCGCACGCGACCGGAGTGGTAGCTCGGCGGCTCCTCGTCGACGGCGTCGACGGCGCCCACGTCGTCGCCGCCGTCCCCGGTCGGCACGTCGTCGAAGCCGCCGAGGGTGCCGAACTCGTCGAACTGGTCGGTGTCGTCTGGCATGGCTAAACCTGCAGGAGCTCCTGCTCTTTGCTCGCCAGCAGCTGATCGATCAGGGCCACCTGCTCGTGCGTGATCTTCTCGAGGTCCTTCTCGACCCGCTCGAGCTCGTCGGTCGAGAGCTCACCGTCCTTCTGCAGCGACTCGAGCTCGTGCCGCCCGGCCCGGCGCAGGTTGCGCACCGCCACCCGTCCCTCCTCCGCCTTGTGCCGCACCACCTTGACCAGTTCCTTGCGCCGCTCCTCGGTCAGCGGCGGGAAGGCCAGCCGGATCACCGCCCCGTCATTGGTCGGGTTGATGCCGAGGTCCGAGGCCATGATCGCCTTCTCAATCGCGCCGAGCGAGCTCTTGTCGTAGGGCGAGATCACCAGCAGCATGGCGTCGGGCACGCTGAACCCGGCCAGCTGGCGCAGCGGCGTGGAGGTCCCGTAGTAGTCGACCACGAGGGGCTCGAGCAGCGCCGAGGAGGCCCGGCCGGTGCGCACGTTGCTCATCTCGTGGCGCACGTGCTCGATCGCCTTGCCCATCTTGTCCCTGGTGTCATCCCGGACCAGGCTGGCGAGGTCATCGTCCATCAGCGGACCAGCGTACCGATCCGCTCGCCGCTGAGCGCACGAGGGATGTTCCCGGGGGCCATTAGGTCGAAGACCAGTATGGGCAGGTTGTTGTCCTTGCAGAAGGTGATGGCGGTGAGGTCCATGACCCGCAGGTCACGGTTGATGACCTCCATGAAGCCGATCTCGTCGTAACGGGTCGCCGTGGGGTCGAGCTTGGGGTCGGCGCTGTAGACCCCGTCCACCCCCGAGTGGGTGCCCTTGCACAGGAGCCCGGCCCCGATCTCGGCCGCCCGCAGCGCGGCCGGGGTGTCGGTGGTGAAGAACGGGTTCCCCATGCCGGCGGCGAAGATCACGATCCGGCCCTTCTCGAGGTGCCGGATGGCGCGGCGCCGGATGTAGGGCTCCGCCACCTCGGCCATGGACAGCGCGCTGAGCACCCGCGTCGGCTGACCCTGCTGCTCCAACGCGTCCTGCAGCGCCAGCGCGTTGATCACGGTGCCGAGCATGCCCATGGTGTCGGACGTGGCGCGGTCCATGCCACCGCTCTCACCCGTCGTGCCGCGCCAGATGTTGCCGCCGCCCACCACCACGGCCAGCTCCAGGCCGCCACCATCCATGGCGCGCGCCATCTCCTTGGCCATGCGCTCGACGGTGGCGGCGTCGATGGTCTCGTCGGAAGCGGCGGAGGCGAGCGCCTCCCCCGACATCTTGAGGACGATCCGGCGCGGTTCTCCCACGATCCGTGCGGTCAGGCGCCGATGACGACCTGGGCGAAGGACACGATGCGCGCCGCGCCGAGCATGGCGGCGATCGTCTGCTTCTCGTCCCGGACGTAGTTCTGGTCGAGCAGCACCCGCTCTTTGTACCAACCGTTCATGCGGCCGTCGACGATCTTCTCCAGCGCGGCGTCGGGCTTGCCCTCGTTGCGCGAGATCGTCTCGAGCGTGGCGCGCTCGGTGGCCACCTCGTCCGCCGGCACCTCGTCCCGGGACAGGTAGGCCGGCTTGGTGAACGCGATGTGCACCGCGATGTCGTGGGCCAGCTCCTCGCTGCCGCCCTCGATCACCACGGCGACGGCATTGACGCCGCGGCCCGCCTGCTGGTGCAGGTAGGTGTCGACCACCTGGCCGGTCTCGGCCACCAGCCGGCGCACCCGGCCCACCGAGATGTTCTCCTTGAGCGTGGAGCGCAGCCGGTCGATCTCCGGGTCCATCTCGCTGGCGGCCTCCTCGCCCTTGGCCGCCACCAGGGCGGCCAGCTCGTCGGCCAGGGCCACGAACTCGGCCGACTTGGCCACGAAGTCGGTCTCGCAGCGCAGCTCCACCACGGCGGCGGCGTCGCCCGAGCGCACGGCGGCCACGGCGCCCTCCGCCGCCTCCCGGTCGGACCGCTTGGCCGCCCCGGCCAGGCCCTTCTCACGCAGGAGCTGGGCCGCCCTCTCCAGGTCGCCGTCGGCCTCCTCGAGGGCGTTCTTGCAGTCGAGCATGCCGGCGCCGGTCATCTGGCGCAGCGTCGCCACGTCCTTGGCGGTGTAGTTGGCCACGGTCAGGCCACCTCGACCGGCTCGGGGCTGGCGTGCATGCGGCGGGGTCGCGGCGCCGGGCTGGCGCCCTCCTCCGCCGCGACCGGCGCCATCTGGCGCCGGTGCTCGGCGATGAACCGGCCCTCGACGACGGCGTCGGCGATGACGCGGCACATGAGCGAGCCCGAGCGGATGGCGTCGTCGTTGCCCGGGATGACGTAGTCGATGACGTCGGGGTCGCAGTTCGTGTCGACGACGGCCACCACCGGCAACCCGAGCTTGCGCGCCTCGGTCACCGCGATGTGCTCCTTCTTGGTGTCGATCACGAACACGGAGTTGGGCAGCCGGTCCAGGTTCGCGATGCCACCCAGGTTCCGGGACAGCTTCTCGAGCTCGCGGGTGTGCTGCAGGGCCTCCCGCTTGGGCATGCCGTCGAAGTCGCCCGCCGCCTGCATGGCCCGTAGCTCCTGCATGCGCTTCACCCGGCCCGACACGGTGGCGAAGTTGGTCAGCATGCCGCCCAGCCAGCGCTGGTTGACAAAGGGCATCCCGCAGGCCTCGGCGTACTCGGCCACGGGGCCCTGGGTCTGCTTCTTGGTCCCCACGAAGAGGATGGTGCCGCCGTCGGCGACCAGGTCGCGGACGAAGGCGTAGGCGGACTCGACGCCCGTGAGCGTCTTGCGCAGGTCGATCAGGTAGATCCCGTTGCGCTCACCGAGGATGAAGCGCTTCATTTTCGGGTTCCACCGTCGCGTCTGGTGGCCGAAGTGCACTCCGGCCTCGAGAAGCTGTCGCATGGAAACGACGGCCATACAGAGGTTCCTCCAGTCGGTTGATGCTCCCCTGGCGCAGCGCCGGTCTGGGCCGGCGACCACCGAACGGCGTCAGGCGATGTTGGTCGGGTGTTTCCGCCCACCGGTCGGCGGGCCGGACCATGCTAGCCGCTCAGCTGCTCTTACGCTCTCGGGTGGGTCCCGCCGTACACGGTGCGCAGGCGTTCCTTGCTCACGTGCGTGTAGATCTGTGTGGTGGCCAGGCTGGAGTGGCCCAGCAATTCCTGCACGACCCGCAGGTCGGCTCCCCCGTCGAGCAGGTGGGTGGCGTAGGTGTGGCGCAGCGCGTGGGGGTGGGTGGGCGACGCCGCCCGCCGGTCCAGGATGCGCCGCACGTCGCGCGGGCCGAGCCGGTTGCCGCGCTGGTTCACGAAGGCCGCCTCGGGCGGCCCGGCGCACTCGTCCCGGCCGTGCTCGAGCCAGTCCCGCAGGGCACGCACGGCCGTGTCGTGGATGGGCACCCGGCGCTGCTTGGCCCCCTTGCCGAGCACGGTGACCGTGCGCTGGCGCAGGTCGATGTCGCCCCGGTCCAGGCCGCACAGCTCGGACACGCGCAGCCCGGCGGCGTACAGCAGCTCCAGCACGGCCTGGTCGCGCCGGTCCAGCGGCGTGGCCGCCGGCACGTCGAGCAGCGCGCCCACCTCGCCCGCCGACAGCACCCGGGGCAGCCGCCCGCCGCCCGACGACGCCCGCAGGGAGCGGGCCGGGTCGGCCTCGAGCCGGCCCTGGCGGACCAGCCAGGCGAAGTAGCAGCGCAGCGCGGCCGCCTTGCGGGCGACGGTGGCCCGGGCCAGCTTGCGCGTGCCCAACGAGGCCAGGTAGCGGCGCAGGTGCATGCGGTCGACGCCGCCGGGGCCGTCGATGCCGCTGCGGCCCATCCACTCGGCGAAGAGGCGCACGTCACCCACGTACGCCGTGCGGGTGGCCGGCGAGCGGCCGCCCAGCCAGGCGCCGAAGCCACCAAGATCCCACTCCGGAGGCACGGTGCAACGGTACTGCCCGTCATTGGGCGAGCCTGGGAACTAACGTCGCTCACGAACCTTCGGGGGGTCCGCTGGGTTCGCGACAAGGGAGGACCGATGGTCTCGAGATTCGATCGCCGCACTCTGCTGGCCGGGGGTGCGGCCGCCGCGGCGGGGCTCGCCGGCGCCTCTGTGCTCGGTGCGGGGTGGGACGACATCGCCGGCGCCCTCACCAACGGCCCGGGTCGCAACGGCGTCTCCAAGGCGAAGCCCAAGAAGGGCGGCGCGCTGGTCTTCGGGACGGACGCCGAGGAATCGGGGTTCGACCCGACGTCGGCCCGCTTCGACGAGGTGGGTGTGATGTACGCCCGCACGGTGTTCGACCCGCTGACCGTCGTGCTGGCCAACGGCGACTGGGCGCCCTATCTGGCCGAATCGGTCGTGCCGAACTCCTCCTACACGACGTGGACCATCACCTTGAAGCCCAACGTCGTCTTCCACGACGGCACGCCCTGCGACGGCGCCGCGCTGGTGACGAACCTGGAGGCGCAGTCCAAGTCGGTGCTGACCGGCATCGTCATCAACTCGACCCTGGTGTCGATCACGCAGACCGGGCCGCTGGCGGCCGCCATCTCGTTCAAGGATCCCTGGGTGCCGTTCCCCTACTACCTGGCCGGCGGCATCGGCGGCCAGATCGCCTACGTCGTGGCGCCGTCCATGCTCTCGAACCCCAACGGCACGTCCAACCCGGTCGGCACGGGGCCATTCGTGTTCCAGGAGTGGATCCCCAACGACCACTTCACCGCGACGGCCAACCCGCACTACTGGCGGCCGGGACTGCCCTACCTCGAGTCGATCACCTACAAGCCCATCCCCGACGAGGAGGCCCGGGCCGAGGCGCTCAAGTCGGGCACCATCGACATCATGATCACCGACACACCCCAGATCATCACGCAGTTCCGGGGCAACCGCAGCTACTCCTACATCGACGACTCGGGCAAGGTGGCCGGCGAGCCGGACATGAACTGCATCCAGCTCAACGGCGGCGACGCACCCTTCAACAACCCCAACGTCCGCCGGGCCGCCGCACTGGCCATCAACCGGGCGCAGTACGCCAAGGTCATCGACCAGAACGTGCTGCCCGTCAGCAACGGCCTGTTCACGCCGGGGTCGCCGTACTACTCGGCCACGCCCTACCCGAGCTACAACCCGAGTGAGGCGACCAGGCTGGTCAAGGCGGCCGAGAAGGCCAGCGGCGGCCCGATCAGCTTCACGCTCGGGACCACCAACTCGCCGGCCGCCATCCGGGCCCAGGAGTACGTCCAGCAGGCGTGGCAGGCCGTGGGCTTGAAGGTCCAGAACACGATCGTCGAGCAGAACGACGACATCAACAACGCGCTGGTCGGCAAGTACCAGGCCCTGGCCTGGCGCCAGTTCGGGGCAGTCCAACCCGACCTGAACTACATCTTCTGGAGCACGACCACGGTGGGTGGGGAGGGGGACCTCTCCATCAACATGGCCCGCAACGCCGACCCGAAGATCGAGGCGGCCCTCCTGGCCGGACGCTCCAGCACCGACCCCGACGTGCAGGCCTCCGCCTACCAGACCGTGAACAAGCGCATGGCCATCGACCTGCCTTACCTGTGGCTGGACCGGGCCGTGTGGTCCGTCATCAGCGATCCCGACGTCCAGAATTTCAACAATCCGACATCGCCTCAGGGACAGCCTGCGTACGGCATGATCGGCGGGTCGGTCTGGCCCACCCAGATCTGGATCAGCTGAGCTGGAGGCACGTGAGCGGACGCATCCTGGTTGTCGAGGACGATGAACGGATCCGGTCCTCCATGCGCCTCGCCCTCGAGGGTGAGGGCTACGAGGTAAGGGACGCCGCCAGCGGCGAGGAGGGGCTCGACCTCTTCGCCGAAGCGCCCACCGACGTGGCGCTCATCGACCTCATGCTGCCCGGCATGGACGGCTTCGAGTGCTGCCGCGCCCTGCGGCGCAGCAGTGCCGTGCCCATCATCATCGTGACGGCGCGGGCCGACACCCACGACGTGGTGGCCGGGCTCGAGGCCGGCGCGGACGACTACGTGACCAAGCCCTTCGTGGCCAAGGAGCTGGCGGCGCGCATCCGCGCCCTGCTGCGCCGGGCCCGCCCGGCCGAGGAGGAGCCGGGCGCCCTGACCTTCGGCGACCTCCAGCTGCTGCCCGAGCAGGGGGTGCTGCGCCACCTCAACGGCGAGGAGGTGCACTGCACGCGCACCGAGTTCCGCCTGCTGTGCGAGCTGGCGGCCAGTCCGAACAAAGTGCTCAGCCGCGAGCAGCTGCTCGATCGCGTGTGGGGATACGACTACTTCGGCGACGGGCGCCTGGTCGACGTCCACATCCGGCGCTTGCGCACCAAGGTCGAGGCGGACCCCGCGGTGCCCCAGCACATACTCACCGTGAGGGGCATGGGCTACAAGCTGGTGCCCTGAAGTGAAGCTGGGCATCGGGGCCCGCATCACGGCGGTCTTCGGCCTCGGCGCCCTGCTGCTGTCCATCCTGATGGGAGGCCTCTCCTACTTCACCACCCGGCACTTCCTCGTGGCCGGCCGTGAGTCGGCCGCCCGGACCCAGGCCTTCAGCAACGCGCTGATCGTGCGGGGCTCGCTGGAAGGGGGCGACACGCAGTACGTCACGCTCCTGGCCTCTATTGACGCCGACACGGACGACGCCCACTCGGTCCTGTATCACCTCTCCAAGTCCTACGTGTCGTCGCTGTCGGTCACCGCGTCGTCCATCCCGTCGAAGCTGCGCAAAGAGGTGCTGGCCGGCACGGCGGCCACGCAGACCTATCGCAGCTCCGACGGCACGGCCGAGATCGTGGTCGGGGTACCCATCCCGTCGGTGCAGGCGTACTACTTCGAGGTCTTCGACCTGTCCGACCTCGATCACACGCTGCGTGTCCTGGGCCTGACGCTCTTCGTCGCCGGCATCATCACCACCCTGCTCGGAACCGGCCTGGGTCGCTTCGCCAGCGACCGGTCGCTGCGGCCCCTGGCCGACGTGTCGCGGGCGGCGGGCGCCATCGCCGGCGGCGAGCTCGATACCCGGCTCGACCCCGACGCCGCCGACCCCGACCTGCTGGGCCTCACGAACTCCTTCAACGCCATGGTCGACCAGCTCCAGGAGCGCATCGAGCGCGAGGCGCGCTTCAACTCGGACGTGAGCCACGAGCTGCGGTCCCCGCTGACCACCCTGGCCGCCACGCTCGAGGTGCTCGAGGCCGAGCGCGACCACCTATCGCCGCGCTCGCAGCGGGCCCTGCAGCTGCTCGGGGCCGACCTGCGCCGCTTCCAGCGCATGGTGGGCGACCTGCTCGAGATGTCCCGGGTCGATGCCGGCTCCGTCGACGCCTACCTGGAGGAGGTCAACGTGTCCGAGCTGGTGCAGCGCTCGGTCGAGGCCGGGGCCCGCGGCCTGGACGGGTCCGCGTCGGGACCGGCGCCGGCCGTGGTGGTCGACGACACGGTGGCCGAGTGGCACGTCGGGGTGGACAAGCGACGCTTCGAGCGCGTCATGGCCAACCTGATGGAGAACGCGGCCCACTACGGAGGTGGTGTGACCGCGATCACGGTGCGCCCCGGGGGGTCCGAAGTGGTCGAGGTCACGGTGGACGACGCCGGGCCGGGCATCGACCCGGCCGAGCGCACCAAGGTGTTCGAGCGCTTCTACCGCGGCTCGGCCTCGGGCCGGCGGGGCGCGGGCACGGGGAGCGGTCTCGGGCTGGCGCTGGTGGCCGAGCACATGCACGTCATGCGCGGCGACGTGCGCGTCGAGTCGTCGCCGTCGGGCGGGGCGCGGTTCGTCCTCTCGCTGCCCGTGCTCGACGGGAACGATCCCGGCGACGGGCACGAGGCCTGGAACGGGCAGGACGCATGAGACGGCGCCTGCTTGCCGGCGCACTGTTGGCCGTGGTCGCGTTGCTGGCCAGTGCCTGCGCCATCCCCACCCAGGGCGCGCCCGTCCCGATCGCACCGTCCAAGGTCCCGTTCAACCTGCTCAACTCCCACGTACCCACGACGACGACCACGCAGCCCAAGTCGTTCGTCGCCGTGAAGGTCTTCTTCCTGAACGAGAACAGCCAGCTGCAACCGGTCCAGCAATACCTGGCGTCGGGCTCGGCCACCCTCATCAACCTCCTGGGCGCGCTCATGGCCGGGCCCTCCCCGTCGGACGTGGACAACAACATCTCCACCGCCATCCCGAGCGACGTGGCCGTGCTGTCGGCCACCACCGCGGCCAACATCGTCACGGTCAACATGAACGGCGCCTTCGGGCAGATCACCGGCATCGACACCGAGTTGGCGGTAGGCCAGATCGTGGCCACGGTGGCCGCGCAGATCGGGTACGGCACCGGGGTGGTGTTCGAGATCGACGGCCAGCGCACGAGCGTGCCCGTCGCCAACGGCTCGCAGGTGACCGGACCGGTCTACGTGATCGACTTCCTCTAGCGCGCCGGCCTAGGCACGGCGCTGGCGGCGTCGATCAGCCGGCGTTCTCGACGTCGGTCCGCCAGGGCACCCGGGGGGCGCCCGACCACAGGTGCTCGAGGTCGTAGTACTCGCGGGTCTCCTGCAAGAAGACGTGCACGATGAAGTCGCCGTAGTCCATGAGGACCCAAGTGGCGTCAGCCAGCCCCTCGATGCGCAGCGGCGCCACGCCGTGCGCCTCCCTGACGCCCTTCTCGACCTCCTCGGTCAGCGTGCGCACGTGGCGCGTGTTCTGCGCGCTCGTGATGACGAACGCGTCGACCACCCCGAAGAGCTCCCCCATGACCAGGACCACGGTGTCGTGGCCGAGTTTGGCGTCTGCCGACTCCGCCGCGGTGGCCACCGTCGGCGGCAGCTGGACGTGCACGCCCAGACCTGGGGTCAATGGAACACGTCCAGGATGCCCACGGTCAGCCCGAACGACGCCGCCAGGATGGCGCCGCCGATGACGGCCCAGCGCCGGCGGTCACGGCGCGCCAGCTTCTGCTCCGCCCTCCGGTCGGCCCGTCGCTGCACCTGGGCCGGCGACGTGCCCACCAAGGGACCATCGGGCAGCTCCGCAACCCTGGCCGGCATGGCGCTCATCTGGGCACAGCGTACATATCCCGCCGACGGATGCAACGGATGACGTCGTCGGGCACCAGCCCGTCCACCGGCGCGCCCGCGGCCAGGCGCTGGCGCACCTCCGAGCTGGACACGCCCACCTGCGGCCCGTCGACCCGGACCGCTCGCCAGCCCGGCGGGACCCCCGGCTCCCTGGCACCCGGCCGTGAGACCACGGCCACGGTGACCAGGCGTTTCAGGTCGCCAGGCCGGTGCCACGAGTCAAGGTCGGGCGCCAGGTCGGCCCCGACCACCAGGAAGAGGTCGACGCGGCCCGACGTGGCGGCCAGGACCTCCTCGGCCGTGTCCACCGAGTAGGACGGCCCGCCGCGGTCGATCTCCATCCGGCTCGCTTCGGCGGCCGGGATCTGCTCCGCCAGGACCTCGGTCAGGGCGTAGCGGTCCTCGGCGGGCGACACCCGACGGGAGCCCGACTTCTGCCACGGGTCGTTGGCCACGACCAGGAGGAGACGGTCGAGCCCGAGTGCCTCGACGGCGGCGTCGGCGGCGGCCACGTGGCCGACGTGCGGCGGGTCGAAGGTCCCGCCCAAGATGCCGACGCGCACCGGTAGCGGCGCGTCAGGTGCCGGCAAGTTCGGCGATCACCGGCGCCAGCGCGTCCATCTCGGCCTCGTGCACGACGATGTTGGAGAAGCCGAGCTCCTCGCGCCGCTTGCGCAGCGTGTCGGCGATCTCCTCGACCGTGCCGAAGAGACCGGCCGGCATGGCACGCAGTTGGTCGGGCGTGACGTTGAAGACCGGCGCCATCATCTCGACCACCTCGTTGGCGTTCGGCACCACCTGCACCGCCACCGTCCAGCACTGCAGTTCCAGATCCCCGGCGCGCTCCCCGCCGCCTCGCGGGCCCAGCGCACGCGGTCGACGTACTTCTCCACCAAGGCTTCGGCCGCCACCTCGGGGCCGATGAAGCCGGCCGCCAGGCTGGGCACCACGCTCACGATCTGCGCGTGCTGCCCGGCCAGCGTGAGGATGCGCTTGCTCCCGCCGCCGATGACGAGCGGCGGTCCACCCGGCGTCAGCGGCCGCGGCGAGCCGACGGCCTCGTGGACCGTGTAGTGCTCTCCCTCGAACGTGGCGCGGCCGTCGGTCCACAGCGCGCGCATGATCTCGATGCTCTCGGCCAGACGCGCCACGCGTACCGCCGGCGTGTCCAGCGGGATCCCCGATTGGTCGTAGTCGCTCGTCATCCAGCCCGCTCCCAGGCCGAGTTCGAAACGGCCACCGGAGACGATGTCGAGCGTGGCCGCCTCCTTGGCCAGGATGACCGGATGGCGAAAGTCGTTATCGAGGACGAGCGTGCCGACCCGCAGCGTGGTCGTGGCCTCGGCCGCCACCGTCGAGCGCGACCAGCGGCCCCCACTGCTCGCCCAGGTGGTCGGGGATGTAGAGCGTCGAGTAGCCCAGGTCCTCCGCCTTGCGCGCCAGGTCGCGCCACGCAGCGGGGGATGCGGCACCCTCGACCTGCACGGTGAAGCGGAAGGCGGCCATGAAGAGCGATCCTACGGCGTTAACCTGGTGCGGTGACGAGCCCGCCCACCGCCTCCTCCTGGAGCGCCGCGTCCTGGCGGAAGTTCCCCGCCGCACAGCAGCCCGAGTGGCCGGACGCCGACGCGCTCAAGAAGGCCGAGGCAAGACTGGCCACACTGCCGCCGTTGGTCTTCGCCGGCGAGGCGCGCCATCTCACGGCGCAGCTGGGCCAGGTGGCCAACGGCGAGGCCTTCTTGCTGCAGGCGGGGGACTGCGCGGAGTCCTTCGCCGACCACACGGCCGACTCCATCCGGGACAAGCTCAAGCTCATCTTGCAGATGGCGGTGGCGCTGACCTACGCCGCCGGCGTGCCCGTGGTCAAGGTGGGCCGGATCGCCGGCCAGTTCGCCAAGCCCCGCTCGGCCGGCACCGAGGTCGTGGGCGACGCCGAGCTGCCGTCGTTCCGCGGCCACATGGTCAACGACGAGGCCTTCGAGGACGAGGCGCGCCGGCCCGATCCCGAGCGCCTGGTCGCCGCCTACCAGCAGTCGGCGTCGACCTTGAACCTCCTGCGCGCGTTCACCAAGGGTGGCTTCGCCGACCTGTCCCAGGTCCACCTGTGGAATCAGCAGTTCGTGGCCTCGTCGGCCGAGGGTCAGCGCTACGAGCGGATCGCGTCGGAGATCGACCGCGCCCTGCGCTTCATGGCCGCCTGCGGCATCGACCTCGGCGCCGAGGAGGGGCTGCACCAGGTCGACTTCTGGACGAGCCACGAGGCGCTGATCCTCCCCTACGAGGAGTGCCTGACCCGCCAGGACTCCCTCACCGGTGACTGGTACGACTGCTCGGCCCACATGGTCTGGATCGGCGACCGCACCCGCCAGGTCGGAGGGGCCCACGTGGAGTTCATGTCCGGCATCAACAACCCGGTCGGCTGCAAGATCGGCCCCACCTGTCCCCCCGCCGAGGTGCTGGCGCTGTGCGAGCGCCTCAACCCCGACCGGCTGCCCGGGCGCCTCACGCTCATCACCCGGTTCGGGGCCGAGCAGATCGCCGACCTGCTGCCCCCGGTGCTGCGGGCGGTCGAGGCGGAGGGCTACCCGGTGGTGTGGGTCTGCGATCCCATGCACGGCAACACGTTCACCAGTGAGGGCGGTCGCAAGACGCGGCGCTTCGACGACATCCTCTCCGAGGTGCGGTCCTTCTTCGACGTCCACCGCGACGAGGGCACCTGGCCCGGTGGCGTCCACATCGAGCTGACGGGCGACGACGTGACCGAATGCCTCGGTGGAGCCGAGGAGATCTTCGAGGGGGACCTGGACGCCCGCTACACGACGACCTGCGACCCCCGCTTGAACGCCCGCCAGGCGCTCGACCTCGCATTCCGCGTGGCGGAATTCCTTCGAAGTTGATCCGGCGCGCCGTCCTGGCGGTCCTCCTGGTGGCCCTGCCGTTGCTGGCCGTCGTCTCCGCCGCGGTGGTGGCGTCAGCCCCGGCCGCGTCACCGGCGGCCGCCAGCACTAGCTCCAGCGTGCCCGCCTACTGGCTGGTGGCCTCCGACGGCGGCATCTTCAGCTTCGGCGGGGCGCAGTTCCACGGGTCGACCGGTGCCATGCACCTCAACAAGCCGATCGTCGGCATGGCGGCCACGGCCGACGGTGGTGGCTATTGGCTGGTGGCGTCCGACGGCGGCATCTTCAATTACGGCGACGCCGGCTTCTTCGGGTCGACGGGCTCCATGGTGCTCAACAAGCCCATCGTCGGCATGGCGTCGACGCCCGACGGTGGCGGGTACTGGCTGGTCGCCTCCGACGGCGGGATCTTCGCGTACGGCGATGCCCACTTCTACGGGTCGACCGGGTCGATGGTGCTGAACCAGCCGGTGGTCGGCATGGCGGCCACGGCCGACGGTGGCGGCTACTGGTTGGTCGCCTCCGACGGCGGGATCTTCGCCTTCGGCGACGCCGCCTTCCACGGGTCGACCGGGTCGATGGTATTGAACAAGCCGGTCATCGGGATGATCGCGGACCCCAACGGGGGCGGGTACTTCCTGGTCGCCTCCGACGGCGGGATCTTCAGCTTCGGCACGGCCCCCTTCTACGGGTCCCTGGGCGGCTTGCCCCTGAAGAACCCGATCGTGGCGGCGGCGGCGGCCACGACGACCGGCACGTTGGAGCCGTCGGGTCAGAACGACGTCGGCTACTGGTTCACCGACGACACGGGCCTGGTGTCGAACTTCGGGTCGGCCGACTACTACGGGTCGGCGCCGTCGCCGCTCAACCAACCCGTCGTCGGCATGGCCGAGGCACCCGGGAACGGCGCCTTCATCGGCTCGACGTTCCCGTCGGGCTCCTACGGCTACGACGTGTCCAAATACAACATGAACTCGCCGACGTGTACGACCGGCTTGCCGACGGGTGACCATGCCATTGGCATCGTGCAAGTGGACGGAAGCTCTTCAGCGAACACCAACCCGTGCCTGAGTGCGGAAGCGGCCTGGGCCGGAGGGGGGCTGAATCTCTACACGTTCTTGACCTATACCACTTCGACTACCAGCGAGCCCGGTTGCAGCTCCGACCCGACTGGCGCCTGCAACGCCGGGTACCAGGCGGGCCTCTACGCCTACGCTGACGCGCAGACGGCAGGGGTGAACACCGGCGTGACCTGGTGGCTCGACGTCGAGAACGACCCCGGCTCCCCCTGGTCGGGCGACCCGGCGTCCAACGCCGCGCTCGTGCAGGGCGCCATCAACGCTTTGCACGAGACCGAGGGTGTTGCTGACGTCGGCATCTATGCCAGCCCGGGCGTCTGGAACTCCATCGTGGGCGACTACCAGCCCGACGTCCCGTACTGGATGGCCGACTACCTCGCCAACCCGAGCGGGCCGGGCTCGTGCGCGGACTACCAGAACTGGGTGGACGGCGGCGCGCAGCTGCCGTCGGGCCCGCTCGAGATCGTCCAGTACAACAGCCAGCAGTACGACGAGGACTACGCCTGTTGAGGAGCGGCCAGCGCTGAAGGCCCGGCCGGGGCGGCCAGCCGGTAGACGGCCACCGGGTCGTCGGTCGGCTCGGACGCCAGCGAGCTGACGGCGACCAACGCGAAGCCGTTCTTCTCGAGCACCCGCCGCGACGCCGTGTTGCGTGCATCGGGATCGGCCGTGACGGCACACGCGGGATGCTCGGCTCGGACCCGCTCGACCAATGCGGCCACGAGCGCCGTCCCGACACCGCGACCGGTCCGGGCTGGATCGCCGATGGCGTAGTCGATGCCCGCGTCTCCCGGCGCGGCGCCCACGTCGGCCGCCCACCCGGGGTCCACCGAACACAGGTACCACTGGCACCAGCCGAGCGGCACCTCGTCGTCGAGCACCATCAGCACGTGCACGGTCGGCGCCCCGTCGGACTTCTGGTGCAGCGCGTCCAGCTCCGCCTCGAGGGACGAGCCGGCGAGGAACCAGCGGGCGACGTGGGGCGTGGCCAGCCAGGTGGCAACAAGCGGCAGGTCCTCGGCCTGCAGGTCACGCAGCCGCAGCACTCACGTGTCCCATGGCCTCGATCTCGCCGAGACGCGCCGCCACAGGGCGCCCGTTCAAGCCGTCTTGACCACCAGCACCGCGCAGTGCGCCCCGTGGGCCACCGAATTGGGCACACTGCCGAGGTAGCGCCGGGCGCCGCGCATCCCCTTGCTCCCGACCACGATCAGGTCGGCGCCCAGCGAGGCTGCGGTGTCCAAGATGGCGTCCACGGCATCGCCGTGCACGGCGTGGGCCTCGACCTCGAGGCCGCTCCCCCACATCTCGATGGCGCGCTCGCCCACCTTGCGGGCCGCATCCTCGACCACGGCGTGACCGGCCCCGGTGTCGACCAGTGCCGCACCGCTCACCTGGGCCAGACCAGGACTGCTCGTTTTGTAGGAGGTGATGACGTGCAGCTGCGAGGCCCACGACCGGGCCAGGTCGGCGGCGGCCTCGACGGCCCGGTCGGCCGTCTCCGAACCATCGCTGCCCACCACGACGATCTTGTACATGGCTCTCCGTCCCTTCTCGTGCCGGGCGAATCAGCGTAGTGGGGGTGCCCGCTCGCCGCTCCGCTCACGCCTCCATGGCGCCGATGGCGGCGTCCCAGAAGTCGACGAACAGCGGTGGCGGCTCGGGCGAGGTCATGGCGCGCTGGGTGAGGAGGATGCCCGTGATGCCGCGCCCGGGGTCGGTCCGCCAGGTCGTGCCCGTCCCGCCGTCCCAGCCGTAGCCCCAGGGCACCGGCGGTTCGCCCGTCGGCGGAGCCGGACCGGGCGCCGCCATTCCGTAGCCCCATCCGCCGTGCTCGCCGAAGAAGAGCACGTTGGCCGCTCGCTGCTCCTCGGTCAGGTGGTTGCGCGTCATGGCGGCCACCGACTCCGGTGACACCACGCGGGCGCCGTGGTGGCTCCCGCCGGCGTTGACCATGGCCACGAAGGCCCAGAAGTCGTCGATGGTCGACACCAGCATGCCGGCCACGTCGGCCCGCGCCGGCGGCTCGTTCCACCAACCAGCGGTCGGTGGGTCGAGCAGCGCGAGCGCACCGGTCGTGCCGTCCGGCGCGTAGGCCGTGGTGAAGCGTTGCTGCGAGGCCGCCGGCACGCTGAACGACGTGTCCTTCATGCCCAGCGGCTCGAAGAGCCGGGCGCGCAGGAACTCCTCGAGCGGCTGACCCGTCACCCGCTCGAGCAGCACACCCAGCACGTGCGCCCCCGTGTTGTAGCGCCAGGCCGCCCCCGGTTGGTCGAGCAGGGGCAGCGTGGCGAAGCGGGCGATCCACTCGTCCGAGGAGAACAGCGGTGGTGGCCAAGGCGGGCCGAGCGTGGCCAGCCCCAGCTCGGCCTCGGCGGCCTGAATCGGGTAGGTCCCCGGAGGCGCCATCACGGCACCGAAGCCCAGCCGGAAGGTGAGCAGGTCCTCGACGGTGATGGGCCGGTCGGCCGGCACCGTATCGTCGAGCGGTCCCTCCAGGCTGCGCACCACCCTCCGGTCGGACAGCTCGGGCAGGAAGTTCTCCACCGGGTCGTCGAGCGTCAGCACGCCGTCGTCGACCAGGGCCATGGCACCGGCCGCACCGATGGGCTTGGACAGCGAGGCGATGCGGAAGATGGCATCGCGCCGCAACGGCGTCTCGTCGTCGAGGGCGGGCGTCCCCAGCACCTCGACGTGCACGTCGTCGCCGCGCGCCACCAGTGCCGCCAGGCCCGGCACGTCACGGCGTTGCACCCACGCGGCCAGCCGGTCGTGCAGTCGCTCGAGCCCGCCGGAACGCGAACCATTCGTCATCGTCGCCGCTCCATGGCGGCGGACGTTACCGGTAGCGTGCCGGCGTGGCATCGTTCGATGACGTGGTCGGCCTCATCGCCGCGCTCCCGGGGGTGACGGAGGGCGAGCGTCACGGCCACCGGACCTGGTTCGTCGGCCCCAAGGCCTTCGCCTGGGAACGGCCGTTCTCCAAGGCCGATCTCAAGCGCTTCGGTGACGCGCCGGTACCCCAGGGGCCGATCTTGGCCCTGCGCACGGCCGACCTCGGGGAGAAGGAGGCGGTCCTGGGCGCCGGCCACAAGGGCTTCTTCACGATCCCGCACTTCAACGGCTATGCCGCCGTCCTCGTGCAGCTACGGACGGCCACCAAAAAGCCGCTGCGTGAGGCGATCGAGGAAGCCTGGCTGGCCTGTGCTCCCGAGCCCCTGGCCCGTACCTTCCTCGGCGACGCCTGACCCCCCCTCGGGCCTCCGCGGCACCCCGCACGAGTCGTTGAAGCGCAGGAGGATGAAGCGGTCCTCGGAGGGGATCCACTCCCATTCGGTCATGGACCCGTGCACGATGCGCACCCAGCCGCCCCGGTAGATCTCGGGAGGGACACCGAGGAAGTCGATCATCGTCGCCTCGATCACCCCGGCATGGACGGCCGCCACCACCAACTCGCCCGGGTGCTGGCGCAGCACCTCGCGTACGGCGCCCGAGGACCGCGCCACGAACGCCGACCAGCTCTCGCCCCCGGGTGCGATGGGCGCGGTGGGGTCGTTGTCCCAGTCGGGCACGCCGAACTTCTCGACTACGTCCTTCCAATCCATGCCGTCGCAGTCGCCCGGGTGCAGCTCGCAGAGGTCGCAGCGCTGCCGCACCGGGCCCAGGGCGGTGGGTCCCGGCCCCACCACGGGTCGGAGCCGCTCCGCCGTCTCGACCGCCCGGGGCAGCACCGAGGAGTACAGCGCCGTCGCCTGGCGTAGCTCCCCGCTGTCGTGGAGGCGGTCGGCCAGCGCGGCCACCTGCAGGCGGCCCAGGGCGGTCAGCCCGGTGCAGCCCTCGCGCCCGCCTACGATGCGGTTCAGATTGCACTCCGCCTCGCCGTGGCGCACCAGCACGATCCGCGACGCGCCCTCTTCGGGGGGAAAGATCCGCAGCACGCCCTCGGGCACATGCTCGACCTCCTCGTCGGGCTCGACGACCCCGCTCATGCCAAGTTGCCGACGAAATGCTCGAGCTGGCGGAGCGTGCGGCACTCCACCACGTCGTCGCAGTGCGCGGCGTACTCGCCCACGATGGAGTCGCCCGAGCCCCAGTAGTCGCGTGGCTCGGGGTTGAGCCAGAACACGTGGCGGGCCCGGGCCTGCATGTCCTCGAGCACCCAGGACTGGGCGGCGTGGTAGTTGTTGCGGGCGTCGCCCAGGACCATGACGCTCGAGCGCGACGTCACCTGGTCGCCCCAGCGCCGGTGGAACTCCGTCAGCGCGTGGCCGTAGTCCGAGTGCCCGTCCACCCAGATGACGTCCGCTTCGGTATTGATGCGGGCCACCGCCTCCGCCGGGTCGACGACGCCCTCGAAGAAACGGGTCACCTCGTCAATGCCGTCGACGAAGACGAAGCTGCGCACCTTGGAGAACTGCGACGAAATGGCGTACACCAGGTGCAGTGTGAAGCGGGCGAAGCTGGCCACCGAACCCGAGATGTCGGCGATGACGAAGATCTCGGGCTTGGCCGGGCGCGGGTGCTTGAAGCGCGGCTCGATCGGCACGCCGCCCGTCGACAGCGAACGCCGCATGGTGGCCCGGAAGTCGAGCGGCCCCTTGCGCCCGTGCCGGCGCTTCCGGGCCAGGCGCACGGCCAGCTTGCGCGACAGCGGTTGCAGGACCCGGTGCAGCATGGCCAGCTCGTCGCGGGTGGCGTGCATGACATCGATGTCCTCGGGCAACGGCTTGCGCACCGACTTGGCCAGCGCCTCGGCCCCCCGGTCCTCGACCAGGCGGCGGCGGATCTCGGTCTCGACGGCCCGGCGGAACTTCTCGATCCGCGCTTTGTACTCATCCTGGGCCAACCGCTCCTCCAGGTCGGTGAGGCCGTCCCCGGCCGCGCCCGCCTGCGCCTGCGCCATCAACCGCTCGAGCACGGCGTCGAGGTCCAGGTTCCGCAGGGTGCGGTACAGGTAGTAGGTCCCGCCCACCGGGCGCCCCGGCTCCATGCCGGCATACCGGTCGACCGCGTTGCGGGCCACCGCGTTCATCAGCGCGCCGTCGGCCGACAGCAGCGACTTGAACAAGAGCTCCGCCAGCTCCTCGGGCGTCATGCCCTCGCCACCGCCCCCGCCTTTCCACGAGCGCCCTTGGCCGGGCATCCGCGCCTGGTCTCCCGAGGCGCCCTCGGCCTCGGTGTCGCCGAGGCCCTCGCCGTCCTCGCCGGCCGCGCCCGTCCGCACGGCGAAGAACACCTCGAAGGCGGTCTCGAAGGCCCGCCAGTGCGAGGACGACTTCACCAGTGTCGCCGCCAGCGCGTACTTCAGCGCCTCGCGGTCCTCCAACGGGATGTGCTTGACCGCCTCGGCGGCGTCGAGGTGCTCGGTCAGCGAGACGGGCAGCCCCGAGCGGCGCAGCTCGGTGACGAACCCCGAGAGAAGGTCGAGCACGCCGGCGTCAGCCCGCGGCGGACGACAGGAGCTCCTTGGCCGCCCGCTCGATGTCGGCTTGATACTTCAACAAGATGTGCAGCGTGTCCCTCGCCCCGGCGGCGTCGATGGTCTGCACCCCGAGGAGCACCAGCGTGCGGGCCCAGTCAATCGTCTCGGAGACCGACGGCGCCTTGCGCAACTCGAGCGTGCGCAACGAGCGCACGATGCGCGCCACCTGGTCGGCCAGCTCCTCGCTTATGCCGGGCACCTTCGTCCGCACGATCTCACGCTCGCGGTCGAGGTCCGGGTAGTCGATATGCAGGTAGAGGCAGCGCCGCTTGAGCGCTTCGGACAGCTCGCGGGTGTTGTTCGAGGTCAGGAACACCATGGGCAGCTGGACGGCGCGCACGGTACCCAGCTCGGGGATGGACACCTGGTATTCGGAGAGGATCTCCAGCAAGAGGGCCTCGGTCTCGAGCTCGACCCGATCCACCTCGTCGATGAGCAGCACCACCGGCTCGGTCGCCCGGATCGCCTCGAGCAGCGGCCGCGTGAGGAGGAACTCCTCCGAAAAGATGTCCTCCTCCAGCTCCTTCCACGACGGGCCCTCGAGCTCGCCCTTGCCGTGCTCGCCGGCCTGGATCCGCAGCAACTGCTTGCGGTAGTTCCACTCGTAGAGCGCCTTGGACTCGTCGAGACCCTCGTAGCACTGCAGGCGGATGAGCCGGGCCCCCGTCAGCTCGGCCACCGACTTCGCCAGCTGCGTCTTGCCGGTACCGGCGGGCCCCTCGACCAGTACCGGCTTGGCCAACCGGTCAGCCAGGTACACCACCCCGCTGATCGACTCGTCGGCCAGGTACCCCACCTGGGCCAAACCGGCCCGGACGGTGTCCAGGGATTCGAAACGGGGCGGCCCGCTCTCCGGCAGACCCAACCCGTTGGCGTTCGCAAAGCTCACGGGCGCACCTGCCCGTCGCCGCGCACGACCCACTTCAACGTCGTCAACTCCTTCACTCCCATCGGCCCACGGGCGTGCAGCTTCTGCGTCGAGATTCCGACCTCGGCACCCAGCCCGAGCTCCTCGCCGTCGACGAACCTCGTCGATGCGTTCACCAGCACCGCCGCCGCGTCCACCTCGTTCACGAAGCGATCCGCCACGGCCACGTCCGACGTCACGATCGCCTCGGAATGCCCCGAGCTGAAGCGGGTGATATGGGCGATGGCCCCACCCACGTCGTCGACCACGCCGATCGCCACGATCGGGGCCAAGAATTCCGTGGCAAAGTCGTCCTCGGTCGCCGCCAGGGCCGCAGGGACCAGGGCGCGCGCGCGCTCGTCGGCGCGCAACTCCACTCCGGCCGCCGTGAGCGACCCGGCCAGCCGGGGCAGGAACACGGCCGCCACGCCGACGTGCACCAGGATCGTCTCGACGGCGTTGCACACGCCGAAGCGGTGCGTCTTGGCATTGACCGCCAGCTCGTGGGCCATCTGCAGGTCGGCCGTCCCGTCGACGTACAGGTGGCAGTTGCCGTCTCCGTCGAGCACATAGGGAACCGTGGCGTGCTCGACCAGCGATTGAATGAGCGCCGGCCCGCCGCGCGGGATCAGGCAGTCGATCTTCCCGCGCAGCTGCATGAAGGCGATGGCCGTCTCGTGCGATGTGTCCTGCACGAGCGCCACGGCGTCCTCGGGCAGCCCCGCCTTGACCACGGCCCGGCGCAGAAGCGCCACCACGGCCCGGTTGGAGTCGATGGCCGAGGAGGACCCGCGGCAGAAGGCCGCGTTGCCCGCCTTGAGGCAGAGGCCGGCAGCATCGCTCGTCACGTTGGGCCGGTTCTCGTAGATCACCCCGACCACGCCCAGCGGCACGCGCACCCGCGTCACGCGCAGGCCGTTGGGCCGCACCCAGCCCTCGGTGACTTCGCCGACGGGGTCGGCCAGCGCGGCGACCTTGCGCAGACCACCCGCCATGCCGTGAACCCGGTCCTCGGTCAGCCGGAGGCGGTCCTGCACCGCATCGGCCACGCCGGCCGATTCGGCCCGCTCCAGATCCGCCCGGTTGGCCTCCACCAGGGTGGGCCACTCCTCGTCCAAGAGGTCGGCGGCCAGATGCAGCGCGTCGTCGCGGACCGAGCTCGTCGAGCGGGCCAGCACCCGCGCCGCGGCCCGGACGCGGCCCGCGAGCTGCTCCAATTCAAGCGAAACCATCGGTTCAGGCTACTAGGACGAGGTCGTCGCGATGGACGACGACCTGGCTGCGCCGACCCATCCACTCGGCTTCGCCGGCCGAGGCCACCCGGACCAGGCCCTTGGCGAAGACCTTGCCGTCGGGACCGACGATCTCCACCGCGTCCTCGGGCCGGAAGCTGCCGGCGGATGCCGTCACACCAGCGGCGAGCAAGGAACGCCCGCGCTCGGTCAGTGCCGTCCGCGCTCCTCGTCGACCGTGAGGCGGCCCGAGGACCCGAGTGCGAAGGCGATCCACAGCTTGCGGGCCGACAGCCGGCTCTCCCGCGCCCGGAACACCGTGCCCGCGCCCGCCTCGCCGGCCAGCGCCGCCGTCAGCACGCCCGGACGGGCCGCGTCGGCAATGACCGTCTGCACGCCGGACCAGGTGGCGATTTTGGCCGCCGCCAGCTTGGAGGCCATGCCGCCACTGCCCTGCGCGCTGCCCGGGCCGCCCGCCAGCTGCTCGAGCTGGTGGTCGATCTCGACCACCTCCTCAATAAGGGAGGCCTCGGTGTCGCGCCGCGGATCCGCGGTGAGCAGCCCGGGTGCGTCGGTCAGGAGCACCAGCAGCTGGGCGCCCACCAGATGCGCAACTAACGCCGCCAGCCGGTCGTTGTCCCCGAAGCGAATCTCCTCGTCCGCCACGGCGTCGTTCTCGTTGACCACCGGCACCACGCCGAGCTTGACCAGGTGGCGCAGCGTCCCGCGCGGTGCAGATACTGCGTGCGGTGCACGAAGTCGAGTGGCGCCAGCAGCACCTGCCCCGCCAGCGCGCCGTGGGGGTCGAGCCCGTCCTGCCACAGACGCATGAGGCGGTGCTGGCCCACGGCGGAGACGGCCTGGAGCACGGCCGGATCCGACGGCCGCTGCTCACCGCGGCCGAGAGCGGACCAGCCGGCGGCGATGGCGCCCGAGGTCACCACGACGACGGTGTGGCCGGCCTGGCGCGCCACGGCGATCTCCGAGCACAGTCGCTGCACGGTGTCCGCCGTCACCGACGACGACCCCACCTTGACCACGACGATCACGGGGCGTCCTCCTCCCAGGTGAAGGTGAGGGTGCCCACCGTGACCTCGTCCCCGTCGCGCACGCCCGCCCGGGCCAATGCGCGGTCGACACCGAGCCGGCGCAGGCGGCGCCAGGCCTCGGCCTGCGCCCCGACGTCGGTGAGGTCCGAGAAGGCGACGGCGCGCTCGGCGGCGCGCCCGAGCACGATCCAGGCGCCCGCGCCCGCCGGTCGGACGTCGACTCCCTCGGGCACGGGACGGTGCACAACCACGTCGCTCGACGCCGCCACCGCTGCCGCGGCCCGGGCCTCCTGCACCGCGATGGCCAGACGGTCGACCAGGGCAGCGACGCCGGCCCCGGTGGCGGCGGAGAGCACCATCTCGCAGACCTCATCTTCGTCTGGGGCGACATCGGCTTTGCTCCCGACCACCACGTGTGGGCGCTGGAGAAGCTCGGGCTGGTACGCGCCCAGCTCGGACAGCAGCGTGTGCAGCTGGGCCGAGGGCCGCTCGCCGCCCATCTCGGGCGCCGCCAGGTCGAGCAGCACGACCAGGACCCTGGCCCGCTCGATGTGGCGTAGGAACTGGTGGCCGAGACCCTTGCCGCTCGCCGCCCCCTCCACCAGGCCCGGGATGTCCGCCATGACGAGCTCGGTCCCGTCGCGCACGCCGCCCACCCGGACCACGCCCAGGTGGGGTTCGAGGGTGGTGAAGGGGTAATCGGCGATCTTGGGCTTGGCCGCGGAGACAGTGGAGATCAGGGTCGACTTGCCGGCGTTCGGAAACCCGACGAGCGCGACGTCGGCCATGAGCTTCAGTTCCATGTTGAGCCAAAACTCCTGGCCCTTCTCGCCCTGCTCGGCGAAGGCGGGAGCGCGGCGCCGGTTGGAGAGGAAGCGCGCGTTGCCCCGTCCGCCCTGGCCGCCTTCAGCCACGAGGAAGCGGGTCCCGTCGGTGGCCAGGTCGCACACCACCCGCTCGTCGCGGTCGCGCACCACGGTGCCCACCGGCACCGGCACCACGAGATCCTTGCCCCGGGCACCGTGGCGCTTGGCCCCCGACCCGTGGCCGCCGTCGGTGGCGCGGCGAAACGGGTGGTCGCGGAAGCCGAGGAGCGATGCCTCGTTCACCGTGGCCACCAGCCACACGTCGCCCCCGTGCCCGCCGTCGCCTCCGTCGGGGCCACCGCGGTCGACATGCGCCTCACGGCGCCACGACACCGCTCCCGCTCCCCCGTTGCCCGCGGCGCGTGCAGTTGGGCCTGATCGACGAAGCCGGGCATGGCGAGAAAGTTTAAGAGGCGATGAGTCGGCGGGCCCGCTGGCTCACCTCGACGCGGGCCTGTTCGGCGTCAATTTGCGTGCATGCGCCGGCAGCCACCATGCAGATGCCGCCCACCCACACGTCGGTCACCAGGTAGCCGGCGCCGGCCCACACCAGGTGGCCCAGGAGCTCGCTCGCCGTGACCGACGGCGTGAACCGGGGGTCGTCGGTGCGCAGCCGGACCAGGTCGGCCGGCCGGCCCACCTCAATTGAGCCCACCGGGAGGCCGAGTGCCTCCGCGCCGCCGCGGGTGGCCAGGCGCAACGCCATGGCCGAGCTGACCGCTTCGGGATCGGCCGCCGTCGCCCGCGCCAGTAGGGCGGCCAGCCGCATCTCGTCCCAGAGGTGCAGGTCGTCGTTGGACGCCGGGCCGTCGGTACCCAGCCCCACCCGGATACCGCGTTCGAGCAGGCGCTGGAGCGGCGCCACTCCGGCACCGAGCTTTCCGTTGGACCCCGGGCAGTGGGCCACGGCGACGTCGTGCTGCACGACCAGGTCCAGGTCGGCGTCGTCGAGCCACACCGAGTGCGCCGCCAGCACGCGACCGTCGAGCACGCCCTCGCGCGCCAGCAACGCCGGGGCGCTCAGCCCGTAGCGGGTGCGCACGTCCTCGCACTCGGCCGCCGTCTCCGACAGGTGGATCTGCAGCAGGGCGTCGCGCCGCTGCGCCTCGACGCCGACGGCCCGCAGCCCCTCCGGCGGCACGGTGTAGACGGTGTGTGGCCCGAAGCCCAGGTGCAGGCGGTCCTCGGCGCCGTTCATGGCGTCGTAGAGGTCGCAGGCCTCTTCGAGCAGGACAGCCCAACCTTGTCCGGGGCCGGCCCCGGGCATATCGAAGATGCCGGGCGTGAACATGGTGCGGATGCCCGAGCGCAGCACCGCCTCGGTCACCGGGGCCGGGTGCCGGTACTGCTCGCACGTGGTGGTCACGCCGTTGCACAGCAGCTCGCTGGCGCCCAGGACCATGCCCCAGTACACGTCCTCGTCGCGCATCAAGGCCTCACGCGGCCACACCGACTCGGTGAGCCATCGGTCCAATGGCAGCCCGTCGCCGGCGCTGCGCACCAGGGTCATGGGTGAGTGGGCGTGACAGTTCACCAATCCCGGCATGAGCAGGCCGCCCAGGCGACGCACTTCGGTGCCCTCGGTCGGTGGCCGCTCGTCCGGACGGCCCACCCACGAGATGGCGGCTCCGTCGATCTCGACCGCTCCGGGCAACAACACGGTGTCGTCCGCGTCGACGGTGAAGACGGCGTCAGCCTCCAGGCGCAAGGTCACGGGGCGCCGACGAACAGCCGGTCCGACAGCTCGCGCGAGACCCTGATCGGCTCGGCTCCCTCTACGGTCACCTCGACCGCGCCGTCATGGTCCCGGTCGCCCACCCAGGCCACCACGCCCGGGATGAACCCGCCCTCGTCCAGCAGGGTGAGCGAGCCGAAGTTCAGCTCGACCTCCTCGCTGATGCGCATCAGCCGCACCCGCTCGCCTTCGTCCACGTCGGCCAACGGTCGGGTGGGCACTGATGGCCCGGCGGAGTGCGAGCCCGGGATGGGGTTGCCGTGCGGACAGGTGGCAGGATCACCCAGCAGCTCGACCAGGCGCGCCTCGACGTCGTCCGAGATGACGTGCTCCCAGCGCCCGGCCTCGCGGTGAACCTTGTGCCACTCGAGCCCGATCACGTCGACCAGCAGCCGCTCGGCCAGGCGGTGCTTGCGCACGACCTTCTCGGCCAGGACGCGGCCGCTGTCGGTCAGCGAGAGCCGCCGTCCCTCGCGGGTGACGTAGCCGTCGTCGATCAACCGGTCGAGCATCTCGGAGACGGACGGCGCCGAGCGTCCCAGGCGCTCGGCGATGCGGGCCTGGATGACGGGTACGCCCTCCTCCGCCAGCCCCAGCATCGTCTCGAGGTACTCCTCGACCGGCGGGTGATACTCCTGCGGTTCAGCCATGACAGTGGTCACCGCTGGGGGGGACATCGAGCGCCGGGTTGCGGTCGAAGAACCCGACCGGCACCAGCGTGAAGCCCGTGTATTCCACGGGCATCACCGGCCAATCCTCGGGACGAGGTACGTGGGTGACACCGAACGTGTGCCACAGCACGACATCGGTGTCGACCAGGGGCCGGTCCTGCGCCGTCCAGGCCGGCAGGCCGTCCCCTCCCCGGTGCTGATTCGGATAATCGCCGGCCGCCCGACGCTCGTCCTCGACGAAGGGCGTGACCCAGAGGTTGTGCGTGGCGAAGGCAGCCCGCCGGCCCACGCTCGAATCGGGATGGGCCAACAAGGTGGGCGTCGAGACAGGCAGCAGCTTGTACGCCGTGGGTTCGCCCACCTGGTTGCGACAGGCGCGGTTGGCGATGCGCCAGCTCCGGCTGCGCGACGGGTCGACGTTGCGCCGCGCCGACAGCTCGGACTCCAGCGGCGTGGTCGTCGTACCGAACGCGTTGCCCCAAGGGTTCTCCGCGCTGCCCGGCGCCCCGGTGCCGACGGCGTCCACCTCGTACACCGTGTTCTCCGGCCCGTCGACCTCCACGTCGAGCCGGACGTTGAACAGGTGCTGGTGATAGGGCGCGGCCAGGCCGGGGGCCACCATGTTGGCGTGGTCGCCCGGCCCCTCGTCGCCCACCGCCATGGTCGACATGATCCCGGTCAACTTGACCTCGAGCTGGAGCGAGCCGTCGAGGTAGAAGTACCAGTAGAAGCCGTACTCGTAGTTGCCCACCGTGGCGATGGAGCTGATCACCATCCGCCGCGAGCGGCGCACCTCGGCCCGCCCGGTCATCAGGTCGACGTGCTTCCAGAGGATCCCGTAGTCCTCTTCGTGCATGCAGATGGCGTTGGGGCGCGTATGCGGCTTGCCCCGCTCGTCGGCGAACACGTCGTCGAAGTAGGTGATCTCCCCCAGGCAGTCGCAGCCGAGCGTCAGCGAGTTGGCCATGCGGCCGAGGCCCCACTCCCCGGCGTCGAACGCGCTCTTCCAGGCGTGCATGGGCCCGGGATCGCCGTAGGGCACCACCATCTCGCTCACCGCCGCCCTATAGAGGATGGGCCGCACCCGCCCGCCGTCCTCGTAGCCGACCGTGTGAAGGACCAGGCCCTCCAGGGGGTCCATGCCGATGCGCACGGACCACTTCTGCCACCGGACCAGGTTGCCCTCCACGGTGAAGCTCGGCCCCTCGGGCTGGGTGATCTCCAGGGGTTTGAGGTCCGTCCGGAGCGGCTGGTTGTGCTCGGGATAGTAACTGCCCGATTTGGACGGGATGGGCACGACGCCGTAGTCCACGACCTCTAAGACCTCGCCGCGGCCCATGTCGACGAAGGCGACCAGCCCCTCGAGCGGGCGGGCGTAGCCGTTGTCGTCCTCGAACTCGCGCACGTAAGCCAGACAGCGCGTGATCCGTCGCCCCTCCTCGTGGGGTAGGCCGAACGTCCCCGCGGGCCAGGGGTCGATCTGCACCAGGTCGCGGTCGACCACGCCGCGGCGGTCGAGAGCCGCGTTCCATTCGGGGTGCTCGTGCAACGCCGCAATCACGTGGATCGACTCTTCGATCTGCAGGGGCGGGCGCACGTCGCGCACCACCTCCCAGCGATCGATCGTGCCGCGGGTGACCGAAACGACGGCCTCGACCACATCGGCCTCGGGCCCCTCCAGGAGCACCAAGCGGAGCTGGCGGTCGATCACCACCTCTTCCCCCCGGTCGGCCGCCCGCACCGTCTCCTTGGGCGGCTCGTACAGGCCGACGTAGGCGAAGCGCAGCGCCTCGGGGGGCACCGAGGCGCGCCCGCTGGCCAGCACGATGTCGCGGGCCTGGGCGATCTCGTCGCCGCTCAGTCGCTCCAGGGGGTGCATGGTGGGCATCCCGGACGATGTTATGCGGCCCCGGCGACGGCACCCTCTACCATCGTCAGATGGACGAAGCGGCCGATCATGCCGCCCGGAGTGCCCGCGAGCTGGCCCGACGCTTCGGTTGCGATCACCACGACGTGCTGGTGGTGCTGGGCAGCGGGCTCTCCGGGGCGGGTGAGCTCCTGGCCGACGGTGTCGACGCCCACCCGCTCGACACGCTGCCCTTCTTCCCGCACTTCACCGCCGGCGGGCACCGGGCCCAGGCCTGGTCGGTCCCCGTGGCCGGACGCCAGGTGCTCGTCCTCGGGGGCCGTTGCCACCTGTACGAAGGGGTCGAGCCCGTCGACATCGTCCACCCCGTGCGCACGGGCGTCGCAGCCGGCGCCACCACGGTCATCCTGACCACCGCCGTCGGGGGTATCCGTGACGACCTGGCGACCGGGAACATCATGGTCGTCGAGGATCACCTCAACTTCACCGGACGCAGCCCGCTCAGCGGTCCCGAGCACGTCGACATGGTCGATGCCTATTCGCCCCGGCTGCGTGCGCTTGCCCTGGCCACCCCTGCTCCGGCCGGCGCCGCCGTGTCCCCCCGGCCCGGTGTCTACGCCCAGGTCCCGGGTCCCCAGTTCGAGACGCCGGCCGAGATCCGCTTCCTGCAGGGCGCCGGCGCCGATGTCGTGGGCATGTCGATGGCACTCGAGACCATCGCCGCCCGCCACGCCGGGGCCGAGGTGCTCGGCCTGGCCCTGGTGACCAATCCGGCCGCCGCCTCGGGCACGTCCATGGAGATCGAGGGCATCCGCGGCGTGGGGGATGCCGCCGCGCCCGACGTGGCCTCCATTGTCCGCCACGTCGTAGGCTCTTTGGCGTGAACAACCCCGTGGCCCCCGCCGGCGTCGATCACGTCGCCATCAACGTCCCCGACGTCCCGGGCGCCATCGCGTTCTACACGGAGACGATGGGGCTCAACCAGAACCACACCCGACCGGATTTCGGCTTCGCCGGGGCCTGGCTCGACACGGCCAACGGCCAGCAGGTCCACCTCATCGAGCTGCCGGCGCCCCCCAACGTGGGCCAGCACTTCGCGCTTGTCTACGACGACATCGACGTGGCCGTCGCCACGCTGCGCGACCGCGGCGTCGAGGTAACCGATCCCATCGCGGTCGGCGAGACGGGACGCCGGCAGGCCTTCCTGAGCGATCCCTGGGGCAACGGGATCGAGCTGCACCAGCGGCCGTAGCCGCTCTGGCGTCGGGGTGACCTGACGTGCGCGGTCCCGCCGACCTCTCGAAAGCCCTGGTGCGCTGACTCCGCCCAGACGCGTAACCGAGGGGAACGCTCTACGTCCTACAGATTGTCGGGCCGAACCCGCCCGGCGACGAATGGAGGCAAATCATGTCGGCACAGGACCTGGCCAAGGGCCTTCGGACCCTCGATGACGAGAGCGTGCGCGAGAAGGTGGCGGCCGGTGATCTCGCGGCGGCGGGGAGCTTGGACCTTACCGAAGAGGAAGAGGGTCTCCTGCGAGGTGCGGCCGACGACTACCCCGAGGTGGCGGGCTTCGCCTTCGACAGTTTTCTCACGCTCAACTTCACCAAGGACGGCTCGGGAAAGTACTCTCCCGCCCCCACCGCCGGCCCCGGGTACAACGCTGCACTGGACTACACCTGGACCAAGGGCGGGATCACCTGACTCCGGACCCCATCCCGGTGAGTGCGGCCGAGGCATTGGCCGCTCTCGGGGCCGCCCTGAGGCAAGAAGCGAGCGAGAGCGGCGGCCTTCTGACCGACATGGCCGGTGGCGCCAGGAGCCCAAGGCAAACCGTCGAGGACACCCTGGGCGCGTCGGCTTTCGAAGCGCTTGTCGGCGAGGGCCTGATCGACGTGGCAGTGGACGGGTCCACCGTGGCCCTGAACCTGCGACTCGTGGCCGTACCCGACTTCGTGCTGCCCGCGCCGGATACCACGGAGCGCCCCGACTTCGTCTACCTCGGGCCCGATTCGGGATTCCTGGCCGAGGCGGCACTGCGCCTGGCGCCCTCGGGGGAACGCGTGGTCGATCTGGGCGCCGGCACCGGCCTACTGGCCGCCGCACTCTCGAAGCGCTACCGCGTCGTGGTAGCCACCGACCTCGTGCACCGCGCTGCCCGCACGGTAAGCCTCACGATGATGCTGAACAACCGACCGCCCGGCCATTCGTGGCTCGTCATCCAGTCCGATGTAGCCCGGGGTCTCCGGCCCGCGGCATTCGACCTCGTCACCGCCAATGCCCCATGGGTGCCGTCCCCGACCACGCCCGGGGGCCCGGTCCGCGTCTACGCCGAAGGAGGGCGTGCCGGAGCGGAGCTTCCTGTCCGATTTCTACGAGAAGGCTCCAAACTGCTCAGGTCGGGAGGCGTGTCCGTAACGCTGGCCCTCGACGTCACCACGAGAGAGGGGGCCCGACCACTTTTCCGAGCCTGCGGGGATCTGCGGCGCCAGGGGTTCACGGTCGCGGTCGTCCCAACACCCATCAATCTCATGTTTCCGGACCTGGCCCTTCGCATGCACAGCCGAGATCCGAACCTCGCTGCGGCGGTCCACGTCGCTGTCATCGTGGGACGACCCCATTCCGACGGTGGCGAGCGCGACTCATTGCTGGTCGCTGTCTCAGCTCTCGCCCGCCGTTGGCGCTCACCGCGGTCCACGCCCTCTCGCTCGGTGGCGTCACTCTCGTCATCGTGAAGGGGCGTGGGCAGCCCCGCCAAGGGGCTGGGACTAGCCGGAAAATGTCTCGCTTGTCCAGTGCGCGTCGAGCAGCTGGGGCGATGCAGCCCCGATCGATTTCGTAATGTGGAGCCCTCCGGAGCTGCCACCGGCCGACCCGCCAAGCTGGAAGGACCCGAGCAGGCTGTCGGGAACGATTGAGAACGAGAACCCGCCCACCTCCTCCTCCCCCGCGCCGTCAGCGGTGCCCTGGGCCGCGGTGCAGCCCGCAAGCGCGAAGATTGCATGCAGCGTGGCCCGGTCTTCCTCCCCCAACTCGACAGCGTCGAGTGCGGCGGCGAGACGTTCGACGTGGGAAAGATCAATTTCCTGGCTCATCGGACCTCCGTTTCGAGCTCGCTCCCAATAACCACGACGGTGGAGCTCGCTGGAGGTTACAACTGCGGCAGCCTAGGAAGCTGGCCCAAGCGAACGGCCGGACAGCGATCCCGGCCTGCGGGGCGCTCGGAAAGCGCGGACCTGCGTTCTTGAGGAGAGAGCCCCAACCCGGTGGCCCGCGCCGGGTCAGCCGGTGACGATGCTGATGTGCTTGCGCCCGCGGCGTTCGACGAACTTCACCACGCCGTCGGCCGTGGCGAAGAGCGTGTCGTCACCGCCGCGACCCACGTTGGCGCCCGGGTAGAACTTCGTCCCCCGCTGGCGCACGAGAATTGAGCCGGCCGTCACGGCCGTCCCGTCGAACTGCTTCACCCCGAGTCGCTGGGCCGCCGAGTCGCGTCCGTTGCGGGTGGAGCCACCACCTTTGGTCTTCGACATGTCCGAACTCCTACTTGGCCGCCGTGATGGCGGTGATCTCCAGCGTCGCGTAGTGCTGGCGGTGGCCCCACCGGCGGCGCTGGTTCGACTTGGACTTGTACGTCATGGCGTTGATCTTCGGGCCCTTCTCCTCGCCCACGACCTTGGCCGTCACCGAGGTGCCGGCCAGCTCCTCGGGCGTGGCCAGGACCCGGCCGCCGTCGACCACCAGGACGGGCTCCAGGGACACCTCGGCACCCACCGGCTGGCCCAACAGCTCCACGCGGACGCGCTGGCCCTCGGCGACGCGTTCCTGCTTCCCTCCGGACCTGATCACGGCATACATAAGGGCGAGATCCTAGCGCAGGACCGAGTCGTCCAGGGTCACGCCCCGGCCGCCGCAGATGGCGCACTCGGTGGACAGGGTCTCGAGGAGGCCTTCCGAGACACGCTTGCGGGTCATCTCGACCAGCCCCAGCTCGGAGATGTCGAAGACCTGCGTGCGGGTCTTGTCGCGGGCCAGCGCGTTGCGCAGCGCCGCCGCCACCCGCTCCCGGTTCTCCCGGATCTCCATGTCGATGAAGTCGATCACGATGATGCCACCGATGTCCCGCAGCCGCAGCTGATGGGCCACCTCCTCGGCCGCCTCCAGGTTGTTGCGGAAGACGGTCTCCTCCAGGTTGGTCTTGCCCACGTTCTTCCCCGTGTTCACGTCGATCACCGTGAGCGCCTCGGTGCGCTCGATGATGAGCGAGCCGCCGGAGGGCAGCCAGACCTTGCGGTCCAGTGCCTTGTGTAGCTGCTCGTGCACGTGATAGCGCTCGAAGATAGGCAGGCCCTCGACCTCGGGGTCGTAGTACTCGACCCGGTCCGACAGCTCGGGGCTGACCGCCCGCACGTAGTCGCGCACCTGCTCAAAGAGGGCCAGGTCGTCAATGACCACGCCCCGGTACTCCGCGTTGAGCTCTTCGCGCAGGATGCGCACGGACAGCTCGGGCTCGCGGTAGAGCAGGCCCGGCGCATCCGACTTCTTCGCCTCCGCCTCAATGGCGTTCCACTGCTCGACCAGAGAGGTGACGTCGCGCTGGAGCTCGTCGGCAGATACGCCCTCGGCCGCGGTGCGCACGATCATCCCGTGCCCGGAGGGCTTGACCTCGTCGATGATGCGGCGCAGCCGCCGGCGCTCGTTGTCCCCCAGACGCTTGGAGATCCCGAAGGCGCTCGAGTTCGGCACCAGGACGGCGAAGCGGCCAGGGAGGGAGACCTCCTGGGTCAGCCGGGCCCCCTTGGCGCCGATGGGGTTCTTGGTGACCTGGCACAGGATGGTCTGCCCGGCCTTGAGCACGTCCTCGATGCGGGGCTGGGCCGACCCGCCGCCCTCTATGTCGTCCTTGTCGTAGCGCACGTCGCCCCGGTACAGCACGGCGTTCTTGGGGATGCCGATGTCCACGAAGGCGGCCTCCATGCCCGGCAGGACGTTCTGGACCCGGCCCCGGTACACGTTGCCGTCGATCTGGTTGGTGTCGTCAGCTGCCCGGGAGACGTAGTGCTCCACCAGGGAGCGGCCCTCCAGCATGGCGATCTGGGTCATCTGCGGCTGGACGTGGACGCAGACCAGGTAGCGGCCGACCAGGCGCGAGCGACGCTCGCGCCCGGAGCGGCGGCGGCTCCTGGAGCGCTTCGCCCCGCCGTCCTCTTCGCCCTCGGGACGCTCTGCTGAGTCGCTCTCGGGCGCCTCGGCCGGGGCTGGCCCGGCGGGTGGCGGCGCGGTGGAGCCCGGTCGCACCAGCGGCACCACCGGCGCCGCAGTCGGAGCTGGTGGTGGGACGACCGGCGCGGGACGCGTGTCGCCGATCTTCGGCTTGCGCTGGGGCGCCGGGCGCGGCGCGGCCGGGGCGCTATTGCCCCCGGTCGCCTCCGGGGCGCGACCCTCTGGGGTCTGGGTGAATTCCGGTTCGGACATGAGGGAGAGCCCTCCTTGCGTTCTGTTCGGCGACGGCAGCGGTCCCGGGCCACTCCACGGGGAGCGGCTCGAACCGTGTGCCATCACGCTCGATCCATTGATGCGTTCTGCAGGCCCGTCCGGGCACCACGTCGGTGCCCAAGGCAGCCAACAAGTCGGCCGGGCGTGCGCCACGCGGGTGCGTGGCCAGCTCCGCCCGCAGGCGACCTGCGGAGCCGGTCGTCTCGAGCGCCAGGATGGCCGGGCGGATGTCGTCGTCAACCGGACGACCCTTCCGCTCCCGCCGCACGGTGAGAGTGGGAGAAGCCAGCATCTCCCCCACCCGCGCCTCTAACTCTTCACCCGGCAACTCGAGCACCTCCAGCTCCCAACTACACGATGCTACCTCCTGCTGCAGCGAACCCTCTCCCTCTTCAACCAGGGCTGCGGCCTGGACGTCCAACCCGTCGGGGAGCAACGCGCTCAGGGCCGCCGGCAGATCCACCACAGGCGTGTCCCCCACCCGGGCCGGCCCGAGGCGCACGTCGAGATACTCCCCCATGGACTCACAGCCGGTCGGCAGCGCCAACCCGAAGCTGACCAGAGGATGGGGCACGAACCCCTGGGAGTAGGCCATGGCCACCCCGCTGCGGCGCAACGCCCGCTCCCACATCCGCGCCACGTCGCGGTGGCTGGTGAAGCGGATCTTGCCGAACTTGGAGAAGCGCAGCCGGAGCCGCCGCTGATCCTGGCGTTGGTCCTCAGGAGGCACGGCTGACCAGCCGTACCGGGACGCGGCCGCCTTGGCCCAGGTCCTGCCCCGTGCCCTGGCTGCCCCCGGCCGGCGGCACGACCGAGGCCACCACGTGTTCGACCCCGAAACCGGTGCAGGCGCCGCAGTCGTAGCACGGCGTCCATCGGCAGTCCTCCACCGCGGTGGCGGCCAGGGCGTCCTGCCAGTCGCCCCAGAGGAAGTCTCGGTGCAACCCGGCCGAGATGTGGTCCCAGGGCAGTGCCTCGTCCTCACCCCGGTCGCGATGGCACACCTCGTGGAGGCTCAGCCCCTCGGCCTCCAGCGCCGATTCCCAGAGCTCGAGGTCGAAACGTTCCGACCACTCCTGGAAGGTGCCCCCGGCCCGCCAGACGCGCTCGATCACGGCGCCCATGCGGCGGTCCCCCCGGCTGGCCAGGCCCTCGGCCACGGAAGCGGCCGGGTCGTGCCAGCGGATGGTCAGGCCCCTGGCGCCGCGGGCGGCGCCGCGCAGCAGGGCCACCTTGCGCTCGAGCTCGGCCACCGTGTCCTGGCCGAACCACTGGAACGGCGTGTGTGCCTTGGGGACGAAGCCGCCGACCGAGGCCACTACGGTCACCGACTTCTGGTGGCGCCGACCGATCTCGGTGCAGCGCGACCCCAGCTCGGCGATGCCCAGCACGTCCTCGTCGCGCTCGGTGGGCAGCCCGATGAGGAAGTACAGCTTGATCCGCCGCCAGCCCTGGCTGAAGGCGGCGTCCACCGCGCCATAGAGGTCCTCCTCGGTGATCAGCTTGTTGATCACCGTGCGCATGCGCCAGGTCCCGCCCTCGGGCGCAAAGGTCAGGCCGGTGCGGCGCACCTTCTGGATCTGTGCCGCCGTCCCCACGGTGAAGGCGTCGACCCGCAGCGACGGCAGGCTGACCGAGACCTGGCCGCCATACTCCGGGTCGTCGACGATGTCGCGCACGGTGTCCTCGATCCCCGAAAAGTCGGCCGTCGACAGCGACGTCAGCGTCACCTCGTCGTGGCCGCTCCACTCCAGGCCGTCGCGCACCAGCTGACGCACCTGGGCCGCCGGGCGCTCCCGCACGGGCCGGGTGATCATGCCGGCCTGGCAGAAGCGACAGCCTCGTGTGCAGCCCCGGAACACCTCGACGTTGAGCCGGTCGTGGACCACCTCCGTCAGGGGCACGAGCGGGCCGCGCCGGGTAGGGCCAGTCGGCCAGGTCGGCCACCGTGCGCTTGGTCACCTCGGCCGGTGCCGCCGCATCGACGGGCTCCGTGCCGGTCAGACGCCCGCCCTCGTAGACCGGCGCGTACAGCGCGGGCACGTACACCCCCTCGAGACCGGCCAGCGAGCGCAACAGCGCCGTGCGGTCGACCCGCTGGCCGCCCAGCCATTCGGCCACCACCTCGTTGATCTCGCTCACCACCTCCTCGCCGTCGCCCAGCACGAAGGCGTCGACGAAGTCGGCCAGCGGCTCGGGGTTGAAGGCGCAGTGCCCGCCGGCCAATACGAGCGCGTCGGCCGGCCCGCGGTCACCTGAGTGGAGGGGGATGCCGGCCAGGTCGATCAGGTTGAGGACGTTGGTGTAGACGAGCTCGGCGGCCAAGTTGAAGGCGAGGACGTCGAAGGCGGCCGCCGGCAGGTGTTGCTCGACGCTGAAGAGCGGAACCCCAGCCGCCCGCATGGCCGCCTCCATGTCGACCCAGGGGGCGTAGGCCCGCTCGGCGACGGCGTCCGGCCGCTCGTTCAGGATCTCGTAGAGGATCTGCAGACCCTGGTTGGGCAGGCCGATCTCGTAGGTGTCGGGGTAGAGAAGGAGCCAGGCCACGCGGCCCGGGCCGTGGTCGGGGTATTGGGCCCCCTGCTCGCCGCCGATGTAGCGGGCCGGCTTGGAGACGCCGGACAGCAGGCGCTCTATCTGGGGCCAGATGGTCTCCATGAACCTTCCACCCTACGACCCGGTGAACTGAGCCGGGGTCAGCCGCCCGCGTTCGTGGAGGTGGTGGTCGTCGGCGCCGCTTGGCCGCCGGGCGTCGTGGTGGTCGTGGTAGTCGGCGTGCCGGCCGGAGGTTGAGTGGGCGGCGCCGTCATGCTCGCCGGGCTGGCTGGCGTGGGGGTCTTCACGGTTGCGCTCACCGGGTTGGTCAGCAGGTAGTTGAAGATATTGCGTACCAGCGGCGCCGCGGCGTCGGCGCCGTACCCACCCTGGTCGATGACCGCGAGCACGAGGTATTGCGGGTTGGGGTTGGGGCCGAAGGCGACGAACCAGCTGTTCGGCTCGAGGCCGGTTGCGTTGGAGGCGGTGCCCGTCTTGCCGGCCAGGTTCCACGAAGCCGGGAAGCCCTCGAAGTCGCCGTACGCCGTCCCGCTTCGGTTCTGGATCACGCCCTCGAGCCCCTGCAGGATGGCGGAGTAGTTGGTAAGCGAGATACTGACGTGCCCGGTCACCTGGGGCGAGAGCTTCTTGATCACCTTGCCGGTTTGGGGGTCGACGATCTCGGACGCCACCTGGGGCGCGTAGCGGGTGCCCGAACCGGTGGCTGCGTTGTAGTTGGCGAAGGTCGAGTAGGCCACCGCCTGCTCAATGGGGGTGAGCACGGTCTCGCCCTGACCGAAGGCCATCTCGATGTTGTCGCCGGTGAACCACGACGCCGTGTAGGGGAAGGCCTTGGGCGCCTCGGCGTGCAGTTTGGCCCGCACGAGGTAGCTGTCGACCCGCCCCTGGGCTTCGCCCGGCAAATCGATCCCGCTGATCGTTCCCTCGCCGTAGGCGGTCGCCTCGTTCTGGATCGGCGTGTCGCCGTACTGGCCCCGGTCCTGCCAGAAGAGCTCACCGAGGTTGTAGAAGAAGGAGTCGCTCGAAACCGTGAGCGCTCCCGTGATGTTGTAGGTCCCCCCACTGTCGCCGGGGTCGTCGTGCAAGATGCATCCGGTGTCGTTGTTCACGCCGGCTGCGGGGCACCCCTCGATCTTGAAGGTCCCCGTGTCGTCGTAGTACTGGTTGACCGGCCATATTCCGGACTGCAGCGCGGCGGTGGCCGTCACGAGCTTGAAGGTCGACCCCGGCGTGTAGAGACCCTCGATGGCGTCGTTGTTCTCGGCACCGCTGGCCGAGAGCGCGGCGTAGTTGGCCGAGGAGATCCCGCCCACCCATTCGTTGAGGTCGTAGGTCGGGAAGGAGGCCAGGGCCAGGACCTGCCCGTTCTGGGGGTCCATCACCACGACGGCGCCGTTGAGCGCCGGCGGGTAGCGCCCGTCGACCGCGTCGAGCGTGTGGTGGTCGCTCTGGATCTGGTTCTGCAGATCCTGCTGCACGACCTCCTGCAGACCGGTGTCGATGTTGAGCACCACGGTGTCGCCGATCTGCGGCGCCGTCGTGCTGAGGGTGCCCACGACGTTGCCGCTGGCGTCCACCGAAAGTGCCTGGCGCCCGTCCACTCCCCGCAGGTAGGGCTCGTACTGCTCCTCGATCCCGCTCAGCCCGATCTGGCTGCCCTGCGTGTAGCCCTGGTTCGGGTGCGCCGCCAGGAAGGTGGAGGTGATCTGGCCCACGTAGCCCAAGATGTGCGTCCCGGTCTCCCCGCCCTGCGGGTAGCTGCGCTGGGCCACCGTCTGCACGCTGACACCGGGGTACTGCGCCTGGTGCGTCTGCAGGTACTGCACCGTGGACACGGAGACGCCGGTGGCCACCGGCACCGGCTCGTACGGGCTGTACTGCACGTTGTTCACGGCCGCCTGCACCTGCTTGGGCGTCTCGCCGACCAGGGCGGCCACCATGCCGACGATGCCCGGGTTCTGCGCCGCCTCCTCCCGCGACAGCAGGATCTCCTCTTGGGACGTGTTCGACACCAGCACGGTGCCGTTGCGGTCGACGATCTCGCCCCGCGGCGCCGCGATGCTCACCACGCGGACCTGATTGCGGGTCACCGCGGCGGCGTAGGTCTTGCCGTCGATCACCTGCAGCGTCCACAGCCGTAGCACGAGCACGCCGAAGAGCACGAGCACGACGATTCCGACCACGCGCAGCCGCAGGTTGGGGCGCGACTCCTCCTCCTCCGGCGACCCGACGATGGACGCGACGTTGACCGACTTGCGAGGCCGCATGCGCGGCTGGCGGGCGTCGGCGCGCCAGGAACCGTGCCGGGCCGAGCGGGTCGAGGGCTTGGGGTGGAGCCGGTCGCCGCGGATGGGGTGGCGGAGGGTCCGCTTCACCACAGCCTGCTGTCGGCCTGAGCGGGGACGAGCGAGCGGCGGTTGCTCTCCCCGGCCAGGGCCCACCGCATGAGCCGGTTCACCGGGAGCACGAAGATCAGGCTCGAGACGCCGACCACCACGAACAGGGTCAAGAAGTCCACCTGCACCATCTGCTGCTGTCCGAGGATGGCGCCGAGCACGGCGAACAGCATGTCCGCTGCGACGCTGCCGGTCAGCGCGGCCACCGGCTTGAGCCAGGCCGCCCGGGGGTCGACCGCCGTCGTCAGGGAGCCCACGGAGAAACCCAGCAGGCAACCCACCAGGGCGGACAGGCCGAACGGCGTCGGCAGCACCAGGTCGAAGGCCAGCCCGGCCCAGAACCCGACGATCGCCCCCGTCTCGGGCCCGTCCAGTAGGGCGGCCGTGATGGGGATCAGCCACAGCAGGTCGGGATGGGCGCCCCCGATGCGGAGCGCGACCATGACCGTCTGTTGCACCATCAGCACGACGAAGATCACAAAAGCGACCCGGAGCATGGAGCGGGCCGTCACGTCGGCGGCTCCCACTGGACGACGTCCACGTAGGCCAACTGGCTCAGGTTGGCCGCCGAGTCGACGGTGATGGACTCCTGGCTGGCGCCGGCCGCCGTGTGGTGCGTCGCGATCGTGGCCACCGGGATGCCGGACGGGAACGAGGCCGCCTGCAGGCCGCTCGTGTACACGAACTCACCCTTTTGGACCGGCGTGTGCGGGGGCACCAGGTCGAGCGTCATGTCGTTGCCCGGTCCCTGCCCGTCCACGATCCCGGTCCGCTGGCTGCCGAACGTCACGCCGACCTTGGACTGGCCGTCGGTGATGAGCTGCACCACGCACGTGTGGTGGAACGACTGGATCACCTGACCCACCAGCCCGCCGGCGCCGACGACCGGGTAGCCCACGTCCACACCGTCGGCCCGCCCCTTGTCCAAGGTGATGGTGGCGGTGAAGTTGGACGAGTACTCGTCGATCGTCTGCGCGGTGACCGTGGGCAGCGACTGCAGGAAGGGCAGGTTCTGCAGCGCCAGCAACTGGCGCAACTGCGTCTGCTCGAACCCGCGTTCGGCCTGGCTGGCCCGCAGCTGCCCGAGGGTCCGCTCGAGCTGCTCGTTCTGTGCCTGCACCGACCCGTAGTCGAACGCGCCGGCGAAGAAATTCCCGATGGGGCTGATCACGTCCACGATCCCCTGGCGCAGCGGGGCGTAGATGTCGTTGGCCACCGACTTGATGCCCGACGTCAGGCTGTGGGTACGCCCGTTGAGGTCGAGCGAGATGAGCGACAGCGAGACGATGACGAGGACGACGACCGTCAGCGTACGGCGCGAACGCCTGGTCCGGGCCACCCAGGAGAAACCGTCAGCGCGTGGAGGTGGTGATCAACACCCGCTTCAGCGCTTCGAACTCTTCCAGGCACTGGCCGCTGCCGACGGCGACGCAGTTCAGCGGGTCCCGGGCCACGACGATCGGCATGCCCGTCTCGTGCTGGAGCCGCGACTCGAGCCCGTGCAGCAGCGCCCCGCCCCCGGTCAGCACGATCCCCTGCTCCATGATGTCGGCGGCCAGTTCAGGCGGTGTCCGGTCCAGCGTGACCTTGACCGCGTCGATGATGGCCGACACCGGCTCCTCAATGGAGCGCCGGATCTCCTCGGTGGAGACGACGATCGTCTTGGGCAGGCCGCTCACGAGGTCGCGGCCGCGGATCTCCGCGTGCAGCTCCTGCTCCAGTGGGTAGGCCGAACCGAGGGTGATCTTGATCTCCTCCGCCGTGCGCTCACCGAGCGCCAGGCTGAACTCCTTCTTGACGAACGACACGATGGCATCGTCCAACTCGTCGCCGCCGATGCGCACCGACTGGCTGGTGACGATGCCGCCGAGCGAGATCACGGCCACCTCGGTGGTGCCACCGCCGATGTCGACGACCATGTTGCCTGTGGGCTCGTGCACCGGGAGGCCGGCCCCGATGGCGGCCGCCATGGGCTCCTCAATGATGTAGGCCCGGCGCGCGCCGGCGTACTCGGCGGCCTCCATCACGGCACGTCGCTCCACCCCCGTGATGCCCGAGGGCACGCAGATCACCATCCGCGGCTTGGCGAAGCGGCGCTGGTGCACCCGGTGGATGAAGTAGCGCAGCATCTTCTCGCAGATCTCGAAGTCGGCGATGACCCCGTCCTTCAGCGGCCGGATGGCCTGGATGTTGGACGGCGTCCGCCCGATCATCCGCTTGGCCTCGGCCCCCACCGCCAGCGGCCGGCCGTCCTTGATGTCGACCGCCACCACCGAGGGCTCGTTCAGGACGATGCCGCGGCCGCGCACGTACACCAGCGTGTTGGCGGTTCCAAGGTCGACGGCCATGTCACGGCCAAGGAGGGAAAGGCGGTTTTCAGCCATAAGTCAAATTCTCCACCGTGGGGATGCGGTGGGCCCCGGCGATGCCGAAGCCCGTGAGTGCGCCAACAGGCTACGGGACAACGGCACCCTTCACAAGGCGGACCGGGCCGTGCTCGCGTATGAACAGGGATTTTGCCTGCCGTTAGCCCGATCCACGCAACAGAGTGTGACAACCGCTCCGACGGCGGCGGGCAGACGACCGCTACGACGACAGGCCGGGGAAGAACAGCGCGATCTCGCGCGCCGCGGACTCGTGCGAGTCGGACCCGTGCACGAGGTTCTCCGTCGTCTCGATCCCGAGGTCGCCGCGGATGGTGCCCGGCGCCGCCTCGGCCGGGTTGGTGGCCCCCATCATGAGCCGCACCACGGCGTAGGTGTCCTTCGGTCCCTCGAGCACCATGAGGAGCGACGGCGAGCGCGTGATGAACGTGACCAGGTCGCCGAAGAACGGCTTCTCGGTGTGCTCGCCGTAGTGGGTCGCGGCCATCTCTTCGGTGATGGTCCGCATCTCGGCCGCCACCAGGCGCAGCTTCTTTCGCTCCAGGCGGGCGAGGATCTCACCGGCCAGGCCGCGCTCGACACCGTCGGGCTTCACGATGACCAGAGTGCGGTCCACGAGACGGGACACTACACGGCGACGCCCGCTGCCACGCCACTCAGCGCCCGGCGTCCTCCCACGGTACGGCCGAGGACAGCGCGTCCGCCCGGGCCGCACCGACGACGTAGAGCGAGCCGGCCACGACCACGAGCCCGTCCGCATCCACCATGCGGCGCGCCAGCGCCAACGCGTCGCGCACGTCGGGCTCGGTGTGCACCGTCAGGCCGAGCGCGCGCGCCGCCTCGGCCACGGCGGCCACCGGCATGGCGCGGGGCGAGTCGGGCGCGCACACCACGACGGCCGCCACGCCGACCGAAGCCAGCGGCGCCAACATGGCCGACGGGTCGCGGCCCGACAGCATGCCGACCACCGCCACCGTCGTGCCGTCGACTGCGAACTCGTCGCGCAGCGCGTCGGCGAGTGTCGCCATGCCGGCCGCGTTGTCCGCGCCGTCGACGAGGAGCAGCGGGCGACGCCCGAGTACCTCGAGCCGGCCCGGCACGCGCACGGCGGCGAACGCCTCGTCCACCACGTCGGGCGCCAGCGGTTCGTCGAAGAAGGCCTCGGCCGCCGCCAGCGCCACCGCCGCATTCGTCCCCTGGTGCGCGCCGTGCAACGGCACCAGCACGTCCTCGTAGCGGCCGCCCGGGGTCCACAGGTCGACCAGGCGACCCCCGACTGCGACCCGGTTCGCCTCCACCCCGAAGTCGCGCCCGGCCACCCAGACCGAGGCCACACCCACCTCGTCGGCCCGGGCCAGGACGATTTCGAGCAGCTCAGGGGCCAATTCGCCCAGCACGACCCGGCTGGCCGGCTCCATGATCCCGGCCTTGTCCGCCGCGATGCCCTCCAGGGTCGGGCCCAGCACGTCGGTGTGGTCGAAGCTGACGTTGGTCAGCACGGCCACGTCGCCGTGCACCACGTTGGTGCAGTCCCACGTCCCGCCCAGGCCCACCTCGACGACCATGGCGTCGACCGCCTCGCTGGCGAACCACGACAGCGCGGCGCCGGTGAGCAGCTCGAAGCGCGCCGGGCGTTCCGGCATGAGTGACTCGAGCAGCGCCAGCTCGGTCAGCACCTCGGTGAAGGACGCATCGTCGATCGGCTTGGCATCGCGAGCGATGCGCTCGGCCACCACGTGCAGGTTGGGGCTGGTGTACGTGCCCACGCTCAGTCCCTTGGCCATCAGCAGCGCAGTGAGCATGGCCGAGGTCGAGCCCTTCCCGTTGGTGCCGGTGACGTGTATCGAGGGAATGGAGTCCTGCGGCTCGCCCAGGAGTGCGGTGAGCGTGCACATGCGCTCGAGCGTCGGCACGGCACGCCGCCGCGGCATGTTCGACTCGAAGTCGATGTGGCTGTCGAGCCACGCCAGCGCGTCGCTCAGGCTGTCGAAGGGCAACGACGGCGGGGTGGAGTCGGCCACCGGAGACGCCTCAGATTGCGGTCCCGGCTCGCGCCGGGTCAGGACGCGGCGCGGCGCGAGCGCGTCGACTTGACCGGCGCGCCCCCGAGCGGCACCAGGGTCGGCGCCACCCGGTCCAACACGACGGACCGGTCCACCACGCACCGGCCCACGTCGGTGCGGCTCGGCAGGTCGTACATCACGTCGAGCAGCACCTCTTCGAGAATGGCGCGCAGGCCGCGGGCACCGGTGCCCCGCAGCAGTGCCTGCTCGGCCACCGCCTCCAACGCGTCAGGCGTGAACTCCAGTTCGACGTTGTCCAGCGCGAACACCCGCTCGTACTGGCGCGTCAGCGCGTTCTTCGGTTCGACCAGGATCTGCACCAGCGCGTCCTTGAACAGCGGCGACACCGCGCTCACCACGGGCAGGCGGCCGATGAACTCGGGGATGAGGCCGAACTTGATCAGGTCCTCGGGCAGCACGTGGCGCAGGATCTCGCCGTCGTCGCGGTCCTTGCGGTGCACCTCGGCCCGGAAGCCGATCCCCCGCTTGCCGATGCGGCTCTCGATGAGCTTGTCCAGCCCGGCGAAGGCCCCGCCGCAGATGAACAGGATGTTGGTGGTGTCGATCTGGATGAATTCCTGGTGCGGGTGCTTGCGCCCGCCCTGGGGGGGCACCGACGCCGTCGTGCCCTCGAGGATCTTGAGCAGTGCCTGCTGCACGCCCTCACCCGAGACGTCTCGTGTGATGGAGGGGTTCTCACTCTTGCGGGCGATCTTGTCGATCTCGTCGATGTAGATGATCCCGGTCTCGGCCCGCTTCACGTCGTAGTCGGCCGCCTGGATCAGCTTGAGGAGGATGTTCTCGACGTCCTCGCCCACGTAGCCCGCCTCGGTCAGCGCCGTGGCGTCGGCGATGGCGAAGGGCACGTTGAGCATGCGGGCCAGGGTCTGGGCCAGCAGCGTCTTGCCACAGCCCGTCGGCCCCAGGAGCAAGATGTTGGACTTGGCCAGTTCCACGCCGTCCTCGGCCACGGGCGGGCCGGCCTGCACCCGCTTGTAGTGGTTGTAGACGGCCACCGAGAGGATCTTCTTGGCGTACTCCTGGCCGACGACGTAGTCGTTGAGGAAGTCGAAGATCTCGCGCGGCTTGGGCAGGTCCTCGAAGCTCAGCTCGGTGGACTCGTCACGCTCCTCGGCGATGATGTCGTTGCACAGGTCGATGCACTCGTCGCAGATGTAGACACCCGGCCCCGCGATCAGCTTCTTGACCTGCTTCTGCGTCTTGCCGCAGAAGCTGCACTTGACGAGATCCCCGCCCTCTCCAAACTTGGCCACCGATCGCTCCCCGTCCCCGTCCCGTTCCGTCCCGTTGCGTCCCGAACGTCCTACGCGGCGCCGATGGCCTCGAGCGGGGCGACGGTGCGGGCCGTGATGACCTCGTCGATGATGCCGTAGGTCACGGCCTCCTCCGCCGTCATGATGAAGTCACGATCGGTGTCCTGGGCCACCTTCTCCTGGGTCTGGCCGGTGTCCTCGGCCAGCATGCCCGAGAGCAGGTCGCGCATGCGGAGGATCTCCTTGGCTTGCAGCTCGATGTCGCTGGCCTGGCCCTCGACCCCGCCCCAGGGCTGGTGCAGGAGGATGCGGGCGTGCGGCAGGGCGAAGCGCTTGCCCTTGGCCCCGGCGGCCAGCAGCACGGCGGCGGCCGAGGCGGCCTGCCCGAAGCAGAAGGTGGAGACGTCCGCTTTGATGAACTTCATCGTGTCGTAAATGGCGAAGAGCGCCGTGATCTCACCGCCGGGCGAGTTGATGTAGAGGTGGATGTCCTTGTCGGGCTCCTCGGACTCCAGGAAGAGCATCTGCGCACAGACGAGGTTGGCCACGGTGTCGTCGACCGGCGTGCCCAAGAAGATGATGCGCTCACGCAACAGCCGCGAGTAGAGGTCGTAGGCGCGCTCACCGCGGTTCGACGACTCGATGACGGTGGGGACGAGATAGTTGTACGCCCTCAACCCGTCCCCCCGGCTCTGCATGTTCACTCGCTCTCCTCGTCGTCGCCGTCCCTCGAGGCGTCCGCCCTGAGGTCGTCCCGTGACATCGGGTTGCCCTCCTCGTCGAAGAGTGCAACGTGGTCCAGCAGCCACTCCAGCGCCTTGCCCTTCCGTAGCTCCGAGCGTACCGCGCCGGTCCGGCCGGCTGTGTCGAGTTGCCGGCGCAGGTCGGCGGGCGTGGTCCCCATGCGCTCGGCCATCCTCTCTATCTCGGCATCGAGCTCGGCGTCACTGAGGGTCAGCTCCTCGGCCTCGACCAGGGCCCGGAGGGCCAGGTCGGCCTTCACGGCGGCCTGGGCCTCCACCCGCACCGCCGCCAACAGCTCGTCGGGCGATGTGCCCGTGGCCTGGAAGTACTCGGCGAGGCCCATCTTCTGGGCCTCCAGGCGGTGCTGCAGGTCGTGCAGGCGTTCGTTGACCTCGTCGTCGACCAGGACCTCGGGCACGGCCTCGTCGGCCACCAGTCCCGAAAGCGCCGTAATGGAGTTCTGCCGCAGCGCCATCTGACTCTGGATCAGCTTCACCTGGCCGATGCGCTTCTCGATGTCGGCCCGCAGCTCATCCACCGTGTCGAACTCCGAGCTCTCCGACGCCCAGTCGTCGGTCACCTCGGGCAGACGCTTGACCTTGACCTCCTTGACGAGCACGCGGAAGGAGACGCGCTGACTCGGCGTCGCCCGGGTTGGCGGCGTCGAAGGCGAGGATGACGCCGGCCTTGGACCCGTGCAGCTCGGTGTCGAGCTCGGGCACGATCGTTCCCGTCCCGACCTCGTAGAGATAGTCGTCGACGCCGACCACCTCGGCGCCCGACGCGTCGTTGCCGTGCAAGTCGATGGTGACCAGATCCCCGTCGATGGCGGGACGGTCCACCGTCTCGAGCTCGGCGTCGTTCTCGCGCAGGCGGTCGATCTGCCGCTGCATCTCGTCGTCGGTCACGCCGAGACCCGGCAGCGTCACGTGCAGGCCGTCGTAGCCGGGGATGGCGACGAGCGGGCGCACCTGCACCACGGCGTCGAAGGACACGCCACCGCTGTCCTCGCCCGCAGTGATGTCGATCTCGGGCCGGGCGATCGGGTCCAGCTCGGTGTCGACGACGGCCTGGGCGTAGAAGTCGGGCAGCGACTCGCGCAGCGCCTCGGCCCGCAGCGCGCCCGAACCGCCCATGCGCGCCTCGAGCACCTTGCGCGGGACTTTGCCGGGCCGGAAGCCGGGCACACGCACCTGCTGGGCCAGCGTCGCGCACGACGTCGCTCAACGCGCGATCGAACTCGGGCTCGTCGATCTCCACGCTCAGGCGGACGAGGTTCCCCTCCAGTGGCTCGGTGGTGGCACGCATCACGAGCCGACCACTCTACCGGTCGCCCCACGAGCCGGCGCACTGCGCCCCGGCAGCGCGTCCGGGCGCCGCGGGAGGACTCAGAACATGAAATTCATCGCATCGAGCACGCTCTGGCCCACCGCCGCGTCCCCGTCGACGCCGATCCCCCCGGCGGCCTGCACCTGTGCCGCCGTGGTCCGGCCGCAGCCGAGGCGCATGAAGTCGATGCCCGACATCGAGAGCGTCGCCGTCGGCGACACGTCGTCACCGACCGCTCGGGCCCGGCCCGAGGCGACGCCGATGGTGAAGGCGCGCGCGTCGTGGCCCGGCCCGTCGACGTCGAAGCGCACCGCCGTGCCGTCGGGGCACCCCGCCTGCTTGCCCACCACGAAGCCCATGGCGCCCTCCACCCGGTCGAGCGACAGGGCCGAGGCACGGTTGCCACTCCCGCCAGGGCGGTCCAAGGCCCGGCGCACGTCCTGCTCGTGCACCCAGGAGTCGAACACGCGCACCTCCATGAATTCGGCCTGCGGCCGCTGCCCCACCGGGCTCCAGCCGACGGCGGCCCACTCCTCCTCGCTCAGGCCGGCCAGCTGGTCCAGGCGCTGCCCGGTCACCTCGACCAGCTCGGCCCGCACCGCGGGGCCGGGGCGGGCGCGGCGCACGGCGATCCAGGCCTCGTTGGTGCGGGCGAAGTCGTTCTTGACGTGGTCGCCCACCGGCCCGTCCCACTCAGGAGCAGCCTCGCCCATGAGGGTGCGTTCGATGGCGATCAGGTGCGAGAGCTGGTCCTTGACGTCCCAGCCCGGGCATTCCGTCGGCAGGGCCCACTCGGTCTCGGAGAGCTCGTAGCTGACCTCGGCCAGGCCGCCCCAAGTCTCCTCGAGCGCCGCCCGGGCACCCAGGCCCCTCTCTCGCCATCCGCCACCGTCCTCTACGCCCTGACCTGCACTGTTGTCCGTCATGGAGCCGACCCTACCGCCGCCCGAGGCCGACGGTTGTGTGACCATCCCCCAATTTCGGTAACCCTCCCGCTACGTTCGACCCCCGTCCAGGGCCATCACCGAACAGAGGGAGCAGCCATGGCTGATTACGAGGGGTACTGCGTCAAGTGCCGCGAGAAGCGCACGTTCGACGGGCACGAAGTCGAGCTGGCCAACGGGCGCCGGGCGGCGCAGGGCACCTGCCCGGAGTGCGGCACCAAGATGAACCGCATTCTGGGCAAGGCCAAGGCCGCCACCTGAGCACGATCTCGTCGGGCCGGTGACCCCGGCCCTGCCGGGCACCTGAGCCCGGCCGCGCCGGGCCGGCGGGCGTGGGGCCGGTCGGCGTGAGACGATGTTTTGCATGCACGACCTGATCATCAAGGGTGGGACGCTCGTCGACGGGACGGGCGCGGAGGCCAGGCAGGCGGATGTGGCGGTGGATGCCGGCCGCATCACCGACGTGGGGCAGGTGCAAGGCGGCGCCACCCGGACGATCGACGCCGAGGGCCTGCTGGTCACGCCCGGTTGGGTCGACATCCACACGCACTACGACGGGCAGGCCACGTGGGACCCCGAGCTGGCGCCCTCGTCGTGGCACGGCGTGACCACGCTCGTCATGGGCAACTGCGGCGTGGGGTTCGCGCCGGCGGCGCCCGAGCGCCATGACTGGCTCATCGGCCTCATGGAGGGCGTGGAGGACATCCCCGGGACGGCGTTGGCCGAGGGGATCGAGTGGGAGTGGGAGACGTTCCCCGAATATCTCGACGCCCTGGAGCGGCGGCGCTGGACGGTCGACGTCGGGCACCCAGATCCCCCACGGGGCCGTGCGGGCCTACGTCATGGGCGACCGCGGGGCCAAGAACGAGCAGGCGAACGCCGAGGACATTGCCGCCATGCGGGCCATCGTGCTCGAGGCGCTGCGCGCCGGCGCTCTGGGCTTCTCCACCTCGCGGACGCTTGGGCACCGGGCCGTCGACGGCGAGCCGGTGCCCGGGCACCTTCGCCGCCGAGGACGAGCTCTTCGGCGTCGGGGCCGCGCTGGCCGACGCGGGCACCGGGGTGTTCGAGCTCGCTCCCCTCGGCTCGGCCGGCGAGATGCTGGGCGACGCCTGGCTGGAGGTCGACTGGATGCGTCGCCTGTCGGCGGCGATCGAGCGGCCGGTGTCCTACGTGTTGCTGCAGCAGGACGACGACCCCGAGCTGTGGCGCAAGCAGCTGGCCGCCTCGCTCGAGGCCTGCGCCGAGGGCGCGCAGCTCTACCCGCAGATCGCCGGGCGGCCGACCGGGCTGCTGACCGGTCACTTCGCCACCTACTGCCTGTTCTCCGAGATCCCGGCCTACCACGAGCTGCGGCACCGGCATCTGGCGCCGGCCGAGTTCGCCGCCGCGCTGGCCGACCCCGACGTGCGCCGGGCCATCACGTCGTGGACGCCCGAGACGCCCGCCGTAGCCGAGGCGATGGAGAAGGCGTACCACCGCACCTTCGTCCTGGGCGATCCGCCCGACTACGAGCCCGGACCGGAGCGCTCGCTGGCCGGCCTGGCCGCCGCCCGGGGTCTCACCCCGCTGGAGGTGGCCTACGACGAGATGGCGGTCGAGGGCGGGACCGGACTGCTCTACCTGCCGATCCTGAACTACGCCACGGGCGACCTCGACCACGTCTACGACATGCTGCAGCACCCGCGTGGACTGCTCGGTCTGTCCGACGGCGGCGCCCACACCGGGACCATCTGTGACGCATCGATGCCGACGTTCATGCTGACGCACTGGACGCGCGACCGGACCCGGGGGGCCACCTTGCCGCTCGAGTACGTGGTGAAGAAGCAGACGCACGACACGGCGCGTTTGTACGGGATGTCCGACCGGGGCACGGTGGAGACGGGCGCCCTGGCGGACTTCAACGTGATCGACTACGACGCCCTGGCGCTCGGGACGCCCTTCGTGCGCAACGACCTGCCGGCCGGGGGCCGCCGCCTGCTCCAGCGGGCCGAGGGGTACGTGTGCACCATTAAGAAGGGGACGGTCACCTTCGAGGGCGGGGAGCCGACCGGCGAGCAGCCGGGCCGGCTGCTGCGCGGGGCGCGCTGACTTTCCCTTCGCCCCGGTAGACCGCAGCGGTATGGACGCGCCGCCGCAGACCCGGTACGCGGTGCGCCAGGGTGTGCACATCGGCTACCAGGTGTGGGGCGACGGCCCGGTCGACGTCCTCGAGTTCAACCACGGGCTGATGATCTCCATTGACGAGACGGTCGACGAGCCCAACTGGCTCAGCTACACCGAGCGCGTGGCCGGATTCTCGCGGTTGATCCGCTTCGACGCCGGCGGCCTCGGGCTCTCCGATCCCCTGCCGGCCGGCACGGCGCCCTCCCTCGAGCTGTGGGCGGACGACGCGCTGGCCGTGCTCGACGCCGCCGGGTCCGACCGGGCGGTGGTGCTGTGCAACACGGGCGGGTCGATGGCGGCTCTGTGGCTGGCCGCCCACCACCCAGAACGGGTGGCCGGGTTGATCGTGGTCAACGGCACGGCCCGGGTGGGCGAGGCCGAGGACTACGGGTTCGGCGTGCCAGACGAGCTCACCGCCGACGCGGTCCTGAACATCGAGACGCCGCTCACCGACGACGCCGTGCCCCTCGACATCGCCATCTTCGCCCCCAGCCTGGCCCACCGGGTGGGCTTCGGCGAGTGGTGGGGCCGAGCGGCCCGGCGCGGCGCCAGCCCCTCCACCGCCGTGGCGTTCAACCTGGTGACCTTCACCTCGGACGTGCGCGACCTGCTGCCACAGGTTCGGTGCCCGACGCTGGTCATGTCGCGCACCGAGGGCTTCATCGACCTGGTGGAGCACGGCCGCTACCTGGCCGAGCACATCGCCGGGGCGCGCTTCGTCACGTTCCCGGGGCCGGACCTGCTGGCCTGGGCGGGCGAGTTCGACTCCATCGTCGACGAGATGGAGGAGTTCGTCACGGGCGAGCGCGGTGCGCAGGCGGCACAGCGCCTCCTGGCCACCGTGCTCTTCACCGACATCGTGGACTCGACCGGGCGCGCCGCGGCGGCGGGCGACCGCCAGTGGCGGGCCACGCTCGACGAGTCCGACCTGAACGTGGCGCGCCTGCTGGCCCGCCACGACGGGGTGCTGGTCAAGACGACGGGCGACGGCATCCTGGCCCGCTTCGCCGCGCCGACTCAGGCGGTGCGCTGCGCGGTGGCCATGGTGGCGGCGGCCGGTGGCTCCGGGCTGGAGCTGCGGGCCGGCCTGCACGCGGGCGAGGTCGAGTTGCGGGGTGACGACATCGGCGGCCTGGCCGTGCACATCGCATCACGGGTCAGCGCCATGGCCGGTCCGGGCGAGGTGCTGGTGACCGGCACCGTGCGCGACCTGGTGGTGGGCTCGGGCATCGTCTTCGACGACCGGGGCCGGCACAACCTCAAGGGCGTGCCGGACGAATGGCAGGTGCTGGCGGTCGAACGGGCCTTCTAGTTTGGCGAGATAGGCCCGGGCCGTGATCGGAGGGCTGGAACCAAACCCGGCCAAGCCTCATTCAGGTGTATACGGCGGGTCGCACCTAACCGAGCGGTTAGTTGGTCGATCCCCATTAGCACGCAGGCGCGAACCCATTCGTGTGAAGCGGTCAGCGCAGCCCCATGTACAACGTCCCACCCCTTGGCAGTACGGGTCTAGAGAAGCGCTGGCGGCGGGGGTGCTCCGTCCGCCGGGTCGTTGGTCACCTGCCCCGACGGGGGCGGCGGCGCCTCGATGGCCGGACCCTGCGGAGCCGGTGCCGGTGCCGGTGGCGTGGTCGTGGAGACGGCGGCGGGCTCGAACGGCTGCGGGGCCTGCGGCTGCTGCGCCTGCGCCCGCTGCTGTTGCATGGTGACCATGGCGTGATCGGCCTGATCCTTGGTGAGCTCGATGGTGCCGCCGCACATGGTGCACGTCGAGCGGTACTTCGTGCCGACCGGTATCAGCGGGATGAAGAAGAAGGTGAAGAAGGTTTTGATCCGGACGACGGCCTGCGCCGCCGGGGTGTGACAGATTCCGCACATGGCGAACACATTCGCCATGCGGTAGCCGCGGCGGCGTAAGCCGAAGATGAGCAGCACGTCCCCTCCTTCGTGGTCCCCGGCGACCCGCATGCCTCGGCGGGAGCCCTCAAAAAGATGATGGCACGGCGGGCCTTGGGCGTCACGTACCCATCAGGGGGTCTTGGGGTCCCCTCCAGCTTCCCACTCGGGTCTGAGGGAAGCCGGTCCGGTGCCCGGGTGCCCGGTCGGTCGGTCGTCCTCAGCCGGCGTGCACCAGCAGCGTGGCGGCGCAGCCCGTGGCATGCAGCGTGGTCACCGGGCGCCAGCCGTCGGCCACCAGCGCGGCGTAGCTCGGGTTGAAGCCGGCCAGGGGTGGCGACCACACGTACCAGAGGCGGTGCAGGTGTTCGGCGTCCACGCGGGCGGCCCAGGCCCGGGGATCCGACCCGCCCTCGTAGTACTCAGACGGCGCGATGAAGACGGTGGGGTCGGTGCTCTCGACCGTGAACCCGGCGGACCAGTCCTCACCCAGGACGACGTGCGGCGGGTCGGTCTCGTAGAGCGCCCACGGGTAGCGCATGAGCTCGCTGACGAAGATGTGGTCGCCGGGCTGCTCGTGCTGCTCGATAGCGGTGGCCAGGGCGCGCACGGCGACGCCGGGGTAGACCGGCCGGGTCGTGTACGCATGCACGGCGAAGAGACCAGCCACGAGCACGGCCAGGGTGCCGGCGGTCGCAGCGACGGCGACGGCCCGGGGCCGCGGCAGTTCGCGCAGGCTGACGGCCAAGGCGGACACGACCCGGGTGGCGCCGGCCACCGTCAGCAGCAGCAGGGCCGGGTAGAGGTACTCGTCGGTTCGCCCGGTGCCGAGCGGCTCGACGTGGGCTGCGGTGGCCACGTAGGCGACGCCGACGGCCACGGCCGGCGAGACCATGGCGGCGTTGCGGTACAGGCCGACCACCATGAGCGCGAACCAGGCAGCCAGCAGCACGGCGCGTGCCCACGGTGAAAGGGAGCCCAGCCCGGCCAGGTAGGAGAAGAGGTGCCAGGTCGACGAGCCCAAGGTGGAGAAGAAGGCGCCCGCCGAGCTTCGGCTCAAGAAGGCGTTGCCCCAGAAGCGCACGATCGCCGGGGACGGCTGGGCGTAGAAGGCCAGTGCGACCAGACCGCAGCCGGCGGCCGTGGCGGCGCCGGCCACCAGGACGTGGCGCGGCCAGGTGCTTGGGGCGCCACGCAAAGAGAAGGTGCCCACGGCAAGCCATGCCCCGACGATGACCGGCGCCACCGAAGCCGACAAGAGGAACGCCACCGCGGAGGCCACAGCGAGCAGCGTCAGTTGCCGGCGCCCGGGATGGCGCCGGGCGGTCTCGCCCAGCGCCAGGATCACGCAGGCCAGCAAGATGTCGGTCTCATATTCCTTGACCCGCGTCGAGTAGATGACACCCATCGGGCTGAAGCTGATGGCGGCGGCCGTGGCCAGCGCGGCCAGGCGGTTGAGGCGGAACCAGCGGGACAGCGCGTACATGGCCGGGATGCAGGCGACGCCGGCCACGAAGGCCGGGAGCTGCTGCCACGCCGTGGTGCCGGGGGTGAGACCGGTGAACGCCCGCTCGACGAAGTACCAGCCGGGCGCGGTCTGCCACATGTGCCAGGCCGTGCCGATGCCCACCCGTCCCGACAGCGCCACCCAGGCGTCGTCGCGGAACAGCCCGAGGCCGCTGAAGCCGTGGGCGCGCACGAGGGCGCCAAAGGCGGTGAGCGCGACCAGCGCGGCCAGGCTGGTTCGGGAACGGACGTGCCGGCGGCGCAGCTCGGCTCGCGGGGTTGTAGGCGGTGGCGCGGCGCCGTTCGGCCGGGGCATCTCTGGGGCGCGCGCCGGCGCTGAGGTGTTGTGTGGCGCGTCAAGCCCTATCGCTGCGTTGATCATGCCGACCCCCCTCGGCGCAATCGACCATCCCCTCGTCAACCACGCCTCCCGCCGGGACGGCCGCTGACGACATGAATTGTGCCACGCCGGCCGGGCCGCCTTTTCGCGTCACCCTTTTGGGCGAAGGCGTCATCGCGTGCGTGGGCGGTGTCAGAAAGCGCAACGAGGGTGCACCAGGCGGTTTCCCTGCGTCAGGTCTACGGGGTCCACCGAGTGAGGTCCAGAAAGAGCTGACCGCCGGGGTACTCTGGCTGGGTCTTCACGACTCGGGATGTAGCGCAGCTTGGCAGCGCGCCTGCTTTGGGAGCAGGAGGTCCGGGGTTCAAATCCCCGCATCCCGACCACGAGCCACGCGCTGGCACCTGACTCCACACCTACATGCAGCGTGCCACCTCATCAGCCAAGGGGGACCTCTCGCTCATCTCCACGCCGCGTGCCCTTAGGGATCATCAACGACCACATCAGCAGGCCGCCTGGTGACCTCCCGTTCGACGGGTTGGAGATACGGGCGGACGCCGCCCGGTCTGAACGCCAGCCTCGACAAGGTCGGGGACCGCGCAGCCCCGTGCCAGCGGGGCGTGCCTCCCACAGATTCAGCCCACGACAGATCTGCGGTTCCAGCTGATCTGAGCGGCGATGCCGTCGCTCAACGACGTCACCGGCTCCCACCCGATTAGGGCGGTGGCTCTCGCGTGGGTGCCATGGGTCCGCTGCACGTCTCCACGCTGCACGTCGTGGAACTCGACATCGAGGGGACGACCCATTTGCTCCGCCACCGTGCGGATCACGTCATTGAGGCTGGCCTGCGAACCGCCGCAGATGTTGAGCGGGCCTTTCGGTGCCACGTCGACCGCGGCGGCAGCGAGGTTGGCGGCCACAACATCATCGACATAGGTGAAATCCCGAAGCTGATCCCCGGACCCGTAGACAGGGAACGTCCGGCCGGCTCGAGCAGCCGCGATGATGCGCTGGGTCGCCATGTCAGGGCGCTGCCGCGGCCCGTACACCGAGAAGTAGCGAAGGGAAACGACCGAGAGGTCGTAGTTGGCTGCATAGGCCGCGCAGAGGCCCTCGGCCGCCAGCTTGGTGACGCCGTAGGGGCTGAAGGGACGCGGCGACACGTCTTCCGACGTCGGATAGGAATCCACCTCGCCGTACACAGACGAGCTGGAGGAGAATACGAGGCGCCGGAGCCCGCTCTCCTTGGCCGCCTCCAGGAGGCGCTGTGTCGCCACGATGTTGCACGACACGTACTCCCCGAACCCATCTGACCATGAGAGACGGATTCCCGGCTGCCCGGCCAGGTGAAACACAACGTCGGCCCGGCCGAGCAGTTCCGCCAGGTCATCGGTGCGGAGGTCGGCCGTCGAGAGCTCGAAGAGCGGGTGAGCCATCGCTCCCGCCACGTTCTCCTTCTTGATGGCGGGGTCGTAGTACTCGGTGAAGCAGTCGACGCCCAACACTCTGTGTCCCTCTCGGACCAGCCGTTCCGACAGGTGGCTGCCGATGAACCCACAGGCGCCGGTCACGATTGCAAACGCCGCGCTCCTCTTGTCGCCATGAGCACGACCACCGTGTTCTCGATGCCGCCGATGGTCCGGAACCCACCCCCGCTTCTGCCGTAGGCATAGCCGTAGGGCCGATGGTCCCCGTACATCTGGGCCGCCACGACACGGGAGATCCGAGCACTGGCCACGTTGGCCCGGTTGGCGGCCACGGTCGGGTCGTCCGAGCCGTACCCGCCGAAGACCCCGCCTCCGTTGGTCTCGAGGACGTAGCCCCCACTTTCGAGAGCGAAGCCGATCTTGTCCTGCTCGCCCGGAGCCTGGTCCTGGGCCAGGTGCTCGCTGTCAGGCACCGGGGTGACCTGCTGGAAGAAGCGTCCCTCGTAGGACGATTCGGGAGGCAAGGAGATGGAGAACCGGGTGTTGGTGTGGCGGAATCCTCCGTGGAGGTAGCGATGGCGGACCGGCGCGTCTGGCCATTCGTCGACGTCCACATACGGATCGCTGAACATCGGGGCGGTTTCGGGCGCCTCGGTGTCGCTCATGGTCCCCCACCTTTCCAAAGGTGACGGCGACCGTGCACACCCGGTCGACCGCCCAGGCCAATCTCAGGATGGATCACGGCCTCCACCGACCGGCAGGGGCGGTTCGGCAACAATGCGCCCATGACCAACACCGCGGCCGGACCCCGCTCCCGCGGCGGGCAGGTCGTCCTCCTGACCCTGGCCGCCGCGCAGTTCCTCATGACCCTGGACAGCTCTGTCATGAACGTCTCCATTGCCACGGTGGCCAAGGACGTCGGCACCACGGTCACCGGGATCCAGCTTGCGATCACGCTCTACACCCTCGTGATGGCCGCCTTCATGATCACCGGCGGCAAGCTCGGTCAGATCTTCGGGCGCAAGCGCGCCTTCATGATCGGCTGCGTGGTCTATGGGTGCGGGTCGTTCACGACGGCGCTGGCGAAATCCCTCCCCGTCCTCATTGTCGGCTGGTCGCTTCTCGAGGGGCTGGGCGCCGCGCTGATCATGCCGGCGGTCGTGGCCCTGGTGGCGACGAATTTCGGGCGCTCCGAGCGCCCCCGGGCCTACGGTCTCGTGGCCTCGGCGGGCGCCATCGCGGTCGCCGCGGGCCCCCTCATCGGGGGCCTGTTCACCACCTACGCGAGCTGGCGCTGGGTGTTCGTGGGCGAGGTCGTCATCGTGCTCGGCATCCTCGTCCTGTCGCGCCGGATGGCCGACTCGCCGCCGGTGCCGGGCGTCCGCCTCGATCCGATGGGCACGTTGCTGTCCGCGGCAGGGCTTGCCATGGTCGTCTATGGCGTTATCCGATCCGGCACGTGGGGCTTCGTACAACCGAAGCCCGACGCCCCGGTGTGGCTCGGCATGTCCCCGGTTGTCTGGTTGATCCTCGGCGGTGCGGGCGTCATCGCGCTCTTCGTGCTCTGGGAGAGCCGCCAGCTCCGGCGGGGTGCGCCAGCCCTGATCGATCCCGCCATGTTGCGCATCCCGAAGTTGCAGGCCGGATTGACATCGTTCTTCTTTCAATTCCTGCTCCAGGCTGGACTCTTCTTCGTGATACCCCTCTTCCTCTCCGTGGCCCTTGGCCTCTCCGCGGTGGCGACCGGCGTCCGCCTCCTGCCGCTGTCGGTCACGCTGTTGGCCTCGGCCGTCGGCGTCCCACGGCTCTTCCCACGGACCTCCCCCCGGCGGATCGTCCGGGTCGGGTTCATCCTGTTGCTCCTCGGCATCGTCGCACTGCTCCTCGCGCTGGATCAGGGTGCCGGCCCCGAGATCGTCACCGGCCCGCTACTTCTGGCGGGGCTCGGCATCGGCACCCTGGCGTCACAGCTGGGCAGCGTGACCGTCTCGGCCGTGCCCGACTCCCACACCGGCGAGGTGGGCGGGATCCAGAACACCGTGACCAACCTCGGTGCGTCGATCGGCACTGCACTGGCGGGGACGATCCTCATGGCCGTGCTCACGACGACGTTCCTCGGGTCACTCGCCGCCAATCCGGCGATCCCCGCCGAGCTGTCCTCCCGCGCCCAGGTGGAGCTGTCCGCCGGCATCCCGTTCGTGAGCGACGCCGACTTGAACTCGGCCCTGGAGAAGGCGGATGTCCCACCCGCCACCGCCCAGGCGATCGTGGACGACAACGCCTCAAGTCGCATCAACGGGCTCCGTGCCGCGCTGGCGGTACTCGCGCTCCTCGCACTGGTGGCCCTCGCACTTACGCGTCGTCTGCCTACGGTCCAGCCGGGGGACACCGAGGCGGTGGCCGCGGGCGACAGAGGTGCTGACGAGGACGACGAGGGAGGCGACGCGGCCGTCCCGGACCGGTCCCCTAAAAGCGCCGAAGGCTGACGCTGCACCAGGCGCGCTTGCGGCACGAGGGGCAGGTCATACGTCGATCAAAGCGACCCCGGGGCAGCCAGACACCGAGTGGCAGTTGGAAGATCAACAGGTCAAGGATGCCAACGTACGAGGTCTGTTGGCAGCGCTGACACTCGACGATGAACGACCCTCGCTCGTCCAGCGGGTTGCCCGAGCTGGTAACCAGGCTGTCGGGTTCCGGGCGGGCCCCCGAGTAGAGGGCGCGCTTACCGACGGGAAGGGCCACCGTCTTGGCGGTGTGGCGTGTCGCCGGCTGATCGTCCTGCTCGGCTCCCGACGGCACCCAGAACAGGGCACGCTTGCCGAGCGGGTCAGGTGGCCGCTCGCTACGCGATCCGGCCACGTCAGAAGATCTGCATCGCGTCGTACACCGACGTCGAGATCGACCGGTAGGCCAGCGCACCCGGTGACGTCGGCGCATGCTGCAGCACGGACCGGCCGAGCCCAGGTGCCTCGGCGAAGCGCACCGACTTGGGTACCGGCGGATCAAAGAGTGGGAGCCCGTACTTCTCCTCGACCTCGGCCAGCACCTTGCGGGCGTGTGTCGTGCGACCGTCGTACATGGTCGGGATGACGCCGAGGACGCGGAGCTTCTCGTTGGCGAACTGGCGCACATCCTCGATCGTCTCGAGCAACTGGCCGACGCCCCGGTGGCTGAGGTCCTCGCATTGCAGCGGCACGATGACCGCCTCGGCCGCCGTGAGCCCGTTGATCGTGAGGACGCCGAGGGAAGGGGGACAGTCGATGAACACCGCGTCGTAGTCGCAGAGCACCGGGAGAAGCGACTTCGCCAGCACGTGCTCGCGCCCGGTCCTGCTCAGCAGGTGCACCTCCGCCCCGGCAAGATCGATCGTCGCCGGTACGAGAGAAAGGCCGTCCACGTTCGGGACCGTGCGGACAACCTCGCTCAGGCGAGAGCGGCGGACGAGCACGTCGTGCAGAGACACGTCGAGCTCGTCGGGATCGAAACCGAGCGAGTACGTCAGGCAGGCTTGAGGATCGAGGTCAATCACCAGGACCCGCCGTCCTTGTTGCGCCAAGGCGACACCGATCGACTGCACGGTGGTCGTCTTGGCCACGCCGCCTTTCTGATTGGCGACGGCAATGACTTTGACCATCGCCAGAGCATAGGACCGGGGCACCCGACCTCCAATGGGGTGGCGCCACGCAGGACCTCCGTTCTCAACCGTAGGCCGCCTCCTCCGTCCCCACATCGGAGACGAGGTTGCCGAGCGCCAGGTTCACGTCGTCCAGGTGGTAGCCCCAGCTGGGGCCGAGTACGGGCGAGTTGCTGACGGTGGGACGCGGGTCGCCGGGCACCGTGATGGCAGTGACCTGCAACCAGGATGCGCCGCCAGCCTGCTCGCACTGCGCCGTGTAGTGCCCTGGGAACGTCACCCAAGGGGTGGTCACGCGGACGTGCGGCACCCGTGCCGTCTGCTTGATGAAGTACGGCTGCAGGTCGCCGGCCCGGGTGGAGAACGTCGCGGGGTTGACGCAGGCCACTTGCTGGCCCCGTTTCGTGGTCTGCCCAGACTGCAGGCTGACGCCCTGACCGGGACGGCCGAACATCGCGTTGGCCGGCGGCGGCGAGCCGAAGGTCGAATAGGCGATCACACACCCGGTCTGCGGGGCGGAACTGCAGGTGGGGATGTTCCTGAAGCTCCCGCCGATGTCGCCGCCGATGGGCACCTGCACGTTGCCCCCCAGAATGATGGCGGACACCATCCGCTTGCGCAACGCCGACGAAGGGTCGACCTGCGCCCGCAGCAGCTTGATCAGCATGGCCGCACCCTGCGAATGTCCGATGAAGACGATGGGCCTACCGGCGTTGTCATGGGCGAGGTAGTCCTTCCACGCCGAGAGCAGGCTGTCGTAGGCCGTGTTGATCACGCTGGGACGGAAGGCTGCGCCACTCTTGAGCGCCCCTTCCGTCGCCTGGCGGTACATGGGTGCCCACACGTTGCACACCTGTGAGAACTGCGATGCCTGGACCACCGCGGCGTCTACCTCGGCGGGCTGGACGACGAGGTTGGCGTTGTTCCCCGGCTCGGTCGAGGCAGTGGGGTACACATAGAAGCAGTCGAACTCGCGTGCCGTCTGCGACGGCACAGGGGTCGTGGCGCTCGTGCCGCCACTCGCGCTCACGCTCGTCGTCGCCGTGCTGAACGCGCACGGGTCATTCGCCAGGCCGGGCCGGCAGAGCCAGACGGTGCCCGATGTCGTTCGGACTGCCCGTGCGGCCGCCCCAGCGGCCGGCGTCGGCGCCAGGGCCGGTGCCGCCACCAGGACGACCGCCGCCACCAGGACCGACAGACCACAAGACCAACCGCGACCGCTCCGCGTCGTACCCCTGCCCGTGCCCGAGAACATCGAGACCGTCCTTCCCCCTGGTTCGTGCCGGGCGATTCACCCCCAAGGCGCGCCAGGGTAGGCGTCGGAGCCGCCGGGGTGTCGTCATAAGCCCGGATACCGCCCGGCCACCGGCATGCGCGGGCGGGGCTTGAAATAGCGGCGTGACGAAGCCGCCCCGTGGAGCGAATAGGGTCGGGCGTCGGAGCGGTGGAAGGCGACGGTAGGCGGAACCGTACCAACTGCTCCGCCGCAAGTCGTCGTCAGGAAGAACTAGGTGCCCGCGTTTCGCATGAACCAGAAGATCGTGGTTGGAGCGGTGTTCGTCTCCGCCATGTTCATGAACATCATGGACATCACGATCGTCAACGTGGCCCTTCCCACCATCGGCCGGGATTTCGGCATCCCGCCGACCGCGGTGGACGGCGTGGTCATCGCATATCTGGTGAGCCTGGCTGTGTTCATCCCGGCGTCGGGCTGGTTGGGCGACCGGTTCGGCGGCAAGCGGGTGCTGCTGGTAGCCATCACCGTCTTCACGATCGGCTCCGTCCTCTGTGGCCTGGCCCAGAACATGACGGAACTCGTGCTCTTCAGGGTGATTCAGGGATCGGGTGGCGGGATGATGGCGCCGGTCGGCATGGCCATGCTCTACCGGGTCTTCCCCCCGTCCGAGCGGATCCGGGCAGCCAGCATCCTGACCGTGCCCACCACCCTGGCGCCGGCCCTCGGCCCCGTCATCGGCGGGTTCCTGGTGACCGAGATCTCGTGGCGCTGGGTGTTCTTCGTCAACCTCCCGCTGGGGATCATGGCGGTGGCCTTCGGTGCGCTCTTCCTGGAGCGGATCGGGGCGGCTGATGCTGGGCGCTTCGATCTACCTGGATTCCTTCTGGGCGGTCTGGGCCTGGGCTTGCTCATGTACGGCGTGTCAGAAGGCCCGCTCAAATCGTGGTCGTCACCAGATGTCGTCATCAGCTGCGTTGTTGGGTCCGTACTCCTGGCCGCTCTCGTGTTCGTGGAGCTACGCACACCCAGGCCGATGGTCGACCTGCGGTTGCTGGCGGGGCGCCTCTTCAGATCGACAAGCATCGTCATGTTCCTGGCGGCTGCGGCGTTTCTCGGGATGCTCTACCTCATCCCGCTCTACTTCCAAGATCCGCGAGGCCTGTCCGCCCTGCAGTCGGGTTTGTCCACGTTCCCGGAGGCGTTCGGCGTCATGTTCGGTGCCCAGCTCGCCAGCCGCCTCATCTACCCGCGTGTCGGTCCGCGCCGCCACATCACCGCCGGTTTGCTCGGCCTGACCGTGTGCATGCTTGCCCTGACTCAGGTGAGCCTTACGACCAACCTTTGGATCATCCGAGGGCTCATGTTCCTGCTAGGCCTGATGATGGCGCAGGTGATGGTGCCCAACCAGGCCGCCTCCTTCGCCATGATCACCCCCGAGTCCATGGGGCGGGCATCCACGTTCTTCAACACCATGCGCCAGGTCGGCAGCGCCGTGGGCGTGGCCGTCCTCTCCACCGTGCTGATCGGAGTCGGCTCGGCGGACGCCTCCGGGGGGACGCATGCCGCGCCGGACCTGGGCGCATACCATCTGGCCTTCCTCACCGCTGGACTCTTCGCGCTGGCTGGTGCGGCGTTCTCCCTGACCATCCACGACAGCGACGCGGCCGAGACCATCGTGCGCCGCCAGCGCACCACCAAGGCGGCGACATCGCGACTAGCCCTCCAGCCCGAGCACGCGACGTGACCAACATCTGCGTCTTCTGCGGGTCGAGTCCCGGGGAAGGCCCGGCTTTCGCGTCGGCGGCCCAGCGCCTCGGTGCCGGATTGGCGGCCCGTGGCGTCGGACTGGTCTACGGGGGTGGCTCGGTCGGCCTCATGGGCATCCTGGCCGACGCCGTGATCGAAGCCGGCGGCCAGGCGACCGGTGTCATCACCGAAGCGCTGGCGGGACACGAGATCGCCCACCTCCAACTGAGCCAACTGCACATCGTACGGACCATGCACGAGCGCAAGGCGCTCATGTCCGAGCTCTCCGAGGCGTTCGTCATGCTGCCGGGTGGGTTCGGCACCTACGAGGAATTCATGGAGTCGGTGACATGGGTGCAGCTCGGCATCCACGACAAGCAGTGCGGCATCCTCAACGTGGAGGGGTTCTACGACGGGTTACTCGCCTTTCTCGACCATGCCGTCGACTCGGGCTTCATCCGCCGGGACCGGGTCGACGCCCTCACTGTCTGCGACGACGTCGACCGCCTACTCGACGCCATCGTCGGATCGGCCCGCGATCGGGTGACGGCGGGCTGAGAACGTCCGGCCATCTGCACTCCGCCGACGGCCACGTGGACGTTGTGGCCCTTCGGGGGTAGTCAGGACCCGACCCACACGAAAGACCGCTAGACCGTGTCCGTCGACGCGGACTCTCAAGTCACCCCCGGCGGAAGGAGGAGGACGTCCCGCAGCTCGTCGCGCTCCGCCATATCGTCCAGCATCGCCGACATTGACGGGTACGGCTTCTCCGTACCGCTCTCCTGGCCCAGGAGGGACGGCCGATAGCCCAGGTCCTCGAAGTACCCCAGGTATTCGGCCAGGGACACCCCCGATACCCGCGTCAGCATCTCCTCCTTCAGTTCCGTCGTGATGATGGGCCGGTCGCGCTCAATGAGGTTCGTCGCTCCTTTGACGACACGGCCCTCGGCGCCTTCCACGTCCATCTTCAAGAACCCGACCGGGCCTTCGATGATGTCGTCGAGGCGGAACGTGGGTACGACCACACCGGGGCGCGACAACAGGTCCTCGTCGTCGATCAGGCCCCCGTTGGAGCCGACGTGGGTCGAGTAGTAAGCCCAGCCCTGCGCCAGGTCGGCCGCCACCGGGAAGAGCTCCACGTTGGTGATCTTCCCCAACCGCAAGGAGGACAGCAGAAGCCGGCAGCTTTCCGAATTGGGCTCGAGGGCGATCACCCGTCCCGAGGAGCCGACGAGTTTGGAGGCCAGCAACGCGTAGTAACCGAGGTTGGCTCCGACGTCGACCAGCGTCATGCCGGGCGTGCAGTAGCGCTCAAACACCGCGGTGAGATGGGGCTCGTAGTCGCCCGAGCGCAAACCGGGCGTCACCGCCGCGTCGGCGACATCGCAGAGGAGCTCGATACCGCCGACCGTGCAGCGCAGGGCGTCGCCTTCGGTGAGCTGCACCGAGAACGCGGTCGGCGCGACCTGATGCTCGACTATGCCGAGCATCCTGCGGATGGTCGACGGCTGGCTCAGGTCACCGGTCGCGGCCTGGTCCACCTCGGCACGGAACTCGGCGGGCAACGTCGGGTAGAGAAGGTGCACCAGCTGCTCATAGGTGAGTCCACGCTCGGGGATGGTGCCGCCGAGACCGCGCACGATCCGATCGCGTAGGGGTCTAAGCGTGTCCTTCACCGTCCGCCGCCAGCCGTCGTCCTGGTCCTCCATGGTCAGGCCACGGTACCCGCGATCACGGCTTCCCTGGTTCTTGGCGGATCGGTCAGTGCGCGTCGGCTATTCGGTCCAAAGCAATGAGGTTGGTGTGAACGTCAGGCGATGACCGCCGGACCCTCCCACAGTAGGTTCGCCGGGTCAGAGGCAGTTAGCACTGACTCAGCGGCGGACTGGTCGCACGTTCAACACAAATGCCAGACGGGATTTATTCCGACAGGATGCGAATGTGTGACTTGTTGAACTCTCCCGTTCGATGAATCACGTTCTCATCCGTGAGCCGGGTGTCGTCCGAGACAATCCGGGGCATCCCAAGAGTCGTGGTCGGACGGCTCATAGATAGGTAGCTACGGATCCGGTCCGCCAATTCATAGAGGCGCTCCGCGTCCTCCGAACTCTCGCAGGCACCAGCTGTCATCTCGAGCGTTTCGGCAGACTCGATGAGAAGATCCATACCCGTGTCGTATGCACCAGCCATCATTCAGACCCCAACCGTTTGCGATGGCGAGGAGGGTAAGCCGACCACTTGACGTTTGGGACCCATCGGGGACTCTCGATCTTGTCACCGTAAGCGGGGACGCTGGTGCTCTCAATGAGCGACTACGAGGGTATACCCGGCGACGTCTGGTGGACGCCGGGGCTTCTAGGCCCAGCGTGCATGTGGTTCGTGGCGATCCAAGCGAGCAAACTGAGTTGATGGGATCCGAAAAGAGGACCATCGCGGACGCTTCGGTTGTCCGGCCGGCAAGGAACGAGGATCTCGATGAGCTGGTCGAGCACACCTGGGCCGTAGCAGCAGAAGGTCGCTGGATCGGAGTTGAGGTTCCGTTCGATCGGGACGCCCGTCGTGCCAGGCTCGAAGCTCTCTCATCGGGAAAGTCGTCCACCGTATTGGTCGTCGATACCCCTACTGCAGCGGGTCCTGGGATGGTCGGACATATTTCGATTGAAATTGCCCCTTACGGGGTCGCTGACATCGGAATGCTCATCATTGTCGGATGGCGCGGTCTGGGCCTCGGGTCACTGATGCTCGACGCTGCTGTCGAATGGGCTTCCGCAGCAGGTGCTCACAAGATGGCCCTGGAGGTCTGGCCTCATAACGTCTCTGCGATCGAGCTCTACCGCAAAGCCGGGTTCGTCGAGGAAGGTCGTAAGCAACGGCACTACCGGCGGCGAAGTGGAGATCTGGGATGCCGTTCTCATGGGACGATCTTTGTCGTGAATGTCGGCCAGAGGAACTGCCCGACTTTGCTGTCGGCACGGTGCAGTTCGGCGATCCCATGCCGGCGGCCATAGAGCGCCCCGGGACCGTCCGCGTCAAGGGATGTGTCTGGACATAGGAGACCGCCGAGTGGAAAGGGTCTGCTATTGACGACGGCCTCCCCTGAGCGGGATACAGCAGGTCTACGGTGTCCTGAGACGTCGGTCTCCGATGTCTTTGAGACAGGTCAAAAAGCGCCCCGGGCAGGATTCGAACCTGCGTGAAACGGATTAGAAGTCCGTTGCCTAAGTCCGCTCGGCCACCGGGGCTTGCCGGCGACGCGCCAGCACTCCACAGCCTGACATAGGTCCTTCGGCAACCTGGTACACAGGCTGTAGCTGGCGCAAGGACGACCCGCGGGCGTGCCGGCACCCCTGGAACCGTGTGCCACACTTGTGGCCCTCGGTGGGCGTAGCTCAGTTGGTTAGAGCGCCAGGTTGTGGTCCTGGAGGTCGGGGGTTCGAGACCCCTCGCTCACCCCGAAACGCGTGGTGTGCTTCGGCCGTGAGCACACAAGCGCTGGTGACGTGACGCGGCTCGGGAGGTCCTGCAGTGAGTCCTTCGGCTGACGGTCGAACGGTCATGGTGACGGGTGCCTCCTCGGGCATCGGCGCGGCGGTGGCCCGCGAGCTGGCCCGGCGCGGAGACACCGTGGCGCTGGTGGCCCGGCGCGCCGATCGGCTCGACCAGGTCTTGGTCGACTGCCGCGCCCTTTCGCCCCGCTCGGCCCGCTGGGCGGCCGACCTCTCCGACCCGGCCGACGCTGCCAATCTGGCTCTCGACATCTGGGACCATTTCGGCGGGCTCGACGTCGTCATCAACAATGCGGCCGTCCCCATGCGCCGCCACCTGACCCGCCTGACCATGGCCGAGGTCGAGCGGACCATGCGTATCAACTACCTGTCGCCGGTCGCTATCGCCTTGGCCGTCCTGCCACGGATGCTGGAGCGGTCGTCTGGCACGATCGTCAACGTGTCCAGCCTCGGCGGGCGGCTGGGCATCACGACCGAGGCGGCCTACTCGGGGTCGAAGTTCGCGCTCGCCGGGTGGAGCGAGTCGGCAGCCATCGACCTCGACGGTTCGGGGGTGACCGTGAGACTCATCCTCCCCGGGGCCATCGACACCGAGATCTGGGACCAGCCGGACAACGACGCGCCGATCTACGACGGACCCAAGGAGGCGCCGGAGTCGATCGCCGGTGCCATTGTCGACGCCATTGACAGCGAGCACTTCGAGCACTACCTGCCCGACATGAAGGCGGTCATTGAGATGAAGACGACGGACATCGACACGTTCATCACCGGTATGCGGGCCTTTCGGGAGCAGGGTGCCGGCGAAGAGGAGGCATCATGAAGGCACTGCTATTCGGTGCGCCGCCGGCAGAGGACGAGGTACGGCCCACTCCCGAGGACGACCTGGAAGCCGCGCTCGTCGGTAGCCCCTTCGGCCTCCACGTAATCGACAACGCCCGGGCGATCCGAGCCGATTGGGTGGTGACCAAACCGATCCTGTCGGGCATCTGCGGATCCGACGCCAAGCTGGTGCTGGGCGACTTCAACACAGGTGACATCGACAACCCCATGGCTGCGTTCTCCTCGCTCCCCCACGTGCCGGGACACGAGGTGGTGGCCGAGGTGGTGGCGCTGGGCCCGGCGGCGCGGGCTCGACATAGGACAACGGGTTGTGCTGAACCCGTGGCTGACCTGCGGGCCCCGCGGCATCGATCCACCGTGTCCGGCCTGCCACGCCGGCGACCTCAGCCTCTGCTGGAGCTTCACCAAGGGCGACCTGGGTCCTGGGGTGCATGTCGGCGTGATCACCAACGCTCCCGGCGCCTGGGCCGAGCTTCTCGCAGCGCACGACTCCATGCTCATCCCCGTCCCCGACGGCGTTTCCGATGAGGCCGCCGTCCTAGCCGACCCGTTCTCGGTGTCGTTCCACGCCATCGTCCGTCACCCCCCGCCGCCCGGCGGTCGGGTGCTCGTCTACGGCGCCGGTGCGCTCGGGTTGACCAGCGTCGCCATCCTGCGCACCCTCTACTCCGAGGTGGAGATCGGCGTGGTGGCCCGCTTCGAGGCGCAGCGCGACATGGCCCTGAGCTTCGGTGCCTCCGCAGTCTTCGCTCACGAGCCGCGCCTGGCGCTGGTCGAGGAACTGGCCGCCTGGTCGGGCGCCGTGCTGCACATGCCACTCGATGGGTTGCCGGTGACTCACCCCGGCCACATCGACGTCGTCTACGACTCCATCGCCAAGGCGGAGACGCTCGAGGTCGGCGTCCGGGTCTTGGCCGAACGCGGCCGCCTCGTCTACACCGGCGTCGCCACGCCCGAGCGGTGGGAGTCGACGCCCATCTACTTCAAGGAGCTCACGATCGCCGGCTCGAATGCGTTCGGCGTGGAGGAGTTGGACGGCAAGCGCCAACACGCCATCGCGCATTACCTCGAGTTGGTGGCCGACGGCCGGCTCGACATCACGCCGATGCTGACGCATCGATTCACCCTCGAGGAGTGGTGGCCCGCTCTCAAGGCACTGGCGCGCCAGGACCGCAGTGGTGCGTTGAAGGTCGCGTTCACCCCCAACGGCTGAACGCTAGATCCCGGCCCCGAGCTCCCTGAACCGTTCGTAGCGCGCCGCGGCGGCTCGCACCCAGGTCGGGTCGGGCTCGATCCGGCGGCTCAGCGCAGCCCAACGTCCGGAGTCGTCGAGCGTGGTCTCAAGACCGGCGGCCATACGGGCGATGTAGGCCGCGCCCCGGGCCGCGCCCTCGGGTACGGCCACCGTGTCGACGGGCAGGTTGGTGGCGTCGGCGACGGCGGCCATCCAGGCGGTTACGCGCGATCCGCCGCCACTGGCGATGATCCGTGTGCAGGGCACCCCGGCGAGATCGAGCAACCGTCGGATGACGAAACCGCTCGCCTCGAACGCGGCGCGCTCGAGGGCCTCGGTCCCCGTCCCGATGTCGAGCCCATAGAGACTCGAGCGCAAGGTGTGGTCCTCGAAGGGCGCGCGCTCGCCGCGCACGTACGGGAGCCAGACGGGCACCCGGTCGGGACTGCCCAGTCGCGGCTCCAGCCGCTCACGGTCGGGGCCCGGCTTGGGCACGCCGCGCAATAGGTTGCGGGCCCAGTCGACGAAAAGCGCCCCCGCGTTGCTCGGGCCCCCCATGAGGAATCGGTTGGGTGTCGTGTGCGGGAAGCTGACCAGGCCGGGCACGGTCAGCCACTCATCGGTCACGGCCCACGTGATGAGCGTGGCCCCGAAGATCACGAGCACATCGCCCGGCTCGGACGCGCCGGCGACGATCTGGTCGCACATGGCGTCGATCGTGCCGCCCGTGATGACGGTGTCGCTGTCGGGGAGGGTGCCGGCAGGGGCGCACATGGGCACGACAACCGGCAGCTGTGACTCGGCGACGCCGATCTGCGTCAGGAGCTCAGTGTTCCATTTCCCGTGCGTGTGCAACGCGCCGAGCGAGGCCGTGACCGCGGTGTCGATGGCCGGGATGCCGGCCAACACGTAGGACGCCACGCCCTGGCAGGGCCAATACCCTTTGGCCTCTGGCGCCGCGGCGGACGCCCAGCGCATGAATCCCTCGCCGTCGGCCAGGACGCCGGGTAGAAGCCCCTCACCCGCCGCACCCACGGCATCGACCTGCTCGCCCCGCCCCTCCTTGTCGCCGTAGAGCAGGCCGGGCAGCAGCGGGACGCCCTGACGCCCGACTGCGGTCATTGAGGGCACCATGGACGAGACTGTCACGCCCGCCAACCGGTGGCCGTAGGCGTCGAGCTCGGCGGTCACCTGCTCGAAGGCCTTTTTCGGGCCAACGCGCCAAGCTCGCCTGGCGTCGTGGCGCAGGATGTCGGCCTCGGGCGCCAGCACTTGGTGGGGTACCCGGCTACGGGCGACGACGGACCCTTCCTCGTCGACGGCCACGGCCTTGACCGACGTGGTGCCTACATCAACGCCGACGGTGACGGCGCGCGCGGAGGCACTCATGAATCTGACACGGGTGTCATGATTCCGTCATTATGGACGACGCCCGCCCCAAGAGGAGAACTCCACGCCCATGACGCCCCCCCGCCCGAAGGCCCTCGTGACCGCCGCCGTCAATGGCCCCGGCCTCGATCTCCTGCACCAACTGGCGGATCTCGTGCTCGACTCGTGGCTGGACCAGCCCACGCTGCGCATCTACAACGCCCAGCAGCTGGCCGACCGCGTGGCGGCCGAGCAGGCCTCCATCGTGATCGTGGAGGGTGACGTCTGCGGCGCCGAGCTGTACGAGCAGCCGATCATCGCGGTCTGCAGCTGCCGCGGCGACCCGACCAACGTGGACGTGCCCGCGGCAACGGCCGCCGGTGTGCCCGTGTTGCGGGCACCGGGCCGGAATGCGGACGCCGTGGCCGAGCTGGCTGTGGCCTTGCTGTTCGCCGCCACCCGCGGTGTGGTGCCGGCCGACAAGGACGTGCGCGAGGGCGAGATCTACCGCGACGGGAAGATCCCCTACCAGCGTTACCGGGCCTGGGAGCTAGCTGGCAGGACCGTCGGCCTGGTCGGCCTGGGCGCCGTCGGGCGGGCCCTGCGCTGGCGCCTGCGCGGGCTGGGCATGGAAGTCCTGTCCTACGACCCCTACGCCACCGACGCCACCAGTTCCTTCGACGAGCTCCTGGCCCGCTCCGACGTGATCTCCATCCACGCCCCGGTAACCGAGGAGACGACCGGCATGATCGACGCCGACGCGTTCGCCAAGATGCGCGACGGCGTCGTCTACCTGAACACGGCCCGGGCCAAGATCCACGACACCGACGCGCTCGTGGCCGCGCTGGCGTCAGGCAAGGTGGGCGCAGCCGGGCTTGACCATTTCGAGGGTGAGTTCCTGGCCACCGACCACCCACTCACCACATTCCCCCAGGTAGTGCTGACTCCACACATCGGCGGTGCCACCTACGACACCGAGACCAACCACACACGCACCATCGCCGAGGATCTGTGTCGCCTCATGGCCGGGGCGCGGCCGTTGCACATCGTCAACTCCGAGGTCCTCAGCAGCTGACGTGCCGGCGCGCCAACCGACAATCGTCGCCACCTCGATCGGGTTCCAGCCCGACGGGCCCAACCCCATGAACGTTCGCCCCGGGCCGTCCTATCGACTGGCCGCCGATCTGGCGGGCGCGGGCGAACATCCGCGCCTGTGCATGCTCGCCACGGCGACCGGTGACGATGCGCCCCGGCTGGCTATGACGCACAACGCTCTGGCCAAGCTGGGCTTCGTAACCTCTCATCTCGCGCTGTTCCCGATGCCCAACGTGGCGGACGTCCGCGCCCATCTGCTGGCCCAGGACGTCATCTTCGTCGGTGGAGGCAGTACGGCCAACCTGCTGGCACTCTGGCGCCTGCACGGGCTCGACGCGATCCTGCGGGAGTGCTGGGAGGCCGGCGTCGTGTTGCAGGGCGTCTCGGCCGGGTCGCTCTGCTGGCACGTCGGCGGAACGACCGACTCCTTCGGACCGACACTGCAGCTGGTGACCAACGGGCTGGCCTTCCTGCCCTACTCCAACAGTCCGCATCACGATGTCGAGGAGCAGCGTCGACCCCTCATCCACCAGCTGATCGCCGACGGAGCGCTGCCCGACGGCTATGCCACCGAGAACGGCACCGGGTTGGTGTTCTTCGGGGCTGAACTGCAAGACGCCTTCACCGAGGTGGAGGGCAAGGTGGCGTACTCGCTCACCCGTGACGGCGACACGACCCGTGAGGTCGCGCTCGACACCCGATTGCTGTAGCGGTCAGACCACGGCTCCGGCCCAGTCCGATCCCGCGTGCACCGTGTCGGTGTCGGCGCCGGAGCGCAAGACCTTCCCGGGGGCGGCATTGGTGAACTCGCCCGCCCGGACGATCTCGGTCCCGTTCACCAGCACGTGGGCGACACCCTCAGCTTCGGCATAAAGCCGACTCGCCCCGCCCGGCAGGTCGTCGCGGGTGCGCACGGCACCGTGGCCGATGGTGGTGGGGTCGAAGGCCACCAGGTCGGCGAAGGCGCCCGGCACCAGCCGGCCCCGGTCGCGCAGGCCGTAGAGCCGAGCGGGGATATCCGTCAGCTGGCGCACGGCCTGCTCCCAGCTGAGCAGCCCCCGCTTGCGCACGCCGTCACCCAGCATGGAGGTCGAGTAGACAGCCCCGCACATGGTGTCGAGGTGGGCCCCGGCGTCGGAGCCACCGACGATCGCCCGGGGGTCCTGCCAGGTCTGGGCCCGCAGCACCCAGTCCTCCTCGGACTCGCCGATGGGCGGACGCAGCCCGGTGCGCAGTCGGTCGGCCACCACCACGTCGAGCAACGCGTCGAACGGCGTCAGGCCGCGCTCGGCGGCCAGCTGGCCGACCGAGCGACCCTCGAGGCCTGCGTTCTCAGGGGCGAACGTCTCCTCGAAGATGAGACGCTCCCACACGGCCAGGTGGCGCAGGATGCCCGCCTCGTCCGACTGCGCGCCGGCGTCGAGGCGGCGCCGCGTCTCGGGGTCGGACAGGGCGGCCAGGCGCTCATCGACCGGGAGCGCGAACACCTCACGCCAGCCCGGCAGGCCGTCGAGGATGGCGCCGTGCTCGAAGCTGAGACGCAGTTGCATGGTGTGGGGCAGCGTGAGCGCCACCACGGTGGCGCCGCGAGAGGCGGCGGCCGTCCCGGCTTCGAGTTGGCTCCAGACGCCGCCGGGGTTCATGGCAGACACACCGAGGACGTTCCAGTTCACCGGTCGGTCGGCCAGGAGGGACATGCATGCCAGGAAGTCGATCTCCTCCGCGGTAAACCCGTTGAGGCAACCCGGCACGATCAGTTCCACCGTGGTCCCCTCGTGCTCGCGTACGGCCGCAGCCAGCCGCTCCATTTCGTTGCGGTCCGCGGCACGCGACGGCACCGGTAGGCCGTCGCCGTCGTTGTGCGTGTGCACCTGGGAGGTCGAGAATCCGAGCGCTCCCTCACCCAATGCCGCGTGCAGCGCGGCCACCATGGCGTCGACGTCGGGCGCCGTCGCCTGTCCACCCACGGCCCGCTCGCCCATGACGAGCCGGCGCAGCGTGGAGTGGCCCACCAGGAATCCGGCGTTGACGGCGATGCGACCGTCGAAGTGGGAGAGCCACTCACCGAACGACCTCCAGTCCCAGGGGAGCCCGGCCTGCAGGGCCGCCAGGGGCATGCCTTCGACTCGGGCCATCATCCGGGAGATGTAGTCCGCGTGCTCGGGCGCCAGGGGCGCCAGCGAGAAGCCGCAATTGCCGCCCAGCACGGTGGTGACGCCGTGCAGTGGCGAGGGGCTGGCGTTGGGGTCCCAGAAGAGTTGGGCGTCGTAGTGGGTGTGCAGGTCCACGAAGCCCGGCGCCACCAGCAGCCCGCCGACGTCGATGGTGGTGTCGGCCCCCTGGCCGGCGTCGGGCCCGATGGCCCGCACGCGGTCGCCGTCGATGAGCACGTCGGCGCGGACGGGCGCCGACCCGGTACCGTCGACCACGGTCCCGCTACGCAGGGCCACCGTCACGACGACGACCCTTGCTCGGCCGGCCCCGGGCGGCGCACCTGCACCCGCTGGCGGGCAAAGGCCTGCATGCCCTCGGTCCCGAGCTCGACACCGAAGCCGGACTGTCGCCAGCCACCCATGGGCGCGTACATGTCGATGGCCGAGATGCCGTGAGCGTTGACGAACACGGTACCGGCCACCAGACGTGATGCCACATCGGCCGCCAGCGCCTCGTCATTGCTCCACACCGACGCGCACAGCCCGAACGAGGTGTCGTTGGCCGCATCCACCGCGTCGCCGATGTCGTCGTAGGGGATGATGGGAAGCGCCGGCGCGAACTGCTCCTCGCGCACGATCCCGGCCTCGGGACCGGGTGCCACCACGAGCGCCGGCGAGACGAAGTACCCGCCGCTGTCGGCGTCCTCGGCCCGGATCCGTCCCGGGCGCAGGACGGCGGCGCCTTCTCGCTCGGCCTCGGTGAGCATCGTCTCCACCCGGTGGCGCGCCGACGCCGTGTGCACGGGTCCCATGGTCACCCCATCGGCCAGGCCGTCGCCCACCACCTCGCTCGAGAGGCGGGCCGACAGCGCGTCCACCATCTCCTCCAGCCGGTCCCGGTGCACGTAGAGACGCTTGACCGCCATGCAGACCTGGCCGCTGGTCACGAACGCGGCGTCGGCCAGCTGGTTGGCCAAGGCGGCGTCGACGGTGACATCGGGGGCCACGACGGCAGCGTCGTTGCCGCCCAGCTCGAGCACGACCGGCCGGGTGGTCGCCGAGGCGGCGGCCATGACGGCCTGCCCCGTCCCCACGCCACCGGTAAACGACACCATGTCGACGTCCGGGTGGGCCGCCAGCGCAGCGCCGAGCGCCGCGGTCGGGCCGTTGACGACGTTGAGCACGCCCGGCGGCAGGACCTCCGCCATGGCGGCGGCCACCAGCAGCACGGTGCCCGGACAGGTCGGCGGTGCTTTGACCACCACGCTGTTCCCGGCGAGCAGCGCCGGCACCGCCTTGTTGGCCATGACCGAGACCGGCCAGTTGAAGGGCAGGATGGCGGCCACCACGCCGTGGGGCACCCATTCGATCCTCGTGGCACCGCCGCTCACGTGGCGGGGGCCGAGCGCCTCGGCCACCAGCGGCGCGAAGGCGGCGGCCATGCCGCCCATGGTCGCCGTGTCGAAGATGGCCTCGAGCTGGGTCTTGCCGTGCTCCCGGGTGAGCAGCCGGGACAGGTCGCCCGCCTCGACGGCGGCCACCCCGGCCTCGGCGGCGGCGATGACCAGCGCCGCCCGCTCGTCAGCGGGGAGAGCGGCCCAGGCCGGTTGGGACCGACGGGCGGCCTCCACCGCCCGGTCGAGCTGGGCCGGCGAGGTGGACGGAGCCAAAAGCACGACCTCGGACGGCCGGGCCGGGTTGGTCACCGGGTAGGTGCCGTTCCCGCCCGCCTCGACGACGCCGCCGATGAGCAGGCCGACGCCGGTCTTGACGTCCTCGACTTGTGTGGTCACTGCGCACCCCCCGGGCCGAACAACTTTGCTGACGATAGTGTCACCTTCGCATGAGAACGGTCGACACGGAGGGCACCGGAGCGGTTGGGGCCACGCTCCTGCCCGACCCCGAGCCGAGCGCCATCCTGGTGCCGGTGATCTCGGTGGACGACCATCTGATCGAGCCGCCCGACCTGTTCGAAGGGCGGCTGCCGGCCGCGCTGCAGGACGCGGCGCCCCATGTGGTCGAGCAAGACGACGGCACGCAGTGCTGGCTCTTCGAGGGCAACCGCTACCCCAACGTCGGGCTGAACGCCGTGGTGGGGCGGCCGCGCGACGAGTGGAGCATGGAGCCCGCGCGCTTCGACGAGATGCGCCGGGGCTGCTTCGACATCGAGGCCCGCATCGAGGACATGGACCGCGCGGGCATCTGGGCCGCCCTGTGCTTCCCGTCGCTGGTTTCGGGGTTTTGCGGTGCGGTCTACTCCCGGGCCCAGGACCCCGAGCTCGGGTTGGCCTGCCTGCGCGCCTTCAACGACTGGCACGCCGAGGTGTGGGCGGGCCGCCACCCCGAGCGCATCATTCCGCTACAGCTGCCCTGGCTGGCCGACGTGGCGATCGCGGCGGCCGAGGTACGGGCGAACGCGGCCCGGGGCTTCAAGGCGGTGAGCTTCCCCGAGTTCCCGGCCCAGCTGAAGCTGCCTTCCATCTTCAGCGGCCAGTGGGACCCCTTCTTGGCCGCCTGCCAGGAAACCGACACCGTCGTCTGCCTGCACACCGGGTCATCGGCCTGGGCGCCGCTCCCCTCGCCCGACCCGCCCTTCGAGATCCTGCCCACCTTCTTCCCCGTCAACGCACTGCTGGCCGCGGGCGAGTGGCTGTGGTCGGGGGTGGCACTGCGCTTCCCCCAACTGAAGGTGGCACTCTCCGAAGGTGGCATCGGCTGGGTGCCGATGCTCATGGACCGCTGTGACTACGTGCTGCGGCACTCGGCGTCGGGCAACGAGAGCCACGCCTGGCCCTCGGACCTGTTGCCGAGCGAGGTGCTGCGGCGCAACTTCTGGTTCTGTTCCATCGACGACCCGTCCATCGTGGCGCTGCGCCACGTGATCGGCATCGACCACATCATGGTGGAGAGCGACTACCCGCACGCCGACTCGTCATGGCCCGACACCCAGCGCGTGCTGGCCGACACCTGGGGCTCGCTGCCCGACGACGAGCTACGGGCCGTGGCCGGGGGCAACGCCGCCGCGCTGTTCCGCCACGCCCTGCCGTCGGTGGACGACTGGCGCACACCGGCGTGAGCCCTCCCGCCGCCGACGCGGCACCGCTGGCGCCCCGCGCCGGCCCGATCGTGGACGCCGACGGACACGTCGTGGAGCCCGAGTCGGCCTGGGCGGCCCTGCCCGACGCCTACCGCCCGCGCATCACCAGGGACGCCCACGGTTACGAGCACGTCGTCGTGGACGACACCGAGATCCTGGCCGTCCCCCTGGGCAACCTGGCCCGGCCCGGCTCGACCTTCCACGACCCCTCCGCCTTCCGCCCGCTGGCCGAGGCCCAGCCCGGCGGTTGGGACGCCGTCGCCCGCCTGGCCGACATGGACACCGAGGGCATCGACCAGGCCGTCCTCTACCCCTCCATCGGGCTGTACGTCTCCGCCGTCGACGACCCGGCCTGTGCCACCGCCCTGGCCCGGGCCTACAACGACTGGCTGGCCGGCTACTGCGCCGCCGACGGTCGGCGGCTGTTCGGGGCGGCCATGCTGCCGCTGCAGGACCCGGTCGCCGCTGCGGGCGAGCTGCGCCGAGCCGTGGGCGAGCTCGGGTTCGTGGCCGGTTTCGTCCGCCCCAACCCCTGCCGCGGTCGCTCGCTGTGCGACCGCGCCTACGACCCGGTGTGGGACGTGGCCGAGGAGCTCGACGTGCCCATCGGCATCCACGAGGGCAGCTCGGTCATCGTGCCCACGCTGGGATCGGACCGGCCCTTCAACCCGCTCATCCTCCACGCGGTGTCGCACTCCTTCGAGGAGATGCTGGCCTTCGCCCAGCTCGCCGCGTTCGGGGTGTTCGAGCGTCACCCGGGCCTGCGCTGCATCTTCCTCGAGTCCTCCGGCGGCTGGGCCCCCTTCTGGCTCGAGCGACTGGACGAGCAGGCGGAGTCCTTCGGGGGCTTCTGCCCCGGCATGGCGCGGCGGCCCTCGGAGTACTTCGCCCGGCAGTGCGCCATCAGCTTCGAGGTCGACGAGCGCACCTTGCCGGCGCTGGCGCCGGCCGTCGGTACCGAGCGCATCGTGTGGGGCAGCGACTACCCGCACCACGACGCGACGTTCCCCGGCGCGGTCGACGCCATCCGCTCCACCGTCGCACCGTGCCCGACGGCGACCCAGGCCCGGGTGCTCGGCCTGAACGCGCGGCGCATCTACGGCTTGCCCCGCCGCCACGAGGGCCTGGCCGGGCTGATGGACGACTACTTCGCCGCCGTCACGGCCCATGACACCGACCTGTTGCGCTCGCTGTTCGCGCCCGAGGCGGTGTTCGACGTCGACGGCGACGTGCGCCACGGGCACGACGACATCCTGGCCTACTACACCGGGCGCACGTTCACCTTCGACGACTTTCGACCGGCCCCCGGTCCGCTGCAGGTGGACGGCACCACGGTGACGGTCGACATCGACGTGCACCTGGGCGGCTCCGACAGCACGGTGCGCGACGTCTTCGAGACCGACGGGACGCGGATCACCTCCCTGCGCGTGCGCGGGTTCGCCGACGCGCTGCAGGGCGCGTCGGCGCCTCGGCCGGCCTGACCCCGTCCCGCCCGGCGCCGGGTCCGATTCCGGGGGCCGGCGTCCCCACCCGACATCGGACAGATCTCCGACTTTTCTGACATCCGGCCACGCCGTCACTCCGAATCCTCTGCAGGCCGGCCCCTGAGGCGGCCGCACAGACCAGTCGCATCGACTCTCGACACGGAGGAGGAGATCTGATGGGACCACTCAATCGCCGGCAGTTCCTACAGAAGGGCTCGCTGGCCGTGGCGGCGGCCGGGGTCGCCACCGCGCTCCCGGGCATCGGTGCCCTCCTCGACGACGAGGCCCCCGCGGTGGCGCCCGAGGCACCGGCGGCCGTGGACAGCGCGGTGCCGACCATGAGCGACCCGGTGATGGCCCGGGTCACCGACATCTCGAGCGGCGAAGTCCAGATGTTCTTCGGGACGAACTCGAGCATCGTCCGGGACCCCGAGCTCGCCGCCCGCCTGCTTCGAGCCGCCCAGTAGCGGTTCCGTACGTTCGCTCTCCCTCTCTGAGCCCCCTGGCTCTCGTCTCTGCCCTCGCTCCCCGCACATCCCAATCAATCCAACCAACAACCAAATGAGGTGACCCATGTCGTCGCATCGTGAAGCACCCGAAATCTCCAAGGACCCCGTGGCTGACAGCACGGACCTGTACGCGTTCGTCAGCCCCGACGATCCCTCGACCGTCACGCTGATCGCCAACTACATCCCGTTGGAACCACCCGACTCGGGTCCCAACTTCTACGAGTTCGACGACACCGTGCTGTATGCGATCAACGTCGACAACAACGGTGACGGCGTGGCGGACATCGCCTTTCTGTTCCGGTTCACCACGACGCTGCGCGACCCCAGCTTCTTCCTCTACAACGTCGGGCCCATCACGTCCCTGTCCAGCTCGAACTGGAACCGGGTACAGACCTACAGCCTGCAGATGATCGACTGGCACCACGGCCGGGTGACCGACCTCGGTACCGGGCTCCCGTGCCCGCCCTGCAATGTCGGCCCGCTCTCGACACCCAACTACCCGACCTTGGCGGCCGACGCCATCAGCACGTTCGGCAACGGCATCAAGTCCTTCGCCGGCCAGCGGGCCGAGGGCTTCTACGTCGACCTGGGCGTCGTCTTCGACCTGGGCAACCTACGGCCCTTCCAGGGCGACCACACCGGATGGGCGAGCACCGGCCTGCCCGCCATGGCCGCCGGCATCAACTCAACGGCGGGCGTCAACGTGCACAGCCTGGCCGTGCAGGTCCCGATGAACCTCCTGACCCGGGACGGCAACCCGCCCACGACGAGCACCGGCACCATCGGGGTGTGGACCACGGCGGCACGCCAGCAGATCCGGATCCTCGAGGGCGGTGCCTTCGGCCGGCCGGACGGCATGGTCTCGAACCTGGGGCCATTCGTCCAGGTGTCCCGCCTGGGCAATCCCCTGTTCAACGAGGTGCTCATCCCGCTGTCGACCAAGGACTACTGGAACGCCCAGTCCCCCGCCCAGGACTCCCAGTTCGCCCAGTACGTCGCCACGCCGCAGCTGGCGCAACTGTTGCCCGGCCTGTTCACAGTGCCCGGCACAGTGCCCGGCACGACCAAGAGCGTCTTTCCCAACCTGGCGGCCTTCAACGCCACGAACACCCCGCGGGCGGACCTGGAGGCCATTCTGTTGACCGGCATCCCGGGCGGCATCGTGCCCGGGTTCGCCGGGAACTACACCGGCAGTGTCCAGGCGGACATGCTGCGCCTCAACATGACGATCGCGCCGACGCCAAGCGCCTCGGCCAGCAACCTGGGCCTGGTCGGGGGCGACATCGCCGGCTATCCGAACGGGCGCCGCGTCTTCGACGACGTCGTCACCATTGAGCTGCGGGCGATCGCCGGCATGACCATCCCGCTGGTCGACGGCTCGTATACGCCCGACGGCGCGGCCGGGTCGCTCAGCAACCCCGACGTGGGAATCAGCATGGGCCTGACGTCGGGCCCGAACGACCTGACCGCCAAGGGCACCGAGAACTATCTCCCGGCGTTCCCCTATCTCGGCCTGCCCTACTCGGGCTACAGCGCCGTCGCCTGAGCGGGGCGACGGGTGGTTGCGACGACGAGCCCAACGGGGCTCCACGATCATCATCATCCCCACCGTCACTCGGGTCCCGAGGCGGCACCGGGACCAAGTGACGCCGGCGGCGTCGTGCTCGACATCGGCGCAGGCGCCGCGGCCGTCGTGGTGCGGACCACGAGTGCCCTGTGCGGGCTCGAGATCGAGTTCCGGCGGGCCGGAACGGACTGGGACGGCCGGCACATGGCCGTGCGCCGGCGCGACGGCGCCGGCGCACCCCAGTTCGCCGCCGTCTTTGGCGCGCTGGCACCCGGACGCTACGAGTTCCGCCTGTGCGGTGGCGAGCCTGGGCGGGCCGCCTCGCTGAGCTTGGATGTCGAGGACGCATCGGTCAGCGTGGCCGACTGGCCCCTCTGAGAAGGCGCTGGCTGAACCGATCGGTCAGGCCGGTCGGGCGGGTCAGGCCGGTCGGGCCGGTTGGGGCTGCGGGCCCCGCAGGAGCCGGCCGGGCCGCTCCCCCGTCGCCTCGTCGTCGCTGCGCACGACCGACGCCCGACTTGATCGTGGCCACGTAGCCCCGGGCCCGCTGGATGAGCCGCTTGCCGGAGGCCGGGAGGTCATAGACCATCTCCGGAGGCTCGAGGGCGAGGCGTTCGTGATCGATCACGTTGACGTCGGCCAGGTAACCGGGCGCGAGCAGGCCGCGGTCGCGGAAGCCGTAGAGCTCGGCCGTGCGGCGGGTCTGCAGGTGCACGACCGTCTCGACCGGCAGCTCGTCGCCCCGGCTGCGGTCGCGGGCCCAGTGGGCGAGCATGAACGTGGGCAGGCTGGCGTCGCACAGCACGCCGCAGTGGGCGCCGCCGTCACCGAGGCCGAGGACCGTGGCCGGGTGGACCAGCATCTCGCGCACGGCGTCGAGGTTGCACGCGGAGTAGTCCAGCAGTGGCAGGTAGAGGAGCTCCTTGCCGTCGCGCTGGAGCATCAGGTCGTAGAGGACCTCGTCGGTCGTCCTGCCCTTGCGCGGCGGCCAGGGCGGTCACGCTGCGTTCGGGCGGCGGCTCGTAGTCGGGCGGGTCGCCCAGCGGGAACAGCTTGTGCAGGTTGCCCCGCAGCAGCTGCGACGAACCCGCCCGGATCGGGCTCTTCGGCCAGGATGGCGGCGCGCACCTCGGGCGTGCGCAGGCGGGCCACCCGTTCCGCCAGCGGCAGGTGGGCGATCTCCTGGTAGGCCCGGTGGTGGGCGAACGGGTGGGTCACGGACTGGAAGCCGACCATGAGCGACGTCGGCTTGCCCGCCACCTGCGGCACGAGCCAGGCGCCGCGCCGGTTCGCGGCGACGCCACGGTCGATCCACTCGCGCCACAGGTCCGGCGAGAAGTCGGCCTGCAGCACCTGGTAGGTCACCGGTACGCCGGCCCGGATGGAGATCTCCGACATCCAGGCGAACTCGTGGTCGAGGTCCCGCATGTCGCTGGCCAGAGAGAAGACCCGGTGGCCCGCCTTGCCGAGCGCCTCGCCGATGGCGATCAGTTCCTCGGCCGCGGCATTGGTCCCGGCCGCCAGCTCGCCGTCCTTGGCCCGGTGCAGGATCGTGCGGGTCGTCGACGCGCCGATCGCGCCGGCCTGCACCGCCTCGCGCACCAGCGCCGCCATTTCGGCGATCTCCTCCCCGTTGGCCACGTCGTTGGCCCGGCCCTCGCCGAGCACGTAGGCCCGCAGCGCACCATGCGGGACCAGCGAGGCGACGTCGAGCACGCGGTCGGTCCGCTCCACCTCGTCGAGGTACTCGCCGAAGGTCTCCCAGTTCCAGTTCATGCCCTCGGCCAGCGCGGTGCCCGGGATGTCCTCCACGCCCTCCATCAGCTGGATCAGCCAGGCGCGGTCGGATTCGCGGGCCGGCGCGAACCCCACGCCGCAGTTGCCCATGACGACGGTGGTGACCCCGTGCCAGCCCGAGGGCGACACCTCGGGGTCCCAGGTGACCTGGCCGTCGTAGTGGGTGTGGATGTCGACCCAGCCCGGCGTGACGAGGAGGCCCTCGGCGTCGATCTCCCGGCGCGCCGGCCCTCGACCCGGCCCACCTCCGTGATGACGCTGCCGTCGACGGCGACGTCGGCCTGACGGAGCGGCCCGCCCGAGCCGTCGGCGACGGTGCCGCCGCGGATGATCAGGTCGTGCATCGGTGCTCCTCTCCGGCACCCCTCACGTCCACGCTCGAGGGGCGCCCGCCGCCATGGGCCAGCTCGCAGGTTCACACCCAGCTGCGCAGCTTCTCGATCATGGCCACCGGGTCCGGCGCCGACCGGGGTGACGTTCAGGTGCGTCACGCCCGGCCTCGGCCAGGGCGGCCACCCGCTCCTTGATGTAGCCCTCCGGCCCGCACAGCGAGGTGGCCTCGAGCAGCTCGGCCGGGACCAGCGCGGCCGCCTCCTGCTTCTTGCCCGACAGGTAGAGGTCCTGGATCTCGGCCGCCTCCTTCTCGTAGCCGTAGCGGCAGGCCAGCGCGTTGTAGAAGTTCCTGCCCTTGGCCCCCATGCCGCCGATGTAGAGGGCGGCCATGGCCCGGCCCAGGTCGCGGATGGTGGCCACCTCGGACTCCTCGCCGATGGCCAGGATGCCGCCGGCCGCGATCTGCAGCGTCCCGAGCGACGGGTCGCGCTTGGCCGCGCCGGCGCCGAGGGACGGGCCGAAGACCTCCTTGACCTTCTCGGCCACGAAGAAGATGGGCAGCCAGCCGTCGGCCACTTCGGCCGTCATGGCCACGTTCTTCTCCCCCAGCGCGGCCACCCAGATGGGGATGCGCGGGCGCACGGGGTGGTTGATGATCTTGAGCGCCTTGCCCAGCCCGGTGCCCTGCCCCTCGGGGCAGGGGGATGTGGTACGCCGCGCCGTCGTGGGCGAGCGGCGCCTCGCGGGCCCACACCTGCGGCAGATGTCGATGATCTCGCGGGTGCGGGTGAGCGGGCGGTCGTAGGGCACCCCGTGGAAGCCCTCGATCACCTGTGGGCCCGACGCTCCCAGGCCGAGGATGCAGCGCCCGCCCGAGAGGGCGTCGATGCCGGCCGCCGTCATGGCGATGAGCGTGGGCGTGCGGCTGTAGATGGGCAGGATGGCCGAGCCGATCTCGAGCCGCTCGGTCTTGGCGGCCAGGTACCCCATGAAGCTCGGGGCGTCATAGCTGTAGGCCTCGGCCACCCAGACCACGTCGAGACCGGCCTTTTCGAGCTCGGCGGCTTGGGCGGCGGACTCGGCGTGTCCGCCGGCGTAGTTCAGCGTCATGGACAGCTTCATGGGACCTCCTCGTACCTTGTGCCTGCTCCCGGCCCGGCGGCATGAGGTGCCCCGCCGGGAAAAAGAGTGTACCGAAATGGGCGGTGGTCGCCCATAGGATCCTGGCGGTGCCGGAGCGAGATGTCGAACTCGTGCTGTTCGATCTGGGCGGGGTGCTGATCGAGCCGGGTGGCGTGGCACCGATGCGCGACCTCAGCGGTATCGGCAGCGACGAGGAGCTCTGGGCCCGCTGGCTGGGCTGCCCGTGGGTGCAGGTGTTCGAGAGCGGGCAGTGCTCGGCCGACGAGTTCGCCGCCGGCCTGGTGGCGGACTGGGAGCTGGCGCTCTCGCCGGCGGACTTCCTCGAGGCCTTCGGCACCTGGCCGCAGGGGCCCTACCCGGGCGCGGCCGACCCTGGTGACCCGCGTGCGCAAGGTGGTGCCGGTGGGCTTCTTGTCGAACATGAACGCGTTCCAGTGGCCGCACTACGACGCCATGGCGCTCACGAGTGGCTTCGACTACCGCTTTCTGTCCTTCGAGCTCGGGTTCGTCAAGCCCGACCCGCAGATCTTCGAGGCGGTCTCGCGGCGGCTGCCGCAGGCACCCGGACGCATCCTGTTCCTCGACGACAACGCGATCAACGTCCACGCGGGCGCGGCGGCGGGCTTCCAGTCGCACCACGTGCGCGGCATCGACGAGGCGCACCGGGTACTGGAGGCGTGCGGGGTGCTCGAGACCTGAGCGCAGGGGCGCCCGGCGTGCCGGGTGTGCCAACATGCCGCCCATGGTCGCCAACGGTCCCATGCTGCGTCTCCTGCCGCGCCTCAGCGAGGACACCACCTTCTATTGGACGTCGGGCGCGGAGGGCGTCCTGCGCCTGCTGCGGTGCAACGCCTGCGGGTACTTCATCCACCCGCCGGGCCCGGTGTGCCCGCGCTGCTCGTCGCGCGACCTCGGGCCGCAGGAGATGAGCGGGCGGGGGCATGTGGAGAGCTTCACCGTCAACCACCAGCAGTGGATCCCCGGAAGCGACCCCTACATCATCGCCTGGGTGGCGATCGACGAGCAGCCCGATGTCCGCCTCACCACCAACCTGATCGACGTGGAGCCCGAAGACGTGCACATCGGCATGCCGGTGCGGGTCGTGTTCGAGCATCACGACGACGTGTGGATCCCGCTGTTCACTCCGGTCGGGTCGGAGTCGCCGGGTGGTGCCTCGTGAGCCCGGCCCGGACGGAGGAACCACTCGAGCGGCGGGCCGTCATCTCGGGGATCGGACAGTCCGAGATCGGGCGCCGCCTGGGCCGGGGTGACCTCGACCTGACGGTGGAGGCGGCCTGAGCGCGCCATCGCCGATGCCGGGCTGACACGCGACGACATCGACGGGATCTCGACGTATCCAGGCATGGGCACCGGCACCCCGGGGTTCGCCGGCCCGACCACGCCCGACGTGCAGGACGCCATGGGCCTGTCGGTGAACTGGCACGACGGCGGCGGGGAGGGCGCGGCCCAGATGCGCGCCGTGATCGCGGCCGCGCTCGCCGTGGCGGCCGGGCTGGCCCGTCACGTGCTGGTGTACCGCACGGTGAGCGAGGGCTCGGCGCAGGGCACCGGCGGCCGGCAGGCCATGGGCGGGTCCGGTGGTGGTGGCGGGGGCAGCGTCGCCGCGCTTCGGCGGCTTCCTGCAGTGGTCGATTCCCTACGGCGCCGTGTCCGCCGCCAACTGGCTGGCCCTGGTGGCCCAGCGCCGCGTACACGAGTTCGGCCTGACCCGCGAGCAGCTGGGCGCCATCCCCATCAACAACCGGGCCAACGCCGGCCTGAACCCCAATGCGATCTACCGCGACCCGATGTCGATGGAGGACTATCTCGCGGCGCGCATGATCACGACGCCGCTTTGCCTGTTCGACTGCGACGCGCCGTGCGACGGCTCCACGGCGGTCATCGTGTCGCACCGCGACGTGGCCGACGACCTGGACCACCCGGCGGTGCAGATCAACGCCGTGGGGACGGCGATGCGGGGGCGACCGAGCTGGGACCAGTTCGACGACATGACGTCCATGGCGGCGCGCGATGCCGCCGCCTCCATGTGGGAGCGCACGGAGCTGCAGCCGGCCGACGTCGACACGGCCCAGCTCTACGACGGCTTCTCCATCATCACCGTGGTCTGGCTCGAGGCGCTCGGGTTCTGCGGCCGGGGCGAGAGCGGGCCTTTCATTGAGGGTGGCGGGGCCATCGCCCGCGACGGGGTGCTACCCCTGAACACGGCCGGCGGCCAGCTGTCGGGCGGCCGGTTGCACGGCTTCGGTCTCATTCACGAGGCCTGCATGCAACTGCGGGGCGAGGGCGGCGAGCGCCAGGTGGTGCGGCCCGGTGGCCGGCCGGTGGAGGTGGCGGCGGTGGCCAACGGGGGCGGGCCGATCGCCGGCTCCATGCTGCTCACCCGCGGTGTGCGCTGAGAGAGACGGCACGGCGCGCGGAGGAACCCCGCTGGGACCTCCGCGTCGAGGAGGCGGTTGCGTAGGAACGAAACCCAACTTTGCGCAACCTTGCGCAATGCCCGCGGCCCGACGACGGGCGCGTGGACTCAATCGCGAGGACGATCACCGATCCCACGGTTTGGTAGCTGGGATAGTGCTGAGCCACCTACGAGATGGTGCGAATGAGCGCCCCAGAGTCGGTGTTCATCTGCGTGAGGGAGTCGCCTCCCTTGCTCAGCACCCAAAGGCTCGAGCCCGCCACAACCGCGGACTGAGGGTTATTGAACAGGTACGCACCGTTGTTATTGCACATCATCCAGGCAACTGCTCCATCTTTGGATGTTATTTGGCTCACCATGGGAGAGTCTCCGGGTGGGCTGATGGTGAAGACATATTCGTCGCCGACGGCGATCGGTCCCGGAGTCGGGAGATTCGTATGGTCGACCACCACTCGCACCACCTTGTCTGTGTCAGTGGCGATCTCGGTGACCGAGTCACCCGCTTGGTTCGTCACCCACAAGTCGCTGCCTAAGACGGCTGCTCCCATCGGCTTGCTGAACCTGTAACCAGGTCCCTGCAATATGGATACCAACGTCATGGACCCATCATTGATCTTGGTGACGGAGTTCGCAGACTTGTTGGTCACGAACAGATTGTTACCAGCAACAGCGATGCCCACAGGCGTGCTGAATCCAAACTGGTTGCCCGAGGCAACTCCAAGAAGACGGCCCGTTCTTGCGGACACCTCGGTAACTGAGCCGGTGCCGTTCAGGACATATAAGTGGGCGGTCCCGGCCGCCATGGCGACAGGATCGGAGAACCCCGAGATGGTTCGGACGAGCGAGCGATTGGGGGCGTCAATCTCGGTGACTGTATTGCTCGCGCCGTTGGCGACAAACAGGTCCGGTCCGTCGGAAATGATCGCCGTTGGCTGGTCCAATCCAAAGGAACTTCCGGCAATCGTTGCGATGTGAGCGCCGGACGAGGCGTTGACTTCGGTGACGGAGTTTCCCCCCTCATTGGCAACAAAAAGGTCGGAACCCACCGTCGACGCCGCTATCGGTGCATTGAGGCCGTAGCCTGCCGAGTACTGAGCGACCGGCGGGGGTGGCGGGCCATGGAGGTGGTGGGAAGCCTTCGCTCCTCCGATACCCAGCAGCGCCCCTAGTACCAGGATCGCCACAACTGCCGCGGTCACTCGAACAATGTGTGCGGGTCGATTGGGCAATCTCAAACTGGTCATGGTCGGGTTTCCTCAGTCACGACACGCGTATGTTTTGGCTGGTGACCAGAAACAGTGAGCATAGAAAGATCGCCCGAAGTATCCGCTCCACGAGACGTTTACTCGAAAGCGTATAGACCGCTCTGCACCTGACCTCCACCTCGCCGTGGCTCCATGCTTTTGAGTCGCAACCGGACTTGGGTGATACCTTCGCCCACCTGGCTGGGGAAGCGATGAGCCTGACTTGGGAGAATTGTGCTCTCATGGTCGCAAATCGCCGCCAGCGCTCTCCATCGAGAAATGTCCCCGCCTACTCCACTTCCCCTCGCCTGCCAGGGGTCGGACCCACGGGCCGAAGAGCCCAATGGCAGGCGACGGATGCTTTGCTTCGTTGATGGTCAGGCCGTCGAGCGATGGATTTGGGACTCACCCCATCACCTTGATGCAGCAGCTCGGCGTGTTCGGCTGAGGAGTATTCGGATCCGGTACCGGCACGAAATGCCCAGTTCGGACGGTGCGGCGGTGCGGCACGTCGGTCATACCCGTACCGACGTGCTCGACCCGAACGGCCAACCATCGTTCACTTCCGGGCAGGCCTTGTCCGAGGACTCCGCAGGGGAAGTGCCGGTACCGGCGGGTGCCACACAACGCTCCGGTACATTCGCCGGTTCGAGGCGATGGCGAGGCCTTCCGTCCCGCGGAATCTCGAGCGCGACCTCAAACCACTGCATCTTGTGCCTCCGGAATCTTCGCGCGGGCCAATTTCCTTAGAATGCGCCCATGACCCCAGACGGCCTCGCTCAGCAGGAACGCAACACCCTCTGCGACCTCTTTGTGGTTCGTGGCTCCGATGCGCCCACGTTGTGCGAGGGCTGGTTGACCGCGGATCTGGCTGCGCACCTCGTCGTTCGTGAGCGGAGGCCCGATAGCGGGCCCGGACTCGTCTGGCCTCCGTTGGCCGGCTACACGGACAAGGTACGGCGCGCGGTGCGGGATCGCACGCCGTGGGAGAAGCTCATCGAGACCGTGCGGCGCGGGCCGCCCTTGCTCCTCCGCCCCTTCGATGGCCCGATGAACACGGTCGAGTTCTTCATCCACGTGGAGGACGTACGTCGCGCCCAAGACGGTTGGGAACCCCGTCCGATCTCCCCGGAGTTGGCCGACGCGCTCTGGGCGCGCGTCGGGCCCGGCGGGATGGCGAAGAGAGTCCCCGCCGCGATCGTGATCACCTCGCCGGGACGGGCCGACAAGGAGCGGGGCACCGGACCTCGCCTCACCCTGGCCGGGGACCCGGGCGAGCTCACCATGTTCGGCGCCGGTCGCCAACGGGCGGCCCGCGTCGAAATCAGCGGCGACGCAGTGCTGGTCGACCAACTGCGCGCGGCGTCGCTCGGTATCTGACTTCCGAACCCCGATCGGAGATGTCGCGAGAACGGGGCGCGGCAACAGGGGTCAGCCCGGCGCCGTCCCGGCCAGGTGGTGCGCCGCCCGGGCGGCCAGCGCCACCAGGGTCAGCGTCGGCCCGTACCCACTGGCGGTCACGAAGACGGACGAGTCGGCGATCACCACGTTGTCCAGCGAGTGCACCCGCCCCCAGCGGTCCACGACCGACGATGCGGGGTCGTCGCCCATGCGGGCCGTGCCGATCACGTGCCGGCTCTCGGGCACCGGCGTCGTCCCGATGCCGTGGTAGGACACGCCCGGCGACGATGTGTGGAAGACGTAGTCGGCCCCCATCTCCTCCAGCACGCGCTGGAGGATCCGGCCGTGGTACTTCGACGACGCCAGCTCGTGGTGCCCCGGGTTGTATGTGACGCGGGCCACCGGCAGGCCGCGGGCGTCGCGCACGGACGGGCTCAGGTCGACGGTGTTCGTGGCGTAGGGCAGGTCCTCCCCCTGCATGATGAAGGCCCACATGTGCTCGCGGAAGTTCGACTGGCGCATGGCCTGGGCGTGCAGCTTCCCCCACGGCGAGTAGCGGGCCTCCATGATCGGATACCCGCCGCCGCTGTGCTCCACCAGGCCGCCGCGGAACCAGGGCAGGCCGTCCTCCCTGGCCGCCGCCCGTGCGGCGTCGTCTTGCACCATGGCGTCGTCGTGCACGTGCGTCACCGCCCGACCCTTGTGCGGGTGCAGGAACAGCTTCGAGAAATGACCGACCACGATGGTCTGGAAGTGCACCATCAGGTGGCGCCCCAGCGCCGGGTGGTCCAGACCCGACAGCAGGAGCAGGCGCGGCGTCTCGATGGCCCCGCCGGCCACGATCACCAGGTCGGCCGACATGGTCCGGGTGACGCCCTCGGCATCGATGTACTCCACCCCCGTCGCCCGCCGCCCGTCGATCAGGATCCGGCTCACGCAGGTCTCGGCCATCAGCTCGAGCCGGCCCGTGGCCATGGCCTTGGTCAGCAGCGCCACGGGGTCGCCCTTGGCGTGGATGGGGCAGCCGAAGAACGCGCAGAAGCCGCAGTTGTTGCACGCGGGCCGCCCGTCGTAGGCGATCGAGTTGGCCGCCGTCGGCGCCGCGTAGGGGTGCAACCCCACCCGCTCGGCCGCGGCCGACGACAAGACGGCGCCGTACATGGGTGCGCCCGGCGGCATCGGGTAGGGGCCGCTACGCCAGGCGGCGAAAGGGTTGGCCCCTTCTTGACCCGAGACGCCGATCACCTTCTCCACCTCGGCGTAGTAGGGCTCGAGCTCGTCGTAGTCGAGCGGCCAGTCGTCCACGAACGCGCCCTCCTGCGGGCCGAGCACCGACCGCAGACGGAAGTCCTCCTCCCGAAAGCGCGGCACCTTGCCGTCGGCGTGCGTGCCCCCGCCGCCCACCGTGGTCGGGATGGAGTTCACCTCGCCCACGTGCGTGTGCTCACCGTCCTCGGCCGAGAGGCGGAACGCCCGCGGCTCAATCAGCGGATCCGGTCCCAGGAAGTGACGCGAGAGGAACTTGATCTCGTCGTTCGAGTAGTCACCGGCCGGCCGGGTCAGGTCGTCGGGATCGAGGAGATGGTTGCGCCCCTTCTCGAGCATGCGCACCGACCAGCCCGCCCGGGTCAGCACCTCGGCTGCCGTGGCGCCGCCGGGCCCCGAGCCGATGATGAGGCCCTCGGGGCTCACGGCTGCGACACCTCCACGTCGGTGAAGCCCCGCGGTTGCACGTCGCCTTCGTAGTCGATGGCGGCCCAGGCCACGCCGCCGCGGTTGCCGCCGTATTCCGGGGCGCCGTACATGCCTTCGCAACAGTGCTCCCAGAGCAGGGCGCAGAACGCCTCGTCGGCGCGCATCCGCCGCCGCTGCTCCTTGGCGCTCGCCTCGGTGAAGTCCGCGCCCAGTGCGGCCAGCCCCTCCCGGTAGCGCTGCTGCAGCCCGATCACCGGCCCGTTGAACTCACGCTCCGGGATCCCCAAAGACCCCTCGATCCGCATCCGCCAGGCCAGTTCGTCCAGACGCGAGAGCCGGAAGAAGTGGCCGAACGCCGCCTCGCCGCCGTGGCGCCCCGACGTCGGGCCCCCGGCCCAGATGCGCGGCGGGTCGAAGGTGAACGCGCCGAGGAAGATGTCGATGTAGTCGGCGACGCCCGCCTCTTCGGCTCCGGGTGCGCCCCGGTCGGACGGCATCATCTGCGCGCAGACGGCCCGCAACGTGGCGTACTCCTGCTCGTTCAGCCAGACCGGCATCGGGCCAACGTATCCTGCCCGTACCCCATTTGCTGACGCTGCTGTCAGGTTAGGATCGTCGCTCGCCGCCCCGCCCCGGGGCGCGGGGAGGTCGGGCACGCACATGGCGCAGGGTGGCTACCGGGTCGGCGTCGACGTGGGCGGCACGTTCACCGACCTGATCTGCATCACCCCCGACGGCCAGGTCGTCCTCGACAAGACGCCGACCACGCCGGCCGACCAGTCGGTGGGCGTCCTGACCGGCATCGAGCAGCTGGCCGGCAGCTTCGGCCTGGACACCCGGGCGCTGTGCGGCGCTCTGGAGGCCTTCGTCCACGGGACCACCACGGCCGACAACACCATGATCGAGATGAGCGGCGCCCCCACCGGCCTGCTGGCCACCGAGGGTCACCGGGACGAGATCGAGCTCCGGCGCGACCACAAGGAGGAGATCTGGGACCCGACGGCGCCGCCGCCTGAACCCATCGCCCGGCGCCGGGCCCGCATCGCCATCCCCGAGCGCTGCGACTTCGAGGGCAACGTCGTCCTGGCACTCGACGAGGAGGCGGTGCGCCGCGGCGTGCGCCGGCTGCACAAGCTCGGCGTGGAGTCGATCGCGGTCTGCTTCCTGTTCAGCTTCGTCAACCCCGACCACGAGCGCCGCGCCCGTGAGCTCATCCTCGAGGAGTTCCCCGACGTCGGGCACATCTCGCTGTCGCACGAGGTGCTGCCCCGCGCCCCCGAGTTCGAACGCACCTCCACCACGCTGGTCAACGCCTACGTCGCCCCCAAGATCAGCGCCTACGTCGAGCGGCTCGTGGAGAAGCTGCGGCAGGCCGGCTTCGACGGCCAGATCGTGCTCATGCAGTCGAGCGGCGGTGTCATGCCCCCCCAGTCCGTGCAACGCCGTGCCGTGTCGCTGCTCGGCTCGGGCCCCACCGGCGGGGTCATGGGTGCCGCGCTGGCCGCCGGGCGCAGTGGCGTGCACGACTTCGTGGCGGCCGACATGGGCGGCACGTCCTACGACGTCTGTCTGGTCGAGGGTGGCCGGCCCGCCGTGGCCACCGACTGGAACTGGCGCCACCGCTACTACGTCAACCTGCCCATGGTCGACATCCACAGCGTGGGCGCCGGCGGCGGGTCGATCGCCCGGGTCCGCCAGGGCGCGCTGCTGGTCGGCCCCGAGTCAGCCGGCTCGGTGCCGGGACCCGTCTGCTACTCCCGGGGGGGCGTGCAGGCCACCGTGACCGACAGCGACGCCGCGCTGGGCTACCTGCCGGCCAAGGGCTTCGCCGGCGGCCGCATGGAGCTCGACGTCGAAGCGGGGCGGGCGGCCATCGACCGCGACGTGGCGCAGCCGCTCGGACTCGACGTCGACCAGGCGGCTTGGGCCATCCAGCGCATCGTCAACGCCAACATGGCCAACGCCGTGCGCAAGGTGCTCTCGCAACACGGCGCCGACCCGCGCCGGCTCTCGCTGATGGCCTACGGCGGTGGCGGCCCCGTCCACGCCTGGGCCCAGGCCCGCGAGCTCGGCATCCGCCGCGTGCTGGTGCCCAAGGCCTCGCCGGCCTTCTCGGCCCTGGGCCTGTTGGTGGCGGACTACGTGGTCGACCTCATGCGCGCCTATGTCGTCAAACTCTCCGATATCGACCTGTTCCGGCTGCGGGTCATCGCCGCCGAGTTGCGCGCCGAGGCCGAGGTGGAGCTGGCCCCGGCGCGCCTCGGACAGGGCACGGTGGAGGCCGACCTGTTCGCGCAGATGTGCTACCACGGGCAGAACTTCGACATGTCGGTGCCGCTCCCCGAGGGCGAGGCGATCTCGGAGGAGCACCTGCTCGATCTGGCCGAGCGCTTCCACCACCAGCACGAGTCGGCCCGCGGCTTCGCCTTCCCCACCCAACAGCCGCTCGTACGCGGCATCCGCCTGGTGCAGCGGGGCGCCACCCCGAAGCCCCCGGTGCTGGCCCACATGGGAGAAATGACGAGGGCCGAGGACGCCCGCACCGGCACGCGCCCGGTGCACCTGGGCCACGGCTTCACCGACGCGCCGACGTACGACGGCGCCTCTCTGGGTGCCGGCGCCACCATCGAGGGTCCGGCGCTGATCGAAGAGCCCTTCACCGTGGTCGTGCTGGCGCCGTCGGACGTCGCCGTGCTCGACGAGCATGGCAACTACGACATCACCATCGGCCCCGCCTGACCTCAGCCACGGCACCCGGCGGGCCGCCCGGCGTCGTCATCCGACTTCGAAGAGCAGCACCTCGCGGTACGCCGCCTCGCCGAAGAGGATGCCCCGCTCCTCGGCTTCCTCGCCGTTCCGGCCGAGCAGGGCTTCGGCCTCACGCATGGCGCGGCGGTTCTCCCACGACGTTTCCAGCAGGCCGCGGCCGGAATAGCGGTCGACCAGGTTCCTCACGGAGAAGAACCCCGGCGACCGCAGCAGCTGTGGCAACAGGCGGCTCTCGAAGTAGAGCAGGTCGTCGTCCAAGGAGCGGTGGTCCACCCGGAACCGGGTGAGCAGCAACTTGGTGCCGGTCACGGGTGTGCGTGCCACCGACTCGGACACCTGCTCGAAGTGTTCGACCGTCACGGTCCCGCCGCTCAGCGCCACCGCCTCGTCCCGGGCCCGCGCCAGCGGTCGGTTGCTGCTCTCGAGGGCGGACTCGTTGGCCCACAGCGAGAGCATGCTCACGATGTGGTTCCGGCGGTCGGAACTGGCCGACACCCCCCGGAAGCCGAACTGATCCCGCAGCACGGGCAGGGCGCTGTCGCGGAGAAAGGCCAGTGCGCGATCCACTTCCCCGATCCCCGCGAACGTCAACAGCCGGGCGTGCACCGTGTGGGCCTCTCTTGTCACATCTAGTGCAATCATCTTGGCAGCACTGGCGTGGCGGCGCGGACCGACAGCGCACCAGATCGGGAACGGACCGTGGGCGGCGCCCGACCGCGCCGGAATTCGGCGCGCCGCTACATCTTGTAGGCGCAGCCGTCCCAGTAGGAGACCAGGCGCCGGCGGCGGCGCCCGCGCCCGCGCACGTCAATCGTCAACACGTGCGGTCCGCCTTCCGCCGCGCCGAGATAGCGCACCGTCAGGCCCTCGGTGCCGACGGGGACGAACGCCTCCGCATCCACCGGTTCCTCGGTCGTGACGTCCAGGAGCGTGATCGGGCCCGAACAGCAGCGGTGGGCGTGCGACCGCACGTAGACCACACCGCCGCGTGCGCCGGCGAACTCCGCGGCCGCCTCCGAGACGAGCACCTCCATCGACCCCATCGTACGGGAGCCCTGGCCCAATGGCCGCGGCGAGGTCAGACCCCGTCGATGTCGGCGGCCGGCGGCCCGAAGGGGAGCCGGTTCCCACTGACCCGGCTCGCCAGCCAGAACACCACACGCTCGCCCTCGTCCAGCGTCTCGCGGACCGCATTGCCGGTCTGCGCTGCGCCGAAGTCCACCAGCCGGCAGGCGTTGGCCATGACGCGCCATCCGGGACCCCGATAGCGGCGGCCGGCCAGCCGTACGGGCACGGCGGGCACGCGCAGGGCCCACGCCACGAGCCCACCGGCCACCTCGGGCAGCGTGGCGCGATGGCGCACGATCCCCGAGTAGCGCCCGGTGACGACGGCGACGATGTTCTCCAGCGCCTCTGATCCCGGCACGAAATAGCTCGAGTGCGCCTGCACGTGCACGTGGTCCGGCGCGTTGGTGCGCATCCGGGTGCCGCCGAAGGTCGGCGCCGTCGGCGACGCACCGAAGATCCCGAGCTCGGCGATGGCGTCGCCAGGCGCCTGCTCGGAGAAGAAGTGTGACTGGTCGAGGTGGAGCTGGCGCAGGTCGTCCACCGTCATGCCCGGACTCCCCGCCACCACGACGTCGGTGCAGTGCAGGTCGTGATCCGCCAGGGCGCAGCCGGTGACGATGGAGCCGAAGCTGTGCGCCACCACCGTCAGTGACTGTTCCGCGCTCAGGGCGAGCGAGCCGACGAACGCCGCCAGATGGGCGCCGGCGGAGACGAGGTCCTCGCTGCACTCGATCGATCCCTCAGCGGCCGCGAGCAGGTTGGCCGGGTTGTCGTAGCCCTTCCACAGGATCACCGCCGTGGCGTCGGCGGCGTCGTAGAGATTCATGGCCCCGGGGATCCAGTCGGCACAGAGGTTGGTCCCGTCGCCCACACCGGGCACCACGACGGCCACATGGCGCGCCGGTTCGACGTCGCCGAAGAGCACGGCATAGTGCTGCCGAGTCGGGCGGTACACCAAGAGGTGGCCCGGGCAGGACACCAGCGTCTCGAGCAGGGCGGACTGACCCGCGTCCCCGGCGGTGTACGCGCCGGCCAGATCCCGTTTGGCCGCCATCAGGTTGTCGGCGGCCTGTTTGGCCAATGGGTTCTGCGCGCGCATGCGCCACGTTACGTCACCCCGCGCTGACCCCCGACGGGCGTAACGTGATCGGCATGGGTGAGGCGCTCGCTCTCCTCGCTGCCTTTTGCTTCGCCGGGGGAACCGTCCTGCAGCAGAAAGGCACGCTGAGTACGGCCGCGTCAGGTGACGATCCGCGGTTCCTCGTCCAGATCCTGCATCGGCCCGTCTGGCTGGCCGGGGCCGTCGTGCAGTCAGCCGGCTGGGTCCTCCAGGCCATGGCCCTCGACCGGGCCGCGCTCGTCACGGTGCAGTCGCTGACCGCCCTCAGCCTGGTCATCGCGCTTCCCCTCGGCGTCCTGCTCACCAACCAGCACGTCGGCGCCCGCGAGGTGACCGGGGCCGCCATGACGACGGCGGGCATCGTGTTCTTCCTCTCGGCGGGCCAGCCCCAGGGAGGTACTGCGTCCCCGCCCGCCGACGCCTGGTGGGCCGCCTGCATCACCACCTTCGCCCTGGTGGGCGTCCTCTTCTTGGTCGGGGTGCGCATGACGGGCGCCGCCCGGGCACTCACCTTCGGCGCCGCCGCCGGTCTCGGCTACGGCCTGCAGGCCTCGGTCACCAAGACGTTCGTCACCGAGGTGGGCGGCGGGGTCCTGGCCCTCCTCTCCAGCTGGTCGGTCTGGATCTTGATCCTCTCGGCGCTGACCGGGTTCGCGCTGCAGCAGTCGGCGTTGAAGACGGGTGTGCTGGCGCCGGCCATGGCGTCGAGCAACTCGGTCACGCTCTTCTCGAGCGTCATCCTCGGCATCACCGTCTACAACGAGGCACTCAGCAAGAGCGGCACGTCGCACGCCTTCTCCTCGTCCTTCGGCCTGGCCCTGGCCGTGGTCGGCATCGCGTTCCTGGCCGGCTCCGAGTCGCCCGAAGCGGCCCCGCAGCAGAGCACCGGGCCGGCGGCAACGTGACGTGACCCGACCCGCCGCTGCTCGGCGCGGCTCGTCGCGGATTGCCACGCTCGACCTCTAGGATCGCTCGGCCATGACCATGTTCGCCACCGCCGGCCTGGCGGTGACGTGGTGGGCCTACCTGGCGCTGTTCGTCGCCGTGGCGGCATCGTGGGCCGGCGTGCCGTTCGTCGGTGCCACCGGCATCACGGCCGCGGCCGTGGCCGCCAGCCAGAACAAGCTCGACCTGGCTGCCGTGATCGTCGTGGCCACGGTGGCCGGCGAGGTTGGTGGCGTGGCCGGCTACGCCATCGGCGACCGCTGGGGACGCCAGCTTTTGGAACGGCCGGGCAAGCACCAGGCCGGCCGCCAGAAGGTCGTGGAAAAGGGAGAGGCGGCCTACGCCAAATGGGGCCGTCTCGCCGTCTTCTTCACGCCGGCCGTCGTGTCGGGCACGGCCAAGATGCGACGGGGCCAATTCATGCTGTGGAACCTCATCGCCTCCTTCGCCTTCTCGTTTTCGGTGGCGGCCAGCACCTACGGATTGGGCCGGCTGTTCACCGGCCACACGTCGTCGCATGACGTGGCCACGCTCGTCGTCGGGCTCCTCGTCGGCGCGCTGGTGACCCTCGTGTTCGTGCGCCGCCGCCGGCGGGCGGCGCGCCGAGTCCAGGCGGACCCCGCCTGACGCGCCGCGACGTGTTGCGCCCTCAGCGAGGCAGGCCGAGGATGCGTCCGGCGATGATGTCGCGTTGCACCTGCGACGTCCCGCCCGCAATGCCCGACGCCTTGCTCCAGAGCCACTGTCGGGCCCACGGTCCGGCCTCGGCCGACGTGGGATCGCGCCCGGTGACGAGCAAGCCCGCCTCCGAGAGGCCCTCGGTCATGTGCGTCCAGGCCAACTTGACCCAGCTCGACTCGGGTCCGGGCTCCTCGCCGCGTCCGAGCCGGGTCAGGGTGCGCAGGTTGTGCAGCCGCAGCACGCCGAGGTCGACGTAGGAACGGGCGAGCGCGTCGGCCACCAGCGGGTCGTCGAGCGACCCGTTGACGCGCGCCTCGTCGTAGAGCCGCGCCAGGTAGGTCTCGTGCACCACCTGCTCCTTGAACGGGAAGTTCGTCCCGCGCTCGTGGGCCAGGGTCGAACCGGCAACCGTCCATCCCTGCCCCTCGGTCCCGATCAGATGCTCGGCCGGCACGAAGACGTCGGTCAGGAAGACCTCGTTGAACTCGGCGTCGCCGGTCATCTGCACCAGCGGGCGCACGTCGACGCCGGGGTCGGACATGTCGACGATGAAGGCGCTCATGCCCTGCTGCGGCCGCGGCACGTCCGGATCGGTGCGGGCCAGGCACAGGCCCCAGGTGGCGAACTGCACGTACGAGGTCCACACCTTGCGACCCGTGAGGAGATAGCCACCGTCGACCGGTTCGGCCTTCGTGCTCAGCGAGGCCAGGTCGCTGCCGGCGTCGGGCTCGCTGAAGAGCTGGCACCAGATCTCGTGCGCCGACAGGATCGGCGGCAGGTAGCGCACGCGTTGGTCCTCGGTGCCGTGCGCCAGCAGCGTCGGGCCGACCAGGTTGATGCCGACCCGGTTCACCGGCTGCGGAGCCGCCGAGCGCGCGTACTCGCTCTGATAGAGCGCCACCTGCACCGGCGTGGCGCTGCGCCCCCCGTAGGCGGACGGCCAGTGCACGCCCACCCAGCGGTCGGCGGCCAGCGCGGCCTGCCATTCGCGGCCCCAGGCCACCTCGTCGGCCAGGTCCACGAACGCGGGCGGCCTCCGCAAGTGGTCGTGCAACCACTCGCGGAACGAGGCGGCGAACGCTTCGTCCTCTTCTTTCGAGCGCGAGGTCCACGCCGCCCGCTTGCCTGACATCGTGGTCAAGTTAGTGGGGTCTCCAAGTAGGGTGCCATGCCGTGACGGCCCACCTCCGACCCACGTGGGTCCCGAGCCAGGCCCGCCGCTACCGCCGGCCGGGCGGACCGTGGGACGCGCCGACGCTCGACGCGCTGATCGCCGCCCACGGCGGCGAGGTGGTCGACGGCGCCACAAGGCTCTCGGCCGCGCAGGCGGACGCGCTCGTGGCGACCGTGGCCGGCGGGCTGCGCCGGCGCGGGGTGCGCCGGGGCCAGGTGGTGGCGTGGCAGGTGCCCAACAGCCTGGCCGCAGCCGTGCTGACCCGGGCCTGCTGGCGCATCGGCGCCGTGGCGGCACCCGTGCTGCACTCGTTCGGGCCGTCCGACGTCGAGCTCGCCCTGGCCCAGGTGGAGCCCGCCCTGGTGGTCGAGCTGCCGGCCCAGGCCCTGTCCGACCCGGAGGCGCTGGCCGGCGCGCTCGACGGTCCGCCCGTGGCCCGCGGGTCGGGTCCGAGCCGGCCTTCCGACGTGGCCCTGGTCCTCTTCACCTCGGGCTCGACCGGGGTGCCCAAGGCGGTGCTGCACACCCAGCGGGGCCTCAGCTGGAAGGCCGCGCTGATGGCGCGGGTGCACAGGCTCGGCCCGGCCGACGCCGTGCTCATCCCGGCGCCGATGGCGCACATCTCGGGCCTGCTCAACGGTGTGCTCGTGCCGGGCGCGGCCGGGCTGCGGGCCGTGCTGGTGCGGCGCTTCGACCCCGAAGAAGCCCTGGCGCTGGTGGCGCGCGAACGGGTGTCCTTCCTGGCCGGTCCCCCGACCTTCTTCATCGCCATGGCCACCGCCCTGGCCTCCGGTGGCGGCGCCGACGTCTCGTCCATCCGCCTGGTGTCGAGTGGCGGCGCCTCCGTCACGCCGGCCTTCGTCGAGGACACGGCGCGCGCCTTCGACTGCCGGGTCAAGCGGACCTACGGCTCGACCGAAGCGCCGACCGTCACCACCAGCACCGACGACGACCCCTTTGAGAAGGCGCGCGACACCGATGGCCGCGCCATCGGGGAGGTCGAGCTCCGCGTCTCGGACCCCGAGACGGGGCGCGGCGCCCGGTCGGTTCACCGGGCGAGCTCTGGGTGCGCGGTCCCGAGATGTTCGCCGGCTACGCCGACGCCGGGCAGACCGCGGCCGTCATCGCGCCCGGCGGCTGGTTCCGCACCGGTGACCTGGCCACGGTGGATGCCGAGGGCTGGGTGCGCATCGTCGGTCGACTCAAGGACGTCATCATCCGCGGTGGCGAGAACATCTCTGCCTCCGAGGTGGAGGCGGCGCTCGAGGCCCACCCCGACGTGCGCCACGCCGTGGCCGTCGGCTACCCGGACCCCCTCATGGGCGAGCGGGTCGCTGCGTTCGTCGAGTCCGGCGGGCCGTTCGACCTCGACGAGTGCCGGCGCTGGTTCGCCCAACGCGGCATGGCCAAGTTCAAGACGCCCGAGAAGGTGGAGCGTCTCGACCGCCTGCCACTGCTCGGGTCGGGGAAGGCCGACCGCACCGCGCTGCGCCGGCGGGCCGCCCGGTCCTGAGCGCCCGTTGCGTGGGCGTGCCGGCGGTGTGTGAACTTGCATACCGCGGGACGTCGCGGGCCCGGCAGTAGCGTCGTACGGATGCCCCGCCGCAACCTGACCCCTTCGCGCTGGTGGGCGCGCTGGCGGTGCTGGCGCTCTTGTTCGCGCTCCTGGGGGCATCGTCCGCTCCGGGCACGGCGTCGTTGACCGTGCAGAACGCCACCGGCGCGACGTTCGGATCCCCCACCGGATCGACCTCCTTCGCCATGAGCCTGATCGACTCCATCGCCGAGCGCGGCGGGGTCGGCCTCCATCTCCCAGACGCGCCTCATCAACTACGTCCCCTCGAGGCGCATGACGGTGTACCAGGTCACCGGCAGCCGCGCCCAGGTGATCGCGGTCCTCGGCGGATCGGCCAGCCAGTGCGCGCTGAGCGCCTATACCTCAATCGTCTCCGGGACGGTTCCGTGGACCGCCGCGGGCAGGGGGACCTACAACAGGACCGAGAGCCTGGCCGACTACACGGGCCGGGTGCCCTACGCCACCGGGACGACCTGCTCGCCGCGTCCCTCCACCGTGCACGGGACGGTGGCCGAGGCGGCCACGGTCAGGTCGGGCTATCTGACCGCCGTCCACCTGAGCGTGGTGGTCCCGCCCCAGACGCTGGCCAACGGGAAGCCGGCGGCGCACGGCGTGGAAGGTGAGGAGCTCAACCTGTTGAAGATCAACGGCACCCTGACGAGTTCGCTCGGCCCCTAGGCGGCACTCCCGCTCGCTACGAGAGGGCCTGGCCGGCGTCGAGGCGCTCGCGCAGCAAACTGGCGATGCGGTCGCGGTGGAACGCGGCGTCGCCGTAGCTGACCTGGTCCAGCTGGGCCCGCTTCACGTAGAGGTGCATGTCGTGCTCCCAGGTGAAGCCGATGCCTCCGTGCACCTGCAGCCCGGTCGCCATGACGCGGCCGCGACGCGTCGGAGCACCATGCCTTGGCCATGCTGGCCGAGAGCGAGCGGTCGCGATCGTCGGCGGCGCCGCACCAGGCGGCGTAGAACACGGTCGAGCGCATCCCCTCCACGTCGACCAGGGCGTCCGCCAGCATGTGCTTGACGGCTTGGAACGAGCCGATCGGCTTGCCGAACTGGACGCGGTCCTTCGCGTACTCGACGGTCATGGACAGCACCCGGTCGGCCGCCCCGAGCATCTCGGCGCTGGAGAGGGTGGCCGCCCGGTCGAGCAGCGACGCCGCCGCCTCCGTTCCCCCGATGCGGCGGGCCGGGGTCCCGTCGAACGCCAGCACCCCCAGCTCACGCGTGCGGTCCATGGCCGGGAGCGGATCGGGCCGACTGGGGCCGGGCTGTTCGGTGGCGTAGACACCGTCGCCCGTCACGACGACCACGACGTCGGCCGACGGGGCGAACGCGGTCGGCGCCGAGCGGCCGTGCAGGTGCACGACGGCGTCGGGACCGCTGGACTGCACCGTGATCGTGCTCGGGGCCGGAGCGAACGCCACACAGCCCACGGCGTCACCCTGGCCGAGCGACTCGCGCCACTCCTTGGTGGCGGCGTCGGCACGCGCCTCGCGGCCGCACAGCGCGCCGAGCGCGAGGACGGAGGGCAAGAAGGGCGCCGCCACCAGGCGCTGGCCGATCTGTTCGCACAGCACCGCCAGTTCGACCAGGCCGAGGCCCAGGCCGCCGTCCTCCTCGGGCAGCTCAATGGCCAGCCAACCCTGCTCGGCCATGGCCGACCAGATGGCGGCGTCGTAGCCGCGGGGCGCGTCGCCGGCCGGACCGCCCGCCGCGGCCCCAGGGAGGGTGCCGACGACCGACCCCGTACCCACGCGGGCCCGCAGTGCGTCCGGCCCGGCCACCCCGTCGAGCAGTGTGCCGGCGGCGTCACGCAGCGCCTGCTGATCGGGTGAAAGGTCAAAGTCCACGGCGGCGCAGTCTACGGTGATCGCCGATACCGGAGTCGCCCCTCAGGGGCGGTGTGCCATGCTGCGCCGCATGGATCTGCGCGCCACGGCCGAGCAGGAGGCCCTGCGCCACGAGTTCCGGTCGTGGCTGGTCGAGCACCTCCCTTGGCCCTACGGCGTGGGGCTGCCGCCGCGCTTCGACGACCTGTCGGAAACGGTCGCCTTCGGCCGGCGCTGGCAGTCCGACCTGGCCGCCGACCGCTGGGTCGGTGTGACGTGGCCCGAGGAGTACGGCGGCCGGGGCCTGGGCGCGCTCGAGAACTACGTGGTGATCGAGGAGCTGGCGCGGGCGCGGGCGCCCGAACTGGTGGGCCGCATCGGCATCAACCTGGTCGGGCCGACGCTGCTGGCCCACGGCACGCCCGAGCAGAAAGAGCGCTTCTTGCCCCGCATCCTCTCGGCCGACGAGCTGTGGTGCCAGCTCTTCAGCGAGCCGGACGCCGGCAGCGACCTGGCCTCGCTCACCACCCGCGCCGTCCCGGTCGAGGGCGGTTACCGCGTCAGCGGCCGCAAGGTATGGACCTCCTACGCCCAGTTCGCCGACTGGGGGTTCTGCCTGACCCGCTCGGACCCCGACGCGCCCAAGCGCCAGCTCGGCATCACCGCGCTGGTGATCGACATGCACGCCGCGGGCGTCGCCGTGCACCCGCTCGTGCAGTCGACGGGCGAGGCCGAGTTCAACGAGGTGGAGCTCGACGACGTCTTCGTGCCCGCCGAGTGGCGCGTGGGGGCGGAGGGCCAGGGCTGGTCGGTGGCCAACTCCACCTTGAGTCACGAGCGCGGCATCAACCCGCGCCAGCTCGTCATCCACTCCCAGCTGATCGAGGAGCTGCTCCGACTGGCGCACGACAACGGGAGCTTCGACGACTGGAGGCTGCGCCAGCAGCTGGCCCAGGCGGCCACCGAGGTGCGCCTGTTCCAGCTGCACAACTGGCGCTCCTTGACCCGGCTGTCCAAGGGCGAGGCTCCCGGTCCCGAGGGCAGCGCCCTCAAGCTGTACTGGAGCGAGATGTCCAAGCGGTTGCACGAGACGGCCCTCGACGTCCTCGGCCCGGCGTCGCCGCTGTGGGAGGGCGCACCGGACAACCCGGCCGACGGCGCCTGGCAGCGCTCGTGGCTCTACTACCAGGCGTCGTCCATCTTCGCCGGCACCAACGAGATCCAGCGCACGCTGGTGGGCGAGCGTGTGCTGGGACTGCCGCGTGGCTGAGGCGGCGGGCGGGGGCGGGCCGCTGCACGGCGTCCGGGTCATCGACGTCGGCACCCGCATCTCGGCGCCCTTCTGTGCCGGGTTGCTCGGTGAGCTCGGTGCCGACGTGATCAAGGTTGAGTTGCCCGGCGAGGGCGACTTCATGCGGTCCATGGGCCCGTTCGTCCCGGTCGAGGGGGAGCCGGACTACTCCCTCTCGTGGGCGGTCGAGGGCCGCGGCCGGCGCGGCGTCACCTGCGACCTGCGCCGGCCCGAGGGCAAGGAGCTGTTCAAGCGGCTGGTCGCCACGGCGGACGTCCTGTGCGAGAACTTCCGCCCGGGCACCATGGAGAAGTGGGGGCTGGGCCCCGACGACCTGCCCGACGACCTGGTCTACGTGCGCATCAGCGTGTTCGGGCAGAGCGGGCCCTACGCGCCGCGGCCCGGCCTGGACCGCCTGGGCATCGCGTTCGGCGGCCTCCTCCACCTGACCGGTGACCCCGACCGCCCGCCGGTCCGCCCCGGCGTCACGGTGTCGGACTACCTCACGGGCACCTTTGCGGCCTTCGCGGCCGTGGCCGCGCTCTACGGGCGCGACGCCGGCGCCGGCGGGGGCGAGGTCATCGACGCGCCGCTCTACGCGTCGGTGCTGCGCATCCTCGAATGGACGCTGGCCGGCTACGACCGCTTGGGCATCGTGCGCGGGCGCGAGGGCAACCGCCTGTCGCACTCGGCGCCGCTCGACAACTACCCGACGGCCGACGGCTTCTTCGTCTGCATCGTGGCCGGCTCGGACGCCAACTTCGGGCGACTCTGCGCCGCCATGGGGCGCCCCGATCTGGCCCACGATCCCCGCTTCGCCACCCTGGCCGAGCGGGCGGCGCGGGGTGACGAGATCAACGGCGTGGTGGCCGAGTGGACGTCGAGCCTGAGCGCCGAGGAGATCACGGCGCGCTGTGTCGAGCACGACGTGCCGATCGGAACCGCCTACAGCGCGGCGGACATCTTCGCCGACCCGCACATGACGGCGCGGGGTGACCTCGTCCCGGTGGAGGATCCCGTCATCGGCCCGGTGCGCCAGCAGGCGCCGTTCCCCCGTCTGGCCCACCACCCCACGCCGGTGCCGTCGGGCGCGCCGCGCCTGGGCGAGCACAACCGCGAGGTCTGGTGCGACCTGATCGGCCTCAGCGAGGCCGAGCTGGCGCACCTGACCGAGGCCGGCGTCGTCTGAGACCGCGCCGGGCCGCCCGGTCTACGACGAGCTGACGAGCCGCCCCAGGAACGGGGCGCCGCCGAAGGTGAACACGCCCCCGTCGGCTGCGGCCATCCAGTATCCGTTGGTGGCGTTGTCGGCGGCCAGGCCGACGACGGGAGCAACGAGCGCCAGGCCACCCGTCGAGCCCTCGAACGGTGCGTTCCCGTAGGTGAAGACGCCGCCGTCGGAGGCCACGAAGCGGTAACCCTGGCCGTTCGGCGTGGCCTCCATGCCCACGATGGGCCGGTTGAGATGGATGCTGCCCGTGCTGCCCAAGAACGGGGCCTTGTAGCTGAAGATGCCGCCGTCCGACGCCACCTCCCAGTAGCCGCCCGTGGCCGGGTCGTCGGCGATGCCGACGATCGGCAGCGTTGAGCGGCGCGCCGCCCATGGAGCCGTAGAAGGCGGCGTCGCCGTACGAGAAGATGCCACCGTCGGAGGCGACCAGCCAGTAGCCCTTGCCGTCGGGCGTCGACGCCATGCCCACGATCGGCTTGTTGAGGTGCAACGAGCCCGTCGAGCCGTAGAAGGCGGCGTCACCGAAGTTGAAGATGCCGCCGTCGGACGCCACGAGCCAGTAGCCGCCACCGCCGGGCGTGGCCGCGATGCCGACGATCGGCGCATTGAGGCCCGAAGTCACCGAGCCGTAGTTCTGGGCTGATCCGAAGGCACCTACCGTCCCGTTGGCCTCGGCTTCCCAGTACCCGGTCCCGTTGCTCATCGGTGCGATGCCGATGACACGGGTGGGCGAGAGTTCGGCTGCCACCTGGCTCCACGTCACGGTGACGTCGGCCGGCGCCGAGCACGAGCTCACCATGACGGCGGCGAACGACCCGCCCGGGAACCCCGTCGGCGAGAAGTCGGCGCCCATGGAGAGTACGGGCGGGCCCGACGGGCAGTCGCCGAACTCGTGCAGCACGATGTCGCGGTGGTCCCAGCAGCTGGCCGCGCCGGCGGAGCTGCACGCCATGTTGGACGTCGCTGCGCCGCCCCAGCCGTCGTCGTACATCCAGTAGTAGTCGGCTTGGAGCACCGAGGACATGCCGCCGGCCCACAAGGCGCCCCCGTAGGTGAGGGGCGCGCCCCCGGTCAACGCGGAGGGGAACGACGGATCAGTACCCGCGGCGGAAGCGGCCAGGGCGTCGAAGTTGAGCTGCGTCGTCATGTACTCGATCGGCGGCAGGTCCCGGTCGATGCGTTCGTAGTTGAGGACGGCGAACATCTGCTCCCACTTCGGCAGGGCCGCCAGCTCGGACTCGACGACGGGCATGGGACCCACGCCCTCCGCGGCGGCGGCCGAGTCGATCGACGCCAGCCAGTCGCTGCTGCTCGGCGCGATGTTGGCCGGTGGATTCGCCGGCGGCAGGATGCCGGCCGCCCCGGCCGGCGCGCTCGACAGTCCGGTCGCCACGGACGTCGAGAGCATGACTCCGATCGGCAACAACAGCGTCGCGATGCGACGGGCATGACGGTGCACCGTGGTCCCCCTGTGGCCGTCCTTCCGGCCCCTCTTCCCTTTGCCAGTATGCGGAAGGGAGAACGAGGAAATGAATGGGACCTTTTGACTAAATGTTGTGCGAGGCCGTCGGGCCCGCCCGCCCACGTCCCGGGGTGAGTCGGCCTCGCGTTCCCGCGCGGCCTGGGCCTGCAACGATGCGGCCGGGCGGCCGCAATGGCGTTGCGACGGGTGCTGGCATAATCGTCTCCGCTTAATGAATTCACGCGGCGAGGCGGCCGGCGGCTGCTCGCGTCCTGAGGACGAGCTGACCACGCGCCCCAGGAAGGAGGCGCCGCCGAAGGTGAAGATGCCCCCGTCGGCTGCGGCCATCCAGTACCCGTTGGTGGCGTTGTCGGCGGCCAGGCCGACGACGGGAGCAGCGAGCGCCAGGCCACCCGTCGAGCCCTCGAACGGTGCGTTCCCGTAGGTGAAGACGCCGCCGTCGGAGGCCACGAAGCGGTAGCCCTGGCCGTTCGGCGTGGCCTCCATGCCCACGATGGGCCGGTTGAGATGGATGCTGCCGGTGCTACCCAAGAACGGGGCGTTGTAACTGAAGATGCCGCCGTCCGACCCCACCTCCCAGTAACCGCCCGTGGCCGGGTCGTCGGCGATGCCGACGATCGGCGGTTGAGCGGCGCGCCGCCCATGGAGCCGTAGAAGGCGGCGTCGCCGTACGAGAAGATGCCACCGTCGGAGGCGACCAGCCAGTAGCCCTTGCCGTCGGGCGTCGACGCCATGCCCACGATCGGCTTGTTCAGGTGCAACGAGCCCGTCGAGCCGTAGAAGGCGGCGTCACCGAAGTTGAAGATGCCGCCGTCGGACGCCACCAGCCAGTAGCCGCCGCCGTCGGGTGTGGCCGCGATGCCGACGATCGGCGCGTTGAGCGAACCGCTCAGCGAGCCGAGGTCCGGGGCGGCGCCGAATGCGGCCACGGTGCCGTCCGCCTCGGCCTCCCAGTAGCCGGTCCCGTTGTTCAGCGGTGCCACGCCGATGGTGCGCGTGTCCGACTCGACCTGGTTCGACGCCTGGCCCCACGTCATCGTGACGTCGGTCGGCGCGCCACACGAGCTGACGAAGATGGCGGCCATGGAGCCGCCGGTGTACCCGGTGGACGAGAACGCGACGCCCATTGAGAGTACGGGCGGCCCGGTCGGGCAGTTCGCGTACTCGTGCAGGATGATGTCGCGGTGGCCCCAGCACTCGGTCGGGTTGGCCAGCGAGCAGGCGGCGTTGGTGGTGCCCGACGTCCCGCCCCAGCCGTCGCTGTACATCCAGTAGTAGTCCGCCTCCAGGGCCGAGGTCAGCCCGCCGGCCCAGATGGAACCGCCGTAGGTGAGGGCCGACCCACCCGTCACGGCGGTGGGGAACGACGGGTCGGTCCCGTCGTTGGCGCCGGCTTGGGCGTAGGAGTTCAACTGCGAGGTCATGTAGTCGATCGGTGGCAGGCCACGGTCGATGCGCTCCTCGTTCACCACGGTGAAGACCTGCTCTTCGAGCGGCAGCGCGGCTGAGCGTCGACTCGCTCACGTTCATCGGCCCGACGCCCTCGTCGGCGCGGGCCGAGTCGATCGATGTGAGCCAGTCGCCGCTGCTGGGGGCGATGTTGGCCGGCGGGTTGGCCGGCGGCAGGATCCCGGCGGCACCAGCGGGCGCGCTCGTCAGCCCGGCTGCCACGCCGTCATGAGCATGACCCCGACGCCAGCAGCAACGAGCAGCAATGCGAACGCAAACGCGGCGGTGCACGTGTTCTTCCCCCCTCTCGACCTCACTCCGTCGGTAAGTATCGGGAAAGGAGAGCGTGATGAATATGGGACCTTTTGACTAAATAGGCTCCGCCTGCAACGCCCGCTGACATGGGAAAACAGGTGAAAGAATCATTTGTTTTTGCGTTGTTACAACCTTGCTATTCCGTTGACTGCTCGGGCTTGCAATGGGGTATGCCGCAAGGCATTCGGATGCAATTTGCGTGCAATATTCAGGTCGAACGGGGCGGCGGGCGCGGGCCGGGTGACCCGCGCGCGGCGCTCCACCGGGCGGCAATGACATGCCGCCGACCATCCCCCCCCTGTGTCGGCCCGCGCCGGCCCCGGGGTTAGGAATTGAGCGGGTTGTTGATGCGCCCGAAGTACGTGGCACCGCCGAAGCCGAAGATCCCGCCGTCGGCGGCGGCCATCCAGTACCCCCCGGAGGGGTCGTCCGCAGCCAGGCCGGCCATGGGAGCCACTAGGGCGTGCCTCCCATGGACCCCGAGAAGGGCGCTCCGTAGGAGAAGATGCCGCCGTCGGAGGCCACGAAGCGGTAGGAACCCCCGTTGGGCGATGCCTCCATGCCGACGATGGGCTGGTTGAGACGCATGCTGCCCGTGCTGCCCAGGAAGGGCGCGTCGTAGGCGAAGATGCCGCCGTCGGAGGCCACCTCCCAGTAGCCGCCGGTGGCCAGATCGCCGGCCACGCCCACGACAGGCTCGTTCAGGGGCTTGCCGCCCATGGATCCCCAGAACGCGGCGTCGCCGTAATTGAAGATGCCGCCATCGGAGGCCACCAGCCAGTAGCCCTTGCCGTCGGAGGTGGGTGCCAGGCCGACGATGGGCGCGTCGAGATGCATGGAGCCCGTCGATCCGTAGAAATGGGCATCACCGAAGCTGAAGATGCCGCCGTCGCCGGCCACCAGCCAGTAGCCGCCGCCGTCGGGTGTGGCGGCGATGGCGACGATGGGCGCGTTGAGGGACGTCGTGACCGAGCCGTCGTTCTGCGCTGATCCGAAGGCGGCCACGGTCCCGTTGGCTTCCGCCTCCCAGTACCCGGACCCGTTGGGCATGGAGGCCACGCCCACCGTGCGCGTGAGCGAGGTGGCCCAGAACGCCTGTGGCCACGTCAGGGTCACGTCACCCGGCTCGGCGCACGAACTGGCGATCACGGCGGCCACCGACCCACCCGGGTAGGCGCCGGGGTCGTAGGACGCGCCCATCGACACGATGGCCGGCGACGACCCGCACGACGCGTCGCTGCCCAAGATGGCGTCGCGGTGCACCCAACAGGCGCCGCCCGACACGTTGCACCCCACGTTGGTGCCCGCCGGCCCGTCGTCGTACATCCAGTAGTAGTCCGTCTGCAGCATGGAGGGCAGCCCGCCCGCCCACAACGAAGCGCTGCGGCTCACCGGCACGCCTCCCGTCAGGCCACCCGGCAAGGCCGGATCACCCCGCGCGGCAGCACCCTGCGCGGCATCGGCGTTCAGTTGCGCCGTCATGTACTCAATCGGCGGCAGGCCGCGGTCCGCCGCTCGAGGTTCGCCGCGATGAACAGCTGCTCCGCCGCCGGCAGGCTGTCGAACTCGGACTCGTCCAACCCCATCGGGCCTACCCCCTCACGGGCGCGGCGCGGCGTCGATCGACGCCAACCAGTCGCTGCTGCTCGGCGGGATGCTCGCCGAAGGATTGGCCGGCGGCAGCGTCCCGGCCGCGCCGGCCGGTGCGCTCGGTCCGATCAGCAGGCACCCCAACGCCAGCATCAGTCCGGACAGCGGTGCGATGCGTCGTGTCCACACGGACGTTCTCGTCGTCGCGCTGAGCGCGGTGGCGCCCCGGGCGCGTCGGTGTGGCTCCGAGTGCATACGTGATTCCAACCCCTTACCGGAGTCGTTGGAGCGGCGGATGATCCGTGCCCGCCTACTGCGGCCCACCGGCGCCCGGCGAATCGAGCTGCGGGCCTCCTGCACAGGCCACAGTCGCGCCACAACGACGGGCCGGCGCATCGGTGCGACGCTACCAAAGGCGCAATTCAAACTGGTGTCGCGGCGGGCCTCCGACGCGGCGTACCTGGTGGAGGGGGTGTCGTTACGAGGCCGCGCTGGTGATGCGACCCATGTAGCTCGCACCCCCGAAGGTGAAGATCCCTCCGTCGGCCGCGGCCAGCCAGTAGCCGTCGGTGGCGTCGTCGGGCGCCATGCTCACCATGGGCGCCACCAGCGGTTCGCCGCCGGTCGATCCCAAGAAGGAGGCCTGGCCGAAGGCGAACACACCTCCGTCCGAGGCCTCGAAGCGGTAGCCCTGCCCGCTCGGCGTCGCCTCCATGCCGACGATGGGCTCGTTCAGGTGGATGGCGCCCGTGCTGCCGAGGAACGGCGCATCGAAGCTGAAGATGCCGCCGTCCGCCGCCACCTCCCAGTAGCCACCGGTGGCCGGGTCGCTCGCCATGCCCACGACCGGCTGGTTGAGCGGCTGCCCGCCCATGGAGCCCTGGAACACCGCATCACCGAAGCTGAATATCCCTCCGTCGGAAGCCACCAACCAGTAGCCCTTGCCGTCGGGTGTGCTGGCCATGCCGACGATGGGCTCGTTCAGACGCAACGAGCCCGTCGAGCCGTAGAACGGGCGTCGCCGAAGCTGAAGATGCCGCCGTCCGAGCCCACCAGCCAGTAGCCGCCGCCGTCCGGCGTGGCGGCGATGCCCACGATGGGCGCGTTGAGGGCCGTCGTCACCGATCCGAGGTCGGGTGCCGCGCCGAAGGACGCCACCGTCCCGTTCGCCTCGGCCTCCCAATAGCCGCTGCCGTTCGACTGCGACGCCATGCCGATCGTCCTGGAGTTCACCGCATCCCACAACGCCTGCTGCCACGTGAGGGTGACGTCGCTCGGTGCTGCACACGTACTGACGAGCACGGCGGCCAGCGAACCGTCCGGGCTAGCGTTGGGGTCGTACGCCGCGCCCATGGAGAGCACCGGTGCCTGGGTGCCGCAGGACGTGAAGTCGTGCAGGATGATGTCGCGGTGCACCCAGCAGCCGGACGGTGTCGACGGGGTGCACGCCGCGTTCGTGGTCGACGTGCCGCCCGAGCCGTCGTCGTACATCCAGTAGTAGTCCGCGTCGAGGACCGATGACACTCCGGCCCAGATGGCGCCACCGAACGTCACTGCGGCACCGTTGGCCAATGTGCTGGGCGGCAGGACGTCGCTGGCGGTGGCGGCACCCTGGTCGGCCACGGCATTCAACTGGGCCGTCATGTACTGAATCGGCGGCAAGCCCCGGTCCACCCGCTCGACGTTGAGCACGATGAACAGCTGCTCGGGCACCGGCAGGCCGTCGAGCACGCTCTCGTTCACGTCCATCGGGCCCACGCCTTCCTCGGCGCGGGCGGCGTCGATCGACACCAGGTAGTCGCCGCTGGCCGGCGAAATGTCGGCGGACGGATTCGACGGCGGCAGGATGCCGGCGCCTCCGGCGGCCACGTCCGGTCCCAAGAAGAGGAGGATGAGAGAGCCCGCCACGGCGAGTACGAGCGGCACCGACAAGAACCGCCACACCGCGCCACGGCGAAGGGCGTCGGACCACGCGGAACGCAGCGAGCCCGACACCACCCGTTCCATGCGCCTCACTCTTCCCAGAGCGGAGAGATTTCATGCACGTCGCGCCGGACCAGGAACGAATCAGCTTCGGCGCGGTCCTGGCCCGTCGCCTGCAACCGCAGTCATCGGCCCACGTTCGGCCACCGTTCGAACGGGGGTGTGACGATGACGCTGTTGAGCGTCAGCCGTACGCCGTACGTCAGTGGCGCGCGATGAGCCGTTCGAGCGCCCGCCGGTCGACCTTCTCGCCGGCGGTCAGCGGCAGCGCCGTCAGCACCACCATGTCCTCGGGGAGCTTGTAGCGGGCCAGACGGTCGGCGGCGAAGTCGCGCAGCTGCGCCAGCTCGGGGTGCCGGCGCGTCGGCCTGGGGCACGACGACCGCCACGCCGACCTCACCCATCACCGGGTCGTCCCGGCTCACGACGGCCACCGCCGCCACGTCGGGGTGGTCGGCCAGCACGCCCTCGACCTCCATCGGGTAGACGTTGTAACCGCCGCGCACGTAGCGCTCGCGGCTACGGCCGGCCAGATGCAGGCGGCCCTGCTCGTCCACCCAACCGAGGTCACCCGTGCGCACGCTGCCGTCCTCGGTGAAGACCTCGGCGTTGGCGCCGCTGTTGCGCCAGTACCCCTCCATCACCGCCGGCGAGCCCAGGCACACCTCGCCGATCTCGCCCGGCGCCACCGGCCCGCCGTCCGCCCCGACAATGGACAGGCGCACGCCGGGCTGCGGGCGCCCCACGCTGACCTCGGCGTCCTCGTCGGGGTCGGTGAACGAGGTGCCGCACCCGATGCCGGCCTCCGTGCACGAGTAGCGGACGGCCAGCGGCGCGCCGATGCGCGCCCGCGCCTCGCGGATGAGGGCGGGCGGCGCCGGCCCGCCGCCCATGACCACGGCGCGCACCGACGACAGGTCGGTGCCGTCGAACGCGGGGTCGCGCAGCATCAGGGCGATCTGCGTCGGCACGCCACCGAGCGCGGCGATCTTCAGCTCGGCCACCATGCGCAGCGCGTCGGCGGCCTTCCAGGGCTGCCGCGACAGGTGCTGGGTGCCGCCCCGCTTGCAGGTTGCCGGCCAGCTTCGTGGTCGGGCCCAGGTGGGCCAGCGCGGAGCCGGCCATGGCGTGACCGCCGCCGCCCCAGGCCTCACCGACGTCGCACTGGGTGATGAAGCCGATCTGGCGGCCGCAGAAGACGGCCCCCTTGGGCGTCCCTGTGGTACCCGAGGTGAACACGATGGCGATGGGCCGGTCCTCGTCGGTCACCAGGGGTGCCGGGCGCTCGCCGACGCGGCGCAGGCCCTCGAGCACCGCGGCGCCGTCGGAAGCCGGCTCCACCAGCACGACGGTGAAGGGCTCGTCGCCGCCCTTGGGCGCCAGGTCGGCCGTGGTCACCAGCAGGCGCGGGTTGGCGGCGCGCAGCACGGCGGCGCGCTCGGCCTGCACCAGCTTGGGGTTCACCGCGGCGGTGACCGCGCCGAGCTTGGCCGCCGCCACGTAGGCCACGAAGTGCTCGGGCACCGAGGGCAGCAGCAGAGCGACCACGTCGCCCTCCCCCACCCCGAGCTCGGCCAGCCCCACCGCCGCCTCGTCGGCGGCCGCGTCGAACTGCTCGTAGGTGAGCGTCAGCCCCTCGTCGGTGACGAAGGCCGGGGCGGCGCCGAAGCGCCGGGCCGCCTCGGCCGCGGTCTCGGCCAGCATGGGCCCGAATCTACGTCCGGCGTCGCCGGTACGGTCGCGTCGGCCGGGTCACCATCGCCTCAGCTCAGCTCAGCTCAGCTTCGCTCAGCTCAGCCCAGCTCGCGGCAGGCCGAGCACGCGCTCGGCCACGATGTTGCGCTGGATCTCCGACGTGCCCCCCGCGATGGTGCCGGCGAACGAGCGCAGGTACTGCACGGCCCAGGACCCGTCGTAGAACGCGTTCATCGCACCCGACTCCACCGCTTCGGGGCCCGAGGTGCGCCAGGTCCCACTCGGTCAGGCGGTTGGGACCGGCGCCGTCGAGGTCGAGCCCGTCGAGCCCGAGCGTCTCGGTGGCCAGCAGGGTGGCCCGCTGCTCGCACTCGCTGGTGAAGAGCTTGAGGATCAGGTGCTCGGGTGGCATCTCGCCGCGGGTCGCCTTGGCGAAGCCCCGGTAGCCCAGGCACCGCATGGCGGCGGTGTCGGTGGCGAGGCGCCCGATGGCCTCGGCCACGCGGGGGTCGTCGCCCAGGCGGGCGCCCCGGGCGTCGGGACGCTGCGCCACCCGGATCAGACCCCTGAGCGTGCGCTCCATCTTCGACGTGTTCATGATCCAGAGCATCGCCCGCTCGTGGCGCAGCGACCCCTGGCTCACCGTCCATCCGTTGTTGAGCTCGCCGAGGAGGTTCTCCGCCGGCACCTCGACGTCGGTGAAGAAGACCTCGTTGAAGTCGACGTGGTGCGGGTCGGTCAGCTCGGGCAGCGGCCGGCAGGTGATGCCCGGCGTCGCCATGTCGATGATGAGCACGCTGATGCCGCGGTGCTTGGGCGCCTCGGGGTCGGTGCGCACGTAGCACATGCACTAGTCCGACTCGTGGGCGCCCGACGTCCACACCTTCTGCCCGTTGACGACGAAGTTGTCGCCGCGGCGCTCCGCCCTGGTGGTGAGCGAGGCCAGGTCGCTGCCCGCGTTGGGCTCGCTCATGCCGACGCACCACGTGATCTCGCCCTTGAGCGTCGGGACGACGAAGCGCTCCTTCTGCTCCTCGGTCCCGAACTCGACGATGGAGGCGGCGCAGATGGAGAGGCCCTGCGGGTTGAGCGAGCGCGGCACCATGCGCTCGGAGATGACCTCGAAGTAGGCCATCTGCTCCTCGGGCGTGGCGTTGCGCCCGCCCAGCTCGGGCGGCCAGCCGGGCACCAGGTAGCCGGCCTCGAACATCTCGCGCTGGAACCGCCGGGCCCAGTCCGGCAGGTGCGACGAGCTGCGCCGGGGGTCGGCCTCGACGGCGTCCGCGCTCGGCAGGTGCTCGTCCAGCCAGGCCTCGAACTCGGAGCGGAACTGGACGATCGATTCGTCGGGGGCGAGGCGCATGGCCAACTATGACATGGGCGTCAGTCGGCGGGCGAGTCGTCCTCGTCGTCGTCCCGTGGGCCCGCCGTGCCCTGCTTGAAGCCGCGCCGGGCGGCGGGCAGAGCCTGGATAGCGAGCACGATGCCGAAGGCAGGCTCGGTCAACAGGATCGATCCGGCGATCTCGTCCCACGTGGCGCCCACCTCGGCGGCCAGGCGGGCGTGGCGCTGCACGCCCCCGGGCTGGCGGGCGATGACGGTGCACACCATGCGGATCAGCTCGTGCGTCTTGCGGTCGGGGGCGCGCAGGGAGTCGATGGAGGCCATCCAGGCGTTCTGGGCCTGCAGCACGCTGGGCGCCCACTCGTGGAGGAACTTCTCCGAGGGGAACGGCCAGACGTCCTCCTCGACGTCGTAGTCGAGCGACTCTTCGGGTTCGTCCGGGCTCATCGGCGCATCGTATCGGCGGCGGCGCGGCCGCTCTCAGGCGCCGGGCTCGGGATCCCGGGGCTGGCCCAGGATGCGCTCGGCGATGACGTTGCGCTGCACCTCGCTGGTGCCGCCGGCGATGGTGAGGCAGCGGGTGGAGAGGAAGCCCTCCTCCCAGCGCTGGGCCTTGCCGTCGAGCACGGCCCCGCCGGCGCCGTAGAGGGCCATGCCCATCTCCTGCACCCGCTGCTCGTGCTCGACGCCCAGCAGCTTGCGCACGCTGGCCCCGCTGCCGGGGTCGACCCCCGACAGCGTGCGCAGCGTGGAGCGGTGGCCGAGCAGCGCCACCGACTGCGCTTCGGCGATGAGGTGGCCCAGGCGCACCTGGAGGGAGGCCGCCAGGGGCGCGCCGGACTCGGCGCGGCGGGACACGGCCCGGATGACCGACTCGACGCCGTTCCCGAACGACGCGCCCGACGACATGGAGACGCGCTCGTTGGCCAGCGTGGTGCGGCCGATGCGCCAGCCGTCGCCGGGCGCCCCGATGACGGCGTCGTCGGGCACGAACACGTCGTTGAAGAAGACCTCGTTGAACATGGCGGCACCGGTGAGCTCGCGCAGCGGCCGGATGTCGATGCCCTCGGCGCGCATGTCGACGATGAAGTAGGTGATGCCGGCGTGCTTGGGTGCGTCGGGGTCGGTGCGGGCCAGGCAGATGCCGAAGTCGGCGCTCTGGGCCAGCGAGGTCCACACCTTCTGCCCGTTGAGCACGTAGCCGCCCTCGACCCGTTCCGCCTTCGTGCTGAGCGACGGCCAGGTCGGAGCCGGCGCCGGGCTCGCTGAAGAGCTGGCACCAGCCGAGCTCTCCGAGCAGCGTGGGCCGGACCCAGCGCTCCTGCTGCTCCTCGGTGCCGTGCGCGATCAGCGTGGGCAGCGCCCAGGCGCCGACGGCCAGGTGCGGGCGGGCCACGCCGGCCGCCGCCAGCTCCTCGTCGATGACGAGCTGCTCGAGCGGTGACGCGCCCCGGCCCCAGGGCGGGGGCCAGTGCGGCATGATCAAGCCGGCCTCGGCCATGGCGGCGCGCTGCTGCGTGCCGGTGGCGTCGCCGTCGCCGTTGCCGGCCGCCTTGACGGCTTGCACCAGGGCGCGGATCTCCTCGCGGTAGGCGTCGGCCTCGGCGGGCAGGTCGGAGGTGAGGTTGCGCCGGGTGCCGGCCACGGCCAGCGTGGCCACCTCCTGCTCCAGCTCGCCGATGTCACCCCCGGCCACGAGCTGCAGGTTGGCCATGGCGCGCTTGAGGTAGAAGTGCGCGTCGTGCTCCCAGGTGAAGCCGATGCCGCCCAGCATCTGGATGCACTGCTTGGCGCAGTGCGCGGCCGCCTCGAGGGCCACGGCGCCGGCGATCCGCGCGCTCAGGTCGCGTGACGCCGTAGCGCCGGCGTCGGTGCCATTGATGGCGTCGGCCGGTTCGTCCTCGCTCCACGCCGCCGCGGCGTCCCACGCCACGGCGGCGCACTGCTCCACCGCCACCAGCATGTCGGCCAGCGCGTGCTTGACCGCCTGGAACTGGCCGATCGGCCGGCCGAACTGCACCCGGACCTTGGCGTACTCCGACGCCGTGTCGAGGCACCACCGGGCCAGGCCGGCGCTCTCGGCCGCGGCCAGCAGGAGGGCCAGGCCGCGCACCTCGGCGTCGGGCACCATGACGTGCTCGTCGATCGGCAGGACGAGCCCGCTTCCCGGGTCACCACCGGCGATGGTCAGCTGCCCCAGCCGCCCGGGTGCCGTCGAGGGCCGGCAGCGCCTCCACGGCCAGCGCGTCGCCCAGCCGCTCGCGGTCGAGCAGCCACCAGTCGTGCCGTCCTCGTCCCAGTCGAGCGGCACCAGCACCAGGCGGGCCGCCGGCAGTCCGAGCACGGGGCGGACGGCGGTGCCACGCAGGGCCACGGCCCCGTTGTTCGCCAGGTCCCAGGACACGGCTCGGCCCCGAGCGCCACGGCGGCCGTGATGGTGCCGTCGGCCAGGCCGGGCAGGTACGCCGCCCGCACCCGCTCGTCGGGGTGGCGCACCAGCGCGGCCGACACCAGCAGCGTCGGCAGCAGCGGGCCGGGGAACAGCGCGTGGCCCAGCTCCTCGAGCACCACCGCCAGTCTCGGCCAGGGTGAAGCCCTGGCCCCCGTAGGCCTCGGGCACGTGCAGGCCCAGCCAGCCCTGGGCGGCCATCTTCTCCCACACCGCCGGCAGGTCCGCCGTGGCGGTGGCGCCGGGTCGGCCGGCCGCCTCGGCCACGGCCCGGGGCTCGGCCGGCGGGCAGTGCGCCGCCAGCCAGCGCGCGGCCACCTGGCGCAGTGACTCGTGGTCCTCGGTGACGGCGATGGGCATCAGGCCGCTCCTCCAGTGACAGCTCGACGCCGTCGCGCCACAGCGAGATGGCGCCCACCGGGCAGCCCTGGGCGGCGATGCGCAGCCGCTCCTCGTCGGTGGCCGCCGGGTCGAGCACCACGGCGTGGCCGTCGTCGCCCAGATCGAAGCTCTCAGGCGCCCAGAACACGCAGTTGCCCGAGCCCATGCAGCGCTCCCAGTCGATCCTGATCTCCACCGGCTGTGCGCCTGCGCCTGCGCCCTCGTCCTCGTTCTCTTTCTCGCCCTCGCTCACCACGTCCCCACTCCCACGCCCTACGCCCTACGCCGCCGCCCGCAGCACCAGCGCGCTGGTCGGCACGCCCTCGCCCGACGTGACGAGGCAGGCCTGGGCGTCGGGCACCTGGCTGGTCGAGGTGCCGCGCAGCTGGCGCACCCCCTCGGTGACGAGGTTGAAGCCGTGCACGTAGGCCTCGGACAGGCCGCCGCCCGACGTGTTGGTCGGCAGCGCGCCCGTGTCCCAGCGCAGGTTGCCGTCGGCCACGAAGTCGGCCGCCTCGCCGCGCCCGCAGAAGCCGTAGCCCTCGAGGGAGAGCAGGATCAGCGGCGTGAAGGCGTCGTAGATCTGCGCCACGTCGATGTCGGCCGGCCCCAGCTCGGACTGCGACCACAGCTTGGCCGCCGCACGCCCAGGCCGGCCCGGTCAGCGGGTCGTCGCAGTAGTAATTGACCATCGACTCGTGCTGGCGGTGCAGCCCCTGCCCGAACGCGTGCACCAGCGCCGGCGGGTGCGGGCAGTCCTGGGCCCGCTCGGCCGAGACCAGCACGGCGGCCAGCGCGCCGTCGGTCTCCAGGCAGTTGTCGAAGAGGCAGAGCGGCTCGCTGATGTAGCGGGCCGCCATGTAGTCGTCGAGCGTCATGGGCTTGTCGTACATCAGCGCGGCCGGGTTGCGGTTGGCGTGGGCCCGCACGGCCATGGCCACCTCGGCCAGGTGCTCGCGCCCGGCGCCGTACTCGTACATGTAGCGCCGGGCCAGCATGGCCACCTCGTCCACCGGGCGCAGCAGGCCGAAGGGCCGGGTCCACTGGGCCTGGATGGGCAGCCGCTGACGGCGTCGCCGCCCACGGCCGCGAGGTCCGCGCCCCCCGCTTGCGCGAACGCCAGGCCACCACCACGTCGGCCTGCCCGGTGGCGATGGCCATGGCGGCGTGGCCGATGGTGGCGCAGCCGGCGCCGCCGCCGTAGCCGACCTGGGAGAAGTAGGTGATGTCGCCCGCCCCGATCGTCTTGGCCAGCGTCACCTCGTCGGTCGTCTCCATGGTGAACGAGCGACAGGCCGTCCACCTCGGCAGGGGCGATCCCGGCGTCGCGCAGGGCCGCCACCACGGCCTCGGCCGCCAGCTGGCCCTCGGGGCGGTCGATCGACTTGGCGAACTCGGTCTGCCCGATGCCCACGATGGCCGCGGCGTCGCGCAGCGGGTTGTCCGGCGCCATCAGGGGCTCGTCTCGGTGCCTGCCGGCCATCGGCCCGAACCTGCTGGAACACCACCGGCAGCGAGAGCGGCGAGCGGAAGGCCAGTCCCTCGATGTGCGGGCGGCTCCGCCGTCGGGTCCAGCGTGAACCGGCCCGAGCCGGTCGAAGAGCGTGTTGATGGCGACCCGCGACTCCATGCGGGCCAGGTGCATGCCGAGGCAGACGTGGACGCCGAAGCCGAATCCGACGTGCTGGCGCTGCTCGCGGAACATGTCGTAACGGTCGGGGTCGGTGTACTTGCGCTCGTCCCGGTTGGCCGCGCCGATGAGCAGGGCGATGTCGGCTCCGGCCTCGATCGGCACGCCGGCCAGCTCGGTGTCGCGGGCGGCCCGGCGCAGGATCACCGTGACCGGCGGCTCCCAGCGCACCGCCTCCTCGAAGGCCTGGGGGTACAGCGAGCGGTCGTCGTAGAGCGCGTCGAACTGGGCCCGGTCGTTGAGCAGCGCGAAGAGCAGGCTGCCCGTGGCCCGGTAGGTGGTCTCCACGCCGGCCGGCAGCAGCAGGCGCAGGAAGGAGTAGATCTCCTCGTCGCTCAGGTGCTCCCCGTCGACCTCGGCCCGCACCAGGTCGCTGATCAGGTCGTCGCCGGGCCGGGCCCGGCGCTCCGTCCATGACCTCGGCGAAGTAGTCGCGCAGGGCCGTCGAGGCGGCCATGCCCCGGTCCCAGTTGGCGGCCACGCTGGTCAGCTCGATCGCCCAGCGCTGGAAGCGTGGGTAGTCCGCCCGGGGCAACCCCAGGATGCGGGCGATGACCTGCACCGGGAAGTTGAACGTCACGTCGCGCACCAGGTCCGTGCCGCCGGCGTCGGCGAAGGAGTCGATGAGCTCGTTCACCACGACGGCGACGAGGTTCTCCTCCCAGCGCTCCAGCATCTTGGAGCGGAAGCTCGGCGCGACCAGGGCCCGGCTGCCGCGGTGCTCGGGCTCGTCCATCTGCAAGATGGTGCGGCCCATGACCATGCCCATGACGTCCGTCGTAGACGCCGGAGGAGTACGTCTCGTTGTCCCGCAGCACCTGGACCACCTCGTCGAAGCCGAACACGGTGACCGGTGGGGGCCTCGAGGGATCGAGCGGCTCGGCGCCCTCGCCGAGGTCGATGGGCCCGGTGTGCACGGGCGACTCGCGGCACATCTCGTGCAGCCGGGGGTAGGGATCGCGGATGGTGCCGCCGACCACGTCCTTCAACTCGTACGGATCGAACGGCATCGCCGTCGAGTCCGCCGTTTCGAGTCCTGGCATCTGGATCGTCTACCCCCTAGGTTGGGTGTCAGCGGAAGTCCCTGACTCCCGTGTCATATATATCAAACGCGCGTTCGGGAGACCCCATCCTGGCCGGCACTCGGTGCCGTATCGGCTGGAAGGTGGCTCTGAACTGGGAGTTCGGTCGTGCGGACCACCCGGGCGCCGCTGGAGGGAGGCCCCAGACGAATCGGGGCCGGACATCGGCCTAGGGGGAGAGAAGGAGGGCGGACCCGTGGAGGGCGGACTGGAACGGGGGGAGATCGGGAGGGCGGCACCGTTGCACGACCTCGAGCGCAGATGCGCCCGATGGGCACGGGTATGAGGAGCGGCGGCCCGGGCACGGGCGTCGGCGGAGCGGACGCTGGCGCCCGCGACACACCGGGCGAGGGCTCGGCCACCAGGCGTCGCATCCTGCAGATCGCCCTCTCCCTCATGGCCCAGCGCGGCGTCGATGGCACCTCCATGCGCGACCTGGCCTCGGCCGCCGGCCTCAACGTGGCCTCGCTGTACCACTACTTCCCCTCCAAGCGTGACCTGTTGGAGGCGGTGCTGGTCGAGCAGGGCTTCCTCCCCGTGCGTGCCGCCCGGCCCGAGCCCGAGGTCGAGCCACTGGGCGGGTCGACGCTGGCCACGCTGCTGGCCGACATCCTGGTCTCGATGTTCATGGTGGACGACTTCGTCCGCCTCATGATCGGCGAGGCCATCCGCGGCGACGCCACCGCCCGCAGCGTGGGCATCGACCTCTTCTCCACGTTCCAGAGCTCCATTGAGGACTGGATCGTCAAGCACCGTCACGACCTGTCCGAGCGCGTGGGCGCCCCCGAGGTGGCGCGCTTGCTCAGCGCCATGGTGGTGGGGCTGTTCGTGGAACACGCGGCCGGCGTGATCTCCGAAGAGGCGGATGACCTCACCGCCCTGGCCGTGGAACGAGCCAAGGAGGCGGCCCACATCGTCGGGCCGGAATAGGCGCCGCGGCCGGCGGCTAGGGCCGGTTCCGGGCGTAGCGGGCGCGGCGGTACCAATCGACGGCGATCGGTGGCGCCAGACGGTGGGCGAGAAGGCGTGCACGGCTCGGTTGGCGTTCCGGATCCGCGGCTGCCGCCTGCTGCTCGGCGGCCCGCGCCTCGGCGGCCCGCTGGGCGAACCACTCGTCGAGCTCCTCGATCGACGGCAGCGTGACGTGGCGCGCCGGAGGCCGCACGACGGGGCGCTCGACGAGCCGGCGCACGGGCCAGTCCGCCAGCGTGTGGATCTCGCTACGCACGTCGGGCTGGGCGGCGACCCACTCGTCGATGCGACCCGCCCAGTCGAGCGCGTCGCCGTCCCACGTCCCGTAGAGCTTGGCGTCGGTGAGGCAGATCGGGACGAAGGCGCCACTCAGCACCAGCTCCCAGATGGCCAACGCCGACCCCGGGTTGTGTGCTGTCGACACGTCGTCGAAGGCGACGATGCCACCCGGCCCGAGGAGCTGGCGCGCTGTCGCCGCATCCCGGCACACCACGTCGTAGCGGTGGCTGCCGTCGACGTGCACGAGCCGGCACGTGCCCTTGCGACTGTTGGCGTCGATGTCCGAGGAAGGCCCGACGATGACCTCGGGAGGCCGCGCGTGGAAGCGCTCGTACTGCTCGAGGAACGCCCGGTCACTCACCGCCGCGTAGCTCGCGGAGAATTGTGCCGCTGTCTCGTCGTCGAGCCCGTCGCGCTGCTCGAACACGTCGCAGACGACGAGCCGCTCCTCTCCCCCGGCCTGGGTCAGGTACCCCAGCAGGATGGCGCTCTTGCCAAAGAACGTGCCGATCTCGAACAGGTCGCCCGTGATGCCATGCGCCCGTTGGAGCCGGTCCAACTCCACGAGGATGCGCAGGTCGAGCGGTGCGAACCAGCCCGGGATCGGGTCCATGGCCAGGAGGTAGGCCCCGATGGGTGCCGGCAGCATCCAGATGGGAGACGCGACCCCGTCCAACCGGACGCTGACCTGCGGCGCCACCGCCTCCACCACGTCTCGCAGACGCTCGTCGGGAACCAGGGCATGCGGTACACCGGCCACCGTGATGGCGCCGTGGTCGTCAAAGCTGCACGAGTCCCACTCGCCCTCGAAGTTGTGATTCCGGGCCAGTTGCCACCAGCGCTGCAGGTGGAGCGATTTGTCCGGGCCCAGCTGCTCCTCGATCACCCTCCGGCCGTGGTCGAGCTTCTTGATGAACATGGAGCGGGACCGCAGCGGCGCGTGCAGGCACACCATCCGGCTCGTCGGATGCGCTCCGTCAGTCTCGTTCACGTGGTTGCCGATCTTGACCACGAGGTCCGGTGTGGCACGGTGCACACCTTTGGGGTGGTACACCAGCTCGACGAACCCGCTCTCACCCTCGTGCAGTCGCCGCCACGACTCATTCGGCGAGACGCCCTCCACGTCGGGCCGCATGACCATGGTGGCCAGGCAGCCCGGTACCGCCGTCAGCACCTGACGGCTCTGGACGAAGTTCACCACCTCGCAGGCCAGGTGGGCGACGTGGCTCGGAGTCTCCTCGAGAACTTGGCGAATCGGCACATCGGTCCCGACCCAGAACTCGTCGGCATCGAAGGGCAGCACCCAGTCCGCTCCCCTCGATGCAGCCACTCGGGCCAGCCAGGTGGTCCGGTCCGACTGGTGGAGCACGCCCGGCTCGTGCGCCACGGTGATCGGCAGGTCCTCGGCCAGGACGCCCAGGACCTCCAACGTGCCGTCCGTGGAGCCGTTGTCGATGACGAGGACTTCGTCGACGGCGCCTGTGGTCAGGTGATGCCGGAGGTTCGTCTCGATGATGTCGACTTCGTTGCGCGCCAAGCACAGGCCAACGACCTTCACGGCGCCAAGTGTAAGGCCGGGACCTCGGGCACATTTGCCCTTCAGGCCGAGGCGGCGCACACTGTCGCCGTGCCGTCCGCTCCTCCGCCCGCCTCGCCTCGACCGCCTTCTGGAGCTCCCTTCGAGGGGAGTCCACCCACTGCGGTCGCGACCGCCTCGTTCCTCGTGTCGGCCGTAGAGGTGTGGCGCTACCGCCTCGACTTCTTGAACCTGCCCGAATACAACCCCGATGTCTCCGGGGTGACGCGCGTCGCTGACGGCGAACCCGCCGGTGTGGGCGGCGTGAGCGGTGTCGGCGCGCGCTACGCGTTCTCGCTGGCCGACGCGCGGAACCCAGGTGAGAGCCATCCCGTGGGGCTGTGGATGGTCGACTGTGTCGAGCCGACGATGGTGTCGGCCGGCATGGACGGGGGCACCGAGGCCTACGAGGAGTTCGTCGTGCGTCCGGTTGGAGAGGGTTGCGAGGCAACCCTCACATTGTGGGTGGCGTTGCCCGACAGCCTGCCCGACGACATGCGTGCCGCGGCGGAGGCCGGCAGCCTCGAGCAGATCTCGAAGGAGCTGCGGCTCATGAAAGAGGTGCTCGAGCGGCGCTGAATGCGGGGTCATGCTGCGCCTGGTTCGAGCTCGTCCAGGCACCCGCACATGAGCGCCTGGCCGTCGCACGCGGGGCACTGCTCGAGGTCGCAGCCGTGGTGGTGGACAGCGCCCAGCGGGGTGTTGCAGTCCCCACAGCGTGCGCTCGGCTGCTGGAGCCACAGACGCGTCTCGTCGCCCCAGCGGATGGGGTCGTACGGCCGGCCGCCGATGTGTACCGGTGCCGGGGTGCAGCTGACGCCGTCGAGCATGTCGTTGCCGCAGAACGTGCAGATGGCCATCGGTGGTCCCTCCAATCAGTCGTTGTGCGGGTGAACGGTCGGGCGCCTCCGAAGACTGGCCGGTTTTTTGGGCGGTTATTTTCGCCTTCTGGATGCCATGTGGCTCGTGGCCGATCGGCGCCAGTCGTGCCCCGCCATCGTGTGTCACAACGACTTGGTTGGATGGAAAGGTGGCAATCGAGGCACTGGCCGAAGCGGTCAACGGGTTGATCGACGAAGGCGTCGACGCACACGCCGACGAGGAGTCGGTCAAGGGTCTGCTGCTCCAGCTGAAGCGCTTGGAGTCCGTGACCACCCAGGCCGTCGGCGCGTACGACGCCTCGGGCGACTGGGCCGTGTACGGCGCGAAGACGTGCAGGTCCTGGCTCACCATGGCCTGCCGGCTACCCAGGTCGGCGGCGACGCGGCTCGTGAGCCGGGCCCGCCACCTGCGTCACCTGCCGGTCGTGGCGCGGGCCTTCGAGGAAGGCGAGATCACCGGGGACCACGTGGACGCCTTCGTCAAGGTGCGCCGCGTGGAGACGGAGGAAAAGCTGGTCCGCGACGAGGAGATGTTGGTCAAGCAGGCGAAGCGGCTGCGCTTCGACCAGTTCGTACGGGCGCTGGCCTACTGGGACCAGCTGGCCGACCCCGACGCCTCCGAAGAGGCGGCCGAGGAGCGGCGGGCGCGCCGGGACGTCTACCTGGAGCCTTCGATCTCGGGCATGTACCTCGGGCAGATGACGCTGGATCCGATTTCGGGCTCGATCGTGTCGCGTGAGCTGAAGCGCATCGAGTCCGAGCTCTTCAAGGCCGACTGGGCCAAGGCGAGGGAGGAACTCGGCCACGATCCGAAAGTGACCGATCTGTGGCGTACCCCGGCGCAGCGTCGCGCCGACGCTCTGGTCGAAATGGCCAGCCGCTCAACGGTCGTGCGCCCCGAAGGCGGGCGGCCCGCTCCCCTGTTCAGCGTTCTGGTGGACTGGCCCACTCTCTCGGGAAGAATCTGCGAGCTGGCCGAAGGCGTCGTTGTCTCACCGGGCGAGTTGGTCGACTGGCTCAGTGTGGCCGACCTGGAGCGCGCCGTGATGCAGCCCTCGGGACGGGTCGACATCTCACCGACCCGGCGCATCTTCTCGGGGGCAACCCGCCGGGCCTTGGAGCTGCGCGACCGCGAGTGCACCCATCCGTTCTGCGATGTCCCAGGTGATTTGTGCCAGGCGGACCACATCGAGCCGTTCGCCCAGGGAGGCCCCACGACGCAGGACAACGGCCGGCTCCTGTGTGGCTTCCACAACCGCCAGCGCAACGAGCGACCGCCGCCCCAAGAGGGGTAGGCGGAGTCCGGGGGAGGGCGAGTTCAAAGCAGGAAGTGCCGGCACTTTGGCGCGCCCACACCTTGGCGCATTGGCGGGTGTGGTGTGTTAGTGCGTGTATTGCGCGTCTGCTTCGCCGAGCCGCTCGGACAGGTTGGCCAGCATCTTGACCCCGATGCTCGGCGTCGTCATGAGCATGGCCCTGAATTCGCGAGCGTCGAACACCACGAGATCCATCGGGGTGACGGCAACGACGTCAGCCGTGCGGATGCCTCCGTGCAGGAGCGCCATCTCGCCGAAGTAGCTGCCCGCCTTGAATCGGTTCACTTCCTTCTTCCCCACTCGACACGAAGCGATGCCGTCGACCACGAGGAAGAACTCGCGACCTGGCTTGCCCCGCTCGGTCAGTACGGCTTCCGGCTCGGCGAAGACGGGCGTCCCGAGCAGAGCGATGGCCCGGAGCTCGCTCTGCGAGCAGCCCGAGAACAGGGGCACCGCGGCGAGGAGTTCCAGCTGCTGCTTGGGGATCCGAGTGCGCATGCGACCGCCTCTCCATGTGACCGCCGGGTTTGGCCGGGTTTGGCCGGGTTTGGCCGGATTGGCCAGGGTTTCCGGGAGCGTACCCCGCGACTTCTCACGGCGTCTTGGGGGGAGGCTCGCGGTCGGTCTCGCGGTCGGCCTGGAGCGCCTTGGAGCGGCGCCGTTGATGGGAGCGGCGATTGGTGCGTCCGGCCGCTACTCGCCGGCGCGCAGCCGTTCCCGGAGCATGAACTTTTGGACCTTGCCCGACGGTGTGCGGGGCAGCTCCTCGACGATGCGCAGCTCTTCGGGCCACTTCTGACGGGCCAGTCCGGCGTCGGCCAGGTGGGACCGAACCGCCTCGAGGTCGGGCGGCTCGGCTCCGGGTTGCATGCGGAAGAAGGCGCAGCCGTGCTCACCGAGTCGCTCGTCGGGGGCGGCGACCACGGCCACCTCGGCCACGCCCTTCATATGGGCCAGCAGCTGCTCCACCTCGGCGGCGCTCACGTTCTCGCCGCCGCGGATGATGATGTCCTTCACCCGGTCGGTGATGGTGAGGTACCCGTCGGCGTCGATCACACCGACGTCACCCGTGCGGAACCAACCGTCGCCGTCAATGGCCTCCGCCGTCAGCTTGGGGTCGGTGTAGCCGGCGAAGCGGTCGGGGCCCCGACTGAGGATCTCGCCCGGCTCGCCGATCCCGACGTCGTTGCCGTCCTCGTCGACCGTGCGGATCTCGACCCATTCGAGTGGCCGGCCGTCGGTGTGGATGCGCTTCTCCAGCGGCGCCTCGTGCTTGGAGCCGGTCACCGAAGGGTGCTCGGTGCAGCCGTAGGAGCGCACGAGCGAGATTCCGAGCTGGTTGGCCCGCTCGGCCACTGCGTCGGGGATGGGCGAGCCGCCGAGCCCGATGTAGTGCATCAGCTCGACGTGCTCGGGCCCGAAGCCCGGGCAGTCCAGCAAGCTGGTGAAGAAGTAGGTGGATCCGCTGCCGGCGGCGATCTGCTCCTCGACCATGGCGTCGAGGACGGTCGGCGGGTCCCACCCGTCGATGAGGTACAGCGGCTTGCCACCCACCAGAGGGCACATCAGGCCTCCGAGCATGCCGATGGCGTGGCCGACCGGGGCACCGACCAGGGCGGGACGGTCGCGCATGGACTGATGTGCCGAGAGCTGACGCACCTCGCATCCGAGAGTGCGGTGCGTGTGCACGACGCCCTTGGGGTCGGCGGTGGTGCCCGAGGTGTAGGCGATGAGGGCGGGACCGTCGGGGTCTACGGCGACCGGTCCCTCAATGGGCTCGGAACGGCGCAGGTCCTCGAAGCTGATCTGATCGGGAGCCAGGTCCTCGCGCTCGCCCACGACGATCACGTTCTCCAGGTCGGTCAGGCCGTCGCGGATGGTGGCCAACTCGGACAGGTAGTCGCGCTGTCCGATGCGCGACACGATGACGAGCGCCTTGGCCCGGCTCTGGCGGAGGATGAAGCCGACCTCCTTGGGCCCGTAGAAGTGGACGATCGGCACCAGGGTCACGCCGAGCATGGCGCAGGCGTAGAAGGTGATCGCCGCTTCGACCCAGTTGGGCAGCTGGAAGGCCACGAGGTCGCCGGGCCCCAAACCGAGAGCCCGCAAACCGCCGGCCACCCGGAGCGCGTCGTCGTAGACGTCGCTTACCGTTCCCAGGTGGGGATGGGTGGGCGACCAGATGCGAATGGGGCGGGTCGGGTCTTGAAAGAGCGCGTCGTGCAGGAACTGGCCGAGCGACCGGTCGTCCCATGCTCCTTCGGCCTTGTAGCGCGCCGTCAACTCGGCCGACATGGGGCGGAGCTGGAAGGCGGAGCTGGTGGCGGGGCGGGCGGTCATGCCGGCTCGTCAATGAAGAGGTCGGCGAGGCGGTGCCATTGGGTACTCGAGCCGCCAGAAAGGACTTCGTTCTGCTTCACCCGCTTGAAGAGGAAGTGCGCGTCGTTGGCCCACGTGAAGCCGACGCCACCATGCAGCTGGATGTCGTCGCCCGTGACCCGCACGCCGGCCTCGGCTGCGTAGCCCGCGGCCATGGCGGTGGCCTGCGCCCGCTCCGGCGCTTCGGTGTCGGACGTCCAAGCCGCGAACTGGAAGCCAGCCCGGGCCATCTCCACCTGTTGGAACATTTCGACCAGGCGGTGCCGCACCGTCTGGTAGGTGGCCACGGGCTTGTCGAAGACGACGCGCTCGGACGTGTAGGCGATCGCCTCGGTCAGGGCTCGGTCGGCGGCGCCGACCGTCTCGGCGGCCAGCACGATCGCCAGGTCGTCCTGCACGCGCTGCCAGATCCCGGACTGGTTCCCGGTCGGCCCGAGTGGAAGGGCCGGGGTGTCGTCGAGCACGAGGCGGGCCAGCTTGCGGGTGGGGTCGAGCGAGGGTACGAGCTCGGCGGCAGGCGACTCGAGCAGGTAGGAGCGGACCCCCTCCTCGCTGCGGGCGACGACGATGACCCAATCGGCCGTGTGCCCGTCGAGGACGAACGGCTTCTCACCGCTCAGGACCCACCGCGCGCCCTTGCGGTGGGCGCGGGTGCGGACGGTGCCGAGCGGCTCACCGTGCCCCTGCTCGCCCAGGGCGATGGTGCCCCGCCGGGCACCCGAGGCGAGATCAGGGAGGAGCTCATTGGCGCCGAGGGCGCGCGCGGCCAGGGTGGCACAGACGGACGAGGAGAAGAACGGTCCGGGGAGCGGGATACGGCCCATCTGCTCGGCCACGATGCACGTCTCGAGCAGGCCGGCGCCGACACCACCGTGCTCGTCGGGCACCAGCAAGCCGGTCCAGCCCAGGTCGACCAGCGTGGACCACAGTGACGCGGTGATGCCGGCCGGGTCGTCGGCCAGCTGGCGCACGACGTCGGGCCCGCATTCGCGCTCGAGCGCGGTGCGCGCCACCTCCTGGAGCGCCAGCTGCTCGTCGTCGTAGGTGAAGTCCACGTTCCCTCCCCTGAGGTCAGCTCTGCGTCTGCGTCGTGTTCGGCGTCGTGTGCGGCGCTGCCGTGTGCGTGGTGATCCGCGTGGTGATGTGCGTGGTGGTCGGGGCCGTGGTCAGCGCCGTGACGGGCTGCTCAGGGCGCTGCGCCGTTCCCTGACACCGGCGTCACAGTACACGGTGGTCGGGTACCCTTCCCCCCGTGGATTTTGCCTTGGCACCCGAGGACGAGAAGTTCCGCGACGAGCTGCGGGCCTGGTTGGACGAGCATCTGCCGCCGTTCCTGGAAGCCGAGTCCCTCGGGGACGATGCAAGCCTCAGCGGCGAGGCGAGCCAACAGAGAAGGCAGAAGTGGCAACGCAAGCTGCACGAGGGCGGGTGGGCCGCCATCCACTGGGGGCCCGAATACGCCAACGGGCGCACGATCAACGCCATGCAACGGCTCCTCTATTCGGAGGTCATGGCCGAGTACCGGACGCCGGGCATGTTCAACACGAACGGGATCTGGCAAATCGGGCCGATGATCATCCAGTGGGGGACGGACGAGCAGAAGGCGCAGTGGCTGCCGTCGATCCTCGAGGCCGAGGAGCACTGGTGCCAGGGCTTCAGTGAGCCCATGGCCGGCAACGACCTGGCCAACCTGCGGACGACGGCGATCTACGACCCGGAGACCGACGAGTACGTCGTCAACGGCTCGAAGATCTGGATCTCCTCGGCGCACCTGGCCGCGTGGGGGCTGTTCTTGCTGCGGACGGACCCGACGGCCATTGAGCGGGGCAAGAAGCACGAGGGGATCACGGCCTTCGTCCTCAACATGAAGACGCCCGGGATCGACGTCCGTCCCATCCGGGACATGGCGGGCGAGGAGCTGTTCAACGAGATCTTCTTCACCGACGTGCGCATCCCGGCGTCGTGGCGCCTGGGCGAGGAGGGCGCCGGCTGGATGGTGGCCATGGGCACGCTCGGTTTCGAGCGGGTCGGCATCGCATCGCAGATCGCCATCTTGGCGGCGGACCTCCGCGCCATGGTCGAGGCGGCGCGTTCGGTGAACCGGGACGCGCTGGCGGACGCGTCGCTGCGCGAGAGGGTGGCGAAGATCTGGACGGAGATCGAGCTGGCCCGGCTGCTGTCACTGCGGGCGTTGAGCAAGATCATGAAGGGCGAGAAGAACTGGCCCGAGGTGCCCTTCGCCAAGCTGTCGTGGTCGTCCATGGCGCAGACGCTGGCCGAGCTGGCCGTGGACCTGCTGGGGCCGGCGGGGCTGCTGGCCCGGGGCGGGCCGGACTCGGTCGACCGCGGCAAGTGGACCCGGCTGTACGCCTTCCAGCGCTACTCGACCATCGGCGGGGGCTCGACCGAGATCCAGAAGAACATCATCGCCGACCGGGCGATCGCCATGCCCGGCAAGTCGCGCGGCTAACTGGCGGGGCGGACCGACATGGCTGACCCGCGTGCAGCGTGCATCATCGGCGTGGCGCGCCACACGTGGCATCCGGACGAGGTCGGTGCCGGCGGGGCGCCCGAGCCGTTGGACATGTGGGAGCAGGTGGCGCGGGCGGCGGCGGCCGATGCCGGTGCGCCGGGCGCGCTGGAGGCGCTGGAGGCGCTGGAGAGCATCGACGTCGTGTACTCGCAGTCGTGGCAGTACGACGACGCGGTGGCGCGTCTGGCCGAACGGCTGGGGGCGGCGCCCCGGCGCGGCCGCTACTCGGGCATCGGGGGGTCGGTGCCCATGCTCCTCGCCGCCGAGACCGGACGCGAGATTCTGACGGGCCACCTCGACCTGGCGCTGCTCGTCGGCGCGGAGGCCCTCGCCACCGTCCGCAAGCTGAAGAAAGCGGGCGAGAAGCCGCAGTGGTCGTACAAGCCGGCCGAGAAGCGGCCCTTCCCGATGGACATGCAGTTCCATCCCTCCGAGATCAGCCACCAGGTGTTCGAGGCGTACCTGACGTTCGCGCTGTTCGACAACGCGTGGCGGGCGCATCTGGGCCGCGGCCTGGTCGAGCACCGGGCGGCCCTGGGCCGGGTGATGGCACCGATGACCGAGGTGGCGGCGGCGTCGCCCACCCAGGCGTGGTTCCCGGTGGCCCGCAGTGAGGAGGAGATCGTCACGGCGACGCCGGACAACCGCATGGTGGCCTACCCCTACACGAAGCTCATGACGTCGATCATGGATGTGGACATGGCCGCCGCCGTCCTGTTGGCGAGCGCCGAGAAGGCTGACGCGCTCGGCGTGCCCGAGGACAAGCGGGTGTACCTGCGGGGCTGGGGGTACGCCGAAGAACCGGAGAACGTGGCCGCGCACGCCGAGTTGTGGCGCTCGGTCGCGCTGGCCGGGGCGTCGGGGGCTGCCCTGTGGTCGGCGGGCGTCGGCGTGGACGACGTCGCCTACTTCGACCTCTACTCGTGTTTCGCGTCGTCCGTCTGCTTCGCGCTGGACGGGCTCGGGATCGGCGAAGAGGACGCTCGGGCGCGCGCCGTGACGCAGACCGGCGGCCTCCCCTACCACGGCGGTCCGGGTTCGAACTACATGACCCACTCGATCGCCGCGATGGTCGAGACCCTGCGGGCCGACCCCGGATCGTTCGGGGCGGTGAGCGGTGTGGGCATGCACATGCAGAAGCACGCCTACGGGGTGCTGTCGACGGCGCCCGGTGAGCCGCGCCGAATCCGGTCTGGCGGCGCAGTGCCCGTGCCGATGGTGCCTCCCGTGCCGATCGAAGCGTCGCCGGAGGGTCGAGCCACGGTCGCCACCTACTCGGTACTGCACGGGCGCGACGGCGAGCCGGAGCGGGCGCTGCTGATCTGCGACCTGCCCGGCGGGGCACGCTGCTACGCGTTGCTCGACGGCGGTGCGGCGGCGCTGGCGTCGGCTGAGACGGACGAGTTGATCGGTCGCACCGTCACGCTGCGCCCGCAGGAGGCCGTGAACCTCGCCGTGATCGACTGAGTCTGACGTGACCTGCGCTGCGCCCGGCGCAGCACGTTGGGGAGCGGGCGGGATCCGCGGTCGGATGGAGATGCCGTGCGATGCTTTTTGGCGTCCTTGGGCGACCCCGCGGCGATGACGCGGGCAGGATCAGACGGTGGGAGTTGGCATGGAACGAACGGTGTGCGGCCTCGACGGCTGCCGTTCCGGGTGGGTCATGGTGACCCTGTTGCTGCACGAGGGCATGGCGGCCCCCGTGGTGCGGGTGGTGGCCGACCTGCGTGAACTGGTGGCGGGCATCGAAACAGGTTGGGTGGCGGCAGCGGCCATCGACATCCCGATCGGGCTCCCGCCCCGGAACCCGCGCCAAGCCGACCTGGAGGCTCGGCGCCGGCTCGGGCCCCGCACGAGCTCCGTCTTCCCGGCCCCGGTGCGGGCCGTCCTGGAGGCGGAGACGTACCAGGAGGCGTGCGCCAGGTCGCGGGAGGTATGTGGCAAGGCCATTTCGCGGCAGCTGTTCAACATCCTGCCCAAGATCCGCGAGGTGGACGCGCTGCAGTCACCCCGCATGCAGAACCAGCTGTTCGAGATGCACCCCGAGGTCAGCTTCGCCGAGCTGGCCGGCGCACCCATGCAGTTCCACAAGAGCACGCCCGAAGGACGGGCCGAGCGCCTGCGCGCCCTGCGGACCGTGTTCCCCTCGGTCGAGGAGCTGAGCCGGGGCAGGATGCCCGGGGCCCAGCCCGACGACGTGCTCGACGCGTTCGTGGGCGCCTGGACGGCCCGGCGGTTTGCCCTGGGCGCCCACCTCCAGCTGGGCGGCGACTACGACGAGCGCGGGCTGCGTATGGAAGTGATCGTCTGACCTTCCCCGGATCAGGAATTGCCGCTGTTGCCGCTGTTGCCGCCGTTGCTGGCGTGAACGGCGACGTTGCCGGAGTTGCCGGAGTTGCCGGAGTTGCCGGAGTTGCCGGAGTTGCCGGAGTTCGACGCCGCCCCCGAAGAAACCGACTTCGAGCCGCCGGGAGGCAGCGCCGGCGGCGACTGCAGCTCCAGAGGCTGGGTCGACGTCCCGGTCGCCGTTGTGACTTGGGCCGAGGTGATGTTGCCGCTGCCCGGCCACCAGGCGACGAACCAGCCGTCGGCCACCGTCGCCACGACGTCCTGCCCGCCGTCGAGGACGAGCGTGACGCCGCTGACGCCGGACTCGGTGCGACCGTCGACCAGCGTGTACGGTCCGTCACTCGCCGTCGTCAAATGGTTCTGCTGGACCTGCTGCAGAGAACCCGAGCTGGTGATGCCGAGGGTCACGTTGGACGTGGCAGGACCGGCTCCTCCGGTCGCAGCTGACTCACGCAGGCTGGTTTTTCCGACAACGTTGGTCGAGTCAGCGCTGGACCAGAGCTGGTTGACCAATGTGAACGACGAGCTGGTGAAGCAGGCGGCATAGGTGCCACCGTCCTGGAAGAGCTCCACGGTGAACGGTCCGCGTACATCGGTGAGGACGTTCTGCCAGCCGGTCGAGCCGGTGGCGGAACCTCCCAGGGCGCTGGGCGCGGAACCCAACTGGCTCTGGCAGCTGGCGGCGGCGGACGAAGACGGTGTGTCGGAGGTCGGCGCCGCACTCCAGCCCGCATAGGCAGGAGCGCTACCTCCGAGCACGACGGCGAGGACGGTCCCGGCCGTGGCCGCACCGGCCAGCGCTCCGACCCCGAGCGCCGGTGCACGCAGCCGATGCTCGCGGGGGTGGTAGTCGGCGGCGCGCAGGCGGGCGGCGGCATCCTGCGGCAGGCGGGCGGCCCGCGCCGCCAACGCCTGGCTCAGCTCTGTCTCGAATTCCGTATTCATCGTGTGACGCTCCCTTCCGGTTTCTCTGTGCAACGTTCCGTCCACTCCGCTCCCTGCCGATCGACGACCTCGCGGAGGCGTTCGAGCGCCCGCGAGGTCGTGCTCTTGACGGTGCCCACCGAGCAGCCCATGACGTCTGCCGTCTGCGCCTCGGAGAGGTCGTCGAAGTACCGCAGGACCAGCGCGGCCCGCTGGCGCGGTGCCAGCTCGCCCAGTGCCCTTGACAGGTCCGTGCCGGTCTCGACCAAGCCGAGCACCCGTACGGCGTCGGCATCCTCCCGCTCGTCGACGGGACCGGCACCGGACGAGCCGAGCTCGGCGCGCCGTCGGGTACGCCGCCGCCCCTCGTCGAGGGCGAGGTTGACGAGCACCTTGCGGGCGTAGGCGGCCGGGTGCTCCATGGTGCGCACGCGAGGCCAACGGTCGGCCACGCGCAGCAGGCACTCCTGGACGAGATCCTCGGCCTCGGCGAAGTCCCAGGCGATCAGATACGCGGCGCGCAACAGCCCCTCGACGGAATCGGCCACGAACTGATCGAACTCCTGCCGGGGCCGGCTCCGTCGGCTGCGCTGCCTCACAACTCTCTCAACCCTCCCGAGGGCGCAAAAGGTTGCCTGGGGGCGACAACATCCTTCTCACCTGGGCACTCGGCCTCGCACCTCGCCCAGGTCCGAGCCGCCAGGCTCAGGCTCCGACCCGGTGGAAGTCGAGGAAGTCGGTCACCCGCATGAACCGCAGCATGGGGCGCGCGAACGCCGGCACGTGCTGCAGGTACGGGTCGGTGACGATCAGCGGGTCGATGAGCTCGTACTCCCTGCGCCGGGTGGTCAGCCGCACGGCGCCGTGGGAAGGCGCGTTGCGCACCCACTCGGCGTCGCGGCCGTAGGTCAGCGCGAAGCGGAAGCCGTCCTTGGTGCGGAAGACGTTGACGGGCGTGCGGTACACGGTGTGCGTGCGGCGCCCGACGTGGGTGACGATGCCCATGTCGGGCAGGAAGCCGGCCAGGTGGATGGAGACCCTGTTGGTCACCGCCTTGTTGAAGCGGGCCATGCGCCGGCCCAGGCGCGGCGTCTTGGCGTGGTGCTGCGTCCCCGAGCGCGGCTGGGCCGAGTGCGCCGTCATACCAGGGTGAGTCCCCCGTCCACGGCCAGCACCTGGCCGGTGATGTAGCTCGCCTCGTCGGAGAGCAGGAAGACGGCGGCGGCGGCCACCTCCCAGGCCGTGCCCTGGCGACCCAGCGGCACCGGGGTCCGGGTGCGCGACGGGCGCCCGGCCGAGGCGGCTCGCCCGAGCGGCGTATCGATGAGCCCGGGGGCCAGCACGTTGGACCGGATGCCGCGCCGCGCGCCCTCCACGGCGACATGGCGGTTCAAGCCGATGAGGCCCGCCTTCGACGCGTCGTAGGCAGGGATGCGGCTACCCGGCCGGATGCCGGCGATGGAACCGATGAAGACGATGGAGGCGCCGTCGGGCAGGGTGACCAGGGCGCGGCGCACCAGCATGAAGTGGGAGCGCAGGTTGAGCGCGAAGGTGCGGTCCCACTCGTCCGGTGAGGTGCCGGCCACGCCCATGCCGAAGCCGGTGCCGACGTTGAGCACGAGGCCGTCCGCCACCGGTCCGCCGGCGCCCTCGTCCGACACGGCGAGGCGGCAGCCCTCCTCGGTGGTGACGTCGGCCACGACGATGGCGGCCTTGCCACCCTCCTCGGTGATCAGGCGCCACGTCTCCTCGACCGCCGCCTCGTCCTTGTCGACGCAGACCACGGTGGCGCCCTCGCGGGCGGCCCGCACGGCCATGGCGCGTCCGTTGCCGACGGGCGCATCGGGGTCCCGGGACGGCTGCGTGCCGGCACCCACCACGGTGATGCAGCGGCCCGGAAGGAGGCGGCTCACGGCGTCACCGCGGGCGGCCTCATGCAGGCGGCCCCGCCGGCACCTTGGCGGCCAGCGCCTCGGCCCGGGGCTCGAGCGGGATGCGGAGCGAGCGGAGGACCGTGCTCAGCATGAGGTAGTGGGCGATCAGCATGAGCAGCTCGATCAGCTTGGCGTCGTCGAGCTCGGCCGCCAGGACCTTCCAGGTGGCGTCGGACACGGCGCCGTCGTCGGCCGTCTCGTCGACGGCGTTCAGGGCGGCCCGCTCCAGTGGCGTCCATGCGACGGTGTCGACGTCGCCGCCGAGCGCCACCAGCTCGGCCGGGGTGACGCCCTCGTGCTCGGCGAACTCGATGTGCTGCGCCCACTCGTAGCGACCGTTGAAGCGGTGGGCCGTGCGCAGGATCACGAGCTCGCGCAGGCGCGGCGCCAGACTGCCGCCGCCCAGGAGCGCGCCGCCGAAGCGGATCCAGTTCCAGAACAGGTCGCGATTGCGGGCCAGGGTGGCGAAGATGTGCATGGGCTCGGCCGTGCCGCCGGGTGAGAGCTCGAGCAGGCGGGCCAGGCGCTCATCCCACTGGTCGGGCGGGAGCGGGGCCAGGCGTGGCTCGGGCTCGGGCCCGGCGCCCGATCCGGGCGGCGGGGCGGCGGGCGCGGCGGGGGCGGGGGCCATGGCCACGCATCGTAGGCAGCGTGTTCGCGTCGTGCTGGGCGTGGGCCGGGATGGGCCGGAAGGAGCCCCAAGGGGGCGGTACGCCTCAGTGCTGCGGCCGGAACCCCATCGGCGGCGCATCTTCGCCCGGCCGGGACCCCGGAAGGCGGTGGATGGCGGCGTCGGGCCTGGCCACCTCGTCGAGGAGCCCGTAGGCCGACCGCCTCCGCCGCACTGAGGAAGGTGCCCCGGACCAGGTCGTCGCGCACATCGTCGACCGGCCGGCCCGTGGCGGCAGCCAGCCGGGCGCAGAAGCGCTCGCGCTCCTCGGCGTACATCTCGGCCCACTGCGCCACGTTGCGCGCGTGCACGGTGGCCGCGGCCGTGGACGGCTCGCGCAGCGCGAAGCGCGTGCTGGGCAGCGCGGTGCGATGGGCGCAGACCGCCACGACGCCGATGGCACCCGCGCCGACCTGGCCCAGGCACACGGCACGTACCGGGACGCCCATCAGCTCGACCACGTCCATCAGGGTCAGCGCCAGGGCGAGGCTGCCGTCGCCGCTGTCGACGCGGAGGGTCACCGGGTCGTCGCCGTCCGCATCGAGCGTCATCAGCTCCGCCGAGGCGCGGGTGACCGCCAGGTCGTCGAGCGGGCCGTGCAGCAGGACGACCCGCTGTTCGAGCAGGCGCTGGGCCAGGAGGTCGGACAGGGGGCCGGCAGCACCACCGCCCCCGCCGGCGGGGGCGCCCAGGGGCGGGTACAGCTGCGGCCACGGCGGGTCGCCGGGCCGGCCCGGGTCCCGCGACCGCTCCCGACCCGGACCCGGACCCGGACCCGTATCACGCTCCCGATCAGCCACGTTCGCCCTCCGTCCCATGCTCGATCTTCCATTCCAGCCTCGCCCCCAACGCCGTGGTGTAGCGCTGCACCGTCGACAGACGGACGTCGAGATCCCCCGCCTCGAAACGGGCCACGGCCGACTGCGACGTGCCCATGCGGGCCGCCACCTCGGCCTGGGACAGGCCCATCTCCTTGCGCAGGGACAGGAGCTGCCCCGAGACGGAGCGCCGGCGCTCCGCCATCTCGCGGAAGCCGGGGAAGACGGTCGGATGGCGGCGTTCGCTCACGGTGCACCGATTATCTCACATTTGATATAACCTCGGAAAGGACCCGGCCCCGACCGGCACCCAGGGACGCCAGAGATCAGACGGCAGCCACCGCAAAGACAAGACACAGACACGACAGAGCCACGAGACGAAGGAGTCCACCGCCATGACCGCCAACACCTCCACCGCCATCCCCCTCCCCACGCCGCACATGGAGCCGCCCCGCCACGTGCTGGTCCCGACGGTCATAGAGGAGGGCAACCGGGGCGACCGGGCCTTCGACATCTACAGCCAGCTGCTCCGCGAGCGCATCGTGTTCCTGGGCCAGGAGGTGGACGACCAGGTGGCCAACCTGATCATCTCCCAGATGCTCTTCTTGGAGGCGCAGAACACCGAACGGGACATCTACCTGTACATCAACTCGCCCGGCGGCGTGGCTTACGCCGGCATGGCCATCTACGACGTGATGCAGCACGTCGAACCCGACGTGTCCACCATTTGCGTGGGCATGGGGATGTCCGCCGCCGCCATGATCCTCTCGGGCGGCGCACCCGGGAAGCGTTTCGCCCTGCCCAACGCCCGCATCATGATCCACCAGGGCTCGGCCGGCACCCGGGGCGCCCCGTCGGACATGGAGATCTACCTGCGCGAGGTGCTCTCCCTCACCCGCCGCATGGCCGAGATCATCGCCTTCCACAGCGGCAGGCCGGTCGAGCAGGTGGCGCTCGACATCGACCGGGACAACTACATGACGGCGGCCGAAGCCCGCGACTACGGGATCATCGACGACATCATCCTGCCCAGGCGGGGACTCTCTGCAACCGACGTCGAGCTTCAACGCGTGAAGGCGGCGCCACCGGAAGCCGAACTCGAGGTGGCCAGCGCGTGAACTCCGCCTGAACCCGCGCAAGCGCCCCCGGCATCGGTCGTTCCCCAAGCGACCGTTGGGGAGTATCCATCCATAACACCCCCATTGCAGGTCGCGGCTACCCGGCCGCAGCCACGCGGGGTGGTGCCGGACGTGGACGTGCCCACACGGTCTGCCGCACCAGCAGCTGCAACACCGACACGGAAGCCGACACCGACCGACACGACGACGAGGAGCGCGTTGCATGGGTGCCGACGAGCGCCGCCCCCCCAAGCCCCCCAAGGCCCCCAACCCCCCCACCCGGGTCTCCCGGCGCAGCCTGTTCAAGGGCGGCTTCGCCCTCGGCACCGGCGCCGCCGCCGCGGCCGCCGCCGCATCAGCAACCGGAGGCGTCGGCCTCTCCGCGTCGGCCGGCGCTTCCATCGAGCGAGCCGCTTCGGCCGAACCACCATCGGCCAACCCCACGCTGAGCGACATCCGACACGTGGTGATCCTGATGCAGGAAAACCGCTCCTTCGACCATTACTTCGGCACGCTGTCGGGCGTGCGGGGCTTCTCCGACCCGCACGGTACGCGTCAACAACATCTTCGGGACTCTCGCCCCCGTGTGGAACCAGTACGGCTACCGCCCCGGTTACGGCCTCGACCCGAGTGGCTACATGGTCCCGTTCCACCTCGACCAGAACTTTCCTTCCCAGGACGGTGCCTGCACGAACGACATCACGCACGACTGGGGACCGCAGCACCAGAGCTGGAACCGGGGGAAAATGGACAGCTTCGTGCAGGCACATCTGGAGGGCGACGGGCCGCAGAACTTCGTCACCACCATGGGGTACTTCACCGGTGACGACCTGCCCTTCTACTACGCGCTGGCGGACGCCTTCACCATCTGTGACGGCTACCACTGCTCGGTCCTCGGCCCGACTGATCCCAACCGCGTCATGGCGTTCTCGGCCACCATCGACCCGAGTGGCGAGAACGGCGGCCCGGTCCTCGAGACGCAGACAACGGGACGTCCGCAGCAGTACGGCAAGTTCAGCTGGACCACGATGCCCGAGCAGCTCCTCGATGCGGGTGTGAGCTGGAAGGTCTACAACGACCCCACAGGCCTCGCCCTCTTCAGCCCGCTCCCCTATTTCGCCGCCTACAACGACCCCACGACGACGCGGAGCGCGCAGCTCATCGCCAATGCCATCGCGCCGAACTTTCCGGGCGACCTGGCGGCCGACGTCGCCGCTGGCACGCTCCCCCAGGTCAGCTGGATCCACGGCCCCGTCGTGCAGTGCGAACACCCCGCCACCGCGCCGCAGTGGGGCGAGAACCTGGTGCAGGACGTGCTGGACATTCTCACCTCCAATCCCGAGGTGTGGGCGCACACGCTGTTCATCCTCCACTACGACGAGAACGGCGGGTTCTTCGACCACGTGCAGCCGCCGGTGCCCCCGCTCGGCGCCGAGGGCGAGTACCTGACCATGAACCCGCTGCCGGCGGAGGCCAGCGGCTACGCCGGCCCGGTCGGCCTCGGCTTCCGCGTGCCCTGCCTGCTGATGTCACCCTTCACGAAGGGTGGCTTCGTCGCCACCGAGACCTTCGACCACACGTCGACGCTGCGCCTCATGGAGACGCTCTTCGGCGTCCCCGTCCCCAACCTGTCGGCCTGGCGCCGCAACGCGGTCGGCGACATGACGGGCGCGCTGGCCCTGGGCAAGCCGGCCGACGACAGCATCCCATCGCTGCCCGACGCATCGCTCGTCAACCCGCCCGTCGACGAGCAGGTCATCCTCGACGCGCTGGCCGGCACCGAGGATTATGCGCCGCCGTACCCGCCGCCCACGCAGAACGTCATGCCCGGGCAGGAGACAAGCCCGCCCAGGCCGGCCCCGCCGCGATGACCGACGCCCCGATTCCCGAAACACTCACGCCAGGAGGAATTGACCATGTCGATGAATGACCGCCGCTCCCTCAGCCGCCGATCGGTTCTGCGGGCCGGCCTCGGTGCCGCCTCGGCAGCCGCCGCCGCAACCGTGCTCGGACCCGCCGGGCTCTCAGCCGCCCGTGCCGCGGCCGCCACCGTGCGCGGGCCCGGTGCCGTGCCCTATCCATCGCTGCCGCTCGGCCAGTACACCGGTGCCTTCCCCTTCGATCACCTGGTGCTGGTGATGCAGGAGAACCACTCGTTCGACAACTACCTCGGCATGCTGCCGGTGAGCGGGCAGCCCCAGGCGGACGGCTTCACCTTCAACCAGGCCGAGGAGCCGGTCAACTGGAACCCGGTCGACGGCGAGCGCATGTACGTGTACCACCAGAGTGGTGACATCGGCGCCCAGGATTCGGGCAGCCAGTCGTGGGACGACTCGCACCTGCAGATCGACGGCGGCGCCATGGACGGCTTCGCCGGTACCGGTCCGGGGTCCATGGGCTACTACACCGAGGACGACCTGCCCTTCTACTACTCGTTGGCCAACACCTTCACGTTGGCCAACCGCTGGTTCTGCTCGGTGCCGGCCCAGACCTACCCGAACCGGCGCTTTCTGATGGCGGGCACGGCGTCGGGCATCGTGTCCACCGACATCGACAACATCGACGTCTACCCGGCCAACGGCACCATCTGGGACCAGCTGAGCGCCTACAACATTCCCTGGAAGAACTACTTCAGCGATGCGCCGACCACGGCCATCATCCTGGACACCATCTTCAACCACCCAACCAACATCACCTCCATCGCCGAGTTCTTCACCGACGCGGCGGCCGGCACCCTGCCGGCGGTCAGCCTGGTCGACTGCAACATGGGCGCGATCCAGGGCGAGATGCCGAGCGTGGTCGGCGAGCTGCCCCAGCCGGTGCCCACCTTCGCCTACACGCCGGACCTGATGATCGAGACGACGTGCCAGTCCGAGGAGAATCCTGAGGACATCCAGCTGGGCGAGCAGTTCGTCGCCGGCGTCGTGAACGCCGTCATGGCCGGCCCGGCCTGGCAGCGCACGCTCCTCATCTGGTTCTACGACGAGCACGGCGGCTACTACGACCACGTGACCCCGCCCACCGCCATTGCCCCCGACAGCATCCCGCCCGACATCAGCTCGACCGATCAGCCCGGTGGCTACAACGAGTACGGCATCCGCATCCCCGCTGTGGTCGTGAGCCCGTACTCGCGTCAGCACGACGTCACCAACGTGGTCCACGACCACACGTCGGTGCTGGCCACCATTGAGCAGCAGTGGAACCTGCCCGCCCTGACCTACCGCGACGCCAATGCCACCAACCTCATGGACTTCCTCGACACCTCGGTCATGACCTTCGCCGAGCCGCCGGAGCTGGCCGCCCCCGCTAACCCGCTGCCCGGCCTCGAGCAGGGCTACCAGGGCCAACCCGTGCCGCCTTCGCCCGCCTCGACCGTGCCATCGGGCTCCTGACCTGATCCACCCACCCGGCCGGACGCCGGTGCCCAAAGAGGCGCCGGTCTTCGCACCCCCGCTGGGGTGGCGCATAAGGTGGGTGACACGGATGTCAGCGAACGGCTCATCCGAGAGGGCACACGGGGAGGACAGCGCCATGCGCACCGAAGACATGATCCTGGTCAGCGTGGACGACCACGTCATTGAGCCTCGGGGCATGTTCGACGGGCTGCTACCCGCCAAATACCAGGACGCCGCCCCCCAGCTGGTCCGGCGCGAGGACGGGACGGACGTCTGGGTCTATGACGGCAACACGATCCCGAACGTCGGCCTGAATGCCGTGGTCGGACGGCCACCCGAAGAGTACGGGGTCGAGCCCACCTCCCTCGAGGACATGCGCGTGGGTTGCTACGACGTGCACGAGCGGGTGCGCGACATGTCGGTTAACGGCGTCCTCGGCTCCATGTGCTTCCCCTCCTTCCCCCAATTCTGCGGCCAGCTCTTCGCCCGGCGGGAGGACAAGGACGAGGCCCTCGCCATGGTGCGCGCCTACAACGACTGGCACATCGACAAGTGGTGCGGCGCGGAGCCGGGACGCTTCATCCCGCTGTCCATCCCCGTCATCTGGGACCCCGAGCTCGGGGCCGAAGAGGTGCGCCGGGTGGCCAAGAAGGGCTGCCACGCCGTCACCTTCTCCGAGAACCCTGAGAAGCTCGGCTGGCCGTCCCTGCACAACGAGCACTGGGACCCCTTCTGGACCGCCTGCGCCGACGAAGGCACGATCGTGTGCATGCACCTGGGCTCTTCCTCGCAGATGCTGATGACCTCCATTGAGGCACCCATCGACGTCATGATCAGCCTGCAGCCGATCAACATGGTGCAAGCAGCCGCCGACCTCGTCTGGTCGCCCATCCTGCGCAAGTACAAGGACCTGCATTTCGCGCTGTCCGAGGGCGGGATCGGCTGGATCCCCTACGCCCTGGAGCGCATCGACTACGTCTACGAGCACCACCGCAAGTGGACGGGCCAGGACTTCGGCGACCAGCTCCCGAGCCAGGTCTTCAAGGACCGGGTCATCACGTGCTTCATTGATGACGCCTTCGGGGTGGCGAGCCGCCAGTTCCTGAACATCGACAACATCACGTGGGAGTGCGACTACCCCCACTCGGACTCGACGTGGCCCCAGTCCCCCGAGTTGCTCATGAAGTACCTCGACGGCGTGTCCGACGAGGACATCGACAAGATGACGCACCTCAATGCCATGAAGCACTTCCGGTTCGACCCATTCAGCGTGCGCCCACGCGAGAAGTGCACGGTGGCCGCGCTGCGCGAGGAGGCCGCGGACGTCGACACGTCGCTGGTCTCGCGGGCCCGTGGGCAGACGCACGTCAACGAGAAGGGCATCGTGAGCGTCAGCAGCTTCTCGATGCTCCGCAAAGACGACTGACCAGGGGTATCGCAAGCAAGCCCAATTGCCCGGACCGCATCGACCACCTGCGTCGGCACGTCGCCGGCGCCCGACCTGACCACCGGAGCCATGTCGATCGACTACGCCACCGGTGACGACCACGTCGTCACCATCACCATCAACCGCCCAGAGGCCCGCAACTCCATGGACATGGAGCATTTCTTCCAACTGCGGAAGGCGTGGGAGAGGTTCGGCGAGGACGATGACGCCTATGTGGCGATCGTCACCGGCGTGGGCCGGGACTTCTGCGTCGGTGCCGACCTGAAGACCTACATCCCGCAGATCACGGCGCTGCAGCAGAAGATGAAAGCGGGTGAGGTAGCCGAGATCGACGGCTACCGCCTGGACGACGGGGTCAAGGCGGTGCTGCGGGGCACCAGGCTCTACAAGCCGATCATCGCTGCGGTGAACGGGACCTGCGTGGCGGGCGGCATCGAGATGCTGGGCGGCACCGACCTGCGCGTGGCTGCGGACACGGCCACCTTCGGCGTCATGGAGCCCAAGCGCGGCCTCTTCGCCGGCGGCGGCACGACGGTACGCCTGCCCCGCCAGATCCCCTACCCCGCCGCCATGGAGCTTCTGTTGTGCGCCGACCAGGTCCCGGCGCAGCGCGCCTACGAAATGGGACTGCTCAACGAGGTGTGCCGCCCGGCCGAACTCATGGAGCGCGCGTTCGACTACGCGCACCGCATCACGGCCAACGGGCCGTTCGCCATCCGCAAGACCAAGGAGTCGGTGCTGCGCGGGCTGGCGACGAACATGTCCGAGGCCTACAAGATCGAGACCGAGATCTCCGGCGAGGTCTTCTCGAGCGAGGATGCCAAGGAAGGACCGCTGGCCTTCGCCGAGAAGCGTCCGCCGAACTGGAAGAACCGCTGAGCCAACCCCCATTTCGGACCTGCGTGCTGGTTGGTAGAGTCCGCAGCGGCGGGAGGCCACCGACGGAGGGGTGCCATGCCCACATCGAATCCTGAGCTCGAACGCGCCACGAAGCGCGGCGCGTGGAGGGGCGGCACACTGCTGGCCCTGACTGTGGCGGCGGTCTTCTCCCTCGTGTTCGCCGCTTGCTCGAACACCTCGACCCCCTCGAGCTCGTCGAGCTCGTCGACGTCGACCTCGTCGAAAACGACGACGAGCAGCTCGGCCACACCCGCCACGCTCGTGCCCCAGACCGCCACCGGCACGGAGTTCTACTCGCCGTCGAAGAACATCAGCTGCGAGATCGACTACAACTTCGGGACCAGCTCGCTCACCCAGACTCTGTGCCTCACGCTGTCGCCCCCGAAGTCGGTCGTCCTCAAGACCGATGGCTCCCTCACCGAGTGCTCGGGCCAACAGTGCCTCTCGAATGCCGGCGAGAACACGCCGACCCTGGCCTACGGAAGCGTCATCACCCTCGGCCCCTTCACCTGCCAGTCCTCGGCAGCCGGAGTGAAGTGCACGCTGACCAGCGGGGCCGGGTTCGTGATCTCGAGTTCGGCCATCACCCCCCAGGGCAGCGCCACCGTGAGCACGGGAGCGGCGTCTGGCTGACCGGACCGCGCGGCCACACTTGCTGCACGCCGACGAGCAGGGCCTCGACGCCGAAGAGAAGAGCTTCGCGCCGATGCCGCTAGGAGGAACATGAGCGCTGACCAGGAGATCCGCACCGACCTGCTCGTCCTGCCGAGCGGCCGAGGCCTCGCCTTCCACGACATCGGAGCCCGAAGCGGGACTCCCGTCTTCTACTGCCACGGCGGCCTCAGCGCGCACAGCGACATCGACTTCGCCGGCTCGACTGCGGCCGGTCGCAGTGTGCGCATCGTGGCCGCCGCTCGTCCCGGGATCGGGGACTCCGATCGACTGGCTGACCGACGTGTCAACGACTGGGCCGACGACATGGCTGCCCTGGCCACACACCTGGGGATCGACGAGTTCTCAGTCTTGGGCTGGTCCGCCGGGGGTCCCTTCGCCCTGGCTTGCGCCGCGACACTGGGCTCTCGGGTCCGACGGACGGCGACGGTCGGTGGGATGGCACCGCTGGAGCCTCCCCTAAGCTCCGGGCAGCTCGGCCTGCGCGTGGACCGGATGCTCTTCCCGCTGGCTCGGCGCGCCCCGTGGCTGGCCACCCTGGTCGTACGCGCCTCGTCGCTGATGCCGCCGAAGATGGTGCATCGCAGCTTGGCGCGATCACTCCCCTCGGCGGCCGATCGGGCCGTGGCGGCGGCCATGACGCCACAGGAGGCATCGGTCGACCTGGCCGAGGCCATGAAGCACGGACCCCACGGGATCGTCGACGACTATCGGATACTCGGCCGTGACTGGGGATTCACACCAGCGGAGGTTGTAGGCCCGGTCACGCTGTTCCAAGGCGAGCAGGACACCCTGATGCCGAGAGCGCACACCGAATCGCTGGCGGCACGCTTGCCCGACGCCCGGCTAGAGATCGTCGACGGAGCCGGACACTTCCTCCTGCACACGCATCTCGACCAGGTGCTGGACGTGCTCGTGAGCTGACGACACCACCGAGATCAGGTGTCGTTGTTCTCGAGTATGTGCCTCAGTCGTTTCAGGTCCTTGGTGTTGGCCCGCCTCATGGCGGACTTCATCATGGGCGCCGTCAACTTCGAGAATCCCTTGGGCTCTCCGCGGTTGCGCAACTCCATCACTGTGCCGCCCGACGGGGTGTCCCGCCACGAGTAGGACGTCTCCATCGGGAACGGCCCTTCCGCGGTGCCCATGACGAACCGTTCGTCCGGGATGACCAGCTGCACCTCGTACGTGTACCGCAGAGTACGGCCGAAGAACGTAGCCACGAACGCCACTTTGCTGCCGACTTCGACAGGCGGCGAAGTCTGCCAGTGGACCTCATTGATGTTGGTGTACCAGGAAGTGGCGTTGTCAGGGTTAGCGACGTACTCGGCGACCTGGTGCCGCGGGCGCGCGATCTCGATCGTCGTGCGCACATCCACCGCCATGACGACATGATACGGCGGTCCACGAAGTGAACGCTGCGTGACAAAATCGACGCGGCGCCGACGAGTTCTCTACGGTGTGCCCCGTGGCCCGGAACCCCCTGCAGGCCCTGGCGCGTAACCCGTACGGTTATCGCTGGCTGATGAAGCGGAGCTCGTTCGTCGCCTGGTCCGAGCGCGCCGTGCGTCGCGTGACGGGCGACCGCCTCGGCGTGCTCGACCTGGTCGGCATACCCTCAGCCCGGGTGACTGCTGTCGGTCGCTGCACCGGCCTGGCCCGCACGGCCACCCTCCAGGTCATCACACAGGGCGAGGAGTTGATCGTGGTCGGTTCCAACTGGGGCAGGGCTGACGATCCCGGATGGGTGTACAACCTGGCGGCGGCCTCTCTCGTCGACGTCCAGCGCCGACGCGAACGCTTCAAGGCCGCAGTGCGGGAGCTCACGGGCGCCGAGCGCGACCGAGCCTGGACAACCATCGTCACCGCCTGGCCGAACTACCAGATCGCGCAGTCGCTGGCCGGGGGGCGGACGTTCCGGCTCTTCGCCCTCCGCCCCGCGTAGGGCTACTCCCCCTGCAGCAGATCGTTCATCGTCGCTCGAGCGCATAGACAAGCGTCACCTGGTCCGTCTCCATCTGGGTGCCCGGCTCCAAAGGCACCGGGACCCCGGCGCCCTTGCTCGGCGCGGCCTCGGCGTAGTTCAGGGCCTGGTCGGGTTCGTACAGGTTTGGCTGCGTGTCGTCTGTGAGTGAGCACACCGGTCCGAGCTTGCGCCCCGCTGCCGCCGCCATGGCACCGGCATGGGCTACGGCCTGGTGCACGGCGTCGATCCTCGCCTCGTCCTCCACCTGGGCCGGGTCGGCAAACGAGAAGGTCAGTCCGCTGATCTGCACGGCGTTCCCCAGCGCCGCCACGACCGCGTCAATTGCGGCCCCCGCGGTCTTGATGTTGCGCAACGTGGCCGTCACCGTGTTCGTCACCTGATAGCCCGTGAGGGTCGGGACACCACCCTGCGGGTACACGTATTGCGGCTGCAGCGTCAGCCCCGTGGTCTGCTCGTCGCTGGCGGCGACGCCGTTGGCGCTCAAGGCCATCAGGGCCTGGTTGACCTCGCCGTTGTTCTGGCTCATGGCAGCGGTGGAGGAGCCGGCCGTGGTGCTGAAGTTCAACACCGCCGTGAGGACGTCGGGCGCGGCCGAGGCCTGTCCGGTGCCCTGCACGGTGAGCCGTGACGCGCTGGGCGTGCACCCAGTGGGCGCGGCCACAGGTGTCGCCGCGCCGGCATCGTTGAGCGCGAGTCCGAGCCCGGTGCCCCCGACCACGAGCGCGATCAAGACGACTGCTCCGACGAAGATCCGACCCGCCGACCAGTGACCCGACCCCGGTCGGGCTGGCCGCGTCGGGGCGTCCTCCTCCACGCTGACGTCGACGTCCGGCATGGACGAACCTCCTGGGGTATTGGCGCGACGGTTGTCACATCAAGAGACGCCCGGGAATCGGAATTGGTTCGATTTGGGCGTCCACCCATCCGGCGTAGCCGGCCAGAGGCCTTTGCCGTTCTGCGGCGGCAGCGAACGAGCCTCGTAACCTGTTCGTCGACTGGCCGACAATTAGGGCCACGGGTCGTCGACGACCCCCAGCTGAATGAACAGGCCGAGCTTGTCGGCGCCGATCCATTCCCTGACGACTTTGTCGCCCTCGAAGTGCATGATGGCGACCACCCACTCGCTCACTGCCCTTCCCGTCGAGGCGCGGCCCACGTATCCTCCCGTGTCGGTGCCGCGGAAGGTGCTCCGCAGGACGACGGTGTCGCCGCCCACGATGACCTCCTCGACGTTCATGTGCAGGTCTGGAAACGCCTCGTGGTAGTGGCGGATCGGCTCAGTTCTGGCCAAGGGGCCCGTCCCGAACGGGTTGACCTAGTTCTCGCCGTAGAGATCGGCGGCTGCTTCGTAGTTTCGGCCATTCCAGACCTCGTCGACGAACCTCCGCACCTGCGTCTCGCGCTCGGCAGCTTCCATCGTTCACCCCGTTCTCTTGGCCGGGGTGATTCCAGTAGATCGCCGAGGGTTCGTGCAACCTTGCGGGCCGCCTCCTTGCCGCGGGCTGTCCGCCGCCGGGCTGCCCGATGCCACTCGGCAAGCCAGTTCCGAAGGCCATCTCACAGTGCCGAAGTCCACGGTGCCGGCGACGATCCCGGGCACTCATCTTGCCCTAATCGTCAAGTGGGTAAGAATGCCGACGATGGCATTCGGTCAACAGGCAGGTCCACCGGCCTCGGCAAAGCAGGTCCGAGAGCTCCTCGACCTCCTCAAGGGAGCTGGACACTCCGACTTCCGTGATGCACGCGGCCCAATGGGCTTTACCCAGCGTCAGGCGGCCGGAAAGTTCTCACGCGACGAGGCGGAGGCGTTCATCTCCCAGCTCTTGGACGCAGAATCTGACGAGGCTATTGCCGTTGCCGCGCCAGCGTGGCGGCAATCCGCCCAAGAGCAATTGTCGAGCTCTCTGCCTTCCGAGCAGCTCGCTGCGGAGCTTCGTCGTCGAGGATGGACTGCCACCGAGCCCTAGCCGACCAGCCGGGCCGAGAGCAGGACCAGCCCGCGCCGACCCCGAGGCATTTCTGTGCGTAAAATGGCGACGTGCCCGCGGTCTTAGAGGCCGTCCTGATAGGGCTGCTGATCTCCCAAATCGCCTTCGTCGTCACCACGCTGTACCTGCATCGAGCCCTGGCCCACCGGGCTATCACCATGAGGCCCTCCGTGGCCTTCGCATGCCGGTTTGTCGTCTGGATCTCGACGGGAACCCGGCCCCGCCAATGGGTGGCCGTGCACCGAAAGCACCATGCCCACACCGACAAGGATGGTGACCCTCACTCACCGTATGTATTCGGTTACTCATTGGTGCAGTTCGGCAACGCCATCCTCTACCGAAGAGTCGCCCGCAACCCCGAGGCCGTATCCCGCTACGCGCGTGATCTCCCCGAGGATCGCTGGGACAAGATGTTGTTCAACCATGCACTTCTCGGGCTCGCGATCGGCGTGGGAATCCTGATCGCAGTTTTCGGATGGGAGATAGCGCTGATCGCCGCCGCCGTCCATACATCGGTGTACTTGCTCGGCGGCGGGGCCATCAATGGCATCGGGCACAAATGGGGGAAGCGCCCGCACGACAACCTGGCCACGAACAACCAATGGCTGGCCTGGTTCGTGGCAGGCGAAGGACTGCACAACAACCACCACTCCGCTACAACGTCGGGCCGGATGTCGATGGCCAAGGGTGAGTTCGATCCTGGCTGGTGGGCAATCCGATTGCTGGTGCTCCTGCGATGCGTCGCCGTCCGTCACGACACCCCGAAGCCCGACCCATCTCGGGTGTGAGTGTTTGCTCCTCTGTGAGTTATCTGTAACTCATTTGTCTTCGTAACGGTCTTGAGCTCACGGAGGGAATCTCCAGGTGGACGGGGACATTCACCCTGTGTCCTGCACCGGGACCCGTTCACCCGAGCCGGGCATAGATGCGGAGAAGGGCACCCGTCGTGCCGAAGACCATCACGTCACGGGGCCGTTAAACCAGCTCCGGCGAGGTTCGGAGACCGACCAAGAGGAGGCGGCCGGTTTCGCTTCTTCTCAGCCGAGCGTGGCCAGAGCCTCGTCGTCGAGTTGCACCTGGGAGGCCGCCAGGTTCTCCTCCAGATGTGCGAGCGACGACGTACCGGGGATGAGCAGCACGTTCGGCGAGCGTTGCAGCAACCAGGCCAGGGCCACCTGCGCCGGCGCACAACCGAGCCGCTCGGCCGTCTCCTGTACGGCGGGATGCCGCAACACCGGCTTGTCCGGCATAAAGGCCGAGCCCAGCGGGAAATACGGGACGTACGGGACGTCGTCGTCCCGGCAGGCGTCGAAGACGCCCTGATCGGACCGGTCGGCCACGCTGTACGCGTTCTGGACGCAGGCGACGGAGGTCAGCGCCGCCGCCTGCCGGTACTCGTCGAGCGTCACCGTGCTCAGCCCGACGGCGCCGATCAGCCCTTCCTGGCGCAGGGCCACCATCTCCGCGATCTGGTCCTCGAAGGGCACGTCGGATTCGGGATGCCGGCGCAGGTTGACGACCGGCACCTGCCCCAGGCCGAGTGAGGCGAGGTTGGCCTCGACGCCTGCCCGCAGCTCCTTGGGCCGTTGCGCGCCGAGCCACGCACCCGACGTGTCGCGCGCTGCGCCCACCTTGGAGACCAGGACCAGGCCCTCGGGATACGGGTGGAGAGCCTCCCGGATGAGCTCGTTGGCGACGTCGGGTCCGTAGAACTGGGCGGTGTCGATGTGGTTGACGCCCGCCTCCACGACCCGGCGCAGGATGGCGATGGCCGAAGCGCGGTCCTTGGGCGGCCCGAACACGCCGGGACCGGGAAGCTGCATCGCTCCGAAGCCCATGCGGCGCACGGGTCGGCCTGCGAGATGGATGGTGATGTCAGGCATCACAACAGCATGCCGTGCGCGCCGAGGCTTCAGCGCGGGCTTTGCCGAAAATCGGTCATCCGGCTTTCGTCTTGCGCAACGCGAGCAACGAGGGGAAGCCGACCACGAAGGTCTGTACGCGCCATCCGCCCGGGGCCATCCCTCGCTTGCGGGCGATCCGGCCGGCCGCCATGGCCTCCACCGCGTGGATCACCGCCGTCCCGATCAGCATCCCGACGAGGGTCTCACGCGGCGGTAGCCGGTCGGCAATGCGTTCCTTGGCCCGCTCGTAGGCCTGGTCGTTGAAAGCGAGCAGCGCCAAGAGGATGATCCCCCCGTCGAGCAGCAAGAACCAGAAGAGCGATGGCCGCCGAAGGCCGGATTGCGATGTCTTTGCCATACCCTCGTTTTAGCGATCCGGTGTCCCCGCGAGCAATTGAACCTGATCGCTGCGGGCGCCGCCGTGCTTCCCGGCCGTGGCGGCAACGGCGGCCAGCTGCCCGCAGGCGGCGTCGATCTCGACCCCCCTCGTCACCCGGATCGTCACGTTGACACCTAGGGAGCCCAGCTCGTCACGAAAGCGTCGGACGCGGGCCGCCGGTGACCCCACCACCGCGTACCCCGGTGTGGGGTTCAACGGGATCAGGTTGACGTGGGCACCAAGCGGGCGGGCGAACGCGGCCAGCTCCTCGGCGTCGCTGCCACTGTCGTTGACCCCGTCGATCATGGCCCACTCGATCGACAGGCGGCGCCCACTGGTAGCGACGTATTCGGCACACGCCTGCGCCAGCAGACCCAACGGGTAACGCCGGTTGATCGGCACCAGCTCATCGCGCAACGCATCATTGGCCGCGTGCAGCGACACGGCAAGGTTCACGGGCAGTGACTCGGTGGCCAACCGGCGGATGCCGGGGACGATCCCGACCGTCGACAGGGTCAGGTGCCGGGCGGACAAACCCATCTCGCCGTGCAGCCGGCTCACCGCCGACCACACCCGGTCGTAGTTGGCCAGCGGCTCACCCATCCCCATGAAGACCACATTGGACAGTCGACGCGGTCGGGCTGCCCGCATGGCCACCGCCACCTGCTCCACGATCTCGCCGCCGGTGAGGTGCCGTTGGAACCCGGCCTGCCCGGTGGCGCAGAACTGGCAAGCCATGGCGCACCCGGCCTGGGTCGACACGCAGACGGTGGTCCGGTCGGCGTACTCCATCAGTACCGTCTCCACGCGGGCGCCGTCGTCGAGGGACCACAACCACTTCGTCGTCAGCCCGTTGTCCGCCGTCTGGCGGGAGATCTCCGTCAAGGCCGGCTTCAGGGCGGCACACAGCGACTTCCGCAACGCCGCCGGCAGATCTGTCATCTCCTCGGGACGCTGCACGCGCGACGTGCAGTCCGTCCCACACCTGCCGTACCCGGTAGGCCGGCTCTTCGGAGAGGAGGGAGGCCAGCTCCTCTTTCCTCAGGTCGTATGGCGCCGGCATGCCCCACCAGGCTACGGCGATCTCAGTTGCCCCACTATGGCCGGCCCTGATATAAAAGAACGGTCATTCGTTTTTTATTAAGAGAGGACCACCGGTGGAACACGGAAAGCCCAGCCGCACCGCTTGCCAGAACGCCCTGTTCAGAGCACTCGAAGCCCGTCGTCCCGCCGATCGGCGCGTGGCCCATGACACCCTGGCGGCCGGCTTCCTGACCCCCGAATACCGTCTGGTGGCCGAGCTGGCACGGGTCCCTGCGCTGCGCCGATCCACCGAGTCGTTCATCGACCGCCGGTGGCCCTGCGCCCGCGGTGGCGTGGTGGCGCGCACCCGCCTGATCGACGACACGATCGCCGACGAGCTCCCCCACGTCGGCCAGGTCCTGATCCTCGGCGCCGGCTTCGACTCGCGCCCGTACCGGCTCCCCGGCATGGACGGTGTCGAGGTCTTCGAGGTCGACCACCCCGACACGCAGGCCCTCAAGCGACGGGTCCTCTCCCGTGGCGGCCGCAACATCCCCGGCTCGGTCCACCTGGTGCCGGTCGTGTTCGGCCGTGATGACCTGGACCAGGCTCTGGCAGCCGCCGGGTTCGCCACCGCTCAGCCGACCCTGGCGCTCTGGGAGGGCACCACCAACTATCTCGATGCAACGGCGGTCAATCGCACTTTTGCCTTTCTCGACGAGGCGCTGGGCGGCGGTTCACCGGTCCTCTACACCTATGTGCACGCGGGCGTGGTCGACGGCACCATCGCTTTCGAGGGTGGCGCTACGACGACTCGAGCCGTGCGCAAGGTCGGCGAGCCGATGACGTTCGGGTTCGATCCCGACGACGTGCCTGCGTTCCTCCTCCAACATGGCTTCGACCTCGAGTGGGACATCGCCGTCTCGGAGCTGGGGACCCGGGATTACTGGGACTCCCCGCCGTCCCTGCCCACCTATTACCACGTGGCCAAGGCGCGGAGGCGCTGACGTGCCCAAGGTCAGTGACGAGCATCTCGAGGGGCGCCGACGCCAGGTCATGGACGCCGCCCTCGCGTGCTTCTCCCGTCAAGGGTTTCACCGGACGACCATGCAGGACATCGTCCACCAGAGCGGGCTGAGCGCTGGGGCCGTCTACCGCTACTTCGAGTCCAAGGAGTCGATCGTGGCCGCCCTGGCCGATGAGCACCATCGCTCGGAGGCAGCCACCTTGGCCGGAGCGGACACCGCCACCGACGCCACCGCGGCACTGGCCGACCTCGTGCACGTCTCACTGGGTCGGCTCGACAACGCCACCGAGCGCCGTTGGCGCAGGGTGACGGTCCAGCTCTGGGCCGAGGCGCTGCGAGACGGCCGCATCATGGAGGTCTGCCGGAGCGGCCTGGACGGCCCCCTCGACGTGTTGGCCGACGTCATCGCCCGGGGCCAACGCGGGGGCAGCCTGCCCCGTTCACTCGACCCGAGGGCCGCGGCGCGCGTGTGCGCCGCCATCTTCCAAGGGCTGGTGCTCCAGCAGGCCTGGGAGCCGGACCTGGACGTCGCCGCCTACATCGAGAGCGTCCTCGGCATTCTCGGCGCGCTGTCCGCGGCGGCACGCGAGGAGGCGCTGGCCGCCGGCTGACACCGGGAGCGGGCCGTCAGTCGCGTCCGAGGATGGCCGTGCTGGCCGCGGTGAACCATCCACTGGTGCCGTTGACACAGGCCAATCGGGCGTCGGGGACCTGGCGCCGGCCACACTCGCCGCGCAGCTGCTTCACCGCCTCAATGAGGAGGAACAGGCCCCGCATACCGGGCTGGCACGAGGAGAGTCCCCCGCCGTCCGTGTTCGTGGGCAGCGCGCCGCCCACCCGCATCTTGCCGTCCTCGACGAAGGCTCCCCCGTCGCCCTTCTTACAGAAGCCGAGACCCTCCAGGGTGAGGAGCACCATGGGCGTGAAGGCGTCGTAGACCTCGACCACGTCGATGTCCTCGGGTGCCACGCCGGCGCGACCGAAGGCTTGGGCGCCCGAGCGCACGCATGGGGACTCGGTGAAGTCCTCCCATTCGCTCATCGTGGTGTGCGAGACCGCCTCGCCGGTACCGAGCACCCAGATCGGTTCCTTGGCGCAGTCCTTGGCCCGATCCTCGTGGGTCAACACGATGGAGCCACCACCGTCGGACCGGATGCAGCAGTGCAGCTTGGTCAGCGGGTCCCAGATCACCCCCGAGTTCATGACGTCGTCGATGGTGATCGGGTCCTGGTAGTAGGCCTCCGGATTGAGGCTGGCGTTGTAGCGAGTGGAGACCGACACCTCGGACAGTTGCTCAATGGTCGTCCCGAACTCGTGCATATGACGGCGGGCCACCATGGCGTAGTGCGAGCCCACCGGGTGCCCGAACGGCGCCGCGAACTGCACCGGGCCCCTGGTGCCGAACGACAGGTTGGCCATGCGCAGCTTCTTCTTGAGGTCGGCCCGCTGGGTCGAGCCGTAGGTGAGCACAACGACCTCGACCATCCCCTGGGCGATGGCCGCAACGGCGTGCTCGACCATGAACTCCCAGATACTGCCCCCGTGCCCCGTCGAGTCCACCCAGTTCGGGCGCAGGCCGAGGTACTCGGACAGCTCGACCGGTGGCAGCGTGCCGTTGAGCGACATGAAGCCGTCGATCTCGGACCGGTCGATGCCGGCATCGGCCAGCGCACGCGACGTGCCCTGGTAGCAGAGTTGGAACGCCGTTTTGTCGTCGACACGCCCGCAATCGGAGGTCGAGGCGCCGACGATCGCCACCCGGCGGTTGGGCATCAGCCGCCGCTCATTTTCAAGCCGGGGTGACGCGAGTGGAAGATCTGTGCGTTGACCTCGGCGGCGATCTCGGCCGGGTCCCACTTGGCGTCGCCCTTGGGGTTGTCCACGCTGTTGCCCAGCCGCCAGGGCTCGTAGTGGGCGATGTTGGCTCCAACAGCGCGGAACACCTGCCCGGTGACGTGCATCGCCTGATCCGAGGCCAACCAGGCCACCATGGGCGCCGAATTCTGCGGGTTCAGTCGGCTGAACTCGTCGTCGTCGTACTCGTCGGGCTCCTTCAACTCCATGTCCTTGACGACACCGCCGGTCAACCGTGTCACGCCTCCCGGCGCTACCGCGTTGGCCCGCACGCCATAGCGCGAGCCCTCCAGCGATGTGATGATCGTCAGCGCAGCGATGCCCGCCTTGGCCGAGCCGTAATTCGCCTGGCCGACGTTGCCCTGCAGTCCCGCAGACGACACCGTGTTGACGATGGCGGCACGGACGTTCTCACCGGCCTTGGAGCGCTCCCGCCAGCGGATGCAGGCGAACTTGGTGACGGCGAAGGTGCCCTTGAGGTGGACCCGGAGGACGGAGTCGAAATCCTCCTCCGACATGGACACGATCATCTTGTCCCGGATGATGCCCGCGTTGTTGACGACGATGTCGAGCCCGCCGAAGGAGTCGTAGGCCGACGCGATGAGGTTCTCGGCGCCGCCGAAGTCCGAGACGTCGTCGTAGTTGGCGACGGCCTCGCCACCACGGGACTTGATCACCTGGACCACCTCGTCGGCCGGGCGTTTGTCCGCCCCCTCACCGGTGGCCGTGCCCCCCAGGTCGTTGATGACGACCCTGGCGCCCTGCCCTGCCAGTTCGAGTGCCTCGCCACGACCGATGCCGTGACCCGACCCCGTGACGATGGCGATTTTCCCGTCCAAAATGCCCATGAATCCTCCGATCGGGAGTGAAGACTGACACGTCTGTCACCTACCGTAACGGCGCCGGCGAAGACGTCACAATTCCGCTCCGACCGGGGACGATCCCGCCGACAGCCGGATCGACACTGACAACAGCGTCATATACGGTGAGTGCCCCTGCGGGCCCGCGACGGGCCTGCCGCCTGTCGCATCAGCGCCGCATCCGGACCAGGTTCGGCGCGACCCTGTGCGGTGGCGGCGCACCGGTCCGCCGGGTAGTTGGCACCCGCAGGCGACGCGGCGGGCACGAGGGAGGGACATGGCAACCGGGATCACGGCGAAGAGGGAGACGGGCGAGACGAGCGAGTCGGGCGGACCAAGGGACATCACGGGCCTTCCGACCACTCTGCGCACCATCGACCTGGACACGTTCTTCCGTCCGAGGAGGGTGGCTGTCGTGGGGGCGTCGGACACCAACGCCCGTCCCAACACGGCACTCACGCAGAAGATCACCGTTTGGGCCGAAGAGCGCGGGGCCACGGTGTACTACGTCAATCCCAACCGCCCCAGCGTGGGGGGACGCCCGGCCGTCAAGGCCCTGACCGACATTAACGACCAGCTCGACCTCGTCGCCATCCTGGTCGGCGAGCCTCTTCCCATCCTCCAGGACGCCGTGGCCGCCGGAGCGAAGTTCGCCGTGGTCTTCGCGGCCGGTTTTGCCGAGGTCGGCGTCAAGGGGGAGAAGATCCAGGCGCAGATGGAGAAGATCATCCAGAGAGGTGACCTCCACGTGCTCGGCCCGAACACCAACCTGAACGCCTTCGAGGTGTTCCGCGAAGACCTGCCCGGTCAGGCCATCGCGCTCATCACCCAAAGCGGTCACCAGGGACGTCCCGTCTTCCAGGGTCAGGAGATCGGCATCAAGCTGTCCCACTGGGCGCCCGCCGGCAACGAGGCCGACATGGAGTCGGCTGACTTCATCAACTACTTCTCCAGCCTGCCCACGACCGGTGCGGTCGCCTGCTACATCGAAGGCTTCAAGAACGGGCGGACGCTCCAGCTGGCCGCCGACGCCGCGGCCTGGCGCAAAGTGCCGATCGTGGCGGTGAAGGTCGGGCGCACCGACGAGGGCACGTCCATGGCCAAGGCCCACACCGGCCACCTCACCGGATCCGACGACGTGGTGTCCGCCGTGTTCCGCCAGTACGGCATCCAGCGCGTCGATGGGCTCGATCAGTTGCTCGAGGTGTCTGCCGCTCTGGCCCGGACCAAGCCGCTCGCCGAATCGGCGCTGCGGCGCCTCGTGCGGGGTGCCGGGGGTCGGGTCTGCGTGTACTCCATCTCGGGTGGGACGGGCGCGCACATGGCGGACATGGTGGCGGCGGCCGGGCTCGAGCTGCCCTCCCTCACCAAGCACTCGCAGAAGGAGTTGCACGAGTGGATCCCGCCCTATCTTCGGGTCTCAAACCCCGTCGACAACGGCGGTGCCCCGGTGCGCGACTGGCGCGGTCCGAGGATCATCGAGACGATGCTGGCCGACCCCAACGTCGACCTGCTGCTGTGCCCGATCACCGGCGCGTTGCCGTCCATGGGCAACAAATTGGCCGCGGACCTGGTGGCGGCAGCCGCCACGACCGACAAGCCGATCTTCGTCGTCTGGGGCTCGCCCGTCGGCACCGAGGAGGCCTACACCAGGACCCTGCTCGAGAGCACCGTGCCCACGTTCCGCACCTTCACGAACGCCGTGATGGCGGCGAAGGCCTATTTCGACCACCACCGCTTCGTTGCCTCATACCAATCCGCCTTTGCCAAGCCGGCCCTGCGGCCGTCGCCGGCCAAGGCCAAGGTGCTGCCCCTGCTCGCGCCCAAGGGGGTCCGGCGCCCCGCTGGCGAGGCGCTTTCCGAGCAGGACTCCAAGGCGCTCCTCGAGGCCTACGGCATCGGCGTGCCCAAGGAGCGGGTGGTGGACTCCCCTGGCGCGGCCGCCAAGGCGGCCAAGAAGATCGGCTACCCGGTCGTGATGAAGATCGTCTCGGCCGACATCCCGCACAAGTCCGACCTCGGCCTGGTGGCCGTCGGCGTGCGGGACGAGGAAGACGCTCGCCGGACCTACAAGCGGCTCATGGCGACGGCAAAGAAGGCCGCACCCAAGGCAGCCGTGGACGGGGTGCTGGTCGCCGAAACGGCTCAGGGCATCGAGACGGTGGTCGGCATCGCGCGGGACGACCTGTTCGGACCCGTCGTCATGTTCGGGCTTGGTGGTGTGCTGATCGAGGTGCTGCGCGACGTGACCTTCCGCGTCCCGCCGTTCACCACCCGCGACGCCCACGCCATGCTGGACGAACTGCGTGGCTCGGCGCTACTCCATGGTGTGCGTGGCCAGCCGGCGGCCGACCGGGCGGCCCTCGTCGACACGCTGATGAAGATGCAGCGGCTGGCCGTCGACCTGTCGGCTGAGGTGGCCGAGGTCGACGTCAACCCGCTGCTGGCCGGACCGGACCGCGCCGTGGCGGCCGACGCCCTCGTCGTGCTGGCCTGAAGCACACCAACGAGGCACCCGACCGGACCCGACCGACGCAACCCCGACCGAGGAGAGCGATGAGCGAAACCACCGACAACGTCGGCGACGACCTGATTCGACGGATCGAAGACGGGGTCTGCTGGATCACCCTCAACCGCCCCGAGGCCGGCAACGCCATGACCCAATTCATGCGTGACCAGATCGCGGCCTGGGTCCGTGACGCCTCGTCCGACCTCTTCGTGCGGGTGGTCGTCATCACCGCGGCCGGCGACAAGGCCTTCTGCACCGGGGCCGATCTGCGTGGCGGGCGACTGGCGCCCCGGCCCAAGCCCGAGGATGCTCCCGACAACGTGGCAGGTGACGGCGCCCGCATGATCCGCGACGGCTGGCAGGCGCTCGTGTCGTCCGTGATCGACTGCGAGAAGCCGGTGATCGCCGGCGTCAACGGGACGGCAGCCGGGGGTGGCATGCACCTGGCCCTGGCCTGTGACCTCGTCGTGATGGCCGAGGAGGCCAAGTTCGTGGAGGTGTTCGTACGGCGCGGCATCGCGCCCGACGCCGGGGGCGCCTGGATCCTGACCCGCCTGGTCGGGATCCAGAAGGCCAAGGAGCTCTTCTTCTTCGGTGACGACGTCCCGGCGGCCGAGGCGTACCGGATCGGCCTGGTCAACCGGCTGGTGCCGCGCTCCGGTTTGCAGTCGACTCTCGAGGAGATGGCCGGGCGTTTGGCCCAGGGCCCGACCAAGGCGATCGGCGTCGCCAAGTGGCTCACCAACCGTGCGCTCGACGTCGACCGCGCCACCTCCTTCTTCGACGAGGCTATGGGCCAGGAATTGGTCACGAACACGCTCGATTCCAAGGAGGGCATCGCCAGCTTCGTGGAGCGGCGCCCGGCGGACTTCAAGGGCTGGTAATCGCTCAGGGCACGGTCACCGAGACCGGCGACGTCGTCGTGGTCGTGGTGGCGCCGACACTCCCCGTGGTCGTGGTGGTCGTCGCGCCCGGCGCGGTCGTAGTCGTTGTCGTCGATCCGCTGGTGGCCGAGGTGGTGCTGGTCGTGGTGGACGATGTCGTGCTGGTCGAGGTCGTCGTCCCGGTAGTGCTGGTCGTGGTGCTCACCGGCGGAGGTGCCGGCGAGGGGGCGAAGATGTTCTTCACCGTCGTCCCGGTCGCGCTATTGCCGAAGATCGACGACAACGGCTTTCCGGCGATCAACTCGATGGCGGTGATGAAGAGAAGTCCCAGGACGAACACGATGGCCGCGGTGCCGGCGATGGCCTTCCAGGTGAAGCGTCGCGGCGCAACTGTGGTCGAGCGGACGAACGGGCTCGGCGTCGTCACCGCCCGCGACCGCCCGGCCTGGGACAGGCCTGCCGCGGCTGACGTCTCCAACCGCTGGGTGCCCTCGGTGGGCGCCGGTGGCGACCGCATCTCGACGGTCTCGTTCTCGTCGCTACCGGTGGAAGTCGTCGGGTGCGTCTCGGTCGGCGCGGACGAGGGCTCGACAGACCCTGCGGACGCACCGCTGGTCCCCGTCCCACCGAATCGCCGCAGCAGGGCGTTGGTTTCCGGGGCGCGCACCACCACCTGCTTGACGGCAGCGTGACCGCGCTCGATCGACTGGGCGATCAGCGCCGAGCCGGTTGTGGCGGCGACGGAACCGATGGCGACACCGACGATGGTGCCCTTGACCCCGAACGCCGACGCGATGAGCGCGGCCAGGACAGCACCCGCGGCCGAAGCAAGGATCTGGCGCACCGAGAACTTCATGGATGGATCTGGTCAGTCGTTCGGTAACACCGGCGCCACCGCGCGAGCGATGAACTGTCGCGCTCCCGAGTCGAGGACCCAGTCGTGCCCGAAGCGGGCGATGGGTGCCGCCACCCGTGAGATGAGCCGGAGCGCCGCGTTGCCCGGGGCCAGAGAGCTGTGCAGGCGCGCCACGCAGCCCGGCCCGGATCCGTTGCCTGCTTCTTCGAGTTCGAGCGTGGCGCGGCCGATGACGTCGCCCAGAACCCTCGCCCGCACCAGGGACGGAGCCTCCACGTGTTCGAGCACCACCCGGAAACGCACGAGGTACGGCACCGGCGGCTGCACCTGGCATCGCCACTCGTCACCGACGGCCAGGGCCCGGGCCTCGAAGACGCGCAGCCAGGGCCACCAGCGCTGGTAGTTCCCCACCTCGGTGATCTGCTCCCACACCGCCTCTCGCGACAGGGGTATCTCGTAGCGATGCAGCGTGGTGATCGTCCCGGACGGCGAATCGGCGGCGGCGTCTCCCCTCTCGACGGCACCCGCGCTCACTCCCCCACCTCGCCGTCGATCAGCTCGCGCAGGAGGTCCGCGTGACCGTTGTGGCGGGCGTACTCCTCAATCATGTGCACCATGATCCAGCGGAGGGACACGACGTCAGCCGCGTTGGCCGCCTCCTGGTCGAGCGAGTCGGCCGCGGCGACGATGGCCCGCGACACGTCGCATTGACGCTGGAAGCGCTCCAGGTCTATACCGGCGCGCTCGGACTGCAGGTCGTTGAAGTCGCTGTCGGGGTCCACGTCGGTCGGAAACGGCTGTGGGGACGGGTTCCCGGAGAAGACCCTTTCGAACCAGTGCCACTCGACGAGGGTCATGTGTCGGACCAGGCCGAGCAGGCTCAGGTTCGACGGCGGCACCCCCTTGCGCGCCAGATCCGCGCCGCTGACGCCTTCGCACTTCCACAGCAGCGTGGCGCGCTGGTAGTCCAGCCACACGGTCAGCATGGCCCGCTCGTCACCGGTCATGGGAGGTTCCGGGCGGGAGGTACTCGGGGCCATTGGGCCAGGCTAGCGGCGAAATCTCTGGGCAAACGGGGGCCGGTAACATGGCCATCGTGCGCGAACGGTGGTTGTCCAGGCGGGCCATCACGCTGCATCTGGCCGCGTTGGTGTTCATCCCCGGCTGCGCCGTCGCCGCCTGGTGGCAGGTCAATCGGGCCGAGGACGGGAACCAGCTCAGCTACCTGTACTCGGTCATGTGGCCGGTCTTCGGCATCCTGGCCATCGTCTTTTGGTGGGTGCTCGTGCACACCGATTACGAGACCGTGGGCCTGAAAGGCACGCTGCGCCAGGCCAGCCCGGGGGCCGATGTGGCCGAGCCGACTCTGACAGCGGCAGTGACCCCAAGGCCGCCCGGGCCTGAGCCAACGGTCCCACTTGTCAGCGCGGACGAAGACCCCGAGCTGGCCGCCTACAACGCCCGACTGGCCGAGCTGGCGGCCAAGGGTCCAAAGACCTGGCGCCACACCGAGTCGGTCGTCGCCCGCCGGACCCAGTGAAGCGCCTCACCGCGCGCGGTCTCGAGGGTGCGCTGTTCCGCTACCAGCTGATGGCGAACATCGTGGGCGTGCTGATCATCCCGCTGTTCTTCTTCACCGGGCTGCACATCGGCTTCGGCGGCTTCAAGGTCGAGCTCGCCATCTTCGGCGTGGCCCACGGGTACCTCTACATCGTGTACCTGATCACCGCCGGGTTGCTCGCCCTCAAGGCGCGCCTGCACATCCCGTGGATCATCCTGATGTTCGCCGCCGGCCTTGTCCCCGGCTTGACCTTCCTGGTCGAGTGGATCATCGTCACCAAGAAGATCCACCCCATCCAGGCCGCCCAGGCGGCGGACGCCAACCAGGAGGGAGCAAAAGGGGAAGGGACGATCAGCCCAGCCTCTCGATGACGGTGCCGTTGGCCTGGCCCCCACCCTCGCACATGGTCTGGTAGCCGTAGCGTCCACCCGTTGCCTCCAGGTGGTTGAGCAAGGTACCCATCAGGCGTACGCCGCTCGCCCCGAGCGGATGGCCGATGGCAATGGCCCCGCCACGTGGGTTGAAGCGAGCCAGGTCGTAGGAGAACTCCTTCTGCCACATGAGGGCGATGGCCGCGAAGGCCTCGTTGCACTCGACGGCGTCGAAGTCGTCCACCGTCATGCCCGAGCGCTTGAGCAGCTTGTGGGTCACCGGCACCGGTGCCGACAGCACGATCGCCGCATCTTCGGCCGCCACGGCAAAGTGGAGGAATCGGGCCCGGATGGGCAGTCCCAGCGCCTCGGCCACCGAGCGGTCGGCGATCAGCATGGCAGCGGCGCCGTCGGTGGTCTGGGAGGAGTTGCCCGCCGTGATGTCGGGCGCCGTGTCGGGCTCCCAGGACTGGGCCGCCGGGAGCGCGGCGAGGGTCTCCATGGTCGATCCCCGCCGGATGCCCTCGTCACTACGGAGGAACTCCCCGGTCAGGCTGCCGTCCTCGGCCTTTATGGGCACGGCCAGGGCCTCGCGCTCGAAGTGCTTGGTGTCCCAGCTTTCCGCCGCCCGCCGGTGCGACTCCAGCGCGTAGGCATCCATCTCCAGCCGCGTGATGCCGTAGCGCTCGGCGAGAACCTGGCTCACCCGGAACTGGGTCCAGAGCCGCCCGTCCACTGCCTCTAGGAAGGACGGCGGGAAGGGCCCTGTGCCGCCCCGGGCGTTGGAGGCCAGCGGAACCCGGCTCATCACCTCGACGCCACAGGCCACCGCCACGTCGTAGTGGCCCGCCGCCACCCCGGCCGCGGCGAAATGCACCGCCTGCTGAGAGGATCCGCACTGGCGGTCGACCGTGGTCGCCGGGACCGACTGCGGCAGACCGGCCGACACCCAGCCGTTACGCGCCACATTGGTGGACTGCTCGCCCACCTGGCTCACGCAGCCGCCGATGACGTCGTCGATCCGCTCGGGGTCCAGGCCGGTCCGTTCGAGCAGCGAGCTCAGCGCGAACCCGAGCAGGTCGGCCGGGTGCCAGTTGGCCAGCGCCCCGCCGCGCTTGCCGAACGTCGTGCGGACGACGTCGACGATCACCGGTTCTCTCACGGTCATGCCGTTCCTTCCCGCTTTCGTCCCGCTCAGGTCCCGGCTTCGGCCGCACCAGCTGCGGCGGCCTGCTCGCGCCGCTGCATGAGCGCCTCCACCACCGCTGCCGCCCCCGACGGCTCCCCTTCGTAGGCGACGGCGCCGTGGTCCAGCACCACCGCCCAGGTGGCGAGCTCGAGCGCCCGATGCACCTGCTGCTCTACGACGACCAAGGCCGTCCCGTTGCGGTTGATCTCGCGCAACCCGTCGTAGACCGTGTCGACCACGACGGGCGCCAGGCCCAGCGAGAGCTCGTCCGCGAAGAGGACCTTGGAGGGCACCACCAGCACCTTGGCCAGCGACAGGAGGCGCTGCTGGCCCCCCGACAGGGTGCCTGCGTTCTGCTTGCGACGGTCACCGAGGATGGGGAACGCCTCGTAGGCCCGCTCGAGGTTTTCGCGTAGCCGGCCGCGGCCATCGCGCTGTCGGAACGCCAGCGTCAGGTTTTCCTCCACCGTGAGGCTCGAGAAGACCCCGCGGCCTTCCACCACGTGTGACATGCCGAGGCGGGCGATCTTGTAGGCGGGGAGCCTGGTGATGTCTGCCCCGGCGAACACGATCTGACCGATGTTTGCCTCCACCAGGCCCGTCACCGTCCGGGCCACCGTGGACTTCCCGGCGCCGTTCGAGCCGACCAATGCGACGACCCCGCCGTCAGGCACGCTGAACGAGACGTCAAAGAGCGCCCGGTAGGGCCCGTAGGAGGCGCTGACGTGCTGCAACGTCAGCACGTGCGCCCCGTCTCCCGCGTCGGGCCGTCCGGTGTCCATGTCCGCGACCGTCACGGCGCCCCGATTTGGCCGAGGTACGCATTGCGGACGAGCGGGTCCGCCATGACCTCGTCGAACGTGCCCTCACAGAGCAAAGCCCCGAGGTCCATCACGACCGTGCGGTCGACCACGTCCGCCACCATCGTCAGGTCGTGCTCCACCAGGAGGACCGCGGTACCCGCTCGCGCGAGACCTGGCGCAGGACCGAGGCCACCTCCGACGTCTCGTGCAGGTCGAGGCCGGACGAGGGCTCGTCGGCCAGCAGGATCTTGGGCTCTGCCGCCAGCGCCCGAGCCAACTCGACCAGCCGGCAGTTCCCCAGCCCCAGCGCGTTTACCGAGGTACCGGCCAGCCGCGTGATCCCGACCAGCTCGAGCGTGGCGTCCACCCGCTCGACCTCGTCCTTCGTAGGCCTGCTGAGGTTGAGGAGGTCGCGCCAGAGGCGGCTCTCCCCCCGCCGTGCCCGCTCGGCCACCATCAGGTGCTCGCGCACGGACATGTCCGTGAACACCTCCACCTTCTGGTACGTCCGGCCGATGCCGAGCCGGGCCCGCTTGTAGGTGGGTAGGCCGACAAGTGGCGTCCCGTCGAAGACGATGTCGCCGGACTCGGGCCGCAATTGCCCGCACACGCAGTTGAAGAGCGTGGTCTTCCCCGCGCCGTTGGGACCCACCAGGCCGATGCACTCGCCCGCCGCGACGTCGAACGAAATACTGTGGACGGCTTGGATCCCCCCGAAGGACTTGCACACGCCGCGCAGAGAGAGCAGGGGTCCGGTGTCAACCATTGGCGTGGGAGGTCGAGAGTGTGCCGGCCAGCTCCTGCTCAGCGTCCTTACCAGAAAAGAACAGCCTCTCGAACCGCTGGGTCGAGCGGCGCTTCTGGTACTCCAGGACGCCTTCGGGGTGGGCGGCGTATTGCAACGCGCCGAATGCGAACAGCGCCACGGTGAGGCTCGAGAAGCGTGCGGGGAGATAGACCGACAGGATGTGCTCGGTCACGAAGAACCCGATCCCGGCCTGCATGGCACCCTCCACCGTCGTCACGCTGGTCGTCACCACCAGGACCACGAGCACGAGCGATATGTCGGTGTTCCAGTCGGTTGGGCTGATGACCTGCTGTCCCAGGCTGAAGAGCAGACCCCCGATTCCGGCGATGGCGCCGGACAACGCGAACACCATGATGCGCTGCCATGACGCGTTCACGCCAAGACCTGCGGTCGCCATCTCACTCCCGCGCATGGCCGCCAGGTTCCGACCGACCGTGCCCTTGCGGACCATGAGGACGCCGATCACGACCACGACGAGCACGCCGAGCGTGAGGAGGAACAAGGCGTGGCCGTCGAAGTTGAAGAACACGCTCGTGCCCAGCCACTTGCGCTGGACGCTGAGGCCCTCGGGCCCACCGGTGATGAACGTCTCGTTGAAGAACGTGGCGTCGACGAAGAGTGCCGCCGCCAGTGTCATGAGCGCGAGGCCGAGCCCGCGCAGCCGCAGCGAGAGGAGCGCCAGCACGACGGCGACGGCCGCCGCCAGCGCTGCCCCCACCAGGCCGCCGACGAGCAGGTTCAACCCGAGGTGGCTGGAGACCTGGGCGGCCGTGAAGGCGCCGACCCCGGCCAACGTCCCTTGGCAGAGCGACAGCTGGCCGGCCATCCCGGTGATGAGCGTGATCGACAGCAGCACAATGGAGTAGCTCAGGCCGTTGTTGAACACGGTGGTCCAGCCGTCGGGTATCCAGGTGAGCATCGACACGCAGAAGCCGGCGAACAGGACCCACCACAGCACGCGGATGATCCGGTCCATGGTGGGAGCGCGTGCGCTGGCCGCCATGGGTGGCGGCGGCGGGTCGACCGTAGACAGCGGGTCGCGGCTGGCGTCCAACCCACGCAGGCCCGGCAGGAAGAGCAAGGCGATGACCAGGAAGATGAACGGCAGGGACGGGATGATTGCCCCGTAGAACACGCTGGCCGTCGGGATGTAACCCTGCAGCACGGTGGTCAGAATCCCGATAAGGACGGCCACCCCGGCCGCGATCGGCAACGAGCGCAGCAGGGCCCAGGCCGCGGCGGCGATCGCCGTCACCGTCAATGTCACGTAGTTCTCCGAGGTGAACGCACCGAACACGGGCGCGAAGAGCACGCCGGCCAGACTCGCCATGAAGCTGGACACGATCCACGCGACGGCCACCACGCCGTTCCCGTTGACCCCGTCTAGCTGCACCAGCCGCCGGCTCTCCACGGCGCCGCGCATCTGAAGGCCGAGGTTGGTGTATCGCAGGAGGAGGGTGAGCAGGATCAGAACAAGGACGGTGACCGAGATTGTGGCCAGATAGATGCCGTTGATCGGGGTCCCCCAGAGTGTGAAGTACACGACGTTCGGGTTGAAGAACGGCAGGATCGTGGCCGTGGCGTCGAGGTTCTGGGGCCCGAAGATGACGGGAAGGAGGCTGGGGATTCCGACCAGCAACGCCAGGCTGCAGACCATCTTCGCCGTGCTATTCGAGTTCCTGATGTGCCGGAAGAGCAGCCGGTCGAAGGCCCAGCCCATGACTGGGCCCATGACCACGACTGAAACCAGGAAGGCTTCGAAGCCCGACCACCCATGGATCTCAGTCAAGTAGGTGAAGATGAAGGCCGACGCGAAGGCCTGTGCTCCGAATGCGAAGTTGAAGACCCCGGTGGCCTGGTAGGTCAGGACGAGGCAGACCGCGACGAGCGCGTACGTGCAGCCGTACGGAAGGCCCGGGAGTGCGAACCCGAGGAATTGCTCCATGCCGGCGCCCGCCGCTCCGCGCTGTCCCTCGCTCCGACCCCTCGCCCGCCGCGATCAGGCGGGGCCAGGCGTGCCGGGCGGGAGCGGGAAGACCGGGTTCTTCTTCGGACTGATGGAATCGAAGCAGTTGAAGACGTTCTTTCCCGAGTTAAGAGTGGGCTCGTACTGATCGCCGACCACCTTGATGTAGGCGAGGCAGTACGGCGGGGCGTGGCCGGTGTGGCCGGCGGTCTTCCAATTGACCGGGGACTGCAGCCCTCCGGCAGTGAAGGAGGTCAGCGAGTTGTCCGCTTTGATCACGGCGGCCTGGGTCAGGTCCTTGCCCGCCATCTTGACGCCCTCGACGAAGAGGGAGGCCGACTCCCAGCCCTGAAGGGCAATCTCGTCGTCGACGTAGTTGGGCTCGTACTTCTTCATTTCGGTGATGTAGAGCTTGAGCCCCGGGTAGAGCGTCTGGGACGCCGTGAACGGGACATGGCCGATGTCGAAGTAGACGCCCTGCATCAGGCTCTTATTCTCGTTGAGCGTCGACTGGTCGTTCCCGCTGAACCAGAGCTGCGTTATGTGCGCCCCGTATTGCTGAATGGCGCGCGCCATGTTGACGTTGCCCTGCACGTCCATGCAGCTGGCGACGAAGTTGGTCCCGGCCTGCTTCATCCGCTCCACGTCCGTCGCCACCGTGGAGCCCGGGTAGGCGACCTTGAGGTCGGAGTAGCTGATGTCGTAGCCGGCCGCCTGCATCGCATTTTGCTCCGACTGGCAGGCGTTGGCCGAGGCGGCGATCCCGTAGGCGATGAAGGCGATAGAGGGCTTCTTCTGCGTCTCCCGTGCCACATAGGCAACCTCCGGCGCTCCGGCCGGGTAGTACTCGACCGAGCCACCCGCGGCGAACAGGTTGGGTGCGGGTGTCCAGTTCCCGGTGACGTTGTAGCCGTAGGTCGGGATGCCGGACTCGACGAACAGGTTCGGCGTGAAGAACGCCGTCGCCACCCCGGTGACGGCGAATACGTGGTCCTGGTTGATGAGCGTGTTCGCCAGCTGGTTGAACGTCGTGGGGTTGCCGCCGTCGTCCAGCTGGTACGCGTAGTCGATCTTGCGGCCGTTTACGCCGCCCTGCGCGTCGATGTAGTCGAAGTAGGCCCTCTCGCCCTGAATCAACGAGGAGAAGTTGGCCGCCAGCTCGCCCGTCTGGGTCGAGATCGACCCAACCGTGATCGAGGTGGCCGTCACCCCCGGCGCACCCGAGGTCTGTGCACCCGCACTCGCCGCCGGGGCGAAGACGAAGGCCCCCGCCAACAGTCCTCCCGTGAACATGGTGGCGATCAACGCCCTGAATCCCTGTCTCATTCGCATGGCGTCCCCAATCCTCCGTGGTGGTCCATCCCCCCCGGGATGCTGGTCACTGTACTGCCGGGCCTTCATTGGATTCCCTCACCCCTTGTGCTCGTTCCACTCACCATCGGTTGCGTCGACCGCCTCGCCTGCACGGTCCGTCTCACTGCTTGCAAACGTCGTTCTGGTGCCGTTCTTGTGCCGTTCGCTGCTCTTATTCAGCTCTTACTCCGTCCACTGTCGAATCAATCCATCTCTCACTTCAGCCCACCCGTTCCGATCAGTCCAGGAACAACCGCTTGCGATCGAAGTCGCGCAGCGCCCGCACCTCGTCGGGCCGCACCTCCGGCAGCTCCTCGACCTGGCGCGCCAGCTCGGGCTCGTAGCCACAGGCCTCCACGAACGCCCGCACCCGGTCCTCCACGGTGCCCTCCCCCGCCGGCACGGCCGCCAGCCGCAAGGACCAGTCGTCGCGTCGCAGCACGCCCTTATCGGTGACCACGCTCACCACCCCGTAGCCCGGCGAGGTCACGTAGCCCACCTCTTCGGGCAGCCGCTCGGGTCGGGCCAGGGTCACCACGACGCAGGCGTCGGCCCGGCTGGCCACGTCGTTGGCGCCGCCCGATCCGACCAGGAACCGCCCGCTCGCCAGCCGGGTGGAGTTGAGGCGGCCCTGGCGGTCCACTTCCGCCGCGCCCAGGCAGCCGACGGTCCGCGTCCCCGACCCGCCGATCACCATGCCCAGCACCGACGAGGCGTCGGACAGGTACGGCGTCGACGGGAAGACGCGCTGATTGAAGATGTAGGGATCGGCCGGCGTCGGCTCGTAGCCCCACAGCCCGAGCTCGGCCGTCAGCATCACCCGCTGCCCGGCGGCGCGGGCCCGGCCCACCGCCACCCAGGCGGCCAGGTTGGCCACGCCGGCCCCGGCCAGCACCGCGTCGGCCCCTACCTCGGCCACCACCCGCTCGACCTCTCGGGCTCCCAGCGCGGCGGCGGTCTCCCATGGCGTCACCGTGGGGTCGTCCACAATGGGGTTGGCGTCGGCGTCGTTCTTCCACGACATCGGGTCGGAGCGCCCCTCGAGCCAGAGCAGATGGTCGGACCCGACACGGGACAGGTAGTCGTCGTGCGTGACCGGGTCCAGCACCCACGTCTTTGCGTAGTCGTCGATCTCCCCGTTGAAGCAGGCGTCGGCCACCGCGCTCCAGTGCGCGATGTCCTCGCCGTAGCTCCGGACCGGCAGGCCCGGCGCGTAGCAGCCACCTGGATGCGCTCCGTACGGCGCCTCCACCACGGCCAGCACCCGGTGCGCCGGGACCTTCACCCGGTGTCCCAGCCCCTCGATGTCGTCGAGCACCCGCTCCACCGTGGCCACCACCCCGCGCCGGGCCGCCCAGGCACCCCACACGCCGTCGAGCAGGGGCTCGGAGAAGACGAGGTTGCCCGCCGGGTCGGACGCCGCCGCGTGCACCAGCGCCACGTCCGGCGCAAGAGGTTCCAGCAAGCCCAGCGGCCCGTATGGCGAGTCCACGATGCTGAAGGCGTCGTTCTCGGCCATGGAGGAACCGGCGAGGGAACCGGTCACCATCGCGGGCAGCCCCCGCGCCGCCGCCTCCAGCCGTTGCGAGAGCGTGAGGATCGACCAGTGCTCGACCTCGACCTCGCCCGACTCGTAGGCGCTACGGAAGATCGGGTTGGGCGTGTAGGTCGGGAAGCTGTTGCCCGAATACGCCGTGACGACCTTGCGCAGCAGGCCGCCGCGGAAGTACACCGCCCCCAGCGCGCCGAGGCTGGTCATGACGAGCGTGAAGCCCGGGTCGGAGCCCCAGAATTGCCGGGCCAGCTCCCGGGCGGCGGCCGTCCAGCGACTGTGGCCCATCATCACCTGCACGGTGTCGCCGGGCCGCACGTTGCGGCTCACGGCGTCGGCCAACGAGGTCACGACGGGCTGGGATGCCAGAGGGCCGCTGACGTCACAAAACCGGGGTTCCGCCGACCAGTCAAATAGAAAGTCCTGGTCACGCCTCATTTTTGTCCCCAACCGAACCTGACCATCGTGTCAGGTTAGCCATTCCGACCAGGCCCGGCACTACCATGCACCGGGCATGGGATCGCCGAGAGTCCGACGTGGCCCGGCGGCCTCAACCAAGGGGGCGGGCCGCCTGTCCGCGGCCGGGAAAGCGGCCTCCAAGACATCTATCCGGGTCGCCACCACCCACAGCTCGACCGACGGCCTCACCATACCGGGCGCCGACCCCGACGCCGTCGGTGCCCCGGCCAGCAAGCGGGTCTTGCGCAGCCAGGGCCGCCGCACCATGCGCAGGCTGCTCGATGCGGCCATGATCGCCTTCGACCGCCGGGGCTACCACGCCACCCGGGTCAACGACATCGTGGAGATCGCCAAGACCTCGCACGGGACCTTCTACCTGTACTTCTCCAACAAGGAGGACCTGTTGCGGGCACTGGTGGCCGAGGCCGCCACCGAGTCGCAGTCGCTCTACGACACGCTCAATGCCCTCCCGGCCCAGGGGGGCACGCCGCAGTGGGAGGACGTGCACGGCTGGGTCAAGGCCTACAGCGAGCTCTGGAGTCGTTACGCGCCGCTCTTCCGCGTCTGGACTGACCTGGCGACGGTGGACCCCGAACTCGTCGACGTCATCCGCAGCACCTTCACTGCCATCTCGGACGCGCTGACCAAGCAGATCGGACCTGACTCGTCGGGTCACATCATCGATCCCGACGCGGCCGGGATGGCGACCCTGGCCATGCTCGACCGCTTCCACTACCTGCGCGAGTTCGTGGGCCAGCCGATCGACGACGTGGCGCTCGAGACAATGACCACCATGGTCTACCGGGCGCTGTTCGACCCCAACGCCTAGGCCCGTCACCGCCGACCCCGGCATCGCAGGCGCCGTCTACAACGCGTGGGTGCGTGCTGCTCGTCGAGATCGTCCGCCAGAGGCGGAGGCCGCCCCGACGACCCGCCGGACTCGAACTCGGGTGACGGGCCCTACTTCGGGAAGACCCGGTCGAAGATCCCGTCGACCCCGGATCCGTGCAGGGTCAGTCCGCCGTCGACGATCAGGTTCTGCCCCGTGATGAACCGGGCCAGGTCCGAGCACAAAAAGACCACCACATCCGCGATGTCCTCTGGTTCGCCGATGCGTCCCGCCGGTGTGTCCCTCTCGAACCGTCCCACTTGGTCGGGCATGAACTCGAACCATGGTGCTGTCATGGTCGTACGGATCATGCCGGGCGACACCGCGTTGACCCGGATGGTGGGCGCATACTCGAGGGCGGCCGTCGCCGTCATTGCCGCCACCGCCGCCTTGCTGGCGGCATAAGGACCCTCACCGGCGGCCGGACGCGTCCCGCTGATGGACGCGGTGCTCACGATGGACCCTCCGCCACCTGCCAGCAGGTGCGGGGCGGCGGCGCGGATGCCCGCCCAGACGCCGGTCAGGTTGACCCGCAGCACCCGGTCCCACTCGGCTGGGTCAAGCTCGTGCAGCTTGTTGAAGGCGGCCGTGCCGGCGTTGTTGTAGATGATGGAGAGCCCGCCGAGCTCCGCCGCCGCGGCGTCCACGGCGGTGCGCATGGCATCCGGATCGCCGACGTCGACGCCAAACGCCGGACCGCCGATCTCAGCCGCCACTGCTTTGGCCGACTCCTCGTCAATGTCGAAGACGGCCACCAAGGCGCCCTCCTGGGCCATGCGGCGACACGTGGCCCGTCCGATCCCCGAGCCTCCACCGGTCACCACCGCACGCGCTCCCTCAAGTAGGCCCATGGTCCATTCCCTCCTGGTCTTCTGGTTGCCGGCTAAGAAAGGCCGGTCGGTCGAAGTGCATCGGCTCGTCGAGCTCACGGATGAGCAGCTCCTGCGCCATGCTCAGGTGCAACCTGCCGTCTTCGCCGTGCATCGTCGCCCGCACGGTGGCGCGACCACCCGCGTTGACGAGTGCATGCAGGTCGAAGATGCTCCATTCGTCGGCGCGGGCCGGTCGGTGGAACCAGACCGCATGATCCAGACTGGCATCGGTGTGTGTACCCCAGGCCCCGAGGCTGAGCGGGCGGAAGGCGGCACCGGTCATGTCCGAGAAGTAGGTCAACACACAGGCGTGCACGGCAGGCTCGTCCCCGAGGCGTTCACGTGTACGAAACCAGCACCGACGCGTCGACAGATACGTGCCGTCCTCCCTGCGCTCGGTGTGGCCGAGCTCACGGATGTCGAGGGGGAACGGCGCCTCGACACCCTCGATCTCCTGCGGTGGCGGGATACCCGGTCCGATCGGGAGCTCGTACTCGTCGCCGGCCTCAGGAGTGTGAAACGAGCAGGTCATGCGAAAGACCTCTTTGTCCTCCACGACACTCACGACCTGGCGCGTCGAGAACGAGCGCCCGTCGCGGATAGGCGTGACCACATGGATGGTCCGCGCGCCGGGAAGTGTGGGGCGGAGGAAATACCCGTGCAGCGAGTGCAGCTCCATGGCCTCCGGTGCGGTCTGCATGCCCGCGCTCAGGGCCTGCGCCACCACCATGCCGCCGAAGGTCCGCCCGCCGACCCACCAGTCGGGACTGCTCGTCGTGAAGGTCGGATGGCCGTCGGCGTCTGGTTCCGACTCCACCGCCGTCATGGCCCCGATGAGGTCGGTCAGCGTGGCCGATACGACTTCGGCTTCTTCGGCCTCGTCAAGCTCCACAGTCCGCTCCTGCCCAAGCCGGTTTCACGGGAGCTCGATGTCGACCGACAGTCCCTTGGCCACCAGGTCCACGCAGCGATTGTCCTCGGCGTAGCGCAGCCCCTGCACGTTGAAGAGGCGCACCTCTGCTCCCTCGATGGGGAACGGACCCCAGTGCCAGGTGCCCCGGTGCAGGACGAGGGACTCCAGAGGCTCGATCCGGAAGGCACGGATCGCCTCCCCGTCGCTCTCATCGGCGAACTCGATCCCGGCCGGCGCCACCGCGATGACGGCGGGCACGTTCAGGGGCATGACGGACTGGGTGTGGGTGTCGTGTCGATAGAGCATCTCGCATCGCAACCCGTGTCCCGTCTCCGGGACCTCGCTCCGGAGGTGCCCGATGAGGTTCACGTGGGCGTCCCCCCACTCGAAGGTCATCCGCTCCTGGCCGTCCTTCGGATCCGTGTCTGCCACCGGCAGCCAACCGAAGGGCGCCCAGGCGCCCTCGGTCAGACGCTCCGGGAAGACCGTTCGCTGCTCTGCGGACCTCTGTATCGACATCTCTGAACCTCGTCTGCTTCGACCCTGCTGGGCGATGGTGCGCCATGGACGCTCTGCGGCCTAACCTGACACCGGAGTCAGTCTAGGAAACCTCGAGAGGGAGGCCCTCAAGATGGACGTGCGCAGTATCGAGGACAAGGCGCCGAACGTCGAGCACAACGGAACGGTCCCGGTCTGGTGGATGATCGAGTCCCGTGAATTCAAAGACATCACGGACGGCGGCTACCTCGAGCTCGTCAACGAGTTCGAGGTACCCGGGGGTGGGCTGGTGGATCCTCACTCCCATCCCACCCACGAGTTCTATTACGTGATGAACGGCAAAGGGGTCATGACCATCGACGGTGAGGACCGTGATATCTCCCAAGGCGACCTCGTCTACATCCCACCGGACAAGGTGCACTCGTTACGACCGATCAGCGATCACGCGCCGATCCACTGCTTCTGCTTCGCCATCGGAGTGAAGGGGGCCGGCGCTATCAACTACACCACCCACTAGGTGGCCCGTGTCCTGGTCACCCGTCGGCTGACGGAGGGTGGAACGGATCCGCTCATCGAAGCGGGTCACGAGATCGTCGAGCTCTCAGAGCCGCCGACGCACGCCGACCTGGTGCGGTATGCCGTCGAGTACGACGGAATCGTGTGTCATCTGACCGACCGCGTCGACGCGACGGTGCTGGAGTCGGGTCACTCGGGGCAGCTACGCGTCGTTGCCAACGCTGCCGTGGGCTACGACAACATCGACGTGGTTATCGCCTACAAACTTGGAATAACCGTGTGCAACACGCCCGGCGTCCTCGACGACACGACGGCTGACCTGGCCTTCCTTCTCATACTGGCCGCCACGCGCTTAGCCACCGACGCCGAGCGAGATCTTCGCGAGGGTAGATGGAAGGGCTGGGCCTTCGATACCCATCTCGCCCGCGACGTCCACGGGGCCACCCTTGGCCTCGTGGGCTTCGGTCGCATCGCCCGAGCGGTCGCCCAGCGAGCCGCTGGTTTCGACATGGATGTCATCCATACGACGCGGCACGACACCGGGATGGCCGGATTCGTGTCCAGCCTCGACGAGCTACTTGGGCGCTCTGACATCGTGAGTCTCCACGTCCCGCTGAACGAGTCGACTCGCGGGCTCATCAGCGCGGCGGAGCTGGCGCTGATGAAGCCGACCTCGGTTCTGGTAAATACCGCGCGTGGACCAGTGATCGACGAAGAGGCATTGGCTGATGCGCTCGAAGCGGGGACGATCTATGCAGCCGGCCTCGACGTGTTCGACGGCGAGCCCGTCGTCAATCCCCGCCTACTCAACGCTCCTCGAGCGACGCTATTTCCTCACATCGGAAGTGCAACGATCGCCACGCGGACGCGCATGGCGCGGCTGGCCTGCCAGGGGGTCTGCGACGTTCTAGCCGGCAAGACGCCGCTGAACATCGTTTCTCCGGCTCAAACGACGATCTAAGGTCGACCGTTCTCTTGACGTAGGTCCGCTCCGGACTCGTCCGGACGGAAAAGATACGATCCGAGCGTCGTTTGAGCACAACACTCTGGGCGCGGAAGAGGTGGTCTCCCTGCAGTCGGTTCGAGGACTGGCCGTTTCCGCACTTCTGACGATCGTCGTCGCATTGGGTGCTGCACTGGCTCCTCCGGGATCAGCGATGGCGGCCGCGACAACGCCGGGCTGGAACACAACGGCAACCTTCACGCCTCTCGCCAACGTGAGTGCCGTCTCGTGTGCTCCAAGCGATTCGTCTAGCACCGCCACCTGCGTCGCCGTGGGTGATGACGGAGCTGGCCATCCATCGATAATCGTCACGAACAACGGCGGAGCCACCTGGTCCGATGCAACGCCACCAGCTGGGGTAACGAACCTGACCACGGTCTCATGTCCATCGTCATCTGATCTGTTACTCAGGCGGCAGCTGCAGGAATCATGAAGTCGACTAATGGAGGTTCTGCATGGAGTCTCCAAGACTCCGGTTTCGACGCGATCTCAATCTCGTGTTTCACCATGACCAATGTACCGCGGTCGGGAGCTTCGGGAATCGTTGACACCACAAATGGAACGACCTGGAACCCCCAATCACCACCTCCCGGGCACAATTCGCATCGAGGGCGTTTCATGTCCATGCCTCAGCACGTGCGTCGCGGTCGGATTCGTTGGTGACAAGGCCGGCAATTGTCGCTACACAGAATGGACTGGTACTTGGTCCACCCTCGATCGAACCTTCGGTGACTTTCTGTGACTTCAATTTCCTGCTTCGCTCGCGACGAACTGTGTTGCTGTAGGAGTCGCCGAATGTGGAGGCGCAACAACCTCCGCACTCCAAACAGTCGACCTGACGGCATGGACGTCCACCACATCGATTCCGATCGGGACTGAAGCAATCAGTCAATATCATTTGCATGCAGTCGGAGCATCTTGTATCGCTGTCGGTACCGAACCTTGACTCCAACTCCTTATGTGGTTGACACATCGGACAATGGCGCCACCTGGACCCTCGAGACTCCGCCGTCGGATGCGGTCGATCTGACTGGTATCTCCTGCTCCGCTTTGGACGACTGCATCGCGGTTGGTGGCAGCGGCAACACCGGCACTGGCTCCGTCATATCTTGGAGCACGACGTCAGCAGGACTGACTCGTGGACTCAACCAAATCCACTCCAGCGGCGTTGGTGCCTTCAACGCGACGTCGTGCCCAAGCCTTACTACTTGCTACGCAGTTGGAATTGATTCCGTCCTTACATCCTCAGATCGTGGATACGCGTGGAGTCATTCAGTCAATCCCTTCCGAAGTCAGTGGGCTTAACGGAATATCTCTGTCCCAATGCCAGCCCTCGACTGCTTCGCCGTCGGCTTTGGAGTCTTTGGCAGCGCGGCCGCAATAGCTACCACCGACGGCGGAGCAACCTGGACTCTTGAGTCCGTTCCGTCAAGCGTCGGCACATTGACGGGTATCTCATGCGTCAGCACCACGACATGTCAGGCAGTCAGTGATTTCAGCGGGAGCTCTCCCAGCATCATTCTCACCACCAACGGCGGAAGCACATGGACTCCCGAAGCGATTCCGGCCACCGTCACGAACTTCACCGGAATCTCCTGCGTTGGCGCGCTCACGTGCATGGCCATCGGGGTCTCGTCGGCTGGACCTGGACCGGCAATCCTCGGAACGACGAATGGTGGCAGCACCTGGACACCGCAAACGGTTCCGGCAGATATCACGAGTCTCAATGGCATTGAATGCACCAGTGACTCGGATTGCATAGCTCTGGGTTCCGCCGTCATTGCGACGTCAGACGGAGGCGCTCAGTGGAATGACCTGGGCAGTCCCATCGGTTCGAGCACATTGACCGCCATCAGCTGCGTCAGCTCGGCGATCTGCACTGCCGTTGGTGGATCTACCATCATCGACACATCGAACGGCGGGACGAGCTGGTCGGCCCAGTCAACACCCGCTTCGGTGGACAGCCTGCTCGGCATCTCCTGTGCCGGCCCCGTCAACTGCGCAGCCGTGGGTACCGGGACGAATGCTGGTGGCGTGATCGTGACCCTTTCGGTACCGCCGACCATAACGACATCAGCCCTGGCCGTCGGGACGATCGGCGTGCCCTACTCCAGTTCGCTCGAAGCGACCGGTGGGCTGACGCCCTACAGCTGGGAGGTGGTGTCGGGTTCACTTCCGCCCGGCCTGCAGCTCGGTTCCGACGGCACGATCAGCGGGATTCCCACGATCTCCGGCAATTACCCGGTCACCTTCGGAGTGACCGACTCGAACGGCCTGCCCAGCGAGGCCAGCCTGACGATCACCGTTCAACCAATCGCCGCTCCCGGCTACTGGTTGGTGGCCAGCGATGGAGGGATCTTCAACTACGGGGGCGCACAGTTCTACGGGTCGACCGGCAGCCTCCACCTCAACGCACCCATTGTCGGCATGGCTGCGACCCCGGATGACGCCGGGTATTGGCTCCTTGCATCCGACGGAGGGATCTTTGCGTTCGGGGATGCGATCTTCTATGGCTCGACCGGGAGCATGCATCTCAACGCGCCGATCGTGGCCATGACCCCGACCGCTGATGGCGGCGGATACTGGCTCGTTGGCTCCGACGGTGGGATCTTCGCCTACGGCGATGCCGGCTTCTACGGATCGGCGGGCAGCCTGGCACTCAACAAGCCCATTGTGGGGATGGCCGCAACGCTGGACGGACACGGCTATTGGCTCGTGGCATCCGATGGCGGGATCTTTGCCTACGGTGATGCAGCCTTTCAGGGATCCGCCGGGGGTTTGCCACTCCAAAAACCGATCGTCGGCATGACGGCGACGCCCGACGGCGGCGGATACTGGCTCGTTGCGTCCGATGGCGGGATCTTCAATTTTGGCGACGCCGACTACTACGGCTCCATGGCGGGCTCGCCGCTCCGCGCTCCGATCGAGGGCATGGATCGCACGGCGGATGGTCACGGGTACTGGATGGTGGCCCACGACGGAGGGGTCTTCAATTTCGGTGATGCCGGCTTCTTTGGGTCAGCCGGAAGCCTGGTCTTGAATCAACCGGTCGTCGGGATGGCCGCCATTCAGTCACTCTCGGCCACGGGACAGACCCCGGCCGTTCGCTGAAGGGCGTCCGGTCGCGACCATCAACGCGCCGGCGTGCGGCCGACTCCCTGCACCTCGCCGACAACCACGCACACCAGCCGTCGATGCCACTCGCCGGTGCGAGCGCTCGCCACGATGGCCTGGGCCCTCGGGCCAGCGCGGACGGGATTGACCCGTCACGAGGGTCACGGCGACACGCCGGCGTCGCCGGCCTGGAGGCGTGCGCTCCACTTCTCCTCGACGTGGCCGATCTTCCAAATGCAGATGGCGCTGGCCCAGGTGAGGATGAACATCGCCACGATGACGAAGCCGGCCGTGTTGATGTTGAAATTCTCCATGAAGTCCCAAAAGCTGCCGTGGATGTGCAGTTCCATGGGCAGGAGACCGAGGACCTCGATCGTGCCGATGAAGAAGCAAATGGCCACCGAGAGCCCCGTGATGGCCAGGTTGTAATACACCTTGCGGACGGGATTGAAGAACGCCCACCCGTAGGCGCCGTTCATGAAACAGCCATCGAGCGTGTCCATCATCGTCATGCCGGCAGTGAACAGGATGGGTAGGCACATGATGCAGTACCAGGGAAGGGACTGCGTGGCCAGCAGCGCGGTGGTGGCCAGCAGGGCGACCTCGGTGGCGGTGTCGAAACCCAGGCCGAAGACCACCCCGACCGGGTACATCTGCCACTCCTTGGTAATGGCCTTCATCCACTTGCCGAAGAACCGGTACATCAGACCCCGGTTCTGCAACTGGCGCTCCAGCTCCTCCTCGTCGTAGGCGCCCCTGCGCATGGCGCGGAACACCTTGACGATGCCGGCCAGGATCACGATATTGAGCAGGGCGATCAGGTACAGGAAGGTGGCCGAGACGATGGTGCCGAAGACGCCGCCGAACTGCTCGAGGCCAGAGCTGTTACTCGAGACCGCTCCGTAGACGGCCTTCTCTGCAATCACGATCCCGGCCCCGATTGCGATGACGACCGTGGAGTGACCGAGGGAGAAGTAGTAGCCGACGCTGAGGGGTCGTTTGGCGCCCTCGACGCTCCGGCGGTCGTTCATGAGCTTGCGGGTCGTGTTGTCGATCGCCGAGATGTGGTCGGCGTCGAAGGCGTGGCGCAGGCCGAGGGTGTAGGCGGTGAGGCTGACCCCGATTCCGAGGCCCTTGTAGTGCTGGGGCACCACGAAGGCGATGAAGATGCCGAAGCCGACAACGTGGAGGGCGACGACCACGGCCGACATGCCGCCAACCCGCCACCAGTCGACTGGGCTGAGCAGGGTTCGCACCTGCCTGGTGCGCCCGAGCGGAGCGGACATTTCGGTCACCGCCATCCGGCAGTTCCTCCCAGATCGTCGTGGGCACCATCGATCGGTCGCACCGGCGGGCGCCGGCCGTCTGCCGCATTGTGCTCCCTATTGCGACCCCTTCGCAAGTACCTCACTCATGCAGTATTCGGAGCATCCCTAGACTGTGGATGTGAGCAAGCCGCTCGCCCCGCGTGGCTTCGAGGACGTCCGGGTGACCACCGTGGACGACGTGCTCGATCTGGTGCGCGCCCGGGGAGGACGGGCCACGCCATCGCGGCGCATCCTGCTCGAGGTGCTCTTCCAGGCGGAGCAACGTCACTCGAGTGTCGAGGAGCTGGCCGTGGCGGTCCAGGCCCGCACGCCGGACGTTCATGTGTCGACCATCTACCGCAACCTCGAGGACCTCGAGCGCCTCGGGGTGGTGGTCCACACCCACCTGGGCCACGGCGCCGCCACGTACCAGCTGGCTTCCATGGCCCACGCCCACTTCATCTGCGAGGAGTGCGGGGCGATGATCGAGGCACCCGACGAACTGTTCGGGGGGCTGGCCCGGACGGCCAAGACCAAATTCGGCTTCTCCATCGACCCGCATCACTTCGCCATGCTCGGACGTTGTGCGGACTGCACGTCAGGGTGACGCCTCGCACGGGGCTCGTCGGCGAGAGCCACGACGAACCACCGAGGATCGTCGTGTTGCGTAGGGCCATGCCCGGCACCCGGATCGTGGACACGCTCGTGGGTGATCTACTGCCGCGCATCTGCTGACAGCCGCCGGGGACGATCAAAGAGGGCCGTCCCGATGCACAGGTGAGATCAGTCAGCTCACAGTGCCCCGCCGTCGGTAGCCTCGGAGGCATGACTGGCTCCTTCTATGAATCGGTGAGCACCTACGTCGACCACGCCGCCACACTGCTCGACGTTGAAGGTGATGTACGGATTCTGGTGGCCGAGCCCTACCGTCAAGTCGACGTCCAGGTGCCCATCCACGCCGACGACGGGTCGGTCAGGTCGTTCCGTGGTTATCGGGTCCAGCACAACGGCGCACGGGGACCCTTCAAGGGAGGCCTGCGCTATCACCCAGACACCGACCTCGACGAGGTGCGGGGGTTGGCTTCGTTGATGACCTGGAAATGCGCCCTCCTCGACCTGCCTTTTGGCGGGGCCAAGGGGGGCATGACCCTGGATCCGGCCGCGCTCTCACCACGCGAACTCGAAGCGGTGACCCGGAGCTTCACCAACGCCATCTCCGGGGTCATCGGCCCGAACCTCGACATCTTGGCGCCCGATGTGAACACCGATGCCCGGGTCATGGGGTGGGTCATGGATGCCTACTCTTCTCGAGCGGGCTGGTCCCCCGCCGTGGCCACCGGCAAGCCGCTCGATCTCGGCGGCATCCCCGGCCGGGTCGAGGCGACCGGCCGGGGCGTCGTGGCGGTGACGGCGGCCACCCTCATTGCCCTGAGCGGCAAACTTGCCGGCCAGCGCATCGTCATCCAGGGGTTCGGCAACGTTGGACGCCATGTGGCTCAGATCGCCGCCGAGCAGGGTGCGGTGATCGTGGGCGTGTCCGATGTCTCGGGCGGTCGCCACATTGGAGAAGGCCTCGACGTGCCGGCCTTGCTGGCCCAGGTCCAGCCGGGCACCCTGCTCAAGGAAGTGGGCGTTGGTGATTTCGTCACCAACGCCGAGCTGCTCGCCCTCGACTGCGACGTCTTGATCCCTGCCGCCTTGGAGAACGCCATTGACGCCGCGAACGTCGCCGGCGTGCGGGCATCCCTCATCGTCGAAGCGGCCAACCACCCGGTCTCGGCCGAGGCCGACGCCGCACTGTCAGATGGCGGCGTGATCGTGGTCCCCGATATCTTGGCCAATGCCGGAGGCGTCACCGGTAGTTACTTCGAGTGGACGTCGAACCTCACCGAGTTCCGGTGGACCGAGGGCCAGTTCAACGAGCAGCTCTTGGACTTCTTGGACCGGGCGTTCCGGGCCATGTGGGAGCGCCACCTCGAGCGCGGCGTCGATCTACGGACCGCCGCCTACATGGTCGGGATCGGCCGGGTGGCCGAAGCCGTCCGACTGCGCGGCCTGGCCTGAGCGCACTCGACGGCGTGGGCGTCCGCAGAACGGAGGATCGGCCACCGCACGCCGCCTGCGCGGCGCGCCCGCGCCGGCCTCACCATTGCGTCGAATGGGCCAGCGTCCGCTCCAGGATCCCGAGCGTCGCCCGCAGCGCCAGCTCCGAGATGACGGGAAAGATCTTCGCTTCCTTCCACTGCGGGTCGATGGTCGACCAGTCGTAGTAGGACGTGACGAGCGTGCAGCCGCCCTCGGCCGGCTCGAGCGTGTAGCCGTAGACGTGACCGATCTGCGGGCGGATCTGCCCCTCGATGGTCCAGGCGATCTCGCGGTCGGGGTCGAACGTCGTGATCTTGACCGTCACGTCGTACTTGCCCATGGGGTAGTCGTTGAGCGACTCGCGGTCCATGTGGATGACGAACGTGTCACCCACCTTCGTGGCCGGCACGCCCGTGGCGTCCTGCAACATGCCCGAGCTGTCGATGGTGACGTGTCCCTGCGGGTCGCTCAAGAGCGCGAAGATCCGCGCCGGCTCGGCCGGGATCGGCCGCCGCACTTCGATCCGCTCCGTGGTTGCTGTCTCTTCGGTCATGGCCGCATCTTGCCACCGGACCGCAGCCGGCGGCGCCTCATCGGTGCGCCGTGCCTGCCGCCGACACCAGTTCCTCGGTCTCTGCGGGCGGCTCGCCCTCGAGCACAACGGTCCGGGCGGGCCGCGGACCGCGTGTCAAGGAGGCGATGGCGGCGAGGAAGGCCAGCCCGGCCGACACGGCGAACACGATGGTCAGGCCGTCGCTGAACGGCGCCGAGATCAGGTGAGGGAAGTACTCGCGGCCCGTCAGGATCAGTCCTCCCTCATGAATAGATCCAGGGCCGAACTCCTGAGCTAGCGGTCTCCCTCGCGTATCAGCGAGGCGTCGAGGTCGAGCAGCTCCACCGTCGTAGAGCCCGACCGCAGCGCCTCGAAGAAGCCCGCCTCCTTGGCCTCGCGGGCGCGGCCAGCCGCCAGCACGTCGTCGAGCAACGCCCCCGGCACGAAGGTGACGCCGTCGACGTCGGCCACGACCCAGTCGCCCACCGACACGAGGACGCCGCCCACCCGCGCCGGCGCCCCCACCGTGCCCGGCTTGTCCTTGGTAGCCCCCGTCAGCGCCACCGTCGAGGAGAACACCGGGAAGCCGTGCGCCTGCAGCGCCGCCACGTCGCGCACGCCCCCGTCGAGCACCAGACCGGCCAGCCCCGCTGCTTCGGCCGCGGTTGTCAGCACCTCGCCCCAGTAACCGCGGTCCGCCACGTGGCCCACGTCGACCACGAGCACGCTGCCGCGCGGCGCCTTGGTCACGCCTACGTGCACGGCCAGGTTGTCGCCCGGCGCGCAGCCGACGGGGTAGGCCGGCGCGGCGATGGACGCCCCCGGCCAGGCTGGACGTAGGCGGCGGTGGGCGGCCCACCCACCGGACTCCCCCAGCGTCGCTGCGCCCAAGGCGGCCAGCGTCCGCGCCACCTCATCTCGGCTCGCGTCCTGACTCCCCACGTTCTGCCTCCTCACCGGGCGGTGCCGTTCCACCGGCCCGGCCTGCATTCGACCACCGGGCACGGCTCTCGCACCAGCCCTACACTCCCCGCGTGAGCGACAACATGGTGATCGTCACGCAGGTGGCCCCCTATGTCGACGGGCCGGCCGGCGTGCACGGCACCCTGGCCCAGGCCGCCACCGGCCTGTCCGAGCTGGCCGATCTGGCCGGCCTCACCCCCGTCCACGTGCCCGACGTGCGAGACGTGTCACCCGACGTCCTGGCCGCTGCCCGCGTCCTCGCCCTGTTCACCATCGGCGAAACGCCGTGGTCGGACGAGCAGAAACACGCCATTGAGGCGGCGTGGCGCGCCGGGCGCCTGCGCATCCTCGGCGTGCACTCGGCCACCGACGCCAGCCACACCTGGCCCGAGTACGGCTCCATGCTGGGCGCCCGCTTCGACGGCCACCCCTGGACCCAGCAGTTCGCCATCGACGTGGTCGACGACGGGCACCCGGCCACGGCGCATCTGGGCGAGCAATGGGACTGGACCGACGAGGTCTACCTCTTCGCCGACCTGCGCCCCGATGCCCGGGTGCTGCTCCGCCTGGCCGAGGGCCAGGTGGACCTGTCGGTGCCGGGCGGGCGCGTGCCCGACTGCGGCTTCCCCCTGGCCTGGTGCATCGAGGAGGGCGCGGCCCGCAGCTTCTACACCGCGCTCGGCCACTTTCCCCTGGCGTGGGAACTGCCCGTGTATCTCCGCCACCTGGCCGGAGGACTCGCCTGGCTGGAAGCCAGCCGCGTAACCTGACACTCATGTCAGGCTCCGGTTCCACGTCCGCTCCCGCCGGTCCGCTGCCCGATCTCATGGCGGCGGCCGTGTACCAGTCTCCCGGCGTCGTCAGCGTGGAGGAGCGGCCCGTTCCCCGCCCCGGGCCCGACCAGGTGGTCGTGCGCGTGCATTCGTGCGGCATCTGCGGCTCGGACATCCACCAGATGCGCGACGGCTGGGGCCTGCCGGCCGGCGTCGTCGGCGGCCACGAGTGGAGCGGGACCATCGCCGCCGTGGGCGACGAGGTGACCGCCTGGTCGGTGGGCGAGCTCGTCGTCGGCGGATCCTCGCCCAAGTGCGGCACCTGCCGGCGCTGTATCGAGGGCAAGCCGTCGCAGTGCGAGAACCGCCACTCCATGACGTCGGAGCACAACGACGGCGCCTTCGCCGAGTACATCGTGGCCCGCGCCGCCGGCGTGCTGCGCCTGCCCGAGGGCCTCGACCCCCGCCACGCCGCCCTGGCCGAGCCGCTGTCGGTGGCCATGCACGGCATCACCCGCTCGGGCGCTGCGCCGGGCGACAGCATCATGGTCTTCGGGGCGGGGCCGATCGGCGCGCTGAGCATCGCCGCGCTGCGGGCCATGGGTCTGGACGACATCACGGTGGTGGAGCCCAACGAGGCGCCGGCGCGCCCTGGCGACCGCGTTGGGGGCGAGCGCCGTGGTCGACCCGTCCGACCTCGAGTCGTTCCCGCCCTGGGAACCCGAGCGCCAGGCGGCCCGGGCGGCCCACGTGGTGCTCGAGTGCTCGGGGCACCGGGCGGCGCTCGAGACAGCCTTCAGCCAGGTGAAGCGCGGTGGCATCCTCGTGATGGTGGGGGCGGGCATCGACCACCCGACGTTCGACATCAACCGCATGATCCTCAACGAGCTCACGGTCACCGGCTCGTTCGTCTACGACCTGGGTGGCTTCCAGCGCGCGCTTGCGCTCTTGGCTTCCGAGGGGTTCCCGTGCGAACTCCTGATCGAGCCCGGGGCGGTGGCGCTCGACGGCATCGTCGATGCGCTCGAGAGCCTGGCCACCGGCAAGATCGCCGGCAAGGTCATGGTGGTGCCCGGCGTCCGGGAGGTCGTCGGCTGATGGCACACCCCTTCTATCCAGCCGGGAACCCCCACTTCAACCACGTGGCCATGTCCATGCCGGCCGAGCTGCTGGCCGAGGACAGCCGCAAGGACATCTGCACCTTCTTCAAGGAGGTGCTCGGCTTCGACGAGATCACCGTGATGACCGAAGAGCGGCGGCGGCTCATTCTGAGTTGTGTGCATTGGGACCAGTTCATCTTCCTCATCGCCCAGGACGACCCGATGCAGTGCCCGCGCATGGACCACTACGGCTTCGCCGTGAACTCTTTGGAGGATCTGCGGGGGATTCAGCAGCGGGCGGAGGCCTTCCGTGAGAAGGACGACCGCATGGAGCTCATCGACCTGCACGTCGACGACCAGGGCGTGGTCAAGATCCACTCGGTCTACGTGCGCCACATCCTGCCCATGACGTGCGAGGTGCAGTACTGGGAGTTCCCCGAGCCGGCGGAGGCGTCGACCACCGGCTGAGCCTGCGAGGAACAACCGCCCGGTACCGTGCGGAGATGGCTCCCTCCCCAACTCCGGCCGCCAAGGCCCAGCGCTTCCTCGCGCTCCACGTCCCCGGCACACCGCTCCTCATGCCCAACCCCTGGGACGTCGGCTCCGCTCGCCTCTTCGCGACGATCGGGTGCGCGGCGCTGGCCACCACCAGCGGCGGGTTCGCCGCCTCCCAGGGCCGGCTCGACGGCGCCATGACCCGCGACGAGGTGCTGGCGCACAGCGCCGACCTGGTGGCGGCCGTCGACGTGCCGGTCTCGGCCGACCTGGAGAACTGCTTCGCCGACGATCCGGCCGGTGTGGCCGACACCATCCGGGCGGCCATGGAAGTCGGGCTGGCCGGCGGGTCGATCGAGGACTACACCCGTCGCTCCGACGACCCGATTTACGAGACGGCGCAGGCGGCCGAGCGCGTCCGCGCCGCAGCGGAGGCGGCCCACGGGGGCGTGTACCACTTCGTGCTTACCGCCCGGGCCGAGAACTACCTGCACGGGCGGGTCGACTTGGCCGACACCATCGCCCGCCTCCAGGCCTATCAGGAGGCCGGGGCCGACGTCCTCTTCGCACCGCGCGTGGTCGATCCCGCCGAGGTGCGCACGATGCTGGCCGCCGTCGACAAGCCGGTGAGCGTTCTCGTGACCCCTAGCGCGCCCACGGTGGGCGAGCTGGCCGAGCTCGGCGTGGCCCGCATTTCGGTGGGGGGCGCCATCGCCGCCGCGTCGTACGGGTTCGCCGTGGCGGCGGTCAAGGAACTGCAAGAGCAGGGCACCACCAACTACTGGGATCTGGCCGGAGCCGTCCGCACCGACATGGTCAAGGCCTTCGTCGCGCCCGCCTTGAGTAACTCGTAGCTTCTCCAGGCGGGGTGGGGCCGGCCAGGTGGTCCCCGTCGCCCCGGAGGCCCGACCGGTGGCGGACCCGCCGTGAGTCAGGCTTTGACTCGGTCAGCTGAGCGTATAGGGGTCGCGGGTACCCAACGAGGGCCAATTCTGGTAGCCGCGGCTACCAGATTCGCGGCAAGGTTGTTAGCGCGCGCCCCTATACAACCCACACACGCCGGGCAATACGGGCACAACCGGCACTCAGTCCTTGACGGCGACCGTCACTTCGATCTCCACCGCGCCACCCCGCGGCAGCGCCGCCACACCGACCGCCGAGCGGGTGTGCCGCCCGGCCTCGCCGAAGACGTCGGCCAGCACGACGCTGGCGCCGTCGATCACTGCCGGCTGCTGGTGGAAGTCGGGCGTCGAGGCCACGAACCCTGTCACGGTCAGCACTCGGGCCACCCGGTCGAGTGAGCCCAGCGCCACCTCCAGCACGGCCAGCGCGTTCAGCGCGCACACCGCCGCCGCCTCCCGGCCCTCCTCGACCGTGACCGTGTCGCCCAGGCGGCCCAGGCACGTGAGCTCGCCGTCGATGCGCGGCAGCTGGCCCGAGGTGCGGGCCACGCCGTCGTGCACGACCACAGCGTCGAGCGGGTCGTGGGGCGGGTGCGGTCCGTGCAGAGTCAGACCGAGCTCGGCCAGGCGGGCCCTGATCGACCCTCGTGCGTCGCCGTCGGCCTCTCCCAACGCGCCGGACGCCTAACGCATGAAGGGGTAGACGCTGGCGAAGTTGGCGTTGACCTTCTCGGGCAGCGGGTAGATGGCGCCCAGCTGCTTGGCCCCCCAGATGATCTTGGCCGAGCGCTCCACCAGTGCGGTGTTGTGCATGGTTCTCTCCATGGTGGTGCCGATGGCCACCATGCCGTGGTTGGCGATCAGCGCAGCGCCGCGGTCCTCCAAAGCCTTGACCACCTGCTCGGCCAGGTCGGGCGAGCCGCTCGGCGAGTACTGCGTGCAGCGGATGTCGCCCCCCAGATAGACGGTGAACTCGTCGATGCAGCTCGGGATGTCCTGCTGCGCCACGGCGAACATGGTGGCGTGCACCGCGTGCGAGTGGATGCACACGCCGATGTCCTCGTAGGCGTTCATCACGGCCAAATGGAGATACTTCTCCGACGTCGGGCCGCGCTCGCCGGCCACCACGTCGCCGGCCGGGTTGACGATGACGATGTCGTCGGCCGTCATGACGCGGTAGTCGAGCGACGACGGAGTGCAGGCGATGTTGCCGTCCTCCATCCGCGCCGAGATGTTGCCCGAGGTCCCCTCGACCAAACCCTTGGCCAGCAGCTCCTGGGCCGCCGCGACGATCTGCTCGGGTGCGTTCTCAATGAAGGTGGCCATGGCCGCCAATGGTGACAGCGCCGGCCGGCGACCCGTGGACACGACCTGGTCAGCTGAAACGCTGTCAGGGACGGCCGAGATACAGTGCGCGCCATGGGACTTCTGGACGGTCGAGCGGCGGTGGTGACGGGTGCGGGTCGGGGCATCGGGCGGGACATTGCTCTCTGTCTGGCCGCCGAGGGGGCGCAGGTCGTCGTCAACGACGTCGGCGTGTCGCTCGGCGGTGAGGGCACCGGGGAGGACCCCGCCGCGCAGGTCTGCGCCGAGATCGAGGCGGCGGGCGGCGCAGCCGTCCCCAACCACGACTCGGTGAGCGACTTCGAGGGCGCCGGCCGCATCATCGCCACCGCCGTCGACACCTTCGGCCAGATCGACATCGTGGTCAACAACGCCGGCATCGTGCGCGATCGCACCCTGGTCAAGATGGACGAGGCCGACTACGACGCTGTGATCGCCGTGCACCAGAAGGGCACCTTCAACACCGTGCGCCACGCCGCGCCCCTGATGAAGGACGCCGGCTACGGGCGCATCGTCAACATCACGTCCTCGGCCGGCCTGCGGGGCAACTTCGGGCAGACCAACTACGGCGCCGCCAAGGCCGCCATCATGGGCATGACGTTCGTGTGGGCGCTCGAACTGGGCAAGTACGGCATCACCGTCAACGCGGTGGCGCCCGCCGGCTTCACCCGCATGACCGAGGGCCTGTACGCCGGGGCCGAACCGCCCGCTGACCAGGACCCCGCCCTCAACGCGCCGCTGATCGCCTTCCTGGCCTCGGAGGGCGCCTCGTACGTCAACGGCCAGGTGCTCGGCCGCACCGGCTACGCCTACACGCTCTTCCAGACGCCGCGGCAGATCGCCACCATGTGGCGCGACGGTGGCTGGACGCCCCAAGAGGTGGCCGACCACTTCCACGAGGTCCTGGGCCAGCACCTCCAGCCCGTCGGCATGGGCGAGCACCCGCTCCTCGGCAAGAAGGACTGAACCGGGCGCGGCCGACCCGGGCCGACGCAGAGCCCGCGGGTCGGGCCACCCCGGCCACGAGGCCGGCTCGGAGCGCCCGCGAGCGGCCGTGAGTAGGGTGGGAACGCTGACCAGCACATCGGTCAATTGACCGAGGGAGGGTCCCCATGCAAGTGCGCGACAAGATCTACATCAACGGGGCCTGGGTGCCCTCGACCGGCTCCGGCACCCTGGAGGTCATCGACTCGGCCACCGAGGAGGTCTTCGCCACCATCCCCGAGGGCACGCCCGAGGACGTCGACAAGGCGGTCCAGGCCGCCGCCGCCGCCTTCCCGGGCTGGGCCGCCACCTCCCGAGAGGAGCGGGGCAAGCTGCTCAAGCGCATCGGCGAGGCCCTGGCTGCGCGCACCGACGAGCTGGCCCAGGTCATCAGCCACGAGGTCGGCATGCCGATGACGCTGTCGGGCTCCATCCAGGTCGGCCTGCCCGCGGGCGCCTTCGCCGACGCGGCCAACGCCGCCGAGGCCTTCGAGTGGGAAGAGGAGCTCGGCAACTCGCTCGTCGTGCACGAGCCCATCGGGGTCGTGGGCGCCATCACGCCGTGGAACTTCCCCCTGTACCAGGTCGTGCTCAAGGTGGCCCCCGCGCTGGCCGCGGGCTGCACCGTCGTCCTCAAGCCCAGCGAGGTGGCGCCGATCAACGCCTTCATCCTGGCCGACATCATCGACGAGGTCGGCCTACCGGCCGGCGTGTTCAATCTGGTGAGTGGCGTCGGGCCGGTCGTCGGCGAGGCGATCGCGGCGCACCCCAAGGTCGACATGGTGTCCTTCACCGGCTCCACCCGGGCGGGCCGCCGGGTCATGCAGCTGGCGGCAGAGGGCATCAAGCGCGTCTCGCTCGAGCTGGGCGGCAAGTCGGCCAACATCCTGCTCGACGACGCCGACCTGGCGGCGGCCGTGCCGGCCGGGGTCTTCGCCTGCTACATGAACTCGGGCCAGACCTGCTCGGCCCTCACCCGGATGCTCGTCCCCCGGGACAAGCTGGCCGAGGTGGAAGAGCTGGCGGCGGGCGCCGCCGCCGGCTTCGCCCCCGGCGACCCCTTCGAGCCCGGCAAGCTCCTCGGGCCGCTCGTGTCCTCGGTACAAAGGGAGCGGGTGCGGGGCTACATCAACAAGGGAATCGAGGAGGGGGCCAAGCTGGTCATCGGCGGGGCGGCCGCACCCGAGGGACTGGAGAAGGGCTTCTTCGTCCAGCCCACGATCTTCTCCGACGTCACCCCGGACATGACGATCGCCCGGGAGGAGATCTTCGGTCCCGTCCTCTCCATCATCCCCTACGACACCGAGGAAGAGGCGATCGAGATCGCCAACGACACCCCCTACGGCCTGTCCGGCGGAGTGTGGAGCGGCGACCCGGACCGGGCCGAGAAGGTGGCGCGGCAGATGCGGACCGGTCAGGTCGACATCAACGGCGGGGCCTTCAACCCGGGCGCGCCCTTCGGCGGCTACAAGCAGTCGGGGAACGGCCGTGAGCGCGGCAAGTACGGCCTCGAGGAGTACATCGAGACCAAGGCCATGCAGCGCTAGACGCTCCCGGCTCCAACGTCGTGGGCGCGACACCCACGCGACATCCTCATACGACAACACCCGCCGGGAACCGGCGGGTGTTGTCGCGTCTGCGATGAGGGACGGGTGTCGCTACCCGCTGATCCCCACGATCGGGGCGTTCAGCGGCTGGCCGCCCCGGGAGCCCAGGAAGGGCGGGCCGGCGATGGGCGGGAAGGCGAAGATGCCACCGTCGGCCGCGCCCAAGTAGTAGCCGCTGTTCACCAGTTCCATCCCGATGATGGGCTGGTTGAGCTTGATCGACCCGGTGGAACCGTAGAACGGCGCGCCGGGCGTCGGGTAAGCGAAGATGCCGCCGTCGGAGGCCACCATGTAGTACTGGCCCGCCGGGTTCACCGCCATGCCCACGATCGGCTTGTTCAGCGTGATGGAGCCGGTCGAGCCCAGGAACGGGGGCCCGCCCTGGATCGGGAAGGCGAAGATCCCGCCGTCGGAGGCCACCTCGTAGTAGCCGTAGCCGTTGGCCGGGGTGGCCATCCCCACGATCGGCTTGTTCAGCGGCTGGCCGCCCATGGATCCGTAGAACTGGGCGTCGCCGAAGCTGAAGATCCCGCCGTCGGAGGCCACCAGCCAGTAGCCACCGCCGTCGGCCGTGACCGCGATGCCGACGATCGGCTCGTTGAGCGGCTGGCCGCCCATGGAGCCGTAGAACTGCGCGTTGCCGTAGTTGAAGACGCCGCCGTCGGAGGCCACCAGGTAGTAGCCGTCCCCACCCGGCAGGACGGCCATGCCCACGATGGGGGCGTTCAGCTTCTGGCTGCCGGCCGAGCCGTAGAAGGGCGCCCCGGTGCCGTAGTTGAAGACCCCGCCGTCGGAGGCCACGAAGCGGTACCCCGAGCGGGCGATCGGGGCCCACACGGCGTAGGGGATCTCGTGCCCGCTCGACCCGGTCCAACCGACGGACATGCAGGCCCAGTCGTTGAGGCAGCTCACGCCCTGGAGACTGTCCTTCTCGGGGGTGGCCGACCCGTTGGGCGGCAGGGCGACGGTCCAGGTCTGACCGTTCCAGGTCAGGGCCAGGCTGGCGAAGGTCGCCGCCGAGGTCAGGTCGTAGGCGCCCACGGCCGTGCAGGTCGTGGGGCTGAAGCAGCTGATACCGAAGAGATTGGAACCCGTGGTCCCCTGGTTCGGTGTGCTCTGGGTGGTCCAGGTGGTCCCGCCGCTCCAGATCTCAATCAGCGTGCCGTCCTCCCCACCGCTCAGCTGGGTGTAGCCGGCGGCGGCGCAGAACGACGGGCCGGCGCACGACACCCGGAAGAACTCCGAGGTCGGACTGCTCAGGTCCTGGACCGGGCTCAGGGTCCAGCTCGTGCCGTTCCAGTACTCGGCGATCGGCTGGTTCGAGCCGCCGCCACTGGTCAGGTGCAGGTATCCCGCCGCCATGCAGGTGGTGGGCTCGCTGCAGGAGACGCCGTTGAGCTGGCTGAAGTCGGCGCCGCTCGGCTGGCTGAGTGTGGTCGAGGTCCAGGTCGTCCCGTTCCAGACGTCGACGAAGGGCACTTCGTCGCCCCCGCCCGGGGAGATGTTGCCGACGCCAACACAGAAGGTGGGGCTGGTACAGCTCACGCCGTAGAGCGCGCGGTAAGCGCGTTATGCGCGATAAGTTCCTAGGCCACTGGGCTTTCGAGCTTTTCGCGCTTTACGCGCAAGGCAGCGCGTAGAGGACTTCACGCGAACGCCCCTCTGTGGGCTGCTTCTCGATCCGCGCCAGGCCGCGTCTGCAGAGGTAGTCGATCGCGACGGTAAGACGGTCGGACTCTATGTGACCGGCAAATAATCGCCGAGCGTCGTCGCGAGAAACACCATCGGGATAGACTTCGCGAAGCTTTTCGAGTAGCCGATCCGCGATGTTGTCGCCGGTCGCTGAACCCCAGATTCGTTCGGCTGACGCCACGCAGTATCGCCAAAACGACTCGGCCGCGATGACATGCTGAGGGTGGATCGTCGCCGAGCGATCAAGCAAAGCGTACACTACGGAGAGGCGCAACTTCTGAGCCTGTGCGCGATCGCAGATAGCACCAACGATACCCTCGCGATCCGGCTCGTCCATATAAAACTGCGCCCAAACCGCTTCGGCCTCGGCGGTGCGCCGCATGGCGCCGACACCGCGCGCGTACTGTATTGCCTGATTCAGTCGGCAACCGAAGTCCCGAACAACGGCAGGAGTAATGTTTCCGCCTGAAGGCAGCTTTCGGACCCGTCGCGCCAGTAGGAACAGCACGCGATTCGCAAAGCCAGACGCGACCTCGATCGAGCGCAGTTTTTCTCTAAGTTCGTCGGGCGTAATGTGCGCGAGAATCGAAACATGGGCATCCGTTGCGACCATGCGCGCTTTCGAGTGCCGTAGCTCTAGCCGGCCATCGTCCCACGCAGACCGAAGGATAGGGCTCAGCGTACTTCCGTCGCGCGCATTGATCGTTAGGAGCCGCGCAAACTCAGGCTCGACGACGAAAGCTCGGTGCTCGATCGGGTGCTTATCGTCTTTTAAGCGATGCGCCCCGCTAAGCTCAGTGATTATCGCTTCGCCACTGCCGAATCCTGACTTCTGGCATTCATCGAACCATTCGGCATCTGCGGCACGAAGGAATGGCTTGATCGTCGCTAACGACATGCCCTTGCCTCCTGTTGACGTCGAGCCTACTACCGCAGCGAAGAGTCTAGCAGGGTGAGAGCCTCCCTGAACGGTCGCGTGGGCTAACGGGCCGATAGCGTTCCCGAACCCGACAAGCAGTGTGGCTAGGAGCGCCGCAGGATCGGCTTCGGTTTCGAGTTCGATCGACCGGACGAGCTCACCGGCAAGACCATAAAGCGCCGCAGCGTCTAGCGTTGGCCACGGTCGGGAGTCCTGCCATTTATGGTTCGTTTCATTCGTCGCGGCGCGCTTCCAAACGGCGCTGGCGGCTGACGCGACGAGCTTGCGTATCTCGTCGTCCGACAGCGAGTCGTCCACGGGGTTTTCGAACCTGCCGCGATCGCGCATCGCGCAGAGCTCCTCAATGACAGCCTGTTCACTTAGCCGCTGCCGCAGAAGCGTACAGGCGGTCTCAAACGCCGCGTGGTTGCGCTCGCCAAGTGGAATTGTCGTCCTGTCACCGCTGCGTGGTGCTCTGCGTCTTGTTTGCGAGCTTGAGCCGTTGCGCCGATGTTCGCCGACCATCTGAATGAGCGCCGTGGGAAACTCAGGCAACGCAGCGATCGATTCGATCGGACGGCTCCACCGATAGCCTCCGTCTGAGCGTGTCGAAGGCGGCGCGACGGAATAGCGTTCGCCCGCGAGTATGTCGATGCCAGGGAAGAGCCCGGTGCAGCCGTTGCCGAGCGCTTCTATCAGCGTGGAATCGCTAGGCGCAAGAAAAAATAACCGCCAGCCGCCGGGTGTTACCGAGACCGCGTAGGTTGGCCCGAGCCCTTCTTCTCTGAACAACTCACCGATCTTTGGCAGTGACTCCGCGGCCCCGTTGCGTTTGTCGGCGTCTAGCACTGCAATCCCGCTGAGGCCGGTCGCGATCGCGACATTCGCGTCAGGCGAGCGCCGCCATCGGGCGCAAATCGTTTCCTCGTCTCTGGTGGCGTCCTTAACACCGTGCTCCGTTTGAGGCGGCGCCTCGCGCCCCGCCTTTACCGGCAATACGTAGAAGCCTAAGCGCGCATATTTCAGAGCTGCATCGAGGAACGGACTCGACTGTCGTGCGCTGATGGCCACCACTCTGCGATTATGCCGAATGCATGCCACCGCGCAGCACAATCGAGGTGCGCCCACAAACGCGCACTCGCGTCCCAGGGTACCGCACGATAAGGCGTCTGCGTCGAATCCAAGCAAGGCAGAAGCGGCAGCGCGTAGAGTAATCAGCGGGGAAGGCTGACGGACGCAGTTCGTGGCGTTTCGCTTTGAGCGCTTCTACTTGGTCAGCGGCATCGGAAGGGGTTTGGGGGCGATGTTGCAGAACCGAACGATGAGATTCAGCTTCAGTTCTACGCGGCGCCTCGCTTAATGCGGGCGTCGCCTTCACGCTGGACGCTGTTCAGTGCTGAGACGCGCGAGATATTCCTCGATTGCAGCGATCGGGACGAGGCGCGCTCTGCCGATTTTCACAGACGAAATCGCGCCGCTCATGAGGAGCTCGGCCGCCATCGTTTCGCCTATCTGTAGGTACTGCGCCAGACCCTTCTTGCCACGAACTAATACTTTGGGAAGGTCGCCGGTGTTCGTCATAGCTTGAGTGTACGCGCAGAAGGGTGTTGACTACAATGCCCCGAAAAACACAATAGTCGGGACAATGGGGAGATTGACTTTGGGGAGACCGGCGAAAAAGAACGTACCCAAGCCGCACCAGCTCGCCTTTCAGCGGCATCTGCGCAAGGGGCTCCAGTTGCTCGGGGTGACCCAAGCCAACCTTCAACGGCCCCGAACGATCGAAGAGCTACAAGAGGCCAGGCGAACCAGCCCGAGCCGCGCTGAGCGAGCCAGCGATTACCGCTGGATTAGGAAGCACCTGAGTGCAAGTGATCCGCATTTTACCTATGCGGTAGCGCGCGAACTGTTCAGCGCAGTCGCAGAGCACCCGGGCGTCGCCAAGCTGCCCGAAGAGCTCGGGCCGGAGTGGGCGCAGTGGGGTTTCGAAGCCGAAAATCTGCGCGCGCTTGATCCGGACGAGGCGCTAAACGAAGGCGAACCGTTTGCTTTCCTTCCACCGGTTCAGCACACGCGGTTTGCTGAGGAGATCGTCGCCGCACTCGAACGCGAAGCCACCGGAAGCGGGAAGCGGCGATTCAGCGCTGCCCGAAAATCGCAAATGACAAGGGCCATAGCCTCCTGGTTGCATCGCAGCGCCCCTCGCATGGCCTACCGTCTTGGCAACGTCTATGCTCAGCGCATCGCAGATAGGTCCAACCTAGACCTGAAGCAATGCCACGACGTCTTGACCGCGGCGCATGAAACCGCGTTTTCCTTTGAACTCGGCCGCGAATCACCAAAACCAAGCAATGCCGCCAAGCGCGGTCCCCGCGAGAAAACAACACGAAATGGAGGAAAAACCTATGTCAGATAAACGGCTTAAGCACCGAGGCACTGAGAACGGGCGTGCCGTCTGGTCGGCCGGCTTCCGCTTTCGCGCGGCGCAGACGGCAAACGACGTCAACATCGCTTCAGCTTTCTTAGGACTAAGAAAGAGGCAGAGAGAGCCTTGATCAGAGAGCTAGCAGGGATCGACAATGGCAGTTACATTGAACCCGAGAGACATCATTTGGGAGGTACGTCAACGATTTCTTGAAGGATCGAAGACGATATTTTCAGCAACGAGTTGGCAACGCTTCGAGTCGACTCGCGCGCGTGCACGTCATTTTGAAGCTCGGCAACGTGCCGCTACAGAAGCTCACTGCGATACACCTTAACAAGATTTATGTCGGCCTGGCGCGAGGCGGGATTGAGCGGTCAGACAGTCGTTCACCACCATCGCTTTATCCATCGCGTCCTTGCACAGGCATTGCGAGAGGGCCGGATACGCCATAACGTTGCATCTGTCGCGAGTAAGCCTAAAGCGCCGCGACGGGAGATGCGGAGCCTATCGGCCCCGGAGCTCGCGAAACTCCTTGCGGCCGCAAGTGGTACGCCGTTTGCCCCTCTTCTCACAGTCGCGGTCGCGAGCTGGTGCAAGCGAGGAGGGAGCTCCTTGGTCTAAAATGGGACGACGTTGATCTTGCGCGTGGTACGATCTCCATTCGACGTGCCCTCGAGCAGACCAAGAAGGGTGGCGTCGCCGAAAAGACGCCCAAGAGTGGTAAAGCAAGCGTCGTTCACTTGCCTGAGAGCGCGGTCGAAACGCTACGCCGCTCACCGCGTCGCGCAGGGCGGCTCGGCCCCGGCTACGTGTTTCCTGGCGACGATCTGGCTGCCCTTGGACGCCGCATAAGGTCACCGATGGCTTTCGGGCCCTAGCGCATACCGCGAAGGTCTCCGGAGCCTCGTTTCACACGCTGCGCCATACTTGTGCCAGCCAGCTGCTCGCTCAAGGTGTTCACCCGAAGGTCGTTCAGGAGATGCTCGGTCATTCCACGATCGCGATCACGATGGACCTCTACTCGCACGTTACGCCGTCGCTCCAAGCGGAAGCCGCCGAGAAGCTCGACGCCGTTCTTCAGCAGGCGCTGGCAGGGATCCGGTGGTCGGCGAGTATGACGGAGGTGACCTAAAGGTGACCAGCATAACCGAGTTGTTGCAACGGATCGCCGACTGTGCTCATGCGAAAAAACCTTGCAAAATAAGGCGTTTCTGCACTCATGGGAGCGTACGGGTCTGGTGGCTCGCACGGTCTTCAAAATCGCTGAGGTCGTCGCAAGGCGACTGGTAGGTTCGATTCCTACACGCTCCCGCCACTTGTTCGATTCCGCCTTATTTTACGCGGGTTTGCGGGGCGACGGTGTTTTCGCTACACCGTTTACTACACAGAACCGCTGGGGCTAGGCGCTCCGGACGGCCTTATTGAGGTGGTGGTCGAGCAGCTTCGCGGCTGCCCTTCGTTGCTCGTCCATGATATGGGTATAGACGTTTGCCGTTACGTTAATCCCCGAATGCCCGAGCAGTTCACTCGCGGTCTTCAATGGGACGCCGGCGGCGAATGCCAGTGAAGCATATCCGTGGCGTAGATCGTGGAACCGCGTTGCGGGCAACTTCTTGCGCCGGACAAGACGCGAGAACTGACGCGAGAGCTCGTTCGGGTTCCAGCGCGAGCCGTCGTACCGGTCGAACACGACCCCTTCTGCACCCTCGGTTCCCGATGCCGAGGAGTCGGTGGCGCTCTTCCTGTTGCTCGCGATGCACTCGTAGCGCCGTCACAACGAAGTCCGGCATAGATACGTCACGGCGCGACCCTTTCGTCTTGGGAGCCTTCGTGATGATCCTACCGTCGAGTAGAGCAGCGGACTGGCGCACGCGGAGCACGGCTTTATCGAGGTCGATGTCGCACCAACGAAGTGCGCACAGTTCGCCTCGCCGCAGCCCTGTCCCGATCGCCGCGATCACGGCGGCTTCGATTTCGGTACCCTTAGCGGCCTTGAGAAGCTTCCGCACGCGTTCGCCGTCGAACGCGACGTCCTCGCGGTCCTCTATGAGCGGCGGCTCGACATTGCGCGCGATGTTCCGAACGCCTTCGTAGTTCTTGGAACCCCATTCGAGCACAGATCGTACTCGAATGAGAATGTTCCGCTTCGTGCGACCGCAGAGCGGTTGCCCCTTGCGCTTTCGCGTTGAGCAATCGCGCGCATCATCCAGAACGCGCTCGACGTGCTCCCGGGTTAGCTTATCAAGACGAACGTCGCCGATCTTCGGCCGCACGTGCTGATTGATCGTGCGCCGATAGAGTGCTAGGGTCGTCTCCTGCAAGCGGCCTTTACGCGCATCGAAATAATGGTCGAGCAGATCCCCAAATGTCATCTTTGAGGATGCCTCAAACTCGCCCGCCTCGATCGTGTCGAGCCGCTTTCCGAGAAGCCGCCGCGCTTGAGCTTCGCTCTTTACGGATATCGTTTCGTAGTGCTGTTTGCGCTTGCCATCGAGTACACGGGGCTCGTCGTAGATGAGCATCCACTTTCCCGATGGCAAGAGCTTTACGCTCCCTTTTTTCAAGGTATCTCTCCTTTCGCCGCTCTCGGTGGAGCGGTGCGCTCGAGTTCGCTCTGCTTCGAGAGCAGTCTTTCAAGCGCGGCGATCGGGACGACGTAGCGCGTTGGCCTGCCATCGCCTTTCCGCTCGCCGAAGGCGATGGTAGGCAGGGTTCCGGCACGCGCTGCTTCGTAGGCCTGATTACGACCGATGCCGAGGATTTGGGCGGCCTCGGCGATCGTCACGGTACGCTTGCCGTATCGAGTTGATTTCATAAGCGTTCGTCCTGCTGAGTGATCTTGACGAGTCCGATGCGAGCATCGCCTTGGGACATTACCAAATAAAAAAAGCCGAGCTGTGCTCGGGCTTTTTGCACGCATTATTATGCGGGCGTAAATCGCGCGTTGTCGCGTACCACGATTATCCTACGCGGCTGCGACTCCGTCAACTAGGTGCGTTGACGCAAGACACCGTGTATGGCCCCGCCGTACGAAGCGTCGAACCAGCGGCCCTCCATTCCGCCTGCCGCCCGTTCAGGCTACCGCGCTAGCGCATCCCGCGCTCAAGGCGACCGCTAACGCGGCTCCGCTTCGCTTCGGCCTTGAGCGCGGGTCCCGGCGCGCGCGGTTCCGCCGGCGGGCGGCAGCCCATCTGTCGGGCCGCAGGAGGACCAGATGATTTCGGTTTACGGCACAACGTTCGCGCACGTTAGTGAGATCTCGCGTGGCATGCTCGTCCGGCGCCTCGCCGGATTTCATGTCGTTGTCGACGTCAAGTCCATCGAGGACGGCGGTGTTCGCCTTTGGTTGAGCGATGGAAATACGATTACACTCGGCCGCGAGGGTCTAGTCGAGGTAGCGCGATAAGCGCGAGTCGACCGGCCGGCGCTGCGCAACTGCCGATGACTAACCGGTGGTATCTAGGCTGGTATATCGGGGCCGCTGACGAGACTTGGTAAAGATAACGCCGGCGGTGAAGCATCCGACGAGTATACGTTCAAAAGGTGCGGGATCGAACGAATCGAGGCCCTGGAGAAACTGCACGAAACCGAGCGCTTGGAATGGAGTGATAACCGACTCGACAGCGATAGAAAGCCATACTGGATAGCCCTCACTATAGTCAGCGAACTTTGCCTTTTTCTTGGTCACGAGTCGTTCGAAGATCTGCAAGGTGGCCTGGTGATTCGACGTCACCAGGCCGGGCGCAGAGAGAAGCGGGGTGGTCCGTCCCCACTCAGGTATGCCAGGCATGCGCCCAGCTTCTGCAGCGTTGAATACTCGGAATCGGCCGGCCACAAAGTCACAGAGGGCTCGCGTCGCCGCACAATATCTCGCATGAATGAAACGAACTCGTCTGCCGCCGAGGCGACATCGCCCCAAGTCGGGTCGGCTCCCGGATAGAGACGCGCGCTGAATTCGCCGCCAGTGACACCAGGTATCCCGCGGACAAGACGAGCTTGGACTTCCGAGTGAATGCCTGTCACCGCATTGAGCAAACGCGTTTCGCGCTCGTCAACGACATTACCGAGTTCAATGCGAACCAGACTACCGCTGACGGTGGTCGCCTCGAAGTCGGCCGTCGGAACCGATCGTGGAGCCAGTGATGTCACTGTGCGTACTTCCCGATCCGCGTCGCAACCGATGAGCGAGATGGCTAGCCACTGCAGCTCGGTGAAACGTTTAGCGCTTTCTTTGCCGCTGGCAGCATCCAACTCGTAGTCGCCTAAAGGTCGACCGTCAACGACGAGTGATTTTAGGCGCAACCGGCGTCCTGCGGCGTAGTCAGGCGCACCACTCACGTCAACTTTGGTGGCTTCGGCGTAGTCGGCGAGCGTTTTCGGCGTATCAGGCATCTTCTTCATGCCAACGAGATAGTCGACGCGCGTTGGCCTTGCTGAAAACTTCTACTATCGCGTCGCAAACTAAAACAAACTTCAAGGCGTTCCTAGGAATTCGCGCTAAAGGCCCCTCGCCTTCCGCCCACCCGAGACCAGGAGCAGTGAATCAGCACTCTTCATGCAAGAGCGCTAGCCTCCGCTTGATTGACCGGTAACGGGACGCGGGGGAGGCCGGGGCTGCCTTCAGCTTGCAAATGTGGCATCAGTCTTTTAATATGACCTTGATGTCGTTGACGCCGGACCTCTGCCGAGCCGGACGCGCCTTGCTCGCTTGGACTCAACGCGACCTCGCTAATCGCGCGCACGCGGCCGTCTCAACGGTTGCGGATTTTGAGCGTGGCAAGCGTACGCCCATCCCAAACAGCCTCGACGCGCTCAGAGAGGCGTTAGAGGCTGGCGGCATTCGCTTTGATGGCAGTTCCGCGACCCTGACGTCTGGGACGGCGACGTTCCCCGCACTGGCCGGCGGACAGCCGACGCGCTGGGTCGACGCTGCGGATCTTACGGGTTGGGCCGATCGTCGCGATGGCCAGTCGGGTCTGCCGGAACTGATAAGCAGGCTGATCCTCGCATCGGCGGGCACAGACGCGAGACCGCACTTTCCCGCCAGCGAGAGCGTCCAGCACGGCGGATGGGATGGCTGGTCCGAATCGCCGCGCGCCGTTGACGACCTGCCCGCCGGATCGGTTGGGTGGGAATTAACCGCCCAGCGCGAGCGTATCAAACAGAAGGCGCAGGACGATTTCGAGAAGCGCGCGGCCGCGAGCGATCCGGCGACGCGCGCGGCGACGACATTTGTGTTCGTTGTGATGCGGACGTGGCCCGACAAAGATGTGTGGGCTGCAGAGCAGCGCAAGCGCCGCATTTTCGCCGACGTGCGTGCGCTCGACGTCGACAACCTCGTTCACTGGCTCGACGCATACCCGGGCGTTCAAGGATGGCTCGCCGAGAGAATCGGAAAGCGCCCGCGCTCCGGCGTCGCTTCGCTCGAGGAGATGTGGCAGCGCTGGTCATTCGCGACGAACCCGCCGCTTCCCGAACGCATCGTGCTCGCGGGTCGGGACGTCGAGGCGACGCGCATTCACGAGTGGCTGAAGAATCCGCCTTCCGTGCTCACCGTTCGGGCAGCAACGACGGAGGAATCTGTCGCCTTTTTGTGGGCCGCGATTTCGGTGCTGCCGGAGGAAACTCGCGACGCCTACTTGATGCACGCACTCTACGCGCAATCCGACGACGCCGTGCGTGAACTGAGCGTCGCGATGAAAGCCTTGATCGTCGTGATGGACGGCGAAAGTCCGGGTTTCGCGCAAAGCGTCGCCGCCAATGGACACTATGTCTACGCGATGCTCAGTCCGAGCGGTGGGACGAAGAGCGATGTTCTGCTCGCGAGTGTGCGCAAGTACGACCTCGAAGACGCGCTGGAATCGATTGGAGCGGAGAGGGATGCGACGAGTGCATTAGGCGCGGAAACTGAACGTGGAAGGGCGCGTGCGCTCGCGATCCGATCTGGTGGAAGCATCGCAACACTGCGCCGGATCATGGCGAACCAGACAATGCCGCCGCCACGCTGGGTTGAAACGACGCCACCGGCAGCGTTGCGGGCATTGCTTTTGGCCGGCGCATGGGATGAGGCATTCGAAGGCGATCGAACGATGATTGCAACACTTGCCGAACGCCCGTACCATGATGTCGCGCGTGATCTTGAACCTCTGGCGAGCGGCGTTGACGCACCACGTCGACGCTCCGGTACAAAATTGCGGCTCGTGTCACCCCTCGACTCGTGGCTGCTGCTCGCACCGCGCTTCACAAAGGCTGATGTCGACGCGTTCTTCGACATCGCGCACAAAGTATTGCACGAAATCGACGAGCGCTTTGGACAGGGCGGGCGTTCGCAGCTCCTTGCGTTCGGTGAGCAGAAGCCGGCGCACTCGCGCGAGTTGCGTCGCGGCATCGTCGAGGTGCTCGACATCATGGCGATGTTCGGTGATCACGCGCCTAAGCATCTCTTCCTCGCCGAACGTGTCGATGGTTTTGTGCGCGAGCTTTTTAAGGATGCTGACGCGCCGTTATGGTGGTCGCTCCGCGACAATCTCCCGGGTCTGGCTGAAGCCTCGCCAGATTCATTTCTCGATGCAATTGAAGCATCGCTAGATAAGACGAACGCTCCCGTGACGGCGCTCCTGCATGGCGACAGCGACGGCATCTTCGCGCGCGACTATGTTTCGGATCTCACATCTGCGCTTGAGCGGCTTGCGTGGCCTAGCCGGTACTTCCCACGCGCGATCTCAGTGCTCGCCCGACTCGCGGCGAGAGACGCTAAGGAAAATCGCCACGGCAACCGGCCCGCGGCGACCCTTCGACAGATTTTCTTGCCGTGGATGCCGCAAACGTTCGTTCGGCTTGAAGATCGTCTCACGGTCCTTGACACAATGCGGCGCGAACAGCCGGACGTCGCCTGGAAGCTCATGGTGTCTCTCCTGCCAAAGAGCCACGACACATCGTCGTACTCGTCGCAGCCAGTCTGGCGACGTGCGGTCGACGAAAAAGACAATGACGACGAGGAGGAAGCGGACGTCGAAGCGGAGCTCGCTACGCCGCAACTCTTGCAGATGAGCACCCATCAAATCTTCAAATGGCTGCTCGAGGATGCGGGCCGCGATACCGTTCGGTGGAACGAGCTTTTCGGCAATTTGATCGGCCTGTCAGTTGAACAACAGGAACAGGCCGCAGTGCGGCTCCTCGACATCGCGCGTCAGATGGATAAAGAAGACGATCGACTCGCCGCCCGCGATTTCATCCGCGGCATTCTGAACCGTCATCGCGAATTTGCTCATACCTTCTGGGCGATGCCAGAGTCGGTGCTCAATCCGCTCGAAGAAGCCTACGTGCTCCTCGCGCCGGCGAGCATTGTTGATCGCGAGCGCTGGGTCTTCGACAATCGCCCGACGCCGCCGCTTTCCGAGCCGGGTCACGACCTTAAGAGAATGGAGCAGCGCGACCATGCGAATCGGTTTCGCGTCGCGCGCGAACTCGTCGCGCTTGGCGACGTCGATCTGATCTTCGCCATGGCTTCGTCTGTTGAGAATCCGGTCGTGCTCGGCATGGCGCTGATCGACGCTGGCATCGCTGGGCCGCTTCGGGAGACGGTCCTCGAGCGCGCGTGCCGGTCAGAGGATGCGAAATCGGCTGAACTCGGCCGTGGGATGGTCCTTGCCGGTGTACCTGAGCTCGGCGCCGACTGGGCAGCAGCGATCGTACGTGTAGCAGTCACTGCGGAGTGGCCGTCGTCGGCGACCGCGGTCGTGCTTCGGGGTATGCCGGCGACGTCGCAGACGTGGGGGCTTGCGCGCGAAGCCGGACCTGATGTCGAAAAACGGTACTGGGAGTCGATCCCATGGTTGTTCTTGATCCACAGCGATTCGGAGGATCTCCTCGTCGCGGCTCAGGCGTTGCTCAACGCCGGCCGTTTTATCGAAGCGGTTGCGCTGATCGGTCAAACTGGCCCGGCAAAGTACCCGTCTGACCTCCTCCTCCGCGCGATGACCGCCGCCGGCCCGCACCTCGGCAAGCGTCGCGATCACAACGACGATGCGATGCTGTCGCACTATTGCGGACTCATTTTCGATCGGCTCATTGCGGATGAAAGCGTCGACCGAGACGTCCTTCTCAAGCTTGAGTGGACTTACTTCGGACTGCTGCACTCGTCGGGACGGGAAGCGCAACTGCTCCAAGAGGGCCTTGCCGCGAGCGCCGAGTTTTTTTTAACGGTCGTTTCGACCGTGTACCGGGGCGAGGGTGAGGACGATGCCGACGCTATTGAAGAAGAAGTTGCGCGTCGCAGCGGCATCGCAACCCAGAGCTACACGTTGCTTGATTCCTGGTCGAAGGTTCCTGGATCGAGGGAAGACGGCATGATCGACGGCGACGCGCTGGACGCATGGGTCAAGACAGCACGCAAGCTTGCAGTGTCCGCGAAGCGCATTGCCATCGTCGACCAGCAAATCGGCACGATTCTCTCGGCAGCAAAGCCAGACGCGTACGGCGACTGGCCGCCGAAGCAAGTACGCGACGTGATCGAACGGGTGAAGAGCAAAGAGCTCGAACTTGGGTTTCAAATCGGGACTCGCAACCGCCGCGGTGCGACCTCGCGTGGACCGTTCGACGGCGGCGAGCTCGAACGCGACTTGAAGAGTCACTACGATGCGCTATCCAAGAAATTCCGCATCGCAGCGCCACGTACAGCGCGGGTTCTCCGAGAAATCGGAGGCAACTATAAAGTCGAGGCAGTATATTTTGATCAACTCTCGGATGCCGTCGACCTGATCTAAGCCTCTCGAGCAGCCCGTCATTCGAACTCAGTTCGAGGAACAGCGGTCCGTTTCCGAAAATCCGACGAAGCGGTAGCATCTCAAGAGGCCCGGAATCGCTCGGCCGCTCTGCCGTTGCCACGATCGGTCGACGTACCGGTTTATATTTTGCGTGAGTAGCGAACCGGTCAGAGTCGTTCCTGTCGGCGTATACGCAGGACGGTTGGAGCGATGGGAGGTTGTCAGCGAGCTGACGCGTCAGGGTGCGCAGTCCCTCGGGGCTTTGCAGATTAGCCCCAGAACCTTCACAAAAAAGTCGGCCCCCTCCTCACTATGCCGAGCACATGGCACTCTGTGATCTTAGAATTGGGGGTGGAGGACAATCTTATGGATGACTACTTTATCTACGTCAAAAGCTACCCGGAAGTGATTCAGGTCAGCCCTCAAGATGCAGAGCAGGTTCGGAAGGCCATAACGGGAGAGCGTCCGCTTGACTTTCTGTCTCTCATTATTCAGAACAGGAAGCTGCTCATAAGGGTGAGCGACATTGCGATTCTAGAGTCGCGCCTGAAGCCGTAGTGCGGTTTCGTGCTCGACCCGGGCACCTAGAATGGCAGTAAAGCCAGTGATTACCGGAGGGCCTAACGTTGGCAGAAAGAGACAAGCCACCAGCCGATCTCGTCTCGAAGGCGGCCAAGGCGTTGAAACGCCCCGAAGATGCCTCGAAGCTGCACCATCAAACGGATGGCGGCAGAGACTCTTGACAACCAGGAATGGAACCCCAAGCCGCCAGCCGCGCCCAAGCGCAAGAAAGAAACTGATTTTTATGGCAAGCGGTCCTTATCACACGATTACGGACGAGAAGCACTACGGCCAACGGAACGTCTACCACGATCATGCTGACTGCCCAGACGGGTCGAGAATAAAGCCCGAAAACTGGGAAGCCGGAAAGGGCGTCGGGAGGCTGCGTTGCGACGAGTGCAAGAAGCTCGACTAGAATTCCAGATGACCGGGGGCCGCCTTGCGGCCCCTTTCTTCTTTCGCGTCAAGCGGCCTCGCCGACAGCAACGCCGCTCTGCATTGCGGGCTTTGCCAGGCAGCCAGGTGCAATCATGTGGTCCTCTCTTTCTGAGACGGATGAATCCGTCCATTCGAGGCGAGCATTGCCGAATATAGCTTTTTCCTGTGCCTCTAATGCCTGCTGCATTTGAATGCTCCTCAAGGTAGGCGACCCAAGTCGCAAGAAGCTGTATCGCCCGCTAAGCGGTAGGCACAGCGCAATTGGTGCTAAGAATGGCGTTGGTTGGTGCCAGCTGGCTGGCACTATACTCAGGGAAAGCAGGCGCCGCGTGGACCTTCAACCCCAGCCGGCGGAGTTTCGAGATGAGCCTTTCATTTGGGCGACGTGGCTAACCAAGCTCATCAGTGACGAGGCCCAATGCGAGTGGGCGTTATGGTTTCGGGCCAGGCATACATTCATCAAATTGCCCAGCGGCGCGGATCTGAATGCTTGGACAAAAGAGCATGACGCGCTCGTTCAGTGGCGGGCCGGCAAACTTCGAGAGGTTGGCCTAAAGCCGCGAATCGAGCAAAGCTTCACGATCAATGGTCGGACGGCCACCATAAAGGGCAAGGCCGATATAATCTATGAGGACGATGGTGTCATTTGGATTGAGGAATGCAAGACTGGGAAGAAGCGGGATTCCGACCTAGTCCAAGCCCTAATCTAAATCTGGCTCGCAGAGATCGGAGGCCAAACGAAATCGCAAGCCCGCATAGTTTATAAAGACGGATTGGTTGATGTTGACCGCGGTAGATTGGCCAGAGATTCGAAAAGCTGCTCTCCGCCTCGTCACGCTGGCAACAACCCCCGACCCACCGCCGCGAGTGCCCTCGCAACAGGAATGTCGATCCTGTAACATCGCCGCTTTTTACTGCGACGAACGCGTGGGCAGCACAGATGAAATCTTTGTGACAGATGCGTTCTAATTCGCGGGGCGTCTTTATACAACCAATCTGAGCGCCGCCACAAGTCTTGCTCAACGCCAACACGGGCATGTGCGACCAAGGCTGCCACTAAAGCAGCCGTTCCCGCATCAATGCAATAAAACCAGCCTGCTCGAAATCGCCGTCGTGGGTAAGGGCGTCCGTTATCCCGAGGTCTTCCGTCACGACCATGTTGGAGCAGTCAGTCAGGCTCCACGACTTGTCATCGTAACGTCGATATTTCTCAACTGCCCTGAGGTAATGATCGCGGAAGGCGGCGACGGCCCAGCCTTCCCTGAGCGGTCTACGACGAATCCGAACCGATGAAGTGCTTTAGGCGATTGCCTTTTGTCGCGCTTTGGTACGCGACTTAGGCGTAATCTCGCGTGCAACGATTAGGGCGATGTCTTCCGGCGCCTCTAGGTCATAATGGGCCTGAAGCCCGAGCCAGAACTCCGCAGTAGTCCCGAGGTAACGAGCTAGTCGACTTGCGGTCTCAGGGGTAATCGAACGGCGGCCGTGTATGATTTCGCCAATCCGCGTAGGTGCCACTCGGATTTCAGTCGTCGGATTGCCCTCGCGTTCTCTCGGCTTCGATTAAATCGGCCGTCCTTCGCGCCACATTCCGGCACTGCTCCACTTGGTCCCGCGTAGGCTCCCCAAAACGATGGACAATGAGATGGCGAGACTTGGTGATCTCGTCAAATGCCCGTACTTGCTTTTTTAGTTTGTCGGTGCTACTTTGATCGACGCAAATGCGATCCAATATTGCGTTTCTCAGATTCTTTCCAAGTGTGCGGGCAATCGTGCGTTGATGCGACGTTAGTGTTTTTTCAACAAAAAGCTCCGCTATAGGTTCCATCAGTGCTCCGGAAATGGAATCAATGATTACCTCCTCTAAGTAACCGTCAAGGCTCCGATAGGCATGGAAGAACGCGCCAGCCAGATCGGGCTCTTCAGCATTCAAAAGTCTGTCAACCTTCGCCAATTCAGCATTTATGAGGGCCAGATATGTTGGGCTGGCGTCAAGAATGCGCTGCCGAATCTTCTCGGTTGCATCTGCACGTAATTCAAGGCGCTCGTCTTCGAATAACGCGGCTAGCTGGTTATCTATGTATGATGCGTAAGCCGCGTCCGAATCGCCATCCTCATCGAGGTCCACGTCTTTATCGGCATCGGCTGGCAGCTCAAAATCCTCAAAGGCATCTAATCCATTAGACGACATTAATTACGCGAAGCCTAACTTTTTCTCAAGCCAAGCGATGCCAATGCGCATCGCCCAGTAATTCGCCTCCCCTTGAGTATCGTATATCTCCGGGTCCTTCTGCATTAAGGGCTGCATTGTAGTAGCATCGTACGTGTCATGCATAACATGCACTTGGGCGATCCACCCTCGCGGGGTGTGGTCGGAGTTACGAACCTGATAGGAGCTGGTTTGGATCGACCAGCCATCCTTTGCGACCCTTTCGTAACGGGCACCCAACTCGTTGTAGTGGTGCTCTCGCGTCATTTCGGAACGGTTGATGGCTTCGACGATGTATGTACCGTCCGCATTGAGCGTTAGATCGACGGGTTTCCAAGGAAACTGAGCATCCGGATCGGGGAGCGAGAGACTGATCTTGAGAGGATACTGAAAATCGCGGTGCGGCCCAAGCGAATAGTGGCCACCATCGAGCAATTCGAGAATGACGGGCTTCTGTTCGTCGCCAACGTGCAGCTGTGGTTCGAAGATCGGTACCCTTAGAGCGGGCATCTTGCTCGGTACTGTGTTTGGAACATAACACCTTGGCATAACGCTCAAACGGACTGAAGCCATCTAGTTTCCGTGTACGGTAGTCATCCTCTTGCCGCGCGGCGATATTGGCGTGCCCCAAGCAAAACCGGTCTATGGTAGGACTGGGACGGAGCGGTCAACGAGCTTTCGAGGTAACTCCTTGCGAAGGGAAGTAAAAAGGCGAGCCAAATCTCGTTACCATATCGTTACCAAGTAGGCTTTTTCGAACGCCCGTCACGAAATCAAAACTGGCCAATCCAAAATAGCATAAGGGCTTTCGGGACGTGGAGAGGTGGCAGAGCGTTGAATGGGCGGTCTTGAAATGCTTACAGCTAACCTTGACTTGATAAGTCCTCGCAAACTCCTCTTAAGCGTGGCTAGTGGATCTGTCAGTGCCTCTGGATCTAGCGCCACTTATCTGGCGAGAAAAGTTGTGAGAAGAAGGGCCTTTCTCGAGGTGGCAGAGTGGTTGAATGCGGCGGTCTTGAAAATCACTAGAGCCGTCCCGATAAGTAACCGCTAGCGTCGATTGAGCACAAAAATGGGGCCTATCGTGATCTGCGCGGGCTGATTAGGATCTATTCCGTTAGCAAAATGTTAGTAAATCTGGGACTTGCTAACAAGGTTGGCTCTCCGGGCGAGTCACGGCTGCTCTTCAGGCGGCCTCATCCACTTAACACCGGTCGGCGCGGCTCAGTTGACGAGCGAGGAAACCGTTTCCGCAGCTCTTGCGCGATGGGCGTAACATCGCGCTCATTTTCCAACGCTGTTCCATTTGAATACAAGTCGCGCGTCGTTCTGCTGATCGGCCTCGGAGGCATATCAACATCGTTACCGCCCAGTCTCTAGAGGTGACGGCGCTTTCCGCTCTAAGCGGGGCAAGGATGCCGCGAAAGAAAGGCAGAGTCAGAGCGCGGGGCGTCGGCGAAAGGTGCTCGGAATCTGCAGACGGGCAACAAGGTGCTTCCTCGCATATCTGACGACCTCGCGCTTTAGCGGAAACCAGAGTCTATCGCGGGCTCCTGCCCAGGCCGTGCTCCCCAAGGGCCGGACGCCCGTCCTGCTGAATGCAACACAGCCTAGGAAAGCTCCGAGAGAAAGGCGAGGAACGTCATGCGGCGGTTGGACTTGTTGGCCGCGATACTAACGGTCCCGCTGGCTGTACTAGCCCGCAAGAATGCCTCGGCATCAGACCTCGACGGCCTGGGTAGTCGAACCCTGCAAAATGCGATGGCGTCGGTGAACGCGCTCGACTACGGCCTGCGTGCAGGCGATGGCGACGGTGAGCACAACGCCGTCGCATTGCAGCGTGCCGTCGACGATGTGGCTCTGACCGGCGGAACGATCATAATCCCCACCGGCCGTTATGAAATCGCAACGCCCATCAGTCTTGTTGTCGGCACGGGCGAGCGGTGCGCGAAAGCGATCGCCATTGTTGGGGGCGACGACACGGCCCTCGTAACCCAAGGCGACGCTGTGTTTACAACAACCTACGCCGAGGACGCGCAACTGGGTCGGATCGAGATCCGGCATCTGCATCTTCAAGGCAGCTTCGACGGAAAGATGTAACCCGTCCGCCCCTGCAGCCACGGTGTGATTGCTGCTTCCGTTTTCCTGCGACGCACCCAACGGATCCTCGACACTTCGGCTGGTGACGCCCTGTTTGTGAGAGTCTGGTTCTTTGTGGCTGTTAGATTCAAGAGAGTCTCGCCGGTTCTCTCACCAGTGATAGGAGTGGGTTAGGTCGGATAAACAAACATAAGTGTGCTAGGGGCGCTTTGATCGGGATTTCGGGTAGTTGGAGAGGTGGCTGAGTGACTGAAAGCAGCGGTCTTGAAATCGTTACAGCGAGTCGAAGTGCAAGCCGGGCGAGGGGCTGTTGGTCGTAGCCATGCCGAAGAGGCCAACGCAGCTTCCTTTGAGCCCTCGACGGAAACGCTGTCTCGGGCGTCATGATGAAGGGGTAGCAGGGCCTTACGAAAAAACGGTGTTGCCTGAACCGCCGAGCCTGCGACAGGGCGGAATGTGGGGGAATTCTCCCAGTGAGAAGCGCGTTGGCGCACCGTTCAAGTAAACGCTTCGCCGATGGCAATGGTCTGAGGCGTGTGTGCCATGAGCGTACCGTCGCATGCGTATGCAGAACCTTGATCGTGTCACCGTTGGTTGTCCTTAGCTCGCCGCTTTGCTGAAAAAGTTGGAGGCTCCATGTCCACGTTCACGCTTCCGGCCGATTCCGATCTTTCGGGGATCGGCGTCTACAATGTTCTCGATCAGTGTTACTGCGGAGGCATGATACCAAACTCGACCACACCTGCCTCCGCCATTCAAAATGCCTGTGCCCTCCAAGCGGCAATCGACGCGGCGACGCTTAACGGTGGAGGCACTATCCTGATACCGACTGGAGAATACTACGTCGCCGGAACCATCTTCATCGGCGAAGGCGCGTCGCCGCCGGGCACGGGTGTGTCGCTTACGATCATCGGCACCAGCGGGAACACGACGCTCATACAGACGACGAGCGGTACTTTCTTCGACGTAAATACGCAAGTTGGACCCCCAAATGATAATCTCGGCGGCGTTACATTTCAGGACCTGCTGATCGAATACGCTGCCGCCGCGACGTCGGGCACGGCCGTCATGCTGGGCGACGTGGTCAACGCTCAGAACGTTCGTCTATTTCGCGTCGTTTTCTCTGACTGCCCTCAGGCGGTGTGCTTCGTCAACACCTTGCAGTGCAGCGTGCTTGAGTGTACCGTTACGTACTTGAATAAGACAGCCACGCCGGCGGCGGTGCAGATCGGGACACCGGAGCAACAGGCAATGGAAACCTACATTAGCGATTGCCTCCTTTCGAACTCCAACGAGTCACCGCCGGGAGCCGGTGGAATCGGCTTAGAGGTTGTGCGGGCAGACCAGGTTCGGATCGACGATCTCTCAATAGAGGGGTTTCAGCAGGGCATTGTCGTTGATCCGTCAGTCGGCCAAGCCGTCCACCTCTTTTTTGGAGGAGTTCGTGTGGTTGTGAGGAGCGACGTCGACAACGTCGGAGCGGGGCTCCTGATAGTGCCGCAGAGCGCGCTGGTTGCGCATCTCGTGTGCGTCGGCTGCAGCTTTGAGCCCGATCCCACCTACGGGACGAGCTACTCTTCCGGGGGCATTTTCATAACGTCGGAAGAAAGTGGCGTAATCGATCAGCTACGTTTTGTTTCGTGCTATTCATGCAGATGGCCGGGGCCTGGTATGCAAATCGACGCCGGCTCAAATGTCGAAGTCCTCGGCGGCTATTACTCTTGCAACGGGATCCTTCCGGAAAGCCCTCCGAGTCCGCAGGCTGGGATAAGCATCGCGAGCGGAGCCGAAAACATTCGAATCGTAGGCGCCGCGTGCAACAACTCGATCGAAGGAGAACCGAGCTCACAGGAATATGGGGTTTCGGTGGTCTCCCAGGCTGCCGCCATACCGAACGTTCAAATACGAGGTTGCGACCTGACCGGCAATCTTTCCGGCGCGATATACGTATTCAACGTCAACTCTCTTGAGGTTACAAATTGCGCAGGCTATAATGACCAAGCCAAAGTACTCGCGACGGTTCTTCCGGGTGCGGCACCGCTCACAATCTCCAACGTGGTCCTCGGATACTTTGGCCCGATCGCCTTCTATGTTGCAGGTGGGTCGAGTGCTTCGATTAAGATCGACGGCACACTGACCGGCTTGACGTCGGGGGGCTTCACGCTTGCGCCCGGGGAGAGCGCGATCTTGTCTTGGAGCTCGCCGCCGAGTTTTCTAGCGGTGGGGAAGTAGCCATGACCGCGTGCTCGCCGCCATTTAGCTTACCCCCCCAATCGGATCTCTCGGCGATCGGCATCTATAACGCGCTGGACTACGGTATGACCCAGGGCAGCGGTCCCGGCATTCCTGGCGATAACAAGAGGGCCCTGCAGGACGCAGTTTCTGCCGCGATTGCAGCCGGCGGCGGCACCGTGCTCATTCCTACGGGAGACTACGAGATTAATGGGTCAATAACTGTCGACGCGACTGATTCACCACCCGGAATCTCCATTGCGGTCACGATTATGGGGACTAGCGGTACGACGACGTTGGACGTGCAGAACAATGACAATCTGTTCGAAGTTACAACGAGCCTGGATGGAACCAATGCTGTCGTTTTCCAGGACCTCCAAATAACCTACGCCACGAATAACAACACCAGCATCGCCATCTCCGTGACGCAGGGCAACGTTCGTCTCCTGAGAGTGGTGATCACCAACGCCCAGCGAGGTGTTGTCTTCGGAGAGACCACCCGGTGCGGCATGTTGCACTGCACGATCAGGTACACGCATGACGGCCCAAACGGAGCCCGTGCCGTCACCCTCGGCCTATCGGAAAGCAGTGTGGCTAGAGGAGTCTATATAGCCTTCTGCACCTTCATTACACATGCGGAGAACTCGCCCCCCGCACCTACGTCGGGGGAAGGCATAGTCATCACGGCTGCGGAGGACGTTCGTGTGGTTGCTACTCGCATCGAATCCTTCGAACAGGGGATCGTGATTCAACCACTCTCGGACGGCGCGAGCGTTATAAAGCTGTACTTCCGAAATGTCAACGTCTACACGAATAGCAGTGGGTCCGCGCTTGGCGCGGCCGTCGCGATTCAGCCAAGCACGTCGTGCACCGTTTCAGACGTTGAGTTTGTGGGATGCGATGTCGGCCCAACTGCCGACATCCCCACCGACTATGCGGGCGCCGGCATCTACATCGCCGAGGGCAGCGGCTCGGTGGATCAGGTGCGCTTGGTTTCTTGCTACTCGTGCGCGTGGAACGGTCCAGGCTTACAGATCGAAGGCGCGTCGAATATCGAGGTGCTGGGCGGCTACTATTCGTGCAACGGTATTGAAGCATCGAGTCCTCCCAGCGGAATGGCCGGCATCGCGATCGCCATTACTGGCACGGGGACGGTCTCGGGCGTGCGCATCGTTGGCGCTGGCTGCACAAACTCGGTCTTTAGCCTCGGTCCAGATGGTACGTGGCTCCCAAGCACTCAGGACTATGGTGTCGCGCTCGGCAATAGCGCGAGCGACATCTCGGTACGCGATTGTGACCTGACCGGGAATCTCCTGGAGGCTGTAACCGTCGCGGGCGGTGCAGGCGTGGCGGTCACGGATTGCGCCGGCTACAACGACCAGGCCAAAGTCCTTCCGCCTCCACCGCTAGCGACGACCTTTCGCAACACCAGCTTGGATTATCACGGGCCCGTGGCCTTCTACGTTTGGGGCGACACACCGTCGGTCACCATCGACGGTCGCCTAACTGGGTTGGGCCGCGGCGGCTTCACGCTCGCTCCTGGCGAATCAGCGTTCATCGCAGTCAGCGGCCCCGGCACGACGGTTTACGCGGTCGGCCAGTAGGTCCTCGGAGGGAGATTTAGCAGCTATTTTTCCGAGCCGACGCTGACCGCGATCCCATCAAGGCGACTGTTGGAACCGAAGAGGTTTAAGAGTTGCGTAGGGGCTCCGCCCTTTGGATACGTCCAGTACGCGACCTGATGCGAGCCGTTACGCTGGCTCCCGTAGACGGAGATCAGTTGCTTTCCATCGATCGTCCATGGACTCTTTAGACGTTTATGGTTCGTTTTGCCGACGATGATCCCAGACGAACCCGAGATCTTTATGTGGTACACGACCTGCTTTGAGCTCCCTACCGCCAAGTACGCTCCCATCCACTGCATCGAGCCAGGGTTTCCGACGTTCTTGTCAAGGGTAACGTCGGTGAACGAGCTACTTCCGTAGGGAAGCTCCGCGAGGATCGGATCGCCAGAACTGCCCTGGCCGTCAACGAAAAGATTTCCGCTGTCGTCGTAGACGCAGTACCAGATTGCGTTCATATTTGGATCGTTGTAATAGGTTGGGGTACCTTGGGCGTCTGGGAAAACCGCGACGGTCGCGGGATCGTCGTTCGGAACGGCCAGGTTGCCGGTCGTCGGATCGACGGCGCACGCCAAAGGGGTGTCGTAGTCGTCCTCGAGCGTCGCGATTGGGCTCGTGCCACCATGCGCGTACTCGTAAATGTACCCAGCATCGCCTTCCGTCACCACGAACACGTTGCCGCTCCGGTCGGAACACATGCCTCGGACCAGATTTGGCGGCTGGAATTGCGCTACGAGCTGTCCCTGCGGGTAACTCAGGACAAAAACGCCGTAGGTCTGGCTGCCTACGTACAAGAGTTCTCCGGAGGAACTCGATTTGGTCCTCACCGCGTTGCGTGAGATAGGTGTCTTCGCACTCTCTTGCGCCGGAGTCAATCCTACGACCGGCGACTGCGCGCCCGTACAACCGCTGAGCAAAACAACGACGACCGCCGTCATAATGGCGGCGACGCCCGACGCGCGAACACTTTTCATGGCAACCTCCCCAGTCCGTAATTTCAGGATACCACGACGGAGGCCGTGGCGCCTGCGCTGAAGGCGCAGAATAACAACCTGGCGCTCGCTCACCTTTGTGGTTCGGTACGGCTCAGAACCATCGCAAGAGGGACCTTGCCCTAGCGCGCCAAGGTTCGTCTACTCTGCGGGTCTGGGAAGCCTTGAGCGCTTAGCGCAACGGGAGCGATGATGATGACAGGTCACGAACGTCCGTTCCTCCTACGACTCGGGTCGATCCCGGCCATCGAAAGTTCGGAAGGGCGCGCGTTTGAAGAATGTGAGTCCGCATTTACTAGCATGGGGCCCTAGACTCTCTGAAACGCTTGACGAGTGGCGCTTTCGCTTCGACGGTCCGCCGATTCAAGACTCTGCGATTCTCAGCGGGCTGTACAGACTGCTTCTCGAGACGTTCGATGGCGCGCTCGGGATTCGTAGCCATGGTCTCAGCGAGCCGTAGAACCTTCGAGGCGTACGCAACACCGTAGCATGACTCTCGCCACATGTATCATGCCCACAGCCGACCGGAGAGCTTTCGTACCCTTCGCCATCCGTATGTTTCTCGCTCAGGATTACCTCGAAAAGCAGCTCGTCGTCGTCGACGACGGTGCCTGCGATGTTGAAGATCTCATCCCTACGCACCCGCAAATCCGCTATATCAGGCGTAAGTCGCATGAATCGGTGGGCAATAAACGCAACTTCGCCTGCGAGGCTGCCGGCGGTGACATCATCCTGCACTGGGACGATGACGACTGGTACGCGCCATGGCGCGTTCGCTATCAGGTCGATGCTTTGGAGTCTGGTGAGTTCGATGTATGCGGCCTCAACCGCGTATTCTTCGTCGATCCCGCCCGTGACTTAGCATTCGACTACGTCTATCCAGTAAGCAGTCGACCATGGGTCTGCGGCGCAACGCTCTGCTACTGGAAGTCCTTCTGGGAGCGCCATCGCTTCGTAGACGCGCGCGTCGGGGAGGACACACACGCTTTGTCTTTTCCGCCCACGGCGCACGGGTTGGTGTTCACGGTGACAATCGCTTCTTTGTTGGGAGAATTCACGCGGCGAACACATCGCCCAAGCGCGTCAATAGCGGCCGTTTCAACTCGGTTCCCTTAGAGACCGTGCGGTCCATTGTTGGGCGCCAGTGGCACGGTGCTTTCGGCGGCGAAAACGGCATGCCTATCGGCGAACCGTCGGCGGGCGCAGCTCTAGTATCCGCCGCCTCTGGCATCGGTGATATTCTCCGCATCACGCCGCTCGTTAGGGTTTTCCACTACCTTGGCTTCGGTGTCGACGTCGTGCTTTCGCCCGATGATCCCGCAGCAGCCGATCTCTTGAGGGGTGCCAAGGAGATCGATCGGCTGATCGTACGATCAAGGGGACGCCCCGACGGCGACTGTTGTGAGATCGAGTCGGTCGGCGGCCAACCGTACGATGTTGCGACGTTTACCCACTGGAGTGCTCCGCTTGCGAGGCGGGTGAAGGCGCGGCAAAAGTATACGTTTTCAATCAGTTGGCGCCGCGAAGGCGATGTTCCAAGCGTCGACGCGGATTCGTCGCTTGGAAAGCTGACGCCGCGGGAATTCACGCAGCCGTGCAAAACCGACTCACCTTCACAACCTATCGCAAGCCGTCCGCTAATGTTTCGGTGAATGAGAGTCAAAGCTCGAGAGCTGGGTCTCAAGGAGGCGCGAGACTGCCCAAAAACGGAATATATTCCGTCTATCTTCAGTCCAATATCTGGTGAAAAGGCGGACAACATGATCACTGCCGATGACACGCCATCGCCACAGTATCCCTGTTACGATGCCTACCCTAAAGAGTCGGAGTTTACGGGCCCGTGCGCGTTCTGCGCCATGCCGAGCTTATGGCATGCAGCTGACGGTGACTCGGCCGAGTTTGAAATCTTGGAAATTGGTGGCCTCATTTGTTCGAGCACTGCAGCCCGAAACGGTAATCGAGACCGGGTCAGCATTTGGATTTGGGGCCGCGATGATCGGTAAGGCTTTGTTAGCAAATGGCCATGGTAAGCTGTATTCCCTTGAAATAGATAAGAATTCGCGCTGACATCGCCAAGCGGAGAGTAGCAGAGCTTCCCGTCGAGATCATTCTTGCTGATAGCATGACATGGCTGCCACCCAGCTCCGACGTAGGTTTCGCGTTTTTCGATTCGACTCTCGAAACAAGATCCATCGAGTTCAAGCGTTATCTACCCTTTATGATCGGCGGCGCGATCGCAGCCTTTCATGACACGGGACCCCTGCATCCGGTTTGGGGACTAGCACAGTCATTAGAGCGCGAAGGCCTACTAAAGCTCATCCAACTGCGGACACCGCGAGGGATAGCGTTTGGGCAGGTTTTGAAGGCGTAATCAGCTGGCGTGTGGGCCAAGACGGGAAAGTGCCCACGGCGTAGTGTGCGATTTTGAAGTGCCCCAGGTGTGCTGTTTTAACTGGCCGCCGACGGGTGATCAGGGCCACACCGCGGGACTCCCGCGTGGCTGGTTTCTGCCGCGCGTCTACGGCGGGATCGTCGTCGGCGCATCGTCAAGACACATTGCAGCAGCCTCGGGGCGAAATTTCGCGGATTCGCCCATCGGCGCATTCGCGGCGACCATCATGTTGGCAGGATGCGGAGGCTCGCGGGAGCAGGTTGGATCGCCTACTGCATACTCGCCGTTCAACGTGCAGGCAAGCGAGAAGGCTCATCCGGCTGCAACGAGGCTCCGACTCCGATTACCTCTATATCGCGGGACCATCGCCCAATGCAGTCTACATGGCCCCTATTATTATGCAAAGGGACGACCAGAGCACCACTGGTCTGACTCAGCCACTTTGCCTGTGGCACAAACAACGTCTGGATCACTGGCACTGCCGGCACGGTATACTAGCTTTTCATACGGAGATACAACCCCCATTAATACGCTAAAGTAAGGCCACTGCAGGATGCTCAGTTGCGGAGGTATTTCTAACGTCATCGAGTCCAAGCAACCGCTTGCACAAACGCAAGCTCACGGATGCCTTGTTCGGAAGGAACGACGCGGGGAAGTGCGGCTCAACTCCGCCCGCGCGCCGTGAACTTAGAGTGGCATCTATGAACGGATTAGCCGGCCTGCAGAACCAGCCGCTTCAGTGCCGTCCCCCAGTGCCCGGCCCGTGTCGTTCTAACATAGTACTCTTCTTCTGAGCTCATCTTGCTTGGGTCGATGTACCAGGGTAGATGCCGAGCCGTATAGGGCCGGTCGGTACGAAGGCTATTACCGGTTGCCTTCGCCCGAGCAAATGGAATGTCGACGCGATAGAGTGCGAGCGTCGTGTCGATTGCTGCATTAAAGAACTTGTCGTCGCGACGATCGCGCCAGAATTGCGACTCCCATCCCCGTACACTCTCAGCCAAAGGCGACGTGGTCGGCAAATCGTCGATCTCTAGGCTTACGCCAACCTTGCTCACGGATGGATATCGGATCCAACCCTCGACTAACACGTCTATGAGATCGAACGGGCAGGAGTCTAGCAAAAGATCCGGATCGCTCACAACGTAATATGCACTCGAATACCGTGCACGATGTTCGCCCGCCGCCATAACGACCTCAGCGTCCCAAGGAGCGTACGGTCCACGATTATCTCCGAGCCGAACCACGGGATAGCCGCAGCGGTCATACCAATCCAGCAGAGGTGGGTAGGTCGATGCATTGTCTACGATCGTTAGTTCAGTTCCACTTACATTGTCGAAAAATTCCGCCAGTCGCTTCACCGGCGAAAGCCAATTAAAGTTATTGATGTAAATAGGGATCGTACCGCTCCATTTAGGCGTCACAATTCGGTCTCCGTTCGAGCCTAGGAGTTCCGTTCAATCACGGTAAGCCCGTTGTTGTTCGTGGCGTAGAACTTCAGATTCCAGTCTCCGCTGTTTTTGAGAAATCGGCTAATGGCGGGCCACAAACCAGTCGCCTCATAGTTCCCCAGCTGTGTTGGCTGCTCGTCTCGATCGCCGAATGTCGTTGTGTCGTGAAACGCAATGAATCTCTGCACTTTACCAGCGTGATTCCGAAGTTCGACCGTCAACTGTTGAAAGGTATGGAGCGTGTCAATAAAAAGCAGATCGGTTGGGTCAATGTCAGCGGCCAGGGTGCTCTCTTGTCGAAAGACAAAGGCGACCCCCGCCTCCTCCGCGGCGCGCTCTATTTCATCCGCTCGTAGACAGGGCAAAACATCATACGAGACCAGCCTCCGCGGTTTGCCATAGAGCAAAGCGATCGTAGAGTTCCCAGCGCGAACGCCGAACTCAGTAACGTGGTTACACAGCGACGATAGACGTGCGAGCAGCTCCAGATGCTCGACAATGTCCGATGGAGTCTGGCGAACGCCAGCGTATAGTTCATCAATAAGCACAATGTCCTCGCATTCCTCGGATTAGCGGACGTTGGGACTTCCTAAAAACAGTTGCCGGGAAACCACCCGAGTGGCTTGGATTGGTCGTTGAATGGATGGTGAAAGTAGTTCCTGAGGATACTCTCGTTATCGTTGTGCGGCGATGTCACGCCCCATTTCTTCGAAAAATATTGGCGATTGGTCTCGAACCAGTGACGAACGTGGTGCGCCATGTCAGGGTCAGCGCGGATCGTCATAGAGCCGTGATGAAAGAACTGCGCGCGGTGGACGACAAGACAGCGGCCGCCACCCAAGACTACTCTCGCGTAGTAGTCGTTATCTTCAAAATACGCGGGTCTAAAGTTAGGATCGAACATGCCGAAGCGGTGCAGTGTTGCCGGTCGAATCATGAAACAGCTAAAATCAGCTGCATCGCTGAACGCACTAGGATCAATGTGTTCCCGATTATTGTAGCTTATGCCCGACCACACATCAGAGCAACCAGCCTCACCATGCTCAACCAGCACGTCCAAGCAGTCTGGTTTCAAGATAGTATCGTTCGCGACGATCGCGATATAGTGATTGCTTTCGTTGAGAGCGTGAAAGCAGCCAAGATTCCACGCCCCAGCGACACTTCTCTCGACGCCTGGTTCGTGCAGTACCGCGACCCTGCCAGAGAATCGGCTCTGAAGGCTGCGCTGAAGCTCCTCCGCGGTGCATACTTGTAAGCGGTTACAGATGACGTATAACGTCGCCGAGTGCTGCGTTCTAAGTTGCGCGGCCGAATCGAGAGTTGCCTCCAATAACGTCTCGGTCTGGAGGACCACCGGCATGACGATTCCCACTTTCATGTGGTTGGGACCCCTTTAACGGCGTATGCCGTAAGAAACGCGATGCGAAGCAGCGCAGAACGACAGCGACCACAGATGCGCCCTTCGCTATCGCCAGCGAGGTAGTGGCGAGACAATCCTTTATTTTGCTTCACCATTTAGTGACCCTTTGGAGCTGATCCGGTTCCGTGGGCACTTTCGTCCTTACGGCGGAGCTCCGCTACGGCAAGACGTCCGCCTGCCGGACGGCGCGGATTATCGAGCTGACTCGCGCCGGCCGCACCGTAGGTTCGGTGTCCAGGAGTTTAATGTCGTCCGCTGGTCAATAAAGTGGGGCACGCAACACCTGAAGAAATAGCAGGCGCGGGTCAAGAGCCACGCGCGCTTCCGGAGAAGTCTTCGATTCGGAAAGCCGCACCACGCCGAGTATCGCGTCGGTAGACTAGACCGCATCCGCGACGTCTTACTTAGCGCGTCGTTGTGCATAGTCCAAGCGACCAGTATTTTCATGCGAGACTCGAATGCGAGCTGCTCGCCGCTCGCTCGTTCAAGACTCCCCGAGAAGGCGCGGCGAACGCGGCGATCGCTGGACGAATGAAGCAGTATAACGAATATCGAGCACATTCGTGGTTGAGCTCCCTAATCGCCGGTCGGAGGCGCCGCTGGCAAGCGGAACAGAGCCTCTAACTTGTCCAGATACTCAGGGCTCTCAGCTGTGACTCAGAGCGCACGCCCAAAAAGGCTCCACGACAAGATATGAGCTCGCAGACGAGGCCCGTATTGGAGTGTAGCCCATCGTCATTTGTCTCCATCGCGTGGATTGCACTCCTTTGGCCGAAAGTGCGCCGTGACTGCCTTACCGACTTCGTCTACGGTGATCTGTCGAAGGCAGCTCACGTCGCCGTCGCAAGCGGCAAAGCGTCGTGTAAACCAGCACGGCTCGCATGGCAATCCAGCGCGGAGGATCGTTACATTTGCCGGAAAGCGTCCAAGCGTCAGATGTGGCGTCGGGCCAAAGAGCAGAACTGTGGGAACGCCGAGAGCGCCCGCGAGGTGCCCGAGCCCGCAATCATTCGCTACGACCACGCCCGCGCTCGCGATCGTGCGCGCAGTTTCCAAAAGCGAAAGCCGCCCGACAAGTGAGCGAACGCGGTCGGCAAAGTGCATGCGAGCGCCATCGAATCGCGTGAGATCGTCGTCGGTGCCAATAAGCACAACGTCCGGAAACCGAGCGGCTAGCTCCGGGAAAAATGGCCAGCGCTTGGCAGCCATTTCGCCCGTCTTACACCCCGGCGCCAGGACAAGGGTATTTGGCCCAGCGAGGTCGTTACATTCGGACGATATGGGGAGGAAGTAGTACGGCGCCGCATTGACATCGCACCCAAGCGAGCGCGCGAACTCCAGATAATAGGCTTGTTCATCGCGATAGAAAAGCCCGTCGGGCGGCCTGCGCAGTACACCCTCGAATGTCGCGTACCAGCGGGAATGGCGAAACCAATAGAAGGGCGGGACGGCGGCGATCACGTGAACATATGACGCGAGCGAGGGGCGGTTGCGGCGACCATCGTAGACTGTGCGTATCGCGCTCCAACCTTGAAGCAGCTCGCCTACGCCAGGATAATCGGCGTCGATGAGCACGTCTACGACGAACCCGGCTCGACTGAGCACTATCAGTAACGGCGTCGCAAGAACGATATTTCCAATCCCCGATGCGAGGTGAACGAGTAGAGGGTGATCACGGTTGGCGTTCACGATCAAAAACTCAGGTGCAAAACCGAGCTACGCCTTGTCGCTGCTGATGTTATCCCGGGTGGTGGAACGTTAGGCGTTGAACAATTCCGCCAAACTATCGGTCTTCCCTCGCTGCGCTGCTTGATGAAATAGACAAACTGGGCGCGCCCCTGTCTAACATCAAGCCGCACGAAGACCTGTCGCAGTCCCAGGCGAGCGAAAGTGCCAATCCAGCTCCCCCTTCAGCCCGACTGATCTCTTCAAACATAGGGTCGCCCCCGGCATCATGATGAAGGGGCAGCAGTGCCTTACAACTAACCCTACTCAGGGCAGTCGCCCGCAAGTCAAAGCGGAACGCAGAAGGAGTTCTCCCTCCAGTGGAGGCGCATGACGCATCGCCATCTAGATCCTTCGCCCGACGCAAACGCACTACTGCGCAGGTGTGCGGTAGCAGCCCGTTTCAGGCGTCGTCGGAGGCTGCCATAATATTATTGTTGGTTTTCCTTAGCTAGCGGTCTTCGCTCGGAAAGCTGGAGGATTCATGTCGTCGTTCACGCTGCCGGCCGATTCGGACCTTTCGGGAATCGGCGTCTACAATGTTCTCGATCAGTGCTACTGCGGGGGCATGATCCCAAACTCGGACACGCCTCCGGCTGCCAGTCGGAATGCCTGCGCCCTCCAAGCGGCAATCGACGCGGCGGCCGCTACAGGTGGGGGCACGATCCTGATACCCACTGGAGAATACTACGTCGCGGGGACCATCTTCATCGGCGATAACTTGTCGCCGCCTGTCCCGGTGTCCCTCACGATCATCGGCACCAGCGGCAACACGACGCTCATACAGACGGAGACGGGGACCTTCTTCGATGTGAATACCCACGTTCCTAATGGGCCTGGTAACGACGACATTGGCGGTACTACCTTTCAGGATTTGCTAATTACCTACGCCGCCAGTGCTACCTCGGGCACGGCAGTGCTTCTGGGCGACCAGCCGCTCAGCAGCGCGCAAAACGTTCGCTTATTCCGTGTCGTCTTCTCCGACTGCCCTCAGGCGGTGTGCTTAGTCAACACACTGCAGTGCAGCATGCTCGACTGTACCGTTACGTATGTCAATAAGACAGCTTCACCCTCGGCAGTGCAGATCGGGACATCGGCGCAACAGGCCATGGAAACGTACATTAGTAATTGTCTACTTTCGAACTCGACCGAGTCGCCGCCGAGAGCCGGAGGAATCGGTTTGCAGTTTGTCCGGGCAGACCAGGTCCGGATCGACGATGTCTCGATAGAAGGGTTCCAACAAGGCATCGTCGTCGATCCGTCAACAGGCCAAGTCGTCCACGTCTTCATGGGGGCCGTTCGTGTGATCGTGACGAGCGATGTCGACAGCGTAGGAGCGGGTCTGCTGATTGCGCCGCAAGGCGCGCTGGTTGCCCGCCTCGTGTGCGTCGGCTGCAGCTTTGAGCCCGATCCCACCTACGGGACAAGCTATACTTCCGGCGGCATCTTCATAACCAGCTCCGGCTCTGGGCCCGTAGTTGATCAGCTGCGCTTCGTTTCGTGCTATTCATGTAGGTGGCCTGGATCCGGCATGCAAATCGACGCCGGCTCAAATGTTGAAATCCTCGGCGGCTATTACTCCTGCAACGCGACTCTTCAGGAGAGCCCTCCGAGTCCCGCGCAGGCCGGGATTAGCATCTCGAGCGGAGCGGCCAACGTCCGAATCATCGGCGCTGCCTGCAACAACTCGATCGAAGGAGAACCTACCTCACAGGAGTACGGAATCTCGGTAACTGCCCCGGCCGCAGCCGTACCGAATGTGCTGATACGGGGCTGCGATCTGACCGGGAATCTCTCCGACCCGATATACATATCCAACCCAGCCCCGGTCCAGGTTACGAATTGTGCCGGGTATAACGATCAGGCGACGGTCATCACAACGATCGTCACCGGTAGCTCACCCCTCACGATTTCGAACGCACTTTTTAAGTACTACGGACCGATCGCCTTCTATGTCTCGGGTGGCTCAAGCGTCTCGATTACGATCGACGGCAGACTAACCGGCTTGACATCGGGCGGCTTCACACTGGCTCCTGGAGAAAGCACCGTTTTGGCTTGGGGCGCCACACCGCCTAGCTTTCTGCTCGTAGGGAAGTAACCGTGATCGCGTGCTCACCGCCATTTAGCCTGCCACCCGAGTCCGATCTGTCAGCAATCGGCATTTACAACGCGCTGGATTACGGGATGATGCCGGGCAATCATGCCCACGATAACAAGAGTGCCCTACAGGACGCGGTTTCAGCTGCGATTGCAGCGGGCGGCGGCACGGTGCTCATCCCCTATGGGCAGTACAACATAAACGGGCCGATACTTGTTAACGCGACCGACTCACCGCCCGGTACCTCCATTGCGATCACGATTATGGGCACAAGTGGCAACACGGCGTTAGACGTTCAGAACCCGGAAGATCTCTTCGACGTTACCACGAGTCTAGATGGAACGGATGCCGTTGTCTTCCAGGATCTTGACATAGCCTACGCCGTCGGCAACAAGAAAAACCTCAACGCCGCCATAAATGTAATGCAGGGCAACGTTCGCCTTTTGCGGGTCGCGATCACGGACGCTCAGAATGCCGTCGTCTTCGGCGACACCGCGCAGTGCGCCATGTTGCACTGTACGATCAATTACACTAGTGACGGGCCGGACACTGGCCGTGCTGTCACGCTCGGCCTGCCGTCGGGGAGCGCGGCGAGAGGAGCCTACATCGCGTTCTGCACATTCATCACTCAGCCCGAGAGCGGATCGCCCCCGGGGGGGCCTACGTCGGGCGTTGGCATACTCATCACGGCCGCGGAGGACGTCCGCGTCGTTGCTACGCGCATCGAAGCTTTCGAGCAGGGGGTTCTGATTCAACCGACCTCAGCCGGAACGAGCGCGACAAAGCTGTACTTCCGAAATGTCAACGCCTACACCAACAGCGGTAACCCTCTTCGCGGCGCGGCCATTGCCGTCGAGCCCTTGCCTTTGGGCACGGTTAAGGACGTTGAGTTTGTGGGCTGCGACTTCGGTCCAACTGCGGCCACCCCAACCGACTTTCCGGGCGCTGGGATTTACATCGACCAGGGAAGCGGCTTCGTGGATCAGGTGCGCCTGGTCTCCTGTTACTCATGCGCGTGGAATGGGCCTGGCTTACAGATCGAAGGTGCGTCGAACGTCGAGGTGCTCGGCGGATATTATTCGTGCAACGGCGTGGATCTCGTGAGTCCTCCCAGCACGATGGCCGCCGGTATCGTGATCGCCATTACCGGTACTGGGACAGTCTCGGGCGTGCGCATCGTTGGCGCGGGCTGCACCAACTCGGTGTACAGCCTCGGTCCAAACGGAGCATGGCTCGCGAGCACGCAGGACTATGGGATCGCGATCGGCAGTAACGCGAGCGACATCTCAGTGCGCGATTGCGACCTGACCGGGAATCTCCTGGATGCCGCAACCGTCGTAGGCGGTGCAGGCGTCGCGGTGACGGATTGCGCCGGCTACAACGACCAGGCCAAAGTCCTTCCGCCTCCACCGCTCGCGACGACCTTTAGGAACACCAACTTGGATTATTACGGGCCCGTGGCCTTCTATCTTTGGGGCGACACACCGTCGGTCACCATCGACGGTCACGTAACAGGATTGGGTGCCGGCGGCTTTACCCTCGCTCCTGGTGAGTCGGCGCTCATCGCGACCAGCGCTCCCGGGACGACCCTTCTCGCAGTAGGCCAGTAGGGTGTTCGGCGGGGTTAGCGGGCTACTTCCCTGAGCCGACGCTAACCGCGACGCCGTCCAGGCGACTATGGGAGCCGAAGACATTGAGGAGCTGCGTGGGGCCCGGCCCACCCCTCGGGTACGTCCAGTACGCAACCTCGAACGGGTAGGCGACGGGGGCCCTTCCGTACACGGAGATCAGCTGCTTACCATCGATCGTCCACGGACTCTTTAGGTGGTGGTGGACTGTCTTGCCCACGATGCGTCCCGACGAGCCCGAGATCTGCACGTGGTAGACAATCTTGTCGTAGATGCCCAGTGCCAAATACGTGCCCATCCACTGCATCGAGCCGGGCCGAGCGATTCTCTTATTCAAAGCGATTCCGGCAAACGAGGTACCTCCGTACGGAAGCTCGTCAAGCAACGCGGTGTCATCGTACTGCCCGTCCACGAAGAGGTTCCCACTGTCATCGTAGACGCAGTAATACATTGCGTCCATACTGGGATCGTTGTAGTAGGTTGGCGTGCCTTGAGCATCCGCGTAAATCGCGACATCCGTAGGATCACCATTGTTTACTACCGCGAGATTGCCGGTCGTCGGATCAACGGCGCATGCCAAGGGCACATCGTACTCATCTTCGAGCGTCGCAATCGGGCTGGTGCCTCCATGCGCGTACTCGTAGATGTAGCCGGGCGTGCCCCCTGCCAACACGAACACGTCGCCGCTTTCGTCGGAACACATGCCGAAGACGACTCCATCGTTTGGCGGCTGGAACTGGTTTATGATCTGTCCCTGGGGATAGCTCAGGACGAACACGCCGTCGCTCTGGCTGCCGACATATAGGAGGTCCCCGGACGAACTCGTTCTCGTCCTCACCTCGCTATGCGAAGTATAGGCCTTCGCGCCCTCTTGCGTGGGGGCTCCGAGGGGCGATTGCTCGGACGCGCAACCACTCAGTAAAACAACGACCACCGACGCCATTATGGCGGCCACCCCTGGCGCCTGAACGCTTCTCATAGCAACCCCCCGGGCCGTAACGTTAGAATACCACGACGAAGGTCCTGGCGCCAGCGCTGGTATTATCAACAACTAACCTCGCGGTCAGTCGCTTTGTTGGCAACTCTCCTCACGCCCTCTGAACTAGCGCAAGAGGGACCTCGCCGAAGCACGCCAACGTCGGTCTATTCTTTAGGTTTTGCGCTGCCTTCGGCCTTTATCGCACGGGAGCAATCATGGTTACGGGCGACGAACCTTCGCTCTTTATCATCGACTCGCGTCGATCTCACGACCGAAAGCTACGAGGTGTGTGCATTTGACGAACGCGGCGTCGTATTTACTGGCACCGGACACCAAACGCTGCGGACCCCACACGATTGATCGCGCGCTTTCGTTTCGATGATGACGCCTTCCGACTCTTCGGTTCCGCTCCTACTGCGCCGACTCGGCCCGAGACGGGTTGAAGGCGTGTTCCACGCGTTTGGCATCCGTTGCAGTGATGTCAGCAAGGCCTGAACCTCGTTGCGAGCGCGAAGCGGAGGCGTAGTATGACGCTTGCCACGTGTATCATGCCCACGGCCGACCGGCGGCCTTTCATACCCGCTGCCATACGTATGTTTCTAGCCCAGAACTATCTCGAAAAGGAGCTCCTCATCGTCGACGATGGCGCCTCGGACGTCGAAGATCTCGTTCCGCTGCACCCACAAATACGCTATATCAGGCGGACATCGCGCAGATCGGTGGGGACTAAACGCAACGCCGCCTGCGAGGCTGCCCGTGGTGATATCATCCTTCACTGGGACGATGATGACTGGTACGCGCCATGGCGCCTGAGCTATCAGATCAGCGCCCTGGAGTCTGGTCAGTTCGACGTATGCGGCCTCAACCGCGTGTTATTCGTCGACGCCGCCAGGGACTCCGCATTCGAGTACGTCTATCCAGCAAGCGGTCGACCATGGGTGTGCGGCGCGACGCTCTGCTACCGGAAGTCCTTCTGGGAGCACCATCACTTTTTGGACGCGCAGGTCGGAGAAGACACTCGCTTTATCTTTTCCGCCCGCGAGGCACGGGTCGGCGTTCACGCCGACAATCGCTTCTTTGTAGGCAGGATTCACGCGGCGAACACCTCGCCAAAGCGCGTAAATAGCGGCCGGTTCACGTCAGTGCCCTTCGAGACCGTGCGGTCTGTGGTTGGCCGTGACTGGCACGGCGCTTTCGCTGGCGAAAGTGGCATGCCCATGGTCGCCCAGCCGACGGGCGGGACAGCTCTAGTGTCGGCCGCCGCTGGCATCGGTGATATCCTCCGAATCACGCCGCTTGTTAGAGCTTTGCACTACCTTGACCTTGCCGTCGACGTGCTTCTTTCGCCGGACGACCCCGCCGCGGCCGACCTCCTGCGGGGTGCCAAAGAGATCGATCGGCTGATGGTGCGATTAAGTGGCCAGCGCGGTAGCGAGGTTCGTGAGATCCAGTCGCTCGATGGCCAACCGTACGATATTGCGACGTTTACGCACTGGAGTGCGCCGCTTGCGAGGTTGGTGAAGGCGCGGCAAAGTTACACGTTTCCAAGCAGTTGGCGCCGCGAAGGCGACATCGCAAGCGTCGAAGGCATAGCGCGAATGCTGGGCTGGCGTGGATCGTTGCCGCTCCCCTTTGCGGTTTGCTCGGACCGGGACTTCGGTCTACCGCCCGGAACAGTCGCATTACACCCCGGCTGCAAGCCAGCTTGGCCTTGGAAGAAGTGGCATGGCTTTGACGAGCTCGCGAACTCTTTGAGACGTCGCTCTTGTTGGAACGCCGCGCAGACCTCGATAATCACGACACGTACTTCGGGCACCCCTTTGAGTGGCCCGAGCACGTGAAGGACTTTCGTCGGTAAGCTTGATCTGCCTGACACGGCAGCCTTGATCTCACAGTGCTCCGCGCTTATTTCGACTGACTCCGGGTTATGCACCTTGGGGTTGCGCTTGGAGTTCCGACGTTCGGCATCTTTGGGATCACAACCCCGACCGTGAGTGCATGCGATCGCCTTTATGATCCCGATCACGAAGGGATTGCCTTGTGAACGGCGTGCCGTGAGCCGAGTGGGGGCGGCGTGACTGCGACCACCACCTGGAGTGTCTCAAGACGTTGACGGCCGATGGAAGTCGCTGGACGTGTTGCGCGGCATTGCGCCGATAGCGACGCACTCGGTGCCGGCCACGTGCGAGCTCGACGCCGCGACTACGCCCTTAGCTAAACTACTACGGGGAGGTATTTCATGCCAGTGGCTACGGCCAAGCCGCGCGGGCCTACGTTCATGCCCTACGGCCGCAGGCGTGCAGGTCCACGTGATTGATACTGGTCAGGCGCCGCACCACGTAGAGGACGATTTCGCTGACTCCTTGACCTTGGCCACGACCCTGATGCCGACTTCAATCTTTTTCACGGCATTCCGTCCTTTCTGGGCGCGCTCTGCTTACGGGAACGCAACGTCATCGCGATGACGGTTTGGGAGGCCGACCGCATGCCATCCGTCTGGCGGAATCCGCTTAGCATGCCATCGACGTTTGGTTGCCATGTGGTTCAATGTTGAAATGTTTGCGCGCGAGCTTTCGAAGGATCCGTTTTGCCTGCCACACGATTGCTCGCGCCGCATGAGGCGTAGCCGAGGTCGATCTCAGTAACATCAGCCTTACGGTCGAACCGACGGACTTTGTGTTCTACAGTATTTTCGAATGGCAGGATCGTAAGAATCCGCAAGCGGCTTGATCGAAGCCTTCCTTGCGACATTCGCTGGCGACGCGGCGCCGTGCTGCTATTAAAACGGACGCAGGCGCCGCCACGGCATGCTCGGACCTCACAGTCGACCAGGTCCGCGCACGACTCCGTCTCGAGCCCGCATGTCCCGCACTGCGAGCACATTGACGAGCCCCTTTGGGGCGCTGCATGCGCGCGGAGACTGCTATGTTTCGCTTCATCGTGGCGAGGGCTGGGGATATCCGCTGTTCGAGGCGGCCGCCCAGCGGTACTCCATCGTCGCGACAGCCTTACGGTGGCCCCCTCGACTATCTTGATCCACGACATCATTGGCTGGTTCGCCATAGCTCGAACCTGTTCGCCAGCCATATTTTCTCTATCGCCCGTTTATGAGCTGGGCCGAGCCAGACGCTGCCAATGCATGAGATGGTTTACGGTGGGTCTACGAACATCGCGCAGAGTCGCTGCCAGTGCTTCAAGAAGCAGCTCGTGCACTTCGTGTGCGATTCCGCCCTAACGCAGTAGGGGAGGCAGCCAAGTCACGGCTGGCCGAACTCAAGCTAGCTTTACCCAGATCGCGATCCGCGACGAGTCGCCACACGAGGCGCAGCCGACGCGAGCACCCGCGGCCACCGGCAGCAGCTAGACAACACTTGTTCAGCCGAATCACGAGCGCCCGCACCACCTATACCAGGCGACCTGGTACGATGCCGACTACTTCGAGCGTGGCCTGAAGAGTAACTGGAAGGGCGGATACTCGTGGCCATCGTTTCGGGGACTCTTCACCGAGACAGCGGCGCTTCTGGAGGAGCCGTTCGCCTGATGCAAGATCGTACCTGGACGCTGGGTGCGCAAAGGGCTTTCTCGTTCAGCCTTACGCGAGCGTGGTCTGGATGCTCGTGGATTCGACCATAGCGGGTGGGCGATAACGCTAATGCGCACCCGAGCGCGAAACCCGTTCATCGAACTCGCGCAGCTTGAGGCTGTGGCCTATGAAAGGATCGCACCGTTGACGTCTTAGTCGCGATGTCGCTCTTTGAAGGTCTCACGGAAGAACAGATGAAGGTTTTCTGCCGCGAGCGCGACAGTGGGTACGGGAGCCCTTTTCGCCACAATCTCGCGGCAAAACGGCGGCGACCGCGACCTATCGCACATCATGATGCGGGACCGCCATTGGTGGAACGACCGGTTCGAAGAGGCTGGTTGGGCGCCGTGTCCCACGCAGCAGGTCGTCGAGCGGCATCCGCTCCCGACGAGGATGATGTGGGACGTATATATCTTCGAGCCTCGGCAGTAACGTCCATCGGCTCGGCACTGACGGCGATGCATCCGGATTCATCCAGATGCAAGACTCTTCAACGATCGAGCTGCAGCAGCCGCGCTTCCCGTTTCCTGCAGCTCACCGTACGCGGAGCACTAGCACCTTTATGAGTCCTGCACGAATCTGGCAGCCCCCCACAAAGTCGGGTTCGAAATGATCGAGGCTTGTCGAAAAAATTCCAGGTTTTTTGTTGTGGCTTTCATTTCCTCGAGGGCTTCGTTGTTGGGCCTCCTTTGGGCCGTACCTTTACGTGTGGCTGTGGGTCATTCTTCTGATCATCCAGGATGCGTGCCGCCATTTTCTTTACGTCGGAGTTAGTAGCTTGCTTTGGGTCCTTTATTAGAACTGCGGCGCGCTTTACAATCGCGGGCTGAGGTTTCTGCTTTTCTGGCATTCTAAGAACCTTTCTCTACGGTAGTCGCGCGGATCGGTCTGATTTTCCCATGGCTAGCATTGGCAGTGATGGTTCGCTATTCTTCGTCCTCGATGGGACCGGGATCGGACTCGCTTGGCGAAAGTGGGCGCTCTTTGCTGTGAGGAACACCCAATATCTTGCATATCCCAATTTGTGCGTTGCGCACAGGCTGTCGAGAGCTCAGAACTTTTAACGAATCAGATCTCGTGTCTGCGATAATTACGTTCCCTGACCAGGTTGGGCCGCTCCGGCGCCAGTCAATTTTTGTAGCTAAGTCAGCATATCGCGCCAGTCTCTCCAATCGATCAATTGGCAACTTGTTGATTTCGTATGCTGCATGACCGATGAGAACGAGCCCGGTGGCAGTCATGTTTAAGTACCTGGCTCGGAAGTCCGGAATACTGTTGGCTTGATCGGAATGAAGCGGGAGATCAGCGATCTCGCTCCACGGCGGCATTTGCGTAGTGAGAACTTCAAGCAGCTCCAGGGTTTGCTCAACAAAGGCATCCTGGAGATCACGACTGGCCAGTCGTCGGGCGGTTGTACGCGCGAGCGCATCATCTGCGATCGAGTAGTCGCCGACCAACAGCTCTTTTGCGAAGCCACGCACCTGATTAAGGAGGAAAAGCGACTGACTGTGTTTCGGAAGGGTCTTGTTGGTTTCATCAATACGCTCATTGAGAAGCCGCGAACCTCTCACAATGTTAGCTAGAACTCGATTGACGGGCTCTCTCATGTTAAAAGCGGCAAGTAGACTTGGTGGAATCGGCTTTGTTTGCGCGGCATCCGCAAAGTTCTGATGAATGCGCTCGATCTGCGATTCTATTGTAATTTGGACAGTTATCGAGTCGTTAATAAAGGTGGGGTCTTCTTCGATAACGCCGGCGATTCGAAGATTTCGCACTCCCGTGATTGCCCCAACGCGATGTTGCCCATCTGTTACGTCGAACATTGTCGCGTCGTCTATGACCAAATATCCACTGCGAATAGCCGCGTTGGTCTTCTGTACGTGAAGTTGCGGCATCGAGCGAATGTTAAGAGACAGGGCGCCGAGGAAGTAGTCGTTTCGATTTTCGAGCAGGTACCGCTTAATTGTGCGCACGTGATCGACAAGGATTGGCCGGTTGACCTTGTCGCGCGGCGATGCCCCCCGTTGCGCTGGATCTATCCGGAGGTGCCGCGCGATGAAGCCTAGCGGGAAGGCAGTTGACAAAATGGGACGCCCACCCTGAAGCGAGACGGTGCAGGGGAAAACCCGACCGCCGCTGTGGGCCGCATCCTCGGTGGCGGCCTCCCGGGCCCGAGCCAGCGAGTCGTGCTCGAACTCGTGTTCGACAGTGCTGAACATGAGAGCCCCTTCCTTAGAGGTTTCTACGGGACATGATAGCGTTAATTTCTTACGCGGTCAAGTGCGCGTAAAGTTTGAGGGCGCCGGGTATTGACTAACACAGATTCTTGAGATTATAGTTGCAGGGCAAGCTCGGCGCTGGCCGCGGCAAGGCCATCGGCCGTGAGCCGATCTTAGCAACGGCAACAAAAAAATAAGCGGCGATGCTCTAACATCGCCACTTACCAAACCGAGGCCGGTAGCCGTTCGGGCACGAGTCCCAGTCTGCAAATGCTCGCGTTCGAATGCGCCCCACCGGCCTCCTACCGGACCGCCAAGCGGTCGGAAGGACAATACGAGTGGCCACTTACTATGTAGTGTGCATCAACAAGCACCCTACGCACGCCGATCCGCACGTACGGATCCAGCGCATAGGTACCAACGAAAACCGTAACGCGGTTTCGTACTCCACGCGGTGGACGGTCGATGAAGTCATCGCAGCTATCCGTCGCGGTGACAGCTTCTACTGCGGTGACAAGCGCGGCGATTTGGTCAAGGTCATCATCGCCAAGCACAACGGACACGAGTACGTGAAGACCGAAGCCGACGGCATACAGCCCGATAACCTGCTCGCTAAGCCGGAGTGCGCGGCATGAGCGGCCCGAAGCCACTCGACCGGCGCGTGAGCGACAGCGATGGTGAGATTCGCCGGAAACGTAGCGACACGCTGATCGGTTCAATCCGCGGAGAGTACCCAAGATTTGCGCCGAGCGTTCGCGCCGATATGCAACTCGGCACCTACCTCAAGCGCCAAGGCTATGCTTCACTTTCAGACGCACTGAAGAACCGAAAGTAACCTACGAAACAAAAGGGGTCGCAATCGCGCGGCTCCTTGTTTCGCCAGCTAGCGACCTGAACTGCTAAACCACCAAAAGTCTTACTCTTCAGGCATCAATCAATTTATAGGAGACGGGTAATGGGCGACATCGCAAACGAAGAGACTCCGCGCGAAATCGAACTTCGCGCAAAACTGGAAGAACTCAACAAGGAGGTCGCTGAGGACGACGCGCGCCTCGCGAAAGATACGGCCGAACGAGATCGCATCCGCGAGGAACTCAAAGAAGCCGAGCACCACGAATATCACGTCATCGTCAACCTGCGCGAGAAGACGGTGGACGAGCGCCATCTGTCATTTGAGCAGGTAGTCAAGCTCGCTTATCCGGATCCGACGCCGGGTAAGGAATACGAATACACCGTCACATACGATAATGGGCCGAAGGAAAACCCGGAAGGTGAGATGGTTGCTGGTGACACTGTAAAGATCAAGGACGGCATGGTCTTCAATGTCACGCAAACTGATAGATCGTAGCCCGGACCTGAAGAGGCTGGCGGACCAAGGATATAACGTTTCGACCAAGGCGGGGTATCTCGTAATCGGCGATATTCCGTACGTAGATGCCGGCCGGACCGTTCAGCGCGGCGTCCTCGTGTCTCAACTGGTCGCAGATGGTCAGAAGGCCGTCAAGCCAAGGGACCATGTTATCTATTTTGCGGGCACGTATCCGTGCAAGTCCGATGGGACCGAAATTGTCGGCCTTGGGCGCTCCGATGCAAAGCGACTCCTGGCGGAAGGGCTCAGCGTAGACCTGCAGTTCTCCGCAAGACCGACGAACATCGATGGGTTTGCGAATTTCTATGACAAGATGACGAACTACGTCAACCTTATCTGCCCCCACGCGAGAAAACTCGACCCGACGGCCACTCCGAAAACGTTCCGGCCGGTGACGCCAGACGACGATGAGCAGACGGTCTTCAAATACATAGATACCGCCTCGAGCCGCGCGAATATCGTTGCAATCAGTCAGAAACTCAACAAGGGCCGACTTGCCATCATCGGCTTGGGTGGCACCGGGTCATATGTGCTCGATCTGGTAGCGAAAACGCATGTGCCGGAGATCCATCTCTTCGACGGCGACCATCTCCTTGCTCATAATGCCTTCCGGTCGCCGGGGGCGGTTCCGCTCGAAAAACTCGTCGAGCGACCAACAAAGGTTGCTTATTTGGCCCAGTTGTACGCGGCGATGCGCGATGGCATCTTCCCGCACGACTTCTTCATCAGCGCAGAAAATGTAAACGAACTCGAAAACATGGCCTTCGTATTCCTTTGTATGGAGGGTGATGCTAAGCGGCCGATAATTGAGTACTTAGAAACCCACGAAAAGCCTTTCATCGATGTTGGCATGGGACTCTTTAGCACCGATGATGCGATCGGGGGCACGGTCCGCGTGACGACTAGCACGCCAGCCAAACGTGAGCATGTCCACACGAAACATCGCATTCCATTCGGCGGCGCGGTTGCGGGTCAGGAGTACGAGCAGAATATCCAGATTGCCGATTTGAACGCGCTGAACGCTTCCCTTGCGGTCATTAAATGGAAAAAGCTCTACGGCTTCTACGGCGATCTCAAGAAGGAGTTCCACTCGACCTACACCGTAGACGGTAACCTCCTGCTAAATGAGGACCGGGCATGAGTACGGAGAACTTCCGTCACGCCTTCATTGATACCGTTCCGGACCATCTCGAAGAGTCCGTCCTCTACATCAGTCCAAAGTACGCCACGTCCGTGCATCTCTGCGCGTGCGGTTGCGGCAACGAAGTCGTTACTCCCTTTAACCCGGCAAGCGGATGGAGACTCTCGTTTGATGGCAAGACTGTATCACTGTGGCCATCAATCGGAAACTGGAGACTGCCTTGCCAATCGCATTACTTCATTCGCCACAACCGTGTTGAGTGGGCACCCAGAATGACTGATGAACAGATTGCTGCTGGTCGGAAAGCCGGTATGCGTGCGCGTGGAAAGCTGCCGGTGACGGAATCCCCCATAAGTGCTCCAAAAAAGAAGACGTTCTGGGACCATCTGAAGTTCTGGGTACGCGATTGACCTTTGATCTAGGCAATCCGCCCATCGTCCTGCGGCCTTTCACTGCTGGGCACGACGCCTATCTGCCCCTACGGCGAGAGAAAAGGATGCTTCGTGTCAAAGCCGCGCACCTTGAATGCAGCGCCAGCCCCAACAGCAAGACGGCGGCTGCTTCTCCAACGGCCGTCTAACGGATTCCGCAAAATTCGCCGGGATTCGTCGGGACTAGCCGGGACTTAAAAACGCGAAAACCCGTACAGGAAAGGACTCTCGGGTATTCGACGGGAGCGGCCGGGACCCCGATACACGGGTCCGATTTCCGTTGGCGCTGCCATGGACGACCCCGATTTTGCTTCGTTTCCGAGCGGTGAGCGTCGACTTTGGCCCACATTGGGCCACGAGCCTACTTCACTCGAACCTATTGCGCGCCGGCGCTCCGCCGCGTCAAAGACGACCGAGCCGCGTCAGCCGAATAGATCATGCTTGAACGCTGGAATGGCGCAGCTGGTATCGTGGCAGAACGCCACACATATGGCATTCTGCCCGGCTAGAATGCATTCATGAACATCGCACTATGGCTGGAGGGTCCGAACGATATGCGCCTCCTGGGAAGACGAGGATCATCTCCGCCGTGGCGGGCGACCCCTAATCGGCGCCCTTCTTCCATTTTCCGACACCGATCAGAATCATCACTGCATACCGTTGTTGTGGCAGTGCACTCGGGAGGTCTTGAAAATGGATAGTCCCCGAAAGGTCGACATCGGCCCGCTACTACCCGGCATGGGCGACACGATGAAACGGCTCGGTAGTGCCGTTGCCGATTTCATGGATCGCCTGCGTTCGACGATGACCCAGGTTGGCAACATGATCATGCGCGGTATGACGAACATCGCGGAAGTGGCGAATGCGGCCGACACGATCGCAACCCGCTTTCGATGGTGCATCTCCACGAGTTGGCCGGCTGATCTGATCTTCGACATCGCGCAGATGGCAGACGCGGATCGACCATTCCACGAATTTGAGGAGCGCATGATGACCTTCTATCGGGAGAATTCGTGGGAGGAAATCGAGAAGCTTGTACTTGCGACGTGCAGCTACGAATCCGTTGCTCCGAACCGCCGCAGAGTGCTGCTCGATACGGTAACACTGCTCCGCGCTGCGGATCGCGATGGCTTCAATGCGGCGTCGTTCGCGATACCGGCGCTTTTCGCCGAGCTAGAAGGGCTATTGCGCGATTTTGCCACAGAGGGCCTCGGCCTCGTGGATGGCCCGGGCAAATCGATCACGGTAAGGCAGATGATGAAGCCGCTCGAGGCCGTTGCCTCTCGCATCGAGAGGCCCGCCTGCGAGGTAATTACCCGCTTATTGTTCGCGAGCTACCGCGATAAGGTCCCGCCGGTTGGCATGCGGTTCAATCGGCACTACTACAATCACGGACGATCGCAGGCTCCGGCACGCGTTTCTCGCGTCGTGCGGCTGCTGTTAATGATCGACCTCATCGCCTACCTTATCGATCTTAATAGAGGTTCGGAATCACCAGCTGTTCGGCTGAGAGCAACGTGGGGCATATTACTGAGTGGATTCAGCGATTTCGGTGAGCTGAATCAAACCCTTGCCTATACCCGCCCGACCGAGAAACACTTGATGCTTCCTGTCCTTCCCGTTTTCACGCGCGAGGAAAGGCCTAAAACGCAACCTCCGCCGAGCTTATTTTGACTGCAGGTTCAACCGGCCTGGGCCACGGTCCGTCGCGTAGCTTTTGCTGCTGATTCCGTCGAGAAGATCGACTTTGGAGCGATCTTTAGGCGAACTCGACGTGAATAAGGTTCCGCCGCCCTGTTAACCCCAGCACGGCGCCTTCTGGTAAAGCGCGGCGCAGAGCATCGAGAAGGTCGTCGAGCTCGTCTTGCGATGGAGCGGCGAACTCGATGAATACGTGCGAGCCAACGCTACATCGGTAGATATCCGCGATCCGGCCCCTAAGCGCTCCCGCGAGACCGTCAGGGACCTTGCACGGGCCGTCGACTCTAGAGTGCAAAGACTCGAACTGCTCAGCAGCGCGCGCTGACGGCATCCAATACCCATCGATCCAAAAGTGGCTGCGCTCAGACGGATCGGCGTTGATCGACTCCGGCAGGCGAATTCCGATCGCCTCGATCGCAGCCTGCCGGTCAACGCCGGGAAGGTTATAAGTAGAAGTTCCCCGATCGAATTTTACAATAACGGTTAGCAAATGACGCTCGCCAAGCTCGCGGCGTTCTCGAACCGCCTTCGCTAACTGCCTAAATAGCGGCCGGAGTCGCGTTTTGCAGACGTCGTAAATGGCGTTTACTGCGAGGCCGGGCACTAGGATTTTGACGGCGTCCACGAGGAACGTAATCTGCGACGCAATCTCTGCTTCAGCCGATTCCTGCAATATCTCGCCTGGCGACGGTTCGGCGGCCACGCCATGTTCACGAAGGAATGCCGCATACGCTGACCGATCGACGTCAGACGATCCCAAGACTCCGACCACGATTGAATCGGTACCTTGCATCGGCATGAAACGTTGGTAACGTAGGTAGGCGATCACCTGCCGACGCAAATCCACCCGAAGCCGGAAGGTATGCATGCGAAAGAGCCGGTTCGCGAGGCCGCGCCGCGATTTTGTCCCATTACTCTCCCCCAGCCGAAGATTGATAAAGAAAGGCGAGGTCAGACGGGCTCCCCCCTTCTCAAGCACTTTATCTAGAAAAGTCGACTACGTCAGACTTTTTGCACGTTTCCAATGGTCGAGATGGGAACTCGACCCCCGACCCCTTACATGCGAACCTTGAAGCTGCCCGGAGGGACCTAGCGGAAGTCTGGCAAAAGGTTCGATCGAATCGGAGGCCTCGGCTAAGTCCGATGCATCTCGCAATTCCGGGCGGGCCTGGGGCGATGGCGGTGGCTTCCGAAAAAATCTGGACTGTAGGTGCCTGCCTTTGACGTTGCCTTCAGATGCGACGGTCCAATCACATGCGCGCGATAAGATCACGCGCCTCTTTAAGTTTATCCAAGCGTTCAATGAACGTCGAAATCCTCCAGTCCGAGATATCCGAGGCGATCGCACATGGCAGCTCTGGCTTAAGAAGCTCCCGGACCACGAAACCATTTCGCTCGTCGACCACATTCCTGACGATCAAGAGGCGGAGCCAGGAGTCCAGTCTGGGGACTCGCCGCAAGAGAACGAGCGCGTTATCCTTCGCTGCATTCGTCCCGAAGCGACGCTGCCCCCGACGGCGCCGGCCGAACTAAACGATTGGCTGGGTCCCGATTGGAACGATTGTCGTTCCGATCCTAAGCCTCGGGCAAGCCGCAATATTACAGACCACGAAGAGACGATCGTCGAGACATTCGAAGATAGTGGCGAACGCGTTTTAGCGCTTGAACAGTATCGACTGCTTTGGGACGCTTGGGCGAAGCAAGAACAAATTACGTTTGCTGCAGCAGAGATATTTGCTCGCCTCTATGAACTTCACGGCGCGCTGCAGCGAGATCCCGATCAGTTTGAACTCCTCCTCGGTGCCGGCATCCTCTCCTGGAACCACGATAACCTCGACGTCTTTCACCCACTGTTGACACGCCCACTCTCGCTCGTATTTAAACCGGGCGTCCCAGAATTTTGTGATCCTGGAGGACTCACCAAAAACCAACTTCTGTTCTCCTATCTTCAATGGGTTGTCGGACATCGACGGCGCCCTGATCGGAAAAATAGGCGCTGAGGTAGATGACCTTGGCTTGCATCCGCTGGGGACGACGACGGCTCCAGCCTTCTTGCGCTCCGTTCCGCCGCGGTTGTCCCGTGAGGGCAAGTACGTGGAGACCGACGTGGCGCCAGCTCCGACGGTAATCCCGGTAGTGACGAGTTCGCCTGTCATTTTCTTGCAGAGGCGCACCTCAGGTTTGGCGCGAGCAATAGCATCAGTGGTTCGAGCCGTAGAGGCAGGCGGGGCTATTCCCAATTCGCTTCTCGACGTGATCGGTGCCCCGGTAATCGAAGACATAGTGCCTAAAACCGTCGACGAGCCGATAGTATCGGTGCCGGACGCGAACGCTGACCACGAAATACTTTTTACCAAGCCTGGAAATCCCGAGCAACTTCAAATCGCAAAAGCGCTCGATAGGGAAAACGGCGTTCTTGTTCAGGGGCCACCTGGTACCGGCAAAACGCACACTATCGCCAACTTAATGGGGCATCTGCTCGCGGAAGGAAAGACCGTTTTAGTCACGAGCCAAACATCCAAAGCGCTTAAGGTCGTCAAGGAGAAAGTCGTTCCTCAATTGCAGCCGTTGTGCGTTAGTGTGATTGATTCTTCCGAGGACGATGCGGCCCTAAAGGCTTCTATTGACGGTATCGTTGAGCGCATTGGGTTTGTTGATGAAGCAGGCCTTGAGCGCGAAATCCTGCGGCTCAGCGAAAAACGCCAACTGCTGATTAGGCAGCTCGAAGAGCTAAAAGACCAGTTGCGAAGTGCTCGCCTTGATGAGCATCTCGACATCATCGTTGCCGGCGTGCCGACGGATCCTCGCGCTGCGGCGAAGGAGGTCGCAGAAGGAATCGGGGCGCACGATTGGATTCCGTCAACCGTTGCACCCGCTAACTCGCTACCCCTAAGCGTCGGCGAGCTCACGCGCCTCTATGCCTCGAACATCGAAGTAACCCGCGACGACGAGACTACAATAGGCGCCGCTCTACCTGACTTAACAGACTTCACTGACCCGAACGCCTTCGAGCTCTTCGTTGATAACATTCGTGGCCTTGAGGCAAGCGAACTTGATCTGGGCGTTAGATTCTGGAACTCCCCGGATCACGACTATGCCGGTAGCGATGCCCTCGAACCCGTCCTTGAGGACCTTCTCAGCGCCGTCCAGCTCGTTGGAAAGATGCCACCATGGTCGGCGAAGCTAGTCGAGATAGGCATTGGCGACCACGAGCTTTCGTTGTGGGATCGACTCATCGCCGAGATTGAGCAGCTCGCTATGGATGTTGCGGCTTCGAAAGAGCTCATCGCGACGTATTCGCCGGAGATCTCCAGTCGGCTGGAGCCAGACGAAATGGCAAAGGTCTATAGGGAGATCGCGAAAGAGGTTGAGCGCATAGGAAAGCGGCCGGGGTTTTTGGCCCGATTTATGCACAGCGAATGGGAAACCGCCCTCGACGATTCAAAGGTCAACGGCAGTTCGAAACCACGATCGCGCGAGCATTTTGAAGCTTTGGCAGAAGCTGCGGCCATCATGCATCGGCGGCTGACCCTCTCACGACGGTGGAATAATCTGGTCGAAGCGATCGGAGGACCCTCGGTCGACATTTCAGAGGTAGAAGTCGCGTTGCTTCGTCACGTTCCACTTCTTCGATCAGCTCTAAGTTGGAGCGAAAAAAGGTGGCTTCCAGCACTCGCGAACTTGCAAACTTGCGGGTTCAGTTGGGAAGCAGTGCTGACGGAGAGTGCCTTCCGTCACGGTGGCTATGGCCACTTCGAGCGACTTAGCGATATCGTCACTTCGTTCTTGCCCGAGGTTATAGCGGCGGAAGCAAGGCGAAGGCGGCTGGCAGAGCTGCAAAGCGAGCACGAAGCCATGCTGGCTGCGTTGGAAACCTGGCCGAAGAGCCAACTTGCGTCTGCGATGGCTACTGCCGTCACTACGCTGAACGCGGAAGCCTTTCGGAAGAGTTACGCCGAGATATCGCGACTTGGCCTTCTCTCGCGAACGGTTGACGACCGGCGCGACCTTCTTGAGCGATTGGACGGTTTAGCGCCAGGCTGGGCTGACGCAATACGATATCGTGCAGGAGTGCACGGCGCGGGCAAGCTGCCAGGAGAACCGCGAGCCGCCTGGCGCTGGCGACAATTCCAAGATGAACTTGATAGGCGTTCGGCGGTCTCGCTTCCAGAGCTTGGCCTAAGGATAGAGAAAGTTCGCCGCAACATTACGCAGACGACGATCGACCTCGTTGACCGCAAAGCATGGCTCTTTCAGAAGCGACGACTGACGCATAAAGAGCGGGCGGCCCTCTTTGGTTTTGCCAAGGCGAAGAAAATGTATGGCCGCGGGACGGGCAAGAAGGCCGCTCGACTTCTCGCGGAGCAGCGCCGGACCATGTCCGAGGCTCGGGCGGCGGTACCGGTCTGGATTATGTCTATCTCAAAGGCAGTCGAAGTCTTTGACCCGGAAACCTCACGCTTTGATGTGGTGATCATCGATGAAGCGAGCCAAAGTGACGTTACATCACTTGTAGCGCTCTACCTCGGCAAAAAGGTTCTCATCGTCGGCGATGATGAGCAAGTCAGCCCTGCCGATATCGGACAGACAGTTGAGGGTGTCCAGCAGTTAATCGACGCTTTCTTATACGATATCCAGAACGGACAGCTGTACACTGGCGACCTTTCGCTATACGACATCGCGAAGTGGTCGTTCGGGGGCGCGCTCACCTTGCTCGAGCACTTCCGATCAGTTCCGGATATTATCCGGTTTAGCAATGCCCTCAGCTATCAAGGGAAGATAAAGCCACTTCGCGAGATCACCGCTGACCTTCCGGCTCCATCAGTTGTGGAGCAGCGCGTAGGCGGCCTTCGCCTCGGTGATGTCAACGAAATCGAAGCAAAGACGATCGTCGCCCTCGTTAAGGCTTGCATCGAACAGAACGAGTACGGAGAATCCGAAACGAGGCCCTTAGCATCGATTGGCGTTATCGCGCTTTTAGGAGATCGTCAGGCAAGGTATATTGAGCAGCTTCTCTACCGCGTGATAGATCCCGACGAGATTGCGCGCCGTCGCATCGTGGTCGGAAATGCCTCGCAGTTTCAGGGAGACGAGCGAGATGTGATGTTTTTGTCCATGGTTTACAGCGGCAACGTTGATGGAGGACCGCTGGCTATGATCCCGGAGCGTTTGCAGAAGCAGCGAATAAACGTCGCTGCAAGTCGCGCGAAAAATCAAATGTGGATTGTCCACTCGCTCAATCCCGCAACGGATCTCAAGGTAGGCGATTTACGTCGCCTGCTGATTGAGCATGCGCAGGACCCCAAAGCGACTCTAAGAGGCGGCATCGAAGCTGCTGCGCGGGCAGAGTCAGAGTTCGAGATTGCAGTGATAAAAAGGCTTTCGGCAGCTGGATTTCATCTGAGGACACAATATGCGGTTGGGAGTTATCGCATCGACATAGTTGTTATTGGTGCAAATGGCGAACGGCTCGCGGTGGAGTGCGACGGAGCGCGGTACCACGGACCGTCGGAACTCGATCATGATATGCAGCGGCAAGCTGACCTTGAACGTTTAGGCTGGCGCTTTGTTAGAATTTCGTGGAACGAGCTTTTACCGAAACCAAGACGCGGCGATGGAACCGGTGTTCGAGCGCCTTGCCAATCTAGGGATCGAGCCGATGCAGCAGAATCTTGCTGGGATAGCTGACGACGAAACGCCAGAACTTCTCGAACGCGTGCGCCGGCGTGGACAAGAGATCTTGAGCGAGATGGAACTCGCCCTGCAAGTAGGGCAGTTACTCGTGCAAAGGCCCCGCTTTAATCGCGGCCGCAAGAGCGTGCCGGGGAGTTCAAAGCTCGAACGGTCTGCGCTGTTGATAGATATGCAAAAGCCTGCAAGCGAGTCAGCACCGGCATCTGCGCAAGGCGAAGACAACGGCTCCGTGGCGGCGCCGGCCTGACAACAAGAGTAATCGCTTAGAGCTTACTCGGAACTGCGCTGGCGCGCTTTGGCCCAGTACGATCGCTTTGCGTGCGCCACGGCGCCCTTTTACATCCTCCCTGCGTTGCAGCTCAAGCTTCCGGCTGCAGTCTCGCGCCAAGAAAGGGCCCCAAAATCCTTCACCGGTCCGACAGCGTCCGACACCTCTGCCAGTTCGTGGGCGCGCAAGTCGGGTCGCCTGGCGATCGGAAAGCAGCATACTTGACGGGGTCTTCTGACGGAAGGTGGCCTCGGGTCTGTCGAAATCTTTAAAAATGTCGACAATGGTGGTGCTTATTTTCGTTGCGATCGTCACTGGAGTGTTTTTGGCTTCCAGAACAAGTCGCACAAGCCGAACAAGCCGCGTTGGCGCGGTAGCCGCAGGCAAAAATGCAGACGAGGCGGCCGCTGAAAGGGCCATCAGGGCCCCCTTTCCGCCGATTAACGTGGACGGCTTTATGACCGAACCCGGAGAATCTGCGCGCTATACCTGCCTCGCCGAAGTGATCGGCAACCATACGGAGGTCGAGCACATCGGCGGCTTTAGCGGGGCGTCGATACGTGTCGCGCGGGGGCTCTATATACGATCTGGCGGCGGGAGGTCACACGGCGAAAAACACCAGGTCACTGGCGTTGACGACGCCGGAACACTGGTGGTGACTGACCGACGGCTCGTATTCCTCGGGAACGCCAAAGCGCTCGTTATTCCGCTCTGGAAGATCATCAACGTGATGCAGTTTACGGACGGCCTCCGCGTCGACATAGAAAATAAGAAGCCCGTGCTTCTTGAGACCGGTAGTCGAGTGACAGCTGTGGTGGTCGACCGAGCGCGCCGCGGGGTTCTAGCAATCGATCTGAATGAACCGACGCCCCCACAGCCAGCTCCCGAGGCACTGTGAAAGGGCCAGCGCACTGTAGGCCGCCTTCTCGTGGGCGATGGTGCCCAAAACCCCTGCCGGCGGTTTCGCAATTTGTATGCGCACGCGCGGTGACACGGAATCCGTTCGCGCCTGTTCCTCAGTGTCTCCGCGGTCGACCAAATCTATCGCACGACGAAATGTTGGACCTTGATCCGCTCGACGTATGGTCGGGAAAGGTTCTTGCTGGAAACGATGTGCCCCTAACGGGAGCGCGGCTCACTACACCGTTTACTACACAGAATCGGCCAAAAAGCTGTCTACAGTTTCTAAGGCTCTCGTAGCCCTATGCGCAAAATCGCCAGTACCAGCAAGGATATTCGAAGCTCGTAGGGCAGTGGCGGGGACGCTAGGAGAACCTCCTACACGCTCCCGCCAAGCCTTGCGATTCGTGCGTTCTAAGCTCTACTCGACAAGGCCCAACGCGTCGATGCTTGCTCGCCGGAGTTTACGTGCCGCCTACCAAACCTTTACTGGCGGCCTTGGCCAAAAGCGCGGCTCTGGTTCTCACGTCATAGGCCTTGAAAATCTCTTTGATATGGTTGCTTATAGTGTATTCGCTACGTCCCAAGGACTGCGCGATTTCGGCCGTGGACTTGCCCAGGCACAGTTGTTCGAAGACCGTTTGTTGCATTGGTGAAAGCACGATCGTCGGCCGTTCGGTCGCGGCCCGAAGTTCGTCGGCCAACCAGCTCAGCGGATAGTGTCGCAGTTTCTCCTCGATCATCGGTAGGAGATCGCGACTCCCGGTGGCGCGGTACTCGCTCATCAGGCACTCCGCTACGCGGAAATCGTAACCAACCCGTTCGTATATCGCTCGCGCTTCCCGAACGTCTGCTAAGCCCCGCGCTCGGTTCCCGGTTGCGAGCTCCACAAGGCCGGTCGCGTATTTTACAGAGGCCTGCACGCGCACGTCGTGAGGATACACCGGCAGCCGGACACTCCCGAGATTGCGGTACTCTGCAAGGTACATCGAAGCCCTGGCCGGATCGACGCTACAAAAGAGCTCGGCGAGCATGAGCAGCCCGGCCCGTTCTTCGCCGAATGTTCCCTGCCAATCCACTTCCTTGGCCAGCCGCTCCGCCTCGTCGAGCTCGACGCGGGACCACCCGCGCTCCCCGAAGTAACCCGCGATAAAGGAGCGATCGCATGCTGCGATAACCTTCAAACCCCTCGTCTCGGCCACCTCAGACGCGCTCTTAAGATGACGGAAAGCGCTGAAATAGTCGCCGTGAAACGCTTTTCCCCAGGCGAGCAAACTGAGCGCAAAAAATCGATTATAAAAGGAGCCTTTTGGCCAAGGAGGGCCGCTGAGCTCGCGCTCGATTTCCGCGGTGGCTTCCGGAATATAGAGCTCGCGCGACAGCTCGGCGAGTGACAGGGTTACAGCCGTTCTCCACTCATGGTCGGTAATCAACTCCTCAACAGACGGTCGCCCATGCTCCACGTCTTCGTCTCGGTTGGGGCCGAGAAGACGTAGTGCCTCGAGCAAGCACTGCGCCTGTTCAAGAACCCGTCCTTCATACTGCAGGACGTAAGCTTCAATAATCAGCGCACGGGTGCGCCAATGGCGGGAGGAGCCACTTCTAATCAGCTCGAGCGCCTGTCGCGCACGCTCGGTGTTTTGCTCGAGCAGATGACGGTTCACTAAGTATCGACCGACATAAGCGACGAGGTCGCCGTCTTCGAGTAGCTGGGCGGTCTGGAGTGCAGAGCTCAGGAGCTGGTCGGCCGATGCAAGATCCTGCGTACGGGCGTATAGTTCACCTAGGAAAGCGTCTCGCTTTACTCGGTCACGCGGTCTATTGGCCGGGATGCGCAACCCCATAAGCAACCCCAGCGCAGCGGCGGGTCGGCCGCACTGTCGATGCGCGCGAGCCGCCTTCAGCACCAGATCGAGCGGCTCGGACCTTCCGGCCGAACGGTCGTAGATCTCGGCGGCGTCCTGATATAGACCCTCGTCGTAAGCGCGTTCAAAATCGGCGCGCCACGCAGCCTTTGCGCGTGGCTTCTTCGGGAGGCCCGTCACCGGGAACGGCTTCTGGGGCTAATGGCAGGTCGCCCCCTTACTGGTTAATTTTAGCTATTAACCCTCGGAGAGAATGCTTGTCTACTAAATAAGCCAAGCAAGCCCTATACCTGGCTATGTTTAGCTAAACCTTGGGGCTAGTAGTAGGCAGGGATGGTCGGCAAGCTCTACGTATACCCGCTCCAGTATTTTCGTCCATGTGAGGAGCCTGACTGATGCGCCAGTTTCACTTGATCGCATTTCCGAAGGCGAACCTGCACGTTCGTATTCGGCGATATCACGTTCCGCGCAACGGCCTTTCCGTATATCTCCAGCTCGGGTCGGCGAGCCGCGTTTCGCGTTCATCGCCCACTACGGCTCTGCTCATAACCGGTCCACCACTTTCGCCATTTGAGGGGGCTAACCGATGCGCCAGCTTCACTTGACCAATTTGGAACAAAGCATCTTAAGGGCACTCGCAAACGGCATGCAGAGCAAGGAGATAGCAGCCCTCCTCAACCGAAGCATCGCCACCATTGAACTGCACGTCCGTATGTTGTTTGTGAAATTTGACGCGCGATCGCGAGCTCATCTGGTGGCGTGCGCGCTTTGCGAAGGGGCGATCGGGTCGAAAGATCTCGACGGCTTCAGCCCTGGGACACAGGGGCCTCAGGCGCTTGCGAACTCCTTGAGGCTAGCATCCGGGCGGTGAGCGTGTCACCAAGAACGCGTTCGTTGAGGCTTTAGAGGAGGCGACGCTGTAGCATCGCCTCCTCGCCGCACTTAGTTACCCGGGAAGATCGAATTCTGGATGTCTTTCTGCATTACGTAATAGTTGATCGATCCAAGACCGGTCGGCTCGTCCCATCCCGGCGCGGCGGAACTTGGGATTCCGTTCGTCCCATAGAGAATGTCGTTGAATCCTCCGATGGGAGCCGTCGTGTCCGGGGGAAGTGCCGACGTGTCATCGCCCGGCTCTGCCGCGGGTATGCACGCCGTCGAGCCGATCGGACAAGGTTCGTAATATCCGTACACGCCGTAGTAGACGGGAGCCGCGAAGCCGAGCTTGTTCTTGAAATTGGTCTCTAAGCGCGACCACATGCCCATCGACATCGGCGAAGACAGGCTGGTTCCGCCGACGCCCTCGGGTGCTCCATCGACGAAGACATCCATTGGGCAACCGTTGTTATCGGCACACATCGCGATATCAGCTGCGCCTCTAATGAGTCTGCGGTGCATACGCGCAGATTCCGTTTGTCTGCCAGTATCGGCGGACTCATACAGGCTGTAGCCGCCCCCGGTTCCGACCCAGACGTGCTCGCCGTAATACTTTCCGGGTTCGTTTCCATTTGCGTTCGTGTCCAGCGTCGTTCCGCCGACAGCTACGACGTATGGCGACGACGCAGGATAGCAGACTTGCGGCGTCCCGCCGATCGGCAAACCAGTGTTGACAAAACCGGGCAACCCGAGCCGCTGTCGCCCGTCGACGCGAACATCGTCATGCCCTGGCTTGCGGCCTGATTGAATTCTTCATCGTCGAGTGCCATCGCGCCGTCGGCGTACGCGAGGGTTTCGGGTTCGCCGAACGACGAGTTGCCGGCCTGCGTCTCGTCGTCGTTGACCCATTTGCTATACTCGAACGCGGTGTCCGAGTCGCTCAGCGAAGTGGTATCGTACAGGTAGAGATGCTTCACCGTCTGAGCGATTCCGCTCGAGATCTGAGTATCGAGATCCCATTCGTCAACGCCCGACGTATCGGTGCCTTGGTTGCCGACCTTTATCTCGTGTACGGTACGGCCGGAAGCCCCCAGAACGTCTTCGGCGGTCTGTAAGTCCTTGACGACCTGCGTTACGTCGCCTTCGCCCATGACGGCGATCGAGGTCTTACTCAGCCGTCGCTGCACGTCGATCTTGCATTGTTGCGCCATACGCGACTTGATACTGCGGCGGACCGTATTCACCGCCGATGCAGATCCCATTGACGACCTCCAGCACGGCGGAGGCGTGCCGGCACCAGGGGCCGTCACCTGCGTCGGACTTCATAATGTGGACGTGCATTTCATACGCGTTGTTCAAACCGAGTATGGCCGCGACGAATCCGCGAAACTTGGACGGCATCAGTGCAGGTTTGACGTTCCCGTAGACGATGTGCCCGTTCACGAGTGCCGTGGATGGTCGTGTTGAAATCCCGCTCGCCGCGTGAAACGGGAGCCTGCCGCTGACGATCAATGATTCGGCTCAATGCTGACATCCGTTGAAGCCCTCCTGTTTGAGATAGTCCGCGATGGAGTTCGCTTGGCCTCAGCTTTGAGTGCGGTTGAACTCGGCTGGTGAACTCTTCCGGCGTCATCCACTTGTGAAATGGACGCGCTGGCCGCGAGTATGTTGGATGCGGACCAGTTTCGCGGCGCCGTCCGCGTCACGCATGCAGCAGACCGACGACGATGTGAAGTGCGGTTGCGTGCGCGACACGCGTCCGCTCGGGAATTCTTGATTGGAACGGCTTGCGTGGCCGTAGCGATCCATCCCCCGGGACCCGCTAGGTGAGGTGAGTGTCGATCGGCACTCCGTTGGTGCACCCGGCGCGGCCGCCGGTAAGAGCGACGTATTGTTTCCGGTACACGAGGCCATACCAGACTAGGGCCGAGAGGCCAGCTACTGCAGAAGCTTTTTCATTGCGGACTCCTGTCGATCGAAGTAACGAATCGGTCCGGTGAGGGGCAGTTTTTGTGCCGGTCTGCTCCTACGAAATCATAAATAGATGCGCGGTCCGTGCGCCGTAACCTACATCCCGTACAGTCGTTGATACAGTTTCTCTTACAGTTTGACCGGCAGCGGGCCGGGCAATCAGGCGGGCTGCGCGGCAATCGGGCTGCGCGAGCAGGCGGGCACCGCGTTACCAGGTGGCCAGGCCTAACCCCCTTGAAGATTTCTGCTATGTTTCGTCGTGCCTCGATCTGGCAATCCCCTCTCTGCCGACGGTGCTCGCCTCCCTGCGGGCTGTATGTCCGGCCTCTCTCCATCGCCGGCGCTGCCCTCGCGCCGGTCTCCTCGTCTCTGCTCTCCGATTGCGGCCCGCCGCCCAACACTTACGAGGACGACTGGATCTACTCGTCGTCAGCCAGAACGCAATAAATGCGACGGCTATACCACCGGAAAGGCACTTCTCTCAAATACCGCTGAGACGTTCTCAGCCGGTATATTCTCGCCCCGCAAGGATCCGTTGTAACCCGCTCAAGGCTTTTGGTATCTCACCAACGCCGGAAGCTCAAACGTGCTTGTCTATCGCACGACGCTCAAGGGACCAAAGGGCCGATTGGAACCCCGCTCCGCGACATCGGCGAGTTTCCCGTGAACGTTAGCCGTTACTCCGGTCGGAACCTCGTTGCGGTTTCAAACGGACAAGCTCCGATAGCGGCAAGGGCAGCGTGAGCGTTTACCTCAACCGCCGGTCGAGCCGTCCCGCATTCTGACCTATGGCAACGATCTGCTTGTTGGGTGAAGGCGTTGCGATCGATCGCTCAAGGAAACTGCTTTCTGGAGTTTCGACGATCTAAGGAAACCGAGCGCCCCCGGGTCGATCGTGGAGTTCTCCGGCTGCACCGGGACCGCGGCGTTGGTGAAATCCGGTATTACAAGTGCCGGTGGAATGACGTTCGATCGAAATGGCAATCTGTACTATATCGATGAAGCTACGCGGTATCTACAAGTGCGCGAAGACGGCATATTGTAAGCTTTTTGCCACGGGTTTCGGCTTACCGGTAAATCTGAACTTCGACGCTAAAGAGAAGGTCCTGTGGGTCGCCGATGCGACCGGCTATCTTGACGCCGTCGATCCGGCAGTACGGCCAAATCGAAAGCCAAACGCTTTCAATCGACGGCGATCCCTACGGAATAGCGCCCGCACCCGGCAATTAGTGGACGCGGCGACCGGCGCCGAACTTGCGAGCCTGCTCAAACGTTTTCGGACGCAGGCGGGTCTCTCGCAACAGATGCTTGCAGACCGCGCGCTCATCAGCGCCCAGGCCGATTTCCGCCCTCGAGCGCGGCAGCCGAAAAGTCCCGTATAAGTATACGCTGGATCGCATCGCGGAATGCCCTTGGGCTTTCTGAAGAAGCTCGTGCCGAACTCGACCGCTCGGCGACGACGTGCGCGTGGGTCGCGTCTCGAAGAATCCGCTGCGGTACCCGACCATAACCTTCCGCGCCAAACCACGGCCCTTCTTCGGTCGCGCCGGCGTCCTTGCGGAGATTGCCGGACTCCTGGAAGAGGCGCCGCTGGTCAGCATCGTGGGAACCGGTGGCGCTGGAAAGACTCGCTAGCCGTCGCCGTTGGAAGCGGCGTCGCTCAATAAATTCCCCGACGGGGTTTGGTTCGTCGAACTCGCGCCGCTCAACGATCCCGCTCTCGTAGCGCACGCGTCTAGCTGCGGCGCTGCGCGTACAGGAATTATCGACGCGGCCGCTCTTGGAGACACTGGTCGCGTTATCTCGGCCGAAAACGACTCTCGTCGTTTTCGATAACTGCGAACACGTAATTTCGGGACGCGTGCCGTCGTTGGCTCGATCCTACGCGAATGTCCAAAGGTTGCGATGCTTGCGACCAGCCGTGAGGCTTTAGGCGTGCCGGGTGAGCGCGTCTACCGCATTCCGCCGCTCGCGGTTCCACGCGGTGAAATTCCTACGCCCGAAGCGGCGCTCCATTATGCCGCGGTCGAACTCTTCGCCGATCGCATGCGCGCCGTCGAACACGAGGGCCCGAACGCACGCTAACGTCGAACCTATCGTAGAGATCTGTCAGACGCCTAGACGGTCTTGCCGCTAGCATTGGAGCTTGCAGCGGCACGCACCGCCGTGCTTTCTCCGAGTCAAATTTGCGAAAGTCTCGACAGAATATTCGACGTTCTACCGCTAATGCGGCAGTCCTCCGCGGCATCAAACGATGCGCGCCGTCATCGACTGGAGTTACGACCTGCTCTCCTCACAGGCGCGCGTTACTTTTCGGTCGTCTCGCGGTTTTCACCGGGGGCTTCTCGCTTGAAGCCGCGGCCGCGGTCTGCTGCGACGAAGAGCTTCCACCCGTCGATATGCTGGAGTTGCTTTCGTCGCTCGTGGCGCAATCGCTGGTCATGGTCGATTTCGAACGCGGCGCTGCTCGCTATCATATGCTCGAGGCGACGCGGCAGTACGCGCTGGAGAGGTTGGAGCAACACGGCGAACGAGCACCGATCGCTCAACGGCACGCGCTGGCGTTTTTGCGCCTTGCCGAGCGACTCGATCGTGACTGGTACTGCGCTGCCGAACGATCGTGGTTCCGCGAAGCGAAGTCGAAGTCGATAACTTTCGCAGGGCGCTGGCTGGTCGCTCGGCCGAGCGACACGATTTGGCTCCGGCCGGGTTGGCGGCGTCGCTGGCGCGCGTCTGGTATTCCATTGGCCGCTAGAGGGACGGCGATGGGTTCGGCTCGCGATCGATTGCTGCGACGACGAACACCGCTCGACGTGCTCGCGCGTCTCTCGTCGCCGACGCGCAGCTCTGCGGTTCGCTTGGCGAGTACCGCGCCTGCTCTTTCGGCGGCGAAGCAAGCCTTGGAATATGACGAAGAACTCGACGAACTACAACGAGCTCGCGCCAAACAAGCCGCAGGCAGGGCGCTGGGCGCGCTCGGCAGCGCCTCAAGGAGAGAGATTGCTCGAGGACGCCCTCGCGATCTCGCGCAGCTCAATAATCGCCGGATGCAAGCAATCGTACTCAATGATCTCGGAACGGCTCGTTCTCGGTGTGGCGATATCGCGGGCGCGAGAGATTCTATGCCGACGCGCTGGCCTATTACGAGGCGCTCGCTCTGGAACGGCCCGCGGCGTCGATTGCGGGTAATCTCGCCGAGATCGAGTTTGCGGCCGGCGACGCCGCGGCGGCGCTACGACTCGCCCAGGAAGCGCGAGCCGGACATGAAGCAACCCAGAATCGCCGCTCGACCGGAACGATATGTGCAATATAACCGCCTACCTGATCGCTCTCGATTGTTTCGAGGATGCCCGCGCTTATGGAAGAGAGCGCTTTCCGTCCTGCGCGAAGTCAAACAGACGGTCTTGACGGCCTACGCGCTCCAGCACTTGGCCGCCGTGGAGCGTTGCACCCGCTCTCCGATATCGACAATGTCGATGCCGCTCGCAAACGCGCCGCGATGCTGGTCGGATTCGTGGACGCTTGGCTGACCTCACTTGGAGCGCAGCGCGAATACACCGAGCGCCAAGAGTACGAACGCGTCGTCGCCGCACTTACGCCGCGTTGGGCGATCGCCTCGAGAGCACCATGGCGCTTGGTGCAGAGTGGACGGAGGACGCCGCCGTCGCCGCCGCGCTCGAGTTGTAACCGCCGTCGCAAGGCGCGAGCGCCTAACCGGTGATGTACTGATTCTTGACGCGGATGTCCCGCGCAAAGGGGCCGGTGCCAAAAGCGTCGGTTTCGACGATGATCTTGCTCGAGTTCCCAGTCTGGTCTTCGACGGACAAGGTGCGAGGAACGTACACCGGTAACTCTCCACGGCAACGCATCACGTTTGGAGTATGAGGTGAGTACGTCGCGCTTTCTTCGCTATAGCATCGTTGCCTTCGCTTTTGCGGTCGCGTTGTCGCCGGCCGCGCGTGCCCAAGAGGATGCCAAGAAACCGGAGGCCTCCGGTTCGCCGCAGCCCTACGAGGTCTTCACCAAGGATGCGCAAGTCTTGCCGGGACTCCTCGGCATCGTTCGCAAGAACGGCAAAGTCTATCTTTCGATTGCGAAGGCGCAACTCGGTGACGGATCTCATCGAAACGTCCGTGCCGGCAACCGGTTTGGGCGGTTTCGGCCCTGCACCTGGCGAGCCGTACGTCGCGCCGGCGCGCATCATCCATTTCGATCGCGTCGACAACACGGTGATTTTGCGTTGGCCGAACACGTACGCGATGGTCGACGCGAACTCGCCGCAGGCTGTCGGGGCCAAACTGTCTTTGCCGAGCTCCGTCATCGCGACGACGCCGATCGTTGCCGAGTCGCCAACCGCGGTCGTCATCGCAGCGGACGCGTTCTTGGGCGATGTCGCCGATCTGCGAGCGCAGTTCGACGCAGTAGTTTCAAAGCCGGAACACAGCTACAAGCTCGACAGCGGTCGCTCGTTCTTCATCGACGCGAAAGCCTTTCCAAAAAATACGATCTTGCGGGTTAGTCAAACCTGGGCGACAGACTCGCCCGACACGATCGACAACGCCCCCGACCCGCGCAGCATCGAAGTCAAGATGACGTATAACCTGATTGCGGCACCTAAAGACGGTTACATGCCGCGCATCGCCGATCCGCGGGTGGGCTATTTCGAGCAGCCGCTGCTCGATTTTCAAAACGATACGAAGCCGACTCGTAACGTCTACTACATCGGCCGCTGGAACTTCATGCCGGCGACGCCAGGTGCGCCGTCGCAAGCGAACAACCCGCTGATCTTTACCTTGAGCAACGACATTCCGGTCGAGTATCGCGACGTCGTTCGAAAGGCGCTGCTAACCTGGAACGACGCGTTCGCGCGGGTCGGCATTCTCAACGCCGTGCGGGTGCAGGACCAGCCGAACGATTCCAGCTTCGATAGCGACGACATCCGGCACAACATGGTGCGCTGGTTCGATGCGTCGTCACCGCAGTACGGCGCCGAAGCGCTGATCGTGACCGATCCGCGCACGGGTGAAGAGATCAATGCCGGCATCAACGTCGACTCGGTCATGGGACTAGCCGGTAACGGCTACCGGTACGTCGTCGCGCCGGCGCGCGGCTTGCCGGAGGGCGAGGCGCTCGAACGGGAATACGCCTTGCAGGCGGTTCGGGCAGTGATCCTTCACGAGTCCGGACACGACTTAGGCTTACAACATAATTTCATTGCGTACCTCGCCTACAGCGCGAAGAACTTGCAAAGCCGCTCGTTTACGCAGAAGTACGGCGTCGCCACCAGCGTCATGGCATACAATCCCGTCAATCTCTGGCCGAAGGGAACGCCACAAGGCGATTACCAGCAACTGGCGCTTGGACCATATGACTACCACGCGATCAAGTGGGGCTACGAATACGTTCCCAACGCCATCACGCCGCAAGCGGAAGTGCCGACGCTTAACGAGGTTGCTTCGCAATGGTCTAATCCGATGTACCGTTTCGCATCGGACGAAGACGTCGATTTCGCCACCGGTCATGCGATCGATCCGCGCGTTGAAACGTTCGTTCTCAGCGACCGCCCGTTGACGTGGGAGCGAACTCAGTTGGTTATGCTGCACCAAGTCATGAATGCCGTTGACCAGCGTTTTCCCGGTGAAGGGATAGCATACGATGAAGCGCGGCGCGCCTTCCTCAGCCCGCTGCGTCTCTACGTGCGCGACGTCGAGATGCCTGCCCGCTACCTGGGCGGTGAGTACCTCTCACGCGCCGCTGCGGGCGATCCGAACAGCCGGCCTCCGTTGCAAGCGGTTTCGCGCGCCGACGAGTACGCGGCCTGGAAGCTGCTGCAGACGTATTTATTCTCGGACGCGGCGTGGCGGTTCAACCCAAACGTTCTTAATCGCTTGACGTACAGCGAAGTGAGCTCGCTGGGGCCCGATGCGTCGTGGATATACAACCCGGATCCACGGCACGACGTGCCGATCGTCGAAGTTGCCGGCGCAACGCAGGACCGCGTGCTCGACGAGCTCTTTGCGCCGCTGACGCTACAACGTATCGACGATCTGTCGCTGAAGTACGCACGCGGAACGACGATGTCCATAGCGGACCTTTTCGATTGGACCCGCGCCGGCATCTTCGGCGACATCGAAAACGGCAGCATCACTCGAGCGGGCGTCGTGCGCCGCAACGCGCAAATGCGCTTTGCGAAGCGGTTGTCGCAGATGTGGATCGCGCCCGAGAGGGGAACGCCCACCGATGCGCAAGCGCTGGCACGCCTGCAACTGGTAGATTTGTCTCGCTACTGCGTTTCGGCGTTACACGGGCAGCTCGACGAGCTCACACGAGCGCACGTCGAAGCGCTGGCGGCGATCTCCAAGCAAGCTCTCGAAGCGCGAGCGGCCATCGCCGCGCCCGCGCAGCCGCCTACGCCGTGATGCCGGCTACTCGCAGAGAGTGGGCCTGCACCGCGCACCTATGCGAGAGACCGTTACGGCGGCTTCTGGTCGTCCGTCAACATTTTTTTTGATCCGAAATCAGCGAGGTAGCCCTATGCACGCGTGCAAGGAGATAAGGGGCACCGAGCCGCTCGCAAACGGCGGGAAATGCAGCGGCAGGTCCGCGCCACTGCAACTCGCTGACGTCTGCAAAGAGCGTTGCGTCCGATCGAAGGGTTGCCAGTGTTTTGAAGAGCAAGGCGAGCTCGCGATGCTTGCCCAGCACCTCCGGCGGGAAAGACTCGATCGTGCCATAGCGCGTTAGCAGAGCCGCTGCGCCTTTTGCCCCGATACCCTTGATGCCGGGGTATCCGTCCGAAGCATCGCCCACCAGCGCGAGATAGTCGGGAATGAGCTCCGGATCTACTCCAAACTTCGCTCGAACGCCATTAGCATCACGCACCGCCTTGGTTCTTCGGTCGACCTGCACGATGCGATCCTCGCGCACGCATTGTGCGAGATCCTTATCCGGCGTCCAAATGCAGATCTTCTCGACCCGATCGTCCTTCGATGCGATTGCGGCCGCGGATGCCAGCGCATCGTCGGCCTCGAGCTCCGTCATCGCCCACACGGGAACCCCCATAGCTCGCAGCGAGTCCTCGAGCGGCTCGAACTGCGCCAGCAGCGCCGCGTCAACGCCTTCTCCCGTTTTGTAGCCGCTCCAAAGCGAGTTGCGAAAAGACTCTATGACGTGATCGGTCGCCACCCCTAAGTGCGTAGCTCCTTCACCGATCATCTGCAGCACGGTGTTGAGCACTCCAACGGCTGCGCCGAATCGGAGGCGTTCACCGCCGGGGGAACGACGGAGTCCATAGTAATGGCGGAAAAGCTCGTACGTTCCGTCGATCAAATGAACGATCATGTCAACATCATAGCGGGCATTCCGGCCTGATCTTACGAGGCGTTCGCCCTCCGCACATCGGCGCCATCCCGTTCGATTTTTGGGACGGAGGCTGCCTAAGAACTGATGGACGAACGCTATCGCCATGCTGCCTTCACCGACGGCCGCGGCAACGCGTTTGATCGAGCGGTAGCGCACGTCGCCGCACGCAAATATTCCGGGTACGCTGGTTTCGAGTAGATACGGATCTCGTTCCAATGTCGCAATTCCCGTTCCTTGACCACGTCGCCGCCGGTGAGGACGTACCCGCGCGTAGTCCCGATCTATAGCAAGCAGGCAGCCATGACGTCTCGGCGTCGGCTCCGATAAAAATGTAGAGAGCCGCCGCCGGCGACCTCGCTCGTCTCTCGCCGTCGCGGTCGCGGCGATGTCGATGGCTGCCAAGTGGTCGTCGCCGTAAACGGCCGTAACCTCCGACCCGAGGCGAACGTGCACGTTAGCTTTACGTTGCGAGCTGCTCGATGAGATAGTGCGACATGCTCTTTTCTAGCGACGAGCCTCGCACTACTCAACGTCACGATGCGGGCATAGTTCGAGAAATACATCGCGGCCTGCCCGGCGGAGTTGCCGGCACCGATGAGAAACACATCGAGTCCCGCCAATGTGCCAGCTTCGCTCTGCGAAGCGCCGTAATAGATGCCGCGCCCGTCAGCTCATCAAACCCTTTCAAGGGAATGCGGCGCCACGACACTCCGGTGGCGATAATGATGGTTCTCGCGCGAACGATGTCACCGCCATCGAGTTCGATTTCGCGCGTCTGGCATCGATATTGAGGACCGAGCGCGTCACCAGAATCTCGGCGGCGAAGCGTTTGGCTTGTGCCAATGCGCGACCGGCAAGCTCGCCGCCGGTGACGCCGTTCGGAAATCCCAAGATAGTTTTCGATTCTTCGACGACGTGCCGGCTTGGCCACCCGGCGCTTCTCGCTCGATCATGAGTGTGCGAAGGCCTTCGGAAGCGCCGTATACGGCAGCCGCCAATCCAGCCGGCCCGCCGCCAATAATGACGGCGTCATACTCGTCGAACGTAGGCGTCGTCGTTAGGCCCAATCGCTTTGCCAGTTCACGTTGTTCCGGCTTGACGAGCAAACCGCCGCCTTCGAGAACCACCGCCGGAAACGGCTCCTTGACATTTGCGTGCCCGGGGATCGCGACTTCGACTTGTGGATCGTCGGGTGTTATCCACTCGAACGTGACACCGTTTCGGTCGAGGAACTCACGTAACGCTCGACATTGCGGGTCGTAGCGCTCGCCGACGATCAGTCGCCCGCGGCGCCGGTTGCTCGGCGGCGATGTCGTGCAGACCTTCGATCCGATCCTGCGCCAATGCCCCAACCCTAACGGCTAACTCCGGTGCGGATTGCCGATACCGCGTGAAAATCGCGCGGCTCGATTCGCATGACGCGTGTCGGCCGAAACGGCGAGCAGATTTGCCAGAAACGGGGTGCCCAGAACGATCGGAACCTCGCCGAAAAGTTCGCCTGGCCCGCGACGCCCGACGACTTGCTCGATCCCGTCGATGAATTTCGTGACGCGCGCTTCACCTTCGAACACAACGAGGAGCGCCCCGCTCACCTTCATGGGCTGCGTACTCGCCGGGCTGCAAGTGGATATCGGCAGATCGTTTTGCTAGTCGTTCGAGCTCGGCTTCGCCAAGCTCGGCAAAAATCGGTACTTCCCGCACTTCATCATGCGTCAGCATGGCTCGGTAGTTTGGACTAATCGTAAAGCGAACCTTTGAGCGTGGAGCGACGAGATAGGGTGGCGTGCCACCAGACGGAATGACCATGCGCGATAAGGTTTTGCACGACGGCGTGTTTGTAAGACGGCACTGGATCCCGCCGCTGGGACTCGGCTTTGCGCAGCGCAGTCACGGTGTATCGCAGATGCTGGCGCTCTGAATCGCGATGCGCGCTTCGCGTGGTTCGCTTTCGCTGCTATGCAGGTCGCGGTTACGGCCATTGCGCTCGGACTGGCAATTCGCGTCGGCCCGGCGATAGCTTTTGGCCCCGGGTCGGGCCTCCGCAACATGTGCGAGTCAGCCGTGCGAGTGTGCCTGTGGCCCGCCCCCGCCCGTTGGTAGCCTGAGTGCACGGCTAACTTTCGGCCGTCGCTCACAAAAAAAGGAAACCTACCATGCGTATCTCGGATCTCGGCGCCCGCACGCTCGGCGTACTCGGCGCCATAACCCTCCTCGCAGGGTGCGGCGGAGGCTCGATGGGAAGCGGCAGCAGCGGACTCAATGCTATACCTCCTCGCGGTTCCGCTCCCAACCCGATTGTGCCGCCCAACCCCTCGCGGCTCGGTCCCCAGGCGCTCGATCGCGCCGTCGCCGTTAGCGAGACTTTGTCGGCGAACGGCAACCAGGTTCGCGTCCTCACCTATCAACAAGGCCAGCGTGGCGGCGTAGTCGACGGCGGGTCCTTTGGCGCCGCGGGCAAAGCCTCTGGCGCCTATCGGGGCACGTTTATTGCATCGGGTACCTGGAGTTACACGTATGCGAACTACGAGACGTGGAGTTTCAACGAGAACTTTACGATCGCGTCGGCTCACCGCAAGATCGCCGGAACGGTACGCGGGGGCGGATATTGCATCACCCTGCGCTGCGCTTTCGACATGCCGCGCGTGCTGTCGTATTCCATCGACGGCGCAGACGGAAAGGCCACCGCAAAGATCGCCCAAGGCCGCTTCGACGAAACGCTCTACGGAGTCTCTGTTCGCGGCGCGCAGCCCGAATAGGAGGTCTTACCATGCGAATTGGTGATTTCACCCGGCTTGTTGCAGGCGTCCTCGGCGGCACCGTTTTGCTCGCGGGTTGCGGCGGATCGCAGGCGGCAAACGGCGCGTTGGGCGCCGTACCATCTATCGCAACGGCCTCCAACGCGGCTGCAAACCTGGTCCCCGCGGACGAGTTCTTGTCCGCGGAGAGCAGGCACGTCGACATCAGCGAGCCGTTCGAAGGCGATTACCAGAGCGTCTCGTTTGCGATTCGCGGTAAAGCCGGGGGAGCGGTCCCTGGCACCTTTACTGCAAAGGGCAGCTGGACTGTCGACGAGATCTTCCAGTCTAGGAACTGGAGCTTCAACGAATCCTTTACCGTCACGTCGGCTCGCGGAAAGTTTGCCGGTACGGTGCGGGGAGAGGGAACGTGCAACGGTGTCACGCCGCTGCCCTGCGGTTTCGGGGCCCCGGGGGCGCTGACGTACAACTTCCTCAACGTGGTTAACGGACAGGCCACGGCCAGTATCGGGCGCGACCCCAAGCACTTTCGCGAAATGCTCGCCGGCGTGACGGCAATTGGGAGGCCACCCAACTAGGAGTCCCGCTCGCGGCGGGTCGCGAGCGGGCCGGTCCTCTGCGCCGAATCGCGAAGAGAAGCGCGCAGTGGCCGCCGGACATTTATCACAGCGCGAGTTTGAGGAGGTCGTCAGCGAGGCGCTCGAGTCGCTTCCGGAGCGCTTTGGCGCGCTTATCGAAAACGTTATCGTTACGGTCGAGGAGGAGCCGACCGAGGAAGACCTCGAGAGCACCGAAGAGAATGACGGCCACGATTCGGAGCTGCTTGGGATCTACCGCGGCGTCGCGCTGACCGAACGCTGCCACGACATGCCGCTCTTGCCCGACGAGATCGCCGTCTTTCGCGGCCCGATCAACCGCGTCGCTGCAACGCGCAGAGAAGCCGTGCACGAGGTGCGCGAAACCGTGATCCACGAGCTCGGGCACTACTTCGGTCTGGACGACGAAGAGCTGCCCTAAGCCTCACTTGCTCGCGCCGCTGCACGCGCCGAAAAGCGTGCTGCCGATCGGCGTTATTGCGGCAGCCGTCGAGCGGCGCATCTATCCTACCGGCGTGTCGTCGACGCAGACCTCGAGGCGATTGCCATCCGGATCTTCGAAGAAGACTCCGTAGAACGCGTCGCCGTAGATGCCGTCGTCCCGCTCAACGTGGCGAGCGCCGATCTTCGGCAGGATCTTGATGATTGCGTCCACAGCATCGCGCGATGGGGCGCGAAACGCGATGCGAATGCTGCCGGCGACGAGCCGGTCGTCTTGCACGATGCCGAAGTTGTCGGAACGCTCGGTCGTGCCATCCGCCGGGATATGCCACGTCGTATACTCCGGGCCTTCGCGCTTGTGCGCGCCGAGCAGGCTCAGCCATGCATCGTAGAAGGCCTCCGCGGCGCGCCGGTCGCGCACCCGCAAGTCGATATGGTCGAAGAGTCGCCTCATGTGAAACCCGCCTTTCCGAGGGGATGAGAGGTCCGCCGAGGAAGAGCGCGCCCCTGCTTACTTTGCTTTTGGAGATAAGATAAAGGATGAAACTTCTGGGTCGTTTACTCGCTGCGGCGCTCGTCGGCCTTGGAGCCGCGGCGGCGACAATCGGGCAGGCGCAAGCCGCCACGCCGATTCTGATCAAGAGCTGCACCGTCGCGAAGCCGGCGCCGCTGAGTCATAGTCCGCGCGGAACGGATATAACTTACGTCATTCTCGGCAGCAAGACAGTTTCGAGCATCACGTTTGCGGTCGGCTACCGTAACGCGTCCTCGCACTATCTGCGCCGGGTAACCGATGTCGGCACGTTCAGCCCTGGAGCGACGATCTCGCACCTTCTGCCTCTCTACAAAGACGTAACCTATGCCGGCGCGCAAACCTCGCTGTGCGTTCCGACCGAGGTTAAGTATGCAGGCGGCACGGTTTGGGTCGCCCCGTCACAACCACACAAATAGGATGAGCGGCGGGCGCGTCGAAGCGCCCAGGCGTGCGCGTCGGTTTTAGGACGCTTCTTTCGCTCATCTTATGCGCTGCGGCTGCCGGAGCGGCGCTGGCACATTTTGCAATCGACGTCGTGGGCGACTACGCACTCGCCCACGACAGTTACGATAACCTCGCGCACAGTTCGCGCGGTCTAATCAGCGGCGTCGCCTTCGCGATCGCGGTCTTTCTTGCAGCGCGCGGGCTGCGTCATTGCTGTGAGATCGCGGTCAGGAATCGCGCGAGCTTGCCTGCCGCAGTCGCTCGCGGGCGCGAGCTGCTCGGCTTTCTGCTTGCCGCCGTCGCGGCAAGCTTGGCGCTGGTACCGGCGATGGAATGGTTCGACGGCCGCCTGGATGGCGTGCCGGTGCAGAACCTCAGCGAGGCCTTTGGCGGCTCGCTGCTCTTGGGTATCGTGACGGCGGCGATCTGCGTGAGCCTTGTCGCGGCGCTCGTCTATGCCCTCGCCCACTGGTTGATTTCCTACCGCGACGCCTTCGTAACGGTCGTCGCGACGCTGCTGCGGCCGATTGCCAATGCAGTCCCTCATCTCGCGTATAAGCTCGAGCGCTCCCCTTTAACGCTGCGCCGCCGTGCGCCCGATGCGCTGCGAATCTCGCGGCGCGGACCTCCTGTAACGCTCCCCGCATAACCAATACTACAAGCCACTCGCTTTACAGGAGTTACCCCCGTGGGAAACACTCTGACGTGCGCGCGCACCGCGCGCTTCGCCGTTACGTTGCTTGCCAGCATCCTCTTTACGGCTACCGTCGGGATTGCGCAGGAAAACACGCTTCGAGTTCAGGGCACGGTGGAAGCAGCTGACGGAACGCCGATTGCCGGGGCGACGGTCACCCTTTCCGCGCAGACCGTCTCGCTTAGCGCACGCAGCGATGCGCACGGCGTCGCCGTGTTCGACGGCGTTCGCGGCGGGACGTACGCGCTGCGCGCTACTGCACCAGGCTATCAGACCATTTCACAACGAACGGTGACGATCGGCTGGCGAACGAGACGCTTACGGTTATCATGTCGCCGGCGACGACGAACTCTCTAACGGTTATTGGCGAGGTCCGCGCCTCGGCCGGCGAGACGGTCTCGACCTCGTCGGCGCCGACGGTCTCGCTCAGCGCTCAGGCGGCGGCCGCCGCGGGCGTTACCTCGGTTGCGCCGATGCTGTGGAGCCAGCTTTCAACGACGCCCGTGATTCCGTTAGGCGGCGGCAGTAACGCGACGGTGAGCTTCGCGGTGCGCGGACCCGATCCAACCGAGACCGTCGTCGACATCGACGGACACCAAATGAACAACGGCAACACGGGCGATTTCGACGTGTCGCTACTCGACCCAGCGGCATTGCAAGAGGTACAGCTAGTCTACGGCATCTCGCCATCCTCGTTGATCGGGCCGAATACGATCGGTGGCGGCGTGAACATCCTTACACTCGAGCCGACGACCACCGAGCATGCGCTGCTGCGTCTTTTCGGCGGCTCGTTCGGCACTTTTGGATCAACCGCTCAAAGCACGGGCTCCGACGGCCGGTTTGGCTACGCCTTCTCGATCCACACGGTGACATCGTCGGGAGCCGTCAACCAAACCGTGCTCGCGCCGCTAAACGGAGGCTCTCCCTCAAGCGACGACGAGACGTTGCAGAGCGTGGGTAGCGATTCGACCGGCAGTTCGATCTTGACGAAGCTGCGCTATCAGTTGGGGGGCGAGAACGGCTACGGCTACGTTCAGCTGAACTTCCGCAATCAGAACGTCCTCAAAGATGACTCGGCGCTCCTGACTAACTACACCCCGCCGGGTTTTAGCGGAGCGGTCGGTGACGACGCGTTCCATATTGGAAATGCCGCCGCGCCGCTCGACGATGATGACAATGCCGGTGGCTATCAGAGCTTTGCCGGGACTTGGCTGGCTGCGCATCAAGCGAACTACGGCATCGATGCTCAGCTGCCGCTGGGAAGCCAGCAGACGAACGGCGCACCGGCAACGATGATTTTGCGCGAGCCATATGACATCGTTGAACTCGCAGTCGGTTACCGATCCCGGGCGCCGACACGCAACAATACCTGTACAATCAGCGCGACTTGCTTGCCGACGATTGGCTCGAGGTAGATCACCACTTCACGGACGGCACGCTCTCGTTCAAGTACGACATCGGGACCGAAAGCCTCACGACGAATTACGTCCAAAGCCAGGTAATCGCCGAAGCTCAACCGATCGGCTCTCCGGTGAGCTACAACGCCGACTCTGTTTCGACCGACGCACTTTCTCCGGATCGGCAGCCGCCGGTTCAGAGCTTTCCGCTCTCGCAGACGGAGCGCTACGCGGTGCTCCGTTACACGGGCGATCCGACCAGCCACATCCACTATGCCGTTGCCGCCTACGACAGCGACTTCAGCACGCTTCGGGAGTAGCTTCGATCCGCGCGCCGGCTTCGTCTGGACGCCGACAGGAAATACGGCGGTGCGCGCCTCAGTTGGAACGACCTTCCAGGCGCCGCAGCTCTCGGAACTGCTCGTGCCGCCGCCGGCCGATCGTGTGCCCGTCGGCGGTATCGTCTATATCGGCAACCCGAACCTGCAGCCCGATCGCGCTACAGATTTCGATATCGGAGGCGAGCAAATTTTCGGCAGACGGCATCCCGCTGCATCTTGGGTCCGACCTGTATCAAACGAACCTCCGCTCGCCGTCGAGCCAGACGAACCCCGTGCCGATCCCGGGGTGCGAGAGCAAACGCAAGCCGGTGCCCTGTCCGATCAGCATGCCGGTCAACGCAGGCAACGGCGTCTATCGCGGCATCGACATTCATGCCGACCAGGAACTCGGCACGAACTTTCACGTTCGCGCCGGCTGGGACGTCGATAGTTCGTTTCTTGACCGTCATCCCCGTTTCGAATTCAAGACGGAACGCTGGCGGCGGGAGAACAATCCCTCGGGCAGCCGCTGCACAAAGCCTATCTTGCAATCGGCGAAGAGCCGCTCAAGGGTTTGGCGTACGGGGCGCAGCTGAGCTACGAGGGCTGGTACAACGAGCTGAACCGCTCGCCGTACGCAACGCTCGACGCGCACGTCGTCTATCGTCGCGACGGATGGGAGTACGGACTTTACGGTACCAATCTGACGAACGTGTACAGCAATCCGTTCACGATCGTCGGAGGCGGTTTCGTTTACGGCGGCACGCTGGGCCAACCCGTCATTCCAACCGATGCCTACGTCTTGCAAGGAGCGCAGGTGACCTTCGTGCTTACGCGAGCGTTCTAGGAGCGTTGGAGGGCCAGTTTGCGCGCACGGCTAAGCGAGCCGAATGGAACACGCAATGATCGGGCTGGCTCACACGGCCATGTGGGTCTTCATCATTATCTTCGTCTTTGCCGCAATCGGCGTGTTTGCGGCGACTCGCTGGATCGTCGGGCTCTTCACGAAGACCGGACAAGCCGTGGAAGGCGGCATCTCGAATATTCAAAAAAGGCTCTAGTCCCTTAGTCATACCGGAGCATACCGGTACTTCCGGGACGCGCGCTTTTTCGCATCCGTGCGAAAAAGCTACTCCCTTCGGAGTCGCTCTCGCCATCCATGGCTCCGCGACTCCCTCAGAGGCCCGTCACTACCGGTATGCTCCGGTATGACAGCGAAACTCGAGCCTTTTTGAATAGTCTCGCTTCAAAAAAGTATCGTTTGAAAGTCGCCGACGTGCTCGAAGCCGACGCGGCGATACAGTGCGACGGCGTCGGTGTTGAAGTCGTTGACATAAAGCGAGAGCGTCGGGCAATCTTCTAGCAGCCGATCGCAGATCGCCGCGAGCGAGGCGGTCGCGAGTCCGCGCCCGCGCAGCTCAGGCGGCGTCCAGATGCCTTGAAGCTGCGCGGTCTGCTCTGAAAAAGGTCCGATGTGGCAGAAGAAGCAGAGCCGGCCGGCCGCCATCCCTACCCACCAGCGTTTCGTCTCGATTAGACGGCGAATGCCGGCATCGAAGTTGGGAGAGTCGCGCCGTGGGTCGTACTCCAGCTCCTGACGGATCATCGAGGCAGAACCTTCCGCGACCGCTTGCCAATCGTTCATCACCGCTTGCCGAACCGTGACGAGCGGTTGCGCGGGACGCAGCCGTTGCGGGTCAACCATCATGACGAGCTGACGGTCGCGCACGAGGCGCGGCCGGCCGAGCCGGTGAGCGACGAGGCTCCAAAAAGCGCGTACCGTATCGCGCGGGCCGACGATCATCCGGCTGTTACGATAAAAACTTAGATGCGTGGCCAGCGGCGCGATGGCGTCGGGCTCGCCGGCGAGCACGACGGGACGGCCGCAATATGCGAGCGCGACGATACCGGTTTCGTCAAGGACGGCGAAGACGCTCTGACGCGCCGCCGGCGCAAAGTCGTGCAGCAGAAGATGGCTCAGGAAGACGTTCATATACGGCGAGCGCGCGAGAAACTCGAGCGCCGGTCGCCGCATCGATGGTGAGATCGCCTCGACGCGCAACGCGCTACTGGGAATCGAACGCAACGCTGATCAATGGCTTGGTAGTGGGTTCTTTGCTCCCGCCTTCGGGCTCGACCGTGATGGCGATCTCGGATGTCTCTCGTGCATCGGCCGGCACGAGGACGAGCGCGACGCCGCGCGGATCCGGGAGGAAGGTCGGAGAGGGCATCAACTTCGTCGAGCCCTTCGGCCGTGTCCACACCTGATAGACCTGGCCGCGCGGCGGGTCGGGGAGTTCGTGAAGCGCGAGGTCGATGCGGCTGCCGCGCGTCACTACCTCGCCGTTGCCGACGGCGTAGTGATGCGCGTGCGAGTCGAGCATGTCGAAGAGGGCCGTGCGCTCGTTGCTGAGCGTGCGAGCCAGCGCCGTCGATCGTTCCGAGAGATTGGCGATCTCTCGCTCCTGCTGTTTTAAGTGCCCGAGCAGCGATATGTTCGCAATCGACGAGATCAGCGCGATCGCGAAGCAGACCGCGGCGACGAGATACGCGGGCCAAACCGTAGCGTGCTTCACTATGGCTATCTTCCCATGTGCGTATCGAGGCCCTTCGGGCGGACACGTCGTAGCTCTGGCGTTATGCACCCGGGGCTCTTGTTTGCAGCGGCGCTCGCCACGTCGTTGCATCTGCTGCCCCGCCCGCAGAACGTGCAGATGCTGCCGTGCTCGTCGGCGGCGTTCCCGCCCCCGCGAACGGTGCCGTCCGGCTTCGACGAGGCGGCTCGCACCGAACTGGACGAGCGCTGGGGGGCGCTTGGCATCGGGCGCTTGCGAACCGCTCCCCCTGGTACCGCCGCGATTACGGTGCGCCGCGACGGCTCTCTACCCGCCCAAGCCTACCGGCTAACGGTGCTCGACGGCCGTGCATCGATCGAAAGCTCCGATGCGGCCGGCGCCTTCTACGGCGCCATGACGCTCGCGCAGTTGCCGGTTCGATCGGGAGGAGCGTGGCAGATACCGTGCGTTGCTATCGAGGATCGGCCGGCGCTACAGTGGCGCATCCTCTCCGATGACGTTTCCCGCGGGCCGCTCCCGACGATGCGATATTTCGAAGAGCGGATTCGCACGATCGCGGCCTTCAAGATGAACGGCTACTCACCGTATATGGAGCACGTCTTCATTAGCCCGACGGACCCTCTGCCGGCGCCGCTCGACGGCATTACCCCGGCGCAGCTGCACGAGCTGTCGCAATATGCGCGCCGCTACCACGTCGCGCTGATTCCCGAACAGCAGAGTTTTGCGCACATGCACAACACGCTGCGCGTCGAGCGATACGCCGATGCTGCCGAGCTTCCGCACGGGTTTCTCCTCTCGCCCAACGTCCCGCTCTCAATGGAGTACCTGCAGCGAATCGTCGCGCAGGAGTTGGCCGCGGTTGGGCGCACGCCGTTCTTTCACATCGGCTCCGACGAGACCGCGACGCTCGGTCTCGGCCGGACGCAGAGCTACGTCGCGCAGCGCGGGCGCTCGCAAGCTTACGCCGATCACATCGTCGCGATGAATCGTTTGATCGCACCCTCGGGAGCGCGGCTGATGCTTTGGGACGACGGTATCGAGAACGATCCGGGCATCATGAAGCTCATTCCCAGCACCGCGGTCGTCGTCAACTGGCACTACGGTGACGAACCGACCTTCGAGCCGTACATTCAAACGATCGCGCGCGGCGGATTTGCAGCAGATGGTCGCGCCGGGTGCCAGCAACTGGAATGAGATCTTTCCCGCGATCCATACCGCGCTCTCCAACGAGCGGACTTTCATCAACCAGGGAAAGGCCGCAAAGGTCCTGGGCGCCTTTCAAACGGTCTGGCACGACGATGGTGAGACTCTCTACGAAGCGACCTGGTACCCGGTAATCTATGCGGCGGCCGCAGCGTGGGAGCCGGGGGATGTCGCGCTCGACCGATTTGCCTCGGATTTTCCTGGTGCGTTTTTCGGATCGGACGATGCACGCTATAGCACGGACGTAAACGCGCTGGGCAGCGTGCTGCGTCTCTTGGAGCCGCCGCAGACGTCATTCGGCCAGACCGACGCGCTATTTTGGAGCGATCCGTTCGCGAGCGGCGCACCGGCCTACTCGGCCGATACGCTGCGATCGATCCGACACAACGCAGAGTCGGTCGAGCAGAATCGCTACTTCGTGCGTCCTCCGCTGCACGCCAACGCCGCCTTCGTGATGTTCCTGGCCGCCCGGCGTTACGATGCGCTCGCCCGCAAGTTTCAAATCGCCGCCGAGGTGCGCAGCATGTACGCCGATGCGCTCGCGCACGCGGCAACGGATCGCGATACGACGCTGCGCGATCTGTATTGGTGCCGCTACTGGATGTGGGAGCTGCGCGACTCGTACGAAGAGCTCGCGCCGCTCTACGCGCAAGCATGGCGCTATGAAAGCCGAGAGGGACATCTCGCAAGCAATCTCGAGCGCTACCATCTCGCGGCGCAACAGGCGATCGAACGCGCCGATGCGTTCTATCGCGCAACGCAATCGTACGTGACAACGAAGACGTTGCCTCCGTTGGAGGTCATCCTTCGACAAGCTCAGGATGACAAGAAGATTTCTCAGGATGACAAGAAGATTTAAATGACCGCCGCGGTCATTCTACTCGTCTTTGCGTTCTTCGCCGTGCTGATGTATCGGCGTTGGGTGCCAGCGCTCGTCGCGATTCCCTGCATGGCGTTGTTGATGTCGCTGGCCGCGGGCGTGCCGTTTGCCGCGCTAGGGGGCATCGTTACCGACGGCGCGGTTCAGTTGGCGCCAGTCTACGTTGCAGTCATTTTCGGAGCGCTGCTCGGTCGCGTAACCATCGAAACGGGCATCGCGCGCCGAATCGTCAACCTGGCCGCCGAGTTCGGCGGCGAGCGGCCGATGCCGCTAGCACTCGGCTTTGCCGCCATCGTTGCGCTGCTCTTTACCTCGGTTTCGGGGCTGGGAGCGATCATTATGGTCGGCTCCATCGTCTTGCCGATCATGATGACGGCCGGAGTGCCGCGAACGATCGCGGCGACGCTCTTCTTGATGAGCTTTGCGCTCGGTTATATCTTCAACATCGCCAATTGGACCTTTTACACGACCTACTTCGGCGTAGCGCAGGAGCAGCTGATCCGCTTTGCGATCGTGCTCGCCGTCGTCGACGCCGCCGCATTGCTGCTCTACGCGGTCGTTGCGTTTCGCCGGGAACGGGGTTATGCGGCGTGGGCCGTAAAAGCCGTCGACTCGGAGAGCATTGCGCGCGTTCCCGCCATCGCGCTCTTCACGCCCATCCTTCCGCTGCTGCTCTACTACGCGCTGCACTTGCCGGCCGCGCCGGCCTTCTTGATCGCGGCGCTTTTCGGCGTGCTCGTCACGCGCCCGTTGGCGGCCGTGCAGCGTCTGGTTGCAGCCGCCATTCGCGGACTCGAAGACGTGGCACCCGCGGTGCTCCTCTTCATGGGGATCGGAATGCTCTTGGTCGCGACGCGGCAGCCGCAGTTCGCCGCCGCATTGCGGCCGCTCGTCGCGGGCGGTTGGCTGCGCAATCCGATCGCCTATGTTGCGCTCTTCGGTGTCGCCAGTCCGCTTGCGCTCTATCGCGGCCCGCTCAACCCCTTTGGGGTTGGCATCGCCATCTTCACGGTGCTGCTGACGGCGCACGTCTTGCCGCCCGTGGTACTCGTCGCCGCAATCATGGCGGTCGTGCAAGTGCAGAACGTCTGCGATCCGACGAACACCGCCAACGTCTGGGTGGCGAACTTCACCGGCGTCCCGATCGATACGATCACCCGGCGCACGCTACCCTATCAGATGGCCGTCGCAATCGTTGCGACGCTCGCGGTCGTAACCGCCGGCTCCGCCCTTTTCGGTCAAGGCGCCTTTGCCTCGCTCGTTCGCGTGGCGCGCGCCGACGAAGCGTTGAGCGGCTTTTACGCGCCGGCGGCGGCGCGCGACCGGATCGCCGTTGATGACGATGGAACGCCGGCGGGGCGAGTCGCCGCCGATGTAGTTGCAGCTGCGCTGGGTGGCGGAGCTTGGACGACGATGCGGCTGCACGACGATCCGAACCTGCGCGATTGCGCGGATAAACGCTACGCGGCGTACCTGCGCGCCGAGACCTCTTCGTTCGCGCTGATCGAGGGCAACGATATCGACGTCGGCTTGCGACTGCAAGATTGCGGGGGCTGGGGCGTGAACGAATGGCACGACCACGAGATAGTCTCACGCGAAAGCAGCGATGCGATCCGAGCCTTGGCGCGACAAGGGGCGGCGCGATTGCAAGCCTGGGCCCTCGCGGAGCCGGCGCGCAGCGCTAACCTCTTTACCCGCGGTGCCGCCGTCGTGCCCGCAGACAAACCCACGTACTTCTACTCGCTCTTCACCACGGTCGACGGCAACATGCGCCTCTACGTCCGCGCCGGCGGTCCCGCGTATGCGGCGGGTCTGCGCTCCGGCGAGATCGTCGAGAAAATTGACGGCCAGGAGTGGTGGTATTACGGCACCTATCCCGCCGAGCAGTTTGCCTACGATGGCAAACCGCACTCGTTCGAGGTTTTGCAGGGCGCCCGGCCGGTCGTTATCATGCTCGGCGCGCCATTCGTCTCGGTTCGAGTTCGCAATGGTGCCTGACGAGCGCGACCCAATGAACCCGCTGGAGCGCTTTGGGCAGCGAGCAGAAAGCTACGCGACGTTTCGTCCCTCGTATCCGGCCGATTCGATCGATGCCGCGATTGGCGGCCTCGGCGATCCGTCGACGCTCGTCGTTGCCGATATCGGCGCCGGCACCGGAATATCGTCGCGGCTCTTTGCCGAGCGCGGAGCTCGTGTGATTGCGATCGAGCCGAATGCGAAAATGCGGTCGCAGGCCGAGCCGCATGCCAACGTGCGCTGGAGCGAAGGCACGGCGCTGCAGACGGGCTTACCCGATGCGAGCGTCGACCTGGCCGTCGCCTGTCAAGCCTTTCACTGGTTTGCCACGCCCGAGGTCATGCGAGAGTTTCGCCGCGTCGCGCGCCGCCGCGCCGCGCTCCTGCAGTACGAACGCGATGAGAAGGATGAGTTCACCAAGGCGTACGGCGACGTCGTACGCGTGTACGCTACCGACGATACCGAGGCTTTGCGCCGGCGCGCGCTGGAGGTCTTTGCCGCCTACCCCGATGCGACGGTGACGCGTTCCACCGCGCACTCCGAACACTTCTTGGATCGCGCAGCGCTGCTCGGTCGCGCCTCTTCGGCATCCTATCTTCCCTCCACCGGCCCCGAGGCGGCGGCGTTACGCTCCGATCTCAACGAACTGTTCGAGCGCTATGCGCGCGATGGCCAGATCGCGCTGCGTACGATCGTCTATACGCTGACGGCAGACTGGTGCATGAGCGAACTTGACTCCTCAGCTTCGCGTGGGCATCGACGTCGGGGGCACGTTTACCGACGTCGTCGCGATCGATGCCGCAACGCGCGAACTGGTCGCCCGCATCAAGGTTCCCACAACTCACGACGCGTCGGGCGGCATCGCGGAGGGCATCGTTGCCGGAATCGCGCAGCTGTTGGCCGATCCGCGGATCGATGCAGGCGCGCATCGCGTTTATCGCGCATTCGACGACACAGGCGACCAACGCGCTGCTCGAGGGCGATCTTGCGCAGGTTGGCGTGGTGGGACTGCTCGACGGTTTGGGGTGGCTCTCGCGCGGACAGATGCGCTTTCGCGCATTTGCGCTCGACTCCGGGAGGCTCTTTGCGCCAGAGTTTGCTTTCGTTCGCGCCGGCGACGAGCGGCGCGTTACGTGCCGCCATCGAGCGGCTCATCGCCTCCGGCGCGCAGGCGCTAGCCGCCAGCGAAAGCTTCGGCGTAGATCGCCCGCGAGCGCGAGTCGGCCGCGGTCGAGTATGCGCGCGAACGAGGCATCGAGGCGACCAGCGGGCACGACGTAAGCTCCGCGTACGGACTGCGCTCGCGCACGCGTACCGCGGCGATCAACGCCGCGATTCTGCCGAAGATGGTGCGCACCGCGCGCGTCACCACGGAGGCCGTGCAGCGCGCCTCTATTCCGGCGCCGTTGATGGTGATGCGCAGCGACGGCGGCGTGATGGACGTGCGCGAGATCGGGCGCCGTCCGATACTCACGCTGCTCTCGGGACCGGCCGCCGGGATAGCGGGCGCGTTGCTGCACGAGCGTTTGATCGACGGAATCTTCGTCGAAGTCGGCGGCACCAGCTCCGACTGCTCGGCGATTCGGGCCGGGCGCCCGCAGATGCGGCCCGCGCGCATCGGCGGCCATCGTACGACGCTGCGCACGCTCGACGTGCGCACGCTCGGAATCGGCGGCGGCAGCATGCTGCGTGTCGCCGAGGGCGCGATCGTGGACGTCGGGCCGCGCAGCGCGCACATTGCCGGCTGCGCCTATGCGTCGTTCGTCGCGCCCGAGCTGCTCGAGGGTGCGCGGGTCGAGCTGATCGCGCCGACGCCGCAAGATCGCGCCGATCACGTCGTGCTCGTCACGCCCGACGGCACGCGAATCGCGCTGACGGTTACCTGCGCGGCCAACCTTCTGGGTGACGTTCCCGAAGATGCGTTCGCGCGGGGCAATGCCGAAGCGGCGCGCCGCGCATTCGAACTGCTTGCGCGAGCATCTCGGCGGTGACGCGCGCGCGCTTGCGGCGCGCGTGCTCGAGCTGGCCGTGGCGAAGCTCCGCCCGGCGATCGATGCGCTGATCGCCGACTACGCGCTCGATCGCCGGCACGTGACGATCGTGGGCGGCGGCGGCGGGTGCGGGGCGCTCGTGCCGCAGCTCGCGGCGAGCATGAAGCTGCCACAGCGCATCGCGCACGATGCCGAGGTGATTGCGCCGATCGGCGTGGCGCTGGCGCTGGTACGCGACGTCGTCGAACGCACGATTGCGTCGCCTTCGCCGCAAGAGATCGCGAGCATTCGGCGCGAGGCGGCCGATCGCGTCATCGCCGCGGGCGCCGCACCCGAGCGCGTCGTCGTCGAGGTCGAGATCGATTCGCAACGCAACAAAGTTTGGGCCACCGCTTCGGGCGCGACCGCACTGGCCGAGTCGGCGGCCGGCGAGGCGTGCGGCGAAGACGAGCGTCGCGCAATCGCGGCGCAGTCGTTCGGGTGCGACGCCGGCGCTCTGGAGCCCGTCGCGCTAACGAACGCGCTGAGCGGCTACGAGCGGCGAACGGTTCTGCCCGGCGCGTTCGGTCGGCGGCGTGAAACGCGCAGCTTGCGCGTGGTCGACGAACAGGGTATCGTGCGATTAGCCGTCGGCGAGTATCGCATCGCCGCAACGACGGTCGGCGCGCTCGACGCGAAACTGCGCCAAGTCGTGGAAGAGACTACCCAGTTTGGCGACGTGGGCCGCGCGCTGCCCGCGCTCTACCTGCTGCGCGGCGCGCGCATCGCCTCGTATGAAGGGCTCACGAGCGCCGACCAAGCCGCCGCGTTGGCCGCCGAAGAACTGGACGGGCTGCGCGCCCGACCAGCCCGTCGTGCTGCTGGCGGCTCCGCGGACAGCCTAGGAAACCTCTAGTTTACCGGCGGCTGCGCGATCGCTAAACCTTCGATGCCCTCCAGCGCAACCGTGCTCTTGTGGCGCCCGTACGAGTAGTAGAAGATGAGACCGATTGTCAGCCAGATCAGGAAGACCAGCCACACTATTGGAAACCAGCCCCAGACGAGCGGATTTCCAAACGCCAGGAAGCCTATCAAGAGCAGCGCCGTGATCGCCGAGAGCACGGGAATGACGTAAGGCCCGAAGGGGACCGTAAACGCCCCCTTCATCTCGGGGTGACGCCTGCGCAGCACCGGCACGGCGATCGAGACCAAGATAAAGGCGGATAGCGTTCCCATGTTCGTCACCGATCCCAACAGGCTAATCGGGAAGAACGCGCCGGCCGCAGCGATGAGAACCCCAAAAAGAATCTGTGAAAGCCAAGGTGTGCGCCATGCCGGGTGCAGCTTGACGAAGAGCGGTGGAATGAGACCGTCGCGGGACATTGCGTAAAAGATTCGCGTTTGACCGTACATCATGACGAGCAGCACGGTCGTCAAGCCGGCGATAGCGCCGAACGAGATGATGACGCCTGCCCAGGCTAGCCCAACATTGGCCACCGCGTCGGCGACGGGCCGATTAGTGCCGAGCGTGTAGAACGGGACCATGCCGTTGAGGATTGCCACGACGATGATGTAGAGAACCGTGCAGACTGCCAGGCTCGCGATGATACCGATTGGGAGGTCGCGAGAGGGATTGCGAGCCTCTTCGGCCGTCGTCGAAACCGCGTCGAATCCAATGTAGGCGAAGAAGATGAACGAAGCACCGCCGAGCATGCCGGCGACGCCGAACGGGAAGAATCCGCCAAGACCGGTTTTCGGACCGGCCGCCAGATGGTAGTTCGCCGGGTTGATATGGCCGAGCCCGATCACGATAAAGAAGAGCACGACTGCAACTTTGATCGCGACGATGACCGCGTTGACCGTACCGGACTCCTTCGTTCCACGCACCAGCAACGCCGTTATCAGGAAGATGATTCCCGCGGCCGGAAGATTTGCGATGCCGGGAGTGGCATCCCAATGGCTATGCTGCCAGATTTGCGGAATATTCCAGTGGAAGAGCGTCTGCATGATGAAGGTAAAATAACCGGACCACCCGACGCTGACGGTCGATGCGCCGAGCGCATATTCGAGCACGAGGGCCCAGCCGACGATCCAAGCCAAGAACTCGCCGAGCGTCGCATACGTGTAGGTGTAGGCGCTACCTGAGATCGGGATCTTGCTGGAGACCTCTGCATAGCACAGCGCCGCCAAGGCGCTTACAAAACCGGCAACCACGAAAGAGAGCGTCAGCGACGGGCCCGCACGCGTTGCCGAAGCGACGCCGGTCAGCACGAAGATTCCGGTGCCGATGATGGCGCCGATGCCCATGGCGGTCAGCGCCCAGGGGCCGAGCGAGCGTTTGAGCCCGTGTTGCTCGTCGCTTCCCTCCGCCAGAATTCGAGCGAGCGGCTTGACTCGTTGCATCAACATTCGGTCGTAACTCCTAGCGTAAGAAACGGATCGCTAAAGGATAAGTATAGGGCCGGCCTTCGTTTGCGGCCACCGTCCCAGCGACGATGAAGATGAGCGAAAGCAGCACGACGAGCAGCACGCCGATTATCACGACGAACCAACAGGCCACGAAGGCGGCTCCCATCGCGTAGTCGTGCATGTGGTGAGCGGGGGGCGGATTAGTCGCGAACAGAGCGAGCATGATCCCGACGAATGTCAGGACGCCGACCATACCCACGAGGGAAACGGTGATCTGGTAGTTGAGCGACGCGCGCGCGTGCTCGGCCACAAACTCAGACTCATGCGCTTTGACGAGATAGACGATGAGCGGCCCGAGTACGTGACCGAACGGTACTCCGGCGACGGCGACGAGCGCGCTCAGATGCGCAGCCATGGCCCAGTTCCGGTCCTGGGAACCGATCTGAGTCTGCATCCCGCTCTATTGCCGGGCACGACAAAATGGCCTGCTCTGCGAAGCATGCGCGCAGACGCTCTTCGAGCGGCTCCGATCCTCGGCTTCGACGTGCTCGTCGTCGGCGGCGGCAATGCCGGCTGTGCCGCGGCGATCGCGGCGGCGCGACACGGCGCGCGAACGCTATTGCTGGAGCGCTATGGTTTTCTCGGCGGTACCGCGACGGCTGCGATGGTTGGACCGTGGATGACCTTTCACTCCGGCGAGGATCGCATCGTGGGCGGCATCGCGCAGGAGATGGTCGAGCGGCTCGTGCGCAAAGGCGCCTCGCCGGGCCATCTTCGCGATTCGTCCGACTACGTCGCGACGATCACCCCGTTCGATCCCGGAGGTGCACAAGGCGCTGCTCTTCGAGATGATGCGCGAAGCGGGCGTCACGCTGCTCTTGCACGCATACTTTCTCGCGGCCGAGATCGACGGCACGACCGTGCGCGGCGCACCGTTGCGACGGCCGGCGGCACGCGCCGCTATCGCGCAACGGTCGTCGATCGACGCGACCGCCGATGCGCTCGTCGCGGCCTCCGCCGGCGTTCCGACGCAGCAGGGCGACGAGCGAGGGCGCGTGCAGCCCGCCACATTGATGTTCCGGCTGAGCCACGTCGATCTCGCACGCCCTTGCGGCGTATCTGCGCGCGCATCCGGAGGAGATGCGCAGTACGCTACCGGCCGACGCGCGCATGCCGGCCGCGCTGACGGCGGTCGCTGGGCTCTACGAGCTGTGGGAGCGCGCGCGCGCCGACGGACTCGTCGACGTTCCGCGCGAGCTGGTCTCGTTTTTCATCTCGCCGTATCCCGACGAGGTGACGGTCAACATGACGCGCGTCGTCGACATCGATCCGCTCGATCCCGACGACTTGACGCGTGCCGAGGTCGAAGCGCGCCTGCAGGCGATGCAGCTGCTCGAGTTCTTTCGGAAGTCGTTCCGGGTTTCGCAAACGCGCGCATCGCGGCGACCGGGACGCAGGTCGGCATCCGCGAGTCGCGCCGCATCGTCGGCCGCTACACGCTGACGCGCGACGACGTCTTGCAAGCACGCAGGTTCGACGATGCCGTTGCGCGCAGCGCCTATCCGATCGACATTCACAATCCCTGCGGCAGCGGAACGACGACGCAGCGCCTGGCGCCCGGCGAGAGCTACGAGATTCCTTATCGCTGTCTGGTGCCGGTCAATCGCGAGCAGCTGCTGGTCGCGGGACGCTGCATCTCGACGACGCACGAAGCGCTGGCCTCGACGCGGCTCACGCCGACGGTGATGACGCTCGGACAGGCCGCCGGAACCGCGGCGGCGCTCGCCTGCGCGCGCGGCGAGCGCGTCGGCGATGTCGATACCGCGAGCTGCGGGCGCGAGCTCATCGCCGACGGCGTCGATCTGCGCCGGAGCGATGCGTGACGCGCGCGCTCGAGTTGGCGCGGCGTATGGCGTCGGCGTGCGCTTTGCCGACTTAGGCGATTGGGGGACGCGCGAGCTGCGCTCCGAGTACGATCCGGCGATTCCGGAGATTCGTCTCAACGTTCGCGTGCGGCGGCAGACTTTCGAATCGACGAGCTCGACGAGTTTATCGCGCTGGCCGTCGGTCACGAGCTCTACCATCATCGCGAGGCATCGGCGAGATTGCCACGTATTGACGCGATCGGCGCGCGCGCGAAGCCGCCGCCGACGAATTTCGCCGCCCTGCTGCGCAGCGGTTCGATGTGACCCGTTGTCGCGGGAATCGACGGCGGGCAGAGCTCGACCGCCGCCGTCGTTGGCGACGAGCGCGGACGCATTCTGGCGCGCGGTACGGCCGGACCGGCCGACGAGGTCGGCGCGTGCGGGACTCGACGCGCCTTGCGCGATGCGCTGCAGGGCGCGCTTGACGATGCGCTTCGCAGCGCCGCGCTTCCCGGCGAGACGGGTTTGACGCGATCGTCGCGGGAGTCAGCGGTTACGAGGGGCGCGTCTACGGCGGAAGCCGCAGCTGCGGCGGCGCGCTTCGTTTTGATGCACGATGCACCGGTCGCGCACGCCGGCGCACTCGGCGGCGCGCGGGCGTCGTCGTCATCGCCGGCACCGGGTCGGTCGTCTACGCGCGCGCGACGCGCGCGGGACGTGCGACGCTCGGCGGCTGGGGCTATCTCTTCGGCGACGAGGGCAGCGCGTTCGGATCGCGCGCGATGCGCTCGCGCTCCTGATGCGCGCACGCGACGACGGAGATGCGGCGCTCGTCGAGGAGACGGCGCCGCGTGCGAGTTCTTCGCGATGCCGTTCCCTGCGCGACGTTGCGCGCGCCTTTTATGGCGGCGAGATCACGCGCGACCGGCTCGCCGCGTTTGCACCGGTCGCGATGGGTTTCGACGCGCTTCGAGCGATCGCGCAGCGCGGCGCCGATCGGCTCGCGGAGCTCGTCGGCAGGCGGTCGCTGCGGGGAGCCTGCGACGCGTCGCGCTTCCGGAGGGTCTTGCCGACGCGGGCTTTCGCGGGCGCGTTCGCAGCGGGTTCGTGCGCAGGCACCGCATGCGGAGTCGTCGCCGCGCGATACGAACCCGCCGCGGGCGCGCTTTTGCTCGCTTATCGCGAGCTTGGGCCGTTCGCGTAACAGAGCTCGGGATGTGAGCCTGCTCGAAGCGTTGCGCGGCGGACTTATCGTTTCGGTACAGGCATGGCAGGGCTCGGCGCTCGACGATCCGCAGCGTCATCGCGGCGATGGCGCGCGCCGCGCAAGAGGGCGGCGCCGCAGCGGTCCGGGTCGCGGGCGGCGAGCACCTGCAGGCGGTGCGAGCGCGGGTCGCGTTGCCGATCGTCGGGCTGATCAAACGCGAGTATCGCGGGTTCGAGCCCTACATTACGCCGACGCTCGACGAAGTGGCGCGGTCATCGCTTGCGGCGCCGAGATCGTGGCGTTCGACGCGACGAGCGCGCGCCGCCCCGACGGCAGCCGCTACCGACGCCGTCGAAACGATCCACGCTGCGGGCGCCTGGCGATGGCCGACTGCGCGACCGCCGAGGATGCGGAGCGCCGCGGGCGCTGCCGGCGCCGATATTCTCGCGACGACGCTCTGCGGCTACACCGAGGAGACCGAGGGCATCGGCTTCCGGCGCTCGATCTGGTCGCGCGAGCTCGCGGCGGCTCGGAAGCTTCCGCGTTTGCGAGGGCGGAGTTCGCCGCCGGCCGAGGTGCGCGCCGCGCTCGATGCGGGAGCCGACGCCGTCGTGGTCGGAACCGCGATCACCAACGTGGACTGGCTGGTGCGCGAGTTTGCAGGGGCGGCCGACAGAGGCTCTTAACAGCCCGTTTAGTCGGTGCGAGCCGCTGCGAAGCGTCTATAATGGCTTGGAGGGAGAGCATTCTTTGGTTGAGAACAGAGCGGCAGCCCGCGCGCCTCGGTCGCGGCTTTTGGACGGCACCGCGGTGCTGGCGGTGCTGGCAGTCGCGGCGATCGTCTTTTGGTACGACCTTTCCGCTCGAGAGCTACTTGCCGGCCGCGATCGTCACGGCGCGGCAGGTCGATACCCTCTTCCGCTTCATGGTGGCCACCGGCAGCGCGCTCTAGATCTTTGTCGCCGGCTATCTGATCTATTTCGCGATCGCCTTTCGGGCAAAAGCGAGCGACCCGCCCGATGCGATCGGCCTGCAGATTCACGACAATCTCAAGCTCGAGTTCTGGTGGACGATCATCCCCGCGCTTTTCGTCATCTTGCTCTCGGTCGTCAGCGTCCGAATTTGGTACGAGATCATGCTGGAGCCGGAGAACGGCTTGGTGGTCGAAGCGATCGGCCATCAGTTCTACTTCTCGTTCCGTTATCCGCAGATCAACGGCGAGGTGACCGACGAGATGCACCTACCGTTGAACGTTCCGGTGACCCTCAATCTAACCTCGGCCGACGTCATCCACGGCTTTTGGGTTCCGGCGATGCGGTTGAAGAACGACACGGTTCCCGGCTTCGTCACGACGATTCAAGTTCACGCCGCGATTGCCGGGCCGCTATCCGATCATCTGCACGCAGTTCTGCGGCATCGAGCATAGCGAGATGGACAAGCAGGTCTTAGTGATCGAGGACAAGCCCTCGTTCGACAAGTGGTTCAAGGGCTGGCAGCAGCAGAACGCGCACGTGAGTAACGCCCTGCCGCGCGTCGGGCGGCCAGGCGATCTCGCTCCAAGGCGGTAACGTCGCGGCCGGCAAGGCGCTCTTCGGGCAGAAGTGCACCGCCTGTCATAAGCTCGCTCCGTTCAATCAAACGCTGGTCGGCCCAGGGCTGTTGGGCGTCCTGCACGATCCGTCGCATCCGAATCTGGTGAACAACCAGCCGGCGACCCCCGCGGACGTTGCCGGAATCCTGGAGAACGGGTATACGGGCAGCATGGGTGCGATGCCCAATGCCAGCGCCAACGGTCTCTCAGCGCAAGACATCGCAAATCTCGTCGCTTTCCTGAATTCACTGAAGTGAGAGATCGAAAACGGTATGGCAGTAGCAGCGCTTCCCTCCGGCGGCATCGCCGATCACATTCATCCCGAACCTCAAGGCTTCGTTCGGCGATACGTCTTTTCGCTCGATCACAAGATCATCGGCATCCAGTACATCATCACCGGCTTCGTCTTCTTTATGCTTTCCGGCTTGCTCGCCGAAGCGATCCGCACGCAGCTGCTCAACCCCAGCGGCGGTTTCGTCGCGCCGGGACCTACAACGAGATCTATAGCGTCCACGGCAGCGCGATGGTCTGGCTGGTCGTCATTCCGCTCTTGACGGGCGGTTTCGGCAACCTCGTCTTCCCGGTGCAGATCGGCGCACGCGACGTCGCATTTCCCTGGCTGAACATGCTGAGCTTCTGGATCTTCCCGGTCAGCGGATTGATGCTGTTCTCGTCGTTCTTGATGGGCGCGCCGACGGCAGGCTGGATGGAGTATCCGCCGGTCTCGCTGCAAGGCGCCGCCGGAACCTCGATGTGGTGCGCCGCGATCTTCCTGGTCGGCGTCAGCTCGACCATGACGGGCATAAACTTCGTCGTCACGATCTTGAAGATGCGCGCGCCGGGCATGACCTTTACCCGCATGCCGCTCTTCGTGTGGGGGCAGTTCGCAACGGCTCCATTGCTGATGATCGCCACGACGGCGCTGGCTGCGGCGCTAGCCGCGCTCTTCATCGAGCGTCAGTTTGGCGTGCCGTTCTTCGATCCGACCAAGGGCGGAAGCCCGGTCATGTGGCAGCACATGTTCTGGTTCTACTCGCACCCCGCCGTTTACATCATGATTCTCCCCGCCTTCGGCATCATCTCCGAAGTGCTGCCAACCTTCGCGCGTAAGCCGATCTTCGGCTACAAGCTCATCGCGTTCTCGTCGATGGCGATCGCGCTGGCCGGCTTCATGGTGTGGGCGCACCACATGTTCACCTCGGGCCTGGCGCCGTTCTTGCAGCTGCCCTTCATGATCATTACGTACGTTATCGGCATACCGACCGGCATCAAGATCTTCTCGTGGGTCGCGACGCTCTTCGGCGGAAAGATCCACTACACGACGGCGATGCTCTTCGCAATCGGCTTCGTCGGGCTCTTCACGATCGGCGGGATTACGGGAATCTTCCTAGCGGCGATTCCGTTCGATCTGCACGTGCACGGGACGTACTTTATCGTGGCGCACCTGCACTACGTGCTCGTCGGCGGTAGCTTGATGGGCATCTTCGCCGGCATGTACTACTGGTTCCCGAAGATGTCGGGGCGGCTGCTCAACGAAACGCTCGGGAAGATCCACTTCTGGCTCTTCTTCATCGGGTTCAACGCCACGTTTCTTCCGATGCATTGGCTGGGCGTGATGGGCATGCCGCGCGAGGTTGCCACGTACGATCCGCAGTTCGCCTTCTGGAACCGCTTCGAGTCGTTCGCGTCGTATCTCATGACGCTGGCGATTCTGATCTTCTTCGTCAACGTGATCTGGAGCATTCGCTACGGCAAGCGTTCGGGCCCCAATCCGTGGGGGGCGCGCACGCTCGAGTGGCAGGTTCCTTCCCCGCCGCACTACTACAACTTCAAGCACATTCCGACGGTCTACGGTCTGCCGTACGATTTCGGTCAGCCGCTGCCGTACAAAGGCCTCGATGAGGAGTTGACCGATTCGCCGCCGCCGGTTGCGGCCGGAGCCCATTGATGTCGGTCGCGGCGATCGGCGCGGACGCGCACGGGCACGTCGATCAGCTCTACGTCGAGACGCGGGAGCTGCGTCTGCAGGGCTTTTTGCTCTTCCTAGTCAGCGACTGCGTGCTCTTCTCATCGTTCATCTTCGCCTATCTCTACCTCCGCAATAGCGGCCAGGGCTGGCCGCCCCCGGGGATTCACCGGCTCGACGTGGCCTTTGCCGCCTGGAACTCCGTCGTGCTTTTCGGCTCCGGCGCGACCATGCATTACGCGCTCGAGAACTTCAAGCACGGCAAGTGGATGAACTACATGTGGTTCCTGCTGGCCACGATCGTCTTGGGGGCCGGCTTTCTCGGCGGTCAAGCGTACGAGTACACCCACCTGATCTACGGCGAACACGTGACCTGGTGGGGCAGCGGCATCTTCGGCGCCTCGTTCTTCACGCTCACCGGAATGCACGGGATGCACGTCTTCCTCGGCGTCTGCTACCTGACGGTCCTCGTGCTACAGTCGTCCGCCGGGGTCTACACTCGCGGCAAGTACTTCGGAATCACCGCCGGCACGCTCTATTGGCACTTTGTCGACGTGATTTGGGTTGTGCTGTTCTCGATCTTCTACTTGATTTAGGAGCGACGCCATGAATGCGCAGATCGTCGAACGACTCGGGGCCGTAATCGCCGGCATCGTCGTTGCCGTGGTCGCTTTCTACGCGCTCTATAAGGATTGGAAGTCGACCGGCGTCGAGAATCAAGTCTTCAAGGTGATGCTGTTGCTTCTGGGCATTGGCGCTATCTTAGCGCTGCTGGCCGGGCTGAATCTCGTCGGCTTCACGCCGCCGGCGAAGGGAGCGTAACGATGATCGTTCGCGACGACGAATATCTCGATTTTTCACGCGTTCCGGAGAGCCGCGGCATTCCATCGGCACTCGCGCGCGTTGCGGTCGTCGGGCTGCTCATCATCTTCGCCATCGGCGCATCGGTCTGCCTAATGTCCGGCTACGGGCACCACTGGCCGGCCAACACGACCCTGCGCGCGCCTCTGAACAACCCCTAGACTTCGGGCTAACCTCCCGACGCAGGAAACTCCAGCGTGTAGGTCGCGGGGAATGGCGTTGCGCAGTAACTCGCAAAGATCGAACCACTGATCGCCGAGACGCACACCTGACCGGAAAGCGGCAGATTAAAAAAGGTGACTTGACCGAGCGCGTTGGTCATTTGCTTCGCGATCACGCCGGTCGGCGCGTGGTTGGCGATTCCGGTAGAGAGCGTCACGGTTTCGTTAGCGAGCGGCAGCCCGGCCCCAGAGTCAACCGTGATCGTCGTGGTGGTGGGGTTGGGCGGTTGCGGAATAACCGGCGAGGTCGACGAGTTGCATGCGGCAGCGGCGCACACCAATCCGATCGTCCCTAAGCAGCGAAGAATCCAAGACACTTTTTAGATCCCCCTTTCTGGGCTTCGTTTTCCAGGCCGAGCAAGGCAAACCCTTAGTCGCTCTACTCCGTATCGGGTGGACGCGAGTCGAGTGGCTGCCCGAGAAAGTACTCCTTGCCGTGCGAGGTGGGTATCGGCGTGAAAGACCTTGGCGGCTGCCTGAAGTCGAAGCAATCCGGCGCAATGGGGTTGGCACGCGTATCGCTCGCCGAGAGCCTGGCTAGCCCCCATTGATCTTCGACGAACTTCAGGATGCTGCCGTGTTCGTAGTGCACGTGCGAGACGTATCCTCGCTTGGCGTAGGCCGAAACGATCAAGAGCGGAACGCGAATTCCCAGCCCATCGTAATCCACCTTCCCTGGCGGGATGTGATCGTACCATCCCCCATAGTCATCCCAAAAGACGAAGATGACGGTCGAATCCCAATACTGCGACTCGCCGATCGCGTTGACCAGCGAGGCAACCCAATCGGGGCCGGTGTTCGAACCGCAGCCGGCGTGATCGGAGTTTACGCAGGTCGGCGTTATCCAACTCACCGCCGGCAACGCGCCGTTTGAGACGTCCTTGAAGAATCGCGTCTGCGGTGTAACGATGTCCTTACTCCAATCGCGACCCTCGTAGATATGCTTGATCGCCTGATATGCGCTCCACGCGCCGCCGCCCTGGTTAACGCGCGATGTGTAGAACCGCCACGACACTCCCGCAGCGTCGAGCTCGTCGCCCAGGGTCGTGTTATTGAGGCAAGGATCGATGTTCCGGCCGATCGTCCTTTGACGAGTCACCGTCGGGATCGTTGATTTGGCTTCGCAGCCCCAAGGGCCAATTGGATAGTTCACCGTCGAGCTGGCTTGGGCAGCAATGATGTATTGGTGAGAGACAAAGCTGCTCGAGTCAAAGTTCGAGGGAAACATCTTATCTGCAAACACATAGTTTTTTCCGATGAAAAAGTAGGGCCGCGTCTCGAAGCCCGGCACATAGCTATACGGCGGGCTCGCGTTAGGGCATCGCGGATATCCGGCCTTTCCGCACTCCCAGTATTCTCTGTCGAAGCCGTCCATTTTGCACTCTGTCCCGGGATACTCACCCTGACCGTCGCAAGCGTCGAAGAAACTCGTGGAGTCGTGATGGAAATCCCATGCGGCCTCAAGGCGAACCGGACGCAGCGTAATCTTGTCTCCGCTGCGGTTGAAGCCATACGACCGTGTCTCCGCACCTGGGAATCCTTGAAATAGGTTGTCGACCGAGCGGTTCTCTTGAACGATGATCACCACGTGATGGATCTGGCGATCGCGCGTCGCCAGCGCCCCCGGCGGCAGACTACCGGGCGCCCCAAGCGAGCCGCCCGCACTTCCTGTGCAACCGGATATCAGCACCGCCATCGTTCCAAGCATTGCAGAAGCCATCGCATATGCCGATGCACGGCGTTTAATGTCCCGCACGCGTAGGGTAGTCTGGCCGAAGAGGTTCGAACCGACGCGCAGCTGAACGAGACCCGCAATGGCAACGGTTAAGACGAGCGCCACCGCGAGCCAAGTCCAATCGCTCACCCGGAACACTAAGCGCGCAAGCAGCGAAAACGGAACCACAAACAGCGGCGTCGTCACGAGCGCCTTCCATAACCACGGGCGCCCGGACTCGGGAAGGTACACTTAGGCAACCGTCTCCATGGGACCATACTCGCACAGTTTATCACACGGTTTCCAATGCACGGCGGGTAACGGCCGGACCGATTGTCTCTCTCTTCGATCTGTGCCATTGCTAAACAGGGCAGCAGGAGACTGCCGCTCGTGGGGTTGCCGTAGGGCTGCTCGGGCAGCGACAGGAGCATTTTGAAAAGTGATCGCATGAGAAATAGTCCAGCGAACGAAACGAAGACGCCATGGCTCGCCCCATGAAGGCAACAGCTATAATTCGCGTGGTGCTCTTTAGCACTTTTGCGGCGGCTCCGTTCGCGGGCTGCGACCGCGCTTGGGACCCTCGGCGCTGCCGTCAGGAACCTCGCAAGCCGCGATCGCCCCGCTGTCGCGCGGTTTTAAGACGCTGCATTTGTTTACCGGCAATCCAGACGGCGCGCGTCCGGGTGGTGTGCAACTCGCTGGAAGCACGCTCTATGGTACGACAAGCGCGGGTGGGGACGACTACGGAACCGTCTTCGAATCGACCCTCTCCGGTAAGGAGCATGCCATCTATAGCTTTCAAGGCGGCTCCGACGGGATCGCGCCAAACGGCGGTCTCGCGGTAGTCAAAAGCACTTTTTATGGGACGACCTATTACGGCGGCAGCAACTCTACTTGCACGTACGGAACGGGGTGCGGAGTGGTCTACGCCGTAGCTGCCGATGGTAAGGAACGCGTTCTCCATCGCTTCCTTGCGAGCGATAAAACGGACGGCGAGCATCCAGATACGCCGCTGGTTTCCATTGGAGCGAACCTGTACGGAGCAACCTTCACCAATTACGGCAAGCAATGCGATGGATATGGTTGCGGCACGGTTTTCGAAGTTACAACCGAGGGCAAGGAGCACGTCATCTACCACTTCAAAGGCGGAAAAGACGGCTGCTGGCCCGCGGCGTTGCTCGCGTTCAAGGGGACGCTCTACGGTGCGACTCAGAGTGGCGGCTCGGGCTGTAGCTTCAACACGGGCGGCACCATCTTTAGCCTGACCACCGCGGGTAAAGAGGCGGTGCTGTATCGGTTTGAGGGTCCGCCCGACGGAGAATCGCCGAACAGCCTCATTCTGGCTGGCAACACGCTCTACGGTACGACGGTGAACGGTGGCAACACCGGATGTCTCCTCGGTTACGAGCGAACGTGCGGAATCGTGTTTTCGATGGATCTCTCCGGCGAGGAATCGATTCTCTACTTGTTTACCGGAGGTAAAGATGGCGCCAATCCCTCTGGCGTCGTTTGGGACGGCGGTTCGCTTTATGGGACGACCACAAACGGCGGCTACGACCGGAGCGGCAGTTCGGGATACGGCACCATCTTTACGCTCGGCATCTCGGGATCTGAGAAGGTTCTTTACCGGTTCAGCAAATCCGATGGTGCAAATCCCGGGTCGCTCGCGGCGTCGAAGTCCATGTTGTACGGCGTAGCGACAAGCGGCGGAAAGGGCGGATCGAACTGCGGACAGTCCGGGTGTGGCACTTTGTTCGAACTCTCCGCTCCCTAATTTACAGATCGGCGCGGCGGCCACGGCGCGTGGCGATGCCGATCGCAAGCAGCGGGAGTTGATCGTCCGGGAGCAGCCCCGTGGACTTGCCATCAATTTTGTGAATGCCCGCATACACGGAAAACTCGATGTGTGCCGGAATCGTCGCGTTGGGTAAGCGGCGTTTGCCGAGCCACTCCCATTCGCATGCTACCGTGCGGTCCGCGAAGAGCGCGGCCGCGTAGCCGGAGGCGTCGACGCGCGAGCGTTCGTCGGGTTCACGATAGCGAACGTAGCCGTCTAGAATGTAGATCGGCGCAAAGGTCTGTAAGTACGCGGCAAACGGCGCGACGAGCACCGCGACGAAGTACCCGGCGAAGGCGACGGCGCCGAGCGCAAAGATCCACGCGACTTTGATGAGGGTTGCATCGGAGGGAACGTGGGCGGCGCGATAGACGATGCCCCACGTCAGCAGCACCATGAAAAGCATGCCAACGAGCGGCTCGATCGCGAGTGCGAGGCGCCCGCTGAGGCCGCGCCACACGATGCGGCGTTCGGCGGCGGTCCAGCGGCGCCGAGCGAGACCGTTGTAGCGTCGATCGAAGAGGCTACGTTTCACTACGCCGCCGCCTCGGCCGGCGCATTGCGTTCTTCGTGGCGCGACTTGAGCGAAGCGGCCAAAACGAGCGCGACGAACGCGACCGCGGCGAACGCGAGGTACGCGTGCCGGTAGCCGGCGACGTCGCTCGGCGCGGCGCTCATGAGGCCACCCGCCAGCGCGCTGCCCAGGATCTGTCCGACGATGAGCGCCTGGCTGAGAAGCCCGATCGCCGTTGCGCGCGCGTAGCTCGGCGCTTCATTGGTAACGATGTAGCGCGTCGGCGCGCCCAGCAGTGCGCCAAAGCCGCCGCCGGCGATGACGATCGCCAGCAGCGCTAGCGGGAGCCAGTTGAAGAACAGGGCGAAGAGCGCGAGGCCGACCTCGCTGAATATCGCTCCGGCTAAGAGAACGTCGCGGCTGCCGATCCGGTCGAGCGCGCGTCCCGAGGCTGGAATGACGATCACGAAGACGAGCGCGCCGAGCGCGGCAGCGAAACCCGCGGCCGCCGCGGAGAGCCCGTCGGCGCCGACGAGCACCGCCGGGATGAAGAAGAGCGAGCCCTCCAGCATGCCCACGACGAGCTCCAGCGTGTAGGTTCGTACCAACTGCGGCGTGCGCAGCAGTTCGAGCGGAACGATGGGGTTGCGCGTATGGCGTTCCCAGAACGCAAAGCCGATGAGGATTGCAACGCCGCCAAGCGCGATCAACGACCGGGAGATAATCAGCCCGTCCATCAGCAACAGCAGCCCGTTGCAGAGCAAGACCAGCCCCACCACGTCGAGCGATTCGCGCGCTCGCGGCGCACGTGAGGGCAACTCTCTGGCTGCCAGCAACATGACGACGCCCGCGAGCGGAAGATTTGCGACGAAGATGTATCGCCAGGAGAGGTAATGGGTGATCACGCCCCCGATGCTCGGGCCGATGATGGCCGCAACTCCCCACGTTGCCGCGACGATGCCCAGTGCCGCACCGCGCCGCTCGGCCGGCACGACGTCGCCGATCGTTGCGGTCGCGACCGGAAAGATTCCGCCGGCGCCAAGCGCCGCAATCGCGCGCGCTGCGAGGAAGATGGCGTAGTTCGGCGCGACGATCGCAACGATGCTTCCCGCCGCGAAGAGTCCTATGCAGGTGAGGTAGACACAACGGCGCCCATATCGATCGGCCAACGCGCTCGCGAGCGCAATCGACAGAACGGTAACCAGGAGGTAGAGCGTAAAGACCCAGGCCAGGTCGCCGGTTTGAACGCTAAACTCGCGACCGAGCGCCGGCAGTGCGGGCGAGAGCACGCTCAGGTCCAGCGCTCCGGCGAAGACGCCGAGGGTAAGCGTCCAGAGCAGGCGGCTCACGAGACGATTCGGTCGATCACCATCACCGCGCACATCAGCGCAAGGTATATCAGCGAGTAGCGAAAAAGCTGCCGCGCCGCGCTCGTCTCGTTGTGGCCGCGCCACGTGCGCAAGGCGTCGAGCAGAAAGATTCCCCCCAGCACCGCCGCCGCGCCGAAATAGAGCGCGCCCATGACGTGCAGCGGATAGAGCAAAAGTGACGCGGCAATCAAGATGACCGTGTAGTAGACGATCTCGCGTTTGGTGCGCTCGCGGCCGTAGACGTTGGGGAACATCGGAATGTTCGCTTTGGCATAGTCGGTCTCGGTCATCAGCGCAAGCGACCAAAAGTGCGGCGGCGTCCAGAGGAAGATCAAAGCGAAGAGTCCCAGCGCCGGCGCGCCGACGGCGTGCGTAACGGCGGCCCAGCCAACCAGCGGCGGCACGGCGCCGGCGGCGCCGCCGATGACGATGTTCAGCGGCGTAATCCGCTTGAGCCAAATCGTATAGATCACGACGTAGTAGAAGTTCCCGGCCAGCGACAGCCAGGCGGCCAGCGGGTTAACGAATATGTAGAAGAGTGAAAACGATAGGCCGCCTGCCAATACCGCGTAGATCAGCGCGTTGCGCTTGGAGATGCGGCCCTGCGGGATCGGGCGCCAGGCAGTACGCTTCATGATGCGATCGATATCGGCATCCCAGATGCAGTTGAACGCGCCGGCCGAGGCCGCCGCGAGCGCGCCCGCCGCCAGCGTCCAAAAGAACAGTGCGAGCGGCGGAACGCCGCGCGCCGCCATTACCATGGACGCCGCGGTCGTGATGAGCAGCAGCACGATGATGCGCGGCTTCGAAAGCTCGTAGTAGTCGCCGATGCGCGCGATTACCGTCACTGGCCGGTCCCGCTCGCCCGCATGGGTTGCGCGCGCCCGCGCCGCTTCATCCAGCATCGCGAAGATCGTTGCGACGAAGAACGTCAAGAAAACCAGTGCGGCGTTGACCGCGTGCGCTTCACGCAGATCCACCGGCAGGCGCAGCGCGACGTTGAGCAGGCCGAGGACGACTTGCAGGCAGATCAAGCCCATGCCGGATGCAACCGCGGCGCGCAGGCGCTCCGAGGCCGGGCCTGCCCACGCAAGCGCGAGCGAAGCGGCCGCGAGGATCAGCGTTGCGGCCGCGACGGCGCGATGCAGCATCTGCGCGTACTCGCCGGGCGTACGAACGATAACGTTCCCCGCACATTCCGGAATGGAAAGGCAAGCAAGTCCCGCGCCGCTCGAGCTCACGTACGCGCCGATGCACATGGTGACGAAGGCCAGGGTGGCCGTCGAACAGAGTGCGAGAAGCAGACGCGCCGGCCCGGGCGAGACGGCTTGCAGCGGCGTTGCCGACGCCGGCAAAGCGGCGGCAAAGACGGCCATCGCGGAGAGCGCGGCGATGAACGCCATCGCAGCGCCCCAGTGCAGCACCACCGAGAAGGGCGCATTCTGCAGACGAACGGTTGCGGCGCCGAGCACGACTTGAACCAAGAACAGTGTGGCGATGACGGCAAGCGTTGGTCCGATGAAGGGCGAGCGGCGGCGCTGCGGCCATGCGGCCGCAACCAGCGCGATCGTCAAGCGGCGCGACGAGAAACGCAAGCAGGCGATGCGTCCATTCCCAGAGCGTTCCCCCCGTCATCGTCGGGATGAGTTGCCCGCGGCAGAGCGGCCAATCGGGGCAGGTTAGCCCCGCGCCGTTGATCCGGGTCCAGCTGCCGAGCGTGACGGTCATCAGGGCGACGAAGTCCGCCGCGACTGCGAGATGGAGCACTCGTTTCATCCGACCCTCAGCGTAGCTCCGTCGCGCCCCGACGGCAACGACAAATGGGAGATAAAATTTTGAAGATGCGGGGAGGCCGCCGGTGGGTGCGGGCGAAGCGGTCGTGCCGTGATGCGCTGGTCGACCCTGGCAGGTCTAGCCTTGGGGCTCATCGTGCTGGTCGGATGTCGCGAAGTGCGCGTAAAGACGCTTGCCGCTGGAACGACCGCGGTTCTCGGAGGCAACCAGATCCTGTCGTGCGCGATGCGACCGACCTGAGCAAGGTCGGCATCCATGCACCGATCCACTTTAAAGTTGAGTTCGGCGTTGTCTTGCTTATGGGGCCGCACGACCGCACCGGCTACAAGCAGATCGTCGAATCCATCGGCGCCAATCCCCAGCGCGTGCGCGTTGTCGCCTTCGAGCAGGCGCCTGCCGATGCCGGCGAGCCCTCAGCGCCAGTATCGGACCTATACACTCTGGATCGTTCCCAATAGCGTCTATCGGCGCGGCGTTCGCGTGGAGGTCGTAACGCCCAGCGACGAGCCGATTGCGACGACCTACTTGCCGTGACCGCACCGTGTTCGTCGCTCGATCGGCTGCAGGCGAGCGTCGAGCGCTCGTGGGCATCGTGCCTCGAACCCGATGGAAGCCCGAGCGAAGCCGGGGGAGTTCTGAATCCGGCGGCCGCGCGCACGCCGCGGCGGGAGCTGCTGCTCTATCCGCGCTGCGTCGCCGCCGGCAACATCTCGCGCGTTGGGACGGTTGCGATTGCGCCAAGAGCCCGACGGATTTGCTTGCGAGCGGCTCGGTTTTGCGCTCGAGCCGCAGGCGCCATACGAAGTGCGGCCGCATCCCGGCTACGGCTGCGAAGATCCGCGCGTTACGTACATACCCGTCCTCGAATCGTACGTTATGTCGTATACGGCCTTCGGACCGGACGGGCCGCGTATCGCGATCGCCCTCTCGAAAGACGCCTATCACTGGGAGCGGCTCGGGCTGGTTCGTTTCGCAGGCTCCGCGAACGTCGTCGGCGACGACAAAGACGCCGCCTTCTTTCCCGAGCCGGTGCTTTCGCCGAAGGGGCGCAAGTGCTTGGCCTTCTACCATCGCCCGATGCTGCATCTCTCGAGCGTCGACGGGCGCGCGGCGATTCCGATGATCGAGCGGATGCCGTTCGAAGATCGCGAGTCGATTCGCATCGCGTACGTGCCGCTAGATCCCGTGCTCAAAGATCGCAGCAATCTCTGCAACGTTGCCGAGAGCGCCTGGTGCTCTCGCCCGACGAGCAGTGGGGATCGATCAAGATCGGCGCGGGCACGCCGCCGGTGCGCGATCGCTTCGACGGAACGACTCTGGCTGTCGCTCTTTCACGGCGTCGATGCCGTCGGCGGCCGCAAGCCGTCGCTGCGTTACAGCGCCGGCATCGTCATCCACGATTTGGAGCGCCCGGACCGAGATTCTCTATCGTTCGCCCGAGCCGGTTCTTACGCCCGAATCGAAGGAAGAGCGCAAAGGCATCGTCGACAACGTCGTCTTCCCGACCGGGCTCGATCCGCGCCCCGACCTCGGCGAGCACGTCTACGACGTCTACTACGGCATGAGCGACTACGCGGTCGGCGCCGCGCGGATAACGATTGAAACTCCGACGGCGTAAGCGCGGTCTGTGCTAAAATATCTGCTGCAATGTCGACGGTGATCGTTTTCGGCATCGCGCCTGCTGGTGGCGGCCTGGGTGAATCGCGATCTGATTCGCATCAAGATCGCCTCGGTCTACGCGCGCGTAGCTGCGAAGCCGGGCACCGCGGAGCGTCTGACGGCGACGGCGGTCGCGCGCTTCGCGGCGATGCGCCGTGGGCGCTTTCGGCGCTTCCCGAATGTTTGACGCAGGTGTCGGAGTCGACCGGCTCGCGCGCAGTACGTGCGGCGCATTTGCCGCGCGGCGCGGTGCAGATCGTGCCGCCGGCAGCGCTTGGAGTACGGCGATTGCACGATCGCGATCGACGGATGACGAAGCCGTCGTGCGCCGCGGAGCCGACCGTCTGCGCATTCCGCCGCGCGTGCACTTTTATCGCGCGGCCGGCGGCTCTTCGCGATGCTCCGCGAGTCGGCGCAGGGCGCCGAGCTGCGCGTCTATCAGCCGGCTGCGCCATGAGTGAGAACGACGACGATCGCGCGAGGAGGTTCGCAAGCGGCGAACCTTCGCGATCATCTCGCATCCCGACGCCGGCAAGACGACGCTGACCGAAAAGCTGCTGCTCTACGGCGGCGCGATTCACGTCGCCGGACAAGTCGCGGCGCGCAAGCGGCAGCGCCAGGCGACCAGCGACTGGATGGCGCTCGAGCGCGAGCGCGGCATCTCGATCACCTCGACGGTGCTGCAGTTTCCGTACGGCGGCTACACGATCAACCTGCTCGACACGCCCGGCCACCAAGATTTCGGCGAGGACACGTATCGCACGCTGCTCGCCGCCGACAGCGCGGTGATGCTGATCGACGCGGCCAAAGGCGTCGAGCCGCAGACGAAAAAGCTCTTCGCGATCTGCCGCGAGCGCGGCATCCCGCTCTTCACCTTCATGAACAAGCTCGATCGCCCGAGCCGCGATCCGCTCGAGCTGCTCGACGAGCTCGAGAGCGTGCTCGGCATCGGCGCGTACCCGATGAACTGGCCGCTCGGCAGCGGCGACGAGCTTCCGCGGCGTCTACGATCGCGCCACGCACGACGCTGCATCTCTTCGAGCGCACCGAGCACGGCGCGACGCGCGCCCCGGTCGCGGTGACCGACGCCGAGCGATCGCGCAGCTGCGCGCGCTCGTGACGAGCACGTCTACGCGCAGTTCCGCGACGGGATCGAGCTGCTCGAAGGCGCGGGCGAACGCGTTCGATCGCGATGCGATGCTGCGCGGCGCGACGACGCCGGTCTTCTTCGGAAGCGCCGTCACGAACTTCGGCGTGCAGCTCTTCCTCGACGACGTTCGTCGAGATGGCGCCGCCGCCGTCGCGCGCGCGCCGGCGTCGACCCGGCCGACGATGCGTTTCACCGGCTTCGTCTTCAAGATTCAAGCGAACATGGATCCGCGCCATCGCGATCGCGTCGCCTTCGTGCGCGTCTGTTCGGGCGAGTTCGAGCGCGACATGACGGTGCGCAACGCGCGCACCGGTAAAGACGTGCGCCTGTCCCGCGCGATGCGGCTCTTCGCGGACGACCGCGAGTCGTCGACGCCGCGTACGCCGGCGACGTCGTCGGCCTCGCGAATCCCGGCGCCTTCGCGATCGGCGACACGCTCTACGACGGAGCGCCCGGTCGAGCTTTCCGCCGATTCCGGCCTTCGCGCCGGAACATTTCGCAGTCGTGCGCAGTATCGACGTCGTCGAGTTACAAATCGTTTGGAAAGGGCATCTGCGCAGCTGCGCGAAGAGGGAGCGGTCCAGGTGTTCTATCCGTGGGGACGCCGCGCACCGAGCCGATCCTTGGCGCGGTCGGCGAGCTGCAGTTCGAGGTCGCGAAGTACCGCCTCGAATCGGAGTACAACGTCAAGACGCTCGTTTCGACGCTGCCGTTCACGCTCGCGCGGCACGTCGCCGGCGAGCGCGAGCACGCTCGCGGCGCGCATCTGCCGTCGAACGCCAGGCTCGTCGAGGATTGGAACGGCCGCGCCGGTCGCGCTCTTCGAGAGCGAGTGGAGCGTTCGGCTCGCCGAGAATGGAATCCGCAGCTTACGTTTACGCCCGTTCTCCGCCGAGCGCGGCGACGGAGGCTGTCGCATCGTGAGACTTGTTCGAAGCGTGCTCGTGCTGGCGTCGCGGCGGCCGCTCTGGCCGGCTGTTCGTTTCAGAATCAATAACGAGCGCGAAGCCGACCGCATCACCCACGCCGTGATGAACAACGATCTGAGGCCGGTCGAGAACGACATCGCCCAAGGCGTCACGATCACGCGCGTCAAGGTCGCACAATGGTCCGACGAGCTCAACGCGCAGGGTAAGCTCATCTCCGATCAAAGAGACGACCGCGAACTGCGAGCCGGGTTGGCATTGCTTCGACGTAAAGTTCGAAAAGCACGACGTACGTCGAGCGGATGCGCTTCGACGAGAACGGAAAGGTCGTCAACTGGGACTTCCACATGGCGCCGCAGTGACGCTGACTCGGCAGTAACGCCGGCCGACATCGACGCGGCGGCCGCGCGCCTGGCCGGGCGTCGCGCATCGCACGCCCGTCGTTACGCTCGCGCACGCTCGATGCGAGCAGCGGCGCGCAGGTCTTCGTCAAGTGCGAGAACTTGCAGCGCATGGGCGCCTTCAAGTTTCGCGGCGCCTACAACTTCTTGGCGTCGCTCGCGCCCGAGCAGCGCGAGCGCGGCGTCGTCGCGTTCTCGAGCGGCAATCACGCGCAAGGCGTCGCGCTGGCCGCGCGGCTGCTCGGCATGCCGGCGACGATCGTCATGCCGAACGACGCGCCGGCGGCGAAGCTGGCCGCGACGCGCGGCTACGGCGCCGAGATCGTCCTGTACGATCGCGAGCCGCTCGCACCGCGAAGAGATCGCGCGAGGCGCTCGCGGCCGAGCGCGGCGCGACGCTCGTTCCGCCGTTCGACGACGAGCGCATCATCGCCGGCGCCGGAACGGCTGCGCTGGAGCTGATCGAGGATGTCGGCCCGCTCGACGCGATCGTCGTGCCGGTCGGCGGCGGCGGACTGATCTCGGGCACCGCGATCGCCGCGCACGGCCGTCGATCCGGCGATCGCGATCTACGGCGTCGAGCCGGAAGCGGGCGACGATTTCGCGCAGTCGCTGCGCGAAGGACGAGCGCGTCACGATTCCGCGTTCCCAAGACGATCGCCGACGGACTGCAGACGACCGCGCCGAGCGAGCTGACCTTTGCGATCGCGCGCGAGCACGTGCGCGCGATCGTCACCGTCAGCGACGACGAGCTTCGCGACGCGATGCGCTTTGCGTTCGAGCGGATGAAGCTCGTCATCGAGCCGAGCGGCGCCGCCGCGCTCGCCGCGCTCCTCTGCAAACGCTTTCCGGAGCTCGCCGGCAAGCGCGTCGGCGTCGTCATCAGCGGCGGCAACGTCGATGCCGACCGCTACGGACGGCTGATTACATCGCTACATCGACGGCATGATATTGCCGCAGGAGACGTAGACGCCGAGATCGTTCGCGCTCTTGTGGACGTTGATCGCGTACTTGGCCGCCAGCAGCTGATCGATGGTCACGCCCTTGATCGTCGTTGTCGAGCTGCCGTTCGCGACGCTGGTCAGCGGATATACGCCACGCCGCCGAGCGCCGAGCAGGTTCCGCTGTGAATGTGCGCCGGCTGCGGTCCGGCCGGCCCGTTCGGGATGGAGATCGCGACCTTCACGTCGCCGCCGACTTGCGTCAGCGTCGCGCGTGCCGTTCTCGCCGGAGCCATTTTGTGCGTTGAGCGTGCACGGTCAGGCTCGAGGTGGCGGCGGCGACGGGGATTGCATAGCCTGCAAGCATCACGACAGGCAAGAAATACGCTTAGTCTTTTCATGACCGAGCCGTTCTGCGTTCACCCAATGGCCCCTCGCAACGAGAGGTTGCTAGCGCGGCCGCTCCACCGCATTAAGACGTTGCTCGAGGCCGCTTACTGCCGCCGAGGCTTGCGCCGTCGGCGGCGCATCGGCGCCGTCAACGATCTCCAGCAAGGCGCTCGCCGCGTCGTTGAGCGCGTCATAGCCCTGGGCATCGGCAGTTGGCCCGCCGACGATGCGGCCGCCGCCTTGGCAAAGCTCGCGTTCATTACCGCGACAACGCGTGTCGGCGAGAGCATACTGCTCGGCGAGCGCTTGCGGCGAGATCGAAACGCGCGGATCCATTGCGACCTCGAGCGTGCTCTCCAGCAGACGGCCGTCAACCTCGAGACGAACGAGTAGCGGCCGGGAGGAACGAGCGGCCCTTGCGGAACGCGCGGCGTGTCGTGCGGCACCGCCGAGATCGGTAGATCCTGCGTGACCGCGCGCGGATCGGCTTCGCGAAGATCCCAGACGAAGCGGTTGATTCCGGCAGCGGTCGACGGCCGCACGAACGGCCGCTCCCAATAGGCCGGCTTGTCGAGGTTGGGAATCGGCGCCGGCGCAGCGTCGTCGCTCGAGTAACGCCGCACGAGCCGCCCGCCGTCGGCGAAGAACGAGAGTACGACGCGATGCGCGCCGTTGGGCAGCGCAGTAGTCGACGATTGCGCCGTCGGGCGGATTCTCGCCGGTTGGAATCTCCGGCGGCAAGCGGCGTGTCGGTATTCGTGCTGCGCCGAACGCGATAGGCGCGCTCCGGCGCAAAGATATACGGCGCGCCGAGCGACGGTCCGCGCGCCAGTTCGCGCAGCGGCTCGATGTCATCGAGAATCCAGAAGCCGCGGCCGTGCGTCGCGACGTTCAGGTTGTCGGCGTGGACGATCAGATCGCGCACGGAGGTGTGCGGAAGATCGTTCTGCAGCGACTGCCAGGCGCGCGCCCTCGTCGAACGAGACGTACGACCCCGTTCTCCGTTGCCGCATAGAGCAGATTCGGCACCTCGGGATCTTGGCGCACGGCGTTGACCGGCTGCTCGGGCAGGCCCGAAGTCCGTAACTCCCAATGCGCGCCGCCGTCGTGCGTGACGTAAACGTACGGACGCAGGTCGTTCAAGCGAAAGCGATTGACCGCGACGAACGCGGTATCGTCGTCGACGCGCGAGGCGTCGATCTGCGAGACCTTGCTCCACGGCGTCAACCCAGGCGGCGTGATGTTCTTCCAGTCGGGCGCCGCCGTCACGCGTGATCCACACCTGCCCGTCGTCGGTGCCGGCCCAAATCGTGCCCGCGTGCACGTACGAGGGCGCGAGCGCGTACACGACGCCGCGGTGGTTGCCGTTTTGCGGATCGTCGGCTTCGAACTCACCGAGCACCGGCGGAACGCCCGGATGCGCGCGGGTAAGATCGGGGCTGATGACGCGCCAGTTCTGACCGCCGTTCTCGGTCGCGAAGACGACGTTCGAGCCGAAGTATAGACGGTGGCGGTCGAAGTGATCGAAGGCCAGCGGCTGGTACGGACCGTGCGATACTTTGAGGGCCGGATCGACCGGCGAGACCTCTTGCGTCTGGTCGGTCCGCTCTTCGATGCTTCTCGATCTTGCCGCCGAAAAGTCGTCCCGGGATGCAGCGGGTCGGGAACGACGTAGCCGTATTCCTCCGCACCGACGGTATGCCAGTCGCGTTCGGTTACGGCACCCCAGTTGCCGCGGCTGCTCACGCAGGCCGAGCCGCTCTCCTGCTGGCCGCCGCAGACCCAGTACGGAAAGCGATTGTCGGCATTGACGTGGTACATCTGCGCGGTCGGCTGATTGTACCAAGAGCTCCAGGTTGCGCCGCCGTCAACGGAGATCGTCGCGCCCTGATCGCTGGCTAACGCAATGATTCGAGGATTCGCGCGGATTGATCCAGACCGTGTGATAGTCGTCGCCGCCCGGGTGCGCCCTTGATCGCGACGAGCCGCTTGCCGCCATCGGTCGAGCGATAGGTTGAGGTATTCGTAAGATAGACGACGTTCGGATTGCTTGGATCGACGGCGAGCGAGATGAGGTCGTCGCCGCGCTGCGCGATCTCGGCGGCATCGTTGACCTTCGCGAAATGCGCGCCGGCGTCGTCGCTGCGATAGAGCGCGCCGGTATCGTCACCTTTAGCTTCGGCTATCGGCATAGGCATAAACGATTTTCGAATCGCTCGGCGCGACCGCGATCTCCGCGCGCCCGATGCGCGCAGGTATGCCGGCCGTTAGCTGCGTCCAGGTCGTTCCGCCGTCGCTCGACTTGTAGATGCCGCTTCCGGGCATCTCGAACGAGGCGCCGATCTCCCAGGGCGCTTGTCGCGCGGCCCAGAGCGTCGCGTAGACGACGTTCGGCGTCGTTAGGATCGAGCACGACGTCGAACGCGCCGACGTTCTCGTTCTTGTAGAGCACTTGCGCGAAGGTCGCGCCGCCGTCGAGCGAGCGATAGATGCCGCGCTGCGTGTTTGGGCCGTACGGATGACCGAGGACCGCGACGAAGAGCCGATTGGCATTCTTCGGATCGACCGCCATCGAGCGCGATCTGCTGACCGTCGCGCAGGCCGAGGTGCGTCCACGTCGCGCCGCCGTCGGTCGACTTATAGATGCCGTTCCCGACGCGCGAGATCCGGGCGCTGCAAACCCTCGCCGCTTCCCGCATAGATGATGCGCGGGTCGCTCGGCGCGACCGCGAGGGCGCCGATCGAGCCGGTCGATTCGCTATCGAAGATCGGCCGCCAGGTGTTGCCCGCGTCTTGCGCTCTTCCAAATCCCGCCGTTGACCGCGGCGATGTAAAAGAGGTTCGGCTGGTCGGCAATGCCGGCGATGGCCACCGTTCGTCCGCCGCGCAGCGGGCCGACGAAGCGCCAATGCAGCGCTTGCAAGCTGCTCGACGTCTGACGGCGAGCAGCGCGCCGAGGGCGACCGCAGCGATCAAAGACGCTTGCCGTTTCGGCTGCGGGTGCGGCGCTTCGGCTGAAATGCCGCTCCGATCTTCCACGAGGTCTTGCGCGGCAGCGACGCGTCGACGTCCTCGCATCCGATCGGCGTGAACTCGCGACAGTCGTGCGGGCGCGCTTCGTAGATGCCGCAGTAGTGCCTGCCGCTGCGCGAGCCCATGAGAAAGATGCACTGGTCGGCGACGTCGTCGGAGATCTTGCGCAGCCAGCCCACGTGAAACCCGTCGGCCGAGGGCCGGCTGACGACGTACCGGCGCATCGTCTCTTCGTAGCTCATGCCGAGGTGGTCGGCGATGCGCTGCACGTCGGCCTTGCTGACGAACGGCTCGTAGCCGCTGCAGCATTCCGCGCAGCCGGGCGGGCAGGCGACGTTCTCCGGCATATCTTTGAGGTGCTTGCGCGCGAGGTCGATGACGCGACCGACGGCGGCGACGAACTCGGGATCGTCGTTGTACTTGTAGACCCACTCGCGGTGGGTGATCTCGTTGGCGTTGTAATAGCGCGTCGGTCTTTTCGTCGAACTCGATGGTGATGTGCTCTTCGTCGATCTCGATCTTGTTGACGTGCTCGAGCGGGCGAGCGTCGAGCAGTTCGGGATGCGTCGGCTGGCCCGTTCGGCGCGTGTAGTTTCGTAGACGTGGTGAGGTCGATCGTCTCCATAAGACCTCATCGTTTCCCGCGTCCTGCGGGTACGGCCTTCGCCGATATCGAAAAGAAAGCGACATGCAAACGGCCATCGGCGTCGACCTCGGCGGTTCGCACGTAACGGCTGCAGTCGTTACGGAAGACGGAGCGATCCATAGCCAGCATGAAGAGGACCTCGAAGACCTGCGCTTCGAGGCCGTCGTCGCCGCGCTCGAAGCGGTGGTCGGACTCGCGCTGCGCGACGCCGGAAACGCGATCGCGATCGGCATCGGCTCGCCGGGCAACATCGACGCCGCCTCCGGTGCCGTGCTCTACAGCCCGAACCTCGGGTGGCGCGACGTGCCGCTGGGCGAGACGCTGCGCCAAAAGTTCGCGTTGCCGGTCTTCGTCGGCAACGACGCGCGCTGCGCGACGCTCGGCGAGTACACCTACGGCAGCGGCGCCGGCACGAAGGATTTCGTGCTCTTAACGCTCGGCACGGGGATCGGCGGCGGCATCGTCGGCGGGGTGAGCTGCTGCTCGGAAACCGTTGGGGCGCGGGCGAAGTCGGGCACCACCAGATTCGACCGACCGACGGATTCGTATGCACCTGCGGAAAGATCGGCTGCTTCGAGGCGCAGGCCTCGGGCACCGGGCTGATTCGTCACGCCTTTGCGGTGGCGCCGTCCTTTCCGCGCAGCTCGCTGCTCGACGTCGCGCGCGACAAGCTCAGCTCGAAGAAGATTCGCAAGGCGGCGCAGGCCGGCGACCTCCACGCGCTCGCCGCGTGGGGACGCTTCATCGACGATCTCGCGATCGGCCTCGCGAATATCATCGCGTTTGTAAACCCCGAGACGATCGCGCTCGGCGGAGGCGTCTCGTCGGCCGAGGACTTCATGCTCGATCCGGTGCGACCGAAGGTCGACGCCTTAACGACGATGGTCCCAAAAGGCACGACACAGATCGTGGTCGCAGCGCTTGGCAATAACGCGGGGCAGGTCGGTGCGGCGACGATGGCGTTACGCGGAGGATTGACGGCGGCGAGTGCGCCCGTTGCGGTATAGCCGGCTCTTAGTCGCCATCTTTGCGTTGCTTGCCACCGCTCCGGTGCGCTCGCAAGGGGGCGATCCGATTCATAAGATTCGTCACGTCGTGATCATCATGCAGGAGAATCGCTCGTTCGATTCCTACTTCGGAACTTTTCCCGGCGCGGACGGCATCCCGCTCTCCGGCGGCGTGCCGACGGTCTGCGCCTACGATCCACGCCAGCAGAGCTGCGTGCGGCCCTATCATGACGGCTCCGACCTCAATCGCGGTGGCCCGCATAACGCCCGCTCGGCAGTCAACGACATCGACGGCGGCAGGATGGATGGCTTCATCGAGTCGGCGGAGCGCGCACGCAAACAGTGCCGCGATCCCGATGCGCCCAACTGCTCGGGCTCGTCGGACGTGATGGGCTATCACGACGGAGCGGAGCTGGCTAATTACTGGCGCTACGCGCGCGATTACGTGCTGCAGGACCGGCTCTTCGAGCCCAACTCATCGTGGAGCTTGCCTCAGCACCTCTTCATGGTCTCGGAGTGGTCGGCGTGGTGCCGCCAGGTCGGCGACCCCATGAGCTGTGTGAATGAGTTGCAGTCGCCTGACCGACCGAAGGACTTCGATCCAACCAACTCAAGCATTCATGGACCGGGCCGTCCGGATTACGCGTGGACCGATCTTACCTACCTCTTGCACCGGCGGCACGTGAGCTGGGCCTACTACGTGATGGCCGGCACGGAGCCCGACTGCGCGAACGACGAAGACGTCGTGCGCGCCCGTTATGCAGCGTTACAAGACGCCGGGCATTTGGAATCCGCTGCCGCATTTCGATACCGTAAAACAGGATGGCGAACTCGGCAACATCCGCGACCTGCGGGACTTTTACGTTGCGGCCCGTAACGGCACGCTGCCGAGCGTCGTGTGGATCACGCCCGCCGCACCCTATAGCGAGCATCCGCCGGCGCTGGTGAGCCGCGGCCAAGCCTACGTTACCGGCCTCATCAACGCGATAATGCACGGTCCCGACTGGAGCAGCACCGCGATCTTCGTGAGTTGGGACGACTGGGGCGGCTTCTACGACCACGTCGTTCCGCCGCGCGTCGACGAAAACGGCTACGGCCTGCGCGTGCCCGGTATCGTGATCAGTCCCTACGCGCGCCGCGGGTTCATCGACCACCAGACGCTAAGTCACGACGCGTACGTCAAGTTCATCGAGGACGATTTCCTGGGTGGAGCGCGCATCGATCCCCAGACCGACGGCCGCCCCGACAGGCGTCCCACCGTGCGCGAAGACGTTTCTATTCTCGGCGATCTGCGCAAGGATTTCGACTTCAATCAGGCTCCGCGCGCCCCGGAGGTTTTACCGGGGGGCACCGTCTGGAACGGCGTCGACGCGCGTTAGCTACGACGGCAGCGGCAGCCTCACACTGATGTGGTTGCCGGCATTGGCAAGATGTTCGACCTGGAACTCCGATGTGAGTTGAGCGATGATAAAGAGTCCGCGACCGCGTTCGCTGAGCGTGTCGTCGGGCAGGCGCCAGTCGCTAACCGAGATCGGCGGACCGGAATCGATCACGTGCAGCACCACCGAGTCGTCGTAGCGATCGACCGAAACTTCGACGGGCCCAGGCGCATGACACACGACGTTACCGAGCAACTCACCGAAGACGAGCTCGGCCGCGTCCGCAAAGTCCTCGTCACCGGTTAGGCTGCGCACGAACTCGACGAAATGCGAGCGTGCATCCCACGCCGCTCGCGCGTCGTCGAGCGAGAGACTCCACGCGCGCTTGGGGACCACGTGCACGGCGAGGATGGCAACGTCATCGTGCAACGTTTCCGGCAGGCAGCATTGCGCCGCCAGTTTCGCGGGCGACGCCGTGGCGGCAAAAAAGTTGCTCTGGACCACGCGGCGCAGACGGCTCTCGCCGAGCTCCCAATCACGTTGTCCCTCGATTAGCCCGTCCGTGAACAAGAGCAGGATGTCGCCCTCGCGCAATTCGATCTCACCGCTCGGGTCGGGCAGCGCCATCTGACGTAACCCCAGTGGCAAGCCGGTAGCACGCAGCTCGATGAGTTCCCCATCGCGCCGCAAGAGCGGGAACGGGTGTCCGGCATTGGCGAAGCGCATCGTGCGCCGATCCGGCGAAATGATTGCTACAAACGCCGTGACGATAGCATGCGGATATCTCTTGCCTAAGAACCAGCCCGCAGAGTCCAGAATTTTCGTAGGATCGCTTTCGTGCAGCGGAGCCATACCCATGGCGTGGCGCACCTTACTCATGATTGCCGCAGCTTGAATTCCGCGACCCGTTACGTCACCAACGCTCACCACCACCGACCCGTCGTCGAGTTCGATTGCATCGTACCAATCGCCGCCGACTTCGGCCTCTTCGCCTGCGGGCGCGTAGACGGCGTCGAACCGCAGGTCGGGCGGCTCGGCGATCAGCGTCGGAAGCGAGGCTTGTTGGAGCGTCGTCGCAATTTTGCGCTCGCGTTCGAATGTTTCGGCCCGCTCTACCGCCACCGAGGCTCGCTGGGCGATCTCTTCTAGAAGCGTGACGTGTTGAGGGTCGACGGAGGGAGCCGAGTAATACGCGACGATGGCGCCGTAGGTTGCGGTGCCGGCGTGCCACGGCACGATGACGGTCGCCTTTGCGCCGAGCGCTTCGATCTCGACTCCGAGATACGGCCATGAATTGTGCTTTAGCTGCGCACCTTCGCCCGAGAGCACGATCGTCTGGTGCCGTCTCAGCCGTTTAGCGAGCTCGCTCTCCGGCTCCAGGCGCAGGATGCGGTGTCCGCGCAGACCTGCGATCGCGGCGTTTCTCGCCGGATCGCGATGGACGATCATCTCCGTGCGAATCGTGTCGCCATCTAACCGGAGAATGGCGCAAGCATCGGCGACCTCGGTTGCGATCATCCCGGCAATGCGCGTCATCGAATCCCACGGATCTGATCCCTCGAACAGGAGCGCATTGGCGCGCCCCGTTAACCGAAGCACCTCGGCAGCGCGCCGTTCCTCGCGATAGACGAGCGCGCTCTGGATCGCCAGCGCCGCGCGCCCCGCGATGTTCGCAGCGACGCTTAAGTCGCTTTGCGTAAAGAGGCGCCGCGACTCGCTTGAGACCAAACTAATCGCGCCGTACACGACGCCCTCGGGGGTGGAGAGCGGTACGATGATGACCGAGTGCATTTGCAGCAGCTCGAGCAGCCGAAGGTGTTCGGCGTCGATGGCGCCCGCTTCGAGCTGCTCTTGACGAACGCGCTCGACCAAAAGCGGCTCGTTCTTGTCGATCACTTGCGCGAGCGTGCCGGACGCCTTCGGTGGATAGCGGTCGCGGTACCGCTCGACGTAACGTTTGCGCTCCCGATTCTTATGCTCTATCGCAACGGTCCTGATTTGCCCGTCCTGCGCGAGGGTAACGAAACACCAGTCGGCAAACTGCCTCACGGCGGCTTGCGCCAAACTGGCGGAAATCTCGTCAACGTCAATTGAGGTTGAGAGCGCGTTGCCGGCCTCAACCATGAAGCGCAGGTGGTCGCGCGCTCGTTGACGGTCGTCGATATCGGTTGCCGTGCCGACCCAGCGCGAGATAGTTCCATCCTTGCCGCGAATCGGGACGGCCCGGCCGAGAAACCAGCGGTAGCTGCCGTCGCGGTGGGAGCGAATTCGATACTCCTGCTCGTAGGGCTCGCCGGTACGTAGGGCGGCCCGCCAGAGCCGCCAGGTCTCATCGACCTCGTCGGGATGAATGACCCCAACATCGCCTCCCCGCCGCTGCAGCTCGTCTAAGTTGACGCCGGTGTACTCGATCCAGCGATGGTTCAGAAAGTCGATCGCACCGTCGGGCCGCGCGGTCCACACGAGATGGGGCATCGCCTCGGCGATGATCCGAAACTCTTCGCCCAGATGCTGCGAGATGTGAGCCTCTCTTCGAGATGTACGTTGTGTCGATCGCATATGAAACGCCGGCTCGCTGCCGGCACGAGACTCTTACCCAACCCGGGCGGGGCTCGAACGTTTGGTTCCGCCTCAGGCTTTGCTGGGTAACAGGCGAGCGCTAAACGGCTGCGAGAGCTTGGTGCGCGCCGGATGCAGTGATCTGCGAAATCAATGCGGCGATGCGGCGCGAGCTACGCCGTGGTGCGACGACCTCTTGATTGTGGCGAATCATTTCGAGGCGATCGCGTTGGTCGATTAGGGAGCGTACGGCCGAAACGACGGCACGCGACCCGGTTAGCGCGATTAACCCCAGCCCGTTGTGCCGGACGAAGTCGACGTTTCCGCGCTCCTGGCCCGGAACGTAGTCGTAGACGACGACGGGGAGCTGGGCGGCATTCGCCTCTGCGAGCGTTCCGGGACCCGCCTTCGTAACCAGAAGATCGACCGCGCGGAAGTACTCCGGAATCTTATCGGTAAAGCCGAGCACGTGCACGGGCGTCGGAAGCGACGGCGCCAGCTCGGCGAGTCTCTGCTCGAGGGATTCGTTACGGCCGCAGACGACGACGAGCTCGATAGGGAGCTTGGCGCGCGCGAGCGCCAAGGCGGTGGAGAGCAGCTTGCCGCCGCCCTCGCCACCCGCCATCAACATCACGGCGGGAAGGTCGGCGGAGAGCCCGAGTGCTTTGCGCAGGATCGCTTTGCTGCCGGTAACGTCGTCGAACTTTGGATGGATCGGATGGCCGAGCAGATGCAGGCGCGCCGACGGAACGCCGCGCGAGAGCGCGCGCTGATAGACCTCGCGCGCGGGAACCACGACCGCGTCGGCGTTGGCGACTAGCCACGACTCGTGCACCTTTCCGAGGTCGGTGATGACCGTCACCACGGGGACGTGCGCCATGGCGGCGTCGTCGCGGGCACGCAGCGCCGCATGGTTGAGCAGCGGATGAACGGAGATGATGACGTCCGGCTTATAAGAGATGAAGAGGTCGCGCAGACGCTCGCGGTAGAGCGGCTCGCAGAACCGAACCAGCGCGCGATAGCGGCGGCGTCCGTTCGTAGCGTAGTAGAGCGCTCCGTAGACGGGGGGTGCGTAGCGCAGGGCCATGCTGTAGCCGAGACCGAGCTGCGTGAGAGGGAATGCGCAGTGGGCCGCAACGTCCTCGATCCGGGTCTCGAAAGAGCCGTCCTCCTCCAACGCCGCGACGATCGCGTTGGCTGCGCTGCGATGACCGCCGCCCGTATCCGAAATGAGTAGTAGCGCCCGTTTGGCCATACGACCTCCGATTAGGCCCTGGCCGGAACCCTCCTCGTAGCGCGCCGGCCGGCGTTGCGCGCTCGCCGGCTCGTCGGAGCGAGCCTAGCCAGCAGCGCGCGAGCTGGTGCATCGTAGAAGCGAAAGATGTCGCCAAACTCGATGTCCGGGTTTCGGTGATGCCCGTCGTGGTCCTCGGGAAGCACGATCCCGAGCGGACGCGCCAGCGCCCGGAGCCGCTCCGGGGTCTTCCACCCCAGCTCGGTCGTATGACGCCACCAGACGTGGAGCTGACCCAGGGCGAGGCCCGTCAAGGCGCCCGGCCACGAGATGCGCCATAGGAAGAAGGCGATGACCATGTAGGGGACGGCGCCTAAAAAGCCGTCGAGCAAGACTGCCGGATCGGTTGAGAGTACGGCATGATCGAAGTATGGACGTCGCCGATCGTGATGCGTGCGCAAGTGCAGCGTGAACCACAGATGCTGCGGAATGTGATAAAAGAACGTCGAACCAAAGTCGCCGGCGACTAGCGTAACGACGAGAGCCGTAATGAAGAGCATGCGTTTCGTCCCCCTTTGCAGACGGTATTCTTACAGCGTCTCGTTGGCGCTAGTGGCTATGATGTTGGCCGGATGCGCTCCGTCTACCGTATACCATACCCAGAGTCGACCGCGTGAGTTACCGCGCGTAAAACGTCTTCTTAATATCGCGTTAAGCTGGCCAATGCCCGCCAGGATCGATGCTTTAAAGGGTGCCGTCCCAATCCGCGACGGCGGCTTGGTCGCTGCGCCGGAACTAGCGATCGCCCGTGCAATCCTGCGAACCAATCCGCGGCTCATGCCTGCCTATGCGCTGCTCTTCGCGGAAGCGACCGCGCGTGCCGCACGAGCTCGCTCGCTCCCGCCGGAGTTTCTCGGCGCGCTGCTCTTGCAAGAGTCCGCCTTCGATCCGCAGGCGGTCTCCCCGGCGGGCGCGATCGGGATCGCGCAGTTCATGCCCGAGACGGCGGCCGGCGTCGGCCTCGATCCTTACGACCCGTTCGCATCGATCGATGCCGCGGCGGCGCTCATTGCCGGCTACGTCGATGCGTACCGCGATAACTACGACGATCCATACGCTACCGCGCTGGCGGCGTACAACGCCGGTCCGTCGGCCGTGGAACGGTACGAGGGCGTGCCGCCATACTCCGAGACGCGCGACTACATCGCGCTGATCTACGAGCGGTGGGCCCGCATCGTATCGTACGAGCGTCCCGGCGGAGATTGAGCAGGGGCGTGGAAGCGAAGCCGGCTCTCATGCTACGCCGCGCTACGCTCCGGCAGCTCGTTGCCCGTCAGCCGCTTGGGTGGACGTTGCCGGCATCCGGCGGCCCGACGTTGCGGCGCGTCTTGGGCTGGCCTGCCCTGACCGGCATTGGGCTCGGGACGATGCTCGGCGGTATCTTTCCAACCATAGGCGCGGGTGCGCATGCCGCCGGTCCGGCCGTGATTCTCGCCTACGTGCTTTCGGGGCTCGTCAGCCTCTGCGTGGCGCTCTGTTACGCTGAGTTCGCCTCGATGGTCCCGGTCGCGGGCAGCGCGTACACCTACGCGTATGCGACGCTCGGCGAGCTGGTCGCGTGGATCATCGGCTGGGATCTCATCTTGGAGTACGGGCTCTCCCTTGCGCCGACGGCATCGTCGCTCTCCGACTATTTTCAGCACATGCTGGCCAACGTCGGCATCGTCTTTCCCGCGTGGGCGCAGACGGCTAACGTTCACGCTGGGCATCCGCAGATCGACCTCTTCGCCGGAGTCGTTACGCTGGCAATCGCGGTGCTGGTTACTATCGGCATTCGCGAGTCGGCCGGCGTCAACGGCGCGCTGGTCGTCTTGCAGATCGTCGCAATGCTCGTCTTTATCGCGGCCGTCGCTCACGCAGTGCATCCGGGAAATCTGCAGCCTTTTGCGCCGATGGGCTACCACGGCGTACTCGCGAGCACGGCACTGGTCTTCTTCGCATACATCGGCTTCGATACCGTGACCGTCGCGTCGGAAGAGGCGAAACAGCCGGAGCGCAACGTGCCGATCGGCATCATTCTCGCCCTGACGCTGGGCGGCATCCTCTACGTTGCCTTGACGCTCTGCACGGTCGGCGTAGTGCGCTTCAACCGGCTCTCCGACGGTGCCGCGATGCTCGACGCGCTCGGATCGGTCAGCAAGAGTCACACCCTCTACTGGATCGTCGCGATCGGCGGCTTGGCGGGAAACACGACCGTAATGCTAACGTCGCTGCTCGGACAGGTGCGCATCTTTTACGTGATGGCGCGCGACCGCATGCTGCCGCCGGGTGTCGCGCGCATCCATCACCTCTTCCGGACGCCCGCGCGCATGACGCTGATCACGGGCGCAATCGTTGCGATCTTCGCCGCGGTACTGCCGCTGACCGAACTGCTCACCCTGGTAAACATCGGCACGTTGGCCGCGTTCGCGATCGTCTGCGCCGGCGTTTTGGTTCTGCGGATCGTGAATCCCGCAGCGCAACGACCGTTTCGGGCGCCGCTGCTTCCGCTCTTTTCGATCGCCGGGGCTGCGTCGTGCCTCTACCTGGTGACCGGATTGGAGTTTGCGACCTGGGTGCGCTACGGCGTCTGGTTTGTGGTAGGGATCTTCGTTTACGCCCTCTACGGGTTCTGGAACTCGCGGCTGCGGCTGCGGCCCATCGAGCCCTAACTCCGGCGGCAGATGCAACCTCGCGGCTGTCGAGCGGTTATAAAGGCGCGTACCCGGGGAAGGGGGCACTCGTGACAATCCAGACCGCGGTCTCCGACCGCTTCGAGCTCGTTACCGTACCTCGTGCGAAGGGCGTACCATCCTTTGCCGCCGATGTCGCCGCCGGCCTGAGCGCGACGCCCAAGCGCCTTCCCTCGAAATACCTTTACGACGAAATCGGCTCCGCACTATTCGATGCGATAACGCGCCTGCCGGAATACTACCTGACGCAAGCAGAGACCGAGATCCTCTCGGAATGGGGATGGCAAATCGTTCGATTGCTCGATGCGCCGCTCGATTTCTTGGAGCTCGGCAGCGGCAGTGCGATCAAGACGCGCCTGCTGATCGGCGAAGCGCTGCGGGTGCAAGACGATCTGCTGTATAGCCCGATCGACATCTCGACGGAAGCCGTCTCTGCCTCGTCGCTCGCGCTCGTCGAAACATTCTCCAAGCTGCGCGTGCGCGCGTACGCCGGAGATTACTTCGACGTACTCGAATCGCACCCGCTCCGCTCGGACCGCAAGATGCTCGCAATGTTCATGGGATCGAACGTCGGAAACTACCAGCCCGAAGAGACGCGGCTCTTGTTGGGACTGCTCGGCTCGACGCTGCGTCGCGGCGACGGGTTGCTCATGGGCGTCGATCTCAAGAAGGATGCTGCGACGCTCGAGCTTGCATACGACGATCCCGCCGGCGTGACGGCGGCGTTCGATCGCAACCTTCTCGTTCGGATCAATCGCGAGCTGGGCGCGGACTTCGATCCCCGCAAGTTCGCTCACATCGCGCAATACGACGAGGCGCGGGGGCCTCTCGATCAGTGGTACCTGACGACCAACGGGCGCAAGAAGTGCGATACGCGCTGGTCTGTACGGCAGCGGTCCCTGTCGGAACCGCTGCCGTAGCGGTATTCAATCTCCTGGGCCTCACGGCCGGATTGTCCGCTCTCCTCGGGAGCTTGTGGTGCCGCCGTCGTATTCGCTGGACCGACCTTGGGTTGGGGCAAGACCGACAAAAACCGGATCATGGCTGAGATCCTGCCGTTCTCGACAATCACGCTCGTCGGAATCGGTTTCTCATTCCTCGTGGGACACGCCGCCGGTCAGTTCACGCACCATCATGACATCACGGGGCCTATTAGGTTGATGATCCTTCTGGCGGCCAACGTCACGGGGTTCGGGCTCCTCTGGGTGGCGAAGTACGTGCTCTTGAACCGAGTCCTGTTCGACGTCGGCGGAGGGCCCTCGGGCACTGTTCCCACACGGCTGAGCAAGTCGGATGACCGGATCGCTTGAAGCAGGTGCCGTGCTTGTCGCGCAGACCGTGGCGGTCGTCGCGGTGGCGGTCCGTATCCAATCTCGCATCCTCAGTCCCAGCTCTGCTTTGCTCGACCGCTGCTTCGTCGGACTCCTCGTTGGCCTCCTCGAGGTCTTCGGCGTGCTGCAGCTCCTCGGTATTTTCGACCTCCTCACCAAGGCCGCTGTGCTTCTCGCCCATGTCGTGCTGGCGGCTCTTGTCCGTGGCTCGTCCAAGCCGTCCCAGTAACGCTCGACCTGCTCTACCCAAGCTCCCTCTGGGACTATTGATCACGGGCGGAATTGCGTCGGCCTTGTGTTGCTGGCCGTCTTTTTTGGGTCTCCACGGACCGTCACTTGAGGGTGACACTCTTCGGTACCACTCCGTGGATGCGGGATGGTGGCTACAGGTCCACAACCTATGGTCTCTTTCCCCAGTCGACCCAGGCTATTTCACCAACGCCTATCCGAGCAACGGAGAGCTCGCCGGGTTGTGTTTGATGCTCCCCACCCACACCGATCAGCTGGCTTACGTGGTCAACGTCGTTTTTGGCGTGTGGGTAGTCCTGTCCGGCGCAGTTATAGCCCGGGAACTTGGTCGCCCGTCTTGGGTCGGGGCGCTCGCCTGGCTCCCGGTGGTGGCATCTCCCCTGTCGTTTTTGACTCATACCCACAGCCTCATGACCGACCTGGCCGCGGCCGGAGATCGTCGTGGGTGCTGCGTTCGTGCTGTACGGACGACGACGTCCGGGAGAGGCGCGTGGGTGTTCATGGCCGGGCTTGCTCTCGGGATCGGCGTTGGGAGCAAGGACACCGGATTCATTCGGCACTCGCCGTTATCGCCTTGGCAATCGCTTTATCAGCACGGGGCCGGCGTATAGCGAATTCTCGCTTCATGGTGATCGGGGTGGCATTACCGAGCGCGTTCTGGTTTGTCCGCGACTGGGTGGGGAATTCGGAAATCCTCTCTTTTCCCGAACCAGTTCGTATTTTCGGTCACCAACTTTTTGCGGGGCCCACCAGTCCCCTGACTTTCTATTCGACTTCGATGTTGCAGCATCTCCTGCGAGTCGACAGTGGGCCTCTTCGGGCATGGAGTCATAGCCTAGAGGTGTTCGTGGGCCCGGTCCTGGTCTTGGCCGCTTGCGGCGTGATTGTGGGGGCAGTGCTCGGCATCAGGCGGCGCCAATGGGAGATGCTGGCCCTATCGCTGACAGCCGCTGCAGCGTGGTTTATCTACGCCGCCACTCCTTACACAGGTGGCGGGCCCGACGGCGTAACTTACCTCATCAATGCTCAGGAGCGCTACGCGCTACCGGCATTGTGCCTAAGCGCGAGGTGGCGGCGATTGTCCTGCCGTGGATCGTGACGGCGGCACTCGCCGCTGTTGCCCTCGTCTATGACGCAGCCAAAATCATTGAAGGACCTAGCTACCGAGCCGACCTGCATTCAAGCCACAAGATGTTGGCAGTGGCCGCCGCAGGTGCGCTCGCGAGCGTCCTCATTGCGCGCCTATGGTCCGCACGAACTACCTCCGGTCATCGACTTTGGAATGTTCCAGACGGGTTGAACCGGTACTTCGCCCGAGGCACGGTTCGTATCGGGACGGGGTTGTGCGCGTTGGGGGCCGCTGCACTGATTGTTGCCGCCTGCATTTCGGTGCTCCCCGCGCCCGCCGGCTCTACCGCAGTCACCCAAGCTTTGGCCCGATCCGGAGATCCCCGAGGAAGTGTGGGGCTCGTCGGTGTCGCAGACGTTGAGCTCTAATGGGCAGTCGCTTCCAGGTCCGAGTGGTCTCGATCGGAGGTGGCGCGGACCACGATATGCCGGTTGGTTCCGAGCGGTTGGAGGAGCAAGTGAAGGCACAACACGTACGGGTGATAGCCGTCGGTCCGGGCCTTGGGGTGTTCGGTGCCGGGCCGGGCAGCAGACCGAGCACCTGGGTACCTCCGGGTTGGGTGCTCGCGACATCTCAGGGAACCACGAAGTTCTACGTGGATCCCTAGCTATAGCTGTGAGGTAGGCCGCTGGTTGCTCGTGCGCCGGTAGGTCGGGCGGGCTCAGTCCCTGGGGTTTCCCGTTCGGGTGCGTGTTTCCGTCTCGCCGTGGGTGCACGTCTGGCCAGCGGCCCCCTATCGAACCGTGCATGCGGTTCTCCCGCACACGGCTCTCCGACACCGTTCACCGCTAGGCATGCGCTGACCAGTAGCGAACCGTTCCAGCTAGCCGGTGGATCCCGAGGCGGGTGAGCCACTCGTAGGTGAACCGGGTGGTCCAGTTGCGTCCCGAGAGTCCATGCTTGACGCTGGCCAGGGTGGCGAGCCGCTCGGCAACGTAGGCGTCGATGGCGTTGAATTTCCGAGACGAGTTGCCGTGACGGAAGTACGCCCCCCAGCCTCGCAACACGGGGTTGAGGTGCTCGACGACGGTTTCGAGCGGCAGGCTCGCGTATCGCCGGGCCGTGCGTTCGCGGACGTTGGCCCGAATGGAGGCCATGGCCCGTCTCGACGGCCACTTCTGGAGGAAGTAACGACCTCGCTGCTTCGGGGACTCCTGCATGCGATGATGGAATCCCAAGAAGTCGAAGCCTTCTGCTCCTCGGGCCAGGTGCACGATCCGGGTCTTGTCGGGATGTAACCGCAACCCGAGTCGCCCCAAGATGATGCTCACCTGGTCGCGGGCCTGTTCGGCTCGGTCCCGGGTAGGGCAGATGACCACGAAGTCGTCGGCGTAGCGGACCAGCACCCCAGGTCGCCTGGCCATCGCGCTCCATTCCTCATCGAGGACATGCAACGCGATGTTGGCCAACAGCGGCGAGAGGGGCGAGCCTTGTGGCGTGCCGGCCTCGGACTTCGAGACCACGCCACCCTCGAACACCCCGACTCGAAGCCATGCTCGCAGCAGCTTCAACATCGCTCGATCCGAGATCCGTCGGGCCACCTGGGCCATCAGGGCCTCGTGATCGATCTCATCGAAACACGCCGCGATGTCAGCGTCGAGCACCCAGTGGGCGCCCCGGTTGGCTTGCACCCGGATGGCCTCTAGGGCCATGTGGGCGTGACGCTTGGGACGAAACCCGAAGCTCACCGACACAAAGTCAGCCTCGAAAATCGGCTCGAGCACCAACTTGGCTGCCGTCATCACCACCCGGTCACGCACACACGGGATCCCCAGCGGCCGGGTCGCCCCCGGCTGCGAGGCCTTCGGGATATGCGCCCGCCGCAACGCCTGGGGCCGATACGTCTTGGCCCCCAACTCGGCGGCGAGCACGTCGAGGAACTCACGCACCCCGGACTCCTCGATCGTGTCGATGGTGATCCCATCGACACCAGGAGCCCCCCGGTTGGAACGGACATCGCTCCACGCCCGCCACAAGACATCGCTGCGGGCGACCTTGTCGTAGAGGGCATGGAAACGACGGCCACGGTCTTGCTTGGCACTGCGGTAAAGCACGCGTTGAAGGGCACGAACCTTGTCCACACCGTCGGCGTGGCTGACGGACCTAGCCGATCGCTCGGCACTCATCAGGGCACATCCACTTCTTCGTCATGCACCGGTGAAGCAGGGGCCCTTCGCTCCGACCGGGTTGTGTTGTCCCGGCCATCACCACTACTACGACCCCCTCCGACTCCCTCTCGACCACCCACCCCTTCCCGGCATCGCCGGTTATAGGCAGGCACGCTCCGCCACCCACAGCAGCGGGCCGAGGAGGGCCTCTCCAGTTCCCACGACAACCCTCTGACCGTTCCACGTCCCCTACGCCGGAAGGTTCTTCGACACCCGCTCCAGGATCTCTGGTGCCTTCCATGGCCTTCGCCAACAACGAACAGGCTCGGCTCCCTCTTATCCCGGTCACCCGGGCGACATAACGACGTTGCAGACTTCGCTTCATGCTGCGGACCGGCCAGTCGCTCCACCCCGCTTCGACGCCGCCTCTCAACCGACCCCGGAGGCTTCACTACCGAGGACCCTGGCATCTCCCCGGACCGGACTCACACCAGCAGGCCATCCTGAGCTTGTCGCTCGATTACGTCACGACGGATCTTCTTGGCGCCCGAGCTACTGGTACGTACACTTCGACCTGAAAAAGTCGATGTGAAAAACGCTCGCGACCAGCGCGTTCGTGTTGGCAGGTGTCAGCGGCCACGTCAAAATCCCCATAGGCGGCCAATAGAACTCCCCACGGACGGACAGCGGAATTCCCCGGGTACGGCCACCGGAATTCCCCAGGAGCGGACAGCGACGTCCTCTCCATCCACCACTTGAGGGTTCCCCCTTGGCATCGATGGAAGCCGGCAAATGGCCCATCGAACCAAGGAGGAACACCCAATGTTGTCCGAGGAGAAAGAGATGGAAGTACTCGAGGCCTACGACCTCACGAATTGCTATCGGAGCGCGGCGGAGCTGACCGGCGTCGACCACCACACCGTGGCCGCGTTGGTGGCCGCCCGGGCGGCCGGGACGCTCGGGGCGGCCCCGTCGCCACGGGCGAGTGTCGCCGACACCTTTGCCGACAAGATCGACCAGTGGGTCGATCGGTCCTCGGGGAAGATCCGGGCCGACGTCGTCCACGACCGCTTGGTGGCCATGGGCTACTCGGGCTCTGAGCGCACGACGCGCCGAGTGGTGGCCCACGCCAAGGCCGCCTGGAGGCGCCAGGCCCATCGCATCTACAAGCCCTGGATCACCGAGCCCGGTCACTGGCTGCAATGGGACTACGGAGACGGCCCGCGATCGAGGGTCTCTCCACCATCTTGTTCTGTGCCTGGCTGGCCTGGTCTCGCTTCCGGGTGATCATCCCCTTGGCCGACCGCTCGTGGCCCTCGGTCGTGGCCGCGCTCGACCAGAGCTTCCGCATCATCGGGGGTGCACCGACCTACCTGCTCACCGATAACGAGAAGACCGTCACCGACCACCACATCGCCGGCATCCCGGTGCGCAACCGGGGCGCGGTGGATCTCAGCCGCTACTACGGGGTGACCATCGCGACCTGTGTCCCCTATGACCCCGAGTCCAAGGGTGGTTCCGAACGCACCGTCGGCATTGCCAAGGCGGATCTCGTTCCCACCGAGTACAACCTGCTGGCGGACTACCGTGACTTCGGCGAGCTCGTGGCGGCCTGCGCGGCGGCGGCCGACTCGTTCAATCACCGCATCCATGCCGTCACCCGGCAGGTTCCCGCCGAGGCACTCGAGGTTGAACGTGGGTTCTTGCACCGGGTCCCCGACGCCCCCTACAGCGTTGCCTTCGGCGAGTCGCGCTCAGTCGGGTGGTCCTCTGTGGTCTCGTTCCGAGGTGCGCGCTATAGCGTCCCCGACACCTTGGTCGACACCATGGTCTGGGTCAGGGTGCACGAGCGCGAGGTGGTCATCGTCGCCGGTGAGGGATCGGGAGCCACCGAGGTGGCCCGTCACGATCTCCTCGGTGCCGGTGGGGCCTCCATCGTCGACGCCCACTACCGAGAGCACCCGGCGGATCCGCTGCATCGCCAGCCCAGGGCCAAGAGACCTTCGGAGGCGGCCTTCCTGGCCCTCGGCGAGGGAGCCAAGCTCTACCTCGTCGAGGCGGCCGCCTGCGGCGCCCGCAGGATCGAGACCCGGATGGCCGAGGCGGTCACGTTGGCCTCGCTGCACGGTCAGAGCGCGGTGGATACCGCCCTCGGCCTCGCGGCCATGGCCGGGCGTTTCGGTGCCGGTGACCTCGACTCCATCTTGGTGCACGGCGCGGGAGGGGTGGCCGGGGCGGTGGTCCCACCGCCACAGCACTCTTTGGCCCAGGGCACCCAGATGTGGTCGGCCCTCGGTGCGCCGAGCGCCACTTCGGGCGACGAGGACGAGGAGGGTGAGCAATGAGCCCTGCCCCCGCCTCCATCGACGCGCTCGACGCCATCGAGCTCATGGAACTGCTCGAGTTCATCGCCGAGATCTGCGCCCATCGCTCGGGCACCTTGTGCACCATCTTGTGCGCCTCGAGCGGGTCGGGCTACGACGCCGACGAGATCGCGCAGGACTGCCGACGTCTGCGCGACGCCATCGTGGTGGCAACGTCATGAGCGAACGAGTAGCGACCTCGCAGGTGGCCCTCGACGAGGTGACCGCCCTGTGTCGGCGGCTTCGCCTCAAGTACGTGCGCGAGCAGCTCGAAGATGTCGTGCGCACCGCCCAGGCGCAGCGCTGGGATCCCGCCGAGATACTCCGGGTGCTGCTCACCCATGAGGCCGAGGGACGCGATCGCTCCACCACCGAGGTCAAGCGGCGCCGGGCTCATTTCCCGGCCGGCAAGACCCTCGAGAGCTGGGTGCCCTCGCGCTCGTCGATACCTGCGGCCACCCAGCAGGGTCTGGCCACCCTCGAGTGGGTGACGCGACACGAGAACCTGGCCATTGCCGGGCCGAGCGGCACGGGCAAGAGCCACTGGCTCGAAGCGCTCGGGCAAAAGGCCGTCGAAGACGGCTTGAGCGTGGCCTGGTTCTCCGTCGAGGATCTCGGGGCCCTGGTGCGCCGCCACCGGGTCGACGACTCGGTCTCCAAGGCCTTCGCCGCGCTCTCGTCGGTGTCGCTCACCGTGGTCGACGACATCGGACTTCTGCCGGTCTCGGCCGATGCCGCCGAGGGCCTGTACCGCCTCGTCGACGCCGCGTACGAGAAGCGCTCGGTGGCCATCTCCTCCAACCTGCACCCTTCGGGACTGGACCAGCTGATGGACAAGACGATCGCCTCAGCGCTCGTGGACCGGCTCCTTCACCATGCCCACGTGATCGTCACCGAAGGGGAATCGGTGCGTCTGGCCGACGCCACCTCGGGCAAGGGGGTGAAGCCTTTCGACGACTGAACCCGACCCACAACGTGGCCGTCCGCGGGGAGTTCTCGTGGCCGTCCCTGGGGAATTCTTATGGCCGTCCCTGGGGACTTCTCGTGGCCGTCCGCGGGGAAATTCACATGGCCGCCTGTGGGGAAATTCTGATGGCCGTTGACAGGCAGGGTGCTCGCGTTCGGGCCCGAATGAGACAACGATGGCCCCGTCCCTCTTGCCGGAGTGAACGGAGCCATCGTGTTGCGCACCAAGGTAGACCCCCAGCCGACCCTGTGGGAGGCAATCCTGCCGCCCGAGTTCTTGGCCCTTCCACCAGGACTCGAACAGATAGATCGCCTGCTCGACGACCCGGTCTTCTTCGAGCCCTTTGTCCCGTTCTTCGACCCGCTGATCGGCCGGCCGTCCATCCCGATCGAGACCTACCTGCGCATGATGGTTTTGCGTTTCAGGTACCGGCTCGGTTTCGAGACGCTCTGTGCCGAGGTGACCGACTCGCTGGCTTGGCGACGCTTCTGTCGCATTGGACTCACCGATGCCGTGCCACATCCGAGCACGTTGATGAAGATCACCACGCGCTGTGGGGAAGGCGCCGTCGAGCGGCTGAACGAGGCCCTGCTGGCCAAGGCGAATGCAGCCAAAGTCGTGCGACTCGACAAGGTCCGCGCCGACACGACTGTCGTCCCGGCGAATGTCGCCTATCCGACCGACTCGGGTCTGCTCGCCAAAGGGGTGGCCAAGCTCACCAAGACCGTGGCCGCCATCAAGGCCGCCGGTCTGGCCCGGCGCACGCGCTTTCGGGACCGCACGCGCTCGGTGCGCCGACGGGCCCATCAGATCGCGGCCTGGCTCAGAAGGCGCAGCGGGGAGGCCAAGGACGAGGTGCTCGTCTTGACCGGCGAGTTGGCCACCATCGCCGAAGCGAGCATCAAAGACGCCCAGGTCGTGGCCATCAACGCCCGCCGGGCGTTGCGCCGGGCCGGCGCGGGAGCCTCGGGCAGGGCGACGCCGCTCGTCTCAGAGCTCGAGCGCACCATCACCGTCCTCGATCAGATCGTGGCCCAGACCCGCACCCGTCTCGGCGGCGAGGTCCCGGACGGATCGACGCGCATTGTCTCGCTCCACGACACCGACGCCCGTCCCATCGCCAAAGGACGACTGGGCAAGCCGGTCGAGTTCGGTTTCAAGGCGCAGGTCACCGACAACATCGACGGCATCGTGCTCGACCACAACGTCGAGATGGGCAACCCACCCGACGCACCGATGCTCGGAGCGGCCATCGGCCGCATCAAGAAGAGGTTCTCCAAGGTGCCCAGAGCTGCCACCGCCGATCGGGGCTATGGGGAGGCCAAGGTCGAGGACGAGCTGCACGGCCTCGGCGTCACCCATGTCGCCATCCCGCGCAAGGGACGCCCCGGCGCCCAGCGCCAGGCGATCGAGTCGTCGCGTCGCTTCACCAAGCTCGTCAAGTGGCGCACAGGGTCGGAGGGGCGCATCTCGCATCTCAAGCACTCCTGGGGCTGGGACCGCACGAGGATCGATGGTATCGACGGCGCGCGCGCGTGGTGCGGTTGGGGCGTCTTGGCCCATAACGCCACCAAGATCGCCGCGCTGATTGACGAGCGTGAGACGGCGCACGAACCGACTCCTTCGAGGCCGCAACGACCGAGGACTGCCACTGGACCACCAGAACGCCCTCCACCACCGCGAAAACCAGTGCCTGCCTGATCTCGCCCCGTTCCTCTCCTGTCGCGCCCCTGAGTCGGAAACGGCTCGGAAACGGGGTCAAAAGCGACCAGAGAGGTCGAGGCGAGGGCTCACGGGCCAACGCGGCGGTTATTCAGGACAGCTGGGAAATCGCACCAAACGGCTTTTTCAGGTCGAAGTAGCTAGGGCTAAGAGAGGTACGCGTTCACGGGGCGATCTCGTCCACGGCTCATACCGATCAGCCCTGCATAGTTTTTCGCAATGTCCAAGCCTAACTGTCGTTACACCAGCTGAAGCGTTTCGCCTTGGAAAGGAGTTGGCCTGATGCTTCAAGCGGCGGCTGACCATCCGACAACGAACCACACGGTGAGCTGGGTGCTACCTGCCTTCAACGAGGAGGACAACATCAGACTCGCGGCTCTCACGGGCCCGCGAAATCGCCGAGAACCTCTTCGACGACCACGAGGTGATCGTCGTCGACGATGGCTCGACCGACAAAACGGCAATCATCGTCGCCGACGAAGCGAGCGAGGACCCAAGGATCCGGCTCATCTCCCACGGTCGGAACCAGGGGTATGGGGAGGCACTGCGCACCGGATTCAGGAACTCCACCAAGGATCTCGTGTTCCTCACGGACGCCGACAACCAGTTCGACTGCGGTGAACTGATCCGGTTCCTGCCGTGGATCGAAAGCGTTGACGTCGTGGCCGGGTACCGCATGGTGCGAAGGGATAACTTTGTTCGGCGCCTCAATGCCAACGCCTGGAATGCCCTCGTGCGAGTCCTGTTCTACGTGCCCGTCAGGGACATCGACTGCGCGTTCAAGCTGTTCCGACGCAGCGTCTTCGATCGCATCGACCTGACCAGCGTCGGGGCAATGGTGAACACCGAACTCATGGTCAAAGTCGGACGCTCGGGTGCCTCGGTCGTCGAGGTTGGCGTCCTGCACTATCCGCGGACAGCTGGCCAAGCTCGGGCAGCGAAACCTTCGGTAATCCTTCGGGCTATCTACGAATTGTTCCGGATGCACAGGTCGTTGAAGCACTTCCAGGTAAACGCGCTGCCGCCGCGCTCGCGCCACCGGATCCACAGCACATGAGCCGGCCAACTGTCTGTGTCATCGGCGGGGGGATCGGCGGTGCCAGTGCAGCCCTAGAGCTGGCCCGGTCGGGCACACAGGTCACCATCCTCGAGGCTGGCGAACAGCTGGGGGGACTGGTCACGAGCTTCGCCGTAGGTGGAGTTCCTATCGAGCGCTTCTACCACCACATCTTCCCGCAGGAGACCGCCGTCCAGGGGCTCCTGGGTGAACTTGGTCTCGCCGACCAGCTGTCTTTCCTCCCGAGCTCTGTGGGAGTCCTGATCGGGGACCGGGTCTGGCCTTTCACCACGCCGCGCGACGTGATGGCCTTCGAACCGCTGTCCTTCGTGGACCGCGTCAGGCTTGGCACCGGGGGTCTGCGGATGGCCCGGAGCCGGGACTGGCGAACGCTCGACGGCATCCGCGCCTGCGACTGGCTGTCGCAGATGTGTGGTGTGACAGCGACAGAAGTCGTATGGCAGCCCCTGCTGCGCAGCAAGTTCGGCACCGCGTGGCAGGATGTGCCCGCTGCCTGGATGTGGGGCCGCTTCGACCAGCGACGTGGAGCACACGACCACAGCGGGCGAGAGCGGCTGGGCTACCTGAGGGGCGGCTTCGCTCAGATGTTCGAAAGGCTGGAAAAACAGCTCGTCGAGGAGGGAGTCGACGTCCAACTGGGCTGCCGCGTGCTCGACCTGAGCCTCGAAGGCAGCGCTGTGAGCGGAGTGGTGACCGATAGGGGCGACCTTTCGGCCGACGCTGTGCTGTGGACCGGTGGCCTTCCGGCTCTGGCCCGCCTGGTCCCGCCCGAGCATGCCGACCCCCGGTGGACCGCCACGGGCCGGCTCGGCGTGACCTGTGTCATCCTCGAGCTCTCCCGCCCCTTGACGGGCGTCTACTGGACAAACGTCTGCGACGCCTCGGCACCGTACGGGGCCATCGTCGAGCACACGAACCTTCTCCCCGTGTCGGACTACGGCCGACACATCGTATACCTCGCCCGCTATCACACCGATGGGGAGCTCATCACCCAGACCGACCCGGAGACGGTCGCCGACGAGTGGGTGGCCGACCTTCTCCGCCGGTTCCCAGCCGTCGCCCCCGCTGACGTCATCGCTCGTCATGTCTTCCCGCGCCCCCTACGCCGCTCCGCTCGTACAGCTCGGGCACTCGGGGCGCATCCCCCCACTTGCGAGCCAGCTCGAAGGCCTCTACGTCGCCACGACCGCCCAGATCTACCCTCATGATCGCGGGATGAACGACGGAATCGTCCTGGCGCGCGAGGCCGTCGATCTCATGCTCGGCTGGCTGGAAACTTCGGGTGCCAAAAACTCCACGGCTTCGTCGTTAGGTCGCTGCCCGGTCTGCGGCAACTCCGCACGTGTGCGGAGGTACACGTCGTCGAAAAATGCCGCGGGTGAGTGCGGGGTTAGGGCGGAGTCGTTTCGGCCCGCCACATTCGACTTCGGCCAGTCGCCCGGGCTGGTAGCTGCCTGCGCTCGGTGCGGCCATGGGTCGCTGGCAAACACGGTGGACGCTTCGCAAGTTTCCACGGCGTACGCCGAAGCCGAGGACCCCGTGACGCTCCACGAAAGGGAGGGCCGGCTCGACACTGCCCGGCGCACGCTCAGCCGAATCGAGCGGCACCGCGCCCCGGGGGCGGTCTCCGAGTCCCCGGGGACCCTGCTCGACGTGGGGTGCTGGACCGGCGAGTTCCTGCTTGCAGCTCCGCGGCTGGCGGACGTTCGGGGTGGAACCCTCGAATTGGGCGGCAGGCGTCGCGCGGAATGAGGAACTCGACGTGACGGTGGGTGAGCTCGGCGACACCGGACTCCCCGACCGTAGCGTGGACGTGATCGTAATGACCGATGTTCTCGAACACCTTGAGGACCCTGCCGGCGCGCTGACCGCGGTTCGCCAGCTCCTCGTCCCAGAGGGGTTGCTCTACCTGACGGTCCCGGACGCCGGTTCGCGCCTGGCGGGGGTGCTCGGTCAGCGCTGGTGGTCAGTGCTGCCGATGCACTTGCAGTACTTCACCCGCGGCTCGCTGACACGGCTTCTCCAGCAGGCCGGTTTCGACTTGCTCGAAGTCGATACGCATACGAAAGTCTTCACGGTCCGCTACTACGCCGAACGGGTCAGCGGATACGCGCCCGCCGTGTCGCGTGCTCTGCTCACCGGGCTTGAGAAGCTTGGGGTCGCCGACCGACCAATCGCCCCAAACCTGCGGGACCGGATGCAGGTGATCGCTCGCCAATCCGCTTCCGCTATGAACCGCCAGACGGATTTGGAGCATTTGGTGACACGCGAGGGATCATTTGCCCCGCCCGCCCCGGTTGTGGCCAGGGGATGAACTCCCTTTCGCCTGTCCATCGCTGATCAGCCGGCGAATTGCGTGGATACTCAGTGGCCGCACTGTCATCGAGCTTTTGCTCGCGGCATGCACCTCCGGGCTCCTGTTCGACATCTTAACGATGCAGCACGCTGAGCGGACATTCGAGGCAGATCTGGTTCGCCCCTACAGCCTCCGCATTTGGTACTACACGCCGGGCTTCGTGCCGTTGGCAACGCTCGCTGACGAGCTGTCCCGGCACACCAGGGTACTCTTCCATTCCTTTGTCAAGTTGCCCTAGTGACCTGAGTCGGATATCCGCGCGCAGTACGTAGAGAGCGTCTCGAGGATTTCATCGGCGCTCTTGTGCCAGACGAAGGGCTTGGGATCTTCGTTCCAGTGAGCGACCCATTGGGTAATGGAGGCTTCGAGCTCTTTGGTCGAGCGATGGGTGCCGCGCCGAAGCCACTTGGCGGTGAGCTCGGCAAACCAGCGCTCGATCAGATTGATCCACGAGCTGTAGGTGGGCGTGAAATGCAGGTGAAAGCGCGGATGGCGCAGGAGCCAGCGCTTGATCTCGGGCGTCTTGTGCGTCGAGACGTTGTCGACGACGAGGTGGACCTCGAGGTCCTCGGGCACGTTGCGGTTGATCAGGTTCAAGAAGCGGCGGAACTCAACGGCTCGGTGGCGCTCTGTCATATCGGTGATGACGTGCCCCGAGGCCACGTCAGGGCGGCGTAGAGGTTGGTCGTGCCATGGCGCTCGTAATCATGGGTGCGCCGCTCTGGGAGACCTGGACGCAGCGGGAGGACCGGCGACGTGCGATCGAGCGCCTGGACCTGGGTCTTTTCGTCCACACAGAGCACGAGCGCCCCCTCGGGCGGATTGACGTAGAGGCCGACGACGTCGCGCACCTTCTCGACGAAGAGAGGGTCGGGGCTGAGCTTGAAGGTCTCGACCAGGTGGGGTTTGAGCCCGAAGGCCCGCCAGATCCGCGACACCGCCGACTGGCTCATACCCGTCGCCTTGGCCATCGAGCGGGTCGACCAGTGGGTGGCATCGGCTGGTGTCTCCTCGAGCGTCTTGACGATCAGGGTCTCGACGTCGTCGTCGTCGATCGTGCGCGGCGCACCGGGACGGGGCTCGTCGTGGAGTCCCTCGAGGCGATCGACGAGGAACCGAGTGCGCCATTTTCGGGCGGTGTTGAGCGAGATCCCGAGATCACGCGCCACGGCACTGGTGCTCTTGCCCTCGGCTGCCTCGAGCACGATCCGGCAGCGCAAGGCCAGCGCCTGCGAACTCTTTGGCCGACGGCTCCATCGCTGCAGTGTTGAGCGTTCGTCGTCGGTCAACTCGAGTGGCTCAAGGAACGGACTCGGCATGGCGCCTCCCATCGTCGCTTATGACGACGAGAACGCGCGATGGTTGCGTTACCTACTCATTGATTTCCGACTCAGGTCACTAGGTGGCAGCCGTGGTAGCGCTCGCCTGGCTGGTCCAATGAGCGCTTGGCAGACGAAGTGCGTCTGAGTGGGCGCGTCTCTGGGCCGCGGCCACGGTGCCTTCGGGCAGCCAGGACTTGCGGCCTCGGCCTTTGGCGATCACCCCCACATCTGCCACCCCTCGCTCTTCGAAGCGTCGACGCCATCGACGCACCGCGCCGGCATCAACCTCAGAACGCCTCGCGATCTCCTCGTTCGCTACGTCGTCGGCCGCCGAGAGCAACGCTTTCGCTTGACGCACGGTGCGGTGCGGTGACGACGTCCAGCGCGCCATGCGTTCGAACTCAGTTCGGTCGCTGCGCGACATGGTCAAAGGCTCCGCAATCATCACTGGCATGGAGTTACCGCAGCCCGCCAGGCTTTTTCAGAGACGGATCACTAGCCGGCCATCCTCCTACGAGAGAACGATAGAGCGCCTCGTGACGATCTCCGACGCGATCCCAAGACCACTGGGTCGCCCACTGCCGGCAGCGTGAAGGGGTGCCAGGAGAAGCCGCCATCGTGATTGCCTCGAGGAGCGCTCTTGAGACGTCTTCGGCGTCCTGGCGGGGCACGACCCTGCCGACCGATGGGTCGGCCACGATCTCTGGCATGCCGCCGCTGTCGGCACACACAACGGGGGTGCCGCTGGCGAGGGACTCGATCAGCACCATCCCGAACGCCTCGTACTCCGCGGGCAGCAGCGTGACCGTCGCCCGACGGTATTGAGCTGAGACCTGTTCGGGTGGCACCCCGCCGACGAGATCGACCGCCCCCCTGACCTCCGCGTCAACGCCGGCGGCCTCGAACGCCCAGGTGGGGTCCCCTTCGCCCATGAGCACGAGACGGGCGGACGGATGCCGGTACCGCACCAGGGCAAACGAGGCGATGGCCAGGTCGGCCCGCTTCCGACGGTCTGCGATCGAGCTGGCGAATAGCAGTACGGGAGGCCCAACCCGGGGGGCGAGCTCGGCGGGAAACTCCTCCAATCGCACCCCGGGGGTAAGGACGACGGTGGGCCGTCCGAACATTCTCGATGCTGCGGTGGCCGAGGCCAGACTCGCCCCGGACACAACGGTGCTGCGCCGACCCGCAGCGAACAACAGACGGCGTTGAACTGCCGAAGTCGGCAGCTGCTCCGCCACCGGATGTCCGATGACGGAGAAGACGGTCGGCCGGGTGGTGAGCCGAGCCGCCAGAGCAGCGCTCGGGACCAGCGCGTGCACGACCTGTGGCCGGTGCCGCAGAAGCACGCTCGCCGCCCTCAACCCGAACGCTTCTGCATCCGTGACCCCTAGCTGCCCCGCACGTGCGGGAGTGCGATGACGGACCAGGCGAGTGACGACACCGTTGTCATTTTCTACCCTGGTCCGTCCGAAGGTCCCGGCCACAATCTCGACACGGTGGCCGCGATCGGCCAACGTCCTGGCAAGATCGCGCATATAGCGCTCGCCGCCGCGCAGAACTTCTGAGAAGGCGAAGGCATGAGTAATCGTCACCCGGAGCCGGCTCGTCTCGCCCGGGTCGACGTATCGGAGTTCAGCGGGAGGCTCGACGACCCCAACCGGCGGCGACGTTGTGAGATCGTTCCGTGTCATGGCGCGTCAGGTAGAGCAGTCCATGCTGACAGGTCCAAATTCAGCCAGTCGCCTAGCTCGGCGTTCTCGGCTGCAAACAGATCGTACAGGTGGCGCCGGGTCTCGGATTTCATAGGCGGATACCGAACCGGCACAATTGAGCTGATCGAGTCTCCTCATCAGGTTATGTGGCATCGAGGCCCAGACTCGCTCCATGAGAAGACGTGCCCTCACCGACCGATATCGACGAGATTGATTGTGGACGACACCAATGTCCCTTGGCTGAAACTGAACCACGCCGATAAAGTCGCATACGCGATAGAAGGTGGACAGAGGCTCCCGTCTCAGGTCTTCGAATAAGAGCACGAGCATCTGCTCGTTCGTGAAATGCTTCCGGAACTCTTGCAGTTGAGGCAGGTACCGACTACCCCACAGATACGGGTTGCTGTCAGCGTCCGGCAGCTGCGATACGGACGCGACGACTTCATCAAAAGGGGGGGGCTTGGCTCCCCATCCCACCACGTGCTGGTAGGCCGAATACGCACGGTCGACAGGGTTGCGCAGGATAGCGATTAGTCGTACCCCAGGGATGAGCGCGGCAATTCGTTGAGCCGATGCTGGCACGTGCATGTATTCGGGAGTGGCCTCGCCGATGCGGAGGGAACCGACAGAACCCCTGAATTTGACGGCTGTACCACTCCGGGCCGCGCCTGTAGTTGTCCTCTAGGTTGAAGAAGCGGAGCTCCTTCGCCGCCGGCATGAACACCTGAGGATGAGCTCTCAAGTACGAGGCCAGTGTCGTCGTTCCCGATTTGGCCGCGCCGATAACCAGATAGTCGGGCAGCTTGGCCAAGTTGTTCCTACGGGACACAACGCAGAATAACATCCCAATAATGGGCGCGAACAGAGAGCAATTGCAACGCGGGCCGCTTGGCCCGTCTGGTGTCGCCCGCCACGCTGAAGGACCGCCCTTCCGTTAATCTGCAGGGATCACTTCCAGTGTTTGCAGCGTCGGCAAGCCGATGATGACGGCTGTGTGAGGAGCGTCAAGACCTCCTTCGCCGACGAGTAGCCCGCGGGGTCGTCGTGCCGACGTCGAGCCCAGACTTTTGGAGCTTGCGGTAGGACTCGCCGTCGAAGACGAGCTCGTAGGCCGCCGACTGGAGACGGTCGATGGCGGACTGGGCCAAGTGGGCATCGGCCATCTGGCCGATCCACTCGATGGGCTCGCGGTTGGAAGTCACCAGCGTCGAGGCGGCCCGGTGACGCTCGACGACCAGCTCCTAGATGTCGGCGGTGTCGAGGGTGTCGAGCGCCTGGAGGGCGAAGTCGTCGAGGATCAGGAGGTCGACGCATCAGCTTGCGCATCTCGGCGTCATGCGAGTTGTCCAGTTGGCTGGCCCGGAGCCGCTTGAGCAGCATGTCGGCCCGGCAGAACACCACGCTGCGGCGACAGCGCACCGCCGCGTGCCCGAGGGCGGAGGCCATGAGGTCTTGCCGACGCCGACGGGTCCCATGATCATCACGTTGTGCCCGGCGTCGACGAAGCGCAACGAGCACAGCTCGTCCCAGACAGCGCGGTCGAAGTTGACCTTGGTCGCCTCGTCCCAGTTTTCGAGCACCATGTCGGGGCCGAGCCCCGCGGCGCGGCCCCAGGTCAGCCGACGAGGTCTCGCGTCGGGTTACCTCGTCGGGCCAGGACCAACTCGATGAAATCGGCGTGTCCCATGCTGCGTGCGTTGGCCAGGGCGAGACGTTCGGGGAGGGTGCCGAGGCAGCTGCCGAGCTTGACGGCCGCAGCACTGTCTTCAGCTCGGCCGAGATGACCGGAGCCGGCGCGCTCACGACGACGCTCCCGTTGTGGTCGCCTCAGTGGCGTTGCCGGGACCCTCTTCGGTGTCGGGGCCCAGGAGCCGAATAGGGACGACGCCCACCCCCCCCAGCACCACGTGCGCGAGCGTCGATGCGGGTGCGGCGGCTCCAGCCCCAGGAGTGCTTGAGGTGGGCGATGCGTCCTTCTGATCCCGTGCACCACTTGACCAGCTTCACAAAGCGTTCGAAGTCTGGAGCTTGCGGCGCTCGGCGTTCGCTCGGCCTCGTCTGCGGATGACGACCCTCGTGACGCCGAGTTCAGAGAGTTCATCTTGCACGCTGGCCTCGCCGTAGCCTCGATCGGCGGTCGCCGCCCTCGGGATGCGTCCAAACAACTCGATGACGTGCCGATGGCCGGCGTGAGAAGCGTGGCGTCGGAGGGATAGCCGATCATGACCTCGTGGTCGAGCACGATGTCATCCGAGTGGTCGAGGACCTGGCCTTTGTGGCCGAACTCGACGGGGCGACCGAGTCGACCCTTTCTCATGGGCCGGGCATCGGTGTCGTGGAGGGATACGACCCGCCTCGATCCATCGGGCACCGATCCCGAGACCGGACCTTGGTCTGGGCAATCACCTGCTCGAAGAAGGCGACCGTCGCCTCGACGAGGGCTTGGCTCGCCCCGAGCCCCGATGCCGGCCGGCAGGGAGCGGCGGGCGTTCTGCGCCATGACCTGGTCTTCTTCGACCGAGGCCAGACCGATGGTGACCTGCTCGCCAGTAACGCCACACGGGACACACCGGCGCCGCCCGGCGTTTCGACTCCCTCACGCCCGCGGATCCGCAAGTGAGTCCATCGGACATCGTTCCCCGTCCGTGAGGGCTGACTTGCTGCCGGGTCAAGCGCGGGCGCGACTTGATTCACTGACAGGTATGCGATTCGCCGCCGCCTTGGTCGTGTTCGGCTTTCACTTCGAAGGTTTCTTCTACTTAAAGGGGCCATATGCGGCGATGACCCACGTGTTCATCCAGGGCCCCACAGGCGTTTCGTTCTTCTTCATCCTGAGCGGGTTCGTCCTCACGTGGTCGCACCGCGGCGGCGACGCCTCGGGCGCGTTTTACCGTCGACGGTTCGCCCGCATCGTCCCGCTGCAGGTCCTCACCTGGTGTCTGATGGGAATCCTCCTTGTCGCCTACGCCGAACGGCCCGGCATCTGGCCGGCCACGGCGGCCCTGGTTCTCATCGAGCCATGGTTCCCACACCTCACCAACCCGCCAGCGATGAACAACCCCAGCTGGTCGCTAGGGTGCGAGGCCTTTTTCTACGCCCTCTTCCCCTTATTGCTCGTGGTCATCCTGCGCATGAGTCCCCGACAAAGGCGCGTGGCCATGGCAGCGATGGTGGTCGGCATCTTCGCCGTGGCCGTCGTGTGCGCTCCGACCGACGGGGGCTCGATCCGTTTTTGGGCTCTGTATTTCTTCCCGCCGACTCGCCTGCTCGAATTCGGCCTCGGCATGCTCCTCGCTCTGGAGGTAGCCGACGGGCGCTGGCCGCGCTTCCCCTTACGTGTGGCCGGCCTGGTGGCGCTCGGGGCGTACCTGGGCGCTGGCTGGGCTCCGCCGGCCTTTCGGGACGTGGCGGTGACGGTCGTACCGTTCATGATCCTGATCGGCGCCGCAGCCCAGGCCGACCAGGCCGGGCAGCGCACTATGTGGAGCAGCCGACCGTTGGTGCGCCTCGGCGTATGGTCGTTTGCCATCTATTTGATCCATTGGTCCGTACTCACCGTCATGTACCACTCGGAGACCGGGAATCTGGGAACAGCGGGCGCCATCGTCAATGGGTTCGTCGCGTCGGGCATCACCATCGCCTTGGCTGCGGCGCTGTACCGATACGTCGAAACCCCGCTGGAGCGCCGTCTACGCGCGCGCTCCAGCCCTTCTCCGGCGCCGAGTCCAATGACGGGTGTGCGCGGTGACCGTGGGCCTAGCAGCCCTTGGACTCGAGCACCTAGGCGGGCCTCACGCCCGTGCGCCCCGGCCTCGGAGGGTCCGGAGCTCCCCGTTCCCGAGATCATCTCCGTCCCCATCGCCTGATTAACCGAGGAAGGCGAAGCGGTCAGTACTCGATACCATTCATGGCCCGGATCGTGGCGGGGGACGCGTGCTTTACCATGGGCAGGTCGCCGTGTCGGTCAGATCCACCAGGTCGGGCGGGCCGTCAACGACCACATTGGTCTTGGGCGAGCGGCGGGCGATCCCCTCGACCGCCTCGGGCGCCGCCACCCAGTCGTAGCTGACGACATTGGTGAGCTCGTCGAGCTCGTAGTCTTGCGGCACCAGGTTGTCCCGCACCACCCACCGGGCGTGCATGTCCTTGGACGCCGACTCGTGGAGGTCGGCCGACCCCATGTGAAGCCGTCGCCCAGCGTCCTCCAGTCCAGCCCGGGACGGTCGGCCAGTTTCCCTTTCCTCACCTTTCAGTCACCGGACTTCATGAAGTGGACCACGTCGACCCCCCACGACGACCCGAGTCGCCGCCGGACGTGGCGCTCGTCATCGCGCTTCCTCCTGGTGGCCGGGATCGGGCAGATAGACGCGCCGAGCATGGCGCAGCCGGGGCCGGCGGCGGATGGCCGGGCCCGCAACGGCCCTGGTAGAGCGGGTGGCGGCGGCCGGTTAGGCCCCGCACCGCAGGTCACGGGGGCCGGCGCCGTTCCTCTGCTGGCTGACGGGGAGGTGAGGAGCGTTGGGCATGCCGGGCCGGCATCGCAGGCACAGGGACTGGCACCGCCTCGCGCTGCCCGCCGGCGGGCGCGGCCGCGCTACATGGGGACGGTGCCCTGGCGGCTGGCCATGGGGACCATCGCCCTCGTGGTCATTGTGTCCGGCTTCCTGCTGGGGTCGATGCTGCCCGGCCAGCACGGGCCGCGCCCGATCCCGCTGGCGGCCCGGTCGCACCCCTTGCCGGCCGCCTCGGCGGCGGCCGACCAGTCGGACGTGCCGGCGCCCGCGCCGGCCTGGAGCCCGCAGCCGGCCACCTACGACACGGGGTCGCTGCTCGACCTGCCCGTCACCATGTCCGACGGCACCGTACTGCGGGCCGACGTCTACTTCCCGGTGGAGCCCGGAACCAGCACCCCGTCCACGGGACCCTTCCCGGTGCTGTTGCAGCAGACCCCCTACGGCAAGGCGTTCATCGTCGACGCGTCGGCCATCGCCAACACCGACGTCGACTACCTGGTCGACCGCGGCTACATCGTGGTCATCTCCGACGTGCGGGGCACCGGCGACTCGGGCGGCAACTTCGACCTCTTCGACCCGGTGCAGTCGACCGACGGGGTGACGCTGGCCAAGTGGGCCGCCGCGCTGCCCGACTCCGACGGCCAGGTCGGCCTGTTCGGCGAGTCCTACATGGGGATCAACCAGTTCCAGACCGTCGAGGCGGCGGGGCCGGACTCGCCCATCAAGGCCATCTTCCCGATCATCGCCGGCAACGACCTCTACCCCGACACGGTGACCCAGGGCGGCCTCCCCGACACCGAGTTCTCCGCCACCTACATCGCCCTGCTGTCGGGGCTGGACCTGACCAACCCCGCCCTCCAGCCGCTGGTGGCGGCCATGGAGAGCGGGAACGCCACCACCCTGGAGCAGGGCCTGGCCAACCTGGCGCCGACCGAGGCCGCCCACGCGCCCCAGCTCGTCTCGTTCATGAAGCTGGCGCTCGCCGTCGAGACCGGCTCCGGGGCGGGCGCGTTCGACGACGCCTACTGGGCGGCGCGCAGCCCGGCGCACGACCTCTCCGCCGTGGTGGCCGACCACATCCCGGCCTTCCTGGTCGGCGGGTGGAACGACCTGTTCGAGTCGGGTGAGCCCCTCAACTACGTCGGCCTGCAGAACCTCTACGACGGGCGCTCCCAGTACGCCGCCATGACGCCGGACCAGAAGGTGACACCCCGCTACCAGCTGCTGATGGGGCCCTGGCAGCACGTCACCACGGGGACCGGAGTGAACATCTCGGCCCTCGAGCTCGAATGGTTCGACACCTGGCTGCTCGGGGAGCACACGCCCATGGCGGTCACGACGACCCCGCTGCACCTCGACATTGAGAACTCGGGGGCGCCGTCGACGTGGGTCGACGGGGCGCAGTGGCCGCTGCCCGACGCCACCCCCACCGAGTACTACTTCGCGCCCGGGGCGCAGCGGGAGCGACTCCGTGTCGCGCAACGACGGCGACCTGACGACGACCGCACCCGACGCGACGAGCGGGTCGGACGAAATCTCCTACGTCGGGGCGTCCAGCCCGTGCGACATCCAGACGGACCAGTGGGGCGCCGGGTTGCTGGCGCTCGGCTTCCAGTCCCTCGACTCCAGCGACCCCTGCGACCTGAACGACGTGACCCTGGGGGCCGGTCCGGGGTCGCTGACGTACACCACCGCGCCGTTCAGCTTCCCGGAGGTCGTGGCGGGACCCATCGACGCCACCGTCTACACGATCTCGAACACCACCGACACCGAGCTGGCCGCCACCGTGGAGGCCGTCTCCCCGAGCGGCGACAGCGTGCCGCTGTCCTCGGGGGCGCTGCTGGGGTCGCAGCGGGCGCTGTCGAGCACGCAGACCTGGACGGCGTGGAACGGGAAGCCGCTGCTGCCCGTCCACCCGCTGACCGAGGCCTCCCAGAAGCCTGTGGTGCCGGGCACCCTCACCCGCCAGGACATCCAGATCTACCCGACCATGGCCGAGCTGCCGGCGGGCTGGCGCCTGCGGGTGACCCTGACGACGTCGGACACGCCCCACCTGGTGCCCGCACTGAGCCAGGCCCCGGCGCTGGCCGGCGGCATCTACCAGGTGCAGCGCAACGTCGGGGCGGCCTCGCTGCTCAACGTGCCCATCGCCCCTGCCTCGGACTTCACGCTCCCGTGCGGGAGCCTGTGCTCGGCCGCCGGCCCCTGAGCCCCTGATCGCGGCGGCACGGCCCCCCTACCATGGGGCCGTGCCTGGTTCTCCCGCCGATCGAGCCGCGCCCGGCGGCCCGGGTGACGAGGGGGCCATCTCCCTCGAGGAGATAGAGGACGCCGTCGTCGACGGGGACTCGCCCATCCCGGCCCGGTCCGGGACGGCGCGGGCGGCGCTGTCGCACCGGACCTTCCGCATCGTCTTCCTGGGCGCCTTCGCGTCCAACATCGGCACCTGGATGCAGAACGTCGTCCTGGGCGCCTACGCCTACGACCTGACGCACTCGAGCACCTTCGTCGGCGTCATCATCTTCGCCCAGCTCGGCCCGACGCTCGTCCTGCCCATCTTCGGCGGGCTGCTGGCGGACAAGGTCGACCGCAAGCGCCTCCTGATCATTCTGGCGCTCGAGCAGCTGGTGTTCTCGTTGGGCGTCGCCCTCGTCGTGCTGTCCCCCCACCCGTCGCACGTCCTGCTCGTGGTGATGGTGCTGGGGGTGGGCGCCGGCAGCGCCATGTTCGGGCCCACCTATGCGGCCGTCCTGCCGGGCCTGGTCGGGCGGGCCGACCTACCCGGCGCCATTTCGCTCAACTCGGCCCAGATGAACGCCTCGCGGGTCATCGGCCCGGTGATCGGCGGCGTCCTGTACTCGCTCATCGGCCCGGCCTGGATCTTCGCCGGGAACGCGGTCACCTACCTCTTCGTGGTCGGCGCCCTCCTGCTGGTGACGCTGCCTGCCGTGCCCCGGGGCCGGGTGCCGGCCAGCCGCTGGCGCGAGCTGACGGCCGGCGTCACGGCGGCCCGCCGGACAAGGTGGTCGGGCGCTGCCTCGTCACCGTCTTCGTGTTCTCGCTGCTGGCGCTCGCCTTCATCGGCCAGATGCCCGTGGTGGCCGCCCACAACCTCGGGATCAACCTCTCCACGTCACCCGACTACGGCATTTTGTACGCCTGCTTCGGTTTCGGGGCCCTGACCGGTGCCATCTCCATCGGGACGGTCTTCGCCCGGACGTCCAAGCCCCTGCTCGTGCGCGTCTGCCTGGTCGGCTACGCCCTCGCCCTGGGCACCTTCGCCCTCGAGCGCAGCACGGTGCCGGCGTACGTCAACGTGGCGGTGGTGGGCGCCTTCTACTTCGCCTTCATCACGTCGCTCAACACGACTCTGCAGGCGCGCCTGCACGAGAACGTGCGCGGCCGCGTCATGGCCCTGTGGATGATGGGCTTCGGGGGCACCGTCGGGATCGGCAACCTCCTCGTCGGGCCGGTGGTCGCCGCTGTCGGCATCACCGACGTCCTGCTCTTCGGGGCGGGCGTGGCCCTCTGCTTGGCCTGGTACGCCGACGTCCGCACCCCACCCGAGCTTCAGGTCGCGTTCAGGGTCGAGTTGGCCCAGTAGGCCTCGCGCAGCGCCTTCTTGTAGAGCTTCCCGTTCTCGCCCCGCGGCAGCTGGTCGGTGAAGTCGACCGATTTCGGGCACTTGTAGTGCGACAGGTGGTCGCGGCAGAACGCGAGGAGCTCCGCCTCGAGCGCCGGGCCGGCCTCGACCCCGGGGGCGGGCTGGACGACGGCCTTGACCTCCTCCCCCATCTCGGGCTCGGGTACCCCGAAGACGGCCACGTCGGCGACCGCCGGGTGCAGCACGAGGACGTCCTCGATCTCCTGGGGGTAGATGTTCACGCCGCCCGAGACGATCATGAACAGCTTGCGGTCGGTCAGGTAGAGGTAGCCCTCGTCGTCGACGTGGCCGACGTCCCACAGGGTGCCCCAGCCCTTGGCGTGGAAGGACTGCCGGGTCTTCTCGGGGTCGTTGTTGTACTCGAACGTCGCCTCGGCGCGGCCGCCGAAGTAGACGACGCCGTCCTGGCCGACGGGCAGCTCCTCGCCGTCGTCGCCGCAGACGTGCACCTCACCCCAGATCGCCTGGCCGACCGAGCCCGGGTGGGTCAGGGACTCCTCGGACGTGATCCACGTCATGCCCATCCCCTCGGTGCCCGAGTAGTACTCGTGGACGATGGGGCCCCACCACTCGATCATGCGGCGCTTGACCTCGGGGGCGCAGGGCGCGGCCGCGTGCACGACCGAGCGCAGGGACGAGACGTCGTAGCGGGCCCGCACCTCCTCGGGCAGCTTCAGCATGCGCACGAACATGGTCGGGACGAACTGGGCGTGGGTGACCCGGTGCTCCTCAATCAGGCGCAGGCAGTCCTCGGGGTCGAAGCGCTCCATGACGACGGCGGTGCCGCCCATCCGCTGCACCGTCATGGACCACACCAGTGGCGCGGCGTGGTACAGCGGGGCCGGGCTCAGGTACACGTCGCCCGCCCCGAAGCCCATGATGTGGCCGAGCATCGGCGCCAGCGTGGCGTAGCTCCCGAAGGGCTCGCCGCTCAGGGGCCGGCGCACGCCCTTGGGATGGCCGGTGGTGCCCGAGGAGTAGAGCATCGGGAAGCCCTCCTCCTCGCCGGGCAGGGGCTCGGCGGGGAAGCCCTGGACGAACTCGTCGTAGGAGCGGTAGCCGTCCGAGACGGCGTCGCCCACCATGAGCCGCAGGTCGACGGCCGGAGTGAGGGGAACCAGGTCCTCGGCCAGGCCGGCCAGCGCCGCCGAGGTGATGAGGGTCCGGGCGCCGCAGTCGTTGACGATGTAGGCCGCCTCCTCGGCGGCCAGGTGCGTGTTGACCATGGTGTAGTAGAGGCCGGAGCGCTGGAGACCGAAGGTCACCTCGTGCGTGCGGTGGTCGTTCGGCAGCAGGACGGCGACATGGTCCCCGGTCCGGAGCCCGTGGGCGTGCAGCGCCTGGGCCAGCCGGCACGAGCGCGCCTCGAGCTCGGCGAAGGTGACCACCGCGCCGGCCGACGTGACGACGGCGGGTCGGTCGGGGTCGGTCGCGGCGTAGGTAGCCGGGCGGTAGTGCAGCGGGAGGGCGTCGGGGCTCACGGCACACTTCTAGTGCACGCGGCGGTGGCGGTGCCCGGAACCCTCGCCCGGTCGTCGCCCGACGAGGCCGCGGGCGGAACGGCCGCTGCCCGGGCGGCTCCCGTGCTCGGCGGCGGGCGCGCACCACGGCTGGCGCCGCTCGGAGCGAAACGGGCGTGCGGCTCGCGCCCGAGCCGGATCCGTACCCGCCGCGAACCGGTGGCGTAGCGTTACCGCGGGTCAGTCGAGTCGAGACGGAGTTTGTGGCGATGAGCATGCACGGGCGACACGAAGGGATTGCCGCGGCGGGCGCGAAGAGCGACCGGGCCTGGCAGCTGGTGATGACCGACCCCGAGACGGGCCTGCCCAACCACCTGGTGGTGCAGGACCGCCTGGACCAGGCCCTGGCGCGGCGCCCCCGCCACGGCGGTGAGGTGGTCGTGTGCTCCATCACGCTCGACAACCTGCACCAACTGACCGACGAGCACGGCCCGGCGGCGGGCAACCAGATCATCCGCGAGGTGGCCCGGCGCCTCACCGAGGCCTTGCGCACGGAGGACACGGTCGGCCGGGTCGGCGCGTGCGAGCTCGTCGGGATCGTCACCGTGCGCGACGAGGCCAACGTGCCCACGGTGGTCGACCGCTTGCGGCAGGCCCTGGCGGAGCCGCTCGACGTCGGAAAGGCCAGCGTCGTCCTCGAGGCGACGGTCGACGTCCAGGTGTCCGACCAGATTTAGTCGAAATACCCCGAGCCGACCGACGGGCGAAAATCTCGCTCGACGCCGGTCGCAACCGACGACATCAGGGCTTTTGTTGATCGTCACGGCGGTCAGAGCAATGTTGACGGTTCCTACGTGGGCGCCGACCCGTCGCTCGGGCTCTTGGTCCGAGACCGTCGCACTGGGGGGATTGTTCACCAGGGCCGGTCCATGTCACGGAGCGGAGTGACATCTGCCTGACGGGAGATCCGCACCTCAGCCGAAACCGGGTTGCTTCCCTGACCCGAAGTACCCCCTGAGTGGAGCACCCAAAGCGGGTCCTCGAGTACTTCGATCGGCCGAAATTCTGACCCCGGAACGAAGCCTTGCGCCAGGACACGGATCGGACCACGTTTGGGGCAGCCACGGCGCGCGCCGGCCGCGTCCCGACGGATGCCGGTGGGTCCTTGCATGTCCCACCGCCGCCGCCAGCACCGTCAAAATATGCCGTTGACATGGGCTTCTCTGGGCGGACCCACGCCGTTCGATTTCCCGCCACCTCCACTCGATGTGACCTCTACGAAACCGGAGTCTTGCGAGAAGCCCTCGTCCCCGTGACCAGGACATTCCGGGGTCCTACGGCAGTTGAGCAGTCCGCGCGCAAGGGGCAATCAATCAGGGCGTTTCACGCTTGTGGCAGTGCGAGGCGGCCACGGGAACCGAGACCGCAGGCGGGCCCACGGTCAGGTGGAAGTGTTCAGCGTAAGTGCAATGAATGATGGATGACGGTTCCAATGTCTGAGCCCATCGAGGGCCTCGTCAAGGTCGCGGCCACGCGGTGGCCCGGCGCGCTCGCAGTGAGTGACCCGAAACGAGTGCTCACCTACGGGGAGCTGGAGGGGCACGCGGACGATCTGGCCGGACCCTGCGCTCTCTCGGCGTCGAGAGCGGTGACCTCGTCGGGCTCTGCCTCGAGCGCTCAGCCGAGCTCGTGGTCGGGGCGCTCGGGATCCTGAAGGCCGGCGGCGCGTACGTCGCGCTCGACCCGAGCTATCCACAAGAACGGCTCACGTTCATGCTCCGCGACGCCGGCGCCCGGGTCCTCGTCGGCGGCTCGGACAACGCCCACGGCACTTTGTTCGGAAGCTGCCTTCGTCGAGGTCGATCTCGCCCATCGGGCACCGCCGATGGTCGGGGCCGACACCGCACCGACGGCGTCGAGAACGATGCTGGCGTATGTCATCTACACCTCCGGATCGACCGGAGTCCCTAAGGGGGTGATGGTCGAGCACAGGAGCCTTATGAACCTGATTCGCTGGCATCGGTGTGCTTTCGCCCTGACCGAGGCCGATCGTGGAACACAGATCGCCAGCCCGGGCTTCGACGCGGCCGTCTGGGAGATCTGGCCCTACCTGACCATCGGGGGCGTCGATCCACATCCCCCCCGACGAGATCAGGACGGACGCCGGTGCCCTCCGTGACTGGCTCCTCGCACACGAGATCACCGTCAGCTTCGTCCCTACCGCCCTCGCAGAGGCGGTCATGGCCGTCCCATGGCCGTCGGAGGCACCGTTGCGGTCGCTGCTCACCGGCGGTGATCTCCTTCTCCGCTCTCCTCCTCCAGGATTGCCCTTCGAGTTGGTCAACAACTACGGCGTCACCGAGGCGACCGTCGTCTCGACCTCCGGCGTGGTCCCCCCAGTCTGCCGGGGACGGCGGAAAGCCCTCGATCGGACACCCGATCGCCGGCGTCAGCGTCCACCTCGTCGACACCGATCTGTGCCCCGTCGAGCCGGGTGAGCCGGGCGAGATCGTGATCGGCGGCCCGTCCGTCGCGCGGCTACCTCAATCGCCCGGATCTGACCGACGAGCGTTTCCTACCCGACCACCTCGGCGCGGTGGCCGGCGAGAGGCTGTACCGCACGGGCGACCTCGCCCGGTGGCGGTCGGACGGCGAGCTCGAGTTCTTGGGTCGCCTCGACGACCAGGTGACGATCCGCGGGGTCCGCATCGAACCGGGCGAGATAGCAGCCGTCCTGAACGGGCATCCGGCGGTGCGCTCGAGCGTCGTCTTGGCGACCGGGGCCGCCCTCAATCGACGGCTCGTCGCCTATCTGGTGCCTGCCCTCGAGGACCTGCCTGATGCGGAGGCCCTGCGGAGTCACCTCGGCCGATACCTGCCCGAGGCCATGGTGCCGACGTCGTTCGTCTGGCGTGAGCAGCTTCCCCTCACCGCCAACGGCAAGATCGACAGAGCGGCTCTTTCGGCAGCTCCGATCGACGGCACCGCCGATCACGGCCTCGCTCCCCGCGCAACGAGACCGAGCGCGTGGTGGCGGCTCTCGTCGCCGAACTGCTCGGATTGGAGGCTGTCGGGATCGACGAGGACTTCTTCCTCCTCGGCGGCCACTCCCTTCTCGGCGCCCAGTTGCACGCCCGTCTGTCGGACTTCTTCGGCGTGGAGCTGTCGCTGCAGGCGTTGTTCGACAATCCCACGGTGGCCGGACTCGCGGACGAGGTCGAACGGGCCCTCGTGGCCGACATCTCGTCCCTGACCGACGCAGAGGCGGAGCGACTACTGAGCGAACTCGTCGTCGACGACTAGCGTGAACTCGACCTGGCCGTCATGACCGCCACGACAGCCTCCCTCAGTCTGTACCACCTCTTGGAGCCGGACGTGCTCGCCAGTCCGTACCCGCTCTACCGGCGGCTGCGCGAGGAAGATCCGGTCCACTGGGACCCGTATCTGCACGCCTGGGTCGTTACCCGTCACGCCGACGTCGCGACGGTGCTCCAGCGCTTTGTCGCCTCCCGCACCCCGTCGCCCGAGAAGCTGTCCGCGCTCGGGTTGAGACCACTTGGTGCCGATCGCCCGGGTCATGGTCAAGCAGATGCTGTTCCTCGACCCGCCTGCCCACGGCCGGATCCGCCGAATGGCCGCGGCGGCGTTCACCCCAAGGAGGGTGGAGCTGCCTCGGGTCGCACATCCGAGAGATCGCCGACGCCCTCGTCGATCGCGTCGTCGCCAGCGGCGGATGGACGTGATGGCGGACTTCGCCAATCCGCTGCCGGCGATCGTGACCGCCGAGATGTTCGGCCTGCCAGTCGACGACCATCGCCAGGTTGAAGTCCTGGTCGGAGGACTTCGCCGAGATGCTCGGCAATTTCCAGCACAATCCCGACCGAGCCGAGGAGGTCCTGCGCAGCACTCGAGGAGATGACCGACTATTTCCGCGACGCCGTGCGCCAGGCAATCGCAAGACCCGGCGAGTCTGGTCAACGCTCTCATGACCGCCGAAGTCGACGGCGACCGCCTGACTGAAGACGAAGTCGTCGCAAACCTCATCGTCACCATGGTCGGCGGGCAGGAGACAACGCACCAACCTGATCGGCAACGGACTGCTGACGTTGCTGCGCCATCCCGATGAACTGGAACGACTGCGCGACGATCTCAGCTTGATCCCGACGGCCGTCGAGGAGCTTCTTCGCTACGAGAGCCCGATCCAGCACACCGCCCGGCTGGCGCCCGACGACATCGAGCTGGGCGGCAAGCAGATCAAGAAGGATCAGGCCGTCATCGCCGTCATGGGAGCGGCCAACCGGGACCCGGAGCGCTTCCCCGATCCCGACCGGCTCGACATCGCCCGCACCGAAAACCGGCACCTCGCATTCGGCTGGGGCGCGCACTTCTGCTTCGGCGCTCCTCTGGCTCGCATCGAAGGCCAGGTCGCGCTCGAGACCATCCTCCGACGCCTGCCCGGTCTCCGCCTGGGGCCCGACCCGATCACCTGGCGCCCGAACCTCACTCTGCGAGGCCTGACGCGCGTTGCACGTCGCGTTCTCGTGACCGACGCGGACGCATCCTCGCTCTCGGCGGCAAAACGCGCTCTGTTGGCACAACGGCTGCGGGGCCGGGCTCCTGGACAGCACCGTCGGGTCCGCCCTCCGACGCAGCGAGCGGCGCCGAGACGGCCCCTCTGAAGCTCTACTACGTGGTTCCGCACGAGGCGGCAATGGTTGCCCTACGGCATATCGTGAGCTCGCTTCGCGACGACTACGAGGTCGTTGGCCTTCTGTCCGGCCTCCTCGGAAAGCGCTTCGATCGTTCGATGACCGTCGAGAGCATCGCCGAAGAGGTCCTCGCCGAAATACGCCTTCGTCAGCCGCGAGGCCCCTACTTCATCGCGGGCTATTCCCTCGGCGGGCTCGTCGCATACGAGGTGGCCGGCAGGTTGCGTGCCGAGGGGGAAATCGTCGGCTTGCTGGGGTTGCTCGACATGTTGGGAGCCCGGGATGATGAGGCGAGGCCGAGTCCGGTCGTCGATCGCCCAGCGCCGTGGCCACCTCCTTCGCAGGGTCATGCTCAGGCTACGGATCTGGCTTCACAGGCAGCTCTTCTGGATCCGCCCCTTCCCCTCCGATCAGTTCGACTTCGTCGGGGCCAGGGCGATCGCTCTTCGCTACTCCGTGGTCGGCCACGACGCCCCGCTCGACGTCTTCATATCCGAAGGCACCGCCGCCGCGTACGGACGCTCGGCAGGATGGGACCGGCTGCACAAGGGCGAGCTCGTCGTTCACTCCCTCCCCGGGAACCACGACTCGGTCCTCGACGCACCGCAGGCAAAGGTGATTGCCGAGGTCCTGAGGGCGAGGTTGGAGCAGATCCCTGCCCACGAGCTCGACGCCACGACATGACCGGCGACCTGCTCCTCGCGCCTGCAAGCGACGAGATCCACGTTTGGACCGTCGCGCTCGATGGCGTGGAGGAGCGGCCTGCTGGCGGAGTCCGGGACGTTGTCTCCCGACGAGCTCGACCGGGCGCGGCGCTACCGCTTCGAACGCGACCGCCGGCGCTTCGTCGTCTCCCGCGCTGCGCTTCGCCACCTGCTCGGCTCCTACCTGGGCATGGATCCGGGATCCGTCGGCTTCGTCCCCGGCCCTCACGGCAAACCTCGACTCGCCCGCTCCACGCTTCGAGCCGACTGAGCTTCAATATTTCGCGCTCGGAGGAACTGGCCGTCTTCGCCGTGGGGCACGATCGCGAGCTCGGCGTCGACGTCGAGCGCGCTGCGAGAGGACGTGGACCTCGAGCCGCTGGCCCGTCGCGTCCTGTGCGGCCGCCGAGCTGCGTGCGTTCGGCCGGCTCGAGCCGGAGGCTCGGCGTGAGGCCTTCTACCGCAGCTGGACACGCAAGGAGGCCTGCCTCAAAGCACTCGGCGTCGGCCTGCGTCGCGCCGCGACGAGCTCGACGTGACCGGCGATCATGTGAAGCTGGCGACTCGAGGGCCCGCCGCCGGCCTGCCCGGGCCGACCGAGTGGTCGCTGCACGATGCAGACGTCGGTCCCGGCTATGTCGCCGCCCTCGCCGTGGAAGGCGACCTGTCGGTTCCCCCGACGATCCGCGGACCCATCACGCACCTCCATGTAGGGGCACTTGGCGGGCCGCATCTCGCAACCGGGAGGACCACTCCAGTCGCCCAGGCCGACGAGCGCCTGGTGAGTGGCACGGGGCTGGCCCCGAGGAGCCAGCCCGACGGACCAGAGGTGCGTCACACAGCCGATCCTGGGGCGCTCAGCCCCGCTTGGGCGACCACTCCCAGCGGCGCATGGCGACGAAGACCCCCGCCGACGCCCCAGATGGCGATCACGAGCAGGTCGTTCCAGCACGCGACGTGCCCGGGATGCCGTTGAACGAGTCCACCGAGGCCGTGATGAGGTGGCGGACGGGGAAGAAGTTGGTGAAGTTGGCCAGCCCCGAGCCGGGCTTGATCGGGAACCACAACCCCGAGAGCGCAACGAGGATGAAGAAGACGAGGCTCACGATCGGCCCGGCCGCGTCCGCGTTGGGCACCAGGGTGCTCATCGCCGACGCCCAGCGCGGTGAAGCTCAGCATGCCGACGACGAGCGTGAGGACGAACGGCGCCGATGTCGGTCGGGCCCGTGCACGCCGTAGCCGAGGCGGCCGACCAGCAGCACCAGCACGATCTGGATGACCGCCACGATCATGGTGCTGACGAAGACGGCGGCCAGGAGCATCCAGGTCGGGAGCGGGCTCAGGCGCAGGCGCTTGAGCAAGCCCATCTCGCGGCGGTTCACCAGGGTGATGGCCAGGATGTTGAAGCACGCCGCCATGACGCCGTAGGCGACGAAGCCCGGCACGTAGTACTGCCGAGCAGTTGATGTGGCCCAGGTAGCCGATCGTCGAGTGGCCCGCCGTCGCACCGAAGAGGACGAGGAAGACCACCGAGAAGCCGATGGTGAGAGGGCGCCGATCGGGTTGAGCCAGAACGACAGCTGCTCGAAGCCGACCTGGCGGGCCACCAGGGGAAGATCGCTCAGCCCGCGGAACGAACCCCGGACGGGCGTCCGTGCGGTGGCGCTCATCGGCGTCGCCTCGACGCCGGTGCCTGCGCAGCCTCGCTGCGCTCCGCCCCGGCTCGGCCCCCCGTCCGGTCAGGCCGAGGTAGATGTCCTCGAGCGTGACGCCGCAGCACCGAGAGGCCCGGCAGCGGGTGGCCGCCGTCCAGCGCCCAGCCCGTGAGGTCGTGCAGCACCTGCACCTCGTCCTCGGTGTGGATCTCCACCTGGCCGTCGTCGGCCGGCTCCGCCGGCACGGGCAGGTCGCCGGCGCTCACGCCTTCGGGCAGGCGGAAGCGGATGGTCACCGCGCCCGAGGTCGCGCCCGCCGATGGACGTCGGGCGTCCCGCGGCCACGATCTCCTGGCCGAAGAGCACGGCCACCCGGTCGGCCAGCGCCTCCACCTCGTCCATGTAGTGCGTGGTCAGCAGCACGGTGGTGCCGCCGCCGGCCAGGCGGCGAATCAGCTCCCAGGTGTCGCGACGCCCCGACGGGTCGAGACCGGTCGTCGGCTCGTCGAGGAAGAGCAGCTCGGGGTTGCCGATGATGCCGAGCCCGACGTCGAGGCGGCGCTGCTGGCCGCCCGACAGCCGCTTGATCCGCTCGTCCGCCTTCTCGGCCAGCCCGATCAGCTCGATCACCTCGTCGACCGGCCGCGGGTTCGGGTAGTAGCCGGCGTTGCGCGTCAGCACCTGGCGCACCGAGTAGTACGGCTCGATGGCCAGCTCCTGGAGCACGACGCCGATGCTGCGTGCGCAGCCAGCGCTGGGTGCGCGTGGTCGGCCGGGTCGACGCCGAGCGTCTCGACCCGCCCGCCGCTGCGCGTCCGGAAGCCCTCGAGGATCTCGATGGTCGTCGTCTTGCCGGCGCCGTTGGGCCCGAGCAGGGCGAACACCTCACCCTTTTGCACCTCGAAGCTGACGTCGCGCACGGCCACGGTGTCGCCGTAGGACTTCGCCAGGTGGTCGACGGTGACGGAGGGCACGGGAGGAGCGCTACCGGCGGCCGCAGAGGGTTGGTCGCCTCGTGGGTCGTCGAGGGGCTCACTGCTGCTGCATCAGGGGCCTGTCATCGCCGGTCAGCGCAGGATCCGCGGGCGGGATGTTTTTCAAAAACGCTTCACCGTTTTGTTTACAAACGGAAGGCATTCGGTTCGGAACGTGGGGGCATACGAGCGCGAACTCTGACAACGAGTCTCGGCGAAGTTCGAAGTCCGGCTCGTAGCCGGCTACGCGGGCTCCGCCTCGGTCCTCTCCCGGCGCGCGTCAAGGAATTCCTGCAGTGAGCCCACGAGAGCGCCCCCCGCCACCCCGACGAGCGCGCCGGCGAGGAAGGTGAGCCGCTGGTCACGCTGCTGGGCCGACTGGTTGATGGCACCGGCCGATGTCGCCGTGGACTCGAACGTGGCCCCCGTCGGCTGGAGCTGCAAGAACCAGGTCACCCAGTCACCGTCCTCGTTCACCGGGCGCGGGCCGGTCGTCCAGTCGTACGAGGAGGCGTCCGGCAGGTCGTAGTGGACTTCCACGGCGCCCACCGTGCCCTGCTGCGACACGAGGTCCAACGGCGCTTCGACCGTGGGCAGCTCGGCAGTGGCGACGCCGCTGCCGTTGTCGAACCCGAGCGGCGGCCCGGCAAAAATCAGGCTGGCCGACTCGTGGTGGTAACCCTCCGTGACCGAAGAGCCGGGCTTGAGGTCGAACCGCAGATCCAGTGCGTCGCGCGGGTACTGCTTGCAGTGGTAGTCGCTCGCGCAGGGCCGCAGGGACAGGTCCGGCGGGTAGTAGCCGTCCACCGTGATGGGGTCAGGGATGACCGGTCCGGACTCCACCGTGGCGTCCACGGTGACGTAGTCCGTGCCCGACGACTCGCTTTCGGACACGTTGATTTCGACGATCTGGGTGGTCGTCGGCAACACGACCAGCCCGAAGGAGGCCGGAGTGGGAGGGCTCGAGCTGGATGTCGGGATCACGTAGGACAGGACGCCCAGCGCAACCGCCACCAGGAACAGCACGGCGGCCGGCCAATAGCCCCAACGCTTCCCTCGGCGCTTCTCCCGGCGTCCTCCACGCGGAATGATGCTGGACTATAGGCACGCGGCGCTACGCCAGCTGTTGCCGGGGCTCGTTGCCGAGCGGTTGAAATCCGCTACCGGTCTCGTCGAGGCGAAACGGGTCGGGTCGTCGATCCCGGAAACACATGGCGCCGGTTAGGCGGAGGTTGTGCCCACCTTCACCCGGGGCGCACCGGCGGCGCCCGGCGTCGCCGGCCCGGCGGCATCGAGGATTTTGTCCAGCAGGTCGCGCAGCTGGCGCAGCTCGTCGTTCGACAGCGCCGCGAACGCCGTCGGCGGAACCGACAGCACGGCGTCGATCTCCGCCGCCAACTTGCGGCCCGCCTTGGTCAGGACGACGGTCTTCACCCGGCGGTCGTCGGGGGCGGGCTCCCGGTGGGCCAGGCCCTGCGCATCCAGGTCGTCCACCAGCGCCGTGATGTAAGAGGGATCGCAGCCGAAGCTCCGGGCCATCTCCCCCATGGAGACGCCGTCCCCCTTCGAGAGGCGCACCAGCGTCTTGATCACCCCGGGCGAGAGCTTCGTGCGCACGCCGAGCGCGGCCATGCGCTCCACGTGCTCGCCTTCGAAGGCGATGCGCCGCATGCGCTCGAAGGCCTCCTCGGCCATCCCCATCGCCCAGATTGTCCCACCGGCCGAACTCTTTGACAAGTCTCTATCTTTGAGTACCATTAAGTATTCCCATGGCACCGACGCCAGCCGTCAAGTACACCCTCACGCCCGAGCTCCGGCGCACCTCCACCGTGGTCGTCCTGGGGTCGATCATGTCGATCCTCGACACCACCATTGTGGCGGTGGCGCTCGCCACGCTGGCCCGGGACTTCCACGTGTCGGTCACCACCATCCAGTGGGTGGCCACGGCCTACCTGCTGGCCCTGGCGCTGGTGACGCCGGTCAGCGGATGGGCCGTCGACCGCTACGGCGCCAAGCGCGTCTGGATGCTCTCCACGCTCCTCTTCATCCTCGGCTCGAGCCTGTGCGGCCTGGCCTGGTCGGCCGACTCGTTGATCGCCTTCCGCGTCCTCCAGGGCGTCGGCGGCGGCATGCTGCTGCCCGTCGGGCAGTCGATGCTGGCCCGCGCCGCCGGCCCGCAGCGCATGGGCCGGGTCATGAGCATCATCGGCGTGCCCATGGTCATGGGCCCCGTGCTCGGCCCGGTCCTCGGCGGCCTCATCATCTCCAACTACAGCTGGCGTTGGATCTTCTACATCAACGTGCCCATCGGCATCGTCACCCTGATCCTCTCGCAGCCGCTGGCTGCCGAGGTTCGACACCGCGGACCGCCCCGACACCCCCACCCCGTTCGACCGGTTGGGGTTCTGCCTGTTGGGCCCCGGCCTGGCCGCTCTGCTCTACTCCCTTTCCGAGGTCGGGACCACCGGCTCCTTCACCAGCCCCGCCGTCCTGGTCAGCTTCGTGCTGGGGTTGGGGTTGACGGTGGGGTTCGTGCTCCACGCCCTCCACGTGAAGAACCCACTGCTCGAGCTGAACCCGTTCAAGCACCGCAACTTCGCCATCGCCAACGTCTGCATCTTCGTCATCGGGGCGACGCTGTTCGGCTCCATGTTCCTGCTGCCCATCTACTACCAGGTGGCCCGCGGCCAGGAGGCCTGGCAGGCCGGCCTCCTCATGGCGCCCCAGGGCCTCGGTGCGGCGTGCATCATGCGCTGGGCCGGGTCCGTGACCGACCGGCTCGGCCCACGGCGCGTCGTGCCCTTCGGCATCCTGCTGATGGCCGCGGCGACGGTGCCGTTCTGCTTCGTCACGACCTCGACCAACGAGGGCTGGCTGGCGTTGACGCTCTTCGCCCGCGGCCTCGGGCTCGGGCTGTCGATGATGCCGGTGACGGCCGCCGCCTACTTCGACCTCAGCCACGCCGAGATCCCCAAGGCCTCCACCGTCATGAACATCGTGCGCCTGATCGGGGGCTCGGTCGCCACCGCGGCTGTTCGCCGTCGTGCTCGAACGCCAGATCATCGCCAACCTCGGCCCGCTGGCGGCCAAGACCGGTGGCAGTGCCGGCGTCATCTCCTCCACCGTCAAGCTGCCCGCCGGCGGTGGCCGACCCGGTGGCGGCGGCGTTCGCCCACACGTTCTGGTGGTCGGTCGGCGCCATCCTCATCGCGTTCGTCCCGACGCTCTTCCTGCCCAACCACGCCGCCAACGCGGCCTCGGCCTCGACTGACGCCGACGTGGCGAACGGCGACGGCGCGGGTCCGGCCGGGTCCCGCATCGCCGGGGCCATGCTCGAGTAGCAGACGCCCTGGCTCCCCTCCGGCGCGCCGGGCGCCCTCGCCCTTCCGTGGCGGACGTCGAGGCCGCGCTGGCCGTCGGCCGGATTCGTCGCCGCCGACGAGGAGGCAGCCGAGCTGCTCGCCGCCGCCGGCGGCGACGCCGAGGCGCTCGGGCCCCTGCTCGACCGTCGCCTGTCGGGCGAGCCGCTGGCCTGGATCACCGGGCGCACCCGCTTTGCCGGGCTCGACGTGCGCGTCGACGCCGGTGTCTACGTGCCCCGCTGGCAGAGCACGGAACTGGCCACCCGGGCCGCTCGGCGGCTGCCCGAGGACGGCGCGGCCATCGACCTGTGTACCGGCACGGGCGCAGTGGCCATGGCCCTCTCACGCACTCGCCCCGGTGCCCGGGTCGTCGCCACCGACACCGACCCCCGCGCCGTGGCCAACGCCCGCGCCAACGGGGTCGAGGCCCACCAGGGCGACCTCTTCGACCCGCTCGGCGACGATCCTGCGCGGCCGCACCGACGTGGTGGTGGCCGTCGTCCCCTACGTCCCCACGCCCGCTCTCGACCTCCTCCCCCGCGACACGCTGACCTTCGAGGACGCCGCCCACTACGACGGCGGGCCCGACGGCACCACGCTCCTGCGCCGGGTCCTGCGCGAGGCACCGGCCTTCCTCCGTCCCGGCGGCCTGGTCCTGCTCGAGCTCGGCGGTGAGCAGGCCGAGCTGCTGCGTCCCGAACTGGAGCGGCTGGGCTACCGCTCCGTCGAGACCTGGACCGACGACGACGGCGACGTGCGCGGCCTGGAGGCGGCCCGCCCCTGACCGGTGGGTGGCTACCTACGGGCGAACACCAGCGCCACCGCGGTCCGGTCCACCACGTGCCAGCGCGGGTCGCGCTGCAGGTACTCGGCCAGCGCGGTCCGGGGCGCCCACACCACGTAGGCCACGTGATACGCCGAGAGCACGGGGTCCGGGTTCGTCGTCAGGTTCGTGATGGCGAAGAATTCCGTCAGCACCCTCCCCTCGAAGAGGTCGGTGCGCCCGTCGGCGAACGTGGCCCGGTGGCGGGCGATGGAGTAGTCGCCCCACGTGTACTCGGTGAAGATCCGGCCGGGGTGCGTGCTCAGGTAGTCGAACGCCTGCACCGGCTGCGACGACGACACCGACCCCGCCGGCACCGCCGGCGCGGCCAGGCACGCGATGCCGGCGAGGGCGAACGCCGCTCCGCCCAGCTTGCGCATCACCGGGTCCCACTCCCGCACGGGCAGCGTGGCGGCCAACCCGGCGGCGACCACCATGAGGTAGATCACCAGCCGCTGGGTGCGCAACGCCTCCACGAAGAGCACGGCGGCCAGCGTCCCCTCGAGCACCGGGACGCGCCGGTGGCGGATGCAGGCGACGAGCACCGCCAGCGGGACGAGGTACACCAGGACGACCGCCAGCGAGTGGAAGTCGGGTGAGTTCCACTCGCTGATGTACTGACCGATCTGGCCGTTGGTCGACACGCCGATGTCGTAGGCGAGCAGCCCGGGCCCGTACGGCGTGACGCAGGACGCCACCAGGCTGGCCACGAGCGCCGCGGCCACGGCGCCGGTGTGCGGCGACCGCCCGGCGCCCCCGAGCCGCGCCGCCCAGCGCTCGGGCGCGCACGACCAGGCGAGCTCGACGAGCAGCACCGCCAGCCCGACGAGGATGGAGCCGTGCGTGTTGACCCAGAGCAGGCACAGCAGCGGCAGCGCCGCCAGCCAGCGCGGGTCGCGGCGCGCCCGGGTCAACAGGTAGAGCTCGACCGGCAGCCACACGAGCGAGAAGTCGAGGCCGCGGTCGCCCACCAGCACGCCCGCCAGGCCCAACGCCAGCAGCACCACAATGAGCGCCACCCGGCCGCCGCGCGCCCCCAGCGCGCGCACGTACGCCCGCGTGGCCACCAGGCACAGCCCGCCCAGCACAATGGCGTAGAGGGCGTAGGCCCAGGCGCCGAAGGCCTCGAACAGTCCGGCCAGCGCCAGCTCGGACCCCCACTCGTCGGTGACCCAGCGGCGGTGCGACTCGGTGTAGCTGAAGGGGTCGAGGCCGATCATGCGGTGGTGCGCCAGCATCCACTGGCCGGCGGCCAGCGACCAGAACTCGTCGTTCGACAGCTCGTGCCCGAGCGCCACCGCGGTGATGAAGGCGATGCCGAGGGCCAGCCCGGTCAGCTCGATGGCCCGCGCCGGCACGCGGCGGCGAGCGACCTCGGGTCCGGGCGGCGGCGGCGTGGCAGGGGCGGCGCCGGCCGTCGACACACGGAGTGTCTCGACGGCCTGCGCGCTCGCCTGCACTGCTCCCCCCTCGTGCCGGTTCCCCCCTCCGGCGCCCCCTTGCGGGCACCCTAGCGAGGCAGGGGACAAACGGCCGTCGCAGGCCGGTTGCCATCGCGTGGTTTCGTTCCGCCGGAGCCCGGCCCGGTACGCTGGCGGCGTGAGGTAGAGCTCCACGCGCCCGGCGGCCCTGCGCCGCAGTCCCTGTCACCCGCCCGTCCGGAGCTCACCATGCCTTCGCCCACCGCCGCCCCGCCGGCCACCCTCGCCGCCCGCCATCTGCAGTTCGAGCGCGGCGGCCGGACCGTCCTCCGGGCCGTCTCGCTCACCGTCGCGCCCGCCACCTGCCTGGGCGTCGTCGGCCCCAACGGCGTCGGCAAGTCGACGCTTCTCCAGGTGCTCGCGGGCCTCCTGGCGCCCGCCTCCGGCACCGTCCGGCTCGATCCGCCGACGGCCACCGTGGGCTACCTGAGCCAGGAACACGCCAGCGTCGGCGACGAGACCGTGCGCGAGGCGTTGCTGCGGCGGACCGGGGTCGCCGCGGCCGAGGCGGAGTTGGCCGGGGCGGCGGCCGCCCTGGGCGCCGGCGGGACCCGGGCCGAGGACCGCTATGCCGCCGCGCTGGCCCGCTACGAGTCGCTCGCCGCGGGCGACGTCGAGGCCCGCCTGGCCACCACCCTCGACGAGGTGGGGCTCCCCCGGTCGCTGGCCGGCCGGCCCGCCGCGCAGCTGTCGGGGGGTCAGGCGGCCCGCCTGGCCCTGGCCGCCATTCTGCTGGCGCGCTTCGATGTCACGCTCCTCGACGAGCCCACCAACAACCTCGACTTCGACGGTCTGGCCCGGCTCGAGGACATGGTGGGGCGGCGCAACGGCGCGGCCGGCGGCCTGGTCATCGTCTCCCACGACCGCGCCTTCCTCGACCGCACGGTCACCGACGTGCTCGAGTTGGACGAGCACACGCGCTCGGGCCGCCTCTACGGCGGCGGCTGGGCGGGCTACCAGGCCGAGCGCGCGGCGGAACGGGACCACGCCGCGGAGGCCTATGCGCTGTACGAGTCGCAGCGGGCCGACCTGCGCCGCCGCGCCCAGCGCGAGCGCCAGTGGGCCGTCACCGGCGTGGCCAAGGAGAAGAAGCAGCCGCGCGACGGCGACAAGGCGCAGCGGGACTTCCGGATCAACCGGACCGAGAAGCAGGCGGCGCGGGCCCGGCGCACCGAGCGCGCGCTCGCCGACCTCGAGGTGGTGGAGAAGCCGTGGGAGGCCTGGGACCTCCGCTTCACCATCAACGAGGCGGCTCGCTCGGGCGACGTCGTCGTCCGGCTGACCGACGCCGTCATGGAGCGTGGCGAGTTCTCCCTCGGCCCGCTCACCCTCGACATCGCCTGGGCCGACCGCCTCGCCCTGGTCGGCCCGAACGGAACGGGCAAGACCACCCTGGTCGAGGCGCTCCTCGGCCGCCTGCCCCTGGCGCGGGGCGAGCGGAGCCTGGGGCCGAGCGTGGTCGTCGGTGAGCTGGCCCAGGACCGGCGCGTCCTGGCCGAGGCGGCCCCCACCCTGGTCGAGGCGTTCGTCGCCGCCACCGCCCTGCCCAACGACCGCGCCCGCTCGCAGCTGGCCAAATTCGGGCTGGGCGCCGAGGCCGTCGTCCGTCCGCCCTCGTCGCTCTCGCCCGGCGAGCGCACCCGGGCCGAGCTGGCCGCCTTCGCCGCCCGCGGCGTCAACTTCCTCGTGCTCGACGAGCCGACCAACCACCTCGACCTGCCGGCCATCGAGCAGCTCGAGTCGGCCCTCGACGGCTACCGGGGCACGCTGCTCCTCGTGTCCCACGACCGCCGCCTGCTCGAGCGCGTGCACCTGACGCGCCGGGTGGAGCTGCCCGCCCGTGACCAGGCGTTCCGGGGGCTGCAGCCCGAACGCTAGCTTGGCCTCCCATGGGCGAGCCGAGAGGCGGCAAGGCGCGCGAGACGGGCGCGGCGACCCTGGCCGCGCTGCGCCGCGCCACGGCGCGCCAGGCCGCCGCCATGATCCGGAGCGACCCCGACGACGCCGCCGCCGCGCTCGAGATCGGACTCGTCGACAAGGACTGGCTCGATGCGCCCGGGCAACGCCCCATCTCCTCGAGCACCCCGACCGACATGTTGCGCCGCTTCCTGGAGCGCACGGTGGAGAACCACCCGTCCAAGCTGTCCTCGCTCGGCCTCACCGCCGTCCAGCTGCTCTCCTCGGGCCGCGACGCCGCCGCCGGCAGCACCGGGAAGGTCGTCACGGTGGTCTTCACCGACCTCGAGGGGTTCACGGCCTACACCGACGCCAACGGGGACGCCGCCGCCGTGGCGCTGATCGGCGAGCACCTGGCGCTGGCCCGCCCCCTGGTGCGCCAGTGGAACGGCCGGGTGGTCAAGCATCTCGGCGACGGCCTGCTGTGCACCTTCCCGCAGCCGGCCAACGGGGTCCGCGCCGCCCTCGACCTCCTGGGCAGCGCGCCGGGGCCGCTGCGCCTGCGTGCCGGCGTCCACGTCGGTGAGGCGGTGGTGACCAGGGACGATGTCGCCGGCCACGTCGTCAACGTGGCCGCCCGGGTGTGCGAGACGGCCAAGGGCGGCCAGGTCCTCGTCAGCGCCGAGGTGTGCGAGGCCACCGGCGAGCTCGCCCACGTGCGCTACGGGCGCCTCAGGGCGCGGCGGATGAAGGGGGTCAGGACCCCGGTGCGCATCTGCCTGGCCTGCGCCGCCTGAGCACTCCGCTGCCCCGTCGCCCTTCCGTCGACCGGGTGTAGATTCCCTGGGCTGGCGGGGCGGATCCGCCCTGCCGTCGGGTTGCACACAGGAGGACGTTCCATGCGGGCCAGGCGAAACAGCGGGGGTCCGAGGGCGGTCCCGTCCAGACCATGACGGCGGAGACGACCCCTCGCACGGTCCCCGGAGCCCGCCCCGTTCTGGCCGCGCCCGACTTCCAAATCCTCTTCGAGTCCGCGCCCGGCCTCTACCTCGTCGTGGACCCCGACCTCACCATCGTCGCCGCCAGCGACGCCTACCTCGAGGCCACCATGACCAGGCGGGACGACATCATGGGCCGCCCGCTGTTCGACGTCTTCCGCGACAACCCCAACGACCCGGACAGCGACGGCGTGCGCAACTTGAAGGCGTCCCTCACCCGGGTCCTGCGCGAGCGCGTCGGCGACGCGATGTCGGTCCAGCAGTACGACATCCTGCGTCCCGAGTCGGAGGGCGGTGGCTTCGAGGAGCGCTTCTGGAGCCCGTACAACTCGCCCGTGCTCGCTCCCGACGGCTCGGTGGCCTACGTCATCCACCGGGTCGAGGACATCACCGACTTCGTCCGCTCGCGCAGCGACGCCCCGCGGGAGCCATCGCGCCTCGACGACATGGAGGCCGACATCATCAAGCGGGCCCGCGAGGTGGCGGCCTCGGGCCGGCAGCTCAAGGAGACCAACGCGGAGCTGGCCGTGCTCTACGCGCGCTCGCAGGAGCTCGACCGGGTCAAGACCAACTTCTTCGCCAACGTGAGCCACGAGCTGCGCACCCCCCTGGCCCTCATTTTGGCCCCGGCCGAGCGCATCCAGGCCGAGCTCTCGCCCGAGGACCCGCATCGCCACGACCTCGAGGTCGTGCTGCGCAACGCACGCGTCCTCCTCGCTCGCGTCAACGACCTGCTCGACAGCTCGAAGATCGAGGCCTCGAAGCTCGAGCTCGAGTACAGCGACCTCGACTTGTCGCACCTGGTCCGCCTCGTGGCCAACAACTTCGAGACGCTGGCCGCGGACCGCGCCGTGGAGTTCGTCGTCGTCGCCCCCGAGCTCGTGCACGCCCAGGTCGACTCGGTTCGTCTGCAGCAGGTGCTCCTGAACCTGCTGTTCAATGCCTTCAAGTTCACGCCGGAGCGCGGCACCGTCCGCCTCGCGCTGAGCCGCCTGGCGGACACCGGCGCGGCGCGCATCGAGGTGGCCGACTCCGGGCCCGGCATCGCGCCCGACCAACGTGGCGAGGTGTTCGAGCGCTTCCACCAGCTCGAGAGCGGCTCCACGCGGCGCTCCGGCGGCACCGGCCTCGGGCTGCACATCGCCCGCGAACTGGTCTCCCTCCACGGGGGCACCCTCGGCATCGACGACGCCCCGGAGGGCGGCGCACTGTTCGTGTTGGAGCTGCCGCTCGAGGCGCCGCCCGGCACCGCCGTGCTGACCGGGGACGACGTCGTCGTCGGCCCGCGCCGGGCGCCGCTGGCGGCGGCTGCCGACGAGCCGTCGCCCAACGGTCCGGCGGCCGAGGCGGCCGAGGACGCGCCGCTCGTGCTGGTGGTCGAGGACAACGAGGACATGAACCGCTTCGTGTGCGACTCGCTGTCCGACTCGTTCCGCGTCCAGTCCGCCTTCGACGGGCGCGAGGGGCTGGAGCTGGCGCGGGCGCTCCTGCCCGACCTCATCGTCTGCGACTTCACCATGCCCGAAATGAGCGGGGACGAGCTCGTCCGCGCCGTGCGCCAGGAGCCGCGCACGGACACCACGCCCATCCTCATTTTGACCGCACGCAACGACTCGGCGGCGCGGATCGCCATCCTGCGCGAGGGGGCCAGCGACTACCTGCTCAAGCCGTTCTTCCAGCCCGAGCTGCGGGCGCGGGTCGAGAACCTGGTGAAGGTGAAGCAGTCCGAGGAGCACCTGCGCGCCCTGCAGATGGCCAACGACCGCGACCGCATCGCGCGCGACCTGCACGACCTCGTGATCCAGCGGGTGTTCGGCGTGGGCATGCGGCTCAGCTCCCTGCTGCCGGCGGTGCCCGACGTGACCGCCGGTCACCTGCACGAGGTGGTCGACGAGCTGGACGGGGTCATCAGCGACATCCGCACGACCATCTTCGACCTACAGACGAACCAGACGGCGCCGGGCGCCCTGCGCGCCGGCGTGCTCCGGTTGGCCCACGATGCCGGCGAGCGCCTCGGCTTCCGCCCCCGCGTCCACTTCGACGGCCCGGTCGAGACCGCCGTGGACCAGGAGGCCGGCGAGCAGCTGATGGCCGTCCTGCGTGAGTCGCTCTCCAACGTCATCCGCCACGCGCACGCGTCGTCGGTCGACGTCGAGATCGCGTCGGCCGGCGCCGAGCTCGTGTTGCTGGTGTCGGACGACGGCGTCGGCCCGGCCTCGAGCAAGGGGGCGGGCAACGGGCTGCGCAACATGGAGGCCCGGGCCTGCTCCTTAGGGGGTGCCTTCGGCATCCGGGCCCGTCAGCCCCGGGGCACCCTGGTCGAGTGGCGGGTGCCCCTCGGCCTGCCCGTGGCCGGCGCCGGCGGCTGACCCCCCGCCGCTCTCGGCGGGCCCTTCCACGCACGCAATCCGTTCCCGTCGCACCGCGACTGCAACCTTGTTGCGCCTGAGCGTCACCTTGGGGCGGTCATCCTGTTGTGGAGCCGTAGTCGAAGTGGCGGGCGAGCCAACGGAGTCCCCGGGCTGCAACCGGGGTGGCAAGCGGGGGAGAACGATGACGCAGAACCTGAAGATCGCCGAGCAGATGGTCGGGCACCTCATCGCCGAGACCAACCGGGACCACTACGGGCCCGAGTGGCGCTACGAGCTGACGAGCGACGTGAGCAACATCGAGGTCGTCGCCGCGCCGGGCCTCAACATCCTGCGCATCCACCCGTGCTGGCTCCGCTACGTCGTCTCCCAGGGCGACTTCAAGTCGTGCGTGGTCGACGAGATCACCGCCTGGTACCTGCTGGCGCAGGCCACCGGGACCGCTCCGGTGTCCTCCGCCGCCTGATCGCCTTGCCCGTCGCCGTCTAGGCGAACCGTTCTCGCAACGCCACCTCGGCGGCCGCCACCCCGCACATTCCGTGCACACCGCCGCCGGGCGGGGTCGAGGCCGAGCAGAGATACACCCCCGCCACCGGCGTCCGGTACTCGTTCCAGCGCGCCACGGGCCGGAACACCGTCTGGCGCAGCGTCTGCGCGCCACCGTTGACGTCGCCTCCGAGCAGGTTGGGGTCGTACGCCTCGGCCGCGTCGGCCGTGCGCACCGCCCGCGCCAGCACCAGGTCCTTGAACCCCGGGGCGAACCGCTCGATCTGCGCCTCCATCCGCTCGGTCATGTCCACGCTCGATCCGTTGGGGACGTGGCAGTAGCCCCACAGCGTGTGCTTGCCCGGCCGGCGCCCGCGTCGGGTCGACCACGCACGGCTGGGCCACCAGCACGAAGGGCGCGTCGGCGTGGCGGCCCGCCCGCACCGCCGCCTCGCTCCGCGCCACCTCCTCGAAGGTCCCGCCCACGTGCACCGTCACCGTGCGCCGGCAGGCCTCGGCGCTCCAGGGCACCGGCCCGTCGAGCGCCCAGTCGACCTTGCACGTCCCGGCGCCGGGGCGGAAGCGCGCCCAGGGCCGCCCGGCGCGCCGCGACAGCCGCCCGCCCGCCAGCTCGAGGAACTGCCGCGGCGAGGTGTCGAGCAGGACGGCCCGGGCCGGGGGCAGCGAGGCCAGCGAGGTGACCCAGGTGCCCGTGTGCACGGTGCCGCCGAGGCGGCGCACCTCGGCCGCCAGCCCCGTCGTGATGGCGGCGCTGCCCCCCTGGACCACCGGCCAGCCGGCGCCGTGGCCGAGCGCGGTGAGCAGCAGCGCGAACGCCGACGTGAGCGGCGCCGTCAGCGGCTCCATGGAGTGGGCCGCCGCGCCGGCCAGGAGCGCACGGGCGGCGTCGGTGGTGAAGCGCCGGGTGACGTGGCGCACCGACGGCGTGCCGGCCACGGCGAAGCGGGCCAGCGCCAGCGGGTCGCGCGGCACCGAGCGCATGGGGCTCAGCACGTAGGCCACGATCCGGTCCAGCCAGTCCACCAGCGGCCCCATGAGCGCCGCATAGGCGGCGGCATCACCGCCCAGGTGCGACGCCGTCTCGGCCACGTCGCGGTAGAGCGCGGCGGCCCGGCCGTTGCCGAGGGGGTGGGCGAAGGCCAGCTCGGGCTGGCGCAGCACGACGCCGAGGGCCGCCAGGTCGAGGGAGCGGAAGAAGGGCGAGGCCACCAGCGGCGGGGTGCACGGCCGAGCAGACGTCGTGGGCGAAGCCGTCGAGCGTGAGGGCCTCGGTGCGGGTGCCCCCGCCCACGGTCGGCGCGCCCTCGAAGACCTCGACGCCGATGCCGGCCCGGGCCAGGGTGAGCGCCGCCGCCAGGCCGTTGGGCCCCGACCCCACCACGACGGCCTCGGCCCGCTCCATGAACCGACGATATCGAGGACCGCCGCCCCGGCCCCATTGGCGCCGGCGGCGGGCCCGTGCCTAGGTTGCCGTCGTCGGCCCGGGACGACGGGCCAGAAGGGGTGGGGCACCATGGCCAGGGCAGACGTACAGGGCACCTGCGACCCGCGCTTCGACGGCGTGCGCACGACGCTGGCGGCCAACCTCGACTCGGGCGCCGACCTCGGCGCCTCGGTCGCGGTGTACCTGCACGGCGAGCCGGTGGTCGACATCTGGGGCGGCTGGGCCGACGCCGACAAGACGAGGCCGTGGGAGCGCGACACCATCACCAACGTGTGGTCGACCACCAAGACCATGACGTTCCTCTGCATGCTCATGCTGGCCGACCGGGGCGAGGTCGACTTCCACCAGCGCGTGGCGCACTACTGGCCCGAGTTCGCCGCCGGCGACAAGGACAACGTCCTCGTGCGCCACGTCATGGGGCACACCGCCGGCCTGTCGGGCTGGCAGGAGCCCATGCTGACGCAGGACCTGGCCGACTGGGACCTGTGCACGTCGCGGCTGGCCGCGCAGGTGCCGTGGTGGGAGCCCGGCACGGCGTCGGGGTACCACGCCGTGACCCAGGGCTACCTCATCGGCGAGATCGTGCGCCGGGTCACCGGCGAGTCCATCGGCAGCTGGTTCGCCCGCGAGGTGGCGAAGCCGCTCGATGCCGACTTCTTCATCGGCCTGCCCGAGAGCGAGGACCATCGGGTCTCCAACGTCATCCCGCCGCCCCCGATCGACCTGGCCGCCTTCGAGGGCGAGGTCTCCGACATCCTGATCCGCACGTTCACGAACCCAGTGATCGACGCCACCATGACGTACGAGCCGTGGTGGCGCCGGGCCGAGATCCCCGCCGCCAACGGCCAGGGCAACGCACGCTCGGTGGCCGCCATCCAGTCGGTCATCGCGGGACGGGGCCAGGCCCGCGGCGTGCGCCTGCTGTCCGCCGAGGGCACGGACCCCATCTTCGAGGTGCAGGCCGAGGGGATCGACAAGGTGCTCGGCATACAGGAGCGCATCGGCATGGGCTACGGCCTGAGCAACCCGCCCGACCTGCCGCTCGGCCCGCACGCCTGCTACTGGGGCGGCTACGGCGGCTCGCTCATCATCATGGACCAGGACGCCGAGCTGACCATCTGTTACGTCATGAACCGCATGGAGTCGGGCATCGTCGGCGACAGCCGCGGCGCCGACATCACGGCGGCGGCGGTCTTGGGGCTGGCCTCGTAGGGCGAGGCGCGGTCAGCCTTCCGGCAGCACCGCCTCCGCCTCGACCTCCACCTTCCACGCGGGGTCCAACAGCCCGGCCACCACGACCATGGTGGCGGCGGGCCGCACGTGGCCCAGCACTTCGGCGTGCACCGCGCCGACCTCGCCGGCGTGCTCGACGGCGGTGACATACAGCCGCGTGCGCACCACGTCGTCGAGTGAGGCACCGGCCTCTTCCAGCGCGGCGGCGATGATGACGAAGCAACGGCGCGCCTGGGCGCCCGCACCTTCCGGGCAGGTCTGGCCCGAAGGGACCACGGGGCCCGTCCCCGCCACCAGCACGCGGCCCGCGCCGCCGGCAGTCGACTCGACCCGCACGGCGCGACTGAACCCTATGGCGGGCTCGAACGGCGAGCCCGACGAAATGCGCTGTGTGATGCCCATGGGTCGATGTTGGCACCTCCGGCACCCACTAAGGACGCCCCAGCCGCAATCGGCCCCGTCCCGAGCGGTCGGTACGATCGGGGCCGCATGAGTCGTCTGCGGCGGATCGGCGTGGCGGTGGCCGCCCTTGTCATGGCGGCCCTCCTGTCCGGGTGCGGCGCGGCCACCCGGGGGCCGGCGGCCGATCCGGCGCGCCTGGCCCACCGCGCGCTCGTGGCGGCGCAGATCGCCGACCCGCCCATGAGCCCGGAAGGGGTGGCCGTCCCGGCCGAGACGCTCCTCGCCACCACGGACGGGGCCATCCCCGGCTACGCCGCCCCCGACAGCTCGACGCCGGACGTCACCGTCCCGGCCACGTGGTACGGCTACCCGACGGTCCTACCCGTCATCGACACCTCGCCGGGGTGGCTCGAGGTCCGCCTGGCCCAGCGGCCGAACGGCTCGACCACTTGGGTCCAGCAGGACGAGGTCACGCTCTCGAGCACGCCGTACGCCATCGTCGTCGACCTGGCCACCATGCACCTCTCGGTCTTCGACGGCGGCGCGCAGGTGTTCGACTTCCCCGCCGGCATCGGCACGCCCGACGACCCCACGCCGACCGGCCAGTACTTCATGAACATGCAGGTGCCGCCACCGGACCCCGGCTACGGGCCCTTCGTGCTCGTCACCTCCGACCACTCGGACACCATCACCGACTGGGAGGAGTCGGGCGACGCCATCATCGCCATCCACGGGCCGATCACCTCGTACGACGACTCGCTCATCGGCACGACCGGCGCGGCCATCTCCCACGGCTGTATCCGGCTGCACGACGCCGACCTGGCCCAGCTGTCGATGATCCCGGCCGGCACGCCGATCGACGTCATCAGCGGCTAGGCCGCCGGGTCGAACCACGTCGGCGCAAAGCGCGTGCGGATCAGACCGAGCCAGGAACGCCGAACTGACGTCGCTCAGGTCGATTCAGACAGGGCGATGAGAACCGGCATTCCCGAGGGTGCGGGCTCGGCCGTGCCGTCGCTGAGGAAGGCGCCATTCACGTCCCACTCGGTCGGGTGCTGGAAATCCTCCCAGGCGAAGGCGCTCCAACCCCATCCCTGTTCGGTGGCGTAGGCGATCACGTTGGAGTCGTACGTACCGCTGCTCTGCGACGGCCAGCCGAATTCGGTCACCACGACGGGCTCGGTCGCCCCGAGACCGGTCCACTGGCTCAGGACCGGGGTGGGGTCGTAGGGGTCGGGGTTCGTGCAACTGGACAGGGCGCCCCCGGGACACGTGTAGTAGTGCACCGCGTAGACGATGTTGGAGCCCGCTACCAGGGTTGTCGGGGGCGTGTTGGCCCAGTTGAGGCCGCTGATGAAGGTGAGGTTGTCGGACCCCGCCGCGCGCACCGTGTCGTAGAGCTGCTGCATGCCGGCGGCGTCGTACGAGATGCCGGCGTAGTAGTCGGTCGTCTCGCCGCCGTTGAGCCAGATGGAGTCGGAGATGTTGTGGGGCTCGTTGTAGAGGTCGAACGCGACGAGCGGGCTGTACTCAGGGGAGCCGGGGTTCCCGTAGCGCGCGGCCACCTGGCTCCAGAACGTCGGCGACTGCGCCTCGTCGGCCATGTTGTGCTGGCTCGGAGTCCCGGCGTCACAGCTGCTCAAACTGTTGGTGTGCAGGTCGAGCAGCGCCACCATGCCGAGAGACGTGATCCAGTTGACCACCTGGTCGACGGTCGCCTCATAGGTGGAGCTGTAGTCGCAGTTCGACGAGAGCCAGTAGTCCTCGCTGAGGGGCACCCGGACGAAGTTGGCGCCCCACTCCTTGGCCTCGATCACGGCCTGCTCGTTCACGCCGGTCCCAGACATCGTGGGGTTGACCTCGAGGCCCGGCATCACGACGCCGCGTAGGGTGACGGGCTGGCCGTTGGCCTGGATGATCTGGTTGCCCGAGGTGGAGAGCGGCCCGACCACCGAGGGGGCGACGGCAGGAGTCGTGAGGGCGGAGAGGCTGGGCGACTCGACCAAGAAGTCCTGTCCCACCACCGGTGCCCACGAGAGCACGCCAACGATGACGTAGGCCGTCGTGGCCGGCGCGATCGCCTCGACCTCGGGCAGGGTGTCCCAGGTGCCCTCGGTAGGCGTGACGGCCTGGCCGACGACCGCGGTGAGCTGGGTGCCCGCCGAGTTGTAGAAGGCGATGCCGTCTCCGAGAGACTCCCCTGAGCTGGGCGCCTCGACCGAGGCGTCCCCGATGTACTTGTCTCCGGGGGTGGCGGCGGTGGGAGTGCCTGCTGGTGGCAGCGCGCTCATCGCCCCCACCGATGACGTCGCGGTCGCCGTGACGTCAAGAGCGAAGGAACCCGAGGTTGACCCCTGGGCCGGTGACAAGGTGGCATTGACGGGTTGCCATCCCCCCGTTGTTCCGTTGAACTCCGTTTGCGCAGGAATCAGGAGGTTCGACCCGGACGGGACTGTGGTCGTCGTGGTCGTCGTCGGTGACGTCGTGGTGCTGGCCGGCGGCGTTGGCGCCGGAGGTGCCGCGAACGCCTCCTCCGTGCCGGTTGCCTCGACGAGGTCGTATCCCGCTCCCTTCGCCGCCACCACCATGCCGATCACTGACAGTCCCTGGCCTCCGGTTGACCCGTAGAAGCCGGCGTCCCCGAAGCTGAAGATCCCCCCGTCCGAAGCGACCAGCCAATAGCCCGCACCCGTGGGCGTGCTGGCCATCGCCACGATGGGCTTGTCCAGGTGGATGGCGCCAGTCGAGCCGTAGAAGCCGGCGTCCCCGAAGCTGAAGATCCCCCCGTCCGAGGCGACCAGCCAATAGCCCGCGCCCGTGGGCGTGCTGGCCATGGCCACGATGGGCTTGTTCAGGTGGATGGCGCCTGTCGAGCCGTAGAACCCGGCGTCACCGAAGCTGAAGATCCCCCCGTCCGAGGCGACCAGCCAATAGCCCGCACCCGTGGCCGTGCTGGCCATCGCCACGATGGGCTGATTGAGGCGGATGGCGCCTGTCGAGCCGTAGAAGCCGGCGTCCCCGAAGCTGAAGATCCCCCCGTCCGAGGCGACCAGCCAATAGCCCGCACCCGTGGGCGTGCTGGCCACGCCGACGATCGGCCTGTTCAGGCGCAGACCCGATTCGGCAGGTGACCCCAGGAAGGGGGCACCCCCGTACGCAGTGATCGAGCCGGACGAAGTGGCAACCCAGTAACCACCGTTGGGATCTGCCGCCATCAGCTCCCCGGATCCGTAGAAGGAGGCTTGACCCGCGGCGGTCGCCTCCAATGCCACGGCAGCCTGATCGCGGCCTGTCCAGACGCCCAGGCTCAACACACCGAGGATCAGACTGGCCACGCACATGAGCCGGACGACGTTCCACCCTCGGTTGTATCCGGGTCGGGCCGCGGTCGACACCCGGTGGAGTTGCTCGTACACCGAATGAATATCGGCAGTCAGGTTCGAGCATTTGAGGCAGTGGCTCTTGGATGACAGGGATTTCGGGAGACAATTTGGGAATCCGTTGGGAATCGAACAGCCACGCCCACGTGCTCGCCAGGATCTGATGGCACGGGTTCGCTGCCGCCTCCGAACCCGCGCCGACCGGCCAGTACTCCATGACCATGCAGGTGCCGCCACCCGACCCGGCTACGGGGCCTTCGTACTCGTCACCTCCGACCACTCCGACACCATCACCGACTGGGACGAATCGCGCGAGGAATCATCGTCATCCACGGCTCGATCACGTCCTACGACGACTCGCTGATCGGCACCACCGGCGCTGCCATCTCGCACGGGTGCATCCGGCTGCACGACGCCGACCTGGCCCAGCTGGCCATGATCCTGGCCGGCACGCCGATCGACGTCATCGGCAGTTAAGGAGTCAGCAGTTAGGACGCACCTCAAGTCAATGCGCGCGCGAATAGACCGTCCGGTCAGTGGTGGGCGCTGTTACTACCCCTGGCATTGTGGAGAGGTGATCTCCTCGGACCGCCAGGCGCTCAAGGTGGGTGCGGCCAAGCTGGTGGTCGACGGCTCCGATGAGTCGCTCATCCGCAAGGCGGAGTTCTCCTTGTCTCCGGGGCGGACCAAGTCCCGAGCGCTCGAGGCCCTGTTGGATTGGTCACGTGAGGTCTACAACGGGGCCCTCCAGCACCGCCGCGACGCCTGGCAGGTTGCCCAAGTCTCCATCAGCCGTTTCGACCAGTTCAACGAGGTACCCTCCTTGCGCGAGGTCTGCCCCCAGGTGGCCCGCTTCGGCATCCAGCCGGTGCGCGGTGCCATCTCGCGGGTCGACGAGGCCTTTGCCGGGTTCTTTCGCCGGATGAGCGACGGCCAGACGCCGGGCTACCCGCGCTTCAAGAGCCGGCGGCGCTGGCGGAGCGCCTTCTACGACGAGCCGACGAACTGGTCTCTGCGTGGTTTGGCACCGGATGGTGCAACAGAGAGACGTCCCGCTCTATACGTCAAGGGGCTGGGAGAGCTGGCGCTCTCCAAAGGGGCGATGCGCCAGCTCAGGAGGCTGCTCGAGCGCAGCGGCGAGCCCCGCACGCTGACCATCACCAAGACGCCAGCGGGCGCCTGGCGGGCGTGTGTGGGGTTTCGAGGTGTCGAAGCGAAGCGCCTCGAACCGAGCGAGGAGGTAGGAGGGGTCGACCGCGGGATCTGGGTCAGCGCCGCCCTGCCCGACGGCACGTTGCTCCGCTGCCCCTCGTTCTTAGTCCAGGCCCGGCGCCACATCGCCGCCCTCAGCCAAGAGCGCGAGCAACACGCCAAGTTCTCCGCCGAATGGCGGCGGGCCAACAAGGCGATCGCCAAGGCCTACCGAAAAGCGCACTACCAGTCGGAGAACTGGGCCCGCCACAGCGCCATCACGATCGTGGCCGATTACGGCGTCATCGGCCTCGAGGACCTCTCCCTCGTCACCATGACCAAATCAGCCAAGGGGACCATCGCGTCTCCTGGGAAAGGAGTGGCCCAGAAGAAGGGACTCAACCGCAGTCTTCAAGATGCCGCCCTCGGACGGCTCGCCTACTGGATCTGTGTCAAAGCGGAAGAAGCTGGGCGCAGAATATGGAAGGTGGACCCGAAGAACTCATCACGGCAGTGCGCAGCATGTGGACACACCGAGAGGGACAACCGGCACCGAGCCACGTTCACCTGCCGGAAGTGCGCCCACTGCGAGCACGCCGACGTGAACGCGGCGCAGGTCATCAGCGCACGTGCCCAGGCTGCCGACGCCCGCTGGAGGGAGGCTGGGAGCCCGCTGCTCACCCGGGCTCTGCCCAAGAACCGGAGGCGCAACCCAGCTCCTCCATCTGTCGAACAACAGGACGCTGGTGACGTGCAGTACGGGGCCGGGTCGGCTCCTTACGCAGCAGTGGCGTAATCGCGCTATCTGACTTGCGACAGACCCTCGAGGTACGCCCGCGCCCGCTCGAACCACGCCACCGCCTCGGGTACATCGGCGCTCGCTAACCCCTGCCAGCCGTGCACCATGCCCGGCCACACCTCCAGCGTGACGTCGACCGCGGCCGCGGCCGCCGCCTCGGCCAGCCCCACCGTTCCCTCCCGCAGCGTGTCGAGCTCCCCCACCGCCAGGTACAGCGGCGGCAGCCCCGCCAACTCGGCGTAGCGCGGCGAGAGGCGCGGGTCCTCGAGCGCCACCAGCCCCGCCGTGTAGTCGCGCCCGCGGTTGCGCACCCACTCGGCGGTGAGGAAGGGGTCCCGCCCGCCCCCGCGGTCGGCCTCGGCCGCCACGGCCAGGTCGAACCAGCCCGAGATCGAGACGAAGCACGCCGCCGCCGGCCATCCCGCGTCGCGGGCCGCCAGCAGCGTCCCCAGACCCAAGCAGCCCCCCGCAGGAGTCGCCGCTCACCGCCACCCGGCGCGCGTCCACGGCGTCCGGTCCACCCAGCAGGGCCCGGTAGGCCGCCAGGCAGTCGTCGTGCGCCGCCGGGAACGGATGCTCGGGGGCCAGCCGGTAGTCGGCCATCACGACGCGCGCGCCGAGCCGCTCGGCCAGCAGCGCCCCGTAGAAGTGGTAGTCGTCGAGCGGGCACGAGACGAGGGCGCCACCGTGGCAGTGGAACACGACGCGGTCGGGCGCGGGACCCCGCGTGTCGTCGTACCAGGCGCAGCGCACGCCACCGAGCTCGGTCTCGGTGACCCGCACGTAGGGCGGCACCGGGTGCCCGTGGAAAGGCGCCATCATGCGCCGCACGGCCCGATAGTCGGCGTCCGGGTCGGCGAAGTCCGGGGGAATGAGGTCGAGGATGTCGGTCAGCGCGCGGCTGGGCACGGTGGCCGACTCACGCCAGTTCGTAGTCGGCCAGGTCGGGCTCGCGGGTCCGGTCCCAGTACTGGTGCAGGTCGAAGGGCCAGTTCTGCGTGATCCGCCCGTGCTTGTTGCGGTACCAGGTGGGCACGTCGGCCACGCCCCAGACCATGGTGGCGTTGCCCTCTTCCATTTCGACGGCGTAGGCCTCGTGGACGTCGCGGCGGCACGACATCGTGCGTCGTCCCGCGTCGAGCAGCCGGCCGATCGCCTCGGTGACGTAGTGCACCTGGCACTCGACCATGATCAGGATGCTGCCGTTGATGACCAGGTTCGTGTTCGGGCCGTACAGCAAGAAGAAGTTCGGGAACCCGGGCACGGTGATGCCGAGGTAGGCCTTGGCGTCGCCGGCCCACTCCTCGTTCAGCTCTTTCCCGCCCGTCCCCACGACGCGCATGGGGGCCACGAAGTCCGAGGCGGTGAACCCGGTCCCGTAGATCACCACGTCGGCCGGGTGCTCGATGCCGTCGGAGGTACGCACGCCCGACGGCGTGATCTCCTGAATCGGCGTCGTGATCAGGTCCACGTGCTCCCGCCCGCACGCGGCGGCCCAGCGCCCGTCGTCGCGGAGGGCACGCTTGGCGAACGGCGGGAAGTGCGGCACCATTTTGTCGTAGAGCGCGTCGTCGGCCACCTGGGACCGGAGCACGTCGAGGAGCATGGCCCGGATGAAGTCGTTGGCCTCGCTCACCGCCTCGGTGTGCCGGTCCCAGTCCGGGTCGACGTGGGCGGCCACGAGCAGGCCCTCGTGCATGAGCCAGAACTGCCAGAGCCGGTCCCACCGCCCGTAGCTCGGCAGCAGCGCCAGCAGGTCGTGGAACGCCGCCGGGAAGGGGTCGCCGTAGTTCTCCGTCGGCAACAGCCACGGCGGGGTGCGCTGGTACAGGTCGAGGTGCGCCACGTCGTCGACGATGCAGGGCACGAACTGTGCCGCGCTGGCGCCGGTGCCGATGACGGCGACCCGCCGCCCCGCCAGCTCGACCGTGTCGTCCCAGGCGGCGGAGTGGAACGAGGGCCCGGCGAAGCGGGCGCGGCCCGGCAGGGCCGGGAACGACGGCCGGTTCAGCTGGCCGACGGCGCTGACGACGCCGTCGAAGGACTCCGCGGTCGACGTCCCGTCGCCCGACCGCACGGTGAGCGTCCACCGGCCGGTCTCCTCGTCGAAGCGGGCCTCGGTCACCTCGCTGGAGAAGCGGATGCACTCGCCCAGGTCGAGGTCCTTGGCCACCCGCTGCAGGTAGCCCAGCAGGTCCGGCTGGGCCGAGAAGCGCGAGGCCCAGTCGTTGGTCTGCAGGAAGGAGAAGCTGTAGAGCTGGTTGGGGACGTCGACCCGGCACCCTGGGTACACGTTCTCCAGCCAGGTGCCGCCGACGTCGGCGTTCTTCTCGAACACGACGACCTCGACCCCGGCCTGGCGCAGCCGGTGCGCCGCCGCCAGGCCCGAGGCGCCCGCGCCCACCACGGCGCAGCGGAAGGACCGCGGCGCCGGCGCCGGTGCCGGGCCGTCCAGCCGGCTCAGGTGCCAGGTGGGCGCCCGGGGGTCGCTGCCCTCGAGCGCCAGCTCCTCGGTGAGGAAGGGCTCCCACTGGTCGATCGCGTGACCGCCGATGAGGAAGCCGTAGAGGCGCCGGCGCGCCTCCCGGGTCAGCTCGCGGTCGGGACGGCCCGCGCCGACGTGCGCCTCCAGCGCCGCCGCGGCCAGGCGACGGGCCTCGGCCTCCTGCTCGGGGCCGAGCCCCCGGCCGGGCGTCAGCAGCTGCGCCTGGTCGGGCTCGAACTCCTGGCGCAACAGGCCCAGGTCGCCGGTCACCTGTGCCACCGCGCACAGCAAGGGGTGCACCTCGGCGGCGGCGAAGGCTGCGGTCACCCGGGCGGCATCGAAGGCCGGCCCGGTCCCGGTCACCGCATCCCCACCCATGGCCCCCAGCCTACGAAGGCGGGGAACGTCAGCCGGTCCCCCCCATGTGCTGGGCCAGCTGGGCGATCTGGCTGTTCACCGGGACCGTCCGCGGCAGCTTGTCCATGGCGGCGGCCAGCGTCTCGGGGGTCCAGCGGTCCTCGGAGTCCACGCTCTCGGCGATGGACCACCCGGCGTAAATCCCGACCGAGCCCCCGTACACGCTGAACACCTGGCCGTTGAAGGGACAGGTCGCCGACGCCAGCACGGCCACCACGGGCGACACGTTCTCCGGGTCGAAGACCTGGTTCTGCATGGGCTCGCCCATGCCGGGTGTCTGCAGGGTCAGCCGGGTCCGGGCCACCGGCGCAATGCAATTGGCCCGCACCCCGTAGCGGTTCAGCTCCATGGCGTTGACCACCGTCATGGCGGCGATGCCCGCCTTGGCCGCCGCGTAGTTCGTCTGGCCGACATTGCCGTGCAGGCCCGCACCCGAGCTGGTGTTGACGATCGCCCGGTCCGTGATCGTCCCCGCCTTGGCCTGCTCGCGCCAGTAGTCGGCGGCATGGCGGGTCACGTTGAAGGTGCCCTTCAGGTGGACGCCGATGACGGCGTCGAATTCCTCCTCGCTCATGGAGACGAGCATCCGGTCGCGCAGGATGCCGGCGTTGTTGACCACCACGTGCAGGTCGCCGAACGACGACACGGCCTGCTCCACCATGAGCCTGGCCCCCTCGAAGGAGCTCACGCTGTCGGTGTTGGCCACCGCCTCGCCGCCGGCCGCCTGGATCTCGTCGACCACCGACTGCGCGGCCGAAATGTCCTTCCCCGAGCCGTCCACGGCCCCGCCCAGGTCGTTCACCACCACCTTGGCGCCCAGCGAGGCGAAGAGCAGCGCGTGCTCGCGTCCGATGCCCCGGCCTGCCCCCGTGATGATCGCCACCCTGTCCTGCAAGAACATTGCTGCCGTCCTCTCGCTCCGCCGCGCTCCCTGCGCGGAGCGAGACGATTGCAACGGCGCCCGGAACTGTCAAACCGGGGCGGTCGCCTCCTCGACCCGGCGCTGGAGGTAGCGGCGCTCGGCGTCGGTGCCGGCCAGTGCGGCCGCCTCCCGGTAGGCCGCCGCCGCCTCGGGCCGCCGGCCCAGCCGGCGCAGCATGTCCGCCCGGGCCGCCGGCAGCAGGTGGTAGCCGCGGAGCTCGCCGCGCTCGATCAGGCGGTCGACGAGGACCAAGCCCGCCTCCGGTCCCTGCCACATGGAGACCGCGACGGCGCGGTTCAGCTCGACGACGGCGGACGGGGCCAGGTCGGACAGGCGCGCGTACAACCCGGCGATCTCGGCCCAGTCGGTGTCGTCTGCCCGCTCCGCTTGCGCATGGCAGGCCGCGATGGCGGCCTGCAACTGGTAGGGACCGGGCCGCCGCTGCCGGAGGCCCGCCTCCAGCACCTCGACCCCCTCGACGATTTCGTCCCGATCCCAGGACGACCGGTCCTGGTCTTCCAGGAGCACGAGATCACCGACGCGGTCGACGCGGGCGTTCCGACGCGCGTCGTGCAGCAGCATGAGGGCCAGCAGCCCATGCGCCTCCGGCTCGTCCGGCATCAGGGCGCGCAGGGTGCGGGCGAGCCGGATGGCCTCTTCGCTCAGTGGGCGCCGCAGGAGATCCTCACCGGCCGTGGCGCTGTAGCCCTCGTTGAAGAGCAGGTACAGCACCGCCAGCAACGCGCCGGTGCGGTCCACCAGCTGGTGCGCCGGCGGCACCCGGTACGGAATGCCGGCGTTGCGGATCTTCTTCTTGGCCCGGCTCAGGCGCTGCGCCATCGTCGGCTCCGGCACCAGGAACGCACGGGCGATCTCCGCCGTCGTCATTCCCGCCAACGTCCGCAGGGTCAGGGCCACCTGCGCCTCGAACGACAGGGCGGGGTGGCAGCACGTGAACATGAGGCGCAAGCGGTCGTCGGGCACGTCGTCGACCGGCACGCCGGTGGTGTCGTCGGTCGGGCTCAAGACGGCCAGCTCCTTCACCTTCGACGTGCCGAGCTGTCCGCGCCGGACCAGGTCGAGGGCACGATGGCGGGCCACCGTGGTGAGCCAGGCGCCGGGGCGGCGCGGGATGCCGTCACGCGGCCACCGTTCGGCGGCCTTCGCAAAGGCATCCTGCGCGCACTCCTCGGCCAGGTCCCAGTCACCGATGAGGCGAATGAGGGTGGCGACGACCTTGCCCCACTCCTCGTGGAACGCCTCCGAAATGGCAACCTCGACGTCGGGGCTCACATCTCCCAGATCGGCCTCACCTCTATGGAACCCGTGCTGGCGCCCGGGAGCTGCGACGCCGCCTCGATCGCCTCGTCCAGGTCCCGGCACTCGAGGACGAAGTAGCCGCCCAACTGCTCCTTCGTCTCCGCGAACGGCCCGTCCGTGGTCAGCACCTCTCCGTTGCGCACGCGGACCGTGGTGGCGTCGCCGGTCGGACGCAGGCGCTCTCCGCCCTGGAGGGCACCCTTGTCGGCCATCACTTTGACCCACTCGCCGTAGGCGTCGGTGATTGCCGTCTGGGCTTCGGCCGGGGCGGAGGTGATTGCGTTCTCGTCGCCGGCGATCATCAACAGGTACCGCATGGTGTGCTCCTCTGTTCTGGGGGTTGGTATCGCTCTTACGACGATCGGCCCCGACCCGGATCGACACCATCTTGCCGATTTTCACCGGGCGAGGTCTTGCCCCCACTGCCTAGGGGCCTCGACTATCGCTTTGACCATCCAAGCGTTAGCTCTGACTCACGAATCCGAGCGAAATTGGTAGGGCCACCCTCTAGGCGGCACACGCCGCACCCCACGCCCCAGTCGTGCCCGAACGTCGCGAAGGGCCTGGGTAGGGCCGGCGTCGTACGCTCCCAAGCGATGTCGACGTCCTTTTCGCCTGGCCACGACGTGCTCGAGCTGGAGACGGGCTCCGCCGCCGCCGGCGGTGGCTGTGTCGCCCGAGCCCCCGACGGCCGGGTCGTGTTCGTCCGCCATTCCCTGCCCGGCGAGCGGGTGCGGGCCCGCGTGACCGCCACCACGACGTCGTACCTCCGGGCCGACGCCGTCGAGATCCTCGAGCCGTCCCCTGACCGGGTGGCACCTCCGTGCCCGCACGCCGGACCCGGTCGCTGCGGTGGGTGCGACTACCAGCACGTCGAGCTCGGCGCCCAGCGGCGACTCAAGGCGTTCCGGGTCGCCGAGCAGCTGCGCCGGGTGGCGGGCGTCGAGCGTCCGGTCGAAGTGGAGCCCGTCGCCGGAACGGCGGACGGCCTGGCCTGGCGCAGCCGCGTCCGCGTCGGCGGTCGACCGCGGCGGCGCCGTGGGCTTCCGCCGACACCGCTCCCATCGGATCGAGCACGTCGACTCGTGCCCCGTCGCCACGGCACAGGTGGCCGCCACCGACGCCTTGCGCACCTCCTGGCCCGGAGCGGGCGAGCTCGAGGTCGTCACCGGTACGTCGCCCGGCGACGCGCTCGTGCACGTGCACCTCACCCCGCACGGCCGCGCCGAGCCGCGGCTGCCCGCGCTGCGCACCGGGCTGGTCGTGCGCGGTCAGCTGCGGCGCGAGCCGGGTGCCGTCCACCTCGTCGTGCGCGGCCACACGTACCGCGTCTCGGCCGGCGTGTTCTGGCAGGCGCACGTCGGCGCGGCCGACGCGCTGCTCGACGCCGTCGTCGACCTCACCCGTCCGGAACCCGGCGAGTCCGTCGCCGATCTCTACGCCGGCGCCGGGCTGTTCTCGGTCCCGATAGCCGAGGCTGTCGGCCCGACCGGGTCGGTCCTCGCTGTCGAGCGGGACGCCCGGGCCTGCGCCGACGCCCGCCACAACGGGGCCGCGCTCTCCCAGCTCGAGGTCGTGGCGGCCGCCGTGACGCCCGAGCTGGTCGCCTCCGGACTGGGCCGGCCGGACGTCGTCGTCCTCGACCCCGCCCGGCAGGGTGCGGGCATCGACGTCATGCGCGCCCTCGACCAGGCGCACCGGTACACGCTGCGCGTCGTCGCCTACGTGTCGTGCGACCCCGCGTCCTTCAGCCGCGACGCCCGCGTCCTGCTGGAGGCCGGATGGCGGCTCACGACGCTGCGGGCCTTCGACATCTTCCCCATGACGGAGCACGTCGAGCTGGTCGCCGCGTTCGCGCCACCGGCCTGACGGCCGCACCTCGTCCGGGTCAGGGGTGCCCGCCGAGCTCGTGCTCAATGTGGCCCGCCGCCTCGAACTGCAGCGTCGAGTGCGCCACGTCGAAGTGCCCGGCCAGGCAGTCCTGCAGGTGGTCGAGCACCCGGCCCGCCTGCCCCGTGTTGAGGCACTCGTCGGTCACCACCACGTGCGCCGTCAGGATGGGCAGCGACGACGTCAGCGTCCAGGCGTGCAGGTCGTGCACCGACTGCACCTCGGGCAGGTCAAGCAGGTGCCGGCGCACCTCCTCGAGGTCGATGTCCTCGGGCGTCGCCTCCAGCAAAATGCGCAGCGACGGCCGCAACAGCTCGACCGCGGCCTTCAGCATCAGGCCCACCACGACGAGCGAGGCGATGGCGTCGGCCCGCTCGAACCCGGCCGTGACGATCACCACGCCGGCGATCAGGGTCCCGGCGAAGCCGTAGAGGTCGGTCAGGACGTGCCGGTAGGCGCCCTCGACGTTGAGCGAGCTCCGGTTCGCCCTCGACATGATGACCGTGACCACCAAGTTGAGTGCCACGCCGACGCCGGCCACGACGATCAGCACCGCCCCGTCGACCGGGCTGGGTCGGGACAGCCGCACGACGGCCTCGAACGTCACCAGGACCGAGACGACGAGGAGGGCGATGGCGTTCCCCGCCGCCGCCAGGATCTCGGCCCGCTTCATGCCGTAGGTGTGTGACCCCGTCTCGGGCCGGGCGGCCAGCCGGATGGCCCACAGGGACCCGGCGATGGCGCCGACGTCGACCAGCATGTGCCCGGCGTCGGCCAGCAGCGCCAGCGAGTTGGCGTACACCGCCGCGCCGACCTCGAAGGCCATGAACGTGACGAGCAACGCCAGCGCGACGATCAGCGCCCGCCGGTCCGTCTCGGCCGACGGACTCAGGTGGGCGCGGTCTCCATCTCCGTGCCCGTGCCCGTCCCCGTGGCCCTCACCCATGGCCACCACTCGCCGTTACGTGGTCGGCGTGCGTGAGCACCTCCTCCACGAGCCTCCGTACGTGGGCGTCGTCGAGCACGTAGAAGATCCGCGTGCCTTCGCGGCGGCTCCGCACCAGCCGGGCCAGCCGCAGCTTGGCCAGGTGCTGGGAGACGGCGGCCGGCTGGGCGCCCACCCGCTCGGCCAGCTCGTTGACCGAGTGCTCGCCCTCGAGCAGGGCCCAGATCACCCGCAGGCGGGTCTCGTCGCCGAGCAGCTTGAGCATCCCGACGGCGGCGTCAAAGTCCTCGGAGGCCGGTGTCCTTACTATCTGCGTAGGCACGCAGATATGGTAGCGCAGCGAGCGGGTCCGGCGGTACGGACAGCTCCGGGATCACCTGGCGTCGGCGATTCCCTGTGCCGTGCGCCATGCCATGGCCTGAATGGTGAGGGTCGGGTTGTAGCCGCCTGAGGTGGGAAAGACCGACCCGTCGCACACGTAGAGGTTGGGGATGCCCCAGAACCGACCGTTCGGGTCCAGCACCGAGGAGTCCGGGTCTGGCCCCATGCGCATGGTGCCCATCTGGTGGTTGACCAGCCCGCCGATGGTCGGCGGGAACCCCCGCAGGGGTCCGGTCTCGAGGGCCGTTTGGTTGCCGCCTTGGGGGATGGCCGTCGGGATGCCCATGGGCATGACCGCCTGGGACGAGGTGGCGCCCATCTCTCTCAGGAGGTCGGCGAGCACGGTCGCCATCACCGCCTGCACCGCCAGGTCGTTCGGATGGTGCGCGTACGTGATGCGCGCCACCGGGAGGCCGTAGACGTCTTGCACCGTCGGGTCGAGATCCACCCGGTTGGTCGAGACCGGGGGATCCTGGCCGATCATGGAGAGGAACTGCATGTGGCCGAACAGGCTCTGCATCCCGAGCTTGTGGGTCGGCCCCCACGACACCGTCTTGGCCAGCGAGACCAGCCCACCGGTGCCGAAGGCCGAGCGCGCCCCGCCCGACGGGCCGACCGTCTGGACGTTGCCGTACCCGAAGAGCTGGGACCCGGGGGGGCCGAAGTAGTAGTCGTCGAGGCAGCGCATGCTCCAGAAGCCCCGCCAGTAGTCGACCCGCTCGTCGAACACGCCGAGGCCGCCGGGGAAATGGTGGGTCATGAGACGGGACCCGACCAGGTCGAGGTTGACCAGATCGCCGGGCAGGTCCGACAAGAGGGTGAGGCGCGGGGTCTCCACCGTGGACGCCGCCAGGACCACCGTGGACGCCGGCACGAAGCCGTCCGCCCCGGCCGCCGTCGTCGTGTAGACCCCCGTCGCCCGCCCGCCCCTGACCGCGACCCCGGTGGTCATGGTGTCCGCCATGATCGTCAGGTTCCCCGTCGCCAGTGCTTTGGCCAGGGCCGTCACGCGGGTGTCGCCCTTGGCCTCAATGGGGCAGGCGTAGCCGGAACAGAAGCCGCAGTAGGTGCAGCCCGGCCTCCCGTCGTAGGTCCCGTTGTTGAGCGCCACCGGCGTCGGGAAGGGGTGCAGCCCGAGCGCGGCACCCGCCTGCTCGAAGAGCTGGGCCGGGTAGTTGGCCGGGTGCCCCGGCATCGGGTAGGGGTCGGTGCGCTCCTGCCCGGCGCCCGGCACCGGCCAGCCGGGCTGGTCCGAGCCGGCCGGTTGCCCCCCGGCCACGCCGATCAGCGCCTCCACCCGGCGGTAGTAGGCCCAGATGGAGTCCTGCCGCGCCGGGTCCAACTCGGCGTCGGTGAGCGGCCAGTCGGCCAGGTCGGCCCCCGGGAGCGGGCCGTACGTCGTGAGCGCCCGGAAGTCCTCGGGCCGGAACCGGAAGCACACGGCGCCGTAGTGGACCGACCCGCCCCCGACGCAACGGCTGCAGTCGAGCACGGGTCCGACGTAGGCGTGATCCCCCTCGAGCGGCGAGTCGCGGAAGGTGCGCGGCTCAATGAGGGCGTCCTCGTCGATCAGGTTGCGGTCGCCGAAACGGAGCTCGTCGTCGCCGAAGTCCGCCGGCGTGGCCCACGGCCCCTTCTCGATCACCGCCACCTTCGCCCCGGCCGCGGCGAGCACGTACGCCGCCATGCCACCGCCGGCCCCCGATCCGACGATGACGACGTCGTAGGGCTCGTTCGCCCCGCTCACGGCGCCGCCTCGCTCAACCCGGCGGGTCCGGCCACGGGTCGAGGCCCGGTGGCGTGCTCGCCCCGCCGTCGTTCACACAGCCTCCGTAGAAGTAGTTGCCGTCCGCATACGCAGACCCCAGCAGCTCGGCGTCGGCGCACGTCGCGGGATCGGTGTCGAAGCCCGCCGCGTAGACGATGCTGTCGAGGGTCGCGTTCTGCAGGTCGACCGCGTGGGCCAGGCTGACGTCCACGTAGGCGCCGTCGATGCGCTGCCCCGCCTCGTTCACGTACCAGGGCCCGATGTAATAGGGGCCCTGCGCCGCGGTGTGCGCGAAGTTCGCCGTGTCGGCGGCGTACGCCATCAGCTCGGGATCGAGGCGCGAGACCACGGCGTACTGCGCCGAGTTCGGCGGACTCACCAGTTCGTCGTTGGTGAAGTTCTTGACGTTCGGGCTGTGCGCCGTGGGTTCGATGGTGTAGGTCGGGTTGAACGACATCAGCCTGAAGTAGGCGTGCCCGTGCGCGCTGGGGTCGGCCGCCGTGCTCGGTCCGATGCGCGCGTAGTCGATGAAGTAGCGCCGGCACCCCGAGCAGAGGGGTGGCGTGTCGATCTTCACCTCGACCAGTCCGGTGGCGTCGGCGGGGAAGCCCGAGGCGCGGCACGCCGGGTTGGCGCCGGTGGCGGTGGCGTCGCTGGCCGCCGGGTAGTCGATCACGTCGGGCTTGATGCAGAAGTCCGCCGAGGGCTGGTACTGCCGCCAGTCGGCCGTCACGTCGACGAGGGGTCCGAGCGGGTCGTCGAACGCGGTGCTGGTCGAGGACGTCGAGGGCGTCGACGTCGAGGGAGCCGCCCCGGCGGCCGGGGCCGACCACACGGCCGCCGGGGCGAGGGCGCAGGCCCAGCCGACCACCGCCCACGTGGCTGTTCGCCGCAGGTGTCTCACCAGTCCACTTCCCCTTTCACCGCTCTTCCCCTTTCACTGCTCGCTCACCACTGCGTGGGCGGAGCGCTCGTGACCACCGGTTGCTCGGTCGCCGCCGAGCCGGGCACTGCGATCTCCTCGGGCGCGTAGCCGCCGTAGACGTTCCAGGACCCGCGGCTGCCGGTCGTCGGGAAGCGCACCCCGTGCACGTCGCCGGCGAACCCCAGCCACTGCCAACTGACGTAGCCGCGGTTCCCCCCGTAGACGGGGTGCGAGTACGTGCCTTCCATCGTGTGGTTGAACAGCGCGCCGAAGAACGGCGACGCCGCGTCGTCCAGGGCATGGAGGATCAGGTCCTGTTCGGCTCCCGGCGCCGCCGCGAAGTCGCCCCCGGCCGCCTCGTCGAGGCCCGCCAGCCCGGTCGTGTAGAGGTCCTGCCAGGTGAAGACCTGCCGCCGCCAGCCCAGTGTCTTGGCCGCGGTGAGCGGACGGAACTGGGAGAAGCCACCGCCCCCCGGAGACGACCCGCGATAGGGGCCGCCGGGGTAGATCCCTCCCGCCACGGGGTCGCGCCCGAACCCCGAGAGCAGGTTGTCGATGTAGTTCACGACGCCGAGGTCCGCCGCCGACCAGTCCCCCGGCCCGGAGGCCGGCACGAGGCGCGCCACGGCCGCGCCGAGCGTCGTCTGCTGCGCCGCGCTGAGGAACGACCCGTCCGTCTCCGGCCCGAACGTGTCTGCGGTCGTGGGACCGGCGGCAGCTGCGTTCCCGTGCCGTGCGGCAACCGGCTTGGCCGCACCGGCACTCGGAGCCGCCGATCCGACGACGGCCGCCACCACGCCCCCGCCGCCGAGAGCAATGAACTGGCGCCGCGACCAGCTCCCACCTGAGCCCACCCCGCCAGGGAGCATTGGCGGGCAATGTAACCCGTGGAAACCCCGGTGCGCCATCTAGCGCAGGGCCCGGAGCTCAGCGGACGGGCTGCACCAGTTGCAGCCCCGGTGCAGATATCGGAACCCCGTCGCGGGGCCGTTTTCGAAGAAAGTCGCCGCCTCGTGGCGGCCGCACCCGTAAACGGACGCGTGCAGCGTCTTCGAGCGAACTCGGCGTCCCTCCCCGGGGATGCGACGAACTCGGGGGTCACGAAGGAGGTCCGGCCGCTACCGTGACCCCCGCATGCACATCCCAGGCGCCGAAGAAGAGGGTGCCGCGGTCCGCCGGGGCCGTCTCGAGGTCTGGTACGACACCGTCACCGACCCGGTGTCGGGCACCGGCTTCTGGCTCCACCACGAGATGGTCTCCCCCACCGACGGCTCGGCTGCCTACGCCCACGGGTGGGCGGCCGCCTTCCCGCCGGGCGAGCCGCCGGTCCTGCAGCGATTCGGGCCCGGTCCCCCGGCGCCGGGCTCCCGCTTCGCCTGTGGCGACGTCCTGAGCAACCGCGGACGCCGCGAGGGATCGGCGGGCCCGGCGCGCTGGTCGTTGACGCACACGCAGGCCTCGGTCCCGCTGTACACGTTCGGCCGAGCCGCGTGGAACCACCACCTCCTCCCTGCCTCGCAGTACCTCCCGTTCCCGACCGAGCGCTTCACGGGCACGATCGCGTTCGGCGACCGCATCTGGGAACTCCGGGACGCCCCGGGCGGCGCCGCGCGCATCCGCGGTCACGGCAACGCCACGCGCTGGGGATGGCTCCACGCCGACCTCGGAGAGGGTGACGTGCTCGAGATTGTGGCCGCCGTGGGGCACCGGGCCGGGATCGACCGCCTCCGCCCGCTGCCCGCCCTCCGCCTGCGCGTCGCGCGGCGTCGACTGGCCGCGTGCCCCGCTGCTCGCCGCCCCGCGGTTCAGGGCCGACCTGGGGCTGCCCGAGTGGACCGTCCGGGGCCGGGTCGGGGCTCGGCGCCTCCGGGTCCGGGTCAGCCAGCCGAAGGCCTCATCGGTCTCGGTCGACTATCGCGACCCCGACGGCGCCAGCGCCACCTGCGTGAACAGCGAGGTGGCCGACGCGGAGGTCGTCCTCGAGCGTCGGAGCGGCGGCCGCTGGTCGACCGAGCACCAGTGGTCGCTGCAGGCGACGGCGCACGCCGAGATAGGCACCCGCCCGTAGCGCTCGCCGCCACCCGATGCGGCGAGCCTCCCGCTTCGTGACGCGTCGCAGGAGCGCGTCTTATGCCGCGCCGTTGGTGAAGGCCGAGGTCGGCACCGGCTGCACGTTGCAGGGCTCGCTGACCGAGCTGCGGGGCACCGCCGCCTGCAGCACCTGGTCCATGATCGGCCCGGCCACCGAGGCCCCGTCCGAGCCGATGTACTGCTCGGGCACGACGACCGCCACCGCCACCTGGGGGTGGTTGGCCGGGGCGAAGCCGATCATCCAGTCCGTGTTCACCGATTGCGTGGGGCTCGTCTGGGCCGTTCCCGTCTTGACCGCCGCGCAGAGCCACGAGGGGAAGCCGACCCCGGCGGCGGTGCCGCTGGCCACCACGCCCTCCATCAGGGAGGTCACCTGCTGGGCGGTCTGCGCCGAGGACACGGTCGACATCGTGTGGGGCGCATACGTCTCCACCGTGTTGCCCTGCGAGTCGTGGATCGACGACATCAGATGCGGGGTCATGAGGTCCCCGCCGTTGGCGATGCCGGCCGCCACGAGGGCGTTCTGCAGGGCGGTGGTCCGCACGTCGTACTGGCCGATGGCGCTCTGGCCCAGGAAGGCCTGCGAATTCTGGGGCAGTGACGGAAACTCCGAGGCCGTCACATTGGGGAGGTCGATCGGCGGCACGGCGTCGTAGCCGAACAGCTGGGCCTGCTTGGTCAACACGTCCACGCCCTCCTGCACTCCGAGCTCGGCGTAGCCGGGGTCGCACGAGAAGGGCAACATCTGGGTCATGGTGCCGCCGCAGGGCCCGCTCTCGTCGCACAGCGGTACGTTCGAGTCGGCGAACTTCTGACACTGCTGCACCGGGTAGTCGAACGCAGCCAGCGCCGGCTTCAGGTTGTAGGCCGCCGTGCTGGTGACCACCTTCATGGTCGAGCCGGGGGCGAAGAACTCGCCCGTGGCGATCGGCCGCAACGGGAAGAACCCCTCGTGGTCCTTCTGGGTGTAGCTGAGGTAGGCCAGCTGCTCGGCCGACAGGCTGGTGCTGACCAGGGTGTTGGGGTCGTAGGTCGGATTGGACACCATGGCCAGGATGTCTCCCGTCGACGGCTGGATCACCACCACCGCGCCGTCCTTGTTCTCGCCGGGGGGCGAGCTGTTCAGGATGTTCGAGACCTGCTGCTGCAGTGACGGCTGCACCGTCAGCGTCACGCTGTCGGTCGTCTGCGGCATCTTCTCCCGGAAGAGCAGCTGGCTCAGCGTCTGCGGCGCCTCCGTCTGGGCGGCCAGGTACGAGTCGTACTGCTCCTCTATTCCTGACGTCCCGTAGTACAGCGCCGAGTCGTACCCGGTGATGCCGGCGAAGAGCGGTCCCTGGGGATACTCCCGCACGTAGTCGTAGCGGTAGTCCTTGGTTCCGGCCGGCGTCGGGACCGACTGCGCCAGCACCGTCCCGTCGGCCGCGTAGATCGTCCCTCGGGCGTTGTCGTTGCTCAGCACCGCCACCCGGGGGTTCTCGGGCGACGTCGACAGCGACTTGGCCTTCACCAGCTGGATGTTCACCAGCTGCACGATCACCAGGCCGAGGCAGGCCACCATGATCACGCCCAGCCAGCGGATGCGCCGTCCCATCAGCGCGCCAGCCGCGCCGTCGATGACCGGGGGGTCGTGCGGAGCACGCCGTGCATGGTAGGTCCGGCCAACCCCCGAGGGGCTTCATCCCCCACCGCGTGCCGGCAGATAAAGGGCGCTGAACAGGGGTTTTGGTACCCAGGCCGCAACCGCCGTGCGGCTGAGCGGGACCTTTCGGGCCGTTACTGTGTGCCGCCACGCGCCCGCGTTCAAGGCGAATCCCACGCCTGTCGATGGACACCTTGCGTGTCGCGTGACGTGTTCGGTGGGCCCCGGAACGACGGCACCCTCGAGGCGGCACAGGTCAGTCTCGGTGTGACCCCGGCCGGCACCGACCCTCCGCCGAGCGCCCCCACGGGTGGTCCGGCGCCGGCGCCACGGAGCGGTGGCACCCGCTCGCCCGGCCAGATCGGCCGGCGTCCGAGCGCACCCTCGGGCCCGGGCTCGAGCGGCGACTCCCCGGCGGTGCGCGGGCCCGCCCCGTCTCCGCCACGGAGTCGACCCCTCCTCTGGGCCCTGGGGCGGGTCACTCCTCCGGCGCATCGACGCAGGACCCGGCGGGACCGGTCCGGGCGGCGCGACCGGAAGTAGCGGCTCGGCGGAAGGATTCGGCGGCGGGCAGCCGAACCGACCCGGCCGCCAGCAACCCTCGCTCCACCTCCGCCGCTGCCCGCAGACGCCGGCGCGCATGCTGGCCTAGGCTCCCTCCGGTGGCAGGCTGTCGAGCAGGCGATGCGCTGTGCTCCGGACGTGAGGGCACTCGACCGCCCCCCCGAGTGTGGCGGTCGGGGCGGCGAGCCGGCGCATGACCGTCCTGATGTTGATCGAGGACGACGCACGCATCCGCCGCTCTCTTGAAACCGCCCTTGCCATGCGCGGCTTCGAGGTGATGACGGCGGCCACCGGGCTGGAAGGGCTGCGCGGCGTGGTCGAGCACCATCCGGGGGCCGTTGTGCTCGACCTGGGGCTCCCCGACATCGACGGCCTCGAACTGCTCAAGATGATCCGCGCCGTCAGCGAGGTGCCGATTGTGGCGGCCACGGCGCGCGACGACGAAGCCGTCATTGTGCGGACCCTCGATGCCGGGGCGGACGATTATGTCGTGAAGCCGTTCTCGGCCGACCACCTCGAGGCGCGGCTCCGGGCCGTCTTCCGGAGATCGGCCCGTCGTGAGGACCCCGTCCTCGTCGTCGGTGGGCTGAAGGTGGACACCTCGGCACGGGTGGCCAGTCTCGAGGGGGCAACGCTCGATCTCACGCGCAAGGAATTCGACCTGCTGGCCTACCTGGCCTCGCAACCGGGTCATGTCGTCTCCAAGCGCGAAATCCTGGCTGCGGTCTGGGACCAGCCACTGGGTGGAGCCGACAAGACGGTCGACGTCCACCTGTCGTGGCTGCGCCGCAAGTTGGGCGAAACGGCGGCGCAACCGCGCTATCTGAACGTGCTGCGAGGTGCTGGGGTCAAGCTGGTCGACCCGGGGGAATGAGGCGTCGCCTCAACCTGATCGTGCTCGCGGTCACCGCCATGGTGACGGTGGCCTTCCTGATCCCGTTGGGCGCCGTCGTCAAGGTGGTGGCCGCCGACCGGGCGCTGTCGGTGGCGGACCAGGAGGCTCGCTCGCTGGCCAGCATCCTGGCGTCGGGGCCCCTGCCCTATGACCTCTCGAACATCCTGACGCAGCTCAACGCGGACGGAAGCGGACGCTCCGCCACCGTGTACTACCCGTCGGGGAACCGTGTCGGGCCCCGCATCGCCTTTGCCCCGTCCGAGCTCAGGCTGGCCCGCGAGGGACGAGCCTTCTCGGCCTCCTCCGGCTCGTCGACCAGGGTGTGGGTGCCCGTCCGGGTGAAGGGAGGAGTCGTGGTCGGCGTGGTCGACGTCCCCGATCACCTGCTGCAGGCGGGCGTCCTCGAAGCGTGGATTGCCCTCGGAGCCGTCGCCCTCTCGGTCCTGGGCCTGGCCATCCTGCTGTCCGACCGCCTGGGACGTTCGCTGGTCCGGCCGATCCAGGAGCTGGACCGGGTGACGCGTCGCCTCAGCGACGGCGAGCTGGAGGCGCGGGTGGAACCGGCCGGTCCCGACGAGATCCAGGACATGGGCCGGGCCGTCAACGCGCTGGCGGAGCGGATCATCGAGCTCCTCGAACTCGAGCGCGAACAGGCGGCCGACCTGTCCCACCGGCTGCGCACGCCCCTCACCGCCTTGGCGCTCGAGGCCGAGGCGCTGCCCAACGAGGACGATCGTCAACACATCGTCGAGGCGGTCGACGAGCTGACCGCCGCCGTCAACTGGGTCATCGTCGAGGTCCGCCAGAGCCGGCCCGGGCGTCCCGAGGTGTCCGACATCACCCGGACGGTGCGCGAGCGGTTGGACTTCTGGGCCGTTCTCGCCGAGGAGCAGGGGCGCCCGTGGACGTCGGACCTGCCCAACACGGAGATCGAAGTGGCCGTGTCGGCCGCGGCCCTGGAGGCGGCCGTCGATGCGCTCATCGGCAACGTGCTGGCGCACACACCGGACGAGACCGCCTTTCGGGTCGCGCTCACCGCAACGGCGACCCAGGCCATCCTCGTCGTGGCGGACGACGGACCCGGGTTCCCCTCAGGCCCGGTCCACCGTCGGGGACACAGTGGCGCCGGCTCCACCGGCCTCGGACTCGACATCGTGCGCCGCACGGCCGAGCGGGCGGGCGGTGGCATGACGATGCGCGCCGGTGGGCACGGAGGGGCGCGGGTGGAGGTCGTCTTCGGCCGCACCGGACCCAAGAGCACGGTGGAAGGTAACGGGAGCGCATCCACGGCCGTGAGCGCCGATCACGCGTAACGGTGTTGGCCCACCTCGGCGCCGCCTGACGTGGTGCACGGGCAACTGGAATTCGGGCCCGCGCTCCTGGTTGTCGCCTCCTCCTAATCCGCGGGCGAGCCGTCCGAGCCACCCTCCACCTGCACCGGGCTGCCGTTCTGGCAGGCGGCACTGATCTGGTACTCGGTTCCGTTGCCCGAGAACGACACCGTCACCATTTTGGGCCCGTCGCTGTCCACCTTCACCTGGTAGCCATTGGCCGGGGCGGCGCTGACCAGACGGATCTCGTCGCCCGTGCAGCTCACGGTGGCCTGACCGCCCGGAGACGAGTACGTCGCGGGCGTCGATGCCGGCGGCTGGGTGGTTCCGGGGCTGACGGGCTGCGTCGAGGTCGAGGTAGAGCCGACGACCGGCACCGTCGTCGTGACGGGCGCCGTGGTGGGAGCACCGCTGGCGCGGCTGACGGGAACGAACGTCGGCGGCGCCTCCGCCAGCGTCGTCGTGGTCGTCGGTGCCGTGGTGGGTGCGGTGGTCGCCGGCGGGGTCAACTGCGCCGGGGCGGGGGGACTCTGGGCGGCCAGAGTGACGTGTGGGATGGCGGGTTCGGCCGATGCGGTGACCGCCCTGGTCACGGCTCCCACGCCCAGCCAGGTCACCACGGTGGCGGTGGCGGTGAGGATCATCCAGGCGCCAAACGCCAGGATCGTTCCTCGTCTCACGCGTCAACCCTACAGTTCCGTCGTTCGCCGGGACGGCGCCGTTCGCCGGGACGGCGCCGTCCTCCCGGAAGGTGCGCGTTGACGCGGAGATATTGGGTCCCGCAGTAGCCTGAGCCCCTGCGCCCGCCTCCTCGCCCGGCATGACCTCGACGGTCCCCCTCGTGACCACCCGCCGGCACGGGCGTGTCCTCGTCATCGCCATGGAACGCGGCGAGAAGCGCAACGCCATCAACCGCGTCATGGCCGACGAGCTGGATGCCGCCCTGAACCAGCTCGACGACGATGCCGAATTGTGGGTGGGCGTGCTCACGGGCACGAAGGAGATCTTCAGCGCCGGCAGCGACCTGACCAGCGGGGGTGACTACGTCACCGAACGTGGAGGGGAGTACGGACTGATCCGCCGTGAACGACGCAAGCCGCTCATCGCCGCGGTGGAGGGGAGAGCGCTGGGCGGGGGCCTGGAGCTGGTCCTGGCCTGCGACCTGGTGGTGGCCTCCACCGCCGCCCACTTCGGCTTGCCCGAGGTCACCATCGGAGTGCTACCGACCTGTGCCGGCCTGTTCCGCGCCCCCCGGGCACTCCCCCTCAACGTGGCGCGGCAACTCGTTTTGACGGGCCGTCCGATCGACGCGCGGCGGGCCCACGAGGTGGGCCTGGTCAACGTGCTCGCCGAGCCCGGCGGCGCGTTGGACGAGGCCACGCGCCTCGCCGATGAGATCTGCACCAACGCGCCCGTCTCGGTGCAGGCATGCCTCGCCGCCCTCAACCGTCTGGTGGCGGACGGCGACGCGCTCGGATGGCATGAGACCACGCAGGCCATGGCAACCGTCATGCGATCAGCCGACGCGCGCGAGGGCGTGGCCTCCTTCTTGGAGAGACGCCCGCCCGAATGGACGGGCAGGTGACGTCCGGGCGAAGTTACGTCTCGGCGAATTCCTCGTGAGGCCCGTTGAAGGCTGGGGTTCACCTGAATACACTCAAATGGGGGATCAAAGAGGTGTGCTGTGAGGTGGGTACGACCGAACACTCTCGACCCGGACGCATGGTGACGGTCCGGCAGGACAACCGATGACGCTCGTCGTACGACGACAGGATCGACTCAACCCCGAGATCCACAAGTCGGCGGATCATGCGCTGGTCGTTCTGGTGGGCGAGCTCGATGCCTCCTCGGCCGGGCTGCTGTACCAGGAGTTCGCCGCCTTGAACAGGGAGGGCGTCACCCAGGTTGCCCTTGATCTCGAGGGTCTGGGATTCCTCGACTCCACCGGGTTGTCGGTGATCATCGCCGAACACAAGCGGGCGACGTCACTCGGGGGGGCGCTGGTGATCTACTCGCCCCAGCAGCAAGTCATGAAACTGTTCGAGATGACCGGCCTGCTTCAACTTCTCGACGTCGTGCCCAGGGCCCGACGCGCGGGCTGAGCGGCTGCTCGCCCCGCTGCGCCTGGTGTCGACGCCGGCCGCCCGGCGCTGAGTGATGGCGACGCATCGCCTCGGGGGAACTCCGTCCGACCGGTTGCCCGACGTCCTGGCGGTCGGTTCGACCGATGTGCGCACCATCTTCGTCTCCATGTCGGCCCGCCAGACGGAGGGTCGCGACGAGGAGTACCTCGAATGGCACTCGCTCGACCACCGACCGGAGCAGTACCGGATCCCCGGCCTGCGCCATTCGCTGCGCCTGGTGTCGACGCCGGCCTGTCGGAAGCGTCGAGCCGCCAGCGAGACTCGTTACGACCCCGTCGACCACGTCATGACGTACTTCTTCACCGGCGTCGGTGCTCTGGGTCCGTTCAACGAGCTGAGCAACGCCCTCCCCGCGGAGCGCCGGCCCTTGGTGCTGCCCAGTGTCGAGTACGGCGTGTTCGACCTCGCCGGCAAGGTGGCCGCGCCGAGAGCGGTGACGGGCGCCGACGTGCTCCCGTGGCGCCCGGCCCTTGGGATCTATCTCCTGGTGGAGAACGGCACGGCCTCGCCGGCGCCCCTCGTCGAGGTCGACGGCGTGGCCGGAGCCTGGTGGGGCGAGGGCATCGCGACCGAGACACCCTTCCCGATCGATCGGCGCTCGCAGCAGCTCACCTACCTGTTCCTCGACGACGACCCCGAAGCCGTGGCCGAGCTGCTCGTCTCGGCGCTCCAGCGACGGTGGGTCCACGCCGGCCCCGTCCCCCTCTTCGCCGCCCCGTTCCACCTCGTCGTGCCCTTCGCGTGGGACCGCCACCTCCCGTGACCGAGCTCCCCGCCCGGTGCGCTCCGTCACCAGCGTCGGAACTCAGCGGTTCGGCCGCAGGGGAATTTCGGGATGGCGCGCCTCGACCATCCGGCGGAACCCGTCGCGCCAGCGGACCTTCGTGGCACCAAGCACGTGGTGCATCAGCGTCACGTCCGGCCACAGCGGCGTGTGGGCAGACAGGTCGTACTCGATGACGGGCGCCACGCCGACGAGCTCGCCCAGGAAGGCGCAGTAGTCCTCCGCACTGACGGTCTCGCTCCCGGCCCAGTTGACGACGACGGGTGGCACGGCGGCCACCTCCATGGCGCGGATCCCGAACTCGACGTAGTCGTCCTCGTAGATGGGATTGAAGTTGTTCGGCGCTTCGGGGTGCAGACGGATGGGCCTTCCTTCCAATATCGCCTCCAACCGATCGGCCGGCGCGCCGCCCTCGGGTCCATACGTCGAGCAGATGCGGATGATGGTCAGCGGGATGGAGAACTGCCGGGCGACCCATGTGCAGACGGCCTCACCGGCCACCTTGGAGAAGCTGTAGTTGCCCCGCTGCGGCACGCCCGGCGGATCCGACTCGGTCAGCGGCCGCTGCCCTTGATAGCGGTAGATGGAACCGGTCGAGCAGTACACGAACCCCTTGCACTCCCGGCAGTGGTACAACAGGCGCCCCGACGCCTGGGCGTTCGTCTCCACCGCGGGCCCCCAACCGTCGGCACCGGTGTTCACCGCCGCGTGGAACACGTGGTCGAAGTCGTCGGGCAGCGAGAGCAGCTCGTCGCTCGAGACGTCGAGGGTCAGCGGTCGTACTCCTGCCGCCTCCAGTCGGTCCCGACCCTCTGGGGTGGTGAACCGCGCCGCGCCCCACACCTCGTTGTCCGCGGCCAACGCTCGCGCGAGCGGAAAGGCGATTTTGCCGGTGGCCCCCGTGATCAGAATCTTTTCGCCGGCGAGCACGTTCTCTCCCCCTCTTCGCGACTGGCCCCCTGAGTCCCCAAAGTACCGTGCTCCCTGTCGTCGAGGAGGGTCCCGACGTGACCGCGCTGCGACGACGCACCGTTGTGCCCACCGGCATCGCGGTCGCCGTTGTCGCCGCCCTCGGCGTCGGACGACCTTGCTGACTCGGTCGCCGACGTCCTTCGATTCGTGGCCCCTGGCCGGGTCAAGGCGAGCGGCCTCGATCCCGACCCGGGTCGGCCGAGCCCGGCGTCACGCGACGGGGGCCTGCGAACCGTGGCCCACCAGCTCGAAGGCGTCCCACATCGCCGCGTAGCGTCCCCCCTGGTGCGAGCAGCTCGTCGTGACGTGCCCACCTCGGCCACCTGTCCGGCGTGGAGGACGACGATGCGGTCGGCCGACCGTGCGGTCTGCAGGCGGTGGGCGATGACGATGGTGGTGCGATCTTGGGCCACCCGCTGCATGCGCGGCGGCCACCCGGGCCTCGGTGGCCAGGTCGAGGTTGGAGGTGGCCTCGTCGAGCAGCAGAATGGCCGGGTCGACGAGCTCGGCCCGGGCCAGGGCGATGAGCTGGCGCTGACCCGACGACAGCGACCGGCCCCGCTCGGAGAGCTCGTGCAGGTAGCCGCCGGGGAGCTGCGGCGATGAACTCGTGGGCGCCGACGGCCCGGGCGGCCGCCTCGACCTCGGCGTCGCTGGCCTCGGGCCGGCCGTAGGCGATGTTGTCGCGGATGGTGCCGGAGAAGAGGAACGCCTCCTGGGGCACGTAGCCGAGCTGGCGCCGGAAGGACCGAAGTCGAGAGCGACCGGAGGTCGTGACCGTCGACCAGCACGGCGCCCTGGTCGGGGTCGTAGAAGCGGGCGAGCAGCTTCATCACCGTCGACTTGCCGGCCCCCGTCTCGCCGACCAGCGCCACCGTCTCGCCGGGGGCGATCCGCAGGTCGACTGCCCCGCAGCGCCTCCGGCGGCTTCTGCAGGGCGACGTCGGGCGAGCCGAGGAACCGAGGGTCACGCGGCCCCCGGCGCTCGGCCAGGGCCCGGTTCTGGCCGGCACCGGGCAGGATCGTCGGGTAGGAGAAGCGGACGTTGCGGAGCTCGAGCTCGCCGCGGAGTCGACCGGGCTCGAGCGGCACCTCGGCCTCGGGAGTGAGCGTCTCGAGCTGCATCAGCTCGGAGATTCGGCCGACCGAGACCCGGGTCTGCTGCCACGAGTCGAAGACCTGGGAGAGCTGCTGGATCGGCGAGAAGAACATGTCGATGTAGAGGATGAAGGCGATCAGCGCGCCCGGTGGTCAGGTGGCCCGAGGCGATCAGACCCGCCCCCACGCCGAGCACGATGGCGTCGGCGACCCCCGAGAGGAACTGGACGAAGGGGAAGTAGACGGCCACCAGTCGCTGGGCCGCCGACCCGGGACTCCAGATAGTCGCGGCCCAGGTCGGTGGAAACGAGCCGTGGTCGCCGCCTCGTGGACGAAGGCCTGGGACTCCCGGACCCCGGAGAGGCTCTCCTGGAAGTCGGCGTTGACGATGGCGATCCGCTCCCGGGACAGGTCGTAGAGGCGGGACGCCTCCGCCGGAAGACGACGGTGGCGACGGCCAGCGGGCACGACGACCGAGAGCGTGCACAGGCCGAGCTCGGGGTTGATCACGACCAGGGCCACGCCGACGCCGACGAAGGTGACGATCGCGACCAGGGCCGACAGCAGCCCGTTCTCGATCAGCGACTCGAACTGGTCGACGTCGGTCGTCATCCGGGTCATGATCCGGCCGGCCATCTCGCGCTCGTAGTAGTCGAGCGAAAGTCGCTGCAGCTGCGCCCAGATGCGGATGCGGAGCGACAGCATGATGCGCTCGGCCGCCCGACCGGTGACGAACGTCTCGCCGATCTCGTCGACCAGGTCGACGAGCGTGATCAACAGGAAGACAGCCGCGGCACCGAAGAGCACGGCCTCGGATCCGGCCGAGACGCCGCTGTCGATGCCCGTCTTGACCAGGATCGGGCCCGGCCAGGGTGGCCAGGGCGTCGATCACGACCAGCACCAGTCCGAGCAGAAGCGGCCGGCGGAACTCGCTGAGCAGCCGGCCCAGGTTGAAGCCGCGGGTCGTGGCGCGACTCTCGCGCTCGAGGTCGACGGTCGGCGACGTCGCGGACCGGCCGCAGCGCCGCCACCCGGGCCAGCAGCTCGGGCGTCGGCGCCAGGTTGAGCCGCCAGCCGCCGCCACCGCCACCACCTCGGCCCCCGCCCAGGCCGGGGCCGATGCTCGGCGGCCCGTAGGTCCTCGGCGCCGAGGCGGGCAGTCCCGCCCCGGTGCCGCCCGGTCCACGCCGACGCCGTGGTCGGCCCGTCGTCCGGGCGACGAGAGGCGCGGCCAAGCGCCTCGATGCGGTCGCCGATCTCCTCGGCCTGCTCCTCGTCCAGGCCGCGACAGCAGCGTCCGGTAGAGCGCGCTGCGCTCGAGCAGCTCGTCGTGGGTGCCCTGGTCGACGACGCGCCCGTCATCGAGGACGACGATCCGGTCGGCCAGGTGCAGCGTCGAGCGCCGGTGGGCGATGAGCAGCGTGGTCCGGTCCTGCCATGATGCCGGCGCAGCGCGTCGTGGATGGCGCTCTCGACGCGTGGCGTCGATGGCGCTGGTGGCGTCGTCGAGGATCAGGATGCGGGGTCGTAGAGGATCGCCCGTGCCAGGGCGATGCGCTGGCGCTGGCCGCCCGAGAGGGTGAGGCCGCGCTCGCCGACGACCGTGTCGTAGCCGCGGGGCAGCTCCAGGATGAACTCGTGGGCCTGGGCCGCCCGGGCGGCCGCCTCGATCTCCTCGTCGCTCGCGTCCGGGCCGCCCGTAGGCGATGTTCGCTCGGACCGAGTCGGAGAAGAGGAAGCTCTCCTCGAAGACCACGCCCACCTGGCGGCGCAGCGAGCGCGAGCGTGACGCTGGCGGACGTCGTGACCGTCGACCAGCACCGCACCTTCGTCGGGGTCGTAGAAGCGCGGGACCAGCATGGCGAGCGTCGACTTGCCGCTCCCGCTCGGCCCGACGATGGCCACGCGCTCACCCGGTGCGATGTCGCAGGTCGATCCCCCGCAGCACCGGACGGTCCTCGGCGTAGTTGAAGTGGACGTTGCGGAAGCTGATCTCGCCCCGCAGCGTCGGCAGGTCGACCGCGTCCGGCGGGATCGACGATGGCCGGTCGCAGGTCGAGCAGCTGGAAGATCCGCTCCACGCCGGCGCGGGCCTGCTGGCCGATGGTGAGCACGCCGGCCAGCTGGCGGGCCGGAGCCATGAGCATGGCCATGTAGGTCGAGAAGGCCAGGAACGTGCCCAGGGTGATCTGGTGGTGCAGGGCCAGCCAGCCGCCGAGGGCCAGGATGGCCACCTGGCCGAGCGTCGGGATGGCCTCGAGGAGCGGCTGGTAGCGGGACTGGAGTCGGACGGCCCGCATCTGGGAGCCGTAGACGACCTGTGACGCGTCGGCCACCCGCTCGCAGCTCGCGGTCCTCCTGGCCGAAGGCCTTGACCACCCGGACGCCGTTCACGTCCTCGTCGACGATCTGGACGACGTCGCCCTCTCGCTGCTGGCCGTCCCAGGTGGCCGGGAAGACCCGGCGCCGCATGCGGTAGGAGACGACCAGCAGGCTGGGCGCGACGACCAGGCTGACCACCGCGAGCAGCGGCGACAGGTAGATCATGACGGCCAGCGAGAGCAGCAGCAGGAGCACGTTGCCGCTCATGATCGGGAAGAAGTTGAGCAGTCCCTGGACGAGGGTCGAGTCGGAGTTGGCCCGGGCGACCAGCTGACCGGTCGGCATGCGACTCGAGGTTGTCGAAGTCCATGACCTGAAGATGGTCGTGCATGGCATTGCGCAGGTCGTACTGGACGGCGAGGGCCATGCGACCGCCTCGGTAGCGGCGGAGGTAGGCGAAGGCGAACCCGGCCGCCGAGAGAACGACCAGCAGGACGAGCCAGGGCCAGAGCGCGGAGGTGTGGGTGAGGATCACCCCGTCGACGATCTCCCGGGCGATGAGGGGGACCAGCGTCTGGGTCACGCTGGCCAGCCCGGCCGCCGTGAACGCGAGGACGAGGTCCCGGCGATGGCGAAGCATGACGCCCCACAGACGCCGCACCCAGCCGGTTGGAGCCGCTGGTGGCCCAGGGGGTAATCCCGCCGACGGGGCCGGTGGACTCGTGGTCATCGGGAGCCCGTCAGAGGACGGCCTCTCGGCCGGCCGCGCGCTCGGCGGCCATCTGGTCGAGGGCGAGCCCGATCCACGTCAGTGAGCGCTGGACCTGGGCACCGTCGGGCGTCCGGGCGCACAGATCCTCGATCCGGCGGACCATTTCCGCTTCGACCTCGTCGAGGACCGACCGACCGGCTTCGGTCACCCGGAGCGACATGGCTCGCTGGTCCCCGGTCTCGACCGATCGGTCGAGGTAGCCGCTCCGGCACAGGGCCTCGACGGCGGTGCTGACCGTCGGCTTGCCGAGCTCCAGCCGCTGGGCCACCCGGGTTGCCCGCTCGTCACCGGAGGCGACGGCGCTCAACACCCGGTACTGGGCCAGGCTCAGATGGCTGGATGCCCGTTCGAGGACCCGGGCCAGTCGGGCCAGGGCCCGCACGGCGTCGACCAGCGGATGGTCCGCCGCCGAAACCCGGCTGGTACGAGGAGACGGCATGCGGCCATTCTAGGCGGATAGTTCGGTCATCGAACTACCTGAGCAGCCTGTGCCGTCGAGATAACCGGTAGTTCCGACGACCCAGCTGCCGGCGGTGCGGGTGGTTCTGGCTGGATCGGCTTGCGCTCAGATTCCGCAGGCACGAAATGTCGTGGTTCGGCCTCGCGTGGAGATTCCGGACCACCGAAGACCTCGCCCTCGCCGCCAACCGGGGCAGGCCCCCGATTACTTCGCCAGCACCACTATCCCCACCACTGCGAAGACGATCCCGCCCAGCAGGTAGGAGAACCCGAGAATTTTGCGATATCGCTCGGGATCACCCGTCCGAAGGGAATGAGGGATCGTCTTCTCCACGATTTGAGCTCCGAAGTTTCGAAAGTCAGACAGCAATGTGGCTCCGAGCAGTACGAGGACGATGCCAAATACGATGACGAGTGCGCCTCCCACGCGGTGGATTCTGCCGCGTCTCGCTCAGTGCCGGCGGAGGCGTACGGCGGCGTCGGATGCTTTGCTCATTCGTCGAGCGGCTGTTCGATTGGCACGGCTCGCACATGAAAGCCACCCGCACGACTTGGTGGAGTGTCGGCCGCTGGAGAGTTGGTTTCCGGTCCCTCGAGATCCTGGTTCCCAGGATCATTCTGATCCTCGATAACCCTGATGTGCGCCGAGGCCGCTCTTGGTGTGACGTCTCTTTCGGACGCCTTGGCCAGCTGTTCGAGCTGACGCTTCTCCCGACGTCGCTGGAAGGGGCCACCCCTCGACGATGGTACGTCGCCCTGCGCCATGAGTTGAGCCTAGGGGCTGACGTGGTCTCTCCATTGGATTTGCGGTGTCGACGTGCCTGGGGTGATTCAGGTCGGGTGTCATGGACACCCGACCGGCGCCGCGTCCAGGCTCCGTGTTCCCGCCGACCTCGAGGCGGCTAGGTTCACCTTCGTGTCGCTCCTCCGTCGCATACACGCCTGCGTCGACGCGGGCCGATAGCGGGTCGACGACGTCACCACCGCCTGCGAAGCAGTCTGGTCCGGTTTGCACGGCCACACCAGGCTCGAGCTCACCGGGTCCTTCGGTGCGGTCGATGGCGACCCGGTGCGCTCGTACTGGAGGTCCTCACCCGGATATCGATCGGCCTGGGAGACGACTGCCTAGCCACCGCTCACTCGCCGTCGACCGCCAAGCGGCGGGCCGTCCGCGCAGACCGAGAGTCCCCGGGTACGGGACTCTTCGAAAGTCAATCCGGAGTCCCGACGAGGACCCTGACAGCAGGTCCGCCTAACTGTTGGCAGCTAAAAGGAACTTTCGCGTCAGGCGCGCGACCGTGTCGGGCTCTTCGTCGAGCGCGAAATGGCCGGCGTCGAGAATGTGAACTTCGGCGCTGGGCACGTCGCGCCGGTACGCTTCGGCTTCTTCGACCTGGAACGAAGGGTCGAAGCGACCCCACAGCACGAGAAGCGGTGGCTGGCGGCGGCGAAGCCACTCCTGCCACGCGGGATAGCTCGCGACGTTGGTCCGGTAGTCGTAGAACAGGTCCATCTGGATGTCGCCCTGGCCTGGACCGCTCAAGAACGCGAACTCGTCGGTCCAGAGGTCTGGGTCGTACAGGGACACGTTCGGGCTCGTTCCCAGGTGTCGCTGGCGCGTGGCATCCAGGGACAAGAAGTTCGCCCGGAGAGCAGTTTCGTTAGCGGCGCGGTCAGCCCAGAAATCACGACGGGTTTGCCAGAGTGGCCCCAAACCATCTTCGTGAGCGACCGCGTTCTGGACCACCAGCGCAACCAGTCGATCGGGACGCGTCATCGCCAGGCGGAACCCGACCGGTCCGCCGTAGTCCTGCAGAAAGAGGCTGTACCGTTCGATACGCATGAGCTCCGTAAAGCGTTCGATGATTCGAGCAAGGTTGTCGAAGGTGTAGTCGAACGCCGTCGGGTCCGGCGCATCGCTGTGGCCGAATCCTGGATAGTCAGGAGCCACCAGATGGAAGACGTCGGCTAGACGGCTGAAGAGCGGTTCATACATCCGAGAGGACGACGGAAATCCGTGAAGGAGAAGCAAGGAAGGCGCGTCCGGGCTGCCGGCTTCGCGGTAGAAGATCGAGAGCCGATTCACGTCAATCGATTTGTAGGTCGTCGGGCGCATACTGATTCGAGTCCTCGCCGTACTCAATCTTGCCCTGCTCCATCGGGTCTCGCTTGAGTCCTGAAAGTCCCGCAGGGCGCCACCCCGTCTCCGAGTACGGGGCCAGGCAGATCCTGATCAGCAGACTTGACTCTCACCATCGAGGAGGGTTCATGCTTCATCTTGTGGACGACCTCATGGCAATCGGTGAGTTTTCGGACCGCTGTGGCCTCTCGGCCAAACGGCTCAGGACGTATGCAGCCGAGGGCCTTCTCGCTCCGGCAGCGGTGGACCCAGGGTCGGGATACCGCTACTACTCGCCAGGCCAGCTGGCTGAAGCCCACGTGATTGATGCACTAAGGCAGGCGGGCGTGCCGCTTGCCGAGATCCGCTCATTCATGCGTCAGCCGTCCCAGGAACAACTAGATCTCTGGGCGAGACAGCTCAAAGCCGATGCGAACCACCGGCAACGGGCCCTGGCCCTGGCCCGCCACATGTCAGGAACGAGCGAGGACCCCATGTTTCCCACCGCCGATCCATATTCCGAGGAGGAGCTCATGACCAGACTTCGAACGGCAGGTCGCACCGACATCGGGCGGCTGCGCGAGAACAACGAGGACGCCATCGTCAATACTGATGACCTTGTGCTCGTCGCCGACGGGATGGGAGGACATCCGGGTGGCGAGATCGCCGCGAATGCCGCCGCGGGTGTGGTCGCTGCGGTCTTCACGGGCCGATCAGCGGACGAGCTCGAAGCGGCCGTTCGCGCCGCGAACTGGGCGATCAGGGACCGTGCACACGCCCAACCCGGATTGGAAGGTATGGGAACGACGATCTGTGCGGCTGGACTCCTCACGGACGGCCACCTTGCACTCGTCAACGTCGGCGATAGCCGAGCCTTTCTCTGGCACGAGGGTGCGCTGACCAAATTGACCCAGGACCACAGCGTGACGGCCGAACTCATCCAACGCGGAGAGCTACGGGAGGAAGAGGCCCCTCAGCACCCCCACTACGGGATTCTGACCCGAGCACTCGGAGTCGGGTCCGATGTGGATATCGACCGCAGAACCCTCGCCCTGAAAGAAGGAGATCGAATCGTCCTCTGTACAGATGGTCTGTTCAACGAGTTGTCCGGCGCGGAGATTGCAAGCGCCATGGCGGAAGGCGGAGACATGGCGGCAATCGTTGACACTCTGATCGACGAGGCCGTCACTCACGGCGCTCGCGACAACGTATCCGTCGTGCTGGCTGAGGTAAACGCCTGAAGCAACCTGATTGCGAGCCCTATGGCGAAACAGGCCCCACACGACCGCGCCCTTCGGCGGCGCATCCCACCGCCTCCTTTGACGCGTTGGGCGAGTGGGTGGATAGGGACTGACCGAGCCAAGGACGGGCCCGCCGGACAGAGCACTGAGCACGCCCTTTCCAAAACTTGGGAGGCTCCCGAGCTACCGTTACGACCACGAGAAGGAGGTGCAGGTGAGCACGGCACGCAACGGTGAAGTCGATCTTCACTACGAGTCTTTCGGCGACCCAACGAAGCCGACCCTTCTCCTGATCAATGGCCTTGGATCACAGTGCATCAACTATGCCGTGCCGTGGTGCCAGCTCTTCTGCGACGAAGGCTTCCAGGTTGTCAGATTCGACAACCGCGACGTTGGGCGGTCCACGAAGCTCGACGGTGTCGACTACTCGCTAGCTGACATGGCCGATGACGCCATTGCAGTCCTCGATGCGCTGGGCGTGGATAAGGCACACGTCATGGGCTGCTCAATGGGAGGGATGATCGTCCAGCGGCTCGCCATCGACCATGGCGACCGCTTGCTCTCTATGACGTCAGTCATGTCACGCACCGGTGAACCCGGCTACGGCGAGAGCTCCGAGGCGGCTCTCGCTTTTCTGATGGCACCACCAGCTCCGTCTCGATCGGCGTACATCGACAATCAGGTTGCTGCCTTGCACGTGTACGGGTCGAAGCCCGAATGGCTGGACGACGATGCGATACGTGACCGGGCCGCCGCCGCCTATGACCGATGTTTCTGTCCCGCGGGGATCGGCCGACAGATGAGAGCGGTCGGGCACGATGGTTCGCGGGCCGATCAACTGGCGAAGATCGATCTGCCCGTCCTCGTGATCCACGGCAGCCGCGACACCTTGATCGACCCCAGTGGCGGGCGTCGCACCGCTGCCGTCGTTCCCGGCGCTCGTTATTTCGAGATCGAGGGAATGGGACATGACTATCCGCCACCTGTGTGGGATGAATGGGTCAGCGTGTGGTCGGCGTTTGTGCATTCCAGCGTCCCCACTTGATCCCATCAGACCTGGCCAGAGCAACCTTTCTCCTCGGTTCCGCCTGACCCGAGGCGACTGCGACTTCGCACCTGTTTGTGGATCGCCGGCGTGCCCGGCGCTCGGGAGCGTCCGGTCACACACTGCTCTCTACTCCAGCTTGCCTTGCTCGACCCAGCGTTCGAACAACTCAACCCGTTCCGGGGGCCAGGCACCGTCGCACGGCATGGAGCCATCCTTTAAGTGCTCGGCGATGGCGGCGGCGTGGGTCTGGACGTCTGCGTAGGACCACAGATCGAATGCGTTGCGCATCGAATCGCGATCCTTGTCTCGGAACAGAGGCTTGATGTCGGACTCGAAGCTGATCTCCTGTGCTGGCATGGCACGTCCTCTCGTGGTGGTGCGATCAATGGAGCGACGACAGAGCTCACTCGTCCAGCTCCCTCCGATGCTATCGACGCCCCTGTGGCATTGCTCGCAGGGTGGGTCGTCGAGGAACTCGGCGGGGCGGACGAAGAGCAGGTTTGCCCGTGAGCGGCATCGAGATCGGGGTTCCGGTCGTATCTCCCCGGACGTCGGCCCGAGAAAATGTTCCTTAGCATCTGCCCGATCACCTCGGGTTCGCGAACCCTTCTTCAGGTTGCACAGATCGTTGAGCTCGGATCACCCAGGCGGGCAGTGCCGACCCGCCCGGCGATCGACCCGCGAGTGTCGCGCTCAGCGCCAGCCAAGCTCCGGCGCGATGTCGCTCAGGACCGAATCGAGGACGTGGGCGCAGTAGTCAACACCAAGCTGGTTGGGGATAGTCAGCAGCAGGGTGTCGGCGGCGGCGATCGCCTCATCCTGCGCCAGCTCTTTAATGAGTTTTTCGGGTTCCCCCGCGTAGGTCTTGCCGAAGCGTGCCTTGCCGCCGTCGATAAACCCGACCTGATCCTGCGAGTCGCCTTCGCGGCCGAAGTACGCGCGGTCGAGGTCACCGACGATCGGAAAAATGCTGCGGCTGACCGAGACGCGAGGTTCACGGAGGTGGCCCGCCTCGGCCCAGGCCTTGCGGAATCGTTCGATCTGCTCCGCCTGCAGCTGATGGAACGGTAGACCCGTGTCTTCGCTGAGTAGCGTCGAGCTCATCAAGTTCATTCCCTGCTCGGCCGTCCACTCAGCGGTCTTGCGGGTGCCGGCGCCCCACCAGATCCGCTCGCGCAGACCGTCGGAATGCGGCTCGACCCGAAGGAGTCCGGGTGGGTTGGGGAACATCGGCCGCGGATTCGGTGCGGCAAAGCCATCGCCATTGAGGACCTCCAGAAAGACCCGCGTGTGCTCGCGAGCCATGTCGGCCTGGTCCTCGCCCTCGGCGGGTACGTAGCCGAAGTAGCGGTACCCCTCGATGACCTGCTCGGGCGAACCTCGGCTTATGCCGAGCTGCAGGCGCCCGCCCGAGATGAGGTCAGCGGCGCCGGCATCTTCGGCCATGTAGAGCGGGTTCTCGTAGCGCATATCGATCACGGCGGTGCCGATCTCGATCGTGCTGGTCTTGGCACCAACCGCTGCGAGCAGGGGAAACGGCGAGGAAAGCTGGTTGGCGAAATGGTGCACCCGGAAGTACGCCCCGTCCGCACCAAGCTCTTCGGCGGCGACGGCGAGATCGATGGATTGCAGCAGGGCATCCGACGCCGAGCGGGTCTGCGACGATGCTGAGGGCGTCCAATGGCCGAACGATAAAAACCCAATGCGCTTCATGAGTAGGCAAACACCTCACAGGCCGCCATTGTTCCTCGTCCGGGGCGAAGCACGGGAGGTCATGTCACTACGCGTCAGAGACCTGGCCGCAAGTGGCACGGCCACAGCGTGCCCGCGGGCAACCTAGAGAAACCGCCATTCGGATCCCCAGCTGGCTCAGCGCGCTCCTGTTGGCCGACCTTCCTCCGGCCCCTGATGACTCCTCTGGCCCTGATGGCTCCTCCGAAAGAGCGGCACCCCGCTACCCCCATCGTGCGGGCGTGTCCCACTGCCGGGCACGAGGGCAGGGGCAGCGTGGTCCATCGGGACCGGAGAACCACCCCGGCCCGTCAGCTGGAGCCTGGCAGGCCTCGCCGGGCAACGACCTGCGCCTCCTCCATCTGGACGAGCAATGGCTGAGGCCAGCGGCCGCCGCAGAACGCGGTATCGCTGGCTATCCGGTCACCGCGCAGCCTGACGACGTGGGCCTGGTGGCACATGTGGGGCACCCCCGCCTCTTCCCATCTGAGTGTGAATTCCACCAGCTCACCGTCATCAATCGTGTTGCGCCGCATCTCGCCAAAACGCCCGGGGTCGGCATACCACCTGCCCAGCTCGTCCCGAACGGCACCGGCGCCTTGGACTTGGAATCGCCAATTTGGGACCGTCGCATCGAGCGTGACGTCCTCACAGAAGATGTCCTCAGGGAGAGCCGCGCCTTCGATACCGGCTAGGAACGCACCTACGGGGTCTGTGCCCATGACCTCTCGATCCTCAGTCAGTCAACCCTTGACGTACGAGAGCTTCTCGGCCACCTTGCCGTCGTGCACCCGGAACACATCGACGCCTCGCACATGTCCGCCATCCCAGGAGTAGCGCCAAAGCTGCACAACACGATCACCGGCCGCGAAGGTCTCCTCTGGTTCAAACTGAGAGGAGAGGTCGCTGAAGATCGCCTCCCAAGCCAGTCGGATGGCGGCTCGGCCTGCGTGGCGTAGCCCGTCGGGGGCCGGACCGGTGGCGTCGAAGACGCAATCGTCGGTCACCAGCTCGAGGGCGGTGTCGAGATCGTGATCGGCCCAGGCGGCCCCGAACTCCTCGACCACCTCCATGGGTTCCAGCTGGACACCCGAGCCCGTCATTTGGCGTAGTTGCTGGCACCGAACCAGTCGACGACGACGACAGGTTCGTCCCCGATGACCCACGCGTCGTGACCGCTGGGCAAGGACGTCACGTCTCCGGGACCGGCGACGAACTCGTCGCCGTCGTCCATGCGGATCGCCAACTGCCCGCTCACGTGATATTGGAAATGCGGCGCCTCACAGCTGTCGGTCTTGGCAATCGGCTTCACGTCGTTGGCCCAGCGCCAACCGGGCTGGAGGACCAGACGGCCGATCTCTCCGCCCCCGGCCTTCACGATCTCGGCTCGCCCGTTCGGGAACTCGCGAATCTCATCGGGCTTCTCGAAGCTGCGGTGCTCGGTCGCCTGCATGGTCGCCTCCTCGCTCGTCACTTTATAGAGAGGCCTGAGATAGGCTTACCTACTAGTAGGTAAAAGTCAAGGGGTTCGCCCAAGGAGAGGATGGAGCCGATGAAGGGCCAGGACGAGAGAGTCGAGACGCCCACGCAGATCCTCGACGTGGCCGAGCGTCTCGTCCAGGTGCGCGGATTCAACGGGTTCAGCTACGCCGACGTGGCCGCCGAGTTGAAGATCACCAAGGCGGCTCTCCACTACCACTTTGCTGGGAAGGCAGAACTCGGTGAGGCTCTCGTTGCCCGTTATGCCGCCCGCTTCGCTCAGGCGTTGGCAGAGGTGGAGGCTCGCACAGGCGGAGCGCCGGCCAGACTTGATGCCTACGCCGATCTCTACCTCGACGTGTTACGCCAGCACCGCATGTGCCTGTGCGGAATGATGGCCGCAGAGTTCGAGACCCTCCCGACTCCCATGCGAGAGACTCTCATCGGATTCTTCGACGAGAACGAAACGTGGCTCGCACGTGTGTTGGAGCGAGGTCGAAAGGAAGGGACGCTCACGTTCACAGGTTCGCCAAGAGCCACCGCTCGGATGATCGTCAGCGGCCTTGAAGGGGCGATGCTCGTGGCCCGGCCCTTCGGCGACATCACAAGATTCCAAGACGCCGCTCGTCGTCTTCTCTCAGGCCTGAAGTCCGCATCAAGAGCCACCAGGTCTCAGAGTTCGAGGGGGGTCGCCGTCGTCGTGGCAGAGTAGTGCGGCTTGCTCGACGAATCTTGCATGATCCCACGGCTCGAGCGTGGTGGAGCCGAGCGGACTTCAACTGGGTTCAAGCGGCCAGGACCAAGGACAACGCGATCGGCCCGGTGGTCGGGCGGGAACCCTCTGGCTGACCAGGCCCGTCGTGCCTGCCGGGTGGCGCACGGACCCGGCGAAGTTGGATCACCGTTCAGGGCGCTCCGGTGCGATGAGGATGTCGACGAGAACGAGGACGGCATCCCGGCCGGCCTGTACGCCTTCGGGGTCGCCCCGAACCGGCTTATTGAGGCACCACGTGAACCCCGCCGACGAAATGGCTATGTTGGCGCGAGATCATCTCCAAGGAGGTGCCCATGCCCGACTTCCCCGGCGTCACCCACGTGGCCCTGACCGTCACCGATCTCGGTCGGAGCAGGCCCTGGTATCAGGGGCTGTTCGGCGCTCCACCGGTCATCGATGAAGACACGGGTCCGTTCCACCACGTCGTTTGGCTTCTGGGAAGTCAGACCCTCGTCGGCATCCACCAGTTTCCCGATCCTCATGGGTCACATCCCTTTGACGAACGGCTTCCCGGTCTGGACCACTTGGCCTTTGCCTGCGCGAACCGGGCGGAGCTTGAGCAGTGGGAGTCCAAACTCAATGCGCTCGGCATCGAGAATGGCGGCATCGTCGACGCTTCCTATGGTTCAGGCTTGTCGTTCCGCGATCCAGACAACATCGCTCTGGAGTTCTTCGCTCCCCCCGGGTAGAGCTGCGCTGAAGCGTGGCTCGTGCCGAGGCGACATCGAGTCGCCTCGGAGCTCGGACCCAGCCGGTCGTCCCAAGGTCCCGGAGTGTCCCGCCATTTCGACGTACCGGGGTAGGCGCTACCGCCAGAACTGCTGACATCAGCCCCAGCTTTCAGCATGGTGGCGTGCCGCCGTGAGTTCGGCGCACGTTCGCGCACGTAGCGCGCACGCCGCGGGTCGACGATGACGAAGTCGGTAAGACTCAAGCGTCTGACAGGAACATTTTGGTGGGCCGTACACTTACTTATTCGAGCTGGTCCGAGATCGGCAAACTCTTGAACGAGTGAAGTGATTGGATTGGGAGCGCTCCTTGTAGCGGACCGCCTACTACAATGCAGGCATGACGAGCCGGGTGGTTTAGGCAAGGGTTTCTCATCGTGGCCAAACCAGCCTCCCGGCTGAACTAAGGCATCGGTGGGGAATCGAAGAAGGCGGCGAAGTGTCCTTCATTGATCTGGGAGATTCGGCCTTGGTATTGCCGGGTGGTATCGATCAAGCCAAGGCAGAACTCCGAAGGGTGCTCGGTGAGCGATACGAGACGGGCCTTGACGAGATCGATGACCCTGACCTTGCCGACCAATAGTGAATGTCGTCATTGACGATCGCCTTTTGATTGAGGAGGTGCTCGTTGGGATCGACCGTAATGACGAAACAATCCACACGACGATGTACTGGTATTACCGAGCGTGTAGAGCAGCTGTGGCCGGCGCCGGTGGTCACCTCTCAAGTCCATTTGGTGATGTTCCACAAGCCGAACAGCAACGAGCAATTGCTTCGATGCTTCAGCTTCCAGTGAATGTCGGTCTTCCTGAGGCCCGACAGACAGTTCCCCGAATGCTGGACGTCGCCACACGATATCCGCAGTTGAATCTTCTCAATCTTGAAGCCGTGGCCGCAGCGAGCACCCTGGAAGCCGTTGTTTGGCTCTCGCCACCTGGAGCGTCCGGAGTCCTGCCCCGGGTACTCGACTCGGAAGGCATCTCTTGGGAAACGGTCCATCTCGCCTGAACATGCAAGTTCGAATAGCGAAGTAGCGGTCGTCCTCGGTGGGCGCTGCGGTCTGAGGTGGACCTTGGTGGGCACAATAAGAACCGCTTCCCCCATGATCGCCGGACCCCGCCGATCGGCCTGAGATAGTCACCCCTTCGCGCAAGCGCAGGGCAGCTGAACTGGGCCGACATGCAGCAAAATGCCCGTCCGTAGCACTACGTGCTACGATATCTTCATGGCACGAGACATCACCCAACGTCAACTCAGGAACGACAGCGGCGAGATCATGCGGGGATTGGACCGGGGTGAGACCTTCGTCGTCACCAGGCATGGCGTTCCCGTCGGGGAGTTGACCCCCCTGCGGCGCCACCGGTTCGTAAGTGCCGATACCGTCATCGCCATATTCCGGGGTGCTCCCAGCGTCGACCTGGCTCGGCTTCGCAGCGACCTCGATAGCGTCGCATCCCAGGACCCCAGCCCTCGTGCCTGATTCTCCACGCGCTCAGCGGGGGGTCATCGACACCTCGGTGGTCATCAACCTCGAACAGATCGAGGTCGACCAGCTTCCCTTCGAGCTAGCCGTCAGCGCGATCACTATGGCAGAGCTCGCTGCCGGACCTCACGTGACCGGTGACGCCGACGAGCGGGCGCGCCGGCAGGACCGATTACAACGGGCAGAAGCAGCGTTCGATCCCCTTCCCTTCGATGGAGAGGCGGCTCGCGCCTATGGGCGGATCTACGCAGCCGAATTGGCGAGCGGACGCACAGCGCGCGGCACTCGGGCACTGGATCTCCTGATTGCGGCAACGGCCTGTGCCGCAAGACTTCCGATCTACACGCGCAACCCGGAAGACTTCCAAAGTCTCGAGGGGCTCGTCGATGTCGTCGCTGTCTGAACGGCTCGCGAACCGACGACGCCCCCGACAGCCTGCCAACCGACTGGGGTTCGCTCACTCGGCCCAAGATCTCCTGCAGGGCCTCAGGGATGGTTCGCGCAACTCGAATTGGTGGGCGCTGCGGTCTGAGGGGGCGCTGCGGGACTCGAACCCACGACCTCAGCCGTGTGAATCCGGTCAACGCCTACTTCTGGAAAGACAATGGACGCCGAAAGACGGCGTGGCTTGCAACGATGTAGGCGGCAAACGACGTCAGGTGACACATGAGACGACAGCGTTTGTAGGACATTTCATATGGACAGACCTGCCGCCGACGGATCAGACCGACAACGACCGAAGTTCTCCTGATTGGAGGACTCTCGTGGCGGCTTTGCGTCACTATTCACGCTCATCCGGAGCGGGCGTCCCGCAACTTGCGGAGCTCGGGTAGGGCCTCTCGATCCTTGGCCCGGTCGGCCCGCTCCTTGGCGATGATGATGTCCTCCAAGCTCGCGGCCCGGATCGCGAACCCATCGCCTTGGATCACGTTCGCCCGCTCGGCCAGCTCCTCGTAGGGCACCAGGCGGCCATTCGTGGCTTCGAGGCCGGCGAGCACATCGAACGGACCGGCGTCAGTCATCCATGTGGACATCCCGGCCATGTCGAGGGCCGTACTGTCGATCTGAACCGGCAGCGTGCGGGCCTCGGCGTCGGTCATCCCGCCGACGCGGAGGCGAGCGTTCAGTTCCCTGAGCGCGGCGGCGAGGCGGTCGAGGTTGGACCGTTCTCGGCGTACCACGCAGTCGGCATCCTCGGTCGGTCGTTCGGCGCCATAGGCATAGGCGGCCGCTCCACCGACGATCAGGTACTCGACCTCGTAGCGGTCCAGGACCTCGATCAGGCGCGGAAGGTCATGCGATGGCCCGTCAATGCTCGACATCGGCGGCGGCGGCGGCCTCCTCGGCGCGCTTTGCTTCTACCTCAGCCAGCCACTCCATCACGGCCTCGCGTGAATCCAAACGCCGCCCGTCCCACAGGATCGTCACGTCGTCGGGCGTCGGGGGCAGTGCATGACGCATCCCGGCAAACCACTCCTCGGCAGTCATCACGGGCTCTGCGGCCATAACACCACAGTACCCCTGCATTACCCTGAAATCGGCAGCTTCGGATCATTGCCACCCAAAATTGGCCCGAAGTCCGGAACTTCCAAGGGGGCGGATGGATCCTGGTGCTTGCAACTGTGCCCCCGCCGGGAAACGGCCCTTTCTGGGCAACCCGTGGGCGCCGGCGCGACCCCGTCCCATACCAGGCACCTTGGGGATGGTCCTGGGAGCCAAGAAGTGCCACTCGGTAACCGGCATTTCCGAGCACTGGGTTCTGGTCAAGATACCGACAGCTGTGAGCCGCTAGCCGGTTACCTTGGTGTCCGGCAAAGCAGGAGGTGGGCAGAATGGGATCTGAGTCGCGCCTTGCGTGGAATGAGAACGCGGGCCGGCCAGCGGCACCGGGCCGCCGCGCCGGTGATGCCGAGCGCGACGCCACGGTGGCCTGCCTGACCGAGGCTTCCAGCCGGGGCGAGCTCGACCCCGGCGAGTTCAACGAGCGTCTCGAGGCGGCCCTTCGGGCCAGCTACATCGACGAGCTGGAGGCCCTGACGGCCGATCTACGCGGAACCGTCGACGGAGGGCCGTGACGATGCGCCGGAGGCCCGGCCCCGCCGTCGGCGCCCGTTCTGGTGCCGGGCCGGCTTCAAGTACCACGCCGTCCCATACTTGCTGGTGAACGGGATGCTCATCGGCATATGGGCGCTCTCTGGCCACGGGTTTTTCTGGCCGTTCTTCCCGATGGCGGGATGGGGGATCGGCCTGGGCATACACGCCTTGGTCGCCGGCAGCATCCCCGAGCGCAGGCAGTACCTCCAGTTGCCCGCCGCTGTCCCCCAGGTACCCTTCACGCCCCATCCTCTCGTTACGACCGGTCCGGCGTCGGCGCCACCGTGGGGCCCCCGGCCTCCGGTTGCCCCCCGACCCGGATCGGATCCAGCCCCCACGCCGGGCGCGACACAACCCGGGCCGTCGACCGCCCATGTCGCCGTGCTCTTCGCTGACATGGTCGACTCCACTGGGCTCAACGAGCGCCTCGGCGACACGGCGTGGAATGCGCTGCGTACGGGTTGCCTGCGCGTCATGCGCGACTGCGTGGCAAGCCACCAGGGCGCCGAGGTGAGCTCTCAGGGTGACGGCCTCTTCGCCCGATTCGATCTCGCCGCTGGCGCCGTCGCCGCCGCGCTGGCCATGCGGAAGGGAATCGACGCCGAGCAGGTGTCTTCGACTGCAACCCCGCAGCTGCGCGTCGGCATCCATGCCGGACAGGTCATTGAGGATGGTGACGACCTCATTGGCAATATGGTCAATCTGGCCGCCCGCCTGACCGCCGCTGCCGAGCCCGGCCAGATCCTGGTCACCGAGTCGGTGGCCGACCTGGCCGGCGAGGCGTTCTCGTTCGAGGACTGCGGCCTGCGCCAGCTGCGCGGCATCAGCCGCCCGCGCCATGTGCTGGCCGTGGTCCGCTGAGGTTGCTCGAGTCGGGCGGTGGCGCCCAGAACATCCATTCCGCGCCCGTAGATTTCAACCCCTTGACGGCCGTTGTCCTTGACAGATCGACGTGCCTGAAGGAGCGCTTCTTGCCAAGCGTTCTTCGGCGAAGCCAAAGGCGATCGCTGTTCGTAGTCGAGCTGCCGTAGTCGAGTAGAGGGGCACGCGCGTGGAGCTTCTCGACCATGAGCGGTCGAGCGGAACAACGGGCACGGAAAGTGCCACAGCCGATACCGGGCGGTTCCAAATGACGTACGCCGGCCGTGGGCGTAAATCAAGCGTCGCTCGTCGCCTTCGGCAACACTTGTGTCGATGGCCGGCGACGAGCTGATTCCTGAAACACGGTTTGCGGCCCTTGGCGACGACCGCCTCGCCTACCAGGTCTTCGGGGAGGGGGACGTCGACCTTCTCTTGGCGAGCACCTTCGGCGACGGCATCGACACCTGCTGGTACTGGCCGCCCTACGCCGCCTTCTTGCGTCAGCTCGCCTCATGGGCGCGGGTGATCAAGTTCGACCCGAGGGGTACTGGCGCGTCGGATGCTGCTTCCGGCGAGGGGCTGTCCAGCTGGGAGGAATGGGCGGATGAGGCGCGTGCGGTACTCGATGCGGTCGCGTCGGAAGGCGTAGTGCTCGTCGGCGAGCTTCTCGGCGGAGCGACCGCCGCTCTGTTCGCAGCGAGTAATCCGGCGTGGACCCGCGGCCTGATCCTGTGGAGCACGGCGGCCAACTACGCCGACGCACGATTCGACGCGAGCGAGCAGGAGTTCATCAAGCAGGCCTGGGGAACCGAAGCCCTCGTTGAGTTTGGCAATCCCGATGCGTCCCGCGATCCGTCCTTCCGCCGCTGGTGCGCGATGGCGATGCGCGGGGCGGTGCGTCGGCGCGAGGCGGTCGGGGCTCTCGAACGGGCACGCTCCATCGACTTCCGACCGGTGCTGCCGTCCATCGGGGTGCCCACGCTCGTGCTGCAGCGTGAAGGATTCCGTGGCATGTTGCCCGAAGCGGGCCGGAACCTGGCCGAGCAGATTCCGGGAGCACGCCTGGCGATGGTGCCGGGAAACGACGGCTTCCTCTTCTGTGAACCTTCCGCCGAAGTCCTCGGTCACATCCGGCACTTCCTGGGGGACTTGCAAGCGCCTGTCGAGCCCGCCCGTGCCCTAGCCGCCATCTTGTTCACCGACATCGTCGGCTCAACGGCGAAGGCTTCGGCACTCGGGGACCGAGAATGGAGCCAGCTCCTGGAGCACCATGACGCTATGGCGCGCAGCGCATGGCGGACGGGTCGTCAAGATGACCGGAGACGGGCTGCTGGCGACCTTCGACGGTCCGGGTCGGGCCATTCGATGTGCAAGTGCTTTTGGAGACGCATTACGACCCTTGGGGCTCGACATTCGGGCAGGTTTACACACTGGCGAGGTCGAGGTCAGAGGGGCTGACATCGCAGGCATCGGGGTGCACATCGCCGCTCGAGTCCTGCAGGAAGCACAACCCGGAGAGCTGTGGGTGTCCGCCGCCGTTCCGATGCTCGTTGCGGGATCCGGACTCGAGTTCGAGGACCGGGGTGAGCACGAGCTCAAAGGTGTGCCTGGAAGCTGGCGACTTTTCGCTGTCGCGAGGTGACCGGGTGCACTTATGCTCATACGGAGCGGATGACGGGTGATGCCCCATACGGCCGGTCGGTGGACAACCCGAGTCAGGAGCTGCTTGCTCGAGTTCGACTTAGCCCTGTCTCAGAGCGGCTCGGTACGAGCACCCCTCGCGGGCGTGACCGCACGAACCCGGAGAGAAGTGAGGGCCGAATTACCGGGTTAGGTCTTTCGTGCCCGTTTCGGGAGTTGACCACCGGCCGGAGACCGACGGTGCCTATCGCTTGCGGCGAGCCTTTCGGCGTCGCCCGGCCCTTCGATCTCAACTGTGCCCGGACCGGGCATTGGCACAATCACCTTGCCGCGCCACCCTGGCGACGGTAGGCCGGGGAACCCCTGCGCCAGCGAGGTCTCGGGTTTGGAAGCCCGAGGAAGGGTAGCTCCCTGCCAGCGAACGGCGGGCCGGGGTCGACTTCTTGCAATCCCCGACCTGCCCCAATCGGCCGGGGAGATGACACCCTCCCTTAGGGTTCTCGGGGTCCATGCCAACTCCAGTTAACGCTCAGACTCCTCACAAGACGACGGCTTCGGCCAACACCTCGTCTCGAATGAACGCGCGCAAGAGTGCCGGTGTTCCTACATCTACTTTGACGCCGAGCACATCTTCAAGGTCACAACCGAGCTCGAGAAGGTCAAGCGGCTTCGCTTCGGGATCTAAGTCAACAAGCAGATCGACATCATTGGTGCCGCTGTCCTCACCACGAGCCACGCTGCCAAAGATGCGTACATTCGACGCGTGTCTCCGTGCGGCTGCAGCCAGTATCTCCGTTCGGCCCGCTGCCACGCGTTCACCTAGCGGTGATCGCGGAACGAACCTCGTCGCCATACCCAAAGAGTACGAGATCTCCATCGAGACTCCTCCACTCCACGTGACCAACAAAGTCCTATGAATGTCCTACGGAATTGCGCACCTCAGAGGCGCTTCGGAGGGCCTCTTGCGAATATTTGTAGGACAAGACCATTTGGCCGAAATCCGAGTTAACCAAAAAGTGCCTCTGAACTGGACTTTTGGTGGGCGCTGCGGGACTCGAACCCACGACCTCAGCCGTGTGAAGGCTGCGCTCTAACCAGCTGAGCTAAGCGCCCGGAAGGGCTGCCCGGGCCACAACCGTAGTCTGCCCCTCCACGCATTCCGGCAGCGTGGGAGTTCCGCCGCCTGATTTCCGGCGCCGGGAACGCCCCGGTACCCTGAATCTCGATGTCGCTCTTGCCCGACGACCAGAGCTCCCGCTCGCAGACCTGGCTCAGCCGCCTGTCCCGGGTGGCCAACGGGGGCGACCAACCGGCCCGCGACCCCGGCGAGGTCATCCCCCCGGAGGGGCGCAAGGCGGCGATGTCGAACCTCGACCCGCTCGAATACAGGTGGTCCTTCCGGGCCCTGGTGCTGGGCACGGTCGCCGGAATCGCCCTGCCGCTCTACATCGTCTCCCAGAACCGTGTCACGAAGAACGGCAAGAACAGCATCGCCGTCGCACCCGACGCCTGGCTGGTGATGGCAGCCATCCTCGTCTTCTGCGTCATCGGCTTTCTCGCTCTGTGGAAGCGCAAGCGCACCCTCGTCGCGTTCTCTCTCTTCCTGATCGGTTTCGGCGCGACCGTTTTCATCGGCCTGATCGGCTTCGCCTTCATCGCCTTCGGGGGATGGCTCATGCTGCGGGCCTGGCGCGTGAACAAGTACGGCACCACCAACGCCAAGGCGGTCGCCCGCCAAGCCGCCGCCCGCCCGCGCGGCAAGGACCGCAAGGACAAGGTGGCGGCGAAGTCTCCCGCCCCCAGCCCCGGCGCCCGCAAGCCGCCGACCGCCTCCAAGCGCTACACGCCCAAGGCGCCGCCGCGGAAGAAGATCCCCAAGCCGACCGAGTAGGTCGGCGCCGCCCCAGCTCAGCCGCCGGGCTCCACCAGCAGCGCCGACCGCAGCAGCTGCAGGACGTCGGCCCGACGCCGCACCAGCGAGCGCGCCGACGGCTCCTCGCCCAGCGCCCGCAGCACCTCGACCTCGGTCACCATCCCGATCACCGTCGAGTAGATGGCCAGCAGCAGGAGCCGCGGGTCGTGCCGGCGCATCGTGCCGGCGTCCATCTCGGCCTCCAGGAAGGACGACGCCCGCTGCACCAACGGCTCGAGCGCCAGCGTCATCTGCGTGGCCGCCGGCGGGCCCAGGCGCCCCACCTCGCGCAGCAGGCCCAGCAGCTCGGGCTGACGGGCCGCCAGCCGGAAGACCGAGCGCACCACCGCCTCGACGCGGGCCCAGCCCTCGCCCGCCCCCTCCAGAGCGGTCTCGAGTGCCGTCGAGAGGTCGGTGGCACTGCGGGCGATCACCGCCTCCAGCAGGGCGTCCTTGGAGGGGAACCAGTAGAGGATCGACTGCTTGGTCAGCTCGAGACTCTTGGCCATGGCGTCGAGCGACGTCGCCTCGTAGCCCCGGGCGGCGAAGGAGGCCAGGGCGGCGTCGAGGATGCGGTCCTTCGTCGGGGGGCTCGGAGCCGGGGGCCGGGAACCCGAGGAGCTGGTCACTTACCAAATGGTAGACAAGATCGGCCCCAAATGGTAGACATTTCTGATGCCGATTGAGCGGGACCTGCGGGGCCGCCGATTCTTCATCACCGGCGCCACCGGCTTCCTGGGCACCGCCCTGGTCGAGCGCATCCTGCGCTGCGTCCCCGAGGCCGAGATCACGGTCCTCGTCCGCCCGGGCCGCCGGGCCGATGCCGCCGCCCGCCTGGCCCGGGAGGTGATCAAGAACGACTGCTTCGACCGGCTGCGCCACCAGCTCGGGGACGAATTCGCCGCCGAGGTCGGCCGGCGGGTGCACGCCGTGGCCGGCGACGTCGGGCGCGACGGGCTCGGTCTCGACGACGACGGGCGCGAGGCGTTGCGCCAGGCCAACGTGGTCATCCACTCCGCCGCCACCGTCTCCTTCGACGCCCCCCTGACCCAGGCCGTCGAAATCAACCTGCTCGGCCCGTCCCGGGTGGCCGCCGCCATGGCCGACACCGAGTCGACCGGCCATCTCATCTCGGTCTCCACCGCCTACGTGGCCAGCACGCACCAGGGCGAGGCCAAGGAGGAGCTGCTCAGCGAGAACCGCTTCACCCTCGACGTGCCGTGGGAGGACGAGGTCGCCTTCGCCCGCCGGCTGCGCGACGACCTGCAGGCGGAGTCGCGCCAGCCCGACAAGCTGAAGGACTTCACGAAGAAGGCACGCACCGAAATCGGTGCCGCCGGCGACCACCTCATTGCCGCCCGCGCCGAGAAGGTGCGCGAGGAGTGGGTGGGCGACGAGCTGGTGCGGGCCGGCACGGCGCGCGCCCTCTCGCTCGGCTGGCCCGACGCCTACCCCTTCACCAAGGCCCTGGGCGAGCGGGCCCTGGTCGAGCAGTGGGAGGGCAAGGTCCCGATCACGTTCGTCCGGCCCTCCATCATTGAGTCGGCCGTGGCCGAGCCGCGCCCGGGCTGGATCCGCGGCTTCCGCATGGCGGAGCCGATCATCATCTCCTACGCCCGCGGGCTGCTGCGCGAGTTCCCCGGCGTGCCCGAGGGCATCATCGACGTCATCCCGGTCGACCTGGTGGTGGCCGCCATCCTGGCCGTCGCCGCCCGCGGGCCCGAGCCGGGTCGGCCGAAGGTGTACCACGTCGCCTCCGGGGTGCGGAACCCGCTGCGCTACGGCCGCCTGGTCGAGCTCTCCACCGGCTTCTTCCAGCGCAACCCCCTCTACGACGACCGGGGCCAGCCCATCAGCGTGCCCGAGTGGTCCTTCCCGGGGCGCGGGCGGGTGCAGCGACAGCTCCGCCGCGCCGACGCGGCCATGAATTTCGCCGAGAAGTTGATCACTGCCCTGCCGATCCGCGGCAGGCAGGCGCAGCTGGCCGCCCGGATCGAGGACCGCCACGTCATGGCCAAGCGCGCCCTGGGCTACGTGGAGCTCTACGGCGCCTACACGGAGACCGACGCCGCGCTACCGGGTCGACAACCTGCTCGAGCTGTGGGGCACCGGCGACGAAAACGACCACGCGGCGTTCGGCTTCGACCCGGGCGCCATCGACTGGGACCGCTACGTGCTCGACATCCACCTGCCGTCGGTGCTCGAGCACACGCGGGTGCGCACGAAGCCGGGCAAGTCGGTGGTGGACAAGCGGCCCGACCGGCAGCGGCGCGCCATCCTTTCGCCCGACCGCCATTTGGCCGTCTTCGACCTCGAGCACACGCTCATGTCGTCCAACGTCGTCGACACCTACGCCTGGCTGGCCAGCCGGCACCTGTCGCCGGCGCGCCGGGTGCGCTTCGTGGCCGACCTGGCCCGCCAGGGACCGGCGCTGCTGGCGCTCGACCGGCGCGACCGGGGCGACTTCCTGCAGTCGTTCTACCGCCGCTTCGAGGACGCGCCCCTGGCCCGGCTGCAGGAGGACTCGTGGGAGCTCTTCCACCGCCAGCTGCTGACGCGCTCCTTCCCCGACGGCTTCGCCCGGGTGCGCGCGCACCGGGCCCTCGGCCACCGGACGCTGCTCATCACGGGGGCGCTCGACTTCATCATTGAGCCGATCCGCCCGCTGTTCGATGACATCGTCTGTGCGGTCATGGGCGTGGAGGAAGGGCGGCTGACCGGACAGCTGACGACGCTGCCGCCCATCGGCGAGGCCCGCGCCCTGCTGCTGGCCGACTACGCCGACGAGCACTCGCTGTCGCTGGAGGAGTCGGTGGCCTACGCCGACTCGGCGTCGGACCTGGCCATGCTGGAGGCGGTCGGCTTCCCCGTCGCCGTCAACCCCGAGTCGCGCCTCTCCGCCATCGCCCGGCGCCGGGGCTGGCACGTGGAGCACTGGGCCAAGGCGGAGGGCGGCTCGCACCGGCCGCTCCCCCTGGGGCCCTTCGACGTGAAGTCGCCCAAGGCGGTCATGGGCCGGTGAGCACATGAGCACCCTGCTGTTCGAGCGCTCCCTGCCGCGGTTCGCCGCCGCCCGGGTGGTGGCCTCCTCGCTGGGCTCGGGGCGCGGGGCCGGGGTCGGCCCCCTGCGGCTGGTGGAGCAGGACGCGCCCGCCGCGCCCGCGGCGGGGTGGGCGCACGTCGACCCCGTGCTGGCGGGCATCTGCGGGTCGGACCTGGCCACCCTGGACGGGCGCAGCTCCCGCTATTTCGAGGACATCGTCTCCTTTCCCTTCGTGCCCGGGCACGAGGTGGTGGGCCTGCTGAGCGAGGACGCGTCGGGCGCCGACGGGGCCCCGCTGGCGGCCGGGAGCCGGGTCGTGCTGCAGCCGGTGCTCGGGTGCGCCGCCCGGGGCATTGAGCCGATGTGCCCCGCCTGCCAGGCCGGGCAGGTGGGCAGCTGCGGCTACCTGGCCTTCGGCCACATCCGGCCCGGGCTGCAGACCGGGTTCTGCGCCGACACGGGCGGCGGCTGGTCGAGCGCCGGCCTCGTGGCGCACGCGAGCCAGCTCTACGCCGTGCCCGAGGCCCTCAGCGACCGCGACGCGGTGACGGTGGAGCCGGTGGCCTGCGCCGTGCACGCGGTGCTCGGCGCGCCCCTGGCCGCCGGCGACGTGGTGGCCGTCATCGGCGCCGGGACCGTCGGGCTGCTCGTCACGGCCGCGCTGTCGCATCTGGCCGCCACCGGCCGCTGCCCCGAGCCGTCGGTGGTGCTGGTCGGGGCCCGCTACGGGCACCAACAGAAGCTGGCCCGCGAGCTCGGGTGCACGGAGGCGCTGCCGCCCGACCAGTTGGCGCGTGCCGTGCGGCGGCACGCCCGGTCCATGTCGTACGGGGGCGGGTCCGGGGAGACGGCGACGCTGTCGGGCGGCGCCGACGTCGTCATCGACTGCGTCGGCAGCGCCGAGTCGATCGGGCACGCGCTGGCCATGGTGCGGCCGCGCGGCACGGTGGCGCTCGTCGGCATGCCGGGCCGGGTGACCGTGGACCTGGCGCCGCTGTGGCACCGCGAGGTGCGCCTGGCCGGCGCCTACGCCTACGGGACCGAACGCGGGCCGGGCGACGCGGCACCGACGTCCACCTTCGCCCTGGCCTTCGACGTGGCCGCGGCCCAGCGGACCGGGCGCCTGGTGTCGGCCACCTACCCGCTCACCCGCTTCGAGGACGCGGTGGCCCACGCCGGCGCCGCGGGCCGCCGCGGCGCCGTGAAGATCGCCTTCGACCTAGGGAAAGGACACACCCGATGAGCCGCCGACCCGGCTTCGTGCTCGAGGTGGACAGGTCGACGCCGCCGACCCTGTTCTGGAACGGGGAGGGCTTCGTGCTCGAGACGCTGCCCGAGGGCAGCCGCGTGCTCTACGCGCCCGAGCCGATGAAGGCGATCGAGGACCCCTACCGGGCCATCCGCCACGCCCTGCTGCACCCGGTGGGCGACCGCGACCCGTTGCCGGCGCTGCTCACGCCCGGCATGAGGCTGACCATCTGCTTCGACGACATCTCGCTGCCGCTGCCCCAGATGGCGGCGCCCGACATCCGCCAAATGGTCATCGAGACGGTGCTCGACCTGGCCGCCGAGGCCGGGGTGGACGACGTCGTGTTGGTGGCGGCGCTCGCCCTGCACCGCCGGATGACCGAGGAGGAGCTCCGCCACGCGCTGGGCAACCGGGTCTACGACGCCTTCGCCCCCCACGGGCTGCTGACGCAGCACGACGCCGAGGACCCGGGCAACCTGATCGACCTGGGCCAGACGGAGCAGGGTGAGGACGTCGAGATCAACAAGCGGGCCGCCACCTCGGACCTCCTGGTGTACGTGAACATCAACCTGGTGGCCATGGACGGCGGCCACAAGAGCGTGGCCACCGGCCTGGCCTCGTACCGGAGCCTGCGCCACCACCACAACCCGCAGACCATGCGCCACTCGAAGTCGTTCATGGACCAGCACCGCTCCGAGCTGCACTCCTCGAACTGGCGCATGGGCCGGCTCATCGCCGAGTCGGGCGTGAAGGTCTTCCAGATCGAGACGACGCTCAACAACGACACCTTCCCCTCCAACTTCACGTTCCTCCAGAAGCGCGAGTGGGAGTGGTCCCTGCGCGACCGGGCCACCTACGCCGCCTCGTCGGCCGCCTTGGCCAAGACGCCGCCGCGGGTGTCCCGGCAGATCTTCCACGCCATCCGCTCGCCCCACGCGCTGACGTCGGTGCAGGCGGGCGAGGTGGAGGCCGTGCACGAGCTGACGACGGCGAACGTGTGGGCGCAGCAGGGGGTCGACGTCGAGGGGCAGACCGACATCCTGACCATGGGGCTGCCCTACATCTGCCCCTACAACGTGAACTCCATCATGAACCCGATTCTGGTGGCCTGCCTCGGGCTCGGCTACTTCTTCAACATGTACCGCGGCCAGCCGCTGGTGCGCGAGGGCGGTGTCGTCATCATGCGGCACCCGACCCGGCCCGAATTCCACCCCGGCCACCACCCGAGCTACATCGACTTCTACGAGCAGGTGCTGACCCAAACCGCCGACCCGATGCGGATGCACAAGGAGTTCGAGGAGTCCTTCGCCACCGACCCCTGGTACATCCACCTCTATCGCACCGGCCACGCCTACCACGGCGTGCACCCCTTCTACATGTGGTACTGGTGCGCCCACGCGCTGCAGCACCTGGGCCGGGTCATTGTGGTGGGCGGCGATCCCAAGGCGGTGCGCCGGCTCGGCTTCTCGCCGGCCAGCTCGCTCAACGACGCGCTCGAGATCGCGTCGGACGTCGTGGGGCCCTCCCCCACCCTGACGCACCTGCACAACCCGCCCATCTTCATGTCGGACGTGCACTGATGGACCTGTCGGGGCTGACGGCGAAGGTGCGGGGGACCCGTTTCCCGCTGGCCGCGCCCTCGTGGCCGACCACGGTCGAGCGCCCCGACCCGGAGCGCAAGGTCGGGCTCGACTACGACCACGAGTGGTCGCGCCGCTACCCCGTGCGCCTGGCCCGGGCCGTGGTGATGGACAACGTCACCCGCCCCGCCGCCCGGCTGCTGGCCCCGGCCACGGTCCGCGGGGCCGAGCACCTGCAGCACATCGAGGGATCCGTCATCTTCGCGGCCAACCACGCCAGCCACATCGACACGCCCCTGTTGCTGACCACCCTCCCGGTGGAGCTGCGCCACCGCACCGTCGTGGCGGCCGCCTCCGACTACTTCTTCGACCGCACCTGGAAATCGGTGCTGTGGTCGTTCGCGCTGGCGGCCATCCCGATCGAGCGCAGCCGGGTGAACCGCAAGTCGGTCGACACGGCGGCCGAGCTGCTCGAAGACGGCTGGAACCTCGTCATCTTCCCCGAAGGCGGGCGCTCCCCCGACGGATGGACCCAGCCGTTCCGGGGTGGGGAGGCCTACCTGGCCCGGCGCACCGGACGTCCGGTGGTGCCGGTGTACATCCACGGCTCGCGCCACGTGCTGCCGAAGAAGCCCGAGGAGGGCGCCCGGGCGCCCGGTGGCTCGGGGACCGAGTCGCGCCGCGGCGGGCGGTTGCGGCGCTCGCCCATCGCCGTCCTCTTCGGCGCACCGATGTCGCCCGACGAGGGCGAGAGCGCGCGCCGCTTCTCGGGGCGCGTCGACGCCGCGGTGGCCACGCTGGCCCGCGAGGTGCAGACCGACTGGTGGCAGGCCCGGCGCTCCGTCAGCCCGGCCGCCCCGGCCGAGGGGGCGTCGACGGCCCACCGGGGTCCCGAGGCCTCATCGTGGCGGCGGGCCTGGGCCCTGGACGAGCCGCCGGCCCGCGCCCGCGCCTGGCCCGACTGAGCGGCCTCGGCCTACGCCGGCAGGTGGCGGCCGAGCACCTCGAGCAGCTGCGCCTCGTCGAACGGCTTCTCGATCAGCGCCACCGGGCGTGCCCCGTCGCGGAAGGCCTCCTTGGCGTACGCGCTCATGTAGACGACGACGGCCTGGGGGTGCTGGGCCCGGATGGCGTCGGCTACCTCGATGCCGGGCATTTCGGGCATGACGGCATCGGTCAGCAACAGGTCGATGGCGCCGGCGTGGCGACCGAGCTCGACGGCGGCCGGTCCGTCGGCCGCGGCGACGACGTCGAAGCCGTTTCGTTCCAGCATCTTCCGTATCGCGTCGCGACGTGTCGCATCGCCCTCGACGACGAGCGCCGTCCGGCGCGCGCCGCTATCAGCGAACGGCAAGGACCTCACCCCCAATGGCTGGCGCCCAATATAGGGCGTCCTGCCACCGCCGTTTCAGGACCCCGGGCGCGTCGCGCGCCGCTACCTTTGGGTCGCATGCGCGTGGCGCGGGTGGGCGAGTTCTCCCTCGGGTGGGGCGAGAGCCTCACCTGGGACGACCGGCGCGACCGCCTCTACTTCGTCGACTGCGCGGCGCGGACCCTGCACTGGCTCGAGGGCGGCGCCGGGCCGCTGCACACCCAGGCGCTTCCCAGCATGGCGGCCGGCCTCGTGCTGACCGAGGACGGCCGGCTGGTCGGTGCCCTCGACGACGGCCTCCACGTGATCGACGCCGACGCCGGGACCGCGGTCCTCCTCGCCGCCTACCCGGAGGGGCTCGGCGGGCGGGCCAACGACGCCTGTGCGGACTACGCGGGCAACCTCGTCACCGGCACCCTGAACTTCGGCCCGGCCGAGGGTTCGGCGTGGTGGTTCTCGACCCGGGACGGCTGGAGGCTGCTCGATGGCGCCATCGCCAACACCAACGGGCCGAACGCGTACCGGCAGGACGGCGCCGACCGCCTCGTCATCGGGGACTCCTCGGGCGACTACTACGCATACCCCTACGACGGCGAGCACGGCCGCGTCGGCGGGCGCGCCGTCTTCGGTGACGTGTCGGGCCTGGACGGCGTCGCCGACGGTGCCGCCTTCGACGACGAGGGCGCGCTCTGGTGCGCGCTGATCGGCGGCGGGCAGCTGGCCCGTTTCACCGTCGACGGGCTCGAGCGCACGCTCGGCCTCCCGGTCCGCAACCCGGCCGACGTCGTCTTCGGCGGGCCGGAGCTCGATCGGCTTTTCGTGGCCACCGTCGAGATCGGGGGGAACGGGTCGCTGGACGGCGCGCTGCTCACGGTGGACGGCCTGGGCGTGCGCGGGCGCACCGAGCCACGCTTCCGGCTGGACCGGTGAGGCCGGGTTCCACCAACGCCGCTCCGCGCCGCGGCGACGGCTGGTTCGGTGCCGGCTACGCGGGCATCGCCGGCTTCGTGGCCGTCGAGGCGCTGTTGCGCCGGCCCGGTGCGGCGGCGGACCTGCACGCCTCGGCGGAGGACGCGGGAAGCACCCGCGGCATCGCCGTCGCGTCGGGTCTGGCCGTCCTGAGCGCGCCGTTCCTGCGGCGACTGCCGCTGCGCCCGCTGCCCGCCGCCGCCGCGCCGCTGGGCCTGCTCCTCCTGGTGGCCGGGCTGGGGCTGCGCGTGTGGTCGATGCGGACCCTGGCCGAGTCGTACTCGCGCACCCTGCGGGTGACGAACGCGCGGGGCGTCATCGAGCGCGGCCCCTACCGCCGCGTCCGCCATCCCGGCTACCTGGGCTCGCTGCTCGTCTGGGCCGGGTTCGCCCTCACCTCGGGCAGCGCCGTCGTGGTCGCCGCGGTGGCCGCGCTCGTGACCCCCGCGTACGTCCACCGGATCGACGCCGAGGAGCGCCTGCTCGACCGCGCCCTGCCCGGCTACGAGGCGTACCACGGCCGCACGGCGCGGCTCGTCCCTCGTGTGTGGTGAGCGGGGCCGCGCCGGGTCAGAAGACGATGGAGCGGGCGGCGACGCGCGGATCGTCGGCGGAGACGATGTCCTTGCCCAGCGGGGCGATGGCCACGGCCGCCAGCTTGAAGTTGCCCAGCCCGAGCGGGATGCCGATGATCGTGAGGCACAGCAGGAGGCCGAGCAAAAGGTGGGCCAGGGCCATCCAGAGCCCGGCCACCACGAACCAGATGATGTTGCCGATCGTCGACCCTGCGCCGGCCCCCGCCTTGGGCACCACGGCCCGTCCGAACGGCCACAGCACGAAGGCGGCCAGCCGGAACGCCGCGATGCCGAAGGGGATCGTGATGATCAGCACGCACAGCACCACGCCGGCCAGGGCGTAGCCCAGCGCCAGCCAGACTCCCGACAAGACGAGCCAAATGACGTTGAGCAGCGTGCGCACGGTCCGTCCCTCCCCTACCGCCGCCGCCGGAACCGGCCCCGGCCGCCGGCGGCCCGCAGTCGTTCCGTGCGCAGGCTCTCCGCCGCCGTGTCGTCGAGCGGCGGCAGGGTGACCTCGCCGAGCGCCCACGCGAGCAGCCTGTCGGCCAGGGCCGGGTTGCGGGCCAGCACGGGCCCGTGCAGGTACGTGCCCACGACGCGCCCGGACACCGCACCCTCGCTGGCGTCGCCGTTGCCGTTGCCGACGCCCGCCGTCACCCGGCCGAGCGCCACCACGCCCTCGCCCAACGTCGTGCGGCCGCCGTGGTTCTCGAACCCCGTCAGGACGGGCAGCCCGTCCAGGCCGACCGGGTCGGCCACCACCTCGCCGACGGCGCGCGGGTCGGCCACCTTGGCCGTCGTGACGTCGAGCAGGCCCACGCCCTCGTGCGCGTCGCCGTCGGCCCCGGGGAAGATCCGGCCCACGACCTGGAAGCCGGCGCACACCGCCAGCACCACCGCGCCCTCGGCCACCCGCCGGGCCAGGGTGCCGTCGTCCACCAGGGTGCGGGCGGCCCGGACCTGCGGCCCGTCCTCGCCGCCGCCGAGGCAGTAGACGTCGGCGTCGGGCAGCGGCCGGTCCGAGGTGGCCTGCAGGAGCTCGGCGGCGCGCCCGCGCCACTCGGCCCGCCGGGCCAGGATCAGCCCGTTGCCCCCGTCGCCGTACGTGCCCAGGAGGTCGGGGTAGATCACGGCGATCCGCACCGGGCCGCTCACGCGCGGGCGCCCAACAGGTCGTAGAAGGCGGTGTAGTTCCCGATGACGTCGACGACCTCGCCCCCCGTGCCGTCGGCCGCCGCCGCCACCGCGCCGCGCGGGTCCGGCTCGCTGGTGTGGGACACGCCGGCGTAGCGCAGGCGGACCGACAGGTCCCGGAAGCGGTCGCCCGTCGCCACCACCGGGCGGCCCACCAGGCGCTCGTAGGGCACGTCCCAGAGCCAGCTCGGGTCCGCCCCGTCGGCCACCCGCGCGTTGATGCTGACCACCAGCGGCGCCGTCCCTTGCGTCACCAGGTCGAGCAGCTCGTCCCAGCCGGCCGGGTTCTTGGCCAGCATGAGGCGGGCCCGGACGTCGCCGAAGGAGCGCACGGTGAAGCGGCCCGCCACCTCCTCGACCGTCGCCATGGCCGCCAGCGCCGCCTCGGCGGCGACGCCGCACGCCTCGGCGGCGACGGCCGCCAGCAAGGCGTTGGCCTGGTTGAAGCGCCCCGGCAGGGCGAGGCGGATGGGGAGCCGGCGCCCGTCGGCCCACACGCCTCCGGGGGCGCCCCCGGCGTCGTGCGCCAGGCGGGCCTCGGGCACCGGCCGCGCCAGGTCGCAGCCGCCGCACGACCACGGCCCGTCGTCGTGGAACTCGATGCGCCCCTCGCACGACGGGCAGCCGACCGCGTCGTGCTGCCAGCGCAGGCCGGCGGCCACCCAGTGCACCTCCTTGGCCGCCCCCGCGCCCCAGGCCACCAAGGGGTCGTCGGCGTTGGCCACGACGTGGGTGTGCGGCGCGGCCGCTAGCGCCGCCCGCCAGCGCGCCGCCACCATCCGCACCTCGTTGGTCCGGTCGAGCTGGTCGCGCGAGAGGTTGAGCAACACGACCGCCGTGGCCGACGTCGACGTGAGCACGCGCGGCAGGTAGGCCTCGTCGACCTCGAGCACGACCCGCGGCGCGTGCGTCCCCGCCAGCGCGGCCACGTGGCCCGGCGGCATGTTGGACCCGGTGTCGTTGCTCACCACGTCGTCGCCCGACGCACCCAGCGCCACCGCCAGCAGCCGCGTCGTCGTGGTCTTGCCGTTGGTGCCGCTGACGAGGGCCACCTGCCGCCCGGCGCTCAGGTGCTCGAGCAGCTCGGGGTCGAGCCGCAGGCCGGCGCGCCCGCCGGCCACCGTGCCCTGCCCCCGCCCCAGGCGGCGCGACGCCGCATTGACGGCGCGCGTGGTCACGCTGGCGAGCTGCTTCCTCACCTACGTCACTTCGGCGGTTTGGTGCGCGCCAGCTCCTCGGGCGTCGGCTCGTGGCGGACCCGCGCCTCGGCGGGCAACAGCGCGCTGATGGCCTGCATGATCGTCTCGGTGTCCGCCCGGGCGTCGGTGAGCGACAGCGACAGCGGCTTGCCCACCCGGACCGTCACCTTCGGCGGGTGGCGCACGAGGGTGAAGTCGGGCACCCGCGACGAGCGCGGCCACACCTTCTCGGTCCCCCACAACCCGACTGGCACCACGGCCGCTCCCGTCGACGCGGCGAGCCGCGCCGTGCCCGTCTTGCCGTGCAGGACGGGGTCGAAGAAGTCGAGCCCACGCGGGATCGTCCCCTGCGGCAGGACGATGACCACCTCCCCCGCCTTGAGCGCCGCCTCGGCGGCGCGCAGCGGTTGGCCCGAACCGCTGCCGCGGTCGACGGGGATCCCGCCGATGGCGCGGGCGATCGTACCGACGACGGGCGCGTCGAAGATCTCCTTCTTGCCCAGGAAGCGCACGGGGCGCCCGATGCCGCGGGCCACCAGGGCCAGGGCCGCCACGTCGAAGTAACTCCGGTGGTTGGCCGCCAGCAGCACCGCGCCGCGCGCCGGCACGTTCTCCAACCCGGCGATGTCGAAGCGGGCGTACGGGAACGACAGCGAGCGCACGAAGGGACGCAGCAGGTGGTACGGCTCGAGCCCCAGGACGCTGGGCACGCCGGGTGGCCGGTCCCAGTGCTCCACCGGCCAGCGCCGTGCCGTGGCCACCAAGGTGAGCGACGGGTCGGGGTTCACGGCGTGCGGGAAGCCCACGCTCGAGAGCAGCGGCACGTCGAAGATGCTGTCGCTGCAGGCGTGGCAGTGCGCCAGGTCGACGCCCCTGTCGCTGGGCCCACTCCCGCACGGCGCGCAGCTTGCCGGTGCCCCAGACGAACCCCTCGTAGAGCCGGCCGGTGTAGCGGCCGTCCTTGGTCTCGTAGGCCGTGGCGATGAGGTCGTCGAAGCCGAGCGCCTCCGCGAAGGGGGCGATCAGGTCGGCCGGCGTCGTCGTCGAGAGGACCAGGAGGTGACCCTCGTCCCGGAAGGCGGCCAGGTGCTGCGGGGCGAAGGGGGCCACCAGCTCGCTCAGGGCCGCCACGGCGTGGCGGCCGGCCTCCTGCACCTGGTCCTGACGCCAGCCCCGGGCCACCCGGGCGGCCGCCCGCACGAGGCCCATGGAGAAGAGGTTCTCACCCAGGCGGTTGTTGACCGAGTAGAGCAGCTGGTCGCCCGGCAGGGAGCGCCCCTGCGGGAGCACCCCCTCGTCGATCAGGGCCCGGTTGAACACCTGGCCCGAAGCCTGGCAGAGCAGGGTCCGGTCCAGGTCGACGAAGACGGCGGTCCGGGCCATGGTCTCAGAGGATAAAGCACGGCGGCCCCTGCGCCAGGGGGGTCGGCGTGGGTATGAAACGGCCGTGGACGTCATTGGAGGGGCCGCCGGGCCCACGGCCGCCGGTGGATTCGGCGGTCGGGCGAAACGGCCCGGGAATTAAGAGAAGGGATCGCCGGGGGGGAGGGCGATCCCTTCTCGAGACTCACCAGGATCAGAGGGGGGGCTTCTGATATCCCGTGGTCTGGAACTCATTTTGCTCTGGATCGGACAATCTGTCAATCTGCTTTAGCAGATACTTAATATCAGTTATAATGATGTAAGGGCAACTAGAGCAAGCACCTGGCCGAAGGGATGGCCCATGGAGCTGAAACACCTGCAAGCACTTCTCGGCATCGCCGACACCGGCAGTTTCTCGGCCGCCGCCGCCTCCATCGGCACCGTGCAGTCCAACGTCTCGGCCCACGTGGCCAAGCTCGAGCGCGAGCTCGACGTGCAGCTGGTCGACCGGGCGTCCGGCAAGCTGACCGAGGAGGGCCAGGTCGTGATCGACCGGGCCCGCCGGGTCATGAACGAGCTCGAGGCGATGGTGGCCGACGTCACCGCGCTGCGGGCCGAGGTGGTGGGCACCGTCCGCCTGGGCATGATCGGCACCACCGGGCGCTGGCTGGTGCCCCAGCTCTTCGACCTGCTCCGGGTCCGGCACCCCCACATCCACCTCAACGTCGCCGACGGGGCCAGCGTCCCGCTCGAGCAGCAGCTGGCCTCGGGCCAGCTGGACCTGGCCGTCGTCACCTTCCCGCTGAGCGGCGACGAAATCATGGCGGCCCAGCTCTTCGACGAGGACCTGGTCGTGGTGCTGCCCCGGCAGCACCCGCTGGCGGCCCAGCCGTCCCTCGCCCTGGAGCGCCTGTCCGAGCTCGACCTGCTGCTGCCGGCACCGGGCACCGCCCTGCGGGCCGAGATCGACAGCGCCACCGTGCCGGCGCGGGTCGAGCTGCACCCGGCCATGGAACTGGACGGCGTGCGGCTGATCGCCTCCCTGGCCTTCGACGGCTACGGCCCGGCCATCCTCCCCGCCACGGCCGTCCCCGGCCACCTGCGCGAGCGCTTCGCCGTGCTGCCCGTCGCCGGCCTCCCCCGCCGCCGGGTCGGCGTGGCCCAGCGGCGCCGCGGCCTGCCCTCGGCGCCCGCCCGGGCCGTCATCGACGTGCTGGGCGTGGTGGTCAACGACGCGCTCTCCATGCCCGAGGGCATCCATCCCACCTGAGCGGCGCCGGTGCGCCCGCACCCGGGCTCAGCCGGGCTGCGGCTCCCGCCACATGGTCCAGATGAGCGGCCCGTTCCCCGGCAGCGCCACCTCCTCGACGACCTCGAAGCCGTGGCGCCGGTAGAAGGGCACGTTGCGCTCCTTGGACGACTCCAGGTAGGCCGGCAGCCCCTCGCGGTCGCAGTGGCGCAGGACGGGCTGCAGCAGCGCCGACCCGATGCCCTGGCCCTGCCGGTCGACCGCCGTGCCCAGCGAGGCCAGGTACCAGTGCGGCTCGTGGGGGTGCATGCGCTCGATCACGCTGAGGACGCGCAACGTGGTCACCAGGTTGGTGGCCACGTAGGGCAGCACCGGCACCATGGTCAGGATCCCGGTCAGCCCGGTGAGCAGGGGCTTGCCCGCCGGGGCCCACACGGCCGAGCCGGCGTAGCCCTCGGCCACGTAGCAGCCCCCGAAGGGCAGGTAGTCCGCCAGCATCTGCGTGCGGAAGAACGCCCGCAGCCCCGCCTCACGCCGGCCGGCGTTGCGCATGAGGTGCGACGCCACCGGGTCGTCCCAGAAGGTCTTGGCCATTTGGGCCGCCATGGCGTCGACGTCGCGCCGGGTGGCCCGCCGGACCGTGATGTCTGCGGCTACTGACATGGCAGCTGTGCGTACCAGGTCGGGACCGCCGGGGGCAACTGCCCCGGCCACGACCCCCCGGGCGAGCTGGTCGCGTGGGCCTGGCCCAGCGAGACGAGGTCGGGCACCAGGCGCAGGCCGACGTAGATCCCGCCCGACGCGGTGAAATGCACGCCGTCGGCGCAGCGCAGGTTGACCTGGCCCACGCTGGCCGCGTACTGGCCTCCGGGCGACACCACCGCGTTGAGGTCGAACACGTAGACCTTGTTGCCCGGGCCCGATGTGGTCGAGGTGGCCACGGCCCGCATGATGGTGTTGTCGGTCTGGACCCGCGCCGGGACGTCCTCGGGCCACGGCCCGCCGCCCGTCGCCGTGCCACTGTCGTAGTAGGGCGACGTCATGAACACGACGGTGGCCCCCTTGGCACCGAGCACGCTGGCCGCCTGGCGGAACCGGCCGGTGAGGTAGGCGTCGAACGACGGCTGGCCCAGGTTCTCCCAGGTCCCCCCGATCTCCTGGTCGAAGGTCTCGCTGCGCGCCGCGTAGATCACCACGTCGGGGTTGTAGGCGTCGACCCACTTGCGCCAGGTGTCGAAGAGGGCGTCGGGGTTGGGGTCGTCGCACGGCGCACCGGGCGGGACCACGTAGTTGGCCACGTGGATCTTCTGCTGCGTCGACACCGAGCAGCCCGGGAGCCCCTCGTCCACGATCTGCACGTTGTCGCGGTCGGCCACCTCGGCCAGCCCCACGGCCAGCGTGCCGGCGATGGAGTCGCCCACCACCAGCACCTTGACCCGCTTCACCGGGTCGATGAGCGCCGGCGGGGCCGGCGCGAGATAGGTCGGCTGCGGCACCGTGGTCGTGGTCGACGCGCCCGCCGGCGTGGTGGTCGACGAGGTGGGCTGGGGCAGGCCGAGCGCGGCGCCCTGCAGCTCGGTCGCCCCCACCGGCACCAGCGTGGAGGCGACCACGGCCGAGATGGCGATCGCCGCCCCCACCGGGGCCGCCACCCACGAGCGCCAGCGCCGCAGGGCGCCCCGGCGGATGGGCATTTCGATCAGGTCGTAGCTGAGGGCGGCGATGGCCACCGTGATGCCGACGCGGGCCAGGAAGAGCGGGTAGACGCCCCAGTGCAGCCGCTGCCCGGTCATGACGAGGAGCACCGGCCAGTACCAGAGGTACACGCCGTAGGAGATGCGGCCCCACTGGGGCAGCGGCGGCAGCTCCAAGAAGCGCACGACGAGGGACCGCGGCGCCGCCACGCAGCCGAGCACCACGCCGCCCGCGGCCAGGCTGGCCACCATGAAGCCGCCGCTGAAGGCGAACGTGGTCGTCTCGGCCGTGGTCATCCAGAGCGCGGCGGTCCCGAGCCCGCCCACGATCCCGAGCACGCCGGCCATCCGGGTGAACCACGTCCGCTGCGCGCCCTCGTGCCACAGCGTGAGGCCGATGGAGATGGCCGCGCCGACCAAGAGGGCCTGCGCCCGGCAGTCGGTGCCGTAGTAGGCGCGCGTGGTGTACCCGTTGGGCGCCAGCAGCGCCATGAGGACGGCGGAGGCGAGCGAGCCGAGGCAGGCCACGGCGAAGAGGAGGTGCAGGCGGCGGCGCCGGGCCCACGGGGGATCCGCGGCGCCCACCGGCGCGGGCGTCACGACCATGGTGCCCCCGCCGAGCACGTCGACGCGACGATCCGGCGCGGCGGCCCGGCGCGGCCGACGAGATCCCAGCCGGAGCACGCCCAGCACGACGAGCGGCCACACCAGGTAGAACTGCTCCTCGATCGCCAGGGACCAGGTGTGCAGGAACGGCGAGGGCTGCGCCGAGAGGTCGAAGTACCCGACCCCGGTGTGGATCGAGTACCAGTTCGAGACGTAGAAGACGGTCGAGACGGCGTCGCCCACGATGTTCGGCGTGACCAGGATTTTGGGCCAGAGGGCCATGACGACGCCCACCACGGCCACCATGAGGAAGAGCGCCGGCAGCAGGCGGCGGGCGCGGGCGGCCCAGAAACGCCGCAGCCGGATGGTGCCCGTCCCGCTCCACTCCTTCACCAACAGGGATGTGATCAGGTAGCCCGACAGCACGAAGAAGGCGTCGACGCCGTAGAAGCCGCCGGGCACCGAGTTGAGCCCGGTGTGGAAGGCGATGATGGACAGGACGGCGAACGCCCTGATGCCGTCCAGACCGCGGATGTGGCCAAGCGTCGGTCGGGCTCCGCGTGCGTTAGCGTCCGTGCTCATGCCGTGCCGCCCGTCACCGCCGGTCCATTGTGCAACCCTGCCATCCCCCGTTGCGGATCGCCTTTCCCAGCGTGCAGCTTGCCACCTCGCCCGGTGCCCGCTCCACGCGCCCTCCGCCCGGTGACGCCGGTGAGCGCCGCGTGGTGAAGTTCGGGATCCTGGGGGCGGCCCGCATCGCCCCGGTGGCGCTGGTCAAGCCGGCCCGGCGGACGGGGCGCGTCACGGTCGAGGCGGTGGCCGCCCGCGACCCGGCCCGGGCCCAGGCCTTCGCCGACAAGCACGGCATTCCGCAGGTGGCGGCCAGCTACGAGGAGCTGCTCCACGACCCCGGCCTCGACGCCATCTACAACCCGCTGCCCAACGGCCTGCACGGCTACTGGACCATGGAGGCGCTCAAGGCGGGCAAGCACGTGCTGTGCGAGAAGCCGTTCACGGCGAACGCCGACGAGGCCCGGGCGGTGACCGAGGTGGCCAGCGCCCACGCCGGGCTGGTGGTGATGGAGGCCTTCCACTACCAGTACCACCCGCTGACCAAGCGCCTCATCGAAATCGTGCGCTCGGGCGAGCTGGGCAACATCACCAACGTCGACGTGGCCTTCTCCGCCCCGCTGTGGAAGAAGGGCGACATCCGCTACCAGCTGGCCCTGGCCGGCGGCGCCATCATGGACATGGGCTGCTATCCCGTCAGCCTGCTGCGCCTGCTGGCGCCCGGGCCGCGGGTCAACCGGGCCGAGGCCAAGCTGTCCTCGCCGGGGGTCGACCGGGCCATGGACGCCCACTTCTCCCTGACCGACGGCGGGAGCGCCCACATCGGGTGCTCCATGTTCTCCTCCTCGGTCCTGCGGATGCACGCGGAGGTAACGGGGGACAACGGCAAAGTCTCCGTTTTCAACCCCTTCGCCCCCCATTACGGGCACCGCATGAAGGTCACGACCTCGCTGGGCAGCCGTAAGGAGCGTTTCAGCCGCAAGCAGACCTACGACTACCAGATCGAGGCCTTCGCGGCGGCCGTGGAGGACGGGGCGCCCTTCCCCACCACGGCGGTCGACGCCATCCGGACCATGGAGCTGATCGACGCCATCTATCTGGCCGCCGGCTTGCCCGTGCGCCAGCCCAGCCCGGTCTGAGTCTGATGCCACTGGAGGCCGACGAGCTGGCCGCGCTGACCGACGCCGCCCTCGAGGCGGCGGCGGGGGCGGGGTGCCAGGCGGCCGAGTTGCGCGTCGAGCGCACCCGCTCGCAGATGGTGCGCCTGCACGACGCCCTGCCCGAGACGACGGCGGACAGCACCGACTTCGGCATGGGCGTGCGCGTCGTGGCCGGCGGCGCCGTCGGGTTCGCCGCCTCGGTCGACGTGCGGCCCGGGGAGGCGGCGGCGCTGGTGGCCCGGGCCGCCGCCATGGCCGCCGTGACCAGCCGGGCCGGTGGCGGGCGGGTCGAGCTGGCACCCGAGCCGGCGCACGGCTTTGTGGCCTGGTCGAGCGCGTTCGAGATCGACCCGGTGGACGTCCCCATGGCCGACAAGATCGCCCTGCTGGCCGGCTGGAGCGAGCGGCTGGGATGGCACGAGGCCGTGGCCCATACGACGGCGTCCCTGCTGGCCGTGTCGGAGAACAGCTATTTGGCCGACCTGAACGGCACGCGGGCGACCCAGCACCGGGTGCGCCTGCAGTGCCAGCTCGAGGCGCTGGCGCTGTCGGACTCGGGGTTCGAGACCATGCGCACGGTGGCGCCGCCGGTGGGGCGGGGCTGGGAGTGGTTGACCGCCGGGGCCGGCGGCGGGAACTGGGACTGGGACACCGAGCTGGCCCGGCTGCCCGAGCGGCTGGCCGAGAAGCTGGCCGCGCCCTCGGTAGAGGCCGGCACCTACGACCTGGTCGTCGACCCGTCGAACCTGTGGCTCACCATTCACGAGTCCATCGGGCACGCCACCGAGCTCGACCGCGCCATGGGCTACGAGGCGGCCTACGCCGGCACGTCGTTCGCCACCTTCGACAAGCTGGGCTCGCTGCGCTACGGCTCGCCGGTGATGCACGTCACCGGGGACCGCACGGTGCCCCACGGCCTGGCCACCGTGGGCATCGACAGCGAGGGCGTGGAGGCCCAGTCCTTCGACCTGGTACGCGACGGGGTGCTGGTGGGCTACCAGCTCGACCGTGCCATTGCGTCGTCCATGGGCTTCGCGCGCTCCAACGGCTGCGCCTTCGCCGACTCGCCCATGCACGTGCCGATCCAGCGCATGGCCAACGTGTCGCTGGCCCATTCGGGGGCCTCGGGTCCGACGACCGACGAGCTGATCGCCGGGGTCGACCGCGGCATCTACGTCGTGGGCGACAAGAGCTGGTCCATCGACATGCAGCGGTACAACTTCCAGTTCACCGGGCAGCGCTTCTACCGCATTGAGGGCGGGCGGCTGGCCGGGCAGCTGCGCGACGTGGCGTATCAAGCCACCACCACCGACTTCTGGGGCGCCATGGAGGCCGTGGGCGGCTCGTCGACCTGGGTGCTGGGCGGCGCCTTCAACTGCGGCAAGGGCCAGCCCGGGCAGGTGGCGCCGGTGTCGCACGGGTGCCCGGCGGTGCTGGTGCGCGGCGTGAACGTGCTCAACACCCGCGAGGAGTCGGGACGTTGATCCCGGCCCAGGAGGTGGTCGAGGGCGGGCTGGAGGCCGCGGCGAAGGCGGGCGCCGACGGCTGCATCGTGCTGGTCGAGGAGTCCGGCCACGCCGACGTGCGCTTCGCGGTGAACACGACCACGACCAACGGGGTGCAGCGGGGACGCTCGGTGAGCGTCGTCGTGGTGGCCGCCGGCGCCGTGGGCACGGCCTCGCGGACCGGCGTCGTCGGGACCGACGGCGCGGCCGAAATGGTGGTGGCCGCGCTGGCCGACGCCCGCCAGTCGCCGCCGGCCGAGGACGCATTTCCCCTGGTGGAGCCCGCACAGGGCCCCCGCGGCGGCCGCTCGTTCCATCAGGGCCCCGAGGAGACCGACGCCTCGGTGCTCGAGGGCGTGCTGTCCGCGCTCTCGGGTGCGTTCGGGCGGGCCCGGGCGCGCGACGCCGTGCTGGCCGGCTTCGCCGAGATCGACGTGGCCACCTTGTACCTGGGCAGCTCGACGGGGCTGCGCCTCTCGCACAGCCAACCGACGTCCGCCGTCTCCCTGGTGGGCCGCACGGCCGACGGGAGCGGCTCGGCCTGGGTGGCGGTGCCCAGCATCGACCCCTCGCTCGAGGAGATGGAGCAGGAGATTTGGCGCCGCCTCGACTGGGGGGCGCAGCAGATCGCGCTGGAGGCGGGCCGCTACGAGGTCATCCTGCCCCCGTCGGGGGTGGGCGACATGATGGCCATGGTGGCCTTCGACGCCATCGGGGGCCAGGACACCGAGGACGGCCGTACCGTGTTCTCGAAGGAGGGCGGCGGCACCCGGGTGGGCGAGGCGATCTCCCCCCTGCCCTTCACGCTCTACGGCGATCCGGACGAGGCCGGCCTGGAGTGCACGCCGTTCGTGGCCACGGCGGCGTCGAACTCGGAGACCTCCGTCTTCGACAACGGCCTTCCCTTCGGGCGCACGGACTGGCTGCGCGACGGCAAGCTGGCGCACCTGCGCTACCACCGGGCCGGCGCCGCCAAGTCGGGCGTGCCCGTGGGCCCCTACATCGACAACCTCGTTCTGCGGCTCGGGGACGGTGGTGCTGGTCGTGGTGGTGGTGGTGGGTGACGGGGGCTCGGTGGACGACATGGTCGCCCGCACCGAACGCGGCCTCCTGCTGACGTGCCTGTGGTACATCCGCCCGGTCGACCCGGCCACGCTGCTCATGACCGGCCTCACCCGCGACGGCGTCTACGTCATTGAGGACGGCCAGGTGGTGGGCGCGGCCAACAACTTCCGCTTCAACGAGAGCCCCGTCGACCTGCTCGCCCGCGCCACCGAGGTGGGCACGCCGGTGCGCGCGCTGGGGCGGGAGTTCGGGGAGTACCTGAACCGGATGGTCATGCCGCCCCTGCGCATCCCCGACTACAACATGAGCACGGTGAGCCAGGCGAGCTGAGGAGACCCGATGAGCCCCGCCGGCCAGCCGGGCTCGTGGTCGAAGCTCACGCGGGCCGGCGGGCTTCCACGAGCAGGCGGCGGGCCGTGGAGAGGAACATGCCGTCGCGCTCGATCTGCTCGTGCATGGCCCGGAGACCGGCGGCGTAGGCCTCGGCCGTGAAGCCGGGCACCGTCCAGAGCACCTTGCGCAGGAAGTGGACCACGGCGGCGACGTCGAAGAACTCGACACGCAGGGCGCACGCCTCGAGTTTGACCACCTGGAGCCCGGCTGCCTCGGCGGCCGACCGGACGCTTGCCGCGCTGCGGAGCTGGTTGACCGGGCGCGGCCCCAGGAAGAACTCGGTGAGCTCCCGGTTGGTCCCGGCCCCGATCTGCTGGGAGAAGTAGGTCCCGCCCCGGCGCAGCACGCGAGCGATCTCGTCCCACAGGACGACGACGGGATGCCGGCTCACCACGAGGTCGAACGCGTCGTTGACGAACGGCAGCGACGGTGCGTCGGCCACCGCCACCACGTGGGCGCCCAGAGGGCACAACCGGTCGCGGGCGACGGCCACGTTGGGCGGCCACGATTCCGTGGCCACCAGCAGCCTCGGCACGGTGGCGATGCCGGCCAGCACCTCACCGCCCCCCGTCTCGACGTCGAGGGCGGCGTCGGCCGCCGCCATGCGCTCCCCCACCTGCCGGGCATAGCCCCACGGCGGCCGCTCCTCGGTGGCCCGCCCTTCGAACCAGGAGAAGTCCCATCCCTCGACCGGGACGGCGGCGCCCTCGCCCACCAGGTCCTCGAAGGTCATGTGGGAACGGCGGTCACCTGCGCAAGACGTTCTCGAACAGGAAGACGATCGAGCCCCAAACGATGGCGAAGATCATCCAGCCCCGGGCGGCGCCGGCCACGATCAATGTTCCCCAGCCACTGCCCTCCGAACCGGAGTCGGGGGCGGGCACGCTGCGCTCCCACTCGGAGGGTGGCGGCATGGGCGGTGGCCAGACGGGCGGCGCCCCGGTCTCCGACGGCTGATCCGGCGTCGGGCGAGGGGGCGGGGGCGGGGCCGGGGGCGGGGGCGGAGCGAACGCGGGCGGTGCCTGGGGTGGTGCCTGGGGTGGTGCCGCCGACGGCGGCGGCAGCGCGCCTGGCGGTAGCGCGCCGGCCGGTTCGTCGCCCAGCATCCCCCACGGGTATTCGGACGTCAGCATGAAGAAGTAGCTGCCGTGGCGCGTCTGGTAGCGCAACAGCGCGCAGTAGGCCGTGTAGAGGGGCTGGGGCATCTGCCCGCTGACCACCACGATCAACCAGGTCACGAAGAGCAGGGGCAGCGTCAGCCCGTAGTACACGATCTGTTGGAAGACGGTCGCGGGAATGGCGATGAAGAAGCGGAACAGGACGGCCAGCCGGTTCAGCTCGCCCGGCGCCGGGAAGACCGCACGGACCGGGTAGTCGGCGTCGTCGAAGGAGAAGGGCGGGTAGCGATCGGTCAGGAGGAAGTAGTAGGCGTCCACCCTGATGCTCCAGCGGATCAGTCCGGTGATGAAGGTGCGCGCCCACTCGGGCAGGCGCCCGGTGATCAGCGCGGCGAACCACCCGATGATGGCCACGAAGACCAGCACGATCGCCAGCAGGGCGAGCACGATGACCTGCGGAATCAACAGGATCAGACGGACCAGGACCGTCAACCGGTTCTGTTGCGCGACCCCGGTGAACCCCACGTCGACCCGCCTGTTCGGGAGGGCCATGGCTGCGTCCATCGCTCTCGTCCCCTTTCGCGCCGGCCCGTCGCGGGCGCATGATCCGAGGTTAGGGCACGGCCTGCCCGCGTGAGAGGTGATAGTGCGGTGGGGCCAGGCTCAGGCGTTCACAGGGCCTGGTACACGGCGTCCATGAGTGCCCGGTTGCGGGTGCTCTGCCAGCGGGGGATGACGTGGTTCATGACGTACCCGAAGGCGACCCCCGTGTCGGGATCGGCGAACCCCACCGCACCGCCGGTCCCGAAGTGGCCGAAGCTCCCCGGGTTGGGCCCGAAGGGTCGCCGCGGGACAGTGGGCTTGAAGCCCAACCCGAAGGTCACGTCCTCGTGCAAAATCGGGCAGTAGCCGACCGACTGCGGCGACGTCGCCTCGGCCAGCAGCTCCGCCGACAGCAGCCGTCCGGGTTCGAGCAGCGCGGCGTACATCCGCGCCACGCCCCTGGCCGTCCCGTGGCCGTTGGTCGACGGCACCTCGGCCCGGCGCCACGCCGGCGTGTTGACCACGCCGATGGAGGAGTAGCCCGGCGGGTTGACGTAGCTCAGCAGCTCCATGCGCCGGTCGTCGTCGAGCGCGTCGAGGTCGATGTCAGTGCCCAGGGGCGAGCCGGCCGAGACGAATTGCACCTCGGCGCACCGGTGCAGCTCCGAAGCGGGCACGCCCACGTGCACGTCGGCCTGGAGCGGCCCGGCCACCGCAGCCAGGCGCTCGCGCACGGTCTGGCCGCTCACCCGGCGCACCACCTCGCCGATCAGATGCCCGTAGGTGTTGGTGTGGTAGGCGTGGCGCGTGCCCGGCTCCCACCACGCCTCGGTCGCGGCGAGCGCGGCGGCCATGACGTCCCACTGCCACAGATCGTCGTTGGTCAGCGGACGGCGGATGGCGGGCACACCGGCCTGGTGGCACAGCGCCTGGCGCAGCGTCGCCGATTCCTTGCCGCCGGCGGCGAACTCGGGCCACACGACCGCCAGCGGCTCGTCGAGCCCGATGCGGCCGGCATCGACGAGCTGCAGGGCCAGGAGAGCCAGGAAGGCCTTGCCGACCGAGTAGTAGTCGACCAGGGTGTCAGGCCGCCAGGGTGCGCCGGGGCGCGCCCAGCCCCCGGCCAGGTCGACCACGGGTCGGCCGTCGACCATGACGCAGACGGCGGCGCCCACCTCGCCGCGCTCGGCGAAGTTGCGGGCGAACTCCTCACGCACCTCGGCGAAGCGGGCGTCGCAGGTCCCGTTGATCGGCGCCGGAGCCTCCGCCTCCTCCATCGAGCGCACTCGACCGCTAGCGCCGCGCCCGCATGGCAGCGCCGCTGAGGGCAACGGCCCGGGTGTGCTTCACCCGGCCATCATGACGCGAGCGCGCCCATCCTCAGCACCTGCGCTTCGGGCCGGCGGACGGGGACACCGAGGTGTCAGGATTACCCGCTCGGGCGCTCAGGGACCAGCAGCACGATCCAAAACCGGTCCCGGCCGCAGCGGTTAGGAAGCGAAGATCTGATCGTTGGGTACGCCGATGGAAGCGTGGATCTGGGTCGCCTTCCATCGGCCGTCTTCTCGAACGAACACACCGGTCATCCGCACCCCACGCTCGCGTCCCTCGCCATCGACGAACTTGGCCGTCCCCTCCGTCCAGGCCACCTCCCCGAGCACGTGCACAGTGCTCTCGCTGTGCTCGGCGCGGATGGGGCTTCCCCCGACCGACATGGCCTCCCTGATACCGGTTACCAGCTCGTCCTTCGTCCACCACTCGTCGGGATCGCTACCAATGTGGATGCATCCCGCCCGGTTGGAAAGCAGCGACTCCAACCTGTCTGCGTCGCCGGCGTTGAGCGCCGCAGTCATCTCTTCGATGGTCGCCTGGACTTCGCTGCTCGCGTCAGAATCAGCCATGTTGCCCCTTCCCGGTGATCGACCCTCGGCCGAGAGCGTACCGCGAGCTGCCCGACCGGTCCCGGAGACTTGCGTACCTGCTTGCACCCCGCTCGTTGCGCACCCTCCGGGCGAAGTGGGATACCCGAGCCCTGGCATCACGGGAGGCGGTGAAGGCAAAGTTCGATGACCGGGTCATCACCGTTCGAGCAGCGTCTCTGGCGAGCAGAGAAACGATCCCCGTTGGTGTCCACGGCTTCGTAATCGAGGCTTTCGAGTCGCCCGAAACCTGCGAGGTCGAGTTCGACCTCGCAACCGGGCAGATCCTGAAAACCGTGACGCCGGACGACGTTGGGCTGGCCTGGCGTACTCCACAGCCGGCGGAAGGGGGCATTTGCCCGGACCCAATGTGTGTCGGTTCTCGGTGAACCGCTACGGCTTGAGTGCAATGACGCGGATCTGGTCTCCTCGTTCTCGATACTCTCCGCTCTGAACGAGTGTGATGTTGGCAAAGCCAGCGGCTCGAAGTCTGGACTCCAGTGTGGCGGGATCGAGCGGTACGTACGTGTCGTCGATGTGAGCTTGCCGAATCCGCTCAGTGTCAAGGGAGTCCGTCGCCACGAAGCTGCCGCCGGGTCGCAATACTCGGTGCAGTTCGCCAAACAGCTGATCTTGCGCCGCTTCAGAGGGCACGTGGTGGAGCATCGCGAAGCAGGTGGCGGCCGAGAATCGATCGTCTGGCAATGGCAAGTCGGTGCCATCACCCCGGATAACTTCGACATTGGAGCCGGCGAGGCGGACTTTCAGGTCGGCTGCCAGATCGGCGTCGATCTCAACTGCCGTGACGGCCGCCACGCGCTGGCGCAGGAGGTCGGTGGTCAGACCTGGACCAGGTCCGATCTCCAGCACGTCATCGCCCAGCTGGATGGTCGATTCAAGCCACGGCAGGAGGTCGGTCCGCAGGCGCTCGCCCCATTCGGAGCTGGCGAGATACTCAAGATGGGTTCTGTTCATGTCCCATTGGACCATCGACTTGTGCGGCCGTGTCCGCAGTACCGGCCAATTCTGCCGTGTTCGCGGCTAGCCCGGTCACGAAGCTGGTGCGCTTGCCTACGCACGAGCCGCCTACTCGGTATGTTCAATGCCTGCAGAGGGCGTATCCTCATGGTGCCGCAGAGTGGCGCCCCGTCCCGGCGGACGGGGGCGGTATTACCGGCCGTCAGAAAAGGCCGAGTTGTTGCATCATCACGAGCGAATCGCCGAGACCCCATCGCTCGACCGCCTGTCCCGATGCAAAGCGAAGCGCTCCCATCGCGTGGTATCGGACCTTTCGACCGGTCGGCTCCATCCCGTAAAACGATCCCTCGTGGGTGCCACTGAGGAGAGCGAATGATACCGCCAAGTGGTCTTCGCCGATTAGCCATACGATCTCTTCTCGGTAGTCGGGAAACGCTGCACGTACAGCCTCCACCGAGGCGCGGTACCGCTCACGACCGACACCTTCGAGGCCTGGAATGTCCACGTGATCGACAAAGTCGTCGCCGATGAGCTCGTCGATAAGTTCGAGACGCCCCTTCGTCCAGATCTCTTCCGTAATTCGCCGCACGAGCGCTTTGGACTCCTCGGTCTGCGTCGGCAAGGTTGCCCCCTTCACTTCGTCTGCCACAATCATTGAGGGTAGCTGCAGGGCCTGTAGACCTCCCACCCTCCCGGCGGCGGTGAACGGGGGCAGCTTGTCCCGCTCTCCGACACAGCACAAGAACTACGCGACGCGTGTGCCTAGCGCCGGGTTGTCAGGGTGATAACCGCTCGATCCTCCAGCTTCCCTCCCGAGCCTCGTAGCGGAGCCGATCGTGCAGGCGATCCGCTCCTTCTTCCCAGAGTTCGACGACCTCAGGACAGATCCGGTAACCGCCCCATCGAGGAGGGCGCGGTGGCCCCGTTTCGTCGGGGAACACTTCGGCCAGCTCGGCCACCCGCTGTTCGAGCACCGCCCGACTCACGACCACCTCGCTCTGGTGGCTTGCGACGGCGCTACGACGGGCCCCTGGCGGCCGCGACCGCCAGTAGGCGTCCGACTGATCGTCATCGACCTCCTCCACTGCTCCAGTCACCCGGACCTGTCGGTGCACTGGAAGGAACCAATGGAAGAGGGCAGCGGCGATTGGGTTCGCCCTCAGGTCCCGGCCCTTCTCGCTTTCCCGGTCGGTGTAGAAGACGAGACCTCGGTGGTCGATGCCTCGGAGCAGCACCATTCTGGAGGCCGGACGCCCATCGGTCGTGGCTGTGGCAACGGCCATCGCTTCGGGCATGGGCTCGCCAGCTGTCCGCGCTACCTCGAGCCACCGGGACAGCTGGGTCATCGGATCGGGATCGACGGACGCTTCGTCCACGGCCACAGTCTGCTCGGTCCGGAGTAGTGGGGCAGCTCGAGATCATGGGAGCCTGTCGCTCGAGTCGCCGCCAGGGGCCCCACCGAGCCGGCGGTCGGGGCACCTTCCAGGTTGTGGATCACCCGTCTAACCGATGCGTTCGGCGGCACCCTGCCGAGTCGAGCGGCCTGTCAGAATGGATTCGTGAAGTGGTCCCGGTTCCTCATCGTCCTTGCGTTCCCAGTGGCGGTGCTCGGTCTCGGATCGGCAGCTCTGCTGGGTGGGTTTGGCGGGGGTGGCCGCGTTGCAACGGCTGCCCCAACGACGACCAGTACCACGAACGTGACCGTTCCAGCCGACGAGCAGAACCACCACGTCGTCGTACCCGACGTCGTAGGAGAATCTCAGGCCCAGGCGACGGCGACGCTGGCAGCGGCAGGCCTCGGCACGTCGGCGAGAAGTGACGGCACGCCGGTCGGCACAGTCGTGGCCGAATCACCATGGCAAGGCTCGATCGTCGTGCCAGGTTCCCTTGTCTCGATCACAGTCGGCTAACCAATGTACTGGGGCGGTTGCTTCTGTCTGGGCAAGCCTGTGCGGCTCTCATGACGCATCAATTGACCAGTATGGTCGAAACGTGATCGCCCGAGATCAGGCGCCGGTGGCCTTCATGGCATGGGACGAATTGATCGACGCAGTCACCTCGACCACGCCAACCGACCTGACGGAGCGGGCCCGTACCACCGCTCGGGCCAGCCTCGACACGGCTGTCCCTGCCGTGCCGAGATCTGACGCGACGGCCTTCGCCGAACAGATGGTCGTCGATGTGGCATCCATGACCACGGATGTTCGAGCAGCCGGGCTGGCCGAACTCGGTGCCGGTGCCCCAGCCTTCGTCCTTGCCGTATGGACCGAGGACATGATGGTTCGCGCCGGTACCGCCTGGCGCGAGATGTTCGGCGAAGAATGGCACCCGATCCCGACTTCTGCCGAGACCGATCCCTGGGTGGCCCACGAAAGATTTCTCCTCGAGGTGGCCAAACTGCCAGCCCTCGATCCGGTGACCTCTGAACTGGTCAGGCTCCGCGGGGCGAGAGCCCACAACTGCCGGCTCTGCCAGTCCCGCAGGAGCGTGAGTGCCATCGATCTGGCAGGTCGGAGTGATCTGTTCGATGACAGGGATCCGAGCGGTCTCTCCGACGCCCAGGCCCTCGCCCTCCAGGTCGTAGATGCCTTCGTGTGGCAGCCGACCCAATGGCCACCCGGGCTCGGCGAGCAGGTCGTGGACGCCTTGGGTGCCGCCGCCGCAACCGAGCTGACCCTCGATATCGTCCGCAATGCCGCTAATAAGATCGCTGTCGCCTTCGACGCAGACGACCCGCAGGTGGAGACGGGCGTCGAGTATTACGACATTGACGTGTCCACCGGGGAACTGCGCTACGACGTCAGCCCGGTCACGCCCGGGGCCTGAACAACCGACTCGCGATGAGGTGGGATCCACCCGGCACGGAGTAGGCAACAAAGACGTTTGGAGAAGCGCAGCCATGCCCACGAGCCGGCGTTATACATGTGATCCGTAGGTCCTGGGCTGACTCCTATGGAAGCACACTCACTGGGCGTCGGCGACTCCTTCGATGAGGCCGTCGAAGAGCTGGCTGCGGTCGCTCTGACCGCGCTCATCGGCGTGCTTGCGCTGGCGCTTCAAGATGGTGACGAACTGCGGGCCGGTCTCGAAGAACCCACAGCGCTCGCAGACGCTCTCGAAGGCGCAGCCGAGCAGAGCGGGCCTCGTGCAGTGACCGTTGGCGAGCAATCGGCGATGGTCGCTCACCGGCGGCGCGGAGCTCGAACCTGTCGCTCGAGGAGGGGTGGCGCCCGAGAGCCCGTAGTACTGGGCCTCGACGGCTTCAGTCACCTTGAAGTACGCGTCGGCGACGGTGTCATCGGAGATGCGGGCATAGATCAGCGTCATGTCCATGGAGCGATGCCCGAGCAAGGCGGCGATGGCCTCGAGGCTCATCCCCCGGTTGATCGACTGGGTGGCGAGGGTGTGGCGCAGCTGGTGCGGATGGACGTGACCGACCCCGGCCCGCTTGGCCACGCTGGCCACGTAGCGATGCACCGTGCGCCGGTCGAAGGGCCGGCCGTCGTCACGCTCGAGGAGGTGGCCCGAACGTGAGCGCCCGCGCACGGCCTTGTACTCGGCGATCAGGTCGACCAGCATCGGGTGGAGAGGGACGTAGCGGTCGTTGTGCAGCTTGCCGAGGGGGATGTGGAGGCGGTGGCCGTCTCCCTTGCGCACCACGGCGTCGTCTTGGAGCCCGGCGAGCTCGCCGACGCGCATCCCGGTGCGGGCCAACAGCTCGACCATGAGACGACGGCGCAGATTGGGGTCCTGGGCCAGTGCCGCCATGAACTTGGCCGCCGTGGGGTCGTCCAAGAACTTGGGCAGCGGCTCGTCGAGGGCCGGGAAGTCGCTCATGTAGATGAACAGGCGGGCCGGGGCGTCGTCGTAGTCCCACTCCATGATGCGCTCGAAGAAGGTGCGCACGGTGCTGAGCCGGTGCCGGATCGTCATGGTGGCCAAGGGTTTGCCGGTCTTGCCCCGGCGCTTGAGGAGCCAGCACTTGTAGTCCTCGATGTGGGACCGTCCGATGCGCGCCACCGAGACGCAGCCCGGATCGGCCTCGCTCACCCGGTGGGCGAAGAAGCGCAGCGTCATCTCGGCCGCCGCCACGGTGCCCGGACGGGCCGAGACTTCGAGTTGGTCCAGGTAGGAGGCCATGGTGGCGACCATGATCGGGGCCCGGGTGGCGATCTCTGACCACGTGACCTCGGGCGTCGCGCCGCCCGGGCGCCGGGGCTCGGGCCTTGTGCGTGTGCGAGCGCGTTCATTGGGCCACCCCCACGAGCGCCTGGGCCTCGATGGCTTCTGTCGCCCGGCGGTACTCGTCGTCGAGCCAGTCGACGCTCAGGTGCAGATAGACCCGCGTCGAGGTGATGGAGCGGTGTCCGGCCAGGGCCTGGATGGCTTCGATGGCCATGCCGGCTTCGCGCAGGCGGGTGAAGCAGGTGTGGCGCAGCTCGTGGCAGGTGCCGTGGCTGAGTTCAGCACGCAGCCGGGCGTCGCGGATGATCTGGGCCAGACCCGGCATCGAGAGCGGTTGGCCGCGCCGTGCCCCTTTGAGCGCGACGAAGAGCGCGTCGCTCGACGTCTGTGGTCGCTCGTGGTCCATGTAGCGAGCCACCGTCGAAAAGAAGGTCGGTGACACCGGCACCAATCGCTCGTGGCCGCCCTTGCCCTCCCTGATGAGCACCCGCCACTCGCCGAGACGCAGGTCGCCCAGGCGAAGGCCGAGCACCTCGCAGCGCCGCAGGCCGCCGAGCACCATGGCCTGGGTCATGGCGCGGTCCCGCTCGGTGCGCAGCGCCCCCATGAGCGCGTCGATCTCGTCGGGGTCGAGGATCCGGGGCAGTCGGCGCACCCCGCGCACCAGTGGCAGGCCCCGCCCGCCCCGTGAGCGGCTCTGACGAGTGGCAATGCCCCGGGGCACCGGGTTGGCCGTCACGTCCACGTCGTCGCGGGTGATCAGGTAGCCATAGAAGCTCGAGACCGCCGCCAGCCGGCGCTTGATCGTCGCGGCGGAAAGACCAGCAGAACCGTCGGCGATGCGCACCACGTTCTCGGCGCCGGGCTTGGGACGCCGCTGCGCGGTGACGAAGGACATCACGTCCTTGGGCCGCACCTCGAGCGGGTCCTTCTTCACCACGCTGAAGAAGACGCTCAGGTCATGGGCATAGGCCCGCACCGTGTTCGGACGGGCCCGGCCCACCACGAACTCCAAGAACTCGTCGATCAGCTGGTGGCCGATCCGATAGACGCGTTCACCGTCGGGACGGACGTGACACTCGAATGACGGACTCCACTTCACCGCACACCTCCTGGTCGGGTTTGCACCCGAGGAGGTTCCCCCGGATGCCTATCCCAGGAGGTGGATCACATGTATAACCGGCGAACTGGGATACCTACCTCAGCGCCACAGCTTCACAAGCAGGCCCCAAGCAGCTGGGCTACGCCCGACGCGGGGCTTCAGCTCGTTTGCTCGATCAGGTTGGCCAGGTTCGCCAGGCTGGCCTCCATGGCCGGTCGCCACTGCTCGCCTTCATTGGTGGCTTCGTGTAACCACTCGGGAGCCGCTGAGAGGTCATAGAACTCCGTAACTCGCGTTCCCCCTCCGGGCTGTGGGGTCAGCTCCCAGCCCCAGCGAAGGTGAGCCCGATGGCCTACCCGAGACTGAAATTCCGACTTGTCGGTTTCCTTGAGGACCGGTTCCCAGGCGATCCGCCGGTCGGGCTCGAACTCGACCACGTGGTTCTCCATCACATACTCGCCCAGCATGTCGTTGAACATCTTCATCTCGAATACGTCTCCGACCCCGGACAAAACCGTCTGATCGTCGGTGCCCCTCAGCATGCCGGAGCCGTCGATGGTGGAGTGGTGGGCCGGCCGGGCCAGGTAGCTGAACAGCTCGTCAGCGGGAGCGTCCATGTCCCGCGAGATCGATACGGAAGGTTCATGTGTGGTCATGATCGGGTAGAAAGGGCCTCTGATCGAGAATCGTCGATGCCGATCCAACTTTATCCTCGTTCCACGGATGAGCACGGTGTCACGCTCCCGGCGACTGCGGCACCTTCGGGGACTCATTGGCAGAGGTGATTATCGTTCCGGAGAGTAAGCTGAAAATTGGGAGGTGGCCAATGGTGACGGTGCACAACCTCGATCACGAATCGGTTGCCAAAATGATCCAACTGGACCTTGCGAGCCTGGACAGAGAACCCGAAAGTCCCATCGGTGACTTTTCGTTTCACGGATGCACCGGTGGTGTCGCCGCCTTCAAAGGCCGACCACCTTGGGAGTTCCACGGACAAGGCGATGAGCTTCTGTTCATCTTGGCGGGCGAGTCGGAACTTACGGTGCTGGAGCAGGACGGCCGTTCGGTATGGAACCTCTCGGCAGGCCATCTACGGAGGAGGGCTAGAGGGTTCTGCGGGTTGGATCACACAGCCGGCGATCTGGGGCAATCTCAGTGGGCGGCTACCACGTCCTCACCTCAGACTTCCGTCTGGATCATTAGACACAGCAATGCCTTCTGCAAGAAGGTTCTCGATGGCATTGGTATCGAGGTCGAGCTCGGCCAAGATCTCACGGGTGTGCTCGCCAACGTGGGGAGCTCGGTACCGCGGTGAGGGAGGCGAGCCCCCGAAGTCAGCCGGCGTCGCCACCATCGGCAAGGTCCCCTGCTCGTCTGGCACCCGGACCACGGACTGTGCAGCATGGAACTGTTCGTCGGCGAGAACCTCGTCGATCGAGTTCACCGGGCTCCAGAAGAGGTCGGGCTCAGCCGCAAATGCCTCCGCCCATTCATGGAGGCTCTTCGCCGCGAAGATCTCATCGAGAAGCGCGATGAGTTCTCTGGCGTTGGCGGCCCTGCTGCCGGCTGAAGCGAATCGATCATCGTTCAGCCATTCGGCGCGGCCTACGGCCCGAGCGAGCGCCGGCCAATGCCGATCCCCTTCGAGTCCGACGATCCAGAACGCCCTTCCGTCTCCTGCCGTGTAGTTGTTCAGCACGGGGCTGTACATCGCCTCGCGTTGTCCGATTCCCAGGGTCTGACCCCACATGAGCGCGACATTGAGATCGAAGCCGATGGTGTATACGCCCTGTCGCAATAGCGAGGTCGAGACGACCTGTCCGCGCCCGGTGCGCTCTCGCTCGAACAGCGCGGCACTCACCATGGCTGCGCCAGTCATCGCAGCGGAATGATCGCCCATACCGCCGCGCTGGAAGGGCAGTGGACCGCCGGGGCTGCGGAGGGATTCTGCGATTCCCGCACGTGCCCAGAACGCAGCGATGTCATAGGCGCCCCGGTTGGCATCAGGACCTTGCATGCCATAGCCCGTGATGAGGGCGTAGATGAGCCGAGGATGCCGCTCGTGTACCTCCTCCGCCCCGAGTCCGATGCGCTCCAGTGCGGCGGGTCTCAGGTTACTGAGAAACACATCCGTGTCGGCCACTAACTGGTGCAGCAGCGCAATGCCTCGCTCATCAGAAAGCTGAAGAGCAATGGCGCGCTTACCACGGTTGTCGAGCTCGAAGACTGGGTTCGAAGGAAGGTCGCCGCCCAGCATTCTGAGCAACGTTCGACACGGGTCACCTTCAGGAGTCTCCACCTTGACGACGTCAGCACCCCAATCAGCCAGGATCCCCCCGCATCCCGGACCTGCGACCCACACACCTAGCTCGATGACTCGGACACCCTCGAGCGGACCACTCATGCTCGGTAGCCTAAGGAATTGGGGACGAGAATCCATTGAGCAACAACACATGGCCATTTCAAAGGGCCTCTGATAACCGGCAGGGAGCATCGGACGGGGGCAGCAACAGCACCTTCCGGAATGGGCTTGGATACAGTCCCCAAGGCCGGGTGGCACGTCAGACAATACGACCGGCCACGAACGGCCGAGTGAAGGACGAGTTGAAATGGATCCAGCAACCGACCGTCCATCTCGTGACGTGCTCGTGCCCGAGGTTTGGGGCGACTTCTATAAAGAAACCCACATCCCCGCTGCCGTGAGAGTCGGGGACACCCTGCGGTTAACAGGTCATACCGGCGAGACACCTGACGGTGTGTTCTCCGCGGACATTGAGACTCAGATACGACAGGTGTTTCGCAATATCGCCCTGACCCTCGCCGAGGCGGGAGCGACCTGGTCCAACGTCGTCGAAATCAACTCGTACCACGTCGGCCTGCTGAACCAGGCCGAAGTCGTTCTCCGGATTGCCGCTGAGTTCTTGGAGGACCCCTATCCGGCTTGGACAGCAATAGGAGTGACTGAGCTCATCATCGCGGAGGCATTGATTGAAGTCAGCTGCGTAGCCGTGCTCCAAGCCCAAATCACCTAGATGCAGGAATGGCTAGGTCGCTCTAGCCAATCCCCGTCCCGGCGACGGGGACACCCTCAGCACGGATGACGGACGCGTGTTATGGCACAGTCTGCCGCTCCCCCGATCCATCGATATGCGCTATTACATAAAGCGTGGCGAACCCGTTTGTGCAGAGCCTGGCCAGCAACTTCGAGGAAGCGCTGCGGCTGATGGAGGCGGCGCTCACGGATTGCCCCGACGATCTGTGGGAGACGGACCTGTGGCCGGACGAGGCGCCCACGGGTCCGACGCCGCACGGAGGATTACACGGCTCAGCCCCCTGGTTCCTGGCCTACCACGCGCTGCTGACCCTCGACTACGACTTCAGCGCCGAGTTCGAGCCGTGGGAACCCCCACAACCCTTTGACGAGAACACCTATGCCTTTCCCAACCGTGTGTTCACCAAGGCCGAACTGCTCGGTTACATCGACTACTGCCGTGGGAGGGTGCGCGCAACGCTTGACGCGCTTACCGAGGAGGTGGCGGCTCGGCCACTCCCTGCCGCCCATCGATACCACGGCATGCTGTACGGAGTGATTGTTGGCCGCATGCCTCTGCACGTCCTTGAACACGCCTCCCAGATCCGCCAGTTTCTGACTGCTGCCGGAGTCAAAGTGCAACCCATGCCCGGCGATCGTGGGTACGCGCGGTGATCCGGCGCGTGCCTCCGCCGCGGATAGATATCCCCATGGTGCCGGTCAGCTGCACCCCGGCCCGGCGGAGTGGGGGACGCCCCCACGCGGCACGAACCGTTTCACCCATGTCTGAGTCATAGTTGATCGTGCGGTTTCTGCTTCGCCTGGTCAGCGCCTTCGGCGTTGCCACGATCCCCGTGGCCACTGCGCTACCGGTAAGTCCGGTTGCAGGTGCCAAGGTGCCGACGGCCAGGAAATCTTCGGCGATCAGCGCTGTCAACTGCCCAGATACGTGGCTACTGACTTCTGTTCAGCGCGGTTTGAATCCTCGGGTCGGTCATGTAGCGCTCTCCACCAATGTGATTCCCCCGAATGCACTCTGGGTGACCTTTTGTCTTTATGGCTTCGCGCCATCGTCCACTTCGAACGCTGGAGGATCCGAGACGCTAGTGATCTCCAGTGGCAATCCCGCCAGTAAGGAACACACCCTTATCAACGCCGTCAATAGGGGCAAGGTAATACGGTCGTCGTCTAACTACCACTGTCCCTTTGATAACGGGCAGACGTACCTTCTCCTCTTCACATATAAGAAGACACCAACCGTCGGGGTCGCTGCCTCTCTCTTCGGTTGCCAGTTCATAACCAACGGGGTAAGGACTGTCCGAAGCCCCCACGCGAGCGCAATATTGCGAGCGATGGCCGGGCCACACACGCAGGGAGGGCCTCCCCTGAATGCACCGACTACCCAACCGGGAATGTAGGCCGGCGGTACGCCGTGGGGGCGTTGTCAAGCGGCGGGACTGCATAGCGGAGTAGCTCCGAAGAGCCGAACCGTCCCACCGAGCCGATGCGTTCGGGGCGACCCAAGTCCTTCGCAATGTCGGGATTCGGGACATATTCAATCTTCCGAAGGTGCCGCCCTGGAATGCGTTCGCATCAACACCTTGACGCCCGAATGGATCTGGAACCACGCCTGATATTCCTTCAGAAGCTTCAGACTTACGGGGAACGGGGGGCCGACTTCCAGCTCCAGCTCCACGATGTACACGTCCGTGCCGTCTGCACTCGTACTTCGTGACCCTCTCGCTTCGATGACCCTGGCCGGCCCGAGGGTCTTGCCCAAGAGCTGCTCTGCCAGGTCCCTACGGGCATCCAGATCAACGGCTGGAGCGGTCATCGCTCGACTATCCCATAAGTGATTCGCCTGGTGGCACCCAGTCCCGGCGATCGGAGGCATCCTTCGCACCTACCGCAATTCCCACAAATTGGTATAAGGCCTGGTCATGTGATCGTCACTGAACGGGCGTTCTCACCGCCACACACGCCGACCCGTCGTCGGCCCTGTCGCTAGGCTCGGCGTGAGTGCGGATCGGCGTGCTTACTGGTGGTGGGGACTGTCCGGGACTAAATGCCGTCATCCGGGCTGTCGTACGTAAGGGCGTTCAGGTGCATGGAGATGAATTTGTCGGTTTCCGGGACGGCTGGCGCGGCCCGCTCCATGGCGACGCGGTGTCGTTGGACGTGGCGGATGTCCGAGGCATCCTTCCCCGCGGAGGCACCATCCTCGGCTCGAGTCGGACGAATCCCTACAGCTCCGATGATGGTGAGCGTCGTGTCCTCGAGGCCGTGGAGCATTGGCACCTTGACGCCATGGTCGTCATCGGTGGTGAGGACACGCTCGGCGTAGCGACCAAACTCAGTGCCGCCGGCTTACCGATCATCGGGGTGCCCAAGACCATCGACAATGACTTGAGGGGCACCGACTACACGTTCGGATTCGACACCGCCGTCACGATCGCCACCGAAGCGATCGATCGCCTTCACACGACGGCCGAGAGCCACCACAGAGTGCTCATCATCGAGGTCATGGGCCGTCACTCAGGCTGGATCGCCTTGCACTCTGGCATGGCTGGTGGGGCGAATGTGATCCTCATCCCCGAGCGGCCCTTTCAGATTAACGAGGTGTGCGCGCTCATTGAGCGCCGCTTCGCAAGCCACTATGCCCCCATTGTCGTCGTCGCTGAAGGCGCGGTGCCAGCCGAAGGCACCATGCCGAGGCGTCCTCGGGAGATCGACGCATTTGGGCATGAGCGTCTCACCGGTATCGGGACCTTCCTGGAAGAAGAGGTTGCCCGACGGACCGGCAAGGAAGCGCGCGCCACTGTTTTGGGTCATGTGCAACGTGGTGGAAGTCCGACCGCATTCGATCGGGTCCTTGCGACGCGGTTCGGGCTCCACGCCGTTGACGCTCTGCACCAAGGCCAGTCGGGTCAGATGGTGGCCTTGCACGGGACCGCCATCGACCTGGTCCCGTTGACCGAGGCCACGGCTGATCTCAAATTGGTCTCGCCCGAGTTGTTCGCGGAAGCCGAGGTGTTTTTCGGCTGACTTCAATGGCAGAAAGCGCCGAAAGTCTCGCTGTCGTAATCCGGCGTACATGGTTGGGTCAGAGCAACCGACTTCTGCTTTGCGCAAGGGGCACGCATCGTATCGGCCGAATCCTGCGAGGTGACGCCCACACCCTCCGATTCGCGAGAATGAAGCGGCGTGCTTGACACCCGGACCGTAGTCATGTGTGCGCAATGCGAGGTCCACTGGTACGTGGACGATGGAGCCGCAAAATGCACTGACCCTGACCACGACCACCCGCAGGTTGCCCCTGCACCTGCATCGATCCGTCGTCGTGTTGCCGGACATGACCGAGGTCATCGCCGTGTCCTTTGATGCCCGAGATCCCTATGCCGCGAGCAGGCTCCCGATTTCGGTCTATATCTCGGGTCGCAGTGGGATCCTCCCTGGCCCCATGATCACCTCGAATGGCCCGATTTCGGTGTGCCCGGTGATCCCGCTCCAGTGGTCTCCGCCCTCAGCTCGCTGCTGGAACTCGCTCGCTGTGGAGAACGGGTTGAGGTGGGCTGCCTTGGCGGCCATGGACGAACCGGAACGGCCTTGGCCTGCGCAGCAGTCCTTTGTGGACTTCCTTCCGGCGATGCCGTGGCGTGGGTGCGTGGGAACTGCTGCGCGAACGTCGTGGAGTCCGCGCAACAGGAGGCGTTTGTGGTCGGCTTTGACGGTTGACATCCGCTCCCCGTGTCACTGGGTCTGCCCCACCGACCCTGCGGTGTTCGGGGATACCTGGCAGCACGATCTTTCGGAGCGTCATGGGGCAGTCCTCACGCTGTCACGTCGCTCGGCTCCAACCGAGGGAAAAGATGCCAGCAGACCTGCCTCAGGAACGTGATGAGGAGTTCAGGAGTGAACTCTGCATCCGGTCCTTCGAGTTCTGCAGGCAACGGCACCCCCATCTTCTTGGCGGCGTCCAGGATTCCGGGCCCGATGGCTTTGCCGAGCGTGCTCAGTGCTCCACCGGCGGCGGCAACGTCCAGCGTCCACGCTGGCACGGGTTGGGCCTCGAGAGTGACCCAGTTTTCTGGGCTACGTGGCTCATCGAGGGAGAGCACCCCGTCGAAGGTCTTTGCGGAGGCGTCACGTTGGGTGAACGCATCTCCCAGATCCCACACCTTCCTCAGCGTGGCGATGAGGGAGGTATGGCGGTACTCCTCGTTGAATACCGATCCCGGCGCAACCCATGGAGACACCATGATCGCTGGGACTCGGTAGCCGGATCGGTCGAAGGTGAAGCCGAGTTCACCGGATGGCGCCGCAGCATCAGGCGGTGGGACCGGTCCCGGTGCTACGTGGTCATAGGTGCCACCCGGCTCGTCCCACCCGATCAATAGCGCGGTGTTCCAGACGTTGGTGCCCGAGGGTGAGGTCATCGACCGGTAGGCGTCGTAGACGCGCTTTAAGAACGCCTCGCCTCCGAGCAGCGACGACGGAGGGTCGAACCCGAAGTGGGCGTTGTTGCCGATCATCGAGCGGCTCAGGGCGGGGTGGTAATCGTTGTGTCCCGATGCCATGTCCGGCTCGATGAGTGAGAAGTCGGGCAAAGTGCCTGCGGCAGCATCCTTCTCGAACTCGCTGAAAGGCACGAAATGCGTTGCCAGGCGCTGCTGCAACCGGGGAAAGTGGATCGCACCGGTGAAAGAGAGGGGCATCGGCTCGCAGACGTAGACCTTCCAGGTCTTGCCGTGGGCTTCGAGGCGCTCGAAGAGTGTCTCGGCAGTGTTCTTCTCCATCCACTTCGTCGCCGGGCTGTTCACCACCAGGCCCGAGGACGTGGCTGCCGTCCAGAACGACCGGTTCATGAAGGTCTGGGAGGGGACTTCTGAGAACCAGTGATCGAACACGCCGAAGTCACGGGCAATGCCGGTCAAGACCGGGAGCTGCTCGGGAGTGTAACCGGTCATGATCTGGGCGTACTCGTCGTAGGTGGGCTGGCGTCCCACCTCCGCGGTGAAGGTCGAGATGTAGTCGGTGACGAAACCGTCCATGGTGGGTGTCACACCCGGCGGCGGTGTGTTCCACGGTGCGCTCACGCCCTCACCGATCTTGAACCGGTTCTGTTCGTCGAGGGTGTTGAACAGTTGCGTGTTGGTGTGGAAGAACTCCTCGCCGGAATCGGGATTGGGCGAGTCCATGTCGGAGGCGACGCCATAGGGAACCATCTTGCGATCGGCACCGTGCTCGGCCCACTCAGGGAGGGGATTGCTCAGCTCTTTGCCAACCACGCCATCGAAGGCTTTCTTGTCGTCCGGTCCGTAAAGGCGGCCGAGGACGTTGTCGAACGATCGGTTTTCGAACAGCACAACCACGACGTGATCGAGTGCCTGTGCCTGTGCCCGTGTCGGTGCTCCGGCCATGCGTCGTCTCCTGGTGTTTGGAACAGCTAGTCGGTGGAAAACGGCCCTCCCGAGAAGCGGTTTACTATATTCACCGGGGTTGCCGAATTACCTGAGCTGGCCGTCAGACTGCCCCCATAAGATCAAGGCTCACAAGTGAGAAGCCTGCGGCAGTAGTGCCGCACGGGGCACCCTCGAGGCCACGCGTGGCTGCCAAAAACCTTCGTCGTAGCGGAGCGGCTCACGTGCCATAACGGGAAGGTCGGCGTTCTGGCGAGCTCCGAAAGCGGCTCCGCACACCGGTCGTTCCACGTTCTCCTAGTACGCGCTGAAGTAGACGAGCGGCGTCCCGTCGCGGTCGAGGAGATACAGGTGCTCGAAGGAGAAGCTGTACTCGGAGGCTTCCATGACGACCGTGATGGAGTCGTGCACCAGCTGCCGCCCGCAGGCGGCGGCAATGGCCGGCGCGTACAGCGTGCCGGCTGCGGGCGACGCGGGACCGACGGTCTGGCGCCCCCCGCCGTAGCCGGCGACGAGCTCGGGCCACCACGAGCGATCGCTGGCATGGAGGTTGTAGGAGAAGTCGGTGTTCCACAACCCGAGCATCAGCCGGGCGCTGGTCTCGGCCGCCGTCGTGAAGGGAACCACACCCGCGGGCGACGGGCACGAGGTCAGTGCCGCGTCGGTGCCGCGGGCGGGAATGCTGGGCGGGAACACGGAGGCGGAGAACCCCGGCGCGCCGGGCGCCGGCAGGCTGCCCAGTACCGGGGTCGTCAGGGGCACGGGTTGGACGGTGTCGCCGGTCACCTCGTAGAGGTCCTCCTGATCGTTGAAGCCGTCACCGGGGTCCGTGTCGACGTACACGGTCCCGTCGGCCGCCTCGGCGATGCCGTCCGCCACCAGCGGGTAGCTCTGACCTTGGAGGGGGCTCGTGAGCTTCAGTGAGGTGATGGTGCTCCCGCTCACCCGCTCGGGCGACCCGCCGTGCTCCGCCACCAGGACCGAGCCGCCGAGGGCCGGGGCCAGCGCATTCGCATAATCCTGCCCGATCAGGGTCACGTGGCCCCTGGCCACGTCCACGGAGAACAACTCCTTGGGGGACGACGAGTAGACGATGAGGTCGCCCTGACCGTCGAACGCCATTGCCGTCGGGAAGAAGGCCATCGGGCTGCCCCCGGCGTCGATGTCCACCCCGGCCGGCGGTCCCCCGGCGACCACCGTCGAGACGAGGCCGTCGGGACGCACCTCGACGATGGCCGAGTTCGAGCCCACGTAGAGGTCGCCCGCGGACGAGATGGCGATACCCGACGGGTTCAGCGGCAGGCTCGTGGCCGGCGAACCATCCACGTCCGTCGCCTCCAGGCCGAGGGCGCCGTTCCCCGCCACCGTGGTGATCGTCCCGTCCGGAGCGATGGCACGGACGCGGTGGTTGCCTCGGTCCACGAAGCAGATCGTTCCGTCCGGGGCGACGGCGATGGGACCGGGGTCATTGAGCTCGGCGTCGAACGCGGGGCCGCCGTCGCCGGAGAACCCGCTGAGCCCGTCGCCCGCGATGACCGAGAGGGAGTCGTTGTGCCACTCGAGGATCTGGTTGCGGTCGGAGTCCGCGATCAGCACGCCGCCATCGGGCGCCACGGCGAGCGGTCCCGGGCCGACGAGACCGGGCGTGCCGGCCGAACCGGCCGCGGCCGCGACGGTGGCCGCGCCGGCGCGTCCGGCCGTGGGCAGGATGTCGCCCGCGACGAGGTGGGGTGGCGTGGGCGGGCAGAGCTGCTCTGCCGACTCGACCAGGAGGCACATCGTCGTCCACGAGACCTTCCACTGCCCCCCGACCCGCAACGCCACGGCGTCGAAGGAATCCGAATACGACGGGGGCGGATATTTGACGTGCACACTGATGGTCAGCGGCACCATCGCCTGCCCCGGTCGGACCACGCTGACGGGCCCGGTGCGGTAGCGGACGGTGACGGGCTTCCCGCTGTTGCCGGCCAACAACTGGATGCCCGCACGCCGCAGAGCGGACCGCATGACCTCGTCGTAGCCCTGCAGGTACGCCTCCCCCCGGGCCACCGACGGGAGCGACTGCAGCCGCTGGAAGGCGGCCGCGATCTGGCCCTGGGAGCTCTCCACCGCCCCCGCGGCGCCGCCCGGCGTCGCGACAAGCAGCGGCCACGCTGCGAGCATGGCCAACCCGAGCAGGACGCGAGGCGGGTGGCGCATCGTTCCGCATGGTGCCACTCTCGGAGCACGCGTGCACCGTCGCGCCGGACGTCTGCACCATCGCGGCGTCAGTCGGTCACGCGTCGAGCGCGATGACCTCGGCCGCCCGCAGCATCTGCGCCGCCACCGGCTGCAGGCCGACCTTCGTCCCGAGCAGCCCCGTCGACACGCGCTCGACCACGCCCCACTCCCAAACGGCCGTGGCGTCGAGCCCCGTCCGCTCGGCCAGCCAGAGCGCCCGCGCCCTCGGGTCGCCGGCCAGGAGCTCGACCGGGTCCTCGCGCATGACGATGCCGAGGTCGTACTCTGGCTCGGCCACCAGGCCGTCGGGGTCCACCAGCTTGAAGCCGTCCCCGGCCGCCAGCGCGTTCCACTCGTGCACGTCTCCGTGCACCAGCACCGCCCGCGCCGGGTCGTGCGCCCGGGCCCGCCGCTCGGCGCACGCCAGCGCGTCGTCCACCGCGGCGCGCCGGCACGGGCGACCCAGCTCCTCCCACGTCGCCTCTATGAAGGCGGCCAGCCACTCGGCCTTGTCCCGGCCCGAGGGCAGGCCCACGTTCGGCGCCGGTCGCCACACCCGCTGCGCCGTGGCGCACAGGATCTCGTGGCGCTGTCCGATGGGCCGCGCCAGGTCGTGCAGCGACGGCCCGAGTCGCTCCAGCAGCAGCGCCCCACGCTCGACGTCGTCGCGGAGCAGCGTGGCGCAGCCGTCACCGGCGCAGTGGCGCAGCACGGCGATCTCCCGGCGCGCCGCCTCGTCGTGGCGCGGCACGAGGAGCTTGAGCACGGCGGCCGTGCCGTCCTCGGTCACCGCCTCGGCCACCAGGGCCTCGGTGGCGTCCCCGAAGACGGGGCCGACGCGGACGGCCCAGGCGCGCTCGAGGTCGGTCACCAGGTCGGCCAGGCCGTCGAGCCAGCCCGACGCGCCGGCAGCCAGTGCCTTGGCCCGCACGACCGGCGGGACGTCGATCACGAGCATCAGCTTGGCCCGGCGGGACCGGTGCCGCGGCCAATGCCGAAGCGGGTGCCCGGCCGCCTGCCTCGAGGGTCGAGGGCTTAGACCCGGGCCCCCGAGCGGTTGATGGTGGACTCGTCCGTACCGAGATAGGACTCGATCACCGCCGGGTGCTCGAGCACCTCGGTCGGCGTGCCCTCGGCAATGACCTCGCCGAGCTCGAGGGCGATCATGCGGTCGCAGATGGAGGTCAGCAGGGGCATGTCGTGCTCCACCACCAAAATGGAGCACGCCATGTGCTGCTGCACCCGGATGAGCAGCGGCCCCATGGCCTCCGTCTCGCGCTGGGCCACGCCGCCCGACGGCTCGTCCAGGAGCAGGACGCCGGGCTGCTGGGCCAGGACACAAGCCAGCTCCACGATGCGCCGGGTCCCGGTCGAGAGCTCGCCGACCAGCTTCTCCCGGAAGGCGCCGAGGCCCATCATCTCGATCAGCTCCTCGGCCTTGCTCGCCACGTCCGCCTCGGAGTCCGTCGAGGCCGGGAGCCGCAGCCCGGCCGCGACCATGTCCCGGGAGGCCAGGTGCCGCTCCTGGGCGACGGCGATGGTCTCGGCCACGGTCAGCGACGGGAACAGCCGGGCCTCCTGGAAGGTCCGCCCCAGACCGGCGGCCGAGCGCAGGTGGGCCGGCCACGCGTCGATGTCCACCCCGCCCAGGCGGATGCGGCCGCCGTCGGCGGGCAGGAAGCCCGACACGCAGTCGAAGAAGGTCGTCTTGCCCGCCCCGTTGTGGCCGATCAGCCCGAGGATCTCGCCGTCGCGCAGGGTCAGGCTGATGTCCTCAATAGCGGTGATGCCGCCGAAGGTCTTGCGCACGCCATTGCACTCGAGGATGGCCGGCGCCTCGGCCGACGGCGGCACGCGGTGGTGCGGCTCGGACGACACAATCAGGGCGGACGCCGCCACCGACTGCTCGTGAATGTCCGACACCCCGGCGTCGGGCGTCACCACGTGACCGTCGACCGAGCTGGCGCCGGCGATGAACACCGAGCGCAGGATGTCGGGGCGCTCCAGCAGGTCCAGGGTGGGGCCGCTGAAGCGCACCTCGCCCTTCTCCAGGAAGACGGCCCGCTCGGCCAGCTCCAGGGCCACGTTCACCGACTGCTCGACCACGACGATGGTCGTGCCCGACTCGTGCAGCATCTTGACCACCTGGAGCAGCTGGGACACCACGGTCGGCGCCAGGCCGAGTGACAGCTCGTCGATCATGAGCACCTTGGGCGTGACCATCAGCGCCATGGAGAGCGACAGCATCTGCTGCTCGCCGCCCGAGAGGTTGCCCGCCTGCTGGTGGCCCCGCTGGCGCAATATCGGGAACAGCTCGTGGACGCGCGCCTTGGCGTCGCTCACCGCCCGGTGGTCCTTGCGGATCATCCAGGTCCCGAGGCGCAGGTTCTCGTCGACCGTCAGGGTCGGGAAGATGCCGCGGCCCCCCGGCATGAGCGACAGTCCCATGCGGGCGATGGCCTCGGCCGGCTCGCCGCCGATGGCCGACCCACCCAGCCGGACGGACCCGCCGCCCACCTTGACCAGGCCGCTGGCGCCCTTGAGCAGCGTCGACTTGCCGGCGCCGTTGGTGCCCAGCAGGGCGACGATCTCGCCTTCGTGCACCTCGAGGTCCACCCCGAAGAGGATCTGCACCGGTCCGTAGGAGACCTCGACCTTCTCGCAGGAGAGGACGACCGGCGTGGCGGCGAAAAGGTCGTCGTCCACACCGGCGTGGCCGTTGCTGTGGCCGTTGGCCGACGGGGCCACCAGCGGGACGGGCGCCGTGTCCTCGTCGCGTAGGTCGGGCACCGGGACGAGAACAGGCCGGGAGGGCCCGCCGCCGCCCTCCTCCTCGTCACCGTCTTCGTCCTCGCTCAGCGCGTGCTCGAGCAACGAGGTCTCCTCCGGTGGGCGGTCGACCAGCTCGACCCGCTTGTCGGCCAGCAGGCTCGGGACGAGGATGTTGCGCCGGACCGCCACCAGCTTGAGCAGCCGGTCCCGCAGGCTCTGCACGCCCTCGCCCAGGCCGCCGGGGAGGAACAGCAGGATCAGCAGCAGCCCGATGCCCGTCAGCACGAGCTGGTACTTGGGGAAGGTGTAGCTCAGCGCCTCGATCACGGCCACGCCCATGAGGGTGCCGCTGATCGATCCCAGGCCGCCGATGACCGCCATGGAGAACACCACCAGGCCGTAGGCGGGGTCGTAGGTGTCGAAGCCGACGGCCCCGAGCAGCACGGCGTACAGCCCACCGGCCACGCCCGCGATGACGCCCGCCAGCACGAAGCCGGTCAGCTTGGTGCGCACCGGGGGCACCGACATGGCGGCTGCCGCCTTCTCGTTGTCGCGGGTCGCCAGCAGCACCCGCCCGGGGCGCGCCTTGCGCAGGCCCTGGATGAACACGATGGTCAGCACCAGGAAGCCCAGGCACAGGAAGTAGAAGGCCTTGTTGGAGACCAGGTTGAAGCGCTGCCACAGCACGGGCCGCAGGAAGGCCTGGGGGATGTACTTGGGGAAGTAGGTCGGGTTGAGGAAGAAGGTGTCCATGGCCACCCCGAGGGCCAGGGTCACCGCGGCCAGGTAGGCGCCGCGGATGCGCAGGGCCGGGATGCCGACGATCACGGCGAGCACGGCGCCCGCCCCGCCCGCTGCGGCCAGGCAGAAGAACAGGTCGACGTTCGCCTTCTCTATGAGGTCGCCCGCCAGCACGCCACCCACCCCGGCGAAGGCGAATTGCCCCAGGCTCACGTTGCCCGACCACCCCGTCAGCACCACCAGCGACAGGGCGATGATCCCGTAGATCAGCGCCGCGGTGTACTCGAGCGTGGTGCCGGGGCCGGCGACCAGCGGAATGATGACGACGACCACGCCGATGAGCGCCATGATGCCGATGCGGCCCGCGCGCACCTCGGGGAGCGAGCGCAGCACCTTGGGGATGGGCTTGAGGATCCCGGTGGCCGAGAACGTCTCCTCGGCGTCGTCGGCCCGGCTGCGCTTGCGCTGGAGGAAGAGCAGCCCGACCAGAATGGCGACCAGGTTCACCACGTCACCCACCGAGCTGCCGTACTGGGGCATGTTGAACTCGAAGAGCCCGCTCGTGACACCGAGCGCCACGCCGGCACCGAAGGCCAGCGGGAGGTTCTCCATGCTGGCGATGATGGCGGCGGCCAGCGCGGGCAAAATGATGGCCGGGCCGGCGCCCGCCGCCACGGTGATGCCCTGCGACGGGGCACTCAACATGGTCGTCAGCGCGGCGATGAGGCCGGCGATCACCCACACCAGCGTGGAGAGCCGGCGCACCGGGATCCCGAGCAGGCGCGCCCGGTCCGAGTTGTCGGCCACCGAGCGCACGGCGATGCCGGCGTCGGTGCGCAGCAGGAACCAACCCAGTGCGATGAGGACGACGGGAACGGCGATGGCGATGAGCAGGTCGTTGCCGTTGAACAGCACGGGGAAGACCAGCACGTGGGCCGAGCTGAGCGGCGTGGTGACCCCGCCGATGATGGACGGTCCCTTGAGCCAGCCCGGCACCAGAATCTGGATCCCGCCGAAGAGCTGGGCCAGGCCGATCGTCACCACCATGACGATGAGGCGGGGCGCGGTGAAGAAGCGCCAACGGATGATGAAGTCGACGAAGAGGCCCAGGGCGGCGCCGACCAGCAGGGCGACGAAGATGCAGATGAACCAGTTGACGTGATGGGCCAGGTTCAGCTCGACGGCAATGGTGGCGGCCAGGGCGCCCATGGCGCCGTAGGAGAAGTTGATGACCCGCGAGGCCCGGTAGGTCAGCACGAGGCCCAGGGCGAGCAGGCCGTTGATGGCGCCCAGCTCCGCGCCCAGCAGGATCTGCCCCCGCGGCGCGCTGTGTGGCCAAATGGCCGGCACGACGAAGAGGAAGATCAGCGCCGTGCCCGCGGTGAGGACGACGGCGCGCAGCCGCGCCGGGGTGTTGGCCCAGGTGTTGGTGATCCGAGCCAGGCTGCGTTCGGTGACGTCGCTCATCTAACTGCTCGGAGGCGCAATGGGGAAGTCCGAGGGCAGGGGCAGCGGTCCACCGGCGTACTGGCCGATCTTGTTGCGGGTGCTCGAGACCACGTAGGCCCCCGTCTTGTCGTCGTAGGCCGAAATCTTGGTCGGGTTCCAGTAGATGAAGGCCCAGTCCGTCTGTGGTGTGTAGTGGCCGGTCGGGAAGTCCCAGGTGCCGTAGAAGGCATTGCTGGCGCCGGCCTGGCTGCCCGGATAGGCCCGCATCCCGTTCTCGAAGGTCTGCGGCGTGAGATCCGGACCCGCCATCTGGATCCCGATCGCCATTTCGTACATCTGGGCGTAGATCAGGTCGACGGCGTTGGCCGGCTGGGTGCTCGGGCTGACCGACTCGTAGGCCGCGTAGCCGAAGGTGTCCTGCTTGGGCATCGTCGGGCCCTGGAAGGTGACGCCGAAGGCGTGGTTCCACTCCTGCTGGTCGAAGAGCTGGCCCACGATGTCCTGGTCGGTCAGGGCGACGCCGGCCACCACCCACTCCGGCGTGTAGCCCTGCTCGGCGGCCCGGGAGGTCAGGTAGACCGGGAACACCGGGTCACAGCCGCAGATCACCGTGGTGATGCCGTCGTTCTGCAGCTGGCTGATCACCGTGGCCGCCTGGCTCGAGAGCGTGGACAGGTTCAGCTGGTACTGGATGTTGTCCGCCACGGGGTAGCCCGCCGCCGCCGCCTGCTGCACGGCCGCCGCCGCCGCCGTCTGGTACCACGGGTCGCTCGGGGCGATGATCGCCACCTTGCGCGGCTGGTTCTGCAGGCTGCCCCCCGCGTAGGCCGCGGGGTGGCCGGCCATGGACTTCAGGTACAGGTCCTGGGTGGCCGTGACGACGTCGTTGGATTCCGTGTCCAGGCTCCACATGTACGGCGCGTACTGGCCCATGAACGAGGCCGACAGGTAGGGCGCCCCGATCGAGATCACCTTCTGGCCGGCCAGCGCCACGTCGTAGGGCTCGGTGACGCCGTCCAGCTCGGCGAAGGCGTGCAATTGCTGGGCCGCCGTGACGGCGTCCGCGTCGGCCTGCTGCTGGCCGCTGCCCAGGAGCTCGTTGGTGATGGAACCCTGGCCGTTGAAGTACTCGATGTTGAGCTTGCGCCCGTAGAACTGGAAGTGCGTGTCGAAGTAGGTGGCCAGCGCGCTGATGGTCCGCTCGATGTCGGCCGTCGTGTCGGTGATGTCGGCGCCGCCGAGCGAGGCCAGCGTCTGCTGGAAGCTCTCGGAGTCCGCCGTGATCCGGTACGTCACGTTGATGGAGTTGGCGGTCACGCCCGGCGACGTGGCCCCACCGTTGCTGCCCGAGAACGAGATGCACGGCGGGGAGTAGGGGTCGCCCGTCACCTGCTCGGGCTGGCCCGGGCACGACCCGCTCTTGCCGGTCGCCGCCGCCGCTGCCGTGGCCGTGTGCCCGCCCGCCGCGGCGGCACCGGCGGCCGCCGCTGAGCCGCCGGCGGTGCCGGCCGCCCCGCCGGACGCCGAACCGCCCGGAGCCGTGGTCGCGGTCGTCGTTCCCGCCGCCGCCCCGGTGTTGCCGGTCGTGGCGGCTCCCGCCTGCGACTCGTGCACGACCTCCTGCTGCGGGGCCTTGGTCGGCACCAACATGGCCATCAGCACGAAGGCCACCAGGAGCGCGGCGAGCGGCCCGTAGCCCTTCAGCAGACGGCCGTTCGAGCGCGCGGCCGACAGCCGCAGCTTGCTCGTTCCACCTTGCACCTGCTCGCTCACTGCGATACCTCCGCTCCCCCGCGGAATTGACCGCGTCGTTTCTGTCTCATGTAGTCCCAGGTGAAGAGCCCCGACAGCATGGCGATCACGCCCAAGCCGATCGGGACCGCGACGTTGCCCTGGTAGCACCCGCCCCCGGCCGGGCCGAGGCTGTAGCAGTCATCCGTCTTTTGGATCGGGCCGAGCGACTCCTTGGCGCCGCTGGGACTCGACGCCGCCGCCGGTGCGGCGGCGCCGCTGTTGCCTGTCGTCGGCGTCGAGAGCGAGGGCACCGGCGTCGAGGGCAGCGCCGCGCCCGAGTTCCCGACGACGCCCCCGGTCCCGCTCCCGGTGTTGCCGCTGTTGCCGGTGAGGGTGGTCGAGACCGCGGGCGCCGGCGGCGCACCGGCGGGACCGAAGGGGTCCACCTCGGCGTCGTCGTTGGTCACCGCGCTGGCGCCGCCCAGCAGGACGTTCATGTTGCCGCCGCCGGCCAGGGGCCCGGTGGCGATGTCGCCGACGAGGACGGCGGTGGCGAAGTTGCAGTTGGCGTTGAGCAGCGCGTTCACCACGGCGGTGCGCTCGGCCTGGACGCTGCCCTCGTTTTCTCCGACGACCTCCTGGCCCAACGCGTCGTTGTCGATGCCGATCTGCATCGGCGAGATCTCGATGGTCCCGTCCGGCAGGGTCGCGGTGGACGGCCACTGCACGTTGATGCCGACGGGCGCCAGCGCCGTGTTGATGACGCTGAACACGGTCGCCGGGGACTCGCTGTCCAGGGTCGAGGTGGGCACGGCCACGCCGCCGATGGTGAGGGCGCTGATGCTGAAGGTGCCCGTCGAGGTCGACGCCGCGCCGGTCTGGTTCTCCGCCGACCAGTGCAGGCCGCCCAGGACGACAAGGCCGTCGCCCAGCGAGAGCGACCCGATGTCGGCCGTGGCGGTGGCCGTGCGCGTGGCGCCGTTGTCGATGGAGGCGTGCGTCTGGCTCGTCAGCCCTTTGATCGTGAAGAGTCCGCCCGGGACGGCCACGTTCTCCATCGTCGTCAGCGCGTCGGACGAAGGCTGGGTCGTCACCGAGGCCAGCTCGGCTCCGGCGCCGAGGCCGCTGGCCGAGGAGTTGTTGGTGATGTTTTGGCTCCCGCTCTGGTTGCCGTTGGTCGACTCCACCTGCACCGGCTGTGGCGTCTGGCTCTGGTTGACCGTGGGCGCCCCACCCGAACAGCCCTCCGCCTCGAGCGAGGTGCCGATGGCACCGAGGTCGACCGTCTCCGACAGGGACTGCGCCTCCGAGTCCTGGTAGTTCGAAATCGACGTGGCGAGGGTGATGGCGTAGCTCAGGCCACCCGTCGTGGGCGCCAGCGAAATTGCCTGGGACTGGGCCAGCGCGTTCCCGGGGACGAACGACGTGTCCGCGCCCGAGGTCGAGCCCAATTCGACCAGGCAGACGGCGCCGATCAGCGCGCAGCCGAGGCCGATGCGCGCGGCAGTCGGCGTGTACCGCCGCTCTCGAAAACGTGCTCGCAACGATCGCCGCGTATCGCTCACGTGGAAGGCCCTCCCCTTCGGTACCAGGAGCAGAACGATCGTTTGGGGCTTTCCCTACGGGTACACGTCCCGATCTCCATCGTCTGCCGGCGGCACCAAGCTGGGGGGTGTGCCCGGAGGCAGCCCGCGGCCCGGCCCTGGCCCGCACCACGGAACGTCCCGCCGCTCCTTCTTCCCATCTGTCTGCACACCCCCCGCAAGGTTGCCGACCCCGGACCTGTCGCCCGGCCGCGTCATGACAGTACCCAAAAGCGGGTTACCGACGCGTCAGTTAGCCCCGGCGGCGCCCTCAGCAGCCAGTTTCCGCAGCACAGGGGCCCAATGGCCGACGCCGGGGACCTCGAGCCCGTCGGCCTTGCCCTGGTCGTCGGCCCGCCGCAGCAGCACCGCGTCGGCCGCCAGGGGGAGCGCCTCGAAGGCCGCCACCTCGCCGACCGCCAGGGCGCCGCCCTGGCGGTCCAAGGAGACCACGCTGTCGCCGCTCAGCACGGCGCCGTAGCCGCCGGTCGCCACGAGATACCGCTTGGCCTCCACGTGCAGCCCCACGATGCCGGCCACCCGCTCCCCCAGCGCGGCCCGCACGGCGGCCGCGGCGTCCGCCGCATGCGTCTCGTCGCGCCCGCCCGGCAGCAGGTGGCCGATGTCGTGCACCAGCCCCGCCACGGCCAGCTCGGTGTCGTCCGGATGCCGCTGGGCCAACAGGGCCGCCGTCTGCAGCGCGTGGTCGAGCAGCGTGACCGCCAGTGACGGGCTCAACGGGTGGTCGGCCCCGGCGGCGACGTAGTCCAGGATCTCGTCGACGCTCAGGTCGCTGACCGTGGCGCTCACCCGGCCATTCTCCCCCAGTTGCGGGTACCGTGCTCGCGTGTCCTGGGAACCTCCGCCGCGCAGCCCGTGGTCGGAGAAGATGATCGCCCTCGGGCGCGGCCTCGGCGACGACGGCCGCTCGCTCATCTCGCTGCAGCCCGACGACGTGCGCGCCGCCGCCTGTGCCACCGCCGGGCTCACCCAGTTCGGCGACACCTGGTGGGAGGAGCCTTTCGCGCGCCTCCTGGCGTCGCTGGACGGCGAGGCGGAGCTCCACCTGCCCGGGCGCCTGCGGATCCGAGGCGAAATCCAGCTGATTCTGCAGAACCGTCTGCGCATGGTCGATCTGTGGCAGCGCGAGCCCGCCGTCCTGCGCGAGCCGGTGCCGGCGCCCATCGTGGTCACCGGCCTCGGCCGCTCCGGCACCACGCTGCTGCACGAACTGCTCTCCTGCGACCCCGACAGCCGCCCGCCGCTGCTGTGGGAGCTGCTGCACTCGATCCCCTACGAGGACGCATCGGGCGATCTCTGCGACGACGAGATCAAGTTGATGGACGAGATCGTCCCCGCCTTCACTGCCATGCACGAGAACGGTGGCCGCCTCCCCACGGAGTGCATCTTCTCGTTCGCCCACCAGTTCTCGAGCGACATGTACACCGGGCTGTGCAACGTGGCCGACTACACCGTGTGGAGGAGCGGCCAGGACCAGGCCCCGATCTACGACTGGCACAAGCGCCAGCTGCAGACGCTGCAGTGGGTAGCCGAGCGGCCGACGTCACGGTGGGTCGTCAAGGCGCCCTCTCATCTGTCTGCCTTGCCACTTGTCTTCGCGACCTATCCCGACGCGCGCGTGGTCATCACCCACCGCGACCCGCTGCGCGTCATCGGGTCACTGGCCGACCTCATGGCCACGCTGCACTGGATGCACTCGGACCGGGTCGACCACGCGGTGCTCGTGGAGTTCATGGCCATGGGCCTCGAGATGCAGATGGACCACGTGACCGCGGAGCGCGACGCCGGCGACATCCCCGAGGACCACATCGCCGACGTCGTCTACAAGGACCTGGTGGCCGACCCGGTCGGCACCGTTGAGCGGCTCTACGCCGGCTGGGACCTGCCGCTCACCGACGACTACCGTGCCCGCCTCACCGCCTACCTCGACGCGCGCCACGACAACCGCAGTTCGGGACACGACTACTCCTTCGCCGACACCGGGCTCGACCTGGCGACCCACCGGGCGCTGGTGGCGCCCTACCAGGAGCGCTTCGGGGTGCCGTCCGAGGTGTAGCCGCCGCCGGTCATCGCCGGAGCCGGCGACGCCTGGGAGCTCCAAGGGACGCCTGGAGCTCCAAAACCGGCCCCGTGGTGCTGACACGAAGCTGGGGGTCAGGCTAACCCCCTTGGACGCCGACCGGGGTTGCAGGACACTGGTGCGGTGATGTCACCACCGGAACGGCCGCGGAGGCGCTGAAGTCGTATGGGCCCCCCTGTCGATGGCTCCGGTGCGGATGGCTAAGGGCGGACGAGAGGAGTCTCGCTGACCGTCGCCCTCTATCACTTTCGCGCCACCTTCCGTCAGCGCTGGGCGGGCTACGTGTCGATCGTGCTCCTTGTCGGGTTGGTGGGCGGTGTGGCCATGGGTTCGATCGCCGGTGCGCGGCGCACCCAGTCGACCTTCCCTGCCTATCTGACGGCGACGAAGGCCTCCGACCTCCAGCTTCAAACATCGACCGTCACGAACGAATTCGTAACCACCACGCTCGTCCGGAAACTCGCACGCCTCCCGCACATGCAGCATGTTGCCGATGCTCCCTCCCTCCTGGTGATTCCCCTCGGAGCGAACGGAAGGGCTCTCCCCTCCGCCTTCAACAACGACGACGTGCAAGAGATAGGCAGTGTCGGTGGCATGTACTTCAGCCAGGATCGGGTGACTGTCGCCCAGGGACGGATGGCCAATCCGGCGAGTACGGACGAAATGGTGGCGACGGCGGAGGCTGCTCGGCTGTCCGGCTGGCATCTCGGCGAGACCGTCCAATTCGGTGCGTACTCCGTCCAGCAGGCCAACACGGCTGTGTTCAACCCGCTGACCGCGGCGCCCGATCTGCGGTTCTCCGCCAAGCTCGTCGGCATCGTCGTGTTCTCGAGCCAGGTCGTGGACGACGATGTCGATCGCTTCCCGACCAACGTGCTGATGACCCCGGCCCTCACGAGGCGCCTGAGCGCGAGCGCGACCTATCCCACCTACGGGCTAACCCTCGATACGGGCAACCTCGCCGTGCCGAGCGTCGAACGGGAGATCGTCAACGCTCTTCCTCCCGGTTCCACCTACAGCTTCCACCTCACGTCCGTGGTCGAGGGCGAGGTGGAGCGGGCGACCAAACCCGAGGCGATCGCCCTCGCCGTGTTCGGTTTCATCGCGGGCCTGGCCGCCCTGCTGATCGGCGCTCAGGCGGTCAGCCGCCGGCTGTGGGCCAACCGCGAGGACCTCGATGTCCTGCGGTCCCTGGGTGCCGATACGCCGACGGTGGCGGCCGACGCCATGCTCGGGCCACTCTGCGCCGTGGTCCTCGGTGCCGTGCTCGCGGTGGGAGTCGCCGTGGCGTCCTCACCACTGATGCCGGTCGGTCCGGCCAGTCAGGTCGACCCGTCACCGGGGATCGCCTTCGACTGGACGGTGCTCCTGTCCGGCCTCGCGGTGCTCAGTCTTGGTCTCGGCGGCCTGACGATCTTCCTCGCCTATCGCGGGAGCACGCGACGCGACTACGAGCGGCGCGAGTCGGTGCGGCCGTCAAGGGTGGTCGACGTGGCCGCCCAGTCCGGAGTCCCCGAAACCGCACTTGCCGGCCTGCGCTTCTCGCTCGAGCGTGGCCGCGGTCGCACCGCTGTGCCCGTCCGCTCGGCGCTCACGGGTGCCGTGCTGGCGGTGGCGGTCGTGGTGGCCACCCTCACGTTTGGAAGCAGTCTCGCCGCCCTCGACTCCCACCCCGCCCTCTACGGCTGGAACTGGACCTACGCGATCAACTCCCCAGCAACGGGCGACGTCCCGCCGGTCGTCGGCCACCTCCTCAGTCGCGACCCGGAGGTAGCCGCCTGGACCGGGTACACGTTCGGCAACGTGCAGGTTGACGGCCTCACTGTTCCCGTGCTGCTGACCCAGGCACACGCCGAACTCAGCCCGCCGATCCTGGCCGGCCATGCGGTCGACGGGAACAACCAGATCGTGCTCGGCTCGGCCACCCTCGCCGCTCTCCACAAGAAGCTCGGCGACACCGTCATGGTCAGCTACGGCGCCCCGCAGGACGCGCCCGTGTACGTCGCACCGTCACCCATGGTCATCGCCGGTACGGCCACCATGCCGGCGATCGGCGTCAGCGGTCATCTTCATCCTTCGATGGGGACCGGGGCACTTCTCCCGACGGGTCTCGAGCCGGCGGCCTTCAAACAGGCCCTCACGCAGCCTGACCCCAACTTGAACGGCCCGGCAATGGTCGTCGTGCGGCTCAAGAGCGGCGTGCCACTCGCCGCGGGCCGGGCGTCGCTGCAACACATCGTCGACGCCGCGGACAAAGTGATGGCCGCCGACCCCAACGGTCAGGGCGACACCTACGAGGTGCTGTCGGTCCAACGCCCAGCCGAGATCGTCAATTACCAATCGACGGGCGCCACCCCCGCGGTTCTCGCCGCTGGTCTCGCCGCCGGTGCGCTCGTGGCCCTCGGCCTCACCCTCGCCGCGTCGGTCCGGCGGCGTCGGCGGGACCTAGCCGATTTCGGATTGGGAGCGATAGGCGGCCACCACGTCGGCGATGCTCCAGGTGTCACGGTCGGTGAAGATGATCCGCTTGCCGAACACGTCGTCGGCCAGTTGGGCCTTGGCCGCGGTCTTGGTCCGCCAGGTCATGCGCAGTTCGGAGGGCGTGGTGGCGGTCAGGTTGACCGAGATGACCCGGCTCAACCACCGGGGCCGCAGGATCCCCGCGATCTCAGCTTCGACTTTCTCACGCGACTTGCGTCCCTTGCCCCGGGCCAGACGTGCGCCCAGCTCGCCCAACTGGCGGCGCGCCTTGGCCAAGGTCTGTTCGAAACCGGCCGCCTGCTCGTCGTGGAAACTCTGTGAGTGGGTGACCACGATGCGCCGCTCTCGCCCGAAGACGACCTTGGTGGTCTCGAATGCGCTGAGCCCAGGGAACCGTTTGGCGTCCACTTTCTTGTAGCGGCTCTTGGGCACAGCCATCAGGTCGGGATGGTCACTGGGCGGGAGGGAACCGAACTGCTCAAGACCTTCGGCTTCACTCACCGTCAGCTTGCCGCCGCCGTCGCCTGGCAGGCATCGGTGGTGGCGGTCATCGGGATCGTCGTCGGCGTACCCGTCGGGATCATCGCCGGGCGGTGGCTGTGGATCCTCTTTGCCAATGCCATCGATGCCGTCCCGTACCCCTCGGTGTCCGTCGTCGAGGTCCTCGGGGTCGCCTTCGGAACAATTGTGCTGGCGAATCTGGCGGCGGTGATTCCGAGCCGGATGGCGGCGCGCACCCCGACGGCCCTGGTACTGCGGGCCGAGTAGACCCGAGCGCTTAAGGGTGTCCTCTCAACGTGATGTTCGGCTCCCGCAGGGCTGGTTCACCAAGCAGGTCGTATTCGGATCGGAACCGTGCTGTGCTCCAGCACCTGCACTCACGCGAGCTGACTCCTCGTACGAACCCGCCGTCGACGAGGCCTCGTGGATCGCGCCTAAAGAGGAACTTCTTCAGCGGCAGCCGCCTCGGTCAGTTTTGCGACCTCCCCTGGGTGCGAAACCATCGCGAGGTGGCTCGACGGGACTTCCATGATGGTTGCACCCATCCGCTGGGCGAAGAGCCGCTCAGCGTCGGGCGGGATGGCCTCATCGTCGGTGGCGACCAGGTACCACGAGGGCAGAGACTTCCAAGCCGGGACACCCATGACGTCATCGAATGCGGTGACGGCCAACGGCTGCTGAACGGCGTAAAGGACTCTCGCCTTGACCGGGTCAACGTCAGCCGCGAAATGGTTTACAAAGTCGTCCTCTGAAAGCCAGACGAAGCCCCTCTCGTCGACGGACTGGTGGACCAGCGCCGGCGTCACGGGACCCTGCGCCAGGAGCGCACCCAGCGACTCTCCTTCATCGAGCCCGAAGGCGGCGATGTAGACCAGGGCGACGACGTTCGGTGCGTCCGCGCCGAGCGCCGTCATGATCTGGCCACCGTACGAGTGCCCGACGACCACCGTGGGGCCATCCTGGAGGGCAAGCACTTCGCGCAGCCGGGCGACGTCGTCCGCCAGCGAGGTCAATGGAAACTGGGGGGCCGTGACCTTGTAGCCCTCGGCCTGCAGTTGCTCGATGACGGCGCTCCAGCTCGAGCCATCCGCCCACGCGCCGTGGACGAGGACGACTGCGGTTCCGGGTTTGCTTGATTTCATTTTGATCTTCCTTTCTTCTCTTTTCAAATTGCATGACATGACGACGCAATGTGTCGACCCGGGCGACCTGCGGTACCCCCGCTGGTCGTTCACCCACCGAGGTGGTCCTCGCGGAGACCGGTCGCGGCATCGAGAAGCGGCGCGAGTTCATCAACGATCACATCGAGCGGTTCTACGTCCTGGCGAATCCTCGCGAGGACGATGGCACCTTCCAACGCGCTGATCGCGAGCACGGCGAGGTGGGTGGAGCGCTCGGCAGGTACGCCTCTGTTCTCGAGTGCTGCAGCCAGCGGTTCCTGCCAGAGCTCGAATGCCTGGGCGATGACCCCACGGAGGTCGTCATGGTTTGCCGAGACGTCGGCCGCCGCCGCGACCAGCGGACACCCAGCCGCATAACCGAGAGAAAGGAACTCGTCGCGCCAGGCCTTCACGATGCGCGCGAAGAGCTGGCCCGGAGTGGACACGTCATCGGAGCGGAGGGCGCGTTCGGTCAGGCGACCGGCCACTCCTCCCATGTAGAGCAACGCCTCGGTGACGAGTTGGTCCTTGCCCTCGGGGAAGTAGTGCCGGAGCGAACCCCAGGGTGCATCCGCGTCCGCGACGATCTCACGCATTCCCGTGCCCGAGACCCCCTGGCGCCGGATGAGCTGGGCGGCACTGCGCACCATGCGCTCTCGCGGTCCGGGCCGCGGCCGCGGCGTGCCCGTCCCTGCACCAGTTCGGCCGGGCGGTTGACTATTACGACCGTCATAACTCATACTCGTGATTATGACAGATGTAATGACGAGAAGCCAGAGGTTGGTTGACGTTCGCCTCCACACCCTGGTGTCGGAGGATTTGGTGGCGGTTGGCGCCATGGCCGCCAGGTGCTCCCGGGAGACGATCTACCACCGCTTTCACGGTTTCATCGACGTCCCCACCTATCTCGCCAGCCTGCTGACAAGCGATCAGACGACGATCGTCGCCTGGTCGGAGGGATGCTGCGTCGGCTTCGCCTCGCTGGCGGGAGGACCCCAGGGGCACGAGGTGGCAGTACTCGTGGAGGACCGTTGGCAACGACAAGGCGTGGGGAGCGCTCTGCTCGGAGGCCTCGTCGATGTGGCCCGGCAACGGCACCTGTCGCTGCTGCACGCGGACGTGCTCCATGAGGATGCCTTCAGCCTTCGCCTCCTCGGTCGATATGGGCGTTTGGACGTGGAGCTGGACTACGGCGCCTTCTCGGTGCTTCTCCATCTCGAGGAGAAGCCGACTTGCCCATCCAATTGCCCCCAATTGCTCATCAACCGAATTGCCCGACTATGGAGCCATATTTGGTCCAACTGAGCAGACAGGCTGGACGAGGCCATAGCGCCGGCCTGGCCTCACGCTGCGCCTCAGGAGCCAGTGGACGAGGCTGCCCGTTCTCGGAGGTTCGAGACGCCCGCCTATCCGCCCAACGCCGAGATCGGCACCACCTCGGCGCTCGGGTGGGGCGGCCCGTCGGCCAGCACCCAGCGCACGAGCATGTAGCCCTCGAGCCGACCGCCGGTGTCGAGCCAGTTCTCGACGCCCGGTCCGGGGTCGGTCGGCGCAATGACGAGGCGCCACGAGCCGTCGCTCGACTGCGTCGCGTTCTTGTTGTTGAGGTTCGTCGTCGTGTAGCGGTAGTCGAAGCTCTCCATCCACGGCGACGTGAGCGTGAGCCCCCAGTAGAGGAACGGCTTGTCCGGCTCGTGCACCGTGACCACGAGGGCCTCGTCCGCATCGAGCTTGAAGCGGCCGCCGTGGTACGTCATCTCCGCGTTGGAGTGCGAGCGCACCTCATCCTCCTGCGCGGCCACGTGGGCGGAGCCCGCCTGGCCGCCGAAGGTGTTCAGGTTGTGCCCGGCGTCGCGCCACATCTGCAGGGCCGTGCCGCCGACGAAGGTCAGGAACATGGCGGCGAACTCCAGCTTGGGCGCCAGCTCCTCCGTCGACAGCAGGGGCGGCGGCACCACCTCGCCGGGCGCCGGGACCAGCTCCACGCGCAGGCGGGAGAACTTCTCGGGCCGTTTGTCCCAGTGCGTCTCGCGGATGGCCAACTGGGCCGTGCCCAGCTCGAGCACGACCGAGTTCCGCGGCCGGGGGTCGGGCATGGCCGAGGCGGGTGCAATGAGGATGTCGACCTCGCCGTTGGGGCCGAGCTCGAAGTCGTCGATGTGGGTCTGGGTCTGCGTGCCCGTGCGGCCCCCCACCTGGCCCTGCCCGAAGGGTGTGCCGAAGGTCATGCCCAGGTAGGCGCATTCCCCCCGGTAGCCGACCAGCCGGTAGGAGTGGGCGTCGTCGAGGACGCAGAAGAGATAGTGCGTGTCCGGGTTGTCGACCAGGAGCTTGAGGTACTCGTCCTGGAGGACGAAGAGCTGGGGGTGTAGCGGGTCCGAGCGCTCCACGATCCAGTTCAGGGCCAGGCGGGTGAGCCGGGTCACCCACCGGTAGCCCTCGGCCAGGTCCACCTCGCTCTCGGGCACCTCGGTCGCTTGGCGCACCACATCGAGCGCCGCCGTCTGGGCCGCCACCCAGGCGTCGAACGCCTTGTCCAGCCGTTCGTCTCGCATCGCCGTGACGCTGACAATTAATCGCTCAATTCTTCCTTCAGCTGCCACCCCCGGAAGCTGCGCTTGTTGGCCCGCTCGAGGTCGCGGATCGTCCCCTTCTGTTTGGGAGTAGAGGTTCTCCCAGTTGCGCATGTAGCATCCAGCGCAACCCCTTGAACTCCTTGGCGGCGGCGGCTCCGCCGTTGCGCCGCAGCGTGTTCCACTCCGCTCGCGCCGGACGTCGTCGAGAGCCTTGGTGGCCCAGCCGATGAGATGGAAGGTGTCGAGGCAGATCAGTCGCGCCCTCGGCCCGCTGCGCCACCACGGCGCGGATCCACTCGGCTCCGTCGCAGGTCACAAATTCGAGTTCGTGCTGCCCGTTCGTCTCCCAAGTCTTCGAAGAACGCCCCGACTGTCGCCTTGGTCCTGCCCTTGGCGGCCCAGATCACCCTGCCGCTCATGTGGTCGCACACGACCGTCAAGTACCGCTGGCCCTTCTTGTACTTCACCTCGTCGATGGCGATCTGCGACGAGGCCCTCCAAAAGGTCAATGCGCCCGAGCGCCTCTGTGGCCACGCGCACGCACATGTGGTCGACGGCTCGCCTCGAGACGCCGTAACGCCGCGCGGCCAGCTTGGACGAGACGATGTCGTCTAAGACCACCAGTCCTCTAAGGCCCTCGTGAACCAGCTGTCGTGGCTTGCCCAGTGAACCTCCGCCTTCTGTCACTCCGTGCTCTTTGCTCCTCACCCTGTGTGCTGCTTCCACCAGTTCGCAGGTGTCGAAGCACACGTCGACGTGACGCCAACGTCGCTCACCGCCGCCGTTGTCGTACCACGGTCTACACTACCCCGCACCTGCCACAACTGCCCCTGTCGCTCCACCTTGGTGCGCACCCAGACCTCGAGGCGGTCCCTGCCTTCCGTCTCTGTCCCTCTACCAGTTCTCGCCCCATGACCACCACTGTGCAAACACACAGACCCAGCAGTGTTTCTCAGTACGCTCTTGCTCTCTCACGCCGTCCTCCCTCCTCGATTTCCAGCTCCGATAGCCATAAACAATTGTGGGTCTTCAGCTGTCGAAGGCACTCTCGATCTCCCAGCGCTGCGCGTACGCAGCAGCGAGATCGAGGGCCGAGACGTCGTTCGGATCGAGGATGGTCGTGAAGAGCCGGTAGTGCTCGTCGTTGACCCGCCCGTCGTCGATCCGGTAGTCGATGACCCGGATGGACAGCGGCTCGGCCCGTCGGCCGGCATTGCCCGAGCGGCGTAGCTCGGCCAACCAAGAGCCGTCGTCGAGCGCCTCGACGAAACGAGGCTTCATGGTGCTGTTGGCCCGCCACAGCAGGTCAGCACCGCTGGCCACGCCCGTGACCACAGGGAAACCCGCAGAACCCCCTATCGGCCAGCACCAGCATCCCGCGCTCCAAGCGCTCGATCAGCTCACGAGCGAGTGTGTTCTCCGGTGTCGTGTTCTTCCCCACGCAGCCGTCGAAGATGGCGTGGTCGCGCACTCGGCCAGCGCCACCACCCGAGCTTGGGGGAACGCCGCCTGCTCGCCCTTGTTGACACCTGGACGTCCGAAGTGGGCGTCGTTGTCAGGGGTATCGGCGATGTCGAGACATGTCCCATCGATGGCCACCACCCGTCGGCCGCCCAAGAACGCACCAGGTGTCTGCTTTGTCGCCAACGCGACCGCCACTCTGGAGAACAGCACCTCGAGGGGCTCCGAACCCAGGCGTGAGCGAGCCTGGAAGATGGCCGACTTGGACGGCAAGACGATCGGTTCTTCGCCCAACGTCCACGACAAGCCGTCGCTCAGCAGCCCCAGCACATCTTCATAGGAGCCCTCCTCGTGAAGAGCCATCCCGATGGAGAAGTAGGTCATTGACCGAGCAGGCAGGACCGGCTTCGTTGCTCTGTCCGCCCGCAATCGGCGACGACCTCGTCGACCAACGTCGGCTTGAACGTCCTTGTCAACACCCCGACCGACACCAGGTCCGAGAACCGCCGGTCCGAGACCGGCTTCCTCCAACCGTGGCGTGGCACACCCCCAAACTGTACTCACTGATCCTCGCCCGTGTCGTGCACCCACGTCCCAAGCTGGCCACGACCAAGTGGTGGGGCGACACCACCTTCGAACGCGACCTGGGCCTGGGCGGCGTCTCGACCGACGAGGTCTACGCGGCCATGGACTGGTTGGGCGAACGTCAAGGAGCGATCGAGAACAGACTGGCCTCACGCCATCTCGGGGCATCCAACCCATCTCGCCTCGCCTATTTCGACCTGAGCTCGTCATGGGTGGAGTAGACCCACAACGAGCTGGCCGCCCGGTGCTACTCGCGTGACAAGCGGCGCGGCATGGCCCAGATCGAGTACGGGCTGCTCACCGACAAGGACGGTCGGCCGGTCGCCGTCGAAGTCTTCAGCGGCAACACCGCGGACCCGACGGCCTTCATCTCGATTGTCGAGACCATCCGGACGCGCTTTGCGCTCGAGCGCCTCACCATGGTCGGTGACCGGGGCATGATCACCTCGGCGCGAATCACTGCATTACGCGAAGTGGGCGACCTGCGCTGGCTCACCTGCCTGCGGCGCCCCAGATCGCCGCCTTGGTCAAAGACGACGCGCCCCTCCAGCTCGGCCTCTTCGACCAGGCCGACCTGGCCTAGCTCTCCCATCCCGATTACCCCGAGGAACGACTCATCGCTTGTCGCAACCCCTTGTTGGCCGAAGAACGCGCCCGCAAGCGCTCCGAGCTGTTGGCCGCGACCGAAGAGGCCCTCGCCCCGATCACCTCTGCGGTCGAAGAGGGCCGCCTCGTAGCGCGGACCAGATCGGGCTCAAGGTCGGCAAGGTGCTCAACAAGTACAAGATGGCCAAGCACTTCGAGGTCGCCATCGGCGAGAACACGCTGTCGATCAGCCGACGAGAAGAGGCCATCGCGGCCGAGGCCGCCCTCGACGCGATCTACGTGCTGCGCACGACGATCAGATCCGACGCCCTCGACGCCGTTGGGGTCCTCGATGCCTACAAGGCGCTCTCCCACGTCGAGCGCGACTTCGGGTGGAGCCCCGAGTCGCCCGGCTCGGGGCGCGCCCGGTAACTTCGGAGGCGTGACGGACACCGCAATCGAGACGACGGGCACCGACGAGCTGCTGAGCGAGCTCCGGTCCTGGCTGAAGGGCAACTGGGACACCGACCTGACGGTCGCCGAGTGGTGGGAGCGCCTCGGCCTCTCCGGCTGGGCCGCGCCCGGCCTGCCCACCAACGCCTACGGCAAGGGCATGGCCCGGGCCGACGCGGTCCTGGTCCAGCAGGAGATCGCCAATTCCGGGGCCATGGGCGCCCCGGCCGGCCTGGGGCTCCTGCTGGCGGCGCCGACCATCGCCACCCACGGCACCCAGGAGCAGATCGACCTCTACGTGCGCGACATCGTCACCGGCCAGAAGGCGTGGTGCCAGCTGTTCAGCGAGCCCCAGGCGGGCTCGGACCTGGCCGGACTGCAGACGCGGGCGGTCAGGGACGGGGACGAGTGGATCGTCAACGGACAGAAAGTGTGGACCTCTGGCGGCCAGTACGCCGACCTCGGCATGCTGCTGGCCCGCACCGACCCCGACGTGCCCAAGCACCAGGGCATCTCCTACTTCGCCTTCGACATGCTCCAGGACGGCGTGGACGTGCGCCCGCTCAAGGAGATGACCGGCCACGCGCTGTTCAACGAGGTGTTCATCACCGACGCCCGGGTGGCCGACTCCGCGTTGATCGGCGGCCTGAACAACGGGTGGGCGGCGGCCAACACCACGCTGGCCAACGAGCGGGCCGGCCTCGGCTCGGGCGGCGGCAACGCCGCCGGTGGCGGCATGGCCCAGCCCGGCACCGTGATGGGCATGCTGTCCCGGCGCGTCGGCGACCTGGTGGCGCCGCGGGAGAACGGCGGTGGGCGGCGGGGCCAAGCCGGGGGCGCCCTCGGCGCCATGCGCGGCGGGGCCGGCATGCTCATCGGCCTGGCCCAGTCGCGCGGCGTGAACACCGACGCCGGCATCCGCCAGGAGCTGGCGCGCCTCTACACGCTGGGCGAGCTCGGCCGCTTCAACGGCCTGCGGGTCAAGGCGGTCAAGGAGCAGGGCGGCGACATCCCGGGCATGCCCAACGTGGCCAAGCTCTCCATGAGCCAAATCGTGCGACTGACCCGCGACCTGGGCCTGCGCATTTTGGGGCCGGCCGGCATGCTGCACGCCTACGACGCCGACGACAAGGCGGCGCTCAAGCACGCCACCGGCGACCCCTTCGCCGGCAGCGTCAGCGAAATGGCCCTCTTCGCCCAGGCGCCCCCGATCTACGGCGGGACGGACCAGATCCAGCGCAACATCATTGGTGAGCGCGTGCTCGGCCTGCCCAAGGAGCCGAACAACGATCGGGTGACACCTTTCTCCCAACTGCCCAAGAACGCGTAACCGTCTGCACACCATCAGGGTCGGGGGGTCAACAGCAGTGAGCATGGTCGACAGGACCTTGCGCGGCGCCGCCGCCATCGTGGGTGTGGCCGACGACGTGTCCCCCACGGGCGAGCTGGACCGCACCGGGCGTGAGCTCGAGGTGGCCATGGTGCTCGATGCGCTCGAGGACGCCGGTCTCACGCTGGCCGACGTCGACGGCGTCTGCCACCCCGAGTCGGCCGTGGCCTTCGCCGAGTACCTGGGCGTCCACCCCGTCTTCCTGGAGTCCACCATGACGGGGGGCTCGAGCTACGAGGTGCACGTGGAGCACGCCGCGGCAGCCATCGCCGCCGGCGTGTGCGACGTGGTGGTCAGCGTCTACGCCGCCACCCCGCGCAGCGACCGCAGGCGCCAGGGCGCCCGGGGCGGCCGCCGTGGCATGCCCGGACCCAACCCCATGGAGTGGGACCTGCCCTACGGCCTGCGCACGCCGATGGGCCCGTACGCGCTGGCGGCGGCGCGCCACATGTACGAGTTCGGGACCACGTCCGAGCAGCTGGCCCAGATTGCGGTCAGCACCCGCGAGTGGGCCAGCCGCAATCCGCGGGCTCGCTACCGGGACCCGCTGACCGTAGAGGATGTGCTGGCCTCGCCGCTGCAGGTCAGCCCCCTGCACCTGCTCGACTGCTGCCTGGTGACCGACGGCGCCGGCGCCTTCGTCATGACCAGCGCCGAGCGGGCGCGCTCGCTGCGCCAGACCCCCGTCTACGTGCTCGGCGCGGCCACCTGCACCGACCACATGGTGATCGGCCAGATGCCCGACCTCACCACCACTCCCGGCGTGGTATCGGGCGCCAACGCCTTCAAGATGGCGGGCCTCGGCCCGAGCGACGTTGACCTGCTGATGGGCTACGACAGCTTCACCATCACCGCGCTGCTGCACCTCGAGGACCTCGGCTTCTGCGCCAAGGGCGAGGGAGGGCCCTACGCCGCCGACGGCCATCTCGGCCCGGGCGGCACCCTGGCCATGAACACCAACGGGGGCGGGCTGTCGTTCACCCACCCGGGCATGTACGGCATGTTCCTCCTCACCGAGGCCACCCGCCAACTGCGCGGCCAGTGTGGCGAACGGCAGGTGGAGGGGGCCGACGTCGCCGTCGCCCACGGCTCGGGCATGTTCCTCTCCGTCATGTCGACGGCCGTCCTGGGCACGGAGGCGACGCTGTGACCACCGAGGGCGCCGTGGCGTCGACACCGACCCGCTTCGAGCCGCCGGTGCAGCCCGAGAGCGGCCCCTTCTGGGAAGCGACGCGCGAGGGGAAGTTGCTCGTCCAGTGGTGCACCGCCTGCGACCGGGGAGTCTTCTACCCCCGCGTGTTCTGCCCGCACTGTGGCGCCGGCGCCGGCGCTCTCGAGTGGCGCCGCGCCAGCGGCCGCGGCACGGTCTTCTCCGCCGTGGTCGAGCACCGCCCCGAGGCGGCCGGCGCCGCCTTCAGCGGCGGCCTGCCCTACTGCGTAGCGCTGGTCGACCTCCACGAGGGGGTGCGCATGCTGAGCAACGTCGTCGGCTGCCCACCCGAGGACGTACGGTGCGGCCAGGCCGTGTCGGTCACGTGGGAGCCGCTGAGCGACGGCCGTCAGCTGCCGCTCTTCGAGCCGGGAGGACGTGTCGGCGCATGACCGTGCCCGAGAGCAAGGTCGACGCGATGAACCAGGGCATGCTGCACGCCTGGTGGGCCCAGCGCATTCCGGACCGCCTGGCGGTGATCTCTCCCCACGGCGACCGCACCTACGACGATCTCAACGCCGACATCAACCGGCTTTCCCGGGCCCTGCGCGAGCACGGGCTCGAGCCCGGCGACGCCATCGCCCTCATGTGCACCAACCGGCCCGAGTTCCTTGAAGTGCTCTTCGCGGCCCAGCGCATCGGCCTGCGCCTGACCCCCATCAACTGGCACCTGACCGGCGAGGAGGCCGCCTACATCGTCGAGAACTGCGAGGCCAAGGCGTTCGTCTGCTCGGCCGAGCTCGGCGAGAAGGTCGCGGTCGCCGCGGCGGCCGGCGGGCCGGGCCTGCTCAAGCTCACCATCGGCGGGTACGTCCCCGGCTTCGCCATGTACAACGAGTTCGTCTCCGGGCACGACGGCGCCGACCTCGATGACCCGGTGCACGGCACCCAGATGCTCTACACGTCGGGCACCACCGGCCGCCCCAAGGGTGTGCACCGCGACAGTGCGGCCGTGAGCGCGCTGGCCGCGGTGAACTTCTGCGGCTACGACGAGGACTGGAAGAACAGCGTCGACGCGCACCTCCTGACCGGGCCGCTCTACCACGCGGCGCCACTCGCCTTCTCGGTGGCGGTGCCCTTCGCCTACGGCGTGCCGCTGGTGGTCATGGACCACTGGGAGCCGGTGGAGACGCTGCGTCTCATCGAGCAGCACGGCATCACCCACACCCACATGGTGCCGACCATGTTCCACCGCCTGCTGGCGATGCCCGAAGAGGCGCGCCTCGGTTACGACCACTCGTCCCTGCGCTTCGTCATCCACGGGGCTGCCCCGTGCCCGGTCCCGGTCAAGCAGCGCCTGATCGAGTGGCTGGGCCCCGTCGTCGTGGAGTACTACGCCGCCACCGAGGGTCTGGGCACCCTGGTCGACTCCAAGACGTGGCTCGAACACCCGGGCACCGTCGGGCGGCCCATGGTGCCCGGCCTGGTCAAGGTGTGCGACGACGCCGGCAACGAGGTCCCGGCGGGCGAGATCGGCCTGGTCTTCCTCGCGGCACCGTCCGCCACCAGGTTCGACTACTACGGCGATCCGGAGAAGACGGACGATGCGTTCCGTGGCGACTACTTCACGCTGGGCGACATGGGCTACATGGACGCCGAGGGCTACCTGTTCCTGACCGACCGCACGGCCAACCTGATCATTTCGGGCGGGGTCAACATCTACCCGGCCGAGGTCGACGCCGTGCTGCTCGAGCACCCGGCCGTGGGCGACGTGGCCACCATCGGCGTGCCCGACGAGGAGTGGGGCGAGGCGGTCAAGGCGGTGGTGCAACCGGCCGAGGGGGTCGTCGGCAGCGACGAGCTGGCCGCCGAGCTGATGGAGTTCTGCCGCCAGCACCTGGCCCACTTCAAGTGCCCGCGCAGCGTCGACTTCGTGGACGAGCTGCCGCGGGAGGATACTGGGAAGATCTTCAAGAGGAAGCTACGAGAGCAGTACCGGGCCGCAGCCGGACCGGAATGACCGCAACCAAAGGAGCACAACGTGGGTATCTGTGACGGACGGGTCGTCGTGATCACCGGGGCGGGCCGGGGCATCGGACGCGAGCACGCGCTGCTGTTCGCCGCCGAGGGGGCCAAGCTAGTGGTCAACGACCTGGGCGGCGAGATGGACGGGAGTGGTTCGTCGACCGGGCCCGCCGGCGAGGTGGTCGACGAAATCCGGGCCATGGGCGGCGAGGCCATCGCCAACGGCGACGACGTCTCGGACTACGACGGTGCGGGCCGCCTGATCCAGTCGGCCATCGACACCTTCGGGACGATCGACGTGCTGGTCAACAACGCCGGTATCCTGCGCGACCGCATGCTGGTCAACATGACCATAGAGGAGTGGGACGCCGTGATCAGGGTCCACCTGCGCGGTACCTTCGCCCCCACCCGCCACGCCGTGGAGTATTGGCGCAACCGGACCAAGGCGGGCGAGACGAACGATGCCCGCATCATCAACACCACGTCACCGTCGGGCATCTATGGCAACGTGGGCCAGACCAACTACGGCGCGGCCAAGGCCGGCATCGCCTCGTTCACCATCATCGCCGCCATGGAACTGGGCCGCTACGGCGTCACCGTCAACGCCATCGCTCCCGCCGCACTGACGCGCATGACCGAGAACCTCGGCATGGGCGCGGCGTCGGCGAACCGCAAGCCCGAGGAGTTCGACGCCCTCGACCCCGGCAACATCGCGCCGATCGTGGTGTGGCTGGGCAGCTCCGAGTCGGCCGACATCACCGGGCGTGTCTTCAACGTGCAGGGCGGCACCATCAGCGTGGCCGAGGGCTGGGTCGCCGGTCCCGGACAGGACAAGGGCGACCGCTGGGACCCGGCCGAGCTGGGCAAGGTGGTGCCCGACCTGGTGGCCAAGGCGGCGCCGAACGCGAACATGGGCGGGAGGAGGTAGGTCAATGACCACAGAGGTGACCCCGCCGCCGCCGAGCCGTCACGACATGGACGAGGCCGTCCAAGTCATCCACGACAATGCTGAGCGGCTCTTCCTGTGGGACTACGAGCGCGACCGCGGACAGCTGGTCACGCTCTACAACAAGGCCATGGGGTCGCAGTGGAACAGCGTCCGGGACCTCGACTGGTCGATCGACGTCGATCCCGAGCGGCTCGTCACCGAGCAGGAGAGCCCGGTGCTCGCCATCGCCCGGGTGGCGGGCACCCTGCCCGGATCGCCCATGGCGACGTGGAAGGAGAAGGAGTACACGCAGCTCGGCATCGAGTTCTTCAAGGCCAACCTGTCGCAGTTCATGCACGGCGAGCAGGGCGCCATGATGACCGCGGCCAAAATTGTGGAGACGGTGCCGTGGATCGACGCCAAGTACTACGCGTCGACGCAGACGATGGACGAGGCGCGCCACACCGAGGTGTTCGCCAAGTACCTGCGCACCAAGCTGGGCGAGGCCTACCCCATGAGCCCGTTCCTCAAGGCGCAGATCTGGTCGCTGCTCGAGGACTCGCGCTGGGACATTGCGTATCTGGGGATGCAGATCGTCATCGAGTCGCTGGCGCTGGCCGCGTTCGGCGACATGCTCCGCCGGATCAAGGAGCCGCTGCTGACCAAGCTGTTGCGCTACGTCATGTCCGACGAGGCGCGCCACGTCGCCTTCGGGGTGCTGACGCTGTCGGAGTTCTACGGTGACCTGAGCGAGGCCGAGCTCCTCGAGCGCCAGGAGTTCCTGGTCGACGCCACCTTGAACCAGCGGGCGCGGGCGACCACGCCCGAGGTGTGGGAGCGCATGGGGACCACGGGCGAGAAGGTCTTCCCGTTCATGTTGGAGGCCGCCGAGCAGATGCAGACCAACCTCATGGGCGGCTTCGCCCGTGGCTTCTTCGCCAAGCTGGTGCCCAACGTGCGCAAACTGGGCCTGCTCGACGCCAACGACGGCTACCTGCGCCAGCGCTGGGGTGAGGCCGGACTGCTCGAGTTCGAGTTCGCCGACGACACCGGCTCCGACTACGAGGCCTACGACGCCGTGGCGCAGGACCGGGCGGCGACCGTCGGGGCGGCCGCCGTGGGGGCGCCGGGCGACGGGGACGGCAGCCCGGCCCCATGAGCCCGCGGGCCGGGGTGGGAGCGATCGAGCGTGTGCGCACCATCTGCCTCCGCCTGCCCGAGGCGGTCGAGAAGCCCTTCGGCGGGCACACCGCGCCGGCGTTCCGCGTGCGCGACAAGCTCTTCGTCATGACGAGCGAGGACGCCACGTCCATGACGATGAAGGCGCCGCCGGGCGTGCAGCCGATTCTGGTCGGGTCCGACCCCGAGCGCTTCTTCGTGCCGAAGTACGTGGGGCCCAAGGGGTGGATCGGGGTGCGGCTGGACCTGCGCCGAGCCCCCGACTGGGACGAGCTGGCCGAGATGATCGTGGAGAGCTACTGCCTCACGGCGCCCAAACGGCTGGCGGCGCAGGTCGGCTAGGCGGACGGGTCGGTCAGCTCACGCCGGCAGTCAGCGGGCCGGTCAGCTCAGCGGGCCGGGTCAAGCGAGGCGAGCGTGACGTCCATGGTCTCGTGGTAGTGGATGCTCCCCGACGTCATCCCCACCTGCTCGTGCTCGCGCACGATCAAGCCCGTGGCCGGGTCCACCCAGTAGTCGGTCGGGCTGGTGCCGTGTTCGGCGCCGGTGAACGTCATGGTGAGCCGGGTGTGCTCCACGCTGACGCGCTGCCTCCCGACGGACATGGTCGCCGGGCCCAGGAGCTCGCCGGCCAGGGCCACCTTCTCGGTGGGGCTGGTCAGCTTGCAGGTGGCGGTCCAGCGCTGTCCGGGCCGCGCCCCGGCCGGCACCAGGTAGGCCGTGGCCGGGCAGACGATGGTCGACGTGGTGGTCGTGCCGGCGATCGACTCGTCGGTGACCAGCCTGGGCATGGTGAGCGCGCCGCCGGGCCCGGAGCAGACCGACGTCGTCTCCGTGTGCTGTTCGATGGGCACCCAGCTGACCGACGCGCAGGACCCGTCCTCGATCACCATGGAGGTGGTCGACGGGAACGAGCGCTGCATGCCCACGAGGTTCAGCCCCTCTCCTCCGCTGGTGCGGTAGGTGTACACGCCGGGGACCGGGAGCCGGTTGCGCAGCGAGCTCAGCATTTTCCCCGTCTGCTCGCGCCGGTAGATGCGCAGCGCCTCGCGCAGCCCGACCGGTGTCCCCACCGTCCTGAACACGAGTGCCCACGCCGTCCCGCCGGCGGTGCTGACGATCACCAGTGCGAGGACGATGACCGAGAGCAGCCGGTGTTGCTGGACCCATTGCCAGACGAACACGTGGGGAATCGTACCCCAAGTCGGTCCGGCCAACCCTGACGCCGGTGTCAGGGCAGGTCGGGCACCCAGTTGCCGTGGAATCCCGCCGGGACGCGCTGCGGCAGGGCGATCACGGCCTGCGGCTCGCCGTCGAGATCCTCTGCGTTCAGGATGTACAGGGCCGACGCGTCGTCGGGCGCCGAGTAGACGAGCGCCATCAGCCAGCCCTCGTCCTCGCCCGCCTCATAGTGCCGGGGGACGAAGACCGCCTCGCCGACACTGGTGCCGCGGCCGAACGAACGCGTCGTGCTCGTGCCGCGCGCGAAGTCGTGCCCGACGATGGCCGACTCCGTGCCAAGGATGTCGTCGGCCTGAGACACGGCCACCGTCCAGCCGTACCGGTACGGGCGGCCGACGCGGCGCTCGTCCACCCGCGGGAACTCTTGCCCGCGGTCGTCGAGGCGCTCCTCCTTCACCGGCCCGCCGTGGCCGTCGAGGTGCCAGCGGTCCAGCGTCGGCGCGCCCTCGGCGGGACCGAGGAACCGGGTGCGGAACATGGAAGGGTGGCGCACCACGTCGACGACGATCCCGTCACCGTCGTCGTAGGCGTTCACGGGGTGGAAGACGTAGCAGGGGTCGACGTCGTGCCAAATGACGTCCCTCGAGTCGCTGTCGCGCGGGAGCAGGCCGACCCGGGCGTGGTAACCCTCCTGCCAGCGGTAGGGAAACTGCGCACCCTCGTTGAGGGCGTCGATCGAGAACGTGACCGGCAGATCGAGCAGCACGACGAAGCGCTCCGTGATGGCGCAGTCGTGGACGCTCACCGGACCGCCCATGGCGATGCGCCGAGACGACCGCACCGGGCCGCCGGCGTCGACGATGGTGACCTCGACGTCGTCGCCCCAGCCGAAGAAGTAGGACACAGCGTACAGCTCACCGGTGACCGGGTCGCGCTTGGGGTGGGCGGTGTACCCGCCGTCCAGGGTGCCATCGAAGTCGCACGGTCCGACCGTCTCGAGCTCGTCGGTCAGCTCGTAGGGACGGGCCCCCGCTTCGACGATGGCCAGGGTCCGCCCGGCATGGCCGATCACGTTCGTGTTGGGTGCGAAGTCCATGCCGGCGTGTACCAGGCCGGGGCGCCGCTTTTCGCCGAGCGCCTCGGCCACGGCCGCCGAACGAACCCAACGGTTGCGGTACCACTCCGCCCGCCCGTCGCGCAGGCGTACGCCGTGCACCATGCCGTCACCGGTGAACCAGTGATAGGAGGAGGGCTCGGGCGCCGACACCGGGTTGGGCCCGTTGCGCAGGTAGCGGCCGGACAGGCTCTCGGGTAACTCCCCGGTAACCGGCAGCTCGGTCGCCGTCACCTCCTGCTCGACCGGCGCGAAATTGCCCTCCAGGTACGGGTTGGCGGCGACGGTCATAAAAGACCCCCTTGTGTCAAGTGCGAGATTGGGACCCTCGGGACCCTCACGCTACGCACAACCGCCTGTGTGAACAACATGTGACCAGGGTGCTGCCTGAGTCCCAAACCGCGCCTTGCCCGTGGGGCCGCGCTATGGTTCTCGTCCGAGGGCACCACCAGAACAAAGTTTGGAAATCCCTCTGGCTCAGGTGAGCCACCGGCCATGACCCCCGATACGGGTCGAATCTGGCCAGGAGAGGAGTGGATTTTCAATGGCAACTGGTTCGGTCAAGTGGTTCAACGGTGAGAAAGGCTTCGGCTTCATCACCCAGGACGGTGGAGGCCCCGATGTGTTCGTGCACTACAGCGCGATCTCCGGCACGGGCTACCGCAATCTCGAAGAAGGCCAAAAGGTCGAGTTCGAGACGAACCAAGGCCCGAAGGGGCTTCAGGCGGCGAACGTGCGCGCCATTTAGCGCGGCGCTGTCTGCCGCCACATGGTCGGCAGTACGAGTCGCAGTTGCAGGGCCCCGTCTCTCAGGAGGCGGGGCCCTGTTTCAATTGGCAAGAGCAATTGAACGAAGCAATTGACCAAAGCAATTTGTGACCAAAAGCAATTTGGAATTGCCCAGGCGCAGTTGTGAGTTGCCGGACCCGTCGGGCGGGGTGTCAATGGCCCGACCCGCTGGGCCGGCACCCGCTGCAGTTTTGCGTACTGACGCTCGCGCTACCAGTAAGGCCGGCGCTGCCGGGTGGTGACGTCGAGAATGGCGTCGGCGTACTCCTCGCGGCACACGACCAGGTCGGGCAGCCAGGCGTCGGGAGCCCCGTAGTGCAGCGGCTCCCCGTCGAGCCGACTGGCGTGCAGGCCGGCCGCCGTGGCCACCGCCACCGGGGCGCACGAATCCCACTCGTACTGTCCGCCGGCGTGCACGTACACCTCGGCCGCTCCGAGGACCACGGCAGCGATCTTGGCGCCGGCCGACCCCATGGGCACCATGACGCCTCCGAGGGCCTCGGTGACGTCGTAGGCGACGTCCGGCGGTCGGCTGCGCGACACCACCACCCGCGGGCGCTCGCCGGCCGGGAAGGGGGCAGCACGGGTGGCTCGCCGGTCGAGAGCACCAGGTCGAGCGCCGGGAGGGCCACCGCCCCCACCACGGCGACGCCGCCCACGGCCAGGGCCACGTGCACCGCCCAGTCGGTGCGGGTGCGTTCGCGGAACTCGCGGGTCCCGTCGAGGGGATCGACGATCCACAGGCGGCCGTCCCCGGCGACGTGCTCGAGCCCTTCCTCCGAGCGCACGTCGTCGTCCGGATAGAGCCGGTTGAGCTCCTCCACCAGGAAGTTGTGGGCCATGCGATCGCCGGCCGAGCCGACGTCACGCAGGGAGGGCGGGTCGGCCCGGAGCTCCATGAGGGCCCGCCCGGCCCGCTCCGCCAGCACGGCCGCGTCGCGGTGCTCGGCAGCCAGGTCGTCGAGCATGGGCCCCTTGTCTAGACCAAGCGCCTGTCCGTGGCCCACCTGGTCAGTTCGTGACGGGTGGAGAGCTGCAGTTTTCGCAGCACCGACGAGACGTGCGACTCCACCGTCTTGGCCGAAATCCCAAGGTCCCGGCCGACCTCCTTGTACGTGTAGCCGCGGGCGATCAGGCGCAGCACCTCGCGCTCCGCGGCGACAGCTGGTCCAGCTCGGCGTCGGTGCTGGTGACCGGTGCGCCGCCCTGGCCCTGGGCGAAGGCGTCGAGCACGAAGCCGGCCAGACGGGGCGAGAACACGGCGTCGCCCGCCGCCACCCGGTAGACGGCCTGCAGGAGCTCGGGCCCCGAGATCGTCTTGGTCACATAGCCGCGGGCGCCGGCCCGGATGACGTCGATCACGTCCTCGGGCGCGTCGGAGACCGACAGAGCCAGGAAGCGCACCTCGGGGTGCTGAGGCAGGACGCCGTGCAGGACGGCATGGCCGCCGCCGCCCGGCAGGTGCACGTCGAGCAGGACGACCTCGGGCAGGCGCTCACCGATGAGCTCCACCGCCGCGCCCGCCTCGTCCGCCTCCCCCACCACCTCGACGGCGTCGCCCAGTTCGGCCTTGACGCCAGCCCGGAAGACGGCATGGTCCTCGACCAGGAAGATGCGGGGGCGCCCCTCGGCCTTGGAGCTCACGTCGTCCGGGCTCGCGGCGGCATGGAGAGCTGCACCTCGGCTCCCTCACCGGGCGCCGAGCGGATGACGGCGGTGCCGCCGAAGCGCGCCATGCGGGCCCTGATGGACTGGGCGATCCCCTGGCGGCCCTCGGGGACGGCGTCCGGGTCGAACCCCCGACCCCGGTCGCGCACGTAGAGCATGACCGTGTTCGCCTCCACCTCGGCATAGAGGGAGACCCGATCGGCCCCCGACCACTTGGCGGCGTTGACCGTGGCTTCGCGGGCCGCGTCGAGCAGGGCACGCAGGGCCTCGTCGAGCTCGCAATCCCCCACCGTCACGACCTGGACGTCGATGCCGTGGTCGGCCTCGACTTGGCGCTGCAGCAACGCCAGGCCCTCGGCCAGCATGGACGCGTCCTCGCCGATGGCCCCCGGCGGGCGCCCCTCGAAGAGCCACGCCCGCAGCTCGCGCTCCTGGGTGCGGGCGAGCCGGGTCACATTCTGCGGGTCGTCGGCGGTGCGCTGAATCAGCGCCAATGTCTGCAGCACGGAGTCGTGCACATGGGCCGCCATCTGCGCCCGCTCCTCCGCCAGGGCGCGGGCCTGACGCTCGGCGATGAGGTCGCGCACCATGCTGAACCACCACGGGCCGAAGATCACGACCACGGCCACGATGACGAGAGCGGCGCCACCAACGGGCCGCAGGGCGGCGGCGGTCGTCTTGTGGTTCAGGACGATCAGGGCCAACCCCGCCAAACCGACGAGCACCCCGACGACCACCCGCAGGAGGGCGACGCGCCGGCCGCGTCCGTGGATGTCCTGGGCGACCAGCGGGACGATGTCGTCGTGGAGGAAGGTGCGCTCCGACTCCCCTGCGTTGCGCCAGATGAGCACGCCGAGACCCAGGGCCAAGATGGTGGGCCACCCGATGAGACCCAGGTACCCGAGGTGCAGCGCGCTCACCGTGATCTGAGCCACGATCAGGACAGGCACCAGCGCGATGAGCATCCTGATGCCGGCGCGGTCGTTGACGGCGCGACGGAAGATGCTCGAGCTGTCGCCTTCCATCGGGATCAGCAGCCACGCCACGGCGTAGGGGAGGATCGTCACGCCGGTGCAGATGCTGAGGATGACGACGCCGATGCGAACCCAGGTGACGTCAATCCCGAACGAGTCCGCCAGCGCGCCGCAGACGCCTCCGAGCACCCGGTCGTCCGGGCTGCGGCGCAGGCCCTTCAACCGCCGCGCCACCTGGTGCCCCGGCCCACCGTGATGGCGATGCGGCCGGCCCCGCCAGCCAAATTCGCCCGACCAGTGTCCGTTGCCATCAGCCGACCAGCGCCCGTGGCCGTTTCGGTCGGACCAGCGGCCGAACCCGGCGAGTGGGCTTGGAGGCGCGGGCGCGGACGGAGGCGTGGGCGGGGTCGAGTTCGGTGTCGGCGTCGGGCGCGGGCGGCCACCGTCCTCGAGCGGCCGCGTTCCGGGATCGGGCGCATCGGCCATGCCTCCATGGTCGCGCTCCCGGGGCGGGGTGGCCATCAGGGACATCCCCGATGGTCGTGGGGAAGGCTCAGGGTCCGACCAGGGTGGTGCCGGATACCCAGCTGCGACGCGCCGCTTCATGCTGGCTCCATGGACAATTCACCGACCGATCACCAGACCCACGACGAGAGCGACAGGCCCGGCGCCAGCGCCGCCGGACCCACCACCCAAGCTCCCCCCACCCAGCCCGGCGGTGACGAGCCACGACTGCACCGCGCCGCCCGCGGCCGCATGCTGGCCGGCGTCGCCGCCGGGCTGGCCGACTACTTCGACGTCGACCCGACACTGGTCCGGATCGCCTTCGTCGTCCTGGCCTTCGTCGGCGGACTGGCCGTGCCGCTCTATGCGGCCGGCTGGCTGCTCATCCCCGACGAGGAGACGGACACCACCGTCGCCGAAGAGATCCTGGCCCGTGAGCGGGCCCGCGGCGCCTACTGACGACCGAGCCCGAGCCACCTGCACCAACCCGTCCATACCGACTCGTCCATACCGACCCGTCCAGACCAACCCACCCACCACCTTCGACTGCGCAGCACCGAGAGGAGAACCGATGCGCTACCGCTGGGACCCCGCCTACCCGATGGGCCGCCGCGACACGCAGGCTTCGGACACCGCCATGCGGGCATCCGACGACGAGCGCAATGCCGTGGCCGACAAGCTGTCCCGCCACTTCGCCGAGGGCCGTCTCGACGAGTCCGAATTCAAGGCCCGCCTCGACACCGCCATGTCGGCCACGACACGCGGCGACCTCAACGGGTTGTTCTACGACCTGCCCCACTTGCCCAGCGAGCCACCGCCCCCGCCGCCGCGGCACCGGCGCATTCTGCCCTGGGTCTTCCTGGTGGCGTTCCTGGCCATCGTGGCCGGCGCCAGCCTGCCCTTCTACCCGCTCTACCACGTGCCGTGGCTGCTCTTCGCCATCGTCGGCTTCGTGCTGTGGCGCCGGGCCGTCGGCCACCACTCACCCCACTCACGCCGTCACCACGGAATCGACGGCGGACGGCCGAGCTCCGTCATGGACCACTGAGCCGTGGACATCTGCAGCCACGACCGCACGATTGACACCACTCGCGCCACTCACCCCACTCACGCCACCCGCCCCGTGACCCCGCACAACCCCGTCGCCGCCCTCCGCACCATGGCGCTGTTCGCCGGCCTGTCCGTGGACGAGCTCGAGGAGTTCGCCGCGGCGTGCGACCTCGCCACCGCCCACCCGGGCCAGGTCGTGCAGGCGCAGGACGTGCCCGTCCGCCGCTGGCACGTCATCTGCGACGGCCACGCCGTCGTCCAGCGCGACGGCACGCCGCTCGGGTTGCTCGGTCGCGGGGACTCCTGGTCCGAGCACTCGCTGCTCAACGGGTTGCGCTCCTCCATCGCGGTGGTGGCCCTCTCGCCGCTCACGCTGCTGACGCTGAGCGAGCGCGAGTTCTTCGCTGTCCCCGAACACCACCCGGTCCTGGCGGGGCGCCTGGTGGCACGATCGGCCAGCTCGGCCGACCGCCTGGCCTTGCCCGTCTACAACGCGCTGGTCCACCTGGACGCCCACGGCTGATTTAGAACGGCTACCGGGGTGCCGGTACAATTCGTGCACTCTCGGTGCCGCCAGCCCCAGGCGCCGCTGTCCCTGAGGAGATCCCCCTAATGCGCACCTTGGCCGAGTGGTGTGTTCGACACCGCCGCATCGTGGTCGGGCTGTGGCTCGTTGTGCTGCTGGTGTCCGTTTTCGCGGTCAAGTCGATCGGCACGGACTATTCGAACAACTTCAACTTCCCGAGCACGCAGTCGTTCGAGGCCATCAACCTCCTGAAGTCCGTCGCGCCCGGGCACGCGGGCGACACGGAGCAGGTGGTCTTCGGGACTTCGGGTGGCGCCAGCCTGAACGACCCCGCCATCGGCCAGCGCATCAACAAGATGGTCGACCAGATCAACGCGCTCCCCAACGTCACGCCCGTCACCAGCCCGTTCGACGCGGCCGGCAACCTCGTCAACACCCAGGACATCAATGCGGACAAGACCGTCGGCTTCATTCAGGTTCCGTTCGACAAGCAGCCGAACAACATCACCACCGACCAGGCCAAGAGGTTCGTCGACACGGTGAGCCGCGCTTCGGGTGACGGGTTGACCGTGGTCGACACCGGTCAGCTGGCGGAGCAGGCCAACAACCAGTCCTTCTCGAGCACCGGCCTGGGCGTGCTGCTGGCGCTCATTGTGCTGCTGCTCATCTTCGGGTCCGTCTTCGCGGCCTTGCTCCCGATCATTTCGGCCCTGTTCGCGCTGGGCACGGCCGTCGGCGTCATCGGCCTGGTCAGCAACGCCATCGGGATGCCGTCCATCTCGCCCGAGGTCATGCTCCTGATCGGACTGGGCGTCGGCGTGGACTACGCCCTCTTCATCGTGACCCGACATCGGCAGGGCCTGGTGGCCGGACGCGACGTCGAGTCTTCGATCGTCAACGCGGTCAACACGTCGGGTCGGGCCGTCCTGTTCGCCGGCATCATCGTCTGCATCGCGCTCCTCGGCATGTTCGCCATCGGGGTCAGCTTCCTCTACGGCCTCGCCCTGGCGGCGGCCATCGGCGTGGCCCTCACCATGGTGGCCGCCCTGACGCTGCTGCCCGCCATGCTGGGCTTCATCGGCCCCAAGGTGATGAGCCGCAAGCAGAAGAAGAACCTGGCTGAGAACGGCCCCCGCATCATCGGGTCCGACAGCAAGGGGTTCTGGCCCAAGTGGGCCGACCGGGTGCAGCGGCGCCCGTGGCTCTCCGCCGGCGTGGGCCTGCTCGTGATCGTCATCCTGGCCATTCCCTTCTTCTCGCTCCGGCTCGGCTCGGCTGACCAGGGCACCGACCCGGCGGGTACGCCGACCCGGATCGGTTTCGACATGCTCTCGAAAGGCTTCGGCCCGGGCTTCAACGGCCCCTTGATGCTGGTGGGCGTCGTCCAACCCGACCAACGTGATGTGGTCGACACGCTGGTCCACGACGTCGCCCGGCAGCCGGGCGTGGCCCAGGTCGCGCCGGCGCTCTACATCCCGAGCAGGACGGGCAACGGCGACGTCGTGCTCGTGAACGTGTACCCGACGACGTCGCCCCAGGCTGCAGCGACCACCGACCTGGTGAACCATCTGCGCGCCGTCACCGTCCCCCAGGCCGAGGGGAGCTCCGGCGTCAAGATCCTGGTCGGCGGCACGACCGCCATCTACATCGACTTCGCCAACGTGCTGGCGGCGAAGCTGCCGCTCTTCATCGGTTTGGTGGTGGTGCTCTCGTTCCTCTTGTTGATGACGGTGTTCCGGAGCTTCGTCATCCCGCTCACCGCGGCCATCATGAACCTGCTCTCCATCGGCGCCGCGCTCGGCATCCTCGTGGCGGTCTTCCAGTGGGGCTACGCCGGGTCGATCATCGGCATCAGCGGCACGAGTCCCGTGGAGGCCTTCCTCCCGGTCATGCTCTTCGCCATTTTGTTCGGCCTGTCCATGGACTACCAGGTCTTCCTGGTCTCGCGGATGCACGAGGAGTACATCAAGTCGGGCGGCAACAACAGGGTGGCGGTCCGCAACGGCCTGGCCGCCACCGGCAAGACCATCACGGCGGCCGCGCTGATCATGATCCTGGTCTTCGGCTCGTTCATCCTGGGCGGCGAGCGGGTGATCAAGGAGTTCGGCATCGGCCTGGCTGCCGGCATCGCCGTCGACGCCCTCTTCATCCGGATGGCGGTCGTCCCCTCGGTGATGATGATGTTCGGCAAGGCCAACTGGTGGTTCCCGGGCTGGCTCGACCGCATACTGCCCAAGCTGGCCGTCGACGCCGACGACCTGCATTCGCCACCGATCGCCGACGGCTCCGGGCCAGGGCCCGAGCCCGAACCCGAACTGGCCGGAGCGGGGCGCTCGTAGCCCGGGGGACGACCGCCGCGGCGCCCCGGCTCGGCTCAGCCGTTCAGCCCCAGCCGTTCGACCCAGCCGCTCGGCTCCAACCGATTACCAGGCGTAGTCCTCCGGCGCCGTCTTGTGGCCGGGGAAGATCTCCTCGAGCCGGGCCAGCATCTTGTCGTCCAGGACGACGTCCACCGCCCGCACGGCGGAGTCCAGGTGCTCGGGCAGCCGCGGCCCGACGATCGGACCCGTCACCGCCGGCCGGGTCAGGAGCCAGGACAACCCCACCGTCCCCGGGTCCTCGCCGGCCTCGTCGCACAGGTCCTCGTAGGCCTCGAGTTGGGCCCGGCGCGCCTCGATGGTCTCGGCCGCCCTCCCGGCGTAGCGCCGACTGCCGTCGCGCTCGCTTGCGCACCACGCCACCGAGCAGCCCACCTTGGAGCGGCGACCACGGGATCACGCCGAGGCCGTAGGCCTCCGCCGCGGGCAGGACCTCGGCCTCGACGTTGCGCACAATCAGGTTGTAGATGGACTGCTCGCTCACGAGGCCCATGAAGTTGCGGCGGGCCGCCGCCTCCTGGGCCCGGGCGATGTGCCAGCCGGCGAAATTGGAGGAGCCCACGTAGAGGATCTTGCCCTGGAGGCGCAGGACGTCCATGGCCTCCCAGATCTCGTCCCAGCCGGTGTGCCGGTCGATGTGGTGCATCTGGTAGAGGTCGATGTAGTCGGTCTGCAAGCGCTTGAGGCTGGCTTCGCAGGCGCGGCGGATGTTGAGCGCCGAGAGCCGACCCTCGTTGGGCCACTCCCCCATGTCGCCGTAGAGCTTGGTCGCCATCACGACCTTCTCCCGCCGGCCGCCCCCCTGGGCGAACCAGCGCCCGACGATCTCCTCGGTGGCGCCGCGCCCCTTGGAGCGGCCGTACACGTTGGCCGAGTCGAAGAAGTTGATCCCGGCCTCCAGGGCCGAGTCCATGATGGAGAACGAGGTCGGCTCATCGGTCTCGGGCCCGAAATTCATGGTGCCCAGGCAGATACGGCTGACGCGGAGGCCGGTGCGGCCGAGATGTGTGTAGCGCATACGGCCGAACCTACCGGCAGCGGTGCCCCCCGTGCCCGGCAGGCGCCCGGACCGCCTGAATGCCGGGCCGGGACACTTAAGCTCCTGGTACTGGCCCTCGGGACCCACCGGGGGAGGCCACGAGAGCGCAGCCCGCCGATTAGCCCGTGTTTCGGGGCGACCGCTAGGTTGAGACCACTCTTTTGGACCCGAGCTTGGGAGCAGTGATGGCGCAACAGATTCCGCTGGTGGACTACCTGGTGCTGGGGGACGAGCCGCACCTGGTGGCCAACGAGTGCACCTCATGCGGCGCTCGGTACTTCGACCGGCGCAACGCCTGCGCCCACTGCGAGGGCACCGCCTTCACGCAGGTCGACGTGCCCGCGACGGGCGAGGTCCGGGCCTTCACCATCGTCTCCTTCGCCGCTCCGGGCATCCCCGTCCCCTTCGTGGCCGCCGTCGTCGACTGCGAGGGCACCAGCGTGCGGGCGAACCTGATCAACGTGACCCCCGACCCCGAGCACGTGATCACGGGCATGAAGGTGCGCCTGGCCACCGAGGTGATCGGCACGGACGACAACGGCACCGAAGCGGTCGGCTTCGGCTTCGAACCCCTGGGAGGTTGAGCACGATGGCATCGGCATCGGAAGAGGTGTGGGTCCTCGGCATCCACATGACCAAGTTCGGCAAGCACCCTGACCTCGACACGGTCGACCTGGCCTCCCAGGCGGTGCAGGGCGCCCTGGCCGACGGCGGCGTGACCATGAAGGACATGGGCGTCATCGGCGCCGGCAACCTCATGGGCGGCGCGCTGCCCATCGGCCAGGTGGTCCAGAAGCAGCTGGGCCAGACCGGCATCCCCGTCTACAACGTGTCCAACGCGTGTGCCACCGGCGCCACGGCGCTGCGGGTGGCCGTCATGTCGATCAAGGCGGGCGAGACCGACATGGGACTGGCCTTCGGAGTCGAGAAGCTGGCCGGGGCCGGGCTGCTGGCCGGCGGGAGCCGCAAGAGCGACAACAACGAGTGGACCCCGTCGGGCCGCTACGGCGCCGTGGCCGGCGTCGACGGCCGCATCGGCACCGAGACCATGCCCGGCGTCTTCGCCCAGATCGGCATGGAGTACGGCCACCGCTACGGCGGCACCAGCTTCGAGCTCTTCGCGCAGATCAGCGAGAAGAACCACGCGCACTCGACGCTGAACCCGCTGGCCGCCTACACGAAGAAGATGACGCTCGAGGAGATCATGAACGACGTCATGATCGCCTACCCCAACACGCGGCCCATGTGCTCCGCCAACTGCGACGGGGCGGCGGCGGCCGTGGTCGTCTCGGGCTCCAAGCTCAAGACCCTGTCGAAGGAGCAGCAGAAGCGCGCCGTGAAGATCAGCGCGTCGATCCTCACCACCGACCCGTGGGAGGAGGCCTGCCAGGTCCTGCCGGACGTGAACGAGCTGACCCGCCGTGCCGTCGCCCAGGCCTACGAGCAGGCCGGCGTCGGCCCGCAGGACCTGAACCTGGTCGAGCTGCACGACTGCTTCGCCACAGCCGAACTGGTGCACTACGACAACCTGGGCCTGTGCGAGCGTGGCGGCGCGGCCGACTTCTTCAAGTCGGGCGCCACCTGGCGCGACGGCAAGACTCCCGTCAACGTCTCCGGTGGGCTCGAGTCCAAGGGCCACCCGATCGCCGCCACTGGCATCGCCAACGTGTGGGAGGTGACCACCCACCTGCGTGGCGAGGGCGGCGACCGCCAGATCGAGGGCGCCAAGGTCGGCCTGACCCACGTCATCGGGCTCGGCTCCGCCTGCGGCGTGCACATTCTGGAGAAGTCGGCCGCCTGATCCGGGCCGGCCGGGCTGGCAGCTGGCAGCTGGCCAAGAAGCAGTGACGACCTCGCCCGTCTACGACACCATCGGGCAGGCGTACGTCGCCCACCGCCGTCCCGATCCCCGTTGGGAAGCGCTGGTGGCCGAGCAGATCGGTGACGCCCGGGTCGTCGTCAACGTCGGCGCCGGCACCGGCTCGTACGAACCGGCCGACCCCGACCGCAACCGCTTCACGGTCGTCGCCGTTGAGCCGTCGAGCGTCATGGTGAGCCAGCGGCCGTCCGGTGCCGCACCGGCCGTGCGGGCCAGCGCGTCGGCCCTGCCGCTGTCCACGGACTGGGCGGACGTGGCGCTCGGTGTCTGCACCGTGCACCACTGGGACGACTGGAAGGCCGGCCTGGCCGAGATGCAACGGGTGGCCCGTCGCCAGGTCATCGTCGCCATCGACTTCGACTTGCACGGCACCTTCTGGCTGCTCGAGGACTACCTGCCCGAGGTGGGCGACCACACCCGCCGCTGTCATCCCGGGGCCGATCTCATTGCGGAGGCCATCGGCGCGGCGGACGTGATCACACTCCCCGTCCCCCGCGACATGCAAGACGGCGTGCTCGGCGCCTACTGGTGCCGTCCCGAGGCGTACCTCGACCCGGCCGTGCGGGCCAACGCCTCGGGTCTGGCCCTGGCCGACCCGGCCGTCATCGCACGGGGCATCGGCGAGCTCGAACGCGACCTGGCCAGTGGCGCGTGGCAGCGGCGACACGCCGATCTGGCAGAGATGGAGTCGGTGGACCTGGGGTACCGGCTGGTGGTGGCGGACCGGCGCTGACGGCGCCGCCCGGCGCCGCCACGCCGACTGTTCACCCTCAGCATGCGACCGGTCTTCATGCAGAGCCGCCGACGCGGCCCGCCGGAACCGGTCCGGCATGCCCTCAGGTCGGCGCGTGCGCGGCGAGCGGGACGGGTCGCGCCAGGCTCCAGCTGAACGTGTCCTCGATGTCGGCCAGCGCGATCGGCTCGGCCAGGTCGGCCACAGTCGGGCCGACGCGGTCGGCCACGGCCTGCAGCAGGCCGGCATCGAAGCCCCACAGGTCGACGGCGTTGGCGCCGAGGATCTTGCGCAGGTCGGGCTCGGGCAGGCCTCCGAAGATGTAGCGCAGCGTGTCCCGGTGCACCGGCGCCGCGCCCTCCAGGTGCGGGTAATCGGCTCCCCACATGAGCTTGTCGATGCCAATCTCGTGGCGCATCTCGGCCTCGTAACGCTTCATGAGCGAGCCGCCCATCCACACGTGCTTCTCGAAGTACTCCCGCGGCCGCATCTCGAGATAGGAACGCACGGGGGCGCCACCGTGGGTGTCGAAGAACGCCTCCATGTCCCGGATGAGCGACGGCAGCCACTGCACGCCGTTCTCGGTCACGACGACACGCAGGTCGGGGTGGCGGTCGAACACGCCGCCGAAGATCATGAACCACAGCGGCCGGCGGGTGAAGACGAACACCTCGTAGAGCCCGAGCATCCCTCCGTGCTCCGCGTCGTAGAGGAACTTGGTGTCGGTGGCCGAGCCCGAGGCGCCGGTGTGCAGGTTGACCACCATGCCCTGGTCCTCGCAGACGCTCCAGAACGGCTCGTAGTACTCGTCGGCGTAGCCGGGCAGCCTGGAGGTGACCGACATGGCGGGCAGCATCACGCCGCCGAAGACGCCGTGCTCCCGGGCCCACACGACCTCCTCGACGGCGCGGTCCATGTCGTGGAAGTCGATGGGCATGCAGCCGGCCCGGCGGCCCGGGGCGGCGTTGCAGAAGTCGGCCAGCCAGCGCACGTAGCCGTGGAGGGCGGGCCACACGACCTCGAGACCCTTGTCGGTGGCGGCGCCCAGATACATGGCCGGCGACAACCCACCGGCCAGGATCGGCCCGGGCAGCGTCACCTCGGCGTGGATGCCCTGCTCCTCGAGGACTGCGAGCCGGCGCCCGTCGCCGTCGCCGGGTACCACCCAGTCGGTGCCGTAGTGGGCCAACCAGCCGGCCGCGGCATCGGTGTCGACGCCCATGCCGGCGAGGCGGCGCGCTGCGGTGGCCCGCACCGGGTCGGACTCGTCAACCTCCCCGGGGTCGAAGCCGCCGAACATGGAGATGGCCAGCGAGGACATGTCGCCGAAGGCCGCCACCGCCTCGCGGTGCGCCGGGTCCACGTAGGAGAGGAAGTGGTCGAGGCTGTCGGGCGAGGCGTGGGTGTCGGCCGACACGACGACGTAGTTGCGCCCGCTCCCGCTCCCACTGCCGCTCCCACTGCCGCTGCCGTTCGTGCTCTTCCTCTTCGTGGCTGCGTTCTCACCCATGGCAACCGCCTTCCCTCGGCCCTGGGCCCGAGACTCCGGACCTGGAGCGGCGAACGTGGCGAACGCCCTGAACTCCCTGGCCAGTGTCCCGCAGACTACCGCCGCCCGCCGCGGGCCCACCGGGGTTCCAGAGCGGGGCACACGGTGCCGGTAATTTCGCTCCTGAGCGTCATGCACACGTCCTCGACCGTCGTCCTCCTCCTGGCCGTCTTCGGTGCGAGCCTGGTCGAGATGGTCGAGGCGCTGACCATCGTGGTGGCGGCCGGGGTGAGCCGGGGATGGCGCTCGGCCCTGCTCGGTGCCGGCGCCGCCCTGCTGGTGCTGGGCGTGCTGGTGGTCGCCGTCGGCGTCCCGCTGGTGCGCTACATCCCCATCGATGCGCTGCGGGTGATCGTGGGCGCGCTGCTGTTGGTGCTCGGACTGAACTGGCTGCGCAAGGCCATTCTGCGCTCGAGCGGCCACAAGGCCATGCACGACGAGGACGAGATCTACGCGGAGACGATCGCCGAGCTTGGCGGCGATGAGGGCGCCGGGCCCGTGGGCAACGGGCCGGTGGGCGCAGGGCCGGTGCGGTGCCGTCGCCCACCCGGGCTACGACGGCGTCGGGTTCGCCGTCGCCTTCAAGGGCGTCTTCTTGGAGGGCACCGAGGTCGCCCTGATCGTGATCAGCCTCGGTGCGGCCCAGCACCGCTTGGGCCTGGCGGCGTTAGCGGCAGCGGCCGCCGCCGTGCTGGTGGCTGTCGTCGGTCTCGTCGTGGCGCGCCAGTTGAGCGAGGTGCCCGAGAACACCATCAAGACGGTGGTGGGCGTCATGCTCAGCAGCTTCGGCGTCTTCTGGGTCGGCGAGGGGGCGGGGGTGCACTGGCCTGGCGACGATCTGGCCATTCCGGTGCTGGTGGGCTTCTGGATCGTCGTCTACCTCGCATTCACCGCCTACATGCGCACCCAACTGCCCGAGCCGGCTCCCGAGGCGGTGGCACCGTGACCGTGTTGCGGGCCGTGCGCGCCTTCGGGCACTTCTGGTGGGACTTCCTCGTCGGCGACACGCCCGAGCTCGGCCTGGCCACGGCGGCCATCGTGGGTCTGGCCTTCCTCCTGGCCGGGCCGCGCCTGATCGGCGCCATTGTGCTGCCGCTGGTGGCCGCGGGGTTCCTCTTCGTCAGCACGTGGCGCGGCCGGCGCCGGGCGCCCGGGCGCTGACAACCGGCGCCGTCCGGCGCCGACACTCGACACCGACACCCGCATCCACATCACCACTGCACCTGGCGCGCCCAGAGTGGTGGTGCCGCCACGCCACAGGGTGATGGCAGCACCCTGTTCCGCTCCCGGCTCTGGTGTGAGGCTCCAGAAGGTGAGTGAGTGAGTTAGTGAACGAGTGAGTGAGTGTCCTCGTGACACTCGCAGGGCCCTTGGCGATAGGAGCGTCACTGATGAAGTACAAGTGGATGGCAGGCAGCGTCGGCGCCTTCGGAGGGACATTCAGCCTGGTCACCCCCTGGCCTTGCCAATCAAGCCGGACGGCTCCCCCGGGCGAGTCCGGCCTCCGCCACGGCCCTGCTCCCGAGCGGGGCCGTGGCGCGCCCGGGTGCGCTCAGTAGGGTCTCCTAAATGCCCGAGACGCGGCGTCGCTTCCGCTTCGGCCTCCAGGCCACCGGCGACGACCCGCTCGAGGTCGTGCGCTCGGCCCGGGCGGCCGAGGACGCCGGCTTCGACATCTTCCAGGTGGGTGACCACGTCGGGCGCGAGATCTCGGCGCTCGTGACGTTGACCGCCGCCGCGCTCGGGACCACGGGCGTCAGGCTCGGCACCCTGGTGCTCAACAACGACCTGCACCACCCGGTGACCCTGGCCCAGGAGCTGGCCACCCTCGACCGCCTGAGCGGCGGCCGCGTCGAGGTCGGGCTCGGCGCCGGGCACAGCTTCACCGAGTACGCGGCCATGGGCGCGACGTTCGACCCGCCGGCCGTGCGCAAGGAGCGGCTGGCCGAGGCCGTCGAGATCATCGCCGCGCTCCTGGCGGGCGGCCCGGTCACCTTCGACGGCCGCCACTACCGCGTCGAGGAGGCCACCACGCTGGCACCCGCCCAGCGCGCGATTCCGCTCCTGGTCGGCGTCAACGGGAGGGCCGCGCTGGCCCACGCGGCGCGGCACGCCGACATCGTGGCCCCCACCATGCTCGGGCGCACCTTGCCCGACGGCCAGCGGCACGAGCCGCGCTGGGAGCCGTCCCGCCTGGACGACACCATGGACTGGATCCGCAGGGCGGCGGGCGAACGGTGGCCGGCGCTGGAGATCCACGCGCTGGTGCAGGCGGTGGTGGTGACGGATGATCGTCTCGGTGCGGCCGAGGCCATGGCCCGGCGGATCGGCACTCCGGCCCCTGACATCCTCGAGACCCCCTTCGTGTGCCTGGGGACGCACGAAGAGATGGCGGCGCACCTCCTGGCTTGCCGGGAGCGCTGGGGGATCAGCTACTTCACCGTGCGCGACGTCGACGCGTTCGCCCCCGTCATGCCGCTCGTGCGGGCCGCGGACGAGCAGCGCTGAGCGCGGGCTCGGCCGGTGCGCCGCCCAGCGTCCGCTCGGGCAGCAGCAGGACGGCGCCGGCCAGGAAGCACACGGCGCCGACGAAGGTGCCGAGGTTGGTCCACACCAGGCTGACCAGCTGGCCGTTCGGCTTCACATAGGAGGCCACGGCGGAGACTCCGAAGGCCACGGAGCCGACCAGGTTGAGCAAGGTGATCCACCACGACAAATGGCGGGGACGCCAGGCGAAGGGGCCGTGGCACTCCTCCGCCCATGCCAGCCAGCTCGATACGAGGAAGCACACGGAGCCCAGCGCGTCGGGCCGCCAGACCGGGTGGTGATCGGCACCGGCGCCGAGGCCGACGACCCAGGCGCTGAACGTCGTGCGGTTGAACCACAGCGTGCCGATCAACTGGATGAGCGAGGCCCACCAGTCGATGCGGTGATGCTGCACACGGAAGAGGGCGCGGAGCCGGCGGCGGTGCGGGCCGGTCAAAGTGGGACTCGAGGAGGCTGCCTCGTGGTACTGCAGGAACGCCGCCGTGGTGAAGAAGACCGACCCGATGAAGTAGGTGAGGTTGTCGGCGTCCGTCCCGACCCTCGTGGCATAGGGCGGGCACGCGCCCACGGCGAAGCACACCGAGCCGATGGCGAAGAGCACGCCGATCCACCAGGCGATGGCGCGTGGCGCCCACCAGGTATGGGCCGCCGGGGTGCCGGTCGGGTGCTTGCGGTGCCAGCGGGACTCCCACACGACGTGCGAGCCGTCGGGCCGACGGAACACCTCGCGGGTGACGAACGGCCCCAGGCCGCGGCCGCCCAGGCGCGTCCAGCCCTCGGGCGGCTCGACGTAGCCGGCTCGCATGCGCCGTCACCATAGGGCGAGCGTCGGCGGCGGCAGCGGGACGGCCGACGCGCCCTACCGTGCCCGACCATGCCCGATCGGTGTGTGCAGCGGGTGGACGTCCCCGACGGGGTGGCCGCCGCCGATCCGTTGGGCGGGTCCGACTACGCCTCGGCCTTCCGGCTGCCGACGGCACGGGCCCGCGTCCGGACGCCCGAACTGTGGGCGCGCGCGGTGTTCGAGGAAGCGCCGGCCCTCCTGCGCCCGATCCTCGTCTTCGGCTGGCGGGTGGGCCTCGGGCTGCGGCTCGGACCTCGGCCGTCGCCGGGCTCCGTGTTGGGTTGGTCGATGAGCGGCGTCGGACCCGACACCGTCACGCTCGAGGCTGCGTCGCGCCTGCTGCGGGCACGGAACGTGGTCGTCGTGGACGAGACATCGGTCACCTGGGTCAGGCTGGTGCGGTTCGAGCGGCCGGTGGCGCGCCCCATCTGGGCCGGGACGTCGGTCGTGCACCACCGGGTCATCCCGTACCTGCTGGGACAGGCCGGACGGTCCTTGCCGACCTGATCCACTCGGTCGACACGCTCTGACGGTATGCCCGGCCGGGTCACTGCGCCGCGCCATGATGAGCAGGTGATCGTCCTGCACGCCGCCTGGCTGACCGGTCCAGGTCACCTGGCGCTTTGGGCGGAGGACGCGGACGGCCTTCGAGCAACGCCAGCTCACCGGGGCCGTCCGGCGCGCCGGCCGCAGCCGCATCCCTTCGCTCTCGGTTCTGACCGTCTGCGACTGGCCGTCACGGAGATTGGGGGGATGGCGGCGGCCGACCTGCTCGGGGAAGGAGACGTCGAGCTCACGCTGCAACTCCCGGATGTGGGCGGCAGCCCGATCAGCTGCCCGCCCCACGACGAGCCTCCCGCCAAGGCACTCGGCGGAGCCCACGCGCCCCCGAGCGCCGAGAGGCACCTTTCGCTTTGGACCGCGCCGGGGTTCGCGCTCGACCCGTCCCCTGCAGCGAAGCTCCTCTGGACGCTGACGTCGACGCCGGACGGCGACCAACCCTTCACGGACGCCCGCCCCTCGTGTGTCGCCCTCGGGTCCGATATCCGCTTCGCTTCCCACGCGGTCGCAATGGTGATGGAGCTCCTCACCCGGGGTCGGGTGCTGCCCGATCTCGAGTTCGTCGCTGAGCGCTGGAGGGCGTGCTGGCGCCCGATCATCGACGGGCGTGACCGCAATCGGATCGAGGCGCTGGTGTGGGCCCTTCCGGCCTCGTTCGTGGCGGTGCGCGTCGCGCAGTCGAATACGGCCAACTGGCACCATGAACAGGAGTCGGAGACCAGCGACGAGGTCCTGCGGTCGCTGATGTGGGCCGCGACAGACGCGCTCGCCCGGGACCTGGCAACCCCAACAATCTCAAAAGCGCCAGCAACCCCAACCACGCCGACGGCCAGGCGACGGGGCGCCAAGGCGAACGTCGTCGATGCCTGGTTGCGCGCGCTCGCCTCACCCGAGGGCGACCCGGGCGAATGCGATGAGGACGAGTTCCCGCAATTGGGCCGGCGGCTGGCGGGGTGGCATGCCACCATGAGCGCCGATGTCGAAGCAGTGCGCACCTGCTTTCGAATCGTCCCACCTCCGGACGATGGCGAAGAGCAACCACGCGATACCGCGGGCGCGCCACCTCGACCCGGAAGACGGAAGAAGGACGGCTCGAATGATCCGGAGCAGACCTGGCGCATCGAATTCGCCCTTCAGGCGGTCGACGATCCCAGCCTGGTGGTCGCCGCGGAGGACGTCTGGTCCGACGGTCCTGAGCTGACCGCCATCGGGCGCCACGTCGCTCACCCCGACGAACACCTCCTACGCGGCCTCGGTCAGGCCGCCCGTCTCGTCCCCACGCTCGGACGTGCCCTTGCCTCGGCGGCTCCTTGCGAATACACCATGGACGCTGCAGGCATCTTGACGTTTCTTCGCGACGGGGTGCCCCTTTTGGAAGAGGCCGGATTTGGAGTGCTCGCCCCCCCATGGTGGCGCTCGTCGAGGACCAGGCTCGGACTACGGCTCAAGGCACGGACCAGTTCGACGGGTGGGACCTCCCCCGCCGCCATCGGTCTCGACGGGCTGTGTGACATCCGCTGGGAAGCAGTCCTGGGCGACGACACGCTGGGGCTGGCCGAACTTCGTCAGCTGGCTCGACTGAAGCAGCCGCTAGTGCGCGTCCGCGGCCGGTGGGTGGAACTGCATCACGAGGAGCTCTCTGCCGCCATCACCGCGGTCGGGAAGCGGGGAGCCACCGGCGACGTCATGTCGGCCGGCGGGGTCCTCCGATCCGCACTCGGATTCGAGCAGGGCCCGGGCGAACTACCGGTCGTGGAAGTGGCGGCAGACGGCTGGCTGGGCGACTTGCTCTCCGGTGCCGAAGATCGGAGGCTCGAGCCCACCGCGACTCCCGACGGATTCGCCGGCGAGCTCCGCCCGTATCAAGAACGTGGACTCGGATGGCTCACCTTTCTGGGTGACCTCGGTCTCGGGGCGTGCCTGGCCGACGACATGGGCCTGGGGAAGACGGCTCAGCTTCTGGCGCTGCTGGTCGATGAGCGTGCCCGAGCCACTTCCATCCCGATGGCCCGGCGCCGGTCGGGCGTCGCGGGAACGGCTCGTCGAACCGCGCCGCCCAGACTGGGCCCGACGCTCGTTCTTTGCCCAATGTCGCTGGTGGGAAACTGGCAGCGCGAGGCCGCTCGCTTCGCTCCGAAATTGGCCGTGTACGTCCATCACGGGCCGGACCGGCTCGGAGGAAGGGCATTCACCCGGCACGTTGGCCAGGTGGACCTGGTCTTGTCGACGTACGGCCTCGCGACGCGTGATCGGGAGTTGCTGGCGGGCGTCCGCTGGCGCCGCATGGTTCTGGACGAAGCACAACAGATCAAGAACAGTGCCGCCCGCGCGACTCAGAGTGTCCGGTCGATTCCGGCCGAGCGGCGGATCGCGATGACGGGCACCCCGGTCGAGAACCGGCTGAGCGAGCTCTGGTCGATCATGGAGTTCCTCAACCCCGGCATCCTCGGGTCCGAGCGGAGCTTCCGAGAGCGCTTCGCCGATCCGATCGAGCGCGAGGGTGACGACGACGTGGCGACCAAGCTGCGCCAGATCACCGGGCCGTTCCTCCTCCGCCGCCTCAAGACCGATCGGACGATCATCGCCGACCTTCCCGAAAAGCTCGAGATGAAGGAGTTCTGCAACCTGACCCGCGAGCAAGCCACTCTCTACCAGGCCGTCGTCGACGACATGCTGGCGCGCATCGACGAAGCAGAAGGAATCGAGCGGCGAGGCCTGGTTCTGGCCACCATGATGAAGCTCAAACAGGTCTGCAACCATCCGGCTCATTTCTTGGCCGACGGCTCGTCCCTGTCGGGTCGGTCGGGCAAGCTGACGCGCCTGGTCGACGTCCTCGGCGAAGCGATGGCCGAAGGTGACCGGTCGCTCGTCTTCACGCAGTTCACGGAGATGGGCAGCATGCTCGAGCGGCATCTGCGACATCGTCTGCAATGCGACGTCCTGTGGCTGCACGGCGGAGTGACCAAGCGAGAGCGCGACTCGATGGTCGAGCGTTTCCAGGATGGTGACGGGCCACCGGTGTTCCTGCTTTCGTTGAAAGCCGGCGGGACGGGCCTCAACCTGACGGCCGCAACCCAGGTCGTGCACTTCGATCGATGGTGGAACCCAGCCGTGGAGGACCAGGCGACGGACCGGGCTTATCGGATTGGTCAGAAGCACAATGTGCAAGTCCGCAAGTTCGTATGCGGGGGCACCCTGGAGGAGCGAATTGATGCCATGATCGAGGCGAAACGGGCATTGGCCGAGCGGATCGTCGGAGCCGGCGAGGGCTGGCTCACCGAGTTGTCGACGGATCAGCTGCGCGAGGTGATCGCCCTGTCGAGCGACGCCGTGGGGGGCGACTGATGACGTCGCGTCGTCCATCGCGCGGATCGGGTCGACCCCCCGACGGCAGGTGGCCACCGGTCTCGAAGCCGATCGCGGTCGAAGGGGGGGTCACGGCCCGCAGCAAGCGCGGACAGATCGGTGATACCTGGTGGTCGCGCCGCTTCATCGCCGTGCTGGAGTCGTTTGGCATCGGGAGCCGTCTACAGAGGGGCAAGCGGTACGCCCGCGCCGGTCAGGTGCTGAGCTTGGAGATCGTCCCCGGTCAGGTCCGCGCTTCGGTTCAGGGCTCGCGGTCCAAGCCGTACCGCGTGTTCATAGAGACCGAGATCTTGACCGATTCGGAGTGGGGCAACATCGAGGACGTCATGGTTTCACGGGCTATCTTCTCGGCCACACTCTTGTCCGGAGAGATGCCCGAGGAGATCGAAGAGGCCTTCGTCGAAACCTCGACCTCGCTGTTCCCCGCCTCGGGCGACGACCTTGTCTCTGCTTGTTCGTGCCCCGACTGGGAGAATCCGTGCAAACACGTGGCCGCGGTCTTCTACTTGATGGCGGAGGCATTCGATGACGATCCGTTCCTCATTTTTGCCTGGCGCGGCCGAGCCAAAGACGAACTGCTCGCTCAGCTGAGGGCGCAACGGCGCGGTCCCGGGGCGGGTGAGTCCGGGACGGAACAATCGGACGACACTCTCGAAACCGGCAAATTCGGATGGCCCACTTTCGATCTCGAACGCCGGCAGACCATTGGGCTGGCACAAGCGGCGTCGTTTTGGGGCAGCCCGGATGATGTGTCGACCATCGAGGTCCGACCGCGTTTGGCCGTCGTCGCCGATCTGGTCCTGCGACAGCTCGACCCATCACCGCTTGGCGACGGCGCCCGGATCATCGACGAGCTCCGTCCGCTCTACCAGGACATCACTTCAAATGCCATCGCGTTGGCATTCGGTGAGGAGTGGACATCTCCCCGCTCGTGAGTGGGCCCACCAGCCCACAAAGGGCTGTTCCTCACCGACGGGCTCGGGTCCCGACTCCCCGACGCGCGTCGTGTGCGAAGCCGGGGGCTCGGCAGCGGAATCTGCAAAACCCCGCCTAAACGGGGCATTACAACGTGCTCCACCTCGCTGCTCGAGCGGCGCCTCCTTGTGCATCTTGGTGTTCACACGCTGAGCAGCCAGGACCCGGGGTGAGCCCGGGCCCGGCATGAGCCCGGCGGCGATCGGGCATCATGGGGCGTCGCCGACGGGAGGAGCTCGCATGGGCCAGCAGGAAGTGCGCGGGGTGGTGTCCAGGGAGAAGGGCGCGCCGGTCTCCCTCGAGACGATCCTGGTCCCGGACCCCGGCCCGGGTGAGGCGCGGGTCACCGTCCAGGCCTGCGGGGTCTGCCACACCGACCTGCACTACCGCGAGGGCGGCATCAACGACGACTTCCCCTTCCTGCTCGGCCACGAGGCGGCCGGCGTGGTCGAGGCGGTCGGGCCGGGCGTGACCGACCTCGCCCCGGGTGACTTTGTGGTCCTCAACTGGCGCGCCGTGTGCGGCGAGTGCCGGTCCTGCCGGCGCGGGCGGCCTTGGTACTGCTTCTCCACCCACAACGCCACCCAGAAGATGACGCTGGCGGACGGGACGCCCCTCTCCCCCGCGCTGGGCATCGGTGCCTTCGCGGATCAGACGCTGGTGGCGGCCGGGCAGTGCACCAGGGTCAACCCCGGGGCGCGGCCCGAGGCCGTGGGCCTGCTCGGCTGCGGCGTGATGGCCGGCCTGGGCGCCGCCCTCTTCACCGGCGGCGTCGGCCTGGGCGACTCCGTGGCCGTCTTCGGCTGCGGCGGCGTCGGGTGTGCCGCCGTAGCCGGGTCGAAGCTAGCCGGGGCGGCGGTCGTCATCGGCGTCGACCTGGACCCGGGCAAGCTGAAGCTGGCCGAGCAGTTCGGCGCCACCCACACCGTCGACGCCAGCACGACCGATCCCGTCGAGGCCGTCAAGTCCCACACCGGAGGCAACGGCGCCGACGTGTGCATCGAGGCGGTGGGCCATCCCAAGGTGATGGAGCAGGCGTTCCTGGCCCGCGACCTTGCCGGCACGCTGGTCCAGGTGGGCGTGCCGACGCCGGATATGCGCATCGACCTGCCCATGATCGAGTTCTTCGGCCGCGGCGGTGCGCTCAAGCCGAGCTGGTACGGCGACTGCCTGCCCTCGCGGGACTTCCCGATGCTGGTCGACCTCTACCTCGAGGGCCGGCTCGACCTCGACCGCTTCGTGAGCGAGACGATCGGCCTCGACGGTGTCGAGGAGGCCTTCGCCCGCATGCAGCGGGGCGAGGTGCTGCGGTCCGTCGTCGTGCTGTGAGGTGACGCTGCCGCTGGCCCCGTTCGGGCCACGCCATGCCACGCGGGGCGTGGTGGCCGCCGCCGACCAGCTGGCCGCCTCGGCCGGGATCGGGCTGCTGGCCCGCGGCGGCTCGGCCGCCGACGCCGCCGTGGGCGCGGGCACGGTGATGGCGGTGGTCGGCCCGCACATGTGCGGCCTCGGGGGCGACGTGCTGGCCATGGTGGCGCCCCCACGATCGTCGCCCGCCGCGCTGCTGGCGATCGGGCGGGCGGGCTCGGGCTCCGACGCGGCCCGGCTGCGCGCCGACGGCCATGCGATCATGCCGTTGCGGGGCGACGTCCGCAGCGTGCAGGTCCCCGGCGCGGTGGACGGCTGGCTGGCCCTGCACGACGTCTTCGGGCGGCTGCCCCTCGACGAGGTGCTGGCGCCGGCGATCGAGCTGGCGGAAGACGGCTTCGCGGCGTCGATCATGCTGGCGCTGGCCAGCCACCTGGTCCACACGTTCGACGGTGCGGGCGAGCTGTGCCGCGACGGGCCGCTCGAGGTGGGCCAGCGCGTGCGCCTGCCCGGCATCGCGCGCACGATGCGCGCCATCGCGGCGGACGGGCGCGACGCGTTCTACGCGGGCGAGTTCGGCCGCGGCCTCCGCGCCCTGGGCGCCGGGCACTTCGACGAGGCCGACTTCGGCCCGCCGCTGGCCCAGTGGTGCCCGCCCCTGCGGCTCTCGGCCTGGGACCACGTCCTGTGGACGGTGCCCCCGCCGTCACAGGGCTACCTGACGCTGGCCGGCGCGGCGGTGGCCGAGATGCTCGGCCTGGGCACCGACCCCGACGACCCGGCCTGGGCGCATCTGCTGGTCGAGGCGTGGCGCGCCGTCGGCCACGACCGCCCCGACGTGCTCTTCGACGGCGCCGACGGCGCGGCGCTGCTGGCGCCGGCGCGCCTGGCCGCTGCCGCGGCGCGGGTCACGGCGACGGACGCGGCACCACCCGACGTGCGGCCGGGGCGGGGCACGGCCGGCCCGGACGTGGCCCGGCTGGGTGACGGGGACACGACGCACCTGTGCGCCATCGACGCCGACGGGCTCGGGGTCTCACTGACCCAGTCCAACGCGCTCGACTTCGGCTCGCACCTCGTCGAGCCGGCGACCGGCATCTTCCTGCACAACCGGGGCGTGGGCTTCTCGCTGCTCGAGGGGCACCCGGCCGAGGTGGGGCCGGGGCGCCGGCCGCCGCACACCCTGTCACCCATGCTGGTGACGTCGCCCGACGGCGCGCTGACCCACCTGGTCGGCGCCATGGGGGGCGACCAGCAGCCGCAGATCATCAGCCAGCTGCTGGCCCGCCTGCTGCCCGCCGGCCAGGACCCCGCGACGGCGGTGGCGGCGGCACGCCTGGTGCTCGACGCCCCGAGCGCCGGGCCATTCCGACTGTGGTGGGGCGACGACCTAACGGTGCTGGTGGAGGCCGACGCGCCGGCGGGCTGGGCCGAGGGGTTGGCCGCGGGCGGGCACACCGTGCGCGCCATCCGCGCCTTCGACCCGGTGGCGGTCGGCTGCGCCCAGGTCATCACCGTGCGCCGGGACGCCCGGGGCGAGCCGCTCTTCATTGGCGCGTCGGACCCGCGCAGCCCCGAAGGGGCGGCCGCCACGCGCTGACGGGGGTCGAGCTGCGATGCCGAGGGCACCGGGGCGCCGGGTAGCGTGGAGCGCATCGAACGCCTCGCCCCGCCGCCGCTGCATGCCTGCTCTCACCTGGCCGATCAGGCCCGTGAGCGGGTGCTTCGGGCCCGATGAAGGGCTGGCTGCACCGGCCCGACGCGCTGGCGCCCATCCCCGACGGCTACAAGTGGGTGGCCCTGTTCATCTCGACGCTGGGCATGCTCATGGCGACGATCGACGGGTCGATCGTGCTCATCTCCCTGCCCGACATCTTCCGCGGCATCGGCATCGACCCCCTCGAGCCGGGCAACAGCTTCTACCTGCTCTGGATGATCCTGGGCTTCCTGGTCACGACGAGCGTGCTCGTGGTGACGCTGGGCCGGCTGGGCGACATCTACGGCCGGGTGCGCATGTACAACCTCGGCTTCGCCGTCTTCACCTTCTTCTCGTTGGCGCTGAGCGTCACCTGGATGACCGGGCCGGCGGCCGCCGACTACCTCATCATCATGCGGATCTTCCAGGGCGTCGGCGCCGCCATGTTGATGGCCCAGTCGGCGGCCATCCTGACCGACGCCTTCCCCGAGGACCAGCGCGGCATGGCGCTGGGGGTGAACCAGGCGGCCGCCTTCAGCGGCTCGTTCATCGGCCTGATCCTGGGTGGACTGCTGGCGCCCATCAACTGGCGCCTCATCTTCCTGGTGTCGGTGCCGATCGGGCTCTTCGCCACCGTGTGGGGTTACCTGCAGCTGCGTGAGCTGGGCCAGCGCCGCTCGGCCCACATCGACTGGCCGGGCAACGCCACCTTCGCGCTCGGCCTGGTGTGCCTCATGGTCGGCATCACCTACGGCATTGAGCCCTACGGCGGCCACGCCATGGGGTGGACCAACCCGAAGGTGATCGGAACCCTCCTCGCCGGCGTCATCCTCCTCACCGCCTTCTGCCTCATTGAGCTGCGGGTGCGCGAGCCCATGTTCACGCTGGCGCTCTTCAAGATCCGCGCCTTCACCGCCGGGATCATCGCCAGCTTCCTGGCCGCCATGAGCCGGGGCGGGTTGATGTTCATGCTCATCATTTGGCTCCAGGGCATTTGGCTGCCGCTGCACGGGTACTCGTTCGCTTCGACGCCGCTGTGGGCCGGCCTGGCTCTGATCCCCCTCACGGTCGGCCTGTTCATCGCCGGTCCGATCTCGGGCATCCTGTCGGACCGCTGGGGACCCCGACCCTTCGCCACGGGCGGCATGATCGGCGTGGCCGTGTGCCTCGCGCTCCTCGAGTCACTGCCGATCGACTTCAACTACGTGGCGTTCGCCGTGCTGCTGTTCTTCACCGGTCTGACCATGGCGTCGTTCGGCTCCCCCAACCGCGCCGGCGTCATGAACAGCCTGCCGCCCGAGCACCGGGGGGCGGGCTCGGGCATGAACACCACGTTCCAGAACTCGGCCCAGGTCATTTCGATCGGCGTCTTCTTCACGCTGATCATCGTCGGGCTGTCCGGCACGCTGCCGCACAACGTGTCGGCGGGGCTGCTGGCTCACGGCGTGCCGCGCGACGTGGCCGAGCGGGCGTCGCACCTGCCGCCGATCTCGACGCTGTTCGCGGCCTTCCTCGGCTACAACCCGGTCCAGCACCTGATCGGGCCGGGCGCCGTGGCGCACCTGAGCGCGGCGCAGCAGGCGGCGCTGGCGCGGCGCAGCTTCTTCCCCGGCCTGATCGCCCAGCCGTTCCGGGCGGGGCTGCACGCCGCGTTCGACTTCGCCATCGCCATGAGCCTGATCGCGGCCGCGGCATCGTGGACCCGGGGCAAGCGCTACGTGTACACGCCCGCGATCGACGAACCGGCGGCCGAGCTGGAGCTGACCGAGGTCGGCAGCGGGTCGGCGTGAGCCCGCCGCTGCGCCCGACCGGGGCGCCGCTGCGCATCGCCGCCCTGGCCAAGCAGATCCCGCTGGCCGAGTCGTTCCAGCTCGAGGACGGGCGCCTGGTGCGCCGCGGCGTCAAGACCGAAATGAACGCCTACTGCCGCCGGGCCGTGTCCGAGGGCGTGACGCTGGCCCGTGACAGCGGAGGGTCGTGCACGGTGTTCACGCTCGGCCCGCCGAGCGCCGAGGACGTGCTGCGCGAGGCGGTGGCCTGGGGCGCCGACGACGGGGTCCACGTGTGCGACCCCGCGCTGGCCGGCTCGGACACGCTCGCCACGGCCCGGGCCCTGGCGGCCGCACTGCGCCGCGCCGGGCCGTTCGACCTGGTCCTGGTGGGGCGCAACACCCTCGACGGCGAGACGGGCCAGGTCGGGCCCGAGCTGGCCGAGCTGCTGGGCCTGCCGTTCGCGTCCGGCGTGCGCCGCCTGGAGGACGCCGGGGCGTTCCTGCGCCTCGAGCTCGAGAACGACGACGGGACGCAGGAGGTGGAGGTGGAGCTGCCGGCCCTGCTGTCGGTGGCCGAGCGGCTCTGCGAGCCCTGCAAGGTGGACCCGGAGGGCCGGGCCGCGGTCGACCCGGCGCGCCTGACCCGGCTGGGCGCGACCGACCTCGGGCCGGGGCCCTGGGGGGCGGACGGCAGCCCCACCGTGGTGGGCGCCACGCGCCCGATGGAGCACGACCGCGCCGGCCTGGTGCTCGACGGTCCCCTGCCGGACCAGGTGGAGGAGGCCGTGCGCCTCCTGGCCCGCCGGGGGGCGCTCACCGCGCGCGCCCGAACGCGCCGCGCCGCCGCCGCCGGCGCCGGGGCCGGCGAGTGCCGGCGAGCGGAGCGGGGCGGCGGGGCCGCCCGTGGCCGTCGTGGTCGAGCCGGGCCGGCCCGAGGTGTCCCGCGAGCTCCTGGCGGCGGCGGCGCGCCTCGGGGCCGAGCTGGGGGCGGCCGTGCACGCGCTGGCGCCGGCCGACCGCGCCGACGACGACGAGCTCGGCGGGGCCGGCGCCGACCTCGTCGTCGAGCTGGCCGGGTCGCCGCTGGCCGAGGACGTGGCGGAGGCGCTCTCCGCCTACGTGGCGGCGCGCCGCCCCTGGGCCGTGCTGGCCCCCAGCACCGCCTTCGGCCGCGAGGTGGCGGGCCGGGCCGCGGCCGCCACCGGCTCGGGTCTGGTGGGCGACGCCGTCGAGCTGTCGTGCCGCGACGGGGTGCTGGTGGCCGCCAAGCCCGCCTTCGCCGGGGCGCTGGTGGCGGACATCACCTGTCGCAGCGAGACCCAGATGGTGACCGTGCGGCCCGGCGTGCTGCCCGCCGCACCGGCCCGCCGGCGGCCGGTGCCGGCCGAGGTGACGGCGGCGGTGGCGCCCCGGGGACGGGTGCGCCTCGTGGCCGAGCGTCGCAACGACGACGTCGAGACGCTGGCCCGGGCCGAGGCGGTGATCGGCGTGGGCACCGGGGTGGCGCCCGACGAGTACGAGCAGCTGAGCCCGCTGGCCGCGGTGCTCGGGGCCGAGCTGGCCGCCACCCGGAAGGTGACGGACAAGGGCTGGGCGCCGCGGGCACGCCAGGTCGGCATCACCGGGAGGTCCATCGCGCCCCGGCTCTACGTGGCGGTCGGCCTCAGCGGCAAGTTCAACCACATGGTGGGGGTGCGGGCGGCCGGCACCATCCTGGCGGTCAACGCGGACCGGGGGGCGCCGGTCTTCGAGCACTGCGACGTGGGGATCGTCGGCGACTGGCACCAGGCCGTCCCGCTCCTGCAGGAGGCCCTGCGCCGGGCCGTGGTCAGCTGAGGCCCTTACGTGAGGCTGCCGGCGGCGGCGGCGCGCACGCTCGCCACCACCTCCTCGTTGGAGGCCCCGGGTCCCAGCACGGCCGCCACGCCGCCGGCGAGCAGGACGGGGACGTCGTCCGGCGGGACGATGCCACCTACGACCACCGGCGTGTCGAGGCCGGCGTCGCGTAGCGCGCCGACGACGGCCGGCGCCAAGGTGAGGTGGGCGCCGTTGTGCATGGAGACGCCGACGACGTCGACGTCCTCCTGCACCGTCATGGCGGCGATGCTCTCGGGCGACTGCCGTAGGCCGGCGTAGACGACCTCAAAGCCGGCGTCGCGCAGGATGCGGGCGACGACGCGCAGCCCGCGGTCGTGGCCGTCCAGCCCCACCTTGGCCATGAGGACGCGCAGCGGTCGCTCGGCTGCCATCGCCGCGACAGTACCCGGAGCCGGGTCCGCGCCCGTCCTCAACCGGCGATGGCGTCCCCGCGGACGAGGCGCAGCTCGGGCGGCCCGGAGGCCACCTTGGACGGGTTGATGTTTGCCGTGAGAAGGCGGTCGAAGGCACTGGCGGAGACGGGGCGGGCGAAGAAGAAGCCCTGGGCCATGTCGCAGCCCAGGTTCCTGAGCTCCTCGAGCTGGGCCTGGGTTTCGACCCCCTCCACCACCGTCGTCGATCCGATGGCCTGCGAGAGGGCGACGACGGCCGAGACGATGGCCGACTTCACCGGGTCCTGCTCGATGTCGCGGATGAAGCTCTGGTCGATCTTCACCTCGTCGATGGGGAAACGGGCCAGGTAGCCGAGCGAGGAGTGGCCGGTCCCGAAGTCGTCGATGGCCAGCCGGACGCCGAGGGTGTGCAGCCGGGTGAGGACGGTCGTCGTCACGTCGACGTCGTCCATGGCCAGGCTCTCGGTGATCTCGAGGGACAGCTTGGACGCGTCGATCCCGGTGGAGCGCAGGACGCCGGCAATGTCGTCGGCGAGGCTGACCTGCTGGAACTGACGGGCCGACAGGTTGACGCCGATCTGGAGCGCGACCCCGAACTTCTCCTGCCAGGCCTTGGCCTGCCGGCAGGCCTGCTCCAGGACCGAGCGGCCGATCTCGAGGATGGTGCCGTTGTCCTCGGCCAGCTGGATGAACTGGTTCGGGAGCAGCAGGCCGTGGTCCGGGTGGTTCCAGCGCACCAGCGCCTCGGCGCCGATGATGCGCCGGTCGGCGAGAAGGACCAGCGGTTGGTAGTGGATCTCCACCTCGCCCCGCTCGACGACGTGGTGCAGCGCGGTGTCCAGGTCGAGGCGGCCGACGGACCGCCCGCCCATGCGGTCGACGTCGAACATGGCGAACTGCCCGCCGCGGCCGCGGTCCTTGGCCCGGTACATGGCCACGTCGGAGTCGTGCAGCAGGTCGTCGCGTGACTTGCCGTACTCGCTCAGGGCGACGCCGATGCTCATGCTGGCGACGACTTCGTGGCCGGCGCTCAGGACGACCGGGTCGTGCAGCGCGTCGAGGACGGAGTTGACGACCTCGATGGCGTCGTCGGGCGAGGTCACCCCCTCGAGCAGGATGACGAACTCGTCGCCGCCAAAGCGCGAGAGCGTGTCACCCGGCCGCACGGCCCGGCGCAGCCGGTCACCGATGACCCGGAGGAGCTCGTCGCCGACCTGGTGACCCAGGTTGTCGTTGACGACCTTGAAGCGGTCGATGTCGCAGAACAGGACGGCCACCTGGCTGCCGGTCCGATCGGCCTGCAGCAGCGCGTGGTCCAGGTGGTCGAGCAGGAGGCGCCGGTTGGCCAGGCCGGTCAGCGCGTCCTGGAAGGCGTGGCGCGCCAGCTGCTCCTCGAAGGCCTTGCGCTCGGAGGTGTCGCGGAAGACGATGACCGCCCCCGACGGCGATGAGTCGCCGACCACCGGCGAGGCGGTCATGGTCACCGGGAAATGCGAACCGTCGGGCCGGTCGAAGCGGGTGTCGTAGCTGGTGACGTTGCGGCGCAGGGCGATGGCGCGGATGGCGGGGTCGAGCAGGAACCGTGGCGTCTCGTTGGCCGGCACAATGGGCCCATCGGCGCCGCTCTCGCCGGCACCGATGGTGTACCAGCCGAGCATGCTGGCCCCGGCCGGGTTGAGGAAGGTGATTTCGCCCGCCTCGCCGATGGCGCACACGCCCTCGCCGAGGCTGCTGGTGATGACCGACAGCTTGTCCTTCTGCTGCTGCACCTCGTCGAGCAGGTTGGTCTTGGCCAGCGCGATGGAGCCGACGGCCGCCAGCGCGTCCAAGAGGGTCTGGTCGGCGTCGTCGAAGGGCTCCGTGCGGCTGCGGCCCGACACGCCGAGCCACACCTCCTCGCCCGCCACATCGAGCGAGGTGGTCAGGTCGTCGCCCTCCGGCCGGGCAGGCGTGAGGGTCGCCTCCGACGAGCGCAGCAGCAAGCTGGCGGCGTGCAGCACCGCCGTCTTCGTCTCCTCGATGTCCTTGGCCCGGTTGACGTCGAGCGTGGCCTCGAACAGCCCACGCAACCGCGCCCGGTCGTGCAGCGCGTAGAAGTGGCCCGCACCGACGACGCGCAGGATGACCAGCGGCAGCACGGCCAGGGGGAGGTACCTGGGGTCGTGGGCCAGGAGCAGCGCTGTCGGGATGGCGATGGCGACGCTGGCGCAGATGACGAGGAGCTTGCCGCCGATGCCACCCACCACGGTGCGCCGCCACGGCGTGCCCAGGGTCCACAGGATCGTGACCATGGCGCCGCTGTTGACGATGTAGTAACACACCACCCCGGCCAGGGCGGCACCCACCTTGGCGTAGCCGATGGTAATGCTCTGCCCGTGCAGGAGCCCGAAGACGAGGGCGGCCACACCGGCGGACGTGACCACCTGGCCCACGTTGAAGAGCGACTTGGCGAACGGCCGCCGCCGGATGGCCTGGGCCACCACCGAGACGGCCGCGAACACGAGCACGGTCATGTCGCCCGGGACGAGGAGGATGAGCAGGATGAAGCACGCCTCGTCGAGGACGAACGCGTCCGACTCGTTGTCGATGTAGAGCATGATCGGCCAGACCCAGCTGGCCGCCATCAGCGCGCCGAACACGACCGCCAGCACGATGTCCGTCGAACCGGGCCAGCCGTCCCCGATCGCCCGGGAGACGGAGACGGCGATCGTCGCGGCCCCCGCGACGGCCCACAGCCCGATGACGAGCCAGGACGACCTGGGGAGGTTCACGAGCTACCTCGATTCCGCTGTGCCGTCGACGTCGATCCGGTCAATTCCAGGTCGAGCCGTTCCACGTCGAGCCGTTCCACGTCGACCCGTTCCACGTCGACCCGTTCCAGGTCGAGCCGTTCCACGTCGACCCGTTCCACGTGGACCCGTTCCAGGCTGACCCATTCCAGGTCGAGCCGTTCCAGGTCGAGCCGTTCCACGTCGAGCCGTTCCACGTCGAGCCGTTCCACGTCGACCCGTTCCACGTCGAACCGGACCAGTTGGCCGGGTTCCAGGTGGACGAGAGGCCGGACAGGCCGAGGAACACGTCGGAGCCGAGCGCCGTCGCCTGCGTCAACGGGGACTGGTTGAGCGTCATCGGCGCCGAGGCGTCGGCCGCGGCGACGTCGAGGATGCCGTGCCCGTCGACGAACGGGTTGCCCACCGAGCCCGGCAGCGTCGTCCCGAGCAGCGTGCCCTTGACGGTGTTCGGCGAGTAGGAAGGGTGGTCGGAGAGGAGCAGCGCAGCCGCCCCCGCGGTGATGGCGGAGCTGAACGAGGTGCCCGAGCCGACGAAGTTGCCGCTGCCGATGCGGGCCGACGGGTTCTCGGTGTCGATCGTCGAACCGGGGTCGCGCAGGCTGACGACCGAGCGCCCGGACGTCACCAGGTCGGGCTTGAACCAGCCGTCGGGGTTGGTCGGGCCGATGCTGCTGAACGTCGTCATGACGTCGTCGGCCGGGTTGGTCTGGCCCAGGTCGTCGACGGCCCCGGCGGTGATCACCATCGGGTCGTCACCGGGCGACAGGATGGTGCCGTTGTCCGGACCATCGTTGCCGGCCGAGACCGTGACGACGATGCCGGACTCCCAGGCCGCCTCGACGGCGTTGTCGAGCGGGTTGAGCACGGTCGACTCCGAGGGCACGGAGCCCAACGACATGTTGAGGACGCGGATGTTGTCCACCGCCTCGTGGGCGATGGTCCAGCCGACGCCCTCGATGATGGTGGCGAGGTCGGTCTCGCCGCTGGCGCCGGCAACCTTGACCGACACCAGGCCGGCGCCGGGAGCCTCACCCATGTACTGGCCGTCGGACGACGCGCCGTCGCCGGCGATGAGGCCGGCCACGAAGGTGCCGTGCCCGTACTGGTCATCCCAGGGGTTGTTCCCGCCGGACAGGTCGACGCCGTCGACCAGGCGGCCGGCGAAGTCGGGCAGCGGGGTGATGCCGGTGTCGAGCACGGCGACGTTGACACCCTGACCGGTGTTGCCCTGCGCCCAGAGCTGGCTGGCCCCGCTCTGCTCGGGGAAGACGGCGGCGGGGGCGCGCCCGGAGGAGCTGTCGCTCGTACCTTGGACGTCGACGGTGACGTCGGGAGTGACCACCAAGCCGGGGATGCTCTCGAGCATGGAGGCCTGGGACGGGCTGAGGTCGGCCGCCAGGGCGTTGATGAAGGCGAAGTTCTCCACGACGGGCGCACCGACCTGGATCACGTCGTTCAGGACGGCGGACAACGCGTCGCCGGGGGCTGAGACGATGTACTCCGAGCTGCTACTCCCGCCGGGCAACCCGGCTTGGGCAGGAGCCGGAATGGCCAGGGCCGCCGCACTCAGGGCGGCGACTCCGGAGAGGGCTACCGTGCCCCACCGAAGTCCCCTCCGAGCGTGCGAAATACGGGTTCCCCGACCCAAAATCGCCATCTATTGCCCCCTTCCTCCCGGGCCGAAGGTAACACCAACGCTGTGTTGGATCAACGCCTGTTTCCGCGTTCCATAGGTCGTCCGGGCCCCACTCCTGTTGTCGGTACTCTGCTCGAACCACTCTGAGCTGGTGAATCGATGCCATGTCGCCGTCGGGTTGCGGTGTGGTTGGAAACGACCGCCGGCGGTGCGTGAGACCCCACGAAGCTTAGGCCCGGGGGCGGACAACGCGCACCCAAAAAGATGGCCGATTCCGTCGTCCTCTTCGACCGATCTCCAATGACTCATCGGGGCCACCGGCAGGCGGCGGCTCCGGGTCGGCTCACCCTGATTGCGCCCCCGGGTCAGGGTCTTTGCGGCGGAATGACACAACGCACCGACAACGGCGCGGCGAGCGCCACCATGCCCGACCGGACGCCCGCTGGGAGGAGCGGGGCCGTCACCGGGGCGGGGCGCCCCGGGCCAGGGGTCAGCGGCCGGACTCCGAGGACTCGTGGGTACTCCGGCGGCGGTACTCGCGCCACCGGTAGAGGAGGCCGACCACGACGGCGATCACGAACAGCGCCGCCAACACGTAGCCGGCGTTGCTGAACGCCTTGAGCACGTGGTCGTAGCTGCTGCCGAGGCTGTAGCCGAGCGAGGCCAGCGCGGTCACCCAGATGGCGGCTCCGATGAAGGTGAAGAGCACGAACTTGCCCAGCACCATCTCCCCCAGGCCGCAGGCGAAGGAGACGAACGAACGCAGGAGCGGGATGAAGCGCCCGAACAGGGCGACGGGCTCGCCGCGCCGGGCGAACCAGGCCTCGGCCCGGTCGAGGTCCTTGTGGGAGAGCAGCACGTACTTGCCCGCCTTGTCCACCAGGGGCCGGCCGCCGTACTTGCCGATGGAGTAGCCGGCCAGTGCGCCCACGAGCTCGCCGGCCAGGGCCACGACGATGACCGCGGCCAGGCTCAGCGGGTGGTTGTCCACCTGTCCGCTGGCCAGCACGCCGCCGTAGATGACAGCCACCTCGGCACCGACGGGCAGCCCCATGGCCGAGATGAAGCTCAGGACGAAGATGCCGACGTAGCCCCACTGCTCGAGGAAGTGCTCGAAGCTCGCCCCGAGCAGGGAGAGATGGCCCCATTCCTGCAGAAGTTGCTCCACGTCCTACCCTGCTTCTCGGTTGCGCCGACCACCCGGGTCGCCGTCTGAAGGCGGTCATCTTGGGCGAGCGGTCATCCTTTCGCAATTCGCCGCTCCCGGGAGTGGTGGCGCCCGGAGCAGGGCCTACCCCACCCGACCCGGTTCCCGCGAGAGGGAAGCGGAGGTGTCGTAGCCTGAACAAGAGTCCAGATGAGGGAGGCGGGGTGCTCTTCATCGAATACGACGTGGATCCGGACGGCGTCATAGAGCTGGTGGCGCTGGTCAACGCGGTGGAGGAGAACGGTCAGGACGAGGACGGCTCGGCCTGGATGGCCTGGCGCACCTCCGACGAGTTCGATGACGCCGGCCTCGGGTGCGTTGGCGTGACGCCCGACGACCTCGCCCTGATGGAGTCCACGGAGGACCGGGGACAGCTGCGGTCCATCGTCGAGCGGATCATTCTGGCGGATCGTGTCGGGAAGGAGGAGCTCCCTTCGTGAGCACGACCCGGTCTCAGCTGTATCGCTTCGCCCGCGACCTCGGGAACGTCGAGGCGGTCGAGCACGGCTACCAACGCGGTGGGCTCTCGGGTGCCGGCAGCGGCGCGGCGCAACGCGAGGCGCGACGCGTCATCTACCGCGAGGGCAACCGTCAGATCAACCACTTCGTCAGGGCGCTGGGTCTGGGGCCGAGCCGCCGGCGCTGATTTCGCCGGCCCCTCCCCGGACCGTTACCCGTCTGAGGCTCTCTCGCTCGAGAACGTGCCCCAGGACACCAGAGGCCGCCCGGCCTGTCCTGTGGCGTGGCGTTCTCGAACGGCCGCGTCAGCTCAATTCGTAGGTGTCGGAAAGGGCACCACCGGCGCGACGCCCCACGGGGCGTCGTGGGCCTGGCGGCGCCACTCGTCCAGGTCGACGTTCGGCATCGTGGCCAGCCCGGCCTCGGCGGCGTCTTGGAACGCCTCCCCTTTGGCGAAGCCGTAGTAGGCGGAGAACTGCAGCACGATTTCGTCCATCTCCTCCTTGGTGATGTCCCCCGAGTGGAGGGCGGCGGCGACATGGGTCCGCAAGGGGATGGGCGAGTCGTCGATGGCGCAGCAGGCGACCGTAATGATGCGGCGCTCCCGTCGGGTCAATCCCGGCCGCTGCCAGACGTGCCCGAAGACGAAGCTCAGGATGCCCGCATGGCGGTACGGTGACGTCGGTCCCGGCGCAGGGAGGAGATTCACATCGGCGAACTCCTGCGCACCACGCTCAATCCTCTGCTCCCAGTCGTTGCCACCGAGAGTGTCGTTCGAGAGCGTCGGCCAGGGTGCCAACTCGTGGCCTCGCTCGGCCTGCACGCGGGTCCACTGCCGGTGGACGACGCCCTCACAGTGTGAGGCCTTCGGCCAACCGCAATACACCGCGAACTGCAGGATGAACTCGAGCATCTCCTCGAGCTCGATGTCGCCGCTGTTGAGCGCGGCGTAGACGTGGTCCTCGATGGGTTGGGGCGAATCCGCCGCGACGACGCACGTGAGCGTCACCCAGCGCCGATTCCGCCGGCTGAGCCCCGGTCGCGACCACACCTCCCCGAAGACGAAGTCGCGCGTGGCCATCTCGATGGGCGTCACCGCCGGTGGTGGGTCCTGGGTCATCACGTCCCGAAAAATCTGGTCTGCCTGTTCAAGGCTCATTCTGGGTCCTTCCAGGGGTGAGGAGTCACTTAGCTGAAATATAAGTCACTTGACTCTTCCTGTCCAGGGTGCTTCCATGACACCGTGGCCCTGGTTCCTCCGTCCACCAAGGAGCAGATCGTCCTGACCGCGGAGCGGCTGTTCGCCGAGCGCGGTCTCGAAGGCGTCTCGTTGCGGCAGATCGGTGCGGCCGCGGGAAACGGCAACCACTCCGTCGTCCAGTACCACTTCGGATCGAGGGATCAGCTCGTTCGAGCCATCTTCGAGTACCGGCTCACGCACCTCGACGATCGTCGGCGGATTCTGATGGCGCGCCGCCGCCCCGACGATCTGCGCTCTGCCGTCGAGTGCTACGTCCTCCCGATCCTCGAACAGGGCGAGCAGGAAGGCAGCCATTACCTCAGCTTCGTTGCCATGTTGCAGCAGTACGCCGACCGGCGGATGTTCGAAGCCATGCCGGTGCACCTGCGGGCCTCGACGGAGGGATTTCGGGACCAGATCAGCGCCCTGCTGGCGGAGATCCCGGAACCGCTGCGCTCACACCGGATCAGCGAGGCCATCGCATTCAGTGTCCACGCGTCCGCCCGTCGGGAACGGGCACAGACGGCGGGACTGAGCGTCCTTCCGTTCGCCCTCCACGTCACCGACCTTCTCGACGCCTTGGTGGGATTCCTGTCCGCGCCCGTGTCGGCGGCCGCCCACGCTGCCCTGGAGGAGATCGACCTGACAGCCGTCGGCGAGCTCCTGCTCCTCTGAAGACTGGAACCGCGCACCATGAGCATCGACTGGAACAACGCCGTCGCCGTCATCACCGGGGCGGGGAGCGGCGTCGGTCGTGCCACCGCCCACTCCTTCGCCCGCCGGGGGACACGGGTCCTGGTCACCGACATCGATGCCGATCGCGCCGCCTCCGTCGCGGCCGAGCTCGGCGACCGCGGCGTCGCGGTGCGGTGCGACGTGACCAGCCTCGAAGACCTGGAAGTAGCGAGAGACGTCGCTCTGGAACGATTCGGTCGCGTCGACATCGTCATGAACAACGTCGGCGTGCTCGCCGTCGGTCCGGTGGAGGCCATTCCACTCGAGGCGTGGCAGCGCAGCATCGACATCAACCTCCTCGGCGTGGTCCGCAGCAACCTGGTCTTCCTGCCCATGTTGTTGTCACAGGGATCGGGGCACGTGGTGAACACCGCGTCGACGGCCGGGCTGCTGCCGTACGGCTTCGATCGCCTGCCCTACACGGCGACGAAGCATGCAGTCGTCGGGCTCACCGAGTCGCTGGCGTTGTACCTCCGGCCACGCGGCATCGGCGTGTCCTGCCTCTGCCCAGCCGGCGTGAAGACCAACATCGTGGAGCAGATCACGTTCTACGGCGCCGCAGCGGCGCCGCGCGGGCCGAGCTTCCCCGTGTCCGAACCCGAGTCCGTGGGCGAGCTGGTCGCGGATGGCGTCACGGAGGGCCGGTTCCTGATCCTCACCGCACCCGAAGCGGCGGACGAGCTCCGAGAGCTCGGTGCCGACCTGGACGGCTACCTCTCGCGCCTGACGAACGAGGGTGCGTGACGAAGGTCGGATTCATCGGATTGGGCAGCCAAGGCGGGCCCATGGCGCGGCGGATCGTCGACGGCGGATTCCCGCTCACCTTGTGGGCCCGCCGCCCCGAGTCCCTCGAGCCGTACGCCGATACCAGCGCCGCGGTGGCGTCCACGCCGGCCGAGCTCGGGGCGGCCAGTGACGTCGTCGCCGTCTGCGTGACGGGTGATGCCGACGTCGAGGACGTCCTCTTGCGCCGCGACGGCGTCCTCGAGGGAATGCGCGCCGGCGGTGTGGTGGCCATTCACTCGACCATCCATCCGGACACCTGCCTCCACGTCGCCGAGCAGGCCACCCGTCGCGGGGTCGGCGTCATCGACGCGCCCGTGAGCGGCGGGGGTGGCGCGGCGATGCAGCGCAAGTTGCTCGTGATGGTGGGCGGTGAGCCGGAGCACCTCGCCCGGTGCCGCCCGGTCTTCGACACCTTTGCGGATCCCGTCATCCATCTGGGCCCCCTTGGGGCCGGCCAGATGGCGAAGCTGGTCAACAACCTGGTCTTTACGGCACTGGTCACCCTCGGCCTCGAAACGTTCGCCTTCGCCGACGAGCTGGGCATGGACCGCAGCGCACTGGCGCAGGTGCTGGCCAACGGCAGCGGTGGGAGCCAAGCGGCCGCCATCCTCGCCAGGTCCGGGTTCGACACCTCGGGTCTGCGTGGCGCGGTGAAGACACTCGACAAGGACGTGCGCATCGTGCTCGAGGTCGCTCGAGGCCTGCACGCCTCCATGCCCACGCACATCGTCGACCTCGCCAAGCGCACACTGGAAACCCTGACCGGCGAAGGAGATGCGCCAGCCTCTTGAACACAGGCATGGTGTCCTTCTCCGTGGCCGGCTCCAGGCCGCCGGGGCCAGCGGCCAACACGTCCGTTATCCGCCCGAATGGATGGATGATCGGTCACGCCGGGATGCGAGGTTCGTCAACTGGCCGCCGCCGTTCCGGCCATCGGCGCCGTCAGTTGGAGCCCGGCGAGGGATCCCAAATAGGGCCCACCCCTCGACACGCCTGTCGGGCGAAGGTGTCGAGGGGACGAACGGCTCGCCGCTGGCGCGGGCATACAGTCAGAACTGACACCCACGACCAAGGGGGGTTTGACGATGGCGAGCAAGCGCGTGAAGCCGACGACAACGGATGCCGGAATCCCCGTTGCCAGCGATGAGCACTCACTGACGGTGGGCCCGGATGGTCCGATCCTGCTTCAGGACCACTACCTCATTGAGCAGATGGCGAACTTCAACCGGGAGCGCATTCCAGAACGCCAGCCCCACGCCAAGGGAGGCGGTGCGTTCGGTCGTTTCGAGGTCATGACCGATGTAAGCCGCTACACCAAGGCCGCCGTCTTCCAGCCCGGGACCGCCACCGACACGCTGATCCGCTTCTCGACGGTGGCCGGCGAGCGCGGGAGTCCGGACACGTGGCGCGATCCGCGCGGCTTCGCGCTCAAATTTTACACCTCGGAGGGTAACTACGACATGGTCGGCAACAACACTCCCGTGTTCTTCCTCCGCGACCCCATGAAGTTCCAGCACTTCATCCGTTCCCAGAAGCGCCGGGCCGACTCCGACCTGCGCGACCACGACATGCAGTGGGACTTCTGGACCCTGTCGCCTGAGTCCGCCCACCAGGTGACCTGGCTGATGGGCGACCGCGGGATCCCCAAGACGTGGCGTCAGATGAACGGCTACTCGAGCCACACGTACATGTGGGTCAACGCCGAGGGTGAGCGGTTCTGGGTCAAGTACCACTTCAAGACCGACCAGGGCATCGACTTCCTGACCCAGGAGGAGGCCGATCGGATCGCGGGTCAAGACGGTGACTACCACCGGCGTGATCTCTTCGAAGCCATCCGGCGCGGCGAGTACCCGAGCTGGACGCTCAAGGTCCAGATCATGCCCTTCGAGGAGGCCAAGACCTACCGCTTCAACCCCTTCGACCTCACGAAGGTGTGGCCGCAGAGCGACTATCCGCTGCACGAGGTCGGCCGCCTCACGCTGGACCGCAACCCGACGGACTTCCACACGGAGATCGAACAGGCCGCCTTCGAGCCGAACAACCTCGTGCCGGGAATCGGCGTCAGCCCGGACAAGATGTTGCTGGCCCGTGTCTTCTCCTACTCGGATGCGCACCGTGCTCGGATGGGGGTGAACTACAAGCAGATACCGGTGAACTCGCCGAAGGCACCCGTGCACAGCTACAGCAAGGATGGGGCCATGCGCGTCCACAATGTCTCGGACCCCGTTTACGCGCCCAACTCGAAGGGCGGGCCGGCAGCCGATCCGGACCGCTACCCCTACGTCGAGAAATGGGAAGCCGACGGTGAGTTCGTGCACGCCGCTTACACCCTCCGCCGGGACGATGACGACTGGGGTCAGCCTGGCACCCTGGTACGGAACGTGATGGACGACGCCCAGCGCGATCGTCTCGTAGCCAACGTCGTGGGACACCTCAGTCAGGGAGTGTCCGGGCCCGTCCTCGAGCGCGCCGTCTGGTACTGGCGCAACGTCGACAAGGCGATCGGCGACCGCATCGGCCATGGCGTCAACATCCCGTGAACGGCGAGCGCCTTGAACCGGTTCTTGAGAGCGGATCCGTCCTCTTCGAGTTGGCCGCTCAGTTCCGCGCTTCGACGGCGGGTGGTTGCGACATCACCATCATCACCTGGTCATAGCCGTAAATGGCCAGGACCCTCGACGCCAACTCACTTCTCGAGCGGACGGTGACCCGGGCCTGCAGACTGCAACGGCCCATGGCGGCGTAGCCCTGTGCCGAAACGAACGCAGCTTGTGTCAGGTCGAACCTCAGTTCCTTCGGGTTGCTCGACAGCACGTCGGCGATCAACCGCTCGAATCTCTCCATCGAAACGATGTCGAGCTCACCCACGAGCTTGAGGACGACACGCTCACCATCGTGACTGAAGACCCGCACGTGCAACATGCTTCCGCACTGAAGGATTGCGGATTCAGGCGTTCGCGGCGTGGCCGTCACTGACGCACAGCGTTGTGAGTGTGGGGTCCCGCCATGAAGCTCACGTTCCCGGCAGATGTGCAGCATGGGTCGACGGATTACTTTCTCTGGACCCGGTACCAGCTGTGCTCGGCGCCAGAGACGAGAAAGCCGAGCAGCCACAGAACGAGCAACACCACGGCAACGATCCACAGCACGTGGAGGACGAACCCAGCTGCTCCGAAGATCAGCACCAACAGCAAAACCAGCAGTATCACGCCCACGTCTCGGTCCTCTCCACGTCGGTCTCGCGGAACAGCTTCCGGCATCGCCAAGATCACTGAGCTGCCTGGGTCGAGTGGCGCAGCCGGCGTGGGCCCTAGTGCCGGCTCATCTTCGGTTCGCCTCGACCCGCTTTCTGGTCGATCAGTACTACCGGAAGGGTTTGTTCTCGCCTGATCAGCCTGGTCTGCTGCGCACCTGCAGTCAATCACCCGATCGGGTGAATCTTGGTTCGCCGGCGCCTGGTCGTAGAGTGACGTCGTGGCCAAACCGATACGGGTGGCGCTCGTCAACGACTACATGATCGTCCTCGAGGGCCTCCGCTCCCTCCTCAAGTCGAGCGAGCCGGAGATCAAGGTCGTCGAGCTCGATGTCCGGAAGAAACCACGACGCGGAGTGGACGTCACACTGCTCGACACCTATGGGGAGCTGGACACCTTCGACCAGAGGCTGCGCTCTCTCGGCGCCGACCCCGAAAACGGGGCCATTGTCGTGTTCAGCTTTTCCGACCGACCTCAGGCCGTGCGTCGTGCTCTGCGCGCCGGCGCACAGGGATTCATTTCCAAAGCCGTACCTCGCCAACAGATCGTTGATGGTATTGAGGCAGCCGCCAGGGGCGAACGCGTCGTATTGACACAAAGATCACAGCACGCACAGATCGATGAGGCGTTGCGCTGGCCGGGACGCGACATAGGCCTGACCGAACGCGAGAGCGAGCTCTTGTCCTTGCTCCCGACTGGAATGACCAACCGCGAGCTCGGCCGCCACCTGTACGTCAGCGAGAACACAATCAAGACTCAGTTGCGCCACCTCTACACCAAACTTGATGTTCGCAACCGCGCCCAAGCCGCGTCCCTGGCCGGGCAGGGCATCCTCGGAGATCGTCGCAGTCAAGCCAAGCCCGTTGAGTGACACTGGCCGCCCAGTTCAGTGTCAAGGTCGCCCGACGTGCGTCGCGAGTACCGACGCCGCGAAGATCCTGATCGACTCTTCGTTGCGATCAGGGTCGGATGCCCGTTCCTCGCGGCGTGCGCGGCAGAGCCTGCCGGCCCTCTGCCAGGGAGAGGCCGGCAAGCAGGCCATTGCGGAGGTCGCGAGGATCGATGACCGCGTCATAGGCGAGACGGCTTCCGGCGGTGATCGAAGCGTTGGCCTGCTCGACCGATAGACGTCTGCGCTCTTCGGGATCGGCCACGGCGCTTCCTTCCGAACTTGCCGGCATGGCACCGAGCGTGATCGAAGGGAAGGCCAAGGAGATCGTCTGGCCGTCGAAGGGGTTCATGGCCATGATCGACGAGCCGAAACCGAATGCCTTGCGCAAGGTCACGTGAAGTTTCGGTACGGCGAGCCGGTGCTGAACGGCGAACATGCGCGCCGCATGGCGCAGGATTCCCTGTCGCTCTGCCAGGCTGCCGGCCAGGACGCCAGGGTTGTCGGCCAAGAAGACGCATGGGAGCCCGAAGGCCCCGGCCACGTCGAGGAAGTGTGCGACCTTGTCGGCCGCCGCGCTGTCCACCGTGCCGGCCATCGCACTCGGATCGTTGGCCACGATGGCCACGCTCTGGCCGCCCAGACGAGCCAGGGCGGTCACGATCGATCGTCCGAAGGTCGGCTGGATCGTGAGGAGAGAGCCGTGGTCGACCAAGGCCTCGAGAACGGGATGTATCGGGTACGGGCGCCGGGGGCTCGCCGGAATGAGATCCAAAATGGTGTCGAGGCGTCGGGGGCCCGTATCGGCGCCGTCCGGGCGCGGCGGCGGCTCCCACGCATTGAGCGGAAAATAGGTCAGGTAGCGCCGGGCCAAAGCGATGGCTTCGACGTCGTCGGCCACGACGTTCTGAACCACGCCGGACGCGTCGGCCGCCACCTGGGGCCCGCCAAGCACCTCCTTGGTCACCTCCTCGCCCGTGGCCGACTTCACCAGGGGCGGGCCGGCGGCGAAGATCGAGGCCGATTCGGTCATGACCGCGAAGTCCGACAGCGGCGCCGTCAGTGCGCCGTGCCCGGCCGAGGCGCCGAGTACGAGACACACCATGGGTACCACGCCCGACAACTCGGCGAGGCCCATCAGGTCTCCAGGCCGGCGGCCTGCACCCGACTCGGTGACACGGTGCCCGGCTCCCTCGAGCATCATCACGAGGGGCACCCGTTCTTGCAGGGCCAGCTGACAGAGGCGATAGCGCTTGTCGGCGGCTCCCGTGCCGATGGAGCCACCGAGCACGCTCACGTCTTCGGCCCCGGCGAGCGCGGGCCGACCATTGATCCGCCCGGACCCAGCAACGAGTGCGTCGCCCGGGATGGGTGGATCCTCTGTGGTTCCTACCAGCTGTCCAACCTCGAAGAACGATCCGGGGTCGAAGAGGGTCGCAATCCGCTCGCGGGCGTTGAGGCGTCCACGCTCCTTCTGGCGCCTGAGGCGGTCCTCGCCGCCCATGGAAAGCGTCTCGGCCTTCCGCCGCGCAATCTCCTCGAGGGCTGGGGCCCAGTCTTCAGGCTCACCGCTCATGGCGAGAGCGCTTCCCCTCCTGAGGGAAGAACTCGCGTCCTTGTGACGCGGAGGTTGGTGGAAGACCCATCTCCCGCCCTCACTGGGGCCGCTCCCGGACGACGTCAGCCGGGTTCTTGTCGTCGCGGAGCCCGAGAAAGCGCGGCTGCCGCAGCCGAGCGTCGCTCGTCCATTCGGCAAATCCGATCTGAGCGACGAGCGTGGGCTGGGTCCAGTGCGTGCCGCGAGGGACCGGTCGCGCGTCTGTGAACGCCGGCTCCGCCGTCTCCAGCCTGCGCAGCCGGATACCGAGGTCGTGGAGTGTCGCCTTGGTGTAGCCGGTGCCGACCTTCCCGGCGTAGCGGAGGGAGCCGTCCTCGTAGTACCCGACGAGCAGGGCACCAAAGTCCGTCCTGCTGCCGGTGGGATCGGTGTAACCCCCGATGACGAACTCCTGGTCCCAGACGCACTTCAGCTTCAGCCAGTCCTTCGAGCGGCGAGCGACGTACGCTGCGTCGGCGCGCTTGGCGATGAGCCCTTCCCAGCCGGATCGGCAGGCCGCGGCGAACCGCCCGTGGGAGTCGTCGCGCCACGCCTCGCTGAGCTGCAAGGCCGAGCTCGGTCGGATCGCCCGCGTCAGCCGGGAGCGGCGCTCGACGAGTGGCCTGGCGGTGAGATCCTCCCCGTCGACCTCCAGGAGGTCGAAGACGCAGTACACGACCGGGTACTTGGCCACCTGGTCTGGGGACGGCCTGGTCGCACCCAGACGCTGCTGGAGCCGGGTGAAGGACGTCTGGTCACCGTCGAAGGCCACCACCTCGCCGTCGAGCAGGAGGTCCCGGGACTTTTGAGCTACCACCGCGGCGCGGACCTCCGGGTAGGTCGAGGTGAGATCCTGGCCGGTACGTGACTCGAGCCGCACGTCGCCGCCGGCTTTGCGTGCGACGCAGCGCTCACCGTCGAACTTACGCTCCAGCAGCCAATCGTCGCCAAAGTCCCGACGGTCGGTCAAGGTGGCCAGCATCAGCGGGATCACCATCCCAATATCGTTTCACGTGAGCCTCGAGGTGCGCACGTCGTCAAGGCGAAGAGTCCAGTCGCCACGAGGGCGGTCGCTCACCCCTTCGTGGAACGGTCTGAGCGACGCCGCGCGCCGCACGCACGGCGCGAACTTATGAACGCGACCCGACTACGTGCCCGATCCGGCGAGGTCGCCACGAGTCACGTGGTCGTCCTTTGCGATCCGTGGGGCTCTCCGTCCGCGAGAACATTCACCGCGAACTGCGCTCGCGGGCCTTGTTGGGGAGGGCGACCAGAGCAACGAGGCCGGCCACAGCCACGACCACCGCAGCCACGAGAAGGCCCAGATCCATCCCCGAGACGAAACCACGCCGAGCCGCGCCCGCCAGGGCCTCCCCGGCTTGGCCCCGGACATGTCCGGCGACGGCCAGGGCTCCACCGAGGGACCCCAAGATGAGCTTGTCGATGCTCGGCGGGATCTGCTGGTGCGCCAGTAGGGGCGTCAGGAAGTTCTGATAGCGGATGGTGAGCGCGGTGCCCAGCACGGCGACGCCCAAGGCGCCGCCCAGCTGCATCGACGTGTCACTCGTCGCCGACCCCACCCCCGCGTCGGCCGTCGGCAGGGACCCCATGACCGACTCGACGGAGGGTGCGAGACCCAAACCCACCCCGACTCCGATGAGCACCAGAGAAGGCACGGCGTCGGCATACGTGCTGTGGATCGTGGTCCGCGAGAGGAGCCCGAGTCCGAGGGCCACGAGGAACAGGCCGCCGGTGACCACCGGCTTGGTGCCGAGTCGCCGGGCCACGAGCACCGAGACCGGAGCCGCCACCAACAGGACCAGAGCGATGGGCGCGATGGCGAAGCCCGTCTCGAGCGGGCTAAAGCCGAGACTGAACTGCAGGTACTGGGTGAAGAGAAAGAACAGACCCAACAAGGCGAAGAGCAGCAAGGCCAAGGACGCGATGGCGGCGCTGTAGCGACGATTGGAAAAGAACTCCAAGGGCAACATGGGATGGTCACTGCGTCGTTCCCACACGACGAAGAGAGCGATGACGACGAGCGAAGCTGCCAGCGGACCGACGATGAGTGGAGAGGTCCAGGTGCGATTGGGCGCCTCGATGATCGCCCAGAGCAACAAGCCGATCCCCAGGACCGACAGGGCCGCCCCGAGCGGGTCAGCCCGCCTGGGCTCGGGGCTCTTCGAGTTGGGCACGAGAAAGGCGGTGGCCACGAGGCCGATCAGGGCGACGGGGACGTTGATGAGGAACACCGAACCCCACCAGAAATGGACCAGGAGAAACCCACCCAGCATCGGGCCAATGGCCACCCCGAGACCGGCGGTTCCGGACCAGATCCCGATGGCGCGGGCTCGCTCTCGATCGGCCGTGAACACATTGGTCAGGATCGACAACGTGGACGGCATCAAGGCAGCCGCCCCCACTCCCATGATCGCCCGTGCCCCGATGAGCCGTTCCGGGGTGCCCGACCACGCCGCCAGGGCGGATCCGGCACCGAAGACGACGAGCCCGCCCATGAACACCCATTTGCGCCCTACCCGATCACCGAGCGCTCCGAAGCTCAGCAGCAGCCCGGCGAAGAAGATGGCAAAGGCATCGACGATCCACTGCAGTTGGGTCGAGGTCGCGTGCAAGCTGCGGACGATCGAAGGCAGGGCAACGTTGAGAATGGTGTTGTCGAGGCTGATCAGCAACAAGGTGACGCACAGGACGCCCAGCGTTACCCAGCGTCGGGCTCCGGACACGGCAGCGTCTTGAATGGTTGCCCCCCGTGTCGTATCGATGCCCGCACCGCGTTGGTCGGTGACCATCACGACACTCGAGCTGCTGTCACGTGGGGTCTGAAGCTTTGCGATTCCGTCGGGGAAGTCAACGCCGAGCCGTTCTGCGCTCGTAAGTTCTCAGCCCAGCGTTTGGGCCCTGAGAGTTCCGGCGAATACCAGCCGGTTGACGGAGGGTTTTCCACTGTCTCCTGACGCGGGAAGTCAGCTCTTCGCGACGGGTCACGTGGTCCGCACCCACCTTCTGACCATCCCTGCGTTCGAGCTCCCACCACTTCCAACGCTCCTGAATTCCCGCCCCTAATCGAGCGGTCTCGTGCCTATTCGACGTCGGCGAACATCCGACTCCGGAGTGTGGCGTTCACTCCTCGCGAGCCGGCTCTCCATGCTCGGCGTTCGGGAGGCCGCGTCGCCAATAGGCCTTGGCCGAAACCTGATCTTGCCGCAACCCGCGCTCTGCCAACATCCGCTGAACCGCCCGCACCACTCCGGCCTCGGCGGCGACGTAGGCATGCCCGAGGCCAACGGGCAGGGCGGCCTCGGCCAGGCCCGCCAGCACCAACGAAGGATCACCCGGCACCGAACGACCCGATCGGTGAAGCCAATGGAGGTCCAATCCCTCCACCTGGCCTGAGTTCGGCTCCTGTTCATCGGCCGGGGTGTCGATCTCGATCAACGCCGTGGCGCGAGAGGCCGAGGGAAGGGCTTCCATCATCGCCAGGGCCCCAGGCAGCCCCGTCTCGTCCCCGATAAACAGATGCCAGTCAGCGTCCTCGCGCAAGGTGATTTTGCCGCGTGGGCCGATGGCGTCGATCTGATCGCCGATTCTGGCCCCGCGTATCCAATCAGTTCCGGGTCCTGCGCCATGGAGTGACACGTCGATGACCACCGCCGCCCGCGTTGTTTCGAACGAGCGGATCGTATAGCGACGATTGACGACTCTGTCGCCGGCTTGTGGCACTCGCAACATCAAGTCCTGACCTGGCATGTAGCGAAGGCCGTCGAGGCCAGGGGCGGTCAGGACGACACGGTGGAGCGTGGGGGTGAGTGCTCCGGCCTCGATGACCTCGAGGTGCCAAAGGGTGGCGTCGGCCAATGGCCCACCTGGGAGGCCCACCAGGTCAAGCATTCGATCAGGCGTCATGTTGAGGGGTCTACCAGGCGATGGCCCGACACGTGTGCAAGGACCTCCAGCTGTTGGCGGCGGAAGCCCCGTTGCCGGGCGACCGTGGAGAGAGTCGCCGCTGTCGCTCGAGTCCCCTGGGGCAGCGGGACCCGGCTCCCCTCAGCGCAGAGCACTCCTAGTTGTCTGACGTCTGCAACCGTGCCATCCCGCGGGTCGCGGCGCCAAGGATCAAGCGAACGACCACGGCGAGAACTGCAAGATCCGTGAGCATCTGCACCATGACCACGATGCGGGCCGCATCCGTCTTGGGTGTGATGTCGCCGAAGCCTACGGTCGAGAAGACGGTGACCGTGAAATAGAGCGCTCCGGTGCGGTCGAGTGTCCCTCCGAATGACGCCGGATCTGAAGCAGCCATCGTGAGATAGATCCACGCGAACAAGACCAGGAAGAGGGGAATGATGGTCGCCATCGCCACGCCGGCTCGAAGCATCGGGTGATCGTGTCTCGAGATCTGGCGGATCTCGACGGCGAGGACGACGGCGAACAGGGCCAAGGCCGCGCTCAAGCGCAATGCCACCGATTGGTGCGCTCGATGCTCGATCGGAAACACGTAATACACGACAACGAGCAGGACGGCGCTAACCACGGCGCGAACAAAGGTCTTCACCAGGTGTGAGCGTTGAAAGTCCCCCAGAGATGTACCACCGGTCGGTGTCACGCCGAGCCCCTGACCGGATCGAGAAGAGCCGTTTCCGGGGCCCCGAGCTCCCGTGCTGCTCCGCGTGGTTGCGGACTTTTCCCAACCGTCAGCTTGGCGCTCATCTTGATCGCGTTTCCCGTCCTAGGGACGTCGTGCTGCATGACGATGGCTGGACACTTAGGTCGGTGCCGCGCCGGAGGTCGCCACGGAGCCCGACACCTTGCGTGCCCACGCCGCCACCAGCTGCAACAGCGCGAGGTAGACGGCCAGCACGATGACGATGATCAAGAGACTCCATCCCGTGAGGTCGCCGCCGAACACGAGGAAGAGCCCGGCCACGACCACCCCGACGATCCGCAGGCCGTTGAGGTGTTCCAGGATCCACCCTCCCGAGCGGCGGATCCGGTCCGAACCGGCGGCCGCCCGGCCGGCGCCTGCCGTGAGGTCATGGCCCTGGGTGGCGACCCAGCGCCCGCCCCGGGCGACCGTCGACCTGGTCCACACGGCGTAGCGGGCCGGTCCGGCCAGCCAGGCCCCGAAGGCGACGAGGACGACGACGAGCAGCATCCAGCGCAGGTCCGTCACCAGGAAGCGGAGCATGGTGTCCCAGACCGCGGTGGCCACCTGCCGGTTGAAGGTATGCCCGGCCTGGTTGACGAACGTGATACGCCCCAGGGACAGGCCGGCCAGCAGCAACAGGGTGACCAGGGCGATGCCGATGGCCATGCGGAGCAGGGTTTTGCGGTGTTCGACCGCGATCACGATGCCCAGGATCGCGAGCACCAGGGCGACGACGGGGACGGCCCACTTCAGCGTGACGATGGCGTTGAACAGGCCAGTGAACTTCGACACCTGCGACTTCGAGACCACGCTGACACCCAGGCCGTTGCCCTTCGTGAGGATCGGCTTGAGCGGGTTGAACAGCGTGATGCCCTTCGCGTTGGCCTGGTCGATCAAGGTGTTGAGCGCCGGAGTGACATTGACGACGATCCCGCCGCCCTTCTCCAGTCGCTGGACGAGCGGCGACTGCTTACCGGTGAGGACGTCAATGACGGCGTCGTGGGTGTGCCGGTTGAGGGTGTCCCACAGTTGCCCGAACTTGGGGCTCTCGAAGACCTTGAGCGCCAGCTCGAACACGTAGGCGCGGACCTCGGCCACGATCGGCGTGATGATGGGCTTCGCTTTCGCCGGGAGGGCAGCCGTCACCTTGTCCTGGACGATGTTCGTGGAGAAGAGCTCGTCGGTTGCCTTTTGGGCCAAGTGGTCCACGATGACCGGGTTGCGCGCCAACGGGGCCAACGTGGCCACGTACTGGTCCGTGTTGGTCACCGTACGGATCGCCCACACCGAGATCACCGAGATCGGGATCAGCAGCGATGCCAGCACCACCAGCACCCACGCGGTGATCCGTCTGGTCCGCGGTGCGCGCGGCCCTCGCCTTGGCGTCACCTCCGCCCCGGATGTGCCCGCGACGGCACCGCCGGGCGCGCTCTCGGAGTCCGCAGCGTTCATTCGGACACCCTCAGCTTCCGATGCCTGCGGCAAACGGAACCCGGTGCGCACGGACGGCGATGGGGTCCGACCACGGCGTTGGGGAGATCGCAGAGCAGGCCAGGAAGGTGGCACACCGTCGTCATGAGCACCTCGGCCGCCCTTCCTCGCCCGTTGGTGTTCATGAGCATCACCGCCTCGCGAAAGACCCGGCGCCTGTTTTCAACGTTCACGCCCGTGTGCGGCGCTGGCACCCGACGCACACGATGACCCGCTGCCGTGGCCCAGTTGAGGCCGGCCGCTGAGCGACCGGGCCACCCCGTCGCTTAGCCCAGGATCTTGGCCTTCTCGGCTTCGAACTCTGCCTCGGTCAACGCCCCCGAGTCCCTAAGGGCGGCCAGTTGGGTGAGCTGCTGGACGGGATCTGGACCAGCCGCAGCCGGCTCTGGCGCTGGTGCGGCTGCAGGAGCCTCCGGTGCAGCCTGTTGGGCCTGGGCCGCCTGCGCCTGCTTGTTGGCCATGTGCCCACCAACCACGGCCGCAGTTCCAACCACCGCCGTCGTTCGAACGGCCATTCTTGCGACGGGTCGCCTTCTCATCATGTCGATCTCCTGTCTTGCCGTGGCTCAGACTGCAGCCGGAAGATCCGACAGCAGCGGTTCAATCAGCTCGTGGGGGATGCGGGCACCTTCGAGCAGGACCCCGTTGGACTTGCGCACGGCCTCAACGAAGCGCGCCGCCCAGACGTCCTCCCAAATCAACAGCGCCGCCGACGAGTTCGGTTCCAGGGCCGCGGCGGCATACTCGATGTCTGCGGGACTGATCAGACCCCCGACCTCGCCGTCCAGTCGATCGAATCCTGCGGCGGCGTCCAACTCGTCGATCTCAAAGGCGACGACAGAACCATCGACATCCTTGCCAATGAAGATCAGGTCGAGAATCCGGATCGTCCCGGATTCGACCAAATCCACCAACTCGGGAGCGATCTGCCCGTTGAACTGGTTCCCAGGGAACCCAACGACGATGTATTCGACTGGTCCTATGGTCATGTGATCTGTCCTGTCCGTACGTGTTTGTCCAGGTTACGTTTCACTGTCGCCAAAATCCTCACCCTTATCGGGTGATTCACCCTGCGAGCTGGCTGCGATAGCGACCGAACGGGCCGCGGCTTGACCCCTCGTCGTGTCGGGAAGGCGGAGACGCCCGACGCGGCGGTCACAACCCGGACTCGCCGGCCGTGGCGGTCTGGGGCGGCTTGGCCGCGCCGGGTGCGACATCGGGCGCCGCGGGAGCGGCGGCGGCCTCGGAGGGGGGCCCTCCGCTGATGCGTTTGCGGAAGGTGTAGAGGCTCCACCCCTGGTAGAGGAGAACGATCGGGAAGAAGATGACGGCCACCACGGTCATCACCCTGAGCGAGTACGACGGGCTGGACGAGTTGGCCACGGTGAGGTTGTAGGCCGAGTTCGTGCTGGACACGATCACTCGCGGGAAGAGCTCGAAGAAGATCGACGCCACCACGCTCCCGATCGCCGTAGCGGCGGCGGCGAACGCCCAGCCCTCGGCGCCGCCCTCGGCCAGCAAGGCGCCTCCGAGCACCGCCAAGAGCGAAAGCGCCTCGATGGGCTTGGGCACGAAGCCCGAGCTGATCCCGACATGAAGCCACGTCAGCCAGCCGAAAGTGATGACGGCGGCCAGCCAACCGAGTCGGCCCGAGAGACGAGCGACCCGATCGTGCAGCGCTCCCTCGGTCTTGAGGGTCAGATAAGCGGCGCCGACGAACAGGCAGAGCACCGTCACGGTGAGACCGGTGTAGAGCCCGAAGGGAACCAGCAGACCGAGGAAGTTGCCGGTGTAGTTGTGGGAGGAGTCGATGGGCAGCCCATGGAGGAGGTCGCCCAGGGCGGTGCCGAGCAGGAAGGGGACCAGCGCGCTCCCGATCGTGAGCGACCACCTCCAGGTCGACCGCCACCGCGGGTCGTCGATCTTGCGGTTGAATTCGAAGGAGACCCCGCGCACGATCAGGGCCAGCAAAATGATCACCATGACGAGGTAGAGGGTGGAGAACATGGTGGCGTACCACGACGGGAACGCAGCGAAGGTCGCCGCGGCCGCCACCACCAGCCACACCTCGTTCCCGTCCCAGACGGGCCCGATGGTGTTGACGGCGATGCGACGTTCGGCATCGCCCTTCCCCACGAAGGAGTGCAGCATCCCGACGCCGAAGTCGAATCCCTCCAGTATGAAGAATCCCACCCAGAAGACGGCGATGATCACGTACCAGACGTTGTTGAGATAGACCATGTCGTCTCCTAGTAGATGAGGGCCGGGACCCGGTCGTCTTCGGACTCCTCCGTGGCGCGGCCTCCGCCGTCCGGGCCACCGTCGCCGCCGCTCTCCTCCGCGCTCGGTTCCAACTGCTGACGGCCGTAGTGGATCATCAGGTAGACGTCGGCCACCCCCAGCGCGAGGTACATGAGCACGAAGACGGTCAGGCTGATCCAGATGTCGGTCGACGTGACCGAAGGGGACGCCGCCTGGGACGTCTTCAACAGGCCTTGCACGATCCAGGGCTGGCGGCCGCTCTCCGTCAAGAGCCATCCGGCCGTGTTCATGAGGAACGGGGCGATGGCGAACCACGGAGCGACCAGGAGGAACCACTTGGCCTTGCCGAGCGTCTTGCGGCGGATGAGCCAGAGCCCCCACAGCGCGAACAGCGCGATCAGCGCGGCCAGATAAGCCATGACCCGCATCCCCCAGTACTGGATGAAGACGTTGGGGATGTAGTTGCCCGGCCCGTACTCCTTCACGTACTCCGCCTGCAGGTTGTTGATCCCCTGCACCTCGCCGTCCGGGTGGTTCGTGGCGAGGATCGACAGCAGGTCGGGGATCTCGATGATCTGGGTCGGGGTCTGGTCGTTATTCCCGCCCCCGATCTGGAACGCCGAGAACGCGCAGTGGGACGGACACGTCGTCCACAGCGCCTCGGCGGCCGCGATCTTCATCGGCTGGTACTTGCCCTCGACCACGCCGAGCTCGCTTCCGATGAACATGTTGAGGAAGATGGCCGGGGCGAGGACCGCCACCGAAATGATGGCCGTCCGGCGGAAGGCGGTGACGGAGCTCTGACGCCTCATGTGCCAGGCGGAGAACGCCAGCATGATGATGGCCCCGGTCACCAGCGACGCCAGGATCACGTGCGGGAAGGCCCACACGAACACCGGATTGGTGAACAGGGCCCAGACGTCGGTGAGCTGGGGCTCGTGTTGGGAGTTCATGACGTAGCCCACCGGGTTCTGCATCCACGAATTGGCCGCCATGATGAACAGGGCCGACAACATGGAGGCCCCCGCCACGAGCCAGATGCAGGTCAGGTGCAGCTTCTTCGAGAGGCGATCCCACCCGAAGATCCAGATGCCCAAGAAGGTCGACTCGAGGAAGAAGGCCGCCAGACCCTCCATGGCGAGGGGGCCGCCGAAGATATTGCCGACGAAGCGCGAGTAGTTCGACCAGTTCATGCCGAATTCGAACTCCTGGACCAGACCGGTCACGACGCCGACGGCCACGTTGATCAGCAGCAGGGTGCCGAAGAACTTGGTGAGCCGCTTGAAGGTCGGGTTGTCGTTCCTGTACCAACTGGTCTGCAACAAGGCCACGAGGAAGGCCAGGCCGATCGTGACCGGCACGAACAGGAAGTGGTAGATGCTGGTCGTGGCGAACTGCCACCGGGCGAGGTCAGTGGTCATGAGCTGAAACTCCCGTCGTTCAGGGCGGCCATTTCGCGGAGGGCGGTCGTCGCGTGGGGCCGGCGATGCTGGATTGCTTCTTCGGGCGACCGGGCGTCGCGCCCGGTCCGCATCTCCTCCCACCAGAGGTCGGCGTAGCGCCCTGGCCGGCCGAGCAGCTCGTCGTGCGTCCCTCGTTGGACCACCCGGCCGTGCTCCATGACCAGGATTTCGTCGACGGACTCGAGCCCGGCCAGACGGTGGGTGATCAGGACGAGTGAGCGCCCGTCGGTCACGTCCAAGAGATCGGCCGTGAGCGCGTCGGCGGCCGCAGGCTCGAGGTGCTCGGCCGGCTCGTCCAGCACGAGCACCGGGAAGTCGGCCAGCAAGGCCCGGGCCACGGCCAGGCGTTGGCGTTGACCGCCCGAGAGGCGGCCCCCGTGCGTCCCCACTTCGGTTGCCAGCCCCTGGGGCAGCTCGCCGAGCCAGGCGGCCAAACCGACCCGGTCGAGCACGTCGTGCAGCTGGTCGTCGGTGGCGTCGCGCCGCCCGACCCGCAGGTTGTCGGCCACGGTGGTGTCGAACAGGTAGGCGTCCTGGCCGACCAGTCCCACCACAGTGCGCAGGTCGTCTCCGGATAACTGCTCCGTCGGAACGCCGGACAGGGTGATGGAGCCGGCCCGACACGGCAGGAAGCCGACCAGCACCGCGGCCAGGGTCGACTTGCCCGCCCCGCTCGGCCCCACGACGGCCACGCGCCGACCGTGCGGCAGCGAGAGATTCACGCCACGGAGAGCGGGAGACACGGCACCCGGATAGCCGGCCCACACCGACCGCACGTCAACGTCGTGGGGCGGGCCGGGTAGCGGGACCGTGATCTCTGGATCGGGCACGGGTTCCGGTGCGTCAAGGACCTCGAAGACCCGCGCCGCGGCCTGACGCACCCGTTGCAGAGCCTGGGTGGCGACGGGCAGACCGACCACCAGCTCGAAGGCGGCCAGGGGGACCAGCGTGATGACGGCCAACTCCGTGGTCCCGAGCCGACCCGCGAGCACGGCGGGGATGCCGACCACGAGACAGCCCCAACAGGCGAGTCCGGACAGGAGCGTCGTCAGGGCCAGCCCGACGCCCGCGGTCCCGGCCGAGGAAGAGGCGATGGCGGTCAGTTCCGCGTCCTGGGCCCGCATGGCCCGGATGTGGGCGTCGGCCGCGCCGAAGGCGATCAGTTCCGCCGCGCCCTCGGTGAGGTCGACCATGGCTGCCCCGAGGTCACCACGCGCGGCGGCGAACCGCGCCGCGCGGCGCCGAGCCAACAACCCGGTCAGCCACGGCACGACGGTGGCCGCCAGGACCAGGGCCACGGCCAGGATCACCGCGGCGGCCGGCAACATCCACCACAACAACACGACGGTCGAGACGCCCACCACCAGGGCGATGCCGAAGGGGGGAGGACCCGGAGGACCAGGTCCTGGAGCGAGTCGACATCCTGGACCATGCGGGCCAACAGGTCGCCGCGCCGGAACGAGGGCAGGCCCGACGGCGCCAGCCGCTCGAGCCGCCGGTAGACCCTGACCCGCAGGTCGGCGAGCAGTCGGAAGGCGGCATCGTGTCCGACCAGGCGCTCCTCGTAGCGCAAGAAGCCGCGCGCCAACCCGAAGAACTGGACGGCCACGATGGCCACGGCGAGGGTGGCCTCGTTAGGGTGTTGGGCCGCCTTCGAAATCAGCCAGGCGGCCGTGCCGAGGAGGCCGATATCGGCGGCGATGGCGCCGGCTCCGAAGATCATTGCGACGACCACGCGGCGCGACGCCGGACGGGCGATGCCCAGGGTCCGGCCCAGCGGCGCGACTTGATCGGGCCCGCTCCGGTCCGCCTCGGAGGGAATCACGACGACGACGCCACCACTGCGGCGGCGGCGGGCGGAGCCAGTCGGACCACACGATCACTCGCGGCCAACAGGGAGGGCCGGTGGGCCGCCATCACCACGGTGCGACCGATCATGAGACGCCGCACGGCGGACAACACGCCCTCCTCGGTCGCGCCGTCGAGATTTGCGGTGGGCTCGTCGAGCAGAAGGAGCGGCGCGTTCCGGAGGAAGGCCCGGGCCAGGGCCACACGCTGACGCTCCCCCGCCGAGAGCCCGGCCCCCTCGGCGCCCAGCCTGGTCGCGAGTCCCTCGGGCAGTCCGGCCACCACGTCGTCAAGCCCCGCGTCGCCGATGGCAGACCGCACGTCGTGGTCGGTGGCCTCGGGCCGGCCGAGTCGCACGTTGTCGGCGATGGAGCAGGCGAAGAGGTGGGGGCGCTGCGGCACCCAGGCCACCCGGGTGCGCCAGGCATCGGGGTCGAGGTCGGCCAGATCGACACCGCCGACGCTGACCGAGCCGCCCGAGGCAGGAACCAGGCCGAGGAGGACGGCAAGAAGGCTGGACTTGCCACAGCCGCTGGGACCGGCGATGGCCACCACTTCCCCGGGTGCGATGGAGAGAGAGACGTCGCGCAACGCTGGGAGCGTGCGGTCCGGATAGCGGACCTCGAGCCGCTCGATCTGCACCGAGGAGGTGGCGGGGTTGGGAGCGTCTCGACGGCAGCCGCGCGGTGGTACCGGCTGCTCGAGCACCTCGAAGATGTCCTCGGCCGCCTTCATCCCTTCGGCACTGGCGTGGTAGTTCGTCCCGAGGAGGCGCAGTGGCAGGTAGGCCTCGGGCGCCAAAATGAGCACGAACAGCGCAGTGGCGAAGCTCACGTGGCCGCCGAGCAGGCGGAGGCCGACGGCCACCGCAACCAGCGCCACGGAGAAGGTGGCCAGCAGCTCGAGGATGAGGGACGAGAGGAACGCCACCTTCAAGGTGGCCATGGTGGCGGTGCGGTAGCGGTTCGTGATGTCACGCACCGCGGCCACCTGGGCCTTGGCCCGCCCGAAGACCTTGAGGGTCGGGAGGCCGGCGACCACGTCGAGGAAGTGGCCGGCCAGGCGCTGGAGCAGCCGAGCCTGTCGTCGCATCCGCACCTTCGTCGAGGCACCCACGAGCGTCATGAACAGCGGGATCAGGGGCACCGTGACCGCGATGATCACCGCCGATATGCAGTCGGCGCCCAGCATCACGACGATGATGGTGACCGGGACGATGACGGCCAGAAACAGCTGTGGGAGGTAGCGGGCGAAGTAGCTGTCCAACGCGTCGATGCCGCTGGTGGACAACACCACCAGGCGACCGGAGCCTTCCCGGTCGATGCCGCCGGGCCCAAGCTGGACGATCCGCTGCACCAGGGCGGTCCGCAGGTCCGATTTGGCTGAAGCCGAAGCACGCTGGGCGGCGCGTTCTCCGAGCCAGGCCACCAGCGAGCGACCGAGGATGACCAGAGCCAGGAGCACCACCAGCGTGCGCACCTGCGCCAGGCCCCGATGGTGGACGACGACATCGGAGATCGTGTTGGCGATCAGCCAGGCCTGGGCCAGCACCAGGGCGGCGGTCACACCGCCGAGCACAACGGTCAACACGAGGTAGCGGCGAGTGCCCCGTGCATAGCGCAAGAGACGGGGGTCGACGGGGCCGGACCGGCGGGACGGAGCGGCGGCTGGCTTCGACGCTCCTCCCGGGGATCCCGGTGTAGGTCTCTCGGCGAGCGTCACGTGGCCGCCGCGTCGCCGACGAGCAAGCCCGAGTCCCGCCGCTGGCGTCGTCCGCGCTCGAGGGCAGTCGTGCTCACCGCGATGAGGTCGACCGCGCTCAACTTACCTCCACTCGAAGCCGCCGATGGTGATGTCCGTGGTAGCCAGCATGTGGCCAAGCACAGTTGCCTCCCGAACCATACGTGGATGTGTTGGAGCCGCGTCCTTCTGGGCTATTGGCGGACCAGGGCGACACTGAGCCTGTCTTCGGGGGAGATCAGGTGGGACTGGTCGTCGGTCCCCTGATTGAGCTGCACCCAGTTGACGGTTCCGGTGAACCGATCCGTGTCAGGCGTGTCGTCGTCGCTCACGGAGGATCCGTATTCCACGGGCAGCACAAAACGGTTGACCGAGTCAGGCATCGATCCCTCCTTGCGGAGTGCTGCTTCTGGTGCCCCCGCCTGCTTGCGGTTGTGGGGACTCCATAGGATTCACGGACACCAGCTCGATGTTGAGATCTCTGAGCAATTCCAGCGTGCTGTGCAAACGAGCCTGATCGGGTACCCACCCGACCAGGTGGGTCAAGCCGAGGTCGCATCGGCTGACCTCGAATCCGTCCATTGCTGCGATCAAGGTCGAGCTCAGTCGTCCCTTCACTACGATTTCGAAACTTCCGGCATTCAAGGGGACTCTTTCCGTTGTCGTGAGGCTCTGCGATGACGCGAAGTCAGGGTCTTTTTGGACACTTCTCCAACTGACACCGCAGCACCCTCCATCACGGGGCATCCACACTCCGAAAGTGCCTGCCGAATACAAATCGCGTGAACACCTTGGGCAGGCAACATGCTCATGGTGGAACGGAGCGCCGGAAATGTCGTCATCCCTGGAGGGTGATCGTGACCTCAGAGCGCAAAATGCTCAGTGGTCCCATCCCGAGTGGATCTCCTGGGCAACGAAAAAAAGGGGGGGTGTCCGGAGACCTACCGGAGATCCTGAATCGAACAACATGGATATTGCGACTATGGCCGCCGGCCGAAGTCAACGATAAGGCCAAGGTAAAGATCGGCCCGACTGACTCCTTTACTGCGACGGGTCATTCCTATACTGCCGGCGGCTGCGGGCGCGAGTGGCCTTGCTTGGCCGGGGCGCCCCAGCCGGTGTGCTGCTTGACCCCACCAACGAGTGGCTGGCCGAAGGCGGTGCGTGCCAAGACCGGCGGCGGCGTCGGCCATCCATGGCCGGCCTGCGCGCATCGATCGCCACCCAAGAGGGGAAGCTGCTGTGCCGAGTTGGACGTACAAAATCATTGTGCGCGCAAGGCTGACCCGACGGAAAAGGACCTTCGCCCCTGGCTGGGACACCACGTGAACGCCCACACTTGGAGAGACGAGGGGCTCCCAGGGCGGGAGAACGAGGCCGTCATGCCTGCTCCACCTGTTGCGCCGTCGTACGCAGTCGATCGTGCACCGCTGAGACGCCAGCTGGACGACGCGCTCGTCCACCCCCTCGCGTTGATCGTGGCGCCGGCAGGAGCTGGAAAGTCAGTACTCCTCGCGCAATGGGCTGCGACCCATCCTGAGCTGGATTTCGTCTGGTTGGAGGTCGTTGAAGACGACAACGACCCCGTCCGTTTCTCTCAGCGCCTCCTCCAGGGGTTCGGCGCCATCAACCCGGACTTTACCGATCTCACCGCGCTGACCTCGTTGCACGGAGGTGGGCTCGGTACGCCATTGCTCGAAGCTCTCGAAGCCCAGTTGGCCGAGCTGACCGAGGTCGTCATCGTTCTTGAGGACCTCCACCACCTTTCGAATGCCACTCTCATCTCTGATCTGGGTCGCCTCGTCCACCTTCTTCCGCCCAATGTCCATTTGGTGCTGTCCAGCCGGACCGATCTCCCGATTGCCTGGAGCCGCCATCGGCTGACCGAACAAATGGTAGAGATCCGCCAAGCCGATCTGGCCCTCGACGAGATCGACTCTGCCGTGTTGCTCGAGCACATCACCGGCCGGTCCCTTGGAGCCGACCGGGTGGCCGCCCTGGTCGCCCGCACGGAAGGATGGGCCGCCGGTCTTCAGTTGGCGGGAATGACGCTCAGGCTCTACGACGATGCGGACGAGTTCATCATTCAATTCAGCGGGGACGACCGGCTGATCGCCGACTACCTCAGCGAGGAAGTGCTTCAGGCGCAGCCGGACGATCGCCGTGAACTCCTTCTTCACATCTCCGTGCTGGATTCGATGTGTGCGGAACTGCTCGCCCATCTCACGGACGAGCCGAGTCCCCAGCTCATACTCGAAGAGTTGGAGCGGGATTCGATGTTCTTCGTTCCGCTGGACACACGACGCCAGTGGTTTCGCTTCCACCATCTCTTCCGAGACATGCTGCGATTCAAGCTACGAGCGGAGCAGCCCGGTGCCGAAGCACGCTTGCTCAACCAGGCCGCGGCATGGCACCTCGAGCGAGGAGATGTGAGCCCCGCACTCGAGTACTTGCTTCGGGCGGGAAACTGGGATGACGCGCTCGACGTCATCATGGCCCGGCGCTCCGAGGTGTTCGAGAAGGGCGAAATGGCTACCGTCATTCGCTGGATCTCCGAGGTTCCGGAGTCGGCACGAGCGGACAGGCACGATATCAGTCTGCTGCTCGGCATGCTCATGGGCGTCGAAGGTCTGGCCGCGGGAGCCGAGGACATCTTGGGACGCCTGATCGCCGATGCCGGCTCGTCAGTGGGCGAGCGAGTGTGTGCCCAGGTCTTCCTGGCCACGATGGTCCAATGGCGGTCCCGCGCCGACGTCTCCCTTGATATGGCCATCCGTGCGCTCGATCTGCTCGAACACATCGGCGACGCCCAGATCCCCGCCATCATGAATCTGACCCATCCGGCGTCGCTCGAGACGATGGCAGTCCTGTCCGGTGGCCGGGCACACTTCCAGGGCGGAGATCTCGACCAGGCTCGTGACTGGCTCAATCGGGGACTCGCGACCCGAGGTGCGACCTATCCAATCTGGAAGATCAGCGGCCTAGGGTCCGTGGGACTACTCGAGGCATGGTGTGGCAATACGGAACGAGCGGCTGCCTTGTCTGGCGAGGCGTTGGCGACGGCCAAGGAAGTTGGCTTGTTGGCGCATCCTTGCGTCGCGGAGGCCTACTTGACATCCACTCTGCTTGCCTTAGAGAAGGGCGATCCAGGTCACGCCTCCCTCTCCCTGCACGAGGGCATCGTGAGGTCTGAGGCAAATCGGCGTAGCCAGGTCTCGTGGTTCGGCCATCTCGAGTCAGCGCTCCTCCAGGAGGCAGAGGGCAAGCGGGAATTGGCGATGGAGACCGTTCTCTCCGCCAGAAGCGACCTCGGGGCGGCGGCGCCGCCGGTTGTTGCCGATCGGCTGGTCGCCCTCCAGGCCCGTCTGCTCCGCCTCGGCGGATCCGCCGAACACGCGCAGCGTTCGCTCAGGAACGCGTCCCCGCACGCAGCAGGGTGGCTTTCGAGCTCGCGGCGGCCGCCCTCACGCTCGGCGACCCCGACCTAGCCCGCAAATTGGTCGACGCGTTCGCTCGTTCCTCCGATGCGGGCCGTCCGCTGGCCAACGTAGAAGTCCTCCTCCTGGCCGCCTGGCTGTCCGAGACCGATGGCTGCTTTGAAATCGCCCGCCGGCAGCTCGCCGAAGCGATGGCGATTGCCGAGGGTCACTCCCTGGTGGAGACGTTCGTTCGGGCAGGTCCAACGACGGTGCGAATGGTCTCCGACCTGCCTGATACCCACCGGGCCTTTCGGCGGCAGATCCTCCGACGAGCTCAGGCACTGGCGACGCCATCCCTCGGGAGCGACCTCGTCGAGCGATGACAGTCCGAGAGCTCGAGATCCTGTCGTACCTCCCGAGTCGACTCACCAACACCGAACTCGCCGATCACTTCTACGTTTCGGTGAACACGATCAAGACCCATATGGTTCACATCTACCGGAAGCTGGGTGTCACCAACCGCAATGCGGCCGTGGCGCGTGGCCAGAAGATCGGGGTTATCTGAGCGAGCGGGGCACTGCTTCACCAGGGCGGTCCTGAACCTGCGTCGAGTTCGACGTTGCGCAAAGTCACCCACTGCGGGTGATGCCATCCGGGACCGGGCGTGGTTCTATCTCCCTACAGGTATCTACCGATTGTCGACCCGAGATGCTCCGCGAGGCGGCGCAGCCGTGGGCGTGGACGGCCGATGCTCTAGCTGTGAGTGATATCGATCAGGGAGGAACATCTCGATGCTCGCCTATACCTATCCGCTTTTGGACCTCTTCGGGACGATGCTGGGGTTCTTCCTCCTGATCATCTGGTTCTGGCTGCTGATCATCGTGTTCTCGGACATCTTTCGCAGCCACGACATGGGCGGTGTGGCCAAGGCGCTATGGGTGATCTTCGTCATCATCTTGCCGTTCCTCGGCATCTTCGTCTATCTGATCGCCCGCGGCGGAAAGATGCAAGAGCGCGCGGCGGCGCAGGCGGCCCAGCAGCAGAAGGCCTTCGACTCGTACGTCAAGGAAACAGCGGGAGCAGGAACCAGCTCAACGGAGCAGCTGGCCAAGTTGGCTGACCTCAAGCAGCAGGGGGTCATCACCGATGCCGAGTTCGAATCACAAAAGGCGAAGATTCTGGCTTGACGAAGTGCGCTCTCACGGGGTCAAGATTCCCCCGACAGCCATTCGGGACTACCACCTCGAACAGGCCAAGAGGTTCGCCGGTGCCCGGGGCCACCAGTCCGTCTCGGCGAGCAATGACAAGTAGGTCGGGACCGAAGGGTCGCCCGGTGTCGATGTGATCCTGGACCTGTTGCTCATCGGCCTCGTCATCACGCTCGAGCCGATCCCGCTCACCGCGTTCCTTCTGATCCTTCTGGCTAAGGGCGGCACACGCAAGGGCGCCGCCTTCATCTTCGGATGGCTCCTGTCCTTGGCCATCGTGGTCGCGCTGACCATCCTGGTCACGGGGAACAAGCCTCCAAAACCGAACACGGCACCCTCCCTGGCGGGGCTGGCCGTGAAGATCGCCATCGGCGTGGCGCTCGTGCTCATTGCGGTACGGCAACGCCGCAGGATGGGCAAGCCCAGGCCGCCGAAGAAAACGCCGAAGTGGCAAACAGGCCTCGACAACATGTCGCCGTTGTATGCCATTGGCCTGGCACCGCTGGTCCAGCCCTGGGGACTCGTCGCGGCGGGCGTCGCCGTCATCACCGAGGCCAAGCTCACAAGTTGGGAGAGCTACATCGCCCTCTTCCTGTTTTGCGTGGTGGCCACGGCGGTGTACATCGCCCTCGAGCTCTATGCCGGCTTCCGGCCCGAGCAGGCTCAGGCGTTCCTCAGCAACGTTCGCACGTGGATCGACACCCACACCGATCAGGTGATCATCGTCGTTTCCCTAGGCCTCGGGTTCTGGTTGGTCGGCAAGAGTATCTATCATCCTCGTGACGTGACGGCATCCACACGGACCGCTCCCGACGCTGGTCATGACCGGTAGATGGATCGATCGCCCGGAGCGTTCCGCTCGCAAGGCGGCCCTCGAAGGTGCCGCTCCTGCAGGAGAAAAGCGTTGGCCGATGGCCCTCACCTTGATTATTGCGATGGCATTGCCGTTTCTGCTGCCTCCACGTTTCAGTCTGGGGTCGAGATGGATCATTCCGGTCGTCGAAGGGTTGCTCCTCGTAGCTCTCGTAGCGGCCGATCCCGGGCGGATCGATAGAACGTCGTCGTTCGTGCGGGCGCTTTCAATTGGGCTCGTGGCCATTTTGGTCGTCGGGGCGACGGCGGTCACGGTGCGGCTGGTGGTCGATCTCATCAGGGGTGGACCCGAGACCGACTCAGCTGGGCAGCTCCTGCGTGTCGGCTCAATTGTGTTGGTCTACATCATCATCACATTCTCTTTTCTCTATTGGGAGCTCGACGGCGGTGGCCCCGAGCGCCGCGCCCGTGCCACTCCCGAGTTCCCGGACTTTGCGTTTCCACAACACCTCAACTCGCACATTGCCAAACCCGGGTGGCGACCCGAGTTCTTCGACTATCTGTACCTAGCGTTTACCAACGCCACGGCGTTCAGCCCTACCGATGTCATGCCGCTGGCCCGCTGGGCCAAGCTGGCGATGGCCGTCCAGGCAACGTCGTGTCTCGCCGTACTTGGTCTTGTGATCGCGCGGGCTGTCAACATCTTCAAGTAGGCCGACGGACCGAGGCTCCAATTGGTCCTCGTTTGCCGGCTCCGGATTGGGCGCTCACCATCGAGTACCGGACATCACGAAGGAGCGCCGACCCCAAACCCGGAAGGGTCAGCCCGTACTTGCGGGAGCCGGGGCGGTCCCCTGCGCCGGAGCATCCGCGGGCGGCGAACTCGGCTGGATCCAAACGGCAACGACGTATGACACGACCACGGCCACAATGACGAGCGGCGTGAGGCTCACGGCATCAGGCAGGAAGAGAAGGCTCGGCAGTAACACGGCCGTAAAGGGCATCTTCAGCGCCCCTGCGGTCATGGCCCCGACGCCCATGGCTGCACCGGCGATCATGGGCAAGCCGCCGACGTGGGACAGAGCGATGCCGCCGGCCGCACCGATGAACATGCTGGGGAAGATGGGGCCTCCACGGAAGCTGCTCAACGAGATCGCATAGGCCAGCGCCTTGCAGAGGACCAGCAGGAGCAGCGCACCCACCGTCCAGGCTGCCGCCTGCTGGACGAGCGGTGGCAGCGCGCTCTGGCCCGAGAAGAGCACCTCTGAAGAGCTTCGACCGGTCCCTTCCGCGAAGGCAATCGCCAATCCGCCAACCGCCAAGCCCATCACCGGGGTCAACAGGACTCTTCTCCGTGCAACGGTGGGCCGGACCAGCTTGGCCAGTCTGAAGATGGCAGTGGCCACCGCAGCGCCGGCCACGCCGATGAACATCGCCCACAGGAATTCGATGCCGTTGGGCGACCCGACGTGGGGAATGGACGGCACGGCCAGCGAGAACGATCCGAATCCGGTCAGGCTGTCGAGCCCCACAAAGATCAATGACCCCACACCGGCCGACAGCAGACCGGGGATCAGCACGATCTCCATCATGGGGCCGCCCAGTCCGACCACCTCCATGAGGAGGAAGGCGCCCAGGATGGGCGAGCCCAACAGGGTAGCGATGGCGGCGAAGCTCCCTGCGGCGCCGATCACCACGGCCGCCATCGGTGGTGCGCCGCGCTTGACCAGGTGGACCGCCAGAACGCCCAGCCCGCTGCCGATGGCGATCAGTGGCGCCTCGGGGCCGAGAACGACGCCGAGACTGAGCGTGGCGAACGCCGCCGCGGTGATGCCGAAGAGCTCGACGGGCTGGACCGGGCCGCCGGACTTGAAACCTTCCGACGGCTCGTGGCCACCGGTTCCTGGCAGGTAACGAATCGCCAGAGCAACGAGCAGGCCGCTGAGTGCCAGCCATGGCAGTGGCCACCACAGGGGCTCCCCCTGGAACCCGAGGTCCTTCGGGAGATCGGTGAAGATCTCGGTTTGGAGCTTGGCCACGGCATCGAGGAAGAAGTACGCCACCGTCGCCACCGGGACGCCTATGGCGGCCCCGAGCACGAGGAGGAGGAGGTAGCTCCGCGACTTAATGACCGCAGTCGGGTCGGGAGCCAACGCTGGCTCCGGCGAAGCGGCGGGATCGGTCATAGTCCGGTCTTCGGGCGCCTGGTTGGTCTGCGCTTTGTCGTTTCAGCGCTCACACAGAACCCTTGATGATGTTGACTCTGATCTCAGAGCAGAGCGATGTCATCACCCAACACGGGTGATGACATCCACCGGGCACACATCGATACTGGACGGACGGGCTCCTTCCGGCATCGGAGCCGAATCCGTCACTGACGGGGCACGAGTGGAGGTCACCATGGGCACGAGCAGTCAGAATCGCGTACAGGTCAACGAAACTCTTCTCGACGCCTGGAGCGAAGGATCGGCTGCCGCATAAATCTTAAGTTTACTGCACCACGCTCGCCCACGGCGGCTTCGCGGACCCCGACTGTCAACGAACACCTACAGAGAAGACTCGGAATTCGGTGCCACCAATCCCGTCGTACGTACCGACCCCACTTGTGTCTAGGGCTTCTTTGGGCAGCGTTGATGGAGTTCAAGATTGTCCGCAGAAGACCTCGTGACTCATGGTCACATGGAGTACTCGACCTTCCGGAAGAGCTGGGTGGTCCTTTCGATGACAACAAATATGCCGAATGACACCGAGACTAGGGCGACGTCACCCTGGAGCCGGCCCCTGCGGGCGCGGCGCGAAACGGAGAGCAGATGAGTTCTTTTCCACCCATCGCGGACTACGGGTTCATTTCGGACTGCGAGAACAGTTGTCTGATCGCAGCGGACGGTTCCGTCGAATGGATGTGCCTGCCCCGGCCCGACGCGCCCAGCATCTTCGGCGCGCTGCTCGACCGCACCGCCGGAATGTTCCGATTCGGACCGTCGAACACGCACGTCCCGCACCAGCGAAGGTACCTCCCCGGAACGATGGTCATGGAGACCACCTGGCACACTCCCACCGGATGGCTCCTCGTACAAGACTTCCTTTCGATGGGACCGGTGCACCAGGGAGGACGGCGCCCGCAATACCGGCGAACACCCAGCGACGTCGTGGCGATGGGCCACCTTGTCCGCGTTGCGACCTGCATCGGCGGAAGAGTCGAGGTGGTCGTGAATTGCGTACCGTTACTCGACTACGGCACCACCATGGTGACATGGGACTACGACGAGGCGGAATATCAGTCGATGAGCGCCCACACCGACGGCGAAGGCCCTCCACTGAAGCTGACGAGTTCGGTCATGCTCGGCACGGTGGGAGCACGCTGCTACGGGCACACCACCTTGGAGGCGGGTGAGTCCTGTTTCGTGGCTCTCTCATGGGAGGGAGCGGGTCCGACCACTCAGGACGAAGCCGTCGGCGAGCTCGCTTCCACCGTGGCCTTCTGGCGAGATTGGCTCAGTGCAGGCAAATTCCCGGATCATCCATGGCGCCCCTACCTCGAGCGCAGCGCGTTGACCTTGAAGGGGCTCAGCTACGCGCCGACGGGCGCCATCATGGCGGCGTCGACGACGTCGCTCCCCGAGACCCCCGGAGGAGCCCGGAACTGGGACTACAGATACACGTGGATCCGGGACTCCGCGTTCATGTTGCGCTCGCTGTACCGGCTCGGCTTTGGATGGGAGGCGCTCGAGTATTTCGCCTTCGTCCTGGAGGCGGTTGGTGAGACCCCGGGCGAGCCATGGCAGCTGCAGATCATGTATGGCATCGGCGGGGAGCGGGACCTGTCCGAGCACACTCTCGACCATCTGACCGGATACGACGGGGCCGCTCCCGTGCGGGTCGGCAACGGTGCGTGGGACCAGAAGCAAAACGACGTGTGGGGCATGCTCCTCGACGCGGTGGACACGCAGCTTCGCCAGGGCGCCGCTCAAATCGTTCCGGCGGTCTGGGAGGGCGTGGCCAGCCTGGTAGAGGCCGCCATTGCACACCAGGGAGATCCAGACCAGGGCATCTGGGAGATCCGAGGCGACCCTCAGCACTTCACGGCGTCCAAGGTGTTGTGCTGGGTGGCCATGGCACGGGGGACGGATCTCGCCACCCAGCGGGGCCATGACGATCGCGCACGGAAATGGCAGCAGGCCGCCGACGACATCAAGGCTGAGATCCTCGAGAAGGGGGTGGACGAGCGAGGTCGGTTCCGCCAGCACTACGACAATGACGAGCTTGATGCGTCACTGCTCCTCATCCCTATCCTCGGCTTCCTGCCTCCTGATGACGATCGGGTCCGGAACACCGTTCTGGCCATCGCCGATGAGCTGACCGAGGACCACCTCGTGCTGCGCTACAAGGTGGACTCCACCGACACCGGATTCGAAGGCAAAGAAGGCACGTTCACCATCTGCTCGTTCTGGCTCGTCACGGCCCTGGCCATGATCGGCGAGCTCGATCGCGCCAGGGCATTGTGCAAGAAGCTGCTGTCGTTTGCCAGCCCGATGCATCTCTACGCCGAGGAGATCGACGCGACGACCGGTGAGCACATGGGGAACTTTCCTCAGGCCTTCACGCATCTCGCCCTCATCGAAGCGGTGTCTCGTCTCATCGAAGCGGAGGAAGCAACGTCCTAAGCGAGGACGCGACGGCACGATGTATCGGAGGCAGGACAAGCCGGCTCAGCAGACTCAGCTATCAGCGACACGAGCTTCTTTCCGAGCATCGGCGCGGTGAATCCCGCCCTCACCGCGACGGCCAATCCGCTGCGCGTGGGCGCACACCTGGTCACACAGCTCGCGTGACGGTGGGCCTTAACCCCGTGAGACGCCCCTCCGGAGTCTGTCAGCGAGGGCACGACGGGCGGCGGCTAGGGGCGGCTAGGGGAGGATCGCCACGCGGCGAAGGCAGTCCGAAGGAATCCCCCCGTGACGGGCGGCAACGCGTCCGTCTCTTGGCCCTGGCCCCACGACCCCGACGCCATGATCGCTGCGCCGGGGTTCCATACGGTCCTGTTCGAGGACAATCGGGGTCAGAGTGCTCGATGGACGTGTTCCACCCGGCGCCACGGTGCCTGTGCACACCCACCGCTGGGGAGGGGTCAGCTACATCCTCGTGTCCAGTGATTTCGTCCGCCGGGATCGCGACGGGAATGTGCTTGCCGATACCAGCGAGTCGAAGTCTCGGCCGATGGCGGGTACGGCGGTCTGGGGCGCACCGCTCACCCCACACCTTCGAGAACGTGGGAAGTGAGGAGTTCCGAACGCTCACAGTGGAGCTGAAGGACGAGGGCGGGAAACCTCCGCCTTGTTGACGTCGGCGTTCGTTGGAGGCATCTCGCTCATCCGAACTCAAATGTCCCTCCACCAGCCCTTTTTGAAGTCGACGACGCAAATCGAGCCCGCGACCAACACTTGGCCACCGGTGGACAATGCGCCGACGGCGGATCATTCTTGCTACATGCAACCTTCGGCATTGTTCGCCTCAGGGCCGTGGCGTCGACGCGCGTGGCTCGGGACACTCACCCTGGCCACGTCCGCCCTGTTCGTTATCGGCACGTCTGGAGCTGGAGCCGGAGCCGAGGCGCAGGCACAGGGGGCGCACGCAGCCCGACTTGACCTGTCGTCCAAGCAGCACAAGCACCACACCAGCCACAAGCCTCAGAAGGGCAAGTCCGAACAGAGCAGTAACCGCCCCTGCCTGGAGGGGAACTGGAACGTGACGAGCATCACCTTGAGTACGACCGGCCTGACCTTCACCGGTGGTGCCGGAACGACCGTGGACATCATGTCCAACGGGAACGCACTCGGAAATTTCACTCCCGGTACACCGCTCACGGGTACCGAGGGCTCAGCCAAGTTCAACGGTACCGTGACCGACCATTACGGCTTCTCACCCAAAACCACGTCGCACGCGGGTACGTTCCCGGTCTCGACGGTCACTGACGATGCCACCATCACGGTGGCCGGTGTGACCCGGGCCATCACGTCCTCGCCCGAGCAGGGCTCGTACAGCTGCACCGGCAAGGACTTGTCGCTGACCTTTACCAGCGGTAGCAGCACATTGGCGTACCAGCTGTCCCCCGCCGCCTGACACCATTTGACGGGTGCTTCGTCCGGGCTAAGCCGGGAGGGACGGTGTGGGCGTCTACCGGGCCCTACCGGCGGAGCCCACCCGGTCAGTCACACGAAGGTGTAGTCGTCACCGTCTACCTGGCGGGTCCATTCCCAGTAGAGGTCGAGCGGCCATGGGGACAGCGTGAAGACCTTACCCTCGGGGTTCTTGTAGTGGCTGTGTGCGATGGAGGGGTGCGACCACACCATCTGGCCGATCTCCGCCTGGTAGCGCTCGGCATAGCGAGCGTGCGCCTCGGTCGTGACCTCGCACGCCCGCGCCCCGAGGGTCAGGGTGTCACGAATGGCCTCCATGGCGTAGTGGACCTGGAACTCGGAGTGATAGAAGAGGCTGGCGCCCGCCGCCAGGTTCGTACCCGGACCGTAGACGCAGAACAGGTTGGGGAAATTCGCGATGGTGATGCCGAGGTAGGCCGTCGGCTCGTCACCCCATTGCTCACGCAGGGACACCCCACCGCGACCCGTCACCTCCATCGAGGCGAGAAAGTCGTTGTGCCGGAATCCGGTCGCGAAGCAGATGGTGTCGGCGGGCGTGTGGGTGCCGTCAACGGTCACCACGCCGTCGGGCACGACCCGCGCGATGGCGGTACGCACGAGCTCGACGTTCGGGCGCTGCAGGCACCGCAGCCAGGACCCGTTGTCCTGCAGGACTCGCTTGCCGAGCGCCGGGTAGTCGGGCACGACCTTCTCTTCCAGGTCGGGGCGTTCGGCGATGATCGACTTCATCCAGCGCAGAAGGGCATCGGCCCGGGTGGCGTTCACGACGTTGACCGACCGGCCTGTCTGGTCCTCGTACCCTGGTTCGACCCGATAGGGCTCCATGCCGGCCGCAATGCCGCCGAAGGTCATGATGAACCGGTACCAGCGCCCGTAGAACGGCAGGTGCCGCAGCGCCCATCGATCCCCCGGCGGTACGGCCGCATGATACAGCGGATTCGGGATGATCCACTGTGCCGTGCGCTGGAAGATCGTCAGCTGCTCGACGTCGGCCGCGATGGTCGGACCGATCTGGAACCCGCTCGCCCCGGCGCCGATCAAGGCGAACCGTTTGCCGGTCAGCTCAAGACCGTGGGGCCACCGGGCCGAGTGAAACGACGGTCCGCGGAACGTCTCCATGCCCGGTAGGTCGGGTAGCTTCGGGATGTTCAGCGACCCGACGGCGCTGACGACGAACCGGGCGTCGATGACCTCCTCTGTCCCGTCGGGTCCGCTGACGTGCACGCTCCAGCGAGCATGCTCGTCATCCCAACGCAGCTTGGTGACGGCAGAGTCGAACTGGCAGTGCGGCCCCAGATCGTACTTCTCGACAATGTCGGTGAAATACGCCTGCAGCTCGGGCTGCTGGCAGTAGAACTCGCTCCAGTGGTCGGGCGGCTCGAAGGAGTAGCAGTACTGGTGGCTGCCGATGTCGACCCGTGCTCCCGGGTAGCGGTTCTCCCACCACGTACCGCCCGGACCTGGGTTCTTCTCGACGATGGCGAAGGGCAGGCCGGCCTGCTTGAGACGGATGCCGGCAAGAATCCCGGCCATGCCGCACCCGATGACGACGACCGGAGACGCCGCTTTGACGTCGTCCGGGACGTCGCTGCCCCAGGCGATGGCGCCCGTGTCGGCACCCTCGAACTGCAGGTCGTCGAAGAAGAGACCGGCCAGACGACCCTCCACGGCCCGGCAGCCGAGAAACGACATCATCTCCTGCAGCAGCTCGGGCGGCAGCTCCTTCGGCTGGCAGCCGCCGTCGCGGTAGGCGCGGATCGCCGGTAGAGCCAGGCGGCGAACCTGCGCCTGTTCCTCGGCGGGGATGCCGCTCTGGATGTCCAGCGAAATGGCGACCCGCGGCCGGATGTCGCCACGGACCCACGCGGGGTCGCCCGTCATGTGCACCAGCGAACACAAGAGCGCAGGGACACTCACCTCCTGCAGCGCCGCCGCAATCGCCTGGTCGTCGTCGGTGAACGGCTCGGCCGCGTGGGGGTTTCGAGTCATCCGTGCCCCCGCGTGGCCGAAGCGGCCGGCGCCACCCGGCGGACCGCCGTGGCGGCCTCAAACACTCCTCCGGCCAGGGATCGGGCGAGCTCGGACGGGAGGCGGAGACGAGGCGTCGCGGCTGGTCGGGACACGCCCTCAATATATGGTCTGGGTCGGCCAACGGGGAGGGAGGATCGTATGGACGAATTGAGGTTCGACGGTCGAGTGGCCATCGTCACCGGGGCCGGGCGGGGAATCGGCTTCGAGCACGCTCGCTTGCTCGCGTCACGCGGCGCGCACGTGGTGGTCAACGACCTGGGCGTCGCCATGGATGGGAGCGGCGGCGATGCCGGACCGGCCCGGCGGGCGGCCGAGGCGATCGGCGCCGCCGGTGGGTCGGTGGTGGCCGACGCCTCCGACATCACGACCCCGGAGGGGACCAGCCGGCTGGTCGGGCTGGCCCTCGAGGCGTTTGGGCGGCTGGACGTGCTGATCAACAACGCGGGCATCTACAACACGGACGCGTTCCCCGACATCGAAATTTCCGACCTGCGGCGGCACCTCGACGTGCACGTGATCGGCAGCTTCTTGACGGTCCAGGCCTGCTGGCCTCATCTGGTGGCGGGTGGTTATGGGCGGATCGTGCTCACCACTTCTACGGGAGCACTGGGGATGCGCAGCCTCACGGCCTACGGAACCGCGAAGGCCGCGGTCATCGGGCTCACCCGGGCCCTCTCGGCCGTCGCCGCCAGTCACGGCAGCGACATCAAGGTAAACGCGCTGGCACCCATGGCCAACACGCGCATGATGTCCGCCCGCGAGCTGGGCGGGGCCGACCCCGATCCCGAACCGGAACGTCATCCGGCGCTTGTCGCCCCCATGGCCGCCGTGTTGGCGCACGAGTCCTGCCCGGTCCAAGGCGAGGTCCTCATGGCGGGCATGCGTCGCTACACCCGTCTGCTGCTCGCCGAGACCGACGGCTACGTGCACGAGGGTCTGGACGTCAGCCCGGAGTTGCTCGCCGAGCGATGGGACACCATCTACGACGCATTCGATCACGAGGTCGTCGAGAGCACGGAGAGCTGGGTCGCCCGTAACCTTCACGCGATCGAGGCCAATCCGATCACCTGAGAAAGACCCGGACCTCGCACTCATCAGGGTTCCGCCGGACCTGTGGGAAGGACGCCCGCTCTGCGGTATAGCTTGCAGGCATTCCGCCCGCCCCCGCCGATTCGGAGCCTCATCGGACATGATCCGTCTCATCGCAGCCATCGACTCTCGACGGGGCATCGCAACCGACTCGGGTATCCCCTGGAAGCTTCCCGGAGACACGGCCTACTTCCACGAGAAGACGGCCATTGGCCTCATCCTCATGGGGTGGGCCACCTACCACGAGTTCGCGGCGCCGCTCCACGACAGGGAGAACTTCGTGCTGACGGCCGAATCCGGGCCCTTGCGCACGGGTTTTCGGGCCGTCGGCAGTCTCGACCAATTGGTGGCGGCTCATCCCGGCGAGGACACATGGGTCATCGGCGGTGCCGCCGTCTACGCAGAGACGATCGGCGAGGCCGACGAGCTGTTGCTGACGCAGGTGGTCGGCGACTTCCACTGCACCAAGTTCTTCCCGCCGTACCAACCCGAGTTTCGGCTCGCCGCGCACGGTGACGATCGTCAGGAGGGGGGCATCACCTATCGGTTCGAAACGTGGCAGCGCGTCGAACCGGAACGGACGAACCCCGACCGGACGTAGACAGCGATCTGACCTCAACCGCTCCGCAAGAGCCCCCGCGCTGCGGCTACGATGTGGTCGGCGTCGACGCCGGCCCACGCCAAGAGCTCCGCCGCGGTGCCCGAGCCCGGCATGCCCCGGACCGCCAGGTGCGCCAGGTGGAGGCTCGTCCGCCCGTTCGACAACAGGGAGTCGGTCACCGCCGATCCCAACCCGCCTTCGGGATGGTGGTCCTCCGCCACGACGATCCGTCCGGACGTGGCGGACGCTGCCTCCGAGAGGGTAGCCGCGTCAATCGGTTTGACCGAGTAGCAGTCGACGACCCGAGCCTGGATTCCCTCGCCCCCGAGCAGGTCCGCTGCCTTCACGCACTCGTGCAGCGTGACGCCGGCCCCCACGAGCGTGACGTCGTCGCGCTCGGAGGAACGCAAGACCTTCGAACCGCCGATGGCGAACGCCTCTCCGGCCTCGTAGATGACGGGATAGGCGCCACGCGTGGTGCGGAGGTAGCTGATCCCCGGGTTGCCCGCCATCGACGCCACGAGCGCCACCGTGCTCGTGGCGTCGCTCGGGTACAAGACGGTCGACCCGTGGACCGTGCGCACCATGGCCAGGTCCTCGAGACCCATCTGCGAGGGCCCGTCCGCCCCGATCTCGACCCCGCAATGCGATCCCGACAGGCGCAGCTCGACCCCCGAGATGGCGCCCATGCGCACGAAGTCGAACGCCCGGGTGAAGAAGGCGGCGAAGGTGGACGCGAACGTCTTGTAGCCGCGTGCGTTCAGTCCCGTGGCGGCGGCGACCAGCTGCTGCTCGGCGATGAACATCTCGAAGTAGCGATCCGGGTACGCCGCCTTGAACTCGTCGGCGAAGGTCGAGTTGCTCACTTCGGCGTCGAGCACGACCACGCGGGGGTCGGCGGCGCCGAGGGCGACCAACGCGTCCCCGTAGGCCTTGCGGGTGGCGACCGAGTCGCCGACGGCGTACCGGGGTAGGTCGACGGTCGTCGCGGTCGTCGCGGACGACCCGGGACGGTCCGCCACCTTCTCGGGCACCGGGCCCCGGACGACCAGGTGGCGCTCGCCCCCGAGCTCCTTTATGGCGCGCTCCGCCATGTCGGGCGGCAGAGGCTTGCCGTGCCAGCCTTCTTTGTTCTCGACCTCCGAGAAGCCCCGACCCTTGATCGTCTTGGCGACGATCACCGTGGGCCCCTCCCCGCTCATGTCCGCTGCCTCGGCGAACGCGCCGTCGATGGCGGAGAGGTCGTGACCGTCGATCACGAGCGTGCGGGCGCCGAAGGCTTCGAATCGCCGCTCGTAGGCCTCGAGGTTCCACCCGAGCTCGGTCGGCCCGCGCTGTCCGAGCCGGTTGATGTCCGCCATCACGACGAGGTTGGACAATCTGTAATGGGTCGCCTTGTCGATGGCTTCCCAGATCGAGCCCTCGGCGAGCTCGCTGTCGCCGCAGAGCACCCAGACCCGGAAGGGAACGTGCTCGAGGTACTTGCCCGAGAGCGCTATGCCCACGCCGTCCGGCAGGCCCTGTCCGAGCGAACCGGTCGCCACGTCCACCCAGGGCAGCACGGGGGTCGGATGTCCTTCCAGGCGCTGCCCGAAGCGGCGGTAGCCGGTCATCAGCTCCTCGTCGCTCACCGCCCCGGCCGCCTTGAACAACGAGTAGAGCAGAGGCGAGGCGTGACCCTTGGAGAAGACGAGATGGTCGTTGGCCGCGGCTCCCGGGTCGTTCCAGTTGTAACGCAGGTGACGCGCCGCCAGCACCGCGATCAGGTCGGCCGCCGACATGCTCGAGGTGGGATGGCCGGAGCCGGCGCTGGTCGAGGACCGGATCGAGTCGACCCGGAGTTGCGCCGCCAGCTCTCCGATGGTGTCGAGAGGCGTATTCTCGGTCACGGTTTCGGGCGTCATGGCGGCTCCTCGGGTCTCTTCTCTCCCCTACCCTAAAACCCTTGGCCTTGGCCCGTCCCGGTCACATCTTTGCGCTTCTCTTTGCGAGAGGGACTCTCAGGAGAAGGTCAACGACCTGGCGTTTTCCACCATGATCTTGCGCTGGTCGTCGAGCGAGAACGACGCCACGTTCGCGAAGAAATCACGCGGCTGCGAAAGGCCCTCGGCGTGCGGCCAGTCCGAGCCGAAGAGGATCCGCTCAATGGGGAGGTGGCGCGCCAGGTCCTCGACACTGTCCTCCACGAACGGGGCCACCCAGCAGTGCTCAATGAACTGGTCGACCGGATTCGAGGCGAACAGGCCCGGATTCTGCCCGCCCAGCATGTGCAACGAGTGGAGGCACCGTGGCACCCAGTCCGCCCCGTTCTCGATGTAGGCGACCCGGAGGCGGGGAAACCGTTCGAAGAGCTGGTGCGCCACCAGCACGGTGGCGAAGTCCTCGATCAGCCGGTGCTTCATGAGCTGAGACACCAAGGAGGCGGACTTGACGGCGGCGGCGTCGGGACGGCCCTCACCTTGGGCGTCGTCCAGGCCCCACGTCCGGGCGATGTCCGCCGCCACATCGGTGTAGCCGTCTTCGAAGCCGGCATGCGTCGTCACGACGACCCCTGATTCTTGGACCCGGGCCCAGAACGCGTCGAAGGCCGGATCGGCCGGGGAGCGCAACCCCTCGGGGGTGAACACCGGGCCGTTGCGGATCGTGATGACGCGGGCGCCCCGGTCGAGGCACCATTCAAGCTCGCCCACGGCGCGGTCGAGGTCGGACAGCGTCAGGAACGGGACCGCGAAGATCCGGTTCTGATAAGCGAATCCCCAGTCGTCGTCGAGCCAGCGGTTGAACGCCCGGAGCACCTCAATGGAGGCCTCGACGTCGGGCTGCATCGGACCCTCCATGCAGACCCCCTGCGAGGGGAACAACCAGGCCGCCTCGACGCCCTGGGCATCCATGCAGGCCAGGCGGGCGTCGCGATCGAACCACTCGGGATGCGCGCCCGGGTCCTCGCAGGCCAGCTCGTTCCCGACCCGCTCCTTGCTGCTCTTCCCCGCGAAGTAGTCGTGGAGGGCACCGGGACGGGGTCGGCGATGCACGTCGCCGGGACCGGGGATGATCGGATGCTGCCGCTCGCCGAAGAAGTAGTGGGGCTTGCCGTCGACCTCCCTGAGCACGACACCCCGCTCGGCGAACTTCGGGTCGCGGTGCCGGGTGAAGGAGTCGCTGACCTCCCAGTAGTGGTTGTCGGCGTCGAAGAGATTCTGTATCTCGGATTCGGTGGTGCGCATGGCTCTCTCTCCTCAGTCCGTGCCATGGCGGAGCAGCTTGCCCGGCGTGTCCCCGGTGCACTCCCCGTCGATGAAGGTCGTCACCCCGTTCACGACGGTCCGGTCGTACCCGACCGCCTTTTGGATCAGGCGCCACTCCCCCGCCGGATAGTCCCAGACCCGTTCCTGCGGCGTGCTGTCGACGGTCTCGGGGTCGTAGATCACGACGTCGGCCGGCGCTCCTTCGGCCAGGAAGCCCCGGCCCTTCAGGCCGGCCGCCACGGCCGGGTAATAGGCGAGCCGCCAGTGGGCCTCCTCGAGCGACATGATCTCGTGCTCTCGCACCCAGTAACCGAGCAGCTCCGTGGGATAGCGCGCCGTGGTCACGAACTTGGTGTGGGCGCCACCGTCGCTCACCCCGGGCAGGGCCACCGGGGACGTGGCGATCTCCTTCATGGCCTCGGGCGGGGTCACCAGCATCGGGGTGGCGAAGCCAACCCGGAGCTGACCGGCCACCGCCACGTCCAAGAAGGCGTCGATCTCGTGCTTGCCCTCTCGGGCCGCGACCTCGCCCACGGTGAACCCCTCGTAGGTGTCCTTCAACTTCCGGGCGTTGGGCAGGTCGCTCGAGATCCAGTGGATCTTGACGTTGGTCAGGTCGTACCCCGCACCGAAGAGGCCACCGCGCTCCTCGTGGATCTCCTTCATGGCGGCGCGGCGCTCCGGATCGGCGAACTTGACCCTCTTCTCCTCCACGGTACCGAGGCAGGCCTCACGCCAGCACGGGATCGTGTCGGCGAGGTTGTAGTCCTCCAGGGTGAACTCCGAGACGAAGTTCGTCGTGAGCGCCTGGGCGAAGACGCGCAGACCCTCCTCCTCATTCAGGTACGCCAGCTGCTTGAGGGCATCGCGGTGGCTGTACTTGGCGCCACCGTGCTGGTTCAGGGCACCGTCGGCCAACAACGCGTTCCAGATGATGGGCCGGCCGCTCTCGCGCGCCATCAGCGCCGCCGTCTCGAGGGTGCCGGTCAACTGGGCCGTGCCGCGTCCCGTCGAGCCCATGGCCCGCGAGAAGGCGATCACCTCTTCCTCGGTCATGCAGTCGGTCACCATGGGCGTGCCGTCGTAGTCGAGCTGGACGTTGCCGACCTCCCCGGAGACCTGTGCGCTGAAGCCACAGCCACCGGCCTCCATCCCTTCGACCAGGAGCCGGCACATCTCCTCGAGTTGCTCCGCGGTGACCCGATAGGCCTTGGCATTGTCCACGCCGGCGACGTAGGCGTAGAGCGGTGCGAGCGGCACGAAGGACATGACGTTCACGCCCTTGGGTGTGCGGGCGACGCTGTCGAGAAACTCCGGATAGGTGACCCAGTCCCACGGCATGCCCACTCGCATCGTCTCGAGCGGAACCGCTTCGTTGCGCGAGACGGTCAGCATGGCCCGTTCCCGGCCCTCCGGCTCGCAGGGGGCAAAGCCGAACCCGCAATTGCCGATGACGACGCTGGTCACGCCATGCCACCCCGACATGGTGCACCACGGGTCCCAGAACACCTGGCTGTCGTAGTGGGTGTGGAGGTCGACGAATCCCGGTGCCACGACCCGGTGCGAGGCGTCGACCACCTCACGACCTTCGGCGGCGTCCACCCGGCCGATCTGCACCACCCGGCCGCCGGCAATGCCGACGTCCGCCTTGTAGCGCGGCGTCCGCAGGCCGTCGATCACGGTCCCGCCCTTGATCACCAGATCGAACGTCGACATGTCCCTCCCTTGACCGGATCCGTGATCCGGGTTGCTTCGTGCCTGGGCGTGCCTGGTCCAACGCCTGGCGACGCCGTCAACTTACTTGCTTGCTGATTGACAAGCAAGTAAGTTTTCGCAGGTGACGGAGACGTCGGAGCGACGAAGTCAGGCCGAGCGGCGAAGCCGGTCCGAAGATGCCCTGATGGAAGCGGCAGCCGAGGTCGTCGCCGAACGCGGGGTTCAGGGCGCGTCGCTGGCGAGCATCGGTGGGCGGGCCGGAGTCAGCCGAGGTCTCCCGACGCACCACTTCGGCTCGAAGGACACGCTCGTGACCCAGCTGGCGGAACGGGCGCAGAACAGGATCGAACGGGCGATCTTCGAAGCACAGCGACGCCGGGCGGACGCCTCCGGTGACTTGCCCGTGCTCGACGAGATCCTGGTCGGCGTGGACGCTTACCTCGAGCTCTTCGAGGACCCCGGCCCCGACGAGCGGGCCCTTCTGGTCATGTGGGGCTCGACCTTCCCCTTGAACGCATCGGTCGAGGGCATGGCCGACGCGGAACGGCGCAGTTACGAGGGCCTCTCCGAACGGATCGCGGCGGGCCAGGAGGACGGCTCCGTTCGGACGGACGTCGACCCCATGGCCAGCGCCGTGCTCCTCCACGGTCTCATGCGGGGAGTCGCCGCGCTTTTCCTCTCCGACGGCGGTCCGGCGGACATGCCCACAGTCCGCCGGACCTGTCACGAATGGATTGCCTCGGCCCTGGAGCCGCGGTGAGGGACCGCCCTTTCCGAGGACAACGAAGAGGTCTTTCGGACGTCGCCTCGTAATCACGTTGCCGCTTCGGGCTCGTACATGGCTGATTGAGGGGCGTCCCGGTGGCTCACTTCCGCGCTGATCTTCGCCTCACGGCGCTTCGACGGTCACGAGTCGACACGGAACAGAAGGACGCAGCTGCTCTACATCTCCGCCTGCGCCTCGAGCCCAGGGTCCGGTGGTGGTTCGTGGATTGTCGCCTCCCACACCCTGGCGGCGGTACGGATCGCCACAAGCCTGGCCACTCCCGCACCCACGCCGGTGGCGATCGCCCAACTCAAGGCATCTGCCCAGGAGGAGCGGCGATCGGCCGGCACCGGCGGCGTCTCGCTGTGCACGGCCTTCCACACCGTCTCGAGAATTCGTTGGGTGGCGAGACCGGCCAAAGCCCCCGATCCCAGCGTTATCACCCTCCAGCCGTATTTCCTGAACAGCGCCACGGTTTCCCCCTACCCCGGCTCATCGTTCAGTGAACATGCGTCGAGATGACGTCGTTCTTCGTCGCGCCCTTGCCAAGACGTCGTCTGCGGGCATCACGCGCGCCCTCTCCGCGCGCTCCGACCTCCGCCGGCGGGGAGAGCTAAGCGCTCGGAGCCTCATCGCCCGCAGGCGGTGCGCCCACCACTGTGCGGCCGATCGTCTCGCGGCGCTCGAGCGCTTCGAGCCCGGCGGGGACGTGGGCAAACTCGATGTGCCGGCCGATCACCGGACGGACCGTCCCGGCCTGGGCGAGGTGCAAAATGCGGCTCCAGATGTCGACCCCCTGTGCGGTGGACAGGAAGTTCATGCCAAACGGGCGCGCCGGTCGCGGCGAGTCGGCGTAGGCGAAGCAGATCCCGACGACGTCAAAGTTCCCGTAGATGCTTGGCTGGATCGGCAGGGGGCGCTCCTCCGCTTCGATTCCCGAGGCGAAGCCAATGATGAGGTGGCGCCCGTTGAACGCCATCACGCGAAACGTCTGTGTCGTCACTTCGCCGCCCACGGTGTCGAACGCCACGTCGACACCCCGTCCGTTGGTGACGTCATCGACGAAGGCGACGAAATCGTCGCTGCGGTAGTTCACGCCGTAGTCGGCACCCAGCGATCGGCAAAACTCGACCTTCTCGTCGGTGCCCGCCGTGCCAATCACCGTCGCGCCGAACGCCTTGGCCAGCTGCACGGCGGCCGACCCGACGCCGCCGGCTGCGGCGTGGACGAGCACGACATCGCCTGGGGCCACCCGTCCCCGCACCCGCAGGGCGAGGTAGCTCAGCTGGAACGGGAAGTACATCGCCACCCCCTCGGCCGCGCCGAGCCAGGTGGGGAGCTGTTGGAGCATTGCTCCGTCGAGCAGCGCCGCCGACGCGTAGGCGCCCTGCACGCCCACGGTCGTGCCGACGACTCGTCGGCCGAGCAACCCCTCACACCCCGGCCCAGTGGCGTCGACCGTTCCTGCGGCCGCCATGCCGACGACAAAGGGCGGTTCGAACTTCAACAGCCCGTATCGACCACGGATGGTGTCGATGTCGTTGAAGTCGAGGCAGAATGCCTGCACGGCAATCCGCACCTGGTTGGCACCAGGTTCGCCGACGTCCACCGTCTGGATCTCGAGGGCGTCCGTTGGTGCGGCCAGCCGGGTGACCATCCAGGCCGTCGCCCTTGTCGTCATGGGGAGCCTCCATAGCGCACGGGCAGGTGTTTGATGCCGTTGAGCCACGACGAGCGGAGGCGGCGGGGCGGGCCTGTCAACGTCGTGTCGGCAAGGTCGTCGGCGATCACGTCGAACATCACCTTCAGCTCGAGTCGGGAGAGGTTGGCTCCGATGCAGAAGTGCGAGCCGCCGGCACCGAAGGTGACGTGGGGATTCGGTGAGCGACCGATGTCAAACCGCCGCGGGTCGTCGAACACCTCCTCGTCGAAATTGGCGGAGGCGAAGTAAAGGCCCACCCGTTCGCCCTTGCGCACCAGCTGGCCCGCCACCTCGGAGTCCTCGTTGGCCGTGCGCTGCAGGACGACCGCGGGCGAGGCCCAGCGCAGGATTTCGTCGACCGCGGTCGCTGGTCGTTCGGACCGCCAGCGTTCCCATTGGTCCGGATGCTGCAGAAACGCCAACATGCCGTGGGTGATCGCCTGCCGGGTGGTCTCGTTGCCGGCGACGGCGAGGATCATGAAGAAGAACGCAAACTCCTCGCTGTTCAGGCGTTGGCCCTCCGCGTCGGGTTGGACGAGTCGGCTGGTGACGTCCCCGAGATCGTTCTCGACCCGTACCTCGGCTGCCGCGTGCGCGTAGGCGAACATCTCGACAACTCCCGAGAGGTCGGTGCGGGCGTACTCCGGATCCTCGCTGCCGGCCATCTGATCGCTCCAGTCGAAAAGTTGCTGGCGATCGTCGTCGGGGATGCCCATGAGGCCGGCGATGGCCTGCAGAGGGAGGTGACGGGCTACGTCGATCACAAAGTCGCCCGTGCCGTCACGCTTGGCCGCCCAGATGATCCGGTGGGCTCGTTCGTAGAGGTCGGCTTCGAGGCCGGCCAGGGCGCGCGGCGTGAAGCACCGGTTTCCGACCCTGCGGACTCGGGTGTGCCGGGGCGGGTCCATGCACAGCAGGAGGTTCTTGGTGGATTCGCCCGTGGGATCGGACTCATCGAGCCGGCGCACGAAGGCGGAGTTGGTCTCGACGGACCACCCCGCACTCCTCGTCACCGCCGTGACGTCGGCGTGGCGCGTGAGCACCCAAAATCCGGCGTCGCCATAAGCCGCCATGGACGGTTGTGGATTCCACCGGATGGGTTCGTTCCGGCGCAACCAGGCGAATTCGTCCAGAGGAAGATGATCGGCCAGTAGGTCGGGATCGCTCAGATCGAGGCGGGCGTCGAGCGGCGTTGAGGGCACGACGGCGGACCTCCTTGCTCGACACGGCTTGCTGCCGGCGACCGTAGGCTTTGATACTGGCGGGTGTCAACTAGGCTGGCCTCGAGATGGAGTACCAGGTGACGATGCCCTTCAAGGGGGTCAGCGCCGCCGACCGGCGCATCGATCGACGGAACCGGCTGGTGGGGGCCGCCTTCGAGATCGCCGGAGCCGAAGGCGCGGACGCGCTCGGCGTCGGTCGCGTGTGCCTGGCCGCCGGGCTGACCAAGCGCTATTTCTACGAGAGCTTCGCGTCGCTCGCCGAGCTCCAGAGTGCCGTGGTCGACCATGCGATCGCGGCGATGTTGCAACGTGTCGATCCGTTCCGGCCGACCCGGCCCGGCGGGCCGCCACAAGCGTGGCTCGAGGCGTTCGTCGGCGCATTGGTGGACGACGAGTGTCTCGCTCGGGTACTGCTCGCCGAGACCCACGGCGGCGCGCTCAGCCCTTTTCGGCACCAGATCATCGACGTGGCCATCGCGGGGATGGCACCCCCTGGCGCGGACCCGCAGGCGGACGTTCGTGCTCGCCTCGTCGCCTACGCGGAGATTGGCACCTTGAGCGAGCTGTGCCTGGCCTGGCACCAGGGGCAGTTGGCAATGGAGCGGGCGACCCTGGTCGACGTGCTGGCTGATCTGTTTGTCCGTATCGACGGCGCTCGTTCTGGAGCTCCGGGCGGGTCGCGCTCCTGAACCGTTCACGCCGGATGACCACCCTGGCACCCCCGTCGCCTTCGCCGATTCTGCAATCGATCGATGAAGAGTCCGCCGGGCCGGACCCCTGCGTCAGATTCCCGTGTGCTCGGCTCGGACGGGATCAGGGTCCGGCACGTGCGGCATCAGCGTGTTCGGCGGAATCGAGCCGAAGCGACCGGCCTCGAAGTCCTCGAGTGCCTGTCCGATTTCGGCGCGGGTGTTCATGACAAAGGGTCCGTAGTGTTCGACGGGCTCCTTGATCGGCCGGCCGCCCAGAAGGAGGATTTCGAGGTGATCGGTCCCAGAGTCCTGGCGGTCGTCGGCGCGGACGGTCACCCAGTCTCCGGGGCCGAAGGTCACCAGCTGGCCCTCTTGGACCGGCCGCCCCTCGCTCCCGGCGCGCCCTGACCCGGCGAGCACGTAGACCAAGGCGTTGAAGCTGGCATCCCAGGGCAGCTCGAGCAGTGCGCCGGGAGAGACGCTGGCGTGCATGAAGGCCATCGGCGTGTGCGTGGAGCCCGGCCCTCGGTGCTCACCGAGGTGGCCGGCGATGACGCGCACCAGCGCACCGCCGTCGGGGCTCGAGAGGAGCGTCACCTGGTCGGCTTCGAGCCCCTGGTAGGCCGGTGGGATCATCTTGTCCTTGGCGGGCAGGTTCACCCAGAGCTGGATGCCGTGGAAGAGACCGCCTGAGACCACGAGTTCCTCCGGGGGCGTCTCGATGTGGAGGATGCCTCCGCCGGCGGTCATCCACTGGGTGGCCCCGTTCGTGATGAGGCCGCCACCGCCGTGGGAGTCCTGGTGGGCAAAGGTCCCGTCGATCATGTAGGTCACCGTCTCGAAGCCCCGGTGGGGATGCCAGGGGGTTCCCTTGGGCTCGCCTGGTGCGTAGTCGACCGCGCCCATTTGGTCCATGTGAACGAAGGGGTCGAGGTCAGCCAGGCTCACGCCGGCGAAGGCCCGGCGCACCGGGAACCCCTCCCCCTCGAGCCCGCTCGGCGCCGTGGTCACGGACCTCAGGGGCCGTTCGGTCGGCGCCTCGCGTTCTGGAACAGGAACTTTCGGCAACCTCGTCAGATCATCAACGGTTACGGCAGGCATGCGCGCCTCCAATCGGTCTGTTCCTCTTCAGCCACCGTCACACCAAAGCACACCGTTCTGGTGATTTCCATCCGGTCGTCGCGCCCTCGCTCTGTCTCGGTACCGGCGTGAGCGGGCTCCCTTCCACACGGCGGTGCCGGAGCGTCGCGGCGGCCTCAGGTGTACCGTCGGGTGTGTGAGCCAGGGCAGCCCGAGAGGGGCCAAATTGGGTTTCCGGCTCGATCACGATGCGGAGCGTTCACTGCCAAACCAGATCGGCAATCCCGGGATGATGGCTGCGTGATTGGCCAGGACCAGGGCACCCGAACGCCGATTCTCGTAGCCGACCCCGCGGATCGGCGGTTTCCCGTCTTCCCACCAGAGGTTCTGGAAGAGCTCTCCGAGTTCGGTGAGCGACGCGAGCTGGCCGCGGGAGACTTGCTCTACCGTGCCGGCGAGTCGACGCGGGATTTCTACGTCGTGATCGAAGGCGAGGTCGAGGTTGTCCGAGACGACGAGTCCCAAGAGCTGGTCGTCGCCTACACGGCCGGACAGTTCGTCGGCGAACTGAGTCTCCTTACCGGTCAGCGCACGTTTCTGACGGCCCGGTCCACGCGAAGCGGGACGGCACTGGTCATTCCCCAAGACTCGTTCCGCCGATTGATGGCAACAAAGCCCACCATTTCGGATGCCATCTTCGGGGCGCTCATCGCCCGGAGGGAGACGATCCGAGAGAGCGCGGTCGCCGACACCATTCAGATCATCGGTTCGCGTTTCTCACGCGAAGCCCTGGCCCTACGCACGTTCGCCGCCCGAAACCGTCTGGCCTACAGCTGGATCGACCTCGAAGAGGCGGACGACGTCGGGGCGCTTCTTGCCAGCAAGGGCCTTCGCCCGGGCGACTCCCCGGTCGTGATCACTCCGACCGGAATCCTCCGTCATCCGACGCCAGGCCAGTTCGCGGAGCAGCTGGGGCTGACCTACCATCCGATCCCCGGCCGGACGTTCGATCTGGTCGTCGTCGGGATCGGTCCGGCGGGGCTCGCCGCCTCGGTCTACGGAGCCTCCGAAGGTCTCGATACGGTCTCGCTCGACGCGGTCGGTCCAGGTGGACAGGCCGGTTCCAGCTCTCGCATCGAGAACTACGCAGGGTTCCCCAATGGCATTTCTGGGGGTGACCTCACGGCCAGAACGGCCGTCCAGGCTCAGCGACTGGGGGCGTGGCTGGTCAGCCCCTGCGAGGTCTCAGGATTGCGTGTGGAGCACGGATTTCACGTCGTTTCCCTGATCGACCAGAGTGAGGTTCCCGCTCGAGCGGTGATCATCGCCACGGGTGCCCGGTACCAGCGGCTGGCCATCCCGAACCTCGAGCAGTTCGAAGGCAACGGGGTCTACTACGCAGCGACCGACCTCGAGACCCGATCGTGCAGCGGCTCCGACGTGGTGGTGGTGGGCGGTGGCAACTCGGCCGGGCAGGCCGCCATCTACCTGAGCCAGGGAGGAAGCAGGGTCTCGATCGTGATCCGCCGACCTGACCTCTCGAGCAGCATGTCGCGCTACCTCATCGACCGCATTGCGGCCGATCCCAATATCGAGGTCCTGCCCGACACCCAGGTCCGGGTTCTCGACGGCGACGATCACCTCGAATCCGTCGTCCTCGAGCACACGCCGTCTGGAGACCGCAGCACCAAGAAGTGTGTTGCGCTCTTCTGCTTCATCGGTGCGGAACCTGCTACGTCGTGGCTCCAAGACGTCGTTGCCCTAGACGAGAAGGGGTTCATCCTCACCGATCGCTCCATTCCAGCTCACGCGCTCGACAGTCCCATCTTTGCCGAAAGGGAGCCCTTGCCGTTCGAGACCTCAGCGCCTGGAGTCTTCGCGGTCGGCGACGTCCGTCTGGGTTCCATGAAGCGAGTTGCGGCTGCCGTTGGTGAGGGTTCGAGTGCCGTGCGGGCCGTCCACGAGTATCTCGCTATGAATGCCTAGTCAATAGGCCGATTCTCGCCGCTTGGGTGCCTGCTACTCCCCAACCGCGACGTTCCGTCCAACCAGTTTCCACTTGATCCCTCGACTGTGCCCTTTTCCGTGCGCGGGCTCCACTGTCAGCGCAGGTCCCCGAGGTGCCGCCGCAGCCTCACTGCCCCCGAGACAAGACCGGACCATCTTCACGAAGTATTAGGTCATTCCAGGGCCGAGAGGTAGCCTCCGAAGGACCTCGGCAAACTGCCAAGGTCGACGTCACGGATGCCATGGCCAATCCGATGAGAGGAGTTGGATGTCAGTCCCGGTCCCTGAGCACCTGAACAGCCATCATCGCGACACGCTCTTGCAGATCTTTCAGCACCCGACGAGCCACAACATCGAATGGCCGGACGTACTGTCCTTGCTGGAAGCCGTGGGATCGGTCGAGCAGCGCCACGACGGCAAGTACGTGGTCACTCTCGGGACCGAGAGCGAGTTCCTCAGCCCCCCGAAGCACAAGGACATCGACGTCCAACAGGTCGTCGATCTTCGGCGGATGTTGACCAGTGCTGGGTATCGAGCCGTCGTGGAGGAACTCGAGGCCAAGAGCAAAGAGATCTGACCACGGTTGGGGACCGCGGGGAGAAAGGAAGTGTCATGAACCCGGACAGCCAGACGAGGGCCGCCATCGAGGAGCACTGGCAGGCATCCGAACGCGGAGATAGCGAAGTCGAGCATGCCATCTACAGTGCGGACGCGATCCTCGACTATCCGCAGTCCGGTGAACGATTCCGGGGCCGTGACAGGATTTCGGCACAACGCGGCGCACACCCTGCCGTTCGGCACTTCACCGTCCTCCGGATCGTCGGCGGTGGCGACCTTTGGGTCAGTGAGTGCGTCATCACGTACGACGGAGTGCCCAGCTACTCCGTGAGCATCATGGAGTTCGCGAATGAGTATGTGGTCCACGAGACGCAGTACTTCGCCGACCCCTTCGGTGCGCCCGAATGGCGGATGGCACTCGCAGAGCCGATGCCGGGCCGGGAGATCGCGAGAGCCTGATCTGGGCCGAAGAACGCGGACTCTCCAAAGCATCCGTGGGTTTACGAGACGCGTCGCCCTTGGCGGTAAACCGATCGCAGCAGATGCAGCCGCTCCCGGCGTGAGGCAACTCTCAATCGTGGCCTGCAGGGTGTTCTGGAGCAATCAGGATCGGGCGTCGGGTATGCGAGGCCAGGGTGTGCGAGACGCTGCCAAGCAAGGTGCTACGTAGAACTCCCCGACCCCGTTGGCCGCAGACGATCAAGCGTGCTGAGAGCTCGTCCGCGGTATCCAAGATGGCCTTGGGAATCCCTTCGAAGGACTCCTTGATCATCGGTGAGGCCGTATATCCGTGCTCAATCGCCCTGAGCGCCCCCTCTTCGGCCACTGACCTGGCATACGACTCTTCCTCGGCATCCAGGTCAGCGCCCCCCGTCGTCGTCCCCGCCGCGAAGGCGCCGGCCAGAGCCAGGCGCGTTGCGACCGTTTCCCACACCGTGAGCACAACAGCGTCCACCGGTCGGACAATCAGGTCCGCCGCGGCTCTCATGGCTGCTCGCGATCCGTCAGAGCCGTCGAAGCAGAACAGCACGGGCCCGTTTTGGCTGCCTTCCGTCATCACATTTGCCCTTTCTCTTTGTCAGGCCTCGGACGCTTCCAAGGGTCGACAATCCAAGCGGCTCATACCGACTCTTTCCCGGCGCCTCGGTCCGTCATCGAGGGGCTCTCTGAGTTCGCCTACTCGCCGATTCCGTAGAGAAAATCGTCTAACGTTGTCCAGCTGTCCTCAGTAATCCGCCCCCCGCCGGCGTGCCAGGCCACGACGACGGCCACCCCGTCCGGGTCGCGGCCAACCACCGCAGTCCACTCGGCTGTGATCACGCCGGCTGACGAGGAGCCTCCGAGAGTCCAAATCGCTCGCGATCCGCTCCAGTTGATCGGCTGACTCGACTTCCAATATGAAGGCTCGCAGACCGATATGGCGAGCTCCTCCGACAGGACTGCTCCCAAGCGCTCGCAACACGATGACCTGAGGTTCGGTCGCTCCCCGGAGCGCTCACCGCCGCCAACTGCTCCTCTTGGGACAGCAGCGTAGAACCCAAGCACCTCACGATAGAAGTCAATCGATCGGTTGAGATCGGCCACGTTCATCACGACACCCTGAAAGTTCATCCTTTGCTCCAAGTCTTCGTAGAGCGGAGGCGCCATGCGAACCCTCCGTGCACCCGAACCTGCACCTTCCATCCAGAGTTGCCCAGATCTGCCGAAATGCGTCCCTTCGGCTCGGTCTGCGGCGTCCCTTTTTGGCACATTGACATCGAAGTCGGCCAAATGCTCCATGCCTTCACCGTTCCAATCGCCCGACCTACTGACTCATCGACGCCAGCGGCATGCCGGCTTCGGTTACAAGCCGGAGACGAGCTCGGCCACGATCTCTGCTGCTGGTTGTGGCTGCCTGGCGAGCGCAACGCTCTGTCCGGCCCACAATGAGAGCGCTTCGATATCACCGGTGGTACCGACCATCGGCGCCGCCGGCTCGTACCGGAGGATTTCTTCGCCGGAGGCGAAGTGCGCGATGACATCGCCCTCTCCCGGTCGACTCCCCAGTGGGGGCCGGCCCGCGGCCTCCCACATCTCGGCCGTCGAGTTGCGGAGGGCGCGGTGGGGCGCAGTCCGGCCACCCGACCTCGTAGAGGTCGGCGTACCACTCGCGCATCGGTCTCGGCCGCGTCCATCAGACGACGGCGATACTCCTCGTGGATGGGCATCTCCTGGGCCAGCAGAAACCGGGTACCCAGCCACGCCGCTTGAGCGCCCAGCGCGAGCACGGCGGCCACGCCACGAGCGTCCCCGATCCCGCCGGCCGCGATCACTGGCACCGGCGCCACCGCGTCCACGACGGCGGGCACCAAGGGAAGCGTCGCAACCTGACCCCACACGTGCCCGCCAGCCTCCCAACCCTGCGCCACGACGACATCGACTCCGCTGGCGACCGCCCGCCGCGCCTCTTCGGCGCTGCCGACCGTGTGCAGAACGACTCCGTTGGCGTCGTGGACCTGCTCGACGTAGCCGGCGGGATCTCCCCAGAACAGCGACACGATCCGCAGACCGGCTTCGAGGGCCTCGTCGAGGCGACGGTGCTGATCGGAGGTGAGAACCAGATTGCCGCCAAAGGGACGATCGGTGAGCGCCGCCGTCTCACGAACCACGTCTCCGGCGGGAGTGGACCACGTCAGCGCCAACATGCCGAGCGCGCCGGCATTCGAGACCGCTGCCGCCAGTTCGGGCACCGCCGACATCGGCGCCTGGACGATCGGCTGTTCAATCCCGAGCAGCTCGCAGACCGGCGTTCGCACCACTACCACCTACCCTTTCGCTCCGGCTCGCAGCGCCTGCAACCAGCCTCGACGTGGACCCGTCTGGCCGGCGCAGGCAGATCCACATTCAGCTATGACTCATACGACGTCGGCGTCGACTGAGGAGCCCGCTTGTTCCATCCGTGAAAGTTCGAGTAATCGCCTGCATCCCAGGCCTCGCGCAGCCCCGGCTTGCTCAGGTCCCAGTCGGGGCGGATCTCGCTCGACGCAGCGCACAAGTCGCGCCACAAGTCGTAGAACGACGGGCGTCCCCAGAACCAGTACCCGTTGTAGACGCTGTGAATCACCAGTCCCGGCTTGAGCACCAGCGTGTGGGGGATCATCGGGTCGTGCTCGGGGTCGGTGTATTCCTGGATGTCGAGGTCCTTCTGAATCGTCCGACCGGGATCGGAGAGGAAGGTCCACTGGGCGCCGACTGAGGCGCGGAACTCTTGTGTCGTGTGGTGGTCGTCGGTCGAGATCGTGACGATCTGGGTGTAGGCGACGGCGACCTTCGGATAGTTCGCAGCGAGCTCCAGGTGCTGCTGGTGCTCCTTCGGACAGTAATTGCCCCGCGCCAGTGTGAGGACCAGCGGGTCGTCGCCTTGGAGCTCGCTGAGCTTGCGCACCGTGTTGGTGTGATCCGGCAGGGCGTAGTCGGGGAAGGTGCCGCCGGGTCTGATGTCGGATCGCATGGATCACCGCCTCTTTCGTCGCCTCAAGCGCGCAACCTTCGTGGTGGAGTCGAGCCCGTCCTGCCCAGCGACGGGCGAGCTTGTCGTCACAAGATTATCCTTCGCGATCGCTCACGTCGACCTCCTCATCGCCGCATCGCCGTCAATGCGGGAGGGCATCCTTCACTTGTTCCGCGGGTCGTCGATCGGGTCGAGGTATTCAAGACCAAGCGGCCCGATGGCCGACACCTGGGTGACGTAAGCACCGGACTTCGCCCAGTGGAAATGAGGGGTACCGCCGGGGAGCACGATGACGGCGCCTGGCGGGTACGCCTGCAGTTGTTCCTCGTCAAACCGGCTCCCCAGCCCGATGTAGAAGACACCGGAGATGACCGTGTAGACGCGGTCCTCCGGATGCTGGTGCGGCATCAGCTTGACGCCCGAGGGCACCTTGACCCTGATGACGTAAGGCCCCGGTTCGGAAGGCTCGCCGACGACGATTGCCAGGCGCGCCGACGGCGGGAACGCCGGGAACGGCTTCCAGTCGATGTCCTCGGGCAGGACCGATCTGAAGATGGCCTGGTCTGGTTGGTGGATCCCCATCGTTGGTGGACCTCCCGACTCGGTAAGGGAGTGACACAACGCCGACACAGCTCTGAATGGTGACTTTCCCAGCACACTTGCGCGTCACGCCCGGTCGGAGTGACCAGCGTAGACTCCCTGCGGATCCGTAGCCGTAGTGACTGGGCTCGCGCGCTGTTCGGGCCTCGTCGTTCGGGGCTGAGTACGCTGATCGTCCCCGGCTGACAGCTCGGATCTCCGACCACAATGGGCGGGACCCGACGCTTCACCGGAGCTGCCAGATACCGATCCCGCGGATGCTACGGGCGAAGGAGCTCACATGAGCACGACCCCTATAGCCGACTATGCGCTCCTTTCGGATCGGCACAGCGCTGCGCTGGTGAGCCGGGACGGGTCGATCGACTGGTTGTGCTTCCCCCGCTTCGACAGCCCGTCGATCTTCGGTCGCCTCCTCGGTGACGAAGCTGGCCACTGGTCGATCCGGGCCACGAGCGCCACACAAGTGACTCGCCGCTACCTGGACCGCACCATGGTGTTGGAGACCACCTTCCGCACGCCGACGGGTACGGTCGCCATCACCGACGCCCTGGCCATGGGCGACGGCAACCGGGGGCATGAGCTCGGCAAGGGTGCGCCGCATCTTCTGCTGCGGCGTGCGACGTGCGTTGAAGGAGAAGTCGAGTTGTCCCTGGAGTACGTCCCGCGCCCCGAGTACGGGCTGGTCCATCCCCTGCTCGATGCCGTCGACGGTGGAGTGGCCGCGTTCGGGGGCGCCGACGTGCTGGTCCTCTCTTCTCCTATGGCCCTGACCGTCGACCAGTCGGCGGTCTCAGGCCAGCTCCAGCTCCGCCGCGGCGAGAGCGCGGGCTTCGCCCTCCACCACGCCAAGCGGGCCGAGACGGGCACGGCCAAGGTCTGGAGCCAATCCGAGATAGGCGCACGGTTCGAAGACACCGTGTCGGCGTGGGAGTCGTGGTCGGAGCTCCACCAGGCCTACGTGGGTCCGTGGCGAGACCTGGTGCACCACAGCGGACGGGTGCTCCAGGCACTCTCCTTTGCGCCCACCGGTGCGATCTGCGCGGCGGCGACCACGTCGCTGCCGGAGGCGGTGGGCGGCACCCGAAACTGGGACTACCGCTACGCCTGGGTCCGGGACGCTTCCTTCACGATCGAGGCCCTTTGGGTGGCGGCCTGCCCTGACGAAGCCAATGAGTTCTTCGACTACGTGACCACCTCCGCGGCCGGCTCGCTCGACCGGGGCGGCGACCTGCAGATCATGTTTGGCATCGGCGGCGAACGGGACCTGACCGAGCGGGAGCTGCCGCACCTGGAGGGCTGGCGACACTCTGTCCCCGTTCGGGTCGGCAACGGTGCCTGGAACCAGCGCCAGCTTGACGTCTACGGCGAATTGCTCAGCGCCGTGTACCGCCTCTCCGACCACCTGTTCGACAACGCCTCCCGACGGGTTGGGCCAATGGCCGCCCCTGACAAGTGGGGTGCGCCCCCCGATCTGGCACCAGCCACACGACGGTTCTTCGTCCAACTGGCCGACACCGCCGCCCGGCGCTGGCAGGAAAAAGACCAAGGGATCTGGGAGGTTCGGGGCGAGCCTCGCGACTTCTTGTACTCCAAGCTGATGTGCTGGGTGGCCCTCGACCGGGCGGTGGCCTTAGCCGACCGTCTCGACGCCTCCGACCGAGTCGAGGCATGGAAGCAGACCCAGGACCAGATCCGTGAGGCGATCCTGACCAGAGGCTGGAGCGACCGGGCCAACGCCTTCACCCAGTCCTTCGGCTCCGACGAGCTTGACGCCTCCAGCCTGATGCTGCCCTTGGTGGGGTTCCTTCCCGCCGACGATCCCAGAGTGCTGGCCACGATCAACGCGACCGAAGAACGCCTCACCGATGAGCGGGGACTGGTGTACCGCTACCGGTCCCACGACGGGCTCGAGGGCGAGGAAGGCACGTTCCTTCTGTGCACCTTCTGGCTGGCCCAGGCCCTGGCCCGGGCCGGACAGCCGGCTCGGGCCCGCACCGTCTTCGAACGGGCCGCCGCCTTCGTCAACGACGTCGGCCTGCTCGCTGAGGAGGTCGATCCCGTCAGCGGAGAGCTCTTGGGCAACTTCCCCCAAGCCTTCAGCCACATCGGGCTCGTCAACGCGGCCTGGGCCATTTCTGAGACCGAACTCCGACAGACACCACCGGCTGAAAATGCCCCCGGCACGTCGGGTCCGTCGGATCGAACTCCGGCTTGATGACGACGCCACGGCGTTCTCGGCCCGAACAGGTCATCGAGACCTGTGATCGGCCGCCGACCTGCGCGACATGATCGGCCCTGGACTTCGACGACGAGCGGCGCGAAGGTGGTGCGGAGACCGGCTCCCGTGGGCGGGGCAGTGGCTATCGGCCCCGACGGAGAGGAGCTGCGGTCGTGGACATGAAGCTCGAAGTGGTGGTGGTGCCGGTGTCCGATGTGGACCGGGCCAAGGGCTTCTATGAGTCGCTGGGGTGGCGCCTGGACGCCGATTTCCCCGGTGACGGCGGCTTCCGGGTCGTGCAGCTGACGCCGCCGGGCTCGGCGTGCTCGATCATCTTCGGCAGCGGGGTCACCTCGGCCGCACCGGGCTCGGCTGATGGTCTGCAGCTCGTCGTCACCGACATCGAGGCGGCCCGGGCCGAGCTGGTCGACCGTGGTGTCGAGGTGAGCGAGGTGTTCCATGACACCGGTGGGGTGTTCCACCACGCCGGCACTGAGGCACGCGCTCCGGGCCCGGCTCCGGAGCACAAGACCTATGGCTCGTTTGCCTCGTTCAGCGATCCGGACGGCAACGGCTGGTTTCTTCAAGAGGTGACGACGCGCCTTCCGGGGCGGTGACCACACGGAGAGCTGATACTCGCCGGGTCGGCCGCTCTCAAATCAGCAGGAGGTACCCCGATGCCAGCCACCTACGATTCCGCCATCGATCTGGCCGCCGCTCTCCGCCGGGCCGAGGATGCTCACGGCCGCCACGAAAAGGAGATCGGGCATCCCGACCCGGACTGGCCGGATTGGTACGCGCAGTACATGGTGGACGAGCAGTCCGGGCCCTCCGGTCAGGCCAGCCCCGGGGCGAGCACATGAGCAGCTACGACGTCATCGTCTTGGGCGCCGGCTCGCCGGGCGAGCACTGCGCAGGAGAGTTGGCCGACGGCGGACTGCGGGTCGCCGTCGTCGAACGCCAGCTGGTCGGCGGCGAGTGTTCCTACTGGGCGTGCATCCCTTCCAAGACGCTGCTGCGCCCCGGGGAGGCGGCCCAGGAGGCACGCGAGGCGGCGGCCAGCGCCCAGGTCGATGTCGAGGCGGCCCTGGCATATCGCGATTTCATGGTCTCGAACTACTCCGATGCCGGCCAGGAGCACTGGCTGGCGGACAAGGGTATCGACCTGCTGCGCGGCACTGGCCGGCTGGCCGGGGTGGGTGTGGTCGAAGTGGACGGTGTGCCCCATACCGCGGGGCACATTGTCGTGGCGACCGGCTCGGATCCGGTCGTGCCACCGGTCCCGGGCCTGGCCGACTTGGAGGGTGTCTGGACCAACCGCGAGGTGACCGGCATGAAGGCCGTGCCACGGCGCCTGCTGATACTGGGTGGTGGGCCGGTCGGCGCCGAGATGGCCCAGGCCGTGCGCCGTCTGGGCGGCGAGGTGGCCCTGGTCGAAGCGGCCGGGACATGTGCTCGCCCATGAGCCCGCGCCGCTGGGCGAGGCGCTGGGCGAGGTGCTACGCGGCGACGGAGTCGAACTGATGTTGGGCGTGCAGGCGACGGCGGCCCGACGCGACGGCGAGGACTACGTCCTGGCACTCGATGACGGCCGCGAGGTGCGCGGCGACCACCTGCTCCTCGCCACCGGCCGGCGCCCCCGCGTGGACGGGATCGGCCTCGACACGGTCGGCGTCCACGCCGACAGGCACGGCATCCCGGTCGACACCCACTTGCGCGCCGGCGAGGGTCTGTGGGCCATTGGCGACGTCACCGGCGTGCGGCTGCTGACCCACGTGGGGAAGTACCAGGGCGAGGTCGTCGCCGCCAACATCCTCGGCGAGCCCCGCGAGGCCAACTACGAGGCCATTCCCGACGTCGTGTACACCGACCCCCAAGCGGCGTCGGTGGGCGCCACCGAGGCCCCGTTCAGCGCCACCACCCCCCTCTCCGAGGTGGCCAAGACCGCCACCTACACCCACGCCTACGCACAATCGAACGGCTTTTTGACCCTCCTCAGCGACGGCGACCTGTTGACTGGCGCCTACGCCTTGGGACCCGAGGCCGGCGAGTGGCTGCAGCAAGCCACGCTGGCCATCCGGGCCAAGGTGCCACTCGAGGTGCTGCGCGACACCATCCAGCCGTTCCCCACCTTCTCCGAGATTTACGTCGCCGCCCTCAAAGCGCTCCACAAGCAGATCAGGGCGGCGCGCCAGCCGGCCCCGACGGGATAGCCATGAAGCAGTCCGCAGCCGGTTCCGGACGAACCCCGCGGATCATCGAGACTCGCTCAACATTCAAGGAGTGCTACCGCGGGGCGTTAGTCTCACGAGGGCAGCTGTTGCCGAAGTCACGTCACCACCGTGAGCCGATGGAGACGCACACGGCCCACTCAGAGCTCAAAACTTGCGCCGCGCGAACCCAACTGTTGACGTTGCTGCTGATCCCCGACCTGATCTCCCAAGCTTGCGCGTTCACGACGTATCTCGTCTGGGGTGCGCTCAACGGGTTGGTCTCCCGGCCTTGCCGCGAGGCCAAACCCGGTATAGACCACGCGCCGTTCGGCCGACACCGGTGGCCGGCTCATGTGGAGTGTGCACGAGCAGTGCACCGTGACGTCGCCCGTGCGGGTTGGCAGCGGCAGGCGGGGTAGGTCCAGGTCCTCCACACCGAGGGGCGCAATGTTGGCTCGATGTGAGCCCGGGACGACCCCGAGCTCGCCATTGTCACGACCTGCGCCAGTGACGGAGATGCCGACAGTCAGGCCGCAACAATGACGGCTGTGGCCACCCAGGGCACAATCTTTGTGCCAGCTGACATCGGAAATGCCCTCAATGACATGCACCTTCTTCAGCAAGCCTTCCGCGGAGTCGCCGACCTCGGGATCGCGTTGCACAAACTGGTCATCGGTGAATTTCCCGATCGCCGCGAAACGATCGGTGTGCAGTAGAGCTCGGAGCGCCGGGGACTTCTGATTGAAACCGAGAATCCGAGCCGGGTACCACTCCCCTGCTTCGGTCTGTGCCCACCACGAGGCACCGTCATCGCGCTCGGCCACCGCGATTGCGTCATCGAGATCACGACTCACAGCCGCCATCTCCGACTCGCTGAAGACATGTTCGATGTGCAGGAACCCTGCCTGGGCGAGAAAGTGGCCCATTTCGCCGGGCTCGTCATCAAGCGTGAACGGCCGCCGGAGTTCGAGCGGAGCGCCGGCACGATCACTGAAGCCGATGGAGCCGGGCTCGTACACGACGCGGCCGTCGAAGAGGCAACGCAGTACCGGTTCCCACTCGACGAATGCGTCCACGCTGCCGACCCGGATGTCAGCCCGTCCGGACATCGTCAGACCGAATGTTGAGACCGCGTCGCTCACCAATTCCGAGAACGAAAAACGATCGAGTGCCACGACCAGTGCCTGACCTACTCCATGGCGTACCACGAGGCGACCATCATCAGGAACCAACGTGAACTGCTCACCCTCGACGTCAAAGCTGAGGGGAAGAAGCCCAAGCCGGTCCGCCGCCCGACCCGCTTCGGGTCCGCGTGAATCGAGTAGACCCGGTAGCTGCCGGTCGACAAACACGTCGAGATCCACCGAGGGGACCTCACCATTGGAGCGGGTACGCAAGTCAACGGTGGCCATTCGCCTCTCCTTCGACAGATGTAGAAAGCAGCTGTGGGTAACGGTCCTTACCCATTCGCTGGCTTGTTCGCAATGACCATTTGCTGTGATGTCGGGTTGTACGTCACCAGGTACACCGGCCCCAGCGCATAGGGCCGACCAGGTCCGAATGAGACCGGAGCACCCATCCCGGGAATCGACACGTTGCGGAGGCCATAGCCCGCCTTCTGAAAACTTCGGGCGGTGAGATTCTTACCTGCCGCTTTGGCGATGTCGGTGAATATCGCCATGTCCTGGCACGTGTTCTCCGCCGCGACCCAGGTCGTCGGTGCGTTAGCTGGTGCCCCGATCGGGTTGCCGATCACGGTCGACGGATAAGCCTTCTTAATGATCCGGACACATTTCTGGATGGCGGGATCGTTCCAGAACACCTGCTGGGACGGAATGGGGGTGGCCGTGATCGCACCCTTCAGATAGGTGGGATCGTCGCCGCCCTTGGCGGAAACCGTGCCGGCAAAGTCTGCGTAGTTCGTGGCCACCAAGCGAGGCACAAAGGTGCTTTGGATCCCGTTCACTCCGGTCAGCCATGCAGACGCGCCGGTCCCGACCCCGACCACCACGTTCACTCCATCGCTCTCGAACCGCTGAGCGATGACCTGGATCTGTTGGTCGGACGCCGCCGAATCATTCTGCGGTGCCGAATCGACGGCCGTCTGGACAACGTTGACGTGCTGCTTCTTGAGTGCTGCCAGGACAATCGGCACCTCCGCCTGGTCGACTGACGCGCTGATGACCCCGATCTTCTTCCCCTTGAAGACCCCCTGTTGGGCGAACACCGCGATCTGCAGGGGATCGAAGGCGGCGGCCGGTGGCGTCAGCGTGAAGTTCGGTGCGGCACTTGGCGACAGGGTCGCATCCATGTCTCCGTTGATGGTCGCAACGCCGGCTTGTTGGTAGCAGAGCGGATAGAGCGGCCCAAAGGCAACAAAAACGTGATCGTCCTCGGTCAGCTGTGTACAGGCAGACGCAGAAGATGCCGTCGAGGTGGGACTGACCGACGCGAGGGACAGCGCAATCTTGCGACCGTTGATGCCGCCCTGCGCATTCTGGTTGGCGATGAGCGCGTTGAACGCGTCGGGATAGCTGCCCTGATTGATATTGAGCCCGATCGCTTGGAGCGCCGCCAGGTTCAAGTAGGGAAGACCAACCTGGATGGCGGTCGAGCTGACCCCCGGCGCGGGAGCGGCGGAGGCGCTTGTTCCGGTCACGAGGATCGGTAGTGATGCAAGAAGGACAGAGCCCGCCGCGAGCAACGTCCCACAGCGGACCCGGCTCCTCAACTCCGTAAGGGTTCCAGCCTTCGTCACCGCGCCCTCCCCATTTCGCGCTCGCATCGCAGTTTTCGTGACTACGTTTTTCAACCACTGGACTATATTCCAATGGTATATAAATACTCAACCCCGTTCCTGCCCCCTCTGGAGAACTCCTGATGACCACCTCGGTCGCATCGCCCACCTCCGTTCGACCCTTCGTCCCTCCGCCACCTCCGAAAACCCCGAAATCGGCGGGCACGCGGCGCCGACTCTTGGACCTCGCGGCGCAGCTCTTCATCGAGCGTGGCTACGACGCCGTGTCGATGCGCGACATCGCTTCGGCGGCCAGGGTGACGAAAGGCGCCGTCTACGGCCATTTCCGCTCAAAGGGCCAGCTCCTCGTGGAGGTGATCCGCTGGAAGATCGCCGAGAGTGACCAAGCCATTGATTACGTCGAGGTCCGCGCCAGCCGCGGCGCGGGGCCGCGCTGATCCACGACGAGACCAACCGGGATACCCGTTTGCTCGAAGTCGATGCGGCGGCCGCAGCGCGTCACGATCCCGAGGTCGCCGCCGGCCTGAGGAGCTTCTACCTCGAACGGCACGCCCGAATCCGTGACGCGATGGCCGAACTTGCCGACCCCGACACCGCCGCCTGGGTGGTCACCGCCCTCACGGCGGGAGTCGGCATGAAGGAGTCGACCGGGCTGCCCGTACCCGACGCCGACCGTCTCACCGCCGCCATCTTGGCGGCGCTGAACGGGCTGATCGGCGATGAGGGTGGGAGCGGCGCACCGGTAGATTGACTGCGCCAACGGCCACCGGAGCGGCACAGGCGTGACCAATTTGCTGGGCCGGTTCGAGAGCGGAGACGTCGATCTCAACTTGGACAGTAGAAAGCTGACCGTACTGGCGCCGCCCAGCTCGGTCTCGAAGTAACCGCACCTGACCCAGACCTCTGGATCCGCGTCGGTGACGGTTCCGTCGACAAGCACAGAGCTGCTCAGAGTTCTCAAGCCTCCTGCGGTCCCTATCGAAGCGGTCCGATTGGTGGCCCCGATTCCGTGGTCTATCTGGACTTATCCGGTCCTCCGGGAGGCGAGCCAGGATCGTGACGATGGCGGTGAAGGCCGAATCCGTGGGATTTTCGTGATCCTCGACCGGCATTGCGAGCTAAGGAGGCACCATGCGCAGCGACATACGCGAAGGCGGGACGTTCCCCGACTATGAGCTGGCCGATCAAGCTGGCAAGCGGCGATATCTCTCAGAGCTTCAAGGGGGCAATGCGATGGTGCTCCATATTTCCCGCGGCGGCTTCGATCCGAAAGAGCATCGGTTTGTTGGGCACTTGGCCGATGCGTATCCCGACTTTCGAAACGCATACACGCGACTGGTTCTCATCTCGACCGACAATCAGCTGAACATCAATGAGTTCCGCGATTCTCTGGGTGCCACCTGGCCTACAACGGCTACTGGTACTGGGGTCGCCCCACGATGACAGAGTTGCACATGGATCTGCGGGCTGTCTTTCAGAAGATTCGGCCCGACTTTGACCTGGCCGCCCCGGGATTGAAGGAGGCTTGGGATCGAGGCGATCGTGATCGGTTCCTCGTCGACACACTGGAGGAGCCGATCCGATTCACCGAAGGCAAGAACATCGGCATCAAACGCTGATCCTGTCGGCGTGATGCGTCGTGGATCGTGCGTCGTTCGAATCCAGATGTGGTTTCTCTTTCTCGCCCGCTCGAGATCTGTTGCCAAGTTTGAAGCAGTCCGGGTAAGCGGCGTAGCTGATTCCCCGACTCGATCGTCGGCGCTGGACGGACTCCGACCAAGTTCGTGCGGCGTCCGTGATCCCGGCTGGATCACGAGTCGGACCCTGCCTCGGCCGTTGTCATCTTGTCCAACGGTCTTGGTCTGACCGCTCCCGTCGATGACTTCTGCCGGTGACCCGGCAGGCGGAGATGCTGCCGCGCCCACAAAGCCGAGCGAATCTGCTCATAATCTGCGCATGGCCAGGCGGCGCCGGTCAACCCGGGACACGCGGCAGGACGCGCTTGGAGGATTGCGATCCCTCGAAGGCGATACGGCGACGACTCCCCCTCCTGAGACCAGTCGCACGTCCGCACGCGACCAGGGCGAGGGGCGCGATCACGCTGGTCTGCTGGCACTTGGTGCGGAGATCGATCGCTCCCAGCCGAGGCACAGGCAGCGCCGAGGTGCCGACGGGCGCGGCCGGCGTCGACGCGTTCGTCGCTGGGTCCTCATCGGCCTTGCCACCATTTTGGTGTTCCTCGGGGCGGCAGCCGGATATGCCTATTACGTGACACACGACCTGGACCGGGTGGACGTGCACGGACTTCAGTCCAACTTCGACTCTGGCGCAGAGGCCGGGTCGGAGAACATCTTGATGGTCGGGTCGACCTCTCGCTGCGCCCTTGCCGTCCAGAACCCGGCCTACGGCCTGTGCTCCCAAGGGGTCAACGGCGTGAACAGCGACGTCATGATGATCCTCCATGCCGACCCCTCCACTCACCAGCTTTCCCTGGTGTCGATTCCGCGCGACCTCTTCGTACCCAACGCGCGCAGTACGGGTGCCAACAAGGTCGACGCCGGCCTGGTCCAGGGAATATCCCAGGTGGTGGAATCCATTGAGGAGGACCTGGGTATCCCCATCCAGCACGCGGTTTCCCTCAACTTCGACCAGTTTGCGAACGTCGTCGACGCCCTGGGGGGCATCAACTTGGCTTTCCCAGAGTCGGTCTTCGACGCCGAGTCCGGTCTTAACGTTCAGGCCGCAACTTGCGTCCACCTCAATGGCACCCAAGCGCTGCAGGTCGTGCGAGCCCGTCACCTTCAGTACCGAGATGGCTCCACCAGTCCCTATGCCGACACCTGGCCGCAGGAGGTTCAGAGCGATCTGGCGCGGATCACTCGGGACCACGAGTTCCTGCGGGTGCTGGCCACCGCCGTGGCGAAGGAGAACCTCAGCGATCCCATCACCGACTTCAATCTCGTCAACTCGCTCAAGAGCGACCTGACCTTCGACCAGTCATGGGCGGTCAGCGACATGGTGAACCTCGTGCTCGACTTTCACTCCACCGACATCAACGACGTGGCCCAGCTGACCCTTCCCGTCGCCGAGGTCGATGATCCTGATGGAGCTGACGGCGACCTCGTCTATGACCGTGGTTCGTACGGCCAGGTCGAGTTCCCCGCCGAGCCCATGGATCAGACGACCATCGACCAGGTGCTCGGCATCTCGGGCACGATCAACCCGATGACCGGGCAGCCCCTGCCCTCGCCCGCCAAGGTGAGTGTCTCAGTCGAGAACGGCACCGGCACCTACGACCAAGCGGCAGACACGGGCGCCGCGCTCGGCGCCCTGGGTTTCCACGTCGTGGGCACGGGCGACGCAACGCCGACGGGTGACGTGTCCGAGACCGTTGTCTACTACAGCTCTCTCGCGCCGAGCGCCGAAGCTGCTGCCGAAGAGGTCACTCATGCGATGACGGGTTCGGTCGTCATGGCCTACGACCCCAGCCAGGTCACCGATGGCGCCGAAGTCACCGTCGTCACGGGTAGTCAGTTCGCGGTCAACGCCCCCGCCACGCCAACACCGAGCGCCGCGGGGTCGTCGACTTCCACGACGTCCACGCCTTCGAACACCTCCACGGCATCCTCTTCGGCTGCCATCACGGCCCCGTCGTCGGACAACCCTGCACTCGCTCCCTGGGATCCGAGAGCCTGCGCACCGGGTGCCGTGCCGACTGCTCCGGTGGCGAACCTCCCCTGAAGGACGCCCGATCGGGAGCAAATGAAGAGAAGGTTCGACCGGCCCCAGGAGTGTGGTCCCGGGCAACCTTCGATGTGGCCGGGCGAGACCCGACCGAACCGCCTCGGCCAGGGCGGCGAAGCGATCAGTCCCTGCCGATCAATGACCGCGCCTCTGCGAGACCTACTACGAGATCGTGAAGGTCGCCGCCCACCTCGAGTCGACTCGATTGTTCGATCCCGCCGGCCTTCACCGGCTCGAAGCCGGCCGTGCGGATCAACCGCTCGACTTCCTCGCCGGCCCGGTCGTCGTCGGTCACATAGAAGAGGACCGCCGCCTCCGGTGATCGGTTGCTCGACGACTCGAAGAGATCGGCCGACAGGGTTCCAAACGCCATGGCCAAGCGCACCCCCGCCGGCAACCAGCCGGCGATAACCTCGCCAGAGGATTGCCCTTTGGGCAGGAGACGTGTGACGTTCCCTTGTGCGTCGAGACCGACCGGATTGCTCGGAACGACCACGAGCTTGTCGCTTAGCGGATCCGCGATCTCGCCCATGACCCCCTTCAGCACGGGAAAACGCAGCGCGAGGACGACGGCATCGGCGCCCTTCAGCGCGTCACGGTTGTCGACGGCGACGACCGCACCCGGGCCGAGCTCTGTAACCACCTTTTGTGCCGACTTCTTGTCGGCGCTCGAGAGCCGCAGGGTCTCCCCACCTGACGCGAGCAAGCGGGCGATGACGGATCCGATCCCTCCAGTGCCGATGACCGCGGTCGTCATCACTCGAACCTCCTCGGGTTCAGGGTACCCACAGGGGGCACTCCGGAGCATCGCCGGCCCGAGCGGTCTCACGGTGGCGCGTTGAGCAGGGGGAAGGGCGGAGAGATGCTGTGAGGAAGACCGTCCCCGACCCTCATTCGTGAAACGCACGTCAGCGCGGTCTGCCACCTCCACTGGGTCGCACACCCGCTGACGACGGGTCTGTTGCCGACGTTACGACGAACCCCCCACGCCAACCTCCTGCTCCGTCATGCGCTGGGGAGCTGGTCGGAGTTCGCCAGGATCGAGCCACGGACCTCGGTCGCGTGGGCCACACCGCGCCACGCCACTTCAGCCACGTGTTCAGTGACCAACCTCGGATGTGCGGACCTGAGTCAAGGTTGCCCGGCGTTCTACACGCTGTAGCATTACCGCGTCAGTCGAACCGAGCCGGGAAAGAAGGCGCATGGGGCTGGGCCAGCTGGAGCGCAAGGTCATGGACATCCTGTGGGACGCGTCCGACGAATCCTTGTCCGGTCGAGAGGTGGCCGATCAGATTCCGGACAGGGCCTACACGACCGTCCTGACCATTCTCGAACGTCTCCGACGCAAGAAGCTGGTCAAGCGCTCGACAGACGGCAAGGTGCACACCTTCAGCGCCGCGGCCACCCGGGAGGCCTACACGGCGTCACTGATGCTCGAGCCCCTCGGCGGCGCGCAGGATCGGAACGCCGTGCTGGTGCGCTTCGCCAAGACCGTGTCGCCGGCCGAGGCGAAGGTCCTCCGAGAGGCGCTTGACTCGTCGCAAAAGCGGACCCCGTGAGCCTCTACATCGCCGCGGCCACGCTCGCGCTGCTTGCCACCGTGCTGCTGGGGCCGGTCAGCACCGCCATGGCCCGTGCCCGGTGGGTCGACCGGGCGCCACGTGCCGGAGTCGCCGTCTGGCAGGCGATCGGGGCGAGCGCCCTGCTCGCCGGCATCGGCAGCGGCCTGTGCGTAGCCGTCGAGCGCTACCACCGCGGTGTCGTCGGAGGCATGGGCCAGCTCGCCGAAGGCATCGTCGACGGTCGCCCGCTGGCGATGATCGGCCTGCCTGATGCGCTCGGCCTCACCCTCGCCGCGGATCTGGCCTTCGTGCTGTGCTGCATGCTGGGCGCCGTCACGGTCAACACCGTGCTGACGCGCCGGCGCCACCGCCGGTTGGTGGATCTGCTGGCGCTGCGGACCCTGGAGACCGGAGCCGCCGTTCTCGACTACTCCGCCGCCGTCGCCTACTGCGTGCCAGGGATTCGGCCGCGGATCGTCGTGAGCGCCGGCGCCATCGAGCTCCTGGACGATGCGGAGCTCGACGCCGTCGTGGCCCACGAGAAAGGGCACGCGCACGAACACCACGGCCTGGTCATGCTCCCGTTGGCCGGCGTCAGCAAGGTCTTCGCGTTCGTGCCGTACGCGCGGCTCGCCCCCACCTCGGTGGCCGGGCTGCTCGAAATGGCAGCCGACGACTACGCGGTCCGCCGACGGGACCCTTCGGCCCTCGTTTCCGCGCTGGTCTCCATGGCGACCGCAGGCGTCGTTCCCAGTTGTACCTTTGCCTTGACCGGTGGGTGGGTGTCTCGCCGGGTGGAGCGACTGCTCACCGAGCACCGGGACTCGACCGGCGTGGCCCTCGGAGCGAGCGCCGCAGCCCTTGTCCTGCTCGCGTTGCCGCTGGCCGTCCTCTTGGCTGCGTGAGCCACCCGATCAGGCTCCCCGCGGACTACCCGCGGGTGAGAATGCGGCTGAGCGGGACCACCGGTACGGAGATGGTCAGGAATCCGGCCCGGCGGAAGTGCAGCGTCACCAGGACGTGCTGCCCCAGGGTGAGCGCGTGGGTCGGCTGCTCGAGCATGAGGTGGTCGTGGCCCGGCACGAGGGAGGCTTCTCCATGGGCCGGGATGCGGAGTTGCCGCAGCAGGCCCATGGTCCCGTTCGCATGCTCCGTCATCAGCATGGAGCTTCCCGCCGCCGTGCTCGCCACACCGATCAACGCGTCGGATCGCGACCCGGAATTTTTGACCGTCAGGTAGATGGCGGCGACAGCGGGGCTGGGCGGTTCGGGGAGGAAGGCGTCGACGACGGTCAGCGAACCGAGGTGGGTCGTCACCGTCGGCGTTCGAGCCGGGGCCCGGTAACTGGCGCTTGCTGCGGCACCGGAGGCGACGACGGCACAGGCGCAGACCAGCGCCATCCCCGCCAGGGGGATCCGGTGGTTCCAGTGCCACCGTCGGATAGTCATGCGTCGGTCCCTCTTTTGCCCGGCCGGAGGGAGGTCCGGTCCCAGGGTTGCCCCTCTACTACACGTCGTAGTATACGTAGGACGGTCCGGGAACGCCCGTCGCCGGGCAGAAGGGGTGTCGACGCCGACGTGGTCGTGAGCAGCCTGGCCCGCACGGAGGCAGCTGAAAAGCATGAGGTGTGGCTGACCGTGCGCGGCATGACGTGCGGGAGCTGCGCGGCGCGCCTCGAGACCCGGCTCAACGCCCTGGATGGCGTCGAGGCAACGGTGAACTTCGCGACGGAGCGTGCATGTGTGAGCTCCTCCGTTCCCACCGCCACCCTGCTCCGAGAGGTGCAGGCCGCCGGCTTCACTGCCCAAGCGGTGGCTCGAGAGCTCACGACGGGAGACGACGCCCGCGCAGACGCCGACCGACGTGTCAAGAGCGTGGGGCGCCGGCTCGTTGTGGCGGGGCTGCTCTTCATGCCCCTGTGCGACGCGTCCATCGGCTTCTCGGTCGTGCCCTCGGTCCGCTTCCCCGGATGGCAGTGGCTCTTAGTGGCTCTGGCGCTTCCGGTCGTGACCTGGTGCGCCTGGCCCTTCTACGTTGCGGCCGTTCGACAGGCGCGCCATGGCCTCACGACAATGGACACGCTGGCCTCCATCGGGATCCTGGCCGCCACTTCTTGGTCGGTCTTTGCCATGTTCTTCCTGGATGCCAAGGACGGCTCGGACTCGCTCTCCGGCGTGCTCGTCCACCACTCCGGGGGTGCCCTCTACCTCGACGTCGCCGCGGGTGTCACCACGTTCTTACTGGCCGGTCGCTACGTCGAAGCGCGGTCGCGCCGGCGTGCCGCGAACGCCCTGAGCACGCTGGCAGCCATTGGCGCGAAAGAAGTCTCGATCTTCGACGCCCATGGCGCCGAGCACCTGCGTCCTGTGGGTGACCTCATGATCGGAGATCGGTTCTTGGTGCGTCCCGGAGAGACCGTGGCCACCGACGGCGAGGTGGAAACGGGCCGGGCCGTACTCGACCGCAGCTCCATGACCGGCGAGTCGATGCCGACCGAGGTCGGTCCGGGCGACCGGGTGATCGGCGGGACGGTCGCCATGGGTGGCCGACTGGTGGTTCGGGCCGAGTCGGTGGGCGCCGATACACAGCTGTCCCAGATGCTCGACCTGGTCGAGCGTGCCCAGAACGAGAAGGCGGCGGCGCAGAGACTGGCCGATCGGATCGCCGGCTATTTCGTGCCGGCGGTGTTGGTCATAGCGCTCATGACGCTGGCCGGGTGGGTGCTGGCCGGTGCGGACGCCGAAGTGGCCCTCAACGCGGCCCTGTCCGTGCTGATCATCGCCTGCCCGTGTGCGCTCGGCCTGGCCACCCCGATGGCCCTCGTCATGGCGTCCGATCGAGGGGCCCGGTCGGGAATCTTCTTCAAGGGGTACGAGGCGGTCGAATCGTCCGGCGCGGTCGACACGGTGCTCTTCGACAAGACGGGAACGATCACCGACGGGCGCATGTCCGTCGTCGACGTCGCCGCCGCACCCGGCTTCTCCGTGCACGACGTCATGGGGCGCGCCGCCTCCATCGAACGGGCCTCCGAGCATCCCGTGGGCCGGGCCATCGTCGCGTCGGCACAGGGAGAGGTCGAGCTCGACGAGATGGAGGACTTCAGATCGATCGCCGGCGTGGGCGCCCAGGGAACGGTCGCCGGGCATGTCGTCTCGGTCCGGTCACTCCGCCAGGTCGACGGGCCGGCGGCCCAGACGATTCCTGCGGCGCTACGGTCTCGATGCCAACAGTGGCTGGACGACGCCCGCACCGTGGTTGAGGTCTGCGAGGACGGAAAGGTGATCGGTGCCATCGCATTGGCCGACACCGTGCGGCCGAGCGCCGCGCGAGCCGTGGCCCTGCTCCAGCGCCTCGGGCTGCGCTGCGTGCTGGTCACCGGCGACAACGTGCGGGCGGCGAACGTGGTGGCCCGGCAATGTGGTCTCGACGGCATCCTGTCCGGCGTCTCCCCGCAGGACAAGGTCTCAGCCGTGGTCGGCCTGCAACGCGAGGGACACCGGGTGGCGATGGTGGGCGACGGCATCAACGACGGGCCGGCGCTGGCCCAGGCTGACCTCGGACTTGCTCTCGGCTCGGGTACCGCCGTGGCCCGGAACTCCGCGGACCTCCTCGTGATCCGCGATGACCTCGGCGCGGTGCCGACCGCCATCAGGCTGGCCCGGCAGACCCACCTCACCATCCGGCGAAACCTCATGTGGGCCTTCGGGTACAACCTTGTCGCCATCCCGCTAGCGGCGTGCGGTCTCCTCGATCCTCTCATCGCGGCGGCGGCGATGGCACTGTCGTCGGGTTTCGTGGTCTGGAACAGCGCCCGGCTCCGTCAGGTCCCCGACGCCGCCTCCCGTGATCGCGACGGAGCGGTCCGGTGACCATGGCCCCGTGGCTCTGCGACGGCGGGGCGCTCGCCATGCTCGGCATTGGCGCGCTCTACGCCGTGCGCATCTGCGTCGGGATCTTCCGGAGGGCCGCGCTGTCGTGGGACGCCGAACTGATCCATCTCGGCATGGGTTTGGCTATGGCCGGCATGCTCGACAAACGGCTCGCCGTTGGGCCCCCGCTGGTGTGGCTGGCCTTCTTCTGCGCCGCCGGAGCCTGGTTCGCTTTGCGAAATGCGGTTGCCGCCCGGCGGCAGCCAAGCAGTCAGCTGCTCGGGAGCGCGCTCGTCCATGTCGGTGGATGTGCCGCCATGGTGTACATGCTTGCCGTCGCACCCTCCATGGGGAGCATGGTCGACCTGGCGGATCTGATCTGCGGATCACGCACGCTCGGGATGCAGGCGACGGGTTCCGTCTCACCAGCCGCGCCGTGGACCGGTCCGGCACTCGCGCTCGGTGTGGTCCTGCTGGCCGGCGTCGCATGTACCGCGCTGTCGCGGTTACGCCCCTTCGGCGCCGCCGACACGGCGGCTTCCGAGGCGCAGCGAACCGTGGCCCTCCCCCGTCAACTCGCGTCAACCCCACTCGTCCTGGGTGCCCAGGCCGCGATGTGCCTCATCATGACGGTGACGCTCGTCGCCATGTACCGGTAGCCGTTCATGAGGACGCGACCGAGGTGACCAGTCTGGCGCCGCCGAGCAATTCTACAATGCGTAGTAGTGGCGGCATGAATACGCATCCGCGAATACGACAGCAGATGGGCGTACGGCTGGCGCGCTCCCATTGGCGTGGATGTCTCGGCGCTGCCGTGCTCGCCGGAACCTCCGCGCTCACTCTGGTCGCCTCCGCACCGGCGGCGGCTGACAGGGAGCACGGTCCGACGAACGTCGTCAAGATCGTCCAGACCTCGGGGGGACCCGTCATCGCCAACAGCGCCGGCATGACCCTCTACGTGTTCGTCAACGATCTCCTCACGACGGCCCCCAGCGCGTGTACCGGTGATTGTCGTAACGACTGGCCGCCGGCGATGGCGCACGGCAAGGTGCACGTGACTTCGGGCATCACGGGACGGATCGGAACCGTGGAGCGTTTCAGTCAGGGACTCCAACTGACCATGGACGGCCGCCCCCTCTACACGTTCTCCGGGGACAGTCCTGGTGAGATCCGCGGGAACGGGGTGGGCAACCTCTGGTGGGCCATGACACCCACGGGGCTCGCAGCCACCTCGTATCCGTCCGACCCGCCGACCTATGGCTCCCCGAGGGCGACCACGCTGACGGTGGTGCAAACCCGCTTCGGCCCCGTCGTCGCCAACAGCCGGGGTCAGGTCCTCTACGACTACACCGACGACACTCCCACCACGAGCGCGTGCCAAGCCCAGTGGTGCCTGGTCGACTGGCCACCCCTCCAGGCACACGCCACGCCGACGGCCGTGGCGTCGATCACCGCGAGCATCACGGTCATCGACGGCGCCGGCGGTGTGCCCCAGGTCACCTTGGGCGGTCATCCGCTCTATACGTTCGCCGGTGATCTGCACCCGGGCGACACCAGGGGGCAGGGGGTCGGATCGGACTGGTACCTGGTCGCCCCCGACGGACAGACGGTGACGGGCAATGCGTCTCACTGACCGTTTGCGGCGCAGGAGGCGCCCAGCCGCCGTCGCGGCTTCGACCGTCGTGGTCGCGGTCCTCCTCGCGTCGTGCGGAGGGTCGAGCCCGAGTGGGAACGCGGTGGTGTCACAAGTTGGCGGGCCACCCGAGACGAGTGCCAGCTACCCGGGGGCGCTGCTCTTCCCACACAGCTATCCGAAGCCCGATGTCACCCTCGAGGACACCGCGGGAGCTCCCTACGACCTGGCGGCCCAGACAAACGGCGAATTGACACTGGTGTACTTCGGCTACACGCACTGTCCCGACCTCTGCCCCCTGAACATGGCCACCGCCGCCGCGGCGCTCCGGATGTTGCCCTCCTCCGATCGTTCCCGCCTCAAGGTCGTGTTCGTCACGACCGATCCTGACCGCGACACCCCCTCGGTGATCCGCATATGGCTCGACCACTTCGACCCGACCTTCATCGGGCTCACCGGAACGATCGGGCAGATACGGCAGACCGAAGCGACCACGGGAATCCCGCTGTCCTTCGCCGAGCACGCCACCGAGGCAGGTGCGAGCTACACCGTGGTGCACGCCGGCTACATCTTGGTGTACACGCAGGACAACCGGGCCCACGTGGAGTTCCCCGCCGAGATCCTGCCGTCACAGGAGGCCCAGGACATCACCACGCTGCTACGTCACGGATGGCAGACCTGAGGGCTCGATTGGCTAGCGCGAGGAAGGAGCATCCTTCATGACGAGCTTCGATCCGACAAGAGGTGCGGCTCCGGACGAGGAGATCGCGGAGGACGAGGACGACGACCTCGCCGGTGACAGCGAAGACAGCGCCGGAGGGGGTCTCGGTGCCCACCGGCGCTGGCCCACTCCGATTGGAACACAGCGCATATTGCAGATCGTCCTCGGGTTGTTTTGGATCGTGGATGCTGCGCTCCAGTACCAGCCCTTCATGTTCGGCCAGCAGTTCGTACCCACCTACATCACCGCGAACGCGGCCGGCCAACCTGAGCCGGTCGCCTGGCTGATCACCACGGCCGGCCACTTCGTCGCCCCGAACGTCGGGGTGTGGAACGCGCTGTTTGCGACCGTTCAGCTCTTCATCGGGGTCGGCCTGCTCTTCCGGCGCACGGTGCGTCCCGCACTGATGACCTCGTTTGTCTGGGCCTTCGCGGTGTGGTTCTTCGGTGAAGGCTTGGGGATGATGCTCCTCGGCACGGCGAGCGCATTGAGCGGCGCTCCCGGCTCGGTATTCGTCTACGGGATGCTCGGGCTGATGGCCTGGCCGCGTCGTCAACGTTCGGCCGAGGAGCACGAAGGCGGAACCCCCACCGGGATCGCCTCGTCGGCGGCCGCGCAGGGCATCGGGACCGCGGTGACCCCACTAGCCGTGTGGGCCGGCTACTGGCTCTTGGCCGCGCTGCTGTTCCTGCTGCCATCCAACCGGGCCGCCACGTCGGTCTCTGGTGCGATCGCCGGTATGGCCCCGGGCGAACCGCCGTGGTATGCGGGCTTCCTCAATCACGTCGGCCACTGGTTCGGGTCGGCCGGGCTCACCCAGACCTGGCTGCTCGCCCTACTGGCCGTGGTGGTGGGGACCGGCCCACTGCTCTTCCGGCGCTTCGAGGGATTCCTCGCCGTCGGCTTCGTCGCGACGATCCTGTTCTGGCTGACCGGTCAGGGTCTCGGTGGCGTCCTGACGGGATCAGGGACGGACCCGAACTCAGGTCCGCTCGTGGCCGTCCTGGCGCTCGCCATGGTGCCCACGGTCGTTCCCAGTCCTGACGTGTGGGTGTCGCCGGCGGTCCGGCTCTTCCGCCGTTTGCCGTCCCTCACTGCCGCGGCGGGTATCGGGGCGTTCTGTGCCCTGTTGTTGGCGGCCACGTACCCTGCGGCGGCCGCCAGCACCAGTAGCTCTTCGGGGTCGATGTCAGGCATGTCCATGTCCGGGTCCTCCACGTCCGGGATGTCCGACATGGCGGGGATGATGCCGGCCTCACAGACGGCAGGTACCGCCAGCTGCACGAGCACTGCGGTCCACCACGGGCTCGACCTCACCAACTCGCCCGTCATGGCCATGGGATCCGCGCCCGGCACGACCATGAACATGAACGGCGCAGACGCCAGCGCCGCCGCCGGCCTCAATGCCACGACGGCCAATTGGTCGTACACCGGCCCCGCCTTACCGACGCTGCTGGCCGACGAGCTGTTGACTGACGGCGAGAACGGACCTGACGACATCCACATGGCCTCGTCGGGATGTGCGTCCGAGCCCACCTTCAGCCAGGAGATCGGGGCGTTCTCGTACGTAGAGGCCACGACCAAAAGCGTGGCCAAGTTCGCCACACCAGCGACCGCCGTGGCCGCTGGCTACCAGCTGGTCTCGCCAGCGGGGTACCCGGTGACCTATTACGTGGACCCCGAGACCGTCGCGGCGAACGCGTCGGCGAAGCGGACGCTCGATCCCGAATCCGTCGACGGCCTCGTCTACGCGGAGACACCTTCGGGTCAGCAGGTGCTGGCCGCGGCGTTCTACGTGCTCCCCAGTACCGTCACGGTCCCTCCAACCCCCTACGGCGCACTCGTCCAGTGGCACCAGCGGACGGACGTCTGCTCGTCGACCACGCCGAGCGGGTCCAGCCCGCTGAGCATCTCCGGTGTACCTCCCTGCGCAGCCGGAACGGTGCGGCAGGCGACGCCCTACGTGACGATGGTGTGGCAGCTGCCAGTGGCGGGCGGCCCTCTGGCCATTCAGCCGCCGGACATTCAGATTGTCGAGGCTGCGGTGATGGCAAGCCCCGCGTCGTAACTCCCGTCTTCCTCCGAAGAGCCTTTGACACCCCTGCTCTTCCCGCCACCCAGCCCCGTCGATCACTTGGCCCTCGCCGGCACGGCTCCTCCTGCAAACGTGGTTCCCAGCGGCGCCCGACAACTGTCTGCTTCACGCGCCGACGGCTCTCGGAGCGGAGTACGAAGCCGTAGCGAAGACGGTCGTGACGAACAGAACCAGAGTGAAGACATGCACCGATGTGCACCATAGGCAGATGGCGTCGATGGCGAAGAGTTCAGCGGCAAAGAGGTAGAGGACCATGCCCAGCCCCACGATCGCCCAGGCCAACCGCCCCAGCCGGATGGCTCGCTCGGGCCGCCGCCACATGGACGGCAGCTGGAGCACGAGCATGATGGCGAAGAAAACGAGGCCGAGGACGGCCACGGGCACTCCGGCCAGCGCCGAGTACGAGCTGGTCGTCACTTTCAGGCAGTCGACGACCCCATTGCCCGAGCAGGCCAGCGTGGTCGACGACGTGTAATGCTCATACGTGAGGTAGCCCGCCACGGCGAACCCGAGCGCGCTGGCGACGGTCCCGACGATGCCGGGCCACCGGGGCACATCCTCATCCACCGCGTACCACCGAGCACACGTCGGAAGGCTGCTCGTTGGACAACGAGCCGCAGATCGTCGCGACCAGTTGGGCGGCGCTCGCATCGATGTCCGCCCCGATTTCCGTCGAGTTGTCGCCCACCTGAGATGCCACATCGGAGAAAGGGAGGTTCTCCAGTGGGGTGAAGATGTACTGGGCTTCGGTAAGCACCTTCTTCCCTCCGAAGTCGAGGAAGGGGAACGAGCCCCCATTTCCGTTCTCCCACAGCGTGAGCTGTGCCTGGGTCGGCGTCTGCAGGGGGGCGTAACCGTCGCCCTGCAGCTTGTTCGTGTAGACCTCCACCGACGTGAATGTCAGGTAGGGGCTCGAGTAGGTCGTGCCGTAGAAGGTCAGGCTGGGTACGTCGCCGTCCTCGTTGGCCGAGTGGATGCGGCCCGGCTGGGGGCTGAAAGTCCCGAACTTGGACAGGGCGATGTAGAGCGGCCACCGCTCGGCGGCGCAATGTGGGCAGAATTCGGCACCGATGAACAGCAACTCGGCCTTGCCGTCCGCGGCGAGGGCCCGGTCGTTGACCACCTGCGGCGTCGAGACGATGCCGTCCGTCGGTGCGGCAGTCAGCGTGGAGATGGGGACCGACTGGAGCTTCGCCAACGTGGCTGCCGCAATCGGGGTGCCCGCGGGCGGCGACGCCTGGTCGACCACAGAGCCCGAGCTCGGGCCCGAGCCGCCTCCGGCCACTTTGACGACGACCAGCACCCCGACGATCACTACGACCAACGCGATGACGACGATGCTGTACGTGCGGTTTCTTGCCCGGCGCGCCTCCTGGGTGGCTTGCTGCTTGGCCGCCTGGCGCTGCGCATAGCGCTGGCTCGACGATGACTTCTTCTTGGTTGTGGTTGACGGTGCGCCCTTCGGCGACGGTGTTCGGGGACGATTGCTGGGCATGACGACTCTTCTCTGTGAGGGATGGGTACACACCGCGTGAGAGACGCTCACGCGGCGCCAAGGACGTGGCGCGAACCGCGCCAGTACTCGAATTAGGAGTTCGGCGAGCTGGCGCCGGAGTTAAGCGGAGAAGAGGAACTGCGGAGGCTTGAGCAGTGGCGATGGCGAGCCAGCAGGCAGGCGGACCGCTTCGCGCCGCCCGCGGTGCGCCGTGCACAGTGCAAGAACGACGAGGACCGCGGCGGTAACCATGCCGGCCAACATGAAGCCGGGGAGTGGCGCGGTCAACGACAGTGTGCCTCGATTGCAGGCCACTGCGGCGCACTCACTGCCCGACGGCGCGGACTGACGTGCCATGACCGTGGCAGCGCCCGCGGAGGTTGGGGGTATCGGATGCGACAGCATGGAGCCCGGCACGAGGCAGCTCACCGCCACGGCCGCCAGGGTTACGAGGAGCCAGCGCCACCTCGACGTCACGATGCAAGGTTAAACATCAACCGAGGACACCTCAACGCGCAATATGAGCTACCGCTCGTTTGGGTTGAAAAACCGACCCTGACCTGGTACGGGGGAGTGGGCTCTCCGGACGGTTGAGAGTCCTGGTCTCATCGACCTCTTCGAGCGTCGATTCAGCGTGGACGAGACGGTGATGCGTCACAAGCCCGCGGCCGAGGCCCAGGCGCCGGCGGGGTTGATTCGAACGGGAGAAACCGCGATAGAGAGAGCCGCCCAGCGTCGGTGGTTTTCGCTGGTGGCTACAAGACCCCGCTCGTGCTCGAGACTGCCTGCGCCTCGGACCCACTTCGATTGGCGACGCCATCGAACCTTTGCCGACTCTCGGAGAGGGCTTTGCCCGCTGACAGTTCCACGAATCGGGACGCAGCGGGGGACAAGGGTCCGAGTCGATGCACCAGGACAAGGCCCCGGACCGCGGGTGGGGTCGGTCGGGCCACAACCGCCCCGAGCTTTTCGGCGATGAGCGCCAGGGCCTCCGGGACGAGAGCGGCGCCGGCGCCCGCCACGACGAGAGGCAGGATCGCTTCGCGCTGGGCCGAGACCACCGCGAGCGTCGGTGGGCGGCCCCATTCTCCAAGTTGCTGATCAAGCAGCCGGCGCGTCGATGTCCCGATCGGAGCCACCACAAGTGGTATCTCACCGAGTTCCAGCGCCTCGAAAGGATCGCCTCCAGTCGGTGTCGAGCCCAGGGGGAGGATGAACACGAGCTCCTGCGTTCCCAAGTTGATGGCCGCGAGGTTACGGGGGACGTCGGCGGCGTCGGTCAGTCCGAGCTCACACGTGCCGGACTCCACCAGGGCGAAAAGGTCGTCGCTGTCCTCGGGGGCTGCGAGGTCGACCCTGACTCCCGGGTGGTGACGCCGGAACTCGCCCACCATGCTCGCCATGGGTTCGGCCGCAAGTGTCGGCAGGCTGGCCAGGGAAAGCGACCCCGACAACAGTCCTTTGACCGCCTCCACGGCAGCCCGTCCGGTCTCGAGGTCCCGCAGGACTTGCCGTGCCGGTTCGAGCAGGGCCGCACCGGCTGCGGTGAGTTTGATGCGGTGGCCGATCCGGGTGAAGAGCTCCGCACCGATCTCGGTTTCGAGGTCCTTGACGGCCAGGGACAACGCGGGTTGGGAGACAAAGACCGCCTTGGATGCAGCGGTAAATCCTCCGTGATCGACCACGGCAACGAAGTAGGCGAGCTTCCGGCTGTCCATTTGCTTAGCTTATCAACTCACTCAGAAACATCTATTCGACTTCTGCTCCGAAGGCAGGCACCATCATCAGGGTGGAAACCGACGAGGCACTCTCGACCGTTGGTTGGCATCGGCTCCTGGTGGAGCCCCGTCGGCCCGCATCCATCCGTACCAGGGAGAACGCGTACTGGCTCGCCGTCGGGGCCGTGTGCGTCGGGGCGTTCATGGGACAGCTCGACGCCAGCATCGTCACCGTGGCGCTGCCCACGCTGCAGCGCACGTTCCACGCCAGCGTCGCTGCGGTCACGTGGGTGGGCCTGAGCTACCTCCTGGTCCTCGTTGCCACCGTCACCGCAGTCGGTCGCTTCGCCGACATGTGGGGTCGCAAGCTCCTCTACGTGTACGGATTCGCCGTGTTCGTAATCGGCTCGGCTCTTTGTGGCCTCGCTCCGACCCTCGGTGCCCTCATCGCGTTCCGAGTCCTGCAGGCCGTCGGCGCCGCCATGCTGCAAGCCAACAGCGTGGCCATCATCGTCACCGCCGTGCCCCGGGCGTCGCTCGGCAAGGCGATCGGCATCCAGGGCGCGGCCCAGGCGATCGGACTCGCCCTTGGCCCGTCGGTCGGCGGGCTGCTCCTGGCGGCCGGCGGTTGGCGCCTGATCTTCTTGGTCAACGTGCCCTTCGGGATCCTCGGCGTCATCGCGGGTCTGCTGCTGATCCCCCGCAGCCTTCATCTGCTCGAGCGAGTGCCGTTCGACTGGAAGGGGCTCTCGTTGTTCTTCCCGGCCGTCGTGGCTCTCCTCTCGGCGATCTCGTTCGGGAATGCGGCCGGGTGGTCCTCGCCGTTGATCCTGGGGGTGATCGTCGTCGGACTCGCCCTCGCGGTTGCCTTCGTGATGTGGGAGCGACACGAACCCGACCCCATGCTCGATCTCACGTTGTTCCGGAAGACTCGTTTTCGACGGGGCATCGCGAGTGGGCTGCTGTCCTACCTGGTCATGTTCGGTGTGCTCTTCCTCGTGCCCTTCTACTTCGAGCGTGGACTGGGGATGGGTGCCGGGCAGGCCGGGCTCGAGCTCATGATGATGCCCCTGGCCCTCGGTGTGGTCGCTCCCTTCGCGGGTCGCCTCGCGGATCGACTCGGGGCGCGCCCGTTGACCGTCGGGGGGATGTCGCTCGTGCTCCTGGGGTTGTTCGCCCTTGGTGCGCTGCGTCCGCCAACCCTCGGATTTCTTGCGCTTCTGGCACTCGTTGGAACTGGCTTGGGTTGCTTCACGCCGCCCAACAACACCACGATCATGGGCTCGGTCCCCGAGCAACAGTCCGGGGTGGCCTCTGGCGTCCTGAACATGACTCGCGGACTGGGTACGGCACTCGGACTTGCCCTCACGGGGCTGGTCTTTGACCTGGCCGGGGGCACATCGCCTGCGCACATCACGGTGGACCGTGCCTTCTCGCTCACCGCATACTTTCTGGCGGGAGCGGCCATGGCCGCCGGAGCGCTGTCAGCCATCGGAGAGCGAGGTCCACTGTCCCGGTCCGTGCTCGCTCGCGTGGAGTGATCGTCGCGGCGTGAGAGGTCGAACCCCTACTCAGCGAGATGGATAAAGCCAGAGTCGACCTCTGACACATCCATCGCCGGCGAGGTGTAGTGGGAGACGACGTGCCTAGCCCGACCGCTTCACCTTCGACGACCGGTTTGCTACTCGCTGGCGGTACGCCGGTCTCCGCGTGGCCCCTCAGCTGCGTTCACGACCACAGTGTGGAAATTGACGAATTCAAATAAACCGTGGTGGGAGAGCTCCCGGCCATAGCCCGAGTCCTTGATGCCACCGAACGGAAGGCGCGGATCGGACACCGTCATTCCGTTCACGGCCGTATGGCCAGCTTCAATACTGAGGGCGAACGCCGTTCCGCGCTCGCGGTCAGCGGTCCATACGGCGCTGCCCAGGCCATAGCGGCTGTCGTTCGTGAGGCGGAGCGCCTCTGCACTGTCACGCGCTCGCAGGACGGGGACGGCGGGGCCGAATACCTCCTCTTCGAGCACCGGCATGCCTGGTCGGACGTGATCGAGCACGGTCGGCTCGTAGAAGAAGCCCGGTCCCTCCGGCACGTGGCCGCCGACCAGGATGCGCGCACCTTGAGCTACGGACGCCCGCACCTGGCGCTCGACTGCGTTACGCAGGTCCTCTCTGGCCAGGGGCCCCACGGTCACTTCGGACTCAGTCGGGGGACCAAGTCTCAGATCGCCGACCTGGCTCAGCAGCTTCCCAACAAAGACTTGGGCAACCGACTCCTCGACCACGATCCGCTTGGCGGCGATGCAGGACTGCCCGGTGTTCTGGAATCGGCTGCGCACGGCCCAGGCTGCTGCGGCATCGAGATCGGCGTCGGAGAGCACGACAAAAGGATCGCTGCCACCGAGCTCCATGACCGTCTTCTTGAGCGCACCGCCGGCAACGGCTGCGACGGACTTTCCCGCCCTTGTCGAGCCCGTGAGGGTGACGGCGGCCACCCGATCGTCCTCAATCACCGATGCGGAAACGTCTGCTGTGCGCTCGGCGCTCACCACCAGCACGGACAGAACGCCGCTCGGCAAGCCCGCCGAATCCGCGACATCGGCGAGGGCCAGCCCGCAGCCGGTCGTTGAGGGGGCATGCTTGAGCAGGACCACGTTGCCCGCCGCCAGCGCTGGGGCGAGAGCTCGCACGACCTGCCAGTACGGAAAGTTCCACGGCATGATGGCGAAGACGACACCGAGCGGCTGTGGAATGACCTCACTTCGAAGCGCCTCGGTTTCGAGGACCTCGGCTTCAAGGAAGTTTGGCGCGTGCTCCGCGTACCAGTCGCAAGCCCATGCGCACTTCTCAACCTCGGCCCGGCTTTCCAACAGCGGCTTGCCCATTTCCCGGGTCGCGAGCATGGCCAGCTCTTCTTTGCGCTTTCGGAGTTCCTCGGCCAGCCGGGCCAAGCCCTCGGCACGCTGATCGGGCGACAGGGTGCGCCAGCCCTGGTACGCCGACCGGGCGTCGTCGAGCAGCGCGTCCAGCTGCTCGGGGGTCGTCTCTTCGTATGCCGCGAGCGGTTGTCCGGTCGATGGGTCAATCGTCGTGATGGTCACGTGAGCTCCTGTGTAGTAGCCGAACCTGCTGATAGTTCGCAGAGGACGATTCGACGAAGTTCGTTGCGCATGGACCCTTCGCTATTTCGAGGTGTTCTTCACCACGCAGTTCTACCCGCTCGTTGCGACGACACTCTCGCCGGATGCGGGTGCTGGGAGTCTGCAGAGATGCGGCAAGGGTCACGGATTCTCGATGGGTTTCTCGGAACTCACGGGCTTGCTCATCACCGCCGTCCGCGGCCGCAGAGGGGCGATGGGCTCGACTTCGTGCCGGCGGGGACCCGACCACAATGCTGGCGGGGCGTCAGCTGCCCATGCCAGCGCGTAGGCGGCAGCCTCGTAGTTGACCCGCCAACCCAAGAAGTCCGCCCATGCATCCTCGACGGGGCGTTCGACCGGAAAGTCGACTTGGCGCAGACGTTCGATAGCTTCAAGGAAATCCTCATACGAGAGCGAGATCCCGTCGCTCGGGTCGGCGTCCTCAGGAATGGGTATCCGAAGAGCCCGGGCAATATTGCCGAAGCAGGTGAAGCCTCCTCGTAGGCAGAGGCGCGCCTGGATGAGACCTCTGGCGTTGGGAAGGAGCGCCACGTACAGCGCGGCCGCGTCGAGCACGGCAAGCTGCGCCGTGACCCATGACGACAGCGGGCGTGGCGAACGAAACCAAATCAGCGGAACATAGGTCGTGTGACTTTCGGATACGTCTGCGGACCACTGTTCCCATGCCTCGAACAGCTCCGGCAGCTCGCCAACGGCAGAGACACCGCTGCCGAGGCCATAATGCGTGCGGGCGAGGAGCTCCGGACCCCATGAGGGCACGCCGGCTCTCGAGTCGAGCATGGTGATGAGCGCCTCGCGGCGGTTGAAGGCTGCGTACAGCGTCGGGAGGTAGCCGATCTGGAGCGCAACCGTTCCGAGGCCGGCGAGCGCAGCGAGGGAGTCAAGTGCTGCAACTCCACCCGCATGTGGAACGAGATAGCCCAACGTGCACAGCGCCGAGCCCGCTTGCTCCATGGCGCTTCCCAGCCCGCCGTTACCAGAGGACCACACGAGCAGTCCAAATCCGAGCTGGTAGAGGGCCAACCATGCGAAGATCTGTGCGATGAGCTGTACGGGCGCCTGGACCGCCAGAATCCGGTCCCGATGCTCATACGAGCGGGTCTTGTCGGCAAAGAAACGGAACACGCTGCTGTTGACGATGAAAACCATCCGGGGGATGGTGCTGCGAACGCGTCGCGGTACGACCAACGTGCCGAGCACACTCCACGCCGTGGCCAGAATGATGAAAGCGCCTATGACCCCAGCCAGTACTCGAATTGTCATGCCCTCAAGCTTGGCATGTACTCGCGACGAGCCGAGTCGTCGCTACAGACAACAGGTGACCGCAGCGGGGCGAGAAATCTGTCCAGTTGCCTCAGGCCGCCTCGACGAGGCCATCTTCTGGTGCGGGACCCCGTCTACCCAGTTTCACCCAAGGCGAGCAGGGCCGTCCGCTAGAAGTCGTCGTCCTCCAACGCTCCGCGACTGACACTCACCAGCGCATCGAGGAGCCCGGGTCGCCCGAGTTCAGATGATGACCTCAGAGAGCTTCATGGTCTAGACCTTAGGGCCCGCCGCGATTTTGATTACGCGTTTGATGCGGGCGCCAGTGTGTAGTTCCAGTCGCCATGGAAGTCGTGGCGGATGAGGGGCAGAGCCGCCATTTCGGCTTTGCTCACCTGTACTCCGGTGTCGTAGTGGTTCCAGTCACGTTCGGCTTTGATCTTGAGGCCGCTCTTGGTGGTGGTGGCTGAGATGAGCTCGATGATGGTCCGATACGACACCAGCGGTCGTCCCCGCCAGTTCATGGAGATGAAGCTGAACATGCGGTGCTCGATCTTGTTCCACTTCGACGTCCCTGGTGGGTAGTGACAGACGGTGATCTCTAGCCCGCTCTCTCGGGCGAACTTGGCCAACTCGACCTTCCACAGCTTGACCCGATGCCCATTGGACCCGCCGGCATCGGCAGTGATCAAGAGCTTGTGCGCGTCGGGGAAGCGGGCCTGGCCCATCGAGCGCCACCAACGTCTGATGGCTTCGACGGCAAAGCTGGCGGTATCGCCGGTGTCGCCAACTGATACCCAGCCTTCGTCGTTGTCTATGTCATAGACGCCGTAGGGCACGGCACGCCCGAGCTCTTTGTCGATGAAGTCATGGGTCTTGGTCCGGGTCGGCTCTCCCATCGGGTGCCATTCGGCGCCTCCGTTGGAGAACTCGCCGCCCGTGACAATCATACCTACGGACTTACAACGCTTCGGAGGAACCACGTCGATACCCGCGGTTCGACCATCACGTTCCACTTCATCGGCAAAGAGCACCTCCCTCACACCGTCACCGTTCACGACCAGGCGACGGCCAAGGTTGTACCAGCATCGCGGAACTCATCGTGGCGGGTGTCGCCGCGGCCAGTCGCCCGACCTGGCCATTGGGAGCCTGGTGGGATCGATCGTCGCCAACGTCTGTCTGGCCTTGGCGGTAGCGGCGCTGATCATCCCCCTGAAGGTCGACTCGGCGACCATCCGGAGGGAAGCACCGATCAGCGTCGCGTCGGTCGTGCTGTTCGCCATCCTCGCAGTCGGGGGCGTCACGCTGGTCAAGGGCCTCGTCATGTTGGTCGCGCTCGGCGCCGCAGTTGGGGCGTTGCTAGTCGGACAACGAAACGGACGAGAGGACTCGCTTGGATCTGAGCTGGCCGAGTTCGCTTCCGTCAAGACAGGACGTTTGCCTGTCGAGGTGGTTCGGGCGATCGGCATGCTTGCCTTCATGCTCGGTGGCGCCGAGGTCATAGTGACGTCCTCGCTCGGCGTTGCGAAACATCTGGGGTTTTCCGAGGGCCTGGCAGGGATCACCCTTGTCGGCCTCGGAACCTCGGCCCCGCTCATAGCCGCATCGATCCAGGCAGCGCGCAAGGGCGAGCACGACCTCGTTGTCGGGAACGTGCTCGGCGGCAACCTGTTCATCGCCCTCGGCGGCGGTGCTGTTGTCGGACTCCTCGCGCCGGCCAAGTCGGTGCATGTCGGCGGTGTCGCGCTCGTGCTCATGACCGTGGTCGTGGTCGCGTCGTGGCTCGCCATGGCGAGGGGGGCAACACTCCGACGCTCGGAAGCGATCGTCCTGGTGCTCGCGTACGCGTTCTGCCTTCCCTTCGTCAATCGCTGACCCAGACATGCGCAGAACCAACGGCGACGAATCTTTCGGGGTCGTGGCCCTTGCCTCTGAGGGATCGTGGCCCGCGCAGTCGAGCCCCGCCGGACCCAAAGGCCCGGACAAGAATTAGCGAGTTGCCCTAGGGAAGCCAGGGCGGTTGTGGCGCAAGAATGCAACGCAGATGCCAATTGACCGTTGAAGTTCACGGCGTCCGTCGATGTAGTAAAGCGCCTTACTGTCGACCAGATTTCACGGATCTTGGAGGAGGTCGCCAGTCCGACTAGCCCCTAGGAGTCTTCCCAGAGTTCGATTGACATCGTTCAGCCACACACCCAAAGCAGACCCAATCGACTGTCGCTCCCGCAGCGTGCCCGCACTCTGAGCTCAATCCCCCTCGCTGTCGTAGGAAACGCGTAGGGTGCGTCGAAGATAGTCGCGCATTCGAGGCTGGTCATCTCCGCCGAGCGCGTCGAGCAGCTGCAGCAGACTTTCGAAAGCCTCGCCTCCGATCTGCTGTCGAAGCTCGCGTTCGATCTGACGAGAGGCGGAACGTTGAGCAGCCAGGTAGTCATGAGCCCTCGGCGTAAGACTGACAACCTTTTCGCGGCGGTCACTGGGGGATGACCGAAGGGTGACATACCCCCTATCGCGGAGGGCGGCCACGACCTTGCCACCACCTTGGCGAGTGATGCCGAGCTCCCGGCCGATCTGAGAGGCCGTGACCTCCTCGGACTGGGCGCAGAGCCGAAGCACCCGCCCATCGGGAAAGCCCCGGTCGGCGAAGCCAGCGGCCGCCAACCGCCGGTCCAATCGCAGCTGATAACCGACCCAGGCCCGGCGCAGGGCGCCGCCTAGGGCGCGCGGTCGACTCCTCGTTCGACCTCTGCCGACCTCCTCACCCTGGTCGGACGATGGACTGTCTGGCCCCTTCATTGTCGCCGCCGTGATAGTTTGACAACCATGGTTGTCATACTAGCGGCACCACACTGAAGGCACGGACATCGTGGTGATGGCGGCACCCAGGAGGTCTCCAGGCGGCGACCGTGGCCGAGGCAAGTCGATCATCGCATTCGTGATGATTGTGGTTGCAGCTGGGCTCAGCGGGTCGTCTAGTGCCGGCGCCACTGTCCCGCGCACCTCGTCCCGGTACGCGGTACCCGCCGTCCGTCAACCGCTGAGCACTAATCCCTCCAGCCCAGTCGCCCACGACACCGAAAACGACGTCCTCGTCGCTCAAGGCGCGCGGCTCTTCGCCTCGACTGATCAGTGGGAATATCCAGGGTCACCGGCATACGGCCAGATATTGGTGAAGAACTCTGCCGCTGCGCCCTGGGAGGTCTTCGAGCAGACCCAGGGACTGCGCGTTGAGGACTCGATGGCCTCGTTCCCGATCCCGCGGGACCAAGGCATGGGACGTGGTCATTCTCTGCTCATCACCGTGGCCACGCTGAATGGCCATACCGAGCTGCAATGGCTGCTCGACGGCGCAAGGTCCTTCTCGCCTGCCGATAGCTTCCCGCTCCCCTCCGACGTGATGGACGTCCGGTCCTTCGGGGCACACAAAACCGGCGGCGTCTGGTCCGTCTACGCTGGCGTGGACCCGACCGGCATCATCCGCGCCACCTGGTCCAAGGCGCGCCATACCCTGGTCTTCGGCCCCACGCCCGAACTGACGGTAGCGACACCCTCGTCACCAAGCCTGGTTTCTCAGAAGGTCACCGCGTTCGCCAACTGTGGCGGCGCGCTCTACGCCACCATCAACACCAGGCTCTACCGACGCAACGACAGGAGCCTTCCTAGTGGGACACAACGATGGTCGCTGCTCTACCAGGAGCCACCGGTCGGGCCGCACAACAGCGGTCTGCGAGGCCTCACATGCGTTGTCTACGACGGCACGCCGGCACTGCTCTTGTCTACTGAGGGCGACGGAGATGTCTACCGTCTCGATCACCTCCCGCAAGGCCGCGTGGGGGCGACGACCACCGTCCGCCCAGGGCATCCCGCGGCGGGTCTGGCCGTCAGCCTCGAGTTCTCCCCCATTCCTGCGATCCGTCACATGCTCGCCAAGGATGGCGCCTCCGTCCCGGCGTCAGGTAGGGGTTCGATCGTCTACGTCATCGCCGCGTACAACCGCTTCACCACGGTGCGCATCGGGGGCGTGACCAGACAGCTCATCGGCTTCGAATGGGCCTACGCCGGACCCTGCCCGCCGACCCGGACGTGTGGACCGATCTCCGCTCGGTTGGCCCAGTTCGACGCGGCGGCGTGCTTCGCCGTCCGCACCGGGTCCTCGGGTACCCCTATCTACGTCCTTCGTTGCCTGAGCGGCTCCGACTTCAAGCCAACGGGCCGTTCGGGCGCGCCAATCCGCGCTGGTCAGGCCTACGTCTCGATCCGCACCATCGCCGTGTCCCCGTTCGGTGACACCCGCATCTACTACGGCGGGTACGACTGCAATTTTTACCCTGCCGACGGTACGGCCTGGGTGGCCTCATCCACTGCTGGTGCCCTGCACCTCGGCACTTCGGGCAGGACCGGGGCGTGACCGCGGCCCGAGCCGAATCGTGGCTCGGCGTTGCTTACGATTTTTTGACAACTAGGTTTACATTCTCATCACAACTGTTCGCTAGAACCGTCATGAAGAAAGAGTCACTGGACCGGATGAGAGGATCCCGATGAACGAATCGCCCAGAGCACGCCATGGTCTGGCCACCCGACTCGCGAGAAGCTCGCGTCGCGGCCGGTCCCTCGCTCTGGCGTCAACGACACTGATCATCGCCGCTCTGGCGTTGGCCGCATGCGGGAGCTCCGGCGGAGGCTCCGCGTCCGATAATTCACCGACGCCTCGTTCTACCGTCTATCGATGGGGCGTCGTCGGCAACAAGGGCGCCATTACTCAGCTTCAGCTCGACCGCCCGACCGCCATCGCGGGTATCGGAGGGAAGATCGTTCAGATCGCCACCTCGAACTCGGACGGCTATGCCCTCACCTCGACCGGCGCCGTCTACGGCTGGGGGGTCAACAGCTATGGCGAGCTCGGCGATGGGCAGTTGACACCCTACGAGACCAAGGCCGTGAAGCTGGACTTTCCGGCCGGGGTCACCATCAGGTCGCTCGCCAACCCGATGCCCTTCGACGCCGGTCTGGCCATCGACTCCACCGGCCACGCCTGGGGTTGGGGCCTGAACGGTGATGGCGACCTGTGCCTGTCCGCTCTCGTCAACTCACGTCCTCAGCAGTTGACGCTCGATCACGTGACCCTCGCGACCGGTGCTCGGACCCACGCACTCTTCGACTCGAAGGGCACCGTCTTCGCGTGCGGAAGCGGCGACGCGGGCGAGTTGGGCAACGGGTCCACCGCCACAACCAGCACTCCCACGCCCGTCATCGGGTTGCCGAGCGGGGTGAACGTGACCGCGCTGACCTCGTCGTGGGAGGGATCCGGAGCGCTGCTCGTCAACGGTGACTACTACAACTGGGGGTACAACGCCGCCGGCCAACTGGGCAACGCCACCACCGCCAACAGCGCCCTCCCGGTCAAAGTGGACCTTGCCGGCCCGGTGCGGCAGGTTTTCCAGGGCGGGAGTGGCCCGAACAACGGACAGACCATCGCCGTCCTCCGCGATGGGGACACGTGGACTTGGGGAGACAACGATCGGGGCCAGCTCGGCATTGGCACCTTGACCACCTCCGAGGTGCCGGTGAAAGTCCATGTGCCTGAAGGCGTCACGTTCGTCACCGTGAGCTCGGGTGGCTACGCCAGCTACGGCATCGACTCGACTGGACGGCTCTGGGCCTGGGGCGACAACCGCAGCGGGCAGCTTGGCACCAATTCAGAGCAAGAACGCGCGACCCTCCCGGTCGACGTAGGAATCCAACTGACCGAAGTGTCATCGACGGCACAGAACGTTGCGGGGGCAGAGACGCGCAACTGACTGTTCGCTTCGCCGGGACCGCGCCGCGCCCCCTCGCCTACCGCGTCACCAAGTGCACTCCAATGTCAGCACCTCTGCCCCGCCTTGTGTGCTTCATCGGCCAACGACGCCCTCTTGGAGGTGCTCACCAGGGACTTCACCGAAGCGGCCCGGTGGTTGCGCAGCCAGCACACCATGTGCGAGAAAACCTCGACTACGGCCGTCTCGACATGTCGAGGACCTACAGCGCCGGGGTTCCGCGTCGTCACTCCCTGAGCGACGCGGGTCATCGACCGTTTCCACGTCAGTCGCCACGCCAACGCCGCGGTCGATGCGGTGCGGCGCCGGGTCCGACAACAGTGCGGGGGTACCGTGGACGCGCCGGCGACCCGCGTATCGGGCCCGCCCCCGTTCGTCGCTTTTGGCGACCGCGGTCTTCGAGGGGCTCCCCTACACGACCTTTGACAGTTCGGACGAACGGCTTTTGGAATCGCTCACGACTGTCAGAGCGAAGTTCTGCTGGGGCGAATACTGAGTCATCCATTGCTCGAACTCGTCAGCGGGTAGTGGCCTTGCCAAATGATACCCCTGACCCAGGGTGCACCCGAGGTTCCCCAAAGTGTCCCAGGCAACTTGATCTTCGACACCTTCGGCGACAACCGACAGACCGAGATGGCGACCGAGATCGGCAACTGACCTTACGATGGCACCATCGTTCGCATCACTCGTAATGTGGGTAATAAACGATTTGTCGATCTTGACCTCGCTCACAGGCAATCGCTTGAGGTAGGTGAGCGACGAGTAGCCGGTGCCGAAGTCGTCCACGGACAGACCGATGCCCATGGCGTGAAAGCCTTCCAGAACCTCGACAGTCTTTGTGGGATCGTTCATGATGCTGCTTTCCGTAATCTCTAGGATGAGGTTGCCCGGTTCGACTTCGCTATCACGGAGCAGTGAATCGATATAGCCGCTGAGCTCTGGATCGAGGAGATCGCGGACCGAGAGATTGACGGACAGTTTTAGGTCGAAGCCAAGCCGGCCCCATATCCCGCGCTGGACGATGGCCTTTTTGAGGACCAGGCGTGTAAGACGTATCGTTCAGAATTCGGTTCTGCATCCGTGTCTCCTTGAGTGAATACAACGCGACAAAGGTCGAAGTTGGAACTTTGTTGACTACTCCTTGTGGATCATGTGAGAAACGCGACGTTGTTGGCCGTTTGTTGTCCGGTGACTTGGACGGGCTGCCCGATAATGGAGCTGGAGACCGGTGAGCTCAAGGCTCGCTCTTGCTCGCAGGTCTGCATAAGGCCGTACGACCTGATTTGGTTCACCCATTGTCCTTCCCTCTACCGGCAAGAGCCTCGGCCATAGTCGTCTTCCTGGCATTGTCCAAGGGCCTTCCGGGTCAGGATCGTCATGGTCTGATTGTGCTTCTGCTGCCCGACGCTCGAGGACTACCTTTTGAATCCGCGAGTCAGAGCCTCCGGGGGACATCCATGTCGGTGCAGCGTGAGCAGTTTCAAATTTCTCTTAAACCCACGCGCCTTCGGGTCCCGGGTCCCCGAGAGCTTCGTCACCCTGACCCTGCGAAGAGCCACGGAAGCCGACGGAAAGGCCGGCCTGCCCAGGCCATATGAGGTCAGTGAGATAGCGCACGACGACGGCGCGGCTCATTGTGCGCTGTTCGAGCCAACGGTCGGCGGCGGCACGGACCATCCCAACGATGCCGAAACCCCAGAGTTCTGCTGCGCTCGTGTCCATATTCGCTTGCCGCATGAACTCAGCGATGACGCCAGTGGCGTGGAGGCCAACGATGGTGACGAAGTCCTCCAGATCACGGTGCCGCACGACAAGTCGGTACAACTCCGGACGGGACTCGATGCCGGCCAGGTAGGCGTCGATGCCGGCAGCCAGTTTGGCCCGAGGCGACTCAGCGGCGTCGATGGCGATCGTCGTCTCTTCCACCACCTGTTCAGCCACAGTGCGTCCCACCTCCACGAAGAGGTCTCCCTTGTCCTTGAAGTAGCGGTACAAAACCGGTTTGGCAATCCCCGATGCCTTCGAAATGTCGTCCATTCCGACCTCGGCGCCGAGATCAGAGACCACAGCAATAACGGCTGTGATGAGTTCTCGACGCCGGGATTCTCGGTGGGCCTTCCAGCGCTCGCTACGACCATCTCGCCGCGGCGCAGCTGAGGTCCGGCGGGTCATGTTTGCATGTTATATGTTACGGGTAGTAACACTTAACGTTCCCCACCGCCTCGGAGCCGATGATGACCGTGCTGACCAAGCTGCGTACGCCCGGGGACGATCCCGAGTTCAACCCACCTGCGGACGACACCGGCGGCAACCGCACCGGCCCAGGCTCGGCGGCGAGGATCGCCCGGAGCGCCGTCGCCCGCATGACTACCCCCCTGCTGCCGGACGACTACCTGCACATGGTGAATCCATTGTGGTCGGCCCGCGAGTTACGGGGGAAGATCGTTACGGTCGTTCCAGAGACCGGCGACGCCGCCACCCTGGTCATCAAGCCCGGATGGGGTTGGAGCTTCAGACTACCAAGCGGGTCAGTACGTCGGCATCGGCGTACACCTCAACGGCAAGTGGCACTGGCGCTCCTATTCCATCAGCTCTTCCCCCGCCGACGGAGGCCCGAGAGGCCGTGGCCGCCTAACGATCACGGTCAAAGCGATGCCAGAGGGATTCCTGTCCGAGCACCTGGTCCGCGGTCTCGAGCCGGGGACCATCGTTCGCCTCGCCCTACCCAAGGGTGAGTTTGTGCTGCCGGAACCCCCGCCGGCCAAGATCCTGTTTTGGACGGGGGGAAGTGGCATCACGCCGGTGATGTCCATGCTGCGTACGCTGGACCGCCGCGGCACCATGTCCGACGTGGTCCACATCCACTCCGCGCCGACCATGGACGCTGCCATCTTCCGCGCAGAGCGTCTCGCCCTCGCGGCGCGACACCGTGGGCTCCAATTGATCGAGAATTTCGATGACCAGCATGGCATGCTCGACGTGGACCGTCTCATCGAGGTGTGCCCCGATTGGAAGACCCGTGAAACCTGGGTGTGCGGTCCTGCCTCGATGTTGGCCGCGGCGGAGAGCCGATGGGAGAGCGCCAAGCTCACAAGAAGGCTCCATCTTGAGCGGTTCTCGGCCGAACTCACAACGTCGGCCGAGGGGGGGCGAGTCACCTTCGCTGCTTCAGGAAGGGCAGCGGAAGTCGACGGCGCCACCACGTTGCTCGAAGCGGGAGAAGCCGCTGGCATCCGGATGCCGTTCGGATGTCGCATGGGAATCTGCCACACCTGCATCGTCCCGTTGAAAAAGGGCGTGGTGAAGGATTTGCGAAATGGCGCGGAGTACCACCAGAACGCTGGCGTCCAGACCTGCATCACGGCCGCCGCCGGTGATTGCACACTTGAGATCTAAGCTAAGGAGGATTACACATGGCTATTTCAGATGTGGCGACGTTCGCTCATCTCAGTGATGACGACGTTGAAGCGCTTGGCCGAGAGTTCGATGCGATCCGCCAAGACACCGAGGAATCTCGAGGCGCCGAGGATGCTGCCTACATCGGACGGATCATTTCCGCTCAACGGCGACTCATGGTGGTTGCTCGGCTGACCCTGTTGGCCAGTGCATTTCCCCCAGCCTGGGTTGCCGGGACCGCCATGCTGGCGACAGGGAAGATCCTCGAGAACATGGAGATCGGGCACAACGTCATGCATGGGCAATGGGACTGGATGAACGATCCAGAAATCCACTCCGGCACATGGGAGTGGGACAACACCTGCCCGGCTGATCAGTGGAAGCACTCGCACAACTTCGTGCATCACACATTTACAAATGTGCTCGGCAAGGACAATGACGTGGGCTACGGCATCTTGCGCGTGACGAGCGACCAGAAGTGGCACCCGGTCAACCTGGGGCAACCCGTGTACAACGCTCTCTTGGCTTTGCTCTTCGAATGGGGCGTCGCTCTGCACGATCTCGATATCGCGTCCATTCGCAAGCGTCAGAAGGATCCAACTGATCTGAAGCGTCAGCTCAAGGGGATCTGGCGCAAGGTTCGCCGCCAGGTGGCCAAGGACTACGTCATCTTTCCCCTGTTGTCGGGTCCTAATTTCTTGACAACCCTCTCGGCCAATGTGACGGCCAATCTGCTGCGCAACCTGTGGTCCTACATGATCATCTTCTGCGGGCATTTCCCGGATGGTGCCGAAAAGTTCTCCGAGGAGCAACTCGAGGACGAGAGCAAGGCCGAGTGGTATCTGCGCCAACTCCTCGGTTCAGCCAACTTCGAGGGGAGCCGGTTCCTCCACGTGATGGCCGGTAGTTTGGGCTATCAGATCGAACACCACCTCTTCCCTGACCTCCCGAGCAACCGCTACCCCGAGATCGCTGAACGCGTCCGAGCGTTGTGCGAGAAGTATGAGATTCCCTATACGACCGGGCCCCTCTACCGACAGTACGGGCAGACGCTGCGAACGATCTTGAGGCTTAGCCTGCCGATCAAATCGATCAGCTGGGTGCCGGATTCGCCAAAACCCCGACGTGCGGACCCTCAAGAACTCCGCAACCACTCTGGACCCCTGGCACCACAGGCAGCCGTGGCCTAAACAGTGTCACGCGGACCTTCCCGGTCCACGGCTCACGATTCACGTCGGTGCGGGCCAAGCGACAGCCGGCTGGTCATTTGCCCATTTGGATAGGTGGGCGTGGAAGGCCGCCATAAGAGGAGCCATTAACGTCGGTGACGGATGGCACCGAGTTCTTCTCGACCCCGAGCAAATGAGGCGAATCGTGTCGAGGCTGAGCCTCGCTCGCGCCGATCCGACTTTGTGATTTCCATGCGGGCGAATTGGGATCGATGGCGGACAACCACGACAAGATTCTTAGCGAGTTCGATGCCCTTTGTCAGGCTGGGCTCACCGACTTCGTGCCACAACCCCGTCTGCAGACCTTGGCTGGCTATCCGCGATCAATCGAATTGCTCTCCGAACTCATGGAGCGGCGGCGGGGGCTTCGCTCGACCACTTTGCGTCATGAGCGAAACTCGTACGTGAATTGGGCGAAGAGGTGACGCTCAACACCACAAACATTGGGGACCTCGTGACACCTGACGCGATCCGGAAGGCGGTACGGAATTGGGTTCAGGCCAACTGGGATCCGGAGAGGTCGCTTGTCGAATGGCGCCAGGAGTTGGTTTTGGCGGGTTGGGCCGCCCCGTCCTGGCCACGTCGTTGGTATGGCCAAGATCTACCTACGTGGGCCGAGGACGTCGTCCGACACGAGCTGTTTGGCTCAGGCGCCGTCGGAGTCCCAATCGGCAGCGCGGTCACGCTGGCCGCTCCAACCATCCTTGCCCACGGCCCCGATTCGCTGCGGGAACGGTTCCTTCTACCGATCCTCACCGGCGAAGAGACGTGGTGCCAGCTCTTCAGTGAACCGGCTGCCGGCTCGGACCTCGCGGGGCTGATCACCCGAGCCGAGCTCGATGGAGAGGAATGGGTGCTCGACGGACAGAAAGTGTGGAACACCAGCGCGCATCATGCTGATTTCGGCATGTTGATGGCACGGACCGACTGGGGTGTTCCCAAACACCAGGGGTTGACCTACTTCATCCTGCCAATGCACCAGCCCGGTGTCGAGGTACGTCCCCTGCGACAAATGAACAACCACGCATCGTTCAACGAGGTCTTCCTCAGTGGTGCGCGCATTCCTCGTTCCTTCGTCGTTGGGGCAGTCGGTGATGGATGGCGGGTTGCGCTCACCACTTTGGCCTTTGAACGTCGCTTCGGCGCCATACCTCCACCTCGGTACACGAACAGCCATGGACGAGCAGTGAAAGAGGCACTCGAAGAGTCTGAGGAGCATTTCAAGACCTACAAGTGGTATCCCCAGCGTGCTGGCAGAGTTGACCTGGTCATTGACCGGGCGCGCTCTACTGGCGCGAGCAACAACCCAATCGTTCGTCAGGAGATCGCCCGGCTTATCTGTATGAACCGGGCCAGCGGATGGACCGCAGAGCGTGCCCAAGCGGCTCGCGCGCTCGGACGCACGCCCGGTCCGGAGGGTTCGATCGGCAAGCTCGCCACCAGTCTGATTGCCCGTCAGGCAGCCATGGTGCACTCAATGATCTCCGGCGCTCACGGCCTTCTGAGCGGTCCGGACAGCCCAATGAACGGCGTCATTGCTGAGATCCTGATCTCGGTTCCCGCCCAATCGATCGCTGGGGGTACCGACGAAATCCAACGCAACATTCTGGGAGAGAAAGCCCTTGGTCTTCCACGCGAGCCATCCGTCGACAAAGATCGGCCCTTTCGCGACATACCTCACAATGGTTGAGCGACACGGCATGTCTCGAACTGCCATTGCTGGCAAACGTCGTTACGGTCCTACGTCGGAAACCGCTCCCTCGACCAGTGCACCGAACGAGGTCGCGCTCGTCGCGACGTCCCTCACGTCAAGGCACCACGACGACGATCGGTGCCCCGCGTCTACCGACAAGTCGTCGACCCAACGAACCAGCGATGTGGTGGCGAGCCTTGGTGGAGCGCCCAACCACAAGTAGATCGGCTTGGTCGGCGATGGCTATCCGTAGGAGCTCTTTCGCTATGTCCCCCTGCGTATGGACGAAGGCGACGTCTACATCATGGTCGTGCCCGTACGCTCTGACTTGCTCGCTGAGTTCCTCTGCCTGATCGCTCACCGACTGTTGAATAGCCCCGTAAGGAACTACTGCGCCGGCAAAAGAGGCTGATGCGGTCGCCGAGGCAGCGCCTGGGGTCGGACCCACGAATACGGCGACAGTCCGCCCTCCAAGGCGTCTCGTCTCGCCACAGGCCCAACAGAAGGCGTCCCAAGAGGTATCGGACCCGTCGATCCCCACGACGACCAATGCGTTGACCGGACTGTTAGATCCAGCATGCAACTGGTCTCGGTGTTGCGGGCTGGAGTCCATGCCGTTGTAGTGCCCCATGATCTTCAGCCGGTCTCGGCCTCTGAAGACGGAGGTGACAGGCTTCGCCGGTCCTCGTCCAATTTCTCGAGGTGCGTGAGGGCTGTGATCGATTTGGCTAGAGCATCGGCTTCATCAACGGGCAAATCGCTAATGAGCTGTACGAAATTCTCAACGCCAGCTTGTCTCCGCAGTCGGATGTAACGCATGCCTTCGGGGGTGAGAGTCACCAGGGCCACCCGCCGATCGGAAGGATCGCTGCGCCGCTTCACAAGGCCCGATCGTTCGAGCGCGGTTACGAGCGCGGTCATGGACGGTTGTGTCACGCCCTCACTTGTGGCCAGATCGGTGATGCGGCGAGGCCCGGTCAGTTCCAAGGTTGCCAGGGTCGACAGCGAGGTCAGGCTCATGTCGCGGGGCTGACTTCTCACGGCCGCTGTCACAAGGCCGAAAAGGGCTCGACCGATCGCGCGGGCCTCCGTCCTCTGGTTCATTTGAGAAACTTTGGTGCTCATATGGTCAGTATAGATCTATCTATATAGTACTGTCTATATAAATGCCTAGGAGCGTGGGTCAGAACCCGCCAATGACCCCAAAGGTCTGATTTCCCCCCGTGGGTGCGCGAGCTGACCGTCGATTCGCGATTCTCCTGCGGATTTGCGAGAATTTGCCCATGGCAGAAAATCGGGTCGGCGACAAGTTCTTCGAGGTGGAGATCGGGCCGGTCCCGGTTCGGTCGGTGACGCCGGTGGGAGCCCAGAAGCGCTTCCGCCACTACGACCAGTCCCAGTCCTTCCTCCTCCCACCCTCCCTCGACGACTGGCTGCCCGAGAACCACGAGGCCCGCTTCATCTCCGACGTCGTCGAGAACATGCTCGACCTGGACTGCATTTACGACTCCTACACCGAGGCCTCGGGCGCCCCGCCCTATGACCCCGCCATGATGCTCAAGCTGTTGTTGTTCGCCTACTCGACCGGGGTGACCAGCTCACGGGAGATGGAACGGCGTTGCCATGTCGACGTGGCCTTTCGCTGGCTGAGCGCGAACGCAGCGCCGGACTACCGGTCCATTTCGCGCTTTCGGCGCCGCCACCTCGGCGCCATCGACGCCCTGTTCGTCCAGGTGCTGGCCCTGTGCGCCGAGGCCGGACTGGTCAAACTCGGCCGCGTCGCCCTCGACGGCACCAAGCTGCGGGCGTCGGCGAGTAAACACAAGGCGATGAGCCACGACCGGATGGGACCGCGGATCGCTGAGCTCGAGGCGGAGGTGGCGGCCATGCTGGCCGAGGCCGAAGCCACCGACGCTGCCGAAGACGAAGCGTTCGGTGAGGACAAAAGGGGTGATGAGCTCCCGCCCGAGCTGGCCACCAAGGAGGGCCGCCTGGCCAAGCTCCGGGCCGCCAAGGAGTCCATCGAAGCCGAGGCGAAGGAGAAGGCGGCGCAAAAGGCCGAGCAAAAGGCCAAAGAGCGCGGCGCCACCGAAGAAGAGGCGCAAGCCGCCGGCGCCAAAGCAACCGAAGGAGCCGCCCCCTCTGGCCGGGCCCAACGCAACTTCACCGACCCCGAGTCACGGATGATGAAGACGAACGACGGCTACCAATACGCACAAAATGCCCAGGCCGTGGTCGACAAGAGGCTCAGCTCATCTTGGCCCACTCGGTGTCCAACCAGGCCGCCGATGCCCCGCACCTGATGGAGATGATCGAGGCCACCGAGGCCAATCTTGGTGCCGCGGGCATCGAGGGGAACCCCGACACGTACATCGCTGACGCCGGCTACTTCTCAGAGGCGAACGTGACCGATGCCACCGAGGCCGGCGTTGACGTGTTGATCGCCACCGGGCGCCTCAAGCACCACGAACAGGTGCCGGACGCGCCGAGAGGTCCCGTCCCAAAAGATGCCACGGTCAAAGAGAAGATGGCACGCCGACTCCGCACCAAAGCAGGAAAGGCTGACTACGCCAGACGCAAGGCCATCGTCGAGCCGGTCTTCGGCCAGACGAAGGTCCGACAACGCGCCGGGTTCCTCCGTCTACGCGGCCTCGAAGGTGCCCAAGGTGAGTGGGCCCTGCACTCGCTGTGCCACAACCTGCGAAAGCTGGCCCGGGCAACCGCATAGGAATGTCACGATGGGCACCAGAGGCTTCGATCGGCCTCTCAGAACCGCCTCTCGATCGCCTTCTCCGCTCAAGGACGAATCCGAGAAACCCGAAAAGTTGTTTCTCAAGCGTCAGTCCGGACCCTTTGACCGATTCGGACCCACGCTCCTAGATGGGCGAGGTGCCTTCGGCGGACCCGCTGCCATCGACCACGATGCCGCCCTGCATGAGCAGGTCAAGCATTGTGCGTTCCGCGAAGCTACCGGCGGACGTCAGCCCTCCGTGGCACCCATGGCGTCCTTGCCGCCAACCGGAGCGAGCCCGCCGGGTTGCTTGAGGTACAGGCTCATCCGGCGGATCAATCCATCGTCATTCAAGTCGAAGATGATCGTCTCGGGTATGTCGGTCATGACGCCCTTCAGCTCGAGATGCTCGATGAATTGTCCGAACGCCACCTTCTCTCCTGGTGCGTGCACGATGCGCTCAATCTGGAGCGCGTAGTCGGCGCCCATGGTCGGAACGATCTCTTCTAGTCGACTTTCGCACTTTTCCAGGTCCACGACTCTCGTGATTTCAGGCGCCGCGGATGCTGAGGATCGCAGCAGTGGGTCGAAGTCGTCGGTCCTGAAGACGGCGGCTCCCCCAACTCGAAGGCCACGGCGAACGCACAGCGAAGGCTCTGGAGCCTTGCGACCCGTGAACTTGTAGCCCTGTTTTCGGGCCGGCTGTCGACCCCCTCCTTCGCCGGTAAAGGGTCTGCTTGCAGTCGCTAGCCTGCACGCGTGAAGGATCTGGAAACGATCAACCGCGAGCTCGACGCGGCCAGTGCGCGTGATGATCACGACGCCTGTGTGCGGCTGATCACTGCCGCGCTCGCGCTGCCCGAGTCTCAGCCAGACCGGGCCCGGTATCTCGACGAGCTCGCCTACGCCTATGAGAAGCTCGGCCGCCTCGAGGAGGCGATCGACGCCATGCGAGGTGCGGTCGCCGCCGGCTGGGATGGCGAACTCGATGATCACCCCAGCGCGCTGGCGTTGATCGCCGATCTGCTGCTGCGCGCCGGACGCGACCGGGAAGCCGACGAGGCATGGGCACAGGCCGAGCGTGAGGATCCCCGCAATCCCTGGGTGCACGCCGCAGCGAGCGACGCCTACACCGGGGTCGGGCTATATGCAAAGGCCCTTCCGTGGCAGACCAAAGGACTCGAGCTGGCACTGGCGGCCGGCGATGATGAGCCCGAGCTGGCCTGGCTCTTGACCAAAGAACGGGGTCAGACCATGGACGTTCTCGGCCTCGCAGTCGATGCGCTCCAGCTCCGCGCCGAGAAGCTGATCGAGGACCAGGAGCAGCACGATCGCGAGGACGAGCTGGAGTTGTTTCGCAGCTGGAACGAGCCGCGGACGATCACACCACAGCAGACGTCCGTCGGCGTCGCCTGGTTCCCGCCCGACCAATACCCGCGGGCGCTGCAGATATGGCCGAGCTTCGCCGAGGACTACGAGCACGGCCCCTACCCGGCGTATTGTGCGCGGCTCGAGCTGCTGCTGCGCGATCTCAAGTCCCAAGGTGTCAAACGTCTCGCGCTGACACCGATCACGATCGATGACTATCTCGCCTGGTGCGACGAACACGAGCACGATCCAGAAGAGCCCGACACCCGAGCAAGCTACGCCACCGAGCTGCTCGGGCGCGATGTCACCCAACCATGGCCCCCGCAGCGAAACGAGCCCTGCTGGTGCGGCAGCGGGCGCAAGTACAAACGGTGCTGCCTCGGCGCCTGACACCCCCTGAGGCAACTGTCTCACCACCTCGAATCGTGCCCGGACCACGAGCTGATCCTGGGAACGTTCGGTTGAGCTGACGACCCATCCACCACAAAGGGTCGGAGTCCATGCTGTCCTATCTGTAGGTAAATCACCAACAGAAAGGGATGTCGATGTCTCCTCGACCAACCCGAAACAGCCAGCCGGCGATGCTGCGGGGAACGCTGTTCACCCTCACCCGACGCTGTGGCAAGCCGACCTGTCGCTGTGCCGGCGGTGAGCTCCACCAGAGCCCGGCCCTGGCCTATCCCGAAGGTGGGCGGACCAAGACCCTCACCTTGACCAACGCCAACCTCAAAGATGTGCGCGCGGCCCTGGCCCGATACAACAGAGCCAAAGCCCAACTGGATCGCCGCGCCGACTCGGGCATCGCCGCCCTGCGCAGGCAGTTGGGCGTCACCCGGGGACGGACGCGGGCATGAGCGAGTCAGGCTCGACTTGGAGGGCGCTGTTGGCCCGTACTGACAGCACCTTTACCGCTTTACCTCCCCGTCGTTCGCCCTCTTTGTCGAACTGCTCTGCGCCTGGGTCTGCGCCACCGGCCGGAGAACGATCTGTTCGATGGTGGACGTCATGGACCCTGCCACCCGGGGGGCTCATGACGCCTACCACCGCCTGGTGCGAGCCGGAGCCTGGAGCACAAAGACGCTGTGGGCCACCATGGTGACCCTCGTCGTCGAGCACCTTGGCCCCACCGGTCCGATCGTCTGCCTGCTCGACGACACGCTGCTGCACCGTCCCGGCCGCAAGGTCGACGGCGACGGCAGTTACCGAGACGCGGTGCGCTCCACCAACAAGCGGGTGGTGTACGCCAGAGGACTGTGCCTGGTCGTGCTCGCTATCCGCATCAACCCACCCTGGGGCGGCATGCCCATCGCCATGCCCGTCGGCATCCGTCTGCACCGCAAGGGCGGGCCCAAACTCCCCGAACTGGCCGACCAGCTCATGACCGAACTGGCCGAGCGGCTGCCCGATCGAGCCTTCATCCTTTGCTGTGATGGCGCCTATGCCTGCTTGGCTGGCCATGAGCTGCCTCGCACCACCATCGTCTCACGCATGCGTCGTGACGCGGCCCTCTACGGTCCGCCCCCAGCGCGCACCGGCAAGCGGGGCCGCCCCAGGCTTCGAGGTGAACGTCTTGCCACCCCGCCGAAGATGGCGGCACGAGCCCGCACGTGGACCACCGTCGAGGTGCCCTGGCGAGGTCGCAGCCTTACCAAGATGATCTGGTCTCGCCCTGTGCTGTGGTACAGGGTCTGCCCCAAAGCCATGGTCCTGCTTGTTGTCGTGCGCGACCCCGAGGGCAAAGAACCCGACGACTACTTCTTCACCAACGACGTGGCCATGGCGCCCGCCGATGTCCTCTCCATCTACGGCGACCGGTGGGCTATCGAAGTCACCTACCGCGACGTCAAACAGCTCGCGCACGCACAAGAACCCCAGACCTGGAAAGGCAAAGGACCCGAACGCGCTGCCAACCTCGGCTTCTGGTTACACGGCGCCGCTTGGCTGTGGTACCTCGCTGTCTGCGGCACAGCTCCTGCCTTCAGCACCCATCCGTGGTACAAGGCCAAACGTCTTCCGTCCTTCGCCGATGCTCTCGCTCAGCTGCGCCGAGCGCTCTGGCAGGAACGAATTTCGGCCACCTCCCGGCGTGGCCAGGACCTTCAAGAAATCACAGCCGTGTTAGTAGACGCCCTTGCTATGGGTGCATGACTGCCGTGTGGCGATGAGAAGAACTCCTCACGAAAGTACGAAAGTCGACTTCTAGGAAATCCACGTATTTGTCCAGGTCCGTGAAGACGTCTTTGTAGCCGGTCCGCTTCAAGTCCGAGTGGTCGAAGACCGTTCGCAGCTGCTGCCACTGGTGGGCGCCGTAGTACCTCATGTAGTCCTCTACCGCACCCATCGTTCCCCTCCTCCCAGCGGGCGAGCGTGCGTTGCCGAAATGCCACCGAGACCAGCGCACGATGGTGGTGATGGTCGGGTTCGTCCGTGCCGACGATGATCTTGGGACCCCAAACCTGCCCGATGCCCTCGGTGATGATCTTCGATGAGTAGGTGTCTGCGTCTCGGAGAACCTTTGTTACGCCCTCGTGGCTGTAGACCACGTACGAAGGCGGGCCTCCGACGAAGGCCGCCTCCTGGCGGGTGACCGGCGATTGTTCCCTCAATCTGGCGAACTCTGGGTAGGGGTCACGGATGTAACCCAACCCGGACTGTGTGAGCCCGGCCAATTCAAGTTCGTCCTCTAATGGATCAGCATCTTCGGTCGTCATTGTGACCCAAGCCGTCCGCTCACGATATCTAGCACCCGACCGTAATTTCGGAATCGTATACTATATTGACTTTGCTTGGATAGTGGGAGGTCGACGGTTGTGCGCCCCCCAGCCGCGAAGGGGACTTAGCAATAATGGGGTGCACAGCGCTCGAGGTCGTGGCACAAGTTTGCGGCGCTCACCGAACGGATCCACTCCTGGTGAAGCAGCGACCCCATCACATTCGAAACACATTCGCGGCCATTACAAGCGTCGTCATGCTGGCTGCCATGCTCGTTTCAAGTTCCACACAGGCCGGAGGGTCGAGCCCCGCCGACCAGGGGGTGACGTCGAGCATCATCAGGATCGGCATATCGGTCATCAATTTCGCGGCGTTGCAAGCCGTCGGCGTCACGCTCAACGATGGCAACTATCAAGACGCCGTCAGCGCGCTGACGGCCAACATTAACGCCCATGGAGGGGTTGACGGCCGAAAGGTCGTCCCCTACTTCGTTGAGATGAACCCGGCCAACGCGGCATCGATCGATTCATCGTGCTCGGAGCTGACCGAAGACGACAAGGTCTTCATCGTCTTGTTCCCGGTCTATCCGGATTGCTTTCAGCAGACCTACGACACGCCCGTCATCGGGGGAGTGTTACCGGGCGCATTGCCGGCGAGCGCTGCTCTCGACTTCAGTCTGTTGCCGCCGGACGAAGCCTATGACCCTGTGCAGCTGGCCGCGTTCGACCGCCGGGGGGCGTTCAAGGGCAAGAAAGTAGGTATCTTCTACGGTCCAAGTGACATAGCCGAAGCGAAGGTCGTCCAGTCGGACCTCAAGAAATTGCACGTCGACGTCGTGCTGTCCGCCGACGACAGCGTGACGGCGACCGATACCGTGGCGGTCGACCAGGAAGCTCAGGCCATTGCCCTTCGGTTCCAAGACGCCGGTGTGAATGAGGTGGTCGGGGTCGGTGGCACCGGTGCGGCGACCTGGCCACGGGCGCTTCTGGACAATCAGAGCACCTATAAGCCCCCCTGGATCGCCACGAACGTGACGGCACTCGCGTCCTACGTCGCATCGGCCAAAGGGGGGAATCCCTACCTCGACAACGTGATGGCGTCGAGCCCGGTGTCGTCCGCCTACTCGGTGTGGACGGATCCGGCGATGCAAAAGTGCGCGGCCATCGTTCGCAAGGCGTACCCATCAGATGCCATTGCCGCACCCGTCAATCCGAGCAGTCCTCGGGCGGCGTCGAGTGGTTCGGACACGACCTATGCCGCGGTGGAAGCCGCCTGTCAGGACCTGGCGATCTTTGCCAAGATCGCCGATGCCGCCGGGAAGAGTCTGACGGTGGCCAGCTTCACCAAGGCGGGCTATCAGCTCAGAAATGTCACCTTTCCCGGTAGTGGTGGACCTGTCTCGTTCGGACCCGATCAGCCCTACGCCATAGGAAAGGCGAACGTCGTTGTCTATGACCCCTGGTCCGGCACGTTGGTGCCTGCTCCTGCATCTCGAACCTGAAAGCGGAGCGACCTGCGTACGTGCTTTACGGTGCCCTCGTTACGCGGTCGCCGAAATGAACATGCATCCAAGCGACCGAGTCGGAGATGTCCGATGGCCCGACCACAAGCGATGTTGAGAAACTGCTCCTGACCTGGTGCGTGAGTGAGCGGAAGACGGGATTCGAACCCGCGACCCTCACCTTGGCAAGGTGTGGGTTTTGGTTCACCAGCTCTCAGCCAGCCCCTTGGTGGGCGGGGTCCGTCCACTCGGTTTCCAGGGCGTCCACACAGTCTGCCGCTGTAGCAGAGCGGTCTACTAACGGTCCCGCCCCGACGAGGCGCTCTGGAGTGCTCCGCCCTAGCTCCGCGAGGGCCAGAAGGAGTCATCGTGGGCATAACGCTTGACGGTAATAACGTGATACGTTAGTATCGGTCAGTGCTGAGCGATGCCTCCTTCAAGGACGCCAACACCAAGAGGGTCTGGCACCGACTGGCGGTCCGCAGATTCGGGCCAGAAGTGCAAAAGATTGCGTGGCGAAAGTTGGCCTATCTCAACGCCGCCGAGAGAGTCGGTGACCTTGCGGTTCCGCCCGGCAACAAACTCGAGAAGCTCAGGGGTGACCGGGCCGGGCAGTACAGCATTCGTGTCAATGATCAATACCGGATCTGCTTTAAATGGGCCAGCACGGGGCCCGTAGCCGTTGAGCTGGTCGACTATCACTAAGGAGGTACGATGCCCAAGACCGAGACACCGATGATGGCTCCGGTGCACCCCGGGGAGATGCTCAAGGAGGATTTCTTGGACCCGCTCGGGGTCAGTCAGTACCGGCTGGCTCAGGCCATCGGTGTACCCCCCCGCCGCATCAACGAGATCGTGCACGGCACTCGACGGATCAGTGCTGATACAGCACTGCGTCTCTCGCGGTTCTTCGGTATGAGCGACGAATTCTGGATGAACCTCCAGGGGCACTACGACATCGAGGTCGAAAAGGACAAACTCCGTACGACGCTCGCGGAAATCGAACCGCTCGCGGCCGCAAGTTGAACGAGGCGCCGAACCGCATCCCAGTCGGCCGCGACCAAAGGATTCACCACCCAACCGGTGAGGACAGCGCACCCGCCTGACTTCTGCTGCCGCCGGGTCTAGGTCCGCAGACACGCAAACCTCAAGCTTGAAAAAGTGCCTTCTACCTGGTAGGATTGTTGGAGCGGAAGACGTTGGAAGAGCGGAAGACGGGATTCGAACCCGCGACCCTCACCTTGGCAAGGTGAGGGTTTTTGTCTTTAAAGGCCACTCGGGTCTCACGACGTGCGGTTGCGTCCACCCAGTCTTCCAGTCCGTCCACGCAATCCGCCCCTGTAGTAGAGCGCTCTACTGTCGACCCAGTCCCCCGAAGCCCGGACCCTTCGAGCTGCTCCGTGCAAGAGGTCACCGCGATACTGATCCGCAAGTGGAGCTCATCCGAGAGCAGGATCCAGCGCCTCGATCGTCGCCGATTGAGGTTCGAAACCCTGCGCCGACACCCTCACCGTCATCGTTCCCGGCCCCGTTGGCCGAACCGCCGCAAGCGCTCGCCCCTGGTAGAGGTGGTGCGAAGGACTGCAGAAGCCCTTGGTGCTGGAGGGGTTGGCGCTGCCGAGTCCCTGCAGAACAGCGGAACCCGCGACCTCGATGGTCACCACGACGTTGGACTCTGGGACGAGGGTCCCGGCGGCGTCGACCAACTGGATCTCCACAAACGCGAGAGCGCTCTCGTCGGCAAGGATCTCCTCCCGATCGGCATGCAGCTGTATCGTCGCCGGTTGGCCTGCCGAGACGGCGCGATACCGGCCCACCTCCCTCCCGCCGTTCCGAGCCACCGCTACGACTTCGCCCGGAGCGAACTTGACAGCGAAGCAGGCCTGAAACTCGTGCTCGCGGCCGGAGGATTGGCACCCGTGAGACACTCCGTTGACGAACAACTCCACCTCGTCAGCGCTGGAGAAGACCCACACGCTCACGGACTGTCCTTCTGACGACGGCCAGGTCCACGACGGCAGCCCGCGATGCCATTCCTGGCGTCTCGGGTCGGCATTGGCCTCCCCGCCGCCGGGCACCACGACGATGTAGGGATCGGTGCGCAACCCATAGACGATCTCGCGGTAATACGAGATCGGTTTTCGATACCCGGTGATATCGAGGTCACCGGATTGGCTGGTGAGGGCAGGAAAACTGGACGGGCCGCTCCGTCCCACCTCGCCGATGTAGTCCCAGCCCGTCCAGATGAAATCGCCGATAACGTGACTGCTCTCCTGAACCTGTGGCCAGAGCGTCGAGACCCGCGACGGGGAGACCTCGCTGCCGACGATGATCCGATTCGGTGAACGAATGTGGTCGATCTCGTAGCGTGCCGCCAGATAGTTGTAACCGGCCACGTCCAAGGTCGCGAACGTCTCATCAGTGCGCTCCCCGACAAACTCCTGTTGTAGGGCTGCCTGGGCGTATTTCTGCAGTAGGGGCATGGCTCCCGCCAGACCGCCCGCCGGCTGAGCTCCAGCCGCGGGTCGTGCGGACTCACCGGCCGAGTCTCTTAATGCCATGGCGTTCATCCAGGCGAGAAGCTCGTCGCGCAGTGCGATGATGGGGTTGACAGCGTTCGTGATCAAACGGGTGTCGTCCATGTCGCGGATTCTCTCGGCCATCTTCCGGCTCCACGACGCGCCCATCGGAGTGCCCGCCTCAGGGATCTCGTTTCCCAAGGAGTACAGGATGACGCTCGGATGGTTCCGATCCTTGGCCACCATCGCCTGGAGATCGGCTTCCCACCACTGCGGGAAATCGTTGGAGTAGTCGTCTTCCGACTTGGGCAAAGTCCAGACGTCTGTCAGTTCGTCCATCACGTACAGGCCGACCCGATCGCAGGCGTCGAGCAATGCCTTGCTGGCCGGGTTGTGAGCGCTGCGGACGGCGTTGAAGCCCGCCGCCTTTAGCAACTCGACTCTGCGCTCCTCGGCACGGTCGATAGTCGCCGCTCCGATTATGCCGTTGTCATGGTGCACGCATGCGCCGCGAAGTTTTACCGACTCGCCGTTGACCCGCAGCCCGTGCTCGGAATCGACCTCCAGAGTTCGAATGCCAAAGCTTGTCGTCTCTCGATCCAGCTCTTCCCCTTCGCCACCGACGGTCGTTTTGCACGCGTAAAGGGCCGGGGATTCGGAGGACCACGGGAGCGGCCCATTCACCACGACTTGCTGACGAAGCGTCTCGCTGCTGGAAGGAAAGAGGGTGACGGGTGCGGTGTCGGCGGACACGACAGTGCCGCTCCCGTCAACGATCTCGGTCTGGACCGAGGTGCAAACTGTGGAGAGGCCGTCGTTGTCGATCACCGTGACGATCTCGAGAATGGCTCGGCCCTTCTCGAGGGACCGTACCTTCACCGTCACGCCGTCGAGGGCGACGTGAGCAGGTCCCGCGACGAGCAGTTTCACGTTCCTGTAGATGCCGCCACCCGTGTACCACCGGGTGTCATCACCAGTAGCGCGAGCCTCCACCTCGATGAGGTTCTCGCGGTCGAAGCGAAGAAGGTGGTCGATTCGGACATAGAAATTCGAGTAGCCATAGGGCCGGTTGGCGGCGAACTGATCGTTCACCTTGACCAGGGCGTGGCGAAAGACACCCCCGAACTCGAGGATGACCTCCTTTCCGCGGAGGACGTCTGGGACAGTCCAGAGCTTGCGATACGCCCACGCCCCGGGCGGGAAATGCGCCGTATGTTCCGAGCCGCCGGCACGCCTTTTCGTCGTGATGACCGCGTCATGGGGCAGGACGACAGCGGTCCACGTCTCGGTGTGCCCAAACAGCTCCCGGGATGTTCCCCCCTTCTCGCGGACCTCCCAACCCGTGTTAAACGACGTTCGCTCCAACGCGACCTCCCTCGTCTGAACCGCACTCCACGCGGTCTTCGGGAACCATCCAAATGCAGAACAGCCCGCTGCTGCTGATCGCCGACACAACGGCGGCCACCTCGACCTCGAAGCTCGTCGAGCTAGAGCTTCGACGGCGTATGAGCTTCGCCGTTTGCGAGCGATCGGTCCGCGGATGACCTCCAACGCCTGGACATTGGGTCTGGGGTGCGCTGAGATCAACCGGGATGGACAAGGCAGTGGAGGAACCCGACGTCGAAGGAGAGGCGATCCAGGACGCTCCAGAATCACGCGTCGGATGGGCGCCCGTGCAACCCTGTGAGCCGGGGCAATGACCCTGCGGTGGGGAGTGGCGGGACCCGGTTCGATCGCGGGGAGGTTCACGTCGGCCATGGAACTCGTTCCCGACGGAACGATCGTGGCCGTGGCGTCGAGGAGCAAGGATCGGGCCGACGCATTCGCCGCTCGGTTCACCATCGAGGCCGCCTACGACGACTACGGCGCGCTCGCCGAGGACCACCAGGTTGATGCCGTCTACGTGGCGACGCCCCACGCCCGGCATATGTCGGACACGCTCGCGTACCTCGAAGCCGGGAAGCACGTGTTGTGCGAGAAGCCGCTCGCCATGAATGCCACTCAAGCGACGCAGATGGCCACCGCCGCGGCCGATCGCGGGGTCTTTCTTATGGAGGCCATGTGGTCGCGGTTCCTTCCCGCATACCAGGTCATCCGGGACGTTCTCGGAACCGGCCGCATCGGCGATGTACTGCTGGTCGAAGCCGACCTGGGCTCCCGGCAAGCGGTCGCGCCGGCCGAGCGGCTCTTCGACCTGGCGCAGGGGGGAGGCGCGCTGCTCGACCGAGGTCCGTACCCTCTCCAGCTGTGCTCGTTGGTTCTGGGACCGCCGGACGAGGTCGTTGCAGCCGGCCATCTGGGAACGACGGGGGTCGACGAGCACGTGGCAGCGGTGCTCCGTTATGGCGGGGGGGCGCTCGGCGTCGTCCAGGCCAGCCTTCGGGTCCCGATGGCATCGACGGCCCGGATCGCCGGCAGGGACGGTTGGATAGAAGTCCCGGCCTTCATGAACTGCCCAGACCACATCACCGTGGTGAGGCCGGACGGCTCCGAGCGGATCGAGGCCCCGTTCGGCCGGGGAGCCTTGCGCTTCGAGATCATGGAAGTGCACCGTTGCACCACCGGAGGCCTGACCGAGAGCACCACCATGCCGCTCGCCGAGAGCATCGCTTTGGCGGCAACGATGGACCGGATACGGGCGCAGATCGGACTGGTCTATCCGGGCGAGTGAGGCCGGCCCGATCGGGCTGGGCCGAACAGGACCGCGACGGCTCGCCCGGAGGTGGGGCCGACCACAGGAGGAGATGAGAAACGCGCAGTTCGCCATGGGTTGACCCTCGAAGCCAAACGAAGTTAGTCTATTGACTAATTTAGTCCATTGACTAATCTGTGTCCATTCAAACCGCCGAAGGGGGACGAGCCGTGCGTAGGACGTTTGCTGCCTTGGGGACCTTCGCAGTGGTGATCGGGCTGTTGGCGCTCACAGAGGTCTCGTCCGCCGCCGCTGACTCGTCTGGACCGGGCGTTACCCCCACCAGCATCCACATCGGCATTACGTATCCCGATGTGGCAGCCATCGCCAACATCGTCAACCTCGATCCCGGCAACTACCAGGTCGCCTACACCACCGTGATCGATCAGATCAACGCTCGCGGAGGGATCAACGGCCGCAAGGTCGTCCCCACGTTCGCCGCCATCGATCCGCTGGGGACTGCGTCCGCAGCGACCGTGTGCACCCAGCTGACGGAGGACGACAGGGTGTTCGCCGTCGTGGGTTGGTTCCAAGTGCCCGACACCGCGTGCTACGTGACCGACCACGACACCCCCATCATCGGGCTCTCACTGTCCAGCGCCGCGGCGGTGCAAGCGAGGGCTCCGTGGTTCAACCCCGGCATCTCGGACAGCGACCAGATCCCGAAGGAGATGACCACCTTCGAGCAGGAGGGGGTCTTCGCGGGTAAGAAGGTCGCCGTGGTAGGGGATACGCTCGACCAAGCCGAGACGAGTCTCGTGCTGACTGACCTCAAGAGGCTGAAGGTCGACGTCGTTCAGACCGGCATCAACAACGCGCCATCGACCGATCAGACGGCGGTGACCTCGGCCAACTCCATCATCGCTCAGAAGTTCGAGGCGAGCGGAGCAAGCGTAGTCGTGGCCGTCGGTAACGAAGGTGAAGCTTGGCCGGCTTCTCTCCAATCCACCCAGAGCACCTACCTACCGAGGCTCATCGCGGTCGACTATTCCTCGCTCAACGCCTACGTGACCAACAAGTCGGGATACTCCCAGGCCGTGCTAAAGGGTGCGCTCAGTGCGGGCGGTACGCCCCCACCTTCGGTGGAGTGGGACGATCCGGCGATGAAGCGCTGTGTGGCCACCATCCACGCGGCCGAGCCCGGCGCCGTCATCAACAATCCCGTCACGGCCACCGCGTCCACTCCGCAGACCTGGACCGCCCCTGAGAGCGCCTGCCAGGAGATGGCGCTGTTCACGGACATCGCGAAAGCAGCGGGCAAGACGTTGAACAACGAGACCTTCAACAAGGGTGGAGAGTCGCTCACGCACGTCACCATCCCCGGCGGCGGCGGGATCTTTGACTTCGGCCAGGGACACCGCGACGGCGATGGTCCGGTGTTCGTGTTCGAGTGGAGTCCTTCCGCCAGCAACTTGGAGCTCAAGACCACAGTTGGCTAAGCAGAGGACAGAACCCGGAGATCGGTCTCGACTCTGGGCACGGACAGTCGGCCATCGCTTGAAGGAAGAATCAACGTCCACGCCCTCCAGGGACACGAGCACCGACAACTCCGCCACGTTGGCGCGCTGGAGGCGGGCGAGCTCGCGCTACGCGACTGACTGGTTGCCATGGGAGTCACCCTGGCGGCCATGCTCCGCAGGGTCGGTCGGCCGCCACCGAACAGAGCTTGGGCCAGATGGCCTACGCCGGCCTGGCGGCGCTCTCTGCCACCAGATACTGGCCAAGCTCGACTTCTTGGACGAAGCGATCGGGAGTTACGACCGAATCGATGGTTGTTCAAATCGAAACCGTGCTGCAGTTGCAGCCTGAACAGGCCCACTAACGTGAGCAACCGCGAAAAACCGGCCCGTCCAACGCGGGGTCCACCAGTGGATGTGCCTACCCACCCTTGGACGGTGATCAACCGGTCAGGGTGGCCGGTCGCAGGATCATAGCGCCACAATCAATCGACGACTGCGCCAGCGACCTTCGGGGTAGGGTGCCGAACGGTCGCGCTCCCCCGGATTGCCTTGCCGGATGTCCGACCGTGGGGGCACAGATCGCTGGGAGGTTGCCTGCGTTCCCGCGATCCCGGCGATCTCCCCAGTCCAAAGAGCGCGGCGTCGCTGATCATCTGAGAGACGGTCGACATCTCGAGAGATCGAAGAGCTGTGCAGGCGTTGTCGCTCCTCGGTCTACCGGATCGGAAGCTTCGGTAGGACATCCTCGAGCAGGTGGCCGGCCATCGAGTGCACGTCGCCATGAATAGGGCACACGATGAGATGGCGAGCTCCCGCTTCGACGAACGATGCGATCCGCTCTCCGACCTCGTCGATTGTTCCGGTCACCGTGATGTGGTCGATCATTGCAGTGACATCCTGGCGATATGTGCGACCGAGGAAAGCGGCCGCACCTCGCTTCGCCGCCGGCACGTCGTGGTCCATGCCGACCATTACGTACACGTACCATCCGAACCCCTTGAGGCTACGTCCCCTTTCGCCCGCGAGTTCGGTGACCTGCCGCACGGAGGAGGCGTAGCGAGAAGGGGAATAGAGATACGGCATCCATCCGTCACCGAGGAGCGCCGCTCGGCGAATCGCCGCTTCGCTCCGCCCACTGATCACAATCGGTGGCCCATGTGGGGAGGTTGGACCAGGGTGGATTCGGACGCCTTCGAAGGAGTAATGGCTCCCGTGGTGGATGACCGGTTCGGCCGTCCAAAAGCGGCGCAGCAAGTCGATGCCCTCGTTGGCGCGGGCGCCACGTTGACCAGGCGGGACGCCCACGGCGGCGAAGTCGGACTCGTACTCCCCACCCACTCCGACGCCGAGGACCAGGCGTCCGCCCGATGCGTTGTCAAGATCGGCGATCTGTTTCGCGAGCATCGCGGGTGGATAGAGCGGCAGTAGAAGGGTGGCCGTGCCGACGGTGGCGTGTCGGGTCTGCTCGACAAGCCGGGCCAACCAGACCACCGGCTCTGGCGATGGGTTGACTGAGGCGATATGGCCCCCTACCCAGAAGGAGCTTGCTCCTGCGTCTTCGAGACGGCGCACCATCGTTCCACTTGTCGGGGCAACGAACCCCAGGGCAACGGTCACTAGAAGCAGTCCGGCTCGGCGAACGCGTCCTGTTCGAAGGACAACCGACTCATGATTCCGGCAGAAGACGCTCGGGGCGACGCGCCGAACCTGTCCCAGCGGGTCCACGCGTCGTGATGCGCTCAGAGAATGGCATTGCGTTCCTTCAGTTCGACGATCTCTTCCCATGAGTGACCCAACTCGAGCAGAATCTCTTCCGTATGCTGACCGTGCTCAGGGGCACGGGCGAATTCGGGTGCTACGCCGTCGAATTGGGCGGGGCTCGCGACGAGTGGGAATCGGCCCGCCGGTCCCTCTACCTGGCTCACGAACCCGTTTGCGATGGCCTGCGGATCCACCGCGGCTTCCGCCGCTGTCTTCACCACCGTCCACGGGGTCGACAGGTGCTGCAGGGCTCCCACCCAATCGAAGAGGTCCCGTGCCGCGAAGATCTCGTCGATGATGGCAATACATGCTCGCCGGTTGGTGCAACGGGCCTCGGCGGTGGCGAAGCGCGCATCGTCGAGGAGATCCTTTCGGCCGATCGTTTCGCAGAAGTTCTCGAAATGACGTTCGGTCTGAATCCCGGCGAAGTAGATGAGTCGACCGTCCCGCGTTGCATAGGCCGCGACCAGAGGATTCGGTAGATCAACGTGACGCATGCGGGGAATGGCCTCCACACCGTAGAGCTGGCTGGCCACGACACCAGGTGAAGCTACCCACATACCGGAAGACAACAAGGACACATCGACGACCGCCCCGCGGCCGCTAATGGCGCGGTGATACAGGGCGGCCGCGATGGCGCCGGCCAGGAACGCACCAGCCGAGAGATCACCCATGGCGGGCCCGGGTTGAGGCACAAACTCGTCGGCGGCCATGCTCGCAGCGTGTCCCATCCCGGTGCGCGCCCAGAAGTCGGTGTGATCGAACCCCCCGGTATTGCGCTCGTCGCCCATCGGCCCATGACCGGTCGCGCGCCCGTAGATTAGAGATGTGTTCACAGCGAACAGGTCCTCCGGTTCCAGCGCGAAGCGTTGGCGTGCTTCGGGAAGCAAATTGGTCAGGAACACATCGGCGCTTACAACGAGTTCGCACAAGAGCTGGCGTCCCTCGTCGGTCGAGACGTCAACCGCGACACAACGTTTGCCACGGTTCATGATCTCCCACATGAAGGCCACACCAACGTCGGTGGTCGGCAGTCCGGCCACGGGCGTCCCCATCATTGGGTCGCTGACTTTCGGTGGCACCACCTTGATCACGTCGGCGCCCCAGTCGGAGAGCACTGCCGCTGCCGAGGGAGCAAAGGCATACATGGAGAGCTCGACGACGCGCACGTCCCCGAGCAGGTCGTAGCTCACGTGCGCCTTCGCCTTGGGCTGCGGTGGGCAGGAGTGGAAGTGGCGTGCTCCATGGATTCCCCGTTCACCCCTACACCTTGAGCAGCGTGCGAAGGTTGGTCTCGCAGACCTTTAGGGCGTCTTCCTCGGGAACGTCGGCGAAAGCCTTCTCCAAGTACTCACGGTTGTGGGGCCAAAGGCCGTCGCCGTGGGGGTAGTCGCCTTCCCAGAGCAGGTTGTCAACCGGGATCTCGCCCAGGGAGCGCAGCGCGAAGTGTTCGTCGACGAGACAGACGTACATGTGTTCACGGAACAACTGGCTGGGCGGAACCGCCCCTCCTCGTGACGTCTGCCCGATGGCAAGATTGGGCCGAATGCGTTTGTCATGAAAGGCCTTGTCAGCCCGCTCGAGAATGTAGGGGATCCAGCCCGCGCCACCTTCGGAGAGGATGACCTTTAGTTTCGGGAAGCGCTCGAGGGTACCGCTCATCAGCCAGTCGACGCCCGCCATCATGGAGTTCAGGCCGTTGAGCGACACGAGGACCGTCGCTGGTGCGTCATCCGACGTCGTCACGAGGCGCGACGAGCTCCCGATGTGCATGCAGACGGGGATCTCCGAGTCGCTTACGAGGGACCAGAGCCGGTCCCAGTGGCCGGAGTGTACGGAGGGGAGACCCAACACCGTCGGATTCTCGGAGAACGCCAGGGCTTTCGCCCCCTTGGGGAGTACCCGGTCCAGCTCGGCGATTGCCAGGTCGAGATCGTTTAGCGGGAGGATGACGGTTCCGTAAAGCCTGGCGCGATCGGTGGCACACCATTCGTCGAGCAGGTAGTCGTTGTAAGTGCGCAGGCAGGCCAGCCCCAGCTCACGATCTTTCACATTGAGGAAGAACCGATGCCCGGCAAAGCGCGCGTAGTTGGGAAAGCAGAGTTGGCCCCAAACTCCGTCAATGTCCATGTCCTTTAGCCGCTCGACCGGGTCATAACATCCCGGACGGATCTCCGAGAAGTTCGCCGTACCCGGGGCGGGTGGATACCCGGCTTCGTCGAACCCGGGGAGTGGACGGCACGATCCCATGGGTATATACGTGATCTCGTCTTCGTAGAGCCAAGCCTGTCGGCCATCGACGTCGGTGATGCGCGGACACCGATCGCGAGCCGACGCCGGCACACGATCCACCCACAGGCGGGGCGGTTCAATCACGTGGTCGTCGGCCGACATGACTCTGGCTGAGGTCGGCAGCATGGTCGTCTCCTAACGCGTGAGCAGCAGACAGGACGTGAAGGACTCGGCGCCGCTGGTCACCACCACCACCTCGGGATGACCGGGCACCTGGCGTGCACCGTCCCCACGCAACTGGAGATCGCCAGCGGATTGCCAGCGGCGTTAGCCCGGCTCACCACGGCCAGCTTTGCGAACTGCCACGGGCTCGGGGACCAGATCCCGGCCCGGCAGCGCGGATACACCGGTCGGGGCGGATGGGACCACCACCTGCAGTGGTGGCATCGCTGGATCCGCAAACTCGCCCACCGAGCCACCGTTCCAACGCCGCGGTGGCCTCGGTCATCACCGGTGACGGCCTCACGGGCGGAGGTATCGGCGTTTTAGTCATTTGACTAAAATCTTATGTGTTCTGCGTGGATGCGGCAAGTCCGTGAGAGACGCTGCGTACAATCGGCGGGTGAAGAAACCAAGGCCGCGTGGACGCCAGCAGGTGATGGAGGCGCTCCTCGCCTCGTCACGGAGGCTGATTGCCGAGCGTGGGCCGGCAATCGGACTGCGCGAGATCGCTGACGACGCCGGCGTGAATTTCGGGTTGATCTATCACTACCTGGGCACGAAGGATCAACTCGTCGACGTCGTGTACGGCGCGTCGGCAGACCTGGCGGCGGAGCGCCTGGCCGACGCCCGACATCTCGACGAGGCGTTGGAACGATTGATGGCCCTAGGTGATGGGACGACGGCCCGACTAATCGGCTGGGCCGTCCTGGAGGGGAGGGGCGCATCGCCGGCCTTCCGGGACTCCCCCACACTCGATGTGGTCGCCGATCTCGCGAGGACCGATGCCGCAGAGGCCGGAAACCCCATAGAAGACGAAGACGCCCGTGTCTTCGCTGCATTCATAATGACGATCGCGCTCGGGTGGCGGCTCTTCGCTGAGACGGCGCTGCTCGCGGCCGGTCTCGACCAGGCAGACCCTGAGATCTATGACGATCGCATCCTGGGCTATGTCAGCCAGCTGGCGGATGCCGTGACCCGCTCTTCATAGCTGCGAAGTCCCCCGCCTCAAACCACTGCCGAGGTTGCAGTCAGGCGAGATAGGTACGAGGCCCCATACACTCAAAAGAAACCGGTCCGCCTTCTCGTAAGCGCGGCCCACCCAATGGGGTCTAGGCCAGAGGCGTGAGAGAGAGAGAGAGAGAGAGAGAGAGAGAAGAGAGAGAGAGAGCGGAAGACGGGATTCGAACCCGCGACCCTCACCTTGGCAAGGTGGTGATTTTCGTCCGTCTAGGTCTGCTGGGTTCCCTGAAGTGCGGGTCCGTCCACCCCGTTTCCAGTGCGTCCACCCAATCCGCCGCTGTAGTAGAGCGCTCTACTATCGGGACCTTGTCAGTGGTGTGTGCGTTTTTGGTGGTACGCAAAACACGACTTTTCGTACGTGCACCACACGGCGGTCCCAGGAATCGATTCTTCGGGTGCCGCGCTGCCACCCACACAGCGATGACTGATTGGCCGCTTCGCAAGTTCTGCGCGAAAAGTCCCACCTCTCGGAACGCACGCATTGCCGATGACACCCTTCACCAGCGTCGGTCCCGACTCCGAACCGGGTCAGCTCGGCGGAGTAATCGTCGCGTGACGGGCCTCGGCAATCCGCCCGTCGGCTACCTGGTAGAGGCTCAGGCCGCTGAAGTCCGACCCGTTCGGCAGATGCCCGGTCCAGGCCGCCGCCACCGTGTCATCGCGGGCGACCAACGCGTCGATGCCGTACTGCGTGACACCGCCCGCAACTTGGACGGCGTGCTCGTAGTCGTCGCGGGCACCCTGCGGTCCATGACCGGGTGGCGTGTGGCCGTAATCGACGTAATCCGGCGACACGACCTCGTCGAACCGCTCCGGGTGCCCCTCGCTGTAGGTGTCGAAGTATGCCCGAACAGCATCCTCTGGCGTCATGGCATCTCCTATCTCGTAACGAGCGGGCTGGTCAGCGCGCTGTTGGGTCCAAAATACTTGATGAACGATTTACCCCCGCGTCCTCGGGAAGAAGACGGGATGGTGGCACCAGAGGCAGGCGACTCAACCAAACCCCGATCGTCCTGTCTCACTTAGCCTCGGACCCGGCCCTGGGTCCTGCGCAGCTCAGCAGCTTCTCCGCCGAGCTCGGCGCAGAACCGGCAGAGGTGCGTGTGGCACCGTGGGCACGGGGTCGGCGCTGATCGCAGTCCGGACTACAGGCCGGGAGCCGGGTATTTGTCTGCTGGCCAGGGATTGGCGCGCACCATGACGCCCATGATCATGGGGGGTTTGTCAGACTTGTTTGACCACCCGTGGTTGACTCCCTGCACGACAGCGGTGTCGCCGGCTTTGAGGACGACCTCGTCGGTATCGGTTATCAGGTGGACTTCGCCGCAGGCGACGGTGAACATGTCGCAGGTATCCGTTCGCTGCATGGTTGGATCGCGGGCCTCTACATTGCGAAAGGGTGTGTTTCTCGGTGTTTGGGTAGGGCCCCTTCCCGAGGACTGTCCTGGTGGCGGCGTTGCGAGCCCTCAGGTTCCCTCACGATTGCGCCCGCTGGAGTGAGCTCGCAATTGGGACGGTCAGCGCGAAACCGTGCGCGCATCACCCACTCAGGTGCGGCCCGACGCACTGACACTTTGGGAATGTGTGGGCTGGCCCCCCCTGTCTGTCAGGCTGACGTGAGACACCTGCAGTAGCCCACCATCCCACCAGGGCGAGTCAGGAACACGTAGACCAAATGACCATGACATCAGCACCTGTGACGACACGCGCCCAGAATGGGACCGTGCCCGAGGACAATCCGGCGGCCAGACCCAAGCGGCGCCAGTTCAGCGCCGACTACAAGCTGGCCATCTTGGAGGAGTACGAACGAATCACCGAGGACGGGGGTAAGGGCGCACTGTTGCGCCGAGAGGGCCTGTACTCGAGCCACATCGTCGAGTGGCAGCGGGCCCGCGACGTCGGTGCCCTGACGGGACTGGCTCCCAAGCACCGCAAGAAGCGCTCGGCGGCCGAGCGCGAGCTCGAAGTGCTGCGCCGGCGCAACGCCAAGCTCGAAGACCAGCTGGCCCGGCACCGCGTCGCCCTCGAGGCCCAGGGAAAAGCATCGGAGCTCTTGGCGCAGCTGCTGGCGCAGAGCACTCCGGAGACCGACCAGCAGCCCGAAGAGGGGCCGAGGCGGTGATCGACGAGTGCTTCGCGCTGGTCGAGCCGCTGCTCGGCACCAAGACGGCCTGTGCGGCTGTCGGGCGTCCCCGGGCCAGCCATTACCGCAAGCTGAAACCATGCCGCACGACCGAGCGCAAGCCCCGGCCGGCTCCGCCGAACAAGCTGACCGACGAAGAGGTCGACGCCGTGCTCGCGGTGCTGCGCTCGGAGCGCTTCGCCGACTGCTCGCCCGCCCAGGTCTACTTCAGCCTTCTCGACGAGGGCGTCTACCTGGCCTCCGAATCGAGCTACTACCGGATCCTGCGGTCCCAGGGCGAGGTGCGCGAACGCCGCCGCCAGGCGACACACCCGGCCAAGGTCAAACCCGAGCTCGTCGCCGATCGGCCGCTGGTCGTGTGGTCATGGGACATCACGAAGCTGAAGGGACCCAAACGCGGCGAGTACTACGACCTCTATGTCGTGCTCGACATCTTCAGTCGCTACGTCGTGGCGTGGTGTGTGGCGCCCACTGAGTCAGGCGAGCTGGCCAAAGAGCTCATCGCCGACGCCGTAGCGCGCCACCAGGTGCCGCCGGACCAGCTCACAATCCACGCCGATCGCGGCAGCTCCATGACGTCGAACCCGGTGGCAGAGCTGCTCAGCTTCTTGGGCATCAAGCGCTCGCATAGCCGACCGCACGTGAGCAATGACAACCCGTTCAGTGAGGCGCAGTTCAAGACCCTCAAGTACTGCCCGGCCTTCCCCGAGCGCTTCGGCTGCATCCAAGACGCCCGGGCCTTCTGCGAGGCGTTCTTCGCCTACTACAACCACGAGCACCGCCATTCGGGCATCGGATACCACACGCCGGCCTCGGTGCACTACGGCACGGCAGCCGAGGTTCGCTCCCAGCGGACCGAGACCCTCGACGCCGCCTACGCCGCCAACCCCGTCCGGTTCCGCCACCGCAAACCTGAGCCACCCAAGCTCCCGACCATCGCCTGGATCAACGAGCCCGTCACCGAAGAGGAGGTACTTCAGAAGGCGTCGTAAGAAGGTGTCTCAAATCGCTTGACAGGTTCCGCCCATTCGGCCGATGAATCGAGAGTCACCATGCGGTAGGCCACCGATGTGAGCAATAGACGCTCTCTCATGAGCTCAATGGATGTCAGTGAGCGGACGACCCTCGAACCAAGCCTTAGACCATTGAACAGGAGTTCTCCGCCTATGGTTCATGACCAGGTCTTTTTTACTGACTTCTGGTCAAGTGAAGGACTTCTCCACCTCCGTTGATTCATCAGCATTTCATGTGCTTGAAATCCTCCAGTCACAAGAGTGTCGTACGGAGAGAGTGAGTATTCCCGGCCTGCTACCCGGGCTGGTCCGAAGAGAGAGCTGACCATGTGGGAGAGCTACGGGAGCCCGGGATGTTGGGACGAGCTGTTGATCAACGGTCACCCGCGCCTGGCCTGCGAAGGGGTGGTGCGTTACCTCCTCGCGCTCGGCGACGAGCTCGTCGAACGCCAGGAGGCGGCCGATCTAGCCATCCGCTCGATGGGCATCACCTTCACCGTCTACGCCGAATCCATCGGCATCGATCGGGCCTGGCCCTTCGATGTCATTCCGCGTGTGATCGCGATCCAGGAGTGGGACCGCATCTCGGCGGGCCTTGTCCAGCGGCTCACCACGCTCAACCTGTTCATCAGCGACCTCTACGGCGCCGCCAGGGTCGTGGCCGACGGTGTCTTTCCGGCCGAGCTGTTGGCTTCGTCGGTGAATTACCGCACCGAGTGCCAGGGAGTGCGACCGCCCCAGGATGTGTGGGCCCACGTTTGCGGCAGTGATCTCGTGCGTGACGCGGACGGGACGATGTACGTACTCGAAGACAATCTGCGCGTGCCGTCGGGGGTCTCCTACATGCTCGAAAACCGCCAGGTCACCAAACGGGTCTTCGCTGACTTGTTCGCCGGTCTCGACATCCGGCCCGTCGACAGCTATCCCAACAAGCTGGCGAGTCTCCTTGCCTCGTTGTCGCCCCGTCCGGGCGAGATACCCGTTATCGCCGTATTGACGCCGGGCATCTTCAACTCGGCTTACTTCGAGCACGCCTTCCTGGCTCAGCAGATGGGCGCCCACCTGGTGGAGGGCAAGGATCTCGTCGTCGACAGCGACGACTGCGTCTATCTGCGAACCGTGGGCGGTCTCGTACGCGTAGACGTCGTCTATCGTCGGGTCGATGACCTGTTCCTCGACCCAGCGGTGTTCAGGTCCGATTCCACCCTCGGGGTCCACGGGCTCATGCAGGCCTGGCGGGCCGGGAACGTCGCCCTCGCCAACGCGCCAGGGGTGGGGGTGGCCGACGACAAAATCGTCTATGCCTATGTACCCGCGCTGATCCGCTACTACCTGGACGAAGAGCCCATGATCCCGAACATCCCGACCTGGCTGTGCCACCACGACAAGGAACGCAGCCACGTGTTCGCCCATCTCGACGAAATGGTCGTGAAGCCGGCCAATGGGTCGGGCGGTTATGGCGTCTTCGTTGGCTCGACAGCGACGAACGGTCACGAAGGACGAGGTGCGGCGGCGGGTCGAAGCCGACCCCCGCAGCTACGTCGCACAGTCGATCGTGCAACTCTCCACCGTACCGACGCTCCAGGATGGGCGCATCGCCCCCCGGCACGTCGATCTGCGCCCCTTTATCCTCTCCAGCAACCAGCCGTACGTGACCGAGGGCGGGCTCACCCGGGTCGCTCTGAAGGAAGGCTCGCTTGTCGTGAACAGCTCCCAGGGCGGAGGCAGCAAGGACACCTGGGTCATCGACCCCACCGTCGTACCCACTGGTGGGCCTGCCCAGTGTCAGTCACAGTCGTGAGCCAGGAGAGCACCATGTTGTTGTCACGGGTCGCCGAGTCGGTGTACTGGGCCGGGCGCTACCTCGAGCGGGCCGAGGCCACGGCGCGATTGGTGCAGGTCCACACCGAACTCTTTCTGGACCTGCCGAAAGCTGCCGGCGTCGGCTGGACGCCATTGTTGGGGGTGACCGGAAGTGGCGAGGCCTTCCGCCACCGCCGTCTCGAGGTGAGCGAGGAGCACGTGGTCGGGTTCCTCGCCGGCGGCGCCGACTACCGGGGGTCGATCGTCGCCTCCGTCGCCCAGGCCCATGCCAACCTGCGAGTGACTCAGGCAATCCTGCCCAGCGAGGGGTGGGAGGTGCTGAACCAACTCCACTTGTGGGCGGCGGCGACGCGCCACCAAGCCCTCGACCGTCGGACTCGCCTGGGGTGGCTGGCCCAGTTGATCCGCCAGTGCCAATTGCTTTCGGGGTTGCTCGAAGGCACCATGAGCCACGACGACACCTACGCCTTCCTGGTGATCGGCCGCGGCGTCGAGCGGGCGGACATGACGACCCGGATTCTCGACGTCCAGGCCGGCGTCCTGGTCGGCCAGCGCGACGCAGCCACCCCGTACGCCGACCTGACGTGGATTGGAGTATTGCGCTCGCTCGGTGCCCACCAGATGTTCCGGCGCACCGCCGGGTCCACGGTGTCGGGTCCCGCCGCGATGCGTTTTCTGCTCCGGGACCCGCAGTTCCCCCGCTCAGTCGAGCGCTGCCTCATCGAGATCTCGCGCGCCCTGCTCGAGCTGTGCCGGCACATCGACCCGATGGCGGGCTGCGCCAAGGTACAGCAGCTGCTCGAGCGCGCTGAGCTCGATTTATTGGGTGTCGACGAACCGTCGGCCACCGCGCTGCACGACTACGCCATCCGTCTGCAGCAGGGCTTGGGCGGGCTCCATGACCAACTCGTCGCCACCTACTTCCAAATGGAGCCCCTGACCTCGACCGTGCTCTTGCCGATATGAGCACCCGGGTCGGGCTCACGCATCACATGTCGTACCGCTTCGACCGGTCAGTGGGACTATCACCCCATGTCGTGCGTCTCCGGCCAGCGCCTCATTGTCGCACTCCCGTCCTGGCCTACTCGCTGACGGTCACGCCCAAGAAGCATTTTGTCAACTGGCAACAGGACCCCTTTGGCAACCACTTGGCGCGTCTCGTGTTCCCCGAGCCGGCCCGCCAGCTCACCGTCACGGTCGATCTGGTCGCCGACCTCGCCATCGTCAACCCATTCGACTTCTTCGTCGAGGAGTCGGCGGCGCGCTACCCGTTCACCTATGACGCCACCCTGACGGGCGAGCTGGCGCCCTACCTCCTCTTGGACGAGGAGCCCCGTCCCTTGCTCGCAAAGTGGCTGCGGGACTGGTCCACCGACCCGGCCTCGTCCGCATCGCGCGGCCCGCCCATCGCTGACTACCTCGTCGAACTCAACCAGCGGGTCTTCCGCTCGGTCGCCTATACGACCCGCGTGGAACCAGGCGTACAGACCCCGGACGAGACGCTCGAGAAAAAGCTCGGCTCGTGCCGGGATAGCGCCTGGCTGCTCGTGCACATCCTCCGGCGAGTCGGGCTCGCCGCCCGGTTCGTGTCTGGCTACCTCGTGCAGCTACGCCCGGACGAGGTGCCCCTGGAAGGCCCGCCGGGCCCACTCAGTGACTTCACGGATCTCCACGCCTGGGCAGAGACCTATATCCCCGGGGCAGGCTGGATCGGTCTCGACCCCACCTCCGGTCTACTGGCCGGGGAAGGCCATCTCCCCCTCGTATGCACGCCGCATCCGTCGACCGCGGCGCCGATCTCGGGGACCACCGATCCGTGCGGCGTCACGTTCGAGTATTTCAACACGCTCCGTCGGCTCGAAGCGCCGCCCCGCGTCACCCTGCCCTATTCCGAGGAGCAGTGGAAGGACATCGACGCCCTCGGCGATGAGGTCGACAAGGCGCTGGCGGCCGGGGAAGTTCGCCTCACCTTCGGAGGAGAGCCCACGTTCGTGGCGGCCGACGACATGGAGGCTGCGCAGTGGACCACGGCGGCAGACGGCGCCGACAAGCGTGCCCGGGGCGAGGAACTCGCCCGGCGACTACTCGATCGCTTCGGGCCAGGCGGTCTCCTCCATTATGGCCAGGGTAAGTGGTACCCCGGCGAGCCCCTGCCCCGCTGGCAGATCACCCTGCTGTGGCGGGCTGACGGCGAGCCGCTGTGGAGCGACCGCTCTCTGCTCGCTGAGGCTGTGCTCACCAATGCTGTGCTCAGTGATTCAGGTGCGAAGGACGCCACGGATGTCCCTGACGCGTCTCACCGCACCAGTACCGCTGACGCCGCCGTGCTGGCCCATTCGATCGCTTCCTCCCTCGGCCTGCCCGACGGGTGCTGCATCCCGGGCTACGAGGATCCGCTGCACAGCCTCCTTGTCGAGGCTCGGTTGCCCGGCGGGGAGCCCCCGGGCTTCGACATCGACCCGACCGGCGGATCGATCGCTACCAGCGATGCCCGCCTCGCGGCCCTCGCCGCCCTCGACCAGGACGGCCGGGGCGACCCGGTCGGCTGGGTGATCCCCCTTCACCCCGTGCCTGACGCCGGGCCTAGCGACCAGCCGGGCTGGGCGACGACCCGCTGGACCCTGCGCCGAGGCCACCTCGCACTGATGCCTGGCGAATCGCCGATGGGACTGCGCCTGCCCCTTGAGGCCCTCACCTGGCGGCCGGCGCCAACAGACCCCGAGCCCTCGACATTCGCCGAGCCGCGGCCGCTCCCGGGCCGCAACGAGGCCGAGGCGCGTCGGCGCCCTAAAGCCAAGGAGACCGAGCCCGAGAAGGTGCCGCGCAGCGCCCTATGCGTCGAGGCCCGGGGGGACAACCTCTTCGTGTTCCTGCCCCCGCTACAGCACCTCGAGCACACCGTCGACCTCCTCGGGGCAGTCGAGAGGGCCGCCGCCAAGCTGGGACGGCCGATCGCTCTGGAGGGCTACCTCCCGCCGATCGACCCCAGGCTCGTGAGGCTCGCGGTCACACCCGACCCCGGGGTCCTCGAAGTCAACATCCACCCGGCGTCGTCATGGCCGGAGCTGGTCGAAATCACGACCGGGGTCCACGCCGACGCCCGTGCCACCCGGCTCGGCACCGAGACGTTCCACCTCGACGGCACCCACGCCGGCACCGGCGGCGGCAACCACCTGACCCTGGGCGGCCCGACGCCCGCTGATAGCCCCCTCCTGCGCCGGCCCGACCTGCTCCGAAGCATCATCACCTACTGGCAGCACCATCCGTCGCTCTCCTACCTCTTCTCGGGCCGGTTCATCGGCCCGACCAGTCAGGCCCCGCGCGTCGATGAAGCCCGCCACGAGAGCCTCTATGAGCTCGAGATCGCCTTCGCCGAGCTTGAGCGCGGGATGGTGGCCACACGCGGCGCCCCACCGCCCTGGCTCGTCGACCGCGTATTCCGTCACCTCCTCGTCGACGTCACGGGCAGCACCCACCGGGCCGAACTGTGCATCGACAAGCTGTTCAACCCGGACTCGGAACGGGGCCGGCTCGGGCTCCTCGAACTGCGTGGCTTCGAGATGCCTCCCCACCCCCGAATGGCCCTCGTCCAAGCGCTCCTGGTGCGGGCGCTGGTTGCTCGTTTCTCGGCCGAGCCCTATGCCGGCCCGCTCGTGCGCTGGGGCACCCAGCTCCACGACCGCTTCCTTCTGCCGCTCTACGTGGCAGCCGACATCGCCGAAGTGGTCGCTGACCTCGACCGCCACGGGTTCACCTTCGACCTCGCCTGGCTGGCGCCGTTCCTCGAGTTTCGCTTCCCACGCATCGGTGCCGTCGACGTCGCCGGCGTCGCCCTCGAACTGCGAACCGCCATCGAGCCGTGGTCGGTGCTCGGCGAGGAGGTGACCTCCACCGGCACCGCCCGCTACGTCGACTCCTCTGTGGAGCGACTCCAGGTGATGGTAGAGGGACTCACCGACGATCGACACGTAGCCACTTGCAATGGCGTGCCCATCCCGCTGCATGCCACCAGGACGGCCGGGACCTACGTGGCCGGTGTCCGTTACCGGGCCTGGAAGCCGCCGTCGGCCCTGCACCCCACCATCGGCGTCCACGCCCCGCTGGTGTTCGATCTCCTCGACCGCTGGAGCGGCCGTTCCCTCGGAGGCTGTACCTACCATGTAAGCCACCCTGGGGGACTGGCTTACGACCGTTTTCCCGTCAACGCCAACGAGGCCGAGGCCCGCCGGGCAAGTCGCTTCTCCGCCGGAGGACACACCCCGGGGCCCATCGATATCGGCGCGCTCCTCGGTACCGGCCCGGGCGTCGCAGGTGTCAACACCCAACACGTGGAATACCCTCTTACCCTGGACCTGCGGCGCGCTCCCCTTGTTCGGAAGCAACCCGAACCCCGGGTTCTCCGGCAACGCCCTGGACCCGGGGAGAGTTGACGGCACAGTCGGGTGCGGGTTACCACATGACGATCAGTTCGCCGTCCGACCTCCTCGCCTCCTACCGCCCGGCACCGGGTGCGTACGACGAGATGCTCACCGCCGACGGGCGAATCCGCGAGCATTGGGCACACGCCGGGAGCGTGATCGATGATCTGGGCCTCGCCGAGCTCCTCGACCGTCGCTCAGAGGCGCACCGCCTGCTCGTCGACGACGGGGTCACGTACAACGTTTACGGCCGCGACGATCCCGCCTCTGCTCCCGCCCCGGCCGCCGCCCCATGGGGCCTCGATCCGCTCCCGGTGCTGCTCCCCAGGGCCGAGTGGGCCGGCGTCGAGCTCGGCGTGATCCAGCGGGCCGAGCTGCTCAACTTGGTCCTCACCGACCTCTACGGCCCCCGCCAGCTCCTTCGCCGCGGCGTGCTGCCCGCCGAGCTGGTCCTCGCCCACTCGGGCTTCCTCCGCGAGTGCGACCAGATCCGTCTGCCCGGCAGCCAGCAGCTGTTCTCCTTTGCTGTCGACCTCGCCCGCGACGGCTCGGGCCGCTGCGCGGTGCTCACCGACCGCACCCAGGCCCCCTCGGGCGCGGGCTACGCCCTGGAGAACAGGGTCGTCGTGTCCCGGTTGTTCCCGAGCCTGTATCGCGACTCCCAAGTCCACCGGCTAGACCCCTTCTTCGGCACGCTGGGGGCTTCCCTCCGGGACGTCGCCCCGCCCGACGTCGACGATCCCCGGATCGTGCTACTCGGTCCCGGCCCGTGGAGCGAGACCGCCTTCGAACACGCCTACCTGGCTTCCCGCCTCGGCTATCCGCTGGTAGAGGGCACCGACCTGACGGTGCGCGACGGCCGGGTGTGGCTGTGCTCCCTCGGCCGGCTCGAGCGCGTCGACGTCATCCTGCGGCGGACCGATGCCTGGTTCTGCGACCCGCTCGAGCTTCTTCCCGACTCCAAGCTCGGGGTGCCCGGCCTCGTCGAGGCGGCCCGACTCGGCGGCGTATCGGTCGTCAACACACTCGGCAGCGGGGTGCTGGAGAACCCGGGCCTTCTGCCCTACCTCCCCCGGTTGGCCGAGCACCTCCTCGGCGAGCAGCTGCTGCTGCCATCGGTGCCCACCTGGTGGTGCGGCGATGAGGACGGCCGTCGCCACGTGCTCGCCCACCTCGACCGCTTGGTGATCAAGCCGATCGCCCGGAGGGTCGGGCCGACGTCGGTGTTCCCTTGGGAACTCAGCAGCGATGCCCGGGCTGAGCTGCGGCGCCGGATCGAAGCGCACCCGGCGGGGTGGGTCGGTCAGGAGGCCATCGAGCTGGCCTCGGCGCCCACGCTCACCCCGACCGGGCTCGAGGCCCGCCGGACCGTGCTGCGAGCCTTCGCAGTTGCCCGGCGGGACTCCTACGCGGTCATGCACGGCGGCCTGACCCGGGTGGCGGGCTCGGGGAGCACGTGGGGGAACACCTCCGAGCCCCCGGATAGCTTCCGCATCTCCAATCAGACCGGCGCCATCAGCAAGGACACCTGGGTGCTGGCGTCCGAACCCGAGAAGGTCTCCGCGTTGAGGCTGGCGGCCAGCCCTCAGGTTGCAACCATCCATCCGGACGTGTCGATGTCGTCGCGCGCCGCCGAGAATTTGTTCTGGCTAGGACGCTACGCCGAGCGGGCGGAGAGTATGGCCCGTCTCGTGCGGGCGGTGCACGACCGGCGCAACGATTTTCAGCGCGGCACCCGTCCCGCCGGCACCGAATGTCTACACGTGCTGCTCATCGCCCTCACCCGGGTTAGCTCGACATACCCGGGCTTTGTAGAGGAAGGAGGAAGCGACCGGCTCGTCGATCCCGGTGCCGAGCTATTCAGCCTGGTGGTCGACGAGAATCGTCCCGGCACGCTGGCCCACGCCCTGCGCCACCTGATTGTTTCGGCCCACGCTGTGCGCGACCAGCTGTCAACCGACACCTGGATGGTGGTGGGCGCCCTCGACCGCGAGATCCGAGACCTCCGCATGTCCGACCCCCAGCACCCGATGGTCGTGCAACACACCCTGGGTCGGATCATGCAGAGCCTGCTCGCTCTATCGGGCCTCGCCGGGGAGAGCATGGTGCGTGACCCAGGTTGGCGCTTCATGGACGCGGGCCGGCGTATCGAGCGGGGGCAACAGCTCGCCTCCCTCCTGCAGGCAACCGTCACCGTCGATCGCAGCACTCCCACCGACAGCCTGCTCCTCGAGTCGGTGCTCATCGCGGCCGAGAGCATCATCACCTACCGCCGCCGATACAGGTCGCGTGCCCAGCTCGCAACGCTCCTTGACCTCCTTGTGCTCGACGCCGACAACCCCCGCTCGCTCGCTTACCAGCTCGACCAGCTCGCCGTCGACGTGCGACTCATGCGGAGACGTGACCGCCGATCCAGCCTGAGCGAGCCCGAGCGGTTGGTACTGGAGGCCTCGACGGCTCTGCGCCTGGCCGATACCGCCTTGCTCGCCGGACGTAGGGAGAACGGCACCCACCCCGAGCTCGATGGCTTCCTCACCCGCATCTTGGAGTTGCTCTACCGCACCGCGGATGCCATCGACGCGGACTGTTTCATTCACCTCCTGCCGCTGCAATCATTGCTTGCCTCGTCGTGACCTATCGCGTTGTGCACCGTACGGAGTACCGATACGAATCGGAGGTGTCGTCGAGCTACGGCGAGCTGTACGTACTTCCTCGCGACGCGCCTGGCCAGGTGTGTCTGTCCTCCAAGGTGCGCATCGAACCTGAGCCGCACGACTATCGAGAGCGCACCGACTTCTACGGGAACCGCGCCGCCTATTTCGCCCTGCTTGACCCTCATACCCGGTTATCTGTCACCGCCGAAAGCGTGGTAAACGTCAGCCGGCCCGGCCCGCTCCCGTTGCAACTCGACCAGGTGTGGAACACGATACGCGACCGCCTTCGCCTCGACCCCGCCGACGACGTGTTCGACGCCCGAGGCTTCGTCCTCGGCTCACCCAAGGTCGTGCTATCGCCGGCCGTCGCCGCCTACGCTGCGGAGTCGTTCCCCGCCGGGCGGCCGCTCGCTGAGGCCCTCACCGAACTCACCTCGCGCATCCACGCCGACTTCGCCTACGAGCCGGGCGCAACCTCCGTGAGCACCACGCTCAGCGAGCTGCTCGAGTGTCGCAAGGGGGTCTGCCAGGACTTCGCCCACCTGGCCGTGGGCTCCCTGCGGTCGGTCGGGCTCGCCGCCCGCTATGTGAGCGGCTACCTCGAGACGAGGCCCCCGCCGGGGCGACCCCGCCTTATCGGGGCCGACGTGTCCCACGCCTGGGCGTCTGTTTTCGTGCCCGACGCCGGCTGGGTCGACCTCGACCCGACCAACAACCAGTTCGTCTCCGATCGCTATGTCACCACGGCCTGTGGCCGCGATTACGGGGACGTGTGTCCGCTGAAAGGCGTCATCTACACGGAGAGCACGAAGAACGAGCTGCACGTCTCGGTGGACGTGTTGCCTCTTGTCGAGAGGTCCGGCTGAATGCGGATTCGGGTGGGCTGTGAGTTCCATTACGACTCGGTCGGCCCCACACCAACGGTCTGGCAAGTGAGGCCGCGCGCCGACCCGGCGCAACGCTTGGTCTCCGAGTCCTGGGGCACGTCGCCGTTGCTGCCGTGGAGCTCATACCACGACGCCTACGGCAACGTCTGCGATCGCCTCACGCTCCCCCCGGGGCGGGTGCTTCTGCGCTACGACGCGCAGGTCGAGGTCCCCGGAGTCGTTGACGACTCTGACAAGGAGGCGCGCCAGGTTCCTGTTGAGGCGCTGCCCGACGAGGCGCTGGCCTTCCTACTGCCGAGCCGGTTCTGTCTGTCCGACGTGCTTCAGCAGCGAGCCTGGGACCTCTTCGGCGGCACCGAACCGGGATGGCCCCGGGTCGCGGCCCTGTGCAACTGGGTTCACGAGAACGTCCAGTTCCAAGCGGGAAGCAGCAATCCGCTGACTTCGGCCCTCGACGTGTGGGAGAACCGCACCGGCGTTTGCCGAGATTTCGCCCATCTGGCGCTGACCTTATGCCGGAGCCTCAACGTCCCGGCCCGCTACGTTTTCGGTTACCTGCCTGACATCGGCATCTCCCCGCCCTACGACCCCATGGACTTTGCCGCCTGGTTCGAGGCGTACCTCGGGGACCGCTGGTGGACCTTTGACCCACGCAACAACGAGCCCCGTGCCGGCCGGATAGTCATCGGGCGGGGTCGCGACGCGCTCGACGTTGCCATGGTGACAGCGTATGGAGCGCCGATCCTGCAGACGATGACGGTGTGGGCCGACGAGATCGGCGACCAAATGACCTGAGCTGAGGCGGTGCGCAGAAAACCAAAACCTGGAGTTGATCCAACCTCGTGGACACACCGATCGTTCGGACACCGAGACGAATCAACGTTACAAAAGGGGCTGGGGACTTCATGAGACAATCAACCTATGGAGGCACAAGGTTGGAGAGTCCAGCTACATCGCTTCCAGATCACGTCTGGTATGCAAGCTATGGTTCGAACCTAAATCGAGCCAGGTTCATGGCGTACATCGAAGGTGGCAGCCCACCAGGAACAGACGTCGTCTATAAGGGCTCCCGAGATACGAGTCCACCTCTCGATGACGTCTCACTCGAATTGCCTCAGTCTCTCTACTTCGCAGGATGGTCTGAGCGACCGTGGGGAGGCACAGCGGCCGCCTTCATCACTCTTGAAGGCAAACAACCGCCATCTCTCGCCAGGGCCTACCTGATCGCCCGGCAGCAATTTGAGGACGTCGTAGCTCAGGAGAATGCACACGTGTCGGGGACTGAGGGACTGAAACTCGATCTGGAAGAAGCCCGACGCTTTGGCCATGCTCGGATGCTCCCATCGGGCTTCTATTCCGAGCTCATCTACTGTGGTAACCGAGACGGCTTCGCGATGCTGAGCTTTACCTCGTCAGAAGACCGAACGGACCACAACGCGCCTTCTCCCGCCTACCTCAGAATGATTCACAGTGGCCTGCACGAGTCTCACGGTTTCAGTGTCGAGGACTCGGTGGGGTACTTCAAAGACAGGCCGGGGATTCTGGGCCTGTTAACCGTCCAGCAGTTATTGGAGATCCTCACTTTGAGGTGATCTCTTCGACGCAATCACAATCTTGTCTTTAAGGCATTCGTCCCCGCTGGCAGCGAGCAAATCCTCGAACAGACGGCACCGTTCTTCGAGTCTTCCGATTTGCGCGTCGTGGTCGGCGCGACGTTTCCGCTCGAACAGGCGGCCGATGCGCATCAAGCGCTCGAGGCCGGAGAGGTGGTCGGCAAGGCCGTCCTGACCATGGATAAGCGACGACCCAGAACAGAGCGGTCATCGGAACGGCCCCGGGTGGGATTCGTGAAATTCGGCGGTGGCGCCCCAATGATTCGAGGGTTGAAAAACCACCTCTGACCTGCTACGTTGGAGCGGAAGACGGGATTCGAACCCGCGACCCTCACCTTGGCAAGGTGATGCGCTACCGCTGCGCCACTTCCGCGTTGGGATAGCCACTCTATCGCACCGCCCGCAGCCGGCGAAGGGCCGGGGAACCCCGGTCCGACCAGGCTGTATCGATCCCCAGGCGGCACCAGCAACCTCTTGGTCCTGCATCGGTAGATTCAAGTCGTGGAACAAGATGAGAACACGGCCGTCCTCAGCAAGTCGTTTGGATCGGTCGCCGACGACTACGACCGCCTCCGTTCGGGCCCGCCCCCGGAGGCACTCGACTTCCTCCTCCCCGAGGCTGCCAGCGACGTCCTCGAAATCGGGGCCGGCACCGGCATCCTGACCCGGCTGCTGGTCGAGCGCATCGAGCACGTCACCGCCATCGAGCCGGATGACCGCATGCGGGCCCTGCTGGCGGCCTCGGCTCCCGAGGTCGAGGCGATCCAGGGCCACGGCGAGGAGATCCCCGCTCCTTCGAGCTCCTACGACGTGGTCATCGCCCAGTCCGCCTGGCACTGGGTGGACGAGACCCGCGCGGTGCCCGAAGTGGCTCGCGTCCTGCGGCCCCACGGCCGCCTCTCCCTCGCGTGGACCGGGACCGACCGCTCCATCGACTGGATGCGCTCGCTGTGGGCGGGCGGAGTCGACCTGAACCTCGACGAGAAGGACGAGGTCGATCGCCGCCGCAGGCGTCGCCACATGGTGGACGTCGAAGCGGGCGGTCCCAGCCCTTTCCAGGAGCCGGAGACCAGGCTCTTCCGCTGGACGCGGCCCATGTCGAAGAGCGATCTCGTCGCGCTGGCCGCCACCTACAGCGCCGTCATCGTCATGGACGACCGCGCCCGCCGCGCCCATCTCGACTCCATGATGCGGTTTCTCGACGAGCACGAAGCGTTCTCAGGAACCGACACGATCGACGTCCCCATGCGCTCGTACTGCTGGCGCGCCACGAAACGTTGAGGCGCGGCGCGAGCGAACGCGCCGCCCCGAAGCACGCGGCGCACCCCCCGCCGGCTCCTGTGAAACGTCACACGCCCGAAAGATAACTCCATCCAGGCGCTCACGGCATTCTGCGGGCGTCCCAAGCTCCGCGGCTCATCGTGTCCGGTGCCCGCCCGTTCGGCGGGTGCAGTACGAGACGAAAGGGCCACCACCCATGCAACGACCTATTCGCCGTGCGCTGGCCATCGGCGCGTTGACCTCCGGCCTGGTGGTCGGCGGCGCGCTGGTCGCCGACGCAGCCACCACGTCGACCACGACCTCCAACTCGGGCTCGGGTAATTCCGGTTCGAGCACGGGCACCAACACGAGTCCGGGCACCGACACCTCCGGCTCTTCGAGCTCGTCCTCCGGTTCCTCGAACTCCGGCACGAGCCCCGGCACCGGCTCCACCAAGAACTGCCCGGACATGGGCAGCAGCTCGAGTGGCCGCCCGGCTCCGGGCGAAGCCCCGTCGGGCGGCGGCACTCCACCTTCGGGCTCGGCACCCAGCTCGGGATCCGCCCCCAGCTCCGCGTCGTAAGGCCCGGCGGCGGCGGGGTCGCCCACGAGGTGCGGCGGCGCACACCGGCCCAGCCACCGGCGTGTCCGCCCGCCTCAGGAGGGTGGTCGGATCAGGCGGTCGCCCCCTGGGCGTCCAGCGCACACGCCACCAGCTCCCCCAGTGCGTCGTCGATGTAGACGGCCAGGTCGGACAGTTCGGGTAGGAGTCGGCGGCAGGCGAACAATCCGAAACAGACCCGGTCCAAATACGAGAAGACCGTCACGTTGATGCCGATCCCCTCGGCCATCGGCCCCACCGGGTACAGGTCGGCCACCCGGCTCCCGGCGCAGAACAGCGAGAAGTCCGGTCCCCGGACGCTCGATATCGTCACGTTGAACGGCGGGCGCACCTTGTCGAACAGCCGCGTCCCCGCCACCGCCCGGGCCGCCCGGGTCGCCAGCGCCGGCACGGCGATCTGGGCCAGGTCGCCCACGAAACGGCCGCCGTGCAGCTTCTCCTGCTCCTTGGCCACCCGGGTCGACTCGCTGATGGCGTCGAGCCGCAGCACCGGGTCGTCGATGTCGCTGGCCAACGAGACCAGCATCCCCGAAATCTGGTTGCCCAGGTCCTCGCCCTCGCCTTCGGGCCGCGTCGAGACCGGAACCATGGCCACGAGCGGCTGGGTGACCTCCTGGTCGCGGGCCTCGAGCAGGCGCCGCAGCCCGCCCGACACGCAAGCCAGGACCACGTCGTTCACCGTGGCCTCGAAGCTCCGCCCCACCATCTTCACGTCCTCGAGCGGCACCGACAACGAGGCGAAGCGCTTCCGGTTGGACACCGCCCCGTTGAACGACGTCTTGGGCGCCCCGAAGAACCCGGGCGGGGCGTGCTCGCCCCGCCCCGCCAGCTCGCGGTTGTGCATGCCCAGGTCGGCCACGGCGTCGATCCCCTCCTGCAGCGTCCGCAGCGTCGACCCGGGCTGGCGCGCCAGCGACGACGCGGCGTGGCGCAACATCTGCGCGTTCGACGGCAGCGGGGCCGGGTGCCACTCCGGTGGGAGGGGCACCACCCGCGCCCGCGGGGTCAGGTCCATGAACGCCGCCAGCACCGAGGCGCCGCTCACCCCGTCGAGGATGGCGTGATGCACCTTGGCGATCAGCGCCGTGCGCCCGCCCACGACCCCCTCGACCACGTGCATCTCCCACAGGGGACGGTCGGGGTCGAGCTGGCGGCTCATGGCCGAGGCCACGTAGGCGTCGAGCTCGGCCGGTCCGCCCGGGGAGGGCAGGCTGGCCCGGGTCAGGTGGTCGTCCAGCTCGAAGTCCGGGTCGTCCACCCACACCGGGTGGTGCAGGCCGAACGGCACCCGTACGGCCCGCTGGCGCAACGGGGCGACCAGGTGGATGCGCTGTCCGATGACCCGGCGGATCTGCGCGTAGCGAGTCGAGGGAGAGAACAGCGAGCGCTTGCCCTCGGCCGGGTCGAGCAGGAGGACGACGCCCACGTGCATGGGCGTCGTCGGCGTCTCGAGCGACAGGAACGCCGCATCCATGCCTATCAGTGACCGCATGACCATCCCTTCTTATCCTCTCCGGCCGGAGCCGTCACGCGCCCGAATGCCCGAACCCGCCGGCCCCCCGTTCCGCCTCCCCCAGGCCGTCCGCCGGGACCACCTCGAAGGCCGCCTCCTCCACCCGCACGACGACCAGCTGGGCGATGCGGTCGCCCCGGGAGATGGCGTAGTCGTCCTCGGGGTCGTGGTTGACCAGCACCACCTGGACCTCGCCCCGGTAGCCCGAGTCGATGAGCCCCGGCGAGTTCAGGCAGGTGATCCCGTGGCGCAAGGCCAGCCCGCTCCGGGGCAGGACCAGGCCGGCGTACCCGGGCGGGATGGCGACCGACACTCCGGTGGGCACCAGCGCTCGCCCACCCCGTCGGGCCACGACGGCGTCGGCCCGGGCGATGAGGTCGGCCCCGGCGTCCCCCGAACGGGCGTAGCCGGGCACGGGCAGCTCGTCGTCGAGCTGGTGCAGGGGGACACGCAGCATCGCCGGACATTACAAGGCCCTGGCCCCGGCCTCCCCCGGAGAACGACCGGTAGCATGCGCTCGCCATGCTGGCCTGGATCGATCTCGAGATGACGGGGCTCGATCCGGCGCGCCACACCATCGTCGAGATCGCCTCGCTCATCACCGACGACGACCTGGCCCTCGTCGAGGAGGGCCCCGACCTGGTCGTGACCGCCACCCCCGAGCAGCTGGCCGACATGGACGACGTCGTCCGGGCCATGCACACCCGCTCGGGCCTGCTGGCCGACATCGAGGCCTCCAGCCTCTCGCTGGCCGAAGCCGGGGCGCAGACCCTGGCCTTCTTCAAGCGGCACATCCCCGAGCCCCACACCGTGCCCCTGGCCGGCAACTCCATCGGGACCGACCGGCGCTTCCTGGCCCAGCTGCTGCCCGACATCGAGGACTACCTGCACTACCGCTCGGTCGACGTCTCCACCGTCAAGGAGCTCTGCCGGCGCTGGCGCCCCGAGGTCTACAAGGCCGCTCCCACCAAGAAGGGAGGCCACCGCGCCCTGCAGGACATCCGCGAGAGCGTGGCCGAGCTGGCCTACTACCGCGGCGCCGTGTTCGACCGCACCCCCGCCATGACCGGCGCCGAGCAGGAGAAAACGGCGACAGCCACCGAAAAAGAAGAGGAGACACCGTGACGCCCAGCGACTCGCCTTCCATGTCGATCGCCGAGGCCAACGCCGCGCTCGCCGCCCCCGGCCAGATCTTCGAGATGGAGGAGCGCGACATCCGTGGCATACCGACGCGCACCTGGAAGAACGCGCCGCCCAACCTGCGCGCCGTCATCGACATGTCGCTGGCCCACGGCGACGCCGTCTTCCTCGTCTACGAGGACGAGCGCACCACGTTCGCCGAGCACTACCGCATCGCCTGCACGCTGGCCCACCGGTTGCGCACCACCTTCGGCGTCGAGCAGGGCGACCGGGTGGCCATCGTCATGCGCAACCTGCCCGAGTGGGTCATGGCCTTCTGGGCCGCCACCCTGGCCGGCGCCATCGTCGTACCCCTCAACGCCTGGTGGAGCGGCGAGGAGCTGCGCTATGGCCTCGAGGACTCCGGCTCCAAGGTGGCCTTCGTCGACACCCAGCGGGCGGAGATTGTTCGCCCCTTCCTGGGCGGCCTCGACACGCTCAAGGCGCTCATCGTCGCCGACGAGCACCGCACGTCCGTCAAGGCGCCGCTGGCCGTCTACGAACCCCCCGGTGGTGCGGCGCCCGTGCCCGAGTGGCCCTTCCCGCTTGCCGTGGGGGACGTGGATGAGGCCGCCTCGCCGCCCGACCTCACTCTTGATCCGGAGGACGACGCCACCATCTTCTACACGTCGGGCACCACCGGACGGCCCAAGGGTGCCGTGGGCACGCATCGCAACATGTGCACCAACCTCATGAGCCTCTTCTTCCTCAACACCAGGGGCGGCATGCGCTTCGGCAGCTCCCCGTTCGAGGAGACTGGCCCGGCAGAACGGTCCCAGCCCGCGTTCTTGCTCTCGGTGCCGCTCTTCCACGCCACCGGCTGTCATTCGGTCATGGTCTCCAACATCGCCGCCGGCGGGAAGCTCGTGATGATGCACCACTGGGATCCCGAGCGGGCGCTCGAGCTGATCGAGCGCGAGCGGATCGCCACCTTTGGCGGCGTGCCGGCCATGGTCATGCAGGTGCTCGACTCCCCCAACTTCAAGAAGTTCGACACCTCCTCCATCCGAGGCGTGTCCTACGGCGGCGCGCCGGCCCCGCCCGACCTGGTCCGGCGCATTCGCGAGGCCTGGCCCGTCGGCCAGCCGTCCAACGGCTACGGGCTCACCGAGACGTCGTCGGTCACCTCCATGAATTCGGGCGCCGACTACGTGGCCAAGCCGGACAGCGCCGGCCCGCCGGTGCCGGTGTGCGACGTGGCCGTCCTGCCCGAGGACTATGCCAAGGAGGAGCCCGACGACAGCGTCCCCCGCGGACCCGGGGTGCGGGGCGAGCTGTGGATCAAGGGCCCCAACGTGGTGCGGGGCTACTGGAACCGGCCCGAGGAGACGGCAAAGACGTTCAGCCGCGGCTGGCTCCACACGGGCGACGTGGCCGAACTCGACGACGAGGACTTCATCTACATCGTGGACCGGGCCAAGGACATGATCATCCGGGGCGGCGAGAACGTGTATTCGGTCCAGGTCGAGGCCGCCCTCTTCGAACATCCGGCCGTGGCCGACGTCGCTGTCATCGGCGTGCCCGAGCCCACGCTGGGTGAGGAGGTCGGCGCCGTCGTGGTGCTCCGCCCCGGGGCCAAGGTCACCGCGGACGAGCTCGCCCTGCACGTCAAGGCGCGCCTCGCTGGCTTCATGGTGCCCACCCACATCTGGTTCCGCTCCGAACCGCTCCCGCGCAACCCGCAAGGCAAGGTGCTCAAGCGGGAACTACGCGACGAGTTGGTGGGTTCCGAGTAATTCGAGCAGGCTCGGTCAACCCCCCGCCGGACGGGGGCAGGTCGACCTCCGGACCTTCGACCGTCGGCACCCCAGCGGACCGTGTTGCCGAACGGGCAGACTGGTCTCTGTGGGTGATGCCGCCACGTTCCGACTCGATGGCCACGTGGCCACCATCACCTACAACCGGCCCGAGGTCCTCAACGCCATCAACGCGGACCTGCGGCGTGACCTCAACGACGCGTTCTCGCGCTTTCGTGACGACGAGGACGCCTGGGTGGCGATCGTCACCGGTTCGGGACGGGCGTTCTGCGCCGGCGCGGACCTGCGCCAGGGAGCCGGGTCCGCCGGAGAGTTCGCCGGCTCGTTCTGGGAGAAGCCGACGCTGAATTCCTTCGAGAGCGGATGGGAGATCTTCAAGCCCGTCATTGCTGCGGTGAACGGCTACTGCCTGGGCTACGGGCTCACGCTCGCCACCTGGTGCGACTTCGTACTGGCCAGTGACCGGGCCGAGTTCGGACTTCCCGAGGTGCGCCTCGGCGTCCCCGCCATCGTGGCCTCCATCCGCCTGCCGCAGCGCATCAACTGGGCCGATGCGATGGAGCTGTTGCTCACCGGGGAGCGCATCGATGCCGAGCGGGCCCGCGCCATGGGTCTCGTCTGGAGGGTCGTCCCCCATGAGACGCTGCTCGACGAGGCCAATGCGTTGGCGCAACGCCTGCTCGGCGGAGCGCCACTGGCGCAGCGAGCCATGAAGGAGATGGCGATGCGGACACGGCACATGCCGACGCTCGAAGCCATCCGCTTCGGCGAGACGATGCGGCACGTCGCCGGGCGGACCCAGGACGCGGCCGAAGGTGGTCGGGCCGCTGCCGAGAACCGGCCCCCGCACTGGACCGGGCGATGAGGCTCAAGTGAGGGCTCACATCCGGCGGCTCAGATGGGTCTGGGTGGTCAGCTCCAGATGCTTCGCTTCAACCGGGCGTGAAGCGGTTACAGCCACTTGACGAAATAGACTCGATCGAAGCCATCCGACTTCGCACGGTGGGACTCGATGTAACCCCGCATCGGGTAGAACTCGAGGTTCTCCACCATGCGCTCGTTCGTGTAGAGCCGAAGGTGCGTCAATCCGCGCAGCCGGGCCCGGTCCTCGGCGAAGGCGAGGAGCCGGCTGCCGATTCCACCACCCTGCCGACTGCGGGCGACGGCAACGGTCTCCACCGAAAGGTGGTCTTCTTCGGTCCCGAGCACCACGACGCCGACGACATCCCCGCCATCGTCGGCGACCCAGACATCGCCAGCCTCGATCGCCGCGTCGTAGTCGGCCTCCATTGGCGCGGGAGGTCTTCCGATCCGGTCCACGTACATGGCAAAGGCATCCACGACCAGGCGACGAACATCTTGACCATCCCCTCCCGTCGCCAGGCGGATCTCGACCGACACGCCCGCATTGTCACACGCGATCGGCGCCTCTCCACGACAGACCTCGCACTGGATTCCGGCTTGCCGACCGTGGCGACGCCGCCGAATGCCGCGACCTCAAGTCGGTGGGATCGACTGCGCGAAGTGGAACACGTCGTCAGGGTCGTACTTCCGTTTGACCTCGCGCAGTCGGATCAGGTTCGCCCCGTAGTAGGCCCGCTGCCAGTCGGCCAGCGTGGGGTCGATGTAGTTCTGATAGGAGCCCTGCGACACCGGCGCGAACGCATTCTGGATGCCGTCAAGCCAGGCCGATGCCGCCGACGTGGCACTCGGAGCCGGTGACGGCTTCGGATACGTAATCGAGTACTGGGCGCAGGCCACGGCGTCACGATGGACGAAGGCGGTGTCGCTGGCAGCAACCTGGTTGATCACCCCTCCGTAGCCGTCGAACACGATGCCACCGCCGGCGCCGGGCAGGGTCGTGGGCAGGGTCGACAGGGCCGTCACGAGGGTGGTGATCGCCTGCTCGGGCATTGGTCCCCCCACGTAGGAGGACTTCGCCCTGAACGGCGACTGCACGGGCGTCGCGCACTGGGCCACCGGCTTCCCCTCGCATCCCGCCTCAATCATGGTGGCCGTCATGTACTCCTCGGGACCGACGAATTGGTACGTCGTCGCCTCCCCGACAGCCGCCGTCAACGGGCCCAGCGCGGCGGAACACCCGGCGACCGTGCCGGCGAACACCCCGGTGACCTTGACCAACCCGCCGCCGGCCATCCCACTGCTGTACAGCTGACAGTTGGCCCAGAGCTCTGGCGGCGCCGGAGGGATCCATCGGATCCAGGCGTCGAGGACGCTGGCGGCCGCCCCCCAGGGCCACTCGAGCGTGAAGAGGGTGATCCCCTCGGGAATGGGATTCACCCGGAAGTCGAATGAGGTCACAACGCCGAAATTCCCACCGCCGCCCCCCCGGCAGGCCCAGTACAGATCCTCGTCTTGCCCGGGTCCGCAGCGGCGCAGCACGCCGTCGGCCGTCACGATGTCGACGGTGGCCGTCTGGTCACACGTCATTCCGTAGGCCCGACCGAACACGCCGATGCCCCCGCCCAGGGCCAGACCGGCGATGCCTACCGTGGGGCACGACCCTCCGGGCAGAAGGAGCCCTTGCGCCGCCAATTCGCTGTACACGTCGATCAACTCGGTACCAGCGCCCACCGTGACGATCCCATCGCCGGGGCCGGCCGCCGAGCCGACGCTCGTCGAAGGCATGGAGACGCCCTGCAGGCGCGACACGTCGATGACCAGGCCCGGGCCCGACGAGTACGCCGCATAGCTGTGGCCACCCGAGCGCACGGCCACTTCTACGTCGTGCGCTCGGGCGAACGCGAGGCACCGCTGCACGTCGCTGGCCGACACGCACTGGGCGATGGCCGCCGGATGCGGTGTGTAAAGAGCGTTGTACAGCTGTCCAGCCGCGACGTAGCCGCTCTCACCGGGCCGCAGCAACGTGCCGGCCAGCGAGGCGGCCAAGGTCGACCAATCCGGCGGGCCACCGTGGTGGCCCCGGGCCGAGGTCGAGGCGGACGTGCCGTGCGCGCCCGACCGCTCCGGCTGGCCACCCGAGCACCCGGCTGCGACGCCCCCGGCGACGACAGTCGATCCCACCGTGGCCGCTCCGCGCAGGAAGGAGCGGCGATCCATCAGAGCTTTGCTACCACGGCCAACCTGCGGACCATGATCGACCCTATGCCACACGGCGGTGGAGGGCGCAGCTTCGAGAATCGGGCTCGCCGCCCGAGGCATTTCCTTCCCGGGGCCGCTGTTCCCCTCGTCGTGTGCCGATCCGTGGGCAACGGACGGAACCGCATGGTCTGTCCCTTCCGCACCAACATCCGCGGTGTGGGTGTCTGAGCCCGGAACATTGGCATGATGAAGGCGTGGTCATGGTGTCGATCGAGGAGTTCGATGAACTTGTCGAGAGGGCCCTCGACGACATTCCAGAGGAGCTCCGGTCCGCCATGGACAATGTGGTGGTCCAGGTCGACGACACCAGTCCACCCGGGCGGCTGTTCGGTCTCTATCAGGGCGTTCCCCTGACCAAGCGGGCCGGGTACTCGGCCTCCATGCCCGACCGGATCACCATCTTCATGCAGACGATCTGTCAGGCGTGTGCGACGACGCAAGACGTGGAGCGGCAGGTTCGCAAAACCGTCATCCACGAAGTCGGACACCATTTCGGCATCAGCGACGCCCGGTTGAGAGAGTTGGGTTGGTAGACACGACCTCGCTCGCAGCCGCCCGCGTCAGCTCTCCGATCCGCCGGCCCGGTCGACCGGGCGGGAGACCATGAGCGTCGACCGAGCGGGCCGGACCGTCTACGAGGCCGCCGGCGGGGGCGAGGGTGTACAACGCCTGGCCGCCGCCTGGCACAAGAGGGTGCTGGCGGACGAGGAGGTCAGCCACGCCTTCGGTCACGGCTACCAGCCGGACCACACCGAGCGCCTCGCCGCCTACTGGGCCGAGGCGCTCGGAGGTCCCTCGACCTACTCGGAGCGCTATGGCGACGAGAGATCGGTGGTGCGGATCCACAGCGGCAACGGGCGCCACGATGAGATGGACCGCCGCGCCGTCGCTTGCTTCGCCTTGGCGTTGGAGGACACCGGGCTGGCCGGCGACGCAGCGTTGCGCCAGGCGCTGCAGGACTACTTCGAGTGGGCCACCACCACGACCATGGCCCGGTACCACCGCTCCGCGGACGACGTGCCGGAGGGTCTGGTCATTCCACGCTGGTCTTGGGACGGGCTGGTCAGCCGAGACGACCCTCCCGAAACCTGAGCACTGCCACCTGGCGCCCGACGGCACCGCAAACCATTAACGGACCCGTTTACCGTTTCCACATGGTGATCCGGGCCCGGCAGCCGCGGCCCTGGGGGTCGTGCGTCACGCCGAGCTACGTCTGGCGGAGCCACCGATCGGCCCCGCTCCCGCCGCTCCCGCCGATTGACCCTTCCCCGCACGCGCACGTGCCGGCCCCCAGGCCGGCACGTGCGCGCATCTCGAGCCCCCGCCCAGGGGACCGCCCTAAGGCTCAGCGGTTGGGCTGAGGCGTCACCCGCAGGTAGGGCTTGAGGGCCTTCCACCCCTTGGGGAAGCGACCCTTGGCGTCCTCGTCGCTGAGCGCCGGCACGATGATGACGTCCTCGCCGTCGGTCCAGTTCACGGGCGTGGCCACCGAGTAGTCCGCCGTGAGCTGTAACGAGTCGAGAACCCGGATGATCTCGTCCACGTTGCGACCCGTCGAGGCCGGGTAGGTCAGCGTGAGCTTGACCTTCTTGTCCGGGCCGATGATGAAGACGGAGCGCACGGTCAACGTGTCGTTGGCGTTGGGGTGGATCATGTCGTAGAGATCCGCCACCTTGCGGTCCTCGTCGCCGATCAGCGGGAACGACAGGGCCGAGCCCTGGGTCTCCTCGATGTCGCCGGCCCAGCCCTTGTGGGACTCGACCGAGTCGACCGAGATGCCGATCAACTTGGTGTTCCGCTTGTCGAACTCGGGCTTGGCCTTGGAGAAGGCGCCCAGCTCGGTCGTGCAGACCGGTGTGAAGTCCTTCGGGTGCGAGAACAGGATGCCCCAGCTGTCACCGAGCCATTCGTGGAAGTTGATGGTGCCCTCGGTGGTGTCCGCTGTGAAATCGGGAGCTGTGTCTCCCAGTCGTACTGCCATGTATTCCTCCTGGAATTCGTTACCGCGCTGTACTGAGCGACGTGACCTTACCGGTTGTTCCCCCAATTGTCGACAGGTTTGGTCATGTTTTGACTGGCCGGGCCCGACCGCCGCAAAAGTGCAGCCCGACCAGGAGTTCGACCGCCGGCCATGTCCGGACCACCCCCGGGGCCGTGGAAGAATGCCAGCGTGGACGCGGAGGCCGCCCAGACTGCCACGGGCACGTACGCGCCCTACAAGGCGGCCACGCTGGACATCGGGCACGACGGCCCGGTGACGGTCGTCACCATCGACCGCCCCGAGCGTCGCAACGCCGTCGACAGCGTGTGCGCCGACCAGCTCCGGGAGGCCTTCGAGGCCTTCGACTGCGACGAAGCGGCCTCGGTGGCCGTCCTCACCGGCGCCGGGGGCACCTTCTGTGCCGGCGCCGACCTCAAGGCGGTGGCCGAGGGCGACCGCCGGCCCATCCCCGACCACGGCAGCGGGCCCATGGGCCCCACCCGCCTCACCCTGTCCAAGCCGGTCATCGCCGCCGTCGAGGGCTATGCCGTCGCCGGCGGGATCGAGCTGGCGCTGTGGTGCGACCTGCGGGTGGCGGCCGAGGACGCCGTCTTCGGGGTGTTCTGCCGCCGCTTCGGCGTCCCGCTGTGCGACCTGGGCACCGTGCGCCTGCCCCGCATCGTCGGTCACGGCCGCGCCATGGACCTGATCCTGACCGGGCGGGCGGTCGCCGCGCCCGAGGCGCTGCAGATCGGGTTGGCCAACCGGGTCGTGCCGCCGGGCCGGGCCGTGACGGCCGCCGTCGAGCTGGCCCACCAGCTGGCCGCGCTGCCCCAGTTCTGCCTGCGCTCGGACCGCATGAGCGCGCTCGAGCAGTGGGGTCTGACCGAGGAGGAGGCCGCGGTCAACGAGGCGCGCCGCGGGCGCGCCGTGATCAGCAGCGGCGAGACCCTCCAGGGTGCGCAACGGTTCGCGGGAGGGGCGGGACGCGGTGGCGCTGCGCTCGCCTGACCACCTCGACGGCGGCGGGGGTGCGCCGGGCCGCCCGACGGTGGCCGCGTTCGACTTCGACGGCACGCTGACCGACGGCGGGAGCGTCTTCCCGTTCCTCGTCAGCCTGCGCGGCCTGCTGCCGGTGCTGCGCGCCGTCGTCCGGCTCTCCCTGGCGCTGCTGCGAGCCGCCATCACGGGCGGCCCGGCGGCCGACGACGCGAAGGAGCGACTCTTCGCCCGGCTCCTCGGCGGCATGCCCGTCGTGGAGGTGGACCGCCGCTCGGCCGTCTTCGCCCGCTCGCACCTGCAGAAGCACCTGCGCGACGACACCTGGAGGCGCCTGCGGTGGCATCAGCGCCAGGGGCACCACACCGTCATCGTCTCGGCCTCGCCCGAGTGCTACGTCGGCCCGGCGGGCGAAGAGCTGGGCGTCGACGGCGTGGTGGCCACCCGGCTCGCCGTCGGTGGCGGGGGCCTGCTGACGGGCGGCTACGAAGGCAAGAACTGCCGGGGGGCGGAGAAGTACGCCGGCCTGGTCGTGCACCTGCGCGCCCGCGGGCTGCTGTCGAGCAGCGGCGGCGAGCAGCCGGTCCTGTGGGCCTACGGCAACAGCCGGGGGGACCTGCGGCTGCTCAACGCCGCCGACCACGGGGTCGACGCCGGCCGGCTAGGCCCGCTCGGCAGCCTGCGCCGCTTCCCCCGCCTCGCCGAGGTCGTGGCCTCAGCCGCTCGGGGTGGCCGCGATGCCGACCGCGTGCCCTGAGTACCCGGGCACCGCGGTGGTGATGTCGCCGAAGTAGGGGGCGTCGCCGAACGCGAAGGCCTGGCCGTGGGCGTCGATGGCGTCGAACCCCTGCCCACTGAAGTCGGGGATCAGGGCGCTCATGGGGCCTTGCATGCCCGACAGCGGGGGTGACCCGGCGGCCACGCCCACCGAAGGTGCGTCGCCGAAGGCGTGCGCGGTGCCGTTGGCCTGGAGCATCCAGTAACCGCCGCCGTCGGTGGTGGGTGCCACGCCCACAATCGGCGTGGGCGGTGGGTCAGAACCGAGCGAGCCGACGAACGACGCGTCGCCGTAGGCGAAGATGCCGCCGTCGGAGGCCACCAGCCAGTAGCCCTTGCCGTCGTGGGTCGGCACCATGCCGATGACGGGCTTGTTCAGCACAAGGCTGCCCGTGCTGCCGTAGAAGCCGGCGTCGCCGAAGGCGAAGATGCCGCCGTCGGAGGCCACCAGCCAGTACCCGCCCCCGTCGGACGTCACCGCCATGCCGACCACCGGCTTGTTCAGCACCAGGCTGCCCGTGCTGCCGTGGAATTGCGCGTCGCCGAAGCTGAAGATGCCGCCGTCGGAGGCCACCTCCCAATAGCCGCCGGCGTCGCTCGTCGAGGCCATGCCCACGATCGGCTTGTTCAGAGGCTGGCCGCCCATGGAGCCGAAGAACTGCGCGTTGCCGAAGCTGAAGATGCCGCCGTCGGCGGCGTCGATCCAGTAGCCCCCGACACCGCTTGACCCACCGACCGAGCTCAGGTCCGACAGCGTCGTCAGTGTCGCGGGCCCGTAGTAGTGGTCGACGATCTGGGCGTAGGTCCAGTTCCCGTCGCCGTGGTCCTGACCGATGGCGTATCCGAGCGCGCCCCACTGGCCCATCCCGATGCCGTGGCCCCAGCCCTGGCCCGTGATGGCGACCGTGCTGCCGTTGGTCGACGTCACGGTGAACAGGTCGGAATTGATGCCGAGGTCGGTGTAGAACTCGGTACCGGGCATGGTGATGCTCTCATTGCTGCCGTCGAGGGTGAGGGTGTCCACCCGTCCGTGCGGGAAGTCGTAGGGCTGCCCGGGGTCGAAGGTGGCGCCGCCGAAGCCCTCGAACGTTCCGATCTGGGGCCACGCCGACTGAATGGCCGAGTAGCTGACCGACGTGCTCCAGTTGTGGTTCGGGTTACAGGCCTGCGGCGTGCACACTGCGTCGCCGTCGTCGGGCACCGCGGTGAACGGCGACTCCTGATTGGCGCTCGAGGTGTAGCCGCCGGTCGACGCGGAATACTCGGTGGAGGCGATGGCGCCGTTGGGCATGACCATCACCTGGCCTGCCGTGTCGTTGGCCGCCGCCACGCTGGTCGGCGTCTCGTACTCGGTGCCGCGGTAGGTCTGGCAAGTGAGATCGCACGTGTCCGCGTAGCCGCCATACCCACCCAGGTCGGAGAGAACGTAGGAGCGCACGGCCACGGCTTGCGCTTCGAGCTCCTGGAAGCCCCAGTCCTCACCCTGGGGACCCGCGCCGCCCAGGCTGCCCCAGCTCGACGGAGACTCTCCCGGCACCGTGTCCGCCACGTACTGCTCGAGCGGCAGTGTGTTGACGGTCCTGGCCTGACCGTCCGAGTTGTAGAGCGCCGTCAACGTCCCATGGACCGTCGGGCTATAGCTGGCGACGCAGAGCGTGAGGAGCCCGCCGTTCACCGGCGACGCCGTCGGCGTGGTCTGGTCGGCCCCCACCTGGGTCCAAGGGCCGGCACAGCCCGGACCGGTGTCGACCGCCCACGTCCCGGAGGTCTGCTGGAAGCGGACGGCCGACGCGCTCGAGACCCCGGGTGCCGACACGCCGGACGACGACGCGACGATGACATCGAGGCCGTCGTTCTCGGTCATGTCGATCCGCACGTTGGTGGCATCGGACGGCAAGGTGTGCGGTTGGGCCGACGGGACCAGCGCCGGCACCGACGCCCGGTCGGGTCCGGTGGTGGCCGCCGCCAACGACGGGAGACTGACCAGGGCGGTGGGCACCGCGAGGACGAGCGTGAGGACGAAGGCGGCCGCGCCGGCCGGGCCGCGCCGACGACGGGGGGCGGGACGCGCGACGGGAGGGTGAACCGACACGATGCAACGAGGCTACCGGCGTGACGTGGGCGAATTGAGGCATGGTCGGCGCAATCGGGGCCGTCCAGGGCCGCCGGTACACTGCACGCCCGTGCGGGTCGACCAGGTCATACCGTCGCTCGCCAGCCGCGACGCAATCGGGGTGAGTGCGCTCAACCTGCGCGACGGGTTGCGCGAGGCCGGTATCGACTCCGACATCTTCTACGGAAGCCACACGCCCGACGTGGCGCACGAGGGTCGCCCGGTGATCGAGTTGGGCCGGGCGGGCCGCGACCGGTGGCTGCTCTATCAGGCGTCGATCGGCAGCCCGGTCTACGACATCTTGGCGGCGCGCTCGGAGCCGAAGCTCGTGAATTACCACAACATCACGCCGGCGGCGCTGCTGCGTGACTGGGAGCCCGACGTGGCCTACGAGGCGTCGCTCGGGCGCACGCAGCTGGCCCGGTTGGCGCCGCAGTCGCGCCTCGCGGTGGCGGACTCTGCGTTCAACGAGTCCGAGCTGCTGGCGCTCGGGTACCAGGGCACGGCCGTCGTGCCGCTGCTCATCGACATGCACGTGAAGAGCGAGGAGCCCGACCCGGCGCTCGCCGCGCTGCTGGCGGCGCGCCGGGCGCGTGAGGGCGGGAGCGACCTGTTGTACGTGGGGAAGATCTCGCCGCACAAGGCCCCGCACGACCTGGTGAAGATGCTCGACGTGCTGCGCCGCACCGACGACCCGGCGGCGCGCCTGCATCTCGTGGGGTCACCGCTCGGGACGACCTACGAGCCGGCGCTGCGGGCCTTCATAGAGGAGCTGGGCCTGGGTGACGCCGTGTCTCTGCCCGGGTCGGTGTCGGGCGCCAAGCTCGAGGCCTACCTCCAGGCGGCCGACGTCTTCGTGACCGCGTCGGACCACGAGGGGTTCTGCGTGCCGCTGGCCGAGGCCATGGGGCACGGCGTGCCCATCGTCGCCTATGGGGTCACCGCGGTACCCGAGACGGTGGCCGACGCCGGGCTGGTGCTGCCGGACAAGTCGCCCGTGCCCTTCGCGGCGGCGGTCGGTCGGGTGCTGCGCGACGAGCGGCTGCGCGCCGTTTTGGCCGCGGCAGGCCGGGAGCGGGCGGCCGGCTTCGACCTGGCCGCATCGACCGACCGCTTCGTCGCACTGGTGCGGGACGCCGTCGGGGCCTGACCCGGCGATCTCTGGAGAAGGGGTGCCCTCTGCGTGAGCCCGAGTTGAGTACGGCAAATGGCTGTGACGAGATACCCTGAACCTGGGGGCTAACGGAGATCCTTGGGCCCTGGCCGCACTGGTGGCGCGCTGGTCCTGGCGACACGACGGGGCTCAGCGGTGGATGGTCATGCGGGCCGCTGGGGGCCCCGACGCTGGATGGTCGGGGCGAGCCGGAGCATTCAATCCGGGCACATCCCCGGACAGACTTTGCTGCTGGCTAACCCGCCTCAAACGGCACATTGGAGCTAGAGGTGTCCTCCCGCAGAAACGGACAAAGTGGGACACTTTTGCCGGTGAAGTCCTCTACGGCGATTCTGCGATGACCGACTCAGACCGCTTCTGGTCACTGGTAGGGCGCTACTACGACCCGGCGACTGATCAGTTCCTCAGCGTCGATCCGGACGTGGCGGAGACAGGCCAGCCGTATGCGTATACGGGCGATGATCCTTAACGCGACGGATCCGCTTAAAGAGGAAACCGAAGACTGTCCATTTGCCTCCATGCTCAAATCGCGGAGGCGTTTACCACAATGTTGGCCGGGTGGGCGATGTCCAGATGGAACAAGACAGTCGGGGACCTCCTGAAGGTCTAGCTTCCAGGCGACAGCGACCTATTCCAAACTCAAATAAGCGCGAAGGATCTCGGCCAACTCCTTCTGACCCTGGTCGTTTGGATGCAGGCTGTACTCCTCGTTGCCGCCAATGAAGATGGGGGTGAACCATGAACTCGTGGAGCACGCGTCGTGACCGATGAAGCTGGGTGAATAGTCGGAGGGCTGAAGGAACCCCACACGAGGGATTTTTGCTTTGCTAATGATGGCCCCCCAGTACGGCGTTCAGCTCGCCCTCTTCATAATTGAGCCAGTGGACATCCTGTGCCGCAAAGGCTGTGACTGTACTCGGTTGGCCGTGGACAACAAGGTGCGCGCAGTCGTTCATCGACGCGGCCGGCACGCCGGGGGAAGCATATGTGTTCGGGAAGATGTGAGGGTAGCCGAGTAGGAGGATGACGGCGTTCGGGAAGGTATCGGACAAGGTACGCAAGACGCCAGGAAGATTCCTGCTTAGCGTGTTCAGGCCAGTGTTTACCCATCTGTAGATCTGCGAGTTTGTGGGGGGGGAAGCCATCAGGATCGGTGCACGTGGAGCGTCTCACGACGTGCTCGTAGACACACTCCTCGATGACGTCGGAGAAATTCAGGTCGTTGCCGCCGATCGTGAGCGTCACGAGCCTGACCGTGTCTGTGGCCGCCTCCGGCACCATATCGGCTTGATCAAGGACCTGGCTCAGGGTAGCTCCCGAGCACGCCTCGAAATAGAACCCGCCGCGCCATATAGAAAAGTAATCCAGAAAGTACTTAGGGTAAGACTGGGCGGAGCGATGGCACTTCCCGCCCGTGAACGGAGGATTTCCCTCGCCAGAGGAGTACGAGTCGCCAAGCGCGACGTAACTGAGACATGTGTTTTGCGTCACTTCAGACATTTCAAGCACCGGATCGGATGGACGCGGCTCAGGGTTCAGCCACGCGTCATCGGTCCCTTGGTCGGGAGGGGTCGAGCAAGGTGATGAAGTCAAACTGATCGTGGCGTGGTCGGCGACGCTTTCTGACCCGTTCGGGAGGGTGCAGCCAAGTGTGCCTCCGTAGGAAAGGTTGAGCGGAAGGTTTGTTGAACCAACGGTTTCGCTCCCTAAGAGCGCATTCTTGAACGAGGATTCAGATCCGGAACTTGTAGTCAACTGGCCCATAGGGCAGCCCTCAGTCGACACGCCTCCTTGCGGGATCGGCAGGTCTGCCGCGTGTCCGTTGCTGCTTAGAGCGTCGCATACCGAGCCAGTCCCCGTTACGTTGACGCCAAGGGATGGATCGGAAGAGGTGAGCGCACTCCACGAAAGCGCGGGTACGGGCTGACCGTTCGAGTCCTCGACACCGGTGATGGCGTGGACTGTGGTCCCGGTCGACGTGAGCGTACACGACTGGCTGGGAGGATTCACGGTGCCATAGATCCCGTAACGCTCCGGATCACTCACCGAGCCGCTCGGAGTCGAGAACAGCGGGGCCGAGATGACATTCGTGCCATTCACCGAGGCCGTCGTCGCGGTGGTGCACTGTTGGAGATTCAAACTGCACTGATACGTCGTGACCTCCTTCCACGTATAGTTGATGTTCCAAGAGGCCTGATACCCGTGATGGCGAAGCTGTACTTGAAGGTGTAGCTGCCGGTGTAAGTGCCGGTGTATTCGAATGTGCCGCCAGATCCCTTGGCGAGGTAATCCGAAGGCACTATCGGTGCTTGTGCACCTGCCGGGAGTGCGACAAGAGCCGATACCATCCCGAACGCAACCAGCAACAACGTAACGAAGGTCCGAAGTCGGGTGGACGACCACAAGCGATACCGGCTGAAGGGCTCCGTTTGGCGCATGCCCTAGCCCCCCTCGCCGCCGGTCATTTCACCCACGCGACCACAAACGACAACGGTGAGCCGAGGAAGCCCGCGTGGCCGGGCTGCGTCCGCCGAGAAGTTGGCCGGGGCGACGCCCGATCGAGCACGTGCCCGCCTTCGCCGGACCCAGCTACAGGGTCCACCGGGATCGCCCCGTTCCCCCATTGCCTGGGCCCCCGTCGGTGGGGTCGAGGCTCAAGTCGGGCACTTCCAACTTCCCGAGATCTGTTCACCCTGGTTGGGATAACCCGAGAGCGTCGCGTCGATTGATCCACTTTTCGACGTATCCACGGTTATGGTCCCGCTGGTGCCGGGGCTAATGCTCGACCACTCGGTTTGACCGGTCTGGCCCGAGATCAACACGGCATCCCCCGAGGTGTTTGAGCCCCCAGTTTGGAGGTTCGTCGTCGTCCCTGGAGTCGCGAGCGAGTAATCGATGTCGACCGTGTAGTACTTCCCGTTCACAGGCATGTTGATCGATATGTCGGTCGGGGGAAAATGGCAGTTAACTTCGGAACTCTTTAGATTGGCTGTACCGCTTAGGGTTCCGGAGAAAGTGAGACGATCGGCCGTGCCCGCAGCGCCTGCAGCTATCGATGATTTGGCTTTGTGCTTGGGCTTGGGCTTCGGGTGGTGCTGAGACGGGTGCTTCGTCGTGGCCGCCACCGGAGTCGGGGCGACTGTGGCGACAACCGCCGCCACGCTGAGTGCGCTTGCACCCATCAAAGCCAAACAGGTGAAAATGCTTCGCGAGGTCTTCACATCAACCGACCCTCCGAATCCTTGATCCAGTCCCTTTTTTGGAGGGATTCACCGGTTTTTCCGTTTAACTATTGCAGACTCACCCGCTCTCAACCATTGGCACACCTGAAACTCGATGCACTCTTGGCGAGAGACCGAGTAGCGGGCAGACCCGACCAAGATCGCTCTAGGTGATTCGTGTCTTTCGCGTAACTGAGCACGCCCAGCGCCGGGCACTCGATTCGCGTTCTGGGTTTGGATCTGGGAGAACTACAGCGTTGTAGTTCTCGGCCCGGAGGGACCGCATGGCGGTCGGTTTGGCGAACAAGCAAGGCGACAGCAAGGCGACCTATTCGACGACGTGACCAGGTTCTGCGACGAGACGCTCGAAGGCGCATTCGATCTACGCCTTCTTGCACCGCGAGCGGGAGCGACTCTTCCCCGACCTCTTCGAGGACTCGGGCCGCCGCTTCGGCGCGCGATTGCCCCCGTGTTCTGGCTCGCCAGTTCAAGACATATTCCTTCTGCCTGCAGGACCTTTAGTAGCGAGAGCCAAATCACGTCCTGGGCCCCGTCTCTCTGGACGTATTTGTCCATGAGTTTCTGCATGGACGTTTGGTCCGTGAAGAAGTAGGCCCGTTGATTCAATAGGTGGATCCAATCGCTGACATCGATTCCGCTGTCCAAGATGGAGTTCAGGTCCTTGCGGGCGAAGAGCGGTCCTTGATCTCTGAGGATCACCTCATCACCGCGGACACGCAAGCGAACTGACTCTCAACGAGGCGTTGACAGCAGACGTTGGCGTTCCTCGTCTGGGAGATCGGCCTCCAAGATCAACTGCTCGGCCGTCCGGAACCCGTGACTGGCGATCTGCTCCCAGACGCCAGCAGGACCCACGTGACAAACAAGCTTGCAACGATTGAGGAACTGCTCTGGCGTCATGATGATCTGAAGAATCGCACATTCCTACCGTCGATGTCGCCAGGTGGGGAGTGCCCGATTTCGTCGGGCTAGGGTCAGTCCTCGGGCACCGCACCCTGTATTGGACGACGGCGGCGACTGCGGTCATCGCATAGTTCCCTAGAGGCGGGGACCGCGTAATCGGGGCTCCCCGACGCCGACCCTCCTGGTCTGCCTGCCACCGTACGGCACGAGTGGATCAGGCGGAAAATGCGTCTCCGAACATTTGGGGACAGTCTCATGATTGTTCACCCCAACCACCCCAACGTGTGAACTCGATTGATCAAAACGGCTGATGGGCGCTGTCGACGATCTCGCTAAGAGCTCGTTTTGCAGGAAAGCGACTAACCAGCTGGTCGCGTGCCCATGCGAGGCGTGCTGGCCCTACAAACCCCACGCGAGCCAAGCGTCGTGAGGCAGTCTGACTTCGTTCAATGACGCGTCGGCACCGTTTTTCGTACAACTCGAGGGCCAAGGGGACCGATGCTCCGTTGGCACGTGACAGCTCGTCGGCAAGCCCTGCTGCAGCCCGCATGGCGTTGGAGGCACCAACCCCTGCGGTCGGCATGAACCCGATGGCAGCGTCTCCACAGAGCACGACTCGTCGGTCCACCCATCGATGGGCGCGGACGTCACGCATGGCCCAGAGGTAGGCGTCGCCCAAGTCGCCAATGGCGGCGTTTAGGACTGGGACGTGGTCGATCAGATCGGCCAGATGATCCGCCACCACCGATCGCACGTCATCTCCCGAGAGGGCGTCTCTCGGGCCACCCGCCGCGCACATCACCTGGCCGGGTGCCGGATACGCCCCGAATATGCAGCCAGCCCCCCACCATTCCCGAGCCACGGAGGGTTCGAACCTTGCGGCATCGGCCCACCAGGTCCAAAGAACCCAGCCCGAGTCGTAGCCTTGCGCCGGCCCGAAGACCAGCTGGCGGGTCGATGACTCGACGCCGTCGCAGGCGACCACGACGTCGAATTGCTCGGTATTCCCATCATCGAAGCTGACCTCAGCGAGGGCGTCGTCTTGGACAATGGAGGTGACGGTGACCCCACGACGTATGTCAGCATCGGCGCAACTGGACTCGAGCAGCCGAACCAAGTCGGTACGGCCGATCATGAGCAGGGGCCCGATCTCACCGGTGAGGACAGATAAATCGAACGACTGGAGCACTTGGCCCGAACCGCTTGCCAACTCATAGCGCTCAAGCGGAAGGGCCTGCTCGACCAGCTGCTCGTAGGTGCCAAGACCATGGAGAACGCAACTACCCACTGGATAGAGCCCGAGGGCGTAGCCACCGTCGATGGACTCAGCCCTTTCGACGATGACCGGAGCTCGTCCTTGCTGGCAGAGCCGTCCAGCCAGCGTCAGACCTGCCATTCCCGCGCCGATGATCAACACCTTCACGATGTCAGCGTGCCACGGTCGGATCCGTCATGTCGCCAAGAGCGCAGTCTGCGACAAACGCCATAGCCAAATGGTCGAAGGGTCGGGTAGCCGGGGGGAATTTCACCCCCCGGCTCCCACAGATCCCGGCGTGACAGTCTCCCGTCACCGGGCTCTTCTCATCCGTCATTCGGTCAATAGGCGCGAACCCACTTCCATTGGGCGAACAGGCCGGGCTGTCGATCGATCAGTCCGGTCCACCACCGTCTGAAAGCTGCATGGGTCCGCAGCCGCCGGTACTTTTTCCCAGCCCAACGCCTCAGGTAGGCGCTGACACGCTGGAGGAGGGGAATCATGCCCGTCCGGTGGAACCGGCCGTAGTAATTCATCCACCCCCTCACGATGGGGTTGAGCCAGTCGGCCAGGTCGTCGAGGGTCATGGTGGTGCGCCGGTGGATCCGCATGGCGACGGAGTTCGGCTCCCTTGGCCTTGAGCGCCTCGTTGCTCATCGCTGGCAGGAACGAGACGAACAAGCCCTTGTCCCTGCCCCCCCGGGCCGTCCTGGCCCGGAAGGTGAACCCGAGGAAGGTGAACGAGGTGTGCTCGTGATCTCCCCGGCGCGTGCCGTCTTTGCAATAGACGATCCGCGTTTTGTCCGGGTGGAGCCTGAGGCCCACCTCTTGCATCCGCTCGGCGATTGCGGCAAGCACGGCTTCGGCCTGCCTCCTGGTCGCACAGTGCACGACAGCGTCGTCGGCATAGCGCTCGAACGAGCAGGCCGGGTACCTCTTGGCCAGCCAGTTGTCGAACGCAAAGTGCATGAACAGGTTCGCCAGGACCGGCGAGACCGCCGATCCCTGCGGAGTTCCCTTGTCCCGCTCAACGAGGGTCCCCTCAGTACTCATGAGCGGGGCGGCAAGCCACCGCCTCACGTAGAGCAGGACCCAGGGGGTGTCGGTGACCGCTTCCACCGCCTTGATCATGAGGTCCCACGGCACCGTGTCGAAGAACTTGGCGACATCGAGGTCGATGACCCAGTCCTTCTTCCAGCACCGCTGTCGGCACACCTCGACCGCATCGAGGGCGGACCTCCGGGGTCGATAGCCATAGGAGTCGGGGTGGAACCGAGGTTCCACCCGTTCCTCCAGGTACATGGCCACCACCGTCTGGGCCACCCGGTCTGCGACCGTCGGCACACCGAGTACACGGACCCCACCACCGTGGGGTTTGGGGATCTGCACCGCCCTGACCGGGGGTGGGAGGTAGGACCCCGAGCTCATCCGATTCCAGATCTTGTAGAGGTTTCCCTTCAGATCGGCTTCGAACTCGTCGATGGTCTGCCCGTCCACTCCCGGGGCACCTTCGTTGGCCGCCACTCGCCTGTACGCCTCCCACACCAACTCCTTGGGAATGTCGAACGGCTTGACGTGTGACGTCGTCATGTCCTCCTCGCTTCCTCCCAGGACCGTGTGGCCCCGGTTGAGTGAAATGAACATTGCCGATGAGCCGGCCCCTTGGCTTCGCCCCCACCTCCAGGCAGCAGGGACTTCTCAGCTACTACGGGCCGGTCCGCCGGCGGGTGGCGCATCGGTTTCAGTGCCTTCGGTTTTCTGCCTCGGCACGCTCCCTCTTGTCGGCCGGGGGGCCACAGGACCCCAGACCGGTCGTCCGGTATCGCCACCCGCCTTCTCACGTTCCGTGCAAGAGCTGCAGACCAGGCTTACGCCGCCTCTGCGCCGGACACCGCCTGGCCAATAGGCGGGCACCCGCCAGGCTCATCCCGGGGAAGGGACAATGATCCCCGGTTTCGATGTCATGTTCATACTCTCGACGCTTCAACAGCGACGCCCTCCCGGGTCTCCCCGCTCAGGCGCTTCTGGCACGTCTTCCTGGTCCCCACCTGATGCGGTCGAGCCGCACCTTTTCCCTAACGCTCACCACGACGGTCTTTAGCCAACGCAGCACAGGGTGGTTTGACGCCTGCCCCCGCAGGCCGACGCCGGAGGGCCATACATCGCGGTAGGGACCGCCCTTGCGGGCGGCCCCCCGCGCAGATCCCAGCGAGCGGGACTACCGCACTGGGCTCCTGCCTTGGGTGCGAACGTTGAAGCGCACGGCAGGGTGGGGATGCGCGATGCGGGCAGGCGGGAGCCATCGAGCAGCAAGACGGTCAATCCGTGCCCAGTCGACACGGGTTCGCTGGCTGCGACGCCGAAGCGCCCGCTGCCAGTGCCGTTTCACCTGGTTGCGAAAGGCCGTCACTGCGGCGATGTTGCCTGGCACGGCGTAGTAGGCGAGATGCCCTCGCACCACGCTTGCCAGCCATTCGCCCTGCTCGGGGACAGGCTGATGCCACCGTCGCCTCAGCTGGTCCTTGACCTGCTTGAGCTTGGCTCGCATCCGCTTTGCAATCGTGGTCCGCCTTAACCAGAACCGTCCGTCTTGGGTTTTCCCGCAAATGTGCGTGAAGCCCAAGAAATCGAACGTCTCCGGCTTCCCGACACCCCGCTCCGAGCGATGTTGGGCCGCAAAACGTCCAAACTCGATCAGGCGGGTCTTGTCGGGGTGCAGTTCCAAGTTGAACTTCGCAAACCGCTCACGAAGGTCGTGGAGGAACCGATTTGCATCACCACGGTGTTGGAACCCGACGACGAAGTCATCGGCGAAGCGGGTGACGACCACATCGCCACGAGCGTGCCGGTGTCTCCACTGCCGGACCCACCGGTCGAAGACGTAGTGCAGGTACACGTTGGCGAGGAACGGCGAGGCCGACCCTCCCTGCGGTGTCCCTTCCAGTGTCTCTGACCAGTTCCCGTCCTCGAGAACTCCTGCGCTCAACCACTTGCTGATGAGGCGCAGGACCCTCCTGTCCGCAATGCGATGCTCGAGGAACTTCATCAACCAGGCCTGATCGAGCTTGGAGAAGAAGTCGCGAATATCCGCATCGAGCACCCAGTTCACCTTTTTCCGACTGATCCCGACGGCCAACGCATCCAACGCATCATGCGGACTGCGTCCTGGTCGGAAGCCATAGGAAAACCCCAGGAAATCCGCCTCATAGACGGCATTGAGCACCTCGACGACAGCCCGCTGGACGATCTTGTCTTCCAACGATGCGATGCCGAGCGGCCGGAGCCGCCCGTCTGCCTTCGGGATGTACACCCTCCGTGACGGTCTCGCCCTGTAGGCGCCGCTTTGTACCCGTTGGTGCAGGTCGGCGAGGTTTCCCTCTAGGCCCGTATTCCGCACCGTCTGTATTGAGGGGACAAGGTTCGACGGCGCGTTGGCGACGCCGATCGCCCGTCGTCGCTGGTCAGAGGGGGTGGCGGTCGTGTCTCCCCGCACACTCGCTTCGGTCCGTGTTGGGGAAAGCTAGCTCCTTCGCTGCCGGGGATTCACCAGCTCTCGGGACTAGTTGTCGTATGATGTTGGGGAAATGTTCGTGCGAGTGCAGAAGGTGCGGCAAGGCGGGCGGCTCTACGAGTACGTGCACATCGTGGAGGGCTACCGCGACGGCGAGGGCAAGGTCCGTCATCGTGTTGTGGCAAACCTGGGGCGCCGGGACCAGCTCAAGGACTCCGGCGCGCTCGACAACCTGGCGGCTGCGTTCACCCGCTTGGATCCGGCACCGGGTCGCTATCTGGTGGGTGCCTTGCCTCTGGTCGTGCCGGTGCTCGATCGTCTCGACGTGGTGGGCATCGTCGATCGGGCCTGCCCGATGCGAGGACGGGCCCACCTCACCCACGGCGAGGTGATTGCGGCGTTGGTGGCCAATCGGCTCAGCGCGCCGCGCCCGCTCTATGACGTGGCCGGTTGGGCCAACACCTATGCCAGCAACGACTGGTTGGGCACGCCCGGCGCGTTGTTGAACGACGACCGGTTGGGCCGGGCCTTGGATGCGGTGGCGGGGCACATCGATGAGATCGCATCGGCGGTCGCGTTGGCCGCTGTCGGCGGCTACGGGATCGACGCCGCCCGGCTGCACTGGGACTTCACCTCGGTGGCCTTCTGCGGCGCCTATGCCGACCAAGACCCCGATGCGCCGACGATCGGTTATGGGCACTCCTCGGACCGCCAGGGTCATCGCCGCCAGCTCAAGGTCGCCCACGCCACCACCGCGTCGGGGATTCCCCTCTTCGGGCGCGTGGTGGGCGGAGCCCGCCATGAGGGAGCGGAGACGGGCACGCTCCTCGAGCAGCTGCGTTCCTTCGCCGAGCCCCGGCGCCTGCTGTTGGTGGCCGACTCGGCGCTGGTCACCAAGGCGAACCTGGCGGCCGCCGACGCCGCCGGGATCCGATTCGTGTCGCGTCTGCCGCGCACCTTTGACTACGAGAGCGACGCGTTGAGCCGGTCCGACGATGCCTGGCGGACGCTCAACTACCGGGCCCAACGCTCACGGCGCCTCGCCGCGGCCGAACGGCCCACCTTTCGGGGCGCGGAGGCCACCATCGACATGGCCGGTCCCGACCAGGTCGAGCGTCGCTTCCGGGTCCTCTACATCTACGGCTCCGAAGAAGCGGGTGCCGCCCGAGCCAGTCGCGCCCGGCTGCTCGCCCGCGCCGAGGCTTCCCTGGCGCGCATCGAGCGCGGACTGGACACCAAGCCCCGCCAAGACCCCGAGCGGGTCGAGCGTCGCGTGGCCAAAGCCGTGGCCAACGGCCGCGTCGCTCAGTGGTTGCGGACCCAGGTACGAGACGACGGCGACGGCAACCTGTCCCTGCGCTGGTGGCGGGACCCGGTCGCTGCTCGGCCGAGACAGAACGTCGCGATGGCCTCTACGCGCTCGTCACCAACATGAGCGCCCACCAGTGCTCGGCTGACCGACTCCTCGCCCTCTACAAGGACCAGGCGCTGTCCGAACGCGCCCACCACTTTCTCAAAGGACCGCTGGCCGTGCGGCCGGTCTTCTTGCACTCCAACCGCCGAGCCGCAGCTCTGGTCGCCGTCTGCTCCATCGCACTGCTCGTCTACGGGCTCGTTGAAACCGAAACGCGCAGGGCGATCACGCCCGCCCGCACCGATCGATGGCCTCCTCCCCGAACAGCGAGCCGCTCGACCCACCGCCGAGAACATCTTCCGGGCCTTCAGCGGCCTGGGCTTCCAACGCGTCCGCACCACCATCGGCCTCGAGGCGATCCCAGACCCGCTCAGCGCTGCACAAGAGGCGATCCTCGACGCGCTTGAAATCACCTCCGTGCTCCCGCCCAAAGGCTGAACCTCACCTCAATGGGGTGCGGAATACGGGTCTAGGTCCTGCCCGTAGGCACCCCACGTCACTCCGTCCGTTCCTGTCGCAGCCCTCGGGTTGATCGCCCAATAGGCCGCTTCAAGGCGGTCGATGTCGACATGGTGCATCAGCGCAGTGAACCGCGCATCTTTGTCCTTCCGTGCTACTTCACGCACACGGTCCAGCCCGCTTGACACGCCTGGCCCGGCACTGCGTCCGGGACGTGTTGTGCCGTCCGTGTTCCCCTCGGCCAACCCCCTTTCCTCCACCACCTCCGCAACCGGTTGCCCAGCCTTGTTCGGCGGCTTCGCAGGTACTATGGGGCTGTCAGACTTCCCGTGCCCGTTCATCTCAGGCTTACGGCCTTGGCCTTCTCTGAGCGGCCCGTCTGGTGATCAACCCGGCGGGCGAGCATGGGATCTCCCGGTTCTCGCGCATGGAGCTTCCGTGCATGCCGTGGTTCTTGGACCGCGCAGGTCCGCTGCCAGCTCGCAATAACGCTGACAGCGATGTTGCCTTCCGCTCATGGAGACGGCGTCGGCACCTCGGTTTCCATGATTTCGCGGCTCTATAGCCCGGCCTGCACTTTCCCCTGTCAACGCTTCGCCACCGCCCTCACGGACGGCAGCGCATGACTCGGG
>CAWECY010000004.1:0-794970 GCA_963807775.1 uncultured Acidimicrobiaceae bacterium | reverse complement strand
CCGTACGGCGTGGGCAACGCCGACGACATCTACGGCAGCGTGGCCTGCGCCCAGCTCGTCGACCCACCTCCAGACCGATCCGAGACGTCAACGCGCGTGGGCTACCGCCTGTCCGATGCGGTGATCGGCACGTCGCCCGTCACCCGGGGCATCTGCCGCGTGGCGCGATGACGGCACGTTGCTCGGCGTCGACGAGCGGCGCCAGGTCACGCCCCACACCCGAGGGGGGTTTCGTGGCCGGCGACGGCAGGGAGCCCACCGACCTGCTCGCCGGACGCCCGGGCCTCCATGAACCTCTGGGGCTTCACGCCCGCCTTCCACAAGACCCTCCAGGCCGCCATGGATGCCGCCACCGGCGCCTCCGAGGAGGCCGAGGTGCTCCTGCCCGAGGTGGTGGCCGACTCGCTCGCCACCAGCCCGTTCACCGTGCTGCCGGCGGGTGGGCCGGTGCATCGGCGTCACGCACCCGGACGACCTCCCCCTGGTGCAGGCCGAGCTGAACCGCCAGGTGGCGGCCGGCGAGCGCTCGGCCAAGCTCTGGGCCTCGCTCCACTAGGGAGCCCGTCCCCAGGGGCGCCCAGATCCCGACTTCCCCCGAGATCTCCCGCATCTTTCGCAGGGTAGGGCCCGTCACGGGCGTTACCGAGTACATGGGAGGGAAACCGGAGAACAAGAACGTGGGTCCGGACGTGACGCAACCCTGAGTAACCGTTCGGCCGAAGCCTCCCGTGCTCCTCGGGGCTACGTCTACGACGGGCCGCTGGCACCGCGCCGGGTCGTGTCGGACAATCCCGGCCCGAGCCGGCCTCGGCGACTCCAGGGAAGCCACCGTGACGCACCACGGACCATCTCAGGCCGGATTCCGCCCACTCCAGTCACGCTCCCCTTGCGGGGTTCGCTCCCTTTCCTCGATCCCGCTCTGCAGCGTTCTCTCGGCTTCCCCCCGTTCCGCCTTGCGGCTTCCCTTCGGGCTTCCCTCGCTCCCACCTTGCGGTGCTCGCTTGAGGTTCGGCGGGCTGTTGTCTCCGAACTGACAACAGGTTGCGCCAACCGTCACGCGAGGTCAATGCGATTTCGCGAAATCCAGCGTTCTCCCCACCTTTCTTCGCGTCATCCCCAAGTGACGCCATTCCCATCCCCAGTTCTTCCCCATGCTGAGGCGTACGACCACCCGTCGGCGCGGCGTCGCCCTCGGCCTCGTCACCTCGTTCGCCGCACTCGCGTTGGCCGGCATCTTCGGTTTCGGCGTCCTGAACGCCGGTGCACGTACCGCTGACGTGTCAACTGTTTCCGCCGCGCAGTATCTGTCCACCGGCGCGCTCGGCGCCGCCGCCGGTGACAGCGCGGTCGGATTGCAGACGCCCTACTACGAGCCGCCGGCGCTCTCGGACCCGTCGACGCCGGGCTTCACCATCAACTCCGGCGCCGATCAACCGGACCCGTTCATGTTCCAGCAGGGCGGCCGGTACTACCTCTTCACGTCGCAGGACAAGGTGCCGCAGAACGTGCCGGTCCGCTCCGGCACGACGGTGGGCCAGTGGGGCGGCCCCAGCGACGCGCTGCCCGATCCGCCCGCGTGGGCCGCGCCCGGTGTCACGTGGGCGCCCGACGTGGCCCAGTTCGGCAACCACTTCCTGCTGTACTTCACGTCGCAACTCCAGGGCGTGTCGCCCGCCACCATGTGCATCGGTGACGCCATCAGCACCGCCGTCGCCGGTCCCTACATCGCCGCGCCGGTGCCGTTCATCTGCCAGCAGTCACTCGGTGGCTCCATCGATCCCCGCGTCTTCGACGACGCCGACGGGCAGCCCTACATGATCTGGAAGTCCGATCAGAACTCACGCTCCAACAGCGTCAACACGCAGATCTACAGCCAGCCGCTGAGCGCCGACGGGCTCCATCTCTTGGGGCAGCCGACTGTGATCTTCGGCCCGGACGAATCCTGGCAGGGTCACATTGTGGAGGCGCCGCAGCTGGTCCTCGTGCGCGGCACTTACTACCTCTTCTACTCCGGCGGGTGGTTCAACCAGCCCGGCTACTCCATCGGGGCGGCGCGCTGCGCCGGGCCGCTCGGACCGTGCAGCGACACGTCCTCGACGCCTCTGCTGGGCTCCAACTCGCAGGGTCAGGGTCCAGGCGAAGAGTCGGTCTTCTCCAACGCGTCGGGGTTCTGGCTCCTCTACACCCCGTTCAGTTCCACCCTCCCGCTGCCCGGGCCACCGCGTCCGGTCTCCATGGCCCACCTCGGCTTCGGCACCGCTGGCCCGTACCTGGCGGCACCGCTGGAGGTCTCCGGGCCGGGCTGAGCGCGCCGTATGCTCCGTCGCATGCAGCTGAGCCCGGAGTGCGCGGGTGCTGGGCTCGCTGGTGGAGAAGGGCCTGGCCACTCCCCAGCAGTACCCGCTCACCATCAACGCCCTGCAGTCCGCGTGCAACCAGACCTCGAACAGGGAGCCGGTCGTCAGCTACGACGAGACGACGGTGCTCGCCGCGCTCGACGAGCTCAAGGATCAGAAACTGGTCCGCTTCGTGCTGCCCTCGCACGGCCGCTCGGTTGTCCGCTACCGCCAGGTGCTCGATGAGACGCTCGGCCTCGACGCCCGGCAGTGCGCCATCCTCGCCGTACTCCTGCTGCGCGGGCCGCAGACGGTCGGCGAGCTGCGCATCCGCACCGAGCGCATGGCCAAGTTCGACAGCCTGGACGAGATTGAGCACCAGCTCGAGTTCCTGGGCTCGCGCGAGGAGCCGCTCGCCCACAACGTCGGCCGGCGTCCAGGGCAGAAGGAGGAGCGCTGGGCCACGCCGCTGGTCACCGCTGCCGCCGCCACCGAACAGGATCGGGGTCGTCCCCAACGAGCGCCCCCGCCCCGCCCAACGACGTCGTCGATGACCTCCGCTCGGAGCTGGCCGAGCTCAGGGCGGAGGTGGCGGACCTGCGCCACGAGATCCAGGAACTGCGGGACAGCCTCGGCGGCTGAGCATCTACAAAGGCGTGACGTAGGCCCCCGAGATCCCCCCGTCGACGAGGAAGGTCGACGCCGTCATGAAGGACGAGTCGTCGGAGGCCAGGAAGGCTGCAGCGGCGGCGATCTCCGTCGCCTCACCGAAGCGCCCCATGGGAATGTGCACGAGGCGGCGGGCCGCCCGCTCTGGATCCTTGGCAAAGAGCTCCTGCAGCAGCGGCGTGTTCACGGGCCCCGGGCAGAGCGCGTTGACCCGCACGCCCTGCCGGGCGAACTGCACACCGAGCTCACGCGACATGGCCAGGACGCCACCCTTCGACGCGGTGTAGCTGACCTGGCTCGTGGCCGCGCCCATCACGGCCACGAACGACGCCGTGTTGATGATCGACCCCTTGCCCCGGGCCAGCAGGTGCGGCAGGGCGTACTTGCAGCACAGGTACACCGACGTCAGGTTGACCCGCTGCACGCGCTCCCAGGCGTCCAGTCCCGTGTCGAGGATGGAGTCGTCGTCGGGCGGGCTGATGCCGGCGTTGTTGCAGCAGATGTCGATCCCGCCGTAGCGGCCGGCCACCTCGGCGTACAGGGCTTCCACCTCGTCGGAGGACGTGACGTCGGCCCGCACGAACATGCCGCCCACCGCGGCCGCGGTCGCGCCGCCGGCGTCCTCGTCGAGATCGACCACGGCGACCGAGGCGCCCTCGCTGGCGAAGCGCTCGCACATAGCCTTTCCGATGCCGCTGGCGCCGCCCGTGATGACGGCCACCCGGCCGGCGAGGCGGTGCGCGTAGGGGATGCTGTCGTCACTCATGTCATTCCTCCTGCCGCGTCTCTCGCGAGCTGCCGCGGCCGCGTGATCATTCCGAGCTGATGAAGACGTTCTTCACGTCGCTGAACGCCTCGAGCGCGTCGGGACCGAGCTCGCGCCCGATGCCGGACTGCTTGGCGCCGCCGAACGGCGTCCAGTAGCGCACCGACGAGTGGGAGTTGACCGACAACGTTCCGGTGTCGATGGCGCGCGCGACGCGCAGCGCCCGCCCGACGTCGCGCGTCCAGAGCGAACCCGACAGCCCGTAGGGCGTGTCGTTGGCCAGGCGGACGGCGTCGGCCTCGTCCTCGAAGGGGATGACAGCGACGACGGGCCCGAAGATCTCCTCGGTGGCCGCCCGCGCGCTGGGCTCGACCGGTGCCAGCACCGTCGGGGCGAACCAGTTGCCCGCGCCGTCGGGGCGGCTGCCGCGGAAGGCCACCGGCGCGTCGTCGGGCACGAACGAGGCCACGCTGGCCAGGTGCGCCTCCGAGATCAGCGGGCCCATCTCCGTCTCCTCGAGCGTGGGATCGCCCACCACCACCCCGGCGACCGCCGGCTCGAGCAGCTCCATGAAGCGCTCGTAGGCGGACCGCTGCACCAAAATGCGTGAGCGGGCGCAGCAGTCCTGCCCCGCGTTGTCGAACACGCCGTAGGGCGCCCGAGCCGCCGCCAGCTCGATGTCGGCGTCGGCGAAGACGATGTTGGCGCTCTTGCCACCGAGCTCGAGCGTCACCCGCTTGATCTGCTGGGCACACCCGGCCATGACGCCGCGCCCCACCTCGGTGGAGCCGGTGAAGCAGACCTTGCGCACCGCAGGGTGGTCGACGAAGCGCTGGCCCACCACGCTGCCCTTGCCCGGCAGGATCTGCAGGACGCCCTCGGGAATGCCCGCCTCGAGCGCCAGCTCGCCCAGGCGCAGCGCGCTGAGCGGGGTCAGCTCGGCCGGCTTGAGCACGACGGTGTTCCCGGCGGCCAGGGCCGGGGCGAAGCCCCAGCCGGCGATCGCCATCGGGAAGTTCCAGGGGACGATGATGCCCACGACGCCGAGCGGCTCGTGGAAGGTCACGTCGAGGCCGCCCGGCACCGGGATCTGGCGGCCGCTGTGGCGCTCGGGGGCGCCCGCGTAGAACTCGATGACGTCGCGCACGTTGCCCGCCTCCCAGCGGGCGTTCCCGACCACGTGGCCGGCGTTGATCACCTCCAGTGCGGCGAGCTGCACGATGTCGGCGTCGACCGCGGCGGCGAAGCGCCGGAGCAGGCGGGCCCGGTCCCCGGGCGCCACGGCACGCCACTCCTCGAAGGCGGCGGCGGCCTTGGCGATGGCGGCGTCGGTCTGCTCGGCCGTCAGGCTCTCGATGGTGGTGAGCACCTCACCGGTGGCTGGATTGCGGATGTCCACGGCGTGATCTTTGCCGATGACGGCCCGGTCCCCCAACCCGGCCCACCAGTGGGCCGGCCGACGGGACGAATCGCTTCCGGCCACCGACTGGTCCGGGGCCGCCGGTACAGTGCGGAGCCGTGCCCCAATCAGAGACCGTCCAGTTCAACCTGGCCAAGGCCTTCGACACGCTCGTCGAGACCCTGGCCGACCGGGAATGCATTGTGTGGCGGGACCGCCGCCTGAGCTACGCCGACGTCTCCGGAGCGCTCGCGCCGCCTCGCCTCCTACCTGCACGGCCGGGGCCTGGGCATCCACCGCGAGCGGGCCGAGCTGCAGGGGTGGGAGTCGGGCCAGGACCACGTGGCACTGGCCCTGTACAACGGCAACGAGTATCTCGAGGGGATGCTGGGCTCGTACCGGGCCCGCGTGGCCCCGTTCAACGTGAACTACCGCTACGTCGGCGAGGAGCTGCAGTACCTGCTCAACGACGCCAAGCCCCGCGCCATGATTTTGCACTCCTCGCTGGCCCCGACGCTGGCCGAGGTGCTGCCCACCTTGGACTCGCCCCCCGAGGTGCTGCTCCAGGTCGAGGACGAATCGGGCCACCCCCTCCTCCCCGGGGCGGTCTGGTACGAGGAGGCGCTGGCCGCATCCTCGCCCGAGGGCGCACCGGTCGAGCCCTCCCCCGACGACCTCTACATCCTCTACACGGGGGGCACCACGGGCATGCCCAAGGGTGTGCTGTGGCGCCAGCACGACATCTTCATGGCGGCGATGGGCGGGCGGCAGGTCGGCACGTGGAAGATCGTGACGAGCTACGAGGAGCTGACCGAGCGGCTGGCCGAGAGCTTCCCGGTGCGCCTGATGATCCTGCCGCCGCTCATGCACGGCGCGGCGCAGTGGGCCTGCTTCATGCTCATGGCGCAGGGGGCGACGCTGATCTTCCCCGACGACACGCACCGGGTCGATCCCGACGACGTGTGGACCGTGGTCGAGCGGGAGAAGGCGAACTCCATGACCATCGTGGGCGACGCGGTGCTGCGGCCGCTGCTGATGCAGCTCGATCGGAAGTCCTATGACCTCTCGTCGTTCTTCGCGGTCGGGAACGGCGGGGCGCCCTTGACGCCGGCCGTGCGGGCCATGGCGGTCGAGCGCATCCCCAACCTCGTGATCTCGGACTCGGCGGGGTCGTCGGAGACCGGCGCGCAGATGCACGTGACGTCCATGGACGATGTCGCCGTGGGCTCGTTCTTGCCGGGGCCGGGGACGCTGGTGGTCGACGAGACGCTGTCCCGTGTGCTTGCCGCCGGGGCACGAGGGCAACGGGTGGCTGGCGCAGACCGGGAATGTGCCCCTGGGGTATCTCGGCGACCCGGAGAAGACGGCGCGTACCTTCCCCGTGATCGACGGTGTCCGCTACTCCATCCCCGGTGACCGGGCCCGGCACCGTGCTGACGGGCAGATCGAATTGCTGGGGCGTGATTCGGTGACGGTGAACTCGGGCGGCGAGAAGATCTTCGTCGAAGAGGTGGAGCGGGCGATCGCCGGCCATCCGGCTGTGGCCGACGTGGTCGTCGTGGGGCGGCCGTCGGAGCGCTGGGGACAGGAGGTGGTGGCCGTCGTGCAGGTGGCCGATGGGGCGACTGCGTCTTCGGAGTCCGTGGTGGAGGAGGCCTCGGCCCACATCGCCCGCTACAAGCTGCCGAAGGACGTGGTGTTCGTGGACGTGATCCAGCGCTCGCCGTCGGGGAAGGCGGACTACCGCTGGGCGGCCGAGACCGCGATCAAGGCGACGACGGAGGGCTGACGACGGGGTCTGGGTCGGGATCGGGGCCGGGGTCGGGGTACCGGGGCCCAAGTGTCGTGACGTCGCGGCTGGTGCTGCGACCGTTCACCGAGGTGGACCGGGCCCCCTTCTTCGCACTGAACACCCACCCTCTCGTCGTGGAATCGCTGGGCTCGTCGCCGACCCGGGCCGAGAGCGACGCCATGATCTCGCGCTACGGCGAAGAACTGGCCCGGGAGGGCTGGGGATTCTGGGCCGTCGAGGCCCGGACCGGCGGCGACGCGGTTCGTAGGCATGGTCGGGCTGCACCGTGTGAGCGCTGCACTGCCCTGCGCACCCGCGGTCGAAGTCGGTTGGCGCCTGCATCCCGACCACTGGGGGCACGGCTATGCGAGCGAGGCGGCGACGGCATCGTTGGACTTTGCCTTCGACGAGGCCGGCCTGGACGAGGTCGTCGCGTTCACCACCACGGTGAACACCCGGTCGCAGGCGGTGATGGAGCGCATCGGCATGACGCGCGACGCCGACGGGGACTTCGACCACCCGGCGCTGCCCGAGGGAAGCCCGCTGCGGCGCCATGTCCTGTACCGAATCAGCGTGCCGCCGTCGTCACAGGTCGCCCCTAGCGTGGCGCCATGAGCGAATCGCCGACGTTGAAGCGCTGCGACTGGGCCGGCAGCGACCCCGACATGGTGGCGTACCACGACACCGAATGGGGCGTGCCGGTACACGACGACACCAAACACTTCGAGTTCCTGGTCCTCGAGGGAGCGCAGGCGGGGCTGAGCTGGTCGACGATCCTGAAGCGCCGGGCGGGCTACCGCAAGGCCTTCGCCGGGTTCGACCCGGCCAAGGTGGCGCGCTTCACGCCGGCCCGGGTGGAGAAGCTGCTGCTGGACCCCGGCATCATCCGGAACCGGGCCAAGGTCGAGTCCACCGTGCGCAACGCCCGCCTCTTCTTGGATGTACAGAAGGAGTTCGGCTCCTTCGACACCTACATCTGGGGCTTCGTGGGCGGGCGGACGCTGGTCAACAAGTGGCGCCGAACGGCGCAGTTGCCCCCGGTCAGCGCCCAGTCGGAGGCCTTCAGTGCCGATCTGCGCCGCCGGGGCTTCGGCTTCGTCGGGCCCACCACGTGTTACGCCCACCTCCAGGCGGCCGGGCTGGTCAACGACCACCTGGTCGGCTGCTTCCGCTACGCAGAGCTCACAGCCTCCGGGCCATCAGGACGCGGGCGCCGAAGCGGGACATGACGGGCTCCTCCGGCGGCAGGTCGTGGGCGCGCTAGGAACTCGTCGACGGGCCCACGCTCGACGAAGCCCTCCGAGGCGTAGAACGGGCCGTTCCAGGGGATGTCGCGGTACGTCGCCAGGGTGATCTCGGGATAGCCCTGTTCGGCGGCCCAGTCACAACCGGCCCGTAACAGGGCCCGCCCGATGCCACGGCCGGCGTGGTCGGGATGGACCGAGAGCTGCTCCAGGTGGGCGACGCCTACGCGTGCCGATGCCGTCGATGCGGCACAAGCCGACCGGCGGGTCGCCGGCCACGAGCACGATCAGTGCGGCGGCAAACTCCTCGACCGTGCCGGGGCCGGGGAGCGGGCCGATCCCGAGCGGCTCGAACATCGTGTCGGCCGCCGCCTCGAGGTCCGGCAGCAGCGTGAGCTCGTCGGGGCGAACGGGGCGAATGAGTGGCGGGGATCCGTTGCGCTCCACGCGCCGACGGTAGAACAACTGACGGCCCTCTCCGTCAGACGACTACGGCGGCGACCGTCGGACTGGCGGTATGTCGGACCGGCGGTCGGCGCGGCTGTCGGATTCGGCTGGGACGCCGGGTACTCCGAGGGACTCGTTACGGGCAGGGCCCGAAGGGATCGATGTCGGCGTAGGACACACCGAACTTCTGCTGCTCCGTCGAGAGTTGGCCCGTCAGGGTCCAAGAGTTGGCGCTCTCGTTCATGTACGCCTGAGGACACGGATCGGAGATGGCGATCGTCGGGCCGTTCGGGCAGGCATCCGGGTACGCGGGCGTGTCGTAGAGGCACGTCATGGCCTCGTGGCCCTCGGCGTATCCAGGGCAGTCGAGGGTGAAGCCCGGAGCCGCATAGGTCTGGAGATACGCCAGTGCGGCCGAACAACCCCAGGCGGTGGCTTGGCCGATGGCAGGGACGGCGGGGGCCGGCAGCGGGGCCGGGGCCGGGGTGGGTGCGGTCGAGGCGACCGGCGTCGAGGCCAGAACGGCAGGCGTGGGTGTGGGGGGAGGCGTGGGAGCGGGTGCGGTGGTGGTCGTTGTGGGCGGAGGAGCGGTCGTCGTCGTTGGTGGTCGAGCCAGCTGTGTCCGAGGCGGCTGCCAGGGCCAAGAGCTGCGCGTCCACGTACTGGTGCGGCTGATTCAGCTGGCTTGCCGGGTAGTCAGGCGACGAGACGGCAGCCGGGACGCCGAAGACGCCGCCTACGGCGAATACGGTGACCGCCACCAATCCGAACATCCCCACCCAGCGACGCGGGCTCCGGCGGGGGGAGGCCGGGGCAGGGGTTGGGTCACCGCCAGGCGTTGTCCGGGGCGAGACATGTGAAAACGGGGCCACATGTGACTTTCGGCCCGGGTCAAAGGACCCTTAAGCGGATCGACGAAAGGCAACGGCGGTTCGCCGTCGGGAGCACCACCGTTCAACAACGAAGCAACAACGGGGAACCCGCGAAGCACCCATTAGCGTCTCGACCCGTGCGTGCCGCCGTTTGCCATGAGCTGGGACCGCCCTCCGTCCTGCGGGTGGAGGAGCGGCCCGACCCCGAGCCCGGCCCGGGCCAGGTGACCGTGGCGGTCGAGGCGGCCGGGGTGAACTTCGTGGACGGCCTTTTCGTGGCCGGGCAGTACCAGATCAAGCCCACGCTCCCCTTCGTCCCCGGCAGCGAGGTGGCCGGGCACGTCGTGGCGGTGGGCCCGGACGTCCGCACGCCGGCCGTCGGCGACCGGGTGCTGGCCTCTGTGGGCCTGGGCGGCTACGCCAGCCGGGTCGTGGTGGCAGCGGGCTCGGCCATCGCACTGCCCGAAGGCATGGACGCTCCCCGGGCCGCGACCTTCACCCAGAGCTACAGCACATGCCTCTTCGCTCTGCGCGACCGTGCCCACGCGGCGCCCGGTGAGACCGTGCTGGTTCTCGGAGCAGGCGGTGGCGTCGGGCTGGCCGCCATCGGAGTGGCGCGGGCGCTTGGGCTGCCGGGTGGTCGGCGTGGCATCGAGCGCGGACAAGCGGCAGGCGGCGCTCGATGCCGGGGCGGAAGCGGCTCTGGACCCGGCGGCCGAGCCGATCAAGGACGCGGCACGCGGCCTGGGCCGGCGGTACCGGTGTCGACCTCGTCGTGGATCCCATCGGTGGCGCGCTGGCCGAGCCGGCGCTACGGGCGCTCGGGGACCGGGGGCGGTATCTCGTCATCGGGTTTGCGTCGGGCGACATCCCGTCCGTGCCGCTCAACCAGATCCTGCTGCGCAACCGGTCCGTCATCGGCATCGACTGGGGAATCTGGGCCATGACGCATCCGACCGAACAGCGTGCGACTGCTGGCGGACTTGTTGGCCATGGTGGCGGCGGGAACGCTCGACCCGGTCCGTCCCGCCGAATACCCGCTCGACAACGTGGCTGGAGCGCTCGAGGACCTACTGGGGCGACGCACCGTGGGGAAGATCGCGCTGGTTCCTTAGCGCCCGGTCGGCGACCCTGGTGGCGGCCCCGCCCCTCAGGAACTGCGACGTGGAGGGGGAAGCTGAAGTGCTTGTTCTCGACCGTGAGGGTGTAGTTCCCCGGCGGCACCCGGTGCGTGCTGTTCGGCTCGGTCTGGTTCCACGAGCCGGTGCCCGACACGGTGGCGCCCGCCGCCAGCTGCGCGAAGCCGAGTGCCGGGCAATTCACGACCTGCGCGCCGGGCCAGACGTTGTGATGGTGCGAGTTCTCGTATCTCGTAGCCGACGGAGCCGCAGGGGCCGGCCGTCAGGGAGGTGGACGTCGGGCCGGGCGCCACGCCGGCGTACGGGGCGGTGTAGTTGCACGAGGTCGTCCCGCCGTTACGCACGGTGAACGAGACGTTGAGGGTCGCGCCGGGGTGCAGGGTCAAGGTGTTGACGACCACGAGTAACTCGGTCGTCTTGGAGGGACAGTCCCAGAACGTTGCGTGGCCGGCCTGGGCGAGCTTGGGCGTCTTGGCCAATGCGGTGCCCTTCCTCGGCGACGCGGCCGAAGGGCTTACGGCGATGAGCGGTGAGGGTGAGCGTGAGGGCGACGGTGAGTGTCAGTGACAGCGTGGCTGCGGCGGACGCTCGCCTCGCAAGGGTCACCCACCGCCGCCTCGAATCCCTCCCCATCCCGACAGCCTGCCCGATGTTGCGCCGCCGATGTGGTCGGGATGCCGGGCGGGCGGTCAGCCGGTCGGCCGGTCAGTCGGAGAAGTGCGGGATCACCTCGGTGCCCATGAGCTCGATCGTCTGCATGACCGACTCGTGGGAGATCTTGTACGGGTTCACGAGGCAGAGCAGCAGGTCGACCCCGGCGGCCTCGTAGGCACGGCAGGCGTCGAGGCACTCCTCGGGCGTGCCGAGCACACAGGCATTGGCGTCCACGAGGTACTCGAGGCTCAAGAGGTCGAGCATGCCCTCGTCGTCGGTCTTCTTCATGTCGGCGGCGTACGAGTAGTTGCCCGAGCTCCTGCTTGCGCTCGGCCATCCAGTCGGTGAGCGTGGCGATCTGGCGGGCGCCCGCCTTGGGGTACCACTCGAAGGACTCCCGGGCCTCCTCCTTGGCCTTGTCGGAGTCGGGGCCGCACAGGGCCATGGTGAAGGTCGCCGCCTGGTTGTGCACGAAGGCGCCGATGGGCTGGGAGCACTGCTCGACGGCGGCCCGGTAGACGTCGATCTTGCGCTTCACCTCCGCTGGGCGGCAGGCCGACGGCGAAGGAGCACAGGCCGAGACCGAGGCCGCCCACCTGGGCGTGGCCCTCGTCGCTGGTCGTCGCGCCCCACAGCGGCGGGTGCGGCTTCTGCCACGGCTTGGGCTGCACGCGACGGCGTGGCATCTGCCAGTACTCGCCCTCGAACTCGTACTCGTCGTTGGTCCAGCAGCCGACGATGTGGCCGATGGCCTCCTGCCACATCTGGCGGCTCTCGGCGGGGTCGATGCCGAAGCCCTCGAGCTCGGCCCGGGTGGCCGAGCGGCCTGCGCCCATGTCGACCCTGCCCTTCGACAGGAGGTCGAGCACCGCCACCGACTCGGCCGTGCGCACCGGGTGGTTGTACGGCTTGGGCATGAGGCGGACGCCGTAGCCGAGACGGATGTTCTCGGTGCGCGAGGCGATGGCGCCGTACAGCACCTCGGGGTTCGAGCAGTGCGAGTACTCCTGCAGGAAGTGGTGCTCCACCGTCCAGAAGGCGTGCCAGCCGTACTTGTCGCCGGCGATGGCCTGCTCGAGGGTGTTCTGGTATGCGATGAGCTCGCTGTCCTCCTCCCACGGGCGGGGGACGGGGATCTCGTAGAACAGCGCGAACTTCATGACGTGGGCTCCCCCGGGACGTGTGGACGGCGGTGTCGGTCGGACGGTCCCGGGAACAGCGACCCGGGCTAGAACTGTGCACTGCTCCTATCAGCCCGGGTCGCCCGGGCGCAACCAAACGACCAGCGGAGGCACCATGCGTGGATTGGACGGCCGGACCTACATCGTGACGGGGGCGGCCTCGGGCATCGGCCGGGCGACGGCGGCGCGGCTGTTGGCGGAGGGGGCCCGTGTCGTGGGCGCCGACCTGGTGGCGGCGGGTGACGTGCCCGGCGGGGACGGACGGCGCCGAGCGCTGGCTGTTCACCCACGTCGACGTGGCGGACGAGGGGTCCGTCGTCGAGCTCGTGAGGGCGGCGGTGGCCTTCGGCGGCAGCGTCGACGGTCTGGTCAACGCGGCGGGCGTCGCGGGCGGCGGTCCGGTGCACATGCTGCCGGCCGAAGAGTGGGCCCGCGTGATCGCCGTGAACCTGACCGGGACGTTCCTGACGGCCAAGCACGTGATCGACCAGATGCTGTCGCAGCCGGCGGGCGACGACGGGCGACGGGGCTCGGTGGTGACGGTGGCCAGTATCGAGGGGCTCGAGGGCACGGCGGGCGGCAGCGCCTACAGCGCGTCCAAGGGCGGCGTCGTGCTCCTCACCAAGAACATGGCGATCGACTACGCGGGGCGCGGCATCCGCGTCAACGCCGTCTGCCCCGGGTTCATCGAGACCCCTATGACCGCCGCCATCTTCGGGCCCGGCATGGAAGCCGCGCTGGCCGACATCGTCCACGAGCACAAGCTCGGCCGGCGCATGGGCCGGCCCGAGGAGATCGCCGCCGTGGCCGCCTTCCTCCTCTCCGACGATGCCTCCTTCGTGACCGGCCATGCGCTGCCGGTGGACGGGGGCTACACGGCGGGACGGGACCACGGTGTGACGGACATGTTGGGGCTGTCGGGGCCCGAATGACTCTCGGCGTGACAGCGGCGGGGCGTGATCGACCGCGATCGACCGCTTGACAGGAGGTCCCCCGGCTATCGATACTTAAGTCAATGCTTAAGTATCAGGACCCGAGGCCGGTTGACGAGGTGTTCCGGGCCTTGGGTGATCCGACCCGGCGCGACCTGGTGGAACGCCTCAGCGGCGGTCCCGCCACAGTGAGCCAACTGGCCTCGCCGCTGGACATGAGCTTGTCGGCCGTGGTCCAGCACCTGGCCGTCCTGGAGTCGTGCGGCATCGTCCGCTCCGAGAAGGTGGGCCGCACCCGGACCTGCCGGCTCGAGCCCGTGGGCCTGGGCCTGGCCGAGGACTGGTTCGCCGGCCAGCGCGCCCTCTGGGCAACGCCGGCTCGACCGCCTGGGCGAGGTGCTGGCGGACGATGTCGCCGCCGACGCCGCACCGCATCGCCGCCGAGCAGACCAGCAACAGCACCATCACCATCACCCTCGAGAGGAGCTTGAAATGACCACCAGAAGACACCGAGCACGGAACCTTCACCGTCACGCGGACGTACCCGGTCCCGCCCGAGCGCGTCTTCGCCGCCTGGTCGACCCAGGAGGCCAAAGCACGTTGGTTCGGCGCGCCGGGCACCACCGGCTACGCGCTCGACTTCCGGGTGGGCGGCAACGAGACCAACCGCGGCGGCCCTCCCGGCGGTCCCGTGTACACCTATGACGCCACCTACCGGGACATCGTGCCCGGCGAGCGCATCGTCTACGGCTACACCATGGCGGCCGATGACACCCTCATCTCCGTCTCGGTGACCACGGTCGAGTTCGCGGCGGCGCCGTCGGGCACCACGCTCACCTTTACCGAGCAGGGTGTCTTCCTCGATGGCGCCGACACGCCCGCCATCCGCGAGAAGGGCACGGGCGAGCTCCTCGATGCCCTCGGCGCCGCCCTCGGATGAGCGACGGGAGCGTGCTCGTGCGAACCTTCCCTCCGGTTCGCACGAGCGGCGCAGTCCCCGCCCAGCCATGGCCGACGTGGACCGTATGCATGAACGCTCCTGCAGGGTGCTGGCGCTCGGCAAGTACCTCGGTTGGTTAGCGTCAACCAGTTGCATATCGCAATCACCCAACGCTGCGGAGGCCGCCATGTCCCAGGTCCGTGTCCACAACTTCTCGATCTCCCTGGACGGGTTCGGGACCGGCGAGGGCATGACGTTCGACGCCCCGTTCGGTCACGCCGGCCATCGCCTGCACGAGTGGTATTTCGCCACCCGCTTCTGGCGCTCGATCATGTCGGCGAGGCCGGTGGCACCGTCGGTGTCGACCATTCGTTCGCCGAACGGATTGAGCTCGGGTTCGGTGCGGAGATCATGGGCCGGGGCAAGTTCGGTGCGCAGACCGGCCCATGGACCGATGTCGGCACCGACGACGAGTGGCGGGGCTGGTGGGGGCCGAACCCGCCGTTCCACACGCCGGTGTTCGTGCTGACGCACCACCTGCGCCCGCCGATCGAGATGGAGGGCGGCACCGTGTTCCACTTCGTCGACGCCTCTCCGCAGGAGGCACTCGACCTCGCCCGGGAGGCCGCCGGTGACCTCGACGTGCGCATCGGCGGTGGCCCGACGGTCGTCCGCGACTTCCTCGCCGCCGACCTCATCGACACCCTCCACGTCGTGCAGGTGCCGATCTTGCTCGGCCGTGGCGCTCGTCTCTGGGACGGCCTCGAAGGCGTCGAGGAGCGCTACAACGTCGAGGCAGTCTCGTCACCGAGCGGCGTCACCCACCTGACCTTCACACGTCGATGACCGATCCTGCCGACGAGCGGCGGGGCCAGGTCGTGGCTGAGGTGGCACCCTCTCCAGGGAGGCTTCGCGGCCCTTGCCGTACGGCTCATCCGGATTGATCACTCGTCCATGTCCGTTGCGCTAACTTGCCTCGGCATTCGAGAGCTCGTGGCCGACGGCACGGCATGCCTGAGCAAGACCAACGTGGAGGTCTGATGAGAAGATCGATCTGCTGGATTGTCCTCAGCGCTGCTCTGCTCACGTTCGCGCCCGCTGCATTCCTCGAGACAGCGGCTACTGCGGCCGATGCCCCACCGACCCTCAGCGGGATCGCACCCCAGTCCGGGCCATGGAGCGGCGGAACGACCGTCACGTTGACCGGTACCAATCTCGAGAGTGCCTACAGCGTCATGTTCGGAGGCATGAGTGCGGGAATCCTCTCCGAATCGGACACCGAGATAACCGCTTTCTCCCCGATGGGATCTGGGTCCGTGACTGTCACCGTCACCACCCCTTACGGGTCAGTAGACACCGAAGAGTTCTATTACATTCCGGCCGCGCCACCCACGCTGAGCGGCATATCACCGTCCTCAGGAACCCCAGCCGGCGGCACCACCGTCACCTTGACGGGAACGAACCTTCAAACCACTTCCAGCGTCTATTTCGGCTCCACCTCGGCCACTATTCGATCCGGAAGTGACACGGAAGTCACCGTCACGGCGCCGCCCGGATCGGGGACGGTCGAGGTCGTCGCGTACAACCCTGGAGGTGAATCCAACGCCGTGAGCTTCACGTACGCCGTGCCCCAACACGGGTACTGGTTGGTCGGTTCGGACGGCGGGATTTTCACGTTCGGATCCGCCCTCTTTCACGGCTCGACCGGCAACCTTGTCCTCCAGCGGCCGGTGGTGGGCATCACGCCGACGGCGAACGAGGACGGCTACTGGCTGGTGGCTTCCGACGGAGGCGTCTTCGCCTTCAATGCACCCTTCGTGGGGTCCATCCCGGGCTTGGGCCTGCACCCGGCAGGCTCAGGGCTCGGAAATAGCTTGGCCGCACCGATCGTCGGCATCGTGCCCTCCGTCAATGATCAGGGGTACTACATGGTCGCGTCTGACGGAGGGGTGTTCGCCTTCAATTCGAACTTTGCCGGCTCATGCCCGGGTATCGGCGGCTGTAGCGGGGCGGCCGTTGCAGTCGCACCCGATGCGAGCGGCAACGGGTACTGGCTGGTGACCGCCACTGGGCACGTGTACACCTTTGGTGACGCCACCTTTTACGGTGCACCGGGACTCCAAGGTTCACCCATCACCGCCATGGTTCGCACGCCTGACGGTGGGGGTTATTGGATCCTTGATGCCAACGGCCAGGTCTTCGGCTATGGCGATGCGGCGAACAACCTGGGAGGGCCGACCGGCTCGGTGGGGGGGCTCAATCCGGCAACCTCGATCTTTGCTACCTCGGACGGTGGCGGATACTGGGTGGCGTCGGCGGACGGGTCGGTTTTCGCCTACGGGGACGCCCCCAACGATGGGTCGATGGCCGGCACTCACCTCAATGGCTCGATCATCGCCGGGACTGGCTTCTAGAACGGTCATTGCCCGGGCCCCCGTGGGATCTACGCCGTTCAGGCGTTGGCGGGAACCGCTGCCACCTCGGCGATCGTGATGTGCCGATTGGGTACCACCGCCGAGAGAACCCCGGCATTGACCTCGCGATAACCAACGTGAAGGATTCTGAGCGCCGTGAGGAACCGTGACTCTGTAATCGCGTCGGGGCCGGGGATCGTGCTGAAGAACTGAGCGTACGCAGAAGACATCTGGGATGGGGGCACGAAAAGCCATGCCTGTTGTTGCGACAACGCCACAGTCCGAGCGAACGCGGGTTGGCGGTCAACGTCACCCTTGGCCGGGGTGATGGTCAACGTCTGCCCACTGAGGAGGTCGAGCTTGTACGCCACCCAATAGTCGGCGAATCCGTCACGTATCCCGTTCGCCCGCAGGATGCTGATGGCTCTGTCGGCTGACGCATTGGGATTTCCCCAACCAGATGCGAGCCGGGTGACCGTGGTTTGGTTGTCTCCGGCCAAGGCGAAGAGCGACAGAACAATTGCTGCGGCGAGGGCGGCGCTCAACGCAACGACCGTCACTGCCCTGATGTCTCGGCGACTACGGCGCCGAAAACGAGAGAACGCTTCCTCGAAGCCTGGAACGGCGGCTAAAGCGATGAGCGGTCCTAGAAAGACGACGTACTGGCCATTGCTCCAATACCACGTGCCGGGCTGTGCGGCATAGAGCACCGGGAAGGCCACGACTCCGACCGCGACAGCGAGCCATCGACCGCCTCGGGACGCCGCGAGCACTATCGCGATGGCCAGCATGACGCAGACAAGGATTGTCACCGAGACACCCAGAGCATGTCGAAGGCCCGAACCAGAGCCCCGAAAAGAAAGCTGCCGGTCAGCAGCCGGCGAGTGTTCAACTCGACCGGCAACGCGTAGTGGAAGAAGGCGCTCATTCGGCCCCAGTACCCCGTGTTGCTGAGCGATCCGGCAGGGAAGCTCGAAGGATTCAGCGATTGAAATCCCGAGTTCACGTTGGCCCAGAGCCAAGGCAGCGCGCCGACGACGAAGGCGGCAACACCGGCTACCAGACGCACGTGATCCACCATCGCAGAGCCTGGCCACCCCCGAACAGGGCGCCCAGCATCAAGAGCCCGGCAGCGACGAGGAAGTAAGCCACCTCGGGAGAGGACCACCAGCCCAATCCCGCAAAGAGGCCCAGGGCGATGACGTCCACAAATCGACGCGAACCGTCGAGCAGCCGCAGTCCGCAGAGAATGCAGACCAATCCGCAGAGCATCGTCACGCCCCTGAATCCACCTTCCCGGGTGGAGTTCGCGAGATAGGCATCAGGAGCGACCCAGACGAGCACCCCGGCAATGACGGCCAACTGGGGAATGCGCACGAGTCGGAGCGCAGCTCGCCAGGTCACCAGAGCTGCTGCACCAGAGAGCAGGGCTGGCGTGAGATTGAGCGTCGCAGCGCTATGCCCGAAGAGCGCGAACATCCCCGCGACTGCATACGGCTCAGCCCCACCGTAGGCCTGGCCCCAGTAGAAGGCGGTGAAGTGCCCGTGAAGAATGGCATTCGCCATGAGCCCGACGATGGCCTGATCCGAACTCGACGGGGTGTGGAAGAAATACCAGGACCGCATGAGTGCCCCGGCGACGACCGCCGCAGCAATGGTGACGACAAAGAGGAGGGTTCCCGCCCGACCAACGCCAGGGCTCGCTCCGATTGCGGGTTGTGTCTCTCGCGAGACCGATGACACGACCAGGCCGGGCTCAGTGATCATGTGCGCACGAGCCCATGGCTAATGGTACGGCGGGAGAACTGCCCGAACGGTTCACGGACGCCGGGATGGAGACGAATCCTCTAGGGGTTCTGGGGACATTCGATCACGCCGGGAGTGCATCGGGTCATGTCGGTCAAGGGCTTCATCGCCAGGCCCGAACACGAGATGGACTTGATATTCGACTCCTCGGGTGGACAAGGCCACGGTCGACGTGCCGGCCGATTGACCGACGGGATGCGTCCTCCTCCCGTTCCTCCCTCACCGTCAACATGACGATCAGCCCACGACCATCTGGCCGCCGGCGTAGTCGAGCACGACCCACCCGTAGCGCCGGAGCTGGTCCGAGCCCAGCAGGCCCTGGGTACCCGACAGGCTGATGGTGCCGAAGTTGGTCGACCCGATGAGCTGGGGGTGGAGCGCCAAACCCGGCACCGACCAGGGCCCGCTGTGCACGAGCGGCACCGTGATGACCGAGCAGACGGTGGACTGACGCTGGGCGAGGTCGGTGCTCTGCAACGGCACGCCGCGGGCCACCTGGGAGGACACGACGCTCTGCGACGAGCCGGTGTCCACCACGAACTCGCGCCGCGGGCCCCGGGCAAAACGGACCGCCACGCTGAGCGACACGTCACCCGTCGCCGGGGTGACCGTGAGCGGCACCGTCGTCCCGCTCTCCCCTTCCGTCAGCGCCGCGGGCACTGCGCCCTGCGGGCCCGTGAACGGGGACGACTGGGCCAGCGGCGCGCCCTCCGGGCCGGGAAGGATCAGCGCCCCGGCGCCGAAGTCGACGCGCACCCCTCCGAAGCGGGACAGGACGTCGGAGCCGAGCAGGCCATCGGGCTCACCCTTCCCGCCCATCTGGGGCAGTGTGGCGGCGGTGAGCTGCTGGGCCGCCAGGGGCACTCCGTCGAGCGACCACGCGCCCACGGAGACGGGCCGTGCGGTGCCGACGCAGCCGACGCCGGCGAACTCGCTGGCCGCCCCGTCGCTCGCCAGGTGCAGCCGGTGCGCCAGCCCCGCGTCGATGGTCGACTCCCCCGCCCCCGTGTCGAGGATGAAGGGGTACGGCCCCTGGTTGCCGATGCACACGTCGAGCGTCTCGGCCACCTGTCCGGCAACCACGCTCACCGTCAACGGCACCTTCTCGCCGCCGCCGGGCTGTGCGGTCGCCCCGCTGCAGCTGGTGGCCGCCGGGGGCAGGGCGAAGGTGACCTGCGGTTCGACGTGGACGTGGACGGTCGCGGCCCTGTGGTGCGGCCCGCTGACGGCCGCCGCCAGCACGAGCACCAGCACGCGTGATCACAATGGCCACGAGTGCGACGATCAGCAGACCCCGGCGTGCAGGCAACGTCGCTAGCGGCTGACGGCGATGCGGACGGTGGCCATGGCGAGGCGGGCCCCGAGCACCAGCGCGGCCAGCGGCAACGCGGCGCGGCGCCACCCCCTGGTGGTCCGGACGGTGAAGCGGAGCGCCGAGCGGTGGTGCGCCGCCATCATGCGGTAAGGGCGCCGCGCCGTCATGACGCCCTGAAGGTGGGTCACCTCCGCCGTCCCGGCGAATCCCACACCCCACCCGGCGTCGTGGGCGCGCCAGCACAGGTCCGTGTCCTCGAGGTACATGAAGTAGGCCTCGTCGAAGCCGCCCAGTTCCTCCAGCGCGCTGCGACGGGCCAGGAAGCAGGAGCCCGACACCCACCCGGCCCCGGTCACCACGTCTCCCTCCGGGGTGCCGGGGTTGTAGCGCAGTGTGAACGGGTTCTCCGGGTCGAACTGCGCCAGCAGCGCGTGCCCGGCGGCGTCGGTGAAGGAGGGGAAGTTGCGCACCGAGGGATAGACCTCACCGGACTCGTCGAAGATGCGCGGGCCCCACGAGCGCCCAGGCGGGCTCGGACTCGAGGGCCTGGCGCAGCGCGGCGAGCGCACCGGGGTGCACGACCAGGTCCGCGTTGCACACGAGGATCCACTCGGGTGGAGGCGTCACTCCCCGCCAAGGCCGCCAGGCCGCGGTTGACCCCGGCCCCGTAGCCGAGGTTGCGGCCGGGGCACACGAATTGCACTGACGGCGCATCCGGCCCGCCCGGGAGATCCGCCAGAGCAGTGGTGGCGCTCCCGGCCGCCCCGTTCTCCACCACCACGACGGGCGCCGCCCCGTCGGCGAGGAGCGAGCGGACGCAGCCTTCGAGCAACGGTCCGGCGTCGTGGTCGACCACGACGGCGCCGATCTGGCCGGACACCAGGTGCTCAGTAGTCCTTGGTGAACCGGAACTTCACGAGCGCCCGCAGCGCGCTGAAGCCGTCGCGCCAGGTGATCTTCTTCCCCTCGTCGTGCTCACGGCCGGCGTAGGAGATCGGCACCTCGTAAATGCGGTGGCCACGGCGCAGCACCTTGGCCGTGATCTCGGGCTCGAAGTCGAACCGGTTGGAGACCACGGTGAGGCCTTCGAGGACCTGGGCGTCGAAGAGCTTGTAACACGTCTCCATGTCCGACAGCGTCGGTGCGGTACAGGATGTTGGTGACCAGCGACAGCAGGCGGTTGCCGAACCAGTGCAGCGGCATCATGTTCTTGCGCTCGCCGGTGAAGCGACTCCCGTAGACCACGCGGGCCTTGCCCCGCAGGATCGGCTCGAGCAGGCGGGGCCAGTCGTTGGGGTCGTACTCGAGGTCGGCGTCCTGAATGAGAACGAGATCACCGTGCGCCTCGGCCAGACCGGTGCGGATGCGCCGCGCCCTTGCCCTGGTTCACTTTGTGGCGCAGGACCCGCACGGTCGAGTCCTCGATGGCTCCGAGCACCTTGTCGGAGCCGTCGCTCGACCCGTCGTCGACGACGATGATCTGGAGCACCACGGGCAGCTCGACGGCACGCATGCGCCGGATCACCTCGGCCACGGTGGTGCGCTCGTTGTACACGGGCACGAGCACCGTCAGCGTCTCGTAGGTCCGGAGCGGGAACAGCTCGGTCGCATCGCTCACGGCGGTGATATCGGTCTCTGTCACGTCGGGCTCCGTCATGAGATCGTCAGTCTTACACTCTGTCGGCGAAGTATTCGATTGTGCGCTCAATCCCCTCACGGAGCCCGATCCTGGGCTCCCAACCCAGTTCGCGCCGGGCCAGGGTGATGTCGGGGCAGCGGCGGGTCGGGTCGTCGGTCGGCAGCGGCTCGAAGACGATGTCCGACGCCGAGCCGGTGACCTCCAGGACGAAGCGGGCCAGCTCGAGCATGGTGCGCTCGTCGGGGTTCCCGATGTTCACCGGCCCGACGAGCGTCGAGTCGAGCAGGGCGACCAGTCCCCTGATCTCGTCCTCGACGAAGCACAGGCTGCGCGTCTGGCTGCCGTCCCCGTAGACGGTCAACGGCTCGCCCCGGAGCGCCTGCACTATGAAGTTCGACACGACGCGGCCGTCGCCGGCGGAGAGCCGGGGTCCGTACGTGTTGAAGATGCGCACGATGCCCACGTTGACGCCGTGGGTCCGGTGCATCGCCATGGTCAGGCTCTCGGAGAAGCGCTTGGCCTCGTCGTAGACGCTGCGCGGCCCGGTCGGGTCGACGTTGCCCCGGTAGCTCTCCACCTGGGGATGCACCTCGGGGTCGCCGTAGACCTCGCTGGTGCTCGCCATCAAGAACCGCGCCCCGTGCTCCCGGGCCAGCTCGAGCAGGCGGCGGGTGCCTTCGCTGCCCACCGCCAGCGTGTCGAAGGGACGGGCGAGATACGCCGGCGGCGACGCCGGCGAGGCCAGGTTGCACACGGCATCGACCTTGGACGCCGACGCCGACGCCGACACCGACCGGCAGCTCGACCTTCTCGCTGACGTTGGTCACGACCAGGGTGAAGCGGTCGTGCCCGGCCAGGTGGGCCACGTTCTCCCGGGATCCGGTGGAGAGGTCGTCGAGACAGACGACGGTGTCGCCCCGCTCGATCAGGTGGTCGCACAGGTGCGAGCCCAGGAAGCCGGCGCCGCCGGCCACCACGATTCGGCTCACTGGCGCCCGATCCCCGAGTACTGGAAGCCCATCCGGCGGACGGCGGCCGGGTCGAGCAGGTTGCGGGCGTCGACGATGTTGGGCTCGGCTCATGGCGGCGAGCACGCGGGCGAAGTCCAGCCAGCGGAACTCGTCCCACTCGGTGAGCACCACCAGGACCCGGGCCCCGGCGGCCGCCTCGTAGGGGTCGGCCCGCAGCTGCAGGCCGTGCAGGTCGGGGACTTCGGTCTCGGCGTGGACCGTGGGGTCGAAGGCCTGGACGGTGGCGCCCAGGTCGGCCAGGCGGTGGGCGATCTGCAGGCTCGGCGAGTCGCGGCGGTCGTCGGTGTTGGCCTTGAAGGTCAGGCCCCAGACGGCGATCGTGGCCCCCGCAGCGGAGCCGCCGCAGGCCGTCTCGACCTTGGCCACCACACGCGACAGCTGCTCGTCGTTGGAGGCGATGGCACCGGCCAGCAGCGAGAAGTCGTACCCCGCCTCGCCGGCGATGTGGAGCAGCGCCCGGGTGTCCTTCGGCAGGCACGAACCGCCCCAGCCCGGCCCGGGCCGGAGGAACTCGAAGCCGATGCGCTTGTCGTAGCCGAGGCCGAGCAGCACGTCGCGGGCGTCGGCCCCCACCTCCTCGCACAGGCCGGCGAGCGCGTTCACGAAGCTCAGCTTGGTGGCCAGGAACGCGTTCGGACGCGTACTTGATCGTCTCCGACGTCGTGGCGTCGGTCACGATCAGCGGCGCCCGGGTCGAGGAGAACAGCTCCCCCACGCTTGGCCGCCGCCCGCGCGTCGTCGGCACCCACCACGATCCGGTCCGGGTTGAGGCTGTCGAGCACCGCCGTGCCCTCGCGCAGGAACTCGGGATTGGAGACGACGCCGATGTCGGAGCGGCCGATCACCTGCTCGACCATGTTCGCCGAGCCCACGGGCACGGTGGACTTGTTGACGACGATGGCCCCGGGCTCCAGCGACGACGCGATCTCCTTGGCCGCCGCTTCGACGTAGGACAGGTCGGCCGAGCCGTCGGCGCTCTGGGGCGTCGGGCACGCACAGGAACACGAACGCCGCCCCGTCCACCGCCTCGACCGCCGAGTCGGTGAAGGAGAGGTTGCCCGCCGCGACGCCCCCGGCGACCAGCTCGTCGAGCCCGGCCTCCACGATCGGCATGCGGCCGGAGCGCAACGCCGACAGCTTGGACGGCGTCGCGCTCGGCCAGCACGACGTGGTGGCCGAAGTGCGCCAGCGTGGCCGCTGTCGGCAGCCCGACGTAGCCGGCGCCGATGACGGCCACCGTCTGCCGGTCGTCGGCGCCGGTCGTTCGCCGTTGGTCGACTGGCTCATGCCGCCGCCAGCTGTGCTCGCAGGGCGGGGACGAGCCGGGCCAGCCCGTCCTGCCAGTCGGGCAGCGCCGGCAGCCCGCTCAGGCGCAGCGCCATGTTGTCGAGCACCGAATAGGCCGGGCGTGGCGCCAGCAGGGGCGGGTCGAGCTCGGCGGTGCCGATGGGCAGCACCCGCTCGGGATCGGCGCCGGCCTCGGCCAGCACCGCCCGCACGAGGCCCCACCACGTGGTGGCGCCGCTGTTGGTGGCGTGGAAGATCCCGGGCCGGCGGTCGAGCCCGAGGGTCACGACGGCGGGCGCCAGGTCGGCCGTGAACGTCGGCGACCCGTGCTGGTCGTCGACGAAGCGCAGCTCGCCCTCGCCGTCGGCCAGGCGCAGGGCGGTGCGCGACGATGTTGGCGCCGTGGGCCCCGCACAACCAGCTCGTCCGCACAATGGTGGACCCGGGCCGGCACTCGCGCTCACCCGCCAGCTTGGAGGCGCCGTAGACCGAGGTCGGGCACGGGGCGTCCCACTCCCGGTAGGGGCGGTCGGAGGTGCCGTCGAAGACGTAGTCGGTCGACACGTAGACGACGTGCGCGCCCACGAGAGCGGCGGCCTCGGCGATGTGGCGGGTGCCGGTGGCATTCACGGCGTAGGCCAGCGTCCACGTCGGTCTCGCAGCGTTCGACCGCCGTCAACGCGCCGCCGTGCAGGACGAGCTCGGGCCGGAAGGCGTTGAACGTCGTCAGGACGGCGTCGCGGTCGTCGACCCGCATGGTGTCGATGTCGGTGGCCAGCACCTCGTGCTGCAGGCCCGGCCGGGGACCCTCCGGGCCCAGCAAGGCACAGCGGCGGCCTCCGTCGGGCACGCGGCCCGCCAGGCAATCGAGCAGGTCGCGGCCCAGCTGCCCGTCCGCCCCGGTGATGAGGATGCGCATCGCTCAGCCGACCCTCGCACCGGCACCGTCACCGGCACCGTCGTTCGGTACCCCAGGACCCCTCGGCGATCGGCGCCCGGGCCGCGCAGCGGCTCCCACCACGACCGGTTGGCCGCGTACCACGCCACCGTGTCCGCCAGCCCCTGCTCCCATTCCACCGACGGCGCCCAGCCCAGCTCACGACGCAGCTTCGAGGAGTCCAACACGTAGCGCCGGTCGTGACCGGGTCGATCCGGGACGATCGTCTTGAGCGACGACGGCTTGCCCAGCGCCGCCAGAATGCGGTCCGCCACCTCCATGATGGACGCCTCCACGCCGCTCCCGACGTGGTACGTCTCCCCCACCCGCCCCCGGGCCAGCACCGCGTCGATCGCCGTGCAGTGGTCGTAGACGTGCAGCCACTCGCGGCGATTCTCCGTGCTGGCGTACAGGGTCAGCGCCTGGTCGTCGAGCGCCAGCGCACAGAAGTGCGGGATCAGCTTCTCCGGGAACTGGTACGGCCCGTAGTTGTTGGCGCAATTGGTGATGGTGATGGGCAGCCCGTAGGTCTCGGCATAGGCACGCACCGCGTGGTCGGCCCCGGCCTTCGATGCGTTGTAGGGCGTACGGGGCCGGTAGGGCGAGTCCTCGTGGAAGGCCTCGTCCGCGTCGAGCGGCAGGTCCCCGTAGACCTCGCAGGTCGAGACGTGGTGGAAGCGCCCGACGCCGGCCTGGCGGGCCGCCTCGAGCATCGTCTGGGTCCCGAGGACGTTCGTCCGGAAGAAGAGGCCCGGGTTGAGCACGGCCAGCGAGTTGTGCGACTCGGCGGCGAAGTGGACGATCGTGTCGATCCCCTCGCCCCGCAGCGCCTTCTCGGCGGCGATCGGGTCGCAGATGTCCCCCTGGACGAAGACGATCCTGTCCTCGATGTCGGACAGGCTGGGTCGGTTGCCGGCGTAGGTGAGGACGTCGTAGACGACCACATGGTCCTCGGGGTGCTGTTCGACCCAGTAACGGGCGAAGTTCGACCCGATGAAACCGGCACCTCCCGTAACGAGAAGGCGCATAGTGGCGGCGATATTAGCCCAGGCCCCGCACCCCATCCGGGTCCTGGTCAGGCCGCAGATGCACCACATCGCCGGCGCTGACGGCCCGGGGACCCGCTGCCGTCTCGACCACCAGCCGGCCGGCATCGTCGATGGCCGCCGCCACGGCCGATCAGCTCCTCGCCGGCCAGGATCACCCGCACCCGCTGGCCCAGGGTGGCGCAGCGCCGGCGCACCTCGTCGGCGAGGGCGCGCCGCCCGGCGGCCTCCTCCAGCAGTGCACACCGGGGTTCGAGCGCCTCGAGGAGGCGGTCGAGGAGGACCTGGCGGTCCACCGGCTGCGCCGTTCCGCCCACGTCGTCCAGGCAGGTGCCACCCGGCTTCCGGGCGGACCGGGCCAGGCCACGTTGATCCCGATGCCGACGATGACGGCGCTCAGGGTGGGCCCGGCGAACTCCGCCTCGGCCAGGACGCCGGCCAGCTTGGCGCCGTCGAGCAGCAGGTCATTGGGCCATTTGAGGACCGGCTCGACCCCGGCGACCTCCCGGCAGGCGTCGGCCCCGGCCAGCGCCACCGCCCCGGCGCACAGGTGCACGTCCTCGGCCGCCGAGGTCGGGCCGGAGGAGGACCGAGGCCAACAGGTTCGCCCCCGGCGGCGACTCCCAGCGCCGGTCGAGCCGGCCCCGCCCGGCGGTCTGGTGGTCGGCCACCGCGACGAGCCCGGCGGGCATCCCCGTGGCGAGCCCGATCACGGACGTAGGTGTTGGTCGAATCGACCTCGTCGAGCCAGTGGATGTCCCACGTCCCGCCCCACATGGCAGACACCATAGGGTGCGTGCAATTGTGAAGGTCCGCCGCAGGGAGGAAAGGCCAGCGTGATCCAGAAGGTCCTTATTGCAAATCGTGGTGAGATCGCCGTCCGGGTGATCCGGACGTGCCGCGAGCTCGGCATCGGCACGGTGGCGGTGTACTCCAACCTCGATCGCGACGCCCTGCACGTCCGCATGGCCGACGAGGCCTACGCCCTCGGCGGCGAGACGGCGGCCGAGAGCTACCTCAACACCGAGGCGATCCTCCACGCCATCGAGGAGAGCGGCGCCGACGCCGTCCACCCCGGTTACGGCTTCTTCTCCGAGAACACCGACTTCGCCCGCGCCATCACCGAGCGGGGCGTCACCTTCATCGGGCCGCCGCCCGAGGCCATTGAGGTCATGGGCGACAAGATCAGCTCCCGCCTGGCCGCCGAGGAGGCGGGCGTGGCCGGCGTCCCCGGCCGCTCCGAGCCGTTGACCTCTCCCGACGAGGTGGTGGCGTTCGGCGAGGAGCACGGCTGGCCGGTCGCCATCAAGGCGGCCTACGGCGGCGGGGGGCGCGGCATGAAGGTCGTGGCCGCCGCGTCGGAGGCCGCGGAGGCGATGGAGTCGGCGGCCCGCGAGGCCCAGGCCTACTTCGGCCGCCCCGAGATCTACCTGGAGCGCTACCTCGAATGGCCGCGCCACGTCGAGATGCAGGTGCTGGCCGACCAGCACGGCCACACGCTGTGGCTCGGCGAGCGCGACTGCTCGGCCCAGCGCCGGCACCAGAAGCTCATCGAGGAGAGCCCGGCGCCCGACTTCCCCGACGAGGTCCGCCAGGCCATGGGCGCGGCCGCCGTCAAGGTCTCCGAGGCTTGCGGGTACTACAACGCGGGGACCGTGGAGTTCCTGTACCAGGACGGCGAGTTCTACTTCCTCGAGATGAACACGCGCCTGCAGGTGGAGCACCCGGTCACCGAGCTGGTCACCGGGCTCGACCTCGTCGCCTGGCAGATCCGCATCGCGTCGGGCGAGCCGCTCGACTTCACCCAGGACGACATCAGCCGGAACGGCCACGCCATCGAGGTCCGCATCAACGCGGAGGACCCCAGCGGCGGCCGCTTCTCGCCTTCACCGGGCACGCTGACGTCGTTCCACGCCGCCTCGGGCCCCGGCGTCCGCCTCGATGCCGGCTACGAGTCCGGCGACACGGTCTCGCAGTACTACGACAACCTCATCGCCAAAATGATCGTGTGGGCGCCCGACCGCGAGGCGGCCCGGCGGCGCATGCTGCGCGCCATCGACGAGACCTCCATCACCGGGGTCGCCACCACGCTGCCGGCCGACGTGGCGATCCTGACCCACCCGGACTTCGCCGCAGTCAGGTATTCGACCAAGTGGGTCGAGGACGTGCTCGACCTCAGCAACCTGGTCGTCGAGACGGCCGGCGCACCGGCGCCGGCGCCGGCGCCGGCCGAGGACGAGGTTCCCACGGTGCAGCGCGACGTCACCGCCGAGGTCGACGGCCGGCGCTTCTCGGTGCGGCTCTGGGTGCCCGACCTGGGCACGGCGGCCGCACCCGGACGGGTCGCCGGCAGGCCCAAGCGGGCCGCCGCGGCGGCGGTGGCCGGCAGCGGTTCGGGGCAGGTGACCGTCCCCATGCAGGGCACCATCGTCAAGGTCGTCGTCGCGGTGGGCGATGTGGTCGAGGTGGGCCAGACGATCTGCCTGCTCGAGGCGATGAAGATGGAGAACGCCGTGGCGGCGGAGAAGGACGGCGTGATCAAGGAGATCAAGGTGAGCGCCGGCGACTCCGTCGGTGCCGGCGACGTCGTGGCGGTCATTGAGTAGGTGACCGCCACCGCCGGTCCCGCTCGCCGTCGTCGGCCAAGGAGGCCGCCGCCGCGGTCGTCGAGAGGCACCTGGACGAGCTCGTCGCGCTGAGCCACTCGGTGCACTCCACGCCGGAGCTGTGCTTCGGGGAGACCACGTCGGCCCACGCCGTGGCCGAGGCGCTGCGTGCCGGCGGGCTCTCGGTCACGAGAGGGCGTCTACGAGCTGCCGACGGCGCTCGAGTCCCGGGCCGGTGACGGGGAGCTGGTCGTGGCGCGTGTGCGCCGAGTACGACGCCCTGCCCGATGTCGGCCACGCCTGCGGGCACAACATCATCGCCGCCACGGCTGTGGGGGCCGGACTGGCGCTGGCCTCCGTGGCGGACGAGCTCGGGCTCAGCGTCCGCGTGCTCGGCACCCCGGCCGAGGAGGGCGGCGGCGGGAAGGTGCTCATGCTCGAGCGCGGCGCCTTCGCCGGCGTGCACGCCGCCATGATGGTGCACCCCTGGCCGACGGAGCGGCTCACGGCGAGCTGCCTGGCCGTGGCGCACTTCGACGTCCACTTCAGCGGGCGCGAGGCGCACGCCTCGGCCGCACCCTGGGAAGGGGTCAACGCCCAGGACGCCCTGACGATCGCGCAGGTGGCCATCGGGCTCCTGCGTCAGCAGCTGCCTCCGGGCGACCAGGTGCACGGCGTGGTCACGCACAGCTCGGCCGCCGCCAACATCATCCCGGCCTCGGTCACGGCCCGCTACATGGTCCGCTCCCGCACGGCCCACGGGCTGGCCGCCGCTGCGGCCCCGCGTGGAGGCGTGCTTCGAGGCGGGGGCGCTCGCCACCGGGTGCACGCTCGACCTACGAGGAGCTGTCGCCGGTGTACTCGCACATGGAGGCCGACCCCGCGCTCCTGCAGGCCTACCGGGGCAACGCCGAGGCGCTCGGCCGGCACTTCGACGCCGACGACAGCGGGACGCCGCTGCCGACGTTCTCGACCGACATGGCCAACGTCTCGCTGGCGGTCCCGACCATCCACCCGCTCATCGGCATCGAGACCCACGGGGCCGTCAACCACCAGCGCGAGTTCGCCGCCGCCTGTGTCACCCCGTCGGCGGACGCCGCCGTGCGGGACGGCGCCATCGCCCTGGCCTGGACGGCGATCGACGCCGCCACGGATCCGGCGCTGCGGGCCCGGCTGCTCGGCGCGTGATCACCGAGCACGCGCTCCTCGAGGTCATTCGCCGGGCAGGAAGACGCCTTCCTCGCGGCGATGGACACGGCGAAGGCCCACATCGCAGGCAGCCCGGGCTTCGTCTCGCTGCGGGTCGAGCGCTGCGTGGAGCGACCCGGCTGCTTCCTGCTCCTGGTGGAGTGGGAGCGCCTGGAGGACCACACCGAGGGCTTCCGGGGCTCGGCGGCGTACCAGGAGTGGCGCGCCGCGCTGCACCACTTCTACGACCCCTTCCCGGTGGTGGAGCACTTCGAGGCGGTCGTCACCGCCTGAACCTGAACCTGAACGCGCGCCTGACGACCCTGTCGTCGGGCGTCGTCATGACACCGCAATCGAGATTCCAAGCCCTCGGCCAGGTCTCTCCGAGTTCTGATTGAGGCTTGCCGGTCAGGCTCACGCCATGAACATCATCACGCTGGACTCGTGCCACAGCACCTGGATCTTCGATGCCCGCCAGTTGCGGTTCTGTCGCATTTTGCGAGGCATCGCCGTCGGGCAGCGCCGGATCTCCACCGAATGGCGGCCCTACTGGGAGCTCGAGATCGATCCCCACGGGAGGACCTTCACGGTCGTCCTCAACGAGGCCCGGACGCGCCTCATCCGCTCGTCCATCCACACGCAGGAGTGCGTCGAGTGCGGTGGCTCGCCCACGACCGAGGTCTCGCTCGAGGACATCCAGCGCGCCGTCGCCTGATCGCCTGATCGCCTGATCGCCTCGATCGCCCCACCGACCGGCGGGGCCATCCCGGCCGGTAACGTCGGCCCGCAATGGACGAGCGCCAGGAGCGCGAGGTGGAGGAGGCCCGGCTGGTCCTCGACGCGCGGCAGGAGCTGTACGGAGAGTCGGACCCCACCACGTTCGACGCCATGGTGCAGCTGGGCCGGGCCCTGCGCGACGCGGGCGAGCTCCGCGAGGCCGAACGGGTGCTGACGACGTCGCTGTCCCTGCAGAACCGCTCGGCCGAGCACGACGAGGCTCGGGTGCGGTGGACCGATTTCAACCTCGCCATCGTCCTCGACCGGCTCGGCGAACACGAGGCGGCGCGTCGGCTCTGGGAGCGTGTCCTCGAGTCATCCGACCGGGACGACGGCCCAGACAGCGAGCTCTCCCGCCAAACGGCCACCAACTTGGCCATCACCCTCCGCAAACTCCGCCGCTACGGCGATGAGTTCCCATTGCGCGTGCGGGTTCTCGACTCCACCCGGCGCTCCCTCGGCCCCGACAGCCTCGAGACCTTCAAGGCGGAGATCGATCTGGCCCAGTCGCATCGGCACCTCGGCAATCACGAAATGGCACTGGGGCTGTTCACCGAGGCTCTCGCCGGTCTGGAACGAAACGGAGGGGATCAGCGGACGATCCTCTACCAGAAGTGGGCCATTGCCACGGAGTTGGTGGCCCTGAAGCGATCCAAGGAAGCCTCCCTGATGTTCGATCAGGTCGTCGCCGGCGCCATCGAGCACCTCGAGCCCGACGATCCGTTCCGGCGCAGCGCGGTGCGGCAACGACGGGGCTACTGGCTCCTCGGCAAGTTCTCCGGGCTCGGCCGCAAGGCGCGTCGAGGCAAGGCACAGAACGATGCTGACGCCATTGACGCCGGGTCATGAGGACCCGCCGCCCGAGCCCGCCGGCGTGCTCCTGGCCCTGGACGTCGACGGCGTGATCCTCGATCCCCAGCGCGGCGGGCGCGGGCCGTGGCAGGTTGCCTTCAGCGAGCGCTTCGGCGTCGACGCGGGCCGCTTGGACGAGACCCTCTTCGCCGGCGCCTGGGGCGACGTCATCACCGGGGAGCGCGCCGTCGAGACCGCCCTGGCCGAGGCCCTGCACGAGCTCGGCTGGGACATGGGCGTGGATGCCGCCCTGCAGTGCTGGTTCGAGGAGGACTTCGTCGTCGAGCCGGCGGTCCTTGCTGCCGCCACCGCCTGGTCCGAGCTCGGCATTCCACTGGCCTTGGTGTCCAACCAGGAGCCCCGGCGGGCCCGGTTCCTCGAGGAGCGCCTGGAGACGTTGCTCCCCGTCAGCGGCGTCGCCTTCTCGGGCGACCTGGGCGTCGTCAAGAGCGATCCGGGCTTCTATGACCGGGCCGAGCGCCTTCTCGGCGTCGTCGGGCTCGGACATGCGGTGGTCTTCCTCGACGACACCCTGAGCAACGTCGAGGCCGCGACGCGGCACGGCTGGAGCGGCCGTCCACTTCACCAGGGACAAGGACTGGCAGCGCGAGGTCGCCGCCGCGCTGGAGCACGCACGACAGCGGCCCGGCGCCGTCCTGAGGCCGGGCCGCGTGCCGGGCGCCTTCAGCCAGGTGAGTGGCCCGAGGAACATGTCGAGGCACCCCTCGAGCCCGATGATCTCGATGTCGGCGCGACGACGCCGTTCCCAGGCTTCCCGTCCCAGGCGGAAGCGGATGGTGCGGCCCGAGCCGTCGCGGCGGTGCCCTCTCGCCTCTCCGTTCTCCTCGTACCCGACCGCGCGCGACGTCGCCAAGGAGGCGACGTTGTCCTCGAAGGCACCGCTCAGCGCCTCCTCGGCGCCCAGGCCGTCGAAGGCCAGGTGCAGGACCGCCTCGCGCATCTCCCGCCCCAGACCTTGCCCCTGGTGCGCCCGGCCGAGCCACGAACCCGTCTCGACGGAGCGCACGGCGCGGAAGTGCACGGCCCCCACGCTCCTGCACGCCGATGGGCTTGCCGTCCACGAAGACGCCACAGGTGAGGTGTCCAGTTGTACGGCGACCAGTTGGCCCTGTGCCGCCACATCCACTGCGCGGCCTCCCGGGCCCGCTGCCGCGGCTCGACGTCGGTCCACGGGAACGAAGAAGGGCATGGTGCCGGGGTCGTGGATCCCCGCGTCGATGAGCGCCACCAGGTCGCCGAACTCGTCCTCGCGCAGCAGGCGCAGCTCCAGCCGTGGCGTGCGGACGACGAGGCCGAACAGGGGCCAGATACTGTGGTCGGCCCCTCCCCCGCCACCGCTCAGCCCCCGGGTTGGTACACGCCGAACTCGCCCCGCAGGACGTCCGACACCTCGCCGAGGGTGGCCATCTGCTTGAGGGCCGCCTTCATGGGCACGAGCAGGTTGCCGTCGCCCTTGGCCGTCTCGGCGACGTCGGCCAGGGCGCGCTCCACCGCGGCCTGGTCCCGCTCGGCGCGCACCGACTGGGTGCGGTCGATCTGGATCTGCTGCAGCGTGACGTCGATCGGGAACACCTCGGTGGGCTCCGCCTCGGCGTCGGTGAACCGGTTGACGCCGACGACCACCTTCTCGCCGTCGTCCACGGCCTTGGCGAAGCTGTAGGCGGCCGCCTCGATCTCCTCCTGCATGAACCGGGCCTCAATGGCCGCCACCGCGCCGCCGAGCTGCTCGATCCGCTCCAGGTACTCATTGGCCGCCTGCTCGACCTCGTCGGTGAGCGACTCCACGAAGTACGAGCCGGCCAACGGATCGACCGTGTCCGCCACGCCGGACTCGAAGCCGACGATCTGCTGCGTGCGCAGGGCGATTTTGGCAGCGCGCGTCGTCGGCAGCCCGAGGGCCTCGTCGAAGCCGTTGGTGTGCAGGCTCTGCGTGCCGCCGAGGGCCGCGGCCAGGCTCTGCACCGTCACCCGGACGATGTTGTTCTCGGGCTGCTGGGCGGTCAGGGTCGACCCACCGGTCTGGGTGTGGAAGCGCAGCATCTTGGAGCGCTCGTCCTTGGCGCCGAAGCGCTCGGTCATGATGCGGGCCCACATGCGCCGCGCCGCCCGGTACTTCGCCACCTCTTCGAAGAGGTTGTTGTGCGCGTTCCAGAAGAACGACAGGCGGGGTGCGAAGGCGTCGACGTCCATTCCGGCCGCGATCGCCGCCTCGACGTAGGCGATGCCGTTGGCGAGAGTGAAGGCGATCTCCTGCACCGCCGTCGAACCGGCCTCACGGATGTGGTACCCCGAGATGGAGATGGTGTTCCAGCTCGGCAGGTTCGCCGCGCAGTAGGAGAACGTGTCGACGATGAGGCGCATGGAAGGGCGCGGCGGGTAGATGTAGGTCCCGCGGGCGATGTACTCCTTCAGAATGTCGTTCTGAATGGTGCCGCGGATCTTCTCGCTCGCCACCCCCTGCTCCTCGGCCACCAGTTGGTAGAGGAGCAGCAGGATCGCCCCGGTGGCGTTGATCGTCATGGACGTCGTCACCTTGTCCATCGGGAGGTCGGCCATCAGGAGGCGCATGTCGGCCAGCGAATCGATGGCGACGCCGACCTTGCCCACCTCGCCCTCGGCCCGGGGATGGTCGGAGTCGTACCCCATCTGGGTCGGCAGATCGAACGCGCACGACAGCCCGGTCTGTCCGGCCTCGAGGAGGAACTTGAAGCGCAGGTTGGTCTGCTCGGCGGAGCCGAACCCGGCGTACTGGCGCATGGTCCACAACTTCGAGCGGTACATGCCGGCGTGGACGCCCCTGGTGAAGGGGAACGCCCCCGGCTCTCCCAGCTGCGAGGCCGGATCCCAGCCTTCGAGGTCCTCCGCTCGGTAGACCGGCTGAATGACGATGCCCGAGTCGGTCACGACGCTCGGGGTCGGCCTGGGGGTCCTTCTTCTCCGGTGTCACGGCGAAGAGCCTACGAAGGATCAGGGCGCCCCGGCGACACGGGGCAGAATACGGGCGTGGACGACACCCCGGGACCCGTTTTCTCGCACTTCGGCATCTGCGTCAGCGACCTCGAGCGGTCGCTGCGCTTCTACTGCGACGCGCTCGGCTTCGAGAAGGCCGAGTCGCACGCCATCGGCTCCGAGTTCGCCCGGCTCATGGAGTTCCCCGATGTGGACGTGACGTCGCAATTCATCCGGCGCGGGCCGACCGCCATTGAGCTCTTGGCCTTCCGGGAGCCTGCACCGTTCGGATCGCGGGAACGGCGGGCGGTGAATCAGCTCGGGCTGACGCACCTGTCCTTCCGGGTGCGCGACGTGGCGGGCACGGCAGCCCGCATGGTGGAGCTCGGCGGGGCGATCGTCGAGTCGAGCCGGACCAGCATCGACCTCGGCGGGACGGCCCTCGAGTTCGTCTACTGCACCGACCCCGACGGGGTCCGCGTGGAGCTGATGGACCTCGGCGGATGATCGGGGACGGGGCCCGCGGCGGCGGCCTCGCGCCGCGCCGCCTCGTCGAGCTCGCGGTCGATCCGGTCCGCCCTGCGCTCGTCCATGTGCATCCAGCGCAGGGCAACGGGGATCATCGGCCACAGCATCAGCGTGTCGCCGACGACCCACATGATGTCGCCGCCGACGTGGAGGTCGGTCACATAGGACGGGCCCCAGGTCCGGTGGGTGGCGAAGTAGGCGGGGAACAGCTCGTGGCTCGCACCGGCCAGTGACAGCCCGGTGAAGGTGTCGATCGGGATGGCCATGAAGAGGTAGAAGAACTGCAGGGCGGGATGGAGCCGGTGCGCGTTGGGGTCGCTGCCGAAGATCTGGCGCCAGAAGAGATAGCCCACGAGCAAGAAGGCCAGGTGCTCGGCGTTGTGCACGCTCTCGTGCTCGAGGGTGAGGTTGTACCAGCTGGTCAGGTGGCTGACCGGGATGACGACGGCGTAGAGGATGAAGGCCACGATGGGGTTCCCGAGGATCCTCGCCACGCGCGAGCGCAGCGCCTCGGTGACGACGAGGTGCGCCGTGCCCGAGGTCGAGCGCCAGGCCAGCTCGCAGCGGGGAGGCGATGGCGAAGAGCGGGGCGGCCACCATGATCAGGATCAGGTGCTGGACCATGTGGTCCCAGAACAGCTCGCCGTCGTAGACGCCGATGAAGCTGAAGATGGCCACCGCGGTGCAGAAGAGCGCGCCGATCCAGGCGACCGTCTTGCCGACCGACCAGGGGTGGCGCGGGTGGAGGGCGTTGTTGCGCTTGACGCCCCACAGGTAGAGCACCAGGGCGACCACGATCATCGCCACCGGGACGAAGTCGAACTGGGTGGAGAAGAGCTGCGAGCCGCCGCAGGGGCGGGAGTCCCGTGTCGGCGAGGGCGGCGATCACCTCAAGACGGTACCGCCGGTGTCAGCCGTGCTGCCAAATGCGCTGCGAGATCCCCCGCCTGCCGTAGAGCGAGGCCGAGGTGAGGAGGTCCAGCTCTTCGCCGGTCAAACGCCAGCCCAGGGCCCCGGCATTCTGCTGGGCCTGGTCCCCGTTCTTGGCCCCGGGGATGGGCACCGCCCCCTGGGCGATGAGCCAGGCCAGCGCCACCTGGCTCGGGGTGCGGTCGCCGTGGGCCTCGCCGATGCGGCGCAGCAGGGCCACGACCGTGTCCACCTCCGCCATCGGGTGGGCCGAGAACGAGCGACCGCGGGGAGGCGGGTTGGCCGCGGAGTACTTGCCCGTCAGGCGCCCCTGCCCGATGGGCGAGTAGGCCAAGGGCACGACGCCGAGCTCGCGGCAGGTGCTGATGAGCCCGACACGGAGCGGCATGGCGCGCAGCAGGGAGAACTCGATTTGGTTGCTGGCCAATCTGAGGCCGCGCTTGCGCAGAGCGGCATCGATGGACTTGGTCTCCTTGGCCGAGTAGTTCGAGACGCCGACGGCGCGCACGATGCCCTCGGCGTGCGCGGTGGCCAGTGCCTCAGCCAATGCGTCGTGCGAGCGCAGCGAGACCGGCCCGTGAATTTGGTAGAGGTCGATCGCGTCGATCCCCAACCGCTCGCGTGACTTGCGGGCCGCCGACAGCGAGCGCGGCGCGCACGTTCACCTTCCACGGGCTCGGCATGAACTTGGTCGCGATGACCACCCGGTTGCGCACGCCGGGGTCGGCGGCGAGCAGGCGGCCGATGATGCGCTCGCTCTCGCCGCCTCCGTAGATCTCGGCGGTGTCGAAGAGGACGACGCCCGCGGCGATGCTCGCCTCCCACGCCTCGCGGATGCTCGACTCCGTCAGGGACTGGTCGTAGCCGCCCATGCCCCAGGTTCCCTTGTCGCCCCAGGCCCACGTGCCCACGCCCAAGGGCGGGATGGCGACATCGGTGCCGGCGAGCTCAATGCGATCGCCGGCCTGCGGAGGCGAGGCGTCGCTCACTGCGCCACCGGGGACGTCGCGGCCCAGGCCAGATGCGCCTCGACGGCCGCCCGCCACTCGGACGCATGTGTCAGTTGTGGCGAGTGGTACGCCCCGGGAATGACGGTCAGACGGCCGTTCGCCACCTCGCCGGCCAACTCGGGCGCCTGGTCGACCAGCGGGTGGTCGTGCTCGCCCACAATGACGGTGGTCGGGCAGGCGATGGAGGGGAGCCTGGCCCGCAGGGAGGCGTCGTCGTCGGCGGCGTCGCCCATCAGCACCTGCCCAGTGCCTTCACGGCGTAGGGGTCCATGCCGGCGAAGATGGCGTCCTTCTCCTTGCGCCACTCGGCCGGCGTGTGCGCCTCGATCAGCACGTCCTCGGGGCCACCCATGCTGAGCGTCGCCGGCATGCCCCGTGCCGGGTCGAACGCGTCGATGAAGCCGTGGACGAGGGCGCGGATCTCCTCGTCGGGCGGGAGGAAGGACCACGCGCTGGTGTCCATGAGGATCAGCGAGCGCACGAGGTCAGGCCGGGCCAGCACGAGGCCCATGACCACCCGGCCGCCCATGGAGTGCCCCAGCAGGTCGACCGGCCCCTCCCCCACCGCCTCCAGAAAGGCCGCGAGGTCGGCCGAGAGCTGCTCGATGGTGTAGCCCTCGAGGTGCCCCGTCTTCGTGGAGTGGCCGTGCCCCCGCTGGTCGAGCGTCACCACACGCCGGTCGGCCGCCAGCGAGTCGACCACGAGCGCGAAGTCGAGGGCGGACCCGGTGTAGCCGTGGCAGAGCACGAGCGTCGGCGTCCCCGCCGGGCTGCTCCCCCGTTCGGACCAGGCCAGGTCGACGCCGTTCACATGGAAGGTCTCGGCCGGAGCCGCTGGTCGGAGTCATGGTCCCTGTCTAGCTGCTCGCTCCGGTTCGTCCGCTCGGGCCAGGCGTGCCCGTCGCGCGCTACGTACCCCGAGTCCGCCGAGAGCGTCTGCACCGCCGCGGCCGGTGCGGGCGCGTCTCTGTCTGCGCCGAGGCCACCGGGGCCCCGGGCGTCACCGCGACGTTGGTGCAGGAGCGGGCCTGGTTCCACGCCGCCAGCGCCGCGGTGGCGGCGTCGCCCGAGAGCGGCTGGGGCAGGTCGTCGACGATCACGGCCGGTCGCCATGTCACCTGGTCGATGTGGCGGCCGGTCGCCGTGATGACCAGCGAGCCGCTGGCGTTCTCGGGGGGCGAGTTGTCGTAGAAGGCGAAGTTGCCCAGGCCGTAGTCGACGTAGGCCGAGCCGAGGTAGCCGCCGCCGAGCAGGACGTGGGCGTGCGTGCCCACGATGATGTCGGCGCCCGCCTGCACCAGCACCTGGGCCAGCGGCTCCTGCAGCGGGTTGGGGCACGCGTCGAGCTCGGTCCCCCAGTGCAGGTACACGATCACCGTGTCGGCGGTCTTGCGCGCCGCCTCCACGGCGGCCACGAGGTCGTTCACGTCGTACGCCGAGGCGAGCCCGGGCTGGGTGGCGGTCGCCGTCCAGGCCGTCTGCAGGTCGGAGTCGATGACCTGGGTGGCGGCGATGATGGCGATGTGCTGGCCGTGGATGGTGGTCGTGTACGGGGTGAAGGCCTGCGCCGCGTTCTGGCCGATGCCGAGAATGGTGTAGCCCGTCTGGGCCCGCGTGGCCAGCGCCATCTGCAGGCCGGCCGGCCCGCAGTCCTCGCCGTGGTTGTTGGCCTCGGTGATGAGCGACACGCCGGCGCCCTTGAAGGCGCTCACGGCGGACGCCGGCGCGGAGAAGACGTACTGCTTGTCCTGCGGTTGCGGGCAGGTGCCGTCGTCAAGGCGGACTCGAGGTTCACCATGGAGAGGTCGACGCCCGAGAGGAGGGCGGGCACCGTCGGCCCCAGGGCATCGGTCGGGTCCGCCGCCAGCCGGTCCCCGAGGTTGGTCCCGGCCGGGAAGTGCACGTCCCCGCCGAAGGCGAAGGTGACGGCCTGCCCGTCGCCCTCCCAGTCCGGATCGAGGCGGGGGTTCCCGGCGTGCGGCGGCGGGGGCTTGTGGTGGTGGGCCCGCCGCAGTGGCTCTGCCCCGCCGCCGACGGGTGCCCGCCCCCCCGGCTGAGCACGAGCACCAGGACGAGGGCCAGCACCACGAGGCCCGACCGCCCAGAAGCGGCGATTGCGCTTGACCCGCCGCGAGGTCAGCCCGGGCGGCTCGGCCGGCGGCGCCGGCGTGCCGGCCTCGGGGACCGGGCGTGTGAGCAGGTCGGTCGGGGACGTGCGGCCACTCTAGGCACGAGGGCCCAGCGGGCGCCGAGCGGCGTCGCGGCGTCAGTGCGGCGGCTCAGTGCGCGTGCGGCATGCAGAGATCGTCGTACTCGGCGATGACGATCTCACCGGCGTCGGGCCCGCAGGCCGGGCAGGCCGGGTCCCGGCGCACCTTGAAGGTGCGGAACGACTCCTCGAGCGCGTCGTAGGCCAGCAGCCGCCCGATCAGCGGGTCGCCCAGCCCGAGGAGCACCTTGATGGTCTCGACGGCCTGAATGGACCCGATGATGCCGGGCAGCACGCCCAGCACGCCCGCCTCCGAGCACGACGGCGCCAGCTCGGCCGGCGGCGGCTCGGGGATGAGGCAGCGGTAGCAGGGACCGTTGTAGGGGTCGAAGACCGTGGCCTGCCCCTCGAAGCGGAAGATGGAGCCGTGGATCACGGGGATCCGCTTGAGCAGCGAGGCGTCGTTGACGAGGTAGCGGGTCGGGAAGTTGTCGGTCCCGTCGACGATGGCGTCGTACCCGTCGATGATGTCGAGGATGTTGTCCGCGCCGAGGCGCACGTCGTAGGTGACGACGTTCACGTCGGGGTTCAGCGCCGTCAGCGTCTTCTTGGCCGAGTCGACCTTGCGGTCGCCGATGCGGTCCATGTTGTGCAGGATCTGGCGCTGCAGGTTGGACTCGTCGACGACGTCCATGTCGATGATGCCGAGCGTCCCGACGCCGGCCGCGGCCAGGTAGAGGGCCGCCGGCGATCCCAGGCCGCCCGCGCCGAGCAGGAGGACCTTCGATCCGAGCAGCTTCAGCTGGCCGACCTCGCCCACCTCGGGCAGCAGGAGGTGGCGCTGGTAGCGGTTGCGCTGGGCCGGCGTCAGCGTCTGCGGAGCCGCCCAGGGACGGTCGTCGTCCTTCCACTTGTTGAAGCCACCGATCATCGACTGCACGTCGGTGTAGCCCAGGTCGCCCATGGTCTTGGCGGCGAAGGCCGAGCGCACGCCCCCGGCGCAGTAGACGACGATCGGGCGCCGCCTTGTCGGGCAGCTTGCCCTCCACCTGGAACTCGAGGTGGCCGCGGGGCAGGTGGACGGCGTTGGGCAGGGCGCCCTGCTCGTACTCGTCGGGCTCCCGGACGTCGAGGAAGGTCACGCCGCCGCCCTCCAGCAGGGCTTGCGCGTCGGCCTGGTCCACCTCGCGGATGGACTCCTTGGCCTCGTTCAGCAGGTCTCGGGGAGTGGGCACTTTCGAACCTCCGGGTCGCACCAGACCGCCTCTACGGCTGGCATCGAAGGTAAAACACTACCAGCGGGGTCAACATTCCCGGGAGACGTCGCGGAGCAGGCCCCGTTCGGCCCCGGTGGAAGACTGCCCGCCATGGAACTGCACGAGGCCATCCGCCGGCGAGCCATGGTGCGCAGCTTCTCGCCCGAGCCGGTCGAGCCGGCCGTCGTCGACCAGCATCCTGCCGGCGGCCCTGCGCTCCCCCACGGCCGGCAACACCAGGGGCACCGGCTGGGTCGTGCTGGAGGGACCGGAACAGACGGCGGCCTACTTCGACGCCACCACCGACGAGGAATGGCGGGCCAGCGCAGCCTCGCGTTCGGAGGGGCTGCGGCGGGCCCCGGTGGTCCTGCTGGCCTACTCGTCGCCCGACACCTACGTCGCCCGCTACGGCGAGGAGGACAAGTCCCGCTCCGGCCTCGGGCGAGGGAGTCGACGTTGGCCCGTCCCCTACTGGACGGGCGACGCCGCCTTCGGCGTCATGACCGTCCTTCTGGGCGCGGTCGACGCCGGCCTCGGGGCGTGCGTTCTCGGGACCTTCCGGGGGGAGGCCGAGCTGGCGAGGCTCGGCGTCCCCAGCGACTGGCGCCTGTTCTGCGCAGTGGCTCTGGGCCATCCCGACGGCAACGACCACCGCTCCCCGTCGCTCGACCGGCCCGTTCCCCGACGGCGCAGCGGATCCACCGGGGCCGCTGGTGATGACTCGCATGGAGTCGACGCTCTCCCGGAGCTCCGACGAGATCGGTGACGAGGAGGCAAGCCCCCTCGTTGACGAAGACAGCGCGCCCCGCACTTCGGCCCGGGCGAGCCGCTCGTGGCCCTCGTGGCTCCTCGGGCTCGTCTCCTATCTCCCGCTCGCCGCCCTCGGCTTCTGGCCCGTGTGGACACATTGGTCGTCGCAATTGAACGGGTGCAACTGCTGGGATCAGCTCCTCCTCGAATGGTTCATCCATTGGACGCCCTCGGCGGTGACCCACGGGCACTCCGTTCTCGTGACCAACTACCTCGACGCGCCCGGCGGCATCAACGTGATGTGGAACACGTCGCTCCTCGCCCTCGGCTCCCTCGCTGCGCCCCTCACACAGACCATCGGCGTCGTGCACACCATGGCTGTCCTGCTGACCCTGTCCTTCGCGCTGTCGGCCAGCAGCATGTTCGTCCTTCTCCGCCGCTGGACAACCTGGCTGCCGGCGGCATGGCTGGGCGGTCTCGTGTACGGCTTTTCTTCCTTCGCGCTGGCAGAAGGGGCATCGGGGCGCATCACCTACGTGTTCGCCGTGGCGCCGCCGCTGATCGTCCTGGTCATCGACAAGCTGATCAAGCAGGAGTGGCCACCCCTCGTCGGAGGCTCGGTCATCGGGCTCCTCGCGGCGTTCCAGCTCTTCGTCTCCGAGGAGATCCTGTCGATCATCTGCTTCTTCCTGGCCTTGACATTGATCGTCCTCGCGGTCTTCTACCGGCGCCAAATTGCGCCAACGCGCGGCGGACGTCCTCCGGATCGTCGGGGCCGCGTTGGTCACCTTTGCGGTGCTTTGCGCCTACCCGCTGTTCGTCCAATTCTTCGGAGCCGATCGCATCACGGGTCCACCGCAGTCGCACGCGCAGTTGGCGCTCTTCAGCTCCGACGCAGCGAGCCTCATCACCCCGGGGGTGACGCAGTGGGTGGACTACGGCTGGACGGCTCGTATCTCGAACGCGTTCACCGCCGCGAGTGCGGGCGAGGTCACGTGCTACGTCGGCATACCGCTCCTCCTCCTGCTGGTCGGGACGGTGGTGCTGCTCCGCAAGCGCATCCTCGTCCGGATCTTCGCGCCGATGCTCCTGCTGAGCTTCTGGTGCTCCATGGGCCCTGAGCTGTTGGCCGACAACCATCGCATCGGGGTTCCCGGGGTCGACGCGGTGCTGGTGCACCTGCCGATTCTCGGGGACATCATCCCCGCCCGCTTTGCCATCGTCTTCTGGTTCTCCGTCGCCGTGCTCTTCGGCGTCGCGCTCGATGAGGGACGCCAGTGGCTGCAGGGTCGCATCGAGCGCACCGTCGAGAGACGGCGGGCCACAGAGGGACCACAACCGCTGTCACGGGCGGACCGCAGCCGGACCCGCGTGCTCGCCATGCGCGGTGCCTCCCTGGCCTCTCTGATCATCGGCGTCGGTGTCCTCATCCCCCTCATCCCCTCGTGGCCCTACGCAGACGTGCCCGCGGACGTCCCGAGCTTCTTCACCAGCCACGACGTGCGGCAGATCCCGGATGGCTCTCTCGTCGCCACCTATCCCTATGCGCTGACCGCCACGGCCTGGCCGATGCTCTGGCAGGCCGACTCGAACATGCGCTTCAGGATGCTCGGGGGTTACGCCATCGGTCCGGGCGCCGGCGGCGAGGGAACGTTCTTCGCGGATCCGAACCCGGTGTTGTACTGCCTGAACGGCATTTGGGCGACCGGGACCGCGCCGAACTCGCTGTGCGCTCCCGGGTATCTGGCGCAATCGGTGCGCCGGCTGGGCGTCACCAGCGTCGTCGCCGGTGACAATCAGGTCAACGTCGCGACCGCGGTGCGGGTCATGAGCGCGGCGCTCGGGGCCAGGCCGCGCCAGGTCGGCGGGGTCTGGCTGTGGCGGTGCACGAAGGCGCGCGGGAGCCCAGGCTGCCGATGGAGCTGAGGAAACGGGGCGGTGCCACCTCCCCCAAAGCGTGGCTCCGCCGGCCCCCGAGCTTGTATGAGAGCATGTCCCGGACGTGATTGACGGATCGCGACCAGACCCTGGCGAGAATGACCCCGACCCCGAAATTGGACTCCCGACCCGATCGCTCGAGCGCCCCGTGACGAGCGAGGCCGTACCGGCCGAAACGTCGACGGCGCAGACCGGACACATCGACTACACCAACAGCCAGCACCCCTGGCGCGGCGTGATCACCCGCTTCAACATCGCGGGGCGCAAGAAGTTCTACCGCGCCTTCATGGACGAGATGGCACCGTCGGCCACGATGTCGATCCTCGATGTCGGCGTGACCCCGGACCAGAGTGCGGCGGACTCGAACTACTTCGAGAAGTGGTACCCCCACCCGGAGCGCATCACGGCAACCAGTATCGAGGATGCGTCGCACCTGGAATCGCTGCACCCGGGCCTGACCTTCGTGCAGACATCGGGGGACGGCCTTCCCTTCGAGGACGGCCACTTCGACATCGCCTTCTCGACCGCCGTCATCGAACACGTCGGTGACCGGGAAGGACAGCGTCGGTTCCTCGCCGAACTGCTCCGGGTCTCCAAGCGCTTCTTCATCACGACTCCGAACCGCTGGTACCCGGTCGAACTGCACACCTACGTCCCGTTCGTGCACTGGCTCCCCCAGCACCGGCACCAGCAGCTGCTCCAGAGGCTCCACAAGGACCAGTGGGCGACCACCGAAAACCTGAACCTGCTGGACGAGCGCGCGCTGCGGGCGCTCTTCCCGTCGAGTGTCACGCCGGCCGTGACAGGAATCAGGCTGTTCGGCCTGCGCTCCAACCTCCTGGCCTACGGCAAGTCGACCTAGTCAGTCGCCGTCCTGCTTCGAGAGCACGTGCTCGGGGCCCTCCTGCCAGCGCGCCATCGCCCACAGGAGATCGGACAGCCGGTTGAGGTAGGGCACCACCAGTGAGTCCTCCGTCGGCTCCACCACGGCGATCCGCTCGGCCCGGCGCACGATGGTGCGGGCCAGGTCCAGGGCGGCGGACACGCGGTTCTCGCCCGGCACGGTGAAGTCGCTCGGCATGTCGAAGCGGGCGAGGAGGTCGTCGATCCCCGCTTCCAGCGCGGCCACCATGTCCGGCGTCACCAGGCTGGACCCCGCCTGAAGCTTCCTGCGGTTCTCCGGGGCGGTGGCCACCTCCGCCATAAGGACGTAGAGATCGCGGGCCAGCGTGGTCAGACGGTCGTTGACCTCCGTCCCCGCCGGCGTCTCGGCCCGCGCCACGCCGATGGCGGCCTGGGCCTCGTCGACGACGCCGTTGAGGTCGATCCGCCAGGAGTCCTTGGGCACGCGGCCCCCATAGAGCAGGCCCGTCGTCCCGTCGTCACCCCGCTTGGTGTAGATCCGTGGCGGCATCATGCGGGATGCTACCGGCGCGGTTAAGGGGGTGCGGAGGGGTCCACCGGTATCCTGTTTGGGTGGTAACTCCCTCGCCTGAGCTCCTCGGCCGGCTCGACCCGTCCGCCTCCACCTATCTGCAGGCGCTGCACGAGCGCGTGCTCATCTTCGACGGCGCCATGGGGACCAACCTGCAGATGCTGGGCCTCGGCCCCGACGACTTCGGCGGCCCGGACCTCGAGGGGTGCAACGAGTGGCTCGTCGAGACCCGGCCCGACGTCGTGGCGCAGGTGCACCGCTCCTTCTACGAGGTCGGCTGCGACGTGGTCGAGACCGACACCTTCGGCTCCACCTCGGTCGTCCTGGCCGAGTACGGGCTGGCCGACCGCGCCCGCGAGATCACCCGCCGGGCCGCCGAGCTGGCCTGCGCCGTCCGTGACGAGTTCTCGACGCCCGAGCGGCCGCGCTGGGTGGCGGGCTCCATGGGCCCCGGCACGAAGTTCCCCACGCTCGGGCACATCTCGTACGCCGAGTTCAGTGACGGCCTACGAGGAGCAGGCGCTCGGGCTGCTCGAGGGCGGCGTCGACCTGCTGCTGATTGAGACGCAGTTCGACATGCTGTCGATCAAGGCCGCGGTGAACGGCGCCCGGCGGCGCCATGGTGGCGCTGGATCGCTACGTCCCGCTGCAGGCGCAGGTGACCATTGAGCTGACCGGCCGCATGCTGCCCGGCACCGAGATCGGCGCGGCGCTGACCGTGCTCGATGCGATGCAGGTCGACGTGGTCGGCCTCAACTGCGCCACGGGACCGGTCGAGATGAGCGAGGCGCTGCGCCACCTTTCGGGGGCCAGCCGCGTCCCCATCGCCTGCGTCCCGAATGCGGGCCTCCCGTCGGTGGTCGACGGCCTGATGCACTACGACCTCACACCGGAGGACCTGGCGGAGCACCTGCACCGCTTCGTCACCGAGTTCGGCGTGTCCGTCATCGGCGGGTGCTGCGGCACCACCCCGGCCCACCTGGCCGCCGTCGTGGCGCGCTGCGCCGACGCCGTGCCCGCCGCCCGCACCCCGGTGCACGAGCCCTCGGCCGCCTCCATCTACACCTCGGTCCCCTTCCTGCAGGACTCCTCGTACCTCGCAGTCGGCGAGCGGACCAACGCCAACGGGTCCAAGGCCTTCCGCGAGGCCATGCTCGACGGCGACTGGGACACCTGCGTCGGCATGGCCCGGGACCAGGTCAAGGAGGGCTCGCACCTCATTGACGTCTGCGTGGACTACACCGGCGCCGACGGCGTGGCGGACATGACCGAGATCGCCAGCCGCTTCTGCACGCAGTCGAGCGTGCCGCTCATGGTCGACTCCACCGAGGGCCCCGTGGCGCGGGCCGCCCTGTCGTGGATCGGCGGCCGGCCGATCTTGAACTCGGTCAACCTCGAAGAGGGCGACGAGCCGGGGACGCGGCTCGACACGTTCCTGCGCCTGGCGCGGGAGTTCGGGGCCGCCGTCGTCTGCACCTGCATCGACGAGGAGGGCCAGGCGCGCACGGCCGAGTGGAAGCTGCGGGCGGCCCGCAACATCCGCGACATCGCCGTCGAGCGCTACGGCCTGGAGCCCGAGGACCTGTTGTTCGACCCGCTGGCCCTGCCCCTGTCGACGGGGATGGAGGAGAGCCGGGAGGACGGGATCGAGACGATCGAGGGCATCCGGGCGATCAAGGCGGAGCTGCCCGGCGTGTCCACCATTCTCGGGCTGTCCAACGTGTCCTTCGGCCTCAACCCGGCGGCCCGCCAGGTGCTGAACTCGGTGTTCCTGCACGAGTGCGTGCAGGCCGGGCTCGACTCGGCGATCGTGCACGCGTCCAAGATCCTGCCCCTGGCCCGCATCGACGACCGGGCCAAGGAGGTCTGCCTCGACCTCATCTACAACCGCCGCACCGACGACTACGACCCCCTGCAGGAGCTCTTGTCGTTGTTCGAGGGCGTCAAGGCCGACACGGGGCCGGCGGAGGACCACAGCGACTGGCCCGTGGACCGCCGCCTCTCGCAGCGCATCATCGACGGCAACCGCAACGGGCTCGAGGACGACCTGACCGAGGCGCTCGAGTCCGGGACGGCCGCGCTGGCCATCGTCAACGACATTCTGCTGGAGGGCATGAAGGTCGTGGGCGAGCGCTTCGCCTCGGGCGAGATGCAGCTGCCCTTCGTGCTGCAGTCGGCCGAGACGATGAAGGCGGCGGTGGCCTTCCTGGAGCCGCACATGGAGAAGTCGGACCAGGGCGGCAAGGGCACCGTGGTGCTGGCCACCGTCAAGGGCGACGTGCACGACATCGGCAAGAACCTCGTCGACATCATTTTGACCAACAACGGCTACGTGGTGATCAACCTCGGGATCAAGATCGGCATCAACGAGATGGTCAGCGCGGTCGAGGAGCACAAGGCCGACGCCATCGGCATGAGCGGGCTGCTGGTGAAGTCGACGTTGATCATGCGCGAGAACCTGGTCGAGCTGAACGACCGCTCCCTGTCGAACATCCCCGTCCTGCTGGGCGGGGCCGCCCTGACCCGCACCTACGTCGAGCGCGACCTGCGCGAGGTCTACGACGGGCGGCTCTTCTACGGGCGCGACGCCTTCGAGGGGCTGCGCACCATGGACCGCCTGGTCGAGCTGAAGAAGAACGGCGAGGACGACCCCCTGTTCGGGCGCGAGATCTCCGAGAAGAACGTCCCGCGGCGCAGCCGGCTGGACGCGCAGGACACCACCCCCGTGGAGGGGCAGCCCGCCCGCGCCGACGTGGCCTCGGACAACCCGCTGTTCACGCCGCCCTTCGTCGGGAGCCGGGTCGCCGTCGGGATCCCGATCGACGAGATCGCCGAGTACCTGAACCTGACCGCGCTGTTCCGCAACCAGTGGGGCTTCCGGCCCGAGAACGGCGAGAACGACACCGAGTTCAAGGACCGGGTGAAGGCGACGCTGCGCGAGCAGCTGGGCAAGGCCAAGGAGGCCGACCTGCTCGTGCCGTCGGTGGCCTACGGCCACTTCGCCGCCAACGCCGAGGGCAACGACCTCGTCATCTGGAAGGACGACTCGCGGTCCTCGGAGTGGATGCGCTTCGCGTTCCCGCGGCAGCGCAAGGAGCCCTGGCTGTGCATCTCCGACTTCTTCCGTCCGACGGGGTCCGGTGAAGAGGACTTCGCCAGCTTCATGCTCTGCACCATCGGGGCCCGGGCCTCGGAGGAGACGGCGCGGCTGTTCGCCGAGAACCACTACCAGGAGTACCTGTTCCTGCACGGGCTCAGCGTCGAGATGGCCGAGGCCACGGCCGAGTACTGGCACCGCCGGATCCGCGAGGAGCTCGGGTTCGCCGACGAGGACGGCCCGAGCCTGACCGGGCTCTTCCGCCAGCAGTACCGGGGCGGCCGCTACTCCTGGGGCTACCCGGCCTGTCCCGACCTGACCGACAACGCCAAGGTCGTGGAGCTGCTGGGCGGGGACCGCATCGGCGTCACCGTCAGCGAGGGGTTCCAGCTCAACCCCGAGCAGACGACCGACGCCATCATCTGCCACCACCCAGAGGCCAAGTACTTCGTCGCGTGAGGATGACCCGGGCCCGGCGCCGGGCCCGACCTCGGCTGGAGCGGCCGCTGCCCTGATGGGGTGCGCCCTTCTCGTGGTGATGGTGGGTGCCGGAGGCGGTGGTGCTGTCGCTGCGGCGGTCGGCGGCGGCGGGCGGCGGCGGCCAGCGCACCCGGCACCGACGCTCGGCACGGTGGTGATCCCGAACGTCGCCCTGGGCTACACGGTGACCTCGCAGGGTCCCCTCAACGCGTCGCAGTTCGCCTCCGACGCGCCGAATCCGTCGGCGGCCGCCAGGGCGCTGTCCACGCTGGGCAAGTCCATCTCGACCTACGAGCGGGTGTGGCAGGGCGACGGTGGCCTCAACCAGGTGCAGGACCTGCTGGTCCGCTTCCCGAACGGGGTCGGGGCGCAGGTGTTCCTGCTGGCCGCGCAGCACTCGCTGGAGACGGGCGAGATCGTGAGCTCGGACCCGGTGCCGTCCATCCCGGGCGCCCGCCGCGTCACCTACTTCGCGGCGACCAACCAGGACGGTGTCGGCGAGGCCATCACCATGCGCGCCGGGGTCTACGTGGACCTGCTCTCCATCTTCTCGGCGGCGTCGGGCAACGCGCACCCCATCTCCCCCGCCGACGCCGAACGGCTGGCGGAGGCCCAGTACGCGGCGATGGCCCGGGCGCCGGGCGGGGCGACCGACCACCGGCACCGCCGCCAGCAGCGGACTCGACGACCGGCACCAAGAAGGGCGTCTCGGCCGGCACCATCGTCCTGGCCGTGGTCGTCGTCGCCATCCTGGCGGCGGCCGTGGCCACCCCGGGACTGCTTGAAGCGGCGGCGCCTGGCGCAGGAGGCCGCCGCCACGGACCTCGTCGCTGCCCGGCGCCGGTGCCCCGTCAGCCGGCGACGCGGTTGACGATCTCCGCGAACACAGCGGGTGAGGTGACGGGGAGCAGGTGGCCCGACTCGAGGCGGATGACCTCGACCGGAGGCGGCAGCCGCGTGACCATGACCTCCTGCATCTCGGGCCTGATCGGACGGTCGTTCTCGTTCAGCACGTAGGTGATGGGCACGCCGGCGACGGCGGACCAGTGGACGGGCTGGAAGTAGTGGTGCACCGTGTCCTCCACCGAGCGCGCCGGGTCGAGGACGAAGGCCAGGGTGGCGTCGTCGAGCGGATCGCCGCCGTAGGCGCGGCGGGACGCCTCCGGGTCGGCGGGGGGCGGCAGGGTGATCGTGCCGCCCGTCCCGCGCCGCCGCCTCCACCGCCAGGCGCAGGCCGTCGCTGTGCCGCTCCTGCATGCAATCGATGCCGCACCCGCCCTCCACCGGCACCAGCGCGGCGTTGAGGACGATGCCCCGGACCCGCCCGCCGAGGGCGGCGACCACTCCGGGCACCACCAGGCCGCCGGAGGAGTGCGCCACCAGCGTGACCGGACCGGTCGGGGCGGCCGCCTCGATGTCGGCCACCACGGACGCGACCTCGGCGTCGACGGTCAGCGTGGCCAGGTCCGCCGGCCGTGACCGGCGGCCGGGCAGGTCGACGGCCAGCACTTCGCCGTCTTCGTCGAGGTAGGGCACGAGACGGTCCCAGAAGCCACCCGTCGCACCACCGCCGTGGATGAGCACCACGCGTCATGACGGGGAGACTCGGCCTGTCGATCGGCATGGGCGCGGAGATTAGTGCTGCCGCCGGCACGCGGCGCAGCTCGGCGCAGAGCCGCCTCACTAGGATCCGTCGGGTGACCGCTGTCGACGACGCCGGAGCAGAGTGCGCCCATCACCGGGCTCTCGCACGTGCAGCTGCTCGTCTCCGATGTCGGTGCCAGTGCGAAGTGGTACAGCGCCGTTCTCGGCCTCGTCCCCTTCGCGGACGACGCGGACATCGGCTACGTGGCGCTGCAGCACCAAGGCCGGGAAGTTCGTCGTGGTGCTGACCAAGGCGCCGCCGCACGACGGGCCGGCCGAAGCGGCGCACGACGGCCTGGACCATTTGGCGCTCGCCGTGCCCGACGGCACCCAACTCGAGGCCTGGGCCGCGACACCTGACCGACGATCGGCATCGACCACGCCGGCGTGGTGCCGGAGGGCGGTCACCCGTCGCTGCAGCTCCGCGACCCCGACGGCATCGCCATCGAGTTGGTGGCGCCCTAAAAGCTCAGCTCCAGTCCATGAACCGGCGGCGTCGTGGCTTCCCCGCGACGCGCGCCGCGGGCTCCTGGGCGGCCTCCGCCCGGTTGCTCCGTAGCCATGCCATGAGCTCGTCCGCGTCCGCAAAGACGATCTCCTGGTCGGTGTCCATCACGTAGAGGTGGATGATGCCGCGGTCGACCGTCACCGAGTATTCGATCTTGCCGTTGAAGACGAAGCACCAGAGCGGTCCGTGCGCCCGGAGTGGACCTCGGTTCCAGGCGCCATCCCGGCCGGCCCCCGAGCAGCTCCTCGAAATCCTTCGCCGACATCGCGCTCAGCCCCACATCTTCGTGCTCGTGATCCTCGTCCGACCGGGGAGCAGTACCGAACCCCGGGCAGGCAGACTATCTCCGGGGACGATCTGTGCAGGTTCGAACGGTCGCCGCCCCCTCCAACGTCTACTGGAGCAAGGGGCGGGCGCTCAATGCACCCGGGCGTCAGACCCCCGCCGTGACCGGCTCCGGCTCGGGCTCGGTCTCCACGGGAGGTGCCGGGTCCGGCTTTTCGGCCCGGGATGGCGGCTCCCGCAGTGACGAAGCCGACGGACAGGAGAACGGACCCGACGTCAGTCCAGCGGGGTGTGCCAGATCGCGCCGACCACGGCCACCGACATCAGAAGGGTCCAGGCGGCGCCGATGGCGAAGGTGATGACGCGGGCCGCATCCCGAGGACGGGGTAGAGCGCGATCCACATGGCCAACGCCGTGGCGCAGACGGCGGTGACGTTCCCGGAGGGGAAGCTGAGCTGCCCGGAACCTCTCGCTGGACGAGCGGCTTGACGACCTGCTCGCTGATCACGAAGGCGACGGCGGCAAACCCGGCCAGACCACGACCCGCAGGAGGACCCGCCTGAGTGCGCCGAAGACCAGGCCGGCGAGGACCACGGCGCCGATGACCGGGTCGCGAGGAAGTCGGCGAACTTGCTCCAGTGATCGACGTCCGGGGGGCGCCGAGCAGGTGCACTGCGTGCTGCTCCAGACCGTCCGCTCGTGAGCCACGTGACACGGCCAGGCCCAAGAGCGCCGTCGCGAGCAGGCTCACCAGGGCGATGACCGTGAGCCGGACCGCTGACACGAACACCAACGCTACGTGGCCACGGGACGGCCTGTGCGCTCGCCTCGGCCGTCGGCGCCGAGCTGCGGCTCGGGCGCCCGTCGCTGGGCATGGTCGCCACTCCGACGCCCCAGAATTCCGGGCTCCTGACCAGCCGCAGGCAACGCCCTCCGTCCCAGCTGCGCGCAGCCTGGGCCAACCGGTGCAGGGCGAGGACGCCCGGGGAACCAGGTGCGCACGCACGGGCGCTATCGTGACGGCAGACGCGCTTCAAGGAGGTCATCGTGCCCGAATTCCCCGGCGTCACCCATGTGGCCCTGACCGTCACGGACCTTGAACGGAGTCGCCCCTGGTACCAGAGACCTCATCGGCAGCCCGCCCGTGCTCGACGAGGATACGGGGCCGTTCCATCACGTCGTCTGGCTGCTGGGCAGCCAGACCCTGGTGGGCATCCACCAGTTCCCTGATGCGCACGGCTCGGACCCCTTCGACGAGCGCCGGCCGGGACTGGACCATGTCGCGTTCGCCTGCGGCAGCCGAGCCGAGCTCGAGCAGTGGGAGTCGAAGCTCAACGAGCTGGGCATTGAGAACGGCGGCATCGTTGACGCCCCTTACGGTTCGGGGCTCTCGTTCCGCGATCCCGACAACATCGCGCTGGAGTTCTTCGCCCCGCCTGGGTAGCAGACGATCACGACGACGGCCGACTCACCCCACCGAACAGGCTGTTCGTCGGCTCGTCGCCGACACCGCGAGCGCCGCTTCAGTCCCTCCAAATCGGCCACGGTCACGGTCAGTGCCGAATGCCCGCTTCGCCGCAGTCGGCGACCGAACCTTCTCCGCGAAGTGGATGCAGACACCTCCATCGCGGTTCGTCCCGAAGGTCAGCCCGTCGTCGACGTAGGACATGCGGATGCCGCACGCCGTCCACCAGCGGTAGTTCCGCGTGATGTGCGCGCCCGTGATGTTTGCACGGGGTGTCGTGATCTTGACGAGCCCGAACGTCGCGACGAAGTCCTCATCCGTCAGTGCCACGCCGTCTCGCGATGGCCGCAGGAGCATGAGCAACAGCACCGGCAGATAGCGCTTGTCGATCGCATAGCTGAAGCGGCGGCTCGTCATGCACCCATCCTTGTCAGCCCGGAGGAGCGACCTCCAAGAGCGAGCGCCGAATGAACAAACCATCCCCCCAGCCCTCTTCGCCGACCCAAAACGTCTCGACCCGCTCGAAGTCGGCGAGCATGTCTTCCAGCTCCCAGACCTTGGCGCAGCCTTGGTACACCTCTTCTTTGTTGATCTCAGTCATGACGTAGTCGAGTTGAGGCAGAAGGTGCGTTGCGCCGCGCAGGCAATGGCCCTCCGCACCCTGGAGATCCATGGACAGGAAGTTCACATCTTTGATCTGGTACCGGCTGACGAGCGTGTCGAGCGTGCTGGTGGCCAGGTCGTAGTGCCTCTCGAACACTGTCGTCGGGTAGAAGGTGGGGTGCGTACCGAACTCGAGAATGGAAGATGACATCCCTTCGTTGTTCGTCACATGGAAAGGAACGGTCTCGTCGTCGACGTCGTAGAGCAGCGCTTGGATGACGTGATGACCCATCGGCTCCACGTTCTGCCGAAGGCGATCGATGATCTCGGGGTTGCCATCGACCCACCACACATTGGAGCAACCGAGGGATGCATAGGCGTCACGCTCCTCACCGAGCCGGGCGCCACAATGGAGGACCCCTGTGAGTCTGATGCCATATTTGGCTGTCAGCGTGGGCCAGTCGAGAAGCATCGAATCTCCTTACTTTTCTTCCCGCGTCCCAGAGGCTTCTCCGGGTCGCCTCCGGAACAAGGTGGGTTCGGGCGCCCAGCGATCAGTCAGGTCTGGCATACACGTCGCCCCACCCGTCAGGCGGGAGCTGACGGAGCGAATCGATCAACGCGCTCGAAGTCGTCCAGGGCTCCAGGGCCAGCGACTCACCACACGAGAACGAAAACCGGTACGAGCCGAGCCTCTCGAGGCGGTCGAGACACGCACTGACGTGGTTGAGGACCTCCCGAGCGAATTCGAATGAGATTGCGGGAAGCGACTGGGTGAGCCCGCCCAGGACCTCTGGCTCGGCGCCCTCAACGTCCACCTTCACGAAGGCCGGCAGGCCGAACTGGACGATGGCGGCGTCGAGAGTGGAGACAGGCACCTCGATCTGCTCACCCGTCCATCGGTCTTCAGGTGTGAATCGTCCGGATGCGGTCGTCGCCGCCATGAACTCGGCGTTCGTGCTGGCGAGGACGTGCGCTGCCGCGAGATAGAGCTGGGTGGTCCCGGGCGTTGAGCCGAGCGCAGCCTGGACGAGGGTGAACCGTTCTTCCGCGCCGAATTGCGAGGCCAGTTGTTCGGCGCACGGAGGTTGGGGCTCAAACGCGACGACGCGGGCGCCGAGCCCGAGAAACAGCTCGGTGCGATTCCCGACGTTTGCGCCCACGTCGAACACCAGGTCACCGGCACGCATGAACTGGCCGTAGAAGCCGAGCGCCTCCTGGTGGGGAGGACCCTGGGTCCCCCAATGTGACGGCGGCTCCGGTGCGGGCTCGGGTGCCGGCTCTGGTCGGCCGGGAGAGCGCCGCCTCAGTCTCATGACCGGAAGCTATACGCAATCATCCTCTGCCATTGCGTCAAGTTCACCTGGGCATCTTCACCGTGGCGCGCGGGGCATGCCCAACCCGATCATGGCAATGATGTCGCGTTGGATCTCATTCGTCCCGCCTCCGAAGGTGAAGATGAGTTGGCCCCGCGCCTGGTTCTCCAGGCGGCCACGCAAGACCGCCCCTGGCGACCCCTCGACCAGGTACCCCCCTTGACCGACGACGTCGAGCAGCAACCGATAGATCTCGAGGGCGAGCTCCGTTCCGTAGACCTTGGTGGCCGACGCATCGGCCGGATTGAGGCCCTTGTCGGCAGCCCACGCCACCTTCCAGTTCAACAGCTTGAGCACGTCGACCTTGGCGTGTGCCTTGGCCAGGCTGATCTGGACCCACTCGTGATCCATGACCGTGCGCCCGTCCGCGAGTCGATGCCCCTGCGCCCATCGGCGGACCTCGGTCAGGCTCTTCAGCAAGCCCGAGGCCGGGCAGATCGCCACCCGCTCGTGATTGAGCTGGTTCGTGATCAGCTTCCAACCCTGGTTCTCCGCCCCGACGAGGTTCTCGGCCGGGACCCGAACGTCCTCGTAGAACGTCGAGCTGGTGATGTCGCCCACGATGGTGGCCAACGGCGTCCAATGAAACCCCGGTGAATCGACCGGCACGATGAAGACCGAGAGGCCTTTGTGCTTCGGGGCTTCGGGGTCAGTCCGGGCCGCCAACCAGACGTAGTCGGCATATTGGATCGCGCTGGTGAAGATCTTCTGACCGTTGATCACGTACTCGTCGCCGTCGCGCACGGCGCGCGTTTTGAGCGAGGCCAGATCGGTACCGGCCGAGGGCTCGGTGTAGCCGATGGAGAAATGGACCTCCCCTCTGAGAATGCCCGGCAAGAGCCGTTCTTTTTGTTCATCGGTGCCGAGGGCCATGAGTGTCGGCCCCACGCTGTTCAAGGTGAGCAGCGGGAGGGGCACCCCCGCCCAGTGGGATTCCTCCACGAAGATCATCTGATCGATCGGCCCACGGGCCTGACCGCCGTATTCGACGGGCCATCCGAGGCCGAGCCAGCCGTCCTGACCCATGCGGCGGATGTAGCGCGTATAGGACGGCTCGTCGGAGGGCGAGGCCTCGACGTCGGCGACGAGCGCCTCGAAGTACTGGCGGAGCTCACGCTGCAGGTTCCGCTGTTCTTCCGTCAACTCCAGGTACACGTGGCCTCCGGCTGTGATCTCTGACCTTCGAGAGCATTATGGCGGGGACGGAGAGCACCGACTCGCTCTCACGCCGACGATCCACCCGCTGCGACCCGGCAGGCTCCTACGTCGACGACCCGGTGAGCCCGCCGATGCCCAGTGAGCCGTCGCCCGGGGCGACGGGATCAGTCTCCTCCTCGGGGCCGGCCTCGCCATTCCCGGTTCCGTCATCGGTTGCACCCGGCAACGCCGGAGGATCGTCGAGAAAGTCTGCGGTGGGCACGAAGAAGAGGCTGCCCGTCACCGCAGTGGAGAAGTCGAGGATCCGGTCGTAGTTGCCCGGCGGATCACCGAGGAACATCCGCTGCAGCATCAGCTCGGTGACCGAGGGGGTCGCGGCGTACCCGATGAAGTACGTACCGAATTCCCCGTCGCCCAGTGACCCGAAGGGCATGTTCTCCCGCAGGATCTGGCGCTGGGTGCCGTCGGGGTCGATGATGGTGTTCAGGGCCACGTGTGAGTTGGAAGGCTTGACATCGTCATCCATCTCGACGTTGGACAGCTTGGCCCGCCCGATCACCCGCTCTTGCTCCTCGACGCTCAGCGCGTCCCAGGCCGCCATGTCGTGCAGGTACTTCTGCACGATGACGTAGGTCCCGCCGGCAAACGCCGGATCCTCGGCTCCGATGGTCACCGCGATGTCGGCCGCCTGCCCGGTCGGGTTCTCGGTCCCGTCGACGAATCCGAGCAGGTCCCGCTCGTCGAAGTAGCGGAACCCGTGGATCTCGTCGACGACCGTGGCGGCTCCCGCCAGCCGTCCGACGACGAGCGAGGCCAGCTCCCAGCAGAGACCCATCGTCGCGGCCCGGACGTGGAACAAGAGATCGCCCGGAGTAGCCACCGCCCGGTGCGGATCGCCGTCGAGGGCCTGGAACGGGTGCAGCTCGGCCGGCCGAGGGCCGGTGAAAAGACGATCCCACGCGCCCGATCCCACCCCCGCCACGACGGCCAACCCGCTTTCCGGGGACCGGAAGGAGACCGTCCGAGCGAGCCCGGACAGGTCGGCGAGCAGGTCCTGCACCACCGGCTCACCGCCGTCGTCGATCGTGAGGACGAGGATGACGGCACTGGCCGTGAGCGGAGTCAGCACGGGCTGGGCCTGCGCCTGGTCGACGACGGCCTCGGGGCTCTGTGCGACGTTCGCCATTGCGGTTCTCCCGGGTCTCCTGTCGTGTCCTCGAGCTCACGGGCCGATGTGGCCCGGAGTCGGTTCCCGACGAGCGTAGCGGCGAGAAAGAGCCGGGCCGGGAGGACTCGGCACAACGTCCGGCTGCCACTCGATCACGACCCAGATGCTGGTCGGGCCGTACTCTGTGGCGACCATGACGATCGCCGACGACGCAGGTTTGGGGATCGGCTTCGCCGTCCTCTTCATCATCTGGTTTGCCATCGGCATCGGATCGCTCGTCCTGCTGATCGTCGCCCTGATCGACATCGTGAGACGACCGGACTGGCAGTGGAAGCTGGCGGGCCAGGAGAAGATCCTGTGGCTGCTGCTGGTGATCCTCGTCAACTTCCTGGCCATCCCGTCGCTGATCTACTGGTTCAACATTCGCAAGAAGCTGCAGGCGGTCGAAGCGGCCGCCGCGAACGGCCAGTACGGACCGGGCCACATGACCTACGCGGGATGGGAGCCCTTCCCCGCTGCGCTCCCGATTCCCGCCATGGCCCCGGCGGGTTGGTACCCCGACGCCGCCGGCCAGGCCCGTCTCCGGTGGTGGGACGGCGCCCAGTGGACGGATCACACGTCGGATGGGGGTCCGCCGTCCGCGTAGGAGAACGCCGGCTCAGGCCCCCTGACCGGCGGCCATGGCCGCCTCGCGGGCGTGATAGCTCGATCGGGTGAGCGGAGACGCCTCCACGTGGGCCACGCCGAGCGCCGTCCCGGCCTCGCGCAGCCGGTCGAACTCCTCGGGCGCCCAGTAGCGCGAGACCGGGAGGTGGTCCCGGCTCGGCCGCAGGTACTGCCCGATCGTGACGATGGAGACGCCCACGCCGCGCAGGTCGGCCATGGTGGCGACGACCTCGTCCTCGCGTTCGCCGAGCCCCACCATCAGGCCCGACTTGGTCACGAGCCCCGCCTGCCCGGCGCGGGCGAGCACGCGCCAGGCTGCGGGCGTAGCCGGCCGAGGGCCGCACGGCCCGCTGCAGGCGGGCCACCGTCTCGATGTTGTGGTTCAACACGTCGGGACGGGCCTCGAAGATCGTGTCCAGCGACGCCGCGTCGCCACGGCAGTCCGAGATCAAGACCTCCACCGTCGTCTCGGGCGTGCGGGACCGGATGGCCCTGATGGTCTCGGCCATGGCGCCGGCGCCGCCGTCGGGCAGGTCGTCGCGGGCCACACAGGTGACCACGGCGTGCCCCAGCCGCATCCGCTCCACCGCCTGGGCCACCCGTTCGGGCTCGTCGGGCGACAGCGGGAGCGGATGGCGGGTGTCCACCTGGCAGAAGCCGCACGCCCGCGTGCAGCGCTCGCCGTTGATCATGAAGGTCGCCGTGCCGTCGGCCCAGCACTCGTAGATGTTCGGGCACCCCGCCTCCTCGCACACGGTGACGAGCCCGAGGTCGTGGACGGTCGACCCGAGCTGGCGGTAGCCCTTGCCGATGCGCACGGGCACCCGCACCCAGTCCGGCTTGCGCTGCCCGATGTCGAGGCCCGTCCTCGGGTGCCACCCCCGCCTGGCGCAGCCGGCGCAGGAGCGGGCGCTCCCCCGCCGCCGACGGCTGCCCGGTGCGTCGGCCGGGCCCTGCACGCACGTCGTGGCGGTCGATGCCGCCCGCGCCGAACACCGCGGCGGCGCGCGCCACGAACGCGTCGACGACCACTGCGTCAGCGGAACGTCGATGCCCTCGGCGCGCAGCGAGGTCACGCCGCGATCCGCGATGCCGCACGGCACGATGTGGCCGAACATGGCCAGGTCGGTGCTCACGTTGAGCGCCACGCCGTGGAGGGTGCGGCGCCGCCCCGGACCGGCGCGCAGCGTGCGCACGCCGATGGCGGCGATCTTGCGGGCATGCGGGCCGCCGGCGTCGAGCCAGACGCCCGGGTACTCGTCCTCGCTCGTCGCCCCGCTCAGGCCGAGGTCGGCCAGCGTCGCGATGACGACCTGCTCCGAGCCGGTGCACGTGCGCGGGACCCGACGGCCGGGTCGTCGGGCACCGTGACGATCGGGTAGGCCACCAGCTGGCCCGGCCCGTGGTACGTGACGTCGCCGCCGCGGTCGGTGCGCTCGAGCACCGCGCCGACCGTCGCCGGGTCGACCAGCACGTGGCGCTCGTCGGCGTGCGCACCCAGCGTGTAGGTGTGCGGGTGCTGCAGGACCAGCAGGTAGTCGTCGGCCGCCTCGGTCGCCAGGGCGTGCTGGAGCGCGTACGCCTCGTGGTAGGGAACCGTCCCGAGCGACCGGACGCGCAGCACCGGCGCGGCCTTAGAGCTCCGCGGCCCAGTCGCGGCTCCCCAGCAGGTCGGCGACCTTGCGCAGGAACAGCGACACGTAGGCGCCGTCGACCGCCCGGTGGTCCCAGCTGACGCCGAGGATGCCGGTCGAGTGGATGGCGATGGACTCGGACCCGTCGGGTTGCGTCACCACCACCGGCCGGCGCGCGATGCCGTCGGTGGCCAGGATCGCCACCTGCGGCTGGTTGATGATCGGGACCGTGAAGTAGGTCCCGAAGGGGCCGTCGTTGGTGATGGAGAACGTCCCGCCCGCGATGTCGTCCGCGTTGAGCTGACGGCCCCGGGCCCGCTCGGCCAGGTCGCGGATGCGCCGGGCCACCCCGCGCAGCGTGACCTCTTCGGCCCGGTGGATGACCGGCACGATCAGGCCCTCGTGCGAGAGGTCGACCGCGATCCCGAGGTTCACCTCGGCGTGGACGAGCAGCGAGTCGTCGACCACCGACGCGTTGAGCAAGGGGAAGTCGCGCAACGCCTCCACGGCGGCCCGGGCGACGAAGGGCAGGTACGTCAGCGCGAACCCCTCCTCGGCCTTGAAGCGCTCGCCCCAGGCCTTGCGCACCCGCTCGACGCTCTCGAAGTCGACCTCGTTGGCGATGAACGCGTGGGGCGAGGTGGCCTTCGAACGCACCATGTGCTCCGCCGTCCGGCGCCGCATGTTGGAGAAGGGCACGATCTGGTCACCGGCGGCCCGGAACGAGGCCATGGAGACCGGCGGCGCCTGCGGCGCCCGTGCCACGGGTGCGGCGGGCGCGGCCTGGACGGGCGGGGCCGCTGGCGCTGCGGTGGCGCTCGGTGTCGGCGGTGGCGGCGGCGGTGGCGTCGGAGCCGGCGGCGGTGGCCGCGGCCCGGCGCGCGTCGACCACACGCTGGGCGTCGTCGCGGGTGATGCGCCCACCGGAGCCGGTGCCCGTCACCTCGGTCTCGCTGATCCCGTTCTCGGCCAGCAGCTTGCGCACCATCGGCGACAGCAGGTTCGGCCCGCACGCCGTCGCCGTTGCTCTGGGCCGACGGTGCCGGGCGCGGCGTGCGGGCGCCGGTGCGGGGGCGGGCGCCGGCGGTGGCGCGGCGGTGGCGGTGGCGCACGTCCTGGGGGTGCGACCGCCGGCTGCGGGCGGCGGGCTGCGGACGCAGGAGCGGCGCGCAGCTGGCGCGGCCGCAGCGGGCGCGGGCTCGGCAGCGGCCGCGGCGGGTGCACCGTGCGGCCGCCGCCGACGCGGCGCCGTCGCCGATCACGGCCAGCTTCACGCCGACCTCGACCGTCTCGCCCTCGGGGACGAGGATCTCGCTGAGGACGCCCGCCGCCGGCGAGGGCACCTCGGAGTCGACCTTGTCGGTGGAGACCTCGAAGAGCGGCTCGTCCCGCTCGACCGCGTCGCCGACCGCCTTCATCCAGCGGGTGATCGTCCCTTCGGTCACCGTCTCGCCGAGTTGCGGCATCATCACGTCAGCCAACGTGCAGTCCCCTTCCGCTCAACGCGAGCATGGTCTCACCGAATGTCTCGGACAAAGAGGGGTGGGGCTGAATGAACTGCGCCACCTCCTCGGGGAAGGCCTCCCAGTTGACGGCCAGGTAGCCGGCCCCGAGCTGCTCGGTCACCCAGGGCCCGCAGAGGTGCACGCCCAGGATCCGTCCGGCCGTCCCGTCGGGCCGCTGCTCGGCGATGATCTTCACGACACCCTCGGTGTCGCCGATGATCTGCGCCCGGCTGTTGCCGCCGTAGGGGTCCTTCTTGGTCACCACCGGGATGCCCGCCTCCTTGGCCTGCGCCTCGGTCATGCCGCAGAAGGCCACCTCGGGGCGGCAGTAGATGGCCCACGGCACCTTGGCGTTGTCGACCGGCACGACCGGCTCGCCCAGCATGGTCTTCACCGCCACGATGGCCTCGGCGAACCCGACGTGGGCCAGCTGCGGCGTGCCGGCCACGATGTCACCCACGGCGAACACGCCGTCGACGCCGGTGCGCTGGTACTCGTCGGTCGCCACGAAGCCGCGCCGGTCCATCTCGACGCCCAGCCCGTCGGCCACCAGACCCTCCGTGCGGGGGCGCCGGCCCACCGACACGACGACCGCGCTCGCATCGAACGTCTGGTCCCCCGCCTTCACCGTCGTCATCGTCCCGTCCGCCGACGGCGTGTGTCCCTCGACCTTCACGCCGGTGATGATGTCGATGCCCCGCTTCTTGAAGGAGCGGACGAGCAGGCGGGTGATGTCGTCGTCGCAGCCCGGGAGGATGGTGTCGAGCGCCTCGAGGATCGTCACCTTGGAGCCGAGGTCGGCCAGGAGCGAGGCGAACTCGCACCCGACGACGCCGCCGCCGATGACCACGACCGAGGCCGGGAGCTCCCTGAGGTCGAGGAACTCGTCCGACGTCATGATCAGGCGGCCGTCGACCTCGAAGCCGGGCAGCAGGAACGGTACCGATCCGGCCGCCAGGACGACGTTCCGGCCGACAATGACGCGGCCGGCATCCTCCCCGTCGACCACTTCGACGCGGTGGTCCGCCTTGAGCGTGCCCGTGCCGGTCAGCGTGGTGACCTTGCGGCCCTTGAGCAATCCGGCCAGGCCCTTGTAGAGCTTGCCCACCACGGCGTTCTTGCGGTCCTGGCTCACCGAGAAGTCGACCGAGACGCCGGAGATGTCGATGCCGAACTCCTTGGAGCCCTCGACCGTCCGGTAGACGGTGGCCGTCTCGAGGAATTCCTTGGCCGGGATGCAGCCGCGGTGCAGACAGGTGCCGCCCACCTTGTCCCGCTCGACGATGGCGACGGAGAGGCCCGCCGCGGCCCCGTAGAGCGCAGTGGCGTAGCCGCCGGGACCACCGCCGATCACGACGATGTCGAACTCGTCCTCGCCTGCCATCGCCTTTCCTCTCCCTGTGTGCTCACGACGTCCGTCCGGCGCGCTCGGCCTCCCCGGAACAACCCGATCGCACTGGCGAGAGTCCTCTCCATGCCCTGCGCGTTGACCCCTGCAGCCTACCGTTCGGACCGTACCGCCCAGTCCGGCGCCGGCCCAGTTCAGCCGCTCGTTCCGCTCCCCAGATCGGCCGCCTGGGTGGCCAACTCGTCGACCCTGTCGTTCCAGCGGTCACCCGAGTGGCCCTTCACCCAACGCCAGCTGACGGCGACCTCGGAGGACAGCGCGAGCTCGATGAGCGGCTCCCACAGGTCGCGGTTGGCCACCGGCTTGTTCTGCGAGTTCTTCCAGCCGCGGCGCTGCCATCCCCGCCACCAGCCGTCGGTGAAGCACTTGACGACGTAGGTCGAGTCGCTCACCACCTCCACCCCGTCGGGCGCGTCGGGCGTGAGGGCGCGCAGGGCCTCGAGCGCCGCCGTGATCTCCATGCGCTGGTTGGTCGTGTGGCGCCTCGGCGCCGCTGGCGTAGGCGCCGCCGGGCACGGCCCAGGCCCACCCGCCCGGACCGGGATTGCCCCGGCACGCGCCGTCCGTGTACACGACGATCGGGCCGCTCTCGGGTGACATGGGACAAATGTGTCACACCCGCGACCGGTGGTCGTGGTGGTCCCCCGCCTCCCGGTACCGTGGAGAAATGCTGTTCGACGGGATCAGCCACCAAGTCCCCGACACCGATCCGGGAGAGACGGAGGAGTGGCTCGACTCGTTCGACGCCATCGTCGACGCCCGGGGCCGGGCCCGGGCGCGCTACCTCCTCATGAAGCTCCTGGAGCGGGCGCGCACCAAGCAGGTCGAGTTCCCGGCCACCGTCTCGACGCCCTACGTCAACACCATCCCGGCCGACGCCGAACCCTGGTTCCCCGGCGACGAGTACCAGGAGCGGCGCATCCGCGCCTACATCCGCTGGAACGCGGCCGCCATGGTCACCCGGGCCAACACGCGCACCGAGGGCATCGGCGGGCACCTCTCCACCTACGCCAGCTCGGCCGCGCTCTACGAGGTCGGCTTCAACCACTTCTTCCGCGGCAAGGCCGACGGCGGCTTCGGCGACCAGGTCTTCTTCCAGGGGCACGCGTCGCCCGGGCATTTACGCCCGGGCCTACGTCGAGGGCCGCCTGACCGAGAAGGAGCTCGACAACTTCCGCCACGAGGTGGGGGGCGACGGCCTGCCCAGCTACCCCCACCCGCGCTCGCTGCCCGACTTCTGGGAGTTCCCCACCGTCTCCATGGGGCTGGGGCCCATCGCCGCCATCTACCAGGCCCACGTCAACCGCTACCTCAACCTGCGCCGCCTCGTCGACACCAGCGGCAGCCGCGTCTGGTGCTTCGTGGGCGACGGCGAGATGGACGAGCCCGAGTCCATCGGCGCCCTCGGGCGTGGCCGGCCGCGAGCATCTCGACAACCTGATCTTCGTCGTCAACTGCAACCTGCAGCGGCTCGACGGGCCGGTGCGCGGCAACGGGAAGATCATCCAGGAGCTCGAGGCGGTGTTCCGGGGCGCGGGCTGGAACGTGATCAAGGTGATCTGGGGCTCGCGCTGGGACGCGCTGCTGGCCAAGGACGTCGACGGCGTGCTGCTCGACCGCATGAACACCACCGTCGACGGCGAGTACCAGAAGCTGGCCGTCGAGTCGGGGGCCTACATCCGGGAGCACTTCTTCGGCCCCGACCCCCGCCTGCGCAAGATGGTCGAGGACCTGAGCGACGACGAGCTGCGTGTCGCTCCCCCGCGGCGGGCACGACTACCGCAAGCTCTACGCCGCCTACAAGCTGGCCACCGAGCAGAAGGGCTCCCCCACCGTCATCCTGGCCAAGACCATCAAGGGGTGGACGCTGGGCCCCGAGATCGAGGCGCGCAACGCCACGCACCAGATCAAGAAGATGACCAAGGCCCAGGTGCGCGCGCTGCGCGACCGCCTGTACATGACCGACGACATCCCCGACGCCGCGCTCGAGGGCGACCCGCCCTACGTCCGCCCGGCCGAGGGCTCCGACGCCATGGAGTACCTGCGGGCGCGGGGCCGCGTCCTCGACGGCCCGCTGCCCGTCCGCGTGGTCCGGCCCACGCCGGCGCTGCGGCCCGACGCCAAGGTGTTCGAGGAGTTCGCCGCCGGGTCGGGGAAGCAATCGGTGTCGACGACCATGGTGTTCGCCCGCCTGCTGCGCAACCTGGTGCGCGACCCCACCGTGGGCTCGCTGGTGGCGCCCATCGTCTCGGACGAGGCCCGCACCTTCGGGCTCGAGCCGCTGATCGCCGAGGCCAAGATCTACGCGCCCGACGGGCAGCACTACATCCCGGTCGACGCCGACCTGCCTCTGAACTACGCCGAGAGCGCCTCGGGGCAGATGCTCCAGGAGGGCATCACCGAGGCCGGCGCGCTGTCCACCTTCATCGCGCTGTCCACCGCGTACGCCACCTGGGGCCAGCCGATGGTGCCCGTCTACCTCTTCTATTCGATGTTCGGCTTCCAGCGGGTCGGCGACCTGGCCTGGGCGCTGGGCGACATGCGCGGCCGCGGCATCCTGGCCGGCTGCACGGCGGGGCGCACCACCCTCATGGGCGAGGGCCTGCAGCACGACGACGGGCAGTCGCCCCTGCTGGCCTCCACCAACCCGGCCGCCCTCGTCTACGACGCCTCGTTCGCCTACGAGGTGGCCGCGATCATGGAGGCGGCGGTGACGGACATGCTCGGGGCCGAACCCGCAGGACCGCTTCTGGTACCTCACGCTCTACAACGAGACCTACCCGATGCCGGCGCTGCCCGAGGGCGCCGACGGGCGAGGCCGTGCGCCAGGGGATCATCGACGGGATCTACCGCTTCGCCCCGGCGCCCGACGGCGACCGGACGCCCAGGTGGCAAGAGTCGGGAAGCGACTGCGGGCGTCGCTCTGCTTCTCCGGGCCGATGTGGAGCATCGCCGTGGACGCGCAGCGCATCCTGGCCGAGCGCTACGGCGTCGCCGCCGACACGTGGGCCGTCACGTCGTGGACGAACCTGCGCACCGACGCCCTCGAGGTGGAGCGCTGGAACCGGCTGCACCCCGAAGCGGAGCCCCGCACCGCCATCGTCACCGCCGCGCTGGGCGACGGCCCCGATCCCGTCGTCGCCATCACCGACTACATGCGCGGCGTGCCCGACCAGGTGGCGCGCTTCGTGGACCGTCCCTACGTGTCGCTCGGGACCGACGGCTTCGGTCGCTCCGACGCCCGCGACGCGCTGCGGTCGTACTTCGAGGTCGACAGCGCCAACCTGGTCGTCGCCGTGCTGCAGCAGCTCGCCCTGGGCGGGAAGATCGAGCCCTCCGTCGTGGCCGGGGCCATCGCCGAGTTCGGCATCGACGCCGACGGGCGCGCCCCCTTCATCGTCTGACCGGACCGACAGACCCGTCAGGGCGGTCGCCGAGCAGCGCCACGAACGCCGCCAGCACCTCCTCGGCGCCGTCGGGCACGGCCAGGACGAGCGTGCGCCGGTCCGCCTCGAGCGCGACCGACACGTCGAAGAACGGGCAGCACTGCTTCTCGCGTTGGGCCAGGGCCACCGCCGTCGTGAGGGCGTCGTCGGACTCGCGCAGCACCAGGCGCACCGCGGTGTCGCCGGCTGCACCGACCGAGGTCACCGAGGAGGAGCGCACCAGGGCCCGCCATTCGTCGGCGCGCTCCCGGAACGAGGCCGCGTCGAGGCTGCAGGCGATCGGCACGCCGCCCGTGCGTCGGCGTCATCGGCGCCGGCTGGCCACCAGCGCGTCGCGGGTGATCTCCATCTGCCCGAGGTGCTGGAACAGCTCCTCCAGAATGTGCACCAGCACCGCCCCCTTGGTCTCGGTGTAGGGCACCGGATCGTCGGGGTCGCGCCGCACGCTGACCGGCGGCGCCGCCGCGCTGAGGCCCACCATGTCCTCGCGCAGGCGCCGGCGGGCGTGCTCGGTGCGCCGCAGCAGGCCGGCGACGTCGCCGCTGGCCGTGAACTCGGCGGCGCGGTCGCGCTGGACGGGGCGCTCGGCCACCGTGGCGCCGCCCCAGTACTCCATGACGCCGAGGCAGTGGGTCAGGATCGCGTAGGCGGAGTTGGTGTCGCGGAACGGGGGCCGCCGGTTGACCAGCTCGTCGCCCAGCTCCTCCACGATGGCGGTCATCTGGCCGAGCGCCAGGTCCACGAACCACAGGTACTCGTTGGCCGCGACGGCGACCGACGCCGCGCCCTCGCCGTCAGTGGGCGACCCAGGCATCCGGGTCCGTGACGAGCTTCTGCACGTGCGGCGGGAGCTTCCCGGTGATCACGTCGGTCAGGGTGATCTTCTCGAGCACCGAGCGCAGGCTGGCCCGGACGGCGACCCAGACCTGCTGGAGGTTCTCGGCGGCGCCCGTCGTAGCTGGTCGCCTCGGGCCGGTAGCCCCGCACCTCGGCCAGCGGGCCGTCCAGGGCGCGGATCACGTCGGCGATGGTGATGGCCCCCGGGTCGCGGGCGAGCCGGTAGCCGCCCTCGGCGCCCCGCTGGCTGGCCACCACCCCGGCGCGGCGCAGGTCGGCCAGGATCGCCCCGAGGAAGCGGGGCGGCAGTCCCTGCTCCCCGGCCAGGTACTCGGCGGTCTGCGGCGTCCCGGCGGCCGCCAGCGCGAGCAGGGCCCGGATTCCGTAGTCGACCTTGGCCGGGATGTGCATGGCGAGAGTCTGCCCGCGCCGGGAGCCCGCGGCCACTTCCGGGCCTGGCCGGGCGTCGTGCCAAGATCTTCCCCATGGCACGGATCGCGCTCCACATCACCGGCGACGACAAGGCGGATGCGGTCCTGAGCCGTGACCCCCTGGCCCTCCTGATCGGCATGGTGCTGGACCAGCAGATGACCGATTGAGAAGGCGTTCTCCTCGCCGGCCGACCTGCTGCAGCGGCTCGGCGGCAAGGGGCCGCTCAACGCCGCCAGCCATCGCCGCCATGGACCCCGAGGAGCTCGCCGCCATCTTCCGGGAGCAGCCGGCCCTGCACCGCTACCCCGGGTCGATGGCCGGCCGGGTGCAGGCGGTCTGCCGCGTCGTCGCCGACGAGTACGGGAACAAGGCCGACAACATCTGGAAGGGCGTGCAGAGCGGCGACGAGCTGATCGCCCGGCTGCGGGCCCTGCCGGGCTTCGGCGAGCAGAAGGCGAAGATCTTCGCCGCCCTGCTGGGCAAGCAGCTGGACGTCCGCCCGGAGGGCTGGCGCAAGGTCACCACCCCCTACGGCAAGGAGGGCAGCTCCCTCTCGGTGGCCGACATCACCAGCCCCGAGAGCCTGGCCAAGGTGCGGGCCACCAAGAAGGCGATGAAGGCGAAGGCCAAGGCGAAGGCGCGCGAGGCCGGGGCGGAGCCGGGCCGGCGCCGGCGCCGGGGTGACCGGGAGTCCCGACCTCTCGCAGCGCCGCCTCTACCTCTGCACGCCGGACCGGCCCGACCTGGCCGACTTCATCAGCGAGTGCATCGCCGGCGGCGTGGACGTGGTCCAGCTGCGCGACAAGGAGCTCGATGCCAAGCCGCTGCTGGCCCGGGCCGCGGTGGCGGCGGCCGTGTGCCGGGACCACGGCGTGCCCTTCGTGCTGAACGACCGGCCCGACCTGGCGCTCGAGGCGGGGGCGGACGGCGTCCACGTGGGCCAGGACGACGCACCGGTCGTCGCTGGCCCGGCGCATCCTGGGCCCCGACGCCATCGTCGGGCTGTCGACGCACGGTCCGGCCGACCTCGAGGGCGCGGCGGACCAGGAGGTCACCTACATCTCGGCGGGGCCCGTGGAGGCCACGCCCACCAAGCCCGGCCGTGCCGGGGACCGGGCTGGGCTACGTCACTCAGGCCAGCGCACGCTCCAGTGTTCCTGTCTTCGTGACAGGCGGCGTGACCCCCGAGAGGATCCCCGCTCTGACGGAGGCCGGTGTCCGGCATTTCGTCGTTGTTCGCTACTTGACCCAGGCCACCGACGCTCGGCGTGCGGCGCGGCAGCTACGCCAGGCGATTGATCGAGCGTCGAGTAGTGAGCCGTCTCCGGCTCGGCCTTGACGCCGTCCCGGGCGAGGTCTCGGGCGCTCGGCGTGCACGCGTCGGCCTCCTGGTCGTAGGGCTGGGCAGACTCGGGCCCGCCGAGGCCCATGCGTGAACTTCGTCCCACCCCATCCCGACACGCCCTACTCATCGGCACGGCGGCGACCCGCTTTGAGCCGACGACACCGTATCGGTCGACGCGTCCAGACCGTTGTCGGCCGACGACCGTTCGTACGCTCAGTGCCGTCGCTCCAGCCAGCCCACCAGGATGGCGATGACCCGGGGGTCGGCCCGCAGCCAGTGGCCGGCGCCGAGGACGGTGTGCAGCTCCGAGGGCCCGGTGGCGGCGTCGGCCAGGGCCCGGGCGTCGGCCAGGGGCACGTCGGGGTCGTCGGAGCCGTGGACCATCAGGAGCGGCCGGCCCTTCAGCAGCGCGGCGTCCTCGGCCGGGTGCAGGACGGAGAGCTCCTTGGCCCAGGTGTCGACGGAGGCGGGGAACTCCGGGTGTGGTGATCACGCCGGTCTGGCGGCAGCGGGCCAGCAGCTGCTCGGGATCGCCGGCCAGCGCGCCGAGGTCGGCCGGGGTGCCCAGGCAGGCCACGCCGGCCACCCGCTCGTCACCGGCGGCCAGGTGCAGCGCCAGCACGCCGCCGAAGCCGAAGCCCACCACGAGGCGGGGGGCGTCCTCGGGGATCTCGGTCGGCGGCCAGGAAGCCCAGGTCGTCCAGCCAGCCCAGCGCCGAGAAGTCGCCCGCCGACTCGCCGGTGCCCCGCAGCGACGCGGTCACCACGCGCCAGCCCGACTCGCGGGTCAGCCGGTCGGCCAGAGCCGGGTAGGTCAGCGCGACGTCGGCCGCCGCGCCCTTGGGCCGCGGCAGGTCGTGGACCAGCAGGACGTGGCCGTGGACCGGCGCGCCCTGCTGGCGTGGCGCTCGCGTAGGTGGCGAGATCCCCCGCCGGCCCGGGGCGGAGCCTGAAGGGCCCCGGCACGCTCAGATCCCGATGCGCTGTGCCAGCAGCTCGCGGTGGTACGAGGGATCGCCCAGCAACAGCTCGGACGACTTGGCCCGCTTGAAGTAGAGGTGGGCCGGGTGCTCCCACGTGAAGCCGATGCCACCGTGGATCTGGATGTTCTCGGCCGCCGAGTGGAAGTAGGCCTCCGAGCAGTAGGACTTGGCCAAAGACGCCACCACCGGCAGCTCGTCGGAGTCCTCGGCCGCGGCCCAGGCCGCGTAGTAGGCGGCGGACTTGGCCGACTCGACCTCGAGCAGCATGTCGGCGCACTTGTGCTTGATGGCCTGGAAGCTGAACCGATGGGCCGCCCGAACTGAATGCGGGTCTTGGCGTACTCGACCGAGGCGTCGAGCACGTGCTGGGCCCCGCCCACCTGCTCGGCGGCCAGCGCCACGGCGGCCAGGTCCAGGGTCTTGGACAGCCCGGCCTCGGCGCCCGCCGTCGACGCCGATCAACACGGCGGGCGTGTCGGCGAACTCGAGCCGGGCCTGCTTGCGCGTCTGGTCCATCGTCGGCAGCGGCGTGCGGGTCAGGCCCGCCGCGTCACCCGAGACGGCGAAGAGCGTCACGCCCGGCGGCGGTCCGGGCGGCCACGATGATGAGGTTGGCCACGTGCCCGTCGATGACGAACATCTTGTGGCCGTTGAGCACCCAGCCGTCGCCCTTCTTGGTGGCCGCGCAGCTCAATGCCCGAGAAGTCCCACTTCCCGTTGTCCTCGGTGATGGCCAACGTCCCGATCGTCTCCCCCGAGGCGATGCCGGGCAGGTAGGACTTCTTGGCCTCGTCGTCGCCCGAGGTGAGCAGCGCGTTCGCCGCCAGCGCCACCGACGAGAAGAACGGCGCGCACAGCAGCGCGGCGCCCATCTCCTCCAGCACCACCAGCAGCTCCACGTACGTGAAGCCCGACCCGCCGAACTCCTCGGGGATGGTCAGCGACTGCAGGCCCAGCTGGTCGGCCATCTGGCTCCACACGGCGGGGTCGTAGCCGTCCTCGGTGTCCATCAACCGCCGCACCTCGGACTCGGGCGACTTCTCCGCCAGGAACCGGCGCACGGCGGTGCGCAGCTCCTCCTGCTCGTCACTGAAGGCGAAATTCATGCCAGGGCTCCTCTTGTCTTGCCTGTCTGCCCCCGGCGGTTGCCTCATGTGCGTCGTACCAGCGTGTCTACCAGACGAAAGAGCGGCGGGACCAGATGTGCGACGCTGGGGCGATGGGACAGTTGGAGCAGATCTGGAGCGACGCGGCCGCCGAGGTCCACCAGATCGTGGTCGGGCCCGATGGACAACAACGTCTACATCCTGCGTTGCCGCCGCACCGGCGACGCCATGCTCATCGACGCCGCCAACGAGCACGAGGAACTGCTCGAGATCTGCCGGCAGCTCGGCGTGAACCAGGTGGTGGAGACGCACGGGCACTGGGACCACATCCAGGCCGTGCCCGCGGTGCGCGACGCCGGCATCTCGGTCGCCGTGACCAGCGCCGATGCCGGGCATGCTCCCCAGCTACGACCTCATATTGGAGGACGACGAGCAGCTCAGCGTGGGCGACCTGCGCATCAAGACCCTGGCCACGCCGGGCCACACCCCGGGCTCCATCTGCTTCGCCGTCGAGGGCACGAACCTCCTGTTCACGGGCGACACCCTCTTCCCCGGCGGCCCGGGCAACACGTCCTTCGAGAACGCCGATTTCGACACCATCATTCAGTCCATCGACCGCCGCATCTTCGCCGCCTTCGACCCGGACACGCTGGTCCTGCCCGGCCACGGGACCTCGACCACGGTGGGAAACGAGGCTCCCCACCTGGACGAATGGGTCGAGCGAGGTTGGTGAAGGCCGCCGCGCGGGGTCCGCCGGAATCATCCCGGCGGCCCGTATCCAAATACCTGACCAAAACGGTAAGCTTTTAGAAGATGACTCCCGCCCCCGCTGCTCGAGATCCGCAACCTCCACGTGTCGGCGGAGGACGGCGCCATCCTGCGGGGGGTCGACCTCACGGTCGGGCGCCGGCGAGATCCACGCGCTGATGGGGCCCAACGGCGCCGGCAAGTCGACGCTGGCCGGCGCGTTGATGGGGCACCCGGCCTACACGGTGACCGCCGGCTCCATCCTGCTCAACGGCGAGGACGTGACGGGGTGGGCGACCGACGTGCGGGCCAAGGCGGGGCTGTTCCTGGCCTTCCAGTACCCCGAGTCGATCGAGGGCGTGTCGGTGACCCAGTTCCTGCGCCAGGCGATGGCGGCGCGCAAGGGCACCGAGGAGGTGTCGGTGCTCGAGGTGCGGGTGCTGATGACCGAGTGGATGGAGCGCCTCGGCATGGATACGTCCTTTGCGAGCCGGCACCTCAACCAGGGCTTCAGCGGCGGCGAGAAGAAGCGCAACGAGATCCTGCAGATGGCCCTGTTGGAGCCTCTGGTCGCCGTGCTGGACGAGACGGACTCGGGGCTGGACATCGACGCCCTGAAGGTGGTGGGGCGGGGCGTGCGGGCCGTGCGCGAGGCGCGGCCTGAGTTGGGCGTGCTGGCCATCACCCACTACACGCGATTGCTCGAGGAGTTGGTGCCGGACGTGGTGCATATCTTGATGGACGGTCGTGTCGTGGCGTCAGCGGGGGCCCGGAGCTGGCCTCCGCGGTGGAGGCCGAGGGTTATGAGGGATGGCGATGACGACGGCATCCGGTCCGGGCGGCGACGGCTCCGGCGGCGGCGTCGGCTGCGGCCGGCGCGGCGCCGCTCAACGTCGAGGCGCTGCGCAAGGACTTCCCCCTGCTTGGCCCGCACGGTGAACGGCCGGCCCGTCGTCTATCTGGACTCGGCCTCGTCGGCGCTGCAGCCCCAGGCCGTCATCGGCGCCATGTCGCGCTACTACGAGACGACGCACGCCAACGTGCACCGCGGCGTCTACGCCACCGCCGAGGAGGCCACCGCCCTGTACGAGCGGGCCCGCCTGGTGGCCGGGTCGCTTCGTCGGCGCCCCGGACCCGGCGCACGAGGTGGTCTTCACCAAGAACACGACCGAGTCGCTCAACCTGGTGGCCCAGTCCTGGGGCCGGGCGAACCTGCGGGCCGGTGACGCGGTGCTCCTGACCGAGATGGAGCACCACGCCAACATCGTGCCGTGGATGATCCTGTCCGAGGAGCTCGGCGGCCTCGAGCTGCGCTACATCCCGATCGACGGATCCGGGCGGCTGGTCCTCGACGACCTCGAGTCGTTGGTCGACGGCGTCAAGGTCGTCGGCGTCTCGACCATGTCGAACGTGCTCGGCACCATCCCTCCGGTGCGCCTGATCGCCGACGCGGCCCACCGGGCCGGCGCCGTCGTGGTGGCCGACGGCGCGCAGCTGGTCCCGCACTCGCCGGTCGACGTGCGCGACCTCGGCGTCGACTTCCTCGCCTTCTCGGCCCACAAGATGATGGGCCCGACCGGCATCGGCGTCCTGTGGGGCCGGGCCGAGCTGCTCGAGGCCATGCCGCCCTTCCTCGGCGGCGGCGGCATGATCCTCGACGTCAAGCTCGACAGCTTCCGCGCCGCGCCGCCCCCGGCCCGCTTCGAGGCCGGCACGCCGCCCATCGCCGAGGCGGTGGGCCTGACGGCGGCCATCGCGTACCTGAACGACATCGGGATGGACCGCATCCGCGCCCACGAGTTGGCGCTGACCGACTACGCGCTGGCCCGGCTCGAGGAGAAGCTGGGCTCCGACGTGACGGTGTTCGGCCCGCCGGCCGGCCCCGACCGTGGCGGGGTGCTCTCCATCGCCTACCGGGACGTGCACGCGCACGACCTGGCGCAGGTGCTCGACCAGTTCGGCGTCTGCGTCCGACCGGGCCACCACTGCGCCAAGCCGCTGATGCGGCGCCTCGGCGTCCAGGCCACCGCCCGCGCCTCGTTGTCCCTGTTCAGCGACGAGCACGACATCGAGGTGCTGATCGAGGGATTGCTGGAAGCCGGTAGATTGTTCGGCTGATGGCCGACCTCGAAGAGCTCTACCGAGAGATCATCCTCGACCACTACCGCTCGCCCCGGAACCGTGGCGAGCTGGACTCGCCCCCCGCCCACCGCGTGGAGGGCTTCAACCCGCTGTGCGGCGACGAGGTCGTGGTGTCCATGGTCGTCTCGGACGGGAAGCTGGCCGACCTGAAGATCGGCGGCTCGGGCTGCTCCATCAGCCAGTCCTCGGCCTCGCTGATGTCGGCCGCCGTCAAGGGCAAGCCGGTCGGCGAGGTGCGCCGCCTGATCTCCACCTTCAAGGGGATGATGTCGATCCACGAGGCGGCTCTCGACGGGCGACGGCGACGGCGTCGGTGGCGGCGTCGAAGTGGTGGAGAGCGAGCCCGAGGAGATCGACCTCGACAAGCTGGGCGAGCTCGCCGCACTCCAGGGCGTGGTGAAGTTCCCGGTGCGTATCAAGTGCGCGACCTTGAGCTGGAACGCCCTGGCCCAGGGCCTCGACGAGGTGGCGGCCGAAGCCTCCTAGGCGGCGACTGCCCCGCCGGGGGGGTCTGACTACGAGGTCATCGGTCGTCGGTTGGAAATCTTGCGACTCGCGGTTGCTCCTTACTGACGCTAAGGAAGCACAGCGCTGAGTCCACCATCGGTGGCGACGGCAACAACGTTCCCAATGCCCGAGCCCACCGAACTTCCGTAGAAGGGTGCATCGCCGTAGGCGAACAAGCCGCCGTCGGCAGCCCCAAGCCAATAGCCACCCCCGGTAGGCATGGCCGCAATGCCGACGACCGGTCCGGCCAGCTGGAGCGCCCCGGTCGACCCGTAGAAGCGAGCGTCGCCGTAGGCGAAAACGCCGCCGTCCGAGGAGACCAACCAGTACCCACCGGTATCGGGGGTGAGGGCCATCCCGACGATGGGTGCGTTCAGGTGCAGGCCGCCCGCCGAGCCGTGAAAGGCAGCATTCCCGTAGGCGAAGACGCCGCCGTCCGCAGCAACCAGCCAATACCCGCCGTACCCGCCGACCATGCCGACGATCGGTGCGTTCAGGCGCGTGGATCCCGCCGAGCCCCAGAACTGTGCGTCGCCGTAGGAGAACACGCCGCCGTCCGAGGCGACGAGCCAGTAGCCCTCGCCACCCCCTGTCGTCTCCATGCCGACGATCGGCTTGTTGAGGTTCATGTCGGCAGCCGATCCCCAGAAATCGGCGTCGCCGAAGGAGTACACGCCCCCGTCCGAGCCGACAAGCCAGTAGCCACCGTTGTCGCCTGTCGGCGTGATCCCCACAATGGGCCCATTGAGGTGCGTGCCTCGCATGTCGCCAAAGTCGGCCGCGTCCCCGGCCGCGGCGACGGCACCCTGCGCATCGACCTGGTAGTAGCCGATCGAGCCTTCACCCGACAGGCTCACTGAAACCCCGGAAGCATCAGCACTTCCCTGAATCGTGACGGTCGCCGGGAATTGGCGCAAAGCGGTAGGGAAGAAGGACACGTCGATGGGACAGCCCTCTCCGCTCGCGAGAACGAACCTCGGGCCACCGCCGCCCGGACACCCCAGGCTACCCACCATGATGTAGTTCGCGGCACCTGGTCCCGAGTACATCGCCGAAGCGAGGTCGATGGAGTCGGACGAGGTGCCGTTGTTCGAAAGGGTGAAGGTCAGGAGTTCGCCCTCGACGCCCAGAGTCCTTTGGCCAAAAATTCAACTCGTCACTCGATACGCCAAGAGTGTGCGGCGTGCCCACCGCTGTGGCCGCGTGCACTCCGACCGCCAACAGCGAACCGATGATCATTGCGGCGAGACCAGCGTGGCGAGCCGGCCTGGCATGGCTGCTGCGGCATCTGCCCGCAATCCGCCCTCCCCCATGTCTTATGGGAGAGCAATGTCTCGGGTCTGGAGACACCTCCATGTGGCCCAACCCTACGCTGACCAGCGCGATCAGCTCGGGGAGCAGGGCGGCGGGGGGAAGGAGGCGGCGCGGCGTGGTCGTGGCGGCGGGCGCCGGCGTCGAAGAACCCGGCGTCGCTAGAGCCGCTGTCGTCGTCGTGTCGGGCGGCGGCGGCTCCGGGTTGCCGTTGACGTCGGGCGGTGGGTTGATTGGCGAAGTCAGGCTCGAGCCGACGATGTTCACCAGCATCTGCTGGGCTGCCGACTGGTCGACGGTCAGCACGTCACCCAGGCTCCCGAAGGCGTTGGAGGAGACCGTGCGCAGCGTCTGCGTCTGCAGGTTGTTCGGGCGGAGCCGTGCCGTGCGGTGCGGTGCGGTGCGGTGCGGTGCGGTGCGGTGCGGTGCGGTGCGGTGCGGTGCGGTGCGGTGCGGTGCGGTGCGGTGCGGTGCGGCGCGCCTGGCAGGGGTCCACATTTGGCAAATCACCGATGACCTCGCAGGACGGCGGCGACCGTTCTTCTGCCGATGTCCGACACTCTCTTGGACCACCAAGCATCTGTGGGTCCCGCACTGATCTCTTCGGTGGCCGCCATGTCGGCCGAGGAGCGCCGGGCCTTCCTCGATGGAGCCTTCGTGCGGATGAAGGCGGCCCAAGGCGAGATCGTGGCCGCGCTCGGCGAGGTCGAGCGCGGTCAGGACTATCGAGACGAGGGTGCGACCTCGGTCGAAGCGTGGGTGGTGCAGCGCTACGGCCTCTCGGTGGCCAGTGCCCGGGGGCTGGTGCAGCCGGCCAAGGAGGCCTGGGATATTCCGCACCTGGTCGGCTCCCTGTACGCCGGGGACCTGTCCTTGGACAAGGTGCGGGCGGTGGCCGACGTGGCGACCCCCGAGACCGACCGTGAGTGGCGCGACCAGGCCAAGGAGTGCTCGGTCGCTGACTGGCCGAGGTGGCCCGCACCAGGGCGGCGCAAGCTGCACTGGGCGATTCGGCTCCGCCGTCGCCGTCTCGGTCACAGAGCGATCACGATCGACGCTTCTTGCGCTTCAACGACCAGCACCGGACGCTGACGGCCCAGCTGCGAGCCCGACGTCTATGCCGAGGTCAAGGCCACCCTCGAGGCCCAGGCCAAAGAGGTCCCCTCCGACGGAGGGACTCCTTGGGACCAGCGCCTCTGTGACGGGTTCTTCGAGCGGATCCGTTCTGCGGCTGGGACAAGCTCGACGGCCAGCCCCTTCTTCGTGGTGGCCCATGTGCCGATCGACGCTCTTTGGTCGAAGAGTCAGGGCAGAGCACGGCGCTCGCCGGTGAGCTCGACCACGTCGGCCTGATCGACGCCGAGACGGTGCAGCGGATCGCCTGTGACGCCACCTTCGCCGTCGCGGTCGACGACGACGTCGGGCACACCATGTACGAGGGCCGGGCCCGGCGTTCCCGAACAAGGCCCAGCGTCGAGAGGTCATGCGCCGGGACCGACATTGCCGCTTCCCGGGCTGTACCAACGTGACCTTCACCGAGGTCCATCACATTGTCCCGTGGGAACCCGACGGGCTGCACCGACCTGGACAATCTCGTGCTCCAATGCCTTCATCACCATCACCTGGTGCATTCGGAGGGCTGGACCATGACGGGCAATGCCAATGAGGAGCTCACCATCACCGGCCCGAGGGCCTGGTCATGACGTCGCGCCCTTCGCCGCTGTGGACCAGGGTCGACGGCGGGCCGCTGAGCCCGCTCGGGCAACCAGCCTCCGATCGGTTGGCCGGACTCGCGTGGGCCTCGTCCGCGCTCAGCTCGGGCTGCAGGGCGTCGGGTTGAACGAGGGCGGCGGCGCGTCGTCGGGGTGGTCGTGGCGGCGGGCGCCGATGGGGTAGTCGGGCTGGCCGGCGCCACCGTCGTGGGCGTGATCGGTGGGCGGCGGCTCCGGGTAGCCGTTGGCGTCGGGCGGCGGGTTGGTCGGCGTCATCAGGCTCGAGCCGAAGATGTTCACCAGCATCTGCTGGGCCTGCCGGCTGGTCCACCGTCAGCACGTCACCCAGGTCCCCGAAGGCGTCGGCAGCCACCGTGGGCAGCGTCTGCGTCTGCAGGTTGGTCGGGTCGAACGAGTGGTAGGTCGAGCGCCAGCCCGATGAGCTCGTTGAGGCCGAACCCGTCGTCGATCATGATGCCCTCGTGGATGGAGCCGATGAAGGCGTTGACCGTGAGCGGGCTCACCTTCGACTTGGCCGCGCGTGATCATCGCCTTGAGGAACGCGTCCTGGCGCTGGATGCGCCCGAAGTCGCTCGTCCCGTCGTACTGCCAGTAGCCGTCCTGCGTAGTACTCGTAGTGGCGGGACCGAGCCACGGCCAGGGCCTGGGTGCCGTTGAGCAACTGGCAGCCGGGCGTCGTGATGTTGAGGCCGGAGTAGGCGTCCTTGGCCGGGTAGGGGAAGTTGAGGTAGATGCCGCCCAGCGCGTTGACGGCGTCCTGGAATCCGGCGAAGTCGACCTGGACGACGTGGTTGATCGGAATCCCGAAGTTGGCGGTGATCGTCTTGCACCAGCTGGTTGGCGCCCGAGTTGTAGGAGGAGTTGATCCGGTTGTAGGTGCCGAACTGCGACACGTCGGGCGGCAGCATGGAGACGACCGTGTCGCGCGGGATGGAGAGGATCTGGATCTGCTTGGTCGACGGCGTGACCCGCCACAGCTGCACGACGTCGCTGCGCTGGCCGGTGACCACCGAGGCCGAGCCGAACGCCTGGCTGCCGACTCCCCGACCCGGCTGTCCGAGCCGATGACGAGGATGGTGAAGGGCGCACCGTTCTGCCGCGGCCACCTCGGCGCTGATGTGCACCTTGTTGATCTGGTCGTAGCGGTACCGCAGGTAGGCGTAGCCGCCGCCGGCGACGGCCGCGAGGAGCACGATCAACGCGCAGAGCGACACCACCACCTTCTTGCCGCGTGCTCCACTTGGGCTTGCCGCTGCGCCGCACCCCCTTCGGCTTGGCCCGGCTGCGAGTCGATCGTGCGCCCAGGGCCCGCAAGCCCGACTCGTTGGCCACGCTCTCGCCCTCGGGCCCGGTGCGCATCTGCCGGCCGAGTGCGGCCAGGCCCTCCTGGTTCGCGGCCTTGCCGCGGCGCCTCTCGGGGGAGCGATCCGACCCGTCGCCCGTCGGACGACCGTTCGCCATGGGGAAGAACGGTACCAAGCACCGTTGCGCAGGTGGCGGCAGGCGACGAGGCTGGCAGCGTCCCGGCGCGCCGGCCGCCCAGACTCAGCGTTTGTCCTGGTACCCGGCGTAGCCGGTCTGCTCGAGCTGCAGCGCCAGCGCTGCATCGCCCGTGGCAACGATGCGGCCGTCAACCAGGACGTGCACGAGGTCCGCCTCGAGCTGCACCAGGAAGCGGCTGAAGTGGGTGATGGCCAGGAGGCCCACGCCCCACTCGGTCGTGGCGTGCTGCAGGCGGCGCGCCACTTCGCCCAGCGCGTCGACGTCGAGACCCGAGTCGACCTCGTCCAGGATGCAGATGGCGGGCCGGATCACGCCCAGCTGGACCATCTCGGTGCGCTTGCGCTCGCCGCCCGAGAGGTCGACGTTGAGCGGCCGGCGCAGCAGGCGGGCGTCGAGGCCGACGGCCTTCGCCTCCTCCTCCATGCGTCCCTGCAGGATCGCTGCCGGATCCGCGACGACCTCGCTCACGCTGCCCCCGGCGGCCGCGGCGGCCAAGAGCGAGTGCAGGCTCACCCCGGGGACCTCCACCGGGTGCTGCAGCGCCAGGAACAGCCCGGCGCGGGCCCGCTCCCAGGCCGGCAGGCCGGTGAGCTCCTGCCCGTCCATGGTGATGGAGCCCGCCGTCACCTCGGTGCCCGGGCGCCCCATGAGCGCGTGGGCCAGGGTGCTCTTGCCCGAGCCGTTGGGGCCCATGATCACGTGCACCTCGCCGCTGCGCACCGTGAGGTCGATGCCGTGCAGGACCTCCTTGCCGCCCGCCGATGGCGTGCAGGTCCCGGACCTCGAAGACGTGCTCGGCGCTCACGGCAGCACCACGGCGACGGTGCCGTCGTCGACCTCGACCTCGTAGACGGCGACCGGCTGCGTCGCCGGCAGCGAGCAGGGCTCGCCGGTCACGCAGGTCGAACGTGCTGCCGTGGCGGGGGCACTCGATCTCGCACTCCTCGGCCCACACCTCGCCCTCGGACAGCGAGTAGTCCTCGTGGCTGCACTCGTCGTCGACGGCGTAGAACGTCGTCGCCGATGCGCACCAGCGCGATCCGGTGGCCGGCCACGTCGAAGCGCCGCGCCTCGCCGGAGGCCAGCTCGTCGGTCGCGCAGAGCGCCACGGTCTCAGACACCGGCGGGCAGGCGCTCGGCCGCCCAGCGCGACGTCGAGACGCTCGTGCACCTCGCGCTGCAGGAACGGGATCGACCTCGGGAACGGGCGACCGGTCGATGATGGCGTCGAAGAAGCCGCGCACGATGAGCCCCTCGGCCACCTCGGGCGCCACGCCGCGCGACTCGATGTAGTAGCGCTGGTCCTCGTCGATCGGCCCCACCGTCGAGGCGTGGGAGCAGCTTCACGTCGTTCTCCAGGATGTCGAGGTTGGGCACCGAGTCGGCGTGCGCCCCCTCGTCGAGCACGAGGTTGTGGTTGGTCTGGCGGGCGTCGCTGCGCACCGCCCCGCGGTGCACCCGGATCAGCCCGCTGTAGACCGAGCGCGACGTCCCGGCGACCGCACCCTGGCACAGCAGCTCGCTCGTCGTGCGCGGGCGCCACGTGGTCCTGCAGGGTGCGGATGTCGTGCACCTGGGTCCCGTCGCCGAGATAGGCCGAGAGGATCTCGCTGCGGGCGTCCTTGCCCGTCGACCGAGACGTCGGCGCGCACCCGGTCGTAGGAGGCGCCGAGGCCGACGGTGAAGGTGCGCAGCGACGAGTCGGCGCCGCCACGGCCGGCCAGCCGGGCGATCGACCAGGCCGCGCCACCGAGGATCTGCAGCGACACGTACGACGAGCGACGCGCCGTCGGCGGCCGCCAGCTCGGTCACCGGCACCACCAGCGATGCGCGTCCGCACCCTCGGCGCCGGCGAAGACCTCGACGACGGACACGCGCGGCCCCCTCGCCGGCGCGCACGCTCGTGCGGGGGAAGGCGGACGACGCCGGGTCGCACCAGTGCACGACGAGCACGGGCGCGTCCACCGTCACGCCGGCGGGCACGTCGACGAAGACCGGGTCGGGGACGAAGGCGTCGTTCAGCCGCACCAGGGCGTCCCCGCCCTGCTGCACCGACCCCAGCATGTCGGACGACCCGGCCACGTCGTCGGCCCGCCCGAAGGCGAGCCCGCGCTCCGCCGGGCCGGCCATGGTGAAGGTGCCGGCGCGCCCGTTGTGCACCAGCACGCTTCCGGCCACCGGGCCCAGCGCCGTGGTGAGCGCGGCCAGCAGCTGGTCGCCCGCGCGGGGCCGGCCCGTCGTCGGGCCGGCGGGGCGAAATCGTCGAGGGCCAGGTCGTCGATGGGCGTGTAGCGCCAGACCTCCTCGCTCTCCGAGGGCAGCGGGGTCGAGGCGAAGGCCTCGTAGCCGGCGGCCCGCCGCTCGCGGAGCCAGTCCGGTCCGGCCAGGCCCGCGGACGCCTCGGCGGTGAAGGTGTGCAGGGTCAAGTCCTCTTTCGGGATTGCCAATGTGGCCCATGCACTCTACTGGCCCCCTGCTGGCGTCCCCACCAGGCGGATTAGCCTTCGGGGCATGGGAGAGATCGCCGATTTCGAGTCGCCGGTGCTGACGCATCGAGCACGACGAGGAGGCGGTGGCCACGGTGTGGCTGGACCGGCGCCGAGGCCCGCAACGCCATGGGCGTGGACCTGTGGCGGGACCTGCCCCGGGCCATGGCCGCGCTGAGCGGCCGACACGTCGGTGCGGGTCGTCGTCGTCGCCGCCAAGGGCCCGCACTTCTCGGTCGGGCTCGACCTCAAGGCGATGGGCGAGCCTGCTCACCGGCGGCGGGCGACGCGCGGCGGCGGCGGCACGGCTCGCGCCGCCTCCATGGCGGCCCGGGCCCGCGGCGCGCCGCACCGAGGTGCTCCGGCTGCAGGACTCCATCACCGCGGTGGCGCGCTGCCCCAAGCCCGTCATCGCGGCCGTCCACGGCTACTGCATCGGCGGCGGCGTCGACCTCATCGCCGCCTGCGACATCCGGCTGGCCTCGGCCGACGCCGTCTTCTCGGTGCGCGAGGCCAAGATGGCGATCGTGGCCGACCTCGGGAGCCTGCAGCGGCTGCCCGCCATCATCAGCGCCGGGCACCTGGCCGAGCTGGCCTTCACCGGCAAGGACATCAGCGCCGAGCGGGCCAAGGAGATCGGCCTGGTCAACGACGTGGCGGCCGACGCCGAGGGCGTGCACAAGGCGGCCCAGGCGCTGGCGGCCGAGATCGCGGCCAACTCCCCCATCGCCGTGCAGGGCACCAAGGCCGTCCTGGCGGCCAACGAGGGACGCACGGTGGCCGAGGGGCTCGACTACGTGGCCACCTGGAACGCCGGGATGCTGGCCTCCGACGACCTGACCGAGGCGATGACGGCCTTCATGGAGAAGCGCCCGCCGAAGTTCACCGGGCGCTAGCGCTGACCGCCGCCGCCAGCGCTCAGCGCTTGCGGCGCCACCAGCGGTTGGCGGAGCGCTCCCGGCGGGCGTCCTCGGCCCGCACCTCGTCGAGCACGTCCGGGCGCCACCTCGTTGACGATGTCCTCGGCCGAGCTCGAGCAGCTCGGCGACGTCGTCGCCGCCGCCGCCCGGGCTCCTCCTCGATGGCCGGCTCCACCAGGCTGCCGTGCACCCAGCCCACGTCGGCCATGCGGCGGTGGTACGAGGGGCAGTTCTCGGGGCAGCGCCAGGGCGCCTCGGGCGCCAGGTCGAGCACGCAGAACCGGGCCGCCTCGCCCGAGGCGTAGGTCCGGCTCTGGAAGTGGATGCATTCCTCGCGCATCGGCACGGCTCTATGGTGCCACGCCGCAGGCGGGGTTGCGGCCGGTCAGCCGACCGAGCCTTCCATCTGCAGCTCGATGAGGCGGCTCCACTCCACCGCGTACTCCATCGGCAGCGTGCGGGTCACCGGCTCGATGAAGCCGTTGACGATCATGCCCATGGCCTGCTGCTCCGAGAGCCCCCGGCTCATCAGGTAGAAGAGCTGGTCGTCGCCGACCTTCGAGACGGTGGCCTCGTGGCCGATGCGGGCGTCTGCGCTCGCCGACCTCCATGTAGGGCTTGGTCTCCGAGGTCGACTCGTCGTCGAGCAGGAGGGCGTCGCAGCGCACGAACGACTTGGCGCCGTAGGCGCTCGGGGTCGACGTGCACCTTGCCCCGGTAGGTGGTGATGCCGCCGTCCTTGGAGATCGACTTCGACACGATGGTCGAGGTCGTCTCCGGGGCGATGTGGAACATCTTGGCGCCGGCGTCCTGGTGCTGGCCCGCGCCGGCGTAGGCGACCGAGAGCACCTCGCCGCTCGCCTTGGGCCCCATCAGGTAGACCGACGGGTACTTCATGGTCAGGCGCGAGCCGATGTTGCCGTCGATCCACTCGACGTGCGCCTCGGCCTCGGCCCGGGCCCGCTTGGTCACCAGGTTGTAGACGTTGGTCGACCAGTTCTGGATGGTCGTGTAGGTGATGCGCGACCCCGGCAGGGCCACGAGCTCGACCACCGCCGAGTGCAGCGAGTCGGTCGAGTACACCGGGGCGGAGCAGCCCTCGATGTAGTGCACCTGGGAGCCCTCGTCGGCGATGATCAGCGTCCGCTCGAACTGGCCCATGTTCTCGGCGTTGATCCGGAAGTAGGCCTGCAGCGGCATGTCCACCTTCACGCCCGGCGGGACGTAGATGAACGAGCCGCCCGACCACACGGCCGAGTTGAGGGCGGCGAACTTGTTGTCGTTGGGCGGGATGATCTTGCCGAACCACTTGCGCACGATGTCGGGGTACTCGCGCACCGCGGTGTCCATGTCGCAGAAGAGGACGCCCTGCGCCTCGAGGTCCTCGCGGTTGCGGTGGAAGACGACCTCGGACTCGTACTGCGCGGTGACGCCGGACAGGTACTTGCGCTCGGCCTCGGGGATCCCGAGCTTCTCGTACGTGTTCTTGATGGCGTCGGGCAGGTCCTCCCACTTGTCCACCTGCCCGCCGGTGGGCTTGATGTAATAGAAGATGTCGTCGAAGTCGAGGTTCGGCATCTGCGTGGCGAACCACGGCGCCATCGGCTTGCGCTCGAAGTGCTTCAGGGCGCGCAGCCGGAAGTCCCGCATCCACTCGGGCTCGTTCTTCATCTCCGACATCTCGCGCACGATGGACTCGTTCAGGCCCTTCTTGGGCTTGAAGACGTAGTCCTCGGCGTCGCTCCACCCGAGCTGGTAGCGACCGAGGTCGAGATCCGTGGTGGCCATGTGGCTCCTGAAGTCGGAGGAAGGGGGAATTTCCCCTATGTAGATAGTAACAACTACCCGGGCCAGCCGAAACGTCTTCCGGGCTCACGGCCGTGTCGCCAGCCGTGGCAGGCTCTGCGATCCATGGCCAGCCCCCCGAGCGCCCCCCGGCGCCCCCACGTCATCTCGGCCCACGGCGACGACCGCGAGGATCCCTGGTTCTGGCTCCGCGAGCGCGAGGACCCCGAGGTCCTCGCCTACCTGGAGGCCGAGAACGCCTACACCGACGCAGGAGACGGCCCCGCTCGGCCGGCCTCCGCAGCGCCCTCTTCGAGGAGATGAAGGCCCGGATCAAGGAGACCGACATGTCGGTGCCGGCCCGCCGGGGCCCGTGGTGGTACTACACGCGCACCGAGGAGGGGAAGGACTACGCCATCCACTGCCGGCGCCCCGCCCGCGGCCGCCGACGAGCTGCCGCCGGCGGGCGAGCCCGGCGAGCGAGGAGCAGATCCTGCTCGACGAGAACGGCTGGCCGAGGGCTCGGAGTACTTCGCCGTCGGCGGCGCCGCGGTCAGCCACGACCACCGCTGGCTGGCCTATTCGACCGACCGCCGCGGCAACGAGAAGTACGAGCTGCGCTTCCGGCCCCTCGACGCCGAGACGTCGCCCGGCGCGCCGCCGAGTCGGTGCCCGACACCGGCTACGGCCTGGCCTGGTCCGCCGCGGCCGACTTCGTCTTCTACGTCCGCCTCGACGAGGCGCAGCGGCCCTTCCAGCTCTGGCGCCACCGGCTGGGCACCGACCCGGCCGGCGACGTGCTCGTCTTCGAGGAGCCCGACCGCCGCTTCTCGCTCGGCACCGGCTCGACCCGGGACGCCGCCTTCGTGCTGGTCGGCCTGCACAGCACCAACACCACCGAGTGGCTGGCCATCCCCTCGGACGACCCGCTGGCCGAGCCCGCGGTCGTCATGCCCGCGCCGCGAGGGCGTCGAGTACGCCGTCGACCACCTCACGCCCGCCGCCGGGCGGCACCGGCTGGTTCGTCGTCCTGACCAACGAGGAGGCCCAGGACTTCCGGGTCCTCGCCGCCCCCGACCCGGACGCCCTGGGCGCGGCGGCCGCCTGGCGCGAGGTGGTCCCGCACCGGCCCGGCGTGCGCGTCGAGGACGTCGACGCCTTCGCCGGCGCCCTCGTCCTGAGCGAGCGCGCCGAGGCCCAGACCCGGGTGCGGGTCCTCCCGCTCCCCGACGACGGCGGCGACCCCTTCGCGGCCGACCTGCTCGCAGTCGGGCTGGATCGTCCCGTCGATCGAGAGCCCCTCGTCGACCTGGCTCGGCGCCAACCCCGAGCCCGACGTCGCCGGCGCTGCGCATCGGCCGCACGTCGCTCGTCACCCCGTCGAGCGTCCTGCAGATCACGCTGGACGAGCGCGAGGAGACGCTGCTCAAGCAGGAGCCCGTCCTGGGCGACTTCGACCCGGCCCGCTACACCACCTACCGGGAATGGGCCGTCGCCCCCGACGGGACGCGGGTCCCGATCTCGGTGGTCCACCGCAAGGACCTCGACGCTGCCCGCGCCGTGCCTCCTCTACGGCTACGGCGCCTACGAGATCAGCATCGACCCGTCGTTCTCGCACCACCGGCTCTCGCTCCTCGACCGCGGCGTGGTCTTCGCCATCGCCCACGTGCGCGGCGGCGGCGAGATGGGCCGGGCCTGGTACGAGGACGGGCGCATGGAGCACAAGGCCAACACCTTCTCGGACTTCATCGCCTGCGGCGCGCCACCTCGTCGACGCCGGCATCGCCCGGCCCGGCGCGCTGGCCGGCCGGGGCGGCTCGGCCGGCGGCCTGCTCATCGGCGCCGTGGCCAACCAGGCGCCCGAGCTCTTCCGGGCCCTGGTGGCCGAGGTGCCCTTCGTCGACTGCGTGACGACCATGCTCGACGACGAGCTCCCGCTCACCGTCGGCGAGTGGGAGGAGTGGGGCAATCCCGCTGGCCGACGAGTCGGCCTACTGGCGCATGCTCACCTACTCCCCCTACGACAACGTCACGGGCGCAGAACCCGGACGGGTCGCCGCGCACCTATCCGGACCTCTTCGTCACGGCGGGCCTCAACGACCCCCGGGTCGCCTACTGGGAGCCGGCCAAGTGGGTGGCCAAGCTGCGCGCCGACTCGCCCTCGACCAGGGTGCTCCTGCGAGACCGAGCTGGGCGCCGGCCACGGCGGGCCCTCGGGCCGCTACGACGCCTGGAAGGAGGAGGCCCTGGTCTACGCCTTCCTCCTCGACGCCCTCGGCCTGGCCGACGAAGGCTGACCGACGCGCCGGGCTCGCCGACGGCTCGAGCCTACGTCGTCGCCGGTGTCGTCGACCCGGCCGTCACGAAGTTCAGCGTGAAGGGCGCCTGGTTGCCGAGCGGCAGCGTCACGGCCGCACCGTTGACGGTGGCCGCGAAGGCGCCGGGTGCGCCGGCGATCACGGTGACCGGACCGGTGGCGGCGATGGTGTGCGACTGGCCCGAGAGGAGCGTCGTCGTGAAGAGCACCGAGCCGGTCGCGGTGTCGGTGGCCTCGACCCAGCACTCCCCCGTGGTGGCGGCGAGGGTCGAGGGAGTAGCTCGGCCGCGGCCACCTGGTAGGTCGCCGTGTGCGCCGTCGCCGCCGTCGGCGCCGAGACGGCGGGCGGCGCGGTCGTGGTGGTGGTCGTCGTGCGTCGCGCGATGGTGATGCCGGTCGCCGGGTGCGTGGTCGGGGCGTGGTCGTCGCGGCGGTGGCCGACTTCCCGTGGTGCGTTCGGGGAGTTCGAGTGCAGCCCGGTGACGATCAGCACGACGACGAGCACGAGCGACGGCGGCGACGGCGGCGGCCGGCCCGCCGAGGCGGCGGGGCCGGTGGTTGATGGAGTGCATGACCCGGTCCTCGGCTCCCGGTCATGAAGGTCGCCGGGACCGGCTCGGGGCCGGCGTCGTCGAACGTAGCGGCTCGGCCGGGTTGGGCACCGGCGGCGGCGGGACGGGCGGGACGAGCGGGCCGGCCGGCTCGGTCAGGCGCACCGTCGACGACCCCGAGACCCGGAACGCGCTGGCCGGGATACGGCCGCCTCGCCGTTCGCCGTTCGTCGCCGCTCCGGCCGTGCGGGTGCGTCGCGCATCTCCTCGAGCGTGTGCAGCTGGCGGTGGTAGTGCTCCACCGAGTGCACGTCGTCGTGGGAGCGCCGGCGCACGAGGACGGCCGCGACGACGCCCACGACGACCACGACGACCGCGACCATCCCACCGATCAGCACCGCCCCCTATTCAACAGGATCCGCCGGGCGCGACAGGACCGCGGCGCGACGCGCCGGCGGGGTGCGGACCGCTCCGCGGAGGCGTCCGGAGCCGTAGCGGACGCGCAGGCGGCCGCCGAGGCCGGCCTCAGGCGGCCAGGCGGGGCCGGATGTCGTCGGGGATGTCGTCTCGGCGCGGGTTGCTCTGGTCCCGCTTGGAGAGGATCGGGTCGCTGACGCCCCAGTCGGCCCCCACGGCGGGGTCGTCCCAGGCCAGCCCGAGCTCGTCGCGAGTCGTCGTAGTAGTTGTCGACGAGGTAGGTCAGCAGGATGTCGCTCAGCGCGGCGAACCCGTGGGCCACCCCGGGCGGGATGTAGACGCCCTGGTCGACGTCGCCGTCGAGGTCGATCACCTCGGTCGCCCCGTCGGTCCGCGAGCCGACCCGCAGGTCGTGCAGCACGACGCGGACCCGGCCGCGCAGCGCGTACCAGTAGTCGGCCTGGTGCAGGTGGAAGTGCAGGCCGACCAAGGCGCCGGCCTGCTTCTCCGAGCGGTTGCCCTGGACCATCTCGCGGCCGTCGGGGAACCAGCTGCGCCGGTAGGTCTCGACGAAGCGGCCGCGCTCGTCGCCGTGCACGTCGGGGCGGACGAGCGACGACGTCGTCGATGACGGAGGAGGGGATCAGCTCTGGCATCGGCGCGAACGGTAGCGGGTGCCCGTCAGGAGGCGAAACGGCCGAAGCCGGAGCGGTAGAAGAGCAACGGGCTGCCCTCGCCGATCTCCATGGCCACCACGTGGCCGGTGACCAGCTCGTGGTCGCCGCCGTCGAAGATGTCGCCCAGCCGGCACTCGACGACGGCCAGCGAACCGTCGATCACCGGCGACCCCGTGATGCCCGTGCGACCAGCCGACGCCGTCGAACTTGTCGCCGCCCGAGACGGCGAAGGCGCGGCACAGCGCCTCTTGGTGCTCCCCGAGGATGTTCACGCAGAACGCGCCCGCCTTGGCGATGCGGGGCCAGCTCGTCGAGCTGCGGGCCGGGGCGAGGATCACCATCGGCGGGTCGAGCGAGAGCGCGGCGAACGACTGGCACGTGAAGCCGACGGGCACGCCGTCCTCGAGCGCGGTGACGATGGTGACCCCGGTGGCGAAGTGGCCGAGCACCTCGCGGAACCGGGCCTGGTCGAGGCCCGACATGCGACCGCCCTATGCCTTGCCGAGGTCGATCGACTGGGACTCGTGCGCCGACGACACGTCCTCGACGTGCTTGGCCTCGGGCAGCCGGCGGGCCTGGTTGAGGATGCGGTCGAGCTCCCGGTCGGTGTGCGACGGGTCGTGGTGCGAGAGCAGCAGCCGCTTCGCCCCCGCCTCGGCCGCCACGTGCACGGCGTAGGCGGCGGTCGAGTGGCCCCAGTCCGCCTTGGCCGAGAACTCGTCGTCGGTGTACTGGCCGTCGTGGATCAGCAGGTCGACGCCCTGGCACAGCTCGAGCACGGCGTCGGGGATGGCCCGGCGGTCGAGCGGCGCCTGGTGGTCGGACATGTAGGCGACGGAGCGGCCCTCCGCCTCGATCCGGAAGCCCAGCGTCACGCCCGCTGTGCGGGATGGGCCGGGCCATCACCTTGGCCGAGCCGATGGAGAAGTCCTCGGCCCCGACGTCGACGGTGATCAGCTCGCCGCGGAACTGCTCCATGTGGATGGGGAACACCGGCGGCTGCACGGCGGCGTGCAGCGCGTCCTTCAGGCGTGCCCTTGGGCTGCGCCGGCCCGTACACGGTGAGGCGGGCGCCGGGGTCGTGCAGCGGGCCGAAGAACGGGATGCCCAGGATGTGGTCGAAGTGGAGGTGGGTGAGCAGCGCCGTGGCGTGCATCGGCGTCCCGAGCGCCCGCACCTCCCTGTGCAGGACGTCGCCCAGCGCGCGCAGCCCGGTGCCGAGGTCGACGATGAGCGGCTCGTCCCCCTCGATGTCGATGACGAGGCACGAGGTGTTCCCCCCGTAGCGCCGGTAGCGATCCCCCGAGCACGGGCACGACCCCCGCACGCCGTAGAACGTGACGTTCACCCGCTCGACGATACCCTGCGCCGGCGCGGTACGTTCTGCCCGCCATGGAGCAACGGACCGTCACCGCGAACGGGCTGGAGTTCGCCTGCCTCGACCGACGGGCCCGACGACGGGCCGCTCGCCCTGTGCCTGCACGGGTTCCCCGACACCGCGCACACCTGGCGCTACCTGCTGCCCGAGCTGGCGGCGGCCGGCTTCCGCGCCGTGGCGCCGTTCCTGCGCGGCTACGCCCCCACCGCAGATCCCGGCCGACGGGCGCTACCAGATGGGCGCCCTGGTGCAGGACGCCAACGCGCTGCACGAGGTCGCTCGGGGGCGGCGACGACGCCGTCATCATCGGCCACGACTGGGGCGCCCTGGCCACCTACGGCGCGGTGGCCCACCAACCCGATCGCTGGCGCCGCGCCGTCACGGCGGCCGTCCCCCCGACGGCGTCCATCGGCATGTCGCTGCTCACCTACGCCCAGCTGCAGCGGAGCTGGTACATGTTCTTCTTCCTGTCCCCGCTGGCGGAGGTGGCGCTGCCCGCTCGACGACTACTCCTTCATCGACCACCTCTGGCGCGACTGGTCACCCGGCTACGACGGCGACGTGGGACGTCGCCCGGGTGAAGGAGTCCATCGGCGACCCCGAGCACATCGTCGCCGCCATCAGCTACTACCGCGCCATGTACGACCCGTCGCTGCAGGTGCCCGAGCTGGCCGACGAGCAGGCGGCGGCGCTCGCTGCCGACGCCGAAGCCGACGCTGTACCTGCACGGCCGCGACGACGACTGCATGCTGCTGTCCTCCATCGGCTCCCCGCTCGACTTCCTGGCCGAGGGCTCCGAGATGGAGATCGTCGACGGCACCGGCCACTTCCTCCACGTGGAGCGGCCCGAGGTCGTCAACCGCCGCATCATCGGCTTCCTGACCGCGTCCGTGAGCCGCCTCGCCGGCCTGCCGCTCGCGCAGCCGGAGGACGGGATCCTTCCCGCCGGACCAGCGCGGCGAACCCCTCGGCCACCAGCGGCGGCCGCCACCCGCTCGGCCCGCGCCGGGTCGTCGGGCCAGCCGCAGGCGCCGGCGAGGCCGCTCCGCCGCACGCCGCCGTGGCGCAGCGCCTCGAGCAGGCGGCCCCTCCCCTGGCGGTCCGACCCGGCGAAGGTGCTCTGCGGCCGCGCCGTCGGGCTGAGCCGCCACGGGTCGGCGCCGTCCGCGTCACGCCCTGACGGCGCCAGGCGCACTGGCGGCGCAGCGGGCAGCGCGCGCAGTCGGGGCGCGCCGCCGTGCACACGGTGGCGCCCGAGGTCGAACATCGCCTGGTTGAACTCCCACGACTCGCCGGCGGGCACGAGCCGGTCGCCCAGCGCCGTCGCCTGCGCGCAGCGTCAGCGGCGTGCCCGCCACGCCGCGGGCCAGCACCCGCACGCCGTTGGTGTCGACCGCGGCCACGTCGTCCCCGAAGGCGAACGACGCGCACCGCCCGCGCCGTGTAGGGCCCGACGCCGGGCAGCGCGCGCAGCGCGGCGTCCTCGTGCGGGCACCGCGCCGCCGTGGTCGGCCACCACGGCCGCGGCCGCCCGGTGCAGGTTGAGCGCCCGGCGGTTGTAGCCGAGCCCCGACCACAGCCGGACCACGGCCGCCGGTCCGCGCCGCCGCGCAGGCGGCCGGCGTCGGGAAGGCGGCGAGGAAGCGCTCGTAGTGCGGGCACGACGCGGTCGACCTGGGTCTGCTGCAGCATGACCTCGGAGACGAGGATCGGCCAGGGGTCGCGGGTGCGGCGCCAGGGCAGGTCGCGGCGGTGCTCCTCGCCCCACTCCAGCAGGCGGCGCCGGAAGCGCCGGACCCGGTCGGCCGGGAGCGGCGGGGCCTCAGTCCCAGACGTCGTCGCCGTAGGGCCGCTGGCGCGCCGGCGCGGCCGCCGTCTTCCAGACCATCAGCTTGCGCCGGAAGTAGCAGACCTCCTCGCCGCGCTGGTTGAACGCCTTGGTCTCGACGGTCACGATGCCCCGGTCGTCCTTCGACTTGGACGGCGTGGCGTCGAGCACCCGCGTCTCGGCGTAGATCGTGTCGCCGTGGAAGGTGGGCGAGCGGTGCAGCAGCGACTCGACCTCGAGGTTGGCGATGCACGAGCCGCTGACGTCGGGCACGCTCATGCCGAGCGCGAGCGAGTAGACGAGGTTGCCCACCACGACGTTCTTGCCCTGCACGGTCTCGTGCTCGGCGAACCACGCGTTGGTGTGCAGCGGGTGGTGGTTCATCGTGATCATGCAGAAGAGATGGTCGTCGTACTCGGTGATCGTCTTGCCGGGCCAGTGCCGGTAGATGTCGCCGGGGACGAAGTCCTCGAGGTAGCGGCCGAACGGCCGGTCGTAGACGGTCACTCGCCCGCTGGCTGCGGGCGCGGCCGGGTCGTGAAGCCGAGCGACGCCCCGGGCAGCGACTCGCCGTCGATGGTCAGCCGCCAGGCGAACCGGGTGCCCGGCGCCAGCGGGATCGGCCCCAGGTTGACGGCCAGCGCCACGTCGATGGGCGAGCCCTCGGGGATCCCCAGCGGCTGGCTCACGGTGAACTCGCCGCGCACCTCGACCGGCTGGGTCCCCTCCGCCGTCTCCATCAGCACCGGCTGGCCGTCGGCGTCCTCCAGGAAGAGCTCCCAGTGGTGCGAGGTCTCGGCCTCGTGCCAGTCCACGTCGATCTTCAGCGCCACGGCGGAGGGCACGGGGTCGGGCCCGGTCATGCTCCAGCCGCCGCCCAGAATGAAGAGCTTGCCGTCGGACACCTGGGCCGCGTCGCACAGCAACATGGTCACTTTCACGGAGAGGGAGGTTATCGGTCGCCGATAGGGCGCTAGGGAGCGCCACCAGAGCGACCGGACAGGCCCTGGCGGTAGGCAGCCGGGGCGGCAGCCGGGCGGCAGCCGGGGCGGCAGAGCGAGGCCCGCCTGCGCCGTAGAGTGCGGACTCATGGTGGAGCCGGTCGACACGGACGACGTGGGCGAGCTGATCGGGCTCCGCGACGACGTCTACCGGCGCCCCCTGGCCACCGCCCTCGCACGGCTCGGGCTCGGCGCCGGTTGGCGCTGCGTCGACGTCGGCGCCGGCGGGGGCGACGTCTCGGTGGCGCTGGCCGAGATGGTCGGCCGGGACGGGCGGGTCTACGCCGTGGACAGCGACCCGGCCGCGCGCGACGAGGTGGCGCGCGCCGCGGCGGCGCACGCGCAGGTGATCGCACTGACCCAGGCCGGCGAGGACCTTGCGCTGCCCGAGGAGGTCGACCTCGCGTTCTGCCGCTTCCTGCTGCTGCACGTGCTCGAGCCGGACGTCGTCGTGCGCAAGATGGCCGCCGCGGTGCGCCGCGGCGGCTGGGTCGTGGCGCAGGAGCCCATCACGTCGGCCGGTCGCATCGCCGGGACGCCACTGTCCATGCCCGACGCGCGCCACCCCGACGTCGGCGCGCTGCTCCCCGCCCTGGTGCGCGACGCCGGGCTCGAGGTCGTCGACGCCTGGGCCGAGGCGCCGGCCGGCGTGGGTCCCGGTCCCGTCGCCCGCTACCTCGAGTCGCTCACCGGCGTTGACCCGGGCGACGACCCGGTGGTGCTGCCCCCGCTGGTGACGGTCATCGGCCGCCGCGCCTGAACGCGCCGAGCCTCGGCCGGAAAGAGGGGCACTTTGGCGAGCCATTAGGGTCGCTCCCCGTGACGACGCCTCCCGCACCGGACCTCGCCGGCGCCGCCGACGCGGTCGACCTGGCCCAACGCCTGGTGGACCAGGCCTGCGCCTCGGTGCGCGACCGTGGGCGGCATCGACGCCAACCAGGTGGTCGCCTACGACGTGGCGCACGCGGCCGCCGCGGTGGCCACGGCGCGGGCCACGCTCGAGTACGGCGCACTGGGAGAGGTCGAGGCCCGCATTGCCGCTGCCTTCGTGGCCGACGTCGTGGCCGACCTCGTCGGCCGGGTGGCCGGCCGGGAGGCGCTGCTGGGGCGTCGAGCCCGGCTGGGACGCGCCGGCGGCGGCCTTCCTCGCGGCCCAGCGCGATCCGGCCGTGCTGGCCGGCTTGGCCACCACCGAGGGGCCCCGGCACCTCGGCGAGGACTTCGAGCTGGTGCGCGAGACGTTCCACCGCTTCGCCGAGGACAAGGTCCGCCCCCACGCCGAGCACGTGCACCGCGAGAACGTCGACATCCCCGAGGAGGTCATCGAGGGCCTGGCCGAGCTCGGCGGCTTCGGGCTCTCGGTCCCCGAGGAGTACGGCGGCTTCGCCTCCGGCGGCGAGAGCGACTACATGGGCATGGTCGTCGCCACCGAGGAGCTGAGCTGGGGCTCGCTCGGCGTCGGCGGCTCGCTCATCACCCGGCCCGAGATCCTGACCCGGGCCCTCGTCTACGGCGGCACCGAGGAGCAGAAGAAGCAGTGGCTGCCCAAGCTGGCCTCGGCCGAGATCCTGGCCGCGGTCGCCGTGACCGAGCCCGACTTCGGCTCCGACGTCGCCGGCATCGTGACGGCGGCCACGCCGGTCGAGGGCGGGTGGGTGATCAACGGCGTCAAGACGTGGTGCACCTTCGCCGCCCGGGCCGACGTGCTCATGCTGCTGGCCCGCACCGATCCCGACCGCTCGCTGGCCCACCGCGGCATCTCCATGTTCGTCGTCGAGAAGCCGCGTGGTGACGGCCACGGCTTCGTCTTCACCCAGGAGGACGGGCCCGACCGCCCCGCCGACCTGGCCCGGGTCGCCTCGAGGGGCGCCCCATCGACACGCTCGGCTACCGGGGCATGCACTCCTACGAGCTGGCGTTCGAGAACTGGTTCGTGCCCGAGGCCAACCTGGTCGGCGGAGCCGAGGGGCTGGGCAAGGGCTTCTACCTCCAGATGCAGGGCTTCGAGAACGGCCGGCTGCAGACGGCGGCGCGTGCGCTCGGCGTCATGCAGGCCGCCTACGAGGCGGCCGTCGCCTACGCGGCCGAGCGCAAGGTGTTCGGGTCGCCGATCGGCGACTACCAGCTGACCCAGGCCAAGCTCGGCCGGATGGCGGTCATCATTCAGGCGACGCGGCAGAGCTCGTACCACGTGGCGCGGCTGATGGCGCGCGGCGAGGGGACGCTCGAGGCGTCCATGGTCAAGGCCTACGTGTGCCGGGCCGCCGAGTGGGTGACCCGCGAGGCCATGCAGATCCACGGCGGCATGGGCTACGCCGAGGAGTTCCCGGTGAGCCGCTACTTCGTCGACGCCCGGGTGCTCTCCATCTTCGAGGGCGCCGACGAGACGCTGGCGCTCAAGGTGATCGCCCGCCGCCTGATCGGCTGAGCCTGATCGAGCGCGGAGCGGAGCTGCGAGGGCGTCTAGCCGGGGCTGCGGGTCAGCCCGGCCCGCTCGCCCCGGCTGACGAACTTGATCGCCATCTTGCGGCTGGCCTCGTCGATCATCTCGTCGCCGAACATGACCGCGCCCTTGCGGTCCTCCTCGGTGGCCTTGCGGTAGGCCTCGAGGATGTCGAAGGCACGGTCGAACTGCTCCTGGGTCGGCGAGTACACCTCGTTGAGCGTCGGTCGCCTGGTCGGGCGTGAGCGCCCACTTGCCGTCGTAGCCGAGCATGCGGGTGCGCATGGAGTACTCGCGCAGCGCGTCGAGCTCGCGCACCTTGAGGAACGGCCCGTCGATCACCTGCAGCCCGTTGGCCCGGCCCGCCATCAGGATGCGGCTGAACACGTAGTTGAAGTGGTCGCCGGGGTACTCGGGGATGTCGATCCCACCGGTGAGCACCGGCATCTCGATGCTGGCGGCGAAGTCGGCCGGGCCGAAGATGATCGTCTCGAGCCGGGGGAGGCGGCGCAGATCTCGTCGACGTTGATGAGCCCGCGCGCCGTCTCGATCTGCGCCTCGATCCCGATGTGGCCGACCGGCAGCCCCGACTTCTTCTCGACCTGGGTCAGCAGGAGGTCGAGCGCGACGACCTCGGCGGCCGACTGCACCTTGGGCAGCATGATCTCGTCGAGGCGCTCGCCGGCGTTGCCCACGACCTCGATCACGTCGCCGTAGGTCCACTCGGTGTCCCAGGCGTTGACCCGCACGCAGAGCACCCGGTCGTCCCAGGGGAGGTTCTTGATGGCGTCGACCACCTTGGGCCGGGCGCTCTCCTTCTCGAGCGGCGCCACGGCGTCCTCGAGGTCGAGGAAGGTCATGTCGGCCGGGACGGTTGGGGCCTTGGCCAGGAACTTCTCGTTCGAACCGGGGGTGGAGAGGCAGGAGCGCCGGGGCAGGTCACGTGAGCGTGCGGACATGAGCCGATGGTAACAAACGGGCCCGGCGGCCCTTCCGGGCCGGCCGGACCGGCTGGTGCGGCCGCGGCCGACGTCGCGACGGCTCCCGACGGTGCGCGGTCGAGGCCGACGCAGTGGGGGGCGTGCAGTCCGGAGGTGGGCCGTCCGGCGATGTGACTCCGGGCGAGCGCCCGGACGGTGCAGGGTCAGCTCAGATGCTCGGTGAAGAACGCCAACGTGCGCTCCCACAGCGCGCGCGCGGCGTCGGCGTCGTACACCTCGGGCCGCGTGTCGTTGAAGAACGCGTGGTCGGTGTCGGGGTAGATGATGATCTCGACCGACTTGCCCATGGCGCGCAGCTGGTCGGCCAACGCGTTGGCGGCCTCGGGCGTGAAGAAGCTCGTCCTTCTCGGCGTAGTGGCCGAGCACGGCCGCCGACATCGCGGCGTAGTCCGGCTGCGCGTCGGGCCACGGGATGATGCCGTAACACGGGACGACCGCCGCCACCGCGTCCGGGCGCTGCGTCGCCAGCACGAGCGCCAGCCCGCCGCCCATGCAGAACCCGATGACGCCGACCTTGTCGCCGGTGCTCCGCCGCAACACCTCGTCGACCGCGCCGCTCATGTCGCGGGCGGCCTGGTCCATCTGCATCGCCATCATCGCCTTGCCCGCCTCGTCGGGCTCGCCGGGTTGCACCTTCTTGCCGTGGTAGAGGTCCGGGGCCAGCGCGACGAAGCCCGCCGCGGCGAAGCGGTCGCACACGTCCTCGATGTGGTCGACGAGGCCCCACCACTCCTGGATCACGATCACTCCGGGCCCGCTGCCGCTCTCCGGAGTGGCCAGATAGCCGCCCGCGGTCGACCCGTTGCTCGCGAAATTCGATCATTTCACCCATGCGGCCGACCGTAGTTCGCCCGAACCGCTTTCGTTCTCTCCGTACAGTTCACAAAAAGTTCGAATTTCGTTCTTCTCGCCTATGACCTGCATCTTCGCACCATCGGTACGACCGCACACAGGCGTTTCGCACCGAGGGTGTTTGAATCGACCGAGGGCGTCCGATAAGAATGTGGCCCATCGTGACTGACGTAGAGCGGGTTCACCACCACTCCACGCCGCGGTCTCCCAGGAGCGCTCGTGTGCTCCAGCGGGTCGGGATCCCCGCGTTGACCGTTGTCACAGTGTTGGCAAGCACTGTGTTCGTGGCAGCGCGCCCGGCCGCCGGTGACGCCATCTCCGACGCCAAGGCCAAGGCCGCCGCCATCGAGGCCCAGCTGACCCAGGCCCAGAACCAGATGTCGGCGCTGAGCCAGCAGTACGACCAGGCGCAGTACCACCTGTCGCAGATCAACTCGAACATCGCGACGACCAAGGCCAACATCGCGGCGGACGAGCAGCAGGTGGCCAAGGACAAGGCCACCCTCTCCAAGGCGGCCGTGGCCAACTACATCTCCGACGGCACGGCGGCGGCGCAGAACCCGATCTTCAGCGGCAACGAGCAGACGCTCGGCGCCACCACCGAGTACAACAAGATCGCCGAGGGCGACATCTCGCTCGCCGTCGACAACCTGCACACGGCCGAGAACTCGCTGAACGCGCAGGAGACCCAGCTCCAGGGCGAGCAGTCGCAGGCGCAGACGCAGGTGACCGCCGAGCAGAACGCCGTGGCGCAGAACGCGCAGGCCATGCAGCCGCAGAAGAGCGCGCTGGCCCAGGAACAGGGTCAGATCGCGCAGCTGGTCCAGCAACAGCAGCAGGCCGAGGCCGCCGCCGCCGCCCAGGCGGCGCAGCAGAAGCAACAGGCGGCCGCCGCAGCCGCTGCCGCTGCCGCCGCCGCCGCTCGCGCTCCTCGGGCGGCGCGCTGCCACGGTGCCGGCCGGTCTCAGCCAGGCCGCGCCCCCGCCCACCGCCCCCGGCGGGGCCGGAGCCGTGCAGGCGGCCGAGAGCCAGATCGGCGTCCCCTACGTCTGGGGCGGCGAGTCCCCCAAGGGCTCGGCCAGCCCCGGCTTCGACTGCTCCGGGCTGACCGCCTGGTCCTGGGGCCAGGTCGGCGTCGGCCTGCCGCACTACTCGGGCGCCCAGATGGCCGACTCGACCCCGGTGCCGATCAGCGACCTGCAGCCGGGCGACCTCCTCTTCTACGGCCCCGGCGGGTCCGAGCACGTCGCCATGTACGTCGGGCCCGGGCACGATGATCGAGGCGCCCTACACCGGGGCCTCGGTCTGGGTCACCGCCCTCCGCCTCGGCGGCGACTTCGTGGGCGCCGGCCGGCCCTAGCCGGCCTCCGGCCCTCGTCGGCTCGTCCTTTCCATCCCTGCCGTCGCTGCTGCTCTCGGGCCATCCCGGCACAGCGGCCCCCGGTCCGCGGTCCCGCGGTCCTGCCGTCCTGCTGTCCGTCCTAACCTGGCCCGGACCGAGCCATGAAACCGATCCCCGTCGACTTCCACATCGGGCCCCTGCAGGTCCACACCTACGGCATCGGGCTCGCGCTCACGTTCTGGTTCGGCTTCGCCTACTTCGAGCGCCGGCTGCGGAAGAACGGCTACCCCACCGACTGGTTCGTCCCCGTCTTCCTCTGGATCATCCTCGCCGCCGTCGTGGGCGCCCGGGCCATGCACGTGCTGTCCAACCTCAGCTACTACACCCAGAACCCCGGCGACATCTTCGCCATCTGGCACGGCGGGCTCTCGTCGTTCGGCGGCCTGCTCCTGGCCGTGCCGGTCGGCATCATCCTCACCCGGCGCCGCTGCCCCGAGCTCCCGCTCGGCCGGGCCCTCGACCTGGCTGCGCCCGTCCTCCTGGCCTGCTGGGCCCTGGGCCGCCTGCTCGGCCCCCAGCTGATGGTGGCGGGCGGCGGGCACCCGACCCACCAGTGGTTCGGCATGTACTACGCCGGCCAGGCGGGGCGCCGGCTCCCGGTGCCGATCTTCCAGGCCCTCGAGGACTTCACCGTCTACCTGATCCTGATCGCCATCGAGCGGCGGCTCGACCGCTGGCCGGACGGCACGCGCCGGACGGGCTACCCGCTCGGGGATCGTGCTCGGCACGGCGATGGTGCTCTGGGGCATCGAGCGCTCCCTCGACGAGCACCTCTGGCTGGGCGAGGACGGCCGCCTCGGCTCGGACCTCGTCCAGCTGGCGGGCGTCCTCCTCGTCATCGGCGGCATCGTTCATCCTCCTGCGCACGCGTGCGACGTTGGAAGCAATGGCTGCGCACGCACCACGAAGGCGACGACGAGGTCGCCGAGCCGCTGGAGAGCGCGGAACAGCCGGCCTGATTACTCGTCGCGCAGGTGCTGCACGGCGGCGGAGCGCACCCTCGTGCGCGTGCCCTGGCGCTCGATGGCCAGTGCGTCGCCGTCGCGGAAGATCCATCCCACTTCGCGCCACGGGCGGATCTCGGGAATCGGTTCTGCCTGCTCGGTGCTTGCGTCTGGTGATCCGGGTCCTCATCTCTTCGTTCCCCCTTCCCCACCACGTTTCCGTGCCGCCCTACTAAGGGGAACTACGGCCCATATGGCCAACTTGCGCAGGGGTGCGGTGAGAGATCCGTCCCCCGGAATTGGTGGATCCGGCCAGGCGGGGCGGCCTCCCCGCATTCTGCACCGTTGTTGCAACGTTCTTGCGACATCCAAGGGCGGCCACGCGCCGGATACGCGTCTGAAGGGCAGTCCGCGAAAGACGGGGCATTCTCAAGGCTTCTCCTGGTGAAACCGATATGGCGGAGAGAGGGAGGTGCGAGCACATGGCCACCGTCCAGCCGTGGATGCCAATGACCGAAAAGATCTGGACCGAGGAGGAGAAGGAGGAGTGGCTCGCCGCGCACGGTGACGGGGCCACCCACGTCGTCACCTTCGAGCCGATGTACCAGATCGAGCTGTGCATCCCGCCCTGGGAGCATCCCGAGCGCCAGATCGCCCGCTCGGCCGTCGCCTGGGGCCAGAACATGAGCCGGGTCTTCGCCGACGAGCACGACGGCGCGGCAGCCGTCGTGGCCGCGCACCACGAGGGGAACTCGCTCGAGGTCTACAGCGCGGTGAAGCCCCGGCCCCGGCTGCACCGGGTCGTCTGACGACCTGCAGCCGAGGCGATCGGCGTCGTGACGTCAGGCGTTGGGCTTCTCGCCCGACGCCGCCGCCTGGCGCATCTGCTCCAGGCGGTCGATCATCGCCATCCGCTCCTGGCCGATGTTGCCGTCGAGCCGCTCGGCGATCTGCTCGGGCGTCCAGCGGCCGTCGGCCCACATGGCCCGGACCTCGGTGGGCTGGTTCCAGACGGCGATCTTCGAGCCGACCACCGTGTAGACCTGCCCGGTCACGTGCTTGGCCTTGTCGCTCAGCAGGTAGACGACCATGGGCGCGACGTCCTCGGCGTCGCCCATCTCGGCCAGCTCGGACGGCACGTTGGCCGACATGCGGGTCCGGGCCACCGGCGCGATGGCGTTGGCCGTGACGCCGTAGCGGTGCAGGCCGACGGCGGCCGAGCGCACGAGCGACACGATGCCGCCCTTGGCCGCCGCGTAGTTGGCCTGGGCCACGCTGCCCTGGAAGGCGCCGGAGGTGAAGCCGATGAGCGCGCCGCCGCCCTCCTGCTTGCGCATGACCGCCGCCGCGGCCCGGAACACGGTGAAGTGGCCCTTCAGGTGGGTGGCGATGACGGCGTCCCACTCGTCCTCGGACATGTTGAAGAGCATGCGCTCGCGCAGGATCCCGGCCACGGCCACGACGCCGTCGATGCGGCCCCACTTCTCGACGGCGGTGGCGATCAGCCGCTCGCCCGACTCCATCTTGGAGATGTCGTCGGCCACGGCGATGGCCTCGCCGCCCGCCTTGGTGATCTCGGCCACGACGGCGTCGGCCACCTCGCTGCTCGGGTCCTCGCCGGCCATGCCCACGCCGTAGTCGGCCACCAGCACCTTGGCCCCTTCGGCGGCGGCGGCCAGCGCGACGGCCCGCCCGATGCCGCCGCCGCCGCCGGTGACGGCGACGACCTTCCCTTCGAGGAACCCAGCCATGGTCGACTCTCCTGATCTTCTGCGTGCCCGGCCGGCGCGGGCCGGCCCGGGCAAATTGCCGTAAGTTAGAACACGTTCTAGCCTGCCGACGGCGGGGGCTGCCATTTGCCGCCCCCGTGTCGCGAGCCTGCAAGGAGACTGCTGATGGGTGACCTCGGCTTCTGGGCGCTGGCCCAGGAAGACCCCGACTACCTGGCCCTGGTGACGCCCGAGGGCGACGAGGTGACGGCCGGCGAGCTGCTGGGCCGGGCCAACCAGGTGGTGCACGCCCTGCGGGCCCAGGGGCTCGACGTGGGCGACGTGGTGGCCACCCTGCTGCCCAACTGCGCCGAGATGATCGAGGTCTACCTGGCCGCCCTGCAGGCCGGCTGGTACCTGGTGCCGATCAACCACCACCTGGTGGCGCCCGAGGTGGCCTACATCCTGAAGGACTCCGGGGCCAAGGTCTTCGTGGCCCACGAGCGCTTCGCCGACGTGGCCGATTGCGGCGGCGGACGAGGCGGGCGTCGACGCGGCCGGCCGGCTCGGCCGTGGGCGACGTGCCCGGGCTTCGCCTCCTACGCCGACGGCGCGCGACGCGCAGCCGACGACGCTGCCCGAGGACCGCACCATCGGCGACGTCATGAACTACACGTCGGGGACGACGGGGAACCCCAAGGGCATCTACCGCACGCTGCTGGGCGTCACGCCGGAGCAGGCCGCGCTCGGGACTGTCGGGGCTGCTGTTCCTCTTCGGCATCCAGCCCCAGGACGACAACGTCCACATCATCGGCTCGCCGCTGTACCACACGGCGGTGCTGCGCTTCGGGAGCGCGTCGCTGCACCTGGGGCACACCATCGTGCTGATGGACAAGTGGCTGCCCGAGGACATGCTCCGGCTGATCGAGGAGCGGCGGGTCACGACCTCGCACATGGTGCCCACCCAGTTCCACCGGCTGCTGGCGCTCCCCGAGGACGTGCGGGACAAGTACGACGTGTCCTCGCTGCGCCACATGATCCACGCCGCCGCGCCGTGCCCGTCGACGTCAAGCACAAGATGATCGCCTGGTGGGGCAACGCGGTCGACGAGTACTACGCGGCGAGCGAGGGTGGCGGCACGCTGGTCACCGCCGAGGAGTGGCTGCAGAAGCCGGGCACGGTCGGCAAGCCGTGGCCCATCAGCGAGATCGCCGTCTTCGACGACGACGGCAACCGGATCACCGAGCCCAACGTCATCGGCACGGTCTACATGGCGATGCAGTCGGCCGACTTCGAGTACCACGGCGACAAGGAGAAGACGCAAGAAGAACCGCATCGGCGCCTTCTTCACCGTGGGCGACGTCGGGCTTGATCGACGAGGACGGCTACCTGTTCCTGCGCGACCGCAAGATCGACATGATCATCTCGGGCGGGGCCAACATCTACCCGGCCGAGATCGAGAGCGTCCTGCTCTCGCACCCCAAGGTCGGCGACGCCGCCGTCTTCGGCATCCCCCACGAGGACTGGGGCGAAGAGGTCAAGGCGGTGATCGAGCCGGCCGAGGGCGTCGAGGCCGACGACGAGCTGGCCGAGGAGATCCTGGCCTTCTGCGCCGGCAAGCTGGCCAAGTTCAAGACGCCCAAGACGATCGACTTCACCAACGAGATGCCGCGCGACCCCAACGGCAAGCTCTACAAGCGCAAGCTGCGCGACCCCTACTGGGAAGGGGTGCAGCGGGCGGTCTGACCGACCTCGCTGTCGCGTGTGGCGCCGCTGTCGATGAGCCGTCCTGCCGGTCTGTCGCTCCGGGTGCAGGACGTCGGGAGCGGGGCCATCTGCGCCGATGTCCTGGCCGCCCTGCCCACGTGGTTCGGATTCCCCGAGTCGGTCGCCGCCTACGTCGAGGCGGCGGAGACCGGAGCCGACCGTGGTGGCGACCCTGGACGGGCGTGACTGCGGGATCCTGACGCTGCGTGCTGCACAGCCCCTACGCCGCCGAGATCGTCGTCATGGGCGTCCTGCCCGAGCACCACCGCGCCGGCATCGGGCGGGCGCATGCTCGGAGGCCGCCGAGTCCTGGCTGGCCGAGCGGGACATCACGTACCTGCAGGTCAAGACGCTCAGCCCACGCTCGGCCGACGCGGGGTACGCCGCCACCCGGGCCTTCTACTTCGGCTGCGGCTTCCGGCCGCTGGAGGAGATGCCCGAGCTGTGGGGGGCGGACCAGCCGGCGCTGCAGATGATCAAGACCGTGCCGGCGTCTCCTTCCATTGGGGCCTCGTGACGCGCCCGGAGGCTCGGGGCACCGACGCGGACTACCTGCGGGAACACCAGTACAAAGACCCCACCAACCTCAACGCCCGCATTGCGCTGCACGCCAAGTACTCGCGGGCGGACGTGCCCTGGTTCGCCTGGCTCGTGGGCCAGGTCGACTGGCCGGAGGACGGCCGGGTGCTCGAGGTCGGTTGCGGCACCGGCCTGCTCTGGGTCAGCACCGCGGCGTTGCTGCCCCGCCTCCGGCTCACGCTGACCGACCTGTCCGAGGGCATGGTCGAAGCTGCCGTGGCGGCGGTGGCGCCGCTGCCCGGGATGGAGCTCGTCGGATGCCGCACCTGCGACGCCCAGGACCTGCCCTACGACGACGGCACGTTCGACGTGGTCGTGGCGGACCACATGCTGTACCACGTCCCCGATCCCGGCCGGGCTGCCGCGGAGTTCGCCCGCGTGCTGCGGCCCGATGGCGTGCTGCTGGCGGCGACCAACGGACCCCAGCATCTCGACGCCATCTCCGAGGTGTCACGAGCGGCGCTGGGCTGGTCGCCGCTCGACTTCCTCGACGGGCGGTTCGGCCGGTCGACCGGCGGGGGGATCCTGCGCACGGCGTTCCGGTCCGTGACCTGGCAACTGCACCCGAGCACCATGGTCTGCACCGACCCCGCCGACGTCGTGGCGTTCATCGCCTCGACCGCCGCCGGCCGGGACGCAACAGCCGAGCAGCGCTCGGCCCTCGAGGAGCTCGTCGCGGCGCGGTTCGCCCAAGAAGGCGGGCAGATGACGATCACGACCGAAGCGGGGTGCTTCGTGGCCAAGGACCCGATCGCGCCGGGCTGACGGCTCCCGCCGCGCCGGCTGACTGATCAGTCTTCGGGCAATGCGGCGAAGTCCTTCTTCGCCTTGCGGTACCACCCCATTCCCGCAATGGGGTGCTTCCACCGGCCCTTCATGTCTTTCAGGGCTTCCTTATGGGCATCGTCGCCGCCCGCCACCACGTCGTTCAAATGGCGATCCTGGGCTTTGATCACCTCGTCGGCGGTCTCTCCGTGGAGCGCCAGCTCGCAGGGTCCACCCAGTTGCTGACAGGTCATGGTCTTCATCGGCGTCTCAGGCCTGCTGGATGCGGACGAGGTTGCCCGAGGGGTCGCGGAAGGCGCAGTCGGTCACACCCCACGGCTGGGAGGCGGGCTCCTGGAGCACCTCGGCCCCCGAGGCCCGGACCTTCTCGAAGGTGGCGTCGAGGTCGTCCGCGCGGAAGATCGCAGCCTGCAACGAGCCCTGGGTCACGAGCGACAGGAGGGCATCGCCTTCAGCCTCGGAACGACCGCCGTGCGGCTGGGACAGGACGATATCGAGGTCCTGGCCGGGGGCACCGACGGTGACCCAGCGAAACTCGCCGGCCTTGACGTCGTTGCGGACCTCGAACCCGAGCGCATCGCGGTAGAAGCCGAGCGCGGCCTCGGGATCGTGGACGGGGATGAACATTGCGGCAACGGTGACTGGCATTCGACGATTGTACGGAGGGCGACCCCTCTGATGCTTCTCCGATCCTGCTCGGTACTCGAGCGCGGCATGCCTCCGCAGCCCCTCCGGCCGGAACGCCAGCTCGGATAGGCGTTCTCAGACAGAGATCGGCGTGCGCCGGGGACGCATCACCACCATGCTCACGCACGAAGGGATCGCTTCGCTGGAGGAGTGGTCACGCCCCCTGTACTGCGATGGTGTCTCGCCCACGATCTCGGTGAAACGCGAGCTGAAGGACCCCAGCGACGTGCAGCCGACGGCGACACAGGTATCGGTGACCGACATGCCCTGGCGGAGAAAGGCCTTCGCCCGCTCCATGCGGCGGGTCATGAGGTAGCTGTAGGGAGTCTCCCCGTAGGCGGCCCGGAACTTGCGCGAGAAATGCGCCGGGGACATGAGCGCAGCACGTGCGATGGCCGGGACATCGAGCGGCTGGGCGTACTCGCGGTCGATGAGGTCGCGGGCTCGGCGCAAGTGGGCCAGGTCGGCCATCTCCTCCGGAGTCATACCCGACGATGGTATGCGCCCGCTGACGCCCTTGTGAACCAGAGGGTGGGATTCGTTCGCCCGTCCGGTTATGGCAACCTCGTGGCTTGCCTGCCTTGCCTCCCCACCGCGACGTCGCCGCCTTCGATGAGAGAGCCTCTGGCTACGAGCGTGGCTGGCGAGGTCGCTTGCACCACGACATCGCCGAGAGGACGGCGAGCCTTGCTTTGAGCACGGCGCAGTCGCCTGGCCGGGTGCTCGACGTGGGATGCGGGACCGGCTACCTCCTTCGGTGCTTGGGCCGGCAGTATCCCGACGCCGAGAGGCTGGCCGGGATCGATGCAGCAGCGAGCATGATTCTGGCGGCGCAAAAGAGCGCAGACGATGCCCGACTCAGCTTCCTGGCCGGCGTCGCCGAAGAGCTGCCCTACCCCGACGAATCCTTCGACCTGGTGGTGAGTACCACCTCATTCGATCACTGGTCCGACCAGCAGAAGGGGCTGGCGGAGTGTCGCCGGGTCGTGACGGCCGGGGGACACCTCGTCCTCGTCGATCAATTCTCGAACTGGCTGTTCCCCACCATGGTGGTGAGCCGGCGTGGGAAGGCCCGCACCAAGAAACGGGCCGGCCAACTCCTTGCCACGGCCGGGTTCAGCGGCGTCGCCTGGCACGATCTCTACGCCACCATCATCAAAGCAGCGGCGGCGGAGGCGGTGGCCTGAGGGCACGCAGGCGGTCTGCTCGGTCAGGTTCCGTACGGGCGCGTGAGCACCTCCAGGTTGTGACCTGACGGGTCCTCGAAATAGAAGCCTCGCCCGTGGTTGTTGATCACGTTCTCCCGGGTGTGGCCGGGATCGGCCCAGTACGTCAATCCACGGTCGGTGACCCTGGCAAAGATGTCATCGAATTCCTCCTCGGTGACGAGGAAGGCGTAGTGGGCCGCCTCGATCTCGTCGGCGCGATCCGCGTAGTCCAGGCTGACGCCGTTGGCCGTCTCCACGCACATGAACGGCCCAAACGGAGTCGGTGACCCCAGACCGAGGATCTCGGCCAGAAACTCGGCCGACGCACTTTTGTCATGTGCTGCGACGATGGTGTGGTTGAGCTGAACTGCCACGGGCCCTCCTTCGTCAATGCGCCCCAGTATCCGTCCGTCAGAGCATGCGCGCCACTGAAGGACGATTCAGCAATCGGTCCGCCAGCCTGCCGCCGCCGCGCTCCTCACCACCGGAACGGACGCCGACCTAGCACCAAGACATGACTTCGAAGAGCCCGGGAAGTTGGCCCACGTCGTCGATCACGTGATCCGGACGGGACCTACCGCCCTCCAGGTCAGATGGATGGAACTTGCCGCTTTTCACAAGTACTCCGGTGGCTCCCACATCTTGAGCTCCGACTACGTCAGCCTCGATGTCATCTCCGACCACGATCGCTTCGGCAGCTTCGCTCCCAATGTGGTCCAGTGCAGCGTGAAAGAAAGCGGGCGCCGGCTTGCCGACGATCGGAATTTCAGTTCCGGACGCCGCTTCGAGCCCGACGATGAATGCGCCCATGTCGAGAGCGAGACCGTCGGCGGTTCTGTAGCGGAGATTGCGATGCAACGCCACCAGGGGGATGCCTTTCAGCGCCAGGGTGAACGCCGCTTCGAAGTCAGAGTAACCGAGGGTCGGGCCAGCCCCTCCCAGGAGGACCACGTCAGCGGACGAGGGCTCGGTGATCACAAATCCCTCGAGGTCTTCCGCGATGTCTCCCTCATTGAGAACCAGGCAGTTCGGTTGCCACCCACGCTCTTTCATGTAGCGGGATGCGCTTGTCACCGCCGTCAGAATCTGCGGCTCATCCACCTGCATTCCGTGCTGGTTGAGCAGCTCGGCGATTCCACGACGGGTCCTCGACGACGAATTCGTGAGGAGTCGAAATTCGATGCGCTTCTCCTTGAGCCAACCGATCGTCTCGATTGCTCCGGGGAGTGGTTGCCAAGACGTGGTCAACACTCCGTCTATATCGAGCAAGACCGCTTTGGCCATACCTCAAAGTACTCGGGACGCCGGTTTCCCCAAGAGGAGCCCGCCGCCCTTGGCGCACATTTGACACTCCGGAAATACACGGGTGGTGCGTTTTTCACCGATTGAGAGGCATCCTCTCGGCCGGAGGCCCGCGTCACGACCCGGAGTGGCCGGCTTATGGGATCAAGACGATCTTGCCGCGGGTGTGGCGTTTTTCGACCTCGGCATACGCATCGCGCACCTTGTCCAACGGGTAGGTGGCGGCGATCGGGATCTCGATCTGCCCTGACGCAACCAGCTCCGCCATCTCCGACAGCACTTCGGTGGTCGATGCAGCGCCACTTCCCTCGTTCTTGGCACCCACCTCTTGCGCCTTCTGGCGCGAAATGATGGTTTCGATGCGCTGAGGAGGGATACCGAGGTCGACTGCAAGCTGCACATATTCAGGGCCGAACAGGTCGATGAAGGCGTCGATGCCGTTCGGCGCGGCTGCCTTCAGGCGATCAGCCAGTCCATCGCCATAGGAGATCGGCGTGACGCCGTGCGAGGACAGCCACGCGTGATTGCTCTCCGAGGCGATCCCGAGCACCGATGCCCCTTTGATGCGCAGCAACTGCACCACAACCGAGCCCACGCCACCGGCAGCCGCCGACACGGCGACCGTGTCGCCCGGATGGACATCGACAGCCCGCACGGCTGCGTACGCCGTGCAGCCGACCACGTAGAGCGAGCCCGCCACTTCCCAGCTCAGCGCGGGCGGCTTTCGAATGAGCTGGTTCACCGGTACCGCCACGAACTCGGCCTGACTCGAGCGCTGCCATGACCACCCCATCACCTCGTCACCCACGGTGAACTCAGTCACGCCGTCGCCAACGGAATGGACGATGCCGGCCAAGTCGCTCCCTTCGCCCGAAGGGAACGTCGCCGGAAAGGCGTCCTTCATCGCGCCAGCCCGGATCGCCGCCTCACCGGGGTTGATGCCGGCAGCCCGAACCTCGACCACGACCTCACCCTCCGCGGGTGTCGGGATGGGCACGTCGGCGATGTAGAGGACGTCGCGGTCCCCGTAGGTGTCGAAGCGGACTGCTCGGGCCATGGCGGGTCTCCTCCCTCGTGCTCACCTTCTGCCAACGCCTGGTGTTCTCGGTTCCTTCCTCAGGGCCCTGGCCAGGGAATCCCTCGGAGCTCTGTCGCAGCCATGGGCGCACTTGGCATTCGGGCGGAACCGATTACCCGGATCAGTCGCCACGAAACCGGCCCTACGCGATCGTCCTGCGGTACACCAGGTCGAAGTCGGTGGTGTAGCCCCTGCCGTCCTCGGACTTCTCCCAGCGACCGGCGATCGTGTTGCCGTCTTCACTGATGGTGGCGATGAACCGTTGATCGAACGGCGGACCTTTCCGCCAGAGTGTCCACTCGCCATCGCCGATGGACATCTCATACACCCGACACACGCCACGCTCGTCAGAGTAAAGCTGGAAGTAGGTCCCATTGGCTGCATCGCAACCCATCACGGACAGGCTGTCGGGCGCCTCGGGCAGTTCGACCGTCGTTCGCTGCATCAGGTGTGCTCCGGACGGGTGCCATGCGAAGGTGGAGCGTCCGCCGCCCGGCCAGGGCTCTCCGCCCGGTGGTGAGGCCTCCAGGCTCCAATCGCCAAGGAGGGGCTCCAGCTTCTTCAGCGCCTCGTGCCCGGTCGGTTGGTCCATGGTCGCCATGGTCGCCCTCCTGTTCTCTCGACGGCGAGGCTACCGAGACGTCTCTGACTAGATTTTACGAGCAAGCAGAAAGAGGTATCCCGTGGATGAAGGTCGCCCCATCTCATATATGGCCCTTGCGGTCGGTACGCCGGTCCTGAGCTCGAGCGACTCCGAGTTCGGGACGGTCGAGCACGTCCTGCAGATCCCCGAGGAGGATCTGTTCGACGGCATCGCCGTGAAGACCAAGCACGGTCTGAGATTCGTCGATCGCGACCAGATCGCCGATATCACCACGACCCTCGTACGGTGTTCCCTGACGGACGAGGAAGCCGCGAACCTCCCGGCGCCCAAGGGCACCCTGGTCCTGCATCCGGATACCGCACGTGACGAAGGCCCGTCCTTGTCAGCACGGTTCGGACGGCTCTTCGGACGGGAGAAGTGGAAGGAACTCGAGTAGCAACTGCTCCTCGATTCGATTGCCTACTCTCCGACCGTGCCGTCGATGGCCTCGCGCAGCGTGTCGGCGTGGCCGGCGTGGCGCGCCGTCTCCTCTATGAGGTGCAACAGCACCCATCGAAGTGAGAAGTGCCGGCCGTCCCGCATCGGCTGGGCCGAGAGCTGGTCAGGACCAGAGGCGGCGGAGACCACGACCCGGCTCCGCTCACACGCGATGCGATAACGGTCCCGCAGCTCCTCGGGAGCGACGCCTTCCGCTGTGCGGAACTCCCAATCGGGGTTCGCTTCCCAATCGACGCCTCCCCAGGGCTCGCGCTCGGGCAGCCCGCTGAATCGGACCTCCATCCAGCTCTCCTCCACGAGAGCCAGGTGATAGAGGAGGCCGGCCAGCGTGAGTGCCGAAGGGGGATGGTTCTGCACCATCTGTGGCTGCGTGAGCCCCTCGGTCTTCATCAGCACGGTCTCACGCTGATAGTCGAGATACTGGACCAGCAGCGTGAACTCGGAGCCCTCCGGTTCGGGGTCGATCCTCATCTCTTCAGCCTTCCCGTCTCGGGCGAGAAGCTATTCGTCTTCGTCGGACAGGGCTTCGGGATCATCGAGCAGCACCCCCGCCTCCGCAGCTTCCGTTTCGTCGAGTGGGAGCTGGTCCTCGTCCTGCTCGTCGTCGAAGTCGATCTCGCTGTCGAGCGGGGCGATCTCCGCTGCGTCCTCCGGATCCAACGGATCGGGCTCCTCAATCTCTGGGATCTCATCGCTGGACTTGGCCATCTGCTTCTCCTCAATGATCGGGTGACTTATCGAGCAGCTTGTCGCGCCGGGACAGTGCGGCACTCTGCAGCACCCTCTACCCCTAGGCGCCCCCCAGTATCACTCTGGTGTGCAGCCCGTGACCACTGTGCAGTCCCTCATGCCGGTGGCACCTCCCAGTGCACGAGATCGCTGCTCCGGGCCACTCCGATACGGGCGTGACCCCAGCCGCCGAACTGCGTGAGCTCCGTGCTGCCGGCATAGGTGAGGTAGTCCTCGCCCTGCGGCCCGACGCAGAGGAAGGCGGAGTTGGCATGCTCGTAGCTCGACGCTCGAAATCCCCTGACCGCTGTTGAACGGCTGGCTCGGCACCGAGAGCTGGCGACCGGCGCTCCAGTGCAGCCATGTCGACGGTGACGTCGGATCCCCCGGGCCGAGCGTGAAGAGAAACGGCTGATCGAGCGTGTTCGACGTTGCGACGAGGTCCCAGGCACCGTCGACCGTCAGGAACTCGTAGTTCTCGACGGTGTCGTTGTACAGCACGATGTCGGGCCGGCCCACCAGGCGGAACGTCCCGGACAGTGACGGCGCCCAGGCGATCTCGAAATGCTGCGTCGTCGTCCCCGCCTTGAAGCCCAGGATCACGCCGTTGCCCGTGAAGGCGAGGGCGCCATCGATCATGCGGTGCGCCAACCCGCGTCCGAGCGGGTGGGCGGCCGACCAGGATCGCAGGGAGGCGGTGCTGCTCGTCCGGTAGGCCAGACCCTGCGGGGTCTGATACGTCACGATGAACGTCCCGGAAGGCGAGCGGACGATGTCGGGCGAGGCGGCGTTCTCGGCAATGATCCTCGGCGCCGTCCAGTGCCGCAGATCCGGGACTCGACGACACGGCCACGGCTGAAGTGCACGTGCGGGGCCGCCTTGGTCGCGGTCATGTCGCTGTAGAGCATGTGCCATTCGCCGCCGGACCATTGCAGCGCCTGGTCCTTCACGCCGACGGTCGGGAACGACAGGATCGGGTTGGTCAACCCGGACCAGTCGATGGAGGCGGGCGGCGTCCCAACGATGCAGTCGTGATCCTGCCCCGGCGCAACGGTGGCCGCGGCCGCTTGTCCGACGCCGGCTCCGATCCCGATCCCGGCTCCGGTCGCCACCGCCGCCGCCCCCGCCGCCAATCGCCACTACCGCCATCGCCAGGAGGAGCCGCCGCACGCCGGCACGCTACGGCAGACTGGGGCCTGCATGCAGTCGCTCGAGCTGAGCATCGACGCCTCCCGGGAGCGCATCATCGACCTCACGAGCGAGCTCGAGCGCTTCTGCGCCGGGCTCGGCGATGGGTTGGTCAACGTCTTCGTGCCGCATGCCACCGCCGGCGTCGCCCTGATGGAGACCGGCTCGGGGTCCGACAGCGACCTGCTGGCCGCGCTGGAGCGCCTCCTCCCTCGCGACGACCGCTACCGGCACGCCCACGGGTCGCCGGGCCACGGCGCCGACCACATCCTGCCCGCCTTCGTGAGCCCGTCGGTGACGTTGCCCGTGCTCGGGGGCCGGGTCGCCTTGGGGACGTGGCAGTCCGTCGTCCTGGTGGACCTCAACGTCGACAATCCCCGGCGTCAGGTGCGCTTCAGCTTCGTTGCCTCCCCCGCCGCCTGACGCCGACCCGAACCGGGCCGACCCGACCCGACCCGACCCATCCTCAAGCGGGCGTCTCGCCCTTCGTCGCGCCGCCCCGCGCCATCATCCGCTGCCAGTCCGGGTCGACGACCAGCGGGGCCTCGGTGCCTGTGCGCGTTGCCCGACGACGATGTCGAGCATGCGGCTCGGGGGCACCTCAATGAAGATGCCGTCGGCCTCCGCCGTCAGCTCGCCCTGGTAGTAGATGCCGCCCCAGGCGAAGACCTTGCGCCCCTCCTTGCCCGTGTGGCGGGCGGCCAGCTCGAGCGGGGCCAGCAGCGGCGTCGGGCGCCGGTAGCGGATCGTCAGCGTCCCGGTCATGGCGCCCTGACCCGACCAAGATGTTGGACATGCCCAGCAGCTCGTCGAACAGCTCGGCGATGACGCCGCCGTGCACGCAGGTCGGCGGCCCCTCGTACTGGTAGCCGAAGGTGACCCGGCCCCGGACCTCGCGCCGACCCCTCGTCGCCCTCCACCGCCCACACCTCCACCGGTGGCGCCACCGGGTTGGCGAAGCCGATCACCGGGCTGGTCGAGAAGACGTCCTGGGGATGCCCCGTCCGGCGTCGGGCTGGTTGCGCGGTCCGCTTGCTCCGCCGGCGCCGCCGCCTCCAGGCGGTCCGCCAGCGCCGCCAGCTCGGCGGCCGCCTCCGCGACGTCCTCCTCGCTCGAGCGGCTGGCCGACCGCCACCGCGCTGATGCGCCGCACCGCCGCCGCCAGCCGGTTCAGCGGCGCGTCGCCCGTCGTCGTCGGCCGGGCCGTCGACGCCCGGGATAGCCCGCTCCGGCGGGCGGGTCGAGCCGGCGGTCGCTGCCGCTCACGTGCGGGTGTAGTTGGGCGGCCGCTTCTCGGCGAAGGCCTTCTGCCCCTCGGCGGCGTCGTTGCTGGCGAAGACGGGCCAGCCGATCTCGAGCTCACGGGCCAGGCCGTCCACCTCGGACATGCCCTCGGTCTCGCGCACGCTCCGCTTGATCGCCTCCACCGCCAGCGGCCCGTTCGCCCCGATCACGGCGGCGATCTCCAGCGCCTTGTCCAGCGCGGTGCCGTCGGGGACGACGTGGCCGATGAGGCCGATGCGCAGGGCCTCCTCCGCCGGCACCTCGCGGGCGGTCAGCAGCAGCTCCATGGCGAGGGTGTAGGGGATCTGGCGGCGCAGCCGCACCGTCGAGCCGCCGAGGGGGAACAGCCCGCGCTTGGCCTCGAAGACGCCGAAGACGGCGCCCTCGCCCGGCCACCCGGATGTCGGTGGCCTGCAGGATCTCGGTCCCGCCGGCCACGGCCCAGCCCTCGACGGCGGCGATCAGCGGCTTGCGCAGGTCGTAGTGGCGCAGCAGCGCCTTCCAGTGCAGGTCGGGGTCCTCGGCCATGCGGGGCTGGTACTTCTCGGCGTCGCTGCCGCCCATGGCCTTGAGGTCCATGCCGGCGCAGAACGTCCCGCCGGCGCCGGTGAGGATGGCGCAGCGGATGTCGTCGTTGCCGTCGATCTCCTCCCAGGCGTCCTTCATGCCGACCAGCATGGGCAGGCTCAGCGCGTTCTTCGCCTCGGGCCGGTTCATGGTGACGATGGCGGTGGCGCCGTCGCGTTCGAACGTCAGGTGCTCAGTCGAAACCACGGTCCCCTCCAGAGGTAGGCGCCGGAATGATGCGAGGTCGAGTCGGAGCGACCGCCTACAGCCGCTCGATGATGGTGCCCGTCGCCAGCGCGCCACCGCAGCACATCGACACCAGCCCGTAGGTGCGCGTCGCGTGCGCTCGAGCTCGTGCAGGATCGTCGTGATCAGCCGGCTGCCCGTCGCCCCGACCGGGTGGCCGATGGCGATGGCGCCGCCGTTGACGTTCACCTTGTCCATGTCGGCCTCGTGCACCTTGGCCCAGCTCATGACGACCGAGGCGAAGGCCTCGTTCACCTCGAAGAGGTCGATGTCCTTCATCGTCATGCCGGCCTTGGCCAGCACCTTGGTCGTCGCCGCGATGGGCCCGTCGAGGTGGTAGTAGGGGTCGGAGCCGACCAGCACCTGGGCCACGACCCGGGCCCGGGGCCGGAAGCCCTCGGCCTTGGCCCGGTCCTCGGACATCCACAGCACGGCGGCGGCGCCGTCGGAGATCTGCGACGAGTTCCCCGCCGTGTGCATGCCGTCGGGCAGCACGGGCTTCAGCTTGGCCAGGCCCTCGGCCGTCGTGTCGCGCGGGCCCTGGTCCTTGCGTCACGACCATCTTCTCGCCCGAGTGCTCGCCGCGCGGGCCCTCCTCGCCGACGATCGGGCGCCTCGACGGAGACGATCTCGCGGGCGAAGCGGTCCTCGGCCACGCGCCACGGCCGCCTTCTTCTGCGACTCCAGGCCGAGCCAGTCGACGTCCTCGCGGGTGATGCCGTACTTCTTGGCGATGCGCTCGGCCGCCGTGAACTGGTCGGGCATGTCGTAGGGCAGGTCGTCGGGGATGGCCCGGCCCGACGCCGGCCGCCGGCGTTGGCCCCCAGCGGGACCCGGCTCATGGCCTCGACGCCGCAGCCGATCGCCGTGTCGACGGCGCCGGCGGCGATGAGGTTGTTGACGAAGTGGTTGGCCTGCTGCGACGAGCCGCACTGGCAGTCGACCGTGGTGGCGGCGACCTCGTAGGGCAGGCCGGCTCAGCAGCCAGGCCGTCCGCGTCACGTTGAAGCCCTGCTCGCCCGCCTGGGTCACGCACCCGCCGACCACCTGCTCGACCGAGGCCGGGTCGATGCCGGCCCGCTTGACGACCTCGACCTGGGCCGCGCCCAGGATGTCGGGCGCCCGCAGCCCCGACAGCCACCCGTTGCGCTTCCCGATGGGGGTGCGGACCGCCTCGATGATTACCGGCTGCGCCATGACGGACGTTCCTCCTGCTGCCACTCCCGGCCCTCGGCCGGCTGCCCTCGATGGGCGAATTCTAGAACCTGTTCTAACTTTATCACCGGCCCTCCGGGCCGCCCCGGAAGTCTGCCCGGGCCGCGATCGCCGGGCGCCAACGCCGTTCCGCCGGACCGGCCGGCCGCGCTCACGCAGGTGCTTGAGCAGCTCCCGGGCGATGACCACCCTCTGCACCTGGTTGGTGCCCTCGTAAATCTGCGTCACCTTGGCGTCGCGCAGGAAGCGCTCGACGGGGAAGTCCTTGGTGTAGCCGTAGCCGCCGAGGAGCTGCACCGCGTCGACCGTGATCGACATGGAGGCGTCGGAGGCGAAGGCCTTGGCCATGGCGCCGAACTTGGTGAGCTCGCCGGTCGGGTCGTCGTCGACCATGGCGCAGGCCCGGTACACCAGGGCGCGGGCCGCCTCGTTGCGCATGGCCATGTCGGCCAGCATGAAGCGCAGCCCCTGCAGGTCGGCGATGGGGGCGCCGAAGGCGTGGCGCTGCTTCATGTAGGCCCCCGCGTAGTCGATGGCGCCCTGCGCGATGCCGACCGCCTGCGCCCCGATGGTGGGCCGGCTGCGGTCGAGGGTGTGCATGGCGATGGTGAAGCCCTGGCCCTCCTCGCCGATGCGGTGCGAGCGCCGGGACGCGCACCTCGTCGAGCACGACCTCGCCGGTCGGGCTGCCCCGCAGGCCCATCTTGTCCTCGTGCTTGGCGATGCGGATCCCCCACTCCTTCTCCACCAGGAAGCACGAGATGCCGCGCCCGCCGGCGTCGGGGTCGGTCTTGGCGAAGACGATGTAGACGTCGGAGATCCCGGCGTTGGTGATCCAGTACTTCGAGCCGGTCAGGACGTAGTCGTCGCCGTCGCGCACGGCCCGGGTGCGCATGGACGGCCACGTCGCTCCCGGCGTCCGCCTCGGACAGGCAGTAGCTGGCCTGGATCTCGCCCGCCGCCACCCGCGGCATGTACGCCTGCTTGAGCTCCTCGGAGCCCCAGTTCATGACCGGCAGTCATCCCGAGCTTGGAGATGAGGATGGTGAGCGCCGTCGAGGCGCAGACGCGGGCGAGCTCCTCGACCGCGATGGCCTGGGTCACCGTGTCGGCCCCCGCGCCGCCGTAGGCCTCGGGGATGCCGAGCGCCGGCAGCTCCATCTCCTTGCAGGCCTCGAACGACTTCCACGGGAACTCGGCCGTGCGGTCGACCTCGGCCGCGTGGGGGGCCACCTTCTCCTCGCAGAAGGCGCGCAGGGTCTCGCGGAACTCCCGCTGGACGTCGGTCAGGGCGAAGGTCGAGGCGCTCACGGTGCCATTCTCGCAGGCGCCGCGCCACGTGGCTCGCCCGGCTCGGCCGGTCCGCCGGCGTCAGTGGGCCGTGCAGGTGGCGGATCAGCAGACCGGACAGCTCGACCGGCGCCATCTCGGGGATCCAGTGCGACACGTTGTCGAGGACCTCGAAGGTGTAGGGACCCTGCACGCACTCGGCGGTGTTCTCGGCGGCCGCCCAGCCGAACGCCCCGTCCCCGGTCGACCAGACGTAGAGCGTGGGCACGCACACCGGGTCCAGGTCCGGCGAGCGCGCTGCCGTCCATGGCCCGGTACCAGTTGAGGGCCGCCGTGAGGGCGCCCGGCTCGGTCAGGGCGGCGACGTACATCCTGGCGTCCTCGTCGTCGAGCCCGGTCTCGGCCAGCAGCGTGGCGAGCCCGCCGCCCGCGCCGTCGGCGCCGAGCAGCAGCCGCTCCGGGCACCTCGGGCGTGCGGAAGGCCTCCATGGACGCGCCGTAGGCGGCCTGGGCGGGGTCCCCGCCGCGCAGCGCCTCGCTGCAGCGCCAGCGGGTGCGGCGTCGACACGACGCTGAGCGATGCGCACCCGGCCGGGATGGCGCGACGCCACGATCCAGGCCAGCATGCCGCCCCAGTCGTGCCCCACGAGGTCGAAGCGTCTCCATCTCCATGGAGTCGGCCAGCGCGAGGACGTCGTCCAGGAGGTGCTCGGTGGCGTAGTCGCCCACCTCCGCCGGGCGGGCGCCGCAGCAGTAGCCGCGCAGGTCGGGCGCGATGGCGCGGTAGCCCGCCCGCCCGAGCGCCCACAGCTCGTCGCGCCAGGCCCACGAGGTCTGCGGGAAGCCGTGCAGGAGCAGGACCTTGCGGCCCTCGTGCGGGCCGCAGGCCCGGCCGGTGAAGGTGAGGCCGCCCGCCTCGATCTCGAGCCGGTCGATCGCCCCGATTGCGTCCACGACGATGGTGGTGCGCCGCGCCTAGGCGGCGGCGGTACCGCCCCGGCGGCGCGGACCTCCTCCGGGCTCAGCCGGAGGGTCTCCTCGGGAACGGAGTCGACCAGCGCCCGCTGGGCGACGTAGTCGTGGGAGATGGAGGAGAACGCGGCCCGGCGCGTCGCCCGGACGTCGGCGGGCGCGTCGTCGAGGAAGCCCCACAGGTTGAGCGCGAACCGCACGTCGTAGATGCAGGGCGCCCGCCCGAAGAGGGCGGCCCGCTTGGACGGCCACGAGGCCGACGCCGAGCAGCACATCGTGCGCGGACTCGCCCTCGCCCAGCTTCAGCTCGTCGCTCGAAGCGCTGGGCCAGGCGGAGCGCGAAGCCCGAGTCGGGCCCGGGCGTCCCGATGCTCGCGCCCCGGCGCATCGTCGGGCCCCACCAGCTCGGCCGGGCGGACGTCGTCCACGACCCCGGGACGTGCAGGTGCCGGGCCGGGCGGACCTGGTCCGCCTCGGCGATGGGCACGAAGGTGGGCTGCGTCATGCGCGGGAGACTAGCCGAGGGGGTCGGGCGAACCCATTCCACGCCCGCCCAGCGAGCCGTCCTGCAGCAGCGGCACGACGTGCAGCGCGATCGACGACGGGTGTGCGGCGTCGTGGAAGACCTCCTGGTCGGCCGAGCGCAGGTTGGCGCCCGTCGCCAGCGGCTCGCCGGTGCCGGCGTTGCGGTCGAAGAGCGGGTGGGCGCCGCTCGACACCTGCAGGCGGATCCGGTGGCCGGCCCGGAACGTGTTGGCCGTGGGCCACATGGCGATGTCGAGCCGGAGACGCCGTCCTCGTCCTTCTCGCACCGAGCCGGGCGCGAGCCGGACGATGCCGTCGCTCAGGTTGAACGACTTGCCCTTCGCCGACACGTCGCACAGCCGCACGAAGAAGTCGGTGTGCTCGAGCGACGAGCGCAGGTACAGCGTGGCCGTCAGCGGGCCGATGACCGTGAGGTCCTCGGTCAGCACGGGGCTGGTGTAGGTCAGCACGTCGCGGCGGTGCTCGCGCCGGCGCTGCTCCTTGCGTCCCGCCGTGCGCCATGTTGAGCGACGGCCCGCCCACGGCCGGCGTCGGGTCGTGCGGGTTGTAGTGGTAGCGGTCGGGCGCGCTCGTCGCCCGGCGGCGTCCGGTGCCGCAGCGTGCCGCCACCGCCCGAGGTACCACCGCTGCGGTCTCCCCCGCCGGCGGCCACAGCGAGAACTCCTGCCAGGTGCGCGAGCCCATGACGAAGAGGCGCACCGGCGCGCCGGCGGCTCCGCCCGGTCCGGCCCCGAGCTGCTCGTCGAACCACCGGGGCCGTCGCGCACGGTCTCGGCGAAGAGGCCCGGGCTGGCGTGCGTCCAGGGGCCGATGGTCAGGCGGGCCGTGCGCCCGGCGCGCCGGAGGGCCTCGTAGTCGGCCACCTGGCCGGGAGGAACAGGTCGTACCACCCGCCGACCAAGCTGGCCGGCGGCACCTGCTCCAGCCGGCGCCCGAAGTCGACGGCGTCCCACCACGGGTCGCCCGGGGCGCTGTGCTCGAGCCAGTCCTGGTAGAAGGCGCATGGGCTCGCCGATGGCGGCGGCGTCGCACTTCCCGAGGGGCAGGACGGCGCTCGCCGCCGACGACCACCCGTGGCCGCCGCGCAGCTGCGGTGCGCAGCACGGTGCGCCAGCCCAGCTCCTGGTGCTTGATCTGGTGCAGCCAGGCCAGCGCCGTCTCGAGCGCGAACGAGCCGCCCGGGATACACGACGGCGTCGCGGAAGTTCGCCGCGGTCACCTGGAGGCCGAGCGCCCTGACGAAGTCCGGCGCGTCCTGCGGCGACGGCCCACTGCGTCATGCCGAGGTAGCTCGCGCCCCACATGACCAGCCGGCCGTCGAACCAGGGCTGGGCCGCCACCCACTCGAGCGTGGCGTGCCCGTCGGCCTGCTCGTTGCGCACCGGGACGAACTCGCCCCCGGACCCGAAGGTGCCCCGGCAGCTCTGGATGACGACCTGGTAGCCGCGCTCGGCGTAGAGCCGGCCGAGCGGGCCCATGAGCGCGCGCCCGTACGGGCGTGCGGATCAGCACGGTCGGCCGGCTCGCCCGACGGGTCGCGTCGGGTACCAGCGGTCGGCCAGGAGCTCGACGCCGTCGGGCATCTTGGCGGCCAGGTCGCGCTCGACCGAGACGTCGGTGGTCTGCGGCGGGGGGAGCTTGACCGACGGATGCTGCGATCCGGCTCCACACGGTCATGCGCGATCCCCCTGTACTCCCCCGGCGACGTGACGGGCTGGCGCTGCCCCTCGCCTCAGGAGGCGTGGAGCAGCCCGAAGACGATCGAATCGTAGAGGGCCTGCCAGCTGGCCTCAATGATGTTCTCCGACACCCCGATGGTGGTCCAGGTCCGCTGCCCGTCGGTCGTGTCCACCAGGACCCGGGTGACGGCGCCGGTGCCCCGGCCCGTATCGAGGACGCGCACCCGGTAGTCGGTCAGGTGGATGTGGTCGAGCGCCGGGAACTTGGCGCCGATGGCGCCGCGCAGGGCGCCGTCGAGCGCGTTGACCGGGCCGTTGCCCTCGGCGATGGCGACGATGCGCTCCGAGCCCGACGTGGACCTTGACCGTGGCCTCGGTCGTGACCCCGGCAGGCCGTCGGCCGTCGCGGTCGCGGCCGTCGGCCTCGTTGCGCTGGCCGTGGTCGGTGATGACGCGGAACGACTCCACCGTGAAGTAGTCGGCCACCCAGCCGGTGGCCCGGCGCAGCAGGAGCTCGAGGGAGCCGTCGGCCACCTCGAAGTGGTACCCCTCGTGCTCCAGGCGCTTGAGCTCGTCGAGCACCCGGCCGATGACCTCGCCGTCGAGCTCGAGCCCGAGCTCGGCCGCCTTCATGGCCAGCGTCGAGCGGCCGGCCATCTCCGAGACGACGACCCGGGTCCCGTTGCCCACCAGGTTCGGCTCGACGTGCTCGTAGAGGTCGGCGCTGCGCGCCACGGCGCTGGCGTGCAGCCCGCCCTTGTGCGCGAAGACCGAGTTGCCGACGTAGGGCTGCTGGGGGTTGGGCGCGATGTTGACCAGCTCGGCGATGTGGTGCGCCACCGGCGTCAGGCGCTCCAGGCGGTCGGCCGGGATGGTGCGGATGTTGAGCTTGAGCGACAGGTTGGGGATGGCGGCCGACAGGTCGGTGTTGCCGGCCCGCTCGCCGTAGCCGTTGATGCAGCCCTGCACCTGGGTGGCGCCGGCCTGCACGGCCACCAGCGAGTTGGCCACCGCGCAGCCGGCGTCGTTGTGGCAGTGGATGCCGAGCTGCGCGCTGGTGCGGGCCCGCACGTCGGCCACGGCCTGGCCCACGTCGTCGGGCAGCGAGCCGCCGTTGGTGTCGCACAGCACCAGCGCCTCGGCGCCCGCCTCCTCGGCCGCGGCCAGGACGGACAGCGCGAAGTCGGGGTTGCGGCGGTAGCCGTCGAAGAAGTGCTCGGCATCGAGGAAGACGCGCAGGTCGTGCTCGCGCAGGTAGCGCACCGAGTCGGCCACCATGGCCACGGCCTCGTCGAGGGAGGTGCGCAGCGCCTCGGCGACGTGGCGGTCCCACGACTTGGCCACGATGCAGGCGACCGGTGCGCCGGCCTCGACGAGGTTGGCCAGGACGGCGTCGTTCTCCGGCTTCACGCCGGCCCGCCGGGTGGAGCCGAACGCCACCAGCGTGGCGGTGCTGAGCGTCAGCTCCTTCTTGGCCCGCGCGAAGAACTCGACGTCCTTGGGGTTGGCCCCGGGCCAGCCGCCCTCGATGAAGGTGACCCCGAGGTGGTCGAGCTGCTCGGCCACCCGGAGCTTGTCGTCGACGGTGAGCGAGAGCCCCTCCTGCTGGCTGCCGTCGCGCAGGATGGTGTCGAAGATGTCGACCGCCTCGGGCAGCTCGGGGACGGCGAAGTCGTGCGCGTGGGCGCTGTGGCCGTGCGCGTGGGTGTGCCGTACGCCGCCGTGGCTGTGGGCGTCGCCGCGCGGCGTCAGTCGACATGGTCCAGCCATTCCTTGTACTGGTCCACCTCGCCGCGGACGGTGGCGAAGTAGGTCTGCTGGATCTCCTTGGTGATCCGGCCCGGGTGCCCGGGGCCGACGGGGCGGTCGTCGACGGCGCGGATCGGCACCACCTCGGCCGCGGTGCCGGTGAGGAAGGCCTCGTCGGCCAGGTAGAGGTCGGTGCGGATGATGGGCTCGTGGCGCACCTCGTAGCCGAGGTCGCGGGCGATCGTCTCGACGGAGTCCTGCGTGATGCCGTCCAGCGCGCCGGCGTCCGAGGTCGGCGGCGTGATGAGGACGCCGTCGCGCACGATGAAGATGTTCTCGCCGGTGCACTCGCTCACGTTGCCGTTGGGGGCGAGCAGGATGGCCTCGTCGTAGCCGGCCTTGAGCGCCTCCACCTTGGCCAGGGAGGAGTTGGCGTACATGCCGGTGCCCTTGGCCGCCGTCGGCACCGCGTTGGGGTCGTGGCGCCGCCACGAGCTGATCTTGCACGACACGCCGTTGGCGATGCCCTCGTCGCCCAGGTAGGTGCCCCAGGGCCAGGCGGCCACCGAGACGTTGACCGGGCAGGGCAGCGGGTTGAGGCCCATCTCGCCGTAGCCGAGGTAGACCAGCGGGCGGAGGTAGCAGCCGTCGTTCAGCCCGTTCACCCGCACGACCTGACGCGTGGCCTCAATGATCTGCTCGACGGTGAACGGCACGTCGATCATGAAGATCTTGGCCGAGGCGAACAGCCGGCGGATGTGGTCGCCGAGCCGGAACACGGCGACGCCGCGGCTGGTCGGGTAGGCGCGGATGCCCTCGAAGACGCCGGAGCCGTAGTGCATGGTGTGGGTGAGCACGTGCACCGTGGCGTCGGCCCAGTCGACGAGCTCGCCGTCCATCCAGATCTTCTCGGTCGGGGTGATGGGCATGGCGGCTACAGCCTTTCTGCGATGGCGTCGCCCACGGCGGTGGTGGAGAGCGCTTCGGTGGCGGTGGACGGCGTTGACATGGAATCGGCCTGGGCGCCGAGCGCCTTGAGGATGCGGCCGGCGGCGTCGGCCTCGCCCAGGTGCTCGAGCATGAGGGCGGCCGAGTGGATGGCGGCCAGCGGGTTGGCGATGCCCTTGCCCGCGATGTCGTGGGCGGCGCCGTGGACCGGCTCGAAGAGCGAGGGGCCGGTGCGGGCCGGGTTGAGGTTGGCCGAGGCGGCGAAGCCGATGCCGCCGGCGACGGCGCCGGCGAGGTCGGTGAGGATGTCGCCGAAGAGGTTGTCGGTGACGATCACGTCGTAGCGCTTCGGCTGCTCCACCAGGTAGATGCAGGCGGCGTCGACGTGGTTGTAGTCCCAGTCGACGTCGGGGTACTCGGCGGCCACCTCGGTGACGGTGCGGCTCCACAGGTCGCCGGCGAAGGTCAGCACGTTCGTCTTGTGCACCAGGGTCAGGTGGTGGCTGCGCCGGCCGGCCAGCTCGAAGGCGAAGCGCACGCAGCGCTCCACGCCCATCCGGGTGTTCACCGAGCCCTGGGTGGCCACCTCGTGCGGGGTCCCCTTGCGCAGGAACCCGCCCTCGCCGGCGTAGGTCCCCTCGGTGTTCTCCCGCACCACGACGAAGTCGGCGCCCTCGGCGATGGAGCCCGGGCACGCCCGTGAAGGGGCGCAGGTTGACGTAGAGGTCGAGCTCGAAGCGGAGGCGGAGCAGGAGGCCCCGCTCGAGCGTGCCGGGCGGGACGGAGGTGTCGCCGACCGGCGGGCCGACGGCGCCGAGCAGGATGGCGTCGTAGCCGCGGAGCTCCTCCAGCGTCTCGTCGGGCAGGACGGCGCCGTCCCGCAGGTAGCGGGCGGCCCCGAGGTCGAAGTCGGTGGTGTCGAGGTCGACGCCGGCCGCGGCCACCACCTTGAGCGCCTCGGCGCAGACCTCCGGCCCGATGCCGTCGCCGCCGATGACGGCCACCCGATGCCTGCTGCCCGTGTTCACTCCTGTGGTCCTTTCCTCGCTGTCGCTGCGTGCCTGGTCTGCGTGCCCGTGTGCCCTCGACCGCGATCCGCCGGGAATTGAAAAACCGCCCACGCAGTGGACGGTTCGACGGCGCGCGGGGAGGTGGCGCGCCTAGTGAATAATGCCTACGAAGTGCTCGGAGCGGCGCATAACCCCACCAGTCTCTCGCAGCCGGGCCGTCCCGTCAACCAAGGGTGCAGCGGGCGACCGCCGGCCCACGCGGGGCCGATTAGCCTTGGTGGCCGCCGGCGCCGTGCACCGCACCGCCCGCAGATCCGCCTTCCGGAGGACACGCCGTGACCAACGCTTCCGCCAACCAGACCGAGACGACCAAGCTGACCCAGGCCACCTACGACCGCCTGGTGGCCGAGCTCGAGGACCTGACCACCCGGGGCCGGGTCGAGATCGCCCAGGCCATCGAGTCGGCCCGGGCGCTGGGCGACCTGAGCGAGAACGGCGACTACCACGCGGCCAAGGACTCCCAGGGGAAGATGGAGTCGCGCATCCGCCAGCTGCAGGCCATGCTCAAGGAAGTCGAGATCGTCGACGAGGCGGGCGCCGACGACGGCTCCGTCTCCCTGGGCAGCACGGTGACCCTCCGCTACGAGGGCGACGACGAGGACGACACGCAGCAGTTCTTCGTGGGCTCCATCGAGGAGCGCCAGGGCGACCTGCCCGTGATCTCGCCCAGCTCGCCGCTGGGCCAGGTCCTGATCGGGCGCGGCGCCGGCGACACCGTCGAGTACCAGGCGCCCGGCGGCATGCTCAAGGTCCACATCGTCGCGGTCGACCGCTGATGGCGCCGCGCACGCTCACGCGAGAAGATCTGGGACGCCCACGTCGTCCACGCGGCCGAGGGCGAGCCCGACCTCCTCTTCATCGACCTGCACCTGCTCCACGAGGTGACCTCGCCCCAGGCCTTCGACGGGCTGCGCCTGGCCGGGCCGGACGGTGCGGCGGCCCGACCTGACCGTGGCCACGGCCGACCACAACGTCCCCACCACCGACATCGACAAGCCGGTGGCCGACCCGATCTCGGCCCAGCAGCTGAAGGTCCTCGACGACAACACGGCCGAGTTCGGCATCACCTGCTACCCGATGGGGCACGCCAACCAGGGCATCGTCCACATCATCGGGCCCGAGCAGGGCTGGACGCAGCCGGGCATGACGATCGTGTGCGGCGACAGCCACACCTCGACGCACGGCGCCTTCGGCGCGCTCGCCTTCGGCATCGGCACCAGCGAGGTGGAGCACGTGCTGGCCACCCAGACGCTGCCGCAGGTGCGCCCGAAGACGATGGCCGTCACGGTCGAGGGCGAGCTCGCGCCCGGCGTGACGGCCAAGGACGTGGCGCTGGCCATCATCGGCACCATCGGCACCGGCGGCGGCATCGGCCACGTCATCGAGTACCGGGGATCGGCCATCCGCGGCCTGTCCATGGAGGGCCGGATGACGCTGTGCAACATGTCGATCGAGGGCGGGGCCCGGGCGGGCCTCGTGGCGCCCGACGAGACGACCTTCGCCTACGTGAAGGACCGCGACCGCGCCCCGCAGGGTGAGGCCTGGGACGCCGCGGTCGCCTACTGGCGCACCCTGCCCACCGACGAGGGCGCGACCTTCGACAAGGAGGTCGTGCTCGACGCGGCCGCCATCACCCCGCACGTCACCTGGGGCACCAACCCGGCGCAGGTGGCGCCGATCACGGGGACCGTGCCGGACCCCGACGCCATGGCCGACCCCGGCGACCGCGAGGCGGCCGCAGCGCGCCCTGGCCTACATGGGGCTCCAGGCCGGGACGCCGCTGCGCGAGATCAGCGTCGACACCGTGTTCCTGGGCAGCTGCACGAACTCGCGCATCGAGGACTTCCGGGCCGCCGCCGCCGTGCTCGAGGGCCGCACGGTGCACGAGGGGCTGCGGGCGCTGGCCGTGCCCGGGTCGCACCGGGTGAAGGCGCAGGCCGAGGCCGAGGGGCTCGACAAGGTCTTCACGGCGGCCGGCTTCGAGTGGCGCGAGCCGGGCTGCTCCATGTGCCTGGCCATGAACCCCGACAAGCTGGCCGTGGGCGAGCGCTGCGCCTCGACCTCGAACCGCAACTTCGAGGGCCGCCAGGGGCGCGGCGGCCGCACCCACCTCGTCTCCCCCGCCGTCGCCGCCGCCACGGCCGTGGCCGGGACGTTCGCCACACCGGAGGACCTGGACTGATGGAACCCGTCGTCGTCGTGACCGGACGCGCCGTGCCCCTCGACCGCACGGACGTCGACACCGACCAGATCATCCCCTCGGACTGGCTCAAGCGGGTGGAGCGGACCGGCTTCGGCGCCGGCCTGTTCTCCGAGTGGCGCGACGACCGCGACTTCGTGCTCAACAACCCCGAGTTCGTCGGGGCCACCATCCTGGTGGCCGGGCCACAACTTCGGCACCGGGCTCCTCCCGCGAGCACGCCGTGTGGGCGCTGATGGACTTCGGCTTCCAGGCCGTCGTCTCGTCGCGCTTCGCCGACATCTTCCGCAACAACTCCACCAAGCAGGGCCTGCTCCCGGTCCAGGTCACCGAGGAGCTCGACCGCGCCCTGCTCGACGCGGTGGCGCAGGACCCGTCGCTCGAGCTCACGATCGACGTGGCCCGGGGGACGATCGAGGCGCCGGCGGCCGGGCTGGCCGGCACCTTCCCGCTCGACGAGTTCACCCGCGAGCGCCTGCTCAACGGGTGGGACGACATCGGCCTGTCGCTGCGCCACGTGGACGAGATCACCGACTTCGAGCGCGGGCGGCCCGCCTTCCTGCCTTCGGCCTGAGCGTCGTCCCATGGTGACGTTCCGCCAGATGACGGAGGGCGACGTGCCCGCCGCCGTCGCCGCGTTCGAGCAGCGGGCTGCTCGCCATTGCGGCCGGCCACGGACTGCCGGTGACGGGCAACTCCATTCAGGACGAGCGGCGGCGCCAGGACCGCACGCGCCACTTCCTCGGGACCGACCCCGCCGGGTCGTGGGTGGCCGAGGAGGGCGGGACCGTCGTCGGGATGTCGCAGTCCTTCGTCCGGGAGGACTACTGGATGCTGTCGCAGCTGGGGACGGTGCCGGGCCGCCAGGGCCGCGGCGTCGGCCGCGAGCTGCTCCGGCTCGCCCTCTCCCACGGCGACCCGCGACAGCCCGGGGACGATCCAGTGCTCCCGCGACCCCAAGGCGATGGCGCTGTACACCGGCTTCGGCTTCGCGCTGCACCCGGTCGTGGCGGCCTGGGGCGCCATGCGCCCCGGCGCGGTGGACGCGACCGCCGGAGGTCGACCGCTACGAGCCGGACGAGGTCGGCGAGCGCGAGCTCGACGTGGTCACCGCCATCGACCGCAAGGTGCGCGGCTCGGCGCGCACCGTCGACATCGTCGCCATGCTGGCCCAGCCCGGGAACCGCCTCCTCCTCCACGCGGACCAGGGCTACGCCGTCGCCAAGGACGAGCGCATCGTGACGCTCGGCGCCCGCCAGGAGGAGTCGGCCGCCCTGGTGCTGCGGGCCATGCTGGCCGAGGCGCCCGCCGGCGAGACGATCGAGATCAACTGGCTCACCTCGGCGCAGCAGTGGGCCATCCGCGAGGTCGTCGCGGCCGGCATCGAGCTCCAGCCCTACGGGCCGGTCATGGTGCGCGGCATGGACGGGCCGCCCAGCCCCTACATCCCGAGCGGCGGGTTCGGCTGAGTCAACGGGCAGCGGCGGCCGGCACGTGCGGCTTGTCCGGACGAGCCCGTTCACTTCCGGACCGCGAGCAGCACGGCGTCATGGATGGTGGCCTCGGCGCCCTCGTGGTGTGGTGACCGCTCGCGGCCGAGCCTCGTTGACGACGATCGTCCACGAGTCGTCGAGCAGGCCGGCGATGTCGTCCGCCGTGTAGAAGCGCTCAGGCTCCGCGGGTCGGTGCACGCCGGAAGTCATGTCCGACGGGTGGTGGCCGACGACGAGGAGCGCTCCCCCGGCCCGGACGGCAGCGGCGAGCGCGGTGAAGAGCCGCCCACGCGGGCTCGGGCGCCAGCTGCATGAACTGCGCCGAGACGAGGTCGAACGCGTCGCGCTCGGGTAGTCGGCGTCGGCGTCGGCGTCGCCGAGAAGGTCGGCATGCCGCCATTCGATGCGCGCCGCGGCCGCGCGCATCGGTCTCGCGGGCGTGCTCGGCGGCCCGCCCGAGGGCCACGCTGGAGATGTCGGTCGCCACCACCTGCCAGCCCCGCTGGGCCAGCCAAATGGCGTCGGCGCCCTCGCCGCATCCCACGTCGAGCGCACGTCCCGGCACCAGGCCCTCGACCTCGGCGACGAGCTGGGGATTTGGATTCCCGCTCCAGATGCGCGCCGACGTCTCGTAGCGCTCGTTCCAGAACGGCTCATCGTGCGCAGGCTCAGTGGCGTGGTGACCCGGCGACAAGGAACTATCCGAACTGGCCCCAGTGGAAGGCGATGATCAGAAGAATGCCAGCAATGACGAGCAAGATACTCGCGACGATTCTCCGCAGTCTTGGCGAACTTCATACTCGGAATCGGAAGCTCAGCGAAGAAGAACCACACGCCGGCGATGACGATGAGCAGGGAACCGACTTCCGCCAGTGTCTTCGTGGTGTCCTGGCTCAAGGTCAGCATCTGCTCGAACGGAGCCGGCATGTTCATTGGCCTCCCGGTGTCTGATCGCGTGTCGCGGCGAGAGCGGCCTGCGCGGACTGCAGAGCGGCGAACGTCTCGGTCGTCGGCCCACGTACCTCGTTCTTGGCCGCCCGAACAAGCGCGATCTGCGCGTGCAGTTCTTGGTTCGGTACCTCGTCGACGACGGGGTCGATGCTCGTTTCTCCGATGACCTCACCCTTCGACGCGTACCCCACCGCTCCCGATCCTATGACCGAGCCTTCGTACGCGTCACTCTGATCCGTCTGGTCGTCGAGCGTCTCGAGCACAGCGAGGAGCGATCGTCGCGAGGCGTCGGTCGGATCCCTCAGGTACTCCGCAACCGACTGTTCAACCCGGGTGACGTCGCTCTCGAGCACCGCGTCGACCTGCACGCGCTCTTCTCCCCCATCGGTGTTCTTCTTCTGACGACCGAACATCTCGTGTCTGATGGTAGGCACCTTTTGGTCGGCAAGTCCGACGGAGAGTCCCCGGCCGGCCAGACGCGGAGCACTCGGCGTTGCGCTAGCGAAGAATCTCAACCAGCAAAACCCACGCGTTGATGGAAGCGGCGATGAAGACGAGCGCCGTCCCAAAGAGGAGCCAGTAGATGCCTCCGCCGCCGCCGGCCAGCAGACTGGCGCCTCCACCCAGGAGAACGAGAACGGGAATCAAGAGAAGCAAAAGGTTCCCGCGAGCCCGGCTGCGGTGGGTTGTCCGGTTGTCGGCGGCGTGCCGATACCCAGATGATCTGAGTCGCGGACGCCAGCGTCACCACCACGATCTCCCATCCGAAGGCCTTCGAGCTCTGGCTCGGGGCGAGCCCGAAACGACAGACAACCAGCACCGTGAGCAGGATGCCAAGAGTGGCGGCGGCGCGGCCCGGGAGATGGGGGTACTTCAGAATGTGCTCGAGATTGATGGAAACGGTGACGAACAGGAGTCCGAGCAACGCGGGCCGATGCCCCCACTGCGGCGATGAAGAAGTCGTGCCAGGCGAGTGCCGAGTAAGAGCTCACGGGAGGGATCCTCGCACTGATTCGAGCGCTACGAGTCGTGATCGTTGAGCCACGCCACGATCGCCGCGGCGCACTCGTCCGGAGCCGTCTCAGACGTGTCCACGACAACGTCGTACTCGACACCCCGATGCACACGCTCCGCCTGCTGGCGAGCCATCCCGATATTCCTGTCCGCACGCTGGAGCTCGCGCGCTGCCGCGACCGCCGGCTGACACTGCACTCCGACCCAGATCACGGACAAGCCCTTCAGGGCAGTTCGCAAGCGGGCCTGGGATTCCCCGCCGCCGAGAAAGACCTCATCAATGATGAGGCATGTGCCGGCGCGCGCCATCGCCGCCAGACCCTCGGACCAGCCTGCCTCGGCCTTACGGAAGGCGGCTCCGACGACAACGGAGCCGTCGGACGTGAACTCGAGCGTGCCTCCCGCTGTCGTATCGGCGGGACCATGGGACATCGCACGAATCAGGTCATCGATGCCGAGGGTCAACCATGTCCCCTCGAGTCGCCGCTGCAAGCAGGCGGCGATCGATGACTTGCCCGAGCTCGAACCACCATTGAGGACGATGACCCCGGGTCGCATCCGGGCGACAGTACCTCCACGCCTCCGAGCCGAGAGCGCTCCGGCTACGGCAACAGGCGGAAGTTGCCGATGGCTGTGGCGTCGGCCGGGATCGGCCCCTCGGCACAGCGCTCGCCGATACCGGCCTGGAACGCCGCGAAGGCCGGCGACGACGTCAACGGGTTCTCCTCGCCGTCGAGGACGGCGACATGCACGAAGCTCACGCCGTCGTCGAGGCGGAACGTCGCGTAGTGCAGCCCGTCGGGATCCTGCTTGGCCAGCTCGGCGAAGACCTCGCGGATCAGCCGCTCGTTCTCGTCGGCGTGCTCGGGCTTGGTGCGGTAACGGATCACCTTTGTCGTCGTCATGGTGCTGTTCTCCTTCTTCCTGCTGCGGTCGGTCCGGTTCAGAGGGCGCGCATGCTGTTGTTCCGCGCCTCGTGGGTGAGCTCGGCCAGGCCGAGCGCCTCGAGCAGGGGCGGGAGGTACATGCCGAAGCGGCCCCGGTACCCCTTGCGCTGGCCGTACCAGCCGCCGACCGGGTTGTCGGGCGAGCGGCCCCAGGCCTCCACCGTCCCGTCCGCCGCCGCCTTCTTCTCGTCGGCCGCGCCGAGCGGCACCCAGTCGCCCTGCTCGGACAGCCAGCGGTGCAGGTCCTCGATCGCACGCAGGTCGTAGGTGAGCTTCGTCGAGCCCACCTGGCACACCAGCACCGCCGGCTCCGCCTCCTCGTCCCGGTACATCGTGTACTCCGAGCTCCCGGGTGGGGTCTTCAGCACCCACGGGTCCTCCTGGCTCCCTGTCGCCATCAGTCAGCCCTCTCTTCCCCACCGCCGCCGCGAAGTGCGGCACCAGCGCATCCCAACCACTGCGGTTCTGGTCCCGCCAGGCCTCCGCCTCTTCGCCCAACTTGCTCCCACCCGCTGTGCTCGATCTCGATCCGCGTGCGTGCCGCACCTTCGTCGACGAAGGTGATCTCGACCTCGGTCGCCGCTGCCGCGGTCCCGCCCGATGTGCCACAGGTAGGCCAGGCGGTGGGGCGGCTCCCAGACGGTGACCTCGCCCCACTCGTGCCGCTCGCCGGCCGACGTCCGCTCGTAGATCCGGCCCCCGGGGCCGCTCTCGAGGACGACCTCTTCGGGGTCCCCGCTCACCGTGTGATCGCGCGGCCACCAGGTCCCGATCTTCGACGTCCAGACGTTGAACGCGTGCTCCGCCGGGCAGTCGACGTCGAAGCTGATGCGCAGCGGGGCCGTCATGGCGGCGGGTGGCGGCGTCGGTGTTCTCGGCCAGCAGGCGGAACCGGGCGGCCGCCTCGCCCCACACGCCTTCGAGGTAGTCCTGCACGGCCCGCACTCCCCCGTCCTGCAGGTGGTAGATCCGCCGGTTCCCCTCGGCTCGCTCGGCCACCATCCCCGCGTCCTTCAACAGGCGGAGGTGGCGCGACACCGCGGGACGGCTGATGGGCAGGGCGGCCGCGATCTCGTGCACCGGCTTGTCGCCCTCGCTCAGGAGCCGCAGGATCTCGCGTCGGGTCGGATCGCCCAGGGCGTCGAACGGGTCGGCGTTCGGCATCGCTATCGGCTTCAGCGCACGGCCGGGCTCGGCCGACACGAGCGAGGCATCGGGTAACACCTTCGTTACCGTAACAGAATGGTTACCGATGGGCAATCGCCCGCCGAACGGCGAAGCGACGGCGAGGCCGATCGGCCCCGCCGTCGATGGGTGGACCTACGGCGACGAGCGTCTCCGCCGCGAGCTGCCGGGACTCGATCGTCTGCGTGCACCTTCTCGGCCACCGACGGGGCAGCCTCCAGGATCCGGCGGAACTCGCCCGGCGAGCCGGCGTAGATCTCGGCATCGGTCACCGCCGTCACGGTGGCGTTGCGGCGGCCCGAGCCGTAGGGCTGCAGGAGGGCCATCTCGCCCACCAGGTCGCCCCGGCCGATGGTGGCGATGCTGCGGCCACCCTGGGTCACCTCGGCCATGCCGCTCGACCATGATCATGAACTCGTTGCCGATGCCGCCCTCACGCACGAGGACCCTGCCCGGCCTTGCACCTTCAGCCTCGTCAGCTGCCGCGCGATGACCGCCAGCTCCGACCGGCTGGCCTCGGAGAACAGGTCCAGTTCCCGCAGATCGTCTTTGAGCAAACGCATGGTGTCTCCTTCCGAACTCACTCTTCCCACAGCCAGAGTGGCGCTTGGACGGTGATCTGTCAAGCAGCTCGGGAAGATACCTACTATCTCCCTAACAGATTAGCGGGAGTTACCCCTCGAACCAGCGGTAGCGGGTCCAGCCGGCCATGGGCCGGGCGCCCAGGCGCTGGTAGAAGTCCATGGCCGGGCACGTTCCACTCGAGCACCTCCCACTCCACACGGCCCTCGGTCTCCTGGCGCAGCTTGGTCAGCAGCTGGCCGGCGTAGCCCTGGCGGCGGTGCTCCGGCCGGATGTAGAGGTCCTCGAGCCAGATGCCCGTCTTGCCCAGGAAGGTCGAGAAGGTCCGGTACCACAGGGCATGCCCGACCAGCTGCGCCGCCGGCCTCCTCCATGACCCAGTCGTAGGCCATGGCCTCGGGCCCGAAGAGCGTGCGGGCGAGATCGTCCTCGGTGATCGCCACCTGGTCCGACAGGTTCTCGAAGTCCGCCAGCTCGCGGATCATCGCCACGAGTTCGGGGACGTCCGCCTCGACCGCCGGGCGGATCACCCCCCGCGGGCCCGATTCGCCGCGGAGACCACCGCGCCCAGCGAGGCGTCGAGGATGGACGAGTCGCGGCCCACGCCCCACCAGGTCGTCCCGTCGGCTCCGGCGCACTCCACGTACGCCACCGCCGACGCGCCCGAACCCTCGGTCAGCGCGTGCTCGGAGTAGTCCTTCACTTCCAGCACAATACCGAGGTCGGCCTTCAGGGCGCTGACCAGCGCGTCGATCGGCCCGTTGCCCCGGCCCGTCACCGTCTGGTGCTGGCCGTCGACGAGCAGCTGGGCGGTGACGCTGGTCTGCCCCTTGCCGGTCGAGACCTCGCTGGTGATCAGCCGCAGCCCCGCGTCCTCGGGCAGGTAGATCTCCTCGAAGACGTCGCGCATCTTCCCCGAGGCGATGACCGTGCCGCTGGCCTCGGTGATCTCCTGCACGCGCTTGGAGAACTCGACCTGCAGCCGGCGCGGCAGGTCGAGCCCGTGGTCGGTGTCCATCAGGTAGGCCACGCCGCCCTTGCCCGACTGGCTGTTGACCTGAATGATCGCCTCGTAGGTGCGGCCGGTGTGCTTGGGGTCGATGGGCAGGTAGGGCACCTCCCACTCGTCGTAGTCCTCCCCGATGGCGGCCATGCCCTTCTTGATGGCGTCCTGGTGCGAGCCCGAGAAGGCGGTGTACACCAGGTCGCCCGGCGTAGGGGTGGCGCGGGTGGACGGGCAACCGGGTGGCGTACTCGGCCACGCGGCGCACCTTCTCAATGTCGCCGAAGTCCAGTGCCGGGTCGATGCCCTGCGAGAACAGGTTCATGGCCAGGGTCACGATGTCGACGTTGCCGGTGCGCTCGCCGTTGCCGAACAGCGTGCCCTCCACCCGGTCGGCGCCGGCCAGCACCGCCAGCTCGGCGGCGGCCACGGCGGTGCCGCGGTCGTTGTGCGGGTGCAGGCTGAGCACGATGGCGTCGCGGTCCTTGATGGTGCGGCCGAACCACTCGATCACGTCGGCGTACACGTTGGGGCTGTACATCTCGACGGTGGCGGGCAGGTTGAGGATGATCGGCGACTCGGGCGTCGGCTCGAATGACGTCCATGACCGCCTCGCAGATCTCGACCGCGAACTCCGGCTCGGTCCCCGTGAAGCTCTCGGGCGAGTACTCGTAACGGATAGCCGTGCCGCTCAGCTGGGCCTCGTACTTCTTGCACAGCTCGGCCGCCTTGACCGCGATGTCGACGATGCCCGCCTTGTCGAGGCCGAAGACGACACGCCGCTGCAGCTCGGACACCGAGTTGTAGAAGTGCACGACGGCACGCGGGGCGCCGGCCAGCGACTCGAAGGTCCGCTCAATGAGCTCCTGCCGGCACTGCACCAGCACCTGGATCTCGACGTCGTCGGGGATCAGGTTCTCGTCGATGATCAGGCGCTGGAAGTCGTAGTCCGTCTGGGACGCGGAGGGAAAGCCGACCTCGATCTCCTTGAACCCCACGTCGACCAGCGTCTGGAACAGCGCCAGCTTGCGCTCGGGGTCCATCGGGTCGATCAGGGCCTGGTTCCCGTCGCGCAGGTCCACGCTGGCCCAGCGCGGGGCCCGGGTGAACTGGCGGTCGGGCCAGGTGCGGTCGTGCAGGACGAGCGGCACGTGCGAGCGGTACTTGCCGAAGGGCATCGGCGACGGGTCGCAGGGCAGGGCCAGGTGACCCCGCTCCATGTCGTCACCACTCCCTCTCTGTCCCTCAGCCATCGGTGTCTTCCCTTCTCTTCTCTTCGTCGGATCCATCGACCCGAACCGCTACCGGCCCAACAAAAAACCTCCTGGCCTTTCGGCGCAGGAGGTTGCGAGCGAACGCGATGTGGCGTTCGCCGTCAGGTAAGCAGCAGGTCGGATGCGGTGGACTTCATCTCGACACGAGTATAATCGTCCCATCGGGTGCGGCGGGCGTCAAGGCTGTGACGGGCGAGCCGAAGCGCAGCAGGTTCCCGTCGCCGTCGGTGTGGGCCGCCTCCCAGACGCCGAATCCGGGGTCGAACAGGTCCGAGGTCTCGCCCACCGCCGCCGCCCGCCACTCGGCGTGCAGCGCGTCGGCGTCGTCGACGCCGAGGTAGGCGGCGCCCCGCTCCGCTGCGCCGGCCCCATGTCGGGCACCAGCTTGAAGTGGATGCGGATGCCGTCCCGGGCCGCGGTGCCGTAGCCGCCCCCGTGCACGTGCACGGCGAAGCCGAGTGCCTCGTAGTGGGCCCGCATGGCGTCCATGTCCGCCGTGGGGAAGATCGGGGCGACGTGCTGCAGGGAGGCCATGGCCGGCTCACGCTACCGTTGTCGGATGCGCCGGCTCCTCTCGACCCTGTTCCGCGCCGCCCTGGTCATCGGGGTGCTGGCGGTGGTGCGCGCCGTCCTGCTCGACCGGGCGCCGCGCCGGGAGCTGCACCGGGACGAGCCCGTCATCGGCAGCCTCGATACGTGGCCGGCCGTCCCGCGCAAGCCGGCGTCGAAGCCGTGACCCCCGGCGCGTCGAGCCGCCGTCGTCGCTACAGCGTGACGCGGTGGATGTCGAGGATGCCCTCGTCGCCACGCAGCTGATCCACCACGGCGTCGGATGCCGGCGTCGTCGTCGAGATCACCATCATCGCCGTCGAGGACTCGGGGCTCGGCCCGACCGCCATCGACGAGATGGAGATGCCCGCCGTGCCGAGCGCCGTCCCGACGATGCCGATCACGCCCGGACGGTCGTCGTTGCGCACCACGAGCATGTGGGCCGACGGCGGCACCTCCACCATGTGGTCGTCCACGATGACGATGCGCGGCTCGGTGTGCAGGCCGGCGGTGATCAAGCGTGCCGGCCACGGAGTGCGAGCCCGAGCGCAAGCGTGATGAGCGACTTGTAGTCGTGTGACGTCGCGGTCGAGGACTCGCGCACCTGCAGGCCGCGCTGCTCGGCCAGCTGCGGCGCGTTGACGTAGGACACCGGCTCCTCGGTGGAGCCGCCGAAGATCCCCTTCAACACCGACAGCGTGAGGATGCCCGTGCCCTCCCCCGCCAGCTCGCCCTGGTACTCCATGTCGATGGCGTCGGGCAGCCCGTCGTGCAGGCCGACGAAGAAGCGGCCCAGCTGCTCGGCCAGCCCCATGAAGCCGCGCACCGTGTCGGACACGTCGCGCGCCGCCACGTTGACCGCGTAGGGCACGAAGTCGCCGGCCAGCGCCAGCAGCACCTGCTCGGCGATCGTGACGCCGGCCTTGTCCTGCGCCTCCTCGGTCGACGCGCCCAGATGCGGCGAGACGACCACCTGCGGCAGCTCGAACAGCGGCGACTCGGTGCAGGGCTCCTTGGCGAACACGTCGAGACCGGCGCCGGCCACGATGCCGTCGCGGATGGCCTCGGCCAGCGCGTCCTCGTCGACGATGCCGCCGCGGGCGGTGTTGACGATGCGGATGCCCGGCTTGGCCTTGGCGAACAGATCGCGGCCGAACAGCCCGATGGTCTCCGGCGTCTTGGGCGTGTGGATGGAGACGAAGTCCGCCTCGGCCACCAGCTCCTCGATGCTGACCAGGCGCACCCCCATGGCCCGCGCCCGCTCCTGGGACACGAAGGGGTCGTAGCCGATGAGCTCCATGCCGAAGGCGTGGGCGCGCTGGGCCACCAGCGAGCCGGCCCGGCCCAGTCCCACGACGCCGAGCACCTTGCCGTGCAGCTCGACGCCCTCCCACTTCGAGCGCTCCCAGCGCCCGGCCACGAGCGCCGCGTGCGCCTGCGGGATGTTGCGGGCCTGCGCCAGCAGCAGCGCCATGGCCTGCTCGGCCACCGAGAGGATGTTCGACGTCGGCGCGTTGACCACCATGACGCCGCGCGCGGTCGCCGCGTCGACGTCGACGTTGTCGAGCCCGACGCCGGCCCGGCCCGACGACCTGCAGCGACGTCCCGGCCGCCAGCACGTCGGCGGTCACCTGCGTGGAGGAGCTGATGATCAGCGCGTGCGCGCCCACCATCGCGCCGAGCAGTTGCTCGGGGCTCAGCCCTTCCTGCACGTCGACCTCGTGGCCCGCCTCGGCCAGCAGGTCGAGCCCGCTCTGCGCGATCTTCTCCGTTACCAGTACCCGTGCCACCGCGGTGGTCTCCTTACTCCCCCCGACGGAATGTCGGTCAGTCTTGCGCCTCGCCGAAGAGCGCGGCCAACCGGCTCACACCCTCGACAAGATCCTCGTCGCCCAGCGCGTAGGACATGCGGAAGTAGCCCGGCGCGCCGAACGCCTCTCCGGGCACTGCCGCCACCTTGGCTTCGTTGATGCAGATTTCGGCCAACTCCGCGCTGCTCGCCGGACGTTGTCCCCGGAGGCTCCGACCGAGCAACCCCTTGACCGAGGGATAGGCGTAGAACGCGCCCTCGGGCACCACGCACTCGACGCCCTGAATGTCGTTGAGCATCGACACGATGGTCAGGCGCCGGCGGTCGAAGGCCTCGCGCATCATGGCGACGTCGTCGAGGTTGCCCGAGACGGCGGCCAGCGCGGCGCGCTGCGACACGTTGGCGACGTTGGAGGTCTCGTGGCTCTGGATGTTGGTGGCGGCAGCGATGGCGTCGTTCGGGCCGATGAGCCACCCCACCCGCCAGCCGGTCATGGCGTAGGTCTTGGCCACGCCGTTGGCCACCAGGCAGCGGTCGGCCAGCTCGGGCACGACCACGGGCATGGAGTGGTGCTCGGCGCCGCCGTAGACGAGATGCTCGTAGATCTCGTCGGTCAGCACCCAGATCCCCTTGGACACCGCCCACTGGCCGATGGCCTCGATCTCGTCGCGCGGGTACACCGCACCGGTCGGGTTGGACGGCGACACGAAGAGCAGCGCCTTGGTGCGCGGCGTCCAGGCGCGCTCGAGGTCCTCGACCGAGGAGCGGAAGCCGGTCGTCTCGTCGGAGGACACGACGACGGGCGTCCCGCCGGCCAGCGCGATCGATTCGGGGTAGGTCGTCCAGTACGGGGCGAGCACCAGCACCTCGTCGCCGGGGTCGCACAGCACGGCGAACGCGTTGGCCACCGCCTGCTTGCCGCCGTTGGTGACGAGCACCTGGTTGGCCGCCACCTCGTAGCCCGAGTCGCGCAGGGTCTTGGCCGCGATGGCCTCGCGCAGCGCCGGGATGCCGCCCGTCGGGGTGTAGCGGTGGTTGGCCGGCTCGCGGCACGCGATGACGGCGGCCTCGACGATGTGCGCCGGCGTCGGGAAGTCCGGCTCGCCGGCGCCGAAGCCGATGACGTGCTCCCCCGCCGCCTGCAACGCCTTGGCCTTCGCATCCACGGCGAGGGTGGCCGAGGGCGCCACGGCGGCGGCCCGGCGCGAGATCCGGCGGAGCTCAGTCGTCGAAGGGGTGGTCGTCACGATGCCATGATCTCATACGTGCCAGACGTCCCCGACATCACCATCCCCCCCGAATTGCTGCCCTCCGACGGGCGTTTCGGGTCCGGCCCCTCCAAGGTCCGGCCGGCCGCCATCGACGCGCTCGCCGGCGTGGCCACCACGTACATGGGCACCAGCCACCGCCAGAAAACGGTCAAGTCTCAGGTGGGCCGCGTCCGCGCCGGGATGCGGCAGCTCTTCTCGCTCCCCGACGGCTACGAGGTCGTCCTCGGCAACGGGGGGACGACCTGCTTCTGGGACGCGGCCACCTTCGGGCTGATTCAGGAGCAGAGCCAGCACCTGAGCTTCGGCGAGTTCTCCTCGAAGTTCGCCGCCTGCGCCAAGGCGGCGCCGCACCTGAAGGACCCCCAGGTCATTGAGTCCGAGGTCGGCACGCACCCCACGCCGGTGGCCGACCCGTCGGTCGACCTCTACGCCCTGACGCACAACGAGACCTCCACCGGGGTGTCGATGCCTATCCGGCGGCCCCAGGGTGCGGCCGCCCCCACCGACGGAGGCGGATTGGTCGCGGTGGACGCCACCTCAGGCGCCGGCGGCCTCCGGGTCGACGCCTCCGAGTTCGACGCCTACTACCTCGCCCCGCAGAAGTGCTTCGCCGGCGACGGCGGCCTCTGGATCGCCCTGCTGTCGCCCGCCGCGCTCGAGCGGGTGGAGCGCATCGCCGCCTCGGGCCGCTGGATCCCGATGTTCCTCGACCTCAAGACGGCCGTCGACAACTCGGTGCTGGACCAGACGTACAACACGCCGGCGCTCGCCACCATCTTCCTGCTGGCCGAGCAGCTCGACTGGATGAACGAGAACGGCGGCCTGGAGTGGACCGCCTCGCGCTGCGACCGCTCCGCCGAGATCCTCTACACCTGGGCCGAGCAGTCCGGCTTCGCCCGGCCCTTCGTCGAGAACCCGGCCGACCGCAGCCACGTCGTCGGCACCATCGACTTCGTGGACGCGGTGGACGCGGCGACGGTCGCTGCCGTGTTGCGGGCGAACGGGATCGTGGACACCGAGCCGTATCGCAAGCTCGGGCGCAACCAGTTGCGGATCGCCATGTTCCCGGCGATCGAGCCCGACGACGTGGCCTCGTTGTGTGCGTGCATCAACTATGTGGTGGGCGCACTGGCCTGATCGGAGCAGCCGGGTCGCCTGGATCAGGCGACGGCGAACCCGGCCCCGGCGAGCAGGCGCTCGCTCTCGTCCCACAGTTGCGCCGCCGCCTCGTCGTTGCGGGCCTGCCGGCTCATATGACCTCGCTTGGACCGGACCCAGTACTCACCCGTCCTCCCGGCGACGGCCGGGGACGTGGCCAGGTGGAGCGAGGTCTTGGCGCCCCGCTTGGGGCTGATCTCGAAGGGCCGGACGAGGCGCATGCCGAAGCCCATGACGCCGTGCAGGTCGCCGTCCATGCCGAAGCTGCTGCGGACGGGACCGGGATGCACGGCGTTGACGGTGACGTCGCCGCCGTGCCGTCGCCATCGCCGTCGAGCCGCCTGGCCAGCTCGCGGGTGAACAGGACGTTGGCGAGCTTCGAGCGGCAGTACACCTCCATCGCCTCGTACCGCTTCTCGCTCTGCAGGTCCTCGAAGCGCATGCCGTGCCGGGCCGCATGGTGACCCACCGACGTGACGTTGACGATGCGGGCGGGCCCGCTGGCGCGTGAGACGAGGCAGCAACACGTTGGTCAGGTAGAAGTGGCCGAGGTGGTTGACGCCGAACGTGTACTCGAAGCCCTGCGCCGTCTCCTGGCGGGCCGACCAGGTCCCGCCGGCGTTGTTGACCAGGACGTCGAGGCGGTCCCACCGGGACAGGATCTCCTCCGCCGCCTTGCGGACCGAGGCCAGGTCGGCCAGATCGAGCGGCACGACATGGACGTCGTCGTTCCAGGTCCGCTGGGTCACCTCGTGCGCCCGCCGCCTCCGCCTTGGCCCGATTGCGGCAGGCCAGCACCGTCGTTGCCCCCTGCGCCGCCACCCCGACGGCCGTCTCGAGCCCGATGCCCACGTTGGACCCGGTGACGACCACGACCTTGCCCTGCATGCTCATGTCGATCCGATCCGATCCGTCGTCGCGCCCAGCCCAGTCTTGTCCGGCGGCGGGCGGCCGGTCACGTCCGGCGGCCACCGAGTGGCCTGGGACGGCGTCGCCCCGGCGTCGTAGTCTCCTCCCGAGGGGGACTGACGAAGAGGCGGCGGGAACCATGACCATCGCAACCAGCCCCAACCTTGACGGCCTGCTCCTCGAGGTGCTCGCCACCCCGGAGGGCCAGGCCGACCCGTACCCCTGCTACGCGCGGATGCGCGCCGAAGCCCGGGTCAGCCGGACCGCCTTCGGGCCCTATGTGGTCAACGGGTACCAGGAGTGCCTCGGGGTGCTGCGCGACCCCCGGCTCGGCCGCGGCATGGGGATCGAGGGCTCGTCGACGGGGATCTTCGGCGACCAGGGGACCCGGCGGGGAGAGTATTTCGAGGCGTCCCAGCACAACATGCTGATGGCGGACCCGCCGGACCACACGCGCCTGCGCCGCCTGGTCTCGCGCTCGTTCACGCCGCGCCAGGTCGAGCGGCTGCAGCCGGCGATCCACCGACTGGTCGACGACCTCCTCGACGCCATGGCGGCAGCGGGGCGAGGTCGACTTCATCGCCGAGTTCGCGCTGCCGCTGCCGATGGACGTCATCGGCGAGCTGGTCGGCGTCCCGGCGTCGGAGCGCGCCGGTCTGCAGCCCTTCGTGCGGGCCGCCGCCAAGGGCATTGAGCCGGTGCTCAGCGAGGAGGAGACGGCGGCGTCCATCGACGCCATCGTCCATTTGGCGGAGTACTTCGCCGGCCTGCTCGACGAGCGCCGGCGCCAGCCCCGGGACGACCTGTTGAGCGCGCTGGTGCAGGCGCGGGAGAGCGACGACCGCCTGACCGACGACGAGATCACCTCGACGGCCATCCTGTTGTTCTCCGCCGGCTTCGAGACGACGACCAACCTCCTCGGCAACGGCTTGCTGGCGTTGCTGCGCCACCCCGCCCAGCTGGACGATTGGCGACGCCACCCCGAGATCGCGCCGACCGCCGTCGAGGAGCTGCTCCGCTTCGACAGCCCGGTGCAGTTCAACCTCCGCACCGCCCTGGAACCGGCCGACCTGTTGGGCGAGCCGCTGGAGCGCGGCGAGAGGATCGTGGTGCTCCAGGGTGCAGCGAACCGCGACCCGGCGCGCTTCGACCGGCCCGACGACCTCGATCTCCGCCGCGACGACAACACGCCGCTGAGCTTCGGGTGGGGCATCCATCACTGCATCGGAGCCGCGCTCGCCCGCATGGAAGGCGAGATCGCCTTCAACGCGCTGCTGGCGCGCTTTCCCACCCTGGAGCTGACGGGCGACGAGGCCCACTGGCGCCCGAGCTTCACCCTGCGCGGCTTGTTGGACCTGCCGCTGCGTGTCGCACCGCGCTGAGCATGGCCCACGGTCGCGCGGCTGCTACCCGCCGCCTGCGTCAGCTGCCCACTCCGCGGGCGGGCCGATGACCGACGCCTCGGGGCCGAGGCGTTCGACGTAGCCACGGTGCACCACCCGCCAGCGCTCGGGCGGCTGCGACGACCACGGCAGCTCCGACCCGTCGCACAGGGCGGTGAGCTGCTCCAGGCAGACGTGCCAGCCGGCGGCGTCGCGTGCCGCCTTCCCGTGCTCGGGGAACGTCACGCGCAGGCGCAGGATGCACCCCGCCCCGTCCGGCTCCGAGCTCGAAGCGCAGGACGTCGTCGGCCCAGCGCAGTTCCATGAGCGACGGGGGGACGAAGGCGAGCATCTCGCCGTCGAAGGGCTGCACCCTCGGATTCGGCGGAACGAGAAGTGCAGCGCCGCCCCGGCGACTCGCTCCCCCTCGATGGTGGTCGGGAACCACGCCGGCCAGATCCGCGTCCTCGGTCAGGGCCCGCCACACCCTTTCCTGCGGAGTGGGCCAGCCGGCGGTCGTAGCGCAGGATCGAGACGTCGCCGGCGCGCTCGAGCGTGCCGAACTCGTCGGACTCGGCCTCGGTCCGGCCCGTCTCGGCGTCGCTCACGCCCAGGGCTCCCCGTCGCTGCCTTCCATGATTTCGAGATGGCGCTCGAGCGCGTTGAGGTGGCCCGCCCATTGCCGGCGATAGGGCGCCAGCCACTCGTCGACCTCGCGCAGGGGCTCGGGGCCGACCCGATAGATCCGGCGCTGGGCGTCCGTGCGGGACTGGACGAGGCCCGCCTCCCGCAGGACCTTGAGGTGCTTCGACACGGCCGGCTGGCTCAGGGACAGCAGGGCCACCAGCTCGCCCACCGGGCGCTCCTCCTCGGCCAGCAGGTCGAGGATGCGCCGGCGGCTCTCCTCCGCCAGGACCTCAAATGTGGCCGTCACACTGGGTATATTCCTCTACTGGAATATACCCTGTCAAGGGACCCAGGTGAGGCCGGGTCAGGTCGAGGCTGGCGGCGGCCTTGGCGGCGATCCGGCGGAGCGGCGGGAGGGTCGGCGGGGGCTGCTTGCGCGGCGGCAGCGTGGCCAGGAGCGACATCGTCGCCTCGGTCACCTGCGTCACGGCCCGCTCGAAGGCCTCCTCGGTCGCCGGCGACGTCGACTGCACGCCGCTGACCTTGCGCACGTACTGGCGGGCCGCCGCCTCCATCTCTTCGGGTGTGGCCACGGGCTCGAGCCCGCGCAGCGTGGTGATGTTGCGGCACATGCCGCCACCCTACGCCTGGGTGGAGTCGTGCACGCCGGCGACGCAGCGCCCCGGTGTGACCTGCACGGTGACCCGCTGCCCGACGCCGGGCGTTCTGCACCTCGAGCAGGTCACTCCCCCGGGCCGACGTCACCCGGGCGCCCGTCGTGCGGGCGCAGTAGCCGTGCCGGTAGTGGATCTGGGTCGGCACGAAGATCAGCGTCGGCGCGTGAATGCGGTGGTTGGGCACGTACGCCATGTCGAACACATCGCTCTGCGGCGAGAACGAGAACTGCAGCGGCGTCCCGGCCACCGCCTGCGGATAGACCCGGCTCAGCACGAGGGCGGTCGAGCGCAGGCGCCCGTCGGCCATGACCAGTGATTCGGCCGCGCTGCCCGTCGGGTCGCCGTAGTACTTCCAGGCCCAGTAGATCCAGCCCACCTGCTGGGCATCGAGCTGCCGACGTGATGGCGGCGAGGAGCGCTGGCGAGCTCGTCGCCCCGAACTCGGTCACCAACCAGGCCGGTCCACCCGGTTGCGCCGGCGAGGCCATTTCCGGCCGGTCGGCGGCGCGCACCCCCATGCGAGTGCACCTCCTGCTCGGCGCAGGCCAGCAGGTTGGTGGGGTTCCCCGTGACCGGGCTGCGGGCCCCGCAGTAGATGTGCACGTTGAAGACCAGGTTGGGCAGATCCATCGGCCCGAGGTAGGTCGGGTAGCCGCGGTTGGCGAAGTTGTCCGGCTCGTCGAACACCAGCCCGCCGGGGTCGTTGGACTCGATGGTGGGGATCACGCCCTGGGCCGGGTCGTTCTTCGGGCAGTGCAACGGCGGAGCGCCGTGGAGCGGCGTGCCCGACGTGGGCGGTTCCCGTGTAGAAGCACTCGAGCTCGGCGTCGAAGTGCTCGCCGTGGAAGTGCACCAGCGACGGTGGAGAACGGCTCGTTGAAAGGGTCGAACCCGAGCACCCAGGGGTCGTGGCGGAACGCGTGCGCCACGTCGCCCCACACCTCGTCGTACTGGCCCTGCAAGTCGCCCACGACGTTGTTCCGCCAGAAGTGGCTGAACGCGATGCCGGCGGCGCGGGTGCCGTATTCCAGCGACCAGCGGCCGGGTGGGTCCACGCTCGGCACCCCGTTGGTGCAGACGGCCCAGTTCGGCGCACCCTCGCCCTCGAACATCTCGTTGTAGACGTCCTGGTGCATGTCGAGGATGGTGTAGATGTGGAACCGCGCCAAGCAGGTTCGACCGTGGTGCGCAGCTGGTCGACGTAGCGGTTCAACACGGCCCGGTTGAACTGGTGCGGATTGCCGGGAGCCCCGTGGGCGCAGATGGCCGGGTCGTTGGCGCGGGCGGTGCCCGGCTCCAACCCGCTCCAGGTCATGCCGAGCCGCACCACGTTGAAGCCCAGCCGCGCCATCAGCGAGGCGTCGGCGACCGAGAAGTTCCATGGCTTGCCCGTGTCGGGGTAGAGCTCATACGGCGCGTACTTGTAGACGGCATCGACGCCGTGGAAGAAGACGACGCGGCCCGAGCTGTCGTAGAGGTAGGGCCCGCCCGGGCGACGAGATCCGGCCCGAGACGGCGGCGGTGCCGCTGCGCTGTCGCTGGGTGCGCTGAAGACCGGCGAGGACAGCGTGGGCAGGGAGGACTCGGAGGTGAGGTGCGGCCGAGCCCGTGCCCGGCCCCAGCAGGGCGGCGCCGGCCAGCGCCAGCAGCACCATGACAAGGGCCGAGACACCACGGACCGACGACGCACGGCGAACAGTCTGTCCGCCGGTCCGCGTCATATTGGCGCGGCGCCCCGCCGACCGTTGCGCGGCGAGAATGGGGCCGTGCTCGGCCACGTCGGCGTCAACGTCCCCGACCTGGGACAGGCCGCGGCGTACTACGGCTCGCTCATGCCCCTGCTCGACTACGAGCCGTTCCCGACCGCCGAGGACGCCGTCGCCTTCATGCCGGCCGAGGGCAAGCGGGGCGCCTATCTCTTCTTCTACGAGGCCACGGAGGACCGGAGCTACACACGCGAGGCCACGGGCCTGCAGCACCTGGCCTTCATCGTCCCGACCCGCGGCGCGGTGCACGACGTGCACGCCCATGTCGTGCGAACGGGCGGCACCGTCGTGCACCCGCCCCAGGAGTGGCCGCAGTACCCGCCGCCGTACTTCGCCACGTTCTGGCTCGATCCGTTCGGCATCATGCTCGAGGCCGTCTGCCATCACGACCGCGACTGATCGACTGCTGGACAGCACCGACCCCGGGGACGATGATCGGTGCTCCGTCCATGAGAAGGATCACGACGCATGCCCCAGTACGTCATCCTCGCCGACCACTCGCCCGAGATCTGCCCCTCGTCGAACAGCCGGAGCCGGGTGCCGCGCCATTCGAGGGGCTGGGCCAGAGCCTGCCCACGCTCGTCCGCCGAGGCGGGCATCACCTTCTTGACCGGCCCGCTCCACCTCGACCCCGGGCACCGCACATCTCCGTGGTCGACGCGCCGAGCATCGAGGCGGTGACCCAGCTCGTCTACGCCACGGGCCTCTCGCAGTGGAACACCGTCGAGGTCTGCCCCGTCCACCCCCTCGCCGACATGATGGCCGACCTCGACGCCTTCCCGATCGTCTTCGGGTAGGACGACGTCGGGCGACGTCAGGCGACGTCGTAGCGACGTCATAGCGACGTCAGGCCACGTGCTCGAGCGCCCGCCCGATCTCGATATTGCCCGAGACGCTGCGCACGCTCAGGTCCACCCGGGTCTCGGGACGCGCCCCCGGCGACGGCGGCACGTCGTCGAGCGGGATGTCGGAGTGCACGGAGCCCGACGCCGTCTCCACGTCGACATGGAGGTCGACGCCCTTCGCCACGCCGACCGCCACGTCGCCCGAGACGGAGCGGACGCTGCAGCGCGCCCTCGCCCAGGGCGAGCACACGCACGTTCCCCGAGACATTCGACCACCCGGGCGCCGTGCGCCAGCTCACCGAGGCGCACGTCGCCCGACGTCGCCTTGACCTCGACCCGGCTGCCGGCCGCACCCAGCTCCAGGTCGCCCGACGTGGCGGAGAACGACGGCGGTGCCGGCCACGCTCGAACAGCGCAGGTCGCCCGAGACCGTGGAGGCCCGGATGTCGCCCCCGACCCTGCCGATGGTCATATTGCCGCTGGCCGTCTTCGACCGTCACGTCCGCGGCCACGTCCTCGATCGAGGCGTCGCCGCTCGCCGTCTTGAAGTCCACCTCGCCCACCGGCCCGTTGATCTCCAGGTCGGCCGACGCCGTGGCCACCGCGACGTGGGCGCCTTCGGGCACCTCGACCCGGACGATCACGGCGTTGCGGCGCAGGAGGCGCACGCCGTACACGCGCGGGCAGCTTGACCACCACGAGAGTGGCGGTCCCCGGCCGGCCGGCACTCCACGATGGCCCGCTGGACCAGCTCCTCCGCCCCGGGCGCGTCCGCTTCGACCGACACGACGGTGCGGTCCGTGGCGCCGGCGGTGACCACCACCAGACCCGAATGGATCTCCACGGAGAGGCGCACGCCTCCCGGGGTCTCGAACGTCTTCTCCATGTCCGCTGCTCCCTTCAGGTCGTGCCGTAGCCGTGCAGGCGATTGCCCACCCGGCCGCTCCGGCTCCGGTTGCTCGACGTGCCGCGCTCGAGCAGGTGCACGATGAAGGTGTTCACCGAGACCCCCTCGGCCGCCGCGCCCTCTTCGAGGCGGGACTTGAGCCCTTCGCCGAGGCGCAGGCTGATGCGGGCCGACTGCGCGTCGCCGTCGCTCGTCGGCGCGGCAGACGGACCCGGTTCGTCCTCGACATAGGTCATCTCGACGTCGTCGCCGGCCACCCGGATGTCCACGCGCCCGTCGGGCAGCGTGGCCGTCAGCTCGGCGGCGGCGTCGGACAGGAGATCGAGCACGCGCCCGGGCACCGAGCGGCCGAGCACGTCGGCGATCCGCTCGGCCACCTCGGCGACCGTGTCGTCCCCGAGCTCCCCGACGGCGACCACGTCCGAGCGCAGCCCGTCGACCACCAGTGACATCTTCATGACGTCATGATGATGTCATTGTGATGTCATGTCAAGGCCCGGCCCGGAAAGTCGGGAGGCCTCAGGGATGAATCCCCTGGTCAGCCCCCCGAGGCGTCCTGCACCTTGGTCTTGCCGGCCGAGATGAAGGGCATCATCGCCCGCAGCTCCTGCCCCACCGTCTCGATCTGGTGGGCCTGGCCCTCCTTGCGCAGCGCCTCGAAGCGGGGGCGCCCGGCCCGGTTCTCGGCGATCCACTCCTCGGCGAAGGCGCCGCTGCGGATCTCGTCGAGGATGGTCTGCATCTCGGCGCGGACGGCCTCGTTGATGACCCGCGGGCCGCGGGTCACGTCGCCGTACTCGGCGGTGTCCGAGATGGAGTAGCGCATGCCGGCGATGCCCTGCTCGTACATCAGGTCGACGATGAGCTTCAGCTCGTGCAGGCACTCGAAGTAGGCCGACTCGGGCTGGTAGCCGGCGTTGACCAGCGTCTCGAAGCCGGCGGTCACCAGGGCGGTCAGGCCGCCGCAGAGCACCACCTGCTCACCGAAGAGGTCGGTCTCGGTCTCCTCGTCGAAGGTGGTGTCGAGCACGCCGGCCCGTGTCGATCCGATGGCGTGGGCGTAGGACAGCGCGAGCTCCCGCGCCTTGCCGGTGGCGTCCTGGTGCACGGCGATCAGCGTCGGGACCCCTCCGCCCTCGGTGTAGGTGCGGCGGACGAGGTGGCCCGGCCCCTTGGGCGCCACCATGGTGACGTCGACGCCGGCGGGCGGCACGATCTGGCCGAAGCGGATGTTGAAGCCGTGGGCGAACATCAGGCAGTCGCCGTCGTTGAGGTTGGGCGCCACGAACTCGTCGTAGGCGGCCTTCTGCTCGGTGTCGGGCAGCAGCATCATGATCACGTCGGCCTCGGCGGCGGCGTCGGCCAGCGAGAGGACGCGCAGCCCGGCCTCCTCGGCCTTGCGCTTGGAGCTGCTGCCCTCGCGCAGGGCGACCCGGACGTCGACACCCGGATTCCCTGAGGTTCTGGGCGTGGGCGTGCCCCTGCGAGCCGTAGCCCAGGATGGCCACCTTGCGGCCGGCGATCAGCGTGGGGTCTGCATCGGATTCGTAGTACATCGTGGCCATGTCGTTGGACTCTTTCTCTTTCGTGATGCTGTCGTGCGGTATGCGATGTCGGCGGTCGGGCGATTTCGTGCGGCGGTGCGGGCGGTACGGCGACGTCGGCCGGTCGGTCTTAGTGGCGGTCCAGCTTAGGCAGGGCGACACGCCCCGTCCGTTGGAGCTCCTCGACGGTGTAGTTCTCCAGCAGTCCCTCGAAGTCGTCGATCTTCTCGGGGCGGCCGGCCAGCATGACGGTGATGCGGTCGGCGCCCACGCTGACCACCTCGCCGCCGAAGACCCCGACCAGCTGTATGACCTGCGAGCGCTCGGTCGGGCCCACCGCCACGGTGACCAGGACCAGCTCGCGCTCCACGGCTTCGCTGGGTGAGAGCTCGCCGATGGAGACGACGTTGACCAGCTTGTCGAGCTGCATGATCACCTGCTCCAGGGGCGCGGACTCCACGTCGACCACGATCGTGATGCGGCTGAAGTGCTCGTCCTCGTCGGTGGGGGCGACGGCCAGCGAGTAGATGTTGAAGCCGCGGCGGCTGAACAGCCCGGCCACCCGGGCCAGGACGCCGGCCTTGTTCTCGACCAGCACCGAGAGGATGTGGTGGCGTTGGCCGGGCGTCGCGGTCCGACCGCGACCCTGGCTCGTGCCGGCGCCGGCGCCGGGCCCGGATCCGGCCGGCCCGGGCAGCGCGTGCAGCGGGGCCGGCGTCATCGGGCGGCCGCCTTCAGCTGGTCGGGGTGGACGACGATGTCGTCGTTGGACGGCCGGCCGCCACCATCGGGTACACCTTCTCGCGGGCGTCGGTGCGGAAGTCGACGACGACCGGCCGATCGTCGATGGAGTTCGCCTTCTCAATGGCCGGACCCACGTCCTCGGGCGTCTCGGCCTTGATGCCGACGCACCCCATGGCCTCGGCCCACTTGACGTAGTCGGGCAGGTCGGGCGAGAGGTAGACCTCCGAGTAGCGCTCCTCGTAGAACATCTCCTGCCACTGGCGCACCATGCCGAGGTAGGCGTTGTTCAGGATGGCGATCTTCACCGGGATCTGCTCGGAGCTGGCGGTGACGAGCTCCTGCGCCGTCATTTGGAAGCAGCCGTCGCCGTCGATGGCCCACACGGTGCGGTCCGGGCGGCCCACCTTGGCCCCGATGGCGGCGGGCACGGCGAAGCCCATGGTGCCGGCGCCGCCGGAGTTCACCCAGGTGTAGGGGTGCTCGAACTTCCAGTACTGCGAGGCCCACATTTGGTGCTGGCCCACGCCGGCGACGACGATCGTGTCCTCCGACGACGCATCACGCAGCTGCTCGACCACGTTCTGCGGCTTGATCGCCCCGCCCTCGACGTCCTCGTAGTACAGCGGGAAGCGCTCCCGCCACTCGTTGATCTGCTTCCACCACGGCGCCAGGTCCTGCACCAGCGGGTGCGTGTCGTCGCCCTGGGCGTCCATGGCCAGCAGCATCTCCTCTATGACCTGGCGGCAGTCGCCGGCGATGCCCACGTCGGGGATGCGCACCTTGCCCAGCTCGGCGGGATCGATGTCGACGTGGATCACCTTGGCGTCGGGAGCGAAGGCGCTGATCTTGCCGGTGACCCGGTCGTCGAATCGTGCGCCGAGGCTGACCAGGAGGTCGCTCTTCTGCATGGCGGTGACGGCGGTGTAGTGGCCGTGCATGCCGGGCATGCCGAGCGCCTGGGGGTGCGAGTCGGGGAAGGCGCCCCGGGCCATCAGGGTCGTGACGACCGGGATCCCGGTGCGGTCGGCCAGCACCCGCAGCGCCTCGGCGGCCCGGGCCTTCAGGACCCCGCCGCCCACGTAGAGCACGGGGCGACGGGCCTGGGAGATCAGCTCGACGGCCTGCCCGATGAGCACGGGATCGCCGAACGTCACCGGGTGGTAGCCCGGCAGGTCGAGCTCGTCGACGGACGACGGCCAGTACCACTCCATGGGGGCGTTCGAGATGTCCTTGGGCAGGTCGATCAGCACCGGCCCCGGCCGCCCCGTCGTGGCGACGTGGAACGCGGCGGCCACCACCCTCGGGATGTCGTTGACGTCCTTGATGAGCCAGTTGTGCTTGGTGATGCCCATGGTGACGCCGGTGATGTCGCACTCCTGGAAGGCGTCGGTGCCGATGGAGCCGGTCGCCACCTGGCCCGACACGACGATCAGCGGCGTCGAGTCCATGTAGGCGTTGGCGAGCGGCGTCACGATGTTGGTGGCGCCGGGCCCGCTGGTCACCATGGCCACGCCGGGCTTTCCCGTCACCATGGCGTAGCCCTCGGCCATATGACCTGCGCCCTGCTCGTGGCGCACCAGGATGTGGCGGATGGAGGAGTCGATGATCGGGTCGTAGACGGGCAGGATGGCGCCGCCGGGCAGGCCGAACATGACGTCGACCCCCTGCATCTCGAGGCTCTTTATGAGGGCCTGGGCCCCTGTCATCTTCATATGACTCCCCTGTTCTGGGCTGCTGTGTCTGGTGCTGTGCGGTGTGGCGGTTGCGGTGTGGCGGTGGCGGTGGCGGTGTGGCTGATTCCGTCCGGAAATTGAAAAGACCCCCCGGTTGGGAGGTCGTAAGGCACGCGTTCCGATTGTGGGCGCGTGCCTACGTTACGAGTACCAGAATCTCGGGACGGAAGCTGCGTGCCTGCATGAAGCGCACATTGTGCCATGCCCGGCCCTTTTGGACAAGCCCCCCTTGCCCCGCCGGACCGATTCCGGCGGGGAGGATCGGCGACCCAGACCGATCCAGACCGATCCGGACTACCCGGAGCGCTTCCGGCCGTGGCCGAAGATGAAGGCCCACTCGGTCGTGACCACCTCGACATCCCAGCCGAGCGCAGCCAGCTGCGCCTGCAGCTCTTCGCCCGTTCGCCAGATCTTGATCAGGTCATAGGTGGCGCCGTCCGCCGCCAGCCGAGTGGCCACGCCGCTCTCCAGATCGGTGCGGCTGTCGACACCCGCCAGCAACATGTCCGTCGACACCCCTCGCAGTGCGGCCAGCTCCGGGACGTCCTTGGCCAGAGACGGATGCGCGTTGTCCATGAAGATGACCTGGCCCGCCGGCTTCAGGCAGTCGTCGACGAGGGCCCAGAACTGCTCGAAGCGGGCGGATGGCACGTGGCTCAACCAGAAGGAGAAGAAGACGGCGTCGTAGCGGCGGACGGGCCGGTGTTCGAAGATGTCGTCGATCACCCACGTGACCTTGTCGCTCCCGATTTTGCCCTGCGCGATCGCCACCGGTTCGGGCGCTGCGTCGACGACCGTGACGGAGTCGGCGAGCGGCACCAGCTCGGCCGTCCACCTCCCTGTCCCGCCGGCGAATTCGAGAACGTCGCCCAGGGGCGCGCGGGCGAGGAGCGCAGCGCTCAGCTTGGCTTTCTCCGACTCCCAACTCCGCCGGTAGCGATCGCCGTGGTCATGCTTGCCCGTGCCGGACCACCAGTCGTCGTATCTCGGCGCATGGGCGCGGTAGTAGTCGATCTGACTCGCCAACAGGTCGTCGACGTTCGTGCTCTCTGGCATCGCGATCAGCCCTGAGCCGGCGTCGCCATGCCTCCGCCGAGGAGGGCCGGGAGCGCCGTCGCCCGCATGCGGGTCAGGACCCGGTCCTTCACCGGCGTCACGTCCGGGTGGACGCCGCCGTTGGCCTCGCGCCGCCGCCCGCCAGGCGGTGGCCCGTCGCTCCGCCTCGGCGGGGTCGGCCAGCTGCGGGCAGTCGATCCGGTCCGTGTTGACGTCGATCACAATGGTGTCCCCGTCCTCCACCAGGGCGATCGGCCCCCCGAGGAACGCCTCGGGCGCCACGTGGCCGATGACCAGCCCGACGGACCCGCCCGAGAAGCGGGCGTCGGTCATCAGGGCGATGGTGATGTCGCGCTGGCGGCACAGCGCCGTGATGCGGGAGGTGGGGTCGAGCAGCTCGGGCATGCCCGGGGCGCCCCGGGGGCCGGCGTAGCGGATCACGACCATGTCGTTGTCCTCGAACGTGTCCGGGTGATGGTCGAGCGCGTCGATGAGATCGCGCTCGCCGTTGAAGACGCGGGCCCGTCCGGTGAACACCCCGTCGGTGACCCCGCCCTCGACGCCGGCCACCTTCAGGATGGCGCCGCCCTCGGGCGCCAGGTTGCCCCGCAGCAGGCGCAGCCCGCCGGTGTCCTTGAACGGCTTCTCGACGCTGTAGATGACCTCGTGGTCGGGCGGCGGCGGGGCCGAGCCGTGCGACCTGTGCGGCCAGGGTCTCGCCCGTGCAGGTCATCGCGCTGCCGTCGAGGAAGCCGGCGTCCAACAGTTCCTTGACGATCACCTGGAGCCCGCCGCTGGCGTCCACGTCGACCATGGAGTACTCGCCGAAGGGCCGCATATTGACGAGGACGGGCAGCCGGCGGGCCAGCGCGTTGAACTCCTGCTGGCTCATCGCCTCGGCCCAGAAGTCGATGCCGGCGGCGCGGGCGATCTCGACGCTGTGCAGCACGACGTTGGTGGAGCCCCCCATGGCGATGGCGACCGTCACGGCGTTGCGCAGCGAGGCCGGGGTCACGATGTCGCTCGGCCGGATGCCCTTGCTCGGTCATGGTGAGGAGGCAGTCGACCATTTCGTCGGGGAAGTCGGCGAGGCGGCGGGGGTCGTCCGACGCCGGCGACACCATATGCAGTGGCTCGAGGCCGAGCACCGCGATGAACGTCTGCATGGTGTTGTAGGTGAACATGCCGCCGCAGCTGCCCTGGCCCGGGGCAGGCGTGCAGCGCGTATCGCGTGCGGACGTCTTCGGGCTGGTCGGCCATCTGGAAGGCGGACACGAGGTCGATGGGCTGGCCCGTCTCGGGGTCGATGCCGGGGTGGATGGAGCCGTCGGAGAGGATCACCGCCGGCGTGTCGTTCTCGAGGATGGCGGCGAGCGTCCCGACGGGGGGCTTGTCGCACGCGACGACGGCGATGAGGCCGGCGACGCCGTTGGCGGCCAGGTGCACGTCGGCGACGTCGTGGACCAGTTCTCTTCCTATGAGGGAGAACCGCATCTGCGGCGTCCCGTTGAGCTGCCCGTCCGACACCCCGAGGGTGAAGGCCGGCGCGATCAGCCGGAGCCCGAGCTTGTCCTCGTCGATGCGGCGGTGGAGCGCCGCCTGCACCGCCTGCACCTTGGCGGTGACGCCGAGATAGCACTGGCTGTCGCCCAGGTTGCCGATGACGGCCCAGACCGGATCGTGGATCTTCTCGACGTCCTCACCCAGGAAGTGCGCGGTGCCGACCCGCTGCACGTCGCGCCCGGGGTTGAGGGACACGAGCGTCCGTGTTTCGTCCGACCTCATATGGGCGAACAGCATATGAGGTCGCCCGGTGGCCGATGGGCGGCGGTACGGCGGGGTGGCCGCCGTCAGGCGGGCTGCGGCTGCGGCTGCGGTTGCGGCACGGGGCCGGGCGCCGGCGTCGGGATGGCGCCGGGCGTGACCTCGACGCCGATGGTCGGGATCGAGCGGTCCATCCACGCCGGCATCCACCAGTTGACCGGGCCCAGGATCTCCATGATCGACGGGACCAGCATCATGCGCACGATCGTCGCGTCGACCAGGACGGCCGTGGCCAGCCCGAGCCCGAAGACCTTGAGGATGTGCAGCGGGTCCTTTATGACGAAGGACGCGAAGACGCAGAACATGATGGCGGCGGCGGCCGTGATGATCCGGCCCGTCACGGCGAGGCCGTCCGCCACGGCCAGCGAGTTGTCGTGCGTGCGCAGCCATTCCTCCCGGATGCGCGACAGCAGGAAGACCTCATAATCCATGGAGAGGCCGAAGAGGACCACGAAGAGCGCCACGGGGATCCAGGGGTCGATCGGTCCCGTCTCGCCGATGCCGATGATGCGCCCCGCCCAGCCCCACTGGAACACCGCCACCATGACGCCGTAGGCGGCGCCCACGCTGAACAGGTTCATTATGACCGCCTTGAGCGGGAGGACCAGCGACCGGAACACGACCATGAGGAGCAGGAACGAGAGGATCAGGACGGCGCCGATCACGAGGAAGAGGCGGTGGCCGAGGAAGTTGGCGGCGTCGATGCTGGCCGCCGTCTGCCCGCCGACCTGGGCGTCGACCGCGGTGCCCTTGACGACCGGCGGTATGACCTCGTTCCTGAGCGTCTGCACCAGCGCCTCGGTCTGGGACGACTGCGGTGACGTCGTCGGGTAGACGATGATGACCGCCCCGGTGTCGGCCTTGTTGAATTCCGGCGGGGTGACGAAGGCGATGCCGTCGTGGTGCGCCGACGCGGTGATCGCCTGCTGGAGGTGGTCGACGGTGGCGACGTCGGCCGTCGCCTCGCCGGCGGGGCCGTGCATGGCGGCGGCGATGATCAGGGGGCCGTTGAAGCCGGGGCCGAACCCCTGCGCCAGGAGGTCGTAGGCCTGCCGGGTGGTGAGGTTGGCGGGGTCGTTGCCGGCGTCGGTGAAGGCGAGGCGCATGCTGAACAGCGGGCAGCGCCAGGGCGACGAGGACGAGCACGGCCACGGTGCCGGTGACCCAGGCCCGCCGCTGCACGAAGCGGCTCCAGCGGTACCAGAACCCGTCGGGCGGCGGCGGCCCGCCGGTCTGGAGCAGGCGCGGCACGTGCCACTTGTCGATGGCGTTGCCGGCGAAGCCCAGCATGGCCGGCAGCAGCGTGAGGGCGGCGATCGAGCACCATGAGGACGGCGGCGATGCACGCCGTCGCCAGCCCGATCATGTACGCCTGGCCTATGAGGAAGAGCCCGAAGAGCGAGATCACCACGGTGCTCCCGGCGAAGAGGACCGACCGGCCCGAGGTCATGAGGGAGGTCACGACGGCGTTGCGGGGGTCACGGCCCTCGAAGATGCCCTGCCTGTATCGAGTGACGATGAAGAGCGCGTAGTCGATGCCCACGCCGATGCCGATCATGGCCGCCATCTCGGGCGAGAAGTTCGGGACGGTCAGGACGTGCGTGAGCAGCTCGAGCAGGGCGATGCCGATGCCGAGCCCCGCCAGCGCGGTGATGACGGGCAGGCCCATGGCCACCACGGATCCGAAGGCGAGCAGCATTATGAGGATGGCGGCGGTGATGCCGATGCCCTCGCTCGGCCCGGGGGCGGCGGTGGCGGCGGCGCTGATCGGGGCTGCCGCCGAGCTCGACCTGGAAGCCCTGGTGCGCGGCGGCCTGCGCCGTCGTTATGACCTCCTTGATGGCGGGGACGGGGATGTCGGCCGTGTCGGTGGTGAACTGGACCTGGGCGAAGGCGATGTTGCCCTTGCTCGGCTGGGCGATCTGGTGGGCACCGGCGGCCGAGAACGGGCTGGTCACGCTCTGGACGTAGGGCAGCGGCTCGACGCTGGCGACCACCTTGTTGATCGCCGCCTCGTTGGCGGAGCTCGTGATGGGCGCGGTCGTGTGGAAGACGACGTCGGCGGTGTCGCCCGACTTCGACGGGAACGTCGCCTGCAAGATGTTCGGTCGCCTGCTGCGACGGGGTGTTCCCCGCCGTGAACTTGTTCTCGAAGTGGGTGCCCACCATCTGGGCGACGACCGTGACGCCGATGATGGCGAGGATCCACACGACCAGCACCGTCCGGCGGCGGTCGTAACAGGCGCCGGCCGAGCGCGTCCCGAGCATCGTCACCGTCGGCCCGGCGGCTCGGCTCCGCCATGCTGGTGCCCCGTCGGTCACGGCCGATTCCGCCGTAAGATTCATCACTGGTGAGTTGTACCACAGAATTCCCCAATGGTGAATACCCCTATTTTCAGGGCGATCGGGACCTCATATGAGTGCCGCGGCCGCGGCCGGCCGCCGGCCGGGCAACGCCGACACCAAGGGTGAGATCGTCGAGGCGGCCAAGCGCGTCTTCGCCGCCAAGGGCTACGACGGGGCGAGCCTGCGGGCGGTGGCCCGGGAGGCCGAGGTCGACCCGGCCCTCGTCCACCACTACTTCGACGGGAAGGCCGCCCTCTTCGTGGCCGCCATGGCCCTGCCCTTCGACCCCCGCTCGGTCCCGGTCCACGAGCAAGCCGCCTGGTCGGAGTCGGACCTGGCCTCGAGCCCCGGGGCGATGGTCATCGCGGGCTTCCTCACCATGTGGGACCACGCCGAAGGAACGGGCTCCTCGTTCGCCTCCTGCGTCGCGGGGATGGCGGCGTCGGCCAACGTGGCCGACGCGATGCGCGAGTTCGTCGCGGAACGGATCTGGGAGAAGAGCCCGGTCAACGAGGGCGAGAGCGAAGACCTGACCCGCCAGCGACGTGCGCTCGTCTCATCACAGCTGATGGGACTCGCCTTCATCCGCTACATCCTCCGGGTGCCGCCGATCTCGACGGCCACCCCCGAGGAGATCGCCCGCTGGGCCGGGCCCACCTTGGACCGCTACATGGTGGGCCCGATCGACTAAATCGGGATCGCGCGGGCTCTCCCCCGTCGGCGGGGACCGTTCTCGCTCCGATGTCCGACACTCTCCTGGACGCAGGCATCTGTGGGTCCCGCACTGATCATCTGCGGTGGCCGCCATGTCGAACGAGGAGCGCCGGGCCTGCCTCGACGGAGCCTTCCGGCGATGAAGGCGGCCACGAAGGCGCAGATCGTCGTCGCGCTGGGCGAGGTCGACCGGCGCCAGGCCTATCGAGACGAGGGTGCGACCTCGATCGAAGCGTGGGCCGTGGAGCGCTTCGGCGTCTCGACGGCCACCGCCCGGGGGCTGGCGCATCTCGGCGAGAAGGCCTGGGACATCCCGCACCTGGTCGGGTCGCTCTGTACGCCGGTGACCTGTCCTTGGACAAGGTGCGGGCGGTGGCCGACGTGGCCACACCCGAGACCGACCGCCGAGCTGGCGCGACCAGGCCAGGGCGTGCTCGGTCCGCCGAACTGGCCGAGGTCGCCCGCACGAGCGCGCAGCTGCACCGGGCGCGGCCGCCGTCGCCGTCTCGGTCCGAGTCACGATCGTCGCTTCCTGCGCTTCAACGACCAGTTCCGCACCTGACGGCCCAGCTGCCAGCCGAGTCCTATGCCGAGGCCAAGACCTGCCTCGAGGCCCGGGCCCGCAGAGGTCCCCTCCGACGGCGAGACGCCGTGGGACCAGCGCCTCTGCGACGGCTTCTTGGAGCTGATCCGTTCTGTCGGCTGCAGGCACCGAGCCGACGACGGCCAGCCCGTACTTCGTGGTGGTCCACGTCCCGCTGGCCGCTCTTGTCGACGAGTCAGGCGAGAGCACGGCGCTCGCCGGTGAGCTCGAGCGAGTCGGCCTGATCGACGCGAGACGGTGCGCGGATCGCCTGTGACGCCACCATCGCCATCGCGGTCGACGACGACGTCGGGCACACCATGTACGAGGGCCGGGCCCGGCGATGACCCGACCGAGGCCCAGCGCCGAGAGGTCATGCGCCGGGACCGCCATTGCCGCTTCCCGGGCTGCACCAACGTGACCTTCGCCAACGTCCATCACGTTGTCCCGTGGAAACCCGGCGGGCCGACCGACCTCGACAATCTCGCGCTCCGTCTGCCTGCATCACCATCATCTGGTGCACAGCGAGGGATGGACCATGTCGGGCAACGCCAATGAGGAGCTCACCTTCGTCGGCCCGAGGGGCCGGGTCATGACGTCGCGCCCTTCGCCGCTGTGGACCAGGGTCGACGGCCGGCGCAGGTCCGGGACTGTCCGGCGGTCGCGACTCAGCTGGTCAGCCGCGGCGGCGTGCGCAGCTCCGCCGCCACTTCCTTGCCGTTCGCCTTGCCCGACGTGGCCTTCATGACCGCGCCGGTGAAGAACCCCATCAACTTGTCGTCGCCCTCGACGAAGCGCGCCCACTCGTCGGGGTGGGCGGCGATCACCTCGTCGAGCACCGCGCCGAGGGTGTCGGACCCGAGTGCCTCGAAGCCCATCTCCTTGGCGATGGCGGCCGGGTCTCCCCCGCCGCGCTCGAGCAGCGCGCCCAGCACCGCCTTGGACTGGGTCGCCGAGAGCTGGCCGCCCGACTCCATGGCCAGCAGCGGCGGCGAACGACGTTCGGGTCCAGGCTGCAGCCCGGCCTCGCTCTGCGCGGCGACCTCGTTGGCGGCACGGGCCAGGGCCAGCGTCGACGGGCACGCCGGCCTCGGCGGCCGCCGTCACCAACCCGTCGAGGCCCAGGTCGACGACCGCGTGGATCTGGTCCGTCTCGGCGTCGGTCGGCGCACCCACCGAGCGCGGACGCCAGGACGCGCCCGGCGGTCCGCCGGCATCGGCGCCCAGGCCGGCCCGCACCTGCTCCTGCCACGCCGCGTCGGGCGCCAGCGGCACCAGGTCGGGCTCGGGGAAGTAGCGGTAGTCGTTGGCCTCCTCCTTGGAGCGCATCGAATCGGTGCGCCCGGCCGACTCGTCCCAGTGCCGGGTCTCCTGGGCCACGGTGCCACCGGACTCGAGGAGGGCGATCTGGCGCGCCGCCTCGTACTCGATCGCCCGACCGAGCGAGCGCAGTGAGTTCAGGTTCTTGATCTCGCAGCGGGTGCCGAAGGCCTCGGTGCCGACGGGGCGGACCGAGACGTTGGCGTCCACCCGCATCGACCCCTCCTCCATGCGCCCGTCGGAGGCGCCGGTCGCCACGAGGATCCCCCGCAGCTCGCTGGCGTAGGCCCGCGCCTGGGCGACCGTGCGGATGTCGGGCTCGCTCACGATCTCGACCAGCGGGACGCCCGGAGCGGTTGTAGTCGACCAGCGCGTGCAGGGCCGCATTGATACGACCGCTCGCCCCGATGTGCGTGAGCTTGCCGGTGTCCTCCTCCATGTGGGCCCGCGTCACGCCCACCCGGAACCCGTCGGGGAGCTCGAGCCACCCGTCGGCGTTCAGCGGGAGGTCGTATTGGCTGATCTGATAGTCCTTGGCCTGGTCCGGGTAGAAGTAGTTCTTCCGGGCGAACTCCGACGGGCGGATCTCGCAGTGCAGGGCCGCGCCGATGCGCATGGCGAACTCGACCGCCTGCTCGTTGATGACCGGCAACGAGCCCGGCAGCCCCAGGCAGGTGGGGCAGATGTTCACGTTCGGCTCGTCACCGAACGCGTTGCGGCACCCGCAGAACAGCTTCGTCGCGGTCTGCAGCTCGCAGTGCACCTCGAGCCCGATGACCATCTCCCAGTCGACGCTCATGCGACGCCGCCCCGTCCGCGCCGCGTCGGTGCGTGCGCCTCCACGACCCGGGCCACGCGGAACAGCAGCGCCTCCTGCAGCGCGGGCGCCAGCACCTGCACGCCCACCGGCAGCCCGTCCGCACCCGTGCCGAAGGGCACCGAGACGGCGGGGTGCCCCGACAGGTTCGAGGGAATGGTGCAGACGTCGTTCATGTACATCGCCATCGGGTCGTCCACCTTGGCGCCCAGGTCGAACGCCGTCGTCGGCGCCGTCGCACCCAGCAGGACGTCGAACGACTCATAGGCCCGGTCGAACGCCTGCATCACCAGCGTCCGCACCCGCTGCGCCTGCGCGTAGTAGGCGTCGTAGTAGCCGGCCGACAACGCGTACGTCCCCAGCATGATCCGCCGCTTGACCTCCGCCCCGAACCCCGCCGTGCGGGTCGCCGTGTTCATCGCCGCCACGTCCTCCCCGTCGACGTCGACGCGCAGCCCGTAGCGCACCCCGTCGTAGCGGGCGAGGTTGGACGAGGCCTCGGCCGGCGCAATCAGGTAGTAGGCCGACAGCCCGTACCCGAACTCGGGCACCGACATCTCCTCCACCTTGGCGCCGGCGCCGGCCAGCGCATCGGCCGCCTCCTGCACCCGGGCCACCACGTCGGGCGCGCAGCCGTCGACGAGGTCGCGGCACAGCCCGACCCGGATGCCCTCCACCCCGTCGTGCACCGTCGCCAGCGTCGGCTCGGGCACCGACGGCAACGACGTGCTGTCGAGCGGGTCGTGCCCCGCCAGGACGTCGAACAACAGCGCGGCGTCCTCGACGGTCGTCGCAAACGGGCCGATCTGATCGAGCGAACTGGCGAAGGCCACCAACCCGTACCGGGACACGCGACCGTAGGTGGGTTTCATCCCGACCACCCCGCACAAGGCGGCGGGCTGGCGGATGGACCCGCCGGTGTCCGAGCCGAGTCCGAGGGGAGTGAACCCAGCCGCCACCGCTGCGGCCGAACCACCGCTGCTGCCACCGGGAACCTTGCTGGTGTCGCGCGGATTGCGCGTCGGCCCGAAGGCCGAGTTCTCCGTCGAGCTGCCCATGGCGAACTCGTCCATGTTCGTCTTGCCCAGGCCGATCGCCCCGGCCCGGCGGAGCGCCTCCACCACGGTGGCGTCGTACGGCGGGCGCCAGTCCTCCAGGATCTTCGAGCCGCAGGTCGTGAGGGCGCCCCGTGTGCACAGATTGTCCTTCAGCGCCACCGGCACGCCGGCCAGCGGGCCCGGGTCCCGTCCGGCGGCGACCGCGGCGTCGACCGCGTCGGCCTCGGCGCCGCGCCTCGTCGGCCAGAGACGCGAGGAACGCGTGGTACTCGCCGTCGCCGGCGTCCACCGCGGCCAGCGCCTGCGTCGACGCACCGCACGGGCCGAGCGCTCGCCGGAGCGGACCTCGGCCGCCAGGGTCACGGCGCGCGTGCTCACGGCGCCTCGCCCGCCGATGCGCGGCACGCGGAAGCGGTGGTCCTCCACCGCCGGCGCGGCGGCCAGCACCTCGTCGCGGTCCAGGCTCGGTCGGGGCTCGTCGGCCCGCAGCACGTTCCGCAGCGCGATCGGGTGCGACGACGGCTCGAGGTGGGACAGGTCGAGCGACGCCACGTCGGCCGCGTGGTCGAGCACGGTCCGCAGCTGCGCGGTGAAGAGCTCGACCTCGTCGTCGCTCAGGTCGAGCCGGGCGAGGCGGGCCACATGTATGACGTCCTCGCGGCTCAGCTCGGCACGATCGGTGCGATCGGTGCGATCGGTGGGGTCGGTCACGAGGGCGGCGGGAGCACGCCGGTGACGAACGCAACCGTCCGCGCCTCGATCTCGTCCTTGTCCCAGTCCAGCGTGGCCACGTGGAAGCTGCGCTCCAGCATCACCTGCTCCACCGGCCCCTTGGCCCGGGCCACCAGCTTCTCGCTCGATACGGGGTCGACGACGTGGTCCTGCACGCTGGTGAAGACGAGGACGGGGCAGGTCACCGACTCGAGCTCCGCCTCCACCTCGGCCGCGGCGGCGAACAGCGAGAGCGTCGCCCGCAGCGGGAGCCCGGGATAGGCGGCTTCGACCGCACCCTCCATTGCGATGTCGGACCCGATGCCGGGCGCCACCTCGTCGCCGCCGTCGATCATGGCCTGAATGAAGCCGATCGTGTCGGCGTCGGGCGGCGCGAGGAGCGGGTTGACGACGGCGATGCGCGGCGATCTCGGGATGATGCTCGGCCAGCCAGACGCTCAGCGTGCCGCCCATGGAGAGCCCGACGACCACGACGCCGTCGCTGCGCGCCGCCAGCTCGGTGTAGGCCGCTTCGGCCGCGGCGGACCAGTCCTCCCACCGTGTATCGAGCATGTCCTCTATGCTCGGTGCCGTGGCCCGGCAGCAGCGGCATCTCGACGGTGAACCCGGCGTCGGCCAGCGCCAGCGCCAGGCCGCGCATCGACTGCGGGTTGCCGGTGAAGCCGTGCAGGACCAGCGCCCCGCGGGTGTCGCCCGTCGTGGAATACGGCTCGGCACCGGGGATAATGGAAGCGACACAGAGGGGCAGCCTACCGGCGAGGCGAGTAGGGTTCCGGCGGCCAGATGGCTCCGGGGCGGGGCGACCGAGGTCCTCACGCACGCGACCGAGACCGAAGAAGACGAAGGAGCACCGCAATGCCGTCGTACCCGTTCCTGAGTGACGAGTGGCTGGACGAGGCCCGCAAGATCCGTGCCGAGTACGAGGGCAAGACCGCCCCCGTCCCCCACGTCGTCCGTATGAACCTGGTGGTGACCGCCGTCCCCTTCTCCGACGAGGACATCCTCGCCCACATGGACACCTCGAGCGGCGAGCTCGTCCTCGACACCGGGCACCTCGAGACGCAGGACCTCAAGGTCACCGTGGACTACGACACCGCCAAGGCAATCCTCATTGAGGGCAACCCCCAGGCCGGCATGCAGGCCTTCATGGCCGGCAAGGTGCGCGTCGAGGGCGACATGGCCAAGCTGATGGCCCTGCAGGCGGCGCCGGCGGCGGCCGACCCCAACGCCGCCGAGATGGCCGCCCGGTTGCGCGACATCACCGAGTAACCGGCCCGAGCGGTCCAGCCACGCGTCCGGCGGGACAGCCGCTCAGCGGCGTCGCCCGCGCGTGTCGCGGGGCAGCGGCCGGATGAACAGCGCGCAGACCACCGCCAGCGCGGCCACGCCGGCGCCCACCCAGAACGGGACGCTGAAGCTGTGGAGCAGCGCCGTGCTGTGGTGCACGTTGCTCGAGGCCCGAGCGCCGGGCGATCGACTCCTGAATGGTCAGCACCGCCTGAATGCCCGCCACCTCCCCGACCTGGGTGGCCAGCAGCTGCGCCGCGCTCATGACGCCGTACTCCGACGCCGCCAGCTCGTTGGACATGGTCGCCGAGGTCGCCGGCATTGGAGACGCCCATGCCGAGGCCCGAGAGGGCCAGCGCCACCAGAATGATCACCAGCCCCGCCGACGGGCTGAGCGTGGCGAACAGGATCATGGAGAGGAAGCAGGGAGCCGGCGCCGAAGAGCGTCGCCGTCCGCTCCCCCGTCCGCACCGTCATATAGCCCGCGATCGGCGCGCTGATGGCGAAGAGGAGCGGCCGGGCCACCGAGATGAACCCGACCTGGGACACGCTGTAGCCGTAGACCTGCTCCATCAGCAGCGGGAACAGGAAGAAGCCACCGAAGTAGGCGAAGCTCGAGAACGCCTTCGTCCCCATGGGGAACATGAAGTTCCGGCGGCGCCAGTACGTCGTGGGCACGAGCGGCGTGGCGAACGTCGTCTGCTGCCGGACGAACACGCACCGCCAGCACGACCGCCAGCGACCCCGCACGTGATCGTTGCCGGCGAGGTCCAGCCGACGATGGGGCCGATGCTCAGCACCAGCATGGCGGCGGTGACCGACCCGGCCAGGCTCCAGATCCCCACCCAGTCCATGCCGTCCCAGACGCCCGAGCGCCGCAGCCGGCGACGGCGCCGCGCCGCCGGCCGGCCAACGTCTCGGCACGCCACGTCGTCGCGCCGGCGTGCCCTCCGGTCCGACGGCAGCAGAAGCGCGACGACCACCGAGGCGATGACCAGCAGCACCAGCTGCCCCCAGAACAGCGTCCGCCAGCCGAAGAACTGGATCACCGGCGAGCCCAGCGTCACGCCGAGCACCGGCCCGCCGGCGCCCACCAGCGACCACCACCCCAGCGCCTTGACGCGGTCCTGGCGCGAGAACAGCTCGAGGATGATCGCCATCGACGCCGTGCCGGTGGCGGCGCCCTGCACGCCGTCGAGGGCACGGGCGAACAGCAGCATCCCGACGTCGGGCGCGGTCGCCGTGAGGATCGCGCTGACCATGGCCCCGAGCAGGCCGAACTGGTACAGCCGGCGGTGGCCGAAGAGGTCCCCGGCCTTGCCGAAGAAGGGCGCCGCCACCCCGAAGGCCAGCAGCGGACCCGTCGAGGCCCAGGCGAGAACGGAGAAGTTCGTGTTGAAGTCCGCCTTGACCGTGGGCAGGGCGACCACGAAGACGGTGAAGGTGATGTTGAGGGAGAGCAGCCCGGCCAGCAGCGCGACCAGGGCCCACCACTGGTAGCGGGGACTGCGGACGGCCCGGTCCGTGACCCGCCGGTGCAGCAGGACGAACCAGTTCGTCTCGACGGATCCGTCCGCCCCCATCGTCCCCATGGCGCCGCCGCCGGGGTCGAAATTCGGGGTCGAGCAGGACGTCGGCCTGCTCGTCTCCCGGGTTCCTCCACCCGGGACACCCTAGGTGCCCGACTCCGGACGCCTCCCGCCGCGGCGGCGCCTCGGACGGGCGCGCACGGCGTCGTCGGGCGACGACGGCTCGTCGTCAGCGCAGGCCGCGCAGGCGGAACCACCAGTTCGGGTCGCGCCCGTGGGCGTGGAAGTGGTTCGGGATCTGCCGCATCACCCGGTCGACCGCCCATTCGCCCTCGCCGAAGCGGGCATCGGCCACCACGGGTCAGCTGGGCCACCATGTGCTCGACGTCGCTCTCGGGCGGCGTCGGACCGTGGTGCTTCCACACCACCATCGGCACGCCGCACACCTCGCAGTCGGCCACCCAGCACACGTCGTCCTCGTGGTGCCACTCCGACAGGCGCGCCGCCTCGCAGAGGTCGCAGTCGGGGGTCGAACGGGAGCGCCACGGCGGCGGCTAGTGGGTGAAGAGCTGGACGGATGAGCCGGTCGTGCACCGTCGAGCCGACCGAGGGCTGGGTGCCGACTGACGTTGTTGTTGGGGCTGCCCGACACGCCCGAGACGCTCAGCCCGTGCCTGCTCGCAGCGCGGTGGTGGCCTGCGCTCACCGTGTCGCCGATGACGTTGGGGACCGTCGTCGTCGGCGGCCCGGTCGAGACGTTGACCGTCACCGCCGAGCCGTAGGGCGCCGACGCGCCGCTGGCGGGCGAGGTCGAGATCACCTGCCCCGACGGCACCGTCGCGTTGGACTCGTTGTTCTGCGTCGCCGTCAGGCCGACCGCCTGCAACGCGGCCTGGGCCTGGGCGAACGTGTAGCTGGTCGGGATGCTCGGCACCGGTCGCCGGCGCGTGGCCCAGCGAGGGGACGAGCGTGATGGTGGCCCCGTAGGGCGCCTTCGTCGGGTTCTGCGTCGAGCCGATCGACCACAGCACCAGCACCTGCGCCGGCACGGTGTTGCTGTAGGTCCCGCGGCGCGCAGACGGACTTGGAAGTGCGCCGATTGCAGGGCCGTCGCGGCCTGCGCGCAGGTCATACCGGACAACGACGGCACGGTGACGTCGGGCTTCCCGGAAGAGAGCACCACGGTGACCGTCGAGCCCTCCTTCTGCGACACCCCCGGCTTCGGGCTCTGCGAGACCACGTCGCCGGCGCCCACGGTGATCGACGTCACCGGCGCGCCCTCCTTCAGGTCATATGGACCTTGTCCACCGCCGTCCGGGCCTGCGCCAACGGTCAGATTGACCACGCCGGCGTCGGGTGCGACGGCGTGAACACCTTCGTCTCGAAGGCGGTCACCAGCCCGGCGGCGAGGATCACGGCCGCGGCGACCGCCCCCACGATCCACCACGTACTTCCGGCTCTTCTGGGCGCTGGAACGGCTCCGAGCGGGCCCCCGGTGCTCAGGATCCGCTCACGGCCACGGTCCGACGCGACCGGCTTCGACGGCACGTCCGCATCCGGGCTCGGCGTCGAAGATCTCCCCCGGCCCCGCCTTCGTCCCGATCGGCGTGCGGCCGCGCGCAGCGCCGGCAGCGATCGCCGTCGAGTCCGTCGCCCACGGGCCGCCGCCGCGGCGCCCACGCCGGCCGCCACCGCCACGACACCCGAGTCCGTCAGCTCCGACACCCCGGGCGCCCGGAACGCCGTTGATCGGGGCGGAGTCCTCGAGCTTGGGCGTGATCAAGCGGCAGCGGCGAGGGCGTCGGCAACGCGGCGGCCAGCGCACCCAGCCGGGCCGCCAGCCCCGCCGCGTCCAGGCGGGCCGCCACGTCGGGCGCGGCGGCCCGGGCCAGCACGTCGTCAAGCGGGCCCAGCAGGTCGTGGTGCGGCAGCGGCTGGCCGATGCGGGCCGCCAGCGTCCCCATCGTCGTGTCGGTCACGAAGGGCACGACCCCCGTCACGGCCTCGTAGAGCACCAGCGCCAGCGAGTAGACGTCGGCCCGGCCGTCGACCGGCTTGCCCTCCGCCGCCTCGGGCGAGATATAGCGGGCCGTCCCCACCATCGCTCCCGCCGGCTCGGTCCACGCCGCCTCGGCCAGCGCACGGGCCACGCCGAAGTCGGCCACCCGCACCCGGCCCTCCTCGTCGAAGAGCAGGTTGGCCGGCTTGATGTCGCGGTGCACCAACCCGCGCAGGTGCGCGTAGGCCAACCCCTGTGCCACCTCGGTCCCCAGCTGGGCCGCCTGCGAGAGCGACAGCCGGATGTCGCGATCCAGCAGAGTCACGTAACGAGCCCCCGCCGAGATACTCCAGCACCAGATACGGCCCGTCCGGGTCGTCGCCCCAGTCGAAGACGCGCAGCACGTGCGGGTGGTTCAGCGAGGCGACCGACCGCGCCTCGGCCCGGAAGCGCTTCAGGAACGCCTCGTCGGTGGCCAACCCGGGTTGGAGCACCTTGACCGCGACGTGGCGCTGCAGCGACACGTCCTCGGCCAGGATAGACGTGAGCGGAAGCGCCGGTGCCCAGAGCGGAGACCAGCCGGTACCGCTTCCCAAGGACCCGGCCGATGGAGTCTGAAATCAGGGGCATCGGGGCGCACTCAGGCTACCGACCGCAGGCACGCAGTCCGGTGGACACCCCCCTACCAGCAACGGTCGCCTCACGCGGGCAATTCGCCGCGTGTCGAGCAACGACTGGAACGACGCCGCGTCGAGCTGCGGGATGCCGAGCTCCTCCGCCTTCTTCAGCTTGCTGGCGCCGGGCGACTCGCCCACCACGAGCACGAAGGTCTTCTTCGACACGCTCCCCGGCGACTTGCCGCCCCGCGCCATGATCGCCTCCTCCGCCCCCTCCCGCGTGTAGTCCGGGACCGCGCCGGTGACCACCACCGTCTTGCCCTCCAGCGTCTGCGGGAGGGCCGCCGCCCCGGCTCCGCCACCCGTCGGTTCCGGCGGCCACCCGGCTCCGCCATCGACACCCCGGCCCGGCGCAGCCGCGCGATGACGGCCACGTTGGTCTCGGCCGAGAGGAACTCGGCCAGGCTGGCCGCGATGATGCCGCCGACGCCGTCGACCGCGGCCAGCTCCTCCACCGGCGCCGCCTCGATGGCCTCGAGCGTGCCGAAGGCGCGCGCCACGGCCCGGGCGCCCGTCGGCCCGACGTGGCGGATGCCGAGCGCGACCAGCAGGCGGCTCAGCGGCTGCGCCCGCGAGGCATCGATGCCCGCCACCAGGTTGGCCGCCGACAGGGCGCCGAACCGGTCCAGCGCGACGAGCTGCTCCGGCAGTCAGGTCGTAGAGGTCGGCGGCGTCGTTGACGAGGCCCGCGCGCGACGAGCTGGAGCACGCGCTCCTCGCCCAGCCCCTCGATGTCCATGGCCGAGCGCGACGCGTAGTGCGAGATCCGCTGCACCCGCTGCGCCGGGCAGTCGATGTTGGTGCAGTAGGTGTCGCTCTCGCCGGGCAGGCGGACGAGCGGCTTGCCGCACGACGGGCACGACGTCGGGAACTTCCACTTCGGCTTGCGCCGCTTCGGGACGCCGGGGCCCTCGCGCACCGGTCCGACGACCTCGGGGATGACGTCGCCCGCCTTGCGCACGATGACGAGGTCGCCCGGCCGGACGTCCTTGGCCGCCACCTGGTCCTCGTTGTGCAGCGTGGCCACGCCGACGGTGGACCCGCCCACGAAGACCGGCTCGAGCCGGGCGAACGGCGTCGCCCGCCCGGTGCGCCCGATGGACACCATGATGTCGAGCAGCCGGGTCGTGCGCTCCTCGGGCGGGAACTTGAAGGCGATGGCCCAGCGGGGAGCCCGCGAGGTGGCGCCGAACACGTCGTGCAGGGCCAGCTCGTCGACCTTGGTGACGACGCCGTCGATCTCGTAGGCGCAGGTCGTGGCGCAGCCTCGGCCAGCTCCTCGCAGCGAGCCACCACCGCCGTCATGCCCACGATGCGGCGGGCGTCGGGGCTCACCGGGAAGCCGGCCTTGGCCAGCTGCGCCAGCGTGTCCGTCTGCGTGGCCGCCGGCCATGTGCTCGCTGCGCCGGTGCCGCCCTCGCACCACGCCGAGCGCGTAGGCCCAGAAGTGCAGCGGCCGCTGCGCCGTGATGGCCGGGTCCTTCTGGCGCAGCGCGCCGGCGGCGGAGTTGCGCGGGTTGACGAAGAGCCGCTCACCCAGCTCGGCCTGGCGCTTGTTCATGGCCTCGAACTCGGCCGACGGGCATGTAGATCTCGCCGCGCACCTCGAGCACGTCGGGATACGGGCCGCCCGCCTTGGCCAGCTCCTTGGGGACGTCCTTCACCGTGGCCATGTTCGCCGTCACGTCCTCGCCGGTCACGCCGTCACCGCGCGTGGCCGCCTGGACGAACCTCCCGCGCTCGTAGGTCAGCGACATGGCGACGCCGTCGACCTTGGGCTCGCAGGAGAACGCGAGCGCCTCGAGGTCGAGGTCGGGCGCCTGCCGCCGCAGCCGCTCGGCCCAGGCCCGCAGCTCGTCCTCGTCGAACGCGTTGTCGAGGCTCATCATCGGGACCCGGTGGCGGACCTCCTGGAACAGGCCCGAGGGGGCGGCGCCCACGGTGTGCGTCGGCGAGTCGGGCGTCGCCAGCGCCGGGTAGTCCGCCTCGAGCTGCCGCAGCTCCACGACGAGGAGGTCGTATTCGGCGTCGGGGATCTCGGGCGCGTCGAGCACGTGGTACAGCTCGTTGTTGTGGACGATCAGCGCGCGCAGCTCGGCGGCCCGCGCCGCCGCCTCCTGCGGGACGGCGCCACGTCGGTCGCGCGGCCACGGTCAGGCGGCGATGCCCGCGCCCACGACGGCGTCGGGGTCGAGCGCGTCGTAGAGCGCCACCGTCTGGCCCGGCGCCACGGGCCGCTGCGGGTCGTCGAAGCGGACCTCCATGCCGGCGTCGTCCGGCTGCAGCAGCGCGTGCACGGCACCGGGCGCCCGTGCGCGCTGACCTGCGCCACGGCCCGCGCCCCGGCGGCGAGCGGCCGGTCGACCCAGGTGAGCGACGGCCCGGCCAGCAGCGACCGAGGAGCGCAGCGCCTCCGCCGCGCTCCCGACGGTGACCCGGCGCGCCGCCACGTCGACGTGGGTCACGTAGCGCCGCTTGCCGTCGCTCCCGTGGCCCATGCCGCGCCGCTGGCCCACCGTGACGAGCTCGACGGCCTCGACGGAGCCGGCCGGCCGGCCCTCGCCGTCCACCACCTCGGCGGGGTGCAGCTCCACCCGCCGGGACAGGAACCCCTCGCGGCCCTCCGCGCTGCCGATGAAGCACACGTCCTGGCTGTCCGGCTTGGCCGCGGTGCGCAGCCCGAGGCGGCGGGCGTGGGCCCGCACCTCGTCCTTGGTCATGTCGCCCACCGGGAAGAGCACGCGGGACAGCGCGTCCTGCCCGAGCATGGAGAGCACGTAGGACTGGTCCTTGGCCGGGTCGGCGCCCCGCCGGAGCTGCCAGCGCGCGTCGGCGCCGCTCGCGTCACCGACCGGGCGTGGTGGCCCGTGGCCAGGCGGTCGAAGCCGAGGCGGTCGGCCCGGTGCAGCAGGCGGTCGAACTTCATGGAGCGGTTGCACTCGATACAGGGGTTGGGCGTCCGCCCCCGCGCGTGCTCCCCGACGTAGGGCGCCACGACGTTGCGGTCGAACTCCTCGGTCAGGTTGAAGACGTGGTGGGTGATGCCGAGCTGCTGGGCCACCCGGCGGGCGTCCTCGACGTCGGCCACCGAGCAGCAGCCCGAGTCGGACGGGCCCGCCCCACAGCTTGAGCGTGGCCCCGACCACCTCATGGCCCTGCTCCACCAGCAGCGCCGCCGCCACCGAGGAGTCGACGCCTCCCGACATGGCCACGAGCACCCGCATGGGACCAGTGTGCCACCGGCGACTCAGGCCCCCCGGCGCAGCGCCGCCGACCACGGCGGGCACGACGGCGAGGGCGCGGTCGATGTCGGCATCCGTCGTGCCATACCCCAGCGTGAAGCGGAGCGCACCCGCCGCCAGCTCCGGGGCGACGCCCATGGCGGCGAGGACGTGGCTCGGCTGCGAGCGCCCCGCTGGCGCAGGACGACCCGCCCGAGACGCACACGCCCTCCTCGCCGAGGGCCACCAGCAGCTCCTCCCGCTCGACGCCCGGCACGCACAGGTGCAGGTGGCCCGGGAGCACCTCGACCCCGCCGGCGGCCGCGCCGGCACCGTGCGGTGCGCCCCGTCCACCGACGTCCAGCAGCCCGTCGCGCAGCCGGTCGCGCAGGGCGGCGACCCGCGGCGCCGCCGCGGCGCGCTCGGCCGCCACCAGGCGCAGCGCGGTGGCCAGCCCGACCGCGCCCGCCACGTCCTGGGTGCCGCTGCGCCGCTCGCGCTCCTGCCCCCCGCCGTACTGGCGGGGCTCGAGCACGACGCGGCCGGCGACGGCCAGCGCGCCGACGCCGACCGGGCCCGCCGACCTTGTGCGCGCTGAGCGACACCAGGTCGGCGCCGGCGGTGAGCCTCGGCCAGGTCGAGGTACGGCGCGGCCTGGACGGCGTCGGTGAAGACGTAGGCGTTCGGGGCGCGGCGGCGCACCGCGTCGACGAGCGTCGGGCAGCGGCTGGACGACCCCGGTCTCGTTGTTGGCCGTCATGACGGCCACGCTGCGTGACCCGCGACGACAGCGTGCGCGCCAGCGCGTCGAGGTCGACGACGCCGTCGGCGTCGACGGGCAGCTCGCGGGTATCGAGGCCGGCCTGTGGCCGCCGCCCGGGCCGACTCGCGCACGGCCGGGTGCTCCACGGCCGAGCAGAGGAGCACCGCCTCGCCCCGCGTCCCGCCGGGCCGCCTCGGCCGGCCCCAAGCACGGCCAGGTTGGCCGACTCGGTGCCGCCCGAGGTGAAGACGATCTCGCCGGGGTCGCGGCCGAGGAAGGCGGCCACCTCGTCGCGCGCCTCCTCGAGCAGGCGCCGCGCCCGCTGGGCCGGCGGGTGGCTGCCGGTCGGGTTCCCGAGCGGCGCCGGCGGCGTGCACCTCCGCCATGGCGGCGGCCACCTCGGGCCGCAGCGGCGTGGTGGCGGCGTGGTCGAGGTAGGTGACGTCAAGTCGATCGTACACCGTCTTGGCGTTGGTGAACTCCTTCAGCCCGAGCTCGGAGAGCTCGCGCCCGTAGCCCGACCGCTTGATGCCGCCGAAGGGCAGCTCGGGCATGGAGGCCACCATGGCGTTGACGAACACGGCCCCGGCCTCGATCCCCTCGATGCACCGCGCGATCTCGGCCTCGTCGTCGGCCCACACGCTCGAGCCGAGCCCGAAGGTCGTGGCGTTGGCCGCCTCGATGGCGGCGTCGACGTCGGGCACCCGGATCACCATGGCGACGGGGCCGAAGATCTCCTCCTGGGCGATCGGCATGTCGGTCGTGATCCCCGAGAGGACGGTCGGGGCGAACCACCAGCCGTCGCCGTCGGGGAGCTTGGCGCCGGCGTGGACGGTGGCGCCCTGGCGGCGGCGCCTCCTCCACCTGGCCCACCAGCTCGTCGCGCTGCGCCTCGCTGACGATCGGCCCGATGTTGGTGGCGGGGTCGAAGGGGTCGCCCACGACCAGCGCGTCCATCGACTCGATGAAGCGGGACTCGAACTCGTCGGCCACCGCGTCGACGACGATGAAGCGCTTGGCCGCGATGCACGACTGGCCGTTGTTCTGCACGCGGGCGGTCACGGCGGTGCGCACGGCGTCGTCGAGGTCGGCCGACTGGCCAGCACGATGAAGGGGTCCGAGCCGCCGAGCTCGAGCACGCGTCTTCTTCAGGGCGTCGCCGGCGGCCGCCGCCACCGACATGCCGGCCGGCTCGCTGCCGGTCAGGGTCACCGCGGCGATGCGCGGGTCGTGGATCAGCGCGGCGACGTCGCTCGACGGCGACGAAGAGGTTGGTGAAGACGCCGTCGGGCAGCCCGGCCCGCCGGAACAGGTCCTCGATGGCCAGCGCGGTCTGCGGCACGTTCGACGCGTGCTTGAGCAGGCCGACGTTGCCGACCATCAGCGCCGGCGCGGCGAAGCGGATGACCTGCCACAGCGGGAAGTTCCACGGCATGATGGCCAGCACGGCGCCGAGCGGCTGGTAGTGCACGTAGGACTTCGAGGCGCGCGGTGGCGATCGGCTCGTCGGCCAGCAGCTCCTCGGCGTTCTCGGCGAACCAGCGCAGGCCGACCGCGCACTTCGAGACCTCGGCCTTGGCCGCGGCGAACGTCTTGCCCATCTCGGTGGTGAGGATGCGGGCGACGTCCGGCACCTCGCCCTCGAGGAGCTCCGCCGCGGTGAGCAGGTGGCGGGACCGCTCCTCGTAGGTCGTCGTCCGGTACTCGGCGAAGGCGGCCACGGCCCGGTCGAGGATGGCGTCCACCTCCTCGGGGGTGTGGGCCGGGAACTCCTTCTCCGTCTTTCCGGTGGCGGGGTTGATGGTGGCGAAAGGCATGGACGCAGTTCTTACCCGCTGACGGCCCGTCGCCAGGTCGGCCCGAGGCCCAGGTGCTCGGGGACGGCCCGCCGCATGAGCTTGCCGGTGGCCGTGTGGGGCAGGTCGCCGGTGGCGAAGTACGACTTGGGCCGCTTGTACGGGGCGAGCCGGGCCGTGGCGGCGGCCCGCAGGGCCTCCTCGGCGGCCGCACCGGCCGGCCGTCGGCGACGTAGGCGGCGCAGACCCGCTGGCCCCACTGCTCGTCGGGCAGCCCGAAGACGGCCACCTCGGCGATGCCCGTCGACGGCGGCCAGGACGTTCTCGACCTCGGCGGGGTAGACGTTGACGCCCCCGCTGATGATGAGGTCGTGGCGCCGGCCGGTCAGGTAGAGGTAGCCGTCCGCGATCGAGGCGGCCGAGGTCGCCGACGGTGCAGGCCGACCCGTTCCAGGCGGCGTCGCGTGGCCTCGGGGTCCTCCCAGTAGCTGAAGCGGGCGAAGTCGCGGCATGTCGCACCAGATGGTGCCGACCGGCGTCGGTGCGCCGGCAGCGGCGTCGGCTGCGCCGGCATCGATGTCGGCGGAGTCGGCGTCGGCGACCGGGACGATGTGGAGGCGGCGGCCCGGGCGGGCCCGGCCGACGGTGCCGGGGTGCTCGAGCCAGTCCTCGGGCGGGCACACCGGTGAACTGGGCCTCGGTGGAGCCGTAGAACTCCCAGACGCCGCCGGGCCGGACCCGTTCCATGACGGCGCGCTTGACCGTCTCGGGACAGGGCGCCCCGGCGTGGGCGAGGAGGCGCAGCGAGTCGAACGTCTCGTCGGCGCCGAGGCTCGGGTGCTCGGCAGAATGCGCTGCAGGTGCGTCGGGACGAGGAAGGCCGTCGTGGGCCGGTGGCGGCGCAGGATGTCGAGGGCGGTGGCGGCATGGAAGCGGCTCAGGATGGCCAACGACCCGCCCGCCAGGAGTGTGCCGCCGGCGAAGCGGATCGAGACGGTGTGGTACATCGGCGAGCAGACCATGTGCAGGTCGTCGGGTCGAAGTGCCAGACGGCGGCCTCGTCCTCGAAGACCCGTCGGGCGGTCGCCTCGTCCCACAAGCCCGGTCGTGACGCCCTTGGGCCTGCCGGTCGTGCCCGACGTGTAGTGCATGGGGCGGGTGAGCGGGTACGGCGCCAGGTCGGTCGGACTCGCCTCTCCAGTGAGGTCGGTGCAGGTCGGCCGTCGGTGAAGACGCGCACGGCCGGGCGGGCGTCGGCGGCGAGGTCGTCGCGCTCGGCCGGGGTGAGGGTGGCGTTGAGCAGGACGGGGATGAGGCCGACGCGGGCGGCTCCGAGCACCGCACATATGAGGTCGGCCGACGAGCCGAGGGCGAAGGCCACCCGGTCGCCCCGGGTGCACCCGGCGGCGAGCAGGGCGCCGGCGGCGCGGCGCTGGCGGTCCTCGGCGTCGGCGGCGTGCAGCAGCTCGACGGTGGGAGCGTCCCCGGGCACCGGCACCGGCGCAGGTTACGCCCGACCGCCCGTACGATTGCTCCCTCGTGGGGACGACTCGTCACATAGCGACGACGTCGGCACGGGCCCGGGCGCTGCTCGAACGGGCGCGCCGGGTCGTGGTGCTGACCGGCGCCGGCATCTCGACCGACTCGGGCATCGCCGACTTCCGCGGGCCCCAGGGCGTGTGGACCAAGAACCCCGAGGCCGAGAAGATGGCCACGCTGCAGGCCTACGTGTCGGACCCCGAGCTGCGGGCGCGTTCGTGGCAGAACCGCCTGACCTCACCCATGTGGTCGGCCGAGCCCAACGCGGGGCACCGCGCGCTGGTCGACCTGGAGCGCAGCGGCCGCCTGGACCTGCTGGTCACGCAGAACATCGACGGGCTGCACCAGAAGGCGGGCAGCGACCCGGCGCGGATGGTCGAGATCCACGGCACGGCGCTGGAGGTGATGTGCCTGCGCTGCGGCGACCGCCAGCCGGCCGAGCCGGTGCACGACCGGGTGCGGGCCGGCGAGGCCGACCCGGCCTGCCGACGGTCGGCGGCGGCGGCGGCGGCGGCGAGACCGTCTGCGGCGGGATCCTCAAGTCGGCCACCATCAGCTTCGGCCAGAGCCTGGTGGCCGAGGACCTGTTCCGGGCCGAGGAGGCGGCGGCGGCCTGCGACCTGCTGCTGGCGGTGGGCTCGACGCTCGCCGTCTTCCCCGCCGCCGGTCTGGTGCCGGTCGCCGTGCGCCACGGCGCCGTGGTGATCATCGTCAACGGCGAGCCCACCGAGATGGACGCGCTGGCCGACGTGGTGCTCCGGGACCCCATCGGCGAGTGCCTGCCGGCGCTGGTGGAGGGGCTCGGACCTACGGCTGCTCGGTCGTAGCCTCGCCGTCCGTCGAGGTCCGGCGTCGCTCGCCTTGCGGCCTGCTTGGCCTTGCGGCGGGGCTTGAGCGCGAACCACCAGATGCTGGCGATCGTCCCCAGCGTCACGGCGGCGGCGGCCACCGGCTTGACGACCTTGCGGGCACCGCTCTTTGCCATGGCGGCACCTTACCCGGCGAGGTCCGGCGGCCGACCCAGGACCGCGATCGTCGGGAGCGATCAGACGGTCGCCCGTACCGACCGTCTTCCCTGTACGCCCGGGCGGCCTCGACCAGCGCGTCGAAGGGCCGCTGGTCCATGGCCTCCTCGGGGTGCCACTGCACGGCCAGGACGAAGCGGGCGGACGGGCAGCTCGACCGCCTCCACCACGCCGTCGCCGGCGCGGGCGGTGGCGACCAGTCCGCGGCCCAGGTCGCGGATGGCCTGGTGGTGCGAGCAGCGCACGGTGGGCGCGGCCCCGAAGACGCCGGCGGCGACGGAGCCCGGCACCGTCTCCACCTCGACGTCGCCGAAGACCAAGGGGGCGCTGCGGTGGGCGAGGTTGCCGACCACGTCGGGCAGGTGCTGGTGCAGCGTGCCGCCCAGCTCCACGTTGAGGACCTGGCAGCCCCGGCAGATGGCGAGCACCGGCAGGTCGGCCTCGAGCGCGGCGGCGAGCAGGGCCCGCTCGCTGGCGTCCCGGTTCGGGTCGATGCCGCCCACCTCGGGGTCGCGGCTCCTCCCCGTAGGCGGCGGGGTCCACGTCGCCCCCGCCGGTGAGCACGAGGCCGTCGAGCACGGCGATCACCTCGTCCGCCCCGGCCTCGGGCCCGCCGGGGGCGGTGCTCGGCGGCGGCAGGAGCAGGGGCCGGCCGCCGGCGGCGGCCACCAGCTCGAAGTAGGACTCGGGCAGCACGGCGGCCCGGCGCTCCCACGAACCCCAGGCCACGTCGGCCACGTAGGTCGAGACGCCGATGAGCGGGATCATCCGGCTCCAGCGTACCGACGCACGTCGGGCTGGACGCTCGCCGGCGGCGCGGTCAACATGGCGCATGCCAGGATCGGACGTGAGCTCATTGACGCCGGCATCGCCGACGGGTCGGTCGACACCGTCGTGGTGGCCTTCCCCGACATGCACGGGCGCCCCGTCGGGAAGCGGGTGACGGCGGACTTCTTCTCGTCGCACGTGGCCGAGCACGGGATCGAGGCCTGCGACTACCTGCTGGCGGTCGACGTCGACATGAACCCGCTGCCCGGGCTACCGCTTCACCAACTGGGACACGGGCTACGGCGACTTCGTGTGCCGGCCCGACTACGCCACGGCCCGGCTGCATCCCCTGGCTCGAGGGGACCGCCCTCGTCATCTGCGACCTCACCGACGAGGACGGGGTGCCGGTCGAGGTCTCGCCCCGGCAGATCCTGCGGCGGCAGCTGGAGCGGGCGGCCGAGCGCGGGCTCCGCGTCTGCAGCGCGACCGAGCTCGAGTTCTTCCTCTTCAAGGACTCCTACGAGGAGGCCGACGCCAAGGGGTGGAAGGGGCTGACGCCGCACACGTCGACCATCGAGGACTACCAGCTGCTGCAGACGACACGCGAGGAGTACGTCCTGCGCCGCATCCGCAACGAGATGCGCGCCGCGGGCATCCCGGTCGAGTTCTCCAAGGGCGAGGCGGGGCGGGGGCAGCACGAGGTGAACGTCACCTACGACGAGGCGCTCGTCACGGCCGACCACCACCTGGTGTTCAAGAACGGGATCAAGGAGATCGCCGCGCAGGAGGGACGCGCCGCGACCTTCATGGCCAAGTGGACGATGGACGACGTGGGCTCGTCCTGCCACGTGCACACCAGCCTGTGGGACGCCGAGAGCGGCGACCCGCTCATGGCGCCGCGCCGGCGGACGATGGCGCGTCGCACCCGAGCGGCCTGTCGACGGTCGGGCGCCGCTTCCTGGCCGGCCAGCTGCACGCCGCCCGCGAGCTGGCCTGGTGGCCGCGCCGACGGTCAACTCCTACCGGCGCTACGTGCCCGGCAGCTGGGCCCCCACGGCGGCGGTCTGGGGCGAGGACAACCGGACGTGCGGCTTCCGCCTCGTCGGGCACGGCGCGGGGCGGCGGGTGGAGTCGCGGATCCCGGGGGCGGACGTCAATCCGTATCTCGTGCTGGCGGCCGCCATCGCGGCCGGCCTCTACGGCATCGACCACGAGCTCGAGCCCGGCGACCCCTACCCGCGCAACGCCTACGAGGCGACCGACGTGCCCGCGCATCCCCTCGACGCTGGTGGAGGCCATCGCCGAGCTGCGCGACTCCGCCGTGGCGCTCGAGGCGTTCGGGCCCGACGTGCACCACCACCTGCTCAACACGGCGGAGCAGGAGTGGCTGGCCAGCAACCGCCACGTCACGGACTGGGAGCTGGCCCGGAACTTCGAGCGGATCTGATCGCCCCGGGCTGGCCTGCGCTCGCAACTGTGCTCGGCCGAATCGCTGCGCTCGCCGGCTCTGCGGGCCTGGCCGAGCGGCTGCGGCCGATGTGGGCGGCCGGCGCCGAGCCCGCGACGTCATGCTCCACCGCAAGATGTGGGAGTGGCTCTTCATCGCCGAGGCGCTGCGGGAGCGGGGCATGCTGGCCGCCGGTCGGCGGGGCGTCGGGTTCGGCGTGGGGCAGGAGCCGCTGGTGGCCTCTTCGCCGCCGCCGGCTGTGACCTCGTGGCCACCGACCAGCCGCACGAGTCCGCCGTGGCGTCGGGCTGGACGGACTCCGAGGTCGAGTGGGCCGGCGGGACTGAGGACCTGACGCGTTCGGCCAGTGCGCGGCGGAGGAGTTCGCCACCGGTACCTACCGCCCCTTCGACATGAACGCGCTACGGCGGACCTACCGGCTTCGACTTTACGTGGTCGTCGTGCGCTCTGGAGCATCTCGGGACGCTGGCGGCCGGATGGACTTCGTGGTCGCGCAGTGGCGTGCCTGCGGCCCGGCGGCGTGGCCGTGCACCGATCGATCCTGGTGTCGTCCAGGACGCGGCGCTGGCGGCGGGCGGGACCGTGTTCTACCGCCGGCGGCATCGAGGATCTGAGCGCTGCGGCGCCCGGCCAGCGTCGACATGGACTACTCGCTGGGTCCGCGCCGGACGTCGTGCCGTCGTCGTGCCGCCCTACACCGACGTGGACCTACTGGGCGGCGCCTAGACTACCACTCCGAGCCGCTGGCGGCCTTCTTCGTCCTGCTGGCCGGCCGTGACCTCTGGAGCGACCGCCGACGCGGCTGGATCTGGGTCGCGCTCGCGCTCATGTGCAGCAACGTTGCCGCGTCGTACGTGGTCGCTCTGGGGATCGCCGCCATCATCAGCGGCCGGCCGGCGGTGGCGCACCGGCCTCGTCCTGATCCTCGCCGGTGCGGTGTGGTTGGGGATCGTCGGCCTGGTGCACTCCGGGAAGGGTGCCGCGCTGGAGGCCTACGCGTATCTCGACGACCGGACCGCGTCAACGACACGGTCGGGGGATCTTCACCATCGTACGGGACCCGCACCCGGCACGAGCGGGCCCGGCACGGGCGTGGTCGTCCATCCGGGCATCGCCGGTCGGACCGTCACATCACGCTGGGGAGAGATCTACAAATTCGTGGGCGGAGCGGGAACCGTCGGCTTCTTCTCCGCCTTCGGCGGCGCGCCTGGCGGTGGCCGCCCTGGTGCCGAGTGCCCTGAACTCGTCGCCCGCCTTCATCTCCGACATCGGCGGTTCCCAGAACATCATGGCGGTGATGGCCGTCGCGGTGGGGATCGCCATGCTCGCCACCTGGCTGACGCGTCAGGGCGAGGGGCGCGGCCGGCGCTGGCGGGTCGGGTTGGCCGCCCTCGCGCTCGTCCTGACGCTCGGCGCAGTGGTCCAGACCGCCGGTGCTGAGCGCCCACTGGACGCCCATGTCCGGCCAGGCGTTCGCACGGGTCGATTCGGCCACGGCGGCCGAGCTGGCGTCGGTCAGCGCGCGGGTCCCCGGACAGGCCGAGACCGTGGTCTCCCAGGGTGTCGCGGGCCGCTTTGCCCAGCGCCACACCTTCTATCCCTACTTCGACGCCTTCGCCGACGGCCAGACGGTGCCGGTGTACGGACGCACCGTCTACGTCGTCCTCCTCCCCAGACAGGGGCTCGAGGCGGCGCCGGTGGCGGGGACGATGGCCGCCGTCGCCCTCATGCACCGGCTCGGCGCCCGTCAACTGTCCGACCGCGCCGGCGTCTACGCCTTCGCGTGGCGGGTGCCCGAGGGCCGGCACTCGCTCACGTTCCCGCCGTCGTGACAGGTGCAGGCGGCGCCCGTTGAGTCGCTTGTGGATCCCCTTCGTCTTCTCGTAGAGGTTGACGAACTCCTTGAGCAGCGCGGCGTAGACCTCGCCGGCGGCGGGGTCGGGCTCGTAGGTGGCCTTGACCGTCACGGTGCCGGGGATGTCGGCGATGCGTGAGGTGGCCGAGGGCCAGCAGCGTGAGCAGCCCGGCGCCGCGCACGTTGGCCAGCACCGGGTCCTCGATCTGGCGGATGGTGCGGCCGGTGGCGTCGGCGTGGATCTGCGACCACAGGTCCGAGTTGGCGCCGCCACCGACGAAGGCCAGGGAGTCGAAGCGGCGCTTGCAGAATTTCTCCACCGCTCCGAGCAGCCAGGCCGAGTTCAGCGCGACGCCCTCGAACACCGCCCGCACCATGTCGGCGCGGGTCGACGACAGCGAGATGTTGTGGAAGCCGCCCCGGATGGTGTGGTCGTCGACCGGCGAGCGCTCGCCGTTCAGCCACGGCGTGAACAGGACGCCGTGGGAGCCGACCGGGACCGACGACGCCACGTCGTTGAGGGTGCCGAAGAAGTCGCTCGGCGTCGGGACGGAGCGGGCGGCGCGGCGGCGGACCGGAGCGGTGGCGACAGGGCGTCGTCGGGGAAGAGCAGGTTGTCGCGCAGCCAGGTCAGGCAGGCGCCCCCCGTCTCGTGCTCGTCGGCCACCAGGTAGCGGCCCGGGATCCCCGAGGGGATGGACGCGATGTTGGTCAGCGCGTCGGTCTTCTTGAAGGGGACGTGGCAGCTGATCCAGCTCGAGGTGCCGATGTAGAGGTGGCCGTCGAAGTCGGCCACGGCGCCCGAGCCGACGGCGGCCGAGTGCAGGTCCCCCGTGCCGGCGACGACCGGGGTGCCCGGCAGCAGCCCGAGCTCGCCGGCCGGCGGCCGGGGCCAGCCCGCCGAGCACGCTCCCCGTCGGCACGAGGTCGGGCAGCTTGGACCGCTCCAGGCCGGCCAGCCCGATCGAGCGCGTCGTCGTAGGCGATGGCGTCGATGTCGCGGTTGTCGGTGACCCAGTGCAGGGTGATGGAGTCGTGCGAGGCCCGGGCCAGCCCGGTGAGGCGCAGGTTGAGGTAGTCGACCGGCTCGAGGAAGACCGCGGCGGCGGCGTAGACGTCGGGGCGCTGCTCGCGCAGGAAGTGGATGTGGCCCACCGGGTCCTTGCCCGACAGGCTCGGGATGCCGCCGGTGCGGCGCACCCATCGCGCCAGCTTGGAGGCGGAGTAGCCCTGGACGTTGAGCGCGCCGCGCACGGTCTCGCGGACGGCGCGGGCGCCCCGGGAGTCCATCCAGCTGATGGCCGGGCCGATGGCCGCCCCGGTGTCGTCGACGGGCACGGTGCCCGACCACTGGGCGGTGCAGCCGATGCCGACGATGTCGCTCGGGCGCCACGCCGCTGTCGGCCAGCGCCTCGCCGGGCCGACGCCACGATGGCGTCCCACCAGGCCTGCGGGGACTGCTCGGCTCCCCCGTCCTCGGTCAGATCGATTCCGACCGCCTGGAAGGCGTGGGCCACGATCCGGCCGGTGGACGCCAAAACGGCCACCTTCGGACCGCCGGTCCCGAGGTCGACGGCCAGCACGTGCGGGTCGGTCGACTCGACGTGGCGGATCTCGGTGGCCGGCGCCGCACGCAGGGGGGCTGCTGGCGGGGGCATGGCGAGGAAGCGTACCGAGCGAGGCCGGCCCCCTGAGGAGCCGGCCTCCGCTCAACGCGATCGCCAGAGGCGAGGTCACTCGGCCAGGGCGGCCTCGGTCTCGATCTCGATCACGACCTTGTTGCCCACCACGACGCTGCCGTCGAGCAGCGAGTGGTTGAAGCTGACGCCGAAGTCGCGGCGGTCGATGGTGGCGCTGGCCGAGAAGGCCACGACGGTCTTGCCCTCCTGCATGGACGGCCCCTTCCCCGAGGAACTCGAGGTCGAAGTCGACCGACTTGGTGACGCCACGGATGGTCAGGTCCGCCGTGAGCACCCAGTTGGTGTCGTCGACCCGGCGCAGGCCCGGTGCCGACCAGGGTCAGCGTCGGGTGGTTGGGGACGTCGAGGAAGTCGTTGGTGCGCAGGTGGTCGTCCCGCTGCTGCTGGCCGGTGAAGATGCTGGCGGCCTGGACGGTGGCCTCGAGGGTCGAGTCCTCGGGCTTCTCGGCCACGGTGAAGGTGCCCGTCGACGTCGGTGAAGCGGCCCCGTACCTTGGTGCCGACCAGGTGGCGGGCGACGAAGCCGACGTCGGTGTGGGCCGGGTCGATGGTGTAGGTCCCGACCTTCGGAAGGGTGCTGGTGCTGGTCCCGGTGCTCATTTTCTTGTTCTCCTTGGTCTGGTGAAACTTCGTTGACAGTATTATATCTGACTATACAGATACTTGTCAATCAGATAGACTAGGAATCGGAGAGGATTTCGGGGAGACTGAGGAAGGCGACATGGGAACGGCGACCATTCCGGCGAAGGGCGGTGACCAGGAGCGGGGAGAAGTGCGCCCCGACGGACGGCGTGACCGGGCGGGGGGACCTGCGGCGTCCTGGGCCAGATCGACGACGACCGCATCCGGCTCATGAGCCTCATCGTCCGCACGCACCGCCAGTTGACCGACAGCCTCGGGCGCGAGCTCGAGCAGAACGTCGGGATCCCGCTGGTCTTCTTCGACGTCCTCATCCACGTCGGGGGCGCCCCCGAGAGCCGGCTCACCATGAGCAAGCTGAGCTCCGACGTCGCCCTGACCACCGGCGGCGTCACCCGCCTGGTCGACCGCATGGTCGAGGCGGGACTGGTGGCGCGGGAGAACTGCCCGAACGATCGACGCAGCATCTATGTCGTGCTGACGCCGGAGGGGCAGGCCGTGCTCGAGCGGGCCGTCGCCGAGCACATCGACGGGATCGACCGCCACCTGGTGGCGCACCTCGACGCCGCGCGACCGCGCCGCCCTGGAGGTCGCGCTGGACAAGGTCCTCGACGCCGGCTGAAGCACCGACGGCCGGGCGCTACGTTGTGGCCCTCATGACCCCTCCCCCGAACGCAATCCGCCACATCGGGCACAACGCCCGCTTCGCCGAAGCGATTGCGCAGATCGACGCGCAGCTCGAGTACGACTCGGGCGCCGCGGTCGCCGCACGCCGGGACGAGGTCGTCGCCGCGGCGCGCGCCGCCTACGGGCCGACCGAGGACTTCCGCGGCATACGCGACGCCTGGGATGCCGTGTTTCCCGACGGCGTCTACAGCGCGAGCGGCTTCGCACGGGCGAAGGCCCAGGCGTAGGCAGCGAAGGGTTACATCACGGCGGAGCGGCCCTGTCAGCGGCGGTCACGCGGTTCATGAAATCACGACCTTCGATGTCATGACGGTAAGCAGGAAGGTCGAAGATGGCTTGCAGCGTCGGCGGAGCTGTTCCGGCGAACCCGACCACCTCTGCCGAAGTCTCAGACGCGGCGCTTCCATAGAAGGGCGCATCTCCGAAATTGAAGACGCCGCCGTCTGACCCCATCAACCAGTAGCCATCGCCGTCTGGGGTCGCAGCCATTCCGACAATCGGTCGATTGAGAGCGATGCCACCTGTCGATCCGTAGAACTGCGCATCTCCGTAGGAGAAGATGCCCCCGTCGCTCGCGACGAGCCAGTACCCCCCACCATCTGGGGTTACAGCCATGCCGACGATGGGCTTGTTCAGTTTGACGCCCCCTGTCGAACCAAAGAACTGCGCATCTCCGTAGGAGAAGATGCCCCCGTCGCTCGCGACGAGCCAGTACCCCCCACCATCTGGGGTTACAGCCATCCCGACGATGGGCTTGTTCAGTTTGATGCCCCCTGTCGAACCGTAGAACGGCGCATCTCCGTAAGAGAAGATGCCGCCATCGCTGGCGACCATCCAGTACCCACCACTATCGGGAGTCGTCGCCATTCCAACAATGGGTTTGTTCAGCTTTATGCCCCCTGTCGACCCGTAGAACGGCGCATCTCCGTAGGAGAAGATCCCGCCGTCCGCGCCCACAAGCCAATAGCCATAGCCATCGACGGTTGAGGCCATTGTGATGATGGGAGCATTCAGTTGCGACCCTGTCAGGTCACCTTCGTTTTCGGCGTCTCCAAAGTCAAAGACGACGCCCTCGGCATTCACCTCGCGATACCCCTCAGTGCCTATGCCTTCGGCTGTGATCTGCGTGGCACCGCCTCGCGTGTCGATGGGGGTAATCGTTGCAGAGCGGGATCCCAACGCCCCCGGTGCGAAACTGAGTTGCACAGTGCAGGACGCCCCATCCGTAAGGGTGCCGCAATCCGAGGTGTCTATGAAATCGTCTGGGTTCGCACCGCTGATCGTGAACCCCGTGACCGTGTCTGTCTGATATCCGGGGTTCTGAACCTGAATGTCGATTGGACCGTAGATATCTCCTAACCGCCCCGATTCGAAGTTCGCGTCTGTGGAGCTCACGACAAGCGGGCCCGACACGAGATTCGAGAGAACCTCGGGTGTGTCGCCGAGCCCCACGGCGTTATTCGCGGAAACCCCGAACGCAAAAGTGGTGTTACTCAAGTCGAGGACTGCATGATCCACTGCTCCGGGCGTTGGATCGGTCGGACTGCCGATTGCTCCAGCGGCAACGACATCCGCCGAGGATGACGAGTCTCCGTCGAACTCGGGATAGATGTCGAAGCTCGTGATCGGTGAACCGTTGTCGGGCGGCACAGTCCACGTCACGGAATACTGCACGGAATACTGTGCGCCGCTCGCCGTCGCACTGACATTGGTCACGTCGTAGGGCACATCCGGAGACGTCGGGGTGACCCCGGAAACAGGCTCCGGAGTTACAGTGGTTCCAGTGCCGACTGCGTTCTTTGCAGCAACGGTGAATGAGTAACTCGTTCCGTTCACCAAACCGGGTACCACAGCACTTGTGAAAGGTTCATCAAACGCCAAACTGTTGAAGTCTTGCAACGAATCGACCGGAAAATCAACGGGCGTCCCAGCGGCTTCGTTTACGTAGGGAGTCACTATGTAGTCCGTAATCGGTGACCCACCATCTGACGGCACCTGCCAGAAGATCTGAGCACCGCCCTCGCCTGCTATCACCTGAATGTATGCAGGGGTGCCTGGAGCGGTCTCTGCTGCGGTGGCTGCGCGAGCGCCCGTAAGGACCAACCCTGTGCTCGCAAGGACCGCTGAAAACACCAGGAAGAGTCGTCGTAGACGGCCCCTGACAAGCGCCATACGTCCTTGGAACGTATGGCGGGACATTTCGGTGCATCCGGCCCCGTGCATCCCCCGCATCGCTAGCCCTCCCACAATCCGCGATTGGTATCGCACCCCGCCTGCAGGCCGATCTGGTGAAGCACGATAGCAATCGATCACCGTTCTCGCTGCATGTCGGTGCGAACACTTGGCAGTCGATGAGCTCGAGAGACGCACGAGGACGGCGAGCACGCTGATGTTCCGATTGCACCCTTGTGAAGACCAACTGCCGATGGGACTGTTTGGGCGCGAACCTTGCTCGTCAACTTGCCGATAACAGCTACAGGGTGGGTCGGGCAGTCTCCCGATCGCCGCGCAGCTCGTGGCGCACGGGATTGTCGTGGCCTCGTGGACTATCGCCTAGCCCCCGAGAATCCGTGGCCCGATCAGATCATCGACGTGAAAGGCGCGGTCGGTTCCTCGCTATTACTCTCTTTCGGGCTTATTTTTTTTTCGGATCGCCGCATGGGGATCGAGTGCGGGTGGCCAGCTCGTGAGCCTGCTGGGCGTCAACGACACCCCGGCCGTGTGGGACACCGGGGCGTACGCGACGCCTGGGATGCCGTGTTCCCCGACGGTGTCTACAGCGCCAGCGGCTTCGCACGGGCGAAGGGCCAGAGGTAGGCGCCGCAGACCCGGCCCCCTGGCTACGGTGGGCCTCGCATGACCGATCGACTGCGCGGCAAGGTGGCGATCGTCACGGGCGGCGGTGACGGCATCGGGCGGGGCATTGTGCGCCGGTTCGCCCGCGAGGGCGCCCACGTCCTGGTGGCCGAGGTCGACGACGAGCGCCGGCGAAGCGGTGGCCGCGGGCCTGCCGGGACGAGTTCGGCGCCGACGTGCGCTTCGTCCACACCGACGCCAGCGCGCAAGGACGACGTCGTGGCCATGGTGGCCACGGCCGCTCGACAGCTGGGGCACGGTGGACGTGCTCGTGAACAACGCCTGGGGCGGCGGCACGCTCGGGCGCTTCGAGGCCACGACCGACGAGCAGCTGCAGTGGGGGCTCTCCATGGGCCTGCTCGGCCCGTTCTGGGGGATGCAGGCGGTGCTGCCGGTCATGAAGGCGCAAGCGGGACGGGGCCGTCGATCAACCTGTGCTCGTTGAACGGCGTCAACGCGCACATGGGCACGGCGTCGTACAACATCGCCAAGGAGGCCCTGCGCGCGGCCAGCCGGACGGCGGCCGCGAGTGGGCCCCGTGGCAGATCCGGGTCAACGTCATCTGTCCCGGCGCCAAGACGGCGGCGACCCGGGCCGTCTTCGCCGCGCACCCCGAGCTCGAGGCGGCGGCCGACGCGTCCAACCCCATGGGCCGCCTCGGCGACCCCGAGGAGGACATCGCGCCGGTGGCCGTGTTCCTGGCCAGCGACGACGCCCGCTACGTGACGGGCAACACGCTCTTCGTCGACGGCGGCGGCCACATCAACGGCGTGGCGTGGGCGCCCGACCTCGGCGACTGACCGGGCACGGACCCGACCGGCCTCCCGAACCGGTCGACGCCGTCGAGCCGCATCTGGATGGCATGACGGCGATCGTCGCCGGCGCCGGGCCCGGCATCGGGCGGGCCTGCGCGGAGGCGCTCCGGCGGGACGGGGCCGACGTCGTCGTGGCGGCCCGGGACGCGGCGCCGCCTCGATGCCCTGGCGGCCGAGATCGGCGGGACCAGCGAGGCCGGACGTCCGGGCCCCAGGTCGTGCCCCTGGCCTTCGACTTCGGCCGACCTGGCCTCCTGCCAGGCCCTGGTGGACCAGACGCTGGACCGCCTCGGCCGGATCGACATCCTGGTCAACGTCGCCACCGCCGGCGGCGAGCACGACGCTGATCGACGAGGGCGAGTGGGAGTCCTGGCGCCGGGCCTTCGAGGTCAACGTCATCGGGACCCTGGAGCTGAGCCGCCTGGCGGCCCGGGCCATGCGGCAGAACCAGCCCGAGGCGGGAGGCTCCATCACCCAGGTCGGGACCATCGGGACGCGGGCGCTCCCGCCGGGCCGGGCCCGCTACACGGCGACCAAGCAGCGCCATGGTCACGGCGTCGCTCACCCTGGCCAAGGAGCTCGGCCCGGCCGGCGTCCGCGTCAACGTGGTGACGCCGGGCTTCACGACGGGCGAACCGCTCACTGCCATGATCGAGTCCATCGCCACCCGCACCGGCGAGAGCGCCGACGACGTGTCCGCCCGCATGGCCGCCGGCGCAGCGCTGCGACGCCATGTCGACCCGGCCGACGTGGCCGAGGCCGTGGTCTTCCTGGCCGGGCCCGGGCGCGCGCAACATCACCGGGATCGAGCTCCCGGTGACGGCGGGGCGATGAACGCGCGCCGGCGGCGACACCACGTCCGCTGGCTCTTCCACTCGACCGCGATGGTGGCCGACTACGACCTCGCGGTCAGGAACCTCGGCACGCTGGTGGGCCTGACGGTGCTCGAGTACAGCGAGTCCGAGCGAGCCCGGGCATCGGGCGGCGGGGCGGCATGGCGTGGGCCGGCGACAACGCGATCGAGATCGGCCAGCCGATCGTCGAGGGCGGCGCGGCCCAGTTCGTCTCGCGGTTCGGGGGCGGCATGCACTCGGTCGCCCTCCAGGTCGAGGACCTCGAGGCGACGATGGCGCACCTGCAGCAGCAGGAGGTGCACATCGCGGCACGGCCCCGCCCCGAGATGTGCTTCACCGACCCGCGCGACACCGGCGGCGTCTTCTTCCAGTGGAGCACCTTCGAGCTGGCGGTCGACCCCCGCTTCGGCGGCGCGCGGCCCGCAACCGCCACCGCCGCACGTGCTCGCGCCGGCCACGCAGCACGCCTTCGTCGGCGCGCTGGTCGACGACCCCGTCGCCTGGGCCGACCGCTTCGCCGCGCTGCTCGGCACCGCCGTCACCTTCGAGCACGCCGAGCGCCCCGCCGGGCCAGCCCGTGGCGGGCGTGTCGCTCGGCGACTGCACCCTCGCCCTCTACCCGCTGCCCGGGGACGACAGCCGGGCCCTGTGGGGCCGCACCTACGAGCGGGCGTGCACCCACCTCCTGGCGCTGCGCGTCGAGGACCTCGCGTGCGGCGACCGATGCGCTGACGCACGGCCGGCATCACCATCGTCCGCTGGGAGGCCGACCTCGTCGTGCTCGACCCGGCCGCCACCGGAGGCGTCCAGATCGCGCTCACCGGGTCACTGCTCCCGGGCGACCCGCGCCTCTGACGTCTGAGCGACTCAGACGGCAGCCCGGGTCGACCCGCTCGAGTCCAGACCCGCACCGGCTCGGTCGAGCAGCTCGTCGTCGAGCTCGAGCACGGTCCCCTCCCCCTCGCCCGGCCCGCAGACGATTTCGACCGCCAGCACCTCGCGGGCGATGAAGTCGAAGAACTCGGCGATGACGTCGAGCCCCACCACGTGGAGGCGGATGCGGTCGGAGACCTCGAGCCCGCTGGCCTTGCGCAGGTCCTGCACGAGCCGCACGACGTCGCGGGACAGCCCCCGCTTGCGCAGCCCCTCGTCGAGGTTCAGGTCCAGCGCCACCACCTCGCCGCCCTCGCGTGAGACGGCGAAGCCCTGCTGGCCCCGGACCCGCAGCTGCACGTCGTCGGGCGACAGCTCGACCGGCTCGCCGCCCAGCACGACCGTGATGGACGCGCCCTCCTCGAGCGCGGCCGCCGCGGCGGCGCCGTCCAGCGCGGCCAGGGCCGGCTTGACCTCCCGGACCAGGTCCTTCAGGCGGGCGCCCAGCGTGCTGGAAGTTCGGCTTGAGCTCGAACTGGATCACCTCGCTCAGCTCCTCGGCGGTGTCGACCTCGTCGACGTTGAGCTCGTCCGCCACGATGTCGCGCAGGATCTCGGGCGAGTCGGCCGGGAGGAACACCAGCGCCCGCTTGCAGGGGCTGGCGCACCTTGACCGAGGCCTCGCTGCGGGCGGCCCGGCCGAGCGACGTGAGCCGGCGGGCCAGCGCCATCTGCGCCTCGAGCTCCGGGTCGACGCCGGAGCCGTGTCGGCCACCGGCCAGTCGGCCAGGTGCACCGACGTCGCCGTCGCCGGCGCCGGTCAGCTGGCGCCACATGGCGTCCGACGACGAACGGGCACAGCGGCGCCAGCAGCAGCGACAGGTGGTCAAGACCGTGTGCAGCGTCGCCTGCGCCGCCAGGGTGTCGCCGGCGGGCGCGTCGGGGTCGGTGCGCCAGAAGCGGCGGCGGCTGCGGCGGACGTACCAGTTGGAGAGGTCGTCGACGAGGTCGGCCAGCGCGGTCGCCGCCGCCAGGGGCTCGTACGTCGTCAGCGCCTCCGTCACCGCCGACGTGGTGCTGGCCAGCCGGGACAGGATCCAGCGGTCGAAGCGGCCCGCGCTCGGCCGGCGCCGGGATCGCCGCATCCGCCAGGTCGAACTCGTTCAGCGACGCGTAGGTCGTGAAGAAGCTGAACGTGTTCCACAGCGTGAGCAGCATGTCCCGCATGGCGGTGTCGATGGCGCACGAGCGTCGCCCGCGTCGGCGTCCAGGGCGACCCCTGGCTGAACATCCACCAGCGCATGGCGTCGGCGCCCCGGGTGTCGAGGATCGACCAGGGGTCGATGATGTTGCCGAGCGACTTGGACATCTTGCGGCCGTCGGCGTCGACGATGTGGCCCAGGCAGACCACGTGGCGGTAGGGGCTCTCGCCGAAGACCAGGGTGTTGATGGCCAGCAGCGAGTAGAACCAGCCCCGGGTCTGGTCGATGGCCTCGGAGATGAAGTCGGCCGGGAAGGCGAAGGCCTCCGCCGAGCCCGCGGACGTGCGGGTAGCCCACCTGGGCCGCCGGCATGGAGCCCGAGTCGAACCAGGCGTCGATCACCGGCTCGACCCGGCGGCACACCGACAGCTCGTCGACCTCGTCGACCGCGCCCGACGTCGCCAGCACACGTCGCCGCACACGAACGTCACCTCGTCGATGGTCGGCCGGTGCGGGTCGATCCCCGTCACGTCCCGCCCGCACAGCTCCGACAGCTCGACGCAGCGACCCGACGCAGCGCACGTGGCCCCGCCCGCAGCGCCAGATCGGCAGCGGCGTGCCCCAGTAGCGGTCGCGCGACAGGGCCCAGTCGACGTTGTTCTCCAGCCACTCGCCGAAGCGGCCGTCCCTGATGTACGCCGGGTGCCAGTCCACGGTCTGGTTGGCCGCCAGCAGGTCGGCCTTGCGGGTCGACGTGGCGATGTACCAGCTCGGCTTGCCCCAGTAGATCAACGGCGTGCGGCAGCGCCAGCAGTGCGGGTACGAGTGGACGTAGGGGAAGCGGCGCAGCAGCAGCCCGGTCGGACTCCAGCCGGTCGTTGATGTCGTGGTTGGCCTCCCGGACGTCCCGCCCGGCCAGCCACGCCGACCGCGTCGGTGAAGCGGCCGTCGGGGCCCACCGGGTTCAGCGAGGGCAGGCCGTTCTCGCGGCCGATCTGGCGGTCGATCTCGCCGAAGGCCGGCGCCAGGTGCACCAGGCCGGTCCCCTCCTCGGTCGTCACGTACGAGGCCGGGACCACCCGCCACCCGTCGGCGCCGTGCGGCACGGCCAGGTCGTCGAACGGGCGCTCGTAGTGCAGCCCGACCAGGGCCGAGCCGGGGACCCGCGCCGTGACCCGGGCCGACGCCCCCTCCCCCATGACCGCGTCCACCAGGTCGTCGGCCATCACCACCCCGTCGACGACCGCGTAGACGAGGTCGGGGTTCACCGCCACGCCCGTGTTCGACAGCAGCGTCCACGGCGTGGTCGTCCACACGGCCAGCCACTCGGCGCCGCCACCCACCACCGAGACGCCACGGCGCCATCGGGGTCGACCAGCCGGAGGCGCACGTAGGCCGACTCGTCCTCCTCGTCCCGGTACACGTCGGGCTGCCCCAGCTCGTGGCTCGACAGCGCGGTCCCGCAGCGGGGGCAGTAGGGCACGACCTTGAGGTCCTCGTACAGCAGGCCCTGGTCGAAGAGCTGCTGCAGGTGCCACCAGACCGACTCGATGTACGACGAGTCCAACGTCCAGTAGGCCGCATCCATGTCGACCCAGTAGCCGATGCGCGTCGTCAGGCGGGCGAACTCGTCGACGTAGGAGTAGACGGACTCGCGGCACAGCCGGGTGAACTCGGCGATGCCGACCTGCGACTCGATCTGCTCCTTGCCCGTGATGCCGAGCCTCTTCTCCACCTCCACCTCGACCGGGAGCCCGTGGGTGTCCCAGCCGGCCCGGCGGGCCACGTACGAGCCGCTCATGGTGCGGAAGCGGCAGAAGAGGTCCTTGTAGACCCGGGCCCAGACGTGGTGCAGGCCCGGCATCCCGTTGGCCGTCGGCGGGCCCTCGTAGAAGACCCAGGGCGCGGCGCCCTCGCGCTGCTCGATGGAGCGCTCGAAGACGCGGTGGGCCGCCCAGCGGGCCAGCTCGGCCTGCTCGAGGGCGACGAAGTCGATGTCAGGGGGGACGGGTGCGAACACGGGAGAAAGGCGGCCTTTGTGCGGCGGGAACAGGCGCCCCGGCCACGTCGGAAAGGATAGAGGGTATGCATCGCCCCGCTTCCGCCATTCCGGCGGCTCACGCTGGCCGGGGAGCCCTACGGCGACGACGGGCCCCGGTGGGTCGTGGCGCAGGCCGAGGCCGAGATCGTCGAGCGCTACGGCGTGCTCGACGACGGCGAGCGGGGCCTCACCGCGGCCATGTTCGACCCACCGGCCGGGGCCTTCCTGGTGGCCCGCCGCGGCGGTGCCGCCGGACCGCCCGTCGGCGGGGTCGGGGTGCGCGCCCTCGGCCCGGGCATCGGCGAGGTCCGGCGCCTCTGGGTCGACCCGGCTTGCGGGGGCGGGGCATCGCCCGGCTCCTCATGGCCGCGATGGAGGACGCGGCCCGGGACCTGGGCCTGACCTCCCTGCGCCTGGCCACGGGCGACCGCCAGCCCGAGGCGGTCGCCCTCTACGTCTCCACCGGCTGGGAGCGGGTGGCGCTCGACGACGGCCGCCCGGGGCTTCACGCGTTCACCAAGCAGCTCGGTCGCCGCGTCGTGACGGACGCGCCGTTCGAGATTGTCTGCGAGATCGAGCCGGCGACCACGCCGGACCTCACACGGGTGCGCCACCAGATCGGCGTGCTCAGCCCGGTCGCCACCACGTTCCTCATCCCCGACAACCACATCGGGCGGGCGACCGTCTCGAGCGTCGCCGTCGCGCACGAGGTGCAGGCCGATGGGCGGGCGCTCCATCGCCTGCCTCAACGCCCGCGACCGCAACCTGCTCGGGTTCCGCCGCGACCTGCTGACCGCGGCCGCCTACGGCGTGGACCAGTTCCTCTTCGTCTACGGCGACGAGCCGCTCGGCCGGCGCGCGCACCAGCGAGCTCAACGTGCGGACGATGCTGCGCCGAGGGGCGCGCCTACGCCGCGGCCCTCGGGACGGCGGCACGCCGATGCGCTTCGGCGCGGCCAGCGGGCTGCGGCCCCTGCCGGCGTGGAAGCAGGCGGCCGACTTCCTCTGCGTGCAGATCGGGTTCTCCCTCGAGGACCTGCTGGCCTGGCGGGCCACGGTGGAGGTCGACGTCCCCGTCTACGCCGGGGTCATCGTCGTGGCCAGCGCCGGCATGGCCCGCAACCTGACCATCCCGGGCCTCACCGTCCCGCCCGATCTCGTGGGCGCCTGGAGAAGGACCGCAACGCCGGCGTCGACGCCGCCTGTGATCTGGTCGTCGCCATCCGCGACTCGGGGGCCTTCGACGGCGTGCACCTCATTCCCGTGGCGCGCTACCGCGAGGTGGCGGCCCGCCTGGAGCGGGACGCTCTCGAGGTAATCGCCGGTCAACGATTCCTGGACGACCACCAAGTATGTCCCGCCGACCGCGGTGAGCGCAGCGCCGTGATCGGGAGGCGCGACATGCCTGGCTGCGACGGTTCATCCGCGAGTGCGCTGGACCTCGCCTTGTCGGACTCTCGCCCTGGGATTCCTCGACGTACACGAGTTCTGCGGCTCGCCCCGGCCGCACCTGTCGATGTCCACCTCGCACCTCAGCTTCGATCTTCGCCACATCGGGCAACTACTCCGTGGCCAGCTTGTCTCTGACCATGACGGCTACCTCATGACACGATCGACCTCCCGACGCGATGCCACCTTGGCCGCTGCTGCGCCGATGACGACCTACAGCGTCCCCGAGGTCCTGGCTGTCCCGGTACGGGACGTCGTACTCGTCGCTGGGCACCTTCAGCACCCGCTTCACCGAACTCGTCGGGACGTCGCCCGGCACCTACCGGCGCCATGCGGCAGGCGCGACCGTGGGGATGCCGTCGTGCGTGGCGAGGCGACAAGTGACCAGACCGATCAGGAATGGAGAAGCACCGGTCACCGCGCCGCACTTAGCATGACCGCCATGGACCTCACCATCTCTTCGACCTTCCTCCCCCATGTCGACCCCGACGCATCGCTGGCCTTCTATCAGCGACGTCCTCGGCTTCGAGGTCCGCACCGACGTCGGCATACGGCGACATGCGCTGGATCACGGTCGGCGCCGCCGGCCAGCCTCGACACGGCCATCGTCCTGGAGCCGCCGGCCGCCGATCCCGGCATCACCGACGAGGAACGCCGCACCATCGGCGAGATGATGGCCAAGGGCAGTTATGCCCGCATCATCCTGGCCACCGCGGACCTCGACGGCACCTTCTCGCGGCTACAGGCCAGCGGTGCCGAGATCGCCCAGGAGCCGACCGAGCAGCCCTACGGGATACGGGACTCCGCCCGTGCCGCGACCCCGCGGGCAACCTCATCCGCATCAACGAGATCCGCTGGGAGCGAGGGCCTGTTCGAGCGCGTCGAGCGACGCGCCGGTGACGTCGAGCAGCGAGTCCACCACGAGGTCGGCCAGGCCGAAGGCGGGCTGATCGCCCTCGCCCTGCTCGGGCACGGCGATGCAGGTCATGGACGACGCCTTGGCCGCCAGCACGCCGGCCGGCGCGTCCTCCCAGACCAGGCAGCGCCGGGGCGGCGCGCCCAACTTCGCCGCCGCCGACAGGAAGACAGCCGGGTGCGGCTTGCCGTACTCCTCGTCCTCGGCCGAGTGCACCAGCTCGAAGCGGTCGCGCAGGCCGAAGTGCGCCAGCGCGGCGTCGATGAGGCGGTACTGCGACGACGACGCCACCGCCAGCGGCAGGCCGCGGGCAGCGGCACAGGTCGATGGCGTGCGCGCGCGCCCGGCTTGAGCACGCCCTTGGTCACGATGAGCTCGATGACCCGGTCGACGATCGACACCGCCACCTCGTCGGGCGTCGGCGTGGCGCCCGGCCACGGGTGCAGCCCGTACCAGTGCGCGGTGACCTCGCCCACGAACATGCCCTTGGTGGAGCGGCAGCCCTCGACGGCGAGGGGGACGCCGAGACCACCGAGGATCTCGATCTCGGCCTCGTGCCAGAGGATCTCGGAGTCGATGAGGAGCCCGTCCATGTCGAAGATGGACGCGGCGAACCCCGCGGACGGGGTGCGGCGGAGTCAAGCGGTCAGCTGCGCCTCGATGTCGCCGACGACCGTCGGCGTCCTCGGGCTCCACCTGGGGCCGGTAGCGCGCCACGACGTCGCCCTCGGGCGACACGAGGAACTTCTCGAAGTTCCACGTGATGTCGCCGGCGTTGCCCTCGGCGTCCTCCTTCTCCGTCAGCTCGGCGTAGATCGGGCTGCGGTCGTCGCCGTTCACGTCGATCTTCTCCATGAGCGGGAAGGTCACGCCGTAGGTGGCCGAGCAGAACTGCGCGATCTCCTCGGAGGTGCCGGGCTCCTGGCCCATGAACTGGTTGCACGGGAAGCCGATGACCGAGAAGCCGCGGTCGCCGTAGGTCTTCTGCAGGCGCTCGAGGCCCTCGTACTGCGGGGTGAGGCCGCACTTGGAGGCCACGTTGACCAGCAGCAGGGTCTTGCCCTTGTAGTCGCCGAGCGTGGCGTCGTCGCCCTGGAGGGTGTGGATGGGGATGTCGTAGAGAGCCATGGCCCGACCCTATCGGGGACCGGTGGCCGCGTGCCCGGGCCGCGTAGGGTGACCGGCATGCACGCCGTCGTGATCCGGGACGGCCAGCTGCACTGGGAGGAGCGGGACGACCCGGTCCCCGGCGACACCGAGCTGCTGGTGGCGGTGCGGGCGGCCGGGTTGAACGCGGCGGACCTGGTGCAGCGGGCCGGCTTCTATCCAGCGCCGCCGGGCTGGCCCGCCGACATCCCGGGCATGGAGTTCGCCGGCGAGGTGGTGGCCGTCGGCCGCCAGGTCACGCTCTTCTCCCCCGGCGACCGGGTCATGGCCGTGGTCGGCGGCGGGGCGCAGGCCACCCTGGCCCTCGTCGACGAGACCCACGCGCTGGCCGTGCCCGACGACCTGCCCTGGACCGAGGCGGGCGGCTTCCCCGAGGTCTTCACCACCGCCTACGACGCCCTCTTCCGCCAGGCCGAGCTGCAGATGGGCGAGCGCGTCCTCGTCTCGGGCGCCGCCGGCGGCGTCGGGACGGCCGGCGTGCAGCTGGCCGCGCAGGCCGGCGCCACGGTGACGGCCACCGTGCGCGACCCGGCGCGGCGCGACGCGGTGGCCGCGCTCGGGCGCCGACGCGGTGCTGGCGCCCGGCGACGAGGCGGCGCAGGCTCCCTATGACGTCGTGCTCGAGCTGGTGGGCGCGCCCAGCCTGACCAGCGTCCTGCCGCACCTGGCCACGTGGGGCCGCGTCGTGGTGATCGGCGTCGGGGGCGGGGGCCGCATGGAGTTGGAGCTCATGCACCTCATGCAGCAAGCGGGTCAGCATCGGCGGCTCCACCCTGCGCGCCCGCAGCCGGCGCGAGAAGGCCGACGTGGCGGCCGACATGGCGGCGCACGTGCTGCCGGCGTTGGTGGCCGGGCGCCTGCAGATCCCGGTGTACGAGACGTTCCCGCTCGCCGAGGCGCAGGCGGCCTACGACCACTTCGCCGCCGGCGCCAAGTTCGGCAAGGTGGTCCTCGTCGCTCCGTGATCGAGGCCGTCCTCTTCGACGGGGACCAGACGCTGTGGGACTTCGAGCGCGTCATGCGCGAGGCGCTGGTCGCCATCGCCGCCGAGCTGCGCGCCGCCCGGCCCGGCCCCTTCGCCGACGCGCTGCGCTGGGAGGACCTGCAGGCGGACCGCGCCGACGTGGCGCGAGGCACTGCCCGACGTGTGGTCCCTGGCCGAGCTGCGCGTGCACGGCTTCGCCCGCACGCTGCAGCGCCGGCGCGAGGACGAGGGCGGTGACGAGGCCGCCGACGACGTGCTGGCGCGGGAGCTGAGCGGCTCGTACTTCATCCACCGCGACCGCGACCCCGCCCTCTTCCCCGACACCATCCCCGGCCTCGACGCCCTGCGCGCCGACTACCGGCTGGGCCTGCTCTCCAACGGGAGCCGGCTGCCCGAGACGGTCGGGCTGGCCTCCTACTTCGAGTCGGTGGTCTTCGCGCAGGACCACCGCGTGGCCAAGCCCGACAAGGGGATCTTCGAGGTGGTCGAACGCGAGCTCGGCGTCGGGCCCGAGGTGTGCGTGCTCGTCGGCGATCACCCGGTCAACGACGTCGCCGGCGCGCACGGCGCGGGCTGGCGTTCGGTGTGGATCGACCGCGACGGCGCGGTGCCGTTCCCCGACGACGGCCCGCGACCCGACGCCGTGGTGGCCGCGCTGACCGAGCTGCCGGACGTGCTGCGCGCATTCGATGCGTGACCCGTTGGGCAGCGCCCTTCTCGTGACCTAGACTTCTCCAGGTCAACGTTCGACTTTGCGACGCGCGAGGAGGTGCAGTCATGATTCTCGACGACCCCCCGAGTAAGACCTGCACCCAGGTTGCGTCAGATCTCTCTCCGATCTGACCGCCCCGGGCTGCGGCCCGGCACGTCCAGCACAACGACCCGCTGCGCGCCGGGGTTCCGAGCGCGCCCGCGGGCAGGCACGAACGGAGTTGACCCATGCCTGTACGCACACGGGCTCCGGCGACCGAGCACGCTCGACGCGGAACCCCAATCGCTTCTTCTTGTACCTGGCCTTCGCCGGCCCCGGCCTCATCGCGGCCAGTGCCGGGAACGACGCCGGGGGTGTCGTGACCTACGCGTCCGCCGGAGCGCAGTTCGGCTACCGGACGCTGTTCTTCATGGTCATCGTCACGGTCTTCTACGTCGTGATTCAAGAGATGGTGGCCCGGCTCTCCGTCTATACCGGCAAGGGACTGGCCGCGCTCATCCGCGAGGAGTTCTCGCTCCGGCTCACGGCCTTCGCCATCCTCGCCTTCGCCATCGCCAACCTCGGCCTCATGGTCACCGAGTTCGGCGGCATCGCCACCGCCTTCAGCCTCTTCGGGGTGTCGCGCTACCTCTGCGTGCCGATCGCCGCCGTCGTCATCTGGGCCCTCGTCCTGTTCGGCTCCTACCGCTACGCCGAGCGCATCTTCCTCCTCATGACCCTCGTCTTCATCGCCTACCCCATCGCGGCGGTCCTGGGACATCCCGACTGGCACCAGGTGGTGACCAACACGCTGTGGCCGCACTTCGTGTTCACCTCGGGCTTCCTGCTGCTCGGCGTCGCGCTCATCGGCACGACCATCACGCCCTACATCCAGCTCTACGAGGCGGGCGCCGTCGTCGACAAGGGCGTGCAGATCTCGCAGTACCGCTACCAGCGGGTGGACGCCATCGGCGGCGCCATCATCTCCGACGTCATCTCCATGACGATCATCATCGCCACCGCGGCCGCCATCGGAGGGACCGGCGTGCTGACCTCGGCCAGCGAGGCGGCCCACGCCCTCGAGCCGGTGGCCGGCCCGGCGGCCGAGACGCTCTTCGGCATTGGGCTGCTCGGCGCGTCGGCGCTGGCCGCCGCCGTGGTGCCCCTGTCGACGTCCTACGCGGTCGCCGAGGTGATCGGTGCCGAGCGCTCGGTGTCGAGCAGCTTCCGCAAGGCGCCGCTCTTCCTCGGCGTGTTCACCTTCCAGATCATCGTCGGCGCCGCCGTGGTGCTCGTCCCGGGCAACCTCTGGACCCTCATTGTGAACACCCAGGTGCTCGAGGGCGTGATCACCCCGATCACGCTCACCTTCATTCTGGTGCTGGCCAACCGGCGCTCACTGCTGGGCGGCGCCGCCAACGGCCCGGTCGCCCGCTGGCTGGGGACGATCACCGTGGTGACGGTGGGAGCCTTCGCCGCGTTCCTGGTGCTGCAGACGGTGCTCGGCTGGTTCGGGGTCGGATAAGCAACGCGGTGACGACCCCGGCCGATCAGCCCTGGTACACCCCACCGACAAAGGAGGACGAGACATGACCGTGACGCTCATCACAGGTGCCAACAAGGGACTGGGCTACGAGACGGCCCGTCGACTCATCGCCGAAGGGCACACCGTCTACATCGGGGCACGCAGCGTCGAGCACGGCGAGGCGGCGGCGTCAGGGCTCGACGGCCAGTTCGTGCAGCTCGATGTGACCGACGACGCATCGGTGGCGGCCGCCCTGGCCACCATCGACGAACGCGAGGGTCGCCTGGACGTCCTCGTCAACAACGCCGGGATCAGCACGACGGCGGACGTCAGCGGCCCGGCCGCGCTGAAGGTCTTCGACACCAATGCGATCGGCATCATCCGTGTCACCCAGGCGGCACTTCCGCTGCTGCAGAAGTCCGAGAACCCGGTCGTGGTCAACGTCTCGAGCGCCCTCGGGTCGTTCTGGGCCGTCACCAACCCGGAGCGGCGCCAATTTCACTTCCCTTCCATCATCTACGGCGCGAGCAAGGCGGCCGTCTCGATGCTCACCGTGCAGTACGCCAAGACCTATCCGGACATCAAGTTCAATGCCGTCGAGCCCGGCTTCACCGCAACCGACCTCACCCCCTTCAGCGGAGCCGGGCAGCCGGTGGAAAAGGGAGCCGAGGTCATGGTGCGCATGGCGACCATCGGCAAGGACGGCCCCACCGGCACCTTTCAGGAGAACGAGGAAGAACTCGGCTGGTAGGCCGGCGGCTACGGCGCCGTCACCAGAGGAACGGTCGCGGCACCTGAGCCGCCACGTCCTTCCGGCGACGGATCCTCTTGCGTGTGCACCACGGGCTGGCCGGCGGCCTCCATGTCCGCCACCACGTACTCCAGGAGCGCGGCCCCGTGGGGTGACACGACCGCGATGTCGTGGCTCAACGCGGTGGCGTTGCGCAGGCATTGCAATCGGAGGACGTCGCCCGCCGCCTGGCTGTTGGGAAAGATCCCCGAGTACGACAACTTGAGCTCCTCGAGGGACTCACCCACGTGGGCCGACTCCGGCTGGTCGAGCGGGAGGTCCACGTAGAGGGCGTCGACCCCCTGTGCGAAAAGCCGGGAGCGTGCAGCATCGACCCGGGCGGTCAGGTCGTCGCCGGCCCGCCTCACGGTCAGGACGGCGACATTGTCACCGGGCCGAGTCTCCGTGTGGCATTGCGAGCTCGGGGGCAGATCGATTCTGACCGGCGCCTCGGCGAGTCGGGCCCGGAAGTCACAGATCTCGATGGTGTCGCGCACGATCTGCTGATGGCGGCTCGGTGCATAGACCATCCGTTCCTTGCCCGGCCGGACGCGGAGGAAGAACAGCGCGGCCGACTGCCGGCCGGGGCCCGGGGCCGACACGCTGTTGTCGACCGACTGAGGGATGAAGCCGAGCAAGAACCCCGTCTCGTGTCCGCCCAGGTCGAGCAGGGCCTGCTGGCTGTACGGATGGGAGGCGGTGGCTTCGCTGTACATGCCGACCAAGCCCCCGCGACGTCGCCCACTCGACGAGGTACCGCTTGACCGTCGTGAAGATGTGCCGCCCACGGGCTGCGGGCAGTGTGAGCGCCTGACCGGCGTGACCAACGACGTCGTCCGGAGCGGCGAGCGAGAGGCCCGAGTGACACAGCAGCTCGCCGTCGGCCGTCTCGGCGATGGCCGAGATCAAGAGGCCGCCCGAGATCCGCCGCGCCACTTCGTCGGCGTCGTACGCCCACAGAACGGGATAGGTCTCACCGTAGACAGTCCGCACGGCAGTCGCAGAGGCGAGCGGACTCCGAAGGGGCGAGCATGCGTACCTGGATGTCGCCCACCCAGAGGGGATCCGGTCCGCCGGTTCGCCAGCCGCCGCCATGAGTCCATCCCTAAGTCCGCCGACCGATCGAACGGCTGTCAACCAAACATCACCGTACCCGTGCCGAGTGCCAAAGGTCCGTGGCTCGGCCGCAGTGAAGACATCGAGAGTCGAGTTTGGCCAAGGGCCTCAACGCCCATCTCGTACCGCGTGCGGTCGCCACGAACTATGAGAGTCTCGTTCACGGTGCGCGCGGTCGAGATCGTCTTCGCAGTCGGATGGGGGGCCTTCTGGCTCTATTGGCTCGTCGCAGCCTTCTCCATGAAGAGAGGGCGCGTCCCGTGGTCCCGCGAGCTGGGCATCAGGGCCGTGATCCTTGTCCTCGTGATCCTCTTCATCCATTCGAGACTCTTTCGGCACCACGCCGTCGACACCGATCCGTGGCGCGCTGCCTTGGGGCTGCTCTTGTTCGCGCTCGGTTTGGGTTTCGCGATCTGGGCCCGCGTGCACATCGGGCGCAACTGGGGCACCCCGATGACGCAGAAAGACGATCCGGAGCTCGTGACCAGCGGCCCCTACCACCTGGTCCGCCACCCGATCTATACGGGGATCTTGGTGGCGGGCGCCGGCACCGCGGTCGCCCTGAGCTGGCTGTGGCTGGTCGCCGTGATCCTGGCCGGCGTCTACTTCGTCTACAGCGCGACCGTCGAGGAGCGCTACATGACCGAGCAGTTCCCGGACGAGTACCCGGCGTACAAAGGCGCGACCAAGATGCTCCTGCCGTTCGTCTTCTAGTAGGACAACGAGACGAAGCGCGATGGCGGAACCGGAAGCACGGGCCCCTCGTCGAGACCGCCCGCCTCGGTCAGGGTGAGGCCCTTCGGCGCAGCCCGCCACCACTGCGTCCTCCTGAACAACCTGGAACCGAACTCACGGCCGTTCGGACCGATCACCATGCGCCGCGGAGCAGGTTGATCCGCCAGCTGCCAACGGAACTCGGCGGAGAACCTCATCCGCTGCTCTCGGTTCGGCAGCGCAGCATGAGTCGTGAGACAGTGGAAGACGAGCACATCCCCCGCCTCGTAGTCGGTCGTCGCCCAGCCCCGCTCCAGGCGAGTGAGCGGGCGATTCCGGACCGTCGCGCTGTGCTGGCTGCCGGGCAGCAGAGCCAAACCACCGAGCGTGCGCGGCACGTCGCCCAACGGCACCCAGCAGGTGAACATGTCCTGCACGGACCCGTAGTCCTTGTGAACGAAATTTCCGGGTTGCCGAGGTACCAGGCGGATCGGATACACCACTCGGGGGATCTTGAGTGGGTAACAGAACCCGTGGGGGCCAAGGATCTGCGCCATGAGGTCGGCCAGCGGCGACGTGAAGGGGATCGCGTTGAACGTGGGGTCGGCGATGATGCGCCGGTAGCCAGGGTCGCCGAACGCGTCACGCATACGGACGGCGCGAATCGGAGGGAGCGGCTGGGCCTGGACCGGGTCGTCATCCGGTGTAGTCCAGCCAGCCTGTTGGAGGTGCCGCAGCCCTGACCTCCCGACGGCGCGGACCATGTCCGCACTGAGGAGGCCGCGGACGAACACGTATCCCGTCGATGCAATGCGCTCCCGCAGGGCCGCCCAATCCCCCAGGAGGCTTCCCGAGTCGACCAGCTCCTTCGTCATTGCCTCGCCCACGGTCCCACTCTGCGGGCATTTGTCATGAAACGGTGAAGAGGGCTCTCGAGAGAGCTACGGCTCGACCACGGTCCAGCCACGACGACGGAGCTCCACGGCGAGGTGCTCCGTCGCAATGTCGCGCAGCATCTCCTCTCGGGGGTAGCGCCGCCATGTCGGGACTTCGACCGGCTCGTCTGAACCCGGCTCGGCGTCACGGAGTCGCTCCACGAACAGATCGACCTCGGTTCGGGTGAACTTGCCACCGGCCTGGCGTTGCGTGAAGCCCATCGGGCCGCGTGCATCTCGAAAGTCGCTGTGGCCGGCTTCTTGCAGAAGAGCCAGCAATTCCTGCACCTGTTTCGCCGACGCCGGTGGTCCTTGCTGCTGTCCGAATGCCATGTCGAGCAGTCTTGCCGATGGGTGCAACACGACCGTGCCGAGCGCCGAAGCTGAGTGGCACTCGCGACCGAGGCACCGGATCGTAGAAGCGTTGTCATCGCACGCCAGACCACAGCGGCGTTTCAGCATCGGACCCGTCTTCCAGGCAACATTCGGGGCTGATGAACCTAATGGCGCAGAACACGGGTGCGGTGCAACGTCACGCTGGTCGTTGTGGTCGGAGGACTCGTTTCTCTCGATCGGCTCCATTGGGTCCGCCGGTTCCGCTCTCTCGGTCTTGTCTGCTCTGTCTCGCCGGTCCTTGCTGTCCTACAGATCGACCCGTGCGGTGATGGAGGCCGGTTCCGGCTGAGCGGTTTCGCTGGCGCGTGCTGATCAGCGGCTGGGCGCCACGGAGTCGGTCAGCTCGGCGAGCGCGCCGGCCAGAAGCCATCGGCCCGCATCGAGCAGGGCTCCTTGGCCGCGGGAGCGTCGAGACCGACGGCGTCGGTGAGAGCGATCATGGCCTCGGCGCCCGAGGACGAGGCCCAGGGCGTTCGCAATGCGGTCGAAGTCTTGCTCCGGGAGCGCGCCGGCGAGGGGGCTGAGCACCTCCCTGATCAGTGCCATTGCGTCGCCCGGCACGATTTGGAATCTGCTGGTCATCAGCGGACTCACGTTGACGGAACCACTGCTCCAGGGCGATCTGCGCTGACCCGCCGGAAAGGGACCGGATCGTCGATCATCGCAAAGCTGTTACTCCGCACGGCCGCCTCCAGCCGCGCCTGCGGGTCGGGTCCGGCCGCCTTGGTGCGTTCCAGGGTCTCGTCGAAGGTCTGCTGGAACACAGCCGCCTGCGTCGCCTCCCACCAGAGGTCCTCGGCAGAGGAGAAGTAGCGGTACGCGGTCGCCACCGAGACGAGCGCCCGGTCGGCCGCTTCCGGCATGGAGGGGGATTTGCCCTCCCGGAAGAGATCGGTCGCCGCCTGCAACAGGGCGGCGCGGGTTCGGGCCTTCTGGTTGGTCCGCGTGCCCTTCCTGAGAGAAGGGTCTTGACGTGAGATGCTCATCTCATAATAATACCACCGACGCAGTCCAACCCGGGGTGCCGCCAGATCGAGGCAAAAGGAGCAGGTCAATGGAGCAGAACGAGATGATCGCCATCGTCGAGCAGCACCTCAAGGCCGAGGGCGCCGGTGACGTCGACGGCGCGGTGGCCGTGTACACCGACGACGTAGTCCACGACGCCGTGGGCATGCCCGGCTCGCCCCGCTCCGGCAAGGAGGCGGCACGGGACTTCTACCGCTTCCTCACCGCCAATTTCCGAAGTGAGACCGAAGAGCCCCTGCACCGGTTCTTCGACGGCGACACCATGGTCCTCGAGCAGAGCATGACAGGGACTGTCATCGGCGAGATGCTCGGCATTCCCGGCAACGGCCGGCGCGTCACCTTCGGCATCCTCCACGTCTTCGGCTTCCGCGACGGCCTCATCAGCCGCGAGCAGGTTTGGATCGACAGCGGCGCCATCGTCGCTCAGCTCACCACCCCCTAGGTCCGGCCGGGCCCCAGGCACGACGGAGCCGGTCGAGGAGCCTGGGCCAGGTTCGGATTGCAACGCTGCACTCCAGACGCTAGGCAGTGGCTGTCGGGTAGCCGAGGAGGTCTCCGTGTCGGTCTCGAGGAAGGCATCGAGTGGGAGGTTGGCAGCGGTCGCGGTGGTCGTTGCCGCCGTTGCCGAGCATGCTCGGGATTGGCCTCTCCCCTCAAGAGGCTTCCGCCGCCGCGACCACCGAGGCCACCGAGGGCGGCGTGTCGATCACGTCCTCCTGCTACGACGACGGATTCGGCTCGGTCTTGGCTGTGCTCACCTCGCCCCTCGGACCCGTGCAGAGTGTGTCGGGCACTCTGTCGGCTTGGACGACAAGTCCCGGGGACCCCACCCCGTATGGGGGGCAAGTCTCGCTGACGGGGTCGAACGCCGCCATCGTGCACGTCTACCCGGGTAGCTACGACGTGCAACTCTCCGCACGCGACTCCCAGGGCACCACCTACAGCTTCAGCGGGACAGTCGCCGTTTCCGGCTGTGACAGCTCCTATGTCGGCATCCAACCAGAACCGAACCCCGACGGGGGCTATCTCACCTTCACCAACACTGCGGCTGTGTTGTCCGATGGGCCAAGCCACGCATTCGACCAGCCGAGTTTTCTCTTCCTTGACTCTCACGCGCCGATCGTGGGCGCCGGGGCCATCTACAACGGCTCGAACGTGGACTCTTACTACTTTGCCGCGGCCGACGGAGGGGTCTTTGCGATCAACGCACCGTTCTATGGATCAGCGGCCGGAATGAGCTTGCACGCTCCCATTGTGGCGATGGCACTCACGCCCGATAACGGGGGCTATTGGCTGGTGGGCGCGGACGGAGGCGTCTACACGTTCGGCGATGCCGTGTACTACGGGTCGATGGGAGGCCACCCGCTCGATCAGCCGATCGTGGGCATGGCGGTCGATCGGGCAACCGGTGGCTACTGGCTCGTTGGCCGGGACGGCGGTGTCTTTGCCTTTCATGCGCCCTTCTACGGTTCCGCTGATGCGATCCACCTGAACGCGCCCATCGTTGGCATGGAGAGCGCTCCCAGCGGAACGGGGTACCGATTGGTTGCCTCTGACGGGGGGATCTTCAGCTACAACGAACCGTTCTACGGGTCGATGGCGGGCCGGCCCCTCTCGGCGCCCGTCGTCGGGGTGGCCGAAGACCCCGCGACCGGCGGGTACTGGATCGCCGGCGCGGACGGAGGCGTCTACGCGTTTGACGCCCCGTTCTACGGCGCAGGGAGCCAGCCGGCCACCTGATCGGAACACCGCGGCGGACGCGCCGTCAGCGGTTGCGCGGTCGTCTATGGACAGTCGGATCAGCGGGTGAGGATCACGACGCCGGCGTTGGCGCCCCGGCCCACCGTGTGCGACAACGCGACCCGGGCGCCCTCGACCTGGCGCGGCCCGCACTCGCCCCGCAGCTGGCGCACCAGCTCGACCACCTGGCCCAGCGCGGAGGCGCCGAGCGGCTCGCCCTTGGAGAGCAGCCCCCCGCTCGGGTTGACCGGGAGGCGGCCGCCGAGGGTGGTGGCACCCGAATCGAGCAGCGCGGCCGAGCCGCCGGGCTCGCACAGCCCGAGCTCCTCGCACGAGCCCAGCTCGCGGGCGGCGTCCGTGTCCTGGCACTCCACCACGTGCAGGTCCGACGGGGCCGAGGCCGGCCTCCTCGTAGGCGTCGGTGGCGGCGAGCGTCGTCGGGGCCGGCACGTCGTCGTCGGCCAAGCCGGCCAGCGGGCGTGGACTCGCTCAGGACCGAGCCGGGGATGTGCGAGCGCAGCACGGCGGCGGCCAGCGTGACGCCGGACGGGAGCCAGGTCGGCCCGGCGCAGCACCAGCGCGGCGGCGCCCTCGTTGGGCGAGCACAGCATGAAGAGGTGCAGCGGCTCGCACACGACCCGCGAGGCCAGCACCTCCTCCACCGTCGTCTCCTTCTGGTACATGGCGTCGGGATTGGCGGCGCCGTGACGCCGGTTCTTCACCACGACCCGGGCCAGGTGGTCCTTGGTCACGCCCGGACGTCAGGCAGAGGCGCTGCGCCCGCAGGCCGAAGAAGGCCGGCGTGGCGGCCAGGCCCGCCTCCTCCTGCCAGGGCTCGAAGAAGGAGGAGCGGATGATGCCCCTGGGGCATCTTCTCGGTGCCGAAGACGAGCGACGGTGTCGTACTGCCCGGCCCGGATGGCCGCCGCCGCCAGCATGAGCGCGGCGCCCCCGCTGGCGCAGCCGGCCTCGACGTCGACGATGGGCATGCCCGTCATGCCGAGCCGGCTCAGCACCTTGTGGCCCGTCGCCACCCCGCCGTAGGCGGTGCCGCAGAAGGCGGCCTGGAAGCCGCCCTTGCCGATGCCCGCCTCGCGCAGCGCGGCGCGCACGGCGACGACGCCCATGTCGGTGGTCGAGACGCCGTCGAAGCGGCCGAAGGGGTGCAGGCCGACGCCGGCCACGGTGACGCCGGTCATGCGCGGCGCGAAGGCGTAGGTCACGACGTCGTTGCCGTCCGCGTCGCGGTGCAGCGGCACGATGCGCAGCTCCATCGGCTGGCCCTGCGGCCAGCGCGCCCGGGTCGCTCTCGGTCAGCCGGGTGATGACGCGCACGCCCTCGGGCAGCTCGACCACGCCGACGCCGAAGGGCACCTCGCCCTGGTACCCCGGCGGCGGCGCCGTCACCGCCGTCCAGGCCCACAAGCGTGCCCCGGCGCGAGAGCTCCACCGGCTCGGGGTCCTCGGTCGCGCAGTAGGTGCAGGCGTCGGCCCGGGGGAAGTGGACCGACCCGCAGGCGCGCGCAGCGGCGTGCCCGAGCAGGGCCGGCGGGTCGCCATCGGTGAACAGGCCGTCGCGGACCATGACACGCACGGTGCCGCTCAACTCCCGAGCTCCACCATCTCGAGCCCGTCGAACTCCCAGTAGGCGCGCAGCGACGGCGATCTTGCCGGCGCCGTCGCTCCGGTAGGTGTAGACGCCGTGCACGATGGCCTGGTGGGTGCCGCCGGCCAGCGTGGTCCGGATGATGCCGACGTCGGCCACCTCGTCCCCGCAGAGATAGGACTCGGTGATCTCGAAGTCGATGGCCTCGCTCGAGGCGATGACGGTGTCGTAGAAGGCGGCGATGGCCTCGCGCCCGTGGTGCCCCTTGCCTTCGGGGTCGAAGGGCGAGGGGCCGATGGGGTCCTGCACGAAGGCGTCGTCGGCGAACAGGTCGAGCCAGCCCTCGCGGTCGCCGGCCGTCACGGCGGCCCGGGATCTGATGCCCAGCTCGCGGGCGTTGAGCGGTTCGTCGGTCATGTTCCCTCCCTCTCAGCGGACCTTGGCGATGACGTCGTCGGCGAAGCGCCTCAGGTTGTCGACCTTGGTCTGCCAGCGTCTCGGTGTCCTGCTCGATGCCGTAGGGCCAGCGGAAGCCGACGATCACGTCGGTGACGCCGAGCTCCTCCAGGCGGCTGCACGCCGTCCGGCGTGTAGGCGTCGAGCGAGATCACGTGGACCTCGAACGGCTTGTTCTCGGTGCCGTGCTCGCGGCGCAGCTCGGCCAGGCGCGCCAGCAGCCCGGGGAGGTCGGCGGGGTCGCCCCCGCCGTGCAGCCAGCCGTCCCCGTCGACGGCGGCCCGCCTGCAGGGCGGCCTCGTGGTGGCCGCCGATCAGGATCGGCACGGGCAGCGCTCGGCGTCGGGCACATCTTGATGGACGGCACGTCGAAGACCTCGCCGTGGAACTCGAAGAAGCCGCCGGCCATGAGCCCGCGCATGATGGCGATCTCCTCGTCCATGCGCTTGCCCCGGCGCTCCCACGGCACGCCGCAGATCTCGTAGTCCTCGGGCCACGGGCTCGTGCCGACGCCGAGCAGGAGGCGGTTGCCGGTCAGCACCGCCGTGGAGCTGACCTGCTTGGTGATGAGCACCGGCTGGCGGATCGGGAGCTTGATCACGAAGGTGACGAAGCGCAGGCGCTCGGTCACCGCCCCCATGGCGGGGATCAGCGAGAACGGCTCCAGGAAGGGCTTGTCCTCGAGGAACTCCCGGGTCCCGTCGGGGTTGAAGGGGTAGGTGGTGTCGGACACCTCGGGGTAGCAGATGCTGTCGGGCACGACCATGGAGTCGTAGCCCGCCGCCTCGGCCGCCTGGGCCAGCGGGAGGTAGAACGACGGGTCCGTCATCGACTCGGCATACGAGAAACGCACTGCACCTCCGGCTGTCCGTGCAGTGCGGGCGCGCCTACCATGCGGCCCGTGCCCGCTCATCCTGCCAGCACCGATGCGTCCGGGGCACAACCCTGTCCGGCTGAGCGGTGCGGCCGCCCCTGGTCACCGACCTCTCGCTCGAGGACCTCGAGCGACGACGCCCGGCACGCCATCGGCGAGATGGCCTACGCCTACTACTCGGGCGGCGCCGACGACGAGCGCCTGCTCCAGGGCAACGTGGACGGCCTGGAGCCACTGGCAGCTCCACCCCCACGTGCTGGCCGGGATCTCGGAGGTCTCCCCCGCCACCACCCTGCTCGGCAGCCCCGTCAGCTCGCCGGTCGCCATCGCCCCGACGGCGATTCAGGGGCTGGCCCACGCCGAGGGGGAGGTGGCCACCGCCCGGGGCGCCGCCGAGGTCGGCGCCCTGATGATCCTGTCCTCCCTGGCCACCTGCCCGCTCGAGGACGTGGCCGCGGCGGCACCCGGACGCCGCCCGCTGGATGCAGATCTACATACTGCGGGAGCGGGCCCGCACCGAGGAGCTGGTGCGCCGCGCCGCCGCGCACGGCTACCGCGCCCTGGTCCTGACCGTCGACGCGCCCGTCTCGGGGCTCCGCCTGCGCGAGTGGCGCATCGGCGTGCACCTGCCCGACGACCTGGCCCTGCCCAACCTGGCCGGCGACAGCACCGACAGCGCGCGCGAGGGTGGCTTCATGGCCGTCGTGACCAACGAGTTCGAGCCGGCGCTCACGCCCGACGACATCGGGTGGCTGGCCGGGCTGAGCGCGCTGCCCGTCGTGGTCAAGGGCGTGCAGCGGGCCGACGACGCCGTGCGCTGCGTCGAGGCCGGGGCGGCGGCCGTCGTCGTCTCCAACCACGGGGCCCGCCAGCTCGCCGACGCGCCGGCGACCGCCGACATCCTGGCCGAGGTCGTCGACGCGGTGGCCGGGCGGGCCGAGGTCTACGTCGACGGCGGCGTGCGCCGCGCCCCCGACGTGGTGAAGGCGCTGGCGCTCGGGGCGCGGGCAACCCTGGTCGGGCGGCCGTCGCTCTGGGCCCTGGCCACCGGCGGGGCCGACGGGGTGGCGGGGCTGCTGCGCTGGTACGAGGCCGAGCTGCGGCGCACCATGCCCCTCTGCGGCGCCGCCACCGTCGACGCGCTCGACCGCAGCCTGGTGCGCCGGACGCCGGGCTGGGCCCTGCCGTGACGACCGTCGCCGCCATGCTCGCCGCCCGCGCCGAGGACGACCGCACCGGCGTCATGGACGCCGACGCCCGCTGGACCTGGCGCGAGGCGGTGCGCGAGGGGGCGACCCGGGGCGCCCTGGCCCGGTCCCTCTTCGGCGTCGCGCAAGCCGCACATCGGCGTGCTGCTGCCCAACGGCGCCGAGTACCTCTTCTGGCTGAACGGCGCCGCGCTGGCCGGGGCGGCCATCGTCGGGATCAACCCGACGAGGCGGGGCGAGGCGCTGGCCGCCGACGTGCGGGCCACCGACTGCGCCATGATCGTCACCGACGCCGAGGGCGCCGACCTCCTGCAGGGCCTGGATCTCGGGGTGGACGACGACAAGATCCTGGTCATCGGCACCGACCGCTACGAAGCCCTCCTGAGCGCAGTTCGCCGGCAGCGCCGAGGCCGAGCGCCTCATCGACAACGCCGACGCCGTCGACGAGGACGCGCTCTTCCTCCTCATCTTCACCTCCGGGACCACCGGCGTGCCCAAGGCGGTCCGGTGCACCCAGGGCCGGCTGGCCGGCATCGCCGAGGTGGCGGCACCCGGCTACGGCTACACGGCCGACGACGTCTGCTACTGCCCCATGCCGCTGTTCCACGGCAACGCGCTCGATGGCGCTGTGGGGGCCGTCGGTCATGGTGGGCGCGGCCATCGCCACCCGCCCGCGCTTCAGCGCCTCGGCCTTCATCGACGACGTGCGCCGCTTCGGCGCCACCAAGTTCAGCTACGTGGGCAAGGCGATCGCCTACATCCTGGCCACCCCCGAGCGGCCCGACGACGCCGACAACACGCTGAAGAGCGCCTTCGGCACCGAGGCCTCGGTGCGCGACCGCGACCGCTTCCGCAAGCGCTTCGGGTGCTACCTCATTGAGGGCTACGGCCAGAGCGAGGGCGGCGCGGCCATCAACCCGGTGCTCGGCATGCCCAAGGGCGCGCTGGGCAAGCCGGTCAACGGCGTCGACCTGGCCGTCATCAGCCCCGAGACGGGCGAGGAGTGCCCGCCGGCGGAGTTCGACGCCGAAGGTCGCCTCCTCAACGCAGGCGCCGCCATCGGCGAGATCGTCAACCGCAGCGGTCGCGGGAGCTTCGAGGGCTACTACCGGCGCGATGACGCCGAGCAGGAGCGCCTGCGCCGCGGCTGGTACTGGACCGGCGACCTCGGCTACGTCGACGCCGACGGGTTCTTCTACTTCGCCGGCCGGACGGGAGACTGGCTGCGCGTCGATTCGGAGAACTTCGCCGCCGGCCCGGTCGAGTCGATCATCTCGCGCCATCCCGACCTGGCGGTGGCCGCCGTCTACCCCGTCCCCGACACCGCATCGGGCGCGGGCGACCAGGTCATGGTGGCGCTCGAGACGGTCCCGGGGAAGGACTTCGACCCCGACGCCTTCGCCGCATGGCTGACGGCGCAGCCCGACCTCGGCCCCAAGTGGCTCCCCCGCTACGTCCGGGTCTCGCCCTCGCTCCCCCAGACGGCCACCGGGAAGGTGACCAAGGTGGCGCTCCGGGCCGAGGCGTGGGCCTGCGACGACCCGGTCTGGTGGCGACCGCTCGGCAGCACGGACGTCCGCTTCGCCCTGCTGACCGACGACGATCGAAAAGCCCTGGCCGCCGGCCTGGCCGAGAACGGCCGGCCTCCCGTGGGGACAGTGCCGTAGCAGACTGCTACACTTGTCTCAGAAGGATACGAGACAGGAGCCCGCCATGGCAGCAGACAAGGTCACCCGGTTCGCCGCCGATCTCGTCGATGCGGCCGCGGTCGAAGGGGCACGCCACAGCCGCTCGACCAAGCAGCAGCTCGACCACTGGGCCCGGGTGGGACGCACCGTGTCGACCCACCACTCGACGGCCCGCCGCCGCGTCGAAGCGGCACTGGAGGGAACGCTGGCCCTGTCGGACCTGACCCCCGAGGAGCGCCTGGTCACCAACGCGGAGGCGGATGCCGCCATCGCGGAGCGCCTGCGCACGGTGGACTACGGCGACCGTCCTCGCTGCCGAGGGTGTGAGCACCGTTGCCCTGAACGACGAGGGCCGGCTCGTGCGCTACGACCCCGACGGCACGACGACCCCCCTCGACTGAACGCCGGGCCTGAGGATCACACGTGCGCCTCGACCTCGTGGTCGGGCCCAACGGAGCCGGCAAGTCGACCTTCGTCCGCCTCACCCTGGCCGCCGTCCTCCCCCGCGCCAACTTCGTCAACGCCGACCTCATTGCGCAGCAACGTTGGCCCGGCGAGGCCGAGGCCCACTCCTACGAGGCGGCGCGCATCGCCGCAGCGACCCGGGAGGCGCTCATGGCGCGGCGGGAGCCCTTCATCGCAGAGACCGTGTTCTCGCATCCCTCGAAGCTCGACCTGCTGCGGGAGGCTGGTGCCGCCGGGTACTACACAGCACTCCACGTCGTGATGGTCCCCGAAGAGCTGGCCGTCGCCCGCGTCGCCGCCCGAGTGGTCGCCGGCGGGCACGCCGTCCCCGAGGAAAAGATCCGTGGGCGCTACCGCCGGCTTTGGCCACTGGTCGCCGACGCGATCGTGCTGGCCGACACCGCCACCGTGTACGACAACTCTCGACGCAGCGGTCCGGCTGTCGTCGCCGACTTGAGCCACGGCTTCCTCGTCGGGAACCCGCTCTGGCCCGACTGGGCTCCCGATGCGCTCACCACCCGCTGGCCCGGCAACACATAGCTCACAGTCGGAACGCGTCTTCTCGATCTGTTGGCCTACTGCGGCCTCGTGCCACCGAGGCGATCAATGATCTCGACCACGCCGGTCAGGTCGCTGACGCGGTGGTCGCCGGGTTCGAGCGCCGGCGGGCTCTGCCCTCGTCGCTCCTCCTCGCGCCAGACGTGCACCGCCGTCATGCCGACCCGGCGCGGCCCCCGCACGTCGGGCTCCCACGAGTCGCCGACGAAGACAACCTCCGCCGCCTCGACGCCCAAGGCCGCGACCGACACGTCGTAGATATCGGGGTGCGGCTTGCGTGAGCCGGCGCGGGCCGAGGTGACACCGGCGTCGACCAACCCCAGCAGGCCGGCCTGGTCGAGGAACGCGTCGAGCTCCCAGCCCCAGTTCGAGCACACGCCGATGGCCAGCCCCGCGTCGCGCAGCGAGGACAACGTCGCGACCGCCTCGGGGTACGGCACCATCTCCCCCTGGTCAACGTCCCGCAGGGCGTCGACCAGGTCCTCGACGTGCTGCGCTCGCACGCCGCAGGCGTCGGTGAGATCACGGAGGCGGCAGCCGCACCCAGGTCTCGTAGGCCTCCTCGCTGATCGAATGCTCGCCGTGCTCGACCCCGTCGTACCGCGAGTAATAGTCGTCGAGGGCGGCCTTCTCCAGCGCATACCCGTGGGCGGCGAAGATCGCCTGGTAGAGGGTCCCGTAGTCGGGGACGCCCGCGTCGGCGAAATGGGCGAGAGTGCCGTAGAAGTCGAAGATGACTGCGCTGACCACCATTCCATAGTGCCTCGGGGGCGTGACAGGCCAAAAGTGAACGGAACCACCCCACCAAGTCACCCGGGCCATACTCTCAGCGGACATGGACGGCGACGAGCAGGCGGCAGGCACCCCGGACCCGGCGGCGGACGGCCAGGGAGAGGACAAGGACGAGACGTCCTCCTCCCGCTGGATCGTGGAGCTCGTCGGGGTCGTGGTCGTGGCGATCCTCGTCGCCGTGCTGCTGCGCACCTTTGTGGTGGCCACCTACTCCATCCCCTCGGGTTCCATGGAGCCAACGCTCCAGATCGGGGACCGGATCGTGGTGAACAAGCTGAGCTACCACCTCCACGGCGTCGACCGCACCAACATCGTGGTGTTCAGCACCCCACCGAACGAGGACTGCGCCGGACCGCCGGTCGCGGATCTCGTCAAGCGCGTGATCGGCCTCCCGGGCGAGATCATCTCCCTCCAAGACGGGAACGTCTACATCAACGGGCGCCTCCTCCCCGAGCCGTTCCTCCCGCCGAACGTCCGGAACGACACCTATCCCGGACCCGACAACAATGCCTACGCGCTGAAGCACGCCTACCGCATTCCCGCTGGGGACGTCTACGTCATGGGAGACAACCGGCCCAACTCGTGCGACAGTCGCTACTGGGGACCGATCCCCGAGTCCACCATCGTCGGCAAGGTCGACCTGCGGATCTGGCCGCTGTCCCGGATCGGATTCTTCTAGAGCTTCGAGGCCTCGCCTCGCCTACCACCGATAGAAGCGATGGCTCCCGGCGCCCTCGCCTCGGCCAATGGCGAATCCGACGACCCACAGAACCAGGAGAACGAGCGCAGCGATCCACAAGAGATGGACGGCGAACCCGGCACCAAAGACGATCAGCACCAGCAACAACGCGAGTACGAGCAGCATGAAAGAAGACTCCTTTTCAGAGATTTCCAAACCCTCGGTGGTCCGAGGGAGGTTCGAGGATGAAACTCCGACCTAAGGCCGAAGATGAGACTCCGACCTAGTAGGTCGAATCGACCCGACGGACAACGTTGCCTTGGCCGTCATCCACCACGGTTTGGCGACGTCGTGTGTTGCCAGCCACCATCACGATGATCGATAACACCGCACCAACAGCTCCGACAAGCATCAGAATCCATCCAACTTTGTTGATGTTGAAGCCATGCTGGTACGGCTCAGTGACTGCCCAGTCAAGAATGGCCCCTACTGCGAACGCAATAACACTGACGACAAGTCCTCCAGCTCCGATCACACGGACCCCTTTCAACTTGTTGTTGTAGTTGTTGTTGCAACACATATACCCGCGAGCAGAGCGACCAAAACGACCCCCACTACTCCTCCGACGGTGCACGCAACAATCGCGACTCATTCTTGAATCCGAATTCATGTACGCGAATGAGAAACTTCCACGCAGTCGCGCACACGCGTCGCTCTCGCGTGAGGGCAAGTTGCCGGCAACATCGAACTCATGCATGTGCTTGTAGCACGACCACACGCGACAGATATTGACTCGAGAGAATCGACCTTGATTGAGCGGTGCACTCATTGCCAATGCATTTACGCGGGCAGTCGGAGGTGTTCGTGCCCTTGCCGTTGCGTGCTGAGGGAGTTCGTCCGGGGTGCCACCGGCGACGTCCAGCCAACGACCCGCAGCCGAGACCCGTGCCCCTCATGGAGGCCCGAATGGGCGTCTCGACCGCCGAACGGGCAGTATGCCTGCCGTCACATCCGACCGACCGAGGAGCGAGCGACACCCATGCCAGCGCCGTATGCCGAGAGTCCGGGTCGATGGCAGTTCCTCTCGGCGCAGGATGGGAAGGCGGAGATGTCCTGGACACCGACGCCCGATATGGCGAACCCCTTCGGGAGTGTCCACGGAGGGATCATCGCCACCGTGATCGACGAATCCACCGGTGCGGCCCTGATGCCGTCGATCGAAGCCCCTTCCGCACCCACCGTCTCCCTGAACGTGGAGTACCTGCACCCGGTCCCCATCGGCGGGACCTACACAGTGCACAGTGAGATCGTACGGATCGGCCGCGCCATGGCCATCGTCGACGCGCGCATCATGAACGAGGAGAGCAAGGTGCTCGCCCGCGGCACCGCGTTCTTTCAGATTCCCCGTCCGAAATAGCGCCGCAACGCGTTCAGCGCCGTTCGCGCCGCCACACGAGGCGCAGCCCGGTCCAGGTCTCGTCGATGGCGCACACCTTGTTGTCGACCAGCCCCAGAGGCAACGCGACCGCGCGCACCACGTTCTCGTCCATGGTGGTGGCCTTGCCCGAGGAGCGCTTTGGCCACGCCACCCAGAGACCGCCCGCCGGGAAGATCATGCGACCCAGCGCATCGACGCGGCCTTCGAAGTCACGGCGTTCGGTGAAGAACGCCACCACCACATCTGCCTTGCCGCGGGCCTGATGCTTGACGGTCGACCGCCGACGGCAGTCCCGCCAACACGCCGGAGGGCTCACCGAGGAGTGCGAGCGTCTGTCCCTCGACGATCCCCAGCTTCTTGGGCAGGGGCGTCCCGCTGTACCCGGCCATCAGCCGTTGGCGGCCTCGTAGACCCGGAAGGCCAGCGGGTACTCGTACTCGCCATCCTCTACGGCAAACCGTGCGACGTGCTGGTCGAGCGCCATCTCGGCCTCCGACACCCGCTCGGGTGCGACGCCCATGAACTCGAGCAAGGAAGGGTCGGCCACCGCGCTGGCCGGCGCCCGCACCGTGATCTCGAGCGCGGTGCCCGCGACGTCGCCGAACCCAGCGCCGCCCAACATGTCGCGCACGTACTCGTCGTCACCGAGGCTGAAGGGTCCCACCGGGCTCTTGCCCTGAGCCGGGAGGCGTGGCGGCGGGACGAAGGAGCGCAAGGCGGTGCCCGTGTGCCATGGGTTGTGCTCCACCCCCTGCCAGCAGGCGAAGACGAAGCGCCCGCCCGGATGGAGCCCGGCGCGGATGGCGCCGAAGGCCGCAAGCGGCTCGTCGAAGAACATCACGCCCAGCTGGCTGACGGCGAGGTCGAAAGGCTCGGCGCCGAGACCACCGGTCTGCACGTCGCTGACGACGAACGAGGCGTTTTCCACGCCGGCCCGGCTCGCCCGCGCACGGGCCAACTCGACCAGCGGCTGGGAGAAGTCGATCCCGACCACCTGCCCCGTCGAACCCAGCGCTCGCGCCAGAGCGATGGTCAGCGCTCCTCCGCCGCACCCGATGTCGCAGACCCGCCCACCCGAGAGAGCGCCAGGATCGGCCGCCGCCAGCACATAGGGCGTGAGAGCCTCGGTGAGCCGCTCCCGCTTGGGCCACTCCCCCACCCACAGCTCGTGGTTCCAGCGCTTCGATTCCCTCTCGTTGGCCACTGCGACAAGCTAATCCGCAAGATAGGTTCGTGGCCGTGCGTGTCGGCCTCGTCATCCTGCCCTCCGACCGCTGGTCCGAGGCCCGCCGGCAGTGGGAATGGACCGACCGCGCCGGCTTCCATACGGCGTGGACCTACGACCACATCCGATGGGGTGGCATGCCCGACGGGCCCTGGCATGCCGCGGTGCCCGTGCTCGCCGCCGCGGCCGCCGTCACCGAGCGCGTGCGGCTGGGCACGCTTGTCGCCACACCGAACTTCCGTCACCCCGTCACCCTCGCCCGCGACGCCCTCGCGCTCAGTGACCTGAGCAACGGCCGCCTCGACCTGGGGCTCGGGGCCGGCAGCGGAGGACCCGACGCGACGGCACTCGGGCAAGAACCGTGGACAGCGTCAGAGCGCCTGACGCGCTTCGAAGAGTTCCTGCAGGTGCTCGAGCCCATTGTGGACGGAGGGCCCGCGACGCGCACGACGCTGCGGACGGCGCACTACACCGCCGTCGAGGCGCCCAGCACGCCCGGAGCGGTGCAGCGTCCCCTCCCCCTCACCATCGCGGCCGGCGGGCCCAGGGGTCTGCGGCTCGCGGCGCTGTACGGGCACGACTGGGTCACCATCGGTCCCACGGGGACCGGCCGCGGCACGCCCGAGACGGTGTTCGAAGCGGTGACGCGACAGCTGCCCCTCCTCCACGATGCCTGCCGCGCCGCCGGGCGGGATCCGGCGAGCATCGGCAGGACCCTGCTGTGGACGCCGACCGAGCCGGTCATCACGTCGCTCGACCAGTTCGACGAGCTCGCCGGTCCCTGCGCCGAGCTCGGCTTCGACCAGTTCGTCCTGCACCACCCGGCCCAGACGGGCCCCTACGGTGGCGACATGAAGACGTTCGAGAAGATCGCCGAGCGCGCCGCCTCATAGGCGACAGCGCACGGGATCGGCTCACCCGGCGAGCGCCGCGACCACCTCCGCCCGGAGCGCGGCCCGGGCCGAAGCCGGCTCCACCCGCTCGACCTCGCACGACGTCGCGCCGACCCACGAAGCCGCCTCCGCCAGCGCCCGCGCCACCGGCACCGCCGCAGCGGGGCGCAACAGCGTCACCTGCTTGGCCACCAGCGACCTCGCCGCGCCGGCCCGGATCGACCAGGCCCACCACGCGGGTCCCGTCGAGCACCGGCATGGCGAAGTAGCCGTAGACGCGCTTCTCCTTCGGCGTGTAGGCCTCGAGCCGGTGCCGCACGTCGAAGAGGCGCTCCAGCCGTTCCCTGTACCAGATGAGCGAGTCGAACGGGGACAGCATCACTGTCCGGCCGCGCATCCGGGAGCCGACCGCGCTGAGCGCGCCGGGATCGGCGAAGGCGGCCTGCTTCCAGCCTGCGACCGACACCTCTGTCAGCCCGGAAGAAGGCAACGCCCGGCGCACCAACGCACGCGGCACGCCGTGGTACACGGCCAGGTCGGCCTCTGTCGCCACGCCGAGCGAGCGCCCCGCCGCGGTGACCAGCCGCACTGCGCAGTCCTCGTCACTCCACTCCTGGTCCAGGAGCTCGGCCGGGATGGCCCGCTCAGCCAGGTCGTAGACACGGGCGAAGCCGCGCCGCTCGCGGCAGACCAGCTCGCCGATGTCGAGCAGCCACTCGGCGGCGATCTTGGTCTCGGACCAGTCCCACCAGGGACCGCCCTTCTTAGCCCCGCCGAGCTCGTTGGCGGTGAGCGGGCCCTCGGCGCGCAGACGCGCCAACACCTCGTTGCAGGTCTTGTCCTTCTCCTGCAGCACGTGCCAGCGCCTTCCCTTCTCGCGTCTGACCCGGCGCTTGAACGCGTACGCCGGCCAGTCCTCGAGCGGCAACACGCAGGCAGCGTGGGACCAGTACTCGAACGTTTCGCTCTTCGGTCCCCAGTAGGCCTGCTCCACCCTGCTCCTGCCGATCGCACCCTGGCAGCGCGTAGGCCACCAGCTCGTGTGAGCGCGCCAGGACCGAGATGGTGTCGAGCTGCACCGCGCCGAGCCGCCGCACCATGGCCGGCACGCCACCCTTCGTCACACGGGCACCCCGGAGTCCCTGGGCGCTCAGCGCGACCCGTCGAGCGTCCTCGATGCTCAGCGTGTCGGTCGACATGGGCGGTGAAACCTACCAAGCAGCCGCTCGGCGACCCTCTCCCCACCGGCCGGTGCGAATCGCCGGCGGTGTCGGCACGTCGTGCATGGCGGCACAGCGCCCCGCGTAAGGTGCACGAGCAGGCGCTACAAGAGCTCGGTGAGTTCCGCGCGCTCGGATTCCTTCAGGGGAACGAGGATCTCCTCCTGGAAAAAAAAAAAAAAAAAAAAAAAAAAAAAAAAAAAAAAAAAAAAAAAAAAAAAAAAAAAAAAAAAAAAAAAAAAAAAAAAAAAAAAAAAAAAAAAAAAAAAAAAAAAAAAAAAAAAAAAAAAAAAAAAAAAAAAAAAAAAAAAAAAAAAAAAAAAAAAAAAAAAAAAAAAAAAAAAAAAAAAAAAAAAAAAAAAAAAAAAAAAAAAAAAAAAAAAAAAAAAAAATTCCGGAGCTCACGAGGGGATTTTTTTTTTTTTTTTTTTTTTTTTTTTTTTTTTTTTTTTTTTTTTTTTTTTTTTTTTTTTTTTTTTTTTTTTTTTTTTTTTTTTTTTTTGCGTTCTATGAAGCAACTCACTAAGGTGGGGGCATGGAACGCAAGAGCTTCTCGGGCATGCACTGTTCGGTGGCGCAGTGTCTCGAGGTCGTCGGCGAATGGTGGTCGATGTTGATCGTCCGCGACGCCTTTTTGGGTGTGACCCGCTTCGACGAGTTCCAGGAGCGCCTCGGAATCTCCCGGAACATCTTGGACCAGCGTCTCAACCGGCTGGTGGAGACCGGGGTCTTCGCCAAAGTCCCCTACAGCGAGCACCCTCCTCGCTTCGACTACCGACTCACGGACAAGGGCCGCGACCTGTGGCCGATCATCACCACCATGCGCCAGTGGGGCGACAAGTACGCGGCGCCCGACGGTCCCCCGATGTTGGTGACCCACAAGGACTGTGGGCAAGTTTCTGACGCCATCCTGACCTGCTCTGCCTGCAGGGAGCCGATGGGGCCGAGGGACGTGCGCGCCGCGCCCGGGACCGGGCGCCGTCGAGCCTCTGATCGGCGCGGCGCGACGATGACAGCCGAGACGCCGATGCTCGAGCACGGCATCTTCTCGGCGGTCAGCGCCGTGACGGAGCTTGCGCCCGGCCGTTTCTCCGCCGAGGTCGACCCCGAGTGGACCATCGGGGCCAAGCCCAATGGCGGCTACCTCCTCTCCATGTTGGCCCGGGCCGGCACATCCACGAGCGCGCACGACCATGTCATCGCCGCCAGCGCCCACTACCTGCACTCCCCCGATCCCGGGCCCGTCCTGATTGAGACAGAGCTCTTACGGGCTGGTCGCTCCGCCAGCCAGATACGTGCCCGGATGGAGCAAGACGGCAAGGCGTGCGTCGAGGCGCTCCTCACCGCCTCCTCGCTCGCCGGGGACACGGCTCCGTACTGGGATGGCGGATTGCCCGAGAGGAGCCAGTCGAGCTACGAGGACTCCCCGCGATTGATCCCGAACCTGCCAAACGGCAACCGGGTCGCGATCATGGAGCAGGTCGAAGTGCGCCTCGAACCCGACTCGAGGGGATTCACTGCCGGGCGCCCCAGCGGTCGAGGTGAACTGCGCGGGTGGCTCGCCCTCCCCGGAGCAGAGGCCTTCGACCCGAATGCACTGCTCTTCGCAGTGGACGCGTTCCCGCCGGCTACCTTCGACATCGAGTTCTCCGGGTGGGTGCCGACCTTGGAGCTGACGGTCTACGTGCGGGCCCTGCCGGTTCCCGGCCCGGTACGCGTGCTGCAGCGTGCGCAGCTCATTGAGGCCGGCCGGGTCGACGAATCGTGCTTCATCTGGGACATGTCGGGTCGACTGGTGGCCCAAGGGACCCAGCTCGCCGGTATCCGCCTCGGCTGAAAAAAGGAGTGACAATCATGTCCAAGAGCGCAACAGCTCCGACAGCCTCCCCCGGCTTTGACGTCGCATTGCTCGACTCCTCCCGTGCATTTGTGAAGAATGCCGGGCTCGTCCTCGACGCAATCAGCGACTCCAAGGTCGCGGGACACATCGATCTGACCGCGGCGCATCACACCCCCTGGGGCATCGTCCACGGCGGCGTCTACGCCACGGCCGTCGAGAGCGCCGCCAGTATCGGTGCCACCGCAGCTGTCGCAGAGCGGGGCCAGGTGGCAGTAGGACTCACGAACACGACCCACTTCCTCCGCTCGCTCACCGATGGGCGAGTCGACGTCAATGCGGCCGCGCTCTTCCAGGGACGAACCCACCAGCTCTGGCGGGTGGATATTACGGACGAGTCCGGGGGCTACGTCGCCCATGGAGAGGTTCGCCTGCAAAACATCGCTGCCACATCAGAGAAAGAGGAGGGACATCATGCCGGCAAGGAGAAGTGCTGAATTGAAGTTGTCAGCGGCCGAGACAGGGTGCCCGGCCAGCAAAGCGTTGGTTCCCGAGATCGCCCTCGACGGCTCCTTGGTCCGATGAGCGAGGCCTTCGTTCTCGGCGGGGTGCGCACGCCTTTCGGCCGCTACGGCGGAGCCCTGTCGCATGTACGCACCGACGATCTGCTGGGGCGGACGATGGTGGCCGCGTGCGAACGGGTTGGCGTGCCGCTGGAACGGATCGAGGACATCACCGGCGGATGTGTCAATACCGCCCATGAAGGCATGGGCGACATCGCCCGTTGGGGCGCCCTCGCCGCTGGCTTTCCCGACTCGGTACCGGCCGTCACCGTCAATCGCTTCTGCGCGTCGTCGCTGACTGGCGCCATCAACATCTCCCACGCCATTCGCGCCGGTGAGCTCGAGGTAGGCCTGGCGGCCGGCGTGGAGTCGATGTCCCGCTCCGGTTGGGCCCAGATCAAGGGGGACGCTCCCTTCAGCCCCCGCGGGCCGATCCTTCTCCTCGACACCATGTGGGCCGGCGCCGGGGGCCCGCCCAATCCGGTCCTCCTTGCCCGGGACGCTTATGTGGAGATGATCAAGACGGCGCAGAACGTGGCCGACCGCTACAAGTTGACCCGCGAGGAGATCGACGCCTTCGCGCTCCGCTCGCACCAGCACGCCGCGGCCGCCCGCGATTCTGGCCGGCTGGCGCTCGAGATCCATCCCGTCGAGATCCCCGGCACGAGAAAGGAGCCCGCCTGGACCTTCGAGCACGACGAGGCCATCCGCGGTGACACCACCGCCGAGAGCCTGGCCAGGCTGGCGCCCCAGCCCAACACGACGCAGATGACCGCGGGGAACTCCTCCGGCCTCAACGACGGCGCCAGTGCCGTCGTCATCGCCAGCGGGACGGCCGCGGAGTCATTGGCGATCCCTCCGATGGCCCGCGTGGTCTCTTCGGCCACTCATGCCCTCGATCCGCAGTTCATGGGGATCGCACCGGCCTTCGCCATTGTGAAGGCGCTGGCACGTGCCGGGCTCGCCCCCGCCGACATTGACGTGTGGGAGGTCCACGAGGCATTTGCCGCCCAAGCCCTGGGTGTCCTACGCGAGCTCTCGGTACAACTGGACGGCTTCGAGGTACCTGACGATCGGTTGAACCCCAACGGAGGAGCGGTGGCCATCGGCCATCCCTTTGGGGCATCAGGGACGCGTTACGTCCTCACCCTCGCCACGGAGCTGCGACTTCGAAAGGCTCGCTATGGCGTACTCGGCGTGTGCGTCGGATCCGGCCAGGGGGTCGCGCTGGTGCTGGAGAACACGGACGCGTCCTCGTAGCTCGCCCCCAGTTTCGCTGCTCTGACCAGCGTGATCCGGGAGGGCGCCGGGTGCTCGGTTTCTTCTCGATCGGTTCAACGAGGACTTCCCGGTACAACTGTTGGTATGGGCAATTCTGCGAGCGCGCCTGATGTCGCCTGGCAGCCCTCGCTGTGGGCAAACCAGAACACCCGCGTCGACGTGTCCTACTGGGGCCTCGAACGCGTGCAACTCGACGCCGACTCCTGGGTTGACCACTGCCCGGGCTGGATGTCGGGCTCCGACCAGGCCTTCGAGGAGCTGCTGCGTGACGTTGCCTGGAGCCAACGGCGGCGCTGGATGTACGACCGACAGGTCGACGAACCGCGGCTGACGTCGTGGCAGAAGTTCGATCAGCAGAGCGGCGTCACCCACAAGTGGCTGGAAGACGCTCGTGCGTCACTGTCCGCACGCTATGGCGTCCGGTTCGACTCGGTGGGCATCAATCTCTACCGCGATGGCGCCGATAGCGTCGCCTGGCACCGCGACCGCATACCGCCCGAGATCGTGGATCCCCTTGTCGCCCTGGTGTCGCTCGGAGAGCCACGCACATTCCTTCTCCGCCCGGAGGGAGGGGGGAAGTCGCGCGCCTTCAAGCTCGGGCGTGGGGACCTACTCGTGACCGGTGGCCGGACACAGCGCCGCTTCGAGCACAGCGTCCCGAAGGTGAAGGCAGCGGGAGCGCGCATGAGCATCGTGTTTCGACACGGGGTTGGTTGACCCGGCTTTGACTCCCTCACCCACATCCTGAACGTGCTCAACGGTCAGGGGTTCTCGTTGGACCTCTTCATACTTTCCGACTTGGTGATCTTCGCCGTCTTTGGCCGCAAGGGGGCGATGGGCTCGCTTTCGTTCCGCCGCGGGCCCGACCATAATGCCGGCGGCGCGTCATTCGCGAAGGCCAGCGCGTAGGCCGCAGCTTCGTAGTTGACCCGCCAACCCAAGAAATCCACCCACGCGTCCTCGAGGGAGCGCTCAATCGGATAGTCGACTTCGCGCAGGCGTTCGATGGCTTCGACGAATTCGCCATACGAAAGCAAGATCCCGTCGCTTGGGTCGGCGTCTAGGGGGATAGGAATCCCGATGGCGCGGGCAATGTTGCCGAGACAGGTGAAGCCCCCTCGCAGACAGAGGCGGGCTTGGATCATGTCTGACTCTTTGGGACGGAGCGCCAGGTACATCGCGGCGGCGTCGAGGATGGCAAGTTGCGCCGTGACCCACGACGACAACGGACGTGGCGAGCGGAACCAAATCAGCGGGACATAGGTGGTGTGGCTCTCCGACACGTCTGCAGACCACTGTTCCCACGATTCGAACAGGCCCGGCAACTCACCAATGGCGGACACACCGCTGCCGAGGCCATAGTGCGTGCGGGCCAGGAGTTCCGGGCCCCATGACGGAACGCCGGCCCTCGAATCCAGCATGGTGATGAGTCCCTCGCGCCGGTTGAATGCTGCGTACAACGTCGGGAGATAGCCGATCTGCAGTGCAACCGTTCCAAGACCAGCGAGCGCAGCAAGGGGGTCGAGTGCCGCCCCCCCATTTGAGTGTGGAACGAGAAAGCCCAACGTGCACAGCGCCGATCCGGCTTGCTCCATGGCGCTCCCCAGATCGCCGTTGCCAACGAAAGGCCACATGAGCAGTCCAAATCCCAGCTGGTAAAGGGCCAACCAGGCGAACACCTGGCCGATGAGTTGTACGGGTGCCTGAATGGCCAGAATCCGGTCCCGGAGCTCATAGGAATCGATCCTGTCCGTAATGAAGTGGAAAACGCTGCGGTTGACGATGAAGACAATCCGGGGAATCCGGCTCCGAATGCGCCGCGGTACCACCAGGGTGCCCAGGACACTCCACCCAGTGGCCAGCACGATGAAACCACCGATCACCGCTGCGACGACTCGGATGGCCACGTCTTAGCTTGGCATGGCTCACAGCCATCGGCAGGACTCCAGCCGTGGCTGGCTCAGTGGCGCCCACCGAGTCTCACGTGGCTCACGACGATGAACCCGAAGGGCGGCGACAGGCTCTGACGGGGACCCGAGCAGCGTGCTCGAGCTGACTCCGATCGGTGCAGAGGAACGGCGCTCCAAAGGTGGCAGCTCCAGGTCGTCGATCAGCCCGTTGCAGTCGCTCCGATTCGAGGCGGGCCCGAGCGGCGACTGCGCATCGCCGAGGGGCCGTGCTCGGCCATCGAGAGGTTGGCGGCGGTGTTGATCAGGGCCACGTGCGAGAAGGCCTGCGGGAAGTTCCCGAGCAGCCGATCGGCCTTCGGGTCGTACTCCTCGGAGAGGAGACCGACGTCGTTGCAGAGCGCACAAAGCCGGTCGAACATCGCCTTCGCCTCGTCGTGGCGTCCGAGCAGCACCAGGTTGTCGGCGAGCCAGAAGCTCGTCATCAAGAAGGCGCCCTCGGTCCCCTTCAGGCCGTCGACGTCCTCGTCGGTATCGGTCTGGTATCGACGGACGAAGCCGTCGGTGACGAGCCCCTTCTGGATCGCCTCGATGGTGCCGACGATGCGGGGGTCATCCGGCGGCAGGAAGCCGACGGGTGCGAGCATGAGCAGGCTCGCGTCGAGCAGCTTCGAGCCGTAGTACTGGGTGAACGAGTTGAGCTCAGCGTCGAAGCCCTTGTCGCAGACTCCGCGTGGATTTCGTCACGCAATTGCCGCCAATGGTCCACCGGTCCCTTCGGCAAGATGCCCTGCTCGGCCAGCGTGACGGCGCGGTCGAAGGCCACCCAGGCCATGACCTTCGAATGGGTGAAATGCCGCCGCGGACCACGGACCTCCCAGATCCCGTTGTCGGGCTCGCGCCACACCTTTTCGAGGTGATCGAGAATCGCCAACATCTGAGCGGGCGATACGTCGGACTCCTTGGCGATAGGGCTTTGCCAGTACGTGAGGGCAGAGTCCAGGACCTCGCCGTAGACGTCGAGCTGGAGCTGAAGCACCGCCCGGTTGCCGATGCGGACGGGCGTTGATCCCTCGTAGCCCGAGAGGAAGTCGAGCTCGAACTCGGGGAGCATCCGCTCTCCGTCGACGCCGTACATGATCTGCATCTCCCCGGGGGTCCCCGCGACGGCGCGGCGGAGCCAGCCCACCCATGCAGCCGCTTCGTCGGTGTATCCCGAGATCAATAGGGCGTGCAGGGTGAAGGTCGAGTCCCGGAGCCACGAATAGCGATAGTCCCAGTTGCGGTCCCCCCCGATCGCCTCTGGAAGCGATGTCGTCGCTGCCGCGCAGACGGCGCCGGTGGGCTCGTAGGTGAGCGCCTTCAAGGTGATGAGCGAGCGGACGACCAGGTCGCGCGAGCCTCCGGTGTAGGTGCAGCGACCGACCCAGTTGTGCCAGTAGTGCCGCGTGTGGTTGCGGGCGGCGAGGCTGTCGAGGGGGAGCGGAGCGTGGGTCTCGGAGGGGAACCAGGTGAGCGAGAAGGAGCGCCGTATGTCGCCCGAGACGGAGAAGGAGGCAACGGTGGTGTTGTCATTGCCAACGAGACGAACGGGGCTGTGCAGGCGGAGGCCGTCACGGCCGGCCACGAGGACGAGGCCATCACCGGTGGCGGTGGCCCAGGGCGTGATGGCGCCGTAGTCGTAACGAACGATCAACTCCATCTGCATCTCGACGGTGCCACCACGGCCCTCGACGATGCGGTGGATCATCGAGTGCCCGTCGTTGGGCGGCATGAAGTCGGACACCGACACCGAGCCCGTCGACGTCTCGAAGATCGTCTCGAGAATCAAGGTCTCCGGTTCGTAGCGGCGGGTGACTTTGGTCACCTCATCCTTCGGGGCGATCAGCCACCGTCCGTTGCTTGCGTCGCCGAGCAGCGCCGCGAAGGCGGCGGCGGAGTCGATTCGCGGCGCGCACCACCAGTCGATGGATCCGGTGAGATCGACGAGGGCGACGGTTTTCGTGTCGCCGATGATGGCGTAGTCCTCGATTTTTGACGGCACGATCCTCCTTTTCGACGGCCCGATTACTCAACCGTAAGAAACGAATGCCATCTCAAAGTAGGCCGCGACGTGAGCTACCCGAAGATGAGGGGTCTTTGAGCGCTGCCACCGAGTACGTCCCGATGAGGGCAAGGGCTCCGTCAAGGGCACGGCGAAGCGCCCGGGGGTCGCGGCGGGCCTGGGTGAGAACGAGGCCGCCTTGCAGACTGGCCAGACGTCGATGCGGCCAGCCAGTCGACGTCGGTATCGGGTCGGAGCTCGCCCGATTCGACCATGGCCGCCAGGCCGCGCACGGATGCTGGCCTGCCAACGGTCGAACCCGGATGCGAGCACGACGCGGATTTCCTCGTCCCGTTCTCCGAGCTGGCCGAGCAGGTTGGCGATCGGGCAACCTCCTCTGCCACCCCGTTCCTGCTGGAGCCCGACGAGGGCGTCGGTCCACCGCACCAGCCCATCCCAGGTGCCGAGGCCGGCGAAAAGGTCCTGCTGTGCGTCGAGCACCGTATCGTTGGTCACTTCGGCCACAGCCCGCAGCAGGTCGTCCTTGTCGTCGAAGTAGTGGTACAGCTGGCTGCGGGACGCAGGCGCACGAGCGCCGACCTCGTCCAGGCTCGCCCCGGCGGCACCCTTCTCGGCCACAACCTCGGCTGCCGCGGACACGATGCGCTGACGGGTAAGGCGTCCCCTCTCGGTGCTCGGCAGTGTTCCCATTGCCCCAGTATCCCTCAGATTGGACTTGACAGTCCAGTCCTAGCGTGATCGGATGGTCAGTGGACTACACGGTCCACTTGCTATTCCATCCCATCTTCCACTGGAGGTCCCGATGCCCCTCACCATCCGCGAGCAGTCCGACCAGATGAAAGCGGCCGCCGCCGAGAAGTTGCCGGCCGACGTGGTCGAGGTGTTCGACCGGAGCATCCGCGACCTCCTCGACGAGGGCGTTCCCGCCGACACCATCAAGGTCGGCGACCATCTGGAATCGTTCACCCTCGACGACGCCTCTGGCGCCCCGGTCAGCCTGGACCAGATCCTCGAGGCCGGGCCGGCCGTGATCGTTTTCTACCGGGGCGGCTGGTGCCCCTACTGCAACCTGGCGCTGCGCACCTACCAGGACGAACTCCTCCCGCGACTCGACACATTCCATGCGCGGCTCGTCGCCATCAGTCCCCAGTCTCCCGACGAGTCCCTCTCGACTGTCGAGAAGGCAGCCCTCGAGTTCACCGTCCTCTCCGACCCGGGCAGTCGACTGGCACGAGCGGATCGGCATCGCGTTCCAGCAGGCGGACGAGGTCCTCGCCGCCCAACGCACGCTCGGCCTCGACCTGGCCCAGGTGAATGCCGAGGGCTCGACCGCGCCTGCCGAGGCCGACTGTGCTCATCGTCGACCGCGACCGCGTCGTGCGCTTCGTCGACGTGCAGCCCGACTACACCGCCCGCACCGAAGTCGCCGACATCATCGCCGCGCTCACCGACCTTCCCTGAGAAAGGTGCGCAGGCTGTGAGAAGAGCCACGAGAAGCACGACCCCATTCTCGGGGAAGAGGCGTCGCTGCGAGTCAGGCGCGCCCCTACCCTGCTGAGCGAGCAGATCGGAGGCCAACGCCCCTGGCCGCAACCCGTAGTGCGGCGGACCGACGCCACCACTACGATCTTGCTCCGGTGGGGGACGAGACCGACAAGACCGATGAGGTGCCGGTCGTCCCGCACCTCGGAATTCGAGGAGGTCGCGGACGGCGAAGATCCGCCCGAGGGACGGCGGCCCGAGAGGACGGCACGTATTGCCGCACTCTGTCTCTGCGCGGTGCTGCTGATCGCCGGCGGTGTCGCGCTCGGCGCGTGGCTCGGCGGCAGAGGCACAGAGTTCGGGTATCACCCAGCTCCCCCACCCCTCGGGGGCGACGGGCAGTACCGGTACGGCGAACACTGGCACGACGGGCACCGGCAACTCCGGAGCAGGTTCGGCGGCGACGGCGCGCATCCGGCGGGACCGGGGCGACCGGGGCGACCGGGTCCACGGGTGACACCGGCGGTACCGGAGCGGGAGCGGGCGGCCTCTCGTCGGCCGGCTCCACCGGGAGCACGGGAGCCGGCAATTCGGGTGCCGGCGCCACCGCCAGCGCCCGAACCCGCCTCGGCGGTTCCGGGGCTGCGGCCGCTTCGCAGGCTTCGGCCGGGGCGGGTTCGGAGTCGTCGGGGTCGAGTCAGACGCAGGGCAGCGGGGCCGCAGGCGCAGGCGCGGCGTCCGCGGGTGGCACCACGCGCATCGGGCGGGAGCGGAGGCGTCCGCCGGCAGCGGGACCGGGGCCGGAACCGGCACGACACAGGGAAATACCGGAACCGGGTCGGGATCGCTCTCGGGTGGCTCCACGGCGACGTCCATTCCCTGAACGAAGGCACGTGCTCGGTCAGCCCAAGCGGAGCGTCTCGAGAGGTTCCAGCCGCGCCGCCTTGATGGAGGGGAAGAGTCCCGCCACCACGGCGACGATGAGAGCGAGGCCCATCCAGAGCGGTATTGCCTTGTAGTCGATCACGACCACCCAGCCGGAAAGGGCCGACACCCCGTAGACGATGCCGACCCCCAGCGCAGCGCCGATCATCCCGCCGAGCAGCCCGACGAAGAGGGACTCGAGCAAGAACTGCCCGGCGATCTTTGAGCGGCTGTGACCGACGGCCCGGCGGATCCCGATCTCCGATGACCGCTGAATCACCGAGATCGACATCACGTTGGCGATGCCGACCCCGCCCACAATGAGAGCCAGCAGTCCCGCGAGGAGCGCCACCTGCTGCAAGGTCCGGTTCGCCTGCGCCGCCGCCTCCAACACGTCGCTCGGGATTTGCGTCGACACCTGGTTTGAACCCCCGAGGCTGATGGCGGTGTGGATGGCATTCGCGGTGGACTGAGTGGTGCCCGGCGCGGCGCGGATGTAGAGCTGATTCGGCTCGCCGTCCGTGCCGAGGACGTGTTGCGCGGACCACTCGGTGACGAACACCGCGTTGTCGAGCTCGGGATCGAGCGCGACCGGCCCGAGGACACCGACCACGGCGAAGTTGGCGTTGTTGAGACTGATCGTGCGGGCCTCTCCAGGCAGGTAGCCGTATTGCTTCGCGATGCCCTCGCCGAGCACGACGGCGCTGGTGTGGAGGCGCAGGTCGGCCAGATCGAGCCAGCGTCCGCTCGTCACCGGCACCTGCGAGAACGCTCGGGAGGCCGACGCCCGCCGCCCGCACCGGGACGGGGAACGCCTCGTAGTAGTCCTTCGCGCCCTGGAACGGCACCGACACGACGTTGGAGAGGTTGGACGTCGCGGCGGCGGCGGTGACGCTCGAGACGGCTTCGACCCGGGCCACCGCGTTGTCCGGGAAGGTCGGGTTCTGTGAACCGAAGGTGCCTCCGGCCTGGGCGATGATGAGGTTCGTGCCGAGCTGGGCCAGCTGGGCCTGGAGCTGGCCCTTGGCGCTCTCGGTGAGGCCGATGGCGCAGACCATGGCGGCTACCCCGATGATGGGCCCGAGCATGATCATGAGCGTCCTGGTCTTCCGCGCCGTCAGGCCGTTCAGCGCGACGCCGATGAGGTCGCGTGCCTGGCTCACCGCAGAGACCCGGCCAGGAGCTCGTCGGCCACGATCTCGCCGTCTCGCATGGAGATCCGGCGTGCCGCCGTGCCGGCGACCGTGGGGTCGTGGGTCACCATGACCACGGCACGCTCGGGAGTCCGGAGGTTCCGGAATATGTCGAGCACGTGGGCCGCGTTGACCGAGTCCAACGCGCCGGTCGGCTCGTCGGCCAGGACCATCAGCGGGTCAGTGACGATGGCCCGCGCCAGTGCTACCCGCTGCTGCTCGCCTCCCGACATCTGGACCGGCCGGTGGTCCACGCGGGCAGCCAGGCCGAGCTGGTCGAGCGCGTCGTACGCCTTCTCCCTTCGCTGGCGGGGCCGCATGTCGCGGTAAAGGAGGGCGGTCTCGACGTTGCCGAGCGCGGACAGGTGAGGGATGAGATGGAACTGCTGGAAGACGAACCCGATGGAATCGCCGCGCAGCTGTGAGCGGGTGGCGTCGTCGAGTCGGCTGACGTCGCGGCCCGCAACGCGCACCTTCCCGGCGCTGGGGAGGTCCAGCAGGCCCAACAGACCCAGCATGGTCGACTTGCCCGATCCCGATGGCCCCACGATGGAGATGAACTCACCGGCCATGATGCGCAGCGAGACGTCGCGCAGCGCGAAGACGACCACCTCCTCGCCGTACATGCGGGACACGTGTTCGAGCTCGAGGAGTGGCTGCTCGAGCACCGTCTCCTCCGTCGTCGGTTCCGTCGTGATGCGCTCCGACGTCACGACGACGAGTCGACCTCCACGACGACGGTCTGGCCGACCCGCAGCCCACGCGTGATCTCGATGTAGGAGCCTTCGGTCAGCCCCGTGGTGACCGGGACCTCGACGATCCGGCCACCGTGGGCCAGGTCGACGACCCGCACGACGTCTTGACCGCTCCCGTTCTGCTTGACCGCCGCGATCGGGACGGTAAGGGCATCGCTCTTCTGCTCGGTCACGACGGTGATGGATACCGCTGACCCGTCGGCGCCGTCGAGCCCGGGTGCCTCGATCGTGCCCTCGTACACCTGGCTCGAGCCCTGCCCCGTGGCCGCGGCCACCGAGGTCGGCGTGGAGTCGAGCTCCGTGATCGCTGCCGGAGACCGAGTTGGACTCGCCGTTGATCTGGACCGTGCAGCTCTGGCCGACTGCGAGCTGCGTGCGGTTCGACGCCGAGGCGTCGAGGGTGACGGTGAGATCTGGCTCGGTGAGCGAGAGGATGGGCGTGCCTGTCGTCACAGGCTGACCCGTCTTGACGTACACGGTGCCGACGCGGGTGGGCCACGAGCCCACGATCATGTCGGTGGGCTCGAAGGTGATGTTCCGCTGCAACGACTGGATCGTCACCGTGACCGAGGTCTGGCCCGCCTTGAGCAGCGCAATGCCGGTGAGCGGCTGGTAGTTCTGCCCAGCCTGCGCGGTGCCCTCCACGGCGAAGTTGACCGAGGTGTCCTGCGCCGGCGCCTGCGTGGAGGTGATGACGAAGGTTGCCGCTCCACCCTGCGGCACGCTGGCGGTCGTCGCGGCGATGCTGAGCTTGGGCACGACCTGGGACGTGATGGTGACCGAGGCACTCGACGGGGACCCGATCTGATACGAGGATCCGGGCGCGAGCGAGACCGTCAGCACGCGGTTGGGCTCAACCAGATTGTCGGTGACGGTGGGGATCTGCACGCTGAGTGCGGTCTGGCCGGCCGGGACGGTCAGGACGCCGGCCGGCTGGGTGTAGTCGACGCCCAGCTGTGCCGTGCCCCCGTACGAGAGGTTGATGGTGACGGGCTGGCTGATCGCTTGGCTCAATGTGACGGAGATCGGGTAGGGCTCGCCCTTCTGCAGGTAGGTCGTGGCGGAGGTGAGCGTGACGGTGGGCAGGGTCAGGCTGCCGTTGATCGTCACGACAGTCGAGCCGGAGGTGCCGACGGTGTATTGCGAAGGGTTCGGTGAGATCGACACCACGATGTAGTCGTTGGGCTTGATCGTGCTCGTCTGCTCGGTCGTCAGGGTCACCGTGGCGCTGGTCGCGCCGGCATCGAGCGTGACGACGGGGTCGGGCACCATGTAGTCGGTCCCGGCGGACGCGTTCCCCCAAAGCTCAGCGCCACCTGGGTGTTCTGCAGCGGGGCCTGGTTGGCCGTGACCGTCAACGTCACGGTTCCCCCCGGCGACACGCTGGCACCGCCGGTGATCTGCAGCGTCGGCACGGCACCGTTTGCGATGGTGGACTGCGCCGAGCTCGGAGAGCCCACGGAGTAACCCGTGCCCGAGGCCACGGACATCACGATCGTCGTGTTCGGTTGGACCGTGGTCGTCGCGCGCGTCTGCACTGTCACCGACGCTTGGAGTGCTCCGGCGGCGAGGGTCACCGAGGTTGGGGGCGTGATCACGTTCTCGGATCCGGCCGTGCCGCTCGGGGTGAGGTTGACCGTGATGGCCGAGGTCGACGTGGTCGATGCGCTGATGACGAAGTCCGCCGGCTGGCCTGCGGTGACCTGGTCTGCAACGGATGCGATGGTGACGGTTGGGATCGGGTCATCGGCCAGCTCGGCCATCGGCTGGGCCGCACCCCGCGTCGACCGGGTGAAGGAGGCGGCCTGCGTCGTGGGTGGCCCGATGATCAGCCCGGCGGTGTTCTGGTACCCGAGCGCGTAGCCGGGGCCCTGCTGGAGAGCGACGCTCACCGACTCGGGCGTGGCCGGACTGGAGTTCGGATAGTTCTGCTGGGCTTGCCACTGTGCCAGAGCGAACTGCGTCTGCTCCGTGTAGAGGTTGTTCGTGCTCGGTCCTGCGTAGTCTCCTGCTGCATTGAGGATCTGCTTGAGCTGCACCACGTCGGCGCCGGAGTCGCCGGGGACCAGCGAGCGGAAGAACGGGACGGTGCCGCTCTCGGCGATCGCGTTGCGCCCGTTGAGTGAGAACATGACATCCCCGGTCTTGCTCACCGTTCCGTCCTTGACCGAGACATCGCTCACCAGGCCCTGGGTGGCGGCCGTCACCTTGGTGATCTCCTTGCGCGCCAGTGTGCCCGACAAGTTGACCGTGCCTTGCAACGTGCGCCGCTGCACCGCGCTGAGAACGACCACCTGTTTTCCCGTGGAGCCGCTGCCGCTCGAGGCGACCGCGTACGAGATCCCGGCGGCGGCGAGCACCGCCACTGCGATGGCGACGCCGATGGTCTTCTGCTTGCGGGTCACGTGGTCATCTCCCCGATACGGTTTCGATCAGTCATCAGCCGCCCGACTGGGCAATCGCTGCGCATTGCTGCAGGTCGCTGCTGGTGAGGAGACTCTGTCCCGGTGGCGCGGTGAATCCGCCTGCGCCTCCGCCTCCGCCCCCACTCCCACCCCCGCCAGAGCCTCCGAAGGAGAACAGGAGTCCCTGGGCGTTCGGCGTTGGCTGTGGGATGCCCCATCCCCGGCCGATCATGCACTTACGCCACTGCAGATACTCCTTGTTCTCCTTCTTCACCTGAGAAGGCGTCAGGTTGGACTGGGCGGACTGCGCCGTCTTGAGAGCCTGGAGGATGTTGCTCTTGGTCGCACATGTCCCGAGGTTCTTCAGATAGGTGGGGCTGTTCGCCGGAGAGGACGGATTGCTCGGGTCCGGCGCGCCGACGAAAGTGACCCCGAGCTGGCTGAGGCAGGACTGGAAGACGCCGAGCGAACTGAACAGCGCGGTCGTCGGGTTCTGCTGCGCAAGCGGAATGGTGGCCGCCGTGGCGTTCTCGGCCGCTTTGGCCTTGGTGCCCGTCGGGAGGGCACCCGGCGGGGCCTGCCCGGCCTGAATCGCGACCACATCGTTCGCGTTCGATCCACCCGAGCAGGACATCGCTCCGAGCGCGACGAATGCCAAGACGGCCACCATGCCTAGTTGTCTCCGGTGACCGTCGAACCGGCCCTTCCCGCCCCCGAACACGCCGCGGCATGCTAGCCAAGGAAACCCTGGCGTCCCCTTCGGTCCCCTTTTGGGCGCTCGCCGGAGGATGCAGGATCCCCACCTCGGACGCCTAGAGGGCCTCGATTCGTCCGATCTCCACGGTGAACAGCCAAGCGACCACCGCGTTTCCTGCTCCCGTCGAAGAGACATAGACAATCCGATATACTCGGAGGGTGGATGCAGCCAAGGTGATCCGGGATGTCCGGCGCCGGCATGGGCTGACCCAGGCCCAGCTGGCGCGGCGGGCCGGTACCTCCCAACCGGTGATCTCGGCCTATGAGCACGGCCGTCGCGACCCGGGCGTCGAGACCCTGCGCAAGCTGGTGGAGGCGGGCGACGAACGGCTGCGCATCGGCGCCGTGGCGCCCGGTCCCGACCTCCCCCCGCCGGCCGACGTCGCGGAACACGCCCGCCGACTGCTTGACGTCCTGTCCCTGGTCGACGCCATCCCGGTGCGTGGGCGCGACCCCGTGCTGCATGCCCCCCGCCTCGTCTCGGCGTGAGCGCCCTGAACCTGGCCGGCCGGGTGCTGGCTATTGACGAGGCACTGGCAAAGGCAGACGTGCCCCACGCGTTCGGGGGTGCGCTCGCACTCGCCTACTACGCCGAGCCCAGGGCGACGATCGACATCGATCTGAACGTCTTCGTCCCCACCGAGCGGTTCACCGATGTCGCCGCGCCGCTCGCCCAATTGGGAGCGGCGGCAGACGAACCGGCCGTCGAGGAGATCGTCCGCCGCGACGGCCAGGTGCGGGTGATGTGGGACACGACGCCGATCGACCTCTTCTTCTCCTACGACGCGTTCCACCAGGCCGCCGCCGCCGCGGTGCGATCGGTGCCTTTCGGCGACGGGACCATTCCGATCCTGGCCGCCGACCATCTCGTGGTGTGCAAGGTGATCTTCGGCCGCCCGCGGGACTGGGTGGACATTGAGGCGATGCTGGCAGCCGGGGCGGACATCAATGCGGCGGAGGTCCTGCGCTGGGTGGCGCGGATCGCCGGCGACGAGGATCCCCGCTACGAACGGATCGCCGCCCTCCTCACCAGGCGTTCTTAGTTCATCCGACAAGGGTCGCACCGGTGTCTCGGAGCCGACCCGGGGTGCCGCGCAGCCGGCTCTTCGTGACCGACGAGAAATCCGGCGACCGATGACCATCTCGACGAAGGGTGGCACAACGTCGGGCCCGGCCTGCCTTGGCCCGATCACAGGTCTTGCTGGCTGAGACGCGTCGCAACCGGTCCGGGCCCGCCCTGGGGCGCAGGGTCGACCCAGGCGGTCTGACCCTATATTGGGGCGCCTTGGAGGCTGACCGGGGCAGGGTAGGGGCGTTGGCGCCTGTTTCTCTGCTGGTCGCGTGGCGCGCCTGCCATTCGGCTGGCGCGCTGGCCGGCTGCCACCCCACGGGGACACCGGCGGTCGATCCGATTTACGCCGCCGCTGTTCGCCGCCGCCGTGACCTGGGCTGCCGCCCGCGCCCCACGGGGGACGCTGCTGTGGCTGGGCGTGCTCGCCGTGGCCATGAGCCGGGGCTGGCTCGTGCTCCCGGCGCTCGCCGCGCTGTTGCTCGCCTTCGCCGGCGTGTTGCCGCGCCGGCCCAATGCGGTCCTCGGCGCGCTCACCGGCGCCCTCGCCGTGCAGGTCGTGTTGCGCTGGCCCCCGATGGCCTTCCACGGGGCCACCGCGCTGGTGGCCGTGGCGGCGACCGGACCGTGCCTGGTGGGGGCCGTGCGCACCCTGTCGGCACCGGCCCGGCGCCGGGTGCGCCGGTGGACCTTCGGCCTGATCACGCTGGCGATCGTCCTGTCCATCCCGGCCGCCGTGGGCGCTCTGCTGGCCCATTCCGAACTCAGCCAGGGGATCGCCGAGGCGCAGGGCGCCCTGGGGTCGATCGGCAACGGCACGACCGCGGCGGGCGCGGCGCAGCTCCAGGCGGCGAGCACCGACTTCGCATCCGCCGCGTCCCGCACGGACAGCTGGTGGACCGCCGGTGCCCGCCTGGTGCCGCTGGTGGCCCAGCAGCGCCAGGCCGTCGGCCAGGCCTCGGCCGTGGCGCGGGACGTGACCGCCACCGCGGCGCTCCAGGCGTCGGGGATCGACTACCAACAGCTCCGCTACTCCGACGGGCAGTTGAACCTCGGCCAGGTCAGCGCCCTCGCCGGGCCGCTCGGCGTCGTCGACGACCAGCTGACGGGCGCCGCGGCGCAGCTCCGGTCCCTGCAGTCGGGATGGCTGCTCCAGCCGCTGCAGTCCCGCCTGGACCAGCTGGACGCCAAGATCTTCGGGGCCCAGGCCAGCGCCTCGCTGGCCGCGCAGCTGGTGCAGGTCGCGCCCTCCCTTCTCGGGGGCGACGGCGTCCGCCACTACTTCATCGCCTTCATGGACCCCGCCGAGAGCCGCGGCCTGGGCGGGTTGATCGCCTCCTACGGCGAGCTCACGGCCGACCAGGGTCGTCTCACGTTGACCACGTCGGGGGACATCGGCGAGCTGAACGAGGCGCTGCCCAAGGGTGGTGGCCACCTGACGGGGCCCGCCGACTACCTGGCCCGCTACGGCGCCTTCGCCCCCCAGAAGTTCATTCCAGGACCTGAGCTACGCCCCCGACCTGCCCACGGTGGCCGACGTCATTCAGCAGCTCTACCCACAGGCGGGTGGCGACCCCATCGACGGCGTCCTTGCCCTCGACCCCTACGGGCTGGCGGCGCTGATCCACATGACCGGGCCCATTGAGGTACCCGGGCTGGGCAGGTTGACCGCAGCCAATACCGCCAGCGAGCTGCTCGAGGGCCAGTACACCGCCTTCCCGGCCGCCAGCAGAAAGTGGCGCATAACTATGACCAGGATGCCCTCAAGATCGAGTTCCACAAGCTGACCACCGGGTCGCTGCCCGGCCCCCGTACGCTGTCTGACGCACTGGATTCCGACGTTCGTCAGGGGCGCATTGAGTTCTGGAGCTTCGACAAGGCGGATCAGCCCGTGCTCTACCGCCTCGGCCTGGCCGGCGCCTTCCCGGCCGCCGGTGGCCACGATCTGCTGGCCGTGACCACCCAGAACGCAGCCAACAACAAGATCGACGTCTACCTGCAGCGTTCCATCTCCGATGCGGTGACCTACGACCCGGCGAACGGGGCGGTGGCGTCCCGGGTCACGATCACCCTGCACAATGGGGCCCCCGCCCAGGGCCTCCCGAGCGAGGTGATCGGCAGCTATGCCGGCAGCGGACTGCCGCCCGGGACCAACGAGACGTGGCTCACCCTCTACAGCCCGCTCGGGCTGCGCTCCGCCACCGTCAACGGCCAGAGTCAAGGAGTGAGCGACGGGGCTGAGCTGGGCGTCCACGCCTACAGCGAGTACGTGGACATCCCTCCCGAGAGCAGCGTCACGCTGACCTTCGACCTGGCCGGGGCCACCACTCCGGGCCCGGGCTACAGGATCAGCCTGTACAACCAGCCCATGGTGCTGCCCGACCAGGACACCGTGAGCGTCCAGCCGACTCCTGGGTGGACGGTCACGGGTGCTGCCGCATGGTCCCCCGGGGACGACGTCACCGAGCGGCACTGACGTTCCTGTTGCGTGGGGACCTGTAAAGGCCCAATTCGTGCTCAGCTCGCTGACGGCAGCCGATCCACCTGGTACATCTGGCCGATTTTCGGGTTAGCCTTGGCCGGAACAGCAATCAGGAGGGCACCTGATGAGGCACAGGGCGGTTGGCTTGTGGGGCGGGTTTTTGCTGTTGGGCGCGACGGCGTTGCTGGGCGCCGTCCTGCTCGTCTCGGGGCCGGCGGCCGCCGCGACGTGCCCCTACGGGCCCTGCACCCAACCAACCACGGTCACGCCCACCACGGCCGTGTCGACGACCCCCACGGTCGTCACCCCCTCATCCGCCCCCTCCCCCTCCGCCACTCCCCCCACCGCCTCCCCCGCACCGGCCCCACCTCCACCGCCTTCACCGGCGCCGAGCTCGCGCTGATGTTCACGATTGGCGCCATCGCCATCGGGGTGGGCGGCATGCTCGTCCTGGTGAGCCGCCGCCGCGGCGGTCCGAGCCGGCTTATGGAGCGAGGCGATAGGCGGTAGCCGATCGGCTCCATGAGGCCCGTAGCGATGCACGAGCCAGAGATATCGTCGACCATGTCCTCGGCCCGTGACCTCGTCATCCTCGGTGCCGGGGGCATGGGGCAAGAGGTGGCCGACATCGTTCGGGCTGCGGCATCCGACGGCACCCGCTGGAGGCTGATCGGATTCATCGACGACGACACCGCGCTGCACGGCCTCGAGGTGCTCGGGTTGCCCGTGCTCGGTGATCTTCGCTGGTTGTCCGGCCACCGGGCCGCCCTGGCCATGGGGGTGGGCGCGCCGGCGGCGCGGCGCCGGGCCTGGGCCGCGGCGCAATCGGTCGGGGCCGTCGAGGCGCCGGCACTCGTCCACCCTACGGCCTACGTGGGACTGGGGGTCGAGCTGGGCGAGGGAACGGTGGTGGGGGCCCATGCCACCATGACGGCCGACGTGGTGGTCGGTCGTTTCGGCATCGTCAACGTCGGGGCCACCGTGAGCCACAACGCGCGCCTGGGCGACTTCGCCACCGTCGCACCCGGTGCCCATCTGGCGGGCAACGTCCACTTGGGCGAGGGGGCCGACGTCGGCATCGGCGCCTCGGTGACGCAGGGGAACACCATCGGTGCCTGGTCCATCGTCGGCGCCGGGACCGTGGTGATCGGTGACGTGGAGGCGGACACCACGGTCGTCGGCTGCCCGGCTCGGGTCGTGGACAGACGCCCGGCGGGGTGGCAGGAGTGAGCGCCGGGTACAAGGAGTGGCGGATCGGCCTCGCCCGCCCCGACGTCGGCGAGGAGGAGATCGAGGCGGTGTCCCGTGTGCTGCGCACCCCGATCCTCACCAACGGGCCCGAGACGGCGGGCTTCGAGCGGGAGTTCGCCGACTTTCACCAGGCGGAGCACGGGGTCGCCTTCGCCAACGGGACCGTCGCCCTGGTGGCGCTCTACGCCGCCCTCGGCATCGGACCGGGCGACGAGGTCATCGTGCCGTCGCTGACCTTCGTGTCGTCGGCCACGTCCATCGTCTACGCCGGCGCCACACCGGTCTTCGCCGATGTCGACCCCGACACGTTCAACCTGGACCCGGCCGACGTGGCCCGCAAGCTGGGTCCGCGGGTCAAGGGCATTTTGGCCGTGCACTACGGGGGCCAGCCCGCCGACCTGGCCGAGCTCTCGGCCCTGGCCGCCGATGCCGGCGTGGTGCTCCTGGAGGACGCGGCGGAGGCCCACGGCGCCCGCTACCGGGGCCGCCACGTGGGGACGTGGGGCGTGGCGGGCATGTTCAGCTTCACCCCCACGAAGAACATCACGACCGGCGAGGGGGGGATGGTCATCACCGGCGACGGCGACCTGGCCCGTCGACTGCGCCTGCAGCGCAACCACGGCCAGGTGTCGCCCTACGAGCACGCGGTCCTGGGCTGTAACTGGCGCTTGTCCGAGATGCAGGCGGCCATGGGCCGGGCCCAGACGGCCAAGCTCGACGCCATCCTCGCCCGCAAGCGCACGTTGGCGGCCGAGCTCGATCGGCACCTCGATCCGGTGGAGGGCGTGCAGGCGCCGGTGGTGCGAGCCGACCGGGACCACGTGCACATGCTCTATACGGTGACACTGGCTCCCGCGGACGCGGCCCGGCGGGATGCCGTGATCGACGACCTGGCGCAGCAGGGGATCGAATCGCGCGTGTATTTCCCCCCGGCGCATCGACAGCCCGTCTTCGGGGGCCAACCGCCCGATCTGCCGGTGACCGACGACCTGGCGGGGCGAATTCTGTCCCTGCCCATGCACTCCCTGCTCACCACCGACGAGATGGCTGACGTTGCGGCGGCCCTGGCGGCCGCCCTGACCCGCACCGCCGCCACCCCCGCGCCGGCATGGTGAACCGCACTGTCGCCGGCGGCCTGGCCATCGTGCTCGCACCGGTGCTGGCCGTGGTCGCCGTCCTGGTGCGGCTCGCCGATGGCCGGCCCCTCCTCTTCGTCCACGAGCGCGCCGGGCTGGACGGGCGGCCGTTCGGTCTCCTGAAGTTCCGCACCATGCGCCCGCCTGGCTCGCCGGGGGAGCCCGATGCCGCCCGCATCACCCGGGTCGGTCGCCTGCTCCGTCGTTCCAGCCTCGATGAGCTGCCGGAACTGTGGAACGTGGTCCGGGGCGAGATGAACCTCGTCGGCCCCCGTCCCCTGCCCGTGGCGTACACGGCCCAGTACTCCCCGGCGGAAGCGAGGCGCCTGGAGGTCAAGCCGGGCCTGACGGGTCTGGTCCAGGTGCGGGGTCGCAACGCCCTCACCTGGGACGAGAAATTCGCACTCGACACCTGGTACGTCGAACATCGCACCTGGGCCCTCGACGTGCGCATTCTGCTGCAGACACCGCTGGTCGTCCTGCGCGGGCGCGGGGTCTCCCACGGCGGGCACGCCACCATGCCCGAGTTCAAAGGGCAGAAAGGGTAGAGCGGGCCGAACTCCCTCAAGTGGTGGCGCCCGCCAGACGGCGACGGTTGACCAGGCGCCGCAGGTCGTCCTCCATGCGCATCCCCCCGACGACCTTGCGGGCGAAGAAGTCCAGCCCGTCGTCCAGCTGCACCGGCGAGCGGGCCAGGCGATACGGGTCGGTCCCTCCGTAGGGGTTGGCCCGGGTGCCGGCGAGAGCGGCGGAGGCGAAGCGCGCGCGCACGGCTCGGTCGGCCGCCGGCGTGCCGGCCAGCGCCTTGGGGTAGGCGAAGTGTCGGGCCTCGACACCCAGCCGCTCGCCGATCAGGGAGATGGAGCGGTCGAGCTCCCCGTCCACCGCGGCATCGGGCAGGCGATCGAGCAGGGCGTGGGTGTCGGTGTGGGAGCCGACCGTGACGAGTCCCGTCGAGACGGCGTCCGCCAGGGCGGACCAGCTGAGCGGGGTGCCGCTCCCGGGGAACGGCCGGCCGCGTTCGACGAAGTCGGTCGCCACGTACAGGGTGGCGGGCACCCGGTGCCGGACCAAAATGGGAAGCGCCTCCTCGACGAAGTCGGCCGTGCCGTCGTCGAAGGTGATGACCACCGCACCGGGCTCCGATGGTGGCGGCCCGGCCAGTGCGGTCAGCGCGCCGTCGAGGTCGACCACGCCTGGGCCCGCCACCAACCGGGCCATTTGCTCTTCGAAGAGCCGAGCGGGCAGGTCGACCCGTGATGTCGTGCGGCGTCCGACCCGGTGATAGCAGAGGACGACGAGTCCGGGTTGGGGCCGGCGCACCAAGTCGTGCGCCGCCGCCGCCCGCTTGAGGGCGCCGCGCCCGACTCGCTTCGCCGCCGACGATCTCCCCACGTCCGCCATCATGCCAGGCGGCTTCACCATGCCGGCCCAGAGCCCCTGACCGGGGATAGTCTGACCCCTCACTGGCTGCCACCTGCCCGAGGTTGGTCACCACGTGGAAGGAGTCACCCGTGCCGTTAGTGGTGGTCGTCGGTCAGGGCTATGTCGGACTGCCGCTCGCCATGCGGGCGGTGGAGGTGGGCCACCGAGTCGTGGGCTTCGACACCGATGAGGCGCGCACGGCGAGGCTGGCGGCCGGCGACTCCTACGTCGACGACGTGCCCTCCGCGCAGCTCGAGGCTGCGCTGGCCAGCGGTCGCTACATGGCGACGGGGGATGAGAAGGCAGTGCGACGGATTCGACGTGGCTCTCATCACGGTGCCGACCCCGTTGAAGGAGGGCGTCCCGGACCTGTCGTTCATTGAGGATGCCGGTGCCATGCTGGCCCGCCATCTGCACTCCGGGGCGACCGTGGTCCTCGAATCCACCACCTACCCGGGAACGACCGTCGAGCTGCTGGTCCCGATCCTCGAAGCGGGCTCCGGGTTAGCGGCTGGAGATGCCTTTCACGTGGGCTACAGCCCCGAGCGGATCGATCCGGGCAACCCGACCTGGAAGCTGGTCAACACACCGAAGGTGGTCTCGGGCATTGACGCCGGGTCGCTGGCATCGGTGCAGACCTTCTACGACGGGCTGGTCGAGACCACGGTGGCGGTCGGCCGGACCCAGGAAGCCGAGCTCGTGAAACTCATCGAGAACACGTACCGCCATGTGAACGTGGCTCTGGTCAACGAGCTGGCCATGTTCGCGTCGGACCTCGGCATCGACATCTGGGAATCCCTGAACGCCGCCGGGACGAAGCCGTTCGGATTCACCCGCTTCAACCCCGGACCGGGCGTCGGCGGGCACTGCCTTCCGGTCGATCCGAGCTATCTGTCATGGCAGGTGAAGCGGCAAGCCGGCCAAGCCTTCCGCTTCGTCGAGCTGGCGAATGACATCAACGACCACATGCCGGACTACGTGGCGCGTCGCCTCATGATGGCGTTCAACCGGAGAAAGCAGATCATGAACGGGAGCCGCGTCCTCCTGCTCGGGCTGGCCTACAAACCCAACACGGGCGACTTCCGGGAGTCGCCCGCCCTTGTTGTGGCGGACCGACTGATCGCCTTGGGCGCCGAGGTCGGCGCCGTCGATCCGCACATTGAGCGCAGCCGGATGGACGCACGTATCCGGATGTGCGATCTCACCGCCGCGGAACTGAGCGCAGCGGACGCGGTCGTGGTGCTCACCGACCACGACGTCTTCGATTGGGATCTCGTGCGCCAGCACTCCCGGTTCATCTTCGACACCCGGCACCGGCTGACCGGGAACGACGTCGAGCAGCTCTGATCGTCGGGGGCAGACAATGTGCGGCATCGCCGGATTGCTGGACCCGGGCTGGTCGGGAACGACCCAGGAGCTAGCCGGGCTCGCTCGACGCCATGGCCCGGCCCCTGACCCATCGGGGGCCCGACGACGAGGGCACCTGGTGCGACGGCGAGGCCGGGGTGGGCTTCGGTCACCGCCGGCTGGCCGTCATCGACCTCTCGCCGGCCGGCCACCAGCCCATGGTCTCGGCCGATGGCCGTTGGGTCGCCGCCTACAACGGAGAGTGTTACAACGCCGCCGAGCTGCGGGCCGCGCTACCCGATGGAGGCCGAGGCCTCAGGGGTCACTGCGATACCGAGGTGGTGGTGGAGGCGGTGGCCGCCTGGGGCCTGCGCCCGACTCTGGAGCGGCTGAATGCCATGTTCGCCCTGGCCTTGTGGGACCGCCGGGACCGCGTCCTGCACCTGACCCGGGACCGCCTGGGCGAGAAGCCGCTGTACTACTCAATTAGGGACGGCGTCGTCCTCTTCGGCTCGGAGCTGCGCGCGCTCCTCGCCCACCCCCGTTTCAACCGGGAGATCGACCGGCGGGGGCTGGCCCTCCTTCTGCGTCTCAATTACATCCCGGCCCCTCTGACCATCTTCACCGGGGCGCGGAAGCTGGCCGCGGCCACGCTGGTGAGCCTGCGCCCGGGCCAGCGCGACTGGCCCGAGCCCGAGGTCTGGTGGGACTTTCCCGCCGCGGCCCGGACCGCCATGGCGGCACGACCGCCCGCGGGCGATGATCAGGGCGCCCTCGACCAGCTCGAGGCGGTGCTGGCCGACGCCGTGTCCCGCCGCATGGTCGCCGATGTCCCCGTCGGCTCCTTCCTCTCAGGTGGCATCGACTCCAGCCTGGTCACCGCTCTGGCCCAGGCCGGGTCCACGGATCAGGTGCGCACCTTCACGGTGGGCTTCGCCGGCCAGGGGCTCGACGAGGCGGACCACGCGGAAGCGGTGGCCCGGCACCTCGGCACCGCCCACACCCGGATGGAGCTGACGGCGGACGATGCCCTGAACCTGGTGCCCCACCTCGGTCGTTACTACGACGAGCCCTTTGCCGACCCGTCCCAGTTGCCCACCCTCCTCATGTGCCGCGAGGCCCGCCGCCACGTCACCGTGGCCCTGTCGGGGGACGGCGGTGACGAGGCATTCGGCGGGTACCGCCGCTACACGGCGGGGGCAGTCCTCGCCCGGCGGGTGCTGCCCCTCCCCCGGCGCCTGCGCGGGGCCGCCGCCGGCGCGCTGGACGCGGTGCCCGGGACGGTGTGGGACGGCATCGGACGCGGCGCCCAGCGCCTCCGGCCCGCCGCGATCGGGCCCGACTTCGGCACCCGCGCCCACAAACTGGCCCGCCTGCTGACGGCCGGGTCGTCTCGTGAGGTCTACATGAGCCTGGTCTCGGCCTGGGACGACGCCGAAACGGTTGTCGTGGGGGCTCCCCACTCCCCTTGGAGCGGTCCGCCACCCCTCTGTGGCCTGGCGGGATCGCCGGCCGAGGAGATGATGGCCTGGGACACGCTCTCGACGCTGCCCGACGAGATGCTGGTCAAGGTCGACCGGGCCAGCATGGCCTTCGGCCTCGAGGTGCGGCCGCCCCTGGTCGACCACAAGGTGGTGGAGGCGGCCTGGAATCTGCCGCCCTCACTGCGCATCCGCGGCGGGGTGGGCAAGCGGGCCCTGCGCCTCCTCCTGGAGCGGCACGTGCCCCGCCACCTGTTCGACCGGCCCAAGACGGGGTTCGATCCCCCCCTGGGCGCGTGGCTGCGCGGGCCGCTGCGCGACTGGGCCGAGGACCTCCTCGCTGCGTCCCGTCTGCGGGACCAGGGTTTCTTCGACCCGGTGGCGGTGCGAGCCTGCTGGGACGCCCACCAGGCCGGGCGGCCCGGGCTGGAATACCCACTGTGGGCCGTCCTCGCCTTCGAGGCCTGGCTCGACGAAACGGGCGCGTCGACCTGAGTCTCGAGGAGCTCCAGCGGCATACACCCTTTCTACATGTCACGTGTATATTTTGTGTATGAGCAGGCTACGGACCAACATCGAGATCGAGGAGACATTTCTCCGGGCGGTCATGGACCGCTACGGCATCCACACCAAGACCGAGGCCGTCGATCTCGCGCTGCGCCATCTCGCCGGGCAGCCCATGACTCGTGACGAAGCGCTCGCCATGCAGGGAGCGCACGCCATCGGGGACATACCCGCCGACACCGGCCCGGCCGACACCCGGTGATCCTCGCTGACACCTCCGCCTGGGTGGAGTACGACCGCGGCACCGGGAGCGACGTTGACCGGCGAATCGTCGAACTCATCGGCAGTGAAGGTCCTCTCGGCGTCACTGAGCCCGTCGTGATGGAGGTCGTTGCGGCAGCACGGAGCAGCCAGCAGGAAGCCGCCCTACGTCGCCTGCTCGGCAGGTGTCACCTGCTCGGCTTCGACGCCGTCGCCGACTTCGACGCTGCCGGTCGCATCTATCGACAGTGTCGTCGCGCCGGTGTGACACCACGAGGCCTGGTCGACTGCATGATCGCCTCGGTGGCCCACCGTCACGGAGCATCACTCCTCGCGCACGACACGGACCTGAGCCGAGTCGCCACAGTTATCGGGATCGAGCTGGACCGCGCTTCACTCAAGCTCTGAAAGGAGCCCGACCCAATCGACCCGCAGGCACGTCGGAATGACAGCCCGGCAGCCGAGTTGACCAATCTCACGCGACATTGAAGAATCTGCCCCGCTATGGCTCAGCAGGAGGGGATGAAGGAGCGGATCAGATGGAGGGCGCAGCTCGTCCGCGAAAGGATCTCTCCTCCCCCTCGCGCCGGGATCTTCCCCGAACAAGAGAAGCTGCCGATGCCTCCGCCCAAGCTCCTCCGCACGGCTGGGCCCATCAAGGCTTTCCACGAGATCCCGCTCATGTTCCTCGCCCGGATGAACATGGCGGGCCTCAGGCCTGACCACCGGGTTCTCGATATCGGGTGCGGGATCGGGCGCATCGCCAGATATCTCTGTGCGTATCTTGACGAGTCTGGTTCCTACGAGGGCTTCGACATCCTCCCTGAGTGCATCGACTGGTGCACGGAGATCATCACGTCCGCCTATCCCAACTTTCGGTTCACGGCCATTCCGCTTCGCAATACCTACTACAGGCCTGATCCTGAGCTTGCCGACGCTGCGGCTTTCCGGTTCCCCTACGAGGATGATTCCTTTGATTTCGCCTGCGCGAACTCGGTGTTCACTCACCTCATGCCAGAGGTCTCACAGAACTACTTGAAAGAGACCGCTCGTGTGCTTCGTCCGGGTGGCATCAGTTGCACGACGTGGTTCTGGTACAACGACAGCGGGTATTCGCACCCACTTACAAAGAAAATGCACCGTTATCCGCCGGGGCACTACGCAGTTCTCAATCCCGACAACAAGGACGCGGCCGTGGCCTACGCAGAGGAAGCGTTGCGAGAGATGTGCACAAGCGCAGGGCTGGCCATTGTTGAGCCTCTTCACCCCGGCTACAGACTGCAAGATTGCTGTGTCGCTGTGAAACCCGCCCTCCGGTAGACCTAGCCGTTCCTCGTCAGTCCAGCAGCGCCACGGCCACGGCGTCCTCGAGGGTCCGGTCGTTGGCCCACATCAGCTGCTGCTGCTTGGCCCGGCGGAAGTACAGCTGGATGTCGAAGTCGAGGGTGAAGCCGATCCCACCGAAGAGCTGCTGCGCCATGGCCGTGATGTCGCGGAATGTCGAGCAGGCGAAGAGCTTGGCCATGGGGGCCAGCGAGGTCAGGGGCCGCCCGTTGGCGCCCGCCCACGCGGCCTCGTGCACCAGCTGCTCCGCCCCGTCGAGGTTGGTGACGGCGTCGGCCAGGTTGTGGGCCAACGCCTGGAACGCGCCCAAGCGGCTTGTCGAACTGCTTGCGGTCGAGCGCGTACTGCGTCGTGATCTCCAGCGCATAACGGGCGCCGCCCACCGCCTGGGCCGCCAGGAGGACGAGCGCCGGCTCGAGCACCTGCTGCCAGGTCGCCCACCCGCTGCCCGCCGGCCCGATCCGGTCGTCGTCGCTCACGACGACGTCGGCGAACGTGACCTCGTACTGGGTGTCCGAGGAGACGGAGAACTGCTGGCGGAGCGTCACACCGGGCAAGGCCGGGTCGACCAGGAACAGGTCGACGTCCTCGGGAGCGTCACCCGTGCGGGCCAGCACCACCAGCTGCTGGGCCGCCAGGGCGTAGGCGACATGGCGCTTCACGCCGCTCAGCCGGAAGGCGGACTTCTCGGGTGTTGCCCGCAGCTCGACGCCGCGGGCGGCATAGCCGTTCTCGGGTTCGAGCCAGGCTGCGCTCAGGATGGCCTCACCCGAGATGACGGGGCGGAGCCACCGCTCTTTTTGCGCCGGACTCCCCGCGGCGGCCAACACCCCGCCGCCGAGGACCGCGCTCACGAAGTGCGGCGTCGGCGCCAGTGACCGACCCAGCTCCTCGTACAGCGCCACCCCCTCAATCAGGGTCATGGCCGAGCCGCCATACTCTTCGGGCAGCAGCAGGCCGATGAGATCGAGCTCAGCCAGCTGCGCCCACAGCGTGGAGGGATACCCGATGGGGTCGTCCTCCATGGCTCGCACGACGTCGAGCGAGCAGTGCTTGGCCAGCACGTCACGCACCGTCTGCCGGAGCAGTTCCTGCTCCTGGTCGAATTCGAGATCCAGCACTCAGAGCCTCTTTCGCAGTGATCGGGGGAAAGGAACGGTGTTCATGGGCGAACCGGCGAGGGGCGCCACTGCTCGCCCGATCGGGCCCACGGGTTGTCGTCGGGCGAGCGCGGCAGTGCGATGCGGGCGGCGCACGTCGTCTTGGCGTCGCCGGCGACGGACAAGGTGACGGCCACGTTGACGAAGCCGCAGCCCACCTCGTCAACCTCCGTCGACTCGACCACCCCCCGTAGGGACATGGTGTTCCCGGGGAAGACCGATCCCTTCATGCGGAAGGTGACGCGGCCGAGGCGACCGTGCGGCCCGGTCCAATCGGTCAGGTAGCGCTCGAACCACGCCGCCTGGTTCGGCGTGTTCAAGAAGATGTCCTGCGTGCCGTTGCGGTACACCGCGAAGTCCTTGTCGTGGTGCATCGGCCGCCAGTCGCGCGTGGCGAGGGCGCCGAGCACGACCGTGGTGGCGCTGACGTCGTAGTCGAGCGCGGGGAGCTCGTCGCCGACGGTCACGTCGTCCAGCAGGAGGCGCGGGGACACCGAGACGGTCATGCCTCGGCCCGCCGGTACCCGAAGCCGGTGTACGACTCGACCGCGACGAGGTCGCCGTCCTGATTGGCGTACACGACGTCAATCACCCAGAACCGCCCCGTGCCGAGCTTGGTCGTCTTCTCCTCGCTCACCGAGCGCAGCACCTGGTGCGTCTGCAGCACGTCTCCCAGGCGCACCGGGGTGTGGAACTCAATGGTGTCGTCGGTCATGACGGCCTCGGGCAGCCCGAGCTGCTCCTTGAGGTCGAAGTGCACCTGCAGCGGGAGCGCCTCCTCTGTCCGACCGGGCGCCCAGTGATGCGGGCGGAACCAGACCGACACCATGGACGGCGGGGCAACGGGCCCGCCGGTGAGCTCGCCGGCCACCTCGCGGTCCCAGAACAGCGGGTTGCCGTTCTCGACGGAGGCGCACGACGTCCAGATGTAACCCTGCTCTACCGGGAACTCGCCCACCTCGTGGTACTGCTCCTGGCCGATGAGGTCGAGGGCGGTCGGCCCCGGCGGCGTCTCCGTCATGCCACGACCCCCCGGTCCACCCAGCGCGCCACGGTCTCGCCGTCGACACCCGCCTCCTTCAAGAGGTGCTCGGTGTCGGTGGCGCCGGTCGCCATATCGGGCACCGCCGCCGCCCCGGCGCGGTCCATCCCGGCCAGGAGCGGCGCCAGCTGCCGAAACGAACCCTCGGTGGGATGAGTTGCCGTCGTGACGGTGCCCCGAGCCATGAATTGAGGGTGGGCGGCCACTTCGTGAATCTCGAGGACGGGCGCCACGCAGGTGTCCGCCCCCGAGAGGAGGTCGACCCACTCGTCGCGCGTGCGCCGAGCGAAGGCCGCGGCGAGGGCAGCCCGAAGACGGGGCTGCGCCTCGTCGTCCAGTTGTGAGGCCGCCAATTCGGTGCACTCCAGGGCGGCGCAGAGGTTGGCAAAGAACTTCGGCTCAATGGCCGCGACAGCCACCCATTTGTCGTCGGCGGTGCGATAGGTGGCGTAACAGGCGTAACCGCCCGAGAGGACGTCGTGGCCCGGATGGATCTCTCCGCCCCGAGCCAGCTGCTCGTCGATGGCCAGCGACATCAACCACAGCACGCCGTCGGCCACCGAGACGTCCAGATACGCGCCGACGCCGGTGTGCGCCCGGCCGGCCAACGCCGCCGTGATGGCCAACGCTGCCTGCATGCCCCCGGCGGCGGCATCGGCGATGGTTGCGCCGGGCAGCGGTGGCGCCCCGTTGGCGCCGGGCGTGGACATGGCCAGGAAGCCGCCCACGCCGAGGTAGTCGAGGTCGTGGCCGGCCCACTGGGCGTGCGGGCCGTCCTGGCCGTAGCCACTCGTGGAGCAGTAGACGATGCCCGGGTTGCGCTCGGCGACCGCGGCGTAGCCGATGCCCAGGCGGTCGACCACGCCGGGACGGAAGCTCTCGACGACCACGTCGGCGGCCGCCGCGAGCGCGAGGAAGGCCGCACGGCCGTCGTCGTCCTTCAGATCGAACAGCGCGCGCCGCATGCCGCGGTGGCCGCTGTAGGCGAAGAACTGCGGCTGAATGGGCGCAGCATCGGCCGAGGGAACGGGACCGACCTTGACGACGCGGGCCCCGTAGTCGGCCAACAAGCGGGTGCAGCGCGCCGCCGGCCCGACCGTCGAGAGGTCGAGCACGGTGATGCCGGCCAGCGCCAGGGGCGGGGACACGCAGAACTCAGAAGTTCTTGGGCAGGCCGAGCTTGCGCCGGGCGATGATGTTCTTCTGAATCTCTGAGGCGCCCCCGCCGATGGTGTCGATGACGGTGTAGCGATACGTCGACTCGGACCGGCCCGCCATGGGTGCCTCGGCCGTCTTGACCCGCAACTGCGACCCGGGGCCGGCGATGTCCATGGCGGCGTTGGCCAGGCGCTTGGAGAACTCGGTGGCGAAAAGCTTGTACTCCGACGCCTCCGCCGTGGGCGCCGCGCCCCCTTTGGCGGACTCGAAGACGAACTTGAGCCCCATCACCCGGGACACCTCGAGCTGGGTGGCCAGATGGGCCAGACGCTGGCGGATGACCGGGTCGTCCTTCAGCGGCACCCCGTCGCGCACCGTCGTCCGCACGTACTCCACCAGGAGCTCGAAGCGTTGCTGCATGGGCGAGAGCGTGAACATGGTGAAGCGCTCGAGGTCGAGCGCCTCCGAGATGTACTGGAACCCCCGCCCCACCTCCCCCACCACGTAGTCGTCGGGGACGAAGACGTCGTTGAGGAACACCTCGTTGGTGCGCTCGTCGCCCATGGTCCAGATGGCGTTCACGGTGATGCCCGGCTGGTCGATCGGGACGAGGAAGAGCGTGATGCCGGCGTGCTTGGAATCGGGGTCGGTGCGCCCGCCCACCCAGTACCACTCGGCGAAGTGGGCGGAGGTGGTCCACGTCTTCTGGCCGTTGAGGATCCAGCCGCCATCGTCCCGCGTGGCCTTGAGCTGCATGGAGGCGGCGTCGGAGCCGGCGTTGGGCTCGGAGTAGCCGACGGCGAACTCGACCTCGTTGCGCAGGATCTTGGGAAGGAACTCGGCCTTCATCCGCTCGTTGCCGTGGCGGATGATCGTCTTGCCGACGATACCGACGCCCTTGCCGATCTGGGGGCCGCCGCGCCCGGCCAGCTGCTCGTTGAGGAGGTACTCGTAAATGCCCTCCCCTTCGGTGCCGCCGTACTCCTTGGGCCAGGTCATTCCCAGCCAGCCTCGCTGGCCCAGGGAGGCCATGAAGGCCCGGCGCTTGGGCGTGTCGACGATCTGGGCCATGTTCTCCCTGGTCAGGTCGAACACCTCGGGGTCGTCGTTCGCATCGAGGAAGGCTTCGACCTCCTTGACGAAGGCCAGCTGTTCCGGCGAGAACTCGAAATCCATACAGTGCCTCCAGGGGACCCGGCTGGAATCTGACGCCGCGTCAGATTTGACGGCCATCATAGGGCACGCCGCGTCGGCGCCCCCTGGGCCTGGTGGACCCCGTGACGCGTTCGGGGGTCGGGCTACTGCACCCCCCGCCTTTGCGAGGAGCCGGACAACCACCGTGTGGACGTGCCCACCTTCCGTTACTGGAGCGACTCTGGACCGATCACGGCATTGCCGCCGTCAGAGACGGACCCGGTGTTGCCGCTGACCGTCAGCGAGCCGAGGATCGCGTTGGAGGTCACGGTCGCTCCCCCGCTGTTCTTCTCCACCTGAACCGGTCCCAGCCAGCCGTTGTCCGAGACCTGGACGCCGTCGCTGTTGGAGTTGACTGCAACCGAACCCGCACCCAAGTTCCCGTCGAAGATGACCTTGGCGCTGTTGGAGGTGAGCGATACGTTCCCGAGCATCGCGTTGCCGAGGCAGGCAGACGTATCGTTTCCGACGATCACCCGGGAGGCCGCGAGGGTCGCCGAGAGGTTTCCAGCCAGGTTGGTGCTGCAGACCTCGAGAGCGGCACCGCTACTGAGGCCAACCGAGCCGACGACGATGGAACCTTCGATCTCGAGGGATCCGTTGGTCTGCACGCTGATGTTGCCCACCTGGACGCAACCGGGCGGTATGAGCACCGACTCGCCCGAGGTGACCACGATCGACCCCAGGTGATCGCAGACGACGGTCGTCGTGAAGGTCACGGTCAGAGTCCCGGCTACGAAGGCGAACGTGTAGTTCACCCCGGCCAGGGTGCCGATCGAACACGTGATCGGATACGTGCCTCCGGGGCTCGTCGCCGTGGCCGTGGTCGTGCACGCCGGCGTTCCGGTGACTCCGGACGTCGCGAGCGTCTGACCGTTCACGTAGCCGGTGATGGTGGCGGTGAGGGCCGGCACGGCGGCTCCGAAGGCCTTCGATATGTTGTTCGCGGTGACGGTCAGCGTGGCCGGGTTCACGGTCACTGTGCCCGAGACGTAACTGATCTTGTAGTTGGCGTTGGTGACGCCGCTGCAGTTCGACTCGTAGGTGCCCACGGTGCTGGTCGAGGTCACCGCCGCCGAGCACGTCAACCCGGTGAGGTTCGACGCGCTCTGGCCGCTCGGGAAGGCGCTGAAGCCGGCGGAGATCGTCGGCACCGTGCCCCCGTACGTCATGGTGGCCGACGACGCCGTGACGGTGAGGGACGCCGGGCTGACGACGACCGATCCCGTCACATAGCTGATGGCGTAGTTGGCGTCGGCCGCGCCCGAACAGCTGGTCGCGTAGGTCCCGACCGCGCTCGATGCCGTCGCCGTGGTCGTGCACGTGGGCTTGGTGGTCAGCGACGAGGCCGACTGGCTATTCACGAAGCCCGAGTACGAAGCCGTGACTCCGGGCGGCGTGCTTCCGAAGGTCATGGTCCCGGACGATGCGGTAACGGTCAGCGGTGCCGGGGCGATGGAGACCGAACCGTTGACGTAGACGATCGAGTAGTTGGGATCGACCGCGCCCGTGCAGCTGGTTGCGACGCTGCCGACCGGGCTCGTCGACGTGGCCGAGGTCGAACACGTCGGCGAGGTGGTCAGCGACGCCGCGGTGTCACCGTTCACGAAGCCCGAGTACGACCGGGTGACGGTTGGCGGGGTGCCTCCATACGTCATTGAACCCGACGATGCCGTGATCACCAGCTTGGCTGAGCCCACCGCAACGACACCGGGGACGTAGCTGATGGCGTAATTGGCATCAGCGGCACCCGAGCAGGTGCTCGCGTAGTTGCCGACCGGGCTCGCCGATGTGGCGGTGGTCGAGCAGCTGGGTGCCGTCGACAGCGAGGACGAGCTGTCCCCGTTCACGAAGCCCGCATAGCTCGGAGTGATCGCCGGTACGGCGCCGCCATAGGTGGCGGAGGCCGACAAGGCGGTGACCGTCAACGGGGCCGCACCCACGACCACGGCACCGGAGACGTAACTCACGGCGTAGTTGTCGTCGACGGCACCCGAGCAGCTGCTTGGATAGCTACCGACGGGGCTCGATGACGTGGCCGTGGTCGAACACGTGGGCGGCGTCGACAGCGAGGCTGCGCTGTCCCCGTTCACGAAGCCCGAGTACGACACGCCGATCGTCGGAACGGTGCCGCCATAGCTCATGGAGCCCGAAGAGGCCGCGACCGCGAGAGGGGCGGGCCCGACGACGTCTTCACCGGCGACGTAGCTGATGGTGTAGTTGGCGTCGGCCGCACCCGAACAACTGGTCGAGTACGTCCCGACCTGGCTGGAAGATCCTGCCATGCTCGAACACGCCGGCGGGCTGCTGAGCGAGGCAGCGGTGTCCCCGTTCACGAAGCCCGAATAGCTCGCGGTGATGGCGGGCGGCGTGCCGCCGTAGGTCAACGAGCCCGTCGAGGCCGTGATGACCAGGGGCGCCGCCCCAACCTGCAGGGTCCCTGCGATGTAACTGATGGTGTAGTTCGCGTCGACGGCACCCGAGCAGTCAGTCTGATAATTCCCCACAGGGCTGGCCGATGTCGCCGTCGTGACACAGCTCGGCGGCGTGGTCAGCGACGATGCCGTGTCCTCGTTCACGAAGCCGCTGTAGCTGGCCGAAATGACCGGAACGGTTCCGCCGTACGTCGAAGAACCTGACGAGGCGGTGATGGTGAGTGACATCGGGTCGACCTGGACCGATCCGTTGATGTAGCTGATCGTGTAGTTCGGGTCTGCCGCTGCCGAGCAGCTGCTCGAGTACGTGCCCACTGCGCTGATCGACGTCACGGCGCTCGTGCACGATGGCTGGGTCGCGAGCGATGACGACGAGTCGCCGTTCACGAAGCCCGAGTACGACGCCGTGATGGTGGGGGCTGCGCCTCCGTAGGTGATCGACGCCGACGACGCCGTGATGCTGAGAGGCGACTGGCCAACGGTCACCTCGCCGCTGGCGTAGCTGATGGCGTAGTTGCCGGCGGCGGCTCCGCTGCACGACGTCGTGTAGGTCCCCGCGGGGCTTGTCGACGATGCGCTTGTGGTGCACACCGGTGCCGCCGTGAGAACGGAGTCGTCGTCGCCGTTGACGAAGCCGGAGTACGACGCCGTGATCGACGGGACCGAGGCACCGTAGGTGGTCGACGGCGACGAGGCCGTAATCGTGAGCGACGCCTGGCCGACATCAACTGAACCGCTCACATAGGTGAGGGTGTAGTTCGAGTCAGAGGCACCCGAGCACGACGTGGGGTAGCTGCCCACCGGGCTCGACGACGTGGCGGTTGTCGAGCACGTGGCCTGGGCGGTGAGCGAGGAGGCACTGTCGCCGTTCACGAAGCCGTTGTACGTGGCGGTAATCGACGGGGCTGAGCCGCCGTAAGTCATGGAGGTTGACAACGCCGTGACCGAGAGGGGTGCGGTCCCGATGTTCACGGCTCCACCCACGTACACGATGCTGTAGTTGGGATCGACCGCCCCGCTGCACGACGTGGGGTAGCTGCCTACCGGGCTCGAGGACGTGGCCGTTGTCGAGCAGGTGGCCTGGGCGGCGAGCGACGACGCACTGTCGCCGTTGACGAAGCCGTTGTAGGAGGGGGCGATCGACAGCACCGACCCGCCGTAGGTCATCGACCCCGAAGAGGCCGTGACGACCAGCGTGGCCGAGCCCACGACCACCTCTCCGGGCACGTAGCTGATGGTGTAGTTGGGGTCGCTCGCTCCCGAACAGCTGCTCGGATAGCTACCGACGGGGCTCGACGACGTGGCCGTTGTCGAGCACGCCGCAGCCGTCCCGAGAGACGCCGCGGTGTCACCGTTCACCAATCCCGAATAGGTCGGGGTGACGCCAGCCGGGGCACTCCCGTAGGTCACCGAAGCCGAGGATGCCGCGATGGTGAGCGGTGCGGGGTCCACCTGGACCGATCCATTCACGTAGCTGAATGAGTAGTCGGGGTCGGCCGCGCCCGTACACGAGCTGACGTATGTGCCCACGGGGCTCGACGAACCCGCGCCTGCCGAGCAGGCGGCCGCGCTGGTCAACGAACTTGCCGAGTCACCGTTTACGAATCCCGAGTACGACGCGCTGATGGCCGGAGCGGTCCCGCCGTAGGTCATCGAAGCCGACGACGCCGTGACCACGATCTGTGCCGTGGTGACCTGCAGCGTGCCGCCGTCATAGGTGATCGTGTAGTTGGGGTCGGCTGCCCCTGCACACGAGGTGGAGTAGCTGCCCACCGGGCTCGCCGACGAGGCCGAGGTGGAACATGTCGGCGGCGTGGTAAGCGACGAGACACTGTCGCTGTTCACAAAACCGTCGTAGGACGCCGTGATGGACGGTGGGGTGTCGCCGTAGGAAATCGACGGCGACGACGCCGTGACGATCAGCGCCGCCGGGTTCACGGTTACCGAGCCGTAGATATAGCTGATGTCGTAGTTGGCATCCACTGCCCCGTCGCACGCCGTGGCGTAGCTGCCGACCGGGCTCGTCGCGTTCGCGGCCGTCGAGCATTCGATCCCCGACCCGAGGTCGGAGGCGTCGTCACCGTTTTGCAGCCCGGAGATCACGGGCACGACGCTGGGCACCGCACCGCCGTAGGTCATCGATGCCGACGAGGCGGTGATCGTGAGGGGGGCGGGATTCACCGTGATCGATCCGGCGATGTAGCTGATCGAGTAGTTCGCATCGAGGGCTCCGGCACAATTGGTGGCGTAGCTCCCCACCGGGCTCGAGCCGCTCGCGTCGGAAGAGCATGCGAGCGCTGAACCAAGCACGGCGATGTTCTCGCCGTTCTGGAGTCCCGAGATCGTCGGGGTGACGGTCGGCACCTCGCCGGAGTAGGTCATGGAGCCCGAGGACGCCGTGATGCTCAACGGTGCCGGTGTCACCGTGATGGTCCCCGGAACGTAGGTGATCGAGTAGTTGCCGTCGACGGCACCCGAACATGACGTGGCGTAGGTCGCAACTGGACTCGAACCGGTCGCCGCCGTCGTGCAGGAGAGCGCGTCGCCCAGCACCGTCGAGTCCTCACTGTTTTGCAGGCCTGACACCGACGGGGTGACCGAAGGTGGCGATGCGCCGTAGGTCGACATACCCGACGAGGCCGTGATGGTGAGGGGCGCCGGATCCACCTCGACGCTGCCATTGGAGTACGTGATGGTGTAGTTGGGGTCGACCGCGCCCGAGCAGCTGGTCGGGTAACTCCCCACCGGGCTCGACGCCGTGTCCGTGTTCGAACAGGTCGGCGGCGTGCTGAGAGACGCCACCGTGTCCCCGTTCACGAAACCTTTGTACGAGGGGGTGACCGCCGACGGGTCACCGCCGTAGGTCGTCGAGCTGGAGGACGCCGTGATGACCAGTTGCGCGGTCCCGACTGCCACGGTGCCGCTGGTATAGGTGATGGAGTAGTTGGGGTCGACGGCACCCGAACAAGTGCTCGCGTAGTTCCCGACCGCGCTGGTGTTGGTAGCCGCCGTCCCGCAGGTCGGCTGCGCTGTGAACGATGTTGCGCTGTCCCCGTTCACGAAGCCCGAGTATGAGGCCGTAATGGTCGGGGCTGTGCCGCCGTAGGTCATGGTCCCCGACGACGCGGCGACGCTCAACGGGGCGGGCTCCACGGTGATCGTTCCCACCTGGTAGCTAATCGTGTAGTTGGGATCGGAAGCGCCCGAACAGGTACTCGAGTAACCACCGGCCGGCGTGGTCGCCCTGACCGCCGTGCTGCACGTCGGCGGCGTGGTGAGAGATGCCGCAGTGTCGCCGTTCACGAAGCCGGTGTAGGAGGGAGTGATCGCCGGTGCTGCGCTGCCATAGGTGGTCGAGGCAGAGAGTGGCGTCACCACGAGTGGCGCTGGACCAACGGTCAGACCGGCGCCCGCCCCCGATGAGGTGCTCCCGGCATAGTTCGAGTCACCGCTGTACTTGGCCTTGAAGACATATGAACCGACCGTCAGGGAAGTGGTCGAACATTGCGCCTGCTGGTTGCCCCCCGACAAGGTGAGGGACACCGCGGTGCAGCCAGAAACGGCATTCGAGCCGTTCAGGAATTCGACCGTGCCGCCGCCGTCGTTGGGAGCCACGGTCGCCGTGATCGTGACGCTCTGGCCGTAGGTGACTGTGGACGCCGAGGCACTTACCGTCGTTGTGGTCGGCACCGGGGTGGTCGTGGCGATGGCGAAGCCGATCGACGTCGAGGAGCCGGCGAACACACTGGTGGCGGGCAGCGAAAGAGCCGGGAGCGAGACCGGAGCCGGCGTCTTGCCGTTGGTCGTGCCGCCATTACCGAGTTCGCCGTCGCCGTTGTACCCCCAAGAGTAAAGGTTGCCGTTCGAGCCGATGGTGTAACTGGAGTCCATCCCGCCGGCGACCGCCACCGGGTCGACACCCGAGGGAAGGGCGATCTGCATGGGTGACTTCTGGTCGGTCGTCGTCCCGTTGCCGACTTGGCCGTAGGCGTTGTACCCCCACGCGTAGAGCAATCCGTTGGACCCGATTGCGAGGCTGTCCAATCCGCCGCCCGCAATGGCACTGGCAGCGACCCCACCGGGCAGCGAGACCGTCACGGGAGAGTTGGCTTCGGTCGTTCCGCCGTTCCCCAGTTCCCCGTCGGCGTTGTCGCCCCAGGCATACAGCACGCCGTTGGACCCGATGGCCATCGCGGCTGAAGCGCTCCGCGGCAATGGCGGTGGCTGTGACGCCGGCCGGTAGCGGCACCTTGACCGGTGAATTTTCGTCGGCCGTTCCGCCGTTTCCGAGGGCGCCGTTGGCGCCGTCACCCCAGGTGTAGACGTTGCCGTCCGAACCAAGCGCCATAGAGAAGAAGCCGCCCGCGGCGATGGCGTTCGCACTGACGCCCGCCGGCAGCGACACGGTGACGGGCACTGTCGAGTTGGTGGTCGTCCCGTTCCCGAGCTGGCCGAAGGCGTTGTGGCCCCAGGCGTAAACGGTTCCGTTGGATCCTATGGCCAGGCTGTGGTCGTTGCCGGCAGCGACCGAAACCGGTATGACGCCCGCGGGCAGCGACACTTTCACCGGGGTCGATTCCGTGGTGAGGTTCCCGATTCCGAGCTGTCCGAAGGCGTTGTTCCCCCACGCGTAGAGGTTTCCGTCCGAACCGATCATGAGGGTGTGGTCGGCGCCACCGGCACCCTCTACCGGTGTGACCCCGCTGGGCAGCGTGATCACCAGTGGGCTGAGGGCGTTTGTCGTGTTGCCATCGCCGAGTTGGTTGTCGGAGTTGATGCCCCAGCCATAGAGCGACGAGGTACTCGACGCACTGGCGGACGTCGTCGCTGCCACGCCGACGGTGCTGGTGGCCACCGCCGCCAGGACGGCCATAGTGGCGTTGAGCGCCCAAGCTCGTCCCGCGCGACGGCGCATCCGCGGTGTCGCGCTACGAGAAAGGATGCTTCGAGAAAAGATTGTCGACATGACGATTCCCCCGCCGGTCTGAACAACTGCTCGGATCCCCTCGGCGGGTGACACTACGGAGGGCGACCAGACCTGTCAACCGGTGTTGCGGGCTGGGGCCGTTTTCTTCGTCTCCCCGCCCACGACCACCGGTCCCGGGAATACCCGTGCAACAACAGTTGACAAGACGCGGCGGGGGCTATAAACCCAGTCGGTGCTCCGCACGCCGGAGCACACGGGGGAAATTCAAAAACCGCGGAGCGTGGCACCGCGTACGGGAGGACTGATTTCATGCGGCCTTTTGGTGAGTTGTTCTTGCTTGTGCAGAGGTTGACCAGCAAGCAACCCTTCCGGGCCGCTCCGAGGACGCTCGCCATCTCGGCACTCGTGGTCGGGGGCTTCGGAGTCACCGTCGCCTTGGCCGGACCGGCGGCGGCTTCCGGTGGCGTCACGCTCTACGTGAACTCGACCGGCTCCAACGCCGGCAACGACTGCACCCAGTTGCTCGCGCCCTGCGCAACGGTCAGTTACGCCGTGAGTCAGGCCGCAACGGGCGACACGATCGAAGTGGTCGGCACCGTCGAGGACAACGTCAACAACTTCCCCTCCGACATCACTCTCACGATCTCGGGCGACGAAGCTCCGGCCGACTCGCCGGCTGTCCTCGATGGCGGCGGCGCCGGGACGGTCGTCACGGTACCCAGCGGATCGAACGTCACGCTCGACTACCTGACCATCCAGAACGGTAGCACCGCCGGTTCGGGCGGGGGTATCGAGAACGACGGGACCCTTACGGTGAACAACACTACGGTGACCAACAACTTCAGTACGGGCGCCAACGGCGCCGGCATTGACAATACGGGCACGCTCACTGTGTCGAACAGCACCATCAGCAATAACATCGCTAACCAGAACGGTGGGGGTATCTCGAGCGAAGCGGGAGCGATCACCGTCTCGGACACCACGATTTCGGGCAACAGCGCCAGCGCCGACGGCGGAGGCATCGACCTGGCGGCGGGCTATGGGCAGATCACCGACAGCACCATCACCGCCAACACTGCGGGATCGGGTGGCGGCATCGACAACGGTTCGGGCAGCCTCACTGTGGTCGACGCGACGATCTCGTCGAACTCCTCCTACGGGATCGCTGGGAGTGCCACCACCGCCGCGACCATCGTGGCCGAGGACACCCCGGCCGACTGCCAGAACACCCTCACGAGCACCGGCTACGACCTGAGCTCTGACTCCTCCTGCGGGTTCACAGCCCCGGCGACATCGAGAGCGCCGATCCCGAGCTGGGTGGCTTGACTGACAACGGTGGGCCGACACTGACCCTTCTGCCCGGGCCGACCAGCCCGGCCGTGGGGGTCATTCCGAACAACACCACGCTCGACGACGACTCCTTCCTGGTCTGCGGCGGCGCCACCGATCAGCGCGGCGTGAACCGACCGTTTGGCGGAACTGTCCTGCAACATTGGTGCGGTCGAGAGCTTCCCCGGTTTCGCCCCGAACATCTCGAACATCGCCCAAGCGACCTTCGACGTGAGCCAGTTTTCGAGTTTCCAGTTCACCGCCTCTGCCGAGCCCGCAGCGATCTTCACCGAAACCGGTGCCCTCCCGGCCGGCGTCACCTTGAACCGGGCCGGGGTCCTGTCGGGCACGCCACCTGCCGCTCGCCGTCGGCACGTATCCGATCGTCATCACGGCGTCCAACGGCGTGACACCGGCGCCGTCGGGTACCCAGGACTTCACCCTGATGGTCAGCATGCCGACCGTGATGGCCCCATCGAACGCCCCCGATGACGCGTTCCTCGACGGGTCCCCGAACACGTTCACCTTCACGGCCACCGGGACTCCGACGCCGCTGGTCACGGCCGCTTTGGCGTCGGGCCTCAGGCTGCCGACCTGGCTCTCGGTGAGGCCAGGATTGGGCAGTGCGACACTGAGCGGCACCCCACCGGTGGGCACGAAGCACATCTACATTTTCACAGTGAAGGCCACGAACACGGCCTTCGCCACACAGACCTTCACGTTGACCGTCGGCTACGCGCCGGCCTTCATTTCAGTTGCTGCAAAGACGTTCAAAGTGGGCTCGCTATTGACCCAGATCTTCACCATCCGCACCTCGGGCTATCCGGCGCCGACGGTCAGCGAGACGGGCCAACTCCCCAATGGCCTGTCCTTCAGCCCGCTGGCCAACGGGCGCGCTGAGATCGTCGGGATCCCCCAACCGGGCAGCGGTGGCGTCTACGACATCTCTCTCACGGCGACCAATGTCCTTGGCACAGCCACGCAGCCGGTGGTCCTCACCGTCGACGAGAAGCCCACGATCACCAGCGCCGCGTCAACCACCTTCACACACGGCACGCAGAACAGCATCACCGTAGAGACCTCGCACGTGTACCCGGCCGTGACCAACATCGAGCAAACCGGCACACTTCCCCCTGGTGTCACCTTCACGTATTTGGGCAACGGAACGGGGGTGTTGGCGGGCGAACCCACGGCAGCCAGGATCGCCCCGTACAGCTTGCATTTCCTGGCGATCACGCCGATCACCCACGGGGCCCAGACGTTCTCCCTGACAGTGAGCTGAGGCCGGGGGCAATCCTCGTCCTCTCCCAGGTTACGCGACTCGTAGAAGCTCGCCGTTATAGATCCAGCGGAACGGGGTGCACGAGTTCCCGTCCTTCGTCCCCTTGGTGGCCAGAGCACTTCGTTGAGGACAGTTGCCAAACCTATGGCGCCGGGCCTTACAATCCTGTTCTTGCAACTCGTCGATTGGGTATACGAACAACGCATCCCGCCGTGGCAGCCCTATTTTGGGTTGCTCGACAAGATCCATCAGCACCTCGTTCCGCGAACCTACGCAGAAATTGGAGTGTCGTTGGGGCGTTCACTGACTCTGGCGCTTCCTGGAACTGTGTCAATCGGTGTGGATCCTGCTCCGAACCTGCAATTTCCCTTGCGGCGGGGCACTCGGATCTTCAATCAAACCAGCGACGATTTCTTCGCACAGCATGACCTCCGGCGACTTTTTGGCGGTCTTCCCCTTGACCTCGGTTTCATAGACGGAATGCATCGCTTCGAGTTTGCGCTTCGTGACTTCATCAACTTCGAACGTGCATCATCTCCCGGGACTGTTCTTCTGATTCATGACTGCTTACCCGTCGACGAGCTCAGCGCGGCTCGGGATCAAGCAACAACCATCTGGAGTGGAGATGTCTGGCGCCTTATCCTGCTTCTGAGAGAACGGCGTCCCGACCTGGACATATCCGTCATCGATATTGCTCCAACGGGGCTAGGATTGGTTCGAAGACTCGATCCACATTCAACGGTTTTAAGCGAAAATTTCGAAGACATCGTGAACCACTACATGGCCATGCCGTTCAGCGCTCTCGAGGGGTCGAAGCATTCGTTGCTTGGAACAATCGAAGGGGACTGGCCGACGGTGAAGTCTCGGCTTCCTGCTGCGCGCTTTCGGAACGCGAACATCGAGTTGCTCAAAGCCCGCCGAGCCACATGTGCCGTTGGGCCGTTGGCGCGTCGATCGGTCCATCGGGCCACTTCCAGCCTCCACAAGAAGGGCCCTTAACTTAAGGTGCGCTGGGGTGTGATTGGCACACGGTAAAGTCGATTTTGCCTCCTTAGCCGTTCCGAAAATCAAGTCGCAGGATCTTGAAAGCCCGGCGAGCGATTTGTGGCATAAAACCTTTGGCTTATCGATCTGTTCGATACATCAGCTCGAGATTGACGCAGGAGGCACCGGGTCCGCCGAACATCAAAGAGGCCGGTTCGTAACCATTGGCTGAAATATTGGGTATCTGCCAGCGACCACTTGATCAGATCACGGTGTGGACCGTCCTCGGGCAGCATCGTCCTCCGCCCTGCCCTCGTCCTCGTTGAGCCGGCCCCCGGTCGAGTGGGCTCAATCCCTTGCTCGCCGATCTCGGCGTCCAAGATCATGTGGAGAGAGTGTCGATCTGGGCCCGTGGCCGGTGACAGTGAGGCTGACCGTCACCAGCCGTGGCGCTCAGCCCTGCACCCTCGCCGCCATGAAGAGCGATGTTCCCGTCCTCCACCGCCTGCGCAGTGCGAGCGATGCGCTGCCGAGTCCGTAAAGAGCGTCGTTTATGAATCCGGGGAGATCCGGGAACTCGGCGTTTCGGACACCCCGCTGTTCTTTTCGCCGCCGCTGCGTCGGCGGGCTCGAACCAGGGCCAACGGGACCATCTCCGGGAACAGGTAGCTCATCTCATCGATGACGAGCGGCAGGTTCTCCGCGGACGCCGCCAGGGACGCGAGGTCGTACCGGCGGTAGTGGCCCAGCACGACATCCCACTGCGACCACAGGCGCTGCTGGGCCGGGACGGTCAGGAGCAATTTCGAGCCTGGCGCCATCTTGGCCACCAGCTGCCTGAGAAATTCTGCATCGTTCTCTTGGTGCTCCAGCACATCGAGCAGCGTCACGGCGTGGGCGGACCCGAAGGTCGCTGCGGCTGAAGCGTCGGCGCCGGGTCCGTGCCGCTCCCTCAGAAATTCCCGTAGGGACTCGAGGGGCTCGACGAATTGATACGTGACCTCTGGGCGATCCTTGGACAGGAATTCCGCCAGGAGCCCGGCTCCCGCTCCTACGTCCACCAGCGTGAAAGGAGCTCCGGCAGGCAGGTATTCACGGACCACCCTCCAGCGGAGCCTCTGCCAGAAGAACCGCCGCGAGTGTTCGATTTGCCTACGCAGATGTGCCTCAAGCGCTTCGGTCAAGATCATCCTCCAATCCAACCATCGAGACGCCTCGGGAATGCGAGAACACGACGAAGAGCACGACAAAGTTACCTAGCGCGATGAACGAGAGGATGAAAATGCCGAGCAGGGTGGCGGTCGCCCAGCCGGGCACGCCGTTCGACGTGAAGATCCGGATTCCGAGCACGACCAGGGCGAAGAAGATTCCCGCTCCGAAGATGGCTGAGAAGGTGACCAGCGCCCGCGTGGCGATCCGGTCTGTGAACGGCATCAACATCCGGGTGCCGTGCATGATCAGCCGGAGGAGGTTCATGCGGGAGCGCCCGGCGTAGCGCCTGCCGGTGTGGGCACGGGACGGACGTGACCGGGATCGACAAACTCACCAGCGACGAGGAGTAGCACAAGTCAAAGTGTGGGTGACGCAGGATTCTCTGCGCGAGCCAGCCGTCGTAGGCGGCGAAATTGCCGCTCCGCACGGTTGTCCCGGTCAGTACCCTGAACATGATCAGGAAGAAGAAGTACATCACCCGGAAGCTGGCCGACTCCTGCCGTTGTGTTCGCCGGGCGACACAGAGCGTGCCGGTTTGACCCGACGCCTCTATGAGGGGAGCCAGAAGACGGGGATGTCCTCCGGGCGGTCCTCTCCGTCGGCGTCCATGGTGACCACAAGATCGGACGGGTCCAGATCGGGCAGGACGACCCGGAGCCCGCACACGATCGCTCGCTGGTGACCTAGGTTGAAAGGGGGCGTCACGATGGTGACGTCGTCAAGATCTCGGAGGGCGCCGGTTTCCGGGTCGAGTCCGCCCGTGTCGTCGACGAGGACAAAGCGAACGAGTAGATCGTCGAGGAGGGGAGTAGAGGCCACGACGGCACGGACCCGGTCGCGGAGGATCGTGAACGACGGCACGTCGTGGTAGCTGGGAGCGACGATCACGAGCCTCCGTCTAACTTCGCCGTGGGGCGACGATGGCTTCATGGTGAGAGGTGGTTCGTCGAAGGACCACAGGCCGATGTTGTTCGACCCCGAACCCGACGTCGGCGCTCCGAAACGAGCAGCGCGCCGGCCAGGCCGATCGCACTCGCAGTGGCGAGCACCAACCCCACGCTCAGTGTGTCGGGCCAGTAGGTGAGCTCGATCAGGTGCCGGCCGGCGGGGACACGGGCCTGCATCATCGTCCCCGAAAACGTGGACAGCGCCAGGGGGCGGCCGTCGATGGATGCATGCCAGCCGGGGACGTTCGAGAGATGGAGCCTCAGGACCTCAGCTTGAGCGGAGTCGGTCACCAATTTCCAGCTGGACGGACTTGGGTGGTCCACACGAACAGTCCGCCCCTGAGCGGTGTCGGGTGGCAGCGCTCCGCCCGCAGCGAGGGCCGTGAGCGTCGCGGCCGAGGAGTCGGGCACCCGGTACAGGTCCTCTCCGCCGATTCGGGCAACGAATTGCGTCCCGTTCGGAATCGGAGTCGTCGGGGGGTCGAGGATGTACACGACGCCGTATCGCCGAGCCAACTTGGCGGAGGTGAGGGATGGGCAATATTCGTTCTCTAAAGGAAACCCGGCAGACTGACCAGTGATCTTTTTAAAAGATGAGAAGTCGTCTTTCGGTTCCAACGGATCGTAGAGAGCCAGTTCGTGCACGCCGTACATGGCATTCACGTTGGCATCAATGCCAAGTCCGAAACAGAGCAAAGTCGGAGCCCCTGTTCCCACGGTCGACTCTCCCACATAGCGCTCCAGCCGGGTGATCGCATGCGTCGGAGTGAAGAAGGTGCTGCTGGACGACCAGAGGGGGGCGCCGGCCGTGATCAGAAAGACGCTCTCGGCGGCCAACATGACCAGCCCGGCCCATTTCGCCGGGCCGAAGCGCTTCGCAGGGGACGTCCGGACCACTCTGCCCAAGGCTGAGGACGCCGCGTCGCCGTTGGACGTTCTGCCAGCACTGTCCGTCCCCGACCGTCTTTCTCGCGGTACGGATCGGGTCCAAACAAGGTATGTCGCCACCACTATGAGGCCAACGACGACGTCAATGGATGGCCAAATAAAACTTCTAACTCGTAAGCGATCTTCAAACGTAATGTGGCCGGAAAAGGTCCAGGTTGTCGCCAGAAACAGAAGAAAGAGACCAGCGCCAATCGCGGCAAACCCGGCGCCTGTAGCTTTCCAACGCGGCGCCCTTGTGAAGTCACGAGGGAGTCGAATCCAACCCCGGCCAACATCGCGAGAGCGAACGCCAGTGGGAGCAACAATCGTGAAATGTTGGCGCCGAGGATCGGGACTTCGGTCACGATACCTACCAAATGGGGGATCGCTCCGGCGAAGACGAGAAGGAAGCAGACAAGTGCGACACCCACGATGGCAATCACTTCGGTTGATCGTCGGCGCATCACGACGGCCAGAGCGGCGAGGACAAGCGCGATGACGCCCACGTAGCCGCCGAAGTAAAAAGGTCCAAGCGGGCCGAACATTTTGCTGCCCGCGAGGGGGAGCCCATCGAAGCCCTGCAGTGCGAGGTAAACGATGTAATGGAGGGGGAGTGACGAGACGCCGCGAGTCGCACTATGGACCGACTGGCGATAGAGCTGCAGTCCTGGAAGCAAGAGGGGAGCGGCAAGAGCGAACCCGGCGAACCCGGCGATGCCGAGGTCGACGACGGCCGTCTTACATGACCTCTTCTTCCAAGCCATGACGACCAATGTGATGGCAAGGAAGATGGCCAAGCTGAAGAGAAGTACAACGAGTATCTCCGGCTGACCTGCATAGCATGCAAAGGCGAGAACAACGGCGAAGAACACGACGTTGCGGACCCGCCGTTTTCCTCTGATGACGCGCAAGGCGGCGGTGAAGATCCACCCCGACCAAGACGCAACGGCTGCGTGAGGCCATCCAAGCCACATGACCATCGGACCGCTGAGTTCGAAAACCGTTCCAGCCATCGCCGAAGCCAGCGGCGAAAGGCCAAGGGTGCGCCCGAAAACGTAGGCTCCCGTGCCGGCCACAACGATAGTGACGACAATTCCTACTGTGTACGCATACTGAACTGGCCCGAGATAACCAATCAAGGCGGGCAGACCAAAGGTCGCCGATTGCCAATTAAACGCCAGGGGCGAGCCGAGACCGTTATAAGGATTCCATAACGGCAATTGACCGTGATGGACTTGCATGGCTGCGAGCGTCGTCCACGGCATGATTGCGTTGATCTGGTCACCGACGTAGCCGTTGTGGGCTACGACACCGGGTCGTTGCGTCAGACCAAACTGGGCCAAGAGGTCGAAGGGTCCAAGGTGCGTTCCGTGCACAAGTGCGGGAACCAGTGAGACCAGGCCCGCAATCAGAACCCAGAGCAGCGCACAGGCGTCGGGTAGCCAGGAGTGCGATGGCTTGTATCGCTGCGACGAGGACCCACCACCGGTCGCCGTTCCATGGAGGACCTGCATGACCCTGCCGTTCTACATTTTCAGGACCCAGACACCCGATCTGGATGGCGATGGCAATGTAGCGGAAGGGTAGCGGTGCCGGCCTCACGACGTCCATGGGTGGGCGGCGAACCCGATTGAGCATGCAGCGTAAGGGCATCGCCCGGCGGCCCCTAACAAAACCATCTTCACGGAGTACCGGGTTGGGCTAGGACGTGCATGGTGCTCCGCCAACTCGGTCCTTCGACAACGGGACGAGGCTGAAGGATGGGACGAAACGTCGAGATTCCCCCGCATGTCCGCGTGCTTGCCTGCCATGCTTTGACCATTCGGAACGGCGTCCACGCGGAGGTCAAGACAATCCTGGGATTTGGTAACGGCGCAGCCCCCCGGTATCTCACCAAACCGCTTCTCCCCGCCTGACCCGGAACATTTCGGCTTCCACGTCCTATGCACCTACAATCGTCCCGCTTAAGCCACGGGAGCGAGCTATGAGTGTCGGCAGTACCGAGAGAAATTGGCTACGCCTAGAGAGCTGCCCGAAGCGGGACTCACCAGATTCGCCAAAGCAGGTCACTCCGCACGAGGTTGGCGCTCAATCTTCTACGCCGCCGTCGGTTATTCTGTGTTGTCGCTAATTGTTTGGTCCGGCATCTGGACTACTCATCCAACATCAGTCACCACTTGTGGTTGCGGCGACGGCTCCCTGGTCACATGGTTCCTTGCGTGGCCGGCGTACGCACTCACTCACGGCCTTAATCCGTTCTTCTCGACGTTCGCCAATCATCCCCAGGGTGTCAACATGTTGGCGAACGCGAGTTCCACCGCGATCGGGATCGTGCTCGCTCCCATCACGTGGCTCTTCGGTCCTGTTGCGAGCCTCAACGTCGCGCTGACTCTGAGCCCGCTGCTTTCGGCCCTGGCAATGTTCATCCTCGTCAGGCGGTGGGTGCGATGGGCACCGGCCGCCTTCGTCGCAGGTCTCCTCTATGGATTCTCGCCCCTCTTGCTCGTGAGTCTCTCGAACGTGTGGCTTATGGTGGGCATGGCCCCGGTGCCCCCGCTGGTGGTTCTCTTTCTCGATGAGCTGTTGTTCCGGCAGCGGCGCAGTCCCATCAAGGTCGGAGTGGGCCTCGGCGTACTGGTCTTCCTGCAGTTCTTTCTTGGTATCGAGATGCTGCTCATAATGGCGATTTCGGTTGCCATTGGCCTCGTGTTCATTCTCATTTTCGCGGCCTGGCGGGAGAAAGAGGCGTTGAAGCGCCACTGGCGACACGCTGTCGTTGGTTTGATGTGGGGAGCCGGGACTTCCGTGGTGCTCCTGGCCTACCCGGCGTGGTTCGCTCTGGCCGGGCCCGAGCATCTATCGGGTCAGATCTGGGGAGGATCTCAATTTCTCCAGTGGAACACGAACCTCAGGGACTTCTTCGTACCGGCACCAGGGGACGCTGTCGCGGTCGCAAGTCGGCATCTGGCCGGTGGCTACCAAGGTCCCTTTCTGTCCAACCAGTACATCGGACTCGGACTCGCATTGGTGCTCGTGCTCGGGCTCATCATCTGGCGGAAGGATCGGAGACTCTGGTTGTTCGGTGCCGTCGGGCTCTGCACGTTGGTCATCTCCCTCGGTTCAGGTAGTAGCAACACGCCTCTTCCTTGGCGTGAGTTCTCAAATGCACCGCTCCTGCAAAACATCTGGCCGACAAGATTCCTGCTCGGAACCTACCTCGCAATGGCCATCATGCTGGGCCTCATCGTTGATCACGTGTACGAATCTGTTCGTCGACGTTCCGCATCGGCGGCTGAGAGCCGACGAGATCGAAGCCAAGAGAGAGCCGGCATCGCCGCGCTCGGAGTTGCGGCACTTGCTCTACTCCCGATTGCGATTTATTCGGTGCAAGGGCTGCCGATCACGACTCAGGCCGTCACGCTGCCTACCTTCTTCCAGCATCCCCCGTCGTCTGTGGAGCGAAACGACGTGCTGCTGGTATTTCCGCCACCCAACTGGGCCCTTGAAACCGCGATGATCTGGCAGGCGATTGGCGGGATGCGGTTCTCGATTGTCGGGGTAGGGGGCCCAGCCGGCTGGTTTGCCGCGCTTTCCTATTGAAACGCGAGCGGGTGCTGTAGTGCTCTGGAGCATTGCGTACCCCTATCCGGCGCCCATTCCAATCACCCCTGCTTCAATCGAAGAGGTCAGGCAAGCGCTGACTGCTTGGGGGGTGACAAAGGTGGTAGTGCCAAACAATCCACAACTTCCGCGGTATGACCAGATCGCTTCGACGACAGAAGCCAACGCGCTGATTGCTGCAGCCACCGGGAGGGCCCCATCGTACGAAAGAGGCGCGTGGGTGTGGAATCGAGTGAGTCGACCCGTCAGGCGCGTTGACGCCAACAACGTCACAGTTCTCTCGCTGCATGGTAGGCCTGTCACCTAGAGGCATCCGTGCCACTCAGATCGTCGCTTCGTGCGTTTTAGGTAGCCAGCCGCGATGACCTCGGCTCGACAGTCGTCCGGATTGGATTTCCAAAACTTCCAACGCTTGACTGGTCACCCTTGGTTCGTTGACGCGTTCCGTAACGAGAAGGATCGTGGCAGGACTCGCACTGGCCGTAGCACGGGATGATGTTCAAGGGATAAGCAACATTGCGTCCTGCGGTGGATGAGTGCCCGAGCCCTCGGCGACGACCTTCGGATGCTCGCCGGCCTTCTGCGCCAGCATGGCCTACTCGCGGGGCGCGATGTTCGGATTGGAGCGGTTGGTGAATCAGGCTGGCGGTCAGTGCGAACGAGTCGTCGCCGTGACACTCGCCCTCATCGCTTTCACACGCGGCGGGCAAAGGGGAGATACATCTAACTTGCCTACCCCAGTGATTGGGGTAGAGGTGGTATCCCCATGGTGGGCGCCTGCGATATGGGGCAGGGGTCCACGTCTTCATCGCGATCCCTTCTTCGGGTCCTCCTCACTCCCTGGCGACGCCTCCTCCCACGCCGCCGCTGCCCCCTACAACCGCCGTCTGAGTGCGCGGGCCTTTGGGTCGGCATGAATCTTCCCCGCGTCAATCGCGTCCAAGAGACGACGAAGGGCCTTCGAGGAGTCTGCAAGAGCGGTGGGAACGGAAGCCAAAACGACCATGCCCGTTGGCGATAACGTCGTGCATGTCTCGGCTGGGGCTCACCCCTCGACATGTCGCGTCGGGGGACGAATCAGGCACGGCTCCCGAAGACCGAAAGTTCCGGCCGGACGTGCAGGGTCTTCGAGCCGTCGCCGTCTTGCCCGTTGTCCTTTTCCACAGCGGCGTCTCCGCCCTGAGCGGTGGCTATGTCGGCGTCGACGTCTTCTTCGTCATCTCGGGCTTCGTCATTACCGGGGTGCTGAGCAGGATCGCATGGGCAACGACAACCGTGAGGGCAAGGAACAGTCGAAGGAAATTCAAGCTGTGTTCCGGTCGGAGAGTTGCTCGCTGATCGCCCCGTTCCCCACAATCGAACGATAGAACCGATAGAGGCCCGAATCCATTCTTCGGACCAACCATCTTCAGAACCTTGAAAGCTCAATGTGGTCCTCCCAGGAGATAGGAGCCCCGAAGACGTTGCTGGACATCGAACCATGCGGTGACTCCCCCGGTATGGACTGGAGATCCGATGGCGGCGGTAAGGTCCCGGACGACTATCGACGGTTGGATACCGATGGGCGTGGCGATCACTGTGCCCACGCCGTAGCGGCGCAGGAAGAGGCGAAGATTCGCGACCTCGTCGGCCCGCGACAGCACAGCGCGTTGTGCCGCCGTCGCGTCGCCGTAGAAAGCCAGGTCGAATAGCGCCTGCACCGAGAATGGCGGCAGCGACGAAGGGTCGGGAAGGTGGAGCCTCGATCCATAGCCACCAATCAGTTTGAAGCGCATCCGAGAAACCGCCTGGGCGAGCTGCATGTCGTCGACCGCTCCGACGAATGAGGCGGTCGACGCGGTGATAAAGGATTTATTCGGAGGGCTCGGATAGGGATACGTGAGTACGACACTCCCCCTAGGGATCGCGGAGAGCGCCTCGGAGGTGAAGAACGAGGGCACTCCGGTCTTTGACCACGCCTGAGTTCCGGCAGGCACGAGCGGAACCAGAACGATCGCGGCCAGGGCTACCGGTGCCGCGAAGGCGAACAGTGCCCTCTCGTGCGGTAGCCACGCAGGGCGATTAGCGGCGCGAACCCTTCGATGGACCTCGTCGACGCCCATCGCTAGCACCGCCGCCGCAAACAGGCTGGTGAACAGGGCCAGTCGGCCCGGGGACAGTACGCCCAGTATCGGAATATGCGAGACAACTGCGAAGGGAAGCGGGATGTGGGTGTTCGTGCCGCCGACGAATAGCGTCGGCCCGAGGGATAGAACTAGCGCCACAGCGGTCATTGACCCTGCCAGGACGACCGCACGTACGCGGCGGAGCCAGACCACAATGGCTACAACGGCGATCAGAAGGGGAAGACCGAGGTAGGTGGGAGCCGAATTGAAGTAAAGGTCGAATCGACCGGCCCATATTCGATCGAAGAAGGCGGGAGCGAGCGACTGCTCAGGTCCAGGAGCCACCAGCCCGAGGAGGTCGTTGTGCCCTGGGAGACTTGAGACGGCATTAACGTGGGCGGGACCTAGTATCTGGAACAGCACTGGGTAGGCCAGCAAGACGATCACGACGGTGGCACATGAGACGGCCACCACCTTGAGGTATGGCCATTTGGCACTTAGCGCGTTTCGCGTCGCCACGAGGTAGATCGCCGAGGCGATGACACCCATCAGTACCGTGCTTACGAGGATCTCTGACGAGATGAGGTACTGGAGCGCGCATAGACCCCCGAGGAATCCGCCCACCACCATCGGCCGCCAGCGTTGTCGGCGGAGCGCTTCGTCGAGGAGCAAGAAGACGAGGGGAGGAATCGCTACGAAAACGAGAAAGAGGTAATCAGAGCCGTTGAACAGTGTGTAGGAGGAGAACCCGTAAACCAAGCCGCCTACAAAGGCTGCCGGCCACCACTTCGTCCACCGTCGGAGCACGAAGCACATCGAGGTCGCGGAGAGGACAATGGCCAGACGGAGCATAAGGCTCCAGGTGACGAGGGGGCCAAGGACAGCGGTGATCGGTGCAACGAGAATGCCCAACGCCACGAACGAAGTGTCCGCCAAGAGGTTCATCCCACCTGGGTAGTTCGCCCATTGACTGAAGAAGGGGTTATGTCCGTGCCAAAGGGCGAATTGCACCCATTCCAGGAACCAGACCTGCTGGACCTGGTCGGCGGTGCCGGTCCCGGTGAACCTTCCTGATCCCGGCCCGAGCGAGCCAAAGTCAAACAGCACAAGGACGGTATAGGCCGCGACACAAACGCCCGGGGGCAACCAACGACGCTTGCTCGATGCCTCGGATACCCGGTGCATAAGCCGATCAGACAAGCGCGCGCTTTTCGGCGAGGAAAGGGGGACGGTGGAGGTCGTTCCCACTGGCTTGATCGTCACCAGTCCAGTGCGGAGAAGGGGGGTGCTGGTTCGGCAGAAAACGTATCTCTGACAGAACACCGCACTGTCGCCGTGTCGACCCAGTCACCTGCAACTCCCCCGTTAACCGCCGAACTTCTCGCACACAAGCCCACGACCGCCTCCGGACTAGCCGCGCACGAACGGCTCCCGTAATGAGGTGCTGGGCCAGGCAAAGCTTACGCCGTACTCGGCTGGCACCGCAGAAAATCAGCAGCGGATCCCGAGGATCCGTATCTTCCACACCATCATGCACTGCATCGGCGAGGCCGAGCTCGAGCAGAGCTCCGAGACACCAGCCGTGCACCGTGCCACCGGACGAGATCGACAAGATCGCCACCGCCGGACAGGCACGACCTTTAGACCCACCGCCTCTACAACCTCGATCAGCTCTTGCCACGCACAACATCCATGTCCTCACCACCCATGGCCATTTCCGTTTCACGGCTCGACCAGCAGCTGGGTGGTGTCGCCGGACCGACTCCGCGGTTCTGGAACTCTCCGGGGAGAAGCGATCCTCACTCAGCGATACCGGCTACGCCACGTGCTCAAATCTCAAGTCACTGCTCAGCCGGCGCGGTGGCGATGTGGGCAGAATCCTTCAAGGGCTCTCCCTCGGAATCAGGTTTGACTCCCTTAGGAGAAATGACGGATGGGTGGCTCCGCCTTTCTCTATGGCCCAACAGCCCTCTCACCAATTTGGCGGCGTCCAGCTTCTTTAGACTTAGTGCACGCTTCTCCACCAGCCACCAACTCGCTACCGCGAATGGAGCGGTAGCGAGGACGGTCAACAGGATGAACGGGGCATATCCCCACTTCTGTACCCCGGCGATGACAAGAAGCTGGGTCACTGGATACGCGTAGATGTAAGTCCCGTAGGAATAATCGTTCCGGGAACCCACCTTCTGGAGCGGAAGATGTATACCGAGCCAAAGGACTGGATATGCGACGAGAGGGGTGAGGAGGTCCGAGAAGGTGAACCAATCGATCGGATCCAATCCGTGAAGCGGCGCAAACAAACACGCCACGAAGAGGACCGTACACCCTAGAGCTAGCCAACCCGAATCAGGGATCTTCTCTCGATAGAGATAGATCACAGCTCCGACCAAGAATATGGAGGCGAATTTCAGGAGGTTCATGATGACGGAATGCGTTTGTTCCAGAATATTGAACTGAATATCCAAAGAATGGTCGGTAGTAATCACCAAAACGGTGAGCCAGACACACAGGGCGGCGACGAGCGTGAACACGCGTCGGCGTACCAGACCGAAAAGAGCGAGCGCGACTAGTAGCAGGTAACACAGAAACTCGTAGAAGAGCGTCCAGAGTGGGCCGTCCCAAATGGGGAAAACAACTCCAGCTCCACGAGGGGTGCCCGCAATCGAGAACTGCGCGCTGTACGCGTTGGGTAGAAGCCAGTTTCTGTAAAGGTAGCCGAACGGACTGTCCTTGGCAGTGAAGTAACAGGACAAACCGCAGTGCGGTACGGGGTTACTAAGCCACGCGACCACACCAAAGAACAGCGCCGTCACGAGCAGGCAGATCCACAATCCCGGAAATATCCTCAGAAACCGCTGCCAGACATATCGTCCGGCTCGATTTCGTACCACGCTTGCCGTGATTAGGAAGCCGCTAATGCCAAAAAAGCAATAGACCGCAATGGAATCCAGTCCAGTGTCGTTGATGCGGAATCCCGTGTTCCAGAATCCGCCTAGGGGCCCCGCGTGTGACACCAACACGATCAGCGCGAGCACGAGGCGAATGAAGTTCAGACTGTTGTGTCGGCTGGAAAAGCTCTGACCGATCGTGCGGCGACCGATCAACTGAGCCCGGGTCATGGCGCCATGCCCGACGCTGGAAGGATCGACCGCACATCCGGATAGATGCTCAGGTCCGTCCGGCGACCACATGAGATCGGCCTCAACTCATCTAACTGGTCCGCCGCGATTTCGCTCGACGTATACCGCATCCCGGTCATCAACCTTGGAGCCACCTTGAGAGGATAACTCCACACCAAAGTGCTACCGATTCAGAGTTTCCGACCGCCAACGCTGCTTAAGAGGGGAACTCCCGACCACGAACCTCACCGCGTGAACACTCACTCCGGCCACGTCGGAACACGTGGTGTAGTGATTCACCACCACATCGCTCTCGGATTGACACCACGTCGTCGAGCGGGTGGTCGAGACCGCTACGACGTCGGACTGGGTAACCACCGCCACGAGGAAGTCTTCCGTTGCCTTTGGGGCGGGCAACATAACCGGTGTGGCCCATGACAGGCCGGAGAACAGCCGAACCACAAGGGCACATTCCAAACCACATCGGCGTAACTTTGGATTGTGGCCGCGCAAGACAAATGCATAGCGCTGCGATATCCTCTCGGGGTTTACTTCATCGGGGGAAGGGGCGGGGCAATGACCAAGGTGGCTGAAAACGGCGCTCTTGAGGCGTCGAGTTCGGATCGAATCGGCATTGTTGTCGTGGCATACAACGCGGCATCAACGCTGGCCGCAGTACTGGATCGGCTCCCCAAGGGCTTCCGGTCCAAAGTGGCTGACGTGGTGGTGTGTGACGACGCCAGCAGCGACTGTACGTACAGCGTCGGCAAGGACTACCAGGCAGAGACTGATCTGCCCCTGACTGTCATTCGTAGGCCTCAGAATCTGGGCTATGGGGGAAACCAAAAGGCTGCTTACCGTTGGGCTATTGAACGTGGGCTTGACATTGTCGTTCTGCTGCACGCCGACGGCCAGTACGCCCCTGAAGTGATCGAGGACCTGATTGCTCCATTCGAGACCACTCACTGCGACGCAGTGTTCGGGTCCCGGTTGATGGACCCTGGTTCGGCCCGAATCGGCGGCATGCCGTTTTACAAGTACGTCGGCAACCGGATCTTGAGTAAGTTCTCGAATGCAGCGACTGGCCTCGACCTAACGGAGTGGCACAGCGGGTATCGCGCCTACCGTGTTCAGGCGCTCAACGAGATCCCCTTTGAGTCGAACTCCGACGGATTCGACTTCGACACCGAGATCATCCTTCAGCTCCTTGAGGCGAAGAAGCTCATTGTGGAAGTGGCGATCCCGACGTTCTACGGAAACGAGGTCTGCGGCGTCAATGGTCTCGGCTACGCCAAAGACGTCGTGACAGACGTCGTCCGTTACAGGGTGCACAAGATGGGCTTCGGCTCAGGAGAAATGGCATTCTCCGACGATAACGAGCAGTACGACGAAAGCAGTAGCCCTGGGCAGCGCAAACTTCTTACCTGGCTCAGTAACGGCTCCCCCAAACGAATACTCGACCTCGCTTGCTCAAATGGCCGGCTGGGGGAGCTGTTGAGGCTGGAAGGTCACACGGTAATTGGCATTCACTCGCAAAAAATCGACGGAGTGGGTGAGCGTTTGGACGACTTCGTCGAAGCAGATTTGAGCGAAGGTTTGCCCGCGGAGGTGGGTGACAATTTCGATGTGGTTATTGGTACTCACGTATTCGAGCGGTTGATTGAACCTCAGAAGCTGCTGACGCAGCTGTGCGACGTACTAGCGCCCCGAGGGGTTGTGATGGCTTGTGTGCCAAACGTCGCCCATTGGTATCCGCGTTTGCGCCTCGTCTCCGGCCACTTTGCTTACGAGCGTCGCGGCATCTTCGACGCGGCACATGTACGTTTCTTCACGGAGAAAAGCTTCGAGCGTATGGCCGACCAAGCTGGCATGCGAGTCCGCCGCCGCTCGAGTGCCGGGGTGCCGGTCGCGATCGCAAGAAGGGGCGGACCGTCACCGTCGAAACTGTTGGCGATCATGAGCGGTGTGGACCAGATCGGACTCACGCTCTCGCCTGATCTGTTTTCGTATCAATTCGTGTTCGAGTTGGAACCCAAATGACTCTAAGTCGGGCTTGTCAATCAAAAACGCCCTGACGTGGACGTTTTCTTTTCTAGCCGAGCCAAGGCGGACTTTGAGTTGAGTGCTAATCCACAGGAAGTGCAGCCTCTACCGATTCTTGATTTGGCGCGCCTTCAGGAGAACACGGAAGAACTCGCCATCACGTACCGGGGGGCTAGGCCGTTCGGCCACGTAGTTCTGGACGATTTCCTTGAGCCTGACGCCGCCCAACGGGCAATGGAAGAGCTTTCAGCTCTCGATCAAGAAAACTGGAATTCCTACGTCCACATAAACGAGCGGAAGTTCAGTCATACGGAGCCCACCTCATGGGGGTCTACGCTCCAGTCAATATTGGAGGAACTCAACTCTTCTGAATTCGTCGGCTTTCTAGAAGGGCTAACTGGCATCGACAACCTCTTCGCGGATCCCTCACTTGAGGGCGGAGGCCTGCATCAATCCACGACCGGGGGCTATCTGAATATCCACGCTGACTTCACGGTTCACCCTCATCATCGAAACTGGAGGCGAAGGGTGAATCTGCTGCTTTACCTCAATGAGGATTGGCGCCCTGGATACGGTGGGGATCTTGAACTCTGGACAACCGACATGAAACGGCGCGAAAAAGTGATCGCTCCACTTGGAAACCGAGCGGTCATTTTCACGACCGATGCGGACTCGTTTCATGGCCACCCTGAGCCGATGACATGCCCCCCGGGCGTAGCCCGACGATCCTTGGCGCTGTATTACTTCAGTCTCGAAGTGCAACCACTCGTTCGCTCCACCGAGTATCGAGCGCGTCCAGGGGACGGAGTGCACTCAGCGATGATCTACGCGGATAAGCAACTGCTGCGCGCATACGACTGGGCGAAGAGGCGCCTCGGATTGTCGGACGATGCTGCTTTCAAGATCCTCGGTTACGTGGAGCGGTTCCGAAAAAAGAACCCTCCGAATTAGCGTGTTTGCGTGGCAGCGAGGTGCGGAGCCGTTAGTGCGCACCAATCTGCATTCAGCCGATGGATCCGCGCGCCGGGATGGATACTCGTCAGGCCAAGGTCATGGACTTTTTCGCATGCACCTGTGTTAATCAGCTATTTCGGGGGTCGGTCCTGAGCGCAATGTTCTCCGTATCGATGCCTCGAGAACCCGATGACGTCTATCGTCTCAATAGGAATTCTTGCGTGCCGATGTACCTCCTAGTGATTCAGATGCGAAACTCTCAACGATGTTGACGGTTCAAACGTCGTTAGAGGAGACCGAAACCTCACTTGAGATTGGTCGGTTCGTGCGGGCCGACGGCAGCCGCCGTCGCTTTACCATGGCCGCAATCGTTGGGATGGCTCTGGTGACCCTCCCCTATCTCTATATCCTATGGGACCTTTGGAACGGCAGCCCGAATCCGTTCAGAGCCGTGAGTCCCGCCAACTTCTACGACCTGCAGGCGCAGGCAATCATCCACGGCCACTTGTCGGTTTCTAAAGGAAGCCTCGGAATCGAGGGGTTCATCCACGACGGACGGACTTATACCTACTTTGGTCTGCTTCCATCTCTGCTCCGCATTCCGATTCTGTTGGTGGTCCCTCACGCAGCGGGTCACCTCACCGCCCCATCGATATTGGTGGCCTGGTTCCTCACAGGCTTGTTCTCGTCAGTCCTCATCTGGCGAGTGCGAATACTCCTCAGGGGCAGCGCCTCACTCGGAATGACCGAGGCGGTGGCGCTCAGCGTGTTGATGGCGTCGATTATGGGCGGATCGATTCTGATGTTTCTGGCCTCATCACCGTGGGTGTACGACGAGGATGTCGCCTGGTCTATCCCGGTCACTATCGCCACGCTGTTTGTGTTCCTTGGTGTGCTTGATCGCCCAACGAGAGGTCGGGTTCTAGCTGCAGCATTGCTGGTCACAGCTGGCGTACTTGGTCGCGAACCTCCTGCCCTGGCCTGCATCGTCGGCGCCGTCCTCATCGCCGGATGGTTCCGTTTCGGTCGCACCGAGGAGCAACATCGGCGGTGGGCCCTTCCCATGCTGGGAGTGGGGATCGTCCCTTTCTTGATATCGATTTTCGTAAATTGGCTGAAGTTCGGAACCATGTTGAATGGCCTGCCATTGGCAACACAGGTCTGGACCCGATTAAGCGCCCACCGCCGCGCTTTTCTTGCTTCTACTGGTGGGAACGGCTACAGCTTCCACTTCCTGCCCACGACTCTATGGGCGTACTTGCAACCATTCGGGCTGCGGATTCAGACGACATTCCCGTTTTTCACTCTCCCAGTGCATTCCCCTCACGTCTTCGGCAATTACGTCGTCGATGTCCTCTATCCGACGCCGAGCGTCCCTGCATCGATGCCCTTGCTCTTCCTCTTGAGCTGCTGCGCAATGGTCGTTTGTTTTCGCCGAGGAGCGAGCCGGGCAGCGATCTTGATGAGAATTCCTCTCCTCGTCGCCGCGGCTGGTACCGCCGTCGACTTCTTGTTGGGATATATCGCTCCCAGGTATTTGGGTGATTTCCTGCCATTTCTTGTTCTGGGTGGAGCCATCGGACTCATCACAGTGTGGGGGCGATTGCAGGAACGCGGACCACGATTCACGCGACTCGCGATGGTCGTCGTGATTCTTCTCGGCCTCCTGAGCGTCGCCATAAATATCGGGATCGCTCTTACGCCGACCCCGCAATGGTCCCCGGCACAGACCTCCAACTACGTGAAGACCGTTAAATCCATAAGCGACGTCACGGGGCACCCACTGGCTAGTCAGATTAGACAGGTGTCCTCGCTCCCCTATTGGGCCCCTGCAGGAGATATCTATGTCGTCGGCGATTGCACTGGTGCTTATCTGTCAACCGGCGAGAATTTCTCCTACGCACCGGGACTGCAGATCCAGCACGATAATTGGGACGTTATCGAACAGGGCCCAGGGATTGTCCACAAGATCGAGGTGACATTTAACCAACCCGTACAGCCGGGACCGACCGCTCCCATCTTGACCTACGGAGATGCGACGCTTGTCGTGGAGCCTCTCTTGCACGAACGGGTACTTTTCAAGGTCGAGGACCCGGATGCTCCTCATATTCCCTGGCCCCCCGCGACCAGTCCGGTTGTGGCCATTGCACCCCACAAGACGTACACAATTCTCGTGTGGACTGATCCGAATCTCAACCGAATAGTGGTTTGGTGGGAGGGAACAAGGGGCGAGGTAACTACTCGGTCGGGAACGTACTTGCCCAGTCGCGGCACTGCAGTGGTCCAGCAGACCGATCCAGAGCGAGGCGGAGTAATTCCTCCTATGACTGTGACGGATGCCACGGCGACGCCCTCGAACGTGGGCTTTTGCCGCAGCTTGCTCGAAGACGTGAACCGGTGACCGGTGTTTCCCAGGCCCAACCTCGATGCCCCACGGACTCGGATCGAACAGTCAGCCCCCGAAGAAGAAGGGTCCGTTCCCTGTGATGACTGAGCGTTCGCCGGGCCGGAGTCAGACGCCGGTGCTACCGTCGGTCAGTCCTCTGCGGCGACGAGGGGATCGCCTATTGACTGAGAGAGTCGATAAAAATCAGATTGGGGAGCCCCGTGGCGAGTGATCCGGCCTCGAACGACGTCCGAGAGTTCTTCGATCGGCAACAGGCGGACCATCAATACGAGTCGCTCAAAGCCATGACCCGCGGACTTGACATCGAAGCAGCGGACCTTCTCAATTCAAAGGTTCGGGGCCGCGTTCTCAGTGTCGGCGGAATTTGGGATTTCTTCTCGTGGCAGAATCAGCTAAAGAGCTTGACTGTGATGGACCTCTCCCCCGAAATGCTGAAGGTCTATTGCCCGGATGGGGCCACTGGTGTCGTGGGCGACTTTTTCGAGCACGAATTCGAAACGGAATCCTTTGATTCGATCGTATTCCCACTAATGCTGCATCACACGCCCCAAGGGAACTGGAGCTCATGTGAATCTCGCGTCGAGCAGGCCGTCGAGCGGGCACAGCGATGGCTTCGCAAAGACGGCCAGGTATTTATTCTTGAATATTGCCCCCATCCCGCGTGGGCACCTGTTCAACGAGCCATGCTCCCGTTGACAAGGTGGTTTTTGGGGAAATTTGACCAACCACTCGTCGTTATGTACACAGAGTCTTTCTACGATCAAGTCTTGACACAGAGGTTCGGTTCATCCGAGTCACATCTTGTCGATCCCAAGGGTTTCAATTATTGGAAGTGGTACCCGATCTTCATGTCGATCCGGTGGCTTCGAATGCCTTTAGTCGTCTACCCTAAATTGCACGTGTTCACCGCGCCATCGGTCCGGATCAATGCGACCGATACCTCGATTTCCCTTGGCTGATCCGTTTACCGATTTTGGAGCCCGTGGGAACCGAATCGACTCGATACCCGCTCACCCCTTCTGACCGCTAAATTTCTCAGATGTCTGCGGTGGCGTTTGAGGAGGACACCCAGCCCACCGCACTCGATGATGGCGGCGGCGGCGGCGGCGGCGGCGGCGGCGAGGAACGCAACAAGAAGCGTTTTACGTATGCTGCGCTCATCGGCGCCATCATCGCAGCTGTCCCGTGCATCTGGATACTGACGGACGAGTGGTCGGGAACGGTCAAACCCTTGCGGTCAGTATCATTCTTCGCCAACTTCTACGATCTCCAGGCCGAGGCGATGATCCACGGTCACCTCTCGGTACCAACAGGACGGCTCGGCATCGAGGGGTTCATCCATGACGGACGGACCTACACCTACTTCGGTCTGCTCCCGTCCTTGTTCCGGATCCCGATTCTCCTCGTAATTCCATCGCTGGACGGCCGACTTACTGCCCCGTCGATGTTCGTGGCCTGGCTCTTCACGGGGTTCTTTTCCAGTCTGCTCATTTGGCGCGTTCGGGTGCTGCTGAGAGGCGGGGCGCTGCTTGGATGGGGGGAGGCTGTCTCAGTCGGAGTTCTTGTCGCCACGATCCTGGGCGGCTCTGTTCTTCTCTTCCTGGCGGCGGCACCTTGGGTCTACAACGAAGACATTGCGTGGTCCATTCCGGTCACTATCGCCACACTCTTCGTATTTATCGGAATTCTCGATCATCCGACGAAGCATCGGGTACTGGCCGCAGGCGCACTCATTCTGGCTGGCGTCCTGGACCGTCCGACGCCGGCGCTGGCGTGCATCGTCGGTGCCATTCTCATTGCCGGACGGTTCCGTTTCGGTCGTAGCACAGTGCAACACCGGCGCTGGGCTCCCTCAATGGTCGCGATCGCAGTGGTTCCCTTCCTTGTCTCTGTCCTTGTCAACTGGCTGAAATTCGGGACCTTGCTCAACGGTTTGCCGCTGGCTCACCAGGTGTGGACCCAGCTGAATGCCCATCGGCGGGCCTTTCTGACCGCCACTGGCGAAAAGGGCTACAGCTTTCACCTCATTCCCACAAACGTGTGGGCATATTTCCAACCCTTCGGGCTACGACTCCAACCGACTTTTCCGTTCTTCGCCCTGCCGGTGCAGCCCCCTCATGTGTTCGGCGGCTACATCATCGACGTCCTGTACCCGACTCCCAGCGTGCCAGCCTCAATGCCGCTGCTCTTCCTTCTCAGCTGTTGTGCCTTAGTAATTTGTTTCCGCCCACACGCGCGTCGAGGGGCGACATTGATGCGGATCCCACTCATCGTGGCTGCCGGTGGAACCGCCGTCGACTTCCTATTGGGATACATTGCTCCGCGCTATCTGGGGGACTTTCTTCCGTTCCTTGTCCTGGGCGGAGCGATCGGGCTGATTGCAACGTGGGGATGGCTGGAACATCGCGGCGTGGCGGTGAGGCGGGTCGCTGTTACGGCACTTGTGGTGTTCGGAATTTTCAGCATGGCCGTCAACATCGCCCTTGCCTTCTCTCCGACGACTGAATGGCTCCCAGCTCAAGCCGCCAACTACATCAAGACAGTCAAAGCGATCAGCGACGTCACGGGGCACCCCTACGACAAGCAGCTCAAGCACGCCACGACGCTCCCCTATTGGGCACCCGCGAACGACGTGTACATCATCGGTGACTGTGCGGGCCTCTACCTTTCCTCGGGGGATCACTTCAATACCGATCCAATCTTGCAAGCAGAACACCACACGTGGATTCCGGTGGAGCAGGGCTCCGGCCTTGAGACCAAACTCATAGTGACGTTCAACGCCCCTATGAGACTTGGCACCTCCGTTCCCATTGTCTCGGCCGGTAAGGACACGATCTCCATCCGCGCGTCTGGTGGCGGCAGCGTCCGATTCGTGCTCCACGACCCCCACTACCCGATTATCGGGGCGAAATTCGTACCGAAGATCGGACACCCGTACGTCCTCCACGTGGAGACCAATTCGATTCTTCATATCGCGGACGTCCAGGTGGGCAGCATCCTCACTGCCTTAAGCGGTGTCCTGTCGGGGTCTCAGCTCGGGGCGGCGGTCGAAGTTCACTCGGCGGCGACACCGACTGGTCAGCAACCAGTGGTCACGGTGGTGCGAGTTGACACGAAGGCGCCGGACATGTCGCTGTGTCGGAGCCTATTGAACGACCGCTGAGATGCCCTCGGGCGCCGGCAGTAGGCCCGTCATGCCGGGGATGGGAGCGCCGAATAGTTCCGAACGGCGAAGACTTCCTCTTTTCTCGGAGTAGGTCACTGATAGCAGCCGGTCGCGCATCTTGAGAAGTCACCGGAACGAGGGACCGAGGGCGTCAAGGAAACCCCTGAGGAAGGTGTGAGAATCGACACAAACGGGCCCCAGGGCGAATTGGAGCGCCGATCTTCAGGCCGGCGAGCATCGGAGTAGCACCGTCCAGAACGGCGAGATCTGCCCCTTCAGCGTCGATCTTCAAGAAGTCGATCTGATCCACTTCATGCAGAGCACAGAACGCGTCGATCGTCGTTACGTCAACCTGTCCTCATCGCTCATCTCGATCCCTAGTGGTAAAGGATCGCGTTGAAAGATTGAGTTGAGCTTCGGTCAGTTGGACGAGGAATAGAGCGTTTGTGTGCCGACGGGTTGCTCACGGCACCCTTCGTAAGGACGACGCGCTTTCCATGTGTTCTGGTCTCGAGTCCCGTGAAATTATCTGACGATCGTTCAGTTCGAATGCGTAAATCGTGGCTTCGGGAAAGGCGCGCGTCGCGGAGGAGGGCCCGCCGCGCTTCGCCGTATCTGTCAACCACGGCGTCGATGTACATTTCCACTAGTGCGACGTCTCGCATGAAACGAGAGGCCGGCTCTAAGTGACGACGACCGGCGAGCCGCTCGACGAGGACATTTCCACCCGGTTTCCCCACATTCATCGTCGGGCGCCGATGTTCGAGAGCCAAAATGAGAAGCACGAGCGGAATATGACATTTGAAACGATTAGACGAGCGGGAATCCTCTGACCGAAGCCGAATTCAGCGGCACTCCGTCACAGCTCGGCTGAGCCTGGCGACACCACTTCCCCCCGACGCCCGGTCAGTGCGTCCATGATCCCTCGGGCGCGTGCTCGAGGTTCATGCCGCATGCCAACGACCTCGGTCGAAATAGCTCGCATCGCGGCCCAGGACCAACGGCCGTAGAGGTCCGAGCTAAGGAGGATCCGGTTCCGGGCACCGTAGTAGCGGCGCCAGGAGCTCTCCCACTGCCCGGGTCGCCGTCGATTCAAGACGACTGCGGAGGGCACTCCCGACAAGGTGAATCCCTTGGCTCTCAGGTACGCGCTGAACTGGTAGTCGTCCCAACCAAAGAAATAGTCAGATCGAAAGCCACTCAATGCCTCGAGCGCCGGCGTCGGCAGCAGGAATCCGGACCACTGAGCGAAGTCCAGCGGAACCAAAGAGCCTCCCGCCTCGGGAACCCGGTAGAGAGGGCCGCGCCAACTCGAGGACGCCCACACCGCCCCGTGAGCCCGCGCCACATAAATCCGGGTCGGGTCGCGCTCGGCGACAGCCAACATCGATCCGATGGTCTCCGGCGCGATCTCCGCGTCGTGGTCCAAGAGCAGCGTCCAGTCTGGTCGTGACTCGAGCGCGACGACGGCGCCGCGGGAAAACGCGCCGCCCGAGCCAAGGTAGGACTGATCGACGACGACCTCGAGTTCGTTCGGCCAGTCCTGCGCGCTGGCTTCGGGTCCGTTGTCAACCACGACAATCCGGGTAGGAACCGGTGACGACGAGCGCACCTGCTCGCCAAGTGCGGCCACCTCGGATACCCAGTGAGTAGTAGGGATCACGACCGCCAATGTCGGCACGGCGCGTCACGTTAGCGGGTGCGAGTCGCTCTCCCATCCAGTCAGGCACGATGAACATCGGCGCTCGACAAGCGGACTCGGCCGGCGGGGCGGCCAATCGGGCAACGGACCGATGGCTCTCCCCCGCCTCTGGGCGGTGGCAAGAGGAAACGACCGTGAGGACGCCCTTCGGAGGAGTGTCTACAGTTAGCCGCCATGCGGTTGCGAGGAGCGGGGAACAGTGGGCAAACCGGCCGCGGGACGTTCGCCTGTGTTGTCGACCAAGACCCGCGCTTTCACCTCGAGGCGCTGCGCTGGTTCGCTTCGCTCCACGGCGTTGCCGGCGTGGACCCGGGCGATCTCGTCGTCCACGCCGTGGGTGGCGCGAGCTCGGAGGCCCTGGCCCTGCTCGAGGACAAAGGGGTGGCCGTCCGCCCTATCGAGCCTTTCGATCCCCGTTCCCCCCACTGCAACAAGATCGCCGGCGCCTTGCGCCTGGCGGAAGCCGGCGTGTTGGGGATGGCGGTGCTCACCGATGCCGACATCACCTTCTGCGAGGATCCGCGCTCCCTTCCACTGCCCGATCGCGCCGTGGCCTCCAAGCTGGTCGACTTCGCCATCCCCCGGCTCGACACGCTCCGTGCCATTTTCAGCGAGGCGTCCCTTGCGCTCCCACCTCTCGAGCCGCTTGACCGTCGGTCGGGGCAGTCGACCATCGCCGGAAACGGCAACGGCGGCCTCTACCTGGTCCCCGGCGCGCAACTGCCCCAGGTAGCGGCGGCATGGGCCCACTGGGCCCGCTGGTTGTTAGAACGCCGCGAACTCCTCGGGGACTGGGGGACCTTCGTCGACCAGGTGGCCATGGCGCTCGCGATCGCCGCGGAAGGATTCGACGCGGTCCGACTCAAGCGACGCTGGAACCTGGCCACCAACGAACCTCAGTTTCTCCCCCGCCGGACGGGTCCGCCGGCAGTCCTGCATTACCACACGAGGGTCGACAAGATGGGCCTTCTGTCGCCGACGGGCCGGCGCGCCGTTGACCGTCGCATCCGCCGGGTGAACGCGGCCATTGGTGAGCTCTGGCAGGAGTCGTTCCCCAACACGCTGTTCTGGCAGTGGCGGTACCAGACCGACCCCGAGCTCGGATCGGGAGTCGGCAGCCGTGGCCAGGCGCTCGAGGACAAGCGCGAATTGCTGACCCGGATCGCCGCCGAACTCTCGCCGGCTTCAACCCTCGACGTGGGGTGCGGCGACGGCCAGGCGACGAGAGGGATCCCGCTCGGCCACTACACCGGCCTCGACCTCTCCGAGGAAGCCACGCACCTCGCCAAACTCGGCCGCCCCGACGGCGATTACCACGTGGGAACCATCTTCGATTGGCCGGTGGAAGCCGAACTCACGATCTGTCTGGACGTCCTCATCCATCAGCCCGACACGGCGACGTACGAAAGCCTCGTCGGACGCTTGATCGCTTCGGCGTCGCGCGCCCTGTTGATCTCGGGCTATGAGCACCCGAGCACGTCGGGGTCCCCCATGGTCCACTTCCACGAACCGCTGTCGAAAACCCTGGGCCGGCTCGCCCCCGGCGCGCAGGTCCGGGCCATCCGCGATGTCCACGAGATCATCACGTTCCTTGTTTTCACCAATGACGAGGGTCGGGCGTCGCCCGCCCCGGGCGCTCAGCCCTCCTGAAGGGACGAACCCTGCTGCGCTGGCCGGGAATGGCTCAGAGCGTCGGCCGACTCACGCGGCGGTAGATGTCCTCGATCTGGCGGCTGGCGGCAGCCACGTCGAACTGCGCGCTCAAGGTCTGGGCTGCCTCGCCCAACCGGCGCCGCAACTCGGGGTCGGCCGCGAGGCGCGCGATGGCGTCGGCCATGAGGTCCGGACGTCCCGGGGCAACCAGCAGGGCGCTCTCCTGGTCGGTCAGGATGCCGGGCACCCCACCGACCTTGGTGGCCACGATGGCCAAACCGATGCTGGTCGCCTCCATCAAGGTGACCGGCATCCCCTCGTGGTGCGAGGGGAGGACGAAGATGTCCGAGCCGGCCAGGAGGCGCAGCACGTCGCCCCGGGGGCCGAGAAAGGTGAAGGTGCCGCCCAGCCCGAGGGCGCGGTGACGGTCCTCGAGTTCGTCTTTGAGCGGACCGCGTCCAACGGCGGCGAAGCGCACGGGTAGGCCCCGCTCGGCGACGAGGTGGGCGGCCTCCAAGAGGACGTCGTAGCCCTTTTCGGCACGGAGGTTGGCCACGGTGATGGCCAGCACTTCGTCGTCGTTCACACCCAACTCGGCACGGACCTCACGGCGGATCTCATCTCGTCGGGCCACCAGGGCCTGCGCCGAGGACAGATCCACCCCGTGCACGACCACCTGGGCCCGTGCCCGCAATGCCGACGGCAGCGCGTCGTGGGCCGCCGGCGACACGACCACCAGGGCATCGTCGAGCCCGATGGTGCTTCGGTTGAGCACCCGGACCGGGGTCGGGGTCCGATCCCACAGGCTGTGCTCGGTGTACATGAGGGTCGGACGCCGGGACTTGGGTATCGAAGCTGCCACGAGCCGGCCGACGGCCGCCGTGTAGGGCAGATGGAAATGGACGATGTCGAATTGGCCGTGGAGCAGGAGGCGGCGGAACCTCGCCATCCAGCGCAGGTCGAAGTCGCTGCGGGCCCCCAGCTCGTGCACAGGGACCCCGCTGGCCCGCACCGCCGGCACAAGCCCGTTCTCGGCCGCCAGCACGTAGGCGAACTCGTAGTCGAAGCCCTCGCGGTCACGTACCGCCAGCATGTCGACCAGGAGCCGCTCGGCGCCCCCGTACCCCATGCATTTGATGACCACCAAGACCCGGGGGCGGCCCCCAGGCCCGTTCGAAGCGCACTCCCCCCGCCCGGACACGGGGCGATGCTACCGGCCGTGTGCTGCGGTCTTTCCTGGTCCCCGTGGGCGATAAACTTGCCGACAAGTCAATTTCGTGGCTAGGCCCGATTGGCCAGGTGGGAGGGATACATCGCCACCTGGAACTGGACTGCCAGGGGCTCTTTGTCTGAGATGGGAGGGGCAGTGTCGGTAGTAGAGCCTGATCTGTCGGATCAGGGCGTTCTCGTCGTGACCGACGTTGCGGCCATCCCCGAAGAGCCCCCACCCGAGCTCATCTACCACCACAAGGTGTCCATGGTGGCGTCGGTCCGCAAGCTCTGGAACGCCCGCGAGATCATGTACACCCTGGCCGAGCGGGACTTCCGGGTCCAGTACAAGCAGGCCTCGCTCGGCATCATGTGGGCGCTGCTCACCCCGCTGCTCACGCTGGCCATCATGGTCGTCGTCTTCTCTCGGGCCAAGACCTTCGGTACCGAGGGCATCCCCTTCGCCCTCTTCGCCTTCGTCGGCATCCTGTGCTGGACGTTCTTCGCCGGCGCGCTCGGGACCGGAGGAGGCTCGCTGCTGGCCAACAAAGCCCTGCTGGCCAAGACCCAGTTCCCCCGGGAGTGCTTTCCCACTTGAGACCATGGGGGTCACGGCGTTGAACACGGTGCTCTCGTGGATCCCGCTCGCCATCTTGTTTGTCATCTTCGGCCGGGCCCCGGCGATCGCCACACTGTGGGCGCCGTTGTTCATGCTGATCGAGGTGCTCTTCGCCGCGGGCGTCACCCTGGCCGTGGCCGGAATCATCATCCAGATGCGCGACCTCGCTCAGGTGCTTCCGATCATCTTGTCGCTGGGTCTCTTCGTCGAGCCGGTCATCTGGCCGCTCTCCAAGCTCCCTACGTGGATCCTGCCCATCTACTCGTTCTTGAACCCGTTGGGCCCGGTCATCGACAACGTGCGGCGCACGATGCTGCTCGGACTGGAACCCGACTGGAAACTCATCGGGCTGGCCACGCTCGGGGCGATCATGTACGTCCTGGTCGGCTATCGCATCTTCAAGCGGTTGGAGGTGAACTTTGCCGACATTGCCTAACGGGACGATCCAGGTCGAACACGTCTGGAAGAAGTTCCGGGCCGACCTCACGGTGCCGCTCTTCTACGACCAGTTGAAGCGGCTGCAGGGCTCTCTCAAGTCAGCGGGACGCCGCAACTACCGCTGGGTCCTAAAGGACGTCAACCTGGACGTCAAGCCGGGCGAGTCGGTCGCCCTGGTCGGCATCAACGGCTCGGGCAAGACCACGCTGCTAAAGATCATCAGCCAGGTGACCTACCAGTCAGCCGGGCGTTGCCAGGTCCAAGGGCATATCGGGGCGCTGCTGAGCGTGAGCAGCGGGCTGCACCCCGACCTCACGGGCAAGGAGAACGTCTACCTCTACGGCGCGGTGCTCGGCATGAGCCGGGCCACGATCCGCAAGCGCTTCGACGAGATCGTGGAGTTCGCCGGGCTGACCGACGCCATCAACCGGCAGGTCAAGTTCTTCTCCATGGGCATGCAGATGCGCCTGGGATTCTCGGTCTCCGCCTTCTTGGAGCCCGACGTGCTGCTGGTGGACGAGGTCCTGGCGGTCGGCGACGCCAACTTCCAGCAGAAGTGCCTGGCCCGCATCGGCGAGATCGTCCGGATGGGCACCACCTTGATCTACGTCTCCCATGACCTCGCCTCGGTCGAGGCGAGCTGCGAGCGGGCCATCTGGCTCGCCGACGCCGTGGTCCAGGCCCAGGGGCCGACCAAGGATGTGGTCGAGATGTACCGGACCTCGGTGGAGCAGAGCGCCTCGATGATCGTGCCGACCGACGGCAAGATCCGGGCCTTGAAGGCCGAGATCAAGTCGGCCGACGACGGCCCGATCCGCTCGGAGGCCGACGTCGACGTCCGCCTCACCGTGAATGCCCCCGAGCCCCTCGAAGCGCGGATCTTCATCGGCGTCTCCCAGGGCACGGCCTTCCCGATGTTCGTGGTGAGCCAGATCACCTTCGTCCCCGAGGGCGACTTCGAGGTCAAGTGCCGGCTCAGCCACCTGCCCCTGCCCAAGGGCCACTTCTCGCTGTGGTGTTGCATCGACCGACCACCGGCCCTGGGCAGCGAGGTGTACCTCCCGTGGCAACCGCTGGCCTCCTTCGACGCCTTCGGGGCCGAGCCCCTGCGGGCGCCCGATGGCGTGATGATCATGACGCCGGTGTACGTCCGGGCGGACTGGGAGATCAACTGAGGGGCCCGGAACCGGCGGCACCGGACGGCCCCGAAGGCCGAGGAGACCTCGACGGGGTCACCGCCGTCATCCTCACCCACATGCGACCCACCCTCGCCGGCGACCTCACCAGGTCGCTGCTCGGGGTGGAAGGGCTGGCTCCCGAGTCGATCATCGTCGTGGTGAACGGGGTGGGTGGCCTCGACGATCCCGGGCTCGAAGCCAAGGTGAAGATGGTCCGGCTGCCCGAGAACCTGGGACCGGCCGGCGGCTTCAAGGTGGGCATCACCGAGGCGTTCTCCGATCCCGACACCACGTGGGCGTATCTGTGCGAGGACGACATCGGCCTCCTCCCGCTGCCCCGGCCACGCCTCTCGGGGCTCATGGCGCGCATCGCCGCCTACGACGGCCAGAGACCCGTCGGGGCCGTGGTGGCCTTCGGTCGCAGCTTCATCGGCCGCGGATCGCACACGGTCAACGACGTGCCCCCGGCCACCACGCCGCACGCGCTGGCCCCGACCCATGTCGGCTCCTGGGGGGCCACGGTCATGTCCCGGCGGGTGTTCGAGCGGGGCATCCTCCCCGACACCGACTGGTACTTCGGCCTCGAGGACTTCGACTGGTACTGCCGCATCCGCGAAGCGGGCCTCGAAGTGCTCGTCGACGTGGAGGCGGCGGAGAGGGTCGCCGCCCAGCAGACCACCGAGGGCCGGCGCGGCGTGCTGGCGGCGCGGCGGCCCACCGACAGTGACGAAGCCTGGCGCGCCTACTACCACGCTCGGAATTCCTTCGCCCTGGCCCGGCGCCACGGCGACCCGACATGGCACTTCTGGCACGTGGCCTACTCGGCCCGAAAGGTCCAGCAGGCCCAGAGCAACGACGAGCGCGTCGCCATCGTCCACGGACTGTGGGACGGGGTGCTCGGCCGGATGGGCGAGCACCCGAACTATCACCGTCGGGTCGGAGAGCTCCCCTCGTCGCGGGGTCCCGGCGACGACGACACCGCATCGGCCAAGTAGGCGAAGTTCGCCCAGAACCTCACGTCGATTTCCGGGCGCTGCGCGCACAGCGCGGCCACGTCGGGCGCGTAGAGCTCGACCAGTCGTGCCCGGGCGTCGTCGTCGAGGGTGTAGCCGGGGCCGCCCGAGCGCGGACGCGACGCCGCGGGCACGGCCACGTCCGCCAGGCCGAGGAACTCGAAGGTCGCCGCCAGCACGCCAGCGGGATCGGCGGCGCACCGCTCGTACTGGAGCACCAGCAACTGCGCGGGGTCGAAGTGCTCCAGCCACTGGGTGAGCGCGCGGTCGTAATAGCCCCGCTCGACCGCGTCCACGATGACCGAACCCGAAGCCGCTCGACCGCTACGCGCCGCGTGGTCGAGGCCGGATACGAAGCGTTCCACCGGATCGCGCAACAAGAGCAGCAGCTTGGCCTGAGGAGCGGCGCGGGCCAGGAGGGGAGCCACCCACGGCGAGGAGAAATAGTCCGGCGTCCACTCGCCGGCCAGGGTCCCAGGCCGGCGGGGGAACCACCCGTGGTACCGGGCGATCTCGGCCGAGGTGAAGGCCGTGGTTGCGAAACCATCGAAGAAGTGCCGCTCCTTGTGGATGTCGGGCCGCGACGAGACGTCGGGATGGGCCGCCAGCAGCCCATACCACCAGGTCGTGCCGGCCTTCTGCACCCCGATACCCACGAAGTCGGGCGCCCCGGTGACCTCGCCCGGAAGAAGCGCCGGGGGCGTGAAGTCGAATTGGGGCTCCCAGGGGGCGTACCGGCCCAGCGCGTGGAGCGTGGCCAGGCGCAAGGAGGGGGGCAGCTTTTGCAATGCGCGACGGCCCACGCTCACAACGCCCCCCTTCTCACCGAAGCAGGATGCCATAGGCTCAAGGAGCTCACAACCGGCATAATTCCAGGTCCCGGGCGCTTGACGCCACCCCACGGCGGGCCGATGGTCTCGTGATGGCCGAACCAGGGAGGCCGACCTCGGAGCCGGGCCGCGTCGGGGGGGCTGTCAGGAGCGCCATGTCGGGCGGGGTCTGAGCCGTGTGCGGCATCGCCGGCCTCATCAATCCGCTCGCCGAGCGCGGGCCGCAGCAACTGGGGGACGCGACGCGCCAGATGGCGGCCTCCGCTGCGCCACCGCGGTTCGGACGACGAGGGGCCGTGGTGCGAGGCTGAGGGTGCCGTGGCCCTCGACCGATCGGCGCCTGGCGGTGGTTAACCGCGAGCGCCCCGGGGCCACCAACCGATGTCGTCCCCGAACGGGCGCTGGGTTGTGTCCTACAACGGCGAGTTTTACAGCTTCGGCACCTTGCTCCACCGCCTCGACGCTGAGGGGCTCGCACTTCGGGGGCACTCCGACATCGAGGTCGAACCACAGGAGATCCGCCCGATGGCCAAATTTATGGAAAGGCGGTCTTTTCGGCTACACAGCAATCTTGCAGTCTGTAGCCGGGGTGAAGAGGCTCAACGATGGCGAGTCCTGCGGTCTCAAACATCTCTCGCACTGCCTCCTCTGCATACGCCACGGCCGCGTCCTCGTTGTTGGGATTAAGAACGGCGTACCTCCCCGGCGGCTGCCGGTGCATTCGCTCTGTTAGTGGGTGTGAATACCCGTCGTCGTTGTACCAGAACCACGTTGTGCAACTGATTCCACCCGGACGAAGCACACGAGCGGTCTCTTTCAAGTATCGCTGTGAGACCTCTGGCATGAGGTGGGTGAACACCGAGTTGGCGCAGACGAAATCAAACGAATCATCCTCGTAGGGGAACCGGAAAGCCGCAGCGTCGGGAAGTTCGGGATCAGGCTTGTAGTAGGTATTGCGTAGCGGAGTGGCCGTGAACCGAAAGTTGGGATACGCGGGCGTGATGTTCTCCCTACACCAGTCGATGCACTCAGGGAGGATGTCGAAGCCCTCGTAAGAACCGGACTCGCCAATATACGCACACAGATATCTGGTGATGCGCCCGATCCCGCACCCGATGTCAAGAATTCGGTGGTCGGGTCTGAGTCCTGCCATGTTCATCCGGGCGAGAAACATGAGCGGGATCTCGTGGAAAGCCTTGATGGGTCCGGCCTGGCGGAGGAGCTTGGGCGGAGGCATTGGCAGGTGCTCTTGTTCGGGGAAGATCCCGGTCCGAGGGGGGGGCTTAATCCATTCGCGGATGAGTTGGGCTCTCCATCTGATCCGCTCGTTCAACCCCTCCTGCTGCGTCATATCGGGGCCGAGTCTCCAATGTCGCGTTGGAGTCGGTCAACTCGGCTGCCAGGCTCTCATTCCACCCGTGCCTGCGGGCGCATTCGGGGCAAAGTCCGAACTCCACGTATCTGTCCTGCTCGGGATGGATGCGCAGCGAACGTGGTCTGGCGCCTGCCCATGTCGGTCAATCTCCGCCAGGGCACAACCAAGTCGATCTGCGCCAGGTGCTCGAATGACACTTGCTGAGGGCATTGATCGCTGCGCGGGTCGCGGCGTCCCTGGGCCGAAGAGTTCCTCATCGAGCCGGACGCACCGCTCGCCCCCGGTTTGCCACGAGATGCCCTGGAGTTTCCTTTGGTAGCCTACCGGGACCCGGACGGCTCGTCTGCTTCGAGCACCGGTGCCCACGTTTTTCCATGACTGGCCCCCCGTGATTAGCGAGCCCTCTTTCATCCCCGTCGGCCCCCGTTGAGCGAGCGCACGCCGGTCTTCATGTATTGGGAGGATCTGCCGGGTCGCACGTGCCCGGCCTACCTGGACCTGTGCTTAGAGACCATCCGCCGTCACGTGGGCCCGAACATGGAGCTGCACGTCCTCGACCAAGACACCATCTTCGGCTGGATCCCCGACCTCGACCCGTCGATCTGGCTGCGGCTCCCGCTCCCCGCCAAGCGCTCGGACTACGCCCGCACCAGGCTCACGTACCACCATGGCGGCCTGTGGCTCGACGCCGATACCGTCGCAATCGCACCGCTCGAGCCCCTTACCCATTACGTGGACGACCACGATCTGGCGTGCTGGGGCCGTGACGTCGACGGCCGCTTCTTCTCGAGCCTGATCGTGGCCCGGGCCGGGGCACCACTCATCGAGAAGTGGATCGAGGCCCAAGACCGCGCTTTGGCCGAGAGCGACGACTGGGGCCAGCTCTCGTGGAGCGCGCTGGTCGCGGACGCCTTCGGCCCGTTCATGGACGACGACCGCTACGCCAACGTCCCGTCCTCGAAGGTCGCTCCGGTGCTGTGGAACGACTGGATGCGCTTCTTCTCACCGTTCCAGTCCCCCGCCCCGGTGCTCGCGGACGACCCAATCTTGATCACCCTTTACAACAAGGGCATGGGCCCGATCTTGGAGGACCGCTCGGCGGCCGAGCTGCGCGGCTCCAAGACCCTGTTGTCGCGTCTGTATCGCATCGCCCTCGGCGAGTCGACGCTCGACGACGAGCTCGATCTCGCCACCCGCTTCTCCAAGGTTTCGGACCTGCGCTACAGCTTGAACGGGCGACGGATCGAACGCCGTGTGCGCCGGTTGCTCTTCGGCAAGCCTTCACCCAGCCTCTACCAGGCGAGCACTCGGATTGACCGCTGAGCAAGCCCCGCGGCGCGTCCTCTTGGTCGATTCGGTGGGCGAGATCGACGGCGGCACCCAGATGATGCTCGACGAGGTCATCCACCGAGCCGATCCGACACGAGTCTCGCTCACCATCGCCTGCTTGAAGGACGGCTCGTGGGCGAAGCGCCTCGGTGACGAAGGTTTCGGCGTCCATGTCGTGGAACGAACCCGCTGGCGTGATGTCGGAAACGTCGTCAAGGTGGCCCGCCAGCTGAAAGACATCATCCGCCGCGAGCGGATCGAACTGGTCCATGGCAACGAGAACTCAACCATGCTGTATGCGAGCCTCGCGGGCCGGTGGGCCCGGGTCCCAGTCGTGTGGAACATCTATGACCCTTTGACCGGACCCTCGCTCAAGCGCCGCATCTCTTCGAGGCTGCTCGCGTCGCTTCGCCCTTCGTGGATCATCTTCGGCTCGATCGTCGCCTCGGGCGGGGTGCCACGCGGGCGATCGATCCCGACATCGACGATCCTGCCAGGAATCGATCTCGCCCGCCACGGCGAAGGCGACGGGACCAGGGCGCGAGCCCAACTCGGCATCGCTACCGACGCGCCGGTGGTGGCCACGTTCGGCCGGGTGGACTACTACAAGTCCCAGCTCGATTTCATCTACGCCATGGCCCGGGTCGCCAAAGCCAATCCCGGCGTGCGCGGCGTGTTGTGTGGATGGGAGAGCGAGTCGGAGTACTCCCGGGTGCTTCGCCGCACGCGCGCCGAACTCGGACTCGAAGAGACCGTCACCATCACCGGGTTCGTCTCTGACGCGGTGAAAGACGACATTATGGCAGCGGCCGACGTCGTGGTCCACCTGGCACGCCGCGAACCATTCGGGCTCGTCGTCATCGAGGCGATGGCGGCCGCCAAGCCGGTGGTCGCTGCCGACGCCGCCGGCCCGCGCTCGCTCATCGACGACGGGGTCACCGGTCTCCTTGTGCCCATCGGGGACATCTCCTCGATCACCGCAGCGATCAACGGCCTGCTTGCCGATCCAGCCGAGCGGGCCCGGCTGGGGGCGGCCGCACAGGCCGAAGCGCAGCGGCACTCCGCTGCCGACATGGTCACCAAGACCGAAGACGTCTGGGACGAGGTGCTCTCCTAACCGTGCCCCAACGCGAAGCGGCAGGGTTACGATGCCCCCGACGCCGGTCTGCGCCGGATAAGCCCGGAACGTTGGAGTGTCGTTGATGGCCAAGACCGTGAATTCACCCGCTTCCCGGCCACGGCCCAAGGGCCGCGACCCCGAGCGCAACGGCGCGCTGGCGCGTCGCGACCGGGTGATCAACGAGCGCCTCGGTGCCCTGGGAGACGACGCCCTGGTGATTAATATCGGCTGCGGCATCGTGCGCCGCTTCGAGCCCGTCGTTACGTGCCGCTACCTCGCCACCGACATCCGGCCCCTCGCCAACGTCGACTTCTGCGCCGACGCCGCGGCGCTGCCCGTCGCCGATGATTCGGTCGACCTCGTCTTGGCCCTCGAACTCCTCGAGCACGTCCCCCAGCCGCTCACTGTGCTCCGTGACATCCATCGGGTCTTAAGGCCCGGCGGCACGGTGGTCATCTCGGTGCCGTCGACGGTCCCGCGTCACGACGACCACGACTACTGGCGCTTCACCGCCCAAGGCCTCGCCCAGCTGTGCTCGGAGGTCTTCGATGGCGGTGAGGTCAGCGTGTTCGGCGGCACGTTCGAGGCGCTCGGCTACCTGGCCCAGTACTACACCTCGCTCACCTTCCACGTCTTGAAGGTCCCCACCTACCACCTGCATCAGATCTTCCCACCGATCGGCTACTGGTTGGACCGCCACAACTCGTGGTCGTCGTCGAACACGGCGCTGCACACGTTGGCCTTCGATCTGTTGTTCATCGGCACCAAGAACGCACCGCACGAGCCCAGCGCGCTGGCCCAGGACACGCGCCCCAGGTAACAGCACAAGAAACGCGGTCGGCGCGAGATTGTCCCCCATGTACGATGCTTCCCGTGCCTGAGCTCTGGCGGGACTTCCTCACCCACAGCGGCCATCCGGCTCACAAGTGGACTCACTACTTCCCGGTCTACGAACGTCATTTCGAGCGGTACCAGAACCGGCCGACGCTCTTTTGGGAGATCGGGGTGGGCCGGGGGGGCTCCTTGCAGTTGTGGAAGCAGTTCCTCGGCCCCTACGCCCAGATCATTGGCCTCGACATCGAGGACAAGCGCCGCTACGAAGAAGACCAGATCTCGATCCGCACCGGCGACCAGAGCGACCCGGGGTTCCTCCAATCGGTCCTAGACGAATTCGGCCCCCCCGACGTGGTCCTTGACGACGGGAGCCACGTCATGGCGCACGTGGCGGCGACGTTCCGCTACCTATACCCCAAGACCGCTCCCGGCGGCGTCTACCTCATCGAAGACCTCCACACCGCCTATTGGCCCGAGTACGGCGGGGGGCTGCGCGAGCCGGGATCGTTCATGGAGATGGCCAAGGAACTCATCGACGAGCTGAATGCCGATGACGCCCGCGGTGCGCTCGAGCCGACCGAGTTCACGGCGTCGACACTTTCGATTCACTTCTACCCAAGCATCGTCGTCTTCGAGCGGGGCCGTCACGGAAAAAAGGACCACCGCACCACCGGCAACCCCGAGGAAGTGGCGGTGGCGAAGCCCAGGCGGTTCTCGCGCCCCTCGGGCGTGCGCCCCAGGGATCCCAAGGCCGACTGAGACCTCCCGGGCGCGCAGCGTCGCTATCGCGCGACGTCGCGCACGACGGCCACGATGCGGGCTGTTCGTCTTCGCACAGCGTCGACCCGCTCGCGAGTCACAGACCACGTTCGAAGATCGACGCGCACAGCGAGCCACCGAGCACCGCGTCGGCGCAGATCAGCTGGAGGTGGAAGGGCTTCCAGAGGGGGTGAGGGCCGCCCGGTTGTCTGCGCCGACGACGTGGGCGGGGCGCTGCTCACGCGCGGGTCACCTCATCTCAGGACGAGGTGACCTCCGCGCCGACACCCACGCCCCCTGGCGGTCCGGAACGACGGCGATGGCCAGCAGTTCGGCGCCGCGTCCCGAGCTGGCCGCGCCGTTGGAGCTGCGCCTCAGGGTCTCAGCGACGCGTCGCGGCGAGGCCACGAGGTACGGCGCAGCGCGAAGCGACGCCACCTGGCCGTCTAGCAGAAGAACGTTCCAGCACAGGCCGGCGACATGACCGAACCGGTGATGGTGGAGGGCGAGACCATGGGCCCGACCACCTGGTCCCCATCGCTCGATGGGCGGGCGGGGCCAGGCACGAAAGCCCCGCTCTGCGTGAGGTTCTCGGAGCAGCAACACCTGTGGACGGGCGACAGAGCGTCGGGTACCCTGAGCGCTATGAAATGGGTGGGGGTCATTATCTTGGTCGTTGTCGGTCTGATCGCGGCGTTCGTCGCCATCGAGTACTTCACAGTGCAGATCCACGCACTGCCGAGCTACCTCCCCGGCCACGTCGCAATCAAGTACGGCCACTACCGAAAGCGCGGGGCGGTGGCGGCGCTCATCGCCATCATCGCCTTCGTCGTTGCGGGGGTCCTGGCCGTGCGGATCCAGCGCGGCAATCAGTCGCCGATCGCCTCGGCGGGGGACGTCCTGGCGGCGGCGTCACAGGGCCCGGCGACGCCCGCCGCTCCGGCGGCGAGCCCCGAGGAGCCGACCACCAACTGAGGCGTGTGGGGGTGGCGGGGCACCCGGCTGGAGCCCAGCAAATGGTACAACTCGCTAAACAGCTCTAAGGGCCCGGGTCTCGGATCCATGTCGGTACCTCCCTCTCTTTCCGGCATGCCCAAGGGCCCTTGGATCCTCGTGATCGGAACCCATCGCAGCGGCACGTCGGCCCTCACCGGAGGGATGGGCGCACTCGGGCTCGCCCTGCCCCGCGACGAGGACCGCCTGGAGTGGGATGAGTCCAACCCCGACCACTTCGAGAGCGTCGGGATGCTGCTCTTCGACGAGCGGGTGCTGCGGTCACTGGGTGGCACCTGGCAGCGACCCCCCGAGATCCCCGAGGCCTGGGCGGACTCCGCGGCGGCCCGAGGCTTCGACGCCGAGGCGGCCGAGGCGGCGGCGGCCGCCTTCCCCGGCTCGGGGCCGCTCGTGTGGAAGGACCCCCGGGCGTGCCTCCTCCTCCCATACTGGCAGCGCCGGATCGACGGGCCTCTCGCCGTGGTGTTCGTCTGGCGCGACCCACTGGCCGTGGCCCGCTCCCTGGCCACGCGAAACGGCTTCAACCTGTTCCACGGGGTGGCCCTGTGGGAGCACTACAACCTCGCCGCGCTCCACGCGCTCGAGGGCATGGAAGTGCTGGCGACCTCCTATGAGGCACTCGTCGACCAACCCCACGACGTCTACCAACAGATCGCCGCATGGCTCGACTCCCTCGAGCAGCTCGCGCCGTGGCGGGGCAGCTGGAACGTGGAACGGGCGACGGCCACGGTGGACACGCAGTACCGCCACCAGGCGGGCGATCCGAATTGGCCCTACCTCGAGAGCCAGCGCCAGCTGCTCGACGCCCTCGGGCGCCTCGACGGTGCCCATGGGTCCTTTGACCCCGGTCCGCTTCCCACGGCGTCGCCGTGGGCCAGCGGGCTGTTGGACATGGCCGGGCGGGTTACCGCCGAGCGCGCTTTGAAAGAAGTCTACAACTCGAGGAGCTGGAAGGTCACCAAGGCGCTGCGCTACGTAGCGAGCAGAACGAACCGGAACCGGAAGGGGACCCCTGGGCCCTCCCACTAGCCGAGCCGTCGCCGCAGCGATCCTGACGCTTCGGATTGCTGTACGGAGCGACGAGGATCGGCGGGACCGGGCGGCCGGGATACATTTTGGTGCCCATGCCAGACGAACTCGGCGACCAGGTCGCGGCCTCGGCGGGCGGTACCGGGCGCCCCGTGCACGTCCTCGTCGTCGCCTACGGCGACCCCGACACGCTGGCCCGCTGTCTCGGCGCCTTGGACTATCGCTACCCGGCCACGGTCGTCGACAACTCCTCGTCGACGCACACCCGGTCCCTGGCGGCCGAGGCGGGGGCCGGCTACCTCGACCCCGGCGAGAACCTCGGCTTCGCCGCCGCCGTCAATCTCGGACTCGCCGACCTCGACCTCTCGACACTCGACGTGCTGTTGTTGAACCCCGATGCGGTCATTGAGCCCAGGGCGGTCGAGCTGCTCGTCTGCGAACTCGCTACGTCAGCCGAGCTGTGCTGTGTCGCTCCGGCCCAGCGCCAGCCCGGCTCTCCGATTGCCTCGCAGGTGTGTTGGCCGTTCCCGACCCCGCTGGCGGCATGGCGCCAGGCGCTCGGGTTGTCGCGCTTCGACCGGCACTGGGACTTCGTGATCGCGTCGGTCCTGTTGGTGCGGGGCACTGCCCTCGTAGCGCTCGGCGGCTTCGACGAAGGATTCTTCCTCTACGCCGAGGAGACTGACTGGGAGCGGCGCGCCACGCGGGCCGGCTGGCGGATCGGCTTCAGCCCCGACGCCGAAGCCCTCCATGAGGGCGCCGCCACCGACGACGACAACCATCGGCGGCTGATGCGCTCCCACGCCGGGCTCGAGCGCTACATCCGCAAGTGGCACGGTCCCTGGGGCTGGCGCTCCTACCAAGTGGCCGCCACGCTCACCGCAGCTCGCCGCGCCCTGTTCGCCAAGGGAGACCGCCGAGCGCGATTCTGGCTTCTGGCCCGAACCTACGCCGTCGGGCCCAGCCGTACGGCGCGGCGCATGGGCGTGCTGCCCGAGCGCTCGCACCGGGTCCCGCGCTTCGAGCATCGGGGCACCGGCGGGGATCCTCAGCGGTAGGCGGTCATTACCCCGGCCAGCTGGCCGGCGACGACGGGGAGCGAGAACGAGCTGGCGACGAGCTCCCGACCGCCCCGGCCGAGCGCGACGGCACGCCCGGGGTCGCGGGCCAAGGTCACGAGCGCCTCGACCCACTCGTCCTCGCTCGACGCCGCGAGGCCGACGTCACCCATGGCGAGCACCTGCGCGTTCATCCCGACCGGCGAGACCACGGCGGGGACCCCGCAGGCCAGGTACTGCAGCATCTTGAATGCGCACTTGCCCCGGGCCCAGTCCGAATCCGGCAGCGGCATCAGCCCCACGTCGAAGCCGGCCACGACCGGCGCCTCGTTCGCCGGGCTCCACTCCACGAACTCGATACGCTCGGCCGCGACGCCCGGCAGCGACCGGAAGTGGTTCGCCATCACCACCAGCCTGGCGTCGGCCACCGTCTCGAGGAACCGGCCGAGGGCCGGGGCGATCGCTTCGAGGTAGCCAAACGTGGTGGCGGACCCCGTCCAGCCGACCACGAAGCCGCGGCCGGACCTCTCTGCCGGCGAGAACCGCTCGGTGTCGACCGCCGTGGGGACCACTTCCACCCGGCGGGCGTGCGCGCTCATGTAGTCGGCCAGGAAATCGTTCCCGGCGATGACGCAGGCCGCCCGTCCGGCGGTGGCCCGCACAGCGCGGTCGTGCCCCGGCGAGAGGAGCCAGATGGCGTCGTCGATGTCGAAGAGGAGCGGCCGGTGCAGGTACGGCTCCAGCGTGAGATGCCCCGGCAGCACCTCGCGTTCGAGCCACGTCACGTCGCTCCGCCACGACCCCGCCACCGCCGGCAGGCGCGCCACCAGCTTGGCCACCGGGAGGGCCGTGCGACCCAGGCGGGCGGTGAACTGGCCCCGCCGCCACGACGCCGGCACCGAGGCGTACTTGGAGACCCGTGGCGGGCGGGCTGTGACCTCGACCCCGAGGGCCCGCAGCGGGGCCACGTGCTGGAACACCCGGAACCGGCTCGACGGCGCCAGCCGCCCCGAGACCACCGCCTCCACCCGCACGGGCCGCTTGGCGCCGGAACCGGCGGCCCCGTCGCTCACCGGCTCCGACGACCCGCCGGCGCGTTAGCCCAATCGCTCACGGAGGCCGCCACGCGGCCAGTATCTCAGACCCCACGAGCGATCCCCTCGGCGCCCGCCGCCGCCGAGCCCGCCGCTCCCGCTTCGGCCGTCGTTGGCCAGCTACGTGCGGAGCCGCGGTGGCGCACGCTTGCTCTGTGTCGAGTGCGCAGACGCTCGTCAGAAGGACCAACGCCAGCAGTCCGTAAAACAACCGTCTCACGGCCTCGAGTTCTGGCACCCACCACGGTGTTTCACCGACACCGAAGTGCGGCCTCGGTGTTAACCCTGACTGAATGAGACGCTCGGTGTCATGCGGCCAGCGAGTAAGTGTTGACCTTCCTAAGACCGAGCAGCGCGTCGGACGCAGCCTCCGGCAACCTTGATCACAGCACCGGGTATCGACAGTGCCTGCCGGACGAGACGCCCCGGAATACCGGCCACGTTGACCAGCTCGTCGCACAGCGTTGCCGGCGAGTCTGGGACCGTGCGCGACATTTCGAAGGGCTCCGCCATCTCGCGCTGGGAACCCCACCAGTCCTCGAATTCCTGGGCGACGGCGCCCTGGGCTGGGTCAGACGCCGCAGGCAACGGCTCGGGCGCTCCTGGATCTTGCGCCGCCTTGTCCAGTGCTTCCTCGTAGCGCGCCTCGTCGATCATGTATTCGAAGAGCGCGCGCACGGTGACGCCATGGCGTGCCGCTTCGGCTTCGACCCAGGCGCGGCGCTCGTGGTCGAGCCGGATACCGAGGACGGTGGTCTTGGACGATGGCATGACGTTTACAGTTTCGGCAAGGAACACAGGGACCCTTAGCCCCGTTAACATTAATGCTCCACGTGAAACGCCGGTATTGCGCCGTCGAACCCCCGCAGCTCGAGCGGCTCCAACGGGCTCAATGACCAGGTCTCCGAGGGGAGTTCCGCCGCTGCCGCCTCGGTGACGACGACCCCTCCCGGAGGGCCGGCCTTCACCAGTCGAGCCAGCAGGTTGACCAGTGGACCGAAGTAGTCGCCTTCCCGGGGCGCCACCGTCCCGACGCCCACGGCACCCCGGGCCGGCGGTAAGACGTGGTCATCCTCCGTGGCGCGGCAGACGGCCAGGGCGATCTCGCATGCTGCTTCGGCGGTGGGCGCCGCGAAAAAGACTTCGTCGCCGATCGTCTTGATGACGCGCCCGCCGGCCAGGACGGCGCTCGACCACGCGAACGACTCGAAACGGGTGAGCGCCAGGTTCTGATCGCGCAGATTCAGCGTCTGGCTCCAGGTGGTCGACCCGACCAGATCGACGAAGCCCAGCGCGATGACCTCGGTCGGCCCGTCGGGGGGACCGTCCGCACCGAGGCCGGCCTGTGCGTGCCGGGCCAGCTCGGCTCGGCGTTCGGCGCGGACGAACGCCTCCACGATCATCCGGGCCACGACGTCGGGCACCGCCATGAAGGCGAGCGTCGCCGCCTCGGCCTGACGGGCCCGGGCCAGCTCGTCGGGTCCTTCGCGTAGGGTGCCCGGTCCCATCTCCGCGAAGAAGAGCGCGATGGCGGCCTCGGCGATGTTGGTGGCCGCCGCGCCCATGACCCGGGTGAATGCGAGGACGGGCTCGTCCCCCATCAGTGCGGAGCCTTGCTCGAACGCATCCATGAGGCTGACGAGATTGGTGGAGACGTCCGTGTCCGATGCGGCCGGCACACCGGCGGCCAGGAGGGCGCGCAGGACGCGTGACTCCGCCACGCCACTGCGGGCGGCGATCTCCGACACGGGCATCACGGCGGTCTCCTGACCAAGGACGAGATCGCCCGCCACGCCCGGCAGGGAGCCGAGCGCATGCCCCTTCACCATCTGTTCGAGCGTGGCGCCCCGTCCGGTCAGGTACTCGAGCAAGGCCCGGCGCTCGTCGGCACCCGGAGCGGACGGGTCGTAGAGGCCGGCCTCCTCCCAGGCGCGTGTGTCCCCCACTCTTGGCGTCACTCCCAGGAGAGCGTGGCCGACAGCTGGGCGCGGGCCATGCCCTTGAGGCGCGTCCGCGATGGCCGGCGAAGGTGAACTCGCCCGAGCCCTGCACGAGCTGCTCCGACAGGGACGACACCAGGATCTCGCCGGGTCCGGCGGCGTCGGCCAGACGGCTGGCCACGATGACCGTGTGCCCGAGGACGTCATCGTCCTCTACCAGGGCGTCCCCGGTGTTTACACCGATGTGAACACCGATCGGCTCGCCGTCCTCGTCGGGCTCGTAGTCCACGACGGAGCGCTGGATCTCGATGGCACAGCGCAGGGCGCGGGCGACACCACCGAAGGCGATCATGAAGCCGTCGCCCTGGACCTTGATCTCGCGGCCGCCGTGGCGGTCCAGCGCTTGGCGCACGATCCGGTGGTGGTCCTGCAGCAGTCGGTGTGAGGCCCGGTCACCCAGCCGCTCGGTCATGCCGGCGTAGTCGACCATGTCGCAGAAGAGGACGGTGACGGTGCCCTCGGTGGGTGCGGCGGCGGCCGGCGGCTCCGCTCGGGTCCCCTCCTGCGTGGGTGCCGTCCGGGTTGAGGGCGGTGGCGGGGGCGGGGTCGGGGGTGTGGGCGGTGTTGACACCGGGCCCGGCGCGGAGGGTGGTGATGACCTGGGTGCCGAGCGGCGCTCGGCCCGCCGCTGCTCTTGGAGCTCCCGCCGCACATCCCGGGCCAGCGCCTTGAGGTCGACCTCCGGATCGCTGGGGTTGTCGAGGGCATCGAGCCCGCCGGCGAGGGCGGACTTCCCCTTGCCTCCGGTGGCCCGCGTGATCCGGCGGCTCGAGCGGATGGGCCGGCTCTTGACCTCGATCCCGGCCATGACGGCGAAGCCGCGGACCACGATGTGGGGCGAGCCCGGCACGATCGGCACGTCGCGCATCTTCAGGCTGCGCCCGCCCATGAAGGAGAAGCCACGGAGCTCCACGTCGAAGCCCTCGGGGACGATGACGTTGATACCGCCCCAAAAGGCGAAGGCGGTGATCTCCACCTCCGGCCCCTCGATCTCGGCCCGCCTGAGGTCGAGGTCACAACCGCCCATGATGGCGACCGCCTTGGTCCGGATCCCAATGCGCCAGCGGCCCCGGGTCGAGTGGCCGCTCATGACGGCCACGTGCCAGCGGCTGGCCTTGTGCGTGGAGACCACCTGGGCCTGGGCCGTGCCGGCGGCCGGCAGCGGCACCACCGGGAGGTCGGCCATGACGGCGTCCAGCTCGCCCCGGGTCCTCGCCTCGAGGGCGGCCCCCATCCGGTCGGAGAATTCGTCCAGGGTCAGGCGCCCGGCGACCACGTGCTCGCGCAGCATGGTGACGGTGCGGTCACGGTCGGCGTCCGCCACCCGCATGGACAGCTCGGAGCCCGGCTCGGGCACGGGCTGGGGTTGGGGTTGGGGTTGGGGCTCGGGCTCCATTCGGTCCGCCATTGAAACAGTCTTGTCCGATCGGGACCCCCGCCGCTCGGACGGACCGCCGCCCCGATGACCCATCAGGAACGCCTCCGGGCACCCGGTAGGCTCGTCCGCCGTGCCAGGGATCATCAGCGCGGCGGGTTATGTGCCCTACCGGCGCCTCGCGAGGGCGGACATCGGCTCCTTCATGGGGAGCGGGGGCGGCAAGGGGACCCGGGCCGTGGCCTCGCACGACGAGGACAGCACCACGCTCGGGGTGGAAGCGGCCCGACTGGCCCTGCGCACGGCGCCCGGGCGCACCCCGGAGGCGCTGTGGTTCGCCACATCGGTGCCGGCCTATCTCGACAAGACGAACGCGACGGCGGTGGCGGCCGCGCTCCGGCTGCCGGGTGACACCGGGGCCTATGACTTCGGGGGCGCCCTGCGGTCGGGCATGGGTTGCCTGCTCTCGGCCCTCCGGGGTGGCGGCACGACGCTGGTGGTGGCGGCCGACCTGCGTGACGGGCTGCCGACGAGCGGCGACGAAGCCGCCGGGGGCGACGCCGGGGCTGCCGTGCTGGTGGGCGAGGGGCCGCAGGTCCTGGTCGAGCTGGTCGCCTCCGCCTCGGCGACCGACGAATTCACCGAACGCTGGCGCGCCCCGGGCGACCGCACCTCCAAGCTGTGGGAGGAGCGCTTCGGCGAGAACCGCTACCTGGCCCTGGGCCAAGAGGCGCTCAGCCGGGCGTTGAAGGCAGCCGGACTGGAAGCCGGAGACGTCGGGCGGCTGGTCGTCACCGGCATGCACGGCCGTGCGGTGGCGGGACTGACCCGCAAGCTCGGGCTCGGGGAGGGAGTGGTCGTCGACGACCTGACCTCGAGCGTGGGCCAGAGCGGTACCGCGCACCCCCTCCTCGTACTGGCCTCGGCCCTCGAGTCGATGGCCGGCGGCGCCGCACCGGCGGGTACCACCGTCGTCGTGGTGCACCTGGCCGACGGGGCCGACGCGCTCGTCCTGCGCACGACCGACGCGCTGGCGGCCTGGCGCCCGGCCCGGGCCGTGGCCGACCAGGTGGCCAACGGGGCGCCCATCACCTACGCCAAATTCCTGAGCTGGCGGGGGCAACTGACGCCGGAGCCGCCCCGGCGACCCGAGCCGGCCCGCGTGTCGAGCTCGGCCGCCCACCGCAACGAGGAATGGAAGTTCGGCTTCGTGGGGTCCAAGGACCGGACGTCGGGCGCGGTGCACCTGCCACCGTCGCGGGTGTCCATGGAGGGCGGCGCGGTCGACGACATGGAACCCGTCGCCCTGGCCGACACCACCGGCACCGTCGTCACGTCCACCATCGACCGCCTGGCCTACTCCCCCAGCCCGCCCATCGTCTTCGCCGTCGTCGACTTCGACGAGGGGGGCCGCTACCCGGTCGAGCTGACCGACACCGACGCCGACGAGATCCGCGCCGGCAGCCGCGTCGAAATGACGTTCCGCCGGCTCTTCAGCGCCGACGGCATCCACGACTACTTCTGGAAGGCGCGTCCGGTGCGCAACCCTGCCGGTTCGAGCGCAAACACAGGCACAGACGCGGGAGGTGAGGCCTGATGGGCTCGCACGGCATTGCGGACCGGGTGGCCATCGTCGGCATGGGCTGCACGCCCTTCGCCGAACACTGGGACAAGGGGCTGGACGACCTCATCGTCGACGCCAGCACCGAGGCCTTCGCCTCGGCCGGCGTCACCAAGGAGGACGTCGACGCCTACTGGTTCGGTACGGCGCAGAGCGGAATGAGCGGCATCACGCTGGCCCGGCCGCTGCAGCTGCACAACAAGCCGGTGACACGGGTGGAGAACTACTGCACCACGGGCTCGGAGGCACTCCGCGCCGCGGTCTACGCCGTGGCGTCGGGGGCCTACGACATGGCCATGGCAGTCGGCGCCGAGAAGGTGAAGGACAGCGGGTTCCAGGGGCTCAACGCCAACAACCCTCCGGGCGACGGGACGGCGCGCACGCTGACGGCCGCCGCCATGTTCTCCATGGTCGCCCCCGCCTATGGACAGAAGTACGGGGTGGACGACGAGACCATGGGCGAGGTGCTGGCCTCCATCGCCGTCAAGAACCACTTCAACGGGGCGCGTAACCCCCGGGCGCAGTTCCGGCGCGAGATCACCAAGGAGGCGGTGCTCTCCTCACCCCGCCTGGCCGGCACGCTGGGCGTCTTCGACTGCGCCGGCGTGGCCGACGGCGCGGCGGCGGCCATCGTGGTGCGGGCCGAGGACGCGCTCAATTACACGGACAAGCCCGTCTATATCAAGGCGCTGTCCTTCGCCACGGGGAGCGGGTCGGGCCTGATCGACCCGGGCTACGACTACACCTACTTCCCCGAGTGCGAGGCGGCGGCGACCGATGCCTACGCCCAGGCCGGCATCACCGACCCGCGACACCAACTGGCCATGGCCGAGGTGCACGACTGCTTCACGCCGACCGAGCTGGTGCTCATGGAGGATCTCGGCTTCGCACCCCGGGGCACGGCGTGGAAGGAGGTCCTGGCGGGCACGTTCGCGCTGAACGGCGACCTGCCGGTCAACCCCGACGGCGGTCTGAAGAGCTTCGGACACCCCGTCGGCGCGTCGGGCCTGCGCATGTTCTTCGAGTGCTGGCTCCAGCTGCGCCGCGAGGCGCCCGAGGAGCGCCAGATCGCCACGGTCGACCGCGGCCTGGCCATGGTGCACAACTTGGGTGGCTATCCCGGCGAGATGCTGTCCTTCGTCTCCATCGTGGGGTCCCAGCCGGGCTGAAGCAGGTTCGCAGGGCGATGGCGCGACGGGGCCCACGGTGGATGTGTCGCAGGCTACGGATCCCAGGTCGGCACGAGTAGGGACAATCGCCATCGGGCGATGGGACCAAGGTCCCTTCACTGTCCCCCGCCCCCCGCCACCTGGCCACAGCGTCCCCAAGTGGTGGCGGCCCGCGCCATTCCCAGTGGCCGTCATGACCTGGCGGCGTGCTCGGTGCCACGACCAGCGGTGAGGCCCGAGCCCAGAGTCACTTCTGTCTAGAGGACCAGGCCCGAGGCTCATTTCCCCGTCAAATCAGGGACTGCCGTACCTGGTCCTTAGGACCTTCCTCCCTACGCGGACCGGGCGGCGTACCAGGACAATGACAGGAGTCCCGACCAATACCCGAGGAGGCGGCCGTGAGACCAAATGACCCAACTAACGAGTCCGTGAACGAAGCCCGAATTGTCGTGGGCGTCGATGGCTCGGACTGCGCAACCCGTGCCCTCGAGTTCGCCTTGAAGGAGGCCGCCCGATGGGACGCCCTGCTCTACGTGGTGAGTGTGTACCAGGAGATGCCCGCGGTAGGGGCTCTCGTCGTGCGAATGGGCGTCTTCCATGAATCGGCGGAGGCCATCGTTTCGGATGCTCTCCGCCGGGCCGAGGAGCTCGAGCCGACAGTCGTCGTCAAGGGCGAAGCGGTCTTGGACTTCCCAGGGCCGGCACTCGTTGCTCTGAGCAAGGGAGCCACCGCGCTCGTGGTCGGCACTCGTGGCCACCGTGAGCTCACCGACCTCCTCTTGGGTTCCGTCTCCGAGCATGTCGTGCATTACGCGACTTGCACCACGATCGTGGTGCGTTGACTTGATCATGTCCTCGCTAAGCGACGCCTCCCAGCACCTGTGCACGACGCCGCCGCTGCGTCTGGCCACGGTCGGCGGGACGCTCGACGACGGAAGCCTCGTCCTCGTCGACGATCTCTTGGCGACCTACGCCCGTCGCGAGCAGGAGCAAGCGGCCCACATGCGGGCTGTACTCCTGGAGCGTGAACGCTTCACCCACGCCGCAGCCTGTCGGTTCGAACACGTTGTGAAACCCACCTTCTGGAATGTCGCCGAGCGACTGAACGACGACGGCGGTGGAGGTCTCGTCGAGGAGCAGACGGCGGCGTCTCGTCACGGTCAGCGGGTGACCTTGTGGATGTCACTCGAGGGTCCTGTCGCAGTGCCCCCTCGTGTCGACCGCAATCCGCACATCCAGCTCGAGGTTGACGTGGCAGGTCGGCGTATCACGGTCTGGGAGGGTGACATGTGGCGCAAGCTCGGAGCGAGCCGGCGCACCGAACCCTTCACCCTGGAGCAGCTCACGCCCGAGAGCGTTCTTCACAGAGCGGTCGGCGTGGTCCGCAGAACCGTCAACCATGGCGATACCGAAAGAGGGGCACAATGATGCTCGACCGACGTGGCTCGGTGGTGCTGAGCGAAGACGCGTGCCTGCGCCACTTGGAGGGCGCAGCGACGACGACCGGCACCGGACGAATTGCCATCAACGGGGCTCGATCGCCCTACGTGATACCGGTGAATTTCACGCTCATCGAAGACAAGATCGTCATCCGGCTCGGAAAGGGATTCGCCGCCTACAGTCTGGACGGCAAGGCGGTCACGTTCGAGGCGGACGAGGTGGCGCCAACGCGGCACTCCGGCTGGAGCGTCGTGGTCGAAGGAGTCGCCCGCATACTGCCGTACGAAGACGTGGCGCGACTCGGGAGCAACCTCCCAGCCCCCATCGTCACCGTACCGGGGGTCCGCGTGTTCGAGATCTCCCCGTTCAAGGTGACAGGGCGGGCGGTCGAACCCGATCTCCGGGGCGAGCGACGTGATCTGGCTGCCAGGTCGACCGAACAAGGGGACGGGCACCTGAAGGCCGTGCTCCTCGGCCGGGCTGGCGTCGAGGAACTTGCCTCCGTCTTGCATTCGGTGCTCGGCGACCTCAGCTCGGAGATCGCCGACACGGATAACGCGATGTTCCGGAGGACACTGCTCGAGCGTCGCGGTGTGCTCCAGGAGATCGCGACGCAGCTGACAAACGCCGACGCGCCATGAGGCTGCAAAACGTGCAGCGGGCAATCTTCGGCCAGGAGGTGCAGCCATGTTGGTAAGGGAGTGTCTGCGCAAGGCGCCCGTTACCGTGCCTCCGCAGTGCACGCTCAAAGAAGCGGCGAGCCTCATGCGGGACCATGTGGTCGGCGCGCTCCTCGTGGTGAGCGGGGACGAGCTGGTCGGCATCGTGACGGATCGGGACCTCGCGGTGCGCGGCACCGCTCAGGGGCTCGCACCAGATGAGCCCGTCGAGGGGGTCATGACGGGAACTCCCATCACCATCCAAGGTTCTGAGGATCTCCTTGCTGCGTTCGCCGTCGTCCGCCGGGCCGGTGTGCGCCGGCTTCCGGTGCTCGAGGACTCCGAAGTGGCAGGAATCATCACCGTCGACGACCTGCTCGTGTGGCTGGTGGGGGAGTTCGCAGCCGTAGCCACCCCCGTCGCCCATAAAGTCCTCCCGGGACCCCGATGACGGCACCCCGCTCATCGCTGGTCGAAGGGCGATCGATGCGCCGAGGTGGGGACGACAGCAGGACCGTGTTGGCATCAGAGGACCTGAGGGCCATCGACGCCTATTGGCGGGCCGCCAATTACGGCTCGGTCGGTCAGATCTATCTCCTCGACAACCCGCTGCTGAGAGAACCACTGCGGGCCGAGCACACCAAGCCACGTTTGATGGGCCACTTCGGCACGACGCCGGGGCTCAACTTGGTCTACGCCCACCTCAATCGCGTCATCGTGGCCCGGGACCTCGACATGATCTACGTCACCGGACCTGGGCACGGAGGGCCGGGGATCGTCGCCAACACGTACCTCGAAGGCACCTACAGCGAGTTCTACCCCCACATCACGCAGGACGAGGAGGGCCTCGGGCATCTCTTCCGCCAATTCTCGTTCCCGGGCGGGATCCCCAGCCATGTCTCTCCGGGGACCCCAGGATCCATCCACGAGGGAGGAGAACTCGGGTACTCGCTGGTGCATGCCTACGGGGCAGCCTTGGACAATCCGGACCTCATCGTGGCCTGCGTCATCGGGGACGGCGAGGCCGAAACGGCCCCGCTGGCGGGGTCCTGGCACTCCAACAAGTTCCTCGATCCCGTCGGTGACGGTGCGGTACTGCCCATCCTCCATCTCAACGGGTACAAGATCGCCAACCCGACGATCCTGGCTCGGATCGGCGACGACGAGTTGCGGTGGCTGCTCGAGGGTTACGGCCACAGCCCGATCTTCGTGGCCGGTGATGAGCCCTTCGACGTGCACGAGCAGCTGGCCGCCGCGCTCGATCGAGCCCTCGACGAGATCGCGGACATCCAGACCGCGGCGCGCAGCCGGACCACGAGTGATCGTCCTGCCTGGCCCATGATCGTGCTCCGCACGCCGAAGGGCTGGACCTGTCCCAGGATCGTGGACGGCCTGCCGGTCGAGGGCACGTTCCGTGCTCATCAGGTGCCCGTCGGTGACGTCCGCACGAATCCCGAACACCTCGCCATTCTCGAAGCCTGGATGCGCAGCTACCGACCCGAGGAGCTCTTCGACGAGGCCGGGCGCCTCCGCCATGAGCTGGCCGCGCTGGCCCCGACTGGCTCGCGCCGCATGGGGGCCAACCCGCACGCCAACGGCGGGCTCCTCCTCAAGGACCTCACCGTGCCGGACTTCACCGACTATGCGGTGCCCGTCAACCGTCCGGGCACGGCGTGGGTGGAACCGACCCGGGTGCTCGGAGGACTGCTCCGGGACGTCATCAAGGCGAACCCCACCACGTTCCGCCTGGTCGGACCGGACGAAACGCTCTCGAACCGGCTCGGAACGGTGTTCGAAGCCACCGAGCGCGCCTGGCAGGCCGAGATTCACCCCGCCGACGAGCACCTCGCTCGCCAAGGACGGGTCATGGAGGTCCTGAGCGAGCACCTCTGTGAGGGGTGGTTGGAGGGCTATCTCCTCACCGGCCGCCATGGTCTCTTCAACTGCTACGAGGCGTTCGTCCCGATCGTCGACTCCATGCTGAACCAGCACGCCAAGTGGCTCAAGACTTGCCAGGGCATCCCGTGGCGTCGCCCCATCGCGTCGCTGAACTACCTCCTCACGAGCCACGTCTGGCGTCAGGACCACAACGGGTTTTCGCACCAGGACACCGGGTTCATCGACCACCTGGTGAACAAGAATTCGGATCGGGTGCGCATCTATCTGCCCCCGGACGCCAACACCCTGCTCTCAGTCGCCAACCATTGCCTCAGGAGCCGGGACTACATCAATCTCATCGTCGTCGGCAAGCAGCCGGCCCTCACGTACCTCTCGATGGAGGACGCGGTGGCCCACTGCACTCGGGGTCTGGGCATCTTCGAGTGGGCCAGCAACGACGCCGAGGTGGTCCCCGACGTGGTCCTGGCCTGCGCCGGGGACGTTCCCACGCTCGAGACAGTGGCGGCGGCCCAGATGCTCCGGCGGCACCTCCCGTCACTGCGCGTAAGGGTCGTCAACGTGGTCGACCTCATGCGTCTGTGCGACCAGAGCCAGCACCCCCACGGGCTCCCCGACCGCGAGTTCGACGAGCTCTTTACGACCGACCGTCCGATCATCTTCGCCTATCACGGCTATCCGTGGCTGATCCACCGCCTGACCTACCGCCGCACCAACCACGCCAATCTGCACGTGCGCGGCTACCGGGAGGAGGGGACCACCACGACCCCCTTCGACATGACCATGCTCAACGACCTCGACCGCTTTCACTTGGTCATGGACGTCATCGACCGTGTTCCCGGCCTCGGGGAGCGGGCGGCGGGCCTGCGCCAAGAGATGCAGGACGCGCGGCTCAGAGCCCGCGCCTATACCCGCCAGCACGGCGAGGATCCACCCGAGATCACCGACTGGGTGTGGAGCGACTACGCGCGGTGAACGTGCTGGTTGTCAACGCGGGGTCCTCCAGCCTCAAACTGAGCGTTCTCAACTCCGACGACGACCTGTTACGAGCTGAAAGTTTGCGGGCCGTCGGAGGAACGTTCGATCCGGCCACGCTGCGGCGATTCGTTGCGGAGTCTCCCTGCCCCATCGATGCGGTCGGGCACCGCATCGTGCATGGCGGGACTCACTTCGCCGGTCCGACGTTGCTTGACCCTGCCACCTTGGACGCTCTGCACGAGCTGGTCCCGCTGGCGCCCCTGCACCAGAGGTCTTGCCTGCAGGCGGTCGAGATCGTCAGCGCTGTCTTGAGCGACGTGCCGGCGGTGGGGTGCTTCGACACGGCCTTTCACGCCGACCTGCCCGAGGCGGCGGCCACGTACGCCGTGCCACGGGAATGGCGGGATCGTTGGGGTGTGCGTCGCTTTGGCTTCCACGGCCTGAGCCATGCCTACGCCTGGCGACGCACGATCGAGCTCATGGGGCACTCGGGAACGGCTGTCCGTCTGGTCACCTGCCACCTAGGCGCGGGGGCATCCCTCGCCGCCGTCGTCGAGGGCCGCTCGATCGACACGACGATGGGCTTCACCCCCCTGGAGGGGCTGGTCATGGCCACCCGCTCGGGCACGGTAGACCCCGGTCTGATCCTCTGGCTTGCGCAGGAGCGAGGGATCTCGGTCTCCGATATCGGCCACACGCTCGAACACGAATCAGGCTTGTACGCACTGGCCGGGTCGTCCGACCTGGCCGAGATCGAGGCGCTGGTCGTCAAAGGTGACGACGCGGCCGAATTGGCCCACGACGTCTACGTGCACAGGCTGCGCGCAGCCATTGCGGCAATGGCCAGCGCGATGGGGGGTCTCGATGCCGTCACCTTCACCGGAGGTGCGGGGGAGAACGCCGCGCTCGTGCGCGCCGACACTCTGTCAAAAATGGGCTTTCTCGGCGTCTCGCTTGACCAGGAGGCGAATTCCCTCCGCATCACCGGATACGGAGATCACGGGCTCGCATTCGCGGGTCAGGATCTTTGTGATCCGGGCCAGAGAGGATCTCCAGATCGCATCGGAGGTTCGCTCGCTCCTCGGGTAGGGCTCGCGTGACGGCGGCGTCGACCCCGTCGCCGACCTGGCTCTACCTACTGATCACGACCTTCAACGCTCCCGTCTCTGACGCGCGCCTGAAGGCGTCATACGCAGCGAGCATCTGGCCCAGCTCAAAGTGGTGGGTGACGAACTGGCTACCGTAGAGCTGACCTGCTGTCATCAGCCGGAGCAAGGTGGGTGTCGAAAAGGTGTCGACCAAACCCGTGGTCATGGTGACATCGCGGATCCATAGCGATTCGAGGTGCAGTGTGGCCGGCTTTCCGTGCACGCCGATGTTGGCGACCCGTCCTCCGGGCCGGACAAGAGTGGTGCACAACTCGAAGCTCTCGGGCACGCCCACGGCCTCGATGGCGACATCGGCGCCGAGGCCGTCCGTCAGGCCCTGGACCACAGATAAGGCGTCATCGCTTCCATTGTTGACGGTCGCGTCGGCCCCGAAGCGCTTGGCGGCTTCCAATCGGGTGTCAGCCGGGTCGATGGCCACAATGTGGCTCGGTGAGAAGAGCTGCGCTCCCAAGATGGCGGAGAGCCCGATTGGCCCAGCGCCCACGACGGCAACGGTGTCGCCCGGCTGGACTCGGCCGTTCAGCACACCGACCTCGTAGGACGTCGGGAGGATGTCAGCCAGCATCAAGATGTCCTCGTCAGCCACCCCAGCGGGGACGAGATAGGTCGACGTGTCAGCGAAGGGCACCCGTACCAGCTCCGCCTGGGTCCCATCGATGAGGTGACCAAGAATCCATCCGCCGCCGCCAAGGCACTGCCCGTAATGGCCCTCCCGACAGAAACGGCAGAAGCCGCAGGCCGAGATGCACGAGACCAGCACACGCTGGCCGACTTGGCGCGTCTTCACGCCGGAGCCGACCTCGACAATGGTGCCCACGGCTTCGTGTCCGAGGACTCGGCCGGGGGTCGTCTCGGGAACGTCCCCTTTCAAGATGTGCAGGTCCGTTCCACAGATCGTCGTCGCGTCGACCCGCACGATGACGTCGCCGTCGTGCTGGATCTTCGGGTCCGCGATCTCGCTCCAACTCTTCCGGCCAGGTCCCTCGTATACGAGTGCCTTCATCGTCCTACCTCCGCTCGGTGCTCATGATCTTGGACTTGCCCTTACCCAGCCATCGTCCACGTCTGCCCTGAGTCCGGGTAGGCCAAAAGGTCCCAAGGGCCAGGGAAGGTGGTCCCGACGACAGCCGACGGCCTGGTGCTCGATCGCGCTAAAGAGCCTGACGCCAGGCCACAAAGCGTGCGAAGCGGGCCGATCTGCACGCCAAGTGGCAATGTTCGCCCTGAGACTCCACCGACAGGTATCCCGATTCCTGGGTGCCTCAACCGTCGCCGTGAGCCTCGAGCAACAAGGCATTGCTTGCAGCGATCTGCCAGCCAGTTCGGCGTCGCGCGAGGCATTTCTCGTAGGACGGAGTAAGCGTGATGGGAAACCGCAAGGAGGCGGTGCCGTATTCGTAGTGCCGGCTAACCGGGAACCCCGAATGGGAGAACACTTGGAGCATCGTGAGGTTCTCTTGGAGCGTGTCGGCCACGAAGGTGGTGATGCCGCGGTCACGTGCCGCATCAGCCAACTCGTCCAGCAGCAATGACCCGATGCCATGATGTTGACATTCGTCGGCCACGACGAAGGCGACGTCGGCCTCGGTCGTCTCCGGGCGGCGGTCGTAGCGGCCGACGGCGATGAGCCGGCCGTCGTGCTCGGCCACCAGCGCGAGGCGGTCCCGATAGTCCACCTGCGTGAACCGCTCGACTTCTATCGGAGAGAGATGCCGATGGAGGGAGAAGAACCTGAGATAGCACGAGCGGTCGGACAGGTGCTCGTGGAACTGGACCAGTGCGCCGACGTCGTCCGGACGAATGGGACGTACGAGAAAACGGAACTGCTCCATGGATACTGCGTCGAACTCCAGTTCTAAGTACGTGTTTGGAAACCAGGTGCCGACATGGGAGCAGCTGAAGACGTAGCTCGCTGTCGTCGATAGCACTTGTGAGGAGAAGTTTTCAAAATCGCGCGTGACCAGCGCGTTTGGTAGCGCGCGGTGCTCGCGATTTACTCTCGATTGCGCTGCACTGGTGTGCGTGGCGCCGGGCCGCAGATATCCGACCGATCTGACCGATCGTCAGTGGGCGTTGGTGGAGCCTATGTTGCCCGACACGGTGCCGGTGGCTCCCGGCGGACGGCCTCCGTTGTATCCCAAGCGCGAGATCGTCAATGCCATCTTGTACCTGACGCGCGCCGGGTGTGCTTGGCGCATGCTGCCCAAGGATCTCCCGCATTGGCGCACCGTCTACGGCTACTTCGTCGACTGGCGCGACGACGGGACGCTCGATCTCATCCACGACACCTTGCGCGAGGAGCTGCGCAAGAGGACCGAGAAGCCCGACGGCACCAAGAGGAAGGCCGAACCGAGTGCGGGGATCGTCGATTCGCAGTCCCTGCGTGGGGCCGACACCGTCGGAAAGGACACTCGCGGTTATGACGCCGGGAAGCGAGTGCAGGGAAGAAAGCGCCATATCGTGACCGACACGCTCGGGTTGTTGCTCGTCGTGATGGTGACTGCGGCCTCGGTGCAAGACCGCGACGGAGGAGTCGACGCGTTAAAGCTGGCCCATGGCTGGTATCCCCGGCTGCGCCACGTCTTCGCCGACGGTGGCTATGCCGGTCGACTCGTCGTGCGGGCCCGGCGCTACTGGAAGATGACCGTCGAGATCGTCTCCAAGCCCAAGGACCAGCGCGGCTTTGCCGTCCTGCCTCGGCGCTGGGTGGTCGAGCGCACGTTGGCCTGGCTCATGCGCTGGCGCCGACTGGTGCGCGACTACGAGCGGCTGCCCGAGACGCACGAGGCGTTCGTCAAGTGGGCGATGATCGGACTGATGCTCAATCGCCTTGCACGCCCACCAGGTCGGCGCCCCTGGGCTCCGCCGTGACACGGGTTACCAAACACGTTCTAAGGGATATCCGACGGGGAGTTCTCGGCCTTCGGTCCGGCTCGCTGGGCCCTGGCTCATCGTTCTCTGCACCTTTGATCGTAAGCCCTTGTCGTGATCGAGGGGCCGGTGGCCTACCGGCTCGGTCCGGGTGTCGGATCACCTGTCCCGTCGTGGACGATGACTCGTCCCGTGACCTCGTCGGCCGTGATCGCCACGACCGCTCCCCGAGCTCCCCCCGCCCACGGCTCGATCCGGTGTGCGGCATGCGCGACCAGCTCGTCCGGGTGGTCCACCAGGCGAGCAGATCCGGTCACGATGACGCTCCAGCCCTCGCTGAACACGTCGTCGATCCGATCGATCTCAAAACCGACGGTGCCCTGGGACTCGAGCTCCGTCGCCGTCTTCATCGTCGTATTGAACAGCACTTCGCTCTTTGAGAACCGATAATTCACGGGAAGCGCCACCGGACCCCGGGATGCGCAAAAGATGACCCTTCCCACGCCCCCGCCTTCGAGGTGCTTCCGACACTGCGCTGGCGTCAGTGGCTCGAGAATGGCCCCAGGCAGCGCGCCCGCGTTGCCCAATGGGCGGCTTCTGTCACCACCCAGAAGGTCGGCCGGGACCGTCTGGAGGGCGCGAGCGATCCTGGTAAGCGTCCCACTGCTCAGCTGCCCGTCGGCGTGCTGCTCGAAGTAGTCGAGAAATTCGGGGGCCAACCCCGCCCGGCGCGCCAGGTCCTCTGCTGTCAGTCCAAGCTCCTGGCGACGTTGCGTGATACGTCGAGCGAGGTCTCCAGACTCTTTTCCGATGGCGGTGTCCATGTTCCGAGTGTGCTCTTCGGGTATCGGCCGCGGCTAGGGAGGAAGGTCCCGCCGGCCAGGGAGCTAAGTCGGTAGCGGCCTCCAGCCGAATGCCGCCACACTCTGTTCATGGTCCGTGACCTGGGAACACAGCGCCTGCCCCGCACCCGACTTCCTCGCAGGGAAGTCTCGCCGTGAGGCCCGCCTCGGGGCTGTCGCCGCTCGATGCCATGTTCCTTCAGGTCGAGTCCGATCGCACCCCCATGCACATGGTGTCGATCGCGTTCTTCGAAGCAGGACCTCTGCTCGACGAGCGAGGTGACCTTCGCATCGAGGACCTCCGCCAACTGATCTCCTCCCGACTTGAGCTAGTTCCAAAATTGCGGCAAATCGCCCGACCGGGCACGTTGATCGAGGCGCCACCCGTGTGGTGCGACGACCCGGCCTTCGACATCGCCAACCACGTCACTCGGCGGCCGTTGGCAGCACCGGGCGCTGACACAGACCTCCTTGAGCTCTGTGCCGAGGTGGTCTCCACCCCGCTCACCCAGGGCCGGCCGTTGTGGGAGCTGACCTTCGTTGAAGGGCTCGAGAGCGGTCAGATCGCGTTGATCGAGAGGCTGCATCACTCGATGGCGGACGGCATCGCCGCCGCCGAGCTCGCCATGGTGCTGCTCGATCTGTCGCCGGAGTGCCCCACCCGCCCGGCGGCTGCCCCCTGGCAACCCCAGGCTCCGGTGCCGTTCGTGGTCGATGCCGCACGGGATCTCTGGCGCCTGGGCGAGATCGGCGTCCGGTTGGGAGCGTGGGCCGGCTGGACGGCACTGCACCCGCTCCGACGCGCCCGGGGCTGGACGGCGGAACTCGGTGCGGCGGCACAGGTGCTCCGCGCCGGACCCCTGGCTCCACCGTCGCCCCTGAATCATCAGATTGGCCCTCACCGCCAGATTCGTTTCGTTCGATTGCCACTCGAGGATGCGCGCACCATCGCTCACGCCCGAGGTGGCACCGTCAATGACGTCGTTCTGACCGTCGTGACGCAGGGCCTGCACAAAATGATGGGTCGATCAGCAGGGGCCGACGAAGAGGTCAACGCGCTGATCCCCGTCGGCCTGGACTCCGGACCTGCCCGGGGTATGGCCAACCGTGTTTCGGGCTTGCTCGTCAAACTCCCGGTTGGTTCCGACGACCCCGAGCACACCCTGGCGACCATCTCCTCACAGACGGCGTCGCAGAAGGAGCATCACCAGGAGCTGGTGGCCGACGCCGCCCTCCGTGCCCTCCAGCCGCTGCCGACGTCGGCACTGGCCGCGTTGGGGTGGCTGGTCCAGCATCAGCCCTTCTTCAACCTGATCGTGACGAACGTGCCCGGTCCAAGCGTCCCTCTCTATGCGATCGGGGCAAAGATGCTGGAGGCCTACCCCTTGGTGCCGCTCGTGGGAAACCAGGGACTCGGCGTCGCGGTCCTCTCGTATCTGGACCAGCTCAACCTGGGCGTACTCGTCGATCCCACCGTCTGCCCCGACATCGACGCCTTCTGCGACGGCATACACGAAGCGTTCCGTGGCCTGACCTCGCGGCCGGCACCGAGCGAATACTGAAGGAGTGCCGACTGTTCAGTGTGAACGATTCGACTGACGCACACGAGGGCGACGTCATGTCGTCACCGGAGCGGAACGGTCCACACCAGGCGGGTGCCCCCTCCGTCTCTCGGGTGGATCTCGAACGACCCACCGAGTTTTTCGGCGCGTTCACGGATGTTGACCAACCCGAGTCCCGGTTCGACCACGGGCAATTCGATGCCTGTCCCGTCGTCTACGACCTGGAGGGTCAGATCGTCAGTCACGGTCATAGTCACCACGAAGCGCGTGGCTCCCGAGTGCTTTCCGGCGTTGGTGAGGCCTTCTCGCACCACAGCCAGGACATGGTCGCCGATCTGTTGGGGCACGTCGTTGTCCACGGCCCCTTCGAACCGGACCTCGGGACGGCTACCGAGGGTTCCCGCCAACTGTTCTGAGAGGTGCAGAACGGCTTGGCGCAGTCCGCCCGGTAGGGCGGCGTCCCCCAGTTCGAAGATGGCCGAGCGGATCTGGGTGATGGTGTCATCGAGCTCGTCGATAGCCCGGGATACTCGCTCGACGACCTGCTCACGCTCGGGCATTCTCGTGGCGCCTTGGAGGCTCATGCCGACGGCGTAGATGCGCTGGATGACCCGGTCGTGCAAGTCACGGGCGATCCGGTCCCGGTCGTCGAGCACGCTCATGACGCGGACCCTGTCGTGGAGCCTGGTGTTCTCAATGGCAATGCCGGCCGCTAAAGCGAGAGCTTCGGCCAATGCCTCGTCCTCGTCGGTGAACGCGGTCGCGTCCTCCTTGTCCGTCAGGTAGAGGTTGCCGTAGACGTCGTTGCGCACTCGCAACGGCACCCCCAGGAACGAGGTCATCGGCGGGTGGTTCGGAGGAAATCCGTAGCGGCCGGGGTGTTGCTCGAGGTGGGAGAGCCGCAGGGGAGCCGGCTCCGTGATGAGCAGGCCGAGGACCCCGCGCCCAGTAGGCCGATCGCCGATCTGGGCCTCCTCGGCCTCGCTGAGCCCAACGGTGATGAACTGCTCGAGGCCGGTGCGGGTCTCGTTGAGCACGCCGAGTGCGGCGTAGCGGGCGCCAACCAGGGACCTGGCCTCCTCCACCAGGTGACGGAGCAGATCGGCCAGCTCGACGTCGGCCGTGATCATGAGCACGGCTCCCATGAGCCGGCGCAGCTTCTCGGGGTCGTTGACCCGCGTGTAGGGCACGAGGCGGATCGTACTGTCGGTACGCGGGAGTTTCGCAGGAGCGCAGGCGGTACTGGCACAATGGTCCCGTGGCCATCCGCGTGTTCCTGCTCGACGACCACGAACTGGTCCGAGAGGGCATTCGGAGCCTGCTCGAGAGCGACAGCGAAATCGAAGTGGTGGGCGAGGCTTCGACCGGCGACGAGGCGCTGACCCGGGCGCCCTTGGCCAAGCCGGACGTCGCCATCCTCGACGTGCGTCTCGAAGACGGTGACGGCATCGAGGTGTGCCGCGATCTGCGCTCCGCCATGCCCAACTTGGTCTGCCTGATGCTCACCAGCTTCGCCGACGACGAAGCCATGTACGCCAGCGTGATGGCCGGGGCAGCGGGCTACGTCCTCAAGCAGATCAAGGCCCGTGACCTGGTCGAGGACGTGAAGAAGGTGGCGACAGGGGTATCGCTCATGGATCCCAGGGCCGTGGCCCGGGTGGTCGAGCGGATCGCCAACCCGCCTCAGATTGATCCGTCGATCGCGTCCCTCTCGCCCCAAGAGTCTCGCATCTTGGATCTCATCGCAGAAGGCAAGACCAACAAACAGATAGCCGAGGCGATGTTCCTCTCGGAGAACACGGTGAAGAACTACATCACCGGCCTGCTGCGCAAGCTCAAGGTCACGAGCCGCACCGAGGCCGCCATCTACGCCACCAAGCTCAAGAGCCAGGACTAGGCGTTCCCCGAGTCGTTGGGTCGCGAACCGGGACTTCGAGAGAGACGCCCCGGCGAGCCAACTCGAGCTCGAGGCGGTCCCGCTCGATCCTCGGGTGCACGAAGTTCCTCGGAGCCACGTCGATGCCATGCTCGGCCGCCAGGCTTATGAGAGCTCGGTCGTAGGCGACCTCGGCAACCAAGGAAGCCTCCGACCAGACCCCGGCCCCTAAATCCCGAGCGGGTAGCGCGGCTCGGCAGGTGAGCGCGTAGTCGATGAGAGCATCGCCGGACAGCTCCGTGTCCCATCGGTCCATGGCCCCAGAAAGGACCTCCACGTACATGCTCATGCGTCCAGTCTGTGCGGGGCGAATAGCCCCGACTACGGAGGATCCTCCCCTTTCGGCGCCAACGCCATTTGGATGCGCCCGACCAAGGGACCTTTCTCCCTAGCCCACAGGACCTTTGCGCTCATCTCAGCGGGACCTCGCTCGTGGACGATGGAGATGGATCTCCTCACTGGGAGGGATCACGAACAAGGAGATACACAATGCGACGCAAGGTTTTCGACATGCTGGCCAGTGTCGGCGGTGTGGTCATCGTCATCGTGCTGGCCGTTGCCGGCTCACTGCTGCTCGTGGGCTACAGCTTCGCCAACAACTACGTGCACACCCAACTGGCCGAGCAGCAGATCACGTTCCCCTCGGCGGCGGCGTTCGCCCACCCTAACGGGACCGAGATCACCAAGTCCATGATCCCCTCCGTGTCTCAGTACGCCGGACAGCAGCTCCTCACGGGGCAGCAGGCCGAAGTCTACGCCAATGACTTCATCGACGTGCATCTCGGTGAGATCGGCGGCGGCAAGACCTACGCCCAGTTGAGCGCGGCGGCCATGGCCCTGCCCAAGGGATCGCCGGCCTACACGGCGGCCGAGGCCAAGGTCCAGACTGTCTTCCAGGGCACCACGCTTCGTGGGCTGCTTCTCGAGGCTTACGGCTTCAGCCTCATCGCAATGATCGCCTTCTGGTGCGCCATTGCAGCGTTCTGCCTCGCAGGCGTCATGGCGGTGCTGGTCGGTCTCGGCTTCGCCCACGCCCGGCGGACGGACGAGAACGAGGAGCTTCTGCCCAGTCACACTCCCGAGAAGGAGCTCGTCTCGGTGTGACGCCAGCGAACCCTCCCAGTGAGGAGCAACACCGGCCCGCCAAGCGGGTCGGTGTTGCGCGTTCGGGCCCAAACTCCTGGCTTTGTGCACCTCACGCCTTTCAAGCGTTGCGGCTGTCAAGCGATCAAAAAGCATCGCTCTGGGCCAGAGTTGCTCTTGTGCCGTTTTGGGCTTGACCATTCCAAGCTTCCGACGACCGCGAGTTTGAAGGAGTCTGATCCAAGAACGACTCCGGACAACCGGAGGGAGCCCGATACGAGAGGCGACAATTCACCAGTGGGTTCGTTGCGGTGCTCCCAACTGGCTTGTTCATGGCCGCTGATCGTTGGACTCAGCAGACGCTGTGCCTCTATATGAGCCGGGATATGTAGCTGGCCGAGACGGCATGGACGGACCTGGGACATCTACGGAGTACAACTGACGGCGACCCGCGCGGGCGGACCGCCCCCCGCTCGTGGGACTTCCCACCCAGGCAGTGGACGTCAGAAGAGCACCACCCGGTGAGCGAACGTCACCACCCACATGACCGACACCAGCACGGCGACGACCCTCAGCTTGCGGTCGGAGGCCAGCAGCACGACCGTCGACAGAAGGTAGAGGTCTTCGAAGCCCCGGAAGTCGGCGTGGCTCTCCCAGAGGGTCTTGGTCAGGAACACCGCCAGGAGCGCCGCCACGACCCACGAGTACTTCTCGACCGTGGTGGCCTGCGAGCCGGGCAGGGCCACGGCGGCCCAGACGACGACTGACCCGAGCACCGCTAGCTGGGCCAGCCAGATGGCAGCGTGCTCGGAGGGCAGTTGCGCCAGGTTGTGCGAGAGCGCCTGCACCATCGAGACGAAGGGATAGGTGAGGTTGTTCTCGCTGTCCGTTCGGATCGGGATGGATCCGAGCGACGCCCACCCGACCAGCTGCCAGGTGGCGTAGGCGGCGACGGGGATGAGCCAGGTCGTGTCCGCGCGCCTGAAGCGGCGTCTCCCCCGGGCCACTTCGACCACGGCCACCAGGGCCGCACCCGCGACGACGACCAGGGCCGTCTCGCGGCTGAGCACGGCGAGTGCCCATGCCATCCCGGCCAGCAGCGGCCAGCCGCGGCGCACCAACAGCAGACCCGCCACGACGAAGCACGCCTCGCAGATCTCCGTGAGATCGCGGCCCAGGCTGAACAAGAAGCCGAAGTACGCGGGCAACAGGAGACCCCAGGCGGGGCGCCTCCCGCAGTCACGGGCGAGGAGGGCGCCCAACCAGGCCAACGCGGACAAGGCGACGACGTTGACGGCCACCAGCGAGTACGGGACGGCGGCCCGCTGGCCGGCGGCGGCGAGCCAGGCCAACACCGAGTAGGTGATCCTCTGGACCCGGTAGGCATTGTCCATCGTGATGCCGAACGCGCTGCGATGCAGGTTGGCCGGGTCGAGTGCAAGGCGGTAGTAGAACTGCCCGTCGTATCCGCTGCCGGGAACGACGGTGACGTGGCGCGGGATCTCTGACACCTTCGTGAAGACGGAGCCCACGTCGATGAAGCGCGTGATGTCCCCGTGTGCGAACACCTCGAGGCGGCAGATGCTGAACGCCGTCGCCACGATGAGGACCCCTGCAGCGAGCAGCGCGGGGCTGTCCAGTGCATGCCCCCAACCTCCGTGCCGTCGCACGGTAAGCACGTATCCCGCGTAACTGTGAGCCTTATGGGTACCGGCTGGCGCCCAGGTGTGATGAGTGGGGAGTCGTGCCTGTATATATGGTCGAATCCGTTGGGCCGACCCTTCATATGGACCCGTCGCACAGCCCGCCGCGGAGGACGCGAGTCTCCCGCCGCCCGGCCTCCGATCAGGCGAGCAGTCCCGCCACCGGCGTGTACTCCGCTCCAGCTGCGCCGATGAGCGCCGGCTCGCCACCGTCGATCGCGGCCCGGCCATGGGTGCCCGGACCCGGCGGCTACCCGGCCCGATGGTGTCCTTCGTGTCCGTCGTAGGGTCCGAGCCGGTCCGACGAACGTCTGCCTGTCCGCGCCGAAACCCCGGTGACGCTCCTGATACGCTGGACTTTTGGGGAAGCCGATGCGCTCAGGAGGCTGTAGCGAGGGGTGGGGGGTCGCTGGATGAAGCGGTCGCGTGTCTGGCTGGCGGTGGTCGTGGGCGGCCTGGTCGCGCTCCTGAGCATCGGCGCCGCACTGCTGCTGGAGCACAGCGTGGACGACCAGAACCAGGCACAGCTGCAGAGCGAGGCCACCCAGGTCACCACACTGGCCGAGAGCATCCTCACGTCGTCGGGGCCGCAGCTCCAAACCCTCGGCGCCGTGGCCCAGGCGACGAATGCGTCACCGGCGACGTTCGCGACCGAGGTGAACGCTCTCTTCGGGAAGAGCCCGCCGCCGGTGGCCCTCGTGCGCGGCGGCGTGGTGCTGCTGGCCTCGGGTCCGGGGTTGGCTGCCGGCCAGCCGCTGGCGCCCGCCCTGGCCGCTGCCGTCGCCGGCAGCCACACCGGGCTCTTCTCCCCTGGCGTCATCACCGTCGGACGGCAGCACGTCGTCGTCCTCGCCGTCGGAACGGGCCAGCCCGGGGGCGCCGTGCTCGAGGAGGGGGTCGTCCAACCGGCCCACCCGCTCCCGCAGCTGACCGAGCAGTACGGCTTCCCCGACCTCAACGCGGCCATCTACGCCGACCCCGTGGCGCGCCCGGATCAGCTCATCATCACCACCGCGTACCCCGTGCCGTTCAGCGGTCCGAAGGTGAAGACGTACGTCCCGGTCGGCTCCACCAAGTGGTTGGTGGTCACGAGCGCGAAGAGCCCGCTGGCCGGCTCCTGGCCGAACGCCTTCCCGTGGATCCTCCTCGGCGCCGGACTGACGCTGGCCCTCGTCCTCGGGATCCTGGTCAGCGTCCTCGGACGCCGGGAGCGCTACGCCCAGGAGCTGGTGGCCGAGCGCACGGCCGAGCTCGTGAGCGCGCAGGAGGAGATGGTGCAAAAGGAGCGGCTCTCCGCCGTCGGGGAGATGGCGACCATGATCGGGCACGAGCTGCGGAACCCGCTCGGGGCCGCCATCAACGGGCTGTACCTCATTCGCCACCATCTGGGCGACGAGGAATCGCCGCAGCTGGTCAAGAACCTCGACCTGGTCGAGCGCGAGACCCAGCGCGCCGCCGCGCTGGCCGATGACCTCACCTCGTACATGCGGGATCGCCGGCCCGCGCTCGAACGGGTGGAGCTGGGCACCGCGGCGGACCAAGTCCTCGAGGCGACGGCGGCGCCGGCCGGGATTGAGGTCACGGTGGAGAGCAGGACGGTGGCGGTCGACGCCGACGCCGACCAACTGACGCAGATGCTGAGCAACTGCGTGACCAACGCCTACCAGGCCATGCCCGACGGTGGATCCGTGTGCATACGCGCCGTCGAGGCCAACGGTGCGGTCGAGATCCTCGTGGAGGACACCGGACCGGGCGTCGACCCAAAAGCGGTGGGGCGGGCCTTCGATCCCTTCTTCACCACCAAGGCCCAGGGCACGGGTCTCGGGCTGGCCATCGTCCAACGCCTTGCCGAAGCCCACGGGGGGGAGGTTGTCCTCTCGAACCGAGACGGCGGTGGGGCCCGCGTGGTGATCCGCCTGCCGCGGGCCGGTGCGAACCTGGGCTCCAGCGCGCCGCGATGACGAACCCTCCCGCTTCGGTCCTCGTCGCTGACGACAACGCGGGCGTCCGCGAATCGGTGTGCGACATCCTGCGCAACGCCGGCTACGAGGTGACCGCGGCCGACGACGGGGACGCTGCGCTCGAGCTTTACAACGAACACCCCACCGAAGTCGTCGTGCTGGACGTGCGCATGCCGAGGCGCGACGGCATCTCGGTGGTGGAGAGCCTCGTGCCCTCCCCGCCGCCTCCGGCCATCGTCCTCGTGTCGGCCTACGACCTGGACCAGGAGGCCCGGACGCGGCTCGGTTCCCGGATCTTCCGGTTCCTGCGGAAACCCGTCTCCCCGCCAGAACTCCTGAAGGCGGTGTCGGAGGCGGCGGCAGACGGCGCCGCGCCGCCGGGCTGACCCCGGCCGCCCGCGCCGCTACCCGGCCAAATCGACGTTGCGCGCGCCGGCCGATGCCGCCTGCTCGAAGGCGATGAGCTGCCACAGCTGCTCGGCCGAACCGGGAAACCCATAGAAGTAGCCCTGGGCGAGGTCGCACCCGAGCGCCTCGACGGACGCCGCCTGCGCGGCCGTCTCGACGCCCTCGGCCAAGACCGTCAGGCCGAGCCCGTGGCCCAGCTGCACCAGGCCGCCCGCGATGGCCGCGTTCCGCTCGCGGTCGCCGACGTCGAGGGTGGCCACGAAGCGGCGATCGATCTTGATCCCGTTGATGGGCAGCTCCTGGAGAAGCCACAGGTTCGAATGCCCGGCCCCGAAGTCGTCGAGGTCGAGTGCCACGCCCATGGCCCGGAGCGCCTTGAGGACCCGCTCGGTCTCGCCGAGGTCCAGCAGTGCCCGCTCCAGGATCTCAAACCCGAGCAGGTCGGGCGACACGCCGTGCCGGTCCAACTTCTCGTAGACGAGCTGGGCGAACTGAGGGAGAGCCAACTGCTGAGGCGAAACGTTGACCCAGACCCTGAAGGTATCGGGGACGGAAGCAGTCGAAGCGAACAAGGCGAGCTCGGCCAGCGCCCGATCGAGGACCCACTCCCCTATGGCCACCACGAGGCCGGACTCCTCGGCCACGTCCACGAACGACTCCGGGAGCATGGTGCCCAGCAACGGCCGGTCCCAGCGCAGGAGCGCCTCGGCACCGGCCACCCGCGCTGAATGGGCGTCCACGATGGCCTGGTAGAGCAACGAGAGCGTCCCGTCGAAGGGGGCCGTCCTCAGTCCGCGCTCGACCTCGAAGTGCTCGAGCGTCCTGGCCCGCATGGACCGTTCGAACAGCACCTGGGTCCCCGGCGCCGCCTCCTTGGCCCGGAACATGGCGATCTCCGCGTCGCGCAACATGCTCTCCGCGCTCCCGTCGGACGCGGGCGGGCGGGCGACCACGAGGCCGATGCTCGCCGTGACCACGTGCTCGACACCGGCGACCGTGATCGGTCGGGCGATGGACTCGAGCACGCGCTGCGCGTCGAGCTGCGCCGAAGCGGCGTCCGTGGCGTGGTGGCAGACGATGATGAAGGTGTCACCCCCGAAACGGGCCACCGAATCCGATGCGGTGCAGGCCTCTGTGAGGCGTCGGCCCACCTCCTTGAGGATCTCGTCCCCCGCGTCGTGCCCAAAGACGTCGTTCACGAACTTGAACCGGTCCAGACCGATGAAGAACACGGCCAACGCGTGCCCGCCGATCTCGGCTTGCGCCATGCCCTCGCGCAGGCAGCGGTCGAGCTCAAGGCGGTTGAGGAGCCCGGTCAAGGGGTCAACGCGAGCGCGCTCGACACTCTGACGCCGCAGGTCTTCAACCGCGTGACGCCGCTCTGACTCCGATCGGCGGCGAGCCAACGCCTCGTCGACGGTCTTGAGGAACATCTTGGGCGCCACGGGTTTGATCAGGTACGCATCCAGCCTCCCGACGGCCTCGGCGGCGGTATCGATGGTGGCGAAGCCGGTCAGGAGCAGCACCTGGACAGCCGGGTCCTGTTCCTTGATCGCCTGCGCCAGCTCGATCCCGCTGCCGTCGGGCAGGTGGTGGTCGAGGACGACCACGGACGGGGTCCGGGAGGCCAGCAAGGCGAGCGCTTCGTCCACCCGGCCCGCCTCCATGGTCGGCACCCCCTCGAGGCCGAGCAGGTCGACCAACGACTGGCGCATGGCGACGTCGTCGTCGACCACGAGCACCAGGTCGTCACCCCCGCCGGCTCCGGCGTTCACCCCGTGTCCTCGCGTGCAGGGACGACCGCCGTCCTGGTCCCAACGGGGACGCGAGAAGAATCGCCATTCACCCCCACGGCACGCATCCTACGTGTTGGCGCCGGGCCGAGTCGGTGGCGGGTCAATCCAGCAGACCCGCCAGTGGGGTGTACGCCATGTCGTGGGCGTCGGCCACCGGCTTGTAGACGACCTTGCCGCCGGCCACGTTGACCCCCTGGGCCAGGGCAGGGTTGCCCCGCGCCGCCTTCTGCCAGCCCTGAGCGGCGATGCTCAGCGTGTAGGGCAAGGTGGCGTTGGCCAGGGCGTGGGTCGAGGTGTGCGGCACCGCCCCCGGCATGTTGGCCACGCAGTAGAAGACGCACCCGTGCACGTCGAACGTCGGGTTGGAGTGCGTCGTCGGATGCGTCGACTCGAAGCAGCCACCCTGGTCGACCGCGATGTCGACCAGGACCGAACCGGGCCGCATCTGCTCGACCAGGGCATCGGAGACCAGGTGGGGTGCCCGGGCACCGACGACCAGCACGGCGCCGATCACGATGTCGGCGTCCACGCAGGTCTCCTCGATGGCGTGCTGTGACGAGGCGATGGTCTCGAGTGCGCCGCGGAAGTGGTGGTCGACGTCGCGCAGCCGATCGAGGTTGTTGTCGAGGACGAAGACCTCGGAGTGCATGCCGACGGCGATGGTGGCGGCCGCGAAGCCCGACACGCCTGCGCCGAGGATGACGACGCGGGCACAGCGCACGCCGGGCACCCCGGTCACCAGGACCCCTCGCCCGCCGCCGGGTCGCATCAGGTGGTGCGCCCCCATGAGGGGTGCCATGCGCCCCGCCACCTCGCTCATGGGCGCCAGCAGCGGCAACGAGTGATCGGGCATGCGCACCGTCTCGTAGGCGATGGCGACGTTGCCGGCGGCGATCAGCGCGTCCATGCACTCGCGCGACGCAGCCAGGTGCAGATAGGTGAACAGGGTCTGGTCCTGGCGCAGGCCGAGGCGGTGGTACTCCTCGGGCACGGGCTCCTTCACCTTGCACACCAGGTCGGCGGCGGCCCAGAGCTGGTCGGCGTCCTCCATGATGGTGGCGCCCGTGTGCTCGAAATCGGTGTCCGGCATGGACGAGCCGTCGCCTGCCCCCTTCTGGACGAGCACCGTGTGGCCGGCCGAGGTCAGCTCGCGCACGCCGGCCGGCGTGATGGCGACCCGATACTCGTCGGCCTTCACTTCGGTGGGGATCCCGACGATCATGGCTACTCCTCTATGTTGCTCATCACGTGCTTGATGCGCGTGTAGTCCTCGAAGCCGTACTCGGAGAGGTCCTTGCCGTAGCCGGAGCGCTTGAAGCCGCCGTGCGGCATCTCGGCCACCAGCGGGATGTGGGTGTTGATCCAGACGCACCCGAAGTCCAGGTCGCGTGCCATGCGCATGGCCCGACCGTGGTCCCGGGTCCACACCGAGGAGGCCAGCCCGTACTCGACACCGTTGGCCCACCCGAGCGCCTCGGCCTCTTCACTGAACTCCTGCACCGTGATGACCGGCCCGAAGACCTCGTTCTGCACCATCTCGTCGTCCTGGTGCAGCCCGTCGACCACGGTCGGTGCGAAGCAGTAGCCGCGATCGCCCACGGCGACGCCACCGGTCACCACCGAGGCGTGGGCCGGGGCGCGCTCCAGGAAGCCGCGCACCCGCTCGAGCTGGTTGGCGTTGTTGAGCGGCCCGTAGTCGGCATCCTCGTTGTCGGTGCCCCCCACCGTGGTGCCCTCGGCCTGCTCGACCAGCGCCGCCAGCAGGTCGCCGTGCACCCGGCGTCCCGCTAGGACCCGGGTGGCCGCGGTGCAATCCTGCCCCGCGTTGAAGTAGCCGGCGCCGGCGATGCCCTCGGCCGCCGCGGCTGCGTCGGCGTCGTCGAACACGATGACGGGCGCCTTGCCGCCGAGCTCGAGGTGCACCCGCTTGAGCGACGGCGCTGCCGCGGCCGCCACCTCCATGCCCGCCCGTACCGACCCGGTCACCGAGACCAGGGCCGGCGTGTCGTGGACCACCAGCGCCCGTCCGGTGTCGCGGTCGCCGCACACGACGTTGAACACGCCCGGTGGCACGTGCTCGGCGATGATCTCGGCCAGCAGCAGCGTGGTGACCGGTGTGGTGTCCGACGGCTTGAGCACCTGGGTGTTGCCCGCAGCCAATGCCGGGGCGAACTTCCACACCGCCATCATCATGGGGTAGTTCCACGGCGTCACGGCGGCGCACACGCCCAGCGGCTCGCGCCGGATGAACGAGGTGTGGCCCGCCATGTACTCCGAGGCGGCCAGGCCTTGTAGGTGCCGCGCTGCGCCGGCGAAGAAGCGGATCTGGTCGACCATGGGCGGGATCTCCTCGTCCATGGTCAGCTGGAAGGGCTTGCCCGTGTTCTCGCACTCGGCCCGCACCAGCTCCTCCGCCCGCGCTTCCACGGCGTCCGCGATGCGCAACAGGGCCAGGCTGCGTTCCGAGGGGGTGGTCCGCTTCCAGGACGTGAAGGCCTCGGCCGCCACCCGGACGGCCCGGTCGACATCGGCCGGGCCCGAGACGGGCGCGTCGGCGAACGCCTCGCCGGTGCTGGGGTCGATCAGCGGCGCGAGCGGGCCGTCCTCGGCGTCGCGGTAGGCCCCCCCGACGAAATTCTGCAGTTTGCGCATGCCGCTCCCTTCACAGCTGGCCCATCGCTACAGGATCACAGAAGATTCCGGCACCAACAAGCGTTTCCGCAAGATACGGACCCCAATACGACGGATTCTGCTTGACTGAGGTCACCGAGATGACACAATTCGCACATCAAGGGTTTTACCCAGAACCGACACGACCGATAGCGAGGTAACAGCGATGCCCGACACCGAAGGGCCGGTGGGGGCGGGCGCCCACGACGACGTGGCTCCGGGGACGGGGGCGCTCCTCGACGGGCCGAACCGGGCCATCATCGAGGCGCTCCAGCGCGACGGGCGCCAGCCCTACGGCGCCATCGCCGAGGCGGTGGGCCTGTCGGAGGCCGCGGTCCGGCGGCGGGTCCAGCGACTGCGCGAGACGGGCATCATGCAGATCGTCGCCGTCACCGACCCGCTGCAGCTCGGCTTCACCCGCCAGGCCATGATCGGGATCTCGGTGGAGGGTGACGTGCGACGGGTAGCCGAGAAGCTCATCGCCATGCCCGAGGTGGACTACGTGGTGATGTGCGCCGGGTCCTTCGACATCCTGGCGGAGATCGTGTGCGAGGACGACGAGCGCCTGCTGCACGTCCTCAACGACTCGGTCCGGTCAATCCCGGGCGTGCGGTCAACCGAGACGTTCTTGTACCTGAAGCTGGCCAAGCAGACCTACACCTGGGGCACGCGATGAGCGGCGGCCCCTCTTCGCGTCGAGTGGAGGCACGATGAGCGCGACCAACAACCCCGAGAACTCTGAGCTGAGCGAGGAGGCGAAACGCCACCTCTGGATGCACTTCAGCCGCATGGGGTCCTACACGGACCACGAGGTGCCCGTGATCGTGCGGGGCGAGGGTGCCTACGTGTGGGACCAGCACGGCAAACGCTACCTGGACGGATTGGCCGGCCTGTTCACGTCGCAGGTCGGCCACGGCCGCACCGAGCTGGCCGAGGCCGGCGCCAAGCAGGCCGAGACGTTGGCCTACTTCCCGCTCTGGACCTACGCCCACCCGCGGGCCATCGAGCTGTCCGAGCGCATCGCCGGCTACGCACCGGGCGACCTCAACCGCGTCTTCTTCACCACCGGAGGCTCCGAGGCGGTGGAGTCGGCCTGGAAGCTGGCCCGCCAGTACTTCAAGATGATCGGCCAGCCCGAGCGGACCAAGGTCGTCAGCCGCAACATCGCCTACCACGGCACCTCCATGGGGGCGCTGTCCATCACCGGCCTCCCCGAACTGAAGGTGCCCTTCGAGCCGCTGGTGCCGGGCGCCATCAAGGTGCCCAACACGAACTTCTACCGGGCCGAGGTCTTCGCCGACGACGAGGTGGCCTTCGGGCAATGGGCGGCGGAGGAGATCGACCGCGCCATCGAGCGCGAGGGGCCGAGCTCGGTGGCGGCCGTGTTCTTGGAGCCGGTGCAGAATGCCGGCGGGTGCTTCCCGCCGCCGCCCGGCTACTTCGAGCGCGTGCGCGAGATCTGCGACCGTCACGGCGTCCTGCTCGTCTCCGACGAGGTCATCTGCGCCTTCGGGCGCCTGGGCCACTGGTTCGGCTCCCTGCGCTACGGCTATCAGCCCGACATCATCACGGTGGCCAAGGGCCTCACGTCGGGCTACGCACCGCTCGGTGCCATGATCGCCTCGGACCGCCTGATGGAGCCCTTCTTGGCCCCGGAAGCCTCGTTCCTCCACGGCTTCACCTTCGCCGGGCACCCGGTCAGCTGCGCCGTGGCCATGGCCAACCTCGACGTGTTCGAGGGTGAGCAGATCCTGGCGCACGTGCAGTCGACGGAGGCCGCCTTCCGCACGGCACTCGAGAGCCTCTACGACCTGCCCATCGTGGGCAACGTGCGCGGTGCCGGGTTCTTCTACGGGATCGAGCTGGTCAAGGACAAGGAGACCCGCCTCTCCTTCGACGACGACGAGTCCGAGCGTCTGCTGCGCGGCTACCTGTCGGGTGCGCTGTTCGACGCCGGCCTGATCTGCCGGGCCGACGATCGCGGCGACCCCGTCGTCCAGCTGTCTCCACCGCTCATCTGCGGCCAGGAGGAGATCGACTTCATGGCGTCGACACTGCGCGACGTGCTGTCCGAGGCGTGGCGCCGGATGTAGCACCACCGGCATCGGGTTACCAGCGCCTCTCCCTGTGGTGGGAGTCGGTGCCGGTTCCGTTGCCGCCGAGACCGGCCCTGACCGAGGACCTGCAGGTCGACGTCTGCATCGTCGGTGCCGGCTTCACCGGCCTGTGGACGGCGCTGTCGCTGGCCCGGGCCGACCCGTCGTTGCGCGTCGTCGTACTCGAGCGCCAGGTGGCGGGCTTCGGCGCGTCAGGACGCAACGGCGGCTGGTGCTCGGCGCTCTTCGCCACCTCCGACGCCGCGCTCGAACGCCAGCACGGGCGCCAAGCCATGCACGCCATGCGCCGGGCCATGCAGGACACGGTCGATGTGGTCGGCGCCACGGCGGCGGCCGAGGGCATCGACTGCCACTTCGCCAAGGGCGGCAGCGTCGACCTGGTGCGCAGCGAGGCGCAACGGGCGCGGGCGCTGGCCGAGGTGGACGAGGCGCATGCCCTCGGCTTCGGCGACGACGACGTGCGCTGGCTCAGTGAGCGAGAAACGGCCGAGCTGATCGGTGCCGCCGGCACGCTCGGCGCCACCTTCACCCCGCACTGCGCCGCGCTGCAACCGGCGCTCCTCGCCCGCGGGCTGTCCGACGCGGCGAGCGCGACGGGGCGTGCGTATCCACGAGCACACGGCGGTGACGGACATCCAGGTCGCGCCGTCGGGCCCCAGCGTGGTGACGAGCGGTGGCACGGTGCGGGCCGACGTCGTGGTGCGGGCCACGGAGGCCTGGACCCCGACGTTGCCGGGCCATCGCCGCGACATCGTGCCGGTGTACTCGCTCATGGTGGCCACCGAGCCATTGGGCGACGACTTCTGGAAGGCGGCCGGTCTCGAGACGCGGGCCACGTTCGCCGACCACCGGCACATGATCATCTACGGGCAACGGACCGCCGACGGGCGCATCGCCTTCGGCGGCCGCGGGGCGCCCTACCACTACGGGTCCACCGTGCGGGAGGCCTTCGACCGCGAGCCCTCGGTGCACGCGCTGCTGCGCCAGACCTTGACCGAGCTCTTCCCCGATCTGGCGCAGGCCCGCTTCACCCACGCCTGGGGCGGCCCGCTCGGCATCCCGCGCGACTGGCACTCGTCGGTCGGCCTCGACCGCGACACGGGCCTGGCCTGGGCCGGTGGCTACGTGGGCGACGGGGTGGCCACCACCAACCTGGCCGGGCGCACGCTGGCCGACCTCATCACCGGGGCGGACACGCCGCTGACCCACCTCCCCTGGGTGGGGCATCGCTCGCCCCCCTGGGAGCCCGAGCCCCTGCGTTGGCTCGGCGTCAACGCCGGGCTGTGGACGATGAAGCTGGCCGATCGCAGCGAGGCAGCGCCGGGGGCGCCCGAGCCGCCTGGCCGGGGCCATGGGCCGCCTGCTCGGTCAGTGATCGGTGCCATGATCACGGCGTGCCCGAGACCGCCGGCGAGGCCATCACCAAGCTCATCTACACCTACGCCGAACGGATCGACAATGGTGACTTCGCCGGCGTGGGCGAGCTGTTCGCGCACGCCACGCTGACGTTCGAGGGCTTCGGCGACGCGGTCAGCGGCCGGGAGGCCATCGAGGCCCTCTACACGAGGACGACCCGGCGCTACGAGGACGGCACGCCGCGCACCAAGCACGTCATGACCAACGTCATGGTCGACGTGGAGGACGAGGGTGAAGGCGGGACGGCCTCGAGCCGGTCCTATTTCACGGTGCTCCAGGCCGTGCCGCATGAGCTGGCGCTCCAACCCGTGATCGCCGGTCGCTACCGGCACGGCTACGAACGGGTGGACGGCCACTGGCGCGTGGCGTCCATGCACATAATGATCGACCTCATGGGAGACCTGGGACACCACATGCTCTTCGACCTGGCGCCATGAAGCTCAATCTCTCCTACGACTGGACGTGCACACCGGACGAGTTCTGGGCGCTGTACTTCGACCCGGACTTCGTGGTCAAGCTCCACCTCGAAGCGCTCGGCTCGACCTCGGCCGAGGTCGTCTCGCAGGAGGGCGATCTGCAGAGCGGCCTGGTGCGGACGCTGCGCTACGGCCAGAAGCCCAACATGCCGGGCCCCGTGCGCAAGATCTTCGGCGAAGAGGTCGTCACGACCGAGGTGAGCACCTTCGACCCGGCCACGTCGACGACCACCTTCACCATGACGCCCGGCACCATGGCCGACAAGACGCACATCGACGGCGCCATCGCCTTCGCCGTCGAGGATGGCAAGACGGTCGAGACGTTCTCGCTCGAGGCCAAGGTCAAGATCTTCGGGGCGGGACCGATCGTGGAGCGCTTCATCGAGTCGCAGGCGCGCGAGGTGCAGGAGAAGTCGGTCCAGTTCATGCGGGCTCGGCTCGAGAGCTGAGCCCCGCTATCCCCCGGACGCCGACTCGACCAGGCGCCACAGCGCCTCGAGGTCGAGGTGCTCCTCGCAGGCGTCGGCGACGCGATCGATCTGGTCCTGGCGCGCCGCGGCGAACGACACGCCCGAGCCCGCCCAGGTGCGGCCCCGCCGCCCGGCCAGCTCGGCCAGGAAGCGGTGCCGGAACGCGTCGTCCTCGAAGAGACCGTGCAGGGTGGTGCCCAGCACCGTCCCACCCGCGTCGCTGGCGCTGACGAGGTCGGGATCGTTTTCCAGGGACAGCCACGGGCGGTGCTGGCCCAGCGCCGTCATGCGACCGTGCCGGATCTCGTAGCCACCGACGCGCCGGCCGTCGTGGTCCCTGGCGCGCGAGAGGCGGGTGACCTTCTCCGCCTCGAAGAAGGTGCGCACCGGCAACCAGCCCAGGCCCGGCACCGAAGGCGAGGCCACCGCCGCCTCGACCCCACCGGCGTCCTCGATCGTCACGCCCAGCATCTGGAAGCCTCCGCAGATCCCGAGGATCACCGGTGGATCGGCGCCTGCCCGCAGGGCCGCCAGCGCGTCGCACAGGCCGCGCCGACGCAGCGAGTCCAGGTCGGAGACCGTGGCCCGGGTTCCGGGCACCACGACCAGGTCCGGGTGCCCGAGCTCGTCGCCGCGGGCGACCCAGCGCACGTGCACCCCGGGCTCGGCCACCAGGGGGTCGAGGTCGGTGAAGTTGGACAGGCGCGGCACCAGGAGGGCGGCCACGTCGAGAGCATCGGCCGGGGCGGCCGTCGGTGCTGGGGAGCGGACCAGCGCGTCCTCGGCGTCGAACTCGAGCCCGTCGAGGAATGGCAGCACGCCCAGCGTCGGGATGCCGGTGCGGGCCTCCAGTTGGGCCGGCCCGTCCCCGAGCAGCGCCGGGTCACCGCGGAAGCGGTTGATCACGAAGCCCCCGATCGCCCGCGCCAGCTCGTCGGGCAGGATGACCACGGTGCCGAACAGGTGGGCGAACACCCCGCCGCGCTCGATGTCGCCCACCAGCACCGCCGGCAGACCCGCCCGGACGGCCAGACCGAGGTTCACGATGTCGTGGTCGAGCAGGTTGATCTCGGCGGGGCTCCCGGCACCCTCGCACACCACGACGTCGAAGCGGGCACGCAACGAGCTCAGTGCGGCGTCGACCACGTCCACCAGCGCATTCTTCGAGCGCTGGTACGGAGCGGCCTCCTGCACCCCGACCGCTCGCCCGAGCACGACCACCTGGGACGCCCGCTCCCCCATCGGCTTGAGCAGGACCGGGTTCATGGCCACCTCGGGCTCGGCCCCCGCCGCCACCGCCTGCAGCCACTGGGCCCGGCCGATTTCGCCACCCTCGCCGGTGACCATGGCGTTGAGCGACATGTTCTGTCCCTTGAAGGGTGCCACCCTGACCCCGCCACGGGCCAGCAGCCGGCACAACCCGGCCACCACGGTTGACTTGCCGGCGTCCGACGTGGTCCCGCACACCATGAGCGCCCCGTGCATCCCGGTGTTCTAGCCGTCCCGGTTCACATGGATTTCACGAGGAGCACTTGACCCGGCGACCCACAGCGGACAACCTGCGGGCGCACACCTTCGGTCGCTCGTCAGGGAGGCGCACCGGAACCCGAAAGGGTGGGGTGCGTGGACGCAAGACCGAGGGTCGCTGACTGCCGGGGGGCAGCCGGACGTAGGCCCGCCCCGGTCATCCCTAAGGGGCGTGCGCGTGCTCCCGCCGAGGCGAACAACGAGGGAGGTACACGCGGTGGCGATCACCGAAGACTTCGCGGAGGACCTGGCGGTCATCCACGACCCGGAAGCGAACGAGGCGCTCCACGTCGAGCAGCACGGGATCGACTTCATCCCCGAGAGCGAGCGCTGGGCCAGCCCGCGGGACATCGGCGCCATGTGGGCGGGGGCCAGCGTGCAGGTCGAGTACTTCATTTACGGCGCCATCCTCATGACCTTTGGGCTGACGTTCGCCCAGGTGGTCATCGTGATCGTGCTGGGCAACCTGTCCTACTTCCTGCTCGGGCTGTGCTCGCTGCAGGGGCCGAACGCCGGCACGACCGTCTTCGCCATCAACCGGGCGCCCTTCGGGCCGAACGGCTCGCGGCCGATCTCGGTGTTCAACTGGCTCACCCAGATCGGGTTCGAGGTCGAGGGCCTCATCCTCATCGTGGGGGCCGGGCTCGTACTCATGATCAAGGCGGGGTACCTGCCCGGCGACCCGGCCAAGGTCGTCCTCGTGATCGTGGCCGTGCTCATTCAGGGGATCCTGCCTTTCCTCGGCCATGCCGCCATCGTCAAGACGCTGCGCCTGCTGGTCCTCCCTTTCGTGGTCCTCTTCGCCATCATGTTGGGCTTCGCCGTCCCGCACGCCAACCTGCACGTCGTCAAGTCCAGCGGCGACTGGCAGGCCTTCACCGAGGCGCTCGCCTTCACCATCGCGCTGAGCGGCCTGGGCTGGACCGAGAACGGAAACGACTACACCCGCTACTGCCCGTCGGACACCTCCAAGAAGGGCATCGTCGGTTGGGTCTTCCTCGGCACCGCTGTGCCCGAGATCCTCATCATGATCCTCGGCGCGGTGGTCGGCACCTTCGTTCTGAACATCGGGACGGGGGCTGGCGGGTTCCTGCCCTTCGCCCACCAGCACGTGATCCCCTCCTGGTTCGTGGTGGTGTTCCTCATCTTCGCCGCGGTACAGATCTTCGGGATCAACAGCCTCGACATGTACTCCTCGGGCGTGACGCTGCAGGCCATCGGTGCCCCGGTCAAGCGCTACCAGGCCGTGCTCATCGACTGTGTCATCTGCCTCGGCGTCACCATGTGGGCCATCTTCAGCGGCTCCTTCACCGAGTACCTCTCCGACTTCGTCGACCTGGTCATCGTGTGGATCGCCCCGTGGAGTGCCATCTTCCTCGTCGACTGGGTGCTGCGGCGCTACCGCTACGTGCCGAGCGAGCTCCAGAAGACAGGCCGCAACTCGCTGTACTGGCGTAAGGGCGGCGTGTTCTGGCCGGCCCTCATCGCCCAGGTGGTCGGGATGTACGCCGCCATCTCCGCCCTCTACGTCAACCCGGCGTACTACTTCCGGGTGCCGCGCTGGATGAACGAGGTCACCGACCACACCCAGGACGCCTACCACTACGGGGGAGACTTCAGCATCTTCCTCGGCATGGGAGTGGCCGCGCTCGTCTACCTCGTGCTCGCCGTCCGCAAGGTGCGCAAGGAGGCCGCGGCCCAGGAGGAGCTTCTGAAGGAGGAGGACCTGCTGGCGGCCTGAGCGGCGCTCAGTCCCAGTCCTCGGCCAACCCGCTCGCGCCGTCGGGATGGAACAGCGGCATGGCGCCGAGGGCGCGGACCAGGGCGGCGTCGTCACCCAGGGCGCGGCGCCAGCCGCCGCCCTCGGTCATGAGACAACCGATGACGACCGGCTCGGCGTCCATGCGGCGGACCAGGCGCAGCGCCGAGGACAGCGAGGCGCCGGTGGAGATGACGTCGTCGACCACGGCCACCCGCCGTCCCCGCACGGCGGACGACCCGGGCCGGGTCCATGCGCAGCCGCTGCGGCTTGTCGGTGGTGATGGAGTACACCGGCTCGGACCACGTCTCGCCCAGGTGGATCTTGGGGGTCTTGTGCAGGATCACGTAGTCGTCGAGCCCCAGGGCGCGGCTGGCCTCGATGGCCAGCGGGATGCCCATGGTGGCCACCGACACCACGATCTCGGGCTCGGCGGGGCGCATCAGCTCGGCCAGCTCGCGGCCCGCCGTCTCGGCGAAGGCGACACCCATGTCGACGCAGATGAGCAGCGCGATGGTCAGATCGTCGCTGAGGGGGACGAGCGGGAGCTCGACCGTCTGGCTCCCCACCGTGGTCGTGTAGGTACGATCGGCGACCGTGGACATGAGCTTGCACCGAGCATATGCCGCCGGCTGAGGCGCTCGACGAGGTGCTGGTGCGCCACATGCTCGATGTCGCCGTGGAGGAGGCGCGCCACGGCCTCTCCCAGGGCGGCATCCCCATCGGCGCCGCCCTGTTCCACGAGGACGGGACCCTGCTCGGGCGCGGGCACAACCGGCGGGTCCAGGACGGCGACCCCTCCATGCACGCCGAGACGGCGGCGTTCCGCGCCGCCGGGCGCCGGCGCCACTACGCCGACTGCGTCATGGTCACCACCCTGTCCCCGTGCTGGTACTGCAGTGGCTTGCTGCGCCAGTTCGGCATCGGCACGGTGGTCATCGGCGAAGCCCCCAACTTCGCGGGCGGCCACGACTGGGTGGCCGAGCACGGCTGCCGGGTCGTCCTGCTCGACGACGCCGAGTGCGTCGCCCTGCTGGGCGACTTCATCGCGACCAACCACGACCTCTGGTACGAAGACATCGGCCTCTGAACGAAGAGGTCCGGCGGCCCGCTCGGGTGCGGCCTGTCAGTCCGGCGGCCCGAAAAGCCGGTCGCCGGCGTCGCCCAGCCCCGGCACGATGTAGCCCGCGTCGTTCAGCTCGGGGTCGACCGCGGCGCAGTACACCGGCACCTGTGGGTGGGCCGCCCCGAAGGCGGCCAGGCCCGGCTGCGAAGCAATGAGGCACAGCGCCAGCACCTGGTCCGCTCCTCGCTCCAACACCAGGTCGCAGACCTGTCGGAGCGAGCCGCCGGTGGCCAGCATGGGGTCGCACACCATGACCCGCCGCCCCGTCAGGTCACGCGGCAGGCGGTTGAGGTACACCTCGGAGCGCAGCGTGGCCTCGTCCCGGCGCAGCCCGACGTGGGCCACCTCGGTCAGGGGCACGATCTCCTGGATCGCCTGGACCATGCCGAGGCCGGCCCGCAGGATCGGCACGAGGAGCACCACCTCGGACACCCGGCAGGCCGGCGCGCCGGCCGCCACTGGCGTGTCCACCGTCACATCCGTCGTGCCCAGGTCGCGCAGCGCCTCGTAGGCCAGCAGGCCCGAGACCTCCGACACCAGCTGGCGGAAGGTGTCGCCGCCCGTCTCGCGGTCACGCAGCTGCGCCACACGGTGGGCCAGCACCGGATGCTCGACCACGACGACGCGGCTCATGTCTCGGCCACCCGCACCAGGTCGGCCAGGACGCGGCGCAACTCCAGCGTCGTACGGTCGGCCCGCGTGTGCACCTCGGCCTTGGGATCGAGCGGCAGCACCAGCTCGTGGTACGCCTCTTGGATCCGCAGGTCCTCGCGCAGGATGGCCACCTCGAACTCGACCGCCCCGGCCATGCGCCGCTCGTCGCCGCCCAGGTCGTCGCGCCACAGCGTGGTGAACAGCCGGCAGCTCTCGTCGGTCTCGGGCTGAACGAAGAACCCGATGGCGTTGGTGCCACCCGAGTCGACGAAGTCAATGCGCAGCCGCAAGTGGAACGGCGCGCACAGCTGGTAGGTCAGGCGCCGCGTCTGCACGAGCGGCCGCAGGCCCGAGGCGACGCCGGGGTCCTCCCGGTGGGCGAACTGGTGCTCGTAGGACACCGTGAAGGACCAGCCGTCGCGGGCCACCGCGTACGCCGGCACCTCGGCCGCCTGGTCGGCGCCGAATGTCCCGGCGTGCACGAACGGGAAGTGCGCCATGTCGAGGAAGTTGTCGGCCAGCAGGCCCGCCGACGCCCGCGCCCGCAGCGTCGGGAGCTCCCCCGACAGGAACGAGGGGTCGTCGGCCTCGGGCATCGTCCCCAGGGGGGCCAGGGGCGCCTCGGGCGCCACGAAGACCATCCCGTGCGCCTCGGTGACGGCGGCCGCCGGCGTCAACTGCGCCGAGGGCGGCAGGGCCGACCCCGCTCCCAGGGCGGGGATCTGCACACAGCGACCCGAGCGGTCGAAGCGCCAGCCGTGGTAGGCGCACTGCAGGACGCCGTCCTCGCAATGTCCCAGCGTCAGTGGGCAATGACGGTGCGGGCAGCGATCGGCGAAGGCGACGATGTCGCCGCCGGAGCGGTGCAACACCCAGGGCTGTCCCAGCAGCATGGCGCCGAAGGGCTGCTCGCCCACTTCGGACGACCGGGCGACCGGGTGCCAGCACCGGCGCAGGGCCGGATCCGTATTGGAGAGGACTCGGCCCACGGCGACACCCTGCAGCGCCGGGCAGCCGGCGTCAAGGTCGGCGCACCACGGTGGCGCGTCCCGGCCGGCCGTTGTAGAAACCACGTACCGACGAAAGGACCGCAGTGGACGCATCGGCGACGGCGACGGAGCGGGTCCCCCCCTCTCGAGCGGTCAGCGAACGGCGGCGCGGCGCCCTCGACCCGCGGCTGCTGCGCTACGCCCGCACGACGCGGCGCTTCGTCGTCCTGGCCGTCGTCGTGGGTGCGAGCACGGCGCTCCTGGTCGTCGCGCAGGCGTGGCTGATCGCCACCGTGGTCAACGGCGCCTTCATCGACCACCGCTCGCTGGGCTCGCTGCGCGGCCCGTTGGCCCTCTTGCTCGCCGCCATCGCCGGCCGGGCCGTGCTCGCCTGGGCGGCCGAGCGGGCCGCGCACCGGGCGTCGGCGTCGGCCAAGTCGGAGCTGCGGCAGGCGGCAGCCGAGCACATCGCCGCCCTCGGGCCCGCCGGGCTGGAGCGCCGCGACCCCGGCCAGCTCACCGTCCTCCTCACCACGGGCATCGACGCCCTCGACGGCTACTTCTCCCGCTACCTGCCCCAGCTCTTCCTGGCCGTCATCGTCCCGGTCACGATCATCGCGCGTCGTGGCCGGCGCCGACTGGGTCGAGCGCCGTGCTCATCGCGGTCAGCCTGCCGCTCATCCCCCTCTTCATGGCCCTGGTCGGCGCCACCACCCGGGACCGGACGGCTGGCCCGCATGCGGTCCCTGCAGCGCCTGGCCGGCCACTTCCTCGACGTCGTGGCCGGCCTGCCCACCCTCAAGGTCTTCGGCCGGGCCAAGGCCCAGGCCCGCGCCATCGCCGACGTCACCGACCGCTACCGGACCGCCACCATGGCCACGCTGCGCTTGACCTTCCTCTCCTCGCTGGTCCTCGAGCTCCTGGCCACCATCTCGGTCGCCCTCGTCGCCGTTGCCGTCGGGCTGCGCCTCCTCGACGGCTCCATGAACTTCCACGACGCCCTCTTCGTCCTCGTCCTGGCGCCCGAGGCCTACCTGCCGCTGCGCGCCCTCGGCGCCAACTTACCACGCCAGCGCCGACGGGATGCAGGCGGCCGAGCAGGTCTTCGAACTGTTGGAGGAGCGAGCCCTCCGGTCCGGCCGGCGGCGCGACGCAAGCGCGTGACGCGCGGCATCGCTCTCTCCGGCCTCGAGGTCGTCTATCCGGGCCGCACCCTGCCCGCGCTGCGCGACACCGACCTCGTCGTCGAGCCGGGCGAGATCGTGGCGCTCCGGGGGCCGAGTGGGTGCGGCAAGTCGACCCTGCTCGAGTGTCGTCCTCGGGCTCCGCCGCCCGACGCTCGGGAGGCGTCCTGCTCGGCGGTGTCGACCTGCGCGAGCTCGACCTCGCTGACTGGCGAAGCGACCTGGCCTGGGTGCCCCAGCGGCCCCACCTCTTCGCCCGCTCCGTGGCCGACAACGTCCGCCTGGCCCGACCCGACGCCACGCGACCGCCAGGTCGCGGCCGCGCTGGCGGCAGCCGGCCTCCACGATGTCGTGCGGCGCCTGCCCCACGGCGTGGCCACCGTGCTGGGTGAGGGCGGCGCCGGCCTTTCCGCAGGCGAACGCCAACGGCTCGCCCTCGCCCGCGCCTTCGTCCGCGACGCTCCGCTGCTCCTCCTCGACGAGCCGACGGCCAGCCTCGACGCTCGAGACCGAGGCCGACGTGCTCGCCGCCGTCGCGCGGCTGCCCGCGCGACGCACCGCGCTGATCGTGGCGCACCGCCCCGCCCTCGTCGGCCCTGGCCGACCGCGTGGTCGAGCTCCCGGCCCCGGTGGTGGCGCCGTGAAGCGACCGAGCCCGGCGACCACCGGCCGCCGCACGCTCGGCGTCGCCGCGCCGGCCCGGGGCCGGCTGGCCCAGGCGTCGCTCCTCGGCGCCGGCGCCATCGGCGCCTCGATCGCGCTGCATGGGCACCTCGGCCTGGCTGATCTCGCGCGCCGCGCAGCACCCGTCCGAGGCGTCGCTGACGCTGGCCATCGTGGGCGTCCAGTTCTTCGGCCTCTCGCGTGGCTTCCTCCGCTACGGCGAACGCCTGGTCGGGCACGACGCCGCCCTGCGGGTGCTGGCCGACTTGCGGGTGCGCGTCTACGAGCGGCTCGAGGCGGTGGCGCCCGGCCGGCCTGCCCCTCTTCCGCCGCGGCGACCTCGTGGCCCGGGTGGTCGACGACGTCGACTCGCTCCAGGACGTCGTGCTGCGGGTGATCCAGCCCTTCGCCGTGGCCGCCGTCGTCGGAGCCGGGCACGGTCGGCCGTCCTGTGGTACTTCCTGCCCCAGGCGCGGTGCTCGTGCTCCTCGTGGCCCTGCTCCTCTCGGCCACCGCGGTGCCGTGGCTGACCGGCCGCCTGGCCGGCGCGAGGAGGCCGCGCCAGGCCGCCGCCCGCGGTGAGCTGGCGGCCGACGGTCGTCGACCTGGTGGAGGGGGCCGCCGAGCTCCTGGTCATGGGCGGCACCGGCGAGCAGCTGGCGCGTATCGCCGAGTCCGACCGACGCCTGCGTGCCACGGCCCGCACGGGCGCGGGCACGGCCGGCATCGGGCTCGGCCTCACCACCGCGCTGGCCGGGCTGGCCAGCTGGGGCGCCCTGGCCCTCGGCGTGGGCGCGATCCACGGCGGCTCCATCGAACGGCGCCCTGCTGGCCGTGCTGGCGCTCGTCCCGCTGGCCGCCTTCGAGCTCGTCTCCCCGTTGCCGGCGGCCACCCAGGCGTTGCAGCGCTCGCGCGTCGGCCGCCGGCCGTGTCTTCGCCGCCATGGACGCGCCGCCCCCGGTCGACGAGCCCGAACTGCCGGCGCTGCTGCCCGGCGGCGAGCCGCATCATCGCGCTCGAGCGCGGTGTGGGCCGCCTATCCCGGCGCGGACCGGCCGGCCCTGCGCGGCGTCGACCTCGACCTTCGCCCGGGTCGCCGGGTGGCCCTCGTCGGGCCGAGCGGCGCCGGCAAGTCGACGCTGGCCGACGTCCTGGTCCGCTTCCTGCCCGTCGACGCCGGAACAGGCCACGCTCGACGGCGTGCCGCTCGAGCGCCTCGCCGCCGACGACGTGCGCCGCGTGGTCGGGCTGGTCGAGCAGAGCCCGCACCTCTTCGACACGACGCTGGCCGAGAACCTGCGCATCGGGCGCCGCGCCGCCGACCGACGAGGAGCTGAGCGACGTCCTCACCCGGGTCGGCCTGGGCGACTGGCTCGCCGGGCTGCCCGACGGGTCTCGCCACCGCCGTCGGCCCGGCCGGGCGCGCGCCTCTCGGGCGGGCAGCGCCAGCGGGTCGCCGTGGCGCGCGCCCTGCTGGCCGACTTTCCCGTCCTCATCCTCGACGAGCCGGCCGAGCACCTCGAACCCGGCGCCGCCGACGCCCTGACCGCCGACCTGCTGGCGCTCACCGAGGGCCACGCCACCCTGCTCATCACGCACCGCCTGGCCGGACTGGAGCAGGTCGACGAGATCCTCGTCCTCGACGGCGGGCCGCGTGGTCGAACGGGGCACGCACGCCGAGCTCGCTGGCCGCCGGCGGCCGCTACGCCGGGCTGTGGTGGGACGAGCTGATGAACGACCGGCCCGGCTGACGCCCCGCGCGCCCGCGGCTCGGGAGCCCGGCCTCCGACGCAGCGTCCTCAACGAAGGGAGCGACAACCTGTGAGCCTGGACCTCGCCCGCTGGCAGTTCGCCAGCACGAGCATCTACCACTTCCTCTTCGTCCCCGTCACCATCGGCCTGGCCTTCTTGGTGGCGCTGCTGCAGACCGGCGTGGTACCGCAACGGCGACGACACCTACCTGCGGCTGGCCCGCTTCTTCGGGTCGCTGCTGCTGATCAACGTGGCCATCGGGCGTGGTGACCGGACTGATCCAGGAATTCGAGTTCGGCATGAACTGGTCCGCCTACTCGCGCCTCGTGGGCAACGTCTTCGGCGGACCCCTGGCCATGGAGGGCCTGGCCGCCTTCTTCTTGGAGTCGACCTTCCTCGGGCATCTGGATCTTCGGCTGGAACCGCCTGTCGAAGAAGGCGCACCTGGCCTGCATCTGGCTGGTCGCGGCCGGCACCCTGCTCTCGGCCGCCTTCATCATGGCGGCCAACTCGTGGATGCAGCACCCGGTCGGCTACACGATGAACAACAGCACCGACCAGCCCCAGCTCAACCAACATCTTCGCCCTCTTCACCAACCCCGTCTTCCTGTGGGGCTACACGCACGTCGTCGCTGGCCTCCCTGGTCACCGGGGCGGCGATCATGCTCGGCGTCTCGGCCTGGCACCTCCAGCGCAAGCACCAGGTCGAGGCCTTCCGCCGCTCGGCCATCATCTCGCTGGCGCTGCTCGTGCTGTCGACCTCGCATCGACCATGTTCATCGGCAGCGAGCTCGGGGTGGTCGAGGGCACGTACCAGCCGATGAAGATCGCCGCGGCCGAGGCGCTGTGGAACACCTGCGACAGCCACTGCCCGTTCTCGCTCTTCCAGATCGGCGGCGGCAACAACGACGAGACCCCGACGCAGATCTTCGAGATCCCCGACCTGCTCTCCATCCTGGCCACCAACCACCTCGACGGCGAGGTGCAGGGGCTGAACCAGCTCAACGCCGAGTACCAGAAGGAGTACGGACCGGGGAACTACATCCCCAACGTCTTCATTCAGTACTGGTCCATGCGGGTGATGGCCTACCTGGCCTCGCTCGTCATGCTCTTCGCCCTGTGGGGAGCCTGGCTGCTCTGGCGCCGGAAAATCCCCGGTGGTCCGCCGCCCAACGGGGGAGGAGGGAAATCCGGCCCGCCCCGAGCGGGTGGTCCGCCGTACGGTCGCAGCGCCCTGTGGTTCCTGCGTGGCGCCCTGGGTCGTCATCGCTGCCCTTCCTCATCAACACCGCGGGTTGGATGCTCACCGAGAACGGGCGCCAACCCTGGATCGTCCAGGGGCTGATGATGACGACCAATGGCGTCTCCCCCTCCGTCTCGGCGACCGACATCTGGATCTCGTTGGTCGTCTTCTACCTGATCTTCATCGTGCTCGGCATCGCCGACGCCTGGCTCATGATCCGCTTCGGCCGCCGACTCGGCGACGACCCTCGGCCAAGCTGACCCGATCGCCAAGCGGTCACCGGTCCGGCGCCACCCGTCCACCGACGCCGAGTCGGTTCGTCCGACGACGACGAGGACGACCTGGCCCTCGTCTACTGAGGAGACCGCCATGACACTCGGAGACCTCTGGTTCATCATCGTCGCCATCTTCTGGGCGGGGTTCTTCGTCCTGGAAGGGTTCGACTTCGGCGTCGGCATGCTGCACTCGTTCCTCGGGCCGCAACGACACCGAGCGGCGGGTCCTGGTCAACACCATCGGCCCGACTTGGGACGGCAACGAGGTCTGGCTCATCGTGGCCGGCGCGGCGATCTTCGCCGCCTTCCCCGGCTGGTACGCCACCATGTTCTCGACGCTCTACCTGGCCGTCCTGGTGCTGCTCGCCGCGCTGATCGTCCGCGGCGTCTCCTTCGAGTACCAGCGCAAGTTCGACGACCCCCGCTGGCGCTCCTTCTGGCGGTGGGTCTGACCATCGGCAGCGCGCTCATCCCGTTCCTCGTCGGCGTCGCCCTGGGCGACCTGCTGCACGGGCTGCCCATCAACAGCCAGCACCAATTCACCGGCAGCTTCCTCCAGCTGCTCACGCCCTTCGGCCTGTGGTCGGGCCTCACCTTCCTCGTGCTCTCGCTCCTCATGGGCGCCACCTTCCTCACGCTGAAGACGACCGGCGAGTTGCACGAGCGCGCCCGGAGGGCGGCGGCCGCCATCGGCGGCGTGGCCGTGGTGGTCACCTTCGGCTTCATGACGTGGATCCACGTCGGCCTGAGTACCGGGTTCGTGCCCAAGCCGATCGAGGCGCTGGCCCTGTTCGCCGTCATCGCCGCCGCCTGGGCGGCCCGGCGAAGGCGGAGGGCTGGGCCTTCACTGGCCGCCGCCGTCGGCATGGGCGGCACGGTGGCCACCCTCTTCATCGAGCTCTACCCGCGGGTGATGATCTCGAGCACCAACACCGCCTACAACCTCACCATCGCTCAACACGGCCAGCCCGCCCTACCCGCTCAAGGTCATGACGGTCGCCGCCGCCATCTTCTTCCCGCTGGTGCTGTCTACCAGGCCTGGAGCTACCAGGTGTTCCGCAAGCGTCTCTCCATGCCCAAGGTGGGCAACGACGGCGTCGAGGCGCCCGCCGCCGGACCCCGTCAAGACGTAGGCCATCAGAGCCCGGGGCTGCTCTGCATGATGCCGCCGTCGGCGAAGATCGTCGTGGCCGTGAGGTAGCTGGCGCCGTCGGAGGCCAAGAAGGCCACCACCGACGCGATCTCCTCGGGCTGGGCCATGCGACCGATCGGGATGGCGGCGTTCAGCTTGGCCAGCGCGGCCGGGTCGTTCATCGTCTGCGCGTTGATGGCGTGTTGCCACGGCGCCCGGGCCGACGCCGACGACGAGGACATTGTGCGGCGCCAGCTCCACCCCGGCCGTGCGGGTGAGCATGCGCATACCGCCCTTGGACAGGCAGTACGCGGTGTTGCCGGGCATGGGCCAGTCCTCGTGCACCGATGTCATGTTGATGATGCGGCCGCCGCCGCCCTGGGCGATCATCTGCTTGGCGGCCAGCTGCGTGCCGAAGAAGGCGCTCTTCAGGTTGATGGCCAGCACCTTTTCGTACTGCGCCTCGGTGGTATCGAGAATGGAGGTGCGGGTCTCGATCCCGGCGTTGTTCACCATGACGTCGAGCCGGCCGAAGCTGGAGACCGCGGTGTCGATCATGCGCTGGATGTCGTCGAGCTTGGAGACATCGGCCTCGACGCCGATGGCGGTCTCCCCCAGCGCCGCCAGTTTCTTCTCGAGCTCCTCGGTGGCTTCGGGATTGGCCACGTAGTCGATGACCACCTTGGCTCCCTGGTCGGCCAGCTCCACCACGACCGCCGCACCGATCCCCGTGTTGCCACCGGTGACGATGGCCACCTTGCCGTCGAGTGCTCCAGCCATGACGCCACCTCCTCACCGCACCCTATGGTGCGTCTCGTCTGCGCTCCCGACGCTAGCGAGCCGCCGACCGTCATCGCCCGGTCCGGCGCCGCAGAGCAGGCCCGAGGATCCGCCGATAACATCCGGCACGGTGCCCGAGAACGCCACCCCTCCGGGTCGAGCGGAGAACTTTCCCCCGATCGCCGAGTACGCCTTCCTGTCGGATTGCGAGAACAGCTGTCTGGTCGCGCCCGACGGGTCCGTCGAGTGGCTGTGCCTGCCCCGCCCGGACTCGCCAAGCGTCTTCGGGGCCTTGCTGGACCGGACGGCGGGCAACTTCCGCGTCGGCCCCCTCGAACACGATGGTGCCGCACCAGCGGCGCTACATCCCGGGCACCATGGCCCTCGAGACAACCTGGCACACACCCGACCGGATGGCTGGTCGTCCAGGACGTCCTCGTGGTCCAGGCCGCCGGCCAGGGTGCCCGTCGATCCGACTACCGGCGCGCCCCCGGCGACTCGGCCGCCACCGGCACGCTCCTGCGTCTGGCCACGTGCATCGAGGGCCGGGTCGAGGTGATGGCCGTCGTCACCCCCGTCTTCGAGTACGGGTCGGCGGTCGGGCACTGGGAGTACGCCGGGGACGACTACGCGATGATGACGGTCTGCCCGCCGCCCGGCGACCCCACACTGACCCTCACCTCCTCATCTGGGGCTCGGTGCCGCCGGGGCGCGCTGCTACGGCCGCTCCACCCTGGCCAAGGGCCAGAGCGCCTTCGTGGCCCTCTCGTGGTCCGGCCACCACCCGGCGAGTCTCGAGGAGGCGGAAGCTCAGCTCGACGAGACCGTGGCCTACTGGCGAGACTGGCTGTCCACCGGCACCTTCCCCGACCATCCCTGGCGCCGCTACATCGAGCGCAGCGCGCTGACCCTCAAGGGACTTAGCTACGCCCCCACCGGAGCGATCATGGCGGCGCCGACGACGTCACTGCCCGAGACGCCCGGCGGGGCGCGCAACTGGGACTACCGCTACACGTGGATCCGCGACTCCTCGTTCATGTTGCGGTCGCTCTACCGGCTGGGCTTCGCCTGGGAGGCGCTGGAGTACTTCGCCTTCGTGATCGAGGCGCTCGCGGTCGACGGCGACGTTCGATCTCCAGATCATGTACGGCATCGACGGCCGCAAGGACCTGACCGAGCAGACGCTGGACCACCTGTCGGGTTGGCGTAATTCGCGGCCGGTGCGCGTCGGCAACGGCGCCTGGGACCAGCACCAGAACGACGTGTGGGGCATGCTCCTCGACGCCGTCGACATCCACATGCGCCAAGGGGCGTCACAGATCGTCAAGAACACCTGGGAGGGTCTGGCCAGCCTGGTCGACGCCGCCATCTCTCACGCGGGCGACCCCGGACCAGGGCATCTGGGAGATCCGCGGTGACCCGGAGCACTTCACGGCCTCCAAGGTCCTGTGCTGGGTCGCCATGGACCGCGGCGCCGACTTGGCCCGGGCCCGCGGCGACGACGAGCGCGCCGAGCAGTGGCGTAAGGCGGCCGACGACCTGAAGGCCGAGATCCTCGACAAGGGCGTCGGTCCGACCGGCCGGTTCCGTCAGCACTACGGCAACGAGGAGCTCGACGCCTCGCTGCTGCTGATCCCGATCCTCGGCTTCCTCCCTCCCGACGACGAGCGGGTGCGCGCCACCGTGCTGGCCATCGCCGACGAGCTGACCGAGGACGGACTGGTACTCCGCTACAAGGTCGACAGCACCGACACGGGATTCGAGGGCAAGGAAGGGACTTTCACCATCTGCTCGTTCTGGCTGGTCACCGCCCTGGCCATGATCGGGGAGCGTGAGCGGGCCACCGCCCTGTGCCAGAAGCTGCTCAATTTCGCCGGGCCGCTCCTGCTCTACGCCGAGGAGATCGACGCCACGACGGGCGAGCATCTGGGCAATTTCCCCCAGGCCTTCACGCATCTGGCCCTGATCGACGCCGTGGGTCGGCTCATCGAAGCGGAGGCGGCCGAGAACGCCGGGTAACACCGGACATCGGAAGGAGTGGACGTGAGCAAAGGCACGCGACATCGCGTCGTGGTGGTCGGTGGCGGCTTCGGCGGCCTGCCTGCCACCCGCTTGCTCGCCGGCTCCGACTTCGACATCACGCTCATCGACCAGCGGAACCATCACCTGTTCCAGCCGCTGCTCTACCAGGTGGCCACCGGCATCCTCTCGCCCGGTTCCATCTCGCCCGTGCTGCGGCACATGCTGCGCCGTCGCAAGAACGTCGACGTCGTCCTCTCCAAGGTGACCGGGTTCGACCTGGAGCGGCGGGTCGTGCACACGGCCGCCCTCCCGGGCGAGGTCAACGACTACGCCTACGACAGCCTCATCGTCGCCGCCGGGGCCGGGCAGTCCTACTTCGGCCACGACGAGTTCGCCATGATCGCCCCGGGTATGAAGACGATCGACGACGCCATGGAGCTACGCCGCCGCGTCTACGGCGCGCTCGAGCTCGCCGAGACGATGGGCGACCGGGCGCTCCAGCGATTCTGGATGACATTCGTCATCGTCGGCGCCGGACCGACCGGCGTCGAGCTGGCCGGGCAGATCCGCGAGCTGGCCTACCGCAGCCTGACCGGCGACTTCCGCACATCGATCCCGGCGCGGTCCGGGTCATCCTGGTCGACGGCGGCAAGGAGCCGCTGGCCACCTTCGGCGGACAGCTCTCCGGCCGGGCCAGCACCGAGCTCGAGAAGATGGGCGTCGAGCTGCGCATGGGCTTCCGCGTCGTCGGCGTGGACCCGTTCGGGGTCGACACCGAGACCGCGGACGGCGAGAAGGGCCGGTTCGAGTGCGGCACCGTGATCTGGGCCGCCGGCGTCCAGGCCTCACCGCTCGCCGGCCTGCTGGCCGAGGCCACCGGCGCCAAGACGGACCGCGCCGGCCGGATCGAGGTGCTGCCCGACCTCAGCCTGCCCGGGCATCCCGAGGTCTTCGCCGTCGGCGACATGGCGGCCCTCAACGACCTTCCCGGCGTCTGCGAGGTGGCCATGCAGGGCGGTCTCCACGCCGCCAACACCATCAAGCGCCGGCTCAAGGGCAAGGAGCACCGTGCCCTTCAAGTACCGCGACCTCGGGAGCGCCGCGTCCATCGGCCGCTTCAAGGCCATCGTGAGCGTGCAAGCGCATCCGCCTGAGCGGCTTCCCCGGCTGGATCGTGTGGATGTTCGTCCACCTGGCCTTCCTCAACGGCTTCGGCTCCCGCTTCGTGGCACTGTGGCGCTGGGCCACATCCATGGTCGGGCGAGCCCGGCCCGAGCGCGTCTTCAGCGTGGGGCACACCGGCGGTGATCTCAGCCTGCCCGACGAGGTCAAGGCCAAGGTCATGCCGACGGCCTTCCCCATCCTGGACGACCACCAGGGCTGGGCCGACCTGTTAGCGCGGATCGGGACACCCGCCGCGGGCGGCGGCGGTGCCGATGATGCGGGGCCTGCCTCGACTTGAACCACCCGGCGCGCCCCGAGCAGTGGCCAACTACATTCGCCCGATGATCCTCGACCGCTTCCTCGTCACCGACCAGGTCGCCATCGTCACCGGCCAGCGGCCGCGGCATCGGCGCCGCCACCGCGGTCGCCCTGGCCGAGGCCGGCGCCGACGTCGTGCTGGCCGCCCGCACCGAGGACCAGCTGCGCGAGGTGGCCAAGCAGGTGGAGGCGGCCGGGCGCCGCGCCGTCGTGGTGCCGGGCGACCTGACCGACTTCGACCTCATGGCCTCGCTGGCCGAGACGGCCGTCAACGAACTGGGGCGGCTCGACATCGTCGTGAACAACATGGGCGGCACCATGCCCCGGCCGCTGCTCGACACGTCGCCGCGCTTCTTGGAGGAGGCCTTCCGCTTCAACGTCTCGGCCGGGCACGCCCTGGTGCGCGCCGCCGTGCCGCGCATGCTCGAGGGCGAGCACCCCGGCGGGGCCATCGTCAGCATCTCCTCGGTCATGGGCCACGTGGCCGCCCGCGGCTACCTGGGCTACGGGACGGTCAAGGGTGCGCTCGAGCAGTACACCCGGCTGGCCTCGCGTGACCTGGCCCCGCGCATCCGGGTCAACGCCGATCGGCGTCGGCTCGACCGCCACCTCGGCCCTCGACATCGTCATGTCGAGCGACGAGCTGCGCACCGCCATGGAGGAGGCCACGCCGCTCAAGCGCCTCGGCCACGTCGACGACATCGCGGCGGCCATCCTGTACCTGGCCTCGCCCGCCGGGTCCTACGTGACCGGCAAGATCATCGAGGTCGACGGCGGCCTGCAGTCGCGCCAACCTCGAGATGCCCCTCCCCGACCTCTGACGCAGCCGACCGACCGAAGGAGCATCGCCATGACCTATCGCGTCGTGCAGTGGAGCACCGGGCAACGTCGGGCGCCACGCCATCGCCGGCATCGACGCCCATCCCGAGCTCGAGCTCGTCGGGCTCTTCGTCTCCAACCCGGACAAGGTGGGACGCGACGCCGGCGAGCTGGCCGGCCTCGGCCGCACGCTCGGCGTCGCCGGGCACCAGCGACGTCGACGCGCTGCTGGCGCTGCAGCCGGACTGCATCGTGCACACCGCCATGGCCGACGACCGCATCTTCGAGGCGCTGGCCGACCTCGAGCGCTTCCTCGCCGCCGGCATCAACGTCGTGTCCTCGAGCCCGGTCATGCTGCAGTACCCCGAACCCGGCGACCCCATGGCCGCCCCGCTCGATCGCCGCGGCGGAGAAGGCCGGCGTCTCGCTCTTCGTCAACGGCGTCGACCCGGGCTTCGCCAACGACGCCCTCCCGCTCGTCCTCTCGGGCATCAGCGAGCGCATCGAGGAGGTCCGCTGCTCCGAGGTGCTCAACTACAACACCTACAACCAGCCCATGGTGCTCTTCGACATCATGGGCTTCGGCCGCGACCTCGACGACGTGCCCCTGCTGCTCCACCCGGGCGTGCTGACCTCGGCCTGGGGCAGCGTGGTGCGCCAGATCGCGGCCGGCCTCGGCGTGACCCTGACCGACGTCACCGAGTGGTACGAGCGCGAGGCGGCGCCCGAGGACTTCGAGGTCGACGCCGGCACCATCAAGGCAGGGCACCGCCGCCGCGCTGCACTTCGAGGTGCGCGGCATGGTGGGCGACAAGGCGGTCGTCGTGCTCGAGCACGTCACCCGCCTGCGCGACGACCTCGGCGCCGCCTGGCCCCAGCCGGCCGGGCAGGGCTGCTACCGGGTCCAGATCACCGGCGAGCCCAACTACACCCTCGACCTGCAGCTCATGGGCACCGACGGCGACCACAACACGGCCGGGCTGAAGGCGACGGCCATGCGCCTGGTCAACGCCGTCCCGGCCGTCGTCGGTGCCGCGCCCGGCCTCGTCACCGCGCTCGACCTCCCGCTCGTCACCGGGCGGGGCCTCGTCGTCACCTGAAGACTGCTCGCATTCAGCCAGTCGGCCCGCGTACAGGTTCGGCCAGGCACGGCCAGCGCACCATCCCGCGTTTCAGCCCGAGCGACGGTCACAATTTCTCGCAACTCGATCACTGCGAGGCAATCATGACCACCACTGAAGTCGTCGTTGGGCCGATCGCCCGCTACGAGGAGAGCGTCCTCAAGCGGATCAACGACTTCAAGGACCCCCGCCAGGAATGGCGCCGCCTGTTCTCCGAGCTCCTCGGCACGTTCTTCCTCGTCCTCGTGGCCGCCGGTGGCGGCATGATGTCGCACGCCTTTCCCGGCACCATCAGCCGGCAGGCGGCCGTCGTGGCCCCGGGCCTCATGGTGCTGGCCATCATTCTCTTCATGGGCAAGATCTCGGGCGCCCACCTCAACCCGGCCGTGAGCGTGGCCTTCGCGCTGCGGCGCGATTTCCCGTGGTGGCGCGTGCCCGGCTACGTCGTGGTGCAGCTGGCCGGGGCCACCTTGGCCTGTCTCTTCCTCCGGGCCGTCGTCAACGTATCGGCCCTGTACGGCTCCAACTACCCGGCGCACGGCTACTCGAACATGGCCGCCTTCTGGATGGAGCTCATCCTGACCGCCGGCCTGGTGAGCGTCATCTTGGGCACGGCCTCGGGCGCGCAGAACGTCGGCATCATCGGAGCCTTCGGGGTCGGCTCGTACATCGCGCTGGCCGGCCTGTGGGGCAGCCCCATCTCCGGCACGTCCATGAACCCGGCCCGCACGTTCGGCCCGGATCTGGTCGGGCACGATTGGACGGCCTACTGGGTGTACGTAGCAGGTCCCCTCGCCGGCGCGGTGGTCGCCGTTGGGCTCGCCTATGTACTGCGGGGTCGAGGTGGCGGGGGGTCAGGCTCCGGCGCCGCGCAGGGCGACCTCTTCACCGAGGTCGAGGCGACGCATCAGCCCTAGCTCGACTCAGCTCACTATCTCGCTGATCTGCAAAACCGGCGTGATGTTGGTGTAGTTGGCGACGTCAGCCATGACCTCGCCCATCAGCTCGGAGGCCATGGCCGCCTGCATCGCCTCCGGCGATTCGAACAGCGCGTGCACGGCAGCCACGTACGGGCCATCCACCCCCATGTTTATCTCCCCGGACTCGAGTCCCCAGGCGCGCAGCGCCAGCGGCACATGCTTCTCCCGGTAGTAGTCGTGGTCGAACGTCGCCCCTTCCCCGTCGGGGTAGAGAACACTCAGGCGTATCATGACGGCTCCTTGTGGTCGGCTGCCGCACAGTCTGGCACCCTGCGCGGCACTCGCTCGAAGTCACGGCGTCGCCGGCGAAACGTCGCCCGCCTCGACTACCTTGACCGATCGCAACAGGCCGGCGTAGGTGACGATCGTCGCCACGAGGAGCGCCAACGCGGACGCGGTGATGGCCACGCTGTAGCCGTGGACGAAGGCCGACGTGGCGGGCTGTCCGGCCTGTGAACCCAGCTTGGCCGTCACCGCCGCCACGTTGCCGCTCGTCACGCTTTGGGTGAGCCCCGTGGCGGCATGCTGCGCGCCGGTGGGCAGCTGCGTGATGCTCGACGCCCACGTGGCGCTGGCGGCCCGGACGCCGAGGAACCCGACGAACCCCAGGCCGACGGAGGTGCCGATTTGCCGGCTGGTATTCAGGATCCCGGCGGCGACGCCGGAGTTCCCCACCGGGACGGTCCGCATGGCGACGCCGGTGATACCCGGCACCAGCGTGCCGTAGCCGGCGCCGAGCAGCACGTAGCCCGCGCCGGCGAGCACGAAGGGTGTCGTCGCGGTGATGAGGCTGAGGATGAACACACCCCCGGCGGCGACGAAGCAGCCGGCCACGACGACGCGACCGCTCGAGAACCTGCGTTGGACCCGACCGGAGAGCTGCGCCATCACGATGAAGGGACCGTTCATGAGGAGCCAGGACAGGCCGGTGTGCAGCGCCGACCACCCCTTGACGTCCTGGAAAAGGAGGGTGACGAAGAACATGACGCTGGCCAGGGCCAGGTAGGCCAGAAAGTACACCGAACAGGAGGTGCGGAAGCCCCGGTCGCGCAACAGGGCCGGCGGCACCATCGGTGACGCGCAGCGGTGCTCCCACCAGACGAACGCCGCCAGCAGCGCGGCGCCGACCAGGATCGGCCCGTAGACCACCGGGGACGCAAAGGCGCGGTCGGCCGCCTCAATGAAGCCGAAGGTCACTCCGAACAGCCCGGCCGCCGAGAGCACGATGCCCGTCGGATCGAGGTGGCGGGCCGCCGGGTCCCGCGATTCGCTCACGCCGACGATGGCCACCACGAATCCAATGACGCCGACGGGGACATTGACCCAGAAGACGCTTGACCAGTTGAACAAGCCGATCAGGACACCGCCGACGACGGGACCGAGTCCAAATCCGAGGGCGGACACGGCGGCCCAGACGCCGATGGCGCCCGGCCGTGTCTCCGGGGGGTACGCCTCCGAGAGGATGGAGAGCGTGAGGGCCGACATGACCGCTCCCCCGATGCCCTGCAGGACGCGGAAACCGATGAGCGCGACGGCGACGGACGAGAGGGCACAGGCCGCCGAGGCCAGGGTGAAGATCACGAGGCCGATCAGGAAGAGTCGTTTGCGGCCGTAGCGATCACCCAGGGTCCCGCCCAGTGGGATGAGCGTGGCCAGCGTCAACGCGTAGGCACTGATGACCCACTCGAGCAGACCCGTGTTCATGTGGAGTTGAGACTCAATGGAGGGCAGCGCGATGTTGACGATCGTGATGTCAAGGAGGATCATCCCCTGGGACACGCTCATCGCCAAGAGCGTGAGCCGTTGTCGGCGCCTCACGTCCTCCGTCACGCCGACCAGTCTGCCTCGGCCGGAGTACGGCGACCCGGGTGTCAGCGTCCACCCAGCGGGTGCGCGCCGCCGGAGGCCGCTGCTAGCGGAAGTCCCGGCTCGCCGGCACGGCCGTCCCCACCACCAGCGCCTCCACCCGCTCGGCGTCGAAGCTGACCGCGCCCTGCCCGCGCCGGACCCGGCCGCGGATCAGCAGTACCGGCGCGTGCCGGGCCACGTGCTTCCAGCGCGCCCAGGCCCCGCGGGAGAACACCACGTTCACGTGCCCGGTCTCGTCCTCCAGGTTGACGAACACCGCGCCGCGCGCCGTCTCGGGGTGCTGACGGTGCGTCACCACGCCGGCCACCGTCGCCCGCTCCCCGTCGTGGTACGACTCGAGCCCCACCGCCGTCACCACGTCCATGGCCTCGAGCCGCTCCCGGGCCAGGTGCATGGCCGTGCGCTCGGGCGCCAAGCCCAGGGCCCACAGGTCGTCGCCCACCGAGTCGTACAGGCTGGGCTCGGGCAGGGCGGGCGCCTCCGCCCCCACCACCACGCCGGGCAGGCGGTCGGGGGTGGACTGCGCCGCCGCCCCGGCCGCCCACAGAAGCCGCCGTCGCACCGCCGTCATCGACCCGACGGCGTCGGCCTCCTCACCCTCGGGGTCGAGCGCCCCCGCCGCCGCCAGCGTCTCGAGCTGGGCTTGGGTCACCCCGGCCCGGCGCACCAGGTCCTCACCACCCGACCACGGCCGCCCGGCCACGATGCGCTCGGCCGTCGCCTCCCCCACCCCGCGCACCGAGCCCAGTCCGAGCCGCAGCACCGGCAACGACCCCACGCCCTCGAGCGACGCCCCCATCTCGGAGCGGTTCACGTGCGGGCGCCGCACCACCACCCCGTGGCGGCGGGCATCGGCCACCAGCGACTGGGGCGACCAGAACCCCATGGGCTGTGCATTCAGCAGCCCCGCCGTGAATGCCGCCGGGTAGTGCAACTTCAACCACGCGGACGAGTACACCAGGTGCGCGAACGACACCGAATGCGACTCGGGGAAGCCGAAGTTGGCGAAGGCGGCCAGTGCGTCGAAGACCTGGTCGGCCACCGCGCCCGTCACGTCCCGCTCCGCCATGCCCTCGTAGAGGCGGGCCCGCATCTTCTCCATGCGCGCCGCCGAGCGCTTGGCCGCCATGGCCTGGCGCAGCTCGTCGGCGTCGGCCGGGCTGAAGCCGGCGATAGCGACGGCCATCTCCATCAGCTGCTCCTGGAACAGCGGTACTCCGAGCGTGCGCTTCAGGATCGGCTCGAGCAGCGGGTGCAGGTAGGTCACCTCCTCCTCGCCCCGGCGCCGGCGGAGATAGGGGTTGACCGCGTGCCCCTGAATGGGACCGGGCCGGATGATCGCCACCTCGATGGCGATGTCGTAGAAGTGGCGCGGCCGCATCCGGGGCAGCGTCCCCATCTGGGCCCGGCTCTCCACCTGGAACACCCCGACCGTGTCGGCCGCGCAGAGCAGGTCGTAGACCGCGTCCTCCTGCGGCAACTGCCCCAGGTCGACCTCGGTCCCGTGGAAGTCCCGCACCAGGTCGACCATGCGGTGCAACGCCTCGAGCATGCCCAACCCGAGCAGGTCGAACTTGACCAGCCCGATGGCCGCGCAGTCGTCCTTGTCCCACTGCAGCACCGAGCGCCCCGGCATGCGCCCCCATTCCACCGGGCACACCTCGACCACCGGCCGGTCGCACAGCACCATGCCGGCCGAATGGATCCCGAGGTGGCGCGGTCGGTCCAGCACCTCGGCCGCCAGCTCGGCCACCAGCGGCGGCACCCCGCCCGAACCCCCGCCACCGTCCGGGTCGACCTCCGCCTCGGGGTCCACCACCTCGTGCAGTGCCGCCGACGACGAGCTCCCGCGCCCGTGCCCGGCGTCGATGCCCGATGACCAGGCGTCCACCTGTTCGGGGGTGAAGCCGAACGCCTTGCCCACGTCGCGCACGGCCGAGCGCGGCCGGTACGTGATGACGTTGGCCACCTGTGCCGCGTGGCGGCGGCCGTAGCGCTCGTACACGTACTGGATCACCTCTTCGCGCCGCCCCGACTCAATGTCCACGTCGATGTCGGGCGGCCCGTCACGCGCCGGTGACAGGAAGCGTTCGAACAACAGCCCGAGGTCGACCGCGTCCACGTTGGTGACGCCGAGCGCGTAACACACAGCCGAGTTGGCGGCCGAGCCACGCCCCTGGCAGTAGATGTCCAGACGGCGGCACACCTGCGCGATGTCCCACACGACGAGGAAGTAGCCGGCGAAGCCGAGCTGGCCGATCACGTCGAGCTCGTACTGAATCTGCTTCCACGCCCCCGGCACGCGCTCGCGCTCGGGCGGCCCGTAGCGCGCCCGCGCCCCCTCGTGCACCAGCTGGCGCAGGTAGCCCTGCTCGTCCATGCCCGCGGGCACGGGGAAGTCGGGCAGGCGCGGCGCCACCAGGCGCAGGTCGAACGCGCAGGCGCGCCCGAGCTCGGCCGCCCGCTCGACCACGCCCGGCCAGCGGGCGAAGCGCCGCGACTGCTCGGCCGCCGAACGCAGGCAGGCCACCGGCGCCGGCGGCAACCACCCCTCCAGCTCGGCCAGGGGCCGGCGCGCCCGCACCGCGGCGAGCGTGGTGGCCAGGCGGAACCCGGCCGGCGTGGCGTAGTGCACGTTGTTGGTGGCAATGGCGTCCACCCCCCACTCGACGGCCAGGCGCGCCAGCGCGTCGTTGCGCGCCGTGTCGATCGGGTCCCCGTGGTCCCACAGCTCGAGCGCCACGTTGGCGCGCCCGAACGCGTCGACCAGCGTGCCCACCTGGCGGGAGGCCGCGCTGGGCCCGGCTTCCATCAGCGCGGCGGGGACCGCACCCTTCCGGCAGCCACTGAGCACCAGCCAGCGACCACCGGCGGCGCGGGCCAGGGCGTCGAGGGTGAAGACGGGCTTGCCCTTCTCCCCACCGGCGAGATGCGCGTCGGCCAGCACGGTCGAGAGACGCGCGTAGCCGTCGGGGTCGCGGGCCAAGACGACGAGGTGGGCGCCGGTCGGGTCGGGCTCGCCCGTGCGCGGGCTGGCCGGCGCCAGCGTCACCTCGGTGCCGAAGGCCGTCGCCAGGCCGCACGCCCGCGCCGCCTCGGCGAAGCGCACCACGCCGTAGAAGCCGTGATGGTCGGTGAGCGCCAGGGCTTCGAGCCCGAGCCGGTACGCCTCGGCCACCAGTTCTTCGGGATCGCTGCTGCCGTCGAGGAAGCTGAACCCCGAGTGCGCGTGCAACTCGGCGTAGGGCTCAGCCATGCGAAAGGTCAGTCATAGAGGGCTTCCACCCACCACTGCCCGCGCTCGGTGCACAGCAGGCGGGCCACGCCGTCCGCGGTGACGACCTGCAGGCGGGCGCGGCGCCGGCGCACCGACCACCAGCGCTCGGTGACGGGCCAGGGACCGGCCCACCCCACCACCTGCTCCCAGGGCCCGCCGCCGACCGACAGCCGGTCGATCGGCGCCACCAGCAGCCCGCGCCCGCTCACCACCATGGCGTTCCCCTCGGCGTCGACCAGCTCGGCCCGGGGCGGGGCGCGCAGGACGTCGGTCGGTGCCGGCGGCGGCAGTTGTCCCGGCCACGGCGCGCCGGGCGGGCCGGCGTCGGCCTCCGGGCTGCCCCACGGCACCAGCACCGACTGGGTGGCCGGGTCCCGCCCTCCCTGGACCCGCCCCATCAGCACGGCGTCGATGCCGAGACGCTCCTGCACCTTGACGAAGGAGCGGGCCGCCCGCAGGTCGGCTTCCGACGTGCCGCCGAAGAAGCCGGGCTGGGTGGGCGGTGGCGGCGTGTCCCCGCGGTCGGGGTCCTCGCCCCGGGCCACCCGCAGCCGGCGCTCGATGCCGCGGTCGCGCAGACCGGCCAGTTCACCGCTCTCACCGCGCGCCACGGCGTGGCAGACCGCCGCGTCCGCGCCGAAGCGGTCCGACACGCTGGCCGCCGGCAGCGCGGCGAACTGCCCCAGGGTGGTCACCCCCAGCCGCTGCAGGGTGACGGCCAGGTCGGGCCGGGCCAGGGTGGCCACCGACCACGGCGCCAGGAAGTCCGCCGTTCCACCGGGCGGGACGATCAGCTCGGCGCGCGCGGCGAGGACGGCGGCAAAGAGCCCGTCGGCCACCCCGACGGTGGCTGCCTCGCCCACCACGGCCGCCAGGCGGGACACGACCGCCTCCTCCCCGCCGAAGAAGCGGGCCGGCCCGCGTGCCGGCAGGGCGCACACCCCGAGCCGGACCGGGTGCACCCACGGGCAGAGCTCGCTCGCGTTGGCCACGACCCGGGCGAAGCGCCGGGCTTCCTCCCCCCGAGCCCCCTCCTCGAGGAGTCCGGGGCACCAGATGACGACCAACCGTTCCACGTCCTCTTCTCCTCCACGCCGCTCAGGCCGCCTCCGGCCCGTCGCCGGGGCCGGCTGGGCGCGGCCCGTCCACTGCTTCCGTTGTTTCCACCCCTGCCACCTCGCCCGAGCCGGCGGGGAGCCACAACGAGCACTCGGCAATGCGGCCGGCGGCGCGGCGCCCGCTGACGCGCACCTCGGCCCGGCGGCCGCGCAGGTGGCCGTGGCCGCAGCCCACGCCCTCCCACTCCATCGCTCCCACCGTCAGCGCCAGGTCACCGCCGACCGGCCAGGTCGCGGCACCCTCGAGCAGCACGACGAGCGCGGCCTGGCGGTCGCGGGCGCGGGCGGTCAGATGGCGCGCCGCCGTCAGGCGGGCCCGACCAGGGGGGCGCACCAGCACAGCGTCCACACCGGCGAGAAGGTCGCCGACCGCCTCGGCCCAGTCGCCGCCCGGATGAGGCACGAAGACGACACGACGCAGGTCGAGGCCGAGGCCCGCGGCCGCCACCACTCCGGGATCGGGCAGGCCGACGGCGGCGCACCAGCTCCCCGACGCCGACGCCGCCGCCATGAGGGCCAGCGACAGGGTGGTGGCGCCGTGGCCGGGCTGGCCCGCCACGGTGACAGTCATGCCGCGGCGCAGGGAGCCGCCGGGGAAGAGCGGGGCCAGCGGCCGGGGCACCGGCAGCGTCCGCCCGGCCACCGGCGTGGTGGGCCGGACCCGGTCGGCCAGGCCGGCGGGGAGCTCCCGGGAACGGGGAGACGACGGGTCACCGGCTTGGGAAGCGAACATATGTTCGTAGGTTATCGACACCCTGTGCGGTCTGCTCAGGAGATCAAAAAACCAGTTCAGGGCCCTAGAACGAAACTGGAGCCGGGAGTACACAAGTGGCGTCCCCAGTACTGATCTGCGAAAAAGACGCAAGTCCCGGAGGGCAGGCCGAGGGCGCCCGAAAATGCCGACTAGGCCGGGAACCGGGACTTACGCAATTCCGGAGTCATCCGCACAGCGGCACGAGCCACACGTGGGTTGTCGTCGAATCTCCATTTGATCCGCTCGTCCTGAACATGCTCACGAGGATCTCGATCGCCAGAGAACGAGGCGTTGACGCGCTAACGGTAACAAGCGCACTGCCAGCTTCGGAATGGTGCCTAGAGACGTAACGCTACGACGGCTCCTCATCTGGTGTCCGAAAATCCAATGTCACTACGTCACCAACAGGTAAACGCTCTTCCCGACGAGCCAGAGCCCGAGCACCAACGACACGATGATGATCACCTGATCGGTATGGGTGTCCAGCCAGTTTCGGAGACGGGTGAGAAGTGCTTGGCCTTGGTCGGGCCGGAACCCGACGTAGAGCTCCATCACGATGTAGACACCTGTCGCGATGAGGCAAAAGCCAACGATCGCCACATAATCCTGCCAGGACGCAAGTTTTGCTCCCGTGATCGTGGCCACACCGGCCGCCACCACACCCCAAGGCTGAGTTAAGGGGGCAAGACCCATCGCGTACCACGGCGACATGTTGTCGATGCCGGTCTGCCATTTTGGGGTCTTCTTCGGCGGCTTTGGCTTTCCTATCTTGCGCCATTGGCGCAGCGCAATCACCAACAGAACCACGCCGATGGCGATCTTCGCAGCAAGCGCTGCCAGCGACGGGGCCGTATTGGACTTCGGGGGATTGTTGCCGGTCACCAGGATCGTGACGGCCACGACAACGGCAAGCGACAGTAGCCAGCCGAAGATAAAGGCTGCTCCCTTCCTGGTCCCGTTCGTCGATGCGAGGATGAGAATGAAAGCGGTCAGAGGGATTGGTTCTAGGGTGACTACCAATCCGATGAGGATTAGGTCAAGAACCATTGGCCGCTCCTAGAGGGATTTCCCTTCGTTCTGGCCGGCAAGAGCAAAGGGCATCCCAACCGACTCCTGAGAACGTTAGCCAACTGGCCGTGCAGTGCACTTAAGGTTCAGCCAGATCCGAATTTCGGAACTGCTCGTCCGGTGACCTCCCGTACTGACTCCTCCGTGCCTTCCTGGCGATGGAGGCGGTGCAGTACCTCCAATCGAGTCGCGGGGCCAAATCGTCGACCTGATTTTGTGGGTGCTCTGTTACAGGATTCGCACCCTGCCCGCGTTCGGCCGGCCAATCGTCCTAGGTCCGAGGGCCGGATCCTCCAGTCGGTTTCGCCTGATCTTGGCCCCGCATACGGCATCGGCGAGCCATAGTCGCGGGTACGCCTTGGTGGCCCGGGCGTACGCATGGCCCCGCCAATCAGCGGAGCGGATTCGTCGATAGATGCCCTCACTGCACCGCAAAACTCCAGGAAACGTGCATGGTGGATCACGTTCGCCATGGATGCGTCAGAATGCAGCCGCTATGTGCGGACGCTTTGCTCTCTACACCGAACCGGCCCGGATCGCCCGCTACTTCGGCGCCTCCCTGGCCGAGGGCCAAGACGCCGAGCACGCACCGAGCTGGAACGTGGCCCCGACCGACGAGGTCCTCGGCGTGCGGGACCGACCGCCCAAGGACGGCGGCCCGCCTGAGCGGGTCCTCACGACCTTTCGCTGGGGCCTCATCCCCTGGTGGTCCAAGGACACCAAGTCGGCCAGCCGCCTCATCAACGCGCGACGCGAGACCGTGTTGACCAAGCCCTCCTTCCGCGAGGCCTTCGAGAAGCGGCGCATCATCGTCCCCGCCGACGGCTTCTACGAGTGGCGCAAGACCAAGAGCGGCGCCAAGGTGCCGTACTTCTTCGCCCGGGCCGACGGCGCGCCCATGGCCTTCGCCGGCCTGGCCGAGCGCTGGCGTGACAAGAACCTGCCCGAGGACGCGCCGCCCATCCGCAGCTGCGCCGTGATCACGACGACGGCCGGTTCCGACATGGAGGGCATCCACGACCGCATGCCGGTGCTGCTCGACCCCTCGACGTTCGACCTGTGGCTCGACCCCGGCAACGTGGACACCGAGGAGCTGCGCGCGCTGCTCAAACCGCTTCCAGCCGGCACCGTCACGCATTATCCGGTCGGGCCGCGTGTCGGCAACGTGCGCACCAACGATCCCGAGCTGATCGCTCCGGTGGCATGACACCGGAGGCGCCGCGCTTCGACCGCCGCACGCTGTTGGGCGCCGCGCTGGCGACCGGCGGCGCGGCGGTGCTGGCGGCGGCCAGCCGAGGTGACACCGCCAGGGCCGGGGCGGCCATCGCGCGGGCGGCGGCCAGGACCAAACCGGCGGGCTCGGACCTCGGGGCGATCGAGCACGTCGTCTTCGTCATGCAGGAGAACCGGTCCTTCGACCACTACTACGGCGTGCGCGGCGGACGTGCGCGGGTTCGACGACCACCCGAGCGGCGACCTCGGTGTGTTCGCGCAGGCGTGGCCGGGCGGCCGGGACCGCACGCTGCTGCCGTTCCATCTCGACTCGTCGCTGGCCATCGGCACCTGCACGGACGACCTCGACCACAGCTGGGAGGGCGAGCACCTGAGCCGGGGCAACGGGACCAACGACGCCTTCGTGAGCACGCACGTGCGGCCGGAGTTCGAGGGGCCCGAGCACGGGGTCCTGACCATGGGCTACTACGAGCGTCAGGACCTTCCCTTCTATTACGCGCTGGCCGACGCCTTCACGCTGTGCGACAACTACCACTGCTCGGTGCTCGGGCCGACGCATCCGAACCGGCTGATGTCGGTGTCGGGCACCGTCGACCCGGCGGGGCACGCCGGCGGGCCCGTGCTCATCACGAACTCCTCGCCCGACGCGGTGTACAGCGTGAGTTGGGACACCATGCCCGAGGTGCTCGAGGATGCCGGGGTGAGTTGGAAGGTGTACAACGCCGGCGGCACGCTGGGCTCGCCGGCCTTCGTCGAACAGCACGGTCTGCTGGCGACCGACGCCATCCTCCCCTACTTCTCGCAGTACAAGAACCCGAGCTCGGCGCTGTACCAGAAGGCGTTCTTGCCTCAGTATCCAGCCGACTTCGTCAGCGACGTGGCCTCGGGGCAATTGCCGGCCGTGAGCTGGATGATGCCGCCCCCCGGCTACGACGAACACCCGTCGTCACCCTCTGCGCTGGGCGAGTGGTACACGAGCCAGCTGCTGGCCACGCTGGCGTCCAACCCCGAGGTGTGGTCCAAGACTGTCCTCTTCCACATGTACGACGAGAACGACGGCTTCTTCGACCACGTGCCGCCGCCGGTGCCGCCGGCGGGGACGACGGGCGAGTACCTGACCCAGGGCGTGCTGCCGTCCGACGCCATGGGCATCCGCGGGCCGGTGGGCATGGGCTTCCGGGTGCCCATGCTGGTGGTGTCGCCCTTCAGCCGGGGCGGGCACGTGGCCTCGCAGGTGTTCGACCACACGTCGCAGCTGCGCTTCTTGGAGGAGCGCTTCGGGGTGACGGCACCCAACATTTCGGCCTGGCGGCGGAAGGTGTCGGGTGACCTCACCTCGGCGCTGCACATGGGCGCGGAGAACACATCGGTGCCGGTTCTGCCCAGCACGGCCGACGACCAGATAGCGAACATTCTGGCCAAGGGTTGCACGAACGCCCAGATCTACAACGTGGCGTCGTCGATGCCGATCTACCCGGTGCCGGCGCACCAGTCCATGCCGCAGCAGGAGCGGGTGTAGGACCCGTCGGCGGGGGTGCCGGGACACCTGTGCCTGCCGAGCACGGTAGGTTGGTCGACGTGGACGGCTGCCCATCAGACCTCGACCTCGGGATCACCGACGAGGAGCTGACCGAACTGGCGCTGGCGGCCGACCCCGAGGCACCGCTCCCCGACGACGCGGTACCGATCGGCCTCCACCTTTCCCGCTTCGCCGCGCCGCTCCCGCTCTGGTACATGCCGCCGGTGGTGAGGTCGGGAGGCCGACGATGGAAGACGCCGGTCGTCCTCACCGTGGTCTTCGCGTTCGTGTTGATCGAGGCGTTGGGCCTCTGCAACACGTACGGCATCCTCAGCCTCGCGTAACCATTCTGCGCGGCCTGGGGTCACTGCTCAGGGCGGCAGTGGATCCACCCAGTCCGATCGGACCGGTCCTCCCGCGTCGTCGAGGACGAGTCGAGCCACCGCAAGCAGAGGGGAAACGTCACCCCGGTGCGCCGCCTGCACGGCCAGCGCCAATTCGGTGGTCAGCTCGGGAGCCTTTTCGTTGAGCGCCCGGGCCAACCACTTGCCCCAGCCCAGCCACTGGCGGTTGTGCATCAGCCACAACTCGGCCGCTTGCCGGAAGGTGGCCTCAATCAGGTAATCCCGCTCGGGCCCGGGCCGCACGTCCTCGACGTCATCGAGAAGATCGGTCAGCAGTCGGCGCTGGAGTGACAGCTCGGTCGGACTGAGTGGACTCGGGCCCTGGGTGAGGAGCTGTTGCGCATGGAGCTGCACGTCTCCGGTCGTGCCGTCGGTCGTCAAGGGCACACCGGTCGCAGTGATCTGCAACACGAGCGGTCGACGGTCGTCGACCTCCTTGGCCACGCAGCGTTGCCAGCCCTGGAGGTCGCTGACGAACATCTCGACCGGCCAGCGCCCCCCGTGGATCCCTTCCCACCGGCCCTCGGCGCCTTCCTCGATCACCACCAGGTCCAGGTCGGACTTCGGTGATCTCCCCTGACCCAGTGCACTTTCGGCCAGGATGGCGCTGGCGCCGGCGGCGAAGCGGGAGGACACGAGCGCTCGTGCCGCGGTCAAGACCTCTTCGTCGACCTGGTCGACATCCCGGTCCGACTGCGACGGCACCGGGCCACTCTGGCACGGCCGACGCCCGCCCGGGGCGGGAACGATGGCTCGCCCGGAAGCGCTGACCGGCCGCTAACGCTCGCTGACCAGCTCGATGTTGTTGCCGTCGGGGTCGAACAGGTCGACCGAATGGCCGGCGATGTTCGGCTTGATCCCCTCGTGCGCGATGCCGATCGCGGTCAGGTGCTCGCACCACTCGGTGAGCGCGCCAAGATCGGAGATGGCGAAGGCGATGTGGTCCAACGCACCCGGGGCGCCGGCGTGACCTCCGGCCGACAGCACCACCCGGAGCGGCGCCGTCGCGGACTGGAGGGCGACGTAACGCCCAGGCTCGCCGCGCAGTTCGGTGAGGCCGAGGGCGCGCTTGTACCAGGCGACGCTGCCGTCGAGGTCGGACACCTTCAACTGGAAGTGGGACACTCCTTCGATGGGCGGCGCCTGCACGTCACCACCGTAAGGCCGCGCCATGCGGCGGGCAAGCCTCGCCCAGCTGGCTCTGCCGGTCGATGGTCCAGTGGGTGTCGGCTCTCGCCCCGTCGTGGGTCGCCCCCCGGGTCCGCTTGAATGGGTGGATGTCCAGCGTCGGGATCACCATTTACGGCGTCTGCGCCGTTTCCTTCATGATGGCCATGTACGCCATGGAGAGGAAAGGCAGACAGTTCATCCTTCTCTTCGCTCTCGGGTGCCTACTCTCGAGCGCCTACGGATTTCTCTCCGGGGCGTGGCCGTTCGGGGTGGTCGAGGTGGTCTGGTCCGGGATCGCCCTGCGGCGCTGGCACGGAGCAGCCGGTCTCGCTCAGTGACCCGGCAGGGTGTGACACCCGATGCGAGAAACGTACGCTGAGAAATGGCCGCTCCGAGGCCACCCTGGAAGGAGGGCGACGTGGGAGAGCAGGAGGAGCAGGCGGCGCGGTCTCGTCTGGCAGTACGGCGAGCCCATCCACGCTGTGCTCTTCTTCGCCCCGGAGACACGTGCCGCCACGGACGCGCTCGGCCTCACGGGCGGCTGGATGAGCTACTTCGGCTGCCGTGCCGCGCCACTCGGCGCGGTGCCGGCGGCCGTGGTGACGTCGATCTTCTACGGCTTTCACCCTCAACGCGTCGGGCGCGCCATCCCTGACGCGTGGGCCCACGCCGAACCCCGGCGGCTGCTCGACGCCCGATTGTCCGCCATGGACGCCGCGCTGGGCCGGCTGCTGGGAGAGGCGATCGAGGGGCCCGAGGTTCGGCGTGCCGCGTCACTGGCCGTGGCCGCCGTCCAGGCAGCTGACTTCACGGGCCGACCGCTGGGAGCGGCGAACGCCGCGCTGCCCGATCCGGGCCCACCCCACCTGCAGCTCTGGCAGGCGCTCGGTACGGTACGTGAGCATCGCGGCGACGGCCACGTCGCGTGCCTCGTGGCCAACGAGGTCGGCCCGTGCGAGTCGCTCGTGATGCAAGCGGCGACCGGGCGCTCCGAACGGGAGAGCCTTCGCTCCAACCGCGGGTGGTCCGACGAGGAGTGGCGAACGGCGGTGGCGCATCTTCGAACGCGGGGATGGCTGGACGAGGAGGAGCGTCCCACTGCGGCAGGCACCGAGGCCCGCGAGGCCATCGAGGCCGCAACCGACCGATTGGCGGCACCCGTCGCGGCCACCCTCGGCGCCGAGGCAGTCGACCTGGCGGAGGCGATGCGACCGCTGGCCGAACGGATCATGGCGGCCGGCGAAGTACCGAAGCGCAACAACATGGGCCTGCCCTGGCCGAATCAGTCGCTGGAATGACCGTCCAATTGGTACGGGAGATCGCAACCGCCTGAGCGCGGACCCTTCCCGCTATCCCGACGGCCCTTCGGCGCCGCAGCCACCCGATGTCGGAAGGGAGCCCGATCTGTCCGGTACCCAGGGCAGAACCGGACAGTCAGTTATTCGCGATTGTGAATCACGGAGCGCACATTGAGGTCATGGAAGATCTGGGGACCGTCCAGCAGAACGGTCACCTTCTCGGCGTACTCGCTCGTAACGGGATCGTTGGAGTTCTTCATCGCCTCCTCGTAGGAGTCGAATTCGACGATGACCAAGTAATGGCCCGGCCGGGCTCGATCCTCCGTGATGGTGGCCTTGGTGGCAAGAAGAGCGTCACCGCGCTCCTTCTGGAATGTCTTCATCAACGCCTCCAGCTCGTCGATGCGTGACGTCTCGAACTCCATGATCTGGATGAAACCTGGCATTGAACACCTCCATCACTTTCCGTGCCCGAGAACGCTACTCCTCAAGGGTCTGCCCGTACCTGGAGGCCGCGACGGTGAGCTTTGGCAGGGCCGAGCCGGCGTGGTGCGGCTCCCGTCTCGCCGAATCTCGTTGGTCATGACGATCCAAGAGGTCGTCGTCGCTGACTTCCAACACGGTCCCCGCCGTTCACCAACGCACTTGAAGAGCTGAGCGGTCAATCCTCGGGGAGAGCGGCAAACTCGCGCTTGGTCTGCCGGTACCACCCCATGCCAGAAATGGGGTTCTTCCACCGACCCTTCATGTCTTTCAAGGCACCCTGATGCGCATCATCACCACCCGCGACCATTTCCTTCAGATGGCTGTCCTGCGCCTTGATGACGTCATTGGCGTTGGCTCCGTGGTGCGGGAAATCACACGGTCCACCCATTTGTTTGCAGGTCATCGTCTTCATGAAGCTCGCCTCCTTCTCATGGTCTTGGATGTCAACGAGTACGCGTCGACAACGGTGACCCATTTCGTCTCAGGTCCTCACGGTGGCGCCTGTGCGACTCCCGTCCCCGTCTGCCCTCGTCGCGGTGGCTCAGCTCAGCTCCCGGGTGCCGACGAGGTTGCCCGAGGTCATCCGCCAACTGTAGAAGTGACGCCCGGTTGAAGGCTTCTCCGATCGTGCTCGGTTGGGACGGCTACGGCGGTCCGGTGCGCCGCCGTCTGCCGACGCTCGGGGCCTGATCGGCGGTCCTACCCGGCGTTTCGGGCACTCCAGGATTCAGACAGTCCCAAACCGGTTGCCACACCAAGGGCCTGGACTCGAAGGACCGGTGACAACTGCCGAACCCTCTAAAGTCAGTGACAGGGTTCCCGGACCGGCGACAGCCGTTCACAACTTGTCAGGCCGCCGCCGTTCAAGCACCGAGCAACTCGCGACGCCGTTCCCGCCATCGTTCGGCGTTGAACACGTAACGCCTGTGGTCCCGCCACTCACCGTTGACCCGCAGAGCGGACTCAGGATTCCTTCGTCGCGGAATGCGAGCTTGCTCAGCAGGTGATTCACGGGATCGTTGTCGAGGAGTACCAGGGCCTCGACTCGGTGGAGATCGAGCTCCTCGAAGGCAAACTGCAGGGTAGCCACAACGAACTCGCTGCCAGTGTTCTGCTCCGATTGCGACTCGGCGACCCATCCCGCCAGAAGTGCGATTTGAGCTTGTCCCCGGACGATGCTCGACAGCGACGTCTGACCGACCATGTCGTCATTGAGGAACCACCAAAATTCGTAATTCTGGTCCAGAGTGCGGAGCAGCTCGAGCTGGTCGACCCACTCGTCGAACGCGTGCTCGTCACCGAATAGGGCATCGGTGCTGATGGTCTGACCTGACGGGTGTAGACGGTCGTGGTTCGCGGCCATGACCCGGACGAACTCAAGGCGATCACTGTAGGAGGGCGGGCGGCCGACATATCGCCGAGTTCGCAGAACGGGTGGTGCGGTGACGCCGAAGGCCATGACTTCAGGATTCATCTGTGGCGCCATGGAGAACCGATCAACTTCAAGACCAACGTCGTGGCCACCTATGACGTTGCCCATCAGTTCGACCGCTTCGGCTTTGGCCGTGAGAGATTCAGACCCGTCGAGATATGGGCTGAGTCAAGTCGGTCGCTCACGCCAAGCCTCCTTTGCCGGGTTTGGTTACTAGACGGTCCGGGCTTCACCCGGTTACACCATCGTGGGGGGTTGCCGGGCAGCCGCCGGCCAAGGTTCAGACATGCTTTTCCATGTAGATCCGCCGATACCCGTCTTCCGTCCGTCGATCTACTTCCGAAAATCCGAGGTGTTCGTACAGTGAAGGATTCTCGGTCATCACCTCGTTCGTATAGAGAACGAGTCGGGTGAGGCCACGGGCAGCGGCCTCGATCTCGGCAAATTCCATGAGTCGTCGTCCGAGTCCTGACCCTTGAAGCGACGGATGCACTGCGACGTTCTCGATCAGGAGCACCGATTCAGACCCGGCGATAAGTGTGATCAGGGCTTCGACGGGATTCCCGATGACCCAGATCTGCCCGTTTTCGATCGCCTCTGCATAGTCGCGCTCCATGGGCGCGGGCGGTTTGTCCATCCGGGGTAGGTACACGTTGTACGCGGCGACCACTACCTCCTCGATCTCCGATAGCTCCGCCAACGTGGCCGGCCGAGGACGTTCATGGCTCATCCTTCAGGTCAGCCGGATCAGCGTTTTGTCGTGGGTTGCGGTTCGACGACGACGTCAGCTGTTCGCAGTCGTTTGAGCACCCTGTTCTCTCTTCCATACGACAGCGGCGTGAACAGAAGCGTGTCGAGAGGGAACCACAGACCCACCCATACCAACACCCACCCTCCAGAGTCAAGGACGAGGTTGGCATTCGCATCGGCGCCCACGATGCTCGACTTGATGATGACGAGGACGAACCCCAGAACGACAAGTGGGAGCCCGATCCACAGCGAGAACACGCCGTCGAGTCGGATGGCTCGACGTTCACGTTGGTTGTAGGCGATCCGGTGATCGCAATAGCGACCCAGGGTGCGCCGAATCCGCTGGTCCATTCCCTGTGAGATCTGGTCCTCGGGTAGAGCCAGTTCGATCCGGACTGATCGCCCTGAGGGACGGCTTCGTAACATGCTGATGCTGTACTCCAGCCCCGTCATGAAATTGCGGTACTCAGAGAACAGGTCCGCTGGCGCCAGCACGAACATCTCTTCCGGACTGGCGAGCGACAGCGAAATGACCTGGGGAGATTGTTCGGCCATAACGCTATGGTCTAGCCGCCCCGCCTGACCCGGACCCACTGGGGCCGCATCCACTGGTTGGAGCGTGACCTTCGCCCGCCACCTGGCGACCGGGCACCCTCCTCATGGGGCTCGTGGCGAGCGAGCACGTCAGGCAGAGGCTCCGACGGGCACCGGCCGGACCCCGCCGGGTATCGAGAATCCATCCGGTGATGCGACACTGAGAAGGTGGAGTTCCTGTCCGAGAAGTGGGGTGGGAACGCGCACAAGCGAGGGCCGGTTCGTTTCCTCGGAGAAGACCATGATGGATCCTGGCTGTGGGGTGAGGCCGAGCGCCGCATTTTTGCTCGGAGACACTGGCTCTTTCTCGACCGAGCAAGATGCCGTGTTTCTGATTCCGCGGGAGTTGTGGTGGGCATGCGCTTGGTGGCTCGGACACCCCGAGGTGGAGCTCTACGTTGACATCTGCACGCCGTCGGAGTGGGAGCAAGACCGCGTCATGAACGTTGATCTCGATCTCGACGTGATCCGCTTCCTCGATGGCCGCGTCGAGATCGACGACCGAGATGAGTTCGAGGTTCACAGCGTGGAATATGGTTATCCGGCCGCGGTCATCGACGGTGCGAACCGCGCCGCGGCGGACGTCTTCGACCGGATCTCTCGCAAAGAGGTCGCCGTTCGACGGATCTGCCGCAAAAGGGTGGGCGAAGAGAGCCCGTTCCACCACACCTGAACAGTCGACCGTTCGGAGTTGGACCGCTACGAACCGGGCTCCGGTTGGATAGGGTCAGGCCGGCAGGCAGGGGCACCGGCCCGGCTTCGCCCAGCAACTATGCGCCTTGCTGCCGAAGAGCGGTTTCCAAATCGGCGATTCGATCAGCCAGATCCTTTATCCCGCCGTCGGTGTGGATGTCGAGCCGATCGAGGATCTGCAGGGTGTCATCGTAGGTATGTTGCGATCGGAGATCACTGGCGACACTCTGCACATTCTGGCCCACCATGATGACCGACAGCAGCACCAATTGGAGGAACGTCTGCGCAATCCAAGCGATGATCCCCTCACCACCCGGTTTCAATGCCGGTCGTAATCCGATCAAGGCGATGACCGCAAACACATACGCGCACCACATCGATCCAACGATGTTGGTCAGAAAGACGGCAATCTTGGCATTGACTCCGTCAGCCCTCTCCATCTGGGCTCGCAAGCCGCGAATGCTGATGGCTTGACGTATGTGTCGGACACTTTTGACTGGCCTCGATATCGCAACATCATCACTCATCGTGCTCTCCTTTTCAGTCCTCAGACGCTCCCATCAACGAGGCTTCCATACCTCGAGCGAGGGATGACGGTTCTACCTTCGTGGGGCGCATCCCAGGGCAGTACCTCGACACGGGCAGGTGCCGAACGCTCGGCCCGCGACGCGGCATGTCCGTGGCGGAGCCGGGACCTTTCCTCTATGCGGTCGCGACACCTCGACGGCACCGCATCCCGGTCAGCCTGATCAGCCGGCCCGGGCCACGATCACGTCCGCCTCGCCCAACCCATGCCCGAGCCGGCGCCGCTCGCCCGACCATCCGGTCCGGGCCAGCGCCCGGTCGAAATACCGGATGTCGAAGCCGAGCTCGAGCCAGCCGTGCGTCCGGCTCGACCACACCGACAGCCCGTCGAGCCGCGGCCCCCACGGGTAGTCCAGGCGCTGCACCGGCTCGGCCGCGAAGAGGACGGCGCCGCCGGGGCGCACCATGTCGTGGAGCCGGCGCAACATGAGCAGGTGGTCGGAACAATGGTGGAAGCTCTCGAAGAACACCGCGGCGTCGAAGGGGCGCTCCGGCGTGAAGCCGAGCATGTCGCCCTGCACCACGTTGAGCGTGCCGGGTCCGCCGGCGCACTGCTCCGCGATCAGCCGGCAGAACTTGTCGTCGAGCTCCACCGCCGTCACGTCGAGTCCCGTCGCCACCATGTCGCGGGTCAGGTTGCCCCAGCCGGCGCCGAACTCCACCACCCGGCACACGCCGTCCGTGCTCAACGGCTCCACCTGAGCCAGGCAGTCGAGCAGGTGGCCCCGGGCCACCAGATCACGCCCCACCATGGCCAGCGACCCGCTCTGGTACGGGAACGGCCGGGCCAGCGCGGCGGTCAGGTCGAACGGCGAGGATTCGTGCGCCGTGTCGTAGGCGTCCCGTCCCGAGATGCGGCGGTAGAGGTCCCACGTCCATTCCCGGTAGGCGTCCGAGAACGGGTCGTTGGGCGGTGCTGCCGGCATGGCCAGCACCAGTGAGCCCAACAGCGCGTGGGCGTCGTCCGGATTGGTGGCCATGAGCTCGGTGGCCCGGGCCAGCTCGCCGTCGAGCTCGGCCAGCGTGACCTCCTTGGGCCCGGGACGGCCGAGGGCGCTCCGGACCTTTCGGCGCGGGTTGGGCGGCAGCGCATCGACGGCCCGGCCGGCCAGATGCGCGGCGCGGGCCGCAATCCTGCTCACGAAGCCGCGCTCCAACAGGCGGCCCCGGTCAAAATGACGGGGTCGGCACCGGCCTCGCCTCGAACGTGCTCGCCGTCGCGCCGGTGATCCGTGACAGGTTGCGCGTTCCGAACGCCGCCTCGTGCGGCTGCGCCAGGTGGGCATCGAGACGTTCCTGGGACTCCCACACCTCGAAGAAACGGAACGTGTTGGGAGACTCGACGTCCTCGGACCAGAAGTACTCCACGCAGCCGCCGTCGCGGCGGCTGGCCTCGGTCACCTCGCTCAGGCTGGCGAGCACGTCCTCGCGGTCGGATGGGTCGAAACTCAGTGAGCCGGCGATGATGATCATCCCGGGAGGGTACCGCCGTCAGACGCCCTGCACGCGGTGCAACTCGTCCTTGACCAGCGCGCCGCCCTTCATGATGGCCAACAGCCGAGCCTGGTCCTGCAGCAGCCCGATGTCGCCCAGCGGGTCGCCGTCGACGACCAGCAAGTCGGCCAGGTAGCCCTCACGCACCAAGCCGAGTTCGTGCCCGCGGCCCATGAGCTCGAAGCCGTGCACGGTGGCCCAGCGCAGCACGTCGAGGGCGGGAATCCCCGCCTCCTTCACGTAGAACTCGAGCTCGTCGGCGTAGCGGCCGTGGGGCAGGCTGATCGCCCCGTAGTCGTCGCCGATCAGCAGCCTCACCCCGGCCGCGTTGGCCACCGGCAGGATGGCCAGCGCCCGCTCGATGTCCTCGGCCATCGCCGCAGTGAAGCCGAGGCCGCCGGCGCTGCCGCCCATCATCTCGGCGAAGCGGGCCGGGAAGAGCTGGCTCGGCACCAGGAAGGTACCGGCCGCCACCATGCGCTCGATCGCCGCCTCGTCCAAGCCGTCGCCGTGGTCGACGACGTCGATCCCGGCATCGAGCGCCATGTGCAGGGCCTGGCGATTGGCGATGTGCCCCCGCACCAGCGCGCCCCGTTGGTGCGCCGCCTCAATGCCGGCCGTGATCTCCTCGGGCGTCATCTCGGTCTGCTCGCTCGGCGCCACGGTGCCGTGGCCACCGGTCACGAACATCTTGATGATCTCCGCGCCCTGTTTGATCTCTTCGCGCACCGCCCGCCGGAACTCGGCCGGCCCGTCGGAACGGTGGACGGCGCCGCGAGCGCCCACGTCCCAGTACCAGACGAAGCTCTTGTCGCCGGCGTGCCCGGTGGTGCTCACATCGCGGCTGCCCGCCATCAGGCGCGGGCCGGGAAAGAGGCCCTCACCGATGGCCGCCTTCATGGAGGCGTCGATGGCGAAGGGGGCGCCGGCGCTCACCGCGCCCGTGAAGCCGCAACGCAAGAGCAGCTCCAGGTGATGCGCCGCCCGCACCGCCTGCAGGGCCGGCGGCTCCTCCAGCCCGAAGGGCGCCGGTTTGGAACCGAGCTCGTTGTAGGTGGCGTGGAAGTGGCTGCTCACCATGCCCGGCATGACGGTGCGCCCGTGGAGCTCGACCACCCGGTCGTCCGGGCCGACCTCGACCGGCATGCCCGTGCGCACCGCGACGATCCTCCGCCCCTCGACGACCACCGTCGTCTGCGGACGGGCGCCGTCGGCGTCGACGGCGGTCGCGCCGGAGAGCACCAACCGGCCCACGCCTCGCGACCTCCCGTTCTCGTCGGCCTTCGTCACGCTATGCCTCCGTCATCGCGTCACCCGTGGCGAGGTTCGCGGCACGTCACCTCGCCCATCGGACGATACCGCGCCGGGCCGCCGGCGGGGTCCTTGCTCGCCTCGAGGGACCGTGTTGTACTGGCCCGCCATGAGTGCGGAGACGCGGGAGGCCGGCCAGGCTGGACCGGGTCCCGCCGACGCGCCTGGGCCCTCTTCGTGCTCCTGGTCGCCGCAATCGTGGTTCCAGCCCTCTCCAACCGGATACACCCCGAACTGGCCGGCGTCCCGTTTTTCATTTGGTACCAGTTCGTCGCCGTCGTCATCGGGCGCGACGCAGCGCGTCCCCTAGGGTGGGCGACTCAGCGCGACGCGGGGGTGGAACATGACGTATCGGGTTGTCCAGTGGGCGACGGGCAACGTCGGCCGGGCCGCCATCGAGGGCGTCCTGGCCCATCCCGACCTCGAGCTGGCCGGGTGCTGGGTGCACTCCGAGAAGAAGGACGGCCAGGACGTCGGCACGCTGGTCGGGCTCGACCCGGTCGGCGTCGCCGCCACGACCGACGTCGAGGCGTTGCTGGCGCTCGACGCCGACTGCGTCGTCTACAGCCCGATCTTCGCCGACGTGGACGTGGTGACCCGCATCCTCGAGTCGGGCAAGAACCTGGTGACGCCGCTCGGCTGGTTCTACCCGCCCAGCGACGAGCGGGCCCGGCTCGACGCCGTGTGCCGCGCCGCCGGCGTCACCCTGCATGGCACCGGCATCCACCCGGGCGGCATCACCGAGCGCTTCCCGCTCATGGTCTCGGCGCTGTCGAACTCCATCACGCGCGTGCGGGCCGAGGAGTTCTCCGACATCCGCACGTACGGCGCTCCTGACGTGATCCGCGACTGGATGCTGTTCGGCAAGACGCCCGAGGAGTCGCGCCAGAGCATCATGGCCGAGGCCCTCGGGGCCGGCTTCCGCCAGTCCGTTCACATGGTGGCCGACGAGCTCGGATTCGACCTCGACCCCACACTGCGCACCACCCACGAGATGGCGGTGGCCACCGCCCCGATCGACTCGCCGATCGGGGCGATCCAGCCGGGCCTGGTGGCGGCACAGCGCTTCCGGTGGGAGGGCCTGGTCGACGGCGAGCCGGTGGTCACCGCAGCGGTCAACTGGCTGATGGGCGAGGAGCACCTCGACCCGCCCTGGCGCTTCGGCCCCGACGGCGAGCACTTCGAGGTCGAGATCACCGGCGACCCCGACTGCCTGGTGTCGTTCCGCAAGCTGCACCCTGACTCCATTGAGAGCGGGCTCGAGCGCAACCGTGGCATCGTGGCCACCGCCATGCACTGCGTCAACGCGGTGCCCTACGTGTGCGCAGCTCCGTCCGGCCTGCTCACCTACCTCGAGATGCCGCTGGTGGCCGGCCGCGCCGCCGCATCGTTGCGACGCGACCGCGCCCGGTCGTGATCCTCGACCGCTTCCGCCTCGACGACCGGGTGGCCGTCGTGACCGGGGCCGGGCTCGGCATCGGCCGGGGCATCGCCGTCGGACTGGCCCAAGCCGGCGCCGACGTGGTCCTGGCGGCGCGCACGGCCTCCGACCTCGACGAGGTGGCGGCCCTGGTCGAGGCCCAGGGCCGGCGGGCGCTGGCCGTGCCGACGGACGTCACTGACCTGGGCCAGCTCGAGCACCTGGTGGACGCCGCGGTCGAGCGAATTCGGCCGGTTGGACATCGCCGTCAACAACGCCGGCGGTGCCATGCCACGGGCCGCCATGGACACCAACGAGCGGTTCTTGGAGAGGGCCTTCCACTTCAACGTCACGGCGCCTTTCACCCTGACCAAACTGGCGGCCCGTCGCATGGTGGACACCACCGGCCACGGTGCCATCGTCAACATCTCGTCGCGCTCGGCCAGCATGACGCAGACGAGCTTCGCCGCCTACGGTGCCGTCAAGGCGGCGCTCGACCGCATGACCCGCAACGTGGCGCCCGAGCTGGCGCCGCGGGTGCGCCTCAACGCCATTGACGTCGGGGGCGTCGCCACCCGCTCGCTCGACATCGTGCTGACCGACGACACGCTCCGGAGCCAGTTCTTGGCTGGGACGCCGATGGGCCGCCCCGGCGAACCCGAGGACATCGCCTGCGCCGTGCTCTACCTGGTCTCGGACGCCAGCTCCTGGGTGACGGGCAAGGTCTTCGAGGTCGACGGTGGCGTCGAGGCGCCGGCCATCACCGTGCCGGTGGAGCCCCTCGAGCCCGCGCCGAGGTCCTGAGCATCCCCATGGCCGGGCCGAACACCGACACCGGCACGCCGGCGGCGAGCGTGCTGTGCTCGGGCACGCTCCGGCCCGCGATCCCGTTGGCCGAGCGGGTGGCCGCCGCGACCGCCGGCGGCTTCGACGCCGTCTCGCTGTGGGGTCGCGACTACGAGGACGCCCGCGCCGAGGGGCTGCGCGACGAGGACATCCGCCTCATCCTGGCCGACCACGGCCTGTCGGTGGCCGAGCTCGATCCGGCCTGGTGGTGGCTGCCCGGCGCAGCCGACGTCCACGTCCCGCCCGAGTTCGACGCCAACCGCATCTTCGGATTCGGCGAGGCCGAGCTGTTCGCCGTAGCCGACGCCGTCGGCGCCCGATCGCTCAACGCCGTCGACGTCTTCGGCGGCGACTGGTCGCTGGAACAGGCGGCCGAGGCCTACGCCGGTCTGTGCCAGCGGGCGGCCGAGCACGGCCTCCTGGTCCACCTCGAGTTCCTCCCCTGGTCCAAGATCCCCGACCTGGACACGGCCTGGCGCGTCGTGCGCCAGGCGGACCAGCCCAACGGCGGCCTCACCGTCGACGCCTGGCACTACTTCCGCAGCGGCTCTGACGGCACCGGCCTCCTGCGCACCATCCCGGGCGCCCGCATCCTCGGCCTGCAGCTGTGTGACGCCCCGGCCATGCCCGAGGCCGACCCGCTGCACGCCACGTTGCACGAGCGCCTGCTCCCCGGCCAAGGCGAGCTCGACCTGCGGGCACTCGTGGCCGACCTGCGGGCCACCGGCACCGGCGCCCCCTTCGGGGTCGAGGTGTTCTCGGACGCCCTCGACGCGCTGCCCTCGGAAGAGGCAGGTCGGCGCGCCGGAGCAGCGCTGCGCCAGGTCCTGGACGGCACCGCCTGAGCCAGGTCGGCGATGATGTCCGCCTATGGCGCGCATCGTGCTGGTCCACGGAGCCTTCAACGAGCTCTGGGGCCCCAACGAGCTGAAGTCCCGGTGGCTACCCGCCGTCCGAGACGGGCTGTGGCACCACGGGGTCGAGCTGGAGGCCGACGACCTCGACGTCTGCTTCTACGGTGACCTGTTCCGCCGGCACCCGGGAACAGAGGAGGAGCAGCTGCTGAGCGAGTCTCGGCCCGGCGTCGCCGAGGCGCTGCACGACCTCGCGGACGCCGACATCCTGGCCGCTCTGGGCGAAGCAGCCAGCCAGGCCACGTTCGAGCGCACCGTCGACATGGCCACCGTCATGTTCACCGAGCCCGATCTGCGCGACCGACTACGCGAACGACTGGAGCTGGTGGTCGGCGACGACACCCGGGTGCTGGTGGCGCACTCCTTCGGGACGGTGGTGGCCTACACCGCGCTGGTCCACCACCCCGAATGGCCGGTCCGCACCCTCGTCACGCTCGGCTCCCCACTGGCAGCGCCGATGGTATTCGACACACTGGACCCAGCACCGGTCGACGGCGTGGGCGCCTGGCCCGGCCCGGTCGAGCGTTGGGTCAACGTGCGCGCCCGCAACGACAAGGCGTGTGCCTCCTCGCTCACCGAGAAGTTCGGGCCCCGGGTCGAAGAGTTGCTCGTCGACAACGGGCACCGCGTGCACGCGCCTGAGCCCTACCTCAACTCGCGGCCGACCGGGTTGGTGATCGCCGAGGCGTTGCGCGCCTAGCCCCCTCGGGCCAGTGCCCTTTGCGGCACGAGGGGCAAAGAGTTGTGTCCGCCTTCAGTCCATAGGGGCGAAGGCCCGTTGGCGTACTGGGCCGCCCCGCCCCGAGATCTCCAGGGTGTCGCACCGCAGCCTGAGAGAGGCGACTTACCCGCGATGAATAGCCCGATTACCGTGTCGACGCGATTCGGCCGGCGCCCCGCCCTCGGGGGGAAGGGGGAGGGGGCAAAGGGCGCCGGCCGTCTCGCTGTACGGAGAGTCTAAAGGGCTCCTATAAGCCTCGGCTGTATGCAGCGTTAAGAACCCGTGGCATTTGAGACATGAAGCGACCATGCCGAGACGAATCGCAAGGTGGTCGCTGAGCGCCCTGACGGTCGCCTGGTGTGGGGCCGTGACGGCCTGGCGCGCGGAGGCGCAGATCGCTCACGGCGCCGTTCGCTCGGGGAGCGAACCCCAATCGTCCAGCTCGACTCGATGGCGCTCTGAGGCCGGAACGGGTGTCGTCCGGCGTGCAGACGAATCGGGTCACTTGGCTCGCCATCCGCCGCTTCCTCGACGTCTGACCGGACGGGTATGGCCAAGGGTTGGAGCAGTTGGTGATTCCGTATATGGGTCCCTGCTGACCGACCGGTTAGCAATGACGCATATACATCACGACTGGACGCCCGGCCGTTTCGGGTCGCTGAGGTGTTGTCGTGCCACACCCGGCCGATCAATTGATGCCTGCCGGGGAAACGAACCCGCCATGTACGCTCGCATTGGCGAGACGAGGAGGTGTCCGTGGAACTCATCCACGAATTTGACGTTTCCGGCACATTGAAGCCACCCGTGACCTTCGGGAGTCGGATGTTCTTGGAGATAGCCGAAGGCAGGGTCAGCGGGGAGCGATTGAAGGGCACCGTTCTGTCGGGTGGCGGAGACTGGATCGTCTTGGGCGCCGACGGGTGGGGACAGATTGACGTGCGAGGCCAGATATGCACCGACGACGGCGCTTACATCTACACCCATTACACCGGATTGCTCGAGTTGAACGACAAGGTCATAGACGCCACGGCAACCGGTTCCGCTACCGACTGGAACGACCAGTACTTCCGTACGACGCCACGATATGAAACCGGAGACGAGCGCTACAGCTGGATGACCACGAGTCTCTTTGTTGCGGAGGGCCATCTATTGGCGGGCGGCGTCGAGTACCGCGTGTTTAGGGTCAGCTAACCAGCCCAGGGCCGTTCGGACCATCGCCCCCCGGCCACGCGGCACAAGTGCCGCAGGGTGGCACCCGATCCCGGCGGCGTGCACTGGCGGCCGAGGTCGTCGTCCCCTGATACTCGGTGTTGTGGGCGCCCTCCCCCGAGCAGGATCGGGAAACGGGTCGGGCCGCTGTCCAGACCGTTTTCGGCGACCGCCAGGTGGCCCGCGACGTCAGCCCGAGAAGTGCGGGAGAGTCACCCAGGACAGCCGGCCCGGCTCGTGGTAGAGGGCCTGCTCGGCGGCCCGCAGGGTGGTGGCCGTGGCCGGCGGCTCTCCGGTGCCGAGATTGCGGGCGTAGACGGGGTGGGCGCCACTGGAGACCTGGACCCGCAGGCGGTGACCGGTGGCGAAGGTGTGACCGACGGGCCACAGGGCCACCGCCGCCGTGAACGTCCCGTCCGGGTTCCGGTGGATGGACGCAGGTTCGAAGCGCTGCAGTCCGTCGCACACGTTGACGGACCGGCCGTCGGGTGCCACGTCGCAGACCCGGACGAAGAAGTCCGTGTGGTCCAGGCTCGAGCCCACGTGCAGCTCCGCCTCCACCGGACCGACGAGCTCGAGAGGCTCGCCCAGCTCGTCGGAGGTGTAGACGAGGACGTCGGGGCGGGCCTCCAGAGGCCCGTTGTCCACGGTGCCCCCGGTCAGCATGCCGATGCCGCCCATCGACGGCGTCGGGTCGGCGGGGTCGTAGCGATAGCGGTCGGGCTCCGACGGTGCCTCCGGCGGCATGGGCGCGAGGTGGCTCCCTGCATGGAGGTACCAGCGCGTCGGCTCTGAGGGAGGAGGCCAGTCCGGCAGCTCGCGCCAGCGTCCGCCTTCGCCCTGCACGTGGACCTTTACCGGGGTGGGTCCGAGCAGTCCCTCCCGGTCGAGCAACCAGGTGTCGAACCAGTCAAGCGGGGCGTCGGTCATGCCGCCCTCCCCACCCCCGCCCAGGTGTCCGCCGGCGCCGATGCGCAGATGCACGGGGGCGGGCGAGGTGCGCAGGACTGCGTAGTCCTCCACCACGCCGGGCAGCGGGTAGTCGTGCCAGCCGTCGACGAGCAGGGTCGGCACCGTCCATTCCGCCAGCAGGGGCCGAAAGTTCACCGGGTCCCAAAAGGCATCCTTGGCGCCGCCGTGAGCGAGCTGGTCCCGGTAGAGCTGCAGGTCGACGCCGGTGAGCCGGTGGATCACCTCACCGAGAGGTAGGTGGTCGAAGCCCGCCTTCAGCTCGGCCATGCGCCGCTCGATGCCCTCGGGGGAGATGTCGGTGGTGGGGACGCCGTCGGCCTGCTTGTTGAACTGGGTGGCGCCCGCGTCCCAGGGGATGATCACCTCAAGAGCCAGCGAGCCTCCCGGGTACCACGAGTAGGCCCGCACCGAGGTCGACAGGGCGACGGCCATGGCCTTGAGGTGCGGCGGCTTGGTGGAGGCCAGCGCCCACTGGGTGAAGCCCATGTAGCTTCCGCCGAACGTGCCCATGCGGCCGTTGAACCACGGCCGGGAGGCGATCCAGTCCGCCGTGTCCCGCCCGTCCCCCGCTTCGGCGAAGTAGCTGTGCGTGCCACCCGACCCGTCCGTGCCCCGGCATGCCTGCAGGACGTACCGGTAGCCGCGGGCGGCGAACTCCGGGCCCATGGCGGAGGCGAAGTTGACCCTGCCGTATGGCGTGCGCTCCAAGATGGTGGGGGCGTCGTCGATACCCACCGGGTGGTAGACGTCGGCCAGCAGCACCGTGCCATCCGACGCCGTGACCTTGACGTCCCGCTCGACCTCGACTTCGTTCGTGCGCTCCCGCATGCCGACCCCCTTCGCGACCCGGGCCTCCGGCAGCCTGCGACGGACAGACCCTATGTCAAGTCTCGCTGGACCGGAACCCTCCAAACCGTGAACCAGCCGGGCCTGAGTCCGTAGCGCACGCGGTCCGGTACGGATCAGTTCCTTGAACCCCGGGACCGCCCGGAGCCGGCAGCGTCGTACGGGGTCCCCAGCCCTCTCCCGACTCCGCATCAGCGGCTCGTTAGCTCTTCTCACACCCGGCGGAACCGGAGCGCGCAACTCCGACAGCAGGCTGCGTGTGGCCGGGTTCATGACCACAGCGAACACTCACGCCTGGCCTCGCCGACCTCGTAGCGGCGGCTCCAATTTTGAAACCGTCGGGCGTCCAACCGCTCACGCTGCAACCGCGACCGTGTCGGAGGTCAGCCGAGGCCGAGGAATGTGACCGTAGCGTCAATCGCGCCGAAGTCCGACGGTGTCGCGAAATGATCGACGCCGGCGAGTGTGACCAACGAGGCTGACGGCAGAGCCGCCATCAACCGGTCGGCCGATCCCACCGTGTCCCGGTCGCCCAGCACGACCAGGATCGGGCATTGCAGCTTCGAGAGCTCTTCATCGGTGACCGCCCGGCGGGGCCGGCGGAGGAAGGCCGAGAGCGCTCTCGGGTCGTTGCCCGCCGACTGGGCCAGCCGGCGAAACAACCGGGCCCGAACGTCCTCTGGCTCTTCGCTGCTCTCGAGCGCCGCCACGAGTGCAGCGGGGTCGCCCGACTCGAAGACATTGTCTCCCAGCCCGAGTAGGACGATCCGGTCGAAACGCTCCGGCTCGGCCACAGCCAGACGCAGCAGCAACTCTGCCCCGGCCGAGAAGCCGACCCCTGCGATGAGGCCGTCCGCCGGCAGGGCGCGGCGGACCTCCTCATCCACGTCGGCGTAACCCGCCGGATCGGTCAGCGGCGAAGACGACCCGTGACCCGGTAGGTCGATGGCGGGGACGGTGACACCGAAGTCGGCCAGGATGTCGACCCAGCCGGTCTGCCGCCAGTTGTGATCGAAGGAGGACCCGAAGCCGTGCAACAGGATCAGCGCGCTGGGTCGGCGAGACATGATCCTGCCAAGCTAACGGGAACGGACGACTCGGGCACTCGTCGACCTGGTCTCAGATCCGGCGTTGTCGGATACCCGCAAGATCCGGGGAGCTCAGCCAGCGATCACAATCCGGTGTCCGAAGTCCGCCCTCTCTAAGGCCAACAACGCTCCATAGGTTTCGTGCCATTTCCCGGTCTGAAGATCCCTTCTGAGCCGTTCGATTCCAGGCATCACAAGTCCGGGCGGGAGCGATGCGAACGTCGAACTGGCCGCTCGGACCTCCGGATCAAGGTACATCTCGGGTCGCCGCCAGAAGGCGGCCTGGAATCCGTCGACGAAGTCGTACGGGATCTCGAACTTCTCAACGGTGTGGGCACCGAGCGCTTCGACGATGGATGTCAGCGAGGTGAAGCGACTGGTCTCTAGATCATCGATTGCCGGCACGTAGTCCGTTGTGATCCAGAGCTTGCGTTGGTGGTCGGGGTCCCAGGTGAAGAGGACCTGTCGCCTGGCTACTCGACGCAGCTCCGCCAGTCCGGCGTCGAGATCCTCCCAGTGGTGCACGGTGAGGATGGCCAACGCCACATCGAAGGCCCCGTCATCGAAGGGGAGATGCTCGGCCACTCCTCGGACACGCCAGCGGCCTGGGTGTTGGGCGAGCATGACGCCGGAGGGTTCGAGGGCTACGACCGGGCGATCTGACGGTTCGTATGATCCCGCTCCCGCGCCGACGTTGAGAATCGTCGATGCCGACCCGATGGCCTCGTGTATCGCGGCACTCAGCCGCGGGTCAGGTCGCCGCTTGGAGCCGTACCCGACGCCGATGAGGTCGTATTGGGGGAGGTCTCCTTGACTGCTGGCCGTCACAGATGCCAGTTTCCCGCATCGGGGACGGGCCCGTACTGCGCACGATCGGTGATCGTCTGCGGTGCTCGATACCTCTCACTGGGTGCGATACTCCAGCGATGGACAACTGGGGTGCACCGCTCTACGGCGACCCGTGTCGCGAGTGTGGATTCACGTGGTCGACTGGACTGGCAACGACGACCTCGCTCATGCGCGGCCTTCCCGACTCCATCGACCAGCTCGTAACGGGCGCAACGGGATCCGAGCGACTGCCCGAGCTCGAGTGGAATGTCTCCGGTTACATCGCTCACATGACGGACAACACTCGGATCTGGGCCGAGCGAGTGATCGCCGTGGCCAGGGGGGCGGACGCGCAGGTCGTCCCCTACGACCCCGATTTACTCGCCGAGGCCAGGCACTACAACGACGTCGCCTTGCAGGGAGCGAAATGGTCGCTGCGCATCGCGGTTGAGGATTGGCTCAGTGCCGTCGAAGAAGCCGAATCGGCTGGAGTCGTCATGCTGCACTCAGAACGTGGCGCCATGGATATCTCGGACGTTGTTGCGTCGAACGCTCACGACTCCAATCACCATCGTTGGGATTTGATGCGGATTCTTCACAGGCCCTGAAGGCCCGCCTCGACCAACCCAGAGGAGCCGGAGGACGGCGCCCTGTCCCGGCGACTGAGGCACCCGGCTTACTTGGTTGACGCGGGGACCGCGGTGCGAGGGTGGGAATGTGCCAAGTGACGGCTCAGGGCGCTTTACGCGGCGGCGGGAGTGAGGACGACGTCCAGCCGCCGAGGTCCCCACGCGAGAAGATTCTGCTGAGCTGAATAGACGAACCCCGGGACGAGCTCGACCGACGCGGCGTACATGGTCAGGTCGCGGAGCAGCTGCGCCGCCACGGCGCAGGCCACACGAGCCCCTGGGCAGTAATGCGCACCGCGACCGAAAGCCAAGTGGCGCGCCTCTGAACCGCGATCGACGTCGAAATCGTCGGAATGGGCGTACCGCTTCTCGTCGCGGTTGATCGACGAAAGGCTGATTACGACCCGGTCGCCCTTTTCGAAGTGCTCACCGGCGACATCGACAGTTTCCACGCACGTCCGCATCAAGAACTGGATGGGCGGTGTATGCCGCAAGGATTCCTCGACCGCTTTCGGGGCCAGATCGGGTTCCGCCTTGATCCGAGTAAAGAGATGCGGCTGGCTGAGGACCTCATACAGCAGATTTCCGATCAGCCGGCGGGAGGCGCCGATCCCGGCCGTGCAGAGAGCCCGGAGATCGAGGACCAGCTCGTCATCGCTGAGCGCTCGTCCGCTCACGGGGTCGGGCCGGGTCAAGAGTGCGATTCCGTCGTCGACGTGGACATCGCGGCGACGTCGATCCGCCTGCGCCAACGCCCAGCTCCGAAACGATCGCCATGAAGCTTGAGACTGTCGACCGCGGACGGCCCACGGCAACCCGTCGTCCCGCGCCATGTCGGCGACCCATGCGTACACCTGCGTCCGGTCCGCTTCGGGGATTCCGATGAGGGCGGCAACGACCTCGGCGATCAGGGGCGCGGCCAGGTCCCCGACCAGCTCCGCGGATCGGCGTGCGACGACCTCCGTGACAAGTCGCGCGCTGATGGCGGCGACCGCCGGACCGGCGGTCTCGAGCCGCTCAGGGGAAAGGACGACGCCGAGGATCCGGCGACGGGGACCGTGATCGACCGGGTCGGCCTCGAGCAACATTCGTTCCGCAGGCGGGAGGGCGTCGTCGTGGCGTCCGGAGAACCTGGCTGTGTCACGCAGGATCTGTACCGCCTCGTCGCATCCGAAGATCATCTTCACGCCGGGCCGAGGCTGAGCGATCGGACACTCCCGGCGGAGGCGGGCCAATTCCAGGTGACCCGCAGACGTGGTCATCGCGAGAACCAGCTCTAGTCGTAGACGAACTCGTAACCCCGTTGCTGTTGCCAGGCGAGAAAACTCCCCTGCGACAGGGGTCGGTCAGATTGCCGCCGATGTGGTTGATGACGTCAAAGTTGGCCTGGGCATTGACGACGATCGGAGGGGAGCCGATGGCGAACCCGGACACGTCAGGGAGCTCCTCTCTGGCGGCAGCGAGCAGCATGGCCCGCTCGTCGGCGGAGAGATCGCTGCCCCCGGCTTCGTCCCATTCACCGCGCAGGACATGCTGGCGTACGGGCTCCTCGTCCATCGCCATGTAGACCTCGGCCATTTCCTGAACTGCCATGACGGGCTCCTTTCAATCAGGACCATGGAGTGAGACGGCCGGCGGCGCCGGAAGTTACAACGGCCCTCGGTGTGGACCGCGACCCGTCGCTGGCGACGACCCAATCCGGCGGTGCCGACCCGTCTCACCGACCAGGCAGCATTCGACATGCGCCACGATTCAGGTGTTCGACGACGAGGGTCACCTCATGGGATCAAGGACCATCCCGTTCGGGAGGAAGTCTTGTCAGCGGCAGCATCCCATACGTGTCGAACTACCCAACCTTCCGGCAGAGCAGCTAGGCAAGACAGGGCCCGGGGCGGGACCGGGTCACGTGTCGGATCGGTCGGTGTAGATGCCTCCCAGTCCCGAGTGGATCTCTATCCACTCGGCTCCGTCGTCCCCGGCCGTCCAGGAGTAGAGGGCGTCGGGGGAGAAGTAGCCCATCCCGGTGGTGACCCGCTGGCTGCCGAAGCGCAACTCGCCGCGGAGGACGTAGTTGACCTGGTAGGTGCCGTGCCGGTGCGGCTTCACCCGCTCACCCGGTTTGGCCGTCTCGTGGTAGACGCAGAGTCGGTCCGTCTGGACCAGCGTGCGGGTGACGAGATCCCGGCCCAGCAGTTCGAACAGCTCCTCGGCGCCGGAGGCGCCGGCCAGCATCTCCTCGTTGGTCACGCCGGGGACGGCGGCGACGTCGAAGACGAACGGGAGCAGTGCGTCGGCCATCTGCTCAGTGTTCCACACGCACCCTGCTTGGCTTCCTCTCGTGCGGCGCGGGAGGAGATTGCCGAGCATGCTCGGAAGATGAGAGACGATCCGGGGGGAGCACCTTCCCGGTGTACCGGGCGACCCTCCGACACCGTGTCCGATGAACGTACGGGGACAGGTTCATTGAAGCGGTGCAAGTCCCGCGTCCGACATCGTGCTCCTTCGGTCAGGCTGAGGACGCTGGTTCCTGCTCGTCCCCGCCTAACGCCGTCGTGAGTCCTTCCAGGTCGGCCACGGTTACGGTGAGCGCCGAATGGCCGCTTCGACGAAGTGGCGACGGCACCTTTTCCGCAAAATGAACGCACACACCGGCGTCGTGGTTCGTTCCAAAGGTCAACCCGTCGTCGGCACGTGACATGCGAACTCCGGGCGCCGTCCACCAGCGGTAGTTCCGAGTGATGTGCGCACCAGAGATGTTTGAGCGCGGCGTGGCGATCTTGAAGAGGCCGAAGGTCGCTACGAAGGTGCCTTCATCGGTGAGTGTCACCCCGTCCCTGGCGGGCCGCAGCAAAAAGGGCAACACCACAGGCAGGTAGCGCTTGTCGATCGCGTAGCCGAAGTGCTCGGGCACCTTCCGTACGATATGCGTGTTCGTTGCCTCCGACACGTAGGGCCGCGCCCACGGCCGGCGCGAGGGGCTTGGCCCCTGCTTCGCGAATACGACGCGACACGGACACCTGCAGTTCCTGTCGATTCTCCCTCCGATCGGCCGGCATGACCGAACTGCCGACGCCGCGGACGCACAGGACTCAGTGGCGGTGGAGGGCTCTCAGCGAGGCCTTGAAGGCAGACCTCTTGCGATGAGGCGCAAGCGGTCGGGGACGTCAGCTCCGTCGAAGCACGAGATCCGGCGCATCCGACCGCGCGGTTCCGACGCGCCTAATCCGACAAGGAGCGTTCCGCTCGGGCCCGCGCCGCGGCGTGGCGGCCGGAGCGCCGGCCGAAGAACGAGCCGTCGCCCAGGCTGATGCCGCTGGCGTAGTCGCCCGCCGCCAGGCTGGCGGCGGTCCGGCCGGCAGCGTACAGACCCGGGACACGTCGCCCCGCGCCGTCGAGCGCGGCGCCCTCGGGATCGGTGACGAGGCCACCGAGCGTGAAGGTGGCGTAAATGGCGCCGTGGTCGACGCGCAGGTCGATGGCCCCGATGCCGCTGGCCGGCGGCACGCCGATGGGCTGCAAGAAAGCCGCCCGCTTGTGGAAGGCCGGGTCCTCACCGCGGGCTGCGGCCTCGTTGTACTCGCGCACCGTGCGGGCCAGCGCGTCGGGCGGGACCTCCAGGTCGGCCGCCAGTTCCTCCGGGGTCGTCGCGGCGTAGCGGATGCGCAAGCCGAGAAGGTTCGGCTCGTGGATCACGTCGTCGGTGATCATGTAGACGACACCCTCGTGGTCGCGCAGGGCCTGGAGCCCGATGCGGCCGGTGTAGGTGTCCTCGTTGACGAAGCGCTCGCCGTGGCGGTTGACGAGGATCCCCCGCGCCAGGCGGTGGGGCGGCCCGAGGGGCAACGCGCACTCGAAGGCGTCGAGCCTGGTCGTCGCCGCGCCGGCGCCGGCGCCCATGCGGATCCCGCGACCGTCGTCGTTCGGGGTGCCGATGCGCCAGGCCGCGTCGGGCGTATGGGCCAGCGGGCAGTGCTCGGCGACCATCGTCTCGTTGTGGATGAAGCCGCCGGTGGCCAGGATCACGCCGCCCCGGGCCCGGATGGTCCGGGGGCCGTCGTCGGCCCGCACGTCGACCCCGACGACCTCTCCGCCGTCGACGACCAGCGCCTCGGCCCGGGCGTCGGCCACCACGCGGGCGGCGCTGGCCGATACGGCGGCACCGAGGCGTTCCATGAGGAAGCCGCCGGCCGAGTCGGTGTACTGCGGCTTGTGGCCGCGCGGGACCGCGACGGCCAGCTCGTCGAAGGGGTAGCTGTCCTCACCGCCGCTGAAGAGCAGCCCGGCGTCATCGGCCGACTCGCGGTTCGGCTCGTCGCAGAATGCGGCGCGGAACGGCACGCCGATGGAGACCAACCAGTCGAAGTGGTCCGGCGAGCCCTCGCAGTAGGCATCGATGCGGTCGTCGTCCGCGCCGGGCCCGAGGGCGGCCCGCAGGAACGTCGCCATGTTCTCGACTGAGTCGGCGAAGCCGCAGGCGCCCTGCAGGGCCGTCCCGCCGCCCAGGTAGATGAGCCCACCGGAGTGGGCCGAGGTCCCACCCGGCCCCGCGCCGCGCTCGACGGCCAGCACGTCGGCTCCGGCCTGGCGCGCCGCCACGGCCGCCGACGCGCCCGCCACCCCCAGGCCCACCACGACGACGTCGACCGTCTCGTCGAAGTGAACGCTGCTGGCGTGGCGCGCCGGGATCGGCTCCATCCCCCTCCTCCGCTCAGAACGCTCTCGTCGACCCGCGCCGCGCCGCTCTTAGCGCGGCCGCCGGCGCAACGAGGCGTCGGCGATGGCCGCCGGCACCCAGCCGACGTCCTGCACGTTCAGGTCGGTGCCCGGGGCGACGATGGCGTCGATACGGTCGAGCACGTCGCCGCTCAGGTGCACCTCGAGCGCGGGCAGCTGCGACTCGAGGTGTTCCATGGTGCGCGGCCCGACGATGGGCGCCGTCACCCCCGGGTGGGCCAGCACGAAGCCGAGCGCCAGCTGAATCAGGGGCAGGCCCGCGTCGTCCGCCAGCTCGTGCAGCTTGGTCACGGCCTCGAGCTTGGCCTGATTGCCGGGTAGCTCCATGTCGAAGTGGTGCGGCAGCGCGGCCGCCCGCCGGCTCGTGTTCTCCCGGCCCGGTCCGAAGGCGCCCGAGAGCCACCCGCCCGCCAGCGGGCTCCACGACAGCACGCCCATGCCGTACTTCTCGCACATGGGCAGCACGTCCTTCTCGATACTCCGCACGAGGATCGAGTACGGCGGCTGCTCGGTGACGAAGCGCTCCCGGCCCCGCCGCTCGGCCACCCACTGCGCCTCGACGATCTCGTGCGCCGGGAAGGTGGAGCTGCCGAAGTAGCGGATCTTTCCGGCGCGGACCAGGTCGGTCAACGCGCCGAGCGTCTCGTCGATGTCGGTCTCGGGCGACGGCCGGTGGATCTGGTACAGGTCGATGTAGTCGGTGCCGAGCCGCCTCAGGCTGCGGTCGCACTCGGTCATGATCCAGCGGCGCGAGTTGCCCTGCGCGTTCGGGTCCTGCCCCATGGTCCCGTGCACCTTGGTGGCCAGGACGACCTGGTGCCGCTTGATCTGGGCCAGCGCCTTGCCGACGATCTCCTCTGACTCGCCGAAGGAGTACACGTCCGCCGTGTCGATGAAGTTGATGCCGGCGTCGATGGCCCGGTGGATGATGCGGATCGAGTCGTCGTGGTCGGTGTTGCCGAAGGCGCCGAACATCATCGCCCCCAGGCACAGGGGGCTGACCTTGACGCCGGTGCGGCCGAGGGTGCGGTAGTCCATGCGGGTCTCCTCAATCGGGTGGGGGCCCGAATCTATCCAGGGGCCTGGCGGCCCGCCCCGCGCGGCCCGGTTCAGCCGCCGAGGCGGGCGCACGCATCGGCCGCCGCCCAGAGCAGCGTGGGGTCGCCGCGTCGCCGGAACGAGCGCAACGCCGCCTCCGTCAGCTTGATGGCGTGCTCGTCCCCGCTCGCCACCGCCCGCTCGACCAGCTCGCGCGTCGAGCCGACGCCCTTGGCCGGGGCCGGCCCGTGCCGGTCGATGTCGTAGGCCACGTGCAAGGCGGCGACGGCCTGCCACACGTAGCCCAGCGCGGCGTCGCGGTCCTCCTCGCCCAGCCAGGGCAGCAGCAGCTCGCAGGCCAGCGGCGAGGTGACGGCGTGCAAGAGGCCGAAGGCGCCCCCGCCGTCGGCGTTGCGCACGTAGGCCAGGGCGCCGCCGGAGGCCAGCTGGTCGAGCAGGTCGACCGGCGCCACGGCGCCCCCGAGCGAGGCCACGCCCTGCTCGAACTCGTCGGCGATGCCGGTCACCTGCGCCACCATGTCGCTGATCAGCGGCTGACGCGGCGCCTCCTCGGGCAGGTAGGGCAGGGCGGCCAGCGCCTGGGCCACGCTCTGCTGGCCGATCAGCAGCGGCGGGCCGGGGAGCTCCTGATAGTGCGCGGCCCAGTAGGCCAACGCGAGGGCCACCTCGAGCCGCCGCGGCGCGGTGTCGGCCGCCCCCAGCCCGCGCAGGGCGTGGCCCGTCCGGATGAGCCCGTGCGTGGCGGCGCCGACGGCGCCGGGCAACAGGCGGGGCACCCACTCGCCCGCGACGGCGGCCACCGGACGGTCGGCCACTTCCCGCTCGAACAGGGCGAGCCACTCGGGATACCGGTCTGCCCGGCCGAGCGAGGCCGGCCACTCGTCTTCGGACAGGGGCCGCCGGGAGGGTGCCGGGGCATCGTCGAGCCGGACCCGGTAACGCTCGACCCAGGCGCCGATGGCATCGGCCCGCCCGAGGGTGGCCAGCGCCTCGGCCGCCATGGGGCCGTGGTTGGCCAGGCCGAGTGGCCCGTACTGCGGTGCCGTGGCGGCGAAGACGCTCAGGGCGTCATCCAGCGCATCCACGCAGCACCCCCTTCCCACCGGAACTCCTCCCCAGTATGGCCGGACGTCACGCCGGTTGCCCGGGCAGGGGCCGCTACGATCCGGCCTTCGACGAAAGGAGGTCTGATGGCGACGACGCCGCCACTGCACCGTATGCGGATCATCGAGTGCTCCGCGCTCGGGCCGGCGGCCATCACGACAGCGCTGGTCGACCTCGGTGCGGACGTCATCAAGGTCGAACCCCCGGCCGGGGACTACATCCGCGAGATGACCTGGCCCATCGTCGAGGGCGTCTCGCTCATGCACCTCCACCTCAACCGGGGCAAGCGATCGCTCGTGCTCGACCTGCGCACCGAGGCCGGGGTGGCGATCATGAAGGAGCTGGCCGCCGGCGCCGACGTGGTCGTCGAGGCCATGCGGCCCGGCTCGCTGGCCCGGCGCGGCGTGGGTTACGACGACTTGAAGTCGATCAACCCGAAGATCGTCTTCTGCACCATCTCGGGCTACGGCATGACCGGCCCCTACCGGGACTACCCGAGCCACGGCGTGGCCTACGACACCTGGGCCGGCATCGTGAAGGTGGCCACCGACGACGAAGGGTTCACCTACATCCCCGAGCACGTGTCCATCGGGATCAACGCCGGCCCGATCTTCGGGGCGCTCGGGATCCTGGCCGCCGTCATCCGGGCCCGCGACACCGGCGAGAGCGCCTACATCGACCTGGCCCAGTCCGACGCCGCCGCCGCCATCGACTGGTACCGCAGCGAGTCCTACCGGGCCTACGAACGGCCGCAGTCCGAGGTCACCGGCAACAAGGCCGACAACTACGAGCGCCGCGCCCCGGCACCGCCGGCATGGTCGAGGGCGTGCGCTACCAGGTCTACGAGACCGCCGACGGCCAGCACGTCCTCTTCATGGCATCCGAGCAGGCCTTCTGGAAGAACTTCTGCGAGGCGGTGGGCCGCCCGGAGCTCTTCGAACGCTGGCCCGGCTCCAAGTACGCCGATCACGCCCGGGGCAACCGCGAGCTCCGGCGCGAGCTGCGCGACATTTTCCGCACCAAGACGGCGGCCGAGTGGCTCGAGTTCGGCGGGCGGGTCAACACCCCGATCGCCCCGGTGAACACGCCGAAGACCCTGCTCGACGACCCGCAGTTCGCCGACCGGTTCCCCCTGCTGGCGGCCGAGGACATGGGCGCCGACCAGATCTTCACCCCGCTGCACTTCGTGGGTGAAGAGCTGCCCAAGCCGGCCAAGTCCCCCACGGTCGGCCAGCACACCGAGGACGTCCTGCGGTCGGTCTTGGGCTATGACGACACACGCATTGCCGCCGCGCGCGAGGGTGGTGCATTCGGATCCGACGCCTAGGGCGGCGGGGAGTGGAGGCCTGATGGAGAGAGTCCGACTGGGGGTGATCGGCGCGGGGAACATCGCGGCGATGAACGTCAAGGGGTATCTCGAAGACCCCCGCTGTGACGTCGTGGCCGTGTGCGACACCGACGAGGCCGTGGGCCGCCAGGCCGCCGAGGACTGGGGGGCCGAGGCCTACTACCGGGACCTGAGCGACCTGCTGGCCGAGGACTCCATTGACGCCGTTGAGATCCTGACGCCCACCTACATGCACCACGACCACGTCATCGCGGCGCTGGAGGCGGGCAAGCACGTCTCGGTCCAAAAGCCGATCGCCAACTCGGTCGAGGACGGCCTGGCCATGCAGGCGGCGGCCGACTCGGCCGGGCGCACGCTGCGCGTCAGCGAGTGCTTCGTGCACTACCCACCGCTCGAGCTGGCCAAGCGCCTGGTGGCCGACGGCGCCATCGGCCAGCCGAGCTCGCTGCGCATCCGCACCCTGGTCGGGCAGACCGACTCGGCCTTCCAGGCCGCGCTGCGCCCGGAGGGCTACGGCTGGCGCCTCGACAAGCGCAGCGCCGGCGGGCACCTCTTCGACGACATGGTGCACAAGTACGCCATGGCGCTGTGGCTGCTCGACCTCGACATCACCTCGGTGCAGGCGGTGGTGCGACGGCGCGACCTGTTCTTCGAGCCCTGCGCCGTCATCTTCGAGTACGAGGACCCGGCTGTGCTCGGCATGATGGAGGTGCAGTACGCGCCGAATTTCTACATGCGCTCTTCGTACTACGGCGCGGACGAGTTCTTCGAGATCACCGGCGACGAGGGGCAGATCTGGGTCACCCGGGCCACCGGTGAGATGCTCGACCTGGCGCCGGTCATGCTCTTCACCGGCACGGCGGCCGAGCGCAAGACCACCGAGTTCACCGAGATCGACGCCGACTGGGGCGCCGGCTTCGTCCGCTCCTCCCAGCACTTCGTCGACGCGCTGCTCCGGGGCACGCCGGCCGCCATGACGGCGGGCGAGGCCACCGACGTGCTCAAGCTGTGCTTCGGCGTCTACCAGGCGGCCGAGACCCGGCAGCCGGTCGACCCCCGCACCATCACGGGCATGGTGACCCCGTCGGGCTGGGGGGAGTGGTAGGGCGCCTCGGTGATCCCCGTCACTCCCAGGGGGGCGGGCCGACGTCGATCCGACCGAGCGGTGAGTCCACCGTGCCGAACCGGCCGTCGTCGGCCGACCACTGCCGGCGCGCCTCGGAGACCTCGTCGCGCGTACGGGCCACGAAGTTCCACCACATGAGGATGGGCTCGGGGAACGGGAGGCCACCGAGCAGCAACGCCCGGGTGGGCTGGCGCACCTCGAGCGCGCACTCGTCCCATCCCGTGCCCAGGTAGGCCAGCAGGCCGGGCACGGCCACCTGCTCGCCGAAGGCGATGTCGCCCTCCAGGACCACCAGCGCGTATTCGTACTCACGACGCAGCGACAGCACGGTGCCCGGAGGCGACAGGACGAGGTCGACCCCCACGTGATCGGTGTCGCGCCGCGCCGGCGAGGCCTCTCCGCCGAAGTCGCCTACGAGCACGGTGGCCCGGGCGGCATCGAGCTCGACCTGGGGCAGTTCGGCGTGGTGCTCGAAGGCGGCCGCGCCGTGCCGCGTCGACTCCGGCTGGGCCACCCAGAGCTGGATACCCTGCAGCGCGCCACGGTAGCGGCCGGTGTTCTCCTCGCTGTGGGCCACGCCGTGGCCCGCGGTCATGAGGTTGAGCTGCACGGGCCGGATCACCTGCTCCGAGCCGAGGCTGTCGCGGTGCAGGACCTCCCCCGAGACCAACCAGGTGACGGTCTGCAGGCCCATGTGCGGGTGCGGGCCGATGTCGAACCCGTACTCCTCGGTCACAGGGGCCGGCCCCATGTGGTCGGCGAAGCACCAGGCCCCGACCGTGCGGCGAGGCCGGCGGGGCAGCACGCGCCGCACCGTCAGCTCCCCCACGACGGCCTGGCGTCCCGGCTCGAGGGAGACCTCGTGTGGCGCGGCGTCCGTCGTCTCGGGCACGTCGTCCACGTCCTCGATCGTCACGGGACCGCTCATACGTTTCTTCGTATACCAGGGAGCGGTCCGCCGCCCGGCCGGATCGCCCTAGGGTGCCGTGCGGGCAGCGACGACGACGGAGCGACGCGTGACGACCGCAGGCGAACCGCAGATCATCGACAACCAGGCGGAGAGCCGCTTCGTCTACCGCGACGGTGGCGCCGAGGCCGAGCTGATCTACCACCTCAACGGCAACCGGCTGGTGCTCATCCACACCGAGGTCCCCGACGCGCTCGGCGGGCGCGGGCTCGGCGGACGCCTGGTCAGGGCGGCCGTGGCGCGGGCGCAACGCGAGGGGCTGACCATCGTGCCGTGGTGCCCCTTCGCCCGCCGCTGGCTGAGCGAGCACGCCGACGTGGCGTCGCTGGTGCCGATCGACTGGGAGACGCTGCCCCCCGACGCGGCGGGGTCCTCGCGGTCCTAACCCAGCCGGACGGCCAGCGCCTCGGCCAGCTGCGCCACCTGAGCGGCCGGGTCGGTCCACCTCCGCCCGTAGGCCCAGCCGGCTCGGGCCACGGCGTGCAGACGGCGCGGGTCGTCCAGGGCGCGCTTGACCACCTCGACCACGTCGTCGCGCTCGGGGTCGTAGGTCAGGCAGATCTCACCGGACGCCCAGCGCTCAGGCTCGGGCACGCGCAGGTGACGCTGCACCGGCTCGGACAGGACGACGCGGCCGCGGGCCCAAGCGTCGGCGTGGCGGAAGGTCAGGTGGCCGAACCCGGCCGGCGCCAGCACGATGGCCGACCGGTCGAGCTCGCGCACGTAGCGGCGGCGCAGGGCTCGCTGGTCGTCGGCGTTCCAGTACTTGGTCCGTCGGATGAGGATGCGCTCGGCCGGAAGTGAGGCGCACAGCTCACGCAGCAGGTGGCCGCGGTAGCGCCGGTCCCGCGTGTCGGGCGAGGGGCCGGCCCATCCAGGCTCCTTGTAGGAGCCGGCGAAGTGCAGGTCGATGGTCGACGCGCCGAGATCGGGTGGTGACGCCACGCGGCGCACCAAGGGTGGATACGGCAGCGGGACGACGTCGGGCGGCCCGCCGGTGCTCGGCAGCGTGGGCCCCGCCACGAGGTCGGCCAACGCGATGTAGCGGTGCAGCGGCTCGCGCCACCCCCGGGGACCGTTCCAGCCCCGGGCCGGATCGTCCCAGCTGTCGAAGCGGTAGTAGACCGCCTTGGGCAGGCTCGCCGGGTGTGTGTCGACGTAGCCGGCGTGGACGTCGAAGTCCTCCTCCCGCCACCACATCTTGGGCATGGGGAGCACCAGCGCGTCCGGTCGCGCGCTGACCAAGGTGAAGGCGGCCTGCACGGCCGTCTTGGGCCACCAATCGGGGAACTGGTCGGCCTCGCTGGCCAGGACGCGCAGCCGGCGTGCGATCATGATCGACGGTTCGCGGGCGGTCTATCGCTCGGCGTCGGAATGCGCCGGCTCGGAGCTACTCGATCCAGCCCTCGTTCCTCGTCTCGACCCAGTTCGATTCGTTCACGGCGCTCACACCCCCGCCCCCGATGTCCCGGCCGACGCCGAGGACATTGGTAAACCCGAAGCTGAAGCTGAACCCGGACACGTCGTCGTCCTCCTTCATGCCGGCCGCCTCCGCATCGCGCCGGAGCGCCACGACCAGGGCTTCGCGCTCGGAATCGGTGAGGTCATACGACGACAGCGCCGACCCGCCCTCGCTCAGGATGGACTCGACCAGGGACCGGTCGTCTTGAATCCGCTCTACCGCCTCGTCCACACCTGCTCTGCTCATGGCAGCTCCCTTCCTGCGACACGGTCGACAGGGATGACGGTGCGTCTCAGGATCGGTTACACGCGGGCGCGGGCTGGGTGCTGGCTCAGGTGCCGGCGAAGAACTCGACCAGGATCCGGGCCACCTCGGAGGCGTGCGTGATGATGCCGATGTGCCCGGAGCCGGCGATCTCCCGGTACTCACAGCCGGCGATCGCACCGGCCGCCTGGCTGGCGTAGCGAGGGGGCGAGTCGACGTCGTGCTCGAAGGCCAGGACCAGACAGGGCGTGCGGATCTCGGGCCAGCGGGTGGTCCTCGCCGGGTCGGTGGACCAGGCCGAGCGCGGCTTCGTACTGGCCCAGCCGGCCCGGGTTGGGCCAGACCGGCAGATCGCCCATGAACGAGAGCCAGGTGCTCACCACCTCGGAATCCTGGATGTCCGCGATGGGCAGGTAGCGCAACGTCTCGGTGGCGTAGAAGAGGGGCGGCAGGTCGTAGTCGAGCCGGGCCAGGTCGCGCTCGACGGTGGTGATGGCGACCTCCCACGCCGTCGGCTCGTTGGCGCTGCCCATGAAGGCGGCGGCCCGCACCCGTTCGGGGTGGTCGAGTACCAGCGTCTCGGCGATCCACCCACCCATGGAGTGGCCGGCGACCCGCACCGGCTCGTCCCAGCCCAAGTGGTCCAGCAGCGCCACGGCGTCGTCGGTCATGACGTCGACGCTGTAGGGGGGCGGAGGGGACGACGACGGGGCCACGCCGCGGTTGTCGTAGGTGACGACGGTGAAGCCGGCGGCGGCCAGCGCGGGCACGAGCGAGAGGTGCCACGCCGCGGCGGGCTGCCCGCATCCGGCGATCAGCAGGAGCGGGTCCCCCTCGCCGGCGACCTCGTAGCTGAGCGTGGCGCCGTTGGCCTCGAGGCTAGGAATGGAGCACCTCGGAGAGGAGCTTGGGCGCCACGTTGCGGCCGGTGAGGACGACCACCGTCTCCTTGCCGTGTGGGTCGGGCTCGATGATCCCGGCGCGCAGGGCAGCCACGCCGACGGCGCCCGCCCCCTCGAGCACGAGGCCCATCTTCTGGGCCGAGAACGCCATGGCGGAGCGGATGTCGGTCTCGCTCACGGTGAGGATCTGGATGTGGTGCTCGACCGCGATCCCGACGGTGACCGCGCCCGGCTCGAGGTTGCCGGCCAACCCGTCGGCCACCGTCGGCTCGACGTGGATGGGAACGATGCCGCCGGCCGCCACCGCGGCGCTCATGGACGGGGACGCTTCGGACTCGACCCCGACGACACGCACGTCGCGGCCCTCAAGGCCGAGGGTGATGCCGGCCAGCAGGCCGCCGCCGCCGCACGGCACGACGACGGTGCCCAGGCCGGGCACCTGCTCGAGCAGCTCGCGGGCCAGGGTGGACTGGCCGACGATGACGTCAGGGTCGTTGTAGGGCGACACGTAGCGGCTGCCGTCGCCGGCGGCCAGCTCGAGGGCGTGGGTCTCGGCCTCGCGGTAGCCCTCGCCGTGCAGCACCAACCGCACGTCGAACTGGCGCAGCGCGGACACCTTGGCCGCCGAGGCTCCCGTGGGAACGACGACGGTGACGCGGGCGCCGAGCTTGGAGGCGGCATAGGCCAGGCCGAGCCCGTGGTTGCCGGCCGACGAGGCGACCAGGGCGCGCTCGGGGTCCTCCTCCAGGGTGGCGGCGGTGGCGGCCAGGCCACCGCGCACCTTGAACGAGCCGGTCGGCTGGACGGTCTCGACCTTGACCACCACGGCGGCGCCGAGCTGCGGCGCCTCGACGACAGGCGTCACGGCTAAGAAGCGGCGCACGGCCTTCCAGGCCGACTCGAATTGATGGGGCTCCGGCAAGGCGACGTCGCGCACGGACCCAGTCTGTCCGAGGCGAGCCTGGCATGCTGAACGCCGTGCAGCCCGGGACGGTCACCGTCGACGACGCCACCGTCGTCGTCCACCCCGATGTGGCCAGCCTGGCGCGAGCGGCGGCCGACGAAGCGGCCGGGGTGCTGCGGGCCGCCGTCGAGGCGCGCGGCGTGGCGCACGCCATGTTCGCCACCGGGAACTCGCAGCTGGCCTTCACGCAGGCACTGGTGCACGAGACCGCCCGCGTCCCGTGGGCCGACACGGTCGTCTTCCACATGGACGAGTACGTGGGCGTCGGCCCCGACCACCCGGCCGGCTTCCAGAAGTGGATCCGGGAGCGCATCGTCGAGCCGACGCAGCCCCGGGCGGCCTACTACGTCGACGGGTTGGGCGACCCTGCGGCGGAGTGCGAGCGCTACGCCGACCTCCTGCGCCGGCACCCGTTGGACCTGTGCTGCCTCGGCATCGGCGAGAACGGCCATCTGGCCTTCAACGACCCGCCGGTGGCCGACTTCGACGACCCGCTCGACGTCAAGGTGGTCGAGCTCGACACCGCCTGCCGGCGCCAGCAGGTCAACGAGGGTCACTTCGCCGACCTCGACGCCGTGCCGGCGCTCGCCATCACGGTGACCGTCCCGGCGCTGCTCCGGGCGGGGCGGGTGCTGGCCATCGTGCCCGAGGCCCGCAAGGCCGAGCCGGTGCGGGTCGCGCTCACCGGGCCCATCGCCCCGAGTTGCCCGGCCTCGGCGCTGCGGATGGTGGAGCACGCCACCATCCATCTCGACCCCGAGTCGGCCCGATTGCTGCCCGGTTAGGCCTGCGAGTTCCCCGACAGGCCCGGTGTCGAGCTTCAGGGCGCCTGGATGCGCTCCCCCTTCACGTCGTAGAGGTGGTGCACGGGGTCGTGCACCATGTAGCGGCTGAAGGTGTCGATGGTGAAGGCGGCGCCGTCGCTGCGCCGGCCGCGCCGCGACCACTGGTTGTCGGGCACGGCGTCGAAGTCGTCCGCCATCAGCGCGGCGGCGTCGGCCAGCTGGCCGGACACGACGGCCGGGTCCTGGGCGCCGTAGTCGTCCTCGACGGCGGTGGCGTCCTGGTCCCAGTTCGGGAAGAGCGGGTCGTCCTGGTCGAGCATGAGCCCGAGGCGGTAGCGGAAGAGCGTGCAGACGTCGCGTACGTGGCAGGCGTACTCGAGAGCCGACCAGCGATCCTCGCTCGGCCGGTGACGGAGCTCGGCGGCCGGGCGGGCGGCGAGCACGCGCACCCAGGCGGCGGCGTTGGCGCGCAGGAGCGAGGCGACTGCGTCGGGCGGTGTCGTGGAGGCGTCGAAGCCGCAGTCGGGGCACGGGCGCTCGAGCACCCAGGTCCAGTCCTTGTCGTCGGGCACGATCGCCATGCTCAGCGGTCGTCCCCGTGGAGCCAGGCCACCAGGTCGGGTGGGGCGAGTGCCGCCACGCGCTCGTGGTAGCGCGCCAGCTCGCCGTCGTCGAGCAGGTGGCGGCCTTCGCCCGAGGCGCCCTGGCGGAAGAACGCCTGCGGGTCCTTGAGCACGCCCATGACATCGGGCACGACGGCCTCGGCGTGCGACCGCATCACGTCGAACGTGGCGGCATGGACGAGCGCGGGCCAGCGCGCCTCGTCCTCGGGCAGGCCGAGCAGGCGGGCCAGGTGGCGCATGGAGCCGTCGAGGTCCTGCAGCAGGTCGTCGTAATGCACGAGCACGACGTCGGCCTCGGCCTGGCGCTCCCAAGCGTCGGAGAGGTGGAACAGCAGGCCGGGGAGCGAATCGAGCTCCTGTCGGGGATCGGGGTCCCAGTCGACGAAATGGCGCAGCCACTCCTCCACCGACGGACGCGGGTGGCCTCCGGGCTGCGGGGATGCTGATTCCAGCTCGGAGTCCGGGGCCCGACCGGACTCGGCAACTGACCGTTTGGTAAGCTCTCGCATGCGCTCGCGATCGATGTTGTCTCCCTGGTGGTAGAGGGAGACGGCAATGTCGAGCGGATCCCGACCCATGACGATGTAAGTCACACCGTCGTCCATGGGGACGCCGTCGAGCGGCGTGTGCGTCTTGATGACCCGGCGGAAGGGCTGGGCGTCGAGGAGCCCCCACACGACCTCCTTGTGCTGGACCGTCCAGTCCAGCCAGGGCGAGAGCGCTCCCAAGGTCTCGGGGAGGTCGGGGGTCTGGTGCACCAGGAGAAGGCAGATCATCTGCATCCAGGTGGTGCCCGACTTGGAGCGGGTGCTGATCACGATGTCGCCCTCGCGCAGGGGAAGCCCCACCAGCGGGCGCTGTCCTCGTCGGGGGACGTGTAGTGGAACAGAGGCGGGGCCGCCGCCGCCGGGTCCGGCTGCACGACGCGGTCTTCGTCCATATCCACAGCATGGCGGACGGGCGGCGGTCGTTGTGCATAGGACGGCAACCACATCGAACCCAAGGGGCAACGGCCGGGCGATCGGCGCTGCGTAGGTTTCCGGCGTGGAGTTCAGGCGTGCCTGGTTGGCAGGGGCCGGCACGACCGACGGAGGGGGACATTTGACGATCGCAATCGCCACCGGGCGCCTGGACCTGGGCGCCGTGAAGCCGGCGACCGCGCCGGCGCCGCGATCGCCGCGTCGCCGGCTGCTCAAGCGGGTCCTGATTGCCACCGGCATGGTGGTGTTCGCCCTGGTGGCGTCCATAGGAGCCTTGGTCGGGATCTCGCTGTACAAGATCGACCACGCCGTACACCACGTCGCCGTGCCAGCCTGGCTGCTGGCCGAGGGCAAGAACGACCTGCTGGCCATCGTCAAGGGCCCGAACCACAGCGAAGAGGCCTACGTCTTCCACCAGGTGGGCGGGCAGACCCGGGTCCTCACCATCCCGAGCGAGCTGGTGCTGCCGCTGGCGTCGGGCCACACCGCTTCGCTGGGCTCGCTCAGCCTGCACGCCCCGGCCACCATCATCGCCGGGCTTCGCCGCCTCGGCATCCCCGTCACCCACTACGTGGGCGTGGACCTGCACATGGTCAGCCCGTCGTCGAACCTGGGCCGGCTGGCGACCGGGACCCTGTCGGTGACCTCTCTGATGACTGACCCGACGGGGACGACGTCGCTGCTCGAGCAGGTGGCGTCGCACATGTATCTCGGTCCCGGGACCCCGGTGTCGGCCGTGCTCGCGTTGATGAACGTGCCCACGGCGCACCCCGTGTCCGTCCCCACGTCCTCGGACGGCCATGGCAAGGTCGTCCCGGCCTCGGCCTTCACGGCGGTCCTGCGCAGCTTCCTGTAGAGGGGGCGGGCGCGCGGGCTCTGTGGCATAAGTCGAGGTCGGGCTCGGGCTCGGGGTCGGGGTCTGGGTCTGGGTCTGGGTCGGACACGGGGGCGTCGGGCTGGCGGGCCTGGCTGCGGCGGGCGGCACACCACTTCCTGCCCGAGGACCCGGCGGGGGCGCCCACGCCTCCTGCTGAGGCGTCGGCTGGGGTGGGGTCTGGGGCGGCTGGGTCCGCGGGGTCGGTTGGAGCAGCGGGGGTCGTCGACCGTCGACGCCGGGCCCGGGGCGACGGCCAGGCGTCACTCGACCAGGTGTTGCGCTCCGCCGCCGAGGCGTGGGCGGCCCAGAAGGACGACGCGGCGCAGTAGCTACGACTAGGTGGCCGGCGGGGTGTGGCCCAGGGCGGCGTCGAGGAAGGGATAGGCCTCGGTGCCGTGCCACTGGTGCTCGCCCTCGAAGACGTCGTGGACCAGGTCGTCGCCCGCTCCGAAGTGGTCGTAGACGATCCGGGTGCGGCGCACGGACTCGGTGGCGGCGGCCACGGGGAAGAGGTAGTCCTCGGTGCCGCTCTCGACGAGGAGGGGGCGGGGTGCGACGAGCGCCCCGAGGTCCTCGTGCTCGAGCTGGCCGAGCATCCCGAAGAGGATCTGGGAGCCGCACATGTTCCAGGGCATCTTGTGGCTCTCGGCCCACGAGGAGAAGTAGCCGCTCACGACCGCCGCCGCCACGCGCTGATCGACGGCGGTCGTGAACAGGGTGACGGTGCCGCCGTAGGAGATGCCGACCATGCCGAGCCGGGTCGGGTCGACGAGGGGGTGCTCGGAGAGGACATCGAGGCAGCGGGAGAGGTCCCAGACGTTCTGGGCCAAGGGGTTCCAGCCGGCCATGGAGGCGTGCACCAGGTTGGTGTCGCAGGCGTAGTGGTCCTCGGGGTTCCAGTCCTTGCGCTCGCCGAAGCAGCGCAGGTCCGGGGCGAGCACGACGTATCCCCTCTTGGCGAGCTGGAGCGCGTAGTCGGCGTTGGGCATGGCGGTGTGCTCGAGCCCGACGGCCTGCGACTTGCCGGGACCGTGGCCGTGACAAGCCAGGACGGCGGGACCCGCTGGGGCGCCGGAGCGGTCGTCCGGGACGAGGAGGTAGGCCGGCACCGACATGGTGTCCTCGGTGTCGAACACGATCTTGTCCCGGCGGTAGCCGTCGCACTGGGTCGACTCGAGCGTCTCGGTGTCGAGGGGGACCGGATCGGGCACGGGGCCGAGGAGCTCCGTCAGGCGCCGGCGCCGGCCCTCGAGCCACTCCGGGATGGCGTCGGGGTCGCCCTCGGGGAGCGGGTCCTCGTGGGTGGTGGCGGCCAGGCGGGTCATCCACTGATACCAGGGCGAGTAGTTGCGCCTAGGCGGGGTGAGGACGAGGCTCTGGCCGCCGCCTGCGGGGGTGGTTTGGTCGTCGTCGGTCATGTCCTCGCCAATGTAGGCGTGGTGTGACCCTGTGGCTCTTGGCTGGGGCTGCTGGGCTGGGCTGGGCTGGGCTGGGCTCGGCTGGGCTCGGCTGCCGAACAAGCGACCTCCCGGGACTTGTCTTGAAAAACGATAAACGGGCCTGTTGAGGTTTAACCGTCTCGTTTAGTCATTTCGGGGAGACGTGCGCCGGGGTGCGACCCGTCGGGGCACAATTGGCGGGTGACCATCGCCACCAGCATCGGCGTCCACCCGATCTCGCCCAAGATCGGGGCGGAGATCTCGGGCGTGGACCTCTCCGTCCCGCTGTCCCCCGACGTGGTGGCGGCGATCCGAGAGGCGTGGACCACGCATCACGTCATCTTCTTCCGTGACCAGTCGCTCACCGCGGATCAGCAGGCCGACTTCGCCCGGCAGTTCGGCACCGTGACCGAGGCTCATCCCGTGCTCCCCTCCATTGATGAGAACCGCCAGGTGCTGGCCATCGACGGCAAGGTGGACCGGGCCAGCTGGTGGCACACCGACGTCACCTTTCTGCAGACGCCGGCCATGGGCTCCATCCTTTACATGATCGAGGCGCCCGAGGTCGGTGGCGACACCATGTGGGCGAGCCTGCAGGACGCCTATGACGGGCTGGCAGGGCCGGTCCGCGCCATGTGCGACACGCTGATCGCCATCCACCACGACCCGTGGTTCGCGGCCGACGTGGCCGAGCGAGGCGGCTACGAGTGGGACGGGGTGTGGCAGGAGAAACTGTTGCCCGCGCTCCACCCGGTCGTGCGCACGCATCCGGAGAACGGGCGCAACGGGCTCTTCGTCAACCGGCAGTTCACCCGCCAGATCTTCGGCTTCTCGGACAACGAGAGCAACGGCGTCCTCGAGATGCTTTACAACCACTGCATCAAGCCGGAATACACCTGCCGCTTCCGCTGGCAAGCGGGATCGGTCGCCTTCTGGGACAACAGGGCCACCCTGCACTACGCGCTGGACGACTACGGCGACGCGGCACGCTTCGCGCACCGGGTCACGCTGCGGGGCGACAAGCCGTACGGGCCCGCCATGCCCTTGCCGCCTACCAACTGAGCCCTTCCCTATTGTTGGCTGCAGCCGGCCTCGGCGCCGACTTTGGTATCGCCGTGGTGGCGTTCCTCGGCACGAACATCGACAACTGCGTCGTGACCATGACCATGGTCGCGGGGGCACCGCTGGAGCGGGCGCACAGGATCGCCGCAGGCCAGGTGGTGGGCTTCGTCCTCCTGGTCATCGTCGCTGCGGCGGCGGCCGCCGTGTTGTTCGAATTCTCGGCGGCAGTCGTCGGGCTGCTCGGACTGGTGCCGTTGGCCATCGGTATTCGCGGGTTGGTGGGGCTCCGGGGTCGGCGCTCCGGATCCGATGCGGATCCCGCCGGCGCCGCAGCAGCAAAAGGGCGGCGGCGCCAGAGTCGCACCTCGAAGGCGGCCGATCGTGCCGTGGGCCGTTCCTTCACCGCTGGCGCGCTCGTGACCATCGGAGCCGGTGGGGACAACCTGGCCTCCTACATCCCGCTCTTCCGCGTCGGGGGCGGCGGCAACATCTTCGCCATCTGCGTGGTCTTCGCGTTGGGCGAGGTACTGGTGACGGCCCTCATCCTGGGCGGCGGCCGGCACCCCCGGGCGTGCTCGGTAATGACCCGGCTGGGCGCGGTGGCCGTGCCGGTGCTGCTGTGCTGCATCGGCGTGCTCGTCATGGTGGAAGCCGGCACCTTCTCGCTGGTGTAGACCGTGGCCCGGTGAGCACCGACCAGGATGCCCATGAGCACGACCACGTTGTCCGGCGCTCGTTCGAGCACCAACAACACCTCTTCTCCGGCCCGGACTCGCCGTTCGCCCACCGGTCGGGGAGCCTGGCCTGGGTGGAGCCGCTCAGCTCCGACATGATCGTGCTCGACGTGGCCTGTGGCGCCGGCCACGTCGCCGAGTCGCTCGCCGGCAGCGTCCGCCAGGTGGTCGGTATCGATCTCACCCCTGCCCTGCTGGCGCTGGGTGCCGAGCGGTGCCGCGACGGCGGCGTCACGAACGTATTGTTCGAGGAGGGCAACGCCGAGGCGCTGCCCTTCATGGACGATTCGTTCGACCTGGTGTTCTGCCGCGGGGCGCTGCACCACATGGTTGAGCCGCGGACGGCGGTGGCGGAGATGGTGCGGGTCTGCCGGGCCGGCGGCCGGGTCGTGCTAATGGACATCGTCCCACCGGACGCGGCAGTACGCGATCGCTTCGACCACATCCATCACCTCATCGACCCCTCGCACGTCAAGAGCTTCTTGGAGCCGGAGCTGGCCGACCTGTTACCCGGGGGCATGGAGGCCTTGACCTACGGCGACAGCTTCTCCATCCGGCTCCCCATCGACGTCGCCCTCACCGATCAGTCACACAGGGACACGGTCATGGAGCTGTTGCGGGCGGACGCCGAGCAGCGGGGCGAGCGCACCGGCTTCGCACCCGCGGAGGAGGATGGACAGCTGATGGTGACGTTCACCACCTGTGTGGTGCACGGCACCGCCGCCGGCGCGCCTCGATGAGGCGCTGAGGCAGACTGACCGTTCGATGGAGAGCATCGAGATCGACGTCGACACGTCGCGGCAACGCATCGTCGACCTGACGGCGGACTTGGAGCGGTTCTGCGGCGGACGGGGGGACGGGTTGGTCAACGCGTTCGTGCCCCACGCCACGGCCGGCCTGGCCGTGATGGAGACGGGGTCGGGCTCCGAGAGCGACCTGGTGGCCGCCCTGGAGCAGTTGCTGCCGCGCGACGACCGCTACCGGCACGCCCACGGGTCCTTCGGCCACGGGGCCGACCACCTGCTGCCCGCCATCGTCAGCCCGTCGGTCACCCTGCCCGTGCTGGGCGGCCGCATCGCCTTCGGCACGTGGCAGTCCCTGGTCCTGGTGGACCTCAACGTCGACAACGCTCGACGTCACGTGCGCTTCAGCTTCGTGCCGGCGGGCTAGGTACGTGTGACGGAGTGCGTCGCGGCGTGACCTCTTCGTGCGACGTCATACGATGAGAACATGCCCGACACCGTCGACGCACTGATCCTCGACCTGCTCGAATGGATCGGGCCCCACCCTCGGCCGTATGCCGAGGTCATGGATGCCTGGCGCACGTCCTGTCCCCGGCTACCGGTGTGGGAAGAGGCGAACGAGCGTGGCCTGGTCGTGCGGCGGCGCGAACCCGGGCGCGGTGAGTGCATCTCGGTGTCGATGGCGGGCCGCGAGTACCTGCAGCGGCAGCGGGCGACGGCATTGGCCTGACTCCTCCTCTCGGGCGGCGAGCTCGTCGCTCCGCCGCCCGGATGACTGGAACCACACACCGCTGGCGGCGTGGTCATGGCGTATATGGGAGTCCGCTAACCAAACGGTTAGTCAAACCCCATATACGGTTCGACTCGCCTTGGCACGACCGCTACGGCTTGTTCGCCGACACCACGAAGTACGAGAGCGCGTAGACGATCGGGGACTCCGCCACCACGCGTTCCCACGTCATTGTGCCCCCGACCTTGGCGGCCGGTGGCATGGCCGTGCTTGACTGCCCACACACGCAGTGGATGGGAGGGCCGAGGGCCATGGAGAACCTGGACGGCAAGGTGGCCGTGATCACGGGCGGGGCGAGCGGCATCGGCAAGGCGATGGCCACCCGTGTCGCCGCCGCCGGCATGAAGGTGGTCATCGCCGACATCGAGGAACGCGCCCTCAAGGAGGCCGAAGCAGAGCTGACGGGGCGGGGGGCCGACGCCATCGCCGTCGTCACCGACGTGTCCGACTTGGCGTCGGTGAACGAGCTGCGCGACGCCGCCGTGCGCCACTTCGGCGCCGTGCACCTGGTGCACAACAACGCCGGCGTCGGGCTCGGCGGCCTGATCTGGGAAGTGCCCGAGGAGGACTGGCGCTGGATCCTCGGGGTCAACCTGTGGGGAGTCGTCCACGGCATTGCGGTGTTCACGCCGCTGCTCGTCGAGCAGGGCGAGGGACACATCGTCAACACGGCGTCGGTCGCCGGGCTCACGACGCCGACGATGATGGGTCCCTACAACGCCACCAAGTTCGCCGTGGTCGCCATCTCCGAGACCCTGTACAAGGATCTCGCCACGACCGGCGCCAACGTCGGCGTCTCGGTGCTCTGCCCCGGCTTCGTCCAGACCGGCATCGCGCAGTCGGACCGCAACCGCCCGTCGTGGGCGCCCCAGCGCGACCGGGCCGATGCCGAGGGGATGCGGACCTTCGTGCAGGGACTGGTGGACGGCGGCATCGAGCCCGACGCGGTGGCCGAGCGGGTGATCGAGGCCGTGCGCACCAACACCTTTTACATCCTGACCCACCCGGACCTGGACGAATTCATCGCCGAGCGGAGCCGGGACATCTTGGAGGGACGTCCGCCGAGCTCGCCCGGCATCGTGTGAGCGTTGGCGTCACGACCTTGGCCCACCGTCGACTGCACTAGGTCTTCGGCAGCGGCTTGAAGGGCTCAAGCGTCACCCAGCACGTGCCCTGCGGCTGGTGGTTCGTCTTCAGCTTGCACTGCGACGACGGCGGCACGTTGTTGTGGATCTTGACCACCTGGTATTGGGTCGGCCCGTACATCTTGTTGGGCCCGAAGGTCCACACGGGCGACAGCGTGCCCGGGTAGTTGGTGATCTTCGACATGGCCTCGACGAAGGTGCGGCGGTTGAGATCCGGGCCGGCGTTCTTGGCCGCCTCGGCGAAGAGGCGGATGGCGCCGCACCAGGCCTGGATCGGCCCCTGCTCCTCGATGTAGAAGCTCGTCGTCCCGGCGATGGGCTTGGGGTGGAACTTGTGCCAGGTCTCGTAGCAGGAGCGCACGCCCGGGTCGTAACCGCCCTGGCTCTCGGGCCGGGCGTCGTCGAAGCCGCCCAGCGTCTCGGTCGTCACGCCCTCCTGACCGTTGAGCGCGTCCTCGTAGGGCTCGGGGATCAGGCCCAGCGCCACCTCGATCGTCGACTGGTAGTCGCTGAGCAGCAGCTGGGGGTAGTACTTCTGCGACGACTCCGCTCCGATGTAGGGGAAGAACGCGTTCTCCGGCAGGAGCGGGAAGACCGACTGGATGCCGGCCGACTCGAATTTCTCCACCGCCAGCTGCGCGTCGGAGTTGGTGGCGGCTGTCTCGTCGATGTTGCCGGCGACTGTCTCGACGAGCGGAGTGATACCCACCTTCTTGAGGTCGGGCAACAGATACTGGTTGAGCGCGGCCTGGTCGGCCGCCTGGTCCGAGACCACGACACCCACCTTGACGCCGTGCCCGAGGCGGCCCGAGCTCATGCCCCACTGCACGGTGGCCTGGAGCACCGGGGCCATGTCCGGCCCGGTCCACCACAGGTAGGGCGAGCCGAGCTGCGTCCAGTTGCTGATGGTGGACCAGGCGCTGATGAGCGGCGTATGTCCCTGCTGGGTCACGCACAGCTGGTCGTCCCCTGTCCAGGTCCCGATGCCGTCCACCACGGCGAAGACGGCGGGGCTGCCCTGCGTCCACTGGTCACACAGCGCCTGCATGTTGGCGTTGTTGGTCGGGTCGAACTGGACGATGATCGGGTTGATCTTGCGTCCGTTGATGCCGCCGGCCTGGTTGATCTGGTCGACGTAGAGGTTGATAGCCGGGATCTGCTCGTTGTACTCCTTGTCCTCCGCGAAGCCCAGCTTGCCGGCAATGCTGTTGACGGCCACTACGGGGAAGACGACGTTGATCGCCGTCTTCGTGACGCCGCGGTTGCTCGTGCTGGCCTGGCTGACCGGCGTGGCCGTGGTCGTGGAGGCCTGGAGCGCCGGCTCGGCCGCGCCGGCGACGCCACCGCCACCGGGAGTCCCCGAGGGGGCGAGTACCAGCCAGGCGATGAGCCCGACCACGATGGCGACGACGATCAGCACGGTGCGCAGCTGCATGGCGCGCGGGCGCCGGCGCAGGCGCCGCCACGACCGCCTGAACGGGGCCCAGGGACGGAACGTCCCCCCGTGGGCAGGTACCTGCAGGTTCGCCTCCATGGTCACGCTCCTTCGTTGCGGTCTGCAGCCCCCCGGCCGCTCTCAGCGATCGGACCTGACGCCATCAGCGCTTCGTCGCTGGCACCAAGGTAGGCGGCCAGGGCCTTCGGGTCAGCGCGGATCACCTCGGGGGGTCCGACGGCCACCACCTGGCCCAGCTCCATGACCACCACGGTGGAACAGAGCTCGAAGACCAGGGGCACGTCGTGCTCCACCAGCACGATCGTGGTGCCGGTCACCTCGTGCAGGCGGCGCAGCAGGGGGATGAAGGCCTCGGCCTCCCGCTGGGCGATCCCCGCCGTCGGCTCGTCCAGCAGGAGCAGCCGGGGCTGGGCCAGCACGATGGAGGCCAGGTCCACCACCCGGCGGGTGCCCGTCGACAACTCGGCCGTGCGGTGGTGCCGGAACCGCTCCAGGCCGAAGGCGGTGATCACCTGGTTCACCGCCTCGAGCTTGCGCCGCTCGGCCCGGCGGGCCCAGGGCAGGCGCAGCGTGGTCGACAGCACGGACACCTCCTGGCGGGCGTCCTCGCACAGGAACAACACGTCGAGCACCGTCAACTCGGGATACAGCCGGCAGTCCTGGAACGACCGGACCATGCCGACACCCAGCCGCTCCTCGGGCAGGTACTCGGACAGGTCCGTGCCGTCGAGGCACACCGTGCCCGCCTGCGGAGCCACCAACCCCGAAATGACATCGAGCGTCGTCGTCTTGCCCGAGCCGTTGGCGCCGATCAGCCCCACGATGGCGCCCGGTTCGGCGGCGAAGGTCACGCCGTCGAGCGCCCGCACGCCGCCGAAGTGCACGGAGAGTCCCGCCACCTCGAGCTGCGCCGGGCCGGACGCCGCCGTCACGGCTCCATCCCGTCGGCGGCCAGGGCCACCGGGGTCGACGGTGTGGCCCCGCGCTGCAGGACGCCCCGGACCGCCACGGTGACCAGGTCACCGAAGCGGTGCAGCAGCTCGCCCATGCCGCCGGGCAGGTAGAGGATGAAGGCCAGGAGGCCCAGGCCGCTCGTGATGAACTGGATGGTCTGGTTGCCGCCGAAGATGGCAGGCAACCCCTCGAGGAACAGCGCGCCGAGGATGGCGCCCGGGATGGAGCCCAGGCCGCCGATGACCACCATGGAGATGATGACGAAAGACGTGGTCGGATCGAAGGTGATGTCCGTGTTGTTGAGCTGCTGGGTGGCGAAGGCGAAGCACACCCCGGCGTAGCCGGCGATGAAGCCCGACAGGCCGAAGGCCAGCAGTTTGGTGCGCAGGATCGGGATGCCCATGGCGGCCGCACCGACCTCGTTGTCGCGCACGGCCACCAGCCGGCGGGCCACGCCCTTGTCCCGCCACACCCGCACCATGAAGACCGACAAAATCAGGACGGCTATTGAGAACCAGGCGAACGAGCGCTGCGAGGCCAGGCTGAGGCCGAACAGACTGGGTCGGTTGATGAAGGTGTAGCCCGGGTTGGGCAGCCCGGTGCACAGCGTCTTGTTCAGGCCGGGCACTGTGATGCAGGGCGTGGCCAGCACGGCGTTCTGCATGAAGATGGCGAAGGCCAGCGTGGTGACGGCGAGGAAGAGCCCCGGCATGCGCAGGGCCGGCAGTCCGACCAGGATAGCGACCACCGCGGTCACGGCACCGCCGTAGAGCATCACGACCAGCAGGGGCATCGAGCTACCCAGGTGGACGGCCACCAGCGCCCCCACCGCCACCAAGGCGAACTGGCCGAGGGAGACCTGGCCCGCCCATCCGGTGAGCATGGTCAGCGAGAGTGCGACGACCGAATAGATGCAGATCTGGCTGAGCAGCACGTCGTTGCCGACCGAGAGCACGAACGGCAACAGCACGGTCACCACGACACACAGCCAGATGCCGGTGCTGGACACACGCTGGCGCAGCAGGTCGGTCCCGGCCCGCAGCGTGGTGGTGGCGCCGTGCTGCCAGGTGCTGCGGTCCCCTGTGCGGACGCCCTTGCGCAGTGCACCCACCCGCACCAGCAGCACGATCATGACGACGACGAAGAGGATGAACTGCTGCTTGGCCGGCGACGGGACGTTCCACTCGAGCAGCTCGAGGAACACACCCATCCCGACCCCGGCGACGAAGGCCACGGTCAGGTTGATCATGGCGCCGATCAGCGCGGCGGTCAGCGCGTAGAGCAGGAGGTCGGGCGACAGCGCCTGGGTCAGCGCGCTGGTCTGGTTGGGTGCGTTGAGGATGGCCGTGAAGGCCGACAGCGCCCCCGCCATCGTCCAGGTGAGCGTCGACGTGCGCCGGATCCACACCCCCGAGAGCCGGGCCGAGTCGGCGTTCTCCGACATGGCGCGCATGGACAGGCCCCACGAGGTGAAGCGCACGGCCAGGACGACCGCCAGGGTCACCATCGGGGCCACGATGAGCGTCAGGACCTCGGTCGGCGTGATGATGAACGGCCCCAGCGAGAACGACAAGTCGAACGGGACGGGCACCGGCTTGTAGAGGTTGTGGGGCGCGATGAAGGGCAGCACACTGAGCGCCAGCAACACGTAACTGAGCCCGATGGTGGCCACCATCACCAGTACGCGCGGCCGCTTGAACAGGCGCCGCAGCAAGAGCTCGGACAGGGCGCCAACCGAGGCGGCCAGGCTGATGGAGAGCACCAGCGCGAACCAGTAATTGAACTTGAAGTCGGCCGTGAGCTTGACCAGGAAGACGGCGGCGATCACCCCGATCTGCCCCTGGGCGAAGTTCAGCACCCGGTTCGTGCGGTAGACGAGCACCAGCCCGAGGGCGAGCAGGCCGTAGCCCAGGCCGTAGAAGACGCCCTGGACCAGGACGAAGTTGGGGGCGGAGAGCGCCAGCACCGGCATCTACCCCAAGCGGGCCGACGCCGTGCCGAGGAACACGGGGCGCAAAAGGTCGTCGCGGCCCATGAGCTCGGCCGTGGGGCCGTCGAAACGGATCTCGCCACGCTCCATGAAGAAGCAGCGTTGGGCCAGGCTCAGCGCGCGGTTCAGGCTCTGCTCGACCAGAATGACGGTGGTGCCGGTCTCGTTGATGCGGCGCACCATGCCCATGAGCCGCTCCACCGTCATGGGGGCGAGCCCGAGCGAGAGCTCGTCGATCATGAGCAGCCGAGGGGCGGTCATCATCACCCGCGCCAGCGCCAACATCTGCTGCTCCCCGCCGGACAGGGTCCCCGCCGGCTGGTCCATCCGTTCCACCAGCTCGGGGAACGCCGCCAGCGCCTCCTCCTGGGCCCGCTCCGCCCGTGCCCGGTCGCGTCGCAAGGTGTGCCCTCCGATGCGCAGGTTGTCGCGCACGCTCAAACCCGGGAACGTCATCTTCCCGCCCACCAAGAGGGCCACCCCCTCGTCGATGATCTGCTCGGGCTCCAAGTAGGTCGAGCCCATGCCGAAGAGCCGGATGACACCGCGGTGCGGGTGTTCCAGACCCGAGACGGCCCGCAGCAGGGTCGACTTCCCGGCACCGTTCGTGCCGAGCAGCGCCACCATCTCCCCTTCGGCCACCTCGAGGTTGACGTCGAAGAGCACCTGGTTGGTGCCGTAGAAGAAGTCGAGGTTGTGCACCTGCAGAGCCGGGATGTCACCTCCGTCCTGCCGCCGCTTGCCCTCGGTGTAGCGCTCGATGACGTCCTCAATGACCAGGGTGATGTCACGTCGCACACAGCGTGAGCCGAGGATGAGCAGGAACCCACCGATGGCGCACACCGGGAAGATCAAGGTGAGCGACACGATGATGCCGTGCAGGCCGCCGATGGCGTCAGAGATGGCGCCCACCAGCACCGATCCCGCGAAGCCGCCAAAGACGAGTGAGTACACGCCGAACATGGCGAAGCAGATGGTGCGCATCTCGGGCGGGGCCGTGGCCGCCAGGGTCAAGAAGATGCAGATGGCCAGGGGCGACACGGCCGCGGTGGCCAGGAATTGCAGCGTCACGACCAGCCAGAGCTGGGGCACGTAGAGCGACAGGACGTAGAACCCCCCGTACGCCGTGATGCAGATGCCGGAGATGACGAGCGGCCGCTGCGGGGCCCGGCGGAAGTAGCGGTCGCCGAACACGTAGGCCAGGGGCAGGCCCAGGAAGGCCGCCAGCCCGATGATGGCGTAGACCTCGCTCCGAGACGCGGTGTCGAGGTGGAACTTGTCGATGAAGAAGAGGTTGCCGAAGAGTCCTGCACCCGTCCCGGCGAAGCCGAGGATGGCCACCGCCACCAGCTCGTAGTAAAGGGAGCGGACCCGCAGCAGCCGGGTGACGGCGGAGCCGAGCAGGACGCGTGGCGCCTTCTCCTGCTGCGTCTGCAGGTCCATGCCCGACGCCTTGAGGATGTGGCTGCTCTCGTTGGCTCCCTTCTCGGGCTCGCGCAGGGAGAAGAGCGCGAAGCCGAGCGGGATGCCGGCCAGCGCCACGAACAGCCCGTAGCGCCAGTCGTGGGCGATGGTGACCACGAAGCCGAAGATCAGGATGCCGACTGTCTGTGAGAGCGGGTCCGACAGGTTGTGCCAGCTGAAGATTCGGCCTCGCCCTTCGGTCGGATAGGCGTCGGCCAGGTAGGAGTTGTGCACCGTGTTGTTCACACCGGTGCCGACCGACGCCGCTAGGTAGAGGAAGGCGAACCACCAGACGTTGGGCGAGAAGGCCATCAGGGCGCCGAACCCGGCGAAGACGAGGAGGGCGACCGCCGCCACCACCTTGCGGCTGCCCCGGTCGGCCCACAGCGCCAGGGGTACTGCCCACAGGAGCTGGGACACCGAGGCGATGAAGGCCACGGCGCCGAGCGACGCGTTGGACATGTGAAAGGAAATCTCGAGGTTCCGCCCGATCAGGCTGATCCCGTTGCCGAACGTGCCCGGGACCATGGCGGCGGCGGTCAGGAGGACGAGCGGCGCGTAGCCATACCGGCTCAGGATCCCGATCAGCGGAGGCGGCTTGCCCTCGCCGGTGCCGGGCATCATCGCCATGTCCGCCACGACGTCGGGGTCCTTCAGATGGGAGACCGCCTCCTGCAGCAGATCCTCCGGGACGGCGAAGTCGAACAGGGGATCGTCGGGCACTGAGGGGCGACTCTATCCCTGACACCTGTGTCAGGGAGCGGTGTGTGAGCTCAAGCGACGCTCGCCACGGTCAGCGGTCCCTCGGGGAGCACGGCCACCGTGGCCCCCGGTCCGAGCCGCTGGAGAGCTGCCGCCACGGAGGCGTCGAGGTCCGGGGCGGGCCGGAGGAGCGCGTCCTCGACCGTCGCCGCGTCCAGGCCGTCGCTGTGCACGAAGACCTCGGCCCGGGCCAGGACGCGGCCCGAGCACCTGGACCTGCCAGCGGTCCAGCTCGGCGCCGCCGGACGCGCCGGCCAGCTCGCCCGGCGTGCGCGCCTCGTGCAGGAGGCGGGCGAAAGCTCCGTGGGCCGGGACCCCGTCCTCGCAGGCGGCCGCCAGCACCACGATCCCCCCGCGGCGCACGATGCGCTCGGCCGCCGCCATGCCCTTGACCGCCTGGTAAAGGTTGCGGTCGAGCGGGTAGCCGCCGTTCGTCGACACCACGAGGTCGAACGCCGCGTCGACGCGGCGCACCGCCGACGACTCCACGTCCGCGCAGGCGGCGTCGTGCGCCTCGGTCAGCGGACCGGCAAAGACGGCGGTGACCGGCGCGACCGGTTGATGGCGACGTCCACCGACAGGTGTGGTGGCGCCGAGCGCGGTGGCCGCCCGCACGAAGTCGTGCACCGGATTGCCGGACCGGGTGACGAACGTGGCCCGCGCGTCGGCGATGCGCCGGGGGTGGTGCGCCTCCAGGATCGTCTCGGTGGCGGCCAGTCCCGGGCACACGGCCTTGGGCCCTCCGCTGAAGCCGGCGAAGAAGTGGGGCTCGACGAACCCCGTCACGATGCGCACGTCGGCCTGCACGTACTCGCGCTGGAGCAGCACCGGGACGCCGTCAACCTGGCCCACCGGCACGTGCTCGTCGCCGGCGGCGTCGTGGTCGACGATGGTGTAGCGCTCGAGCACGTCGCGACCGACGAGGTCCTCCATCTCCTCGGCGGTGGCACGGCGATGGGTCCCGGTGGCGCACAGGAGCGTGATGCGCTCGTCGGGGACGCCGGCGTGGGCCAGCTCGGCCAGGAGCGGCGGCAGCACGGTGCGATTGGGCATGGGGCGGGTGAGGTCGGGGAACACGACGGCGACGCTCGTCTGCCCGTCGACCAACGCGTGCAGCGGCTTCCCGGCCAGCGGGTGGCGCAGACCCTCGGTGATGGCGGCCTGCTCGTCGGGCAGTGCCGTCAGGTCGACGGGCAGGATCACCTCGGCGCGGTCGGGCACCTCCACCGACGTCCCGTGACGGCCGTAGGCGAGGTCGACGCGCACGGACCGGTCAGTACGGCGGGGTGGGGGCGGCCGCCGGCAGCGAGCCGGTGGCGGACAGCACCGCTTCGGCCACGTAGTCGACCGTGGGCCGCATGCTGCGGTACACCGCCACCGCCTCGGGGTCGGGCTCGATCACCGCCGCCACCGGGTCGAGCTGCTCGAGCTTCAAGTCCATGCCCAGGGCGCGCCCGGCCAGGAGGGCAGCGCCGGCCGAGGCCGCCTCGCCCGAGCGATGGCGCGTGGCCGGCAACCCGAGCACCGAGGTCAGGACCTGCACCCACAACGGCAGCCCGGTGCCGGCGCCGCCCAGCGTCACGCCGGCCGCCGTGCTCCCGCCCAGGCGCCCCACCGTCACCACCTCCATGCACCGCAGGACGTCCCAGGCCACCGACTCGAGGACCGCCCGGGACAGGTCGCCCGCGCCGTGGGCCGAGCTCAGGCCCATGAAGCCGGCCGCGGGCGTCGTCGCGCCACCACGGGGCGCGGGCCCCGTCGAGCCAGGGCACCGCGATCACGCCGTTGGCACCCGGCGGGCTGTCGGCGGCCAGCGTGGCCAGCTCGTCGGGCGTCCGACCGAGCAGCCGACCCAGCCAGGCCAGGAACGACCCCGCCGCCGAGAGGCCGCCCTCCAGCAGCCAGCCGCCGTCGGCCGCCCGCGTCACCACGGCGCCGGCCGGCGAGGGCACCGGGCGCTCGGACACCGGCACCGACACGTTGGCCGTGGTACCCCAGCTCACCATGGGGAAGGCCTCGGACGCCCCCGAACCCAGCACCTCGCACTGACGGTCGCCGGCGCCGATCACCACCGGGATGCCTGGCCGCAGGCCGAGCTCGGCGCCGGGCACCGGCTTCAGGTGGCCGACCACGGTGTCGGACGAGACCACGCTCGGCAGCTTGCCCAAGGCGGGGCCGGCCAGCTCCCGCACGGCGTTGCCGTCGAAGTCGTAGAGGCCGCTGCGCGAGGCGAAGGTGGCGTCGGTCACCATCTGATCGGTCAACCGGTACACGATCAGGTCGCGCGGCGACAGGATCACGTCGGCCCCCTCCAACCGCTCCGGCTCGTTCTCCGCCAGCCAGGCCAGCTTGGCCGCCACCGCGCCGGCATCGAGCGGGATGCCGGTTCGGGCGCGGTTGATGTCGTCGCCTCCCATGCGCTCGGCCAGCAGGCGCGCCTCGGCGGCGGCTCGCCGGTCAGACCACAAGATGCCTTTGCCGATCGGGTCGCCCTGCCACGTCACCGGGACGAAGGTCTGGCGCGCCCCCGAGCACGCGACGACCTCCACCTGGCCGAACGCGGCGGGCGCCTGGGCCCGTACCTCGGCGCACGCGATGACGACCGTCGTCCACCAGCGCAGCGGGTCCTGCTCCATCCAACCGACCTTGGCGTGCGTGGTCGCCACCTCGGAGCGGGCCAGCGTCACCAGGCCGGCGTCGCCCCACACCCCCACCTTGGTCACGGTGGTCCCGAAGTCGATGGTCAGGATCACACGCCGTGCACCAGCTCGCGCACCAGCCCGGCCATCTCGCCCGGATCGGGGTCCTGGTACAGCGTGCGGCCCATGGCCAAGCCCGCGCCGCCTCCGGCCATGACGTCGCGCACCTCGTCGAGGACGTGCGGCCGCCCGGCCTCGGTGAGCGGGCCGCCCAGGAACAGCACGGGCACGCCGACGCTGGCCACCACGCGCGTCACCGCCCGCTGGCGCTCCAGGCCGGGCGCGGCCGCCGGCACGGGGACCTTGATCACCGGCGCCCCCATGTCGTGCGCGATCACCGCAGCCAGGACGATGTCGTCGGTGTGGCGACAGACGCGCCCGTCGCGCCACAGCAGGGGCTCGACCAGTGCCTCCAAGCCGGCCTGGCGTGCCTGCTCGAGCACCTGGCCCAGGAGCTCGAGCGCCGACGCCGTCACCGGGTCCTCCAGGTCGATGCGCGTCATGTGCTTCACCCCGGTCCAGCCGTCGGAGGCCGCTCGGGGCACGCTGGCCACCAAGCGGTCGTCGAGCTCGAAGGCCGAGCCGGCCAGCCCGGTGCGGTTGATCGACAGGTAGGTGCGGTGGCGCGCCTGGAGGTGCCCGGCCTGGGCCAGACCGGCCAACGGTTGCGCCGTGGCCAGGATGCCGTCGCACGACGGGAGCGCCCGGGCCAGCGACGCCGAAGAACTCGGCCCAGTTCTCCGTGGTCAGCACGGCCCGGGCGCGGTGGTCGGCCGCCAGGACCAGCGCCGGTGTCGGCAGCGGGGTGGCGGCCGTCATGCGGCGCCGGCCGCCGCCAGGACCACCTTGGCCACGGAGGAGAAGTCCTCCCGTCCGTAGCCGGCCGTGCTGGCCGCCGTGAGCAGCTGGCGCGCCGCCGCCGCCGTGGGCACCGGCACCCCGCTGCGGGCGGCGTAGGCCAGGGCCAGGTCGATGTCCTTGGCCATCAGGTCGGTCATGAAGCCCGGCTGCCAGGCGTTGGAGGCGGGGCTGTCGGGCACCACGCCGGGCACGGGCAGGCGTGTCCGCACGGCCACGCAGTCACCCGTGGCGTGGGTCAACACCTCGTACAGCTTCCCCATGTCGACGCCCGACTTGACCGCCATGGCCGTGGCTTCCGCCGTCGCCGTCATCTGCGCCGCGTAGATCACCTGGTTGCACAGCTTGACCACCTGGCCCATCCCTGGGCCTCCGACGTGCACCACCAGCCCGGCGAAGGGCGCGAAGGCCGGCTCGGTCGCCGCCAGGACGCCGGCGTCGCCGCCCACCATGAGCGTCAACGTGCCCTTCTGGGCGCCGGCGGTACCGCCGGACAACGGCGCGTCGAGGTACCGCGCCCCGGTGGCGCCGACCCGTTCGTGCTGGGCCCGCTCCACCTCGGGGTCGATGGTCGAGCAGTCGACCACGGTCTGGCCGGTCCCGAGCGCGGGCAACATGCCGTCCACCACCTCCACCACCTCGGGTGAGTTGGGGACGCACAGGATGACCACCTCGGAGGCCACGGCCACGGCCAGGGGCGAGCCACCGTCCTTGGCCCCCTGGGCCACGACGGCGTCGATCGGCCCCCGGCTGCGCGAAGCCACGGTGACGTCGTGGCCGGCGGCGGTCAGGTGGCCGGCCATCGGCAGCCCCATGGCGCCCAGCCCGATGAATCCGATGCGCATGCGTGTCCCTCCAGACGTCTCGGCCGGCGCTACGCGAACTGCGGCAGCCACTCCGCCGTGCCGGTGAGGAGCCCGTCGACCATGGTCTCCATGGCGCGCAGGTCGCCCCGCCCCGCCAGCGGGTCGAGTGCGAAGGCCTCGGCGGCTAGGGCGCGGTCGCCGCGCAACGCCGCCTCCACCGTCAGCTCCTGGGTGGCGACGTGGCGCCGCACGATCTCGTCGTAGGGGGCGGGGAGCACCGAGACGTCGCGCCCGCGGATGCCGTCGCCGTCGACGACGCAGATCGACTCGAGCACGACCTCGGGCGGCAGGCCCGGCGCCTGGCCCGCGTTGGGGATGTTCAACGGCGCCTCGATCGGTTCGCCCGACAGCATGGCCTGGAGCATCGGCGAGGGCAGCTCGCCGGACTGCCAGGTCTGGAGGTCCTTGGTGCCCGCCAGCCAGGCGTCGACGTCGGCCACGTACCCGGCCTGGTGCTCCTCGCGCCGCGAGATGGGGCTGAGCGCGATGTTGTAGGTCGCGCCCCAGTCCGACTCGGGGGTGAGCGCGAACGAGACGAACTCGGCGAGGTGGCGGTCGCCCGCCGCCGGGAAGGTGCCCCAGCGGTCGAGCAGGGTCAGCTTGAAGAGGTGGCGCTCCGCGAAGTGGAGCTTGGAGAACATCTCGGGCTCGGGCCGGCCCGGGTATGGCGCCAGTGCCTCCAGGCCCCCCACCTCGTCCACCAGATCCCGCAACAGATCGAAACCGTTGCGGCCGTCGACCTCCAGCGAGGTGAGCACCGGGAAGTGGTTGATGCCCGTCACCGAGCACGACACGGCGTCCGCCGGACGTCCCACGGCGATGGCCAGGTCCATGCAGAAGTTGCCCACCTCGTGGCACAGGCCGACCGTCTTGATGCTGGTCTCCCGGGACACCGATCGGGTGAGGCAGGTCATGGGGTTGGTGATGTTGAGCAGCCAGGCGTCCGGGCAGTGCTCCTCCATGGCCCGACCGATGCCGACCAGAACCGGGATGTTGCGCAGCGCCCGGTTGATGCCACCCGGCCCGACCGTGTCCCCGACCGACTGCCTGATGCCGTGGGCCGCCGGCACGTCGAGGTCGACCGCCATGGAACGGAACCCGCCCGTCGAGATGCACACGATGACGAAATCGGCCCCGTCGAGGGCGGCGCCGAGGTCGGTCGTCGTGGCCACCGTGGCCTTGGCGTCCATGGCGTCGTTGAGCTTGCGGGCCAGCGCCTCCATCTTGGGCAGCGGAGCGGGGTCGATGTCCTGGAGCACGAGGTGCAGGCCGGACAGCGCCGGCGTCCCGAACAGGTCGGCCATCAGCTCGGGGCCCCACTGGTAGCTCCCGCCCCCGACGATCGTCACCTGGGTCACGCGTGTCCTCCCCACTCCGTCGGCATGCGCGGCAGTCTATGGCGACGCGGCGCCGGCCTCCCGGGAGGTGACGCCGTCCGAGCGCCCGTGACATCGAGGAACGAGAGGTGACCCGACCTCTCTTCCAGCGCCGCCGGTACAGTCACGGTCCGTGAGCATGCTCCGGCGCCGCGCCCCACTCGCCCTGGCCACCGCCTTCGTCACGAGCGGCATCGTGCACATGGTCCGCCCCCAGGTCTTCGCCTCGATCATGCCGCGCGCCATCCCCGAGAAGCACCACACGAGTCTCATCTACGTGAGCGGGCTGGCCGAGCTGGCCTGCGCCGCCGGGCTCGTCCGGCGCAGGCGTTGGGCGCCCACCGCCAGCGTGGCGGTGCTGGCCGCGGTGTTCCCGGCCAACGTGCAGATGGCGCTCGACGCCGGGAGCGGCCGAAACTCCGGCCCGGCCGACAGCCGCGCCGTGGCCTACGGCCGACTGCCGCTGCAGTTGGCCATGGTCTGGGCGGCGCTGCAAGCCCGCGGCGGCGGCCCGGCCGAGCCGCCCGACGGTTGATGGCGCCGTAGACGGGTCCTGCCAAGGTTGCGGGCAGTTGACGTATATCGCCCCGAGCTAACCGAGCGGTCAGCGCAAGTCTCATATACACATAACCACCGTTCACCACCCTTCGCATCGGAGTCGCTCGCACCCTCTCCTCAGGCGGCACGATAGGCACCGTCGCCGCCCAGCACCGGCACGGCGTGGCTGACCCCCAGCTCGGCCGCCCACTCCACGTCCCCACCGAGGCCCTTGGCGCCCAGCTCGCGACCGGAAGCGCACTCACCGAGGACGGAGGCCAGGTTCCCGGTCGCTCCCTCGAAGGTCGCCCGCGCCGCCAACGCCTCGGGCGAGCACGATCGGGCGCGCCCGAGCGCCGCTACGACCGCGCCCGCACCGATCATGTCCTCGACCGCCGGCCGGAGGCTCCCGTCCGGCCAGCGCTCGCCGCAGGCGATCACGCCCACCGGTCCCTGCCGGCCCAGCAGCCACTCCCCCACGGCCGCCGCGTTGCGCAGGCAGGCACCCACCACCAGCCGGCCGGTCGCCGCCGCCAGCGCTGAGCAGTGCGAGCCGTTGACCGAAGGCAGCACGATCGACTCGCCCGGAACCACCCCGCTCAACGAGCCCGGAGACAGCGAGAGCTCCCGCGGCCCTGACCCGTCCGCCACCTCGAGCCGCTCTCCCGGGCCCGCCGGCACATAGGGCCAGGGTGCGGGCTCCACCGCCGCGCCGCGGGCGGTCGCCACATCGAGTGCGGTCGTGAAGCGCAGGACGTCGACCAGCACGACGACCTCCACCCCTGCCGCCAGCGCCGCCACACCCTCCGGGCCCCAGGCGCACCGCACGTCGAAGCCCGACTGGGTGGCCCATTCGGGTGCCGGTTCGCTCACGTTAGGCGCTTCTCCCCCCAGAAACAGGCAAAGGGGTTGTCGTTGTAGCGCGGCACCTCGACGTAGCCGGCCCGGCGGTAGAGGCGGAGGGCGTGCCGCTGCTTGGGGCCGGTGTCGAGCCGGACGGTGTCATAGCCCAGCGAGCGCGCCGCGTCCTCGAGCGCAGCGAGCAGGTCGCCCGCCATGCCGCGCGACCGGGCGGCCGGGCGCACGAACATGCGCTTGATCTCCCCTACGCCGTCGGCCAGGTGCCGCACGCCACCGCCGGCCACGGCCTCGTCGCGATCGAAGCCGACGACGTACGCCCCGCCGGGGGATCGCAGTTCGGCCGGCTCGAGCGGCGGGTTGTCGAGGCGGTCGAAGCTCTCGTACACCTCGTTGAGCTCGATCCGCATCTCCGCCAGCAGCTCGGAGGCCGGCGGCTCTTCGGGGTCCCAGCGCTCGAAGCGCGGGCCGCTCACCGCATCTTGTCGGGATGCAGGGCCCGGGCCATGCGCCCCATGCCCTCGCGCCAGGGAACGGTCGTGTGCCCGGCCAGCTCGTGCATGCGCGTGGTGTCGATCTGCACGCTGTCGATGGTCTGCTCGGTCGGCTCGAAGCGTGCCTCCACCCCGACGAACCCGGCCAGGTAGGTGCACCACTCCTCGATGCTGACCGGCTCGCTGCCGCCCCAGTTCACCGTGACCGCCGGCACGGCGGCCGCGGCCAGGAGGCGCGGCACCATGGCCGCGATGTCGTCCGCGTGCAGCGGGTGATAGACGCTGGGCGCATCGACGTGCACCGGCACCGCGTGGCCCGACAGCATCATGTGCAGGTGGATGGCCGGCCAGCCGCCGTTGTCGCCGTAGGGCACGGACAGGCGGGCGATGGTGGTGGGCAGGCCGTAGCGCTCGGCCGCCCAGCGCGCCGTGCCCTCCGCCGCGATCTTGCAGATGCTGTAGGTACGCAGGAAGGGCCACACGCCGTGGTTGTCGCCCAGCGGTCCGTCCTCCGCGAAGACGCGGTGCCCGTCCGGCTTGTACACGCCGGTCGTCGAGCAGTGCAGGAAGGCACGGGCCTCGCGGTGATGCTCCATCAGGTAGGCCAGCCCGCCGCTGTTGGCCGCCAGGTCGCGCTCCCAGTCGTTCGTCTTGGACACGGCGAAGTTGAGGACGTACTCGGCGTCGGCCGGCAAGCCGGCCACGTCGCCCACGGCCAGGTCCACCGCCACGCACTCCACCCCGGCCGCCTCCAGCTCGGCCCGGGCGCCGCTGTCGGTGAAGCGCGCCGCCCCGATGACCCGGTTGTCGCGCGCCAGGGTGGCGGCCAGCGGCCGGGCCACCTGGCCGGTGACGCCGGTGATCACAATGGTGCTGTCGCGCAGGGCTTCAAGGCTCATGGGCCTCTTTCGTACTCGCTACGCTGCCCCGCGTGCACCTTTTCGTGGCCTACCTCGGGGGCGAGCTGAGTCCGGGTCGCATGGGCGAGGACCACGAGGTCGTCTTCGTGGTCGCCGAGGACGTGCCCTCGGCCCGCCAGGCGGCCAAGGCCAAGTGGGGCGGCAGCGGTCGCGTACACGTGGACGCGCTGACCAGGGTGGAGCGGGTCGACGGCTATGCCATCGGGCTCCGGCCCGACGGGGACGGTGACCTCACCGAGACGGAGGGCTACAACTCGTAGATCCGTCACACGACGGGTGACATCCCGCCGTCGAGATTGATGGCGGTGCCGGTCAGGTACGAGGCCCGGGCCGAGAGCAGGAAGCATCCGAGGTCGGCGAACTCCTCGCTGCGGCCGAACCGGCCCAGCGGGATCCTGGCGTCGCGGCGAAGCGCTCGTAGAACTCCTCCGTGCTGGCCCCCGACTCCTCGGCCGCCCGCACCCACTGGCCGCTCTCGATCAGGCCGATGAGGACGGCGTTGACCCGGATGCCGTCGCCCGCCAGCTCCTTGGACAGCGCCTTCATGAGCGCCATGCCGGCGGCCCGGCTGACCGAGCTCGGTTCGCTGCCACCGCCCGGGGCCTTGGCCGCGATGGCCAGCGTGAAGAGCACGGCGCCACGGCTGGCCCGCAGGTGCGGCAGCGCCAGGCGGGTCAGGCGCACGGCTGCCATCAGCTTGAGCTGGAAGTCGCTCTCCCAGGTGGCGTCGTCGATGGTCTCCAGCGCGCCCGCCCGAGGCGCGGCCTGCGTTGTGCACCACGCCGTCTATCCGACCCCAGCGGCCCACGGCGGCGTCCACGAAGGCTTCGAGCTCGGCCGCTTGCGAGACGTCGGCCCGCACCGCCAGCACGTCGCCTACCTCTTCCAGCTCCCGGCGCGCCATCGCCAGGCGCTCCTCGTCCCGGCCGCACACGGCCACCGACGCGCCCTCGGCGGCCAGCCGGCCGGCCAGCGCCAGGCCCAGCCCGTCCGTGCCACCCGTGATCGAGCACCACCTTTCCGGCCAGCTCCAGATCCATCTCACCCCTCCTTGTCTGCCTGGGCCGCCACACCGGCCAGGAACCCGTCGGCCTCCGCCTGCGAGCGCAGGCGCACGAAGCGGAGCCCGGACCAGCGCGGTTCGCGCTCGGCCTCCGTGTAGCGCGTGCGGTACACGCCGTGTCGAGTGCCGTCCAGGCGATGATCGACTTCTTGGGATCGAGCGACCACAGGTTGGAGAAGGGCTCGCGGTTCCCGTTCCACAACTCCTCGCGCGTGAGGCTGCGGCGCACCGTGCGCCGGACGACCCGGGCCAGCACCGTCACGTAGGGAAGGTCGAACCAGACCACCGCGTCGGCCTTGGCCCACACGACGTCCCGCACGACCGAATAGTTCCCGTCCACCACCCAGCCGGGCCCTTCGGTGGCCGCGTCGACGCGGGCCACGAACTCCTCGGGCCCGAGCTCCGTCCAACCCGGCTGGTGGAAGATGGCGTCGAGCTCGATATGCGGCGAGCCCAGCACCCGCGCCAGTCGCCCGCCAGTGTCGTCTTGCCCGACCCCGAGCAGCCGACGACGGCCACGCGCCGGATCTCAGCGCTCCTGCTCGGTCGGCCGGATGAGGATCTCGTTGACCGCGACCCGCCGCGGCTGCGTCACCGCGTAGCGGATGCTCTCGGCGATGTCCTCCGCCTGCATGATCTCGATCCCACCGAAGGTCTGGGCCATCCCCTCCAGGATCTCAGGACGGTTGTGGAAGGCCAGCTCGGTGGCGGTAGCCCCCGGTTCGATGAGGGTCACCCGGACGTGCCGGGCCGTGACCTCCTGGCGCAGCGACTCGCTGAAGGCGCCCACCCCGTGCTTGGTGGCGTTGTAGACCCCGCTGTTCAGGCGGGCCACCCGGCCCGCCACCGAGCTGACGTTGACCACGTCGGCCACCGACCGCGGCTCGCGCTCCGCCGCCGCCAGCAGGTGCGGCAGCGCGGCTGTGCGTGCAATAGAGCAGTCCCAGCAGGTTGAGGTTGACCATGCGCTGCCACTCGTCGACCGGGGCGCCCACGATCGGGCCCAGCAGCATCACGCCGGCGTTGTTGACCAGCGTGTCGAGCCGGCCGAGCTCGCCGACGGTCGTCTCCACCGCCCGCTGGGCCTGAGCCAGGTCGGTGACGTCCGCCTCGATCACGAGGGTGGTCGCGCCCTCGCCGATTCGCTCGGCCAGCGCCTCGAGGCGGTCCCGCCGCCGGGCCACCAGCGCCACCGCCGCTCCCTCCTCGGCCAGCGCGGCCGCCGTGGCCTCACCGATGCCGCTGCTGGCGCCGGTCACCAGCGCGACGGTCCCGTCCAGCCTCTTCGTCATGGAGCCTCCAGCCTCGTCGGGTGACGGCCGGGCCCGGCCGCCCCCACGGTTCTAGTTGGATCCGGTCGCTCACGCGTTCACACGAATGTTCGGACAGGGTCCGTCCACGCCCATGCTGCCGCGCCCCGACCGATGTGGTTGCTGCGCCTTCCCCGCGACTCCCGCCACCGCGGCAGGAGCGGCGTTACCCCGCTGGTGTCTCGGTGGTCTCCTCGTGCGGCTCGATCCCGAACAACCCGACTGGCGTGCCCAGGTCCTGAGGGACCCGGGTCGGCGTGTCGCGGTTGAGGATCTCGCCTCGGAAGAAGGCCGGACGGAATGCCATCCAGACGTACATCAGCACCACACCGAGGATCACCGTGCCCACATCGAGGGCGAAGACGCCACCGATGACCCGGTTGGTGCCGGGGAACGTGAAGTGGCTGTAACTGTTGACCGGGTTCCAGTAGTACCAGAAGGACCAGAACATGGCGAACCACAAGATGATCCCGCCGATCAGGGGCAAGATGCCCTTCATCCACAACGAACGGCTGCTCTCCCTCAGGTTTTTTCGGTAGTACCAAACGGACGAGAACCCCGTCAGCCCGTAGTAGAAGGCGATCCACACCCCGAGGGCGGACACCGAGTCCTCGATCACACTGTTGCCGTTGGACACGTAGTTCAGGACCACGTAGAGCACGATGGAGATGCCGCCCATGGTGAGTGTCGACACCGTCGGCGTGAGGTAACGCCGGTGGATTCTGCCGAAGGCGTCCGGGATGGCCTTGAAGACGGCCATGGACAGCGTGGTGCGGGCGGTGGGCAGGATCGTGGTCTGGGTCGAGGCGGCGGCCGAGCTGAGCACCATGAGGAGGAGGAGGTGGGAGAGGAAGCTCCCGAACCCCGATGTGCCGAAGATCGACGATCCGAGCACCGACAGGACGTCGCCGACATTGTTCGGATTGGAGAGCCCGATCCCGTGGGTCCCGACGCCCGCATAGGACTGGGCGGCGATGATCACGACGGCGTAAATGGCCAGGAGGATGAACGTGGACGCGACGGCGGCCCGGCCCGGGATCTTGTCGCGCTCCTTGGTCTCCTCGTTGACCGACACCGCGGTGTCCCACCCCCAGTAGATGAAGAGCATCAGGGTGAGACCGACCATGAAGCTCTCCGGGCCCGGCACGGCGAACGGGTTGAACCAGGACCAGCTCGGGGTGAGGTGACCGAGCGGGGCCGTGCCCGCGCCCACCTTGTAGAGGGCGACTACCGCGAGCACCGTGAGCATGGTCAGCTCGATCCCGAGGAGCGCCTTCTGGAAGTTGGCCGAGATCTCGATCCCGACGTAGCAGATGGCCGTCATGGCCACGATCCACAAGATCCCCACGAGGAGCACCCAGCCGCTGTCCGCGTTGTGCCCGATCGTGTCGGCATTGAAGAGAAGGAACACGTACTGGCCGGCGATCTGGGCCAGGCTGGCCATCACCAGGATGTCGGCGGCGACGATCCCCCAGCCGCCCAGCCAACCCGTCTTGGGCCCGAAGGCCCGGGTCGCCCAGGTGAAGGTGGTGCCACAGTCGGGGTCGGCGCTGTTCATCGCCTTGTAGCCATACGAGATGAGCAGCATCGGGACGAAGGCCAGGATGGTGATGATGGGCGCCTGCAGCCCGGCGATGGCGATGACCACGAAGCCGAGCGTGGCGGCCAGGCTGTAGGCCGGTGCCGTGGAGGCGACGCCCACCACGACCGAGGAGATGAAGCCGAGCGCGCCTTCCTTCAGGCCCTTTTCGCCCGCTTCCTTTTCGTGCGCCAGCGTGGCATCGAGGTGCACCATGGCCGCCCCCGTTCTCGTGAAGGAATCTGGCCGCACCATACTCAAGCCGCGCCAGAAATGCTCAGATTTTCGGGGGAGTTGCTCCGTTCTCGACCGGGTACGGTGCCCTCAGGCACCCTTTTCGGGGCACCAGCGGCTATCTGCTGCCTGAAATCGTCGTCAGTTGGCGCCGGGCTCGGCGCCCGGCTCGGGACCGGACCGGCCGATGCCGTCACGCAGCTTCTGGAGGCTCGAGGTCAGCAGCCGCGACACGTGCATCTGGCTCACGCCCACGGCCGAGGCGATCTCGGACTGGGTCAGGCCTTCTACGAAGCGCATGCGCAGGATCGACTGTTCACGGACCGGCAGGGCGGCCATGGCCGGGCCGAGGAGGGCCCGGTCCTCCACCGAGTCGTAGCCGCCGTCGTGCTCGCCCAGCCGCGACAGCAACGGGTCCTCGTCGCTCTCGGGGGCGTCAATGGACGCGGCGCGGTACCCCTGGCCCGCCTCAATGGCCTCGATGACCGCTTCCTCGGTGGCCCCGGTGGCCTCGGCCAGCTCGGCCACGGTCGGGTTGCGACCCAGCTGCTGCACCAGCGTGGCCGTCGAGTGCCCGAGTTCGAGGTAGAGCTCCTGCACCCGTCGGCTCGCCCGCACCGCCCAACCTTTGTCGCGGAAGTGGCGCTTGAGCTCGCCGATGATGGTGCGGGTGGCGAAGGGGGCGAAGTCGACCCCGCGCGACGGGTCGAAGCGGTCGACCGACTTGACCAGGGCCACCGACGCCACCTGCTCCAGGTCGTCCAGAGGCTCCCCGCGGTGCAGGAAGCGGCGCGCCAACTGGTGGGCCAGGCCCAGGTTGGCCTCAATGAGGTGGTCTCGTTCTCCCGGGTCTAGGGGGGGCGCTCAGCGTCCGTCGCGTCGCAGTCCGGCCCGGGATCGTGTTCCCGGCCGTCCGTCACTCCGCATGCCCCCCCCGGCGCTTCTGGAGCCAGGCGCGCACCGAGCCGTCCTGGCGCTCCCGCCCGTGCTCGTCGACCAGGGCGTCCAGGATCTGCTCGCTCAACCCGGGGATGTCATCGCCGTCGGGGTTGGGCGTGTCCGCCGCCGCCGCCCGCTCGAGCGTGCACGAGACGCTGATGGCGTCCCCCAGGACGGTCAGCTCCAGGCGCAGGTCGCCCTGCCCGGCCGTGCTGCCCTGCAGCGTCAGCAGGCACAGCTCGCCCACGGCCAACCGGAGGTCGTCCAGCTCCTCGATGTCGAAGCCGGCCCGCGCCGACACGGCGCTCGTCACCAGCCGGGCCAGCACGATGAGGTCGCCCCGGGCCGGGAAAGTCAGCTCGACGCGGTCGCCCACGTCGAGCATCTCGGTCGACTCGGCCATCAGGTGCCCGCGCCCTGGAGCGAGTCGTCGATGGTGAAGACGTTGGTCAGTCCGGTGATCTCGAAGATCTTGACGATCCGGGGGTCGGCGATCACGAGCTGCAGGTCGCCGCCGAGCTCCCGGCAGCGCTTGAGCGCGCCTACGAGGACGCCGAGTGCCGTCGAGTCCAAGAAGGTGACGGAGAGCAGGTCGAGGGCGACGGTGGCGTCGCCGTCCGCGATGACGTGGTGCAGACACTCGCGCAGCTGGGGCGCCGTGGCCACGTCGATCTCCCCGCTCACGGCCACCACGGGTACGGGGCCCTCCCGGTGCTCCTCAATGTGAAAATCCTGGTCCACGAAACCCTCCTGTGCCGCCAACAACCATTTTGAAGCCGAACCGACCCCCTGCAATGGTGATTGGCCAGTCGTTCTATAGCCCCTCGCGGGGGAACGTAAACCTCAAGGGTTTCACACGTTCTACACAGGGGTAGGGACGGTGGAGGGCCCGAGCGGCGGCCGGGGCCGGGTCGACCACCCACCTTCGAAAGGACATAGCGTTCAGAACCGGCAGACCGCGGGCGGCAACCCGGAGGGGAACGTGCCCGAACCGATAGAAGTTGAGCCTCGGACCAAGCTGGGCAGCCTGCGGGCCGATCGCGCCGAGACCACCGCCACCCTCGTCGCCCTGGTGTGGGTCTCCGCCGTGGCCATCATCTTCGCCGTCTCGGGGGGCAGTATCTCCATGGTCGGCTTCCTGGCCATCGGCCCCTTCATCGCGGCCGTCTTCGCCCGCCCGTGGCGCGTGGCGCTGGTCGGGCTACTGGCCACCTTCTTCGCCCTCATCATCAGCACGCCGCCGCACAGCTACGGGGAGCTGAACCACACGCTCCGCGTCGTCACCCAGGTCGCCGCCACCGGTGTGGCCATGTGGATGTCGTACCTCCGCGGCCAGCGCAACGTGCAGCTCTGGACGGCCCGGTCCGAGACCCGCACCGAGCGCCGCCGGCGCGTGGCGGCCGAGACCTCACAGCGCATGCAGGCCATGGCGCGGGCGTTGACCACGGCGGCCGACCCGTCCCAGGTGGCCGACGCCGTGTTCGCCGCGCTGCGCGACGAGCTGCATGTCGACGCCGCCACCTTCGCCGTCGTGGGCGACCACGGCGGGCTGCGAACGCTGCGGCGGTTCGGCTACGACCTCGACGAGCCCGTCGACGATGTCCTCTCGGCCCTGCGCCACGACGGCCCCATCGTGGGACGGCACGCCGCCATCTTCGCCGAGTCCTACGACGACCTGCGCCGGCAGCGGCCCGACCTCGCGGCCGTCACGGAACCCAGCCGGTTCCGTGCCCTGGCCGTCGTCCCGATGGTGGTGTCCGACCACACCGTCGGGGTCGTGGTGCTGCACTGGCTGGACGACCGCGAGATCGGCCCGCCCGACCAGTCCTTCCTCATCACCATCACCGGCACGGCGGCCCAGGCGGTCGAACGGGCCCGCCTCACCGTGATCGAGTTCGTCAACCTCGAACGCAGCCTGCATCTGCACCAACTCAGCTCCGCGCTGGCCGCGGCCACCACGCCGGGGGACGTGGCCCACGCCACCATCGCCTGCGCCCGGCGCGCCCTCGGTGCCCGGTCCGCCATCGTGCGCGTCCCCGCCGCGGGCGGGCGCGCCCTGTCGTGCCTGGCCAGCAGCGGGCACCCCTCGATCCTCTCGCGCGCCGTGATCACGGTCGACGGCAGCCAGGCCGGCGACGCCTTCACCTCGGGCCGCACGGCGGTGGCCACGGTCGGCCCCGACGGGTCGGCGCGCCAGGACCTGGCCGACGAGGTCGTGGCGCACGCCATCTCCGACCTCGGCCAGGCGGTGATCGTGGTCACCGAGCCCCTGGTGGGCAACACGGGCCCGCTCGGCGTCCTCTCCCTCGCCTTCGTCGGACGGCGCGAGCCCGGTGAGCCCGACCGGCGCTTCCTCTCCACCCTGGCCGGCCTCACCGCGCAGGCCCTCGAACGCGCCCAGGTCTTCGAGCACGAGCGCGACGCCCTGCGCGCCGCCGAGGCCGGGCGCGAGCGGCTATCCCTCCTCTCGGAAGTGACCCGACTGCTCAGTTCGAGCCTCGATCCGACCACCGTGATCCGCCGGACCATGAACCTGGTCGAGGGACGGCTGGCCGACCTCTGTGTGGTGCAGGTGCCCGGCGAGAGCGGTCTGGTGCGCCTCGACGTGCGTGGGCAACGCGGCGCCCCGACTGCGGCGGCCGCTGACGTCGAGGCCGTCCCCTTCGACTCCGATGCACCGGCGGCCCTGGCCTACCGGACCGGCCGCACCCAGCTGGCCCCCATCGCCGTGCCCGACGCCGAGGCGGACCCGCTCGGGTTCTCCACCGCGCTGTCCGTCCCGCTCACCGCCAACGGCGAGGTCATCGGGGTGATGACGTTCCTCGACGGGCCGGGCCGGGTCTTCGAGGCGGACGACGTCTCGCTGGCGACCGAGGTGGCCAGCCGGGCCGGCGTCGCCCTCTCCAACGCCACCCGATTCCAGCGCGAGCACGTCGTGGCCGACGTGCTGCAGCGCGCCGTGCTGCCCGACTCGCTCCCGAAGATCGAGGGCCTGCAGCTCGACGCCGAGTACCAGGCCGGGGTCACCGGCACCTACGCCGGCGGGGACTGGTACGACGTCTTCGAGCTGGGGCCTGACGCCGTCTTCTTCAGCGTGGGCGACGTCATGGGCAAGGGGGCGCCGGCGGCGGCGCTCATGGGACAGGTGCGCAGCGCCATCCGCGCCTACGCCGTCGCCGGGCAGTCGCCCACCGAGGTCCTATCGTCGCTCGACCGGCTCTTCGACGCGCTCATCGAGGACCGGATCGTCACGGCGGTGGTGGGGACCATCACCCCCTCGACGGGGCAGGTGGTGCTCTGTAACGCCGGTCATCCGCCGCCGCTGGTCGTCCGCGCCGACGGCCACGCCACCTTCTGCCCCATGCAGAGGTCGCTGCTGATCGCCGCCGGGCTGGGCGGTGCCCCGCGGCCGCGCGACGAATTGGTGCTCGAGCGCGGGGACTCGCTCATCATGTACTCCGACGGCCTGATCGAGCGACGTGGTGAGCTGCTCACACACGGGATGGACCGGCTGGCCGACACGGCAACAGTTATTGCGAACGACGGCTGGCCCGAGCGACCGGCCGTCGCGTTCGCGTCGCGTCTCAGCGCCGAGGAGCGCCCCGACGACGTCGTCGTGCTGTGCCTGAACTACACCGGGGTCGCGGCGAGGCGCATAACCGCTCCGCGAATGGGTACGACACGTGATGGCATGTCCAGCTTGCACCTCGAGCCCGTGGTTGAGAGCACACCCGTTGCCCGCCACTGGGTCGCTGCCCACCTGCGCAACGTGCCGGCCGACGTGGCCGGCTGCGCCGCCCTCCTCACCTCGGAGCTGGTGACCAACGCCGTGCTGCACGCGGCGACGCCCATGTGCGTGACGCTGCACATGATGCCCGACCGCATACGGGTCGACGTGGCCGACGGCAGCACGTCCCCACCCTCGCTCAAGGAGTACGGCCTCGACGCCGCCACCGGTCGCGGGCTGACCCTCTTCAACACCCTGGCCTCGAATTGGGGCGTGGAGGCGGTCGACGGCGGGAAGATCGTCTGGTTCGAGCTTCCCGTCGACTACCCGGTCGCGCCGGCCAACGTCTCCGACGGGACGTTCCGCTTCGACCTCGCCGGCGTCACCCACCCCGGCCGGCACGACACGGTCGCCTCGCCCGTCGTGTCGGTCGACCTCATCGGGATCCCGGTGGCGCTGCTGCAGAAGGCGAGCGAGGAGTACGAGGCCCTGTTCCGCGAGCTGCGTCTCATGAAGGAGCGCGCCACCAGCTCGCCCGGCGTGCAGCCGCTGCCGGACCGCCTGGCCATGTTGGTGACGGAGATGGGCACCCGCTTCAACGGCCTGGGCCCCGGTATGGACGAGACCTGGCAGGCCGCCGTCGACGACCGGCTCGACCTGTACGACTGGACGCTCAAGCTGCCCCAGGCGGCGGCGGCCGCTTGCGAGTTCTACGACGCCCTGCTCGACGAGGCCGACGAGTTCGGGTTGTCGGCCCGGCTCCTCACCCTGCCGGCCTCGCCGGCCAGCGTGGCGGTGCGCCGCTGGTTCCTGGGCGAGCTCATCGGGCAACTCCACGGCAAGGCCCCCGTGTCGTGGGTGGACAGCCACTTCCACGCCGAGTTGCCGAGCGCGGCCTCCACGCTCGGCTGAGCGGCCCGCCCCTCAGCGCGCCCGGGCCGTCGCCTTCTTGAGCACCTTGGCGTAGTGCTCCAACCCCTCGGTCGACAGCCGGGCCGACGGCCCGCTGGCGATGGAGACCCGCTCGGGCACGATGCCCCATACGGGCACCTTCAACTCGGTCCACCACTCGATGGTGGCGTCCAGGTCGTTCGTGCCCAGCCGGGCCGAGCAGATGACGACGCCGGCGGGGATGTTGCGCGGCGTCATCTCGAGCGTCGTGACGACACGGCCGGGCTCGACCCCGCCGGCCCGGGTGGGGATGACCACGGCGTCCGCCCGGCCCAGCGCCGCCTGCACCACGTTCCCCTCCCCCGGCGGGGTGTCCACCACCACGATGGCGTCGTCCTGGTTCATGGCCTTGGTCACGGTGCGCACCGAGGGGCCCTCCACCAGCTCGACCCCGTCGAAGGGCTCGGAGTCGTACCACTCGGCCGTCGAGCCCTGCGGGTCGGCGTCCACCAGCACGACCGGCACCTTGCCGCCCTGCGCCGCCACGGCGGCCAGGTAGACGGCGGTAGTCGTCTTGCCCACTCCGCCCTTGACGTTGCTCACCACGATGTTCATTGCGTCGGATCCTCTGGCGCTCGAAAGTTCGGCCCTACGGTACCGGCCTCCGGGCGGCGCCCTTCACGGCAGGAGAAGCGCGCCGAGGCGCCGGCGGGCGATGAGCACCCCGGCCACCGCCATCACGACCAGATAGGCGACGTGCGCCAGCAGCACCGGGTTCCAGATGCCGAGGTCGGCCGCGCGCGCCAGCACGACGCCCTGGTAGAGCGGGGTGCAGCGGACCACCGCCTGCAGCCAGCCCGGGTACACCGAGAGCGGGTAGAAGGTGGCGGAGAAGAGGAAGAGCGGGATGAAGGCCAGCGAGACCATGTCGAAGTCCTGCCAGGTGCGCATGTAGGTGGTGCCGGCCATACCGGCCGAGGCGAAGGCCAGTCCGGTCAGGATGGCGGCCGGCCAGCACAGCACCGCCCACGGCGAGGCGACGTAGCCGAGGATGGCCATGATGACCAGGAAGGCACCCGAGTACAGGGCGACCCGCAGGACGCACCAGCACAGCTCGCCGATGGCCACGTCCCCCACCCCGAGCGGCGTGGCCAGCATGGCGTCGTAGGTCTTGGCGATCTTCAGCTTGAAGAAGATCTGGAACGTCGAGTCGATCATGGCGCCGTTCATGGCCGAGGACGCCAGCAGGCCGGGGGCCACGAAGGTGGTGTAGGGCACCAATTGGCCGTCCACCGGGATGGGCCCGACCAGGTGGGAGAGGCCGATCCCGATGGAGAGCAGGTAGAAGAGCGGCTCGAAGAAGCCCGAGACGAGGAAGATCCAGGAGCGGCGGTACACCAGGACGTTGCGCTCGAGCACCCGCGAGGCGTGGCGGCCGCCCAGGAGGGCCAGCGGCGTGATGCGCGGCCCGATCCCCGGCGGTGGGCGGCGGTCGACCACCGCCCCGGTCGAGGTCGGGCTCGCCATCAGACCACCAGCCGCTTCTTGAACGTGCGCCGGCCCACGGCGTAGCCCGCCGCGACCCAGGCCCCGAGATACGCCGCGTGCCCGAGGTCCACCCACGCCACGGTCCCGAGCGTGAGGTCGCGGCACAGGGCCACGCCGTGGAAGAGCGGCGACACGTAGGCCAGGCCCTCGACGACCTTGGGCAGCTGCGAGACGGGGAAGAAGATGCCCGAGAAGAGGAAAAGCGGGATGATGGCGAAGCGGTAGAGCGTCGAGATGGGCGCGTCCTTGTCCAGCGTGGCCGCCCACGCACCGATCGGGGCCGAAAAGGCCATGCCGGTGAGCACGGCGGCCGGCAGGGCGACGATGGCCCAGGGCGAGTAGACGACGCCGAAGGCGGCCATGATGGCCAGGTAGATGCTGACGACGATGGAGAGCCGGACGACGATCCAGGCCAGGTGGCCCAGCCACACGTCGTACACCTCGAGCGGCCCGGCCAGCTGGGCCAGGTAGGTCCGGAACCACTTGATGGCGCCCATCACCGGATAGGTGGCGTCGTTCACGCCGATCTGCATGCAGGTGCCCGCCAGCAGCCCGGGGGCCAGGAAGGCCACGTAGGTGACGCCGTCGACTCCGTGCGAGTGCTTGTCGATGAGCGATCCCAGGGCCACGCCCATGGCGGCCAGGTAGAGCACCGGGATGAGGAAGCTGGTCGCCACCGAGCTGCGCCACGTCCGCTTGTACTGGTAGGCCCAATACGAGGCGGCGCGCAGCCACATCGGCGTGGCGAAGCGACGGGTCGGCATCTCCTCGCCGTGGTCGAAGAGCGTGCTGCGCCCGTTCGCCTCCGTGCCCCCCACCGCTGTCATGTCAGTCGACCAGGCTGCGGCCGGTGAGGCGCAGGAACACGTCCTCGAGCGTCGAGCGGCGCACCAGCGTGGCGCGGGCCACGTGCCCCATGCGGGCCACCTCGGCCAGGGCGGCGTCGCCGTCGTCGGTGTAGAGGAGGATGCGGTCGGGCAGGACCTCCTGGCGCTCGGCCAGCTCCACCAGCGAGGGCGCGACCTCCTCGTGCTGCCCCGGCGCGAAGCGCAGCTCGACCACCTCCTTGGTCGAGTAGCGATCGATCAGCTGGCGCGGCGTCCCCTCGGCCGCGAAGCGACCCTTGTCCATCACGACCAGGCGGTCGCACAGCTGCTCGGCCTCGTCCATGTAGTGCGTCGTGATGACCAGCGTCACGCCGTCCTGCTTCAGGCGGTACAGCCGGTCCCACAGCAGGTGCCGGGCCTGGGGGTCCAACCCCGTCGTGGGCTCGTCGAGGATCAACAGGTCCGGGTCCGAGATCAGCGCCCGGGCGATGGTGAGCCGCCGCTTCATGCCGCCTGACAGCGGGTCGACCCGGTCGTGGGCCCGCTCGGTCAGCTGCGCGAACTCCAGCAGCTGGTCGGCCCGGCGGCGGATCTCCTTGCGCGGCATGTCGAAGTAGCGGCCGTAGATCATCAGGTTGTCGAGGACGGTGAGCTCGGTGTCGAGCGAGTCCTCCTGCGGCACCAGCCCCATGCGCGAGCGGATGCGGGGCCCGTCGGTGGCCGGGTCCAGGCCGAGCACGCGCAGCGTGCCGCCGCTCACCGGGCTGATACACGAGATCATGCGCATCGTCGACGTCTTGCCGGCGCCGTTGGGCCCGAGGAAGCCGAAGGACTCGCCCTTGGAGATGGTGAAGTCGACGCTGTCGACGGCCACGAAGTCGCCGAAGCGCTTGACCAGCCCGTGCGCCTCCACCATCGGCGCCTCACCGGCGGCGGCCGGGCCGTCCCCGGCGGGCGCGTCGGCGCTCTGCCGCGGCGAATCGGGGACGTCAGTCATCGGCGAGGAATATGACGTCATCGTCAGGCAACGATACCGTGCTGCCTGGGAAGCAACATCAAAGCCGGGAGGGCGCGCCGATGGCTGGCGAGAGTGGGGGGCGGCCGTTCCCCGACGGGTTCACGTGGGGCACGGCGACGGCGGCCCACCAGATCGAGGGCGGGAACACCAATAACGACTGGTGGGTCTTCGAGCACACCGCCGGGACCGGGTGCACCGAGCCCTCCGGCGATGCCTGCGACTCCTGGATCCGCTGGGAGGAGGACGCCGACCTGGTCGCCGGGCTCGGGCTGGACAACTACCGGTTCTCGGTGGAGTGGAGCCGCATCGAGCCGGCCGACGGCGAGATCTCCCGGGCCGCCCTCGAGCACTACCGCCGCCAGTGCCTGGGCCTGCGCGAGCGCGGCATCGATCCCGTGGTGACGTTCCACCACTTCACGACGCCGCGCTGGCTCGTCGAGTTGGGTGGGTGGGAGACGGGCGTCGCGGTGGAGCGCTTCGGCCGCTTCTGCACCGTGGTGGCCGGCGCGCTCGGCGATGTGATGGCGCGCGCCTGCACCATCAACGAGCCCAACATCGTCGCCACCATGGGCTGGCACGCCGGCATGTTCCCGCCGGGGCGCCACGACGTGGACCTCTCGCGCCGGGTGGCGGCCCACTTCGCCGACGCCCACCGTGTCGCCGTCGACGCCATCCGTGCCGGCGCGCCCGGCGTCCCGGTCGGGCTCACCCTCTCCATGACCGACTACCAGCTCGCCCCGGGCGGCGAGCGGCAGCTCGCGAGCATCCGGCACCACGCCGAGGACGTGTTCCTCGATGTCACCCAAGGCGACGACTTCCTGGGCGTGCAGGTCTACACGCGCATGTTGATCGGCCCCGACGGCTGGGCCGGCTACGAGGACGGGGTGCCGGTCCTCGATATGGGCTACGAGTTCTACCCGGCCTCGTTGGGCAATTGCCTGCGGCGTGCGTGGGAGTACACCGGCGGCTCGCTGCCCCTCCTCGTCACCGAGAACGGCATCGGCACCACCGACGACGAACAGCGCATCGACTACGTGCGCCAAGCGCTGGCCGGCGTCCTCGACGCCATCGACGAGGGCGTCGACGTGCGCGGCTACACCTACTGGTCGCTGCTCGACAACTTCGAGTGGGCGCTCGGCTACCGGCCGCGCTTCGGGATCGCGAGCGTCGACCGCGGGACCTTCGCCCGGATGCCCAAGCCGAGTGCCGCCTGGCTCGCCTCGGTGGCGGCGGCGAACGCCCTGCCCGCCTGACCGCAGCTCACACGGCGGCTCGCTGTGTGTTGGCGACGATCGCCTCGGTGACCTCGCCCGAGAGCTCTTCGGGGAGGTCGTGGCCCATACCAGGGATGACAAGCAGCTCGGACCCCGGCACGGCCGCTGCGGTCGCTTCGCCACCGCTCAGCGTCACCAACGGATCCTCCTGGCCGTGGATGACGAGGAACGGAATACGCACGCCGTGCAGCCCCTCCGTACGGTCGGGCGAGGCGAGAACGGCGCCCAGTTGCCGCGCCGTACCCTCCGGGCAATAGGAGCGGTCGTAGGCGGCGCCGGCGCGCTGGCGCAACAGCGCCTCGTCGGTCGGGTACTTGGGTGAGCCGATGACCTTGCTCCCGGCCACGCTGGCCTCTATCGCCTCTTCCCGGCTGTTGGCGATCGGCCGCAGCAGGGCGGTCATCGCTTCGCCGGTGGGCGCGCCCACGGAGCGGTCTCCCGTCGTCGACATGATGGAACAGGCCGTCACGAACAGCTCCGGGTGGTGGATCACCAGGGCCTGCGTGATCATGCCGCCCATGGAGGCGCCGACGACGTGCGCCCGGGCGATGCCGAGGTGGGCCAGCAACGCCGCCCCGTCGTCGGCCATGTCCTCGATGCGGTAGGGCGCAGACGACCCGTCGCCACCGAAGAGCGCGGTGATATCGGGCACGCCCTCGAACTTGGTCGACAGCCCGCAGTCGCGGTTGTCGTAGCGGATGATGAAGAAGCCGCGCTCGCACAGGCCGTCGACGAACCCCTGCGGCCAGGCGATGAGCTGAGCACCGAGGCCCATGACCAGCAGCAGCGGCGGGTCGGATGGATCGCCCTCCGTGACGTACTCGATGTCGATCCCGTTGACGTGCGCCGTTGGCACCGGCGGCTCCCTTCTGTGGTGTTCCCGGCGGACTTCCTACCAGGCACCCGCCGATGGCGCCTCCCGACCCGCCCTAGGCGGGCTCGGCCAACGAGGCGTCGTGGTGCCGGGCGCGCCGGAACCGCGGGCCGGGTTCCAGGCCGACCAGCACGACCTCCACCGAGGCCATGCAGAGGATGAAGACGGGGAAGGCGGCCACGTCGAAGGTCCAGTGGGTGATGGTGAGCAGCAGGACGGCCATGCTGATGACCGCGCCCAAGTAGGAATAGACGGTTTCGGTCTCGGGATGGGTCCAGCTCTTCATGACCGTCGGCACGCCCGCCATGAAGTCGGCCAGGATGGCGGCGGCAATGGCGAGCACGCCGTTGCGGGTGACGAGCCAGGTGACGGTGCCGACCACCGACACGAGGCCGCAGGCGTAGTCGACCCGACGGATCTTCCAGACCGATGCCGGGTTGTGGAACGAGCCGATGAACACGAGCAGCGGCATGAAGCCCACCATGAAGGTCGGCAGGGCGCGCAGGCCCACGCCCTCGTCGAATTCGACGGCGGCAGCCAACAGGGGCGCGACGGCCCAGAGGAGCCACGTGACCCGGTTCGGCTTCGTGGTCCCCCGCAGGGTGTCCCGCAGGTATACGGCCGTGCCCAGCGCGCCGATTGCGACACCGAGGTAGATCCAGTTCTCGTTGATCACCGCCTGACAGTCTGCTGCGCCGGCGGGGCCCTGTCGTGCGTCGGGGCGACCACTGTTCCGCCCCGCCGACCACTAGCTTCGACGGTGAGGAACACGGAGAAGGAGCGCAGCGTGCCGAGCCAACGCCCGCAGGAGAGCGAACCCCATGGGTGAGCTGCTCATCATCGCGTTCCTCGGCGGGCTGATCACCGGGCTCTCCCCCTGCATCGTGCCCGTGATCCCGGTGATCATGGCCGGCGGCTCGACCGACTCGAACAAGACCCGCCCCTACGTCATCATCGCCGGGCTGGTGGTCAGTTTCAGCCTGTCGGTACTGTTCGCCAGTTCGCTCCTGAGCTTCTTGCACCTGCCCCAGGACTTCCTGTTCTGGTTGGGCGTCGCCATGCTGGGCGTGCTGTCGGTCGGGCTCATGATCCCGGCCCTCGGCGACCTCATCGAGCGCCCCTTCGCTCGCCTCGGTGCCTCGCGCTATGCCAACGAGGGCGGCGGATTCGTCCTCGGGCTCAGCCTGGGCTTGGTCTTCGTCCCCTGTGCCGGGCCCGTCCTCACCGCCATCTCGGTGGCGGCGGCACACCGCCACGTCGGCGCCACCTCTTTGTTCGTGACGCTCTTCTACGCGCTGGGTGTGACCGTGCCACTGCTCGTGCTGGCCATCGTCGCCCAACGCGCCACCACCTCGTGGACGTCGCTGCGCCAGCACCTGCCCACCGTGCGCAAGGTGGCCGGGGTCGTGCTTGGCGTCACCACGCTGGCCATCGCCTTCAACTGGCTGGGTGCGCTCCAGCGCGACGTGCCGGGCTACACGACCGCGCTCGAGGACCACATTGAGTCGACGGGCTCCGCCTGCTTACAACTGCGCCAGCTCAGCGGCGAGCATGAGAACCAGTTCGCCGCGGCCAACGCCCGACTGGAGGGGAAGAAGGCAACCTGTGCGGCCACGGACGTCGGCAACTCGCAGAGCGGCCATCTGGCCGCGGGCGCCTCGACCACGACAACCACCTCCAAGGCGACGAGCACAACTTCCCCGCAGAAGCCCGCCGTCTTCATGGCCAGCAAGACCAACCTGCCCGCCCTGGGGCGGGCCCCGAACTTCGTCGGTATCACGGCCTGGTTCAACACGCCCGGTAACAAGCCACTCAGCCTGAGCGAGCTGCGCGGCAAGGTGGTCCTGGTCGACTTCTGGACCTACTCGTGCATCAACTGTCAGCGCTCACTGCCCCACGTCGAGGGTTGGTACAACGACTACAAGAAGGACGGCCTCGTCGTGGTCGGGGTCTCGGCGCCTGAGTTCGCCTTCGAACACGTCGTCTCCAATGTCGAAAGCGCGGCCGGGAACCTCGGCATCGACTACCCCGTCGCCATTGACGACAACCTGGCCACGTGGGACGCCTACAACAACGAGTATTGGCCGGCCGAGTACCTCATCGACCCGACCGGCATCGTGCGCGCCTACGACTTCGGCGAAGGCGGCTATTCCCAGATGGAGAGCAACATCAGGATGCTGCTGACGGCCAACGGCGTGACGAACCTCCCCGCCCGAACCGACGTGCCTAACAAGACGCCCACCAGCGACGCCATCACACCGGAGAGCTACGTCGGCTACGAACGGCTCAACAACGAGGTCGGCACGTCCGTCGAGAACGACAAGACGATCACCTACAGCGCGCCGTCCAGCATCCCGGCCAACAGCCTGGCCTTCGGCGGCACGTGGACGGTCCACAGCGAGGAGGCGACGGCGGGGCCCAATGCCACCCTCGACCTCAACTTCACCGCCGACGACGTCTATCTCGTACTCAGCGGACAGGGCACCATCGACGTGGACTACAACGGCCGACACCTGACCACGGTCGACGTCGGGGGGATCCCCAAGCTTTACACCCTGTTCTCGGGCAGCTCCCTGCAGTCCGGCGTGTTGACCCTGTCAATGTCGCCCGGAATCGAGGCGTACGACTTCACCTTCGGGTAGTTCGCCGGCCCGATCTCCTCAGTTGATGGAGCGCTCTTGCCCGGCCCAGTAGGGCGCCCGTAGCTCACGCTTGAGGATCTTGCCCGAGGGGTTGCGCGGCAGAACGTCCGTGGTGTCCACCGAGGTCGGGCACTTGTAGTGGGCCAGGCTCTCGCGGCAGTGGGCGATGATGGCGTCTTCGTCCAGCTCGGCGTCGGGCGAAAGCACGACGATCGCCTTGACCGTCTCACCCCACTTCTCGTCGGGCACCCCGATCACGGCGGCATCCACGACGGTCGGATGCGCCAGCAGCACGTTCTCGACTTCGGCCGGGTAGATGTTCTCCCCACCGCTTACCACCATGTCCTTGATGCGGTCGTGCAGGTACAGGTACCCCTCGGCGTCGAAGTACCCGGCGTCACCGGTACGAAGCCAGCCCTCCCCGTCGATGGCGGTTGCCGTCTCCTGCTCCTTCCCCCAGTACCCGGCCATGTTGTAGGGCGAGCGGGTCCAGACCTCGCCCACGTCTCCTACCTCTACGTCTTTCCCGGTGTCCGGGTCGACGATGCGGAGCTCAACCGTCTCGTGCGGCCTTCCGGCCGAACGCAGCAATCCCCGCCGCGGCCCGTCCGGGTCGTGGTCCTCGAACGGCAGAGCGGTGATGGCACCGGTCGTCTCCGTCATCCCGTACACCTGGCAGAAATCACAGCCGAACGCCGCCATGCACTTCACCAGCACGTCCTCGGAGATGGGCGACGCCCCATAGAAAATGAGACGCAGGCTCGAGAGATCCGTCGTGGCCAGCGACGGCGTCCCCAACAGGAACATGAGAACCGCGGGGACGAGGAACATCTCGGTGATCCCCTCGTTCTCGATGAGCTGGAGCAGCAACGACGGATCGACGTCCCGCAGGATGACGGAGCGGCCACCGCGCGACATGGCACACAGCGCCCAACCCGAGCCCCCGATGTGGAAGAGCGGCATCGCCACCAGGCTCACCGTGTTGTCCGAGATGTTGAACGTCTCACCAGCCGCGCTGATGGCGGTGGACAGGTTGGAGTTCGTCAGCATCACCCCCTTGGGCAATCCGGTGGTGCCCGAGGTGTAGAGCTGCATGCTCACCTCGTCGGGCGCCCCCACATGACCCGGGTCGTCGCTCGGACATCCCTGGACCCACTCGTCGAACGACTGCGCCCGCGGATCGGCGCACGGCGAGGCTGCCGCACCGAGAACGACGATGCGGCGTACCGACGGCAGTCCACTCGGCATGTCGGCCAACGCGGGGAGGTAGTCGGGGTGGATTGCCAGCGTGGGAGCGCCGGAGTCGTCGATGATGGCAGCCATCTCGGGCGGGGCCAGGCGCCAGTTCACGGCTACGTTCACCGCGCCGATGAACGAGCCCCCGAACAGGAAGTCGAAGTAGGCGATACCGTTCCGATCGAGGAACGCCACCCGATCACCGACCTGCAACCCGTCGCGGGCCAACGCCTGTGCGACACGAGCCGCCGCGTCGAGCTCGTCGCCCCAGGTGCGGCGCTCATCACCGAGCACGAACATCTCGTGATCGGGCTGGACCTGCGACAGGTGACGAATCAGGCCCGCCACCGTGTAGCGGTCGCGTTCGGTGACTGCGACGGTCGTTGGCACTCTGCTCTCCTCGTGGTGCGGTACTTGCTTTCGGGACGGGACCCTACGCAGCCAGGTCTGACCAGTGCACCCGTCGTGTCGGGCGTCGGAATACTTGCGCGATAAGGCTTCACCTCTGATGACAGGTCTTTGCAAAAATTGAGAGGAAATTTATATCGACTATTCATCTAAATAGACCCGGTTGACCTGGGGGTTTGTGATCGGCATCACAAGATATCGGTACAAAACTCAAGGTCAGAGGCCACTTTGTCGAACGAACCTGAGTTGGGTCACCTCGGCTGCTACATTGTCTGCCGCAAAGTCTGATTGGTCTTTCGGATGCATGCGGTGACCGGAGAGCCGGCCGCATACCCGAAGTAGATCGCCGATCACTTCTTGCTCGACCACACACAGTCTCGACGCGCCTGCCCACGGGCAGGCCGAGAGGCTCAAAGCGAGGAACCACCCAGAACAAGCGAAGGGGCTGTACACAACCGGCCGCACACCCTGCGGCACCAAGCCAGAACGGACGACGCCTTCCCGCTCTCCGTTCGGGGCGCGAATGCGATGGCCGGAGCCCGCCTACACCGAGCAGAGCCTGGCGCGTCCGCGCGCCCGACGAAGGGAGGTGCCGTGCGGATCCGCATTGCACTCACGACGGCGATAGCCGTCTTGTTCATCATTCCAGCAGTCCTTTTCGCGTTGTTCAGCAGCACGTCGGCCGCCTCGACGCGACTGACCCGTCATGAGGCGGGGACCCGCTACCGGTCGTCCGTGCCGAGCATGAAGTTGATGTCGTACTCACAAGTGCAGCAGATCTCGCGGCTGGTGAGCTACTCGAACGCCGTCCAGAACCAGAAGGCTGAGTCCTACCTGACCGAGGTCGCCTACCTCAAGGCGATGGCCTCCGAGCAGGCGAACACCATGCCGGCCGCGTGGGTGGCCACGGCGAGGTGCGAGGAGGGCGGTCGCAACGACCCCTACGCCGGCTACTTCGGCATCCTCGAGTGGCAGGACTTCGAGGGCTACCCGACAGCAGGCAGCGCGCCACTGTCTGTGCAGCTGGCGTGGGAGGCCGCGCACGGCCAGGGCCCTCCCGACGCACCGGGCCAGTGCCAGAGCTACTGAGCCCGTTGGCGCGCCCGACGAAGGGAGGTGCTGTGCGGGTCTGCATCGCACTCGCGACGGCGGTAGCCCTCTTGGTCATCATTCCAACATTGTTTTTCACGTTCTCCAGTAGCCCGTCGGCCGCCTCGGCGCGGACGACGCGTCATGAGGCGGGAGTTCGCTACCGGGCGACCGTGCCGAGCATGAAGCTGATGTCGTACTCACAAGCGCAACAGATCTCGAAGCTCGTGACCTACTCCAGTGCCGTGACGACTGAGAAGGAAGAGGGTTACCTCACCGAGATCAGCTATCTGAAGGCGGTGCAACAGAACGCCTTAGCCGCCGTCGCCGCCGCTGAGGCATCGGCTCGACAGGCAGCGACAATCGCCGTATCGCCTACGCCGTCACGCACCGGGGCCGCCTCCGACGCCACGAGCACCGACACGCCTGATTGGCAGTGCATCCGCGTGCACGAGTCGGACGACAATTACAGCGAGTACAACGGTGGCGCCTATCAGTTCGAGCTGGGTACCTGGGAAGGGCTGACCGGACTTTCCACCCCGGCCGAGGACTCACCGCCCGCCGTGCAGGACGCAGCCGCGCTCAAGCTTTACGCCGAGCGCGGCTGGGAACCCTGGACGACGCGCTACGTCTGCGGCCTGTAAAGAGGATAACCCACTAGCCCGCTCCCAACATGGCGGTCACTTGTGCCATGTCGAAGTAGTCCCGCCATGCGGTGATCTTCCCCTCGCTGACGTGGAAGGCACCCATGACGGGCAAGGGAGCGGTCTTCCCGTTGATGGTGAAGCGGTCGGTCCGTTCCGTGAGCACGGTGGAACCGTCGCTGGCTAAGTGATGTATCTCGAACTCCATCGATTCGCACATGGCCACGAACATGTCGATCACGGCCATGGTCGCTTCGATCCCCTCGGCTGGATCCATGGGGATGTTGTGATAGACGATGTCGTCGGCGAAGAAGGTGCGCAGCACCTCTGGGTCCCGCGTGCTGGCCGCGGCGCAAAACTCCCGCACGACTTGTTCGGCGCTGGGCATGGATCTCCTCTCCCGCTCGATCAGGCGCCACACGCTAGCGGCCGATCCGCCATGATGGAGGCGTGACGTCCAAGAGGGTGGCGGTGCTGGCCCCCATGAAGCCCGAGCAGAAGGCCATCGTCCAGTCGTTCGCCCTGGAGCGCACCCCGGACGACCCCGTCTTCTCCCATGGTGGTACCGCCGGGCAGTGGTGGGTGGGCGCGCTCGTCACCGGGATGGGCCCGGCTCTGGCACGCCAGGCCACCCGCAAGGCGCTGTCCGCCGGAGCGATCGACCATGTGATGGTGGTCGGCATCGCCGGCGGCCTCGATCCCGCACTGCCGGTCGGGTCGTTGCTCGTGCCCAGCCGGGTCCAGCTCTATCCTGACGGTCCTGAGTACGCCACGCACCCCCTACCCTCCCGCCAGGCTTCCGGCGGGTTGATGACCACCGAGGGCCTCTTCGACGAGGAAGAGGTCCGGCCGATTTTCGAGCTCGGCTTCGGCGCCGTCGACATGGAGGCGGCCGGCGTGGCGGAGGTGTGTGAGGAGTCCGGCGTCGACTGGTCCGTCTACCGCGGTATCAGCGATCGTCCCGACGAGCACATCGTCGATCAGGCGGTCTTCGGGCTCAGCAAGCCGGATGGCTCCGCCGATCCGGTGGCTCTGGCCAAGTACCTGGCTCGTGACCCGCGGCGGGCCAAGGCACTGGCTCACCTCAACCGGTGCATGCAGCTGGCCGCGAAGCTGGCCGCCGACGCCGCCTTCGCCGACCTGGTGGCGTCCTAACCGTCGTCCTCAACCAGCGGCCGGCCGTTCCCGTTGTCATCCCGGCGGGCGATCACGTGCAGGTCGATGTCGTTGTCGGACGCCAGGCGGAGGATGGTCTGGATCACCGAACCTCGGGTCACGGATTGCCAGCGTGTGAGGCGCGAGGTCCCGACGACGATCTGAGTGATCTGCTGTTCCACCGCGGCGGCAAAGATGGTCTTGGCGACGTCGTCGCCTTCGAGCGTCTGCCATTTTCCGCCGACGGCCTTCACCAACTCCTCGAGCTCGTGGGTGTCGGACGGCCGCGCGTCCTCCCCGGAGACCACGTGCACCGCGATGAGGTCCGCCTTGATCCGCGCCGCGATCCGAGCGGCACGCCGGATGACCGAGGCATTGCCCGGCGCCCCGGTCACGGCCACCATGATCCGTTCGGTGGTCTCCCACAACTCGCCGCCCGATCCCCTCGAGCGGATGTACTCGAGCAACTCCTCCTCGGTCTCGTCCGCCACGAAGCGAAGTGACAGCTCGCGCAATGCCACCAAGTTCTCAGCCCGGAAGAACCCATTGAGAGCGGCCGGGACCTTTTGGGCCGGGTAGATATTGCCGTGCAGCATGCGGCGCCGGAGCTGGTCGGCGGAGGAGTCGATCAGCTCGATCTGGTCCGCCCGGCGCACCACCCAATCGGGCACACGCTCACGGACCGCCACGCCGGTGATGCGCTCCACTGCGTCCGCCAACGACTCGACATGCTGAATATTGACCGTGGAGATCACGCCGATCCCGGCGTCCAAGATCTCGAGCACGTCCTCCCAACGCTTCCCGTGACGACCCGAGCCCGGCACGTTGGTATGGGCCAGCTCGTCGATCAGCACGACCTCGGGCTTGCGGGCCAGGACGGCGTCGAGGTCCATCTCCTCCCACTGCGATCCGCGGTATTCGATGTGTCGGCGCGGCACGACAGGCAGGTCGCGGATCTGTTCCATCGTATAAGGGCGCTTGTGCGTCTCGACAAAGCCCACCACGACGTCCGCGCCCCGCTGGAATCGGCGCCAGCCCTCGTCGAGCATGGCACACGTCTTGCCGACGCCGGCCGCCGCACCGAGGTAGACCCTGAACTTGCCGGTCGGCCGTACGCCTTCGTCTTCACCCGTGCTCGCGGTCATCTCCTCCTCGCTTGGCCGGGCGCCGCCAGGGCGTCGGTACACTCACTAGACGCTCCGAAGGACGGAATTCTGAGATGCACGACAGAGCTCGCGGGCTGAGTACAAATGGAACGTACCAGCGGACGGCCTTGGGGATCGTCGTCACCCTCGCCGGTCTCGGTGCACTCCTGGCCGTGCTGCTTCCCTTCCGGGCCCACCTGAGCATCGCCATCCCGGCGTTGGTCTTCGTGGTACCCGCGCTGGTGGGGGTCGTCATCGGCGGCTTCCTCCCGGGCGTCATCGGCGCACTCGGGGGTTTCGTCGTTTACGACCTCTTCTTCCTCCCTCCCTACAACACGCTCACCGTCCGCTCGCCCCAGAACTGGATCGCACTCGCCGTCTACGCCGTGGTCGTGCTGATCGTCTCCCAGGTCGTGGCCAAATTGCGGAGTGCGCGCGAGGAGGCGGAGCGCCGGACCGGCGAGTCGCAGCGGCTGTACGAACTGTCGCAGACGCTGATCGGCGATCTCAGCCTCTCGGAGCTTCTGACACATATTGTGGGAACGGTGCAGAGCGTCTTCACCCCGCGCTGGACGGCGCTCGTGGTGCCCGACACCCACAGCAGTACGCGGGGATCCGGATCGGTGTTGCGGGTCGCGGCGAGTGCGGGCCAGCCGATGACCGAGGGAGACGTCGCATCGGTGACGTCGGCGGACGGCCAGACCCAGTCCCTCGGCCTTCTGGAGGACGCCGGCCCGCGGCGAGTGTCGGTGGCGCTCGTGGTCAGCCACCGACCGGTTGGCATGCTGGTGCTCCAGGACGTGCAGCTCGTGGAGCGTGAGCGCAGCCTGCTCGGTACGTTCGCCAACCAGGCGGCGCTCGCCGTCGATCGGGCCCAACTGAACGAGCAGGCTTTGCGAGCGCGCCTGCTCGAGGAGATCGACCGCTGGCGTCGTGCCATGATGGGCGCCGCTTCGCACGACCTGCGGACACCGCTCGCCTCCATCAAAACCGCCGTTTCGAGCTTGCGCCAGGTCGATGCCCGCCTGAGCCCCGACGACCGGGCTGAGCTGTTGGAACTCATCGAGCTGCAGTCGGACCGCCTGTCGAGGCTCGTGTCCAACCTTCTCGACATGACCCGCCTCGAGGCCGGCGCGCTCGAGCTCCGACCAACCGGCGTGGACTTCCGCGAGCTGCTCGATGAGGCACTGGCACTGCTGGGCGGAATCCTGACGCCCGGCCGCGTCGCAGTCGACGCGCCGGTGAACCTGCCCCCCTTGCATCTCGATCACGTCCTCATGAGCCAGGTTTTGGCCAACGTGCTCGAGAACGCCGAGCGATTGTCTCCCGACGGCAGCGTGATCCGCGTCATGGCGCGCACCGCACCGGGCGACGCGGCACGGGTCGAGATCGCGGTCGCGGACAACGGTCCCGGCATCGCGCTTGAAGACCGCGAGCACGTCTTTGAGATGTTCAGCCAGAACGGTGGCGGGGGCAGGGCCGGCCTGGGTCTGGCCATCGCCAAGGCCTTCGTCGAGGCGCACGGTGGGCTGATCTGGATCGACCCCGACGTGGCGGGCGGCGCCCGAGTCGTGTTCACGGTCCCGGCGGAGACTCTCGCCGCGGCGCCGGTCTGAGCGGCTGCCATGGCCAGGGTGCTCGTCGTCGACGACGATACGTCGCTGCTCAAGGCACTGCGGATCGGCTTGTCCGCCCGGGGGGACGAGGTCCTTACCGCGCACTCGGGAGCGGAGGCGGTCAATCAGGTCGCACTCGGCGGACCGGACCTCGTCATCCTCGACCTCGGGCTGCCCGACATCGACGGCCTCGAAGTCTGCCGACGCGTCCGCGCCTTCTCTGACATCCCGATCGTGGTGCTGTCCGCCTACGGCGACGAGCGGCGGAAGGTGGAGGCGCTCGACAGCGGGGCGGACGACTTCGTCACGAAGCCCTTCGGCATGGCCGAACTCGAAGCACGCTTGCGGGTGGCGCTGCGCCATGCCGCCGCTCGCAGGGGTGATGGAGGCGGGCAACCCTCCACCCTTGAAGTGGGCGACCTCACCGTCGACCTGGTTCACCATATGGCGACGCTGTCGGGGTCGTCCCTGCAGCTCACCGCGAAGGAGTTCGAGCTGTTGGCTTATCTGGCGCGCCATGCCGGCAAGGTCTGCACCCACCACATGATCCTGAAGGACGTCTGGGGGCCGGGATATGGGGCAGAGTCCAACTACGTTCGGGTTTACACCCACCGGCTGCGCAAGAAGATGGGAGACGACGAAGGGGTGCTGCTGAAGACCATCCCCGGCGTCGGTTACCAGTTGCTGGCGGGCGTTCACCTCGCATCCACGAACGAATAGAGCGGATTGCGCATCAGCAGCAGCCCCCGTTCGAGCGCCGGGGTGCCCTCGGCGAGCAGGCACCTCCCCATGGGCAGACCAGGGAGCTCGGCGCGGCCCATGAAGCGCAGAACGATGACACCGGTTCCGTCGCTGAGCTCGACATCGGTCCGTACCCAGGGCAGCTGGTAGGAGACGACGGAAATGACCTTCCCACGCACCATGGCAGGCCGGCGGAGGACCAGCACCGCGATGGCGGTCAGGGTGCCGTCCACTATTTGAGCTTGGCCAACGCCTCGTTCAGCTGCAGCACGTTGATGTACGAGGAACCGAGGAACCCGAACTGGGCACCCTGCGTCTGGCTGATCACGAGACGGCTGAGCACCGAAGGAGCAATCCCGGTCGCCTTGGACACCATCGGGGTCTGGACCAGTGCGTCCTGCTGGCTGATGTCGGGGTCGTACCCGCTGCCCGAGGTCGTGACGAGGTCGGGGGTTGGGTTAACACCTCGGGCGTGCCAATAGCCCACCAGGCACTGCGTGTACTCCAACAACTCCTTGGACCGTGGGCCGAGACTGGTCCCACCCGATTCGCCTGGGATGTCGTTGATCGGCTTCGAGGATGTGGTCGGGAAGGAACAGGCGACCTTGGTGCTCTGGGTCAGGCCGTTGGCGTAGAGCGGGTCGTCCCCGGGCTTCTCGGCGGGGTTGAACGTGGCGGTGGCGTAGGGCCCGAGTGCGTCGGGGCGCCCCTGGAACACACAGCTGCCCAAGGGATGTCCCGGGCATTTGGTGATGGACCAGTTCTGCCCGATGGCGGTCGATCCGTTCGGGGTGATCGACCCGTCGGCCTGGTGCTTGAAGAGCAGCTGGGCGACACCGGTGCCGATGAAGGCATAAGCGAAGGTCAGAACCAGCACGACCACGGCGAGGATGACGGCGCGGCGGATGTGGACGAGCATCAAAGGGTCTCCATCAGTAGGCGTGCAGCGCGACGAGGATGATGTCGATGAGCTTGATGAAAATGAAGGGGACGATGATGCCGCCCACGCCGTAGATCCACACGTTGCGCCGCAGGATGGCGGCAGAGCCGGCGGCGCGGAACTTGACCCCTCGCAGCGCCAGTGGGATCAGGGCCACGATCACCAGCGCGTTGAAGATGACAGCCGAGAGCACGGCGCTCTGGGGGCTGTGCAGCCTCATGATGTTGAGCGGCTCCAGCTGCGGGTAGGTGGCGAGGAAGAGGGCTGGGATGATGGCGAAGTACTTGGCCACGTCGTTGGCGATAGAGAAGGTGGTGAGCGAGCCGCGGGTGATCAGGAGCTGCTTGCCGATCTCGACGACGTCGATGAGCTTGGTCGGGTTGGAGTCGAGGTCGACCATGTTGCCGGCCTCCTTGGCCGCCGTGGTCCCCGTATTCATGGCGACGCCGACGTCCGCCTGAGCCAGCGCGGGAGCGTCGTTGGTTCCGTCCCCGGTCATGGCGACCAACTTGCCGCCCTCTTGCTCCTGCTTGATCAGGGCCAACTTTGCCTCGGGCGTCGCCTCGGCGAGGAAGTCGTCGACGCCGGCCTCCTGGGCGATGGTCGCCGCGGTCAGGGGGTTGTCACCGGTGATCATCACCGTGCGGATGCCCATGGAGCGCATCTCGGCGAACTTCTCCTGGATCCCCTCCTTGACCACGTCCTTGAGCTCGATGACGCCCAGGATCACGGGACCGTCGGCCACGACCAGGGGCGTGGACCCAGCCCGCGACACACGCTCCACGATGGGGTCAAGGTCGGCCGGCACGGTGCCACCCTGTTCGCCCACCCACTGCTTCACCGAGTCCGATGCCCCCTTGCGGATCTGGCGTCCGTCAAAGTCAAGCCCGGACATGCGGGTCGTGGCCGAGAAGGGCACGAAGACGTGCCCGGACTCGAGGTGACGCTCCCGGATGTCGAAGCGCTCCTTGGCCAGCACCACGATCGAGCGCCCCTCTGGTGTCTCGTCGGCCAGCGACGCCAGCTGGGCCGCGTCCGCCAAGTCGCGCTCGGAGTGGTCGCCGACAGGATAGAAGCCCGACGCCATCCGGTTGCCCATGGTGATGGTGCCCGTCTTGTCCAATAGCAATGTCTGTACGTCGCCAGCGGCCTCGACGGCCCGGCCGCTCATGGCGAGCACGTTCTTCTGGACCAGGCGGTCCATGCCGGCGATCCCAATGGCCGACAGCAGTGCGCCAATGGTGGTCGGGATCAGGCAGACCAGCAGGGCCACCAGGATGACCACCGAGACCGCGGTGCCGGCGTAGATGCCGAACGCCTCGAGTGACACCACGACGGGGATGAAGATGATGGTCAGCACGGCGAGGAGGATGGTGAGGGCGATCTCATTGGGCGTCTTCTGGCGGTTGGCCCCCTCGACCAGGGTGATCATGCGGTCCAGGAAGGTCTGCCCTCGCTCGGCCGTGATGCGGACCACGATCCGGTCCGAGAGGACCCGGGTGCCGCCGGTGACGGCCGAGCGGTCGCCGCCCGATTCGCGGATGACCGGGGCCGACTCGCCGGTGATGGCCGACTCGTCGACCGAGGCGATGCCCTCGATGATCTCTCCGTCGGAGGGGATGAGGTCGTTGGCCTCGCAGACGACGGTGTCCCCCTTGGTGAGCTCAGCGGCCGGCACCAACTCCTCGGTCCCGTCGGGCTTGAGGCGACGCGCCTCGGTCTCTGAGCGCATGCGGCGGAGCGTGTCGGCCTGTGCCTTGCCCCGCCCCTCGGCCATCGCCTCGGCGAAGTTGGCGAAGATCACGGTCAGGAAGAGCCAGATGGTGATCGACCAGGTGAAGGTCGAGGGGTGGGCGATCGCCTCGAAGAACGTGACGACCGAGCCCACCAGGACCACGAACATGACCGGGTTGCGGATCTGCACCGCCGGATTCAACTTGGCGAACGAGTCGACCAGGGCCTGGCGCAGGATCGGACCGTCGAAGAGGCTCCGTGCCTCGGCCACGCCATGGGGCGTCGTTGCCGGCACCGGCTGGTCTGGTTGGGTGGTGGTCATGGTCATGAGAGGAGCTTTCCGAAGCTGGTCATTTAGAAGAACCCGTGGCTGAGCTGCTCGACGATCGGGCCGAGAGCGAGGGCAGGGAAGAAGGTCAGGCCACCGATAATGATGATGACGCCGATGGTGAGGCCAACGAACATGGAGTTGTCGGTGCGGAAAGTGCCGAGGCCCTCGGCCACCACGGGCTTGGCCGCCAGCACACCGCCAATCGCCAGGGCCGGGATCATGATGCCAATCCGGCCGATCAACATGTCGATGGCGCCGATGACGTTGTAGAACGTGGTGTTCCCCGTCAACCCGTCAAAGGCGGAGCCGTTGTTGTTCCCCTGCGAGGTGAGCCCGTAGAGGATCTCGGTGAACCCGTGCGGTCCGGCGTTGAGGGGTCCGGCGCGGCCGGCGTGGATCGACACGGCGATGGCAGTGAAGATCAGCACGATCAACGGCATGACGAGGGCCCCGAGACCCGCGAGTTTGATCTCCTTGGACTGGATCTTCTTGCCCAGGTACTCCGGTGTTCGCCCGATCATCAGGCCACCGATGAACACGGCGATGAGGGCGTAGATGAGGATGGTGTAGAGCCCGCTGCCGGTGCCGCCCGGCGTCACCTCCCCCAGCATCATCCCGCTGATCAGGAAGAAGCCACCCATAGGGGTGAACTGGTCGTAGGAGGAACTGGCCGAACCCGTCGACGTGTTGGTCGACGCCACCCCGAAGAGGGCACTCGTCGTGTCGCCGAAGCGCACCTCCTTGCCCTCGGTGTTGCCGACGGTGGAATGGACACCCGCGGCGGCAATCGCAGGGTTGTTCTGGTGCTCGTAGTAAGCGGCGCCGCCCACCCAGACCCCGAAGATGATCACCATGGCCGCCAGGAGGGCGGCACCGTGGCGGATGCTGCCGACCATCTTTCCGAAGGTGTAGGTCAGGGAGAAGGGGATACACAGCAGGAGGAACATGTACATGAAGCTTGTGAACCCAGTCGGGTCCTCGAAGGCCGTGGCCTGATTGGCGTTGAGGAACCCTCCCCCGTTGTTGCCCAGCTGCATGATCGACTGCATGAAGCCGATTGGACCTCGGGCGATGACCTGGGTGACGCCATTCAGGTAGTCATGGATGGTCACGGTGCCGGCCAGGGTCTGGACCGCACCCTGCCCGACGATGATGATCCCGAAGATGAACGCGATGGGGAAGAAGATGTAGAGAAGGGCCCTGGTCATGTCGACCCAGAAGTTCCCAATGGTCGGCGAGTTGCGCCGGGAGAAGCCCCGGACCATGGCGATGGCGACCGCTAGGCCGATGGCCGGGCTCACGAACTGCTCGAAGGTCAGCGCGCCGATCTGGGAGAAGTACGACATCGTCGTCTCGCCGCCGTAGTTCTGCCAGTTGGTGTTCGTCATGAACGAGACGGCGGTGTTGAAACTCAGTGCCTGGGGCACGGCACCCAGGTGCTGCGGGTTGAGCGGGAGCGACCCCTGGATCCGGACGATCAGATAGGTGACGCCAACGCAGACCCCGGAGAAAATGACCATGGAGGCGGCGTAGCGCTTCCAGTTCTGCTCCTTCTCGGGACTGGTCCCGAGCAACCGATAGACCGGCCGCTCGGCCCGCTCCAAGAAATGCACCCTCCCGTCGAAGACGGCGGCCATGTAGGACCCGAGATAGCGCCACGACAGCGCCAGGCAGACGACCAGGGCGATGATGGTGAAGGTGAAGCCCACGTCAGAACTTCTCGGGCTTGAACATGGCGACGCCCAGGTAGAAGAACATCACGATGGACAGGGCGAGAAGGAGTCCCTGGGTCCAGGTCATACCCGGTCCAGGGCCCAGATCAGACCGAGGAACGCGGCAACGAAGGCCATGATGCCCAGCACTGCGAGGAAGTCAGCCATGGGCCCATGCTGCGCGGCGCGTTGTGAACCCGATGTGAACGCGGCCGTGCTGTGCGTCAACAGAATGTCAATACCCGCCTAGCGCCAGCTGTGCCTAAGGTGAGCACCGTTGCAGAGTGAAAGTGGGGTGGATGATGGGCTTGGACCTGCAGGGATGCCGCACGCTGGTGACGGGGGCCTCCTCGGGCATCGGGGCCGGGTTGTCCGAGGCGCTGGCCGAGCGCGGCGCCGTCGTGGGGATCTGCGCCCGCCGGGCGGAGCTGCTCTCCGAGGTGGTCGGGCGTTGCATGGAGCACTCGCCCGACAGCCGCATGTGGGTGGTCAACCTGGCCGACCCCGACGCCGTCGATCGGCTGGCCGTCGACGTGATGGACGCCTTCGGCGGCATTGACCTTCTGGTCAACAATGCCGGCATCCCCAAGCGCCGCCAAGTCACGGCGCTCGACATCGACACCATCACCGCGGTGATGCACGTCAACTACCTCTCCCCCATGCGCCTCACCATGGACCTGCTGCCGCAGATGCTGGCCCGCGGATCGGGCACCATCGTCAACGTCTCGTCCATCGCCGCCACGCTCAGCGCTCCGGGCGAGGCGGCCTACGACGCCTCCAAGGCGGCGCTGACCGCGTTCTCCGAGGCCATGGCGGTGGACCTGTGGGAGAGCGGGGTGAAGGTGATGGTGGTGTACCCGGCCGTGATCGACACGGAGCTGTTCACGCTGCCCGACAACGACATCCCTGACATACCGATCAAGGCCGAGCCGGTCTCGGTGTGCGTGGACGCCATCCTGGCCGGTCTCGAGTCCGGGGCGGCCCAGGTCTACGTGCCGGAGTACTTCCGCGACCTCGCGGCGAGTAAGGCCAAGGACGTCGGCGCCTTCTTGGAAGGGACGGCGTCTTACCTGCGGGAGCAGAAAAAGAAGAAGGGAGAGCAGCAGGCATGAGGGAGGCAACACGCACGTGCCCATGAAGATCGAACCCGACGCGGCCGGGATGGACGAGGGGCGCCTTGAGCGCATCACCGAGCACTTCGGCACCACCTACGTGGACACCGGCAAGATCGCCGGCTGCCAGATCACGGTGGTGCGCGGCGGCCACGTGGCCTACCACCGCTCGCTCGGCCTGATGGACCGTGAGCGTGGCATCGCCATGGCGGACGACACCATCTTCCGCATCTTCTCCATGACCAAGCCCATCGCCTCGGTGGCGCTGATGCAGCTCTACGAGAAGGGCGAGTTCCAGCTGCTCGACCCGGTGCGCCGTTACATCCCGGAATGGAGTACCCAGCAAGTGGGCGAGGTGGACGAGGCCGGCAACATCACGCTGGTCAAGCCGGAGCGGTCCATGAACATGCGCGACGTGCTCATGCACACGACCGGCCTGCCCGGCGCGCTGTTCCCGGGCAACCCGATCGACGCCGCCTTCACCGAGGCCCGCCAGGCGCAGGGAGCGGGACAGACCCTCGAGAGTGTGACGGCGCTCCTGGGCCAGCACCCCCTCAAGTTCCACCCCGGGACGCACTGGAACTACGGGCTCTCGACGGACATCGTGGGCCGGCTGGTCGAAATCCTGTCCGGGTTGCGTTTCGACGAGTATCTGGCCCGCGAGGTCTTCGAGCCGCTCGGCATGGTCGACACCGGCTTCTACGTCCCCGAGCCGCAGCTGCCCCGGCTGGCCGCGCTCTACCAGTACCGCCCGGCCAACACGCCCAAGTTGCTCGAAGAAGGCCCCTTCGCCCTCCGGGTCCTGACACCCCCGTCCTATCTGTCCGGCTCCGGCGGGCTGGTCTCGACCACGCACGACTACGTGGCCTTCTGCCAGATGCTGGCCAACGGGGGGCAGCTGCGCGGCCGACGTGTCCTCGGCCGCAAGACCATCGAGCTCATGACGCGAAACCACCTGCCCGGTGGCGCCACCCTGCAGGAGCTGGCCGTCGGCGGCTTCGGCGAGGCCAACTTCGACGGCGTCGGCTTCGGGCTCGGCTTCGCGGTGGGGTTGGGACCGGCGGCGACAGCCATGGCCGGTTCGGCCGGCGAGTACTACTGGGGCGGCGCGGCCAGCACCGCCTTCTGGATCGACCCGGTGGAGGACCTCTTCGCCGTGTTCATGACCCAGCTCTTCCCCTCCCAGGCCTACCCGTTCCGAGCCCAGCTGCGGGCGCTGGTCTACCAGGCCCTCGACGACTGATGGCCGACGGCGAGGCGGCTGGCCCGGTCGGGCCGGCCGACGCCAGCGTCGAGCCCCGCTACGCCGGCCTGGCCACGTTCGCCCGGCTGCCCCAACTCGAGCAGGTGGCGGCGTGGGACATCGCGGTGGTCGGCGTGCCCTTCGACGGAGGAACGAGCTACCGGCCCGGCGCGCGCTTCGGCCCGGCCGCCGTGCGCCAGGCCTCGCGCCTGCTGCGCCCGTACCACCCGGCGGCCGATGCACTGCCGTTCGCGCTGGCTCAGGTGGTCGACGCGGGCGACATCGCCTGCACTCCGTTCAGCGCCGAGGAAGCGGTGACCCAGATTGAGGCGGGCGCCGACGCGTTGCTCAGGAGCGGCGGGCACGTGCTGGCCGTGGGGGGCGACCACACGATCGCACTGCCGCTGCTGCGCGCCACGGCCAAGCGGCACGGCCCGCTGGCCCTGGTGCACTTCGACGCCCATCTCGACACCTGGGACACCTACTTCGGGCAGCGCTACACCCATGGGACCCCGTTCCGGCGAGCCTGGGAGGAAGGGTTGCTGCTGCGAGACCGCAGCGTGCACGTGGGCCTGCGCGGGCCCCTGTACGGCGTGGGCGACCTCACCGATGACGCCGGCATGGGCTTCGCCCAGGTGACGACCGACGAAGTGGCTGAGCTGGGCGTGGGCGCGGTGAGCGAACGGGTACTGGCGCGGGCGGGGACGCGCCGGTCTACGTGTCGGTCGACATCGACGTACTCGACCCGGCGCATGCCCCGGGAACCGGGACGCCGGAGGCCGGCGGCCTGACCAGCCGCGAGCTGCTGGCGCTGCTGCGTGGCCTGAGCGCAGCGTCCGTGGTGGGCGGCGACGTGGTGGAGGTTTCGCCCGCCTACGACCACGCCGAGATCACGGCCGTGGCGGCGTCTCACGTGCTCTACGAGCTGGTGACCCTGCTTTCGCAGCGCCGGTCGGCACCGAGCTGACGGCGGCGTACTCGTAACACGCCATTCACAACGGGGAAACGATCCCTGAACCTGGCAGCCGTAACGTGCTGGTCACGAGGGTGACGACAAGGAGCGCGTGAACCGGACGTGAAGCGGGATCTGCTGGTCGGGGTGGCCCAATGGCTTCCGACGCCGGGCGAGCCCAAGCAGAACCTGTCGGTGGCCCTGGGCATGGTGGAGACGGCGGCCGGCCGCGGTGTGGACCTGCTCGTGCTGCCCGAACTGTGGTCGTGCGGCTACGACCCTGAGACGCTTGGCGCCGACGTGCGGCGCGACGCCGAGCCGCTGGATGGCCCGCGCGCCACGCGCCTGGCCGACGTGGCCCGACGGCACGGGGTGTACCTGGCGGCGGGGAGTGTGCCCGAGCTCGGTGCCGACGGAGCGATCCACGACACGGCGATCGTGTTCAACGCCCAGGGCGAGCTGGTGGCCTGGCACCGCAAGGCCCACCTGTATCCCCCGACCCTGGAGCCGACCGTGTTCACGCCCGGAGACCGCCTGACTACCTTCGACGACCCCACCCTGGGTGGGGTCGGACTGCTCGTCGGATTCGACGGGGACTTCCCCGAAGTGGCGCGGGCCCTGGCTCTGCGGGGCGCCCGGCTGGTGCTGGCCCCCTGCGCGTATGAGGTGGAGGGCGCCCCGGCCTGGGACCTCCTGCACCCGGCCCTGGCGCTGACCAACAGCCAGTGGTGGGTGCAGGCCAACCAGGCGGGCTCCCACTCGACCTCTACCCTCCTCGGGTCGAGCCGGATCATCGCCCCCACCGGGACGGTGGTTGAACAGGCCAGCCCGGCGGTGCCCGGTCGGGCCAGCCCGGCCGAGCTCCTGATCCACCGGATCGACCTGCACCTGGCCTACAAGCGGGAGGGTCTCTGCGCCCTGCTGGAGGACGAGCGCAGGCCCGAGCTCTACGGGGTGGTCGCCGAGCCGGCGGGCGCACCGGCGTCCGCCCCCTGACCCCCGGCAGCGCCGGGGAGGAGCGGCGTCGTCCCCGTACATTGGCCAGGTGACCGCTGGGGGCTGAAGCGCGACAATGACTTCGTGACCCTCAGGTGTCATCGGGCCGGGCCATGAGCCCCGGCGACGCAGTCAAGGAGCAGACCTCCCGCAGAGGGAGCCGGCAACGACGCGGCCACCGGCTCTCCGCGGCCAGTCCGGCGAGGCGCGCGAAGGCCCTCCTGCTCGCTCCCCTGCTCATCATCGGCACACTCGGCCTGGGCTGGCTGGCCTGGAGCGCTGTCGAATGGCGCCAAGGACGCACGCCCAGCTATCGCCTCACTCACCTCCGTGTCGTCCGACAATCCGACGGGCATGCGGCCGGTTGGTGCCGATCGGCGCTGCGCGTCGTCTGTTGCGCCGTGCTCGTGATCCCCACTCTCTTGGCGTGCAGTGTGCTGGCTATTGCCTTCGTCATGGGCGCCTCCCCGCCCGACGGCTTGCTTCGTCAGGCCCGCTCAGCTCCGTGGGACGTGCTGACCCGCACCGAAGTGATCGACGAACGAGTCGGTGCGGTGGGGCCCGGCCTCCGACTGGGCCGGAACTGGCCCGCTGAGCCGTCCTCGCAGCTGCTTCGGTCCGGCGACGTCCGGCGCTGGCGCCAGAACTGATCATCGGCACCGGCGGGACATTCCTCGCAGATGCCCGAGGGATGGGAATGGGACGAGACCCTGTTTGAGGGTTCAGCGCCGTACTACCGCCAAGGCCGGCTGCCCTACCCGTCCGGCCTGCACGACACCTTCGAGAGCGCCTTGGACCTGGCGCGTGCGCCGCGTCTCCTCGACGTCGGCTGCGGTCCGGGTGTGGTTGCCCTCACCCTCGCCGACCTGTTCGACGAGGTCGTGGGCGTCGACCCGGACGGCAGCATGCTGGTGGAGGCCGAGCGGGAGGCCTCCGCACGCGGGATCCGCAACGCGCGATGGCTCAAGCTGCGGGCGGAGGAGCTGCCGGCCGGTTTGGGCTCGTTCCGCCTGGCTGTGCTCGCCCAGTCCTTCCACTGGATGGACCGGGAGCGGGTGGCGTCGGCGGTCCACGACATGCTCGAGCCGGGCGGGGCCTTCGTGCATCTCAACACCGTCGTGGCCCAGCCACCTGAGCCTCCGCCGATGCCGTTCCCCGAACCACCGCTGGACGACATGGCGTTGCTGTGCCGGACCTACCTGGGTGACGCCCGCCGCGCCGGTCAGGGCATCCTGGCTCACGGCACACCGGGTGACGAGGCAGAGGTCCTCAGCGCCGCGGGGTTCCTTCCCGTTCGCGTCGTACTCGTCGAGGGGCGCCAGATCCTGGAACGGAGCGTGGACGACGTGGTCGCCTCCGTGTTCTCGCAATCGTCCAGCGCGCCGCACCTGTTCGGTCCGCGCCGAGACGAGTTCGAGGCCGAGCTGAGGAAGTTGCTCGAGTCGGAGTCGGAACAGGGCCGGTTCTCGCAGTGGCTCGGCGACGTGCAGCTCGACATCTACGAACGCGCGTAGCCTGCACTCGCCCGTGGCTTTCGACCCCTATGCCCCGTATGGCCCCCTGGCCGAGTCGACCGTCCGCGTCGTCACGTGGAACGTCTGGGGTCGCTACGGCGACGACTGGCAGCGTCGCCAGGACGGGATCGTGGACGAGCTGATGAACGCGGCGCCTGATCTCGTGTGCCTGGTCGAGGCCTGGCGGCACGGAGAGACGACGCAAAGCGCACTGGTCGCCGGGCGACTGGGCCTGCCGTTCCACCACTTCGTCGGCGACTGGCACCAGGAGGACTGGGTCTCGGGCGTCGGCATCGTGTCCCGCTGGCCCATGAGCGACCCGGTGCGCCAGCCGCTCCGGGGCGAGGACGGGTCGGGCTTCGGCGAGGCCGTGCACGTCGTCGTCGACGGCGAGCGGGGCCCGATCCAGCTCTTCGTGGCCATGCTGGACTACCCCCTCGACGCCAGTGCGCTGCGTCAGGCTCAAACACGCCAACTGGCGGCCTTCATCGCCGAAGTGGCCAGCCGGCGGCACCCGACGGTGCTCTGCGGTGACTTCAACGCCGGGGCGGACTCCGACGAGATGAGGATGCTGACCGGGCGTGCCGCCGTCGCCGCACCCGGTCTGGTGTTCTACGACGCCTGGGAGATCGCAGGGGACGGGACGCCCGGCTACACCTGGTCGAACGGCAACCCGCTGGCCGCGGTCGGTCTCTACCCCGATCGACGGTTCGACTACATCTTGTCGGCCTGGCCCCGACTGGGCGGGACCGGCCACCCGACGCACTGCGCGCTGCTCGGCGTCCGCCCGCCCGAACAGCTGCAGTTGTCCGACCACTACGGCGTGATGGCCGACCTGCGCTATTGACGCCAAGGCGGTCTCGGGCGCCCGTTGGTAGCCTCGCCGGCATGGCCGGCACGGACCTCGGAGGACGGGTGGCCCTGGTCAGTGGGGGCGGGCGCGGCATCGGGCGCGGCATCAGCGAGGAACTTGGCGCCGGCGGCGCCACCGTCGCCATCGTCTACAACCGAGACGCCGACGCGGCGGACGAGGCCGCCAAGGCGGTCACTGACGCCGGCGGGAGGGCCACCGTGCACCAAGCCGCGGCGGAGTCGTTCGAGCAGTGCCAGCGCCTGAGCGAGGAGGTGCTGGCCGCGCACGGCGCCGTCGACATCGTGGTCTCCAACGCGGGCGTCGCCAGCCGGGGCGGGAGCGTGGCCCGCACCGATCCGGCGGAGATGGAGCGGCTGTTCGGCATCCACGTCATGGGCGCCTTCCACCTGGCGCACCTGCTCGTCCCACAGATGCGTGAGCGCCCCCGGGGCGACATCGTGATGGTGTCGTCGGTCAACGCATCGAGGAACCCCGCCCGCGGGGCGCCGTACAACGTGGCCAAGGCCGCGCTCGAGTCACTGGCCTTCACCCTGGCCAAGGAGGAGGTGCGCCACGGGATCCATGTCAACGTGGTGGCCCCCGGGCTGGTCGTCTCCGAGATGGGTCGCCGCCTGGTCAAGGCCGGCGGGGTGGAGGACATCCATACCCTCGACGCTGTCTTCCCGTTCGGCCACGTGTGCACCCCGGCCGACGTGGGCCGGGTGGTGCGCTTCCTGGTCTCGGAGGGTGCCGGCTACGTGACGGGGCAGCGCGTCGACGTCGACGGGGGCGGGTCGCGACGGTGAGCGCCGAACCCGACGAGATCTCGCTCTACGAGGGCCTGCTGACAACGAGGGCCATCCGCCGCTACGCCGACGAGCCCATCCCCGACGAGGCCCTGCGCGACATCCTTTTCGCCGCCACGCGGGCCCCGAGCGGGTCCAACCGCCAGCCCTTCCGCTTCATGGTGCTGCGCGACGGACCGGTGGCGGCCGAGGCCAAACGGCTCATCGCCGTGGGCGCCGCACAGTTCTGGGCGGCCAAGCGGGCGGAAGACGGTTATGACAAGGGCTCGGGGACCGAGGACGACTCGCCCAAAGCGCGCATGGCCCGCACCATGCAGCACTACGTCGACCATTTCGCGTCGGTGCCGGTGCTCGTCCTCGCCTGCTACGTGCCCTACCGCTCCCATTCGGCCAAGACCGACGGCGCCTCCGTCTATCCGGCCTGCCAGAACCTGCTGCTGGCCGCCCGGGCTCTCGGGTACGGCGGCGTCCTCACCGGCCTGCACCACTTCGCCGAGCCGGAGCTGCGGCAGCTGCTGGCCGTGCCCGACGACGTGAACCTCATGGCCAGCATCACGCTCGGCCGCCCGCAAGGGCGGCACGGTCCGGTGCGCCGACGCCCGCTCCCGGAACTGGTGTTCGGCGAGCAGTGGGGGCGGCCACCCGACTGGGCCGTCGACCCGCCGGGAACGCGCCACACCTCGGCGGGGCCACCTCGCGCCAGCTAATACAGTTTGGGGTGTTGCACCTCGCCACGCCGATCCGGGAAGGCTGACCATGCACACGCTCGACGCACCCGTCTTCGACGCCGACAACCACTACTACGAGGCGCTCGACGCGTTCACCCGCCACCTCGACCCGAAGCTGGGACCGCGGGTCATCGAGTGGGTCGAGATCAACGGCCGGCGGTACCACGCGCTGGGCGGGCGGGTGAACCACGCCGTCACCAATCCGACGTTCAACCCCATCTCGCCGGCCGGCGCACTCTCCGACTACTTCCGCGGCAACCCCAACGGCGTCCCCATGCACGAGCTGATGGGGACGCCCGAGCCCATCCGGCCCGAGTACCGCGACCGCGACGCTCGGCTAGCCGTCATGGACGCGCAGGGGATCTCCAAGGTGTGGCTCTTCCCCACCCTGGGCGTGCTCTATGAGGAAGCGCTGCGCGACGACCCGGAGGCAGCGATCTTCCTGTTCCGAGCCTTCAACCGCTGGCTGGCCGAGGATTGGGGCATGGCCTACGAGGACCGCATCTTCGCCGCCCCCTACATCACGCTGGCCGACGTCGACGAGGCGGTGTGCGAGCTCGAATGGGCCCTGGGCCAGGACGCCCGCACGGTGGTGCTCCGGCCCGCAGCGGTGATGACGGCAGCGGGGCCGCGCTCGCCGGCGGCCGACGAGTTCGATCCCTTCTGGGCCCGGGTGAACGAGGCCGGGATCACGGTGGTCGTGCACGCGGCGGACTCCGGGTTCTCCTCCAACGGCTACGCCGTGGACGGCTTCGCGGCTTCGTTCAAGGGGAGCGGGGCGGGGCGGCCGAGCATCAAGATGTTCGCCATCGAGCGGGCGGCGCACGACTGGCTGGCCACCGTCATCTTGGAAAAGCTGTTCATCCGGTTCCCCAATGTGCGCGTGGCGTCGGTCGAGAACGGCTCGGAGTTCCTGGCTCCCCTCTTCCGCAAGCTGCGCGTCACGGCGCGGCGCATGCCGGGCTACTTCGGCGAGGACCCGGTGGAGACCTTCCGCCGCCATGTGTGGATCAACCCGTTCTGGGAGGACGACGTCGACGAGATCGTCGGGCTCGTGGGCAACGACCGGGTCATCTTCGGTTCGGACTGGCCGCACGTCGAGGGGCTGCCCGAGCCGACCGACTGGGTGACCGAGCTGCAGAAGCTGCCCGCCGAGGCGGTGCCCAAGATCATGGGCGGCAACGTGTCCGAGCTGAACGAAAGGCGTGCGATCGCCTGATGGGCGCGATCGAGACCGAAGAGGTGCAGGGCGACGCCCAGGCGGAGACCAGGCGCCTGGACCCCCACGTCATCGTGCTGTTCGGCGCGACCGGCGATCTGGCCGCCCGCAAGTTGTTGCCGGGGTTGCTCCACCTCTCCGTGTCAGGCCTGATGCCCGACTACCGCATCATCGGCAGTTCAACGAAGCATCTGAGCGACGAGGACTTCCGCAACATCGCGCGGGACGCGTGTGACCGCTTCGCCACCAAGAAGATCTCCCTGCACCAGTGGGCCAACTTCGAGAGGCGGCTGAGCTTCGTCTCGACCACAGCCGATCCGGGGGTCATGTCCGCCGCGGTCGGACGGTTGGAGGACGAGATGGGTGGCGACGTGCGGCGTCTGCACTACCTGAGCATCCCGCCCCCGGCGGTCCGCTCGGTCCTGCGACTCTTGGCCGACGCCAAGCTGGTCGAGCGTTCGCGCATCATCATGGAGAAGCCGTTCGGCACCGACCTGGCCAGCGCCGTCGAGCTCAATGACACCGTCCACGCCATCTTCGACGAGGATCAGGTCTTCCGCATCGACCACTTCCTGGGCAAGGAGGCAGCGCAGAACATCCTGGCCTTCCGCTTCGCCAACGGGCTCTTCGAGCCCATCTGGAATCGGGACCACATCGACCACGTGCAGATCGACGTGCCCGAGACGCTCTCGGTGGAGGACAGGATCGACTTCTACGAGGGCACGGGAGCCTTCAAGGACATGGTGGTCACCCACCTGTTCCAGATCCTGGCCTTCATGGCCATGGAGCCACCCACGGCCCTCGAGTCCGTGGCGATCAGCGAGGAGAAGAACAAGGTCTTCCGCTCCATGCGCCCGCTCGACGTCACCCGCGTGGTGCGGGGTCAGTACGAGGGCTACCGCGACATCCCGGGCGTGGCCCCGGACTCGGATACCGAGACCCTCATCGCCCTCGAATGCGAGATCGACAACTGGCGCTGGGCCGGAGTGCCCTTCTTCCTGCGCACCGGCAAGCTGATGGGCAGCGGCGAACGCATCATCTCGATCGCCTTCCGCGAGCCGCCCAAGTCGATGTTCCCCGAGGGCTCAGGCGTGGGCACCATGGGCCCGGACCACCTCACCTTCGACCTGGCCGACTCGTCCAAGCTGTCGCTGTCGTTCTACGGGAAGAAGCCCGGGCCCGGCATGAGACTCGAGAAGCTGAGCCTGCAGTTCGCGCTGCACGAGACGGGCGAGGACGCCGACGTGCTCGAGGCCTACGAGCGCCTGATCCACGACGCCATGATGGGCGACCACACCCTGTTCAACACGGCCGAGGGGATAGAGCGGTTGTGGGAGCTGTCGACGCCGCTGCTGGAGAAGCCTCCGCCGGTGCTGCCCTACGCCAAGGGGAGCTGGGGGCCGGAGACCATTCTCGAGTTGATCGCACCCCGGCGGTGGCGCCTACCCTTCGAGCGACGCTGGCGGGGGACGTCGGGGGCGCCCTGAGCTGCAGCGGCGTCGTTGTTTGGCACAATGCGGAGGGGCGGTGGCCTTGTCCGCAAACGGCGGCGGGGCCGGGGCGCGTTGGGGGCGCGGCCTTGTTCTGGAAAACGCTAACCCTGTTCGTTGAGGTTAAACGTAGACGTTTAGGCTCTTCAGGGCACCAACAGCACGCGGCCGAACGCCTGGCGTGACTCGATGTAGGCGTGAGCACCGGCGGCGTCAGAGAGCGGGTAGGCACGGTCGATGACGACCTGGAGCTCGCCGCGAGCGATGGCGTCGAGGTGGCCGGCGATCATGGGGTGCACGCGCTGGTGGTCGAGCAGCAGCTCAGCCCCGAGGAAGTAGCCCGACAGCGTCTGGTTGTTGGGCCGCATGTTTGAGATGTCGAGCTGCTCGGCCGGCGCCCGCCCGGCGTCGCCCACGGTGACGCAGCGCCCCCGGTAGGCCAGCGCATGGATGCTGCCCTGGAGCGTCACGCCGCCCACCGAGTCCACGATGACGTCGACGCCACGGCCGTCGGTCAGTCGCCGCGCCTCGGCCACGAAGTCATGGGTGCGGTAGTTGATACCCTCGTCGAGGCCCAGGTCGCGCAGCCGCTCCAGGCGGTCATCACTCGAGGCCGTGGCGAACACGCGAGCGCCGGCCCGCTTGGCCATCTGGATGGCGGCAATGCCCACCCCACCCGCTCCCGCATGGACGAGCGCCGTCTCGCCCGCCCGCAGGTGCCCGAACTCGAAGAGGCAGTCGTCGGCCGTCCCGAAGGGAACGGGGACACAGGCGGCGTCGTCCGTTGTGACGTCCTCGGGGATCTTCCAGGCGAACCCGGCGGGCACGGCCCGGCGCTCGGCATGCGAGCCGTCGATCCCGACGGTGACGGCGCGGTCCCCCACCGAGAAGCCCTGCACGTCCCCGCCGACTTCGGCCACGGTGCCAGCGCACTGGTAGCCGACGATGTGGGGCACGCGGCCCAGATCGCCGCCGAGCCGGCTGAGGGTGTCGCCGCCCTCGATGCTGACGGCCGCCACGTCGATCAGGATGTCGCCCGGTCCGGCCACCGGGTCGGGGACGTCCTCGTAGCGGAAGACGTCGGGGGAACCGGTCTCGTAGTAGACGGCAGCCTTCATGCGCGCTCGTACTCCTCCATGTCGAAGTGCTTCGTCCGCTCGGTGTACCACAGGGACGTCTGGGGCAGCTGGGTGGCGATCTTGCCGCTGGCGTTCTTGAAGTAGCTCTGACACCCGTGGTGCCACACCGTTCCCTCTAGGGCCTCGGTGAGGTCGGTGTTGTACGCGTCCATCACGTCCCGCCGCACGTCTACGGCCGGCACGCCGTGCTCCTTCATGGCATCGAGCGCACCGACCACGTAGGTGGCCTGCGCCTCGAGGATGACGATGATGGAGTTGCCACCCTGGTTGGTGTTAGGCCCGTAGAGCATGAAGAAGTTGGGATAACCCGAGACGGTGAGGCCCAGGTAGGCGTGTGCCACCTGGGCCCGGGCCCAGTCCTCGTGCAGGCGCCGACCGCACCGGCCGACGACCTCGATGCCCTCGAGGTACTCCGTGGCCTTGAACCCGGTCGCCAGCACCAGCACGTCCGCCGCCCGCTCTCGGCCGTCGACGGTGACGACGGCGCCGGGGGTCACCCGCTCGAGGCGATCGGTGACCAGCTCGACGTTGTCGCGCACGACCGCCTTGTAGAAGTCGCTGCAGATCAGCGTGCGCTTGCAGCCAAACGGGTAGTCCGGCGTCAGCCTGGCCTTGAGCTCGGGATCCTCGATCCGGTAGTCGATGTGGCTGAGGGCGATCTCCTTGAGGCCGTCCGTCGTGTTGTCGTCCAGCCGGAAGGCGATGGTGTTCTCGAAGGCCCAGAAGATCTCGTCGCGATGCTGATCCATGGCTTGGCGGTCGGTGGCGAAACGCTGCTTCTCCTCGTCGGTGAAGGGCTTGTCGCGCCGGGGCAGGATCCACTGCGCGGTGCGCTGGTAGACGTCAACCTGCGTCGCGATCTTGGCCAGCTCGGGCACGATCTGCGCCGCGCTGGCCCCGGTCCCGATGACGGCGACGCGCCGGCCGGCCAGGACGTGTCCGTGCTCCCAGCGGGCCGAGTGGAAACAGGGGCCGGCGAAAGTATCGAGCCCGTCGATCTCGGGATACGACGGGGCGGCGAACGTCCCGATGGCGCTCACGAGTACATCGGCCTCGTAGGCACCGCCGGCGGCGTCGGTGAGGCACCAGCGGTGACGTTCCTCGTCCCAGCGCGCCGACGTGATGCGCACGCCTGTGCGGAGGTGAGGTCGGATGCCGAAGCGGTCGGCGCAGTCCTCGAAGTACTGCAGGATCTCCGGCTGCTCGGCGTAGGTCTTGGTCCAGTCCGGCTTGAGGGCGAACGAGTACGAGTACAGGTGCGACGGCACGTCGCAGGCGGCGCCGGGGTAGGTGTTGATCCGCCAGGTGCCCCCGACGCCGTCGGTCGCCTCGAAGAGGACGAAGTCACGCCGCCCGGACTCGGCCAGCTTGATGGCCAGCCCGAGGCCCCCCGCCCCCGCCCCGATGACGGCCACCTGCCAGTGCCGGGGCGCCGACTCGGTCACGTTTTCCCTCCCGCCAGGGAAACCAGGTTGGGCCGGGCGAGGACGTCCATGAGCTCGACACGCACGCCGTTGGGATCGTGCACCACCGCCAGCCGGACCGGGCCCACCGGCTTGACCACCGGTTCGCCCCCGACGCCGAGGGACGCCAGCCGAGGCAGGACGGTGTCGAGGTCGGCGTAGAGCGACAGCAGGAAAAACCCGGCGGCGGGGCTCGGCCCGGATGCGGAGGGCGGCGCCATGCCGGCCAGCTCGACCAGCTCGACGATCCCGGCGTCCGGTGCATCGGGCTCCCCGAGGAACACCGAGCGCAGCGTGGTCGCCGCGCCGCCGAAGAGCTCGGGCCACGGGCCCTCGAAGGCACGGTCCATCAGGACCTCGAGCCCGATCCCGTCGCGCCAGAAGGCGAGACTGGCCTCGACGTCACGCGTCCCGATCGCTGAGTGATGCACCTTCGCCACGGGGCCTCCGGTACGGGGGATGAAGTCATGAGTCTGTCACCCCGCGCCGGGTACGGTCTGGCCCGGACCAACCGAAGGGAGGCAGATGACCGACGAGGCCGGGCCGATCGCCCTGGTGATCGGGGGCGGGTCGGGCATCGGGGCGGCGCTGGCCGCTGCGCACCGCTCGGCCGGCACCACCGCAGTGGTCTGGGACGTCGCCGGCGACCACGACGTGGCCTGCGACGTGGCAGACCCGAAGGCCGTCGAGGCCGCCGTCGAGGAGACGCGCCGGCGCTGGGGCGTGCCGACGTGGGTGACCGTGACGGCGGGCGTCGGGCACGCCGGGTTGCTCATCGACGTTTCGCCCGAGGACTTCGAACGCGTGCTGCGGGTCAACACCCGCGGGCCCTGGCTGTGCATGCGGGCCTGGGTCGGGCCGATGCGCGACGAGCAGGTGGCCGGGTCCTTCGTGGCCGTTTCGAGCGTGAGCGCGCGCCTGGTCGACCGCACCATGGGGGTGTACTGCGCCTCGAAGGCCGCACTGTCCATGCTGGTCAAGGTGGCCGCAGCGGAGTGGGGTCCGCTCGGCTTGCGGGTCAACGCGGTGGCGCCCGGCGTGACGCGCACGCCCATGCTCGGGCCGCCAGCGGCGCTGGACGCCTCGCCCTGGCTGGCCGCGGTGGCCGAGCGCACGGCACTGGGCCGATTGGGCGAGGCCGATGACGTGGCCGAGATCATCCTCGGCCTCCACGAGATGGCGTGGGTGACCGGGCAGGTGATCGAGTGCGACGGCGGGCTCTCGCTGCGCAGTCCGATCGACCCCTACGGCGAGATGGAACGGGCGCGACCCCCGGCGAAATGAAGACTGGCTAACTGATTTTCCTCACCAGGACCTGCACGATGTGAAGGTTGCTCTGCGCCGCCAGGGTGACCTGGATGGACAGGGTCTCGGTCGTGCTGCTCTCGAATGACGACGAGACCACGTGCACTGGCGTGCTGGGTGACGCCGGCTCGCCAGCCGGCGTGGTCGGTGCCAGGGGCACGACCCGGGCCAAGTGCTGCTCGGGCCGGGCGAAGAGCGCGGTGGCGACGGTGATGGCACTGGCGTCGGCGAAGTGGGGCGCGCTGAACCACCCCGTCACGATCAGCGGCTCGGGCGGGTGCAGGAGCACGGCCAGCGCACTCGACCTCGACTGGCTTGTCAGCTGGTACTGCACGGCGATGGTGTACGTACCGGCCCCGAGCTCCTCGACCTGCGCCGGTGGGTACGCCGTGACGGCGGCCTGGGTGGTCCACGGCCCGCCGAGGACCGTCTCGCTCACCGTGAGCGCCCCGTTGGGCAACGTCGGGCTCGGCCGGACGAGAGCCACCACGAGCGCCACCACCATGAGGCCGACGCCGACCCCGGCCGCGTACCGGAGCGGGTGCCGTGCCGGTGCCGTGCCGCCGTCGTCGTCGGTGCGAGCGCGGCGGGCGATGGCGAGGAGCAGGACGGCGACGCCGCCGAAGAACAGGAGCTCGGCCAGCACGCCGCCCCACCAGCCCGACATGAGGAAGGAGGGGAGGTACTGGTTCAGCCAGCCCCACCAGCCCGGGTACAGCGCCGGGTCGTAAGGCGCGAAGGGGACGATCAAGGAGTTCACGAGGACGTGGTGGCCCCAGGCCACCAGTCCCCCCTCGACGGCCCACAGGACGGCGATCACCACGGTGAGGACGGTGACGGTGCGGCGGGAGCGCTCGAGCTCCTTGATCAAGAAGGCCGACCAGGCCAGCAAGATGGGCACGACGGTCCACTCGAAGCGACCGGCCAGCGCGGTGCCTCCCATGAAGTTGACCTCGGGTTGCGTCCCGTTGATGACGATGATCAGCGCAACCGACACCACGACGGACAGGTTGGCGAAGAGGTTGGCGCGCCGCGACACCCACAGGCCGATGAGGCCCAACGCCGTGGTCGGCACCTGGATCAGGAAGCCCTGATGACGATCGAAGACGAGAGCGAAGATGTTCTCGATCTCGCGGCTGTGGAACGCGGGACTCGGTTGCGGCAGGCCGAGCAGGTGGCCGAAGTAGTACTGGTTGTAGACCACCAGCACGATGAACGACGCCACCGAGACGGCGGCGATGACCAGGAACGGGGTCCACGATCCGCCGCGCCCGGAACGCGCAGAGGGCGAGGGCGGCGAGGATGAGGACGGCGGGCGCGGTGTTCTTGACCTGGAACCACGGGACAGTGGAGAGGGCGAGCGTGATCACCACGACCGAGAGGGGCTCGAAGCGCCCGGTGCGCTCGATGCGCACCAGCTCGACCAGGGCGCAGGCCAGGAACACGCCGGCGACGAGGTCTGGGTAGACCTGCGTCGACGCCATGAAGACGGCGGGGGCCGCCATGGCGACGCCGAAGAGCACCTGACCCCGGCCGTCCAGGGAGAGCAGCCCCGACAGGCGCTGGTGGATGAACACGAACCCGGTAGCGACCACGGCGAAGAACCCGAGCAGCGCCAGGGGTTCGCCGCCCACCAGCGTGAAGGGGGCCAGCAGGAGCGGCACGCCCAGTCCCTGGGCGAAGGTGTAGCCGTGCGGGCCGGCGAAGGTGTGCCCGAGCATGTCGGGCGGGAGGTTGGGCGGCCATAAGAAGACGCTGTGCGTCAGCTGGTCCGACAGCAACGCGGGGAGGGGATTCAGCGTGAAGTGCGCCAATGACTTGGCCATCAGGACGTAGCCGGGCGAGTCGCCGCTGACCACCCAGCCCTGGCGGCGCAATACCAACCAGGTGACGGTCTGCAGCACGACGATGACCACCACGGCCACGGCACACAGGAGGAGTCGGAACGACGGGGTCACGCCGCTGCTGTGACCCCGGGGACGGGCACGCGCCAGCGGCACCCCCGTCACCGACGACATGCCACACGGTAACCGACCGCTTCGCGGGCCGGCCAGGTCATCGGGGCTGCTCAGCGCCTCACGTGCACCGCTCGGGGTGCACCGTCGAGCGGCAACTGCGTGTGCTCAGCCCGACTGGGGCGGCCGCAAGCCGTCGCCGATGACGCGCAAGAGATCACAGGCCGGCCCGCCGGTGTGAAACACCACCTGACACGTCCCGAAGACGAGGTTCATCACCGTCTCCGCCGTCACGTCGGACCGCACCGCGCCGGCCTCCTGGGCCCGGCGCAGCAGCACACCGATCGCCTCGCGCAGGCCGGCCTTGACCTCGGCGGCGCTCTCCTCGAACTCGATGCCGGCGCCGATGACCGCCGCCACCAAGTCGCGCTTGGCCGCGCCCTCGCCGACCATGTGGTCGAGGAAGCCGAAGAACGCGGTGTCGGGGTCGGCGGCGTCGGCCAACGCCCGGGCGTCATCGGTCAGGGCGATCAGACGCTCGAGCAGGATGGCCTCGCACAGCGTCTCCTTGGTGGGGAAGTGGCGGTAGAGCGTCCCGACGCCCACCCCGGCCTTCTCGGCGATCACGTCGACGGGTACCTCGATGCCCTCGGCCGCGAAGATGACCTCGGCCGCCTCGAGGATGCGGGCCCGGTTGCGCTGGGCGTCCGCGCGCAGCGGGCGCGCCGTGCTCGAGTCGTCACACCCTCTCGCTACCTTCCGATCAGGGCCCACGAAAATCCTTCCCTCCGGGTTGACAAACGGAACCTCTATTCCGTATAGTCTAAGTGGAACCGATACTCCGATTCTAGGGCATCCGGGATGCGAAAGCGAGGCCCGACTGCGCTGGCCTCGCCGAGTGGCCCGAGGGGATCGGTCTTGCCACAGACGGGAGAGACGACTCATGACCACGACCTTTGACGCCCCTGAACAGGAAGTTCCCGAGGTGGCGGGCAGCGACCCCAGGCGCTTCCGAGCCCTGGCCGTGATCGCCGTAGCCCAGCTCATGGTGGTGCTGGACGCTTCGGTTGTCATCATCGCCCTCCCCTCGGCCCAACGGGCACTGCACATCTCGACGGCCAATCGCCAGTGGATGCTGACCGCCTACACGCTGGCCTTCGCCGGGCTGCTCCTCCTCGGCGGTCGCATCGCCGACTACTTCGGGCGCAAGCGCATGTTCGTGATCAGTCTGATCGGCTTCGCCGGTGCCTCGGCCCTGGGCGGGCTGGCCCAGAACGCCGCCATGCTCTTCAGTGCCCGCGCCCTACAGGGCGCCTTCGCCGCCGTCATGGCCCCCGCGGCGCTCTCCCTGCTGACCGTGGCCTTCACCGAGCCCAAGGAACGCGCCCGCGCCTTCGCCGTCTACGGCGGCATCGCCGGCGGGGGTGCCGCCATCGGCCTGATCCTGGGCGGCTTCCTGACCGAGTTCGCGTCGTGGCGCTGGACGCTCCTCATCAACGTCCCTATCGCGGTCGTGGCCGCCTTCGCCGCGCTGCGTGTGGTCGCGCGAGAGCCGCAGCCCGGCCAACCACGGCTACGACCTTCCGGGCGCGGCCACCGTCACCGGCGGCCTGCTGGCCCTCGTGTACGGCTTCACCAAGGCGGGAACCGACGGCTGGACCTCGTCGACCACGGTGATGCTGTTCGTGGCGGCGGCGGTGCTCCTGCTCGCCTTCGTGGCCATTGAGATGCGCGCCGCCCACCCGCTCCTGCCCCTGCGCGTCGTGCTGGAGCGCAACCGGGGCGGTTCGTTCCTGGCCTCGCTGCTCGTGGGCACGGCCATGCTGGGCACCTTCCTGTCGCTGACGTACTACTTCCAGGGCACGCTGCACTATTCGGCCCTGAAGAGCGGCTTCGCCTTCGTGCCGTTCTCGCTCGGCATCATCGCGGGCGCCACGGCGGCCAGCCGCCTGCTGCCGCGCTTCGGCCCCCGGGCCGTCATGACCGGAGGGTTGACGATGGCGGCGGCCGGCCTCTTCCTCTTCAGCATGCTCGGCGTGGACTCGACCTACGTGTCGATCGTGCTGCCGGCCGAGCTGATCGTCAGCCTGGGCATGGGCATGTCGTTCGTGGTCATGAGCAGCACCGCCCTCCTGGGCGTGCACCCCGAGGACGCCGGCGTGGCCAGCGCGCTGGTCAACTCGACGCAGCAGACCGGCGGCTCACTGGGCGCCGCGCTGATCAACACCATCGCCACGACGGCCACCGTCTCCTACCTGGCCACGCACGGGAAGTCGGCCGAGGCCCTAACCGCCGGCGCCATCCACGGCTACACGACGGCCTTCACGTTCAGCGGGATCGTGCTGGCGGCGGCGGCCACGGCGGCTTTCGTCCTGATCCGGCGGACCCGCGACGGCAAGCCGGCGACGTCGGTGTCAGGGGAATCGGACCCGGAGTCGGAGTCGCCGCTCGTCCTGGCCGGCGTCTAGCCATAGCTAGGGCGGCAATCGACAGGGCGACGGCGCCTAGCGCCGGTGGTGGGGCTCGGAGTGGTCCCAGTCGGCCAGCAGCGTCCGTAACGCGGTCAGCAGGATGAGCGGCTGATCCAACATGGCGTGGTGGCCGGCCTCGGGGATCTCGATCACCGGGGTCACCCGGCCCAGCTTCTCGTACATGAAGGCGCCGATCTCGGGCGTGACGAGCCCGTACTCGGAGCGCAGCAGGGCCAGGCGGCAATTGATCCGGTCGAGGTAGGGCACGGCGATCCCGTGCATGCCGCCGGAGAACTGCTCGAAGATGCGGCGGTCGAACTTCCATTGCCAGCCGCCGTCCACTGGCTTGACCGAGTGGCGGGCCACGAAGTCGATCACGTAGTCGAGGTAGTGCTCCTGGCTGGGCACGGTGCGGAAATGGGCGACTGCGTCCTCGATGGTGGGATAGGTGCGGGGCCGCCCGAAGGCCTCGCGCAGGTGGTAGGCGCTGATTTCGGGGTCGGCCTCTCTCACCGGGGAGTCACAGATGACGACGCCGGCCAGCCGGTCCGAGTGCTGGGCCGCCGTGACCATGGTGATGAAGCCACCCATGGAGTGGCCGATCACCACCGGCCGGCCGTCGATGGAGGCATCGCCCGCCACCGCCATCACCTCGTCCGCCCACTGCGCCGGGTCGTAGACGTCGCGGTGCCCGCTGTCCCCGTGACCCGACAGGTCGACGGCGGTCACCCGGAACTGGCCCGCGAACCTGGCCGCCACGTGGGTCCACCAGTGGGCGTGGGCACCGCCGCCGTGGACGAAGACCAGGCCGCGCCGCCCGGGCTCGCCCCAGGCCAGGTAGTGCACCGGGCAGCCGTCCACCTCGACCGACCGGTCGGCGTGGGGCACGGCGACGGCGCGGGCGAACCATGCCGGGGCGTCGGGAAGGATGGCCGTCTGCGCCATCTGGCCGGCCGGCGGCTACTCGATGATCTCGATGGCGTACTCGGGGCAGTTGGCCGCGGCCAGCCGCGCCTTCTCCTCGAGCTCCGCCGGCACCTCGTCGACGATGACCGAGGCCTGCCCGTAGTCGTCGACGTCGAAGATCTCGGGCGCCAGCCCGTAGCAGCGGGCGTGCCCCTGGCACTTGTCGGGGTCGACCCGGACCTTCATCAGAACACCACCGGGAGGATGCGGGGCCCGCGGACCTGTCCGCCGGCCCAGGTGATCTTCTCGCCCTCGGCCAGGGAGAACTCGGGGATACGGGCCAACCATTCCTCAAGCGCCACCGTCAGCTCCATGCGCGCCAGGTTGGAGCCGGCACAGCGATGGATGCCCGACCCGAACGCGACGTGGCGGTTTTGGGCCCGGTCCAGCTGCACGACGTCGGGATCCTCGAACGCCTCGGGGTCCCGGTTGGCGGCGGGGAAATTCATCAGCACCTTGTCGCCCGCCCTCATGGGGCAACCGGCATAGGTGATGTCCTCCACCACCTCGCGGGCCATGGTCACAGGCGAGTAGGCCCGCAGCAGCTCCTCGACCGCGGTCGGCATCAATTCGGGCTCGGCCACGAGCCGCCGCCGGTCCTCCGGATGCGCGGCAAGGTGCCACAGCGAGGACCCGATGCCGCTCCACGTCGTGTCCACGCCGGCGATGAGCACCAGGGCTGCCATGCCGAGCACGATGCCGTCGTCGACGGGCTTGCCGTCCACCTCGGTGTGCAACAGCTCGCTCAATAGGTCGTCGCCCGGGTCCTGGCGCCGGTGCTCGAGCTGCTCGACGAAGTAGTAGAGGAGACCCTCGGCGCCCTTCTGCCGCCGCTCGGGGTCGTCGGCGAACTCCAGCACGTCACGCACCCATCCGGTAAAGGTGTCCGACATGGCGGTCGGCACGCCCAGGATGCGGGCGATCACGCGGACGGGGATCTGCTGGGCGTAGTCGGAGGCGGCGTCAGCATGACCGTCGGCCACGAAGCCGTCGATCAGGCCTCGGCACAACTCGCGGGTGAGCGGGACGTAGCTGTCGACCCGCTGTGCGAGAACCACGGCAGCAGGAGCCGGCGGGTCCAGGTGTGCATGGGCGGGTCGCCGGAGATGGGCGGCAGGCCGTACTCGAGGTTTGGGCCCTGAAAGCTGGCGTCGGGCTCCTCGTCCTCGTCGCCCGGGATCACCGCCACCCTATTGGAGCTGAAGTGCTCGATGTCGTGGGCGATGGCCGTCACGTCCTCGTAGCGCAGCGGCATCCAACTGCTCTTGCGGCGGTCGGTGTGCGGGATCGGGCAGTGCCGACGCAGCTGGTCCCAGATGCTGAAGGGATCCGCCAGATACTGCGGGTCCATGACGTCGAAGTCAGTGGCCCAGTCCTGCACGGGCGCTGTCTGTGTCATGCAACCCCCTTCGTTCCGTCGGTCTCCCCGCCCCAGTCGCCCACCCTAGTTGTTGCCGGCGGAACGGTCGGTCTCGCCGGGTGAGATGGCGGGCTTTTCGCGTCTGATGTGCCGGGCGCAATGGTCAGGGTCGTATACGACTCGCCCTAAGTGGGATTTGACCCCTGATGGGCATTCACCCAGAAGGGGCGATGCATATACATCAGCGGCAATGTAGAGACGGGCGGCGTAGCGCATAAGGGGCGGAGGAGCGACGGGCGGGTCAGGACAAAGACGCCCCCGAGGAGCGATGACCCGCACGTCGCAAGGGTTCTGAGCCGAGGCTCAGCGGCGCCGCAGTGTGCCCACACAGCGGTCGCGCACTGTGCACGTAACGGCAGATCGCCGGATCAACACAGAGACAGGAGACAGAGACAGAGACAAAGACAGGAGCCCAGATGATGCAGAGCAATCCGCCTGACCAACCGGCCCTCACGGCTGCCCATCTCCCACAGCCGCGGGGTAACGCCCGCTGGCGCTGGTCCACCCCACGCAAGGCCCTCGTCGCCGGAGGCGCCATGGCGACCGTGCTGGTTCTCAGTGCCGGCGTAGCTGGCGCGTCCACCTCGGGATCGGGAACTTCCGGCTCCAATACGAGTTCGAACGCGCACGGTCCGCCTCAGGGCGGTGGAGGCACCGGCATGCCCCGTCCCACCGTCGGCGGCAAGGTCACCGCTCTGAGCGACGACGACATCACGGTGCAGACCCGAGACAACAAGAGCGTGACCGTCGTCTACTCCTCGAGCACGGCCTTCCGGACGACGTCCGGCGCAGCGGGTGCCCCCGGCAACGCCAAATCAGCCACGCCGACGCCCACGTCCACGTCCACGTCCACGTCCACCTCGGCCTCGGCGCTCAAGGTGGGGGACTACGTCGGCGTGTCGGGGACCAAGAACGCCAACGGCACCGTCAGCGCCTCAACGATCACCATCAGCGCCGGTCCTCCCACGGGCGCCAAGGCCGGCGGCCCGCACACGGGTGCCCCGCCGGGGGCTAGCGCGTGACCCGCTCGCCGGCGCGCAGGATCTCGTACTGGCGCGATGCCTCGTCGGCGGTGACCCGGGTCGTCGTCCCACCCGGCCCGATCCGGATCACCGCCGCGCCCGTGGGCGCGAACTGCACGATGTAGGACTTGCGCACCCCCTCGGTGTGGTTGGGCCCGGTCGAGTGCGGCGTCAGGGACGAGAACACCACGATGCTGCCCGCCGGCGCCGGCACGGCCACCGCGTCGGCGGGGTCCTGCAGGCAGACGAAGCCGATGTCGGTGTACTCGTGGGCCAGCGTGCCCAGCCGGTGCAAACCCGGCACCACCCATGGGCACCCGTTCTCCTCGGTGGCGTCGGTCAGGGCCACCCAGCACGTCAGGTACTGCTGCGGCTCCAGGAACGCGTAGCCGTTGTCCTGGTGCCACGGGAAGGGTGATTCGGTGCCGGGTTTCTTGTAGACGGCCTGATCCCAGTAGAGCCGCACGTCAGGCCCGATCAGGTCGGCACACAGGTCGGCGAAGAGCGCCGAATTGGTGAAGCGCCGCAGCAGCGCCGACTCCACCACGAGGTGGGTGGTGAAGGTGATCTCGTCGGCCCGGGCGATGAAGAAGCGTCCGCCGTCCATGCCCCGGAGCATCTCCTCCTGGCGCGCCTCGAACGGGTCGATGGCCGAGACCAGGGCCTCCACCTCGTCCTGTCGGAGCGCGCCTTCCAACAGGAAGTACCCGCGCTCGTCGTACTGGCGCCCCTGCTCGCGGGTGACGGTGCGGAACGGGCCGGCATGGTCGTGCCAGGAGAAGTCCGTGTTCAGCTCGTGCGCCGTCGGCGGCGCCGGCACAAAAGGGCGGAGGTCACCCACGGCGTCATCCTCCCTCGAAGCGGGGCTCGCGCCTTTCGGCCGCCGCGAGCACCCCCTCGGCGAAGTCGGCGGTGAAGCGCAGCCGCTCCTGCTCGGCGCTTTCCTCCGCCATAGCCTGCCGGGCCGCGTCGACCAGGCCCCGGCGCAGCGTGGCCCGGATGGAGCGCACGGCCAGCGGGCCCGACGCTGCCAGCTCGCCGGCATAGCCGAGCGCCGCCGTCATGAGGTCGTCGGGCTCCACCAGGCGGTCGCACAGCCCGAGGACGAGCGCCTGTTCACCGGTGATGCGCCGCCCCGTGTAGAGCAGGTCCGCCGCCGCCTGCTGCCCCGCCAGGGCCGGCAGGGTCACGGTGAGCGCGAACCCGTGGTGGAACCCGAGGCGGGCGAAGTTGGCGCTGAAGCGGCTGGCCGGGGTGGCCACCCGGAAGTCGGCCGACAGCGCCAGCCCGAAGCCGCCGCCGATGGCGGCGCCCTGCACGGCCGCCACCACGGGCAGCGGGGCGGCGAAGAGCCGCAGCGCGTGGCGGTAGAGCTCCTCAATGTCCTGGTTGCCGTTGGAGGAGAAGTCGAGGCCGGCGCAGAAGTGCTTGCCCTCGGAGGCCAGCACGATGGCGCGACACCACCCGGATGCGTCGAGCTCCTCGTAGGAGGTGGCGACGGCGTCGATCAGCCCCGAGTCGAAGTAATTGTTCGGCGGACGGCGCAGCGACACCACCGCCACGTGCTTGCCGTGCTGCTCGACTCCGACATCGGACGGGTCACTCACCGGCTTCGACGTCCTCCAGGCTGCGCCAGTAGATCACGGCGTCCTCGCCGTCGACGGCAGCCGGGATCCGGCCCACTTCAATGAAGCCGAGCCGGGTGTACATGGCGCGGGCCGGGTTGGACTCGAAGACCAGGTTGAACTGCATGGCGTCGAACCCGAGGCGGCAGGCCTCCCCCAGCGAGTGCTCGACCAGCGCCCGTCCCGCTCCCGTGCCCCGGTAGGGCGCCAGGACGAAGTAGCCGGCGTTGGCGATGTGAGCCGCCCGTCCGACGAAGTTCGGCCGAATGTAGTAGGCGCCGATGAGGTAGCCCCCGAATTTCGCCACGAACACGGCGGACGAGTGGTCGACCCAGTACTCGTCGAACTGGGGTCGGGTGAGCGGAGGGGCCTGCGGGAACCCATCGCCCGAGCTGACGATCCGCGCGAAGGCGACGAACAGGTCGTCGTGGTCGTCCGTCGTCGCCCGCTTGATCTCGACCGGCACGGCACCCACGGTAGCGGCGCGCCGCGGCGCATCAGGAGATCCCGAACCCGGTGGAGCCCAGGCCCGGCCGCACCGCCTCAATGGGATCGCGCAGGTCGTCGATGTAACCCAGCGCGTACGCCCCCCGGTCGTAGCCCATGAGCCGGAGCAGCTCGGTCGGCAGCGTCTCGGCCACCTCACGCGGCACCGAGAGGTACTGGTTCTCCTCCTGGCGCAGCCAGGCGACGTTGTAGGTGATATTGAGCCCGAGGCGGGTGGCCGACGAGCGGTTGGCCCCGCCCCCGTGGTACACCGAACCCGAGTAGCACAGGACTGAGCCCCGGGCCATGACGGCCGGCTCGGTGTCGTCGGGGCCGAACGACATGCGGTCGGCCTGCGCGTTGGACCCGACGACGACCCGCGTCGCCCCGTTCTCCTCGGTGAACTCCGTCATGGCCCAGATGGTGTTGCACTGCACCTCGTAGCCGGGAGGGAACGGGAAGAAGTCGAAGGCCCACTGGTCACGGTGGATGGGCTGCGCCGTCTCGCCCGGCCCGATGGCGATGGCCTGGGTCAGGTGCAGCTGGATGTTGGTGGCGTGCCCCAGGAAGACGCGGGCGGCCGCCAGGGTCAGGGGGTGCATGACCAGCTCGCGGCTCGTCGGCGACCGGGCGATGAGCGACCCGGTGCGCCGCGTCAGGTTGCCGCTGAAGTCGTCCGGGCCGGTCGGCGTCGCATCGAGGAAGGGCCGCAGCTCCGCCTCTATCCGGTCGAGCAGCGCGCCGTCGACCACCGCGTCCATGATGACGGCGCCGTCGCGACCGATGACCGCCGCCACCTCGTCCGGGGCGGCGTCATGGGGCAGGTGGGCAATGGGCACGCCCCATCCTGGTCAACCGGCCCCACTGCGGCAACTCCGAGACCGGCGCCCCGCGACGGGCGCGCTCGGGCGCTCAGGGAGCGGCCGCTCCCGTGGGCCCGTCGCCGATCAACCCCAGATCGCGCAACTTGCGGACCGTCTCCAGCACGTCCTGGCCGATGACGTCGGCCTCATCGGGGTAGGCCTCGGTCAGCCGGCTCACCATCTGCTCTACGGAGGTCGATCCGTCGCAGCAGTCCCAGACCGCCGCCGCGCTCGGGTTGAGCAGGATCAGCATCTGGCCCACGTCGTCGTAGAGGGCGACGTTGTCGTCCAGCGGCACGGCCGCCGCACCGGCACGGCGGAGCGGGCACGACCGCGCGCTCGGCCACTCCCCCTCACTCAGCCCCACTCATCCCCCACTCATCCCCCACTCACCTCTCCGACCTCACTCATCTCGGCCACCCCAACCGTGACGCCCCGGGCCAGAACGGCCGGGTCGCGCACCACCATGCGTACCAGCTCGCAGGCGCGGTCCAGGTCGGAGAACGTCAAGGCGGCGCACACGCATCGGTCAGCCAGACGCCCGAGGACCTCGGTCCCGCGCGAGCCGTGCGCCGACAGGTTGACCGCGTTGACGGCCAGTGCGAAGAAAGCCTCGGTCTCCGACAGCGGCTCCATCGTCGTCGGCGCTCCCTCCGCGTAGCTCGGCACGATGACGAAGCCCGGCGGACAGGACCCGCCCGGACGGAGGCCGCTGCGGCCACCGACCGCCACCTGCCACTCCTCGCCGGTCCACAGGTCGGCCTCCCCACGACCCGTGGCCTGCCCCGGGCCCAGGTCGCGCAGCACCTCGAAGCTGCCCGGCTTCACGGTGATCGGCTTGGCGTACGGCAACAGATGGCCGCTCTCCAGGTCGAGCGCCACCAGCTCGTCGGACAGGTACGCCATGCCGCCGCCGCGGCGCACCAGCCCGGCGGTCAGCGTCGATTTGCCCGACCCCGACGCGCCCGGGAGCAGCACACCCCTCCCGCCGACCTCGATACCGCCGGAGTGGAACAGGAGACTCGTGTCACCGCCGGCCACCGCCGCCGCCCGGTTGACGTCCCAGACCACCCACCCCACCGCGTCGGCCGGCTGCCGGCCCTGCGCCAGGAGCTGCCCGTCGCGGGTGACGTCGAAGGTGGCCGCGCCGTGATCGCCGCGCGTCAGCGCATACCAGTGGTCGACGGGCGCCGCATCGCACTCATCGCGCAGACCGGCGAGCAGGCGGCCGATGTGGCGGGCCATCCGTGCGTCGTCACATCGCACCGCGAAGCGGTACGACAGCGCGCGCAGGGCGGGCGTGCAGAGGTCCCGGTCTTCGTGGAGCGCCATGCCACAGCTCCGTCCGTCCGGACCCGCCTACCGACTCCCCTCCGGTGTTCCGCCGTCCACCGCGGTCCGCGCCGTCCGGCTGGCCCAGCGCTGCAGCGCCCAGCCACTGGCGATCAGCCCGGCCCCGATGGCGGCGTCGCGTTCCAGATCGACACCCGTGTAGGCCAGGGCTCCGGTCTCGGGGGACTGGGCTGACGTAGCGACGCCGCTCAGGTCGTCGCCACTCCCGGCCGACGTCGATCCCGTGTCTGTCGTACCTCCCGTGCTCCCGAGAGTGGCCGTACCGCTCGATGTGCTCACGCCGCTCCCGGTATTCCCGGCCGTCGAAGAACCGGTCGTCGACCCGCTGCTGCCGGGCGGCGTCGACAAGCTGGCGCCGGCCGCCGGTTTGGCCGTCAGGATCTGCGGAGCGACCCAGGCCGCAGCGCCGGCGGTGGCCAGGGCCGACATACGGCCCAGCGCCTGCCGCCTCGATACCGCGGCGACCCAGCCCGCCGCCCCCCTCGTCGCCGGGAGAGGGCGCCACCACATCTGGTCTGTCCTCTTCACTCATCAGATCGACCTCACCTCTCTGGGATGCGAGGCCCTGGGCCTGCAACCCCCATGCGTTCCGGGGTCAGCCCAGCGCCCGCTTCCTTTTCCACCCAGGAGAACGTGCCGCCGGCACCTCTCTTGCTGTGGCCTCTTGGCGTGTCCGGCACGACGGAATATGACCAGGTCGCCTGCCACCCGGCGGCAAGATGAGCGGGTGAGCGCCCCGGCCCCGGACCCGACGGCCGTGACCGAGCACACGGCCCAGCTCCTCTGGGCGGCCTGCCGCCCCGATCCCGATCCGGCCGCCGTGTGGCGTGCCCTCGACGGCGGTGCCGACGTCGGCCTGGCCGTCTCCGCCGCCACCGACCACCGCATCGGCCCGCTCCTGTGGCGGGCGCTCGGCGCCGCCGACGCGCTCGATGCGCTGGGTCCCGATGGCGCCGTCCTCGGCGGCGCCGTCGACGCCTTCAAGATGGAGGCGCTCCTCCTCATCCCGCGCGCCGTGGCGCTGGCCGTGCGCCCCTTGACCGACGCCGGCCTCGAGCCGGTGGTCTTCAAAGGCCCCGCCGTGGCCGACCGCTACCCCGAGCCCGGGCTCCGCCCGATGGAGGACATCGACCTCCTGCTGCCGCGCGTCCGAGCACCCCCGGGCTCTGGCCGCACTCGACGCGGCGGGGTGGCAGGTCGTGCGCCCGGGCGGCAGCGACCTGTACGACACCGTTCTCACCCACCCCGACGTGCCGTCGCTCTCGCTCGAGCTGCACTACGGGCTCGAGGGCGCGTCGCAACGGGTGACCGCGCTCGACCCCGACGCGCTGTGGGCGGCCCGCCGACCCATCGACTGCGCGGGCACGCCGGCCTTCGGCCTGCCCCAGGCCGAGGAGGTCGTCGTGCTGAGCGCGCACGCCGGCAAGCCCCACCACGGTTTCGTGCGGCTCGTCTGGATCGCCGACCTGGCCGTGATCGTCGGTCACGCCGCGCACACGGGCACGCCGGTGGACTGGGAACACACGCGCGCCGTGGCCGCGGCCAGTCGCTGCCTCACCGTGACCGGCGCCGCCTTGGCGTTGGCTCGCCGTGCCGGCGTCGACGCACCGCCCGCGCTCTTCCCGCTGCCGACCCGCGGCTGGCGCGGCGACGCCCTGCGCCGGCTGCAATCGGTCGACTGGCCCCTGGCCCACCTCGAGCTGCCCGGCTACCAGCTCAACTACGCGCTCACCGACGACCGCCTCCAGCGGGTCAAGATCCTCTTGGTGCTCCTGGCCTCGGGCCATGGACTCGGCCGGCACGTGCGCGCCACCCTTGACCTGCCGCGCCGGATGCTGGCCCGCCCCAGGCCCCGGCCCGATCTCTGACCGGAGATCCCTACGCGCCGCGCTGCCAACCGGCGACCAGTTCGTCGACGGTGGCCAGCCGGGCCACGAAGGCCAAGCTGTGGCGCAGCATCGACTCGTGGTGCGACACCGGCACGCCGATGCTGCCGTCCGAGGCGACTGTGACGGCGAAGTCCTCGTCGGACGCGGCCACCGCCACCAGCGGCACGGCCAGGTTGGTGGACACGCCCGCCACCACGACCTCGTCGATGCCCAGGTTGCGCAGCACGGTCAGCACCTCGGTGCGGTGCACCGGCGAGATCCCCTGGTGCCGTTCGAACACGAGGTCGCCCTCGTCGACCCCGATCTCGGCCACCACCTCCGCGCCCGGGTCATCCGGCCCCCAGGTGCCCGATGCCGTGGTCGAGCGGGTGAGCGGCGACCGCTGGTTGGTGGAGCGCCCGCCGGCAAGCGGCCGGTAGGTCAGGTGCGCGACCGTGACGCCGGCCTGGCGGGCCGCCGCCGCCAGCCGCCCGACCCGTTGCAGGGTGGGCTGGGCCAGCGCGGCCAGGTCGGGCAGCATCGACAGGTCGCCCACGACGCCGCGCTGGCACTCGATCATGACCAGGGCCGTGCGTTCCGGAGTTGTCACGGCTCCCCCTACAGACCAGGGAACACCGACCGCAGCACGCGCTGCCCGGCGGCATCGACACCCACGGGCGTGTGGTCAGGGTCCAGGCGTCCGTAGACCAGACGGCAGAACGACTCGGCCGGCATGATCACGTCGGGATCGCCCATGCCGCCCGCCTCGAGAACGGCGGCGTCGGCCGTCAGGTGCAGCGTGAAGTCGCGGTCGGGAACGGTGGTGTGCAAGCGCAGGTCGCGCACGTCTCCTGTCGGCCGGGCCACGAACCTGGCGATCATGCCGAGGTTGTCGACGACGACTGACGTCTCGGCCGGTGGCAGCACGGCCCTCGGATCGAGCATGACCTCGACGTCCCAGGTGTGGAACGTGTGCTCATTGAGGCGCAAGCCCATGGCCTCTTCCAGGCTGACGCTGATGGGGCCGAAGGCGATCGAGCGGCCGACGCGGTCCTCCTTGCTGAGGGCATCGAGCACCGCCAGAAACGACACGTCGACGGCCAGGCTGTCGTCGGCTTGCGCCCGCGGCGTCTTGGCGTTCCACTCGTCCCAGACCGACTGGTTGAAGCCGTCGGGCGCGGCGGTGCCGGCCAGGGCGTCCGTCACGTTGCGCTGCATGATCACCCCGGCCGAGCCGAGGTGGGACAGAACGTCGGCGACGGTCCACCCAGGGCAGTAGGAGGGCGCCGTCAGCTGCCCGTCGTCGAGGGCACCGACCAGCCGCCCGAGCCGCTCAACCGACGAGTGCAGCGCCGGCAGCGGGCTATCCATGGCGTGATCCCTCCTTCGTCACTCGCCGGCGGCCCGGGCGGCGGCCAGCGCGGCCATCCACCATGCCAGGTCGTCCGCCGCCAGGGCGAGCCGCGGCTCGAGCGAAGCGAAGTGCTGCGGGTCGTCGGGGTGCTCGGACTGGCGGATGGCGATGAGGATGTCGGGCAGCACGTGCACGGCATGGCGCAGCGGTGCCATCTCGAATTCGACCGCCACCTGGCGCAGCTGCTCAACCGCCCGCGCCCCGCCGACGTTGCCCCACGCCACGAACGTCACCGGCTTGCGCCGCCATTCCACGAAGGTGCTGTCCATGGCGTTCTTCAGCACGGCGGGATACCCGTGGTTGTACTCGCCTGTGCAGACGAGGTACCCGTCGGCCCGGTCCACGACCGCCCCGAAGCGGGCCACCGCCTCGTCCTTGTAATCGCGGCCGGTGCGGATGGGCGAGACCGGGGCGGCGAAGAAAGGCAGCGGGTGGTCGCGCAGGTCGACCAGCTCGACGTCGAAGCCCGGGTGGCCCTCCAGCCGGGCCATGACCCAGGCCGCCGCCCGCTCGCTGAAGCGGCCCTCCCTGGTGGTGCCGGTGATCACCTGAAGTAGCACGACGTGCCTTTCGTCGGGTGGGAGGCGGTCCATCCGCCGCGGCGAAGGGTAGCAGAATCCGCCCGGTATTTAACTTGACAGTTAACTAACTTTTGGGTTAACTACATGGGCATGACCATGACCGAGGACCGTCTCGATGCGGCGTTCGCCGCGCTGGCCGATCCGACCCGGCGGGCCATCGTGAGCCGCCTGTCGCGGGGCGACGCCACGGTGAACGAGTTGGCGGCGCCGTTCGACATGTCGCTGCCCGGGATCTCCAAGCATCTCAAGGTGCTCGAGCGCAGCGGCCTGATCACGCGGCGGCGTGACGCGCAGTTCCGGCCGTGCCATTTGGAGGTGGACGCGCTCGACGGGGCCCTCGGATGGATCGGCGCGCAGCGGCGCGTGTGGGACGAGCGCTTCGACAAGCTCGACACCCACCTGCGGCAGTTACAGCGGAGGGCGGCGGGGACGTCCGCCCGGGTGACACCTGAACGGCGGCGACGAAAGAGGAGCGATCCATGAGTGACGACACGACGGCGGCGAACGAGCTGCGCTTCACGCGGGTCTTCGAGGCCCCGCGCGCACTGGTCTTCCAGTGCATGATCGACCCGGACCACCTGACCCACTTCTGGGGGCCGGCCGGGGTCAGCGCGCCGCGGGAGCGCTTCGTGGTGGAGGCGCGAGCGGGTGGCGCCTTCCGGACCGTCATGGTCAACGACGCCGACGGCAGCGAGTACCCGACCGACGCCACGTACGACGAGGTGCGTCCGCCCGAGCGACTGTCGTGGACCGATGCGGGCTCCGGCATGCGGGTGGAAACTGACTTCGTGGAGCTGGCACCGGGACGGACCGAGGTGCGCATCCGCCAGTACAACGTGCCCGAGGCCATCGCCTCGCCCGAGGCACAGGCCGGGTTCCTGTCGTCGTTGGACAGGTTCGCGGCGTATCTCGGCACCCTGGCCGGGCCGGGCGCCACGTCGGCGTAGTCGCCGGAGCCGCCAAGGAGAAGGAGAACGTCATGTCGCTCGACGGAGTCGGGGCCGGGATCATCGCCGACGAGTACCGCGCCCTGGCCGACCTGCTGGACTCGTCGCCGGCCGAGGTGTGGGACGCGCCGTCGCTGTGCGAAGGCTGGCGCACCCGCGAGGTGGTGGCGCACATGACCATGCCGGCGCGCTACGACGGGCCCGCGTTCATGAAGGAGCTCGAGGTGGCCGGGGGCGACTTCACCACGTTGTCGAACACCGTGGCGGCGCGGGACGGTGCGCTGCCCACCGACCAGCTGCTGGCCGGTCTGCGCTCCGAGGTGCTGCACGGCTGGCAGCCGCCGGGTGGTGGCCTCGAGGGCGCGTTGACCCACTGCCTCATCCACCAGCTCGACATCGTGGAGGCGGTGCCGCTCGAGCGGCGCGTCCCAGCGGAGCGGGTGGCGCAGGTCCTCGGGATCCTGGCCGCGCCCGGCGCGCCCGGCGCCTTCGGCACCGACCTGTCCGGAGTGGAGCTGCGGGCGGACGACCTGGATTGGTCCTACGGCTCGGGCGAGGTGGTGACGGCACCGGCCCAGGTGCTGGTTCTGGTGCTGGCCAACCGCAAGGTGCCGGCGCGGCGCGTGCGCGGCGAGGCGGCGCAGCGCTTCAGTCGCTGACGCCGAGGCCGAACGGTTGGGCCAGCTGGCGGGCCAGTAGGCGCACCGGGCGCCGGCGCGGCGCCGCCTGCTCGACCAGCACGGGCCGGCCGGTAAGGCCGGTCGGGCACGGTGCACTGCCCCGGGCCGGGAAGCGGGCCCAGCCGGCCAGCACGTCCCACACGGTCAGCACGACGCCGAGGTTGGCGCCCTGGCGTCCCTCGACGTCGTGGTGCACGCGGTGGTAGGCGGGGCTGACGAGGACGTAGCCGAGCGGGCCGTAGGACCAGCGCACGTTGGTGTGCGGCAGCGTGCCCAAGCAGACGTAGACCGTGATGAGCACCGGCGCCAACGGGTGGGCGCCGGTCAGGAGCAGGACGGGAACGGTGGCCAGCAGGAAGCCGGTCGTGTGCATGAGCGGGTGGGCCCGGAACGACGTCAGCACGCTCAGCTCCTCTTGCGAGTGGTGCAGCGCGTGGATGCGCCAGAGCGTGCCGATGCGATGGTCGCCCCAGTGGGCCAGCCAGTTGCACAGGTCCATGGCCGCCAGGGTCACGACGACCACGGTCCAGAGCGGCCAGCGGGCCGTCCACGTCGCCTGCAGCCAGTGGGCGTGCCTGCCGAGGATGACGGCCGAGCCGACGCTGAGCAACGTCATGAACGGCGCGATGGCCAGGACGTAGAGGAGGAAGTAGCACGCATCTTGGACGTGCCCGCGGGCGAAGAGGGGCCGGCGCTCCGCCGGCCACACCCGCTCGCACACGACGGCGACCAGCACCAGCACCACGAAGGCCGGCGCGACCAGGGTGGCCCATCCCGCGGCCAGGGTGGAGCCGAGCCCGTGGTGCACGACCAGGGAGTCGACGGCCTCGTAGAGGACGAGCCCGGTGGCGGCGGCCACACCCAGTGTGCCGAGCGAGAGCGCGGCCTGACGTCGGGCGGCGCCCGCCGTCGGCGTCGGTGTCAGTTCGGCGGTGATCGTGGTCACACGTGGTCCATGTGCTGTCGCTCCGGCTCCGTGTCCGGTACCGAGCATCCCGCGGCTGGGGCGGCCCGGTCCACAGGGGTACGGGCCGGACGGGCGGTCGGATTCCTCCTCAGGCGATTCTCAGGCGGCGCCCCGAGGTGGCCCTCCTCCACCAGCGTGGCAGCGGGTGGCGGTACCGTGCGCTGCGTGGGGACGCAGCCGCTGACGTTCCAGACGCTGGTCGAGCGGGACACGCTCGCCCGCGGGGAGTAGGCGGCCGGCGCCGCCGCCATGGCCACCGATACCTCCCCGCCCGACCCGCCTGCCGGGATCACGACCGCGCCGGCGCCTCCGGCGGTGGTCGACGAAGGCGGCTTCGCGGACGACGTCGTCGCCCGCTACAGCTGGCTGCAGCGGGTGCGGGCCCTGGTCCTCGGGCCACACGGCGGCGGCCGGACCCGGCGGCGCGCCTCGGACGCCGTCCGCGTGGTGCTGGCCGTGCTCGTCGTCGTGCTGTGCATCCCGCTGGCCCGGCACAACACGGTGGTCGAGCTCGACCTGGCCCAGCTGGTCCATCCGGCCCCGACCGGCGTGCGGTGGCTCATCACGGCGCTGTGGTTCCTCGGGTCCCTCGGCGTCATCGCCATCCTCGTCGTGGTCGGTCTGCTCGTCCCCCGCCTGGCCGCCGTGCGGCAGATGGCGTTGGCTGCGGTGGTGGCGCTCGGCCTGTGCCTCCTACTCGACGTACTGGTCGGGCCCAACGCCGGCCGACCTCCGACGTCCCAGTCCTCGGGATTCGATCCTCACTTCCCGGTGATCCAGCTGGCGGTGGCGGTGGCGGTCGCGCTGACCGGTCTGCCCTACCTCAGCCGGCCAATGCACCGCCTCGTCGGCCTGGGCTTGGCGCTCGCCGCCGTGGCGGACGTGGTGGCCGGCTACGGGTTGCCGCTCAGCGTGGTGGGCGCCCTCGCTCTCGGCTGGGGCACGGCCGCGGCCTGCCACCTGATCGTCGGCGCGCCCGACGGGTTGCCCTCGGCCGACGAGGTGACCGCGGCGGTGCGCGACCTCGGCGTGGACGTGCGCGCGCTGGCCGCCGTCGAGCACCAGGAGTGGGGAGTGGAGGCGTTCTCGGGGCTGGACGAGGACGGCCGGCTGCTGGAGCTGGCCGTCTACGGCCGTGACGCGGCCGACGCCCAGTGGATCACCAAGCTCTGGCGCTTCTGCGTCTTCCGCGACTCGGGTCCCACACTGATGTTCAACCGCCTGCAACAGGTCGAGCACGAGGCCTACCTGACCTTCCTGGCCCAGCACGCCGCCGTGCGTGTGCCCGAGGTCGTGGCGGCGGGGCGGTGCGGGCCCAGCCACGACGCCGCGCTGGTCACGCGGCTCCCCGAGGGCAGCCGCCTCTCCGGGCTGGCGGCCGAGGACGTGACCGACGACGCGCTCGACGCGTGCCTGCGGTCGGTGCTGGCGCTGCGCCAGGCGCACATCGCGCACGGCTCGCTGAGTCCCGACACGGTGGTGCTCACCGACGACGGCCCAGTTCTGCGCGACTTCCGGCGCGCCTCGTCCTCGGCGCCGGCGGCGCGCACGGACCGCGACGTGGCGGCCGCCGTGGCGGCGCTGGCCGTGGTGGTCGGGGTCGAGCGCACGGTGGCGGCGTGCCACCGCGTGCTCGATGTCGACACCGTGCAGACGGTGCTGACCCGCTTGCAGCGCTCCACGCTCGACCCGGCCACCGACCGCCTGGTGCGCAAGCAGAAGGGGATGCTCAAGTCGCTGCGCGAGGCGCTGGCCGCCGACGCCGGGGTGGAGGTCCCCAAGCTGGTGGAGGCCAAGCGCATGAGCTGGCCCAACCTGCTGATCCTCATCGGCAGCCTGGTCGGGCTGTGGTGCATCTTGGCCGTGCTGGCCGACGTGTCGCAGTCGCTCAGCGTGATCCGGGGCGCCGCCTGGGGCTGGGTGGCCCTGGCCTTCGTGTTCGGCCAGTTGCCCATCGTCACCAACGCCTGGGCTCTCATCGGGGCGGTGGTGGGGACGCTGCCATTCGGACGCTGCGTGGCCCTGGAGACCTCCAACCTGTTCACCTCCTTCGTCGGTGGCGATGCCGCCGTCTTCGGCGTGCGCGTGCGCTTCTTCCAGTGTCAGGGCCTCGACACCACGTCGGCCATCAGCTCGGGCGCCATCGCCGGCACGGCCAGCTGGGTGGTCAAGGGCCTGCTGTTCCTGATCTGCCTGCCCTTCGCCGTGGGCGACTTCCACGACGCGGCGACGGGCGGCGGCGGCGACCACAAGAAGATCCTGTGGCTGCTGATCGGGGTCGTGCTGCTGGTCGCCATCGTGGGCGCCGTGGTGGTGCTGGTCCCGCGCGTGCGGCGCCTGCTGACCGAGAAGGCACGGCCGCACCTGGTCAACATCTGGCGCGACATCAAGGTGATCGCCACCGAGCCGCGCAAGATCTTCTACGTGCTGGCGGGCTCGGCCTTGAGCCAGGTGGCGATCGCCTTCGCGCTCGGCGCGTCACTGCACTCGGTGGGCGAGCACGCGAACTTCGCCACCCTGATCGTCGTGATCACGCTGGCCTCGATCATCGGCGGCGCGGCTCCGGTGCCCGGTGGCGCGGGCGTGATCGAGATCGGGCTGATCGCCGGGCTGACCAGCGCCGGCATCCCCGAGAGCCAGGCCGTGGCGGCCGTCTTCATTGAGCGGCTCTGCACGGCCTATCTCCCGCCCATCTGGGGCTGGGCCACCCTGGTCTTCATGCGGCGACGCGAGTACATCTAGGAGGGTTGTCGCCCCGGGCTCATGCCGGCGGCTCAGCGGGAGGCGATGCGGCGAAGGAAGGGCACGAGGCCGGCGACGAACGCGTTGACCGAATAGGCCCCGGCCGGGTCGTTGTCCGCGTACGTGCTCTGGCGGTTGACCAGGGTGAGCTGCGACGACGGGATGCCGGACTGGGCCGCCAGCTGCGAGGCGGCGGTCAGCACGGACTGCCCGCCCAGGCGGGCACCGAAGGCGTAGATGCGCAGAGACTTCGGCAGGTCGTGGCCCATGGTCGAGTCGACGTCGAGAACGGCCTGGGCCGGATTGGCGTTGCCGTTCCCGACCGCCATGGTGTCGTCGGTGAGGCGCTGCGGGAAGTACCACTCGGCGCCGTCGGCACCGAGGATCGGATAGCCCGAGAACATGGTGGCGAAGCGCGCGATGGGGGTGAGCGCGCCGGCCGGGTTCCACCCGTAGAGGCCGCTCGTCGACGGGGTGGCCGTGAGCCCGGTGCCGAGATGAGCCTGGGCGGCCAGGAGGCTGGGCGGCGACGTGGCCACGTTGAGCGCGTAGCCGTACTGGCCCAGGTTGGTGACCTTGACCGGCGGCACCAGGTCGGAAGGCAGCAGGCCCGAGGACTGCCCGAGCGAGGGCTGGTTCGGGTAGAGCAGCGCGGCCAGCGCGCCGGTGGCGCTGAAGATCCCGGCATACGGAGCCGGGATGCCCCCGAAGGCCAACCATGGCGAGGCGGTGGGCGCGTTGAGCGCCTGCAGCGCCGCCGTCGCCTGCTGCGCCGTCGCCCCCGGGCCGCTGCCGCCGTCGATGTAGACCAGGCCGGCCAACCCGTCCGCGCCGGCATGGCCCCCGAAGTCCCACGTGGCGTACGCGGTGACGACGGAGCCGCCGAGCGAGTGGCCGCCCAGGACGACCTTCCCACCCAGTTTGTGCGCGGCGCCGATCACGACGCGCAAGTCCTGGACGGCGACGTTCATGCCCCACTGCTTGGCGAACTCGACCGACGCGTTCGGGACCAGCGCCAGGTGCTTGGTGATGCTCGGGTCCTTCAGGTACCCGAGGTAGTAGTCGTAGACCTGTGCCGCGGTCGCCTTGCCCTCCTTGGCCAGGTTGAGCATCGACTCGTCGTCGAGCAGCGTCTCGCGGCGTTGCACCGCCCAGACCTGCCAGCCGGACGTGCGGGCGACGAGCCACCGGGCCAGGGGGACGAAGTAGGCGGCGGCGGCCGAGGTCCCGGGCTCGAGCACCAGGACGTTGCGGGCACCCGCCGGCCCGACCTTGATGACCCCGACCCGGTCGAACCGGGCCGGGGTGTCAGGGGCGGGGTAGCCCTGCATCCAGGTGACGTGGAGCGGCGTGGCGGCGGCGGACGGCGGCGCCTCGGCCAGGCCGGCCACGCCGGTTGACACGAGCGCCCCCGCGCCGAGCGCCAGGGCCCCGAGGACCCGCACCCACCAGCGCATCGAGCTTCTGACCTCCTCTGCGCCCCGGGGCGGGCGCCGCGGCGAACGCGACGAGCAAGTTACAGCCGCACCCGGGCCGGGCGCCGGACGCCTCCATTCCTCGACCCGCTCCCTGGAAGAACGCCAGCCCAGACCCTTCACCAAGTTGTAACGTCGCCGCTAATGCAGGGGGGCTGGTGGTAGGACCGCCTGTCGGACGGCGCGGGACCCGGGGCCCTGCCGTCCCCGGCACCGGGTCCTGAAGAGATGACGGGTCCGGTCCTGCAGGCCGAGGTGTCCCCTCCGGACAGCGGCCCGCCCGACGGTCCCGAGGCGGCCGTCCTGGTCGTCGATCAGGTCAGCGTGGGGTTCGGCGGCCTGCTGGCGCTCGACGAGGTGTCGATGACCGTCGGTGAGCGCGAGGTGGTGGGCGTCATCGGGCCGAACGGGGCGGGCAAGACGACGCTCTTCAACGTCATGTGCGGGTTCGTCCACCCCGACCGCGGCACTCTGACCTACCGGGGCCGCCAGTTGCGCCGGCACCATCCGCACGACCTGGCCAAGCTCGGGATCGCACGCACCCTCCAGGGCGTGGGCCTGTGCGCGGGGTTGACCGTGCGCGAGAACGTGATGCTCGGCGCGCAGCCCCGGCTGCACAGCGACCTGGCGTCGTCGTTCCTCGGCCTGTGGCGCTCGAGCCGGGAGGAGCGGCGCGTGGGCCAGCAGGCGATGGAGCTGCTCGACGAGCTCGGCGCCTCCGAGTTCGCCGGCCGGTACCCGGGCTCGCTGCCCTACGCCATCGGCAAGCGAACGGCGCTGGCCCGCGCCCTCATGAGCGAGCCGCGGCTCCTGCTCCTCGACGAGCCGGCCAGCGGGCTATCGGAGAGCGAGATGGACGCGCTGGGCGAGCGCATCCGCGGCCTCACCGACCGCATGTCCGTGCTGCTGGTGGAGCACCACATGGACCTCGTGATGTCGGTGTGCGACCGCATCGTCGTCCTCAACTTCGGCGTGGTCATCGCCGAGGGCCCGCCCGCCGCCATCCGGGCCGATCCCGAAGTGGCCACGGCCTATCTAGGGGACGAGGTGCGCGACAAGGTGCGCGACCCGGAGCCGGTGGAGCGTCTCGAGGATGTCGAGGGTCTCGAGGGTCTCGAGGGTGTCGAGGGGTTCGAGGGGTCGGGGGCGCGGACGGTGCTTGAGGTGCGCGACCTCAGCGTCTCGTACGGCGCCGTGCAGGCGCTGCGCTCGGTCTCCTTCGACGCCGCCCCGGGTTCGGTGACGGCGGTGCTCGGGGCCAACGGGGCGGGCAAGACCACTTTGCTGCGCACCATCTCGGGACTGGTGAAGCCGCAGGGGGGCGGTGTGCGCTTCGACGGCGCCGCCCTCCTCGGCCGCAACGTCGAGACCATCGCGCGCCTCGGCGTCTCGCACGTGCCCGAGGGCCGCGGGGTGATCGAGGAGCTGACCGTCGAGGAGAACCTGCGGCTGGCCACGCTGTGGTGCCTGCGCCGGGGCGAGCGCCAGGCCGCCATTGCGGAGACCCTCGAGCTGTTCCCCCGGCTGCGCGGCTTCCGCAAGCGACACGCCTCCACGCTCTCGGGCGGGGAACGGCAGATGCTCGTGCTCGGTCGGGCCCTCATCTCGCGGCCCCGGCTGCTGTTGCTGGACGAGCCGAGCCTCGGGCTGGCCCCGATGGTCACGGCCCAGTTGATGGCCCTCCTGCGCGAGCAGACCGAGGGCAAGGACATCACGGTGGTCCTGGTGGAGCAGAACGCCCGCAGCGCGCTGTCCGTCTCGAAGCACGCCGTCATCCTCAACCTCGGCCAGGTCGTGGTCTCCGACGCCGCCGTCAACGTGGCGGCCGACGACGCGCTGCGCCACCACTACCTCGGGTTCTGACGCCGTGAGCCTCTTCTTCGACTACAGCCTCGACGGCATTGCCAACGGGATGATCTACGCCACTTTGGCCCTGGCCCTGGTGCTCATCTACCGGGCGACGCGGATCGTCAATTTCGCCCAGGGGGCGGCGGGGATGCTCACGACGTTCATCGCCTTCAGCCTGTTGTCGCGGGGCTGGGGGTACTGGTGGGCCTTCATCGTGGTGCTCCTCATCGGCTTCGCCATCGGGGCGGTGACCGAGCGCGTCCTGATCCGGCCCCTGCACGGCAAGCCCGAGCTGAACCCGGTCATCGTGACCATCGGGCTGCTAGTGGTCTTCGAGGGGCTGGCGGGAGCCATCTACGGCAACGCCAGCCGCGGCTTCCCGGCCGCGTTCTCCCAGAGCGGGCTGCACGTCGGCAGCACCGTCATCGCCTTCTCGCACTTCGACGTCTTCATCCTGATCGCCGTCCTGGCCCTGATGGCGGGCACCCTGGTCCTGTTCCGCTTCACCACGCTCGGGTTGCGCATGCGGGCCACCGCCTTCTCGCGCGAGATCGCGCGCCTGCTCGGCGTGCGCGTCGGGCTGCTGCTCACCCTGGGCTGGGGCCTGGCCGGCATCGCCGGGTCGCTGGCCGGACTCCTGGTGGCGCCGACCAGCTCGTTCGGGCCCTATTACATGGACCTGATCCTGGTGTACGGGTTCACGGCGGCGGTGATCGGCGGCCTGGAGAGCCCGGTGGGCGCGCTGGTGGGCGGGCTCATCTCGGGGCTGTGCATCTCGTACGTGGGCGGCTATCTCGGCTCGGGACTCGAACCGCTGGGCGCGCTGGCCCTCCTCATGGTGGCGCTGATGGTGCGGCCCGAGGGCCTCTTCTCGCGCCCGGCGGCAAGGAGGGTCTGAGGTGGAGCGGGTGACCGCGGCCAATTGGGTGCGCCTGCCGCGCCAGCCCCTGCTGCGCCATCTCCCGGTGGCGCTGGCCGCCGGCGTCGTGCTGTATTTCTACGTGGCGGGGTTGAGCACGTACAACGAGTACCAGGTGGGCGAGATCGGTGCCTATGTCGTGGCGCTGGTCGGGCTGAGCCTGCTGACCGGTGTCAACGGCCAGATCTCGCTCGGCCACGGCGCCTTCATGGCCGTCGGCGCCTACACGCTGGCGCTGTTGATGACGCACACGTCGACCAACTTCGTCCTGGAGCTGGCGGCGGCGGCCGGCGTGGCGACCGCGGCGGGCATCGTCATCGGGATCCCGGCCACCCGCCTGAAGGGCCCCTACTTGGCCGGCATGACGCTGCTCTTCGCGCTCGCCCTGCCCTCGATCGCCGACAAGTGGCCGGCCACCTTCGGCGGCGACCAGGGGCTCACGACGACCGTCCCCACCGCCCCGGGATCGCTCAGTGCAGAGGAATGGCTGGCCCTGATTCAGGTGGGCATCGCACTGGTGGTCATGGTGCTGGTGGCCAACCTCTTGTGGAGCCGCTTCGGGCGCGCCTTCCGGGCCGTCCGCGACGACGAGATCGCGTCGTCGCTGGCGGGGATCCACGTGGCGCGGACCAAGGTGCTGGCCTTCGCCATCAGCGCCGGGTGCGCCGGGCTGGGCGGGGCGCTGCTCGTCCTGTCGACGGGTGTGGCCAACACGGGCGAGTTCCCCCTCACCCTCTCGATCCAGCTGCTGGCGGCCATGGTGCTCGGGGGCACCGGGACGCTGGTCGGGATGGTCTGGGGCGGCATCCTGCTGGTGTACCTGCCCCAGTGGTCGACCTCGGCGTCGAACCACTTCGGCCTGGGCAGCGGCGCCAACGCCTACATGGCCACGATCATCTTCGGGGCGGTGCTGATCGTGGCCATGCTGGCCGCGCCCAACGGGATTCAGGGCGGGCTGCGCTGGCTGTGGGCCCACCGGCCGCACCTGGGCCCGGGCCCGGGCGGACGCGGCGCACCGGCCCCGGTGGCGGTGTCAGCCGCCGACTAGAGCGACAAACAGAGCAAGAGCGACAACCAAAGCCAAACGGACAGAAAGGGAGACGTGCACGTGATGTCACGACGAACAAGCAGACACAAGAGTGGAGCCCTGGGGGCCCGGGCACTGATGGCCGGTTCCATCGGTCTCATGCTGGCGGTGACCCTTCTCCCCGAGATGGCCAACGCCGAGAGCACCCCGGGGGTCACGGCGTCACAGATCACCATCGGGGCCACGGTGCCCCTGACCGGGCCGGCCGCACCGGGCTACGACGAGATCGCCCCGGCCATGAACGCGGTCTTCGACTGGGTCAACGCGCACGGCGGCGTCTACGGGCGCAAGATCAAGTACACCTACCTCGACGACGCCTACAACCCGGCCAACACGGCCACGCTGACCAGGCAGCTGGTGCTGCAGGACAACATCTTCGCCGACGTCGGATCGCTCGGGACCCCGACCCAGGCGGCCGTGCAGTCGTTCCTGAACGAGCAGAAGGTGCCGCAGCTCTTCATTGAGTCGGGGTGCAACTGCTGGAGCAACCCCAAGTACCCGTACAGCCTCGGCTGGCAGCCGCCGTACACGATCGACGGCAAGATCCTGGGCGCCTACATCAAGGCCAACTTCGCCGGGAAGAAGATCGGGTACCTGTACCAGGACGACGAGTTCGGCCAGGACGTGGTGAAGGGGCTCGACATGGAGATCCCGAAGTCGTCGGTCGTGTCGCAGCAAACGTACGACGCAGCCACCCTGGCCGGTCCCCTGTCGAACCAGATGGCCGCGTTGAAGGCGGCGGGAGCCCAGGTGGTCGTGCTGGCCACCATCCCGGCCGCCACTGCCCTGGCCATGCTGCCGGCCGCGGTCATCAGCTACTTCCCGCAGTACGTCGTGGACAGCGTGGGAGCCGACCCGCCGACGGTGGGCCCGCTGCTGGCGTCCTTCGCCCAGAAGGGCGGCGCCTCCGCCTCGCAGGTCTCGGCGTCCGCCGGCCTGCTGAACAACGTCATCACGACGGCGTATTTCCCGCCCGAGTCGGACACGTCGAACCCGTGGGTGCAGGACGCCAAGAAGATCCTGCAGCAGTACGCGCCCACGCTCTACGCCCAGTCCGGCCTGGACGGCAACGACGAGTACGGCGTGGCGCTGGCCTACACGTTTGTGCAGGCGCTGCAGAAGGCCGGGAAGAACCTGACCCGCCAGGGGCTGATCAACGCCATCGCCCAGGACGGCAAGAGCTTCGACACCCCGGGCTTCGTGCCGCTGTCGTATTCGAGCTCGGTCCACTTCGGCTTCGAGGGTGAAGAGGTGGTCAAGCTCGAAACCTCGGCTCCGCCGGCGGTGACGCCGACCGGCAGCTGGATCGGGGCCGTGCCGGTCAGCCCGGTCTACGTGACCAGCCCGGGCGCCGGGCCGATCAAGAAGTACACCGGGAAGACGTCGACCCCGCCCGCCAACTTCGGCTGAGGCTCTCGGGGGACCGGCGACGCCGGTGGCGGAGGTTCGCCTCCGTCACCGGCACGGGCCGGTCGGCCGGCCACGGCCCGGCCGGGCCGTGGCCCGGGAGACGAGAGACGACCTCGGTATGCTCCGGGGCGAACGGCACCGGCTCGCCGAGCCGACCGCGATGGCCGGGGGCCGGCTCGAAGGGGTGGTTGATGGGCGACATAACCGTCGAAGTGCGGGACCACATCGCGACGGTGACCCTGGACCGGCCCCCCGTCAACGCGATCACCCGGGCCACCATGACGGAGATCCGCGACGCCTTCACCGCGTTGAGCGCCGAGCGCGACGTCCGTGTCGCCGTCTTCACGGCCAGCGGCACGAAGGCCTTCATGGCCGGCGTGGACCTCAAGTCGGTCGACGAGAGAGCCCCGGCCAACCAGGTGCCGGCCCGCGCCGTCACGGACCCGGGCAGCGTGGCCCGCGATGCCATGTGGGCCATCATTGAGTGCGCAGTGCCGGTGATTTGCGCCGTCAACGGGCCGGCGCTCGGCGCCGGCCTCGCCTTCGCGGCGTGCTGCGACATTTTGGTGGCCTCGGAGGCGGCCCGCTTTGGCACCACCGAGATCAATGTCGGCCTCCTCGGGGCGAGCGCGCACCTGTCCCAAATGGTCGGTCGGTACAAGGCGCGCGAAATGTTCTTCACCGGCGAGCAGGTCTCGGCGGCCGAGATGCACCGGCTGGGTGCCGTCCGTGCCGTAGTGCCGCCCGACGAGTTGGCGGAGACGGCGCGGGCGCTGGCCACCGAGCTGGCCACCAAGAGCCCGATCGCCCTGCGACTGGCCAAGGAGTCGATGAACCGCGTCGAGGGCCTCGCCTTGCGCGACGCTTACCGGACCGAGCAGGACTACACGGCGCGGCTGCAGGGCTTCGATGATGCCCGCGAGGCCCGCCAGGCCTTCTTGGAGAAGCGCCCCCCGGACTTCAAATGGCGTTGACGAGAAAGTCCTGACCCTCGGTCGGGCAACATGAGGGCGTGCGCATCGGTCTCCACGCCCTCGGCATCGCAGCGGGGGCGGATCCCGACGTCATCACGGCGGTCGGGGCGGCGGCGGAACGCTGGGGCTTCGCATCGCTGTGGGCCGGCGAGCACGTCGTCATGGTGGACGGACGCGACACCGAGTACCCGTACGCCGACGACGGCCGGATCGCCGTTCCGAGCGACGCCGACTGGCTCGACCCGTTGGCCGTGCTCGGCTTCCTGGCGGCAACGACGTCGGTGGTCCGGCTGGCCACCGGGATCTTGCTCCTCCCCGAGCACAACCCCGTGGTCGTGGCCAAGCGAGCGGCCAGCGTCGACGTCCTGAGCAAGGGCCGCCTCACGCTGGGCGTGGGCATCGGCTGGTCCGCCGCGGAGTTCGCCGCCCTCGGGGTGCCGTACGAGCGGCGGGGCGTACGCGCCGCGAGTACGTCGAGGCGATGCGGATCCTGTGGAGCGGGGACGTCTCGTCCTACGAGGGCGAGTTCGTCCGGTTCGACCGCGTCCGCTCCTACCCGAACCCGTCACGGGGCACCATCCCCGTGGTGCTCGGGGGCAACGGTGATACCGCGCTCGCCCGGGTGGCCCGCTACGGCGACGGCTGGTACGGGTTCAACGTCGCCGTGGGCGAACTGGCGGGACGGCTCGACTTCCTCCGAGACGCCTGCCGGGAGCACGGTCGCCCGCCCGGAGCGGTGTCGACGTCGGTCGCCCTGACGGGTGTCACGCCGGCCGATCGGCGCGACGTCGAGGCGCTCGGAGTGTCGGAACTGGTGCTCGTCGAGTCCCCGCCGCCGGCACCGGCGGACGTGCCGGTGTGGGCGGCCGAACTCGCCCACCGATGGGGCGTGGCCGGGCCGGCGTAGTCAGCCCAGGGGACGGCGCGGCGGAGGGCCGGCTACCGTGGCCCGCCTCGGCACTGACACCGCACACCATCACGTCGGTGGCACGAGGCGCGCCATGCTCGTCGCCGCGCCGGCCGGCACACCGTCGGTCATCATCCTCAGGCTGCACGGGAGCCGCTCAAGCCCCGAGAGCCAGGTGCGGCTGACCTCCGGGGTGAGGCGGGGGCGCGCCAGATCCCCGAAGCCAAGGTCGGCCTGGCCCACGTCATCGGCCTGGGATCTTCGTGCGTCGTGCACATCCTGGAGGCCGCGGCCGCCTGAGCGGACGCCGCGGGCCGTTGGTCCCGGGCGCGGATCGCGCTACTGCATCGACTCGGGGATGAGACCGGAGATGTCGATGCTCCCCGTCATGACGGCGCCCATGGTGCCGCCGTCGGTGACGACGTTCTCCCCCGTGACGTAGCTGGCCAGCGGTGAGTTCAAGAAGATCAGCGGCCAGGCCTGTTCGTCGGGCGTCGAGCGCCTCCCGAGCGGGACGGGGAAGTTCTCCATGAACTCCTTGCCCACGTACTGCTCGAAGTCCGGCATCATCGGCGTATCGGTCGGGCCGGGGCTGATGCAGTTGACCCGGATGCCCCGCTCGGCCAGGGCGTGCGACGCCCACAGCGTCCAGACGATGATCGCCTCCTTGGAGGGGCCGTACCCGCCGGCGATCTCCTCGGGATTGGCCTCGCACCATTTCTTGGCGGCGTCGAACCCCGGCGACATGACCAGTGGCATCCACTTGCCGATGCTGGCCAGATAGCCGGACCCGGCCGTGGACGAGATGCTGGCGATGGCCGCGCCCGGCTCCATGCGGGCCGACACGGTTTCGGCCAGGTGGCGCATGCCGACGAAGTTGACCAGCATGACGTCGAGGTCGGGGAACTTCATCCCGGCCAGCCCGGCGCAATTGAACAACGCGTGGATGTCGCCTCCTATGTTTTCGACCGCTTCGGTGGTGGCGTCGGGATCGCGCAGGTCGACCGCCTGGTAGCTCGACACCGCGACGGGCGGCTCCTTGAGGTCGAGCACATGCACTTCGGCCCCCAGATCAGACAGGTGGCGCACCGCGGCGGCGCCCATCCCGGCGCCACCGCCGCCGCTCACGATCACCCGACGGCCTTCGTAGCCCCACGTTGATGTCATTGACGCTCTCCTTCTCTTGAGGTGCTTTCCATCCCAGCGCTCATCGGGGCAACCCGAGACCGTGCTCGGCCACGACGTTGCGATTGATGTCCCCGGTGCCCCCGGCGATCGAATACGAAGGGGACATCAGCAACGACTTGGTCCAGTGGCCGGCCAGCAGCGCTTCGGGGCCGAGGATGCTCACGGCCAGCTCGGCCAGCCGCTGGCCGGACCGGGCCCAGGCCAGCTTGGCCAACCCGCCCATGGTGGCCGACGGTTGACCACCCTGGCCGATCTTCGCCAGCTCGCGGGACGTGGCGAATCGCAAGCACGCGATGTCGGCGTACAGACGGGCGAGCAGGTCGCGGTGCACCGGGTCCGTGATCGGCCCGCGCCGGCGCGCCTCCTCGAGCAGGCTCTCGAAGCTCTTGGCCAGATCGAGGTGGAGCCGGGCCACGCCCGCCCGCTCGTGGCTGAGGGTGGTCATGGCCACCCGCCAGCCCTCGTTGAGCTGGCCCAGCAGGTTGGACCGCGGGACGACCACCTCGTCGAAGAAGAGCTCGGAGAAGGTGAAGTCACCCGACATGGTGCGCAGCGGCCGCACCGTGATCCCGGGCGAGGCCATGTCGACCAGCAGGCAGCTGATCCCCTTGTGCTTGGGGGCCTCGGGGTCGGTGCGCACGTAGAGCTGGCACCAGTCCGCGTAGCGCCCCAGGCTGTTCCACGTCTTCTGCCCGCTGACGACGAAGGCGTCTCCTTCGGCACGTGCCGCCGTGCGCAACGAGGCCAGGTCGGAGCCGGCGTCGGGCTCGGACATCCCCTGGCACCAGATCTCGTCGCCGCGCAGCATGGGGCGCAGATAGCGCTCCTTCTGCTCGTCCCTGCCGATGGACATGATGGCCGGGGCGATGTTGGAGACCCCGATGGTGTTGACCGGCCCCGGCGCGCCGGCACGCACCATCTCCTCTTGGTACACCAGCTGTTCGGCCACGCCGGCGTCGCGGCCTCCGTAGCGGGCCGGCCACGAGACGGCGGCCCAGCCGGCGTCGGCCAACCGGGCGTTCCAGGCCCGGAGCACCTCGAGCCCTTCGTCGCCTTCGGCCTCGGACCGATGCGCGCCGAGCACCTCGGCGGTGAGGTTGGCCGACAGCCAATCGACCAGGCTCAACCGGAATTCGGCCAGGGAGTGGTCATCCGCCACGCCGTGGTGCCCTCCGTCGACGGTCATGCGCTGTGCGCCACCTCCCCGAGATACCGGTCGATGACCTCCTGATGAGCCTCCGAGGCCGGGCCCGACCATCCCACGCGACCGCGGGTCAGGATGACGCAGCGGTCGGCCAAGCGGAGAGCGCGGTGGACGAACTGCTCGATGAGCACGACGGTGATGCCAGAAGACCGGGCCTGATCGAGACCTTCGAACACGGCATCTGCCACCAGGGGAGCCAAGCCGAGCGACATCTCGTCGGCGATGATGAGCTTCGGGGTCACCGCCAGGGCCCGGGCCAGGGCCAGCATCTGCTGCTCTCCGCCCGAGAGCGTGCCCGCGCCCTGGCGACGGCGCTCACCGAGAACCGGAAAACGCTCGATGGCCGCGTCGATGGCCGCGCCGCGCTCGGCGCGCTTGAGCTGCTTGACCGCCATACGCAGGTTTTCGGACACCGTCAGCCCCGGGAAGATGCCGCGTCCCTCCGGGATGTGGGCGAGCCCCTCGGCGCTCAACTTGAACGGCGCTCGCTTGGTGACGTCCACCCCGTCGAATCGGATGCGACCCGCAGCCGACGGAACGAGCCCGGACACGGTCCGCGCCAGGGTGCTCTTGCCGGCGCCGTTGGCGCCCAGCACGGCGACCATGGAGCCGGCTTCCACCTCCATGGAGACACCGAAGAGGGCCTGGGAGGCTCCGTAGCTCACATCGAGGTCCTCGACCACCAGCATGGGCTCGTTCACGCCGGTACTCCCGACGCGGCCCCGCCCTCGGCGGTCGAGTCCTCATCGCCCAGGTAGGCCTCGCGCACGGCGGGATCGGCGCGCACCTCGTCCGGCGTGCCCTGGGCGATGAGCTGGCCGAAGTTGAGCACGAAGATCTGGCTGGACAGTGCCAACACCGACGCCACGTCGTGTTCGACCATGAGCAGCGACAGGCCGTGGCGACTGCTGGAGACGACCCGTTCGAACGCCGCGATCAGATTCTCGGTGGCGCGGACGTCCAGCCCCGACAAGGGCTCGTCGAGCAGCACCACCTTCGGATTCGTGGCCAGGGCCCGGCCCACCTCGACCAGCCGGGACAACCCCAAGGGGAGCACCGACACCTGGGTCTTGGCGATCTCCGTCAGGCCCAGGAGCTCGAGCAGGGCATCGACCTCTTCGGTCTCGAGAGGGGCCGGCGGGAACAAAGCGCGGAGACTGACGAGGTCGCTCCAGCAGCGGCGCCGCTCGTAGTGGGCCCGGTGCGCCAGGACGAGGTGATCGCGGACCGTCATGCCCATGAAGAGCTCGGGATGCTGGAAGGTGCGCGCCAGCCCGAGACGGGCCCGGGGCGCGGTGCCCATCGCCGTGACGTCCTGTCCGGCGATGAAGACGCGACCGGTGACGGGGCGAACCAGCCCGGAGATCACGGCGAAGAGCGTGGACTTGCCGGCACCGTTGGGTCCGACCAGCCCCACGATGGTCCCGGGCGACACGTCGATGGAGACGTCGGACAGGGCGGTGAGCCCTCCGAAGCGCACCGTGACGTCGGTCGCGGCCAGAGTGGGCTCGGTAGCTGCTGCCCCCGATACGACGGGTTCAGGGAGCTCAGGCAAGGTCGCCCCCGACCACGGCCCCAGCCTCCTGGATCACCGGGATCTGGCTGGGCTTTGAGACGCCGCGCACCTTGTCCCAGAACCAGAGGACCTGCCGGGCGTTCTCCGTCATGGCCCCGTTCGGGAACTTGGCCACCTGCACGGCGCCCAGCCCGAAGAGGATGGGTGTCACCTCCGCGTACGCGGCGGGCAGATAGGCCACGGCGATTCCCGCCAGCACGGTGTAGGACACCCCGGCCATGAGCGCGGCCGTGTTCGAACGGATGCCCAGCGTCACCAAGATGGCCAGCCAGATCAATCCGAGCAGGGACGAGTAATTGGTCGGCAAGGCGGTGCCGAGGGAGAGGGCGTACATGGCCCCGCCGATCCCGGCCACGCAGGCCGCGATCCCCGACACCAGGACCTTCATCTGCAGAACGCTGATCCCGATGGTCCGTGCCCCGACGGGGCTCCAGCGGACGGCATTCAGCGCCAGGCCTGCCGTCGACTTCTGCAGGTTGAGGATGACCAGCGCGGCGACGGCGAAGACGGCCAGGGACAGGTACGCGAAGGCGATCGGGCTCGAGGCGAACGAGGGCAGGTTGACGTTCACCCCGATGGCGTCGTTGGAGAAGATGTTCTGGGTGAACACCAGGTCGTCGAACAGCAGGCCGACCGTCAGCGTGACCAGCGCCACGTAGAGATTGCCCAGGCGGATGGTGACGAGGCCGATGACCACTCCGAACGGGGCGGCGACCACTCCGCCCACCAGCACCGCCAACATGACCGGCCACCCGTGGTGGACCGCCAGCTGCGCCGCCGTCACGGCGCCGATTCCCGCGAAGCTGGCCTGGCAGAACCAGATCATCCCGCCCTCGCCGGTGACCAGGGTGATGGACAGCAGGATGATGGAGAAACAGACGCCCTGCGCGATGAGGCCGACCCAGAACCCGCTGAGGACCAGCGGCAGGATGCACAGGATGGCGAAGGCCAGGAGGGGCAGGTGCCAGCCGAACGTGGCGGCGTAGCGCTCCCGGTTGGTGCCCGTGGTCGGCTCACCCTGAGGCGTGATGGCCCGATCGAGCGGGCCGCCGGCGCCTTCGGACTCTTCGGTACCGGTCCCCCGGATCATGAAGTAGATCAGGACGATCGCGGTGACGATGAACGGAATGGCCGGGATCACGTCGGCACTCAACGTGCTCGAGTTGGTGAAGAAGTACTGCACGAGGTTCTCGGCGATCCCCATGAGGAGCCCGACGGCCATGGCGACGGGGAGGCTGCGCAGCCGGGCGGCGATCACCGCGGCGAACGCAGCCACCATGACCAGCGTGATGTCGCCCGGGTCGAGGCCGACCACGGGGGCCGCCAGGACCCCGACGAGCCCGGCCAGCCCGATGCTCACCGCCCAGACACCCATGGAGATCCGATCGGGACTGGTGGCCGAGAGCGACGTCATGGCGGGCGAGTCCACCATGGCGCGCACCCGGAGCCCGATGTCGGTGAACCGGAGGACCGCGACGCCGACCACGACCACGAGGGCCACGCAGATGTACATGATGACCTGCTCCATCGTGACCGCCACGCCGAGGAAGTCGAACACCCGGACCGGTTCGGGGGCGAGGCCGGGGGCGGACAGGATCGTCTGGTTGCCGAAGATCAGCGTCGCCGCCGGCGGAATGGCGACCGAGATGCCGATGGTGGCCACGACCTTGATGAGCGGTCGGGCCAGCCGGAGCCTCTTGAACAGGAAGAAGTACAGCCCGATGCCGAGAGCCGGTCCGGCCACGACGATCGTGACGAGAGCCGCCGGCACGATGGCCCAGTGCTCCTGGGTGTTGAGCCAGTAGTAGAGCCGCGCCAGCGCGTAGGCGAGCGAGGCGAAGGCGAAGTTCAGGATGCCCGTCGACTGGTAGGTGACCACGAGCCCGGACGCGGTAATGGCGTAGATGCCCCCGTAGACCAGGCCAGCGATCACGTACTGCAGCACCGCATCCCCCGATCCGACCCACCCGCGCACACCGCCGGTGGATCAGAGGCCACTCGCCCCAGGTTCATGTTTTTTTGGGCGTCTGCCCAGGTCAACCCGGACCGATGGTACCGTAGACCGTGGCGCAGTTCCACCAGCCCAGAGGGCCCGCGACCGCCGGGGAGCTGCTGGCGTGAGCCGGCGCCGTCCCAGTCGGAAATGACCACGATGGAACCCGGCCTCAGCAGCGACCAGGAGCTCCTTAGGGAGACGGCGGCGCGGTTCATCGACGCGACGTGTCCACTGCCGCAGGTGCGCGAGCTGATCGGGAGCCAGTCCGACCTCCCCGCGGACTACCTCCGCGGCCGCCGGCGAGCTCGGGTGGTTCGCCATGCTGGTGCCCGAAGAGCTCGGAGGGGGGAGCGTCTCGGGTGAGGGCCTGTGCGACCTGGCCATCATCGCCGAGGAGCGGGGCCGCGCGCTCCAACCCGGCCCCTTCGTCTGCATGAACGTCGTCGGTGCCGCGTTCGTCGCCGCAGGTTCGCCGGAACAGCAGGCGAGGATCCTGCCCGCCATCTGCGCGGGGAGGCGATCGGCCACCTGGGTGCTCGGCGATGCCGTCGCCGGCCCGGTCCCCGGCTGTCTCGGTCACCGCGACCCCCCGGGGCGACGGGTTCACCGTGTCGGGACAGGCAGACCCGTCGCCGGCGGCACCCGGGGCCGACTGGCTTCTCGTCTCGACCGACGGGGAGCACGGCATGTTCCCAGTTCATCGGTCGGCGACGTCCCCGGGCGTCACCGTCACGCCGCTCGAGGCGCTCGACATCACGCAACGCTACGGCGTCGGTCGCCTTCGACGACATGGTCGTTCCCGCCACGTCGGCTACTCGGACACCCCGGTCGGTCCGAACGCAGACGTCGAAGTCCAACTGCAGCTGGCCTGCGTCCTGTCCACCGCGGAGACTGTGGGTGCCATGGACGCCCTCTTCGAGCTCACGCGCCAGTACGCCATCGACCGCACGGCGTTCGGCCGGCCCATCGGCTCCTTTCAAGCGGTGAAGCACCAGCTGGCCGACCTGAGCCTCTCCCTCGAGGCGAGCAAGGCCATGACCGCCGCCGCCGTCCGGGCGGTGCAAGAGCACCGGAAGGAAGCGGGTGAGATCGTCAGCATGGCCAAGTCGTGGGTGGCGGACGCCGGCATCGACCTCGCCCAAGGCTGCGCGCAGGTCTTCGCCGGGATCGGCTTCACCTGGGAACACGACCTCCATCTCTTCCTCCGCCGCATCACCATGAACGGCGTGCTCTTCGGCCAGTCGGACTGGCACCGGGAGCGGATCTGCCGGGTCCACGGCCTCTCGCAACGATGACGACCGACGACCGCACCAGGGCGGACGAGCCCGAGGACGAGGCCCTCCGCGACTACCGGCGGACGGCCCGGGCCTGGCTGACCGAGCACCTGCCGCGGAGGGACGGCCCCGATCAGGGTCATGACGTCGACTACTACACCCCCGAGGTCATGGCGACCAACCGGGCGCTGCAACGGCGACTCTTCGAGGGCGGCTACGCGGGCATCACCTGGCCGAAGGAGTACGGCGGCCAGGGGCTGCCCGGCGCGTACGAATGGGCCTTCGTGGACGAGGCGGCGGATTTCGTGCTGCCCGACTTCGGCGCGCTCACCATCACGACCTTCTACGTCTGCGTCCCCACCATGCTGGCATACGCCTCGCCGGACTTCCTGCGGCGGTTCGTGCCCGAGGTCCTGGCCGGGGACGAGCTGGTCTGCCAGTTCTTCTCGGAGCCGTCGTCGGGGTCGGACCTCGCCGGCGCGCGCACCCGGGCCACCCGGGACGGGCAGCAGTGGATCCTCAACGGGCAGAAGATCTGGAGCACGTTCGCCCACCTGGCCGACTCGGGCATGTGCCTCGCCCGCACGGACTGGGACGTCCCCAAGCATCAGGGCCTGACGTGGTTCCTGGTGCCCTGCCACGCTCCCGGGGTCACCATCAGGCCCATCAAGCAGATCAACGAGGTCGCCGAGTTCTGCGAGGAGTTCTTCGACGACGTGGTCGTCCCCGATGCCGACCGACTGTGCGAGGTCAACGCCGGCTGGGCCGTCACCCAGACCATGTTCGTCTTCGAGCGGGGCGCGGGGCGACCGGAGGACGGCAACCCCCTCGAGGGCCCGGGCCCGCTGGCACCCGACCTCGTGCGACTGGCCCGCCGGGCCGGGCGACTCGACGATCCCATCGTCCGTCAGGAACTGGCCCGAGCGCACACCACCGACTTCGTCGGCAAGGCGCTGAGCGCTCGCATCGCCCAGATGGGCCGGCTCGGCCTCCTGACCCCGGGCGTCGCCTCCTACGTCAAGCTGTTCCGGGGGACGTACGGCCCGAGGCGGGCCCGCCTGGCCGTCGAGATCGGCGGTGCGGGCGCCATGACCTGGGACGGCCACGACCCTGACGGGCCCGAGCCCTCGCTGTCCTATCTGCGGGCGCGCGGCGCCGCCATTGCCGGAGGGACCAACGAGACGCAACGCAACGTGATCGGCGAGCGCGCCCTGGGGCTTCCGCGTGAACCGAGCTTCGACACCCGCAAGCCGTTCAACGAGGTGCTGCGAGACGCGCAGAACTGGACCGGCCAGGGCTAGGTCGGGTCGCCGCCGCACCCTCGGGTGGCTACCCGCTCCGGTCCGGCACCTCGCCCCACAGGTCCGCCTGCGGTGTGGCCGCCGCGACGAGTTGGGTGACGACGGGACCGAGCTCGGCGGCCTCCCAGCGCCGACCGGCGTCCGCCGACGGCCCGGCGTGCCACCCTTCCAGCACCCGGATCTGACCGCCGCGCACCGTTGAACACCCGCCCCGTGACGTGCGACGACTCGGGGCTGGCCAACCAGGCGACCAGGGGAGCGATGTTCTCCGGGTCGGAGACGTCGAAGACACCCGTCTCGACCGGCACTCTGGACCCAGGCTTCGCCTGTTCCGTCATGCGCGTGTAGGCACCCGGGGTGATCGCGTTGACCGTCACGCCGTAGCGGCCGAGTTCGCCGGCGGCGATGATCGTCATGGCCGCGATACCGCCTTTGGCCGCTCCGTAGTTCGTCTGCCCCACGTTGCCGAAGAGTCCCGAGGCCGACGTGGTGTTGATGATCCGGGCGTCGTTGCTGGCGCCCGCCTTGGTCCGGTCGCGCCAGTACTCGGCCGAGCGGCGCATGGTGGCGAAGGTGCCTCGCAGATGCACCCTGATGACCGCATCCCACTCCTCGATCGACATGTTCGCCACCATGCGGTCGCGCAGGATGCCCGCATTGTTCACCACGATGTCGAGAGCAGCCGAAGTATCGAAGCGCCGTCTGGACGAGCCGCCCGGCGCCATCCCAGTCGGAGACGTCGTCACCGTTCGCCACCGCCTCTCCCCCGGCGGCGCGGATCTCGTCCACGACGGCACCGGCGGGCCCCTCCGAGCTCCCCCGGCCGTCGACCTCCGCTCCCAGGTCGTTCACAACAACCTTGGCCCCCTGGCGGGCCAGCTCCAGGGCATGGCCACGGCCAATCCCGCGACCGGCTCCGGTGACGATGGCCACGCGACCCTCAGTGATGCCGGGCATCGCTCCTCCTACCACCCAGCCTGCCACTCAGCATGACGACGGGCCGGCGGTCTCTTCGGCGACCACACGGCACCGCTGGATCGCAGCGCGTCCACGTCGGCCTCGGTCCAGCCCAACCATTCACCCAAGACGTCCGCCGTGTGCTCCCCCAGCCGGGGCCCGCTGGTCCGCGGCCGCGCCGGGTCCCGGCGGATCGGGTAGGGGGCGTCCGGATACTCGAGGCACCCGAGGTCGGGGTGGCAGACCTCGACGAGCGCACCCCGGCTCGCGATGCTGCGGGTCCCGCCACAGGTCCTCGCTGTCCTGCACGGGACCGGCGGCCAGGCCGAGCTCTTGCAACGTGAGCGTCACCTGAAGGGGTGAGACGGTGCCGGCCCACGCTTCGATGGCTCCACTGACCGCGTCGATCCCGCCGGCATCGGGTTGGAGGTGAGGCCGCTCGAGGAACGCGCACAGGATCTCCCAATCTGTGACGTCCTCGAGCTCGACCGCCACCCAGGCGTCGGCGCCGAGGCACCGGAAGACCCCCGAGAAGACCGAGCCCGGCACCTCGTTGGGCCCGGCACTCCACTCCCGGCCGTTGGCCAGGTAGTCGAGGTAGAGGGCGGGCAGGATGGCCGCACCGGCCTCGGTCTGCGCCATGTCGATGAAGACGCCGGGCGTGCCCTTGGCGACCTCGGCCAAGGCGGCGACGATGGCGCAGGCCCCGTGGATCCCCGCGACGAAGTCAAAGTGGATGCCGTCGGGAGCCCACGCCAGCGTGAGACCGAGGAAGTTGTTGATGTTCGACGCGTAGGCCCGGAATCCCGCCAGCGGTCCCGATCGCCCGTAGCCCGAGATCGCCAGCATCACCAGGTCGGGGTTGCGCGCCCTGAGGTCCGCGTACGAGCACCCCCACGACTCCATGGTGCCCGGACCCAGATTCTCGACCACCACGTTCGCCCGGGCGGACAGCTCCCGGAAGGCCCGCCGTCCGCCCTCGTTCGTCATGTCGATGCAGGCACTGCGCAGGCCGCGGGTCATCCCGGCGAACAGGGCCGTCGTCCGGATCCCCGACGGCTCGACGACCTGCGGTCGCCCGGGAACGTCATAGGCGCGCAACGCCTCGGGGCGATCCCTCGACTCGATCTTCACGACATCGGCTCCGAGCTCGGCCAGCATCAAGGCACAGATGTTCCCGGCGACGAAGGCGCCGAACGAGAGGACGCGGATGCCGCGGAGGGGCTGGGCCTGGGTGGCGCTAGACGAGGCCATCAATCCGCCATTTCTCCAGGTCCCGCGCCGAGTAGCCCAGGTCACCCACGTAGATCTCCTCGTTGGCCTCTCCCAGGCGGGGCGCCGATCTCCGGTAGCCGATCAGGGGCGGGTCCGAGACGAACGGGGCGCCGGGGATGGACACCGTCCCCGTCCCGACCCGCGAGGACGGAATGAAGTACCCGCGGGCCGCCGGCTGGGGATCGTCCACGAATTGGGCCGGCCGGTGCGTCAACGCACACGGGAGGCCCGCCGCCTGGCCGGCGACGACGAACTCGGTGGCGCTGCGCTCAGAGAGCAGGTCGGCGATGATGTCCGTCAACAGGTCGAACAGCTGCACGCGCATCGCCCGGTCGCGATAGATCGGATCGGTCAGGACGTCGGGACGGCCCAGCAGGTCGACGAAGATGTCCCACTGGTGGTCGGAGTGGGCACCGATGTCCAGCAGTCCGTCCCGGCACCGCCAGATGCCGCCCGGCGGAGGTCCGAAGTTGGTGGCCCGGGTCTTGATCAACCCGGCCAGGCCGTATTGCTCGGTGCCCAGCTTGTTGAACAAACCCACCTCGTGGACCGAGAGGTCGATCACCTGGGTCCAGAGGTCGCGTGGCCCGCGCAGCGATGCCTGGACGAGAAAGGCGGCCCAGAGGCCCGCCTCGTCGTAGAACTCCTGGCCGGGCATAGCCAACGGGGGGCCCTCGGGTGGGCCGACGGGATGCATGTACCCGCTCATGGCGAAGGAGGTGAGCGGCGTGGCCCGCCAGTCGCGGTAGGGACCGGTCAGCCCGAAGGGCGTGATGAAGCACGTGAGCGCGGTGCCCGACACCCAGGAGAGCGACGGCGGGTCCTCGACGAAGCCGACCACCCGTTCCCGCTCGCCTCGGGGAGACGCCACGACGACATCCGCCCAGGCCGACAGAGCCTCGAGCAGCGTCCTTGCTTCGTCGCGCTCCCAGTCGAGCGTGATGCCGCGCTTGTTGTGGTGGTAGTAGGCGAAGAGCAGGCTGGCCTCCGGACCGGTCTGCCCGTCGCGGAACGGCGGGAGGAACCGCATCCGGTCGCCGGTGGGCCGTTCGACCTTCACCACGTCGGCTCCGAGATCCGCCAGGACCTTGCCGCAATAGGCCCCGGTCCGGCCGCTGAGTTCGAGCACCCGCACGCCGGACAGTGGCAGCGCCACCTCCCCCCGCTCCTCATCGTCGGGCATCAGGCGTCTCCCGGCGGCGGCGAGGCCTCCGACAACTCGAACCGGTAGAGCGCGCTGCCCTGACCCGTGTCACTGAACACGACCCGCACCGGCAGTCCGATCGACACCTGATCCGGTTCACACCCCACGATGTTGGTCAGGACCCGTGGTCCCTCTGCGAGCTCCACGTACGCGATGACGTAGGGCACGGCATCGCCGAAGGCCCCCGGGCCGCGATGGGCGACGGTGAAGCTGTAGATCGTGCCGGTTCCCGAGGCCTCGATCCACGAGACGGACAGCCCAGCACATTCGGAGCAGTACGTCTTGGGATACCAGATCACCGTGCCGCACCGGTCGCAGCGCGCCAGGAGCAGACGACCGGCAGCCGTGGCGTCCCAGAACTCAGCCGTCTCGGGCGTGCGTGCCGGGCCCGGAGCGGGGAGGCGGTCGGCCGTCACGCGTCCTCCCGACCGAGGATCAGGGTGGCGCTGCCCATCCTGGTGCCGATCGAACCGCCGGTGCCGTGGGCCAAGGCGATCTCGCAGTCCGGCACCTGCACGGCGGGATGCGCCTCACCCCGCAGTTGGCGCACCGCCTCGATGATCTTGGTCATCCCACCCCGGTTCGACGGATGGTTGTTGCACAGGCCACCGCCGTCGGTGTTGAAGGGCAATCGCCCGTGGGGCGCCACCAGCGTCCCGTCCAGGACGAAGGGTCCGCCCTTCCCCTTGTCGCAGAATCCCAGGTCCTCGATCGTCTGCACGACGGTGATGGTGAACGAGTCGTAGAGCGAGACGTAGTCGACGTCGGCCGGCGTCACGCCCGCCTGGGCGAACGCCTCGGGTCCTGTGAATGCGGCACCGGTGAAGGTGAGATCGATGCGCCCGTTTCCGGTGTGCTTCACCGCCTCCGCCTGGCCCAGGACCTTCACCGACCGGCGCCCCAGGTCGCGGGCCACTTCCGGGCTGACCACCACGACCGCTCCCCCGCCGTCCGTCACGACACAACAGTCGAGGCGATGCAGCGGTGAGCTGATCACCGGGGAGTCGAGCACCTCGTCCACGGTGACGGGGTTCCGCAAGAAGGCGTGGGGATTGTGCTGCGCGTGCAGTGATGCCGCCACCTTGACCTCGGCCAGTTGCGCGCTGGTCGTGCCGAACTCGAACATGTGCCGCTGGGCGGCCATGGCGTAGCCCGAGATGGCCGACATACCCCACGTGGACTCGAACCCGGCCTCGGGCGGACCCGAGGAGCGGGCGACCGGCGCCTCACGGCGGCTCCGGGCCAGCCCGGCCATCGTGACCAGGGCGACCTGGCACCGCCCGGCGGCGATGGCCGCCGCGGCATGGCCGACGTGCACGAGATAGGACGAGCCTCCCGTCTCGGTCGAGTCGATGTAGCGGGGGCGGAGGTTGAGGTAGTCGGCCATGGAGATGGCGCCGAAGCCGGCCGAAGAATCGCAGAGGTAGCCGTCGACGTCCGAGATGTCGAGCCCCGCGTCGGCGAGCGCCCCGAGGGCAACCTCCGCATGGAGTTGAGGGATGCTCCGGTCCCGGATCTCCCGGCGCGGATGTTCGTACACCCCGGCGATCCACGCGCGCGCATTGATGGTCACGGCAGCTCCTCGTTCTGCAAGTTACCAACGTACGGCGGGCGGACGCCGGGACAGCGCTTGCTCCTCAGCCCGCGCTGACGACCTCCTCCGCGGCACGGCGTACGACGGGTAGAACCTCACTCGAGAACAGGCGCAGGCTATTCTCGGTCTCCTTCACCGACATGCCGGCGATGGAGTGCAGCATGACGATGTGGTCGGTGCCGGTGACCTCGGCATACATCCGGATCTTCTCGATGCACTGATCGGGCGTGCCGAAGATCCCGCTCTTGATGTAGTCCTCGCGGGGCGACGAACCCCGCGGGTCGCCCCCGCCGCCGGGCGCGTACTGCTGATAGCCCTTGATGTCGGCGAACTGCTGCGGGTTGTCGAACCCGTAGTGGCGTCGGGATCCGTCGATGTAGCCGCCGAAGGCACGTTCCGCCACCTCCATCGCCGCCTCGTGCGACGTGGCGCAATAGCCCGGTGCCGCGATGATGGGACGCGTCGGCCCGAGCCCCACCCTGGCCCTGGCGTCGTTGAAGATCTCGGCAGTTCTCGGTCATCGTGGCCACCGAGGTGCCGCCCGTGCACATGAGGTCGAGTCCCATTTCGGCGACCGGCTCGAGGCTCGACTTGCTCACCAGGGCCCCGTAGATGTTCTCCCCCAAGGTCGCCGACCACGGCCGGGGCCGGGTCGTCGCCCCGGAGACCTGGTAGTGCGTCCCCTCGTAGGAGAAGTTCTCCTCCCGGAGCGCCAGCCGGAGAATGTCGACGCCCTCCTTGAAGCGCTCACTGGCCTCGTTCTGGTCGATGCCCAGGTACCGGTACTCGCTCGGCGAGCTGCCACGACCGACGCCGACGTAGATCCGGCGACCCTGGAGCATGTTGTCGAGCACCGAGAGCTCCTCGGCGACACGCAGCGGGTTGTTCCATGGCAGCACGACGACGCACGTGCCCATTTCGAGCCGTTCGGTCCGCCCCGCCATGTAGTAGAGGATCGGCCAAGGGATTGCTCGTCATGTGGTACGGCGAGCCGTGGTGCTCCACCTGGAACAAGGCGTCGAACCCGAGCGGCTCCAGCAGATCGGCGATGTAGATGTTGTCCTCGTAGACCTGCCCGTCCCGTATGGTCGGCGACCCGCTCGACCCGGGCGCGTCGTTGTGGAGCCAGTCCCCGCCCTGGAAACCGAGAAACAGGCTGATCTTCATCCGTTCATCCCCTTCTGGCACGTGCGACGGTCGTGCCTCGGTCGTCGCACTGTGAGTCTTCCAGCCGTCATGTCGGAGCCGATGCGGGCGTGAACCGGAACAATCGCTCGGCGTTCCCCCGCAGGATCTTGTGGCGATCGACTGTCGGAGAGGTCGACGAGCTGCTTCTTGGCATGCTCGAGGCAGTTCGGCCAGGTCGAGTCGCTGTGGGGATAGTCCGTCTCGATCATGACGTTGTCGACGCCGATCACATCGAGGTTCTTGATCCCGTGGAGATCGTCGATGAAGCAGCCGTAGATGTGCTTGCGGAAGGTGTCCATCACGGAGAAGCCCTCCATTCGACGCCACCGCCCTCCATCACCTGCACGCGTCCCGAGAGGGAGTCGTGCCTGACGTCACCCTTCCCGATCCAGTACCGGTGCTTCTCCACGACCTGGGCACAGCGGTCGAGGAAGAACGGCATCCACCCGATCCCGCCTTCGGCCAGCGCCACCTTGATCCCCGGGAAACTTCCGCACGCACGGGGCTGAAGATCCACTCCACCATGGCCCCGGCGATCATCACCGGCGGCCCCCACGACATCGTCACCAGCATGGGTGACTCGTCCGACATCGTGTAGCGCCTGCTCGAGGAGCCGATGTGCATGCACACGACCGTCTCGGTCTCCTCGCAGGCCGCCATGAGGGGGTCCCAGTAGCCGCCTCGGTCCTGGATGGTCGGGAGGCCGAGCATGGCCGGATTCTCGGAGAAGGCGACGCGCCCGGGAGCCCTTCGCGGCCGTCCGGCGCACCTCGGCCGCGGCCAACGCTCGGGTCCCACAGGGGAATGAGCGTGAGGGGGATGTAGCGGCCGAGCGCACGGCCGCACCACTCGTCGATCATCCAGTCGTTGTAGGCCTGCACGCACAGCAGGGCGAGCTCCTTGTCGTCGGCCTCCAGGAACACCTGGCCGCAGAAGCGGGGGAAGGACGGGAAGCACATCGAGGCGAGCACGCCGGCCCGATCCATGTCCTCCAGCCGGGCCACGGAGTCGTAACAGCCGGGCCGCATCTCGTCGTAGGTGATCGGCTCGAAGCTGAACTCCTCCCGTCGCTTTCCGGCCACGGCACCGAGTCCAGGCGTCACCATGCGCCGGCCCTCGTAGACCCACGCCTCGCCTTCGGCGTCACGAACGAGCCGTGGTGCCGCCTCTCTGATACTTGGCCGGGACGCGCTCCTGCCAGACGTGACCGGGCTCGAGCACGTGGTCATCGACGGAAATCAACCATTCCGATGCGCCTTTGTCTGTCACCTGCTGCCTCGATTCGCTCGTCAATGCCGTTCCCACCGGAGGTCCGTTCGCGATCACGGCGACGTGCCCCACAGGACGTTGCGGCGGTCCGTCTCACATCACGGCGCCCCGCTCCTTGAGCGCGACGATGTCGTCCCAACCGAGACCGATCTCCAGAGAGGACTTCCTCGGTGTTCTGCCCGTGCTCGGGTGCGCCGTCGAGAGTCCCGATCGGGTCCTGGTCGAATTGCACCGGGGACGCGACGCCCCGGTAGACCCGGCCGTCGCCCTTGTCCACGCCGGGCAGGTAGCCGTTCGCGATGGCCTGCGGATCCTCACCGATCTCCGCCGGGCTCAGCACCGGGGCCCACACGCCCTCGAGGGTCGCCAGGACCTCGCGCCATTCGGCCAGCGTCCGAGTGGCTGAATATCTCGTCGAGCAGCTGCGTGCACTCCTCCACGTGAGCATTCCTGGCCTGCGCCTCGGCGAAACGCGGGTCGTCGATGAGGTCCGGTCGGCCGAGGTGGCGGCACAGGTCCGGCCACCAGCGATCGGCCTGGAGGAACACCAGGCACACCCAACGCCCGTCGCTGGTCGGGAAGTAATTGACCAAGGCATTGAACGGATTGCGACGGGTGCGAAACTCCCTGGTCACGCCGACGGCGCCCGCGGTGATTGCCTGCGCCATCCACCACATCCCCGTGGCATAGAGCGAGACCTCCACCACCGGCGCGTGCCCGTCGCGTTCGCGCCGGTAGAGCGCCGCCGCCACCGCGCCGGCCAGGTTCATCGCCCCCGACAGGTCCCCGAAGGAACCGGGCTGATTCGGGGGCTCACCGCCGGCGGGTGTCATCTGGAAGGCCGGGCCACCCCGCGGCCCAGGCGCTGGCGAGATCGAATCCGCCGCATTCGGCCTCCGGTCCCAGCGAGCCCTGTCCCGTCCCGAGGGCATAGACGATCCGCGGGTTGCGGGCTCGGATGTCATCGACATCGATGGCCAATCGTTTCCGGGTCTCCGGGAGGAAATTCGTGAGGAACACATCCGCCGACTCCACCAGCCTGTACAGGATCTCCCTGACCTTCGTCCGTCGCGATGTCGAGGCCCACGCTTCGCTTGCCCCGGTTCGGCAACTCGGTGTTCGGATTCATGATCGCCCCGCTGGCCTCCACGTTGGTCAGGCCCCGAATCGGATCGCCCGTGACCGGATGCTCGATCTTGATGACGTCGGCCCCCCAATCGGCGAGCACGGCACCGGCCGCAGGGACGAACAACCAGGACGACACTTCGACGACCCGTACGCCCTGCAAGATGTCGTACATGGGCGCGCTTATCCGGAGCCCGGACGCGATGATCCCGGCGCGGGAGTCGCCTTCGTCCCGCCGTCGAGGATCACGTCGAACGCGATGCCAAAGATGTCCCGATCGGTACCCATGAGGCCTCCAAGTCGAAAGGTAGGAGCAAGGTCACGCAGCGAGGACCGTCCCGCGTCATGGCGCGGCCACACTCTCGGAGCGCTCGAACCCTCCGTCTCGTTCGGGAGAGCCGACCCAGCGCGCACCCGACACCCCTCCTTCACCGAAGCGGCTGCACATCCGAACCGGGGTGCGAAGGAACCCGGACCGGCCGAGAACGCCTTGCTCACTTATTTGAGCATATGCTTAATCTTTTGCCGGGACCCTGTCAAGCAGCACTTCCGTGGTCACGCGTGCCCCGATTGCTCGAGCGGCTCGCCGCCGGCTGCCGCGGCGCCTCGGATCAGGCCGTCAGGAGGATGCATCCGCACCGAAAGCCGCCGCCCGCAGAGGTGACCGCGACCTGCGCACCGGGAACCTGGCGGAGTCCCGCCTGACCGCGGAGTTGGAGCACGGCCTCGTGGAACAACCAAAAGCCGTGCAGGCGACCGGCGGACAGTTGCCCGCCGTAGGTGTTGAGCGGCAGCTCGCCACCGAGACCGATCCGCTGGCCACCGTCGACGAAGCCGCCGGCCTCTCCCTCTCGGCAGAAGCCGAGCGCCTCCAGCCAGGACAACGTGAGGATGGAGAAGCCGTCGTAGAGCTCGGCCACGTCCACATCGGCCGGCTTCAGATCGGTCCGCGCCCACATCTGGGCGGCGGCATCCTTGGCCGCCATGGCCGGGAAGTCCTGCCGCGGCTCCCAGCCGTGGGTGTCGTGATTGGCGCAGCCCACGGCCTCCAGGCGCACCGGGGGGTTCGGGCTGTCCGATGCGGCATCGCTTGCCGAGAGCACGAGCCCGACCGCCCCGTCAATGGGCAGGTCACAGTCGAACCGCCCCAAGGGCTCGCTGATCATCGGGGCGGCCAGATAGTCCTCCATCTTCATCGCAGAGCGCAGGGCCGCCTGGTCGTTGAGCGCGGCGTGACGGCGACAGGTCAGGGGAATCCAGCCGAGCTGCTCCTTCGTCGTGCCGTAGTCATGCATGTGCCGGCGAGCCTGCATGGCCATGAGGTTGACGGCGGAGTACTCGTGGAACGGCACGTGCCACTCCCAGGGCCCGGCGGGTTCCGGCAGCGCCCCCGACGCGCTACCAAGCAGGCCCCCTAGCTGCTGCACCGAGCGGTAGATCAGCACATGGCGGCACAGGCCGGAGGCAATGGCCATGGCGGCGTTCATGATGACGCCCAACTGGGCCCCCGAGTTGGCGCCGCCCATCCAATTCAGCTGCAGTCCCAATGCATCGACGACCTCCTCGGGGGGCCGGTCACCGAACGGCATGGACGCCAGGCCGTCGATGTCCGAGCGCTGCAGGCCGGCGTCGCGGATCGCGGCGAGGGCGGCATCGAGAGCGAGGTCGAGACCGTTGCGTCCGAGATCCCGGCCGGTCTCCGACAATCCGAGGCCCGTGACGATGACGCGCTCTTCGAACTTCTCCGTCACACCTACACCCCTCCCCCCGCACACAACCAGCTGCACCCCGGACCCATGCGACGCTACCGAGGCGCTCGTTCGACTGCCTGTCGCACCTGCTGGGCGTGCTCGTCGACATGGGGCGCCCGCCCCCGGACCCGCCATGGCGACGCCGGCGCCTGGAAGACCGGGCCGGGGTAGACGAACGACCGGCCCAGGTCCTCGTGATGGATGTCGACGAAGAAGCCCCGGGTCGCGAAGTGCGGGTCCTCGACGACGTCCTCGGGGGCGAACAGCATGGCGGCCGGGATGCCTCGCTGCTGGGCCTGGACGAAGAATTCCTTCCCCGGGAGGTGCGCCGCCACCGCACGCAGCCCGTCCGCTCCAGCCTGGTAGATGGCCGCCGCCTCGGGATCCGCCGTGATCTCGGGCAGCTGGACTCCTCCGCGCTCCACGCCCATCTCGACGAAGAAGAACTCGTCGAACTGGTCACTGAGACCGAGCTCGGTCATCCACTCGCTCAGCGCCTGGAACTCACCCGCGCGCCGCGGCAAGGCGCCGATCACGGTCTGTCCGTCGGCCGATGGCATGAGCCGTGGCGGGGTGACCCGCACGGCGGCGTGGCGAAAGGTCTGCCGCTGCACGGTGGCGCCGGCGACGAGCCATTCGTAGGTGGCCGCCTCGGTGGTCACGTTGCAGGCGGCGTGCATGCTCACGTCGACATGCTGTCCGAACCCGAGCGTCTGACGCGCGTAGAAGGCAACGAGCGCGGCCTCGACGGCCCACAGGCTCGCCGTGTGATAGCCCTGGTTGCCACCAGGTCGCACCGGCGGTAACAGATGGTCGTCGTAGCCGCAGCTCCAGGCCGGTCCCGCGTCCGCCTGCAGCGTGAGGTCGGTGACCGGTTCCCGCGAGCGCAGGCTCGAGCGGCCAAAGGGCGTGGAGGACACCCAGACCAGCTCGGGGTGCTCGGGTGCGAGCGCCTCGAAGTCGAGACCGAGCTCGGCCAGCTGGCCGGGTGGTTCACCTTCGAGCACGATGTCGCTCGCCGCAATGAGACTCCGCAACAGGTCGGTGCCGGACGCGTCATGGAGGTCGAGCGCAACGCTGAGTTTGCCGGTGTTGTAGTACCACCACCACAGGCTGCGCTCAGCCCCCGGCACGTCGTCGAGGAAGGGCCCGAAGCGCCGGGACGCGTGTCCGCCCGGAGGCTCGACGACGATCACCTCCGCTCCGAGGTCGGCCAGGATCTTGCCGGCGAGTGCGCCGTGCTCGCTGGCCAACTCGACGACCCGGACCCCCACGAGCGCTCCCGATGACCCGTCGCGACGGTCCGGGGGGCTCACAGCACTCCCTGTGCCCGCCATGCCGCGAGGTCCTCATCCGTGTGGCCGAGGAGGTCGCCGAAGACGACGTCGTTGTGCTCGCCCAGGCAGGGCGCCCCACGCTCGATCACCCAGTCCGTCTTCGAGAAATGCACCGGGATGCCGTCCACGCGCACCTTCCCCATCTTCGAGTGGGTCACGCTCGGCCAGAGACCCCAGTCCGACGTCTCGGGATCGTGGTCGATCCGCTCGGAGGGTCGCTGCACGGCCGCTGCCGGAACGCCGGCCTCCCGCAAGGTCGCAGCCAGCGAGAAGCGGTCGAGCGACCTCGTCCACTCGGCCAGCCGGCGATCGAGCTCGTCCTCCGCCTCGACACGGCCCGGGCAGGACGCCCAGCACGCCTCCGCGCACCAGGACGCGGCCACGACGCCAGCCAACGCCCGCCAGTCTCGGTCGTCGCGACAGGCGATCGCGACCCAGTTGTCCTCACCAGCACACGGGTAGATACCGTGCGGGGCCATCACCGGAGAACGGCTCCGATTGCTGTCCGGCGAGCCCGGTCGGCGCAGCGGCCGTCCGTTGACGGTGTAGTCGAGCAGCGCCGGACCGTTGAGAAACGCTCCGGCATCGGTGCACGAGATGTCGATCCATTGACCTTCCCCGGTGCGATTTCGGTGCAGGAGGCCGGCCATGATCGCGATGGCCATGACGTTGGCTCCGTGATGATCCATGTAGGAGTACCCGATGCCCGCCGGGTGTTGGTCGGCGACCCCCGTGGCGAAGGCCAACCCGCAGCCGGCCTGGACGAGCGGGCCCCAGGTCTTGAAGTCACGATAGGGACCGGCGTGCCCGTAGCCCGAGTTGGAGACGTACACGACGTCCTCTTTGATGGAGCGCAGGACGTCGTAGGGAAAGCCCAGGCGGGCCATCACCCCGGGGGCGAAGTTCTCCGTCACGACGTCGGAGATCGCAACGAGCTCCCTGAGAAGCTCCTTGCCCTCGTCGGTGCGCAGGTTCAAGGTGACGCCGAGTTTCTCGACGTTGTGGTTGTTGAACGCGCCGCCGAAGTCGGGACCGCGGCGTTCGTCGACGAAAGGTGACACCCCGCGCAGGACGTCCCAGTACCCGTGCGTGACGGGATCCTCGACGCGGATGACCTCCGCACCCATGGCGGCCAGGAACCGCGTCGCGCCGGCTCCGGCCAGCTGGCCGGAGAAGTCGCAGATGCGCAGACCGCCCAAGGCTGACGTCATGAGCTCACATCTCCGCCCCTGCGGTGTCGCCCTCCCGCCAGAAGATCCTCTCCGCGTTCTTGCCGATGAACCATGGCATCGCTTCCTCGCTGATCCCACAGGTGGGCAGTTCTCGTCGAACCCGGTCGAACTTGAGGAGCGGGTAGTCGGAGGCGTACAGGATCTTGTAGCGACCCCGCCCGGTGTTGGCAAACGCCACCAGCTCGGGCGGGTACCGGCTGGGTGGGTAGGCGGAGATCATGTGGTGGAGATTCGGCCACGTCCGCAAGAGCTGGACCAAGAGTCCCGTCCACGGGGCACCGCCGTGCGCGCTCACGATCACGAGCTCTGGGAAGAAGGCACAGACCTTGTCGAGGTGCTTCGGGTTCTGCACGATCCCGCGACGCTGCACGAGCGGCATGCCCACGGTGATGGTGACCGGGATGTCCAGCTCGATGCACTTGGCGTACAGCGGGAAGTAGGACCGGTGGCTGGCCCGCTTCCCGTCCCGGTAGGGAACGATTCTCAGGGCCGCGAGCGCCGTCGTTGCGCACCATTTTCTCGAGATGGCGGACAGCCCGGATGCCCTGCTCGGCATCGACCCGGACGCTAAGGGCGAAGCGCTCGGGATGCTGTTGCACGGCGTCGAGAGTCCACCGGTAGCCGGCCTCCTGGTCCCCCATGGCCGACTCCGGTGGAGGTGCCAGGAGAACCCGCGCGATGTGGTTGTGATCCATGTCGGCCAGGAGCTGACCGAGGTCCTGGGACTCGGTCCGGGCGTCGCCGTAGGTCTCGTCAGTCAGGCTCCAGCTCAGACCGAGGTGCGGCGGGTTGGCGTTCACGTAGGCATCCACGATCCATGGCATCACGCTCTCGGTCACGTGTTTCCCTCCCTCGCTTCCCTGTTTGGACCGGCCGACATCCGAGACGATCGCTGGCGGCCCTGGCCGCAACGGGGCTGGTCGGCGTCTGGGCTACCGCGCCGCGTGTGATTCGAGCTCTCGTTCGACCTGGTCCCAGATGCGATGCAGCACACCGAGCAGCTCGCTGTGCCCGGCCTTGATGCCCACCAGCCGATCGAGGATGAGCTTCGACGTGATGGCGTCGAGCAGGGTCACGATGGCCTGCGCGGGGAATTCGGCCTCATCGACTCCGTATTGCTCGAGCATGCCGCTCACGTGTCGCTCATGGAGCTTTCTCGTCATCGTCGATGTCTTCACGTACTGCTTGCCGATCTTGGGGCGGTTGGCCGCCAACGTCAGATTCTCGAGCCAGATCTTCCCCCACCCGCGTTCGAAGTCGGAGGTGATCATCGCTTCCATCTCCTCGAACCAGCCCTGCATGAAGGACTCCTCGGAGCGGTAGATCCCCTCGGAGCGCTCCTTCACCTGCACGGACACCCGCTCCAGGACGGCGAGCAGGAGTTGCTCAATGGTGCCGAAGTGGTAGTGGACCAGTGCCTGGTTGACACCGGCCCGGTCGGCCACCTTGCGGGTGGTGATGGCGGCAGCACCCTTCGAGATGAGGAGTTCTTCAGCGGCGTCGAGAAGAGCTTTGCGCGTTGCGTCTCCGGCTTCCGACATCGATCGACTCCTCCGTGATCTCGGCGCCTCGTCCGCCGGGGAACCTCAAATGAGCCTATCCCCAGCCTTCCCGCCTGACGGAGAACGGGTACGACGGCTCGATCACTGTTAGCTTCCGGACGTTCGCAGTTCGTCCTCGTGAGAGCGCTCATGTCGTCACCGCCACGGAAGGTCCCGATTCTCGATGAGTTGAATCGAGGGTTCTGGACGGGCGGACGCGACAACCAACTCCGGCTTCGCCGCTGCGCCAACTGTGGGTTCTGGGTCCACCCACCTCGCCCGGTGTGTCCGAGGTGCTGGGGGCGCGAGCTTCCGTGGGAGTCGACGAGCGGCAAGGCGACGCTCTACACGTTCACGATCAATCACAAGGCGTGGAACCCCGAGGTGCCTACGCCCTATGTGATCGGCATCGTGGAGCTCGGCGAACAGGCCGGATTGAGGCTGTCGAGCAACATCGTCAACTGCGCGATCGCAGAGGTGCGCATCGGCATGCCGTTGCGGGTGCTCTTCGAACGCCAGGGGGAACACTTCATTCCGCTGTTCGAACCTGACAGTTTTGGGCATATGCCCTAGCATGATGGCACCCGGACAGGGAAACCCGAGACAAGGGGGCACGGTGACCGACGACTGGAACTTCGACCTTTACATCGATGGGGCCTGGACCAAGGGGGAGGCGGGTCGATCGATTGAAGTCATCAACCCGGCCAATGAGCAGGTCATCGGGACAGTGCCGGAGGCCTCCCCCAAGGACGCCGTCGTGGCCATCGAGGCCGCCCGCAAGGCGTTCGACGAAGGGCCGTGGCCGTTCACGAAGCCGGCCGAGCGAGCCGCCGCGTTGGTTCGGATGGCGGAATACCTCGAGTCCCACGCCGCAGAGTTGCGCGAGCTGATCGTGGCGGAGACGGGCTCGGTGGGCTTCCTCACCGATTACGTCCAGGCCGGTGGCTCCATCGGGATGTTCCGCTCCAACGCCATCCGGATCGAGCACGTCTTCGAGTGGGTGGAGGCGGGGGCACCGACGGCAGGCCCGAACGGCATGTCGGGTTCGGCCCTGTTCCGAGAGCCAGTCGGAGTGGTGGGCGCCATCACGCCGTTCAACTTCCCGTTCATGCTCAACGTCGTGAAGGTCGCGCCGGCCCTCGCCGCCGGCTGCACCGTGGTGCTGAAGCCCCACCCCTGGACACCGCTCGACGCGTTCCTCATCGCCCAGGCCGCCGAGGAGGCAGGAATCCCACCCGGCGTGCTCAACGTGATCACCGGACACGGTGACGTGGGCGACGAACTGACATCCAATCCGATGGTCGACATGATCGCCTTCACGGGCTCGACCGCCACCGGCAGGAAAATCGTCGCCAACGGCGCCTCCACGGTGAAGCGCTACCAGCTCGAGCTGGGTGGCAAGAGCGCCCAGGTTCTCCTGGACGACGTCTCCGAGGACTACGCCCGCTCCGTGGGCTTCGGTTCCACCCTGACCCACTGTGGCCAGGGGTGCATCCTGGCCACCCGCCTGCTGCTGCCCGAGCATCTGCTCGATGCATACAAGGAAGGCGTCGCGGCCGCGGCGCCGGCGGTGAAGATCGGTGACCCCTTGGACCCGTCCACCGTCCTCGGACCCCTGATCCGGGAGCAGCAGCGGGAGCGGGTCGAGGGCTACGTGGCGTCCGGCGTGGAGCAGGGAGCCGAGCTGCTGACGGGTGGGAAGCGGCCGGAGGGCTTCGAGAAGGGCTTCTACTACGAGCCCACGGTCTTCATCGGCACCAACGACATGCGGATCGCCCAGGAGGAGATCTTCGGCCCCGTCTTCACCGTCGTGCCGTACTCAGGCACCGACGAGGACGCTGTCCGGTTGGCCAACGACTCCATTTACGGGCTGGGCGGCGGCGTGGAGTCCCAGTCCACGGCGCGCGCGTTCAACGTGGCGCGGCGTATCCGGGCGGGCACGGTGATGGCCCAGGGCGTCGGCGCATCGTCGGCCGCCGACGTGGGGCCCGGTGGCGGGCAGGGTCCCGGCTGGGGGGAGACCATGACCGGGATCGGCCAGAGCGGCGCCTTCGGCGGGTTCAAGCAGAGCGGAATCGGCCGAGAGTGGGGCGATCACGGCATTGAGGAATTCACCGAGATCAAGGCGATCCACTGGAGCTGAAACCCGATCGGCCGCCCGACGGGCCGGTCCTTTAATTCATTTGGGCAACGCAGCGACCGGGGGGGTCGACCGGTCCGGCATCCCGTAGCTCTTCGGGGTCACGTCGACGTCCGCTGCCTCGGCGCGCAAGGCCGCCACCGTGCAGTTCTCCTTGGGCCGGTGGGCCAACGGATCGAAGCTGAAGAAACGGCACGCGTTCTCCCACGTGATCTGGTGGATCTCGTCGTCGGGGACCTGGGCCGCCTGCAGCGACTTCCAGGCCGACTCGGGAGCGTTGGGCCAGGTGCAGTCAGAGTGCGGGTAGTCGCATTCCCAGGCGATGTTCTCGACCCCGATGTCGTAGCGCAGGCGGAGGCCCGTGTAGTCGTCGATGAAGCACGTGAGCACCCGATCCTTGAACACCTGGCTGGGCAGCTGGTCACCGAAGTCCTGACCCGTCCACTGGTGATGGCGCTGGTAGGTGTAGTCCGCCCGCTCCAGCCAGTACGGGATCCATCCGATGCCACCCTCGGCCAGCGAGAACTTCACGTTCGGGAACTTGCGCAGCACCGGTGACCACAGCAGCTCGGCGGCGAAGACGCCCGTGTTGAAGGGCATGGTGTGGATCATGGTGTCGAACGGCGACCGGGGCATGAACTCCGGCGAGCTGCCGAAGTGGAACACCATGACCGTGTCGGTGTCCTGGCAGGCCTGCCAGGCCGGATCCCACTCGTCGCCGTGATGGTCGGGCAGGCCGAAACGGTGGGTGTCGGAGTGGAAGGACACCGCGTGGCAGCCCTTGGTCGCCATGCGGCGGATCTCCTCGGCCATCCATTCGGGTCCCAGGATGAACCCCGACAGCGACAGCGGGATGAAGCGCCCGGGCTCGGCGTTGCACCACTCCTCGACGTGCCAGTCGTTGTAGGCCCTGATCATGCAGGCGGCCAGGTCGCGGTCTCCGCTCTGGAGGAAGTACTGCCCACCCAGGCCGGGCCACGACGAGAAGCACATCGATCCCAGGACGCCGTTGACGTTCATGTCGCGGATCCGCTCGTGAACGTCCCAGGTCCCCTTGCGGACCTCGTCGAAGTTGCCCGGGTCGTTGCCCCATTCCTCGGGGACCCGCCCGGCGACCGCGTTCAAGCCGAAGCTCGACACCTCGTGGCCCTCGATCAGCCAGGCGTCGGTCCCATCGGGGCGATGGATCACCTTGGGCACCCGGTCCCGGTACTTGGCCGGGAAATGGTCCAAGAAGTAGTCGGTCATTGAGGGGGGCTCGACCAGATGGTCGTCCACGCTCACCATGATCATGTCCTCGAGTTGCACGCGAACCTCCTCGAGCGGAACTGACCGGCGGTCAACCAGCCGCGGTCAGATTTTAGCACCCGCCCAACTTTCGTACCACGGGCCCCGGGACCGGGGCCGGCGGTCCCTACGTGCTCGGCGGGTGGACCTCGAACGGCACCTCCGCGTGTCCACTCGTCGCCAGCGCGGCGCGCAGCACGTTCTTCTGGATCTTCCCCGACGCCGTGCGCGGAAAGTCGTCGACGAAGCGCAGCTCCTCCGGCCACTTCTGGCGCGCCAAGCCGCTGGCTTCCAGGTGCCGCTGCGCCGTCTCGAGACTGAAGACCCCGGCCTCGGGCAACAGCCGCACGATGGCGGCTCCGTGCTCCCCGTAGCGGACATCGGGTGCCGCCACGACGGCCACCTCCGCCACGCCGGTCATCTCCACCAGGACGTTCTCGACTTCGGCCGACGACACGTTCTCGCCACCGCGGATGATGATGTCCTTCTTGCGGTCGGTGATGGTCAGGTAGCCGTCCTGGTCGAGGATCCCGATGTCGCCGGTGTCGTACCAGCCCGCGGCGTCGATCGCATCGGCGGTCAAGGCCGGGTCGGTGTAGCCCACGAAGAGCTCGGGCCCCCGGGAACGGATCTCCCCGGGCTGCCCCACGGCGACGGGACGTCCGTCGGCGTCCAGCAGCTGGAGCTCCGAGCCCGAGATGATCCGCCCGTCGGTGTAGATCCGCTTCTCCAGGGGGTCCGAGTGCATGGACGCGGTGGTGGAGGGGTGCTCGGTTGATCCGTAGGCGCGGATGAGCGAGATGCCCAGCTCGGTGGCCCGCTCGGCCACGGCAGCCGGAACGGGGGCGCCGCCCATGGTCAGCCGGTCCATGTAGGGAAGGTGCACAGCCGGATCGAAGTCCGGGTGATTCAAGAGGCTGAGGAGGAAGACCGGCGGGCCCCCACCGGTAGCCACGCCATCGTCGGCCATGGCGGCCAGCACCGTCGCCGGCTCCCACACGTCCATCAGGTCGAGCGGTCTCGCGGCGAACAACGGTGCCAGCGCCCCCGCCAGCCCCATGACGTGACCGACCGGCGAGGCGGTGAGCGAGCCGGTCGGCCTCACCTTCGGTGGTGGGGTCTTCTCGTCGGCGAGGAAGGTGGCCCAGGTGCGCTGATCGGCCAGATAGCTGCGGTGCGTGTGAATGACCCCCTTGGGCGCGGCGGTGGTGCCCGAGGTATAGCCGATGAGCGCCGGGCTGTCGGGGTCCACGGCTGCGGCCCGATCGAGTGGATCGCCGTCGGTCACGGCTCGAGACCAGGACAGCACGGTGGGGCCGAGCGCCGGCAAGGCCAGCCCGTCGGTGGACACGACGACGACGAGTTCGAGGTCGGGCAGCGACGGCTCCATGTCCTCGAGGTTGGCGAGGTAGTCCTGGCGGCCGAAGCGATCCGCGGTGATGAGCGCCCGGGCCCGGCTCTGCCGCAGGATGTGACCCACCTCCTTGGACCCGTAGATGTGCACGATCGGGACGACGACCACACCGAGCGGGAGCAGGCCGTAGAAGCAGGCGATCGCCTCGACCCAGTTGGGGAGTTGGAACGCGACGACGTCTCCGGCTCCGATGCCGCGGCGGCGAAGCGTGCCGCCGAGGCGGCGGGCCATCTCCCCCACGTCGCCGATGGTGCCCCGATAGGGATGGATGCGAGAGCGCACCCGGCAGCTCACCGCCGCCGACGGAACAGACCGCCAAACGCGATGTCGCTGAGCGTGTCGTCGTTCCACCATCCCGAGTCCCGGTAGTGGCGGACCAGTTCGGAAGAGGGATACCGCAGGTCCCAGTTGGGGCCGGCGCTCACGCCACCGCCTCGCGCCGGCGGCTCACCGTGCTTCGAACCGAGGCGGCCGCCGCTCGCGTGCGGCCCGGCGGCCCTCGGTCAGGTCCCACGTCGTTTCGAGCACCTTCTGGACGGCAGCCTCCCGCGTCGTGGCCGCACGGAAGCGCTCCGAAATGCCGGCCCGCATGGTCTGTCGGATGGCGCGCACGGCCAGGGGCGCGCTGGCGGCGATCTCGGCCGCCATGGCGTGCGCCTCGGCCCGGAGCTCGTCGATGGCCACGAGACGGTCGCACAAACCGATGGCCAGGGCTTCCTCACCCTTCAGCCGCTTGCCGGTGTAGAGCAGTTCGAGGGCGCGTTGCTGCCCGACGATGGCCGGGAGCGTGATCGACAGTCCGAGGATGTGGTGATACCCGAGGCGGGCGAAATTGGCGGCAAACCGTGCCTCGGGGCAGCCGACCCGGAAGTCGGCCAGACACGCCAACCCGAAACCCGCACCGATGGCGGCGCCCTGGATCGCGGCGACAACCGGCGTCGCGGCGCCGACGAGCCGCACCGCCTCGATGTCCATTTGGTCCGGACCCTCCGTCGGCGCGGCATCCGACTCGTCAGCGGCGACGACCGCCTCCGATGTTCGCCCCGGCGCAGAAGTGCTTGCCCTCGGCACACAGCAGGATGGCGCGGCAGTCCGGGTCGGAGTCGAGCGTCTCGTAGGCATCGGCCAGCGATCGGATCACGTCCACCTCGAAGAAATTCTCGGGTGGCCGGTGCATCTCGACGGTCGCGACGAAGCTGTCGTCCAGTGTCACGGTCACGTCGCCGAAGCGCTCCACCAGATACCTGCCCCTCCCCCGTACCCAGGCCGACTGCCCCGATTGCTCTGGAAAGCTAGTCGGTCTCGGTCGTCGATCAAGCGTTCGAGTCCGCCCGCGCGACGACGTCTCGGGAGGACCGATCACCGGGCCGACCTCGTACCCTGGCGCGACCCGGTGTCACAATGACCGCCTACGGAGGAGTGCACGCTCATGGGAGATTTCGACGGCCGCGTGACCTTGGTGACCGGCGCCGGAAGCGGCATCGGACGCGCGGTGGCGCGCGAGTTCGCCCGATCGGGGGCTCGGGTCGTCGCGACCGACCTCTCCCTGGAAGGGGCGGAGGAGACCACCGAGAGATCGAGCGGCTGGGAGTGACAGCCGTCGCCCGGCAGATGGACGTCACCAGACGAGGCGAACGTCACGGCGACCGTGGCCGACGTGGAGGACACGGTCGGGCCCATCGCCTTCCTGATCAACTGCGCCGGCGTCTCCACGATGGCACCCTTCCTCGAGCTGACGGAGCAGGACTGGGACCTGAACATGAACGTCAACGCCAAGGGCGTGTTCCTGGTGACCCGCGAGGTCTTGCGCTCCATGGTGACCCGCCGCGAGGGCTGCGTCGTCTCCATCGCCTCGGCCGCCGCCAAGGAGGGCACGCCCCTCCTGGCGCACTACTCCGCCTCGAAATGGGCCGTCTTGGGCCTCACCCAGAGCGTGGCCCGGGAGGTTGCTCGCTCGGTGTGCGGGTGAACGCCGTGTGCCCGGGGTGCGTGCGGACCCCGATGCAGGACCGCGAGGTCGTCTGGGAGGGTCAGCTGCGGGGCATGGACCCCGAGGACGTGCGCCAGAGCTACATCGCGCACACGCCGCTCGGCCGGCTGTGCGAACCCGAGGACGTGGCCGATGTCATCCAGTTCTTGTGCTCGGACAAGGCGCGGTTCATGACCGGACAGGCCGTCAACGTCACCGGCGGGATCGTCCTGCACTGAGTCTCCGAGCGACCATCCACGGACCCGTCGTTAGCATCCAACGTGTTCATCCGCAGCGAGGATCAACAGCTCTTCGAGAACACGACCACACGGTTCCTCGAAGCGGAGTGCCCCCTCGACAAGCTGCGGGATCTCGCGGGCGTCCGGCGGGTTACGACCGGCACTTCTGGCAGCGGGGCGCCGAGCTCGGATGGACGTCGTTGGTGGTGCCGGCGGACGTCGGGGGTGGCAGCGTCAGCGAACAGGGCGTGAAGGACCTGGCCTTGGTGGCCTACCAGTTCGGCCTGCACGCCGCACCGGGACCCCTGCTGGGGAGCAATGTCGTGGCCGCCGCCCTCGGGCGATGGGGCAGCCGCGAGCAGCAGGCGGGGCCACTGCAGGAGTTGCTGAGCGGCCAGGCCACGGGTGCGTGGGCACTGGCCGAGGCCCCGCCGCACGACACGCTCGGCCAGATGCACGTGCAAGCCACCGAATCGCCCGACGGGTTCGACCTGGACGGCGTCAAGTCCCCCGTCGAGGGCGGCCCGGACGCCACCTACTTCCTGGTCACGGCGCGCATCGATCAGGGCCTGGCGCAATTCCTCGTGCCCGCCGGCGCGACCGGACTGGACGCCTCACCCCTACACAGCCTGGACATGACCAAGCGCTTCGCCCGCCTCGAGTTCGACGGGCTGCACCTGGACCGTTCGTCGGTTATCGGCCACGCCGGCGAGGCCGACGCCGCGGTGGACTGGCTCACCGACCTGGCCGTCACCATGCAAGTGGCCGAGATGTGCGGAGCCATGCGCTGGGCACTCGACACCACCTTGGAATGGGCCTTCAACCGGTACTCGTTCGGTCGCCCGCTGGCCTCCTACCAGGAGATCAAGCACCGGTTCGCCGACATGAAGCTGTGGCTCGAAGCGAGCCATGCCATCACGAGCCAGGCCGCGGATGCGGTCGACCGCGACCTGCCGAACCGTTCGGAGCTGGTCAGCGCGGCCAAGTTCTACGTCGGGCGGTACGGCCCCGAGCTGGTGCAGGACTGCGTGCAGATGCACGGCGGGATCGGCGTCACCTTCGACCACCACCTGCACCTGTTCCTGCGCCGGGTGGCCACCAACGCCGCGCTCTATCGGAACCCCCGGTCAGCACGCCGCCCGCTTGACCGAGATGTTCGCGGCACGACAGGTCGCTTCATGAACGACATCGAGACGGAGAGCGTCGAGGACTTCGCGGTGCGGGCCCGATCCTGGCTGGCCCAGCACATGCCTCGCGCGGCCGACGGTGTCGGCGGCTTCAGGGGGGCCCGGCGCAACGACGACGCTGAGGAGCTCGCCCACCTCGAGCACTGTCGACAGCTCCAGCGAATGCTCTTCGACGGTGGCTTCGCCGGCATCTGTGTCCCGCGGCGCCTACGGAGGCCAGGGATTGACCCCTGCCCACCAGGCGGCGTTCAACCGGGAGATCCGGGGCTACGAACTTCCCGACACGCAGGTCCCCACCATGACCCCCTGCATGTCCGTCATCCTGGAGTTCGGGACCGAAGAGCAAAAGCCGCGCCACGTCCCGCCCATCCTCAAGGGCGAGACCTTCTGGATGCAGTTCCTGTCGGAGCCCAGCGGTGGCTCGGACTTGGCGGGAGCCCTCACGACAGCCGTACGAGACGGCGACGAATGGGTGCTCAACGGCTCCAAGATCTGGACCACCGGCGCCTGGTGGGCCGATTGGGCACTCTGTCTGGCCCGCACCAACTGGGACGTCCCGAAGCACCGCGGCCTAAGCGTGTTCATGGTGCCGATACGCCAGCCCGGCATTGAGCTCCACCGGATCGAGATGCTGAGCGGATCGCGGGAGTTCTGCCAGGAGTTCCTCACCGACGTCCGCATTCCCGATTCCCTGCGCATCGGACCGGTGGACGAGGGGTGGACCGTCACCGGGCGGTGGATGTACCACGAACGCACCGTCGCGGGTGGCTCGGCCTATGTCACCGCACCGGCAGGCCGGCCGGCCGTGCAGCTCGACACCACCGGCGGGCCACCAGCGCTCCTGGCCGTGCTCGAAAGCCGCGGCCAGGCCGAGGATGCTCGGGTGAAGGAACAGATCGGAGAGTCGCTCGCCCTGGGACTGGTCGGCGACGCCCTCACCGCGCACATCGCCGAGCAGATCCAGACCGGCGCCGCCACCGACCAGTCGGCCGCCCTCATCCGGCTCTGGCACGGCGTGGCGGCGGTGCGAAACTCCACCATCGCCTTCGAATTGGCGGGGGCGAACGCCGTGGCCTGGTCCGACGAGGAACGAGGGCTCGGTCAGACCGGGATCAGATTCCTGATGCGCCAGGCGTCGTGCATCGCGGGCGGCACGACCGAAATGGCGCGCAACGCCATCAGCGAGCGGGTACTCGGCCTGCCCCGGGAGCGCAGGGTGGACGTCGATGTCCCCTTCCGCGACGTCCCCCGCAGCTCATCGCAGCACTAGCGGGAGCCGACGACGGCTCATTGGGGCCAGGGGTAGTCGCCCTCCTCGGTGGGCTCGTACACCATGCCCCGCGCCAACAGGTCGTCGATCTCGCCACCCGAGTAGCCCAGCCGTTCCAGGATGTGCCGGGTGTGCTCCCCCACCAGGGGCGGGGGCGAATAGGGCCCGGTCGGCGTCTCCGAGAAGTCGAACAGGGTGCCGAACTGACGCAGGTTGCCCAGGATCGGATGGGAGTACTCGGTCACGAGCCCGAGGCGTTCGTTGTCGGCATCGTGCAGCGCCACTTCCCCGTCGTAGGTGTCGATCGACACCTCGACGTCCACGCCCGCCGCGGCGAGGTCGTGGTACCACGCCACGGCCGTCCGCTTCGCAAAGGCGGCTTCGAGGACCGACTCGATGGTGGCCCGCGCGGCGAGGCGCGCCTCCCTGGTGTCGTAGCTCTCGAGGTCGGGACGGCCGACGGTTCGGCACAAGCTCGGCCACTGGCCCAGACCGAATGCCGCCACCTGAATCCAACCTTGCTGGGTCTCGTACAGCCGGTAGCAGGGGGAAACTCCCGTCTGGTCGCGGTCGAGGCCAGGCCGGACCGGGCCAGGCTCCCCCTCCACCAGGAAGACGTCGGAGCTGAACACGGCCGCACCGTTGAGGAGCGACGTCCAGAGATCCTGCCCCTCGCCCGTCCGGCGCTGGTGGTACAGGGCAGCCAGGACCCCCACGACCGACACCATGGCGTTGGCCGTATCGGTCATCCCGAACCGTAAGTACAAGGGCGGGTTGCCCTCGCTGACGGGACCCGCCTCGTACTCGAGGCCGCAGGCCGCCTGATAGACGGGGTCGAGCCCGCCGAAGTCCGACAGCGGCCCCTCGGCACCGTAGGCGTAGGTGTTGCAGTGCACGAGCCGAGGGTTGCGCTCGCGCAGCGAGTCGTAGTCGACACCGAGGCGCGCCGCCGTGCCCTTCGTCATGTTGTGGTGGACCGCGTCGGCGATCTCGGCCAGGCGCATCACCACCTCGAGCCCTTCGGGCGCCTTGACGTCCACGGCGATGTCGAGCTTGCCCCGCTGGCAGCCGACAAAGGGCATGCCGGCCATCCGCATCCCGTCCCCGCGCACCGGCTCGACCTTGATCACTTCGGCCCCCAGATCTCCCAGAATCATGGGACCGAACGGACCGGCCAGGTACTGGCCGAGATCGAGCACGACGATGCCGCTCAACGGACCCATGTTGCGTCCTCCTCCACCACACCCGCGGCGACGAGCCGGTCGATCTCACCCTCCGAATAGCCCGCCCCGGCCAAGACTTCGCGGCTGTGGGCGCCGACCGGGGGCTGACCGCCGCGGATGCCACCGGGCGTACGTTTCAACACGGCCGGTACACCGACCTGCGTGGTCGTCCCCAGCTCCGGATCCTCGACGGTGGCCGCCATCGCATTGGCCACGAACTGGGGGTGGGAGAAGACGTCGGCCATCGGTGTCACCGCCTCGGCCCCGAGGCCGGCGTCGTGAAACTCCTCGATCAGCTCCGCTCGTGAGCGAACGATGTAGGCGTTGCGGAGTCGGGCCTGATGTTGCGCCCGCAGCTCGAGGTCGCGGTACACGGCCACGGGGTCCACCGGCTCCAGTCCCAGGATCTCCTCCTGCGTCCGCGTCGGCGTGAGCCCGTTCATGGTGGCGGCGTGGATCCATTCACCGTCGGCGCACTCGAAGAGGGACAGCTGGTGGACGCCGGGCGGATACGTCTTGGCCATAGTGTGGTGATATCCGGCGGGAGGACGTGCGTGCTCCTGCCAAATCTGCGTCGTGTAGGCGAGCACCCCTTGGTACAGCGACGTCTGCACGTGCTGACCGCGACCTTCCGTCTCACGATGGATCAGGGCCGACAACACCCCGGCGGCCAACAGGAAGCATGCGGCCATGCTCGGGGCGGGGAAGTGCAGGAACACCGGTCCGGGACGCCAGCCGGGCTGCTCGTTCTGCATGCCGGAGAGCGCCTGGACCGTGCCGTCCCAGCCGGGCCGATCGGCGAAGCGGTGCCCAGGCGGGTACGCCGGCACGGAACAGAACACCAGCCTGGGACAACGTTGCGACAGCTCGGTGTAGGACAGGCCCAGTCGATCCATCGTGCCGGGGCTGAACGTCTCGACCACGACATCGGCGCCGTCGCACAGCCGGAGAAACGCCGCTCGGCCTTCCTCGGACTTGAGGTTCAGCACCACCGATCGCCGACTGCGATTCCACACGTGGTATGCCGGCTGTCGGCGGAAAGGATCGCCGCCTGGTGGCTCGACCTTGATGACGTCGGCACCGAGTTCGGCCAACATCAGGACGCCGACCGGTCCGGCCACTCCCCAACTGAGGTCGAGCACTCGTATGCCCTTGAGTGGTCCCACCGACTCGGTGAGTTGCGGGGGGCCATGCCGTTCCATCGGTTCGCGCACGTCGTCCTCTCGTTCCGGCAGCCGAGGCCGCTCCGACTTCGTTGACCTACTCCCTCGGCAAGACTACAGTTCGTTCCAGCGTCTTGGGCGTGTGCCTAATGGTGTCTCAGGGGGGTGACGGCCAATTCGCAGAAGCGATCGTTACCATCCTGTTCCGCTGAACAAGGGGGAGTCGTGCCAAAGCCATTCGTTCGGGTCGGGGTTGCTCTAGGCCTGTGTCTCTCGGTGCTCACGGCATCGATCCTGGTATCTACCGCGCAGGTTGGTGCGAGCACCGCCGCGGTACGGTCCGGCGACACCGCCAGCGCGCCAGGGGTCACTCCGACGACCATCAAGATCGGGATCCTGACCGACCTGACCGGTTCGGCGTCGTCATCCTTCTCCGACACCCCGGGAGCGATGGAGGCGCGCTTCGAAGCCATAAACGCCGCGGGTGGAATCAACGGCCGCAAAATCACCTGGGTGGTGGACGACACGACGTCGACGCCGACCGGAGCCGAGACCGCGGCGAAGGACCTGATTCAGAACAAGGGTGTCTTCGCTATCGCCGAGCTCAGCAGCTCCTTCTACGGCGCGGCGCCGTACCTGCAGCAGGCCGGCATACCGGTCACCGGCACCGGCCTGGACGGCCCGGAGTGGTGCGAGCAGCCCAATACCAACCTGTTCGACACCACCGGCGACTGCGCGCCGAACGGGCCGGCCTACGGCGACGGCGGCTTCTACAAGGCGATCGGCGCCACCAAGATCACCTACGTCGAGTCCAACGTGTCGGCGGCGATCACCATGGGAGACAGCGTCTACGAATCGATCAAGGAAGACGGGCTCCAGGCCTGCGACAAGACCATCGTGCCCCTGGGCTCGGTGAACTTCACCGCCTTCGCGTTGAGCTTCAAGGCCGACGGCTGCAACGCCGCCGAGTGTGCCTGCGTGCTGTCTTCGAGCCTGGCCATGGCCACGGCGCTCCACCAGGCGGGGCTGAACAAGGTGAAGATCATCTTCGCCGCCGGTCCCACGTCAATGATCTACCAGAACGCCCAGGACGAGGCCGCCGCGGCCAACGCGTACTTCCCGGGCATCGTGTCCTCGCCGACGTACACCAACGCGGCCAGCAAGGCCTATCTGGCCCAGCTCAAGAAGTACGACAGCTCCTACACGGGTGGCATCCCGGACCTCGGGGAAGCGAACGGTTGGGCAGCCGCCAACCTGATGGTCGAAGGGCTGCAACAGGCGGGGAAGAACCCGACCAGAGCGTCGTACATCACCAACCTGCGCAAGGTCACCAACTGGACCAACAGCGGCCTGGCAACCGGGCCGGTCAGCTTCGCCCACTTCGGGAGCAACCCGCCGACCCAGTGCTTCTCCTACGTGCAGTTCGTCGACAAGAAGTACGTGCCGTTCCCGGCCAGCGGCAAGTCCTTCTGCGGGAAGGCCCTGCCCGGCACCGCCCCCAGCACCTAGGCGTTCGGATCACCCAGGAATCAGTAGGGCTGGCCCCGCGCGTCCAGGTAGTCGTCGGCCAGGATCTTGTCCCGCCGATAGCACTCGAACTCCTCGTCGGAAACGCCGAGGATCTGCTTGTAGACGAACTCGTTGTCCTCCCCCAGAACGGGTGAACCTCTCCGCCACACCTGGGGAACGCCGCGGTATGGCAGACCCGGGTGGAGGTGGGTGCCCACGTCGAGGCTGTGGAGCGGACGTTGCCAGTCCCGGTGGCGGAGCTGAGGGTCGGCACGGAACATCTCGTCGTCGAGGAGCGGGCCGGCGGCCACACCGGCCCGCTGGAGGGTGTGAAACGCGTCGAGCGACGACTGGCCGGCGGCCCACGCCTCGATGATCTCGTCCAGTTCGTCATGATGCTCACGTCGCGCCGCGACCTCGGCGAACCGCGGATCGCGGCCCAGGCCCTCTTGGCCGATCGCGGTGGCCAGGGCACGCCAGGCCTCGTCGTCCCGGACGGAGATGGCCAACCATTGCTCCTCACCACGGCAGCGGTAGAGCCCCTGGGGAGCCCGCCACGGGTCCCGATTGCCCCACCGCCTCGGGACGACGCCCAGCTGGCAGTCGACGAACACGTCACCGAGATGGTTCAGGATGTTCTCGCTCTGGTCGAACTCGACGAATTGCCCACGACCAGTGCCCTGGCGGTAGCGCAAGGCCGCCATGACGGCGAAGGCGGCGCCCGGTCCCGAGGCGGCATCCATGTACGTCGTCCCCGGGCTGGTCACGAGCTCGGAGTCCAGGGGGCCGCACAACCACAACATGCCCGTGAGCCCGTCGAACTGGGCGCCAAAGCCGGTGTAGCCCGCCCAATCGCCCGTGAGCCCGGTGGCCGGCATTTGGACAACGACGAGGCGGGGGTTGCGTGCCTGCAGCTCGCTGGCGTGAATTCCGATGCGGCTCAGCCCCCCCGCCCTGAAGTTGTCGATGAAGACGTCGGAGCGGTCCGCCAGTCGCAGCAGGAGTTCTCGACCCTCAGGACGGCGGGTGTCGATGGTGCACGAGAGCTTGTTGCGGGCGAGCGAGTTGTTCATGGCGTGACGGTTCCACGGCCGATCGGAACGGTCCGGAACGGGAGGGCCGTAGAGCGACCCGAAGAAGCCCGGGTTCGCAATGGTGGGTCGGGCCTCGTACCCCTTCGTGGTCGGCGGCAGGATCCACGGGTTCTCGACCCGGATGACCTCGGCCCCGAGGTCGGCCAGCAACATCGTGGCGTAGGGGCCCGACCAGACGGTCGTGAGGTCGACGACACGGATCCCCGTCAGGGGCGGCAATGAAGCGGCGCCGGCATCTCGTGCGGGCGTTCCCGACGGCGACGGCGACGGGTCGGACCACGCGGCAGCTTCGTCATGTTGGCCGAGACTCGGAGCCAGGCGACGGAGTGACCAACCTCCTTCCGCGAAGCGACATGGGGGTCCGGCTAGGTCGATCGGACCCACTCCCGGATCGTCCGTGTGGACCCAAAACCCGCGCTGGGCCAGATGCTCTGCCTCGAGCACCTCGGATGGCGCGTTCACGCCGGCCAGCGGCCATCCCCCACGTTGGGCCTCGGCGGTCGCCTGGGCCCGGGTACGAGCCAGGAGCCACGGATACAGTGCGGCGTCCATGGCCTCCTTCGTCTCGCCACGCTCGAAGGCGTCGGGACGGGCGAACGCCTCCCGCAGTGCGTCGTTGTCGAGGACGTCCAAAAGCTCGCCCAGCTGTTGCGGAGTCGACATCATCGCCACGTAGCCGTCCGCGCATGGATGCACCCCGCCGGGGATGAGGGTCTCGCGTGCGGCCTCCACCAGGCTGGGACCCGCGGCCCCGTCGCGGTATTGATGGCCCAGCAACGTCGAGGCGCGCGCCGGGAGGGTGGCCAGGGCCTCGAGCGCAGCACAGTCGACCAGGTACCCCGTCCGCGAGGACTCGGCGCTGAGGACGGCGGCCAGCGCTCCCAGGGCCGCCATGTTCCCGACCAGGTGCAGGCCCAGGTCAGCGGGGAGCCGGACTGGACCGTCGTCGCTCCGGGGACGGACCAGGGCGTCGCTCATGGCTTGGACGATCAAGTCCTCCCAGGCGTAGTCCGCGTACGGGCCGGTAGCGCCGAAGCCGCTGATACTCACGACCGAGAGCGATGGCCACCGCTGGTGCACGTCCTCCCACGTCATGCCCCATGTCTTCAGCCGCCCACGCCCGGTTTCCTCGATCACCAGGTGCGCGCCGTCGAGGAGGCTGCTGATCCGCTCGCGACCGTCAACACCCCCGACGTCGATCACGGTACTCCGCTTGTTGGTGTTGACGTGAAGGAATGCGCCGCCCCGGAACAGGCCGTCGGCGCCTTGGGCGGCGCTTTTCCTATGGCGCAGCGTGTCGCCATCGGGGGCTTCGACCTTCAAGACGTCGGCGCCCAAATCGGCGAAGAGCTTGCCGCAATAGCTCCCAGCGATGCCCTCGGCCAGCTCTACGACGTTGATGCCGCTCAGCAGCTGACGCATCGATGCAACCCCTTCGACCGCCGCTCGCACGTGGATGGTGATCCCCCCGGGCATCGTAACGGGGCCATGAATGACCTGTTCAACACCCGATTACCCTTTTTTGGGCATCTGCCCAGCCTGATCTTATTTCTCGCGGTAGCATCGCGCCACAGGGTGTGGCGCGAGCCCGATGGAGGGCCATGACTGAGGAATACGTGTCCGATGCGTTCATCTACATGCGCGAGCGGCATCTGCCGTACCCGGTGTTCGATGCCGACAACCACATGTACGAGAACACCGAAGCCTTGACGAAATTCGTTCCGCCAGAGTTCGAGGGGATCGTCAAGTACGTCGAGATCAACAACCGGACCAAGGTGGCGTTCAAGGACAAGATCAGCGATTTCATCCCGAATCCGACCTTCGCCCGGGTTGCGCCTCCGGGCGGATCAGCGGCCGACCCGCAGCACCGGCGTGGCATCCCGTCCGTCGACGCGTTCTTCGATCCCGAACCGCGGCTCACCCTCATGAAGGACATGGGCATCGACCGCTCCATGATCTGGCCCACCCTCGCCACCGGCGTAGAAGAGCGGTTGGCCGATGACCCTGATGCCATCCAGGTCGTGCTGCGTGCCTTCAATCGCTGGATGCTCGAGCACTGGACGTACAACTACGCCGATGCGATGTATCCGACCCCCATGATCAGCCTTTCCGTTCTCGATTCGGCGATCAAGGAGTTGGAGTTCGTCGTCGACCACGGGGCGAAGTCGTTCTTGCTCCACACCGCACCCGTGCCGACCTGGAAGGGCCGTCGTTCGTTCGCCCTACCCGAATTCGACCCGTTCTGGGAAGCGGTCCAGGAGGCCGACATCATGGTCGGTATGCACCAGACCGACTCCGGCTATCAGCGGTACACGAACGAGTGGGAGGGAATCGTGGGGAGCGAGTTCCGCCCCTTCAACAGCGGCATTCCCGGATTGAACGGGTCGCCAGGATTCCTGTCCCTGGCTTCTCACAAGAGCCCGATACGCGACGGAGTGGCCTCGATCATCGGTCACGGACTGGCGACCCGCTATCCGCGCCTGCGGTTCGCTCCCGTCGAATTCGGAACCGAGTGGGTTCGCCCGCTGATCCATCACATGCAAGAGGTGTACGACAAGTCTCCGGAGATGTTCGAGGAAGAGCCGTTCACGGTCTTCAAGCGGAACATCTTCGTGCATGCGTTCCAGGAGCGCGACCCGGCCGGCCTGGCCGCGCTGATCGGCGTCGACAACGTCATGTTCGGCTCCGACTTCCCCCACATGGAGGGCCTGGCCGATCCCCTCAGCTACTCGGAGCTGGTCGAGAAGACCATGTCACCCGAGGACACGGCCAAGGTGATGGGGGGCAATCTGGCTCGGATCATGAAGGTCTGAAGCCGGAGCGCGTTGATCGGCCGCCCTTTGGAGGTTCGCCCACGGCGCGGGGGGCGAACACACCTGACCACGCGGATGAATACCCAAACCTCTTACCCCCCGCCTGTCGGGGGACTACGCCGTTGGCCAGACGAGTTCCAGGTTCTGCACCATGCGAAGTCCGGGCGGGTACTCCAGCTCGATGCCCGGCTTCAGCTCGTAGTCGGGAATACGGCGATGCCACTCCCGGAGGGCGATACGAAGCTCACGGCGCGCCAAGTGCGAGCCGAGGCACCGGTGCACCCCTCCACCGAAGGCCAAGTGCCGGTTGACCTCCCGGTCGAACCGGACCTCCATGGAGTCCTCGAACTCCGCGGCGTCGACGTTGGCGGCCCCGATCGACACGAAGACGATGCTTCCGGCACCAACGGGGCAACCGGTGACCACGCTGTCGCTGGTGGCCAGCCGGGCCACGCCGGCCACGGGTGTCTCCCACCGCAACATCTCCTCGACGGCCCTTGGGATCACCGTCGGGTCGTCCACGATCTGTTGGCGGTGCTCGGGATGCTGGCTCAGGTAGGCGAAGAAGCACGTCAACGAGTCGGTGACGGTATCGAGACCGGCGATCAGGAACAGGAAGCAAATGTCGAGAATCTCCTCGCGGGTCAGCTGCTCACCGTCCACCTCGGCCCCGAGGAAACCGGTCAGGATGTCCTCCTCGGGCTGCTTCTGCCGCTCGTCGAGGATGGCGTTGAAGTAGGCGTAGATCTCCGTGCCGATCTCGCTGCGGATCCGCAAGTCTGCTCCTCGGGACCCAAGCCACCACCGCCCGGGCGCATGATCCCGTCCTTGAGGCGCAGCAGCGTGTCGAGCTCTTCCCAGGGCAGGCCCATCAACCCGAGAAAGACGGCGGACGGGAAGGGCACGGCCAACTCCTCGGAGAAGTTGCAGGATCCCCGGTCGATGAAGGCGTCGATGAAGTGGTTCACCCGGGCGGCCACGTCGTCCTCGATCTCGTCCATCCTCTTCGGCGCGAAGAGCGGGTCGAGGATCCGCCGGTACTTCTTGTGCTCCGGAGGGTCCACGCTGAGCGGAATGAGGGGTCGGACGTTCCCCAGCTCCACGATGTTCTGAGACGTGAACGTGCCGGGATCGCGGAGCACCTCGTCCACGGCGGCCCGGCTGGCCACGACCGTGAAGCCCTCGGTGGGCGTGACCACACCACCCATCTCGATCAGCGCCTGGTACTTCGGCTGCGGCTCGGCGCGGTCGAAGAGATCGTCCATACCCTCCTCGTTGCCTCGGAACACCGGAGCCTCGATCGGTACTTCAGGATCCCCTTGCGGCGACTCTGCCATGCCACTCCTCCTGCCGAACCACTCCCCCGACGCACCATGACGCCGAAGCGAATACTTCTTGTTGGTGGGTGTTGCAGATCATCTGCACCACCCGATTCCGTTGTATCACATTGCGTCGCGTGCGGTACGCGGCTCCGCGCACACGATGACCGATGTCGAACGTCACGTTCGGAGAGGGGTACGTGCACCATGAGCGAATTGGAAGGCCGTGTTGCCATTGTGACCGGAGCTGGGCGAGGCATCGGCCGGGAACATGCCCTGCTGTTCGCGGCCGAGGGAGCCAAGGTTGTAGTGAACGACCTCGGTGGAACCACCGACGGCAGCGGGGCGGACGCGTCAGCGGCTCAGGAGGTGGTCGACGAGATCACCGCTGCCGGCGGGTCGGCCGTCGCCAACTTCGACGACGTCGCCGACTGGGACGGCGCCAAGCGCATGATCGACCAGGCAGTCGACACCTTCGGCGATCTCGACGTCCTGGTCAACAACGCCGGGATCCTGCGCGACCGCATGCTGGTCAACATGTCAGCCGAAGAGTGGGATGCGGTCATCAGGGTGCACTTACGCGGTCATTTCTGCCCCACGCGCTGGGCAGCGGCCTACTGGCGTGAACAGGCCAAATCGGGCCGAGAAGGCAGGCGATCCGTGATCAACACCTCGTCCGCCTCAGGGTTGTTCGGCAACCCCGGGCAGACGAATTACGGCGCGGCCAAGATCGGCATCGCGACCTTCTCGATGATCGCAGATACCGAATTGCGGCGCTATGGAGTGCGCGTCAACGCGATCGCGCCGGCGGCGGCGACACGCCTCACCAGCGGTCTGAGCCCCGAACGCTCGGAGGAACCGGGGGGCGGTTGGTCGCCGATCACCCCCGACAACATCGCACCGTTCGTCACCTACCTGGCCACCGAGGACTGCCCGATCCACGGGAGGATCTTCCTGGTGGCCGGCGGCACCGTCCGCCTGTTCCAGCCTTTCTCCATCATCGACTCCATCGAGAAGGAAGGGCTGTGGACCGTCGGAGAGCTGAAGGCCCAAGCGGCACACTTCGCCGACGTGCCCTTCGATCTCAACAATCCGTATGAAGGGCAGATGGGTTAGCGCACGCACGAGCAAGGAGGAACAGTCCGTGACGGATTACAAATACATCATGTACGAGACGGTCGATGACGGTCGGATCGCTCGCATCGTTTTGAACCGCCCCAAGGCCCGAAATGCCCAGCATCGAGGCCTCCTGGTGGAGCTCAATGACGCCTTCATGGCGGCAGAGGCCGACGACACCGTCCGGGTCGTCATTTTGAGCGGTGCCGGTCCGATCTTTTCCGCCGGCCACGACATGGGGAGCCCGGAGTCCCTGGCCGAGCGCACGCCCGGACCTGACCTACACCCCACCTTCGAGATCAACGGAGGCACCCGAAAGGGCGCAGAGGGTCGCATGCTCGGAGAGTGGCATTACTTCTTCCAGAACACCCTGCGCTGGCGCAATCTCAGAAAGATCACAATCGCCCAGGTTCAGGGAACGGTCTTCGCTGCCGGCCTCATGCTGATGTGGGCTTGCGATCTCATCGTGGCGGCCGACGACGCCGCCTTTGCAGACGTGGTCGGCACGCGCTTGGGCATGTGCGGAGTCGAGTATTTCGCCCACCCATGGGAATTCGGGCCACGAAAGACCAAGGAGCTCATGCTGACCGGGGATTCGGTCACGGCCGAGGAAGCTCACCAACTCGGCATGGTCTCAAAAGTATTTCCGCTCGAGGACCTCGAAAGACGCACGCTCGAGTTTGCTCGCCGGATCGCTGCGTTGCCCACGATGACCGCGCTGCTGATCAAGGAGTCGGTGAACCAGACCGTCGACCATATGGGCTTCCACAACGCACTGCAGTCCTGCTTCACCCTGCACCAGCTGAACCACGCGCACTGGGCCGAGATCCACGAGAATCACTACCCGATTGCGCTGCCCGAAGATGGATTCGCCGATTGGCGTTCCGCCCCGGCGGTTGTCCCGGCCGTCAAAGATCAGGTCAGAGCGGATTCGACGAAGTGACCATCGTCGGAAAGAAGGGAGGAACACCGCCATGCCGGAAGCTCAGGAGCAACTAGCCATCAAGGCCGAATTGATCGCCGAGGTTGCGCTATCCGCAAAGACGTTCTGGGACCTCGAACTGACATCAGGTCTCGATGCTGGCGACACCAGCTTGCGAGACCCCGAAAGCGGCAACATCTACATCCTGCCCCGACCGCATCCGGACCGCCCTTTCGCCAACTGGAGTCGGATCGGTGAGGACGACGTCGTGGTCGTCGACCGCGAGGGCAAGGTGGTGTTCGACAACGGCATGCAGCCGACGGTCGAGCTGCGGACCCACGTCGGCATCTACGACGCTCGACCGGACGTCAATGCAATCGTCCACAGCCACGGCGAGTGGTCCCAGATCTTCTCCGTCATGCGCTGGGATATCCCGACCTACACGTCCGAGACGTACCTCGTGGCCGGACTCGGACCGATCAAGTGCGCCCCATCCGGTGGGGTCGCCACAGAGGAGTGTGCACGAGAGGCGGTCGAGGCGCTGGGCACCCGTTCCAAGGCGGCGTTGCTGCCCTCGCATGGAGCAGTCTGCGTCGGCAAGACGTTCGAAGAGGCGTTCCACGTGGCCCGCATGGTCGAACGGGCGGCTCGCCAGGCCACTTTCATCCGGCTGTTCGGAGGAGCGCCGCAGATGACGCTGCATGACTTGATGAGCCCGTCGAGTTACAAGCGGATGGAGCAGGCCGCGCAGGCCGCGGGTGAATCGGTGGAGGACATCCTGGCGCGCTCGTTGTGACGACCGGGCCAGAAGGGCCAAAGCCAAAGACCTCTAGCGAGTCAGCAGCAAGCACCCGGCAATGGGCCCACCGCCATTGGACACGACAGCCACCTCGTGTCGTCCCGGTACCTGGCGGGGCCCAGCCTGGCCCCGCAACTGGACGCACGCCTCGTGCAGGACCCAGTAGCCGTGCATCCGGCCGGCCGAGAGCTGTCCGCCGTAGGTGTTGAGCGGCAGCTGGCCATCCAGAGCAATGCGGGTGGCGCCCTCGAGGAAGCCGCCGGCCTCGCCTTGGCCGCAGAAGCCCAGGGCCTCGAGCCACGCCATGGTCAAGAAGGTGAAGCCGTCGTAGAGCTCGGCGACGTCCACGTCGCCCGGACGGAGATCCGTCGCCCCCCAGAGCTCGCTCGCCGCGTCCGTGGAGGCCATCTTGGGATAGTCGGGACGCTGGTCCCATCCGCCTGAGCCTTCCGAGCCACCCACGGCGTTCACGTGGACGGGGGCATCGCAGGCGTCGGCGTACGCGGCACCCGAGACCACGACGGCGATGGAGCCGTCGACGGGAACGTCACAGTCGAGGAGCCCGAACGGTTCGGAGATCATGCGGGCCGAGAGATAGTCCTCCATCGTGATGGGGTCCCGATAGGCCGCTCTGGGATTGAGACCGGCGTTGCGCCTGCTGTTGATAGCCAACCAGCCCACCTGTTCGCGTGTCGTGCCGTACAGATACATGTGGCGGCGCAGATGCATGGCCAACCAATTGGCGGCCGAATACGCGTGCATCGTGAGCAGTCGGGGCAGGTCACGCATGGACGGAGGCATCCGCCCCGGGTCGACCCCTTCCCCTTCGCCCCCTCCGGCCTGGCCTCCGAGCATCTGGACGGTGCGGTACACGAGGACGTGACGGGCGCGACCGGACATGACCGCCTCACAGGCGTGCACGACCGGCGTGAGGAGGCCATAGCGTCCCATTCCCTCGTCGACCCACTCCGGAGAAATGTCGAGCCGCGCCGCCGTGACGACGGGCGGCGTGTCGCCAAGACTGGCGATTCCGTCGATATCCGACGGATCGAGGCCGGCATCGGCAATGGCCTCACGAGCCGCTTCGAGTGTCAGGTTGGCATCGGGTACCCCCAGTTTGCGGCCGATCCTCGAAATGCCGAGACCCGAGATCACGGCTCCGCGGGCGGGCTGTGGCGCACTCATGTGTTCACCTCGGCGTCGGGCTCGAACAGCGGTACGTAGACCTCGCCTTGCGCCTCGAAGACGACCCGGACGGGCAGGCCGACGACGACGGACTCAACCGGGCAGTTCACGATGTTGGTGGTGAAGCGGAGGCCTTCCTGCTCGACCAGCTCGACGATGGCGATCACGTAGGGCACCGGAACCTCGGGATGGTAGCGGTGGTGGTTGACCGTGTAGGTGAAGACGTGGCCACGCCCGCTCAGCGGCGCGTAGGCGGCGGATCCGGCGCAATCCGGGCAGGTGCGCGACGGCGGGAAGACAAAGCGGTCGCAGTCGGCGCAATGGGGTAGCCGCAATTCGCCCACGGCGCCGGATGTCCAGAACTCGCGGTTGTCATCGTCCAGCAGCGGGACGACGCGTGCTACCGGTTCGCTCACGATGGTGGGATACGCCAAGGAGACGGCGTGATGTGCATGACGCACGGTACAGGAGGCGGAACAGCCGAGGCACAATCGCAGCGGGTCATCGAACCTGTCTGCGGAGCCGCGGTGGTCGCCGAACACAACCGCGCCGAAACAACAATTGAGAGCCCGGGATCAACATCTCGCGGAACGCGGTCTTCTCAGGACGCTGGACGTGCTCGGCAGAGCCGTGGGAATAGCCGTGACCCCAGGTGCATGGCGAAGTCGATAGCCAAGGCAGGTGACAGCTTGGGGTCGGAGTGGGGGGGATCGGGGAAGTCCTTGTCGTGGCGGGCGTGCTCGTAAAGGCCGTGGCAAAGGTGCCGACCGAGCGTGCCCAAGGCCTGCATGGCCTCCACGTGTTCCGCCTGGAAGACGGAGACCGGCAGCGGGTGGAGGTCGGGCCAGGTCTCGGGTGGCCGCGGCGCCACCAGGCTGAGCACCTTCTCGAAGCTCGGCGCGGCCGCATCCCGGGCGGTGAACGGCTCGCCGAGGTTCCACACCTCCCGCAGGGTCGTCAGTAGGGAGGTGTGGCGATATTCGTCCGTGCAGACGGTCCCCGCAGGGACCCAGGGCGAGACGACGACGGCGGGCACGCGATAGCCGGAGCGGTCGAAGGCGAACCCGAGCTGACCGGGCGGGGCACCCGGGTCGGGCGGTGGTACCGGTCCAGGGGGGACGTGGTCATAGGTGCCCCCCGGCTCGTCGAAACCGACGAAGAGCAGCGTGTTGAACGCGTTCGACCCGGTCGGTGAGGCCGCCGACCTCAGCGACCGATAGATCCGGGCCAGGAAGTCCTCCCCGGCGAGGATCGACGACGGTGCGTCCATCATGACATCGAGGCCCGGAATCAGGGCGCGCCCGAATGCGGGGTGGTAGTCGCCGTGGCCAGCCATGAGGTTGGGTTCGATGAGCGAGAAGTCGGGCAGGGAGCCCTCGGCGGCGTCCCGTTCGAACTCGGCGAAAGGGACGAAACGAGTGGCGAAGCGGTCGCGCAGGCGGGGCATATGGATAAAACCGGTGAAGGAGAGGGGCCCGGGCTCCAACACGTAGACCTTCCAGGTCCTGCCGCAGCGCTCCAGGCGGTCGAAGATCGTTTCCGCGTTGTGATGGCGCATGAAGTTGGTCACCGGCCGGTTCACCACGAAGCCGGAGGATGTGGCCGAGGTCCAGAACGAGCGGTTGGGCAGCGTCTGTGAGGGGACCTCACTGAACCAGTGGTCGAACACGCCGAAGCCCCGTGCCAGCGCGCTGATGACCGGTACCTGCTCGGGCGTGTACCCGGTCATGATCTGGCTGTACTCCTCGTAGGTGGGCTGCCGGCCGAGCTCCACGGTGAGGAAGCTGATGTAGTCGGTGACGAACCCGTCCATGGTCGGCTGCCGGCCGTCCGGCGGTGCGTTGTAGGGAGCCACCATCTCGGTGGCGTCCTTCCAGCGATTGGCGTCGTCGAGGATGTTGAAGAGCTGGGTGTTGGTATGGGGATACTCCTCGCCGGGGTCGGGGTCCGGCACGTCCATCCCAACGGAGACGCCGTACGGCACGATGCCTCCCGCCGCGCCATGCTCGGCCCAGTCCGGCACCGGGTTGCTGAGGTCCTTGCCTACCACTCCCTCGAACGACTCGACCTCCCCGGGTGCGTAGAGGCGTCCGAGCAGATTGTCGAACGATCGGTTCTCGAAGAGGACGAGCACCACGTGGTCCATCGCATTCGCTCGTTCCGGGGGCATTGGTCCTCTCCATGCGGGATGAGTGGAAACCGTACGCTATCGTCGCCCTGGTCGGTCGCCGTTGGACCAGGCGCCGCCGGCAGTACAACCTTGAACAGTGAGCGCCCCATGACAGACCGGCGTGTCCTGCGCCTCGGGCCACGTGAACCGATGACGGGGCCCGCCTCACCGCAGCTGTCGGAGTCCTAACGATGCGGCCGGAGGCTCTGGCCGGTTCGGTTGATCCGGACGCGCCTCGTCAGGGCCCGAACCTCTCGTATATCCCCGCCCTCGACGGGATCCGCGGCGTCGCCATCATCGTCATCATGGGCTACCACGGCGGCGTCTTTCTGACATCGGGTGGCTTCTACTCCCTCGACACGTTCTTCGCCCTGTCGGGTTTCCTCATCACGTCGCTGCTCATCTCCGAATGGCAGCGGACCTCGACCATCCGCCTCGGCCGTTTCTGGGCCCGACGGGCCCGTCGGCTCCTACCGGCTCTGTTGGCGATGCTGCTCGGCGTGTGCCTCTTCGCCGCGTTTGCCGTCCCGGCCGGCACGTACCCAACGCTCCGTGGCGACGCGTTCTCAGCGCTCTTCTACTACGCCAATTGGCACTTCATCATCGCCGGCTCGAACTACTTCAACCAGACCGCGCTGACGTCCCCGCTGACGCACACCTGGTCACTGGCGGTCGAGGAGCAGTTCTATTTGGTATGGCCACTCGTCGTGCTAGGCCTGTTCAAGCTCTGGAAGAGCCGGCGGATATTGCTCGTGGTGTGCATCGTGGGCGCCCTGGCCTCGTCGATCGAGATGGCCGCGCTCTACTCCCCAGGCAACGTCAACCGCCTCTATTACGGGACGGATACACGCGCGCAGTCTCTGCTCGTCGGCGCCGCGCTGGCGGTGTCTCTCTCGCTCTGGGCAGATCGTCGCCGCCGGAGAGGGGATCAGCTGGTCGACACCGATACGCTCCATGGCGGACTCGGCGGCGATCCCGCATGGGCCGTACGGACAGCAGGCGGGCGGACCGCTGTACTCGTAATCGGACTCGCCGGCGTCGCCACCAGTGCCTTGCTGTGGACGGTCGTCTCCTACAACGATGCGTTGGCGTACCGCGGGGGCTTCTTGTCGGCGGCCCTCTCCACAACAGCGGTCCTGTTCAGCGTGGTGTGCTCGCAGCGCTCCGCGCTGGCCCGATGCCTCTCGGTTGCGCCATTGCGCTACGTCGGTCGCATCTCCTACGGCATGTACCTCTGGCACTTCCCGCTGTTCATCTACATCGACCACGCCCGAACCGGCCTGTCCGGCTACTCGCTGTTCGCCGTGCGCGTCGCCGTCACCCTGGTGGTAGCCACGGGGTCCTTCTACGCGATTGAGCGACCCATCCGGCAGGGCACCCTCTTGACCGGCTGGCGCTCGTGGGCGATCACCCCCGTGGCCGTGTTGGGTACCGCGGCCGCTCTGGTGGCGGCAACGTCGGTTCCCGCCGTGGCGGCGAAGGCACCGCCTCCCCCTGCCTCCGCACTCGGCACCTCGCCGCCGGTAAGGGCGCTGGTGGTGGGCGATTCGACGGCACTGACCCTCGATATCGGTCTGAACGAATACGCACGGGACTACGGCATCGACCCGTTCAACGGCGGGATCTTGGGATGCGGGGTCACGGACGGCGCCGAGTATCAGGAAAAGGGTGTGGACGCGCCCATGGCCGCACAGTGCCAGGGGGCACCGCCGCAATCGCAGTGGCCGGCGCTGTGGAAGGCGGACATCGCCAAGGACCACCCGAACGTGGTGATGATCCTGGCCGGTCGCTGGGAGGTCTCGAACCGCACCTACGACGGGCGGTGGACCAACATCGAGAACCCCACCTATGCCGCCTACGTCCAGCACCAACTCAGGTACGCGGTCCAGGTGGCCGGCTCGGGTGGTGCCAAGGTCGTCCTGATGACGGCGCCCTGCTACGACACCGGCGAGCAACCCGACGGCCAGCCGTGGCCCGAGGACTCGGCGGCCCGCTTGGCGATCTACAACGGCATCGTCCGCCACGTTGTCGCGACGACGCCGCGCGCATCCCTCCTCAATTTCAACGCCATGGCCTGCCAGGGCGGGCATTACGAGGAGTACATGGACGGCCAGCAGGTGCGCCTGGCCGACGGCATCCACTTCACCTTCAAGGGTGGCAACGTCTTCGCGTCCAGGATCTGGCCCTTCATCGTCAAGCTCGGGCGCCAGCAAATGGCTCACTGATCAGCCTCGCATATCGCCGGTTTGCGACTCTCCCGAGATTCAGTACGCTCCGTGCCGTGGCTGACGGACCACGACGTGCCGCTGATCTCCTCGTTCAATGCCTCGAGCACGAGGGTGTCACATGTGTGTTCGGCATCCCCGGGGAAGAGAACATCTATCTCACCGATGCGCTGTCCCGGTCCACCATTCGCTACGTCTTGGTCCGCCACGAGCAAGCGGCGTCGTTCATGGCCGAGATCCACGGCCGACTCACCGGCAAAGCCGGAGTCTGCACGGCCACGCTCGGGCCCGGCGCCATCAACCTGCTCCTGGGAACGGCCGACGCCTACACCAACAGCACGCCCGTGCTGGCGCTCTCGGCCCAGGTGGGACTGAACCGGATCTACAAGGAATCCCACCAGAGCGTCGACCTGGTGGCCATGTTCTCGCCGGTGACGAAGTGGTCCGATCTGATCCTCACGCCCGGCTCCATCCCCGAGATGATCCGCAAAGCGTTCAAGCTCGCCCAGACCGAGCGGCCGGGGTCCGTCTATCTCGCCGTGCCCGAGGACCTTGAGTCCGTCTTCGTCCCCGATCAACTGGTCCCGCTCGACGTCAACACGCCCCGACCCGACGAACCATCGCCGTCGCAGATTGCACGGGCGGCCGCGGTGCTCGACGCGAGCCAGCGACCCATCATCTTGGCCGGGCACGGAGCCGCCCGATCGGGGGCGGCCGACGCCCTACTCCGATTCTCGGAGCTGCTGGGTCTGCCGGTGGCGACAACGTTTCACGGTAAGGGCGTGTTCGCCGACGATCACGCATACTCCCTCGGTGCCGTCGGGTTCATGAGCCACGATTACGTCAACTTCGGGTTCGACGATGCAGACGTGATCGTCAGCGTCGGCTACGAGCTGCAGGAGTTCGACCCCGTCCGGATCAACCCCGCCGGGGACAAGCAGATCATCCACCTGAGCCGCGTCCCGGCCGAAGTGGACGCCCATTACGACGTCGAGGTGGGGATCCAGGCCGATATCGGGAGCACGCTGACCGCCCTGGGTCAGGCGACCACGCGCCGCTTCGCCCAGGGGACGCGAGGAGAGAAGATTCGACGGCTCCTGGCCGACGAATTGGCTCAAGGGGCAGCCGACGACAGCTATCCGCTCAAGCCTCAGCGAATCGTCGCCGACACCCGAGCCGCCCTCGGCCGTTCCGACATCGTCCTGGCCGACACCGGTGCCGTGAAGATGTGGATGGCCCGCCTCTACCCCACCTTCGAGCCGAACACCTGCCTGATCTCCAACGGGCTGTCGACGATGGCCTTCGCCCTGCCCGGCGCCATCGGCGCCAAGCTGGCCGCGCCCGACCGCAAGGTGCTGGCGGCCGTCGGAGACGGGGCCTTTCTCATGAACTCCCAGGAGATCGAAACGGCCCTGAGGGAGCGCATCCCCTTGGCCGTGTTGATCTGGGTGGACGACGCCTACGGCCTGATCGGCTGGAAGATGGACCTGGCGCTCGGTCACCACGTGGAAGTCGGATTCTCCAACCCCGACTTCGTGGCCTACGCCGAGAGCTTCGGGGCCCGGGGCTACCGGGTGGGCGCCGCCGGTGATCTTCTCCCGATGCTCAGAGAGGCCCTCGCCGCCGACACGGTGTCGGTGATCACCTGCCCGGTCGATTATGCGGAGAACCTCCGTCTCACCGACGCCCTGGGCGAGCTTTCCGGACCGTTCTGACGAGTCGGCTTCGATTGTTGTTAGTGCTCCAAGTCTGCCGGGGAACACCTAATCCTCGACCCGAGTCCATGGTGGGTCGGTCTTCCCGGCTCCGTAACTCGCCAGAGCGACAAGCACCATGATGGCAAGGGCAATGGCAAGGGGGACGACAATTCGCACGTGAAGGACCAGGAGGGCGCCCAGCAGTGCTCCGACGAACATCGCAGCGATGGCAATGAGGCGTCGGCCCGACTTGGAACCCTTGCCCCCGCCGAGAACACTGTCCGCGCCGATTCCGGTGACTGTCATGGTCAGCACCGTGGTGGTCAGGTCAGGTACGGCCAGCTTGCGAATACTGGCATTTTGGACACCGGTGGCGAGACTGAGAACAACGATGAGCGCATACCGGAAAGCGTGCTGGGGTGCGTTGGTGCTCCAGAGTGCGAGCACAACCGAAATGGCCAGGAAGACGGACTCGGCAGCCATGGCGCTCGCGAGGTGACGCCCTCGGTGATGGCCGTACCTCCCGACGATCCTGCCGCCGACTACCGACCCGATTCCGAAGGACACCAGAGCGACGAGCGAGGCGGGGATTGAGAAGCCATGCGCGCCGGCGACGGCAAACCCCAAGAACACGACGTTGCCCGTCATCTTCGCAACGAACACATGACCCAGAACCAGATAGCTGAACGCATCGACGAGACCAGTGACGACCGTCATCGCCACCAACAGTGGCGGGAGCGGACCGAACGGTTCCGTCCGGCTGGGTACCAAGGTTTGTCGGACTTCGGTGAGGAAAGTGCCCATGGGTGAACGCCCCTTTGTTGGATGCCAACACTCAGCTGAGAGCCGTCCCGACAAGCCGTACCCGAAGGTCCGGTTGGTCAGGGGAACCGTGGCCGGACGCACCTTAAGGGGGGCGGTCACAGAGGTCCAGAGAGACCCGGCGTCCGCCGCGATCTGACGCCAGCGCTTCAGAACCTGGGCACCGGATGGTCGGGGGATGCGAGCCGATAGCGTCGACCACGAGATACCCGAGAGGAGCCGGAGATGGCCAAATCGCTCTACACGGCCCGGGCCCATGTGGTGGGCGGCCGGGACCAGGGTCACGGTGTGACCAGCGACGGGATGTTGGATGTCCATCTACGCACCCCCGTTGAGATGGGAGGCGACGGTGGAGGCACGAACCCCGAGCAGCTCTTCGCCGTGGGCTACGCCGCGTGCTTCGAAGGAGCGCTCGGCGTCGTAGGACGTCGAGAAAAAGTTGATCTCGGGGCAGTTTCGATTGATTCAGAAGTCAGCCTGATCACCACCGAGAACCGCGGATTCAATGTGGCCGTAGGACTCGATGTCTCGCTTCCGGGAATCAGCGATCCCGAGCAGCGCTATTTCGATTGTGGCGGCAGCACACGAGGTGTGCCCCTACTCCAATGCAACTCGTGGCAACGTAGAGGTGAGTCTGAAGGCCAACGGTAACCCGGTTCCGACTGTAGAGCCTCGAGACAACTGACCACCCCGGCCCTCAATGAGGTGGAGTCGACAATGAACACGACTGATCCGGTGGTCACGCCCTCCAGGCACACCCCCGAAGGCGGAGTGCTCGTCGGCAAGGCCGGTGCGAGGACGGGCATGGTTCTCTTCGAGGATCCACAGTGCCCTTATTGTCGACAGTTCGAGGAGCTCAACGGGCCTCTCGTCACGGCCGCTCTGGGTGCGGGTCAACTCGCCGTCGAGTATCGCATGCGTTGCTTCTTGGGCCCAGAGTCCGTGAGGGCGGATAACGCGCTCGCCCTCGCCGCAGAGGTGGGTCACTTTGACGAGCTCCGCCACGCGCTCTTTGCCGCACAGCCGCCGGAAGGGGCCGGGGGTTTCACGCCCGAGGACCTTCTGCGTCTCGGCAAAAAGGTAGGACTGACCGGCTCTGACTTCGTCTCTGGTGTGCAAGAGGCCCGATACGAGAAATGGGTGCTGCGACAAGAGGCGCTCTACCAAGCAGAGGACCCGCAAGGGACGCCGGCGGCGTGGTTGAACGGAAGCCCGATCGATTCGGGGGTGCTCTTCGACCGGCGAGCGTTCGAAAAGCGACTGCGCGCCTAGCAGCGACGCCGCCGCGGGCGAGGCTCCTTTGTACCCTCGTCCCCTGGGCTGCCTGCTCCCGGTGAGTGATCAGAGCTCAAAGATCGCTCAATACCCGCAGATGGCTCTTCAGCTCTTCTTGGATATTCCCCAGGAGGACCCGTGCGCCCTCATCGTCTTGTTCTCCTTGAGCGGCCCCCAGGTGAATCGAAAGTTGGTCGAGATGACCACGGATAGTCTGCCGGACCTCTTCGTCTGTGGGGCTGCCCGACCAGAGGTTCGGTGGTGTTCGGCCGGCAGCGGTCGGTACGCTCCCAAGGGGCGACGCGCCGAGCTGTTCGTCTTCTTCCATCAAGACGCTCGCCCAGTTCTTCAGGTCCTCAAGGAGCCGATCGAGTTCCCCGTGTATCTCATGGTTCTGTGGGACCTTTCGGTACGCCTGCTTCACCTCCTGCACCACGTCGATGACCTCACTCAGGACTCCGTTGAGAGCAGCGATTGAACCCTGCGGCGGCGGCGTGTTGGTCGACGTACGAGCCCCTTTCACGAAGACGGGTAGCTACCGGAGGAGAGCTTACGCAGGCTCGTCCGTCGCAGAAAGCGCTCATATTCGGACCGGCACACGGGCCCGGTCCACATCAATTCCTCCGGTCGAGCTGCCAGCTCCCCCTCGCCTCGGGAGGAGGCGGTGGCGAACCAGCTACAGCTCGACCGGCTCGAGTACGAGCGCCCCACTCCCCTCGATGCACCCGTCAAGACCGAGGTCGTCGCCCGGGTCGAGGACCACCCTTGGTGTCCGGACGCCGGCCAGCACCGTAGCGAGCGAGCCCAGGGTGAAGAGGGCTGCCACACCGAAGATGGCGTCGAGGGGGTGCACGATGGCGCTCGCCCTGGCACCAGTCGTGAGCTGTGCCTTGCCGGCCAGCGCATTGAAGGCGGTGACCAGGACCGCCAGGCCGACGGCCGCGCCGAGTTGCTGCGACACGTTCACCAGCCCCGACGCCGCGCCTGCGATCTCAGGCTCGACCTCGTGCAGCGACGCGTTGGTCAACGACACGAATGTCATGCTGCTGCCTGCACCGATGAGCACGAGGCACGGGACGATCTGGAGGTAGCTCGTGCTCACGCCGACACGGGTAGCCAGGAGCAGCCCGATGGTGGCGATGGAGGTTCCCATCACCATGACGACCTTCTCGGGTAGTCGGCGCATGAGCACGCGGCTGGTCAGCTGGGAGAAGAGAAAGACCGAAGCAGGCATGGGCAGGAAAGCGGCCCCGGCCCGCAACGGTGAGTAGCCCTGCGCGTCCTGGAGGAACTGGGCCATGAAGTAGAAGAGCCCGTAGAACCCGGCATAGAGGAGAGCGCGCGCCGCGTTGGCCGAGCTCCGCGTGCGGTTCGTGAGGAGGCGGAGCGGGAGGATCGGCTCCTCGGCGCGGTGCTCGACGTGGACGAACGTGGCCAGCAGCACGATGCCACCGGCGAGGGAGGCGATGGGCAGCCGGGCGGACCAGCCCTGCGAGCCGGCCTCGACGAGACCGAGGACGATACCGCCCACACCGAGCGTGCAGGTGAGCGCGCCGGCCAGGTCGAAGTGCCCATGGCGTTGTTCCGTCTCAGGGAGCGTCCTGCGGCCCAGGAGCCAGACGGCGGCGCCGATCGGGACGTTGACGAACATGACCCAACGCCAGGACGCAAGCTGGGTGAGAAGCCCGCCGGCGACGAGACCCATCGCACCCCCGGCGGCGGAGACCGTCGTATAGAGGCCGATGGCGCGCACGCGTTCTTGACCCTCCGCGAAGGCGGTCGTCAGGAGCGAGAGCGCCGAGGGCGCGGCCAAGGCCGCGCCAGCGCCTTGTACCGCCCGTGCGAGCAGGAGCGCCCAGGCCGTGGGCGCCAGCCCGCCGAGGAGGGAGCTGATCGTGAAAACGGCGATGCCGAGGAGGAAGATCCGGCGGCGACCGAAGAGGTCACCTGCCCGGGCCCCGAGGAGCAGGAATCCGCCGAAGGTGAGGATGTAGGCGTTGAGCACCCACGACAACGTGCTCGTCGAGAACCCGAGATTCTGCTGGATGTGCGGGAGGGCGACATTGACGATCGTGGTGTCGAGCACGACCATCAGCTGAGCCGTGAGGATGACGGCCAGGAGCAGGGTGCGACGGGCGGGACGGCTCACACCGCCCTGACCTGCCATTTCGGGAGTCGCAGGCCCGAGGCCACTGAAACGTGGGCGCGGACGGCTAAGGGTTGCGTTGGGCATTGACTACGACCTTTCCGCCGCTATTCTGGTGGAAGCGGATGCTTCCTCCGTTTATTATACGGAGGGTTCCTCCGTTTAGCAACACCGAAAATCGAGTTTCTTGACATGACCACGAAGCAGGCCTCTTCCACCACAGTCGGGCCGATCCCAGCCGACAGCCCCGACATCGAACGCCCCCTGCGTGCCGACGCCCGGCGCAACCGCGAGCGGTTGGTCGCGGCGGCGCGTCAGATCTTCACGGAGCAAGGCTCCGGTGCGTCCATGGAGGCGATCGCCAAGCAGGCGGGTGTCGGCGTCGGAACCTTGTACCGCCACTTCCCCAATCGCTTCGACATCGTCGAAGCGGTGTACGAAACGGACGTACAGGAACTGGCGGATGCGGCGCACCGAGTGGTGGTCGAGCTCGATCCCTGGGACGCCGTCGTCGCCTTCTTCGACGCCTTCATGCGGTACGCGCGAACCAAGCAGGCGCTGCTCAGCGAGCTTCAGCAGGCGTTCGAGAAGAACCCCGACCTGAAATCCCGCGCTCGGGAACAGATCAATTCGTCCTTTGACCTCGTGATCGACCGGGCCAAGGACGCCGGCGTCGTGCGCGACGATGTGAGCGGATCCGACCTCACGCAGCTGTTGAGCCCGATCTGCACCAGCGCCGGCGTGCCGCCGGAACAGACCCGGCGCCTCGTCGGCATCCTCCTCGACGGCCTGAAGGTGACATCAGGGCGAGCAGTCTGACCGGCCTGTCGGTCCGAAGGTTACGTGACGCGTGGTCCCGAGGAGCTCTCGGTTTCGTGTGATGCGCCTTGCGATCGCGTAGTCGCGTGGTCGCGTGGTCGCGTGGTCGCGAAGTCAATGAAGCCCTTGACGCTCCAGGTAGTGCTGGGTCGCGACCTGGCTGTGCTCGACATGCGCTCGAGCTGCGGCAAGTCGCCGCTGTTCATACGCTCGAAGGAGGTCCGTCGCGTTCGGGTCACGACCGACCTCGATGTTGGCCGACAGGGCTGCGACGTCGAAGAGGCCCTGACGGAATCCGCCGCCCACCATGGGCGAGGCGGCATGGCCCGCGTCTCCCGCTAGGGCGACCCGCCCACACGTCAGCCGATTGGGCCAGAAATGGACAACCGGCGTGCCAAAGATCAGGCCACGTTCCACAGCAATGCCCAGTGCCTCTCGCCAAGGAGTGGGCCAACGCTGCGTCGCCATGGCCTGCAGCTCCTCTCGGAGAGGTCGCGGTACGTCTTCGGCCAGCAGCGAACCGTGGATCGTGGTGCCCTCGAGGAGGCCGTGGTCCGCGAGCAGATCGGTGCGGGCGGGGTCGTACCACACCATGTTGAGCCGACGACGACCCGGTTCGGCGGAGCCATCGGAACCGGGCACCGGGTACGTGACCAAACGATAGGAACCTGAGTAGTACTCCCGGGACGGCTCGTGCGCAGACAACCTCGGCGCGGCGCTGGGCAGATCGCTCTCCTCGACCATGGCTCGCCACAACAGAACGCCGGCGTAGACGGCATCAGGCTGTTCGGGTGACACCCAGCGGCGAGTGGTGCTGCGGGCACCGTCTGCTCCGATCACCAGGTCCGCGTCCAGGCGGTGTCCGTCCGCGGTGCGGACCCAGCCATCCCCCACCTCGACGACCTCAGCGCCCCGCCGTACCTCCACACCCGGGACGGCCCGCGCATTGGTCTCGAGCCAGCGTGCGAGCAACGACCACGCCGTCGTCGCCCGGTCGATGCCCTGGCAGACAGGGGGGCTCCCCGTCAGTCCGGTGACGTCCGTGAGCAGGGCGACGTCCACACCGAGCCCGCCGCCGCCCTCGTACTCGGTGTGAGGCGTTCTTTCGAGAACGGTCACTGACTGTCCCCGCTGGGCCAGTGAGACCGCGCTTGAGAGCCCCACGAGCGATCCCCCTACGACGAGTACCTGGGATCTCGGGTTGTGGTCCCCCGACAGAGTCATCGGCCGACCCTTCCGGCTCCGAAAAGGTCGGGTCGTCGCTCGAGAGTCACTGGCCAAGGTCCGTGAGCGTGCCGTGGATGGGGGGCGTGCGGACGAAGGAAGCCAGCGCGGCCGCGGCCAGGCAAGCCCCCGAGCCAACCAGGAGCGCCACCCTCGGGCCGCTGGCCGAGATGATCCAGCCGGTCACGATGCTGCCGATGGGTGTCGTCCCCAAGTAGACGAAGACCCACAGCGCCATGATCCGGCCCCGATACGCGCTCGAGCTGTGCAGTTGGAGGGCGGTCGAACACAAAGTGACGAAGCAGAAGGCCGCCGCGCCCATGACGAGCAGGGTGACGCAGGCCACGGCGACGTTGGGGGCGACGGCAGTGGCGGCCGAGGTGGCTCCGAACCCCAGGGCGGCCAAGAGCAGGTATTTGCGCCTCGGGTGGTGGACGAGGCCCACCGCCAGTGAGCCCGCGATGGCCCCGATGCTGAGCATGGTGGTGAGCAGCCCGTACGTGCCGCCCGTGCCGTGGAACGTGTCCTTGGCGAACACGGGCAGGACCACGGCGAAGTTGAAGGCGAAGAGCCCGACCAACGACATCATGAGAAGAGGGAGCCAGAGTTGCTGGCGGCCGGCCGCGTAGCGCAGCCCTTCCTTGACGCCTTGGCGTCCGGCCGGAGAGGGTCCACCCGCCTTGCGGGGCCGGATGACGAGCAGGGCGGCGATCACGGCCAGGTAGGACAACGCGTTGAGCCCGAAGCACACCGTCGTGCCCACCGTCACGATCAGCACGCCGGCCAGGGCGGGACCGACCACCCGGGCGCTGTTGACCACCACCCCGTTGAGGCTGACCGCGCTGGCCAGGTCCTCGGGTGGCACCAGGCGGCTGACGAGGGCCTGGCGGGCGGGCGAGTCGGCGATCTGGACGATCCCCCCGGCCACACCGATGGCCACCAACGCCGCCACGCTGACCTGGCCCGCTGCGGCCATCGCCCACAACAGGGCAGCGAGGAGGCAATAGAGCATCTGGGTGACGAGCAGGAGCTTGCGCAGGTCCACCCGGTCGGCCACCGCCCCGCCCCAGGGGCCGAACAGCAACGACGGGATTCCCCCGGCCGCCAGGACCAGCCCGAGATCACGGGGCGAACCGGTGAGCTCGAGGACGAGCCAGCCGATGGCCGTCTGCTGCAAGAAGGTGCCGCTGGCCGAGACGACCTGGCCCCCGAAGTAGAGACGGAAGGACCAGGACCGCAGAGCGCGAAACGAGCTGCCGCCCTTGACGGCGGTCGTCGTCTCCGTCCCCGGGACAGGTCCCGCCTCAGGCATGGCGGCGAGCGCGTCACGGTCCATCGCGCATCGGCAGCGAGGGTAGCGGAGTCCTCGACGGCCGTCGCTCTGCAGTCCGCGGGGTCCTACCCCCTCGCACTCGAGATCGACACTTCCACCGAGTCGAGCGGCAACATCGGAGCAGGCGCTTCGGGAGCGGCGCGAACTAGGCGAGGGACGACGTGACGATACGACCCACCTGCTCGCTCTCCAGCAGGAACCCGTCATGTCCGGAGGCAGATTCGATGACCGAGAGGGCTGCATTACCGGGTAGTCGTCGAACGAGTTTCTCCTTTTGAGCCAGCGTGTCGATGTTGCCCAGCTCCTCGAGCCGAAGAGCGCGGCCGCGTGTGACGTGTCGCGGAAGGTGTAGCTCGTGGTCCGGTAGATCGGGACCGCTCGCGCACCGGTCGTGGGGTCCGGTACGGCACCGGCGTGGACCTGGCGGGTTTCGAAACCCCACTCGGGCACGGCGATGGCTTCCTTGGCTTTGATCAGACGCCGGAGGGCCTGCGCACAACCCTCGATGGCGTATCCTTTAAATCCGACAGAGTTAGTCAACAATAACTATACTCAGTCGTCTCGGCGCTGAGAGGACGTCCAAAATGGGTGAAGTGAGAACAGACCTGTGGGGCGCAGCACTCCAAGGCGGGAACCAGCACGGCGTCCCGCTGTTCAACGCTGCCGTAGAAGGCCTGGTCTCGCTCAGTGGTGACCCCGTCAGCGCAGCAAACGCGGCCGTCGCCGCCGACGATGACCTGGTGCTCGGACATATCCTGCGTGCCTACCTGCACCTCTACGCCATGTCCGCGGACGGTGCGTCGAATGCCCGCAAAGTCCTCGAAGACATCGAGGGCCTGGCTGACATCGGGGAGCGTGAGGTGCTCCACCTGCGGGCCGCACATTCGTGGGCCTCAGGCCAGTGGGACGATGCCACGCATTGCCTCGAGCGTGCCCTGCTGCGCGACTCGCGCGACCTCCTGGCCCTGAAGATCGCGCAAGACCTTTACTTCTTCCTCGGGCAGAGCAACGACATCTTGGGTGTCGTGGCCAGAGTGCTGGGCGCGTGGCCTCCGGAAAGACCGGGGTGGGGGTACCTCCAGGGCATGTACGCCTTCGGCTTGGAAGAGACCGGCGACTACCAACAAGCCGAGATCCGGGCCAGGGCGGCACTCCAGAAGGATCCCCGCGACACGTGGGCCAGCCACGCACTAGCCCACGTCTTCGAGATGCAGGGAAGACAACCCGAGGGGGTCGCCTTCTTGGATGCCTCGTCGCGGTATTGGTCGTCGAGCTTCTTCGCCATCCACAACTGGTGGCATTACGCGTTGTACCACCTCGAATTGGGAGAGATCGACGAAGCTCTCTCGCTCTACGACGGGCCGATTCGAAGTGCGCGCTCAACCGAATGGCTCGACCTGATCGACGCCGCCGCCCTGCTGTGGCGCCTCTCGCTCTTCGCACACGACCTGGAGGATCGCGTTCAGCCATTGGCCGCCGACATGGAGTCGGTGCTCAGTGACCCCATCTACATCTTCAATGACTGGCACGCCGTCATGGTCTTCGGCCTGGCCGGAGCGCACGCCCTCAACGACCGGGTGTTGACCAGCAATCGCAGGCGCACCTCGGGCACCAACCGATTGGTGGCCGAGCAGGTGGGTCTCACGCTGCTCGAAGGATTCAGTGCGTTCTCCGCCGGGCGCTACGAGCGCGCCTTCGATCTCCTGACTGAGGCGCGCCGTTTCGCCAGTGCGGTTGGTGGCAGCCACGCGCAGCGGGACATCATCGATCTGACCCTGATCGCGGCAGCCGCCCGCATGGACGACACCACGACCGCTCGTGCCCTGGCTCTCGACCGGGTCGCCCGGAGACCCTCCTCGGCGACGGCGACGGAGGAACTTCTCAAAGCAAACGGCCTCCCGCTGTAGCGCTCGCTACCAGGGCCGCAGCACCGGCTGGGGGGCAGGTCCACCCACCGCTGCCGGACGGCGACTGCCTCCGGCAACCAGTGGATCCCGGGCACGATCTCTCCGTTGACCGTCAGATCGATACGGCACTCAACGACGCCCTTCTCACATACTTCGTCCAGGATCTCCATTGCCCTACCTATCCTCCTCAGTATCCATGCTCAAGAACCTCGGGGTCCTGCCGACTCTGCCACCCCTAGAGAGCTGGTTGGACCGTCCAGGGAGTCCTGAGCTGTCCACTCCAGCCAGGTCAGGGCGTTGCAGCCGTCCAGCCCGTCTTCTTCGTTCGGCCAAATTTGGCTCAATGGTTGGGCAGATGGATGGGCAATTCAATGGGTTGCTCTGCCTATGCCGTGGTGGCTTCAACTCCATGTGGCAGTGCTCGCGTTCCCCTCGGAGGGCACAATGACGTGCTTGTCCGTCTCGAGGACATGGTCGGACAAGGAGTGGAGGCCTGATGCGAGCGTGGCGAGTCGACCGGCCAGGCGAGCCGTCGGAGGTTCTGAGCCTCATCGACGTCCCCATCCCTGAGCCCGGCCCGGGCCAGATCCGTGTCCGGGTGACCGCCGCGGGCATCGGCCTGCCTGACGTGCTCATGTGCCGTCACACCTACCCGCTCACGCCGTCCGGGGCCTTCACTCCCGGGCAAGAGGTCACCGGCGTCGTCAGTGCCGTGGGTCCCGACGTCGAAATGGCCCTCGGGACGACAGTTATGTCGACCACCAGCTTCATGGAGGGCAACGGCTCGTTCGCCGAGGAATGCCTGGCCCCCGCACAATCGTCGTTCAGCGTTCCGGTCGCCATGGCCGACGTCGACGCCGCCGGCTTCTGGATACCGCACCTCACCGTGTGGATCGGTCTGGTCGACCGCGCTCGTCTCGAACCGGGCCAGTGGCTCGCCGTGCTCGGAGCGGCCGGGGGCAGCGGGATCGCCGCCGTGCAGCTCGGCCGGGCCCTGGGGGCCCGGGTGATCGCGGTCGTGAGCGACGAGACCCGGGCCGAGTTTTGCCGGGGCCTCGGGGCAGACGAGACCATCAACCATCGGGACGGCGACCTGGCCGGCCGCCTGCGGCAAATGACAGACGGCCGCGGCGTGGATGCCGTCTACGACCCGGCGGGCGGATCCGTGTCCGAGGAGGCGGCGACAGCCCTGGCTCGTCACGGTCGGTTGCTGGCCGTCGGATTCGCGAGCGGGGCCTGGCCCCGGATCGAGACCCACAAACTGGTCGTCACCAACACGTCGCTGGTCGGCGTCTTCGCCGGTGGCTACAGCCGGGACGAGCTCGATGCCATCCATTCCAAGCTCTCCAACCTCGTCTCGTCGGGTCGGCTGCAGAACGCGGTCACGGCGAAGGTTCCATTCGCCGACCTCCCTTCCGCTCTGCAGCGCCTGGCGGACCGTTCGGTCATCGGCAAGATGGTCATGGTGCTGTGAGCTCCGGGACTCTCGATCTCTTAGCTCATCGGTGGCCGCTACACCAAGCTCACGATCAGCGCGTGACCGACGGTCGACAACTTGGACAGCGAACTCACCTTCTCGCCGGTCACGAGTCGCTTCATTCCTGCAGCACCCGCATCGCTTCGAGGATCGGGGTGCGAACTCTCAGTTCGTCGGCCATCTCGAGGACACGGCCTGGTTGGGCGCGCGGACGGCGAAGGTACCTGCGCAGACCGGCGACTGCGAGGTCGGCTCCAAGGCGGTGTCGCTGTCGGAAACAGTCGACGACAGTCCGTTCGGGGTCAGTGATGCGAAAGCCGAGATTGGGGCCCACCGCCACCTCGATCCGGCCAAGTCCGAAGTTGCTCGTTCCAAAGACGTGGACGCGTGTGGGTGGATGGTCAATGCGTGGGCGATGGCTCCCGGCTGGAACGGCTAGGTCCGCCCGGGTCGGGGTTTCGTCGCTCAGATCCCAATAGGCGAGAGCTGAGCCCAAACAAACCATGCCCTGAGGGGCGCGGGCGCACACGACCACGAAGTCGATCTGGTCGATCCCGGGCGCCTCTCGCAACTGGAAGAGCCCGCGGGACACCTCGATGAGAAGACCCGAGTCGCGGGCTTGATAGAGGTCACGCCAGGAGATCCCGTGCCCGATGGCGTCCCGAGCACGGAAGATCGCTCCGAGGGGCCGGAGCCTCTCGATGGCCGCCGAATCGGTAGGCATGCGTATGAAACTCTACTACGAAGGGGACGGTCTATGTAGATTTTCATACCTCCCTCGAACTCACAAGGCCCAGGCCCTGGCCGGTGCGGTCGTCGGGATCGTCGAGTCGCCAGCCGTCGAATGTGCCTCCACTCTTTCTGGGTGGATACATCACGATCAGCACGAACTATGTCATTAGCGATTCTTCGCACGCTTTGCCCATCGACTCCCGGACAAGATGGTCAAATGGATGGGCAAGGTGGAGGTGGAGCTACGCCATATAACTCTCTGACTGTCGTTTGCCAGTCACATGGGACCAGTTGATCGCTGGTTTTGCCAGTGACATGGGACCACCCTCTTTGCCAGTTATGGGACCACCCTGAGGGTCCACCAACGCCGGCCGGAAAGACATTCGGCTGGGCCTCTCAAGCCGCTGGCGAGGAGGCCCCATGGCGTTTCGGGAGGTATCGGTGGTCCAGGTCAAAGAGGCGCTACGACGCTGGCTGCGCGGCGAGGGCGAGCGGCCCATCGCGCAGGGGGTCGGCATCGATCGAAAGACGGTCAGGCGCTACATCGCCGCCGCCATGGAGCTCGGCGTCGAGCGCTCCGGCGGTGAGGAGCAGCTCGGAGACGAGCTGATCGGCCAGGTGCTCGAGCGGGTCCGCCCGCACCGCCCCGACGGTCACGGCGAGGCGTGGCGCACGCTGGAGGACGAAGAAGAGCGCATCAAGGGCTGGTTGAAAGATGACCTCACGGTCACCAAGATCGGGATCCTGCTGGCCCGCCGTGGGGTGGTGGTCCCGCCGCGCACCTTGGCCCGCTTCGCCGTCGAGCGCTGCGGGGCGGGACGACGCAGCGTCACGGTCCGAATCGCGGACCCGCCACCGGGCCGAGAACTCCAGGTGGACTTCGGACGCCTCGGCCTCGTGCCCGACGGGGAGAAGCGACGGGTCTGCCAGGGGCTGATCTTCACCGCTGTCTCGAGCCGCCACCACTTCGTCTGGCCGACGTTCCTCCAAACGACCGAGGAGGTGATCAGGGGGTTCGAGGCCGCCTGGGGCTACTTCGGCGGGGTGTTCCCCGTCGTCATTCCGGAAAATGTTCCGCGGAACATTTTCCGGATTCTGTTCCCGGCGTGGTTATGTGTCCGCAGCGACGGCGGGATCTCGGAAGCGGCGGTGAACGGGAGGTCGGTGGCAGTTTCGGTCACATAACGCGGCCGCCGGCGCGATGGTGCTTCCTCCTATGCATTCACAGAGAGGAAGTTGTCCATGTTGGAGCGTTACTTCATCAAGCCGTCCACCCTCGACCGCATCCAGGCGTCATGGATCGCCTCGGCCATCGAGCAATACGTCGTGTGGATCGCAGAGCACGGATACTCGGCGGGAGTCGTTCATTCCCGAGTCCCGGTCTTGGTCACCTTCGGAGAGTTCGCTCGGGATCGCGGTGCGAAGAGTCTGGCGGACTTGCCCGTCCATATCGAAGCCTTCATCGCCCATCGGGTGACCGAAAGGGCCAGCCAGCGCGCCGACGGACGCACCGGGCCGACGTTGGCCAAGGACCTCCGAGGCCCAATCGAGCAGATGCTCGGCGTCGCCCTTCCCGGCTTCCAGCCGACGGGCCGGCGTCACCACCCAACCCCGTTCGCCTCCGCTGTCCCCGGCTTCTTCGGCCACCTGGCGGAAGAGCGAGGCCTCCGGCCCGCCAGCATCGAGCAATACCGCCACCACCTCGACCGCTTCGAGGCCTATCTCGACCGGATCGGGGTGCGACAGCTTGCCGAGCTTTCGCCCGCGGTCCTGTCTTCCTACGTGGTCGAGCGGGCGAACACCGGCCTGTCGCGTTCGACCGTGCGGTCCAGCGCCGGGGTGCTGCGGGTCTTTCTGCGCTACGCGCACCGCGAGGGCCTACTCCCACGCGACCTCTCCGGCACGGTCGGCTGGCCCCAGGTCTATCGGTTGGCCACCGTGCCACGCTCGATCTCCTGGGAGGACGTGAACAAGGTCCTGGCCGGGGTCGACCGCCGCACGCCCGCCGGTCGGAGGGACTACGCCATCTTGCTCTTGCTGGTTGTCTATGGGCTGCGAGGCCGGGAGATCGCGGCCTTGACCCTCGACGACATCGACTGGAAGCGGGAGAGGCTGGCCATCCCCGAGCGCAAGGCCGGTCACTCGACCGCCTTCCCCCTCACGGCGACGGTCGGCGAGGCCCTCGTCGCCTATCTGAAGGACGGTCGTCCCGAGACTGACGACCGCCACGTCTTCTTTCGCGCCTTCGCCCCGCTGCGGCCCATCGGAGCCGCTGCTGTCTCGGGCCGGGCCCGGCACTATCTGCTCAAGGCAGGCATCGACGTGCCCCGTCCGGGCTCGCACACACTGCGGCACACGACTGTGCAGCGACTCGTCGATGCCGATTTCGACTTGAAGACCATCGGGGACTTCATCGGCCACCGATCGGCCGCCTCGACCGAGATCTATGCCAAGGTGGCCGTCGAGGCCTTGCGCGAGGTGGCCCTCGGCGACGGAGAGGCGGTGCTGGCATGACCAGCGACCTCGTCTCCGCCGTGGCTGACTATCTGGCCCACAAGCGCGCCCTCGGGCGCAAGTTCCACTCCGAGGAGAAGAGCCTCGACCTTCTGGTCGCCTTTGCCCACGCGCACCACGTCGAGCGCGTCGACCAGCTCGACCCGGTCTTTCTGGATTCCTTCTTCTCGTCCAGACCCAGACCACGGCCCCGCAGCTTCAACAACCTCGTCGGCATCGTCGGCTGCTTTCTCGAATGGGTGGTCAGCCAGGGCCTCTTGGCGGCGACACCATTGCTCACGGAGCGACGACGCCAGAGCTCGGCCCGGATCCCGTTCCTCTTCGATGAGTCTCAGGCCCACCAGCTCCTGACGGCTGCGGCTGACCTCCCGGACAACTTGAGAGCCCAAGATCGGGGCCTGACCTATCACGTCGTCTTTGCACTCTGTTATGGGCTCGGACTACGAGCGGGCGAGGCGTGCGGGCTTCGCGTGGGCGACGTCGATGCTCGCCGTCAGCTTCTCGTCGTTCGGGGTGGGAAGTTCGGCAAGTCCCGTCTCGTCCCACATGGTCCTCGCGTGGGCCAACTGTTGGCCGAGCAAGTCAAGCGCTCCGGCAGCGCGAGCGAGGATCCGCTGTTCCGCTTCGGGCGTCAACGCCGGTGCCTGAACCCTGGGACCGCGAGCCAGGTCTTCCATCGGCTCGTCACCGAGCTGAACTTTCCCGTCCCAGAGGGTGTCTCGTCTCCGCGGCTCCATGACCTCAGGCATTCTTTCGCTGTCGGATGCCTGTTGCGTTGGTATCGAGAAGGCGTCGACCCCCAAGATCGGCTCCTCCGACTATCGACCTTCATGGGGCATGTCAGCCCGGTCTCGACGGCCGTGTACCTGACGATCACCCCGGCGCTGCTCGGTGAGGCCAACCAGCGCTTCGAGGCCTTCGCCCCGATCGAAGCGGTCGTCGCATGAGTCCGGCTCGGCCCTTGGGGCCGCTCATGCACTCGTTCTTCGTCGACCACCTGGTGGCAGTGAAGGGCCTCCGGCCCGCTTCGGTGCGCAGCTATCGGGACACCATGCGACTCTTGCTCTGTTTCGTGGCCAAAGAGAAGGGCACCAAGATCACCAAGCTCGGCCTGGAGGACCTGAGCTTCGAAGTGGTGTTGGGCTTCCTGGGCTACCTGGAGGGCGAGCGAGGCAACCACGTCCGCACCCAGAACCAACGCCTGGCGGCCCTGCACACCCTCTTCGACTACATCGCGACGAGGGAGCCAGACATGCTCGGAGTCTGTCAACGGGTGGCCGCCATCCCCATGAAGCGCTCAGCCCCGGCCGAGACCCACTTCTTGGAGGCTGACGAGGTGGAGGGACTCCTCCGTCGGCTGCCCCGAGAGGGACGCCTGGCGCTGCGGGACCGAACGCTGGTGCTGTTCCTCTACAACACCGGGGCTCGAGCCCAAGAGGTCGCCGATCTGCGAGTGGAACACCTTCAGCTCGACGAGCAGCCGCTCGTGCGCCTCCACGGCAAGGGAGACAAGTGGCGGACTTGTCCTCTCTGGCGACAGACAGCGGACCTCCTCGAGGAGTTGCTCGCCTCGTCGGGCACACCGGCGGGCTCGAACGCTGCGGTGTTCTGTGCCAACGGGCGAGCCCTCACCCGATTCGGGATCTACAAGGTGGTGCGCCGTCATGGCGCAGACCTCGATGACGAGCGGAGCGGCCGGAGCGTGAGTCCTCACCTCTTCCGGCACACTGCGGCCGTCCATCTTCTTGAAGCTGGAGTGGAGGTCAACGTCATCCGTGGCTGGCTTGGTCACGCCGATCTCACCACCACCAACCGCTACGCGGAGATCAACACCAGGGCGAAGATCGAGGCACTTCGTGCCACCGAGCCACTCGGTTCTTCGGCGGGGCACCGCAGCGCACCTATCTGGCGCTCTGACGAATCGCTCCTCAACTGGCTCGGTTCGCTCTGAGAGTTATGTTCCTGCCACCAGCGCCGACCTCCCGTTCACCGCCGCTTCCGAGATCCCGCCGTCGCTGCGGACACATAACCACGCCGGGAACAGAACCCCGACAACATGAAGTCGATCGTCATCACGGCCGAGCACACCGCGCCGCGGATCAACGACGCCTTCATGGAGTACGCCCAGTCCCGCGGCTTCGTCATCGACGCCGCCCGGGTGGCCACCCCCACCGACAAGCCACGCGTCGAACGCGTCGTGCACTACGTGCAGCACAACTTCTTCGCCGGAGAGTCCTTCGTCGACCTGGCCGACTGCCGGGTGCGGGCGGAGACCTGGTGTGACACCACCGCCGGGATGCGCATCCACGGCACGACCCAGTGCCGGCCCATCGAAGTCTTCCGCACCGAAGAGCTCCCGCTGCTCTTGCCCCTGCCCGCCGCGCCCTTCGACACGCCGAAGTGGTCCGATCCCAAAGTCCACCGCGACTTCCACGTCGAAGTCGACAAGGCGATCTACTCGGTGCCTCACCATCTGGTCGGGCGAACGCTGCGGGCGCGGCGCGACTCCGCGACGGTCAAGCTGTACCTGAAAGGCGAGCTGGTCAAGGTCCATGCCCGCAAGCCTCCAGGTGCAAGGAGCACCGACCCCGCCGACATGCCCACGGGCACCGAGATCTACGCCACCCGCGACATCGAGCGCCTCGGGCGCATGGCGGCCGATCACGGTCCCTCCATCGGCGTCTATGCCGCCGCCATCTTGGACACGCCGTTGCCGTGGACCAAGATGCGCCAGGTCTACCGCTTGCTCGGATTGGTCAAGAAGTGGGGCCCCGAGCGCGTCGAGCTGGCCTGCTCTCGGGCCCTCGAGGCCGAGGCCGTCGACGTGAACCTCGTCTCGCGCATGCTCGAGCGGGCCCGAGAGGACGCCGATCCCGACGTGGTGCCCCGACCGGTCGTGATCCAGGGTCGCTTCGCTCGCGATCCCTCCGAGTTCGCCAGCGTCAACGAGGCGGGCCGATGAGCGCGCCCACGCCGTCGGTCTCGCCCGAGCTCAAGGTCCTCATGCGCCGACTCAAACTCGGCCAGCTCCTCACCACGCTTCCCGAACGCCTGGCCCTGGCGCGCAGTCACAACCTCGGCCACGTCGAGTTCCTCGAGCAGCTCTTCAGCGACGAGGTGTCAACGCCGTGACGCTGCCTCGGCCGGTCTGCGGGCCCGCGCGGCCAAGCTGGATCCGCACATGGTGCTCGAGGCCTGGGACGAGAGCGCCAAGATCACCTATGACCGGGCCATCTGGTCCGAGCTGGTCTCGCTGCGCTTCGTCGACCAGGCCCGCAACGCCTTCATCATGGGACCGGTCGGGGTCGGCAAGACCTTCATGGCGACCGCGCTCGGGCACATCGCCTGTCGGCGCCGCATCAGCGTGCACTTCGAACGCCATGACCGGCTTGCACAAGAGGCTCAAGGCGGCCCGTCTCGACGCCAGCTACGACCAAGAGATGCGCAAGCTCATCGGCGTCGACCTGCTCGTGATCGACGACTTCGCCCTCCAGCCGCTCGACATGGCTCGAGACCGCCGACGTCTACGAGCTCTGCGTGGAGCGACACCACGCCAAGGCCACCGTGCTGACGTCGAACCGCGACCCGAGCGAATGGCTGGCCTCCATGGCCGACCCGCTGCTCGCCCAGTCCGCCGTCGACCGGCTGAAGAGCGCCGCGTGGGAGTTCGTCATCGAAGGCGAGTCCTACCGCCAGCACGAGAAACCAACCCTCGAGACGGACCCAACTGGGGCATCTCCGTCAGCCCGTCGGCGCCGACGCTACTTGACACTGAGAGCCCCCTCCGAGATCATCGGCACAGCCGGTCGAAGTGGACGCGACGTGGTCCCATGCTTCTGGCAAGAGGGTGGTCCCTTAGGACTGGCCAACGACACTGACCCGGAACTTTGATGACGCATGAAGCAGCCCCAACGGGATTCGAACCCGTGTCGCCACCTTGAGAGAGTGGCTGGGATTGTCCAGGCGATGCGGCTGAGTTACGTAGAGCCTGGTCAGGTATCTGCGGTCGTCCACGGGACCGCCCGTTGTCCATCCGATTCCACTGCATGGATGGACAAAAGGATGGACAACTCAGGCCATGGCCGCCTTGCTCGTCCCCGGATCGAAAGCGGGCGTCTCCCTCGATGATGCACGCCAGCGAGTTCCTCGACAACGGAAGGTGCCATTCCTTCACTCGCCTGGGAACTTGAGCCCGATCTGATCACGGATGGAGTCAAGCGTGGAGGTGAGCACGATCGACTCATCGAGCGGCACCGTTTCGCTTTCTGTCAGTCCGACTTCGAGACAACGTTGCACCTCTTCTATTTCGAACCTGAGCCCATTCCCCTCAAACGAGCAATCGAACTCCTTGGTCCGAATGCCGGACGTGACGGATATCGCATCTGGACAGTGCATCCACGCAGGAATGTTGATCACACCCTCCGTTCCCGAGAGCCTGGCCGTACAGGCCATGTTCACTCGAATTGCAGCCTTGATGACGCCTAACTTTGGCCCGCCATGGCGGGTTATCGCGGCGACCTGCTCGTCCACTCCTGTCTCACCGATGACTCCATAGGCCAGCGCTTCCAACGGGCGACCAAGGACCAACGAACACAGTTGCAATGGATAGATCCCGAGGTCGAGCAACCCACCACCACCCAGGTCGGGACTAAACAGTCGATTTTCAAGACTGACTGGGCTGCGGAAGCCGAAGTCGGCTTCGACCAGAAGCGGATCTCCTATGCGACCACTGCCGAGCTGATCGACCAGAACTCTGTACGCAGGAAGGAAGCGACTCCAGATCGCCTCCATCAAGAAGAGACCCCGCTGCCGGGCCTCTTCCACCATCTCCTGCACCTCCCGAGAGTTGAGTGCGAATGGGTCTGCTGAAGCTTTGGTTTCCGATTTCGGTTAACAGGCTTCAGGCGGCTTGAAGCTCGGTGTCAAGTATCTCAAATTCGACTGGAGTGAGTCGACCGAGGACACGTTGGCGGCGCCGACGGTGATAGGTCCGTTCTATCCAGGTGACGATGGCGATGCGGAGTTCCTCTCGGGTTTCCCAGCGTTGGCGGTCGAGCACGTTCTTTTGCAGCAGTGAAAAGAACGACTCCATGGCTGCGTTGTCGCCACACACGCCGACCCGACCCATCGATCCGGTCAGTCCATTGTGCTTCAACGTACGGACAAATGCCTTGCTTCGAAATTGAGATCCACGGTCCGAATAAATTATCACGGTGCCGACCGGGCGACGGAGGGCAATGGCATTGCGCAACGCTGAGACGGCGAGCGCGGCGGTCATCCGTGCATCGAGGCTGTAGCCGACGATGCGGTTGGAGTAGACGTCCTTGATGGCGCAGCAGTAAAGCTTGCCCTCATCGGTCCGGTGCTCGGTGATGTCCGTGAGCCACAGGGCATTAGGCCGCTCTGCGGTGAAGTCGCGGCCCACCAGATCGTCGTGGACCGGCGGTCCGGCCTTCTTGGAAAGGCCCTTCTTCTTGGCGAAGACGCTCCAGATGCCCTGTTGCGAGCACAGGCGCCACACCCGGCGCTCGCTGGCGCTGATGCCCGCATCGACCAGCTCAACCGAGTCGGCCAGCTCGTCGGAGATGAAGCGATAGCCGAATGCCGGGTCGTCGTCGTGAATGTCGATGGCGGCATTGATGAGGTGGGCCTCATCCCAGTCACGTTGAGAGACCGGGTTTCGGCGCCACTTATTGAAGGCTTGGGTGGAGAAGCCCAGCACCCGGCAGGTCACCGTGACGGGGATCCCGTCGGCGGCAAGGTCAAGGACCAGCGGGTAACTCATTTTTTTGAAGGGAGCTCCCGAGCGAAGTAGGCAGCGGCCCGGCGCAAGATCTCGTTCTCCTGCTCGAGCACCCGGTTGCGCTTGCGCAACTCTCGATTCTCGGTGGCCTCAGCCGAGGTCATGCCGGGACGAACACCGTCTTCAACGTCGGCCTTCTTGATCCAGGCGTGCAGCGTGGCCTCTGAGATGCCGAAGTCCTTGGCGATCTGGGCAAAGGTGGCTTCCCGTTTGCGTGCCACTCTGACGACGTCGGCGCGGAACTCGGCGGGATAGGGGGCTGGCATGGTTCCATCCTTTCGTGAGAGCCGAAGCTCTCAACGCTAAGTGGAAACCAAAGCTTCAGCAGACCCAATGGCTTTTCGCAGAGGACGTGTTTGCCGGCCTGTAGGAGCTCAAGGGTGTCGAGGGCGTGTCGTGAATGAGGCGTGGCGACATAAACCACGTCGATCTCTGGGTCCTCAGCGATATAGCGGTAATCGCCGTAGTGCCGTGGAATACCAAACCGATGTGCGAACGCCTGCGCCCGTTCAGCAGATCGAGAAGCCACGGCGACGATCGATCCCTCGGATACGAGCTCCATTGCTTGCGCAAAGTCTGTCGCAATGGACCCCGGGCCCACAATCCCCCACCTGGTCATTTGCTCAGCTCAACGGGTTCACGGTCCGGAAGTTGGAGTACGCCGCTCACTCCCTCCGGCAGTGACGCCTTGACAACCACGTCAGATCCGTCGAGCGACCACTCCACCGAGATCTGGCCTTGCGGCGTCTCCAGGCCCGAAGTGGCCCACGAGATGCCACCGCCCGGCTGAGGCGCAATCAGGACCCGCTCGTAACCTGGAGCCAGCGGCGCGATGCCGCCGATGACGCGATGCATCCAGTCTGCGACCGCACCCAGGGCATAGTGGTTGAAGCTGGTCATCCCATCTGGGTTGATCGTGCCATCCGGACGCATGGAGTCCCAGCGTTCCCAAATCGTCGTGGCTCCCATCGTGACTGGGTAGAGCCAGGAGGGACACGAAGTCTGGAGCAGCATCTTGTAGGCATCGTCCAGATGGCCGGTGGTGGTCAGAGCGTCGAGGATGTACGGGGTGCCCGCGAAGCCGGTGCCGACGTTGTAGCCGTTCTCTCGCACAAGGTCGCTCAATCTGCTACCACCACGCGCTCGATCCCCATCCTCGAGCAAGCCAAACTCAATGGCGACCGCGTATACGGTTGGTGCATCGCTCTTGATGGTTCCGTCCCCGAGCAGGTAGTGCTGCTGGAAGGCGGCCCGGGTCTGCGAGGCCAGCCCGTCGTACCTTTCGGCCTCCTGTGGTCGCCCAGAATCCGCGCAACGTCGGCGACGGTGCGAGCGGAGCGGTATAAAGACGCGCGGGTCGCGACGACTCCTTTGCTGGCCTTCGCGGCCCACGCTTTGTCGGGCGGTGCGTCCGGATCTAACCAATCCCCGAACTGGAATCCCTGGTTCCAGAGACCATTCAAGGACAATTTCTCCTGGATCCGCTCCAGATGTGCCGTCATGGAGGAGAACTGGGACTCGAGGACACCGCGGTCCCCGTACGCCTGCCAGAGCGCCCAAGGGACCCAAATGCAGGCGTCCCCCCAGATCGCGTAGGGGCCGCCTTCGTTCATGAAACCCTGGCCCTGGATCGTCAGCGGATCCGGAACGACCAAAGGCACGCGGCCGTTCGCGGCACGCTGTTCGACGCTCAAGTCTCTGAGCCAGTCGGCCAGCCATTTCCGCACGTCGTAGAGGTAAGCCGCAGTCGGGGCGAAAACGGCGAGATCCCCAGTCCAACCAAGGCGTTCGTCGCGCTGGGGACAATCAGTTGGAACGTCAAGCGCATTCCCGCGAAACCCCCAGACAACGTTGCTGTGCAGCTGGTTCAGCAGCTCGTTGGAGCATTCGAATGTACCGATTCGACGAAGATCCGTGTGGACGACCACGGCCTCGATGTCGTCTGGTGAGAGCGCCCCGGGCCAACCGTCGACCTGGGCGTAGCGAAACCCGTGGAACGTCATCGTGGGCTCAAAGGCGTCGTCGTGGCCGCTCAGGATGTACCGGTCAGTTGCCTTCGCAGTCCGCAGCGGTTCGGTTCCAAGCTCACCATGATCGAGAACCTCGGCATGACGTACAGCAATCTCACTCCCCGCAGGTCCATGCACACGGATCCGCGTCCATCCCGTGAGGTTCTGGCCGAAGTCGACCAGGGTGTGGCCCGACGGAGAGGTCGAGATCTCGACGGGACGCAGATGCTCATGGCGGGTTACCGGAGGGCAGGCGTAAGGCACCAGCCTTGAGCGATCAAACGAGAGATCCTCGACAGGCATCCATCTAGAGTCGTCGAAGTTGGGCATCTTCCAGGCGTCATCGCGGAGCCGCGCGTCGATGGTCTCTCCGTCGTAGAGATCGTTCGCAAGAACTGCTGACGGCGCCGACCGCCAGTTGTTGTCTGTGGTGATGATTTGTTGGTGCCCATCTTCGAAAGACAGCTCCAACTGGGCGATCAGGCCCAGACGATCCCCGTAGACGTTGCCGGGTGTGTCGTCCCATCCGAGCCGGCCCCGGTACCAACCGTTTCCGAGCGCCACACCCAAGACAGAACGAGCATCCAGGAGGGACGCGACCTCGTAGCTCCGATGCCGGAGTCGCCACTGATAGCTAGTCCAGCCGGGGCTCAGGACATCGCCGCTCACCGGTCGACCGTTTATGAATGCCTCAAACACACCGAGGCTCGAAATGTGGAGCACAGCATCGAAGAGATCACCGTGACCCGGGTCTAAGTCGAACGCACAACGCATCAAGGGCGCGCCGCCGATGTCCGTGCTTGGCGTAATCATCGAGGCGACCCATGCCACCAATGGCCCACCCTGTGCGCTGTGCTTCGAGATCTGAGTCATGGTCTCACGGAGCCACGATCATCGGCCGAGCCCGGCCTCATAGCGTCGAGGACTGGCCTCATTGTCCGCAGCCTCGATCCGCGACTGGACGTCACTAAGCGCAGCACGCTCCGTCCGGGCGGAACTGACGTCTCTCCTTACGTCGTCCTGAGGCCTGGGCAGGCCGAAACCCGTGTACACCACCTTGCGGGGCCTGTCGATCGGCGGATGGGCTCGGTGGAGGGTGTCAGAGCAGTGGACAGTGACGTCCCCAGGAAGGGTCTCCAGAACAAGCGGCTCGAGGTCACGGCACCCGTCCCGACCTGAAGCCGTCGTATTCGCTCGGTGACTCCCGGGCACCACTCCGAGCGCTCCACTCCTCCGATCGGCGCTTGTCACCGAGATGCCGCAGGTCAGCCCGTTGCATGAATAGGAGTGCCCGCCTTGACCACAGTCTTTGTGCCACGGAAGGTCGGAAAGGCCACGGACAATTCCCAGTGGCTTGACAAGTCCCTCGGCACTCCCACCCGTGATGTGGCCGTCGTCCGGCAGTTCGCCAATCCAACGGAATCGGGCGTCGGTTACGAGCTGTCCTACGAGCTCGGACTTCTCGTGGAAGGAGAGGACCCTCACCGCGTGGCTGGTGCCGCTGCTGTCGGTCGCCCACCATGAGTGACCGTCATCGGGTGTTGCCCGGTCTATCCAGTAATCGATGTCGGCACCGAGCTCGGCCATCTCGGCCTCCGAGAAGATCTGTCTCAGGAGGAGGAAGCCGGCTTGCTCCAAGAAGTTCGCCATCTCCGCGTGATCGTCGTCAGCAGTGAAACTGCGTGTGAGATCGAGCGGCTCCCCCGAGAGATCGACGAATGTGACATCGCCCGGTTCGTAAACCTTGCGCCCGTCAAACAGCGCGCGGAGAATCGGCTCCCAGCGGATCCAATCGGTGATGTCTCCCTCGACGATCTTCACTCGACTCGTCATCGTCAAGCCCATGGTTGAGACCACGTCCTGGACCAGATCCGAGAGCGCACCAGAGTCCAGGACGGCAACAACACCGGATCCAGCCAGGTCAGGACGCAGGCGAAGAACGTCCCCGGCCGTCTCCAGGACCACAGTTCGACCGTCGACCTCGAGGCCCAACGCTGGAAGGTCGTAGTACCTGAGGCCCCTTGCGGCAAGACCCCCATGAACTAGGACGGCCTCTGGGAGCACCGTGTCGAGAATTTCATCACGCTCAAGAGCACGAATCTCACTGAAGCGCCTCGTGCGGACATCCAATGACATGGCGCACCTCTCCTTTCCGTGTTGCAGACCGCTGCAACGTCATGATCTATTTCGGCTCGCCTGTCGCGGTTCGCTCCAGTACGAGATTTGTTTCCTCAGCCAACCGTTCTCCCAGAAGTTGTCGCTCCCTCCTAGCTCAAGTAGGAATTCGGTGAGCGCTGACCATCAACTCACTGATCCCTGGACTGTTCGGGTCGAATCGGTCGACAGCTTCACCAAGTTGGATCGCCACGAGGGGTTCTCCCCGCTCCACGGCCCTTTGAGCACGTTCGAGAGCTGCCTCGGCACCGAGGGCCTCGACCAGCTCGGCTAACGCAACGAGAGACGACTCGGGATAGAGCTCCGTCGTCGACTTCAGTTTGAACCATCCCAGGTACTCCTCCCAGAGGGTGCGCACCGCCCAGGAGACCTTGCCGTAGCCCTGCCCGACACGCAGCTGGGGCGGGAGCTGGATCGTCTCCATGAGCGTCCACATGTCGACCCCGGCGTTGAACCCCTCGAGAGTGCGCTCGTGGACGTAGGCGACCGCATCGTGCAATCGCTCAAGTGAGGCTTGGATCAATTCCGCACCCACGATGGGGTCGTGACGGCCAGTCACGAGCACCTCGGGACGAAGTTCGCGGACCATGCGGTTCGTGACCAGCTGCGGCTCGACGAATCGGTACTTGTCACCCCGGATCGTATTGAGGTTGGGAAAGTGAGGAAACAGCGGACCGAAGAGGTTGCTGACCATCGCAACGCGGGCTTCAGGCAGCCACACCACGGCGCAGTCAATGGTCTCACCGACGGCTGCGAAGAGCTCGATCTCAAGCCCATCGACCGAAATATCCAGTTGCTGGTCGAACGTCAGGTCGGGAACCGGCTCCGCCTGCCGCATCGACACGCCCGGATTCTCCCGAGCTATTCGGCGAGCATCTGCGCCGAGACTATCGAACCAAATCCCCGCCGTTCGCATCCGGATATCTCGAATCCGTGCGTCATCGGCTTGGCAAGCTGGATTGTTCGCCTGGGCTATGTACTTGGTCTCTTCCTCCCGGAAGAGATCGACCCCTCCGAGGTGATCGACATGGCCTTGGGTCGTGACGATGCAGTAAGTCGGTCCTGTTCGGATTGCGCCGAAGACCCTCTTGTGATGCGGAGCCTCGTAACCCATTCCGGTGTTGACGATGACTCGCCCGGTGTCCGTAAGCACCATGTACGCCGCAGTGGTGCCGCCTGATCGGTAGATGAGCCCATCCACCACTGGATGAGCCGGATCGTCGTAGGCGGGAATCAGCAGCTCTTTGCCTGGGCGGGTGTCGATCAGGTGGTCGACTTGCGCTTGAACGTTCACTGCACCTCAATCTCAACCGGAAACCGTTCGAGATACTCCTCATAACGAGAACGGAGCGCCTCCGGTGTCGTAGAGAAATCGCGGCGGAGGTCATAGGCGACGCGGCCCTCACTTCCCCTTGCGTGAGCAGCCCTGTACGCATCTATCCTTGACAGCGCCTGATCGGTCAGCTCGATGCCGGCGACTTCGTACACCTTGCGCAGAGTGGCCGATTCGTCGGCCATGTATTCGTGGAACAGCACGTCGTGCGTCCGATTGGACGGCAGCAGCGTGCGATCTCGAATCGAGGCGTCGAGCAACACACCGATGCGGTCTGTCCAATAGTCGCGGTACCACTCAGGCCGAACCGAGTGATATGCCGTTCGAGCTCCGTACGCCAGCATCGTGATGGTGGACTGGACCACGGCGACCGGATCCCGGTGCGTGACGATAATGGTGGCGTCAGGAAAGGTGGCGAGCAAGGGGCCGAGTTGTTCCAAGTGCTGAGGTGACTTCAAGACCCACCGCTCCCTGGGTGCGTACCACTGGAGGATCTGCAGCACCGTCTTCATATACGAATAGTGCGGGGTCTGGTCGTGCGTGAGGTAGTAGTCCTTCCACCTCGGGGCCCTTGCCACCCACTCCACGTTGTAATTCGAGAAGTCAGGGGCCATGAGCTCGTTTTCCTCGTGGACATGATCGGGCGCCATGGGGTGCATGGCGGCCAAAAGCGGGGCCGCCGACTTCATCGCAAGCCACGCCTGCTCGCACCGCGTCCAGCGCGGGTCGATTCCCTCCGCGTCGATCGCTTCCTTCGGGTCAGGCACCGGCTCATACGACTCCCACAGCGGCATTGACCGAAACCGATTATCGGCTGCCAACAAGTTCACGAGATGGGTGGTGCCCGAACGAGGTAATCCAACGACGATGACGGGCTTGACGATCGGAAGGTCACGGATCTCAGGATGGCGCGTCAGGAGATCTTGAATGCGGAGCCGATTCGCCGCATAGCGGACACAATCGTTGAAGAACATGAGACGGCCAAGCCCCGTCCGATCAGCGTCAGCGTCCATCTCATCGAGTTGAACGGCGAGCCGATCCTGGAAATCCAGCGGCCCGAAGTCATCTAGACCTGTACGTTTGATCGCTTTGTCGCAGACGGCGTTGACCGTTAAGTCGGTCTGTCTGGCCTCCCCATACTCCACGCCCAAGCGCTGCATGTCATTCAGGACGGGTGCAGCAAGGTCATCGACCCTGATTTCAGAGGCCATGCTGCTCACTTCGCTAGGTATCCACCGTCCACGGCTAGAACCGTGCCGGTGGTGAAGGCCGAAACGCCGGACGACAGGAAGAGCACAGCCGCGGCGACCTCGTCGGCTGTACCCATCCGTCGGATTGCACAACGATCGAGCTCTGCACTCAGAAGTTCGGGAAAGTCCTTCATCGGTGCTGTCATAGGCGTCTCGATGATGCCGGGAGCCACAGCATTGACTCGGACTCCCTGGCCGGCCCAATGAACGGCCAGGTTGCGGGTCAACGTAAGAAGTGCAGCCTTTGCGGCGGAATAACCGGGAACGATTGTTGTGGACCGAAAGGCCGTCATCGACACCATGTTCACGACCGAGCCACCGCCATCCATCGGGCTGCTACCGAGAACGTCGAACAGACTCATCGTCAGCCGCATGGCGCCTTCGACGTTGAGCTCGAGCGCGGCGGAGAACCCGTCCGGGTCCCACTCATCCTTGCCGTCAGGGAAGTTGGCTCCGGCGTTGTTCACCAGTACATCCAGACGATCGATCTGCTCAGCGAGCCCGTGAACCGATTTGGGATCGCGCACTTGCAATTGGCGATAAGTGAATCTGGTCAGGTCGACCTCATAGTCCTCGGTCGATGCCTTGGTTCCAGTAACCGTCACTGAAGCGCATGCCTGGGCAAACGCTGAGGCCACCGCAAAACCGATGCCGCTTGTACCGCCAGTGACGAGCACCGATGTCTCAGAGAAGTCGAACGTCACGCCGTTGTTCATGCAACCCCTTCCATCGTGATCATGACCTTCCCGCATTCAGTGGATCCCTCGAGCACGGCGAGGCCCTCGCCAAACTCCTCGAGACCAAAGCTGTGTGTGATGACGCCGGACAGGTCACGGCGGCTCAGAAGTTCTATGGCGTCTTCAAACCGTGTCGGATATTCGATCGAACCACGAATCGTGAACTGCTTCATGACCAGTGCGACATAGTTCGTCTTGACCGGACGGTAATGCAGCGCTACAACGATTAACCGTCCGCCGACGGGGCCATTGTTCAGGACGTCAGCGATGACATCGTCAGACCCAGAGGCTTCGATATAGACGTTGGTCGCCGTCGTGGGGCCGAAGGCGAAAGGTGTGGTGCCGTGAAGCTCCTTCAGCCTTCCCCATACATCCTGCTCTGAGGGGTTGATCCCGTTGCTCGCACCCATGTTCATGGCGAGCTCGAGACGAGCATCACTGAGGTCAACGGCAACCACTTCCTCGATGCCACGATCCGTCAGGGTGGCGATCGCCATGAGGCCGATGGGCCCGCAACCGAATACTGCGACCTTGTCCCCAGGGTGGATCTCAGCCTGGTTCACCGCCTGCATTCCCACGGCCAATGGCTCGGCTAGTGCTGCAGTCGTAAGCGACATCCCCTTTGGCACGGGGAACAGGCGTCTCGACTTGGCGACGTCTCGCACTAAGAGCATTGGGGTGAGCCCCCCTGCTTCGTCACCATTACCGATGGAGCCACCACCGACATCCGACGGACATACGATCACGCGGTCGCCTACGTCGACGCCTGTCACATCGCGACCGATCCATTCGACAACGCCCGTCATTTCGTGGCCCAGTGCCATCGGCTCCTTGGTTAGACCTCCCATGTGGATATACGAGACGTCACTGCCGCAGATGCCACATGCGGCGATGCGCACCACGGCGTCGGAGTCTCCTGGCGTCGGACTGGGGACTTCGTCCAACCGCCAGTCATTTGGGGCATGCACCCGGATTTGCTTCATTGATTACGCGTCCCAGTGCCAGAACTAAACAGCGACGGTTGTTGACTTGTGCCCGCCTGTCCTCGCCCAGCTTCAGTGTCCGGCTCCGTCCCGAGATAGCTCGCGATCACGACCGGATTGCGGCGGATCTCCTCAGGAAGTCCCTCCGCTAGGAGCGCGCCGGCCTCCAGGCAGTACACCCGGTCGCTCATAGCCAGCAATAGAGCCATGTCGTGCTCGATCACCAGCACGGACCCACCCAATTCTCGGCGCAGTTGCAGGATGAGCGGACCGAACTTCTCCGCCTCGCGTTGTGCGACACCGGAGGTCGGCTCGTCCATACAGAGCATTCGTGCACCCATCCCGAGGAGGCTCGCCATTTCGACGATGCGGCGGGTACCGGTCGAGAGCTGGGAGACGTAGTGGTCAGCGTATCGCCCGAGACCCATGAAGTCGATGAGATCGGTGGCTTCCGAGCGCTTCTGTTTCTCGCGGTGGAGTGAGTGGGGAGCGCAGACGGCAGTCGCTAGTAGGCCCGATGGATGTCGACGCTCACACGCCAATTCAACCGTCTCTCGTACAGTGAGTTCTGGGAAGAGAACTGCCCCTTGAAACGTCCGTCCGAGGCCATTGGCAGCTCGATGTGCTGAGCTCCAGCGACTGACATCGGCACCACGGAGCAGCACCTTGCCCTGAGAGGGGACGTAGCCGCCGATCGCATTCATGAGGGTCGACTTGCCCGCACCATTGGCACCGATCAAACCCACAACTTCGCCCTTTTTTACCTGCAGCGACACGTGATCCACCGCGATGTTGCCCCCGAACGCCACTGAGATGTCTCGAGCTTCTAGGGCTGGGGTCATGGCTTCCTGAGTCTGACCACTAATGATCGGTTGCTGCGATTCCTGAGCTGCTTCCGCGCTCTCGTGCACGAATTCGGGTACCGCCGTCTTTCGCTTCTTCCCGGGAGGATCGATACGGCGCTCGGCCATCGCGACAAGAGCACTCCTGACCGACGTGCCGATCTGGGCTAGGCCGCCGGGGAAATACAACAGGACGACCAGCAATCCGATACTGGATGTGAGCAATGCCACCAGGTTGTTGTTGGGGAAGAAGGCCGGCAGTCCGATGACCCACACGGCGCCGACCACGGCTCCACTGATCGAGCCCAAGCCGCCGATGACGACGATCGCGACGAGGGTGAGCGAGTCGTTGACCAAGAAATTCTTGGTTGTAGGGCACGGTTTCTATGGCGCCAGCTAGCAACGCGCCGCCGAATCCAGCGATCGCGCCCGCGAGTGCGAACGCTTTGACTCGGACGCGAGCGGCCGCGACCCCGTAGCTTGCTGCAGTGGTCGGATTGTCTCGTACTCCGAGAAGCTCCCTTCCTACTCCATTGCTCCGGAGTCGCCACAACAAGAAGAGCACGATAAGGAGGCCTACGAGGACGAGGTAGTAGTAGGTCCGTTGCGAACTCAGATCTAACCCGAAGAGTCCACCTCGAATGAAATTGACACTGCCCGCCTGACCGCCACCGAAGACCGGGAGTTGATAGAGGTAATTCTCAGCGGCAAGCGCGAAGACAAAGGTGATGACCGCAAGCAACATGCCGTTTACTCGAATGGCACCGATGCCCATGATCGCGGCCAATAGCGCCATCAAGGCGGTCGTGATTGCGATCGATACCCAGAATGGGAGCGGCGGGATCGACCAGTGAATGATGTTTACGCCACCAAGCGCCCAATCAACGTGCATACCCATGGTCAGACTGGCGGCAGTCAAGGCTCCGAGCCCGGCGAAGGCCATCTGCCCCAGAGACAAAAGCCCAGACCACCCGGTCAAGACGGTCAGTGATGAGGCGCAAATGGCATAAGCCAAGATCACGGCGTACAGAAGATTCTTCGATGGCTGCGTGACGAGGATCGGCAGGACGACCGCAACTAACAGGGCAGCAGCAATCAGCGCCTTGTCGAGATGGCGGATCCACCAGACACTGCGTAGGTATTCGGGTACGGGCTGGACCTTGGGTGTTGTCGGGTACACGTGCGGTTCCGGCACCCGACGGCGGCTTTGGACGGCCACCGCGATCAGCACGATCAAGAACAAAACGAACTGGACGAAGCCAGGTTGATTGATGAAATTGAACTGCAAGACGGACTCCGCCACCCCGACAAGGACGCCAGCCGCCATCGCCCATGGAAACGAGCGCAGCCCCGCGATCACGGCCGCGATGAGCGCCATAGCGAGAGTGTCTGGACCCAACTGGCTGAGGGTTGACGCTTGCAGCCCCTGCCCCGCGACGAGAATCAGGGCCAAGGTTCCGATCAACCCCGACAGTGCCCAGACGATCGTGGACACCGTCTTGGGGTTGATGCCCGAGAGACGAGCGAGCTCGGGATTGTCTGCCGATGCTGCGATCGACTTGCCCACGACCGTGCGGTTCAGGAACCAGGACAGCAGCCCAGCCACGATGGGAACGCAGACGAGAATTGAGAGGTCAGCACCAGTGATCTGGATTCCCCCAAATGGAGACCATTGACCGGCTATGGGCACCGGATAAGCCGCGCTGGACGAGCCAAGGCTCGGCAGAGCGGTGGACAGGGCCAGGGCCAATTGGGCGATACCGATTGTCGCGACCAGGAGGATCACACGAGGGGCAGTGAACAGTCGGCGGATCACGGAGAGCTCGACCGCGGCAGCGAACGCCGTCCCAACGACTAACGCCGTGAGAAGGGATGGCCAGAATGGGATGTGGTACTTCACCACCATCACCGAAAGGAGCGTCGCGCCGACCACCCCGATGTTCCCAACCGCGAAGTTGAGCACTTTCGTCGCGCGATACACGAGCACGATCCCCATGGCGAGTAGGCCGATCACGAGGCCAGACACGGCTCCGTTTACGAGCAGCTGGGAGCTGAACCATGTGGTCGCAAGCACCATGTCAGCGTCAGCCTCCCTCGGCTCCGAGGAACACCGCCCTGGCAAGGTCGTCTCGGTTGAGGAGGTCGTCACATGACCCTTCGAACCGCACCTCTCCCTTCTCGAGGAACACAGCACGATCAGCGATCTGTGCTGCCACCGAAAGCGACTGTTCCACCACGATCATCGTGATCCCACGCGCCTTCAGTTCTCGCAACACCCTGATCAACTCTTGAACTACGAGCGGAGCAAGCCCCAGCGAAAGCTCGTCAATGAGCAGCACCTCGGGCTCATGCAGCAATGCTCGAGCAAGTCCGAGCATTTGCTGCTGTCCCCCCGAAAGAGATCCAGCCAGGTCCGAGCGGCGCTCAGCCAGTAATGGGAAGAGCTCCAGAGCGTCGCGGATCCGACGATCTCGCTGCTCGGGATCGCGACGGTACGTGTAGGCCGCCATCTCCAAGTTTTCGGCAACCGTCATCGTGCCAAAGGTGGCCTTGCCACCGGGCACCATCTGAATGCCGAGACGCACCCGTTGTTCCGGGGCTACGTACGTGATCGTCTGTCCCGCGAGCCGGACTACCCCCCTTGACGGTGTCCCGAGTCCGGAGATGACTCGCAGAGCCGATGATTTCCCCGCTCCATTCGTACCGACCAGTGCCAGTACTTCGCCCCGCTGGACTTCCAGTGAAACTCCAAAGAGCACTTGGACTGGGCCGTAGGAGTAGTCGATGTTCTTGAGCTGAAGATGGGGAACCGCGTCCGGATCAGCCTGACGCCGTTCATACTCATCCAATTCCTCTTTGACTTCGGCTGCGGCGACGGCAAGATCGGACTTCACGAATGCGGCGCTTCGGAAGAACAAAAAGCCACCGACCAGCGTGGACGGGATGAGAAGAACGAGTACGGCTACACGCACACCGAACTCATTCGTCAGGAACGCTGCCAACAAGGCGCCGCCGGCTGCCCCGATGAAGAAGATGTAAAGCCCGCCCAATGCACTTCCGAGTCCCCGAAGTCGGTAGGGCAGGACGCTTTGAAAGACCGGGCCGGCCATCGTGTAGGCCGCGGTGACGAGCATGATCTGGGGAATCCCGACGATCATGAACAGCACCCAGGTGGGCATGAAGTACTGGATCGGCGTGAGCAGGGCCGCCGGCATGAGCAATGCACCAAGCATGGCAACCGCCCGGGGCGGGCTGGCCCGATAGAGCTTGTCGTAGCGCTTACCCACAAATGGGATGATGATCAAGACGAATGGCGCCGTGATCGTTCCAACCAGCCCGCGTCCCAGCGTGCTCAGTCCATACTGCTGCTGAAGAAATAGGTTTGCGAGGACCGGCGCTGTGAACAATCCGAACCCGAGAGCGGCGAAGCCGAACATGGCGATACGCAATGTCTTGACGCTACGTATCCGAGCGAATGCAGCCTCTATGGAAACCGGGGCCGACTTTTCATCAGCGAATACCTGGCCAACGATGTCTTCCTTCTCGTTTTGGCCTCGCACGGGCTCGGGGAGCCTGAAGGCCAGAAGTCCGACAACGGCAGCCGGAATCGCCAACACGATGAAGGACCACCGCCACCCACCCGAACCTCCGACGGCGGTCGCGATGCCTGCCATGAGGAGTGGGCTGGCGGCTCCTGCCAGCTGCGTGCCAAATCCCAAGACAGAAAAGACACGTCCCCGGACCCTGATCGGGTACTGGTCGGCCAGCAGGGACCACTGGACCGAGAATGTATTCGCCTTGGAGATTCCGGCACCGAGCTGAGTCCAGAAGAGCATGAAGGCGTTGATGGCGAGCCCGGACAGCGCGAGCATCGCCGAAAACACCAGGCTCGCCCACCCGATAATCGGCGCTCGACGGTAGCGGTCGGCGAGCCAGCCCATCGGCAGTGCGCCGAGCACCAAGAACCCGCCAGCGGCGGCGCTGATGAAGACGATCGTGCCGCTGCTTACGTGCAGGCTGTCCCGGATGTTCGGAGCCAGGACGCTGAGACCGGCGTTCGCCAACTGGTCCAAGGCGGTCAACAGACCGAGAATCACCAGCGTCGCCATCCCTCCACTGCGAACACCGTCGCGGAGTGACATCTCCTCACCGCCCACCCCAGGGAGGAGGTCGTCAGGAAGGACTATGGCCGAGCCAGGATCTGCGGATTGCTCCTGCGTGACGTCCGCCTCCACCAACGAAGACGCCAGATCGCCCGAAGCGAGCTCGGACGAACCGTTCAAGGACGTCACGGCCGCATGCCACTTGTTCTGCTGGGACAGCAGCTCATCATCCTTCGGTGTCCTGCCTTAGCAAGAAGCGAGAACGTCTCCGACCACGGCGTCGACATTCATCGTTGAACGGAAAGTAGTGAGTCATCAACCTCGATACTGAGCCGGTGGCGTTCGTCGAGGGCGGACGCCGCGACCACCAAGTCGTAGACCCCGGGATCAACCGTCCATGTACGGCGTGCCACGTCGAATCGGCTGAAGCTCCGCTCGGCCAGCTGCACTCGAGCCACGGCATGCTGCCCGGGCTGCAGTCGGAGCTTGGCCCAGCCAGCCAGCTGCTTGACGGGGCGCAGGACAATCGGATTACGGGGGGCCACGTACACCTGGACCACCTCGGTACCTTGACGGTCCCCCGCATTGGTCACGGGCACCTCCACCATCAGATCCAGCCCATGACCGCCCACCTCCGGCAAGCCCCATTGGAATGTTGTGTAGGAACCTCCATGACCGAACGGGACCATCGGGGCCACACCTCGGGCGTCGTACCAGCGGTAGCCAACGTGCAGCTCCTCGCCGTAGCGCACGACGTCAGCCTCCCCTGGGTAGTGAAGGAAGGCCGGCGTGTCTCGTTCTTGCCAGGCCCAGGTGGTGGGCATCCGGCCTCCTGGGTCCGCGTCGCCGAGCAGGACATCGACAATGGCGTCGCCCGCCTCCTGGCCGGGATACCACGCGAGAAGCGTGGCCGGAACTTCTTCGAGCCATGGCAGAAGCATCGGGGAACCGCAGTTGAGGACCACGACGGTCCGTGGGTTCGCCGCCCGAACTCGTCGCACGAGCTCGTCTTGGCGCGACGGAAGCTCCAGACTCGTACGGTCCCAACCTTCGGACTCCGCCTGCTCATTGGCGCCGACAACGACCACTGCCACGTCGGCCGAGGCAGCGGCGCGTTCGGCCTCTGCCAGCAGTTCGGTATCCCGCTCGGTCTGACGTTCCAGCCCGACGTCGGTGATGGCTACCTGGGGTCCGCCAGCTTCGGGGTGCTGTTCCAAAACGAACGCGTATGTTCGGCCAGCCGCAAGCTCCAACGTCGCCTCGCCAACTTGCGTGGCATTAGGTCCTCGGAAGCCGTTCACAGCGGAGTCCAAGACGACCTCTCCATCGATCATGAGCCGTGTTCTCCCGAACCCTGACCCGGTCACCCGGTACGGACCGGCCACCTCCGGAGTCACGGTGAAGCGCAGACGGACAGCCAGTTGCTCGAAGCTCTCTGGCCAGTTCCGGTCATGCCAAACATTGAAGGCGGCCCAACGGCGCTTTGTCAGCTGTGGGGCACCCTCGAATCCGTCAGCGTCGAAGAGCTCGGCTTGCACGCCGCCGGGCCCGATCCACTCCGTGGGCACCGTCGTCGCAGCACGGTTCAGATTTGCACCCTCGGCGTGGATGACCTCCCCGCCCCAACGAGCCTTGACGGCCTCTAGTACTGAAGTCTGGCGGTAAGGAGCGAGCATCGCGGAGCCGCCCCCCAGCACCGCTGTCGACGCCACTCCGGGCCCGATGAGGGCGACGGACTGGTTCGGACTCAACGGCAACAGACCGTCGTTGCGGAGAAGGACCATGGCGTCCGCCGCCGCCCGGCGGACCAGGGCCCTGTGGGCCGGCTTCTCCTGGGACTGCTCGGGCTCAATGTCGCTCGCTCCAGGGAGACGTCCCCGCCACGCGAGGAACGCGAGGACGCGCGCGACCTTGTCGTCGAGCTGGTCCAGTTCCACCTCCCCCACCTCAACCGAGGCCACTAGCTGGCCGGCGCCCCAGTATCGACCGGGACCCGGCATTTCGACGTCCAGGCCTGCCTGCGCCGGAGCGACCGTCTCCTTCATGGCGTTCCAGTCGGAGAGCACGAGACCGTCAAAACCCCATTCCTCCTTGAGAACGTCCCGGAGCAGAGCTTGGTTCGAGCAGGCGTGCTCGCCGTTGACGTAGTTGTATGCCGCCATGACGCTGCGGGCCTTTGCGTCGGTGACAACTGCCTCAAACGGCCGTAGGTACACCTCACGAAGGGTGCGCTCGTCGACTCGGGTATCGGTGGTGGTGCGAGCGAATTCTTGCTCGTTCGCGACGAAGTGCTTGACGCAAGCTCCGATGCCCTGGGACTGGACGCCCACCACATACGCCACCGCCAGTCCAGCGGTCAACTCAGGATCTTCGCTGAAGGCCTCGAAGTGCCGGCCCGACCGCGGTGATCGGTGCAGGTTGACAGTCGGCCCCAACAATAGGTCGACTCTTCGATCGAGACATTCCTGGCCGAGCGCCTGGCCGAGCTCCTCCACGAGCTGGACGTCCCAAGTGGCTCCCAGTGCACTCGGACATGGCAAAAGAAGGGCGGGAACTTGCCCAGGCGGGGTCGTTCGTCCCCGCACGCCGACGGGCCCGTCGCTTACCCGCCATCTTGGAATGGAAAGGCGCTCACATCCGCTGATCGCCCACTCGTCGAGGCCTGTGACTAGGCGGCACTTCTCCTCGAGGGTCAGCGCTGCAACCAGTTCCTTGATCTGTCCGAGTGGCTCAATCACGAGGCTCTATCCGACAGTGCCGGCCGGCGTCGGACTGGCGACCAGCTCCTTGGACGAAGCGTCGTAGTGGTACAGATAGAGCGCGAAGACGCCTGCGGGTGTGGCTTTGGAAAAGACCCCGGTGCCCTGACCTGGGATGTTCACTGGCCCAAGTGTGTTGCCGGATCGCAGGAACGTCGCATCGTTGAGGTTCTTGCCCGCATGCTTCGCGATGGCAGTGAACAGCGTCAGGTTCTGACACGCCGCGACTACGGCGACATACGTCAGATGGGCCGCGTCCGGGTTGGTCAAGGGCGATGACACTGGTTGGCCACCCGCCTTCACGAGCCTTACGCAGCGCTGCAAAGCGGGGTCCGACCATCCGATCGAGCGGCTGCCGACGTTCGCTGGCTTGGTATATCCGGTGAACGCACCATCGATCCCTTTGCCGGAGGTGTCGGCGTACGTCGAAAGCGCCGAGTACGAGGTTGCCACAAGTTTGGGTTGATAGCTCTGGTTCGCCATGGCAGTCGGCCAGCTTTGACCTGCGTTGCCAACCGCGACGACCGTGTTCGCACCCGCGCTTTGGAATTTTGGCGCAATGACGTTCACGATCGACTGCTGTGATGCGTTGAGGTCACTCGCATTGACCAGAATGGTCGCTGTCGCGACGGGCTTCACGCCGTTCTTTTTGAGGGCTGTCAGGACGGAGGACATTACGCCGGGCGGAGCATCGGACTGGGCGACAACGGCGACTTTCTTGCCCTTGAAGAGCCCCTGCTTCGCTGCAGCTGTCGCGACGGCGGGCTCCAACACATTCTGGATTGGTGTCGGCGTGAACCACGCGACCTTGGCCTGGGCCAGTTGCTGTGTGGTCATGCTGCCGCCGATAACCGGCGTGGAGTGCAGGGAGACGTAACAGAGTGGATCGTTGCCTTGGAAGAAACCCGTCACGGCAAACACTTGGTCGTCTTGCGTGAGGGCAGTGCATGCCGCTTGCGGCGCAGCGCTCCCCACGGGGACGACCCCTTCGAAGTATGGCTGGATCTTGCGGCCATTGATGCCGCCGTGCTTGTTGATGTCGTTGATCACTGCCTGGTAGGCAGCCGTGTAATTGCCCTCATTGAGCCCGTGCACGAACTGCTCAACCGTGGAGAGGTCAACCCAGGTGATCCCGAGCTTGATGGTGGTGCTCGTGACGCCGACAGAGGAGGAGGTTGCGCCGTTCGCCGGCGATGCACCGCCGAGTACTACTCCCGGCACCAGGAGGCTGAGCGCTCCCACAATCAGCCCGATCCGCACCAGTCCCAATTGGGCACGCCGTCTCGTTCTCATGACCCTCCCCTTTGCTGGTCGCACCAGAACTCCCAGCGATTGCGTGAAGAATAATAACATTGTTCGTTTTTCGCCACCATGGGTTTTCTCACCCACTTTTCGGCCCCTGCCCTGGGAATCTGTGACCCAACCTCAAGCCGCAACCTTGTCAAAGCGATGACTCGAGCGGACGGCAGAGGGCTTCGTCAATTACGTACCGGTCAGGCCGTTTCCCTGATCCAGTCCTGCGTCGGCGCGACGTCGTATGTGTTGGTCAAAGCCTGGATGAACTCCGCGTCGTGCAGCGGATCCGATGGTTCTCGCACGCTGACTCCTCGGGCACGAAGGTCGGCGAGGAAGGTGTCGATGACGCGGTCGTGGGTGAGGTCGTCGGAATGATCCATGACCTTTTCGACCTCTTCTCGATCGGAATACATTTCAGCGTTCCAATGGACAAGAAGTCGGATCTGCTCCGGCCTATAGCGCTTGATGACACTTCCATCGGTTGTGATCACCCAGTCGTCATTGACCGAGTCATACCCGAATAGCGATCGATTCTTCAGTCCTTCGATAGCTCGGTCCTCGGGCGGTCCGACGGGGTCACCGCGGTGGAACATCAGCTCGTTCTGCACTACGACGCCCCGATTCCACATCGGCATGGCGAGATTCGCGGGCGGCCCGTAGGGGCCGTCGGGCCAATACGTGAATCCGCCCGGCTCGCCGCGATACCACCAGGTAATGATCTGAGCCATCTTTACGATGTAGTCGGTGAACAGACCCGATTTTCCCATCATGTTTTGCAGCCAGATGGGAGAGTTCTCGATACCGATGCCACGAAAGGTCACAGCATCGAGATGAGGGGCCAGGCCCGTGTTGTGCGGTCCACAGATGTTGAAGAGCATGAGCGTGGGCTTGGCGTATTCAGCTTTCCAGTACGACTTGGCACGCTCAAGGAACCGGCCGTTGTAAAAAATGTCCTCGAGTTCCGGAAAGAAGCACACCGAGTTCTTCGCGAAGAATCCTCGGAAGTGCGCTGATGCCACGTCATCGAGCGTCAGTCCATGATCTGGCACAATGTTGCCGGTGGTCGTCGCGATCATTTCGTCCACCGACTGAAAGTGCTGAGCAACGATTCCCGGCCAGGGTCCCTGCTTCCGAATGATGTCGACGATTCGGTCGAACTCATCTTGGCCGTAGACGTTCTCGATGATCTTCGGAGGCGCAACGGGTCTGAGCACCTCCGACAGCTCAATTGCCGACGTCATGGACTCTCCGTTCTTGGCGGCGCCTGCGCCGATGCATTTTGCTCACAGCGGTAGCGCATTTCCTTTGGCCACGGACGAAAACCAATCGGCGCTGGGCTTGGGAGAGCGGAAGAAGGTGCTGCGGTCCACATCGACCAGTCCGAACTTTGGTCCGTATCCGAAGATCCATTCAAAGTTGTCGAGCAGCGACCAATACGAGTACCCGCGTACATCGACTCCCTCGTCGATCGCGTCGAGGACGCCGGATAGCGCTTGACGTATGTAGTCGATCCGCAATTCGTCGTCCGGGGTGCCTATACCGTTCTCCGTGACAAACAAAGGGATGGACCCTGCTGTATAACTCCACGCTCTCCGCAAACAATTGCCAAGCGAAGCGGGATAGAGCTCGTAGCCCATGTCGAGCACCGGGATGCCCGGTTCCGGTCCAATCCAACCTTTGGGCCCGATCAGCATTCGCGAATAGGCCTGAACACCGAGAAAGTCGTCACCCTCGAGGGCGTCGAGAAAGATATCCTCTGAGTCGCGGCGGATTCTTTGAAGGGTCTCGTCCCCGTCGGGCGCTGGCTGGTAGTCCATCATTGACAGAGCGAGGCCCACTGGGACCCCTGGCGCGGCCGAACGGATGGCGTCAACTGCGACTCGATGGGCCTCTACGAGGCGCATTGCAACGGATCGAGACAATTGTTCGTTCTGTTTGCCCGGCGGAAACAGGCCTGCATGCCATCCCATCGCGGCCATGTTGTTGGGCTCATTTATGGTGCAGGCACGGGCCATAACATCTCCCAAGGCCTCCCCAACGATTCGGCAGTACCGGCCGAACCGTCCAATTGCGTACTCCGTCTCCCAGCCTCCTTGTTCGGCAAGCCAGATCGGGCTCGTGAAGTGGTGGAACGTGACCACAGGTGCCACACCTCGCTCCCATAAAGCGACACATTGCCGGTGGTAGTGCGCCAGCGCTGACGCTGAGATTTCGCCTTCGACTGGTTCAATTCGGCTCCACTCCACCGAGAATCGGTAGTGGTCAAGGCTCATGTCGGAGACCAGCTGGGCATCTTCCTCCCAGCGCTCCCACGAGTCACATGCATCGCCCGAAGACTCCTTGCACCCCGATCCTGGTGTGTGTTCGTACGCCCACCAATCGTTGTTGATGTTGCCGCCCTCAATCTGATGTGCAGCAGTCGCCGTTCCCCACTTGAAGCCCTCGGGAAATGGGCGACCCTCATGACCGGTGTCAAGGAGTCTCTCGCTGCGCTCTGTCATCACTAGCCGGCCCCCCGATTGCTTTATCGAGTTGATATGATAACGTTGTTACTATATCCTGGGGCGGAAGCGCAAGGAGAAATCTTTGATGGCGACATCTCGGACGACGGCCGAGCCCCGGGACGGCCGCCCATGCGCCACTGCGGTCGGTGAAGGCACCGCCCAGGGGCACTACCGGCTTTCGCACCTGGACGCGCTCGAGGCGCAGGCGATCCACATATTTCGGGAGGTGGCGGCCGAGTTCGAGCGTCCGGTGCTCCTGTTCTCCGGGGGCAAGGACTCCATCGTCATGCTGCACTTGGCGCGCAGGGCTTTCTGGCCCGCGCCGATTCCGTTCTCTGTACTCCACGTCGACACCGGTCGAAACTTCACCGAAGTGCTCCACTTTCGGGATCGCACGGCAGCGGCCCTCGGGGTGCGCTTGGTGGTCGCCCGGGTGCAGGACGACATCGACGCCGGCCGGGTCGTCGAGACACCAGGCGGTACTCGGAATCCGTTGCAGACGACGACTCTGCTGCGAGCGATCACCAAGGGCGGCCACGATGCCGTCTTCGGTGGTGCGCGGCGCGACGAAGAGAAGGCGCGGGCAAAGGAGCGGATATTCAGCTTCCGCGACCAGTACGGCCAATGGGACCCGAAGAACCAGCGTCCCGAGCTGTGGAACCTCTACAACGCTCGGCACAACAAGGGGGAACACATCCGGGTGTTTCCGTTGTCGAACTGGACCGAGCTTGACGTGTGGAACTTCATTGCCGCCCAGGAGATTGAGGTTCCATCGATCTACTTCGCGCACCGACGTCGGATCTTCCAGCGCGACGGGATGTTCATGGCGGTCACCGACCATCTTGTACCGAATGCGGAGGAGCCCATCTTGGAGGCCATGGTTCGCTTTCGGACTGTCGGTGATGCCGACTGCACCGGTTGCGTCGAATCAACGGCGACCACCATCGATCTTGTCATCGCCGAGGTAGCGGCAACGCGTCTGACCGAGCGAGGAGCGACGCGGGCTGACGACCGCATCTCTGAGGCCGGCATGGAAGACCGCAAGCGTGCGGGGTACTTCTGATGACCGAGCTCCTCCGCCTGGCGACGGCTGGCTCAGTCGACGACGGCAAATCCACCTTGATTGGCCGCCTCCTCTATGACGCCAAGGGCATCTTTGAAGACCAGCTCGAGGCCCTTCAACGCGCCAGCGAGCAACGTGGACATCCCGAAGCAGACTTGGCGTTGCTGACAGACGGACTTCGCGCTGAAGCGCGAGCAGGGCATCACGATCGACGTTGCGTACCGCTACTTCGCCACGCCCAAGCGCAAGTTCATCATTGCCGACACCCCCGGCCACGCTCAGTACACACGCAACATGGTAACGGGCGCATCAAACGCGCATGTGTCGCTTATTCTGATCGACGCCCGTAAAGGCGTGATCGAGCAAACAAGACGACACGCATTCTTGTCCTCCATGCTCGGCGTGCCCCACATGGCCGTCTGTGTCAACAAAATGGACTTGGTCGATTGGGACCTCGAGCGCTACGAGCAGATCCGTAGCGACTTCATGGAGTTCGCAGCAAGGTTGAACATCCACGATATTGCGTTCATCCCTATCTCCGCCCTGAACGGCGACAACGTCGTGGCCCGTACCGAGAACATGAGGTGGTACGAGGGGCCGCCGCTGCTCAGTCATCTCGAGTCGATCTATATCGGTAGCGACGAGAACTTCATCGACCCCCGTTTCCCAGTGCAGTACGTCATCCGCTCTCAGACTGCGGAAAATCCGGGCTTCCGGGGCTACGCCGGCACGGTCGCCAGCGGTGTCTTCCGCCCCGGAGACGAGCTATTGGTCCTGCCGACGGGGACAACGTCACGCATCGCTTCCATCGAGACAGCCGACGGCCAAGTAGCAGAAGCCTTCCCTCCCATGGCAGTGGTGGTGACGCTCGAGGGCGACATTGCCGTGTCTCGAGGGGACACCTTGTGCCGGCCGAACAACCGGCCGACCGTGACACACGACCTCGAGGCCACCGTGTGCTGGATGGACGAACGCGATCGACTGGCCGAAGGGCGCAGTTACTTCCTGAAGCACGGCACTCGCACGGTCCGGGCCGTGGTCCAGCACATCCAGTACCGCCTCGACATCAACGGCCTCCACCGCGATGAGGCGGCGGCCTCGCTCGAACTCAACGAGGTCGGGCGGGTGTCGTTCCGGTGCACCGAGCCGCTGCTGGTCGACGACTACAGCGCCAACAGGACGACCGGCAGTTTCATCATCATCGATCCGACCAGCAATGCGACAGCTGGGGCAGGCGTCGTCCGGGTCATCGGGACGACGCACGCCAGCCCCAACGTCGTGCGCGAGGGTGGTCGCCTCACACGGGCAGACCGATTTGCCGCGCTGGGGCTACATGGGGCGACAATCCTGTTCACTGGGCTGTCCGGAGCGGGCAAATCGACGCTGGCCTCCGCCGTTGAGGAGGCGTTCGTGCTGAGCGGTCGACCGGCATTCCTTATCGACGGCGACAATCTCCGTCACGGACTGAACGGAGACTTGGGTTTCTCCGACCGCGACCACGCGGAGAATGTCCGTCGGGCGGGCGAAGTGGCACGGCTCTTTGCTGAGTCGGGCGCCCTCGCGCTGATCGCGCTGATCTGTCCGTTTGAGCAGGACCGCCAATTGATTAGGGTGCGGCTCTCCTGGAGTGACTACGCGGCCCGTGGGATGACCTCGTCTGCGTAGCGGGATTCATGTATCCGCTTGCGTTCCTGGGCCAAGTGGTGACGCCAGTACGCGTCCCAGTCGCCGTTCGTGCGCACCGCCCGTAGCTTGAGGACGGCTTCGGCTCCGTCGACGGACCAGCGTGCGCCAGTGACGTCCATTCGGTCCCGGACGACGTGCCTCACGGCCCCCTCGATTACTCCCGTGGCAATCGGCCACCCGGCAGCCAGGGCCTTCGGGTAGTCGAGGTAGGGCGCCTTGTTCTTGAGGTACCTGGCTGCCTCGTCGGCCTTCTTGCGCTTGGCCTTTGCGAGCCCCTCGGCCGTCGCCCGCCTGCGGATGCCCGAGGCGACCTCGCGGGCGTGCCCCTCGAGCACCGAGAGCGCTCTGTCACGGACCCACTCCTCTGCGGCCGTGTCGCCTTCGGCGAAGAAGCACCATGCGGCCGCCCACAGGTACTCGAGGACGTGAACGAGGTCCACCACGATCGTGACGTCAATCCCTCGTGCCTTCGCCTCGGCACCGATGCGGTCTATCTGGTGGTTGTTGCCGTCGACGAGGGCCGCCCACCTGCGCTTGTGCTCGGGGTCGCGCCGCTCCGCCTCGTCGAAGAGGCGTCCCACAACCTCTGACGCGTCCTCGACGACACTCGCGGTCAGCCACTTGTTCTTCGCTTTCGGTGCCCCGGGCGGGTGTTCTTCGCCGGCCTTGGACGTCATGACGTCGCTCGGGCTGCGGGGCACGGGGGTCACGTCGTAGACAGCACCGACCTCGGCCATGCGCTTCCGGTTGCGCTTCTCGCCTTTGGACAGACGCGTGGTGAGCCTGTTCGTCGCCGCGGCGGCCGCCTTGGCGGTCGCTTCCCGAAGCGAGTCGGGGCGCATGACGATGCCCTTGCCGTCGGCCGAGATCACGAGGACGTCGGTCTCATCGACCTCTGTGCGGGCCCTCGTCGCGTAGAACGCCTCGACGTCGGTGGCGCTCCTTGCCGAGAGGTTCTCCACCTGGCGCTTGCCCACGTGCTGGCCGGTCGCCCGCTCGAGCGCCGCGGCGGCCTCCTCGAAGGATCCTCTCGACGACTCCACCGCCGCCAGGCGGCGCAGCCCGTGGGAGTGGCGCTCCTCTGGCAGGTTCAACAGCGCATCGACCGGACACAGGTTCGGGTGGCCGCGGTGGCGGTACGCGAGGCGTTGGACTTCGACGGTGCCGAAGATCGTCGCCAGCGGGCGGCGGTGACCGGTTTCGACCGCTCCATGCGCCACGCCGTCGGAATCGACCACGTTCTCCATGCGCACCTCGTTGACGGCTCGCAGGGAGAGGTGGTCTTGGAGCATCGTGCGCAGGAGCTGGCGACCACGTACGTCCAGCTGGTCCTCGAGTTCAGCGTGCGCCAGCGCCGCTGCTTCGGGCCCGTCGAGCCAGCTGACCATCTCCTCTGCGCACTGGCGGGAGGCGCCGAAGTGCTCCCCGCCGCTCGCCCCGCTCACCTGGGGCCACCTCTCCGGCTGCGCAGCGTGGCGATCCCCTCTCTGGCCGCGCTCTCGAGCTCCTCTTTCGCCGACTCGTAGCGCTCGAGCGCCGCCCTCACCTCCTCCACCTCTCTGGCGCTCAAGGTGAGGGTCTTGGTCCGACCGCCCTCGGTGTAGGTGAGCGCCGGGCTCTCGTGGGGCTCACCGGCCGCGCACCTACAGGCCGGCTTGCCGCAGCGGCGCCGGAAGGTCGTCAAGGTGCCATGGAGCACCAATGGTCGGGCTCGGCGTGCGATGCAGGGCATCGTAGCTCCTCTCTGTAGCGATTCATAGCTACAGAGAGGAAAGCCGACCGGGACGAGAAGGTGGTGGATGCTGCGAGTTACGAGCCCTTCGGAGAACCGGGATCAGGGAGCGGCGGACGTCACTCCAGGAGAGCCGCACCCAATTGATTAGAGCGCTACACGAGGAAGTCCGACTGCCCTACGCCGAAATCTTCATCGACACCACGCTTGAAGAGTGCGAGCGCCGGGATCCCAAGGGTCTGTACGCACGGGCGCGTGCAGGTCAACTCCCGGGATTCACCGGTATCGACTCGACCTATGAGGTTCCCGAACGTCCCGACCTCGTTCTCGGGTCGGGCTCCGGAAACATCAGGGAGCAGGTCTCGCTCGTGCTTGAGCTCGCAGAGACATTGTCCCGCTAGTACGTGCGATTGTCACCTTCTCGCCTGCATTCACGATTGGGTTCTGGACGCCCGCGGAGCGCTCACTTGCTCGCGGTAGTGGGCCATATAGGCGCGTACTTCCTCCGTTTGCCCAGCCAAGTCCTGATTCCGATTCTCCAGAGCGAGGCACGAGGTGAGATCTGGGGTGTCGAGATTCGCCCACATCGCCTCTTTGGTCATGCGCAGACCGACGGCCGTGTAGGAGGAGACGGTGCGGGCCAGCCCGAGAGTGTGAAGTTCAAGATGTTCATCGTCGACCAGCTGCGAGATCATTCCCATCCGCTCCGCCTCTTCAGCCCCTACGGCCCGGCCCGTGACCATGAGGTCAAAGGCGCGAGAGGCGCCGATCAATCGAGGCAAGAAATAGCTCACGCCCATATCCGTCCCCGTCAGACCGGTTCGAATGAAAGCAGCGCAAAAGGAAGCCGAGCGCGCCGCAACCCGGAGGTCACTGGCAAGACTGAGCGCGAGGCCCCCGCCGTAGGCTGCGCCGTTGATCGAGGCAATCACGATCTGCGGTGTCCGCCTCACGTGCGCCATCAGGGACGACATGAACGATTGACCGGTGGAGCCGGCAACCCGGTGCGGGTGCTCGCCCACCGCCGGGAGCGGACCCCAGTCCTTGAGATCAAGACCGCTGCAAAATGCTCGTCCGCTGCCGGTGAGAACCACGACCTTGCACCCATCATCGAGCGCTACCCGATCCAAAGCCGTATGAAGTTCCGCGACCAAATCAAAGTTGATCGCATTCAGGCGATCGGGACGGTTGAGGACGATTCGTGCGATGCCCTCTTCTGGGTGCTCCACTTCGACCACGGCCACCGACAATCCTCCATTCAGTCAATTCGATAACGTTGTTAGCTACCTTGATCAGTATGTCCGCTCCAGCCGGCTTGGCACACAGGTTTCGCAGCCAGATGACGACGGACTAGACCCAGTGGATTTTCGTGACACCTCCGAAGACACGGCCTTTCGCGCCGAGGCCAGAAGCTGGCTCGAGTCGCATGCCACCGTGCGATCCCCGGAGGCCGCGCAACGACTTCCGCGGTGGCGCGATCCCTCACCAGAAGCTCAAGCCGCGCATGTCGCTGCCTGTCGAGCCTGGCAAGCGACCCTCCACGAAGGTGGTTGGGCTGGCATCACCTGGCCGACCGCATACGGCGGGCGTGGTGGCACCCCGATGCAACAGGTCATCTTCAATCAGGAGCAGGCTCGGTTTGAGGTCTCCTCTGGAGCCCTCACCATCGGCCTCGCCATGGTGGGACCGACGCTCATCGCCTGGGGTACTGAGGACCAACAGTCCCGTTACCTCGGGCCGATGCTCCGCGGCGAGGAGATGTGGTGCCAGCTCTTCAGTGAGCCCGGCGCGGGATCCGACCTGGCTGGCCTCATCACGCGGGCCGAGTTCGACGGAGACGCTTGGGTCGTCAACGGACAGAAGGTCTGGACTTCAATGGCGCAGCACAGCGAATGGGGCATTCTGCTCGCCCGTACAGACCGAGCTGTGCCGAAGCATCGGGGCATCAGCTATTTCCTTGTTGATATGAAGAGTGAAGGTGTCGAAGTCAGGCCACTACGCCAAATCGACGGCGTCGCCCACTTCAACGAGGTCTTCCTCACGGATGTGCGGATTCCCGCGAATCAGATTGTGGGCGACGTCGACAACGGGTGGCGGGTCGCACAAACCACACTGCAGAGCGAACGGGTGGCCATCGGCAGCGGCGAGGGACTCCGCTTCGCCGACGTCCGAGCCCTCCTGGCAGGCATAGGAGCGGGACAAAGCAGCCGGTACCGCCAACAAATCGCATCCGCCTTCATTCGCTTCGAACTGCTGCGCTACCTCGGGCTCCGTGTACAGACGGCCATCAGTCAAGGCCGTCCTCCTGGAGCAGAAAGTTCAGTGATGAAGCTTGCGTTCTCCGAACACATTGCGGCACTGACCGATCTGTTGCTCGGCCTGGAGGGAGCCGCCGGAATGCTGGGTAGCGAGGCAGCGCCAGACAACGGGTTCTGGCAGCAGCATTTTCTGTCCCAATGGTCCATACGCATCGGTGGCGGCACGGACCAGATCCAACGCAACATCATCTCGGAGCGCGTCCTGGGTCTACCCCGGGAGCCAACTCCCGGGCGGGTTGCCAACCCGACAGGCACACCATGAGCGGTCGGATGTTCGATCTCGAGGGGCGCGTCGCCTTGGTGACGGGCGCTGGTCAGAACGTCGGTTCTGGGATCGCCGACGCGTTGGCAGCCCATGGCGCAACCGTTCTCGTGAACGACGTAGTTGCGGAGCGAGCTATGGCCGTCACAAGCCGGATCGGAGCCGCGGGAGGGTCCGCAGTTCCACTCCCCTTCGACGTCACGGAGCTCTCCAGTGTTGTGGACGCAGTGGATCGAGTGGGGCAGGTGGACATCCTTGTCAACAACGCTGGAAACGGTGGCGCCCACGCAATGACAGTCCAGCCGTTCGTCGAGATGGAACCGACGAAGTGGGACGCCCCGATTCAAGTAAATCTCTATGGGGTACTTCATTGCTGCCATGCCGTCGTACCTGGCATGGTCCAGCGTGGTTGGGGCCGAGTGATCACAATCTCGTCGGGAGCCGGGACCGCAGGGGTGAACATCGGCGTCACTCCCTACAGCGCCGCAAAAGGGGGTGGCATCGCCTTTACCCGAAGCCTTGCTCTCGAAGTTGCACGAGCCGGCGTGACCGCCAATACGTTGGCTCTGGGACTGATGGAGATGCCCGATCCTCGGCTGACGGAGCGTCTGGCGCGCTCGATTCCCGTGGGAAGGACAGGAACACCACCTGATGTGGCGGCGGCCTGCGTTTGGCTCGCGTCAGATGAAGCGGCGTGGGTGACGGCGCAGACTATCCAGGTGAATGGAGGCTCGATCACCACTTGACCCTTCGTAAAACGGTCGAGCCTCGGGCGTTTGCCGGAATGGAATGACGTTGTTATAGTTCCTCTGCCGCGGTTGGATGCAACCCGGCCGAGCACGGCAGGGCCCGCGTGGTCCTTCCTCCCATCCCCCGAAAGAGTGCCCCGTGGGTCCGCCGTGCCAACCTGGGAACGACGGCCCGAAGATCGGATGGAGGATGAGCATGGGTGACAGCGACCTCTTCGACCTGAGTGGCCGTGTGGCGATCGTGACCGGATCGACCAAAGGAATCGGGCGGGCAATGGCCCAGGGCTTGGCCGGTGCCGGTGCCACCGTGGTAGTGAGCAGCCGCAAGCAGGAAGCCTGCGAGGAGGTTGCGAGAGAGATCGAAGAAGCCACCGGCTCCCGAACGCTGGGCATCGCATGCCACGTCGGCGACTGGGACGCAGTTGAGGGGTTCGTCGGTGACGTCATCAACCGTCTCGGTCGCATTGATGTACTCGTCAACAATGCCGGAATCAACCCGGCACGAATCGGTCCGACCGACATGACCCTCGAGTACTGGCGGAAAATTTTCGCTGTGAACGTGGAAGGCCCGCTACGAACCAGTCAGCTCATTGCACCACTCATGCGGGACCAAGGAGGAGGAAGCATCATAAACATCGCTTCCATGGGCGGCTACTCGGGCGGAGCGAATATCTGCGCCTATGCGGCTTCGAAGGCAGCGCTGATCAACCTCACCAAGAGCATGGCTCAGGACTGGGCAGCATGGAAGGTACGGGTCAATGCGGTGGCACCTGGACCCTTCAACAGCGAAATGATGGAAGGCGGCGAGCGGAGCGCGCCGGGCTTCAAGGACATGGTGGCTGCTGGAACGCTGATGAAGCGGGTGGCCGATCCTCAGGAGATCGTTGGCCCGATCCTCTATCTGGCCAGTGACGCCTCCACCTACGTCACGGGCGACGACATCTCGGTTAGCGGCGGAATGCAGAAGTAGCCATCATCGCAAGCGGGATCGATCCTCTCGGGTGAGACCGTGCGTACGATGGATCGGAGCATGAGTACGAAGAACGAACGGACGAGGGGTAGCGGCGAAAACCGAGCACGTCTGCTGCATCTTGCCGCGGACGCCTTTGCCAACGAGGGCTACGCCTCGATCTCGGTCCGGGACTTGGCCAGTCGCCTGGGCCTGACCACCGGAGTCGTGTACTCCAACTTTCGCAGCAAGGGAGACCTGTTGGCCGAGGTCCTCGATCTCCACATCCGGGAGGACATGGAGCGAGGGAGTCCAGAGACGGTGCAGCCGGACTTTTCCGATCAGAGCTTGCCGGAGTTCGTCCGTCACAGCTTCCTCCGCCTGCGTGAGCGGGCCGTGATGCGTGCCTTGCTGGTTGAAGCGGCCACTGCGGCCCGGACTGATGCGGACCTCCGGGAGCGCTTGTACCCGACTCTTCGTGCTCTCCTGGATCGTTGGATTGCCGCCTATCGCGTCTGGCAGCAGGATCTGAAGGTAGATCGGCGTGTCGACATGGACGCCCTCGTGCGATCGCTCTGGTCGATCGAGCTTGGCCTGGGAGTCCTCGATGCTCAAGACGCCCTCCGGATCAAATCCACCCATTTGGCATCGTTCGTCGCAGGCTTCTTGGAATCGCTTGAGAACACTGACGGGACCCAAGGAGACGGCGGGGCGGCACTGCGTCCCGCTCTAGCCCCCGTGTTGATCGATGAATCGCAATCGGACTCCCCCAGACAGCTCAGAGCTGTGGCCGCACTGCGCCATTCGCCCAAAGCCGCTGCGACTCAAGCCCGACTGATGGAAGCGGCACAGGAGCTCTTCGCCACCAAGGGCTATTCATCCGTCACGGTCCGGGACCTGGCATGGGCGACTTCGAAGACCGTAGGGTCGATCTACGGAAACTTTGCCAACAAGGCAGTGCTGCTTGTCGAAGTAACGGAGGCGCGAATCCGTGAGGACCTGGAGCAACTCCCGGCGAATCTCGTCGAGTCAGGGTCGCCAGCCGAACTCGTCGAGTTCAACCTGCTGACATTTGACTCCCGCGCCCAGATGAGGGCATTACTACTTGAGGGCGCGGCGGCTTCTCGTGCGGATCCGGACGTCAAATCACGCCTGCGGGCCCTCCAACGAGGACACTTGAATCAATGGGCCAAGGGCTTCAGTGAGTGGGCGGACCGTCACGAAGTACGTTCCTCCGTAGACACGCTGACGGCCGTGACTGCTGTTTGGTGTGCAGAGCTCGGGCAGGGCCTGCTGGAGGCATTCGGCCTCGACACCACTCCCGCACCTGACTTTGCCAGAACTTTCGGAACCATGTTCCAAGTCGCAGGCTTGGGCATTCCGGACATGGCGCCACTGAACTCTGCGTCACGACGCCGAGGTGCTTCCTAGCGCGTCAGATCCGTGACGGCGGCCGTTCGGCGAGCGGGTCAGACCACCAGCGCTTCACCATTGAGCCCGTGTACGGTCAGACCGAACTCCTCCAAAAGGTCAAGGCTGACATAGTTCAAACCGGAGCGATCGGGCGGGCACTCGCAGAGTGCGATGACAGCCTCGACCATCTCTTCCATTGTCTCCACCTCGTCCCCCCGGAAAGGTCTTCCGATCAACACTTCGGCCCCTTCGCTCATAACCGCGGATCGTGGTTCGACGGTGTTCACTCGGACACCGTTCTCGGCGACCTCGGCCGCCAAGGCATTCGTGATCCGATTGAGCGCCGCCTTGGATGCTCCATAAATCCCCGTCGTCGTTCCCAGCGAACCGAGCTTGAAGGGCGGCTCCCAGCTGTGAGCGGTTGCACTTGAGATGTTGACGATCCACCCCTCCCCTCGCTCGATCATTGACGGCAGGACCGCCTGGGCCAGATCCATCGGAGCGTGGACGTTGACCTCGAAGATCAGCCTTCGCCGTTTGAGAGGAAAGTCAAGGAGCGGCTGATAGATGGCGGCGGCGGCGTTGTTGACCAAAATGTCGATCGGACCCCAGAGACCGTCAACGGCACGCGGGACGATAGTGGAACGGTCTTCAGGATCGGTGAGATCCGCGACGACCTCGCACACTTGGACCCCATACTCACGAATACGCTCGGCTGTCTCGTGTAGCGAACCGGGCAAGCTCGGATGGCGATCCGATGTACGAGCTGTAATGGCGACGTCGGCTCCTTCGGCCGCGAGGCGTTGGGCCGTCGCCGCTCCGATACCACGACTCGCCCCGGTGACGAGCGCTCGGCGCCCCACCAGTCGCTTTGAACCTGCGGCTCATGCTCGTGTGAAGGCAGGAGACCGATTGCCCTCGGGGATCCCCTTGAAGGGCACTGACAACTCCTCGTAAGTCGGCCCCACCCGTGCTGCAATCGGTTCCAACGCAGCCATATCGAAGTCGTAGACCTCCGCAGCGTTGCCCCCGAGCAGTCGCTGCATTTCGTCGTGTTCGGTGCCGGCGAAGGCGAGCCGGAGCCCCTCGCGGGTGTTCGGATAAGTGGACTCGTCGTGTGGGTAGTCGCTCCCCCACATGAAACGGTCCACGCCGATGTCATTGCGCGCCGCCGCCTCCCCAGGAGACGGAAAGCTGACCCCCACCCAGCAGTTCCGGGCGAAGTACTCGCTTGGCTTGAGAGGAAGGACCCGGTCGGAGTCGTACTTGAGCTCTCCGATTCGTCCGACCGTCTTCATCTGCCCGTGGTACGAGTCGAGCTGAGTCAGCAGCGGACCGATCCACGACGCCCCCTGCTCGGTGAGGACGAAGCGAAGCCCTGGGAACCGCTCGAACACGCCGCTGACGAGCATCTGCGTCAGCGGCCGCCTGGAAAAGAAGGTCGTTTCAGCGATCCACAGCATCCCTGCAGCTTCGTAGGGGCCGTAGTCGGGCATCCCTGCGCCTCCGGAATGGGTGTTGACCACCACGCCCAGTTCCTCGCACACGGCCCAGAGCGGGTCGTAATCGGGCGCATAGAGCGGCTTGATGTGCTTCATGTCGTCGGGCACCGGCTGAACCAGCACTCCTCCACGAAGGCCGTGTCTCGTGGCACCAACGGACGTCGGCGATGGCGTCATCGAGGTTGTTGAGGAAGATCTGCCCGATCCCGGCTCGTCGGTTGGCCTGACCGGCTACACCAATCCGCCAGCCATCGGTTGTGAGCCCTGATACCAGCCAGCCGAAGCTCGTAGTCCTCGGGCGCCGGAGGTCGGGCTACCACGGCCCCGGTTGGGAAGAAGGGCGGGATGGTGTTCGGAAACAGAACTTCGGCGACGACGCCGTCGGCCTCGAGCTCGGACAATACGCCTTTCGTCGTCCCAGTTGCGGTTTCGCGTCCCGCCCGTCAGGTCCTTGAACGGATTCGTGTACTTCGGCCACGCCATGCGTCGAACTCGTCGAGGTACTTCGACTCGAGGTATCCGCGATACTGCTCGTGGTTTCCGCCCGCGTGGCCGTCGGCGGAGATCAAGATCAGGCGGTCCTCGTTCGCTCGGTTCGCTCATGACAAAAACTCCTCCGCGGTTTCCCAGATGTAGTCGATGTCATCGTCGTCAAGGCCATGGTTCGAGGGCAGGACGAGGCCCTGTTCCATGACCTCGTCCGCGTTCGGCAGTCCGCCGGATGGAACGCGGTGAGGGACCTTGGCGAAGGCCGGCTGGCGGGTGGCGTTGCCAGTCCAGACCATTCGCGTGTCGATGCCGTGGCGTTCCATGTGCTGTTGGAACTCGGATCGCCGAACGCCGGATTCCGGGCGGATCAGCACCGGAAACATGTGCCACGCGGTTCGAGCCCGGCGTCGTCCGGGGCAGAGCGAACACGTCGGACCGCCGCGAGAAGTACTCGTGAAGCCGCGTCGAAATTTCGCTTGCGGGTCTCGAGGTTCAGCTTCAGCTTCTCCAGCTGCACCAGGCCGAAAGCAGCCGACAGCTCCGAGGGCTCGAAGTTCCAGCCGACCTCGTCGAAGATGAAGAGATTGTCGTATTCCAGTCCATCGTCGAGCGACGAAAAGAAGCGATTGCCTGCTCCCTTGGCTGACCCGAAGAGCTGCACCTCCGACCGGCGCCCCCAGCGCCGAAGGCATCAGGCACCGGTCGGCCAAGTCGTCGTCGTCGAGACAGACCATCCCCCCGGTCCCGGCGGCCGTGATGATGTGGCTCAGTGCAAACGAGGTCACCGAGATGTCCGAGCGGGTACCGGTCGGCGTCCCGCGGAGAGTCGTCCCGAGCGCATCACAGGAGTCCTCGACGACGGCCAGTCCGATGCTCGTCAGCGAGTTGCCGTAATCGCATCCCAGTCGGGAGCGTTGCCGATCAGGTTGGGGACGAGGATCGCTTTCGTCCGGGGTCCGATCATCTCGGCGATACCGGCGACGTCGACGTTGTAGGTGTCGGGCTCGACGTCGACGAAGGCTGGCGTCAGCCCGGCCCTCACCAGGGGCGCAATGTCCGTCGAGAAGGTGACTGCAGAGGTCACGACCTCATCGCCCGGGGCCAAGTCAAGTAGCTCAACCGCCAGATACAGGGCGGACGACCCGGAGTTGCACATGATCCCGCGACGCTTGCCGAACAGAGTCAGCGATCCTGCGCTCGAACTCGCGCACGTTCTTGCCGATTCGTAGCGCCTGAGGGCCCGCCGGCCAGCACCTCGCAGACGGCGGCAACCTCCCGCTCGTCGTGGACGCTTCCGGCGTATGGAATGCGACGGTTAGCTCGTCATCGGCGATCTGCCAGCTTGAATACCCTCATCGCGTTCTCGCGCAGGAACTTGCGGCCATACGTGATCCCGGAACGGAACGGTCGGGAGTTCGGCAAAGATCCGATCGAGGTCGAGGCCCATCGGGTAGTAGCCGGCGTACATGATCTTTTCCGGCGCCCCGCGTATTGGCGTACTCGATGATCGCCTTGGGGTAGTACTTCGGGAGCGAAGGCCGATGTCATGTAGTAAAGGCCCGGCCACTTCAGCATCAGCTTGACCGCCAGGTCCTCCCAGGGCTCGGCCCCGTGGCGCATGACGATCCGCAGATCGGGGAAGTCGTAGCAGACCTGGTCGAAATGCATCACGTTCTGGCAGTCCGAAGGCACCCGCGGTCCAGCGATTCCGGCGTTGACGATGATCGGAATGTCGAGATCGATGCAGGTCTGGTAAATCGGGTAGTAGCGCCGATCGCTCACCGGGACCTGGGGGTTGCATCCGGCTGGAAACGTCGTGACGGCGACTATTCCGTGCTCAAGGTGCGCCTCACGGATCCCGCGCACTGCGCCGCCGATGTCATTGGGGTCGACCTCCAGGCTGGCGACGAAGCGATCGGAGTACTGCTTGAGGGAGTGCGCTGTGGCGGGGTTCCGAAGACCTACCAGGCCGATTTCGATGCCGTGCTTGTCCATGGCCGCCAACGTCACGGCGACTGGATCCTCTTCGGCCTCTAGGTGATCCGGAACCTCCTTGAACATGTATTCGGCAGGCATTTGCATGCCCTGGCTCTCAGCATCCTTGGCAAGTTCCCGCAGCGAGTCATATTTCCCACGCGGTGTCGGCACTTGGGAACCCGATCATGAGGTCGACAACTCCTACGTCGCTCGGCATCATGCCGAACGAGCCTCCTCTGTTGCCGCGCGATCCGCCTCTGAGCGGTAGGCCACGCTGCGCATGCCCTCGACGAGCCGAGGGAGCAACACGGCCAGACGACTCCTGTCAGCAACTGACCAACCGGTGAGGACGTCAGACATGTGCCGCTCCCCGACCAGGCTGAGACTGCGGCGGACCTCCGCACCCTTGGGCGTGACGCGAACCTTCACCACGCGACCGTCGTCGGATGCCCTTTCGCGAATGACCAACCCATCTTCTTCGAGCTGAGCCACCTGCCTGCCGGTCGCAGCCGGATCCATTTCGGTTAGACGTGCCAGCTCCCCAATCTGCAGGCCGTCCTCTTCCTGAATACGACGCAGGAGTTGGAAGCCCGGCTGTGAGATCACTACACCAGCCGCCGCCGCTCTTCGGCTGTGCACTTTGCGGCTCGCGTTCAAACGGAAGAGTTGCTCCAGGGCACGCTCGATGGTGCCGAGCTGCTCTTCTTTGCGATCGGCCGATACGGCCGTCTCTATCTCCACTTGTCCCACCATAAGATATTTGTATGAGTCTGTCAAATATATGCGGGTGCCGAAACCTCCGCGATCAAGAGACGGCCCGCCCCGTCGGCGCCACCAGCATCGACCACTTGGGACTTTGCCACCGGCGTCGGTGTCAGGCAGTCGCGGTCGACGCTGGCTACCTTGGCGGCTGACATGCCCGAACTCCCTCCGCACTACCACGTCGGCATCGTCGTCACCGACCTCGAATCGGCACGAGATCGATTTGGTCAGCTGCTCGGAATCACATGGGGACCCGTGATGCACCTTGACGACGTGAGCTACCGCGATGGGTCCGGGACGGACCTCACGCTGCCCACCACGATGTGCTACTCGACCGGCGAGCCGTGCATCGAGCTCATCGAGGAACAGCCAGGCACCGTCTGGATCCGAAACGAGCACTCCAACCTGCATCACCTCGGTTTCTGGTCCGAGGACCTCGCCGGCGACAGCGCTCTTTTGGCCACCGCAGGGTGCCCGCTGCAGCTGTGTGGCCGGGATCATGCGGCCGCTCCTGTGTCCTTCTCCTACCACCGCGACGAGGCTCTGGGCGTTCGCATCGAGCTGGTCGATGCCTCGATGCGCGAAGCGATGTCGTTTCTCTTTCAAGCCGGTTCTCAATCCAGCTGACCCAACCAGCCGGGTCCCCGCTCTGCTCAGTCGAAGGCGAAACGCGTCGCGGAGAGGAACACTTCTGAGTCCGTGAAGTCGAGCATCAGACGAAGCTCCGAGAGGCGGAGGTCATCACTCTCCTGGTGCGCGGTACCGAGGCAGATGCCGCTGGCCAGCGGGGCGACTGCTCCAGCCACGATCTGCGTCACAAAGATGTACGACCGAAATCTCGCTGACCCATTTTCATGTGAAACGAGATGCACATTCGTTCCGTTATGCCGAAGGGGGTAAGGACTCTGCGAACGATGCTCGGTGTTCCAGGCGAGGACTGCGTCTCGACCCTTGAGGTCAACCGTGACAAATTCCCGAAGGATGTCGCTTGTGAGTCAGTGCGACACGCAAAATGCGCATCGTCCGTAAAGTAACGCGGCCACACGTCAAAGTTGCCCTGGTCATAGTCGAACCACCAACCTGCCAAGAGATTCTGCACATCCGAAAGCGTGGGCACAGGTTTCATCTCCTCCATCTCACCTACACACGACGACAATTTGCGGAAGTCCCAACTGGTCATTTTCTCCAGTGTGATCCTGAGCCACGCATGCCGTCCGTCATGGCGCAGCCCTCCCCCCGCGTATTTATCTGCGAACAGCCGCTCGGGCATCTCGAGTTCCGGCGTTTGGCTCGCCTGTCCGCGGCACCTCACCTACGACGTCTGCTCGCCCTCGGAACTCGACCCCCCGAAGCTCGAGGAAATCACGGCCGGCATCGACGACTACGGCGACTCGGTTGTCGCGTTGGAGGTCCGTCCAGCGCTGACTTTTGACTATTGAGGTGAGCCACAAGGATTGGCCGTCCCAGACGAACCAGAGTGGGGTGACGTGCGGCGAACCGTCGGTTCCCGCGCTGGCTACCCGACAGGTGCGTTCGTCGGTGAGGAACGCATCGCTCTCCTCGGGAGTCATGGCCGTGCGACGGCCCCGTCGCTGTTGCCTCACGCTGGGATCGGCCTGCGAGTGGCCGGCCCGCCGTACCGATGCTCGTGGCTTACCCCATCAAGTGGCATGGATCGGATCACCCATGCGAGCAAAGCAGCTCGTCAGGTTGTCGCCAAAGAAGGACGTCTTCAGGTCAGCAGTGACGGGATCCAGTTCCTTCTTGTAGTGACCCATAGGATCGCCGCTGCCTTCGAAGTGCGGATAGTCCGACGAGAACACCGGAATCTCGGGTAGAAGATCCAGGGTCGTGTTTGGCAGCTCATGCGCTACCGGTAACGGGGTCACTCTGATGTTCCGTCGTATGTACTCAAGTGGTGTCAGCGGCCACCTGTACTCACCGATCAGCAGTGGGCTCACGCCCGGTTGTGCAAAGCCATCCAGACGAAAAGCTGCCGGAATAATCCAGTCGATACCGTGTTCGGCAAAGACAATCGTGAGTGTCGAGTGTCGCTCGAACACGCCGCCGAGAACCATCGCATTGAGGAAGACCAGTGCCTGCTGGTAGGGCTCGAGCACGGAGATCACCCTGATGATGGCTGGGTCGTCTGTATTCGCCCAGGCCGGGTGATAAATGGCTGGGCTCAGCCCGACGTGCACGATGGGTACCATGCCGAGATCGGTCACGGCTGACCAGAGGCGGTCGTAATCGGGATGATTCGGAGGGATCTCGCCCGTCGGTTCTGAAGGCAACAAGAACGTCCGGCTTCCCCTTTCACGCAAGCGCGTGAGTTCGGTGATGGCACGATCAAGGTCCTCAAACCGGACGGTCGTCGCAAGCATCAATCGGCCGGATGCAGCCTCCAGTCTGTCGGACATCCAGGTGTTGACTGCCTCGAGGGCATCCATGGCCAGACCCGGGTCGGTAATCGCCCGAGCCAGTGTGTAGGCGGTGCCGCTGATCACGTTCTGAACGTCGATGCCTTGCTCGTCCATCCAGCCGAGACGGCCGGACACATCTGTGAGTTCGAGGTGTTGGTTAGAACCGGGATACCCCACCTCTGGCCCACGGTTCGGGTTGTAGAGGGCTCGCATGCCGTCGGTCACCAGACGATCCATCGGCATCCGGCGAGCCTTTGGGACGCCACGCAGCAGGTCATCAGTCACGAACCAGGCGAACATCTCGGGCGTCGCCATGGCGAAGCGCGGATCGTCAGACGGATAGCGATCCGGGAGTCGCTTCTTGAGATGGGGGAATTCGTCGAGCCACTCGTGTGCCGGCTCGAAATGAGAGTCGATGTCGATGACAGGAATGGTGGCCCCCTCTGATCAGGACCCCCTCTATAGTATCGAACAAATAACGTTGTTACAAATAATGAGACACCGCCATCTATGAGCCCTGTGACGCACAAAGCCCCTGGTCCTACGGTGGAGGGGGGTTGACTCGTATGACCAACATCCGCGATCTGATCACGTGTATGGACGTCGACCAGAAGATCGGTCAAGTCCAGGGGGTCGTCCCGATGGACCTCGTCGACTTCGTCAAGGTCTTCGATCCCTCCGCCCCTCGTCCTGATCTCTCCAAGGGCTTCCCTTACGACATCGACCGACTTGCGGAGGCCCGTCCGCATGGAGTCGGACATCTATCGCTGGGCTGGCAGCTCGATCAAGACCTTGACGGACTTCGTCGTGCTCTTGCGCGCTTCCAGGACGTCGCCGCGAGCTGAACCCATTTGGTATCGCCACGCTCGTTCATGCTGAGGGAGTCAATGGCCTCGTACATGCCCAGGGCTTTCAGTTCGTGACGCCATGGGGTCAGGCGGCGACCTGGGATCCGAATGTGTCCCGCACAGTAGGCGAGACCGCCGCACGCCAAGCCCGCTCGGTGGGTATCCACTTCCTGCTGTCCCCCTTACTGGACTTGGCGCGAGACATCCGTTGGGGCCGCGTCCATGAGTCCTACGGGGAAGATCCTGAACTCGTTGCCCGCATGGCGATTGGGTTCATCAAGGGGGTCCAGGACGACGCCGGTGAGCCGAGCATCCTGGCGACCGGCAAGCACTTCCTTGGCTACGGCCAGTCGCTGGGTGGGCTCAATCAAGCTGCCACGCAGCTCGGAAACCGTGAGCTCACCGACGTCTATGCCGAACCCTTCCGGCGCGCAATCAATGAAGCCGGGCTTGCGATCGTCATGAACTCGTACAACGAAATCGACGGCATCCCAGCCAGTGCGAACCGTTGGCTGCTCACGGACCTCCTGCGAGGCGAGCTCGGTTTCAGTGGGCTCGTGATCAGCGACTACGACTCGGTGACGATGCTGTACCGCACCTATCACACGGCGTCGACGCCTGGACACGCGGCGGCGCAAGCTCTCGACGCCGGCATCGACGTCGAGCTTCCGAGTGCCGCCATGACCAGTGGCCTGCGCCCGCTGATCGAAGATGGCACGTTGCCTGAAGAGGTGCTCGATCGCGCGGTAGAGAGAGTCCTTGAGGTCAAAGTGCGTTTGGGTTTGGTCCCGAATCTCAACCCCCGCGGCGTTCTCCAGAGACCGCCACGCCGACCGTCGCGGACGCGAGGGCTGATGCCCGCCGAATTGCTGACTCGGCGGTGACTCTCTTGGCCAATGACGGCATCCTGCCTATTACGCCCGTCGATGCGAAGATCGCTGTTGTTGGCCCAGGTGCGGACGAGCTCCGCATCCACTTCGGATCGTATTCATCGGTGGCGGACGTCGAAATGCCAATCGCAATCGCTCGGATCGCGACAGGACAAGTCCCCGACGCTCGTCCCTCGCCCGACGTATTTCCGGACATTTTCCAAACCCGACTGCCCGGAATCGAGCCGGTATTCGAGGAGGGCGCCCGTCGGCTCAATCCAGGGGCGATGACGGTGCGAGAAGCCGTGCAGGCGATCGACCCGAGCGCCGCATACCACGCCTTCGGCAGTCTCGATGCGGAAACTCTCGACGTGTCGGCGCTCACGAAGGCGGTCGCGGACGCTGACCTCGTAGTAGCAGTCGTCGGCGAACGCACTGGCTGGGTCGGAAACCACACGGCCGGGGAGGGTCGAACCGTTGCGAACCCATCGTTGCCCGGAAATCAAGAGGCTCTGATCAATGCGCTCCGCAGTGCCGGGAAGGTCGTGGTTTCTGTCGTCATCTCGGGCCGGCCCTTGTTGTTAGCGGCCGTGCACAATGCGTCATCCGCTGTAGTCCTCGCACCTCTCCTTGGCGCTCCCGCCGGCGTGGTCATCGCTGATGTGCTCTTTGGACGGGTCGAGCCTGGTGGGCGTGTTCCCTCGACCTTTCCTCGACACGTTGGTCAGCTTCCCATGTATCACGGGTTCCCGATCGGGAGCGGCTACGAGCATCCCGCTCTACAGCGCTATGGCTATATCGACCTACCCGACAGTTCACCCCTGTACCCCTTCGGGCACGGCCTCACCTACACCTCATTCGAACTCGAGATCAATCGGTCCGGACTTCGGGACAATCTGCTCTGCATCAGCGCCCAGGTGGCAAATCGTGGAGCTCGGCATGGGACGGCGGTTGTGCAGCTCTATCCGCGCGACGAAATGGGGTCGGTGGTTCGCCCTATTCGTCAGCTAGTCGATTTCGCCCGCGTCTCAGTTGCCCCCGACGCGGCTGAGACCGTGGAGTTCGCCGTGCCTCTAGAGCGACTTGCATACACATGGCGGGACGGTCGGCGCGGGGTGGAGGCGGGCGACGTGACTCTCCTGCTCGGTTTGTCGAGCGGTGACATCCGCGCCACCGCGACTCTCGACGTGCCCGAGCTCATTCTCGACTAAACCCCGCCATTCTCGGCAAGCAGAAAGGACACAACCACATGACTCGCCGCTTTCCTGATCGATTTCTCTGGGGCGCAGCAACGGCTGCTCACCAGGTCGAGGGAAACAACATCAATAACAACTGGTGGAAGCTCGAGCATGACGCTGCCAAGTTCGGCCTCCAATTCAGCGGTGACGCCGACGACAGCTACCACCGGTACGAAGAGGACATGCGACTGCTCGCCGACTCAGGTTTGAACGCATATCGCTTCTCACTCGAATGGTCTCGCATTGAGCCGAGCAAGGGTCAGTTTTCTCGGGCCGAACTTGCGCATTACCGACGCATGATCGAGAGCGCCTTCGAGTTGGGTCTCACCCCCTTGGTCACGCTGCATCACTTCACGCATCCACTCTGGTTCGAGCAAGAGGGGTACTGGCTCAGCGCGGATGCCGTTGAACTGTTTGCTCGTTACGTCGAACAGGCCTGCACGATCCTCGACGGAGTGCAGTGGGTATGCACGATCAACGAGCCGAACATCCACTCGCAAGGGCTGGGGGCGCTCCGCGTCGTGGCGGAGGGGAAGCCCTATCCGTTTGACGCGCTTCCTGACTTGGAGATCGCCGAAGCACTCATCGCCGCCCATCGGGCTGCGGTGCCGATCGTGCGGGAGCTGACGAATGCAAAGGTGGGCTGGTCCGTCGCCAACCAGGCTCTGGTTGCGGCACCCGGCGCCGAAGCAAAACATGCGGCGGTCCAACATCACTTCGAGGACATGTTCCTCGAGCCGGCCCGCGGCGACGATTTTGTAGGGGTCCAGTCCTACACCAGTCAGCTTGTGAATGACGAGGGGATCGTCCCTCACCCCGATCACCCCGACAACACAATTATGGGATGGGCGTATCGACCGGATGCACTCGGCATTGCGGTGCGGCACACGCGCGAAGTGCTCCCTGACGTGCCGATCGTGGTCACCGAGAACGGCATCGCCACTCCTGACGACGATCGTCGGATCGCTTACACCAAAGAAGCGCTGAACCACCTAAAGGATGCCATTGACGATGGAGCAGACGTCCGTGGGTATTTCCACTGGAGTTTGCTCGACAACTTCGAGTGGGGCCGCTGGGAACCGACGTTCGGTTTGGTTGCAGTTGATCGGGAAACCTTCGAACGGCGGCCCAAGCCCAGCCTGGCGTGGCTGGGTGCGATTGCTCGCGCAAACGCTTTATAGACGTTGGAATGCGGCCACGGCTGAAGTTCCTCGCTGCAGATCCGTCGCCACTCTTTTGCAGTGGAGACATCGAGATCGGCATACCCTGTGTCATCAGGGGTTTTTTGGGCACCCTGCCCATCGACTCCACGGCACGATGGGCAGTTGGATGGACAGGGTGGAATCGAGTTGCGAAACGCAACTCTCTGACCAGCAGAAATGAAGCAGCCCCAACGGGATTCGAACCCGTGTCGCCACCTTGAGAGGGTGGTGTCCTAGGCCTCTAGACGATGGGGCCGAGCGGAGGTCTCCATCACGCGGATGGTTGCCGCCGGTGCTCGGGGGGAAGGACTCGAACCCTCAATAACTGGACCAGAACCAGCCGTGTTGCCGATTACACCACCCCCGAATGGGTGGATGGACAGAATAGCCGAGGGCCTCGTGGGCCGTTCCGCACGGCTGACCAGGGACGGGGCACTGAGGCAGTCCTTCAGCGGATGAGATCATGCCCCCCTCACACCACGACGACGAACTGACCGCTCACGCGTCGTGCAGCCACTCCAGGTGGTCGTAGCCGATGACGCGGCCGAACCCCACCGCCACGGTCTCCTTCAAGAAATAGGGCACGGTCGACCAGCCCGAGATCGGCGAGTCCTGCGTCGGCGTCGGTGACGGCGCAAACCCCTGGTCCGACGTGATGGCCATGGAGCGGTACTCGTGGAAGGGGTCGGTGGTCACCAAGATCTCGTGCACGCCCTGCGCCTTCAGTTCCGGTGTCGCGTCGGTGATGTTCTCGTAGCTGTCGTTGCCCCCCGCCTCGAGAATGTCCGCCTGTGGAACGCCCTGGCGAACTAGATACATCTTGCCCACCTCCGATTCGGTGTAGACATCCCCCGGCCTGCGGCCGCCGGTCACGACGATCAGATGGGCGTATCCCTGCCGGTAGAGCTTGAGCGCCTCGTCGAGCCGGGATTTGAGGTCGTTCGTCGGCGTCCCGTTGTACTCGGCTGCCCCCATGACGAGGATGGCGCCGGCCGGGTGTGGGTCGTACTGCCGAGACGTGAGCCACACCTGGACGAGCGTGACCGCGAAGTAGAGGACGATCGCCAGCAGGATCAGGGCGGCGACGCGCAGCGCCAGCCGGACAGGCCAGAACAGCATCAGCCGGCATTGGCGAGCCGGTCGAGCGCGGCCGCCACGCGGCGCCGCGTCTCGTCACGGCCGAGGACCACCAGCGAGTCGAAGAGTGGCAACCCACGGGTCCGGCCCATAACCGCCACACGGATGGGTGCCTGGGCCTTGCCCAGCTTGCGCCCCACCGCATCGGCGATGGCCTCAGTCGCCGCGTGCAGGGAGTCCACGTCCCACGGGCACTCCTCGTAGGCCACCAGCGCGTCGGCCAGTATCGCGCGGGGCCAACTCGTCACCCACTACCGCCTTGGCCCAGCTGTCCTCGTCGTCGGGCCGATCCTGCAGGAACAGGAAGTCCACCAGCTCCGGCACCTCACCCAACACAGACACCCGCTCCTGAGTGACGGCGGCGAGCGCATCGAAGCGGGCCGGGTCGAAGCGCTCTGGCGGCCACACCGGAGGCTGCGTCGCCGGTGCACCCGTGTCGGGATCGCGCCAGGCACCTGGGGCCCACTCCCCCGGCACCGGGTCGACCCACGGGCGCGCCGCGGCCGACGAACTCCTCCACCGCGAGCTCGCGGATGTAGACGCCGTTGATATGAGCCGCTTTCTTCACGTCGAAGAAGGCGGGCGAGCGCTGCACGTCCTCGAGGCGGAATCGCTCGACCATGTACTCGAGCGGCACGATCTCCTCGTCGCCCGGGCTCCAGCCGAGCAGGGCCAGGTAGTTGCGGAAGGCCGACGGCAGGTAGCCCTTCTCCCGGTACATCTCGACCGCCACCGGGTCCCGGCGCTTCGAGAGCTTCTTGCCCTGCTCATTCACCAGCAAGGGCAGGTGGGCGTAGGCCGGCAGGGCCAATGGACGGTGCTCGGCCGCGTTGAGCGCGTCCCACAGCATGATCTGGCGCGGCGTGGTCGGTAGCTGATCCTCGCCCCGGATCACGTGCGAAATGGCCATGGTGCGGTCGTCCACCGCGTTGGCCAGCACGAAGAGCGGCTTACCGTTGCTCTTGACGCAGATGAAGTCTTCCAGCGCCCGCTGAGGGAACTCGACGTCGCCGCGCACCAGGTCGTGCACCTCGACCACGCCCTCGTCGGGCGTACGGAATCGCAGCGCCCGGCCCTCACCGCGAGGTAGCCCGAGGTCGCGGCAGTGCCCGTCGTAGCCCGGAGTCGGATCTCCCGCCGCTGCCCGCGCCTTGATCCGCTCGTCCGTCTCTTCCCGCGTGCAGCCGCAGGCGTAGAGCGCGCCGCTCTCCCAGAGCGCCTCGATGGCAGCCTGATGCGCCCCGTCCTGCTCCGACTGGAAGTAGGGCCCCTCGTCCGGCGCCATGCCCAGCCAGTCGAGCGCCGAGATGATGCCGTCGGTCCACTCGGGCCGGTTGCGTACCTCGTCGGTGTCCTCGATCCGCAGCACGAAGGTCCCGAAGTGCTGGCGCACGAAGAGCCAGTTGTACAACGCCGCCCGTGCGCTGCCGACGTGGAAGTACCCGGTCGGCGAGGGGGCGAAGCGCGCCCGGGGCGGCGTGGTCGGATCAGTCATGCGATGTGGCGGCGCACCCAGCCGGCGGAGCGCAGAAGGTGTGGCCGGGCGTCAGTCTTCCTCTATGGAGATGGCGCCCGTGGGGCAGCCGTTGACCGCCTCGCGCAGGCGCTCGCGGAACTCTTCCGGCGGGTGCTCGTTCAGAACGTAGAGGTAGCCGTCGTCGCGCACTTCGAAGACCTCGGGCAGGATGCCCATGCACACGGCGTTGCTGGCACACTCGTCGAAGTCCACGACGACCTTCACGGAAACCTCCTGGTCAGGGCTGGCTGGCACCGCCGAGCATATCGGCCGCGTCCTCCTGCCTCAGGGCTTGTCGGCGGCGACCACCCACATGGCGAAGAACTGCGAACCCCCACCGTAGGCCTGGCCGAGGGCGCGGCGGGCGTCGGCCACCTGGTGCTCGCCGGCCATGCCCCGCACCTGGAGCGCAGTTTCGAGGAAGCGCAGCATGCCTGAAGCGCCGATCGGGTTGGACGAGAGCACGCCACCCGAGCAGTTCCACGGGATGTCCCCGTCCTCGATCATGGACGTGGCCCCGGCCTCGGTCAGCTTCCAGCCGTCGCCCTCGTCACAAAAACCGAGGTTCTCGAGCCACATCGGCTCGTACCAACTGAAGGGCACGTAGACCTCGGCCATGTCGAAGTCGGCGCGCGGGTTGGTGATGCCGGCCTGGCGGTAGACGTCGGCGGCGCAGTCCTTGCCCGCCTGCGGGTTGACCTGGTCCCGACCGGCGAACATCGTCGGCTCCGAGCGCATGGCCATGCCGTGGACCCAAGCCGGCGGCCGGCCCGTCGCCGCCGTCGAGGCGTCCGCCGCCTTCTCCGACCCGATGACCATGGCAGCGGCGCCGTCCGACGACGGGCACGACTCCAGGTAGTGGAGCGGGTCCCACAGCATGATCGACTCCTCCACCTTCTCCAGGGAGATGTCGGGCAGGTGCAGGTGCGCGTACGGGTTCTTCAGCGCGTGCAGCCGATCCTTCACGGCCACCATCATGCCGATGTGGCTCGGCGCGCCCGAGCGGTACATGTAGGCGCGGATGATGGGCGCGAAGTAGCCGCCGGCGCCGGCCAGCAGCGGGGCCGAGAACGGCTGCGGCACCGACAGCGCCCACATGGCGTCGCTGTCGCTCTGCTTCTCGAAGGCCACCGTCAGCACGCGCTGGTGCACGCCCGACGTCACCAGGTGCGAGGCCACAATGGCGGTCGACCCGCCGACCGAGCCGGCGGTGTGCACGCGGAACATCGGCTTGCCCACCGCGCCGAGGGCCGACGCCAGGTAGAGCTCGGGCATCATGACGCCCTCGAACATGTCGGGAGCCTTGCCGACGACAACGGCGTCGATGTCGGCGAAGCCCAGGCCGGCGTCCTCCAGGGCGGCCAGGGCCGCCTCGCGCACGAGGCCGGCGATCGACACGTCCTCCCGCTTCGACTTGGCCACCGTCTGGCCCACCCCAATGACTGCGCAGCGCTCGGCCATCACACGCCCTCCAGGACGGCGACCAAGTTCTGCTGCAGGCACGGGCCCGAGGTGGCGTGCGCCACCGCCCGGTCGGCCTGGCTCGACCAGATGGCCTTCGCCGCCTCGCCGATGCGGATGAGGCCGGCCGACATGATCGGGTTGGCTGCCAGCGCCCCGCCCGACGGGTTGACGGACACGCCGTCGCTCAGCCCGAGCGCCTCGGTCAGGATCAGCTCCTGGTGGGCGTAGGGCGCGTGCAGCTCGGCCACGTCCACCTTCTTGGCCCCGACGCCCGCCTTCTCGCCCGCCAGCGTGGTCGACGGTGACACGGTCAGGTCGCGGGCACCGAGTGCGTGCGTCTCAATGCGGTGGTCGATGCCAGTGATGAAGGCCGGCCGTTCACACCATTCGTAGGCCTTGTCCCCGGCGGCCAGCACGACGGCGGCGCAGCCGTCGGTCAGCGGCGGCAGCGCGTGTCGGCGCAGCGGGGCCACCTCGTAGTCCTCGGCCAGCAACTGCTCGAGCGAGCGGTCGTAGGCCACCTGCGCCTTGGGGTTACCCAGCGCGGAGCGGCGCGAACGGCGGGCCACGGCCGCGAAGTCGGCTTCGGTCGCTTTGCCCTGGTCGATCAGGGCCTGCGCCTGTAGCGCGGCCAACGACGTGGGGTCGGGCCACAGGGGGGCGAGGTAGTAGGGGTCGAGCTGCACGGCCAGGATCTCGCCCAAGACACCCATCGACGAGCGCCCAAAGGCGTACACCAGGGCGGCGTCGATCTCGCCCTCCTGGAGCAACACCCACGCCTCGTAGAGGGCCCAGGCGCCGTCCATCTCGACGTGGGACTCGGCCCGGGGCGGCCACACACCGACGGCATCGAGCGCGGCGACGAAGGAGAAGGGGCCGCCGATCAGGTAATCGGTCGAGCCGGAGCAGATGAAACCCACGTCGTCCTTGGTGATGCCGATGTTGGCGAACACCTCGGCCACCACCGGCATGAGCATCTCGACCTCGTTGCGCTGGTCCTCGCGCCGCACGTTGTCGTACTGGGCGAACGACACCACGCCCACCGGCCGCGAGCCCGAGACCAGCTCGGGGAAGCCACTCACAGGTACTCCTTGTACGTCTCGTAGGCAGCGTCGGGTTCGCCGGTGGGACGGAAGTACTTCACCGAGGCCAGCGTCGGCCCCAGGTCCTCGGGCGGCACCCAGACCGCCTCAACGCGGAGCCCCATGCGCACCTCGTCGGTCGCGATCTCCTGGAGCAGGCCCATGAACGACAGGTTCGCCCCGTCGAGGAGGATCTGGCCGCAGATGTAGGGGATCTCGATCGACTGGCCGGCGAAGGGGACGTTCACCACGCAGTAGGTGGTGACCGTGCCCGTGTTGGGCAACTCGACTACCTCGTCCGTCGGCACGCCGTCCGTCGGGCACGATCCCCGCGACGGGATGTAGACCTTCAGGCACTTCGGGCAGCGCTGGCCAATGAACTTGCCCTGCTCGTATCCGTGCAGGTTCTTGCCCATAGCCACGCCGGCGGTGAACACATAGTCGAGGCGGGTCGTGGCCGCCATCATGGTCACCGGCTCGAGCTCGCTCACGACCCACCTCCGACCGCCACGAAGTGGTTGATGTCCTTGACGTGGCCCACCCGCTCCGATTCCGGCGCGAACTCGGGGCGGACCCGCATGCCGGTCGAGACTTCGTCAGGCGAGGCGGCCGGCAGCACGTGCAGGAACGAGGTGTCGGCGCCGTCGAAGCGGACCAGCACCCAGGCGAAGGGCTCCTGTAGCGGGTGCTTGGGACGCGGGCGGGCCACCCAGGACCACGAGGTCACCGTCCCCTCGGGGCCGACCTCGACCACCCCCGACGTCTCCTCGCCGGTCTCGGGGTCGTACTCGGTGGGCGGCACGATGACCCTGCCACCGCTGCCCGTGGTGCCGACGACGCGGCCGTCGCGCAGGCCGGTCAGGAAGGCGCCGATGACGGGGCCCACGGAGCGCACGAAGGGGTACTCCAGGACGTGGTCGGCCCGATAGTCCAGCACCTCGTCTGCCATGTCACCTCCCCGGTGCGGCCCGGGCTCGGGCCCCGGTTGAAACTAGAACAGATTCCAGTTCTGTGCCAGAGAGCAGCGTCAGCCGTCCAGGCTCGACATGTCGACTCCGGCCAGCAACTGCTCAATGAAGGCCCGGTCGTTCAGGATCGGTATCTCCGACACGAACATGCGCCCGTAGCGCTCGAAGTACATGAGCTGCTTGGCCAACAGGAAGGTGCCCCGGTCGAACTCCGACATGAGGCCACCCGATTCGTCCGCCATGCGCCGCACCTTGCGCTGGGTGCGCAGGCGCCGCAGGATCGCCCGGACACTGCGCTGGTGAGCCTCGATCCCCTGCGCCTTGGCCATCTGCAGCTGGATGGTCTGCATGATGCCGGCCAGGCTGACCTCGCCGAAGGGGCGGGTGAGCGCCGGCTCCATGATGGAGCGGACGAAGCCGGTCAGCTCGTCGTCGGACAGGCCGACGGCCACGCCGATGGCCGGCCCGTAGACGTCGGTGATGTGCTTGGTCACCACCGGCCAGGCCGACTCGTCGCCCATGGCGGCGGCCAGCAGCGAGATGAAGAAGCGGTGTGTCGAGGGATCGAGCCGGCCCACGATGCCCCAGTCGATGACGCCGATGCGCCCGTCGCGCAGCAGCATCATGTTGCCGGCGTGCACGTCGCCGTGGAAGGCGCCCCAACGCACCGTGGTCAAGAAGAAGGCGCGCATCACTTCCTGCACCAGCGGGGTGGGGTCGTAGCCAAGCTCGGCCACCTGGGCCAGGTCGTCGATCGGCACGCCGTCGAAGAACTCCATGGTGAGCACGTTGCGCCCGGACAGGTCGAGGTGGGGCTCGGGCACGGCCATCAGCTTCAGGTCGAACTCGTTCTGCAGTCGGCGGAAGTGCACCAGCGAGCGCGCCTCGTTGCGCAGGTCCATCTCCTCGCCGATCTGGACGCGGAAGCCGTCGAGCAGCTGCAGCGTCGAGCCGGCCATCTGGTCCCCGGTCTGGCGCACCAGGATCTCGAGCAGCGGCTGCATGAGGTCGAGGTCGGTCGCCACGGTGTGCTCGATCTCTGGGCGGAGCACCTTGACGGCGACGATGCGCCCGTCGAGCAGGCGCGCCTTGTGCACGACGGCGATCGAGGCCCGGCCGATGGGCCTCGGGTCGAACTCCGCGAAGGCGTCTTTGAGGTTGAGGCCGAGGTCCTCCTCGACGCGCTGGCGCACGTCGGGGAACGGGACGGCGGGGCCAGTATCGAGGCAGGCCCGGAACTCGTCGGCCACGTCGTCGCCGAACATGCCGGGTGACGAGGCGATGATCTGGCCGAACTTCATGAAGGTGCCGCCCAGGTCCTGGAAGCTCTTGCGGAGGGGGCGGGCCAGCTGGGCGGCGGGGAGGACGCCCTGGCGGATGTGGATGAGTTGTCGTGCGGCTGTCGGGGTGAAGTGCAGGCCGACGACCTTGGCGATGGTGCGGCTTCTTCGGATCAGCTGGCGTCGGGTCGGGTCAGGGAGGGGGCGCGGGTAGATGCGCGGCACGTCCTCGGTCAGGGGCCGCGGGGTGATGGGTGTGATGGGTGTGATGGGTGTGCTGGGCGTGCTTACCGTGCCCGGTGGCGGGGCAGGTGCGCGCTCTGGCACGCCGGCGGTCACCTGGTCAGGGTAGGCGCCGCCGGTCGCCGGGGCACCTTTTTCCTGGTGGGCGCTCTCCTAGAAGCCGTTCTCCAGCGCGGCCAGGGCCGCCTTGTAGGTGTCGCCGAAGATGGGCGCCATCTCGTCCGGGGTGACGGCGTAGGCCCAGGTGACCTTCGAACCGTCGCCGGCCGGCTCCACTGTGATGGTCGCCGTGTGGCTGTCGATCGGCACGCCGTCGACCACCGAGTACGAGATGGTGCGGGTGGCGTCGTCGCGGGTGAGGAGCCGCTCGTGGACCTCCATGCCGAACATTCCGATGACGCGGTCGTCGCCCTCGAGCCGGAACGACTCGATACCGGGGAAGAACTCGGCGATGCCCCCGAAGTCACCCACCTTCTCCCACACCTCGTCTGGTGCTGCCGCCACCGTGACGTCCACTGCCCCTTCTGCCATGACTGCCTCCTCGCGTCGCACGATCCCCCAACGTCGAGCCGCCGGTACAGTACAGCCGACCCGGTCCTGGCGCTTGGCTCGGACCGGCGGGCACGGAAGGGAGCTCCCCGGTGGAGACACGCACGATCGGATCGCTCAAGGTCAGCGTGGTCGGCCTGGGCTGCAACAACTTCGGCGCGCGCGTCGGGCGCAAGGAGACCGAAGCCGTGGTGGGTGCCGCGCTCGATGCCGGCATCAATTTCTTCGACACGGCGGACATCTACGGCGGCGGCAAGAGCGAGACCTATCTCGGCGCCGCCCTGGGCGCCCGGCGGGACGACATCGTGTTGGCCACCAAGTTCGCCGGCACCTACGAGGGCCACGAGGGCGGCGCCGCGCCGGCCTACATCCGCACCGCGCTGGAGGACAGCCTGACCCGACTGGGCACCGACCGCATCGACCTCTACCAGCAGCACATGCCCGACCAGAAGACGCCCATCGCCGAGACCATCGGCACGCTGAGCGAGCTGGTCGCCGAGGGCAAGATCCGCGAGTTCGGCTGCTCCAACTTCAACGTGTCCATGCTCCAGGAGGCGGCCGCGGTCGCGTCCGTGTCGGACGGCGGGCCGGGCTTCGTCAGCGTGCAGAACCAGTACAACATCCTCCACCGCCAGCCCGAGGACGGGGTGCTGGCGGAGTGCGACCGCACGGGGATGGCCTTCCTGCCCTACTTCCCGTTGGCCATGGGCCTGCTGAGCGGCAAGTACCGGGCCGGAGAGCCGCTGCCCGAGGGCACACGCCTGACCGTCATGGGCGACCGCGCCACGGCCCAGCTGAGCGAAGACCGGCTGGCCAAGGTGGCCGCCCTGGACGAGCTGGCCCGGGGCGAGGGCCACAGCGTTTTGGACCTGGCCTTCGGCTGGCTACTGTCGCGGCCGGCGGTCGCCTCGGTCATCGCCGGGGCGACGCGGCCCGAGCAGATCCCGGCCAACGTGGCCGCTGGCTCGTGGCGGCCCAGTGACGAGGTGTTGGCCCGGGTAGACGCCATCGCTCCCCGTTAGGGGCGGGCCGCCCCTGGGGCTGGCGGTGGCCGGGTAGGCGGCGCGTCGGCGCTGGGCCGGACCGGCGCCAGGTGCACCAGCAGGTTGTAGGTCACGAGGGCGATCGCCAGGTGCATGCACATGAGCACGGCCACCGCCTTGGCCGGTTGGCCCTGGGCCAGGATGTAGACGTCGGGCAGGAAGAGCACCAGGGTCACGGCGATGGCCAGCCGGAAGAAGAGCCAGCGCGGCGCCGAGCAGCAGCGCGTGACGACCGGCCAGGCGGCGCAGGCGATGAGCACGCCGATGACCGTGAGCCGGGCGTAGTCGTGGAACTGGAAGTGCACGTAGCCCTTGGTGGAGGGCATCACCCTGGTGGCGACGGCCACGATGGCGGCGTCGGCCAGCAGCGAGAGTGCGAGCGCCAGGACGGTGGCGAGCGCCACCCGCCACCACGCCGGGGAGCGGTGGGGTGGGTGGAAGTCGACCCGGACCCACCTGAGGGCGCGGCCGACGAGGCCGGACGAGACGGAAGGGGAAAGGGAAGGGGTCGGAGTCATGCCGCTGAGCGCAAAACGCTAACTGTCGCGGCATCTTCTGCCGGTGTCACCCGGCGGATGTATTTGCATCGCCCCATTTGGGTGAACGCCCATCGGGGGTCAAATCCCCCCAGGGGTCAAATCCCCCCAGGGGTCAAATCCCCTTTGGGGCGAGGCGTATAGGCAAATGTTTCACCCGGGGTGCTTGGGGTCGGGTGGCGGCGGATTCCGCACAGAAGTCCTCCGCACGCCGGACCAGGATTCCACCCCGCTCCCCTCAGCGGTGAAGGGGAGAACTAGCTCCCGTCCGTCTGCATGACCGCCGCCTCGACGATCTGGATGTCCGGCGGTTGAATGGCCAGCGGCCCCCCGGCGACCGGGACCTGCCACACCACGGACAGGTAGGGCGTCGGCTGCAGGTTGGACCCGCTCGGGCACGGGGGGTAGCCCGTGATGTCGAGCGGCATCGCGGGGGTGGTCGAGCCGTCCCCGCACACGGCCACCCGGCGGTGCCACTGCACCAGCGCGCCGTAGGGCATGGGCACCGTCGTGACCGTGGACGGGAGGATGTAGAAGGCGCCCGCCAGGACCTGGGTCCCCGACGGTGTCTCGGCGTAAACCAACCCGTCGACCGCGCTGGGGTCGAGCGTGCGGCGGGCGGCCGCGTTCGCCGCCACCACCGTGGGGTTGACGTAGTAGACGACCGGGTAGTCGGTGGGTGAGGCCGGCTGGTACCCGGCGGCCACGGCGGCGGTCGGGGTCGTGTAGTGCGCCACCGCCTGGCTGGTCGCCTGCACGTACTGGTTGGCTCCGATCTCCTCGCCCGAGGTGAGGCGCGGAGCACAGCCACTCACGGCCATCCGGATGTCATCGGGCCCGTTGTTGCCGTCGGCCAGCAGGGTCCGCGCCTCCGACTGCGGGATGGCCGGACCGGTGTAGTGCCAGTTGGGCTTGGTCACGTTGAGCCCGGCCGCCGCGCTGGCGTCGGCGCCGTTCATGTCCATGCCGTTGGTCCCGCCCATGATCATGTACGGCGTGTTGGTCAGGTCCAGACCCGAGATCTTCAAGCCGACCTGGTTCGGGTGACACGTATCCGCGCTGATGGGCTGCGTGCTCGACGCCATGGCGCCGCTGCCGGTGCTGTCCATGTCCATGCCCGACATGGCCACGGAGCTGGACTCCGCCGGCGCGGCCGGGTAGGTGGCGCTCAGCGCCAGGGCGGCACCGAGCGCAGCCACCCCGAGGGCGGCCAGGCCGGGGGTGCGCCGGACGAGCTCGGTCGCCGGGGAGCGCCACTCCTCGCGGCTGGCCACCACCAGGGGCACCATGGCCGCCGCCAGCAGGATGACGAGCGGCCCCGTGTTGGGGTCGGTGTCCGATCCGCTGAACACGTTGCCCACCAGGCCCTGAGCGGACATCCACAGCAAGAAGGAGAAGACGGCACCGGCCAGCAGGAACCATTCGGGTCGGCGCGCCACCAGGGGACCCAGTGCGATGACGACGGAGACGGCAGCGAGGATCCAGGCCGTCTGGCTGCCCGAGGTCGAGAACTGGTTGCCCAGGCTGGTCAGGAAGTGGGCGTACCAGCCCGGCGAGCCCTGGGCCATGCCCACGATGGCGCTCGACACCGAGGTGGTGGTCCGGTTGTCCGGGAACAAGAAGAGCACGGCGGCCAGCGACCAGTAGCCCGTCCACACGGCCAGTGGCGTGACCGACCGCCCGATGCCCTGAGCGGCGGGCGACGAGGCGATCCCGGTCAACTCGTCGGACTCCGAGCGTGGCGCCCTCGGCCACGCCATGAGACCGAGCAGCCCGTACACGAGGACACTGCCCGGCGCGCCGGTCAGCGCGCTGGCCGTGCCGGTGAGCAGCATGCCCATGCCCTCGCCGAAGAACCACACGCCGAGGGCCCAGGCGAACGACACGGCGAGCGCCGGCCGCACCGTCGGCTTGTAGAGCAGGCCGACGCCGATGAAGAGCTGGATCAACGCGAAGAACGTGTTCCACACCGCGATGTCGGGCGACAGGAAGTTGCCGATGTGGGTGATGAGGTCGCCGACGACGAACGGCTGCCCCTGGGCGTTGGCCAGGATGTTGGCCTGGACGAAACCGCGGCCGAACATGAAGGGCTGGAATTGCAGCGTGGCGTCGAGGATCCAGAACAGGCCCAGGACGATCTGCAACACCCGCTGAGACGGGAGGATGTGGGGGACGTGCCGGGTCGGACCCGGCTCCGACTCCGCCTCCGCCTCCGTGGCGAGCGTGTCGCCGCCGCCGTCCGTGCGTTCGTCCATGTCCATGGCTCTACGAGTCAGGCTACCGGCCGGATTCGGGCCGGACGGTTCAGGAGGCGTTCAGGAGGGCAGCCCGAAGTCCTGGGTGATGCAGTCGCTCGGCGTGCTGGCCTCGGCCACCTGCTGCCCCGAAAGCAGGTTGTCGTACACGTCGAGCGTGGCCCCCTTGAGGCACGAGTAGGCCGGCACGTTGGACTGGAAGTCGGTCACCGTGCCGTCGCTGGTGAGCGTGGCCACCCCGCTCGACGAGATCGGGGTCAGCACCACGGTGGCGCCGTCGTACACGGCGGTGGTGGCGGGCACGGTCGTGGTGGTGGTCGTGGTCGTCGCCGCCGCCGGGGCGGTGGTGGGCGGCGACGTGGGCGACGGGGTGAGTCGTCGGCGTCGGGGTCCGCCCCGGAGCCGCAGCCGGAGCCGGAGCCGGAGCCGGCGTGGCCCCCGTCACGGTGGCCGGCGCGGGCGTCGCGCTGGACGACGTGGCGGCCGGGCCGGTCCCGCCCGGCCCACCGGGCGAGATGCCGTCGAGCGAAGCGATCAGCTGCGCGCCGTCGTTCTCCATGCCGAGGGCCCAGATGCCCACGCCGCGCACGCCGAAGAAGGAGGCCATCTGCGCCGCCTGGTACAGGCCGTACTCGCCCTCGTAGTAGGACTCGTGCCACTGGTTGCCCACCTGGTAGCTGGTCCACTCCGTGCCGGTCACCGGGTCCCAGTACTCGGGCCCGTTGCCCTGCGCCTGCGAGTCGGCGATGTCGATGGCGCCGCCCGTGGCGTTGGCCGCCATGGTGCCGTTGTCGGTCGGCCAGTCGATGCCGAAGAAGGGCAGGCCGAGAATGACCTTCGACGCCGGGACGGCGGCGGTGTACTGCTCGAGTGTGGTCAGGCTGCTGAAGGCGCCGCTGGTGAGCGGTGACGCGGCCGACGGCGTGCCGGCCAGGTTGAGCTCGTAGTCCATGACGAAGAAGGCGTCGACGAACGGGGCCAGTGCCGGGATGTTGTAGAAGCCGTCGGGGTCGCCCGCCGACGAGGCGTAGGTGTCCATGGTGATCTGCCAGTGCGGATCGGCCGTCCGCAGCGCGCCCGACACAGCCTGCATCAGGTTGGTCAGCCCGGCCTGGTCGCCGCTGCCGTCGCCCTCGAAGTCGAAGTTGACACCGTCGAGCGACTTGGCCTGCAGCAGTGGGATGAGCGCCGACGAGAGCGTCGCCGGCGCCGTGGGTGACGAGGTGAGTGAGTCGAGCGAGCTCTGGCCGAAGTCGTTGACCGTGAGCACGACGCGCTCACCCGCGGCGTGGGCGCTCGTGATGAGGTTCGTCAGGTCCTGGCTCTGGAAACCCTCCCAACCCGGGCCGTTCTCGTCCAGCGTGCCGTCCGGGTTCACGCCGATGGAGAAGTAGGCGATGGTCGACAGACCGGTCAGGCTGAAGGTGGGCGACTGGGGCAGGGTCCAGTAGGGGGCGAAGGCGAAGTTCTCGCGCGCCGCCATCGGGGGCTGGTCCACCAGCGAGGCCGGCGCGGCTGCCGGCGCCGAGGTAGCGGCGGGCAGGCTCAGGTCGGCCGTGGCCCCCAGCTCGTCCAAGGCGTTGCCGGAGGCGTCGGCCAGCTGCTCGTCCACCGCGTGGTGGCCGCGCTGGGCGTGCCGGGAGGTGGCGTCGGCCGAGCGGTGGTGGGGCGCCGGAAGAGCCGAACCGCCCATGCCCAGCACGAAACCGCCGCAGAGCATGACGACGAAGAAGACGCCGATGAGAACGACGGGCGCGGACCGCCGGACCCGAGCGAACGCGCTCGCAGCTCCCCTCCCCACCCCCGACCGGTTCGCCCTCCTGACGAGGTGGGCCAGCTTCTCAGCCAGCACCATCCTCCGGGAAACACCGCATCCCGGGTGTTTCTCACGGTCCCACGGCGAGGACGCACGGGAACGGCGTGTGCAACCCCTCCGACCAGGGAATATACGCGGACATATGAAACCTGGGGTGCTTGACTGCTGCTACGAGCGCACTTCACGCAGACCGCGGAGCGCATCCGACGTCCGATGACCTGCCAGGCTCCCTGGTCGGCCCGGCCGCCGAGCTGGCCCGCCGCTGGCTGGAGTCCGGCACGCTCACCCAGTCCGAGCGCACCCGGGCCATGCGGCTCCACGACCTGACGGCCGACCCGGGCTCGCTCTCCTTCGCCATGGCCTTCTGCGATCGTGTGCTGCGCCCCGAGTCGCCCCGTGTGGCGGCTCGCCAGTTGCGCCGGCTCGCCCGGGCCGGCCGGCCCGGGTTCCTCTCTCCGGCCGACGGTGCCTTCCTGCGTTGGGGCGCCCGCCTGTCCGCCGTCGCCCCCGGCGCCGTGATGCCGCTGGCCCGACGCCGGCTGCGCGCCCTGCTCGGGGACCTGGTGACCGACGCCACCGGCCCGGCGCTCGGCGGGCACCTGGCCCGCCTGCGCGCGGAGGGATTCCGCGTCAACGTGAACCTGCTGGGCGAAGCCGTCCTCGGGCACACCGAGGCGGCGCGCCGTCGGGCCGACGTGCTGGCGCTGATGGCGCGTCCCGACGTGGACTACGTCTCCGTCAAGGTGTCGTCGATCTGCGCGCAGGTCAACCTGTGGTCGTACGCGGAGACGCTCGGGCGCACACGGGAGGCTCTGCGCGAAGTGCTCTCGGCCGCCCACGGCACGCCACCCACCTTCGTCAACCTCGACATGGAGGAGTACAAGGACCTCGCGCTGACGCTGGACGCCTTCACCGGCCTGCTCGACGAGCCCGGGTTCCTGGGACTCGAGGCGGGAATCGTGCTCCAGGCCTACCTGCCCGAATCGCTGGCCGCCCTCCAGCGCCTGTGTGCCTGGGCGGATGCCCGTCAGCGGCGAGGCGGGGCCCGCGTCAAGGTCCGCATCGTCAAGGGCGCCAACCTGGCGGCCGAGCGGGTCGAGGCGGCCGTGCGCGGCTGGCCCCTGGCCACCTTCTGGACCAAGTCCGCCACCGACGCCAACCACAAGGCGATGGTCGAGTACGCGTTGCGCCCCGAGCACACCCGAGCTCTGTCGGTTGGTGTCGCCGGCCACAACCTCTTCGACCTGGCCTGGGCGCACCTGCTGGCCGAGGCTCGCGGCGTGAGCGACGCCGTGAGCTTCGAAATGCTCCAGGGCATGGCGCCGGCGGCCGCCCGGGCCGTCTTGGCCTCGACGGGCCGCGTCGTGCTCTACACGCCGGTCGTGGCGCCGGCCGACTTCGATCACGCTCTGGCCTACCTCTTCCGGCGGCTGGAGGAGAACGGTGGCGGCGACAACTTCCTCGCCGCCTACCCCGCCCTCCATGACGACGTCGTCTTCGAGCGCGAGCGTCGCCGCTTCGCCACCGCGGTGGCGCGCCGCGACGACCCGGCGGGGGGGCTGCCTCGCCGCCAGGGACGGGCCAGGCCGGAAGCTCCGCCGCCCCCACCCGCCCGCTTCGCCAACGAGCCGGACACCGACCCCACCGATCGCCGGGAGAGGGGCCGCCTGGTGCAGGCGCTCGGATCTCCCCCCGCCCTGCAACTGCCGCACCCGCTCGACGAGGCGGGAGTGGACAAGGTGGTGGCCACGGCCCGGGCCGGCGCCGCCCGGTGGGCCCTGGTCCCACCGGCCGAGCGGGCTGAGCTCCTGGAGCGCTGCGCGGCCGAGCTGGCCGGCCGGCGCCCGAAGTTGGTGGCGCTCCTGGCGGCCGAGGGCGGCAAGACGCTGGCCGAGGCGGATACCGAGGTGTCCGAAGCGGTCGACTTCGCCCGCTACTACGCCGTGCTGGCTCGCGAGCTCGAGCACCTCGACGGTGCCGTGGCCCGCCCTCTGGGCGTGGTGGCGGTCGCCGGGCCCTGGAACTTCCCGCTCGCCATCCCGATCGGCGGAGCCCTGGCTGCACTGGCCGCCGGCAACGCCGTGATCGTGAAGCCGGCGCCGCAGACGCCGTCGACGGCGTTGGCCGCAGTGGCCGCGTGCCGGGTCGCCGGCATACCGGCCGACGCGCTGCTCGGCGTCCACTGCGCGGATGGGCCGGTGGGCTCCCACCTCGTCGGCCACGACGGGCTCGGCGCGGTCGTGCTCACCGGGTCCTACGAGACGGCGGAGCTCTTCGCACGCCTGGCGCCGCGTACACCCCTCTTCGCCGAGACCTCGGGCAAGAACGTCTTGATCGTGATGCCAGAGGCCGACCTCGACCAGGCGGCGGCCGACCTGGCCCGCTCGGCCTTCGGTCACGCCGGGCAGAAGTGCTCGGCCGCCTCGCTGGCCATCCTCGTCGGCGACGTCGCCCGCTCGGAGCGGTTCCGCCACCAGCTGGTCGACGCCGCCCGCTCGCTCCAGCTGGGTCCGGCCACCGCGGCCGGTTCCACCCTGGGACCGCTGGTGGAGCCGCCCGGCGAGAAGCTCCTGCGCGCCCTGACGTCGCTCGAGGGGTCCCAACGCTGGCTGCTCGAGCCGCGGCCGGTCGGCCCCGACCTGTGGTCACCCGGCATCGTCGACGGCGTGGCGCCCGGCGATTGGTTCGCCCGCACCGAGTGCTTCGGGCCCGTGCTCGGCCTGATCGCCGCCGACGACCTCGACGAGGCGCTGACCATCCAGAACGCGTTGCCGTACGGGCTCACCGGGGGCATCTGGTCCCTCGACCCCCGCGACTGCGAATGGTGGGCCGACAGCGTCGAGGTGGGCAACGCCTACGTCAACCGCCCCATCACCGGCGCCATCGTCGGCCGGCAGCCCTTCGGCGGCTGGAAGCGCTCGGTGGTCGGGCCCGGTGCCAAGGCGGGCGGTCCCAACTACGTCGTGCAGCTCTGCCGGGTCGAAGATGCCGGCCGGCCGGGCCGCGGCACCGAGCCGATGCCGCACGTGCGCGCCGTTCTGGCCGAGCTGGTCGCCGGCCTGACCGGCTCCGACTACGCCGCGCTCGAGGCGGCGGCCGCAAGCGACACCCACTGGTGGGCCGTGGAGTTCGGGCGCGACCACGACCCCACCGCGCTCTTCTGCGAGTCCAACGTGTTGCGCTACCGCCCGCTGCCGGGCCTCACCGTCCGCGTGGCGCCCGGCGCGGCGCCCTTCGACATCGCACGGGTGCTCGTGGCCATGGCCGTGGCCGGCGTCGCAGCCGTGGTCAGCCTGCATCCGGCTGCGGCCGGCGCCGTCGAGCCCGGGGTCGTGCGCCTCCTGCCGCTGGCCACGTCCGTCGTCGAGACGTCGTCCGAGCTTTCGGCACGCCTGGCCGAGCTGCCGTCGGCCCGCGTCCGCCTCGTCGGCTCAGAGCCCGAGCTGGGGCGGCTGGAGCCCGCCGTCCACGTCGACGCGCGGTCGCCCGTGGTTCTCGGGCGCGTGGAGCTGCTGCGCTACGTACGGGAGCAGACGGTGTCGCGCACGATGCACCGCTTCGGCAACGTGGTGCGGCCCTTCGACGACACGGCCCGGGCCGCCACCCCGGGCCCACCGCGCGACCTGACGCTCGACGACGTGCCGTGGCTCAGCGTCCGGCCCTGAGGGAGCGGGCCTGCTGCCCGCTGGCGGCTCAGGCGTCGTTGACCGCCGTCACCAGCTTCTGCAGCGTGTCCTTGGCGTCCCCGAACAGCATGGTCGTCTTGGAGTCGTAGAGCAGGTCGTTGTCGATGCCGGCGAACCCGGGCCGCATGGAGCGCTTCAAGAAGATGATGTTCTCCGCCTCGTCGGCGTTGATGATGGGCATGCCGTAGATGGGACTGCCCGGCGTCGACTTGGCCGCGGGGTTGACCGTGTCGTTGGCCCCGACGACCAAAGCAACGTCGGCCGTGGACATCTCGGGGTTGGCCTCGTCCATCTCCTTGAGCTCGTCGTAGGGCACGTTGGCTTCGGCCAGCAGCACGTTCATGTGCCCGGGCATGCGGCCGGCCACCGGGTGGATGGCGAAGAAGGTGTCGACGCCGCGGGCCGTGAGGGCGTCGGCCAGCTCGCGCACCGTGTGCTGGGCCTGGGCCACCGCCAACCCGTAGCCGGGGATGATGACCACCTTGCGGGCGTAGGCCAGCAGCACCCCGACGTCCTCGGTCGTACCGGTGCGCACCGGACGGGTCGCGTCTCCCGCCTCGCCGCCGGTGGCCGTGATGACCGAGCCGAAGGCGCTGAAGAGGATGTTGGGCAACGAGCGGCCCATGGCCGCGCTCATCATCCGGGTCAGGAGCATGCCGGAGGCGCCGACCAGGGTGCCCGCCACGATCAGCAGGTAGTTGTCGAGCACGAAGCCTGACGCCGCCACGGCCAGTCCGGTGAACGAGTTCAGCAGCGAGATCAGCACCGGTACGTCGGCCCCGCCGATGGGCAGCACGAAGATCACCCCGAGGACCAACGACAGCGCCAGGATCACCCACACGTAGATGATGCTGCCGGTCACCAGCGCCAGGACGATGCACGCGGCGATGGCGACACCGACCAATCCGTTGATCAGCTGCTGTCCCGGGTAGGTGATGGGCCGACCGGTGATGAGCTCCTGCAGCTTGATGAACGCGATGGCGCTGCCCGAGAACGAGACCGAACCGATCAGCACGCCCAGCAGCACCTCGGCCGTGACGTAGACCGCGGGTTGGAGCCCGAGGAAGTGCAGGTGCAACAGCTCCACGATGGAGATCAGCGCGGCCGCGCCACCGCCGACGCCGTTGAAGATGGCCACCAGCTGTGGCATGGCGGTCATCTTCACGAAGCGCGCCACGGGGACGGCCACCAGGGCGCCCACCACCATGGCGGCGAGGGCGAGCCAAAGGTTCTTCCCCGAGTGCCGCAGCGTCGGGAGCGTGAAGGTCATGCCCACGGCCAGGATGGCGGCCGCCGCGCCGACCAGGTTGCCCTGGCGGGCGTACTTGGGCGAGCTCAGGAACTTGAGCGCCAGGATGAACCCGATGATGGCGATCAGATAGGCCAGGTCGCGCGCGGTGGCCAGGGTGAACGACGCCGCCAGCATCAGGCCGCACCCCCGGCGTCGGTGGCGTCCGCCGCGGCCGCCTTGGCCTTGCCCTTCTCCTTGTCCCCGGGCTTGCCGCGGAACATCTGGAGCATGCGGTCGGTCACCACGAAGCCACCCACGATGTTGAGCGTGGCCAGGAACACGGCCAGCGTGCCCAGCACGAGCTCGGCGGTGCCGGTGGCCTCACCCATGATCGTCAGCGCGCCGACCAGCACGATGCCGTGGATGGCGTTGGAGCCCGACATCAACGGCGTGTGCAGGATGCTCGGCACCTTGGAGATCACCTCGATCCCCACGAACGCCGCCAGGGCGAACACCGTCAGGTACGCCACGATGCCCGTCGACCCGTCGACGGCGAACGTGGCGTGCACCAGGCTGCTCATCACGACTGCGCTCCTCCCGTCCCGCTCGTCCCGCCCGACCCGCCGAGCAGCTCCACCGCCGCCGGCGCCACGGGCTTGCCGTCGCGCAGCACGCACATGCCGGCCACGATCTCGTCGTCCCAGTCCGGGGTGAGCGCCCCCTCGGGTCCCATCAGGCCGAGCACGTTGGCCACGTTGCGGGCGTACAGGAAGCTGGCGTGGGTGGGCATGCCCGACGGCGGGTTGGCCATGCCGACGATGTGCACGCCGTTGTGCTCCACCACCTCGCCCGCCTTGGTCAGCTCGCAGTTGCCACCCTGGTCGGCCGCCATGTCGACGACGACCGCGCCCTCGGCCATGCCCTCGACCATCGATGCGGTGACCAGCACCGGTGCCTGCCGGCCCGGCACCGCCGCCGTCGTGATGACCACGTCGGAACGGCCCACCTCTTCGGCCAGGGCGGCCCGCTGGCGCTCCAGCTCCTCTGCCGAGAGCTCCCGGGCGTAGCCGCCGGTCCCTTCGGCTGACACCCCGAGGTCGAGGAAGGTGGCGCCCAGGCTCTCGGCCTCTTCCTTGGCCGCCGCCCGCACGTCGTAGGCCTTGACCACCGCGCCCAGCCGGCGCGCCGTGGCGATCGCCTGCAGGCCGGCCACGCCCACGCCCATCACGAGCACCTTGGCCGGCGGCACCGTCCCGGCCGCCGTCATGAACATCGGGAAGAACTTGGCCAAATGCTCGGCCGCGCTCAGCCCGGCCCGGTAGCCCGACACCGTGGCCTGCGAGCTCAGGGCGTCCATGCCCTGCGCCCGGCTGATGCGCGGCAGCAGGTCGAAGCTGAAGACGGTGGCGCCCTTGGCGGCCAGCGCCCGCAGGGCGTCCTCGGACTGGGCGGCGCCGAAGAAGCTCAGGGTGGCCACCCCGTCGGGGAGCTGCCCAACCTCCTCGGGAGCCGGGGCATTGACCTGCACGACGAGGCCGGCACCAGACACCGTGGCGGCGGCGTCGGGGGCCATGGTCGCGCCCGCCTCCTTGTAGGCGGCATCACTGAAGGCTGCCTGCGTCCCGGCCCCGGCCTGGATGCACACCACCCAGCCGGTGCCGACCAACTTCTTCACCACGTCAGGGGTGAGGGCCACACGGCGCTCTCCGGGACGGGTCTCCGTGGGGACCGCCAATTGCACGGCTGAACTGTCTAGCAGCTGATCCCGGTTGCGCCCCTAATCGCCGAGGTCAGGCACATGCGGTGCCACGCCTCGCCCCGGCCCATGAGCGCCCGAATCGGCTCGCTCGCACAGGCTAAACCCAGACGTTTGATCTAAACACAACCGTTGAGCGTTTTCTCAAAGAGCTCCGGGAGGGACGTCAGGGGTTCCCTCCGGGCAGGACGTCCTCGGTCCCCTCCGCCGGCCCTACGGAGCCTGGCCCAGGGCGGTCAGGAACGGCGGCACCTCGCCACCCCCGTCGAGCACCAGGTTGGCCCCCGAGACGAACGCCGCGGCCGGACTGGCCAGGTACAGCACCGCACCGGCCACGTCGTCGGGCGTCCCCATGCGCCCCATGGGCACCCCGGCGGACACCGCCGCCACCTTGTCGGGCCCGCCGTAGAAGTCGTCGCCGGCGCCGGTGTCGAGCAGCCCGGCGCTGACACAGTTCACCCGCACCAGCGGCGCCCACTCCATGGCCAGCGTCGCCGTCAGGTTGATCAGCCCCGCCTTGGCCGCGCCGTAGGCCGAGGCCCCGGGCGAAGGGCGCAGTCCCGACACGCTGGCCACGTTGACGATGACCCCACCCTCCTCCTGCAGCGCCATCACCTTGTGGGCCGATTGCGCGCACCACAGCGGCGCCAGGAGATTGAGCCCGATCACCGACTCCACGAAGCGCTGCGTCTGCTCGGCCGCCAGCGCGTGCGGCGACCCGCCGGCGTTGTTGACCAGCACGTCGACCCGGCCCCACTGCTCGACCGCCTTGGCGATGACCCGCTCGGCCTCGGGCGGCTTGCGCACGTCGGCCGTCACGAAGACGGCCCCCTCGACCTCGGCCTCGTGGCGCCCGCACGTGACCACGTTGGCTCCGGCATCGAGAAAGGCCTCAACGATCCCCGCCCCCACGCCGCGCGAGCCGCCGGTCACCACCACCACCTGGTCGTCGAAATCGAAGGTCGGCTGCGCCATGGGTGAGAACCCTACGACACACTCCGCCGATTCGTGTTGGCCGGAGCGCCTGCCCTGGCCTAAGTTGCCTGCGGCTTCTGACGCAGCGTCAGGCACCGACCGCCAGCCCGCCGGCGCCCGACCGACCGAGACGCAGACCCAGCCCTTACGGCGAGGAGACACCGGCGCCCATGCCCATCGACGTGATCCAGGCGCACGAGGGGATCGCCGAGGTGGTCATCGACCATCCGCCGGTGAACGCGCTCGACGTGGCGGGCTGGTTCGCCCTGGCCGACGCCCTCATCGCCGCCGGCCGGATCCCGACCAACCGCGTCGTCATCCTGCGCGCCTCCGGGCGCGGCTTCTGCGCCGGCGTCGACATCAAGGAGATCAACGCCAAGGGCGACGAGGCCCTAGTCGGCGTGAACCGCGGCTGCGCCGCCGCCTTCGCCGCCGTCTACGACTGCGAGGTGCCCGTGATCGCCGCCGTGCAGGGCTTCTGCCTCGGCGGCGGCATCGGCCTGGCCGGCAACGCAGACATCGTCATCGCCGCGACAGACGCCACGTTCGGCCTGCCCGAGGTCGACCGTGGCGCGCTGGGTGCGGCCACCCACCTGGCCCGCCTCGTCCCCCAGCACGCCATGCGCAAGATGGTCTACACGGCCAAGCCCATCACCGCGGCCGAGCTCGCGGCCTACGGCTCCGTGGCCGCCGTGGTGGCGCCGGACCGCCTGCACGAGGCCGCCCTCGAGCTGGCCGCCGACATCGCCACCAAGAGCCCCACCATCATCCGGCGGGCCAAGGAGTCACTCAACGGGATCGACCCGGTCGACGTCAAGCGCAGCTACCGCTTCGAGCAGGGCTTCACCTACGAGCTGCACGTGCGCGGCGTGGCCGATGAGCAGCGGGCCGCCTTCGTCGAGAAGCGCGACGCCGACACGTCGAAGTGAACGCGTAGTGGCAGACAAGCGCACCACGGTCGACGACATCGTCGGCGAGCTCCGCTCCGGCATGACGATCGGCATCGGGGGCTGGGGCTCGCGGCGCAAGCCGATGGCCGTGGTGCGGGCCATCTGCCGCTCCGGCCTGACCGACTTGACGGTCGTGGCCTACGGCGGGCCCGACGTCGGGCTGCTCTGTGCCACGGGCAAGGTGCGCAAGGTGGTGTGCGGGTTCGTCACCCTCGACTCCATCGCGCTCGACCCGCACTGGCGCGCCGCCCGCCAGCACGGGAAGGTCGAGGTGATGGAGGTGGACGAGGGCATGTTCTTCCTCGGCCTCCAGGCGGCGTCGTGGCGCGTCCCCTTCCTGCCCTCCCGGGCCGGCCTCGGCTCCGACGTCATGACGATCAACCCCGACCTACGCCTGGTCCGCTCGCCCTACGGCGCGGAGAGCCCGTACCTGTCCGACCCCGCCGACGCCGACGTGGAGCTGGTCGCCGTCCCCGCCCTGCACCTCGATGCCGCCATCGTGCACACCAACCGGGCCGACCGCGCCGGCAATGGCCAGATCCTCAGCCCCGACCCCTTCTTCGACACCCTGTTCCTCGGCGCCGCCGAGCGGCGCTACGTCACCACCGAGTGCATCGTCGAGAACGGCACGCTGGCGGGCGAGACCCACCCGATGTCGTCGGTCCCCATCCACCGCATGCTGACCGACGGTGTGGCCGAGGCCCGGGGCGGCGCCCACTTCACCGCCAACCCGCCGGACTACGGGCGCGACGAGGCCTTTCAGAAGGAGTACGCCGCCGCGGCGTCCGACCCGGCCGAGTGGGAGGCCTTCGCCAACCGCTACGTCCTCGTGGCCGAGGATGAGTATCAGGCCCGCATCAAGGAGCGGGCGCCGTCATGAGCGTTGACCCAGGCGTCACCCGCGCCGAGTCCTGCGTCATCGCCTGCGCCGACGCCTGGCAGGGCGCAGGCGAGGTGATGGCCAGCCCCTTCGGCACCATCCCGTCACTCGGGGCGCGGCTGGCCAAGCTCACCTTCGCGCCCGACCTCGTGCTGACCGACGGCGAGGCCGCCCTCATGGTCGGCGCGCCGCCCATCGCCACCCGCCCGAGCGAGCTGGTGCGCGAGGCGGCCATGACGTATCGCAGCGTCTTCGACGTGGTGTGGTCGGGCCGGCGCCACATCATGATGATGGCCAGCCAGATCGACCGCACGGGCAACCAGAACATCTCTGCCGTCGGCCCGCACGACAAGCCCAAGGTGCAGCTGATCGGCGTGCGCGGCGCCCCCGGCAACTCGGTCAACCACCCGACCAGCTACTGGGTGCCCGACCACAGCACGCGCACGTTCGTCGAGCAGGTCGACGTCGTGTGCGGTGTGGGCTATGCCCGCGCTGCCCAGGCCGGTCCGGGCGCCACGCGCTTCCAGGACGTGCGCCGGGTGGTGTCCAATTTGGGCGTGTTCGACTTCGAGACGCCGCAGCGCACCATGCGACTGCGCTCCTACCACCCCGGCGTCAGCGTGGATGAGGTCGTAGCGGCCACCGGCTTCCCCCTGACCGTGCCGGACGACGTGGCCGAGACCCGCCTGCCCACACCCGAGGAGCTCGACCTCATCCGCGTCGTGCTCGACCCCGGCGACATCCGCGACCGCGAGGTGCGGACCTGAGCGCGGTCCCCGGCGCCGAACCGGCCGGCCCGCCCGACCCGGCGACCCTCCACCCGGCGCTGCACACCGAGCTGTGCCGGCGCATCGGGATGCGCTTCCCCCTGGTGCAGACCGGCATGGGGTGGGTGGCCGGCCCCCGGCTGGTCGCCGCCACCTGCGAGGCGGGCGGCCTGGGCATCCTGGCCTCGGCCACCATGACGCTCGATGAGCTGGCTCAGGCCATGGACGAGGTGCGAAGCCGCACCACGGCGCCCTTCGGGGTCAATCTGCGCACCGACGTGGCCGACGTCGGGGACCGCATCGAGCTCATGATCGACCGGGGCGCCACGGTGGCCAGCTTCGCCCAGGCCCCCAACCCCAAGCTGGTGGCCCGCTGCAAGGAGGCCGGGCTGTTCGTGGTGCCGACGGTGGGCGCCCGCCGCCACGCCGAGAAGGTGGCCGAGTGGGGGGTCGACGCCGTCATCGCCCAGGGGGCCGAGGGCGGCGGGCACACCGGCACCGTCCCCACCACGCTGCTGCTGCCCGAGGTGGTCGACGCCGTCGGCGACCGCGTCCTGGTGCTCGGCGCGGGCGGCTTCTTCAGCGGGCGCGGCCTGGTGGCCGCCCTGGCCTACGGCGCCGCCGGCGTGGCCATGGGGACGCGCTTCTTGCTCTCGGCCGAGAGCCGGGTGCCCGGCACCGTGAAGGAGGTCTACCTGGGCACCGCGGTGACCGGCACCGTGGTCACGACCAAGGTGGACGGCGCGCCCGAGCGCGTCGTGCGCACGGACCTGGTCGACCACCTGGAGTCGCAGTCGTGGCTGCGCGCCCTGCCCCGCGCCGTGCGCAGCGCCTACCAGTTCCGCCAGGAGACCGGTGCCACCGTCGTCTCACTCCTGCGCGAGGGGCGCGCCATGAAACAGAACAACGATCTCACCTGGTCCCAGGTCGTCATGGCGGCGAACGCGCCGGTCATGACCAAGGCCGCGCTGGTCGAGGGGCGCACCGACGTCGGCGTGCTGCCGACCGGTCAGGTGGTGGGTGTCATCAGTGCATTGCCGGCCGTGGCCGACATCATCGGAGGCATCATGCGCGAAGCCGACGCCGTCCTGCGGGGGTGGAGCGCCGCGCCCTGAGCGCGAACGGTCAGTCGTCGGAACCGTTTTGGGCGATGTTGCCCTGCGCCACCCGGCGCAGCAAGTTCGACACCCGCTGGTGCGTCACGCCGAAGAGATGGGCGATGCTCGGGATGCTCTGGCCCTCGGCGCGCAGCGCCACCACCAGCGAGCGGCGTAGGTAGCCGCTCGCCTCGGACTGGCGCCGCAGGATCGTGCTGACGAGCTGCACGGTGCCCGGCTCGTCCTCGTCCCCGAGGATCGCCTTCCACTCGCGCCCTTGCTCCCGGGCCAGACGCACTTCGGCGATCCGCTTCGCCAGCAGCCTCTCGCTCTCCGCGTTCTGACGCAGGACCGACTCGAGCTCGTCAAGCGCGTGCAGCACGTCGTCGGACCCGTTGCCGCTCCGGACGTCAGTGTGGTCGGATGTCAAATCTCTCGCTCCTGTTCGCGGCTCCTCAACCTCTCGCAACTCAGTTGCTTCAGTAGCCAACATCAACTTGTCCTCCATTCGCAGCGTCGTCTCTGTCCCGCCGGCACGGAATCGACGTCTCGCGTACCCACCAGCCTAAGAGGGTCCAGCCAGAGTTGTGCGTCATGTTGCCAATACCCGGATGGCACGGAGATCACACACCCCGGGGCGCAAAACTCCGCCCAGGCGCCGGGACGTACCCGGTGACCAGGGATTATTCAGCGACTGAGGATCACCGAGGAGCCGTGGCCGAACAGGCCCTGGTTGGCCGTCACCGCCACCCGCGCCCCCTCGACCTGGTGGCCGCTGGCGGTGCCGCGCAGCTGCCAGACGCACTCGCACACTTGGGCGATCGCCTGAGCCGGGATGGCCTCGCCAAAGCACGACAGGCCGCCCGAGGGGTTCACCGGCACCCGGCCGCCCAGGGCGGTGGCCCCGTCGCGCAACAACTTCTCCGCCTCGCCCTCGCCGCACAGGCCGATGTCCTCGTACCAGTCGAGCTCCAGAGCGGACGACAGGTCGTAGACCTCGGCCAGGCTGACGTCCTCGGGGCCGATGCCGGCCTCGGCGTAGGCCGCGGTGGCGATGGAGGGACGGAACCCCGGCCCCTCAGGCCCGGCACCCTCGAAGGCCACGGCCGAGTCGGTCGAGAAGTTCGGCATCTCAATCACGGTGTTGGGGAATGTCGGCGTCACCGTCGACACCGCGTCGACAGTGACCAAGGGCGACGCCCCACCACCGTGCCGGCGGGCGAACTCCATGCTCGAGAGCACCAGCGCCGCGCCGCCGTCGGAGGTGGCGCAGATCTCCAGCAGTCGCAGGGGGTCGGCCACCATGGGTGATCCGAGTACCTCGTCGACGGTGACCTCCTTGCGGTAACGCGGCGTACGGATTGGCCAGCCCGTGCCGCGCGTTCTTCACCTTCACCTGCGCGAAGTCCTCTTCGGTGGCGCCGAAGCGGTCCATGCGCCGGCGGGCGTACAGCGCGAAGTAAGTCGGGTTGGTGGCGCCCAGCAGATGGAAGCGCAACCAGTCCGGGTCGTCCTTGCGCTCACCCCCGCCCACCGGGGCGAAGAAGCCCTTGGGCGTCGTGTCGGCGCCCACCACCAGCGCCACGTCGCACAAACCGGCCAGGATCTGCGCCCGCGCGTTGGCGATGGCCACGGCGCCCGATGCGCAGGCGGCGTAGACGCTCGACACCCGCGCCCCGGTCCAGCCGAGCGCCTGGGCGAAGGTCGCCCCCGAGACGAAGCCTGGATACCCGTTGCGGATGGTGTCGGCCCCCGAGACGAACTGCATGTCGCGCCAGCCCAGGCCGGCGTCGGCCAGGGCGTCGCGGGCCGCCGCCAGTCCGTACTCGACGAACGGGCGCCCCCACTTGCCCCACTCGTGCATCCCCGCACCGAGCACGGCCACCTTCCTGTCGTCGGACACGGTCATCGACCCTCCAGACCCTGGCCCGAGCCGAGCGGGGCCCACTTCCAGACCAGGTAGTCGGTGCCGTCCTCGGGGTCGGTGTAGAAGGTGTCGACCACCAGCTCCACCTCGTCGCCCACCTTCAGGTCGTCGACGGTCACCCCGGCCACCACCTGGCCCATCACCACCAGCTTCTCGGCCGCCAGCTCGACCGCGACCAGGCAGAAGGGGATGTAAGGGTCGGCCGCCACGTAGGGCGGCGGCGGCTGGTAGCGGGCGTCGGTGTAGGACCACACCCGTCCCCGCCGCGACAGCTCCACCGTCTCGAACACGCTCGATTCGCAGTCGGGGTTGCGGCAGTACTGCGACTCGGCGGGGAAGGCGTAGGTGCCACAGCCGGCACAGCGCGAGCCGAGGAGCGCCGGTGGCGACCCGTCCTCGCCCGTGCTGAACCAGCCCTCGACCGCCGGAACCCGTACCGAGCCGGCCGCGCCCTCGCGGCCCATCAGCCCAACCGCTCGATGATCGTGGCGTTCGCCTGCCCGCCGCCCTCGCACATGGTCTGCAGGCCGTAGCGCCCGCCGGTGCGCTCGAGCTCGTTGAGCAGCGTGGCCATCAGCCGCGCCCCCGAGCAACCCGTGGGATGGCCGATGGCGATGGCCCCCCCGTTCACGTTGACGCGCTCCATATCGGGCCGGTACTCGCGCTCCCAGGCCAGCACGACCGAGGCGAAGGCCTCGTTGATCTCGACCAGGTCGATGTCCTCGAGCTTCAACTTGGCCTTGGCCAGCACCAGCTCGGTGGCCGGGATCGGCGCCGTCAGCATGATCTGGGGGTCGTTGGCCGCGACGGCGAAGGTGTGGAAGCGCGCCCTCGGCCGCAGCCCCAAAGAGGTCGCCCGCTCCTCGCTCATGATGAGCACGGCCGCCGCCCCGTCCGAGATCTGCGACGACGTCCCCGCCGTGACCGTCCCCGTCTCGGAGAACGCCGGCAACAGGGCGGCCAGCTTCTCGAGCGAGGTGTCCCGGCGCACCCCCTCGTCGGCCTCGAGCAGGCCACTGACCTCGGAGGCGCCCGGCACGTCGGGGTGCACCCGCGCCTCGAGCGCCACGATCTCGTTGGCGAAACGCCCCTCGTCGGCGGCCGCGGCCGCCCGTTGGTGCGACCGCAGGCCGAACTCGTCCATCTCCTCGCGGGTGATCTTCCAGCGCCGCGCGATCTCCTCGGCGCACTCGCCCTGGTGGATGAGCTCGAACCGCTCTAGATACAGCGGCCCGTAGGCCTCGCCCGGCCCGGGCTCGGTGGTCGAGCCGATGGGCACCCGGCTCATGGACTCCACGCCCGCCCCGATGGTCACGTCCATGGCCCCGGACATGACGGCCTGGGCGGCGAAGTGGATGGCCTGCTGGGCCGAGCCGCACTGGCGGTCGACCGTGGTGCCCGGGACCGTCGCGGGGAACCCGGCGGCCAGCGCGGCGTTGCGGGCGATGTTCATCGCCTGCTCGCCCACGGTCATGGTGCAGCCCATCACCACGTCCTCCACCAGGGCGGGGTCGAGGTCGTTGCGGGCCAGCAGCGCCGCCAGCGGCTGAGCGGCCAGGTCGGTGGCGTGCCACCCGGACAGGCGCCCGCCCCGGCGTCCAACCGGGGTTCGGACGGCGTCGACGATCACGGCGTTCGGCATAGGGAGACCAAGTCTGACGCCGAATCAGATCGGGTGCCAGACGTGAGGCGATTCCGCCACCCCGTCGTGATCGACAAACATTGGTGGTCATGCGCGGTTTCGTGAAGGGCGCGGTGGTGGGCACGCTCGCCCTGGCCGCGCTGGTGGGCAGCGCCGCCGGCGCCGCCAAGCCGGGCGCCACCTCCAACGCTCGGGTCCCCCCCGCCCCCATGTCGGGCACGCTGCGCGCCCGCGTGGCCGCGGGCGACCCGCCGGCCCCATCCCTCAATGCGGGCCAGATGGTCACCGTCACCTATTGCAACCACCAGAAAGCCCAGATCACCGAGCCCGCCGTCCTGCACGGGCCGACGCCCGCCGTCATCTACGTCCACGGCGGCGGCTGGGTCGGCGGCAACCTCAGGTCAGGCGGCTTCCTCATCAGCACCATCGGCCCCACCCTGGCCAAGAACGGCTTCGTCGTCGTCAGCATCAACTACCGCCTCGGACCGGGTTACCAGTGGCCGGACCAGATCGACGACGTCAAGTGCGCCGTCCGCTACCTGCGGGCGAACGCGCGCCGCCTCCACGTCTACCCCTCCGAGATCGGGGCCTGGGGGGAGAGCGCCGGCGGCCACCTGGTGGCGCTGACCGCGACCGCCGGCCCGTCGGCCGGCTGGGACGTCGGCCCCTACCCGGGGGTGTCCAGCCGGATCCAGGCGGCGGTGGACATGGCCGGCCCCAGCGACCTGCTGACCATGGGCAACCAGGGCGACGCCGTGCTGGTGGCCGAGGAGTTCCTGCGCCTGCTCGGCACCGTCCCCGAGCACAGCATCGGTGCCGCCCTGGCGGCCGACAGCCCGGTGACCTACGTCAGGCACGGTGACCCGCCGTTCTTGATCCTGCAGTCGGACAACGACACGGTGGTCTACCCCCAGCAGGCCCTCGAGCTGGCCTGGGACCTCGGGATCGACCAGGTGCCCCACACGTTGGTGATGGACGACGGCGGCGGCCACAGCTTCGACGACCCCGGCGGCGTGCCCGACGAGGCCCAGATCACCACCCTGGTCGTGGACTTCTTCGTGAAGACCCTCGTCTTCCACTCGACGGCCGGGCTGAGCGGCTGACCCCGTCTCCCTGAGCCGGCCGCCGTGCGGGCGCCGGCCTCCGACCTTGGCAACCCGGAGGCAGCTGTGTCAGATTCGCTGCGCCCTATGGACCTGACCCCATGGACCTGACCTTCAGCGTCGAGCACGAGGCGTTCCGCGCCGAGGCCCGCGCCTGGCTGGCGGCCCACGTGCCGCCCGACGCCCTCCCCTCCTTCGATACGGCTCACGGCTTCGAGGCCCACCGGGCCTGGGAACGCACCATGTTCGAGGACCGCTGGTCCGTCGTGAGCTGGCCGACCGAGTACGGCGGGCGCGACCTCGGCCTCTTCGAGTGGCTGGTCTTCGAGGAGGAGTACTACCGCGCCCGCGCCCCCAAGCGCGTCAGCCAGAACGGCGTCTTCCTGCTGGCGCCGACGATGCTCGAGTACGGCACCGACGCCCAGAAGGCGCGCTACCTCCCGCCCATGGCCGCCGGTGACGAGATCTGGTGCCAGGGCTGGTCCGAGCCCGACGCCGGCAGCGACCTGGCCGGCATCCGCTCGCGCGCCGTGCGCAACGCGGCCGGCGACGGCTGGCGGCTCAGCGGCCAGAAGACGTGGGCCAGCCGCGGCGCGTTCGCCGAGTGGTGCTTCGGCATCTTCCGCACCGACCCCGAGGCCGAGCGCCACCGCGGCCTGACCTACTTCCTGATCCCCATGGACGCGCCGGGCGTCACCGTGCGCCCCATCCCTCAGATCGACGGTGAGACGGGATTCGCCGAGATCTTCTTCGACAACGTCGAGGTGCCCGACGACCAGGTGCTGGGCGAGGTCGGTGCCGGCTGGTCCGTCGCCATGGCCACGGCCGGTTCCGAGCGCGGCCTCTCGCTGCGTAGCCCGGCCCGCTACACCGAGGCAGCCGACCGCCTCTTGGAGCTCTTCCATCAGCGCGGCGGCCCACCCGCCTCCGCCGACGCCGTCGCCCTGGCCCACATGCACGCCGAGGCCTACCGGCTGCACACGTACTGGACGGCCACCAAGGTGGCCCGCGGCCACGCCGTCGGGGCCGAGGCCAGCGCCAACAAGATCTTCTGGTCCGAGACCGACGTGGCCATCCACCGCGCCGCGCTCGACCTGTTGGGTCCCGAGGCCGAGCTGCTCGAGGCGGGCGCGCCCGGCGAGTGGCTCGACGGCTACCTGTTCTCGCTGGCCGGCCCCATCTACGCCGGGACCAACGAGATCCAGCGCAACGTCGTGGCCGAGCGCCTGCTCGGCCTGCCCCGCTGAGCGAGCGCGTGGACACCGTGGACTTCGCCTTCTCCGACGAGCAGCTCGAGCTGCGCCACACCGTGCGCACGGTCTTCTGGGCCGAGTGCACCGTCGAGGCGCTGCGCGCCTTCGAGGTGGCCGGCCCATCGGCACGCGCCGAGCAGGCCCGCGCCCGCTGGAGCGTGCTGGCCGAGTTGGGCGCACCCGCCCTGGTCGTGCCCGAGTCCGTCGGGGGGCTCGGGCTGAGCGACGTCGACCTGGTCGGCCTGCTGGAGGAGGCGGGCTACGCCGGCCTGCCCGAGCCCCTGCTCGAGACGGCCGGGCTGGCCGCTCCCACGCTGTCCGCCCTGCTGCCCGACCCGGCCGCCACCGACTCGCTGGCCGACCTGGTCGCCGCCGGCGCCATGTTCGGCGTCGGCGGCGTTGATGTCACCGCGGCGGGGCTCGTCTCCCCATCCGTGGTGTCGGCCGACGGCACGTTGCGCACGCCTCGCGTGGTGGGTGCCCGCGACGCCGGGCTGCTGCTGCTGGCGTGCCGCGACAGCGAGTCCGGCTGGCAGCTGCACGTGATCCCGCGCACCGCCTGCACCGTGCACCCCGCACCGGCGCTGAGTTCGTCGCGCGACCTGTCCACCGTGCACTGGCCCCTCGGCTCCGACACCCTGCTCGCCTACGGCGTGGCCGCCGAGGCGGCGGTGTCCCTCCTGGCCGACCGCGCCGCCGCCGGCACCGCCGCCCTGCTGGTCGGTCTGGCCGACCGCATGGTGGCCCTGGCCGCCGACTACGCCAAGGAGCGCCACCAGTTCGGCCAGCCGATCGGCAGCTTCCAGGCCGTCAAGCATCTCCTGGCCAACGCCCGGGTCGCCCTCGAGTTCGCCCGGCCCGCCACCTACCGCGCCGCCTGGTCGCTCGCCACGGCCCAACCGACCCTCTCGCACGACGCGTCCATGGCCAAGGCGATGGCGTCGGACGCGGCCGACCTGGCCGCCCGCGTTGCCCTGCAGGTCCACGGCGCCATCGGCTATACGTGGGAGTGCGACCTCCACTTCTTCTTGAAGCGCACGTGGGCCCTGTCGCGGGCCTGGGGCGACGCCGCCACGCACCGGCGCCTGGTGCTGGCCGACGCCCTCGGGCACTGACATACGCACCAACACTCGCGCTCGACTTAACGCATCACCCGAATCAGTCGACCCGGCGCGCGCTGTCTTACTCGGTCCGCAACAGCAGCGCGGCCGGCGTACGGGCCGCGATGCGCCCCGGGATGGCGGCCACGAGGTTGCCTAGGACGAGGGCACCCACCGCGACCGCGACGACCGGGAGGGTCGCCACGGTCGGGCTTGGCACGACGTAGATGTTGTCAGCGAAGACGTCCCACAGCACGCGCCCCAAGACGATCCCGAGCGGCACACCGACGACGAGGCCGATGACCACCGCGACGCTCGACTGCCACGCCACGCTCAGAGCCAGCTGGCGGCTCGTGAACCCGAGTGCGCTGAGCATGGCCATGGAACGCCGCCGCCGACGTACGGACGCGATCAGCGTGAGGCCCAGCGCGGTCACTGCCCCGACCGTCAGCCCGAGGCCCAGGATGAGTGGGGTGGCGCCCATCGACCGGTAGTTGACGATCTCCGCCGGGCGTTGCGCGGCGAGCACGACGCTCGGGTAATTGGTGGGGAGCGACACCTTGGCTGCGATGCGGTTCAACCCTCGCAGCGCCGTCGTGGCGTCCACCCCCGGCTTGAGGCGGACGAAGATGGCGTTGGGGCCCGTCGGGGACAGGTCGAACTGGTTGCGCACCGACGGAGGGAAGAGCTGGTAGGGCACGACCGCTCCCGTGCCCAGAGAGGGGTGACCGGTGACGCCTCCCACGCCCACGGCGGGCATGGTGGCGGTGCCGACGATCTGGAGGCGATGCGGAGTGGTCGTGCCGTAGCGGACCGTCACGGTGTCGCCGACCACCTTGTGGATTTCAGCCAGCGTGCTCGGTGCGAGCACGATCTGGTCGGAGTTGCCCAAGCCGTGGCCGGTCAGGACCGGCGGGGCCACCGATGCACCCGGCGACCCGCCCATGACAGGGACGGTTTGGCCGTCGATCTGCAGGTTGCCGAAGTAGTACCCGGACCACGCGGCCACACTCGGGTCGTGGTCCAACAGGGTGGCCGACAGCGCCCCGGGAACGTCCCCGGCCCCACCACCGGCGAGCACGGCGTAGTTCCAGGTCCATCCATACAGGCGTGGGTGCGACACGAGCGAGTTGAGGCTGGCGCCGAACACGACGGTGGCAACGACGACCACAATGGTCAGCGCGGCACCGAGAATGGCGGAGCGCACCGGCACCGAGTCTGCTTCCGCCCCCGGCTCGAGGGCGAAGCGGATGCCGGTGACGGCCGAGACGGGCAGGCCCGCCGACGCGGCGACCCCGGCCACGCGTGACGGAGCACGGGGGCGGCTACCCCATCCGCCGGCCCGGTGCGGCGACCGCTGCACAGCCAGCACCACCGCCACCCAGCCCAGGACGACGATGAGTACCAGCATGCCCAGGCCGAGCACGGTCCAGTCGAGATTGATGCCCCGGTCAGGGTCGAAGGGGCGGACGGGGCCCAACGGAGCCAGTGGCGAGAGCGCCACGGCAACCAGCCCAGCCAGCAGCGCACCCAGCACGATGGCGCCCATGATCCCGAGCAATCCGTCGGCTGCGGTCATCGCCGGGCCGGCACCGAGCGCGCGCAGCGTCTGCTCCTCCTGGGCCAAGAAACTCCGCTGCCGCCCGATGACCTGGCCCGCGATCAACAACGCCGCCAGCGCCGCGATGAGGCCGAACACGCCGAGGGCGATGGCCTCGGGCTTGATGGCGTTCTGGGCCTTGGTGACGTCGATGGAGGCGTCATAGAAGTCGTAGGGGAGGACAGCCGGGATGACGTGCTCGACCTCCGCCTCGACCCTGCTCACGTCGCTGCTTCCGTGGTCGAGTTGGAGGTAGGTAAACGAGAAATTCGAACAGCAGTTGAGCAGCTGGCGCGTAAGGACCGGGGTGAGGATGACAGTCGTCGCACTGTTGGCGTCGATGTCGTCCTGTACGACGGTGTTGTTGAGGACCACCGTCCCGACAAGGGTGAGGTTGTGGCGGATCGCCGGCGTCGACGGCGGGCCACCCCCGGTGTCGCTGAATTGGGAGTTTGCGTAGGTGCCCCAGGGAACGGTCTGGCCGACGTGCAGACCCAGTTCGCGCGCGGCAACGACGGTCATCATGATCTGGTCGGCCCGGTTCGGGTCTGCCATGTGCCCCTGCACGACGCTCACTCGGTCCTCGGTGAAGTAGAGGCCACCGACGCTTCCCTGCACGTCGAAGTTGGCGACTTCCGCAGCCTTTGTCGGCTGCCCGTCACTGGCGAGCGGCACGCTGTAGATGTCGGCGTAGCTCGCGGCCCGGCGCACGTCGGGCAAGTGGGAGATCTTCGCTACCAGGGCGCCGTCGTAGCCGGTGGTGTAGCCGAGGGCCGGGTCCCAGAGCGCCGTACCCAGGCTGAGGTTGGACGGGTTGGTGCTGGCCAAGAAGGTTGGGAACGACGACTCCGTGCGCCGGGCGGCCGCGAGCGCTCCCATGGCCAGACCGCCGATGAGCCCGATCAGGAGCACCAGGGACAGGTAGGCCCCCCAGCGGCGCCTGAAAGTGGCCCGGAAGCGGTACCGCGAGACCTGGACCAGCTGCCCGGTCACCTACCGAGCCTGCCTCACTGGTGGGGCTTGACGTCCACTGCAATCGGCTCGTGCCAACCTGACCCTCCGCCTGCAGTCTGCCCGGAGTCCGCACGGCGTCCAAGGTGGGTACCCCACGCCGCGGAGTCGTACCACCACCACACCTCTCTTGTGCCTCCGGGGTGGTCCAGCCTGACGGACGGATCGGCGGCACACCTGTGGGCGGAGTCCGCCCCCGACGCGCTTGGCGAATCTGGCTGCTGTTCCGGGTGGAGCGTTACCCGCATCGCGTTTATTGGCGTACCCCTTGGGAAGCAGACCTACACGAGCGAGATCTGTGGGAACGATCCGTCGAGGAACGGCTTGGGATCGGTGCCGAGCACCTCACCAAACATGGTGGCGTAGAGCGAGCGGAAGTCCGTCGTGTAAACGGTGTTGCCTTCGGACAGGTTGGTCAGGCTCGGTGGCTCGCCGTAGAAGCCGCCCTTGACCGAGGGCCCGGCCACGAAGGCCACGTTGGCCCAGCCGTGGTCGGTGCCGTTGCTGGCGTTGCCGCCGACCCGCCGACCGAACTCGGTGTACATCAGCACTGTCGTGTGGGCGCCGCGGCGGGTGCCGCGCAGTGCGTCGACGAACGCGGTGACGGCGCCGTCGAGCTGCGACAGCAGCGCGCTCTGCACCGGCGCCTGGTCGGCGTGAGTGTCGAACCCGCCGAGCTCGACGCTGTACACGTCGGCGTTGGCGCCGGCCAGGATCAGGTTGGCCACGACGCTGAGTTGGACCGCCAGCACGTCACCCCCGGCTTGGCCGCCTCCGCCGTTGGAGATGGCCAGCTCGCTGGCGGCGTCCTGCTCCTCCGCCGCCAGGTCCGACAGGTGCAACGGGTTCGCGGTCGTGCCGCGATTGAGGATCGGGCCGAGGCGCTTGTTGAGCTGGAGGAGCACGGCGTCGGAGGCGGCGGCCTCGACCGCCAGCGGCGCGCCCGACGTGCCGGCCCGCGCCAGCGCGGCGTAGAGGGCCTGCTCGGCAGCGTCTCCCGGGAGAACCAGCGGCCCGATGGGGATGGCTGCGCCCTGCACGCGCTCGCCCGAGAGCGCCATGGGCAGCGTCGGCCCCAGGGCGATGGCGCGCAGGGGGCTGGACCTGGTCCCGTCGAGCCAGCGGCCGAGCCATCCGGTCGAGACGGAGGCGTCGGTGTCCCCGCTCTGCCAGATGTCCATGGACTCGAAGTGGCTGTAGTTCGGGTCGGCGAAGCCGACTCCGTGCACGATGGCGAGCTCCTTGGCGTCCCACAGCTTCTTGAAACCGGGCATGCCGGCGTGGAGACCGAAGCCGTCGGCCAACGGCAGCACGCTGGAGGCCTCGACGGCCAGCGCCCCGCGGGCCGCGGCGTACGCCGGGTTCTCATAGGGGATGACGGTGTTCAACCCGTCGTTGCCGCCGTAGAGGGTGAGGAGCACGAGCGTGTTCCCCTCGCCCTGCCCCAACGCGCCGGCTGCCGCCTTGGTGTCGCCGCTGAACAGCGCGTCCCAGGCCCGCGGCCCGAACACGGCACCCAGGGCGCCGAGCGCGCCGACGCCACCTGCCAGCCCGAGGAAGGCGCGTCGGTCAAGCCGGCGGCGGCGGGCCGGCGGGTCCGGTGTCGGTGGCGCGTCGAAGGGCGGCAGCGCCTCGGGCAGGCCGGGCGCCAGCGGAGCGGTGGGATCGACCGGCGGCAGTTCGAACCAGGACGGGTCGCTCACGGCTCCTCCTCCATCAATTGCTCACGTATTCGGGCGACGCCAGGGCGAGGGTGACCAGGGTCGGCGGATCGGACGCAGCGCGCTCGGAGGGACGCCGCGGTCCCGGCGCTCCAGTTGGAGACCGTGAGCATCTCGGCGGCCGCGTCCACGCGGTCGCCGGGTGACGCGTCGGCCACCGTCGAGATGTCGGTCGTGTGCGCCACCTGGCGGGCGAACTTCCAGCGCGCCAGCGCGGCGGAGGTCGAGAGCCAGTAGCTGTTCTGGGGCCAGCCGCCGACGCTGGGCGGATCGAAGAGGACCTGGCCCAGGTTGGCGAACACGGATACCAGCTCGGCCGGCCGCCGGGTCTGCAGCTCGTTGGATGTGACGCCCAACGCCCGCAAGGTACCGACGACGTATTCGGTCGGTTGTTTAATCAGTCCCTGCAGTGACTGCGCCTGCGTGAACTCGGGGTGCTGGAAGATGGCGGTCAACAGGTTGCCGAGGTTGCGGTCGGTGGCGTAGCCGGGCGCCAGGTCGGCCACCACCGGATCGCTCGGGGTCACCGGGTAGGCGAGGTAGCTCCAAAAGCGCGAGGGCACGAAGTGGCTCGAGACGTCGCTCTGCGTGACGATGTCGATGACCTGCTGGCCGGTGTTGACGCCCGAGACCCCGAGGAACATCTGCGGCGCGGCGCTGTGCTGGCGGGCGGCGATGTCGAAGGAGCCAGTGCGCGGATCGAGCCGCCAACCGGTGAAGCAATAGGACGCAGCGCGCACGTCCGCCTGGGTGTAGGTGCCGACCCCCATGGTGAACCGCTCCATGAGCTCACGGGCGAAGTTCTCGTTCGGGTTCGAAGCCTTGTTGGAGTTGGCGTCGAGCCAGATGAGCATGGCCGGGTCTTGCGCGACTGCTTGGGTGAGGGTGTCGAAGTCACCGCTGCCCTGCGTGCGGAAGAGCTGGTTCTGGTCGTACATGTAGACCGGGAAGCGGACCTTGGAGATGGCAGTCGGGAAGTGCCCGTGCAGAAGGAACGTCAGCTTCTCCTTGAGGGGATTCGAGGTGGCCAGCATCCGGCTGAGCCACCAGGTCGTCAGCTCGACGAACTGGGCGCGCAGCTGCGCGGCGTAGGCCTTGCGGGCCGTCGGGTCCTGCCGCAACTGGGCCAGGGGCTCGGCGGGGCTCAAGACCGGCGTGGTGATGGCATCGGCACCCGGGTCGGGCGCGGTCAGGCCCGCCACGAGCGTGCTCACTGTGGCGTCGTAGCCGGCGGAGGTCGCCCTGGCGAGTTCGCTCGGGAGCGCGCCGAAGCCGGCGCGCCGGAAGAGATGGGCCACCAGATCGGTGGCGCTCACCTGGGTGGCTACCGGCACCCCCGCCTCACCCGGACCGACCCCTTGCGCGATGTGGTGCACGCCATGCCTCCAGCGTGGTCCCGCCCGCTGACAACCGGGTTGTGAGAGTGTGAGGGAATTGTCAGGGCCGCCGCCTGCCCTCCGGGAGCGGCCCGACGGCTGGCTCGCTCGGCCGACCGGCCAACGGTGATGTCCGATTTCCGCCAGTAAGTGTCACGGCGGCGTGCCACGCTGGCACCCGTGATCGAGGACCAGGACCGCTGCTACCAGGCAGCACAGAGCAAGGATGCCCGCTTCGACGGCTGGTTCTTCTGCGCCGTGACCTCGACCGGGATCTACTGCCGCCCGAGCTGCCCGGCCCGGACGCCCAAGCGGGAGAACATGCACTTCTACGCCACCGCGGCCGCGGCCCAGCAGGCCGGTTTCCGCGCCTGCCTGCGCTGCCGCCCCGACGCCACGCCCGGCTCGCCCGAGTGGAACATCCGGGCCGACGTCGTGGCCCGCGCCATGCGGCTCATCCGCGACGGTGTGGTCGATCGCGTGGGTGTCGAGGGGTTGGCCGATCGTCTGGGCTACAGCACGCGCCAGCTCAACCGCCTCATCACAGCCGAGGTGGGCACGGGCCCGCTGGCCATTGCGCGGGCGCAGCGCAGCCAGACGGCGCGCATTCTGCTCGAGACGACCGACCTCGCCATCACCCACATCGCCTTCGCCGCCGGATTCGCCAGCGTCCGCCAGTGCAACGAGACGGTGCGGCAGATCTTCGCCGACACCCCGAGCGGCCTGCGCGCCCGGGCCACCAAGGCGGCGCGCGCCAAACCGGGCACACCGGGGGCGGCCTTGCCGCAGGGCGTCCGCCTCCGCCTGCCATGCCGCCGGCCCTTCAGCCCGGCGTCGGTCCTCGACTTCCTCGGCCAGCGCGCCCTACCCGGAGTCGAGTCCCTCGACGGCGCCACCTACCGGCGCAGCCTGCGCCTTCCACACGGGCACGGTGTCGTCGCGCTGACGGCTCCCGAGGGCGACGGAGACGCCGGTCCCGCCTACGTCGAAGGCGAGCTGCGCCTCTCGGACCTGCGCGACCTCACGACGGCCGTGTCGCGCTGTCGCCAGCTGCTGGACCTCGACGCCGATCCGGTCGCGGTGTGGGAGGCGTTGCGCGGCGATCCTCTGGTGGGCCCCGTGGTGGAGCGTGACCCGGGCCGCCGCGTGCCCGGCGCGGCCGACGGCTTCGAACTGGCCGTCCGCGCCGTCATCGGCCAGCAGGTCTCGGTGCCGGGGGCCCGCACGGTGGCCGGTCGCCTCGTGCAGGCGGCCGGCGACGTGTTGCCCGAGGCGGACGGCGGCGTCACCCACCTGTTCCCCACCCCGGCCGCGTTGATCGACCTGGCCCGGCACGACCCGGCCGCGTTCGCCATGCCGGCTGGACGGCGGCGGGCGCTCGTCGCTCTGGCCGAAGCGGTGGAGGCCGGTGACGTCGTCATCGATCCCGGGGCGGACCCGACCGAGCTGCGCCGCTCGCTCATCGATCTGCCCGGTATCGGGCCGTGGACCGCCGAGTACGTGGCCATGCGCGCGCTGCGCGACCCCGACGCTTTCATGCCGAGCGACCTCGGCATCCGTCGAGGCGCCGCCGCGCTGGGACTGCCCGACGACCCGGCCGGCCTGGCCGCGCTGACCGAAGCATGGCGACCCTGGCGCAGCTATGCCATGGTCCACATCTGGTCGCTTCCCGTCGCGTCGACCCCCAAGCTCCCCACCCGACCCGTGAAAGGACAAGCCGCATGACCACCTCCCTGACCACCACCGCCACCATGCCCTTCGACACCCCGGTGGGACGCCTCGTGCTCGAGTGCGACGGGGACGTCCTGATCGGGGTGTGGCTGCCGCAGGAGCGTCGGCACAGCCGGCAGGACGTCGACGACGTCCCGCCCATCCTGAAGGAGACGGCCACCCAGCTGGAGGAGTACTTCGCCGGCGAGCGCACGGAATTCGACCTGCCCATGGAGATGGACGGCACCGACTTCCAGCGCGAGGTGTGGGCTGAGCTGACCCGCATCCCCTACGGGCAGACCATCAGCTACGGCGAGCTGGCCTACCGCGTCGGCCGACCCAACGGGCCCCGGGCTGTCGGCCAGGCCAACGGCCGCAACCCCATCCCGATCATCGTTCCCTGCCACCGCGTGCTGGCCAGCAACGGCATCGGCGGCTACGGCGGGGGCCTGAAGCTGAAGCGGGCCCTGCTGGCCATTGAGGGTGTCACCGCCTGACGGTGTGCCGCCACCGGCGCGCCTATGGTGCGCCGGTGGAAAACGCCGGAACAGTACGACATGCCTTCGACCTGACCGGGCGCGTGGCGCTCGTCACCGGTGCCGGCAGCGGCATCGGACGCACCACCGCCGAGGTGCTGGCCGGTGCGGGCGCCACTGTGGTGTGCGCCGACATCGCCGCCGACAACGCAGCCGAGACGGCGCGGGGGATCGTGGGCGAGCACGGCCAGGCCGAGAGCGCCGAGCTCGACGTCGCCGAAAGGGGGGCGGCGGCCACCCTGGTCGGCCACATCGTGGCGCGGCACGGGCGCCTCGACGTGATGTGCAACATCGCCGGCATCATGATCGACAGCTCCATCATCGACCTCGACCCCGACGAGTTCGACCGCATCCTGTCGGTCAACCTCAAGGGCGTGCTCTACGGATGCCAGGCCGCCGGAAAGGTGATGGTCGAACGGGGCGGCGGCTCCATCATCAACATGTCCTCGGCGGCGGTGCTCACGCCCTCGCCCGGCATCGGGCCCTACGCCATCTGCAAGGCGGGCGTGGCCCAACTGACTCAGTCGATGGCGGTCGAAGTGGGCGAGCACCGCGTGCGGGTCAACTCGATCGCGCCGGGCTTCGTCCCCACCAACATGACGGCGCGGTACTACACCAACCCCGACGGCAGCGCGAACGAGGAGATGAAGGCCGCCGTGCTCACGCCGATGGCCCGGCACGCCCCGTTGCGCCGGGTCGGCCTCACGAACGACGTCGCCTACTGCGTGCTGTATCTCGCCTCCGACGCCAGCAGCTTCGTGACGGGCCAGTTGATCAGCCCCAATGGCGGCGTGGCCATGCACTATTGAGGCACCGGGGTGCGGGCAAGGCGTCGAGGCCGACCGCGGCACCTTTCGCTTCGGCTTGGCAGACTCTGCGGATGCCGTCGATTACCGGGTTCCTCTCTCCCACCCTCACTGTGACCAACCTGGCGCGCAGTGTGCCCTGGTACCGCGAGCTCCTCAACATGGAGATCCGCCGCGAGTACGAGCCACCTGACGGCAGCCAACGGGACGCCTGTCTCGTCGAGCCCGAGTCTGGCTTGGAGATCTGCCTCGTCGAGTACCGATCTGCACCCGGCGGTTCCTTCAACGAGTTCGTCGTCGGACTCGATCACCTGGAGTTCCTCGTTGCTGATCGAGGCGACCTCGAGGAGTGGGCGCAACGGCTCGATGCTCTCGGCGTGGCTCACTCCGGGGTCAAGGCACCGAGTTACACGCGGAACGCGATGCTCACCTTCCGGGACCCGGACAACATCCAGTTGGAGTTCTTCTGGCGCGCCCCGCCGGCTTGAGTCGGTGATCTCAAGGATCCAACACCGATAACGCTAACCGTCTTCGATTTCGCTGAGCCATCCAGCGGTGAAGACCGACGATGACGTCAAGCGGACACCCTTCGGCCCAGCGATCGACATCGACGGCACGGTGGAATCGGACCGTCCAGGCGGTCACTTCGTTGGTTTGATCTTTGCTTCCTGCTTGGCGAGGACCTCTTCGGCGGGGACCGCCTGCTCCCATGCCTCGGCGTCGCGATCGAACTGCTCGCGCATCAGTGCCTCACGGGCCTCCACCTCGGCCTCGGTCCTCTCGGATTCGTGAGCCCGACGCCATGGTGCCGATAGCGGTTGCCCGTCCGGGCTCCCGCTCGCTCAGACGCCCCTTGTCCTACGCAGCCTGGACCCAACAGAGGCGGTCGTAGCCGCCTACTGATCATCTCGCGCAGGCTCGGTTGAGCGAGCAGACAGTCGGACCAGGCACATGAGTCAACCGCTACGGCTTGAGTGCGGTGACGCGGATCTGGTCTCCTCGTTCTCGATACTCGCCGCTCTGAACGAGTGTGATGTCGGCAAAGCCAGCGGCGCGAAGTCTGGATTCCAGTGTGGCGGGATCGAGCGGCACGTACGTGTCGTCGATGTGTGCTTGGCGAATCCGCTCAGTGTCAAGGGAGTCCGTTGCCACGAAACTGCCCCCGGGTCGCAGTACTCGGTGCAGTTCGCCAAACAGCTGATCTTGCGCGGCTTCAGAGGGCACGTGGTGGAGCATCGCAAAGCAGGTGGCGGCCGAGAATCGATCGTTTGGCAATGGCAACTCCGTGCCATCGCCCCAGATAACTTCGACATTGGAACCGGCGAGGCGGACTTTCAGGTCGGCGGCAAGATCGGCGTCGATCTCAACTGCCGTGACGGCCGCCACGCGCTGGCGCAGGAGGTCGGTGGTCAGACCTGGACCAGGTCCGATCTCCAGCACGTCATCGCCCAGCTGGATGGTCGATTCGAGCCACGGCAGCAGGTCGGTCTGCAGACGGTCGGCCCATTCGGAGCTGGCGAGATACTCCAGATGGGTTCTGTTCATGTCCTATTGGTACCATCGACTCGTGTGGCCGTGTCCGTAGTACCGGCCAATTCCGCCGTCTTCGCCGCCTACTGACCATCGTTGCCAGGCGTGGACACGAACAGCCGGCCACGAATTTCGGTACCAAGTAAACCGCTACTACGACCTCGCGAAGCCTACCGACTCTCGCGGTCGTGCCCCCGTACGGCCATGGGGGCAGGGCTTGATGGCGATTGGCTATCCGGTATCCGGCATGTTCGAGCGGGCATCTCTGAGGCTCGACGCCGCCTAAAGCCGTGATTACCGATCGGCCCGGTTTTGTGACGCCAGTGTCACTTCCCTCTATGATTCGGCCACCTGATCGGGCGAGGGGCTGACATGGCGAGCACGCAGACAGTCACCGTCCTCTTCACCGACATTGTCGGCTCCACCGAGCTGTCCACCGCGCTCAATCCCAAGACGGCCGATGAGCTGCGCCAGACGCACTTCGGCCTTCTACGGGCTGCTCTGAACGCGGCCGGCGGCATCGAGGTGAAGAACTTGGGGGACGGGCTCATGGTCGCCTTCTCCAGCCTGAGCCGGGCCCTGGCCTGTGCCGTTGCCATGCAGCAGGCCGTCGAGCGCCACAACGGCCGGTCCGAGCAACCCATCGCCATCCGGGTGGGGCTGTCGACCGGGGAGGCGACCGAAGAAGACGGGGACTACTTCGGCGAGCCGGTCATCGAAGCGTCCCGGCTCTGCGCCCACGCCGAGAGCGGCCAGATCCTGACCACGACCATGGCGCGGGCCCTGGCCGGACGCCACGCCACACAGGAGTTCGTGCCCGTGGGTGAGGTGGTGCTGAAGGGCCTGCCCGATCCGGTCGAGGTGGTCGAGGTCCGCTGGGCTCCCGACGTCGACGCCGTCGGGGAAGGCACCCAGCTCCCGCTCCCGGCCCGGCTGGTCGCCACCTCGGCCGAGAGCCTCTTTGCCTTCTTCGGCCGGACCGACGAGCTGAAGGCGCTCGAAGACCTCTACAAGCGAAGCGCCACCGAACACCATCTCGGTGTTGTCCTCATCTCCGGTGAGCCGGGTGTGGGCAAGACCTCGCTCGTGGCACAGGCGGCGCGGGCGGCGCATTCTGGCGGTGCCACCGTCCTCTACGGCGGATGCGATGAGGACCTGGCCGTCCCCTACAAGCCATGGGTGGAAGCCCTCACCCCCCTCGTGCAGAACCTCGGCGACGAGATGTTACGCCGCTTCACCGAGATCAACGGCCTCACGCTCGCCCGCATCGTCCCAGAACTCGCTCGTCGCCTGGGTGAGGATCCGCCTTCACCGGCGGCCGAGTCCGACGCCGAACGCTTCATGGTCATGGAGGCCGTGGTGCGCTTCCTGGCGGCGGCCTCGGAGGAGACCCTGCTGCTCGTTGTGCTCGACGATTTGCATTGGGCCGACGCCGCGAGCCTGCAGCTGCTCGGCCAGCTGGCACATTCGTCTGCGCCTATGGCGGCGACCGTTGTCGGCACGTTCCGGGACAGCGACCTCTCTCGCTCCCATCCGCTCACGGCCCTTCTGGCTCGGCTGCATCGCGAACCGGCGGTCCAGCGCCTCCCCCTCGTCGGTCTCGAGGACTTCGAGGTCATCGGACTCATGGAAGCGGCGGCCGGCCACACCTTGCCCGACGAGGGGGTGGCCCTGGCCCACGCCCTGCGGCGAGAGACCGGGGGGAACCCCTTCTTCGTGGTCGAGATGATCCTTCACCTGGCCCAAGAGGGGACCTTTGTCCAGGGCGACGACGGCATATGGCATCTGACGGTCGACCTCGACGAGGTCGGGCTCCCAACCAGCGTCCGTGAGGTGGTGGCCCAACGGGTAGCCACCCTGGGTGAGGAGACCGAGCGGGCGTTGTCGATGGCCTCGGTGATCGGTCGCGACTTCGACCTCTCCGTGCTCGCCACTTTGCTCGGTGACGACGAGCTCGATCTGATGGACCGCATGGAACAGGCCATCGCGGCGGGCATCCTCTCCGAAGCAGGCGGGGCGGCCGGCGGCTACCGCTTTGTCCACGCCTTGATGCAGCACACCTTGTACGAAGACCTGAGCGCCGCCCGCCGCCAGCGCGCCCACCTGCGGGTGGCCGAGGTGCTCGAAGACGTCGACTCTGACCACCCCGAGCGCTTGGCGGCGCTGGCTCGCCACTGGCTGGCCGCCACCCGCCAGGCGGATGTGACCAAAGCCGTCTACTACGCCCGCCGGTCCGGCCAGGTCGCCCTCGCCGCCTACGCCCCGGCCGATGCCGTCGCTTGGTTCTCCCAAGCGCTTGAGGTCCTCGACCGCCAAGGTGCGCCGGATGAGGGCGAGCGATGCCGGCTCCTCTCTGACCTCGGCACCGCCCAGAACCAGGCCGGGATGCCCGAACACCGACAGACCCTTCTCGACGCGGCTGGGATCGCCCAGCGCCTCGGCGACACCGACCTCCTCGTGGCCGCGGCTCTCGGGGTCTCCGCGGAACGGGTGCTACCACCGAAGCCGACCCTGAACGTGCTGCCATCCTTCAGGCGGCTATCGTCGGCGCTGGGAGACCGCGAACCGGGCGCCCAGGCGTTGCTCCTCGCATCGATGGCCGAGGCGACCGATGCCCGGGACTGGCGACGTCGCCGTGAGTTGGCCGACGAAGCAGTGTCCCTTGCCGACGGGCTCGACGAAACAGCCAAGGTCGACGTAATGCTCAGCTGCTACTTGTACCGGAACCAGCCCGAGCGATTGGCCGAACGTCTGGCCGAGACCGCCTGGGCCTGCGAGACCGCCGAACGGCTGGGCGATCCGCTCCTTCGTTTCCGCGCCAGCTATACCCGGATCCATGCATGCATGGAAGTGGGCGATTTGGTTGAGGTCGACCACCGGATCGAGGAGATTGGCGCGCTCGTCGAGCGCACGGGTTTGCCCTACCTCCGGTGGCAGCTGCCCCGGGCCCGGGCCTGGCGGGCCATTTTGGCTGGTGACCTGTCCACCGGCGAGCGATTGAATGACGAAGCCCTCGCCGTCGGCAGCGACATCGGGGCTCCAGAGGCGCTCGGCGCCTATGGCGGCGTGCTGTTCGAGATCCGACTGCTTCAGGGTCGGATCGAGGAGTTGATCGAACCTTTCGCCCAGACGGCGGCCGAGAACCCGGCGATCGACCTTCTCCGGGTCGCCCTGGCGGCGGCCTACTGCTTCGTCGGACGCATGGGCGAAGCCGAACCCCTCTTCGCACAAGACGCAGCTACGGGCTTCACAGAGATACTCCGAGATACCACCTGGACGACGGCCATGACACTTTCCCAGGAGAGCGCAATCGCCCTCGAGCACCGGAAGGCGGCGGCCATCCTCTACGAACTGCTCACCCCATACGGCAACATGGTGGTCTTCAATCTGGGCGTCTCTGAAGGTGCACTGGCCCGCAGTCTCGGGCGCTTGGCCCACCTCCTCGATCAGCCGGACGCCGCCGAAGCCCACTTCCGCACGGCGCTCTCGATCAATGAACGCCTAGAGGCCCCGTACTGGATTGCCCGCACGCAGCTCGACTACGCCGACCTTCTCCGGGACGTCGGGAAGACCGATGACGCCAGAGGGTTCGTGGATCAGGCTCTGGAGACAGCCAAGCGGTTCGGCTTCGCCGCTCTGGAGAGCCGAGCGACGACTTTCTCTGCGTAGTCGCCGGACAAGCCTTGGCGTGCGGGAAGAAGCGCCGATAGCGCACAAAATGGCGATACCGGATGCTCTATGTAATTGACTCGCCCGGGCGCACCGTGCCGGTTGCGCGCACCCCGAGTTCCACCCTCGCCCTGTAAACCGCTCTCTATCGCTCAGAGACGAACTGTCCCGATAACACGACCGGACCCCGCTCACTGAGTATCCCCGAACGCCGGTAGGGGGAGCGGGCATTTCGGGATGGGTTGACGAGTGGTGGGCGCCGTGGCCTGTCTACGTTGGCCGGAAGGCGTCGAACTGGTCGGCCCCCTCGACGGGCTGGATCCAGTGATGGCGAAAGGTCGCGTGCAGTTCCGCCGTAGGGGCGGGAAAAGTGGGATCCGCGAAGTTCCCTACGGCGATCACCGTGATCGGACGTCCTTCAAATGTCCAAAACATCGTCGAGCCGCAGGTTGGGCAGAAGTAATAGCTGACGTCGTCTCCAATGGCGGTACCGACACCGTTGGTCTCGAGTCCGTTGTAGACCTTGGTTTCGCCGGTGATTGCAACATCTGCATCCTCTGAGAAGACGGCGCTGACTTGAAAGGCACTGCCTGTCCGCTTCTGACAGAACTCGCAGTGACAGGTCACGACAGCGATTGGCTCCTTCTCAACGGTGATTTGGACCTGCCCGCAGGCACATTCAGCAGTTCGCGTCACCGCCCAGAGGCTTGCACAGACCTGGCCCGACGACAATCAGAATCCTGGTTCACAGGTTCGCCAGGGACGCCCAAGTCTGCCGGTCCCGCGGGCGGCAGGGTGCCCCCGTCCGTCGGGGCTTATTCGCTAAGGACGAAATCCGCAGGTACGTCGTATTTCTCGCACCACTGCGGCAAGCCCAGAATGTCCATGTCCGCCTGAATCCGCTCCAACGCTGCCTTCGCCTCTTCGTCTGAACTCAGCTTCATTAGCCGGCGCTCTTTCCCGCCAAAATTCACGGCGACTACTGAAGGCCATCGAGAGATCCCGTCTTCGGCACTGCTGGACGTCCCATTGATGAGCCAACCCAGCACGAAATAACGGATCCATGAATGCTTCACACCGATAACGCGAAGTGTCAGTGGATTGGTGCCCGGGTCAGTCACTACCTGATCGACCGATCGGCAGCCACCTTCTCATTCTGCGTCGAGCTGCCCTCCACCTCAAGAGGACGTGCCCCCAACTTCATGCCGGGGCTGGGCGTTGCTGAACGAAGCAGGCACCTTGGGGGCAGGGTCTCATGGCTCCCAGCCGGTATCCGGCATACCCGAGCGGGTTGGGCTACGTAGGGCAGACGACCCGAAGCAGCAGGTATTGACTACGTAAGCGGTCGTCGTGGGCGGCCGTCGAGAAGTATCCTCCAAGCCCACCGGGTCGTCAGGAGCAGTTCTCGGTCGGACAGCTACGAGGTTGCCCTCAGGATGACCACTTGTTCGGCGACCTACACTCTCGCCGGTGCGAGAGTGGGGTTGCAAATGAGGCCCGAGACCCTCTTCACCAAAGTTGATGGAGCGTACGTCGCCTATCAAGTCTTCGGCACCGGTCCAGTGGATCTCGTGGTCCTACAGACGGCATCCACGATCGACATGATCTGGGACTCGGCCTCCATCCCTCGGTTCTACGAACGTTTGGCCAGGTTCAGCCGAGTCATAGTTTTCGATCGCCGGGGCTACGGCAGTTCCGACCCTCTTCGCCGTGACACTCTTCAACGTTGGGATCAGTGGGCAGACGACCTTGCGGCCGTACTAGATGCGGCAGAGTCGCGGCAGGCGGTGATCTTCGCGCAGGCGGATAACGGCCCTCCGTCGTTGGTCTTCGCCGCAACCAACCCGGACAGAGTCCGTGGACTCATCCTTTGGAACAGCTACGCGCGAGGTACAGCAACGGAAGACTACGCCGTTGGGCTGTTGCCAGAGTCCAGTGAGGCGATCATTGGGTTGGTCGAACAGCTCTGGGGCACCGAAGAGATGTTGAGGATGACGGAGCCAACACTGACCGATCCGAAGGAGATTGCCTTCGACGCCCGGATGCAGCGGTTGACCTGCTCCAGAGGGACGTTCGTCGAGCAGGTTCGCTTCGCGGATGAGTTCGACGCGCGGGCGATCTTGAGCGCCGTGCGGGTGCCCACCTTGGTGCTGCACAACGACAACGAGTTCATCCCCATGGGACTTGGCATTTATCTGGCCGACCACATCGAAGGCGCTCGGTTGGTTCGAATAACTGGCAAAAGTTTTACCGGCATGCGTGAAAACCATGAGGTCATGGCCAACGAGATCGAGGAGTTCGTTACCGGGACCAAGCCACGGGCACACTTCGATCGCGTACTTGCGACGGTCATGTTCACCGATCTAGTGGGCTCCACGGAGCATGCGGTCAAGGTCGGGGATCAAGCCTGGACAGGCGTGCTTGATCAGCACGATCAGATAGTCCAAGCAGCAATCGAAGAGCGTGGCGGTCGCCTGGTGAAATCGACCGGGGACGGGGTGTTGGCGACCTTCGATGGCCCTGGCCGGGCCATCCAATGTTCTCTAGACCTCCGTCGTAGCCTCGACACGCTCGGGTTGGAGATCTACTGCGGCCTCCACACAGGCGAGATCGAACTGCGTGATGACGACATAGGAGGAATCGCCGTCCACATCGCCGCACGCATCATGGCAGTCGCCAAAGCCGGGGAGATCGTCTGTTCTCGCACTGTCAAGGACCTCGTTGTCGGATCAGGGGTCGAGTTCGACGACCGAGGAACTCATAAACTGAAAGGCGTCTCCGACGAGTGGCAACTCTTCGCCGTGAGCGCCTGAACGGCCCATGATTGGATATCCCAGATGCGTGCGTAACCCGACTGGGAAGTCCGAAACCGAGCGGGTCAGAGTGACTGACCCCCATGCCGGGAGTGGGTGCCACCCTGCGGCACGAGTGAGACAACCCGGGCGGGGAGTAGCTCCGTACATTGATACGGGACGGAGGCAGGGCCTACGAGAAGGGTCAGTATTCAGCCGTCGCTGACAAAGCGGACGAAATTACTGGCCATGATTCCTGATTCGTGGATAGTCCACTTGCTCGGGTTGTCCGAATCACACCCAGGTGTTTCGCGAAGAACAGGCTTCTGGAAGTGCACCATCAGACTTGCCCCGCCAGTGCGGAGCCACACCCGCAACCCGGTGACTGATTCAGGCCCTCCACACCAGTTGTTCCAGCTCACTATTGAAAATGCCGTGTCCTGGCTTTTCGGGGCCAAGTTCTGCAATGGCTGTCCTCCGGCTACCGATTGGCCACGGGAGAAATCGATCGGCAGGACCCGATTGGCCCGACCGGTGAGTGCGATCCGACGTGGATATTGGGAAAGGCTGCATGCCACACGTCCAGGATCTGAGAGCGTGAGGTAGAAGGCGATTACGGTGCCTGCCACGTCAACACTTGGTATCGAGGCGTTCAGCATCGAATCGCTGCAAGGTAGGGAAGACGCATCTTCCTGGTGAGCCGCCACTATGAGGCCACCTGCTGAAGTCCCACTGATTCCGAAGGCTGCGCCGACAACGAGGATAACGCCCGCCAATAGACCTACGGCGACTCTCACCTCGCAAATGCTCCCACAGAGAACTCGTGGATGACATTGATTTGGGCTGATAGGGCAGCCATCCTGGGTCGCCCCGTTCGCCGGTTATACATGTGATCCGCCCGCCCCCGACCGCCGGAACTGGCCACCCCGTCACCGAATGACTTGGCGCTCGGAAGCCCGCGATCTCCGCGGCTTTGTGGCTGCCAGCAAACCGCCGATCAGACCGCCAACCCCGATGAAGAAACCCATGATGGGGTCGGCGTGCACCCACACAAAGATGGCCCAGATCGCAAAGGCGGATCCAAGCCAGACTAGGAAGCACTTCCAACATCCAATGTAGAAGTTCGCAAATGCACACCACAGCGCCCATACGGTGGCGATGGACGAGAGCAGCAATCCTAAACCTCGAACCACCGATGAATGACCTGAATCGCTGACCGCGCATCCGCGGAAAGTGCCTCCCTGCCTGGGAGAATTGCGTTGTTCGAAGACGCTGTTCGACCCAGCACCAGGAGGCACTTTCTGTGACGTCAGTATCGCGCGGGATCGACCGGATTGGCGTGACCTTCGACGAGCCCAATCTGGTGGCCAATGCCGGCCTGTTGTTGGTCGGAACCCTGGTCCTTCGCCTTGGGCTCGAGCGCCTCGTCAATGCCACCGTCCGCTTGTCGGGTCGTGTCGGCGGCGCGTCGCCGGGGCGCAAGGTGCTGACGTTGGTGCACTCCATGGTGGCGGGCGGCTCGCACATCGACCACGCCGACGTGCTGCGTTCGGGTGCGACGTCTGCGGTGTTGCCGCACCGGATCATGGCACCGTCAACGCTCGGCACGTTCCTGCGCGCCTTCACGTTCGGCCATTATGCCGACACCCGGATTATGCCGAGTTGGGGGATGCCCTGGCTGTGTTCCCCCTGTTCAAGCGCATGAGAGCAGGTGATGAAGTCGGCATAATCCGAGTCAGTTGACCGAGGCTTCCTTTCCCAGGCCGATGGGCCGCGAGAGGAGGCACCGTGAAGACAGAGCAGTCCCGGATGCGGATCGAAGGTCCGCTTGCCCCGTTGGCGAGCGGGTTTCGAAATGAACTGGCGGCGCAGGGTTACAGCCCCAGCTGGGCGGTTGTGCAGATGCGGCTCTTGGCGGGTCTGAGCTGTTGGATGGCAGGCAAGGGGCTCGACGCCGACGACATCGACGTTGGCGTGCTCGCCGAGTTCTCCGCGGCGCGGCACGCTGCTGGCGGCGCGACCTCCCGTGTGCCCGACCCCGGTGGGGTCCTTGTCAGGTTCCTCCGCTTGCAAGGGTGCTTCGCGGAGGCTGTCGCGCCGGTCCAAGGCCCAGCCGATCAGCTGGTTGATCGTTTCTGCCGACATCTGGCGAACGAGCGAGGTCTGCAGCCCGGAACCATCGGGAACTATGAGCACGCCGCTCGACTCTTCCTGGACGCGGCCGGGCCCGAGTTGCGTCTTGACGTCCTCGACCCCCGTCAGGTGACGCGTTTCGTGGTGGAGGAAGCCAGACGACGAAGCGCCGATTCAGCAGCGACCGTGGTGGTCGGACTGCGGAGCTTTCTCCGGTTCGTCTACATCGAGGGATTGACACCGAAGCGGCTCGATTTTGCTGTCCCGACGGTCCCTCGTTGGCGGGCGGGGGCGCTCCCCCGATCGATCGATCCGAAGGCCGTGCGGCGCCTATTGAGCAGCTGTGATCGCAGGACGGCCGTCGGCCTTCGGGACCACGCCATCATCTTGTGCCTGTGGCGCCTGGGCCTGCGCGCCGGCGAGGTCGCCGCTATGCGCCTCGATGATGTTGACTGGCGTGCCGGCGAGGTTGTCATCCACGGCAAGGGCGCTCGAGATGAACGGCTCCCGCTCCCCGTCGAGGTCGGAGAGTCCGTCGCCGGCTACATGCGTCGGGGCCGCCCCCGGCACGATGCGCGCGCAGTGTTCCTACGGGCGAACGCCCCACTCGGCCCGCTGAGTGGGTCCGGGGTGAGGTGGGTGGTCTATTTAGCGTGTGACCGAGCGGGCCTCAAACGGGTCGGGGCACACCGCCTGCGCCACACCACTGCCGCCCAATTGCTCCAGCAGGGAGCGTCGCTCGAAGAGGTCGCCCAGGTGCTTCGTCATCGCAGCATCGACACGACGGCCATCTACTCCAAGATCGACCTGCGAGCGTTGTCGGCCGTGGTTCAGCCCTGGCCTGGGAGCGCGTCATGAGCGACTTGCGCGAGTACGCCGAAGAATACCTGGAGGCGCGCCGGGCGCTCGGCTACAAACTGCGTGATCACGGCAGACTTCTCCTGAGCTTCGTCGGCCACCTTGAAGCAGCGGGGGCCGAACGGATAACGGTCGACCTCGCCATCGAATGGGCCATGCTGCCCCAAGACGTCCAGCCCACCTGGTGGTCACAGCGTCTGAGCGTGGTTCGATGTTTCGCGAAGCACCTCGTCGCCGTCGATCCCCGAACGGAGATCCCACCCACTGACGTGCTGCAAGCCCGCCCACAGAGGACGGCGCCGCATCTTTACTCGGCTGAAGAGATCGTCTCCCTCATGGCCGAGGCCGCGAAGATCCGATTCCCCCTCAAGGCCTGCACCTACGAGGCGCTGATCGGACTGCTGGCGGCGAGCGGCCTCCGTGTGGGGGAGGCAATCCGGCTCGAGCGCGCCGACGTTGACCTCGCTCAGGGGCTGATCACGATCCGGGAGAGCAAGTTCCGGAAATCACGCCTGACGCCGCTGCATCCGACAACGGTGAAGGCACTTGGTTGCTACGCCCGTCGCCGAGACGAGCTCATGCCGCATCCGAGAACCGACAACTTCTTCTTGTCTCTCGTGGGCTCCGGGCTGCACCACAGCGACGTCAACGCCGTCTTTCGGGGCTTGGTGCGTCGGGTTGGGCTGGAGCGCCCGGGGCAGCGCCGGCCGCGTCCGCACGACCTGCGCCACACGTTTGCCCTCCAGACGCTCCTCGGCTGGTATCGGGCCGGAGAGGACGTCGGCCCGCGCCTAGCCGTGCTCTCGACCTACCTCGGCCACGTCAAGCCGTCATCGACCTACTGGTATCTCCAATCGGCTCCCGAGCTGCTCGCGCTGGCCGCGGAACGCCTCGAGGTGAAGCCATGACACCTCTCGCCCCTGTTCTCGAATCGTTCTTCACCAAGCGTCTGCTCGCCGAGCGGCGTGCCAGTCCAGCGACGATCACCGCCTATCGAACCACGTTCTGCCTGCTGCTCCGGTTCGCCGAGGATCGCCTTGGGAAGACACCCTCGAATCTGGACTTGGCAGACCTCGACGCACCGGTGATCGGTGGGTTCTTGGAACACCTCGAGACCACGCGAGGCAACTCGGCCCGATCTCGCAACGCCCGGCTGGCGGCCATTCGGTCGTTGTTTCGCTATGCCGCCCTTCGGGCTCCGGAGGATGCCGCGGTCATTCAGCGGGTGTTGGCGATGTCGGGCCCGCGAGCGACCCAGTCGCCAGTGGCGTTCCTCACCAAGGACGAGGTCGACGCGCTGTTGGCACAGCCTGACCTTGCGACCTGGGCGGGCCGCCGGGACTATGCCTTGCTCGCCGTCGCCGTGCAGACAGGGCTGCGGCTGAGCGAGCTGACCGGGCTGAGTCGGGGCGACGTCCAGCTCGGGAGCGGCGCGCATCTGCGATGCACCGGCAAGGGCCGAAAGGAGCGGTGCACCCCTCTCACCACGAGCACCGCCGCCGCCATGCAGGAATGGATGGAACGATGTCCGGAAGCGTCGACAGCAGATCCGCTGTTCCCCAGCAACCGCGGCGGCCGGCTTAGCGCAGACGCCGTTCAGCGGCTGGTGGCCAAACATGTATCAGGAGCATCGGAGAGGAGTCCGTCGCTCGTCGGCAAGCGGGTTTCGCCGCACACCCTTCGTCACACCGCGGCCATGCGACTGCTTGAAGCCGGCATCGACACATCGGTGATCGCGCTGATGGCTCGGCCACGAGAGAACCGAGACCACGCAGATCTACTTGCACGCGGACCTCGGCATTAAGGAGCGCGCATTGGCACGAACCGATCCCGCCGATCTCCGAACTGGGCGCTACCGGCCACCCGACCCGTTGCTGAGCTTCCTTGAGTCGCTGTGATTATGCCGACTTCATCACCTGCTCTCATGCGCTTGAAAGGGGGAACACAGCCAGGGCATCCCCCAACTCGGCATAATCCGGGTGTCGGCATAATGGCCGTTACACCGATGTCGGTGTAACGGCCACATCCGTCAGCTCGACGCCGTCCTGGCCGAGGTGCTGCGTCGGGCCTGGTCGCTCGGAGCCGGACCCCGAGCCGCCCAGATGGTTATCGACCTCGACTCGACCATCTGCGAGGTGTGTGGCAAGGCCAAGGGAGGGGCGGGCTTTGGCTACACCCACCGGCTCGGCTATCACCCCCTCTTGGCCACGTGGTCCGCCACCGGCGAGGTGCTCCATGCCCGCCTGCGCAAGGGGGCGGCCAACACCCAGCGCGGGACCAAGCGCTTCGTCGAAGAGCTGGTCGCCCGGGTGCGCCGAGCCGGGGCGACCGGCGAGCTCATCATGCGCTTTGACTCGGGCTTTTGGTCCCACGCCACCATCGCCACCCTCGAGCGGCTCGATGTCGGCTTCACCATGGGCGTGCGGATGATCACCTCTGTGCTCAGGGTCGTTTCTGCCATTGACGAGTCGGCCTGGACCCCGATCGAGTACCCCGCGGGCGGCGAGGCCGAGGTGGCCGAGTGTGAGTACAAGGGACGCCGCCTCATCGTGCGGCGTACGCGCTTGATCGGTCGCCAGGCCACGCTGTGGCCCGAATGGCGCCATTTCGCCTTCGTCACGGATCTCGAGGGTCACCCCGTCGACGTCGATGCCTTTCACCGTGAACACGCCCGGGTCGAACTCGCCATCCGGGACCTCAAAGAGGGAGCCGGACTCGAACACGTGCCCTCGGGACAGTTCTTCGCCAACGCGGCCTGGCTGCTCTGCGCTGTTCTGGCCCACGACCTCGTTCGTTGGACCGCCATCCTGGGCGAACTCACACCCACGGACCAATTCACCGTGGCCCGCACCGTGCGCACGCGGTTCTTCTGTGTTCCGGGTCGCCTCGTCAGCCGTTCAGGCAAGCCGACGCTGCGTGCCCCTCTCGAGTGGCCATGGGCCGAGAGGTTCCTCCGCGCACTCGACATCTTGCGAAGCTTGCCGCCCGTCCCCGTGTAGGAGAGCAATCCCGCGGGCGGCGCACCGCAGACGACGGCATCAGGCGCTGACATCAAGGTGCATGATCTGAAGGCCAACCTCCGCACGCCCTGATTGCCAGTGGCGGCATGAACGAACCCAGTTGGCATCCGAACATCAACCCAAGGGGCCACCTCGTCGGTTCACCCCGGCCTTTTTCGGTGGATCGAGGCTAAAGCGAGTTGTTTAGAGCCAACGAGTGCGCCGATTATCACTAGCGCGTAGAAGGCAAGGAAGGTGAATCGAAAGCCCAGAGCTCGTGTTCGGATGACCAGCGACTCCATCCCTGAAGATCCCTGTAAGGCCAGGCGGGCGAGCCCTGGCTCAAGTCGCCGACCCAGGTAGTAGGCAGCAGACTTATACGTCGTCGAAAGCAGCGGGCCGTCTCGCAGCGCGAGTTTGTAGTGCTCCCATGCGTCGGGCCAGGTGGAACGTTCACAGCCCAATAATCCAGCGAGGACCTGGTGGACGTAGGGGTCTTCAGGATGGTCGGCAGCCACTCCTTCAAGCTCCGAGACGGAGCTGGCTCGATCACCCCTGGTAGCCGTCATGGTGGCACGCCCGACCAACAGGTAGGTGTCGTCTGGGTGCTCACTAATGAGACGATCGAGAACGGTCTTGGCTTCGTCGATCGACTGCAGTTTCAGTCCGGCCCGTAGCCGAGCTCCGAGAGCCATTGCGTGCGAGTTCAGCGGCTCTTCTTTGAGAGCCAGTTCACAAGCACGCAACGCAGCGCGTGGCCGACAACGAGCCGTTAACCGCCGAGCTCGCTCCAAGTGCGGGTTGGTCTCGCCGAAATTGATGAAAGAGGATACATCCGACGAACTACTCGAGTTGAACTCCGGTTCGTTGGCAGTGTCGAATTAGTACTGCCCCAATGCCGGGAATGAGCACGGCTATTCGGTGTCCTTAGAGCACATTCTTGACGAAGAGGTTGTCGGTGGCCTCAGCCACTTCGATGTGGGATTCTCCATGGCGATAAACCAAACGAGTCGGAAGGCTCGCATGTGCAAGGAGAGGAGGCACCATGATCGGTGTCAACGTTGTATTCGACTACGACGGCAACTTCGATCGCTCCCGGGTGGTTGAGGTGGCTAAGAATGCGCGGAAGATGTTCGAGGGCCTACCAGGTCTTCGCTTCAAGGTCTTCACCGTGGACGAGAAGCAGCAGCGGGCGATGAACTTCTACGTGTGGGACTCGCAGGAGGCGGCAGAAGCTTTCTTTACCGACGAACTTCGCGAGAGAGTGACTGGGTTATACGGGGTATCGCCCACGCTCAGCTACCTGGAGATCGCCGAACTCGTTGACAACTCATAGAACGAAAAGGGCGCACATCGAGCGTGGTCAGAGGGTATCCCCTACCGCCGTACATGAAGGGGCGGAGCCGGATCAAGAGTCTTTTTCTGTCGATCGTTCCTAACTCACCCATCGGCGTCCTGTACGAGAGCGCGTGCCAGCGAGACGTCGGGGTCAACGTCGGGCGAAGCCCGCCGAAGGCTTGACGTTGACGCCGGCGGCGAGCGGCGCATCCTGTTCGAGGACGCCTATGTGGTGCTACGAGTTCCCATCACTGCTCTGGGTTCTGTCACGCTCCCGTGGGCAGCCAGCCATTCATTCGTCGATCTCCGCACATGATGGGGTTCGGCCACGTCCCGACGGGCTCAATCAGAAACGACGGCCACACCTGAGTTGGTGGGCCACGGCGATAGTCGAGCTCGCGTCGGTCCGTGGCCGAGACTCAGGCGGCGGTCTCGAGGCATCGGACCTCCCCGTCGCGCATGGCGTAGAAGACGAGGGTCAAGAGCTTTCGAGCGACGGCGACCCGGGCCTTGTACTTGCCGGCGTGCTCGGCGATGCGCTTGTAGTCGGCACGGAGCTTCTCGTTGCCCTTGGCCCGATAGTTGCCCACGGCCTCGATGGCCGCCCAGCGGACCAGCGGTGAGCCCTGTTTGGTGATCTCTCCGCGGTGGACGACCTCGTCGGACTCGCGGTGCTTGGGAGTGAGGCCGGCCCAGCTGCAGAGCTTTTTGGCCGAGTCGAAGCGGGTGATGTCGCCGATCTCGGCCACGAAGATGGCGGCGATGACCTTGCCCACTCCGGGCAGGGTCATGAGCGCCCGATAGCCGGGGTCGGCCTTGAGCTCGGCGTGGATGTGCGCGTCGAGCTCGGCGATGGCGCCCGCATAGACGTCGAGCAGGTTGCGCAGCGAGTCGAGGCGCATGGCATAGGCCTCGGGAAGTTCGAGACGGTCGAGTTGGGCCTGACCGGTCGGTCCCCACAGCTCGCCGACGACGGGCAGGATCCCGTTCTTGGCCATGACCCCGTGGATCTGGGCCTTGGCACTGGTCCGGTGCCGGATGAGCGAATAGCGATAACGCACCAGCTCGCGCAGCTCTCGAACCTCTGGCGGCGCGATCCAGCCCTCGGCCAGACGCCCGAGGGCCAACATGGCGGCCAGATCCTGGGCGTCACGCACGTCGTTCTTGACGCGTCGGTTCCCCCAGTTGTTGCCGAGCGCATGGGCGAGGTGCACGTGGGCGCCGAGCTCTTGGAGCACATCGGCCGCCCAGTACCAGCCATAGGTGGATTCGAGGACCACCTCAGGCTCGGGCCCGGCGGCGGCCATCGCCTGGGCGAGCTCGAAGGGCTGGCTGACGAAGCGTTCGGTGCCGAGCACCTCCCCGTCTTCTGCCATCCGGACGATGGTGGTGCTACGACGATGTAAGTCGATTCCGACGTACTGTCCCATAGGGGCCTCCTCCTCTGTCGAGGTTTTCTTTTGCAAGACCGAGCATGCTCGGATCTCACAAGGGGCGGAGGCCCCGCCCCTTCATCGCATCAGGACTGGGTGACGGTACTTACAGCTGGAAAATGAGATCCCGAGCTGCTCGTCAAATCGCCGCGAGATGCTCCTCGATGGTCCCCGCGATCAAGGGATCCCGATCGTTGTCCATTAAGAACAGAGCGTGCCGCAGACGAAATGCTGTTTCAAGCGGCGCAGGATCGGAGTCCAAGCCTCGTTCGATGGCATAGGGCTCCCATGCTTGTGCCCACAGCTGTGAGAACTCAGCCCGGTGGCGACGCCAAAGCTCGGTTCCCCACTCGCTGAGATCGAAGTCCCAAAACGGATGGTCGATGCGTGCGGTCTCCCAGTCAAGGATGCCCGTGAGCTGCCCGTCGACGACGAGAAGTTGATCCTCATGCAAATCGCCGTGCACGAGTACATCGGAGAACTGAGAAGCCGCTTCCATCCGCTCTGTCCACTGCTTGACTCGGCCGACGGATGCCAGACGATCGGCTGCTTCAGCAACGGCGTGTTGAGTTGTGGCAGGGTCGAGGGCACGACGGAGCCAGCGATTGTCGGAGCGATCGTGGTGAGTCGGTGGTAGGGAGCCAGCTAACTCGGGGGGTGCCAATGCATGCCACTGAGCGATTGCGTGACCCAGCTGATCGAACAGATCAGCCGCTTCGGCTGGGTGAGTACCGGGAAGTCGGGAAACAGCAGCGAATGGATAGGGGTAAATGGTCTCGTCCTGCCATTTCCGCAAAAGCCGGGGCACGACTTGAAGTCCAATAGGTTCCAGCGCTCGGTACGTTGCTAACTCGCGCTCGAACCATTCGACATCGGGGGACTCTCGAGGAAACAAGAACGCGCACTCCGCAGATAGCAGCACGAACTTGTTCCAGCCGGTGAAGTCGACTTCCAAGGGCTCGTCTCCGATTTGAACCAACTCGCGAAAACGGCTCAGCCGGGGCGGGATGAGGACGGCCCACACCGGATCACCCCTCACCATGGGCTACGCCTCCAGGGGGCCGAGTAGATCCCAGCAGCTGCCGGCGATGTCGAGGTACACATTGCTAAGCATCTCAGGTTCAGACTCCTGCAAAATTGTGCCCCGTACGCCGGAAAGTGGACGTTCAGAGCGATACACACAAAACGGGTTTGAAGGAGAGCGACAGCAACGTGGCGGTTAGGTGTCGTGCTGGCTGCCCTGTAGTTCGGGGGCAGTTCGCAGTGCTTGGAGGTCTCCGCAGACGAACCCGAATGCCAGAGCCGCGGCGAACAACGAATCTCGTCTTCCGATCAACCGCAGAGCCGCCAGACTGACGACCGTGTCGAGCGCATCGCTCGCCAAAGTGGCCCTCACCCAACGGCGAGCTTCGGATTGATCATTTGATCGTGAAGCGGACACCGTCCCCAGGCCCAGCACGAGATCCCGGATGCCTATCGTCCTCATCAGAAGAATGGCGGCACCCGTTGGCGATTCGCTACCCGCGAGGCGCATGGGAGCGCCGGGTGTGACCATCAAAGCGATCCCCACGGAGGTGCGGAGCCATCCCATAGTCCCTGTACTGATTGTCGACACAGCCAGAGCGTAGCGAGGCTATTTTCAACTGCCCCCATGCGCCGGCTCAGCGGCACTCGGTCAGGAGAAGTCCGATAGCTGATCGGAGCTCCCGCCAGTTGATGAGCTGATGCCTCTTCCGAGGCCCCATTGGAAGGAGCCTATTAGGTTGCCGCTAAGGATTCGGGGCGAGGCCTCATCCACGTAGCCCCTGACCTCAGCTTCGTTCTCCCCAGCCGTCGCCTGACCGGCCAGGCCGAAGATGGCGTGCAAGGTCGCTCGGTTCTTGTCGTCCAGGTCAATGGCATCGAGTGCGCCAGCGAGACGCTCGACATCGGCTAGTTCAAGGGTTACATCGGTCATGATTCCTCCAAACTCGGTGTACTGCTTTTAAGGACGGTGGTCCTCATCTGGAGTTACAAGGAAAAGGGGCTATTCGAAGTTGGAATGCCCCAGTCCGCCGGGACGGTGGGACACTCCGGCACTTATGGGATGCCGCAGCCTGGCCCCCGGAAGCCGACGACAATCGGCGACCTGGAGGTCGACAACTACTACGTGTAGGTGCCCTTTGCCGTCGTGGTGGAGGTGCCCTTCGCCTCGTCGTATGTCCCGGTGAAAGTGTAGGTGCACTTGACCCCCGCGAAGACACCCGTGCCGTCGGAACAGGTCCCCTTTCCGCTGATCGGAGGCATCCCGGTGGACGATGGACCGAGGACCACCGTCGATCTCTCCGTGATCGAACCATTGGCGAAGTAGACCACGGTCTTTGTAGTGCCCGAGGAGGCACCTGCGACGAAGTAGGTCTGTCCCACAGCCGCACCTGGACCAGCCTTGGAGTTCGTGGCCTTCGACAGATTTCCGAGGTTTGCGAGGCCGTCTGGAACGGTGACGAAGGACTCCGTGAATGCGCCCTTGAGGGTCTTCGCTGCCGCCCCGGCCGACGTCGCCATCAACCCGATGCTCGCGGTGCAGAGCACCGTCGCACCGACCATAATCCCAAGGGTCTTTCGCACCGTTTTCCTCCAATCCGTGAACAGGTCATCTACCTGATCGAACGCCAGACCCCAACTTGAGGCGTGACGGTAACATGCTCGGCTGAATCACCCAGCGGGTCTGTATCGAGAAGCACGTTGGCTGTGTGATCGTGGACAGATAAGTCGCCGCCACATCGGGAGCAGCAATGCCCCCGAACGCATCGGGACGGTGGGGGGTTGGAAATCGAAGCAAGGACGGTGACACCCTGGAGTTATGCGCGCTGCGCCGTCCAAAGTCGTGTTTCGTAGGGCACGGTCATAGTGCCGATCTCGAAGTGCTCGTGGAGGAGTGACTTGACGTCGGCTACCAGACGGCCCGCCCCTTGCTCGCCGAGGGCGATCACATACGAGTGACTGCTCAGGTCGATCAACCAGTCTTCGATGGTGACCTGTCGCTCCCAGGCGACGATGTGCCGCTGAGGGGGGTGAAACTCTTCGGAAGCGGCAATCGTTGTTGAGCACCAGTCGACATCACGGGAGTGGCGCGAGTAGCCGGAGCATCGAGCCTCCAAGAGAGCGCAAAACTCGTCGAACCACGTTTCGGAATCCGCCCACGGATGGTTCCACCAGGCTGCCCACCATCCTCCCGATTTGAGGACCCGCACTGCCTCAGCTGCGCCCAACTTCTGATCCACCCAGTGCCAGCTCTGTCCGAAACACAGAAGGTCCAAGGCACTCGAGCGCAAGGGAATGGCGCCCGCCTCTGCTACCAATGCGGGGAGATCCGGGGTCCTTGCGAGGGCCCGTCGCAGCATCTCTCTGCCGGGGTCAAAGGCGATGACAACGGCCCCCTCTTCAAGTAGTTGACGAGACACCACTCCGGTCCCGGCACCCCCGTCGCCCACGACCTTCGTCGCGAGACCCCCCAGCAGCGCTTCGAGGATGTCGAAGATGCCTCCAGGGTACGACGGTCGGGCTGCGTCGTATTGGTCAGCCGCACTGTCAAAGGACTGCACATTCCCATCGTGCCATTCGACCCGGCTGATGCGCTCGCCCTGCCGCCGTTCGCCGGGAAGGTGATGCTTGACAAGTGGATCCGAGACCTACTCTAAGCCGAAGCGGATCATCTGGTGACGTCAAACCTCGCATGAACCGTTTCGGTGTGTCCATGTTGAGTTGGTTGTGACACGACTCCGGACACGTGGAGGGTCCCGATTGATCCTTTGAAATCAAAGGTGCGAGAGGCGACGCTGGCTGAGAGTGTCGCCGTCACCCGCTGATTTCGAAACGTGCCAGTTACATGGCCGAGGTTCTGCGGGTTGTCCGACCCCAATGAGGACGCGAACGTAAGGACTATGTCGAGAGTGAAGTGAGTGCCCCCAATCGTCCCCTGGACATCAGCCACAGGGATCACGGATGGAATCGTGAGTTGTGTCGATGCGGATCCATCCGTGGGTTGGATCCGCGACTGCTGCGGAACTTTCCCGGTTGCAGCCACCTGGTAACCACTCGCATTCCCCTTGATCGAGTTGATAGTTGGGGTTACGCCAGTCTCTCAGATCCACGTGAAGGTAGCAGTCCCCCGGCCAAGAGGGATGCTCGTCAGTCGCGCCAGGAGGGCCGTCGTGAATGCCGACAACAAAACGACCACAGCTCCCGCCGCAAAAAGCGTACCAGCCGCCCTTCGGACGCTGATTCCTCGCGAGCCCATTTGGGGAGTCTGACATGGCGACCTTGCCCGACCCGAACGACGAACCCAAGGGGTCGCGAACTGAAAGTGACCCAGTTCGCCGGTTCGGTGCGGCACCCCGATACGGCGGTTCACAGGCGACTCCGGTTCGGATCTAGGCCTGGGCGCCGGGAAGGTGGGACAGACAGCAGGCACAGCGGCACAGTCCTTGGATCTAAGTGAGTTTCCGCTCGGCAAGTATCTGTGCGGGCACGGACGGATGATCGCGGACACCGGGCGTCACAACCTTTCTCCGAGCACGTTGGCGGATTTGAAGGCAGACTTTGGCCATGCGGGGGGTGTCTAAGTCTGGGAACAGCGCGACCAGCGACAGGGTCAGGAAGGTGTCGTGATCGAGCCCCCCGAGACGAGATACGTCGCGGTCGGTGACGCCGATGTTGCCTACCAGGTGTTCGGCAACGGTCCTCCTGACGTCCTCTACGCAGGCGGCATGGGTAGTCACATCGAGGTGTACTGGCAATGGCCCCCGTTCGCCGAGCAAATGCGCCGCCTTGCATCTGTCGCCAGAGTGATCCTCTTCGACCGCCGCGGCGCAGGCCTTTCCGACGCCGTGTCGCGAAACGCCCTCCCGACATGGGAGGAGTGGGCCGAGGACATGACGGCGGTTCTCGATGCGGCATGGTCGAGTCGGGCGGCCGTTTTCGGATGGCTCGACGCTGGCCCACCCGCGATGCTCTTTGCCGCCATGCACCCCGAAAGAGTGAGCGCGCTGGTGTTGGTGAACACAGCCGCTCGTCTCCTTCGAGATAGCGATTATCCAATCGGCTTGTCGAACGAGGCGGTCGATACGTTGGAGTCTTTCGTCGCCAAGACGTGGGGAACCGTCGAACTGGCGTCCATCGGGACCCCGGGTATGGCAAGGGACGCCGAGTGGATCCGATTCCTTGCTGCGGCACAACGAGCGTCGATGACCCCGAGAACTGCCGCCATGCAGTTCGACCATGTCGTACGCACTAATGACGTTCGATGGGCCCTCCCACTGATCCAGGTTCCAACGTTGGTCCTGCATGCCAAGGAGAACCCTCTCACCCCGATCGAGGTCGGTCGATACCTCGCCGAGCACATTCCGAACGCAGTCCTCGTCGAGCTACCCGGAGCTGATCTCGGACCCACGGCTCCGCGCAACCACAGGATCGTCACCGACGAGGTCAGCCGCTTCCTCACAGGTGAGCAGCCCTCCTTCGACATCGAGCGGATGCTCACCACGGTGCTCTTTACGGACATTGTGCGCTCGACCGAGCACGCAGCGGTTCTCGGGGACCGGCAGTGGCATGTTCTTTTAGATTCGCACGATCGCCTGGTGCGCGAGCAGGTCCGGCGCTTTCGGGGAACCGAGGTTAAGACCACCGGAGACGGTTTCCTCGTGTCCTTTGACGGCCCTGCTAGGGCTATCCGCTGTTCCCAGGCGATCATCGATCTCTCCGGTGCGCTCGGGGTCGATCTTCGAATGGGACTTCATACCGGCGAGTGTGAGGTTCGCGGACAAGATCTTGGAGGACTCGCTGTCCACATCGCCGCCCGGGTGAGTGCGCTGGCTGGTCCCTGCGAAATCTTGGTGTCCAGCACCGTCAAGGATTTGGTCATTGGATCAGGAATCGAATTCCAATATCGAGGCGAGTACGAACTCAAGGGTGTCCCAGATACCTGGAAGCTCTTTGCGGTCAGCGGCTGATGACTGGAACACACTCCAACGGGTATCGAAGTGGCACGGGCAGACGCGCCCGTATCCTGCGGGCCCCGAGGGTGCCCCATACCAGTGACAATGGGTCTGGAGGATCCACCGCTGCATTGCCGGTCCTGAATAGCTTCGTGAGTGCCGGCAGGTTCAGCCTGTCTTGCACATTGACAGCGGCACGTCCCGTCTCCGAGTTGGGGTGATTGGTCTGGGTTGCTAGAACAACCCGGACCGCCCGTCGCTCCGATCCGGAACGGCCGTGCCATCCCTAACACCGTTTAGAGAAGGGATGACCATGACCATCGTAGAAGCTGCGCGGGGTGTGACCGGTGGCGTCGACACTCACCTCGACGTCCATGTCGCTGCCGCCTTGGACCCGCTCGGAGCACTGCTCGGCACGGAGCGCTTCGACACCGACCCGGCCGGCTACAAGGCGCTGCTCACCTGGCTCGAGGGCTTCGGTGCGCTCACTAAAGTGGGGGTGGAGGGCACTGGCTCGTATGGAGCGGGCCTGGCGCGTTTCCTGCGCCGAGCAGACGTCGAGGTGATCGAGGTCGACCGGCCGAATCGAGCCGAGCGTCGTCGTTCGGGCAAGTCCGATCCCCTCGATGCCGTCGAAGCGGCTCGAGCCGCCCTCAGCGGCCGGGCTCAGGGCATTTCGAAATCCAGGGACGGGGCCGTCGAGGCCATCCGGGTCCTCGTCGTCGCCAAGCGCTCGGCTCGAGCCGCCCGGGTCAAGGCGCTGACCCAGATGCGCCATCTGGTGATCACCGCCCCCGACCAGCTGCGATGCCGCCTCAAAGGCTTGACCGTGGCGGCGCTGACCGCCGAGGCGGCGAGGCTGCGACCGTCACGCTCAGGAGATCTCGTGATGGCCGCCCACAAGGCATCGCTGTGTTCGCTGGCCCGCCGGATTCAAGGGCTCGACGACGAGATCGCCGAACTCGACGAGCGCATCGAGAAGCTGGTGGCGGCTGCAGCACCCGAGCTGCTGGGGCGCTTCGGCGTCGGCCCTGACACCGCGGCCGCGCTCTTGGTCAGCGCCGGGGACAACCCCGAACGCCTCCGTTCCGAGGCCGCGTGGGCCACCTGTGCGGGGTCGCGCCTATTCCGGCGTCGTCGGGCAAGAGCAACCGTCACCGCCTCGATCGGGGAGGTGACCGCCACGCCAACAGCGCGCTGTGGCGCATCGTCATGGTCCGCATCGCGCATGATCCCGAGAACCACCGCCTACTTCGAGCGCAAGGTGTATCCGCCTCCTCAAGCGCTACGTCGCCCGCGAGCTCTACCGCTACTTGCCTCGCGCCAGACCCACGGTCCGAGGAATCAGCCGCTCACCCCATAACTGTCACCCTTCGGGGCTGACTTTCCGGCGACTCGCCGGCCCACGGTCCGGGTCAACGTTCTGTGAACGCGTGGCCTGATAAGAGCATGTCCTCACCCGAGTGACTCATCACTGTTCTGTCCGCTGTTCGCACAAAAGGGGCTTGACAACTGATAGGAGCGTCGCCGGCCCGGGGTGCACAGATGGTCATCGGTAGAGTCTCCGACGTGACCAGGTCGGACCTTTCGGTCGTGCGATGACAACCCAGGTCATCGTCCTTAATGGCTCGTCGAGTTCGGGCAAGACCACTATCGCTCGTTGCCTCAAGGCGATCCTCTCCACACCATGGATGAGTCTGAGCATCGACGATCTTCTCCACGCGTTGCCGCCCTCACTGATGGACACCGACGCCGGCGTGGCCTTCGGCGAACACGGTGAGGTGAGCATCGGAGAAGGATTTCGTGAGATCGCGTCCGCCTGGATGGCTGGAATTGGAGCCATGGCTCGAGCCGGTGCGCGGGTCATCTACGACGATGTCTTTCTCTCTGGATCGGAGTCGCAGGCGCGACTGCGGGCACACCTCGACGACCTCTCTGTGTTGTGGGTCGGCGTGCATTGCGATGCTGAGGTCGCCGCTGGCCGTGAGTTCGCTCGCGGTGACCGTGTGGTTGGCGGGGCTGCCTCACAGGCGACCAGGGTGCATGAAGGGGTCTCCTACGACCTCGAGATCGATACCACCTCGACGGAGTCGCTGGAATGCGCCCACATCATCGCTAGGCACGTGTCCTAAGGTTCGCCACTTCGTGTGCCTCAGTTCGCCAGGACAGTGGGAAACTCCGGCGCATCTCGGACAGGTCGAGGAACACCTGCGATGCCGGACTGGGAGACAGCGGGCAGAATCGGTGGCGTTGTGGATTTTGAACGGTGTGACGAGTGTGGGTTCAACGGCGAGGAGTGGAGCGATGCCGCAGCCATCTCGGCGATCGAAGGCCTGCCCACCCGGTTCGCCGACGTTGTCGCCGGTCTCAGTTCTGACGATCTACTCGGGCGACCAGTCGATGGCCAGTGGTCCATCGCTGAATACGCAGACCATGTGCGAGAGGTCCTGTTTGGAATGAAGTTTCTACTGGACATTGCGGTCACACAGCCTGGAACCGACCTCGGTGAGTCGCCATCTTCACCATTCAAGCCCGAGCCTCGTCAAATCGACATCGACGCTGCGTTCGCCGGTATTGAACGAGAAGTGACCTCGTTGCTCAGGACGTTCTCGGAGCTTTCTACCAACGAGTGGCATTCAGTAGTGAGGCTGGATGGCGCCAACGTCGATCCGCACTGGATCGTTCGCCACGCGGTCCATGATGCGACGCATCACCTTCTTGACATCGAGCGCCTTCGCCTAGCTCTTTGATGGCGGGAGTGAGCCCACGATCGCCGGACTGGGGCCGCCGTTCGAATCCACTTTTCGGGGCGTGTGGATGACTCCTGTTTGGTTCCGAGAGCGGCCGTTACCGGAGGGGTTGCCCGACCCTCTAGAGTGCCCTAGCGTTGACAGGCCGCTGATGGAGGGAACCATCCGGCAGTGTGATCCGTAGCAGCGTGGCATCTGACTCTTCCGTCTCATCGCTGGTGACCTGAGCGCCGTTGCTGGACAGTGCCCTCAGTGCGACATAGACCTGTTTCCCATCTTCGCTTGAAAGAATGTCGAGGAGCATCGACAGCGAACCGGGCGTCAGTCGCCAATCGGTTCTGAGCCGAAATCGGGATTTCACACTCGGACGACTCATATCAATCGACGCACGTGAGCGGACCCATTCGATCGCCGCCTCTGCGCTGGTGAGATTGGCGATGGGACCCCACTCGGAATCTCTTTGGAGCCGCCGAATGATTGGGTTGCTACTCGGGACAGGCGGCTCGTCGTGGAGCCGAGCGGCCGTTTCCCTAATGGCTTTCCTTGTGAACTCGTCGTCAGGACCCACCACCTGACCAATCTAGGGCAGAGATCGACCCGTCGATGGGCGCCGCCGAACGCCGCGAAGGAGCGGCAGTCCAGCAAGCTCGACCGAGCAGCCGTCGTGTCATACTCATGCTGTGAAGAGGTTTGCTCTTCCGCTGCTTGCGAGCCTTATTGCTGGAACGAGCTTCGTTACATGGAGCGCGACTCCTGCTTGGCCTACACCATCGGACACTGTGCCGGGTGTCACCAGTTTAAAGCTCGCTGCCGTCAAATACGCCCAAGCCATACTCACCGGATCGTTGGCACACCTGGAAGTGACTGTGAGCCCTGAATGCCGCTCGACGAATCAGGTCACTCCCCAACTGCTGTCCTTTGCCCGAACAGTCTGGGAACGTCAGATTGGCGTCCCATTCGACCGAATCAGGGTTACCGGGGTGCGGAACCTGTCAAGCGATTTGAGACACGTTCTTATGACGCACTCCGTACAAGGTCCTCGACGGCACAGGTTCGTTGATCCACGCCACGGTGGGCAGCTTCGGAGGCTGTGGCCGGCGGTGGCTGAACCGAACCGGGTTCGCCGCGTAGGCGGCATCGAGGGTCTCGGCTCGCTGGGAGCGAACCTCCTCGGCGGTGCCGTAGTGCACCGAGGCCGGCGTGTGGTAGCCGATGCCCGAGTGGCGGTGCTCGTGGTTGTAGTAGGCGAAGAACGCCTCGCAGAACGCCCGGGCGTCTTGGATGCAGCCGAAGCGCTCGGGGAAGGCGGGGCAGTACTTGAGCGTCTTGAACTGCGCCTCGCTGTAGGGGTTGTCGTTGCTCACGTGCGGGCGGCTGTGGCTGCGGCCGATGCCCAAGAACGTGAGCAGCTCGGTCACCGGGTTCGACGTCATCGACGAGCCGCGATCGGCGTGGATGGTGAGCTGGTCGGGGGGGACCCGGTGGCGCGCCACGGCGTCGGCGATGAGCTCTTTGGCCAGCTCGCCTGACTCAGAGGGCGCCACACACCAGGCCACGACGTAGCGGCTGAAGATGTCGAGCACGACGTAGAGGTCGAAGTACTCGCCGCGCTTTGGGCCCTTGAGCTTGGTGATGTCCCAGGACCACACGACCAACGGCGCGCCGGCGACGAGCTCGGGCTTGACCTTGGCGGGGTGCGTCGCCTGGCGGCGGCGCTCGCGCACCTCGCCCTGGGAGCGCAAGATCCTGTAGTAGCTGGACTCCGACGCCAGGTAGACGCCTTCGTCGAGGAGGCTGAAGTAGACCTGGGCGGGCGAGCAGTCGGCGAAGCGTTCAGAACGCAGTACCTCGAGAACGGCGTCGACCTCTTCGTCGCTGAGCTTGTTCGGCGGGGCGGGCCGGGGCTTGCGCTCCGTCACCCGGCACGGCTTGAGCCGGCGGTAATGGCTGGCCCGGGCCCGCCCGACGGCGGCACAGGCGCTCTTGGTGCCGAGCAGCGGCTCGACGACGGCGAAGCATTCGTCGATCACCGCGTCGGCTCCTCGTCTGACTGCTGGTCGGTCTCCGGAGTGCTCTGCGCCAGCAGCTGCGCCAAGAGCTCCGATGCTTTTCCCTGGGCCTCGAGCGCCGTGCGGTGGCGAGCCAACTGGTCCTCGAGCTTGGCGTTGCGCCGGCGCAAGAGATCGAGCTCGCGCTCGGCCGCCGAGCGCTTCTTGCGGTGCTTGGGTGCGAGTCCCGAGAGGGCACCGACGTCGCGGGCGCGCTGCCACTCGACGATGTGGCTCGAGTACAGGCCCTCTCGGCGCAACAGGGCGCCCTTGCCACCGTCTTCGGTGATCTGTTCGTATTCCTCCAAGATGGCCAGCTTGTAGTCGGCGCCGAACTGGCGCCGCTTGGGTCTCGCCGCCGGATTGTCTTCGGCCACGGCCCCATTCTGGGCGCGTGTCGTCACAGGTGCTGATGTCATGGTCATTTGGTCTACGTGTTCCTGACTCGCCCTGGTGGGATGGTGGGCTACTGCAGGTGTCTCACGTCAGCCTGACAGACAGGGGTGCGAGTACGTGACGTTACGACGACGAGTGCGCAGGCCGAAGTGACTTACAGCACCCGCAGAGCGGGGAACAACAATTGGGTCACATTCGTGCTGGATAAAGGACACTGGTTGGTTGGCGGCCAGTGTGGGATGCCGATCGGGAACTACCAGAGCGTGGGCCCAGTCCCGAGCCATTTGTAGGACACGCCATTCGGAATCAACCTGTGACAACGGCCCGCGTAGGCCGGTACAGGCGACGGTTCCGACTACTGACCGTCAACCCACCTTCCGCAGTGCCCCAGTTCGCCCGGGACGGTGGGAATGATTTGAGGAAGGAGTCGCTTCAGCCGCCGAAGGCCGGGATCGGACATTCTGAGCCAGATTTGGTCCGTTTGCACTTCAGAGTCGGAAAAGGCGGTGCAGGCGTCCGATAGCCATGCTGGTCAACGAAGATCCCTAGGGCATCGTGAGACACGCCATTGGGATAACACGCGAAAGCAATCTGCCCCGGAGGAAGTCGATTCCATGGAGCGGGATTCATTCGTGCGGTGCGAAGCTCACTAGCAGCCGCACCAGCGAAGGTCACCATGTGGAATCCCGTTCCGGCATTGGCCTTCGCACAGACCATCTGCATCTGAGCCTGCGCAGCAGTCAAAAGCCGTACCTCTTGCTGTGCGATCTGCGGGACCTTGCCGTGGCTTGCTGCGGCCTGTAGTGGAGCTGGCAACGCAACAAAGGGCGGTGGCAAGGACGAGGCTGCTCACAATCATCGGACCGGAGCGCATCTCAAAAGCTTACAAACAAGCAGCCGCTTGGGGCCTGCCGTGACGGTGACGTGGAGGGCGAGTTCCTAACGGAATTCTCTTCCGGTTCGTTAGCTCATCCCCGAGCTCATCGCATGCATCGACCCGGCAGATCCTGCTCGCCGGGAGCTTGGAAACGCCCAGCCAAGTAACCTGATTGGCACCGTGGGTCGGGTGGCCCCGCCGCCGGGGCTCGTCATCGGTGACGATGCGAAAGCAGAGGTCGGTGGAGATCGAATGGTCCGATATTGCTGCTCCGACGTATTGTTCCGGTCATGGCCGAAGAACCTGTAAAAGAAATCGAGGCTCTAACTGAGCGGATCGGCAAGGCAATCAAGGAAGACGCCTTGCCGGAGGATATCTGCAAGTTAGCGGAGGCTCGCGCCTGGCTGATCTGGCCCAATCAGCCCCACTAGCGGTGTCATTAGAGGATGACCCCCGGGCGAGAGCCCGGTGCTGAAGACGTACACAGCAACACTCCGATTCGCGGAAGCAGCCGTCGATGAGGTCAGCAGTCGGCGTAACGCTAGAGCGGCGTATTCTCCCGGGCACCGTTGCCGACGTCGTCGGGGAGCACCCGAACTGGGGCAGGTCGTTTGTCCCGTGTCGGCTAACCGGTCGTTGGAGGGGGAGCCGCTGAAGCAGAACGGCGACCGCGTCTCTCGTCGGGGAAAGATCATCCGACAAGAGACCATCCAGTCGGTCGAGCGCACAGCTGCCAGCGTCCCGGCTTGGTGGTCATCGTTAGTCCAGCGAGTCAATAGATCATCAATGCTGGCCGGACGACCCATGATCGTTGCCGCCTCAGAGAACGCTTCCAGATTCCATTGAGCCTGATCGAATGCCGGGTCATCTGACACCCTCAGATCATGCCTGACGAAAACCCAGCTGTTCTGGTGTCTCGCTCCCGGCGTACGGGGTCAGGTGACGGACTTCCTCTTGCACGGGCTTGACACGGCCCGATTGAGGAACCAAGCCGCTGAGAACTACTTGGCAGAGTGTTGGCTCCTCCCGAGCGAGCGAACAAGCCTGGATCGCAGGAACCGTCGAACCAACGGGGTGTCCAGAATCGTCGTCAAGTGGGAATAGAGAAAGCTTTCCCGGATGGTCTCGAGCTCTCGTTGGAGATCGCTATTCCAAGTTTGGAGCCGAAAGAGCTCCCAATAAAGATCGCTCAAAAGTGAACGGTCGTAATACTGGCCACCATTCTCGGCCGCATGTTCCTCTCGAACGTCCTCGTCCTTCGCCCATGCCGCCAACTCCAGATGGTTAGAAAGGACTTCCTTGTTGGGCTGCGCCGAAAAGTACGCGAACAGGCTCGACTGCGGATTTTTGGCGAGATATTCGGTATCTCGATCCAAAACGATTTGTCCCCAGTGTTCGCGCTCGCCACGGCCCAGCTCGATTGAGAAGAGTTGTGAGTTGTGCGTGAGGATCGGGTAGGCGAGTGCGCCTCCCAACGGAATGAAATTCGGCGACATGGAAGTACCGATGCAGTATGTCAACGATGAGTTCGGAATGCACTGCTTCGGTTGGATCAACTTGCACATACAGGTCACGTAACGGATAGGTCATCGACTGGCGCACGTGGTCGGGAAGAGTCTGGTTGAGCTTCCAAGCCTGGTCCCACGCATCTAGGGAGTACTCATTCCTATGTGGTCCCACGTAATCGAGTGATAGCAACCAACCGTCGTGGGGCAGCAGTCTGCAAAGGTTCCTGAAGACTCGATCTAGCCGCACCACGTGGTGAGCCGCGGCGTGGTTGACAACCAGGTCGAAGCGGCCCGCAGGGTAAGCCTGAGCGTTGATATTCGTCCGGACGTAATGCAGCCGCCGACCCTCAGCGGCTGATCTTGCTTCGCTGAGAAGTTCTTCGGAGTAGTCGATGCCGACAGCCTCTCTTATTAGTCCGCCATCGAACATTTCGCGCTCGACCCAACCGTTGCCACAGTTCAAGATCAGTGCCCGCTCGAAGACCTTTCCCGTCTGACGGGCAAAGTGCCTCCACCAATTGACTGCCTCGTCACCGGAGATCCGGCGGTTAATCATCCGGTTCGTGCAGTCAAGGTTGTTCCAGTACTGGCCGTCGTAATAGACCGCGGAGTTGTCATTCACGTCTAGTGGGTGCATGTTTTTCTTTGAGGTTGATCTGTCACCCGAGCCAAATTCTCGGATTCTCCTGGGCCATGACTCTAGGTTCCGCGGCATCCCAACCGTCCCGGGTTTCGTGACTGCCGGGTTTATCGGGAGAGGTCCTCATTGAGGCCCTCGACGGAGTCGGAGTGACTGCCCCCAGGGTGCCGTAAGGATTCGTAAGGGGCCGCGAGAGTCGGGGAAGCATCACGAGGTCGTAGTAGCCGCCTACGACGACCCGAACTCGTATCTGACGGCGGTCAGCGCTACGAGTGGAGGATGGAGTCAGCCGAACGTGCGGGCGTGGTGCAGCCGCATCGTGGAGCTCGTCCCTCAGCGCCAGATGCGTCATCGTTCCCCTCCGCCCCGGCACGTGCGGCGAGCCGAGGACGCCGTATTTTGGCCCGGCCCGGCCCGACCCGGCTCGCACCGCTCCGGTCTCTGCCGGATCAGCCCGAGGTGGCGCTCGAGACCCGCGTCAGCGTGAACTGGTTCGTCGAGGTGTCGGACGCGATCACGGCGGGGCTGGGCCCGATGAGCAGCACGGCCGGGCCGACGCCGAGCGGATTGGTGACCGTTCCCTGCTGATCGATGCGGAACACGCAGGAGGCCGGGGTGTCGGCCGCGGCTGGTGGGCACGTGGCACCTCCGGCCGGCTCCAGGGCCAGCGCACCGGCGGCGCTGTCCACCACCGAGGTGGTCACCGAGCCGCTGAACGACGCCACCTTGGCCAGGGTGGAGGTGTCGTAGGTGGCGTAGGTGGCATCGAGGCCCTGGCCCGCCGGCTCGTCGACCCACACGGCGCCGCCGGCCACCGCGTCGACGTACTGCACGCCACCACCGAGCTGGGTCGGCGCGTCGGCCAGGGCGGGCCCCGTGATGGTGGCCCCGTTGGGACGCCGCACCGCGAGATGGTGGTCGGTGCTCTCGAAGTAGATCGACCCGTCGGACCCGATGGCGTCTCCGAGCCCGGTCACCAGCAGGCGCGGGCCGGCCGTCCCCGAGGGGTTGATGCTGTAGGCGCGCACGGTGTTGCCCTGCGTGATGGAGACGAACACCAGTCCGGCGGCAGCGGTCATGGAGACGAGGTCGGCGTCCGACGAGTTGGCCACTTGCACCGGCGGCAGGTTCCACTGGCCATCCTGGTTCCCACTCTCGCGGTTGTAGGCCAGCACGTTGCCGTAGGTGGCGACGTAGAAGTTGGTGCCGTCGGCCGCCATGGCCGCGATGCCCGTCGGGACGTGCTCGGCAATCTCCGGCGGGCCGTTGCCGTCCACCACCCAGGCCACCGTGGGCGTCGCATACGTCGGGTCCTGGGGGGCCACGAACACCGCGCCGTCGGGGCTCTCGGCCGCGGTGACGGCACCGGCGGAGAACGGCAGCTCAATGGGCGACCCCGCCTGCAGCGGGCCCGAGGTGGCCTGGGGCGCCACCGTGGAGGGCGACGTCGTCGCGCTGGTCGGGGTGGTGGTCGTCGTCGTCGTGGACCCTGCGTTCGGGTGGTGCGACGCCGGTGGCCCGGCGCTCGGCGTCGAGGGTCCCGAGCTACAGGAGGCCAGCACCACGGCGAGGAGGGCCGCCGCACATCCCAATTGCAGGCGCCGGAGTCGTTTCCCGCGCATCGGGCCCAAGTATGGCCGCCGCCGGCACGCGGTACGGTGCGCCTCATGGTGACCACCCGCGACATTTCCTACGAAGCCGATGGCCGCACGATGATCGGCACACTGGCGTTGCCCGACGGAGCAGACCAGCGTCCCGGGGTGCTGGTGTGCCACGAGGGCCCCGGCCTCGACGATCACGGCCGCGGCATGGCCGTGCGACTGGCCGAACTGGGTTACGTGGCCTTCGCGCTCGACTACCACGGCGAAGGGAAGCCCCTGGCCGACCGCGAGCAGATGATGGCGCGCATCGGCGAGTTCCATGGCGATCCGTCGCGCGTGCGTGCCGTCGGCACCGCTGGGCTGGACATCTTCCGCGCCGAGCCACACGTCGACCCCGACCGCCTGGCCGCCATCGGTTTTTGCTTCGGCGGCACCATGTCCTTCGAGCTGGCCCGCGGCGGGGCCGACCTCAAGGCGGTGGTGGGCTTCCACGCCGGGTTGGGCACGGCACGGCCCGACGACGCCAAGAACATCACGGGCAAGGTGCTGGCGCTCATCGGCGCCGACGACCCCATCGTCGACAACGCCCAGCGGCGCGCCTTCGAAGAGGAGATGACCGCCGGCGGCGTCGACTGGCAGCTCTACGTGTACGGCGGCGCCGAACACTCCTTCACCCGGCCCGGTGCCGAGTCCTTCGGCATGCCAGGCATCGCCTACCACGAGCCCACCGAGCGGCGTTCCTGGCGGGCCATGCTCGACCTCTTCGACGAGGCGTTCGCCTGATCGGACGTTTCTGACGCCCCGTCAGGTCCCGGCTACGCTCGATGCCCATGTCCGAGCCCCTGCCGAAGATCATCTCGGTCGACGACCACGTCGTCGAGCCGCCCAACGTGTGGCAGGACCGCCTCCCGTCCAAGTACGCCGACGTGGGACCGCGCATCGTGCGGGCGCCGATGCCCGAGGTGGAGTTCCGCGGCGGGTCGCTCAAGGTCAAGGAGGGCTCGGCGGGCGTGCCGGTCGACTGGTGGTACTACGAGGACCTGAAGCGGCCCCTGCTGCGGGTGGACTCGGCCGTCGGCGTGCCCCGCGACGAGGTCACCATGAAGGGCGTCACTTACGAGGACATGCGGCCGGGCTCCTACGAGGTCAAGCCCCGCCTGGACGACATGGACGCCAACCACATCGAGGCGGCGCTGTGCTTCCCGACCTTCCCGCGCTTCTGCGGGCAGACCTTCACCGAGGCCAAGGACAAGGAGCTGGGGCTGCTCTGCGTGAAGGCCTACAACGACTGGATGGTCGAGGAGTGGTGCGGCGACACCAAGGGCCGGCTCATCCCGCTGTGCCTGATCCCGCTGTGGGACGCCGAGCTGGCCGCGGCCGAGGTGCTCCGCAACGCCGAGCGCGGCGTGCGGGCGGTGTGCTTCAGCGAGATCCCGCCGTTCCTCGGGCTGCCGTCCGTGCACGACCCCGACCACTACTGGGATCCCTTCTTCCGCGCCTGCGCCGAGACGCAGACCATCGTGAACATGCACATCGGATCGTCGTCCAAGATGCCGTCGACCTCGGCCGACGCCCCGCCCGCCGTCGGCTCGACCCTGACGCACACCAACGCCACCTTCTCGCTGGTCGACTTCCTCTTCAGCGGCCTGTTCGTGCGTATCCCCGACCTGAAGGTGGCCTACTCGGAGGGGCAGATCGGCTGGATCCCCTACATCCTGGAGCGGGCCGACCGCGTGTGGGAGGACAACCGGGGCTGGGGCGGCGTGGCCGACATCGTGCCCGAGAAGCCGTCGAGCTACTTCAAGGACCACGTGTGGGGCTGCTTCTTCGATGACGCGCACGGCCTCCGCTCGGTCGACGAGATCGGCGAGGACAACATCACCTACGAGTCGGACTACCCGCACTCGGACTCGACCTGGCCGCGCACGCGCCAGATCGCCGAGGAGCAGATGGCCGACCTCACGGACGAACAGCGGCGCAAGATCGTGCGTGGCAATGCGATCAAGCTGTTCAGCCTCGACCTCGTCGCCTGACCGTCGCGCCGAGGCGTCGCCCGCTTCCTGACCCATGGACCTGCGTTACACCGCGGCCGAGCAGTCGTTCCGCGACGAGCTGCGGGGCTGGCTGGCGGCCACGCTGCCCGGGGTCGGCCCGGCGCCGCCGCACGACAACTGGACGGCCCGGCGCGCCTACGACCTGCACTGGCAGCAGCTGCTCTATGCGGCCGGGTACGCCGGGGTGGACTGGCCGGCCGAGGGCGGCGGGCGCGGCGCCTCGCCGGTGGAGCAGCTGATCTTCAAGGAGGAGTGCGAACGGGCGGGTGCGCCGTACGTGGGCGTGGGGTTCGTCGGGCTGCTCCATGCCGGGCCGACCATCATCGCCGAGGGCTCGGCGGCGCAGAAGGAGCGCTACCTGCCCGGCATCCTGCGCGGTGAGGAGGTGTGGTGCCAGGGCTTCAGCGAGCCGGATGCCGGCAGCGACCTGGCCTCGCTGCGCACGCGGGCGGTGCGCGACGGCGACGACTACGTGGTCACCGGCTCCAAGATCTGGACGTCGCACGCCGAGGTGGCCGACTTCTGCGAGCTGCTGGTGCGCACCGGCGACGAGGGCAACCGCGGCATCACCTGGCTCATCATGCCGATGGACGCGGCCGGGATAGAGATCCGGCCCCTGCGCACGATCGAGGGGACGACCGAGTTCGCCGAGCTGTTCCTCAACGAGGTGCGCATCCCGGTGGCCAACCGGGTGGGCGAGGAGAACGACGGGTGGCGGGTCACCATGGTGACGCTGTCGTTCGAGCGCGGCACGGCCTTCGTGGGCGACCTGCTCGAGTGCGTGCGGCGCCTGGGTGAGGTGCGCGCGCTGGCCGACCGGCTCGGCCTGCTCAGCGACGAAGGGCTGGTCCGGCGCATCGGCCACCTGGTGGCGGCCTTCGACGCGCTGTGGGCGTTGACCAAGCGCAATGTGTCCGAAGCAGCCCAGACGGGTGTCCCCGGCATCGGCGGCTCGGTCTTCAAGCTCGCGTTCTCGGAACACGCGGAGTTGCTGGGCGACCTGGCCATGGAGGTGCTCGACCGGGCCGCGCTGTGCGCCGACCCGCTGGAGGGGCCTGACGGTGGCGCGCTCGGCAACGCCGAGCAGGTGCACGACTGGTTCAAGTCGATCAACCTGACGATCGCCGCCGGCACGTCGCAGGTGCAGCGCAACATCGTAGGCGAGCGCATCCTCGGCCTGCCGCGGGCCCGCTGATGGACTTCCGCGTCGGCGACGACCAGCGCCAGTTGGCCGAGGGGATCCGGTCCATGCTGGCGGGGCGCCTGCCGCTCGAACGCGTGCGCGCCCGCGAGGGCGACGAGCGCGCCATTGCCGCCGAAGACTGGGCCGCGCTGGGTGAGACCGGCGTGTTCACGCTGACCCTGTCCGAGCCGGCCGGCACCGGGCTCGGGCTGGCCGACGCCGTGGTCGTCTTCGAGGAGCTGGGCCGCGCCCTGGTGCCGGGACCCCTGGTCGGCACCTTCCTGGCTGCGACCACCGGGCTGGTCGAGGGTGCGGCCGAGGGCCGGGTCTCCGTCGGCCTGTACTGCTCGGGTCGTCCCGGGCCGGTACTGATCGGCCATCTCGGCTCGCTCGACGCGCTGTTGGTGCTGGACGACGGCGGGCCGCCCCAGCTGCTGACGCCGGCGCCGACCGGCGGCGCCCACCGCATGGAGCACCCCCTCGACCCGCTCACGCCTCTGTGGCGCCTGGGGTCGCTCCCCTTCGGCGGGTCGGTGCCCGACGACGGGCGGCTGTGGCGCGAGGGGGCGCTGCTCACGGCGGCGCTCCAGGTGGGCCACGCGGCGGAGGTGCTCGACCTGGCGGTCGCCTACGCCAAGGAGCGCCACCAATTCGGCAAGCCGATCGGCAGCTTCCAGGCGGTCAAGCACATGTGCGCCGACATGCTGGTGCGGGCCGAGGTGGCGCGGGCCGCCGTGCACGCGGCGGCCTGCCTGGCCGACGCGCCCGACGTGACGGCCGCGGAGGCGGCGGCGGCCGGGTGCCGGCCGGGCCAATTGCTCGAGCGCAGCGTGTCAGGCGCCAAACTGCTGGCCGACGAGGCGGCCATCAGCAACGCCCGCGCCGCCATCCAGGTGCACGGCGGCATGGGCTACACCTGGGAGGTCCCGCTCCACCTGCACCTGAAGCGGGCGCGGGTCCAGGCGACCGACTTCGGCACGCCGGCCGAGTTATCGGTCGCGCTGGCCGCCTACGCCTGAGCCAAATTGAGCGATTCCCTGCGAACGGAGACCGAGCCATGACCGACCCCGCCCTGATCCCCGCCGACGTCGTGCGCGCCGTGCCGGAGGGGACGGTGGTCTACGGCATGCAGCTGCCCATTCAGTCGCAGTCGACGCTGTATGTGGCCGATTGGGAGAAGGACGTCGGGCCCGACGAGCTGGCGCAGGTCGCCCGCGCCGCCGACGACGCCGGCTTCTTCTACCTCGGCGTATGCGACCACACCGCCATCCCGCGCCGCCTGGCCGACGCCATGGGCACCATCTGGTACGACACGACGGCCACCTTGGGCTGGCTGGCCGCGCTGACCACGCGCACTCACCTGCTGTCGCATGTGCTGATCCTGGCCCAGCGCCACCCGCTGCGCGCCGCCAAGGAGCTGTCCACCATCGACCTGCTCTCGGGCGGCCGGTTGATCGTGGGCGTGGGCGCCGGCCACGTGCCCGAGGAGTACGAGCTGTTCACCGGCGGTTTCGAGGAGCGGGGGCGGCACACCGACGAGGCCGTCTCCGCGCTGGCGCGCTGCTTCACCGACGAGTTCCCGACTCTGCCCGGTCCGCGCTTCCCGGCTTCGGACATGGGGCTAGGCCCGCGCCCGGCGCGCACGCCGCGCCCGCCCATCTGGATCGGCGGTTCGTCGCCGGCGGCGCTGCGGCGCACGGCGGCCTTCGGCGACGGCTGGCTACCGCAGGGCACGCGCCGGCGGGACCTGCCCGGCCAGATCGCCCGCCTGCGCTCGCTGCGCGAGGAGCTGCGCGACGGCGCCCCACTCGACATCGGCACCATCGTGGAGCCGATCTACTTGACCTCGGGCGGGTCAGGCTGGGAGCTGCCCAACTGGGTCCTGAGCGGCGGGGCGGAGAGGGTGGCCGAGTCGCTGCACGAGCTGGTCGGCATGGGCGTCAACCACCTGCAGGTGCGCTTCATGGCCCGGTCGGCCTCGGAGCTGTGCGACCAGACGGCGCGCTTCGGTGCCGAGGTGGGACCGCTGCTGAACGCCTGAGGAGTCGCCGGTCCTAGGGTGAACGGCACAGATGTCGTTCTTCTCCTTCCTCATCGGCGCCGTCGTCCTCATCTGGGTGCTGCTCCGCCAGGTGGCGGTGCGCCCGGTGCCCCGCGTCATCCGGCTGCAAGCGCCCGTCATCATCGGGGTGATCGGGCTCTTCGAGCTGACCTCCTACGCCAACGACCACCACCACATCGCGGGCTCGGCCTGGGTCTGGGTGCTCGGCACCATGGTGGTGGGGGCGATCGGCCTCGGGTTCGTGCGCGGCCTGACGGTCAAGATCTGGACGGCCGGCAACTGGGTGCTGCGCCAGGGGACGCCGCTCACCATGGCGTTGTGGTTGCTCTCCCTGGCTGTGCACTTCGCCGGCGACTTCTTCGGCTCGCACGCGCACGACGGGTCGGGCCTCGAGTCGGCCAGCTTCCTGCTCTACCTGGCGCTGACCCTGGGCGTGCAGACGGCCGTGGTGCACCGGCGGGCGGAGCCCATGTGGGCTCAGCTCGGGCCGAACGCCGGCAACCCGCTGCAGGTGCACTTCACCCAGACGCCGGGAGCCATGTTCACGTTCTTCCGCACGGGCGGTGCCCCGGGCCCGGGCCCGGGCCCGGGCGGCCCGCCGCCTGGCGACTACGACGACCCGAACGTCATTGACGCCGAGGTGGTGGAGGAGGACGACCACGGGCCGCCCGAGCTGCCCCCGTCGCGCTGAACCTACCTACACTCGGCTGCCGTGACCGCCCCTCCGCGCTCGTTCAGCCAACGCCCCTACGTCGGCCCACCCGGGTCGACCGAGCTCGTGCTGGTCCGGCATGGCGCGTCGGCCGATTCGCTCGAAGGTGAGACCTTCGAGCTCGTCGAGGGCCAAGGCGACCCCCCGCTCTCCGAGATCGGGCAGCACCAGGCCGAGCAGGTGGCGCTGCGGTTGGCCCATGAGCTGTTCGACGGCCTGTACGTCAGCACGCTGCGGCGCACCGCCCAGACGGCGGCGCCGCTGGTGGCCCGCTCTGGCATGACGCCCGTCGTCGACGCTGATCTGCGTGAGGTGTTCCTCGGCGAGTGGGAGGGTGGCCTCCTGCGCCAGAAGGCGGCCGACCAGGACCCGCTCTGGGATTCGGTGCTGCGCGAGCAGCGCTGGGACCTGGTGCCCGGCGCCGAGTCGCGGGAGGTGTTCGGCGGCCGGCTGCGCCGCGCCGTGGAGCGCATCGCCGCCGCCCATCCCGGCGGGCGGGTCGTCGCGTTCAGCCACGGCGCGGCCATCGGCGAGATCCTGGCCCAGGCCACCAGCTCCGCTCCCTTCGCCTTCCTGGGGGCCGACAATGCCTCCATCTCCAAGATCGTCGTGCACGAGGACCGCTGGGTCCTGCGGGGCTACAACGACACCGCGCACCTCACCGGGGAGTAGCGGCCACCGCCGGCCTTTTTAAGGTTGAGGCTCTTCGTGTCAGACTGGGCTCGGAGCGCCACCAGTGGCATACCCTGGTCCGGGCCTTCGTGGGTGTCCTCACGGCCGGCTCGGTGTGAGAGTTCGGTACTTCACGACGCGTCCCGTCCCGTTCCCTTACGTCGCCGTCGGTACGCCCCCAACGATGTCGTTCACGTGGACGCCGATACCCGGAAGCGAGTTCTCGAAGGGAGCGTTGGGGAATGCGAACAACCCGCCGTCCGACCCGATGAGCCAGTAGCCCGCGCCCCCGGGAACCGGGACCAGCGAAACGATGTCATTGACCGCGACCCCGAGCTTGGGTAGGTCACCGTAGCTGGCGGCGTCACCGAAGGGGTACACCGTACCGTTCTGGCTCACGATCCAGTAGCCCAAACCTGTGGGCGTGCCCGCGATAGCCACGATCGGAGAGGCCGACGAGCCGTTCACCCCGCCGTGGTAGTTGGCGTCGCCGAGGGCGTAGACGTAGCCGGTCGCCGACACCAGCCAGTAACCGCCGTTGTCGGCGGTCGGCACGATGCCGACGATGTTGTTCACGTGGATGCCGAGCCCGGGCAACGAGTTCTCGAAGGGGGCGTTGCCGAAGCTGAAGACCCCTCCGTCGGAGCCCACCAGGAAGTAGCCCTGGTCGTTGCTCGTCGGCACGATGCCGACGATGTTGGTGACGTGAATGCCGAGTCCGGGCAAGGAGTTCTCGAAGGGTGCGTTGCCGAAGCTGAAAACCCCTCCGTCGGAGCCCACCAGGAAGTAGCCCTGGTCGTTGTGGGTAGGCACGATGCCGACCACCGGGTGGGCGGGGTGGACCCCGATCCCGGGCAACGAGCCGAAGTAGCCCTGGGACTGGCCCTGGGGGAAGACGAAGACCCCGCCGTCGCTGCCCACCAGGTCATAGCCGGGCACGACCGGGGTGATGGTGACCTCGGGGGACGTGTTCCCGGTGTTCGTCGAGATCGTGACCGCACTGGCGTTGGCCTCGGTGAAGCTCGAGCCGCCACCGCCGCCGGCACCGGACGCACCCAGTCCGTCATTGGCGCAATTGCTGGCGCCGCCACCGCCGCCGCCGTTCCAGCCGCCGCCACCGCCTCCGCCGTTATTGGAGTTGCCGCCGTCGGAGTTGCCGCCCGTTCCCCCTTGGCCCGGAGAGCCAGAGGTGGTGGGACCTCCGTCACCGGCGCAGTCCGGCGCGTTGGCGCCACCGGCTCCCGCTGCGCCGCCGATGCCGCCGGGTGTCCCGGCGGGTCCGGCGCCCGCATTCACACCGTTTCCACCGGCTCCGGCACCGATGCCCGATACACCCGCATTGCCACCGACTCCGCCGACAAAGGTCACGCCGTTCTCATCTTCGCCTCCCCCTCCTCCTCCGCCGGCGACGACGACGCGCGGGTCACTGGCGGGGTTGGCGGTCAGCGTGCACCCTGCGGCGGTCACTGAACACGTCTGCAGGTCCGAGGACCCGCCGCCGGCACCCGCGAATGCCGAGGTCCCACCGCCGCCGGTCCCGGTGTTGTTCCCGACCTCGGCGTAGTAGGTGGTGGTGCCCGTGGGTACCGGGATTGTGGCCGTGACCACTGCGCCGAGCCCCGGGGAACCGACATACGCAGCCGCCGGCTCTCCGCTGGCGCCGACTACCGTCACCATGAGGGCAGTGGTCCCGGCCGGGACCGTGTATACGTGCTCTCCGGCGGTTGAGTACGTCGTCGTGGTTTGCGTCGCCGACGCGGACAGAGGCGACGCGACCACGAAACCAGCCGCAGGAACGATGATGGCCGCAAGGGGAACCAGTCGGCGGAGCCACTGACGGCCCGTCCGCCGGTCGAAGCTGGTCCGTTCTGTGCGGTGCGGCTGACGTCCTCGACGCATGCGTACCAACCCCCGTGGATCACGGACCACCGGCGGGGTCCTGGTAGGTGGGACGCTATCGACTGGGGGCATGAGCGTCAACGATTCCCCTTCATTCATTCATGCGTGCCGGTACTCAAGGGTCTATCTCCAAGGCTGTACCGCGACCACAGATCACCGACGGCATCAAAGCTGCCGCAGGAGGCGACCGTATCCTTCTGACCCGAACGCGAGAGCGAGCTTCTCTGCCTTGCGTCGACGGGCATGACGAACCGCCAACCCGGCAGCAATCTTTACGTCGGTGAGAACACGATCAGGACTCAGCTACGGAGCCCGTACACCAAGCTTGGCGTTCGCAACCGCGGCCAAGCCGCGTCTTTAGCCATGCCAGGCCTGCTCGGCGCTCATCGCAGTCAAGTCAAACTCGTGGACTGAAGCGATTTTCACTCAGGTCAAGTCGTGATCCGAGTGATCGCCCGTACTGGCGACCGGCCGGATGATGCAAAACTCATTTCCTTCCGGATCACGCAACACACGCCATCGTTCGCCAATGTAGACATCGTCCGCCGGAGTGGCGCCCAGAGCGACGGCTCGGGTTATGGCGTCGTCGTACTCTCCGACACGCAAGTCAAGGTGGATGCGATTTTTCGTCGTCTTTAGCTCGGGAACGTTCAAGAAGAGAAGCGGAATCGGCCCGACGTCCAAACGAACGTCACCATCGTCATCGACGGTTATCGATCCGCCGAGGAATCTCCTCCACCATTCGGCCAACTGCTCGGGGTCGAGGCAATCGATGCAGATCCAGCCAATCACCGGGTCGTCGTTCGCAGGTTTCGATGGCATGGGTTGATTATGCGATCTCGGGCCAGGTGATTCGAGCTTCGCCAGCAGAGCCACTACGAGGTGGCCAGGTATATGGGTCTCCGCTAACGGATCGGGACCAAGTCTGGTAGTCGCGGCTACCCGATTCGCGGCGAAACAGGTAGAGGAACCCCGTATACAGCGCGAGAAGCACCAGCTCGGACAATCACGACTCCCGGGCCCACGACCACGGGTACTCCGGATCGGCAATACGCCGGGCCTCCTCGCTCAGTCCCAGCCGGTCGAAGGCGTCGATCATCACCGCCACCTCCTCGGTCCGGGTCGCCTCCCCGGCACGCTCCACGCTCCCGGGCTGCGGCCCGTGCACAAAGCCGGCCGGGTGCATCGACAGCGAGCCGGCGCCGATGCCCGAGCCGGCCCGGCTCATGAAGTCGCCCGCGGCATAGAAGAGCACCTCGTCGGTGTCCACGTTGGCGTGGTGATAGGGCACCTTGATCGCCTGCGGGTGGAAGTCGTAGGGCCGAGGGACGAACGAGCACACCGAGAAGTTGGGCCCGGCGAACGTCTGGTGCACCGGTGGCGGCTGGTGGATGGCCCCCACGATCGGCTCGAAGTCGTGAATCGACAGCGCATAGGGGTAGAGGCAGCCGTCCCAGCCCACGACGTCGAAGGGGTGGTGCGCGTGGACGTGACGGGTCAGGCCGCTGCGGCTCCGCACCAGCACGGGGACCTCTTCGCCCTCGACCGTCAGGGGCGCGTCCGGGCCGCGCAGGTCCCGTTCTGAGAACGGCGCGCCCTCCAACAGCTGCCCGCGTTCCGAGAGGTACTTGGCGGGCAAGGTGACGTGGCCCGATGCCTCGAGCATCAGCGCCCGCAGCCCCTCGGGACCGGGCACCCAGCGGTGCGTCGTCCCGGCCGGGATCACCACGTAATCCCCCGGGCCCACCGAGAGCACGCCGAAGCTGCTCTCCAGCCGCGCCGCTGCCCTCGTGCACGTAGACGAGCTCGTCGCCGCACGCGTTGCGGTAGATGTCGCTCGCCGCGTCAGCCGCCACCCAGGAGAGCACCAGGTCCCGGTTGCCCAGGAGGGGCGCCCGGCCGAGCACCGGGTCCCCGCCCTCCCCCGCCAACGCGCCCGTGCGCAGGTGGCGCGGCACCAGCGGCGAGTCCGGCTCGAAGCACCGCCGCCCACCGGCCACCGGCTCGGCCGCCACGATCGCACTCGGGGAGTGGCGGTGATAGAGCAGTGCCGACTCGGCCGAGAACCCGTCGGTGCCCATCAGCTCCTCGGCCAAAAGCCCACCACCGGGCTGCGTCACCCGCAGATGGCGCTTGCGCGGCACCTCACCGACGCTGCGGTAGAAGGGCATTCAGAGGTTGCCCCGACGCGCCTGGTCCCGCTCGATCGCCTCGAAGAGCGCCTTGAAGTTGCCCTCGCCGAAGCCGCCGGCCCCCCGGCGCTCGATGATCTCGAAGAATACGGCCGGCCGGTCGGTGATGGTCTCGGTGAAGATCTGCAGCAGGTGGCCGCCGGCGTCGCGGTCGACCAGGATGCCGAGCCGTTGCAGGTCGTGCCACGGCAGGTCGATGCCGTCCAGGCGCCGCCGGGCCTCGTCGTAGTAGGTGTCGGGCACCTCCATGAAGCGGACGCCCCGCGCCGCCAGCGCGTCGACCGTGGTCACGATGTCGTCCGTGTGCAGAGCGATGTGCTGGACACCCGGCCCGTCGTACGCCTCCAGGTACTCCTGGATCTGGCTCTTGCGCCGCCCGGTGGCGGGCTCGTTGATCGGCATGACGACGCGCTTGCCGTCCCACACCACCGTGGAGGCCAGGGCAGAGTACTCGGTGGCGATCTGCCCCTCGGAGAAGTGCTGCATGGGCGCGAACCCGAGCACCTCGGAGTAGAAGCGCACCCAGTCGTCGAGGCGGCCCTGCTCGACGTTGCCCACCACGTGGTCGATGGCGGTGAGGCCGACCGGCGGCCCGACAGGCGGCGCCGGCAGCCGTTCGGTGTGGTAGCCCGGCTCCAGGCGCGGCCCGGCGTAGCGACTGCGGTCGACGAAGGTGTGGACGGTGTGCCCGTAGGTGCCGATCTGCGCCAGCACCAGCACCCCCTGGTCGTCGGCCTCCTCCCAGGGCGGCCGGACGACACTGGCGCCTCGGGCCACGGCGGCGTCGAAGGCGGCCCGGGCGTCGTCCACCAGCCAGGCCAGGTCGTGCACGCCGTCGCCGTGGATCCGCACGTGGGCGGCGATGGGTGACTCGGCGTCCAGCGCGGCCGACACCACCAGTCGGATCTCGCCCTGTTCGACCACGTAGCTCGCCTTGTGCCGTACCCCGGTCTCCGGGCCGGCGTAGGCGGTGCAGGTGAACCCGAAGGCCGACATGAGGAACCCGGCCGTGGTGCGGGCGTTGCCCACCCACAGCTCGAGGCAGTCCCAGCCGAGCAGCCGGGCCGCGGGCGCCGGCACCTCGTCGAGGGCGAGCGACGTGCCGGCACGTGCACGATGGTCATGGCATACCTCCCCGGACGTGGCGGTCGTACCACGCCTCGTCGTAACCGCGGAAGAAGTCACCGAGGTCGCGGACCATCCGTTCGAACGAAGATGCGGCGAACAGCACCGGCTGGTAGCGGGTGATGTCGTACTCCAGCATCCCCATGGACATCACGTCCCACGCCCGGATGCCGGCCTGGCGGTAGGCAGACAGCTCGCCGTAGCTCGAGAGCAGGCCCGCACCGTAGGCCTTGAGGTCGCCCGCCTCGTGCACGACGCCGAACTCCAACGTGAACCAGAACACTCGGGAGAAGAACTCGAGGGCCTCGCGGCTCGACGTGCGGCGAGAAGCCTGACCCGCCTCCATGTAGAGCGCGGCCAGGCTCTCGGAGGCGAGCATGTTGGCGTGGCCGATGATCTCGTGGACGAGGTCGGGCTCGGGCGTGTAGAAGGGCACGGAATGGTGGCGCACGTACTGCGTCGACAGGAACGTCCGCTCGGCCAGCGCGCCGTAGAAGTCCCGCGTCGGCACCAGCCCGGGGACCGGGCGGATGTGGAACCCGGTCAGCGTGTGCACGTGCTCGTCGACCTCGCGCAGCTGCGGCACCCGCTCGGCCGGGAGCAGCAGGCGGTCGGCGCCTCGCCGGTACTCGGCGCAGGCATGGGCCTCGTGCTGCGCCGCCAGCTCCCGCGAGACCACCCGCCACACCTCGTCCTCCTCGGCCGTGTAGACGACGTCGGGGACGGGGTCGCCCGGGCGGTAGGCGGCGCCCACGGCGGCGATGCGCTCCCGCCGGGCCCGGTACTCGGGGTCGGAGAACCCCGGATGATCTGTCGGGAGCTCGAAGGTGGCCAGCATTTTGTTGACATCTTGCGCCGGAAGTGACGAAATATCTAGCTCAGGGGCCCTCATTCACACAGATGCCGACATCCGAGGCGGCTAACGTGACACTTTGTACAGCCAACCGGAGCAAGGGGAGCGACCACATGGACGATCTGTCCACCCTCGACGACACCGACCGCCTCATGGTGCGTGAGCTCCTGGCCGACGGCCGGCTCTCGGTGAACGCGCTGGCCGAGCGGGCCAACGTCTCGCGGGCCACCGCCTACGGCCGGTTCAAGAAGCTCTGCGACTCCGGGGTCATCCGGGGCTTCAGCGCCGTGATCGACCCGGCCCGGGTCGGGCTGCCCATCGCCGCGCTCATCCTGGTCAACATCGAGCAGAACAGCTGGCAAGCCGTGCGCGAGGAGCTGGCCGAGCTGCCCGGGCTCGAGTACCTGGCCTTCACCAGCGGGGGCTTCGACATGGTGCTGCTGGTGCGTGTGCCCGACGTGGTGGCCCTGCGTGACGTCGTGCTCGTCCGCCTGCACGGTTCGCGGCACGTGCGTTCGACCCAGACCATCTTCGTGCTCGACGAGGCCGAGCGCCGGCTGACCACCTCGGCCTGAAGCCCGAGCCTCCCGGCGCCACATGAGCCCCAGGCGCAAGCCCAAGCCGCGGCGGCCCAGGCAGAAGCTGCCGCCCGTGCCGAAGTACGTCCGCTATAGCGGTGGTGGCCGTCGCTACTGGCGCCTGGGCGGGCCGCTCACCACCGAACACGAGGCCGAAGCGCTGGCCGCCCGGAGCGCCAAGCCGCCCGGTCGCCTGGGCCGCCTCGTGCTGCGGGTGCTCGGCGGCAAGCCGAAACCGGATCCGCCCCGGTGACTCAGGCCCGCTGAACTCAGGCCCGGCCGACGGCGCCCGTGCCCGTGCCCGTCACCGGGACGGGCATAGACGGGCGCAGCTCGGTGACCACCGAGTCCTTGGCGTTGAGCGCCTGCTCGATCACCTCCGTGATCTCACCGCCCACCAGCTCGTCATGCTCCAACAACGCGTCGCGCAGCGCCTCCACCACCTCGGGATGGGCGTCCACGATCGCCTTGGCGGAGTCGCACGAGCCCATGAGCAGCGTGTCGAGCTCGGCCCGGGCGGCCTTGTCGCCCAGCACCTTGTCGACCACGTTGCCCACCAGGTAGCCGTTGCCGGCGGCCGCCACCGAAATGAGCGAGTTGCCCATGCCGCAGGCGCCGATCATCTGCGCCCCGATGGCCGTGGCCGCGGCCAGGTCGGAGGCCGGGCCGGTCGACACCTCGTCGAACCAGCGCTCCTCGGCCACCATGCCGCCCATGGCGATCTGGAGCAGCGCGTGCATCTCCTCGCTGCTCTTGGTGAAGCGCTCCTCGGTGTCGGAGTGCTGCAGCAGGCCGAGCGAGTCGCGCCGCTTGACGATGGACAGCACGTCGAGCTGGCGCGTCTGGCCCACGAAGTAGGCCACGGTGGCGTGGCCGGCCTCGTGCGTGGCCACGCGGTCGCGCTCGTCGGGCGTGTAGATGGTCTCGTCGGTCACCCCGAGCTCGACCAGCATCTTGGCCTCGGCCACGTCGGCCATCGTCATGGCCGAGCGGCCGTGCGTCAGCGCGATGACCAGCCCCTCGTCCATCAGCCGCTCCAGGGCGGCCGGTGAGTAGCCGAACGTCATGCCGGCCACGATGTCGACGGCGCCGTGCTCGTCCAGGTCGGCCCCGTGCGCCTTCTTGCCCAGGTAGTAGGCGATGATGTCGCCCCGGGCCCGGCGACCCGGCAGGCCGAAGTAGATGCTGCGGTCGAAGCGGCCCGGCCGGATCAGCGCCGCGTCGAGGTCGTCCTTGCGGTTGGTCGCCCCCACCACGAGCACGTTGGCCGGCACGACCCTCGGCTTCTTGAGCTGGCGCCGTCGGGCAGGTAGCGGTTGAGCAGGTCGATCCACGACGACGAGAAGCGCTGCCCTCGCGTGGGTTGGTCGAAGGACTGCAGCTGCACCAACAGCTCGTTGACCACGCCGCTCACGCCCTCGGTGCCGCCGCTGCCGCCCATGCCGCGGCGCGAGGCGCCGATGGCGTCGATCTCCTCAATGAACCCGATGGCCCCACCCTCTCTCCGGGCGTGCTTGCGCAGCTGCTTGAAGAAGGAGCGGATCTTGCGGTTCGTCTGGCCGTAGTACATCGACTGGAAGGCCGAGGCGGAGACGAAGAGGAAGGGGACGTTGGCCTCTTTGGCCATGGCCTTGGCCACGAAGGTCTTGCCCGTGCCGGGCGGGCCCTCGAAGAGGATGCCGCGCCGCGCCGTGCCGCCCATGGTGTCGCGGAAAGTCTGGTGAGCCAGGAACAGGTTGATCGAGCGCACGACCTCGGCCTTGATCCCGTCGATCCCCACCAGGTCCTCCAGCCCCACCTCGGTCTCGCCGGGGCGGATCAGGTTGTGCGGCGAGCGACCTGCCCCGAGGAGCGGGAACAGCATGACGGCGCCCAGAATGCAGACGATGATGATGATCGGCAGCGCCGAGCCCAGCCCGTGAGGCAGGTGGACGGAGGGGAACACGTTGTGGCCGGTGATGGAGCGGATGACGATCCAGCCGAACACCAGGGCCACGGCGGCCACGAGGCGGCGCAGACGGGTCAGGCGCCGGCGCTCCCGGGCCCGCGATACGTCGGCGCTGCCCAGGATGGCGTCACCCACGATGCCGGTCATGGCCTCGCTCGCCGGGGGGGTGGCGGGGAGGGGACGCGCCTGGGGAGAGACCGTTTCGGCAGGCCGACTCACAATCAGACTCCGTTCATCCCCCGGTGGACCTTGTCATTTTAGAGAATCGCGCCTGTGACCCGATCTTGCGAAGTGACCAAAGTCACATGAGCGGGGGGAATTGTGCGGGTTCTTATCTAACTCGCCCGACTTGAGCCGTCTGCCGCACCCGCGTTCCGGCCTCAGTCGGGGTCACGCACCCACTGCGGCAGGTGGACCTCGGTGCCGTCCGGCCGGGGGCGGGCGGCGAAGACCACCCGCACCGGCTCGCCGATCTCGATACTGGCCGGGTCGACGCTGTTGATCTCAGCGCCCGGCCCGGTGACCAGGTTCCCCACCATGCGCAGGCACGCCTTCTCGGCCAACGTCACCGTGATCACCGGAAACGGAGCGAACGGGACGTACGCCGGCAGCAACGGGGGGTGGACCACGACGAAGGACCAGATCGTCCCCCGTCCCGACAGGGCCTGCCAGCCCCGCTCGGTCGACTGGCACTCCGGGCACATCACCGTGGGCGGGAAGCGCAGCACCCCGCAGGAGAGGCAGACCTGGGCCCGCAGCTCACCCGCCGCCGTGCCCTCCCAGAAGCCGTCCGACTCCTCGTCCCCCATCGGCAGCAAGAACGCGTCGCCGGGTGCCGCTTCGGTGGTCACCCGCCCAGTCTGCCTTGCCTCCGGACTTCCCGGGGGCGGGGACCGGGGCGCCGGACCTGGCGCTTTTGGCGGCCACACCCACGTCGGAGTTGAATGTGACGCGCCGTCAGATCCCCTGACGCCGGCGCCACGGAGCACTACGGGAGCACACATGTCCGAGACCACCCAGCGCGACGAGCACCAGCTCCTCATCGGGGGCAAGTGGGTCGACGCGTCCGACGGCACCTACGAGATCGTCAACCCGGCCACCGAGGACATCGTGGGGCTCGCCCCCAACGCCAGCGCCGACGATGCCCTCGCCGCTGCGGCCGCGGCCAAAGAGGCCCAGCCCGGCTGGGCGGCCTGGTCCCAGGACGACCGCAGCGCGTTGATGCGCGAGGCGGCGGCGGCCATCCGGGCCAAGTCGGCCGATCTCCTGCCGCTGGTGATCGCCGAGACCGGCGCCACCGCCACCGTCGGCTCCCGCATGCAGGTCCCGGTCGCCGCCGACCGCTTCGAGCGCTACGCCCGCGACCCGCGTCAGGTGTTGCAGACGGCACTGCTCCCCCAGCCGGCCCAGGCCACGCCGCTGGCCCCGGGCGGGATCATCGGCGGCATGGTCAACCGCCAGCCCGTCGGCGTGGTGGCCTGCATCACCTCCTACAACTTCCCCATGGTCAACATGGCCGGCAAAGTGGCGCCGGCGCTGGCCGCCGGTAACACGGTGGTGGTCAAGCCCGCCCCGCAGGATCCGCTGGCCATCGTCGAGCTGGTGCGCATCCTCAACGAGGTGGGCTTCCCGCCCGGCGTGGTCAACTTCGTCAACGGGAACGGCCCGGCCGCCTCCGCCGCGCTGGTGGACGCCGACGACGTGGACTGCGTGAGCTTCACCGGCTCGACGCAGGTCGGCGTCGTCATCGCCGAGAAGGCCGCCCGCACCATGAAGCGCACGCTGCTCGAGCTGGGTGGCAAGGGCGCCTGTGTGGTGTTCGAGGACGCGGACATCAAGGGTGCCGTCGGGTGCATCGGCTCGACGTGGTCGTTCCACTCGGGCCAGATCTGCACCGCCCCGACCCGGGCCGTGGTCCACCGCAGCGTGTTCGACCAGGTCCGCGACGGCCTGGTCCAGATGGCCGGCTTCCTCAAGGTGGGTGACCCCAACGACAAGGCCACCGTCATCGGACCGGTCATCTCGGCCGCCCAGCGCGGGCGCATCGAGGCGCACGTCGAGTCGGCCCAGGAGGACGGTGGCGAAGTCGTCATCGGCGGCGAACGCCCGGCCGATCTGCCCAGGGGCTTCTACGTGGCGCCCACCCTCATCACGGGCGACAACGGCATCCGGGTGGCCCGCGAGGAGATCTTCGGACCCGTCATCACCATGATCCCCTTCGATGACGAGGAGGAGGGCATCGCCATCGCCAACGACTCGGACTTCGGGCTCTACGACTACGTGTTCTCCCAGGACGGCGCGCGGGCGCTGCGTGTCGCCAAGCTTCTGCAGGCCGGCCACGTCGGCATCAACACGGCCCAGCGCAACCACGAGGCACCCTTCGGCGGGTTCAAGATGTCGGGTATCGGGCGCGACGGCGGCGACTACGGCCTGCTGGCCTACACCGAGCCGCAGTCGATCATCTGGAGCTCGTAGCCCGATCTGTCACGGTTCGGCCTGGACCCGGTGCCAACCGCCGGCCGCCAAGTTGCCGCCGTCCACGTGCACGGTGGTGCCGGTGATGAAGCGGGCCAGGTCGCTGGCCAAGAAGAGGATGGCGCCGGCGCCGTCGCGCGCCGTGCCCCAATAACCGAGCGGAGGGCTGGGCGGCGTGCGGTAGTCGCGCGCTGAGCCCCCGAAGGCGCCTCCGCCCTCGCCGCCGGCCCCCAGCCCGGTCCCCTCGGTCAGGAGGACGTCGGGTGCCATGGCGTTGACCCGGATGCCCCGGGGCGCCAGCTCGAGCGCCAGCGTCTCGGTCAGATTGGCCTGGGCCGCCTTCATCGCGCTGTAGACGGCGAACATCGGGGCGGCGCGATGGGCCTCAATGGAGGTCACGTTGACGATGCACCCGCCCTCCGGAATGTGGGGAACCGTCTCGCGGATGAGGTGGGTGACCTGAGTGAAGTTCTCGGCGATGAGCGCCGCCTCGCCCTTGGGCGACACGTCGAGCAGCGGGGTGGCGAACGTGCCGCCGGCATTGTTGACGACGACGTCGATACGCCCGAACCGCTCCGCCACCTCGGCCACGAAGGCGCTCAGGGCGGCGGCGTCACGCACGTCGAGGGTGCGGTGGAACGGATCGTCTCCCTCACCCCAGCCCTCGGCCCGATCGCACAAGGCGAGGGTCGCCCCCTGCTCGGCGAAGAGCTCTGCGGTGGCGGCGCCGATGCCGGCGGCAGCGCCCGTGATCACGACGACCTTGCCCTCCAGGCCGAGCAGGCTCACGTCTCGACGCCGTCGATCGCCGCGCTGACTGTCCCGGACACGGCGGCCAAGCTATCGGCGGCGGGATGACAGAGCGGGCGGAGCTGGATACACTTTAAATCCGACCAAATTGATCAGGATTAAGGAGTCCCATGGCGCTGGGTGTGCGGCAGACCACCATCACGGCCCGAAGGTTGACCGGCCGCATCGGGGCCGAGCTCAGCGGGGTCGAGCTGCGCTCGGCCAACGACGACCAGATCGAGGAGGTGCGCGCCGCACTCCTGACCCATCGGGTCGTCTTCGTGCGGGGACAGCACCTGTCCGCGTCCGAACAGATCGAGTTCGGGCGCCAACTGGGTCCGTTGACCCAGGGACACCCGACACTGCCCGTGGTCGACGGCGAGGAGCTGATCCTCGACCTCGACTCGCTGGCCGGTGGTTCGGCCAACCACTGGCACACCGACGTGACGTTCGTGGACCGGCCGCCGGCCTATTCCATCCTGCGCGCCCTCGTGTTGCCGGAGGTGGGCGGCGACACGCTGTGGGCCAACACGGTGGCCGCCTACGCCGACCTACCCGACGACCTGCGCACGCTGGCGGACGGCCTCCGGGCCTTGCACTCCAACGGGCAGGACTACGGGCGCGTCGACCTGCTCAAGCTGTCCACGTCCATCGGTGAGGAGCGACTGGCGCACCTGAAGGCCTTCGTCTCCCAGGTCTTCGAGACCGAACACCCGGTCGTCCGCGAGCACCCCGAGACGGGCGAGCGGGCCCTCCTCCTCGGCGGGTTCGCGCACATGCTGGTCGGACACCGGTCGGCCGAATCGGCCGACCTCATCCGGATCTTCCAGGCCTACGTCACCCGTCCCGAGAACATCGTGCGTTGGCACTGGGAGGTGGGCGACGTGGCCATCTGGGACAACCGCTCGACCCAGCACTACGCCATTTTCGACTACGGCGACGCCCACCGGCGCATGCAGCGGGTGACCACCCAGGGCGTGCCGGTGGCTGGCCTGGACGGGCGCCCGAGCGTGGCGCTGCAAGGAGACTCGGCGCTCTACAACTCCGTGAACTAGGAAAGACGGCATGGCCGTCTTTCCACACACGCCCATGCCGGCGTCGGGCCTGCCGCGAGACCAGGTCATGCAGCGCCTGATGACCATGAAGCAGGACGACCAGGACTGGCGCGGCGGGCGCGTGTTCAGCCTCGTCTATTCGGCTGGCGACGACGTCCATGAGCTCTTGTCGGACGCGCTGGCGCTCTACAGCGCGGAGAACGGCCTCAACGTGCTCGCCTTTCCGAGCATCGGCGTCATGCAGCACGACGTCGTCTGCAACACGGCCACATTGCTGGGTGCCGACGATCCGGCATCCGGGGGTGACGTCGAGGGCCACCTCACGTCGGGCGGCACCGAGAGCCTGCTGCAGGCGGTGAAGACAGCGCGCGACGTTGGGCGCGATCGAGGCATAACGCGGCCGAGCGTGGTGGCGGGCGAGAGTGCGCATGCGGCGTTCACAAAGGCCGCCGACTACTTCGACGTCGACCTGGTCCGCGTGCCCGTCGAGGCAGACTTCACGACGAGCGCCGACGCGCTCGAGGCGGTGTGTACGGACGACACCGTCATGGTGGTGGCCTCGGCTCCGACGTACCCCCAGGGAGTGGTCGATCCCGTTGCGGACATTGCGGCGCTGGCCGAACGCCGCGGCATCCTCTGCCATGTCGACGCGTGCATGGGCGGATTCCTGCTCCCCTTCCTGGTCGAACTCGGGCGCTTCGACCAGCCTTTCGACTTCCGACTCCCCGGCGTGACTTCCATGTCGGCCGACGTCCACAAGTACGGCTACGCGTCGAAGGGCGTCTCGGTGATCCTCTACCGCACCCATGAACTGGCCCGAAAGCAACTCTTCATCACCACGGACTGGCTGGGTGGCCTCTACGCGTCGACGGCCATGGCGGGAACCCGGCCGGCCGGACCGATCGCGGCGGCGTGGGCGGCGCTAATGCACATCGGGCACGACGGGTATCTCGAGCTGACCCGTACGGCGCATGATGCGGCCTGCGAGCTGCGGGCGGGAATCGAGTCGGTGGAGTCGTTGGAGGTGCGCGGCGATCCGCCGGCGACCGTCATGGCCTTCGGGGCGCGGAGCCGGACGCGCTCGACATTTTCGCGGTGGGCGAGCGATTGGCGGCCGAGGGCTGGTATCTGGACCGTCAGAACCGGCCCGACTCACTCCACGCCACCGTGCACGCCGGCAGCGCGGCCACGGTGGGATCACTCGTGACCGACCTGCGACACGCGGTCCGAGCGGTGGGCCCCAGTCGGACGGCGCAGCGTGGTACCACGTACGGGCAGAGCTCTTAATCGGGGCTATTGCGGCCTCGTGAGGCTTCCCGACCCTCGCGGTGGGGTGCCACCGTACAGTTAGTGGGCCTGTCTTAGTAGCCAGAGACGGTGAGTTGGATGACCTGTCCTTGTTGGGCCTGCGAACCGGCAACGGGAGCTTGGGCCAGAATCGTTCCAGTCGAACTCGTTCCGGCAGCATCGGTCGTAGGGGTCGAGACTTCCGAGGAAAGTCCGACGGCGGACAGTGCTGGATCCGCCTGTGTCAGGGTCATTCCCACCACGTTGGGTACGGCTACAAAGACAAGAACCACTCGTTGGTTGGTGCCTTGCGGGCCGAGGCCCTTCAAGGTGACGATGGTTGTCGAGGTCGGCACTGATCTTGTGGCCGTGGTCGTTGTCGTCGTTGGGAAGCCGCCCGTGTCTGAGGGATTGCCGCTTCTACCGAGGCCAAAAAGCGCAACAAAGCCGAGGGTCAGCACTGCCGCAGCTATTCCGAGCAGGCTTAGTGATCTGCGCACCATTCACATTCTGCCCCCTCACCGGGCAGCCCCTCCAAAAAAATGAGCGAGCCCTATCGCCGTACATGAAGGGGCGGAGCCGGATCAAGAGCCTTTTTCTGTCGATCGTTCCTGATTCACCCATCGGCGTCCTGCACGAGAGCGCGTGCCAGCGAGACGTCGGGGTCAACGTCGGGCGATGCCCGCCGAAGGCTTGGCGTTGACGCCGGCGGCGAGCGGCGCATCCTGTTCGAGGACGCCTATGTGGTGCTGCGAGTTCCCATCACTGCTCTGGGTTCTGTCACGCTCCCGTGGGCAGCCAGCCATTCATTCGTCGATCTCCGCACATGATGGGGTTCGGCCACGTCCCGACGGGCTCAATCAGAAACGACGGCCACACCGGAGTCGGTGGGCCACGGCGTTAGTCGAGCTCGCGTCGGTCCGTGGCCGAGACTCAGGCGGCGGTCTCGAGGCATCGGACCTCCCCGTCGCGCAGGGCGTAGAAGACGAGGGTCAAGAGCTTGCGGGCGACGGCGACGCGGGCCTTGTACTTGCCGGCGTGCTCGGCGATGCGCTTGTAGTCGGCGCGGAGCTTCTCGTTGCCCTTGGCCCGGTAGTTGCCCACGGCCTCGATGGCCGCCCAGCGGACCAGCGGTGAGCCCTGCTTGGTGATCTCTCCGCGGTGGACGACCTCGTCGGACTCGCGGTGCTTGGGGGTGAGGCCGGCCCAGCTGCAGAGCTTCTTGGCCGAGTCGAAGCGGCTGATGTCGCCGATCTCGGCCACGAAGATGGCGGCGATGACCTTGCCCACCCCGGGCAGGGTCATGACGGCCCGATAGCCGGGGTCGGCCTTGAGCTCGGCGTGGATGTGCGCGTCGAGCTCGGCGATGGCGCCCTCGTAGACGTCGAGCAGGTTGCGCAACGAGTCGAGGCGCATGGCATAGGCCTCGGGGAGCTCGAGGCGGTCGAGTTGGGCCTGACCGGTCGGTCCCCACAGCTCGCCGACGACGGGCAGGATCCCGTTCTTGGCCATCACCCCGTGGATCTGGGCCTTGGCACTGGTCCGGTGCCGGATGAGCGAATAGCGATAGCGCACCAGCTCGCGCAGCTCTCGGACCTCTGGCGGCGCGATCCAGCCCTCGGCCAGACGCCCGAGGGCCAACATGGCGGCCAGGTCCTGGGCGTCGCGCACGTCGTTCTTGACGCGTCGGTTCCCCCAGTTGTTGCCGAGCGCATGGGCGAGGTGCACGTGGGCGCCGAGGTCTTGGAGCAGATCGGCCGCCCAGTACCAGCCATAGGTGGATTCGAGCACCACCTCGGGCTCGGGCCCGGCGGCGGCCATGGCCTGGGCGAGTTCGAAGGGCTGGCTGACGAAGCGTTCGGTGCCGAGCACCTCGCCGTCTTCTGCCATCCGGACGATGGTGGTGCTGCGTCGATGCAGGTCGATTCCGACGTACTGTCCCATAGGGGCCTCCTCCTCTTTCGAGGTTTTCTTTTGCAAGACCGAGCATGCTCGGATCTCACGAGGGGCGGAGGCCCCGCCCCTTCATCGCATCAGGAAGGAGGCACAAATCGGACCGCCAGGTATCCATCTCGAAAGCCATGGGTGACACCGCCAGCGGGCGCCACGGCGTAGCAGTCAGCCCAGCCGCTTCGCGGTGATCAAAACCGTCTCGAAATTCATGACGAACGAGCCTCCGTGGTCGTCGATCGTCGTCGCCACGGCGTCGAGTAGACGGTGGCGAAGGTTCGGCTCGAGGGCGGCGTATTCGCTGGATGACAGCAGCAACTCAAGCCACTCATCCCTTCGGTAGCGCTGTGTCCACGGAAACCACCGTTCAGTGACGGCACCGAAATCGGGAGCCGCTGTGATGGCGTCGACGACGCCCGTGAGTCCGGCCCTGACGTCGGTCGACCGGTGGGCGCCATAGCCACGGAAGAGACGGTGAGTGCCGCTCGGCACCACCGTCGAATACACGTCCTCGAGCGCGTCGGCGAGATCGTCGGGGTGAGCGCCCCCGCTCCAAATCAGGCCAAGGCTGCCGTTCGGTCGCAGGATCGACGCCGCTTTGGCCGTCGCGGCGGGCATGTCCAGCCAGTGCCACGCCTGGGCGGAAGTCACTCGGTCAAAACTGCGACCAGCAGCATCCCAGTCCTCGAAGGCGCCGATCTCCACGTCGATTCCATGGCGGTGGGCGATCTCCGCCATTCGTGGCGCGAGTTCCACCCCGAGCACCTTGGCGCCCCGTTCAGCCATCGGCCTTGCAGCGATCCCGGTGCCACAACCCACATCGAGCACCTCGAGGCCAGACGGTTCCGGACCGAGCAACTCATCGATCATGACGTCGGGGTATCTCGGTCGGCACCGGTCATAGCGCTCGGCTTCTTGATCGAACAACCTCGAACGCTCCAAGGTCCGACGCCTGCGTTCGTCCCCCGCAGCCACCAACGCCAGCCGGTCCCAGTACTGATCCGTCGTCCCCACGGACGCAGGCGAGTTCCCGTCGTTGCCATCAACCACCTTGTCGTCCTCTCAATGAAGAGATCGCCGGACGACGTTGGCCGCGCGAAGACCCGACCATAGTCCGAGCGACTGATGCCCGTCCTTCGATTCCTCGTCTACCAGAGTCATCAGATCGGACCGAGTCGCCCGACAGTGCCCCACCTGCCGAGAGGCGCTATCAGCCCCCTCCGCCTGCCCCCTATCAGTGTCGCCGGTGTGGAGACTCAATCGGAATCGCACTGAGTGATCGGGCTGCCTTCTCGATGGTGACAAGCCACCAGTAGCCCGACCTCGGGCGGGGCGCCCCAGTCGGGAATCGAATCCTGTGCACCCTCGTAGTCAGTGAAGGGCAGCCATGCAGGCCCAGGGCGCAACTAGAGAACCGTCGTGGAGGACCCTTGATCTGCACTGAGATCCATAAAGACAGTCAGTCAAGGGCCGTCGTGACAAGGGGCCTTTTTGGCCCCGTCTCAGCGCCGTAATGGCACTCTGTTGACGCACCCCCTGATCGAGAGCTCGTTGGCCACCAGTGCCTGAATGCTCAAACTGTCGAGAACCGCGAGCTGGCGTGCTCTTCAGCGACGACGGAGACGTCTACCTAGGTCCGAAGTGCCTGGCGTTCCATGACGAGTACTTGAGGATCATGGCCGAGATAGAGGCTGATCGAAAAGCCCTCGGCCAGAAGGACAGCCGCCTGGACGGATCACACGCCTAACCGGCATCGTACGGAGGCAGGTCGAAACATCCAGGACGTATCGTTCCTTGGATGAGAGATGCCAGCATCGTGACCTTCCCGTCAGACGATGCTCGTTGGCTCGCCCAGGATGACGAGCTGTCCGGAAGACCACTCCGCTAAGGCCATGCCAGCACTACCACTGGAACTTCGCGAGTTGATCGAGTCTGGACCCATGGCCCACCTGAGCACCATCAACCCCGACGGGAGCCCCCAGGTAACCGTCATTTGGATAGGGCTCGACGGTGGCGATCTGGTGAGCACCCACATGCGGGACAACGTCAAACTAAGAAACATCAGACGAGACCCCCGCGTAGCGCTCTCGTTCGACCTACCGCGAGAGCCCGGCGTCTGGATCAACCCTTATGCAGTCGTCTATGCTCGGGCGACGGTAGAACCCAGCTCTCGCATCTGGGACCTGATGACCAAACACGCGAAGGTCTACGTCTCGCCCGATGCTGATGTTCCCGTTCCTGAGGGGTCGGAGCCTGGCTTCATCGTGCGGTACTCGATCACGCGAATTGGTGGCATCGGCCCATGGGCAACAAGACCTGCGCTCTGACATATTCAGCCGGTCCGCAGCGCTCCGTCCTGATGCTTTAGGGGATATGTCCGGCGTTAGCGATGCTGGGCAGATCTCGGACTCAACATTCCGTCCAGAATGAGGATGTGCCAGAGTCAGCCGCGTCCCCTATTCCACCTGGCTTAGCTCGATCAGGTGCCCGTCGGGGTCTCGAAGAAAGCACCGTACCTCTCCACCCCGGTCATAGGGCGGAGTTAGAAATTCAGCGCCTCTCTCCTTCAGGGCTTCGTAGGCTGCGTTGCAGTCGTCCACCCTCAGCGTCATGGCATGGCTCACTCGGTCTGGTTCGGCCGGTGGGGCGAAGGTGACCATTGGCTTGTCGGGTGTCGGCTCACCCCCGGTTACGAGCAGAACCCACGATCCACTGAAACGGAGCACGACGCTCGATCCGTACTCTCGGTAGACCTCAGCGCCAAGAACCTCGGTCCAGAAGGCTCTCGATCGCGGAGTGTCAGTCACGACCAGGATTTGAGTAACCTCGACGCCCGCGAGTGGGTTGCTTTTAGGGACAGGGTCATCCACCACGACTACAGGTTTGCACTTTGCGGGATACCGGTCAGTCGAGACGCTTCACGGCCCGCGCCGAACTGGTCGACCTCGCAGGTGCTGCACCGTCCCGGCAGCGATGAGCACTCCGGCTGCCTTCGGACGATCACTTGCGGGACGCAGCCGGATATGCCACACCCATCCGACACTGGAATGGTCGCGGTTAGGGCCGAGACAATCGCCTCAGAGAGCCGCGGCATAAGATCATTGGGAGTGCTGGGCAAGGCAGGGAGGGCGCCGATGGCTGCTGCGAAGCTCCAGGTGACGGGCATCAACCACGTCGTGCTTCACGTCACCGATTTGGAGCGATCGAAGAGCTTCTATATGGACATACTTGGCTTCGAGGACCGCAACATCTCCGGCGGGCCGCCCAACATGAAGGCCAGCTTCCTGCGGTGTGGCATGCAGGGCCTTGACCTGTTCGAGGTCCCCGGTGATGCCCACGGCGGACAAGAGATGAACCACATGGCGCTGAACGTGACGGCCGATGACCTCGACCAGCTTGTCCGCCGCCTCTCCGAGGCTGGTGTCGATGCGTCAGAGCGCACCCCGCGCAACTCGGTGTTCATATCCGACCCGGACGGCCACCGCCTCGAGATGTTGCCTCACACCGCCAACGAGCGGGCCCGCGAGCGCCAAGGGACCGGTGCCACCGCGTAGCTGCGTCAAACGGGCTCGTGTGATCTCCTAGAACCCGCGGATTGGGACAGGTGGATCACCCGTATTACCGGCGGACGTGGTCACCTGGGCCCACATCCCGTATCGGGCCACAAACGATCCAGGAGGGACTCGTCAAATCCTGCGGTTAGCCCGGTCAGTCGCAGCTGGAAGGCAAGTCCTGGACCGTCCCTCGTGCGCCAACCGTCACAAGTTTTGTGACTATAGGAAGCGGGGCGTTATCGCCGCCATCGAACAAGGTCACGCTGTAAACGCCAGGAAGGACATGCAGTCTGTAGCGGGGACGCCAACGATTCGAGGCGTTGGCCACGATCCCGTCATGGGGCACCGAGTTCGACCCGCGCATGATGACCCAGTCGAGTGTCGCCGGCGTCGCCGCCCCGTGCGTGGCAACCACGTCCATCTCTACTGGTTCGTTGTGGGTCCCGTACACGCACGGTTCGGCGAACCCCGTAATCCACGCACCGGCGACGGGGGGCTTCGCCGAACCACCGCAGCTGGCCAGGGTGAACGACGTGATGCTTGGAAACAAGATCGCCAACGACCGCAGCCGCACAAAGACCCAACGTAGCGTGTCCAAGCTCGACACCGGGCACCACTACAGCGACGCCCACAGACTGCCTCATGGTGCCCGACAGCCCCACCGTCCCGGCGAACAGGGCTACCCGAAGCCCGCAGCTAGCGCGCTGCAGGGACAGTCCCGTTCTATCACGCAGAGCCCGCCGATGGCCGAGCTAGTGCCGTGACCGGCAACGTTGGGGGGCGCGTCCACCACTTTGATCTTCGGGTCGCGCAAATTGGTGCCATGGCAGAACGTCGTGGCAGTGCGGGAGATCACCAACGAAGAGGGCAGACAAGCTCCTCTCGATCGTGCGCCGGGGCTCGGGCTCGGTGGTGCGATGGCGAAGAGCCCAGATGGTGCTGCTCGTCGGCCCAGGGCATGGACGTGCCCGGATCGCCAAGATCGCCTTCACCTCAGACGACCGGGTCCGAGAGGTCATCCACAACTTCAACGCCGACGGGTTCGATTCGTTGGCCGCCAAGTACTCCGGCGGCCGACCACCGAAGTTCACCCTGCCCGAGCGCCGGGAGATCAAGAAGATCGCCCTGTCAGCCGACCGGTCGACCACGACCTGCCCTTTTCCACCTGGAGCCTGTCCAAGCTGGCCGAGTTCCTCGTCGCCGAGGGGGTGGTCGACGACATCAGCCACGAGGGTCTGCGCGTGCTCCTCCGCGAGGAGGGTGTCTCGTTTCAAGTGATCAAGACCTGGAAGCAGTCCAACGACCCCGACTTCGAGGCCAAGAAGAACCGGGTGCTCGAGCTCTACGACATCGCCGATGGCAAGGCCAAACCGAAGAAGGGCGACCCAGCGTCGTCATCTGCATGGACGAGTTCGGGCCGCTCAACCTCTTGCCCCGGCCGGGCAAGCAGTGGGCGCCGAGGATCGTCAAAGGCGAACGGGCACCGAAGGACCACGGCGCCGGCGCCGCCGGGCCACCTACACCCGGACCAACGGGGTCCGCCACCTGATGGCCGCCTACGACCTGAACCAGGACAAGATCTACGGCCACGTCAAGACGAAGAAGGACCGCACCGACCTTCCTCGAGTTCTGCCGCTACCTGCGCACCCTCTACCCGCCGAACGTCCGCATCGCCATCGTGCATCGACAACTTCAGCCCGCATCTCTCGACCAAAGGACGATCCGGGTCGGGCGACTGGGCCGAGGCCAACAACGTCGAGCTGGCCTACGTGCCGACCAACGCCAGCTGGATGAACCGGATCGAGGCCCAGTTCCAGGCGCTGCGCTACTTCACCCTCGACGGCACCGACCACCGCTCACACGAGGAGCAGAACTCGATGATCCGGCGCTACATCATCTGGCGCAACCGCAACGCTCAGGACAAAACACTGCGTGAGCTGGTAAAGCGCGCAAACGTTGCCTGACGCGGCACTAGATAGGCGGTCTTGGCGTCGGACAAGAACCCGCAAGTCTTGTAGAACGCGTGAGTGTCAGGGTTGCGTGAGCCCGTCATCAGCATCGCCTTGTAGCAGCCCGCATTCCAAGCAGCGAGGAGCGTTCCCTCCATGATCTGTTTACCCAGACCCGTGCCTCGTAGCGATTCCTCAACCACCACGTTCTCGATGACGGCGTAGGGCGATGCTGATCGAGTGATGTTCGGGATGACGTTGAGGTACGTCGTCGCAACGACAGCTCTATTGCGCTCTAGGACGAAGAGGTGCAGTCCGGGGGAACGCAGGATCTCCTCGAACGCCGCCCGATCGGTTCCATCCTGCAGAACCGAATCCTCTGGGAGCAGCTGTCGGTACAGACGAACAACACCCTCGAAGTCGTCAGACCGAGCCTCTCGGAACACGTAGCGAGTGTAATGAACGGCTTTCTCAAACGTGGAACGCCGTAACGGCCGATCACCAACGCCAGAGGGTATCCCCAAGGTGCCTGGACTGCCCCACCGTCTCGGCAACTGGGATACTCCCCGCAAAGGAGTCAGCTAATCCGGCTTGGTCCCGAGCCCACCACTAGATCCACGACGGTACGTAACACCAAGACTTCACCCGGCTGGGTCAGTGAAGAGACCCGCTGCCCGATATGGACTGCAATCCCGGCTACATCCGTGTCGGTTTACAAGCCCACTGACGATGCATGGAGGTTTCTACGGGCGTTAGGTCACCTCAAACGGACCGCGCTCATTGCGCAGTCCCAGCAGCAAGTTGTCTACTGCACATTGCGCCATGGCGCTCCTGGTCTCCCTCGTTGCCGAGCCGATATGGGGAACGATGATGATGTTCGGCGCGTTCAACAGGGGCTCATCGGGGTGTGGCGGCTCATCCTGAAGCACGTCCAAGCCGGCGCCAGCGATCGTTCCCTCCGTCAACGCCGAGGTCAGAGCAGCTTGATCTACCACTCCACCCCGAGATGTGTTCACAAGAAATCCAGTGGACTTCATCAACTTGAATTCGTCTCGGCCCATCAGGTTCCGCGTCTCGGCATTGAGATCAACGTGAAGCGAAACGAAGTCCGCGTCTGCTAATCCTTTGGCGAGGTCGCCCACGCGTTCAACGTCATCGACAACTGGCAGTCCGCTCCGGGTGTCGACGTACTGCACATGCATCTTCGCGGCCAAGGCCCGCCTCGCCACCGCCTGACCAATGCGACCGAATCCCACAAGGAGCAACCTTTTCCCTGCCAGGTCGCTACCTAACGAGACCTCATTCCATCGACCGCTGACGACGGCACGAATTCCCTCGCAGATACGTCGGGAGAGCATGATCATTAGCGCCATTGTCAGGTCCGCTACTGCGTCGCTGAGCACCGGGGTGATGGTGACCACTATTTTCTTCTCCCGCGCTGCGTCGAGATCAATGTGATCAAGTCCGACGCTCATCGTGCTGATCACTCGAAGCTTCGGCGCCCATGCGATCACTTCTCGGTCAACAATGACATTCGAACTCACCAGTAGGCCCTCGGCCTCGGCGAGTGCGGCCTCGAAGACGCCATCTTCGGATCTGCCAGCGGGTAGCACGGTTAGGTCATACGCAGCGAGCTGGTCCACCAAGGACTGGGCTAGCGGCAGTGCGATCACGACCTTTGAGCGTTCGGACATCGCCGTCACAGGTACGCAGACGTTGCTTCAGGACCAGCACTTGGTCGAACCTGCTCCAGAGCATCTCGGGCACCGAGTCCCAACAGCCTGATGTCAGACGCGACCTCGACCAGTCGAAAACCCTGCCGCAACCGTTTTATCGCTGTCTGCGCGTTACCAGCAATGCCTGGTATCACGTCGTGACGATGACATGCATCGATCACCCGGTCCAGAGCGTCCGTAAAGCTCTGGTCAGGCTGGTCTGGTGCAGGAGGGAGACCCAGAGTAACGCTCAAGTCCGCTGGCCCCACATAGACGGCGTCGACCCCCGGCGTCGACACGATTTCGTCGACGTTGTCGACCGCGACCTGGGTCTCCACCATCACGATGCAGGTCACCTCGTGATTGGCACGATCAAAGTAGTCGGACCCCGCGTAGTAGTTCGCTCGGAGCGGTCCATAGCTCCGAGTGCCCAATGGCGCATAGCGGCACGCCGAGACTGCCGCACTAGCCTCTTCTCGGGAATTCACCATCGGCACGATGATCCCCCACGCGCCTGCATCGAGACACTTGCCAATGATGCCCGGCTCGTTCCAAGGAACCCGCACAAGAGGCACGGTGGCTGTGGAGGAGATGCCCTGAAGCATTTGGACCATCTCGGAGTAGTCGATCAGGCCGTGTTGCAGATCGATGCAGACCCAGTCGAATCCACAGTGAGCCATGACCTCGGCAGACACACTGCTCGGCAGAGTCAACCACCCACCGAGGGCGGCGCCCTGTTGAGCCCAGATGGCTCGTAACGAGTTTTGACGCATTGTTCCTCCTCGACAAGTGATCCTACGTGCGGCGCTCGGTAGGGTTTCGCCGTCTGTGGAAGGGTCGATCTTCCTGACGGAGTACCAGTGTGACGACTATGTGGCGAGAGCCGCCTCCCTGAGCGCACCCAGGACCCCCGATCCGGCAGCAAACGGGGATACCTCCGGCCTAGTTGGACTACTCCACAGGAGGTTGACCCGGACCCGCCTGCAACCAGACGACGCGTATGCCACCCGCCCAGGTCAGCACGTCGCCCTCTTGGCCGACAACATGCCCGGTTGGCCCAATCAGCTCGACTGGCGGACCGAACCTGACGAAGTAGTCGGTAGGCCAGTGAGTCGGATGACCGTCGTTACCCAACCAGGCCTCCGCTCGTTCGCCAATCTTCTCGGCGTGAAACTCCCCCTGGACCCGCGCCATTATCGAACGGTCCCCCGGTCGATAACCGTTTGATGGGAGCTGAAACAGCTCCTGTTCACCCGGTGTCACCGTGACAGTGTGACTCACACCCGGCGTTAGAGGGCACCTTTGGCATATCCTCGGGAGGGCACTTTCAGTGTCATCACGGCACGAAAGGAGTGGCTAATGGCACCGAAGAATCAGCGGTGGTGGTTGACCGAGGACAGCGTCGAACTCGACATCGAGGCCGACGCCCAGATGCTCTATGAGCTGGTCTCGGACCTCCCGCGCATTGGAGAATGGAGCCCCGAGTGCGAGAGCGTCGAATGGGAGGGCGACGTCAGCGTGCCCATGGTCGGCACGACGTTCGTTGGTCACAACGCGGTGGGCCCGGGCCGACGCATCCGCTACTCGCGCCACGGGACGGTGCTGGCGGCCGATCCGGCCGTGAGTTCACCTTTATCACCGACGAGGGTGGACGGCCGTCGACTGCGTGGCGCTACCGGTTCGAGGCAGCTGGCGACGGCCGCACACGGGTCACCGAGTCCTACGAGGTGCGCTGGATCCCCACATGGGCGCGCATACTCGACGTCCCCCTCAACCGCCACAAGGAGCTACTCAAGGGCATGCGTACCACCCTCGAACGCCTCAGAGCGGCGACCGAGAGTGCCCAACACAACACACGAGCGCCGAGCGACCTCGACAAGTAGACACAGTCATGACGAAGCACTATGCAGCGACTACCCCCAAGTGCCTGAACTGCCCCACCGTCCCGGCGCATGGGGGCACCCTTACGAATGCTGGCGGGCCCTCCTGCGAGCGTTGTGATGGTCGTGGTGTCTATACACCAAGTAACTCCATAGAATTCATCGCAATTTGCGATTAACCTCGGTCTTTGGCCTGACTCCCGGCATCGATCCAGGACAAGGGGGGCGTCGATGAATATCAACCCGTACATCGTCCTGGGAAGCGCAGTTGTTGGTTTCCTGGTCGGACTGACCGGGGCCGGGGGCGGGGCGCTGATGACGCCGATGCTGATCCTGCTGTTCGGCGTTAAACCTTCGACGGCCATCTCGAGCGATCTGGTTGCCGCCGTCTTCATGCGCCCCTTTGGGGCCGCCGTGCACATGAGCAAAAAGACCGTGAACTTCCGCCTGGTCGGCTGGATGGTGGCCGGATCGGTGCCCATGGCCTTCCTCGGCGCCTACCTGCTCCATCTGATGGGACACGCCAACACGTCCCAGACCAACATCGAGAAGGCACTGGGTGCGGCGCTGCTCATCGGGGCGGCGGCCATGGTCATCCGCTTTTTCCTCGACCGGCGGGCTGGCCACGAGCGCAAGTTAGTGGTCCACAATCTCGTGGTGAGGCCGGTCCCAACCGTGCTGATCGGCATGGTCGGCGGGCTCATCGTCGGAATGACCTCTGTGGGGTCGGGGTCCTTGATGATCGTGATGCTCCTTTTCCTCTACCCGATGCTGGGCGCGAACCAGTTGGTGGGCACCGACCTCACCCAGGCGGTCCCGCTCACGATCGCAGCAGCGCTTGGCGCTCTCGCCTTCGGCCACATCGAGTTTTCGGTAACCGCGTCAATCATTGTCGGGAGCGTCCCCGCCGTCATCGTCGGTTCGTTCATCTCATCGAGGGCCCCCGATAGGTACGTCCGACCGGCTATCACGTTCGTGATCTTCGCCTCCGGCCTCAAATATGTGGGACTCGGCTCCACAGCTCTCGGCTGGGTACTGTGCGCGACGCTGTTCGCGGTCGCAACCATCTGGCTGATCTACCTCCGCCCTTGGCAGAGCGGTGCACCGTTGGACGCCACAGCGGTCCCTAGGGACGAACAGGACGAATCCATCACAGCCGATTCGTCCCCATGAAGGGTTGGAGGCCGACGACGTCCACCGTTCTGGGCACATGGCAAGCAAGGCGTCTCAGCGTCCAAGGGACCCATTATCGAACATTCTCGAAATGCGCTGATTGATGACCGGCGCTGACTCGCTGTTCCGCATGGCAAAGGGAGTTCAGCCATCCAGACCCACACTGCCCCCGTTCTGCCTGCAGGGTGGAACCCAGCCCGGCAGCGTATGGGGGCACATTTTGCGCATCGCTGCATTCGGGGTAGAGGTGACGGATCATCGTCTGGATGTGACCGTCGAACCTTAAAGCCGTCTCATCTCTAGACGTAGAAGGAAGGATCCTGTGTCGCAGATTACCTTCGGCCGTGCCGACGTGGAGCGGTTGGCTGCCACGCTCGAAAAACTTGGCCTGGACGAAAACGACCAAGCGGTTTTGCGTGCAATCTTTGCTCTGGCGGGTCAATCTGTGTCGGGCGAAATCGAGGACGAAGTCAGCGGGTTCACGGACGAAGCCTCTCCTGCCTTCTTTAGCGTAACTGGGGGTGTCTCCGACGAGGGGGTGGGTTTTTCAACTCCTTCTCGTTTGGGGCAGCTAATCGGGCGCGATCCTTGACAAGCACAAGGATTGGTAGGCGTTAAGGGTCTAGTCCCCGCGGGCGCAGACCGTTTTGAGATTCACGTCTGCTCACGAGTTCGGGAAGCTCCAATCCGGCAGCGTATGGGGGCAGCCCTCGACGTCGAGCCCAATAGCTCTGAGCCGCTGAGGTAGCGTCCTCACATGCGGTCGTCACCGCTCGACCTTTTGGGATCAGCGGACCTTGCCGAGCATCTGGAGACGGTAAATGATCGGCTCGCGGCAACCTGCGCGGTCGGTGCACCAGACCTGATGAATCCCTGCCTCCGAGTGGTGGGTGGTGGTGGGAAGCGCCTTCGTCCTGCTCTGACCATCGCAGTGGCTGACGTTGGGCGGGTGTTCGATCCCCGTGTTGTGGCGGCGGCGGTGGCTGTCGAGCTTGTTCAGGTCGGCTCGTTGGTTCACGACGACATCTTCGACGGGGCGGAGACTAGGAGGGGAACGCCGACCATCAACGCAGTCGAAGGCCAGAACCAGGCGCTTCTGGCGGGGACCTATCTGATGGCGCGGGCGGGCGCCGAAGCCGCCGCGGCTGGACAGCAGGTGGCATCCGACGTCGCTCGCACCGTGGCGATACTCTGCGTCGGGCAGGCAACCGAAACTCAGCATTTGTTCGACATCGATCAGGACATCGACCGATATCTCTTCACCATCGAGGCCAAGACCGCTGCGCTCTTTGCTTGTTCATGTCGGGTGGGGGCGTTCAGTGCTGCGCTACCGGATGAGCAGGTCATCAGCTTCGGCGAGTTCGGAAAGAACTTCGGTATGGCGTTCCAGCTCATCGATGACGTACTCGATCTGATCGGTGACGCTAATCGGTTGGGCAAGCCAGTCGGCACGGACATGCGAGCCGGTGTTCTCACCATGCCGGTCCTTCTGGAACTGGCGCAGCCCAGTGGAGGCGACCTCCGTGCGCTCTTGCTCCGTCGAGAGACTGCCGACCTGGCACAAGCTTCCAGAATGATCGTCAACTCCGGCCGAATCGACGATGTCATCGAGGTAGCCCGCCAGTTCGGAGAGAAGGCGGCCGCGGCGATTGCCAAGGTACCGGGTGCTACTCATCTGTCGAGCTTCCCTGCTTCTTACGTGGACTGGGCCCTCGAACAGTTTGTTGCCGCCTGATCGGGTGGCGTGCGCAGTTGGGATCTCTTTCGGGAAGGTCGTTTAACGTCCCGATCCCGGCGGATGAGGATACCCGCCGGTCGGAACGGCGGGCATGGGGCCGCGTGTTCGGTGGCACCCGCTGACGCCAAGTCTGCCAGTTGAATGCCTCGGAGCCGAGCGAGCTAGCTCGGGGTGTTCTCGGCCAGACTGGTCTTCGTGGGCTACGAGGTCGAGCTACGCCGCCCGGAGGCTGTCTTGGTCGACCTCGATGGCACCCTCCTGGACCACGGAGGTCAGGCGGCGGCCGTCGCGGAAGTGTGCGCTTCGATTGCCCGGGAACACCTGGGACTGGATCCACGTGAGTTGCTGGAGGCCAACGCTCGGGCCTGGACCTCGCTGTGGCGTGAGGTTGAGCAGTTGTGCTGGCTAGGTCAGATGGATGGCTACGCAGCCAGCCGGGAGGCGTGGCGCCGGTCCCTGGAGGGGTGCGGGTGTACCGAGGACTCGGTGATCGAGTTCGCCTTCGCAGAGCATCAGCGGCTGGCCCGCGCCGCGTTTCGACCCTATCCGGACGTTCAGGTCTTCCTAGAGCACGCGGTAGCGAGCGGTGTGCGACTCGCCGTGGTCACCAATGGACCATCGGATCTGCAGCGCGACAAGTTCAACGCCCTCGGAGTGGGCAAGCTGGTCAGGGCCGTCGTCATCTCCGGGGAGCATGGGGTGGCCAAGCCCGATCCGGCGATCTTTCAGTTGGCCCTCGACGAACTGGGGGTGGATCCAAGGGATGCCTGGTGCGTCGGGGACAGTCTGGCCACAGACGTCGCCGGTGCCCACAGGGCGCGTATCACGGCTATCTGGCTGAATCGCCCAGGACACGATGTCGCATCCTCGGATGTCCCGCCCCAGATAGAAGGGTTGTTCCGGGTGCACCGTGGATCCATCACGTCAACTCCGGTTGTCGAAGGCGGCACTGTAGAAGTGGGGTCTATGACTTCGCTGGTCGAGCTGCTCGAAGGTCTCGTTGCATGATCGGCTCCTTGCGGAAGCCGCGGTTCAGAGTGCCGAACGGGCGGACGAGGAGCAGCAAGGGACATCAGACCACCGTCGGATCGACCAGCCCTTCGGCAGTTGACAACGTCAGAGGCCGTCGCAGCCGTCGATGAGCTGATCGCCCTGGCGGTGTAAACCGCGGTCACAGCGTCTCAGGCTCCAGATGACGTCAGACTCGCCACTCTTCGGGACTTGGAATAGCAGCATCTTCCCGGCGAACTGGGGCACCTATTCGCTGACGCCGACCAACTAACGAGGTGATCGTGGACCTTGCGGGTGGATGGTCTCGCCTCGGGCCAGCATCTCCACAAACTGCTCGATACGCCTGGCTCGGGTCTCCACCTTCTTTGCGTTTCCGATCCGATAGAGGATGGAGTACCGATTCGCACTTGTGAGCGTCTGAAACCTTGCCTGAGCACGAGGATTGGCAGTCAGGGCGTCCGCCAAATCCCCTGGAACCTCCACGCTCGCTTGTCCGGCGTAGGCAGTATTCCACCGACCATCCGCTTTGGCCTGCCGAACCTCGTCTTCCCCTGACCGATGCATTCGGCCGGAGGCGCTCAACCTCTCGGCGATGGCGACGTTCCGTTGAGACCAAGGGCTCCGAGCGTTTCGGGGTGTGAATCGTCGCCGGAACGTTGCGTTGTCACGACGCCCGAGCTGCCCATCGATCCAACCAAAGCAGATCGCCTCGTCGAGTGCCTCGTCGTAGGAGAGCGTTGTCGGATGTGTCGTGCCCTTCTTGGCTAGGACGAGCCACACGCCGTGTGACTTGGAGTGGTGGCCCCTCAACCAGGTCCGCCACTCGGCAGTATCAGTGACCAAAAGCTCTGGAAGATCCACAGTTTCACGGTATATCCCGTTGTGCCTGACTGTCCCACCGTTCCGGCGCCGGCAATGAACGGGGGCACGCTGGTCCCCACGACTTGCCGGAGCCCGGTGATCCAGTCTGCGTGCGTCTAAGTCGGCGGCAGACGCCACACGCTGACATGCCAAGGGCTTTCACCTGTGAACGGCGAGCGATCCCACCAGAACCATCGATGTTCCAGCGTCATTCCCGCGATCCGAGCCATCAAGTCCAACTCAGCCGGCCACACATATCGGAACGGTGCCGTGAATTCGCTGAAGCTGCCATCAGGAAGTCGGTTGAAGTGCCGCGAACGGGAGATCTGCTTGTGCGTGCGGTCAATGAAGTCGTCGATGCCGATGTAGTCCTCTGTCAATGCAAACGCGACACCGGAGTTGCCGGGTGGCAGCTGGCGAAGACCGGGCACGCTGGTCTCGATTACAAAGCGGCCACCGGGGCGAAGGTGCCGGGCAGCATTTTCGAAACAGGCCACTTGTTCGTCCTGCGTCGTCAGGTTCTGGATCGTGTTGAAGACCAGGTACACAAGGGAGAACTCGCCCTCCACGAATGTCACGGCCATGTCGCCTTCGACGGCCGTAATACTGTTGGCTTCGGGTTTCGACCGCAGTACGTCGAGCATGTCTGCGGACAACTCGATCCCGGCGACCGGAACACCCCGGGCAGCCAAAGGAATAGCGACCCGGCCAGTCCCAATAGCGAACTCCATCGCCGCCCCGCCGTCGGTCAACTCGACCAGACAGTCGACGGTCGCTTCAACAACGCCGTCGGCGAACATCCCCGTCCCAGGTTGGTCATAGGTTCTGGCGATCTCGCCGACGAATCGGTTTTCGGGCACACTCCAGTTTTGTCCCACCTGAGTCAGCTTGCAACGTCCCGCGTCCACCCCATAGGTGCCGGACCGTCCCACTGTCCCACTGTCCCGGCGACGTGGGGAAGTCTCAACCGTGATGGCTCGTTGAGATCACGGGACAATCGAGAGGCGGAGTTGGGTAGCGGTACAGACGGCCGCGTAGGGCCCTCGTCTCGGCGATATGGGATCTGTTCTTCAAGCTCGGTCGCCCGTGGGTCAGTTTGCGAACTGGTCCAGCCACGGAGCGGTTGCCGCCAGCAACTCGTCGGTGATAGCAACGATGTGCTCGTACGGCAGTCGACCGGCCATCTGGTCAGTGAGCATGGCCTCGAGCACAAGAGTCCGGTCGCCTGTGAGGGCAGCTTCGACCGTCAGCTCTTGCGAGTACACGATCCGTCGCAGGCACTCGCCGAGGACGGATTCCACCTGGACATGGTCACGCGGTGTAATTCCTGATGCATTTGCCACACCGATGCACTCGAGCACGGGCCCGTGATCCAGGCCGACGACCTGACCGGTATTCGGGATGTTCACCGGGAGGTGTCGCTCATCGCCGGAGACGATCGCATGTAGAAGGGGGGAGACGAGCTCGCCCGAGCCCCATCGCGGAAGCTCTGGCGATGCAAGGAGTGCGGCCAGGTCAGCCTCGTCCGCCTCCTTGTCTGCCCGATGACCATCGATGCCGTAGTGGTGGACACACCAATCGTCACCGAAGCCACTCGCCTCTGTGACGAACCAGGGGAAGAATTCAGCGACGTGTGTGTCCGAGGATCCCGGGAGGACCCCGAACCGTCGAAAGAGCTCGAGCTTCAGCCGGTTGTTGGCCACAACGTCGCCCTTCGTCCATTTTTCCCCGGTCGACACCTTGCGCCAGTGGCTACCGGCAGGGGGCTCCATCCAAATAGGGTCGTCGAGAGCCGTGACGGGCTGGTCCATTATGGACCGCAGCATCGTGAAGCCGTCGGAACCGCCAATGTTGAGGGCAGTGACCAGTGGGAGATGGTTAACGCCGCCGACCACCGGGTCCACCTCGTGCATCCCAACATCGAAGAGCAGGCTCATCGCCCAGGTCAGACCCACGAGCTCGTTGCACAACCCGACTGTCGACACCGTCGTCTCACGGGTCACTGCGCGGCACAGCGCGGTGAGCGGGTTGCTGACGTTTACCAGCAGGGCGTCGGGGCAGCGGCGCTCCATGGCCCGGGCGATGCCAACGGTCACAGGCACGCTCCGCAAAGCGCGCGATATGCCTCCGGGACCCACGCTGTCGCCCACGGGTTGGGGCAGGCCGTAGCGGTCGGGTATCTCTAGGTCGTAGCGCATCGCTTCGAAACCACCGACAGAGAGCCCGGTGATCACAAATTGGGCGCCGTCGAGCGCAGCCTCGAGCTCCGTCGTGGCAGTCGCCCGCAGACCGCCCTTCGCAAGCGCGGCGATGTGGTCGGCCAACTGTTGTACCGGCGGCAGGCTCTCGGGAGCGGTGTCCATCAACACGACCTGACTCTCAGCCAGCGATGGTGTGTTGACGAAGTCCAAGAGCAGGCGGGGCGTCCAGTGGGCGCTCCCGCCGCCGATGATGGCAATTCGCGGTTTCATGTCCCCTCCGGCCTAACCGTCGATATCGCTAAGTACGGCGTCACCGTACCCTCACCGGCGTGGGTTTACCCAGTGGCGGTCGTGGGCCTCGTCCTCCTAATTCGAGAGTCGAATCGGCGGAAACGGCGAGGATGGGCAATCGGGCCGTACGGGTGGCGGCCCGATTGAGGAGTGTCACCCCAAGCCGGCGAACTGAGGCAGTCACCTCTTCCTCAATTCTTAACTTGAAGTCGGAGCTCCGACACCTATCGCGCCTGTATCGCCGATGGCCAAGGTGTAGAAGTTCGCAATGCTCCCATTGCCCACAGGTGCTTGCTTCAGGAGGGCAAAGCCAAGCTTCCGACAGACGTTTTGGGAGGCATGGTTGGCGGGGTCGATTATTGCAAGTAGCTCGCCAGAAAACGTCTCGCGAGCGTGGCCAAGTAACGCTTGGCTGGCTTCGGTCGCGTACCCCAATCCTCGCGACTCAGGCACCAGCCGGTACCCCCACTCCAGACGTTCCTCGCCTTCGAAGGTGAAGTAATCGACGCCCGTATAGCCGACGACTAGGCCCGAGGCTCGCTCAATGATCGGCCGCTTCGCGAACGAAACGACCTCGCACATTGCGAGCATGTGATCGAAACGCCCGTGGGCCGCCTCCTCAGTCCGAGCTTGGCCGGAGAAGATCATGAAGTCGTCATTGCAGAAAAGTTCTACGAACCGTGCGCGGTCGAGCTCCTGGGGCGGGCGCACCTCCAAGCGTGACGTGACGAGTGTCTTCTCGAAACTCAAGGCATTTGCCTCCCTGGTCCCCATAGTGCCAGGTACCGAATCGGTATCTCCTTTGCTCCCACGGCCCGGCCCTCTTATGCCGCCTTGTGACACCGTCGATCGGGGGCAGGTTGCACGGGGCACTTACCCAATTGGGTCCGAGAGGCCGATAATGAAGGGCATGCCACTCAGTGCTCGATCTTTAGCCTTGAATGGGGGCTCCGTTGTCGTCGGAATCGCTGACGGCATCCTGCTGCTACTCACGATCACATTCTTGGCATCTGCTCTCGTTCCAGCTTTTGAGCGCCACTACTGGGTTCTGGGCCTGCTACTGAGTCTCGTTGTTTTCGGCCTGGTGGTTGTCTTTGCCTTGTCGATCTCGGCTGCTGCTGAGAGCCAACCAAAGAGCGGGCTGAGCGCTGCGACCTTCCGTCGAGCTGCTGCCTTCCTTCTGGTTCCCCTACTCGTGTTCGCAGTCGTCTCAGTAATCACCTGGGGGGTCACGGTGGTCATCACGGGGAGCATCTTCTAACGCCAGCCCACCTTCCCGGCGTCGTGGGATACGCCCGGGCAGCATTTCGACATTCGAGATAGACCTTGTGATGTGCCTGGCAACGAGCTGCCCGAGGGCGTGCGTGAGCACCTGTTGGCCGCTGGGGCGAGCGAGGAAGAGATCGACCGCGTTATGGACAACGATGCGCTCCTGACCCTGGCAGGAGACCTCGTTCGGCGCCGGGATATCGAATGGATACCCATCGAGGACATCGCCTCGACCGCTGGCGTCTCGGTCGAGGACGTCGAACGCTACCGCCTTCTTGTCGGCCTCCCCGCTCGCGGCAATCTCCTACCCGAATGGACGATCTACGGCCTTGAGTCCTACCGGGTCGCGGCTTCGTTGGTCGGAGACGAGGTGACCCGCGCGTGGTTTCGGGTAGTCGCCGCCTCAGCTGCCACCGTGGCCGCCGCGGCCACCGCGATCGCCCTGAACGATGCGACGCCGTTGCTGCGCGAGATGGATTTACCGCCCCTCGACACCCTCCAGCTTCTCGAAGCCATGACCAATGAGATGATTACGCGCACTCCGAAGGCATGGCGTCATGTCTTTCGCGAGCACCTTCTTCTTTCGGCGCGTCGTGGACGTGCAGAGCACGAAGCCGAGGTATCCCGCGTCGCGATTGCCTTCGTTGACCTCACCGACTCGACACGGTGGACCGAGCAGGTTCCCCGCGCCCGCCACTCTGCCGCGCTGTCGAGATTCGAGGACGCGGCCTGGTCATCGGCTTCGGCCAGAGGAGTCCGGCTGGTGAAGCTGATCGGCGACGAGGCCATGCTGGTGGCTACGGATCCACGCCCCGCCGTCGAAGCAGCGGGTGACATCTGTGCCTTCGCAGACGCAGACCCCGATCTGCCGCGGGCACGTGGAGCCGTAGGTTACGGACCGGTCTACGCGCGTGGAGGCGACTATTTCGGGACGCTCGTCAACCTCGTCGCACGCGCCGTGAAGTTTGCTCGGCCGGGCCACCTCGTCGTGTCTCGTGAAGTCGCGCCCTCGTTGGCCGGTTCTGAGTTCACACCTGGTGCCGCAGAGCAGCACACACTTCGTGGCATCGACCACCCCATTGATCTCATCCCAGTAGAGGTGCCGGGATTGGCAGAGTGATCTCATAGACACGCCAGATCCGGCGAACTGGGGCAGCCTTCGCGCACCCGACCGGTATTGGCAAGTTGCGGATGGCCTATGGGGTCGGTTGCCTCGGGCTTGCAACAATGGCCACCAGAGGGATCGGCCGAGACGTTTTCGCTTGATACGCGTCATACCGCCTGTTGTTGGTCCCGTTCATGAGTTCCCAGAGCCGTGGATAGTCGGGATCCGTCGAGTCGATGACCGTGGCCCTTCCAGGGAACCGCCTGCGACCCACCTGGACTTCGACTTCCGGTCTGGCGCACAAGTTGTGGAACCAGGCCGGTGCGTGATCCTTTCCGTCGTTCGAGGCGGCCACAATGATCTTTTCCCCGTCCCGCGCGAATACCAGAGCCGTCAACCGGGGCTGGCCCGTTCTGCGTCCGACGGTGCGCAAGAGGAGGGTCCACGCCCCGATCATGCCTGCACCGACCCGGCCATCACTTCGGGCATAGATCCATCTGTGGAGTCGCAACATTGCTGCGGGCCCACTCTTGGGTGCGGTCAGCCTGTTCATGGTTCTGGGGATGAGCGGCGGCAGCTTGTCGCCCCCGACGGTGAGATCGGTCTTCGTGTTCATCGTTACCTCGCTCTGGTGTTCCTGGCGTTCGGTGTCTTGTTTCGACTTGCAGCGGAGCGGGCCTTCTTCGCCGGATGGGTGGGATGTCGGGCGGCGAGCGTCGGCATCATCAGGGCCAAAACCTCCTCGGTTCGTTCCCAAAGGTCCTTACCGCCCGAGTCCAGGAGCGACAGTGAGTCGATTCCGACGATCCAGGCAAAGATCGCCCGAGCCGTGGAGAGGGGATCGAGACGCGCGCGAACTCTCCCGAGCGAACCCCACGCTCGATCAGGTCGGCGATGGACTGCACTCCGAGCGCCTGGAACGACGCGTACTCCGAGCCGGGGCCGGAACGGACGCTCAGGTCGGCTCCCAGGCGGACGACACAGTGCATGGTGGGGTCGTCGGAGATCAGCCGCGCTCGGCGTCGCAAGGCACTACGCAGCTCGTCGCTCGCGGAAGCACCCGGTTCCGCATCTGCCCCGAGTCGAGCGATCAGCTCCTGCTGCTTGGCCCGGAAGGCGGCGAGGGCGACTTCCTCCTTGTTCGAGAAGTGGAAGTAGAACGCGCCTTTGCTCATCCCACTGGCGAGGATGAGATCGTTGAGGGAGACGCCGTCGAAGCCATTCTCGGCAAAAGCCCGGGCTGCGGTGTCGATAATGAGCGAACGCGTTCGCTCGGCGCGCTGTTGACGGGCCCCCGTAGTGCTCGTTGGCATCAGCAATAGTAAAACATACCGATCGGTCGGTTTACAAGCCAAGTCCGACCGCCCGACATGCCGGATACCGGACGCCCGCCGCCTGAACCCCCTAGCCCCGTTGTGCCTGATTCGGAGTGGGTGGGTTAGCGCGGCGTTAGCAGTTGGACCCGCCACGCAACTCTCAACGCCCCCAAGAGGATCGGCTTGCGGTGATCGCGATCCGCGGGATGCGACCCGCCGGACACCAGGCGCACCGGATCGTCGTCCTCTGGCCTGGCGAACGGCCGGTGACATCCAGACGCCGAACCCCGATCGGATCTCCGTTAGAGGGAGGAGGCATCGCCCAGCTGGTGATCGCAGGTTGCGGTTCCGTGGGCCTCGACCCCGTGAGGTGACAAGCTCTGCTCGATGGGACTGCTGTCCGATTACTCTCGCCAAGCCCAGCACTACGACACCACGCGATCGGCGAGTCCGTCGGTGCTCAGTCCGCTCTGCACTGCCCTCCTCGGCGCGCCCGGCCGATGGCTGGCCGACGTTGGGGGCGGCACCGGCAACTACGCACTCGCCCTCAAAGGACGCGGATGGGAGCCGGTCGTCGTCGACCGCTCGCCACACATGCTCGCCCGAGCAGTCGCAAAGCGCCTTCTCGCCGTCCAGGCTGATGCCGTACACCTGCCCCTAGGGGAGGCCCGATTCGGCGCTGTGACGATGGTCTCGATGCTGCACCATGTGGGCGACCAGGCCGCGGCGCTGGCCGAGGCCAGACGCATCCTCAGGCCCGGTGGGCACCTCGCCCTGGTTGGCTTCACCGGCGAGGACGCCGACAGCCTGTGGGTGCTCGACTACTTCCCCTGCAGCCGACCCTGGATGAAAGCCACCCATCCGTCACGTTCGGCGTTGCTCGAGGAGCTGCCAGGCGCCGAGCTCGTCGACTTCGAGTTCCACGACCTGGCAGACGGCTCGCTGGCGGCCCTATCGGCCGATCCCGAGCGGGTAGTCGCCGCTGGAGAGCATGCGGCGACCAGCTTCTTCGAACGGATGCAACGCGATCACCCAGCAGAATTGAGCGCGGGGCTCAAACGGCTGCGGGCGGACACCGCGGCGGGAAGCGCCCCCAGACGCGCCGGGACGGGCACCGTGCTGAGATGGACGAAACCATAGACTCAAGGTCGCAGTTATCCCGGAAGTGCGCAGATCGATCCGCTTACAGGGATTGTCCGCGTGCTGGAGATCGGGAGCGGTCGCCGCTCGCGAGATGCAGCAATATCGGCCGTAGAACCGCGAGGGGGTGTCACGAGACCGGCGTTCGGGGCGACCCAAGTCCTTCGTTGAATGTCGGGATTCGGGGCGTATTTAATCTTCGGAAGGTGCCGCCCTGGAGTGCGTTCGCATCAACACCTTGACGCCCGAATGGATCTGATACCACGCCTGACATTCCTTCAGAAGCTTCAGATTTGCCGGAAACGGGGGGACGACTTGCAGCTTTAGCTCCACGATGTACATGTCGGTGCCGTCTGCACTCGTACCTCGTGACCCTCTCGCTTCAATGACCCTGGCCGGCCCGAGAGTCTTGCCCAAGAGCTGCTCTGCGAGGTCCCGATTGGCATTCAAATCGATCGGTGGCCACTCCTGGGGATGCGCAGGGCGCCAGTCCTTGTCTCCATGACAACGAACGAGCTGCTTGAGGCTCGGACGGTTACCAGGGAAGCTCACCATGACGGCCGCTAGGCCATCTTGGAAATAGGACACGCCATCGGCGTATGCGCCAGCGTCGGGTGGGAAGCCCCGGAGGGCCATCTCCTCTGGCGAAGCACCCCCAGGGGGCGTCTCAGACGAGCCGGAAGGTGCCATAAGCCATAGGTTATTTCGCTGCTCCCCGAGCGTGTCTGGGGCCGCCGTGGAAGCGTTCGTTGTAGTCGCCCCCTGCGCCGGGCAGATGAATCGTGGGCCTATAGGACTATTCAGCCGTTCCCGACTCTTGCCGCCTCTCCGCACCCAGTCCCGGCGAACTCGGGCAGTCTGATGACTAACTCGCTTCAGCTCTCCGTCTAGCGAATCGGATTTGCTCTGCGATCCAAGGGCGAACCATGGCCAGGTACCAGGCTCCACCCACCAGACCCATCACACAGGCCACGGCATCGAGCCCGACGAAGACAATTGCTGGGACTATCCGCAAGAGGCAAAGAGTCGAGATGAGAATTGTGAGTGCTGAGAGCCCCACCACGAGGAGCCATCGATTCTTAGTACGTGTTTCATAACTCATAGGTCGGTCGAGTTCGTTCGATGGCTTCCGTTCTGCCATAGCGCGGGAAGAAGTTTCGAAACTCGCGCGTGACCAGCGCGAATGCACTGGCGCGGTACTCGCGATCTGTGCGGTGACGTGGTGCACTTGTCGTTGTGGCGGCGAAGCGCCGGTACCCGAGTGATCTGACCGATCGCCAGTGGGCGATGGTGGAGCCCCTGCTGCCCCAGGTGAAGGGGAAGGGACCGGGAGGCCGTCCGCTCGAGCACTCCAAGCGCGAGATCGTCAACGCCATCTTGTACGTGACGCGCAGCGGCTGCTCGTGGCGCATGCTGCCCACGGACTTCCCGCCATGGCAGACGGTCTACCGCTATTTCGCCGCCTGGCGTGACGACGGGACCGTCGACGTGGTGCACGACGCATTGCGCGACGAGGTACGCACGAGGTCGAAGAAGAGAGCCGGCGGGACTCGCAACGGTCGCCCCGAGCGCTGGCATCGTCGACTCGCAATCGCTGCGTGGGGCCGACACCGTGGGGGCCGAGACCCGCGGCTATGACGCAGGCAAGAAAGTGCAAGGGAGAAAGCGCCACATCGTCACCGACACGCTCGGGCTCCTGCTCGTGGTGATGGTCACCGCGGCGTCGGTCCAAGACCGCGACGGAGGCGCCGAGATCTTCAAGCGCGTCCACAAGCTCGTTCCTTCGCTGCGCCACGTCTTCGCCGACGGCGGCTACGCCGGAAAGCTCGTGGCCAAGGCGAAGCGGTACTGGAAGCTCAGCGTCGAGGTGGTCTCCAAGCCAGCCGGCCAACGTGGCTTCGCGGTGTTGCCCAGGCGCTGGGTGGTGGAGCGGACCTTCGCCTGGCTCGTGCGATGGCGCCGCTTGGTGCGCGACTACGAGCGGTTCCCCGAAACTCATGAGGCCTTCGTCAAGTGGGCGATGATCGGACTGATGCTCAACCGCTTGGCACGGCCACCCGGTCCACGGCCATGGGCCGACAAGAGCCGGCGGAGGCGGTTATGAAACACGTACTTAGACACATGGGCGACTTTGCAGGCAAGTGATGGACGGGCCAGCAGGTCTTAAGAGCCAGGGAAGTCCGGCTCCGTGGGCCCAGCCGGATGCTCAGGGTGGGGGATCCGCCTGACCATGGGACGAAGCCTGACCCGCCTAGGCCCGTGCCGGCGGGTACGAGGGTCGCACAAGGTCATCACCACCTATGTCTCAGCACACTGGAGCCGGCGAGGGACCTGGAGGCCTGCCACCAGGGCGTTTCGCCTGACGCGTACTTTTGCAAGCACCTGCCGCACGAGGATATCTTGTGAATGCACGCACAAGCGGGCGATTTGGCACCCCTGGAAAGGAAGAACGGAACGATGGAGACGCTGGGCAACAAGGGCTGGATGCTGGTGTGGGCTGGAGTCACCGTCTTCGCTGCCTCCTGCCTCTACGCGGCGGTGTGGAACTGAGACCTACCGCCTCGATGCGAGCTGTGCCCACTTTGCCGAAGCGCTAAGCCAAGAGGTCTGTCGTCACCCGAGGCCCACTATCGAACGGGAGGGCGTGCTTCCCACCGCCGGGATCGGGTCGGCTTCAACGATCCAGAGCGGCCCGAACGAGGACACGCCGTTCCTGGCTGCCATAAGAACCGCACCCTCGGTTGGGTATTCACGGCCCGAGAAGTAGCCGACCGAGTCCACGCACCCATGTCCTCGGGATCTCTACGGAACTCCTCGAAGCCATAGCTTCCATCGGGGCGGCAGAAAAACGTCTACGCAGCGATTGCCTTCGTCAGTCTGATGGCTGGCGAGAACCAACTAAGAGTTATCGAACCGCGAAGACATCGGCCGCAATGCTGGGCAGCCTCCGGTGGTCTGGGATGCCCCGTAGGCCGGGACTGGGTGACACCTTTCGGCGCGCAGGGGACGCTCCGACAGGTTGGAGTTCGTTCGCGGATTTGCCGGCCTACAGCGCACGGAGGAGTTGCGCCGTGGTCTTCGATCGGGCCGCCACCACTGCCGGCGCCACGGCAAGCAGATTGGCCACCACAAGCACTCCCACCCCGAGCGCGGCCATTATCTCGACCGGCACAACGGGTACGGGTACGGCACCGAGATTGGTTGCGAAGGCCCGCCACGCGGCCTGCCCTACGGCCACGCCCAACGGGATGCCCACAATGATCCCCACCAGGGCAACCGTGCTCGCCTGCCAGCACACCGTGGCGCCAACTTGACCCTTGACGAACCCGAGCGCCTTCAAGAGTCCGATCTCGTGCCGACGTCGAGCAACGCTGACCACAAGGAGGTGCAGGAGCGTTGCTGCGCCGAAAAGCGCCAGTACGAAGCCGAGGATAAGCGGGAAGTTCACCGCTTCCCCGAAGTTGACGAGCGAGACCGGTGTGTCGGGCAACTGGGCGATGCCCGGGTAGGAGCGGACGTAGTGGGCGATGTCGGCCCGTCCTGCCGCACCAGGAGCCGTGTTCACGACGACGACGAACTGTTCATTGGCGCGGTAGGCGCTCAAACACGACGTCTGCGCCGGCCCGGGCGGACAGAGGGCGTGCAGGTAGCCGGCGAAGGTGAACGCCGCCCCCGTACCCAGACCCCCGAGCCCGAAGTCGCTGGGAAACGACGCCGTTCCGACGACACGAAACGAAGCGGTCGTCGTACCGCCCGTGGGCACCTGCAAGGTCACTCGTACGTTCGAACCCACGTGGGCGCCTACCTGATGGAGCGTCGTATTGCCGAGAGAGATTTCGCCGTCACCCGAAGGGGCGCGACCATCGACCGTCGAAATCAGCAGTGGACCACGGACGGCCTTGCCCGCCACGGTTAGGACGCTTATCCCGTTGATCGACACCTCATCCCTTGTGCCGACCATGATCCCGGTGACGGCATGATCGCGCTGCACTTGGGCGAGCTCTGTGGTCGGATTGCCCTGGTTGCTCGAAAAGGTGATCTGGTAGTCCTGACCGTAGAGCGCGGGCGTGGCCGTGAGGTGCGAAAGGCTGGCGCCGAAGACGGCGGTGGCGCAAAGGGCCGTGACTGCGATGACGGTGCCGAAAAGTGCGGTTCCCACCGGGATGGAAGCGGCACCCCGCCCCCGCTCGAGTGCGTGACGGATGCCGATGACCGCGCTCGGAGGAGCGCCGGCGGCGGCCAGATGGGCCACGATCGACGACCGACGGAATTGGCTGTACGGGCTACCCCCGACTTGGATGCGTGAGGCGCGTATCGAGGGCCACAGGCCGAGGGCGACAACCAGGACCACGGTGGCCAGCGCGCCAAACAGGAAGACGAGGGGATCGAAGGCCAATCCGGGCGACGGCTCGGCCAGGCGCGCTTCGCCGACCGGAGCAAGCGGTGACAGGGCGTAGGCGACTATGACGGCGCCGGCCGCTCCTGCCAGTGCCACCAAGAGATTTCGTGTCGTACCTAACACGATGAGCTGTCGGCGCGGCAGCCCCAGGGCCACCAGCTTTGGGTACTCCTCGCTCTCTACGATGCTCTGGCGGCCCAGTCCCTGCCCGACGACCGCCAGTCCAGCTAGTGCGGCCAATGCCGCGAGGATCCACCATCCCACGGCCTGGGGGTGGATCGACTCCGCCACTGCCTGAGCGGATGCGTCCTGGTTCGACACATAGATGACGTGGAGGGGAGTCATTGCGGCCGCGAATCGGGGGAGGTCGGCCGTCCCGTGTTGGAGCCGGACGAGGTACACCGAGGCTTCCAGCGTCCGGTGGTTCACGGCACGGGCAAAGGCCGGTGTCGTGAACAGGTCGTACTCAGGTCCTGTGCCGGACGGAAACTCGAACTCGGCCGCTTCTATGCCCACGACGTGCAACGTCAGAGTCGGCCCGGTCGGTGCCACTTGGCCGTTGCTGTTGAGCGCTGCCCGTTGCGACGGTGCATAGAACGGGACGTGTATGGACGAACCGACATGTATTCCGTAATCCTGCTGGAGGGTGAAGGAGGCCAGCACTTCGTCCGGCGCCGACGGGTCAGGCATGCGGCCACTGACCAACTTCACCACTCGGTCCAATCCCGCCGGCGTCAGCTCGTTGACGTAAAAGTCCGAGGAGTTGATGACATGGTCACAGGCGCACGTCGGTTGCCCGTACCCGGGAATGACGACGGTGGTGACCGAGGCCACACCGGGGAGCCGGATCAGACCGGGCAAGGGCTTGTTATTGAAAATGTAGACGTCATAACCGTGAGTGGCGACGAAGCGAGGGAAGGCCGAGGCAGTACGACGCCCGGCCGCCGCAGCGGCGAGGGCCAGCCCTCCCACGACGGCGATGAGGACGACCAGGATCAGCCACGATCGCCACCGACGGCGCAGCTCAGCACGGAATACCAGCAAGACAGCGCCCAAGATGCCCTCCTCTGCCAAGTTTTACTAGTCGATGGTCGGCCTCCAAGGAGGGCAGTACGTCAGAGAAGTGCGTGGTAGCACCAACGACCCCCGGGGAACTTACCCTTCGGCGGAAGGAACTTGCGGTCGGACCCGCTCACAGGCCGGATATCAACGTGCAAAGCTCTCCGAACCTTGGTGAGCGGGTCCCGGAGCGGCGCGGGCTGCGTGACCTGCTGGAGGCATGGCGATGACAGATCGCGAGAAATAATTTCATGGCCCGCGCCGGCCTCGGCCGTGTCGTCGTCGGCACCGTGGGCGTCGTTCTCGCTGCCAGCTTGGTAGCTGGACTGGTCCCAGCAACGAGCGCGGCGTCGGGCCCACGGTTGCCCACGGCCGATCCGTTCTACCGCTGGAACGGATCGCTCATTCACGACGCGCCGGGCACGGTGCTGCGAACCCGCCCCGTTGCCGTCACCAGAGCCAGCGCCCCGTCTTCGGCGCGGGCGACCCAGCTTCTCTACGTCACCACCGACGAGCTAGGTCGCAGAACGGTCTCGGTTGCGACAGTTCTCCAGCCGCTGAACAAAGCGACGTCGGATACCACTCGACTGGTCTCTTACCAGGAGCCCTACGACGGTCTTGGCGCGCAATGCGACCCCAGCTACACCCTCCAGCTGCTCGCGCTGCACGAGACGAGCTCTGTCCCCGTTGCCCTGCAGTACGTCGATGCCGGCTACAGCGTCGTCACTGCGGACTACGAAGGAGAGGATCTCGCCTATGGGGCCGGCCAACAAAGCGGCTACGAGACCCTCGATGGCATCCGGGCGGCCGAGAAATGGCTCGGTGTGCGTGAGGCTTCCACGCCGGTGGGGATGATCGGCTATTCGGGCGGTTCCATCGCCACGGAGTTCGCCTCCGAATTGGCGCCCCGCTATGCCCCTGACCTCGACATCGTGGGCGTGGCCGAAGGCGGCATCCCGGTCGATCTCTTTCACAACCTGGCATACGTTGACCACGCGGGCTCGAGCTGGACCTGGGTCATCGGGGCCCTCGCGGTCGGCCTGTTCCGGGGCTTCGACCTCCACGACCTCGACAACTACCTCACGCCCCGGGGCGTGGTCGCAATCAACGCCGATCAGACCCAGTGTCCCGGTGACTTCACCGCTCTTACGATTGAGCAGCTGTTCAAGCCCCAGTACCGGGAATTCGCAAAGGTGCCGCTCTTCGTCCGCATCCTCAACCACCTCATCATGAGCCGGACGGGCACCCCGCGAGGCCCGCTGTTCATTGGGGTTGGCCTCTCTGACTCCGTCGGCGACGGGGTCATGGTTGAAAAGGACGTCCAGGAGCTCGCGTCCACCTATTGCCGGCGAGGTGTCTCCGTCGAGTTCCAGATCTACAACGGACTCATCCACACCCAGGCCGGCCCGCCATTTTTTGTGCAGTCCCAAGCCTTCTTGTCCCAACGGTTCGAGGATCTGCCCTTCCAGAGCGGCTGCAGCGATATCGTTCCGGGCAATTCAATCGCACCTGTGCTCGTGCCCGGATCGCGACAGGAGTAGCTGAACTGTGCGAGCGAAGATCTCGCTTGTGAGTCCCGTCAGACGGTTGAGTTCTCGCCTGCCGCAGCGGCGGAAAACGTACCCTTACACCGGCGGCCTGATGATGGGAGCTACTTCAGACGTCTGAAGGGTGCCCCACCACGTTCGAGCACAGCATCCTTCACACGGTCCCCGATCGAGGGAACCGGGTTGCACTCTTTGGCACCTTGGGAGCGTGTGCGAGGCTGGTCTCAGCGAGCTACCCAGCATCGTCGTATTTGCGTGCACGAACGTAAACGATCGGAGAGCGGCATGGCCGAACCAGTTCCGGTGACCGAACTGAGCGCCTTCAGCAGCCCGAATGCGACACCAACGGAGTGGTCTCAAGAACCCCCAAGCGGAGGCGACAAGAGCCGCTATGAGCACCCCGACCGCGAAGTGGGAATGTCAACTTGATTTGGCCCCACTGTGATCATCAGATTTGGCCCCACCCCTGAGCTGGTGCTTCGTCCCTCTCCTAATCTGCGGGGATGGCGGTCCAGGAGCGACGGAGACCGAGCAAGACCGTCGTCCAGTTACGCCTCTCGCTCATGGAGTACACCCCGACGATCTGGCGGCGGCTGCTGGTGCCCGGTGAGATCAAGCTCTCCAAGCTCCATTCGATCTTCCAGGCGGCGATGGGCTGGGAGGACTATCACCTGCATGTCTTCGAGATCGGCGAAGGTCGCTATGGGGTGCCGCATCAGGAATACGACAACGACGACATCGACGAAGAGTCGGTCGTCCTCGCCGACCTTGTTGCCGGCCGGATGCGGTTCGTCTATGAGTACGACTTCGGGGACTGCTGGCGCCACGAGGTCGTCGTCGAGTCGATAGAACCGGTCCCGCTGATCTTGAAGTTTGGCGTCTGTGTCGACGGTCAGCGCGCCTGTCCACCCGAGGACTGCGGGGGCACCGGCGGCTATGGCGAGTTCCTCGAGGCCATCACTGACCCCAATCACGAGGAGCATGACGACTACGTGGGATGGATCGGTCGCTACTTCGACCCCGACGCCTTCGATCTGGCCATGGTCAACGCTGCCCTCCAACGGGTGCGCTGAGTCAGCTCCTCGTCGCGCTCGCCCGCTTGGCTTTGGTCGAGCGCAGCCGGAAGCTCTCGGTCCCGGTCTCGATGATGTGGGCGTTGAAGGTGAGCCGGTCGACGATGGCGGCCACGAGGCGGGGATCGCCGATCACCTGGCCCCATTCGGAGAAGGGGAGGTTCGAGGCCGTGGCGATCGAGGCCTTCTCTTCGCGTTCTGTCAGGATCTGGAACAGCAGTTCGGCTCCCTTGGCGTCGAGTTGGACGTAGCCGAGTTCGTCGAGGCACAACAGGTCGAGCCGTCCATAGCGAGCGACCAGCCGGGACAGCCGCCGTTCGTCGGCCGCTTCAGCCAGTTCGTTGACCAGTGCAGCGCACGTGACGTAGCGCACCGCCTTGCCCTGCTCACAGGCCGCCATTCCGAGGCCGATCAGCAAATGGCTCTTGCCGGTCCCGCTGTCACCCAGCAAGACGATCGGGTCGCCGGCGCTGAGATAGCTCCCCGATGCGAGCATGGAGACGGTGGCGGCGTTCACGCTCGGTGCAGCAGACAGATCGAAGTCGCCGAGGCGCTTGATCCGGGGGAAGCGGGCCTCATGGACCCGGCGCTGCCGACGTCGTTCGGCCCGGTCATCGACTTCGGCCGAGAGCATCTCGGCCAGGTAGCCGAGATAGGTCGATTGCGATCGCTGTGCCATTTCGGCCAGGCGCACGCACTCGCTACGCACCGTCGGCAGGTGCAGGTCTCTCGTCGCCGCTCCGATGGCCGCTTCAGCTGCGGTGTCGGTCATCTTGGTCATCACCCGACCTCGAGTAGTTCGTCATAACCGCCCAGCGTCGGCGTCGGACGGTCGAAGACCGTCAGTGTCTCCCTCGCAACCGGTGCGGGTGCCGCACGCCCGAGTGAGCGGCGGGCCTCGACGGCAACGATCTCGGGATCGACCGAGCCGACGTCGAGGGCCCCCTCCATGCCCGAGATGACGGCCTCTTGGGCCATGGTGCGGTGCAAGAGCAGGACGGTGATCAGGGCCCGAGTCCCGGCCGCATCTCCGTGGACCCGGCGGGCCAGGTCCCAGAATCGCTGGTGGGTCGCGCTGAACGCGCCGCTGCGCCGGGCGGCCACGAGGGCACTGGCCCCGGCCAGGGCGCCGGGCTTGATGGAGAGGACCTCGAGGTAGTGATCGAGCTCGAGCGTCTCGGCCCCTTTGCCCTGGGCCCGAGGATGCACGGCGACAACGCCAGCTCCGTCGAGCGCGCTGATGCGATCAGCACCGAGGCGGACGTCGATCCGTCGACCGGCATAGCGGACCGGGACTGAATAGAAGCACTGGCGGACACAGATTCGACTCTTGGTGTCGACCCGGCAGTTGAGGGCGAGGGCCACGTCGAAGGGATCGTCGGGCAGGGCGGAAAGGAGGGGCGACTCGGCGGCGAAGTGCTGGGCGACGGTCATGCGCCTGGCTTCGATGTGTCGGTGATCGTCACGTTCGTCACCGGCGGCCACCAGATCGTTGAGCGCATCGAGGGAGCCGACATTCGGAACCGGGACCATGTGCCGTCGACGGAACCGCCCGACCTCGCCTTCGACGCCGCCCTTCTCGTGGGCTCCCTTGACGCCGGGCAGGCAGAAGAAGGACTCGAAGCCGTAGTGGCTGCGCAGGGCGATGAACCGCTCCGTCTCGATGCGGCCCCGGCCTTTCATGACGCGCACCACCGCCGGCTTGAGGTTGTCATAGCGGATCCTCCTCGGCACCCCGTCGAAATGGGCGAAGGCTCTCACGTGACCGTCGAGGAACACCTCTTGGGCCTGGTTGAAGTAGACGCGGTGGAATCCCTTCCCGCTCGCCGAGAGCCGCATGACGAACATCCAGGCGTCGATCAGCGTGCCGTCGAGCAAGAAGCGCACCTGGCCGAAGTCGACCTCCGCTTCGTCTCCCAGCAGATGTGTCTGGGGGATGCACACGTCGGGCAGCGACAACGAGCGCGTCTTCTTCCGCGATCCCACGTAGCGCCGCACGGTCGACTCGCTCACCTCGGCGTCATGCTCCTCGACCAGGCGCTGGAAGACCCGCCGCGCCGTGTGCCGCTGCTTCTTTGACACCAACTCGTCGGCCGCTAGCCATCCGTCGATGGTGTCTTTCCAGGGCCCGAGCGACGGAGACGGCCGTGGTGTCACCTTGCGGGGTGGTGGCAGCGCCGAATCCAACGCCTGACGCACCATCCGGCGATGAACCCCGAATGTGCGGGACAGCTCACGAACAGACGGGCTGTCCTTCCCGGCTGCCGCCTTGCGGATCTCCTCGAACAGTTCCACCTTCGACCTCTTCGCCATGGGTCCCAGGCTCCAGCCCACTGGCGATCAACCGGTGGACCCCTCCATTGCCGAAAGCCACGTGGGGCCAAATCTGATGATCACGGCGGGGCCACATCAGGTGATCACACCCAGCGAAGATTGCGCTGGTGGTGCCTGCAGTTGCCAGCATTGCCCACCTCCGGCCTCGGGAAGGGTTCTAAACAGGATTTCACACCAGACCGAAGTGGATCCACTACCCGGCGTAGTGGGGCACTCTAAGGCTCGGCCAGAAGCTGGCGTCGCCACACCGAGACCTGCGAAGGCGTGATCTCGAAGTTGATCTCAGGCGTGCTGATCTCGAACAGCAGTTGTTTGAGCAGTTCCTCTGCGCCGGGTTGCAGACCGATGTCCGACCGACCCACGAGGGCCTCGGCCCAGCCTTCAAGTTGTTGCGAGGTGACTTCCTTGCCTAGGTATCGGTCTAGAACGCTGACCATGTCTGCGATGGTCATCTCCACGACCGGCTCGCCGTCCCAGTCGAAATATGCGGCCAAATCTCCCATTGACTCAGGGGACGAAGACAGGGTGATCAAGTCTTCCAGCAGGCGGCGGTGTCGGTCTGACGAATCCTTCATGGGGCAAGTCTGTCCGTTGGCCTCCAAGAGGTTGAACTGTCCCGCTAATCCGGCGAACGGGGACACCCTTCAGCTGTCAGTCTCCTGCAGGTAGACCAACCCATTGCCGTCCGGATCAGCGAAGAAGAACATCGGCGGCCATCCGTCCAGGTGGATCACTTCCTCGTTGTGCATCTGCACCTCCGCATCCCGAAGTCGGCTGTAGGCGGTGTCAGCATCGCTAGTACCCATGCGCACCGCCATCGGGATCTCACTATCGGGTGGCAATAGCACGAGCCCGATGTCGGAGCCGGGCGGAACTACTTCGACCAGCCGAGCACCAGGCCACACCTCAAGGTCGGTGCGCAGCTCGCAACCAAGTACGTCGACATAGAACCTCAGGGCAGCATCTTGATCGGTGACAGGGATAGAGACACTCAAGATTCGCGTCGTCATGGCCATGTCAGGAAACTAGCAACTAACCGCATTGAACAGGATCCGACCAGCAAACACCGAAGCCGCCGCAGACCCGGCGTTCGGAGTCATCTTCGACGCGAACGAGAGGGGCCTTTTGGACCCCTCTCGTTCTGACTACCCGTCAATGACGAACACCAGAATACCCAGTTCCCACAGCGACCGGTCGTCTCATTGATGTTGACGAGGCACCGACGACCAGCCGCTCGGGGTGGCCCCCCGGCCGGGAATCGAACCCGGTACGCCATCTTCGTCATTGACAGGTAGCCATCCAGACCCAGGGGGCACCTATGAACGGTCGGTCAGGTCCCTGGCGCGCGCATCTGCTCTTGTTCAGCAACCCGGATCAGGGTGTCCCCGAAGTGCGATTACATGGGTGATCCACTGGACCTGGGCTGAGGCCATGGAAGCACACTCAGCCCTCTCCGTCGATCTCCTTGAGGAAGCCGTCGAGTAGCTCCACGCGGTCTTCCTGGCCGTGGTCAACGGCGTCGTCTCGCTGGCGGCGCAAGATGGTGAGGAACTGAGGTCCGGTCTCGAAGAAGCCACAGCGCTCACAGACCGACTCGAAGGTGCAGTCGAGCCCTGCCGGTCGGGTGCAGTGACCATTCCCCAAGAGCCGCCGGTGCTCGGCGGCGATGCGGCGCATGTTGGCGCCCTCGACACTGGCCGGTAACGGCTCGCCGCTCTCGTAACTGGCCTCGACGGCCTGGGTCACCCGGAAGTACTCCTCGGCCACGGTCCGGTCCGAGATGCGGGCATAGGTCAGCGTCATGCGCATGGAGCGGTGACCGAGCAAAACGGCGATGGCCTCGAGGCTCATGCCCCTGTTGATCATTCGGGTGGCGAGCGTGTGGCGGAGCTGGTGGGGATGGACGTGGCCGACGCCGGCACGCTTGGCCACCCGTTCGACGTAGCGATGAACGGTGCGACGGTCAAAGGGTCGGCCATCGTCTCGTTCGACCAAGCGCCCTGAGCGACTCGGGCCACGGATCTTCTGGTAGTCAGTGATGAGCTTCACCAGTTCGGGCCCGATCGGCACGTAGCGGTCGTTGTGCAGCTTGCCGACGGGGATCCGCAACGAGAAGGTGTCACCGAGCAAGGTCACGGCCTTGTCGTCGAGCCCGGAGAGCTCGCCCACCCGGATGCCGGTCTGGGCCAGGATCTCGACCATGACCCGTCGACGAGGATCGGGGTCACTCGCCAGTGCCGCGGTGAACTTCTCCATCGTCGGGTCGTCGAGGAACTTCGGGAGCGGTTCGTCGGCCTGTGGGAAGTCGCCGGGGAAGATCAGCGTCTTGGTCGGCGCGTCTTCGTAGTCCCAATCCCGCAGCCGCTCGAAGAAAGTGCGCAACGTTCCGAGTCGATTGCGGATGGTGACCGCCGCGAGAGGCTTCCCGGCCTTGCCCGGCCGAGCGGCCAGCCACAGCTTGTGCGCTTCGATGTGACGGCGCTCGACACCGCTCATGGAGGTGCAGGTCGGGTCGGACTCAGTGACCTGGCCGGCGAAGTGACGCAGTATCTGATCGGCAGCGCCGACCGTCGTCGGACGAGCCGAGACACCCAGTTGATCCAGGTAGGAGGCCATGGTGGCCACCATCACCGGGGCCCGGCGGGCGGTCTCGGCCCAGGGGAACTCCATCGTGCTCCACCACGGCGAGGGGGCCTCTGATGACTTCGGGAGGACGCTCATCGGGCCGCCTCCACCGGTGCGTGGAGGGCTTCCATGGCCTTGCGGTACTCCTCGGCCAGCCAGTCGATGCTGAGGTGGAGGTAGATCCTCGTCGACGCGATGGAGCGGTGACCGGCCTGGGCCTGGACGGCTTCGATCGCCATGCCCCCCTCGCGCAATCTCGTGAAGCAGGTGTGGCGGAGCTCGTGGCAGGTGCCATGGGTGAGTCCGGCCCGTCTCCGTGCTGCACTGAAGATCTCGATGATCCCCTCGGTCGAAAGCGGCTGGCCCCGCCTTTGTCCTTTGAGCGAGACAAAGAGCCGATCAGTCGGGGCATCGGGTGGTCGCTCCTTGTTCATGTAGTCCGCCACCGTGGCGAAGAAGGTCGGAGAGATCGGCACGAGTCGTTGATGGCCGCCCTTGCCCTCGGCGATGAAGACCCGCCACTCGCCGAGGCGAAGGTCTTCGAGTCGCAGCCCCAGCACCTCGCCACGCCGCAGGCCGCCGAGCAGCATGGCCTGGGCCATGGCCCGGTCCCGATCGGTGCGCAGCGCCGTCATAAGCGCTTCGACCTCGTCGGGGTTCAAGATGCGCGGCAGACGCCGCACCCCGCGGACCAGCGGTGCACCGCGCTCACCTCGGTGACGGTTGCGACGAGTGGGCAGACCCCGTGGCACCGGATTGGTGGCCACGCCGGCGTCGCCTCGGATGACGAGATAGCCATAGAGGCTCGACACCGCAGCCAGGCGCCGCTTGATGGTCGAGGCCGACATCCCCGACTCGCCGTCGGAGATCCGCACCACGTTCTCAGCACCCTTCCTCGGCCGCCGCTGGGCGGTCACGAAGCGCAGCACGTCCTTTGGGGTCACATCCTGTGGCTCCTTGCCGATGACCCCGAAGAAGACGCTCAGGTCATGGGCATAGGCCCGCACCGTGGCCGGCCTGGCCCGCCCGGAGGCGAACTCCAAGAACTCGTCGACCAGCTCGTGGCCGACCCGGTACTCGCGCTCACCGTCTGCGCGAAGACGACTCTGAAACGACGGACACCACACCACCGCACACCTCCTTGTCGGGCTTACGTCCGAAGAAGGCTCCCCGGACGCTCAGTCCAGGTGGCGGATCACCCATGTAAGTGCCGTTAGGGGCGACCCACGAACGAGCTTCTCGGGGACCGGGTTAACTGCGGTTGCCCGCGGATCCGGGGGCCCCCGTTCCCGGGGCAAGCGACCCGGAATGGATCTCAGAAGCAACCAGGCCGGCCACAGCGGCCGGCCGACCCATTGTGATCTTCGCGTTCAGCCCGGCTTGGTCAAGGGTCGGTGCGGGCCTCCGCTTCGCTCCGTGTCCTCCCTAAGCCTTCGGCTTGCCCTTGACGAGCCTCGTCGTTCCGAGTTGTCAGAACGGGTCTCATCCAGCCTCAACAAAGTCGGTGTTGGGACAGCCGCAAAACTGTTGGGACGGCCGTGGCCATCGTCGCCACAGACGTGAAAATTCCACTGCTGAGTCCGCGGATACTCCGCGGAAAGACAGCGAATCCATCCCAACTTCATCCCAACAATTGGGTCCCAGTCCGTCCCGCCCGGTCCCGAGGCGTCTCACCTTCAAAATCGCGCCACACCTATGAGCAGCGAAATTGACACGCTGCGGGACAGATTGAGACGGAGCGAGATTCGGCTGACCTCCCTCGTAATGCGCAGGTCGTCGGTTCGAGTCCGACCTCAGGCTCCTTCCTCCACCATCCAGAAGAAACGATCCCCGTCCGTGCCTGGGCCCGATTCGTCCCCTTTTCGATCGGCAGGTCGTGACCCAAGCCGGCGGCGGTCCCGTCCACGGCCATCGCCCGAGCCCAAGAGTGAGGTTAGGACCTTTTCTTATCAATTCCTCGCCGAAATTGGCCGAGTAACAACTCTGTGGCGGAACAACGGACTGAGGTGGAGTCGCGGACACCGACTTGTCGTCTAGTCCGTAACGAGGCCGCCCTGATCACAGAGGTCGAGGAATCGATCGTCGAGATTTTGGGCTGGCGACCTGACCAGATTCTGGGCTCACCTCCGACGGCCCTGGTCCACCCCGACGACCTGGCCAGAGCAGTGGGCGCCTGGTTCTCAATGATGAACGATCCTGGGTCGACGCAGACTTGGCGAGGACGCTTCCGAACGGCGGACGGTGGATGGTGCTGGATTGAGGCTCACAACACGAATCGCCTCGATGATCCGGAAGACCCCGGCATCTTCACTGTGATACGTCCTGCCGAGGCCGATTCGCTGGACCTTGAAGAAGAGCTTCGAGCCCGGGAAGAGCTGATTGCACGATTGACAGATGCGCTGCCGGTTGGCGTGTTTCAAGTCGATCGGGACCGACGATTGCTCTTCACCAACGGGCGGCTGCACCACATACTGGGAACCCCTCCCGTCAGCGACCTGGCAAGCCAATTCTCCGCCGTGGCCGATGACGACCGTCGCCAACTCAACGCCGCAGTCGAAGCAGCGTTGACAGGTCGCGAAGTCGACGGACTCGAGCTGCGATTTGGAGTCGCCGTGCCTCACCCGGACTTTGCCAGTACCAGGGTCTGCGAGGTGAGCCTGCGACCCCTCACCAACGGCGCGGGCTCGGTGTCGGGCGTCATCGGGACGTTGAGCGACGTCACCGAGAGTGTCGATCTCCGCCGAGAACTCGAACGGCGGGCATCGATCGACACGCTGACTGGCTGCCTGAATCATGCCGCCATCTTCGAATCGCTCGACGTCGCCCTGCGGGCCAACTACGGCGCACGAGTTGGAGTTGCAGCAATTTTTGTCGACCTGGACCGATTCAAAGAGGTCAACGATCGCCTGGGTCATGCTGCGGGTGACCAGGCCCTGCTCAGCGCGGCCGAACGGATCCGCAGTGCGATCCGAACAGGTGATGTCCTGGGGCGCATAGGAGGCGACGAGTTCTTGGTGGTGTGCCCGACTGCACCGTCACCGGATGCGGCTGCTCTCGTGGCGCGACGCATTAGCGAATCGCTTCGAGCACCCTCCCCGTCTGTGGCAGACCAGATCCAGCTCAGCGCCAGTGTCGGCGTGGCGTGGACCGATCGTCCCAATGAGTCACCCGATGCCTTGATCGCTCGAGCCGACAGTGCCATGTATCAATCGAAGCTGGAAGATTCTGGCGCAATCGTGCTGGCGGCGTGTGCCCTGCCTGAGACTGTGTCACCAGATCCTGCTGAAGCCAGCTCAAGTCTGCTCTCACCGCGTTGACGGAGGAAGCGGCCGCATTGCGAAGACAGGTCGAAGCGTTAAGGACCGGGACCCTCCTGCCACCTCCGGTGGGACCTTCTGGCTCATGCGCCGGTATGCCGCCTTGATCTCGCTAGCGGCCGCCCCTTGGGGTACACCCAAGATCTCGTAGTAGGAAATTCCGCGCCACATATCACCTCTCGGCCGGCCTTCTAGCGTGTTGTCGTCCCAACACCTGTCCCAACACGGTCCCCAACAATTGGGTCCCAGCCCGTCCCGCTCGGTCCCAATGGGTATCAGGGAGCCGACTCAGGTGCCGGCTGACCAGGATGGAACGGGCGGAGTGGGACTTAGCGGGACCGAATCGGATTCCGTCGACCAAGCTCGTAATGCGTAGGTCGTCGGTTCGAGTCCGACCTCAGGCTCCAAAAGCGCAAGTCACACATTCATACACGTCGCCCGCGTGTCATGCTGGTCGTGTGGGGCGACCTTCGGGTACCGTCACCTTCCTCTTCACGGATATCGAGGGGTCGACGCAGCTTTGGGAGGACCACCCCGAGGCCATGCGCCAGGCCCTCGAGCGGCACGACGCCATGGTGTCGGGAGCCATCGACGCCCAAGGGGGAAACGTGTTCTCGACCGGAGGCGACGGGTTCGCCGCTGCCTTCGAGCGTGCGGGCGATGCGGCAGCGGCCGTGGAGGGCCAGCTGGGACTGGCCGCCGAGAAGTGGCGCGATGGCGTGACGATCAGAGTTCGTATGGGCCTGCACACCGGCGAGGCCTCGGAGCGGGACGGCGATTACTTCGGCCCAGCGTTGAACCGCGCCGCTCGACTGATGGCGGCGGCGCACGGCGGGCAGATGCTCTGCTCCTCTGTCACCGGCTCACTCATCTCTGCCCACCAGCCGAGTGGCGCCGGTTTGAGGGACTTGGGCGAGCACAGGTTGCGCGACTTGTCCGAACCCGATCGTCTGTTTCAGCTCGTCGATCCGAGGTTGCCGGGTGACTTCCCTCCACTGCGCTCCCTCGACAGCTATCCCGGGAATTTGCCGTTCAGGCCACCGGCTTCATCGGCCGGAAGAAGGAACTCGTGGCCGTAACGAAGGCGCTCGACGGGACCAGGGTCGTGACACTGTGTGGCGTCGGGGGCGTGGGCAAGACTCGATTGGCCCTCCAGGCGGCCGCCGAGACGGTATTCGTCTATCCCCATGGCGTGTGGTTGGTCGAACTCGCGGCAGTGAGCGACCCTGATGGAGTTGACGAGTCGATCTCGTCGGCGCTCGGGGTCCAGCCGCGCCCAGGTACGCCCGTACTCAAGGGCGTCCTCGATTACATAAGGGACAAGCAGCTCCTCATCGTCCTGGACAACTGTGAACACCTCCTTGGCGCCGTCGCTCGTTTCGTCGACGTAGGCGTGCGGGAGTCCCGCGGCCTTCGAGTTCTGGCCACCAGTCGCGATGGACTCGCAGTTCCGGGCGAGAGCGTGATCACCGTCCCATCGCTACAACTGCCGGGAAACGAAGCCTCACCAGGGGAGTCACTGGAGAGCGAGTCGAGCTTGCTCTTCGTCGACCGTGCCCGAGAGTCGAACTCGGGCTTTGTGGCTGGCCGTGAAGAAGCGGCTGACATTGCCGACGTCTGCCGGAGGTTGGATGGCATCCCGCTGGCGATCGAGCTCGCAGCCGCACGTTCAAACAGCATGACGCCGGCGGAGATCACGGCGCATCTCGACCAACGTTTCAAGCTCCTCACCCGCGGGTGACGTACCGCTTCGACACGCCAGCAGACGCTGCGAAACACGATCGATTGGTCCTACGAGTTGCTCGAGATCCCGGAACGACAGGTGTTCCGGAGGCTGGCCGTCTTTGCGGGTGAGTTCGGGCTCGAGGCCGCGGAGTCGGTGGCTCCAGGTGATGGTGTCGAGAACTTCGATGTCCTCGATCTGTTGGGGCGCCTCGTGGAGAAGTCCCTCGTGCTCGCGGAAAGTGTCTCGAGCTCCACCCGCTTTCGGCTCCTCGAGACCATCCGCGACTACGCGTGGGAGCGTTTGGAGGAGGCCGCGGAGCTCGATGGGGTAGCCGAGCGGCACGCACAGTATTTTCTTACCTTTGCCCAACGGGCGGACGCCGGTCTTGAGAGCCCTCACGAGACTCTGTGGCGGAGCCGTGTTGAACAGGAACTGGAGAATCTGCGCGCTGCACTCCGCTGGTTCATTTCCACGGGTGATGCAGAGTCGGCGCTGGCCGAAGTCTACGCCCTCAAACGTGGGTTCGCTGAGCCACTTGCCTTTCGGGATGCTGGCGCTCGAGGTGGCGGATATGACTGCAGCAGCTGATCACCCTCTGAGAGCGGCCGCGTTTGGTTGTGTCGCCATGACGCTCGCTGAACAGGGCGAGCTTCAAGAGTCGATCAGGTACGCCGACAGGGCGGATGCGATGCTGGCATCCCTTGGACCGGGGATCGACAAGGTGCGCTGCCGGGTACGGGGCTGCGTAACGACTCCGGTCGCCTATCAAGGCGACGCGGAACGGCTTCTCGCCCTCTGCGTGAGCGGACTCGACGATGCACGGCGAAGCAACGACAAATTCGAGGAGCTGCGGTCACTCGTCCTCCTCTGCTCCTGTCTCGACGATGAACACGAGGCAATTCGTCTGGGCGAGCAGGCTCTCGCACTCGCGCTGGAGCTCCAGGTCCCGACCTACGTGGCCTGGGCGCCAATGATGCTCGCGACACGCCTGATATCGGTAGATCCACCACGAGCCGAAACATTGCTGGATCAAGCGATCGAGGCAGCTGTGCGGATCGACCATCCGTGGGTGATCTCCATGGCGAACCAATCGCTCGCGATGGTGCAGGCGGTTCAGGGCCGCTACCAGGCGGCAGCCTGGACCCTCTTAAGCAACGCGGAGCGGTCGCACGCCGCTGGCGACGAAGGAACAGCCTGGAATACGTTCGGTCTCTTGGCTTGTCTGCTCACGGCGACTGGCGCCGACGATGCCGCCCTTCTTACCGGCGCCTGGGCCCAGCTCCACGGCTATATGCCTGATCGTCATACCGGACTCCACCCGAGCTATGGAGCCTTTCGGGTGGATGGATACCTGGATCTGGTGGAAAGCCAGGGACCCGAGGAGATCGACAGGTTGGCTCAACGGGCGCGCTCCATGGACACGACTGAGATCCTGACCTTCGCGCGTCGCAGTCTCGACGGCGACTAAGAAGTCTCGGGCAGTGTTGCCTGCTGTCGTGGCTGATGGAACGACGAGACATGGCGACGATCCGTCCCAACACCGTCCCAACAACTGGGTCGTAGCCCGTCCCATTCAGTCTCAATCCGCGTCAGTGCGCCGGCTCGGAGGCCTCGTGACCAGGAGGGAGAGGGACCGACCGAGACTCCGTCAGACGAAATGGGGTTCCGTCCACCTAAGGCTCTCGCCATTTGAATTCGTTTCATTCCACGGTGCGCGGCGGCTGAGGCAAGACCTGGCAATCCCAAGCCAACCGGCGCTCACGACGTTCCTGGTGGGCAACCACCCCGCGCCCGCTGAACCCGTTCGTCGACCAGCGGGGAGTCGCCTTCGGTCAGCGGACGCCGTGTCTGAACGCGATGCTCATCCGGGGGCCCGACGCCTTCACCTTCGGGACGCTGTGCTCGAAGCGGCGCTGCGTCTGGCCACCGGTGACGAGAAGGTCGCCATGACCAAGCCTGAACGTCCGCGATCTCCCACCTCCCTGCGGGCGCAGCAGGAACGTACGCGGCTCACCGAGCGACACGAGCGCCACGACGGGATCCACGATCTCGGTGGGTATGCGGTCGCGGTGCCAGGCGACGCTGTCGGCGCCGTCGCGGTAGAGATTCATCCCGACCGAGTCGAATCGAACTTCGTAATGCGCAGACAGCGACGCGCGAGCCTCGTCGAGCCACTGGTACGGGACAGGGGTCTCCTCGTCGATCCTCTGCCACGAAGTGAGACGCGGTTCATGGACCTGCCGGTCGTACATCCAACGACGCCGTTGGCTCCAGGACACGTCACGAAGCAGTCCCTCGAAGGCCCGGTCTGACCCCGACATCCAGCGCGGGCAGTAGTCCACCCAGGAGTCCTCGTCGAGCTGAGTGCGTTCGAGGCCAGAGAATGAGACGTCGACGACGGTGCTCTGGTCGGCCCACAGCGACGGCTGCCAAGCGACGTCTGGTGCACACGGAGAACTGCCCACACTGACAGTTGTACCGGGAGGATTCCTTCAGTCGATCGAAAGCACTTTCCAACAGGTGCTCTCGACCCTCGTCTGTCTGGGGAACCGGTGTGCGTCGAGAGCTGCCGGCCCGCTCGAACAGGCGATCGTCGGGCCAAAGTGTGGCTGGTCCCGTCTCGGTCCCAACAGTTGGGCTCCCGTCTGTCTGGTCAGTCTCGATACGTTCGGCGGGCGCGTGATGCGCGCAGTCTTTCAGGTACCTTGCTTTCGTAGATCGCCGGGTGCGCCTCCCGGCGGTCATCGACAGGCGGTCCCGCCTTATTCGAACGAGTCGAGCGCAGCGAGTACACCCCGAAGCTCGGACTGCAACCGCTCGGGTGCCGACCGGCGGTAGAGGGGCCCGCCGCCATCCGCCAAGAGGCGTCTGACCGTGGCCACGCCGCGGACGTTGACCGGCCCGGCACCAGCCAGGCGGACCGCAACCGCTTCGAGTTCCTGGCGCGCCTGGCGGATGGCGGCTCGGCACAGTGGCGCCTTGAGCCGAGCGGGTCGTTCCGTTGCTGCGGCGATCCGCCACAGGCTGTCGGCCAGGTCCTTACGGTGCAGGGGTTCATAGAGGCGGGCCGCGTGTAGGGCCAGGATCACGCTCGATTCGGGAGAGGCTCCGGCCGCCAACTGCAGGTCGAGCGTGGAGGCTCGCAGGCGTGCCCGCAGGCGGTCGCCGATGCGCACTCGGCACAGGCCCAAGTCGGCGTCGTTCTTCAGGAGCACGTTCATGCCATCGCCCACGGGCGAAACGATTGCGGGACCATGACCACCAAACCCATTGTTCCGGTCATGGCATGACCTGTCAACCCCTTTTATTGGTCACTCTGGGTACACTCCAAAGGTGACCCTTCCTTCGTGGGTTCCCGCCATAGAGACGAAGCCGGCGCCCATGCCGTTGCTGCTCGTCCAATGCTTCGTCAACACCCTCGAGGCCGACACGGGGACGGACCTGCTGGGGGACATGGCCACGGCGCGCTCGTGGCTGCGCGAGGCCGAGCTCTTGGGGCGCGGCTCGTTCAGCGAGGCCGACCTGACACAGGCCCGCGAGGTCAGGGAGAGCCTGCGCTCTCTGCTCGTCCACAACGCCGGTGGCCCGCCGCCGACGGTCGCCGAGCTCTGGCCATTGACCACGGTCGCCGAGGCGTGCCGGCTCCGCCCGGCCGTGCTCGACGCTGGGCGGATCGAGCTACGGCCTGAATCCACGCCCGGTCTGGCGCCGCTCGCCAAGCTGTTGCTCGTCGTCCGGGACGCACAGCGGGACGGGAGTTGGGAGCGTCTGAAGGCGTGTCGCAACGACGAGTGCCTCTGGGCCTTCTACGACCGGTCGCACGCCAGCCGTGGCGCGTGGTGTGACATGGCGTCCTGTGGCAACCGGATCAAGAACCGGAACCTCCGCTCGCGACGGTCTTCTGTCGCGTAGAACCCCGATCGAGAGTTGATCGGGGTGGCCCGGATGATCATGGTCACGGGTACGGCCGTTCTCGGCCTTCGGACACGCTCGTTGGCGAGCCCCCTCGACTGAACGCCCAAGGCGCGACACCCACCTTCGAGGATGCCCCGGGCGCACTGACGCACGCGCACACGAGCGGCGGCGTTCCGCGGCCAGGTGGAGGCCCTGGCGGACCCGGATCCGCCTCGGCAGACCCGCTAGCCACACCCCTATTGGGCGAAACGGTGAAGTCTCTCGCCGAAGCGTCCGATAACTTCCTCCGACGGGATGCGTGTCCGTCATGCGCATGAGGGGGCTGCCATGCGGCGCAACACGAGCTGGGTAATCGCCGGGACGACTGTCGTCCTCTGTCTCCTGGCGACACTGCCGGCGGCGGCGGCTGCTGCGACACCTCATGCGGTGGCGGTGGCGCCCGCGTCGTCGCCCGCCTTCGTCCCTGACGCCGCGTGTGGCACCGGGACGCCGGCTTACAACTACGAGGGGAGTGGCGACGCCGCAGACCCCCAAGTCGTCTATTCGGGGGGCACCTACTACGCGTTCACGACCGGCAACGCCCTCGGCAACAACATCGCAGCCCTCGTGTCCTCGTCACCGGACTCGGGTTTCGGTTCCTACACGGGGGAGTGTTACGGCTCGACGGCGTTACCCGACCCATCCCCGTGGGAGCAACCCAACACCCAGACGTCGCCCGGCGTGTTCCAATACGACGGGCACTGGGTGATGTTCTACGACGCAGCCCCGGCCGGCCACGCCAGCGACACCGGGTACGACTGTCTCGCAGTGGCGACGGCGGCGGCCATTTCTCCGATGGACGTGCAGTTCGGTGACCTCGCGGATGCTCCGCTCGAGTGTCAGTCGACCGGCTCCATCGATCCCGAGCCCTTCGTCGACCCGAGCACGGGCCTGGCGTATCTCGTCTGGAAGCAGAACGACGGCGGGTCGAGCGCGCCCGCCTACATCTGGTCGCAGCAGCTGAACTCGACCGGTACCGGTTTTGCCGCCGGCTCGCAGCCCGTCATGCTGCTCACGAACGACACCGTCGCCTACCCCTGGGAGACAACGGTCGAGGACCCGTCCATGAAGGCGGCAGGCGGGGGCTTCTATCTGCTCTTCTCGGCCGGCGTCTACATGAGCACCAGCTATTCGGAGGGCATCACCGCCTGCAGCGGCCCCTTGGGACCCTGTGGCGCGCAGAGCCAGATCCTGGGGTCGTACGGGTCGGTGCTCGGCCCCGGAGGTGGCTCGCTGTTCTCCGACGCGAGCGGAGGGCGGTGGATCGACTACGCGGCGTGGCAAGGGGGGTCACCCGGCTGCACCAGTTACACCTGCGGCGCGGCGCGGCGCCTCTTCGTGGCACCGATAGATCTGCCGAGTGTGAACGGGGAGGTCCCCTGCAGCGCTCCCACCGGCCCGTACGGCTACTTCATGGTCGCCTCCGACGGGGGCCTGTTCAACTACGGCAACCTGCCCTACTGCGGATCCGAGGGGGGTCGGCCGCTCAACAAGCCCATCGTCGGCATGGCGGCCACCCGTGACGGGGGCGGGTATTGGCTGGTCGCCTCCGATGGCGGCATCTTCAACTACGGCGACGCCGGCTTCGACGGGTCAGCCGGATCCCTTTCCTTGAACAAGCCCATCGTCGGCATGGCGGCCACACCCGATGGCGGCGGGTACTGGCTCGTCGCCTCCGACGGCGGCATCTTCAACTACGGCGACGCCGGTTTCTACGGCTCGACGGGGGGCATGGCTCTGAACGCACCCATCGTCGGCATGGCGGCCACGCCCGATGGCCGGGGCTACTGGCTGGTCGCCAGCGACGGTGGCATCTTCAGCTTCGGCGATGCCTCCTTCCACGGCTCGGCCGGCTCGCTCCACCTCAACAAGCCCATCGTGGGCATGGCGGCCACGTCGGGCGGCGCCGGCTACTGGCTGGTGGGAAGTGACGGCGGCATCTTCAACTACGGCAACGCGTCCTTCCACGGCTCCACAGGCTCGCTCTCCCTCAACAAGCCCATCGTCGGCGTGGCGCCCACCGTCGACGGCGGTGGCTACTGGCTGGTGGCGAGCGACGGCGGCGTCTTCAACTACGGCGACGCCGGTTTCTTCGGCTCAGCCGGGTCCCTCTCCCTCGACAAACCGATCGTCGGCATGGCGGTCCCCTGATCTACCGCACCAGCGCGGCCAGCCCGAGGCCAGCGGGGCCAGGATCCAGCCCCGGCGCGCCGCGGCCACGACGACTTGGGATCCGTAGCCGTACAACACGGTCAGCTGCACCGGCCGGAACGACGGTGCGCTCGAGCCACTCAGCACGGCCACGACGGCCAGCGCGGCGGAGCCGACCAGGGGCGACCAGGGACAGCGTGGCCGAGGTGGCCAAAATCTGGACCTGCCGCACGACCAACCACACCTGTTGTACGTGCCGGCCGCCGTGCGCCGCGCCCCAGAGAATCGGCCCTCCCGCCGCGAAGCAGATCAGGTGGAGCACGCCACAATTGTGCCTTCCTGGGCCTTCGCGGCTCTCAGCGTGAGCCCCGACGGAAGGCGATAGTGTGCCGCCCCATGCACACTCAACGGATCCACGAGGTGCTGGCGGAGGCGATTGTCGGGCGTCACTTGCTCACGCACCCCTTCTATCGTCGCTGGGAAGCCGGCACTCTCTCCGAGGGTGAACTGGCCGCCTACGCGGAGCAGTACAGGCATATCGAGCGCGCGCTGCCCGTGACGCTCGAGGCGATCGCATCGGCTCTCCCGGAGGGGCGCGCCCGCGACCTGGTGGAGGCGAACCTGGCCGACGAGCTCGGGACGCCTGAGCCGCACGCGGCTCTGTTCGAGTCGTTCGCGGAGGCGGCCGGTGCCCGCCCGGACGCTCGAGCCACGCCCTCGACCGCTGCGCTGCTCGCACTGGTGCGGACGGCCGCGGCCACCGACCCCGCCCTGGCGTTGGCCATGGTGGCGGCCTACGAGGTCCAGGCGTCGGACATCGCGGCGTCGAAGTCGGACGGGCTGCGCCGGCACTACGGCCTGGATGAGGAGGGCACCCGTTTCTGGGACGTCCACCGCACGCAGGAGCTGGAGCACGCCGGGTGGTCGATGGAGGCCCTGGCCGAGTTGGGCGCCGACCCGGACATCGTGCAGGCGGCCGCGACGGTCTCGGCCGACTCCTGGTGGCTGTTCCTCAGCGAGCGGGACGAGCTGGCGCCCGCCGTCGCGACCCGCTGACTCGCCTCAGGTGAGCGGGCCGCAGCCGGCGGCCGCCCGGGAGAACGCCTCGGCCCTCTCCCGGTAGTCGCCGAACCGACCGAAGCTGGGGGCGGCCGGCGACAGCAGCACGACCCCGTAGCCCTCTCCATCCGCCCAGGCGTAGGCCGCCGCCACGGCCTCCTCGAGGCTGGCGGCGTCGACCACGTGCGCCCCCGGCGCGGCCTTCCGGACGGCAGCGCCGATGCGGGGCCCGTTGTCGGGCATGGTCACCACGAGCGTCGGCGCCAGGCGCGCCGCCACCGCCTGGCCGAGCGGTGCGTAGTCCACACCCCGGTCGTGTCCCCCGACGAGCAATGCCACCGGTCGGTCCTCGAAGGCGCCGAGCGCGGCCCGCGCCGGCAGCACATTGGTCGAGAGGCTGTCGTCGACGAACTCGACGGAACCGACGCGGCCCAGCGAGTGACAGCGGCTGGGCAGCCCCGCGAAGTCCTTGGCCGCGTCGGCCAGCCGCTCGTCGTCCGACGCCTCGCTGATGCCGAGTCCTGCCAGGACGGCCCGCGCCATCGACGCGTTCCGTGCGTTGTGAGCTCCCGGGAGTCCCAGCGTCCTCGACCAGGCGAGGTCCCGCTCGACGTCGGACGGCCCGATCCACTGCACGTGCGGGCCGAGCGCCGCGGCGTGGGCCCGAAGGACGCCGTCGGAGCCGTCCGCCAGGGCCAGCTCGACGCCGGGTTTGGTGCAGAGCGACAGTTTGTCGGCGTAGTAACGCTCCACCGTCCCGTGCCAGTCGAGGTGGTCGGGCGACAGCGACGTCACGGCGACGACCCGCGGTGCGGTGGTCAGGTCGGGGACCTGGAAGCTCGAGGTCTCGATGATCCAGTAGTCGGGCTCGGCGTCCTGGGCGGGGTCCCAGGGCGGGTGGCCGATGTTGCCGCCCGCTCGGGCCCGGTAGCCGAGATTGGTCAGCAGGTGGACGGCGAGCGCGGTCGTGGTGCTCTTGCCCTTGGTGCCCGTGATGCAGGCGACCCGGTCCGGGTCGGCGTCCTGTAGGAAGAGGCCCAGGCCACCGCACACCGCGACGCCGGCCGCCTCGAGCTCGCGCACCTCGGGGCGGTAGCGGCTGATGCCGGGGCTCTTGAGCACGACGTCGCAGCGGGAGAGCGCGGCCAGCCCGCCCGATCCGGTGGCCACGACGTCGAGACCGTCGAGCGTGGGCGACGCCGGGGCGTCGTCGACCAGCACGGGCGTCGCACCCAGGGCACGGAGGCGACGCAGGTTGGCCCGGCCTTCGACACCCAGCCCCCAGACGCCGACGGGCGCGTCAGCGAGCGCGGACCAGGAGATCGGCTGGCGCATAGCGATCCGGGATCAGGTGCGTACCGCGCGGCGCGAGGGCGGTCGCCGGCTCGATGCTGCCGGGCGCGGTCGCCTCGAGTTCGCCGCGGAGCCGCTGCAAGAACGCGGCACCGGCGCGGTCGGCCCGCTGCGCCGCCAGGCGCAGGGCGGCCCGGCACTCGTCGACGTCGCCCACGCACTCGAATGGCCGGGGATCGGGGGCGAGTCCGACCAGGACGCGGAACCGTCCCTCGTTGGCGGGGTTCCCCAGGGGTTCCCGGCCCGCGAACACCGCCTCCAGGTCGATGCGGCTCATGAACGGGCTGAGGACGAGGTCGATGAAGCAGCACTTGTCGCACGTGCCGCACCAGTGGTCGAGCCGCTCGGTCGGGTCCTGACGGAACGCGCGGTTGCAGCTGCGGAACGCACCGTGGAACGGGGTGAGCCGGGCGAACTGCTCGGCCACCCACAGCTCGGTGCGCGGCCGAAGGTACGAGAAGACCGAGAGGCCCGGGCCGAGGGCACCCGCGACGACATCGTGGAAGCCGCGCTCGAACTCGTCGCCCTTGGACCACTGGTGGTTGACCGGCCGGCCGTCGACGACCAGCGTCGGCACCGAGGCCGACCATTCGTTGGACAGCACGACGGCGTCGCGGCGCTCGAGCACCGCGGCCACCACGGCGGCGGCGGTGATCACCGCGGTGATGGGTACGTGCCCGTTGAGGAAGCCGAGCTCGCCGGAACGCGCCACGAGCGGGTCGATGGCACGGGCGATGCGCACGACGGGCAGGCCCGTGACGGCGGCGGCCCCTTCAATGGCCTCGAACCGGTCGCCCGGCGGGTGGACCACGCACAGCGCGGCCCCGGGATGGAGCCGCGCCACGGCGTCGACCGTGACGATGGAGTCGATGCCGCCGCCGAAGGGGACCAGCGGCCGGTCGGGATCGGGCTCGTAGGGAGCGGCAGGTGTCGCCGGCCCCGGCCCGGCCTCGGGCCCGGTGATCTCCAACCCCTGCAGGTCGAGTCCGTTCCGGTAGGCGAATTCGCCCAATCCGTTGACGTAGTAGGTGCGCAGGAACGCCCGCTCGGCCGCCGTGGTGGGGGTCTCGCCGAGGTCGATGCGGCCGGCGGCGGTCGTTTTGTAATAGGAGACCCCGGCCAGCAGGTAGAGCAGCCGTGTGGCGGCGGCCACCGCCGGGTCGTCCCAGGCCCCGCCCGGCCCGAACGTGAAGCGTTCGGTGAACGAGTGCTCGCCGGTCGAGTAGGTGCAGGTGACCAGGCCGCGGGCCGGATCGAGGGCGAGGCCGTCGTAGCGGAACTGGTCGGGAGGAGGCATCGCAGACAAGGGGACGGCCTGGCCGGCCGGTCCCATGCTACGGGGCGGGAGGTGGTGCGCCGGACCTCAGGCGAGGAGACGGGCCAGCAGCCCGAACCGCCCACAGGGGCGGGCGGCGCGGTCGCTGAAGAGCGCGGCGTCGGCCGTGGTCAGTCCCGAGTGGGTGACCCGCTCGGGGGTCACCCCACCGTTCAGGAGCTGCTGGTGGTTGGCGGCGACCAGGTCGACCAGCCAATGACCCGGGCCGTCGGGCCGCGCCACGTCGGGCGCCAGCGGCGCCGGGTGGACGGCCGCGGCCAGCGCCCGGTGCACCAGGTCGCTCACCTGGTAGCGCCGCGGGTCCACCGCGGGCCCGACGTAGGCCAGGACCCGCTCGGGCCGCGCGCCGCGGTCCGCCATGGCGCGCAGCGCGTCGGACACGGCCCCCCCGGCCGTGCCGCGCCAGCCGGCGTGCACGGCGGCCAGGACGTGGGCTGCCGGGTCGACGAGGGCGATCGGGACGCAGTCGGCCACCAAAATGGCGAGCGTGACCCCGGGCGACGAGGTCACCAGGATGTCGGTGTCGGCGACGGCGTCGTCCTCCGAGGTCGTGCCGCGCCCCCGGTCCTCCGGCCCGACCCAGGCCGCCCTGGTGCCGTGCACCTGCCGGGCGAAGACCATGGTGTCGAGCGGCACGCCGAACGCCGTGGCGGCGCGGGCCCGGTTGAGGGTGACGTTGCCCGTTCTGTCGCCGACGTGGAGGCCGAGGTTCAGCGTGTCGTAGGGCGGCGCCGACACGCCTCCGTGGCGCGTGGTGACGGCGACCGACGCCCCCGCCTCACCTACCGTGTCCCACCACAGGAGTGGGTCGCGGTCGGTGTCCGGCACGGTCCGAGGTTAGGAGGCCTCGCTCTCGTCCCACATCGTCGTCGGCACGAGCGCCAGCAGTGGCCGGCGCACGCCGCGCCGGCGCGCCGGCTGCAGCTCGGCGAAGCCGTAGAGCTCGGACGCGTCGGCGTCCCCGTCGACCGGATGCGGGCCGGCGCCGACCGGCTCGGGCAGACCGAGGGCGGCGGCCAGCGAGAGGCCCGCGTCGTAGGCCCGGAGAAGGTGGTCGAGCGACTCGAGCGAGAACCCCTCGGCCTGCAGGCGCAGGATGGCCGACAGGCGCTGGAGGTGGTCGGCCCCGTAGAGGCCGGTGCGGCCGCGCAGGGCGGGGCGGGGCAGCAGGCCGAGGGTCTGGAAGGAGCGAATGCGCCGGCTGGTCGTGGCGGCCGCCGCCGCCAGCTCGTCGATGGTCAGTTCCACCTTGACAAGTATGACAGAGATATATGTAACATCAACGACCGTAGAAAGAGACGACTGAAGCGAGGTGTGAGCGATGGGACTGAATCTCGATGCCGTGGGGTCGACCTCCGATCCGGTCAAGCGGTCGTGGGACTCCAAGGACGCGCTGCTCTACGCCCTCGGGGTCGGGGCGGGCGCCCTCGACCCGACGGGGTTCGAGCTCGACCTGACGACCGAGAACTCGGACGGCGTGACGCAGCGGGTGCTGCCCACCTTCACCACCATCATCGGGCAGGGCGGCGGCGGGCGGGACTCGATTGGTGAGTTCGACCCCGCCATGCTCGTCCACGGCGAGCAGTCCATTGCGCTGCACGGCGAGGTGCCGCCCAAGGGCACGGTGTCGATCACGACCACCGTCGCCGGCATGTACGACAAGGGCTCGGCCGGCCTGGTCGTGCTGGAGAGCGAGTCACGCCACGCCGACAGCGGCGAGCTCGCCTTCACCAACCGCACCGCCCTTTTCATCCGCGGTGCGGGCGGCTTCGGCGGGCCGCGCAACCCCAAGGGTGACACCGAGACCGAGCTGGCCTCGTTGCCGTTGCCGGCACGCGAGCCGGACGAGGTGGTGACGTACGCCACGCGGCCGGACCAGGCACTCCTGTACCGGCTCAGCGGTGACCGCAATCCGTTGCACTCCGACCCGACCTTCGCCAAGCGGGCCGGGTTCGACAAGCCGATCCTGCACGGCCTGTGCACCTACGGCTTCACCGGGCGGGGCCTGCTGCACATGGTGTGCGGCTCGGACCCCCTCCGCTTCGGCTCCATGCGGGCTCGCTTCTCCAAGCCCACCATCCCCGGCGACGCGCTCACCATCTCGGTGTGGGACATCGGCGCCGAGGCTGCGGGCTTCTACCGGTTCCGCACCGAGACCCAGCGCGGGGAGACGGTCATCGACGCCGGGCTGTTCCAGCTGGCGCCCTGAGCGCCGTGGCCGCGGAGGCCGCCCGCCTGGGGTCGGATCGCCCCGGGCCGCCCCCGTGAAACCTCAGGCGCGGCCAACGACGGGGTGTACAACGGGTACCGGGGTCATGCCCTGAGGCCCCCTCGACACGGAGGTGTGCCATGGCGTTCGTGCAACTGATCGAGTTCCAGACCGACCGGATCGACGAGTTCGATGCCGCCCTCGACGAGTGGCTCGGCGAGTCCGCTGGCTGGCGGGCTCCGACCCGGGCGCTGCGAACGAAGGACCGAGATCGCGCGGACTGCTACATCCAGATCGTCGAGTTCCCCTCGTTGGAGGCGGCGATGGAGAACTCCGCCCGGCCCGAGACGGGCCGACTGGCGGAGCGGCTTGCCGCGCTGTGCAGCGAGCCGCCCACCTTCAGGAACCTCGATGTCCTGCGGGAGGAGGCCCTGTAGGTCGCCGGCGGCGGTCGGAGGAACCCGTAACGAGAAGAGGAACCCGTCACGAGCAAGGGAGCACGACATGACCAACCTGAAGAAGATGAGCCTCGACGAGCCGGAGGAGGTCAGGCCCTTCGAGGACGGCAGGGGCCAGGTGAACTTGGTCAACCTGGCGGACGGCGCGGTCGGCCGGGCCACCTTCGAGCCAGGTTGGCGATGGTCGAAGCACGTCAAGCCGATCGTGCAGACCGACAGCTGCCAGGCGGCGCACACGGGCTACTACGTCTCGGGCCGGATGAAGGTGGTCATGGACGACGGTGCGGAGGAGGAGTTCGGCCCCGGTGACTTCGCGCTCATCCCGGCTGGGCACGACGCCTGGGTCCTCGGCGACGAGCCGTGCGTGGTCGTCGACTGGCAGGGATTCGCCGACTACGCCCGGGCGAAGCGCTAACCGCGAGCTCGAACAACGGGCCGCGCGGTGAGGACCCGGGCCACCTGCCGTCGCTGATCGGCCCGCCTCACCCCCCGAAGAGCAGCGAGTAGTCGGCCCCCCGGCGCAGGTGGTGGCCCCCGTCGACGCCCAGGGTCTCACCGGTGACGAACGACGACTCGGGGCCGATGAGGTAGCGGACGGCGGCCGCCACGTCCTGCACCGTGCCGACCCGGGCGAGCGGCATTTGGGCGATGTAGTCGTCGAGCAGCGGGCCCCCCGCAGTGATGAACGACATCAACTCGTCGTCGATGATGCCCGGAGCGACCGCGTTGACCCGGATGCCGAGCGGGCCCAGCTCCTCGGCCGCCGTCTCGGTCAGGAAGCAGATGCCCGCCTTGGCCACCCCGTAGGCCCACAGATGCGGGTGGGGGAAGCGGCCCGCCCCCGACGACATGAGGACGATGGCGCCTCCGTCGCCCTGGGCCTGCATGGCCGCGGCGCCCTCTTTCACGCAGATGACCGACCCCATGAGGTTGAGGTCGATGGTGGCCCGCACCGCCGCCATGTCGGCCGTGAGGACCGAGCCGATGTGCGTCGACCCGCCGGCGCAGGCGAACAGGCCGTCGATCCGGCCGGTCTGCTCGGTGGCGGCGGCCACCGCCTGGCGCACCTGCTCCTCGACCGTGACGTCGGCCACCACGTAGTGCGCGCTGGCCCCCTGGGTCGCGGCGTCGTTGATACGGGCCGTCGCGTCGGCCAGCTTCTGCTCGGTCCGCCCGCAGATGGTGACGTGCGCGCCTTCGGCGGCCAGGTGCTCGGCGGTGGCCAGTCCGATGCCGCTGCCGCCACCCGTGACGAGGATGGCGTGGCCCGCGATGCCGGGCATCAGGTGCGGCCGGTGCCGAGCGGTGGCGTCGCGGTGAACTCGATCGGCATCGCCTCGAACCCGGAGATGAAGTTGGCCTGCCGGCGCGGCAGCTCGCTGCGGTCGACGGCGAGGTGCAGGTCGGGCAGCCGGGCCAGCAAACGCTCGAACATCACCTTCAGCTCCAAGCGGGCCAGCTGGTTGCCCAGGCAGAAGTGGGCGCCGAAGCCGAAGGCCAGGTGCGGGTTCGGCGTGCGGGTGATGGCGAACGTCTCCGGCTCGTCGAAGACCGTCTCGTCGCGGTTGGCCGACGGGTAGAGGAGAAGGAGCTCCTGGCCGGCGCGGATGGTCTCGCCGCCCAGCTCGACGTCACGGGTGGCGGAGCGGCACATGTTCTTTATGGGCGACACCCAGCGCAGCATCTCCTCCACGGCGCCGGGCATCAGGCCCGCCGGGTCGGCGGCCAGCGCGGCCAGCTGGTCGGGGTGGGCGAGCATCTCCTCCAGACCGCCGCTGATGACGTGGCGCGTCGTCTCGTCGCCGCCGATGAGGATGAGGAGTGTCTCGTGGACCAGGGAGTCGTCGTCGAGGGAGTCACCGTCGATTTCCGCGTGGCACAGCACGCCGACCAGGTCGTCGGCCTGGCCGCTGGCCTTGCGCTCGGCCAGGACCTTGTTGATGTAGCCCGTGTACCCGACGAAAGCCTCCATGGAGCGCTCCATGGCCGTCGGGTCGGGCGAGCCCTGCGACTTGAGCATCACGTCGGACCACTCGAGCAGCTCGGCCCGGTCCTCGGGGGCGACGCCGAGCATGTCGCCGATGACTGCGATGGGCAGCGGCGCCGCGATGTCGGCGACGAAGTCGCAGTGGCCCTTCTCGCACACGGTGTCGAGGATGGCGTCGCAGGCGACGCGGACCGCGTCCTCCATGGCCCGCACGCGCCGGGGGGCGAAGCCCTCCGAGACCAGCCGCCGGCGCCGCACGTGCTCGGGCGCGTCGAAGTCGATCATCATCGGCAGCGGCGGGGACTTGGGCCGGATGCCCTGCGCACTGGAGAACGACTCGGTGTCCACCGACGCCTGCTTGACCGTCGCGTAGGAGGCCGCCGCCCACAGGTCGTTGGCCTCGTCGTAGTACACGGGGGCATAGGCCCGCATCCAGGCGTAGGCCTCATGGGGCTCCCTCCCGTAGAAGGCGCCATCCATCAGGTCGATGCCCAACTCGGCTGGGGCGGTCACCACGGCGGAGACCATATCCCCGGGGTGGGTAGGGTTGACCCATGGCCGATCAGGCGACCTTCACCGACGTCGCCATGGAGTTCATGCCGGGTCTGTACTCGGCGGCGCTCCGGATGACGCGCAACCGGGCGGACGCCGAGGACCTGGTCCAGGAGACCTACCTCAAGGCCTACCGCTCCTACGGGTCCTTCCAGGAAGGGACCAACCTGCGGGCCTGGCTCTACCGCATCCTCACCAACACCTACATCAACTCCTATCGGGCCGCCCAGCGCCGCCCCGAGACGACCGACGTCGAGGACGTCGAGGACCTGTACCTCTACAAGCGCCTGGCCAGTTCCGGCGGGAGCGATCCCGGGCGGTCGGCCGAGGACGAGGCTCTCGACCGCTTCACCGACGACGACGTGAAGTCCGCCCTGGAGGCCCTGCCCGACGCCTTTCGCATGGCCGTCCTGTTGGCCGACGTGGAGGGCTTCAGCTACAAGGAGATCTCCGAAATCACCGACGTGCCCATCGGCACGGTCATGAGCCGGATCCACCGGGGAAGAAGGGCGTTGCAGAAGGCGTTGCACGACGTGGCTGAGGCGCGTGGCCTGGTGGGTAGCGTGCCAGGGGGGTCGAGGGAGTGACAGATGTGAGCAAGGGCAGGGAGACCGACACCGCCGGGTTGTTCGGCGTGTCCCTCGACTGCGAGGAAGCGGTGCACGAGCTGTACACGTATCTCGACGGCGAGCTGACCGAGGAGCGCCGCGAGGTGATCCGGGTCCACCTCGACTACTGCGGCCCCTGCGGCGGGGCGGCCGAGTTCGAGGCGGAGCTGCGCCGGGTGATCGCCAACCGCTGCAAGGACCGGGTGCCCCAGAGCCTGATTGAGCGGGTGGCGGCGGCGATCGACGAAGAAAGCCGACAGCACGACGCCGAGCACTGACGTCGCGCACGCTCCGGCTCCGACTCCGGCCATGGTCGACTGGGCGCTGGCCCAGCGCGTGTCCGCGGGCGCCCTCATCCTGAAGCCCGCACCGGCCTCCTACCGCTCCGCGGCGCTGCAGGCACAGTTCGACGAGCTCACGGCGCGCGCCGAGACGCTGGTCAGCGAGGCCACCGGCCTGCACTCGGCCCACGGGACGGCCCGGGCCAAGGTGACCGATCGCCCCGGGTGGGCGGCCGCGAACGTCCGCTCCATCGAGCGGCTGGTCGGCCCCGCCCTGGCCGAGCTGCAGCGCGCCCGGGGGTCGAAGATCGGCGGGCCGTCGCTCGCCGTCGGCCGCGCCGTGGCCGGGACGCAACTCGGCCTGATGCTGGCCTACATGGCGACGCGCGTGCTGGGCCAGTACGACCTGCTCATCAACGACGAGTCGCCCGAGGACCAGGACCTCGTCTCCTACGTGGGGCCGAACATCGTGGCTGTCGAGGAGCAGTACAGCTTCTCCCCCAGCCAGTTCCGGCTGTGGCTGGCGTTGCACGAGGTGACGCACCGGCTGCAGTTCACCGCCGTCCCCTGGCTGCGCGACCACTTCGTCTCCCTGATCACCGACATGCTCGGCCCGCTCTCGGGCGACCCGTCCGGCTTCGCCGAGATGGTCAAGCGGGTGGCCACCGAGGTGCGGGCCGGCCACAACCCGGCCGGCGAGGCCGGCGTGGTCGGCATGCTGGCCACGCCCGAGCAGCGCCAGGCGCTCTCGAAGATCTCGGGGATGATGAGCCTGCTCGAGGGGCACGGCGACGTGACCATGGACCGCGCCGGCGCCGGCGAGGTGCCCGGCGCCGCCCACTTCTCCCGCGTCCTGCACGAGCGGCGGACGAACGCGCGCGGGCTGACCAAGCTGATGTCGAAGTTCCTCGGCCTCGATGCCAAGATGCGCCAGTACGCCGAGGGCGAGCGCTTCGTCGAGTCGGTCGAGGCCGCCGGCGGGCCGGTGTTGCTGGCCCGGGTGTGGGAGGGCCCGGAGTGGCTGCCCAGCCTCGAGGAGATCCGGGACCCGGCCGCCTGGGTCACCCGAGCCGGTGGGTGAGGGAGGGGCCACCCAGCTCGTCTGCGACCTCCTGGGCCGGTGCACCTTCCCGCCGCCGGGTACCCCCGTGGCGTGCGCCGTGTCGGGCGGGCCCGACTCGCTGGCCCTGCTCGTGCTGGCGGCCGCCGCCCGCTGCGAGGTGACCGCCTATCACGTGGACCACGGGCTGCGGGCCGGGTCGGGAGCGGAGGCCGCCGTGGTGGCCGGCGCGGCGGGTTGGCTGGGCGTTCGCTTCGAGGGCCGGCAGGCCTCGGTGGTGCCGGGGCCCAACCTCGAGGCCCGGGCCCGGGCCGCCCGCTACGCCGTCCTGCCCGCCGGCGTGGCCACCGGGCACACCATGGACGACCAGGCCGAGACGATCCTGGTCAACCTCCTGCGCGGGGCGGGCGCCGACGGGCTGTCCGGCATGGAGCCGGGCCACCGCCACCCGCTGCTCGGCCTGCGCCGGGCCGAGACCCATGCCCTGTGCGACGCCCTCGGGTGGGAGCCGGTGCGCGACCCGAGCAACGAGGACCCCGCCTTCGTGCGTAACCGGGTCCGCCACGAGCTGCTCCCGCTCTGCGCGGAGGTGGCCGGGCGCGATCCCGTCCCCCTCCTGGCCCGCCAGGCCGCGCTGCTGCGCGACGAGGTGGCGCTGCTGGACGCGCTGGCGGCGGCGGCGCTGCCCGACCCGACCGACGCGCGTGCCGTGGCGAGCTGCGAGCGGCCGCTGGCGCGGCGCGCGCTGCGGCAATGGCTGCGCGCGGTGGCGCCGGTCGAGGGGGGCCATCCGCCGTCGCTGGCCGAGGTCGACCGCGTGCTTTCGGTGGCGCAGGGCTCAGCCGTCGGGACCGAGCTGTCGGGAGGCCGTCGGGTGCGCCGCTCGCACGGCCGCCTCGGGGTCGCCCCCGACGGCTCCGGTAGTGTCACCCCGGTGACCCGCGAGGAGGCCGGTACCGGGGTGCCGTCGTGGGCCGAGCCCGACGTCGGTCCGGTGCTAGTCGGCGCGGCCGAGCTGGCGGCCCGGGTGGCCGAGCTGGGGGCCCAGATCACGGCCGACTACGCCGACGAGCCTCCGTTGCTGGTGGCCGTGCTCAAAGGGGCCATGCTCTTCATGAGCGACCTGTGCCGCGCCATCGCGCTGCCGGTCGACGTCGACTTCATGGCCGTCTCGTCCTACGGGAGCGCGACGAAGACCTCGGGCGTGGTGCGCATCGTCAAGGACCTCGACTCCGAGCTCGACGGCCGGCACGTGCTCGTCGTCGAGGACATCATCGACAGCGGCCTCACGCTCAACTACCTGCGCCGCTACCTCAACGCCCGGCAGCCCAAGAGCGTGGAGGTGTGCGCCCTACTGGTGAAGGAGGGCGAGCAACGGGTCGAGCTGGACCTGAAGTACACCGGCTTCATGATTCCGCCCGAGTTCGTGGTCGGCTACGGCCTCGACGTGGCCGAGCGCTACCGCAACCTGCACAGCGTGCACCGCTACAAGGGGACCGAGCAATGAGCGTCGACGTCGACCGCGTGCGCGCCGCCGTGACCGAGCTGCTCTGGGCCATCGGGGAGGACCCCGGGCGCGACGGCCTGGTGGCGACGCCCCACCGGGTGGCGGCCATGTACGAGGAGCTGTTCTCGGGCCTGCACGACGACCCGGCCCGGCACCTCGAGGTGACGTTCGCCGCCGAGCACGACGAGATGGTCATGGTGCGCGACATCCCCTTTACGTCGCTGTGCGAACACCACCTGGTGCCCTTCCTCGGCAAGGCCCACGTGGCCTACATCCCGGCCGAGGACGGCCGCATCACGGGGCTGTCCAAGCTGGCCCGGCTGGTCGACGGCTACGCCCGGCGCCTGCAGGTGCAGGAGCGCATGACCACCCAGATCGCCGACGCCCTGGACGCGGTCCTCTCGCCCCGCGGCGTGCTGGTGGTCCTAGAGGCGGAGCACCTGTGCATGTCCATGCGCGGGGTCAAGAAACCCGGCACCACGACCGTCACCTCCTCGGTGCGCGGGCTGTTCCGGTCCGACGTGGCCACCCGCGCCGAGGCCATGCAGTTCATACGGGGTCGCTGACCCCGTGGCGCCGGGGCCGTCCCGCCGGCCGCCGCTCGTCATGGGCGTGCTCAACGTGACACCCGACTCCTTCTCCGACGGCGGACAGCACGACACCTTCGAGGCGGCGCTGGCCCACGGGCTGGCCCTGGCCGGCGAGGGCGCCGACCTGGTCGACGTGGGCGGCGAGTCCTCGCGCCCGGGGGCCGAGCCCGTCCCCGTCGACGTCGAGCTGGCCCGCGTCGTGCCCGTCGTCGAGGCGTTGGCCGACCAAGGCGTCCGCGTGTCCGTGGACACGGTGAAGCCGGAGGTGGCGACGGCCGCCGTCGAGGCGGGCGCCTGTCTGATCAACGACATCTCGGCCTCGCTGTGGCCGGTGGCCGCGGCCACCGGCGCCGGCTGGGTGGCCATGCACATGCAGGGCCGGCCGCGCAGCATGCAGGACGACCCGCGCTACGGCGCCGTGGTGGCCGAGGTGCGCGACTTCGTGCTGCGCCGGGCCCGCCGGGCTCTGGACGCCGGCGTGGCCGAGGTCTGGGTCGACCCCGGCATCGGCTTCGGCAAGACGGTGGCGCACAACCTCTCGCTCCTGCGCCACCTGGACGAACTGGTGACCGCCGCCGCCGCGGCGGGGTGCACCGGCGTGGCCGTGGGCACCAGCCGCAAGCGCTTCCTGGGCGTCCTGGCCTCGTCCGGAGAGGGGCCCGTCCCCGTGGCCGAGCGCCTCGAGGGCTCGCTGGCCACCGCGGCTGCGGCCCTGGTTGCGGGCGCCGGTCTGGTCCGGGTGCACGACGTGGCAGCCACGGTCCAGGTGGCACGGCTGTATGGTCCTGCCGCATGAAGGGCAAGTGGGCCGCCGGCATCCCGCCCCGCAACTTCACCTGGATCATCCGGGACCACCTCGCCGTCAGCGAGCGCCCCGGCGGGTTCGCGGTCAACCACCGGCGGGTGCGCCGCACCGAGGAGATCATTTGGCTGCGCGTCCAGGGGTTCGGACGGGTGATCTCGCTGCTGCCCTCGCCACACAACCTGGCCGCCTACGAGGACGAGGGTCTGGCCTGGGCCCACTACCCGCTGGAGCGCTCCGGCGACCCCCGTCCGGTGTTGGCCGCCTGCTACCAGGACGTGGACGACTCGCTGGCGGCGGGCCTGCGCATCCTGATCCACCAGGACGAACTGGGGGACCGGGTCATGGGGGTGGTGGCCGGCTACCTGGTCTGGTCCGACCGCATCGCCAGTCAGCCCCAGGCGGTGGCGCTGGTCGAGCACGTGGTCGGGCACGCCATGGGCGAGCCCGGGCGCGAGCTGTTGTCCGAGCTGGAGGGCATGCCTGCACGCGGCCAGGCCTCCTGAGGCGGTCCGGTGAGCGATCGCATCGAGATCAGCGACCTCCGGGTCGTCGGCGTGCACGGCGCGCTGGACGAGGAGCGCGGGCGACCGCAGCCCTTCTCGGTCGACATCGTGGCCTGGGTCGACATGGCGGCCGCCCAGCGCAGCGACCACCTGGCCGACACGGTCGACTACGGGGCGCTGGCCCAGGCCGCGGCCGACGTGGTGGGCGGCCGCTCCTACCGGCTGCTGGAGGCGCTGGCCGGCCGCCTGGCCAGCGCGCTGCTCGTTCTCGACCCCCGGCTCGAGGCGGTCGAGGTGACCGTGCGCAAGCTGCGGCCGCCCCTGCCCCTCGACGTCGGCTCTACCGGGGTGCGGGTGCGCCGGTCGCGCTGATGGCCCGCGCCTTCATCGGGCTGGGGTCGAATTTGGGGGACCGGCGGGCGCTGCTGCGCGCCGCCGTGGCGGCGTTGGCGGAACGCGGCGACGTCGCCGCCGTCTCCGACGTGTACGAGACCCAGCCGGTCGGCGGACCCGACGGGCAGGGTCCGTACCTCAACCTGGTGGTCGAGCTGGCGACCGAGGACGCGCCCCGGCGCCTGCTCGAACGCTGCCAGGAGCTGGAGCAGGCGGCCGGCCGGGAGCGCTCGGAGCGCTGGGGGCCGCGCACGCTCGACGCCGACGTCCTGTGGGTGGAGGGCCGGCAGGTCGAGGAGCCGGACCTGAGCGTGCCGCACCCCCGCCTTTGGGAGCGGCGCTTCGTGCTGGCCCCCCTGGCCGAGCTGGCACCCGATCTGGTCACGGAGGAGCAGGTCGGGGCGTCTGGTGGCCAAGTGACCCGTATGGGTAAGCTGTAGCCGACGTTTTCGCATCGTCTGTAGGCGAACGGCACCCCGACGGGGCCGGAACGCCGAAGGAGGTCAGATGCACACCATCCGGATCATCGGTCCCGGTCGGGCCGGCACGTCCTTGGCCGTCGCGCTCTCGGCCCGCGGCTGGGCGTTCGCCGGGTATCTCGGACGCGCCGACGACCTGTCCGGCGCCGCCCGCGGGGTCGACGTGCTCGTCATCGCGACGCCCGACGATGCCATCGCGGAGGTGGCGGCCGTCGTGGCCCCCGAGGCCACCACGACCGTCGTCCACCTCTCGGGCTCCCTCGGCCTCGAGGCGCTGGCGCCCCACCCGCGCCGCGCCGCCGTGCACCCGCTCGTCCCGCTGCCCAACGCCGAGGTGGGGGCGGCGCGGCTGGCCTCGGGCGTCACCTTCGCCATCGCCGGCGCGCCCGCCGCCCGCGACATCGTCGAGACCCTCACCGGCCGCGTGGTCGAGGTGGCCGACGGCGACCGGGCCGCGTACCACGCCGCCGCCTGCATCGCGGCCAACCACGTGGTGGCCCTCCTGGGCCAGGTCGAACGGGTGGCCGCCGAGGTCGGCCTGCCGCTCGAGGCGTTCCTGCCCCTGACCCGGGCCGCCGTCGACGACGTGGCCGCCCTGGGGGCCGCCGCCGCACTGACCGGCCCGGCGCGCCGGGGGACTGGGCCACGCTCAGCCGTCACCTCGACGCCCTGCCCGAGTCCGAGCGCACCGGCTACCAGGCCGGCGCCGCCCTGGCGACCAAGCTGGCCGGCGCCGCCGTGCCGGCGCAGGCGGGGGTGTAGCGCCGTGGACACCGTCGGCACCCGCGCCGCCTGCCGTCAGCTACTCGACACCGCCCGCGCCGCCGGGCGCACCGTCGGCCTCGTGCCGACCATGGGGGCGCTGCACGAGGGGCACATCTCGCTCATGACGCAGGCGCGGGCGGAGTGCGACGTGGTCGCGGTCAGCATCTTCGTCAACCCGCTGCAGTTCGGCGACCCCGACGACATCTCCAACTACCCGCGCACCCTCGAGCGCGACCTGCTCGTGTGCGCCGAGGCGGGCGTGGACGTCGTCTTCGTGCCCTCGGTGGACGAGATGTACCCGTCGTGGCCCGAGCCGCCGTCGACCACGGTCGCCGTGTCCGGCCTGACGCACGCCTGGGAGGGGGCCTCACGCCCCGGACACTTCGACGGCGTGGCCACCGTGGTGGCCAAGCTGTTCGCCATCGCCGGCCCCTGCCGCGCCTACTTCGGACAGAAGGACTTCCAACAGCTGGCCGTGGTGCGCCGCATGGCGCAGGACCTCTCGCTGCCGGTCGAGGTGGTGGGATGCCCGACCATCCGCGAGGCCGACGGCCTCGCCCTCTCGAGCCGCAACGTGCGCCTCTCGCCCGGCGAGCGCCGCGCCGCGCTCGCGCTGGCGCGGGCCCTGGCCGCCGGGCGGTCCGTCGTGGCCGCGGGCGAGCGTGACGCCGGCGCCGTGGCCGCCGCCATGCGGGCGGTGGTCGAGGCCGAGCCGCTGGCCGCGCTGGACTACGCCGCGGCCGTCGACGCCACCACGCTGGTCGAGGCGGGCACGATCGAGGACCCGGCCACCGTGCGCCTGCTGGTGGCGGCGCGGGTGGGGCCGGTCCGTCTGATCGACAACAGTGCGGTGGTCGCCGCCGGCCGGACCGGCCGGGCCCGCCAACTCGAAAGGATCGGTTGAGCCGATGCGCCGTCGCATGATGAAGTCCAAGATCCACCGGGCCACGGTGACCGGGGCCAACCTCAACTACGTGGGCTCGGTGTCCATCGACACCGAGCTGATGGCGCTGGCCGACATCCTGCCCTACGAGCAGGTGGCCGTTCTCGACATCGACAACGGTGCCCGCTTCGAGACCTACGCCATCGAGGGTGAGCTGGGGCAGATCTGCCTCAACGGAGCCGCCGCCCGCCTGGTGGCGCCGGGCGACAAGGTGATCATCATCACCTACGCCGACTACGAGCGGGCCGAGCTCGAGAGCTACGTCCCGCGGGTGGTGCACGTCGACGGGCGCAACCGGGTGATCGACGAGGTGTCGGCCCGCCTCGATGCCGAGCTGTCGGCGCCCCTGACCGAACCGGCGTGAGCCGCGGGGCCGGCGCGCCGCCGGGTCCCTTCGACGTCCTGGTCCTGGGCAGTGGCGTCGCCGGCCTGTCCGCCGCCGTGCGCCTGGCCGGGTCGTCGTCCCTGGGCGTCCTGACCAAGGGCGTGCTCTCCCAGTCGGCCACGCGGTGGGCCCAGGGGGGCGTCGCCGCTGTCCTGGGGGGCGACGAGGACTCGACCGACCTGCACCTGGCCGACACGCTGGCCGCCGGCGCCGGCCTGTGTGACGAGGAGGCGGTGCGGATTCTGGTCGACGAGGGCCCCGGGCGCGTGCACGAGCTGATCGCGCTGGGCGTCGAGTTCGACCGCGAGGCCACCGGCTCCCTGTCGCTCGCCCGCGAGGGCGGCCACTCCCGGCCCCGCGTCGTGCACGCCGGCGGCGCGGCGACGGGCGCCGAGGTGGAGCGGGCCCTGGTCGACGCCACCTACCGCTCGGCCGGCGCCGTGCTCGAGGGCTGGTTCGCGCTCGACCTGATCGTCGAGGGCGGTCGCTGCGTCGGCGTGACCGCACTGCCGCCCGCCGCGGCCAGCGCCGAGCCGGTCGAGGTGCGCGCCGCCCACGTCGTCCTGGCCACGGGCGGCGCCGGCCAGCTCTTCTCCGTCACCACCAACCCGGCCGAGTCCACCGGCGACGGGGTGGCCATGGCGCTGCGCGCCGGCGTGCCCACGGCCGACGTCGAGTTCGTGCAGTTCCATCCCACCGCGCTGCATCACCCGGCCATGCCGCGCCCGCTCCTCTCCGAGGCCCTGCGCGGCCACGGTGCCATCCTGCGCGACCGTGACGGTGAGCGCTTCGTCGACGAGCTGGCGCCGCGCGACGTCGTGAGCCGGGCCATGGCGGCGCGCATGACCGAGCAGGGCGTCGACCACCTCTGGCTCGATGCGACCGGACTCGGGCGTTTTTCCCAGCGCTTCCCGACCATCGCTGCCTCCCTCACCTCCATCGGGCTCGACCCGCAGACCGACTGGCTCCCCATCGCGCCGGCGGCCCACCACCTCTCGGGCGGCGTCGTCACCGACCTGTGGGGCGCCACCGCGGTGCCCGGCCTGTGGGCGGTGGGCGAGGTGGCCTGCACCGGGGTGCACGGGGCCAACCGCCTGGCCTCCAACTCGTTGCTCGAGGGCATGGTCTTCGGCGCCCGCCTGGCCGAGCGCATCCCGTCCGGTGAGGCCGGACCCGACGCGAGCGGCGCGCTGCGCCCCGTCCTCGTCGGCGACCCCGTCGACGGCATCGGCTGCACGCCGCTGCCCGCCCGGGCGCCCTTGGCGACCGGTCCGGCGGACGGTGTCGCCCCCGACATCACCAAGCTGCGCGACACGCTCCAGCGCGCCATGACCCGCGGCGCCGGGGTCGTGCGCAGCACCGAGTCGCTCGCCGGCGCCCGCGCCGTGGTCGAGGCCACGGCCGCCGCACTCGCCCCCGCCGGCGTGAGGGCCCGCTCGGTGGCCGCCGGCGAGCTGACCAACCTCCTGCAGCTGGCCGACGCGCTCCTCGCCTCCGCCGACCTCCGCACGGAGAGCCGTGGCGCCCACGCCCGGCGTGAGTACCCCGAGACGGATCCGGCCTGGCGCCGGCGCCTGGTGCACGGGGCGTGACGGACGACGAGGCCTACGGGCGGGCCGTCACCGACGCGGTCGACCGCGCCCTGGCCGAGGACCTCGGGCCCGAGGGCGACCTGACGGCGGCGCTGGTACCCGCGTCCGCCACCGCACGCTTCGTCCTGCGCGCCCGCCAGGCCGGCACGCTGGCCGGCCGGGCGCCGGCCGACGAGACCTTCCGCCGCGTCGGGCCCGATCTCACCCTCGTGTGGCACGCGTCCGACGGCGACGAGCTGAAGCCGGGTGACGCCGTCGCCGAGATCTCGGGCCCGCTGCGCCCCATCCTCACCGCCGAGCGCACGGCGCTCAACTTCCTGGGCCACCTCTCGGGCATCGCCACCGTGACGGCGCGCTTCGTCGCCGCGGCCCACGAGCGCAACCCCGCCGTCGCCATCCTCGATACGCGCAAGACCACCCCCGGCCTCCGCCTCCTCGAGAAGGCGGCCGTGCGCGCCGGCGGCGGGACCAGCCACCGGGCGGGGCTGTCCGAGGCCGTGCTGGTCAAGGACAACCACCTGGCCGGCATCGGTATCACCGACGCCGTGCGCCGCGCCCGCGACGCTGTGGCCGGGGCGCCTGGTCGAAATTGAGTGCGACGCCCTCGACCAGGTGGCCGAGGCGGCCCGGGCCGGCGCCGACGCGGTGCTGCTCGACAACATGGATCCCGCGACGGTGGTGGAGGCCATCGGGGTGGCCCACCTCGACGCGCCGGGCGCCATCCTCACCGAGGTGTCCGGCGGCATCACACTGGACACCATCGGCGCGTACGCGGCGGCGGGACCGGACCGCATTTCGATCGGCGCGCTGACGCACTCGGCCACCGTGCTCGACCTCGGCCTCGACCTCGTCTGGACGGGCGGCTGAACGTGCTCCTGGTCATCGACGTCGGCAACACCGAGACGGTCATCGGCCTCTACACGCGCGACGACACCGACACGGTGCCGGTGATCGAGGACAGCGTCGGCGTCGGCATCGGCACCGAGCGCGACACCAAGGCGCCGGCCGGCCTCACCCACCACTGGCGCCTATCCACCGTCGTCACCCGGACGCCGGACGAGCACGCCGTCCTCCTCACGCAGCTGCTCGACCTCGAGGGCCTCGACATCGCCACGTCCGTGACCGGCATGGCCATCAGCTCGTCGGTCCCGCACGTCACGGCCGAGCTGCGTCAAATGGCCTCGCGCTGGTTCGCCGACCTGCCCTGCGTGGTGCTCGGCCCGGGCACCAAAAGCGGCATGGCCATCCTCTACGACAACCCCAAGGAGGTGGGCGCCGACCGCATCGCCGACGCCGTCGGGGCCTTCGACCTCTACGGCGGGCCCTGCATTGTGGTGGACATGGGCACGGCGACGACGGTGGAGGCCATCAGCGCCAAGGGGGAGTACCTGGGCGGCGCCATCACGCCCGGCGTGGCCATAAGCCTCGACGCGCTCTACCAGCAGGCGGCGGCGCTGCGCCGCGTCGAACTGGTGGAGCCGAGGAGCGTGATCGGGCGGTCGACGGTGGAGTCGATTGAGTCGGGGACGCTCTACGGCTTCGCCGGGCTGGTCGACGGCCTGGCCCGCCGCTTCATGGAGGAGCTCGGCGAGTCGACGGTGGTGGCGACCGGCGGCTTCAGCTCGCTCATCGCGCCGTACTCGGAGACCATTGAGCACGTGGAGCCTTGGCTGACGCTCCACGGCCTGCGCATCGTCTACGAGCGCAACGTGGGCGGCTGAGCGTTTCCGGGCATCGGATCGTTCAAGTGCGCCCGATCTTCAACCGTTCTTAGGATTCGGCGGCTTTTCTCACACCCGCGTTACAGGTTCCTCACACTCGGCCCCCAGAGTGGAAGGTGCCGCCGGAGAGGGCGGAACGGCGTGCACAGCGCATACCGCGAAGTCCGAAGGAGAACCAATCATGCTTTGCAAAATCATCGCCGGAACCGCTGCAGTCGGCGCACTGACGTTCGGCGCGGCCGGCATCGCCGGAGCGTCCACCCCGACCACGCCCGCCGCGTCCGGCGGCACGAAGCTGGCGGCCGTGTGTGCGAAGTTGCCGACCATCGAGTCCAAGGTCCAGGCGCGCGAGGCCAAGCTGAACGCCCTGCTGCCCAAGGTCCAGGCCCGCGAGGCCAAGCTCGAGGCGGCCGGCAAGACCAACCGGGCCAACCACCTGAAGAACCGGGTGACCCGGCTCCAGAACCGCGAGACCAAGGTCAACGCGCGGCTCGCCAAGGTCGAGGCCACGTGCGGGACGACCGGCTCGAGCGCCAGCTGATCGTTTCTCGCCCCGATCGCTGAAGGTGCGGTCATCCGCCCGGGGTTCCCGGGAGGTGGCCGCACCGGCCCGTCCGGGGGCCGAGCCCTCATAGCCCCTTTACAGATTCCTCACATCTGGCGTGCAGAGTGGGCCCAGCGCCGACCCGCCGGCGGGCGGCGCACCAGTCTGCGTGCCAGGAGGAAACATGGTTCGGAGGATGATCGCAGGGGCGGCGCTCTCCGGAGCGCTCACGATGGGAGTGGCGGGGATGGCCGGGGCCGGGGCCGGGGCGGCGACGCCGAGCAGCGGCACGAGCGGTTCGACCACGCCGGCCGTGTGCTCCCGGCTGCCCAAAATCGAGGCCCGGGTCCAGAAGCTCGAGAACGCCGTCACGGCGCGCCTCCCGAAGGCCGAGGCCCGGGAGGCGAAGTTGAAGGCGGCCGGTCACGTCAAGCTCGCCGACGCCATCGCCAACCGCATCACCAAGCTGCAGGCCCGCGAGACCAAGATCAACGCCCGGCTGTCCAAGGTCGAAGCCAGGTGCGGGAGCTCGGGGTCGAGCGGTTCGAGCGCGAGCACCGGCAACACCCTGTAACAACAGGGCAGGAGCCGGAATCAGCCGGGGAGGTCGCTCAACAATTCCGCCGCCAGCCGTGAGAAACCGTCGCGCAGTTCGGGCTGGACGATGCCGGCGGTGGCGGCCTGGGCCTCGGCGACGTAGGCGCGGGCACTGGTGACCGACTCGGCAATGGCGCCCGTCGCCATGACGATGGCGCGGGCCTTGTCCCGCTCGGGCTGGGCCAGCGGCTGACCGAGCAGGGCGCGCAAGTCCGGTCCCGCATCGGCGTCGGCCAACGCCAGCAGCGCCGGCAGCGTGTAGATGCCCTCGGCCAGGTCCTGCCCGGCCGGCTTCTTGAGCTCGCCGTCGGTGGCCGTGATGTCGAGGATGTCGTCGCGCACCTGGAATACCATGCCGAACTTGCGCCCGAACTCGGTGCACGCCTCCACCTCGGCGGCGGGCAGCCCGCCCGTGAGCGCCCCGATGCGGCACGAGGTGGCCATGAGCGCGGCCGTCTTCCCGCTGATCGACTGGAAGTAGTCCTGGCGGCTGCGACCGATCTGGAAGGCGGAGCGCACCTCGGTCACCTGCCCCTGGCAGAGTTGGGCGAGCGTGTCGGCCAACAGGGCGGCGATGGCGGTGCCGAGGCTGGCGGCGATGGCGGCGGAGCGGGCCAGCAGGTAGTCGCCGGCCACGATGGCCACCAGGTTCCCGAAGCGGCTGTTGACGCTCTCGACGTTGCGCCGAATCGTCGCCTCGTCGATGACGTCGTCGTGGTAAAGGGACGCCAGGTGGACCAGCTCGACCGCCACACCCCCCATCAGGTCGTCCTCGGTTGCGTCGCGGTCGCCGCTCGTGGCCGTGGCCAGGGCCAACAGGGGCCGGAGGCGCTTGCCGCCGGCCGCGATCAGGTGGGTCGTGACCTCGTCGAGGAAACCGTCCCCGGTGACTACGGAGGCGGTGAGCAGGGGCTCCAGACGCTGCAGTCCCTCTTGCAGGCGGGGCAGGCCGAGGGCCTCGGTCGGGTTCACTGCCTCAGACGATATGTCAACGCCCGCCAAATCCGACAACCCGCTGGTGGCGGAAGCGCAGGAAACCCCAGCCTGGGAGGTTCTTCTCCCCAAGACCGAGCCCACCACGGTGCGGTCCGTTCCAACTAAGGCCCCAGGTACACTGGGCCGAGAAGCTATACAGAAGCAAAGAGAGGCGGTCAGGGTGTTCGAACGTTTCACCGACCGGGCACGGAGGGTGTTGGTGCTGGCGCAAGAGGAGGCGCGCCTGCTCAACCACAGCTTCATCGGCACCGAGCACATCTTGCTGGGTCTGATCCACGAAGGGGAGGGCGTCGCTGCGAAGGCGCTGGAGTCCCTGGGGATCTCGCTCGAGGCTGTCCGTGAGAAGGTCGAGGAGACCATCGGAATGGCCGGGACCGCACCGAGCGGTTCACCGCCGTTTACGCCGCGGGCCAAGAAGGTCCTCGAGCTGTCACTGCGCGAGGCGTTGCAGCTCGGGCACAGCTACATCGGCACCGAGCACATGCTGCTCGGTCTCGTGCGCGAAGGCGAGGGCGTGGCCGCCACGGTTCTCGTCAGCCTCGGCGCCGACCTCGGTCGCGTTCGCCAACAGGTGATCCAGCTGATGTCGGGCAATCAGGGCAAGGAGTCCGTTGGCGCGAGTCAGGGCGCCAGCACAGGCGACAGCCCGTCGGGCTCGCCCGTGCTCGACCAGTTCGGGCGCAACCTGACGCAGCTCGCCCGCGACGGCAAGCTGGACCCGGTCATCGGACGCGCTAAAGAGATCGAGCGCGTCATGCAGGTCCTGTCGCGCCGCACCAAGAACAACCCGGTGCTCATTGGGGAGCCGGGCGTCGGCAAGACGGCCATCGTCGAAGGGCTGGCCCAACGCATCGTGGCCAACGACGTGCCCGAGACGCTGACCGGCAAGCAGCTCTATACCCTCGACCTCGGCGCCCTGGTGGCCGGCAGCCGCTACCGCGGCGACTTCGAGGAGCGGCTGAAGAAGGTGCTCAAGGAGATCCGGACTCGCGGCGACATCGTCCTCTTCATCGACGAGATCCACACGCTCGTCGGAGCGGGCGCCGCCGAGGGTGCCATCGACGCCGCCTCCATCCTCAAGCCGATGCTCGCCCGCGGCGAGCTGCAGACGGTTGGCGCCACCACGATCGACGAGTACCGCAAGCACCTCGAGAAGGACGCCGCCCTCGAGCGACGCTTCCAGCCGGTCAAGGTCGACCAGCCGTCGGTGGCGTTGACCATCGACATCCTCAAGGGCCTGCGCGACCGCTACGAGTCACACCACGCCGTGAGCATCACCGACCAGGCTCTGGTCGCCGCGGCCAACCTGGCCGACCGCTATCTGGCCGACCGCTACCTGCCGGACAAGGCCATCGACCTCATCGACGAGGCGGGCAGCCGGTTGCGCATCCGCCGCATGAGCACGCCCCCGGGCGCCAAGAAGCTCGACGAAGAGATCGCTCGCTTGCGTGCCGACAAAGAGGCCGCCATTGAGAAGGGCGCCTTCGAGCAGGCCAAGAAGCTGGCCGAGCAGGAGAAGGAGCGCCTGGACCGCAAGGAGAGCCAGGAAGCCGAGCTGCGGGCAGAGGGCGTCGACCTGTTCGACGTCGTCGACGAAGAGGTCATCGCCGAAGTGCTGGCCGCCTGGACTGGTATTCCGGTCTACCGGCTGACCGAGGAGGAGACGGCCAAGCTGCTGCGCATGGAGGAGGAGCTGCACAAGCGGGTCATCGGCCAGGAGGAGGCGCTCAAGGCGCTCTCACGCGCCATCCGCCGCACGCGGGCCGGCCTGAAGGACCCCAAGCGCCCGAGCGGCTCGTTCATCTTCCTTGGCCCGACGGGCGTCGGGAAGACCGAGTTGGCCAAGACGCTGGCCGAGTTCCTCTTCGACGACGAGGACGCGCTCATCCAGCTCGACATGTCCGAATACATGGAGAAGCACACCGTCAGCCGCTTGGTCGGCTCGCCCCCCGGCTACGTCGGGTACGAGGAGGGCGGCCAGCTGACCGAGGCCGTGCGGCGTAAGCCGTTCTCGGTCGTGCTGTTCGACGAGGTCGAGAAGGCGCATCCCGACGTGTTCAACACGTTGCTGCAGATCCTCGAGGACGGCCGCCTCACCGATGCGCAGGGCCGTTCGGTCGACTTCAAGAACACAGTGCTGATCATGACGTCGAACCTCGGCACAGCCGACTTGCGCAAGGCCAACATGGGCTTCGCCAAGACGTCCGAGGCCGTCACCTACGAGCGCATGAAGGCCAAGGTGGACGAGGCGCTGAAGGCGCACTTCCGCCCGGAATTCCTGAACCGCATCGACGAGGTGATCGTCTTCCACGAGCTGTCGCGGGCCGAGGTCACCGAAATCGTCGACCTGCTCATGTCGCGCACGGTCAAGCAGCTGTCGGACCAGGGCATCGGCCTCGAGCTGACGCCGGCCGCCCGCTCGTTCCTGGCCGAGAAGGGCTACGACCCCCAGCTTGGGGCGCGGCCGCTCCGCCGGGCCATCCAGCAGCTGGTCGAGGACCCGTTGTCCGAGCGCATCCTGTGGAAGGAATTCCGGGTCGGTGAGACGATCGTCGTCGACCTGGAGGAGTCGCCCATCGACGGCGAGGGACCGCAGCTCAGTTTCCGCGCCATTGAGGGGATCGAGCCGCCTCCGCTCGAGTTGGCCGGCGCCGGCGCCGACCCCGAGTAACCCCGCTCAGAGTTCCCAGCAGTACCTGAACTCACCCTGGAGCTGGCGGTCCACGCCCTTGTGGCCCGGGAGCAGGCGCACCATGAAGTACGGGCTGTCGCGGCCTGACGGGGCGTAGAAGACCCCCAGGCTCGCCGCGGCCTCGAATCCGAACCGCCCGTAGTAGCGCGGGTCGCCGAGCACAAGGAGCAACGGCCAGCCACGGGCGCTCGCCGCATCGATCACCGCGTGCATGAGCGCAGAGCCGATGCCGGCGCGTTGGCAGTGCGTCAGGACGGCCAGGGGTGCGACCGCGGGGATCGCCCGACCATTCAGGTCGCCCATGGCGACCAACACGTGCCCGACCAACGTAGCGGTGTCGTCCGCTACCAGCTCGAGCATCTCGGCGCCGCGGCGCCGTTCCCAGGTGCCGCGCACGATCGCCAGCTCCTCGCCGGCGTCACGGGTGTCGTCGGAGAAGGCATCGTCGACGACGGCCAGGATGCCGTCGGCGTCGGCGGCGCGTGACGGCCGGACGATGACGGTCACCGGGGCACCCGTACCGAGCAGGACACGAGGCGGTGATCCGACAGGCGGCCGACCGGGACGACGGCGGGTCGGCGCGCCTCGAGCCCACGCACGAGCAACCAGTCCAGCTTGATCGGTACATGGTCGGGCAGCCCGTCGGCGGCGTGCTCGGTCGTCGGTGCGGCCACGTTGGCATCGATCCAGGTGAAGTCGTGCGCCGCCGCCACTGCGAAGAGCGGTTCGTGCGCCACCGGCCACGTGAAGCGGGTCGGGTCGGCGGCGCGCAGCTTGCGTTGGACCGCCCGGTCGAAGAGCTCGTCGAATGTTGCGCCGAGCGTGTTGAAGTCGCCACCCACAACCGCAGGGCCACCGCCCGCCCGTTCGTCGACGGCGATCAGCAGCGTCTCCATCTGCTCACTTCTGTGCTCACCGTCGGTGCGGTTCTCGAGATGTGTCGACGCCACCTGCACGGGCACACCGTCGATGGTCACCGTGGCCAGCACGGCCATGCGACCGCCGACACGCGGTTGGGTTGAATCGGCGGCGAACCACCTCGGCTCGGAATCGGGAAGGCGCACCATGCGCGGGTCGATGAGCTCGGCCGGCGAGACGATGGCGTTGCCGTGCAGGCCGCGCACGTTCTCCATACCCGCCGCCTCGCGCTGCTCCAGTTCGTCGCCCAGGCCGAGCTCCACGAACTCGACGCCATACGTGTAGCCGGCGCCGAACGCGTCAGTCAACAGGTCGGGCACGTCGGCATTCCGCGTGCGAGCCATGCCGGAATCCACTTCGGAGAGCATCGCGATATCTGCGCCGGCGGTCGTGAGGAGGGCGGCGAGCTCGGGCGGTCGGCGCCCGCGCTGGACGTTCCAGGCCGCCACGCGGACCCAGCCGTTCAGGGGCGCGGCCGATCCCTTCCCTTCGCATTCATGCAGGCAGGAAAGGGTGTCGAGCAATCTACGGTGGAGATCCTCATCACCAACTCGAACGGACCACGCGGCGCGATCCGAGGCGCTCGGCGACTGCATACGCCGAGCTTCTCACCTCGTTTCCGACTGGACCTCGCTGCCGCCATCTTCCGGGCCCGGGCGATGGCCCCCGCACTTTTGTCACAACCGGTACCTACCGTGCCGGCGTGGCCACGATCCAGCGAGCGCGGCGCAGAGGTGTACGTCTGCGCCGCGTGCGAAACGACCTCGCCGCGCTGGGTCGGCCGCTGCCAGAACTGCGGCGAGTGGAACACCTTCGGACCGGTTGCCGCCTCCCCGCCCGTCACGAGCATCGCCCGGGCGGTACCGCTGCGCGCCGTCCCCGCGGACAGCGCGCGTCCGCTACCCACGGGCGTCAGCGAGCTCGACCGTGTCATGGCCGGCGGTGTCGTCGGCGGCTCGGTCACCCTCGTGTTCGGCCCGCCCGGGATCGGCAAGTCGACGCTGCTCTTCCAGGTGCTGTCGTCCGTGTCGGCCACCGGCGTCGACGTGCTGCTGGCCTCGGCCGAGGAGTCGCTCACCCAGGTGGGGGGCGCGCCTCACGACTGGGCTCCGTGCCGCCGCACCTCCTGGCCCTGGAGGGCCACGACGTCGGGGCGATCGAGCAGGCGGTGACCCGGCATCGTCCTGCCTTGGTCGTGGTGGACTCGCTCCAGTCCGTATGCGACCCGACGCTGCCCCAGCCGGCCGGCAGCCTGTCCCAGGTGCGCGCCTGCGTCGAGCGCCTCACCCGCATGGCCAAGACGAGCGGCGTCCCGCTGCTCCTGGTGGGGCACGTGACGAAAGACGGCGACCTGGCCGGGCCCCGTGCGGTCGAGCACCTTGTCGACACCGTGCTGTCCTTCGACGGGGACCGGCACCATGCCTTGCGGGTCCTGACCTCGGTCAAGCACCGCTTCGGTCCTACGGGCGAGGTCGGCATCTTCGAGATGGGCGACGACGGCCTACGCGCCGTGCCCGACCCGGGTCCGCTCATGTTGGGCGATCGCATGGCGGACGTGCCCGGGAGCGTGGTGGTGCCCGTCCTCCAGGGTCGCCGGCCGCTCCTCGTCGAGGTGCAGGCACTGCTGGGGCCGAGCGTCGGCGCGGGTCCAGCGGCCAGGCCGCACACCCTGGGCATCGATGCCGCGCGAGCGAGCCTGCTCGTGGCCGTGCTGGCGTGCCGCACCGAGGTCGGCGTGCCGGCGTCCGCCGAGTTCTACGTGGCTGCGGTGGGCGGCATCAGCGTCACCGAGCCCGCAGCAGACCTCGCCGTCGCGCTGGCCCTGGCCTCCGTCGTCCGAGACCGCCCGTTCCCCGCCGATCTCGTGGCGTTCGGCGAACTCGGGCTGGCCGGCGAGGTGCGCATGGTCCCCGGTGCGGAACGGCGGCTGGCCGAGGCGCAACGCGCCGGCTTCACCCGGGCGCTGGTGCCGGCGTCGAGCACCACTGCCGCGCCGCCCGGCATGACGGTGCACGGGGTGCGCACGCTGGCCGAGGCGCTTACCGTGGCCGCGACCGTGCCGGGTACGATGCCGGGGTGGTCGACGGTGACGGCGGCAGCCAGCCGCTGAACGACGCGCTGGCCCTGATTGCTCCCGGCACGGCGCTGCGCGAGGGCCTCGACCGCATCCTCCAGGCGAAACACGGGGCGCTGATCCTCGTCGGCGACGATCCAGCCGTCCTCTCCGTCTGCACCGGCGGCTTCTTGCTCGACGCTGAGTACAGCCCGCAACGGCTGTCTGAGCTGGCCAAAATGGACGGTGCCATCATCCTGGCCTCCGACGCGTCGCGGATCGCGAGGGCCAACGTGCATCTCGTCCCCAAGGCCACCATTCCCACTTCGGAAACGGGAACCCGCCACCGCACGGCTGAGCGTGTGGCGCGCTCCATCGATGTGCCGGTCGTCGCGGTGTCGGAGGCCATGGCCACCATCGCCGTGTACCGCAACGACAAGAAGCACACGACGCAGTCGGCCGGCTGGCTGATCGATCGCTCCAGTCAGGCCCTGGCCACCTTGCAGCGGTTCCGCTCTCGCTTCGACGACGCGCTCGAGCTCTTTGACCCGCCTCGAAATGGAGGACGCCGTCTCCGTGCGCGACGTCGTGTCCGTGCTCCAACCCGGCGAGATGGTCCGCCGGATTGCGGAGGAGATCGAGGGCCACCTGGTCGAGCTGGGTTCGGACGGGCGCCTGATTCACCTGCAGACCGAGGAGCTCAGTGCCGGCGTCGGTGACGCACTCGCTCTGGTCCTGCGCGACTACACGAACGAGAAGGGAATCGCCCACTTGCGTTCGCTGTCCCCGGACGCCCTCATGGACCTGTCCCGGGTTGTGGCCACACTCAATCTGCCGGCGTCCAACGACCAGCTGCTCGCCGAACTGGCCCCGCACGGCTACCGCCTGTTGCACCGGCTCCCCCAGCCGCTCTCGGACACCCTCATCGACCGACTGGTCGGGCGGTTCGGGTCGCTGCCCGAAATCCTGTCCGCGTCGGCCGCCGAGCTCGAGTCGGTCGACGGCATCGGTGCCGCTACGGCGCGCCACGTGCGCGACGGCCTGGCGCGCCTCGTGGAAGCGAGCATCTTCGAGCGATACGAATAACAGGTCGGTCTGGTAGAATGGATGGCCACCGTCGGGCGGGCCGGGCCTGTCTTGGCATCGTCTGAACATCGCCGCTAGCGCGGCTGTGTGCCCGTACGGGCGCACCCGAATCATCCAAGGGAGTCCTGAGTCCTGTGTCCTTCAAGGTCGGAGACAAAGTCGTCTACCCCCACCACGGGGCTGCAGTCATTGAGAAGCGCGAGACGAAGGTCGCCTTCGGCGAGAAGCGCGAATACCTGGTCCTGCGGCTCGCCTACGGCGACCTCATCCTCAACGTGCCGGCGGACAACACCGAGGGCGTAGGGCTGCGCGAGGTGATCAATGACGAGGAAGTGGAAGAGGTCTTCGCGGTCTTGCGCAAGAAAGAAGCGCGCATGCCGACGAACTGGTCCCGTCGTTACAAGAACCACTCGGAGAAGCTCCGCTCGGGCGACATCTACCAGGTGGCTGAAGTGGTTCGGAACCTCTCGATCCGGGACAAGGACAAGGGCTTGTCCGCCGGCGAGAAGCGCATGCTGCAGCGGGCCCGCCAGATCCTGGTGTCCGAGCTGACCTTCGCTCTCAACGTGGACGAGGAGACGGCCGAAGAGCGTCTGAACGACGCCCTGACCTGATCACGCCCCGGGGTCGCACCGTGGCGCAGGTGTGGTCGATCGTGGTGGCCGGGGGATCGGGACGCCGCTTCGGCGCCCCGAAGCAATTCTCGGCGCTGGGTGGGCGCCCGGTGCTCGAATGGGCGGTCGACGCCTGCCGGCCCTTCTCCGAGGGCATCGTGCTGGTGGTGCCCCCGGACGTCGCGGACGGCGATGCTCCCATGCACGGCGCGGACGCGCTGGTGGCGGGGGGCGACACCCGCGCCGACTCGGTGCGACGTGGCCTGGCCGCCGTGCCAGCCGAGGCCGACGTGGTGCTCGTGCACGACGCGGCGCGGCCGCTGGCCACGCCCGAGCTGTTTGCCGCCGTGATCACCGCCGTTGTCGAGGACGGTGCCGACGCGGCGGTGCCGGGCGTTCCGGTGCGTGACACCATCAAAGAAGTGGACGACGCGCACAACGTCACGGCAACGCTGGACCGCACGGTGCTCGTGGCTGTCCAGACCCCCCAGGGCTTCCGGGCCGACGTCCTGCGGCGCGCCCACGACCAGGGCATGAACAACGCCACCGACGACGCGGTGCTGGTCGAGGCGCTGGGCGGACGGGTACGGGTGGTGCCCGGCGACCCGGGCAACCTCAAGATCACCACCGCCGACGACCTGCGCGACGCCCAGCACCGTCTCCTCATCCCCGACGGCGGCTGAGACATGCGCATCGGCCAGGGCATCGACGTCCACCCCTTCTCCGAGGACCCGCACCGGCCACTGGTGCTGGGCGGGATCGTCATCGAAGGCGGGCGGGGCCTTAAGGGGCACAGCGACGCCGATGCGGTCTGCCACGCCCTGGCCGACGCTGTGCTCGGGGCGCTGGGCCTGGGGGACCTGGGCCGCCACTTCCCCGACAGCGACCCGTCCTGGGAAGGAGCGGACAGCGTGGCCCTCCTCTCCGAGGTGCTGCGAATGGCAGCCCAGGAGGGCTATGCCTGTGCCAACGCCGACTGCACAGTAGTGGCCGATACCCCACGGCTGGCGCCGCACACGCCCGCCATGGTCGAGAAGCTGAGCAGCGTTCTCGGTGCGCCGGTGTCGGTAAAGGCGACGCGCGCCGAAGGGCTGGGAGCGCTCGGCCGGGCGGAGGGCATCGCCTGCCTGGCGGTGGTCCTCATGGAGGAGGCGTGAGCCGGCCCACTCGGCCCGGCCAGCGAGGGGGACGGGAGCGGAGGGGTGCCGCATCGCCGCCGCGCCAGCGCCCGCGTCCGGCGGCGCTCAGCGAGCTCGGAGGAGACCAGGTCGAGGGGCGCCGGGCCGTGCTCGAGTTGCTGACGGTCGGGCGACGCACCGTGCGCCGCATCTTGCTCGCCGAGGACCAGGACCCCTCCCCGCAGCTGGACCGCATTGAGGAGCTGGCGGACCGTCTGCGGGTCCCCGTCGAGACGGTGCCCCGGGCCAGGTTGGACACCCAGGCCCGCACCGAGTCGCCCCAGGGCGTGCTGGCGTTGGCCCGCCCGCTCGACCCGGTCTCCCTCGAGGAACTGTGCGCACCAAGCCGGCGCGGCGCGGTGCCGTTTCTGCTGGTGGCTGCGGGCATCACCGACCCCCGGAACCTGGGCGCGCTCCTGCGCAGTGCGGAGTGCGCCGGCGTCACCGGCGTCGTGTTGCCGCGGCACCGCTCGGCCCGGATTACGCCGACGGTGACCAAAACGGCGGCCGGTGCGATCGAGCACCTGCCCTTCGCGGTCGTGGGTGGTGTGCCGACGGCGCTCAGCGAGTTGCGCGAGCTCGGCGTGTGGTCGATCGGGCTCGCTGGTGAGTCGGACCAGTCGCTCTACGACGTATCGCTCGGTGACGGGCCGGTGGCACTGGTGGTCGGCAGTGAGGAGAAGGGGCTGGCGCCGTTGGTGCGGCGACGCTGCGATGCAGTCGTGGCCATACCCCAGCACGGCACGCTGCCGTCGCTCAACGTCGGCGTCGCCGGCGCGGTCGCGTGCTTCGAGGTCGCCCGCCAGCGGGCCACCGGCTCCGCCGACCGCCGCTCGGTCTAGTGGTGATGCCCCGAGAGCGCGAATGAGGCGACGAAGCCCACGATGGTCACGGCCAAGGCGACTGGGCCGAGCTTTTCCCGGGCCGAGATGGCGCGGATGGAGAGGAAGAGCGGCAGGATCCCTATGAGGAGGAACCCGGTGGTCGCGGCCAGCACCAGGTACACGGCCTCGACGCAGAACACGGTGATGCTCAGGCGGTTGCCGCCTGAACGGCCGTAGCCGTGGCCATAGCCGCCCCGACCCCGACCGCGGCCCCGGCCCCGTCCGGTCCCGCCTCCCTGTGGCGCCGACGGCAGATCGGCCGGGATGGTGAAGTCGCCCACCTTCTGCGACGCACCTCCTTCGACGCCCGCGCTCGAGCCTGCGCCCTCGCCCTCGCCCACGCCCGGGACTGGACCCGTCGTCGACGACTGGGTCTGCGCGGTCCAGACCTGCCCGTCCCACCAGCGCAACAGCCCCGGTTGGTTCGGATCGGGGTACCACCCCTGCGGGGGCAACGTGCTCGTCATGGCCGTGTCAGGTTACCGCCACCTCGGAGGTGCAGAAGGCGCACCGCCGTGCCTCGAGAGGGATGTCGCTCAGACATTCGGGACACGGTCTCGTGGGCGGCTTTGGCTCTTCGGCGGGCAGGGCGTTGAGGCGGCGCAGGAGCGCCGTCAGCGGGATCACCACGGCAAAGAAGACGACCACCGCGATGATCAGAAACGAAATCAGGGCGTTCAGGAAGGACCCATAGAGGAATTTGGAGTGGTTGACCGTGAAGTACAGACCCGAGAACGATGTCTTCCCGAAGATGGCCGCGATGAGCGGTGTGAGCAGATCGACCACGAACGCCGTGATCACGGCGGTGAACGCCGCGCCGACCACCACGGCAACGGCCAGGTCGACCACGTTGCCGCGCAGGACGAACTTCTTGAAATCGCTCAGCATCGGCTTCCTTTCTCCCAGACCACTTCGAGCCCGAGGCAGGAATCGAACCCGCGACATCTTCATTACAAGTGAAGTGCTCTACCAACTGAGCTACTCGGGCGGCAGACCCATTCTAGGCCGTCTGGCGGAGCCCCTTGAGCCAAGGGTACTTCCCTCAAAATACCTGGTCAACGGCGCACGTTGGCATCAGGCCATTGACCATGCAGCGTCCTGTGAGAGCCGCCGACTGACCACGGATAGAGGCCGACGCAGGGCGCTTTTGGCCTCCAGATTGGTCTCAATTCAACCCAGATTCAACCTGACGAGGGTACGCTGGTGGTCCGGACTCGGACGGCGAGGTACGGCGAACCTCCGCGGTGAGCCGGGTGGAGGTGATCGCAATGGCCCGCAGTTACCCGGACCCGTGGGTCCCGAGGACATTCCAGGCATGGGTCGTCAAGCAGACGAGGGTCCAGAGGGTGACCGACCGGGCCAGCGGTGAGGTCCGGCGGCGAAATGTCGATTGCTGGGACGTCAAGGGCAAGTCCGATGGGGTCCAGTGGTTCAAGCGCTTCCACAAGGCCGGATTGGCCGAGACCTGGCGGGAGCGGGCCGAGCGGGATTTCGCCCGGGGGCTGCCCTTTGACCTCAAGACGAAGCAGTTCGTCGAGCCACAGGCACCAACTGGGCCGGTGCCCCCCTCGGTGTTCGCCCTCACCGAGCTCTATTTCCACCAACACCCCGAATGGGAGCCGGCGACCAAGGAGGCTGCCGCACGGTCCTTCAACCGGGCTCGTCGCTGGCTCCTGGTGCCTGGTGCCGAGCTGGCCGGCGACGATCTCGTCGCCGTCGAGGACTACCTGAGCCACGCCAGCTTCCTGCCGGCTCGCCTGGAGGGGCGGATCACCGATCGGCAGCGGGCGGGGCAGCGGTGGCTGGAAGCCCATTCGGCTCCCGCCGACTCGCTCACCTCGAAGCAGATTGAGGCATTCGTCTCCATGATCGAGGTCAGCGAACGCAAACCCGGCACGCGGCTGTCGGCAGCGACCCTGACCCGATACCTGCAGCCGCTCCGGGCGGCCTGGAACTGGGCGATCGCCCGGGATGACCTCCCGATCGACCGGAGCCCGTGGGTGGTGGTCCGTGCCCGGCGAAAGGTGAAGGGCAAGGCCACGCTGGCTGCCGGGCGGGCCGGACTGGCTGTCGACGCCGACATGGTGCTCAGCGTGTCCCAGTCACTGGCGCTGGCCGAAGCGTGCGTCACCGAGGGGGCGTGGGGCGGGGTTGTCGAATGTTTCGTGCTGGTCATGGCTCTCTGCGGGCTCCGCCCGGGAGAGGCGGCCGGGCTCGTGAGCGAGGACCTGGAGCTCCCCCCGACCGATGAGCCCGGATGGCTTGTCGTCCGGCGCACCCATCGCCCGACCCGGGATCGGTGGCTCGACCCCGACGAGGACCCCGAATGGGGACCGCTTAAGGACCGGGACCTCACCGAGAGCCGCCGGGTTCCGGTGCCGTCGCTCCTGGTTGTCAAGCTCCGTCAACACCTGGAGCTCTACGGCGAAGGACCCGGCGGGCTCGTGTTCCACCGCAATGGCAGAGCTTTCGCCGGCAACTGGTTCGCCGCCAGCGTGTGGGCGCCGGCGTGCGCCAAGTTGTTCCCCCGCCGGACCGACCTCGCACCCGACGACCCCCGCCAATCCAAACTCTCGCGCCTCCGTCGCCACGACCTGCGCCACGCCGCCTGTTCCTGGTGGCTACGGGAAGGCGTCGATGCGGTCGTCTGCCAGCGCTGGTCAGGTCACAAGACGCTGTCGGTGTTTCTCGACATCTACCAGGGCGTGGCTCCCGGGCGAGAAGACCGGGGTGTCCGACGGCTCGAGCAGAGCCTCTGTGGCGCGGCATAGGGACGCCACTCAGAGTTCGACTCCCCTCACCACCTCGATCTGCGGCTCCCAGGCGGGGCTTGCCTGTTCGCGATGAGCGTCGTGGCTGATGGCCACGGCGCGCTCTGCCGCGGCCAGTGCCCTCTGGCGCTGGCTCATCTGCTCGGTGCTCCCGACGTCGCTCTTGGCCCCGATGCTGCGCTGCTCGGTGATGTGCCAGCGGTCCCGGTAGGCCGCGACCGTCGAGACTTCACGCACCCAGCGGGCCCGTCGGGAAGGATCGGACGGCGGGCTCCCGAGTCGTTGCACCCAGCCGGCTCCGGCCTCGATCGCTTGGGCGGCCACGGTGAGGGCACGCTCTTGCATGGCCGATGTCCCGCTCAGCCAACGCCTCCGCCATCTCGGGGTCGGTGACACCTTGTGCCCTGGGGATCAGCCCGGCGATGAGATTGCCCGCCATCCGGCGCCGGCCACCGGCCGCCTGGGCCCAACGGTCCACCCGGCCGTGGAGCACCGCCGCCACGTCGGCGGCGTCGGCCAGGGAGCGCCGGGCGACCAGTTGGGGGACGGCCGCTTCCACGTCGAGACCGCGGGCTTCGGCCTCGCGCAGTGACGCCAGCAGCGGACCGTGCGCCTCGCTGGCCCGAACAGATTCCAGCTCGGCATCGGTCAGCCCGGAGCGGACGAGCAAGGCGTCCCAGCGCTCTGCTTGGGCGAGTGTGGCCAGCGTCAGGTACTCGGCCGAGAGCCGCTCCATGCCCTCTGCCTCGTGCTGGTGGCGGCGGATCATCTCGTGCGCCGCCACGTCGGCCCCCTCGTTGCGCAGGACCCCGGCCAGCACCTCGCGGGCCGTCATCGGTTCGATCGTCTCGTCGTGCGAGGTCTGCGGGTCGGGGTCGTAGTGGGTGTCCACGTAGAGCCGGTTGTGCTCCCTGCCCCTGGTGGCCGAGACGTAGAGCACCTCGCGGGTGGTGGTCGGCGAGACCATGGCGTGCGCCGTGTCGACGCTGCGGCCCTGGGCCCGATGCGCCGTCGAGGCGTAGGCCAGCTCGACGTGCTCGGCCACGTAGTCGGCCGGGAGCACCACCTCCCGGTGCCCTTGACCCGCTGGAGGGTCATGGAGCCGTCGTCGGTGCGTGGCTGTGACGGTCCACTGGTCGCCGTTGCGGACCCAGCCTCGGCCGGTGCCGAGTCGCCGGTCGTTCTGACGGGTGACCACCTGGTCGCCCACCCCGGCCGTCCCGCCACCGGCCACGTCCAACCCGCGCTCTTCCACCTCTCCGGCGGCAATCCGATCGGCCCGGGCCCGCTCGTTGAGCTCGCTCACACTGCCCAGGTCTCCGGCGATCATCAGGCTCGTCCGGCCGGCCTCGGTGTCCTCCTTCCACCCCCGATAGAGGGCGTCGAGCATCTCGTCACGGCTCCCCTCGCTGATCCGCCCGTGCGCGGTGTAGGCGTCGATGGCGTCGGGAGATCCCTGCTCGCAGCTCGACACTGGCCGCCTTCTCCCAGTCGTGGGCGAACCGGCGCACGTCGCTCAGTTCGGGGGCCAGGCCGTCGCGGTCACGCACCAGGGCGGCGAACATCCCGCCGGCCTCCACCGCGCTGATCTGGCGGTCGTCACCGACCAGGACCACCTTGGCGCCCGGCGGCTCCGGCCGCCGCCACGAGTTCGTCGAGGGCGAAGGTGCCGGCCAGGCTGGCCTCGTCGACGATCACCAGCTGGCCGGCGCGGAGCCGCCAGCGGGCCAGTTCAGCCTCGGCCGCGCGGCCGACGCTTGGCTCGCGTGGCCGAGGGTGGCCGCGGACGTGGGGTGAGGGGACGCCAGTTCGCCTCGCAGCTCGGCCAGTCTCGTGCAGCCGCTCGGCCTCCCGGCGGTGCTCGTAGAGCCACTTGGCCGTGTTCTCCGTGTCGATCCCGAGCTCGTCGGCCAGCACCTCGGCCGCGGCGGCCGAGGGGGCCAGGCCGAGCACCGAGCCCGCTCCGTGCTCGGCTTCCCACACCGCCCGGAGCCCGGCCATCGTGGTGGACTTGCCCGTCCCGGCCGGGCCGACCAACACGTCGAGCGAGCGGCCCGAGGTGGCGATCTGCTCCACGGCCAGCGCCTGGTCGAGGCTGAGCCGATGGTCCCGGCCGGGCAGCACGGTCGCGGTCACCGACGCCACAATGCCCATGGAGGCGACGGGCCCGCCCACCGGGCGCCCGGCCTCGAGCAGCCGGGCCTCGGCCTCCAACAGGGTGGCGGTGGTGTAGACCTCGTGGCCCTTGGCCCGGAACCGGCTGCTCCGTCGGCCCGGCGCAGGCGCTCCGGCGTGTGGTGCAGCTCGGGCGCCGAGACCAGGAGCGACTGGGCCAGGGCCAGAGTCAGCGGTGCGCTCGGCCACCGCGATCCGCTCGTCGGGCGAGGCGAAGCGGACCCCCTGGAACTGGCGGTGCACCTCGGCCAGGACGTTGGCCCGGCTGAAGGTGGCCCGGCGCTCGGCCACGTCTGGACCGCCACGCCGGCGGCGTCGGCCAGGATCTCGTCGGCCAGGTCGCCGGCGCGCAAGAGCGGCAGGTCGTTGCGATCGGCCAGCGCGGCCACCCAGGAGTGCGGCTCGTCTCCGATGTACCTCTCGGCTCGCCCTCGCCACCGTCTCGTCAACTCACCCAGGCTGTGATGCTCCTTGGCCGGCCGGGTCTCCAAGGTCGCTCGTTGGCGCAGCCTGAGCACCTCCACATCGGTCGGCTGGCGCCCATGGGCGGCGGCGAAGTCGTCCACCAGCGCGGTCTTGCGCTCCTCGATGACGGCGGCCCGCTGGGAGAACTCGGTCATCAGCGCCTCTGGTACGCCGGTCACCTCGAAGCGGAGTTGGTCGGAGTGCCGGCGGGCCCGGCCGTCCCAGCCCCACCCGAGCGCTTCGGTCAACAGGTCAGCGAGCACGCCCTGGTGCAGCTCGGAGAGGGCGACGACGTTCTTGAACAGGCCACGCGAATCGAGCGTCCGCCAGACGCCGTCAGAGACGGAGCGGGCCCGGTTGGCCACCACGACATGGTCGTGGAGCTGGGGGTCGCCGGCCCTCGAGTCCCAGTGGGTGAACGCGGTGGCCACCACACCCTCGACGTCCTCTTGGACCACGCCACCCTTGCCCGAGCGCGAGTGGAACACCTCGCGTTCGGCGTAGGTCAGCACGACGTCGATGGCCCGGCGGTGGCAGTCGTAGATCAGCGCCTTGGTCTCCGGGTCGGCCAGCGCCCAGGCCACGGACACCGACTTGGATGGCGAGAACGTGAGGTCGAACCCGGCCACGGGGGCGCGGGACTTTGCGCCGTGTGCTCGTTCCTCGGCCTCGATCCGGGCCCTCTGTTCGGCTCGCTCGGCATCGCTGGCGGTTGGTGGCGATGGCCTGCTACTCGCTCCGCCACCCGGGTGGCCAAGGAGAGGTGCGAGCGGTTGGGCGGGCGGCCCAAGGCCTTGCCGGTCACCGGATCGGCGCACATCCCGAGCAGGTTGAACAGGTGCTCTTCGCTGACCGCCGAACCCTTCTCGACCCCTCGGCCGTCGTCGAGGGCGCCCAGCCCGGCGCCGAGGAACACTCCCGGTGGGGTACCCGACTCGGCGTAGTAGTCGGTCAGACTGGTCGACTGGCGACGGACTCCATCGCCGGCCGCCACGGACTCCATCAGGTACCGATAGCCAGCCCCCAAGCTCATCCGGCGCAGCGAGATCACGTCGCGTTCCCGTTCGCCGGGACGGCCCTCGTCCCGCAGCTACGGCGGGACTGGCGACCACGATCGGCCCTTCGGGCTATTGGCGGACACGCGATATTCAGTGCAGGCTTTATTCGCCTGTTTGGAGTCCGTTCTCGCGTCGAGCGGCGGCGTATTGTCCCCAGGTCCGCGAGGACAGGGCTGTCCATCTGGCAGCAGAAGTGGCGGAGATCCCGAGCACGTCGGCCAGTATCGGGTGCGGGACCGTGGCCGCGAGTTGGAACAGGGCGGCGTGCTTCGAGGCCCCTGGTTTGATGCCGCGTTCGACCAGTTGCCCGCGAATGCTCTCGGTCCCGAGGTGGTTGCCGGGGATCCCTCCTGGAAACAGCCACTGGCTGTTCCAGCTGGCATAGGAGGCTTGGCCCCGTCGGGCCATGTGCTCTTGGATCAGGCGGTCGAGGGGCTCGGGCATTTCCACCGGCGTGCGGTCGAAGCTGACGAACACCCCTTCGGATCTGACGTCGACCTGCGCCGCCTTCATGCGGCAGATGGTGGCGAGGGGCTGGGCGAACAGGAGCATGAAGAGGCCGCCGATGCGGGTGTAGTGACGGATCGTGTTGTCGTGGAGGAGGAGCTCGACATGGCGCCAGCGATCGGCGTCTGACATCGTCACTGACGGGCAGCCACTCGGGAAGGTGGCCACCCGTAGCGCTGGATTGAGTCCGCTTTCACGTGCCCAGTCCACGAACTGATAGATCACGTTGGCGGTTCCCGAGGGCCTTGTGGCGATGTAGTGCTCGAGGTCGGCCTGGGTTGCGGTAGTGATCGTGAGGTTGTGCTCGGCCATCCAGGCGAGCAAGGAGAGTGTGCCTCTGATCCGGGTGCGAGCACCTTGGATCACCCCTTTGGTCAACTCGCCGCGGGCGGCCTTGTTGCGCAAGTGACGCAGGACCTTCCAGCGTGCGAATCGTTCGACCAGGGCGGCGTGTTCCGGCGGCACGGTGGCCAATAACCCGTCCAACCATGGGATCATCCGCTCTATGGGGGCTTCATAAGGAGCCAGGACGCCGACGGCAGCCAGTAGGTCCCGCAGGTAGTGGTAGCTCTTGTTCTGAGCGAGCGCCTCAAAGGTCGCGTGGCTGATCTCGACCTCGCCGCGGGCCATGGCAGCGAGCAGCCGAGGCCCGTCTCCGGGTGGCCGTTGGAACCAGCAGATGGCGCTCTGGGGGCGGTCGGCGGCCATGAGAGCGTCGAAGACCGGGACCAGTTGGGCGTGGATCAGGCCGCTGCTGGGGTCCCCGAGCAGCTCAGTGGCGCGTGCACGCAGGGTGCAGGACCCGCAACGGGCACCATAGGCGTCGTCCTCGCGGCCGCATCCTGAGCAGCGAAATGTCGGTGATTCGCCGGCGCAACCGGCGCAGACGCTCTCGCCGTCGTCGCCCCTAAAGGCGAGCACCCTGACGACGGAGCAGCTCGGACAGGCAGCCGGACGACGCTGCAGCCTGGCCCGACAGGTCTGGCAGACATTGAGCCCCTGCACGGTGATGCCGCGTGGTTTGGCCACCTCGCAGCGCGAGCAGACAACGAGTGTGCGCAGCGGGTTCCTTCCATGGTGAGCGTGCTGGAGCGGTGCCCGTCATCCTCACTGGGCGCCTTTGGGTCGGCGGATGGTCGTGCGCACGGGACGCAGTGTGCCGATCTTCCCTCGTGCATCGTTGGTGCCCGTCTTGGCCTTGGCGGTGGTCTCGACGACCGGGGTGATCAGATCGTTCGGGGTGCAGCCCAAGATGTCGCACAGCGCGACCAACACGTCGGTGTTGAGCCGCTGGGGGGTCTTGGTCACCAGCCGGTAGACGTGTTCGCGGGAGAGGTGGATGTCGCGCTCAGCCAGCAGGGGGACCAGCTCGCTGGTCTGGAAGATGGCCCGATCAGCCATGACCTGGCGCAGATTCCATTGCATGGTGACCGTTCTCATGACAGCTCCATTTCGGGTGCATAGACGCGGCGCAGCGCCGCCTTGAGGGCCTGGTTCTTGAAGTCATTGCTGACCGAGGTGTAGATCGCCGTGGTCGACGCGAAGGCATGCCCGACCTGGTCTTGCACGAACCGTTCGGGGTAGCCGAACTCGATCAAGTGGGTCACGTAGGAATGCCGCAGGCAGTGCAGGCTGAGGTTCTCGTCGAGCCCGATTTCCTCTCGGATCCCCGCGAAGCGCTGGTCAATGTGACGCGGCGCCACCCGGGTGAGCCGCTCGGTCACCCACAGGGCCGGATGGTCCGCCGCCCTGAAAAGCGGGCGGGCGTCGTCGACCCACTGGCGTAGTCCGTCGATGATCCAGTCGAACTCAGGCACCGCCAACACGGTGCGCCGGCGGGGCAGGCCGCCCCGGATGGCCTTGCCAAAACGGACGTGGATCGATCCGTAGGTGCCCCAGTCGAGAACGTGGGGGTTGGGACGCAGGTCGGCCACGTCGAGGCGGGCCAGCTCGTTGCGCCGCAGTCCGAACGCGTAGGCCGTCTTGAACATCATGGCGTCACGCAAGGCCCCGAGCGAGCCCTTCTTGCCCGCCGAGGCGATGGTTTCCACCCGGTCGTCGAGGTAGTCGAACAGGGTTTGCAGCTCGGTGTAGGTGAGCGGGCGGCGCTGCGGGCGACCCTCGTAGTCATCGAGATGAGCCACCGTGTTCCACTCGTGGCAGACCTGGGTGGGCACCTGGCCGAAGCGATCACGGCACTGCTTGGCCCACTCGTAGCGGGCATCGGTGAGGTAGTCGCAGAACATCCGCAGCGTCAGGTGATAGCTCCGGATCGTCGAGATCGCGAGGCGATCCTTCCCCGACGTCAACGACACCGTGAAGTCCTCGACGTCACCGGGACCCCAACCCCAGGGGTAGGACTCGGCGAATTCAACGAACCGGCGTACCAACCGTTGCCGCACGGCGATCGTGCCTTTACCGAGCATCCGGGAGCGCTGTTGCCTCGACCAGCCAGTCAGCATCGCCTCAAAGACGGCGCGCTCCTCGTTGAGATGCAGAACGCCCTCGACGAGAACCAGCCCAGCTGAACCCGGAGAGTCCGTCACAAGCTGCAATCGGTTGTTGCGGTAGATATCACAGTGTTGTGTTTAACACAACGGCGTTCAACTTGGCATCCTGGGGCCGTCGATTTGTCGAAGATCGCTCGCCGAATAAAGGACCTGTACAGGTCCCATCTGTTGCATCTGGCGCAATAATGCGCGGCTACGCCTCGAATGCCACACGTGTGAAGCAATCTGATGTGGCTGATGGGCGGCCGAGAAGGTAGTGGTCTGACTCGGGAGGAACGAGGGGAGTTGGGTGGACGGCGTGAAGGTGATGGAGCTGGAGCGGGGACGTGCGGTGTGGAGGTCGATGGCTGCGGACGGAGATAGGGGTTCGCTGGTCCGATCGTGGGTCGCAGTGCGTCGGTCGTTGCGACCTATCCGGTGCGGTCGGGTGCAACTCGGCCGGACGCGAACCTGCGTCGGGACGCGCAACAGCCCCAGCTGAGCCGGGGTCGTTGCGGGGACGGAATGTTGCGGGGCTTATCGCCGAGCGGAACTACTCGTCGGCAGCTCCACGACGCTCGACCCGATGGACGTCGGCCGTGGCGAAGCGCAGGCGACGGGCCGATCTCGTCGGCCACGATCTCGACCTTGGAGCGGTGCTCGCCTTCCTCGCTCTCCCAGCTGCGCTGCTCGAGGCGGCCGGTGACCACGACGCGCATGCCCTTGGAGAGGCTGAGCGCCACGTTCTCGGCCAGGTCGCGCCAGCACACGACGTCGAAGAACGAGGTCGCCTCCTGCCACTCCTGGGTGGTCCGGTCCTGCCAGCGCCGGTTGACGGCCACGCCGAGCTGAGTGGTTGCCTGGCCCTCTCTGGTGTAGCGGATCTCGGGTTCCCGAGTCAGGTTCCCGGTGATGGTGGTCGTGTTGCTCATGGTCTTGCTCCTTATGCTCTTGGCCTCGTTCCTTGCGAACGACGCCGCTGCGTCGTTCGATGAACGGCGATCTCCGCCGGCAGCGAAGCGGGGTCAAGTCCCGGAGAGGGGAGCCCTTGGGCCGAACAAGAAGTTCTGGCGGGTTCGCCCGCAGGGCGAACTTCAACGATCGCGAAGCCGCCAGAAGTTGTTGCGAGCCGAGCCGGCGACTTGACGCCGTGCAGCGCCGGTGGTCCTGACGCCATGGGGTGAGGGTTAAGGAACAGAGAAGCGTTGCCCGGGTGGGTGACGGCGGGGGCCAACGCGTTGCTCGGTCTCCAGTTCGCTTGGGCGAACATCATCACGGGGAAGAGAGGGACGAAAACCCGGTTCCGAGGTGGGGAACGGTCAGCCGATCACATTCGGAGAAACGTCGATCCTGACGAGCGTCGCCGCGTCGTCCTCGCTCGGCACTTGGGGGTAACTAATGGCTCGTAGTCGGGCAGCCTTCAAAGAGCCGAACATCGGCACGGAGCCGACAAGCGCTCGAAGGAGGAACGGTGACCGCTCGCCCTGGACTCTCGGATGAGTACCCCTACCGTCTGCCCTCGCACCTATGGAGTAACGACCAGCCATCTGAAGGCGCAGCGGAGACGCTCCCGCAACTGCTCGACATGGAAACGGTGGCCCGGTGGCTCGGCACGAGCATCCGACACGTGCGGCGGCTGGTGACGGAGAGGAAGATCCCCTATCTGAAGATCGGACACTTCATACGATTCGACGAGCGCGACGTCGAGGTGTGGATCGACCGGCAGAAGGTCATCAAGCTCGACAACGCGGTCGAGACGCGGGCAAGGTAGCGAGCCGTCGGAGGTATCAGCAGGACTCGTCGATCGTCAGACCGTGCAAAGCGAGGGCCCGGACGAAGTCGGCTGACGTCGAGGGGACGGCCCTGTGCGTGGTGCCGCTCAGAAGCGTCGACCGAGCACGCGCTTCGCTTGAGGTTTTGGGTCGTTCGAAGATGGCAAAGAGCCGCAGGCCGTTGCCGAACCGCGACTCGAAGCGGACACCGTCGTGACTCGTCGCCTCCCACAAGAATCGCGAGATCTGCTGGGTCAGATCTCGCGGCTCGGAGTTGCGTATGGCCGCCCCATCGAAGTCGGCCAGTCCGAGTGAAAGCGCGAATGTGAGGAACATCGGTCTAAGCGCCGCGATCGAGTCCGCATGTTGGACGTCGACGTAGGTGCCCTCCAGTTCGGCTTGGGCAAGGCGTCGAGGTCCGAACCACGAGCGCGGCACAGTCCCACCCGGTGCCGTGTCGAAGAGCTCGTCGCGTGGATCGGGCGTTAGTCGAGCCATCTCGTTGGCCACGTCTGGGTCCGGGCGAAAGTTCGCCAGGACTTCGACGTAACACGCGAATGGCGTCGTGCCTGCGTAGATGACCCGATAGCCGTTGGGGTCAGGGTCATCCCACCGGCCCGTGAAGGGCCCGTACTGCCACGGAACCCAGGCCCACGGATGTGGCGCGTAGCCGACGCGAGAGATGGTGCCCTCCCGCCGGCGCGCCTTGAGCGCTGGACGTTTCGATGGCACCTCAGCCCACGGCGCTGAAGGCCTGCGCGGCGGCCAGCACCTGGCGCCCGACCTCTTCGACGTCCTCGGCTTCGCGCAACAAGCGCGCCGGCGAGTGATCGGCCAGCTTGGGATTCAACCCTTGGAACCAGGCCTGCACGACGGCCGGAGAATCCTTGGCCCGAAGCACAAGGGCCACCCTCAGCGCGATGCGGAGCCTCTGCTGACGATCCTGACCACGAACCTCGCGGTGCCGTCGGCCCACTCATGGACCGCTCGCGTTTCCTTCACTCCCGCGAGGTAGGCCACCAAGGGTGCGCCGAGCTCCTCCCGCAACTCTTTGACGACCACTTCGAGAGGTTGGACGGACTTCTCGTAACCGATCAGGGCGACGTGGGCGGGAGCCGGGCCATCTACAGGCGGGATGCGGGTCGTCGTCATGCCACATACTGTACCACAGTTCAATCCCATGCCAATACCCCGCGAAAACCCTTCCCGAACCTAGCCGGAAGCCCTCAACGCAGGAGGTTTCTTCTCGGCTGCAATTTGGCGCCAATGGCGCCGTGCGCCGTTCACCCAGGCTCCGGAAGTGCTTCGGCCCCGTGGGCCCTGGTGGTGCCTACGCCCCGGTACGGCCCCTGGGGGATCGATCCACCCTCAACTCTCGGGCGGTCCTGATCCTCGAGGGATCATGGGAGAACTGACCAGTCCGGGGAACTCGAGCGTGCGGGGGCCTACCAACCCACCCGGCGATTCCTTGAATAGCCGCCGAAAGTATTCAAGGATATAGGATAACCTTTAATAAGGAGATCCCATGTCCAAGGTTCTGAAGCGACGTTGGAGGAGTGAGGTGGCCTCGGGGCTGCCACGCCGGGACCGTGCCTCCTGCGACTATCGAGGCGTACCTCCCCGATCATCTCGTCGGCCGGGCCGTCCGCCTCGAAGGCGAAGTCGTTGCGGATGTCACCGACGCCGAAGCCGCCATCGCCAGGTTTGATGCCAAGGCCACCGCCCTCGCAGACACCGAAGCTCTTGCTCGGCTCCTCCTGCGGGCGGAATCGGTTGCGTCGTCGAGAATCGAGGGCCTCGAAGTTGGCGGACGTCGGCTGCTCCCGCCGAAGCCGCACAGTCCCTTGGTGACGAAGCGAACGACGTCACCGCCGTCGAAGTGCTGGGCAACATCAAGGCGATGTCCTGGGCACTCAACTCGGTTGGCCCGGGAGACGACATCACCGTCGAGGCGTTGTTCGAAGCGCACCGGCAGCTTTTGGCTGGCACACGTCTCGAAGAGATGGGAGGGCACATCCGGAAGGAGCAGAACTGGATCGGCGGAAGCAGCTTTAACCCGTGTTCCGCAGCGTTCGTCCCTGCGCCGCCGGAATACGTCCCCGACCTCCTGGAGGATCTGTGCGCCTTCTGCAATACCGACTCGCTGCCCGCAGTGATCCAAGCCGCTCTTGCGCACGCGGCAATTTGAAACCATCCACCCATTCGTGGACGGCAATGGCCGCATTGGCCGTGCACTCATCCATATCGTCCTCCGACGTCGGGCACTCGCGGTCCGAGTGCTCCCGCCGATCTCACTGGTCTTGGCGACACGGTCACGTGACTACATTGCCGGGCTCACCGCCACCAGGTATTCCGGAAGCCCTACCTCGAAAATTGCCCTGGAGGGCCTGAACCGTTGGGCCGGTCTTTTCGCCGCGGCCTGCCGCCGCGCGGTTTCGGACGCAGAGAGCTTCGAGATCCAGATCTGGATCTGCATTCGCACTGGCGCGCGACATTGAGTTCGGTGCGGCGCGGGTCAGCTGCCGATTTGCTCATCAATGCATTGCCCGGCGCGCCGATCGTGACTGTGAACGTGCAGGCGATCTCATCGGTCGAAGCTTTCAGGCGACGAACCAGGCCATCTCGCGGCTGGTCGAGCCGGCATTCCGAGCAGGTCAACGTAGGACGACGCAACAGAGCCTTCGAGGCGGCGGAGTTGATCCGACTCTTCACGGAACTCGAACGTCGCCTCGCAAGTCCAACGGGGAACACCCGGTCATCGGACCCGTCACGGCGCGACCGCACGACGGGCAGCCAGGTGATTACGGATTAGGTGTTCCTATGGCCGCGGTTTTGGCGATTCGTTTAGTCGCTTTCTTTGCCGGTGGCTTTGGGCGAGTTCATGGCACTCCACGATGACTCGCACAGAACCCATCGAATGGGGCTTGTGCCAAGCAGTGGGTAGCACAGAGCTCTGGCGTCAGTCCCGAGCGTTCCTCAAGCCATGAACGGAGAGGCTGTTTGAACCGTGCCGTCACGCGAGAATACAGCAACGTCTATGCCAGCAGGTGGCTTGACGAC
>CAWECY010000003.1:0-649038 GCA_963807775.1 uncultured Acidimicrobiaceae bacterium | reverse complement strand
AACGTTTCGGTAAACCCGAAGAAGTTCTAAAGAAGATTTTAGGATCTACCCAAGTATCAGATGGCATTAAGGACACGATAGGCCAGTGGTATTACAATAACGTTATTGTTCCGGGGAATATGTCTCCAGAGCAACGCGAAGCCGCTGAATGGAAGCGTAAGGCTCAGGCGCATGATGAGATGCTGAAGCAACAGGCGCAGAATAAACTTTCCAAGAGAATAACAGACGTGTACAGCAAGCGTTAAATACCATCAAGGCTCAGATTAATGAAGCCATGAAAGAAGCGGGGGTACCTTTGGATAGTCGTATTGCCCCCCAATTAGCTAAGCGTGTAGCACAGGTGATGCAGTTGGGTTTCACTACCGGTAAGGTGATAACACCTAAAGATGCAATGGCTAAAGTTAAACAAGAATTGCATGAATATCAGAAAGCTTATTATGATGTTTGGATGAAGATAAATTGTCGAACAACTCGGTAAAGAAAATGCTGAGAAAGTTCGTAAATACTATTTGAAAGCTGTTAAAGCTGCAAAGAAAGAGAAAGAAAGATTCTATATCCTTCCCCAAAACGATGAACGTAAAACGATGACCCTGACCAATTTCGTGAATATTTGAAGATTTGAAATTAAGGGAAAATAAGAACACTACTTGCCGATCAAGACGCCTAACCCGCCATTCTGCTCAGGTAAATGTCCATTCCCAAATCCCTTAATATAAACTTTAAGGAGACACAATAACATGAGTTCAGCATTTGAAACACAAACAACCCTAACCGGTTTGTTTAAGGACGTATACGAAGATAAGATTGTCAATCTCGTTCCCGAATCATCTGTGCTTCAGAAAAGAATTAAATTTGTAGAGAACGATAAACGTGAAGGCCGTCTGCTTCACCAGCCCGTGCTGCTTTCCCTCCCTACCGGTATGACGTTCGGAGTGGGATGCTATTGCTTTGAATAACCCCGTTGCTTCCACTATGGGAGATGCTCAGATCGCAGGGCCGGAATGACCCTGGCAGATCGTATCACTTATGACGTTGCTGCGAAAGCGGCTAGCGGCGGCGTTCGCGCCTTTGTTGAAGCTACTGAATTTATCGTTGATGCCCTGACGCAGTCCATGAGTAAGTTCATCGAAATCGAACTGATGTGGGGGATCGTCCTGCACAAGGTACGCTTGGTCAGTCCAGCGTTAATGCCGGTACTGGAACTGTGGGTACTCTCGTCATCGACTTGGCTGAATGGTCTGCCGGTATTTGGTCTGGTATGGAAAATATCAATATCGACCTATATTCACGGTGCGACGTTGGTTAATACCAATGCTGCTATTGTTGTTACGGCGGTTAATGTCTCTACCCGTACTATTACGGTTTCTGGTAATGCTACGGATATTGCGCTGTTAACTTCCACCTATGCGACAACTCCGTTGCAGATTTTCCCTTATCTGGCCTATGGTCAGGAAATGCAGGGATTCTATAACATCCTGTCTAACGTTGGCACATCTTCAACATCAATGCTGCGACTTATGCCTTATGGCAGAGCAATGTTTATTCAGCCTTTCCACCGCGCTTAACTTCGGTAAAGTTCAGAGCGCTGTTGCTCTCGCTACTGCCCGTGGTTTGATGGAAGATGTTACTGGTGTTTGTCAATCCTACGACCTATTCCAACCTGATTACTTCTCAGGCCGGTGCACGTCGTTATGATTCCAGCTACAAGAAACGAATTGGAAAATGGTACGGAGAGTCTTGCTTCTACGGACCGAATGGCAAGATCGAAATCGTGGCCCATATCTTCATGAAACAGGGATATGCGTTCGTGTTGCCGCTGAAGCGCTGCCAGCGTACCGGCGCGACGGACTTGACGTTTACGCTCCCGGGTATGCCGGGCGAATTCTTCCTTCAGCTTCCTGGTTATACGGCTTATGAGCTTCGTTGCTATACGCTACAAGCCGCGTTCTTGAACAGCCCGGCCAAAGCGTGCTCTGATCACCAACATCGTCAATCAGTAATTCTTAAACTGCTCCGGTAGGAGGGTGTACAGGCCCAAAAAGCTTACACCCTCTTATCTGGAGCAGAAAATTAAAGGAGAAATACAATGGCTCCAAGCTCGGCCGCGACGAGGTGTTCGACTCGCTGCGCCTCCTGGCCCACGCCGGCGCGCCCTGCCCGAGTCGCTCAAGCGCGCCGTCATGGCCCCCGTCTGCTGCCGGACCGGGTGTGGGAGTTCTACGGCTCCACCGAGGCGCAGTTCACCGTGTGCCCGCCCCAGGAGTGGCTCGAGCACCCCGGCTCCGTCGGCCGCGCCCGCGCCGGCTGCACGCTCTCCATCGTCCCCCTCGAAGGCGACGATCCCGACGCCACCACCACCCACCACCGCCGACGTCGTGGCCGGCCACATCTGGGCCACCATGCCGGACTTCGCCCGCTTCAGCTACTGGCGCAACGAGGAGGCCACCCGGGCGGCCTGGCGCGGCGAAGCTTGCACCGTCGGCGACCTCGGCACCCCTCGATACCGACGGCTACCTCTACCTGACGGGACGGCGCCACGACCTCATCATCAGCGGGGGCGTCAACGTGTACCCGGCCGAGGTGGAGAACGTGCTGGCCGCCGTCGAAGGGCGTCACCGAGGTCGCCGTGTTCGGCCTGCCCGACGAGCAGTGGGGCCAGCGTGTGTGCGCCGCCTACGTCCCTCGGACTCCGCCGCCGCCGAGGAGGCCCGCGGGCCGCCGCCTCGGCCCAGCTCGCCCCGTACAAGCGGCCCAAGTCGTACTACCGGACCTCCGACCTGCCCCACACCGCCACCGGCAAGCTGCCTGCACCTGGCGGTGCCCGAGCACCTCGGGCTCCACGGAGCCCGTCGGGCGGCTAGTTTCGGGTCATGCCTTTCGCCACCATCAACCCGGCCACCGGCAAGACGGAGAAGGTGTTCCCGGCCCACACGCCGGCCGAGGTGGACGCCCTCCTCAGTCGGGCCGTGGCGGCCTTCGGCGAGTACAAGCGGACCACCTACGCCGAGCGGGCTCGGCACCTGATCACTGCGGCGGAACTGCTCGAGGGCGAGGTGCCCGACGTGGCGCGCATCCTCACCACGGAGATGGGCAAGACCTTCGCCGCGGCCAAGGCGGAGGTGTCCAAGTGCGCCCTCGGCCTGCGCTGGTTCGCCGACAACGGCGAGCGCGCTCCTGGCCGACGAGCCGGTCGCCACCACGGCCTCCACCTCCTACATCCACTACCAGCCCCTCGGCCCCGTGCTGGCCGTCATGCCGTGGAACTTCCCGATGTGGCAGGTGATCCGCTTCGCCGCCCCGGCGCTCATGGTCGGCAACTGCGGGCTGCTGAAGCACGCCTCGAACGTCCCGCAGACGGCGCTGGCCATCGAAGATCTCTTCCGCCGTGCCGGCCTGCCCGACGGCGTGTTCACCAACCTCTTCGTGGAGTCGAAGACGTGGCGCCGCGCTCATCGAGGACCCGCGCGTGGCCGCGGTCACCCTGACCGGGAGCGAGCCCGCCGGCATGTCGGTGGCCGCCACGGCCGGGCACGCATTGAAGAAGACCGTGCTCGAGCTCGGCGGCTCGGACCCCTTCGTCGTGCTGGCCTCGGCCGACCTCGACGTGTGCGTCCGTACTGCCGTGAACGCGCGCGGTCCAGAACAACGGCCAGTCGTGCATCGCCGCCAAGCGGTTCATCGTCGTCGACGAGGTGCACGACGAGTTCCTGGCACGCTTCACGGCGGCCATGGATGCGCTGGTGGTCGGCGACCCATTCGACCCGGCGACCGACATCGGTCCCATCGTCACCGAGGCCCAGCGCGACGAGCTCCTCGGTCAGATCGAGGCGGCCCGGGCCCAGGGCGCCACCGTGCACGAACGACCCCAGGTGCCCGACAGCGACGGCTGGTACCTGGCGCCGACCGTGCTCTCGGACCTGACGAAGGACATGCCGGTGGCCCAGGAGGAGCTCTTCGGCCCGGTGGCCATGGTGCTGCGCGTGCCCGATGTCGACGCCGCGCTCGAGGCGGCCAATGCCACCACCTTCGGCCTGGGCTCGAGCGTGTGGACATCGGACGCCGACGAGAGCAGCACTGCATCGAGGGGATCGAGGCCGGCGCCGTGTTCGTCAACGCCATGGTGGCGTCCATGCCGGAGCTGCCCTTCGGAGGCATCAAGCGCTCCGGCTACGGCCGCGAGCTCTCCGAGCTCGGCCTCAAGGAGTTCACCAACACCAAGACCGTGTGCATCGCCTGACGGCCCCCGACGCCTATCTCGATCACGCCGCCACCATGCCGCTGCGGCCCGAGGCGGCGGCGGCGATGGCCGAGGTGCACGCGGAGCTGCTCGGCAACCCGACCGGGAGCCATCCGCCGGCGCAGCGGGCCCGTCGCCTGCTCGAGGACGCCCGCGACGAAGTGGCGGCCTTCCTCGGACGCGACCCCGGCGACGATCGTCTTCACCTCAGGCGGGACCGAGTCGGCCAACCTGGCCGTCCTCGGCACGACCGACGCCGCGCTGGCGCGAACACGGGGAGGCGGTCGTGCTGTCGTCGGCCGTCGAGCACCCGGCGGTGCGCGAGTCGTGCCGGGCCGCGGCGCGTCGCGGCGCCGACGCGGCGCGAGCTGCCGGTCGACCGGGCGGGCGTGCTCGACCTCGACGCCCTGGCGCCGCACGCTCTCGTCGCGCGTCGTCGCTGGTGGCGGATCATGACGGCCAACAACGAGACGGGCGTCGTGCAGCCGGTGCGCGCGCGTGGTGGACGCGGTACGCCGCCGCGCCCCGCGTGCCGCTGTCTTCACCGACGCGGTGCAGGCGGCCACCTTCCTCGACCTGGCCGAGCTGACGGCGGAGGCCGATCTGGTCTCGCTGAGCGCACACAAGGTGGGCGGGCCCGTCGGCGTCGGCGCGCTGGCGGTCGGTGCCGACGTGGCACTCTCGCCGCGCCAGCACGGCGGCGGCCAGGAGCGCGAGCGGCGCAGCGGGACCCAGGACGTGGCGGGAGCGGTCGGACTGGCCACCGCACTGCGCCTCACGGCGGCCGAGCGCGACGAGGCGACGGTGCGCGATCGCGGCGCTGCGAGACCGACTGGCCGGCGGCCTGCTCGACGCGCTCGCCCGAGGCGCACCGCACGGTGCCGGCCGGCGTGGCCGTCCTGCCCGGGCACCTCCATCTGTGCCTGCCCGGCATCGAGCGCGAGGAGCTGTTGGTCGCGCTCGGGCGCCGAAGGCGTGTGCGTGTCGGGTGGCTCGTCGTGCGCCAGCGGCGCGCTCGAGCCGAGTCACGTGATGGCCGCCATGGGCGTCTCGGCCGACCTGGCCGGCGGGAGCCGTCCGCTTCTCACTCGGCCCGCGCACCACCGACGCCGAGGTCGACCGGGCGTTGTCCGTGGTGCCCGGGACGCCGTGGCCTCGCGCCGTGCGCGCCTGAGCAGCCCGGTGGCACACTGGTTCATGCGGGTGCTGGTGGCCATGTCGGGCGGCGTCGACTCGTCCGTCGCGGCCGCACTCCTGGTCGAACAGGGGCATGACGTGGTCGGCGCCACCCTCAAGCTGTGGGGCGGGCAGTCGGACTCGGGCTGCTGCTCGGTGGCCGACGTCGAGGACGCCCGCAGGGTGGCCCAGCAGCTCGGCATCGACCATCACGTCTTCAACTTGACCGAGGACTTCGACCGGCACGTGGTGGACCCCTACGTCGGTGAGCACGCGGGGGCGCACGCCGAACCCGTGCATCGAGTGCAACCGCACCATGAAATTCGATCGCCTGCTGCAGCGGGCCGGGCGGCTGGGTTTCGACCGTCTGGCCACCGGCCACCACGCCCGGGTGACCGGCGACGGCGTCTTCCGCCTGCGCCGCGGGGCGGACCCGGCCAAGGACCAGTCCTACGTGCTGTCCATGCTGGGGCAGGACGCGCTGGCCCGCGTGGTGTTCCCGGTGGGCGAGATGACCAAGGACGAGGTGCGGGCCCACGCCCGGCGGCTGGGGCTGCGGACGGCGGCCAAGCCGGACAGCCAGGACGTGTGCTTCATCGGCCGCGCCGAGGGCCGCCAGGGGTTCCTGTCCGAGCACCTGGCGCTGCACCCGGCCGAGGTGGTCGACGTCGCAGGACGGCCGGCCGGCGCGGTCGAGGCGGTCGAGCTCGTCACGGTCGGGCAGCGCCGCGGCATGGGCCATGGCAGCGACGGCAAGCGCCGCTACGTCACGGCGGTCGACGTGGCGGGACGACGGGTGACCGTGGGCGGCGCGGCCGACGTGCTGCGCTCGACGTGTCGTGCTGACCACGCCGTCGCTCACCTGGGTCGACCGACCGCTGGCGCCGGGTGCGCGCGCCGTGGCTCAGGTCAGCGCGCACGGCCGGCCCGTCCCGTGCACCTTGATGCAGGACGCCGGAGCGCCGGGCCTGGTGGTGCGCTTCGACGACCCGCAACGCGCCGTGGCGCCCGGGCCAGACGGTCGCCCTCTACGACGGCTCGGAGCCCGACGCCGTGGTCGGCGCCGGCATCGCCGCCTGACCGTGGCGGCCGGCGACGGGCAGGTCCCGCCCGAAACGGCGGCGAGGGCGGCCGAGCTGCGCGCGCTGATCGTGCGGGCCAACGAGCTGTACCACGTGCTCGACTCGCCCGAGATCCCCGACGCCGAGTACGACCTGCTGGTCCGTCGAGCTGCGCCGGCTGGAGGCGGACTACCCGGCGCTCGCCACCCCCGACTCACCCACCCACGCCGTGGGCGCGTCACCGTCGGGCCTCTTCCAAGAGGTGCGGCACCGGGTGCCCATGATGAGCCTCGACAACGCGTTCGACGAGGACGAGCTGCGGGCCTGGGGCGAGCGCCTGCGCCGGCAGGCACCCGAACTCGACCTGGAGCCGCTCGCCTTCTCGAGCGAGCCCAAGGTCGACGGCGTGGCCATGTCGCTCACCTACGAGCGGGGCACGTTCGTCCAGGCGGCCACCCGCGGCGACGGCGTCACCGGCGAGGACGTGACGGCGAACGTGGCCACGGTGAAGGACGTGCCCAAGGTGCTGGCCAAGTCGGGCGGTCCGTACCCGGGGATCCTCGAGGTGCGCGGTGAGATCTACATGCCGGTGGCCGAGTTCGAGGCGATGAACAAGCGCCAGGCTGACGCGGGGCGAGCGCCTCTTCGTCAACCCGCGCAACTCGGCTGCGGGCGCGTTGCGCCAGAAGGACCCGACCATCACGGCGCAGCGGCCGCTGTCGTTCTGGGCCTACCAGGTGGGCGTGGTCGAGGGGGCGCCGCAGGGCAGCCGCTGGCCGGCCGGCACGCAGAGCGGGACGCTGGCCCAGCTGAAGAAGGCCGGCTTCCCGGTCAGCCCCGACGCCCGGCGGGTCACCGGCATGACGGCCGTGGTCGAACGTTGTCGCGAGCTGGCCGAGCGCGCCACGACCTGGCCTACGAGATCGACGGCGTCGTCACCAAGGTGGACGACCTGGCGCTGCACCAGGTGCTCGGGGCCACCTCGCGGGCGCCCCGCTGGGCCATCGCCTTCAAGTTCCCGCCCGAGGAGCGCACGACGCGGCTGCTCGACATCATGGTCTCCATCGGCCGGACCGGGCGGGCCACGCCCTTCGCCCGCCTGGAGCCCGTGTTCGTCGGGGGCTCCACCGTCGGCGTGGCCACGCTGCACAACGAGGACCAGGTGGCGGCCAAGGACGTGCGCCCGGGCGACCTCGTCATCGTGCGCAAGGCGGGTGACGTGATCCCCGAGGTGGTCGGGCCGGTCAAGGAGGGGCCGGGCGTGCCGGCCCGGCGCAAGGCGCAAGTGGAAGTTCCCGACGTCGTGCCCGGCCTGCGGCCAGCCGCTGGTGCGCCTGCCCGGGGAGAGCGACACCTACTGCACGAACATCGACTGTCCGGCCCAGCGCGTGCAACGCATCTCGCACTACGCGTCGCGCTCGGCCATGGACATCGAGGGGCTGGGCGAGGAGCGGGTGCTGCAACTGGTGGGGGCAGGCCTCATCAACGACGCCGCCGACCTCTACGACCTCACGGTCGAGCAGCTGGTGGCGCTGGAGCGCTTCGGCGATCTGTCGGCGCGCAACCTGGTGGCGGCGATCGAGGCGTCGAAGGCGCAGCCGCTCAGCCGGCTGCTGGTGGCGCTCGGCATCCGCCACGTCGGGCCGACGGGGGCGCGGGCGGTGGCGCGCGCCGTTCGGCACGCTCGAGGCGATCGAGGCGGCGGCGCCGGAGGAACTGGCGGCGGTCGAGGGCGTGGGCGACGTCATCGCGGCCAGCCTGGCCGAGTTCCTCTCCGCCGAGCTCAACGTGGCCGTGGTGGGACGGTTGCGGGCGGCCGGGGTCACGACGGAGGAGCCGGGGGCCGCCGGGTCGCGGGTCCGGCGGAGTCCGGGGCGGCGGCCACCGTGGACCAGACGTTGGAGGGCAAGACGGTGGTGGTCACCGGCGCGGTGCCGGGCTACACCCGCGAGGGGGCCGAGGAGGCCATCATGGCGCGTGGTGGCAAGTCGCCGGGCAGCGTGTCGAAGAAGACGTTCGCCCTCGTGGTCGGTGACGCGCCCGGCGCCAGCAAGCTCAAGAAGGCGGAGGAATTCGGCATCCCCACGGTGGACGCGGCATCCTTCGAGTCGTTGCTCGAGACGGGCGACCTGCCGGCCTGAGCGTTCGACGCAGGTGAGAAGGCGTCCACCGGAGATGCGTGCGGGAAAAGTAGCGTAGGGACTGCCCCGATGCCCCTGATCTCAGATTCCATCGGCCGGGTCCTTGGGAAGCGGTACCGGCTGCTCTCCGCTCTGGGCACCGGCGCTTCGGCTCACGTCTACCTGGCCGAGGACGTGTCGCTGCAGCGCCACGTCGCGGTCAAGGTGCTCCAACCCGGGTTGGCCACCGACGAGTCCTTCCTGAAGCGGTTCCGGGCCGAGGCGCGCTCGGTGGCGTCGCTCAACCATCCGCACGTGTTGCGGGTGTTCGACTGGGGGGACGACGCCGACGGGCCGTATCTGGTCCTGGAGTATCTCGGTGGGGGCTCGCTCCGGGATCTGTTGGACCGGGGCGTGCGGCTCACGCACTCGCAGGCGGCCTCGTTGGGGACCGAGGTGGCGCAGGGGCTGGCGTACGCGCATGCGCGGGGGCTGGTGCACCGGGATATCAAGCCGGCGAACCTGTTGTTCGACGAGGAGGGCCGGGTGCGGGTGGCCGACTTCGGCGTGGCCCGGGCGTTGGCCGAGGCGGCCTGGACCGAACCGGCCGGGGCCATGGTGGGGACGGCCCGCTACATCTCGCCCGAGGCGGCCGAGGGGAAGACGGTGGACGGGCGGGCCGACGTCTACTCGCTGGCGTTGGTGTTGTACGAGGCGGTGACGGGGACCGTGCCGTTCGTGACCGATACGACGATGGGCACGTTGGCGGCGCGGATCGGCCAGCCGCTGCCGCACGACCCCGCGCTGGGCCCGTTGGACGACGTGTTGGCGCGGGCGGCGGCGCCCGAGGTGGGGGCGCGCCTCGACGCGGCCGGGCTGGCGGCGCGCCTGGGGGCGTTGGCCGCGGCGCTGCCGGCACCGGCGCCGCTACCACTGGTCATCCCGCACCTGGAGGACTCGGCGCCCATCGCCGGCTTCCGCGCTCCGGGTGTCTCCGAGCTGACCGACGACCCGGGTGGCCGGACGGCCATCGCCGTCGGGCCGGCCGCCGCCGGTGTCGCCGCGGCGGCTCCGGTGGGGACCAAGGCGGGTCCCGGGGAGATCTTCGACGCCGAGCCCAACGGGACCCGGCGCAGGGGGACCGGTGGCGGGGCGGTCGCGGCCAAGACGAAGACCCCCCGGTCCCGGTCGGCCCACAGCCGGCGGACGTGGTGGATCGCGGCGGCGGTGGCCGCCGTGGTGCTGATCGCCGGCGCGCTGGCGGCCGCCATCGCCACCAAGGCCTTCACCCCCTCGCACCCGACGCCGGCCCTGGTCGGCCTGTCGCTGGCCCAGGCCCGGGCCGACGCGAACAAGGTGCACATGTCGCTGCACATGGCGGCACCGGTGAAGTCCATCCTGGTGGGCGCCGGCGACGTCGTGAACCAGAGCCCCAAGGCCGGGGTGTCGCAGAAGCAGGGCTCGACCATCACGGTGGCGGTGTCGGACGGGCCCCCCAACGTCGCCGTCCCCTCGCTGACCGGCATGACGTGCCCGCAGGCGAACGCGGCGTTGGAGCAGGTCCACTTCAAGTCGGTGTGCGCGCCGGGGGCCTACAACAACTCCATCACGGCCGGCGTGCTCGACATCTGGACGATCGGCTCGACGCAGAACCCGACCAAGGCGCCCTACGGGTCCACCATCACCTTGGTGCCGTCGCTCGGGCACTCACCGGCCACCGTGCCCGGCATCCCGACGACGTACACCTTCGCCCAGGCGCAGGCGGCCCTGCAGGCGGTCGGGTTGACCGCGACGCAGGCCAACGCGTCGTCCACCACGGTGAGCCAGGGCAACGTGATCTCGACCACGCCGGCCAGCGGGGCCTCGGCGCCCTACGGCTCGGCCGTGACGGTGACGGTATCGAGCGGTCCGCCCACGACGACCGTGCCGGACGTCATCGGGGACTCGGTCTCGCAGGCCACCACGGCCATTGAGCAGCAGGGCCTGACCGCGTCGGGCGTGCAGGGCAACCCGAACGGCACGGTCGTGGGCACCCAACCCTCGGTGGGTTCGACGGTCGACACGGGCTCGTCGGTCGAGCTGTACGCGGAATAACGGACCGCGGGGCCAGGTCGACGACATGGGCAGGGGCGTGGACGCGGCCGCCGGCGACGGGTCACCCGCTGCGGCTGCGGCGGCGGTGGTGCGGGCGTTCTTCGGGGCGTACGAAGGGGGCGACCTGGAGGCGACGATGTCCTTCTTCCACGACGATGCCGTCTACACCGACGGCTCGCGAGGCGTGCACGTGGGGGCGGAGGCCATCCGTGGCGTGATGACCGAAATGATGCCGACGGCCCCGAACGTGACCAGGGAGGTCACCAGGACGGTGGCCGACGAGCGCACGGTCATGATCGAGCGGGTCGACCACTTCGACTACGAGGGCAAGACGATCCGCTACGAGATCGCGGTCGCCTTCGACGTGGACGGAGAGGGAAGGATCACGCGCTGGCGCGACTACTACGACATGGGTTCGATCCGGGACCAGATCCTCGGCTGATGGCACTGCCGTTCGACCCGAACTGCGACCTCTGCGAGGCGGCCCGCCTGTCGGTGTGGCACCACGAGGACGACGTGTGCTGGGTGGCCGACTGCGAGGTGTGCGGCGTGCCCATGGTGGTGTGGAAGCACCACGGACCGGTGCCGCCCGACGACGACCTGGAGCACATGCTGACCCAGCTGAGCCGGGTGGCCGACGACCGCTTCGGGCCCGGTGAGTGGTCCGTCGACCGCGTCATGCGCCAGATCCCGAATCACTTCCACGCCCACGGCCGCGACCCGAATTGGTGGTACCGCCTGCGCGGCCTGCGCTGAGGGACCCCGAATTGGGCGCCGGTAGGGTGTCCCGCCGTGGAGGTGTCCCCGGTCGACTCTTCGGACGCGCTGCTCGACCCCGTCACGCGACCCCGGCGGCGGGGCCATGGGGACGCTCGGGGACGGCTCGGTCGAGACCAACTGGTTCGCGCTGCTGCACCGGCGGGTCACCGCCCGGGCCGAGCGCAGCCCGCGCTACCAGTGGTGGGCGCTGGTGGCGCTCCTGGCCGGGCTGCTCGCGCTCAACATCACCTTCACCGTCTTCGTGGTGGCGCTGCCCACGGTCAAGGCGGACTTCCACACCAACTTCTCGGTGCTGGCCTGGGCCTCGACCGGCCCGCTGCTGGCCTTCGGCGTGGCGGCGCCCTTCTTCGGCAAGATCGGGGACCTCTTCGGCCACCGCCGCCTCTACCAGTTCGGGCTGCTGGGGGCCATGGTCAGCGCGGTGCTCACGGCGACGGCGCCCAACGTGGGGATGCTGCTCTTCGCCCGGGCCCTCGACGGGGTGCAGGGCGCGGCGACGGGCACGGCGTCGATGGCCATCATCTTGGAGCTCTTCCTGCCCCAGGACCGGGTCAAGGCCCTCGGGTGGTGGTCGCTGGTCGGGGCGGGCGGGCCCGTCCTCGGGGTGACGATCGGGTCGCCGGTGATCCAGTACTTCGGCTGGCGCACGCTGTTCTGGGGCCAGCTCGTCCTGCTGGTCGCCGCCTCGGTGGTGGTGGCGTTGCTGCTGCCGGCGGGACGGCGCCGGCGGCACCCGACGACGACGACGGCTGTTGCGGATGGCGGGGGTGTGGCGCGGCGCTCGAGCGTGTGGGAGGGCATGGACTGGATCGGCAGCTGGAGCCTGGCCGGCGCCGTGACGGCGGCCATGCTGGTGCTGAGCATCGGTCCCATCGCCGGGTGGACGTCGGTCGGGGTCGCCGTCTGCGGGCGTGGTCGCGGTCGGGTTGGGCGTGGTGTTCGTGTGGCGCGAGACCACCTTCGCCACGCCCTTGGTGCCGACGACCTACTGGCGCCGGCGCAACTTCATGTTCCCCATGGGGACCAAGGCCTTCACCAGCTTCGCCTACTTCGGCGGCTTCTTCCTGTTCCCGTTGCTCATGGAGCAGGTCTACGGCTACAGCGTGTCGCAGGTCGGATTCCTGTCGGTGGCGCGGCCGCTGGTGTTCGCCATCAGCGCGCCCATCGCCGGCTACATGACGGTGCGCACGGGCGAGCGCACGTCGACGCTCTTCGGCACGGGAGCGCTCTTGGTCTCCATGGTGCTCTTCGCCACGCTCAGACCTCGTCCGGGCTGGTGGTCGTGGTGCTGGCGCTGGCGCTGTCGGGCCTCGGCATGGGCGTGTCGATGCCGGCCACCTCAGCCACCATGTCCAACGAGCTGGCCGAGTCCGAGTACGGCGTGATGAGCGCGGCCCAGCTGCTGGCCAGCCAGGTGGGCGAGGTGGCCGGGATCCAGATCGTGCTGACGATCCAGGAGTCGATCGCCCGACGCTCGGGCCTGGGCTCCGTGCACCACTGCCCGCGCTGCTGCACAGCTTCAGCGTGCCCTTCTGGGTGGGCGCCGCGTGGCCGCGCTGGCCGTGGTGTGCGCGCTCTTCATCCGGCCGCTGCCGCGGACCGGCCCGCACCCGCGCGGCTGCTGCCCGACCCGGCCTGATTACTCGGTGATGTCGCGCAGGCGCGCCGCCAGCTCGGCCGCGTTGGAGTCGGCGGCGGCGGGAGCCGACTGCAGGGCCATCAGCTTGGCCATGTCGCCCTCGACGCGCACCTTGCCGGCCATGAAGGCCTGCATGCCGGCCTGGGGGTTGCCCTCGATCAGGATGGCCTTGGCCGTGTCGTAGTCGACGGTGACCTTGAGGTCCTGGTTCTCGAGGTGGCCGGTGTCGAGCACGAGCTCGCCGCTCGAGGTGTCCATGTGGGCGAGGATGTCCTCTTCCGAGAAGGGAACCTGCGTCACGACGAGGTTCATGCGGACGACGTGCGGGACGGGGGGCGTCTTGCCCTCGTACTCGGCGCGGATCTTGCGGGCCTCCTCGAGCCATTCGTCGCTGAGGAACGGGTACGACGGCATTGCGTGCTCCTTCGTCTTTCTCCGGTCTCGGTCCAGTACCACCTGGCGCCGGAACCCTACTCGCGCTCGCCGGTAGGCTGCCGATCCGTGACCGCCCCCATTCTCCCCGGTGCCGAGCCCTATTCCGCGACGGGCGACGGTCGCGGCGCGCTCGTCCTGCACGGGTTCACCGGCAACCCGCAGTCGATGCGCGGCCTGGCACTGGCGCTGGCCGACGCCGGCTTCACCGTCGAGATGCCGCTGCTGCCGGGACACGGCACGGCCATCGACGACATGGTCCCGACCCGCTGGGAGGACTGGTCCGGCGCGGCCGAGGCGGCCTACGTCGAGCTGGCGGCGCGCAGCGACGCCGTCGTCGTGGTCGGCCTGTCCATGGGGGGGACCCTGAGCATCTGGCTGGCCGAGCACCACCCGGAGATCGCGGCCATCGCCGTGGTGAACCCGCTGGTGACGCCGCCGGAGCCCGATGCCCTGGCGTTCATCCAGGCGATGATCGACGGCGGCGACGAGGTGGCGCCGGGCATCGGCTCGGACATCGCCGCCGGAGGGTGCGGTCGAGTCGGCCTACCCCGGGTCTGCCCCTGCGGGCCGGCGCTGTCGCTGTTCGCGGGCGTGGCCGAGGTCGAGGCGGAGCTCGAGTCGGTGACCTGCCCGGTGCTCGTCTTCACCAGCCTGCAGGACCACGTGGTCGACCCCAAGTCGAGCGAGCTGCTGGTGGCGCGGGCCAAGGGCCCGGTCGAGCAGGTGATGCTGGAGCGCAGCTACCACGTGGCCACGCTGGACTACGACAAGGACGAGATCGAGGCGCGCACGGTGGAGTTCCTGTCCGGCGTGCTGGCGACGTGAGCGCGGCCGACGACACCGCGCCGTCCGACGCCGCGCCCGCTCCGGACACCCTCAGCCGGGACGACGTCGTGCACGTGGCCGCCTGGCCCGGCTGGAGCTGACCGACGAGGAGGTCGACCTCTTCACGGCGCAGCTGCGCACGGTGCTCGACCACGCGGCCGACGTGGCGGCGCTCGACCTGTCCCACCTGGAGCCGTCGTCGCACCCGATCGCGCTGGAGAACGTGCTGCGGGCCGACGAGCCCCGGCCCAGCCTCGACCGCGACGAGGTGCTGGCCGCGGCGCCGGCGGTGGAGGACCACCGCTTCCGGGTGCCGCGCATCGGCGGCGAGGCGCCATGAGCGGCGCGTGTCGCTGGCGGCCGCGGTGCGCTCGGGCGAGCGGTCGGCCCGCGAGGTGACCGAGGAGGCGCTGGCCGCCGTGGCGGCCGGGAACGGCGAGCTCAACGTCTTCCTCACCGTGCTCGGCCGACGAGGCGCTGGCCCAGGCCGACGCGGTCGACGCCGCCGTGGCCGCGGGGCGCGACCCGGGCCCGCTGGCCGGCGTGCCGGTGGCGCTCAAGGACAACCTGTGCACGCGGGGCGCGCCGACGACGTGCGGCTCGAGGATCCTGGAGGGCTGGCGCCCGCCCTACGACGCCACCGTGGTGACGGCGCTGCGGGCGGCCGGGGCGGTCGCGCTCGGCAAGACGAACATGGACGAGTTCGCCATGGGCAGCTCGACGGAGAACTCGGCGTTCGGCCCGACGCGCAACCCGCACGACCGCGGCAAGGTGCCCGGCGGCAGCAGCGGTGGCTCGGCCGCCGCGGTGGCGGCCGGCTTCGTCCCGCTGGGCCTGGGCTCCGACACCGGCGGGTCGATCCGCCAGCCCGCCGCGCTGTGCGGCGTGGTCGGCATGAAGCCGACCTACGGCCGGGTGTCGCGCTACGGCCTGGTGGCCTTCGCCAGCTCGCTCGACCAGATCGGCCCCTTCGCCACCACCGTCGAGGACGCCGCGCTGCTCTTCGACGTCCTGGCCGGGCACGACCCGCTCGACAGCACGTCGCTGCCCTCGGTGCCCGAGCCCACCTTGGCGTCGGTGCACGAGGGCGTGGAGGGGGTCCGGGTCGGGCTGTGCCGCGACCTGGTCGACGGCTGCGCGCCCGACGTGGCGGCCCGGGTGCAGGAGGCGGCCGACGCGCTGGCCGACGCCGGCGCCAAGGTCGAGGAGATCTCGGTGCCCGAGTTCGGCTACGGCCTGTCGGCCTACTACCTGATCGCCCCGGCCGAGGCGTCCTCCAACCTGGCCCGCTACGACGGCGTGCGCTACGGGCTGCGGGTCGACGGCCGCGAGGACGCGGCGGCCATGAACACGGCGACCCGCACCGCCGGCTTCGGGGCCGAGGTGAAGCGGCGCATCATGCTCGGCACCTACGCGCTGTCGGCCGGCTACTACGACGCCTACTACGCGCAGGCGCAGCGGGTGCGCACGCTGGTCATGCGGGCCTTCGACCGGGCCTACGAGTCGGTCGACGTCCTGCTCGGCGCCACCGCGCCGACGACCGCCTTCGACCTGGGGGCGAAGGTGGACGACCCCATGGCGATGTACATGAACGACGTCTGCACCATCCCGTCCAACCTGTCGGGGCATCCGGCGGTCTCGGTGCCCTTCGGCACGGGCGACGACGGCCTGCCGGTCGGCGTGCAGGTGCTGGCGCCGGCGCTGGGCGAGGCCATGCTGTTCCGCGTGGCCCGCGTGGTGGAGGCCCACGCACCATGAGCGACTGGGAGACTGGTGATCGGGCTCGAGGTGCACTGCGAGCTGGCGACGGAGACCAAGCTGTTCTGCGGGTGCCGCAACGCGTTCGGCGACGAGCCCAACGTGAACATCTGCCCGACCTGCCTCGGCCTGCCCGGGTCGCTTGCCCGTGCTCAACGAGCAGGCGGTGGAGCTGGCCATGCGGATCGGCGCGGCGCTGCACTGCGAGATCCGGCCGTCGGTGTTCGCCCGGAAGAACTACTTCTATCCGGACCAGGCCAAGGACTACCAGATCAGCCAGTACGACCTGCCGCTCAACGCGGAGGGCTGGCTCGAGCTGCCCGACGGGTTCCGGGTCGGCGTGACGCGGGCCCACATGGAGGAGGACACCGGCAAGCTGACCCACGTCGGGCGCCAGCGGCCGCATCAACGCGGCCGACCACGCGCTGGTCGACTACAACCGCTCGGGGGTGCCGCTGGTCGAGATCGTGAGCGAGCCCGACATCCGCTCGGCGGCCCAGGCCCGCGCCTACGCCTCGGAGCTGCGGGGGATCCTCGTGGCGACCGGCGCGTCCGACGGGCGCATGGAGGAGGGGTCGATGCGGGTCGACGCCAACGTCTCGGTCCGGCCGGTCGGGGTCGTCGGCCTTCGGGACCCGCTGCGAGATCAAGAACCTCAACTCGCTGCGCTCGCTCGGCCGGGCCATCGAGTACGAGGCGGCCCGCCAGATCGCCGTGCTCGAGGCGGGGCGGCACGGTCGACCAGGAGACGCGGCACTGGGACGAGTCGGCGGGGCGCACCGAGTCGATGCGCTCCAAGGAGGAGGCGAACGACTACCGCTACTTCCCCGAGCCCGACCTGGTGCCGCTGGCGCCCGACGCGGCGTGGCGGGAGCGGGTGCGCGGCCGGCTTGGGCCCGATGCCGGCCGACCGCCGGCCGGAGCTGGCCGACGCGCTCGGCGGCGACGCCGAGCGACGCCGAGGCCGACCAGATCCGCGCCGTGGTCGACCTGGGGCTGGACGCGCTGGTGACGGCGGCCACCGAGGCCGGGGCGCCCGCGGCGCTGGCGCTGGCCCGGGCGGCCAACGAGGTGGCGGCGCAGGGCGAGGCCGGGCTGGCGCTGGACCCGGGCGCCTTCGCGCGCTGCTGGCCATGGAGTCGGGCGGGCAGCTCTCGGCGACCCAGTCCAAGGCGGTGCTGGCGGCGCTGCTCGAGCGCGGCGGGGGAGACCCGGCGGCGCTGGCCAAGGAGATGGGCTTCGAGGCCCTGGCGTCCGACACGCTGGCGGCGGTGCTCGACGAGGTCATCGCCGCCCACCCCGACGAGTGGGCGCGCTTCGTGGGCGATGCCCGGGCGACGACAAGAAGATGCAGGGCTTCTTCACCGGCGAGGTCATGAAGGCCACCTCGGGCAAGGCCAACGGCAAGGAGGTGGCGGCGGAGCTGCGCCGCCGCAAGGGCTAGCGGCCGTCCGGCCCGCTCACTCCATCGGGCCCGAGGTGTAGCGGTCCAGGGTGGGGCCGGCCCACCGGGCGATCTCGCGCGGCGACGCGTCGAGACCGGCGGGCACCCGCAGGATGTAGCGGGTGAAGGCCAGCCCCATCAGCTGGGAGGAGACCAGCGCGCGCCGCTGCTGGTCACGGCTCTCGCTCTCGCCCTCGTTGGCCGGGCTCTGACTCCAGACCCGCTCGGCCACGAACTCGCGCATGGCGTCGGCCACGTTGGTCGACGCCGCCATGGCGGCCACGCAGGAGGCGAAGGACGAGCCCGTGCCCTCGGCGCGGTCCCACATGGTGAGGAAGCCCGTCGACGATCATGGCACCGGCGTCGGGTCCGAGGCCGCGCGTCGGCCGCATGCTCCGTGACCGTCGCGGGGGTCGAAGGGCAGCGCCATGGCGGCCACGAAGAGGCTGGCCTTGCCGTCGAAGTAGTGGTGGACCAGGGCCGGGTCCACCCCGGCCTCGCGGGCGACGGCCCGCAGGCTGGCCCCGTCGTAGCCCTTGGCGGCGAAGACGCGCTTGGCCGCCTCGACGATCTCGCCCCGGGTGTCGGCGTTGCCGGGCCGCCGGCCGGCCGCGGCGGCGCTCACGCCGGAGACTCCCCGGAAATGCGCCGGTCGAGGGGTATTCACCAGCGGGGAATTCTGTGCTACAACTCATCAGTGATGAATCTTACGGCAGGAATCGACCGTGAGCGGGGCCGACATGGCCGACGCCGGCAGACCGACCGGCCTGGGCCGGCTCGCCGGCGCGTGCTACGACCGCCGGCGGACGGTGCTGGTGCTGTGGATCGTCGCCATCATCGGCATCACGGTCGTCGCCCAGGTGGTGGGCACGCACTTCAAGAACAAGTTCACGGCGGGCAACACGCCGTCGCAGCAGGCGCCGAACATCCTGCAGGCAGCGCTTCCCCGTCCAAGGCGGGCGACACGGCCGACGTCGTCTTCCACACGACCACGCCGATCCCGCCGACAACCAGGCGGCCATCGACCAGGTGGTGGCCAGCGTGCGGCCCCTGCCCTACGTGGCCAGGGCGTGACGAGCCCGTTCTCGCCGGCGGGTGCCCACCAGATCGCGCCGCACGGCAACATCGCCTTCGCCCAGGTCCAGTTCACCACCGACACGGCCGACATCCCGACGGGCGCCGTCAAGACGGTCATCACCACCGCGCAGGCGGCCGCCCACCCGGGCTTCCAGGTCGAGCTCGGCGGCAGCCCGATCTCCGCCGCCGTCACGGCGGCGCCCGGGCCGAGCGAGGGCATCGGCATCACCGCCGCCATCCTCATCATGCTGCTGGCCTTCGGCTCCGTGGTGGCCATGGGCCTGCCCGTGATCACCGCGCTGGCCGGGCTGGGCATCGGCATCGCCCTGCTGGAGCTGCTCACCCACCTCCTGGTCGTGCCGAACTTCTCGCCCGGAGATGGCGGCCATGATCGGCATCGGCGTCGGCATCGACTACGCGCTCTTCATCGTCACCCGCTACCGGCAGGGGATCTTCGAGGGTCGTGCACCACGCGACGCCGTCGTGACCGCGCACATGACGGCGGGGCGCTCGGTCCTCTTCGCCGGCAGCACCGTCGTGATCTCGCTGTTCGGCCTCTACCTCATCGGCCAGGCCTACATGATCGGCCTGGCCACGGCGTGCATCGCCGCCGTGCTCATGGTGCTGTTCGCCGCCCTGACGCTGCTGCCGGCCATGCTCGGGTTCGCCGGCAACGCCATCGACAAGCTGCACGTGCCGGGCCTGCTGCAGAGCGGCGGGCCGCCGCCCGAGAACGGGTTCTGGTACCGCTGGAGCCGCTTCGTGCAGCGGCGGGCCTGGTTCACCGGCACGGTCGCCGTGCTCATCCTCGTCGCGCTGGCCCTCCCGCTGTTCAGCATGCGGCTCGCCTTCACCGACGCCGGCAACGACCCCACCACGCTGACCACGCGGCAGGCCTACGACCTGCTGGCCCAGGGGTTCGGCCCCGGGTTCAACGGGCCGCTTGATCGTCGCGGCCGACATGCGCGGACCGAGCGACCGGGCCACCGTGGAGCGGCTGCAGCAGGCACTGCGCCTCCCGGGCCAGCGGCAGCGGCATCGCCTTCGTCACCCCGCCCGAATTCAACGCGTCCGACACCGGCGGCCTGATCGTCGTCTACCCGACCACGTCGCCGCAGTCGGCGCAGACCCAACAGCTGGTGCAGACCCTGCGCAACGACGTGATCCCGCCGGTCGTGGCGGGAACCGACGTGAACGCGCAGGTCGGCGGGTGAGACGGCCAGCAGCATCGACGCCGCCAACTTCCTCGGCCACCGGCTCTTCCTCGTGATCGGCGCCGTGCTGGTCCTGTCGTTCCTCCTGCTCATGGTCGTCTTCCGCTCGCTCGTGCTGCCGCTCAAGGCGGTGATCATGAACCTGCTCAGCGTCGGCGCCGCCTACGGGGTCATGGTGGCGGTGTTCCAGTGGGGCTGGGCGGGCAGCGTCATCGGCATCGGCGAGACGGGTCCCATCGACCCGTGGATCCCCGTGGCGCTCTTCGTCGTCCTCTTCGGCCTGTCGATGGACTACGAGGTGTTCCTGCTGTCACGCATCCGCGAGGAGTGGCTGCGCACGCACGACAACTCGACGGCGGTGGCCGACGGGCTGGCCGTTGACCGGCCGCATCATCACGGCGGCGGCCGCCATCATGTTCTGCGTCTTCGGCTCGTTCGTGATCAAGGACCCGCTGCACATCCTCAAGGTCTTCGGCCTCGGGCTGGCCACGGCCGTGCTGGTCGACGCCACGCTGGTGCGCATGGTGCTCGTCCCCTCGATCATGGAGTTGCTCGGGCCCGTCAACTGGTGGATGCCGCGCTGGATGGACCGCTCCATCCCGACCATCGGCGTGGAGGTCACGCCCGGCGCCCCTGCCGTCCGCACCGCCTGACGCGTTCACGGGCGCGGTCGTTCCGCCGGGCGCTCGGGATCAAGACGGTCCCGCCGCTAGTTTGGTTCCGTGCAGAACGAATCGGAGCCGGTGGCCACGCTTCGTGTCCCTCAACCCCGGGCGCGACGTGCAGCGGGTCGGCACGGCCGCCTTCCTCGGTGAGGACGTCCGCAAGATCCACGACCCGGTGTGGGCGGTGATCGGCAACCTCGGAGACAGCCAGTGCTACCTGGGCGTCCCGCAGAAGGTGCGAGGCCGTCCAGGCCGCCCTGTCCCGCCGCATCGCCGAGGACGACCTGGCGGTCCGGTTGATCCCGCCCGCGTTCACGCTCGGTGTCTCGGACGGCCAGCTCAACGGCACGCCGCAGATGCGGTTCTCCCTGGTCGGCCGCGAGCTCGTCCACGACGTGGCCGACGTGCACCTGGCGGCGAACAGCGTCGCCGGGCTGGTCGCCGTCGTGGCCTGCGACAAGCCCCCGGTCGGGACGGTCGCCGCCGTGCTCGAGAACAACACGCCGGCGGTCATCCTCTCCGACGGCCCGATCAGGCCCGGGCATCGATCCGGAGACGGGCGCCCGGATCGACCTGGTGTCGGCCTTCCAGGTGGCCGACCAGGACGCCGAGGTCCGCGCCCGCTCGCGCTGCACGCCTGCCCCGGCCAGGGCAGCTGCGGGGGCATGTTCACCTACAACACGATGCAGACCTTCATCGCCGTGCTCGGCCTCGAACCGCTGCACATGGTGTCGCCCGCCGTCGGACGATCCGCGCCGGCTGACCGAGTTCCCCGACCAGTTGGTCGACTGCCTGCTCGCCATGACGAGCCGGGGCATCCGGCCGCGCGACATCGTGACGCCGGCGTCGCTGCGCAACGCCCTGACGGTCGCCATCGCCATGGGCGGCTCCACCAACGTGCTGCTGCACAGCGTCGAGATCGCCCGCGCCGCCGGCATCGACCTGTGGGACGACGTGCTCAGCCAGGACGACTTCAACCAGCTGGCCCGGCGCTTGCCGGTGCTGGTCAACATGCGACCGTTCGGTGACTACTCCATGGTGGACGTGGACGCCAAGGGCGGGCTGCAGGTCATCGTGAACGAGCTCCTCGAGGCCGGCTTCCTCGACGGCGACGCCATGACCTGCACGGGCGAGACCCTGGCCGAGCAGCTGCGACGGCTGGCCCCGCCGGCGCCGGACCAGGACGTCATCTACCCGGTCGAGAAGCCCTTCAAGGACACCGGCGGACTGCGTCTGCTGCGCGGCAACCTGGCGCCCGAGGGCGGTGCGATCCTCAAGGTCGCCGGCGTCGAGGGCGGTGTGAAGGACGGCGTCTTCACCGGCCGCGCCCGCGTGTTCAACGGCGAGCGCTCCCTGATCGAGGCCCTCGAACGGCACCCCGACAGCTTCGAGGACAACGACATGGTGGTGATCCGCTACGAGGGGCCCCGGGGCGCGCCGGGCATGCCCGAGCTGCTCGATCCCACCTCGCGGATCACGGCCCTGTGCCGCCAGCGGCACATCACGATCGCGCTGATGACGGACGCGCGGTTCTCGGGCGGATCGGTCGGCCTGGTCATCGGCCACGTCGCCCCCGAGGCGATCCTCGGCGGGCCGATCGCGCTGGTCGAGGACGGCGACACGATCGTGGTCGACCTGAACACCGACCGCCTCGACTGCGTGCAACTCGACGAGCCCGACGTGCTGCGAGCGGCGTGCCGCGGCGTGGCGGGCGCAGGCCGAGGGCAACGGCGGCGTCCACCCGGACGCCGTCGCCGGTCACGGACCGGGTGCTGGCGCGGATGCGGGCGACGGCGCTCCCCGCCCTCCTCGGCGGGGGCATGGCCACGCCGTCGCCGATCTGACCGTCCGCACGCGGTGTCCCCGGGACGCCGTCTGGGCCCGGCGACGGATCGGGAGGCCGCCGGGAGGGCCCGGGGTTGTCGGCGGGCGGCGGCCATGGCACAATGAGCGCCTCATGCAAGGGCACGCACCGCCGTCCCGAGATTCTGGTACTCGTAACGTAGACGGCGCGCCCACATCGCAGCGCGCGCCGTCTCGACCTCCCGATCCGGGGGGTCGTTTCAATTTCCGGACCGATTCGACGACGCCGACAGACACAGGGGAGAGCACGATGAAGCTGACAGGGGCCCAGGCCCTCATCAAGAGCCTCGAGATGCAGGGCGTCGACGTGATGTTCGGCCTGCCCGGCGGCGCCATCCTGCCGGTCTACGACCCGATCATCGACTCGTCCATCCGCCACATCCTGGTGCGCCACGAGCAGGGCGCCGGCCACATGGCCGAGGGCTACGCCATGGTCACGGGCAAGCCCGGGCGTGGCCATGGTGACGAGCGGGCCCGGCGCGACCAACATCGTGACGCCGCTGGCCAACGCCTACATGGACTCGACGCCGCTGATCGTGGTCTCGGGCCAGGTGGCGACGCCGCGCCATCGGCACCGACGCCTTCCAGGAGTGCGACATCACCGGCGTCACCATGGGCATCACCAAGCACAACTGGCTGATCAAGGACGTCGACGACATCCCCCGGGTGGTGGCCGCCGCCTTCCACGTCGCCACCACCGGGCGGCCGGGGCCGGTGCTGATCGACCTGCCCAAGGACATCTCGAACGCACCATGGAGTGGTACTGGCCGTCGTCGGTCGACGAGCTCGACCTGCCGGGCTACCACCCGGTGACGTTCGGCGACCCGGTGCTGGTCGGGCCAGGCGGCCGAGCTGATCGCGCGCGGCGCACCGGCCCGTGCTCTACGTGGGCGGCGGCGTGCTCAAGGCGCGGGCGGCCGAGGCGCTGCGGGCCCTGGCCGACCGCACCGGCATCCCCGTCGTCACGACGCTGATGGCCCGGGGCGCCTTCCCCGACTCGCACCCCCAGGCGCTGGGCATGCCGGGCATGCACGGCCACTACACCGCGGTGACGGCCATGCAGCGCAGCGACCTGCTGATCAACCTCGGGGCCCGCTTCGACGACCGGGTCACCGGCAAGATCTAGCGCCTTCGCGCCCGAGGCCAAGGTGATCCACGTCGACATCGACCCGGCCGAGCTCGGCAAGGTGCGCGTGCCCGACGTGGGCATCGCCGGCGACTGCCGGCTGGTGATCGAGGAGCTGCTGCTCGGCGCATGGACGCCCGCGGCGAGCGTGGGCAGCCGGTGGTCCAGGACCTGGCGCCGTGGTGGGCGCAGATCCGCGAGTGGCAGGAGCGCTTCCCGCTGCACTACTCGGAGGACGACGGCGGGGCGATCAAGCCGCAGAACGTGGTCGAGCAGCTGCGTGACGCGGCGGGTGAGGACACCATCGTCGTGGCCGGCGTGGGCCAGCACCAGATGTGGGCCTCGCAGTACTGGAAGTTCGAGCACCCCTACACCTGGGTCAACTCGGGCGGCGCCGGCACCATGGGCTTCGCCGTGCCCGCCGCCATCGGGGCCAAGGTGGGGCGGCCGGACCGCACGGTGTGGGCCATCGACGGCGACGGCTGCTTCCAGATGACGGCGCAGGAGCTGGTGACGGCGAGCTCGGAGCAGATCCCGGTGAAGATCGCCATCTTGAACAACGCGTATCTGGGCATGGTGCGCCAGTGGCAGGAGATGTTCTACGGGGAGCGCTACTCCGAGGTGTACCTGTCGCCCGACCTGCCCGACTACGTCAAGTGGGCCGAGGCCATGGGGTGCGTGGGCATCCGGGCCGAGACGCCGTCGAGGACGTGGGGCCGGCCATTGAGAAGGCCAACTCCATCGACGACCGCCCGGTGGTGGTCGACTTCCGCACCGACGCCTTCGAGAAGGTGTTCCCGATGGTGGCCGCCGGTGCCTCCAACGACGACATCGTCGTGCACCCCGACCAGCCGGCGCGCCCGATGACGCCGGCCCATCTGACCGCCGTGGCCGGGCGGCCGGGGCGCGGCGCCCCGCCACCACATCCTCTCGGTGCTGGTCGAGAACAAGGCCGGTGTGCTGGCCCGGGTGGCCGGGCTGTTCAGCCGGCGCGGCTTCAACATCTACTCGCTGGCCGTGGCGCCGACCGACGAGGACGAGCACTTCAGCCGCATCACCATCGTGGTCGACGTGGAGTCGGCCCCGCTGGAGCAGGTGATCATGCAGCTGGACAAGCTGGTCAACGTCGTGTCCATCGGCGAGCTGTCGCCGGCCGAGGCGGTCGAGCGCGAGCTGGTGCTGGTGACGGTGGCCGTGGGGCCGACCGAGCGCTCGCAGGTGATCCAGCTGGTGGGCGTCTTCGGCGGCGAGGTGGTCAGCGTGGGCGCCGACCGCCTGACCGTCATGCTGGCCGGCCGGCCCGAGAAGATCGACGACTTCGAGGGGCTGCTCGAGCAGTACACGTTGGTGGAGCTCCAACGGACGGGCCGGGTGGCCCTGCCTAAGCTGGAACGCCACTGAGGCGGGACCGAACCGACCCGATCGGACCGAGTCCGTTCACGCAGAACGCAGCCACACCGACACAGACCGACACCGACACAGACCGAGAAAGAGCTGACGCCATGGCCACGATGTACTACGAATCCGACGCCGACCCCACCCTGATCGCCGGCCGCAAGGTCGCCATCCTGGGCTACGGCTCGCAGGGGCACGCCCACGCGCAGAACCTGATGGAGTCGGGCGTCGACGTCCGCGTGGCGCTGCGCGAGGGGAGCACGCAGCCGGCGCAAGGCCGAGGAGGCCGGGCTGCGCGTGCTGTCGCTGGCCGACGCCGCCGCCGAGGCCGACGTGATCATGATCCTGCTGCCCGACACCGAGCAGAAGGCGGCCTACGACGAGTTCGTGGCGCCCCAACCTCAACGACGGCGACATGCTCATGTTCGCCCACGGGTTCAACATCCGCTTCGGGCAGATCGTCCCGCCGCCCGGGGTCGACGTGACCATGGTGGCGCCCAAGGGGCCCGGCCACCTGGTCCGCCGGACCTACACCGAGGGCGGCGGCGTGCCCGTCGCTGATCGCGGTGCACCAGGACGCCACCGGCAAGGCGCGTGACCTGGCGCTGTCCTACGCCCACGCCATCGGCGCGACCCGGGCCGGCGTGCTCGACACCACCTTCGACGAGGAGACCGAGACGGACCTCTTCGGCGAGCAGGTGGTCCTGTGCGGTGGACTGACCGCGCTGGTGACCGCCGGCTTCGAGACGCTGGTCAACGCCGGCTACCAGCCCGAGTCGGCCTACTTCGAGTGCCTGCACGAGCTGAAGCTGATCGTCGACCTGATGTACGAGCAGGGCATCGCCGGCATGCGCTACTCCATCTCGGACACGGCCGAGTACGGCGACCTGACCCGGGGCCCCCGCGTGATCAACGACGCCGTCCGGGCCGAGATGCAGACCATCCTCGACGACATCCGCAGCGGCGCCTTCGCCGAGGAGTGGATCGCCGAGAACAAGGCGGGGCGGCCGCGCTTCGAGGCGCTGCGCGAGGCCGGCAAGGCCCACCAGATCGAGTCGGTGGGGCAGGAGCTGCGGGCCATGATGCCGTTCATCTCGGCCGGCAAGACCCGGGTACAGGACGCCTCAGGGGGCTGACGACAGTTGGCCGGCCGGCCGTGACCACCCGGGAGGGTTGGTACCAGGACCCGTGGCTGCGGCACGACGCCCGCTGGTTCTCGCAGGGGGCGCCCACCAGCCTGGTCCGAGACGGCAGGCAGGAGGGCAGCGACCCGCCACCGGCGCGACCGGCGTCCTTGGCGGACCCCGAGCCCGCAATGTTTCCCTGGTATGACGACGAGGTCCCTGAGCGGGTGTTCGGAGGCGCGCAGTTCGACGCGCACTATGCCGGCCCTTTGCGATACCAGCGGCCCGAACAACCCATCCCCGGGCCCGCATGGGCGCTCTGGCTCGAGCCGGGAGCTGCCACGTTAGGCCTGCTCAGGCGTGGATCGTCCCAGGTCAGAGGGCTCTGGCGACATCACCGCGAGGGTGGAGGTTGACTATGACATCAAAGTGATGTCATAGTGACGTTATGAGGATGTCACTGGTCGTCGAAGGCCTGCGGGCGGACGTGGCGGCCGTGGGCGAGCTCGGCGACGACACCGTGGCCGAGGTGGCCGAGCGCATCGCCGGCGTGCTGACGCGGTCGGTTCCGGGGTGGGTCCTGGACCTGCTCTCGGAGACGGCGGCGGAACTGTCGTCCGAGCTGCCCGATGGGCGGGTGGAGATCCGGGTGACCGGTGACGACGTGCACCTGGCCTATGTGGCCGACGAATCGTCGCTGACCTCGGGGGCGGGGCGGGGGCGACGACGACGACGGCGAGGCCGACCGCGACCTGTCGGCCCGCATCTCGCTGCGCCTGCCCGAGCGCCTGAAGGCCCGGGTCGAGGAGGGCGCCGGCGAGCAGGGCGTCTCGGTCAACACCTTCATCGTGCGCACGCTTGAGCGCGGCGCGGCCCAACGCAACCAGAGCCAGCGCGGCGGCACCCGCCTGCGCGGCTACGGCACCACGTGAGAGGAGAGACAGCAATGGAACGCACTTTCGAGACGCCCCGGCCGGTCCGCCTGCACATCGAGAACGAGGTCGGGTCGGTGGCCATCTCGGCGCGGGAGACGGACCGGACCGAGGTCTCGGTGCGGGCGGAGACGCCTGGCGCCGAGGAGCGGGTCGAGCAGGCGACCGTGGAGTGCCGAAACGGCACGGTGATCGTCAAGATCCCGCCTGCACGGGATGCGCTTCGTGCGGCGCAATGCGGTCAGCGTCCGGGTCGACCTGCCCGAGGGCAGCGACGTGTCGGTGACCACCGGATCAGCCGACGTCGACGTCACCGGGCTCATCGGCGCGGCCGACCTGACCACGGCGAGCGGCGACGTCACGACGGACGACGTCGAGTCCGGGGTGAGGGCCAAGACGGCGAGCGGCGACGTGACCGTGGGCTCGGTGGGCGGCGAGCTGCGTATGGCGACGGCGTCGGGCAGCCTCCGCTGCTCGCGGGTGGCCGGTCGAGCCACGTTCACGGCGGCGTCGGGTGACGTCGAGATCGGTGAGGCGGTCGATCGGGTCGACATCCGGGTCACCTCGGGCCACGTCCGCCTCGGGGAGCTGTCCCGGGGCGCCTCCGTGGTCAACGTCTCGGGCGACGTGCGGGTGCTCGCCCTGAGCGAGGGCGTACTGCGGGTGCGGTCGGTCTCCGGGAACGTCGCGGTCGGCGTCACCGAGGGGGTCGAGCTACACGTCGACGTGGAAACCATGTCGGGCCGGGTCGACTCCGCCATCCCGCTGGGCGACGAGCCCCCGAAGACGGGCGCTGAGCGCAAGGCCGACATCAGCGTGCGCAACGTGTCGGGCAACGTGGAGATCGAGCGGGCGCTGGAGCAGGTGGCCTGACGCGTCAGTCGCGGTCGTGATGGCACACCGCCTCCAGCATGATGCCGAAGGGGTCGAGCCAGAACGTGGCGTAGTAGGGCGGTGGGTACTGCGGCCACTCCTGTGGGGGGTGCAGCACCTGGCTCTGAGCCCCGACGACGTGAGCGTGCACGTCCCGCACCGCCGCCCGCGTGGGCACGATGAAGGCGAGGTGCTGCAGTCCCGGGCGCTGGCGTGAGACGTCGCCCTCCTCCATGGCCGGGTAGAGGAAGAAGTAGGCCCCCCGTCGGCCGCCCGACGGCATGAAGGCTGCCGTGTCGTCGGTGGTCAGGAAGGGCTCATATCCGAGCAGGGGCATCAGGTCGCCGTGGTAGGCGGCGGCCGTAGCGAGATCAGGGACGTTGACGCCGAGGTGCCCGAGCACTCGACCATTGTCGCCGGTTCCGTGGGGTGTCACCCGCCCACGACCTGTGGCCCGACCGGTACATTCGGGATCAGGCAAGGAGGCGCTGGGTGGAGCAGACCAGGCTGAACGAGCCGGCGGAGTACGCGGCTCGACGTGAGGAGCTGCGGCGAGCCGAGGTGGCGCTGATGCAGCAGCAGGAGAAGGTGGCAGCTCTGCGTCGCCAACTCCCCGAGGGGACACCGGTCGAGGACTATCAGTTCTTCGAGGGCCCTCGCCGGCTCAGTGACGGTGACGCCCCGGTCACCACGGTGCGGCTGAGCCAGCTGTTTACGTCCCCCCAGCGGGCACTGGTCGTGCAACACGTCATGTACGGCAAGCGCCAGACCTCCCCCTGCCCCATGTGCACCATGTGGGTCGACGGGATCAACGCCGTGCTGCCCCACCTTGCGCAGCGCACCGACTACGTCGTGGCGTCGGCCGCCGACCCGGTGGCCCTGCGAGCCCATGCCCGCGCCCGCGGGTGGGACAATGTCCGGCTGCTCAGCTGCGGTGACAGCACCTTCCAATACGACTTCTGCGCCGAGGACGAGGAGGGGAACCAGAACTCCGCCGTCTCCGTATTCACGCTCGACGCCGACGGCAGCCCGCGCCACTGCTACACCAGCCACCCGCAGATGGCGGACGACATCAACGAGCGCGGCATCGACCTGCTGTCGCCGGTGTGGAACCTGCTGGACCTGACCCCGCAGGGACGGGGCAACTGGTACGCCGAGCTGGACTACTGACGTGCCCTTCGTGCGACCCTCCGACATGCTCGCCGGCACCCCGCTCCCGGGTTGGTCGGGTCGGTTCCTCCACTCGGAGCACATGACGTTCGCCCACTACGACATCGCGGCCGGCGCCACGCCGCTGCACGAGCACCAGCACGAGCAGGAGGAGGTCTGGCACATCGTCGAGGGCGAGGTGGCGCTTTCGATCGCCGGTGAGGAGCAAGTGCTGTCGGCCGGGTGCATCGCCGTGGTGCCGCCCGACACTCCGCACTCGGTGCGGCCGCTCGGCGCCTGCCGGGTCGTCATCGCCGACTACCCGCTACGGACAAGCCTGCCCGGGATGTCCTCGTCGACCTAGTTGGGCGAGATGGGCCGGGCCGCGATCGGAGGCCGGAATCCGACCGGATGCCAAGGGCGATGAAGGTGGATAGCTGGTGGGGGTATATGGGTCTCCTCTAACCGAATGGGACCAAATCTGGTAGTCGCGGCTACCTACCCGATTCGCGGCAAAACGGGTAGAGCGGCGCCATATACGTTGCGCCCACCTCCACTCCGGGTATCACCGGTCTGGCACCCGGAGGCCGCGGCCAGATGGCCCGGCCCAAGCGCCAAACTGTCGCCCGTGCCTCGTAGGTCCGCGTGGTGGCTCGCGTCCGTCTTCGCCCTACTCCTCGCCGTGGTCGCCGTGGGCATCACGCCCGGGAGCGGATCGGCGACCACCGAGGCCCCGCTCCCGACACTCCGTTCCCCGATCTTCAGGGGGGCGAACGTCACCGGTGCGCCGGCAGTCTCGGGGCCCATTCGCGCCCCCGGTGGGCCCTACCTCTACGACCGCGACGGCCGGGTGGTCTTCTTCCACGGCGTCGACGCCGTGTACAAGTACTCGCCCTACGAGCTCTACCCCGCGCCGGGGAAGCCCTGGAACTTCTCGGCCCAGGACGCGTCGCTCATGGCCAGGCTGGGCTTCAACGTGGTGCGCCTGGGCATGACGTGGCAGGGCCTCGAACCGGGGACGGCGCCCGCCAACGACCCCGCCATCTGCGGCAAGGGCGCCGGTGGCCACCCGAATCAGTTCAACCAGGCCGTGCTCAACCGCTACATCGCACGCCTGAAGAAGACGGTGGACCTGCTAGGGCGCTTCCACATCTACACGGTCCTGGATATGCACCAGGACGTCTACAACAAGATGTTCGAGGGCGAGGGCGAGCCGAACTGGGCCACCTGCACGGACGGCGTGCCCAGCGTCGACCCGCCGGGCCGCTGGTCCCTGGAGTACGGCACGCGAGCGGCGGGTATCGCCTTTCACCACTTCTGGACGAACGACGTCGAGGGCGATCTGCAGGGCCAGTACGACCGGGTGTGGGGCGACGTGGCCCACGCGTTTCGGGAGAACCAGTGGATCCTCGGCTACGACCCGTTCAACGAGCCCTTCTCGACCTCGCTGGTGCGCTTCGGTGACGCGCACTTCGACGCGCAGCTCGAATGCTTCTACACGGGCACCGCGCACATCGGGACCGCTTCGCACGGCGCCCCGCCGCTCAAGTGCCCGAAGGACGACCCGGCCGAGGGCGTGATCCCGACCATCTTGGCCAACGACCCGAGGCACCTGATCTTCGACGAACCCGACAACTTCGCCAGCCGGGGCTTCCCGACCTACCTCGGCCCCATGGATCTGCCCAACCTGGTCTACAACGTGCACATCTACTGCGGCGCCCGGAGCCCGGTCACGGGCAACCCGACGAACATCTTGCTGTGCGCAGGGCAGGAGGCACATTCGCTGTTCGTGCGCTCGTTGGACCGGCCGCTGATGGCGTCGCCCAAGCAGCCGGGCGGACCGGCGTGGCTGGTCACGGAGTTCGGCGCCACCTCGAACCCCGACATGCTGGCGGCCATCACGGCGCAGATGAACGAGCAACCCGTCAGCTGGATCTACTGGTCGTGGAAGTACTACAGCGATCCCACCGGCAGTGCGGCGGAGTCGCTGGTGATGGCCGACGGGCACTTGCGCACGACGGCCTACGTCCTGAGCCAGGTCTACCCGCAGGCGGTGGCGGGCAGTGCGATCTCGTTCGCCTACTCGCAGACCGCCGACGTCTTCCTCATGAGGTACACGGCCAACCAGCGCGTCCACGCCCCCACCGTGATCTTCGTGCCGACACAGCTCCACTACGCGCACGGGTACTGCGCTCGCACGGCGGGCGCCCGCATCGTCTCGTCCCGGGGCAGCGACCTCCTCGAGCTCACGAACAAGGCGTCCGCCCGACAGGTCACGGTCAGCGTCACGCCGGGACGCTGCCCGACCCCGACCCCGACCCCGGCTCGTGCCCGCACCCACGGGGTGCATGCCTAGGGTGGGCCTATGTGCCGGAACATCACCACCCTGCGCGGGCTCCAGCCCGTGGCCACGCCCGAGGAGATCGAGGCGGCGGCGCGTCAATACGTCCGCAAAGTGAGCGGCGTGCAGTCCACCTCCCCCCAGACCGAGGAGGCGTTCGAACGGGCCGTGACGGAGGTCACCACGGCCACGACGGCGCTGCTGGCCTCCTTGCCGCCCCGCAAGCAGCCGCCACCGACGCTGCCGCCACTGCGGCGCCTGAGTGCCGCCAAGGTCGGGACCTCCACGGCCGAGGGGCTGAATATGTCTTGACAGTTATATGCTGTTAGGCGAATACTTACAGCGTGACGGTGACATTCGAGGTCCTGGCTGAGGAAAGCCGTCGCCGGATCCTCGATCTCCTCGTCGAGGAGGAGCGCCCGGTGGGCGAATTGGTCGACGCTGCTGTCCCTCAGCCAACCGGCGGTGTCCAAGCACCTCAAGGTCCTGCGGGACGCCGGCCTGGTCGAGTCACGCACCGACGCCCAGCGCCGCATCTACCGGGTCCGGCCCGAGCCGCTCCGTGAGGTCGACGAGTGGCTGGAGCCCTACCGGCGGGGGTGGGCGGCCCACCTCAATGCGCTGGAGCGTCACCTCGAGATCATGGGAGACGCCGACGGGGAGCCCTGGACGTGACCGCCGACGAGCGAATTCGGCTCGTGGGAGCGGGTCGGAGACGTCTCGGTCCTGCGCTTCCGGCGCCGCTTGGCTCATCCCCGGCAGAGGGTGTGGGCGGCGCTGACCGACGACGAGCACCTGGCCGGCTGGTTCCCGACCACGATCGAGGGGGAGCGGGCGCCGGGCGCGCCGCTGCGCTTCTCGTTCCGCCAGTCCGAGGGAGAGCCCTTCGACGGCGAGATGACCGTCTTCGACCCGCCGTCGGTCATGGAGCTGCGCTGGGCCGACGACCTCCTCCGCTTCGAGCTCGAGCCCGAGCCCGAGCCCGAGGGTGGCGGCTGCGTGCTGTCCCTGACCGTCACCTTCCCCGAGCACGGCAAGGCCGCACGCGACGCCGCCGGGTGGCACGTGTGCCTGGAGCAGCTGGCCCACGTGTCGAGGGGACGGGACCGTCCTGCCGTGGGAGCCCCCAGACCGCTGGCGAGCGGTCCACCCGCTCTACGTGGCGCGTCTCGGCCCACGAGGCGTCGACGGTCGGTCCGCCCGAGGCGTGGGAACGGGCGCACGGCCCGGCCGGGGGCGCCGGTCAGTGATCAGTGAGCCGACAGGCCGAGCGGCAACTCGAGCAGGCCGCGCAGCGTGAAACTGGGCCGCCAGTGCGGCTCGGCGTCGAGCAGCTCGATGGTCACGAAGCGGGCCAACAGCGCGTTGAAGGCGATCTCGCCCTCCATGCGGGCCAGCGGCGCCCCGATGCAGTGGTGGATGCCCCAGCCGAAGCTCAGCGGCGACGTTGTCCTCGCGGCGCAGGTCGAGCCCATCGGGGTTCTCGAAGCGCCTGGGGTCGCGGTTGGCCGCACCCTGCAGCACCACGATGCGGTCGCCCCGCGACAGCGGCTCGCCCACCAGCTCGGCCGGCTCGAGCGCCGTGCGCAGGTTGAACTGCACCGGGCTGTCGAACCGCAGGAGCTCCTCGACGGCCGCCGGCGCGATGTCGGGGTAGGCCCGCCAGGCCCGCAGCTGGTCGGGGTGGGTGAGGAGGGCCAGCAGCCCGTTGCCCAGGAGGTTCGTCGTCGTCTCGAAGCCGGCGGCGAAGAGGAGGATGGCGGTCGAGGCGACCTCCTCGTCGGTCAGCCGGTCGTCGTTCTCCCAGGCCTCGACCAGCGAGCTCAGCAGGTCGTCGCGTGGGCTGCGGCGGCGCTCTTCGAGCAGGGCGAAGAAGTACTCGCCGAGGGCGCCGATGGCATCGATGGCGGCGTCGGTCTCCTCGGCGGCCAGCACCGGCTCGATGCCCTTGCGCCGCGGCCCGGACGCAGGGCTGGAGGCCGGTCCAGTCCGACGACGGGCACGCCGACCAGCTCGCCGATGACCGCCATGGGCAGCGGGAGCGCGAAGTCGGACATGAAGTCCACGTCGCCCTTGTCGGCCATGGTGTCGAGCAGGTCGGCGACGAGGTCGTGCACGGCCGGCCGCAGCCGCTCCACCTGACGCGGGGTGAACGAGCGGGAGACCAGCCGGCGCAAACGGGTGTGGTCGGGCGGGTCCGCCAGCAGCATGTTGTGCTGGGACACCTCGAAGAACTCGCCGCGGCGCGTCCCGGTTTCGCCGAAGATGCCGGTGGACGCGTCCTCCAGAGCCATGCCCCGCCCCAGCCGCGGGTCGCGGAGCACGGCCTGGCACTCGTCGTAGCCGTTGACGACGTAGGGGCCGAACGAAGTCCGGCTGACCCGGGCCTCGTCGCGCATGAGGGCGTAATAGGGGTAGGGGTCCGCCTGGCCCTCGGGGGTGATGAGCACCTGCAGCAGCCACCCGTCGAGGTTGGTGCTCGAGCGATCGTCATGGAGTCCGCCTCTCCTCTCTTCTCTTCCCGCCTGGCGAGGCTTTGACGCCGGCACCAGGTAGTGGACCAACGTGCCTCCTGAGCTGTTGTAGGTCAAGTCGAGATCGTTCCCGGTGCACCGGTACGAGCCGGACTCGTAGATTGGCCGCTGGCGGGGTCGTCTCTCATCGGCATGATTCCTCCAGATCGGATCTCCCATGGGCATGAAGGGCAAAGTCGTCGTCGTCACCGGCGCCAACGTCGGGATCGGCCTCGAGACGGCGGTCGGTGTGGCCGCGCTCGAGGCCACGACCGTGCTGGCCTGCCGGAACCGGGCCAAGGCCGAGGCGGCGGCCAAGGAGGTGACGCAACGCACCTGGAACGACGACGTGCACGTCGTCGACCTCGACCTGGCCGACCTGGACTCCGTGCAGGCGGCCGCCAAGGACATCGGCGCCCGCTGGGGCCGGCTCGACGTGCTCGTCAACAACGCCGGTGGCACCTGGTCGGAGCGCCGGCTGACCGCGCAGGGGTTCGAGTACACCTTCGGGCGTCAACCACCTCGGCCACTTCTACCTGACGAATCTCCTCGCCGACCGGTTACGCGCCAGCGCGCCGTCGCGGGTCGTCAACCTGACGTCGGTCGGCCATCACTTCGCCCGGGGAGGCCTGCGTTCGACGACCTGCAGAGCGAGCGGAGCTACGAAGGGATGGAGGCCTACTGCCGTTCCAAGCTGGCCAACGTCCTCTTCACCCGCGAGCTGGCGAAGCGGCTCGAGGGCACCGAGGTGACGGCCAACGCCGCGCACCCGGGTTCGGTCCGCAGTGGCTTCGGCATGGACGGCGACCTCACCGGCTTCATGGGCTCCGGCCTCAAGCTCGTCCGACCCTTCGAGATCAGCCCCAAGCGCGGCGCCAAGACGTCCGTCTACCTGGCCACCTCCCCTGAGGTCGCTACCAAGACCGGCATGTACTGGGTCCGATCGAAGCCGGGGCACATGAGCCGTCATGCCCGCGACGACGAGTCGGCGGCACGGTTGTGGGAGGAGAGCGAACGGCTGATCGCCTCGGCGGGCTTCGCCTTGCCCTAGACGATGACGATGACGACTGATCACGCGTCGCGGGTCATCATCCGCCAGGCCCCGATGGCGGTCCAGAACACGATCCAGCCCACGATCACCAGCGACGCCACCAGAGTGGACTCCGGTATCAGCGTTCAGCCCGCCGCCACCGCCGCCCCCGGGGCCGCCGCCGCTGAACGGCGTCGGCAGGTCGCCCGGCTCGATGTGGAGCATGGCGACGCCGACGATCCCCCGCTCGACGTTGAGCAGGTGCGAGATGATGTGGCGGCTGAAGATCGGCGTGAGGATCAACTCCAGCACGACGAGGAGGATCACCGGGACCGTCCGCTGCCCCATCAGCGAGGACAGCCCGAGCCCGACGATGAACCCGATGGTCGCCTCCAGCGCGATCCACAGGCCGACGTCGACCATCAGCGAGGTCGACGGGACCGTGAAGTTGGAGCTGTAGTCGGCGTAGTCCTGGTTGGCGACCGCGACGGCGAACGCCCGAATCTGCGCCGGCGACTCACTGGCGGGGACGGTGACCGTGCCCTTCGGTGTCTGGATGACGGCACCGGGCGGGGGACCGCTGGTCTGACCGCCGCCGCACGGGACGTCGGGTGGCAGCTGCCGTTCAACCCCGGGCCCCCGTTGTAGTTGAAATTGCAGATGACCTCGTCGGCGTGCGACGCCGCCCAGGTGTCCAGCGCGGGGCGCGACAGCCCCTGCGGCACGTTGACCCCGTCGTAGTTGAGCTGCGTCGGGGCGGCGAACACGCACACCGCGCAGACGATCGTGTAGCCGATCGCCACCATGGCGATGACGATGGCCAGCCCGGCGGGGATCCGGGCCAGATAGAGGGCCAAGCGGGAACGGCCGGTGATGACGAGGTGGCGGAACATCCCCTCGGTGAGGTCGACCGACCCGGCCGTGCAGCCGACGACGGCCGCCACGATGAACCCGAAGATGTACATGAAGCCGAGCACCAGCGTGGTGAAGATGGTGTAGCCGCCGGCCGGCCCGTAGGACTTGGGGGCGACGGCGTGGGAGATGAGGCGCACGGCGAGGAAGACGACCGGGATGCCGATGTTCACGGCGATCAGGGCGATCATCAGCCCTCGCCGCTTGCGCAGCTCCATGAAGCGCGTCGTGACCATGCCCCACGTCGGGATCCACGAGCCGCGGTGATCGCTCCGCGCTGCCGCCGGAATCGTGTCGGGAGCCGGACCCGGTGCCGGTGCGCCGACGTCGGAGATCGTCGTCATTCCGGTGCCCCCAGACGGCTGGTGACCTCGAGGAACCACGACTCGAGCGAGGCCTGGATGTGCTGGAGCCGGTACACCGAGATCCCGCCCTCCACGAGCAGGCGGTTGATCTCCGCGATGGCGTCGCGCTCCGTGCCTTCCGGCAGCGTGATGGCCAGACCGTCCGGACCCACCTGGACGTGTGCGCCGAACGTGGTGGCATCGAGCAGGCCGCGCGCCCGGTCGGGATCGGAGCACTCGACCTGGACCTCGAAGGACGAGCCGGCGAGCAGTTGGGAGATCGGGCCCTGCCGGATGACCTTGCCCCGGTCGACGATGGCCACGGCGTCGCAGGTGCGCTCGACCTCGTCGAGGAGGTGCGAGGAGAGCACGACGGTGCGCCCCTCGGCGACGAGGGACATGATCATGTCGCGCATGTCGAGCATGCCCGCCGGGTCGAGCCCGTTCATGGGCTCGTCGAGGATCAGCAGCTGCGGGTCGCCGAGGAGGCAGGCGGCCACGCCCAGGCGCTGGCGCATGCCCATGGAGTACTTCGACACCTTGTCGTCGGCGCGATGCAGGATGCCGACGCGCTCGAGCGACGGCTCGATGCGGCCCTTGGCCGCCGGCTCACGTGCCGCGGCGAGGATCTGCAGGTTCTGGCGACCGGTCAGATGGCCGTGGAAGCGGGGCTCGTCCACGATGGCCCCGACCCGCGCCAGCGCCCGGTCGCGGTGGCGCGGGACGGCGTGGCCGAGCAGGGACATCGTGCCGGCGTCGGCGTGCGTGAGGCCGAGCAGCACCCGGATCAGCGTGGTCTTGCCGGCGCCGTTGGGGCCGAGGTAGCCGAAGGCGCAGCCGCGGGGGACGAGCAGCTCGACGTCGTTCACCGCGATGTTCTCGCCGAAGCGCTTCGTCAGCCCGTGGGTCTCGACGGCCCACGGGCTCCCGCCGTCGGTGACCGGCCGGGAGTCCGGCAAGGTTGCTGTCGTCATGTTCCGGCCCGCCCCTTTTCGTCTCGAAGGTCTCAGCGGCCCCCACTCGAAACCGCGTATACCCGGTATACTACGAGGGACGTCCGCGAGTACGCCATGGCGCCCTCACCAGTTTCGAGATGGGGCTAGCACCCGTCTTTTTCGCAGCTCCGCCAGCGCAGTGCGACCGCCAGGGGCCGCAACTTCAGTTGGCCAGTGCGCCCACCACGTGGGTGATGCAGCCGCACAGCGACGCGATGTCGTCGGGCTCGATGGCGGGGAACATGGCGATCCGCAGCTGGTTGCGGCCCAGCTTGCGATAGGGCTCGGTGTCGACGATCCCGTTGGCGCGCAGCACGGCCGCCACGGCGGCAGCGTCAATGGCGTCGACGAAGTCGATGGTGCCCACGACGTGGCTGCGGTCGGCAGGCTTCTCGACGAAGGGGCGGGCGAACCCGGACTGTTCGGCCCAGGTGTAGAGGATCTCGGCGGAGCGGTCGCAGCGCGACGCCGACCACTCCAGCCCGCCGTTGCCGTTCATCCAGTCGAGCTGCTCGGCCAGCAGGAAGATGGTGGCCAGAGCGGGCGTGTTGTAGGTCTGGTCCTGCACCGAGTTGTCGACCGCGGTCTTCAGGTCGAGGAAGGTCGGGATCCAGCGCCCCGAGGCGGCGATGCGCTCCACCCGCTCCAGCGCCGCCGGCGACATCAGGGCGATCCACAGCCCGCCGTCGGAGGCGAAGCACTTCTGCGGAGCCAGGTAGTAGGCGTCGAACTGGGCCGGATCGAGCCGCAGGCCGCCGGCGGCCGACGTCCCGTCGACCGCCACCAGGCCGCCGCCGTCGGCGGGGAGGGCGGCGCCGGCCGGACGGGCGATCGTCATCGACACCCCGGTGGAGGTCTCGTTGTGCGTCAGGGCGTAGAGGTCGACCGCCGTGTCGGCGTGCGGCAGCGGGTGGGTACCCACCTCCGACTCGATGACCTGGGGGTCCTTGAGGTGCGGCGCGGCCTTGACGCAGCTGGCGAACTTGGAGGAGAACTCCCCGAAGCTGAGGTGCTGGCTCTGCTCCTCGATCAGTCCGAACGTGGCGGCGTCCCAGAAGCAGGTCGTCCCCCCGTTGCCCAGCACGACCTCGTAGCCGTCGGGCAGCGAGAACAGTTCGCGCAGGCCGGCGCGCACGCGGCCCACCTGAGACTTGACCGTCTTCTGGCGGTGGCTGGTCCCCAAATAGTGGCCGGCTACCTCGGCCAGCGCATCGACCTGCTCGGGCCGGACCTTGGACGGGCCGGACCCGAAACGTCCGTCGGAGGGGAGCAATTCGGCGGGGATCGTGATGTCGGGGGTATCTGGCACGTATGAGATCATGGCACCCGTGACGACCGCCAAATCCCCGACCGCGCTCCGCCGGATCTCGCGCCGGGCCGCCAATGTCGCGCCCTCGGCCACCCTCGCCGTGGATGCCAAGGCCAAGGCGTTGCAGGCAGCGGGCGAGCACGTCATCGGGTTCGGTGCCGGTGAGCCGGACTTCCCGACGCCCGCCCACATCGTCGAGGCCGCGGTGGAGGCCTGCCGTGACCCGGCCAACCACCGCTACACCCCGACCGGCGGCATTCCCGCCCTGCGCGAGGCCATCGCGGCCAAGACCAAGCGGGACTCGGGCCTCGAAGTGACGGCGGCCCAGGTGTTGGTGACCAACGGCGGCAAGCAGGCGGTGGCCAATGCCTTCTCGGTGTTGTGTGACCCGGGCGACGAGGTCATCGTGCTGGCGCCGTACTGGACGACGTACCCCGAGTCGATCGTGCTGGCCGGAGGGACCCCGGTCGTCGTCTCCTCGGACGAGACCACAGGCTTCCGCTCCTCGGTCGAGGACCTTGAGGCGGCCTGGACGCCCAACACCAAGGCGCTGCTGTTCGTGTCCCCGTCCAACCCGACCGGCGCCGTCTACCCGCGGTCCGAGATCGAGGCCATCGGGCGCTGGGCGGTGGAGAAGGGAATCTGGGTGCTGACCGACGAGATCTACGAGCATCTCGTCTACGGCGGGGCCGAGCATCACTCCATGCCGGTGCTGGTGCCCGAGCTGGCCGATCGCTGCCTGGTGGCCAACGGCGTGGCCAAGACGTACGCCATGACGGGGTGGCGTGTCGGCTGGCTCATGGGCCCGACCGACGCCATCACCGCGGCCACCAACATCCAGAGCCACGAGACCTCGAACGTCGCGAACGTGTCCCAGCGCGCCGCGCTGGCCGCGGTGTCCGGCGGGCTCGAGGACGTGGCCATGATGCGCCGGGCCTTCGACCAGCGGCGCCAGACGATCACCAAGATGCTGAACGACATCGACGGGGTGGTCTGCGTCGAGCCCGAGGGCGCGTTCTACGCCTTCCCCTCGGTCAAGGGGCTGCTCGGGCGGAGCATCCGAGGTCAACGTCCGGCGAGCAGCGCGGAGTTGGCCGAAATCTGCATCAACGAGGCCAAGGTGGCGGTCGTGCCCGGGGAGGCGTTCGGCGCGCCGGGCTATTTCCGCATGTCCTACGCCCTGGGCGACGCCGATCTGGTCGAGGGCGTCTCCCGGCTGGCCGCACTCTTCGCCGAAGCGCAAGACTGACGGACCACATCAGGCGGGGGGAGTGAGGAGACCACCGCGGTGGCACGGGTACTGGTAACGGAGAAGATCGCGCAGAGCGGTCTGGACCTGCTCGCCCAGGCGGGCCACGAGGTCGACGTGCAGGAGGGGCTGAGCCCCGAGCAGCTGCTGGGCGCCGTCGCCGGCGCGCACGCGCTGATCATCCGCTCCGCCACGCAGGTCACGGCCGACGTGCTGGCCGCGGGCACCGCCCTGCAGGTGGTCGGGCGGGCCGGCGTCGGGCTCGACAACGTCGACGTCCCCGCCGCCACCGAGCGCGGCGTCATGGTGGTCAACGCGCCGACCTCCAACATCTTGTCGGTGGCCGAGCAGGCCATGGCGCTGCTGCTGGCGCAGGCGCGCAACATCCCGCAGGCCCACGCCGCCTTGGTGGCGGGGCGCTGGGAGCGCTCGAAGTGGGAGGGCGTGGAGCTGCACGGCAAGGTGCTGGGCGTGGTCGGCCTGGGGCGGGCCGGCTCGCTGGTGGCCCAGCGCGCCCACGCCTTCGGCATGGAGCTCATCGGTTTCGACCCCTTCGTGTCGCAGGAGCGGGCCCGGGCCATGGGGGTGCGTCTGGTGAGTATCGAGGAACTGGTGGCGGAGGCGGACTTCGTCTCCATCCACACCCCGAAGACGCCCGAAACGGTGGGGCTGTTCGGCCGTGACCTGCTGGCCAAGTGCAAGCCTGGCATCCGCATCATCAACACGGCGCGGGGCGGCATCGTCGACGAGGCGGCGCTGGCCGACGCCATCCGCGACGGCATCGTGGCCGGGGCGGGTCTCGACGTGTTCGAGACGGAACCCGCCACCGAATCGCCGTTGTTCGAGCTGCCGGGGGTCGTGGTGTCGCCGCATCTCGGCGCCTCGACCGAGGAGGCGCAGGACAAGGCCGGTGTGACGATCGCCGAGCAGGTCTTGCTGGCCCTGGCCGGCGACTTCGTCCCCTACGCCGTCAACGTGGCCGCCCGCGACGTCACCGACGTCGTGCGCGGCTTCATGGGTCTGGCCGAACAGCTGGGCCGCTTCTTCGTCGGACTGCACGACGGCTTGCCCGACTCGCTCGAGATCTCCTACCAGGGCGAGCTGGCGGGGGAGAGCACGGGCATCCTGACGCTGTCGGCGTTGAAGGGGATCTTCGGCGGCACCACCGAGGAGCCGGTGTCGTACGTCAACGCGCCGCAGCTGGCCGAGCAGCGCGGGCTGGCGGTGCGCGAGTCGTCGACGTCGACGTCGGCCGACTACAAGTCCCTCATCACCCTGCGTTCGAGCTCCCATGCCGTGGCGGGGACGATGATCACGGCCGGCTTGAGGACGGAGCCCCGCTTCGTGATGGTGGACGAGCACGGCGTGGAAGTGCCGCCGTCGCCGCACATGCTGGTGGTGCGCAACGACGACCGTCCCGGCGTGATCGGCGTCGTGGGCACGGCGCTCGGTGCGGCGGACGTGTCGATCTCGTCCATGGCCGTGGGGCCGAGCCCGGAGTCGGGCACGGCCATGATGGTGATCACGACCGTGACCGCGGCGCCCGACGTCGTGGTGGAGCGGCTGCGCGGTGACGTGGGGATCCTCGACATCCATCGCGTGACGCTCTGACCCGGCCCGCGGGCGTGGGCGAGACGCCATGACCGGTGCCGAGGCCGTCACGTCGTGGGCCGCCCTGCCCGAGTGCTGGCAGACGTCCTTTGAGGAGGCCTGGACGTCGTGGGCGTCGGGTTCGGCGGGCGTCGGCTCGGTGGTCACCGACGCCGCCGGCGCCGTCATCAGCCGGGGCCGGAGCCGTGTCCTCGACGTTCCCGACGGCCGGTCACCGCTGGCCGGGACGTACATGGCCCACGCCGAGATGAACGCACTCGCCTGCCTGCCCGTCGGTGACTACACCGGCTACACCATCTACACCACGTTCGAGCCCTGCCTCATGTGCGCCGGTACCATCCGGCTCTACCGGGTGCCCCACATCGCCTACGCGGCCGACGACCCGGTGTGGGACGGGCTGCACGAGGTCCTGGCGGGGCTGCCGGCCGTCGCCCGGCAGCTGGCCACGCGCAGCCGGCTGGGCGGGCCCTTCGGCGTGTTCGCCCACGTGCTGCACCTGTCGTGGTTGGCCACGTGGGGGCCGCCACCGGTCACGGCGGCCCATGCGTCCCTGGCGCCCGGCCATCTCGGGGCGGCTACGCGGGTCAACGAGTCGGGCGCGCTGCGCGCGCTGGCCGACGCCGGAGGGACCGTCATCGAGGCGGTCGCAGCGATCTGGCCGGATGTGGTCGCCCTGGCCGGCGACGAGGAGCCGACCTACTAGTCCGCGTCAGCCAACGTCTGCTACGTACTTATGGGGCAGCCTTGGCGGCAGTCGAAACGTGTGGGGTCTGAGGTTGCCGATCACGGGGCTCCCCGGTCGGCGTCAAGCCCTCTTCTCGCTGGCTGGAGGCCAGTAGGGCTCGGAGGGAAGTGTTCGCCAACCACAGGTTGGCATCGGTCACGGACCTCTGCGCCACGCCTCCAGGGACAACCTCCCCGGCGAACACCGTTAGCGCTGCCCGATTGACATCGTCGGCGGGAGGTGTAATCTACAACCAAATGGTTGTAGAAACTCTGGAGCGCGAGAAACAGACCGACCGGTTGTTTTTCGCGCTCAGCGATGCAACACGGCGCGACATCGTCACGCGGACTCTCGACCGTGAGCGCTCCGTCAGCGAGCTCGGCCGGCTGTATCCGATCAGCCTCACCGCGGTGCAGAAGCACGTCGAGGTCCTGGTCGACGCCGGTCTGGTCTCAAAGCACCGGAGCGGACGGGAACAACTCGTGCGCGGCGAGGTCAACCAACTTCGCCGCGCGCACGAACTCCTCGATGAACTCGAAACGGTGTGGCGGGCCCGCCTCGAACGCTTCGAAGACGTCCTCAACGAAACCACTGGGAAGGAAAGCGAATGACCGTTTGGAATGTCGACAAGAACGCAGAGGCCAAGACAATGGTCATCACTGCGGAGTTCAAGACGTCCATCACCAACGTGTGGCAGCTGTGGGCCGACCCGCGCCTACTCGAGCGGTGGTGGGGTCCGCCAGGATTCCCGGCCACCTTCGAGCATCACGACCTCACGCCGGGCGGCACGATCACCTACTTCATGTCCGGCCCCGACGGCGGCGACAGGTTCGACGGCACCTGGAACGTGATCGAGGTCGACGCACCGACCAGGCTCGTGGTCGAAGACGCCATCGTCGAAGATGACGGAACGCCAAGCGACGGCCATTCCATGACTCGCATGGAGATCGACATCGAAGCGGCGGGCGACACGACGCGCATGATCCTCACCACGCATTTCGACTCGCTCGAAGGGATGGAGCAAGCGATCGCCATGGGCGTGGCCGAAGGCATGAAGGCGTGCATGTCCCAGATCGACGCCCTGCTCGCCGAGGTCGCCGCCTAGGGGATTACTCCCAGCGGAAGACCTGGCCGCCGGCACCGGCTGACGACGGCCCACAACGCGAGCACGACCCATGCACGCGTGCCCGCAGCGACCGCGGCCGCCCAGGTCGCTACTGGGCCACATCCGCCAGATCCCGCTCGGGTGGCGGCTTGTTGAGGGTGCCGCCGCACAGATCAAATCGATCTGCCAGTGCCCCAGTGCCGCCGCCGGGAAGGTGGGACGGTTCGCAACATGGGGAAAGTCGATTACCGCATATTCTCCGTCCGTGCTGAAGCTGCAAGGGGACCCGATCCTGCTTCGGGACTTTGTCTCGCGAGACCGGGAACCATTCCTCTCACTTGAAGGTGACGAGGCCATGTTCACCTACATGAAGTTCCGAATAGATCGAGATTCAGCCGAATCGATCAGCCTGCCACGGTTGCTCCAGGAGCCCGACCTCGATCCCAGACCGAGCTACAACCTGGTGGTTGAAGATGCCCAGGGCTTCTGCGGCTGGGCCGGAATCGATAGCCTCCAAGGAACGGACAGCGGCCAGTTCGGCTGGTACCTCCGCTCGGAACGCTGGGGACGGGGTTACGCGACTGAAGCCACCAGGCTCTTGCTCGAATTCAGCTTCTCCGAACTGCACCGAGCCACGATGTGGGCAACCGCTGACCCAGACAACCTGGCATCCCTCCGGGTATTGCAGAAGTCCGGCCTCACCAATCAGGGTCTGACGGGCCCCGTGGATACGTGGAGAGGTCCGCGGCCTCGCATCCTGTTCACCATCGAGGCCGAGCAATGGCGCACGCGGCTCTGACCGCCAGAACCATCGGATGCGCGTAAGCCCGGAGGCGTTACCGAACAGTTCCGCGACCCTCCGGACCTGATCACAAGCTGTCAGACGCTTGGCTCGTCCCAGGAGTGCTCATTGCCTTCGCTAGGAGTGATCCACAGCATCGTGACTCCGCCGGGAGCGTTGTTCGAGTGCCAATGACCCCTTGGAACGATCGCAAGATAGCCTGCTGTAAGGGTCCAAACCGAACGACTGTCCTTCTGCAGCACCGTAAGTTCCGACTCGCCCGCCAAGATGAAGAGAAGCTCGTCGCCTTGGGCGTGGAACTCCCAAGGTGGTCGGCCTTTGAAGGCGGCGACACCACCCGTGCATCCGTGGAACGGAAAGTCCCCGATCGGACTTTCCGGTTCTCGGTCCAGGCTCGCAAGGTCCAATTGGATCATCTTGGCAACCGATTCCTGATCAAGGTTGTGCACCGTCACCATTGGCCACCTCTCAGTCTTCAGCTCGACCTTTCGGAACGATAATCAACTCTGCCGATGAGTCCCCGACGGTGCCGCCAAACTTTGACGGACGGCGAGCACTCCGACATAAGTGAGGCAGGTGTCAGCCAACAAAACCAGCGACAAACGCTTCCTGTTGGCCGGACTCCACAGCCTCGCTGCAGTAGTTGTCGCGGACCCAAGCGACGGCATCTCCGGGAGGGAGTCCAGTCAGGATGGCGAGACAACCCAAGGCAGTTCCAGTCCGTCCATGTCCGCCAAGGCAACCAACCTCCACTCGGTTCTGGCGACGAGCTCGCTCGAGCAGCAATCTCAACGCAGCCGCCAGTGCAGCGGAATCACTCGGCACGCCGAAATCCGGCCAATCGAGGTGATCGTGAGCCCACGGGGGATCCCACTGCGGGTCTAGGTACAGACCGAAGTCAGGAGGCTGTTCACGGGCATAGGGATCCATCGCATCGAATGAGACGGCGGTGACCTCTGTCCCATCGGGCAAGACGACTATGGAACGATGTCTATGCAGGTCGATTCGCTGATGGTCGTGGCCACGATCAGCACACTTGGCCGGTTCAGCGTCTACGTACCAGTGGACCTCGCATTGCGCGCACACGACGACCGAGCGGATGCCAGTCACAAGCCCATTCTTACAAAAGCCCATTCCCGACCAGAGTTCCGGGTAGCCCAATACATCGCCGGGGCCGGGGTCGCACCTGCCGCACTTTTGGGCGAGGGGCCGGCCCAATAGTCTGACTGTCGGTGCGGATCGTCCTGATGGCCTTGGGGGGCGGCGTTTAGATGGTCGATCACTTCCGAGCGATGGCCTTTGTGATCGACACCGAGCGATTGTCATTGCGACTACGCACGAAGGATGACGCTGAGTGTGCCCTCGAACTCCTTCGTGAGCACGAGGGTGGCACGACGCTGTCGATCGGTGAAGTTGAGCAGCGAATGGTCGAGCAGAACGAACGGGCGTACGCAGATGGCTTCGGACCACTGGGTATTCGGCGGCGGGACGAGACCAGCCCGATTGGGTATTGCGGACTTATCATCGGTCGAGGAACCTTCCAGGAACCAGAAATCGCCTATGAAGTCCTCCCCCAGTTCCGAGGCCACGGCTACGCCACGGAGGCCGCTGGAGCTGTGATCGATGCTGCTTTTGCGACGGGCCGGAAGCGCTTATGGGCGACAGTCGGCACCTGGAATGCACCGTCGCTCCGAGTCCTTGAAAAGAATGGGTTTCACGCACATCACAACGGCTACGGCGAGCGGGGGGAGTTCGTCTGGATGGTTCGGAACGCAGGAGAGCGATGAGTCTCAAACCTCCCCATATCATTACGGGCGGCACCGGAGGATAGAGCTCGGCCGTCCGGGCACCCGGTGGTCGAGTCTGTGCCACCGCAATCGGACCTTCTCCGTCCCGGAATTGGCAGCTATCTCGCCGCAGTACACGCGCCGTTCGGATCACCCAGGATACGAGGCGACCTCCCCAGGACAGCGGACTGAAGCGATCCGTTTCTCGGGGAGGCATCGCACCGGTTAACGATCCGTTGCGGGCTGTTCGAGACAAGGCGAAAGGCGGAACGGAGGCGATGGCTACAACTGGCCGACTCCCTTGACCTTGATGGTAACGACGGCTGACTCGGGGGTTTTCGCACGCAACGAAATCGGATGAAGCCGAGGTCGGGAGCGCAGATTTGCGGCACCGACGCCTTCACGTCAGTCAAGTGAGGCAACGCACTGGACGTCGATCCGAAAGAGGGATGGAATCTAGGCATCCCACTGGGGCGCGCTCGGTGGGAAGGGAGGTTCGGGCATGCTCAACGGTCACCGGGTGATCGATGCCGATGGGCATATCCACGACTGGGTCATCGACTGGGACACCTTCGTCCCCTCTGAGCGCCGCCACGAAGCGCCCAGATCGTTTCGCGACGATCGAGGTTTTCCGCGCATCGAAGTCGAGGGTCGTGTGCTTCCCGAGACCGGCGAGGACGACGAGTCGGACGTCGACTACCGTGACATAGAGGAGGCGATGAGCCGCTTCACCCGGGATGGGAAGTACTGGTTGCCGCGGCCGGGTGAGTCGAAGGCGGAACGTCGACTCCCCGATATGGACGAGATGGGGATCGATATCGCCGTCCTCTTTGGAGGTCATTGCTTGATGGTGGCCGCCATGGTAGAGAGTCCCGCCGTCGCGACCACCACTCTTCGTGGGTACAACGAGTACCTCGCTCGCTATTGCAGCACCGATCCCGAGCGACTGAAAGGCGTCGCCATGCTGGCGATGCAGTCTCCTCGTGAGGCCGCTGATGAGTTGAGGCGCACCGTCGGCGAGTACGGGTTCGTGGCTGGCGTCCTTCCGCCGCACCACGCCAATGGCACAACTCTCGACGACCAGAGTCTGGATCCGATCTGGCGTGCTGCCGAGGAACTCGACGTTCCCATCTGCATCCACACTCTCGGAACCCAGATCAATCCCCTCAGGACCACCATCAAACACCAGAACATCGACGATGCCTACGGGAGTATGCCGAGCATGATCGCGTTGGGCCATCTCATTATGGGAGGTGTCCTGGACCGGTACCCAACCATGGACATCGCCTTTCTCGAGACGGGCGCCGGATGGGTCCCGTACTTCATGGAACGGATTCAGTCTGGCTATGAGGCCTTCACCCTGCGAACTCACCGCCTGCCCCACAATCCCGAGGAGTACATCCGAGGCGATCATCTCTTCTTCGCCACCGAGCCTGATGAAGCCTTGTTGCCGGCCGTGGTCGATATCATCGGTGCGGAACGACTGGTTCTAGGGTCCGACTACTGTCACCCTGAGGGGAAATGTCCCTTCACGATGAAGATGCTGGCCGAGCGCTCCGACATCTCCTACTCGGTGAAACAGAAAATACTGTCGGACAATGCGGCCCGTCTCTATCGCTTGTAAGTCGTTGCGCGGCTGAGGAGCCCTGACGCCGCGTGTGACGGCGAGCAGAACGACACGTACGCGCTCTTCTGTGAGAGGTGAAATGAGCCTGTCAGTTGTCGCGTTACGACGGAACTCGGGAGCTGCAGGGCTCCCAAAACGCGCGCCTGTCTGCCCTTCCATGGCGAGAATCTGCCGCAGGATTCCTCTCGCTGCCTGGCGTCAGGTCCCGTCAGGACGCAGCCGGCTTGCGCGGCACGGCCGGCCACGTATCGAGGCTGCCGATCACCGGCTCCCGGCCACGAGCGAGGATGGGCCGTTGGGGCGCGCGGTCGAGCAGGATCTCGCGCACGACGGCCAGCACGGCGATCACGAGGGCGGCGCGGAACGCGGTCCACAGGAGGTGACGCATCCCGACCACGGTAGCCTCCCCGCCCATGGCCACCTTGCGCAGCATCGCTCCCATCTTCCCGACCTCCGACATGGAGGCCATGCAGGCGCACTACGAGGCGCTCGGCTTCACCGTGGCCGCGCACCACGGTGGCTACGGCACCGCGTCGCGCGACGGCGTCAACATCCACTTCAGGCAGGATCTGGAGCCGGCGATCGCCGGCGAGCGGGGCGCCTGCTACATCGGCGTGGACGACGCCGGCGCGCTCCATGCCGAATGGCGTGAGGCCGGCGTGGGCCAGACGGGCGACCTGTTCGACCCGGGTTTCGGCGTGTGGGAGGCGGCGCACACAGACGCCGACGGCAATCTGATCCGCTTCGGGTCGCCGCTGCCACCTGGCTAGCCTGGGATGCCCTTGACGCTGGAGCCGCCCAAATGCGACAATTGAAGTTGAAATGAAGGCAACGACCTGTGACCTGCTGCTTACCTGACGGCGAACGCCACATCGCGTTCGCTCGCAACCTCCTGCGCCGAAAGGCCAGGGGGTTTTTTGTTGGGCCGGCGCCGGTACGGACCGAAAGGCCAGACACGCGACGGAAAGATAGAGAAGGGACAAGGACAGATGGCTGAGGGACAGAAAGGGAGTGGTGGCGACGTGGAGCGGGGTCACCTGGCCCTGCCCTGCGATCCGTCGCCCATGCCCTTCGACAAGTACCGCTCGCACGTGCCACTCGTGCTGCACGACCGGACCTGGGCCGATCGCCAGTTCACCAAGGCCCCGCGCTGGGCCAGCGTCGACCTGCGTGACGGCAACCAGGCCCTCATCGACCCCATGGACCCCGAGCGCAAGCTGGCGCTGTTCCAGACACTGGTCGACGTCGGGTTCAAGGAGATCGAGGTCGGGTTCCCGTCGGCTTCGCAGACCGACTACGACTTCCAGCGCCTCATCATCGAAGAGGGACTGATTCCCGACGACGTCGAGATCCAGGTGCTGGTCCAGTGCCGCCAGGAGCTGATCGAACGCACCTACGAGTCGCTGGCCGGGTCGCCCCGCGCCTGCGTGCACTTCTACAACTCGGTCTCCGAGCTGCAGCGGCGCGTCGTGTTCGGATTGGACAGGTCCGGCATCATCGACATCGCCGTGAAGGCGGCCGAGTTGTGCAAGAAGTACGAGGCGCAGGTCAGCGGCACCGATATCCGCTACGAGTACTCGCCGGAGAGTTTCACCGGGACCGAGCCCGACTTCGCCGTGGAGATATGCGAGGCCGTGATGGACGTGATCGAGCCGACGCCCGAACGGCCCATCATCCTCAACCTGCCCGCCACGGTGGAGATGTACAGCCCCAACGTGTACGCCGACGTGATCGAGTGGTTCGGCCGCACCATCAAGAACCGCGACAGCATCGTGCTGAGCCTGCACCCGCACAACGACCGTGGCACGGCGGTGGCTGCGGCCGAACTGGCGGTGCTGGCCGGCGCCGACAGGGTAGAGGGGACCCTGTTCGGCAACGGCGAGCGCACCGGCAACGTCGACATCGTCACGCTGGCCATGAACCTGTTCAGCCAGGGCATCGACCCGGCGCTCGACTTCAGCGACATCGAGCAGGTGCGCCGCACGGCGGAATACGCCACCCGGTTGCCCGTCCACCCGCGCCATCCCTACGCCGGCGACCTCGTGTACACCGCGTTCTCCGGGTCGCACCAGGACGCGATCAAGAAGGGCATGTCCGCCATCGGCCGCGACTACGAGGAGTGGGAGGTGCCCTACCTGCCCATCGACCCCAAGCACACGGGGCGGACCTACGAGGCCATCATCCAGGTCAACAGCCAGTCCGGCAAGGGCGGCGTGGCCTATGTGATGGACACCGACCACGGCCTGGACCTGCCGCGGCGACTGCAGGTCGAATTTTCCAAGCGCGTGCAGGAGATCACCGAGGCCAGTGGCACGGTCATCCGGTCGGGCCAGATCCGCGACGTCTTCGAGGAGATCTACCTGCCCGAGGACGCCGGGTTGCGCCTGATGACGAGCGAGGTGTCCACCGGGCGCGGTCACACCAGCGTCACCGCGCAGCTGCTGGTCGACGGACAGCACCGCACCGTCACGGGCGAGGGCAACGGCCCTATCGACGCGCTCATCGGCGCGCTGAAGGCCGATCTCGGTATCGTGCTCGAGGTGAAGGACTACCACGAGCACACGCTCACCGAGGGCTCGGGAGCGTCGGCCGTCGCCTACGTGGAGGTGGCCGGGAGCGACGGGTCGACCTGGTGGGGCGTCGGGCGTGACTCGTCCATCCTCGATGCGTCGCTCAGCGCGGTGGTTTCGGCAGCGAATCGGGGCCGCTCCGGGTGATCCGGCCGGCGGTCGAGGCGGACGTCCCGGAGCTGGTGGCCATGATCCGGGAGCTGGCGGAGTACGAGCACCTGGCCGACCAGGTGCTCCTCACCGAGGACGACCTGGCGCGCTCCCTGTTCGGCCCCGGCGCCATCGTCTTCGACTCTGTGATCGACGTCGGCGGCGGGGCCCTGGCCGGGCACGCCCTGTGGTACCGGACCTTCTCGACCTTCCTGGGCCAGACGGGCATCTGGCTCGAGGACATCTTCGTGCGCCCCGAGCACCGCCGTCAGGGCCACGCCGCCGCGCTGCTCACCTACCTGCGTCAACAGACCGAGGGCCGCCTGGAGTGGGAGGTCCTGGAGTGGAACGCCCCGGCCATCGACTTCTACCAGCGCATGGGGGCACGGCCCATGGCCGGCTGGACCAAATACCGCTGGTACGAGGGGTAGCCAGCCGCTTGATCCCGCCGGCCTCCTGACGGCCACGCATCCGTGAGTCATTACGGGTAGTATCCCTTGACTGTATAAGCCCAGCGTGTCATACTTGACTTGTGGCACCTGGCAACCAGAAGAACCTCCGGCACGCTCTGACCTCGGCGTCCGAGTACATGCTGGTCGACTTCCTGGCCGACTTCCCCGACGATGAGGCTTGCCTGGTCTGGCTCTGGGACCAGCGCTACAACCTGGGCAACGACGAGGCCCACTGTGAGCGCTGTGGCGAGATTCGCCAGTTCCGCCGCTATACGGCCAAGCAGCGGCGCCAGGACTGGACCTGCACGGCCTGTGGCCTTCACGTGCACCCGACAGCGGGCACCATCTTTCACAAGTCCTCCACGGGCCTGCACCTGTGGTTCTACGCCATGTACCTCATGACAAGCACTCGTTGTGGCATCTCTGCCAAGCAACTTGAGCGAGAGCTGGGCGTCACCTACAAGACGGCCTGGCGCATTTTCCGGCTGATCCGCGAGCAGCTCATGGGCCACGACGCTCCCGAGACTGAGACCGAGCAGTTGAACGGCGTGGTCGAGATGGACGAGACCCACGTGGGCGGCAAGCCTCGCAACTCGGACCGTGCGCGTCGGGCGAAAGAAGCCGAGTCGGCGGGACCGCTGGCCTCGGCCGTGCGCCGTTCGCTGCCCCACAAGTGGGCGGCCGAAACCAAGTCGCAGGTGTTCGGTGCCGTCGAGCGCGGCGGCCGGGTCGCGGCCTATGTCATCCCGAGCAGGCAGAAGGAAACCCTCACGGGCCACGTGCACACGCTGGTGTCGCCGCAGGCCACCGTCTACACCGACGCTGCTCACGCCTACGGGACGCAGCCTCAGCAGCACGAAACGGTGAACCACCACATCCGCGTCTTCGTGAGCGGGAATGTGCACACACAGACGATCGACTCGTTCTGGTCCCAGGTGAAGCGTGGGATCATCGGCGTGCACCACTCGGTCTCGCCCCAGCACTTTCAGGGCTACCTGAACGAGTACGTGTGGCGGTTCAACCACCGCAACGACGGACGCGCGATGTTCTTCAAGCTGGCGATCCGCTCCGCCTTCCCGGGGACGACTGCTTAGGCGTCGATGATCGCCGCCACCGCTCTCCTGCTGCACCAGATCAGCGCGAAGTCGCAACCGCGGTCTGCCACGCTTCCCAAATACCATCCGATGCTGATCGTCATCGGCCTCACAGTGATCGTGGCCGTCGCAGCGATGGTCGTTCTCTCCCGCTACCTCGACCGGCGATGGGTACGTCCACCGCAGGCCTGATTCAGTCCTTCTCGGGGGACCTCCGTGGCTTGGCAGCCTTGCCCAGGTCACGAAAGACCTCTTCCCGCGTCGGGATCGGTATTTCCGCTGGTTCGCCCTTGGCGGGCTGAGTCTCTTGTGTCGGCTCGTCGCCGTTCTTCTTCGGCATCTCCCTCCAAGGGTACGTCGTGAGCAAGAAGAAGCGGGCCAAATGCCCTTTTAGTGGAGAGACCTCGCGACTGACCAACGAGGACGTTGTACCGCAATGGGCCGCCCGCGAACTTCGCCGGCAACAGTTCGCCGCCCGGCTGCAGGGCGGCCCGGTCGGGAGGCGTAGCCCGGCCCTTTGGGCTACCCGTACCCCCCGCTCGGGATGTAGGGCATCGGGGGCCCGTCCATGCCGCGCACCATGACGGGCCCGTAGGGCTGCAGCTCGATCCCGGCCTGGACGACGACGCGGATGGCCCACTGCTGGGCCGCCGTGAGCCAGTTGACCTCCACCGTCTCTCCGGTCGGCACCTCGGCCAGCGCCGCCCGCAGCACGAGGCAGGCCGAGTCCTCGTTGCGGGCGCCGAGCGTGATCACGCGGTCGTCCGCCGCCACGGCATAGCCCTGGTCGTCGTGCAGCAAGAGACGGGTCCCGGGCTGGGTGAGCATGGCGACCACGTCGACCGTGCGGGCCGACCCGCGCACCTTGCGGTCGATGGCGGTCACGGTGTCGAGGTCGCGCTCGGTCACCTGGTCCGGCTCCAAGCGCACGACCTCGGCCGGCCGTTCCACCGCGCCCGGTCGCAGCACGCCCCACGCCGCCACCACCGGGTGCAGGACGAAGCCGAAGCTCGTGTACAACGCCATGGCCTTGGGGTCGCGTGAGCACTGGATGGTCCCGGGGCTGTGCGAATCTCCGTGCGACAACGCCAGGCTCAACAGCTGCCGTCCCACGCCGTGGCCCTGGCGACCCGGCACCGTGCCGAGCTGCGAGAGCATCCAGTAGTCCTCGCGCACGAAGGACTGCGACATCCCGACGACCGCGCCGTCGTCGTCCTCGGCCACCCACGAGCCCTCCGGGTCGGTGCCCAGGAAATGGTGGGTGCGGTTGATCCGGCGCCGCTCGTCCTGAATGGAGCTGCCCGTCGTCGGCAGGCCGTGGCGCGCCAGCATGGCCAGCAATCCGCTGTCGAACGCGGCCACCGCGCCCGGCACGTCGGCCTCCGTCATGGGACGGAAGGTCACCATGGCACGGTCACGCCGAGGGCAGGAAGGCGGGGCGCCGGCGCTCGTAGGCCGTGATGTCGTCCTCGTAGCGCAGCGACAGGCCGATGTCGTCCCACCCGTTGAGCAGGCGCTCGCGGGTGAATTCGTCGAGGGGGAAGGTGCCGGCCAGACCGGCGGCCGGCGCCTCGATCGTGCCGCGGGCGACGTCGATGGTGATCTCGAGCGCCGGGTCCGCCGCCACGGCGTCGAGCAGCGCCCGGTCGAGCTCCTCGGTGACCTGCACCGGCAACAGCCCTTGCTTGGTGCAGTTGTTGCGGAAGATGTCGGCGAAGCGCGAGGAGACCACCGCCTCGAAGCCGTAGTCCATCAGCGCCCAGACGGCGTGTTCACGGGAAGAGCCGGTGCCGAAGTTGTGCCCGGCCACCAGGATGGTGGCCCCGACGAACTCGGCGTTGTTCAGCACGAAGTCGCGGTCGTCGCGCCACTCCGAGAACAGCCCGGCGCCGAAGCCGGTGCGCTCCACCCGCTTGAGCCAGTCCGACGGGATGATCTGGTCGGTGTCGACATCCGTGCGGTCGAGGGGCACGGCGCGTCCGGTCACGACCACGACGGGGCGCATCAGTCCAGGTCCTCGGGGGTGGCGAAGGTGCCCGCCACGGCGGTGGCGGCGGCCACGGCGGGGGAGACGAGGTGGGTGCGCCCGCCCCGGCCCTGGCGGCCCTCGAAGTTGCGGTTCGAGGTCGACGCGCAGCGCTCGCCCACGGCCAGCTTGTCCGGGTTCATGGCCAGGCACATGGAGCAGCCTGGCTCGCGCCATTCGAACCCGGCGGCCGTGAACACCTTGTCGAGGCCCTCCTCCTCGGCCTGGTGCTTCACCCGGTGCGAGCCCGGCACGGCCAGCGCCCGCAGCCCGGGCCGCACGGTCCGGCCCGAGAGCACGGCGGCGGCGGCGCGGAAGTCCTCGATCCGCGAGTTGGTGCAGCTGCCCAGGAACACCGTGTCGACGGCGATCTGGCGCATCGGTGTGCCCGCTTCGAGCCCCATGTAGGCCAGCGCCCGCGCCGCCGCCTCGCGGTCGCCCGGGTCGTCCATGGCGGCCGGGTCGGGCACCGACCCGTCGATCGGTACCACCTGGGCCGGGTTGGTGCCCCAGGTGACGTGCGGCGTGATGCCCGCGGCGTCGATCACGACCTCCTTGTCGAAGGTGGCCCCGTCGTCGGTGGCCAGGCTGCGCCAGTAGGCCACGGCGTCGTCCCAGGCCTGGCCCGTCGGCGCGTGGTCCTTCCCGCGCACGTACTCGAACGTGGTCTCGTCGGGCGCCACCAGGCCGGCTCGCGCCCCGCCCTCTATCGACATGTTGCACAGCGTCATGCGGCCCTCCATGGAGAGGCCCCGGATGGCCGAGCCGCGGTACTCGATCACGTGCCCGATGCCGCCCCCGGTGCCGATGGTGCCGATGACGGTCAGCGCCACGTCCTTGGCCGTCACCCCGGGCGCCAACTCGCCTTCCACGGTGACGGCCATCGTCTTGGGCCGCACCTGCGGCAGCGTCTGTGTGGCCAGCACGTGCTCGACCTCGCTCGTGCCGATGCCGAAGGCCAGCGACCCGAAGGCGCCGTGCGTCGAGGTGTGGCTGTCGCCGCACACGATGGTCATGCCCGGCTGCGTCCAGCCCTGCTCCGGCCCGATGATGTGGACGATGCCCTGGTTGGCGTCGCCCATCGGAAAGCAGGTGATGCCGAACTCCCTCGTGTTGTCGTTCAGCACCTTCAGCTGCTTGGCCGAGACGGGGTCGGCCACCGGCTTGTCGATGTCCGTCGTGGGCACGTTGTGGTCGGCCGTGGCGACGGTCAGGCCGGGCCGGCGCACGGTGCGCCCGGCCAGGCGCAGCCCGTCGAAGGCCTGGGGCGACGTGACCTCGTGCACCAGGTGCAGGTCGATGAAGAGGAGGTCGGGCTCACCCTCCGCCGCGTGGACGACGTGGGCCTCCCAGATCTTCTCGCTGAGCGTGCGCGGCGCCATCAGCGGGTGACGTCGACGATGTGGACCTTGAGCGTGCCGCCCGGCGCCTGGTACTCGACGGCTTCGCCGGCGGCCCGCCCGACCAGGACCTGCCCCAGCGGGGAGGTGGGCGAGATCACGGGCAGGTCACCCTGGCGCTCCTCGATGGAGCCCACGAAGAAGGCCTGGGTCTCGTCCTCGTCGCCGTCGTAGCGGAGGGTCACCGTGCTGCCGAGCGCCACGGACCCGTCGTCGGAGCTGGTGTCGACGATCTCGACTTCCTTCAGCATGGCCTGCAGCTGGCGGACGCGCGACTCCATCTTCCCCTGGGCGTCCTTGGCGGCGTGGTAGTCGCCGTTCTCGGAGAGGTCGCCCAATGCACGCGCCGCCTCGATCTGCTGGGCGATCTCGACCCGGCCCCGGGTCGTCAGGTCCTCGAGTTCCGCCACCAGCCGGTCGTAGGTGGCCTGCGTCAGCTTGGTCGTCTCGGTGTGGCGGGCGGAAGCGTTGGTCACGGCGTGTCCTTCGGGAGGCGGGTACGGCCGGTGGCAGGCACCGCGCCGGAGTCACAAGGCTAATCCGGCCGGGATGGGCCGGCGGCCGGCCCGCACTCTCTGTTGACGGCACCGGTCCGCCTGCGAGAGACTGGGGAGGTCATGCGCCCTTCCCAGCACCCGGTAGGCATTATCCATTAGGCGCGCCCCCTCCACGCGCGCCTTTGAACCGTCCACAGAGTGGGCGGTTTTTCAATTTCGGGGCACCATCCGGCGGGCGTCACGTAGCGGTCACACCACACGAGAGGAACGACGAGGACAGTGAGCACAGGCAGTGGCAGGACGTCGCATCGGGTCGCCGTCATCGGCGGCGACGGGATCGGGCCGGAGGTCTGCGCCGAGGCGCTGAAGGTCGTCGCCGCCTCCGGTGTCGAGCTCGACGTCACCCCCTTCGACCTGGGGGCCGCCCGCTACTTGCGCGACGGCACCGTCCTGCCCGACGAGACGCTGGCCGAGCTGCGCGGCTTCGACGCCATCCTGCTGGGTGCGGTCGGGCCGCCGGTGGGTGACACCAGCATCCCGTCGGGCACCCTCGAGCGGGGGCTCCTGCTGCGCCTGCGGTTCGAGCTCGACCTCTACGTCAACCTGCGCCCTTTCACCGGCGTGCCCGGCTCCATCGCCGAAGGTGCCGACTTCGCCGTCGTGCGCGAGAACACCGAGGGCACCTACGCCGGCGAGGGTGGTTTCCTGCGCAAGGGCACGCCACACGAGGTGGCCACCCAGGGCTCGGTCAACACCCGCATGGGCGCCGAGCGCTGCGTCCGCTTCGCCTTCGAGCTGGCCGGCCGGCGGGCCAACCGCCTCACCCTGGTGCACAAGACCAACGTGCTCACCTTCGCCGGCGACCTGTGGCAGCGCACCGTGACCGAGGTGGCCCCGGAGTACCCCGACGTCACCTGGGACTACAACCACGTCGACGCCGCCTGCATCTACCTGGTGGAGCAGCCGAAGCGCTACGACGTGATCGTGACCGACAACCTCTTCGGGGACATCCTGACCGACCTGGCCGGCGCCGTCAGTGGCGGGATCGGGTTCGCCGCCTCGGCCAACCTCAACCCGGACCGCACCGGCCCGTCGCTCTTCGAGCCCGTGCACGGCGCCGCGCACGACATCGCCGGCCAGGGCATCGCCAACCCGCTGGCGGCCATCCACTCCGCCGCCCTCATGCTCGAGCACCTGGGCGAGGCCGATGCGGCCGGACGCATCCTCAAGGCCCTGGCCGCGCAGGTCGATTCCATGTCAACGTCCACCCAGCAGCTGTCCACGACCGCCGTGGGCGACGCCATCGCAGAAAGGCTGTAGCCGCCATGCCCCTCACCTCGACCGAGAAGATCTGGATGGACGGTGAGCTCGTCGACTGGGCCGACGCCACCGTGCACGTGCTCACCCACACCATGCACTACGGCTCCGGTGTGTTCGAGGGCATCCGGGCCTACCCGACGAGCCGCGGCGTGGCCGTCTTCCGGCTGGGCGACCACATCCGGCGGCTCTTCGCCTCGGCCAAGATCTTCATGATCGACGTCCCCTTCACGGTGGAGCAGATCATGGAGGCCTCGCGCCTGGTCGTGCGCGTCAACGAGTTGCACGACGGCTGCTACCTGCGGCCCCTCATCTACCTCGGCTACGGCGAGATGGGCCTCAACCCGCTGCCCTGCCCGGTCAACGTCTCCATCGCCGCCTGGCCCTGGGGCACCTACCTGGGCGACGAGGGCATCGCCAACGGCGTGTCGGTCAAGGTCAGCTCCTGGCGGCGCCACGACCCCAACGCGGTGCCGACGGCGGCCAAGAACACCGGCATGTACTCCAACTCGTCCCTGGCCAAGGTGGAGGCGCTCAAGGCCGGCTACGACGAGGCCATCCTGCTGGCGCCCGACGGCAACGTCAGCGAGTGCACCGGCGAGAACGTGTTCATCGTCCGCGACGGTGTGCTGATCACGCCGCACACGGCCGACTCGGGCGCGCTGGCCGGCATCACGCAGCACTCGGTCGAGACGATCGCCCGCGACCTCGGCTACGAGGTGCGCCACGAGTCCATCATCCGCACCGACCTCTACCTGGCCGACGAGGCCTTCCTGACCGGGACGGCGGCCGAGGTGGTGCCGATCCGCGCCGTCGACGACCGCCCGGTCGGCCCCGGCCACCCCGGCCGCATCACCAAGGACATCCAGCAGACCTACTTCGCCACCGTGCGCGGCGAGGTGGACCAGTACAAGGAATGGCTGGACCATGTCGACTGACCCCGACGTAGGCGTAGGCGAGCACAGCCACGGGGGCGTGCGCCACACCCACGCCCACGGGCACAGCGCGCACGCCCACGACTTCGAAGTCCCCGAGCTGCCCGAGGCGGTCGACATCTTCGACACCATCCTGCGCGACGGCAGCCAGCAGGAGGGGCTGTCGCTCACCGTGGACGACAAGCTGCGCGTGGCCGAGCAGCTCGATCACCTCGGCGTCACCTTCATCGAGGGCGGCTGGCCGGGCGCCAACCCCAAGGACGTCGAGTTCTTCGCCCGGGCCAAGAAGGAGCTGACCTTGGGCACGGCCACGCTGGTCGCCTTCGGGTCGACGTGCCGGGCCGGCGTGAAGCCCGAGGACGACACCGTGCTGGCCAACCTGATCGATGCGGGGGCGCCGGTGGCGTGCATCGTGGCCAAGTCGTGGGACCGCCACGTGGCCGAGGCGCTGCGCACCTCGCTCGACGAGGCGGTGGCCATGGTGGCCGACTCCGTGCGCTTCCTGTGCCAGCACGACCTGCGCGTCTTCCTCGATGCCGAGCACTTCTTCGACGGCTACCGCCGCAACCCCGAGTTCGCCCTGTCCGTGCTCGCCGCGGCCGAGGAGGCGGGGGCCGAGGCGCTCGTGCTGTGCGACACCAACGGCGGCTCGCTGCCCGACGACCTGGGCCAGGCCGTGGCTGACGTGCGCGCCCGCACCAGCGCCCAACTCGGGATCCACTGCCACAACGACGCCGGCTGCGCCGTGGCCAACTCGCTGGTGGCCGTGCAGGCCGGCGTGACCCAGGTGCAGGGCTGCATCAACGGCTACGGGGAGCGGGCCGGCAACACCGACCTGTCGGCCGCCATCCCCAACCTCTCGCTTAAATGGAACATCCGCACCATCCCGGCCGATCGCCTCGAGCGCCTCACCCCGGTGTCGCACCACATCGCCGAGCTGGTCAACATCGCGCCGAACCCGCAGCAGCCCTATGTCGGCAACTCGGTGTTCGCGCACAAGGGCGGCCTGCACGCCAGCGCGGTGGCCCGCAGCGCCGATCTCTACGAGCACGTCGAACCCAACTCGGTGGGCAACGGCACCCGCGTCGTCGTCTCCGAGATGGCGGGCCGCTCCACCCTGGCCATGAAGGCGGCCGAGCTCGGCATCGACCTCGACGGTGAGGTCATCGGCCGCGTGCTCGATGAGCTCAAGCACCTCGAACACGAGGGCTACCACTTCGAGGTGGCCGACGGCTCGCTCGAGCTCCTGCTGCGCCGCGCCACCGGCTGGACGGCCGACTACTTCACCGTGGAGTCCTTCCGCGTCATCACCGACCACGAGGGCCGGGCCGACGCCGCGCTGGTCACCACCACCCCGCTCGGCGTGCTGACCGAGGCCACGGTCAAGGTCCACGTCGGCGGCGAGCGCATCGTGGCCGTCGCCGAGGGCAACGGGCCCGTCAACGCGCTCGACGGCGCCCTGCGCGGCGCCATCGGCTCCAAGTTCCCGGCCCTCGAGAACATGCACCTCACCGACTACCGGGTGCGCGTCCTCGATACCGGCCGGGGCACCGGCGCCGTGACCCGGGTCCTGGTCGACACGACCGACGGCGAGCGGACCTGGACCACCATCGGGGTGTCCGAGAACATCATTGAGGCCAGCTGGCAGGCCCTCTACGATTCGATCGTTTTCGGACTTCTGCATGCCGGCTAGCGCCCGGGCAGGAGGAGCGCACCACGGGGGGACCCGGCATGACCGTCTTGACTCGCATCGCTGCCTCGGGGCTGAAGCTGGGCAAGCCCCAGACGATGGACGTGTCCGTCGAGCGGGACCTGGCGGCCAAGATGCCCGACGGCGCCGTCCTCCTGGCCGATCGCTGGTTTCCGACCCACCCTTCGGGTGGGTTGCCGACCATGTTGATCCGCTCGCCGTACGGGCGGAGGATCATCGGCCCGCTCGGCCGCCTGTACTCGGAGCGCGGGTACCAGGTGGTGATCCAGAGCTGCCGCGGCACGTTCGGCTCCGAGGGCGAGTTCGTCCCCATGCGCACCGAGCAGGCGGACGGGCACGCCACCTTGGAGTGGGTGGCGTCGCAGCCGTGGTTCGACGGCCGCCTCGTCATGTGGGGCGGCAGCTATCTCGGCCTGACCCAGTGGGCGGTGGCCGAGGACGCGCCGGGCTACCTGAAGGCCCTCGGCCTCCAGGTGACCTCCTCGCAATTCCGCGACTCGGCCTCGTATCCTGGCGGTTCCTTCGCGCTCGAGACGGCGCTGACCTGGATGCACCAGGTGAAGCACCAGGAGCTCCGCCTGCGTCACGTGGTGCGGGCCCAGCTGCGTTCGCCCAAGGTGGTCGCCGCGGCCGGCGAGGTGCTGCCGCTCGGACGCAGCGACGTCGCCACCATCGGGGAGGTGGCACCGTTCTTCCAGGAGTGGTTGGCGCACAGCGAGCCCGGCGACGCCTGGTGGGACGACATCGACTTCGGGCGCCGGCTGGGCAAGGTGCCGCCTGCCAGCCTGGTCGGCGGCTGGTACGACATCTTCGTCACCGCCCAGGTGGCCGACTACGAGGCCCTGCGCGGCGCCGGCCGCACGGCCCGTCTCACCATCGGCCCGTGGACGCACACCAGCCCGGGCCTGCAGGGCGAGACCATCCGTGACGGGCTGGAGTGGTTCGAGTCCCAGCTCGGCGAGCGCCGGGGCCGGGTCCATCGGGCCCCCGTGCGCGTCTACGTCATGGGGACGGGCAAGTGGGAGGAGTTCTCGCTGTGGCCCCCGGCGGGTGAGACGCAGCAGTGGTTCCTCGGCCGGTGGGGCACGTTGGGTACCGAAGCGCCCGCCGACAGCGCGCCGGACCGGTTCCACTACAACCCGCACGACCCCACGCCCGCCGTCGGTGGGGCCGGGCTCAACATCACCACGGCCGGTCGCAAGGAGCAGCGGCGGCGCGAGCACCGGCGCGACGTGCTGACCTACACCAGCTCCGTGCTCCACGACGACCTCACCGTGATCGGGCCCATCACGGCGACGCTCTACCTGCGCTCCTCGCTCGAACACGCCGATTTCTTCGTGCGGCTGTGTGACGTGACGCCCAAGGGGAAGTCGTACAACGTGAGCGACGGCATCGTGCGGCTCCGTCCCGGTTCGGTGACCAACGAGGCGGACGGGACGTTTCGGCTCGACATCGCCATGGGGCCGACGGCCAACACCTTCCGCGTCGGGCACCGGGTCCGGCTCCAGGTGTCGAGCGGCGCCCACCCGCTCTACGCCCGCAACACGGGCACCGGCGAGCCGTTGGCCACCGGGGCCAACCTGCGCTCGGCCGACCAAGAGGTCTTTCACGACGGCGCGCGGCCATCGTCGATCTCGCTGCACACGGTCCCGCTCTTCGATTGAGTGACCGAATGGGTCCGCCGGACGCCTGCGGGCTAACCTCACGCGGATGACGCAGCCCACCTTCGTCCCCATCGCCGAGGCCGACCAGGTGCGCCCGGCCCGCCACCTGCACGTGCCCGGGGCGTGGACGACGTCGCGGCCGGCCGAGCTGGTCCTGCCGTCGGTGCCGGGCGGCCGCATGACCGGGACACCCGGGACAGACTCGGGGTTCGCGCTGCGCTTGGCCGAGCGCTTCGGGCACGACCTGCACCTGCAGGAGGGCGAGTCCGAGCACGACGTGGTGGTGGGCGTGGCCTTGGTGGCGGCCAAGCGGGCCGCCCTCTTCGGCCGCGCCCCGTGCGTGTACGACGTCCGGTTCGCGCTCAATCTGTGGGGGTTCCTGGGCGACGTGCCGGCCGAGCGCTCCGCCGCCCGGCGCGCCGCCTTCTCCTCCATCTCCCACGACTACGTCGCTCAGCGGGCCCTGGTCGACTCGATCCCCGACGAGACGCTTCGCCTCAGCCCGGAGGAAGCCCGGGACGGTGCGGCCGTCGCTTAGGCGCGGCCACCACGCGTCTCCGTCATGGTGACCACCGCGGCGATCGACCGGCTCGAGATCGAGGCGGGCGGGTTCACCTTCACGGGGCGGGCCTGCGGACCCCACGAGGGACGCCGGGTGATCTTGCTCCACGGCTTCCCCCAGACCTCGTGGGCCTGGCGCGACGAGCTGTGGGCCCTGGGCGGCGCCGGCTACCGCGCCGTCGCGCCGGACCAGCGCGGCTACTGCGTCGGCGCCCGTCCGGCCGAGGTGGACGCCTACGACACCGAGCAACTGCTGGGCGACGTCCTCGCGCTGGCCGACTGCATGGAGATGGATTCCTTCGACCTGGTCGGGCACGACTGGGGCGGCATGCTGGCCTGGCTGTTGGCCTCGCGGCACCCCGGCCGGGTCCGCTCGTTGAGCGTGGTGTCGACGCCGCACCCGGTGGCGCTGCAGGAGTCGCTGCGCGCCGCGGGAGAATCCGACCAACCCGGGCACGCTGCCGCCACGGAGGCGTTCCGCACCCCCGAGACGCCCGAGCGGCTCCTGCTCGGTGCCGACGGATCGGGCAGCGGCCTGGCCACACTGCTGGCCGGGTCCGGCCTCGACGATGACGACGCCAAGGTGTACGTCGCCGCGCTCACCGAGCCGGGTGCCCTCACCGCCGCTCTCAACTGGTACCGCGCCATGGATACCCGGGCACTGGCCGACCTGTTGCCGGTGAGCATCCCGACCCTCTACGTGTGGTCGACCGGTGACCAGGCGTTCGGGCGTGCGGCGGCGGAGGCCACGGCCGATCACGTGATCGGCCCGTTCACGTTCGAGGTCCTGGAGAACGTGTCGCACTGGATCCCCGAGATGGCGCCGGCCGAGCTCTCCGAGCTCCTCATCCGCCACCTGGCGTCCACGTGACCGCGGCCGGCGTCGGCGTCGGCGTCCGCAAGGTGCCGGGCCCCGAACGGGCGGGTAGGGCTGCTCGACGTTCTGCGACAATGGGCGGGTGAGCACGTCCTTCGACCTGACCGACGTCCAGCGGGAATTCCGCGACACCATGCGCACCTTCGCCGAGGACAAGGTGGCCCCGCAGGCGGCCGAGGTGGACCGCAACGCGGAATTCCCGTGGAAGTCCTTCGAGGCGTGCAAGGAGATGGAGCTGCCCGCGCTGGGGATCCCCGAGGCCTACGGGGGCGCCGGGGCCGACATGGTGATCCAGGCCATCGCCGCCGAGGAGCTGGCCCGGGTGTGCGCGTCGACTTCGCTCACCATCCTCATCTCCAAGCTCGGGATGACCCCGGTCATCAATTGGGGCAGCGAGGAGCTCAAGCGCGCCTACCTGCCCCGGGTGGCGACCGGTGAGATCCAGGCCAGCTACTGCCTGTCCGAGGCTGACGCCGGCAGCGACGTGGCGGCCATGCGCTCGCGCGCCGTGCGCGACGGCGACGACTACATCCTCACCGGATCGAAGTACTGGATCACCAATGCGGGCATCTCGGACGTCTATGTCGTCTTCGCCAAGACCGACCCGGACGCCGGCGGGCGTGGCATCTCGTGCTTCCTGGTCGAGAAGGAATGGGGGATCCGCATCGCCAAGCACGAGGACAAGCTCGGCCTGCGGGGCAGCCCCACCGGTGAGGTCGTGCTGGAGGAGGTGCGCGTGCCCGCTTCGCACCGCATCGGGGAGGAGGGCGAGGGCTTCACCATCGCCATGCACACGCTCGACCGCAGCCGTCCGACCATCGGCGCGCAGGCGGTGGGGATCGCGCAGGGCGCCATCGACTACGCGGGCGCCTACATGAAGCAGCGCCACGCCTTCGGTGCCCCCATCGCCGACCTGCAGGGCCTCCGCTTCATGCTGGCCGATATGGCCATGCGCACCGAGGCCGCGCGCGCTCTCGTCTACCGCGCCTGCGCCATGGTCGACGACCCCTCCGGCGGCGAGCTGACCAAGTTCGGCGCCATGGCGAAGGCCTTCGCCTCCGACACAGCCATGCAGGTGACGATCGACGCCGTGCAGTTGCTCGGCGGCTACGGCTACACCAAGGACTTTCCCGTGGAGCGGTTCTTGCGCGACGCCAAGGTGACCCAGATCTACGAGGGGACCAACCAGGTGCAGAAGGTGGTCATCGCCCGGGAGCTGCTCAAGCACCTGTAGACGACAGGGCGAAGCCCGGAACACCGGACCTCTACAATTGGAGGATGGGATTCGAGTGGCCGACGATCGCCGAGGTGGGTGCAGAGGTGGCCCGCAGCTTGGCCGAGCACGACGAGGACTTTGCCCGCCGCTTGGCCTTCCGATTCGTTGAGCAATTCGACAAGGCGGGCGAAGCCGACCGCCACCGCATGGTTGAGACGGCGCCACGGCCGACCGGTGACCGCCGTTACGATGCCCTGCTTGCCTCTTTGGTCGAGTATTCATGCGTCCACCATGGCATGAAGCCTCCGAAATGGGTTGACGATCCGAGCCGATTCCTCGATGAGTGGTGGTTCGTCTCGGGAATGAAGTTGCTGCATGCGAATGCGATGGTGCATAGCCCCATCTCGTTCAAGCGGCGGGGTGTGTTCATCACCGAGGACGCGTTGACGTACGCGTGATGGATCTCGATCGTGATGGCATCCGTAGGGCTCTCGCCGCCCTTGACGATGAGCTCGGGCGCACAGGCACCCGCGCTGAGCTCTTCGTGGTCGGCGGAGCGGCGATGGTTCTCGCCTATGACGCTCGTCGTGCCACCGTGGATGTAGACGCCACCTTTCGACCCGCCGCCGAAGTCCGTGAGGCCGCGCGCAGGGTGGCCGATGAGCTCGGCTTGGAACCGGACTGGCTCAATGACGGCGCCAAGGCGTTCATGCCCGGGAACGACCCGGATCAAGTCAATGTCTTTGAGGGCGACAACCTGAGCGTGGCTGCTGCCTCGCCGCGGTATCTCCTGGCGATGAAGCTCCTGGCGGCACGCGTGGATCGCGACCAGGACGACATTCGAACTCTCTACGGACTGTGTGGTTTCACCACCGCCGAAGAGGGGCTCCGCCTCCTGGAGACGACCTATCCCAGTCACCTCATCGCACCCCGGGCACAGTTCCTTCTCCAAGAGATGTTCCCGGCGCGAGAGCGCGGAGGTCCCGGGCTCGAGCGGTGATTGTTTCGCGAGGTCCGGCGGAACGACGGTTGGCGCCCGGCGACCAGGCCCGGGCAGACTTCGGGGCCGGTCCGGAGGGCCGGTGCTAAAGTTAGAACAGGTTCTAAATTCGGCCCAGTCGGGGCAGCCGGCCGCCGGCCGGGAATCGCAGCAGGAAGGACGTCGGTCATGGCGCAGCCGGTAATCATCGAGGCGGTTCGCACCCCTATCGGGAAGCGCAACGGGTGGCTCTCGGGGCTGCGGGCACCCGACATCCTCGGGGCGGCCCAGGTCGAGGTGGTCAAGCGGGCGGGCATCGACCCGTCCACCGTCGAGCAGGTGGTCGGCGGGTGCGTCACCCAGGCGGGCGAGCAGGGTTTCAACGTGACCCGCACGGCCTGGCTGCTGAGCGGCCTGCCCTACGAGGTGGCGGCCACGACGATCGACTGCCAGTGCGGCTCCTCGCAGCAGGCCAACCACATGGCCAACAACCTCATCGCCGCCGGCGCCGTCGACACGGCCATCGGGTGCGGCGTCGAGGCCATGAGCCGGGTGCCACTCGGGGCCAACGCCAAGGCGGGCGCCGGGCGGGCCATCCCCGAGGACCTGCCCTACGACATGCCCGACCAGTTCACGGCGGCCGAGCGCATCGCCAAGAAGTACGGGGTGACGCGGGCCGACGTCGACTGGCTCGGCCTCGAGTCGCAGAAGAAGGCCGCCGTCGCCGTCGCCGAGGACCGCTTCGCCCGCGAGATCATGCCGGTCGAGGCCCCGATCGTCGGCGAGGAGGGTCCGTGGGGCGAGCACACGGGCGACAAGATCGTCGTCAGCAAGGACCAGGGCCCGCGTGAGACCACGGCCGAGGGCCTGGCCAAGCTGAAGCCGGTGCTGCCCGACGGCATGCACACCGCCGGCACCTCGTCGCAGATCTCCGACGGCGCGGCCGCCGTGCTGTGGATGTCCGAGGACCGGGCCAAGGCCCAGGGGTTCAAGCCCCGGGCCCGCGTGGTGGCCCAGGTCCTGGTGGGCTCCGACCCCTACTACCACCTCGACGGCCCGATCTCGGCGACGACCAAGGTGCTGGCCAAGGCGGGCATGACGATCGGGGACATCGACCTCTTCGAGGTGAACGAGGCCTTCGCGTCCGTCGTGTTCAGCTGGGGCAAGGTGCACGAGGTCGACTGGGACAAGGTCAACGTGAACGGGGGCGCCATCGCCCTCGGTCACCCGGTCGGCGCCACGGGCAGCCGGTTGATCACGACGATCCTGCACGAGCTCGAGCGGCGCGACGCCACCTACGGGCTGGTGTCGATGTGCTGCGGGGGTGCGCTGGCGACGGGCACCATTATCGAGCGGCTGTAGGGACCTACCGCTCCACCTACCCATTTCGTTTCGTTTCGTATTTCATTTCGGCGCCTACCTCTGGAGGGGACCGTGTCATCCGCATCGCCATCGACCGAGCACCTGACGTACGAGCGCGACGGCGCCACGGCCATCGTCACCATGAACCGGCCCGAGGCCAAGAACGCGTTGAGCCTGCCCATGCTGGTCGGCATGAAGGACGCCTGGGAGGAGATCGACGCCAACGACGACATCCGCTGCGCCATTCTCACCGGTGCCGGCGGGACGTTCTGCGCCGGCATGGACCTCAAGGCCATGGGGGGCAGCGACGCCGAGAAGTACCAGCACCGGATGGCCGAGGACCCGGACCTGCACTGGAAGGCGCTGCTGCGCCACTACGACGTGCGCAAGCCGTTGATCGCCGCCGTGGAGGGCTGGGCCGTGGCCGGCGGCACCGAGATCCTGCAGGCCACCGACATCCGCGTGGCGGGCGCCGGTGCCGTCTTCGGGGTGTTCGAGGCCAAGCGTGGGTTGTTCCCGCTCGGTGGGTCGACGGTCCGGCTGCGGCGCCAGATCCCCTACACCGTGGCCATGGATCTGCTGCTCACGGCGCGCGAGGTGCCGGCCGACGAGGCGCTGCGCATCGGGCTCATCGGCCACGTCGTCCCCGACGGACAAGCCCTGGAGAAGGCGCTCGAGATCGCCGCCGTCATCGGGGCGAACGGGCCGTTGGCGGTGGAGGCCATTAAACGGAGCGTGCGCGAGACGGAGGGCATGTCCGAGGTGGACGGCCTGGCTCGCGAGCTCGAGATCGGCTGGCCCGTGTTCTCGAGCAACGACGCCGCCGAGGGGCAGAAGGCGTTCGCCGAGAAGCGGCCGCCCAACTACACGCGCACGTGAGCGGCGACGGCGACCGGCTCGAGCCGGGGCCCGGTCAGGGGTTCCCCGGAATCGACGGCCGGGCCGCGTCGAGCGGCGACGAGCCGGCCAACCGGCTGGCCGCCGCCATGCGGCGCATCAGCTCCGTCGTTGTCGGCCAGCCGCTCGAGGGCGACGAGCTGGTCGACGTGGCGTCTGAGCTGACCGCGCTGGCCGACCGGATCGAGGCGGCGGCCACGGTGTCGAAGCGTCGCCGCAACGAGCCCGGTCCGGCCGGGTTCCCCGGCGCGCACCCCCAGGACTACTTCCCGACCAGCCCCATGGTGGGCTACGCCAACCCGGTGGCGCCGCCCGTCGAGGTGTGGGCCGTGCGGGGGGAGGACGGCGAGGCCGAGCTGCGGGGTCGGGTGACCTTCGGCTACCAGTACGAGGGCCCGCCGACCTGTGTGCACGGCGGCGTGATCGCCGAGCTCTTCGACGAGCTGCTGGGCATGTCGAACATCGTGACCGGGCAGGGCGCCATGACCGGGACCCTCACGATCCGCTACCGCAAGCCGACGCCGCTGCTGGCGCCGCTGGAGCTGGCGGCGCGCAACACCGGACGCGACGGGCGCAAGGTCTTCTCCTGGGGCGGCATCTACCACCAGGGCGAGCTGACCGCCGAGGCCGAAGGCATCTTCATCCACGTGGAGCCGACCCGGATGCTCGACATCGTCACCGGCAACGTCCACGGCGGTGAGGGCCCGCTGGTGGACCCGGATTGGCAGCGCCGGATCGAGAAGCGGGCCGAGGAGCTGGGCCGGTAGGGGTGGCCGGCGGCTGGCGGGTGCCGGCGGTCAGCCCTCCGTGCGCCAGCGGCGATAGAGCTCCTTCAGATCGTCCTGGGCTTCGGGCGTGAGGTTGTCCGGCTCGATCGAGCCGGACAGTGCGATGGTCGCCTTGATCTGCTCGAGATAGGCACTGCAATTCGGGCAGGCGCGCAGGTGCGACTCGAAGCGGCGCCGCTCGCGTCGTGACAGGGCGCCGTCCAGATAGTCCGTCACCAGCTCGACCGCCTGCTGGCACACGAGATCTCTGCGTCGTAGCGACAACACCGGTCAGCCCTTCCTCATCGCTGCGTCGACGATGTCGCGCAATTGGTTCCGGCCCCGGTGGAGCAGCAGCCGCTGGTTGCCCGGGCTGACGCCCAGGATGTCACACACCTCGGTGCCGGTGAGCCCTTCGACGTCGCGGAGCAGCACGACCTGTCTCTGGCGGGGCGGGAGCTCGTCGAGGGCGGACTTCAGGAGCGGCGTCCATGCCGCGGCGTCGATGCGGGCGTCCGTGTCTTCGGTCCAGCGCTCGACGGGCTCGGCCCAAGCACCATTGCCGTCGAAGCGCGAGGGGTCGACGGAGCGCCCCGGGTCGGCCGGGGCCTGCCGATGCTCCACGACGCCGGCCGTGCGGGCGCGATTGACCAGAATGCTGAAGAGCCACGTCTTGAGCGTGGAACGACCCTCGAACCGGTCGATACCGCGTACGACGCCCATCCAGGTGTCCTGGACCGCCTCCTCGGCCACGGCGCGGCTCGGAACCATGGAGCGGGCCAGACGGAGCATGGGCTCCTGGTGGAGCGCCACGAGCGCCACGAACGCGTCCTCGTCACCGGCGCGGAGCCGGGTCAACAGTTCCACGTCGGTCTCCACCTCTCAGATCGTAGGACGACCGTTCGCGCTGCGGGGGCGCGGCACATGTGCATGCCGAACCGTCCCGTCCGGGCGCGATCCGTTACGCGACGTCTTCCGAACGTGCGGTGTAACGCGTGCTGGCCTATTCGTTGACTGTGCTCTTGGAAGCACCCATCGATCAAGCAATCCGGGAGGAACCAATGAAACGCATCGCCCCTCTGCTCGTGGCGCTCGGCACCGCCATCAGCCTGTCGCTGTGGGCGGCACCAACGGCCGGCGCCGCTCCCGCCCCTCCCGGGGGTTGGGGCGGTGCACTCGGCGCCCGCAACGTGGTCTTCGTGCAGACCGACAACCCCGACGGCAACCAGGTGGTGGCGTACTTCCGGGGCGCCGACGGCACGCTCGGCGCGACCCCGGCCGGCACCTACGACACCTGGGGCCTGGGCGGCGTGTTGAACGGCTCGGCCGTCGACCATCTCGCCTCGCAGGGCTCGTTGGCCTACAACGCCGGCCAGGGCCTCCTGTACGCCGTGAACGCGGGCAGCGACACGGTGTCGGTGTTCGCGGTGCGTGGCGACACGCTGGACCTCCAGCAGGTGGTCAACTCGGGCGGCAGGTTCCCGGTCAGCGTGGCCGTGCGCGGCGACCTGGTGTACGTCCTGAACGCACTGGGTGGGGGCAGCATTCAGGGCTACGTCTCGGCCTTCGGTCACCTGTTCCCTCTGCCGTGGTCCAACCGGAACCTCGGTTTGACCATCCCGACGGACACCACCCAATACGTGAACACCCCGGGTCAGGTCGCGTTCTCGCCTGCGGGCACGCAGCTCATCGTGACCACCAAGGCCAACGGGGACGACATCGACGTGTTCCGTGTGGGGCCATTCGGGTTGCCGTCGTCGTCCCCCGTGGTCAACCCCGAGCCGGGCACGGTGCCGTTCGCGATCACCTTCGACCAGGCGGGCCACCTCGTCATCGCCAACGCGGGCACCGACGGTCTGTCCACGTTCGACCTCGGCTCCGCCGGGACAGCGGCGCTCGTGGACTCGGTGGGCACCGGTGCCGCCGCCACCTGCTGGGTGGCCCCGGCCGGCCCGTACCTCTATGCGTCCAACGCGGCGAGCGCCAGCGAGAGCGGGTTCGAGAGTTCGCCCAGCGGAACGTTGACGTTGCTCGGGAAGACGGGCACCGACCCCGGGACGGTCGACGCGTCGGCCACGCCGGACGGGCGGTTCCTCTACGTCCAGACGGGAGGGAACGGCATCGTGGACGAGTACGGGGTCAACGGTGACGGCAGCCTCACCCCGATCGGGTCGGTGACGGTATCGGGGGCCCAGGGAGGCGAGGGGATCGTCGCCTTCTGAGCCGCGCCACTCGCAAGGGTCGCGTCGGCGTTCCGGAGCTGTTTTCGGGGCGCCGACGCGCGACCGCGCACGTCGTCGGTCAGCGCCGGGCGGCCTGCACCCAGAAGCGCGTCGACGGGACGCGGATCGGATGGCCGTGGAGCCGAAGCAGGGCATCGCGACATCGCGGGATGCCGAACCCGGGCACGGCCCACGGGACGTTCGAGAGGTACCAGGCCAGCGCACCGATGTCGCCGAAGGTCGTCGTCGCCACGCCCTCGCCGGTGCTCTCGATCGCGAACCCGGCTCGCGTCAGCTGCTCGACGACGAGCGCCAGGGTGAGTTCCTCGACGGCCGGTGGGTCGAGACCGAGCAAGCGGTGGAACTCCGCCGAGCCCGAAGTCGTCTGCTGGGTCAGGAACACGCCCCCGGCTCGCAGGACCCGACCCACCTCGTCGGCGACGAAGGCCTCGTGACGATTGACGACGAGATCGAACGCTCCGGCCCGAAAGGCCAGGCGGCCGCGCCGATGCTGGCGATCCTGCCGTTCCTGGTCGACGTTGTCGATCGCGCCCTCGTCTTGGACCACGGCGATGCCGAGCGGCCGCAGGCGCGCCGCGGCCACCGGGACGTTGGGGGCCCAGCCCTCGGTGGCGACGACACGCGAGCTCCTCGCCAACCCGCTGAGCCACTCGCCGCCGCCGGTGCCCATGTCGAGCATCGTCATCGTCGTGCCCGGGCCGACCAGCTCGGCGACCATGCCCTCCAGGTTCCACGGGGGAGGCTCGAGCGTCAGGCGGTCGCCGAGCAGGGAGAAGTCCCAGCCTCGGAACGGGATGTCCGTGGCCCGTTCGAGCAGGTCGTCGGGGGACGCGGCGCTCGGAGGGGCGGTCACCGCTCGTTGGCGCCCGCTCGGGGCCCGGGCGAAGGCGGCCGGGCTGTCCCAGGCACGCACTTGATCATCTGCAGTGCCGGGTTTTCGGGGTTCCACAGGTCGGGAAACTCCTGGAGCGGCCGGAAGCCGCTCGCCGCGTAGAACGCCCGCGTCTTGGCGTAGCCGGCGTCGTCGCTCCGGGTGCTGAGCGTCTTGACCTGCAAGAACTCGACCCCCTGCTCGGCCAGCCAGCGCTCGGCCGCCTGCAGCATGGTCCGGCCGATGCCGCGGCGATGGTGCTCGGGGCGGACACCCATGACGTAGATCTCGGCCGAGTACTCGTTGTGCACGACCAGGGTCAGCAACCCGACGTCGCGACCGTCCACGGACGCCACGATCGTGGGGTGCCCGTCTGCCGTGCGGATGTAGTCCTGCACGGACTCGGGGATCCCGAACCAGGTGGGCAGCGTGGCCAGGACCTGGCCGCAGACCTCGCCCGATCCGTCCAGCTGCAGCCGGGTGGGCACCTGTTCGGTCACCCTCCCAGCATGGCAAGCGCTCAGCCCGTGGGCTGACCGCCGGACTCGGTGGTGTCCCGCCTCAATTCCTCCCTGATCTCGCTTCGTCGCATGACCGACGGGGTGTACATGGCCACCAGCCTGGCCACCAAGACGACGAGGAAGATCTGCCCCATCAACGCCTCGAGCGCCGCCGTCGTCCGGGGCAGGCCCGGCGCCGGCGTGAGGTCGCCGTAGCCGACGGTGGCCATGGTGATGTAGCTGAAGTAGACGAAGTCGGACGGCCCGTGCGGCCCCGGCTGCGCGAAGTAAGGCCGGTTGGCCGCCAGCTGGAACCCGTAGTCGAGCGTGGCGAAGATGAGGCCGATCAGGATGTAGACGCACAGCGCCCCCATGATCGTCTCGCCGGTCACCCTGCTGTGCTTGAGGGTCCGCCAGCCGATGGCAAACGGCGTGCTGAGCACCAGGACCGAGGCCAGCAGGACGATGCCACCGTCCGCCTGCGCGTTGCCCTGCAGGATCACCACGACGGAGGCGACGAAGGTGAACCCGCTGGCGGCGACCACGGCCACCATGATCCGCCGCGGCACGCGCGACGTGTAGAAGGCCAGCAGGGTCGTCAGGCAGAGCCAAGCCACGCGGACCAAGAGCGACAACCGGCCGTTCCAGTCGATGGTGAGCAGGACGTAGTAGACGATGAGGAAGATGAAGAGGAGCCCGTACGAGTCCGGCGCCCGCACGATGGCCCCGAGCACCTGAAGGCGTGACGCGCCTACGGGCTCGGCCAAAGCCTCGGCTGGGGCCTGGCTGTCCATGGCACCCCATCATGGCCAGCCCGGGCCTCGACGAGTGGGATCCGTTGCGATCCGATCGGGTGACGTGGTCCGGGGCTCGCTCGGGCGACCCGTGTGGTTGAGCGGGCTCAGACCGCCCGCTCCCTCCCTTCCCAGTACGGGTCGCGCAGCTTGCGCTTGTAGAGCTTCCCGTTGGGGTCACGCGGCATCTCGTTGGTGAAGTCGATCGACTTGGGCGTCTTGAACTTGGCCAGCTTGTCGCCGCAAAAGGCCAGGATCTCCGCCGCCAGCTCGTCGCTGGCCTCGACGCCCTCGGCCGGCTCGATGACCGCCTTGACCTCTTCGCCCCAGTCCTCGTGGGGGATGCCGAAGACGGCGGCGTCGCCCACCTTGGGGTGCGACAGCAGGACGTTCTCGATCTCGGCCGGGTAGATGTTGGCACCGCCGGAGATGATCATGTCGATCTTGCGGTCGCGCAGGAAGAGGTAGCCGTCCTCGTCCAGCAGGCCGACGTCGCCCACGGTGAAGAAGGCGCCGATGCGGTTCTTCTGTGTCTTCTCCTTGTCCCCGTGGTACTCGAAGTCGGCCGACTGCATGGCCATGTAGACCGTGCCGATGACGTTGGGCTCGGTGATCCGGTTCTCGTCGTCGTCGAAGATGGCAATCTCGCTGATCGGCCAGGGCTTGCCCACCGTGCCCGGCTTCTGCAGCCACTCCTCCGCCGTCACCAGCGTGCCGCCACCCTCACTCGCCGCGTAGTACTCGTCAATGGCGTTGCCCCACCACGAGATCATCTTGTGCTTGACGTCGACGGGGCAGGGCGCCGCCGCGTGGATCATGTGCCGCAGCGAGGTCACGTCGTACTTGGCCCGCACGTCGTCGGGCAGGGCGAGCAGCCGGTGGAACTGCGTCGGCACCATGTGCGACGTGGTCACCCGGCGCTCCTCGATCAGGCGCAGCATCTCCTCGGGCACCCATTTGTCCATGAGCACCACCGTGTGGCCGAGGTGCAGCGACGCGCTACCGAAACGCAGGACGGCCGTGTGGTACAGCGGCGAGCCGATGATGTGGACGTTGTCGTCCTGGGGCTGGATGTTGAAGAGGAAGAGGAGGCCCGAGAGGCCGAGGGCGGCCTGCTCCGGCGTCACGCCGAGCAGCCTGCGATAGATCCCCTTGGGGTTGCCCGTCGTGCCCGACGTGTAGTTCATGACGTCGCCGATGGTCCGGTCCTCGGGCAGCGTGTCGGGTTGGGCGTCCCGCATCTCGGCGTAGGAGCCGAAGCCGGGCACCGGGCCCACGGCCAGGCGCCCGGAGGCGTTGAGGCCCGCCTCGTCGGCGGCTGCGACGGCGACGTCGGCGAAGCGCTCGTGGGCCACGAAGGCCTTGGCCCCGGAGTCCTTGAGGATGTAGGCCACCTCGGGCGCGACCAGGTGGTGGTTGATGGGCACCAGGTACCAGCCGGCCTGCAGGGCGGCCAGGTAGATCTCGATCATCTCGGGGCCGTTGGGCAGCAGGGTGGCCACGACGTCGCCCACGCCGAAGCCCTGGGCCCGCAGGGCGTGCACCAGCTGGTTGGCGTGGCCCAGGAGCTCGCCCGCCCGGACGTCGTCGCCCTCCGGCGTCACGAGGGCCAGGTAGTCGGGGTCTTCCTGGGCCAGGGCCCAGAAGCCGAGGTCACCCATCAGCTGTCTCCTTGCAGGATCGTGGACGGAGGCAAATGGCGGCCCCCGGCCTGCGCAGACTAGAACGTGTTCTAGCTTTACAGCAATTGTTGTACAGGTCCGGCGGGTGCCGGGCCCAGAGACCAGGAGCGTACGGGATGGCAGGGTTCCTCGAGGGCAAGGTCGTCGCGGTCACCGGCGGCGGCGGCGGCATCGGGCGGGGGGTGGCCCTGGCATCCGCCGCCGAGGGGGCCAAGGTCGTCGTGGCCGACTACGGCGTGTCGATGGCGGGCGAGGACCCGAGCAGCGAGGTGGCCGAGGCGGTCGTGGCCGAGATCGTCAAGGCCGGCGGCGAGGCCCTCGCCGTGGCCGACGACATCTCGAAGATGGACGCCGGCGAGCGCCTCATCACCACCGCGGTCGAGACGTACGGCCGCATTGACGGCGTGGTGGCGGTGGCCGGCATCCTGCGCGAGCGCATGCTCTTCAACATGTCCGAGGACGAGTGGGACGCCGTGGTCGCCACCCACCTGAAGGGGCACTTCACCGTCTTTCGGGCCGCCGCCGCCGTCATGCGCAAGCAGGAGAGCGGGGCGCTCGTCGGATTCACCTCCGGAGCCTTCGCCGGCAGCGTGGCCCAGGCCAACTACGCCGCCGCCAAGGGCGGCATCGTGTCCCTGGTGCGCTCGGCCGCCGTCGGCCTGCACCGCTACGGGATCACGGCCAACGCCATCGCCCCGGTGGCCCGTACCCGCATGTCGGCCAACGTGCCGACAGAGCTGGCGGAGATGGGCGACCCCGAGGACGTGGCGCCCATGGTCGTCTACCTGCTGAGCGACCAGGCCAAGCACGTGACCGGGCAGGTCTACACCGTGGTCGGCAACAAGATCGCCGTATGGAACCAGCCGGTCGAGGTGCGGGCCATGTGGGCCGAGGGCCGTTGGACCCCCGAGCAGATCGCGGCACGGCTCGACTCCAACATCGGCCAGGAGCGCATGGCCATGATCGACCGCCTGGAGCAACTCCGCCAGGCGGCGGCGTCGGGCGAGATGCCGAACGCCTGAACGCCGGAGCCGGGGGCCAGTGGTATCGACAGAGATCGGGGCGGTGTTCGGTGGAGGTTGCGAGGATGGTGGGGTTGGTCGATCGACTTATATATGGGTTGTCGCTAACAGTTTCGCCGCGAATCGGGTAGTTGTGGCTACCCACTTCGGGCCAAAACGGGTAGCTCCGGGCCCTATACGTTGAGCTCAGCTCAGCTCGCTGAAACATCCGCCCAGGCGCAACCTGGGATTCACTGCGCTAGATACCTAATTCCAAGGGGTCAGCCATGATCGAAGGCTACGAGGGAACGCAGCGGACGCTGGCCGGTCTTGTCGTTGTGCCAGATCGCAGCAGTCAGAGCCAGCAGTCGCTGGAGGACCCGGGTCACGACGCCACCTGGGGTTCTGCCTCCATGACGTTCGAGGTCGAGTTGGGTCTTGAGCGTGGCGTTGACCGATTCGATGAGCTGGCGCAGGGGCTTGAGCAACGGACTCGTCGTGCGACCGCGATCGTTCTTGTGGGCGGGTCGGACGAGCTCGACACCGTGGCCGGCCAAGAAGGACTCGAACTCTTTGGAGCGATACCCCTTATCCGCGAGGATCCGCTGACCCGATCGCAACAGCGCGGGCTCGGCTTCGAAGAGGTCCCGGGCCACCTCGCGCTCGTCGATCCTCGGGTTGGCCAGCGCGAAGGTGACCGGCAGTCCCGCCGGCGTGCAGACGAGGTGGAGCCGAAGCCCCCAGAACCAGCGCGAGTGGCTGGCGCAGTAGCCATAGGAAGCCCATCCGGCGAGGTCCGAGCGCAGCGCCGTCGGGCGCGAACGTCCGCACTCGACCGGTGTCGAGTCCATGATCCAGGTGTCGTCGTCCCACAGGTCGGTCTCGACCGCGAGCAGGCGGATCACCGCTCTCAGCTGGCCTTCTGCCTTACGCAGCCGCTTGTTGTAGCCCGACTGGTGCGGGAGGTAGGGGAACCACGGCCGCAGGTGCACGTCGGCGTGGCGCAAGAACCTCGTCTCGGAGGTGAACCCCAAGAGGGCCTGGAGGACGGCCAACGTCAACAGCTCGGCGTCGGAGAGCTTGGGGGCCAGGCCCACCTTGGGGCGCCACTGGCGCAGCTCGGGACGGGTCCGAAGATTGTCGTCGATCGTCACGTACAGTGCAGTCACAAAGGTGTCCAGGTCGGCGTCCACATGACCTCCAAGGTCGAGTTGGCATTGAGCAACGCCGATCTTGGACGCCTTTTTCGCGCCCGACGCGGATCCCCGTTTCGCTGGGGACCCTTGGAATCAATCATCTAGGTGACGCGGCGTAGGCGGGGCTTCGGCGTGGTCACGGGGTAGACCTCGAGCGCGTTGCCCTCGTGGTGCGCCGCCACGAGGGTGGCGGTGCCGAACTGGTTCTCTTCGAGCACGCGGCCCATGGCCTTGCCCCAGGCGATGGCCGAACGCGCTATCTGGCGGTCGGGGTGCTCCCAGGGAGGGATGCACACCTCGATCTGGTACATGGGCTCGAAGGTCACGACGTGAGTCGGCGAGCCGTCCTGGCCGGCCAGCCAATCGGCCTTCTCCTCTTCCGTCCAGATCCTGTCGTTCGTGATCGGAGTCCACGGATGGACTGTCGCCATTGCTGTTCACCCCCCCTCTACCTCCCGCCTTCATCGGCAGCTACGAGAAGGCCCTTGAGACGGACGCGGCACTCCCACAACGGCCGGGTGCCGGCGGGGTGCGCGCCCGGTGCACTCTTAGTCCCGCGCCGGGCAGCTTGGTGGAAAACCGCAGGTCGGGCGGGTCCGCCACCGGAGCGACGCGGTTTTCTCATTTGCACCGTGTCCCGGGTGGCCTCGCGCGGTTCTCCTTTACAAGGGCGGGCTCGGAACGTCGAGCTTGAAAGGGGAACAACAATGAGCGCACGATTCGACGAGGTCCTTCTTCTCGGCCGGGAGGCAGAGCCCATTCCGGAGATCCGGCCTTGGCGCGAAGCTGGCTGGATCTTCCGCGACGGGGTGCCGGCCATCGAGCGCCAGGGTGACCGCACCCGCGTCCGCTCCACCTCGGTCTCTCACCTACGCGACGCGTAACGCGGTCGCGCACCATCACCACCACCCGCCGGCTTCAGGCGGGCTGTTCGGCGCTCTCGGCCGCGTCCGGGTCAGGATCCGGGTCTACGTCCAACCCTTCACGACTCGGCGCCGTAACGGGTGCCGGCCCGTGGTGCGTGCGCAGCCACTCACGCCAGCGCACGCGCGTGCGCAGCAGGATCACCACGCCGCCGATCACCAGCAGGACGCCCGCCAGTTGGACGAGGTCCGACCCGAGGCGGCCGTCCTCCCCGAGCCAAAGGTGCTCGTCGAGCGAGCGCTCGATACCCCACAGGATCATGGCGGTGCCGAGCACGATTCCGGGCGGGTAGCCCACCCGCGGCGACCCGTCGGGCCAGCGATCCAAGGCGCGTTCGATCGCGATGAGGATGAGGTAGACGGTGAAGTCCTCGAGCGCCTGGAAGATGGGGACCGGCAGGCGCTTGCCCGGCTGGTTGGCGTAGTACATGCCGAACCACTGGTGGGTCGGGTGCCCGCCGCCGGCCACCATCAGCTGGGGGCCGAGGAGGCGGCCCATGGCCCAGCACGCCAGGAGCACCGGCAGCACGAGGTCGAGTGCCCGGCCGAGTGGGATCTCGGGACAACGGCGCCGGGTCAGCACGATGCCGACCGGCACGGCGAAGAGCAGGCCCCCGAATGAGGAGAGCCCGCCGTGCCAGATGGCGAACACGTCGCCCGGGTTGGCCGTGTAGTAGCTGAGGTTGGTCAGCACGTGGAGTGCCCGGGCGCCCACGACGGCGGCCAGGATGATCCAGAGGAAGACCGGAACCAGCCACTCGGTGGGGTAGCCGTTCTTCGAGCCGCCGCTCGAAGTAGACGAAGCCGAACCAGAACGTCAGCGCCAGCCCGATGCCGTAGGTGTGGACCTGTAACGGCCCGATGTGGAAGGCGACGGGGACCGGTTTCATGAGGCGCTCGATGCCAGGTTAGGACCGGCAGACAGGAGGGGTGGAGCGGGGAGGGGTGGAGCGGGAGCGGCGGAGGCGGCCGAAAGCGTTGCGGCTACGGCCGGCCGGCGCCCACGAAGCCGTCGCCCAGGCGGAGGCCGGTGAGCCACACCGAGGCCCCGGTGTAGGGCGCCTCGATCATCTCGCCCGGACCCACGTACATGGCCACGTGCTCGGAGCCGCCCGGGCCGTAGAAGAGGAGATCGCCCGGCTGCAGGTCGCTGATGGGCACCGGGGTCGAGTCGGACATCTGGGCGCCCGAGTAATGGGGCAGGGAGACGCCGACCTGGCCCCAGGACCAGGCGGTCAGGCCCGAGCAGTCGAAGCCGGGGTCGGCCGAGCCCTTGGGCGACTCGCCGCCCCACACGTAGGGGACACCGATCTGGCTCTCGGCCGCCTGCACGGCGCCCTCGCCGCCCGGGGCGGTCGGGGGCGGGGCGGCCTGGCTCAAGCCGGCCAGGCTGGTCCCGTCGCTCGACGACGCGGACGATGCGGCAGCCGCTGCCGCAGCGGCAGCCGCTGCTTGGGCCGCCTGCTGGCGCTGCTGGGCCGCCTGGGCGGCGGCGGCCGCCTCGGCCTCCTCCTGCTGCTGCACCAGTTGGGCGATCTCGCCCTGCTCCTGGTTCAGCGCGCTCTGCTGCTGCTGAATCGCCTGCTGATTCTGCTCCACCGCGTTCTGTTCGACGGTCACCTGCGTCTGCGCCTGCGACTGCTCACCCTGCAGCTGGTTCTCCTGCGCGTTGAGCGAGTTCTCGGCCGTGTGCAGGTTGTCCACGGCCAGGCTGATGTCACCTTCGGCGATCTGGTTGTACTCGCTGCTGGCGCCCAGCGTCTTGTCGTTGCCGGCGAAGAGCGGGTTCTGCTGCGAGGCGGTCCCGTCCGAGATGTAGTTGGCCACCGCCGCCTTGGCCAACGTGGTCCTGTCGTCGGACACCTTCTGTTGGTCCGAAGTGATGGTGGCCTTGGTGCTGGCGATGCTCGAGTCGATCTGCGAGAGCTGGTACTTGGCCTGGTCGTACTGCTGGCTCAGCGCGGACATCTCGTTCTGGGCCTGCTGCAGCGATGCCTCGATGGCGGCCGCCTTCGCCTTGGCGTCGCTGATGGCGTCACCGGCGGCGGGGCGCGCCAAACCAAACACAGTGCTCGACAACACTGTGACGACGGTCAGAGCGGGGACGGCTACCCGCTGGAGCACCGAGGCGCTCCGGGCTGACCGCGGCGTGGAGGGTTTGACCCGCTCTACGTCAGTCACGATGGGGATCATTCTTATCGGGGCCCTCCGGTGGATTCAAACACCCCTGCTGCCACACGGCCGTGTCCGGTCGTACTGCCGGTACGAAATATGAGGTCAGAGACAAGTTCATCGCAATTCGAACAATCCGTGAACTCAGAGGAAGAACGACGCGGGCTCCCACGAACTACGGTCCAGCGACATGGGTGAGATGATCGAATTCCCAAGCAACGGATCCGTGGCGGGCGGCTACCTGGCCGTCCCCGACGGCGGCGGCGGCCCCGGCGTCATCGTGATCCAGGAGTGGTGGGGCCTGGTCGACCACATCAAGGACGTGTGCGACCGCTTCGCCGCGGCCGGCTTCGTGGCGCTGGCGCCCGACCTGTACCACGGCCAGCAGGTGCCACCCGGCGAACCCGACGAGGCGGGCAAGGCCATGATGGCGATGAAGCTCGATCAGGCCGGCGCGCGACCTGAGCGGCGCCGTCGACGAGGTCCTGCGCCGGAGCTCGGGCGAGCACATCGGCGTCATCGGCTTCTGCATGGGCGGCGGGCTGGCGCTCGTGCTGGCGACGCAGCGCCCCGACGCGGTCGCCGCCGTGGTGCCGTGCTACGGCGTCATCCCGTGGCCCGACGCGCAGCCCGACTACGCCGCCATGAACGCCAAGGTGCTCGGCCACTACGCCGAGAAGGACGGCTTCTTCTCGCCCGAGGCGGCCAACGCGCTCGGTGAGCAGTTGCGCGGCATGGGCAAGTCCGCCGAGATCATCGTCTACCCCGACACCGACCACGCGTTCTTCAACGACACGCGTCCCGAGGTGCACGACGCCGAGGCGGCGCAACTGCTGTGGGATCGCTCCATCGCGTTCTTCGGTGAGCATGTGAGCTGACCGCCCCGGCCCGATAGGGGCCCCGGAGGCCGTTTGTTACCCTGGGCCCATGTCCGCACGCTCCCGTGACCTGCCCCGTCGCTCCTGCCTCTCCACCCCGGGGTCGAACGAGAAGTTCCTGGCCAAGGCCCCGACGGTGCCGGCCGACATGACCTTCCTCGACCTCGAGGACGCCGTGGCGCCGCTCGAGAAGGAGGCGGCCCGGCCCAAGGTGGTCGACGCCATCAAGAACCTGCCCTGGGACGACCGGGTGCTGTGCGTGCGGGTCAACGCCTGGGACACCGAGTGGACCTACGGCGACGTCATCGAGGTGGTGGGCAACGCCGGCGAGCGGCTCGACGAGATCATGCTGCCCAAGGTGCAGTCGGCCGCCGAGGTCGTCGCGCTCGACCTCCTGCTGACGCAGGTGGAGAAGAAGTCCGGCCTGCCCGTCGGCCACATCGGGATCGAGGCGCAGATCGAGACGGCGCGCGGCCTGATCAACGTGGACGAGATCTGCGCGGCGTCGCCGCGGCTCGAGACGATCATCTTCGGCCCGGCCGACTTCGCAGCCAGTATCGAGATGCCGGTGCTCACCGGCGGCGTCGACATCCCCGAGTACCCCGGCGACCACTTCAACTACGTCTTCAGCCGCATCCTCATGGCCGGCCGGGCCAACGGGCTGCAGGTGATCGACGGGCCGTTCCTCAAGGTGCGCGAGCTGGACGCGTTGCGCGAGTACTCCATGCGCGCCCGCATGCTGGGCTACGACGGCAAGTGGGCGCTCACGCCCGACCAGGCCACCGTGCTCAACGAGGTGTTCTCGCCCACCCAGGAGCAGTTCGACCACGCGTTCGACCTCCTGGAGGCCTACCGCAAGGCGACCGAGGAGGACCGCAAGGGCGCCGTCATGTTCGGCGACGAGATGATCGACGAGGCCAGCCGCAAGATGGCGATCAAGTTCGTCAGCCGGGGCGAGCGGGCCGGTCTGACCCGCAGCGCCAGCTAGCCGGCCCCGACCTCCACCTCCACCTCCACTTCAGCCTCCACCTCAGCCTCAGCCTCAGCCTCAGCCTCAGCCGATCAGGCGGCGGGCGATGACCTTGAGGGCGAGGGTCTCGTCGGCGCCCTCGAAGATGGAGAGCACCCGGGCGTCCACGAAGTAGCGGCTCACCTGGTACTCCTCCGCGTAGCCCATGCCTCCGTGGATCTGCATGGCCTCGCGCGTGACCCACTCGGCGGCACGGCACACGTAGGCCTTGACCATGGAGGCCTCGAGCGTCCCCTCGCCCTGGGCCATCAGACGCGCCACGTGGTACGAGCTCTGGCGCGTGGCCTGGATCAGCACCGCCATCCGTCCCAACTTCGCCTGGGTCAGCTGGTAGTCGCCGATCGCCGCACCGAAGACCTTGCGCTCGGCCGCGTACGCCGCTGCCGCCTCGTAGGCCGCCTGCATGACGCCGAGGGCGCGCGCCGCCGTCTGCAGCCGGCCGTTCTCGAAGCCCTGCATCTGGAGGTAGAAGCCCTTGCCCAGGCCGTCCGGACCGCCGACCAGGTTGGCTTCGGGCACGAACCAGTTCTCGAAGGCCAGCTCGTAGGAGTGCATGCCGCGGTAGCCGATGGTGTCGATGGGCCGGCCCTCCAGTCGCCCCGCAGCCAGGTCGGCGCGGGCGCTCCGGCGCGTCATCGTGGGTCTGGGTGAAGAGGAAGCCGTGACCGTCGCCCTGTGGCTTCTCGACGACGAACATGGAGATGCCTCGATGCGCCAGCGACTTGTCGGGGTCGGTGCGCGCCAGGAGCATCAGCACGTCGGCCCGGGCGGCAAAGGTGCACCACGTCTTGACGCCGTTGATCACCCAGCCCCCCGGCACAGGCGAGGCCGCCGTGACGATGTTCGCCACGTCGGAGCCGTAGTCGGGCTCGGTCACGGCCACGGCGGCCAGGATCTCGGCCGACGCCAGCCGGGGCAGCCACTGCTTCTTCTGCTCCTCGGTGCCGCCGTACACCAGGGCACGGGTCAGGATCTCGGGCCGGGTGATGAGCGAGCCGCCGACGCCCAGCGACCCCCAGCTGAGCTCCTCGGTGGCGACGACCATGCCCATGTAGTCGCTCTCGCCGCCCGAGGCGAAGCCGCCGTACTCCTCGGGCACCGACAGGCCGAACCCGCCGAGCTCGGCCAGCCCCTCGATGACCTCCTCGGGGATGTCGGCGTTCGCCCGGTGCACGTGCTCGGCGTGGGGCCGCACCTTGTCCTCGGCGAAGCGGTGGAACGTCTCGCGCACCAACTCGAAGTCCTCGCCCAGGTGCCGCGGCCCCTCGACGGTGGCCAGGGCGGCCAGCACCTCCGGGTCGCGCTGGGACCCGACGAAGGCGGCCACCGGGTCGGCCCACCCCGTCTTGACCCCCCACTGCGCCTCGCGTCCTCCGACCTTCCCGGCCAGGTCGGCCATGACGTCGGCCACGAAGGCAGCGGCAATGGCCGCCTCGTCCTGCCCATGCTCGCCGTACTGGAGGACGGCCCGGGCCGTCGCCACCGCGGCGGCCGCGTGGAGCCACGTCGTAGGCCACCACCTGGTTGGCGTCGATGCCGCCGCGGTCGCGTACGGCCGCGCAGGCCTGGTCGACGAGGTGTTGGGCCAGGTCCACCGCCTCGGCGGCGCCGGCGAGCGAAGGTGTAGGGGGCGTCGTCACGGGCCACGACGCTACCGGCTGGCTTCGGTGTCCTCTTTTCCGTCCACCCGGCGGCCGATGACCGTCACGAGTGGTGGCAGCACCACCGGATCGTCTCCGGGGTCGACGCCGGTGAGGGTCTCGAGGTACCGCGCCACCGGGCCGGGCCCGACGCCGGCGGGCGCCTCGGCCCAGGCGTCGACCACTTCCAGCCCGGCGTCGCGCACGAGGGAAGGCAGCAGGGCACCGACGTCGGGGTGTCGGGCGTCGGGCATGGAGAGCGCCATGCCGTCGATGCGCCCGGCCGACGTGATGGGCTCCTGTGCCACGACCCAGCCACCGGCCCGCACGGCACCCGCCATCATGCGCACGACGGCCCGTGGCTCATGGACATGCAGGAGCAGGAAGCGGCAGAAGGCGAGGTCGACCTCCTCGGGGAGGGAGAGGTCCTCGCCGGCCTGGGTCAGCGCGATCACCTGCGCGTGCGCGGCCGCGGCGCGGGCCACCTCGTCCCGCGCCGCCGGGTCGCTGTCGACGGCGTAGACCCGGCCGTCCCGACCCACCATCTCGGCCAGGGCGACCGACACGTCGCCCCCGCCGGCACCCACGTCGACGCAGCGCCAACCCGGTCCGAGCCCGAGCCGTTCGAGTGCGGTGGCGAGCGGACGGCGGTAGACGTCGTCCCGCAGGCCCTTGAGCTCGCTCACCGTGCCTGGCTGCGCTCTCGGTCGCGTTCCATCCCACGGCACTGTAGAGGGCCGGGCGCGGTGCGCTCCTCGACAACGGAGCATGACCGATGATCCCTCCCGGGCCGACTCCGGCCACGCCGTCGGAGCGGCTCGCCCTACGTCCTACGGGGTGTGTAGCGGTTTGGCCTATAACCTCGCTTTCCGTGAAGGTGACCATGTTGCTGTGCGACGCCGCCCAGGTGTCCGACGGAAAGCTGTACATCCTGGGTGGCGGCTGGAGCATGACGGGCCCGGACCCCGTCCCCTCCGCCGTGGCCTTGAAGATCGACGTCGACTGGCACGAGGCGGAGACCTCGCACCACTGGGAGCTCTTCTTGGAGGATGCGGACGGCCGTCCGGTCCTGATGGAGACGGCCGAAGGCACCCAGCCGGTGGAGGTCCGAGGTGAGTTCACGGTGAGCCAGCCGCCCGGCATCCCGGAGGGCTCCCCCATCGATGTGGCGCTGGCGGTCAACCTGGGCCCCATCCCCCTGGCGCCCGGGACCCGCTTCGCCTGGCGGCTCACGATCGACGGCGAGGCGCTGCCCGGGGCGTCGCTCGGCTTCACCACCCGGCCCCGTCCACCAGTGGCGGAGTGACCGTCTACGACCGTCCGTTCGGGCGGTATCTAGAGGACTTCGTCCCCGGCGACATCTACCGCCATTGGCCGGGCAAGACCATCACCGAATACGACGACCACCTCTTCTGCATGATGACCATGAACCACCACCCGTTGCACACGAACGTGTGGTTCGCGGAGCACGAGACGGTGCAGGGGAAGAACGTGGTGGTGGGCAACCTCGTCTACTCCCTCGTGCTCGGCATGAGTGTCCCCGACGTCAGCGGCTCGTGCATCGCCAACCTGGAGGTGGAGTCGCTCCTGCACCGCTCGCCCACGTTCCACGGCGACACCATCTACGCCGAGACACGTGTGCTCGAGGCGACGCCGTCGAAGTCCAAGGACGACCGTGGCATCGTCACGGTCGAGACCAAGGCGTTCAACCAGCGGGGCGAGGAGGTCTGCTACTTCCGGCGCAAGCTGATGGTCTGGAAGGCCGACTACGCCCCGGCGCGGCAGCGCCCCTACGGCGACGACGTCTGGGACTGAGGCGAACCGGCCGCTCTCGGCCGAGCGGGTGCGGCGGTTCCGGGAGCGTGTGCTGGAGTGGGGCTCGTCCCACCGCCGGGACCTGCCTTGGCGCCGTACGCGCGACGCCTGGCCCGTCCTCGTCTCCGAGGTGATGCTCCAGCAGACCCAGGTGGACCGGGTCGTGCCCTACTACGAGCGCTTCGTGGCGGAGTTCAGCGCCCCCGCCGTCTGTGCCCGGGTCCGCCCGGCCGAGGTCGTACGCCTGTGGTCAGGGCTGGGCTACAACCGGCGGGCGCTCAACCTGCACCGGGCGGCGGTCACCGTCGTTCGCCAGCACGGCGGGACCTTGCCAGCGGAGGACGCCGCTCTCCGGGCCCTGCCCGGCGTCGGCCCTTACACAGCGCGCGCGGTGCGGTCGTTTGCGTTTGCCCATGACGTGGCCGCGGTGGACACGAATGCGCTGCGGGTCCTGGCCCGGTGCGTGACGGGAACCCCGCTGACCACGCGGGAGGGTTTCGCGTTGGGCGACCGCCTCGTGCCGGCCGGCCGGTCGTGGGAGTTCAACCAGACCATGTTCGACCTGGGTGCCACCGTGTGCACCAGTGCGCGTCCGGACTGCGACGCCTGCCCGCTGCGCCGCCAGTGTGTCTGGCACCGGGCCGGGACCGGACGGGGGCCGGACCCGTGGCGGGCCAGCCCTCTGTCCCGGCGGCAGAGCGTGTTCGCCGGATCGGACCGCCAGGGCCGAGGGAGGCTGCTCCAGGCCCTCCGCCACGGCGGTGTGGCGCAGGGGGTGCTGGCGGACGCCTGCGGGTGGCCGGAGGATGGGCCGCGGGCCTCACGAATGGCGGCCGCGCTGGTCGACGAGGGCTTCGCGCGCTGGTCCAGCGGGAAGGAGCCTGTCCTCCGGCTCCGCTGACCCTGATCGGCCGTCAGGCGGTGAGGAAGCCGAGGACGAGGGCGTTGACCATCTCGGGCCGCTCCACGTGCAGGAAGTGGCCGGCGTCGTCGACGATCTCGTAGCGCGACCCCTCGGCCAGGAAGGTGAGTGGGTCGGTGCTGACCGACGACAGGAGCATGCAGTTGTCGTCGCGGCCGTGCAGGTACAGCGTCGGCTTGGGGGTCGGCATGAGGGTGGAGGTCTGCTCGTCGGCGTACTCGGATACCTGCAACTCCGGCAGGTAGAGGGCGCGGTAGTAGCTGATGGCGGCAACGATGTGCTCGGGGTCCCCGATCGACTCCTTGGTCTTGGCCGCGTCCCAGGCCCCGTCGTAGCCGGGCGACCAATCGGCCCAGAGGTGGTCGATGAAGGCGAAGTCGTCCAACGGGAGTGCGACCTCGGCCAGGGGGGACAGGAAGAAGAACATGTACCAGCTGCGCTGGAGCTGCGCGTAGGTGAGCAGGGAGAGGCCGATGGCGGCAGTGGGCGGGACGGCGGCGGTGACGGCGCGGCGCCAGCGGTCGGGCTGGTTCGCGACGGCGCCGTAGGTGGCCATGGCGCCCCAGTCGTGCCCGACGATCACGGCGTCGGGGCCGCCGCCGAACGCCTCGTGCAGCGCGTTGACGTCGCGGACGACCGCCCCCAACTGGAAGTGGCCGTCGGGCGGGATCTGAGTGGGGGCGTAGCCGCGGAGAAACGGAGCTACCGCGTGGAACCCGGCGGCGGCGAGCTCGGGCAGCAAGTAACGCCAGGTGTGGGCCGAGTCGGGGAAGCCATGCAGACACAGGGCCAGCGGGCCGTCGGCGGGGCCGTCTTCGAGGTAAGCGAAGTCCAGCCCGTTCGCCGTGATCGTCTTGGGTTCCATGGGTGCAAAACGTATCTCGGAAGCGCGCGGTATCGTCTTGCGGGTGAACGTCACGTTCTACGGGGTGCGGGGGTCGTGCCCCTGCTCGGGTGACCGCTACCGCCGTTACGGCGGCAACACATCGTGCCTGGTCATCGACATTGAGGGCGACGAGCCCCTCATCGTCGACCTGGGCACCGGACTGCGGGCCCTCGGCGACGTCATGCAGAAGGAGGTGCGGGCCATCGGCGCGCCCATGCACGCCACGGCGCTGCTCACGCATCTGCACTTCGACCACATACTGGGGATCCCGTTCTTCGCACCGCTACACGACCCCGGCGCCCGCCTGACCGTGCACGGGCCGGCCCAGCCCAAGGGCTCGCTGAAGGACGCGCTGCATGCCGCCGTGCAGCCGCCCGTCTTTCCCATCCACATGGAGCAGTTCCGCGGCGAGATGATCACCATCGACACCGAGGACGAGGATTTCTCGGTCGGGCAGGCCAAGGTCATGTCCCGCCACGTCCCCCACTCCGGCCCGACGTTGGGCTACCGCATTGAGGCGGAGGGGCGATCGGTGGCCTACATGTCGGACCACCAGGCGCCGCTCGACCGGCGCACCATCCCCGACTCGGTCCTCGAGCTGTGTGCCGGCGTCGACCTGCTGGTGCACGACGGCCAGTACACGGACGACGAGTTCGCGACCAAGGCCGACTGGGGTCATTCGACGGCGGCCTATGCCGTGCACGTGGCGGCCGAGGCCGGCGCCAAGCGCCTCCTGCTCTCGCACCACGACCCCTCGCACACCGACCGTGAGCTCGACCGCATCCTGAACGTGGCCCGGCGGCTGCCCGAGGCCAAGCTGGTGGAGGACGTGTCCTCGGCGCACGAGGCCCAGACCATCGACCTGGGCAAGGCGTAGGACCCCCGGGCATTCGGGCGTCGACTCCATGACGGGCCTCGACCAGGCCCGGTTCCGCGAGGTGCTCGGGCATTTCGCCACCGGGGTCACCATCGTGACCGCACTGGAGGACGGTGCGCCGGTGGGCTTCTCCTGCCAATCCTTCGCTGCGCTGTCGCTGGACCCGCCGATGGTGGTGCTGGCGCCGGCCCGCAGCTCGACCAGCTGGCCCCGCATCGCCCAGGCGGGCGCGTTCTGCGTGAACATCCTGGGCGAGCATCAGGAGGCGGTGTGCCGGGCTTTTGCCATCTCCGGTGGCGACAAGTTCGACGGCGTGGGTTGGACACCCGGACCGGTGACGGGTTCGCCGGTCATCGACGGGTCGCTGGCCGCGGTCGAGTGCCAGCTCGGGGCCATCTTCGACGGTGGCGACCACGAGATCGTGACCGGCCTGGTGGTGGCGCTCGAGGTGGGCGACGGGGGACCGCTGCTCTTCTATAGAGGGGGTTTCGGCCGCTTCGTGTCCTGATGTCGGCCACTGCTACCGTTCCCGGCCGTGCCAGAACTCATCTCCTCTTCTCTCATTGACGACGTGGTCCTCGTCCGGCCGGACGTGCACGGCGACGAGCGTGGGCGGTTCGTCGAGACATACCGCCGCAGTTGGTTCGGCGAAGGGGGGCGGGAGATGGTCCAGGGCAATCGCTCGGAGAAACAGGCTGGTGCCCTGGTCGGGCTGCATTACCACCTGCGTCAGGCCGACTACTGGTACGCCCTGCGGGGGACGGTTCGGGTCGTGCTGCACGACCTGCGAGTCGGATCGCGTACGGACGGGGCCACGCAGGTGATCGATCTCTCCGGCGATTCGGACCAGGGGGTCTACATCCCTCGGGGGGTGGCGCACGGCTTCGCCGCCCTGACCGACGTGCTACTGACCTATCTGGTCGACAACTACTACGACAACTCGGACGAGCTCGGCTTGGCCTGGGACGACCCGGCGGTGGGGGCGGACTGGGGGTTGAAGGCGCCCATCCTGTCCATTCGAGACCAGAACAACCCCCGCCGAGACGACATCCCGGACGACATCAGGCCGCGCCTCGGCATGTAGTCCCGGGCGCCTCTCGAAGTTGGGATAGAGGCGCGGTCCTTCGCACCCTCCGGATCCTGTTGAATAGGGGGTGGTGCTGATCGGTGGGGTCGTCGCTCTGGTAGTGGTCGCGGGCTTAGCCGCGTTCGCCCTGTTACGCCGCCGTACCCACGACGACGAGCACTCCGTGGAGCACTACCACAAGCAGCTGCACACTTTGCAGGAGATGCGCGAGCACCCGTCGTCGGGGGCGGACGGCAACGGCAGCGAGGGCGCGACGGCGTACCCGGCCAGCGCGTTCCGGGTCTCGGGGTCGACCACCGTCCGGCTGACCGAATCCGACCGACCGCTGGTTCCCCCAGTTCCTCCGCCCCCGGTCTCCAACCAGGCCGAGCCCGTCCAGTTCGGGGACCAGCCATCCGAGCCGGCAGAGCCCCAGCCCACGACGAATTTCATGCGGGGAGACGACCGCGCCCTGCACTCGATCGACCGCCGGCCGCGCAAGTTGGCGGCGCCCTTGGCGGCCGTCGGGGTCGTACTAGTTCTGATCGTCATCCTCATCGTGACCGGGTTGCACACGACGACGCCTCCTCATCACCCGAAGGCGGCCGGCGCGAGCACGACGCAGGTGAGCACCCCGTCATCCAAACCGGTGCACACGCACCACGCGAAGAAGGCCACGGCCACGGCCACGACCACGACCACCACGCCGCCGGCCGTGTCATCACCCAAGGCGACGTCGGTGCACTCGGCCACCTATCAGGTGGCGTCGGGCAGTTTCTCGCTGGTGCTCTCGGCGTCCAACGGTGAATGTTGGGTCGACGCCACGACGTCGGCGGGCACGACGCTGTTCACGGGCACACTCTTCTCGGGTCAGTCGCACACGGTGTCGGCCACCGGCCCGGTGACCGTGATCGCCGGCGCGCCCGCCGCGTTCGCGGCAACGGTGAACGGCGCCGCGGTGTCGCTGCCCTTCGGATTCCAGGCGCCCTTCACGCTGACCTTCCTGACGCCCGGTTCGGCGACCGGTACCGGCGGGACGGCGGGGCCGACCGGCTCCTCGGGATCGGGGCCGACCGGCTGAGCTAGCTGGCCGTGGCGGCGGTGGCACCGCCACTGACCAGGCCCAACGCGTCGAGCAGAAAGGCAAAGACGGTCGCCTCCTCCTTCCAGGAGTCGTAGCGCCCGGAGGGGCCGCCGTGGCCGGCACCAAGCTCGGTACGCAGGACCACCCTGGTCGTCGGCGTGGTGGCCCGCAGCTTGGCCACCCACTTGGCCGGCTCCCAGTAGGAGACCCGCGGGTCGTTCAGACCCGACGTGACGAAGAGATCGGGGTAGGTGCGGGGCATGCCGTCGGCATCACTGGCCGACACGTTGTCGTAGGGCGAATAGCTCAGCATGCGCGAGTACGCCGACTCGTCTGCGACCGGGTTGCCCCACTCCTCCCACTCGCCGACGGTGAGGGGGAGCGTGTCGTCGAGCATGGTGGTCACGCAGTCGACGAAGGGAACCTCGGCCACGAGGGCGCGGAAGCGCTCAGGGGCCTGATTGGCCACGGCCCCGATGAGTAGGCCGCCGGCGGATCCGCCGCGACCGGCCAACGCGCCGTCCCGCGTCATGCCTTGGTCCACCAAATGGTGCGCGCAGGCGATGAAGTCACTGAAGGTGTTGGCCTTGTGCTCCATGCGGCCGTCCTCGTACCAGGCGCGTCCCATCTCACCCCCGCCACGTACGTGCGCGATGGCGAAGACGATGCCGCGATCGAGCAGCGACAGGCGATGGTGCGAGAAGGAGGGGTCGATGGAGACCTCATACGCCCCGTAGCCGTAGAGCACGCCTGGGGCGGGGAGGTCGAGTCCCTTGCGATGGACGACGGAGATCGGCACCTGCGTCCCGTCGGGCGCCGTGGCCCATTCGCGGTAGGTGATGTAGTGACCGGGGTCGAAGTCGCCCAGGACCGGTTCTTGCTTGAGCAGCGTCTCGCCGCGGTCGGCCAGCCCGATCTGTAGGACGCTCGACGGCGTGACCATAGAAGTGCGGCCGATGCGCAGAGTGGGCGCGTCCGGCTCGGGGTTGGGGCCGAGCCAGGTGGACGACGGGCTGTCGATGGAGGGCACGACCCAGGCGCCCCCCAGCGGGTCGGAGCCGAACGGATCGCCGGTCCCGGTGGCCAGGGGGATGACCCGCACCTGGGTCTGGGCGTCGGTGCGCTCGCTCAGCACGAGGACCCGGGCGAAGGCGTCGGCGTCCTCGACGCGCACACCGGGGCGGTGGGGGACCACCTGGCGCCAGGTGGTGGTCGACCCGAGCGCCGTGTCGGGAGCGGCCAGCACGCGGAAGTCCTGGGCGTCCTCGTTGGTCAGGGCGACGAACCAGCCTGGACCGCCGGCGGCCGGTGTGAGGTGGTCCACGGCGTACTCGACGCCTTCGCGTCGCGGCATGACAACGGTCGGGGCGGAGAGGGGTCGGTCGGACGGGAGCGCCAGCCACTCGGTGGTGTTGGTGCTGTGCAGACCGATGAGCACGAAGGCGTCGTCGCGGGTCGAGCCCGTGCCCAGGGAGAAGCGGCGGTCCGGCTCTTCGAAGACCAGCACGTCCTCGGCCGGGTCACTGCTCAGGTGGTGGCGCCAGAGCCGGTACGGGCGCAGGGCCTCGTCGAGGCGGACGTAGAAGACGTAGTCCCCGGCGGTCGACCAGGCCAGGCCGTAACTGACCTCGGGCACCACCTCGGCCGCGATGGCGGGCGAAGTCTCGGCGTCGAGCGGCTTGAAGCGCAGCTCGTACTTCTCGTCCCCGGCCCGGTCCGTGGCGTAGGCCAGCCAGAGGTGGTCATGGCTGACGGCGGCGCTACCGACTGCGAAGTACTCGGAGCCGGCGGCCAGCGCGTTCTCGTCCAGGAGGATCTGCTCCTCGTCGCCGGGCTCGCCCGCCGGCGGGAGCTCATCGGGGCCCCGGGCAGGGCGGCGGCAGTGGATGGCGTAGTCCTTGCCCTCCTCGGTGCGCGTGTAGTACCACCACGGCCCCCGGCGGGCCGGGACCGACATGTCCGTCTCCTTGATGCGCGCTTTCATCTCCTCGAAGAGGTGGTCACGCAGCGCGGAAAGGGGGGCGAGGACCTCGTCGGTGTAGGAGTTCTCGGCTTGCAGGTAGGCCAGGACCTCGGGGTCCTCGCGGTCGCGGAGCCAGAACCAGGGGTCCTGCCGCTCGTCCCCGTGGGCGACGAGCAGGTGGGGGCGCTGGGGGGCCTGTGGAGGGGTGGCCATGGGCGAGAGCCTGCCACGCCTGGCCACACGGAGGTGGCCTGGTCACGGCGTTTCGGCAGGCCGGGGTAGTTGTTACTATCTCCATAGGGGAAATTCCCCATTCCCTCCCTCAGGGGCGATCTCAGGAGCGCCATGGCGACAACGGATCTCGACCTCGGTCGCTATCAGCTCGGATGGAGCGACGAAGAGGACTACGTCTTCAAGCCCAAGAAGGGGCTGAACGAGTCCATCGTGCGCGAAATGTCCGAGATGAAGGGCGAGCCCGACTGGATGCGGGACTTCCGGCTGCGCGCGCTCAAGCACTTCGAGCGCAAGCCGATGGCGCCCTGGTTCGCCACGCAGATGCCGAACCTGGACTTCGACAACATCTACTACTACATCAAGCCCACCGGCGGGCAGGTGGACAAGTGGGAAGACCTGCCCGACGCCATCAAGAGCACGTACGAGAAGCTCGGGATCCCTGAGGCCGAGCGCAAGTACCTGTCCGGCGTCACCGCACAGTACGAGTCGGAAGTCGTCTTCCACCGCAACCGCGAGGACCTCGAGGCCCAAGGCGTCTTCTTCTGCGACATGGACACCGCCGTCCGCGAGTACCCCGACCTCGTACGCAAGTGGTTCGGCAAGATCATCCCGCCCAACGACAACAAATTCGCCGCGTTGAACTCGGCCGTCTGGTCGGGCGGCTCGTTCATCTACGTGCCGCCGGGCGTGAAGGTGGACATGCCGCTGCAGGCCTACTTCCGCATCAACGCGGAGAACTTGGGCCAGTTCGAGCGCACGCTCATCATCGCGGACGAGGGCGCACAGGTGCACTACATCGAGGGCTGCTCGGCGCCGGTGTACTCGACCGACTCGCTGCACTCGGCCGTCGTTGAGCTGGTCGCGCTGCAGGGCGCGCGCATCACGTACACCACCGTCCAGAACTGGTCGACCAACGTCTTCAACCTGGTGACCAAGCGGGCCCGGGCCGAGGCCGAGGCGCACGTCGAGTGGATCGACGGCAACATCGGCTCGCGGCTGACGATGAAGTACCCCTCCGTGTACCTCATGGGCCCCAAGGCGAGCGGCGAGGTGCTCTCCGTCGCCTACGCCGGCGCCGGCCAGCACCAGGACACCGGCGCCAAGATGATCCACGTCGCCCCGGAGACCACGTCGACCATCGTCTCGAAGTCGATCTCCAAGGACGGTGGCAACACGACCTACCGGGGCAAGGTCCACGTCGACCCCAAGGCCTACGGGGCCAAGTCCTTCGTGCGCTGCGACGCCCTGCTGCTCGACGACGAGTCGGTCTCCGAGACCAAGCCCTACATGGAGGTGGGCGAGCGCGACGCCCGCATCGGCCACGAGGCCAGCGTCTCCAAGGTGAGTGACGACCAGCTCTTCTACCTGATGAGCCGGGGTCTCTCCGAGAGCCAGGCCATGGGCATGATCGTCAACGGCTTCATTGAGCCAGTGACCCGGACGCTCCCGATGGAGTACGCCGTCGAGTGGAGCCGCCTGATTGAGCTGCAGATGGAGGGTTCGGTCGGCTAGCCCGGCCGCAACCCCTCCTGCTGCGTGGCACCATAGAACCATGCCGATGCGCGAGGAGTGCATCCACTTCCAGAGCCGGACCTATGCCTCGGGCGAGGCGGCGCGGTTCTGCGTCCTCGACCTGGCGCCCGAGGCCCCGTGGCGCTGCCCGGAGAACTGCCCCTCGTACCACCGCCGCATGGCCGACGTGGGGTGGGTGCACGGGAGCCTGGTCGAGCCCGCCATCGAAGACGAGCCCGGCGCGGGCGGAGAGGACGTCGCCGAGCTCCTGGGCTCGGCCGAGGACATCGTCAACGAGGTCGCTCCCGACATCCTCGAACAGGTACGGGCCGAGGACGCCCGTAAGGAGCGGCAGTCCAACCGCTGGTGGCGGCGCAAGCGCTGAGTCACCAAGTCGACTCGATGAGATGACATCCCTGGGCCACGCGCCGGAGCGATTCGGCTCCATTGACTTCGACTGGTTCCACCTGGAGCAGCTGCCGGCGCTCCTCGAAGGGCGGGGCGCCGTCGTTTCCGATGCCGATGCCGAGGTCCTCCGGCCCCTTGGGGTTCCAGCTCTCGGACGGCCGGGGCTACACCTACGTACCGGAGGGAAGGACGTTCTCGGTCCAGCCCGGCGTCGGTGACGCGCACACCGTGGTCGAGGTCTCGCCCGACGCGTGGTGTGCGTTCGTCTGGGAGCTCAAGACGTGTTTCGCGCTCCTCTACGCCGACGAGCTGACGTTCAGGAAGGGAAGCTTCGGCCAGCTGGCCCGCTGGGAGCCGCCGTTGCGGGTCGTCTTGAGCGATCAAGCGCTCTTCGACCTCGACCATCCGGCCCCGATTCGGGACGACGCCGGATGCCAGGTCGATATGGCCCAGACCTTCACGCTCGACGAACCTGCGGCGCGGATACGGGAGTTCCTCCAGCAGGTCGGCTTCGTGCATCTGCGGGGAGTTCTCGACGCGTCGGAGATCCAGGCACTGGCGTCCGACGTCGGTGACGCACTCGGTCAGGCACGACCCGACGACCGCCGATCGTGGTGGACGACGGTCGATGGGCGCGAGGTCTGCAATCGGGTGAACTACCTCAACCACGGGTCTCCCCGTATCGCCGCGCTGGGTGCCGACCCGCGGTTCGTCGAGATCGCCGCACTGGGGGGTCGCGAACTGCGAGATGCCCAGGACCGCCTGGACGGGAACAGTGTCGTGATCAAGGTACCCGGGGCCGACGGTGGCCTGGCCGACCTCCCGTGGCACCGCGACTGCGGCATGGGTGGCCATCCGGTGAAGTGCCCCATGCTCAACGTGGGGATTCAGCTCGACCCGGCCACCGACGACACGGGGCAGCTACGGATGATCCCTGGCTCGCACCGTGGAACTTCTCGGTTGCCGACCGTCGACGAGGCTGAGCGACACTCCGTCGTGGCGCTCACCACCGAGCCGGGTGACGTCACCGTGCACTTCGGTCACACACTGCACGCGGCGCCGCCGCCGAAGGACCCACACGCATCAGGTCGCCGCGCGCTGTACCTCTCGTACGTGCCTCCATTGACCTTCGAGATGGTCGGCCCCGGGCAGGGGTACAACGACGTGCTCTTCACCCGCAACGAGGGGCGCGTGCGCCACGCCGACGAGTTCCGCCACCTGTAGCGCGGCTAAAGCTGCCTAGCGTCCGGTGAACTTCGGCTGCGCTTCTCCATGAAGGCCGTGACGGCCTCGGTGAGGTCGTGGACGCCAGCTGGCCGGCGTTCCAGGTGGCCACGTACTCGAGGCCCTGCGCCACCGTCCGTCCCTCGTTGGCCGCGAGTACGGCCTTGGTGCCCTGCACGGCCAGAGGCGAGTTGGCCGCGATCTCCGCCGCCAGCGCCCGGGCCGCTTTGAGTACACCGTCGGCGTCGCCGGCCACGTCGTTCACCAGGCCGATCTCCTTGGCCCGCTCGGCGGTGATGTCCTTGGCCGTGTAGGCCAACTCGGCAACGTGGCCGGCGTTGATGATGGCGGGTAGCCGCTGCAGGCTACCCAGGTCGGCCACGATGGCCATCTTCGCCTCCCGCACCGAGAAGACGGCGTCGGCCGACGCCAGGCGGATGTCGCAGGCGGCGATCAGGTCCACGCCGCCACCGATGCAGTACCCGTGCACGGCGGCGACCACCGGCTTGGGACAGTCCGCCACCGCGGTGATGGAGCTCTGCAGGCGCAGCACCTCGCGGCGTCCCGCCCGGGCCCGGGCGGCCATGGAAGGCGACGACGACGCCTCGCCTCGGTTCTCGCTGCCGTCGCCGCTCAGCATGCTGCCCATGGCCTTGAGGTCCAGACCGACAGAGAAGTGTGGACCCTTGGCGGCGATCACGATCACCCGGACCTCGTCGTCGGCGCTCAGCGCCTCCATGGCCAGGGGCAGGTCGCGCCACAGGTCCAGGCCCATGGCATTGCGCGCCTCGGGGCGGTCGAGCCACACCGTGGCCACCGCCTCGTCCTGCTCGATGCTCAATACCGGCGATTCAAAATCTGCGATCTTCCCATGCCGTGCAGGCTAACCCCCTGGTGGGGACGCTTGTGGTGGGCCAGTAGAGTGCATGGGCCGCGTTCGCATTCTGGACGCGCATCCGAAAGAGGTCCCACCCTGCACACGTTCAGCGCCGAAGCTTCCGCCAGCCTGGCCGGACCCGGTTGGCTGCGTGACCGGCGGGCCGCCGGCTACGAGGCCTTCGCGTCGACGCCGCTGCCCTCGGAGAGCGAGGAGGTCTGGCGCTACACGCCGATCGACGAGCTCGTCCTCGACGAGTTCGCCCCGGCCCCCTCGAACGGGACGGCCCCGGCGCCGGCGCCGAGCGAGCTGCTGGCCGTGCTGACGCGACGAGCTCGGGTCCACCGCCGGAACCGTGCTGGTGCACAACGGGCAACCGGTGACGTTCGCGCCGGCGGTGCCAGCGTCGGCCTTCGCCCTCGGAGACGGCCGATGCGGTCGATGGCGGCGGCCGACATGCTGGGCTCGGTGCAGCGCGGCGGCGACGCGCTGGTGCGCCTGAACGACGCGTTCCTCTCCGACGCCGTGTTCGTCGACGTGCCGGCCGGGTACGACCGTGGATCGACCCGATCCTCGTCGTCCACTGGTGCGACGCCGGGGCCGGCGATCTTCCCCCGCACCGTGTGTCCGCGCCGGCGAGGGGGCGACGGTGTCGGTGGTCGAGGTGTTCGCCGGGCGCCGACGGCTGCGGCGCGCTCGCTGGTCGTGCCGGTCACCGAGCTGTCCGCCGCCGAGGGCGCGTCGCGTCTCGTACGTGTCGCTCCAGATCCTGCGCGACGCCGCCTGGTCCATCGCCCGGCTGGCCGCCCGCGGCGGTGGAGCGTCGTCGCTGCGCACCTTCACCGTCGGGCTGGGCGCCGTCCTACGACCGCATCCGGGCCGACGTCGTCGGTCGACGGGCGGGACGCCCGCAGCGAGATCCTCTCCACCTACCTCGGCGACGGGACCCAGGTGCACGACATCCGGACGCTGCAGGACCACGCGGCGCCCCGGACGACGAGCGAGCTGCTGTGCCAGGGGGCGGTGGCCGGGCCGTCGCGCTCGGTCTACAGCGGCCTCATCCGGGTCCACCGGGGCGCGGTGCGCACCGACGCCCGCCAGACCAACCACAACCTGGTCCTCGACGAGGGTGCCCACGCCGACTCGGTGCCCAACCTCGACATCCTCGAGAACGACGTGAAGTGCTCCCACGCGTCGACGGTGGGGCCGATCGACGAGGACCAGCGCTACTACATCGAGTCGCGGGGCGTGGCGCCCGAGGTGGCCGAGGGGCTGATCGTGCGCGGCTTCTTCGACGCCATCATCGACCGGGGGCCCGTTCCCGAGGTGACCGCGCTGCTCGCAGCGGCGAGGTGCACGACCGCCTCGATGTCGCATTGGCGCGGCCGGCAGGTGGGCTCGCCGGTGTCTGAGACCGTGGCGCTGTGCCAGACCGACGAGCTGGCTTCCGGCGAGGCGCGGCGTTTCGACGTGGCGGGCCGTCGCATCGCCCTGGTGCGCATCGGCGACGAGTTCCACGCCATCGACGACGAGTGCAGCCACGAGGACTACTCGCTGGCCGAGGGCGAGGTCTGGGCCGACGAGTGCCAGATCGAGTGCCCGCGGCACGGCAGCACGTTCGACCTGCTGACCGGTGAGCCCTGCTCGCTGCCGGCGACCCAGCCTGTCGCCGTCTACGACGTCGAGGTCGCCGACGGCACCGTCTCGGTGGTGCTGCCGTGACGCACGCGTGGACGGCACGCAGCACGTCCTCGAGGTCGAGGGCCTGCACGCCTCGGCCGGCGGCCGGGAGGTGCTGCACGGCATCGACCTCACGGTGCGCGAGCGGCGAGGTGCACGTGATCATGGGCCCCAACGGCTCGGGCAAGAGCACGCTGGCCCACGCGCTGATGGGCCGACCGGGCACCGAGGTGACCGCGGGCAGCATCACGCATGGACGGGCAGGAGCTGACCGGGCTGCCGGCCTGGCAGCGGGCGCCGTGCCGGGCTGTTCCTCGCGCTGCAGCACCCGGTCGAGGTGCCCGGCGTCGGCCTGCACGTCGCTGCTCGCCGCCGCGGCCGAGGCCGGACGCGGACGGCGACGCGCGTCGCTCGGACGACCGCATGGCCGACGAGGCCAAGGCGGTCGGCCTCGACGCCGAGCTCCTCAGCCGCGCCCTCAACGTCGACCTCTCGGGCGGCGAGCGCAAGCGCACCGAGATGGTGCAGCTCGGCGTGCTGCGCCCGGCCATCTGCATCCTCGACGAGGTCGACTCGGGCCTCGACGTCGACGCGCTGGGCGAGGTGGCGCGCCGGCTGCAGCGCGCCACGACCGAGTGGGGCGTCGGGCATCCTCGCCATCACGCACTTCAACCGCTTCCTGGTGCAGCTCGAGGCCGACCTGGTGCACGTCATGGTGGACGGGCGCATCGTTGCGACGGGCGATGCAGCCCTGGCGCTGCAGCTCGAGCAGACCGGCTACGCCGGCTACAAGGAGGATCCGTAACAGACCCGCAGCACCGCGAGACGCACCGCGAGCAACTCGTCACAGCGCTCGCCTGCCCCAATTTCGCGGTGGCGCTTGGTACCGTGGTCCGTCATGGCGAACGGTCGTCCGCCGGGCGACGGGTCGGGTCGCTCCTCCCGCAGGACGGCGCGGCAAGTCCGCGAACCAAGAGGGCCTGGCCGCCCTCGGCCGCCAGATGCGCGGCGGGCCCGGCACCGAGGAAGCGTGGCCAACGAGTCGGGGCTGCGGTCGCTCGGCGCGCGCATCGACGCCGCCGACAGAGGCCAGGCCGCGACGAGCGGGTGCGCCGCAGCGGCAAGCCGAAGTGGAGCGCGGCCAAGAAGACGGTGGTGGCGCTCGCTCAGCGTGATCGTGCTCGTTGGCGGCCGCCGTCGGCGGCGGCTACGCCTACCTCTGGTACCGCTACGACCAGATCAACAAGGTCCACATCGCGACGAGGTGGCGGCGGCCAGAGCGGCGCACCGTTCACCATCCTGGTCATCGGCTCCGACTCCCGCGTCGGCGAGACCGGCGCAGGCGCCAGGCGTTCGGGTCGGCCTCGGTGGTCACCGGGCAGCGCAGCGACGTCGTGCAGCTGTGGCGGGTGACGCCGTCGACCAAGCAGATCCAGATCGTCTCCATCCCCCGCGACACCGTGGTGTCCATGCTGCCGCCGGACAGCTAGCAGTTCGGCACCTACAACCGCATCAACTCCTCGTACAACTCGGGCGCCAACCAGCTGGTGAAGACCATCACGGCCAACTTCGGCATCCCGATCAACCACGTCGTCCAGGTCGACTTCTCCGGCTTCCAGGACGCGGTCAACGCGCTGGGCGGCATCTACCTCGACTTCCCCTACCCGGCCAAGGACGCCTACTCGGGCCTCGACATCACGACACCGGGCTGCCAGCTGCTCAACGGCACCCAGGCGCTGGCGGTGGCCCGGGCCCGGCACTACGAGTACTACGCCGACGGCTACTGGCAGTACGACCCGACCAGCGACTTCGGGCGGATCCAGCGCCAGGACGCCTTCATCAAGGCCGCTGATCGACCGCCGCCAAGTCGAAGGTCAACCCGCTGACGGTCAACGCCTTCATCGGGTCCATCCACGAGGGCATCACCATCGACGACGGGTTCGGCTTCAACGAGCTGATCGGCCTGGCCCTCGACCTACCACTCCTTCAACCCGGCCAACCTGCAGGCCCAGACGCTGCCCACGGAGGCGGCCAACGGCTTCGGCGACCTGGGCGACGTGCTCACGGTCGACCAGCCGGCGGCCCAGCAGATGCTGGTCAACATCTTCGGCTCCAGCCTGGTCACGCCGACCAACCCGCCGCCCGACGCCAACGGGGTGCCCCAGCCGCCGCCGACCGTCACGCCGACGACGGCGGCGTCCGAGCCACTCGCCACGAGCCCGGCTCGCCGGCGAGCCACCCCGGCCGCCACCACCACGACGACGGCCGCCGCCGTCGTTCAACCCGACCCCTGCAGCCCAGCTAGCCGCTAGCCGCTAGCAGCCGCCGAGCCCGCGGCCAGCCTAGGACGCCTCGGCCGCCACCTCGTCGAGCCCCTGGGCCAGCGCGTTCCAGCTCGAGGTGGCGCACTTGATGCGCACCGGGAACTTCACCACGCCCTGGAGCGCCGCCAGCTCGCCGAGCTTCTCGAGGTCGATCTCCTCGGGCTCGCCCTCGACGCCTCGGCGCCGTTGCCGTCGGCTCGTCGCGTCGTGCTCGAGCGAGGCCTCGTGGATCGACATCATCCCCTTGAAGGTGCTGATCAGCTGGCGCACCTCGTCGACCGGCTTGCCCTTGACGGCCGCCGACATCAGCGAGGCCGAGGACTGGCTGATGGAGCAGCCCGAGCCGCCGATCTTCAGGTCGGCCAGCGTGCCGTCCTCGACGACCATGGAGACCACGACCTCGTCGCCGCACAGCGGGTTGAAGCCCTCGACCCGGTGGGCCGGCGGCGACTCGAGCTCGCCGCGGTTCCGGGGCGAGCGGTAGTGGTCGAGGATGATCTCGCGGTACAGCTCTTCGAGGTCGGCCATCAGCCGAACAATCTACCGGCTTCGACCAATCCCTCGATCAGCACCTCGATGTCGTGCTCGTCGCTGAACAGGGACAACGAGGCCCGGGCCGTGGCCTGGACGCCCAGCTTGCGCATCAGCGGCTTGGCGCAGTGGTGGCCCGGCCGCACGCACACGCCGAACTGGTCGAGCACCTGGGCCAGGTCGTGCGCGTGCACGTCCCGGTAGGCCGATGGAGAGCACGCCGCCCCGGTCGGCGCCCGCCGGCGGCCCGAAGACCCGGCAGTCGGAGCCCGAGCTTCTCGTCCAGGCGGGCCAGGGCGTGGTTGGTCAGCGCCAGCTCGTGGGCCCGGATGCGGTCCATGCCGATGTCGCCCAGGTACCCGATGGCCGCGGTGAGACCCGACCGCCTCGGCGATGGGCGGCGTGCCCGCCTCGAAGCGGGCCGGCGGCGGCGCCGGCCGGAAGGAGTCGAGCTTCACGTCGAGGATCATGCCGCCGCCGCCGAGGAACGGGCGCCATCGACGTCGAGCAGCTCGGCCCGGCCCCACAGCACGCCGATGCCGGTCGGCCCCATCATCTTGTGGCCCGAGAAGGCGATGAAGTCGACGCCCAGCTCGCGTCACGTCGACCGGGGCGTGCGGCACCAGCTGCGCGCCGTCGGCCACCACGACGCGCGCCGGCGCGCGTGCGCCGCCGTCGGCGATCTCCGCGCACCGGGTTGATGGTGCCGAGCACGTTGGACATGGCGCGACACCCCGACGACCTTGACGCCGTCGACCAGGCGGTCGAGGTCGTCGAGCACGAGCCGCCCGTCGCCGTCGATCGGGATGTAGCGCAGGTCGAGCCCGCCGAGCTCCTCGGAGAGGATCATCCACGGGACGATGTTGGCGTGGTGCTCCATCTCGGTGAGCAGCACGGCGTCGCCCGGCGCGCAGGTTGGCCCGGCCCCAGGATGTGCGCCACCAGGTTGAGCGACTCGGTCGTGTTCTTGGTGAAGACGACCTCGTGCGCCGGGTCCGGCGCGCCGATGAAGCGGCCCGCCACCACCCGGGCCCGCTCGTAGAGGGCGGTGGCCTCCTCGGCGGTGGCGTAGACGCCGCGGTGCACGTTGGCGTGCGTGGTCTCGTAGTAGCGCGTCATGGCGTTGATGACCGCTGGGGCTGCAGCGCGGAGGAGGCCGAGTCGAGGTAGACGATCGGGCCGCCCGTTCACCGTGCGCGTCAGCAGCGGGAAGTCCTTGCGCAGCGCCTCGGTGTTGAGCGGCGCCGGCGCGCGCCGTCGGTGCCGGCGGTCGCGTCATCGCCACGCCTCGTAGCCCGTCGGCCTCGACCTGGTGCGGCCAGCTCGGGGCCGCCGCTGGCCACGACGCGCCCGTCGACGAGGATGTGCACGACGTCGGGCACCAGCTCCTCGAGCAGGCGCTCGTAGTGGGTGATGGCCAGCACGCCGAGCTCGGGCCGCGCCTCGCGCACGGCGCGCACGCCGCGGCCGACGACACGCAGCGCGTCGATGTCGAGGCCCGAGTCGGTCTCGTCGAGCACGGCCACGAGCGGCTCGAGCAGCGCCATCTGCAGGATCTCGTTGCGCTTCTTCTCGCCGCCGCTGAAGCCCTGGTTCAGGTGGCGGCTGGCGAAGGACGTGTCCATGCCGAGGCGCTCCATCCACTCGGTCATGAGCACGCGCACCTCGAGCACCGAGACCTCGTCGCCCTTGCGGGCCGCCATGGCCTGGCGCAGGAACTGGGTCACCGACACGCCCTCGATCGACTCGGGGTACTGGAAGGCCAGGAAGAGGCCGGCCTTGGCCCGCACGTCGGTGGGCCAGCCGGTCACGTCCTCGCCGTTGAGCAGGATGCTCCCTGCGGTCACCCGTGTAGGCGGGGTGGCCCAGCAGCGCACCGGCCAGCGTGGACTTGCCCGGCGCCGTTGGGCCCCATCAGCGCGTGGACCTCGCCGGCCCCGACGGCCAGGTCGACGCCGCGCAGGATGGCGCCGTCCTCGGCGGACACGTGCAGGTCCCGGATCTCGAGCAGCGGCGGCGTGGGCTCGCCATTCCTAAAAGCTTACCTTTTTGGTCAGGTTTTCCGGACAGGCCGGCCGGCCCGGCGCCGCCGGACCCGTCGGCCAGGCGGCCCTCACCAGCCCCGGTCGACCCATTCCTGCAGGTGGGGGGACTCGTTGCCCACCGTGGTGGCGGCGCCGTGGCCGGGCAGGACCAGGGTGTCGGGGTCGAAGCGGGCGAAGATGCGGCGGTCGATGGACGTGATGATGGTGGCGAAGTCGCCGCCCTCGAACGACGTGTTGCCCGGGCCGCCGGGGAAGAGGGTGTCGCCGGTGAAGAGGAGGTTGGTGCCCTCGACGGCGAAGCAGATGGAGCCGGGGGTGTGGCCCGGGGTGGCCAGGGTCGTGATGCGCAGGTCGCCCACGCTGAGCGTCTCGTCGTCGTCGAGGATGAGGTCGTAGCTCGGGCAGCATGCCCGCGTCGGCGCTGGTCACGGCCACCGAGATGCCGGCGTCGCGCACGGCGGGCACGGCCTGGATGTGGTCCCAGTGCCCGTGCGTCTCGACCACCTGGCTCACGCCCAGGTCGCTGGCAGATCTCGAGCAGCGCCTCGTGCTCGTTGGCGGCGTCGATGAGCATGGCGTCGCCCGTCCGGCGGCAACGGAGGATGTAGACGTTGTTGTCCATCGGGCCCACCACGATCTGGTGGACCTCGGCCGCCGCGTCGCTCCAGATCTTCTCCAGCTGTCCCATGGCCCCAGCGTGGCACAGCGCCGCGGGGCGTTCTGGTCGCCGAGCGCCCCGGTCTGGTAGACACCCAGCTGAACGAAGCGACGACACCGCCGGCGGGGCTGCCGGGGGGAACAGAGGACCAGAGGAGCCCTGGCATGAATTTCGCCTTCAGTGACGAGCAGGAGGAGCTGCGCACCGTCGGTCCGCCGGTTCCTGGCCGAGAAGTCGCCCGAGACCGAGGTGCGCCGGCTGATGGACACGACCGAGGGCTACGACCCGGCGGTGTGGAGCCAGATGGCCGACCAGCTGGGCCTGCAGTCGCTGACCATCCCCGAGGAGTTCGGCGGCTCGGGCTTCACCTACGTCGAGCTGCTCGTCGTGCTCGAGGAGATGGGCGCCGCGCTGCTGTGCGCGCCGTTCTTCTCCTCCGTGGCGCTGGCCGCCAACGCGCTGCTGACCTCGGGCGACGACGAGGCCAAGAAGAGCTACCTGCCCGGCATCGCCTCGGGCGAGACGATCGCCACCCTCGCCATCACCGAGGACAACGGCAAGTGGGACTTCAGCGGGATCGAGTGCACGGCCGACGCAGAAGGGCGACGGCTGGGTGCTCGACGGCCACAAGATGTTCGTGCATCGACGGCCACGTGGCCAACCTGATCATCGTGGCGGCCCGCACGGCGGCGGGCGTGTCGCTCTTCGCCGTCCAGGGCGACGCCGCCGGGCTGACCCGCACGCCGCTGCCGACGATGGACCAGACGCGCAAGCAGGCGCGCCTCGAGTTCTCCGGCACGCCCGGCCGCGCTCGATCGGCACCGACGGCGGCGCCGAGCCCGGGCTGTCCAAGACGCTCGACCTCGCCGCGGTGGCGCTGGCCGCCGAGCAGGTGGGCGGCGCGCAGCGCGTGCTCGACGCGTCGGTCGAGTACGCCAAGACCCGCATCCAGTTCGGGCGCCCCATCGGCAGCTTCCAGGCCATCAAGCACAAGTGCGCCGACATGCTGCTCGAGGTCGAGTCGGCCAAGTCGGCCGCCTACTACGCCGCCTGGGCCGCCGCCGAGGACTCCGACGAGCTGCCCGTCGTGGCCAGCCTGGCCAAGTCGTACTGCTCGGAGGCCTACTTCCACGCCGCGGCGGAGAACATCCAGATCCACGGCGGCATCGGCTTCACCTGGGAGCACCCGGCCCACCTGTACTTCAAGCGGGCCAAGTCGTCCGAGCTGCTCCTGGGCGACCCCTCCTACCACCGCGAGCTGCTGGCACAGCGCATCGGGATCTGAGGTGCCGGGGCCATTCCGGCTCCGGCCCGGCCCGGCGGGCGACCTGTGCGTCGTACGCCAGCGCCACGAGCCCCGGGCGCGCCCGTCCGCGGCCACGTCGTGCTCTGCCACGACCTGCCGCGGCCCGAGGGCTCGGCCGCCGACGTCGCCGCTCACCTACCCCGCCCTGGCCGACCGGCTCACCCGCGAGTCGGGCTGGCGCGTCGTCACCGCCGCGCTGCGCGGCGCCGGCGAGTCGGCGGGCGACTTCTCGGCCCTGGGCTGGCTGGACGACCTGACCTTCCTGGCCGAGACCGAGATCCCCGAGACCGCGCCGCGCCTCGTCGTGGGCTTCGGCTTCGGCGGGGTGCTGGCCCTGCACCTGGCCGCCCGGGACGAGCGGGTGGCCGGCGTGGCCTGCCTGGGCACGCCGGCCGACCTCGTCGCCGCTGGCGGCGCGACCCCGAGGACCTCCTGGCCCGCTGCCGGCGCACCGGCGTGATCACGCACGCCCGGGCTTCCCGGCCTCGCTCGAGGCGTGGGCCAAGGAGCTCTCGGTCCTGCACCCGGCCGAGGACGCCGCCCTGCTCAAGGGCCGGCCGCTCCTCTGGTCCACGGCTCCGACGACCCCGACGTCCCCGTCGGCCGATGCCCGCGCGCTGGCCGACGCGGCCACCGGGCCCTCCGAGCTGCACGTCGTGCTCGGCGCCGGGCCACTGGCTGCGGGCCGACCCCCGGGTGATCGCCATCCTGGTGGGCTGGCTGGAGCGCCGCCACTAAGCGCCGACGTGTCGGCGCCACGTCGCGTCCAGCCGCTCGGCGCGTGCGTCATGTTCGGCGCCTCCGTGCCGACTAATCGGACGTGGGTCAGTGCGGTACTGCCGGTATGGGTTCAATCGTCGCCATGGTTGCTGGGCTGCTCGACGACAGGCTCGCATCGACGTGCCCGACGGAGGCGCACCTCGCTGCGGCGCGGGCGCTCGTCCGGCCCGACCACGCCACGTCCGCATGCTCGGTGACCCCGAGCCCGTCTCGTCACGCGAGCCGGGTCACGCCGACCCGGCGGAGCCGGTGCGCCGACGTCGCCGACGCATCGGCTACGACCGGCCGGTCATCCCGGGTCGGATCGCCGTTACGGCGCCGGCGGCCCGCTACTCAACGCTCGATCGATCGCGTCGCGCAGGGCCCGGGCCGCGCGACGGGCGTCGGGGGCTTGGGTCAGGTAGCGCACCACCACGAAATGGCGGACACCGGCGGCTGCCAGCGCGGGGATCTTCTCGGGCGTCACGCCGCCGGTCACGAACACGGGAACACGTGGAGCGTGCGCTGGCCAGACTGACGTAGTCGAGCCCGGTCCCGGGCCGGCCGGGCTTGGTCGGGCGTCGCCTCGACCGGCCCGGCCGAGATGTAGGTGACGTCCTCGCTGGCCGCAGCCGCCAGGTCCTCCGGCCGCAGTGGGTGGACAGGCCGACGATGGCGTCGGGCCCAAGGATGCGTCGGGCCAGCGCGACCGGGGCGTCGTCCTGGCCCACGTGGACGCCGTCGGCCCCGACGGCTCGAGCGCCAGGTCGGGCCGGTCGTTGAGCACGAAGGGCACGCCGTGGTCGCGGCACACCTCGGCCACCAGGCGCGCCCGTTCCAGCAGCGGCCGGGCCTCGAGCTCCTTGTCGCGCAGCTGCACGACGTCCACCCCGCCCTCGATGCACGCCGCGACGAAGGCGGCCAGGTCGGGGCGGTCCGGCGTGCACAGGTAGAGGCGGCGGCCCGACGAGGTCGGGGCCGTCGGCTCACGCGTCGGCGCGCGCCTTGGCCTTCATGGCCTGCTTGGTCGTCCGGACCTTGCGCCAGGCTCTCTGGGGTCGGTGATGTCGGCCACCGACAGGTAGGAGCCGACGTCGCCGTAGGGCGTGGTGGCCGCGCGCCAGCCGTCCGGGCGCACGCCGAGCTGCTTGCCCAGCAGGGCGGCGAAGATCTTCGCCTTCTGCTCGCCGAAGCCCGGCAAGAGGTCAGCCGGTCGACCAGCTCGTCCCCGCTGCGCACGCCCTTCCAGATGGCGTCGGCCTGGCCGCCGTACTCCTCGGCCACGGCCCGGCAGACCTCCTGCACCCGGCCCGCCATGGACCCGGGGTAGCGGTGCAGCGCCGGGCGCTCCTTGAAGACGGCGGCCAGCTCGTCGGGATCCATGGCGGCGATGGACGCCGCGTCGAGCGAGCCGCCCAGCCGGCGGGCCAGCTCGGCGGGCGACCAGAAGGCCTTCTCCATGGTGACCTGCTGGTCGAGCACCATCCCGATGAGCAGGGCGAGCGGGATCGCGGCTGAGGACCGCGTCCGCCTCGGGGTCCCCGGCGAGGTGGAGAGCCGTGCGTGCCATGGCGGAGATCTTGTCACGGCGCTCGCGGCGCAGTGAACGTGCCCCCGGGCCGCGGCGCGGGCAGACTCGCGCCATGCACATCCCGGCCAAGGTGGACTACGGCATCCGCGCCCTCCTGGCGCTGGCCGCCGCCGGCACGCCCCAGACCGCCGAGTTCCTGGCGGGCGAGCAGGGTCTGCCGCCCCGCTTCCTCGGGGCCATCCTGGCCGACCTCCGCCGGGCCGGCATCGTGGCCAGCCAGCGGGGCGCCGAGGGCGGCTACCGCCTGGCCCGCGACGCCGACACCATCACCATCGCCGACGTGATCCGCGCCCTCGACGGCCCGCTGGCCGAGGTGCGCGGCTTCCGGCCCGAGGCCACCAGCTACGACGGGGCGGCGGAGCACCTCCAGCAGGTCTGGGTCGCCGTGCGGGCCAGCCTGCGCTCGGTGCTCGAGAAGGTCACCCTGACCGACGTGATCTCCGGGAAGCTCCCGCCCACGTGCAGAAGCTGGTGACCGACCCCGATGCCTGGGTCGCCCACTGACGCCGGCGACGCCGGGCGCGTCGAGATCGTCCGACGGCGGACTACCTGTGGTTCGTCGACCTGGCCCTCGACGCGATGGTGCCGCATCGTCGAGGAGCTCGGGCGACGACTGGCCAACCGGCGGCCGCCGCTTCCGCGACGCCAACTCGCCCTTCGTGATCCTGACCCACTGCCTCGGCGTCATGGAGTACTGGGGCGGCGCGACGGTGGCCGAGCGCGCGAGTTCAGCGTGACCGGGCGGCCGAGTTCACGGCGCCGGGGGAGGTGGCGCCGGCTGCTGCGACGGGCCGAGCGAGGCCCGCGCCGGCTGGCGGCGAGGACATCGTCCGGGCTACGACTCGATGGGCCGCGCCGGCCAACGTACGGCCAGACCCGGACGACCCGGTGCCCTACAACGAGCGCAAGGGTGCCGTGCTGCTGCACATCCTCGAAGAGCTGTTCCAGCACCTCGGCCAGATGGAGATCACCCGCGACTGCTGCTGGCGGACGCGATGAGCGGCAGATCTGCAGCGCCGTCCCCATCGCCTGCACGCTCGACGCCGGCGCAGCTGGCCGAGCGGGTCGACGAATGGCGGGCGCTGGTGGCGTCGTCGGTCGTGTCGGTCGAAGCCGATGCCACCTCGGTGCGGCTCGTCGCTCGACGACTCGGATGCCGCGCTCGACGGCGGCCGCCTCGCTCGGCCAGCGCGAGAAGCAGTGCTGCGCCTTCTTCGACGTGGCGATCGAGCTCGGCGCCCGACGCAGCGCGCGCTCGATCTACGCGTGCCCGCGGGTGCCGAAGAGGCCACTGGCCGACGTTCGTGGCCGCTGCTCAGACCGTGAAGGGCGCCACCCGGTGCGGGCTCGATGCCGAGCTCGGCGATGGCGGCCGCCACCACGGAGGGGCCGACGCGCCCGCCCACGGCGAGCTGCTGGAGCACGGCGACGACGAGATGGGCGGCGTCCACCTCGAAGTACGAGCGCAGCGCGTCCCGGGCGTCGGAGCGGCCGAAGCCGTCGGTGCCGAGCGACGTGTAGGGACGCTCGACGAAGCGCGACACCTGGTCGGGCACGGCAGCGCATGTAGTCGGTGATGGCCACCACCGGGTCGGGGCCCGTGCCCAGCGCCTCGGTGATCAGCGGCCCGGCGCGGCTCGTCCTCGGGATGCAGGCGGTTCCACCGCTCCACCTCGAGCGCGTCGGTGCGCAGGCGGGTCCACGAGGTGACGGCCCAGGTGTCGGCGGCGACGCCGTAGCGCTCGGCCAGCAGCCGCTGCGCCTCCGAGGCCACGCTCCACATCGGTCCGGAGAAGCACAGTGACGCCCGCGAGGTCGCCCGGCATCGTCGGGCGCGGCGGCGAAGCGGTAGACGCCGTCGATGATGCCGCGGCGGATGGCGGCCCCCTCCTCGCCCTCGGGCAGCGCCGGCATGGGGTAGGTCTCGTTGTAGAGGGTGAGGTACCAGAAGCGGTCCTCGGGGTCGGCGCCGAGCATCTCGGTGATGGCCGCCTCCATGATCACCGCCACCTCGTAGGCGAACGAGGCGTCGTAGACCATGGCGGCCGGGTTGGTCGAGGCCAGCAGCGGCGACTGGCCGTCGTCGTGCTGCAGCCCCTCACCCATGAGGGTGGTGCGGCCGGCGGTGCAGCCGGCCAGGATGCCGCGGCCGCGCATGTCGCCGAGCGCCCAGGCCAGGTCGCCGACCCGCTGGAAGCCGAACATCGAATAGAAGAGGTACACCGGCACCATGGGCTGACCCCACGTGGCGTAGGCCGTGGCCAGCGCGATGAACGCTGGCCAGCGCCCCCGCCTCGGTGATGCCCTCCTGGAGCACCTGGCCCGACGAGCTCTCGGCGTAGTTGCAGGGGCAGGTCGGCGTCCACCGGCACGTAGTTCTGGCCGTCGGGGGCGTAGATCTTGGCCTCGGCGATGATCGGCTCGAGGCCGAAGGTGCGGGCCTCGTCCGAGACGATGGGCGCGACCAGCGAGCCGACGGTCGGGTCGCGCACGAGGTTGCGCAGCAGGCGGGCGAAGACCATCGTGGTCGAGACCGACTGGGTGCCCGAACCGGCGGCGAACTCCTCGAACACCTTGGCGTCGGGGCGCAGCGCGCGGCGCGGGCCGCACGACCCGGACGGGCAGCGGCCCGGCGAGGCACGCGCCCACGGGCCCGCAGGTACTCCATGGCGTCGGAGCCCTCGGCCGGGCGGATGTAGGGCGGGTCGCCCTCGAGCGCCGTCCTCGGGGATGTCGTCGGTCAGGTACAGGCGGTCGCGCAGGGTGCGCAGCTGCGCCTTGGTCATCTTCTTGATCTGGTGGGTGGCGTTGCGGGCCTCGATCTCGGGCCCGAGCGTCCACCCCTTGATCGTCTTGGCCAAGATGACGGTCGGGCGCGCCACGCTGCTCGGTGGCCAGCTTGTAGGCGGCGTAGAGCTTGCGGTAGTCGTGCCCGCCGCGGGGGAGCGAGACCAGCTCGTCGTCGCTCAGGTCCTCGACCATCTTGCGCAGGCGGGGGTCGGGGCCGAAGAAGTGCTCGCGGATGTAGGCGCCGGACTCGACGGCCAGCTTCTGGTACTCGCCGTCGAGCGTCGTGTTCATGCGGTCGAGCAGGACGCCGTCGACGTCCTTGGCCAACAGCGCGTCCCAGCGCGAGCCCCAGATCACCTTGATGACGTTCCAGCCGGCGCCGCGGAAGACGGCCTCGAGCTCCTGGATGATCTTGCCGTTGCCACGCACCGGGCCGTCGAGCCGCTGCAGGTTGCAGTTCACGACGAAGATCAGGTTGTCGAGGTGCTCGCGCCCGGCCACGCCCAGCGCGCCGATCGACTCGGGCTCGTCCATCTCGCCGTCGCCGACGAAGCACCAGACGCGGCTGGCGCTGGTGTCGACGAGGCGGCGCAGGTGCAGGTACCGGTTGATGTGGGCCTGGTAGATGGCCGAGATCGGCCCGAGCCCCATCGACACGGTCGGGAACTCCCAGAAGTCGCGGCAGCGTGCGCGGGTGCGGGTAGCTGGGCAGCCCGTCGCCGCCGACCTCGTGGCGGAAGTTGTCGAGCTCGGTCTCGGTCAGCCGGCCCTCGACGTAGGCCCGGGCGTAGATGCCGGGCGAGGCGTGACCCTGGAAGAAGACCTGGTCGCCGAAGCCGCCGTCCGCCTTGCCGCGGAAGAAGTGGTTGAAGCCGACCTCGTAGAGCGCAGCCGAGCTGGCGTAGGTGGAGAGGTGGCCGCCGATGCCCTCGGTGCGCGTGTTGGCCCGGGTGACCATGGCGGCGGCGTTCCAGCGGATGTAGGCCCGGATGCGGCGCTCCTGGTACTCGTCGCCCGGGGAACCAGGGTTCGGCGTCGGCCGGGATGGTGTTGACGTAGGGCGTGGAGACGGTGGCGGGGAAGTCGACCTGCTTGGTGCGGGCCCGCTCCAGCAGCTTCATGAGGAGGTAGCGGGCCCGGGCGCGGCCGCGGGCATCGACGATGGCGTCGAAGGAGTCGAGCCACTCCTCGCGTCTCCCCCGGGTCCGTGTCGGGGACCTGGTGGCTGATCCCGTCGAACAGCATCTGCCCCACGGTATCGGCCGGGACGGGAGTCCCATGACCACCGGTCGCGGGTGTTACACATTTGTCATGGCATGCCCAGAACGGTCACGGTCGTCGTGTACACGGACGGCGCCTGCCGCGGCAATCCCGGCCCGGGCGGCTGGGCCTGGGCCGTGCCGGGCGGGCCCTACGCCAGCGGGGCCGACGCCCACACCACCAACCAGCGCATGGAGATCACGGCCGCGCTCGAGGCGCTGCGTGCGCTGGGGCCGGATGCGCCGGTCGGCATCGAGGTGGTGAGCGACTCGACCTACGTGGTCAAGTGCTTCACCGACCGGTGGTGGCAGGGCTGGCAGCGGCGCAACTGGAAGAACTCCCAGAACAAGCCGGTGGCCAACCGCGACCTGTGGGAACCGCTCATTGCGCTGGCGTTGTCGCCTGACGTCCCCGTCAGCTTCCGCTGGGTCAAGGGCCACTCGGGGGACCGCTGGAACGACCGTGTGGACGAGTTGGCCACGACGGCGGCCGACAGGCCGGCCGAGGGCGAACGCGGCGGTAGCGAAACGCCGACCCGGCGGGCTGGCTCAAGGTGGTGGGGCGAACGGTAGGCTGCCGTGGAGCACGCGCGGAGTAGAGGTAGAGCACGACTCGGGCCGGTGCGATCGGGAAGTTCTCGGGGGACCCGAGCGCGTCGGGCGGACGTCGTTGGGACGAGGAAGAGGACAAGCGATGGCAGGCGAGGAAGAGTTCGACATCGTCGTGATCGGTGGCGGCCCGGGCGGGTACGCCACGGCGCTCTACGGCGCGGCGGCCGGGCTCTCGGTCGCCATCGTCGAGCGGGACAAGGTGGGCGGCACCTGCCTGCACCGCGGCTGCATCCCGGCCAAGGAGTTCCTGGAGACGGCCGCCGTGAACCGGACGATCGAGGGGTCCAAGGAGTTCGGCATCGACGTGAGCGGCGTGACGATCGACTTCGCCCGGAGCCAGGACCGCAAGAACGCGGTGGTCGACAAGCTCTTCAAGGGCCTGGCCGGCCTGCTCAAGGGGCGCAAGGTGACCACGCTGATCGGGACCGGGACGCTCAAGGCGGACCACCAGGTCGAGGTGGTCGACGGTGATGGACGCCGGCCGCGTGGTGGTGGGGCGCAACGTCGTGCTGGCGTCCGGATCGGTGCCCCATGTGTTGCGCGGGTTCGAGGTCGACGGCCGCTGGGTGATGACCTCCGACGAGTTCTTGGACCTGAAGAAGCTCCCCGCCTCGGTGGCCGTCGTCGGCGGTGGTGTGGTCGGGTGCGAGTTCGCCTCGCTCCTGGCCGACCTGGGCTCCAAGGTGACCATCCTCGAGGCGCTCGACAGCATCTTGATGGGGTGCGACGACGACATCGTCCGTCTCGTGGGGCGCACGTTCAAGAAGCGCGGCATCGACATCGTGACCGGGGTCACGGTGGAGTCGCACACCCCGTCGGAGGACGGCACCTTCACCACGGTCAAGGCGGGCGAGCAGTCGCTGGGACGTCGAAGCGATCGTCGTGTCGGTGGGGCGACGCCCCCGCACCGAAGGGTTGGTGGCCGACGGGGTCGGCGTCCAGATCAACGAGCGCGGCTTCGTCGTGACCGACGAGTACCAGCGCACCGGGGTCGACGGCGTGTGGGCGGTCGGGGACATCGTGGCCGGGACGCCGCAGCTGGCGCACGTCGGGTTCGCCGAGGCGATCGTGGCGGTGAAGGGCATGCTGGGCGAGCCCGTGGTGCCGGTCGACAACGGCAAGGTGCCGTGGGCGATCTACTGCCATCCAGAGGTGGCGTTCTGCGGCATGACCGAGGCGCAGGCCAAGGCGGCGGGCCTCGACATCATGACCAAGAAGGACCCCTTCGGCGGGAACAGCCGGGCGCAGATCATCGGCGACACCGAGGGCTTGGTGAAGATCGTGGCCGAGAAGCGGCCCGACGGCACGGCCGGGCGGATCCTCGGCGTGCACATGTGCGGCCCGTGGGTCACCGAGCAGCTGAGCGGCGGCTACCTGGCCGTCAACTGGGAGGCGTTCCCCGACGAGGTCGCCCAGTTCATCCAGCCGCACCCGTCACTGTCCGAGACGTTCGGCGAGACGATGTTGGCGCTGACCGGAAGGGGACTCCACCTTGGCTGACGTGATGATGCCGCAGCTCGGCGAGACGGTGACCGAGGGCACGATCACCCGCTGGATGAAGGCGGTCGGCGACGAGGTCGAGCGCGGGACGAGCCGCTCTTCGAGGTCTCGACGGACAAGGTCGACTCCGAGGTGCCCTCGCCGGCGGCCGGCGTCTTACCGAGATCCTCGTGCCCGAGGGCGAGACGGTCGAGGTCGGCGTGAAGCTCGCCGTGATCGGCGACGGTGCCGGCGCGGCAACGGCGCGACCGCTGCGGCGCTGCCCGAGGCGCCGCGCCGGCCCGACGCCGAGTCACCGTCGGCCGCGCCGGCGCGCGCCACCTCCTCCACCACCGCCACCGCCGCCGGTGCCGGCCCCGCCGCCACCGGCTCCCGCGGCCGAGGCGCCCGCGCCCCGTCGGCGTCGGCCGCCCGGCCACAGGCCGAGCGCGAGCCCAGTGCTGCTGTCGCCGGTGGTGCGCCGGATCCTCTCGGAGAACGGCATCAACGAGTCCGAGGTCATCGGCACCGGTGCCGGGTGGGCGCATCACCCGCGACGACGCGCTGCGGGCGGCCGATGCCCGCCGATCGACGGCGGCTGCGCCGCCGCCACCGCCGGCTGCGCCACCGCCACCGCCCCCACCCGCCGCTCCACCGCCCCCACCCGCCGCTCCGGACCGCCACCGCCAGCCCCGGCTCCGCCTCCGTCCACGTCTCCCGCCGCCAGTCGCGCCTGCACGCCGCCCGCGTGCGCGCCCACGCCGGCCGTCTCCATGGCGCCGTTCCGCACGCGCCGGCGACCAGGTCGTGCCGTTCTCCAACATGCGCCGCCGCACGGCCGAGCACATGGTGCGGTCCAAGGCGACGTCGCCGCACGCGTTCATCGCCAACGAGGTCGACTTCGAGGCCGTCGAGCGCGTGCGCACGGCCTGGGGCGATCGCTTCAAGGCGGAGGAGGGCTTCACGCTCACGTACCTGCCGTTCGTCGCCCGGGCCGCCGTTGAGGCGCTGCGCGACTTCCCGCTGCTCAACGCGTCGGTGGTCGACGACTCGCTCGTCGTCCACTCCGAGGTCAACCTCGGCATCGCCATCGACCTGTCGCACGAGGGCCTGATCGTGCCGGTGATCCACCGGGCCGAGGAGGTCACCCTGCGCGGCGTGGCCCGGCGCATCCGTGACCTCGCCGAGCGGGCACGCGGCCGGCAGCTGAATGCGGACGACATCGCCGGTGGCACCTTCTCCATCACCAACGACGGGCCCGTTCGGCACCTACTTCACCGTGCCGATCATCAACCAGCCCCAGGTGGCCATCCTGGCCACGGACGGCATCGCCCGCCGCCCGTCGTGGTGACGCAGCCCGACGGCTCCGAGTCCATCGCCATCCACTCGACCGGCATCCTCGGCGTCAGCTGGGACCACCGGGCCGTCGACGGCGCCTACGTCTCGCTCTTCCTGGCGCGGGTCGTCCGAGCTCCTCGGCACCCGCGACTGGGCCGCCGAGCTCTGAGGTCGGCCCGGATGCTGCGGATCCGCTCGCTCGGGACGGTCCCGTACCACGAGGCCACGGCGCTGCAGCACGCGCTGGCCCGTGAGGCCGACGACGACTACCTCCTGTTCCTGCAGCACCCGCACACCTACACGCTCGGCGCACACGCCGACGGGCGCCATGTGCTGGTCGACCCGGCCTCCGTCGGGGCCGCTGCTCGAGCGCACCGACCGCGGCGGCGACGTGACCTACCACGGGCCCGGCCAGCTCGTGGCGTATCCCGATCGTGACGGTGCCCGACGACCCGTCCTCCGGGCCGGCGCACGTTCACCGCCTGGAGGAGCTGGTGATCGAGACGCTCGCCGACCTGGGCCTGCCCGGGCGCAGCCGCGACGGAAGAGTATCCAGGCGTGTGGGTCGACGCCGGCGGGCCGGCACCCGCGCAAGATCGCCGCCATCGGCGTGCGCACCCTGCGGGTGGGCGCCGGGTCGCCGGCGCACCGCTGCACGGCGTGGCCCTCAACGTGACCACCGACCTCGTCCATGTTCGGCCACATCGTGCCGTGCGGGATCGCCGACCGCGGGGTGACGTCGCTGGAGGCGGAGGGCATCGACGTGGCCATGGACGACGTCATCGACGCCTTCGTGGCCCGGGCCGACCGCCATGTTCGGCGACGGGCGAGGCCGAGCGCGCCGACGTCGTGACCGGTCCGGCCGCGGCGAGCGGTCGGCGACGGTGCCGGCGGCGGCGAGCGGCCCTCTGCTGCGCCGCCTGCGCCAGGCCGGCGTGGCGCCCGAGGACGGCCTCGACATCGCGCAGCGCAAGCCGGCATGGGTCCGGGTGCCCGTGCGCATCGGCAAGGGCTACCGCCAGCTGGGCGCGACCGTCCACGACCTCGGCCTGGTCACGGTGTGCGAGGAGGCCGGGTGCCCGAACATCTACGAGTGCTGGGCCGACGGCACGGCGACGTTCATGATCAACGGCGAGCGCTGCACACGGGCCTGCGGCTTCTGCCAGGTCGACACGCGGCACCCGCTGCCGCTCTCACCCGACGAGCCCGACCGGGTGGCGCAGGCGGTGGTGCGGATGGGCCTGGGCCACGCCGTCGTCACCTGCGTCGCCCGCGACGACCTCGCCGACGGCGGCGCCGGCGCGATGGCCGCCACGATCGGGGCCATCCGGGAGCGCTCGCCCGGCACGACGGTCGAGGTCCTGATCTCGGACTGCCGGGGCGACGCGGCGTCGCTCGACGAGATCTTCGCGGCGCGTCCCGACGTGCTGAACCACAACATCGAGACGGTGGCCCGCCTGCAGCGGGCGGTCCGGCCCTCGGCCGGCTACGCGCGCAGCCTCGGCGTGCTGGCCGGGGCGGCCGCGGCGGGCCTGGTCACCAAGTCGGGCCTCATGGTCGGGCTGGGCGAGCGCGAGGACGAGGTGGTCGCCACGATGGCCGACCTGCGCGGTGTCGGCGTCTCCATCGTGACCGTCGGGCAGTACCTGCGGCCGAGCCGCGACCACCTCCCCGTGGCGCGCGTACTGGGCGCCCGGGGAGTTCGACCGCTTACGCCTGGCGGGCGCCCTCGGTCGGCGTGGCGCACGTCGAGGCGTCGCCGCTCACCCGCTCGAGCTACCACGCCCGGGAGGCGGCGGCGACGGTCGCCGGCGCTCGCGCCGTGCACGCTGACGCGTAGCCGATCCACCTCCGGATCGGGCTGGGCGCGAGCGGTCATGGCTCAACTGCTCAAATGCGGCGCCAGCCGACGATGTCCCCTCAGGTCGACCCGGCGGTCCACATGGGCGACGGTCGCGATGTCATCTCACGACCCGTCGGACCGACGACGGTGAGCTCCTCGTTGGCGTTCCCCGACATCGACCATCCGTTTCGGTGCAGCACACCGTGGTGATGCGTACACAGCAAACACAGGTTGGGAAGGTCCGTCGGCCCCTGATCGCGTTTCCACCACTTGATGTGGTGCACGTCGGCCCAAATGGCATTGGTGCAGCCGGGGAATCGACAACACCGGTCCCGCCGCCACACCTCGCGCCGCTGGGCGTCTGTCGGGTAGCGCCGGGTCCGGCCCTCGTACATAGTGTGACCAACGTCGTCGTCGACAGCTACGACGATGGTGGCGTCACAGGCCACGCGCCGCACCGTCTCGATGTCGATCAATCCGCCCTGCTCGAGGTCGCCGACGAGGTCCGACGCCAAGCCCGACTCGTCGATGAGCCCGGCCAAGGGCGCATGCAGCACCACGAAGTAGGGACTGGGGCCTCCTGCGCCGCGAGCCCCGCCGCCGCTTCGCCAGGCGCGGAGGATGGCTAAGAAGGCGTCACACTGGCGTTGGTCCCAGGTGGCCTCTCCGTCGGCAGGCATCTTCTTGGCCAGGGCCTCGATGCACGCCTTGGCCTCGGCATAGGCCGTCTCGGGCAGCTGGACCGTCATGGTGCGGACGGAGTCGTTGAAGCGAAGCGAGCGGGCCTCAGGGTCGCGCCTGGGCTTTGCCTCGGAGGTTTTCCGCAGAGACCGGGCCAAGGCGCTCAACTCGTGCACCGTGCAGTTGCGGGCCCGAAGGGCGAGCTCGTGGTCGTTCTCGGGCGTGGCCACGCCGACCAGGGCCCTCATCTGGTCGAAGCTGATCTCACCTTGGCCGAGCGCCCCGGTCAGGTGGGGGAGGTCCAACGCTCGCTCTGCCAAGTGGTCATAGGCCCGTGCCGAAGGCACTGATTGGCCGAAGCGCTGCACCTGCCACTTCTCAGCCGACGTGGCGCCGTCGCGGCGGAAGGACTCTCGCCGCTGGACCTCGCCCAGCACCTCGAGGATCCCCGCTTCGGCTCCGGCTTTGACTCGATAAAAGTGTTCGAGTGCCCCCTCGAGTTCCTCGGCCGACATCTTGGCCACGGCGGCCGACCCCAGGGGCGTCTCTCGTGCTGTGCCGTTGTGGTTCACCGGGGTGAACGGTCGCATCCGTCTTGTGTGACACCACAAATTGGGTGCCGCAGGAAAAATTATCCGTGCCTTTAGCAACTCGATTGGAAAGAACCTCAGAGTTCCGAGTGGCCGACAGTTGACACAGCTGAGTCCGGATGGGAGCGTGGTCCAGCTCCTTCGTCCATCGACGTGCGACTCTGTCGGATCGGCGTCACCACCTCGACGAGGTTGATGAGCAATGAGAGTTAGCGGCCTACCTCGCTGGTAGTCCAGTTCGTCTCTGTGATGGACGGGCCGTGGTCCCGCAATGCGGCGACGGACCGGCCGCGTAACCCCCGGCGGACTCTGACTGCCGTCCGCTCGGCCCCCTCTGCCTCGTCGAGCGTCGTCGGTGCCGGCGCATACCCAGTGCGCTCCACGAGCCGGGCCAGGTGGCCGACGTCGCCCAGCACAGCTTCGAGCTGTTCGAGCCCGGCCGTCGATCCTCCGGGCTGGTCCCGTAGGGCGGATTGCATCGCCTCGACGAGATGGTCGGCATACCGGACCGGCGACCGCCCCGGGGGTCGTGGCGTTCCGGCACGGCGCAGCGCAACGTCCACGGAACGCCACGCGGCGGCCACCCGCTGGACCGGGGGCCGCCGCCTCCGGCGTAGTCGCCGCGCCCCGAGCAGGACGACCAGGGCGCACACGACACCAAGGACGACCAGTACGACGACGAGCGCCGTGGGAGTGCCTGAGTTGGCCGCCGTGGCTGTGCTCGGCGTGCTGCCCGTGGCGGCGGAAGTCGGCGTCGACGTCGACGGCGACGACGTCGAAGACGGCGTCGTTGCAGACGTCGTGGTTGGGACCGTCGGTGCTGGAGCGGTCGTGGGCACGGCGCCGGGTACGGTCGGGCTCGGCGGCGCGATCGGCACCTGCCCGATGACCCCTAGCGGGCTCTGCTCCCCGGAGATGTGGCCCGGTGTCGGCTCAAAGGAAACCCAACCGAGTTCGAGACCCAGGTACACCTCGGGCCAGGCATGGGCGTCGCGCCGCGCACGACGGTCAGATTGCCGGAGCGCTCGCCGGCGGTGAAGCCGACGACCAACCGGGTTGGCAGGCCGAGGGAGCGGGCGAGCACCGTGAAGGCCCCGGCGAACTGCTCGCAGTCCCCGCGGCGTGTCTGCGTCAGAAAGGCCACGAGGGGGTTGGCGTCCGCAGCCAGGTGCGGCGGCGTGAGGGTGTAGGCGAAGCGCCCGGACCGGAAGTAGTCGACCAGAGACTCGGCTTTGGTCAGGGGGGTCGTGCCGGCCGCCGAGGCCTGGAGCGCCAGGGCGTGCACCAGAGCGGGTTCGGCGGGCAGGGCCAGCGATTGCGCCTCCTGGGCGGGCGGGAGCCCGAGGTCCGACCCGCCGTCCACCGCTACAGCAGCAGCGGTGGGAGGCCCGGCGGCCAGGACGGTATAGGCCGTTCCAGGTGTGGTCGGACTCAGCGCAACGACACCATTGGCGGTGATGGTGGCCGGAGGGTCGGATTGCACCGCGAGGACGGCCGGCGGGACTGGGAGCAGCCGGCTCGACGATGCGCCACCGTGACCGACGACGAGAAGGCGGGTGAGGCAGCCGTCGGTATCACCGAGACGGCGCCGACGGGGGCGGAGCGACCGGACACCGTGCTCGTCACGTCCGACCCGGGCACGAACACTCCATTACGCAGGTCGTTCAGCGCGGCAACGGGCCAGTAGGTGGCAACTGGCACGTGGGCGGTGAAGAGCACGACGTTGGGGTCATTGGCCTCCAGGTCGACCAGCCGGGGAACCAGGGAGAGCCCGGTGGGCGCCACTGCCGGCGTCCCCGAAGCGGGAGCGGCCGGAGCGATGGGGAGGCGAGCACGACGACGACGGCCGCCAGGGCGACCAGGGCGAGCACGAACGGCGCTGGCGCCCGGCGACGCTCCCCGTCCGTCTCGGCCGAAGTGACGACAGACAGCAGGACGAGCACGCCGAAGACGATGACCAGGAGTACATCGCCTCCTCCACCGCGGCGTGCCGTGACCGACCAGGCGACCAGGACCAGCGTGCCGGCCAGTGACGCCAGGGACGCACCCCGAGCCGGTACCGCAGAGCCCAGCAGGAGCCGCTGGAACAGAGCGACGAAGCCGACCAGAAGCGACGCCAGGAAGACGGCCCCCGCCGCCGCGTGGAGCGGCACGACGAAGGCCTGCAATTCCGGCCGGGCACTGCGCAGGGCGTCCGAGGCGACATGGAGGTGCCGGCTGTCCGGCCACCCGGCAGTGCGCGGCACCGACCACCACAGCGCGGAGACGACCAGGGCGAGCGTGCCCGCCACGACGGCCAGGGCGGCGGGCAGCCGGAGTCGTTGGATCACGGCCGGAACCAGCCATCCGATGCAGGCGCACCCGACCAGCGGCCCGATCAGCCTCGGGGCACCGGCGTCGATGAAGAGGCGGGCGACGGCGAGCGCACCCAACACGGAGGCCAGCAGCTGCACCGCGTCGCGCGCTGCGGGGACGCGGTCGCTCGGGGTCACGGGGCCACCACCACGGCTGCGTGGGCGCGCAGAGAGGCGGGCAGTGTGCGTGCTCCCGTAGCGGTTGTCACCACGGTGCACGGAGCGGCGTCCAACCCACCCTTGATTCGTCGGCTCGGTCGCATGGTGGAAAGAACCGACAACGCCTCCGCGGTACCGTCGGCGTCGGGCGTTACGGTGCGGGTAAAGCCCGACATGGTGGCGAGCTCCACCGAGAGACGTCGCGCCGACGCCTCGGAAAGCAGGCTCACGGTCATCCCAAGCATGGCCTCGAACGGTTGACGCCGGTGTGTCCCGGGGCGGTCGTCGACCACGATGCGCACCACCCCCCGAGCCTCGGCACCGAACTCCTTCACATAGGGCCCGTCGCTGCGCCGCATCGTCGGCCAGTGCACGAGGTGCAGGCGGTCGCCGGGCACGTAGAGTCGGAGCCCGATCAGCTCGCCGTCGTCCGGTCGGGCGCGGGCGGTGTGCTGGGACAGCTCGTCGGTGCCGCGCGCCACTGCGGCCGCGTCGAGCGACGCGGCGACGGGCACCGGATGGACGAGCACCGTGACGGCCGGGAGGGTGGCAACGGTGGTCGCGCAGAGGCCGAAGTGGTCACCCACCCACACCCGGCCCGAGCCAACGTCGAACCGGCCGCGGCGACGCATGCGCCGCGTCGCCACGGTTGTCTTGCTTTCTGCGGGGGCCAGACCGGGAAACGGGCGCAATGACGCGGCGGTCGGTGCCAGCAGGCGCCGGTGCATCGAGCGACGCCACTCGATGCCCACCGTCGGGGTGTCGCGGCTCCCGCGGTTGGACGCCACCACCTCGATGGAGACCGGCGAGCCCACGGGGACGAGCGGCGGCACGGCCCGCACGTGCAGCGACAGTGGCCGGCAGGACCGCGCCCGGACCAGCGCCACAAGGGGCGCCGCGAGCAGCGGGACCCAGGCCAGAGCGGCCAGGGCGTAGGGACCGTTCGTCCTGGTCAACGCACCGAGGAGGAGCAGCGCCGCCCCGGCCGCCGCCACCCCGGCGCCCCGGGCCGTGGGCCGAAGCCCTCGGATCACCGGTCTTGGTCGGGCGGTGCCTCGTCGCCCAATGGCACAGGCACCAGGCCGAGTAGTTCGCGCACGACGCTCGCCGCGTCCACCCCTGACACCTCCGCGTCGGGACTCAATTGGAGCCGGTGGGCGAGCGCCGGCTCGCACGCGGTCTCGACGTCACCCGCGGTCACGAAGTCGCGTCCGTCCGCCACTGCCAGCGCCGAGGCAGCGCGGATCACGGCCATGGCCGCGCGCGGCGATGCGCCCACGGCGACCGACGGATGGCGGCGGCTGGCCTGCGCGAGCGAGCCAACGTAGCGGCGGCACAATGGTGAAACGTGCACTGCGGTTACCGCGTCCATCAACCGGCGCAGTTCGACCGCGGAGACGGCGGGTCCGACGGCGTCCACCGGTGCCGGGCGATTGGCCCGGGCGAGAAGCTCGTCCTCCTCGTCGGGGTCGGGATAACCCAACGACAAGCGGAGCAGGAACCGGTCGCGCTGACCGTGGGGGAGCGGGGACGTCCCCGCGGCGTCGTAGGGGTTCTGCGTGGCGACGACCATGAAGGGGTCGGGCAGCGGATGGCTGGTGCCGTCGATGCTGACCTGGCGTTCTTCCATCGCTTCGAGCAACGCCGACTGTGCCCGCGTCGAGGCGCGGTTGAGCTCGTCGGCCATAAGAACGTTGGTGAAAACCGGCCCTGGACGGAAGACCGGCTCGTTGCCGTCGTGGTCGAAGACCATGGCCCCGACGATGTCGGCGGGTAGCAGGTCGGCCGTGCACTGGACCCGGTGGAAGTCGAGGCCGAAGGACCGCGCCAGCGCCTTGGCCAGCGTCGTCTTCCCCACGCCGGGAAGGTCCTCGACGAGAAGGTGGCCACCGGCGAGCAAGCACCCGACGGCGAGGCGAGCCGTGGGCAGATCGGTGAACAACACCGAGCGGACCGAGTCGACGATGGCACCGAACGCTGCCGCGGGCGGCACGCCGCCGCCGCCGGTGGCCGGGGCTGGCGTGGCGTCGGGGTGCGTGCGGAGGTCGGCCATCGCCGCAGCCTAAGTCGTTTCGTCTGGGGAGGGCCGGGCGATGCCGCACAGGCCGTTCAAACGCGGGGGTACGATGCGGCGAGGACTGAAGACTTCTGCTCCCCGTCCGACGCTGGGCCGAACGAGGCAACGGAGTAAGGGGGTTGGCATGCCGCACCGACAGGGGCCGAACCCCGGCTCGACCAGTGATGGCCGCGATGATCTGTGGCTCGATGACGCCTCCGAACGCGCCGGGCGGCGTTCGGATGGCAGGCGGGCCGGGTTCATCGTCGCCATGGTGGTGTGCCTGACCGCGGTGGGCACCCCGATCGCTCTCTCGTTGAGCTCGAGCGGGCCGGCCGCCGTGGCGGCGCGTGGGCACAACCATGCCGCGCACACCCATCCCCAGCTCGCCCAGGGGCCGGCTGCGCATGATGTGCTGTCGGCTCTCAGCACGACCACGGACTCGGGCAGCTTCCAGTTCACCTACTCGCTGGCCTATACCCCGCCGACGTCGGTGAGCAGTGACTCGAGTGAGACACCGGTGTCGGGCATGGGAACTATCGACACCAACCCCACAGGCATGGCGGCGTCGGCCGCCGTCGGCAGTACCAACCCAGGGCAGAGCGGAATGGGGCTCGACGTCGGGGTTCGCGTCGATGGTACCGACTACTGGGAGGTCGGGTACTCCGACAACGGCCTGACGCCGACGGCGAATGACGCCAACTCGACCGGCTCGTCCCTGTCGAGCTTTGCCGGCCTGGTCGAGAGCACGCTGGGCCAGCGTGACGGAGCGGTGGCCATGCTGGGCATGGCCAGCCCGACCGGCTACCTCGATCTCACGCTGCCGTCGGTCAGCGGGGCCACCCAGGACGGCACCAGCACGGTCGACGGTGTTCCCGTGACCAACTACGACGTGACGGTGGACCCCAGCCAGCTCGCCACCAGTCCCGGCACCACGCCGGAGGAGGCGACGACGATCGAGAATGCCGTGGGCGAGCTCGACGAGCAGGGCTACACGGGCACGACTGTGGTGGTCGGCATCGACGCCAGCGGATTCATCCGCCAAGCCGTCTCGACTACTGCCTTCTCCGACGGCGGCACGGTAGTGCTCACGGCCACCTTCTCGGACTTCGGCTGCGCCGGCACGGTGCTGATGCCGGGCCAGACGGGCGCGACCGCGCCGGCGGCGGGCTGCGCTAGCCCGGACACGGGCACGGCGCCCACGACCACGGCGCCCACGACCACGACCACCAGCATCCCGGGTCCGGGGAACGACACGGTGGTGACGTCACCGACGACGGTGCCGCCCACCAGCACCACCACGACGACCCCGCCCACCACGAGCACGACGCTGCCGTCGATCACCACGACCACGGTGGCGCCGACCAGCACGACCACGACGACCACCACGACGAGCCCGTAGGGATGGGCCATGCCGCCGCATACCTCCTCGAGTGATGCCGACCCCGGTGATGAGTCCGTCCCTCTGTTCGTGGAGGACGAGCTCGATACCGGCTCCGTCCGTCGGCGTCGGCACCGCGGTCCGGCCGTCGCGGCGGCGTGCGTCGTGTCCGCGGCGTCGATCGCCGTTCCTGTCGCTCTCACGCTGACGTCGAGTGGGGCGGGCCCGGCCAAGAGCGTCGGGACTGGCCGCGGCGACCGCGGCGCCATGGCGTCGGTGCTCTCCGCGCTGAGCGCCACCACCGACTCGGGCAGCTTTAACGTCACCTATCAGTTCTCGGGCCCGAGCTCGGCGACGAGTTCACCAACCACCAACCCCACGTCGCCATGCACCAATGTGGTGGAGCCGGCGAGCGGGGAGACCGCGACCGGCTCGGGCGAGGTGACGCAACAAGTCTGTGGCGGAGTCACGGGCACCAACGCGAACGGCGGCGAAACCATCACCGGTCAGGGCACCGTCGACACCAACCCGTACGCGATGGTGGCCACGTCGCAGGTGCCCGACCTCGGAACGGTGACGCTGCGCACAGACGGCAACGACATCTGGGAGACAGGAGGCGCCGACTATGGGCTCTCGCCTGATTCCTCGGGCAGCGGTACGGGTTCGTCCCTCTCCGGATTCGCCAGCCTGGTCGAAGGCACGCTCGGCCAGCGCAAGGGCGCGTCGGCCATGCTCGGGCTGGCCAGCCCCACCGGCTACCTCAATCTCGACCAGCAGGAGATCACGGGGGCCGACTTCATCGGGACGGGCACGGTCGACGGCGTTGCCGTCGACCAGTATCGAGTGTTCCTCGATCCCTCCGAGGAGGCTGATCTCCCCAATCTGACGGCGGAGCAGTCGACCACCATCAGCCAAGCTCTCGCCGTACTGGCCCAGAACGGATATCTCGGAGTCAGCACCGTGGTCTCCATCGACGCCAGTGGCTACATCCGCCAGACGGTCTCCACCGCTACATACTCCGACGGCTCGGCGTCAATGGGTGAGGCGACCTTTTCTGACTTCGGCTGTGCCGGCACGGTCCTGATGCCGGGCCAGCAGGGCTCGGCCACGCCTCCGGCCGGGTGTGTGAGCCCCGACACAGGAGCCGCCGCCGCTTCGACGTCCACCACGTCGACCACATCCAGCACTCCCACGACGATTTCGAACGGCTCTCAGCTGACTACGTCGACCACCACGACCCCGTCGCTGCCACCGACCTCCACTACGACCACGACGGTGTCGCCGACCAGCTCGACGACGACGACCACCACCATCAACAACGCCACCACCACCACCACGGATCCGTAGGGACAAGACCATGTCGCTGCGTACCTCCTCGAGCGATGCCGACCCCGGTGATGAGTCCGCCCCCCTGTTCATGGAGGACGAAGTCCACACCAGTTCCGCCCACCGGCGCCGCGGCCTGGTCGTCGCCGTGGCATGCATCGTGTGCGCGGCGGCCGTCGCCGTACCCGTGGCCTTGACGCTGGAGTCGGGCGGAAGCGGGACTGCTACAAAGAGCGGGGCGGGACGCGGGGACCACGCCGCCATCGCGCCGGTGTTGTCCGCGCTGAGCGCCACCGTGGCCTCCGGCAGCTACGACATGACCTACAGCGACACCACGACGCCGCCCACCGCCCAATGTCCGCAAGCGGGTACCGACTCGAGCGCGTTGCCAACCACGACTTGTTCGAGCGGCTTGCTGGCTCCCATAACCGGGCATGGCATCGTCGATACCAACCCCTACGCCATGGTTACGGTTACCGATGACGGACCCCTCGGGACGATCACGCTCTACGACAACGGGACGGACGTCTGGGAGCTCGGTGGCGGTGACTACGGTCTCGCCGGGCCGGGCCAGGCTGGACCGGGGGCCCCGCTTTCTGGCTTCGCCGGCTCGGTGGAGGGCACGCTCGGCCAGGTGGCGGGAGCGCTGGACATGCAGGGTCTGGCCGGCGGCACCGGGTACCTCGACCTTGAGTCCCAGGAGATCCAAGGCGTGCAGCCAGCAGGTACGGGCACCGTCGATGGGGTGCCCGTGACCATCTACAAGCTGTCCGAGAGCGGGCTCCAGGACCCCGACATCAGCGGTCTCACGTCTGAGCAGATCGCCACCATCAGTGCCGCCGACGCCATCATCAAGCAGAGCGGTTTTGCCGGGGAGACAACGTGGGTCTCCGTAGACAGCGAGGGCTACGTCCGGGAGCAAAAGACCGAGTACACCCTCCCCGACGGCTCGACAGTGACAGGCGACACCGTCTTGTCGAACTTCGGCTGTGCCGGGACGGTGGTCATGCCTGGGCAGCAGGGCTCGTCCAGCCCACCCGCGGGCTGTGTGAGCCCCGACACGGCGGCCGCACCGGCTTCGACGTCCACCACGTCGACTGCGCCGACTGTTCCGACGACTGCGACGGTCCCGCTGTCGAGCACCCCGACGACGGTGTCGAGCAGCCCGCAGATGACCACAACGACTACCACGTTGACCACGAGCACCACGTCGACCACCACCACGACGACCGGCGGCAACAACCCGCTGAGCAGCTCGACCACGACCACGTCGTCGTCGTCCCCACCCCCCTGACCGGCGCCCCCCGGGCCGTACGCGTTCAGCCTGAGGGAGTCCTCGACCGCCCGCGCCGCCGGACCAGGACGACCGAGACGAGCGCGACGGCCAGCACCGCCAACGCCAGGAGGATCCAGCCCGAGCGCGTCACCCCCAAGAGACGATCCCGGAGCCGGCGCGGTCCCTCCGGGTGCGGCTGCCATGGCGGCGTGCTGGGCCTTGGCGATCACCGCCGCGTCGGCCGGAGTGATCGGCTGCGGGTTCCCGGCCGACGCCGAGAAGAACGACAGCAGGTCGACATAGAGGCCGGCCCGCATGGTGATGGCCTGCCCCACCCCCTGCTGCGAGATGGCGGCGAAGTACTTCACCGTGTGTGCCCCCGGGACGCCGGCCAGCGGGCCCGAGCTGACGATCTCACCCGCATCGAGCGAGCGCTGCATCGCCGTCAGGAAGATCTGCGCCGACCCCGTCGAGGGGAACTTGACCAGCAGGTCCTGCACCTCGTTGTGCCCCGTGGGGTCCGCCCACTCGCGCTGGTAGGTGGAGATCGACGTGCCGAGCGAGGCCAGCGTGCCCCCAATCGCCGAAGGGTCCGACGAGCTGTTGGCGAACGACCCGGCGTCGAGCGGGCCCTGCGAGGTCACCGAGTAGCCCGGGCCCAGGTCGGCCAGCACGACGGTGGCCAGGGACGAGGCGGGCGAGGGGGTTGAGGGGGAGCGGTCGTGCTCGTCGCCGCGCCGGAGGACGTGGGCCGCAGACCCGGGCCGTCGCCGGCCATCACGAGCGCGACACCGAGCCCGAGCCCGAGGGTCGTTGCCAGGCCCAGGCCCAGGCCAACGCCCACGCCCAGGCCCAGGCCCAGGCCAGGCCCATGTCCACGGCGTCGGGTGCCGCCCGACCGCAGCCGGGCGCCCCTCATGCCACGAAGTACTTGGCCTCCGGGTGGTGACAGATGATGGCGTCGGTCGTCTGCTCGGGGTGCAGCTGGAACCCCTCGCTCACGGTCACGCCGATGCGGTCCCCTCCCAGGAGCTCGACCACCTTGGCGTTGTCGTCCAGGTCGGGGCAGGCCGGGTAGCCCCACGAGTAACGACCGCCCCGGTACTGCTGGCGGAACAGCCCGGTCAGGGTCGGGCCGTCCTCGTCGGCGAAACCGAGCTCCTCCCGGATGCGGCGGTGCCAGTACTCGGCCGTCGCCTCGGCCATCTCGACGCTGAGGCCGTGCAGGAACAGGTAGTCCTGGTAGCGGTTCTCCGCAAACAACCGAGCCGTCTCCTCGGAGGCCCGGGAGCCGATGGTGCACAGCATGAAGCTGGCGTAGTCCTCCTCGCCCGATGCGGACGAGCGGAAGAAGTCGGAGATGCAGAGCCACGGCTCCTTGCGCTGGCGGGGGAAGGTGAAGCGCATCCACTCGGAGGTGCGCGCCTCGTCCTTCCAGATGACGAGGTCGTTGCCCTCCGCGTTGGCCGCGAAGTGCCCGTAGGCCACCGACGGCACCAGCAGGTCGGCCTCGCGGGCCTTGGCCAGCTGCTCGCGCAGCGTGCTCCTCACCCGGTCCTTGAATTCGTTGTCGTTCTCGCCGTTCTCCGGCCGGAAGCCCCACTGGTTGCGGAACAGGGCCGTGAGGTTCAGGTACTCGGAGACGTCGTTCAGCGGCAACCCCACGGCTACCCGCGTCCCGAGGAAGGGCGGCACGAACAGCTTGTTGTCCGCCGCCACGTCGGAGCGCGCCGGCTGGCCCTCCACGGGCGAGGTGTCGGGGTCGAGGCGGCTGCGCTTGGGGACGTTGCGCTCGGAGATCTCGCGCCCGAAGTCGGGGTCCTCCTCACCGCTCTTCTTCAGCTCGACCAGGCGGTCCATGGTGCGCAGGCCCTCGAACGCGTCGCGGCCGTAGAAGAGCCGCCCCTCGTAGACCCCGCGCAGGTCCCGTTCCACGTAGGTGCGCGTCAGGGCGGCCCCGCCCAGCAGGATGGGAATCGTCGACATCGACCGATCGTTCAGCTCAATCAGGTTCTCGCGCATGATCAGCGTCGATTTCACCAGCAAACCGCTCATGCCGATGGCGTCGGCCTTGTGCTCCTCGACGGCGGCCACCATCTCGTTGATGCCCACCTTGATCCCGAGGTTCACCACCAGGTAGCCGTTGTTGGTCAAGATGATGTCGACCAGGTTCTTCCCGATGTCGTGCACGTCGCCCTTGACCGTGGCCAGCACGACGGTGCCCTTGCCGCCCTGGTCCGACTTCTCCATGTGCGGCTCGAGGAAGGCGACCGCCGCCTTCATGGTCTCGGCCGACTGCAGCACGAAGGGCAGCTGCATCTCGCCCGAGGCGAAGCGGTCGCCGACCACCTTCATGCCGGCCAGCAGGATGTCGTTGACGATCTCGAGGGCGCCGAGGCCGGAGTCGAGCGCCTCGGCCAGGTCGCCCTCCAGCCCGTTGCGGTTGCCGTCGATGATCCGTTGGCTCAGACGCCGGTCCACCGGCCAGTCGAGGTGCTCGTCCGCCGGACCAACGCTCGCCTTGACGCCCTCGAACAGCCCCAGCAGCTCCTGCAGGGGGTCGTACCCCTCAGTGCGCCGGTTGTAGACGAGGTCGAGGCACACCTCCTTGACCCGCTCGTCAATGCGGGACAACGGGAGGATCTTGGAGGCGTGGACGATGGCCGAGTCCAGCCCGGCCTCCACGCACTCGTGCAGGAAGACCGAGTTCAGCACCTGGCGGGCGGCCGGGTTCAACCCGAAGGAGACGTTGGACAGCCCGAGGATGGTCGACACCCCGGGCAGCTCCGATTTGATGGAGCGGATCCCCTCAATGGTCTCGATCCCGTCGCCCCGGCTCTCCTCCATGCCGGTGGACAGCGGCAGGGCCAGCGGGTCGAACAAGAGGTCCTCGGGCGCCAGGCCGTACCGCGAGACGGCGATGTCGCGGATACTCCGAGCAGCGCGCAGCTTCCACTCCGCCGTGCGGGCCTGGCCCTCCTCGTCGATACAGGTGCAGACGACCGCGGCACCGAACTCGCGGGCCAGCCGCAGGAAGGTGTCGAGACGTGTACCGGGCTCGTCGCCCTCCTCGAGGTTGACCGAGTTCAAAATGGCCCGGCCGCCGATCCACTCCAGGGCGGCGCGCACCACCGGCCCCTCGGTGGAGTCGACCATCAAAGGCACGCTCGACTGCGTGCAGAAGCGCGACGCCACCTCGGTCATGTCAGAAACACCGTCGGCGCCCGTGTAGTCGACGCACACGTCGATCAGGTGCGAGCCCTCCTTGACCTGGTCGCGCGCCATGGCCACGCACGTGTCCCAGTCGGCCTCCAGCATGGCCTCCCGAAAGGCCTTGGACCCGTTGGCGTTGGTGCGCTCGCCCACGACCAAGAAGGAGGTGTCCTGGTGGAAGGGGACCGAGGTGTAGATGGACGCCGCCGCCGGCTCGTGGACCGGCGTGCGCACGGCCGGCACGGCGCCGGCGCAGCTCGAGACCACGGCGGCCAGGTGTTCCGGCGTGGTCCCGCAGCACCCGCCGATGGCGGTGACGCCGAACTCGGTGACGAAGCGGTGCAGGTGCTCGGCCAGACCGTCGGGCGTGAGGTCGTAGTGCATCTGGCCGTCGACGACCGACGGGAGGCCCGCATTGGGGATGCAGGCGATGGGTACCCGGCTGGCCCCCGAAAGGTGGCGAAGTGCCTCACTCATCTCGACGGGGCCGGTGGCGCAGTTGAGGCCGACCACGTCGACCTGCATGGCATCGAGCACGGTGAGCGCGGCGCCGATCTCGGTCCCGGGCAGCATGCGGCCGGTCAGCTCAATCGTCACTTGCGTCTGCAGCGGCACGATCCGCCCCAGCGCCACCATGGCCCGGCGGGCGCCGTTGATGGCGGCCTTGACCGACAGCAGGTCGAACTGCGTCTCGATCAGCAGCAAGTCCACCCCGCCCTCCAACAGCCCGAGCGCCTGCTCCTCGTAGGCGTCGCGGAAGTCGGCGTAGGAGATCTGCCCGAGCGTGGGGAACTTGGTCCCCGGGCCCATGGAGCCGGCCACCCAACGGGGGCGCTCGGGCGTGGAGAACTCGTCACGGACGGCGCAGGCCAGCTCGGCCGCCGTCCGGGTCAGCTCCCGCGCCCGGTCGGCCAGCCCGTACTCGGCCAGCACGACCGACGTGGAGCCGAACGTGTCGGTCTCCACCACGTCGCAGCCGACCTCGTAGAACGAGCGGTGCACCTGCGCCACCAGGTCGGGCCGCGTCTCGACGAGGACCTCGTTGCACCCCTCGAGCTCGGGGCCGCCGAAGTCCTCCGCGGCGAGCCCGAGCAGCTGCAGGTTGGTGCCCATGGCGCCGTCGAAGATGACCACGCGCTCGTGCACCGCCTGCAGATAAGGGGAGGCGGCGGGGTCGAGGCGTCCGAGGAGTTCGGGCGAGGAGGCCATGGGGTATCCAGATTACCGGCGTCACCGGGGGCCTCCCGAACGCCCAGGTAGCATCCGGCCTGGTGGCACCCAGGATCTACACCAAGAAGGGCGACGACGGCACGACGGGCCTGCTGTTCGGGGGGCGGGTGCGCAAGGACGCCTGGCGGATCGAGCTCAACGGCGCCGTCGACGAGGCGCAGTCCGCCATCGGCCTGGCCCGGGCCGAGACCGAGCCGAGCACCGAGGCCAACGTCCGCCTGACCGCGCTCGCCCGCGACCTCTACGTCCTGATGGCGGAGGTGGCCACCGCCCCGGAGAACCGGACCAAGTTGAAGGCGGGGTCGACCTTGGTGACGCCGGACATGGTCGCTGCGTTGGAGGCCGCCATCGACGACCTGAAGGCCCGCTTCGACATGCCGAGCGACTTCACCATCCCCGGCGAGAACCGGCTGGCCGCCGCGCTCGACCTGGCCCGCGCCGTCGTGCGCCGCGCCGAGCGCCTCGCCGTGGCCGAGCCCCAGGAGGGCTCCTACGTCGTGCCCTACCTCAACCGGCTCTCGGATCTGCTGTGGGCCATGGCGCGCTGGCAGGAGGGGCCGGAGCACGTGCTCTCCAAGCGGGTCGACACGTAGGCCGGGTGCCGGCGCCGTCAGGTCCAGCGACAGGCGCCCCCGTGCGCGCCCGCCTGGCAACGCCACAACCAGACCCCGCCGACCTGGCGCGGCCGCCCGAGCGCGCTGCGGAACACGCCGAGCGCCACCGTGGCGTGCTGTTGGTTCATGCCGTCGATCACGCTCGTCACCCCCAGCTTCTTCAACGTCATCCTCACCACGCTCGGCGTGCAGATGTCGGCGGGCACCGAGCCCGTGGTGTAGATGCCGAGGAGGCAGTACTCCATGTCGTTCGTGTCGGGGAAGAAGGTGCCGGCCCCGTTGGCGCCTGGGCCGATGGCGTAGCCCCCGAGCATGCGGAAGCGCATGTCCGTGTCGGCCTGCCAGAGCATCGCCCACGCCGTGGCGGTGAGTGGATAGGGGTAGGTGATGGCGAGCGAGCCCGGAGGCACGGCGTCGGCGTCCGCCGTGGTGAAGAAGGACGGCACCGCGGCGGGCTGCTCGGCGTAGGGCCAGTTCGGGACCATCGGGATGAGGACGCAGGCGCCGAGGATTACCGTGCCCCAGGCGCCGACGCTCCGGGCCACCTTTTGGCGTCGCGTCCGCCCTACCCGCGAACCGGTCCGGGCGTGGCGATCGAGCTGTGTACCGACCACGCGCTCGGAGGAACACCCGGGCCTCGGTCAAGCCCACGCCGAAGAGCACCGCCAAGGAGAACCACAACCCGAGGGCGAAACGGGAGGGGATGATGTCGCCCACGACCGGCAGGTGGGCGAGGATGGTGTAGGGCCCCCGTATGCCCGTGTCGTGGTTGTCCACCAGCAGACGCGGCCCCATGGAGAAGGCGAAGCTCGCCACCGCCGTGAGGGCGAAGATGCGCACCACCGTCCGCCGGTGCAGGAAGATCACGGTGAGGACGGCGAAGAGCAGCAGTGGGATCCCGACGTACTCGGTGAGCTCGTTCGCCGCCACCGCCTCGAACCCGCTCGAGATGCGATCGGTCCAGCCCGGATCGAGCCACTGAGGTGAGCCCGGCGTGATCAGGCTCAACAGGTCCGAGCTGAAGTGGGCGATCTGCGCCCGCGACTGGGGTGGCCCGTTGATGCGGTCGGCCCCCGTGAACTGCACCAGGAGCGGGTAGCCGGCCAGCACGAGGAAGGTGACGGCCGACGCCGCCACGGCCTTGACGACGTCCACCCGGCGCGCCACGACCTCGCGGTAGTGGACGACGCCCAGGACGACGAGGGCCAGACCGAGGAGCAGGCCGATGATGGTGAGGAGCTCCTCGGAGACGAGCAGTTGGATGGCCAGCAGCGCGCCGACGACGGCACCGGAGACCACGGCCGACCACTGCTTGCGGATCAGCTTGTCCAGGACCAGCACGATGAGGGGAGGGATGGCGTCGAAGACGAACGTGAGTCGGCCGACGCTGGACTCCTCGACGGCGAACCCCGAGAAGCCGTAGACCAGCCCACCGAGCCACGCCGCCGGCCACCACATGGTCCAGCGCCGCAACAGCAAGAACATGGTGCTGGCCGACAGGGCCACCGAGAGGGTGAGCAGGATGGACATCGTGTGCACGACGCCGATCGTCTCGGTCAGCGGCGTGGCCACGGCGCCGAGGGCGAGCACCGAGGTGTTCCACATCACGTTGATGCCGCCCGGGCCGTCCAGGTAGTTCGTGACGAGCAAGGGGTGGCCGTGGACGAGGGCGGAGGGCGTCCAGTGGACGAACCACTCGAGCAGCAGCTGATCCCAGCAATTGCAGCCGTTCAGCTGCGCCGACCACTGCGTCCACACGGGCCAGAAGGCGAGGGCGGACAACGGCAGATAGGAACACAGCACGGCCAGCCATACCAGCGTCGTTCGTTTCCAGGGAGACGATGTGGGTTTCACACCCAGGTCGACCTCGGTTTCATCGGCTGTGTGTTCACGTGACAGCATCGAAGAGTTCGTGCTCATTGCGGCGGGCCGACGTCCGGCGACGCCCTTGACGTCAGCAGCAAGGGTCGGGGGTCGTCTCGGGCGTCATGGCAGGCGATTCCAGCGCTCGTCGAAGGCTCAAGACGGGCGCGGGAGCACGTCGTGTTGCACACGGTGGCCGCTTCCGTCATCTCCACCTACCGCGGTGGATGCGTTCGGCGGGCGCCGGCAACGTGCGGCTCAACGATGGTGAGCGCCGGTTGTGGCCGTCCGGGCGGCCAACGATGACGGCACAGAAGAGCCGCCATCCTGAAGGGACATAGAGACCGGCGGCCAGTCGTTCCTCGCCGCCGAACGTGCCGAGCACACACGCTCCGAGCCCGGCATCCACCACACCGAGGAGCACGGTCATGACGCCGAACGCAGCATCGCCGAACCAGTAGGGGACGGGCCAGGCCTCCGGGTCGTCGAGACCCGATCCGGCCTTGTCGGACTCCGCGTAACGGCCCGCGTACGTGTCGGGCGAGGTGTAGGCGAGGAGGACGATTGGTGCTCTGCTCAACCCCGCGAACCATTCGGGGTGGGCGGCACGCCACTCCTCGTCGGTGGTGGCAGCGAAGTAGGTCGCGGTCTGTTCGGGACCTTCGAGCACGACCCACGCGGTGCCGGCGGCGTTCCCGGCAGTCGGAGAGCGGAGGGCGTCGTGAAGGAGGCGGTCGACGACACCGGATGGCAGCGGCTCGGCCGTGAAGCTGCGCACCATGGCGCGGCGACGGATCGTCTCGTGGAGCTCCATGAAAGGGCAGTCTCCTACTGCTCCGCCGCGGCGAAATGCGTTGGTCGTCGTGTCCCGAGGCGGGCTCCGATCATTGATCGGGCGGGTTCGGGCATCGAACGGACAACCCCCGGTCTCGACGCGTGACGCCTTACGCAGCCTCACCGGAGGGGAGAGACAACCGTGGGCCAGGATGTTGGAACGCATCCCGAAGAGGCGGGTACCCGTCACGGTTGGGTTGACACCCGTCGGGAACAAAGCCCGCAACTCTCTCTCATCCAGGAGGTTCAGGTTCTCGGTCGTCGCCCAGGGCGCCTTGCCGAGACGCCTGAGCGCTCGCTGGTGGTGCTCTTGAGGAAGCCAGTGGAGCAGCGGGACGTAGGTGTGCAGCTCGACCGGGTACCAGCGATTCGGTGTGGTGAGAAAGAAGCGTCGGGATACCCGGAGGAGCTCGAGCAGGAACTCCCGCTGTTGTTCCCGGCTTCCCACATGTTCGATCACGGCCGTGGAGAAGGCGATGTCGAATTGACCGTCGTCGAAGGGAAGGGAATCGCCGGACGTCTGCACGAAATCTCAGACCTGGATGGGCCGCCTCAAGGCACGAAGCATCCTCGATGCTCGTGGCCGTAATCCGTTCAGGTCGCGGGTACCACTTCTCGAAGTAGTTGGAGTCTTCTGCGGTCTGGTCAGGAGTCACGCCGACATCGAGGATCGTGGTCCTCTCGGTGGGCGCCATCACCTCCATGAAAGCTCGGTAGAACTTCCTGCGACCGGCGACGTTGAATCGGGTGATGACCCCACGCCAAGGGTGCTGGCTGTTGGTGTAGTCGACGTGCGGACAGCGGCTCGGGGCCCGGCTGAGGTCGGCCCCTTGAGCGGCCCGGTGGCATCGGTCGCCGCCTGCACAACTGGGGCGGATCGGGGGGCATCCAACGGCTTGACGGCTCCTCTCCGGGTACTCGAACTCACGCCAACGCTCAATGGCGGTTTCCGACACTCTTTCATACCCTTCTCGGGTGCGAACTCTCACGGTTCGGGGGTGCCCGGCCCGGACCGCGCTCCGGGCCCGGCAGGCAGGGCCGGAGCGACCGAGGACCAGGTCCGTCACTCCCGGTCACGCCCCCTGGACGAGACCCGTCCAGCCGGGAATGTTGACCCCGCTGGTAGTGTTTGACGTTCGATGCCAGCCGTGCAGACGGCCCGGCGCCTCCCGGAGGTTCGAACGTGCCCACTCCCCGAGATCTGTTGAATCAGGCCAAGGCGTCCATCCGCGAGGTGGAGCCGCCCGACGCGCAGGCCCTTCTGGAGGGCGGCGGCGTGACCTTCCTGGACGTCCGCGAGCCCGACGAGTACGAGCAGGGCGCCATCCCCAACGCCGTCCACCTGCCCCGGGGCCACCTCGAGTTCCAGGTGGAAGGCAAGCTGCCCGACAAGTCCGGCCCGATCGTCGTCTACTGCGCCGGCGGCGTGCGTTCGGCCTTCGCCGCCAAGACCATGAAGGACCTGGGCTACGCCGACGTGCAGTCCTCATCGGCGGCTTCAACCGCTGGAAGGACGACGGCCGGCCCTGGGCGGCTCCCGAGACGCTCACCCCGGCCCAGCGCAACCGCTACCAGCGCCACCTCCTCCTTCCCGAGGTGGGCGAGGTGGGCCAGCTGAAGCTGCTCGGCTCCAAGGTCCTGCTCCTCGGCGCCGGGGGCCTGGGGTCGCCGGCCGCCCTCTATCTGGCGGCGGCCGGCGTCGGGACACTGGGCATCATCGACATGGACGTCGTCGACGAGTCCAACCTGCAGCGCCAGATCCTGCACAACATGGACCGGGTCGGCGACCGCAAGGTCGACTCGGCCAAGAAGACGCTCACGGCGTTGAACCCCGACGTGAACGTCGTCACCTACGACGTGCGCCTCGGCGCGGACAACATCCTCGACGTGATCGACGGCTACGACGTGATCGTCGACGGGACGGACAACTTCCCGACCCGCTACCTCGTCAACGACGCCTCACTGCTCAAGCGGATCCCGGTGGTCCACGGGTCCATCTTCCGCTTCGAGGGCCAGGCCACCGTGTTCGACCCCTACAACGGCCCCTGCTACCGCTGCCTCATCCCGGAGCCGCCGCCGGCCGAGCTGGCACCCTCGTGCGCCGAGGCCGGCGTGCTGGGCGTGCTCCCGGGAATCATCGGGTCGATCCAGGCCATCGAGACCATCAAGGTGCTGCTGGGTCTCGGCGACCCGCTGATCGGTCGGCTGTTGTCCTACGACGCCCTCGAGGAGTCCTTCCGCACCTTCAAGGTACGGCGCGACCCGGCCTGCCCGGCCTGTGGACCCGACGCCGGGGAGATCGTCATCGCCGAATACGACGATCTCTGCATGCCGCACGGGCACTGAGCGCTCCGCTCTCGTCCGAGTGGCCGAGTAGCGGCCGCTCCGTCCCGGAGCGCGCGAAGGTGCCGCCTAAGCTGGCGTCACGTCTCCGACCGACCTGCTGACGCGCCCGGCGCCGGAGAGCGACGCCCCCCGCTCCCGCCGCTCGAACTGCCGGGGCTGACGTCGCGGCGGGTCAAGCGCAACCGGCGCATGTGGGCGGTCGGCCTGCTCGCGCTGGCCCTCTTGGCCTTGGTCCTGGCCACCCGCGGCGGCGGGCACCCCTCCGCCGCCAGCGCCAGCCACGGTGGCGCCGGGCACCACCACAAGCCACCTCCTCCGCCGGCCGTCAACCCGCGTCTCGATCCCGACTGGCAAGGCGACGGCCAGCCGGTGACGTTCGCCTTCGGCGGGGACGTGCACTTCCCGGCCGGCACCAACCTGGGCGACCGCCTGGCCGCCGACCCGACCGACGCGCTCGGGCCGACGGTGCCCCAGCTGCTCTCGGGCGTCGACCTCTCCATGGTCAACTACGAGTCGGCGCTGACCACCGACGGGGCGTGTCCCGACGCCCAGCCCAAGCAGTACGTGTTCTACGCCCCGCCCTCCATCATCAGCGCCTTCCAGGGCGCCGGGGTGACGCTCATCACCGAGGCCAACAACCACGGCGAGGACTGCGGCATGCCGGGCCTGGAAGATGCGCTGGCCGCCCGTTCACAGACGGGCTACACCATTCTCGGCATCGGCCAGAACGCGCAGCAGGCCTTCACGCCGTACGAGACGACCATCCACGGGGAGCACATCGCGATCATCGCCGCCACGCAGGTGATCGACTCGGACCTGCAGACGGCCTGGACGGCGACGACGACGCAGCCGGGGCTGGCGTCGGCGTATGACGTCAACGACCTGGTGGCGGCCGTGGAGGCGGCGCGCCTGCGGGCGGACACGGTCATCGTCTACCTGCACTGGGGCACCGAGCTCGATGCGTGCCCCAACCCGCTCCAGGAGCCGCTGGCCCAGGTGTTGGTACAGGCCGGGGCCGACATCGTCGTCGGCACCCACGCCCACGTGCTGCTCGGTGGTGGCTACCTGGGGTCGGCCTACGTCGACTACGGCCTGGGCAACTTCGCCTTCTACGACAACTCGCCACCCGAGAACGCCAGCGGCTCGCTCGTGATCACCGCCACCGGCCGCCACATCGACTCGGTGACCTGGCGCCCTGCCGTCATCGTCGACGACCTGCCGCAGCCGCTCTCGGGCGACGAGGCCACCGAGGCCCTGGCGGCCTGGAACCAGGCGCGCGCCTGCACCAACGTGTCGGCCGCCCCCGCCGCGTCCGTCGCCTCGGTGCAGACCGAGACGTCCCCCGCGCCGGCCGCGGCCGTGCAGACGCTGTCGGTGGACGCCGGCGACTAGCACGAGCGCCGGTCGGCCGTGCCCGGCGCCAGCCCACCAGCTAGACAGAGGGCATGACTCTCACCTCGGAGACGCAGACCGTCCACGTGAACGACGCCGACCTGGCCTGGTCGGAGCGGGGGAGCGGATCGCCCACCTTCGTGCTGTGCCACGGCTTCACCGGCTCCTCGCTCGACTGGGCGCTCGAGGTCGACCGGCTGGCCGAGCGCCGGCGGGTGGTCACCGTCGACCTCCGGGGCCACGGGCACTCGACCAAGTTCGGGACGCTCGACGCCTACTCCATCGCCCAGCTCGCCTCCGACCTGGGCGCCTTCATCGATGCGGTGGGCCAGGCGCCCGTCGACCTCCTCGGGCACTCCATGGGGGGACGGGTCGTGATGACGCTCGTCCTCGAACGGCCCGAGCTGGTCCGCTCACTCATCCTGATGGACACCAGTGCCTGGTCGTTCCAGCCCCCCGACGAAGGCGTCCGCACCATGGTGAACGACTACATCGGTGCGTTCGACCCGGCCCAGGGCATGCCGACAACGCTCAACCTGGGCGGGCCCGAGGACAAGCTGATCGAGGCCGCCGTTCCCGCCGAATGGCTGAGGAGAAAGACGGGATCTTCGCCGGCATGGACGCCTACGCGTTCAAGGCGCTCGGGACCGCATTGTGGGCGGACGTGGAGGACGGCCCGGGATCGGTGCGCAGCCGCTTGCCCTCCATCACCTGCCCGACCACGGTCATCGCCGGTGAGCACGACCACTCGTTGGTGGACCAGGCACCCGAGCTGGCGGCCGAGGTGGCCGACGGTCGCCTCGCCGTGATCCCGGGCGCCTACCACTCGCCGCAGCTGACGCATGCCGAGGTCTGGCGCGCCGCCGTCGAGGCGCACCTCGAGTGGGCCGGACAAGGCGCATGACCGACATCGCGCCCCCGCAGTCGAGTGACCGCATCGAGCTGCCCGGCTCCGGCGTGGCCATCCCCCCGCTCGGCGTCGGGACGTGGGCCTGGGGCGACAAGGGGACCTGGGGCATGGGCGGCTACGACCACGCGCTCACCATGACCAGCATCGAAGAGGCGTGGGAGGCCAGCATCGAGGCGGGCGTCGTCCTCTTCGATACCGCCGAGGTCTACGGCGGCGGCGAGAGCGAGCGCATAATCGGCCGGCTGCTGGCGCGCGACCCGGCGGTGCGCAGCCACGTCGTGATCGCCTCGAAGTTCATGCCGTCCCCGTGGAAGCTCAACGTGCGGGCCTCGCTCGTCTCGGCGGCCCGGCACTCGGCCGAGCGGTTGGGCGTCGAGACCATCGACCTCTACCAGATCCACGGTCCGATCTCTCTGCGCTCGCACGGTGCGCTGGCCGACGCCTTGGCGGCGGCGCACGCCGAGGGCTTGGTCAAGGCCGTCGGCGTCTCCAATTACTCGGCCAAGGAGACGCGCGCCATGGACGCCGAGCTGCGCCAGCGAGGACTCCGGCTGGCCAGCAATCAGATCGAGTTCTCGCTCCTGCGCGCCATGCCGTGGCGCGAGGGGCTGATCTCGGCGTGCGCCGAGCTCGGCGTGGTGCCGCTGGCCTACTCACCCATCGGGCAGGGTCGCCTCACCGGCAAGTACTCGGCGCAGAACCCGCCGCCGGGCCGGCGCAATTTCGGGGCCCACCCGTGGCCGGAGGTCGAGACCGTCGTGACCGTGCTCCGCCGCGTCGGGGACGCCCACGGTGGCAAGACCCCCAGCCAGGTGGCCTTGGCCTGGCTCATCGCCAAAGGAGCGGTGCCCATCCCCGGGGCCAAGAACGGCAGCCAGGCGGAGCAGAACGCGGGTGCCCTGGGCTGGCGCCTGAGCGACGAGGAGCTGGCCGGCCTCGATGCGGTCGCCCTCGACGGCAAGCGGGGCATCTCCCAGCGCGTCTGGCAGCACGGCTGAACCTGGCTGTACCGTCGTCAGGTGATCGCCGCGCTCTACGACGCGGGGCTGCCGCCGCTGGCAGGCCGCCAGTACTTCTCCACCCAGTTCGACTTCGTGCCGGTGGCCATGATCGTGGCCGCCCTCGTCGTCTACCTGTGGGGGGTACGGCGCAACAACGCCCTGCACCCGCGCCACCGCTGGTCGCGCCTCAAGACGGCAGCCTGGCTCGGGGCGCTCTTCACCACGGCGGTGGCCATCTTCAGCTTCATCGGCGTCTACGACGGCGAGCTGTTCTGGGACCACATGATCCAGCACCTCCTCTTGATCATGGTGGCCGCTCCGCTCTTCGCCATCGCCTCCCCCTTGGAGCTGGCCTGGCGTTCGACCACCGGTACGGCGCACATCGCGGTGAGCGAGGTGCTGCGCTCGGGCGTGGCGAAGTTCTTCGGCCACCCGGTGGTGGCCTTCGTGCTCTACGCCGTCCTTATCCCGGTGTCGCATCTGACCAGCTGGTACAACCTCACCCTCGAGCACGAGAGCATCCACAACGCCGAGCACCTCGCCTTCTTGGTGGTCGGCTACCTCTTCTGGCGCCAGGTCTTCGGTGACGACCCGAACAAATACCGCATGCACCCGGCACTGCAGTTCTTCTACCTGTTCCTGGCCATCCCGATCGACACGTTCACCGGGCTGTCACTGGCCGGGGCCATGAAGGAGTTGTTCCCCGCCTACTGCGCCACGGCGCGCACGCTCGGCTGCGCCGGGGTGTACGTACCGCACCCCTGGGGCCCGTCCTACGTGGTCGACCTCCATGTCGGCGGCGACATCATGTGGGTGGTGGGCGACACGCTCATGCTGTGGCCGATGATCCCCATCGCACTGCGCTGGATGCACATGGACGAGCGCAGTGCGGTGCGCGTCGACCGCGACCTCGACGCGCAACTGGCCCTCGAGTCGGATCAGCCTCCGAGGTCCATCAACTCGACCCGCACGCCGTCGGGGTCGGTGCAGTAGACGAACTCCAGCGGCACACCGCCGAGGTCGATGACGGTGCGGCTGGACTCCACGACCGACCCGCCCAGCTCGACGATGCGTGCCGCCACGGCGGCGATGTCCTGCACACGAAAGGAGAGGTGGGTCAGGCCGAGCTGGTTGACAGGCCGGCGCTCGCCGCTTCCGAACGGGGCGGGCTCCGAGAAGGCCAGCAACTCAATCGCCGTCGACCCACGCCGGATGAACTGTGAGGTCACCGCCACGTCGGGCAGGTCCATCAGCCGGGCGAACTCGGGACCGATGGCGTGCGACTCGGCCTGCTCGAACCCGAGCGCGTCGCAGTAGAAGCGGAGCGACCGCTCGAGGTCGCTCACGCAGATGCCGAAGTGCGAGAACGCGGTCTCAGGGCCGTCATCCACGGCTGTAGTCTGCCTGCTCCGCCCGACGCTTCGCCCGATGGGCTCGATCCTCCGTAGGCTTGGGTCGTGACACCGCCAAAGGATCCGCCGGGCAGCTCCGAGCGACTTACAGACTCGGGCATCGAGATCCGACCCGTCTACCGCGCCGCCGACCTCGACGGTTGGGATGTCGCGTCCCAGCTGGGCGAGCCCGGAGCGTTCCCCTATACCCGCGGCGTCCATGCCGAGATGTACCGCTCCAAGCTGTGGACCATGCGCCAGTACGCCGGCTTCGGCTCGGCCGAGGCGACCAACCAGCGCTTCAAGTTCCTGCTCGACGCCGGGCAGACCGGGCTCTCGTGTGCCTTCGACCTGCCGACCCAGATGGGCTACGACTCCGACCACCCGCGGGCCGAGGGCGAGGTGGGCAAGGTGGGTGTGGCCATCGACTCGCTGGCGGACATGCGACTGCTCATGGCGGATCTGCCCATGGACAAGGTCACGACGTCCATGACCATCAACGCCACCGGTGCCATCCTGCTGCTGCTGTACCAGCTGGTGGCCGAGGAGCAGGGGGTCCCGGGGGACAAGATCCGCGGCACCATCCAGAACGACATCTTGAAGGAATACATCGCCCGGGGGACCTACATCTACCCGCCGCGTCCCTCCATGCGACTGATCGTCGACACCTTCGCCTACTGCGCGACCAACCTGCCCAGCTGGAACACCATCTCCATTTCGGGTTACCACATCCGCGAAGCCGGCTCGACCGCCGTGCAGGAGATCGCCTTCACGTTGGCCAACGGGATTGCCTACGTCGAGGCGGCCATCGCCGCCGGCATGGACGTCGACGCGTTCGCCCCGCGCCTGTCCTTCTTCTGGAACGCGCACAACAACCTCTTCGAGGAGGTGGCCAAGTACCGGGCGGCCCGGCGCATGTGGGCCCGCATCATGACCGAGCGGTTCGGCGCCAAGGACGACCGGTCCAAGATGCTGCGCTTCCACACCCAGACGGGTGGTTCGACCCTGACGGCGCAACAGCCCGAGAACAACATCGTGCGGGTCACCGTGCAATCCCTCGCCGCCGCCTTGGGCGGGACCCAGAGCCTGCACACGAACGGGTTCGACGAGGCGCTCGGCCTGCCGACGACGAGGGCGGCCAAGATCGCCCTGCGGACGCAGCAGATCGTCGGGTTCGAATCGGGCATCGCCGACACCGTCGACCCGTTGGCCGGTTCGTACTACATCGAGTCGCTCACCGACGAGGTCGAAGAGGCGGCCAACGCGTATCTCGAACGTATCGAGGCGCTGGGCGGCGCCGTCGCCGCCATTGAGGCCCGCTTCATGCAGGAGGAGATCGAGGCGGCCGCCTACAGCTTCGCCAAGGCGGTCGACGATGGGGAGAAGGTGGTCGTCGGGGTCAACCGGTTCACCGACGACGAGGAGGAACCCGCCGAGGTCTTCCCCATCGACATCACGCTGCAGCAGATGCAGATCGACCGCACGCTGTCGGTGCGGGCCGGGCGGGACCAAGCCGCCGTGGACCGCGCCCTGGCCGATGTGGCCGAGACGGCCCGAGGCGACGGCAACCTGCTCGTACCCATGAAGGCGGCGCTGGCGCAGATGGCGACGCTCGGCGAGGTGTCCGACGTGTTGCGGGGCGAGTTCGGCGTGTACCAGCCCGGTGGCTGACGGCCCATGGGGCAGAGATCCCACCTCGAACAGCTGGCGGGCTGCATCTGCGAGGAACTGCCGACATAGACGTACTCGTTGGCTCGGGTTGCCGAAGTCAAGGTCGAGGATTGGGGTCGGGCATCGCGCTCGGCAGGAGCACGGCTCGGCCGGGAAGGTACTTACTTGGGCGTCAGAGGCATCCTGGCCGACGTGCTGACCAACACCAACGGCATTGAGTCGATGATCTTGATCGGCCGGCGCACGACCGTCCGCGTAACCGAGTGCGAGGATGCTCCACGAAGATGCGCTGTCGGCATGACTGGCATCTTCCTAGGTACTGTGGTGATAGTGCTTCTGGCCGCGAGATCTTGGACAACGGTCGAGTCCCGGAGAGACTGACTCTATGGATATTGTGGCAACCGTCACACGCGTCTGGCGGTTCTGCCACACACCTGAGGGAAAGAAGCTCGTCCGCTATTTGATGGTGTCGGCCATTTCAGTTCTCGTCGCTTTCACACTCCTGGCGCTCGTTTATGGCGTCCTGCAACTTTGGACCGAGGTGCCGAGCGCGCTGTTCTGTAATGTCGTGGCGGGCTTCGTCAATTACTTCCTCAACCGCAAATGGGTCTGGGGCAAGTCGGGCCGGTCGAGTCTCTCCAGAGAGATCCTGCCCTTCTGGGTCATGACGATAAGCGGAACCCTTTTAGCTCTGTTGACGACCTCACTCGCCCGGGAATTCAGTAACGCTCATAGTCTCAGCCACTTAATGCGCACCGCGGTCGTTATCGGCGCAAACTGCTGTGCTTTCGGGATCATATGGGTGGTGAAGTTCATAGTCCTCAACCGCATCTTCCAACCACTGCCGGCGACCGAGGTGCAGTCGGACATCGAATCGGAGACTCACGGCCAGAAAGGGTGGGAAGGCTCCACGAGATGACGACGACCAGCCAACAGCAAGTGTCCCGATCCTCTGGAACGTGCAAGACAACATCCGAGGGGGCCTGAGCGGCGCCTGCCTTGACAACGCTGGACCGTCGAGCCCAGTTAGGCGGTGACCACCGCCTCGTAGTGCTCGACCAGCGGGAAGGGGTCGTAGAAGTGGTGCAGAGCGGCCCGCCAGTCCTGGTAGGCCGCCGAGCCGCGGAACCCCTCGGTGTGGTCCTCGAGACGTTCCCACTCGACGAGCAGCAGGAAGCAACTGGGCCGCTCGATGCCGCGCTCGACGCGCAGCGACACGAAGCCCGGGCTGGCGGCGATCAGGCGCTTGGCCTGCTCCATCGCCTCGACGAACTCGTCTTCCCGCCCGGGGACGACGTCGAGCAGCGCGTGCTCGGTGATCACACGCCGGCGAGCAGCCGCTCGCGCAAGGCGGGATCGGTGGCGGCGTCGATGGCCGTCCAGGCCAGCGCCACCGCGCCGTCGCGGACCGCAGCGTCGGCCGACTTCGTCACACACGACGCAGCGAACTCTCGCTGGTGGTTGACCGCTCCGTTCGTCTCGATCCCGATGAGCGGGTGGATGGTGGGCACGGCCAGCGAGACGTTGGCCATGTCGGTGGAGAACGTCGGCAGCGGTGCGCCGGCGTCGTCCTCCACGAAGCGACGCCCGAGCGCCTCGGCGTTGGACCGGTAGGCGGCCAGCAGCGCCGGGTCCACCTCCATGTGCGAGTAGACCGGGCAGAGCTCCTCGTACTCGAGTGAGCAGCCCGTGGCCAGCGCCCCGGCCTCGAAGCAGGCCTCGACACGGGGGCGCAGCGCCGCCAGGCCCTTGGCGGTGCGCGATCGCACCATGTAGCGGGCCGTCATGAACGCCGGGATGATGTTGGCCGCTCCCGGGCTCGCCCTGACCACGCCGTGGACCTGATCGCCTGGCGGCAGCTGCTGGCGCAGGAGCCCCAGCCCGACCTGCGCCAGCGTCAGCGCGTCCTGTGCGTTGACCCCTTCCCAGGGAGCGGCCGACGCGTGAGCCTCCCGGCCCGAGTAGTGGACGTCGAAGTGCGCCACGGCCAGACAGGCACCGGTGAGGCGCTCGGCCGGCCAGGGGTGCACCATCATGGCGGCGTGGACGCCGGCGAAGGCGCCCCGCTCGAGCATCAGCACCTTGCCGCCGCCACCTTCCTCGGCGGGCGTGCCCAGCACGCGCACGGTCAGCCCCACCTGGTCGGCCACCGCGGCCAGGGCCAGGCCGGCGCCGACCGCCGTTGCCGCGATGATGTTGTGCCCGCAGGCGTGGCCTATCTCGGGCAGCGCGTCGTACTCGGCGCAGACGGCCACCACGAGCTCGCCGTCGCCCGACGTCGACTCCAGCGCCGTGGGCAGGTCGTACACGCCCTCGGTGACGTCGAGGCCGCCCGCCCGCAGCGTCTCGGCCACCGCCCGGGCCGAGACGGACTCGTCGAAGCAGAGCTCGGGGTGCTCGTGGACGAAGTGGCTCAGCGCGACGAGCTCGCCCAGATGGCGGTCGACGGCCGCGGCAGCCGCTTCCTTCGCTGCCGGGGTGGCCGCCACTTACTCAATGACCGCCACGACGTCGCCGGCGCCCACGGAGTCCCCCGCGCTCGACGCGCACCTCCTTGACCACGCCGTCCTTCTCCGCTGCCACCGCGTTCTCCATCTTCATGGCCTCGAGCAGGCAGATCGACTGCCCCACCTCGACCACGTCGCCCACGGCGACCAGCACCTTGACGATGGTGCCCTGCATGGGCACGATCACCTGGCCCGATCCGGTGCCGGCCACGGCGTGGGTGGCCGCCCGCTTGGGGCGCCCGGCCGCTCGCGCCGGTCCGGGCGACGTGCCCAGGTCGGGCACCCAGAGCCGCACGGAGAAGCGCCGGCCGTCGACCTCGGCGGTGACGTCGCGCTGGACCGTCGGCACCTCGTCGTCCGCGGCCGCCTCGGGCGCGCCGACGGACGGCGCCGTGAGGCCGCTCAGGTCCAGGGTGTCCTCCACCCATTTGGTCGAGTGGGTGGCGGCCGCGAAGTCAGGGTGGCTCAAGATGATCTCGTGCGCCGGCAGGGTCGTGGCCACCCCGCTGACACGGGTCTCCGCAATGGCCCGGAGCATGCGCCGCCGCGCCGCCTCGCGATCGGGCGCCCACACGATCAGCTTGGCGATGAGGTTGTCGTAGTACTGCGAGACCGTGTCGCCCGACTCGTAGCCGGCGTCGAGGCGGACGCCCGGGCCCGACGGCTGGTGGAACGAGATGATGGTCCCGGGCGAGGGGGAGAAGCGGCCACCGCTCGGGTCTTCGGCGTTGATGCGGACCTCGATGGCGTGGCCGTCGCGGCGGATCTGGTCCTGGGTGAAGTCGATGGCCTCGCCCGCGGCGACGCGGATCTGCCAGGCGACCAGGTCGAGGCCGGTGACCAGCTCGGTCACCGGGTGCTCCACCTGCAGCCGCGTGTTCATCTCAAGGAAGAAGAATTCGCCGTCCTGGAACAGGAACTCGACCGTGCCGGCGTTGTAGTAGCCGCAGGCCCGGGACACCTTCACCGCCGCCTCGCCCATGGCGCGCCGCACCTCGTCGGGGAAGGCGGGTGCCGGGCTTTCCTCGACCAACTTCTGGTGGCGGCGCTGCGCCGAGCAGTCCCGCTCGCCCAGCCACAGGGTGGTGCCGTGCGTGTCGCCCAGCACCTGCATCTCGACGTGACGCGGCCACGGGAGGTAACGCTCGAGGTAGATCTCGGGGCGGCCGAAGTAGGCCTGCGCCTCGCGGGCGGCGGACTCCATGGCCTCGGCCGCCTCCTCGGGCGACGCCACCACCTTCATGCCGCGGCCGCCACCGCCGTAGGCCGCCTTGATGGCGACGGGCCAGCCGTGCTCCTCGCCGAAGACCACCACCTCGTCGGGTGAGGTCAACGGCTCCGAGCGACCCGGGACGCCGGCGACGCCGGCCTTCTCCGCGGCCAGGCGGGAGCTGATCTTGTCACCCATGACCTCAATGGCCTCCGGAGGCGGGCCGATGAAGGTGACGCCGAGCTCGGTGATGGCGCGGGCGAAGTCGGTGTTCTCGGAGAAGAACCCGTAACCCGGGTGGACGGCGTCCGCCCCGCTCTGCTCGATGGCCCCGAGGATGGCCTCGGTGTTGAGGTAGCTCTCCGCGGCCGCTTCCCCTCCGAGCGCGTACGCCTCGTCGGCCATCCGGACGTGCAAGGCGTCACGGTCCAGGTTCGAGTACACGGCCACCGTGCCGATGCCCATCTCGCGGCACGTCCGGATGACCCGGACGGCGATTTCGCCGCGGTTGGCGATGAGGATCTTCTGGAGCACGCTGGGCCTTTCCTCCGCTGGTGGGCCATCACAATTGCACGGCTCGTATGGTGTCCGCCATGTGGGGCGGGGAATGGGAGATCCGCTGGTTCGACGAGATCGACTCCACCAACACGTACCTGCGCGACCAGGCCCGACGGGGTGCCGCCGACGGCCTGGTGGCAGTGGCGGACCATCAGAGCGCCGGTCGCGGACGCCTCGACCGGCGCTGGGAGTCGCCCTCCGGGTCCAATCTGTTGCTATCGGTCCTCCTGCGCCCCCGGTGCGACCCCGTCCACCTGCACCTGTGCACCGGCGCCCTGGCGCTGGCCGCCGCCGACGCCTGCCAGGAGGTGGTCGGGGTCGAGGTGGCTCTGAAGTGGCCCAATGACCTGCTGGTCGGCGGCGCCAAGCTGGCCGGCGTGCTGGCCGAGGCGGAATTCGCCGGCGGTGAGCTGGCGGCCGTCGTGGCGGGCATCGGCGTCAACGTGGCCTGGCCGGGCCCGGAGGGAGCCGGCGGTACCTGTCTCGACGACGAGGCCACGGGGGCGGCGCCGACTGACCGCAGCGACGTGCTGAACCACCTGCTGGCCGCCCTGGCCACCCGGCGCCCCCTGCTCGACGACGGGTCCGGGCGCCAGGTCCTGGCCGAGGAGGTGCGGCGGCGGTGCGCCACCATCGGCCAGGAGGTTCGTGTCACGTTGCCGGCCGAAGAGCTGACGGGACAGGCCGTGGCCATCGACGACGAGGGGTGCCTGGTGGTGGAGACGGCTGGCGGGCCCCGGCGCGTCACGGCCGGCGACGTGGTTCACCTGCGGCCTCGCTGACCACCCCGGGGAGGGTCCGTGGCCTGGGCTAATATGACCCGACATGCGCCTTCTCGTCACGGGAGGTGCCGGTTTCATCGGGTCGAATTTCGCCCGTTATTGGGTCGAACAGCACCCCGAGGACCACGTCGTCGTCTACGACGTCCTGACCTACGCCGGCAACCGACCCAACCTGTCCGACATCGAGGACCGGATCGTCTTCGTGCAGGGGGACATCTGCGATCCGGAAGCGGCCGAGAAGGCGCTACGGGGAGAGTCCATCGACACCGTGGTCCACTTCGCCGCCGAGTCACACAATTCGCTGGCCGTGCTCAACCCGGGGCTGTTCTTCCGGACCAACGTGCTCGGCACGCAGGCGATGCTCGAAGCCGCACGCCAGGTAGGGGTGGACCGTTTCCACCACGTGTCGACGTGTGAGGTCTACGGCGATCTTCCGCTGGACACCGACGAGGCCTTCACCGAGGAGTCGCCGTACCGGCCCCGCACCCCCTACAACGCCTCCAAGGCCGGGGCCGACCATGCGGTGCGGGCCTACGCCGAGACCTACGAGCTGCCCGTCACCATCACCAACTGCGCCAACAACTACGGCCCGTACCAGTTCCCCGAGAAGCTGATCCCCCACTTCTGCGCGCTCGCGCTCGACGACAAGCCGCTCACCCTCTACGCCAGCACCGAGAACCGTCGCGAATGGCTGCACGTGATCGACCACTGCACGGCCATCGACGCCGTGCTCGCCCGGGGAAGGATCGGCGAGACCTACCACGTCGGCAGCGGGGTCGAGGCCTCCATCATGGAGGTGGCCGACCGGATCCTCGAGGCGCTGGGCAAGCCCGAGTCGCTCAAGACCATCGTGCCCGACCGCCCCGGCCACGACCGGCGCTACGTCCTCGACGCTTCCAAGCTCCGGCGGGAGCTCGGGTGGGCACCGTCGGTCGAGTGGGAACAGGGCCTGGCCGACACGGTGGCCTGGTACGCGGAGCATCGCGAGTGGTGGGAGCCGCTCGTGGCACGGGCGCCGGTGGCCGAAGGCGCCTGGGGATCGGAGAAGGGCTGAGCGGATGCGCATCCTGATCACGGGAGCCGACGGGCAGCTCGGGCGCGACCTGCGCGACTGCCTGGCCGGAGACGTGCCGGACGGGGGGAGGCGGTGTGCCCTGCAGGGCCCCGAGGGTCCCCGCCCCGGGCTCAGCCACGAGGTCCTGCCCACCGACATAGACACCATGCGGGTCGATGACCGCGACGCCGTGCTCGACACCTTCTTCAGGTTCCGGCCCGAGCTCGTGCTCCACGGTGGGGCGCTGACCGCGGTGGAGCTGTGCGAGAGCGAGGTGGACCGGGCCTTTGCCGTGAACGCCGTGGGCACCCGCCACGTGGCCGAGGCGGCCGCGCTGGTGGGCGCGCACGTGGTGTACGTGTCGACCGATTACGTCTTCGACGGTATGGCCGGGCGCCCGTACCACGAGTGGGACACCCCCTGTCCGGCGTCCGTCTACGGCGCATCGAAGTTGGCGGGGGAGCGGGAATGCCGCGCCGGCTCGACCATCGTCCGGACGAGCTGGCTGTGCGGTGCGCACGGCGCCAACATGGTGGCCACGGCGCTGCGGCTGGCCGACGGCGAGGGGCCGCTCCGGTTCGTCGACGACCAGCAGGGTTCACCCACGTTCACCGCCGACCTCGCTCCGGCCGTGGTGACGCTCGGCCTGAATCGCCGGCCCGGTGTCTTTCACGTGACCAACTCGGGTGCGACGACGTGGTGGGGTTTGGTGCGGGCCGTGCTCGCCGAAGCCGGAGCGGACCCCGAGCGGGTGCTGCCCATCCGCACCTCCGATCTCGACCCGCCCCTCCTCGCCCCGCGGCCGCCCTTCTCGGTGCTCGACAACATGGCGCTCCGGCTCAACGGCCTACCCGCGCTGCCCGATTGGCAGGATGGCCTGGCTCGGCTCGTGGCCAGTCTCCGATCGCAACAGGCTGTCGCATGACGCCGAATCCGCGGGACACGCGCACGTCGACGCACTCGGTGGCCGTCGTCGGGGCCGGGTACGTCGGACTGCCGACGGCGGCAATGCTGGCCCGCTTCGGACACCGGGTCGTCCTGGCCGAGCGGGATCCGGCCCGCTTGGCCGCCCTGCGCTCGGCTCGGATGCCCATCGTCGAGGCCGGACTCGACGACCTGGTGGCGGAGGGTGTGGCGGCCGGCCACCTGTCCTTCACCGATTCTGCGGTGGAGGCGGTGTCGGAGGCCGAGTTCGTCTTCTTGTGCGTGCCCACCCCTCAGAGCGCCGACGGGTCGGCCGACCTGTCCTACGTCGAGGCGGCGGCCAAGGAGATCGCCGGCCATCTCCGGCCGGGTGCCATCGTGGTCAACAAGTCCACGGTCCCGGTCGGCTCGGCCAGCATGGTCGAGCAGGTGATCGGGCGACCCGACATCAGCGTGGTGTCCAATCCCGAGTTCCTCCGTGAGGGCACGGCTGTGCTGGACAGCCTCAACCCCGATCGCATCGTGGTCGGGGCGGACGACCCCGAGGCGGCCGCCAGGGTCGGCGAACTATTCGCCACCACCTTGGCGCCCCTGATCGTGACGGACGCCACCACGTCCGAGACCATCAAGTACGCGTCCAACGCGTTCCTGGCCACAAAGCTGAGCTTCGTCAACGCGCTGGCCGGCCTGTGCGAGGAGGTTGGAGCGGACGCCCGCGACGTCCTGCTGGGGCTCGGCTACGACAAGCGCATCGGGTTCGAGTTCCTGCGTCCCGGACCGGGCTGGGGAGGCTCCTGCCTGCCCAAGGACACCCGGGCCTTGCTGCACATCGCGAGCGAGGCCGGCTACGACTTTTCGCTCCTTGCCGGCGCCATCGCCTCGAACGAGGAGCAGCTGAACCGGGTGGTGAGGAAGGTGGAGGAGGCGTGCGGCGGCTCCGTGAACGGGGCGACTCTGGCCGCGTGGGGGTTGACCTTCAAAGCCAACACCGACGACCGGCGGGACTCGCCGAGCCTGCAGATCATCCGGCGCCTGGTCGATCTCGGAGCCACGGTGCAGGCGTTCGACCCCACCGTCGACCCGGACCCGGACCCGGACCAGGACGGGCACGGGGACCCGCCGGACGACCTGATCGGGCTGGCGCTGAAGGCGGACCCCTACGAGGCGGCCACGGGAGCCAGTGTCCTCGTGGTGTTGACGGAGTGGGACGAGTTCCGCTGGCTCGACTTCGCGCGCGTCCATGACCTCATGGCCGGGCCCGCCATCGTCGACGCCCGCAATCTCCTCGACCCGGCCGCCGTCAGGCGGATGGGCTTTCGCTACGTGGGGATCGGCCGCCGATGAGCCGGGTCGCGGTGGCCGGCGGGGCGGGGTTCCTCGGCTCGCATCTGTGCGACCGCCTCATCGAACGGGGCGACAACGTCGTCTGCCTGGACGACCTCTCGACCGGGACGCGGGAGAACTTGGGCCATCTCATTGGCCACGACCGCTTCCAGCTGATCGTGACCGACGTGAGCGACAAAGTGGAGCTGGAGGACCGGGACAAGATCGATGCGGTGTGCAACCTGGCTTCGCCGGCGTCGCCGCCGGCCTACCTCGCTCGCCCGTTCGACACGCTGGCCGTCGGCAGTGAGGGCACGCGCCGCCTGCTCGAACTGGCACACGACCACGACGCCCGGTTCCTGATGGCCAGCACGAGTGAGATCTACGGCGACCCAGAGGTGCATCCCCAGGTCGAGTCGTACCGGGGGAACGTGGATCCCACCGGGCCCCGCAGCGTGTACGACGAGGCCAAGCGGTTTGCCGAGACCATCACCATGGCCATGCACCGCGCCTATGGAGTGAACGTGGGCATCGTGCGCATCTTCAACACGTACGGGCCCCGGCTCTCGCCTGGTGACGGGCGTGTCGTCTCGAATTTCATCGTGCAGGCGCTGCGGGGGATTCCGCTCACCGTCTACGGAGACGGCTCCCAGACGCGCAGCTTCTGCTACGTGGACGACGAGATCACCGGCCTCCTGGCCCTGCTCGACTCGACCCTCACCGGCCCGGTCAACATCGGAAACCCCGACGAGCGGACCATGCTCGAGTTGGCCCAACTCGTCCTGGAGGTCACAGGCTCGAGGTCGGACATCGTCTTCCAACCGCTGCCCACCGACGACCCCACCCGGCGCTGCCCTGACATCACGTTGGCCCGCACGGAGCTGGAGTGGGAGCCTCGCATCGGTTTGCGGGAGGGGATCGAGCGCACGATGGAGTACTTCGCCGGGAGGGTGACGCAGGCATGACCGACGCAGAGTTGGTGGAAGAGCCGGTGCAGCGGACCTACGAGACGCTCACCGTGATCACACCCGTCTACAACGAGCGGTCCACCGTGGCCGAAGTGATCAGGCGTATGCGCGCCGTGGAGTTGCCGCTGGTCCTCCAGATCATCGTGGTCGACGACGGCTCGAGCGACGGCTCGGACAAGGTCCTGGGCGCGCTCGAGGACTCGACCGTCCGCCTGATCAGGCATGCCAAGAACCAGGGTAAGGGCGCCGCCATCCGGACCGGCCTGGCCGAGGCCCACGGTGACCTGGTGCTGATCCAGGATGCCGACCTCGAATACGACCCCAACGACTGGCCGCGGCTCTTGGACCCCATATTGAGGGGCAGGGCCCGTGTGGTCTACGGCAGCCGGTTCACCGGCGAGCGCAAGAACATGATGCCGTTGCATTGGATGGGCAACCGGCTGCTCTCGCTCGTGACGAACGTGCTGTACCGATCGACGCTCTCGGACATGGAGACCTGCTACAAGCTCTTCGACGCTCAGGTGCTCGAGGGCATCACCATCGTGTCCGACAAGTTCGACTTCGAGCCCGAGATCACGGCCAAGGTGCTTCGGCGAGGCTTCCGCATCTACGAGGTACCCATCTCCTATGCCGGGCGTGAGCATGACGAAGGCAAGAAGATCACCTGGCGTGACGGCTTCAGCGCCTTGCGAGCCCTGGTCAAGTTCCGTTTCACCAGGGAGTACTGAGACCCGGGTGACCGGCGTGACCGGCGTGATCGGCGCCGTCGTGGTTGACCACGATTCGGGTCCACTGCTGAGGAGCTGCCTGGACTCCATCCTGACCGAGGGGGTGTCGTCCGTGGTCGTCGTCGAGAACGGCGCCGCGGGCAGTGCGGGCGAGGCGTTGGCGGAGCTGCTGGCGGCGGATCCGACGGTGCCCGTGCACATCGTGCGGCCGGGTCGCAACCTGGGCTACGGCGCCGGCGTCAACCGGGGCGTGGCGGCGCTGGCCGGTGGCGCCTCCCCACCGGAGTGGGTGCTGGTCTCGAACCCGGACCTGGTCGTGCACCCGGGCGCGCTCGAGGCGCTGCGCCGGGCACTCGAGACCAATCCGGCCTGGGCCGTGGTGGGGCCACGCATCTTCACCGACAGTGGGGACGTCTACCCCTCCGTGCGGAGCTTTCCCTCCTTCAGCGATGCCGCGGGGCACGCGCTGCTCGCCCTCTTCAAGCCCGACAATCCGTTCACCAAGCGTTACAACCCCGGCACTCCACGGGGGGACGTGGTGCAGGGGGCGGGCTGGGTCTCGGGCTCGTGCTTTCTGGCCCGGCGCAGCGCGCTCGAGGAATTGGGCGGGTTCGACGAGGCCTTCTTCATGTACGCCGAGGACATGGACCTGTGCTGGCGCGCCCACCACGCCGGCTGGGGCGTGGGCTTCGCCGGCACGGCCGAGGTCACGCACGTCCAGGGCGTCAGCACCGCCCGCCATCCTTACCGGATGATGGTCGCCCACCACCGTTCTGCGTTGCGCTTCACGATCCGGACGACATCGGGCTGGCGGCGGGTGGCACTGCCCGTGGCCGTCCTCGTGCTGGGGGCGCGGATGGCCATGGCGACCCTTCGGCTCGCCCTCTCGAGGTAGCCGTGGGCGGTAACCGGCCCTGGTTGATCGTCGCCATCGTCGCCATCGCCGTGTGCCTGCTGGTGCTGGTGTTCGCCGCAACGGTGAGCGGTCCCCGCCAGCCGGACGTGCGGGTCGAGCCGGAGGTGACATTCGTACTGCCGTCCGCGTCGTCGGGCTGCAGCGGGGCCGAGGCCCAGCCCGGGGGCGGCATGCGCCTGCCGCTGACGGTGAGCACGATCGCCGGGCAGACGGCGGAGTCCGTGAACGTGTGCATCGGGAGACAGGGTCCGTTCCCCTTCGTGCTCGATTCGGGTGCCGGAGAGTCGACCATCGACGCCAACCTGGCCAAGCGTCTGCACCTGGCGACCGCCGGCCCGTCGACGCTCTTCGCCGGGGTCGGGTGCACGGGCACCGCCCAGCCCGTGCAGGTCGCGGCCTGGACGATGGACGGCGTCACCCTGGCCCCACAGCAGCTGACCGCGGCCACGCTGCCCCAGATCGGGGGGAAGGGTGAGCCCGACGGCCTCCTCGGCTCCGACGTGCTGGCCCGTTTCGGTGCCGTCCGCATCGATTTCACCACGGGCGCGCTCATCGTGCCCGGTCCGGAGGGCGCGCCGCTCAGCGGGACGGCGTCGTATACGGGGCCGACCGGTTCGCCGCCCACGTCGCTCACACAAGGCGACGGCACCACGGTGCCACTCACGGTGTCGCCCCTGCCGGGTGACGTCTCGCTCAGCGTCGAGGTCCGCTTCCGCGGCGGATCCCAGCGCAGCTTCGTGGTGGACACCGGGTCGTCGCAGAGCGTGGTCGCCTCGTCGGTGGCCCGGGCGGAGCAGCTGGCCTCGACCGACCTGGCGCAGCGCCAAGCCACCGTCTGCTCGACCATCACCGTGCCGCTGGTGCGCACCGGACCGTGGTCGGTCCCCGGGCAGGCGCTGTACCCGCAGCTGGTGGGCGAGACCGACTTCGGTGTCATCAGTGCCGGGGGCACCGAAGGCCTGCTCGGCTCCGACCAGCTCAAGCGCTACGGCTGGGTCGTGCTCGACTATGCCGGGGGCCGGCTCGTCCTGGGTTGACCCACCAGAACCGTGAGCGCGCTCATTCGGGTCCCGACAGCCCCAGCATGTCGGTGACGCCGTGGTCGCGCCCGGCCGTGTAGCCGCCGTCGACCGCCAGGGCCTGGCCGGTCACGAACGAGGCGTCGTCGGACAGCAAGAAGGCCGCGGCGGCGGCGATCTCCTCGGGCCGGCCCATGCGACGGCCCAGCTTGTGCTCGTGCACGATGTCGGCCAGCGCCGCCTCCATGCCGGGCCCGAAGACGGAGGCCGTCATCGGCGTCTCGATGAACCCGGGGCAGATGGCGTTGACCCGGATGCCCCGGCCGGCGTAGTCGATGGCCATGTTCTTGGTCAGGATGACGACCCCGCCCTTGGAGGCGCTGTAGACGCTGCCGCCCGCCGTGCCCTCGAGCCCCTCGATGCTCGCCAACGTCACCACCGACCCGCGTTGCTCGTCGCCACGCACCGGCTGGGACAGCATCTGCGCCACGACGTGCTTGGCCGTCAGGAAGGTCCCGGTCAGGTTGACCGCGATCACGCGATCCCACTCCTCGGCCGGCAGCATGTGGACCGGCCCTCCGCCGGCCACCCCGGCCGCGTTGACCAGCCCGTCGACGGCACCCCCGAAGGCAACGGCGGCCCGCACCAGCTGTTCGACCGAGACCTCGTCGGTCACGTCGACCCGGCTGAACGCCCATCGGCCCCCGCCCCCGCCCCCGCCGCCTGTCAAGTCGTCCGAGGAGGGCTCGGCGATGTCGGCGCCCATCACCCGGGCCCCCTCCTCGAGCAGGCGTGCCGCCGTGGCCCGCCCGATACCCGAGGCGGCCCCGGTCACGATGTAGGTCCGACCGTCGAGTCCTCGCATGGCACCAGCCTCCTGGTTTGGTTGCGCCCGGGTCATCCGGGCTGATAGGAGCAGGGCACTGTTCTAGCCCGGGCCAACCCGGGACCACCTTCCGGGGGGGAGCCCACACCATGAAGTTCGCGCTGTTCTACGAGATCCCGGTCCCGCGTCCGTGGGAGCCCGAGAGCGAACTCCTCGCCTATCGCAACACGCTCGAGCAGGCCATCGCCGGCGACCGCTTCGGCTGGCACGCCTTCTGGACGGTGGAGCACCACTTCTTGCAGGAGTACTCGCACTGCTCCAACCCCGAAGTCCTGTATGGCGCCATCGCGGCGCGCACCGAGCGCATCCGCCTCGGCTACGGGGTGCGGCTCATGCCCAAGCCCTACAACCATCCGGTGCGCACGGCCGAATCGGTGGCCGTCCTCGATCTGCTCTCGGGCGGCCGGGTCGACCTCGGGACCGGCCGCTCGGCCACCCGGGCCGAGCTCGAGGGTTTCGGGATCGACCCCGCCGACAGCCGCCGCATGTGGCAGGAGGCCATCGAGCACGTCGTCGGCTGTTGGACCAACGAGGAGTACGAGTTCGCCGGCGAGTTCTGGCAGATGCCGCGGCGGCGGGTCCAGCCCAAGCCGTGGCAGAAGCCGCATCCTCCCCTGTGGGGTGCCACCACCAGCGACGAGGGGCACGCGCAGGTCGGCGACCTCGGACTCGGCCTGTGCTCGTTCGCCGTGGGCCTGCCCCCGTCGGAGGTGAAGCGCAAGATCGACATCTACCGTGAAACGGTCCAACGTTGCACCCGGCCCATCGGCGCCTTTGTCAACAACCAGGCGGCCACGTTCACCATGGCCATCTGCGCCCCCGACCGGGACAAGGCGATCGCCGAGGCCCGCGAATCCTTCGAGTGGTACCCGAAGGCGGGCGCCCGCCAGATCGCCACGCTCACCGACTGGATGGCGGAGCGCAACGAGTCGCTCGGCACCTACTCCTACGCCGCCGACATGAAGAAGAGCGACGACGAAGGGTTGCTGGACCTGCTCAGCCTGGAGTACCTGACCGACTCCAACGCCTGCGTGCTCGGGACGCCCGAGGAGTGCCTGGAGGCCTGCCGCCAGTACGAGGCGGCCGGCGTCGACCTCCTGCTCTGCCTCGTCAACCCCTACAAGATCCCCCACGAGACGGTCATGCAGACCATCGAGCTGATGGGCACCGAGGTCATTCCCGCCTTTGACTGATGTGGAACGGCATGTCAAGTGGGACTTCGTAGGTTCTTTTCGGGCGCGACGAACCAGAGGCTCGTCGCGCGTGTGCTGTCTGGCAGGCGGCGGGGTCCCAACGTCAGGACCTCTGGTGGCCCTGACGTTGGGAGACGGCTGCTACGTCACCCCGACATTTGACGGTGGAGGTCGAGTGAGAACTCGACCATGCGAATCTCCTATGGATGTCAAGGGGCAGTTTGGTGTCGATGGTGATGCCGCGAGGCACGACATGAAGGGGCCACTCAGTTCTCGAGGGCAGACTCTTATTAGGCCATCGGTTCGATCACTTCGACGAAGTCGGGTGCAGCTCGGAACGGCGGGCCGGCAAGTCGTATGTAGGCCAACGTGAACGCGGCAGCCGGGATATGTGGGCCAGGCCCGCCGTTCCGAGGAGCTCTAATCCCGGGGCAGGTAGTGGTAGACCTCCCGGGCGACGTAGCGCTTGAGGATGCGCATGATCTCTCTTTTGGATTTGCCCTCAGCGGTGCGACGCGCCACGTAGACCTTGGTCGGCGCGTGGCATGACATGCGGGTCAAGACGATGCGCCAAAGGGCGTGGTTGGCCTGTCGGTCGCCGCCGCGGTTGAGACGGTGTCGGGTGACCTTGCCCGAGGACGCCTCGAGCGGTGCCACGCCGCAGAGCTTGGCCCAGGTGGCCTCGCTGCGCAGCCGTGAGGGGTTGTCGCCCGCCGCGATGAGCAAGAGCGCGGTGGTGTCGGGGCCGAGGCCCACCAGCTCGACGAGTTCGGGAGCCACCTTGTCGACCAGGCGGGCGATCAGGACATCGAGGCGCTTGCCCTCTTCTCCGAGCGCGACCGCTCGGCGGCCGAGCGTGCCGAGGGCGCTCTTGGTCGCCATGCGCACCGGGTCGGCATCGGCGTGCACCCGCAGGATGGCGACCCCTTCGGCCAGACGCCACGAGGGAACTCCCACAAAGCGTTCCCGCAGCTCATCGGGGGCGGTGTAGACGAGCTGACGGATCTGGTTCATGGCCTTGGTTCTCGACTCTCGTGCGCTGCGGCGCGCCACCATGAGAGCGCGGATGGCTTCGACGTTGCCGTCGCGGGTCTTGGCCACGCCGAAGGCGCGTCCAGACAAGGCGGCCCGCGCCGCCTCGATGGCGTCGAGTGAGTCGGACTTACCCGCCCGAGCCCGCTCTTGGCGGTTGGGCCGGTCGACTTCGACGACGACGAGGCCCACTCGATGCAGGTGACGGGCGAGGCCGGCCCCGTAGGAGCCCGTGCCTTCCACCCCGACCAGGCCGATCTTCCCAAAGGCGCACATCCAGGCACTGAGCGACTTGTAGCCGGCGAGGTCGGTGGCAAAGGACTCCACGCCGAGCAAGCCGCCTTCTGGGTCGATCACCGCCGCCACATGGACATCGGCGTGCGTATCGACGCCGCCCGTCAGGGCGCGCTGACTATCTACCATGATTGTCACTGCCGCTCCTTCTCCTCTGAATCGGTCAAGGGGTGGCAACACCGCTGGGACGGCGGGATCGTGAGATGTCGGCCTGCGCGAACAGGACGACTGATCACACCGCCCGACCAGTGGTGCCGGGTGAGCCTGGGCATCGGACGACGAACCAACGTGAGACCGTATGGATTACGAGTCAGGCCGAAGCCCAGGGGTGCCTGACCGTAATGTCGAGACCTCGACGACGGGTGGATGCTCCGACGGGAAGGCACTCTTAGTACGTGTTTGGAAACCAGGTGCCGACATGGGAGCAGCTGAAGACGTAGCTCGCTGTCGTCGATAGCACTTGTGAGGAGAAGTTTTCAAAATCGCGCGTGACCAGCGCGTTTGGTAGCGCGCGGTGCTCGCGATTTACTCTCGATTGCGCTGCACTGGTGTGCGTGGCGCCGGGCCGCAGATATCCGACCGATCTGACCGATCGTCAGTGGGCGTTGGTGGAGCCTATGTTGCCCGACACGGTGCCGGTGGCTCCCGGCGGACGGCCTCCGTTGTATCCCAAGCGCGAGATCGTCAATGCCATCTTGTACCTGACGCGCGCCGGGTGTGCTTGGCGCATGCTGCCCAAGGATCTCCCGCATTGGCGCACCGTCTACGGCTACTTCGTCGACTGGCGCGACGACGGGACGCTCGATCTCATCCACGACACCTTGCGCGAGGAGCTGCGCAAGAGGACCGAGAAGCCCGACGGCACCAAGAGGAAGGCCGAACCGAGTGCGGGGATCGTCGATTCGCAGTCCCTGCGTGGGGCCGACACCGTCGGAAAGGACACTCGCGGTTATGACGCCGGGAAGCGAGTGCAGGGAAGAAAGCGCCATATCGTGACCGACACGCTCGGGTTGTTGCTCGTCGTGATGGTGACTGCGGCCTCGGTGCAAGACCGCGACGGAGGAGTCGACGCGCTAAAGCTGGCCCATGGCTGGTATCCCCGGCTGCGCCACGTCTTCGCCGACGGTGGCTATGCCGGTCGACTCGTCGTGCGGGCCCGGCGCTACTGGAAGATGACCGTCGAGATCGTCTCCAAGCCCAAGGACCAGCGCGGCTTTGCCGTCCTGCCTCGGCGCTGGGTGGTCGAGCGCACGTTGGCCTGGCTCATGCGCTGGCGCCGACTGGTGCGCGACTACGAGCGGCTGCCCGAGACGCACGAGGCGTTCGTCAAGTGGGCGATGATCGGACTGATGCTCAATCGCCTTGCACGCCCACCAGGTCGGCGCCCCTGGGCTCCGCCGTGACACGGGTTACCAAACACGTTCTTACACTCTTCATGCCGGGAACGAGTGGAACGACAGTCCGCCACTCTGATGTACGCGGATTCTGACCGCAGGTCGGCGATGCGCAGGATGGTGCCCCTCACTAGGAACGCTTCCCGGAAGGTTCCGGGGTCGCATAGTCAGAACGGGGATCTTCCCTGCTGCGGCGGTGTCCCGGCGCATGGTGAAGTCCTCGCTCATCTTCCTGTCGAGAAGAGGGCGAGCTGGTCGATCTTGGTCATCTCACGCGGCCATCTCGGCCCACAGATAGCCGGTGAGTTGGCGGGCAATGGCGGTGGCCACGACGTTGCGAGAGCTCTTGCGTTCGGCCAGCCGTCTGAACTTGCCGCAAAGTTGCAGCTGGGCCGTCCAGGCTCGAGCGATGGTCTCGGGGCTGCAATGTTCCTGGCGCTTTTTGATCCGTGGCCCGACCGCCGGCCGATGTTGGTAGGACCAGGCTGATTCGACCAGCTGGCTCCGCAGGTGAGTGTTCCCCGCCTTGGTGATGGAGCCTCTCGAGATCCGATTCCCGCTTGAGTACTCAGAGGGAACAAGCCCGCAAAAGCCCATGAGCGAGGTGGCTCGGGGAAATCGCCGCCAGTCGCAGACTTCGGCCGACAAGGTCAGGGCGCCGAGCTCGGTGATGCCGCGATAGGCGCTCAACCTGGCCACCGCTTCGGCGAAGGGACCTTTGGTCAGGTAGATCTTGAGGTCGGACTCGACGGCGGCCAGATGGGCATCGAATCCGGTCACGATGGCGCGGTAGTGCGAATAGGTCTGGGCCAGCGCGGCGTCGTCGAAGTGCACCTGGCGGAGCCAGGCGTCGTGCGTCAGTGTCCACTGCACACCGCCTCGATAGACCTCGCCGTGGCGCAACAAGAACTTGGAGAGACGGTGCCGGCACCGGGTGCGGTCGATGACCAGATCGGCTCGGGTGCGAGCCAGGTCGCGAATCGCCTCTTCTCCCGGAGAGGGAATGTGCACCGAGGTCAGCTCCCCGGCCCGGTAAAGCTGGACGAGGCGACGGGCATCCCTCTTGTCGGTCTTGATCTTGGCTCCCGGTGTCACCGGGATCAGCGAAGGGGCAATCACCTCTGTGGCCACCCCTAATCGCTGCAACAGGCGGGCCAGCTCGTAGCCGGTCGGGCCGGCTTCATAACAAAGGCGCACTCGTGCGGGACTCCCCAAAGTGGCCACGAATCGCCGCACGCTGGGCTCGTCGTGGAACCAGCGGTCGACCAATGGCACCTCTGCGCCGGGAGCCAGCACGGCAGAGGTGATGGAGTCCTTATGGACGTCAAGGCCTACCCAAGAGATCCTCGAGGAGGCAGAATTGGCTATGGACACGGTCGGCTCCTTCCGTATGGTGGCTCGGTCCACGTAGGCCGTGGGCAACCCACGTCATATGCGGAATAGAGCCGGCCGTTCCATTGTCACTAGGGGCGACACCAGGCGGCCCCCCGCCATCAGGCAGGCTGGGGTTATGGGTAGGAGGGTCGGGGTGGGTCTCGCCGTGCTCGTCGCGCTCGCCGTGGCGGCACTGGCTCCGCTTGGATCCGTGGGCGCGGCGGCGGGCGCGTCCACCAAGCCGCCCAAGCCGTCGGCGACCAAGCCGTCGGCGCCCAAGCTGGTGCAGCTCGGCCACGGCACCTTCTGGGAGTGCAACGCCAAGACGACCCAGCTCCTGGTCGCGGTCAACACGCTGAAGCTCCATCCCGGCGCCGCGCTCGACATCAACTTCGTCGTGCGCAACCAGGCCGCGGCGGAGTGCAACTACGTCGCCCCCTACGCCGGCTCGGCGCCCGGGCCCACCTCCACCGCGCTCCAGGCCGGCCCCTGCGGCTCCATCGGCTTCGAGATCATTGGGGCTCACCGCAAGAACGTCTGGCCCGGCCCGCAGGCGTTCAACTGCCCGGCCCTGGGCTTCGCCGAGCTGCAGCCCTCGGCCACCGTGTCCGGCACGGGCACCTGGAACCAGGACAAGCCGAACACCTCGAGCCGCGTGCCGGCCGGCAGCTACACCCTGGTCGTCGACGGGCACTTCGACTTCCCGCTGCACGTCGTCTCCCACTAGATCAGTGATTCCAAGGGATACCGAACGATCCGGGGTCCACGACTGACGCGACGAAGGCGTCCACAATCGGCCTTGCCAAATACCCACGCCGACCTGGAGGCCGCATGGAAGCCGATATGGACACCTTCGTCACCGCACTGTACGTGAAAGTCGACGACACATTGAGGGACACCCCCTCGCTTCGCCTCTGGCGACCCAGCGTGGGCATCGCGCCGAAGTTGAGCGACGCCGAGCTGGTCACCATGGCCGTCGTCCAGGCCCTGTTGGGCTTCACCTCCGAAGCTCGCTTCTTGCGCCATGCGGCCAAGCACCTGCGCTCGTGGTTCCCCTACGTGCCGGGCCAGTCGGGCTACAACAAGCGGCTGCGCAAGTCCCAGAGCCAGTTGCACGTCCTGATCCGGGTGCTCGCCACCGACACCGACTTGTGGGACGACGACACCTGGGTCATCGACTCGACCCCCGTCGAGTGCGGGCGCTCGCGTTCGACCGCCCAGCGCAGCGACCTGGCCGGCTTCGCCGGCTACGGCTACTGCGCCAGCCACTCGCGCTACTTCTGGGGATTGCGCCTGCATCTGGTGTGCACCCCAGCCGGCCTGCCCGTCACCTTCGCCCTGGCCACCGCCAAAGCCGACGAGCGCGAGATCGCCCGGGACCTCTTCGAGCTCGAACCCGAACTCCTCCGGCGCGGCCAGACCATCCTCGCCGACAAGGGCTACGCCTCGGCCGAGTTCGAGACCTTCCTCGCCGAGCGCGACGTCACCTTGATCCGCCCGGCCAAGGCGAAAGAAGCGCCGCGGCCCGGGGCACGGTTCCTCAAGCCGCTGCGCCAGCTCATCGAATCCATCAACGACACGTTGAAGGGCCAGCTCGACCTCGAAGCGCACGGCGGACACACACCAGGCGGTGTGGTCACGCGGGTCCTCCAGCGTCTGCTCGCCATGACGGCTGCAATCTGGCACAACGACCACTGCCGAGTTGCACCTCTGCGCTCCCTTGTCGCCTATGACCACGGGTGACCCCTTGGAATTGGTCATCTAGGAGGCCGCCCCGTCACGCCGCCGGACCGGGTGTCCGGGTGCGTGACACGGTCCCGCCGGACCCTCAGGGGATCAGCGCGATCTTCCCCACCGTGCGCCGCCCCAGCAGGTCCTCCAGAGCCCGGGCCACGTCGTCGAGCGAGTAGGCCGTCGGGTGCACGGGGTCGATCGCTCCCGACGCCACCAGGGCCAGTAGGTCGTCGAGCAGGGCCCGCTGCTCGTCGGCGTGCTGCATGGCCCAGATGCCCCAGTCGATCCCGATGACCGTGCGATTGCGCAGCAGCACCTGGTTGAGCGGCACGCTCGGGATGGTGCCCGAGGCGAAGCCGATGACGAGGTAACGACCGCGGTCGCCCAGCGCCCGCAGCGCCGGCTCGGCCAGCTCGCCGCCGATCGGGTCGATCACCACGTCCACCCCGGTCCCGCCGGCCCAGGCCCGCGCCGCGTCCTTGACCGGCTCGGCCGCGGGGTCCACCACGGCCTCGGCGCCCGCCGCCAGCGCCGCCGCCCGCTTCTCGGGTGACGAGGCCACGCCGAGCACCCGGCAGCCCAGCGCCCGGGCCACGCCGATGGCCGCCAGACCGACGCCGCCACCGGCGCCCAGCACGAGCACCGACTCGTCGGCCGCCGCCCCGGCCCGGTCGCGCAGCGCGAAGAGCGACGTGCTGTAGCTCTGGGTGAACGTGGCCGCCCTCGGTGCGTCCAGCGCGTCCGGCAGCACGGCCACCGACCCCGCCCCGGCCGCCACCTTGGTGGCGAACGCGCCCAGCCCGGCCGACACCAGCACCCGCTGGCCCACCGCCAGCCCCGTCACCCGGTCACCCAGAGCGGACACCCGCCCCGCCCCCTCGGTCCCCGGCACGAAAGGCAGCGGCGGCTTGATCTGGTACTGCCCTCCCACGAACAGGGCGTCGACGAAGTTCACGCCGGCCGCCTCCACGTCGACCACCACACCGCCCGCAGCGGGCTCGGGGTCGGGCCGCTCCTCCACCCGCAGCAGCGAGGGCGGTCCCAGCTCATGGCAGACGACGGCGCGCACGGCCGCTGACGCTACCGTCGGCGCCCGTGCAGGACATCCACATCCGGAACGCCCGCCCCGACGAGCTCGCCCTGCTGCCCCCGCTCGAGGCGGCGTCCGACACCCTGTTCCAGGCGCTCGCCATCGGCCCCCTGCCCGCCCCCGGCACCGAGGCTGAGCTGGGCGCCGCCCTCGTCGTCCTGGTGGCCCGCGACCCGCCGCAGGGCTTCGCCCGCATCGACGACCTGGCCGGCGGGGCCCACCTGGAGCAGCTCTCGGTCCACCCCGACCACGCCCGCCGTGGCCTCGGCCGGGCCCTCCTGAAAGCCGCCGTCGCTTGGGCCGCCGCCCAGGACTACGAGGAGCTCACCCTGGCCACCTACCGCGACGTGCCCTGGAACGGGCCCTTCTACGCCTCCGAGGGCTTTGTCGAACTCGGTCCGGTCGACGACTGGTTTGCCGCCCGCGGCCTGCCGCCCGAGGAGCCGGTCATGGGTCGCTTCGGCGCCCGCGTCCTTATGGCGCGCCCGCTCGCCCGGGTGTCGAGTCGGTAACCGGCTCGGCGCCAAGGTCCGGAAAGTCCCGTCGACGATGAATTTGGGGATATTTACCGTGGTGTGCCAGTGATACGGCGCGGTCTACTCGAGTAGCCGGAGATGGGTCTCGGCCGTTCCCGATGATCGGACGAACAGGCGCCGAACGTACCGGTTCCAGATCTGGCCAAGTCGGCTCGGACCTACGCCGGAGTCGGGCGGACGCTGACCCGGAATCGCTTCAGTCATCCCGTAGGCCAGGGTCGAGATAAGGCGTGCCGCATCCTTGGCGGGCAAGCGGAACGTGCCGGTGCACATGTCTCCCTGCCACAGCGAGACGACCATCGTGGAATCTGCCGGGTGAGTTGAGACCCCCATCCTGCGAACCTGGCCCCGTGCGTCGTAGAACCACACTCGTTCGCCATATAGGTGGCCCTCCACCGGCACCTTTCGATTATCACACCAGTGACAGATTCTCGCTACTGGTATTCCGAGGCCAGGCTGGGCCCCAACTGGCAGCGTCAATACTTGGTCCGTGACGCCACACGCACCGCGGTTGGTTCTCGCATCCAGTTCGACGGCACGTCTGCGAGTTCTCCGAGATGCGGGTTTCGAACCCGAGGTCGCCGTGAGCGGAGTGGACGAGACGGTGGATCAGATGACCACCGCCGAGGCAGTGATCGTCCTAGCCGAACGCAAGGCGACTGCCGTGGCAACTCGATTCGCCGAGACGTTGGTCTTGGGCTGTGACACGATGCTCGAGCTCGATGGGATGTCATTGGGGAAGCCACGATCGGAAGCTGAGGTCGTCAATGTTTGGGGTCTCCTTGCCGGCCGACAGGCATCGCTCTGGACGGGGCACCATCTGATCGACACACGATCGGGAGCGTCGGCACGTGAAGTGGCAAGCACGCTGATCAGATTTGGGCGTCCGAGCAACGACGAGCTTCGCGCCTACGCCGCGACGGGTGACGCGCTCAATCTCGCTGGCGCATTCAGTATCGAAGGGCGGGGAGGACCCTTTGTGGAAAGCATCGACGGCTCTCCATCCAACGTGTTGGGGTTGTCGCTTCCTCACTTTCGCTCCATGCTCGCTCAGCTCGGAGTGCAGGTCTTCGATCTGTGGCACGACATCTGATCACGGAATCCACCAGCCGAGAACCTGACGAGCTCACCGTCCCGGCGACGTGAGCGTTGGCCGATGGTCGTATGGCGGTGGTCTTCGATTGGGCCGGTCGCTACTACGGTCCCCGGTAGCGACCATCGCCACGCAGCTACCCGAAAAGGCTCTTCGGCCAATCGGCTGCGCCGATCGTCACACCGCGCTCTGGTGGTGAACTGAAGCGGCAGCCGCCCTCGTCGCCCGGCGCGATTACATGCGGGCAGCCCCGTCAGCGGTTCAGGCGGGCTTCAGCTTGCCCCGAGGCCGCGCGCCGCCGACCTCGGCGTAACGGAAGCAGCCCACCACGTGGTCGTTGATCAGGCCGGCCGCCTGGAGGTGGGCGTAGCAGACGGTCGGGCCCACGAAGCCGAAGCCCCGCCTCCGCAGATCCTTGCTCAGCGCCTCGGACTCGGCCGACGTTGCGGGCAGCTGCGCCTGACGCCGCCACTTGTTGACGATGGGCCGCCCGCCGACGAAGCCCCAGATGTAGGCGTCGAACGACCCGAACTCCTCCTGCACCTCCAGGAACGCCCGGGCGTTGCGCACCGTCGACTCCACCTTGGCCCGGTTGCGGATGATGCCCGGGTCCAAGAGCAGCTTCTCCACCTTGGCCGGCGTGAACCGAGCCACCTTGGCGGCCTCGAAGCCAACAAAGGCCTTGCGGTACCCCGCGCGCCGCTTCAAGATCGTGGACCAGCTCAGCCCGGCCTGCGCACCCTCGAGCACCAGGAACTCGAAGTGCGTGGGGTCGTCGTGCACCGGGACACCCCACTCCGTGTCGTGGTACTCCACCATCTCTGGGTCGGTCCCCGCCCAGTCACAGCGCCGCACGGCGCGCTCACCAGTCACGGCGCCACCGTAAACCCAGCCTGTGACGCCGTGACCCGGTACAGCACGTGGCGCCGCAGCGGGCTGCCCTCGGGCAGCGACGGGTGTTCGAAGTCCCCGCGGACGTCGCGGGTCATGCCGATGCGCTGCATCACGGCCTGCGAGCGCGTGTTCAGGGTCGTCGTGATGGCCAGGATCTCGTCCAGCCCGCCCTCCTCGAAGCCGTACCGTAACGAAGCAGACGCCGCCTCGGTGGCGTAGCCGTGGCCCCACCAGTCCGGATGCAGGCGCCAACCCACCTCAACGGCGGGCGCGCACGGGAGGGCGGAGTTCATGCGGTGTAGGCCCACCATGCCCACGAACGGCGAGCCGCCGCCCGCTTCCTCCACCGCCCACAGCCCCCAGCCCTCGCGGACAAGTTCCTCGCTGTAACGGTCGACCATGCCGTCGCTCTCGATCCGGGTCGGCGACGACCCCAGGGATTCCACCACCGACGGGTGGGTGTTCAGCTGGAAGAAGGGTTCTCGGTCCATGTCGGTGAACGGTCGCAGCATCAGGCGCGGCGTCGTCACCACTACCCCCGACATCGGCGGACCCCGTCCCGACCGCCTACGCCGCCCTGAGCCTTGACCGCCGTCTCGGCCGCCCAGCGGTAGTCGGCCTTGCCCGAGGGTGAGCGCTGCACCCGGTCCACGAAGACGACCGCTTTGGGCAGCTTGTAGCGGGCGATGTGCTCCGCCGCATGCGAGACGATGGACGCCTCGGACGCCTCGCCCCCTTCGCCCGCCGCCCCGCCCGTAGCGCCCTCGGCCAGTTGCACGACGGCCACCACCTCGGAGCCCCAGCGCTCCGACGGCCGCCCGGTCACCACCACGTCGGCCACCAAAGGGTGCCCGGCGATGGCGCGCTCCACCTCCTCGACGAAGATCTTCTCGCCGCCCGAGTTCACCGTGACCGAGTCGCGCCCTAGCAGCTCGACCACACCCGAGGACAGCCACCGAGAACGGTCCCCCGGAATCGAGTAGCGCACCCCGGAGATCACCGGGAAGGTGCGCGCCGTCTTGTCCTCGTCCCCGAGATACCCCAGAGGGACGTTTCCCGTCTGCGCCAGCCACCCGATGCCCGCGTGCCCGGGCGCCAGCACATGCGAGAGCGTCTCGTCGACCACCACCGTGCCCGGTCCCGGGATGAACGACCCGACCTCGACCCCGTCCACCGAGGTGACGTGCATCTGGGCGCCGGTCTCTGACGAGCCGGCCGAGTCCGAGATGACCAGGTTGGGCAGCCGTTCCAAAGCCATGGCCCGCACGGCCGGCGTCAGCGGTGCGCCACCGTTGCCCACGGCGAAGAAGGAGGAGAGGTCATAGGTTTTCTTGTCGAGCTGCAGCAGCAGCGGCCGCAAGATCGCATCACCCACGATGGACATGGTGTTGGCCCGTTCGCGCTCGACCGTCGACCACACGTCGTCGGGGTCGACGCGCCGAGGGTCATCCGGGAAGACGAGCGTGGCCCCCTGCGCCATCAGCATGAAGCAGGCCCACTGCGCCGCGCCGTGCATGAGCGGCGGCAGCACCAGCAGCTTGAGCGGGGTGCTCTCGGCCAGCCGCTCGGTCAGGCCCTCATAACTGGTGACGATCTCCCACGTGCCCACCTTCCGCCCGCCCATGGCGGCCATGAAGATGTCGTGTTGCCTCCACAGCACGCCCTTGGGCATGCCCGTGGTGCCCCCCGTGTAGAGGATGTAGAGGTCGTCGGGGGAGGGCTCGACCGGTGCGACCATAGGTGAGCTTTTGGCCAAGGCCTCCTCGTACCACTCCGCCCCGGGGAGGAGGGGTTGCCCCGAGTCGTCCTCGACCTGGAGCAGCACGTCGGGGGGCGAGTCCAAGGTGGGCAGCACCTCGGCCAGCGTGGAGGCGAGCGAGGAGTGCAGGATCATGGCGCGGGGCCGGGCGTCGTTCAGCAGATAGCGCAGTTCCTCGCCCACGTAGCGGTAGTTGACGTTGAACGGGGCGACGCGGGCGCCGTAGCAGCCCAGCATCCCCTCGAGATACTCGTTGCCGTTGTAGAGGGCGAGGGCCACGTGATCCTGGCCCGACTCCCAGCCCCGTAGGTGCGGGCGCTCCGTGTGCACGGTGAGGCCGCGGCCGTGCAGGTACGAGGCGAGGCGCTTCGAGCGCTCCGCCAGCTGGCCGTAGGTGAGTCGGCGGTCGCGCCACACGATGCACTCGCGCTCGGCCAACGACTCGACCAGGGTGTCGAAGGCCTTGGCCAGGTTGAACTGGACGCCGTTCGCTGCGGCGGAGGCGGTGACGGTGGTCGGGGACGGTTCGGCGTCGGGCACGGCCTCGCACTGTACCGGGATCGGCAATGATCACCCCCGTGGACGTACGCAACCCCGCCACCGGTGACGTCATCCGGACCGTCGTGGGCCTGAGCGCCGAGGAGACCGACGCCGCCATCGCGCGCGCCGCGGCCGCCTTCACGTCCTGGCGGGCCGTTGCTCCGGGTGACCGGGCTCGCCTGCTGCGCCGCTTCGCCGCCGCGGTCGACGCCCACCGGGAGGAGCTGGCCGGCCTCGAGGTGGCCAACGCCGGCCACGTCATCGGCAATGCCCGCTGGGAGGCGGGCAACGTGCGCGACGTCCTCGAGTACTACGCCGGAGCGCCCGAGCGCCAGAGCGGGCGCCAGATCCCGGTGCCGGGCGGCATCGACGTCACGTTCTACGAGCCCCTGGGCGTGGTCGGCGTCATCGTGCCCTGGAACTTCCCCATGGCCATCGCCGGCTGGGGCTTCGCCCCGGCGCTGGCCGCCGGCAACACCGTGGTGCTCAAGCCGGCCGAGCTGACGCCGCTCGAGCGCGCTGCGCATCGGCGAGTTGGCGCTCGACGCCGGCCTGCCCGAGGGCGTGCTGCAGATCCTGCCCGGCAAGGGCAGCGTGATCGGCGAGCGCTTCGTGGCCCACCCCGACGTGCGCAAGGTGTGCTTCACCGGCTCGACCGAGGTGGGGCGCACCGTCATGGCGGGCTGCGCCCAGCAGATCAAGCGGGTCACCCTCGAGCTGGGGGGCAAGAGCGCCAACATCGTGTTCGCCGATGCCGACCTGGAGCTGGCGGCCGCCCGCGCCCCCTCCGGCGTCTTCGACAACGCCGGGCAGGACTGCTGCGCCCGCTCGCGCATCCTGGTCGAGCGCTCGGTCTACGACCGCTTCCTGGCCCTGCTCGAGCCGGCGGTGCACGGCGTCGTCGTGGGCGACCCGGCGCTGGAGGCGACCGAGATGGGCCCGCTCATCTCGGATGCGCATCTGGCCACGGTGGCCTCCTTCGTGCCCGAGGGCGCCCCGGTGGCCGTTCGGGGCTCGTGCCCCGAGGGCCCGGGCAACTGGTTCGCCCCCACCGTGCTGGCCCCAGTGGCGCCCACGGACCGCGCCGCGGTGGAAGAGATCTTCGGCCCCGTGGTCGTCGTCATCCCGTTCGAGGACGAGGCCGACGCCGTGCGCCTGGCCAACGACACCCCCTACGGCCTGTCGGGCTCGCTGTGGACGCGCGACGTCGGAAGGGCGCTGCGCGTGGCACGGGAGGTGGAGACGGGCACGCTGTCGGTCAACTCGCACTCGTCGGTGCGCTACTGGACGCCCTTCGGCGGCGTGAAGCAGTCGGGCATCGGGCGCGAGCTCGGGCCGGACGCGCTCGAGGCGTTCAGCGACGTGAAGAACGTGTTCATCAGCTCGGAATAGGAGACCCATGAGCGACACCACCTTCTACGCCCGCCGCCTGGTCGACCGCGTCGCTGTCGTGACCGGCGGCGCCAGCGGCATCGGCCGCGCCATGTGCGAGCGCTTCGCCGCCGAGGGCGCCACCGTGGTCGTGGTCGACCTGGACGAGGCCGCCGGCGGGGAGGTGGCGGCCGCGGTGGGCGGCAAGTTCGTCAAGGCCGACGTGACCTCCGCCTCCGAGGTGGAAGACCTGTACGGGGCGGTGGCCGCCGAATTCGGCGGCATCGACATCTGCTGCAACAACGCCGGGATCAGCCCGCCCGACGACGACTCCATCCTCGAGACCGGGCTCGAGGCGTGGGAGCGCGTGCAGCGGGTCAACCTCACCTCCGTCTACCACTGCTGCAAGCACGCGCTGCCGCACCTGCTGGCGCGGGGCAAGGGCTCGATCATCAACACGGCGTCGTTCGTCGCCGTCCTGGGCGCCGCCACGAGCCAGATCAGTTACACGGCGTCGAAGGGCGGCGTGCTGGCCATGTCCAGGGAGTTGGGCGTGCAGTTCGCCCGCCAGGGCGTGCGGGTCAACGCGCTGTGCCCGGGGCCGGTCAACACGCCGATGCTCGCCGAGCTCTTTGCCAAGGACCCCGAGCGGGCGGCGCGGCGGCTGGTGCACGTCCCGATGGGCCGCTTCGGCGAGGCCTCGGAGATCGCGGCGGCGGCGGCTTTTTTGGCCAGTGACGACTCGTCGTTCATCACGGCGTCGACCTTCCTCGTCGACGGCGGGATCTCGGGGGCCTACGTCACGCCGCTGTGACGTTCGGCCCGGGCTGGCGGCGCGTCAGCCCCCGAGGCTGGCCCGCAGCTCCTCGAGGGCGAGCCTGAGCTCGGCCACCTCGGATCGCAGGCCGGCCAGCTCCGATCGCATCTCGTCGCTCGGGTCGCGGCGGGGATCACCGACGTCGTCGGGCTCGGCCGCCGGGCCCTCCTCGGCGTCGTGCGGTGCGCCGCCGACCAGGGGGCTCGCCCACCGCTCCTCCTTCTGGCCCGGGCGGCGCCCGACGTTCGTGGCGAGCGGCTCGTCGCGCGAGCGCAGGAGGTCCAGCTCGCGGTCGACCGCGTCCAGCCCGTCGAAGCGCGCCATGCGCTCGGTCCGGAGCCGTATCTCGCCCACGGTCTGGGGGCCGCGCAGGAGGAGCACGGCGAGGATGGCGCACTGTGGCGCATCGAGCCCGAGGGCCTCGTCGAGGACCTGGCGGTAGCGGACGACCGAGCGGCCGTGTGAGGGCAGCACGAAGCGGACCAGGCGCAGGTCCTTGAGCTCACCCAGCGCCGACTCCACCGTGTCCTCGCCGTAGCTGACGACCGGTTCCCGGTTCGACGTCTGGTTGCACGCCGCTATGAGCGCAGCGAGGGTGAGCGGGTACTGCTGCGGCGTCGTGAGGGCCTTTTCGACGAGCGAGCCGAGGACCCGCGGACTTCGTGGCTCAGCTGCATGGGAACGCAGCATACGGAGGGGAATGATCGATCAGCTCCGGCGGAGATGAGCGGAGAGGCGGCGGCGGACAGCCGGTTCAGCGGGTCGACGCCTCCCAGGCCTGGGCCAGGTAAGGGCCGTTCGGGCCGAAGCCCAGGTGGGCGATCTGGACCGGACGGGGCGGCCCGGGCAGCGGCAGCGTGGAGCTGAACGGCGTGTAGGCGAGCCAGTACCCGGCGCCGTTGGCGAACACCGACTCCTCGCCCGGCCCCTGGCCCTGGGCGTTGGAGGCCAGCAGGGTGTGGACGACGTGTCGATGCACGGGCCGAGCGGGCCGGCGCAGCGGGCGGCGCCGATGGCGTAGCTGGTCTGGTTGAACCAGCCGCCCGAGTAGAAGAGCCAGTACTCGCCGCGGACGAGCACGAGTTGCGGCGCCTCGACGATGTGGTTCTGCCAGGCCTCGTCCGGGCGCATGATCATGGTGGGCGCGCCCAGCAGCGCCAGGCCGTCGGCGCTGAGCGGCTGGCTCCAGATCTGGGTGTCGACCGTGGGCAGGCCGGGCTGGTCGGCCCGGGCGTTCTGGTCCGACTTCCAGATCATGTAGGGCTGGCCGTTGTCGTCGACGAAGACGCGGGTCGATGGAGCCGCCGAGGGACTGCTGGCAGATGAGCGGCGTGGGCGAGGCCAGGTAGGGGCCGGCCACCGCCGTGCTGACGGCGTCGCCGATGCACATGGTCTGCGGCGTCACGCCGGCCAGTTGCGAGGTGAAGTACAGGACGTAGTCGTTGCCGAACTGGGCCACGTCGGGCGCCCACATCTTGCCGGGGACGGACCACGGCGGCGGGTCCGGCAACGCGTCGGTGACGGCGCCCCACTGGCCGACGCCCGGGCCCGAGCGCACGGGCACGTTCTGCGGGACCTCGTCCTGCGACGTGAAGAGGTAGTACTCGCCCCCCTGCACGTACACGAAGGGGTCGGGCTGATCGGCGCCCGACGCGATCGTGTAGCCGGGATCGGCCGGGTCTTGCAGCTGGGTCGGCTCGAAGTAGGGGGTCTGCAGCCCGAGCGCGCTGTCGCCGACGGCCGTGCCCAGCGCGCTGGCTGACGCGGCGAGGAACGGCGACACCGACGACTCCCGGGCGACGTGGGCACCGGCGGTGGGGGCATCGAGGCCGGAGAACCCGGCCAGGCCGAGGGCGAGTGCGCCCAGGGCGGCCGCCACACCCGACACGAGGGGGACGCGACGCCTGCTGGTCGGCGTCAACATGGGGAAGAACTGGGGATGGTGGCGGGGATGGCTGGGGATGAAGTGAAGAAAGGTGGGGACAAAAAGGGGGATTTCGCGAAAGTCCATTGACCTTGCGTGACGAGAAGTGCAACCTGTCTTCAGTTCGGAAACGAAAGCCCGCCGAACCTCAAGCAAGCACCGCAAGGTGGGAGCGAGGGAAGCCCGAAGGGAAGCCGCAAGGCGGAACGAAGGGAAGCCGAGAGAACACTGCAAGGTGGGATCGAGGGATGGGAGCGAGCCCCGCGAGGGGAACGTGACCGGAGTGGGCCGGAAGTTCCGATCTGAGATGGTCCGTGGTGTGCCACGACGGCTTCCCTGGAGTCGGCGGGGCCGCAGCGGACGGGGGTTGTCCGACACGATCCCCGGCCGAGGCCAGCGGGTCATCGCAGACGTAGCCCCGAGGAGCACGGGAGGCTTCGGCCGAACGGTTACTCGGGGTTGCGTCGCGCCCGGGCCCGGATCGCAACCGGGCCCTGCTCGTTCGCCCTCCGGCGCCGCGTCGGCGCGCCGTGAGACGGCCACCTCGCGTGCACGGTCGTTCCCCGTCCGTACCCCCATATCCCGGTAACGCCCGAGGGGGGTCCATCCCGCGCCCCAATGTGCGGCCCGGGCCTGGGCCTGGCCTGGGCTCGGGCCAGGCTGGGCTGGGCCGGCTCAGGAAAGCGGAGGGTGTGGGCGGGTCAGCGCAGGGACGTCCACAGGCCGGCCGGGCGCTCGCCCGCCGCCACCTGGCGCTGCAACTCGCCCTGGACCAGGGCCAGATCGTCTGGATGCGTCACGCCGACACAGCTGCCCTTGGCCTCGAGCACCGTGAAGATGGTGGACGTGAGCGACTGGGCCACCGCCTCGGGCAGGAGGACCTCGGCCTCCTCCGAGGCGTCCGAGGCCGCCTCCATGGCCGCTTGGAGCAGCTTGTGGAAGGCGGGGGTGAAGCCCCACAGGTTCATGGAGACCCGGGCATCGGGGGACAGCTCGACCGGCTGGCGCCCGTCGGCGGCGGCGAACCCCCCGCCGGGCGTGGCACTGACCTGGCGCCGCTCGTCGACGCCGAGGAGGTGGCCGTCGGGGGCGACCTGGCAGATGCCGCGGGTGACGGGGGAGTTGCCGACGACGGCATCGGCCAGGCGGTAGCCGACCAGGGCGTTGGCCTCCCCACCGGCGCGCAGGTGGGCCTCCAGCTGGGCGCAGCCGTCGCGGCCGTAGACGTCGTCGGCGTTGCACACGCCATAGGGGGCGTCTCCCACGTGGTCGGAGGCGCTCAGCACGGCGTGCACCGTCCCGAGCGGCGCGGGCTGGAGGGCGAAGCGCACGTCGAGCGGCGAGGGCCAGGTCCGCTCCACGTGGTAGCGGATGGCCGGGCCGGTGCTGGGGCCGAGCACCAGGACGATGGTGCCGAAGCCGGCGTCCACGGCGTCGGAGGCGACCAGGTCGAGCACGGCCTCGCCGTGCGGGCCGACAGGGGCCAGGGGCTTCACGCCGCCGTAGCGCTTGGCCCGCCCGGCCGCCAGCACGACGAGCGGGGGGCCGCTGGCCGCCCAGCCCGGCTCGCCGCTCACGCGCTCCAGCGGAAGACGGCGCTGGCCCAGGTCATCCCGCCGCCGAAGCCCGTCAGCAGCAGGTTGTCGCCGTCGCGCACGCGCCCGGTGAGCAGGACGTCGTGCAGCGCCAGGGGGATGGAGGCCGACGAGGTGTTGCCGTAGCGGTCGATGACGATGGCGGTGCGCTCCTCGGGGATGCCCAGGCGCTGACAGGCGGCCTGGATGATGCGCACGTTGGCCTGGTGCGGCACCATCATCTGGATGTCGTCGGGGCCCAGGCCGGCGTCGGCCATGGCCCGCTCGGCCGACTCCACCACGACGCGGACGGCCCGGCGGAAGACCTCCTTGCCGTCCATGAAGAGCGTGCCGCCGTGCTCGCACTTGAGCAGGTGGCGCAGGGACCCGTCCGAGTTCATGTTCCAGCTGAGCAGGCAGCCCGGGCCGTCGACCGGCTCCACCACGACGGCGCCGGCGCCGTCGCCCACGATGATGGCGATCTTGCGGTCGTCCATGTCGGTGATCTTCGACAGCGTCTCGGAGCCGATCAGGAGCACCGGCCCCGAGCCGACGGCGATGAGGCCGGCCACGGCGACCAGTCCGTAGACGAACCCCGAGCAGGCCGCGTTGAGATCGAAGGCGCCGCCCTTCATGCCGATGCCGTGCTGGACGGTGGGCGCCGTGCCCGGCACGATGCCGTCGGGGGTGGTGGTGGCCAGGACCAGGTGGTCGATCTCCTCGGCGGTGCGGCCGGCCTTGGCCAGGGCGGCCTGGGCCGCCTCGATGGCCAGGCCCGACGTGGTGCCGCCGATGTGGCGCTCGCGGATGCCGGTGCGCTCGACGATCCATTGGTCACTGGTGTCGAGCCGCACGGCGAAGTCGTCGTTGGTCACCACCTTGTCCGGCACGGCGATGCCCCAGCCGCTGATGCGGATCCCCTTCACGCAGCAGCCCCGGCGCGCACGGCGTGGATGCACACGATGCCGGCGTCGCCGTAGATGATGCCGCCGGTGTTGATGGCCACCCCGATGCGGGCGTCTCGGACCTGGCGGGCCCCGGCGCGGCCGCGGAACTGGGTGGCCAGCTCGACCACCTGGGCCAGCCCGGTGGCGCCCAGGGGGTGGCCACGACCGACCAGGCCGCCGCTCGGGTTCACGACCAGCCCCGGGGTGTCGACCGAGGTGGCGCCGGCCTCGGTGGCCGGGCCGGCCTCCCCGGGGCCGAAGAAGCCGAGCGACTCCAGGGCGTAGAGCTCCTCGGCCGCGGTGGCGTCGTGCAGCTCGACCAGGTCGACGTCGCCCGGGCCGAATCCGAAGGCCTCCCAGGCGGCGTCGGCGGCCTGAGTCAGCCGGTCGTGATAGTCGAGCAAGCCGTTACCGGAGCGGGCCACCGAGCCGATGATATGGGGCGCCGACGCGGGTGCTCCGACCTCCGGGCCGCCCACCACCACGGCGGCGGCCCCGTCGGTGAAGGAGCTGCACATCAGGCGGGTGAGGACACCGGCCACCTGGGGCGAGGCCAGCACCTCGTCGACGGTGACCGTGCGCTGGCACTGGGCCAGCGGGTTGCGGCCGGCGTGGCTGAACGCCTTGACGGCGGCCGAGGCGATCTGGCGCTCGGTCACGCCCACGTCGCGCATGATGCGCTGGGCCCACACGTTGTTGAGGCCCATCAGGATGCTGCCGGCCGGGTTGTCGTCGGCGTGGCGCCGGTCGTGCAGGTCATGGCGGTACTCGGCCGGCAGCCCGTCCTCGATGCCGGCCATGGTCTCGGCGCGGTCGCCTGTCCACATCTTCTCGACGCCCAGGGCCAGGACGGGCCGATCGGAGACGGCGGCGGCCATGGTGGCCAGGTGCAGCGCCGAGCTGCCGCCGGCGCACGAGTTGTCGACGTTGATGATGGCGGCCTCGCTCAGGCCGGCCTTGCGCAGCCAGGTCTGCCCGCGCACGCACCCCTGATCGCTCAGGCGGTGCGCCATGGCGTTGCCCATGATGACCAGGCCGAGCTCGTGGGGCGATACGCCGGCATCATCGAGCGCCTCGTGCACCACCTGGTAGGCCATGGTGTCGGGCGCCAGGTCGCGTCGGCTCATGTCGGTCATGCCGGTGCCGAGGACGGCGACCTCGGTGGCGCTCATGCCGGAACCTCGGCCAGGACACGGGGCGGCACGCCCGTACGGTCGTCGGCCCAGGCCTGGCGCAGCCGGGCGAAGTGCTCCACGGCCGGCGAGCCGGCCACCATGATGAGGATGTGGCGGGCGCCGGCCTCGGCGAAGCGGCGCAGCGAGACGGCGCAGGCGTCGGCGGAACCGGAAACCAAGTGACGCCGGAATGCCTTGGGTGGAAGCCGGTACAGGTTGGAGAGCCAGGCCTCGCCGCGCCCGGGCGCCTCCTCGTCGTCGCCCACGCAGGCGAAGACGACCACCCCGGCCTCCACGGCGTCGGGCGGGCGGCCCGCCGCTGCGGTCTCGCGCCGGAGTTCGGCCAGCGCCGGCGCGTACTCGTCGGGCGTGAGGAAGAGCGGGACCCAGCCGTCGCCGACGGCAGCGGCCCGGCGGCGGGCGGCGTCGCTGGCTCCGCCGATCCAGAGCGGAACGGGCGGCGAGGCCGGCTCCTGGACGTAGTCGGAGGGGGCGCCGGAGGTCGGGTCCCAGGCGGCCCGCAGCTCGGCGATGCCCTGGTCCATGAGGCGGCCGCGCCGGTGGTAGTCGACGCCGGCGCGCTCGTACTCCCCCTCGTGGATGCCGACGCCGAGGCCGAGCACGAACCGCCCGCCCGAGAGGAGCTGCAGCGCCGTGGCCTGCTTGGCCACGGCGGCGGGTCGGCGCAGGGGCAGCTGGAGCACGCAGGTGCCCAGCATGGGCCGGGTGGTGGCGCCGGCGGCCACCGCCAGCGTGGTCAGCGACTCACCCATGGGGTGGGGCCAGAACAGGTGGTCCACCGCCCAGAGGGAGTCGGCTCCGGTGGCCTCGGCCCGGCGGCACAGCTCGGCCACCTCGGCGGCCGAGCCGGTAGTACTGATGGTAGTACCGTTTGGCTCGAGGAGTTCTCCCTGCGTGGTGGGGGGAAGGATCAGGCCGAGCAACGGAGGTGGCGCTCCACTTCCTACCGTGGTCACACCGACATAGTACGCCGGTGTCGGCGGGCTGCCTATTCCGAATCGGCGGGCGCGTGCACCGCCCCGCCGGTTTCGGATGGGGCGTCGATGACGGCCAGGGAGCAGCGGGCTTCGCAGATGGCGCGACCGTCGTCGTCGGTCAGTGCGACGCGCCAGACCTGAATGGTGCGGCCCACGCGGATGGGGGTGGCCTCGGCGGTCAGGTGCCCGTCGCGCAGCGAGCGCAGGTGGCTGGCGTTGAGCTCGATCCCGACCACGCCCTTGTCGGGGCCGACATTGAGCGCGCCGCCGAAGCTGGCGGCCGACTCGGCCAGCAGCGCCGAGACGCCGCCGTGGAGGATCCCGTAGGGCTGGTGCACCCGGCCGTCCACCGGCAGGCGCAGGACGACGCGCTCGGGGCTGGCCTCGACGGTCTCGACGTCGAGCAGGCCGTGGATGCCCGTGGTCTGGTCGGGCAGCGAGGCCGCGGCGCCGCGGGACGGAGGGGGAGTTGTCACCGCCGGATGATATCGGCGTGCGGTTTATCCTGAGCGCGTGAGCAACGTGGTCGACCTGCGCAGCGACACTGTCACCCGGCCCACGCCCGCCATGCGGCGCGCCATGGCGGAGGCCGAGGTAGGCGACGACGACTACGGCGAGGACCCGACGGTGCGCCGTCTGGAGGAGGAATTCGCGCAGCGGGTCGGGAAGCCGGCCGCGCTCTTCGTGGCCTCGGGCGTGATGGCCAACCAAGTCGCCGTCCGGGTCCTGACGTCACCGGGCACGGCGGTGGTGGCGGGCCGCCGCCAGCACGTGGTGGCCTACGAGTACGGCGCGGCGGCCATGAACTCTGGGGTGCAATTCATCGCGCTCGACGACGACGGCGACGGCATGCTGCGCGCCGACGACGTGCGCTGGGCGCGCCAGGCGTCCGAGCACCATCAGCCCGCCGTGTCGCTCGTGTGCGTGGAGAACACGCACATGGCGGAGTCGGGCGCGCCATGGACGCCGGCCCGGTTGCACGCGCTGGTGGAGGCGGCGGGCCCGGTGCCCGTCCACATGGACGGCGCCCGCCTGTTCAACGCCGAGGTGGCCACCGGTGTGGCCGCGGCCGAGTGGGCGGCTCCCGTCACCACGGTGATGTGCTGCCTGTCCAAGGGGTTGTGCGCGCCGGTGGGCTCGCTGCTGGCCGGGGACGAGGACGTGATCGCCGAGGGCCGTCTGGCCCGCAAGCGGCTGGGCGGCGGTATGCGCCAGGCGGGCGTGCTGGCGGCGCCGGGACTGGTGGCGTTGCGCGAGATGGTGGCGCGGTTGCCCGAGGACCACGTGCGGGCGGCCCGGCTGGCCGAGGCGGTGGCGGAACGGTGGCCCGCGTGCGGCCTCGACCCGGCGCGCGTCCGCACGAACATCGTGACCTTCGCCCACGGGCAGACGGAGAAGCTCCTGGCCCATCTGGAGGGCCACGGCGTCCTGGCCCACTCCATCGCGCCGGGCGTGATGCGCTTCGTGACCCACCGCGACGTCGACGACGCGGGCGTGGAGCGCGCCCTGGCCGCGCTGGCCGACGTGCCCGATGGGCCCGGCGCACCGTGAAGGTCCGCATCGGCATCAGCGCCGGGGGCGAGAGCCTCGACGCGGGGGCGATGGCCGAGCTCGGGCGCGGCCTCACCGAGACCGGCTTCGACTCGCTCTGGCTGCCCGAGGTCCTGACCCGTCCCGGACCCGATCCGCTGGTCGGGTTGGCCTGGGTGTCGGGCGCCTGCCCCAAGCTCAAGATCGGCACGACCATGCTCCTGCCCGGGCGCAACCTGGTCTGGCTGGCCAAGGCCGTGGGCACGCTCGACCGGCTGTCGGGTGGCCGCTTCCTCCTCACCTTCGTGCCCGGGCTCGGCCTGGGCGGCGAGCGCAGCGCCATCGGGATCAGCACGGCTGACCGGGCGGCGCAGATGGAGGACGGTCTGCCCGTCCTGCGCCGCCTCTGGGCCGGCGAGACGGTGAGCCACGACGGGCCTGCGGGCTCCTTCGAGGGTGTGGCGGTGTCGCCCCGCCCGCTCCAGGACCCCTTCGACGTCTGGCTCGGCGGTAACGCGACGGCGGCGTTGGAGCGGTGCGGGCGCCTGGCCGACGGCTGGATCCCCGCCTTCTGCACCCCGGGCGACGCCGCCGAAGGCAAGGCCGTGATCCAGCGGGTGGCCTCCGAGCACGGGCGGTCGATCAGCCCCGAGCACTTCGGCGTGAGCCTGGCCTACGCGCCCGAGGGCACCGACGTGGCGGCGCTGGCCGCCTCCCCGCTGGCCCGGCGGGCCCGGGGCCGACCGCTCGAGGAGCTGATCCCGGTCGGGCTGGCCGGGCTGCGCATCATGATCGAGCGTTTCTTGGAGGTCGGGTTCTCCAAGTTCATCGTGCGCCCGTCGGCGCCGCCGGCGTCGTGGCGGGGCGAACTGGAGCGCTTGGCCGGCGCCGTCGGGGGCCTGCAGACGTGACGACCACCGGCGCCCCGGGGCGCACGGCCGCCCTGGCCTTCTTGGACCGGCACGACGCGGCGGGCACGCTCCACCTGTTCGGAGACCTGCTCACCCATCTGGTCGGGACCGAGGCCCTGGTGCGCTCGTGGGGCGGGTCCGACGTGCTGGCGCTGGCCGCGTTGGGCCACGCCACCTACGGCACGGACGGCTTCGAGCCGTACCTGCTCCCGCTGGCGGAGCGGGCACAGCTGGCGGAGGCGATCGGCCCGGAGGCCGAGGCGCTCGTCTACTTCTATGCGTCGTGTGACCGCGGCGCCTTCTATCCCCAGCTCGAAGACGACGCACTCGGCGTGGCCGACATGACGTTCCGCGACCGCTTCACCGGCACCGAGGCCGCGCCCGAGCCGGCGCTGGTGACGCTTTTCGTCGACCTGACGTACGCCAACGAAGGTGAGCTGGCGGCCAGCTCGCCCGGCGGAGCGACGACGTGGACGTGGCTGGCCGACTTCGGGCGGCGCACGCAGCGCCTGGCCTCGCCCGGCTTCGCGCGGGGCCTGGCCGAGCTGCTGGGCTGATCGGGCCGGCCACCGCTTCCTTTACGCTGCTGCCGATGCCCGGGCCACCCCTCACCCTCATGGCCGTCCATGCCCACCCCGACGACGAGGCCATCAGCACCGGCGGGGTCCTGGCCCGCTACGCCGGCGAGGGCGTGCGCACGGTGCTGGTCACCTGCACCAACGGCGAACTGGGTGATGCCCCGGGTGGCGTGAAGCCGGGCGAGCCGGGCCACGACGAGTCGGTCGTGGTGCCGCTGCGCCGCCGCGAGCTCGAGGACAGCTGCGAGGTGCTGGGCGTGTCCGACCTCGAGCTGCTGGGCTACCACGACTCGGGGATGATGGGCTGGCCCCAGAACGACGTCCCCGGCTGCTTCTGGCAGACGCCGGTCGAGGAGGCGGGGCGGCGGCTGGCCGACCTCCTGCGCACCTACGAGCCGCAGGTGGTCGTCACCTACGACGAGAACGGCTTCTACGGGCACCCCGACCACATTCAGGCCAACCGGGTCACCCGCGCCGCGGTGGCCAAGTGGGGCGCGCCGGTCAAGCTCTACTACACCGCCCTGGCCCGCTCGCGGCTGCGCGGCTTCTCCGAGATGCTGGCCGAGGCCGGAATCGAGGGCCCGGGGCCCGAGGTGCAGGAGAACCCGGACTTCGGCACGCCCGACGAGCTCATCACCACGACGGTCGACGTCAGTGCCGTGGCCCCGCTCAAGTTCCAGTCGCTGGAGGCGCACGCGAGCCAGAGCGACAACATCTTCTTCCTGCAGATGGGCGTCGAGATGTTCTCGCGCATCATGGGCTCCGAGAGCTTCGTGCGCGTCCTCGACAGCACGGCGGCGCCGGTGCCCGAGGACGACCTCTTCGCCGGCCTGCGCTGACCCTCAGGGGTGGCTGCCGCCCGCCCGACCAGGGTAAATCCCTGGCCCGGCCCGGTCCGTACACCTGTGCATGAGAGACTGGCCCGTGGACGCGGCCGAATTGTCCGACGAGGGCCTGCTGGCCGGGATGGCCGTGGGCGAGCAGGCCGCTGCGGTGACGTTCGTGCGCCGGTACCAAAAGCGTGTCTTCGGGCTGGCCTACTCCATGACGAGCGACGCCGGCGTGGCCGAGGACGTGGCCCAGGAGGCCATGATCCGGGTCTGGCGCCACGCCCCGGTCTTCGACCCCCGCCGCGGGTCGGTGGCCTCGTGGGTGTTGACCATCACGCGCAACCTGACCATTGACGCGCTGCGCCTGCGGCGGGCCGTACCGACGGACCCTGACGGCTTCACGCTGTCGGCGCTGCACAGCACCGAGCACCTGCCCGAGGACACGGCGCACCGCGGCGACGTCCGCCAGACGGTGCGGCGGGCCCTCGAGGTGCTGCCGCACGAGCAGCGGCGAGCCGTGGTTCTGGCCGCCGTCTACGGGCGGACGGCGCTCGAGATCAGCGAGGCCGAGGGGATCCCCCTCGGCACGGCCAAGACGCGCATCAGGACGGCGCTTATCCGCCTGCGCGTGGCGATCGAGCAAACAGAGGGGGTGAGCGCGAGCGATGAGTGACGAGACGAGAGAGATCGACTGCGAGGTGTACGCCGGAGACCTGGGTGAGCTGGCGCTGGGGGTGTTGACTGGACGCGAGCGGGCGCAGGCGCTCTCGCACGTCGAGTCGTGCCCACGGTGCGCCGAGGAACTGGAGCAGCTCTCGCGGGCGGCGGACGCCGTCCTGCAGGTGGCGCCTGAGGCGGAGCCGCCACTCGGCTTCGAGACGCGGCTGTTCGAGCGCATGGGCGTGTCGGACGTGCGCCCGTCACGGGGCGGCCGCCACCTGGCCCGGCGCTTCTGGATGCCGGCTTCGGTGGCCGCCGCCGTCGTGGCGCTGGCCGTCGGGCTGGGCCTGGCACTGTCCTCGCCGGCGCCGACGACCAGCAGCGCGCTGGGCGAGTACCACAATGGGCGGATCGCGGGCAACCTGACGGAGGACGGCCACACGGTCGGGCGCGTGGTCGTCTTCGACAGCGCGCGGCCCTGGATGCAGATGATGCTGCATGACTCGAGCGCTCGCGGGCGGGTGACCTGTGTGGTGGTGACCGACGACGGCGTGCACCACCAGCTGGGCACGTTTGTGGCCAGCGAGGGCTACGGGGCGTGGGCCGCCCCGCTGCACGTGAACCCCGACGATGTGCGCTCGGCCGAGGTGGTCTCGACCAGCGGGACGGTGATCGCCACCGCCACCCTGAGCTGAACCGGCTCGATCAGTAGCGGTAGGTGTCGGGCTTGTACGGGCCCTCGACCGGCACACCGATGTAGTCCGCCTGCTCGGGCGACAGTGTCGTGAGCTTCACACCGAGCGCGCCGAGGTGCAGTCGGGCCACCTTCTCGTCGAGGTGCTTGGGCAGGACGTAGACGTCGTTCACGTACTGGCCGGTCTGGGTGAACAGCTCGATCTGGGCCATGGTCTGGTTGGTGAACGAGTTGGACATGACGAAACTCGGGTGCCCGGTCGCGTTCCCCAGGTTCAGCAGCCGGCCCTCGGACAGGATGATGATGGCGTGGCCGTCGGGGAAGACCCACTTGTCGACCTGAGGCTTGATGTTCACCCGCTCGATTCCGGGTGTCCGGGTCAGGCCGGCCATGTCGATCTCGTTGTCGAAGTGACCGATGTTGCCCACGATGGCCTGGTGCTTCATGCCGGCCATGTGCGCGGCGGTGATGATGTCCTTGTTACCGGTGGTCGTGATGATGATGTCGGCCTCGGGCAGGATGTCCTCGAGCGTGGTGACCTGAAAGCCCTCCATGGTCGCCTGCAATGCGCAAATGGGGTCGACCTCGGTGACGACGACGCGGGCGCCCTGGCCGGCCAGCGACTGGGCGCAGCCCTTGCCGACGTCGCCGTAGCCGCACACGACGGCCACCTTGCCGCCGATGAGAACGTCGGTGGCCCGGTTGATGCCGTCGATCAGCGAGTGGCGGCAGCCGTACTTGTTGTCGAACTTCGACTTGGTCACCGAGTCGTTGACATTGATGGCCGGGAACAGGAGCTCGCCCCTCTTGGCCATGTCGACCAGCCGGTGCACGCCGGTGGTGGTCTCCTCGGTGACCCCCTGGATGCCGTTGGCGATGGAGGTCCAGCGGCCGGGATCCTCGGCCAGGTTGCGGCCGAGGAGCGCGAGCACGACGGCGAACTCCTCGGAGTCGGCCGTCGACGGGGCCGGCACGGCACCCGCCTTCTCGCACTCGACGCCCTTGTGTACCAGCAGGGTGGCGTCACCGCCGTCGTCGAGGATCATGTTGGGGCCGCCCTCGCCGGGCCAGAGCAGCGCCTGCTCGGTGCACCACCAGTACTCCTCGAGCGTCTCGCCCTTCCAGGCGAAGACGGGCACGCCCCTGGGGTCGTCGACGGTGCCGTCGGGACCGACGGCCACGGCGGCGGCGGCGTGGTCCTGGGTGGAGAAGATGTTGCAGCTCGCCCAGCGCACACGGGCGCCCAGCGCGGTCAGGGTCTCGATCAGCACGGCCGTCTGCACGGTCATGTGCAGCGAGCCGGTGACGCGGGAGCCGGCCAGGGGCTGGCTGGCGCCGAACTCGGCCCGCATGGCCATGAGGCCGGGCATCTCGTGCTCGGCCAGCTCGATCTCCTTGCGGCCGAACTCGGCCAGTGAGAGGTCAGCCACCTTGTAGGGGAGGGGGGAAGTCATCGTTGCTCCTTCTTGTCCTTCAGTCGGATGGACGTGCGCGGACGCGCACAACTGTGTGGGTCGGACGGCAGAAGCGCAACGCACGTGCTCCGACCTCTGTCGGAGGCCTCGTACCCGCCCTTAACAATAGGCGCTCGGGAGGCCGAGGCGGAGATGGCCCTCCACCAGCCCTTTTCTCGGTCGAGGGGCGTCGGGGCGAACACCGCGGTTGCGGCCCGGTGCCGCCGCCGCGTACGGGCGCCGACGCCGCCGCGCCGCCCGGCCAACCCCACCTGCGCCACGGGGTGCGCCTACCGGGCGTTGCCCCCGAGTTACACAGGGGGACAGCGGTGCTGCAGGTACTGAATTTCTTGACATCGTTGTCAAACCCGCCAGCGTCGGATGGGCGCGCGTCACGATAGGCGGGACGCAGGTCGCACCGCATCACTTCTGGCGGGCACGACGCGAGTCGAGCGCACGACCAGAGCCGGATCGAGGGCAGAACCGTTTCTTCGAACCAATGACCGTCTCGCGTGCGGGACGTGAGGCTCAGATGACGAGCACCCGAGTGAGCGCGACATTCACTGCGGTGTCTACGCAACTTGAAGCGAATTGTTGTAATAGCAGAGATCTGCGTTCCACCCGATGTGGATTTCGTCCGTCGCGTATGGCCGCATTACAGCCACCCTCGTCTCGCGACGTCCCGGAGCCACCTTCATCGGCGTATAGCCGTGGTGAACGGAATATGTGCCTTCCGTTGCTATCGTCGGGGCGTGCCCCCGTAGCTCAGGGGATAGAGCATCGGTTTCCTAAACCGTGTGCGAAGGTTCGAATCCTTCCGGGGGCGCGCCACTTCCGGGGCGCCAGCTAGATTCCCAGTGGAATGCCCGATCGGTGAGCGCTCTGGGCCATCGCTCTCCCCATGGTTCCAAGACCCAGCACCGCCAGTTTTGGATTCTGATCCATCATCGTTCCATCATCCGCGACAGCAGACGGTCTGACAACGGGGCGGAACAGTTCGGCTTCGGGCTAACTCGAAACGGGCTCCCGCAAACTGTAAAGATGGGGAGATACGTTGGCACGGAGGGCCCGTACGAGATGATCAATCGACAGATCGCCCGTTGGGATGCGATGGTCGTCGAACGACTCTCCGAGTTCGAGGTGCGTGACGAGATGCACCTTGGGTGACAATCGTCTTCGGCTGGCACTCCTGCTCTCCGGCCTCCGCTGGCGAGCAGGGACCTCCCTGGCCATGTTCGCCGTCGCCGTGTTCGCCGTGGGCGCCGGTGCCTTCGGCCCGATCTACCTCCACGGCGCGGATCAAACGATCCTGAACGGCGTCCTGAGAGATGCACCGGTCGGTAATACGGGGCTCACGTTCGAGGCGCAATCAGGGAACGGATCTCCTACGAGGCTCCTGACCGCGGCGGCCTCTGTTCCGCAAGGCCAGAAATGGTTCGGAAACCCCATATCCACTGACCTTGCCGGGCTGGCCTCCGTTCCGGGCCATCAGGCTTTCACGGCCAGTGTGGTGTCGCGCTCGGGGGTGTGTGCTCACCTCAACATCGTCGCTGGACACTGTGCCGAGCAGAACGGCACGGTGGTGATGAGCACCCGCAGCGCTGGGGAGTTGGGACTCAAGGTCGGTCAGGCGTTGGTGACGTCTCCGGCTCGGTCGCATCGAGTGCTGTCTCTTACGATTGTGGGGCTCTACAGGGCCGACAATCCCGATGCTCCCTATTGGTGGGGAATCAATCTGTTCGCATTCGGCGAGGGTTCCCCAGCCCGGCCCGAGCTCGACGCCATATTCGCGACTGCGCAGACGGTTCGGACGGCTGCGCCAGCCTCCCTGATCTCCTCCATGGTGCAGGTGCCCTATCGACAGGGTTCACTGGCGGTGAACGACAGTCGCTGCCTTCGAATCCTCCATCACGGAGTACCAAAGCGACGTTCTGGCCCGAGACGGGATTGTGGTGTCGACGCAGGTGCTCCAAGTGCTCTCGCAGGCCACTTCGATACAACACACGATGACGACCATTGTCGCGGTCATCGACCTTCAGCTCGTCCTTCTTGCCGTCTACGTCCTGTACTTCGTCTCGGCTCGTACCGCCGCGGAGCGTGAACCAGACGTCCGGCTCGCCGCCATTCGTGGCTTCCGGCAGCGCAGCACCATCGCGGTCGCAATGATGGAGCCGACAGCGATCGTCGTGGCCGCTGTGCCCGTCGGTCTTCTCGTGGCCTGGCTGGTCATGCTGGGAGGGGCATCCAGCCTCTTCGGGTCGGGTGTCGGAACATCGCTGACCCTGCTCGCGATCGGGGCGGCGATCGCCACCGGGCTCGTAGGCGTGGCGGCGACCTTTCTCGGGACCCGCCGGATGCTGGCGGCAGTCGAGGCGACAACGGGAGCCGACGGCGGCTCGAGTGCCCAGAGGTTCTCTACGGGGACGGTGGTGGCTGACGTGGCCGGCGTCGCGATCGCCGGTGCTGCGTTCGTGGAACTCGCGACCGCTGGGGTTTCAGGGACGACCGGTGGATCCGCTGCCGATCCCTTGGCCGCCTTCGCTCCAGGGTTGCTGGCTCTGGCCCTCGGCATACTTGGAGCCCGACTCCTGCCCCCACTTCTCCGGTCCACCTTTCGCTCCACCTCCCATTCCCACAAGCTCGCGTTGGGACTCGCCACTCGCCGGGTGGCGCGCCGGCGGGAATTCGCACCACAGGTGATGCTGCTGAGCCTCGCGGTGGGACTGACTGTGTTCGGCATAAGCGGTTGGGCGGTTGCGGCACACAATCGGGCGGTGCAAAGCGAGTTCGACGTTGGTGCCGCCAAGGTGTTTACCGTCGCGGTACGACCGGGCGTGGATTTTCTTTCCGCGGTGCGCCACGCCGATCCTTCGGGTCGATCCGCGATGGCAGCGGTGGTGGAGACTGCGAGCAACGGAACAACCCTGGCCGTCGACTCGAGCCGCATGGAGGACTTGATCTCTTGGCCCCCAGGTCTCGGTGCTGGAGGAGCCGGGCAGATCGCCGGGCGACTCGTTCCGACGCATCTTGCTCCGGCAGTGATGTTGTCAGGGACAGCCGTACGCGTCAGCGTGGACGCAGACGTCGCCGCGCAGCCCCCGCCCCAGCTGTCACTAGATCTTTTCGACGAGGGTTACCAAGCTCCGGTGCAAGTGACGCTCGGAAGCCTCTCTTCGGGTCGTTCGACGTACCAGGGTTCATTGCTGGGTGTGTGTCCAACGGGATGCCGGTTGGTCGATCTCGCTCTCACGTGGGCCCCTCCGACCACATTCGTGACACCCACGGGATCGGCGGATCTCGCTATCTCCTCGCTCTCGGTCCGTTCGTCCGTGGGGAACTGGGAGCCCGTTCGCGCTGGATTGACCGACGTGCGCCGTTGGTACAACCCTTCAGGTGGGGCGCGGCTCAGTTCTGGCGGCGAAACGTGCGTACTCTTCCTCTTGCCCACGTGTTTCACTCTTTTGGAGCCACAAGGACTCCACGCCGCGGTGGACCTCGCTCCTGATGGGGCGCCAGTCACGATCGCCCCGGCGGACGTCCCGAGCGAGCTGCCCGCTGTCGTCACGCCCACCAGCTCCATCGGTTCGGCATCGGGGCTCTTACTGGCGGGCCTCGACGGAAGCACGATCAAAGGACGAGCGATCGGCCAGGTCCCCGCGCTCCCGCGAGTGGGCGACGATGCAACGCTCGTCGACCTCGATATGGCGGAACGACTCATGTCGGGACCGTTTGTAAACGACACCACCGAAGTCTGGGTTTCTGACACGGCTTCAGCGAGCATCGTCCCCCGGCTTGCGGCACAGGGAATCTCCGTCCTGAGCGCGGACACCGCCAGCGGGCGCGAGCACGCGTCGATCCACGGGGGCGTCGAGCTGGCCTACACGCTGTTCTTCATAGCGGCCATAGCCGCCGCCGCACTTGCGGTTGGCGCGACGGCGTTCGCCGTGTCAGCAGGAGCCAGGCAACGGCAGGGGGAACTCGCCGCCATGCGCGCGGTCGGCATTCCGGCCGCCTCCCTGCGCCGCTCCCTCGAGGTCGAGATGGGACTGACCCTCGGAACCGGAATGCTGTTAGGGACGGTCGCCGGCATCGTGGCAGCCGTCTTCGCGCTCAAGTCGGTGCCCGAGTTCGTGGCCCTGGGGCCGGGTCCTCCGGTCGAACTGGGGCTCCCGGCAACGCTCCTCGTGGTGACGCTCGGCGCACTGATTGTGGCGCTCGCAGTGGTCGTACGGCTCGGAGCCACGGTCTTCGTCCGAGAGGCGACGGCCGATCGGATCGGCGGAGCCCAGGCATGACTCAGCCGGCTTCTCCCGGGCCCGGCACTCGACGCCCCATTCAAGTTGGTGCGTCGGTTCGTCTTGTCGGCGTGGTGCATCTTTACGGGCGAAGAGGGGGGGACGTTGTGGCGCTCAGAGGGGTCGACCTGGATATCGAGCCGGGCGAAATGGTTGCGCTGCTTGGTCCTTCGGGTATGGGCAAGACCACGGTGTTGCGTCTCATGGCCGGACTCATCCAGGCGTCGGCGGGAGTCGTGATGGTGGCGGACCGCGATCTCGGGCAATTGTCGGCAGCCGAACGTCGTGCGCTACGAGCGGGCGAGATCAGCCATATCGTCCAAGGCACATCCCCGAACGTCTTGCTCTTCGCAACGGCGATCGAGAACGTCTGGTTTTCCCAGCACGCTGCGCGCACCCGCGGCCACATTCCTCCGTGGGAGCCTGACGAGCTCCTGGGGATGCTGGGTCTTGAGGATCTCGCGAACGAGCGCCTGGCGGAGCTGCCACGTGGGCTTCAACAACAGATCGCTGTCGTCGCGGGCGTTGGATCCGGACCGCGTCTCTTGTTGGCAGACGAGCCCACGTCGCAGCTTTCACAAGACGCCAGCCTCAACGTTGTTCGACTTCTCCAGCGGATCAATTCCGAGTTCGGCACCACCGTAGTGATCGTCACCCACGACCCAATGGTTGCAAAGCTGTTTCCACGAACTGTCACCATCCGCGACGGGCGGGTGGGAGCGGAGGGTCATCGTGGTCAGGAATACGCGGTCGTGGACGGATCCGGTTCCGTACAGCTTCCGCCCGATGTCTTGGAGATCCTGCCTCCGAATACCCGCGTGCGCGTGATCCGCGGGCCCCACGGAGTCGAATTGCGCAGTGATCAGGTGGATCCGTGAGCAGCGACGGACCTCTGGAGCGGGGGAGGACTCTGGAACTCGACCAGCTTGGCGTCGATCTCGGTGGCCAGGCCGTGCTGGAAGCAATCGACCTCGTGGTGAGTGGGGGCGTTCCGGTGGGGCTCACCGGGCCTTCAGGCTCGGGCAAGACGGTTCTTTGTCTGGTGCTTGCCGGTGCCCTTGCGCCGACGCGGGGGCACGTGCTGCTCGATGGTCGGCGGTTCATTCCCGGCGATGAGGCACCCGTAGGGCTGATTCTTCAGACCCACGGGCTGGTCGGCGGTCTTACCGCTGAAGAGAACGTCGCGCTGCCGCTGCAGGCTCGCGGCCTGGAACGAAATGAAATCGGAGAGCGTTCATTTCAAGCATTGGCTTCAGTCGGTCTGGCCGACCAAGCGACCCGGCAAGTGGAGGAACTGTCCGGTGGAGAGCATCAACGCGTAGGTATTGCGCGCGCGCTGGCCGGCGACCCCGTGGTGTTGATCGCTGATGAGCCGACCGCTGAACTCGACCCTGAGAATCGTGAGATCGTGGTCGGGCTTCTGCTCGCTCATGCCACCACGCGCAACATAGTCGTGGTCGCCTCGGACGACCCTGAGATCGTTGCCGCGTTCCCTCGGGTGGTCGAACTGAATCGGGGTCGGATCAACACCCAACCCCGACCCTGAGGGCATCCGTTGCTACCAAATGAACGACTGAAGAACATTGGATGGTGAGCTGATTCGAATACTTCGAGCTCACATCCTTCCTAGGATCTGTCGATGCTATGAAGCTGCAATCCCTCTATAACTCCACGTCGGCACGACCGAGCGGCCGCGTGCGAACCTGATGAGATGGACCTGGCCGATCTCCTGACGATGCCCGGAGTCAGGGAGGAGTGCGTCCTGCGCACCAATGTTGGCTTTATGGCTCTCCATGGCGGATCGCAGGACCGCGGTACCGAACAGATCGCCCGGCGGGCCGCCGACAAAGCCGGAGCGTCCTACTACGCCATCATCCAGCCTTTCGGGCTGCGCGTTCATCTGACTTCGCGGCTGCATGATCCCGACCACTCGGCGCAGTTGCGGGCGTTCTTGGAGCACGTCGATGTAGTCATCTCGGTGCACGGGTTCGGGCGTGACACCTTTGGCCTCTGGATCGATCGCGACCGTGGCCTCATCATCGAACCGTACGGGCCAGCGGTTCGCGGCAGACAGACCGGACCGTTCCGGGGGATCATCGTGGGAGGGCTCAACGCGCCGCTGCTCGCCGCAACACGTGACCTGCTTCGGGAACGTTTCGCGGGATATCACGTTGCCGACGAGCGGATACGACTCGGCTTTCATCCCGACAACCCGGTCAACCTTCCTTCGGCCCACGGTGTCCAGGTCGAGCTGCCCCCGGGCCTACGTGGCATCGGCGATTTCGGTGAAGTCTTGGTTCCGAGTCCGGATGCAGTTGTCACCGAAGTGGTGGCGGCTCTTGCCGAATTGGCGACGCTGGCCGCCGAGTTGTCGGGCGGAATGTCGGTGGTGCTCCCGGAGCCGGTGAACGAATCAGAGATCTCGCGATAGGCATAGCCGATGCCGGTCGGAGCACCGACGAGCTTGTTCGAGGCCGCCGCGTCGGTTGCGGTCATGGTTGTCCTCTCAGTTGGCGTCATGGGTGTCGCTCTTAGCTGTCGTGGCGCCACGTCCTGGCGCCGTCGCGTCGAAGATCAAACAGGTCGTGGTGGCGTGGGCGAACAGAGTGGCGTCCGGACCAAGCAGGCGCGCCGATGCCGTGGCGACTCGCCTGCCGGCGCTGATCACCTCTCCCACCGCGGTCACCTTTGGTGTGTCCACGGTCAGCGCTTTGACGAAGTTGACCTTGAATTCAAGGGTCGTATACGCCCGTCCGGCGGGCAAGGTTGAGTGGACGGCGCAGCCCATGGCCGAGTCGAGCAGCGTGGCGAAGATCCCGCCGTGAACCGAACCAATCGGGTTGTAGAGATGCTCACCTACCTCGAGAGAGAACGTGACCGTGCCGGCATCGACGTGTTCCAGGTCCATCCCGAGCAGAGCAGCAACTGGCGGGCGAGGGATGCGGCCCTGCGCCACCGCCCCCAGGTAGTCCAGCCCGCTCATCTCACGGGCGAGCGCGGCGCCGACCAGCGGGTCCTGCCAGCTGATCTCGCGTTGTCGGCCGCCTTCCAGCTTCAATGCATGAGCTACCGTCGTCAGTTCCGTCATAAAACGTAAGCTAACTGGTTGCGTTCTATGACGCAACTCATTAAGTTCTCAGGGGTGGAGCGCAAGAGCTTCTCGGACATGCACTGTTCCGTGGCCCAGTGCCTCGAGGTGGTGGGCGAATGGTGGTCGATGCTCATCGTGCGCGACGCCTTCCTCGGGGTGAGCCGGTTCGATCAGTTTCAAGAACGGCTGGGCATCTCTCGCAATGTGTTGAACCAACGCCTCGCCCACCTGGTCGAGGCCGACGTGCTCGAGAAGACCGCCTACAACGATCGCCCCCTGCGCCACGAGTACCGGCTGACCGCAAAAGGCAGGGACCTGTGGCCGGTGCTCACGGCTCTGCGGCAATGGGGAGACACCCACGCGGCACCGGACGGGCCGCCGCTCCTCCTGGTCCATCGCGCCTGCGGGCAGGTCGTCGACGCGGTCATGACTTGCTCGGCGTGCGGAGCGCCGATCGGGGCCGGGGATGTCCGCGCCGGTCCGGGGCCTGGTTCGGTCGAGGAGCTGATCCCACGCACCAGGCCGATCGAGGCGACGAAAAGCGGGGAGCGAGCCATCACGTCGCACCATTCCGGCAAAACCGACGTCAGGAGGACCAACCTATGACCGACGCGTACATCCTGGGCGGCGTTCGAACACCGGTCGGTCGCTACGGCGGCTCGTTGTCCCACATTCGCACCGATGACCTGCTCGGGCAGACGATGGTGGCCGTGTGCGAGAAAGTCGGAGTCCCCCTCGAGAAGATCGAGGACATCACCGCAGGCTGCGTCAATGTCGCCCATGAAGGTATGGGCGACATCGCGCGCTGGGGGGCACTGGCCGCCGGTTTCCCCGATTCGGTGCCCGCCGTCACGGTCAACCGGTTTTGCGCGTCGTCGCTGACGGGCGCCATCTCCATCGCCCACGCCATCCGCAGTGATGAGCTCGCCGTCGGGATTGCGGCAGGAGTCGAGTCGATGTCCCGCTCCGGTTGGGCCAACATGAAGGGCGACGCGCCGTTCAGCCCCCGGGGGCCGGTCTTCCTGCTCGACACCATGTGGGCGGGAGCGGGTGGGCCGCCGAACCCGGTGTTGCTGGCCCGCAACGCCTACGTCGAGATGATCAAGACGGCGCAGAACGTGGCCGATCGCTACGGGCTGAGCCGCGAGGAGATCGATGCCTTCGCCCTGCGTTCCCATCAACATGCGGCGGCGGCGCGCGACTCGGGCCGGTTTGCCGCCGAGATCCACCCGGTCGAGATCCCCGGTAACCGGCGGGAACCGGGTCGGACCTTCGAACATGACGAGCTGATCCGGGGGGACACGTCGGCGGAGCAGTTGGCTGCCCTGCCGCCCCAACCGAACACGACCCAGATGACGGCGGGGAACTCGTCGCCCCTCAGCGACGGAGCCAGTGGCGTCGTCCTGGCCAGCCTCGAGGCGGCTCGGGCGCTCGGGATCGAACCGTTGGCGCGCGTGGTGGCGTCGGCCACCTATGCCCTCGATCCGCAATTCATGGGGATCGCACCCGCCTTTGCCATCGCCCAGGCGCTGACACGAGCTCAACTGTCCCCAGGCGACATCGATGTCTGGGAGGTCCACGAGGCCTTCGCCGCTCAGGCGCTGGGCGTGCTCCGAGAACTGAAGGTTCAGCTGGGTGGCTTCGAAGTTCCCGACGACCGCCTCAATCCGAACGGTGGGGCGGTGGCGATCGGTCACCCCTTCGGCTCCTCGGGAACCCGCTACGTCCTCACGCTGGCGACAGAGCTCCACCTGCGGACCGTGCGCTACGGCGTCCTCGGCGTGTGCGTCGGTTCGGGGCAGGGTGTCGCCCTCGTGCTGGAGAACGCCCAGCTTTCCTGAACCGTCTGCAAAGGTTCGGAATCCTTCCGGGGACGCCGAGAGAACCAGTTCGGCAGCTCAGCTCCAGAGGCAGAACCGTCTGGACGACCCGGCGCGGGCTGCAAGGAAGTCCGACCTGGTTACACCTGAGATGCAGCGAGAACCGACGCCCGCAGACGTGCACTTTGGTGAAACAGATCCCCGAACGCATGATGGAATCCGGCGGAGATGCCTCAAGGTGTCGGGAAATTGACCGAAAGAAGCGTAAAGCAGGCTCATGCGTTGCGTGCCCAAGTGACAACGCCGGGCTCAACGGGGGGCGGTGCCCGATGGCGGTTGATGTCAGCAGACCGGGTGTGGCGGATCACTCCGCACTCAGGCGCTGGTTCGATCAGGTCCGTCTGCCGTGGAGCCCGTTCCTGAGTGCCGAGCGCCAGTTCGATCGCCTGGTCGACGACGGTGACGGGGTCCCCGATGTGGCCGCCTACGACCACCTCTACGACATGGCCGATCTGGCGATCAGGTGGCTCAAGGACAATCCCTGCCCTGACGCCGCGGCCGGGAGACGATTCAAGGCGCAGATGATGGCGTACCGGGCCGTCGCCGACACGGTGCGATCGACCATCGTCGCCGAAGAGGGCGACGCCATGGTGGCCCAACTGCGGGAGCTTCGCTCTGTGATCGATCAGCACACCGACGCGATCGATGTGTTGTCTCCGGTGGAAGGGCCTTTGGTTCTCGACGTCACCTGGCTGCAAGGGGGATCCACCATGCAGTTCCGCCGTGAGGTGCCGCGCCAACCGGCCGGCTGGGACGGGGTTTGCCACATCGAGGGCGAGTTCGCCACTCCGTGCCAGGTCATCGATATCTCCATGCTGGGCCTCGGGCTCACGCTCCACCACCCCACGCCGGCACGGCTCGTGGGCCGCCGCATCGCTGTCGAGGTTCCCGCTGTTGGGGACTCAATCAGCATCCAGCTCGAAGGCCGGGTCAAGAACGCCAAGACCGTTGGCGGCGGCGGCGTCCGCATCGGAATCGCGTTCAATCGTTCCTCGGGATCGGAAACGGCGGCCTCGACGGCCTAAGTTCAAATGCTGGCAGTGGCCAGCACCAGCAAGGAATGAGATGCTGGCGCCGGTTGCCGGGCGCGGTCGCCGAAGGGCCTTGTAGCTGCGAGCACGTCCTAAGTTTGGCGCGGGGACCCGGGGGACCACCGATTGTCGCCACGTGCACGAATCCCAGACTCCGCTTCACCTCGGTCCCTCCCCGGCAACTCCGACCAAGACAACGGAGGTGCCGTGAAACGGATCAGGGACAAGGTGGCCGGCCTCGACGTCCACCGCGACAGCGTCGTCGCCTGCACAAGGATCGTCGAGCCGGACCGCTCGGTCACCGTGGCCAAGGCGTCGTTCTCGACGATGGCCAAGGGGCTGGCCGAGCTCGCCGCGTGGCTGCGTGACGCCGGCGTTGAGACGGTTGGCATGGAGGCGACTGGCGTCTACTGGAAGCCGGTGTTCTACGAGCTCGAAGGGCTCTTCGCCGAGGTGTGGCTGTGCAACGCCGCCCACGTGAAGAACGTCCCGGGCCGAAAGAGCGACCTCTCCGACGCCGAGTGGCTGGCCGACGTGGTGGCCCACGGCATGGTCAAGCCTTCGTTCGTGCCCCCGAGCGAGATCCGCGAGGTGCGCGAGCTGACGCGCTATCGAAAGAGCCAGGTCGACACCCGGGTCAAGGAGATCCAGCGCCTGGAGAAGACCCTCCAAGACGCCGGCATCAAGCTCACGTCGGTGGCCTCGTCGGTGTGGCTCGTCTCGACCAGACGCATGATCGAGGCGCTGATCGAAGGCGAGCGTGACCCCAAGGTTCTCGCCGAGATGGCCAAGGCCTCGTTGCGGGCCAAGATCCCCGCCCTCGAGGAGGCCTTCAGCGGGCGCTTCGGCGAACACCACGCCTTCTTGTGCCGCCAGATCATCGACCAGATCGACCACCTCGACGCCACCATCGGCGCGCTCAGCGCCGAGATCGCACGGCGACTGGCTCCTTTTGAGGCGGCGGTCACCATCTTGAGCTCGATCACGGGGGTGTCGAGGACCACGGCCGAGGTGATGATCGCCGAGATGGGGGTGGACATGTCCCGGTTCCCGACGGCCGGGCATCTGTGTGCGTGGGCCGGAGTGGCTCCCGCCAGCCACGAATCCGCCGGCAAGAAGAGCCCGGCCGGAACCCGCAAGGGCGCCCCGTGGCTGCGCCGCACCCTGATCGAGGCCGCCAAGGCGGCGGCTCGCACCAAGGGGAGCTACTTCTCGGCCCATTACGCCCGGATCGCCAGGCGACGCGGCGCCAACAAAGCCACGGTCGCGGTGGCCAATTCGATCTTGGCCGTGGCCTGGCACTTGCTCACCAACGGTGCCCTCTACGAAGACCCCGGCAGTGACTACTTCGACCGACGGAACGATCCTGTGCGCGAGGCTAAGCGGCTCCAGCATCGGATCGAGGCCCTCGGTTTCGCGGTCACCATCACCGAGAAGGCCGCATAGCCCAGCCAATCTCACAACTTGACCGTCACCGCCAGACGCCTCGCTTCGCGCGCCCTCATGCCGCTTGGGACTCGAGCATCACATCCCAGACCCGGCCAACCGGTTGTCCCACGGGATTGGGGCCCGACTATCGTGAGCACGGCGGTTCACTGCTGATGTACGAAGGGCGTCTCTGATGGCGATTTCGGACGTATCGAGCCACGCCCCCGATCACCACGGCTGGGAGGCACCCGGCCGCTGTCAGGGCTGACGAGATGGCACCAGCGCCCGAAGCGCGGGCAGACCGGAAACACAGCTCCAAGCGCGGGGCCTCGCCGGCCACAACGCCAGCACCCGACAGTCGAATGGTCGAGGACGTCGACACCTTCATTCCAGGCGATCGCCGGCGCGCGCTGGCATCCGGCCGGGCCATGCCGGATCGGGTGGTCGGTGCCGGGCTGTTCGCCGACATCTCCGGCTTCACACCCTTGACGGAGGCCCTGGCGAGCGAACTCGGTGCGCAGCGTGGTCCGGAGGAGCTGAGCCGCGTCCTGGAGCTGATCTTCGACGCCGTCCTGGGCGAGTTGCACCGCTTCGGCGGCCACGTCCTCTACTTCAGCGGCGACGCCGTCACCTGCTGGTTCGACGGGGACGACGGCAGCGTGGCGACGGCGTGTGCCCTGGCGATGCAACAGGCCGTGATCAAGGTGGGGACGATCACGACCCCCGGAGGAACGACGGTCCAGCTCGGCATGAAGGTTGCTGTCGGGGCTGGTCCGGCGCGCCGCTTCGTGGTTGGTGATCCCGATATCCAGCTCATCGACGCTCTGGCCGGCTCACTCCTGGACCGTCTGGCCGAGCTCGAACATCACGCGGAGGTCGGTGAGGTCCTCGTTGACGCGTCGACGCTCGAGGCTCTCGGGTCGCGCGCCCATCTGACCGCCGTCCGGGGAAGAGGGACCAGTCGCTTCGGCGTGGTAGCCAGCCTGGCTGAGGACGGGACCGTTCCCGAGCCGCCTCCGGCGCCACCTCGACTTCGAAAGTCCGTGTCGCGGCAATGGCTCCTACCTCCCGTGTACGAACGACTCCGCACCGCCCGCGGGGACTTCCTGGCCGAGCTGCGGCCGGTCATCTCCATGTTCGTCCGCTTCGGAGGCTTCGACTTCGACGCCGATGACGATGCCCCACGCCGCCTCGATGGTTTCATTAGGCGGGTCCAAGGGATCGTGGACGGCCTCGGCGGCAACGTCTTGTGTCTGACCATCGGCGACAAGGGCGCCTACCTCTTTGGCGCGTTCGGTTCACCGGTGGCCCACGAGGACGACGCGTCCCGGGCCTGTGCCGCCGCGATCGCACTCTTGGAGTTGGAAGGCGCAACCGACGCCAACGGGCTGCAGATCGGTCTGACCCGAGGCCCGCTGTTCTCGGGCGCCTACGGACATCGGTACCGCCGGACCTTCACCTGCCTGGGCGACGCAGTCAACCTGGCGGCCCGCCTGATGGCAGCGGCGCCCGCCGGGCACGTCTACGTGGGCGCCGAGGTGGCGTCCGAAGCTCAGGAAGGCTTCAGTTTCGAGCACCTGGAGCCCATCAGGGTCAAGGGCAAGTCTGCTCCGGTCGCGGTCGATCGCCTGCTCGGAGCGGGCCGCAAGGCCGGTGAATTCCGAACCGACGGCCCGCAACGGCTGCTGGGGCGCAGCCGCGAGCTCTCCGAGCTGCTCCGCGCCGGCGAGGAAGCCGGATCCGGTCGCCTGCGGGTGGCAGCCGTCGTCGCCGAGGCCGGACTGGGCAAGTCCACGCTCGTCCACGAAACCGTTCGCCGACTGGCGGCCGGCGGGATCAAGACGTACGCCGGCGCGGCCGCCGCGGTCGGTACCAGCAGCTACCAGGTGTGGAGGGATATCTGGACCGATCTGTTCGCCATCGACGGGGGCGACGATGCGGTCGATCAGATCTCCAGCGCTCTGGCGGCGGCGGACCCGTCGTTACTTCCTCGCCTGCCGCTGCTCGGCCCGCTGCTCGGGATCCCGCTCGAGGACAACGACCTGACCCGGAGCTTCGACGCCAAACTCCGTAAATCCTCGCTCGAGACCCTGCTCGTCCGATACCTCTCGGTCCGGGTCGCCGCCGGGCCGATGGTGTTGTGGCTCGAAGACTGCCACTGGATCGATTCGTTGTCCGTCGAGCTTCTGGAGGTCTTGGTCCGGTCCCTGGCGGATCTGCCGCTGCTGATCCTTCTCACCTATCGCGCCGGCTCCTTCTCGGCACCCAAGACGGCCGGGACGAGCATCGTGGCATTGGAGGGTCTCGAACCGGAGGCCTGCGAGGAGCTGCTGCGGTCGCGGCTCGGGGAACTCTACGGAGAGGCCGCGCCACCGTCGGACGAGCTGGTCCGGCGATTGGTCGAGCGGGCGGAGGGCAATCCCTTCTATCTGGGCGAGATCGCGAACTACCTGCACTCACGGCAGGTTGACCTCTCCGACGAGGAGGCGGCATCGACTGACCTGCCCGTGAGCCTGGCCACACTGGTCCTCTCCCGCGTCGACGCCGTGGCCGAAGCGCCGCGGCGGACGTTGAAGGTGGCCAGCGTGGTCGGCCGGGATTTCGCCACCGACGAGCTGGTCGGCGCGTTCCCCGAGATCGGGGCCCGGAGGCAAGTGTCCGGATACCTGCGCCGGCTGTGTTCCCAGGACCTGGTGGTGCGCGAGAAGGCGGCGGAGGACGGCTACGCCTTCAAGCACGCAGTGATCCGCGAGGTCACGTACGGCAGCCTGCCCTATGCCATGCGGGCCCGCCTGCACGGGCAGGTGGGCCACTGGCTGGAGTCCGTGGCGCCGGAATCCCTGGACCTGCTCGCCCACCACTTCTGGCACGGGACCGACGATGGGAAAAAGCGCGAGTACCTCGTCCGGGCCGGGGACGGGGCGCGGGCCCGCTTCGCCAACGACGCCGCGGTGGACTACTTCCGCCGGGCGGCGCCACTGCTGGGCGACGCCGAGCGGGTCGACGTCTTGATGAAGCTGGGCGCCGTCCTCGGACTCAGTGGCGAATGGGAACAGGCCGAGCGGGTGTTCGGGGAGGCGATGGAGCTCGCCGACGGGCTGGGCGACGCCACGGCCTCGTCATGGGCCCGGACCGAACGGGCCGACGTCATGCGCCGGCAGGGCCGTTTCGAGGCGGCGGCGGCCGAGCTGGAGGATGCGGGCGGCCAGTTCGAGGCGCTCGAAGACGCCGTCGGGCAGGGTCGGGTCCTCCACCTGCTCGGCACGATCGCGGCCCAGGAGGGTGAGTACGTCAGGTCCAAGGACTTTTACGAGCGCAGCCTGACCATCCGGGTCGCCCTGGGGGATCGGCAGTCCGAGGCGGCGTTGCTCAGCAACCTGGCCATTCTCGCCGAGTACGAGCAGGACTACGAGCAATCGCAGAACCTCAACGAGCGGGCACTCGCCATGCGGAGCGATCTCGGGGATCGCTGGGGCATCGGGGTCTCACGCAACAATCTCGGGATGGTCGTGTGCCTCCAGGGCGACTACCGCCAGGCGCGCGTCCACCTCGAGGAATCAATTCGGGTCGAGCTCGAGGTGGGAGACCCGTGGATGGTGGCCATGGCCCGCCACACGCTCGGCCATGCCGCCCGCGAGCTCGGTGACCTCGATGCTGCGGGCCGGCACTACGCAGACGCCTTGCGGACCTTCGCCACGAGCGGGGACAAATGGTCGCAGTGCCCGATCCTCGAGGACGTCGCCCTGCTGGTGGCCGATCGGGATCCAACCGCCGCCCTTCGCCTGGTGGGGGCGGCCGAGGCCATGCGGGAGGCGATCAAATCACCCCGACCCCTGGACCAGGCTGAGAAGCTCGATGACCTGCTCGACCAGGCTCGACTCGGTCTGGGTGATTCGAAGGTCCAGGCAGAGGTGGCCGGCGGCCGTGAGCTGGAGCCGGAATCGGCCGTCGGCCTCGCCTTGACCCTCTGTGGCGGTTAGATGAACTCTCGCCAAGTCGTGACTTTCGCAGGTGGTGTCGCACAACCCACCCGAGTACCATCCCGACGCGAGGGGCCTGGTCAACTGCTCGAATTAGTCCGGTCGGCCACTGAGGGCAGGAGGAACAAGGATGGGACGACTCCGTTGCCGGTGGCCGGGTGGGCGCGCCCTCGTTGCATTCCTTCTCGCCAGCGCCGTGCTCAGCCCGGTTCTCGCCGTGCTGCCGACCAGCCCGGCTTCCGCCCAGCCACCCACGGTTCCCGTCATCACCAGCCCGACGGCGAATGCCTCGGAGGCGACGCCCAGCGTCGAGGTGACCGGAACGGCAGACGCCGGGGCGGACGTCGGTGTGCTCGACGGCGGCACGCTCGTGGGTGGCACCACCGCGGACGGGTCGGGCAACTGGAGCACCTACCTCACCCTGCTTGATGGTCCTCACACTCTGACCGCGGTGGCGGTCGACCCCGGAGATGGAACGGAGAGCACACCGCCGCCGGAGAGCGCACCGTCATCAGCCGTCTCGATCTCGATTGCCGGCAATCAGCTGATCACGAACGGGGATTTCGGAGACTCGGGCCAGGGGCAGTTCCCGTCGAGCATCGACGGGTGGACCGCGGCGAGCGCGCTCTACCCCGGCAATATCACGGATCCCACGGCTAATTGCGAAGGCATCCCCTACGAAACGCCGAACCAGGGTTACGGCGGATTCAATCTCATGCCGACGCCCCCCGATGGCTCTCCCCAGTGGATCGAGTTGGCACCTGGATGCGTGAGTGGGATCGAGCAGAACGTCCCGACCGTCCCGGGTGGGCAATACGTCTTGTCGTTCGAGTTCGCGGCTCGTCAGCAGACGAATCCGGACGAGAACACCATGTCGGTCGACTGGAACGGCTCGTATCTGGCGGGCAGTGACGCGGCGGGGAGCGGCCTGCAGGGGGTCGTCGACACCTGGACCACGTACCAGTACGCCGTCACCGCAACCGGGACGAGCACCCCCGTCGAGTTCGACGACACCAACCCGAACCCCGCCGACACCGTCGGGGACGAACTCGTCAGCGTATCCGTACAGCCGGCGTCGGCCCTCTACCCGAATACGTCCTGGACCACCGCCCAGACCGTGGCCGCGAACACCCCGATCAACGAGCCCATCGACTTCACCGGCGAGTCCCTGTGGTACGCCCTCCCCGTCGACCCAGGCCAGCAGTTGTCGGTGTCGCTCTCCAACCTGCCGGCTGACTACGAGATCGGTCTCTACTCCGACATCCAGCAGGCCTATGACGCCCAGACCGCGGCGGGTTCGACCCCCGACCTGGCTGACCTGGGCGCAGAGACGCCTGGGGCCGCCTTCTCGAACTCGGCCTTCTCGAACTCGGCGTTCTCCAATTCCGCTTTCTCGAACTCGGCGTTCTCCAATTCCGCCTTCTCGAACTCGGCGTTCAGCAATTCCGCCTTCAGCAATTCCGCCTTCAGCAATTCTGCCTTCAGCAACTCCGCCTTCTCCAACTCCGCCTTCTCCAACTCCGCCTTCTCGGCCGGTTACTCCTCCGCCGAGTTCGACAGCCTGCAGGCCATCTCGACCACCGTTGGAGCCGTCGACAAGTCCGTGACCGCCAACACGTGGAACAACACCGGCAACTACTACATACGCATCACCGGCAACAACGGGGCCGATGCCCCGTTCCAGCCCTTCACACTGACGGTCAACACCTCCGCGGGTCTGTGCGTCGACGGCAGCGGCAATCCGATCGCCCTGCAAAACTTCAGCGGCGACGGCACCATCAGCGGGGCCGGCCAGAGTCCCCAGACGGTCATCGTCGACGACTCCCAGACCATGGCGAATGTCGGGAGTGGGTACACCGGCCCCACGCCCCTGAGCCCGGCACTACAGGAGCTGGCCGCCGACACCGACGGCGTCGTTGTCGACGTGAGCCAGAGCCCGCAGGTGGCGGCCCTGGCCGCCCAGGCCGCGGAGTACCCGCAGTGCTCCTACGCGCCCGATCTCGAAGCGGCGGCCATCCAGAACATCATCAACAGCTTCAGGGAACCCAACCCGAACAACGTACCGAGCCTGAACAATTTGAAGTACGTCGTCATCGTCGGTGACGACGACGTCATCCCGTTCTTCCGCTATCCGGACGAGGCCGGCCTGGCGCCCGAGTCCAACTACCAACCCCCGCTCGCTTCCACCTCGGCGGCCGACGCCGCGTTGCAGACCCCGGACTACCTCAGCGACGACCAGTACGGGGCGGCGAACGTCCTCACCATTGAGGGCAGCCCCGTGCCGCTGCCCACCGCCGCCGTCGGGCGACTGGTGGAGACACCGGCCGACATCTACAGCACCATCGAGAGCTACGTCAACGGCGCCCAGACCATTCAGGCGAAGTCGTCCCTGGTGACGGGGTACAGCTTCATGCAGCCGCCGGCGAGCCGAGATCGAGACCGCCTTGTCGACCGCAATCGGGGGCGGTACCGATGCCAATACGACCCTGATCACGCCGGACACCGCATCGCCCAGCGACCCTTGGACGGCCCAGGACCTCTCCAACGATCTGGGGGGTTCGAACCACTATGGCGTCGCCTTCCTGGGTGGCCACTTCAGCGCCAACAACCTGCTGGCGGCTGACGACACCACGACCCTCACCACCAACCAATTCGCCGCCGAGGTGGGTAATTCGCTCAGCGGATCGCTGGTGCTCGGGGCAGGCTGCCACGCCGGCTACGGCATCGACCCGGCGGACGCCATCCCGGACGTGACCGATCCGCTGGCCTGGCCGCAGGCGTTCGCCGAGGCCGGGGCCACACTCATCGCCGGCACCGGTTACCAGTACGGCGACACGAATTACGTGGCCTACAGCGATCAGCTCTACGTCGACATCGCCCAGCAACTGGGCTACGCGCCGCCGGCTGGCGGATCGGTTACGGTCGGCAGCGCCCTGCTCGACGCCGAACAGCAGTACCTCTCGTCCCTCGACGAAATCAACGGGCTGCAGGAGAAAGCCCTCCTGCAGGTCACCCTCTACGGCCTGCCCATGCTCGGCTTCGACGTGCACAACCCTGTGGCAGCGCCCGGCCAGTCGAGCAGCGTGATCAGCGGTGCCAGCGGCGTGTCGACGGCACCGGGTAACCAGCTCGGCCTCGAGTCCGCTTCGTACGACCTCAATTCCGCCACCGGCCTCGACATCAACGGCCAGACGGTGACCCCGACCGGCTCCTCGACGACCTACGGGTACGAGTCCGGACCCCAGGGCGTGGTGGCCGACCCCGGCGGGCCGGTGCTCCCAGTGCAGACCGAGGACGTCAACGTCTCCGGCGAGACCCTGCGCGGCGTCGGTTTCTGGAGCGGTACCTATACCGACTCCACCGCGGCGGATCCGCTCCTGACGGGTGATCCCGTCACCGATACCGGCAACAGCTCGGTCGTCCCGTTCTCGTCTCCCGTGTTCCTGCCGCAGACGATGTGGAACCCGAACTATTTCTCGACGCTGCTGAACAATGGCGACACCGATCTGTCGTTCAACCCCGTGCAGTACGAGTCGACCCAGGGGAGCAGCCTGCCTGATCAGCGGACGTACAGCGACCTTGACGTCAACCTCTTCTACAGCAACAACACCTCTACCTACGGCGACGACACCCCGGCACTGTCGTCCCCGCCTGGCATCAGCAATGTGACCAGCACCACGAACGGGGACACGGTCAACGTGTCCGCCAACGTGACGGGGGACCCGGCCGCAGGTATCCAGGAGGTCTGGGTGACCTACACGGGATCCGGCCCGGGCACGCCCCTGGCCGGCCAGTGGCAGTCCGTGGACCTGACCCAGAGCAGCGCGGACTCGACGCTGTGGACCGGATCCTTCACCGACGGCGGCAGCAGCGACCCGGCCGCTGATTCCAACTTCATGGTGCAGGCCGTGAACGGTGTCGGCCAGGTCACGATGGATGACAACAACGGCAGCTACTTCACGCCGACGGTGACGCCAGGTTCGCTCCAGACCGGGAATCTCAATTCCTACACCCTCGCACTCGGCGGCGACACCAGCGAGGCGTTCTCCGGCACCGCCTCGCTGACGGCCACCTTGACGGCGAACGCCGGTGATTCGGGTGCGACTATCGCTGGACGATCGATCACGTTCGACCTGAATGGCGTGAGCGTGACCGAGCCAACGGGCTCCAACGGCGTGGCCCAGGCCTCCCTGCCACTCGTCGCCAACCCCGGCACCTATCCCCTCACCGCGACGTTCGCGGGTGGGGGCCAGGATGCGCCCGTGTCAGCGGCGGGGACCTTCCAGGTCGTACAGGCTCCGACGAACCTCGTCCTGTCGGCCCCGTCGCCGATAACGCTCGGAGCCGACCAGGCGACGGCCACGCTCACGTCGAATGGCACCCCGCTGCCGCAGAAGACGGTCTTCTTCGTCCTGTCGTCCGGCGCCACGGTCGTCGGCACCAGCACGGGCATCACCAACTCCAGCGGAGTGGCCCAGTCCGGCGCCATCACGGTGCCCCCAATCACGACCGGGTCGGGGTACACCATGACCGCCTACTTCGGGTCCACCGCCGTTCCCCTGCTCACGGGCACGTACAACGCGGCCGATCCGGACTACTCGGGGTCCACGTCTTCCGTCGGATCTCTCTCCATCGTGCAGGGAAGCTCCAACACCGCGTTGAGCGGGACGGGCGCGGTCGTCACCGGCCAGGACCTCACCTTCACCGCCTCGGTCACCCCGGGGAGCCCGGCCGTGGCCGTCCCCACAGGGGGCGTCGAGTTCTTCGAGACGCCGTCGGGCGGGCTCAGCCCCACCCCGATCACGGGGTGTACGAACGTAACCTTGACGGCCGGCCAGGCCATGTGCCCGACGTCGTTCACGGCTTCGGGGGCCCCCTACTCCATCACCGCCTCCTATTCGGGTGACGCCAACTACGGCACGTCATCGATTTCGGGTACGGAGAGGGTGAGCCAGGCATCGACCAATACGGCGCTCGGCGGCACCGGGTCGCTGGTGAGCGGACAGAGCGCCACCTTCACGGCCACGGTGAGCGTCCCGAGTCCAGGCTCGGGCGCGCCGACCGGCAGCGTGGAGTTCTTCGAGACGCCGTCGAACGGGATCAGCGTGATCCCGATCGGGGGATGTACGAGCGTGATGTTGACGGGCGGCCAGGCCGCCTGCCCGGCGTCGTTCCCGGCCTCAGGGTCTCCCTATGCCATCACCGCCTCCTACTCGGGTGACAACAACTACCAGGGTTCGTCTGCCATGGGCAGCGAGACGGTGAACCAGGCCTCGACCCAAACGGTGCTCGGCGGCACCGGGACCGTGGTGAGCGGACAGAGCACCTCGTTGACGGCCACCGTGAGCGCCACCGGTTCGGGCGTGGGCACCCCCACGGGCAAAGTCACCTTCTCCGCGACGCCGACGGGCGGCGGTGCGACGACTGCGATCTGCACCGGCGTGGCGTTGAACGCCACCGGAATCGCCACCTGCCCGACGACGTCGTTCCTCGCCTCGGGGTCCTCGTACGCCATCACCGCCTCCTACTCGGGTGACAGCAATTTCCAGGGTTCGTCTGCCATGGGCAGCGAGACGGTGAACCAGGCCTCGACCCAAACGGTGCTCGGCGGCACCGGGACCGTGGTGAGCGGACAGAGCACCTCGTTGAAGGCCACCGTGAGCGCCACCGGTCTGGGCACGGGCACGCCGACGGGCAAAGTCACCTTCTCCGCGACGCCGACGGGCGGCGGTCCGACGACTGCTATCTGCACCGGCGTGGCGTTGAACGCCGGAGTCGCCACCTGCCCGACGACGTCGTTCATCGCCTCAGGTTCCACCTATGGCCTCACGGCCAGCTACTCGGGTGACCCCAACTACGGCGGTTCGCAGGGTCTCGGCACTGAGACGGTGAACAAGGCCTCGACCCAAACGGTGCTCGGCGGCACCGGGACCGTGGTGAGCGGACAGAGCACCTCGTTGACGGCCACCGTGAGCGCCACCGGTCTGGGCACGGGCACGCCGACGGGCAAAGTCACCTTCTCCGCGACGCCGACGGGTGGCGGTGCGACGACTGCGATCTGCACCGGCGTGGCCTTGAACGCCGCCGGGATCGCCTCCTGCCCGACGACGTCGTTCCTCGCCTCGGGGTCCACCTATGCCCTCACGGCCACCTACTCGGGTGACCCCAACTACGGCGGATCGACAGGTCTCGGTTCTGAGACGGTGAACCAGGCCTCGACCCAAACGGTGCTCGGCGGCACCGGGAGTGTGGTGAGCGGACAGAGCACCTCGTTGACGGCCACCGTGAGCGCCACCGGTTTGGGCACGGGCACGCCGACGGGCAAAGTCACCTTCTCCGCGACGCCAACGGGTGGCGGTGCGACGACTGCGATCTGCACCGGCGTGGCGTTGAACGCCGCCGGGATCGCGCCCTGCACGACGACGTCGTTCCTCGCCTCGGGGTCCACCTATGCCCTCACGGCCACCTACTCGGGTGACCCCAACTACAAGGGATCATCGGGTTCCGGTAAAGAGACGGTGGGCAAGTCATCGTCCACGACCTCGCTGAGCGCTCCTTCCACCTCCAGCTTCGGATCTTCGATTGCCGTGGTCGCCACGGTCGCAGCGTCCGGGAGCGGATCCGGCGTGCCCACCGGAACCGTGACCTTGTCTGACAACGGCTCGGTGGTCGGGAGCGCCTCGTTGGCGGTGAGCGGCGGGAAGGACGTCGCCGAACGCGACCCTCAATGGGCTCCAGCCCGGCGCCAACGTCATCACGGCCAGCTATGCGGGCGATACGAACTTCACCGCCAGCCTCGCGGTCGCCACGGACACCGTCGGGTCCACGAGCACCGTCAGCGGCACCTATTCGGGCACGCTCACCGTGAGCTCCGGGCAGTCCGTGCTGATCACCGGCACGGTCAAGGGCGCGGTGGAGGTGAAGGCGGGGGGAAGCGTCGCCGTCATCGGTGGATCCGTCCTGGGCCTCCTCTCTGCGTCAGGGGCGCACAGCATCACGCTGTGCGGCGCCAGCGTGGCTGGGGCCGCGACCATCAGCGACAGCACCGGCTTCGTCGAGATCGGCGGAACCAGTTGCAAGGGCAACTCCGTCCTGGGACCGATCAGTCTGAGCTCGAACACGGGCGGCGTCGAGGTGGCCACCTCGAAGATCGCGGGGGCCCTGTCCGTCACCAACAACACGGGCTACCTCCCGGTGCAGCAGAACGGCGCCTACCCCCCGACCGAGATCGCCGGCAACTCGATCCTCGGGCTGCTGGCCTGCTCCGGCAACGTCCCGGCCCCGACCGACGGCGGTCAGTCGAACACGGCCAGCTCGCGATCCGGGCAATGCTCAGCGACGAAGTTCTGACGTAGGCAGACAGTCCCGATGGGCTGAGCCCTCAGCATCCGGGTGCATCGGAGCCGGCCGGCTCCAACCCGTCTCCTACCGGTCCGGCGTGGCGTGCAGCTCGACGCGCACGTTGACCTCCGGGTACACCCGCACCATGAGCATGCTGGGCGGCTTCATCCCGAACTCCCGGATGTCGAAGTCGTCCTGGCCGGACAGGACCACGCCGTTGGCGGAGAGCACGATGTCCATGGCGTGCGTGAAGGTGAGCGTCTTGCCGTGGAAGGCGATGTCCCCGGTCATCACGTACTGCGGATGCGCACCCGCCGCCTCCACCCGTACCACCCGCCCACTAATCGTCGGGTAGCGCCGGGCATCAATGCGGCGGCGCAGCTCGCGGTCGTAGAGCGAGTTGCCCGAGGTCAGCCGCTCCACCTCCAGCTGGAGCTCACCCGAGACCGGCTGGTCGAGATCGAGCGATCCGTCGTCACGGGCCGTGGCTTCGAACCACCCCGTGATCCCGCGCGTCTCGGTGTTGATCGGGTGCAGGTTCGAGCGTCCGCTGACCCAGACGCACGAGCGCACCGAATCAAGCGTGTAGCGAGCCATGGCTGCCTTCCGTTCGCACCGGCACCGGCATCGGTTGTTCGGGAACCTCCGTCGCCAAGTCCCGCATACTGGCATAAAGTCCGCTGATGGCCCGTCTCGACATCCCGCCGGGCGAGGGCGGCGACGCCGTGCAGATCTGGTCGCTCCAGCCCGAGCTTGGTCGGGCCGCCACCCGCCTGGTCGACGCCGCCTACAACAAGAGCATCCTCCCGGTGCGCGTCCGCGAGGCGGCCCGGATGCGCATCGCCCAGCTGAACGAGTGCACGGTCTGCCTGGCCTTCCGGGCCGACACCGTGCGGGCGCAGGGGCTCGACGAGGACTTCTACGGAAGCGTCGGATCGGACGACGAAGGCCTGCTCTCCGAGCAGGAGCGCCTGGCGGTGGAGTTCGCCGAGCGCTTCGCCCTGGACCACACCAGCATCGACGACGCGTTCATGGAGCGGCTGCGCGGCACGTTCACCGATCCCGAGGTCTTCGACCTGACCGTGTGCGTGTCGGCCTTCCTCGGGCTCGGCCGGACGCTGCACGTGCTCGGGATCACCGAGACCTCACTGACCGACGTGTAGTCAGTCGCCGGAGTCGAACGGGGCATCGAACCGCTCCCGCCCACGGCCTGGCGCAGCCCCACCTCGGCGATGCGCTCGGAAAAGGCAAGCGACTCCGGAGCCCGGTGGCCCACGGCGTCGTTGAGCGCGGCGAAGCGTTGTAGCTGCGACCGTCCCATCAGCTCGATGCCGGTGTTCACTACCCGCTTGTTCGCCACCAGCAGGTCCCGCCCGATCAGGGCCATGCGCTGAGCCAGGCCGAGCACGACCTCGTCGAGCGCGTCGGGCGGTGCGGTGGCCACCACCAGGCCGACCTCCTCGGCCCGCGCCCCGAAATGGTGTCGCCCGTGAAGAGCAGCCGCTTGGTCCACTGCGGACCCAGGTGGTACAGCCACATGTTGGTCGGGGGCACGCCCATGGAGCGCACCGGCGGGAAGCCGATGCGGGCGTCCTCGGCCGCCACCACCAGGTCGCAGTGCAGGGCCAGGTCCGTCCCGCCGGCCAAGCAGTTGCCCTGCACCTGGGCGATGACCGGGATGGCGCAGTCCCACACCCGGCCCCAGCCCGACGCCAGCGCCAGCATGGCCGTCACGTCGCCCTCAATGGACTCGTGCGGCGCGAAGTCCCCGGGGTCGGTGTCCTCGGCGATGAAGCCGTAGCCCGACGAGAACGAGCGCCCGGTGCTGCGGATGACGAGCACGCTGGTCGCCCGGTCGGCCTCCGCCTCCTCCACTGCCCGCAGGATCTCGCGGACGCAGCGCGGTGTGAGCGGGTTGTGCTGGTCGGGCCGGTTCAGGGTCAGGCGACGGACGCGCCCGATCTGTTCCACCGTCAGCGTGGTGTACCCCGTCGTCACGTGCCGCTCCTCGGTTCGGTCTGCGCCACCAGCTCGGACTTGCGCACCTTGCCGCTCTCGTTGCGCGGCAGGGCGTCGACCACGGTAATGCGGCGCGGCACCTTGTAGTCGGCCAGGCGGTCCAGCAGGAAGGCGCGCAGCTGTTCGGTCGGCACGGGCCGGCGCAGGACCACCCAGGCGGCTACGTCCTCGCCCAGCACCTGGTGGGGCACCCCCGCGACCGCGGCCTCCAACACGGCGTCGGTGCTCGAAGAGCGCCGCCTCGACCTCGCCCGGCACGACGTTGTGGCCGCCGCGGATGACCATCTCCTTCTGCCGCCCCACGATCCAGAGGTAGCCGTCGTCGTCGACGGAGCCCAGGTCGCCGCTGAGCAGCCAGCCGTCTACCCAGGTACGGGCCGTGGCGGCCTGATCCTCGTGATAGGCGCGCCGCAGCCGCGTCCCGCCGATGGCCACCTGGCCCGACGTCGCCCGGCGGGACGTCGCGCCGTCGGGGTCCACGATGCGGACCTCGACCCCGGGCAGCGGGACGCCGACCGACCCCAGGTGTCGCCCACCGTCGCCCATCGGGCATGGCGGTCACCGCGCCGAACTCGGTCATGCCGTAGCCGCAGAGCACCTCGGCCGAGGGCAGGCCGGCCCCGAAGCGCCGCAGCGTGGCCGTGGCGATGGGCGCGCTGCCGATGGTGACGACGGCCAGGCTGGACAGGTCGGCCGTCTCGAACCGGGGTCGGGCCACGATCAGCTCCACCATGGCCGGCACCAGGAAGGCCGCCACCGGCCGCTCCGCTGCCACGACGGCGAGCCAGCGGTCCGGGTCGAACCGCGGCAGGAACCATCCGCTCATGCCCCCGCGCAGCGGCCCGCAGACGAGCAGCGACCCGCTGGTGGTGGCGAAGGGCGACGAGGAGAGGAAGCCGAGGCCGAGCCAGGCCGACGGGACGCGGTCGGTCGAGGACAGCCCGCCGTGGCGCACCGTCCACCCCTTTGGGCTCGCCGGTGGTGCCCGAGGTGTACATGATGTCGGCCACGTCGTCGGGCCGACGGGCCGTTCGGCAGGTCGGACTCGTCGTCGGAGAAGAGACCGTCCAGGCCCGGCGCCCCCGCCCTCGCCCTGGTCGTGACGACGAGCGGCGCCGCCGACAGCACCGGTCGTCCGCCCTCGCTGCACAGCACGATCCCCGGCGCCCGCGTGCCCCAGGATCACGCGCCAGCTCGCCGGGTCCGAGCCGGGCCAGCAGCGGCACGGCCACGCCCCGGCCTTGTGGACCGCCATGTACGAGACGAGCCACTCGAGCGGCTCCTCGTCGCCGATCACCAGCGCCACCCGGTCACCCGGTCGCACGCCGTGCTCGGCCAGCCCCCGGGCCAGGCGGTTGGACCGGCGGTGCCACCGTCGCAGCGTGAGCTCGGTCGCCGTCGGCCAGGTTCCGCCAGGCCACCTCGTCGGGGAACTCCCGGGCCAGGTGCGCCAGCAGCTCGGTCTGCAGCAAGGTCACGGCCGAGTGCGGCTTCGGCTCAGTACGGGGCCCCGCCCTCGAGGATCGTGCGCGGGTTGTCCACCAGCATCGTGGTGATGTCGGCGTCGCTGATGCCGCGGCCCCGCATCGCGGGCAGCACCTCCTCGGCGATGTAGGTCCAGCGCCAGGTCTTCGACGCGTCCATGACGGAGCGGGGGAACCAGTCCACGAAGCACATGGCGTCGTGGGAGAGCACGATGCGTTCGGCGTAGCCGCGCTCGCACAGCCACGCCACGGCGTCGACCCGCTCCTCCAGCGTGATCCCGGGCAAGCCGAAGTGATCGAAGCCGAGGAACGAGCCGTCCTCGATCAGCGCCAGGTGGTAGTCCGTGTTGACCGTGCCACCGCTGTGGCCGATCACCACCCGGGTCAGGTCGACTCCTTCCTCGGCGAAGACCCGCTGCTGCTCGAGGCCCCAGGGCTCGGGCGGCGTCGGCGTGTGGGTGGTGATCGGCACGCCCGTGGCGCGGTGGGCCTGGGCCACCGCGCGCAGGACGCGCTCGACCCCGGGGGTGAGGCCCGGGCGGTCGGTGGCGCACTTGAGGATGCCGGCGCGCACCCCGGTGTCGCCGATGCCCTCGGTGATCTCCCGGACGAAGAGGTCCACCATCGGCTCGGGCCCGCCCAGAACGGTGCCCGGTCCCCGGAAGTGGAAGTACATCGGGCACCTCGTTGTAGGTGTAGACGCCCGTCGCCACGACCACGTTGATCTCGGGCACCTCGCCGCGATGGCGGCCACCCGCGGGATGTAGCGGCCCAGGCCCGACGACGGTGAGGTCGACCAGCGTGTCGATGCCGTGCTGCTTGAGCTCGCGCAGCTTGGCCACCGCCCGCGCCCGCTGGGCCGACTCGTCCCACTCGTCGGCCGTCTTCTCGATCTCGGGGCTGAGCACGAAGATGTGCTCGTGCATGAGGGTGGCACCGAGCCGCGCCACCGTCGATGGGCCCCCGCACGGTGTTGACCTGGGACATCACCTCCCCTTGCCGCCCGTTCCGCCGGGTCCGGCGCCGGCCGATGGTAGCGGTGGTCGACGATCCGAGGCGGCCGCAGTACGGCACAATGTCACAGCAGGCCCACAGCGGGCCTGCGATTGAGTCGATACGAGCATGGTCGGATGAGGGCCGTCCGCGAGCAGAGGTTCCGATCCCGATGGCACTCCCCACCGAACCGAGCACACCCGAAGAGCCGGGAGCAGGCGCAGTCGCAGGTCCGCCGCCTGACCCGTGCCGCCGTCCTCGGCGCCACGGGGCTGACCGCGCTCATTGGCGTGGTCGTGGCCGAGGAGCACCCCGGCTCGAGCAGCCCGCCCAAGACCTCCGACGGCTCGAATTCGCACGCTCGTCGACGTCGTCCTCGGGCACCACGGGCACGACCGGGACCGCGCCGGTCCGGCTCGACCTCCGACACCACCACGACGACGAGCGGTCTCGAACAGTTCGTCGGCGCCCAGCCCAGCTCGTCCAGTCCCGTCGTCACCTCGGGGGGCACCTCAAGTTGACGGCGACCGCCGACCACCCGGGCCTCGACGCTGACGGCGCGCTCGTTCCGCGCCATCGGCACCACGGCCACGGTCGTGGTGCAAGATGCCGCCCTGGCCGGTGCGGCCGAATGCGTCCTCGCCGGCCAGCTCGAGGACGATCGACCTCGCCTGCAGCCGGTTCCGCGACGACTCCGAGCTGCAGATGCTGCATGCCCACGCCGGCCGCCCCGTGGTGGTCAGCGCCGTTGCTCTTCGAGGCGCTCGAGGTGGCGTGCGACGTGGCCAGGCGCACCGGGGGCGCCGTCGACCCGACGGTCGGCAACGCCGTGGCCGCCCTCGGCTACGACGCCGACCTCGCGGAGGTGCTGCGCCGGCCGCCGGTGCCGCCCCGCGCCCTGGGTCGCGGTCGCCGGCTACGCGCACGTCCAGCTCGATCCCGCGCACCGCACCGTGCGTATCCCCCAGGGTGTCCGGCTCGATCTCGGCTCGACCGCCAAGGCCTTCGCCGCCGACCGGGCCGCGGCGCGCATCGCCCAGGTCGTCGGCGGCGGTGTGCTGGTCAGCCTGGGCGGTGACGTCGCCGTGGCCGGGCCGGCCCCCGAGGGCGGCTGGGCGGTCGGCATCGCCCCGGAGTCCTCGACCCCGGCCGACCAGATCGACCAGGTCGTGGCCATCCGATGCGGGCGGCCTCGCCAGCTCGGCCGTCGCCGCCCGCACCTGGACCACCTCGGCGACGGCGGGTCCACCACATCGTCGACCCACGCACGGGTGACTGCGTCGAGCCCCACTGGTCACTGGTCTCGGCCACCGGCGCCGTCTGCGTCGAGGCCAACCTGGCGACGACGGCCGCCATCGTGTGGGGCGAGCAGGCCCTCGATCTTCTGGCTCGCCCTGGGTCAGTCGCCGCCCGCCTGGTCCGTGTGCGACGGCCGCGTCTTCTACCTCAACGGCTGGCCCGGAGGGGGACCAGTGTGAACTCGACCACGCTGTGGTACGCCACCCGGGCCAGCGGCATCATGGCCCTCGTCCTCCTGACCCTCACCATGGTGCTCGGCCTCACCACCACCACCCGGGCCCGGGCCCGCAACTGGCCCGGGTTCGCCCAGCAGGAGATGCACCGGCGCATCTCCATCATCGCGGTCGTGTTCCTCGCCATCCACGTGCTGACCAGCGTGCTCGATACCTACGTCAACATCGGATGGGCCGCCGTCGATCGTCCCCTTCACCTCCGGCTACAGCCGCTTCTGGGTGGGCGTCGGCACCGTCGCCCTCGACCTCATGCTGGCGGTCTTCGTGAGCTCACTCTTCCGCTCGCGCATGCGGCCCGGGACCTGGCGCGCCCTGCACTGGCTGGCCTACCTCAGCTGGCCGGTGGCGCTGGCCCACACCTTCGGCATGGGCACCGACTCGCGCCGAGGCCTGGGTCATCGCGCTCGGAGCACTCTGCGTCGCCGCGGTGGGCGTCGCGCTGGCGTGGCGGCTGCGGCAGGCGGCGCAGCAGGCCTCGGCGCGCACCGCGCACAGCTCCCTCCCGGCACCTTCGCCGAAGCACCTGGCGCTCACCCCGCCACGAGGCCGGGCAGGCTCCCATGGTGCCTAGCGTGAGCGAGACTCTGCCCACGGCGGTCGGCTATCGCATCCTCGGGCACCCGACCGACCTGGCCGACCACGTGGCCAGCCTCGGTCCGGTGCCTCTCCCCGCCTCCGGAGCCGGCCGTCGCTCCTGGCGCGAGGCGTTCGTCGCCGCGCTCGAGGCGTCGGGGCTGGCCGGACGCGGCGGCGCCGGGTTCCCGGCCGCCATCAAGCTGGCCGTGGCGCACGCCGCCGGCGGTGGGACGGTCGTGGTCAACGCCATGGAGGGCGAGCCCGCCAGCGACAAGGACAAGCTGCTGCTGATCCGCTCCCCCCACCTCGTGCTCGACGGCGCCCAGCTGCTCGCCGCAGCCAGCGGCGCACGCCGGGTGACCGTGTGCGTCCCCGAGGGCCGCCGGCAGGTCGCCTTGGCCGTGGAGCGGGCCATGGTCGAGCGCGCCGGCTCCGGTCAGTCGCCCGTGCCCGAGGTGTTGGTCCGCCCGCCGGACCGCTTCGTGCCGGGGAGGAGTCGGCACTGGCCACCTGGGTGGAGAGCGGCCGCTCCCTCCCGATCGTTCCGGCCCGACAAGGGGATTCCCCTGCGCATCGGGCGTCAGGCCGCGCTGGTGCACAACGCCGAGACGCTGGCCCACGTGGCCATGATCGCCCGTACCGGTCCCGATGCCTTCCGCGCCCACGGCCCGCTCGAGGACCCCGGCACCTCCCTCGTCACCATTTCGGGGGCGGTGGAGCACCCGGGTGTGGTCGAAGTGGACCGCGGCACACCTCTGCTCGACATCGCCCGTCGCGCGACGGTCGGTGGGTTCACCGCAGGCGCTCCTCGTCGGTGGCTACGGCGGGGCCTGGGTCGGCCCGCACCATTTCGCCACGCCCTACGCATCGCTTTCATTGCGCGCCGTCGGCGCCACCGCAGGCGTGGGCGTCGTGGTCGTCCTCGGATCGGACGCCTGCGGCGTCACCGAGACAGCTCGCATCGCGCACTACCTGGCCCAACAGAGCTCCGGCCAGTGCGGGCCGTGCGTCTACGGCCTGCCGGCCATCGCTGACGACATGGCGCGCCTCGCCCGCGGCCAGGCCGATCCCGGACTCCTGGGGCGACTGGACCGCCGGCTGACCCAGGTGGACGGGCGCGGTGCCTGCCGCCACCCCGACGGTGCCGTCAACCTGGTGCGCAGTGCTCTCGCCGTCTTCGCGGACGACGTCGGCGCGCACGCCCGCGGCGACGCCTGCCCGCACTGGAACCGGCCCTCCCGCTCCGGTTCCCCGAACTCGCCGGGAGGGCATGACCGTGCTGCGCATCCTCATCGATCCCGTCGCGTGCGACGCCTACGGCTACTGCGCCGAGTTGCTGCCCGAGGCCATCTCGCTCGACGAGTGGGGTTATCCCATCGTCGACGGCCGGCCGCTCCCACCGGAGCTGGTCGACGCGGCCAAGCGGGCGGCCCGAGACTGCCCTCGGCGGGCCATCACGCTGCGGGAGCGCAAGGGCGCTCACTGAGCAGGCCGGTCACAATGGCGGCCGTGAGTGCGGCCAATCCTCCCGAGGGCCTGGTGATCCGTCGCGCCACCGAGGCCGATCTGGAGCGGGTGGTCGGTCTGCTCCTGCTGGGTCCGCCCCCCGGTGGGCACGTGCCCGACGAGGATCCAGGCGATCTCGCTCCGTACCGCGAGGCCCTGAGCGAGGTCGACCGCGGCGACGGCGCCCTCCTGGTGGCCGAGGACAACGGCCGGGTCGTCGGCGTCTGCCAGCTGATCGTGTTCCGCCACCTGCAGTCCCGGGGGGGCCGCTGTGCCGAGATCGAGACCATGCACGTGCACCCCGACCAGCGGGGAAGGGGAGTGGGTGCCGCCCTCCTCAACCACGCCGTCGAGCGGGCTCGTGCCCTGGGCTGCTATCGGGTCCAGCTCACCTCGAACGCGGCCCGGGAGGACGCCCACCGCTTCTACGAGCGCCTCGGCTTCGTCCCCTCGCACGTCGGCTTCAAGCTCCGCTTGCGCTGACAGGAGGAGCAGGGCGTTGCGCATTGTCCGTAATTCTGTAATCTCGTAATATGAGTGATGAGAGCACAGGATTCAGAGGATCCAGAGGCCGCCGGCGGGCCGAGAGCCCTCCTCCCTCGGGCCCGGAGCAGGAACGTCTGATCGGGGCCTGGTTCAGCGGCCGGGTGCCCGAGACGTGGTTCGAGGGGGCTCCGACCATTGAGATCGACGGTGACGAGATCCAGGTGGTCGGTTCGCTACCCGCGCCGCAGTTGCCCGATGGGGCCGGCGAGGACGAGGTGCGGGTCGCTGAGCAGGCCCGCATCAGCGGGTTCCGCGAGGAGTCCCGGGGCGCCCGGATGCGCATCGCGGACGAGGCACAGCCGGCGTTCCGGCGCAGCGTCTCGTGGGGCGCCGAGTGCGGTGGCTCCAAGGCCCTGTTCACCACCGCCGGCGTCCCGGCGATGACCCGTCTCGGCATGGGCGACCGCCGCGTCCTCGACACGTTGATCGACGCCGGTGTCGCCGGCAGCCGGAGCCAGGCCCTGGCCTGGTGCGTGCGCCTGGTGGCCCAGCACGAGGCGGACTGGATCGACGAGCTTCGACAGGCCATGTCGAAGGTGCAAGAGGTGCGCAACCGCGGCCCGCGCTCCGGAGGCGACAACGACTGACGAGCCCCGAGCGGCCATCGACACGCGCCCCGTCGGGCGCGTGTCACCATGCCTCATGGACCATTACCACCAGGTGCAGGACGAGCTCCGCGAGCCCTACCGGAAGCTCCGTGAGGCCATCCCCGAGGTCATGGCGGCCTACAGCTCCATGGGCGCGGTCGTCATGGCCGACGGGGCACTGCCGGCCAAGACAAAGGAGCTCATCGCGCTGGCGATCTCCATCACCCGCGAGTGCGACGGCTGCGTCGTCGCGCACGCCCGCGGTGCGGCCCGGCGCGGGGCGACCAGCGAGGAGGTGGCGGAGATGATCGGAGTTGCCATCCAGATGAACGGTGGTCCGGCCACGGTGTGGGGACCGCGGGCCTTCGCCGCCTATCAGGAGTTCAGCGCCGGCTCCTGACCGTCGTCCTCCCGGGGTTCGGCCGGGAGCCGGACCACACGCGGCGGCGGGTCGTCGAGATGGCGCGGCCACAGACGCCGGGCCAGGACCACATTCGCCTCGCCGGCGTAAATGAACAGCTTCGAGCCGAGCGAGAGCCACAGCACCAGCCCGAGCACGGTGGCGAAGAACCCGTAGAGCTCGGTGGCGTGGCGCAGTGCGTGGCCCACCAGGAGACCGCCCACGGCCTCGAGCACCGTCCACCCCAGGCCGCCGACCACGGTGCCCGGCAGCAGCGCCGTCCACGTGGTGCCGTCGGGAGCCAGGATGTGCAGTGCCAACAGGTACGCACCCAGATTCACCACGGCGGCGCCGATCAGGGTCACGACCCAGTAGGCCACGGCGTCGTGATGCACCCCGCCGATGGTCGAGATCCCGGCCAGGACGGCGCTGCCCACCACGGCGGCGGCAATGGTGCCCAAGAGGAACAGCCCGCGTAGCACGCGTACCGGCAGCCCCGCTTGCTCCCGGCGCGGCACGTCCCAGATGGTGGCGCTGGCCTGTTGCAAGGTGTTGGTCACCCCCAGTGACCCCCACAACAGACCGATGAAGCTGACGACGAAGGCGAGCGGCGTGGCCCGGTGCAGGGCCGAGATGTTTGACGCCAGCTTGTCGCCGATGACGGGGAACTCGGCCAGCGCCGAATGGAGGATGCGCTGCTCTGCCGCCGGGTTGTTGCGCAGGACTATCCCGGCGATGGTGACGAAGAGCAGCAGGAGTGGGAACACGGCCAGGAAGCCATAGAAGGTCACCAGCGCCGAGAGCGACCCGCCGCGGTCGTCGTTGAACTTCTTCAGCACCGCCACCGGCACCGCCGTCACCTCTCGGCGCCGCTGCCCCGCGTCGAGTCGGCGGAAGAACTTCCGCCAGAGTCCCGTCAGACGGACACCGGGGTGAACGTGCACTCGATGTGCTTGATCCCGTTGATGAAGGGGGAGAGCAGCCGGTCGGGCTCGCTCGACGCCTCAATGTCGGGCAACCGCTCGAAGAGGCGCCGGAACATGACGTCGATCTCCTGGCGGGCCAGGTGCGCGCCGAGGCAGAAGTGCGGCCCGGCGGCGCCGAAGCCGATGTGGGGGTTGGGCGTGCGGCGCACGTCGAAGGTGTACGGGTCCTCGAACACGTCCTCGTCCCGGTTGGCCGAGTTGTAGTACAGGATCACCCGGTCACCCTCGGACAGCTTCTGGTCGCCGAGCACCGTGTCCTCGGCGACGGTGCGCCGCATCCAGATCACGGGCGAGGCCCAGCGCACGATCTCGTCGATGGCGCTCGGCGCCAGTCCGGCCGGGTCGGCCTGCCACAGCGCCCGCTGGTCCGGGTGCTGGGTGAGCGCCAGCAGGCCATGGCTGATGGCGTTGCGGGTGGTCTCGTTGCCCGCCACGACCAGCAGGATGAAGAACGACGCCACCTCGGCGTGGGTCAGCTGCTCGCCGTCGACGTTCGTGTTGACCAGGGCCGAGGTCACGTCCTCGGTCGGGTTCCCTTTGCGGTATTCGGCCAGGTCGAGCATCAGCATGTTGAGCTGCTGCGCCGCCATCATGAAGGCCGCCATGGGATCGCCACCCTCGGGGACGTACTCGGGGTCGCCGTTCGACAGGATGACGTTCGAGGCGTTGAACACCGTGTCGTAGTCCGCGGCGCCGATGCCCATCATGTCGCAGATGATCTCGAGCGGTAGCCGCGCCGCCACCTCGACGGTGAAGTCGCACCCGCCCTTGTCAGCGACCCGGTTGATGACGTCGTTGGCCACGAAGTCGATCCGCTCCTCGATCGAGGCGATCATGCGCGGGTTGAAGGCGGACGACACGATGCGCCGCATCCGGGCGTGGCGTGGGTTGTCCATGTTGATCATGGAGCCGAAGAAGTCGTTCATCTCCTCGGGCAGGTCGATGATGGAGGTCGCGCCCTTGCCCGACTGGAAGATCTCGGGGTGACGGCTCGCCTCGGAAATGTGGGCGTGCTTGGTCAGCGCGTAGAAGCCGTTCCCCTCGGGGATCACGTAGGCCAGCGCCTCGGGGATCTCGGGCTCGTCGAAATGGGCGATCGGCCGTTCGCGCCGCAGCGTCTGGAAGGCGCCTTCCCGTTCGTCCCAGGGCCGGGCCCAGAACTCCATGTCCGAGAGATCGATGTCGTCGATCGCCAGGACGGCACGTGGTTCCATGCGGCAAACCCTACCCACCTCCCTACACTCCGAACATGTGCGACACCCTGTGCGCCCCGGGCCCGGCCGGCATGGTGTTCGCCAAGAACTCGGACCGGCCGCCCGGTGAGGTGCAGGTGGCCTGGCCCTTCGGCCGCCGGGCCTCGGCCGGCTGCACCCTGCGCACCCAGTACCTCAGCATCGGTGACACCGGGGCCCACGCCGCCCTCCTCTCGTGCCCGACCTGGCTGTGGGGGGCCGAGCACGGCGTCAACGAGCACGGCGTGGCCATCGGTAACGAGCGGGTGCGCACCACCCACGACGCCCAGTCGGCACCGCCCGCCCTCATCGGCATGGACCTGGTCCGCCTGGGCCTCGAGCGCGCCCGCAGCGCCGCCGAGGCCGTCGACGTGATGACCGGACTCCTCGAGGCCTGCGGGCAGGGCGGCATCGCCGACGCCGCCCACCAGGAGGCCTACGACTCCTCCTTCTTGGTGGCCGATCCCCACGAGGCCTACGTCCTCGAGACGGCCGGCGCCGACTACGCCGCCGCCCCCTTCCCCGGCGGCGCGGCCATCTCCAACCGGATCACGCTCGGCAGCGGGTGGACGCGCGCTTCGGCGGCGCTCGAACCAGGCGACGACTTCGGCCGCTTCCGCGACCCCGGCGAGCACACGGCCTATGCCGACGTCCGCCTGGCCGCCAGCCGTCGCTTCCTCGAGTCCACGCCGGTGGGCGGGCTCACACCGGCGGCGACCGCCGCCCACCTGCGCGACCACGGGTCCGGTCCGTGGGGCGCGCCCGGGACCTCGGGTCCGGTCGTCCCGCCTCCCGCCGGCATCGGCGACGACTTCGGCGGCGTCACCGTCTGCATGCACGTGCGCGACCTGAGCGTGACGGCGGCATCCATGATCGCCGAGCTCCCGTCGGCCCTGGCCGACGGTGCACCGCTGCGCGTCTACGTCGCCGCGGGCAGCCCGTGCGCCAGCATCTACGTCCCCGCCTTTCCGCGCACCGCCAACGGCCCACCGCCGTTCGTGCCTGTGGAGCTGTCGGGCGAGGAGCTGTGGTATGCCGCCGACGCCCTGCGCCGGCGCGTCGAGGCCGACCCGGGCGCGCTGGCCGAGGTCCGCGCCGACCCTCCAGCCGGTCGAGGACGAGCTGTGGGCCGACGCCGACGACGTACTCGAGCAACCCGGCCGCTGGGCCGCGTCGGGTGCGTCGTGGGGGAGCCGTGCGCTGCATGCGCTGCGTGCCTGCATCCCCTAAATCTGGTGGTCACGGCGATACGCTGCGACGGTAAGCAGCCTGTGCGCTCCTACTCGCCAAAGGAGGACGTGATGACCTATGTGTTGAGTCCCGACGACATCGAAGTCGGTGATGCCGTCACCGGACAATTGGAGAAGATGTGGGGCTGGTACCTGGCCGGGGGCATCATCGCCATCATCTTCGGGTTCTTCGTGATCAGCTGGCGCCACGCCACGGTCTACGCCGCCATCTACTTCGCCAGCGCGTTCTTCATCGTGGGCGGGGCTTTCGAGATCGTCGGGTCCGTCCGTATGGCGCGCCAGCGGTGGATGCACCTCGTGTTCGGGCTGTTCTGGGTCGGCGCCGGCATTGTCGGCTTCGTCTGGCCGCACATCACCGTCTTCGTGGCGGCCGTGCTGATCGGCTGGTCCTTCCTGGTCCTCGGCATCTTCGACATCGTGTCGTCGCTGCAGCACCACCACCTGCCCTTCTGGTGGGCCTATCTCATCCGCGGCATCGTGGCGATCGCGCTTGGCCTCCTCTGCATCCGGCACCCCACCGGCACGCTCGAGGTCGTCATGGTGATGATCGGCATCCTGGCCATCCTCTTCGGGGTGGTCGAGGTCATCGGCGCCTTCTCGGCCCGCCACGCCACCCGCTACTGGGAGGCCTACAAGAAGCAGCAGGTGAGCTAGGTCGGTCGGGCGGGGAACGGCGCTGCGGCTCATCAGCTTCTCAGGCGCCGGCGGGCCCGTCCGCCCCGGCCTCGTCGCCGGAGACGAGATCGTCGACCTGAGCGACCCGGCCACCGGGTTGCCGCCCACCATGCGAGGGCTGCTGGCCCTGGGCCACCAGGCCCCGGAGGCTATGCGTGCCGCGTCCGCCGGGAAGGCCGCCCGCTACTCCCTCGAGGAGGTGCGCCGGCACGCCCCGGTTCCCGACCCCCCGGCGATCCTGGCCATCGGCATGAACTACCGGGCCCATGTGGCCGAGATGGGCCGTGAGCCCCCGGAGTGGCAGTACTGGTTCAACAAGCAACGCACGGCAATCGCCGGGCCGGGCGACCCCATCGTCCTGCCGACCGTGTCGGACATGGTCGACTACGAGGGCGAGCTGGCCATGGTGATCGGACCGCGCTGCCAGCACGTTCCGGTCGGACGTGCCCTCGAGGTCGTGGCCGGGTTCACCGTCATCAACGACGTGAGCACCCGGGACTGGCAGTGGCGCACGCCGACGTTCACGATGGGGAAGTCCTTCGACAGCCACGCCCCTTGCGGCCCCGAGATGGTGACCCTCGACGAGCTCGGCGACCCCGGTGACCTCGCCATCAAGACCTGGGTCAATGACGAACTGCGCCAGGACTCCACCACGGCCGACCTCATCTTCGGCTGCCGCGAGATGATCGCATACCTCACCACCGCCTTCCCGCTCGAGCCGGGCACGGTCATCGCCACCGGGACGCCGGCCGGGGTGGGGGCTGGGTTCGACCCGCCGCGGTTCCTGGCCGACGGCGACACGGTTCGGATCGCCATCGAGGGGATCGGCGAGCTGTCCAACCCGGTGGTGCAGGGGGGCACGCCGCAGCCGGTCGGGCTCAACTGATCCAAGCGGTCGGCGACCGCCCGCGGCCTACGTCTGATCGTCGCGCAGGTGGTCGGCCAGATTCGCCATCACCTGCAGCGCGAATTGCGGTGTCTCGCCGATGAGGAAGAGGAACCGGTGCCGGTCGATCACGGCGAGCTGGCAGTCCTCGGCGGCCACCGCAGTGGCGCTCCGCGGCGACCGGTCCACGAGCGCCATCTCGCCGAACGTGGCCTCGGGTCCGAGGGTGATGGAGCGGCCATTGGGCAGCTTGAGCTCTACCTTGCCCTCGATGACGCCGTACATCTCCTCGCCGGCCGCGCCGGCCTCGAAGATGACCGTGCCCGCCGGCACGTCCCGGGTCTCCTTCGATGCCTTGAACACTCCGAGAACCCTCATGGCTCGCCTCCCCGTTCTCGTACCTGCCAGCTGTCTGCCAGGACCGGAGCCTAACCGAGGCCTTCGCGAACGGACGGTGAACTTCCTGGCCGCGGGCGTTGCCGGTCACACCCACCAGCCGGCACGGCACAATAGAGGGATGCCGGACACACCCGAGATCACCGACGCCGAACGGGCCGAGCGACTGAGCAAGCTGCAGGGGGTCATGGATCTCATGCGGCCCGCCGTGCAGGCCGACGGTGGCGACCTCGTGCTGGTCCGGGCCGACGTCGAGACGGGTGTGGTCGAGGTCCAGCTCCAGGGGGCGTGCGGCTCGTGCGCCATCAGCGGCGCCACCCTGCAGGGCGGGGTCGAGCGGATCCTGCGCGAGCGCCTGCCCTGGGTGACCGAGGTCATGGGTGACGTCGACGACTCGCTCAGCTACGAGGAGAGTTCCTCCCTCGGCACGGGCGGCTACGTCCCCAGCCTCTAACCCGTCGCCGGCCCTCTGTCATCACCGCCGCAATCCCTCCGGGTAGGCGGCCCGGGGACATCATTAGTTAACGCAACTAACTATACTGGGACCATGCAGACGCAGCCGGTGTCCGACGCTCCGCTGAGGGGCCGCGAGGAGGTGGCGAGCCGGCTGCGCATCGCGGTCAACCGGCTCCAGCGGCGCCTGCGGCAGGAGTCGTTGGGCGGCCTCTCCCCGGGGCAGGCGTCGGCGCTGGGCTCGGTCCGGCGCCTGGGCCACCCCACGCTCGGTGAGCTGGCTGCCGTCGAGCATGTGCAGCCGCCGTCCATGACGCGGATCGTGGCCGCACTGGCCGAGGCCGGCATGGTGCACCGCGAGGCGGACAGCTCGGACCGTCGGAGTACCCGTGTGCGCATCACGCCGGCCGGCGAGCGTGCCCTCGAGCGCATGCGGACGGTGAAGGACGCCTTCCTCCTGCGTCGGCTCTCCGAGCTGAGTGCAGACGAACAGCAGCACGCCGCCGAGCTGGTCGCCCTGCTCGAGCATCTGCTTGTCGAGCCATGACGCGCCGGGTCCGCGAAGCGGGTCGGCGGACATTCCGCGCCCTTTCCGTCCGCAACTACCGGCTCTACTTCACCGGGCAGGTCATCTCGGTGTCGGGCACCTGGATGCAGACGGTGGCCCAGGCCTACCTGATCTTGTTCCCGCTGCACGGCACCGGCCTCGACGTCGCCATCGCCACCAGCCTGCAATTCCTGCCCCTCCTGTTGCTCGGGCCCTTCGGCGGTCTCATCGCCGACCGGCTTGACAAGCGCAAGGTCCTCTACGCCACCCAGGGCTCGGCGGGAGTCCTCGCCCTCGTTCTGGGACTGCTCGTGGTGACCCACTCGGTGGAGATCTGGCAGGTCTTCGTGCTGGCCACCGGCCTGGGCTTCGTCAACCTCTTCGACAATCCCGCCCGGCAGACCTTCGTGTTCGAAATGGTGGGCAACGACCTTCTGCCCAACGCCGTCAGCCTGAACAGCGTGCTGATGAACTCGGCTCGCGTGATCGGCCCCGCCATCGGCGGCGTGCTCATCCTCTTCTTGGGGGTGGCGACCTGTTTCATGGTCAACGCGCTCTCCTACGTCGCGGTGATCGTCGCGCTTTCCATGATGCAGGTGTCCGAGCTCCATCGCCGGCCCGGAGTGGCCCGGGCCAAGGGGCAGGTGCGGGAGGGGCTGCGCTACGTGTGGGGGAACGCCGAACTGCGGACCCTACTTCTCGCCATGGCCGTGGTCGGAGTCTTCGCCTTCAACTTCACGGTGACGTTGCCGCTGCTGGCCAAGTTCACCTTCCACGGCGGGGCGGCGACCTACAGCGAGTTCTTGGCGGCCATGGGGGTCGGTGCGGTCATCGGAGGACTCTTCACAGCGCACCGCAGCCGGCCGTCCGTGCCGCTGCTCGCCGCCATCGCCGTGGTCTTCGGCGCATCCATCCTGGCCGTCGCGCTGTCGCCGACCAAGCTGGTGGCCACGCTGCTGCTCGTCGTGATGGGTGCCGCCTCCATCGCCTTCGTCTCCACCAACAACGCCAACCTGCAGTTGCGAGCCGATCCGACCATGCGCGGCCGCGTCATGTCCCTCAACGCCATCGCCTTCCTCGGCAGCACGCCCATCGGGGCCCCACTCCTTGGCTGGATCAGCGACGTCAGCAGCCCGAGGGTGTCCCTGGTGATCGGCGGCGTCGCCACGCTCCTGGCCGCCATTCCGCTCTTCGTGCTGGCCGCCCGCCAACGCGCGGTCACCGACGCCCTCCCCACCACCGCCGCCGAGGACCTCGAGGACGTCCAGATGGCGGCGCTGGTCCCCCTGCCCATCGCCGAGAGCCTCGTCCTGCGGCCGGAGCGTCGGACCAGCTAACGCCCGCCGCGCCGCGCCGCGCCGGCCGGGCCCGGCTGGGCCCGGCTCCACAATGGGGAGATGCGGATCCGACGGGCGACTACCGACGACGTCACGGAAGTCGCCACGGTCCACGTCCGCAGCTGGCAGGTGGCGTACCGCGGTCTGATCCCCGACGAAGTGCTCGACGACCTGTCGGTCGAGCGGCGGGCCGCCATGTGGCGGCAGATCCTGGGTCTCAATCTCGCGGGCCATGCCGTGCTCGTGGCCCAGGCGGACGGGGAAGGGGAGGTGTGTGGCTTCGTGCACGTCGGACCCGCCCGCGACGGCGACGTGGACCCGGGCACGGCCGAGGTGGCAGCCATCTACCTGCTGGCCGAGGCGTGGGGCCAAGGCACCGGTCGTGAGCTCATGGCGGAGGCGGTCCGCACCATGCGAGACGCCGGCTACCAGTCAGCCGTGCTGTGGGTGCTCGTCGCCAACGACCGGGCCCGGCGCTTCTACGAGATCGCCGGCTGGTCGTGCGACGGCACCGAGAAGTCCGAGCCGTTCGGCCCAGCCACACTGGTCGAGACGCGCTACAGACGCCCGTTGTAGTGGAGGTTCGTCAAGAGCGGTGGCGGATTCACCAACTAATCGTTTGGTAAGGCCGAGCCCATATACGTTGACCTCGGCCTCGAGTGACTGAATCAACGTCGTGTCCACTGTTTTGTCTCCCGAGCCCCAATAAGGGGTTGACAAGCGATAGGAGCTCACGGTCATGCGCAAGCCGGCGCCCGTGTTGTTCGGCGCCGTGTTCGGCGCGGGGCTCACGCCACGCCCCTCACTCCTCGAACAGCCCGCGCTGGCGCGCCACCGCCAGCAACTGCAGCTGGTTGTGCACACCGAGCTTGCGGTAGAGGTTCTTGACATAGCCCCGCGTTGTGTTGACGCTGATCCCGAGGCGCAGCGACGCTGTCTGCACGTCGACACCGCTGACCAGCAGGCCGAGGATGTCGCGCTCGCGCCGGGTCAGCGTGTCGGTGCCCCAGCTGTCTCGATTCAGGCGGCGGGGCGTCAGCGGACCGCACAGCATGGCGACGGTGTCCCTGTCCGTCGTGAAGCAGTGCTCGGTCAGGGAGGGGATGGTGTCGACCACCACCCCGAGACTGGTCGTCTTGGGCAGCAGGGCGGAGGCACCCGCGTCCAGCGCGGCCCGCACCAGCGAGGAGCTCGGTGCGTGCTCCGAGAGCACCAACACCCGCGCGTCGGGGTGATCCTCCAGGCACGAGCGCGCCGTGTCGATGCCGTCCTCTTCCTGAAGCTGGGCGTCCATGACGATGACGTCGGCCGCCACCTCGTAGGCCATCCGCAGTGCACCCTCGGCGTCCGCGGCCACGCCGACGCACGACATCCGCGGCGACGCCTCGATGGCCAGCGCCAGCGCCTCCGCGAACACGGGGTGGTCGTCGACGACCAGGACCCGGATCGCGTCGCCGGTCATCGGCACCACCAGAGGGGCCGGGCACCACCCGACGCCGCGCTGCGCCCCGAAGTCGGAAAAAAGGCCCGCCACGCCATACCCGCTCTATTCCCACAAACGGAGAAATCAGTGACGCCCTGGTGGCCCGCGCGTTGCAACCGCAAAAGCGCTGGTCAATCCACCCGGGGCTACGCCGGCTTGGGCTCCTTGGGCAGGCCCAGGGCCCGCTCACCGACGATGTTGCGCTGGATCTCGGCCGTGCCGCCCCAGATCGTCTCCGAGCGGGAGAAGAAGTAGAGGGACTGCAGGTTGTTCACCGGGTAGCTGGCCTTGGAGCGCCGCGCCCCCGGCAGCAGGGTGTCCTCGCCGTCGTCACCCTGCAGGATCTGCCCCTCCATGCCGTAGATGTCCATGGCCAGCAGCAGGGTGGCCTGGTGCGCCTCGGACCAGAACATCTTGTTGCACGCCCCGAGCTTGGCCGTGGTGTGCGTGCCGTTGAGGGCGTCGGTCAGGGTGCGCCAGCCGTTGATCTGCATGATCTTGATCTTCGACCACGACCGGGCCAGCCGCTGGCGGATCAGCGGGTCGCTGTCGCGGCCCTTCTGGCGCGCCAGCTCCAGGATCTGGTCGTACTCCTTTTGGAAACGCCGGTGGCCCGTCGTGGCGGACGTGCCCCGCTCGAAGCCCAGCGTGGTCATGGCGACCTTCCAGCCGTTGTTGACGCCGCCGACCACGTTCTCCTTGGGGCAGCGCACGTTGGTGAAGAAGACCTCGTTGAACTCGGCCGACCCGTCGATCTGCTCGATCGGCCGCACCTCGACCCCCGGCTGCTTCATGGGCACGAGCAGGTAGGAGATCCCGGCGTGCTTGTCGACATCCGGGTCGGTGCGGGCCAGCAGGAAGATGTAGTCGGCGTAGTGGGCCTGCGTGGTCCATACCTTCTGTCCGTTGATGACCCACTCGTCCCCGTCGAGCTCGGCTCGCGTCCTCAACCCGGCCAGGTCGGAGCCGGCGTCGGGCTCGCTGAAGCCCTGGCACCATGCGATCTCGCCCCTCAAGATGCCGGGGATGAAGTGCTGCTTCTGTTCCTCGGTGCCCCACTGCAGGATGGTGGGGCCGACCAGGGTGTCGCCGAAGAAGTCTCCGCGCAGCGGCGCGCCGGCCCGGGCGAACTCCTCGTTCAGCACGACCTGCTGCAGGAGGGTGAGGCCCTTGCCGCCGTACTCGGCCGGCCAGCTGGCGCAGATCCAGCCGCCGGCGAAGAGCTTGGCCGTCCACTCCTCGTTGAACTGCTTGCGCTGCTCGGGCGTCATGGAGAAGCCCTCGTCGCCCCACCCTTCGGGCAGGTTGTCGTGCAGCCAGCCGGCGATCTCGGCTCGGAACTCCTCGGCTTCGGGCGGATAGGTCAGGTCCATGCTGTGCACGGTACCCGGCTCGCTTCGTGGTCCACTTCGACTCGATCCGACCCGTCTCCCCGTGAGGGCGCCAGAGCTTTCGACGCCCCGCGGGCCCGGGCCGGGCCGCCGGCATCGGTCCCCCTGGCCCGCTCGCCGGGCGCCTACTCCACCACCTCTGTGGCCACTGTGGCCGCCGCCCACGTGGTCTTGACCGTCCTCAGCTGGTACGGCGTCAGATGAGACGGCTCGCAACCGGGGCGCCTACGGCGGTGCCGTTTGCGCAGGACCAGGGCATTCGGGGAGGCTATGCGGCCATGGTGGGCCGAGTCGGGACGTCAATTGCCTAAAACCCCCCGCCAGAAGTGGATCGAGACCAAGGAATCCTGGGATCGTTCGCGCCACATCGAGGTGCCCACCCCGGTTCCCGCCGCCCCACCTCGCCCCGGGGGCCTGCGCGTCGCCTACCTGACCTATCGGGGCAACCCGCGCTGCGGTGGCCAGGGGGTCTACACCCGTCACCTGTCCCGGGAGCTGGTTGCGCTGGGGCACTCGGTCGAGGTCTTCTCCGGCCCGCCCTGGCCCGAGCTCGACCCGGGCGTCGGCTTCACCCCGGTCCCTGGCCTCGACCTCTACCGCGACCCCGATCCCTTCCGGGTGCCCCATCGGCGCGAGTTCACCTCGAGCGAGGACTGGAAGGAGTTCGGCGTGATGTGCACGGCCGGCTTCGGGGAGCCCCTGGCCTACTCGCTGCGCACCCGCCAGCTCCTGGCGGCCCGGCGGGACGACTTCGACGTCGTCCACGACAACCAGTGCCTCGGCAACGGCATGCTCGGCATGGTGGAGGACGGCTGGCCGCTGTTGACCACCTTGCACCATCCCATCACGGTGGACCGCGAGTTGGCTCTGGCGCATACCACCAACCCCTGGCAGCGCTTCACCACGCGGCGCTGGTTCGGGTTCCTGGGCATGCAGGTGCGGGTGGCGCGCGCCCTCCCGGCGGTGGTGACGGTCTCGCAAAACTCGCGCCTGGACATCGCGGCCCAGATGGGTGTGGTGCCCGAACGCATGACCGTGGTCCCCGTCGGCGTGGACCAGACCGTGTTCCGGCCCATGGAAGACGTGACGCCGGTGCCGGGACGGATCATGGTGACCTCCAGCAGCGACGTCCCCATGAAGGGCCTGGTCCCGCTGCTCGAGGCGGTGGCCAAGCTGCGCACCGAGCGCGACATCGAGCTGACGGTGATCGGCCGCCCCTCCGAGGGCGGGCGGGTCGACCGGGCCCTGACCAGGCTCGGCCTCTCCGACATCGTGCACTGCTTCAGCGGCATCAGCGACCACGAGCTGGCCCGGCTCTACGGCCAGGCCCAGGTGGCCGTCGTGCCTTCGCTCTACGAGGGGTTCTCGTTGCCGGCCATCGAGGCCATGTCGTGCGGGGTGGCGGTGGTGGCCACGACCGGTGGCGCGCTGCCCGAGGTCGTCGGGACCAGCGAGGAGACCGGACTGCTCGTCCCGCCGGACGACCCCGGCGCCCTGGCCGGCGCCATCGGCCGCCTGCTCGACGACCCGGCGTTGCGTGCCCGTCTCGGCGCGGCCGGCCGCGAGCGGGTCGTGCGCCGCTTCACGTGGCAGGTGACGGCCGCCGGCACGGCCGCCTGCTACCAGGCACTGCTCGAGGGCCGCCCGCTGCCGGGTGCCCCGACCGGCCAGCCGGAGCCCGGTGCCGGCGCAGACGAGCGGGGCGTGGCCTGATGCTCACCGTGGACTACGACCGCCTCGGTGTCGGCCCGGGCGACCTGCTGCTCGATCTGGGCTGCGGGTTCGGTCGCCACGCCTTCGAGGCGGCGCGCCGGGGCGCGTCGGTGGTGGCGCTCGATGCCGGGCCCGACGAGGTGGCCCAGGTGCGCGCCACACTGGGCGCCATGGTGGAGGCCGGCGAGCTGGCCGCCGACCACCCGGCGACCGCCGTGCAGGGCGACGCGCTGGCCCTGCCCTTTGCCGACGCCACGTTCGACCGCGTCATCGCCTCCGAAGTGCTCGAGCACATCCCCGACGACACCGCCGCCATGCGCGAGCTGGCCCGGGTGCTCAAGCCGGGCGGGACCATGGCGGTCACGGTTCCCCGCTGCGCGCCCGAGGCCATCAACTGGGCCCTGTCCGACGAGTACCACGACACGCCCGGTGGCCACGTGCGCATCTACCGGCGCTCGACGTTGGAGCGCCGCCTGGGAGCGACCGGGCTGGTACCGACGGGCCATCACCACGCGCACGGCCTGCACTCGCCCTACTGGTGGCTGCGCTGCCTGGTCGGGCCGAGCAACGATTCGCATCCGGCCGTCAAGGCGTACCACCAGGTCCTGGTATGGGACATCGTGAAGGCGCCCATGGTCACCCGCACGGCCGACCGGGTGCTCAGCCCACTGATCGGCAAGAGCCTGGTGGTCTACACGACCAAGCCGGCTGTCGCCGTCGCGGGCTTGCCCGACGCCCGGCCCAACCTCCCACGGGGGGTGCCGGGGCGCCGCGGTCCGGATACGCCGACCCAGGGAGCGGCCGCATGACAACCGAGGACATTCGATCCTTGCCGACCATCCTGCCCGAAGTGCCGGGCATCCTCTCGAGCGCCGAGGTGCTCGCCACCGGGCAGGCCATCGCCGCGGTGCAACGCCGAGACGGCATGATCCCGTGGTTCGACGGGGGTCACTGCGATCCGTGGAACCACGTCGAGGCGGCCATGGCGCTCACGGTGTGCGGGCTGGTCGAGGAGGCGGTCGAGGCGTACCGCTGGCTGGCCCGCAACCAGCTGCCGGACGGCAGCTGGTTCAACTATTACCAGGGCGACTCGGTCAAGGACCCGCGGCTTGACACCAACGTCTGCGCCTACCTGGCCGCCGGGGCCTGGCACCACCACCTGATCACGGGCGACGTCGAGTTCCTCGGCGAATTGTGGCCGACGATCGAGGGGGGTATCGACTGGATCTTGCGCTGGCAGCAGCCCGATGGCTCGGTGCTCTGGTCGCTCGACTCGGCCGGGCGCCCAGAGGGCTACGCGCTGCTGACCGGCTCGTCGTCCATCTACCACTCCCTGCGCTGCGCCGTCGCTGTCGCCGAGTGTCTGGCCAAGGACCGACCGGACTGGGAGCTGGCCGCCGGGCGGCTCGGCCACGCCGTGGCGCACCACCCGGGCGCGTTCGCGCCCAAGGTGGAGTTCGCCATGGACTGGTACTACCCCATGCTGTCGGGCGCGTTGGAGGGGGAGGCGGGTCGACGGCGCATCGCCGACGGCTGGTCCGCCTTCGTCATGGAGGGCCTGGGCGTGCGGTGCGTGTCGACCGGCGACTGGGTCACCGCAGCCGAGACGGCGGAGTGCGTGCTGACCCTGGACGCCCTCGGCATGGATGGTCCCGCGCTCGACCTGTTTGCGGCCGGCCAGAACCTGCGGCTCCCCGATGGGTCGTACTGGACCGGGATGGTCTACCCCGAGGAAGAGACGTTCCCCGAGAACGAGCGGACGACGTACACGTTCGCCGCCATGGTGCTCGCCGCCGACGCGCTGTCGAGCACCACGCCGGCCGCCGGCCTGTTCCGCGGCGAGTGCCTGCCGGCCGCGCTCGACCTGGCCGAGCCCCACTGCGGCGACGCCACCGACGGCTGCACGGTCGCCGAACCGACAGACCGCCCCGCCCGGAGCTGATCGATTCGGGCCGGTCCCCCGTGGGTGCGGCTCAGCCGGCCGGGGGCACGATGCGGCGCAGGACGCGCAGGCTGCCACATGCGCCGTCTTCCACGAATTCGTTCGATGCCAAGGCGGCGCAGTACAGCTCGTAGGGCGGTCGCCCGCCGTCGGCCGGGTCGGGGAACACGTCGTGAATGGCCAGCCAGCCGCCGACCGCGACGAGCGGCGCCCAGCCCCGGAAGTCGGCCCAGGCCGGCTCCTCCCCGTGACCCCCGTCAATGAAGCAGAACGCCAAAGGCTGGGCCCAGCGCGCCGCCACGGTGGGCGAGTCGCCGACGACGCCGACCACCGTGGCCTCCAGTCCGGCCCGCGTCATCGTGCGCCGCCAGTGCAGCAGCGTGTCGATGCGCCCGGCGTCTTGGTCGACCAGGTCCGCCTCGTGGTACTCCCAGCCGGCCTGATTCTCCTCCGAGCCGCGGTGATGGTCGATGGAGAACACCACCGCGCCGGTGGCCTCCGCCGCCGCTCCGAGGTACACGGTGGACTTGCCACACCAGGCGCCGATCTCGACGAACGTCGGCGCGTCGGTGCCGGAGATGGTGGCCCGGCCCGCCCGCAGCGCGGCTTCGAACAGCGCCTCGCCTTCCTCGTCGGGCATGAACCCGCGGGTGCCCCGCGCCGTCGCCAGCAGGTCCTGCAGGCGGTCGGTCGTCCCCACTTCTTTCCGGGTATCGGCGTGCGCGTTCAAGCGCGGGTCGACGGATCGGCGGCGCGCAGTGACTCCGCCAGCGCGGGCCGCTCGCGGGCGGCGAAGGCGACGTTGACTAGCAGGCGCTCGAGCGATTGCGCCACACGTCGTGGCCCCGAGGCCAGCGGGTGGTCGCGCAGGAACGCCGCGGCGGACTCGGCGAAGTCGGCGTCGGCGCACAGCGCCGGCAGCGAGTCGAGCATGCGCGGCGGCGCGTTCTTCGGGAAGCGCTCGAGCATGGCGTCCCAGGTCTCGGTCATGCGCGTCCACACGGCCTGGCAGGCGACCGGGTTGGCCAGGAGCGCCGCGATCACCGAGAACCCGTTCTGGCTGCGCACCTCGGTCATGGCCAGGTTGAACGTGCGCAGGCACAGGTCCACGTCGGGGAACATGGACAGGGCGCCCAGCGAGCGATTCTCCTCCTGCGGGGTCGACGCGGCCCGGTAGCGCTCGAGCAGCGCGTCGTAGTCGCCCGGGCGTACCAACTGGGTGACCGCGGCCAAAGTCGCCGTCTCAATGTCCGGAGGGATGGGCGGCCCGGAGCCACCGCCGATAGGTGACTGGTCGAAGCGGCGCGCCGCCTCGGCCCGCACCACCTCGTCGTGCCCGACGGTGGCCAGGAGGCTGATGGCCAGCGCGCGCAGCGTGGGTGTGCGGTCGCTCTCTCCGGGGCGGGCCTCGAACCCGAGGTGCTCGTGGATGGGGCCGACCAGCGCCCCTACCGCTTCGTGCAGGGCAGCGCGCTGCTCAGGCAACGCGATGCGGTTACTCAAGGTCAGCGCCGCCGCCACGGACGTCCACGGAACCGGGTCGGGCTCGAGGCCGAGCCGTGCGGCCAGCTGCAAGAACTCACGCAGCTCCGACTGGCCGCCCAGCGTGGTGGCCCAGGTGTCGGCGAGCAGGTTGGCCCGCTCCAGTGGCGTCAGCTCGGCCAGATGGCCGGCCAGGGCCAGCCGATGCTCGGGCTCGTAGCCGACGCGGAACACGCCCCATCCGCCGGCGTTGACGACGGCCAGGCCCTCGTCGGCCTCGGGCACGCGCGTCGGCGAGGCCCCCAGCAGCAGGCGGCCCACCGGCGCGCCGGGCTGGCCGTGGGCCGCCAGGGCGCGTACGGCCACGGGAACGTTCCACGAACGCCCGATGGACGAGGTCGTGCCGCTCGGGACGGGACCGAGCTCGAAGGGCTCTTGGCTCAGCACGTCGCCCCGCAGGGTGACGAGCGGGTGGCCACCTTGGAGGATGAACGTGTTCATCACGTCGCGCACGGGCTCGCCGCTTGCGTTCTCCAGCGTGTCCCACAAGTCGGTGGTGACGGTGTTGCCGTACGCGTGCGCCTTCAGGTACGTCCGCACGCCGTCGCAGAACACGTCGGGGCCGATGTGCTGCTCGAGCATGCGCAGCACGCCGGCGCCCTTCTCGTAGGTCAAGAGGTCGAACATCCCCTCCGCCTCCTTGGGGGGACCGACCGGATACTCAATGGGGCGCGTCGAGTGCACGGCGTCAATGGCCAGTGCCGCCTCGCGCGAGGGGGCGAAGGCGACCCAGCGGTCCCACGACGGACGGAAGGCGTCGACGCACAGCATCTCCATGAAGGTGGCGAACGCCTCGTTGAGCCAGATGCCCTCCCACCAGCCCATGGTCACCAGGTCGCCGAACCACATGTGGGCCAGTTCGTGCGAGATCACGTCGGCCACGCGCTCGAGCTCGACGCGTGCCGCCTCGGCCGGGTTGACCAAGAGCGCGGTGTCGCGGAAGGTGATGCAGCCGAGGTTCTCCATGGCGCCCGCCGCGAAATCGGGGATGGCCACCAGGTCGACCTTCTCACCTGGATACGGGATGTTGAAGTAGTCGTTGAAGAAGCGGAGGGCGAAGGCGCCCACCTCGAGGGCGTAATGGCCGAGGCCGCTCTGGCCCGGCATGGTCACCACCCGCAGCGGCACGCCGTCCACGTCGACCGTCTCGGTGGACTCGAGCTTGCCCACGACCAGCGCGACCAGATACGTCGACATCTTCATGGTCGGCGAGAACCTGACGCGCTGCATGTCGCCGACCAGCTCGGTCGAGACGATGGGCGAGTTCGAGATGGCGTCCACGTCGGGGTCCACCACCAGCGTGATCTCGAAGACCGCCTTGCGGTCGGGCTCGTCGAAGCAGGGGAAGCAGCGGCGGGCGTCGACGGATTCGAACTGGGTGGTGGCGATGGTCTGCGTCTGGCCGTCCGGCCCGGTGTAGGTGGAACGGTAGAAGCCACGCAGCTTGTCGTTGAGCGTGCCCGAGAAGCGGCAGCTCACCGTGCACGGCCCCGGCGCCAGCTGGGACGACGGCCGGAACACGACCTGCTCGAGATCGTCGTGGAACTCCACGCTGCAGGCGAGTGCGGAGCCGTCCGCCGTCACGACCTCGACGTCGCTGATCACCAGCTCGGCCGCGTTGAGCACCATCTCGTCGACCGGCTCGTGGACGACGACGTCGATGGACAGGGTGCCGGTGAAGGTGGCCGTGGCCACGTTCGGCTCGATCTCCATCCGGTACGTCTCGGGCTCCACCGTGCGGGGCAGCCGGAACGCGTCTGTACCCGGGGCGCCAGGGGAGGGGGCAGTCGTTGAGGCCATCCGGGCAGGCTACCCGCGGTGCTGCGAGTAGGTTCTCGCTCCGTGCCTGATCACGATGCCGCTACCCAGTCGCCGTCCGTGCCCTCGCCATCGGGGTCCGACGAGCGCGTGCGACCCCTCGATGTGGTGGCCATCGGGTCGCCCCTCCTCGACGTGATCGCAACGGTGAGCGACGAGCAGCTGGCCCGGGTGGGCCTGGAGAAGGGGTCGATGACGCTCATCGACATGCTCACCGCCGGCGAGGTCCAGGCGTCCCTGGCGGCGCCCCGTTTCGTCTCGGGAGGCTCGGTGGCCAACACGACGGCCGGGATCGCCGAGCTCGGTGGGGCGGCCGGGTTCGTCGGTGCCGTGGCCGACGACGAGGCGGGCCGCACCTACGCCGACAACCTGCGGGCAGCCGGTGTCGAGTTCGAGCCGCACTACAGCGAGTCGGCGGCGGGCGACGGCCTGGGCACGGGACGCTGCATCGTCCTGATCACCGAGGACGCCGACCGCACCATGGGGACCTATCTCGGTGCGGCCTCGACCCTGTCGCCGGCCGGTGTTCCGGAGGCCTTCATCCGCCGCGCCTCGATCGTGCTGCTCGAGGGGTACCTGTGGGACGTGCCGGCGGCCAAGGAGGCCATGCGACACGCGGCCGCCACCGCGCACGCCGCCGACGGCTCGGTGGCGCTGTCGCTGTCCGATCCCTTCTGCGTCGAGCGCCACCAGCGCGAGTTCCTCGACCTGCTGCTCGACGACGTCGACATCCTGCTCGGCAACGAGGAGGAGGTCACCATGTTGTTCGGGGTCTCCTCCTACCCCGCCGCGCTGGAGGCGGCCGAGGAGACCGGGTTGCTCGTGGTCATGACGCGCGGCCCCCGGGGCGCCACCGTGCTGACCGCCCAGGGTCCCCAGGAGGTCCCGGCGGCCGCCGTCGAACGTGTGGTCGACACCACCGGCGCCGGTGACCTGTTCGCGGCCGGTCTTCTCTACGGGCTCACGCACGGCATGGGGCCGGTGGAGAGCACGCGGCTGGGCGGCCTGTGCGCGGCCGAGGTGATCGCGCACACCGGCGCCCGCCCGGAGGCGGATCTCAGGGCACTGGCCGCCGGCGCCGGTCTTCTGACGGGGTAGACCGGTGACGTCATGAGCCTCTCCATCGGCATCGTCGGGTTGCCCAACGTGGGCAAGTCCACGCTCTTCAACGCGTTGACGCACAATGACGTGTTGGCGGCCAACTACCCCTTCGCCACCATTGAGCCCAACGTCGGCGTCGTGGCCGTGCCGGACCCGCGCCTGGAGCGGCTGGCGGCGCTCTACGACGCTGCGCCGCAGGTGCCGGCCACGGTGACCTTCGTCGACATCGCCGGGCTGGTCCGCGGCGCGTCGCAAGGTGAGGGGCTGGGCAACAAGTTCCTCGCCGCCATCCGGGAGACCGACGCCATCTGTCAGGTCGTGCGCGCCTTCCACGACGACGACGTCGTCCACGTCGACGCGCGGATCGACCCGGCGGGCGACATGGAGACGGTGAACACCGAACTGATCCTGGCCGACCTGCAGACGGTGGAGAACCGCCTGCCCCGGTTGGCTCGCGAGGTGAAGGGAGCGCCGGACCAGAAGCCGGTGCTGGCGGCCGTGGCGGCGGCGGCGCGCCTCCTCGACGAAGGGCGCACGATCTCGAGCGCGGCGGCCACGGGTGAGGTCGACACCGCACTCCTGCGCGAGCTCCACCTGCTGACGGCCAAGCCGTTCATTTACGTCTTCAACGTGGACGAGGCGGCGCTGGGTGACGCCCAGGTGGCCGCGAAGCTCGCCGCCTCGGTGGCACCGGCGGCGTCGGTGGTGCTGTGCGCGCAGATCGAGGCCGAGGTGGCGGCGCTCGACCCGGCGGATGCCAAGGAGCTGCTCGCCAGCTACGGGCAGGCCGAGTCCGGTCTGGAGCAGCTGGTGCACGTCGGCTTCGCCACCCTCGGGCTCCAGACGTTCCTGACGGCGGGACCCATAGAGGCGCGGGCGTGGACCATCCACGCCGGGGACACGGCCCCCAAGGCGGCCGGTGTGATCCACACGGACTTCGAGCGGGGGTTCATCAAGGCTGAGGTCATCAGCTTCGAGGACCTGATGGAGACCGGCTCGGTCGCCGCGGCGCGCAACGCCGGCAAGGCGCGCATGGAGGGCAAGGACTACGTCATGCGCGACGGCGACGTCGTGGAGTTCCGCTTCAACACTTGAGGTCCGGCGCGCCGCCTACGTGTTCGGGTTGACGTTCAGGTTGGGGCTGCTGACCGAGAACGAGGTCGTGACCTGCCGGCCGTGGGCGTTCAGCACGTACCACAGGCCGCCGTCCTGGTCGATGGCCTGACCGGTGACCATGCCCGGCGTGACGTCCATGTTGTAGGTGTAGAGCGGGTGGCCCCCGTACGAGATCTGGGTGGAGCCGTCGGGCCGCTTGAGGGTCCCGACCAGTGCGGCGTTGACGCCCGGGCCCACCTGGATGGGACCCGACTTGACGAGCGGTGGCCACTGGAAGACACAGGCGTCGCTGAGGCAGGCGGAGTGTGTGGGTGTGTCGGGCGCGAAGTCGTAGAGCGTGTCGCCGCCGCCGGTGGCCAGGATGGGGCCGGCGGGTGAGTGCTGCAAGGTGAGCGTGAGCGAGGTGTCGGTGGTCGGCGGCGCGTTCAGGGTCGTGACGTTGCCGCCGCTGTTGCCACAGGCGGCGAAGGCCAGGGCGGCGACGATGCAGGCTGCCGGGACGATGAGGGCAGGGCGGCGCAGCCCCATCCGACGCGTCACGAGGAGGATGGGATGGTGGTGCCCAGCACCCAGCTGATGGCGCCGAGCGCGTCGTCCACCGTCCAGTCGGTCGGGAGCGGGTGGTGCAGTCCGTACACGCCGCCGGCATCGAGCAGGGTGGTCAGCTTGGGGCTGAGCTTGCCGTCGAGGTTGGGCGCGCTGACGTCGACGAAGCGCTCGCGGCCCTGGGCGTCGACGAGGATGTAACCGTCGGTGTGGTCGACGTCGTAGGTGAGCGGCTTGCCGGTCCACCAGTCGTCGTGCGGCGGCTGCTCCTCGGGCACGATCTGGTAGGCCACGCCGAAGGGCTTCCAGAAGGCGGCCACCTGCGCCGGGGTGCCGGTCCACAGGTCCCAGTCGGCGCCGAACTCCTTCTGGTAGGCGGCCAGGCGCGCCACGGTGTCGCGGCCGGGGTCGACCGTCGCCTCCACGAAGACGACCTTGTCGCCCTGGCCGGCGGCCTGCACGTCGCGCTGGAGCGTCCCGTAGGCGGCGGTGATGAGCGGGCACTCGTCTTGGCACAGGGTGAGGAAGGGCGCGAGCACGACGACCTTGCCGCGCAGCTGGGCCAGCGAGACGGTCTGGCCGTCCTGGTTGACCAGCGTGGCGTCCTGGGGCGTGGGCCGGCTGAGGATCAGGCCCTGGTTGGCGGGGGGCGCCGGCGGAGCCGAGGGGCCACAGGAGGCGGCGAGGACGCCGACGGCGAGGACGGCCAGGACGGCGACGACGACGGCGAGCGGCCCGCGGTGAGGAAGGGGGCTCATATCTAGGGACAATCCCTAGTGGGCGGGCGGGCGCCAATGCCAGTCAGGCCCCCGCTGGGCTGGGGATTCGGGCGCGGCGAGCGGGCCGGCGGGCGGGCCGCGCCGGGTCAGTCGTCGTCGCCCGGAGGCAGGAACGTGAAGGGCAGGTCGGCCAGGGTGATGAGCGTGGAGGCGATCCAGCGGGTGAGGCCGTCGAAGATCGGGGTGATGGTGGACGGCTCCTCGAGCTGGTGCTCGGAGAAGCGGACGGTGCCCTCGTAGGTGGCCTCCACGGCCCAGCGCAGCCCGGCGGGGGCCGGGGTGGCGTCGGTGCCGTCGTCGGCGTCGGCGTCGGTGTGCACCTGCTCGATGGTGGTGGCGGTGCGCACGAGGTCGGTCGCCTCGACCAGCGGCCCGTGGGCGGGCAGGGCGGCCATGACCTTCTCGGTGTCGGGCGCCTCGGCCATGCGCTGGACGCGCAGGGCGACCTCGATGATGGCCTCGGGCAGCTCGTCGGGCGGCTCGCCGATGGACCAGCTGCGGTAGGAGGTCTGGCTCCAGGTGGGCCAGTCCACCGACACGTCGGCCCGTACCCGGGGCGGCTGCTCCTCGCCGGGCAGGCTGTAGGAGGTCTCCCAGGACACGTCGCCCAGGAACACGTCGACCTGGAAGCGCTCCTCGACGGCCTGGCGTTGCAGCAACGCCCGGTCGAAAGAGGTGCGGATGGTGCCGATGACGTCGACGAGCAGATGGTCGAGCACTTCGATGAGGATACGCCGCGGCGGCTGTTACGGTTCGGCGGGTGAGCCAGGGGTCGGTGTGGCTGGAGCGTCGGGTGATCGCCTACGCGCATCAAGGGGGGGCCTGGGAGTCGCCGTCGTCGACGCGCCACGCCATCGCGCACGCGCTCGAGGTGGGCGCGACGGGGGTCGAGCTCGACGTGCACGCCACGGCGGACGGCGAGCTGGTGGTGTGCCACGACGACGCGGTCGACCGCACGACGGCGGCCAGCGGCACCATCGCCTCGTTCACGCTGGCCCAGCTGCGCCAGATGGACTTCTGCTACTGGTGGATCCCCGGGGCCGACGTGACGCCGGGGCGACCGGCGTCGGAGTACCCCTACCGGGGGCGGGCCCCCGGTGACCCGACTTTCGGGATCGCCACCCTGCGCGAGGTGCTCGAGGAGTTCCCCGGCGTGGTGCTCAATTTGGATATCAAGCAGACCGCCCCCGTGGTGGCCCCCTACGAGGAGACGCTGGCCCGCCTGCTGGCCGAGTACGAGCGCACCGACGACGTGATCGTGGCGTCCTTCCTCGATCCGGCCACCGACGCCTTCCGGGGCTTCTCCTCCGTGCCGACGTCGGCGGGGACCATGGCCACGGCCGAGGCCTGGCGGGCCGTGCAGGCGGGCGAGCCCATGCCCGAGATCCCGGCCGTGGCCTACCAGGTGCCCGAGCGCCAGGGCGATCTGGTGGTGGTCGACGAGCGCTTCGTGGCGGCGGCGCACGCGTCGGGCAAGGCGGTGCACGTGTGGACGGTCAACGACACCGAGTCCATGGAGCGGTTGATCGGCCTGGGGGTGGACGGGATCATCTCGGACGTGCCGACCACGCTGTGCTCGGTGCTGGGGTCGCGCGGAGTGGCCTGGAACGGGAAGTAGAGGACGGCGCCGGTGCCGACGGGGTCGTAGTGACCGTCAGGCGTCGGGGTGGTGCGGTGCAGCCGGCGGTCAGCCGCGTCCGCAGTTCGGCTTCTTGCCGTGGTTCGCCTTCTTCTTCGTACGGAGTTTGCGCTTGACGGTTCTCTTCGACATGGGCTGCAGAGTCTAGACCGGTCTCGATGGCGGGAGGCTTCGCAGCGGCAACGACCCGTCCAGGGGGATGCCGTGACGCCGGTGGTACCCTTGTTCTGCCGCGATCGCCCAGATCTCGCGGGGCCGTCGACCTCGTTCGATCGCCCCGATTTTCCCATGACCACCTCCGCGCTGCAGAACGAGCTCAGGCAATCAACGGTCCCCGACGGCGAGGTGCAGAGCGCCGAGACGGGACGGCAGAGCGGCCCCTGGTACCAGTCGGTGCTGATGATCGTCGCCGCCATCACGGTGCCCCGTGTGGTGCTGGCGTGGGCTCTCTCGGCGGCGACCACACGGTCGGCGCCGGTGGGCACGCCAGGCCCGACCGTGCGCGGCGCAGCCGCCGGCTTGTTGAATTGGGACGCCGCGCACTACCTGTCCATCGCCGAGCACGGCTACCGATCGGTGCTCGACGCGCCCTTCTTCCCGCTCCAGCCGATCCTGGCCCACGGGATTGGTCTGGTGATCGGGTATCCGAACGCGACGATCGCGGTGTCTTGGATCGCGCTGGCCTTCGCCACCTGGGGGATCTTCGACGTCGCCAACCGGCTGACGTCGCGCAAGAGCGCCATCGCAGCCACCGTCCTCTTCGCCTGGGGCCCCGCATCCGTCTTCCTCGTCACCGGCTACGCGCAGGCGCTCTTCATGGCCTGCACGATCTGGAGCCTGCGGTTCTGCCTGGAGAAGCGGTGGTTCTGGGCGGCGATCCTCGCCGCCGGCGCCGGCGCCGTCGTACCACAGGGCGCCCTTGTCGGCGTGGTCGTTGTCGTCGGCATCCTGCTGGCGGAAAGAGGCCTAGGCCGAGTCGTCCTCGCCATCGTGTGCGGCATCATCAGCCAACTGGGCCTCATCGCCTACGCGCTCTACTCGAAGGCCCATTTCGGCAATGCGCTGGAGTTCGAGAAGGCCGGGTCGACGTATTGGCACGATGCCCTCACCTATCCGCTGCACTCGTTCTTCGTCGACGTGCGCCACAGCGCCGCCCACGGCGGCCTGACCTCCCTGTCGTCGGGCTTCATCCTGCTCGTCGACGAGGCCGCGTGCCTGGTTGCCGTGGGCGTGCTCGTCGGCGTGATCGCCCTGTGGGCCAAGGACTTCCGATGGACCTTGCCGATGGTGCTGTACGTGCTCGGCGTGCTGCTCAACCTGTCGGTCATCGATGCCTGGGGCGACGGGGAGGCCCGCTTCATCTCCGGCCTGGTCACCGTCTACCTGGTCGCCGCCGCCGCGTTCGAGCGGCTCGGGCGGCGGAGCATGTGGCCCGTGGTGGCCGTCATCGCGCCTCTGGTCGCCATCGGCATCTACATCGAGGTCCAGTTTCACATGGCCTACTGGATCACCTAGCCGGGCGAGGGCGAATCCGCCGCGAGGTCGATCCGGTATCGTCGCTCATGATGCGGTCCGGTTGGCTGCTGCGCGACGGTGACGTGGTCTGCGCGCTCGAGATGACGGACTCGCCGGCCGAACGGCGCGACGCCCTGCGGGGGCGCAACGGCTGGGACGGCGCGCTGCACGTGGAGGGGGTGCGCACCGTGCACACCGCCGGCGCCCGGTTCCCCATCGACGTGGCCTTCCTCTCGGTCGACCTGACCGTCCTGCGGGTGAGGCGGCTCAAGCCGTGGCGGGTGGCCGTGGGCGGGCGGGGCGTGCGCAGCACGGTCGAGGCCGAGGCCGGGTCGCTGGAGCGCTGGGGCGTGCGGGTGGGCGACCGGCTCGAGGTGCGCCAGGCCGAAGCGGGTCCGTCGGGCAACGGCTCTTGAGCGCCGATGGGGACGGCCGGGGCCGGCTGGTCCTGGTGGCCACGCCGATCGGGAACCTGGGCGACCTGGCGCCCCGGGCCCGGGAGGTGCTGGCGACGGCCGACCTGATCTGCTGCGAGGACACCCGGCGCACCCGCGCCCTTTTGTCCGCGCTGGGACTGGCCGGGGGCGACCGCCTCCTGTCGCTGCACGGCCACAACGAGGCGGAGCGCCTGACGCGCGTGGCGGCCGCCGTGGCCGGCGGGGCGACGGTGGCCGTGGTGAGCGACGCCGGGACGCCGGGGATCTCGGACCCGGGCGCCTGGCTGGCGGCGCAGCTGGCCGCCGCGGGCGAGACCGTGAGCACGGTGCCCGGCCCGTCGTCGGTGCTCGGCTCGCTGGTCGTGAGCGGCCTGCCGATCGACCGCTTCTGCGTGGAGGGCTTCCTGCCCCGCAAGGGAGCGGAGCGGCGGCGGCGCATCGCCGCGCTGATGGCCGACGAGCGCACGACCGTCGTGCTGGAGGCGCCGGGCCGGGTGGCGGCGACGCTGGCCGACCTGGCGGCCGTGGACGGCGCGCGGCCGGTGGCCGTGGTGCGCGAGCTGACCAAGCTCTACGAGGAGGTCTGGCGGGGCCAGCTGGCGACGGCGGCCGAGCACTTCGCGGTGTCCGAGGTGCGCGGCGAGGTGGTGCTGGTCGTCGGCGGGGCGCCGCCCGCCCCGCCGCCGGGCGACGACGACGTGGAAGCAGCGGTACGCCAGGCGCTGGCGGCCGCGCCGGACGACGGGCCGCGCCAGGTGGCGGAGCGTGTGGCGGCGACGCTCGGCGTGCCCCGGCGGCGGGCCTACGAGGCGGCGCTGCGCGTCCGCGACGCGGGGCGGGGTGGGGCGGGCCAGGGGTCGGGCCGCCCCTGAGGGCGCCGGTACGCTACCGGCGGTGCCGCACTACTACCTGACCACGCCCATCTACTACGTCAACGACTCGCCACACGTCGGTACGGCGTACACGACGGTCAACGCCGACGCCCTGGCGCGCTGGCACCGGCTGCTGGGGGACCAGGTGCGGTTCATGACCGGCACCGACGAGCACGGCGCCAAGATCGTGGAGGCCGCCGAGGCGAACGGCACGACGCCCCAGGACTGGACGGACCGCACCTCGGCGCGTTTCGTCGAGGCGTGGCGCGCCCTCGACATCTCCTACGACGACTTCATCCGCACCACCGAACCGCGGCATTACAAGGTGGTGCAGGAGTTCCTGCAGCGCATTTTCGACAACGGGTTCATCGAGCTGGGGCAGTACTCGGGGCTCTACTGCATCTCGTGCGAGGACTACTACACCGAGGACCAGCTGGTGGACGGGAACTGCCCCGTGCACGGGCGCCCGGTGGTCGAGATGCAAGAGGACAATTACTTCTTCAAACTGACCGCGTTCGAGCAGCCGCTGCTCGACTACTACGCCAGCCATCCGGACTTCGTGCGCCCGACGGCCAAGCGCAACGAGGCGCTCGGGTTCATCCGCGGCGGCCTGCGCGACGTCTCCATCACCCGGACGTCGTTCTCGTGGGGCGTGCCGGTGCCCTGGGACAGCGGTCACGTCTTCTACGTGTGGTACGACGCGCTCATCAACTACCTCACGGTGGCCGGCTACGGGAAGGACGACGGGGAGTTCTCCGCCTGGTGGGGCGCAGCGCACCACCTGATCGGCAAGGACATCCTGAAGTTCCACTGCGTGTGGTGGCCGGCCATGTGCCTGGCCGCGGGCATCGACCCGCCGGCGGAGATCATGGTGCACGGATTCCTGCTCATGGGGGGCCAGAAGGTGAGCAAGACCATGATCGCCAAGGCGGTCATGGGCGGGGGGGGCGAGGAGCCCGCCCGCTCAACGTGACCGAGGTGTCGCCGGTGGCGCTGGCCGAGGAGCTTCGGGGTGGACCCGCTGCGCTACCACCTCCTGCGCGAGGTGCCGTTGGGCGGCGACGGCGACTTCTCCTTCGACGGCATCGTGGCCCGCTACAACGCCGACCTGGCCAACAACCTCGGCAACCTGGTATCGCGTGTCACCACGGTCGTGCACTCCAAGTGCGCCGGGGTGGGCCCGGCGTGCAACCTGTCGAGCGACCTGGCCGCGGTGGCGGCGGACGTGCTGTCGGCGGTGGCGGACGCCTGGGCGCGCTGGGCGCCGCACGAGGCACTCGAGGAGACGTGGCGCCTCATCGGCGCGGCCAACGCCGAGCTCGAGGCGGCCGAGCCCTGGAAGATGGAGCCGGGGCCGGCGGTCGACGCCGTGCTGGGCGACGCGCTCGAAGTGCTGCGCATCGTGGCCATCCTGGCCTCGCCGGCCATGCCCTCGACCTCGGCCGAGGTGTGGCGCCGCATCGGGCTGACCGGCGACCCCTCGGCCGCCCACCTGCCAGGGGACGCCTCCTGGGGCGGTTATGAGGGCGGCACCGGCGTGGTGAAGGGGGAGCCCCTGTTCCCCCGCCGCAAGGTCTGACGTGGGGGGTTGGTTCGACTCCCACTGCCACGTCCAGGAGGAGTATCTCCTGGGCGGAGGGGGCGTTGGAGGCCGGCCCGGCGGTGCTGGCCCGGGCCGCCCAGGCCGGGGTCGACCGGCTCGTCTGCATCGGGACCGGCCCGCGACGTCGGCCAGGCGGTCGCGCTGGCCCGGGCGACGGCGCCGCCGGGGCGGTCGGGGCCCGCGGGCCTGGGCCTCCGTCGGCCTGCACCCGCACGAGGCGAGCGAGGGCGTCGACGAGGTGGCCGCGCTGCTCGGGCGCGAGCTGGCGGCCGGCGACGGCGCCGTGGTGGCCGTGGGCGAGTGCGGCCTGGACTACTACTACGAGCACTCGCCGCGCGACGCGCAGCGCGCCGCCTTCGCGGCGCAGATCGCGCTGGCCCACATGCACGGCCTGGCTCTCGTCATCCACGCGCGCGACGCGTGGGACGACCTCTTCGACGTGCTCGACGCCGAAGGCGTGCCCGAACGCACCGTGCTGCACTGCTTCACCGGAGGGGCCGACGAGGTCGAGCGGTGCCTGCGCGCCGGCATGTACGTCTCGTTCAGCGGCATCGTGACGTTCAAGAACGCGGCCGACGTGCGCGACGCCGTGGCGCGCTGCCCGCTCGAGCGGCTGCTCGTCGAGACCGACAGCCCGTTCCTGGCGCCGGTGCCGCACCGCGGCCGCACCAACGAGCCGTCGTACCTCCCGCTCGTCGGTGCCGCCGTGGCCGAGGTGAAAGGCTGCGCCGTCGACGAGGTGATGGAACGGTCGGCCGCTGCGGCGTCCTTGGCGTTTTCCACAGGGTAATTCTCGTGCTGTTGTGCGTAATACGAGAACCTTGTGACCTGCATGTTTGAGATTAATTTTCGGCAAAAAATGGCTCTGAACAGGACCTTCAACTAAATATTGCGGGACGGACCCGGTGTGACCTGGGGAAATGACGGCGATCGATGATCTGGCCCATTTCCGGTTTGCACGGGCCGCGATCGTTCTCCTAGGTTCTCCCGAAACCCCTCGCCCCCGTGAGTCGGCGCGGGTGCACTGTGTCCCCGGAGAAGGGTGGAGCCCTGCGGAACCAGAGCACTGGAGGGAGGCGCCTCGGCGTCGCCGTCCTCGTTTGCGGCGCGCTGTTCGGTCTGCCTCTCCTGCTGCTGCAAAACACAGCGGCCCATGCGTCGCGCCTGACTGCCGCGGCTCCGGCCGTGCACCACGGCTCGAAGGTGCACCCGTCGAAGCATCTCGACGGCGTGCAGCTGAAGTCGGACCTCGTCGCGTACCAGGCGACGACCACCACGGTCGCGCCGACGACCACGACGCATCGCCCCACCGACGACGACGACGACCACCACGCCGCCGCCGCCACCGCCGCCACCGACCACCACCACGACGACGGCACCGCCACCGCCGACCAACTCGGAGAACGGCGAAGCGACGTGGTACGCGGAAGCACCCGACGGGTACTGCGCCAGCCCGACGTTGCCATTCGGCACGGAGCTCACTGTGACCAACGTCGAGACGGGCGCGTCGACCACGTGCACCGTCGACGACCGGGAGGCGGCGGGCTACCCGCATGTGGTCGACATGTCCCCCGACGGCTTCTCGCAGATCGCGCCCATCGGCCAAGGAGTGGCGGACGTCACAATCTCCTGGTGACCCATTCCGGCGCCGACATCGCCCAGCTGATGGCGGCGCACGGTTTGCGGCCCAGCCGGGCCCTCGGCCAGAACTTCGTCGCTGACCCCAACACGGTCCGGCGCATCGCCCGCCTGGCCGGCGTGGGCCCCGGCTCCCGGGTGCTCGAGATCGGGGCGGGCCTGGGGTCCCTGACGCTGGCCCTGGCCGAGACGGGGGCCGGCGTGGTGGCGGTCGAGACGGACCGCCACCTGCTGCCCGCCCTGCGCTCGGTGGTCGAGCCGGCCGGCGTCGAGGTGGTCGAGGGCGACGCCCTGGCGCTCGACCTGGCCGCCCTGTTGGCCGAGCGGGACGCCGGCGCCTGGCACCTGGTGGCCAACCTGCCCTACAACGTGGCCACCCCACTGGTGCTGCGGACCCTGGTCGAGGTGCCGGCGGTGGCGCACCTGCTGGTGATGGTGCAACGGGAGGTGGGCGAACGCATGGCGGCCGGCCCGGGGAACGGTGCCTACGGGTCCGTCTCGGTCCGCATCGCCTACTTCGCCCGGGCCGAGGTGGTCGGCCGGGTGTCCGCCGCTGTCTTCGTCCCCAAGCCCCGGGTGGAGTCGGTGCTCGTCCGGCTGGAGCGGCGGCCCGCCCCGGCGGTCGACCCGGCGCTCGTCTCCTACGACCGGCTGGCGGCCGTGGTCCGGGCCGGCTTCGCCCACCGGCGCAAGATGCTGCGGCGCTCGCTGGCCGGAGTGGTCGACCCGGCGGCCTTCGAGCGGGCCGGTGTGCGCCCCGAGGCCCGGGCCGAGGAGCTCGACGTGGAGGCTTGGGGCCGGCTGGCGGCGGCGCCGTGAGCGTCGGGCGCATCGGGCGCGTCGTGGTCGTGCAGGCACCGGCCAAGCTCACGGTGTCGTTGCGGGTGACCGGGGTGCGGCCCGACGGCTACCACGAGCTGGACGCGGAGATGGTCACGCTCAGCCTGGCCGACGAGCTCGAGATCGACGAGGGCGGCACCGGGCTGAGTGTGGAGGCGGCGCCGGGAACGCGAGCCGAGGGGCTGCCCGCGGCGGCGGACAACCTGGTGCAGCGGGCGCTGGACGCCTGTGGCCGGCGCGCCGCGCGTGCGGCTGACCAAACGGATCCCCCTCGGCGGCGGCCTGGGGGGCGGCTCGGCCGACGCCGCCGCCGTGCTGCGCTGGGCCGGCTGTGACGACGCCGGGGTGGCGGTGGGCCTCGGCTCGGACGTGCCCTTCTGCGTGGTGGGCGGCCGGGCCCGGGTGAGCGGGGTGGGCCAGCACGTGCAGCCGCTGCCCTTCGTGGCCCGCGACTACCTGTTGGTGCTGCCGCCCTTCGGGGTCGACACGGCCGCCGTCTACCGGGCGTGGGACTCGCATCCGAGCGAGGAGGGGCCCAACACGCTCGCGGCGGCGGCGCTGGCCATTTCGCCCCGGCTGGCCCTTTGGCGCGACGCCCTGGGCGAGCTGGCGGGCGCCGAGCCCACGCTGGCCGGCAGTGGCTCGACCTGGTTCGTCGAGGTGGCCGACGCGTTGGCCGGGGCGGGGGTGGGGGCGCGGGGCACCGTGTCGGTGGGCGAGGAGGTGGGCCGGCTGGTGCGCGCCCGCGCCGTGCCTACGGGCTGGGAAGGGGACTGAGGGCGAAGGGGACTGAGGGGGTGCGACGCGTGAGACCTGTCAAGGGATGGTGATCATCTTCTGGTTGGCGGGGGGGTGCCATGTGTACGCATAGATTCCATGTCCAATTGCGAGGGCCTCCATATGAGGTTGACGCTTGAGGAAGGCAAGAACGCCGTCTGCTGTGAGGGCCACAAACGGCTCATCTCCGGTTGCCTGGTTGGGAACGACTATGAACTCCACCGTTCCCGCGTTGATGGGGACGGTTCCCGGAAAGAGGTTGTAGATCCAGCGGCGGGAGCTGAAGGGCCCCATGACGCCCCATTCCGCCACCACTTCGGCACTTGATGGCGTTTTTTGAAGTGCCTGGCCCAATACGCTCGCCTGCACCGCTGACACGGTGATCCACTGTGATGGGATTTTGGGCACCTGAGCGATTCCATAGGCCACTGACTGGGCGAGTAGTACCACACCCAGGATGACGGCCGCGATTCGGGTGTTCCGGCGCTTCGAACTGACCATCCAACACAGGACCAGAACGGTCCCGCAGATGCCGACGATGTAGGCAGGCAGATTCTGGAAACCGGACTGTAGGTACACGAGCGGGTAGAGGAGCGCAGAACTCACGATGACGATCAACGTCGTGCCGACCGACCACGGCGATATCAAGGCCAGGATTCCAGTTGGAATGAGGTTCTCTTAAATGAGTCTGCGGCGGTCCCACAATGTGCTCAGCCATCTATGGGGATGGGCCACCATGGCGCCCAACGATGAGGTCATCGACACGTTCGCACCCACCAGCGGGCTTCCTGTCTGGAGGTACGCGTACCCGTCTGTGAAGGTGTTTTTGCTGACACCGAGTGCATCGGCGAAGCGAATCCAGCCATACCCGATCAAGATCGCCCCGGCCCCCCACCACCATCGTCTTGGGATGGCTATCAACAAGGACAGACCGAGTCCGCACAGGCAAAGCCCACCCAGATCTCCGCAGAGGAGGAGCGCAACGGCCCAGGCAATCGCCCAGCGAGGACGATGATGCCAGGCGGCCCGTGCCGCGAGCACCATGAAGAGGGCGGCGAAGGCCTCCGTATGAAAATCAAAGAACATCGCCACGTAGAACCAAGGATTCGCCAGCATGACGACGACGGCACCAAATACGAGCGCCGAAGCTATCCAGGCCCGTTGTATCGATGATGCATGTCGCTCGATGATCTCGATGATCCACAGCGCAGCGACCAGTTCGGCGGCGACGCCCGCAGCATCTTGAAGCCAGAGAAGAAGCGTCCCATGTGGGTAGATCCAGTACAACACGGAAATTGGATACATGATGAGCGCCAAATGATCATCGAGGAACAGATACGACTTGACCGATGACCATGGGTTGAGATCGCCGTGAGTGATGAGCCACGCCGCCTGATTGGCCGCTGCGAAGTCGGTGCTGAGATCAAATCGGGCGTATTGATGGGCGCTGTAGGCAGCAATAACCACAAAGGGTCCTCCGATAGTTAGTACGCGCGATATATGATGGCCTGGTGGAGGCCAGTGGAGATGAGCTCGCGCGATTCTTCGAGGTGGTCCTGCCCCATCTGAACGAGCTGCAGCGCCGCGTGGTGGCCGGTGCCATGGCCGAGGGTCTCGGACGCGGTGGCAAGAGCGCGGTGGCCGAGGCCTCGGGCATGAGCCGCAACACGGTGATCAAGGCCGAACGCGAGGTGAGTGAGGGCATCGAGCCAACCGAGAGGCAGCGGGCCAAAGGCGGGGGCGACGTCAAGTCCGAGGACAAACAGCCCGGCCTGCTCGAAGCCCTCGACGAGCTGGTGCATCCCGATACGCGGGGCAACCCGATGTCGTATCTGCGCTGGACGTCCAAGTCGACCGGCAACTTGGCCAGCGAACTGGTGCGCCAGGGCTACAAGATCACCGACGACACCGTCGGGCGGATCCTGCGCTCCATCGGCTACTCGCTCCAGGCCCCCTCCAAGCAGAAAGAGGGCAGCGCCCACCCCGACCGAGACGCCCAGTTCAACTACCTGAACAAGCAGGTGAGTGTGTTCATGAAGGCGGCGCAGCCGGTGATCAGCGTCGACACCAAGAAAAAGGAGATCGTGGGCGAGTTCTCCAACGACGGGGTCGAGTGGCACCCCACAGGTGAGCCCACACGCACCAAGACCCATGACTTCGTCGACAAGGAGCTGGGCCGGGCCGTCCCCTACGGGGTCTACGACCTGGCCAACGACGAGGGCTGGGTCTCGGTCGGCGACACGGCCGACACCGCCTCCTTCGCCGTCGAGGCCATCCGGCGCTGGTGGTACTCGATGGGAGCGCCCCGCTTCCCCGGCGCCACCAAGCTGTTGATCACCGCCGATGCCGGTGGGTCCAACGGCTACCGGGTCAAGCTCTGGAAAGTCGAGCTGGCGGAGCTGGCCCAAGAGATCGGGCTCGAGATCACCGTGGTGCACTACCCGCCGGGGACGTCGAAGTGGAACAGGATCGAGCACCGCATGTTCAGCTTCATCTCGATGAACTGGCGCGGCCGCCCGCTCGTCTCCTATCGGACCATTGTCGAGCTGATCTCGAACACGACCACGGCCAAGGGACTCAGGATCCGAGCCGAGGAAGATCTCAACTACTACGAAACCGGCACCAAGGTCAGCGCCGCCGAACTGGCTGCCGTGCCGCTCTCGCCGCACAAGTTCCACGGCGACTGGAACTACACGATTGTGCAATCAGTCAATCGGTGAGCCCAAACTGAATTGCGAATACAGACACCACGACCGGAAAGACCAACTTTGGAACATGGTTCTCTGCCCTCGATTCAGGGGCAGTCCCAACGACATCCGTCATCACGCCGGTGTCGCTCACGGCCGACATGGCCGCACAGACTAGGCCCCTGCTGGTATTCAGTGGTGCGGACACTCCAATGCCGTTACAGAGCCCAACCACCCGGGGAAGCGGACCGTTTCGTATCCCCGAAGTGCCCGAAGATTCGTTCGGAGGCGCCCTGCGAGAACAGACGTTGGCCCGTCGGATGTCGGTCGGCAATGGGGTGCCGGGTGCGGTCGGTCTGGGCCGGTGTTTTGTGGCGACTAGGGTGCCCGGCGTGGGTTCTCTCATAAAGAAGCGGCGCAAGCGGATGCGCAAGAAGAAGCACAAGAAGATGCTCAAGGCGACCCGCTGGCAGCGGCGGGCCGGAAAGTAGTCCGGGCGCCCTAGTCGAGAACCTTCGCTGCCCGGTCCATGACCTCGGTGTCCATTGGATCGAAGTAGCACTTCATGGTGGTGAGCGGGTCGGCGTGATGTAGGACCTTCTGGATGTCGAGCAGGTCGAAACGATGTGATCCGTCTTGTCCCTGTCTCCCCGTGGAGGATTCCGTCGGCGCTGCGGCGTAGGTCGTGGGGAGCGACCTGGCCAAGGCCAGCCCGGCGAGCGGCCCCTGTGACAACGTCTGTGGGCGTCGGGTCACCCACCGCCCGGGAGCCGTGGTCTCGGACCAGCCGGAGCAAGATGTACCGGTTGCGCTGGACCGTGGTGGCATTCGTCCAGCGTTCCCGGCAGAACCGCCGGATCAGGTCCTCGGTAGACTCAGCGCCAGTTGATCCTGGTCCCGCGCCTGGGACCAGGCGGATTATGGGATCGCTTATTTCTTGATCAGTGATCCAATTTCGAGCGGCTGGCTAGCGGTCCCGGGGGCAGACTGCCAGGTCGCTCCCGCCCGGAGGAGGCAGGGCATGGACTACGAGATCGTCCGCCTCGACCACGTGCAACTGGCCATGCCGCCGGGCCGCGAGGCGGAGGCGGAGGCGGAGGCCTTCTACGCCGGCCTCTTGGGGTTCGAGCGGCTGCCGAAGCCGGCACCCCTGGCCGCCCGTGGCGGCTGCTGGTTCGCCCGGGGGGAGACGGCCGTGCACCTCGGCGTCGAGTCGGACTTCCGCCCGGCGCGCAAGGCGCATCCGGCCTTCGTGGTGCGCGATCTGGCCGCGCTGGAGACGGCGCTGCGGACCGCCGGGGTGGAGGTGCGACCCAACCCCGACCGGGAGCCGGGGCGGGGGACCTATGTGGACGACCCCTTCGGCAACCGAATTGAGCTCATGGCCGAGGATTGAGTGGTCGGCGGGCTCGGCCCTTTGGTTGCAGCGGGCGGGATGTTCTCTTGGAAGATGATCAACGGATCGGTTGAGCTTTAACGATCCTGGTTATGGGTGTTGCCTCATGTCGAACTCTCCGCCAAGCCCGAATCGTTGCCTCACGAAAAACCTCCGGATCCTCGGAGCCGGACGCAGAGGGGGATCAGTCCGATCAGCTAGTCGTCGGCGCCGTCAGGGGCGCCCACCGTGGGCAGTCGCATGGACATGCGGGCGCCGCCGCCCGGGTCGTTCTCGGCCACGATGGTGCCGCCCTCGGACTTGACGACCTGCGCCACGATGGCCAGCCCGAGGCCCGAACCGGGCAGCCCGCGGGCGGACGGAGAGCGGTAGAAGCGATCGAAGATGTGGGGCAGGTCCGTGTCGGCGATACCCGGTCCATGGTCGTGCACGACCACGGTGCCTTGGCGGCACTCGACGGACACGGCCTGGCCGGGCGGGCTCCACTTGCGCGCGTTGTCGAGGAGGTTGCCCACGGCGCGGCTGAGGCGATCCGCGTGCGCCTCCACCCAACAGGATTCGGCCACGAGCTCGAACGTGACGTCCTTGGCCCGCCCGTGCGTGTTCTGCACGACCACTGCGTCGCTCACCAGCTGGTCGAGCCGGAGCGGCTCGCTGGCCGACGGCGGCTGGTCGCCGCGGGCCAGCTCCGCCAGGTCCCCCACGATGTCGGTGAGTTCCTGGAGCTGCACGAGCACGTCGTCGACCAGCACCGAGCGGTCCTCGTCGCTCAGCTCGTCCACCCGACGGATCACCTCGAGGTTGGTGCGCAGGCTGGTCAGCGGCGTGCGCAGCTCGTGGGAGGCGTCGAGCACCAGCCGACTCTGAGCCTGGCGCGAGGACTCGAGCGCCTCGAGCAGCCGGTTGAACGTGCGGCGCAGGCGACCGAGCTCGTCCTGGCCGCCCGGCGAGAGGCGGCGCGAGACGTCGGTCGTCTCGGCCACATCCTCGACTGTGTCGGTGAGCGAGTTCAGTGGCACCAGCGCGGTGCGCGCCACAAGCCAGCCCAGCGCGACGGCCAGCAGGACGCCGCCGAAGGCGACGGCGCCGAGGAAGAAGGCCAACTTCTCGAGCTCGGAGTTGGCATTGAGCAGGGTGGCGATCTGCAGCGCGCCGCCGTCGACCAGGATGCCGGACTGCACCGTGGTCCCGGCGGGCATGTGCTCGACGAGCTCGCGCATCTGGTTCCCGTCCACCTGGACCGTCGTGAAGAAGGTGGGGGCGAGGCCCATGGCGACCAGGTGCACCTCGCCCGTGACGGGCAACCCGCCCCCGGAGACGACGGTACCCGTGGTGTCGATGACCTGGCCGAGGGTGGCCGTAGTGGACCCGATCTCGTCGCCGGCCAGCAGTCGTTGAGCAGCCGTGGTGAGCGAGTTGTCTGCCGCGTCGAGCAGCGTGTTGCGCGCCACGAGGAAGGCCGCGCTGCACGAGATGACCACCGCCAGCACGACGGCCACCGTGGTGGCCAGGACCAAGCGGGCGCGGAAAGTCACGCTTCTCGCAACACGTAGCCGACGCCGCGCACGGTCTGGATGCAGCGTGGCTCGCCGCCCTCCTCGAGCTTGCGGCGCAGGTAGCCGACGTAGACGGCAAGCGAGTTGGTGCCCGAGTCGAAGTCGAAGCCCCAGACCCGGTTGAGCAGCACCTCGCGCGTGAGCACTTGGCGCGGGTGCCGCAGGAACATCTCGAGGAGGTCGAACTCGATGCGGGTGAGCGTGAACGTGCGGTCGCCCCGCTGGCCCTCGCGGGTGGAGAGGTTCAGGACGAGGTCCCCGACGCGCAAGAGGCCACCCTCGCCTTCGAAGCGTCGACGGAGGAGTGCGCGTAGGCGGGCCAGCAGCTCGGCCAGCGCGAACGGCTTGACCAGGTAGTCGTCGGCGCCGGCGTCGAGGCCCTGGACCCGGTCGTCGACGGCGTCTCGCGCCGTGAGCATGAGGACCGGGGTGTCGTCCCCGGCGTTGCGCATGCGCCGGCATACGGTGAGACCGTCGAGGTCGGGTAGGCCCAGGTCGAGGATGAGCGCGTCGGGCGGAGTCTGCGCCAAGGACTCGAGCGCCTCGCCGCCCGTAGGCACCGTGACGACGTCGTAGCCCTCGAGGCGCAGGGCACGGTCGATGGAGCGGCGGACCGCCTGATCGTCGTCCACCACCAGAATGCGCACGCCACGAACCTACCGCCGCGCCCCGTCGGGGCAGGGTCGGGCGCCGTGCCTAACCTCTAACTGGCGATCGCTCGCTCCGGGGTAGTTCAATCGGCAGAACGTCGGCCTTTGGAGCCGGATGTTGGAGGTTCGAGCCCTCCCCCCGGAACGTCAGCGTCCGGTGGCGCGGTCCTGCTCGGCCAGCTCCGCCAGGTAGGCGTTGTAGGCGGCGAGCTCCTCGTCCTCTTTCTCCTCTGCCTTTTCACGCTCGGTGCCTGCGGGGGCCGGCCCGGTGGCGGGGCGTGGCGACGCGGCCTCCGGGGAGGCGTGGAGGAGACGCCACCACATGTAGACGGCATAGGCGGCGAAGAACGGCCACTCGAAGACGTAGGCCCAACTCAGCTCGTTGCCCCCGGTGGCCCGGTAGATCTGCCAGACGCACAGGGCCAGGAAGGACGGGACCACGATGAGGATGACCGCGTGCAGCTTGAGGGCGCGGCGCGAGAACCAGACCTGCTTGTCCATCAATCGCCGCCGAAGATGAAGTCCTCGATGAGCGCAGTCAGCTCGAGCGGCCGGTCGCCCTGGATGCTGTGCCCGGCTCCCTCCACGCCCTCGATGCGGGCGGTGGGCTGGCGGCGAAGGAGCTCGGCGATGTCGCCGTCGTCGACCACCGACCAGGCCAGACCCTGGACGAGCATGATCGGGACCCTGATGCCCGAGACGGCCTCCCACAGGGCACCGAACTCGGGGTGAGCCGGCACGCCGGAGGCCTCGGTGCGGAAGCGGGCGTAGCGCCAGACCCAGCTGCCGTCCTCGCGCTGGACGGCGTTGTGCAGGATGCCGCGCCGCAGCGACGACTCCGAGCGGCCCGGGTTGTGCTCGATCGTGCGGGCCAGGAGGTCGTCGAAGCTGTCGAAGCTGGCCGGCCCGTTGATGAAGTTGGTGATCGGCGCCGCCTTCTCGGCGTTGACGCCCGGCGTGACGTCGACCAGCACCAGGGCACGCACGAGGTCGGGTGCGTGGGCGGCCAACGCGATGGACGACATGCCGCCGAGCGACATGCCGACGACGCCCGATGCGGCGGGGGCGAGCTCGCGCACGACGGTGGCCAGGTCGCGCCCGTTGCTACCGGCCGAGACGGAGCCCTCGGGGCCGCCGTCGGAGTGACCGTGGCCGGGGAGGTCGACGGCGAGCAGTGGGCGGCCGAGCGCCAGCGCCACCGTGTCCCAGGTGTGGGCGTTCTGCGCCCCGCCGTGCACCAGCACCAGTTGGGGCGGCCCGGTGTCGGCGCCCCAGAGCAGGCTGGACACCTTGCGACCCGGCTCCACCTCCACGTCGACCCGGCACACGTCAGGCGGCCGCTCGTAGGGGAGCGCGTACTCGGACGCGTTCTCGTGGAACAGCCCGAACTCGTCGTAGGGGATCAAATCCGGCACGCCACGAGTGTCCCATACGCACGCCCGGCGTCCCGGCGGGCTAAGAATGCGGCCATGCCCGAGCGCCGCCTCTCTGCCGTGGTCCTGGCCGCCGGCGAGGGCACGCGCATGCGGTCGGAGCGACCCAAGCCGCTGCACCTCCTGTGCGGCCGGCCGATGATCCTCCACGTCCTCGACGCCATGGCCGAGATCGACGTGCGGCGGGTGGTGGTCGTGGTCGGCCACCGGGGGGAATGGGTCACCAAGACCCTGGTGCAGCTGGCGCCGCCGACGATGGAGATCGAGTTCGTGGAGCAGCTGACCCAGGCCGGGACCGGCGATGCGCTGGCCGTGGGGTTGACCGGATTGCCCGACGACGACGACGAGATCGAAGACGTCGTGGTGCTACCGGGACACACGCCGCTGCTGCGGCCGCAGACCCTGGCCACGCTGGTGCGGGCGCACCGGGCCGAGGACGCCGGCGCCACCCTGCTGACGGCGGTGGTCGAGAACCCCTCGGGCTACGGGCGCGTCGTCCACGGCAAGGACGGTGACGTGGCGCGTGTGGTGGAGGAGGCCGACGCCACCGAGGAGGAGAAGGAGATCGACGAGGTCAACACGTCGATCTACTGCTTCCGACGTTCCATCCTGGCGCCGACGCTGCGCCGTATCAGCCCGGCCAACGCCCTGGGCGAGTACTACCTGACCGACGCCGTGGCCGTCCTGAGCAGCGCCGGGTATCGGGTGCGGTCGCTGGTGCTGCCGGACTCCATGGAGGCGGCCGGGATCAACGACCGGGCCCAGCTGGCGGTGGCCGAGGCGGAGTTGCGTGACCGCATCAACGAGCGCTGGATGCGACGGGGCGTGACCATGTGGGACCCCGAGCGCACCTACGTGGACGCTTCGGTGCACCTGGAGGCCGACGTGTCCCTGCTGCCGGGCGTCATTCTCCGCGGCGACTGCGTTGTGGGGGCCGGGGCCGAGATCGGCCCCAACAGCGTGCTGACCGACACCACGGTCGGGCCGGGAGCCGTGGTTTCGGAGTCGGTGTGCACCCGGGCGATGATCGGCGAGGGCGCCCGCATCGGGCCCTACAGCGTGCTCGAGCCCGGGGCCGAGGTGGCCGACGGGGTCGAACTCGGGCCGCACAGCGTGGTACGCGGCCCGGGGGTCTGAGCCGTCGGCGCCGACCGGTCCTGGGCCCTGCCTCCGCATGGGCGGGCGGGTTCTCCCCTCTGGGCGGGCTAAACGAGCGCGTTTAATCTGAACGTCCTCGTTTAGCGGACCCGAGCACACCGCGCCCGGACCCGGAGCGCGTCGACGCCGCGACGCAGTAGCGTTAGGCCCGTGGAGCTGATCCCGCGGCGTCGCCTGGAGTTGGTCTCCGGCCGAGCCCACCCGTCCCTGGCTCTGGACATCGCAGGGCATCTCGGGGTCGGGCTCGGCGAGGCGAACCTGCGCGAGTTCGCCAACGGCGAGATCTACTGCAAGTACGACATCTCCATTCGCGGCTGTGACGTCTTCATCATCCAGACACACGCCAGCCCGGTCAACGACTCGCTGATGGAGCAGCTGATCATGATCGACGCCGCCAAGCGCGCGTCGGCCAAGCGCATTACCGCGGTGTGCCCGTACTACGGGTACTCGCGTCAGGACCGCAAGTCGACAGGTCGCGAGCCCATCACAGCCAAGCTGGTCGCCGACATGCTCACGGCGGCCGGCGCCGACCGCGTGGTCAGTGTCGATCTGCACTCTGGTCAGATCCAGGGCTTCTTCGACACTCCGTTCGACCACCTGGTGGCGGCGCCCGTGCTCGAGGGCTACATGAGGGAGAACTTGGGCAAGGATCTCGTCGTAGTGGCGCCGGATGCCGGTCGGGTGAAGGTGGCCGAGCGCTACAGCCAGCATCTGGGGTTCGACCTGGCCCTGATCCACAAGACGCGCCCGTACGGCACGTACAACGAGGTGCGGGCCCGGCACGTCGTCGGAGACGTGGAAGGTCGCCACTGCGTGCTGATCGACGACATGATCGACACGGCGGCAACGATCTGCGCGGCGGCCGAGCTACTGGCCGACGCCGGCGCGTCCGACATCTCGGTCATGGCCACGCACGCTGTGCTGTCCTATCCGGCGGTGGACCGGCTGAAGGCTGCTCCCATCTCGCGGGTGGTGGTGACCGATACCCTGCCGGTGGCCGAGGACCGCACCTTCGACAAGCTGGAAGTGCTGTCGGTGGCCAAGATCATCGCCGACGCCATTGACGCTGTCTTCGAGGACACCTCGGTGTCCGAGCTCTTCGGCGGGGACAACCTGGTCTAGCTGCAATGCCGTTCAGTTAGGGGCTCGGAGCTCCGGGAACACTGGCTCGTGGTGGGCCAGTCGGTTGTGGCCATGATCGATGTCTGGCCCGTTTGACGTGCCACTTCACGTACTTGCGCTTGACGACTCTCGGGTTGCTGCGCAGTCGCCGGGCCGGGTTGAGCCTTCGCCCGAGCAAGGCGATGGCGTATCGCCAGCCGTGGTCTCAGACTCTTGAGGGGGAAAAATCGCGCGCCACTGAGATCGAGCGGCGAGCGATGCGGAGAGCGGCGACGAAGCTGACCCGGTCGGGGTCGACACCGGCCTGGTCAGCCGCCTCCCACATGAGGGTGCGGATGGCGTAGTGACAGCACAGGTGACCCCAGATCTCTTGGAGCACGAGGTCCGGCGACTTGGATCGCAGCACGGTGCGAGGACCGCGTTGGTGTGTCTTCAGCTCGTCGAACGCACTCTCGATCTCCCAGCGCTGGGTGTAGGCGGCGGCCAGATCCAGGGCCGAGACGTCGTTCGGATCGAGGATCGTGGTGAAGAGCCGGTAGGGCTCGTCGTTGTGTCGCCCGTCATCGATCCGGTAGTCGATGACTCGGATGGTCAGCGGCTTGGCTCGTCGGCCGGCACTGCCCGCCTGGACGGAGCTCGGCCAGCCAAGAGCCGTCGGCCAAGGTCTTCGACGAAGCGGGGCTTCATGTTGCCGTTGGCCCGCCACAGCAGATCGGCACCGGTCGCAACGGCCCGTGACCACAGGGGATATCCGCAGATCCCCGGTCGGCCAATAACAACATCCCGGGCTCCAAGCGGTCGATCAGCTCGCCCGCCATCGTGTTCTCCGCCGTCGTGTACTTGCCGACACAAGCGTCGAAGATCGCATGGGTTGCGCACTCGGCCACGGCCACGACCCGGGCTTGGGCGAACGCGGCCTGCTCGCCCTTGATGATCCCGGGACGTCCGAAGAAGGCGTCGTTGTCGGGGGTGTCGGCCACGTCGAGACACGTCCCGTCGATAGCGACCACCCGACGCCCACCCAACCAAGCTCCCGGTGTGCGCTTGCTCGCCAACGGCGTCGCCACCTTGGAGAAGAGCATCTGGAGCGGCTCGGGCCCCAAGCGGGCGCGGGCCTGGAAGATCGCCGACTTCGAGGGCAAGACGAACGGCTCCTCACCCGACGTCCACGACAGGCCGTCGCTCAGCAGCGCCAACACATCTTCGTAGGAGCCTTCGGAGTGCATGGCCATCCCGATGGAGAAGTACGCCATCGAGCGTGCCGGCAGGGACCGGTTCCGTTGCTCGGTCCGCCCGCAGTCGGCGACGACCTCGTCGACGAGCGCCGGTGGGAACGTCCGGGTCAACACCCCCACCGAGACCAGGTCCGAGAGCCGCCGGTCAGAGACCGGCTTCCTCCAACCATGGCGGGGCACACGCCCAAACTACACCACTGTGGCTTAACTGAACGGTATTGGGTCTAGCTGCAGCCGCACCGGCCCGGTGCCGGTCACCGGCGCCTGCCACGTGTTACGCCAGCATCACTCCCCGGCGGGGAGCGGCCGAAGCAGGCCCCACTGGGAGATCCCGGCCTTGATCCACCGCTTGGCGACCTCGAATCGCTCGACGTCGCGCAGGTAGGTCAGGTGTGAGTGCGGGCTCGTCCGCCGCTGGAGGAGATGCAGCCGTTCCATCATCTTGCAGAACGGGTCCATCCGCGGGATCGGCGTCGTGGCGAACAGGTACCCGTCTGGCTTCAGCAGCTCCCATAGTGGCAACGAGAAATCACCGTGCTCGAGCACCTCGAAGGCCACGATGGCGTCGAAGGAATGGGCCTCGAGCCCGAGTGACCGCCACTCGAAGACGTCCCCGACGACGTCAGCCGGCGGCTGCAGGTCGAGGCCGACCACGTTGGTCCAACCCCGGTCGGCGGCGGCGCGCTTGAACCAGTTGGATGCACACCCGACGTCGAGGATGTGGGCGTCCTTCGCGACGAACGGGAGGAAGACCTTGACCTTGCCCCGCTGCGCCACCCTGCTCAACGGCCCGAACTGCTGGACCTGATGGGCAGGCGCGACAGCAGCCGCAGGGTGGGTATCGACCATCCGCAGACCGTAGCGCAGGGCCCGGGGCTGGTCGTTGATTACATGGCTGGCCGGACTGCTACCTGCGTTTCCTAGCCGGTGCCAGCTTCGACGGCCACCTGGGTGATTGCTGTTGCACCCCTCGGGACGAAGAGCGCCACTTGCGTTACGCCGGCCTTCAGGCCGACGGTCACGTCTCCGTCGGCGTCGCTGACCCCCTCTCCGACGGAACCACTGGATGAGGTCGCAACGACCCCGGCCTGGGAACCTTTGGCACCGCTCACCCGCAGCGTGACCCTCCCCGCGACGGGGCTGTAGACGAAGACAGTGCCCGTCCCGGTCAGCCAGGGCGCCGGGGTGTCAGCGGTGAGGGAATCGTTCCATCCCGCACCGGGATACAGCCGGACATCGGGGACGGCGCTGGGGAATCCGGGGACTTGCACCCGTGCGTGCTGCAGGTCGGCGGGGAGTACCGACAACTCGAGCCGTCGACCGAAGCCGATCTGGACCCGATCAGGCGCCGTCCCGACCAGCGTCGAGGTCGGGGTGGTCACGACAGCACAGGGGTGGAATCCGCGGTCCTCGTAGCGGCTCGTCGGGTTGTCCACGTCGACGTCCTCGATCTGCCCGTTCCAGTCGTCGTCGTGGAGACCCACCCACACCGTGTACTCGATCAGCACGAAGTTCCCGATACCGAGCTCGTGGCACGACGACTGAGCCATCAGTCGCGACATCGTCTGGACGTCGACGGCCGTGTCGATCACGTAGGGACGGTAGGTGTTGTCGAGGAAGTACGGGGCGAGCGGGTTCGGCCCGTACGAGTTGCGCATGACGGGTCGCTCGCTGTTGTCGAGGAGCTGTGGCAGGCACGCGAGGGCGAGGACGACCATGGTGATGCGCAACAGCCAGGGGGAGCACCGCGCCAGTGCCGCCGCAATGACCGGGCACCAGGCCACGAACAGCGGGAGGTACAGCCGCACGCCGAAGATCTGCCAGCGGGACACCCCAGCCAAAAGAAGGTACCCGACGGTCAGTGTGGCCGCCATGATGACGAACACACGCATACGCCGGTCGCCTCGCACCCAGAACAGAACGGTGGCCACTATGGCGGCACACATCAAGATGACGTCAAGTGGATCGGCACCTTCGTCCTCGCTGCGGTCCCACGTCGTGAAATTCCGGACCGCAAACGTATCGAAGTAGAAGGGGGTGTCGTCGCCGACGAAGTAGTACCCGTCGTTCAACGGGACGCCAAAGGCGTCGTACACGCGGTGGAACTTGCCGAGGAGGAACTTGCTCACGTCTGTTGCCGGGCCATCTGTGCCATTGCCCAACATGAAGTTCGACGCGGTGGTGCGGACGATGTCTGCGCCGGCGGCGCGCCAGGTGAGGTTCGCGGTCAAGACGGCTTGGGCGTCGGGTCCGTCGGCAGAGTGGAAGATTTGCTCGTTCTGGTACAGAAAGGGCCCGGCGACAACGACACCGACCACCGCGACGACGCCCACGATCTGTAGGGCCCGTCCCAGCTTGGCCCGCGGGGTGCCGTCCGTGGTTGTGGCGACACGCCAGAGGAGCAGAGCGAGAGCAGTGGGGCCGACCAGCAACACAGCGGTGCCCTTCGTGGAGGCGGCCAGCGCGCCGGCCAGCCCGGCGAACAGTGCCAGTACCCACCAGCGGCGGCTGGGGTACTCGGCCACGAGCACATAGATCAGGCAGGTGCACAACGAGGCGGCGAAGAGGTTGTTCTCCGTGCTGGTGGCGGAGAGCACGAGCGAGGGGATCGTGGTGCAGATGACCGCCGCCCCCACCTGGACCAACCTGGTCCCGCCCAGCACCCGCGCGATCTCGGAGACAGCCACGACGCACACGACGGCCGCGAACAGCTGGACGAAACCGTCGAGCCGGTCACCTCCGAACAGGAGATGAAAGTGCGCCAGGTTGAACTCCTCGAGAGGCGGATAGTCCACCTGGGCTGTGAAGTGGGCTGCGAACGGACCGACGCTCTGGTCCTGGATCCAGTGCTCGACGCGCGCCAGGTGGTAATCGAGCGAGTCGTTGTTGGACGGGAGGTAGACGATCGCGAGGTATATCTCGATTCCAAGGTAGAAGACCGGGATGAGGAGCCAGGCCGCGACCTCGGTGCGGACGTTCCTGGCCAGCCACGCGCCGAAGCGGGTCAGGGTACGTCCCGCCAACAGCTCGCGCCCCCGATCGGCAAGCTCGTGTCGGGATAGCGCGAGGAGTGTGCAGAGCACCAACAACCAGAGCGTGGCGACGGTCCAGTGGGTGAAGTGGTGGCCCACGCTGCTCAACTCCGTCATGAACAGCAACAGTGCTTCGAAGACCACGAAGGCCAGGACGAACGCGCCGCGACGGCTCAGGGACGCGCCGAGGAAGCCGCGCCAGTGCCAAAGCTGCATCCACAGCAACGCGAAGACAATCGGCAGGACGACTAGCAGCATGGTCGTGACTCCGCCCTGTGAGCACCGGTGGGCGTGCGAGCGCCGAGTACCACGTCACCGGGGCGGGTGCCGGGGCCGGGCACGGCGGGGGCGCACCTCGCGATCATCGTGTTGGTCAGGGGACGAGTTGCACTAGAATGGAGCGCCAGTGACCGAGTTGTAGCGGCACCGTTCTGACATCGGGGTCTTTCGATCCGACGTCGACCGCGGACCTTGTCAGCTCCGGGTCGCACATCCGGGCCAATATAGAGTGACGGAGATCCCGCCGGTTATCGGGGCCAGCGGTGGGCTGGCAAACCAGGGCATGGCGGACGCGAGGAGGAAGGTCAGGGTGTCAGCCATTTACGAGGTCCCGGTGGATCCCAACGCTGAGAACAACTCCCACTCCTTCGCCCTCTCCTTCATCGGTTACAACAAGTCTGTCCTCGAGGTGGGCTGCTCCACCGGCTACTTCACAAAGATCATGGTTGAACGCGGGTGTGACGTCGTCGGCATCGAACTCGATCCCGACGCTGCGGAGGTGGCGGAGAAGTGGGCCGAGCGAGTCGTGGTGGGCAACATCGACGAGGGGGACGTGTGGAACTACGTCAAGGACGAATCCTTCGACGTTGTCGTCCTCGGTGACGTGCTCGAGCATCTGCGCGACCCTCTCGGCTCGTTGAGGCAGGCCGTGCGAAAGCTCAAGCCCAGCGGCTTCGTGGTCACCTCACTGCCGAATGTGGCGCACGGTGATGTGCGCATCGCACTGATGCAGGGAAGATTCCGCTATTCGGAGACGGGACTGCTCGATCGGACCCATGTCAGGTTCTTCACTCTCGAGACGATTCGGGAGCTCCTGAGCCAGGCGGGACTTGTCGTCACCGATACCAAGCGTGTCGTGATGCCGTTATTCCACTCGGAGCTCGGTGTCAAGCGAGCAGACGTGAGCCACAAGACCCTCGATGAACTGCACGCGGATCCGGAGATCGAGTCCTATCAGTACGTGATGAAGTCGGTCCGTGACAACGGAAACCAAGAGTTGGCCGAGTTGGCGAGCCGAGTCAACGAGTTGAGCGCGCGTGTGCATCACCAGAAGATGCGCATCGCACTTGTCCGAAAGGGCCTCCGGGACAATCACATCCTGGACATGCACCTCAACGAGCACAAGCGCTACATCGAGGCGCTGGAGGGTCATGTCTCCGGTCTCGAGCACAACATCGAGGTCTTGAATCAGGCGCTCATCGCCACCGAGGCCAAGTACCAGGCCGTTTTGAAGATGAAGCCGGTACAGATGACGGCCCGGGTCCGTGGGTTGCTCCACAAGATCACCGGTGGCTCGAGGAAGACCGCCTGAGAGATTGCGCCCATGTCAGACGTCAGATTGAGCGGGTCCGAGGGCTCGCCAGAAGCTCCGCACGTTCTCGCCTTCTACCTACCCCAGTTCCACCACGTTCCCGAGAACGACGCGTGGCACGGTCGCGGATTCACCGAGTGGAACGTGGTGGCCCAGAGCAACCCCCTCTACCCGGGTCATCGACAGCCGGATCTGCCCGGAGAACTCGGCTTCTACGACTTGCGGGTCCCTGAGACCCGTTACCTCCAGGCTCGTCTTGCCCGGGAGCACGGGATCACCGGGTTCCTCTACTACCACTACTGGTTCGGCGGACGTCGAATGCTGGACCGGCCCTTTCAGGAGGTACTGGAGTCGGGGCAACCTGACTTTCCGTTTGCACTCTGCTGGGCCAACGAGAGCTGGTACAGGAGATGGCAGGGCACCCTCGACGAGATGATCCTGGAGCAGGTGTTCAGCGAGGAGGATGACATCGCTCACATGCGGTGGCTGATCAAGTGCTTCAAGGACCCCCGGTACATCCGCGTCGAGGGCCGCCCCCTCCTGGCCGTTTACCGTGCTCAGTTGCTCCCGGATCCGATCCGGACCGTGGAGCTATGGCGCCGAGAGTGCCAGGAGGCGGGAGTGGAGCCACCGTGGCTGGTCATGTTCGAGACCGGTGATGATCTGAATGACCCGGCCCGGTTCGGCTTCGACGCAAGCGCCGAGTTCGTGCCGCACCATCTTCCGCAACTCATGGGCACCAAGCCGTTCCGGTTCGGCGCAGAGAGATCACACAGGATGTACGAATACGACAACGTGGCCTCGGCCTATCTCAATCGTCCTCCCGCCGCGTGGCAGAGGTATCCCTGCGTGGCCACGGCATGGGACAACACTCCCCGCCGCCAGACGGGCGAAGCACTGATCCTGCACAACTCGACGCCGGAGAGCTACGGCCGATGGTTGGCCGAAGCAGCGACCCGCCAGAGTCGCTCCGCCGGACGGGAGGGGGTCGTCTTCGTCAATGCCTGGAACGAATGGGCCGAAGGTGCCCACCTGGAGCCAGACGCATACTGGGGGAGGGCGTACCTCGAGGTCACACGGGAGGTACTGGGGGAGTGCTTCGGCGAGAAGGTTCGTCAGCCCGACCCGGAGGAGCCGATCCATCCCCAGCCGATCGCCACAGAGGACCTGTACCACGATCTGTACGAGAAGTACGTGGCGCTGCAGCAGTCGTCGAGTGGTGTTCTCTCATACGCAGATCGGCGCATCCGAGAGCTGAAGAAGCACTACGAATCCAAGCTGGCATGGGTCGACCATCAAGCTTCGCAAGTCATTGAGGTGAACGAGTGGCTGGCGGAGCAGCTCCAGCTTCAGGCTGACCGCATGAGAGACCTCGCCGTGCCGGACGTGCCCTCGACAGATTGGCTTGCCCTGAGTACCTCCTTGACGAGGTCCGACGGGGACGAAGACGGCGCCTCGGGTTCGGGCGATGAGCAGGGCCTCCGAGCTTCCCGGGACGAGCGACCTGACGAGAATGGAGCCTCGGGCGCTCCACCGAGCGACGAGGAAGACGACGGCGAGCCTCCGCCGCGGGTGACCGAGAAAGAGGAACGCCGACGTGACGAGGGGTACGACGACCCCCCGGGGACCCGGATTCCCCTGTGGCTGGTGGAGGTGGACGTCGAGGACTGATGGGCGGGCTGCTGCAGCCCTCGGGCGTACGCGTGGTCGCCGTGCCCAACTACGGCAGCCTCCAGCCACCGCCCTTCGGCGCCCGACGGCCCGTGACGAGACGCTCAGCCGACCCTGGCTCATCTTCGCAGTCCTGGCCGCTCTGTGCCTGTGGCCGTTGGCCTTGATCGCCTCGGTGCGGCGAGGGGGAACGGTGTACGTGGAAGCACGGTGGTAGGGGGGTCCCGAGGGGGTCCGTCGGTGGCCTACCGGCCGGCGGGGATCCGGCTGTGGTACCAGGTCCCGCGATTGGAGGATCGGCCCCCACCGACTACGCTGGTGGGCCGTTCGCCGGAGGTCCCACGACTGTCCGCGCACGCCACTCTCGTCACCTGAGGAGATCCGTTATGGCCGAAGTCGTACTTGCCGCCGAAGTCGGGCGCCCGCTCGGTTCGCGCGCCGTGCGCCGTCTGCGGCGCGAGGGGAAGATCCCCGGCGTGATCTACGGGCACGGGACGGACCCGCTCCCGGTGGCCGTGGGCGCTCGCGAGCTGAGGGTGGCGCTCAACAGCGAGGCGGGGGCCAACCAGCTGCTGTCGCTCGACACCGGATCGGCCACCTACCTGGCGCTCGCCCGCGAGATGCAGCGCCACCCGGTGGCCCAGACCGTCACCCACGTGGACTTCGTGATCGTGCGCCGGGACGAGGTCATCAGTGCCGACGTGCCCGTGGTGCTGGTCGGCGAGGCCATTGAGGTTCACCACGGCGACGGCCTGGTGGACCAGCAGATGTTTACCCTCCCCATCAACGCGCTGCCGACGGCCATCCCCTCCTCCATTGAGGCGGACATCAGCGAGCTGATCATCGGCGGCCAGGTGCGCGTGTCTGACCTCGTGCTGCCCGAGGGCGTCACGACCGACGTCGACCCCGAGACGGCGGTCGCCATCGGCCAGCCTCCCCGCGTGGTGTCCCTCGAGGAGGAGGCAGCGGAGGGCGAGGCCGAGGAGGGGGTGGCAGCCGAGGCCTCGGCCGAGGCGACCGGGGAGGCACCCGAGTCCTCGGGCGAAGAGGGCTAGGCGCTGCGCCGTCCGTTCGCCCGGTCGGAGCGCCGGGGTACCCCGGCCGACCTGCTTGTCGTCGGTCTGGGCAATCCCGGCGCGGAATTTGCTGGGAGCCTGCACAACGCCGGGTCCGATGCGGTCGAGCTACTGGCCCAGCGCCACGGGGTGTCGCTGCGGGCGGAGAAGGGCGTGGCGGCGCGGGTCGCCGTCGCCTCGCTCGGCGACAGCCGCGTCGCCCTGGCCGTGCCGACCACCTACATGAACGAGTCGGGCGTCGCCGTGCGCACGCTGACCAAGCGCTTCGGCATCACCGCTCCGTCCAACATCGTGATCGTGCACGACGAGCTCGACCTGCCGCCGGGGACGGTGCGTCTCAAAGCGGGCGGCGGGCTGGCCGGGCACAACGGGCTGCGCTCGATCGCGTCACACCTGCATACGAACGACTTCGTGCGGGTGCGTATCGGCGTGGGCAAGCCGCCCAGCGCGGCCCAGGGTGCGGCACATGTGCTGCGCCGCCCGCCCAAAACGGTGCGCGAGGAGCTGACGGTCTCGGTGGCCGTCGCGGCCGACGCCGTGGAGCGCCTGGTGGCCGACGGCCTCGACTCGGCCATGCTCTGGTGCCACTCGCTACCTACCTGAACGCATGACCGCGCCGACCGAGACCGCCTCCACCGCGCCGCCGCAGACGGCGGGCAGCCTGGCCGCTATCCCGCGCTTGCTGCGCGGCGACCCGGCCATCGCCACGCTGCTCGGAGCAGCCGATGCCACGGTGGCCGTCCCCGAGTCGGCCCAGGCGGTGGTCGTCGCCGCGCTCGCCGCCTTCAGCCAACGGGGCCCGCTCCTCGTGGTGACGGCGACCGGCCTTGACACCGACCGGATCGGCGAGGACCTGGCCTGCCTGTTGGCGGCCGACGGAGGGGTCGTGTCCGAGGGCGTGGTGGGCGCCCTGAGCGGGCCGGTGGCCGTGCTGCCGGCATGGGAGACGCTGCCCTTCGAGCGGGTCAGCCCCGAGACCGAGACCATGGGCCGCCGGCTGGCCGTGCTCCACGCCGTCACCGATGCGCCCGACCCCACGCTGCCGCCTCCGCCGAAGGTCGTCGTGGCGCCCGTGCGCGCGCTCATGCAGCGCATCGGCCCTGTGGGTGGGACCGCACCACTGGTCATCGGCCGGGGCCAGCAGGTGGACCTCGATGTGCTGCTCCACGACCTGGTGGCCCGGGGCTACCGGCGCGAGCACCAGGTCGAGCACCGCGGGGAGTTCGCCGTCCGCGGCGGCATCGTCGACGTGTTCCCTTCGACCGCGGACGTCCCCGTGCGCATCGACCTGTGGGGTGACGAGGTCGACCGGCTCACCGCGTTCTCCGTGAGCGACCAGCGGTCCTCTCACGATCTCGAGCTGGCCGCGTTGTACGGCTGCCGGGAGCTGGTGCCCACGCCCGAGGTCCGGGCGGCGGCGGAGCGCCTGGTGGCACGCCGGCCCTGGGGGACTTCCGTGTGGGACCGCCTGGCCCACGGGGACCAGTTCGACGGCATGGAGTCGTGGCTGCCCTTCCTCGACCCGGTGGAGCGCGTGCTGCCCGACCTGCTGTCGGCGGGCGCCCAGGTGGTGCTGGTCGAACCCCGCCGCATCAGGGACCGAGCCACCCAGCTGCTCGACGAGGAGGCGGCACTGGCCGAGACGCTGGCCTCCACCTGGGGGGCCAAGGAGGGCGAGGAGGACCCGTTCCCCCGCCTGCACGTCGCCTTCGACCGCCTGCTGCGACAGACGGCGGCGGGCGTGGCCTCCCTGCCCCCGGTGGCCGAAGGGCCGTCGACGGCGGCGCTCGTGGTGCGGCGGTTCGATCCCGTCGCCGGCGACCCGACTCGGCTGGCCGGCGGTGTGACGCGGCTGGTCGGCGAGGGCTATTCGGTGTCGCTGTGCGCGGCCACCCCGGCGGGTGCGCAGCGCCTGTCCGCAGCGCTGGCCCAAGAGGGAGTCCACGCGCCGGTGCTGGACCGCTCCACCGGCGCCCCGGGGGCCACGGTCGTGGCCGCTCCCATCGCCAGCGGGTTCATCCTGCCCGAGGCCAAGGTGGCGGTCCTCTCGGAGACCGACGTGACAGGCCGGCGCATGCCACATCGGCGGGCCCGGCCGCGGGCTCGCGCCGCGGACGGGTTCTTCGACGACCTGGAGGTGGGGAGTTTCGTCGTGCACCGCCAGCACGGCGTGGCGCGCTTCGAAGGGGTGACCTCGCGCACCATGGCCGGGACGACCCGCGACTACCTGATCCTGCAGTACCGCGGCAGCGACCGCCTCTACCTCCCGGTGGACCAGATCGAGGCCATCACCCCGTACTCGGGTGGCGAGTCCCCGACGCTCTCGAAGATGGGCGGGGCCGATTGGCAGCGCACGCGGGCCAAGGCGCGGGCCGCGGCGGCCGAGGTCGCGGCCGACCTGGTCGATCTCTACCGGCGACGACTGGCCGTGGAGGGTCACGCCTTCGGCGCCGACACCCCCTGGCAGGCCGAGCTGGAGTCGTCATTCCCCTATGTCGAGACAGACGACCAACTCTCGGCCATCGCCGACGTCAAGGCGGACATGGAGGAACCTCGGCCCATGGACCGCCTGGTGTGTGGCGACGTGGGCTTCGGCAAGACCGAGGTGGCGTTGCGGGCGGTGTTCAAGGCGGTGCAGGAGGGGACGCAAGCGGCCGTGCTGGCGCCGACGACGCTGCTGGCCAGCCAGCACGCGGAGACGTTCGCCGACCGCTACTCGCCCTACCCGGTGCGGGTCGAGCTACTCAGCCGCTTCCTGTCACCGGCGCAGCAGCGCCAGGTGGTGCAGGGCCTGGCCGACGGCAGCGTCGACGTCGTCATCGGCACGCACCGCCTGCTGGCCCAGGACGTGCAGTTCAAGCGACTGGGGCTCCTGGTGGTGGACGAGGAGCAGCGCTTCGGCGTCTCGCACAAGGAGGCGGTCAAGCGCATCGCCGATGGGGTGGACGTCCTCACGCTGACGGCCAGCCCCATCCCGCGCACACTGGAGATGGCGCTGACCGGCATCCGCGACCTCTCCATGGTGAACACGCCGCCGGCCGATCGCCGGCCCATCCTCACCTACGTAGGCGAGCACGACCCGTCGGCGGTGAGCGAAGCGTTACGGCGCGAGCTTCTGCGCGAGGGCCAGGCGTTCTACGTGCACAATCGCGTCTCGGACATTGATCGGGTGGCCCGGGAGGTGCGCAACCTGGTGCCCGAGGCGCGCGTGGCCATCGCACACGGGCAGATGGACGAGGGGAGCCTCGAGACGGTGGTGCTCGACTTCTGGGAGCGGCGCTACGACGTCCTGGTGTGCACCACCATCATCGAGTCGGGCATCGACATGCCCTCCGTCAACACGCTGATCGTGGACCGGGCCGACCTGCTGGGACTGGGCCAGCTGCACCAGATCCGCGGGCGGGTGGGGCGCGGCGGCCAGAGGGCCTACGCCTACCTGTTCCATCCCGCAGATCGGGTGCTGTCCGAGCAGGCCTACGAGCGGCTGCGCACGATCGGCGAGCACACCGAGCTCGGTTCGGGGTTCAAGATCGCCATGCGCGATCTCGAGATCCGCGGCGCCGGCAACCTGCTGGGGTCGGACCAGTCCGGGCATATCGCGGCGGTCGGCTACGACCTGTACGTCCAGCTGGTGGCCGAGGCGGTGGCGGCGGCCAAGGGCGAGGCCCGCCCCACCCCGCCGAGCGTGACGATCGACGTCCCGGGTGACGCTCACTTGCCCAAGGACTACGTCACGGCCGAGGACGCCCGGCTCGAGGCCTATCGGCGCCTGGCCGGGGCGACGAGCATGGCCGACGTGGATGACATCGGGGACGAATGGGCCGACCGCTACGGGCTGCTGCCCGACCCGGCGCAGGGCCTGCTGGCGGTGGCCCGGCTGCGCGCCGCCGCCATGGCGCGCGGGATCACCGAGGTCGCCATGAGCTCGGTACGCCCCGGTGGCACGCGCCAACCGGTGGTGCGAATCTCCCCGGTGACGCTGCCGGCCAGCGCGCAGGTGCGGTTGCGGCGCGTGGCGCCCGGAGCGACCCTGCGCGAAGACATGAGGCAGCTCCTGGTGCCGATCCCGGTGGGGGAGCGGGCGGCGGACGGCGTGCGCACCGTGGTGGAGGACCTCATCCCACCAGGCGATTCCGGACCAGCGGACGGCACCTTGTAGCATGCGCGGCGCGTGAAGCGGCTCATCGTCCTCCTGATCGTCGTCGCGGCCGGACTGGCCGCCGCCGCGTTCGCCGTCCCGACCAACGCGGCCGTGGTCAACGGCACCACCATCAGCCAGCAGCAGCTCAACACGGACGTCAGCGCGATCGCCGCCAGCGACGAGTACCAGTGCTACCTGAACTCGCAGCAGTACCTGGAATCGAATGGCGAATCGGCGCTGCCGCCGGTGACCGGCGCCGGCACGGGCCAGAACGGCGACCAGGACAACCTGACCGCTACCACGGCCTTCGTCGCCACCTACCTGGATACGGAGATCGGCGACGCCATCATCTTGCAGCTGGGCGACAAGCACCACGTCGCGGTGACCTCGCCAGATCTGAACACGGCACGCCAGGCTTTCGAGACGCACATCACCCAGGTGATGGACGAGGTCGCCCAGACGGCCGAGGGTGCGAACGCCAAGTTCAGCTGCGGGCAGACCACGTCGCCACTGTCGGGGTCCGAGGTGCTGGCGAGCATGCCGTCGTCGTTCGTCGACGCGCAGATCCAGGTGTACGCCACGGCGACGACGCTCCAGGAAGACCTGGCCGGGGTGGGCGCCAGCTCGGCCGACCTGCAGCACTACTTCACCAACCACAAGTCCGAGTTCGACACCACCTGCTTCACCGTGGGGGTGTACTCCTCCCAGCAGGCGGCAACGTTAGCGGGCACCGCGGTCGCCAACGGGCAGTCCTTCTCGAGCGTGGCCGACAGCACGACCGGTGGCGGTCCGCAGGGGTGTGACGTGCTCTACGCGGTGTCCTCGGAGCTCCCCTCGAGCGCGGACCTGGGCAGCCTGGCGTTGAACCAGGTCTCGGACCCCATTGCGTTCAACAACGGCGAGTACCTGCTGGTGCAGATCACGAGTCGCACGCCCAGCTCGTTCGACAAGGTGAAGGCGGACGTGCAGGCGGCGGTGGAGCAGGCGGGCGTGGCGGGCACCACGACGGCCATCGACAGGGCGGAGAAGCGTGCGGACGTGAGCGTCGATCCGCGCTATGGCGTCTGGGTTCCCAGCGCGGCGCAGATCCTGACCCCGTTCACGCCGGCCGCCCCTGACGTGCCCAACGCGTCGGCCAACTCGGTCGGGCTCGCCACTTCGGCCGCCAAGCCCTTCGGCGGCTAGTCGTGGCCGGCGACCGCCCCCACATCACCGTGGTGGGCCTGGGGCCCGCCGGCACCGACTTGGTCGGCACCAAGACGGTCCAACTCTTGCGCGACGCGGCGCGGCCGATCTTGCGCACCGCCCGTCATCCGGCCGCCTCCCTCTGCCCGGACGCGGCCACGTTCGACCACCTCTACGAGTCTTGTGCGACCTTCGACGAGGTGTACGCCGCCATGGTGGAGGAGCTGGTGGCGGCGGCGGAGGACGGACCGGTGGTCTACGCCGTACCCGGCTCGCCCACGGTGGCCGAGCGGAGCGTGGAGCTGCTGCGGGCGGACGAGCGCGTCGACGTCTCGGTCGAGCCGGCCCTGTCGTTCCTCGACCTGGCGTGGGTGGCGCTCGGGATCGACCCGCTGGCAGAAGGGGTGCGCCTGCTGGACGCCTCCTCCTTCCCTCCCGATCCGGCGCAGGAGGGCGGCCCGATCCTGGTGGCCCAGGCGTGGTCGCGCCACTTGCTGTCCGAGATCAAGCTCCGGGCGCCCGAGGGACCCGACCTGCCCCGCCCCGTGCTGCTCCACCATCTCGGGCTCGACGACGCGGTGGTCGTCGCCGTCGACTGGTGGGAGCTCGACCGGACGCTGGAGCCCGATCACCTGACCTCTCTCTATGTGCCTGCCTTCAGCGGGCCCGCCGTGGGGAAGGAGATGGCCCGGCTCGCGGCGCTCATGGAAACCCTGCGTCAGCAGTGCCCGTGGGACCGGGCGCAGACCCACGCCTCTCTGATGCCCCACCTGGTCGAGGAGAGCTACGAGGTCCTCGACGCGCTGGCGTCGCTCGACGGCGGGGACGCCGCCGCCTACGCCCACCTCGAGGAGGAGCTGGGCGACCTCCTGTTCCAGATCGTGTTCCACGCCCGGCTGGCGGACGAAGCCGGTCGCTTCGACCTGGCCGGGGTGGCCCGGGGCGTGCACGACAAGCTGGTGCACCGCCATCCCCACGTGTTCGGCGACGTCGAGGTGGACGGGGCCGATCAGGTCGTTCAGAACTGGGAGGCCATCAAGAAGGACGAGAAAGGGCGGCACAGCGTGACCGAAGGGATCCCGACCGGGCTGCCTGCGCTCATGCTGACGGGCAAGCTGGCGCGCAAGGCGCGCTCGATCGGGATGGATCCCGACACGTCCGACGTGACCGCGACGGTGATCGGCCTCGAAGCGCTGGCCCGCACCGCCGCGGCCGTGACACCGGGTCCCGACGAGCCGCTGTCGGAGGATGCGGACGAGTGGCGCCGGGTAGTGGGCGAGTGTCTCTTCGTCATGACCGGCCTGGCGCTGCGCCTCGGCGTCGACGCGGAACAGGCGCTGCGTGACCGCGCGTTGACGCTGCGCGACGAGATCGTTGCGGCGGAGGGCGTCCCCGAAGGGGAGTGAGGCAACCGCTAACCTGGTGCACCGGTGTCCCACCAGGGCGGACGCCCAAGGAGTGATGTCGTGAGCACCATTGAGCACGTGATCGGGCGCGAGGTCCTTGACTCCCGCGGCAACCCGACCGTCGAGGCGGAGGTGCTCCTCGACTCCGGTGCTCAAGGTCGCGCCATTGTTCCTTCGGGCGCGTCGACAGGCATCCGCGAGGCTGTGGAGCTTCGTGACGGTGGCCCGCGCTACGGCGGCAAGGGCGTGCTGCGGGCGGTGGCCAACGTCAACGGCGAGATCGCAGAGGCAGTTCGAGGTTTGGACGCGCTCGACCAGCGTGCCGTGGACCACGCGCTCATCGATCTGGACGGGACGCCCGACAAGGGGCGGCTCGGGGCGAACGCCATGCTGGCGGTGTCCCTGGCCAGCGCCAAGGCCCTGGCAGACGACCTGGAGATCCCGCTCTACCGCTCCATCGGCGGTGCCGGTGCCCATGCGCTGCCGGTGCCGATGCTCAACGTCCTCAACGGTGGCGCCCACGCCAAGAACACGATCGACTTCCAGGAGTTCATGCTGATGCCGGTGGGAGCGGCGTCCTTCAGCGAGGCCCTGCGATGGGGCGCCGAGACGTATCACGTGCTGCGCTCGGTGCTGGCCGAGCGCGGGTTGTCCACTGCCGTGGGTGACGAAGGTGGCTTCGCGCCCGACCTGCCGGAGAACGAGGACGCGGTGAAGCTCCTCATGGAGGCGATCGAACTGGCGGGACGGGCTCCAGGCGACGAGATCGCCCTGGCGCTCGACCCGGCCACCAGCGAGCTGTGGGACGACGGCACCTACGTGCTGGCGGGCGAGGGGCGCAAGCTGTTACCGGCCGAACTGGCCGACTACTGGGTCGACCTGGTTGACCGCTATCCCATCGTGTCCATCGAAGACGGGATGGCCGAGGAGGACTGGGACGGCTGGCGTGCCCACACGGCATCGCTCGGTGACCGGATCCAGCTGGTCGGTGACGACGTGTTCGTCACCAACGCCGAAATCTTGGAACAGGGGATCCGCGCCGGCGTGGCCAACGCCATTCTGGTCAAGCTCAACCAGATCGGCACTCTCACCGAGACGCTCGAGACGGTGGCGCTGGCCAATCGCTCCTCCTATGCCACGGTGATCTCGCATCGGTCGGGCGAGACCGAGGACACGACCATCGCCGACCTCGTGGTGGCGCTCAACGCCGGGCAGATCAAGACCGGCGCGCCGGCCCGCTCCGATCGCGTGGCCAAGTACAACCAGCTCCTCCGGATAGAGGAGGACCTGGGAGTGTCCGCCTCCTTCCCCGGAGGCGCCGCGCTGTCGGGAGCAGGGGGCACGCGGGTTCGGCGCGCGCTAGGCGAGCGGCGCGGCCGAAGCGGAAAGGCGGATCCAAAGCAGTCGTCGGCGCGGCGCGCTCGCGCCTCGTCCTGCTGGGCGCCCTGGTGGTGTCCGCCGTCGTGCTGTTCGCCTGGTTCCCGGCGGGCTCGCTCCTCAGCCAGCGATCGAGTCTGACCGGCACCGCGAACCAGCTGGCCACCCTGCACGCCCAGGACCAGGCCCTGGCCCAGGAGCAGAAGAATCTGAGTGACAACAGCGAGATCGGGCGCATCGCGCGCGAGCAGTACCAACTGGTGAGCCCCGACCAACAGGCCTACGAGGTGCTCCCCCCTACCGGTTCGGCGGCGGCCGGAACGCCGTACGCCGGCGACCCGGGCTCGGCCGATCCGGTGGCGCCGTCGGCGACGGCCGAGCTCCCGCCCGGGGCGGTGACGACGACCACCACACCGGCCCCGGCGCACGGGAAGCGGGCGCCCGCGGTCCCATCTGGATCGAGCCCGGGGTTCGTGTCCCGCGTGCTGCACTCGCTCGAGTTCTGGCGCTGATCCCCGTGGCGGTGGGTGGCCGCGCCGGAGCCGGCGACGAGGAGGCCGTCGCCCGCCTCCTCGGACGAAACCCCGGTGGCGCCTTCGCGGTGGTGCTGCGCCGAGACGACGGCATGCCCATAGTGATCGCCAACGCGCCCTTCCTCGACGACGGGACTCCCATGCCGACCCGCTATTGGCTGGTCGACCCGGACCTGCGGGCCGAGGTGGGCCGCCTGGAAGCCCGCGGAGGCGTGCGCCAGGCCGAGCGCGAGGTCGATCCGACCGAATTGGCCGAGAGCCACCGTCGCTACGCCGTGGAGCGTGACGACCTGATCCCTCCGGGTTGGACCGGTCCCAGGCCGAGTGGCGGTGTCGGGGGGACGCGCCAGGGCGTCAAATGCCTGCATGCGCACCTGGCTTGGTGGCTGGCCGGGGGCGACGATCCGGTCGGCGCGTGGGCGGCCGCCCGGCTCGGGCTGGCCCGCCCCCACGGGTGAGCCGCGTTCTCGCGGTGTGCTAGGCCACACGGGTGAGCCATGACGGCGCGGTCGCCGCGCTCGACTGCGGGACCAACTCCACCCGCTTGTTGGTGACAGACGGTTCCGGCCGCGCCCTGGCACGCCAGATGCGGATCACCCGGCTCGGGCAAGGTGTGGACGCCAACCACCGGCTGCGACCCGACGCCGTCGAGCGGACGCTGGACGCTCTGCGCGAGTTCAGGCTGGTCATGGACCGTCTCGGCGTGCGACGGGCGCGGCTGGCCGCCACGTCGGCCGTCCGTGACGCCGTCAACGGAGGGGACTTCCTCGGGGCCGCTGCCCAGGTGACGAGGGTGGACCCCGAGCTGTTGAGCGGGGAGGAGGAAGGGCGATTGTCCTACGCCGGAGCGACGGCCGGGCTGCCCGAGGCTCCGACCCTTGTCATCGACATCGGGGGCGGTTCCACCGAGCTGGTGTCGAACATCGCCGACGGCGTGCGTTCGGTGTCGTTGGACATCGGCTGCGTCCGACTCACCGAGCGATATCTCCGCAGCGACCCCCCGACACCGGGGCAGGTGGCCGACGCCGTCGTCGCCATTGGCACCGCGCTCGGCGGTGCCGAGGAGGTCATCGGGGTGATGGGGGAGATGCCGCCCGGCGTCCGGTTGATCGGCCTGGCCGGCACCGTCTCGACGCTGGCGTCGCTGGAACTGGACCTGGACGAGTACGACCGCGATCGGATCCATCACTTCGTGTTGACGGGTCCGGCGGTCGAGCGGTGGTGTGACGTCCTCGGCCGCGAGACAGCGGCCGAACGGGCGGCCCGGCCGGGAATACCAGAGGGCCGCGAGGATGTCATCTTCGGCGGGACGCTCGTACTCCGCCAGGCGATGCGGCGGTTCGGCTGTCGCGACTGCATGGTCTCCGAAGCCGACATCCTCGACGGCCTGGTCATGTCCCTCCTGACCGTGTAACCGGCGTGCCCGGACGGTCCATCGGGACGCCGTAGGTAAAATGCCCTGAATACGGCGTCGAGGATCGCGCTGCGCCCTGCAGCGGATCGACGAGAGAAGGCATTGAAATGGCGTTTGTCTATGACCTGACGGTCGATCCCGATGCCGAGAACAACACGCACGCCTTCGCACTGCAGATGATCGGGCACAACAAGTCGGTGCTCGAAGTCGGCTGCGCCACCGGATACTTCACAAAAGTGCTGGCGGAACGGGGCTGCACCGTCGTCGGGATGGAACTGGACCCGAAGGCGGCGAAACTGGCCGAGCCGTTCGCCGAGCGGATCGTCATAGGGAACGCGAACGACCGGGACGTCTGGGAAGCGGTCGATGACCAGACGTTCGACGTCGTGACGTTCGGCGATGTGCTCGAGCATCTCAGCGACCCGTTGGCCGTGCTGCGCATCGCCAAGCGCAAGCTCAAGCCATCGGGTTTCATCGTGACCTCCCTACCCAACGTGGCGCACGGGGATGTCCGGCTGGCGCTGCTCCACGGATCGTTCCACTACCGCGAGACGGGATTGCTCGACCGGACTCACGTCCGATTCTTCACCCTGGAGACCATTCGGGAGCTCCTGAAGGAGGCGGGCCTGGTGGTGGTCGACACTCGGCGTGTCGTCATGGGTCTGTTCCAGACCGAAATCGGACTCAGGCGGGAAGACTTTCCGCAGGCGGTCATCGACGAGGTCCGCCTGGACGACGAGTTCGAGACGTATCAGTTCGTCATGAAGTCCGTCGTTGACAACGGCGCACAGGCCGTGACGGAGATGGCCGGCCGGCTGGACGAGATGGTCGACCGCGTGCAGGAGCTGGTCGTCGAGAACCGGAAGCTCGAAGAGCAACTGGCCGAGCTGACCACACGCGCCGCAGAGCAGTACGAAGCCTACACGGAGGAGCGCCACCGTCTCGACGTCGAGGTGGAGGCGTGGACCGCACGCGCCGCCGAGCTGGCGGAGCAGATTGCGCAGCTGGAGTCGGAGCTCAAGGCGGCCGCGGCGCGGGCCGAGGAGTACGGGACGGCGACCGACGCTCTGAGGGCGGCCCTCGAAGGGAGCCAGCAGCAGTACCGGGAGATTCTGAACTCGTCGTCCTACCGCCTGGCTGCCCCCTGCGGCGGCTCAGCACCCTTTTGGGTCGGCGCGGCTCGTGACGGTGCCCGCTAGAGCACACCCAGGTCGAGCAGGGAACGGTCGATCCCCTCGAAATAGGCCTTGGCCGAGTACGCCTGGCAGCTCTGGCGGATGTGTGCACTGAGGGCGGTGGCGCGTTCGGGGTCGCGCAGCAATCCGGTCACGATGGCGACGCACTCTTCGGTGGTCGAGAACGCGGTGTCGGCACCGAGCCGGTGCACGACCTCCTTTGGCCCGCCGGCGCCGTACACCACCGGGATGCAGCCGAAACTGGCCGCTTCGATCGGCGTGATGCCGAAGTGCTCGAGCCGCTCCGGGAATTCGTCCGCATCGACTCCGAATCCGGCAGCGTGGATCAGGACAGCCGACCGCTCGTAGAGCGCGGCCAGGTCGGCGCGCCCGATGTTCGGGTAGAACGTTGCGTTCAGCCCCTCCACCATCCGCTGCAGCTCGTGGAGGCGCCTTCTCCCCTCCGGACTGGGGTGGATGGAACCGGCCAAGGCCAGCTCGAGGTCGTCGGCGTCACCTTTCTCGACGATGCGCCGGAACGCCTCAATGACGACATCCTGGCGCTTGTTATGACCGCCGGCAAAGAAGCGACCAACGGAAAGGATGGTGCGGCGTTGTGGCCAGGGCAGGCCAGCTGAGGCGTCGGACCACACGGCGTGCGCGTCGATGAGCCGGATCGGCGGTGCATGGATCTCGTAGTGGCGGAGAAGCCCGTTGACGTTGCGCCGGACAAACTCCGAGTAGACCCAGATCTCGTCGTACCCCCCCAGCCAGTCGCGGCGCGCCTCGATCAGGGCGTCGGACACCCAGAAGGGGAACTGGATGTGGTACGCGCTCCTGGCGCCGAAGGCCTCGATGGGAGGCACGACGGCATTGCCGATGACGAGGGAGAACAGGCAGTCGTCTGGATCGAGCTCGTCGAGAGGAGAGGTTGATCCGATCACGTCCTCGAACCCGAAGGTTGCTTCGAGCTGACGCGTCCGAGTCGAGCTGTACCGATAGGGGGTGGCCAGAACGACGTTGGGCGGCCCGACGAGCGTCGAGAAGTGTGAGGCCACTTCGAACAGCAGTCGCTCTCCACCACCAGGCGTGAGCGGATACGGCGAGTACACGACGAGTTGGCCGGACTGGCCGGTTGTCTCGGGCACGCGTGCCCGTACTGGAGCCTGGCGGGTGCCCTGGGCCACCCCGGCCGTGTGCCGGGCTTCGAGCCAGGGACCCCATTTCTTGACGAATCGGGCCCGGTTGATCTCCGAGATATCCTCCAACTTGAGTCGGCTGTCCGACGTCGTCTTGCTTTCTATGTGGACCACGCGGGCCAAGGGGTTCACCATGACCTTGCCGCACTGCGTCTGCAGGTTCAGACAGAGATCCGTGTCCTCGTAGTACGCCGGCTCCCACTCGAATCCGAATCCCCCCACCTTGAGGAAGTCCGAGCGTCGCATCATCAGGCAGGCCGCGGAGCAGTAGTCCACGACGCAGGGAGTGTCGAAATGGTCCGGGCCCCAGACCGTGCCCTTACCGATCTGCACGACATCCCCCGTGGGCAGGGCGACGCCACCGACCTCTTGGACGTGTCCGTCGGGGTAGAGGAACATGGGTCCGACGGCAGCCACCGTGGGATCGTCACGCATCGTGGACGCCAACGTGTCGATCGTTCCCTCCTGGACGAAGGCATCGTTGTTGAGGAACACGATGTAGTCGCCTGTGGCGAAGTCCACGCCGATGTTGTTGCCTTCACCGAAGAATCGGTTGACTCCCACCTCCACCAGTTCGAAGCCGCCCCGCCGGTGCCGGCGCCTGAGGATGACCAACTGCTCATGGTCAGACCCGTTGTCGACCACGATGATCTGCTTGACCAGGGAACTCTTGGCGCGCTCGAGCGCGTCGAGGCACTCGACGGTGGTCTCGGCCTGGTTGTAGTTCAGGATGATGACCGAGACGTTGTCGTCGAACGGGTCCACTGCCGGAGCCACGGAGCTCGCTCGGGTTAGTTCTCGGGAACCGGCGGACGGCGACGGGCCATGAGGCGCGACATGATCCTGAGGGGTGCCGTAGCGCGCCAGGAGCTGGAGGTGTAGATATCGTCGATCACGCTCCGGGCCGTGGCCGCCTGCCCGGCGTAGGCCAGGACCTGCTGTTGGCGCTCCTCCAGCACGCGTTCCTTGTCTTCGAGCTCGGCTGTGTACTTGGCCGCCGAGGTAGAGATCTTGGCGGACAGGACGTCGAGCCGGTCCAGGAATTCCTGCAGGAGGCGTTCGCGTTCGACCCGAGCCGCGTCGACCTGCGTGGCCAACTGGTCGCGGGCATCGGCCAGCTCCGCCGACAGGTGGGCCGTCAGCTCCTTGTAGGCCCGCAGAGCCGACACAAAGACCTCTCGTTCCTTCTCGTGGCGTTCGAGAAGTTGGCCGAGGACGGCTTGCACCGCCAGCGCGGAAGGCTCCTCGCCGAGGAGCGCCAACGGCTCGGACTGCGCCAGGGCGAGCAGGTTGCCGACCGCCGACGGGACGTTGCGGAGCAGCTCCACGGCGGGAGCCGCGCCGTCCGAGGGCACCTGGGCCACGAGCGCCTCCGCGGTAAGTCCCAGCGGGACCCTGACCGAGGGGTAGCGGTCCGCTACGAGCTGTGTCGCCTTGGCGAAAAGCGACGACCTGTTGGCCGCGACCGACGTCACGACGATCGCCGAGCCCGGTCCCATGAGCTCGGACCACGCGTCAAGGTCGGGTTGTCCCGCGTCGTCGAGATCGAGCAGCGAGATGTGAAGGAGATCGACTGTCTTGCCACCGGCCAGCACGGCCAGGGCGTGAGCCTCCGACTCGAAGCCCTCGGTGCGACCTCCGTGCGCCTGGGCCGACCCGCGAGACCATTGCCCTAAGGCGTCACCGCCGGCCGACGCGTCGACCGTCCATTCCATGGGCTCGGTGCGCCCCGGGCCGAGCTCGACGGTGAGGGAGGGGCGGACGGTCGCGATGAGCCAGGACAAGAGCCGGGAGAACTCGTAGGTTCCATTCTCGGAGCCCGACCGCGGCTCGAGTTGCAGGAACTCGTCGTACATCGCAACGTCGTGTCGCAGACCCGCCGTGGACTCGGCTGGGACATCGGCCGCTGACGACCCGGCGTGCTCCGTCGTCACGTTCGGGGGGCGGGGCTCATTGGAATGTTCACGATGGCGGAAAAGCGACTCTGACCTGGTTGTTCCGTGGCGAGATGCGCCCGTGCCCGTGTCGCAGCCGAGCCGTCCGTCACTTCCGTCGACATCCTAGCCCGCGCCGGTGATCGCCTTCGGGGAGGGGCCGCACCGCAGGCGATCACCATGGCGCCGAGTGAACTCGCCCGATGCGCCATCACCGGCGGACCTCAGGTCGGCGCCGGGAGCGGACCGCGCCCGGCGCCCGACATGCACGAGGACTCGAAAATGCAACTGGTACTGTTCGCGCAGATGACCAGGCCCGAGCCGCACGCCACGCCCGCACCGCCCGCGGGTGCGTGATCTCGGTCCCCGCGCGGGACCGGGAGGTAACGGGTGAGCGACACGCTCCACGAACCTGCGGCCTGCCTAGCGAATCCCCCAGCGAAGGACGAAGCACCGTCGAGTGTTGCGGGCTCAGGCGGCGCGCATTTCGGAATGTCGCGCTGGCCCGGCCTCGCTTTCAGTCTTGCCGTCTATGTCTTCCTTGCTTTTCTGGCAAATCGCAATGTGTGGTTGCACGGGTTCTCACATTCGGTTCAGACGTCGGGCGGTCAGGATATAACCGAACAGATCTGGTTCATCGCCCAGACACCGGCCGCGATTCTGCATGGGGTCAACCCTTTGGCCAACGGTTGGCTGAACGCGCCGTTCGGCATCAACCTCATGGACAACGCGACGATGCCGCTTCTTGGCGTCCTGGGCCTTCCTGTCACGGAGATCTTCGGGCCGATTGCCACCTTCAACGCCCTCGTCGGCCTCGGGTTCGCCATGTCGGCAATGGCCTTCTTCCTCATGGCTCGGCGGTTCGTGAGCTGGTGGCCTGCCGCATTCGTCGGAGGCCTGCTGTACGGGTTCTCACCCTTCTTTGTGGCCGAGGCCTCAGACCACCTCATCTTCATGTTCGGCGTGGTGCCGCCGCTGGTCGTACTGGTTGTTCACCATTTCGTGCGGACTGGCTATCGACCTTGGCTCCGCGACGGGCTCGCGATCGGAGCATGCTTCGTACTGCAGTTCTACATATCGACAGAGATGTTCGCCTCCATGGTCGTGCTTGCTCTGATTGCCCTCTGCATCGGAGTGCTGCTGGGGCTGCGTCACCTCGGCGTTGACCGCGTGAAGCGCCATGAGATTGGGACTGGTCGCGGTCCTTGTCGGCGTCCTCGGGGGTGGTTACGGCGCCTGGGTGGCGTTACGGGGTCCGGAACACATCACTGGCCCGGCCCAGACGCCGGCCGCCCTGGCGGGTATTTCGAGCGACCCGCTTGGCCTCATCGTTCCGACAAGCAACCAGCACTTCACCTTCGGCCAGGCTTCGCGAGGCGATTCCTACGTGGCCGTCCGAACACCGAACTGGTCCGTCGTCTTCGATGCCGCGTCCGAGAATGGAACCTACGTCGGCCTTCCCCTCCTGGTCGTGCTGATTGCCGGTGTGTGCGTGCTCCGCCGTAGGCGATTTGCCCTCTTCTGCGGCCTCATGGCCGCTGTCGCCATGGTGTTGTCGATGGGCTCGTACCTGCACCTCGACGGGCATAGAACAGGGATCCCATTACCGTTCATCGTGCTTGCACACCTCCCCCTGCTTGATAGCTCAGCCGCGTCACGGTACGTCGCGTTCTTCTGGCTGTTCGCCGCACTTCTCCTGGCACTCATCCTCGATCATGTCTATGACGCCACGCGCTCGAGGGTTAGGGGTCGAGCCGCGGCAATCTGTGGACTCATCGCGGCCGGCGTGCTCTTTCCGCTCGTCCCAGCCTGGCCCTATGCCGCCGCCTCCGCCGCCGTGCCAGCATGGTTCAGCGGGGCGGCCCGGCACCTTCCTGTCGGCACCACCGTCGTGGTCGATCCCAGTGCCAGTCCGACCGACGCGTCGCCCATGCTCTGGCAGGCCATGTCCGGACTCACGTTCCGCATGCCCGGTGGCTATGCTGTCTTCGCCGCTTCATCGGGCGCGGCATCTTTCTATCCGGGCTCTTCTGCCGCGCTGGACGCCATGACGGCCTGCATGATCGCGGTGCCAATCCCGGTCACGGATCAGCAGATCCTCGCCGATCTACGGCGTCTCGGGACGGGTGCCGTGGTCGTGGTACCCGGGATCACGGGAGCACCGTGTGCGGAGAGGTTGTTCAATCGACTGCTCGGTCCGTATCGTGACGAAGGTGGCGTGATGGTCTGGTCGACGGGTCAGGCTTCCTCCGGCATCCGGGCCAGCGAAACCACGGTGAGCTCCGGGTCGCCGTAGTGCCGGTCGGCGAAGCGCACGCCCTGTTGCGATGCCGCGGCCCTCGTCGCGCCGTCCTTCAGGCTTCTGGCGGCGTCGATCAGCTCACTCGTACCGCCATAGGCGTAGCCCCCGCACGCGTCAGCCAGCGATTCGGCGGGCCCCGAGTCGGCAGGCACGACGACCGGCGTCCCGAAGCGCACCGCCTCGACGCACTCACGTGCCACGATCGGCCCCGGGGCCAAGTCGATGCAATGGTTGGCGTGGGCCACCAAGCGCCACAAGTCCATGCGGGTGTCAACCGGAACCTGGCCCCGGAGGGTGCCGGCCCGCCAGGCCGAGGCCACCGCGTGTTCCACCACGACGACGTCGTCGTCGGGAAAGGCCGCGCTGAGCCCGGCCACCTCGGCCGGGGGCGCGTCGTGCGGCTCCGACCGGCCCGACAGCACCAGGTGATAGCCCGTGAACCCGAAGCCGTGGTGCCGATGCTCGGCCGCCAGCGGGTTGATCGGGACGTACACGCCGAGACCCGGGTCGCCCGCGATGGAGAGCAGCTGCCACGGCCGTTCGCCGCCGTCGCCCAAGAGGTAGCCGACGGACCGGGGCCGCAACGTCAACAGCAGCGCGACGATCTCCTCGGTGAGATCGTCGACCAGAACCGGGCCCTCGGGCGGGTGCGGGGCCGGCCAACGGGGTGGCTCGCCCAGCCCCTGCAGGTCGAAGGCCCCATCGGCTTCCCCCGCGTGACCCGGGACGAATACGGACACGGGCCCGCTCCGGGAGGCCGCCCCGGCGAGGGACCGGATGACGAAGGAGGCCTCACTCGTGCGCCGGCGCCAGTGGGTGCTGATCACGCAGGTCTGCAGCTCGAGCCGGCGCGTCTCGGTCATCCCGCCGTGACCGTCGCGTACCATCGGTTCCAGGCCTCCTCTTCGTCGTCTCGGGCCAGGCGACAGGATTGGTCGCGGCGCGTGAGGTGGGCGTTGAAGTAGCGGTCCCCCTCGGCGATGTAGTCCCCCCACCGCTCGAGGAATCGGACGATGTCGCCGACCCCGCCGGCCGTGCCGCGGCTCGGTGACTCGTGGTGGATCAGCTCCGCCCGAGGCTCGTAGACAGTCCGGTACCCCTGCGCCCGGGCGCGCAGGCAGTAGTCGACGTCGTTGAGATCGACGCCGAGCGACTCGTCGAAGCCGCCGAGCTCGACGAACACGTCTCGACGCGTGGCCAGGCACGCCCCGGTCACCGCGGAGCACTCCCGCGTCGTCGCGGCCAGGCTGAGGTAACCCGGGTCGTCTTCGGCCAACCCGACCAGGGGATGGCCGGCCGCTCCGGTCATGCCCACCACGATGCCGCAGTGCTGCAGCCGCCGGTCGGGATAGAGGAGCCGGGCACCTACCGCCGCCACGTCGGGCCGGAGCGCGTGGGCGCACAGCGCGGCCAGCCAGCCGGGCCGATGGGCTTCGATGTCGTTGTTCAAGAAGAGCAGGACGTCACCACTTGCCAGCCCGGCCGCGGCGTTGCTCAGCGCGGCCCAGTTGAAGGGGCGGGGGTCGCGGAGGAGGCGGACGTCGGTGCGTCCGACCAGGCGCTCCACCAGGGTGAGGGTCTCGGGCTCTGACGACCCGTTGTCGACGAGGACGAACTCGACATCGCAGTCCCGCGTGGTGATCGTGACGGAGTCGACGCAGGCGCGCAGGAACCTCGGCTCGTCGCGGAAGGGAATCAGCACGCTCACCGACGTGGTGGCCGTCACGGCACGCCTGACATGCCAGGTGCCCGGGGCTCCGCCGGGCTCGACCGTGGCCCGGTCTTGTCTGCGCCGCAGCGTGCGCTCGACGTGCGCTCCCGAGCGCGATTCCGGCCGCTGGGGGGCTGCGATGGCAGAGGACCTCGGGGAGGTGGACCACCGACGAGGCGCGCGGCGCACACATCGAGCGCGCACTCGTGCTCCAGGGTCGCCAGGTCGGTTGCCGCCAACTCGGGCACGTCACGCAGGAGGGTGGACCCGATGGCCAACGGGCGTCCCACGTAGGCGCTGGACAGCAGGAAGTCGGGCGAGTAGTCGGGCTTGAGACGCGGCAGGTCGTGGCTGCCGTCGTCGCGCCTCGTGTCCTCGTCGGCGTAGACCACGCCGGTCGGCGTGACGGCCGCGGCCAGCCGGGCCACGGCATCGGGGGCCCAGACGTCGCCAGGGAACACGAGCGCAGTTGCGTTCGGCTGCGCCCGCAATCCCTGGACGAGCAGGTCGGGCAGGGCCGTCTCCGGCGTGGCGAGGAGCCAGTCCACGCGGCGTCGGGCCCGCCAGCCCAGGACGGACCGGACGAGCGCCGCCAGGTCGTCGCGGCGCGGCGCGGGCGCGGCCAGGGTGAGTGTCCAACGATGCGTCGTCTGGACGCGCAGGCTGCGCAGCGAACTGGCCACGGCCGCCGCCGGCGCGTCGCCGGCCAGCATGAGCAGACCGAGCGCAGTGCGGGTGGCCGGGCGCCGCCCGCGGGTGCGCTGCGCCTCACGCCGGACGACCCACTCCGAATAGGGCTGGGGATCCTGCGCCACGTCGGGGGGAAGCGGGGGGAGCTCCCTCGGGGCGAAGAGCTCCCGTTCCACACTGGCAATCTACCGGACACCTGAAGCGCCGCCCGGCGCGTTGGCACAGGTGAGCACGGACCTGTCACGATGCGCCCGTGCCGATCTCCGACCGCCTTCTGATGGGTCCCGGGCCGTCGAACCCCTACCCGGCGGTCACCATGGCGCTCGCCGGACCCGTCCTCGGGCACCTCGACCCGGAGTTCCTGCGGCTCCTCGACAGCACGAACGACCGCCTGCGCCAGGTGTTCGGGACGTCCAACGCGCTGACCCTCCCGGTCAGCGGGACGGGCTCGGCCGGAATGGAAGCGTCCTTCGTCAACTTCGTGCGGCCGGGCGACGTCGTGGTGGTCGGTGTCAACGGCGTCTTCGGCGAACGGATGTGCGAGGTGGCGGCGCGCCACGGGGGCCAGGTCGTGCGGGTCGATGCGACCTGGGGTGAGCCGATCCCCGCCGAGCGCCTCCTGTCCGCGCACCGCGCCCCGTCCATCATCGCCGTCGTGCACGCCGAGACGTCCACCGGCGTGCGCAACGACATCGAGCCGATCGGGGCCGGCAAGGGAGACGCGCTCCTGCTGGTGGACACGGTGACCTCGCTCGGCGGAATAGAGGTCGCCGTGGACGACTGGGGCGTGGACATCGCCTACAGCGGGACCCAGAAGTGCTTGGGAGTCCCGCCCGGTCTGGCCCCCCTCACGGTGTCGGCGCGCGCGCTGGAGCGATTGGTCGAGCGTCCCACCAGCTGGTACCTCGACCTCAACCTGCTGGCGCGCTACGTGAACGACGAGTCGGGGAGTGGCCGGGTCTACCACCACACGGCGCCCGTGGCCATGGTGGCCGCGCTCCACGCCGGCCTCGGGGCAGTGCTCGACGAGGGGCTCTCTGCCGTCCAGAAACGCCACGCCGACTGCGGTCAGCTCTTGTCCGAGGGCCTGGTCGAGCTCGGTCTCGAGCTCTTGGTGGGCGCCGATCACCGGTTGCCCCAATTGACGACGGTCAGGATCCCCGCCGGCGTCGATGACGCCGCGTGCCGGCACCAGCTGTTGTCGGTCTACGGGATCGAGATCGGCGCCGGGGCCGGGCAGCTGTCCGGGCAGATCTGGCGTATCGGCTGCATGGGGCACACGGCCCGCCGTCGCAACGTGTTTGCGCTGCTCGGGCGCCCTGGCGGAGGTGCTGGGACGGTGAGCGCCGCCCGAACGGTCCGCCACGCACCGTTGGAGCTGCGGGGAAAGCGGGTGCTCCTCCGCTCGCTGACCGAGGACGACTTCTCCTCCTGGCACGAGGTGCGGACGCGGTGCGCCGACTGGCTGCTTCGTTGGGAGCCCCGCCCCAAAGGGGCGCCCATTCCTTCGGAGGACCGGCCGAGCTTCGCGGCGCGCTGCGGCATCCGCGAGCGCGAGCGGCACCTGGGCACCGGCTACGGCTTCGGCATCTTCGTGGGTGAGCGCTTTGCCGGCGAGGTGACCCTCTCGTCCATCCAGCGGGGGCCGTTCCAGAGCGGGTTCATCGGGTACTGGATCGACGAGGCCCTGGCCGGCCGCGGGCTGGTGCCCGAGGCCGTGGTCGTGACGTTGCGCTTCGCCTTCGAGGCCATCTCGCTGCACCGGGTCGAGATCTCCATCATCCCGCGCAACGTGGCCAGCCGCCGGGTGGTCGAGAAGTTGGGCATCCGGGAGGAAGGCATCGCGCAACGCTTCCTCGAGATCGACGGCGTCTGGGAGGACCACGTGCGCTACGCCATCACCTCCGAGGAGTGGGCCGTCCGCGAGGCGGAGCTGGTCGCGGAGTGGGTCGGGGGCTGACGGCCTACGCCTCGCTCTGACTCATGACCGACGGTGAGTGGCGGAAGAACTGCTCGACGTCGTGCTCGTAGGTGTACGACATTGGCTGTCGGCCCGACTGTCGGCGCAGGCGCTGGGCCCGGATGAAGGTCCGCACGGCTCCGGCGCTGGTCGCGTTGTAGGTGAACCCCGTGGCCGCGAACCTGCGGGTGTCGACGCCCCGGCCGTAGCGCAGCAGGTCCTCCAACTCGGCCGGCAGGTCGAACAGCCGAGCGACCGGGCGGATCTTGAGCACGCTGTAGGGCGAGATGGGTACCAGCCGGGTGCCGCAGATGGCGGCCACCTCGCTCCACGGGAGCCGCCCGTCCCCCGCCACGTTGTAGAGGCCGGGGATGCCCCCCGGGTGACGTGCACCAGGGCGCGCACCACGTCGTCCTCCTCCACGAACTGCAGGAGCGGGTCGAAGCCGAAGATGGCCGGGCACACCGGTCGGGACAGGTTGCGACTGATGGGAGTCGAGAGGTGGGTGCCGAGCACGTTGGCGAAGCGCAACACGGTCACCTTGGTGCCCGGATTGTCCTCCGAGAAGTCCCGGACGAAGGCCTCTGCCTCGACCAGGGCGCGCTCGACGGCGTTCTTCACCGGGCTCGTGCGCGGCTGTGTCCTCGGCGAAGGTGTTCGGATCGCTGGCCGCCGAGCCGTAGACCAGCGTGGACGACTTGACCACGATGTGGCGGACGGACGAGCCCGCTGCTCCGGCCGCGGCCAGCAGGTTCATCGTCCCGATCACGTTGATCTCGTGCATGGCGCGCCGGGGCACGGTGGACGAGTTCGTGATCATGAACGTGTGGAGGATGGTGTCCACCTGTGTCGCCTTCACGATGCGATTCAGGATGGAGTAGTTCTGGTCGGACCGGACGAACTCCGCACGCTCGAATGGGACCGATGGTGCGTGCGTGCCGATCCCGAGGATGACGTCGATGGTGGGATCGGATTCGAGGGCCTGGATCATCCGGCCGCCCCAGAAGGTGTCGGCACCCGTGACGAGGACACGCTTGACCATCAGGCCGTCACCCGAACCAGATGCTCCGCCGGTCGCGCAGCATGTCGTAGACGGCGTCTTGGAGTTGGGTCCGGATGCGCTCGGACTCCTCCATGATGCGGCTCTTGGAGTAGCGATCCTGGTCGGCCGGCACGTCGAACGCGACCGGGTCGAGGACGCGCAGCTTGAACTTGGCCGGGAAGGGCATCACGACGCCGAGGGGCCCCATCGCGAGCAGGTTGGCCGTGATCGGCGCGTAGGGGACCCCGAGCGCTCGAGCCACCGCCGGCAGGCGGAAGACGACCGGCATGGCCTCTTCGGACCCCACGACTGCGATGGGGATGACGGGGACGCCGGCCCGCATGGCGATCTCGACGAAGCCGCCGCGCCCGAAGCGACGCAGCCGGTAGCGGTCGGTGTAGGACTTCGACGGACCCTTGGTGCCCTCCGGGAACACGAGCGCCAGCTGGCTCTGCTCCCGCAGCAGCCGGTAGGCGTTGGCCGGCCGGGCGGACACGCCGCCGGCACGGGCCCACAGGGTGCCGACCACCGGCACGGTGCGGAAGAAGTAGTCGGCCAACCCGTAGACGGGTCGCTCCAGCTCCTTCTCGACCCCGTGCATGATCACGGGCGCATCGGAAGGAATGGCGCCGGCGTGGTTGGCGACGAGCAGGGCGCCGCCCTCGGCGGGGATCTTCTCGAGCCCTGCCCACTCGGTGCGGAACCACCTGGAGTAGATGGGGTCGTACAGGGCTCGGACCACGGCACGGGTTCGCTCGGATCGACCCCATTCATCGACGTCGGACAAGCGCGGATCCTCCAGCTCGTCGGGATCCTCGGCTGTCATCCGGATGGGGACGATGGCCGTCGAACGGTTCTTCTCGCCCACTACCGTGCGCCCGCTGGCCATCGATCCATGGTACCGACCCCGCCGGCGGAGATTCCCTGGCGCGGCCCGGGACCGCATCTCCACCAACGAGAGGTGGGTTACCTCACGGACGGGCCGCTCCGATGAGGCCTTCCGTGAAGATGGGTGAGTACGAGACGGTGGATCCCGTGAAGGGCGCCTGGATCACGGTGGCGGTCCCGTACGGGCCGGAGCCCGTGTACATGACGACGTGGTCGACCTGGTCGTCGCCGTCGAGGTTGTAGTAAAAGAGCAGGTCACCCGGCTCGAGGGCGTCCAGGGACACGTGCGGGAGCGCCGGCCACTGCGTTTCGGTCGTCCGTGGGATGGTGACGCCGGCCTGGCCCCAGGCCCACTGCACCAGCCCCGAGCAGTCGAACCCCACGCCGGCTTCCTCGCCGCCGAACACGTAAGGGGTGCCGAGCTGTGACACCGCCGCCTGGACGGCGGCCATCTGCTCCGAGTCGCCTTGCGAGGTGCCGCTGATGGGGCCCTGGTACGCCGCCGGGCCGGCCGCCTGGTTGGCGGCGTCGGTGGCCGCCGCCGCGTCCGCAGAGCCGCCGACGGCACCCGCCACGGTGGCGGCGGTGGCGGCGGCTGCGGCGGCCTGCTGCTGCGCGGCGGCACTGGCCGCTTTCGCCGCGGCCGCCTCCTCCTCCTGGGCCTCCTCAATGGCGGCCTGCGCGACCTCCTGGGCCAGCTGGCCCTGGACCTGGCTCAGCGTGTTGTTGGTCGCCGCCGCCTCTTGCTCGTTGGCCTGCGCCAGCGACTTGGCCTGAGCCGCTTGGGTCTGCTCGGTGGCGATGACGGTCTGTTGCTGCGCCTCCTCGCCCGTCAGCTTCGACTCCGATCGCTGCAGGGCGCTCTCGTCTTTCTGTAGGTCGCCGACGATCTGATCGGTGTACTGGTTGCGCGCCAGCGTCTCGTTGGCCGACGAGCTGAAGTAGGAGGCGAACCCCGACTCAGGCGTCCCGTAGATGTAGGCCTCGATGGCGTCGTTGGTCACCAGCCGCTTGTCCACGCCGACGGCCGATTTCGTGCGGACCATGGCGGCGTTGAGGGAGGCCAGTGCGGTCTGCGCGTCCTGGACGTTCTGGACGGCGGTGTCGTAACGGTTGTCGAGGATGGACGTCTGCTGCTCCTCCTGGGCCAGGGTGGATTCGATCTGAGAGACCTGCGACTCGGTCGCGTTGATCTGCGACTGGTTGGGTGCCGGGCCCGGGAGCGTCGTTGACGTATCGGCCGCACCGACGCCGCCCGCGACGAGCGGGCCAAGGCAGGCGCCCAGGAGCCCGGCGAGCATGGCCGCCCGGGCGACCCGCGTCTTCCGCCGCGCAGTGTTCCGACAATCCACTGCACCCACCGGGCAAAGCGTAATTGCTCCGTGGTGGCAAATTCGGCATGCTCGCGTGGCCATTCGGTTGCCACCCGGGTTCGTGGGTGGATTCCACCTTGCGCTCCCGATTGACCGGGCAGGCGCCCGTTCGTAGGGTGCGTGCAATGGAAGGAGTCGTGTCGGTCGCCCAGGGGCGGCTCCGCGGGGTGTGGCGCGGCGAACTCTGGTCGTTCTCAGGTATCCCCTACGCCCGGCCACCCGTGGGCCCGTTGCGCTGGCGCGCGCCTCAGCCACATGAGGCCTGGGACGGCGTCCGTGACGCGTCGTCCTTCGGCCCGATCGCGCCGCAGCCGCCGCCGGTCGCCGGCATCACCAGCCCGTCCGACCCGGCATCGTCGGAACCGCAGAGCGAGGACTGCCTGTCGCTCAACGTATGGACGCCCGAGTTGCGGGACGATTCGGCGCGGCCGGGCCGACCGGTCATGGTCTGGATCCACGGCGGCGGGTTCACCTCGGGCAGTGGCTCGGTCTTCCTCTACCGGGGTGGCGAGCTCGTCCGCCGCGGGGACGTGGTGGTGGTGACGATCAACTACCGCCTCGGTGCGCTCGGCTTCCTGGGCCACCGTGGCCTGGCTGGTCCCGATGGCGTGGCTGGCAGCTGGGGCATCTGGGACCAGGTGGCCGCGCTGACCTGGGTACGCGACAACATCGCCGCGTTCGGCGGGGACCCGCAGAACGTGACCATTTTCGGCGAATCGGCCGGCGGCTTCAGCGTGTCGATGTTGCTGGGCACGCCGCGGGCCGCCGGTCTTTTCCGGCGGGCCGTGGTGCAGAGCGGCGGCGTGCACGTGCACACCATGGCGGAGGCGGAGCGTTCAGCCGATCGGCTGGCCGGCGTCTTGGGGCTGGGCTCGTGCGACCGGGCGTCGTTGGAGAAGGTGCCGGCGGGTGATCTCGTCGCGGCCACCGAGGAGTTGGGCCGGCGTCGTCCCGACCCCGGCCTGGTGCCGCTGCCGCACCTGCCGGTGGTCGACGGCGCGTTCCTGCCGGCCAACCCGCTGGCTGCGGTGGCGACGGGCTCTGCGGTCGGGATCGATCTGCTGATCGGCACCAACCGCGACGAGCTCACGCTGTTCGGCATCGGCAACCCGGCGTTGATGGAGATGGACGCGGCCGGGGTGGAGCGCTGGGTGGCCAACGCCGCGCCCGACATGCCACCGGCCGAGGTCATCGAGACCTACCAGGCCGCCCGTCTGGCGCGCCGGGAGTCGGTGGAGTCCCGCGACTTGTGGGTTGCCATAGGCTCTGACCTGGTCTTCCGCTGGCCCAGCCTCCAGCTGGCCGCCACGCACGGCGCCCGGGGCGGTCGGGCCTTCGCCTACCTCTTCGAGTGGGAGTCGCCCGCGTTCGGCGGCATCCTCGGCGCTTGCCATGCGCTCGAGCTGCCCTTCGTGTTCGGCGCCGTGCGCGAGCCGGTGGTGCAGGTGTTCTCCGGCAGCGGCCCCGAGGTGCAGCGGCTGTCGGAGCAGATGCAGGACGCCTGGCTGGCCTTCGCCCGGAGCGGCGAACCGGCTCACGACGGTGTCGGAGCGTGGCCCGCCTGGGACCCGGGCGACCGCGCCACCATGGTCTTCGGCCCGCGGACCGGGTTGGAGCGGGGGCCCCGCGACGAGGAGCTGGCCGTGTTGGAGCGGCATCGCCCGCTCGTGGCGGGCGTGCCCGGATAGCCGGCTACGGCGCCGTTCGCTGCAGCCGGAGCGCCAGATGCCGGATGCCGGTGTGGCGGTTGCTGCGCGTCCACTCCGGTGGTGCCGCCAGGCTGAACGACCCGACAGTGCGCAGCACCTCCTCGAGGGCCACCCGGATCTCCAGCCTGGCCAGGTGGGCACCCAGGCAGAAGTGGACGCCGTGCCCCAGGGCCAGGTGCGGGTTGGGGTCACGTGCGAGCACGAGCGTGTCCGGGTCGACGAAGCGCGTGGCGTCCCGGTTGGCCGACCCCTCCCACACCACCACCTTCTGACCCGGGCGGATGGCCTTTCCCCCGAGCTCGCAGTCGACCGTGGCCGTGCGCCGCTTGGAGGGGGAGGGGGTCGTCCAGCGCAGGATCTCCTCGACGGCCGTGTCCATCCGGATCCGACCGGTCCGCAGTCCGTCGAGCTGATCCGGCCAGTCGACGAAGGCGAGCATGGCTCCGGCGATGGCGTTGCGGGTGGTCTCGGCGCCGGCGGAGAAGAGGAGCGAGAAGAAGGCGGACAGCTCGTCCTCGCTCAGGCGCGGCGGCTCCGTGTCGGGTAGCTCGGCGTGGATGACCGCGGAGAGCATGTCGTCACCCGGGTGCGCCCGCTTCTCCTCTATCAATGCGGCGCCGTAGCGGTACATGTGGTCGACGGCGGCCTGGCGCGGCGGGGTCATGGACAGGAAGTCGCTCTCGTCGGGGACGTCGAAGATGTGCTCGACCGCCTCGAACAGCAGATGGCGGTCGCCCTCGGGCACGCCGAGCAGCAGGCAGATGGCCTGCATGGGGAGCTCGGCCGCCACGTCCAGGAGGAAGTCGCACTCGTTGCCCACCGAAGCCAGCAGGGCATCCATGCGGCGACGCAGCTCGCCTTCCAGGCCGCGCACGGCGGCCGGCGTGAGGCCCCGCGTGACCAGGCGACGGATGCGGGCATGGCGGGGGTCGTCCATCATGTTGAGGATCACGCCGGCCACCGGCAGGTCCTGGATGATCGTCCCGCCGTAAGGCCGGTCGCCCCCGGTCTCGGACGAGAAGGTCACCGGGTCGTTCAAGACCGCCAGCACCTCGTCGTAGGTGGCGACGGACCAGAAACCCTCCCCGTCCGGCGTGTGCCGCGTTGGTTCGTGCCACCACACCGGCGCCGTCTCACGATGGAGGCGGAAGACGCCGTGGGGGAACCCCCGGGCAAAGGTGTCGAGGTCGGTCAGATCGACCTGGCGCAGGTCACCGGCCATCGGGCCATCCTCACGGGGGACGCCACCGGGGTCAAGATGGTGCCCTCGGGGGCGTAGCCCAAATGGCAGAGGCAGGGCGCTTAAACCGTCCCAAGTGAGGGTTCGACTCCCTCCGCCCCCACGAGCGACCGTTCACCGACGTGCCCGCCGCCACCGTCGACCTCGCCGTGATGGGCCCCGTCTCCCTCTGCGGTGCCGCGTCCGGCTTCCGGCGCTCGTCGGCGCTCGAGCTCGTCGTGTACCTGGCCTTCCATCGTCGGGGCGTCCGCCACCGCGAGTGGGCGGCCGCTCTCTGGCCGAACCGGGCCGTCGCCGCCTCGACCCTGCACTCGACTGCGTCGGACGCGCGTCGCGCGCTCGGTCGTGCCCCCGACGGCACGAGCCACCTGCCGCGCGGCACCACGCTCCGCCTGGGTCCGGCCGTGAGCACGGACGTCGAGCAGTTCTCGTTGCTGAGCGCCTCCGACGAGCCCCGCCACCTCGTCGCGGCCATGCGGCTCGTGCGCGGCCCGGTCTTCGCCGGCCTCCGCCACGCCGACTGGGCCGTCTTCGATGGGACGCAGTCGGAGATCGAGTCGATGGTCGTGCGCACCGCGCTTCGTGCCGTGTCCACCCTCGCTCGCTGCGGTCACGTCGAAGACGCCGAATGGGTCGTCCGGCGCGCCATGACGGCGTGCCCCTACGATGAGCGGCTCTACCGCGCCCTGCTGCGCGTCGCCGACGCCCAGGGCAACCGCATGCGGCTGCATGCGACCATGGGCCAGCTGCTCACGCTGGCCGGAGAGGTCGTTCCGCCGCCGACGGAAGCGCCCGGGGAGAGCGGCCCATTCGCGGCCCTCCATCCCAGCACGACGGCGCTCTACCGCGCCCTGCTGCACGGGGTGCCCGCGGCCGGAGGGCACCCCGCCAGGCTGTAGGGTTGCGTCCCGCCATGGCGAGAAGCTCCTCTGGGAAATCGGTCGCCCGCGCCGCCTCAACGGGTGGTGGCGCCACCTATCGCGGGCAGATGCCGGTCAACTGGTACGCCGCGCTCGTCCTCATCGTCCTCATCGGCCTGGCGTCCGTCGCGCTGGCCAAGTACCACTACGACCAGAATCCACCGGTCGTCGAGCCGACGACGAACACGACCTGGCACGCCGGTCTGGCCTTTGACATCTGCGGCACCACGCAGCCCGCCCTGGCGGCGTCGCCCTCCACCGCCACCACCGGCCTGACCACGACGGGCAGCGGGGTCCTGCAGATCCACCCGAAGAACTCGAGCGAGGCGGGCAACAACGCGACCCTGGGCAAGTTCGCCGAGGGCTACACCGGGCTCACGCTGACCAACACGACGTTGAAGTACCCGTCCGCCACCGTCCCGCTGTACAAGAACGGGCAGAAGTGCGCCAAGGGGACGCCCGACGCCGGCCAGGTGGGAGAGGTCCAGGCCCGCTCGTGGGTGATCACGACCAAGACGGAGAAGAACGGCGAGGACGAGGAGACCGGCGGCGTCACCACGGTGAATCCGGCCGACCTGAAGTTCCTCGACCGCCAGCTGATCACCGTCGGGTTCGTGCCGGACAACGTGAAGCTGCCCAAGCCGCCGGCCTCGGTCAGCCTGGCGCTGCTGCAGGTGCTCTCCGGCAGCCAGCCCGCGGCGACCACCACGACCACCGCGCCGACCGCGGCCACCACGTCCAGCGTGCCGGCCTCGACCACGTCGACCACCACCGCCGCGACCACCACGACCACCCAGCCCCCGACCACCACGACCACCAAGCCGGCGGCGACGACCACGACGACGAAGCCCTCGTCCACCACCACGACCAAATAGATGAAGGCCGTGGTCCTCGTCGGCGGCGAGGGTACGAGGCTGCGTCCCCTGACGCTGTCGACGCCCAAGCAGATGCTCCCCATCGTCGGGGTTCCCATGATCGAGCGCGTGCTGGGCCATCTGGCTGCCCACGGCGTGGAGGAGGCCGTCCTCTCGCTCGGCTACCTGCCCGACGCGTTCATGGAGGCGTACCCCGACGGGCAGGCGGCCGGGGTACGCCTGACCTATGCCGTCGAGCCGGACCCGCTCGACACGGCGGGGGCGGTCCGCTTCGCCGCCACCTTCGCCGGCATCGACGAAACCTTCGTGGTGCTCAACGGTGACGTCCTGACCGACCTCGACCTGACCTCATTCGTGGCCTTCCACCGGGAGCGTGGCGCCGAGGGCACCATCGCGCTCCATCCGGTCCCCGACCCGTCCGCGTTCGGAGTGGTCCCGACCGATGAGCGGGGCCGGGTCACCGCCTTCGTGGAGAAACCCCCGCGTGACGAGGCACCCACCAATGAGATCAACGCCGGCACCTACGTGCTCGAACCGTCGGTGCTGGAGCGGATCCCCGAGGCCGGGCGCGTGTCCATCGAGCGCGAGACCTTCCCGGCCATGGTGCGGGACGGGCGCCTCTTCGCCCTCTGCGACGAGGGCTACTGGCTCGACACGGGCACGCCGTCCGCCTACCTGGAGGCCAATTTCGACTATGTGAACGGGCGGCGTGGGCCGGTGGTGGCCCCGGGCCTGGTCGCCCGGGGTGACGGCGTGCTGGCCGAGGGCGAGAGCGAGCTGGCCGGCGACGTGATCGGTCCGGCGGTGGTCTTCGCCGGCTGTCGCGTCGAGGCGGGGGCGCAGGTGACCCGCAGCATCCTCGGCCGGGGCACAGTCGTCTCGGCGGGCGCGGTCGTCGAAGATTCGGTGCTGATGGACGCGTGCCACGTGGCTGCCGACGCCAAGGTGGGCGGCTCCGTCATGGGACCCCGCTCCATCGTGGGCCAGCGGGCCGACGTCCGGCCGGTGTCGATCCTCGGGGCCGACGCGGTGGTGTCCTCGGGGACGCTGGTCGACGGCGAGCGGGTCGCGGGCTAGAACAGACGGCGCCATGCGCACGCTCGTGACCGGAGGTGCGGGATTCATCGGGTCCAACCTGGTGGACCGCCTGCTGGTCGAGGGCCACGAGGTCGACGTGGTCGACGACTTCTCGACAGGCTCGCTCTCCAACTTGGCCGACGCCCGCGGCAGCGCCGGGCGGGCGCTCACCATCCACCATCTCGACATCTCGGTCCCGGCCGTCATAGAGCTGATGGCGCGGCGCCGTCCCGAGCTCGTCTTCCACCTGGCCGCGCAGGCCGACGTCCGTGTCTCGGTCGACCGCCCGGCCTTCGACGCCACCGTCAACATCGTGGGATCGCTCAACGTCCTGGAGGGCGCCCGCCAGGCCGAGTGCGAGCGTGTCGTCTTCGCGGCCAGCGGGGGCACGCTCTACGGCGAGCCCACCCCCGAGGACCTGCCGGTGCGCGAGTCCCATCCCCATCACCCGCTCTCTCCCTACGGGGTGGCCAAGAAGTCCGTCATCGACTACCTGGTCGCGTACCGGGAGTTGCATGCCCTGGAATACAGCGCGTTGGCCCTCGGCAACGTGTACGGGCCCCGCCAGGACCCGCACGGGGAGGCCGGCGTGGTCGCCATCTTCGCCGAGCGGATCCTGCGTGGCCTCCCGGTCACCGTCTTCGGCGACGGTGAGCAGACCCGCGACTTCGTCTTCGTCGACGACGTGGTCGACGCCTTCGTGCGCGCCGCCTCGCGGGGCGGCGGGCTCGTGTGCAACGTCGGGACGGGCCGCGAGACTTCGGTCAACGAGCTGTTGGGCACCATGGCCGACGTGGCGGACGTCGACGTCACCGCCATGCTGGCGCCGGCGCGACCGGGCGAGCTGAAGCGGTCGAGCCTCGACATCGAGCGCGCCGCCATCCAGCTCGGCTGGCGGCCCTGGACCGAGCTGGCCGACGGCACCCGGGCCACCTTGGAGCACGTCGCCGACCGCCTGGGCTGAGCGGAGTCAGCGGAACAGGTCTTCGTCGGGCGTGCGGATGACCTCGGCGCGCACGGAGGCCGGACGCAACCAGGCCGGTGGCACCCCGCGGACGATGGCGACCGGGACCCCGCGGTCCTTGCCCATCACCAGCTCGGCCGCCGAGGCGAGCTCGTCGGCCACGCAGACCTCGGTCGCCAGCAGCTCGCGGCCCCCGGCATCGAGGGTGCCCTTGAGGTCGACGACGGCGGCGACACCGGCGCACCCGATGGCGACGTCGGTCACACCCCGGCGCCAGGCCCGCCCGAAGGTGTCGGAGACGATCACCCCCACGTCGACACCCAGGGCGGCCCGCAGGCCGGCCCGGATGCGCCGGGCCGATCGGTCGGAGTCCTCGGGCAGCAGCGCCGCGGTGCCCTCGGCCACGTTCGACAGGTCGACGCCGGCGTTGGCGCAGACGAACCCGTGCCGCGTCTCGCTGATCACGAGGTCACCGCGGCGGCGCAGGATGCGCGCCGACTCGGCTGCCACCAGCGCCAGCTTGGCCGCCGGATCGGCGTGGTCGAGCGGCACCAGGCGGCCTTCGGCCTTCGACACGATCTTCTGGGTGACCACCACCACATCCCCGTGGCGCAGCTCGGTGCCCCCGGGACGGGAGGGGGCGAGCCCGTCGGCGATGAGCCGGGCCAGGTCGGTGCCCGGTGCCACCTCGCCCAGGCCGGTGACCGGGAGCACCATGACACCGTCACCGTCCGGCATCGACCACCACCTGCGCCAGGGCCGCCGCACGGGCCGGCGAGCTCATCACGGTGTCGGTGACCACGCAGCGCAGGCCCTCGGCCTCCACGTCCGGCGCCCGGGCCGCGTCGGCACCGTCCACGACGAGGGTGCCCACCCACGGCGCGTACAGTCGGGCGACCCCCACCACCGACGCCTCGGTCCCGAGCTCGGCCATGAGGCGATCGGCCGGGCCCTTGAGCGCGGCGCCGGCGATGATGGGTGACACGGCCACGACGCGGTCGCGGCGCTCGACCAGCGCCTCGCGCACGCCGGGGACGGCCAGCACGGGGCCTATGGACACCACGGGGTTCGACGGGCAAACCACGATCACGTCCGCCTGCTCGAGCGACTCCGTGACTCCGGGCGCCGGCCGGGCGGCGGCCGCGCCCTCGAAGCGGACGCCGCTCACCGCCACCTCGTGGCGCAGTCGGACGAAGTAGTCCTGGAAGCCGACCTCGCTGCCGGGCGGGCCGAGGGCGGTCGCCTCGGCCAGCGTCACCCGGGTCCGCACGGGGTCGTCGCTGACCGGCAGCATTCGCACCGCCACGCCGCGACGTTGGGCCAGCATGGCCGTCACCGAACTGAGCGGCGCCCCGGCGCGTAGCCCGCCCGTCCGGAACAGGTGCGTGGCCAGATCGCGATCGCCGAGCCGGAACCAGTCCTCGCCGCCCAGACGGGCCAGTTCGTCCATGACGGCCCAGCTCTCCCCGGCCACCCCCCAGCCGGTCTCGCGGTTGTCCATGCCGGCCAGGGTGTAGGTGACGGTGTCGAGGTCGGGGCTGATGTGCAGGCCGTGCAGGACCATGTCGTCGCCGACGTTGACGATGGCGATGATCTCTTCGGGCGGGACGACGCCGACGAGCCCCGAGAGCATTCGGGCGGCCCCGACTCCGCCGCACAGGGCCACCAGCACGCGATGAGCATAGGAGCATCCGCCGGGCCGGCCGCCCGCAGGCCCCTGGTACCATCGCCGCCCGCCATGACAGCGCGCATCGCCACCGATCGGCACGCCACGGTGGTGTCCGTCCTGCGGGAGGCCGCCGTGGTGCACGGCGACGTCGAGGCGTACGTCGAGCCGGCGGGCCCGGACCGCGCCCGGCGCAGCCTGACCTTCGCCGAGTGGGATCGCGCCGCCGCCGGCGCCGCCGGCTGGTTGGCCGGGCGCGGCGTCTCGGCGGGGGACGTCGTGTGCCTGATGCTCCCGTCGTCCATCGACTACGCCGTGCTCTACGCGGCGCTGCTCCGCCTCGGTGCCGTCACCTCGGGCATCAACCCCCGCATGGGCGCCGCGGAGATCGCCTCCATCGTGGAGCGGGCCGCGCCCGTGCTCATCGTGGTCGACCCCGACGCGGCGGCCCGGCCCGACGCCGGTCGCGTCGCGGTGGCCGAGCGTGCCGAGGCGGCGGAGACGTGGGCCGGACCGCCCCCCGGATCCTGGCCCGAGCTCCACCCGCACGACCCGGTCGCCGTGGTGTGGACGAGCGGGACCACGGGACGCCCCAAGGGCGCCGTCTTCGACCATGTCAACCTGGCCGCCGTGGCCGACGGCACCGACGTGCTGAGCGAGCCCGGCGACCGGCGCTTGTCGCCGCTGCCCTTCGCCCACGTGGGGTACATGACGCGGGCCTGGGACGAGATCGCCCATGGCATCACCACCGTCATCACGCCGACGCCGTGGCGGGCCGATGACGCCGTACGCATCCTGGCCGAGGAGCGGGTGACGGTGGCCCAGGGCGTGCCGACCCAGTGGGCCCTCATGCTGCAGAGCCCCGGGCTGCCCGGGGCCGATCTCGGCGCGTTGCGCATTGCCGGCACGGGCGCGGCGCGGACGAGCGCGGCGTTGGTGCGCACGCTGCGCGACCGTCTCGGCGTCCCCGTCGTCGTGCGCTACACCTCGACCGAGACGTCGCTCGGGACGGGCACCACCCTGGCGTCGAGCGACGAGGAGGTGGCGACGACCGTGGGCCGCCCCGTGCCGGGCGTCGAGCTGTCCGTCGTGGACGACGACGGTCACGAGGTGGCGCAGGGGTCGGTGGGTCGGGTCCGCCTGCGCTCGGCGGCCGCCATGCGCGGGTACTGGGGGCAGGGCCCCGGACGCGGGCGCGCCCTCCCCGAGCTGCTCGATGCTGAGGCGACCGCCACCGTCCTGGCGCCCGACGGCTGGCTGACGACGGGCGACTTCGGGCGGCTCACCTCCGAGGGGAACCTGCAGCTGTCCGGTCGGGCCCACGAGCGCTACATCCGTGGCGGGTACAACATCTATCCGGCCGAGGTGGAAGAGGTGCTGGCGGCGCACCCGACCGTGGCCCGGGCGGCCGTGGTCGGCGTGCCCGACGAGATCCTGGGCGAGATCGGGGTGGCGGTCGTGGTGCCCGAGGCCGGGGCGGCGGGGCCGGACCTCGGGGCATTGCGCGAGCACTGCGCCGCCTCCCTCTCCGACTACAAGGCGCCCGACGCGCTGGTCGTGGTCGACGAGCTGCCCCTGACCCCCATGATGAAGGTCGACCCGGTCCGCCTGGCCGAGCTGGCCGCCGCCGGCGCCGAGGAGCGGCGCGGGCGACTGGCCGCGAATCGTCGCCCCGGCTCCGAGATGCTAGGCAGTGGCCCCGGCCGAGCGGCCGACGAGAAGGAGCGAGCATGAGCCCCACCACCAGGGTCGGCGAATCCGACCCCAACCGCGGTACGGCGCCCGAGGCCGTCACGCCCGGGCGCTACCGGGGCCGGGTGGCGGTCGTCACGGGTGCCGGCTCGGGCATCGGGCGCGCCACGGCGCGCCGGCTCGCCGCCGAGGGTGCCGCCGTGGCGTGCCTCGATGTGGCCGGTGACGCCATCGCCGTCGTGGCGTCCGAGATCAACCAGGAGTCGGCCGCGGCGGGTGGGCGTGCCATCGCGCTGCCCTGCGACGTCACCGACGAGGACGCGGTCGCCGCCATCGTGTCGCAGGCCCGCGAGGAGCTCGGCCACATCACCAACCTCTGCAACATCGCCGGCATCGGGGGGTTCGCCCACACGCCCGAGCAGTCCCTGAGCGGCTGGGACAGGATCATTGCGGTCAACCTGACCGGGACCTTCCTGATGTGCCGCGCCGTGCTCCCGGGCATGATCGAGCACGGTGGCGCCATCGTGAACACGGTGTCGACGGCCGGCATCATCGGCCAGCCGTACTCGGCCGCCTACTGCGCGTCCAAAGGCGGCGTCAGCTTGCTCACCAAGGCGCTGGCGGTGGAGTACATGGCACGCGGCGTGCGCGTCAACGGCGTCGCACCCGGCGGCGTGGACACGCCGATCATCCACAACTTCGGGCCGCCCGAAGATGCCGATTGGAAGCTGATCGAGCGGATCATGACCCCCCTCGGCTTCGCGTATCCCCATGAGATCGCCGGCGCCTTCGCCTACCTGGGCTCCCACGAGGCGGCCTACGTGACCGGCGCCATCCTCTCCATCGACGGGGCGATCACGACCTGAGCGGCCTGGACGCGTCCGCCGGCGCAGTGCCCACGCGCCTGCGCGTCGCGCTCGACGCGACGCCGCTGCTCGGGCTCCCGACCGGCGTCGGAGCCTTCTGCCAGGGCGCGCTCGCCGCCCTGGCCCACCGCCCGGCCGTCGACGTCCGCGCCTTCGCCGTCAGCTGGCGCCGGCGCCGCGCCATCGACGCCCAGCTGCCGGCCGGCGTCGGCGCCCACCAGCGGCCGATGCCGGCGCGCCCGCTGCATGCGCTGTGGGCCCGGGCTGACCTGCCCCCCGTCGAGTGGTTCATCGGCCGGGCCGACGTCGTGCACGGCACCAACTTCGTCGTGCCCCCGACCGCCGCCGCCGCCGCCGTGGTCTCGGTGCACGACCTCACCCCGCTGCATCATCCCGAGCTGTGCAACGAGGCCACGCTGGCCTACCCGGGCCTGATCCGCCGCGCCCTGCGCCGCGGCGCCTGGGTCCACACCGACTCGTCGTTCGTGGCGGCCGAGGTGGTCGAGGCGTTCGGCGCGGACGCCGGGCGCGTGCGAGCGGTCAACCCCGGCATTCCCGACCTGCCCGACCTGCTTGAGGCGGACGCCCGAGCCGCCCGGCGTCGCCTCCTGCCGGCGGGAGCCGAGCAGTACTGCCTGGCCGTGGGGACGGCCGAGCCCCGCAAGGACCTGCCCGGACTGGTGCGCGCCTTCGGCGACGTCGCCGTGCGCCGGCCGGGCGCTTGGCTCGTCCTGGCCGGCCCGTCCGGTTGGGGTGACGACGCGCTGGCGGCGGCCGTGGCGTCCTCGCCGGTGCGCGACCGCATCGTGCGCACCGGCTGGGTGGAGCAGCGCGACCTGGTCGCGCTGTTGGGTGCGGCCACGGTGCTGGCCTACCCGTCGCTCTACGAGGGATTCGGCTTCCCACCGCTGCAGGCCATGCGGGCCGGCGTGCCGGTCGTCGCCACCCGGGCCGGGTCCCTGCCCGAAGTCCTCGGCGACGGCGCGCTCCTGGTGGAGCCGGGAGACCACGACGGCCTCACCGCTGCGCTCGACGGTGTCCTGGGCGACCCGGCGCGACGGGAACGGCTGGCGGCGGCGGGCCGGGCCTGGTCGGCCCGCTTCTCCTGGGAGCGCTGCGGGGCCGAGCTCGAACAGCTCTACCGCGACGCGGCGGACGCGCGTGGCTGAGTCGCCGCGGGTGCTCCTCACGGTGGACCAGCTCCGGCGCCGGGTGCCGGGCGGCATCGGCATCTATGCCCGTGGCCTGCTCGCCGGGCTCGAGCGCTGCGCCGAAGAAGGGGCCGCGGTCGATACGACGTTGTTCGCCAGCCGCCGCCCCGGGTCGGTCCACGGTCGGGCAGATCCCGACCCGCTGGCCGGTTTCGGCCGGCCGCTCGTCGTCTCGCGCCTGCCCGGCCCGCTGCTGACGCGGGCGTGGGATCACCGCTGGGTGCACGCGCCGGACGGGTTCGACGTGGTGCACTCGGTCTCCCTGGCCGTGCCGCCGCTCCGGCGGGGCAGCAGCGGCGCGCAGGTCGTCACGGCCCACGACGTCGCGTGGCGTCGTCAGCCCGAGGCCACGACGCCCCACGGGAGGCGGTGGCACGAAGCGGCGCTACGCCGCGCCGCCGGCGACGGCGCATCTTTCGTCGTGCCGTCGCGGCTGGTGGCCGCCGACGTCCAAGCCTTCGGAGTCCAGGCGGACCGCGTCACCATCGCCCCGGGTGGGACGGACCACCTGGCCGACCCCGACCCCGCCGCCACCGCCGCGCTCCTCGGGCGTCTCGGGGTCTCCGGTGAGTTCCTGCTCACCGTGGGCACCCTCGAACCGCGCAAGAACGTGAACCGGCTCGTGCGGGCCTTCGAGCGTGTACGCCCGTCGTTGCCGGGCCCGTGGCCCTTCGTCATCGTGGGCCCGCCCGGGTGGGGGCCCGGACCGGACCGGCCCCCGGACAGCAGCGGCGTGGTGTTCGCCGGTGCCGTCTCCGACCCGGTGCTCTCCGGCCTGTACCAGCGGGCCCGGGCGTTCGCCTACGTGCCCCTCACCGAGGGGTACGGGCTGCCCCCGTTGGAGGCCATGCGCATGGGGACGCCGGCGGTGGTGAGCGACGAGGTGCCCAGCGTGCACGACCTCGGGGCCCCCGGCCCGCCGCCGGCGCGCCTCGTCGATCCGCTCGACGTCGATGACATCGCGTCCGGCCTGGCCGCCGTCCTCACCGATGACGCGCTGCGCGCCGACCTGGCCGGGCGCGGCGCGGACTACGCGCTGGCCCGGACCTGGCACGCCGCGGCCCGCCAGCATCTCGACCTCTGGCGGTCATTGTCGTGACGTCGCCGGCGCGCGCGCTGACCCTCGACGTCTCGGCGGTGCCGGACCGCCCGGGCGGCGCCGGCTACTACACCATGGCGGTCGCGGCCGGCCTGGCGGAGCGCGATGACGTCGAGGTCACGCTGGTGGCGCGCCGGGGCGACGAGGCCCGCTGGCCCGAGATCGCTCCCGGGGCCGCCGTGCAGGGATCGGTGCCGGTGTCTCGCCCCGGTCGCCTGTCCTACGAGCAGGTGGGCCTCCCGTCGCTGCTGCGCTCGCTCGGGGTGGCGCTCCACCACGGCCCGCACTACACCATGCCGGCGCGCAGTCCCGTGCCCTGTGCGGTGACGGTGCACGACTGCACGTTCTTCGACCACCCCGAATGGCACGTGCGCGCCAAGGCGGCGTTCTTCCGCCGCGCCATCCGCCGCGCCGCGCTGCGGGCGGGCGTGGTGATCTGCGTGAGCGAGGTGACGGCCGAGCGGCTCCACGCAACGTGCCGGGTGCGGGCCCCGGTGGTGGTGGCTCCGCACGGGGTGGACCACCACCGGTTCTCACCCACAGAACCGTCGTCCGGGGCGGACCGGGCCGAATTGGAGGCCCTCGGCATACCGGTCGACCGCCCGCTGGTGGCGTTCATCGGCACGCTCGAGCCGCGCAAGGGGATCGCACCCCTCGTGCGCGCCTTCGACCTGGTGGCTCCCGCCCACCCCGACGCCGTCCTCGTCCTCGGGGGCCAGCCCGGATGGGGCCTGGCCGAGACGGAGCGGGCCCTGGCCGGGGCCCGCTACGGCGAGCGGATCGTGCGGACCGGCTACCTGCCCGACCCCGCCGTGCCGGCGCTGCTCCGCCAGGCCGCCGTGGTGGCGTATCCCGCGCTCGAGGAGGGGTTCGGGCTGCCCGCCCTCGAGGCGCTGGCCTGCGGGGCGCCGCTCGTCACCACCGAGGGGACCGCCATGGCCGAGATGGCGCGCGGCGCCGCGCTGCTCGTACCGCCGGGTGACACCGCCGCGCTGGCCGACGCCGTGGGACAGGCGCTGGCGGCGGGTCGCACCACGGAGCGCCGGGCGCGGGGACTCGCCGTGGCGGGGGAGCGCACATGGCCGGCCAGCGTGGCCCGCCACCTGCAGGCCTACGACATCGCCCTGGCGGCCTCGCAGTAGGGTTCGCCCGATGCGCGCGCTCATCACCGGCGGCAAGGGGTTCGTGGGGCAGTGGCTGGCCGCGCACCTCAAGGACTGCGGTGACGACGTGGCCGTCATCGATATCGAAACGGACGTGTCCGATGGCGCCGCCGTGCGCCGGGTCATGGCCGACGTCGGGCCGGACGCCGTCTACCACCTCGCCGCCATGACGCACGTCGGAGACAGCTGGGACGATCCGAGCCAGGTGCTCCGCGTCAACGTGCTCGGGACGGCCGAGATACTGGCCGCCGCCCGCACCCTGCCGGCCGCGCCGCGCCTGCTCTTCGTGAGCTCGGCCGAGGTGTACGGCGTGGTGACGCCCGAGCAGCTGCCCCTGGACGAGGACACGCCCACAGAGCCGGCCAGCCCCTACGCCGTCAGCAAGCTGGCGGCCGAGGAGGTGGCGTTGCAGGCGTGGCGGGGCTACGGCCAGCCGGTCGTCGTCGTGCGGCCCTTCAACCACATCGGCCCGGGCCAGTCGCCGAACTTCTTCGTGCCGGCCATGGCCAAGCGCATCGTGGAGGCGAAGCGATCCGGCCAGCGCTCGCTCCGGGTGGGGACGCTCACCACCCGGCGCGACTTCACCGACGTCCGCGACGTGGTGACGGCCTACCGGCTCCTCATGGAGCACGGGGAGCCGGGGTCCGTGTACAACGTGTGCTCGGGCCACGACGTGGCCATGTCCGACGTGGTGGCGCAGCTCCTGGCGCGGGCTGGGGTCGACCTGCAGATCGAGACGGATCCCGAGCTCGTCCGGCCGGTCGACGTGCCGGTGCTGCGCGGCGACGCCGGCCGCCTGCACGCCGCCACGGGCTGGCAGCCGGGCATCCCACTCGCGACGACGCTCGCCGACGTCCTCACCTCGTGGGAGTCGGACTGACGGCGAGCGTCGTCTGCGTGAGCGTTGGTGCCTAGGACTTGACCAGCTGGCGGATCTGGCTCCGCACCTCTCGACCCTGCTCGCGGGCCCTTGAGGTCAGCTGCGTCACCGTCGGCGGCAGCCGCTCCTCGAGCGGCTGGAACGTGGTCTCCACGAACTGCACGGCCTGCTCGGCCAGGTCGTCGATCTGCGCGTAGCCCTTGGCCACGCCCTGGCGGACGTCGCCGATGGTCTGGTCGAGCGAGAAGTCCTGGCTCAGCCGGTTCTGCAGCTCGATCCGCTGCACCTGGGCCCGCTGGTAGGCCAGCACGCCGAGGCCGACGGCCACGTAGGCCGCGTCGCGGGCGAGGTCTGTGACACCCTTGGAAAGGGTGGTGATGTTGTTCGTAACGTCAGGCATGGGGTGCCTCCTGTCTGGTGGGTTCACACTGCCGATCTGCACGCAGGGGGCCGCCGGCGGGTCCCTGCGTTCGGTTACTAGAGTATCACGTTTGTTAAACAGTTGCAAGCACACAAGGAGCGAATTACGTGCCTGAGGGGCACTTCGGGAACCGGATAGCCTCAGGCCCCTGATGGACGCCCAAGTGCCGGCCGTGGTCGCGGTCGTGGTCACGACCGACCCCGGGCCCTGGTTGGAAGAGGCGCTCTTTTCCCTGGCCAACCAGGATTACGAGGAGCTCTCCGTGCTCGTCCTGGCCAACGGCGAGGACGACGGTCGGGTGACCGACCGCGTGGCCGAGGTCCTCCCCGACGCCTTCGTGCGCCATCTGCCGGGCCGTCCCGGGTACGCCGCCTCGACCAACGAGGCGCTCGGGATGGTGGAGGGGGCGGCGTTCTACCTGTTGTGCCACGACGACGTGGCCCTCGACCCCGATGCCGTGCACAAGTTGGTCGAGGAGGCCTTCCGCTCCAATGCCGGCGTGGTCTCGCCAAAGTTCGTGAATTGGGACGACCCCGACATCCTGCTCCACGTCGGCATGGGGTGCGACAAGACGGGCGCGGTGGTGGACCGCATCGTCGAGGGGGAGGTCGACCACGGCCAGCACGACGCCGTCCGGGACGTCTTCGTCGCCCCGGGTGGGTGCATCCTCGTCCGAGCCGACCTCTTCGCCGAGCTGAAGGGTTTCGATCCCGGCATCGTGGCCATGGGCGAGGATCTCGACCTGTCCTGGCGCTGCCAGGTCGCCGGTTCTCGCGTCGTCGTTGCCCCGGAGGCGCGGCGTGCGCCACCGCGAGGCGGTGGCGAGCGGGCTCGAGGCGTTGTCGGTGCCCGGGGAGGGTGATGAGAGCCATCCGGTCACCTTGCACATGCTCCAGCGTCGTCACGAGCTGCGCGCCGTGCTCAAGTGCTACACGCGGCTCACCCTGGTGCGCGTGCTGCCGCAAGCCGCGCTGCTCGCGCTGGGGGAGATGGTCGTGGCGTTCTTCGCCCGCGACCGTGACCGGGTCCGCGTCGTCCGCCGGGCCTGGACCTGGAACGCCCGCCACCTCACGGAGCTGTCGCTGCTCCGCGGTGAGCTGGCCGAGCACCGGCTCTTCCCCGACTCCGAGGTGCGCCGCCTCCAGCTGCGCGGCAGCGCACGCCTGTCGCGCTACCTCAGCCGGCTCTCCCACCAGGGCCTCGAGGCGGCCAACGCCGTCGCCGTCTCGCGCCAGCGCGGGCACGACCGGTCCGAGGAGGCGCAGCTGACCGGCAGCGTGGGCCTGGCCTTCAGCGAGGACGCCGATTTCGACGACCTCGACGACCTGGGTCGGCGGGCCGGACGGGACCGCTTCGGGCGCCGAGTCCGCACGTCGCCCCTCAGCACCGGCCGCCAGCGCGCCCTGGCCGTGGCCATCGCCGCCGTCGTCATCGCGCTCGGCACCCGCGACCTCTTCTTCGGCACGCTGCCGCTGGTCGGACAGCTGGCCCCCCTTCCGTCCTGGTCCAGCACGTGGCACCACTTCTTCTCGGGCTGGCAGTCGGTGGGCGTCGGCACCACCGCGCCGGCGGCACCGCTGTTCGGCCTGGCCGGCATCACCGGCACCGTGCTGTTCGGGGCCATGGGGACGCTGCAGCACGTCCTTCTGCTCGGGTGCATCCCGCTGGGTGCCATCGGGATGTCGCGCTTCATGAAACCCGTGGTCTCGCCGCGGGCGCGCGCCGCCGCGGTGATCTGTTACCTCGGGCTCCCGCTCGCGTACGGCGCGCTGGGCACCGGCCGTTGGGACGGGCTCGTGGCCTACGCCGCCTTTCCGTTCGTCGCCACGCGGCTGGCCCGGGCGGCCGGCGTCTCCCCGTTCGAGGTCGAGCCCGGCCCACGCTGGCGCACCAGCCAACGGGGGCAGGTCGCCGTGCTCGGCGCGGTGATCGCGGCCGCGGCCGGCTTCGCCCCGGCCATCGTGCCCATGGTGTTGGTCGCCGCGCTGGCCTGGCCTCTCGGTGCCGTCGTCGTGGGCGCGCGCCACGCCGGCTGGCGCACCGTCGTGGTGGCACTCGAAGCCGTCGCCGTGGCCCTGCTGCTCGATGCACCCTGGGTCATCGGCACGGCCCTGGCGGGCAAGGCGTCGGTCCAGATCTTCGGCCTGCCCGTCGCCGGGGCCAACGCACCCGACTGGGGCGAGGTCATCCGCTTCGCCGTCGGTCCCGCGGGCCAGTCCCCTCTGGTCTGGCTGATGGTGGCGGCGGCACTGCTGCCGCTCCTGCTCGGACGGGGGAGCCGGCTGTTGTGGGCCTCGCGCCTGTGGGTCATGGCGCTGGCCTCGTGGGGCCTGGCCCTGGCCACGACCAGGGGCGACCTGGGCGGTTTCACCCCGTCGGAATCGGTGGTGCTCGCCCCCGCCGCTCTCGCCGTGGCGGCCTGCGTCGGCCTCGGGATCTCCGCCTTCGAGAACGACTTGGCTGGGCGCGAGTTCGGGTGGCGCCAGGTCGTCGGTGGGGTCAGCATCGTGTTCGTCGCCGTGGGTCTGCTTCCGATCGCCGCCGGTGCGGTCGGCGGGCGCTGGGGGCTCCCGACCAACGGCGCCGAGCAGCCGCTGGCCTTCCTGGCGCACCCGTCCGCACCCGGTGTGGCCCGAGTGCTGTGGCTCGGCGATCCCCGGGCCCTGCCCGTGGGTGGTTGGTCGCTCGAGCCGGGCCTGGCCTACGCGCTGACGCCGGCGGAGCTCCCCGATGCGACGCAGGTCTTCACGCCGGCCGGCCCCGGGCCGGCCAGCCTGGTCGGGGACGCCGTGCGTCTCACCGTCTCCGGCGGGACGGTGCACCTGGGACGGCTCCTGGCACCGGCCGGAGTGCGCTACGTCGTCGTGGTGGACGGGCTGGCGCCGCCCGCCGCCGGCTCCAACGGGTCGTCGGCCGTCGCGCCTCCGCCCCCGGGGTTGGAACGCGATCTGCTCGAGCAGGACGACCTTCAGACTGTGCCCGGCATCCTGGGCGTGCAGGTGTACGCCAACAGCGAGTACATGCCGGTCACGGCCGAACGCCCCGCGGCCCTACCTCCGGTCACCACGTGGTCGTACCCGGGCGCGGCGGACGTCGTCGGCTGGCAGCCCGTCCTCAGCGCCTTGGCCTCCGGGACGGACGCCACCGGCGCAGTGGCCTCGGGCACCGTGTACGCCGGCTATGCGCCGGCCGCCAGCTTCACCCTCACCAGCCAGGGCGGGGCCGCCGCCCGCCGGCCCGCGTTCGGATGGGCGGCCCAGTATGCGGCGACCGCCGGGCGGGGCCGGCTGTCGCTGTCCCAATTCCCGCTGGTGCCCCTGGGCGTCCTGCTCGAGGTGGCCGCCTGGGTGGCCCTGGCCGTGGCGCTCATCGGCCGGCCGCGCCGCCGCACCCATGCTGGGGAGGTCCCCGCTTGAGCCCCGCCCACGTGAGTCGGGAACGACGTTGGCGGGTCATCGCGCTGGTCGTCGCCGTCATCGTCGTCGTCGCCGTCGTTTCGGGCACCCGGGGCACGCCCGTCCCGGTGGGCGCGCTCGCCGTCCCCACCGCGCAGGTGGCGGCGCCCGACGCCGAGTCGTCGGCTTGGTACTGCACCGGCCAGTCGACCGCCTCCGGTGTGTCACCCGGTCAGCTCGTGCTCACCAACACGACGTCGAAGCCGGTAGCCGCCAGCGTTGCCGCCGTCACCGATACCGGTTCGAGCGAGCAGGCGGCGGTGACGGTGCCCGCCCACGACGTGGTGGTCCCGACGGTGCCGGCACCGCCGTCGGGCACCTGGGAGTCGCAGACGGTGACGCTGGCGGGGGGCGGTGTCGCGGTGAGCCAGACCGTCGACGGCTCCTCCGGCTGGTCGGTGGCGCCCTGCCAGAGCACCACCTCGGCCACCTGGTACTTCCCCGGCGGGACCACCGCCAACTCGGACGGGCTCTACCTGTCGCTCCTCAACCCGACCTCGGTTCCCGTCGTCGTGGACCTGAGCTTCGCCACGCCCACCGGGACCCTGCACCCCATCAACTACCAGGGCATCGTCCTGCAACCCGGGCAGCTCCAGGTGGAGAACGTCGGCTCCGAGGTGCAGAACATGTCGTGGGTAAGCGCCGTCGCCGCCGCCCGGACCGGGCGCATCGTGGCGTCGGAGGTCCAGGTGTTCTCGGGTTCGCCCGCGGGGCTCTCCCTGGTGCCCGGCGCCGCCGCCCCGCAGGTGCGGTGGGTCATTCCACAGGCCCAGGAGACTTCGGGGGGTTCGTCGCAGATCGACGTCTTCAACCCGGGCACGGTGCCCGAGTCGGTCACGGTGCGTCTGCGGCTGCCCTCGGGCGCGCTCCACCCGCTGGGGGAGCGGGTCGCCCCCGGCGCGACCTGGGTGCTGGCCACGAGCCGCCAGACACGGATCCCGGACAACGCCACCTACAGCGCCACCATCGACGCCAGCGGCGGTCCGGGAGTCGTCGTCGGACGGGTGGTGACCGTGCCCTCCGCAGCGCAGTCGCCCCAGGCGGGCATGGCCCAGGCGATCGACGTCTTGAACGTCACCGCACCGGTGGGCGAGTGGGTGGTGCCGCCGCCCGGCACGGCCGCCGATCCGGCGATCAGTGGCGCCACACCCGGCCACCTGGCGTTGGCCAACGAGTCGGGCGCCCGCGAGAACTTCACCGCCTACGCCGTGGCGCCGTCCGGCTCCAAGCTGCTGGGCACCGGCACGCTTGCCCCGGGCGGCACCGCCATTGTGTACGGCTCGGTGCTCTCCGCCGCTGCGCCCGATCAGATCCTCGTGCGCTCCAGCGGCCCCATGGGGGTCAGCGAGGACTTGGGGCCCTCGGGTGCCCTCGGGGTCGTGACGATGCCCGGGATCCCGCTGGCCGAGCAGATCAACCTCTGACCGCGTCCCGCGCCGGTCCGGCCGACGGCGTCCCTCACATCGCGACGCGTTGACTCATCAGAAATCTCCGCGTTGCCCCATCGTTGCCTCACGAAAAACCTCCGGATCGGACCCGGGCGCGTTGGCCCCGCCGACCGTCGCCGCGCTACAGGCCGTGCCGCTGGTAACGCCGCCACAGCGCCCGCCCGCCCACCACGAGCACGGCCAGGCAGAGGAGCGCGAACAGCAGCGGACCGGCCAGTCGGATGACGCCGTCGACGCCGGCCAGGAATCCGTCGACGCTGTTGTGCCAGGCCCGCACCACCCCCGACTCGGGTACCGGGCCGGGCGGAGGCGGCGAGGTCGGCTCGTTCACCGTCACGGTCAGCGTCGAGTATGACGTCTCGCTCGAGAGAACCTGCAGCTGTCCCTGCAGCTGTTCGATCTGCGACTGAATGGTGTCGATCTGCTCCTGCACGGACAGGACGTCACCGATCGTGGTCGCCTTCGACATGATCGTCAGGTACTGCTGTTCGCTTGTCTGCAGGGCCGCGATGCGTGCTTGAAGGTCCACGTACTGCCCGGTGACGTCGGTGGCGTGCGTCGACAGGCTCGACGTCTTGCCCAGGGACTGCGCCTGCTTGAGCGCCGAGCCGAACGTGTCCACCGGGACCTGCAGGGTGATGCTGCCGTAGGGGCTACCGCCAGAGCCGGACTGGTTCTGCGAGTTGGCGACGAACCCGCCCACCGCGCCGGCCAGCGTGGTCAGCCGCGTCATGGTCCGTTGCAGGTCGCCACGTCGCACGGTCAGGCCGAGTGTGCCCGTCTGCTCGATCTTCGACGACTGGCCCACGGCGCCGTTCGGGAGCGCCGGTGCCGTGGGGGACGTGGGCACCGTCACGGCCGGCGTGCTCGCCCCCTGCTGCGCGTTGAGCCCGACGGGCGGGGACGAGGTGGCCGCCTTGAACTGGGAGGTGGCACCGCCCGACGTCGGCGCGGGCACGGTGGTCGTGGGCAGCGCCGGGACCCTGGCGGGCACATGCCGCAGGCCGGGCGCGCTCGCGGTGAGCGACGGCCGCGCCGGCGATCGGGTCAGCGCGCCCACCGTGCCCGCCACGACGAGCACCAGGACGAAGCACGCGGCCACCGACAGCACACGGTGGCGGCCCGCGGCCGACGCCACACGCGCCAGGCGCCTTGTCCGCGCCCGCTCGACCTCGTCACCCCCGGCCGCCGCCGGGACCCCGCCCGACTCGTCGTCGCCGTCGTCACCACCCGGGGCAGCTCCCGTCGCCCGCGCCACGATGTCGGCGGCGCCCGTCGCGGGGACCTCGAAAGCTTCGCCGGCGCGGGCGAAGAGGGAAGCGAGCTGGTCGTCGTCGAGCATCGTCATGGGCTTGCGGTCTCCTCAACGTCGTCGTCGTCGGCCCCGGCACGTCTGGTGTCCCCGTCCCCGTCCCCGTCCCCGTCATCGGCCAGGGCGCAGAGTGCGGGTTCGGCGGCCAGGCGCCGGCGCGCCTCGTGCAGGCGCGACTTCACCGTGCCTTGGCGCCGACCGATGGCCAGTGCGATGTCGCGCTCGCTCAGGTCGGCGTAGTAGCGCAGGACCACGGGCACGCGCAGCGAGAGGGGAAGGCGGGCGCAGCGCGGCCAGCACCACCTCGGCCACCTCGCCCTGCTCGGCGCGCTCCGCCGGGTCGCCGCCGCCGCCTCCCGTGGCGGGCCACGACTCGAGCGGCTCGTCGCCGGCCCGGTGGTCGCGGTGGGGGATCTCCTGGCGCAGCTTGGAGTAACACGAGTTCACGACGACTCGATACAGCCAGGGCCGGATGCTCGGCACCCCCGAGAGCGAGTCCCGGAAGCGCCAGGCCCGCAGGTAGGCGTCTTGGACCGCCTCCTCGGCGTCGGCCCGGTTGCCCAGGATCAGGCAGGCGGTGCGGAACGAGGCGGCGTAGCCCTCCTCGAGCCACTCTTCGAGCTGCAGCTCCACCACATCCCCCAGTACGACGCTGCGGGGACCGGTTTGGTTCGATCGGTCGTGCGGCCCAGCTCAGCCGGGACCACGACCACCGAGCCGGGACCCGGTCAAGCCTTTCTGAAAGAGTCCCCGAGGGGCCTCCTCAAGTCCCTCGACGGCCAATCAGCGCCCGGCGGGGCCCTCGGGCGTCCGGCCGTCGGCCGGGTCGGCCGGCGGCGGCCAGGGCGGGGGCGGCCGGCGGAAGGCCGGTGGACGAGGACGTCGGCGGGGCCGGGGCGGCGGCCGGCACGCCGACCGGGTCGCTCTCCTCGATCGGCCCGTGACCGTTGCCAGTACCGGCGCCCGCCCCGTTGCCCAGGCCGCCGTTGGGGCTGATGGCCGCGGCGTGGAAGTGCGGCACCGACTTGGCGCCCTCGGTGTGCACGGGCGAGCCGTAGGCCTCGTCGACCAGGCGGCCCACCTCGGCGCCGTCGATGATCTCGTTGTCGAGCAGGGCGCGGGCGATGGCGTTGAGCCCGCCGCGGTGCTTGGTCAGGATCTCGGTGGCCCGCTGCTCCTCGACGCGCAGGATGCGCTCGACCTCCTCGTCGATGACCTTGGAGGTGTCCTCGGAGTAGTCGCGCGTGTGCATGAGGTCCTCGCCCAGGAAGACCTGGCCCTGCGAGCCCCAGGCCATCGGGCCGATGGCGTCGCTCATGCCCCACTCGCGCACCATCTTGCGGGCCAGCTCGGTGTTGCCGACGAGGTCGTTGGCGGCGCCGGTCGAGAGGTCGCCGTAGACGAGCAGCTCGGCGCACGCGCCCGCCCATGCGGACGCAGAGCGCGTCCTCGATGTACGTCCGCGGGTGGATGTGCCGCTCCTCCATCGGCAGCTGCTGGGTGACGCCCAGCGCCATGCCGGTCGGCAGGATCGTCACCTTGTGCACCGGGTCGGCGTCCTCGAGCACGTAGGCCAGCACGGCGTGGCCGCCCTCGTGGTAGGCGATGCGCTCCTTCTCGGCCTCCGAGAGCACCATGGACTCGCGGCGCTGGCCCAGCAGCACCCGGTCGCGGGCGGTCTCGAAGTCCGCCATGGCGATGTCGAGGCTGCCCCGGCGCACGGCGTGCAGCGCCGCCTCGTTGACCAGGTTGGCCAGGTCGGCACCGCTCATGCCCGGCGTGCCCCGCGCCACCACGTCGAGGTCGACGTCGGACGACCATGCGCTTGCCCTTGCAGTGCACCTGCAGGATGGGCAGGCGCTCCTCGAGGTCGGGCAGCGGGACGACGATCTGGCGGTCGAAGCGCCCGGGCCGCAGCAGCGCCGGGTCCAAGATGTCGGGCCGGTTGGTGGCCGCGATCATCACGACGCCCTCGGCGGTGTCGAACCCGTCCATCTCCGAGAGCATCTGGTTCAGGGTCTGCTCGCGCTCGTCGTGGCCGCCGCCCAGGCCGGCGCCGCGCTTGCGGCCGATGGAGTCGATCTCGTCGACGAAGATGATGGCCGGCGCCTGCTTGCGCGCCGTCTGGAAGAGGTCACGCACCCGGCTGGCCCCGACGCCGACGAACATCTCCATGAAGTCCGAGCCGCTGACCGACAGGAACGGCACCCCGGCCTCGCCGGCCACGGCCCGGGCCAGCAGCGTCTTGCCCGTCCCCGGGGGGCCGACCAGCAGGACGCCCTTGGGGATCTTGGCGCCGATCTCCTTGAAGCGGGCCGGCGTCTTGAGGAAGTCGACCACCTCGCTGATCTCCTGCTTGACCCCGGTGTAGCCGGCCACGTCGTCGAAGGTGGTGGTGGGCCGGTCGCTGCTGAAGGTCTTCGCCTTGGAGCGGCCGATCGACATGATCCCCGACATCTGGCCCTGGGTCTGGCGGCCGATGAAGTAGATGAAGGCCGCTCCGATGGCGATGATGAAGATGTAGGGGAGGAGGTCGTCGAGCAGGTTGGAGGACGGCGTCGGGAAGCTGACCTGGACGCCGTCGTTGCGCATGGTGGTGACGTCGTCCGGCAGGGACGGGCTGGGCCCCTGGACCGTGTAGCTCGTCCCGTCCTTGAGCTTGCCCGTGATCTCGCCGGTGGAATTGGAGATCTGGGCCGTGTCGACCTGGCGGGAGGTCACGTCCTGCAGGTACTTCGTGTAGGTGATCGACTTGGCGTTGCTGGTCTTGATCGTCCCCACCGCCAGCAGGATGGCCACGATCCCGATGGCGAGGACCCCCCACAGCCAGCGGTAGCTCTGCCCGGTCGGCGGCGCCCCTTGCGGGGGGCCTCCCTCGGGCCCGCTGGGCGCGTTCGGGCGGCTCGAAGGCTTGTCCGTGCGCTGCGGGGTCACCCGACCATGCTAGGCGCCGACCCTGGTTATTGGTGACCGCCCTGGCCCGGGGCCACCGTGCGGCCCTGCCTGCACGCTGGGCCCACCCTGGGCGCCGGTAACGTCGTGTCGATGGCCGACACCGAGTCCGGCGCGCCGGACCCCGGCCCGGCGGGGGCGCCCGCGCAGCCCCCCGGCCCGGTCCCGGCCGGCTACGTGCCGGAGGAGTGGATGCGGGACCTGCCGCCACCGCCGCCCCCACCTGCGCCGTCCTGGGTGGCGGCCGCCCCCGCCGGCGCCGCCCCGCCCCCCTACGCCCCGTACCCGGCGGCGCCCTTCCCGGCGGGCTCGTTCCCCGGCGCGGCGCCGCCCCCGCCACCGCCCCAGGAGGCCAACGCCCCCTTCCTCGATACGCCGTGGGTCCCCCCGCAGACCAAGCACCACGGCTGGATGTGGATCGTCTACGCCCTGGCCGGGTTCGTCGTCGGCCAGGTCGGGGCGGCCATCTTCGGCGTCGTCGCCGGCACCGTCGCCGGCAAGGACGCGCGCCAGCTGTCGCAGATCGCGTCCGAGGCCGTCCCGCCCGAGTGGTACGTGGTGGCCACCCTGCTCGGCCTGTGGATCGGCTTCATCGGCGCGCCCTGGCTGGCCAGCCGCACCCAGGGCACGCGCAACTTCCGCCGCGACCTCGGCCTGCGCTTCCGCTGGATCGACCTGCTCGGCATCGCGTTCGGCATCGGCGGCCAGATCTGCGTCGCCCTGATGTACGCGCCGTTCCAGCACGACATCCACAACTTCAACGGGCCCTCGACGCGCCTGACCGGCAGTTCCCACGGCGGCGGCTTCGTCATCATCGCCCTGGCCGTGGTCGTCTTCGCCCCCGCCATGGAGGAGCTGTTCTTCCGCGGGCTTCTGCTCAAGGGGTTGGTCCGGGTCTTCACGCCGATCGGGGCCGCCGGCCGCGCCCGCGGCGCCGGAGTCGTGGTGGCGGTCATCGTCGACGGGCTCCTGTTCGGCCTGGCCCACGGCGAGTGGATCCAGCTGGCCGGCCTGGCCTTCTTCGGCGTGGTCCTGGCCGCGATCTCCTACCGCACCGGGCGTTTGGGCATGAACATGGTCGCCCACGGCACCTTCAACCTGGTCGCCATCGTGGCCATCCTGCACTCGGGCAACGGGTTGATCTTCCACTGAGGCGTCCGGACCCGTCTCCGGTCAGGGCGCGCCGCGGCGCCTTCTATGGTGGTGCCCCGTGAGCCGCATGGACCAGGTCTTCAAGGCGTACGACGTGCGCGGGACCGTGCCCGACCAACTCGATGCCGACATGTGCCGGGCCATCGGGCGCGCCATGGCCCGGTTCGCCGACGCCCCCGAGATCCTGATCGCCCGCGACATGCGCCCGTCGGGCGTCGAGCTGTCGGCCGCCTTCTCCGATGGCGTGCGCGCCGAGGGCGTGGACGTGACCGATCTCGGCCTGGCCTCGACCGACTTCTTGTACTTCGCCTCCGGGCATCTCGACGCCCCCGGCGCCATGTTCACGGCGTCGCACAACCCCGCTCGTTACAACGGGCTGAAGCTCTGCCTGTCCGGGGCCCGTCCGATCGGCCGCGACACCGGGTTGATCGAGATCGAGACGACCGCCGAGAAGCTGCTCGGCGAGCCGGCCGGTCCGCCGACCGGGCAGCGCCGCCAGCTCGACTTGCTCCACGAGTGGGCCGACCACGTGATCTCGTTCGTCGACGTCGGGTCGCTGCGCCGGCTCAAGGTGGTGGCCGACACCGCCAACGGCATGGGCGGCCTCGTCGTGCCCATCGTCTTCGATCGCCTGCCCTTCGACGTGGAGATCTTGTTCCCCGAGCTCGATGGGAACTTCCCCAACCACCCCGCCGATCCCATCCAGCCCGAGAACCTGATCCCCCTCAGGGAGGCCGTGCTGGCGGAGGGCGCCGACATCGGCCTGGCCTTCGACGGCGATGCCGACCGTGTCTTCCTCGTCGACGAGAAGGCGGAGCCGGTGTCGGGCTCGCTGACCACGGCGCTGGTGGCTAGCTCCATGCTGACCAAGCATCCCGGAGAGACTGTCCTCTACAACCTCATCTGCTCCCACGTCGTGCCTGAGGTGATCACCGAGATGGGCGGCACCGCCGTGCGCACCCGGGTGGGCCACTCCATCATCAAGCAGGTCATGGCCGAGACGGGCGCCGTCTTCGGCGGCGAGCACTCGGGGCACTACTACTACCGCGACAACTTTCGCGCCGACTCGGGCATCATCACGGCGCTCATCGTGCTCGAGCTGCTGAGCCGCAGCGGCGAGTCGCTCTCCGCCATGCTCGAGCCCTACAAGCGCTATGCCGACTCGGGCGAGATCAACACCGAGGTGGTCAGCCCTGCTGCCACCGTCGCCGCCATCGCCGAGGCAGAACAGGCCCGGGGGGCGTCGATCGACCTCTTGGACGGGCTCACCGTCGACCACGGCGACTGGTGGTACAACGTCCGTCCCTCCAACACCGAGCCGCTGCTGCGCCTCAACGTCGAGGCGAAGACGCCCGAGCTGTGTGCGGCGTACGTGGCCGAGGTGCAGGCGCTCATCGCGGCCAATGCAAAAGCTCAGGAAGGAGCCCATCCATGACCCTTGACCCGCTGTTGCTCGACGTCCTCGCCTGCCCGATCGACAAGGGGCCGCTGCTGTGGTTCGAGGACGAGGACGTCCTCTACAACCCGCGCCTGCACAAGAGCTATGCCGTGGTCGACGGGGTGCCCGTGCTGCTGGTCGACGAGGCGGTCGACGTCGGCGATGGCGAGCACGAGCGGCTGATGGCGAAGGCCGACAAGGACAAGGTGCGGGCCACCGGCCCGGCCGAGGGGTGAGCGACTCTCCCTATCTCGACACGCTGGGCGCCTGGGACGCCGCGGCCGCGCTGCCTGAGCAGCTGGCCGCCGCGGTCGATCTGGCTGAGGACGTCGTCCGTTCGTCGCTCGGTGCCGCCAGGCCCGTGCCGCGCCGTGGCCGCCTACGGGCTGGGCGTGGCGGCCACGGCCTGCGGGGCTTTGGCGGCGCTGGCGGCAGCTCGGCTCACGGTGCCGCTCTGGCTGGGGCACTCCGCCGAGGTGCCGGCGTTCGTCGGCGCCGACGTGTTGGTCTTCGCGGTGTCCGACACCGGTCGCACCCCCGAGACCTTGGCGGCGGCCGCCACTGCCATCGAGCGGGGTGCCCGCATGGTGGCGGTCGGCGGGGGTCCCGACGACGCGCTGGCCGGGCTGGCCGCCGCCAGTTCGGGCCGTGCCGTCTGGCTCCCCGGCGTCACCGCCACCCCCTCGGGGCGCACGCCATTGCCCGGGCTCGTGGTGGCCCCGCTGGTCGTGCTGGCGCACTGCGGCGTGTCGGCCGACCTGGCCCCGTCGCTCAAGTCGGCGGCCGGCGAGCTGGCGGCGCGTCGCGACGCCTTCCTCGTCCCCGGCGGCCCGGCCGAAGAGGTGGCACGCCGCATCGGACGCACGGTCCCGTTGATCTACGGGTCGTCGGGCATCGGCGCCACCGCCGCCCGATGGTGGAAGCAGCGGGTCAACTGCAACGCCAAGGCCCCCGCCTTCGCGTCCGAACTGCCTGCCCTCGCCTACGACGAAGTGGCGGGCTGGGGCCAGGGAGGTGACGTCACGCGCCAGGTGCTGTCCCTCGTGCTGCTCCGCCATGGTGGCGAGAGCGAGGGCACGGCCGCGCTCGTCGAGGCGGTGACCGCCGCCACCGAGGAAGTGATGGCCGACGTCATCGATGTCTCAGCGCAGGGTGACGACGACGTGTGTCGCTTCTTCGACCTGGCCCTGTTGGGCGAGCTGGTTTCGCTGCATCTGGCCGGCAAAGAAGGCGTCGATCCCGGACCCACGCCGGCCATCGACGAGACGCACGTCGAGACCTACGGGCATTGACCTCAGCGCCGACGGAGCCAGATGGCGCCGCCGGCGTTCTCGGCCAGACCGGGCACCTCTCGCACGGCGAGGTCCCGGTGCGCGTGCACGAGCCAGTCGTTCCAAAGGACGATCTCGTAGGCGGAGTTGAACGCCATGAAGGCATGGAGCAGGTAGGCCTCGCTCCAGGTCCGCCCCTCCTCAATCCATGCCTCCGGATATTCAAAGGGCCAGAAGATGTCGTGGAGGTGCACGTAGACCCCGCGGGGCACGACGGGCAGCACACGTGTGATGAGGTGCGCAGCATCGCTACCCGTCCTCACGACGTGGGAGCAGTCGATGAAGAGGATGTCGTCGGGCTCGAGCTCCGCGAACCGTTCGAGTTCCACCGCCTGTACGGGCAGCTCTACGACCTCGACGGGATCGCCGGGCCTCAGGAGCTTGCGCAGGTCATAGGGGTAAGGCTCAATGCAGGTGATGCGGGTCCGGCCGTCGAGCCAGCGGTCGTTCGTGTCGAGAGCCAGCGCCGTCGTCCATCCTGACCCCACCTCGAGATAGCGCGCCGGCCGCAGGTGCCGCAGGAAGGCCTGGGCGATGGAGGCGTCGCCGATGCCGTACGAGGGGTTGTCGAGGTAGTAGCGCTGGTCCTCCTGCGGCTGTTGGTTGAACGCGACGTCGGTGGCCAGCGGTGCTAACGCCTTGAAGAGCTCGAGCTGCGCCTCGGCGTTGAGGTCGATTCCGTTCAACCGGTCCGGCTTGGCGAAGATCCGGTTGCCCTGAGCGAGGATTTCGCCCATGTCGGGTATCACTGAGTAGAAGTGCCCAGGCGGGCGCCAGGAGAGGAACGGCAGGCATCCCTCTTCGACCTCGATGCGCTGAGCCAGCGCGAGGTCGCGGTCGGCCACCTGCTGGCGCAGGGCGGCGATCTCGTCACTGCGGCGCAGCTTGCGGATGGCGCGGTCCACGGCGGGGATCCGACCGGCAGCTTGCCGCCAGCCTGCCGCCTCCTTCTTGGGCACTACACCTCCGAATTCACGTCGTCTCCGGGCGGCGCGCTTTGCCCGAACAAGCTGGCGAGCTTACTGGTGCCACCCGGATCATTCGGGGAGTCGGGCTCAGTTGAGACGCTCGACGATCATTGCCATGCCCTGGCCACCGCCGACGCACATCGACTCGAGCCCGATCGTCTTGCCGGTGTCCTCGAGCGCGTTGAGCAAGGTTGTCATGATCCGCGCGCCCGTCTGGCCGAACGGGTGGCCGAGCGCGATGGCGCCGCCCTTCACGTTGAGCTTGTCCCAGCTGATCCGGAGGTGCTTGGCCGAGGGGATCACCTGGGCGGCGAAGGCCTCGTTGATCTCGACCAGGTCGATGTCCTCAATCGTCATGTTGGCCCGCTTCAGCACCTGGCGGCAGGCGTCGATCGGGCCCAGGCCCATGATCTCGGGGTTGAGCCCCGAGACGCCGCTGGCCACGATGCGCGCCAACGGGGTGAGGCCGAGCTGCTTGGCCTTGGTGTCGCTCATGACGATGACGGCGGCGGCGCCGTCGTTGAGCGGGCACGCGTTGCCGGCCGTAACGGTGCCGCCCTCACGGAACACGGGCTTGAGCTGGGACAGGCCTTCGAGGGTCGTGTTGGCCGCGGTCCGTCGTCCTTGGTCACCACCGTCCCGTCGGAGAGCGTCACCGGGATGATCTCGCGCTCGAAGAAGCCATTCTCCTGGGACTCCACGGCCCTGGTCTGCGATAGCAGCGCGAACTCGTCCATCTCCTCGCGGCTGACCTTCTCGTGCTCGGCCACATTCTCCGCCGTCTGCCCCATGGCGATGTACACGTCCGGTAGGCCCTCGGGCGGGCTCCACGGCTCGGTCACGGCGGGCGCCCGCACCTTGGTGCGCTGCTCCGCATCGGCGAACTCGGGATTGTGCGGGCCGGTGTCGGAGGCTCCGTTCATGTAGCGGCTCACCGTCTCCACCCCGGCCGCGATGAACACGTCACCCTCGCCGGCGCGGATGGCGTGGGCCGCCATGCGAATGGTCTGCAACGAGGACGAGCAGTAGCGGTTGACGGTCACCCCGGGCACATCGCCGAGGCCGGCCAGGATGGCGGCCACGCGGGCCACGTTGTAGCCGGCCTCGCCGCCCGGCTGCCCGCAGCCCAAGATGACGTCTTCCACTTCGCCGTGGGGGAGCTGCGGCACCTTGTCGAGCACGGCCTTGAGCACGAGGGCGCTCAGGTCGTCGGGCCGGCACTCCACCAGTGACCCCTTGTTGGCCCGCCCGATGGGCGTGCGTCCGGTGGCGACGATGACGGCTTCTGGCATGGTGGCGGGCTCCTCGGTCTCGATCGTGTTGCCCGGGTTCTGCCCGAGGCGGATAGGAGGTTACTTGCCGGTAGTGCGGCCGCCCACGGTGCGGCATTGGCCGCCCTCCTGAGCCGGAATGTAACGTGTTCTAGCGCGCCGAGCCTGACCCGGCCGGCGACGACGTGGCGCTGAAAACGACCGGCACCGCCCCCGCCACCCCGGGAGGGACAGCATGGAGATTGCCTACACCGAGGAGCAGCAGGCGCTGAAGAGCGAACTGCGCGCCTACTACCAGAACCTGCTGACGCCGGAGGTCGAGCAGGAGCTGTCTGAGGCCGGGGGCATCGGGCCCACCGTGCGCAAGGTGGTCAAGCAGATGGGCGGCGACGGCTGGCTGGGCGTCGGGTGGCCCACCGAATGGGGCGGCCAGGGCCGCTCCGCCATTGAGCAGTTCATTTTCTTCGACGAAAGCATGCGCAGTGGCGCCCCCGTTCCCATGTTGACCATCAACACGGTGGGACCCACCATCATGAACTTCGGTACGCAGGAGCAGAAGGAGTACTTCTTGCCGAAGATCCTGGCCGGCGAGATCTCCTTCTGCATCGGTTACACGGAGCCGAACTCGGGAACCGACCTGGCCTCGCTGACCACGCGGGCGGTGCGCGACGGTGACGAGTACGTGATCAACGGCTCGAAGATCTTCACCTCTCTAGCGGGCGACGCCGACTACATCTGGCTGGCCACGCGGACCGACCCCAACGCGCCCAAGCACAAGGGCATCTCCATGTTCCTGGTGCCGATGGACACGCCGGGCATCCGGGTGGTGCCGATGAAGCTGCTGGGCGACCACAACATCAACTACACCTTCTACGAGGATGTGCGCGTGCCGGCCACCGCGCTGGTCGGCGGCGAGAACAACGGCTGGACGCTCATCACCAACCAGCTCAACCACGAGCGGGTGACACTGTGCTCGCCCGGCATCGTCGAGCGGGTGCTGACCGACGTGCGGGCGTGGGCCCAGGCGACCAAGCTGCCGGACGGTCGCCGAGTGGTCGACCAGGAGTGGGTGCAGGAGCACTTGGCCCGTGTGCACGCCGAGCTCGAGTTCCTCCGCCTCATCAACTGGAAGGTGGCCTGGCAGGCCACCCAGGGCCACCTCGACGTGGCCGACGCGTCGTCGATCAAGGTGTTCGGCACGGAGTTCTACCTGCGGGCCTTCCGCTTGCTCATGGAGATCCTCGGACAGGCCGGCTACCTCACCCGCGGCTCACCGGCCGCCGTGATCGCCGGACGGCTGGAGATCTACGCGCGCTCCATGATCATCCTCACCTTCGGGGGCGGCACCAACGAGATCCAGCGGGACCTCATCGCGATCTTCGGGCTGGGCATGCCCCGGTCCCTGCGCTGAGCCGGCGAGTCAGGAGCAGTCATGGACTTCAACTACAGCGAAGAGCAAGAAGCCGTCCGCCAACTGGCCGGTCAGATCTTCAGTGAACGGGCCACCCACGAACGCCTGAAGCAGATCGAGGCCGAGGCCGCAGACGAGGGCCCAATCGACCGCGACCTGTGGCGTGAGCTGGCCGCTGCCGGCTTGCTCGGCATCCACCTGAGTGAGGATGTCGGTGGCGCCGGTCTGGACTTCGTGGCGGCATGCCTGGTCATTGAGGCGGCCGGGCGCACGGCGGCCTATGTGCCCGTCGTGGAGAGCATGGTCTACGGCGCCCTCCCGATCGCACGGTTCGGCACGGACACCCAACGCAAGACCTGGTTGAGCGGTGTCGCGAGCGGCGAGACCATCTTGACCTCGGCCCTGGCCGAGTTGGTGGGCGAAGTCATCTTGCCCGGAGGCGCCGAGCCGGCGACGACGGCGACCGTCCAGGCCGACGGGACGTGGGTCATATCTGGCACCAAGGCATGCGTCCCGGCCGCATTGGTAGCGGATGCCATCCTGGTCCCGGCCACGTGTACGTCGGCGGACGGCGCCACGATCGGGGTGGGGGTCTTCATCGTCGACGCCGCTGCCGACGGCGTGACCCTGACGAAGCAGACGACCACCACGGGGCGGCCCGAGGCGATCGTCGAGCTGACCGACGTGCGCGTGGGAACGGACCGTCTGCTGGGCGAGAGCATCGATGCCGCCCCCATCGTCGCCTTCGTCTCCGAGCACGCCACCACCGCGCTTTGCGTGCAGGAGGCCGGGGCGTGCTCGACCGCGCTCGACCTCACGGCCGAGTACACGAAGACGCGGGTGCAGTTCGAGAAGCCCATCGCCACCTTCCAGGCCGTGGGGCAGCGTGCCGCCGATGCCTACGTCGACACCGAGGCCATACGGCTCACCGCCTGGCAGGCCGCCTCGCGGCTGGCCGCCGGATTGCCGGCTTCGGCCGAGGTGGCGGTGGCCAAGTACTGGGCCGCCGAAGGGGGCCAGCGCGTCGTGCACGCGGCGTCGCACCTCCACGGCGGGGTCGGCGTCGATCGCGATTACCCGCTGCACCGCTTCTTCCTGCTGACCCGCCACATTGAACTCACCCTGGGCGGGGCCAACGAGAGCCTGCGCCGCCTCGGGCGGCAGCTGGCCGACGAGCCGGTCTGACTTCGCCGACCGACGACCCGCCGCTCAGACCGCGGGCGACGACAGGCCGAGTCCGTAGCCGGCCAGGAACACGCCCGCTTCCGCGTGGCGGGGGTAGGCCCCAGCCAGCCGGTGGAACTCGGGTGAATGGTCGGGATGGGTCAGGTGGGCCACCTCGTGCACCAGGACCGAGTCGAGCACCCACTCAGGGACGACGCGCAGGCGGTGGGAGATGCGGATGTCGCCGGAGTAGTAGGAGCACGAGCCCCAACGAGCGGACTGGTTGGTCACCCAGCGGACCGAGCGAGGCTGTGCACCGACGAGGTAGCGCTCGCTGAGCGCGATGGCGCGGGCCAGCAGTGCGCCGTCGCCCATGGACGTCTGCAGGCGCTGGCGCGTGAGCAGCCGCTCGACCAGCCAGTCGATCGTCTTCTGTCGTTGCTCGCCGTTGAGATGGGCCGGCAGCGAGACGACGATGCGACCGCCAACCCACTTGGCCTCGGACGTCTTCTTGCGTCGCGAGCTGATACGCACCTCGACCTCCGGTGACACACCGGCCGGCGTCTCCTCGACGGGCGGCTCGGGCTCGGGGCGCAGGTCCTCGGATATCTCGTAGAGGTCGAAAAGCGTCATCGGGGCATTGTGTCGCAGCCGTGTGACCGTTACGCGAATGCCTGCTCAGATTCCCTGCATCGGGGAGTGCATCCGCCTACGATCAAGCCGCTCGCGCTCTTGCCTCGCGGGCGGACAGGAGGACTGTCATGCCAGGTGTACTGCTTGCCTCGGGCGGAGGGGACGCCGCGATCTTCGTCCTGATAATCGTCGCGATTGCATACGTGGTGATTGAGATCGCCGGCATGTGGAAGGTGTTCGTCAAGGCAGGCCAGGCTGGATGGAAAGTCCTCATCCCCTTCTACGACATCTACATATTCTTGAAGATCATCGGGCGACCCGGCTGGTGGCTGATCCTATGGTTTCTCTTTTGGATCCCCTTTGTCGCCCTGATCGTTGCGATCATCATCAGCATCGATCTCTCGAAGTCATTCAACAAGGGATCAGGTTTCGCCGTCGGTCTGATTTTCCTCTCGTTCATTTTCGTCCCGATCCTGGGGTTCGGACAGGCGCGGTATGCGGGGCCAGCGGCGGGTGGACCGAGGGCCATCCCGGTCTACTGAGCCCATCGGTCTCGCGTCGAGACGCGGCCGCGGGGCGAGCTAGTCCAGCGCCAGCTCGAGAGGAACCCGTTGGCCGTCGCATCGCCGATCTCCTTTGCCACTCCGCGACCAGAGCGAAGGCTAAGCCCTGATCCACCGATCGGCCTCGGTGCGACGGCTCTGCCAACGATGTGCAACTCGGCCGTCTGTGCCGTGCGGTGGATCAGTGACTCTGACGTGTTTAGGGACGGGTTGAACCAGAGCTTCTTGTGATCGGCGAGTGCATTGGCGGCCGCAGGGTGCTCGGGGCCACGTCCACCCGAAGGGTCAGGTCATGAGCAAGACGTTGCGGTGACAGGTGAGGGCAGCGACGAAGCGCTCCGCCCAGGGCCAACGTGCCGGCAGGTGCAAGGTGACGCGTCGGGCTGAGCGTGTGAGTCGTCCCGGGAGGCTCAGGTAGCGGCGGCGAAGAGTCTCGGTGGTGATGAGGGCTTCGCCGAGTCCGAGCCTGGTGCTGAACCGGGCCAGATTGTGAGCCATGACGTTGAAGGCCAACCAGGCGGCGTTGGCACCGAAGCGCCCCGACGGCAGATGGTTGAGACCGACACCGTATTTCAGGTCGCGGATGGTGTTCTCGATCTCGGCATGGCGCCGGTGGTCGGCCTCGAGCTCGACCATCTCGCCTTCTCGGTCGGTGATGAAGGCGTGGTAGGTGAACTCGACGAACAGCGCCAGTTGGCTGCCCGGCGTGGGCCGCACCCGGCGCACGATCAGCCGACAGGGCTGGCCCTTGGTGCCGAAGGGCTGGTAGGTGGTCTCGGCCACGTCGGCGCCGTCGAGGAAGTAGGCGATGGCGACCCAGGCGGACTCGTCGATGGCGGCGATGGCCGTTTTCACTCCGCCTTTGTGGAGTTTGGCCGTGATGGAGAATGACACGTTGGCCCGGCGGCGGGCGTCGACGACGGTCCGGCTGTAGAAGCCCGAGTCGGCCCGCAGGACGATCGGCCCGCTCGCACCCGCCCTGCGCACCCGACCGAACGTCTCGGTGAGGAAGCTGGCCGCACCCCGACCCGAGTGGGCATTGCCACCGCGCAGACGGACGTGGAGGACGTCTCCGGTCCCCGCCGCCATGGCGTAGAGAGGGTTGTAGCCCCGGACGTGGTTGTAGGTGAAGTGGGTCCCGCCCTCTTTGGCCAAGCCGTAGGTCTCGTGGATGGAGGAGTCGACATCGATGGTGAACGGCTCCTCGCCCGGACCCGCCCCGGCGGACCAGGCCCGTGTCAGCAGATCCCCCGCCACCGCGTCCAGCTGACGAGCGTGGCCCCAGGTGAAGCTGCGCAGGAACGTTCCGAGCGTCGAGGGCGCCAACACGACGTGGCCGAGCACCGCTTGGGTGTCGCCCGCCCGCAGAGCATCGGCATCGTCGATCGAGTCGCCGCCGGCCAGCGCCGAGTGGACCAGGGTCATCGCCTTGTGGCCGACATTGGCACGTCCCGCCGCATCCCCCAGGTCGACGTGCTCGTCGAAGAGCTCTCGCAGTCCGAGGTGCTGGGCCAGTGTCGCCGGCAGCATCAAGCCGGCGTTGGCCACCAGACGCTCGTCATCGAAGGTCACGTCGAGACGGTCGAGACTGTGGCAAGATACGCGCATCGAAATAGTGCCTTCCCGTAGGGGATGTGGTCGGTGTGGTAACCACCATTTTCCCTTGCAGGAAGGCACGTTTCGCGGATGCGCGACCGCGATCAGACTCTATTCGTCGGTGGATCAGGGCTAAGCAAGCGGCTTGCAGCGCGATCCGGTGGACCCTGATTTCGAGCGCTACTCCGAGAGAAGGGACTCGGCTCGGCCGGGTGGCTGGACCTGCCGTCGCTCCTCAGCCGAGCTTCAACTCGCACGCCCGCCCATCCCTGGCCACACCGAACACGCGGAGTGCATCCGCGCCCTGCGGGCCACGCGCCACACTCCGTGGCACTGGCATGCGGAAACCGATGGCACTCCCGCCGGTGGGCCCGACGATGGTATCGAAGTCGGGGAGCGTGAACGTGGTGGCCCCGACGCCGGCGAAGCCGTCCGACGTGACGAGGGCCAACCCACCCACCAGTCTTCCTTCTCGCTCGACGTTCTCGGCGACCCAGCCCCGCAACCACTGCACACCCGTCGGGCTCGCGGTGACCTCATCGGCCTGGCCTCGAACCGGTGCCGTCCGGTCCTCGCGCACGGGGGTCATCAGACTCCCGATGGCCTGGGACAGGTGGATGACCGCTCGATCCAAGTTGCGCACCACCCCTGGGAAGATGGTGGCCTCGTCGTCGCGCCGCCTGGCGTCGCGTCGCGGAAGAGGCCCATGTCGACCGCGGTTCCGTCCCACGAGGCGCTGCGGCTTTCGAGGAGGGTGAGCACGGCGTCGTCGGCCTCGGAGAGCCATTCCACCATGGCGACGAGGTCTTGGAGGTTCTCGGCGATGGCATCGCTCTCGAACTCGTAGGCCTGCGACTCGCGCACCAGTTCGATCGAGGACCGAAGTCCCTCCAGGGCAGACCTGATGGTGGCACGTCGCTCATCCAGCGACATGCGCCGCCGGCGCGCCTGGAGCCAGCGACCGTGCCTGCGCCCCAGGGCGAGCTCAAAACACTCCACTGCCACCTGCGTGGCCAACGACTCCACCAGCACGTCCGGATTGTTCGCGACCACGCGGCTCATGCGCAGCGTTGACGCCGCGGCAGTGGCCGCCTCCTTCCGGCCGCCGTCCAAGGCCGCCAGGAGAGCGAGCCTCGCGGTCACGCCCATGGAGTCCGGGTCGAGCGCAGCCGCCCGACGGGCCAGTCGGAGCTGCTCGCCCAAAGGCACGACATCGCCGAACACCGCGAGGTACCAGTCGATGTCGCGCGCCACAAAGGGACCCAGGAACGGCCATTCGGCCAGGTCCGATTCGGTTCGACGAATCCCCGAGTACAAGACGGTGCGCTCCTCTCCCAGGGGTACGAGACGATCGGCGGGCTTGACGCGGCGACCGGCCACGCTGGCCGCCAGAGTGCTGAACGCGCTGTCGGACGGCCCGTACAGGGTGCCGCAGCGTGACATCATAAGGATCTCCGCGAACGCCCGCAGCATGACGGGAAGTTGGTCGTGCGCGGGGACGATGTCGCCGGCGGTCAAGGTGGCATCGAAGCGATGCCGTAGCCAAGCCAGGAGCATCGAGTTGTCCGACAGCACGAGCAGGTGGTCCGCTTCTCGTGAGAGCTCTTCGACGGCGTAGGTGACGTAGGGAATCGGCATGTACTTGCCGTAGTACATGGAGTGGCGCCAGGCACCTGAGACGATGTCCCCTCCCCTCACGTGCAGGGCCGAAATGATCCCGTCGGCATTCCAGGCGGACGTGAGATCGACCAGCCGGCGCGCCTCGTCGCTCCACTCGATCGAGTGGAAGGCGTCCGTGAATCTCTTCGCTGCCTCGTCCGGGTGGTCGTCACCTGGGCGGACGATGTCGAAGGGATGTTGAATCTCCACGAGAACTGGCTCGTCCAACCCGGCGAAGAGCTGGTGCACACCCGTCCGGTCCCGGAAGAGGATCTCACCCTCGGGGAGTACGGTCCTGCCCCGGAGGTCCTCTTCGGTGAACGCAAACTGCTGGAGGAACCGTCGAGCGAACAGCAGCGTCGGGTCTGCGATGTCCGGTTCGCTGCCCTCGGGCCACATGAAGCGGAACTCGCACCCGAAGGACCGCGCCACCGCGATGGTGTTGGTGAGCGCCATCAGTCGGCCGCCCAGACGATCCCAGCGTCGGCAGAAGAAGATGGGCCGGTCAGAGCCGGCGGTCACACGACGGAGCTAGCCGAGGACCAGCTCGGCCATGGTGCGCAACGTGGCCACGTCGCCGTTGATGAGCATGCTGGTGGCCCGCGACTCGCGCCAGGCCTCGAGGTCGTCTCGGATCTTCTCGACCGGGCCCACCAGCGCGATGTCCTCGACCATGGACGTGGGGACGGCCGCCGCCGCGTCGTCCTTGCGGCCGTCGAGGTAGGCGTCCTGGATCTTGTGCGCCGCCTCCTCGTAGCCCATCCGCGCGAAGACGTCGAAGTGGAAGTTCATCTCCTTGGCCCCCATGCCGCCGATGTAAAGGGCCAGGTAGGGGCGGAACCCGTCGGCCGCCGCATCGGTGTCGTCGGCGATGACCGTGGGCGCGAAAGCGAGGACCTCGAAGTCGGACGACGAGCGGCGCGCTCCGGGCCGGGCGAAGCCCTCGTCGAGCGAGGCCTCGAACGACGACATGGCCTTGGGCGAGAAGAAGATGGGGAACCAGCCGTCGGCGATCTCCGCGGCCAGCGCCACGTTCTTCGGCCCCTCGGCGCCCAGGATGATGGGGATGTCGGCCCGCAGCGGGTGGACGATCGACTTGAGCGGCTTGCCCAGGCCGGTCCCGCCCGGATACGGCAGGGGATAGTGCGTTCCGTTGCTGGTGACGGGCTCGCTCCGGGCGAGCACCTGGCGCACGATGTCGACGTACTCGCGGGTGCGGGCCAGCGGGGCCGGGAAGGGCTGGCCGTACCAGCCCTCGACCACTTGGGGCCCGGACACGCCGAGGCCGAGGACGAAGCGCCCACCGGAGAGGTGGTCCATGGTGAGGGCGGCCATGGCCATGGCCGTCGGCGTGCGGGCCGACAGCTGGCACAGCGACGTGCCGAGGCGGACCTTCGTCGTGCGGCAGCCCCACCAGGCCAGGGGAGTCAGGGCGTCGGAACCGTAGGACTCCGCCGTCCAGACGGAGTCGTAGCCGAGGCGGTCGGCTTCCTCCACGAGCTCTACGGCGTTGGGGGGTGGGCCTGACCCCCAGTAGCCAAGCTGCAGGCCGATCTTCATGGTCTTCACGTGGAACCTCCGGATCAGAACTTGGCGACGATGTCGTCGGCGAAGCGGCGTACGGCGTCGAGGCGGGCCGTGAGTGCCGCATCGTCCGGTGTGCCGTCGCGCACGGCGCCCATCCAGGGCGCGCACACGAAGTCGTAGACGCCGGCGTCGATGAAGCGCCCGTAGAGGTCGACGCTGGGCATCTCGTTGATCGACAGGTAGACCGAGAAGCCCTCGTCGTCTCGATCGGCCCTCTTCAGCGCCTCGCGGAGGTTGGCCAGATGGACCCAGGCCTCCTCCTCGCTGTAGGCGCCGGCGGCGATCCAGCCGTCGCAGAGGGCGGCGGCCCGCCGCAGGGCGACGGGGGAGTGACCGCCACCGATGATGGGCACCGGCTCGCTGGGATGGGGCTCCATCTGGCACTCGGGCACGTCGTAGTAGTCACCGTGGAATTCCACCCAGCCGCCGCGCCACAGGGCACGGAGGGCCACGATCATCTCGTCCATGCGCTTGCCCCGGTTGGCGAAGTCCTGGCCGGTCTGATCGAACTCCTCCATGCACCAGCCGACGCCGACGCCGAGGCGCAGACGGTTGTCCGAGATGAAGGCGGTCGTGCCAACGGTCTTGGCCACGGTCATCAGGTCTCGCATCGGCGCGACGTAGACGCCGGTGGTGAAGAGTAAGTGCTCCGTCGAGGCGGCCAGGGCCGAGATGAGGCACATGGGATCGGGCCACGACGTCTCCTCGGCCTCCCAGGGCGGCGAGCCGTCCTCCTCCTTCGAGTAGGTGTACCGCGACTCGCGTATCCGAGGATTGAACAGGTGCTCCGAGACGTACATGCCGCCGTAGCCCAGCTGGTCGCAGGCGCGGGTCAGCGGGAAGATCTGGCTGCTCGGCAGGAAGGCGACAGAGTTGTGGAAGCGGACGCCGCTATCGGTCACGCCGGCCACCTCAGCGGGCCCGGGCCGGGAGCGGGGTGCCCCCGATGGGTGCGGAGGGAGAGAAGGCGACCGGTATGTGCTTGGTGCCGTTGATGAAGTTCGACTGCAGCCGCTGCACCTCGCCGTCGAGGCGGATGTCGGGCAGGCGGTCGAGCAGGCGGTCGAACATCACCATGATCTCCATGCGGGCCAGGTTGGCACCGAGGCAGAAGTGCGGGCCACCGCCGCCGAAGGCGATGTGGTTGTTGGGCGACCGCGTGACGTCGAAGGAGTCCGGGTCGTCGAAGGCCGTCTCGTCCCGGTTGGCCGACGTGTGCCAAAAGATGATCTTGTCGCCCTCCTTGATCTCTTGCCCCCGCATCTCCATGTCGGTGGTCGCGGTGCGGCGGAAGTGCATGACCGGCGTCACGTAGCGCAACATCTCCTCGACCGCGTTGGGCAGGAGCGAGCGGTCCTTCCGGAGCAGCTCCCACTGGTCGGGATGGTCGAAGAAGGCCGTCATGGCGCCCGACATCAGGTTCCGGGTCGTCTCGTTCCCCGCCACGATGAGGAGGAGGAAGAACAGGTCCAGCTCGAGCTCGTTGAGCTTCTCCCCCTCGACCTCGGCATCGATCAGAACCGAGACGAGGTCCTGCTTGGGCCGGAGCCGGCGTTCGGCGGCCAGTTCCTCGGCGTAGGAGTACACCTGCATCAGCGCCTCGTCCGGCGCGGCACCCGGAATCTGGTACTCGGGGTCCTCGGCGCCGATCATCCGGTTGGACCAGTCGAAGACCATGCGTCGGTCCTCCTGGGGCACGCCGAGCAGCTCGGCGATGACGAGGAGGGGGAGCTCGGCCGAGATCTCCTCGACGAAGTCGGCCGTGCCGCGTTCGCAGACCGCATCGATGATGCCGTCGGCGTAGCCGACGATCTGCTGCTCGAGGTCGCGCACCATTTTGGGGGTGAAGCCCTTGTTGACCAGGCGGCGGTATCGGGTGTGCATGGTCGGGTCCATGTTGAGCATCAACAGCTGCTGCTGGGCCAGCATCTCGTCGTCCGACTCGTGGAAGAGGGCACCACGCCGGGCCGAGGAGAAGTGCTCCCAGTCGCGGTTGACGTGGACGCAGTCGTCGTAGCGAGTGACAGCCCAGAAGCCGCCCCGGGGGGCGATGTCCTCGGTGTGCCAGAAGACGGGTGCCTCGCGGCGGAGCTCGGCGAACCATTGGTGAGGCACCCCGGCGACGAAATTGCGACCGTCGATGAGGTCGATCTCCTCGAGGCTCAAGGCCCCCCTTTCGCGCACCGCAACGGCGAGCGCGGTGCCTACCCTGACGGGCAATTTCTAGAACGTGTGTCAGTGATCATAGGCACAGGCCTGGTGCGCCGAGCACTCCGGCTCGAGATCTCTCGGGGTATGTTCCCGAGCGCCGTCGAGATCCCGCCACGACTGCGAGCGAAGCGAGGAAGAAGCCCTTGACCTATTGCCTGGACCTGCGCCTCCGACAGGGTCTGGTGTTTCGGGCCGACCACACCGGGTCGTAACCGCACCTCAGATGGACGCCCCCGAGACTTCGACCGAGCAGCTCTTCCGCGAGCGGGTCTCGACCGGAAACCTGCCGTCGGACGCCGAGGTGCAGGCACTGGTCACGGCGGGCTACGAACGCTTCCGTCACCTGGACGAAGGGAGCGTGCCCGGCTACATCCCCGCCCTGGCGTCGGCTTCCCCCGACGCCTTCGGGGTGTGCATCGCCGGTGTGCACGGCCGCGCCTTCGCCGTCGGGGACGCCGAGCAGGAGTTCACGATCCAGAGCATCTCCAAGCTCTTCGTCTTCGCGCTGGTGTGCGACGCCCTCGGACCCGAGGAGGCGCGGCGCAAACTCGGCGTCAACAGTACCGGCCTCCCCTTCGACTCGGTGATGGGGATTGAGCTCAATGCCGACCGCACCATGAACCCCATGGTCAACGCCGGCGCGCTCGCCGCCTCGAGCCTGGTGCCGGGGGCGACGTGCGAGGAGAAGTTCGACAACATCGTCGCTGCCCTCTCGCGGTTCGCGGGCCGGCCGTTGGTGATGGACGACGACGTGTACGAGTCCGAGGCGGCGACCAATTTCCGCAACCGGGGCATCGCCCACCTGCTGTACGGCTATGAGCGCATGTACTGCGATCCCGACGTCGCCACGGACGTCTACACGCGCCAGTGTGCCCTGCGCGTCAGCGCGCGCGACCTGGCCGTCATGGGGGCCACGTTGGCCGACGGCGGGGTCAACCCCATGACGGGCGAACGGGCCATCGCATCGAGCAGCTGCCGACGGGTGCTGGCGGTTCTCGCCACCTCCGGTCTCTACGAGCGCTCGGGCGACTGGCTCTACGACGTGGGCCTGCCCGGGAAGAGCGGGGTGAGCGGGGGGCTGGTGACCATTTCGCCGGGCAAGGGCGGGGTCGGGACGTTCTCGCCGCCACTGGACGAGGCCGGGAACAGCGTGCGGGGCCAGCGCATCACGACCTTCCTCTCGGAGGGCCTGGGACTCAACCTCTTTGCGTCGGCTCCACCGACCCCGGCGTAGGGCGCGGCACCTGCAGGCCGCCGGAAGGGATCGGGGCGGACCGGGGCGGCGGCCAGGCCGGCGCGGCCGGCGCGGCCGAGGACCTGAAGGACCGGTCCGGCGAAACGAGAACGTGTTACAGTTTCGCCGAGCGGCCTTGACTTGCAGGGACCGCCGGAACGTCCGCGAGGCTGCCCGACGATGTTCCTCGAAGAGAGTCCTGACCAGCAGCGACTGCGCGTGGAGTTGCGGCGGTACTACGCCGACCTGCTGACCGACGAGGTGCGGGCCGGGTTGGTCGAGGGCGGCGAGGGCGGCGACGCCTGGCGCCAGGTGGTGCGCCAGATCGGCAAGGACGGCTGGCTCGGCATCGGGTGGCCGATCGAGTTCGGCGGGCAGGGGCGGCTGGCCACGGACCAGTTCATCTTCTTCGACGAGACGCGCCGCGCCGGGGCGCCGTTCCCCTTCGTCACCATCAACACGGTGGGGCCGACCATCATGCGCTTCGGCACCGAGGAGCAGAAGTCCTTCTTCCTGTCCAAGATCCTGGCGGGCGAGCTCAACTTCGCCATCGGCTACACCGAGCCCGAGGCGGGGACCGACCTGGCGTCGCTGCGCACGCGGGCGGTGCGCGACGGCGAGGAGTACGTCGTCAACGGGGCCAAGATCTTCACCTCGGGCGCCGACATGGCGGACTACATCTGGCTGGCCGTGCGGACCGACCCCGACGTGCCGAAGCACAAGGGCATCTCGATCCTGTGCGTCCCGACCAGCGTGCCCGGCTTCGAATGGTCCATCATCAATACCGTCGGCGGGCTGACCACGACGCAGACCTTCTACGACAACGTGCGCGTGCCGGTGGCCAACCGGGTGGGGGACGAGAACGAGGGCTGGCGCATGATCACCACCCAGCTCAACCACGAGCGGGTCGGGCTGGCGGCCTGGTCGGGCCTGTCGATCTCGCTGTACGAGGACGTGGTGAAGTGGGCGGCCCGCCAACCCACCGACGACGGCCGCACGCTGGTGGAGCAGGGCTGGGTGCAGATGGACCTGGCCCGCTGCAAGGCCGAGCTCGACGCCATGTGGCTGCTCAATTGGCGCATGGCGGTCCACGTGGCCGAGGGCGAGCTGACGGCGGCGGAGTCCTCGTCGATCAAGGTGTTCGGGACGGAGCGCACGCTCGACGTGTTCCGCCTGCTCGCCGGCATCATCGGGGCGGCGGGCTATCTCACGCCGGGCTCGCCGGGCGCGTTGGTGCGGGGGCGTATCGAGGCGTCGCAGCGCCAGGCGCAGGTCAACACGTTCGGCGGGGGCGTCAACGAGGTGCAGCGCGAGATCGTGGCCACGGCCGGGCTGGGCATGACGCGGGGGTCGCGGTGAGCGCCGGGTCGGGTTCGGGTGCGGGTTCGGGTTCGGAGCGCCCCGAGGAGCTGGCCGGCTTGCCCGACCACTCGGCGGAGCTGGCCGAGCTGGTGGGCCAGGTGTCGGGCGCGCCCAACCTGTCGTGGGACGCGGTGAACGTGCCCATGATCCGCCACTGGGTCGAGGCCATGGGCGACGAGAACCCGGTCTACCTCTCCGACGAGGCGGCGCAGGCGGCCGGGTACGACTCGCTGATCGCACCGCCGTCCATGTTGCAGGCCTGGATCATCCGCGGCCTGAGGCTCTCCAACGAGGTGGAGGCCGCCCGCGAGTCCGGGGCGTCGCAAGGCGACGGGCCCAGCAACCGCATGATGGCGCTGCTCGACGACGAGGGGCTGACTTCGGTCGTGGCCACCAACTGCACGCAGAGGTACGGTCGGCCACTGGTGGTGGGCGACCGCGTGCTGGTGCGCTCGGTCATTGAGTCGATCTCGGACCCCAAGCGGACGGGACTGGGCACCGGGCGTTTCGTCACGACCGCGCCTCGAGTACGTGGCCGTGCCCGACGCGTCCGTGCCGCCCGGACCGCAGTCGGAGGAGCAGGTGCAGGCCTTGTACGACGCCGGCGAGCCGGTGGCCACCATGCTCTTCCGGATTTTGAAGTTCCTGCCGGGGCCGCGGTCGGCGCCCCGACCGCCGCGCCCGCACCCCGCCCTGACCCAGGACAACGCCTTCTGGTACGCGGGCGCGCGGGCGCATCTGCTCCTGATCCAGCGTTGCCTGTCGTGCGGCACGCTGCGCCACCCGCCGCTGCCGGCCTGCGGTGTATGCGGCTCGCTCGAGTGGGACACCGTGGAATCCTCGGGCCGGGGCACGCTGTACTCCTACGTCGTGGTGCACTACCCGCAGGTACCGTCGTTTGAGTACCCGCTGCCCATCGGGCTGGTGGAGCTGGAAGAGGGCACCCGGGTGGTGGCCAACCTCGACGGCATGGCCCTCGATGACATCGCGATCGGCATGGCGGTGCGGGCCGAGTTCGTCGACTGCGACGACGAGCTGTCGTTGCCGGTCTTCGTGCCGGCCGGCTCGGGAGGGGAGCGCTGATGGAGTTCGGGTTGAGCGAAGACCAGCTGGCCGTCTCGGAGACGGCGACGGGCATCTTCGCCGGGCTGGTCGACCCGGTGCGGGTGTCCGCGGTGGAGTCCACCGACGACCGCATCGACCGCGACCTGTGGCAGGCGCTGGCCGGCGCCGACCTGCTCGGGTTGGCCGTTCCCGAAGAGCACGGGGGCGGCGGCTACGGACTGACCGAGCTGTGCCTGCTGCTCGAGGCGCAGGGCAACGCGGTGGCGCCCGTCCCCCTGTGGGCCACGCTGGTGCTGGGCGCCCTGCCGGTGGCGCGGTTTGGCTCGGCGGCCCAGCGGGCGCGCTGGCTGCCCGGGGTGGTACGCGGCGAGGTGCTGCTGACCGCGGCGCTGGCCGGGACCGCTGGGAGCCCGACGTCGTCGCCGGCCGTGGGCGCGGTGCCCGACGGCGACGGGTGGGTGCTCGACGGGACGGAGCTGGTGGTGCCGCAGGCCCACGTGGCCACCCGGGTGGTGCTGCCCGCTCGCACCTCGGGCGGCGAGGTGGTGGTGGTGCTGGTGGACCCGGCAGCGCCCGGCGTGTCGCTGGAGCGCACGGTGACCACCGACCGCGAGATCCACCCGCACCTGCACGTGGCCGGCCTGCGGATCGGGTCCGACGACGTCCTGGTGGGGCCTGCGGCGGGGCGCTCGGCGCTCGACGTCATGGTGACGGCGTCGACCATCGCGCTGTGCGCGTTGCAGGTGGGCGTGTGCGAGGCCGCGCTGGCGCAGACGGCGGCCTACCTGAACGGCCGCCTCCAGTTCGGGCGGCCGCTCTCGACCTTCCAGGGCACCATGCTGAGGGCGGCCGACGCCGCCATCGACATCGAGGCCATGCGGGTCACCTGGCAGAACGCGGCCTGGCGCTTCGACAGCGGCCGCGACGCGGCCGACGCGGCGCGGGTGGCCAAGTGGCAGGCGTCGGAACGGGGGCAGCGCACGGTGGCCGCCACCCAGCACCTGCACGGGGGCATGGGGGCCGACATCACCTACCCGATCCACCGCTACTTCCTGTGGGGCAAGCAGATCGAGCTGTTGTTGGGGGGCGCCAGCCTGCAGCTGTCGAAGCTCGGCGCGTCCATCGCCGAGCGGGCGCTGGCGGAGGCGTCGTCGTGAGCCGTGGCTCGGCTGTCGTGGGGCCGACGTTCTTCGACGTGGCGGTGGGCGACGAGCTGCCCACGCTGGAGCTGCCCATCACGCGCACCCTGATCGTGTCGGGCGCCATCGCCAGCCGGGACTACCAGGACGTGCACCACGACCAGGTGCTCGCCCAGGGGCGCGGGTCCAAGGACATCTTCATGAACATCCTGACCACCAACGGCCTGGTGGGCCGCTACGTGACCGACTGGTCGGGGCCGCGCGGCCGGCTGGCCGAGATCGACATCCGCCTGGGGGCGCCCAACCACCCCGACTGCACGATGACCCTGACCGGCTCCGTCATTGAGAAGGGACCGCCGGGCAACGACGGCACGACCGGCACGGTGAAGGTGACCGTGCGCGGGGCCAACGACCTGGGCGACCACGTGAGCGGCACCGTGACGGTGATCCTGCCGCTGGGCGGGGACAGAGCCTGATGCGGCACGCGCATACCTTCGCCGGCCGGGTGGCCATCGCCGGCATCGGGGCCACGGAGTTCTCCAAGGCCTCGGGGCGCTCCGAGCTGCGCCTGGCCGTCGAGGCGGTGGACCTGGCGCTGAGGGAGGCGGGTATCGCGCCGGCCGAGGTGCAGGGCATGGTCACCTTCAGCTCGGACACCAACCCCGACATCGACATCGCGCGCAGCCTGGGCATCGGGGAGCTGAGCTTCTTCAGCCGCATCCACTACGGCGGCGGCGCCGCCTGCGCCACCATTCAACAGGCGGCGCTGGCCGTGGCCACCGGGGTGGCCGACGTCGTGGTCTGCTACCGCGCCTTCAACGAGCGCTCGGGCAGCCGCTTCGGTACCGGAGTGCAGGGCCGGGCCCCGCTCCCCAACGCGGAGAACGCGCACATGGCGTCCTACCTGCCGGTCGGGCTGTTGACGCCGGCCTCGTGGGTGGCCATGGCGGCCCAGCGCTATCTGTACGCAACCGGAGCGACCAGCGAGGATCTGGGCCGGGTGGCCGTGGCCGACCGCAAGCACGCGGCGACCAACCCAAAGGCCTGGTTCTACGAGCAGCCGATCACCCTGGAAGAGCACCAGGCCAGTCGCTGGATCGTGGAGCCGCTGCACCTGCTCGACTGCTGCCAGGAGACCGACGGCGCCCAGGCCCTGGTGGTGACCTCGCTGGAGCGCGCCCGCGACCTGGACACGCTCCCGGTGGTGGTGCGTGCGGCGGCCCAGGGCTCGGGGGCGGGCCAGGACATGATGACCAGCTACTACCGCGACGACCTGCTCGGGCTGCCCGAGATGGGCGTGGTGGCCCGCCAGCTCTGGGAGACCTCGGGCCTGGGCCCCTCCGACATGCAAGCGGCGATTTTGTACGACCACTTCACGCCGTACGTGCTGTACCAGCTGGAAGAGCTCGGTTTCTGCCCCAAGGGCGAGGCCAAGGACTTCGTGCGCGACGGGCGCATCGAGGTCGGGGGCGCGCTCCCCATCAACACCCACGGGGGCCAGCTCGGCGAGGCCTACCTGCACGGCATGAACGGCATCGCCGAAGGCGTGCGGCTCGTGCGCGGCACCTCGGTCAACCAGGTCGACGGCGTAGAGCACGTCGTGGTGACGGCGGGCACCGGCGTGCCGACAAGCGGCCTGGTGCTGGGCGTCGATCGCTGATCCGGCGGCGGCCTACGGCGGTCTTCGCATCCACATCGAGACGCGACCGGAAGATCACGCCCGGGCTGATTCAGGCAGTCGAGAGAAAGTCCCGTACAGGCGGGAACGCCAACTCGGGTGCCTCGACGAACGGCTCGTGGCCAACCTGCGCCAGGACGACCCGCGTGACCATCGGCAGGTTCTCCGCCAACAGGCCGCCGCCCACGACCATCACGGCATCCCGATCGCCGTAGAGGACGAGCGCCGGACACGAGACGTGGGGGAGGTCAGCCGAGAGATCGGTGCGGCCGAACAGGCGCTCCAAGCGGGGCACGTTGTCGTTCGCAACGGGGAGGCGAGCGTTGGCTGCTTGGACCCGAGCCCGGGTGGACGGCAGGCCCTCCTGGGTGGTGGCCATGATGGCGTAGCGGGCCGCTTGGCGTGCGGTTGACTCGGATCGCCAGGACCACGCGCCGAGATACCAGCCGCTGCGGGCGATCAGTTTGGCCACCCGGGCCGGACCGAGAGCGCGCAGGGAAGGACCGACGATCTTGCGTGGATCCCCGGTGGGCGTGGTGCCCACCAGGATCAGGCCGGCGCAGCCTTCCGGATGCCGCAAGGCGTAGTTCAGTGCGACGAAGCCGCCCATGGAGTGCGCCAACACAGGCACCTTCCCGTATCCGAGGTGCCGCCGCAGTTCGTCCAGGTCGTCAGCCAGGCGCTCGAACGTGTAGGTGTCGGGTGGGGCAGTAGCGGACCGGCCGCTGCCTCGATAGTCGTGATACACGATCGTGCGGGCTTCCTCCAAGGGTGCCAGCGTCGCCGCCAAGGTGTCGGAGATGTTCCCGGGGCCGCCATGGCACGCCAGGAGCGGGGGGCCCTCACCCCGGACGAAGTAGTCGATCCGGATTCCATCGGATGTCACGAAGTCCCCCACGCCGACCTGTCTAGCTCACACGATCGTCCACTCGGATTGCTGGCGAGGGACCCGTTTGCCGCCCATGGGGTCACGACCGCCCAAGCGCGGGCCGACTCCCCGACCCGCTCAGATCCCGAGAGCCCGCGATCCTCCGGACCTGCCAAACGGCCGGCGAGGGTCTCCGAGAACGGTCGGCAGGGAAGGAGACACGACGACGCAACTCCCGGCCAAAAGCCCGCTCGCGAAGTCTAAGGTCGGGGTCATGAGTCCAAGCGCCGCACCCATGATCGGCGTCGACATCGGGGGCACCGGGATCAAGGGCGCGCCGGTCGACGTGGAGACGGGCACGCTGCTGGCCGAGCGCCTGCGGCTGCTCACACCCTCACCGGCGACACCCGATGCCGTGGCGGGCGTGGTGGCCGAGCTCCTCACCCAGATCGGCGTCGACGGCCCGGTCGGCCTCACCATTCCGGCGGTGGTGCGCAGGGGCATCGTCGAGACGGCCTCCAACATCGACGAGGCCTGGATCGGCACCGACGCCGTGCACCTGTTCGGCGAGGCGACCGGCCGGTCGGTGTCCGTGGTCAACGACGCCGACGCGGCAGGTGTGGCCGAGGCCCGTTTCGGCGCGGGCAAGGGGCAAATCGGCGTGATCACGGTCATCACACTGGGCACGGGCATCGGCAGCGCCCTGATCGTCGACGGCACGCTCGTGCCGAACACCGAGCTCGGCCACCTCCCCCTCCACCACGGCGACGCCGAGGACTGGGCGGCCGAGTCGGTGCGCGAGAACGAGGACCTCTCGTGGAAGGAATACGCCCGCCGGCTGCAGAAATACCTCGAGCTGGTCGAGCGCGTGCTGTGGCCGGCACTGATCATCATCGGCGGCGGGGTGAGCAAGAAGTCGGACAAGTTCCTGCATCACATGGAGTTGCGGACGCCGGTGGTCCCGGCCACGCTGCTCAACGACGCCGGCATCGTCGGCGCCGCGCTGTTTGCACCGGGCGCCTAGTGCCGGCACATCGACCAGGGAGGTGCGCGTGAGCACCACGGGTACGAGGACGGACATCGACACCCTTTCCATCAACACCATCCGCGGGCTGTGCATGGACCAGGTCCAGAAGGCCAACTCGGGCCATCCGGGCACACCGATGGGCATCGCCCCCGTCGCCTACACGCTGTGGCAGCGCTTCTTGCGCTTCGACCCGGCCGACCCGATCTGGCCGAACCGCGACCGCTTCGTCCTGTCCGAGGGCCATGCGTCGGCGCTGCTGTGGTCGCTGTTGCACCTGAGCCGGGTGCAGGCGGTCGACCCCGACTACGAGATGGCCGGCCGCCCGGCGGTGACCATGGAGGACCTCAAGACGTTCCGCCAGCTCGACTCGCATGCCCCCGGCCATCCCGAATACCGCTGGACCAGCGGCGTGGAGACCACGACCGGCCCGCTGGGCCAGGGGGGAGCCACGTCGGTCGGCATGGCCATCGCCCGGGACTGGTTGGCCCAGCGCTACAACATCGACGGCTTCACCGTGGTCGACTTCGATGTCTACGCGCTGGAGGGTGACGGCTGCATGATGGAGGGCGTCACCTCGGAGGCGGCGTCGCTGGCCGGGCACCTGGGGCTGTCCCACCTCTGCTGGATCTACGACTCGAACCGGGTGACCATCGAGGGCCATACCGACATCGCGTTCACCGAGGACGTGGCGGCGCGCTTCATCGCCTACGGGTGGAACGTGACCACCGTGGCCGACGCCAACGACACCGACGCCGTGGCCCGGGCCTTCCACACCTTCCACGCCGAAAAGCAGCGACCGACGCTGATCCTGGTGCACAGCCACATCGGTTACGGCTCGCCCGTCGAGGACTCGCCGAAGGCGCACGGAGAGCCTCTGGGGGTGGAGGCGGTCAAGGCCACCAAGCGCTTCTTAGGCATGCCCGAGGACGAGGACTTCTACGTGCCCGGCGGCGTCTACGAGCACTTCGCGGCCGAGCTGGGGGCCCGGGGACGGAGTGCCCGGGAGGGCTGGGAGGCGACCATGGCCGCCTACCGGACCGCGAACTCGAAGCTGGCCGACGAACTCGACCGCATGCAGCGGCGCGAGCTGCCGGACGGGTGGGAGGCCGCGTTGCCCACCTTCGGTCCCGACGAGAAGGGCATCGCCAGCCGCGACTCGTCGGGGCAGGTGCTCAACGCGCTGGCCGAGGTGGTGCCCTGGCTGATCGGGGGGTCGGCCGACTTGTCGCCGTCCACCAAGACGCGTTTGACCTCCGACGGGGCGGGTGATTTCGAGCCGGGCTCCTACGGAGGCCGCAACCTGCACTACGGCATCCGCGAGCACACGGCGGCGGCGGTGTCCAACGGTATGTCGGTCACCAAGCTGCGCCCGTTCTGGTCGGGCTTCCTCATCTTCTCCGACTACGCCCGCGGCGCCATCCGGCTCTCTGCGCTCATGGAGATCCCGGTCCTGCACGTCTTCACCCACGACTCCATCGGGGTGGGGGAGGACGGGCCCACGCACCAGCCGGTGGAGCAGCTGGCCTCCCTGCGGGCGGTGCCCGGGCTTCTGGTGTTCCGGCCGGCCGACGCCAACGAGGTGGTCGAGACGTGGCGCGTCGTGATGGCCCTGCGCCACGAGCCGGCCGCGCTCATCCTCTCCCGCCAGGCGCTGCCCACCTTCGACCGGTCCGGCCTCGGGGCGGCGGCCGGGGTGGCCCGGGGGGCCTACGTGCTGGCCGAAGCCACCGACGGCGTACCCGACGTGCTCCTGCTGGCCACCGGCTCGGAGGTGCAGCTGGCCATGGCCGCCCGGTCCGAGCTCGAGGCCGGGGGCATCGCGACGCGCGTCGTGAGCATGCCGTGCTGGGACCTGTTCGACCGCCAGCCCCAGTCCTACCGCGACGAGGTGCTGCCGCCGGCGGTGCGGGCCCGCGTGTCGGTGGAGCAGGCCTCGACCCTGGGTTGGGACCGCTATATCGGTGACGGTGGCGCGGCCATCGGCATGCACACGTTCGGCGCCTCGGCGCCGCTCAAGCAGTCTGCTGATCAAGTTCGGCTTCACCCCCGACCGGGTGGCCGAAGTGGCACGCGAGCGCGTGGCGGCTGCACGCGGCTGAAGCGGGGGACCCAGCCGCGCACGATCACACCACAGAAGGGAGACCAGTGAAGGCGACCGCGACACTGCACGAACGGGGCCAGAGTCTCTGGCTCGACAACATCACCCGCAGCCTGCTGGACGACGGCACCATCGCGAAGTTCATCGACGGCTACTCGGTGACCGGGCTGACCTCGAATCCCTCGATCTTCGACAAGGCCATCGGGTCGGGCGACTACGACAAAGCCATCGCGTCCAAGGCCGGTTCGGGGCTGTCCGACGAGGAGCTGTTCTTCGAGCTGGCCGTCGAGGACCTGCAGCGGGCGGCCGATCTGTTCCGACCCGTCTTCGACCGCACCGACGGGGTGGACGGATGGGTCTCCTTGGAGGTGTCGCCCCTGCTGGCCCACGACACGGCCAAGACGGTCGAGGCGGCCACGTCGCTGCACGCCCAGGCCGACCGCCCCAACCTCTTCATCAAGATCCCGGGCACGCCCGAGGGCCTGCCCGCCATCACCGAAGCCATCGCGGCGGGCATCCCCGTCAACGTGACGCTGCTCTTCTCGGCCGACCACTACCGCGCCGCGGCCGACGCCTATCTGACCGGAGTGGAGCGCCGCGTTGGGGCCGGGCTCGACCCGGCCGTCGGCTCCGTCGCCTCCGTCTTCATGTCGCGCTGGGACGTGGCCGTGGCCAAGGAGGTGCCGGCGGACCTCGTGGACACGCTCGGCCTGGCCGTCGGGCTCGACGTGTACCGCGCCTACCGCCAGCTCATGAACTCGGACCGCTTCCAGGTCCTGGAGAACCAGGGCGCTCGCATGCAACGCCTGCTCTGGGCCAGCACCAAGACCAAGGACCCGGCCGCCTCCGACACGCTCTACGTGCACGGCCTGGCCGCGCCCTTCACGGTCAACACCATGCCCGACGACACGCTCGAGAACTTCTACGAGCACGGCGAGGTGGGCGACCCCTTGCCGGCGGACGGGGGCGACGCCGACACCAGGCTGGGGCGCTTCCGCGAGGCCGGGGTGGATCTGGGCGCGCTGGCGGTCAAGCTCCAGAGCGATGGCGCATCGTCCTTCGTCGACGCCTGGAACCAGTTGATCGGCCGGATCCACACACAGAGGTCTGCACTAAGTTGAAGCCGCCTCGCCGCCGAGCCCCCACGGAGGGAGAGCAGTGCCGGATTCGCCCCTGCCGCTGAGACAACGCCCCGCCTTCGCCGCGCTCGCCGCGCACCACGCGGCGATCGAGGGCCAGACCCTGCGCCAGCTCTTCGACGAGGACCCCAAACGGGGGGAGCGCTTGACCGCGGAGGCGGTCGGGTTGTACCTCGACTACTCGAAGAACCGGGTGACCGACGAGACGATGCGGCTGCTGATCGAGCTGGCCGAGCAGTCCGAGCTCGAGCGCCACCGCGACGCCATGTTCGCCGGGGAGCGCATCAACGTGTCGGAGAACCGCTCGGTGCTCCACGTCGCCCTGCGCATGCCGAAAGGCACCACGCTGATGGTCGACGGGACCGACGTGGTGGCGCAGGTGCACGAGGTGCTCGACCGCATGGCCGCCTTTGCCGAGCGCGTCCGCTCGGGCGAGTGGAAGGGGCACACGGGCAAGCCGATCCGCAACGTGATCAACATCGGCATCGGCGGCTCGGACCTGGGGCCGGTGATGGCCTACGAGGCGCTGCGCTACTACACGCGGCGCGACCTGGTGTTCCGCTTCGTCTCCAACGTGGACTCGACCGACTTCGCCGAGGCCACCCGGGACCTGTCGCCCGACGAGACGCTCTTCATCGTGTCGTCCAAGACGTTCGGGACGCTCGAGACCCTGACCAACGCCAAGTCGGCCCGGGCCTGGGTGCTCGACCGACTGGGGGACGAGTCCGCCATCGCCAAGCACTTCGTGGCCGTGTCGACCAACGCCGAGCGGGTGGCCGAGTTCGGTATCGACACCGACAACATGTTCGAATTCTGGGACTGGGTCGGGGGGCGCTACTCCATGGACTCGGCCATCGGGCTATCCACCATGCTCGCCGTCGGCCCGGAGCAGTTCGCCGATCTCCTGGCCGGCTTCCACGCCATGGACGAGCACTTCCGCACGGCGCCCCTGGCCGAGAACCTGCCCGTGCTGATGGGCCTGCTGGCCGTGTGGTACGTCAACTTCTTCGGGGTGCAGACCATCGGGGTCATGCCCTACGACCAGTACCTCAAGCGTTTTCCCGCCTACCTGCAGCAGCTGACGATGGAGTCCAACGGCAAGCACGTCACGCTCGACGGCACGCCGGTCGACTACGACACGGGTCCGGTCTACTGGGGCGAGCCCGGGACGAACGGCCAGCACAGCTTCTACCAGCTCATCCACCAGGGCACCCGCCTCATCCCGGTCGACCTGATCGGGTTCGGCCAGACGCTGAACCCACTGGGCGAGCACCACGACATCCTGTCGTCCAACGTCTTCGCCCAGGCCCAGGCGCTCGCCTTCGGCAAGACGAAGGAGGAGGTCCAGGCCGAGGGCACGGCGGCCAACGTGGTGCCGCACCGCGTCATGCAGGGGAACCGCCCGACCAACGTGCTGCTGGCCGAGCGGCTGACGCCGTACACCCTGGGCGCCCTGGTGGCACTGTACGAGCACAGCGTGTTCACCCAGGGGACGGTGTGGTCGATCGACTCGTTCGACCAGTGGGGCGTCGAGCTGGGCAAGGTGCTGGCCGTCGCCATCATCCCCGAGCTCGAGGCCGAGCAGGAGCCTGTCTTGGCGCACGACTCCTCGACGAACGCGCTGATCCGCAAGTACCGGAAACTCAAAGGGTAGGAGAGAAGCGATGGCGACTGACAAGCCCATGCAGCTCGGGATGATCGGACTGGGCCGAATGGGGGCCAACCTCGTGCGGCGCCTGATGCGCGACGGGCACCGTTGCGTCGTCTACGACGTCAACGCCGAGCGCGGTGAAGGAGCTCGAGGGCGAGGGCGCCACGGGCGCGTCGTCGCTCGAGGACTTCGTGGCCAAGCTCGACAAGCCCCGGGCCCTCTGGCTCATGCTGCCGGCCGCCATCGTGCAGTCGACGCTGGAGCAGCTCATCCCGCTGCTCGAAGCCGACGACGCCGTGATCGACGGCGGCAACTCCTACTACCGCGACGACATCACGCGGGCCAAGCAGCTGGCCGAGCATCAGCTGCACTACCTCGACTGCGGCACCAGCGGCGGGGTGTGGGGGCTCGACCGCGGCTACTGCCTGATGATCGGAGGCGAGACCGATGTGGTCCAGCGCCTCGACCCGCTGTTCAAGACCATCGCGCCCGGAAAGGGCAGCGCCGAGCCGACGCCCGGCCGCACGCGCACCGACGGCACGGCGCCCGACGGCTACCTGCACTGCGGGCCGAACGGGGCCGGCCACTTCGTGAAGATGGTCCACAACGGCATTGAGTACGGGATGATGGCCTCCATCGCCGAGGGGCTGAGCATCATCAAGCACGCCAACGCCGGCAAGGGGACCCAGGAGGTGGACGCCGAGACCACCCCGCTGCGCGACCCGTGGGCCTACCAGTACGACATCGACGTGGGCGAGGTGGCCGAGGTGTGGCGGCGCGGATCGGTGGTCGGCTCGTGGCTGGTCGACCTCACCGCCGACGCCTTCGCCCGCTCACCCGACCTGGACGACTTCGCCGGCCGGGTGTCGGACTCGGGCGAGGGCCGCTGGACCGTGCTGGCCGCGGTCGACGAGGGCGTGCCGGCCTCGGTCATCACCGCCTCGCTGTTCGAGCGTTTCGAGTCCCGTGGCCTGGGCGAGTTCGCCGACAAGATCCTCTCCGCCATGCGCAGCGAGTTCGGCGGCCACGCCGAGAAGACCGTCCGTAGTGCACCACGAGTTGGAGGCCGTGGCCGACCCGGCGGCCGTCGCCCGGACCGGCGCAGCCTTCGTGGCCGAGCGGGCCCGCCGCGCCGTCGAGCGCCTCGGGACAGTTCCACTTCGCGGTGAGCGGCGGGCACACGCCCTGGGCCATGTTCGCCGAGCTGGCCAGCGAGAGCGTGCCGTGGGCGGGCGTGGTGATCTACCAAGTGGACGAGCGGGTGGCGCCCCCCGCCGACCCCGACCGCAACCTGCACCACCTGCTGGAAGCGCTGGGTTCGGACCCGGCCCTCGTCGTCCCGATGCCGGTGAACGACGACGACCTGGAGGCCGCGGCCGCCTCCTACGCCGGCTCGCTGCCCGAGCACTTCGACCTGGTGCACCTGGGGCTGGGCCCCGACGGGCACACGGCGTCGCTCGTGCCCGGTGACCCAGTGCTGACGGTGCAGGACCGGCTGGTGGCGCTGACCCAGCCGTACCAGAACCGGGTGCGCATGACGCTCACCTATCCGGCGCTGGCCCGGGCCCACCAGATCCTGTGGCTGGTCACCGGCGCCGACAAGAAGGGACCGCTCTCGCAGTTGCTCGCGGGTGACACCAGCATCCCGGCGGGGGGCGTCGAGGCCGAGGCGTCGCTGGTGCTGGCCGACGCCGCCGCGGCCGGCACCTGAGCGGTCCGGTGACTCCGTGGTCGCCGGTCGGGCCGGCTCAGCGCGGGAAGTCCGTCCGCTCCACCGCCTCGCCGCGGCCGACGAGCACCGTCGCGACCAGCTCGGGTGGGAAGAGGCCGTGTCCCACCACGCCCGGGGTGCTCGACAGCCGGGCCGCTATTTCGGCGGGGTCTCCGACGTCGCCCTCGAAGTCGGCGATGACACCGCCGTCGGGGCTGAGGGGCACGTCACGCAGCGCCGCCGCGCCGAGGTGGCGCAGGGTGGCGCGGAGTCCGAAGGACAACAGCTCGAGGGGGATCGGCGGGTGCAGGTGCGCCACCGGCTTGGTGGAGTCGGCGATGACCACGAAGCGGTCGGCCGCGGCGGCGACGATCTTCTCCCGCGTGTGGGCCGCGCCGGCCCCCTTGACGAGCCAGCCGTCCGGGGCGATCTGGTCGGCCCCGTCGATGGTCATGTCGAAGCGGTCGATGCGGTCGAACGCCTCGACGGTGAGGCCCAGCTGGCGGGCGGCCTCCTCGGTACGGGGGGAGGTGGCCACGCAGCGCAGGTGCAGCGACCGTCGCGCCAGCGCAGGGAGCAGGAAGGCCACGGTCGAGCCGGTGCCCAGGCCGACGGTCATGCCGTCCTCGACCAGCTGCGCCGCCGCTTCGGCGGCGAGCCGCTTCTCGGTGTCGATGCTCATGGCGCGGCGGGGGTCTGCCGTGGATGAAGCACGGGTGGGAGGTTAGAGCACATGGCGCTCGGCTACTCGAAGCCGTTGTACCTGCTGGCGTTCGACCACCGCGGGTCGTTCGAGCGCGACCTGTTCGGTGCGTCGCCCCCCATCTCGGACGAGGTACGCGCCGGCATCGTGGCGGCCAAGGAGATCATCTACGACGGCTTCGTCGAGGCGGTGCGGCGGGGCGTGCCGGCCGAAGCCGCCGGCGTCCTGACCGACGAGCAGTACGGCGCCGGCGTGGCCCGCCGGGCCCTGGCGGAGGGGCACCTGCTGGCCATGCCGGTGGAGCGGTCGGGCCAGCCCGAGTTCGAGTTCCAGTACGGCGAGGACTTCGGCGCCCACATCGAGGCGTTCGACCCGACGTTCGTCAAGGTGCTGGTGCGCTACAACCCCGAGGGCGACGCCGCCCTCAACGCGCGCCAGACCGAGCGCCTGGCCCGCCTGACCGGCTGGCTGCACGAGCGGGGGCGGGGGCGCCTCTTCCTCTTCGAGTTACTGGTGCCACCGACACCTGGGCAATTGGACGCGGCCGGCGGGGACCAGCGGCGCTACGACCGAGAGGCCCGCCCGGGACTGGTGGTGCGGACGATCGAGGCGCTCCAGGCCGGCGGGGTGGAGCCCGACATCTGGAAGATCGAGGGGCTCGACGAGGCCGCCGCCTGCAGGCAGGTGGTGGCGGCGGCCCGGGCCGGCGGGCGCGACGGCGTGGTGTGCATCGTCCTCGGCCGCGGGGCCGACGAGGCCCAGGTGATCGAATGGCTCCGGGTGGCCGCTCCCGTGCCCGGCTTCGACGGCTTCGCGGTGGGCCGGACGATCTGGGAGGAGGCGCTGCGCGACGAGATCGGCGGCAAGGTGGAGCGCGCTGGCGCCGTGGAGCAGATCGCCCAGCGCTATGTCGAGACCTTCAACGGCTTCACCGGGCGCTCCTGAGCGCGGGAGGGGACGATTCGTGGCACCCAGTCCCATCCGACTGTTCCTCGCCGACGTCGACGGCACCCTGGTCACCCAGGACAAGGTCCTGACCGATCGGGCCGTCGCGGCGGTGCAGCAGCTGAAGGAGGCGGGCATCCTCTTCGCCGTGACCAGTGGCCGGCCGCCGCGGGGCATGTCGATGCTCGTCGAGCCGCTGGGGCTCACGACCCCTATCGCCGCCTTCAACGGCGGGCTCTTCGCCAACCCCGACATGTCCGTGATCGAACAACGGACCGTGCCCGACGACGTCACCCCGCAGGTGATCGCCATGCTCGACGCGCACCAGCTCGACGTCTGGGTCTACCGGGGAGCGGACTGGTTCGTGCGCGACCCCAAGGCCCCCCACGTGGACCGGGAGTCCTGGACGGTCAAGTTCGACCCGACCGTGGTCGCCGACTTCGCAGCGGTCTCGGACGGCGTGGCCAAGATCGTCGGCGTGAGCGACGACTACGACGCCGTGCAGAAGGCGGTGGACGCCGTGCACGAGCAGTTCGGCGACCACGTCTCGGCGGCACGGTCGCAGCCCTACTACGCGGACGTCACCCATCCCGACGCCAACAAGGGGGCAGTGGTCAAGTACCTGTCGGCCAGGTTCGGCATCGACACCAGTGAGATCGCGACGATCGGCGACATGCCCAACGACGTGCTCATGTTCGCCGACTCGGGGCTGAGCATCGCCATGGGGAACGCCAGCAGCGAGGTCCAGCGGGCCGCCCGGCGGGTCACGACCTCGAACGAAGACGAGGGCTTCGCCAACGCGGTGGAGCGCTACATCCTCCAGGACGGAGACGGGAGCGAGAAGAGCCATGGTTGAGAACGCGATGAGCGAAGCCGACGTCCTGGTGATCTTCGGGATCACCGGGGACCTGGCCAAGAAGATGACGTTCCGGTCCCTCTACCGCCTGGAGCGCCGCAAGATGCTCGATTGCCCGATCATCGGGGTGGCCCGCGACAAGTGGTCGAAGGACCAGCTGTGCGACCACGCCCGCCAGGCCATCATCGACAGCGGCGAGCAGCTGGACGAGAAGGTGTTCAGCCGCCTCCATGCTCGGTTCTCCATGGTGTCGGGCGACTACGCCGACGACGCCACCTACGCCGCCCGTGGCCACGGCCATGGCGGGCAAGCAGCAGCCGGTCTTCTACCTGGAGATCCCGCCGTCGCTGTTCGGACGGGTGGTGGAGGGCCTGGCCGGCGCCGGCCTCACGGCCCGGGCCCGGGTGGTGGTGGAGAAGCCGTTCGGCCACGACCTGGCGTCGGCCCGCGCCCTGAACGCCGAGCTGCGCAAGCTGCTCGAGGAGTGGCAGATCATGCGCATCGACCACTTCCTGGGCAAGGAGCCGGCCATGGACATCCTGTTCCTCCGGTTCACCAACTCCATCTTCGAGCCGCTGTGGAACCGCGACCGCATCAGCAGCGTGCAGATCACCATGGCGGAGAACTTCGGCGTGGAGGACCGGGGGAGCTTCTACGATCCGGTCGGCGCGCTGCGCGACGTGGTGCAGAACCACCTGCTGCAGATCATCGGTCTCGTCGCCTCGGAGCCGCCGGCGACCCCGGACGCCGACGGCCTGCGCGACAAACGGGTCGAGGTGTTCCGGGCCATGCCGCGACGCCGACCCGGCGCACTACGTCCGCGGGCAATACGACGGGTACCTGTCGGTGCCCGGCGTGGCGCCCCGGATTCGCAGACCGAGACGTTCGCCGCCCTGCGGCTCGAGATCGAGAACTGGCGCTGGTCGGGTGTCCCCTTCTTCATCCGGGCCGGTAAGGCGCTGGCCGAGCGGGTCACCGAGGTGCGGGTGATCTTCAAGCGACCGCCCCGGGCCGCCTTCGCAGCCGGCCTGACGCCCGACGCCGACGAGCTGGTGCTGCGCATCGACCCCAAGCCGGGCGCCGACCTGGTGGTGCAGGCCAAGAAGCCCGGAGCCGACACGACGCGGACGGTGGACCTCTCGCTGATCTTCGCCGACGAGCTGGGCGAGGCGCCCGAGCCGTACGAACGGCTGCTGGGCGACGCGCTGCGCGGCGACGCCAGCCTGTTCACCCGCGAGGACAGTGTCGAAGAGACGTGGCGGATCGTCCAGCCGCTGCTCGACGCGCCCCCGCCGGTCCAGACCTACGCCCAGGGGTCCTGGGGCCCCGAGGGGTGCAGCGCGCTGGTGGCCGGGCACCCGAGCTGGCGCCTGCCCTGGCTGTAGGCGCCGGGTTCACATGGGGCGGCTGCCGACGGACTCCTCCAGCTTGGCCGCCTCGTCGGCGCCGAGCAGCCGGTAGGGCCCTCCCCTCTCCGGCCGCCACAGGACGGCGTCGTCGCAGTTCCAGCGCTCGGCGCGCAGGCCTCGCTTGAGCACCTTGTTGGTGGCGGTGATCGGCAACGACCCGCACAAGCGCACGAAGCGCGGCGCCCACTTGGTGCCGAGGTCGCCCTGGGCGCTCAGGAAGGCGGGCAGTGCAGCGGGGTCCAACGAATCGACACCCGGGCGCAGCTGCACGGCCGCCATGACCTGGTCACCGACGACCGGGTCGGGCACGGCGTACACGGCGGCCAGCGTGACGTCGGGATGGCGCTGCAAGATGCGCTCGATGGGCGCCGAGGCGAAGTTCTCGCCGTCGACCCGCAGCCAGTCGTGGTCACGCCCGGCGAAGTAGAAGAAGCCGGCCTCGTCGCGGTAGGCCAGGTCGCCCGTCCAGTACCAGCCCTCGCGCAGGCGGGCCCGCTGCGCCTCGTCGTTGCGCCAGTACCCCTCGAAACCGGCCCCGCCACCCTTGGACACGAGCTCGCCGATCGCCTCCTCCGCGTTGAGCAGCCGGCCCCGCTCGTCGAAGCGCGCCGGCGGGCATTCCTCTCCCGTGGCCGCGTCGAGCACGACGGTGCCCTCGGGCGCCACGCCGAGGGCACCCGGTGGCGTGTCGGGCGTGCGCACCACGCTGGCCCCGCCCTCGGTCGACCCGTAGGAGTCGGTGACGGTGAGCCCGAAGCGCTCGGCGAAACGGGCGACGTCGTCCACCGACCCCTCGTTGCCGAAGGCGCGGATCAACGGATTGTCGGCGTCGTCGGGCTGCTCGGGCGTGGCCAGGATGTAGGACAGCGGTTTGCCGACGTAGTTGAAGTACGTGGCTCCCGCCCGGCGCACGTCGGGCAGGAAGCCCGAGGCGGAGAAGCGGCCGGCCGACGGCAGGGCGAAGGTCGAGCCGGCCATGAGCGCCGGGCCCCAGCCCGCCATCAGCGCGTTGGAGTGGAAGAGCGGCATGGACAGGTAGCAGACGTCCTCGGGCACCAGCGAGTACATCTGGGCCACGATGCTGCCGATGCGGGCGAGCCGCCCCTGTGTGCACAGGCACGCCTTGGGGGCACCGGACGTGCCCGAGGTGAAGAGGAGGTAGCCCAGGGTCTCGGGCGTCACGGACGGGTCGGCCACCTGGACCGCCCCGGTGCCGGCGAACTCGCCCAGGCGTGCTTGCGCCTCGGCCGTGTCCAGCACGAGCACGCGCGGGTTGTCCGCCGTGACGGTGCCGAGGGTGCCGCCGAGGCGTGCCCCCTCGAGCAGGGACAGGTTGGCCAATTCGGTCACCAGGAGCTGGCACTCGGTGTGGGTCAGGTCGCGCGCGAGCTCGTCGCCCCGATGCGTCGGGTTCGCTCCGACGACCACCGCGCCGACCAGTGCGGCCGCCTCGAGCCAGTAGATGAACTCGGGCACGTTGTCGAGCAGCACGGCTACGTGGAAGGGGCCGTCGACCTTCCGGGCGCGCAGCCAGGCCGCCCGCGGGGCCGCCCGGCCCACCACCTCGGCATGGCTCAGGCGGAGATCGCCGGCCACCAGGCCAAGCCGTTCGTCGGTCGCCCGGGCCAGGACGCCCCAGGCGATGGTCCCGGGCGCGTGGCCCGCCTCGGACACCGTTTCAGCTGAGGTCACCGCATCTCCAAACGTCTCCGACCTGGTGTGAAAGGCCCATTATTGGAACACGTTGCATTTTAGTCGGTCCCGTGTTACCGTCGCAGGAGCGCCTGCGGAACGGACCGCGGCCACCCTACGGGAGGGCACACCCCATGGAATTCGGCATCTTCAACAGCGTGTGCGTGCTGCCCCGGTACGCCGAGCAGCACGGTGCGTCTGCCGAACACGACCGCATCATGGACGAGATCGCCTACGTCGAAGCCGCCGACAAGGCCGGGTTCAAGTACGCCTGGGTCACTGAGCACCACTTCCTCACGACGTACTCGCACCTCTCGGCCAACGAGTCGTTCCTCGCCTACGCGGCCGCCCGCACGGACAACATCCACCTCGGCTCGGGGATCTTCAACATCACGCCTCCGGTGAACCATCCGGCCCGCGTCGCCGAACGGGTGGCCATGCTCGACCACCTCTCGGGGGGCGGTTCGAATTCGGCACCGGCCGCGGCTCGTCGACCACCGAGCAGAAGGGCTTCGGGATCGAAGACTCCGAGCTCACCCGGGAGATGGTGGCCGAGACCCTCCCGCAGATCGTCCGCATGTGGAAGGACGAGGACTACAGCTACGACGGCAAGTTCTTCTCCATGCCGTCGCGCAACGTGCTCCCCAAGCCCTACTCCAAGCCCCACCCGCCCATCTGGATGGCGGCCGGCTCCCCCTCCACCTTCGATCTGGCCGCCGAGCTCGGCGTCGGCGTGCTGTGCTTCGGCTTCTCCACCCCGGATCAGCTCACCCCGCTCGTGAGCCGGTACAAGGAGAAGATCGCCGACTGCACGAACCCGGTCGGCGGCTTCGTGAACAACAACGTGATGATCACGACGCAGATGGTGTGCATGGAAGACGGCGCCAAGGCGCGCAAGGTCTTCCTCGAGGCTGACTCGAGTTACTTCATGAGCATCCTGTTCCGCTACCTGGACACCTTTCCGAGGCCGCCGGGCATCCCCGAATGGCCCGAGGTCATCCCGCCCATCACGGCCGACCAGCTCGACGTGGCCATCGCCGCGGGCGCCACCGCCGTTGGCGACCCCGACGAGGTGAACAAGGTGGTGGAAGCCTTCGCCGCAACCGGCGCCGACCAGCTCTCGTTCGGCATGCTGTCGACCTCTATCTCGCGCGAGTCGTGCGAGGAGGCGGTGGAGACCTTCGGCAAGCATGTGCTGCAGAACTTCGACAAGGATCCGGTCCACAACACGACCAAGCAGCGGCTGGCCGCCGGGGGCGAGTAGCCCAGCGGCGCTACCGGCGGAGCACTGCGGCGCCGTCTGGCGCCAACCCCCTTTTGAACACATGGACGCGTCTCGTCACGCTTGTCGCTTCGCCGACCCCCACGGCGTCGCCGTCTCGCCCGACGGCCAGCAGGTCTACGTCACCGACACCAACGACAACCGTGTCCTCGTGCTCGACGCCGCCACCAACCGCGTGATCGCCGCCATTCCGGTCGGCCAGCTCCCGTGGCAAGTGGTCTCCCGCCGACAGGTCGACGGCCTATGTGACCAATCCCGACTCGAACACGGTCTCGGTCATCGACACGGCGACCGAGACGGTGTCGTCGACCATCCCGGTCACGGGGGACCCCGACACGCTGGCCCTGACGCCGGATGGGTCCGAGCTGTGGGTGGGCAGCCAGGCCTCGAGCTACGTGGCCGTGCTCCAGACCTCCACCGGGCAGCAGGTGGGCGACATCGACCTCGGCACGGCCATGGAGCCGACGGGCATCGCCGTCACCAGCTGACGGAGCCCACCTCAGAGGCGCAATTCGCCCGCGGCCAGCCTGCGGTCGATCTCCTCGGCCACCTCGGCCGGGGCGCGCTCGCCGGAGTCCACCCGGTGGCGCTCTTCGACGCCGTGGCTCTCGAATTGGGTCCAGAGGTCATCGACCACTTCGGCGTCGGCCAGCGCGCCGGCGTGCGGGGGCTCGTCCCGACGGTCCTGTACCCGCTGCTGGACGACCCCGATGGGCGCGCGCAGCACGGCGTAGTTGAGGGTGATGCGGTGCGGCTCGCAGGCGAGGGCGAACAGGTCGAGCATGATGGGGTAGAGGATGCCTTCGGCCACGGTGAAGTAGCCGCCCTGGGCGAAGGCCGACACCGCCTCGGCCGCCGCGGTCAGCACCACCCGGTTCTGCTGGTGCGCCTCCGCCTTCCAGGGCTCTATGGCACCGCGCCGCAGCTTGGCGAAGAACCAATCGAGGTCGAGGCAGGCCGACGGGTCGTGCCGGTCGGCGACCAAGGGCGCAATCGTGGTCTTGCCGCAGCCGGGGGAGCCGGTCAGCAGGAGGAGGGTGCCGGGCGCCACAGTTGCATCATTGTCGGTCAGTTGCGGGGCGTGCGTCGGTCCAACTTTTTTTGGATTTTTTCGTGCGGCAGGACTTTTCGGTCCCGACCATTAACCAATGTGGGACTCCCCAGCACGACGACGACGACGAATAGGGCACCTCGGCTGACGCCGGGCGCGTTGGCCAAGCTCTCGGTCGCAGATCTCATGGAGCAGGCTGCGGCAGAGGCACGCACCGTGGCCGCCGCCACGGGCCGGTTCGCGGTACTCGTAGGGGAGCTCGACCGGCGCCAGGGCTGGCGGACCGAAGGAGCCACCTCGCTCGAAGCGTGGATCGCCGAGCGCACCGGGGCCTCGGTGGCCACAGCTCGCTCCTTGACCCAGGTGGCCGGGCGCCTCTTCGAGCTGCCCCACCTCTCCGACGCCCTGACCAGCGGTGAACTCTCCTTCGACAAGGTACGCGCCGTGGCCGACGTCGCCACCCCCGAGACCGATGCTGAGCTGGCCCAGACGGCCGCCACCTTGTCGGTTCGTGAGCTGATCGAGGTCGCCCGGTCCTCGCGGCGTCCGGGCCGAGACGATGCGAAGTCCGACTACGAGGCGCGCTCGGTCCGCTGCAACGACACGTTCCGCACCATCACCGCCCAGCTCCCCCCACCCGAGTACGCCGAGCTGCGGGCGGCCATCGAGGCCCGGGCAGAGCAGATGACCTCAGAGGAGGAGCTGCGCTGGGACCAGCGCATGGCCGACGCTCTGGTGTCGCTGATCCGCTCGGCCAAACTCACCTGGTTCTTCAGCCGGCGCCTCCCTCCACAGCGTCGTGGTGGCCCACGTGCCCTTAGAACGTGTTTGGTAACCCGTGTCACGGCGGAGCCCAGGGGCGCCGACCTGGTGGGCGTGCAAGGCGATTGAGCATCAGTCCGATCATCGCCCACTTGACGAACGCCTCGTGCGTCTCGGGCAGCCGCTCGTAGTCGCGCACCAGTCGGCGCCAGCGCATGAGCCAGGCCAACGTGCGCTCGACCACCCAGCGCCGAGGCAGGACGGCAAAGCCGCGCTGGTCCTTGGGCTTGGAGACGATCTCGACGGTCATCTTCCAGTAGCGCCGGGCCCGCACGACGAGTCGACCGGCATAGCCACCGTCGGCGAAGACGTGGCGCAGCCGGGGATACCAGCCATGGGCCAGCTTTAGCGCGTCGACTCCTCCGTCGCGGTCTTGCACCGAGGCCGCAGTCACCATCACGACGAGCAACAACCCGAGCGTGTCGGTCACGATATGGCGCTTTCTTCCCTGCACTCGCTTCCCGGCGTCATAACCGCGAGTGTCCTTTCCGACGGTGTCGGCCCCACGCAGGGACTGCGAATCGACGATCCCCGCACTCGGTTCGGCCTTCCTCTTGGTGCCGTCGGGCTTCTCGGTCCTCTTGCGCAGCTCCTCGCGCAAGGTGTCGTGGATGAGATCGAGCGTCCCGTCGTCCCGCCAGTCGACGAAGTAGCCGTAGACGGTGCGCCAATGCGGGAAGATCCTTGGGCAGCATGCGCCAAGCACACCCGGCGCGCGTCAGGTACAAGATGGCATTGACGATCTCGCGCTTGGGATACAACGGAGGCCGTCCGCCGGGAGCCACCGGCACCGTGTCGGGCAACATAGGCTCCACCAACGCCCACTGACGATCGGTCAGATCGGTCGGATATCTGCGGCCCGGCGCCACGCACACCAGTGCAGCGCAATCGAGAGTAAATCGCGAGCACCGCGCGCTACCAAACGCGCTGGTCACGCGCGATTTTGAAAACTTCTCCTCACAAGTGCTATCGACGACAGCGAGCTACGTCTTCAGCTGCTCCCATGTCGGCACCTGGTTTCCAAACACGTACTTAGAGACCCTGACCGACGAGCACTGCGACCTGGCCGCAGAGCTCGAGCGCTACGGACTGATCAGCGCCGACGTCGTGCGTCGCCTGGCCTGTGACGCCACCATCATCATCGGGGTCGACGACGGGGCGGGTCACACCATGTACGAGGGGAGAGGCAAGCGCCTCGCCTCGGCCACCCAACGCCGCGAAGCCATGCGCCGGGACCGTCACTGCCGCTTCCCTGGGTGTCCCCACGTGCTGTTCACCCAGCCCCATCACATCAAACTGTGGAATGACGACGGTCCAACGGACCTGCCCAACCTGGCCACGCTGTGCTCGCATCATCACACCCTGGTGCACACCAAGGTGTGGACGATGACCGGTGACGCCAACGGCGAGCTCACTTTCGTCGGTCCCGGCGGCCGGATCATGACGTCGCGCCCGTCGCCGCTCTGGACAAGGGTGACAGCGCCGACGGGTTCGGGCTCGCGCCGGCGATCACCCAAAGGAGCACCATAGGAAGCCCAAGTAGGGCTTGACTATTGACCCATTTTCGTTCCTGGCGCCGACGTCGACGCGCCACCTGAGCCGCCCCCGATCTCAAGTGCCATGCTCTGGAGCTAATCGAGCGTCAGGGGTTCCGTCGTGTCCAGGATCGAGTTCCGGGGGAGGATCGGCCGTGATTGGAGGGACTCGGAGCCCTGGTGGCCGGCGGTGGCCACCCCGCCCGAGGGTGCCCCGAACGTCGTCTTGATCGTCCTCGACGACGTCGGGTTCGCGCAGCTCGGTTGTTACGGGTCGGACATCGAGACGCCGAGGATCGACGGGGTGGCCGCCGACGGGATCCGGCTGACCAACTTCCACACGACCGCGCTGTGCTCACCCACGCGGGCCTGCCTGCTCACGGGTCGCAACCACCATCGCAGCGGCATGGGCCGGGTGGCCGACCTGGCCATCGGTTTCCCCGGCTACTGGGGACGCCCACCCCGGGAGAACGGGTTCCTGTCCGAGATGCTGCGCACGGCCGGCTACGCCACCTACGCCGTCGGCAAGTGGCACCTGAGCCCCGAGGAGGAGACGAACATGGCCGCGTCGCGGTCAACCTGGCCGCTCGGGCGCGGCTTCGACCGCTGGTACGGCTTTCACGGCGGCGAGACCCACCAGTTCGTGCCCGCGCTCTTCCACGACAACCACAGCGTCATGCCGCCGCGGACCGTCGAGGAGGGCTACCACCTGAGCGGCGACCTGGCCGACCGCGCCATCGAGTTCCTGGGCGACCTGCGCGCCGTCGACGACGCCCTGCCGTTCTTCCTGTACCTGGCCACCGGCGCCTGCCACTCGCCCCACCACGCGCCGGCCGCCTGGATCGAGCACTACCGGGGCCGCTTCGCCCAGGGGTGGGACCGCTGGCGCGACGAGACGTTCGCCCGCCAGCTGGCGCTGGGCATCGTGCCCCCAGGCACCGTCCTCACGCCGCGCCCGCCCTGGGTGCCGGCGTGGGAGACGCTCGACGAGCGGCAGCGGGCCCTGGCCGAGCGGTTCATGGAGTGCTTCGCCGCGTTCTTGTCCTATACGGACGAGCAGATCGGCCGCGTGCTCGACTTCATCGACGACGTGGGTGACGCGGACGACACCGTCGTGATCGTGGTGTCCGACAACGGCGCCAGCTCAGAGGGCGGCGCGGAGGGCACCATCAACGAGGGCCGCCTGTCGAACTTCGAGGGGGCTGGTGTGGGTGAGATGCTCGCGCGCATCGACGAGATCGGCGGTCCCCTCAGCCACAACAATTACCCCTGGGGCTGGACGATGGCCGGCAACACGCCCTTCAAGCGCTGGAAGCGCGAGGTGCACGAGGGCGGCGTGGCCGACCCGTGCATCGTGCGGCTGCCGGGGAATCGTCGCTCCGGCAGCCCGGGCGGTGTGCGCCGGCAGTACGCCCACGCCGTCGACATCGCCCCGACCGTGCTCGAGCTCGCCGGCCTGCCGGCGCCGGAGGAGATCGACGGGATCGAGCAGTCGCACCTCGACGGCACCAGCTTCGCCTACCTCTTCGGCGGGGGAGGGGAGAGCGAGCCCGGGCGCCACCTGACGCAACACTTCGAGATGCTCGGCTCACGCGCCATCTACCACGACGGGTGGAAGGCGGTGACGTATCACCCGGTCGGGCCCATCTACGGCGACGGGCTCAGCGTCAGCGCGCCGTGGGACGACGACGTGTGGGAGCTCTACCACGTGGCCGAGGACGTGTCGGAGGCCCGTGACCGCGCGGCCGAGTTCCCCGAGAAGGTGGCCGAGCTGGTGACGCGGTGGTGGGACGAGGCGCGGCGCAACGACGTGCTCCCTCTCGACAACCGCGTCCTCGAGGCCATGGCCCACAAACACGATCGCCGTCGCCTGCAGGAGACGTACCGCTACTTCCAGGGCGGCGCGCCGGTACCCGAGTGGGTGGCCGTCGACGTGCGGAACCGTTCCCACCGCATTGCCGTCACCCTCGACGTGCCCGACGATGTCGTCCCCCGGGGCACCCTGCTCGCTCTGGGCTGCGCGCTCGGCGGTTGGTCGTTGCACGTGCTCGACGGCCGGCTCCGTTACCTGCACAACCTGCACGGCCACAAGCTGTACGAGGTCACCGCCGGCGCCGCCCTCGGGCCGGGCCGCCATGTGGTCGAGTTCCGCTTCGAGAAGGACGAGGGCCTGGGCGGGCAGGCGGCCCTGGTGGTCGACGGCGCCACCGTCGGCACCGGCATGGTCGACCGTTACACGCCGGTCGCCTTCAACGAGGTCGGCATCGGCCTCACCTGCGGCTACGAGTGGGGGCCGGCGGTGGGGCGCGACTACGAGGCGCCGTTCGCGTTCAACGGCACCATCGTGCGGGCCGAGGTGTCGGCCACCGGCCCGGTGGTGCGCGACCCGGTGGCCGAGGTGGCCGCCATCCTGGCCATGCAGTGACCGGGGTGGCCCCACGGGAGGCGGACATGGCCGGCCTGGTCGACGCCGTCGACCGGCGCACCTCCGAGATCGTCGACACCCTCGGCCCCCTCGACGATGCCGCGTTGGCGGCGCCGTCGCTCCTGCCGGAGTGGAGCGTGCTGACCATCGCCTGCCACCTGCGCTACGGGGCCGACGCGCTCGCCCGCATCACGGCGGCGGCGCAGCGCGGCGAGCCGGCCTCCTACTACCCGGAGGGCCGGGCCGAGCAGCGGCCGCGCACCTTGGTCCCCGGGCCCGGGGAACGTCCATCCGACGTCGTGGCCACGCTCGGTCGCCGCTCGGCCGAGCTCACGGCCCGTTGGCGCGACCTCGATACCGCCGCCTGGTCCCTGCCCGCCCGCGAGCCGCCCGGCGGCCGGCGGGACCTGGGCGACCCGCCGCTCCACTACCTGGCCGTGCTCCGGCTCACCGAGGTCGAGGTCCACGGGTCCGACCTCGGGCTGGGCCTGGCCGATTGGAGTGACCTGTTCGTGCGGTTGGCCCTGCCGGCCCGGCTCGAGATGCTCAACACGCGGCGCTCGAACCACCGCGCCTTCGACGCCACGTTGGCGGGCTCGTGGCTGCTGGTGCCACACGGTGCCCAGGCCTACCTGGTCGGCGTGGAAGGGGAGCGGGTCGACGCGCGGCCCGCCGACCGGGGCGCCCAGCCCCGCGCCGTCATCGCCGGATCGGGCCGTGACCTGCTGGCGCTGTTGCTGGGCCGCCCACCCCTGCGCCCGCTGCGGCTCTCCGGGGACCTGGCCTTCGCCGGGCAGTTCTCCCGCGCCTTCCCGGGCCCGTAAGGGAGGATCTACCCGCCGGGCCGGGCCGGGCCGGGGCGGCAGCGGCGAACCCACCCGGTGCAGCGTGCCCTCCTCGTCGACGAAAGCGAACTCGCGCAGCTCGTACTCGGCGTCGTGCGCCTTGCGGAAGCGGCCCTCCACGCCCGCCGCCTTCCACTCGGCCCGCACGGCGTCGGCGTCGCTGACGAAGAGGTAGACGGTCGACGCCGTCCGCTTCGGGTCGTGCTCGGCCCATTCGCTCAGGCGCAGTTCCACCCCGCCCCGCACCGCACCGCGTAGCCGTAGCGATCCGGACCTCCGTAGGCGAAGGCCCGGAAGCCCATCCGGCCGTAGCGCGGAATGGCGGCGTCGAGATCGCGGACCGGGATCACGGGCGCCACCCGCTCGAACTCGATGTCCTCGCCCATCGACCCTCCTCCCTGGCGCGGGCTTCAGGGCAGCGCGCCGGCCTCGGCGTTGACGATGTCGGCCGCCCACCGGTAGTCGGGCTTCCCGCTCGGCGCCCGCTCGATCTGCTCCACCACGTGCAGTCGGCGCGGCAGCTTGTACCCGGCGATGGTGGTCCGGCAGTGCTCCTGGATCGACTCCAACGACGGGGCCTCGTGCCCCACCCGCGGCTGGATGATGGCCGCCACCGTCTGGCCCCAGCGTTCGTCCGGCGCGCCGCACACGATGGCGTCCATGACGTCGGGGTGCGAGCGCACGGCCGACTCGACCTCTTCGGGGAAGATCTTCTCGCCGCCCGAGTTGATGACGATGGAGCCGCGCCCGAGCAGCGTGATGGACCCGTCCTCCTCCACCGTGGCGTAGTCGCCGGGCATGACGTAGCGCGTCCCCGCACCTCCACGAAGACCTCGGCCGTCTTGGTCGGATCGTTGTAGTAGCCCAGCGGGATGTCACCCGAGCGGGCGATCTTGCCGATGACGCCCGATCCCGGCTCGACCGGCGCCAGATCCTCGTCGAACACCACCGTCCTGCCCAGCAGGTGCACCGTCGGGCCGCTCTTCATCGCGGTGTTGCCCTTGGTCACCACCGTCATGCCGTTGTTGCCGCCCTCGGAGGAGCCGATGGCGTCGGTGATGAGGATGTTGGGCAGGTGGTCGAAGAAGTCGTCCTTGACCGGCGAGCTGAACAGCGCCGCCGACGACACCACGGCCAGCAGCGAGGAGAGGTCGTGACTCGTCCCGGCGTCGTCGAGCGACTCCACCAGCGGCTTGCCCATGGCGTCGCCGGTGATCATCACCGAGTTCACCCTCTCCTGCTCGACCAGCCGCCACACCGCATGGGGGTCGAACTTGGCCATGAGGACGATCTTGGAGCCCACAAAGCTCTGGCCCATGACGCACCACTGCGTCGCCCCGTGCATGAGCGGCGCCACCGGCAGGTGCGTCAGCCCGCCTCCCACCCCCTTGGCCACCATGACGGCCGGGTCGGTCACCCGCTCGTTGGTGGTCGGGTCGGTGCCGCCGCCGAGCGCGTAGAAGACGTCCTCGTGCCGCCACACGACGCCCTTGGGCATGCCGGTGGTGCCGCCGGTGTAGAGGATGTAGAGGTCGTCACCCGAGCGCGGCCCGAAGTCGCGCAGGTCCGACTGGCGCGACAGCGCCTCCTCGTACTCGACGGCCCCCGGCGGCGGCTCCACCGTCGAGCCGTCCTCGATGACGACGACGTGACGCAGCTCGGGCAACTCCGGCAGCAGCGCGCTCACCGAGCGGCGAGAACTCGCGCTGGTGCACGATCGCCTTGAGATCGGCGTTCGTCAGCAGGTACCGCAGCTCGTCGTGCACGTAGCGGTAGTTGATGTTGATCCAGATGGCCCGCAGCTTGAAGACGGCCCAGGCCGTCTCGACCCACTCGACGGAGTTGTACGCATAGATCCCGACGTGGTCCCCCGGACCGACGCCCCGCCCCTGCAGGAAGTGGGCCAACCGGTTCGCCCGTGCCTCCATTTCGGCATACGTGCGCCGCTCGCCGTTGGCCACCAGGTACTCCCGCTCGGGGTACGCGTCGACGGCCGCCTCGAACAGGTCGGCGAGGTTGAACTCCACGGCCCGAAGATTAGAACACGTTCTCTTTCTGCGCGGCATCCGCCGCCGCCCGCCCCGGCGCACCCCCGCCGACCCCTATACGGCCCGGCCCGGGCATGTCACCCCGGCGCCGCATATGCAGTCGCCCACCTGGGGTCAAAACCCATCGTGGGCGCGCGCGTACAAACCAGTCGTCGACATTCCCCCGACGTTCCCTATACAACCTGGAAAGAGGCCCGCCTGGTAGACGCCCATAGGGCGGGGTGCCCGCCGACTCCGCTCGGACCAGGCCTTTCCGGCGGCCGGACCCGCTCCGCCGGGCTCGGCGTCGGGCGGACCCGCCCTGCCAGCGGGCCATCGCTACTCGAACAGGTCGGGCTCGCTCCGCGAGATCTCGTCCCAGAGCGGCTGGAAGGAGAACCAGGCGGCGCCGTGCGAAGCCGTGTGGTCGCGGGTGTAACGCGCTCCCTCGTCGGCGATCAGCAGCGGGGTCCCGGCCGCCTCGGCCAGCAGCTGGGCGTGACAGGAGCGCTCCATGGTGATGAACCACCACGCCGCCTCGTCCACCGAGTGACCAACCGTGAAGAGGCCGTGGTTGCGGTGGATGGTCGCCTTGTGCGGTCCGAGCGCCGCCGCCAGCGCCTTGGCCGCGGCCTCCTCCAGCACGATCATGCCGCCGCCCTCCTCGCACACCGTGTGGTCCTCGAAGAAGGCGCAGGCGTCCTGGGTGATGGGATCGAGCAGCCGGCCCAGCGACGACCACGCCTTGCCGTAGACCGAGTGCGCGTGCGCCGCCGCGATCACATCGGGCCGGGCCGCGTGCACGGCCGAGTGGATGGCGAAGGCGGCGGGGTTGACCGGTCGGTTGCCCTCGACCACGTCCCCCGTGTGGCTCACCAGAATGAGATCGGACGCCCGGATGTGGCGAAAGCTCATGCCGAACGGGTTGACCCAGAAGTGGTCCGTCAGTTCGGGGTCGCGTGCCGTGATGTGCCCGGCCACCCCCTCGGAGAATCCGAAACGGCCGAAGAGCCGGAGCGCCCCGGCCAGCTTCTGCTTGCGGTGGAGCCGCTCCTCTTCCACGGTGGCGAAGGAGGGTGGAGTGGGCACGATCATTTCGCGCCGAGCCTCCTGGGCCTCGTGGTTCTGCTCGGTTTCGGAAATGACTTGGGCCATGACCTCAAATTACCCTTTGTCCATGACGTATCCCACCGCCGTTACCCGCGACATCGCCGCGCCTGCTGAGAAGGTGTGGGCGCTCGTCTCCGATCTGCCCCGCATGGGGGAGTGGTCACCCGAGAACCAGGGCGGCAAGTGGGTCAAGGGTGCCTCCGGGCCCGCGCTCGGCGCCGTCTTCCGCGGCACCAACCGGAGCGGCTTCCGCCGCTGGTCGACCAATGTCACCGTGATCGGATGCACACCGGGCCAGCTCTTCGAGTTCGCCGTCACGGCCGGCCCGCTCGAGGTGGCCCACTGGCGCTACGAATTCGAGGAAACCCCGGGGGGCTGCACGGTCACCGAGTCGTTTCAGGACAGGCGCAAGCCCTGGTTCACTTTCGCGGCGCGCGTCATGGGCGACCACAACAACGAGCACGCCAAGCAGGAGATGGAGCAGACCCTGTCCAACCTGGCCGCAGCGGTCGAGTAGGACGGACCCGACGCACGACGCGGTGGAGCGGAGCGAAGCCATCCGCCACCCCCGACCCGCCTGAGCTCAGCCCTCCAGCCGGCGCACCACGTGCTCGGCCGCGGCGTCGTCGCCCGGTCCACCCCGGGCCCACAACTGCGCCACCACGGCCCGCCGGTGCGCCTCGTCGACGTTGCCGCCGTACTTGAACTTGGCCGAGACCTTCTCCACCCGGATCTCAATACCGAGGATCCCTCGCAGCTTCGCCGCATGGACCTCGGCCGGGTCGGCCACCGCGACGTCGGGCTGGAACGTCCCGAGTTGGCGCCGCAGGATGACGGCCACCGACCCGGGTGACGTGCGCTCGTCGTGCACCACCGCCGTGCCGACCAGTTGGACCGCGCCGTAGTAGGTGGTGGGGATCCCGAGCGCCGGGTCCTCCGAGCCGATGGCCTTCCAGGCCGAGGGGATGAAGGCCCAGTCGTCGGCCACGCTCAGCACGATGCGCGGATTTTCGGCCAGCGCCTCGAAGACCGGGCTCGCCCGCACCAGGTGGAGCCAGACGGTGTCGCCGGCCAGCACGAATTGTGTCGGCACCACCACGGGCACGTCCCGGTCCGCCCCGCCGCGCACCACCAGGTGCCCGAAGGGGTGCGTCGCCACGAACGCCCGCCACTCCTCGTCGCCCAGCGTGGCGTCGACCGGGGCGATGAACATGCCCCAGTTTGGCCCAGGCCAAAACCCCTATTCGGCCACCGCCCCCATCTCCTCTATCGACTCGGCCCGGTGGCGCTTGTAGTCGACCTTGCCGTTGGGCGCCCGCCCGATGGAGGCCACGCACCGGACCCGGCGCGGCGCCTTGAACGACGCCAGGCGCTCCTTGACATGGCCGATCAGCTCCGCCTCCTCGGGCGGCGCCACGCCGTCGGCCGGCTCCACCACGGCCACGATCTGCTCGCCGTACGTCGGGTGGGGCACGCCCACCACGACGGCGTCGCGTACGGCGGCGTGGGTCTTGAGCGCCTCCTCGACCTCCTCGGGGAAGATCTTCTCGCCTCCCGAGTTGATGCACACCGACCCGCGCCCCAATAGGTGGATGGTGCCGTCGGCGTCCACCTGTGCGTAGTCCCCGGGGATGGAGTAGCGGACCCCGTCGATCTCTTTGAAGGTGCTGTTCGACTTCTCCGTGTCCTTGTAATAGCCGAGCGGGTTTCGTCCGCCCAAGGCCAAGACACCCACCTCGTCCGACCCCGGCTCCACCGGCCGCCCGTCCTCGCACAGCACCTTGACGTCGGGGCCGAGCGTGAACGACGCCGTCTTGGCCGCCGCACCGCCGCCCGAGAGGGACACGCCGATACCGACCGCCTCCGACGAGCCGAACGAGTCGACCAGGATCATGCGGCTGTGGTGAGCGAGCAGGCTCTCCTTGACCGGCTCGCTCCACATCGCCCCTGACGAGACGATCATCATGAGCGGGCTCAGGTCCCACTTCCCCGGGTTCTCATCGAGCACGGCCAAGAGCGGTAGGGAAAAGGGGTCGCCCACGATCACCAGAGCATTGACTCTCTCGTCCACGATCGTGTCGAGCATCTCGACCGGGTCGTACTTACGCGACTCGAGCAGGCAGATCCGCCCGCCCTCCGCCAGGACGGTGTTGGTGGTGAACGCGCCGGTCCCGTGCATGAGGGGGCACGCCGGCATCAGGGTCACCCCGCCCGGGCTGGCCTCGAGTGCGGCGCGCACGGGCTCGAGGCCGCCGTTGACGTCGTAGTGCCGGACGCCGGCGTCGATCAGCCGCGCGAAGAGGTCGTCCTGGCGCCACATCACGCCCTTGGGCATGCCGGTGGTCCCACCGGTGTAGAGCATGTAGAGGTCGTCACCGCTGCGCCCCCCTGGCGCGCCCACCCGGCCGATGGCCGACTTGGCGGCGTCCTCGTAGGGCGTGGCCCAGTCCGGGCACGGTCCCGTCCCGTCGTCCACCCACAGCCAGCCCTTGACACCGGGCACGCGGTCGAAGATCCCCTCAATGCGGTCGGTGAACGCCCCGTGGAAGACGACCGCCACGGCGTCGGCGTTGTCCCACAGGTAGCTCAGCTCGTCGTCGCCGTAGCGATAGTTGGTGTTGACCGGGACCAGGCCGATCTTCATGGCGCCGAACGTGGTCTGGATGTACTCGGGGCAGTTGTAGAGGTACACCGCCACCTTGTCCTGGCGCGCCACTCCCAAGTCGAGCAGGAATTGCGCGACGCCGTCCGCCCCGCTGTCGAACTCGGCCCAGGTCAGGTTGTGGGTGCCCTGGGTCAGTGCGACGCGGTCGGGCTGGACGTCAGCCACGGTCTCCCAGACGTCTGCGTAGTTCCAGTCGCTCATCTCGCCCCTTGCTCCATTCGCCCGCCGGCGGCCACCTCGGCCATCCGCCCTATCCCTGTCCCTGTCCCCGTGCTCTGCCCGGCCACCGGCAACGTTCGTCGCCGGCCCCCCCGCCCCCGGGGCACCGAAGTGCGTGAAGCGAGACGCTGAGAATACGCTCCCGCCGTGGACCTCGGCCTCCCGGGCGACGACGACCCCCGCCGCGGCGCCGTCCGGGCCTGGCTCAAAGAGCACCGCCACCCGACCGGGCGCCAGCTGGCCGAGGCCGGCTACGTCGTGCCGCACTGGGCGGCGCCGTACGGCCTGGACGCCGACCCCATCACCCAGCTGGTGATCGACGAGGAGCTGCGCGCCGCCGGGGTGCGCCGCCCGGTCAACCCCATCGGCATCGGCTGGGCCGGCCCCACGCTCATGTACGCCGGCACCGACGAGCAGAAGGAGCGCTGGCTCTGGCCGCTGCTCAGCGGCGAGGAGTTCTGGTGCCAGCTCTTCTCCGAGCCGGGCGCCGGCTCCGACCTGGCCTCGCTCACCACCCGGGCCGAGCGCGACGGCGACCACTACGTGGTCAACGGGCAGAAGGTCTGGAACAGCTACGCCCACATCGCCCGGTGGGGCATCCTGCTTGCCCGCACCGACCCCACGGCCACCAAGCACCAAGGCATCAGCTACTTCGTGTGCCCCATGGACGTCCCCGGTCTCGACGTGCGGCCGCTCATCGACATGACCGGCGAGCACGCCTTCAACGAGGTCTTCTTCACCGACGTGCGCGTCCCGGCCGACCACCTGATCGGCCCCGAGCACGGCGGCTGGGACCTGGCCAAGGTGACGCTGGGCAACGAGCGGGTGTCGCTCTCGGGCGAGGGGGCGCTCTGGGGCATGGGCCCGACGGCCGACGAACTGGTCGACATCATCCGCCGAGCCGGCGGCGCCCCCGACCCCGCCACCCGCGACCGGCTGGTCGACGTGTACATCGAGAGCCAGATCCTCCGGGTACTGCGCCTCCGCATGGTCTCGGCCGTGCTGGCCGGCAGGCAGCCCGGCGCCGAGGCCTCGGTGCGCAAGGCCATCGCCGACGCCCATGGTCAGCACGTCATGGGCATCGCCCGCGATCTGGCCGGGCCCCACGCCATGCTGGCCGGCAGCGGCCCGGTCGGCGGCTGGGGCCCCGACGGCGCCGTTACGGGCGATCACACCTGGTCACGGGGTTTCCTCTACTCACCGGCACTCACGGTCGGCGGCGGCACGGCCGAGGTGCAGCGCAACATCGTGGCGGAAAAAGTTCTCGGTTTACCGCGAGATCCCTGACCTAACGCCGTTCTCCCCCCCGACGGGCACGCCGCCTTTGGCGCGCCCGGTGTGGGAAGTGGGCTCGCCCTGCGAGTCATAGAGCGGGAGGTTCCATGCGGAAGGTGTTTCGTTCCGGTGTCCTGGCGCTGCTCGGCCTCGCGGCCGCAGCCGCCCCCGTCCTGGCCTCCGCCGCCGCGTCGCCTGCGGCGTCGGCGGCGCCAACCCATGCGGTCCGCCAGCAGCACTTCATCCCGGGGCTCTACCACGTGCCCGCGATCGGCAAGCACCTGCTCCCCGGCCTGGGCTCGTATTTGGGCCTGGGCGATGGCGGCGTGCGCCACGCCACCGCCGTGTCCTCCTCCAACTGGTCGGGCTACGCCGACGTGAGCGAGACCTACGACTCCGTGTCCGCCAGCTGGACCGAGCCGACCGTGAGCTGCAGCAGCACGTCGCTGGGCGGGCTGGGCAGCGGCCTGCTCGGCGGGATCAGCTCGGGGTCGCTGGGTGGGCTGGGGAGCAGCCTGCTCGGAGGACCGAGCGCGGCCGCGGCCTTCTGGGTCGGCCTCGACGGCTACAACTCGTCCAGCGTCGAGCAGCTCGGGACGGACTCGGACTGCGACGGCAGCACACCGACCTACTACGCCTGGTACGAGATGTACCCGAACCCCTCGGTGGACCTCAGCAACCCGGTCAGCCCGGGCGACTCCTTGACGGCGTCGGTGGTCACGAACGGCACGGATTACACCCTGTCGATCAAGGACAACACCCAGGGTTGGACCTATTCGACCACGCAGTCCGGGGACTTCGACCGCTCGTCGGCCGAGGTCATTGCCGAGGCGCCGTCGGAGTGCACCGAGATCTTCTGCTCCGAGATCCCGTTGGCCGACTTCGGGCAGGTGAACTTCACCGGCTCGGCGGTGTCCGACTCGTCCGGGACCAGCGGCGGCCTCTCCGCCTTCCCGGCCGACGAGATCACCATGGCCGGCAGCACCGGCTCGACCGAGGCGACACCGAGCAGCCTCAATGATGCCGGTGCCGACTTCTCAGTCACCTGGGACAACTCCTAGGCACGTAAGGACGCGGTAGACGCAGGTCGCGCAACCGTCGCGATCTCACAGCAGCCGACCCTCAGCTGAGCGGGCACTTCGAAGCCGGAGACAGCGGCCCGGTCGTCCGCCAGCTTGGGGGTCGGTTTACCCCCCGAAATCCTCAGAGCTCGAGTGGTCCGGCGTGGGCGAAGCCCTGCCGGATGCCCTGCCCGGCCCGCGCCGTCAGCTGCTCGGGCTCGTACAGCATGAGATAGGCGTTGCGGGCGTGGTCCCGCGAGCGGTTCCTGAAGACCGTGGCCAGCTCGGCCGGGTCGTCGGACTCGTCCTCGTGCACGAAGACCTCGAGGATGGGCGTGTTGGTCATGAGCTGCGCCATCATGATCCCGGTCGAGGCCTCGTGGGCGCACACCTTGTCGACCTTCTCCCGGCCCGGCATGCCCAGGACGACGACGATCCGGCAGCCGTCCTCTTCAATGAGCTTCTTCGCCTGCACGGCCAGGTCCTTGAACCCGGGCACGGTGCGGCGCACGGTGGTGAAGCGGGTGCCGTAGCCGGGGCACTCCGACAGCTCGTCGAGGGCCTCGCCGCCCATGTCGTAGCGGGCGAACATGGTGTCGACCACGCCGATCAGGTCCATGACCCATTCTCGCGGCATTGGCCCCGCAGCTCCGGCGGCGTCCAGAATCGGGGCGTGAGCGGGACCACACCCACACCCACACCCACCCCCAGCCCCAGCCCCACGCCGTCGTGGGTCGAGCGCGACGCCGCCGTCGTCTGGCACGGCTTCACCCAGATGGCGGCCTACGAGGGCAACGCCCCGCTCGTCGTCGACCGGGCCGAGGGCCGGGAGCTGATCGACGTCGACGGGAACCGCTACCTCGATGCCATCTCATCCCTCTGGGTCAACACCCTGGGGCACGGCGTGCCCGAACTCGACGACGCCCTGAAAGCCCAGGCGGCCAAGGTGGCCCACTCGACCATGCTGGGCCACGGCAACACCGTCGTGGTCGAGCTGGCCGAGGCCCTGGCCCGGGTGGTGCCCGTCGACGATCCGCACTTCCTCTTCGCCGCCGACGGCGCCGTGGCGGTGGAGCAGGCCCTCAAGATCGCCTTCCAGTACTGGGTCAACCGGGAAGTCGGCGGCCGCACCCGCTTCCTGGCCCTGGGCGACGCCTACCACGGCGACACCGTCGGCGCGCTCTCCCTGGGCGACGGCGGCGTGTTCAGCGCCGTCTTCGAGCCGCTCTGCTTCCCGGTCGTGCGCACCCCCGGCTACGCCGACCCGGGCTGGGCGGCCAAGGCCTGCGCCACCATCAACGCCCACGCCGGCGAGCTGGCCGCCGTCGTGCTCGAGCCCCTGGTGCAGGGGGCCTCGGGCATGCTGTGCGCCGAACCCGACGACGTGCGCCGCCTCGGCCAGGCGTGCCGCGACGCCGGCGTGCTCCTGGTCTGTGACGAGGTGGCTACCGGCTTCGGGCGCACCGGCACGCTGTTCGCCTCCGAGCAGTGCGGCTTGCGGCCCGACCTGCTGTGCCTGGGCAAAGGCATCACCGGCGGCTACCTGGCCCTGTCGGCCACCGTGGCCTCGGGTGAGGTGTTCGACGCCTTCCGAGGCGCCGACCTCGGGCCCGAGACCTTCTACCACGGGCATTCCTACGGCGGGAACGCCCTGGCCGCGGCCGTGGCGCTGGCCCACCTCCGCCTCGTCACCGCCGGCGACGTCCTGGCCAACGTGGCCGAGCGCGCCGACCAGCTGGCCGAACTCCTGGCCGAGCGCATCGCACTCCGCCCCGAGGTGCGCCAGGTGCGCCGGCGCGGCCTCATGGTGGGCATCGAGCTGGCGCCCCCGGGCCCCGGCCTGCGCTGGGGCCGCCGCGTCTGCGCCGGCGCCGTGGGCCGCGGCGTCCTCCTGCGCCCCCTCGGCGACGTCGTCGTCCTCATGCCGCCGCTGACCACGACGGCCGAGGAGATCGAGCGCATCGTCCAGGCGCTCGAGGGCGGACTCGACGACCTGGCATGACCGACACCGGATCCACACCATCGCCACCCGTCACACCGTCGTGGCCCGACCGCATCCGGGCCGAGCTGGCCCAGGTGGTCGACGACGGCCTCTGGCGCGCCCCGCGCCCCTTCGACGCCCGCGGCCCCGCCGGCACCCTCGACGGCCGCCGCGTCGTCTCGTTCGCCTCCAACGACTACCTCGGCCTGAGCGCACACCCCGCCGTCATCACCGCCGCCCACGATGCGCTCGAGCGTTACGGCGCCGGCTCGGGCGCCTCGCGTCTGGTGACGGGCAGCCGGCCGGTGCACGCCGAGCTCGAACGCGCCCTGGCCGAGTGGAAGGGCACCGAGGCGGCCGTGTGCTTCCCGACCGGCTTCGCCGCCAACCTGGGCGCCCTGGGCGCGCTGGGCGGGCCCGGCGTGCGCGTGCTCTCCGACGAGCTGAACCACGCCAGCATCATCGACGGCTGCCGGCTGTCACGCTCGGCGCTGGCCGTCTACCGCCACCGGGACCTGGCCCACCTGGCCGACCTGCTCGAAGCCGGCGCCGGCGCACCGACCATCGTGGTGACCGACACCGTCTTCTCCATGGACGGCGACACGGCCCCGCTCGACGACCTCGTCCCCCTGTGCGCCCGCCACGGTGCCCTGCTCGTCCTCGATGAGGCCCACGCCGTCCTCGGCCCCCCCTCCCGCCAGGCGCCGGTGCCGTGGTCGTGCGCGTCGGCACGCTGTCGAAGACGCTCGGCGCGCTCGGTGGCTTCGTGGCCGCCGACCGCGACATCGTCGACCTCCTGGTGAACCGCGCCCGCCCCTACATCTTCTCGACCGCGCTCACGCCGGCCGACGCCGCCGCAGCACTGGCTGCGCTGCGGGTGCTCCGTTCCGATGAGGGGGCCGCCCTGACGGGCCGCCTCGTCTCCCTGATCGAGCGCATCGCGGAGGCCGGCCTCGTGCCGCCCGGACATCCCAGCCCGATCATCCCGGTCGTCCTAGGGGCGGAACAGGCGGCGCTCGACGCGTCGGCCGCGCTGCTAGCCGAGGGGCTGTGGGTCCCGGCCATCCGTCCGCCCACCGTGCCGGTCGGCACGAGCCGGCTGCGGGTCACGCTGTCCGCCGCCCACCGCGACCACGACGTTGCCCAGCTCGTCGACGGGCTCACCCGTCTCCCGGTGGCGTGTCGCCCACCCGCTCGGGCGTCGGCGAGCCGCTGATCCGGGTGCCCTCGTCATCGTCGCGGCCGCGGCGCGTCGTCGCCGTGGTGGGCACCGGCACCGACGTCGGCAAGACCTGGGTGGGCGCCCGCCTGCTGGCCGGGCTCCGGGCCGCCGGCGTGACGGTCACGGCCCGCAAGCCGGCGCAGTCCTTCGACGCGGGCGACGACCCGGCCACCTACGACGCCGCCGTGCTCGGGGCCGCCTCGGGCGAGGCTCCCGAGACCGTCTGTCCGGCCCATCGATGGTACGAGGTGGCCATGGCACCCCCCATTGCGGCCAACGCCCTGGGCCGGCCGCCCTTCTCGATCGACGAGCTCCTCGCCGAGCTGTTCTGGACCACCGCGACACCGCCGGCCGAGATCGGGTTGGTGGAGACGGCAGGTGGTTTGCGCTCGCCTCTGGCGGTCGACGGCGACTGTCTTGCGTTCTGCGCGGCCCTGACGCCCGATCTGGTGTTGTTGGTGGGCGATGCGGGCCTCGGCACGATCAACGCGATTCGCCTCAGCATCGACGCGCTGGCGTCGCTCGAGACGCCCATCGTCGTCGTCCTCAACCGCTTCGACCCGACTCACGAAGTCCACGCACGAAACCGTGCCTGGCTAAGCGGGCGGGACGGGCTCCGCGTCTTCGTCACACCGGGAGACGAGGGACAGCTCGGGGGTGTCCTTCAGCACTGACCGGGTTCGGCGATGCGGGTGGCCGTGCGAGTGATGTGGTCCCCCGAGCCGAGTCCGGCGACCGGGCGGGGCGGCCCGACGGAACAGGTACCCAGGAAATTCCCAGAGCAGAGCGTCGGGATACCGGTTACGTTTTGCCGGGGTGAGGATCGACGAGTGCAACGCGAGCGATCAAGGAGGCGCATCTCGATGAGGAGATTGGCGCGGTTCATTTCTGTCATTTCAGTGGTGGCGGCCGGCATGGGAGTGGCAGTCGGTGTCGGCATCGTCGCCACGGCCTCCCCGGCCGGCGCGCAGCTGTCGATCACCGTCAATGACGCGTCCGACAGCGCAGGAGGCTCGACCGGCGGCTGCCTCGACACGCCGACCGAGGGCGATTGCACTCTTCGGGACGCCCTCTACACGGTGGAGTCGCAGGACCCCGGGGCAGACGCCACGATCACGCTGCCCGACCCCAACACGGTGGCGAACAACGCCAACTCTTTCTACAGCGTGCATTCGACGAATGGCGAATTGCTGGTCGAGGAGACCGGCTTCACGGTGACCATTGACGGGGCCGGACAGTCCACCACGGTCATCGAGGCCATCTGCGACCCAGAGACGGACTGCATTCGACCCCTCAAGATCGAGACGGGGACCACGGCCGACATTTCTGGGATCAACGTCCAAGACGGCAACCCGTCGGGCGACGTCGCCGGCGGCATCTTGGTCTGCGGGACGCTGAACCTCAGCGACTCCACGGTGACCAACAACACCGCGGCAGACGAGGGCGGTGGCATCGGAATTACCTCTGGTGGCTCGTCCACGCTGGACGACGTCACGGTGAGCAACAACACCCAGACGGACAGTGACGGCGGTGATGGCGGCGGCGGCATCTACTTCGAAGGCCAGGAGGGAGAGAATGCCAGTCTGACGATCGAAGACGGTTCGACGATCACAGGCAACTCTGCCATCAGCGGCGGCGGCGGCATCGAGCTGGCCGGAGACGACAATGCCACCGGATCGGTGGTCACCATCGAGAACTCGTCCATCACAAACAACACGACGCCCGATGGTGACGACGTGTCGGGGGGCGGCCTCAGTCAGTTCTCGTCGAGCACGCTCACCGTGACGGACACCACGATCACTGGAAACAGCACGACAACAACCGGTGACTTCCCCGCCAACTTCGGCGGCGGGGTGTCCTTGGAGGCCGCCGGGTCCATCGACTCCTTCACCGGCGACACCATCTCGGGCAACACGTCGGACGTCGGAGGCGGCGTGTCGTTCAATGACGCCGGGGATCCCACCTTCGCCAACGACACCATCAGTGGCAACACGGCGGCCTACGGGGCGTCCGGCCTTTACATCGATTCCGACGCGGAGACCACCACGGTGACGGGGTCGACCTTCAGCGGAAACAACTCCACCGGAGACGGCGGCGCCACGGTCGTCTCGGACTTCTGCAACAACGTTTCGCTGACCAACGACACCATCGCCGACAACACCGCGGCCACGATTGAAGACGGGGAAGATCCGTTCGACACGGCTGGATTCCTCAGCGCCAACTGCGGCGACGAGGCGGAAGCGAAGACCCCCGGTGGGACAGCGCCATGGGCCGGGGCTCCGGGAGCCCAAGCATCGGGATCGACGTCAAATGCACCGCACGTCACGGATGCCGATCAGTTGGCGTTCACCTTCGACACCTTCGACGGGAACGTCTCCGGCGGACCGGGTGGAGGAAACATCTCGCAGAGCGACGACTCGAACATCAACCTGTCCGAATCGATCGTGGCCGGTGGCACGGCCAACGGGTCTCCGGCCAACTGCGCCCTGAACGACGGGGCCACCGTCGTGTCCGGCGGCTACAACCTCACCGACGGCGATGGTCCCCCCTGTGGTCTGCTGGCCTCCACGGACATCACGAACCAGGACCCCCAGCTGGCTTCCTTGGCCAACAACGGCGGGCCGACCGAGACGCTGCTGCCCCCGATCAACAGCCCGGAGGTCGGGGCCATCCCGGCCCCCACCTGCACGGCGACCGGGGTCAACGAGGACCAGCGCGGCATCGCGCGCGGGGCCGGGCCCAACGACTCGTGCACCATCGGCTCGGTCGAGGTCGGGGTCAACTTCAACGGCTATCGCCTGGTGGCCAACGAGGGTGGCATCTTCGACTTCGGGCTGAACTTCAACGGCTCGTTGGCCAACAACCACCTCAACGCGCCGATCGTGGGCCTGGCGAACAGCCCTGGTCCCAACGGCTACGTGATGGTGGGGGCCGACGGCGGCGTCTTCGCCCTCGGCGGGGCCAACTTCTACGGCTCCCTCGGCGCGTCGCCCATCCCGTCTCCCATCGCGGCCATCGCGGCGCCACCGACCGAGACGGGCTACTGGCTGGCGGCCCAGAACGGCAAGATCTACAACTTCGGCTCGGTGCCGCCCCTCGCGGCCGTGTCCTTGCCGGGTGGGGCCCATATCGTCGGCATGGCCTCGACCACCGACGGGCAGGGCGCCTGGCTGACCGATCAGTACGGCGACGTCTACGCCGAGGGTGATGCCTCCTATGAGGGCGGCGTCGGCACGCTCAAGCTCAACGCGCCGGTCGTGGGCATCGCGGCGGCCGCGTCCGGCCAGGGCTACCTCCTCGTGGGCTCCGACGGCGGGGTCTACCGCTTCGGCACCCAGGGCTTCTACGGCTCGGTGCCGGGCTCGCTCAAGCCCGGCCAGTCACTGGTGGCCCCGATTGTCGGCATTGCGGTGACGCACTCGGGCAACGGTTATTGGGAGGTCGGCGCCGACGGTGGCGTCTTCAACTACGGCGACGCGCCGTTCTTGGGTTCCATCTACACCGCCATCCCGGGCCGCAAGCTCAACGGGCCGATCGTGGGGATCCAGCACCTCGGGGCGGCGGCGCCGGCGGGCTGAGCCTGCAGCATCGGGTCGGTCGGGCCCGGGTCTTCTCGGCGGGGGAGACCCGGGTTTCGTCCGGCCCGCTACCTCGAACGCAGCTCGGCGTGGTCGCGGCAGCGGGCCACCCACCCGGTGGGTGTGACCGTGACCGTCATACGCCGCCCGCAGTCGGGACAGAACCGGGGCGGGTCGAGGGCGCGCCCGCACCCGGGACACTCGGCCGCCGGCCGGCCGCAACCCGTGCAGTGGGCCGGTAGGGCGGGCGAGGAAGCCGGTTGGGGCACGGTCGGGCCGGTGCGGGACGGCCGGCTCAGATGGCGGCCGTGAGGGCGCCGATGGGCATGCGCAGGTCCTGGAGCATCTGAAGGTCCTCGTCGGCCGAGCGGCCGAGCGTCGTGAGGTAGTTGCCCACGATCAGCGCGTTGATGCCGGCCGTCATGCCGATGGCCTGGAGGTCGCGCAGCGTGACCTCGCGACCGCCGGCGTAGCGCAGGATGACCGAGGGGAGGGCCAGGCGGAAGAGGGCGATCCAGCGGATGGCCTCCCAGGCGCTCAGGATGGGGCGGTCGCCCAGAGGGGTGCCCGGGCGCGGGTTGAGGAAGTTGAGCGGCACCTCGGTCGGCTCGAGCTGCTGCAGTTGCGTCAGGAGTTCGACGCGCTGGGCGTCGGTCTCGCCCATGTTCAGCAGGGCGCCGCAGCACAGCTCCATGCCGTGGGACTTGACCAGGCGGCAGGTGTCGGCCCGCTCGTCCCAGGTGTGCGTGGTGACGATGGCGGGAAAGTACGAGCGCGCCGTCTCGACGTTGTGGTTGTAGCGGTGCACGCCTCCGTCGGCCAGGCGGCGGGCCTGCTCCTCGGTCAGGATGCCGGCGCTGACCGCCACGTTGAGCCCGGTCTCGCGGCGGACGAGGGGGACCAGCTCGAGGATGCGCTGCAGGGTGCGCTCGTCGGGGCCCCGCACGGCCAGCACGATGCAGAACTCGGTGGCGCCGAGGGCCGCCGTCTCGCGGGCGGCGGTGAGGACCTCGTCGCGATTCAGGAAGGGAGTGGCCTTGACGGGGGTGTCGAAGCGCGACGACTGCGAGCAGAAGTGGCAGTCCTCGGGGCAACCGCCGGTCTTGGCCGAGAGGATGCCCTCGATCTCGACCTCGGGGCCGCACCAGGTCAGGCGTACCTGGTGGGCCAGGGCGGCCAGCGTCATGACGGCACCGTCGGGCAGGGCGGCCAAGGCGGCCAGCTCGTCGCCGGTCAGCAGCCGGCGCTCGTCGAGGAGCGCCGCTTCGGCTCCGGCGATCAGGGCCCGGTCCGCCGCGCTGAGGGCGACCTGGGGCGGGGGCGGCGGGCTGTCCGGATGGTCGGTGGACACGGCGGGGCGGAAGGCGACGGGGATCGAGGTGGTCACGGCGATCACGGTAGTGGCAGGGTTGGGGCCGCCGGAAGCTGACGGTGGCGGCCGGCCGATGGGGAGGATCCGATGGCCTGGGATTTCTCGACCGAGCCCGAGTTCGAGTCGAAGTTGGAGTGGATGCGTGGCTTCGTGCGGGAGGAGGTGTTCCCGCTCGAGACGCTCGACCTGACCTACGACCAGGTGCGGGTGGTCATACGGCCCCTGCAGGAGGAGGTGCGGGCCCAGGGCCTGTGGGCGGCCCACCTGCCGCCGGCGCTCGGGGGGATGGGGTTCGGGCAGGTGCGGCTGGGGCTGATGCACGAGATCTTGGGTCAGTCGCCGCTGGCGCCCGTGGTGTTCGGCAACAATGCGCCGGATTCGGGGAACGCGGAGTTGCTGGCGGTGGGTATCGAGGCGACGGGTGACGAGGTGCAGCGGGAGCGGTGGCTGCAGCCGTTGTTGGAGGGGGAGCTGCGGTCGGCCTTCTCCATGACCGAACCGGGCACGGCCGGTTCCGACCCGACCTTGTTGAAGACGTCGGCGGTGCGCGACGGCGAGGAGTGGGTGATCAACGGGCACAAGTGGTTCACCACCAACGGCTCGGTGGCGGACTTCCTGATCGTGATGGCGGTGACCAACCCCGACGTCCACCCGTATTCGGGGTCGTCCATGATCATCGTGCCGGTGGACACGCCGGGGGTCGAGATCGTGCGCGACGTGGCCACGATGGAGGATCCGTCGACTCCTTATGGGCGCTTCGGCAACCACGCCGAGATCCGCTACGTGGACGTGCGGGTGCCGGTCGGCAACCTGATCGGGAAGGAAGGGTCGGGGTTCGTGCTGGCGCAGCACCGTTTGGGGCCGGGGCGGATCCACCACTGCATGCGCTGGCTGGGCCAGTCGAGGCGGGCCTTCGACATGCTGTGCGAGCGGGCGGTGTCTCGGTACGCGCACGGGTCGACGCTGGCCGAGAAGCAGACCATTCAGAACTGGATCGCCGACTCGATGGCCGAGATGGCGGCGGCCCGTCTGATGACGCTGCAGGCGGCCTGGAAGATGGACCAATCGGGGGCGGCGGCGGCCCGGGTGGAGATCGCGATGATCAAGTACTTCGGGGCCGGGGTGCTGTACAACGTGATCGACCGGGCCATTCAGGTGCACGGGTCGCTGGGGTTCTCGTGCGACCTGCCGCTGGAGCACATGTACCGGGCAGCCCGGGCGGCCCGTATCTACGACGGCCCCGACGAGGTGCACCGCCAGACGGTGGCCCGTCAGGTGCTCAAGGGCTACACACCTCGGGAGGTGCCGACCGAGCACATCCCGACGCGGCGGGCCGAGGCCCAGCGCCGCTTCGCCGACCTACTGGACGCCCTGACGATTGATGCCTAGGGGGGTGCGGCGGCCCTTCGGGCGGTCGCTGTCGCTGCCGGTGGTGGTGGTGGTGTCGGTGGCGGCGGCGCTGGTGCTGTCGGCGTGCGGCGGCTCCTCGTCGCCGCAGAGCGCCAGCACGACGTCGAGCTCGAGCTCGAGCTCCGGTTCGAGTTCGCCCGCGGCCGGCGCCGGGTCCGGTGCGCCGTCGTCGACCACCGTCACGTCGGCCGCCACGGGCACGACGGTGGCCACGCTGGCCGTCGTCCCGTGCCCGACGACGTACGCCATTGCGGTCACCACGACGACGACGCTGCCGGCATCAGTCTCGGTCGGCGTGCCGGCGGCTGCGGCGGCCAACCTGGTCGTCTACGGCGACGACCACGGAATCATGATGATGATCGGTCCCAAGGGCTGGACCTGCCACGCCGCCTACGGGGCCGATGGGAGCGGTGGCCTGCTGATCTCGCCGGCCGGGGAATCGGTCCCGTCCGATCCCGACAGCGGGTGGCACCTTCCCGCATCGTCGTCGGTGCAGGCCATCGTGGGTTACGAGGTGGGGGCCAGCCCGGTGCAGGCGGCGGGGCTGGCCTGCCCGCTCTTCAGCGCGGCGGCTACGGAGTACCAGCAGACCTTCGGGCACGCGTGTACGCCCCACCCGACGGCGGAGTCCGTCGTGGGCACGGGGTCGTTCGAGGCCGGGTTCGAGGACCCGGCGGGTGTGGCGGGTGACGGGATGCCCTCGGGCGGCACCAACCCGGCCAACGGGGTCATGTTCTACCTCCCCAGCGGACCGGGCCGGTCCGCCGGTTACCTGGCCACCTGCACGCTCCCGGTGGCTCAGCACGACGTGTGCACGGCCGTGCTGAATCACTTCGTCGCGCTCTACGGCTGATCCGGGGCGATCACTCCGGGGCGTGGCACACGGCCTCGACGTTGTTGCCGTCGGGGTCCCGTACGAAGGCGCCGTAGTAGTGCTCGTGGTACTGGGGCCATAGCTGGGGTTCGTGGAGGGGCTCGGCCCCGGCGCCCCGGGCGGCTGCGAAGAAAGCCCGGACGGCGACCCGGTCGGGCGCGGCGAAGGCGATGTGCGTCTCGCGGAATCCGTCGCCGGTCTGCTGGCGACCGATCCAGAAATCAGCGGAGGGCGGCATGCCGTAGCCGATGGCGTCACCGAGATCCATGACTCGCTGGCCCCCGAGCGGGGCCAGGACGGCGTCGTAGAAAGCAGCGCTGCGTTCGAAGTCGGCGCACTGGATGGAGACGTGAGCGAGCATGAGACGAGTCTGCCAGGGTCGGTGCGGGCGGGTGCCGGTGGGCTCCCTCGGGCCGCCGCCGTAGTCTGCCGGGATGGATGCGGTCATGGAGCTCAGCGCGACGCTGGACTGGGCGACGGTTGCCACCTTGGCCACCGCTTTGGGCACGCTCGTGTTGGCCGTAGCGACCTTCGCCGCCGTGCGCTCGGCCAACCGCGCCACCCGGATCGCCGAAGCGGCCTACCACGTCAACCTGCGCCCCGTGCTCGTGCCGTCGCGGCCGGAAGACCCGATGCAGAAGATCCGCTGGATGGACAATCACTGGGCCCGGCTGGACGGGGGACAGGCCACGGCCGAGCTCGTCGACGGGTCCGTCTACCTGACCATCTCGCTGCGCAACGTCGGCTCCGGCCTGGCCGTGCCCTTCGGCTGGTTCGTCCGGGAGGGGGCGTCCACCAACGAAGTGGCCCACGCGGCCCCCGAGGACTTCCGCCTCCAGCTACGCGACCTCTACATCGCCCCGAGCGACTTCGGGTTCTGGCAGGCGGCCATCCGCGAGGCCGACGACCACGACTACCACTGGCTCGTCAGGGCGATTAAGGCGTCGGAGCCCTTCACCGTCGAGATGTTCTACGGCGACCACGACGGCGGGCAGCGGACGATCACCCGGTTCGGCATCATCCCGTATGTAGTCGACGAGGCGACGCGCTGGTATCCAGCGGCGTCGCGCCATTGGTACCTCGACCGCCCCGATCCGCGCTGAGCGGAGTCGCCGGCCGCCCCAGCACGGTGGTGATTGGTCAGGGGCGTAGGCCCCGCAGCATGGACCGGCAGACCAGGTCGAAGCCGGCGTCCTGATCTTCCACGAAGCCGATGCCGAGCAGCTCGAGGGAGACCCAGCCGTGGATGCTGGACCAGATCAACTGCGCCGTCTCGGTCGGCGGGCCTTCGGCGAGGACGCCCGTCGCCATGGCGCGCTGGACGGCCGCAACGAGGCTGTCGAAGGCCCGGAACGCCACTTCGTGCGCGCCGTCGGTGGGCTCGTAGCCCGGCACGCTGCGCAGGAACATGATCTGGTACGCCATGGGGTGGGCCAGGGCCAGGGCGCGGTAGCGCCGGCCTCCCTCGCGCAGCGCCTCGTAGGGGTCCTGGATGTCGGCGATGGTGGTCAAGGCCTCGCCGAGCCGCTCGAAGCCCTGCTTGAAGAGCGCGTCGATGATCCCGTTCTTCGAATCGAAGTGGTTGTAGACGCCCATGGGCGCCACGCCGGCGGCGGCGGCGATGCGTCGCACCGAGAGAGCGTCGGGGCCTTCGGTCTCGAGGATCTCCGCGGCGGAGTTCAGGAGCGCGTCGACCATGTCGGCACTGGGCGTCCGGGTCCTCGGCACCGCCTTGGTCCTGGTGGGTCGTGTTTCGCTCACGGCTCTAGCGTACTGAAGAACATCGTGCTATAACAATAGCACAGCGTTCTACTAATGAAGGAGCCAGCGCCGTGAGCCTTGGACCAGACCCAGACCTCGACCTGACCGCCAGTGCCACCTCGTCGGGTCGCTCGGACCGCCGCTGGCTGGTCCTGCCCGTCCTGTGCCTGTCCGTCTTCTTGGTCGTGGTGGACAACACCATCGTCAACGTGGCCCTGCCCACCCTGAACCGCCAACTGGGCGCCTCCATCACGTCGCTGCAGTGGATCGTCGACGCCTACAGCCTGGCCTTCGCCGGCCTGCTCCTGGCCGGGGGCGGCATCGGCGACCGCCTGGGGCGGAAGGGCACCATGCAGGTGGGGCTCGTCTTCTTCGGACTGTTTTCCGCGGCCGCTGCGGCGGCGCACTCCACGGGAACCCTGATCAGCGCCCGGGCGCTCATGGGCGTGGCAGCCGCCTTCATCTTCCCCGCCAGCCTTGCCATCCTCACGAGCATCTTCCCGGACCACGCGGAGCGGCAGAAGGCGCTGGGTATCTGGGGGGCCACGTCGGGCATTGCGGTCGCCTTCGGCCCGGTGGTCGGCGGCGCCTTGCTGGAGCACTTCTGGTACGGCTCGATCTTCCTGGTGAACGTGCCCATCGTCGTGGTGACGCTGGTGGCCGGTCAGGCGCTGATCCCGCGCCTGCCCAAGGTGGCGTCGCACCGCTTCGACCTGCGTGGCGTACTGATCTCGACGGTGGGGGTGACCAGCCTGGTGCTGGCCATCATTGAGGGGCCGCAGTGGGGATGGGCGTCCATAGGGACATTGGCCTGTTTCGGCGTGGCCGCGGTGATGCTGACCCTTTTCACGGTGCTCGAGCTGCGGACCGAGGGACCGCTGCTCGACGTGCGGGTGTTCCGGATCCCCCGCTTCACCGGTGGCGCGTTGTCGATCTCCGTGGCCTTCTTCAGCCTCTTCGGGTTCATCTTCCTCATCACCCAGTACTTCCAGTTCGTGAAGGGCTACTCGACACTGTCGGCCGGTGTGCACACGCTTCCGTTCGCTGCGGTGGCGGCGGTGGCCACGCCGTTGGCGGCGGTGCTGGCGCTCAAGATCGGCACCCGCGTCGTGGTCACGACGGGATTGCTGCTGATGGGGGGAGGGCTGGTCGTCGCCGCCTTCAACTCCTCCGCAACGACGGCCTACTGGGGCCCTCTCATCGTGTCCATGGTGCTGCTGGCTCTGGGCTTGTCGTCCATCACGGCACCGACCACCGAGGCGGTCATGGGCTCGGTCCCCGACGAGCAGCGCGGCGCGGCGGCAGGCGTCAACAACACGACCCGGGAGCTGGGCGGCACGCTGGGCGTCGCTGTCTTCGGCTCCATCTTCGCCTCGGCCTATGCGCCGCGGGTTCTCAGCGCGTTCAGGCCCCTGCCCATTCCGGCCGGGCCGAAGGCGGAGGCGCACCAGTCCGTGGCGGCGGCGCTGGCGGTGGTGAAGCACGCACCCCGCTCGGTGCAGCCCTACCTCGAGAACATCGCGTTCACGGCCTTCCACAGCGGATTGCGGACGGCCTGCTTGGCCGGGGCCGGCGTCGCCGTGATCGGGGCGTTTACCGTCTTCCGGCTGTTGCCGGGTCGTGAGGCGGCGGAGGCGGTGGACGTCATGGTCAGCGTCGAGGAGCCCTGCGGCGAGCTCGCCGCGGCCAGCGTGTAAGGAGTTCGGGAACGGTCGCCGTGGTGATCGACTAACGACTCAATTTTCTAGCCTCGCCTTGCTTCGGGAATGTGACGGTGATCACGTTCCAGCCCCTCGGTCTGCAAGCTGCGAGGAGTCTCCCCGTCGGTCGATCTCAGTAGCATCATCCGGCGTGAGGGGGAGAGCACGGTCAAGGTCCTATCGCTGGTCGGCAGAATGTCGCCGGTGGCTGCGGATCGCATCGTTCCTTGTCTGCTCGGTCCTGACGTTGACCGCGGCGCCCGGTGCGGGTGTCGCCACGGCTTCCCCGAATCCCTCCGGCATTGCCTGGTCGCCATGCCCCAAGGCGACGGGGTACCTCTGCGGGTCGTTGCCGGTACCCATCGACTACGGGCGCCCTTCCGAAGGAACCTTGCCTCTGGCCGTGATCGAACACCCTGTGCCTGACAGCAAGGGGGTGATCGTCTTCAATCCGGGAGGGCCAGGTGAGAGTGGCGTCCTCATACTCCCGATCCTGGCGTCGTTCGTGCCGACGTCGGTGCGGAGCCAGTTCACCTTGGTGAGTTTCGATGAACGGGGAACCGGGTCGAGTGACCCGCTTCTGTGCGGGCCGTCCCCTGCAGCAGCGGGCAGCGCCGTGGCCGGGACCTCGGCTGCGACCCAGACGTTTGCCAGTCTGGATCGATCATGTCGTTCCCGTTATCCCAAGCTGTTCCCGACGGTGGACACCACGACGTCCGCTCGAGATATGAACAGTCTCCGCTTGGCCCTCGGGGTCGACCGAATCAACTATTACGGCCTGTCCTACGGCACGGTCCTCGGATCCGTCTACCGGCAGTTGTTCCCTAGTCACGTGCGTTCGATGGTGCTGGACGGGGCGGTCGACGCCAATTTGAGCTTGCCGACAGACGCCACGCTGGAAGCGCCGGCCATCCAGACCGCGCTCGAGCACACCCTTTCGAATTGCCCGGCCATTTCGGGTTGCGACCTCGGGTCTGACCCGGTCAGTTTCTATGAGCGACTGAGTGCGCGGCTCACCCAGACTCCGTTGCCAGCACCTGGCGATGGTGACAATGCCCCGGTCACCGTTGGTGACCTCATGACCGCAACCTTGCTGTATCTCTCCGCACCGACCTTGACTCCCGGCTACTTTCCCGCCCTGTCGGCGGCGGCTTCTGGCAACGGCGCGCCCCTGCGTTCCGTAGCACTGGGCCTTGAGACAGACTTGAACGGGAATTCGCTGGTCGGCGCCCTTTGGAGCATCACTTGTAATGACGCCGCAGCCCATCCGAACGGCGCGTCCACGGCGGCCTTGGCTCGAACGCTGGCGGCGCGCTTTCCGCTCGGTGGTGCTGAAGCCGTTGCCAATAACCTCATCGGTTGTCCGGGTTGGACCGGCTCGACCGGAGCCATCGCCCATCTCACTGCTCTTCGAAGCCAGCCGCCGCTCATCATCGGCAACACCTACGATCCCAACACCCCCTATGCCGTGGCACGCCAGTTGGCTCCCGCAATCGGTGGCCGGCTGGTCACCTACGTCGGGTATGGGCACAGCTGGCTACTCAACGGATCCGCGAATACCTGCATGCAAGAAGTCGTGAGTCAGTACCTCATCCAAGACGTGCTGCCTGCGCCGGGCACTCGCTGCAACGCCTCGGATAGCCCCTGAGGCGGCGACATTCTCAACAGCCTCAGCAGAGGACCGGCCCCTTACCGAGTCGGACCGCGTCGCTCTCCCCTCGCACCGAACAGTAGAAGCCAGGACTAGGCGAAGGCGAGGTGCGCGTGGCGCACGCCGGCGATGACCGGGCTGGGAGTGCGCTCCACCGGGCCGGCCAGGGACAGGGTCTCGAAGCGGTCGAGCAGCCCTGAGAGCACGACCCGACCTTCGAGGCGGGCCAGGGCGGCCCCGAGGCAGAAGTGGGGCCCGAAGCCGAAGCTCACGTGGGGATTGGGGTGGCGGTCCACCCGCAGCTGGCCGGCGTCGGGTCCGAACACGTCCTCATCACGGTTGGCCGAGGCGTAGACGAGCAGGACCGGATCGCCCTCCGCCACGGCGACCCCGCGGATGGTGGTGTCGCTCGTCGAGGTCCGCATGAACGAGATGACTGGGGTCGTCCAGCGCAGCAGCTCCTCCACGGCGCTTGGCAGCAGGGAACGGTCGGCCCGGAGCGCTGCCCACTGGGCCGGGTTCTCGGCCAACGCCACCAACCCGCTCGAGATCAGGTTGCGGGTCGTCTCGTTGCCGGCCACCAGCAGCTGGATGAGGAACATGGCCAGCTCCGCCTCACTCAGCTCGTCGCCACCGCTCTCGGGGTCGCGGCCGACCGTGGCCAGCACCGACACCAGGTCGTCCGCCGGCGCGCGCCGCCGCTCCTCGGCCACGCCGATCAGGTACTCCCACATCTCGAGCTGCAGCTGCGCCCGCTCCTCTTCGGAGAGCTCCGACTCACCGGGTATCGCTGCCTCGGACCACTCGAAGAATCGCGGCCACTGCGCCCCGTCCACGCCGAGCAACTCGCAGATGACCTGTAGCGGGAACGGGATGGACAGGTCCTCCACCACGTCGAACGCCGTGCCACCCTGGATCTGGTCGAGCAGGGCCCGTGCCTTGGCCGTTACGCCTGCCTCCATCAATCGCACCATGGAGGGCTTGAATCCCGGCTGGACCAGTCGCCGGTAGCGGGTGTGCTGCGGCGGGTCGGTGTGCATCATGGTGGGCGGCGAGTCGTAGGTCGTGCCGATCTCGTCGGTGAGGATGCCCCGGGACGAGCAGAACCCGATCGGGTCGGCCCCGATGGAGGACACCTCCGGATGCGTCGTGACGGCCCAGAAGTCCCGGCCCTCGTGCTCGACCCGGCACACCGGCGCGCGGCGCCGCAGCTCGGCGTAGAGCGCGAACGGGTCGCCGTCGGAATACAGGCTCGGGTCGAGCAGGCGGCGGGCGTCCGTGGCGGCGGTGTCAGCCTTCGGATTCACGAGCGGGCCGATCGCGGAACTCAGACGATGAGGCCGTTGGGACGCGGGTCGCCCTGGGCCTCGAGCAGTGCGTAGTAGGCCTCGAGGGTGCTCGGGCCGTCGGAGACCGACTCGACCGAACCGTCCTCAGCCAGGTTCAACAGCGCGCCTTCAATGATGAAGCAGATGTCGGTGTCCACGGTGTTGTCCTCCGGCACGTGCAGGGTGTGCACCGAGTTGGCCGGCTCGAAGAGGTAGGAGCCGGGCGTGATGTAGAAGTCGTACTCGAGGTAATGCCAGCGCCCGGCCGAGGTGAAGGCGTCGACCGACCCTGTGTGGCGGTGGCGCTGGAGCTGCACCCCCGGCTTGAAGCGGTTGAGGATGACCCAGGTGCCGCGCATCGCGTCGAAGCGGACGACCTTGAGCAGGATGCCCATGCCGGCGTCGGCCCAGGGGGCGTCGTCCTCACCGACGAGCCGGACCGTGTCGGCGGGGTTGGCTGGGGTGTCGATCGCCATGGCGGGTTCCTCTCGTGTCGGGGCAGGGATTCAGGCGGGTAGTGCAGCGAGCGTATCGAGGTCCAGGGCCGCCTCCAGAGCGGCGGCCGTGCGCAGCACGACCAGGTCGCCGTGCTGGGGCCCGACCAGCTGCAACCCGATGGGCAGCCCGTCGTGGTCGGTGCCACAGCAGACGGTGGCCGCGGGCGACCGCGTCATGTTGAACGGGTAGGTGAACTGGACCCAGTTGGCGGTCTCCACCCCGTTCACCGAGGCGGTCATGGCACCGGCGCCGGGTGCCGTGGCCGAGCAGGTGGGCGTGACCAGGATGCGCGTGGTGTGGAAGAGCTCGACCAGGCGCAGGTTCATCAGGTGGAAACGGTCGAGCACCTGGAGCAACTGCACGGCCGTGGTGGACTCGGCGGTGCCGAGGAGGTGGCGCAGCAGGGGGTCGACCTCCTCCCAGCGGGGATGGCTCATCAAGGGTTGCAAGGAACGCAAGGTGCAGGCCGCCGTCATGGTGAGGAAATCACCGACGGGGTCGGCTTCAAAAACGGAGTCCAACACGGTGACGTCGGCGCCGAGCGACTCGAGCACGCCGACGGCGCGGTCGCAAGACTGGCGCACCTCGGCGTCCACGGTGGCGTAGCCGAGCGTCGGCGCATAGGCGACCTGGACCGGGACGTGCGGATCCTCCAGCGCGGCGAGCCACGACGCCTCGGGGCGGGGCAGCGAGCGCAGGTCGGTGGGGTCGGGACCGACGGCGACGTCGAGGGCGAGGGCGACGTCGGCGATGCGGCGGGCCATGGGGCCGTTGGTCGAGAGGTCGATCCAGCCGGGGGGAGTGGGGCCGCCGGCGGGCACGCGGCCGAGGGACGGCTTCATGCCGGAGAGGCCGCAGCACGCGGACGGGATGCGGATGGAGCCACCGCCGTCGGAGCCGGTGGCGAGTGGGACCATGCCGGCGGCCAGCGCGGCGGAGGCGCCGCCCGATGAGCCACCCGGCCCGGCGAGTGATCGAACGGGTTGCGCGAGGGGCCGAAGATGGAGTTGGTCGTGTTGCCCATCCAGCCGAACTCGGGCGTGTTGGTCTTGCCCACCACGATGCAGCCGGCGGCACGCAGGCGGGCCACGAAGGGGCTGTCGGCCTGGGCCGGGGGATCGTCGGCGTGGAGGGCCGAGCCGTAGGTGGTGGTGTAGCCGGCGGCGTCCTGGAGGTCCTTGACCCCGATGGGGATGCCGGCCAGCGGCCCCGGGTCGCCGCCGCCGGCGATCTTGGCGTCCAGCGCGTCGGCCTCCGCCAGCGCCCGCTCGCCGTCGACGGCCACGAACGCGTTGTACGTAGGGTCGAGGCGCCCGATGCGGTCGAGCGCGGTCTCGGTCAGCTCGGCGGCGCTGACCTCCTTGGCCCGCACGGAGCGGACCAGGTCGGCCACCGGGGTGGTGCGGAAATCGATGTCGCTCACTGTGGTCCCCTCCTGTGGTTTGCGATGTGGCCGGTGGGTGCCGGGTGGTCGGCCGGCGCCTACGGCGCCGACGGCGACATGCCGGCCACGGCGTCGGCCAGCTCGACGCCGACGGGGATGATCATCGGGGCCGGGATGGTGATGCCGTTGTCGACGTAGCGCTGCACGTGCGCCTTGCACTCGGCCACCGAGCCGTGCACGACGAGCTCGTCCACGACGGAGTCGGGGATGGCTTCGAGCGCGCCCTTGCGGTCGCCGGCTGCCCAGGCGTCCCACATGGGCTGGAGGGCGGGGCCGCGCCCGAGCCAGCGGTGGAACTCGGCGTAGGCCTCGACGTTGAGGTAGGCCGTGATCATGCGCCGCCCGATGGTGCGGGCCACGCCGGCGTCCTCGCACACGATGACGAAGATGCGCGCCACGATCTCGCGGGGCTTGCCCTCGGCTGCCTTCTCCACCTCGGCCACCGACGTGGCCACGTCGGTGGCGCTGAGCCAGTTCAAGATGGCGCCGTCGGCCTCCCGCCCGGCCAGGTGCAGCATGCCCGGGCGCAGCGCGGCCAGGTAGATGGGCGGCAATTGCTCGGGGATGCGGGTCAGGCGGAACCCCTTGACGCGGAAGGTCTCGTAGTCCTCGGTCACCTTCTCGCCGCTGAAGGCCAGCCGCAGGAAGCGCAGCGTGTCGCGCACGCGCTTGTACTGGTTCTCGAAGGCCAGACCGTTCCAGTTGGCCACGATCACCTGCGAGGAGGCGCCGAGGCCCACGGCGAAGTGGCCCGGGGCGGCGTCGGCCATGGCGGCCAGGCTCTGGGCCAGCAGAGCGGGGCCGCGGGTGTAAGCGGGCGTGATGGCGACGCCGAGGTTGAGCGTCGGCTCCCAGGCGGCGGCCAGGGCGAGCGGTGTGAACCCGTCGGCGCCGTCTACCTCGGCCGACCAGATGTCGGTGTAGCCGAGCTCGCGCAGGCGGGCGAACCACTGGCGGTGCGCGTGCAGCGGTATGCCGTCGAAGGGAACGGTGATGCCCGGCCGGGCCGGCGGCGTGCCCGCGGCGGCGCTCACGCCTTCAGGCGCTCCGGCGTGGCCGGCTCATCGGCGCTTTGGGGCGCCGCCGACGGCAAGTGATCGGGGTCGGGTTGGAACTCGGCGTCATCGATGATCAACGCCAGCTCGGTCTGCTCGTCGATGACGTGGTCGGAGGGCACGGGCACGCCCCAGCGCCGCATGCCCTGTTCCATGCGGCGGATCACCGTCTCGATCACCTGCACCCGCCCGAAGCGCTTGTTCTCACCGCTGATCACGTCCCAGTGCGCCAGCGGCCCGCAGGTGAGCCGGAGCATGTCGGACACCGCCTCGTCGTACTGGCCCCGCTTCTCGCGGTTGCGCCAGTCCTCGTCGGTCAGCTTCCACGACTTGAGCGGGTCGTCGCGGCGCCGCACGAAGCGGCGCAGCTGCTCCTCGTGCGAGAAGTGCATCCAGAGCTTGATGACGACCATGCCCTCCTCGGCCAGCGTGTGCTCGAAGTCGTTGATCTCCTGGTAAGCGCGGCGCCACTGCACCTCGGTGGCCAGGTTCTCGACCCGCTCGACGAGGACCCGGCCGTACCAGGAGCGGTCGAAGATGGTCATGCCGCCCCAGCCGGGGAGCGGCGGCCAGAAGCGCCACAGGAAGTGGTGGCGCAACTCGTCGGGCGTCGGCGCGGCGAAGGGGGCTACGTGGACGTGGCGCGGGTCGAGCGGTTCCACCAACCGCCTGATGGCGCCGCCCTTGCCGGCCGCATCCCAACCCTCGAACACGATACAGACCGGCGGTCCGAGCTTGCCCTCGTTCAACTGTCCACCATTGATCAACCTCAGGTGCAACAGCCGGCGCTGCGCCTTGCCGAGGCGTTTGGTCTCCTCGTCCTTGGACAGGCGGAGCGAGAGGTCGGCGTCTTCGAGGCGGGCGTAGTTCAGTCCGCCGCTGCCGCTGCCGCTGCCGCTGCCGCTGCCGCTGCCGCTGCCGCTGCCGCCGTCGGCGTGGCTGTCGCCGTCGCTGTGATCGCCGTCGTGGTGGCCGTCGGCGTGGCCACCGTGATCGTGCTTGCTCACGTTGCCTGTTGTAGCCGATCGGCGGTGGCCACGCCGAGACCGACGGGCCTTGCGCCCTCGCTGCGGTCCCCGGCCGATCCGACGGCGGCCACGACATGGCGCACCCGCTCCTCCTCACCGGCGATGACCAGCAACTCCTGGTTGGACAGGTGGCTGACCCGGCCCACCTTGCGCCCGGACGGATCGAAGATGCCGATCCGGGCGCCCACGTAGCGCGCCGAGTCGAAGGCCAGGGTGGCCACGTGGCGCCGGAGCCCCGAGGGGCTGGGACCGGCGCACATGGCCTCGAGCTCGTCGACGGCCAACCACGACTCGTCGTTGTAGGAGAGCACCAAAAGGTCGCAGTCCACCGACGCCACCACCGAAGCCAGGGCGTCGGGCATGGTGCGCTTCGAGTTGAACGCCGAGCGCGTGGAGGGGTCGCGGGCGTCGATGCGCTTGCGGGCCACGCCGTAGGCCTCGGGCGCGTCCCAGGCCACCAGCGTCTCCCAGACGTGGTAGTTCGTGAAGTACCGGTGCTGGTTGTACGGCGGGTCGAGGTAGGCCAGGTCGAAGCGCCCGAGCGAAGGGGCGAGCGCCACGGCGTCGCCGCGGACGGCGCGGCCACTACCGGGGAGCAGCACGGGTACACGCAGCTCGAGCGGGTTGAACGAGCGGGCCGACCACCGCTTCACATACGCCATCTGCACACCGGTGGTCGAGTCGACGCGGTCCGCCGCCTCGATGAGCGACGTCAGCAAGAGGGGGTACAGCGGTGACTTCCCGTAGTCCGACTCGATGCAGTCCCGGGCGGCGTCGACCCGCATGGCGTTCTCGGGTTGGAAGTAGCGGGCCTGCCGGCTGAACATCTCGGTGATGTAGCCGTCCGTGCCGGGGAGGGCGTTGAGGTGGGTGACCGCCGCCTCCAGCGCGCCGGAATCGGTGGCGGCGGCGTCCGCTTCGATGTATGTGCGGGCGAAGGCGTGGGCGTAGCGGGCGGTGTCGACGGCGGTGACGTGCAGGCCGAGCGCCTTGAAGGCCTGGGCCACGCGGGTGGTGCCCGTGAAGAGGTCGAGGGCCGTGCGGGCACCGCTGGCCTCGCAGAGGGCGGCCAGCACCGGCACCAGTCGGCGCTTGGAGCCCAGGTACTTGATCATGCGACCGCCGGCCGTGGGCCCATGGCGCCCACCCTACGATGGGCGGCCGTGACCACCGGGGATTCGCACTGGGTGCGCTGGCACGCGCCCTACGAGGACGCGTCGTCCAACCTCTCGCTGCGCCTGCGCACGGTGCAGTCCATGGTGCGCCAGGTGCTCGACGGCTTCGTCGGTGGCGAGGTCGCAGCGGCGGCACCGCCGTCGACGATCCGCATCGTCAGCCTGTGCGCCGGCCAGGGGCGCGACGTGATCGACGTGGTGGCGGACCATCCGCGACGGGGCGACGTGTCGGCGCTGCTGGTCGAGCTCGACCCCGACCTCGTCGCCTTCGCCCGGGAGCGGACGGCGGCGGCCGGGGTGGCTGACCAGGTGCGGATCGAGGAAGGGGACGCCTCCCTGGCCCGCTGGTACGCCTCGATGGTGCCGGCCGACCTCGTGCTGGTGTGCGGCGTGTTCGGGAACATCAGCTCTTCGGACATCACGGCGACCATCGGCTCGCTGACCGGGTTCTGCCGCCCGGGAGGCCACGTCATCTGGACCCGCCACCGGCGCCCGCCCGACGCCACGCCCGCCATCCGGGCCGACTTCGCCGCCGCCGGCTTCACCGAGCTGGCCTTCGAGGCCCCCGAGGGGACGGTCATGACAGTGGGACACCACCGCCTCGACGGGCCGACGGGGCCCTTCGACCCCGACCGCCGGCTGTTCGACTTCGTGGGTGACGGCTTCGCTCCGGCCTGATCCGGGCTGATCCGGCCCGATCTGGGCGGCCGGATGTAATCCCGGAACCCCTCGCCAGTCACAGGAGCGCACGGGCGCGAGACGACGTACGCTCCTGGGCGCGAGTCAAATGCGGTTGCGCAGTCGCTGAGGACTGGATTCGAGGAGGCCACCAATGCAGGAGACCATTCACGGGACGACGATGCCGGTGCTCGAGCTGGCCCTCGACACGGGCGAGTCGGTCGTCTCCGAAGTCGGCGAGTTCGCCTGGATGTCCGACTCGATTCAGTTCGCCACCAACACCGGCGGCGGCATGGCCGGCAAGGGGATCATGGGGGCCGTCAAGCGCGCCGTCTCGGGAGCCTCGTTCCTGATGACCACCTACACGGCCCAGGGCGGCCCGGGCTCCATCGCCTTCGCGTCGAAGGTCCCGGGGCACATCCTCCCAATCGACGTGGCGCCGGGGAACGAGTTCATGGTGCACCGCCACGGCTTCATGGCCGGTACGCCGGGGGTCGAGATCTCCATGGGCTTCCAGCAGTCGTTCCGCGGCGGCATCTTCGGCGGCGAGGGGCTGGTCCTCCAGAAGATCGGCGGCGAGGGCCGGGTCTGGATCGACCTGCAGGGTGAAGTTGTGATTTATGACCTGCAGCCGGGCCAGACGATGCGGGTGCACGCCGGGCACGCCGGCCTCTTCCAGGCTTCGGTGGGGTTCACGGTGCAGAAGGTCCAGGGCATGGTCAACCGGTACATGGGCGACGACGGGCACCACTTCGCCGTGCTCACGGGCCCGGGCCGCATCTGGCTGCAGTCCATGCCGACGCCGATCCTGGCCGGCGTGATCTACGAGAACCTGCCCCGCGACGACAAACACGACCACCACGGGGTGGAGGACGCCGGCGCCGCCGTCGGTGGAGCCAAGATCCTGGGCGACCTGCTGCGCTAGACGGAGACGGGATAGGCCCACGGGTGGTGTGGGAGCCGTATGCGCACAGTGCGTCGCTGACTAACCGTTCGGTTAGCGGCACCCATCGAGAGACATCAGCGCCACACCCGTCGCCGGGTTGGGTTCGACGAATCAGCCGGACAGGTTGATGGCCTCCGGGGGCTCGGTGAAGGCAAGCGCCTTGCCGTAGTGGCTGAAGACGAGCGTGCCGTCCTCTGACGGGGTGTCATCGACGATGCGGTACACGTCGCGCGTGCCCGTGGCGCCTATGTCCATGAGGCTGGTGGTCGTCTTTCCCTTGGTCGTGGTCACGTCCTTGACCACGACCACCTTGCGATTGTCATAGGTGGTTGGGCGCGAGACGGTGAGCGGGGTCGTGTGGCCCTGGAAGACGGCGACGACGAGGTCGGACGCATCGAGGAACATGTCGAAGGACGCGAAGCGGGTGTCGAGCGCCGAGAACTCGAGCCACTTTCCGCCGTACTCCTTGGTTTGCGCGGGTGTGGCGTGCGTGGCCCAGAACTTGGTCGGCGCGTTGAAGTAGAGCAGCGCGCCGATGCGGTCGATCTTGATCGGACTGCCGTCCTCGACGAACTGCCCACCTCCCTCCCCGTCCCCGTCGAGGACGAGGTTCAGTTTGATCACGCTCTTGCCCTGCTTGATGGCGCCGGTGATGTGCACGCTGCCCAGCTTCTGCGTGGCCGCGATGGCCTGGAGGACCCAATCGGTGGCAGCGCTGTTGCCGGTGCCGTGCACGGCGGTGGTCGTGGTCGTAGGGGCCGACGGCTGCTTGGGCTTGGCGGCGCCAACTGCGATCCCCGTCCAGACGGCGAGCAGGACCACGCAGGCGGCCAGGGTGACCAATGCCGCGGTGGCGGTAGCGCGGGTAGCACGCGCCCTCACGGGAGAAGCAGCGATCAGCCCCGCCACCAGCAAAAGGGTAGTGGCCGTCCGGTCGCCCCCGGTGTCAACCGGGCGGGCTGGGTTCGGGCTGGTTCCATTCGATCCAGCCGGCACCGGTGCGGCCATCATCGGTGCGGCACCGCACCATCGCCCGAGGGAACCGGCTCGTGCGGCCGTCCTCGTCGTTGCGCAGCAGCACCGGGCCGAAGGCGACCGGCGTGACGTCGATCCCGAGGTCGTGCGCCGGTGCGGCCGCGATCTCCACCCGCCCGCTCACCGGGAAGCCGTGGTCGGCCACCTCTTCGCTGACGGTCAGCGCCGTGGCCGGGTGCACCCCGGTCGGTGGCGTCTGGACGTAGCCGAAGAAGACGGGCACGCCGGGGAGCATGCGGATGTCGGCCAGGTGGACGCGGGTGCCGTCGTCGAGGCGCATGGAGTTCCAGCACCAGCCGAAGGCCCACCAGTCGCGTACCCCCCAGGAGTGGTCGCGCTGCCCCTGCCCGTCGACGGTCAGCGTCTCGTCCCCGATGGTGACAGTGCCGGTCACCAGGCAGGGGATCTCGTAGCGCGTGGTGAGGTCGTAGTGGTACGGGATACCGTCCGTGGTCCAGGTGAGGTCGAGGCTGGCGCTGACGGGCTCCCAGTTCGCGTCCTCGTAGGCGTCCTCGGGCCGGGCGTACTGCTTGGCCGCCAGGCGGGGCGCGGCCAGGCGGAACTCGTGCAGCGGGCGGCGCAGGTCGATCTCGACCTCGGCGGCGTCGGACGACGTGGTGAGGCCGCCGCCGGCGGGGACCGGCATGTGGTAGTCGACCGAGCAGATACCCGGGTGGCCCGGGCGGACGATCCACGCCGTCCACCAGGCCACCCCCAGGTTCGGGTAGAGGCCGAGGCGGAGCCAGCCGCCGAAGGACCCGCCGCCCTGCACGAAGTCGCAGTAGTAGGACTCGTTCCACAGCTCCTCGGCGTCGGGCTGGTGGCGCGCCTCGTCCGCCGGGTCGACCAGGTGGTCGGTCACGATCGGCTCCCGGGGTGCATGGCCGAGGCCCCCGGCGGGCCGGGCACCTCGACGATGGGGTCGTCGCGGTCGTCGAATTCGGTGCGCAAGGCCTTCGACATCACGGCGTGCATGAAGTAGAGCGTCGTGATGTAGGTCAGCTCCAGGACGGCGACCTCGTCGAGGTGGCGCGCCAGCTCGGCGAAGACCTCGTCCGGGACGCGCCCGTGGTCGTAGACGAGGCAGTCGGTGTAGGCCAGCACGGCGCGCTCGGTCTCGTCGTAGGTGCCGGTGGGCGCCACCGGCCAGGCGGGGATATGGGTGATCTGTTCCTCGGGCATGCCGAGCTCACGCATGGACTTGGCGTGCTGCGAGAAGACGAACTGGCTGCCGGCGGCCCAGCCGGCGCGGATCTGGCCGAGCTCGCGGAGCTTGGGGTCGAGGACGCGGGTGGGGGACTGGTAGAGGTCGAAACCCTTCACGCAGTGATCGAGGATGTCGGGGCTGTTGGCGAACACCGTCCACCAGTCGCCCGTGGTGCCGTCCCAGCGGCCGGGCTCGGCCACGGGGTCGCGGCCCTCAAAGAGCCACTCGTACATGGTGGTGACGATGGGCGCGGTGGCCTCGTCCTTGGGGACCTGCCGGAGTCGGGGCATCGGGGTCTGTGTGGTCGCCGGCTCTAAACGGGGGTGGGCGTGTTGGCGGCCGGGGCCGAGGCGTCGGTCGCCCGAGCCGGCGTGTGCGAGACGTCGGAGAGGGTGAACTGGCGCATCCAGCAGGCGAACTCGAGGAGGATGCCGTCGGGGTCGAAGAAGTAGATGCTGCGCACGTAGACGCCCGAGTGCATGGCATCGCTGATGCCCCACTCGGAGTCGTCGTGGTTGGCGATCTCGGTGCAGTCGATGCCGGCGGCCAGCAGGCGCCCGCGGTACTCCTCGATCTTCTCGGGCGCCACGTCGAAGGCCACGTGGTTCATGGAGCCGATGGCGCTCGTGAGGTCGCCCTGGTCGGGCCGGGCCGCCGGGGCGCTGATGCCGGGGACGCCGTCGGGAGCGTCGGGGAACCAGAAGAAGGCGAGGCAGTCGCCGCCGCCGCAGTCGAAGAAGAAGTGCTGGCCCATGCCGGCCGGCAGCTCGATCGTCTTGACCAGGGGCATGCCGAGCACGTTGGTGTAGAAGTCGACGGTGCGCTCCATGTCGCGGCATACGAGCGCCAGATGGTTGATGCCCCGCAGCTCGAATCCGCCGGTTTCACTTGTCATGTCCGTCGTGCCTCCCTCGGTGGCGCCCGTCGAGCCCGCGCCGCTGCCGCGCCACCGGGGACACATTAGGCCGCAATCCTCCCGCCGCCCCGGCCCGTATCCCTCCGGCAGGCCAAGGCACGAAAGGACGGCTCGGCATGGAGCTCGGCAGGGCGGCAGCACGGTGGACAGGCAGGAAACTCGAAGACAGCGGCGGGAATCGGCCGGAACCAGCGTCGCCCCGCACGGGTCGCGTCTGACCCGGCGGGAGTGGGCGCTCGGGTCACCGGGGTGGCCGTGGCGTTTGCCGCGCTTACCCTGGGGCTCGCGGCGCTGGGCGGGGACGCCGGGGCAACGAGCTCGAACACGCACGGGAAGGTCACGACCATCCACGTATCGACGGCCACCGTCAAGCACGTCGGGAGGGTGCTGACGACCGGTTCGGGCCTGACGCTGTACCGCTTCACCTCCGACCCCATGGGCAAGTCGGTCTGCACGGGCGTGTGCGCCAGGCAATGGCCTCCGTTCGCGGCCTCCAAGGGCGACCACGTCGCCGGCCCGAAGGGGGTCAAGGGGCTGTCGGTCATCGACGTCGGCCACGGGCGCTGGCAGGTGGCGTTCGACGACGTCGCTCTGTACCGTTTCAAGGGCGACTCCAAGAAGGGTCAGGCCAAGGGGCAGGGTGTGGAAGGCACGTGGTTCGCGGTGCTGAAGAGCGGCATCCCGGCGTCGCCGTCCGGTTCCGCCGGCACCGTGGTCACAACGCCCACCTCGGCCCCCACCAGCTCGACCACCCAGCCGATAACGCCGACCACGCAGGCCCAGCACTCGGTGACGACGACGACGCGTGGGTCCACTGGTGCCCAGACGCCAGTGACCTCGACTCCCATCACGTCGCCACCGACCACGCCGCCGACGACGCCGCCGACGTCGCCACCACCGACGACGCAGCCGCCGCCGACCACCACGCCGACGACGCAGCCGCCGCCCACCACGACCACCACGTCAGGCGGCGGAGGGTATGGCTACTGACCGGACGCTGAGCCGTCGCTTCCCGGCGGCCCGGGTCTGGGGCGTCGTGGGCGCCACCGTCGGGCTGTCCTACGTCGGCTGGACCACGCTCGCCGACGCCCCGGGCGGGGCGCTGCACGCCGTGGTCTCGGAGGGCACCGTGCTCGTCGGCCCCGCCGTCCTCGTCCTCGTGCTGGTCGCCGTCGTCGCCGAGCGCCGCTGGCCCGCCGTCCGCCGCCCCCTGGGGGCGGTGGGCCACCGCCAGGACCTGGCTTACCTGGCCCTCTACGCCGCCGCGGCCGTGCCGGCGGTGACGCTCATCGGAACGGGGGCGGCGGCCGTGCTGGCCCGGCTTGACGGAGGATTCACCCTGCGGCCCTTCGCCGGGTTGCCACGTTGGGGCCTGGTGGCGGTGGTGCTCGTCCTGATGGACCTGGCCAACTGGTCCTCGCACCTCCTCAATCACCGCCTGGGTACCTTCTGGCGCTTCCACGCGCTGCACCACTCGCAGGAGGAGATGAGCATCCTCACGTCGTTCCGGGCCCACCCGCTGGTGCACACCAGCTTCCAGCTCGCCGCGCTGCCCCTCATCGTGCTGGGAACGGGCGGCGCCGTGCCCGGATCGGTACTCGTGGCCTACGTGGTGCTGAGCACTCTGCCGCACGCCAATGTCGATTGGGGCTTCGGCCCATTCCGCTACGTCGTCGTGAGCCCGGCCTACCACCGGCTGCACCACGACCGGGCCGACCGCCGCGGGGTCAACCTCGGGACCGTGCTCGTGCTCTGGGACGTGCTGGCCGGGTTGGCCGTCTTCCCCACCCGCGGCGCGGCACCGGTCCCCACCGGGTTGGCCGGGCGCCCGTTGCCGGTGGAGCAGGCGGCGGAAGGTGCCGGTTGGGCCCGCATCATGTGGCGGCAGCTGTGTTCGCCCGTGGCGGGCGCGGGCGAGCGGGCGCCGGTGCGCCGACGTGAGGTCGAGGTCGTCAGGCCGGCGCGGACACCGGCCACGAGAGGAGTGGCAATGATGGCAGGAGCATCCGGTGGGTAGGTGGCTGCTCGCATCGGTGGCCGGCCGCCGGGGTGATGCGCTCGGTTGGGTGGCGGTGGCCGTGGCCGCCGTCCTCATGGTGTGCTCGGGAGCGATCCACCTCCATCTGTGGGACATTGCCTACCGGCACGTGGCCACTCTGGGTCCGTTGTTCATGGTGCAGGCCATCGCCGCGCTGGTGCTCGCCGTGGTCCTCCTCGTCACGCGCCTGGTGGTGGTGGCGCTCGGCTGCCTGGCGCTCATGCTCGGCACGGTGGTCGGCTTCATCCTGGCCGACACCGTCGGCATCTTCGGCTTCAAGCTGCCGGTCGTCACCAATTGGGCCTACGAGGCCCTCGTCACCGAGCTGCTGAGTGCGGCGGTCCTGGCCGTCCTCGTCGGACGGTCATGGCGCACGACCTCGAGGGGCGCGGGCCGCGAGAGCGTGCAGCAGGGGCTGGCCCGCGGCGTGCTGAGCGCGCGGCGCGGTCCGGGCGTCGGGGGCCTCAGTCCGCGGCGATGCCCACCATGGGCGCGTTCAGGTGCTGGCCGCCCATGGAGCCGAGGAACGGCGCGTCGCCGAAGGTGAAGATGCCGCCGTCCGCTCCCTGAAGCCAGTAGCCCGCTCCATCGGTCGTCGGCGCGATGCCGACGACCGGCGCGTTCAGCGCGGTGCCGTATTCGGAGCCGTAGGGTGCCGCGTTGCCCTCGTCGGCCACGTTGCCGTTGGCGCTGGCCAGCCAGTAGCCCTGCGAGTTGCGGGTGCCGGCCAGGCCCGTGATGCGGTAGCCGCCCGGAGCGGAAGAGGGTTGCCCCTCGTGCGGTGCGTCGCCGAAGTTGAACACCTGCCCGTTGGCGTCGACGAGCCAGTAGCCGCCCGCAAGGTAGCTGGGTGCCGCGCCGGTCACCGGTGAGTCGAGATCGTCGGCACCGGTCGATCCGTAGAACGTTGCGTCACCGAAGGCGAAGACGCCACCGTCGCTCGCGATGAGCCAATAGCCACGTCCGTCGAGCGTGGGGATAAGGCCGATGATCGGCTTGTTCAGCTTGATGGAACCTGTCGACCCGTAGAAGCCGGCGTCGCCGTAGTTGAAGACGCCACCGTCTGCGGCCACCAGCCAGTAGCCCCGGCCGTCCGACGTGGCCGCCATGCCGACAACCGGCTGGTTGAGCTTCATGGAGCCGGTCGAGCCGTAGAACTGCGCGCCCCCGAAGGAGAAGATGCCACCGTCAGCGCCCACCTGCCAGTAGCCGGGTGGCGGCGGTGGCGGGAGGGGGCATGTCGGGCTGGCGGCGGCGGCCGTGTCGAGTTCGGGTCCCAGCGACGGCGTGCCGTCGGTACCGAAGGTGAGGGAGGCCAGGTACATGGGCCGGAACCCGCATTCGAGGTAACCGATCGTGGTGCCCTGCCAGCCGGCGAAGGCCATCACGGTTTGACCACCCGGAAGCGTGTAGACGTCGGGTCCTCCCGGCCCTGACACGCCGGGCTGGCTGCCGAGCAGCGGTCCATTCGATGACTGGTCGACGCAGGGTCCCATCGGCCCGGAGCAACTCGCCCAGCCGATGCCATAGGTGGAAGCGCCCTCATCGCTGCCCGAATAAAAGAGGTAGTAGGCACCTCCCGCTCCGTCTGTTCCTGGACCCGGCTGGTAGTACATGTCGGGTCCTTCGATGATCCCGCTTTGCCATTGATAGGACGCGTCGGCAAGCAGCTGAGTCGGCGACGTATCGGGTTCGGGCAGCAGGGTCGGGAGGAGCGGGATAGACCAGATCGACGTTGCCAGGCCCACATGATTGCCGTCGTTCTTCCAGATCAAGTAGGGCTGGTTGGTCTGGGGATCCGTAAAGATGTCGGGATCGATGCTCCCGCCGCCGTTGCCCCCGATTACCGGCGGTCCGTAGGAATCGTCCTGGCAGACGACGGGCGTAGAGTTGTGGTCCGAGTAGGGGCCGAGCGGGAGGAGCGAGGTGGCGACGCCGATGCACTCGTCGCCCGTCGACGTCTCGGGCGCCGTGTAGTACATGACGAAGGTGTCGTCCGAGCTGTCGTAGGCGACGCTCGGCGCCCAGGTATCTCCTTCCTCGGCCCACGAACCGAGCTGCGGCAGCGCGTCGAGGGACGTGGGGATCCAGGTGACGCCGTCCGTCGACGTCGACACCTGCACGTTGATCTCCTGACCCGCCGGGGCGGTGCTCTGGGTCGCGAAGGCGTAGTACACGCCGTCCCAGAGCAGGACCGAAGGGTCGGGGAAGTCGCCCGCGTGGACGGGCGACCAGTTCGCCGCCGCGGCGGGCGTGGGCGCGGCGAGGCCGGCCGCGGCCGCGCCGAGCGTGCCGATGAGCGCGGCGGCGAAGAGCGAGAACGTCAGGCGTCGTCGCAGCGGCGCAGGGTGCACGTTGTGGGTGCGACCGATCCGGCGCTTCCGGTCGCTCAATGGTGGGGGGGACACCATCCTCCTTGTCGGGATCCTGCGTTACGGGTCTCCGATCCTGTCGCAATCGTAACGGATCCTGTCGCGAGGACGATTTCGGAACGGTGTCGTTCTCGCCGCGGGGCGATTGCCGACGAGGCGCCGCGTCCAAGTACGGTGACGGACGGCCGAGCCGCACGCGGCGCGGTGAGGCGGCGGTCGGTCGCTGCTACCCATCTTGCGAAGCGGGCCGGCATGGACCGGCAATAACAGAAAGGCATCATGTCCGAGTCACACCGCCCGAAGGCCGATCTCGGTTTCAAGCTCTTGAACTCGGCGCACAAGGTGGTCCTGCGTCTGAGCGGCGGCCGGCTGGGGTCCACCATGCGCGGCATGCCGGCGGTGGAACTGCACACGACGGGCCGCAAGACCGAGCTGGCGCGCTCATCCATGCTCACCTCGCCGGTCCACGACGAGCACCGGGTCGTCCTGGTGGCGTCGAGGGGCGGGGCGGACGAGCACCCCTCGTGGTACCTCAACCTCACGGCCAACCCCGAGGTCGAGGTCACCATGAACGGCGAGACCCGCAAGATGCTGGCCCGGACCGCCACCCCGGAGGAGAAGGCCTCGCTGTGGCCCCAGATCGTGGCCGCCTACAAGCCCTACGACGGCTACCAGAAGCGGTCCCAGCGGGACATCCCCGTCGTCATATGCGAGCCCCGGCCGGACTGACCTCCGGCACGCCGGAGAAGGTGGGTGGGCCGCACACTACGATCGATCCCATGTCGATTGAGCCCGCCGGTGATTCCGCCTTCGACATGAGCATGGCGGTCTCGCAGCTGGCGTCCAACAGCACCGACCTGCGCATCATGCTCAAGCTGCTCGTGAGCGAGCTCTCGGACGCGCTGGGGAACCGCATCATGGTCGAGCGGGCCGGACGCTTCCGCAAGTCCGACGAGATCAAGTCCGTGCGCATCACTCTGGGCGACGACACCCTGGAGGCCGTCGTCGACGGCCCGACGGTGCGCTGCGCCATCGGCCACGCCTCGGGAGGTATCCGCATACGTAGCGAGCAGGTCGGCATGGACATGTGGCTGACCCGGCTCCTCACCACCATGCAGGCCGAGGCCACCCACAGCGAGCAGACGCGCATCGCCCTAGAGAACATCGTCATCGGAGGAGCAACGTGACCGACCAATCACCCCAAGCCCCGGTCCCGGCGCCGGCGGACCTGCCCAAGGACGCCGCCCACCGGCTCGCGGAGCTGGAACACGGCCTCTTCACCTCGGACCTGTCGGTCAACGAGTTCCTGCTCGTGAAGGAGGCCGGGTTCCACCCGCTCGGCTTCGTGATGGGCTCGTCCATCTACCACATCGGGATCCAGACCCGGAAGTGGGGCGAGAGCCAGGAGCTCTCCAAGCTGACCGGGGCCATGTACACCGCCCGCGAGCTGGCCATGACCCGCATGGAGGAGGAGGCCCAGGAGCTTGGTGCGGACGGCGTGGTCGGGGTCCGCCTCGACGTCAATTACTACGAGTGGGGCAACGACTCGGCCGAGTTCATCGCGTTCGGCACGGCGGTCAAGGCGGAGGACGGGACGTCCTACCTCAACGCGCTGGGCAAGCCGTTCACCTCGGACCTGTCGGGGCAGGACTTCTGGACCCTCATGCAGACCGGGCACGTCCCCCAGGGGTTGGTCATGGGCACCTGCGTGTTCCACATCGCGCACCGCAAGCTGACCCAGGCCCTGGGCTCCATGGGCCAGAACGTCGAGCTGCCCAACTTCACCCAGGCGCTCTACGAGGCCCGCGAGCTGGCCATGACCCGTATGCAGGACGAGGCGGAACAACTCAACGCCAGCGGCATCGTCGGCGTCCGCCTGGAGGAGAAGTCCCACCAGTGGGGGTCGCACACCATTGAGTTCCTGGCGCTGGGCACGGCGGTGACCAAGCGCAGCGGCGAGGTCACGCTGCCCAAGCCGACGACCATCATCTCGCTCGACAACTGATGACCGACACGGCGACACCGGCACCGGGCCCGGGTGGGGACCTGCCCGAAGCGGCGCTGCGCCGCCTGCAGTCGAGCACCTTCTCGTCCGGCTTGAGCGTGCCCGACTTCGCCGCCTGCCTCGACCTGGGTCTCCAGCCCGTCGCGCTCGTCCAGGGCTTCTGTGTCATGCAGTGGGGCTGGTACGGCCCCGGCTCGGGCTACATGCGCGGCGGGTCGCCCTACGCCGGACCGCAGTCCGCCGGCGGCTACTCGGAAACCTACCGCTGCCCGCACGGCTACGTGTCGGCCGAGCACCGCACCTGGGGCCAGAACCTGGAGCAGCCCTGGGTCGAGCAGGCGTGGACGAGCGGCTACATGACCGCCTACACCCGCATGCTCGAGGAGGCCCGCACCCACGCCGCTCACGGCGTCATCGGCGTGGTCGACCAGGTGTCCAGCGTCGCCGACACCGGGACGACCGAGTTCCACTTCCTGGGCACGGCCGTCACGGTGGAACAGGGTCCGCCGCCGGCTGGTGGCGCGCCCTGGAGCACCTATCTGGCCGGCCAGCGGCTGACCAAGTCGATCGAGGCCGGCTTCATGCCGGTGTCGGTGGTGGCGTCGCTGGCCTCCGTGCGCGTCTGGGCCTACTGCATCACCGAGTACCTCATGGAGGGCTCCATGGGTTGGGGCGCCTCCATGGGCCCGCACCTGGTGGAGCAGGTGAGCCGGGCCCACATGGCGGCGCGCCAGCTGGCCCGCAAGCACGTGCGCCAGCAGCTGGCGGGCGACGAGCTGCACGGCGCCCGCATGGACGTGGTGGGGCGCGAGCTGGCCCAGGGCGACGAGGTCATCGACTGCACGCTGCGGGGCAACCGCGTGCGGCGCTTCAAGGACTACGACCCGGTCCCCATGCCGCGGCCGACGGTGCGGCTCGGGTGAGCGCCGACCCGGGACTCGCCCCGACGCCCGCGCCCGACCTCAAGGCCGAGATGCGCAAGGGCGCCCAGGCGCTGGCCGTCGCCGCGCCGCCCTCGACCGAGCGCGGCATCACGTCGGACCTGTCGGTCGACGAGGCGTTGCTGCTGCACGCGGCCGGTTGGGAACCGCTGGACCTGGTCTGCGGCGTGGCCGTGGTCTCGGTGCCGATCGGTGTGTGGAACTGGGGCCGAGGTTCCATCAGCCTGGCCTCCGACGCCCACAACACCGCCGTGGAACAGGCCGCCCTCCAACTGCGAGGCGAGTGCTCCAAGACACACGGCCACGGCGTGGTGGGCACGCGGGTCGACGTGCGCGTGCACACCAAGCACATCGACGTCGAACTGGTCGGCACGGCGGTCAGGCCGATGAGCCACCAGCGTTCCAAGGGCGACGATGCCGCCGAGGCCATGCCCTTCGTCTCCGACCTCTCGGCGCGCGACTTCACCCTGCTGCTACGGGCCGGCTGGATGCCCGTCGGCCTGGCCTTCGGCGCCTGCTTCGTCTACGCGCCGCGGCGCACGGCCGGGATGGCCATGAAGCAGTCGACGCAGAACGTGGAGCTGACCAACTACACCGAGGCCATGTACAGCGCCCGCGAATCGGCCATGGAACGCATGCAGAGCTCAGCCCTGGCGGCCGGTGGGCAGGGGGTGGTGGAGGTCAAAGTGACGGAGGGCCCGATGTCCTTCGCCCGCCACGCCATCGGCTTCACCGCCTGGGGCACCGCCGTGCGCCTGGTGGCCGAGGCGCACCAGTTCGTCCAGCCCGAAATGGTCCTCCCGCTCGACGACGCCGTGGTCACCTTCGACGCCGGGAGCCTGCGCAGCGAGACTCAGGGCCGTAGCGGGCGGCGACGCCGGTGAGCCCCACCCGCGACTGGGAGGCCTGGGCCCGGCGCTTCGAGTCGCTGCACGGGCCGGACGACTTCGCGGCACTGTTCGCCCAGGGTGGTCGCTTCTGCGACCCGGTGACGCCGTGGACGACCGACCTGCGCAAGGTGGCCACCGACACCGACGCCATCTTCCCCGACTGGTCCCAGACGGTGGACCGCATCCGTGGCGGCGAGGATTGGGCCGTCTTCGAGTGGACGGGCACGGGCACCTTCCACGCCGGCGAGGGCAAGGCGGGCGTCCCCATTCGCATGCAGGGCGCCACGGTGATCGACGTGGACGCCGAGGGCAAGGTGACGGCGTGGCGCGACTACCTCGACACCAACGAGCCGATGCAGCAGATCACAACGGGGCTCGAGCGGGCGCTCGAGGGGGGCTGACCGGCGCCCACTGGCGACTCTGAGGGCGGCCACGCGTGGGCCCATGCACCTTCGTGACTGTGCGTTCCGCTCTATGGGGATGCTCTACCGACCGGACTTTGAGCAGAACTGGTAGGGCAACGGATATAGAGGCTCATGCTCCGATCGCGTTCACCAAGATCCGCGTCGGTGTCCCAGAACCATTCGGGTAACGGCCTTTTAGGGCTGCTGTCGGTCGCGTCAGGCCTGCCCGGCCACCGCCTTCACGTGGCCCAGGCGGATGTCGCGGGCCTCGTCGAACTCCTCGGCCGCCTTCTCGTCGTCCGCCATCTCCGCGTCGATGTCGGTGTCGGCGAAGCCGATGACACCCATCTCCTCGAAGGCCGCACGCATCTTGGGTCCCCACAGGCCGATGTCGCGCAGGATGGGCACGATGCGCATGAAGAGGAACGACCGGAACACCCGTAGCGACTCGGAGTTCTCCACGTAGGTGCCGATCTCGGGCGGCAACTCGAGGCGCTCCCACACCTCCTCGCCCAGGAAGCGGTCGCGCATGAGATAGCAGGCCTCAATACAGAAGGCCTCCCGCTCGTCGCGCTCGGCCTGGCTCAGCTGCGGGTAGTAGTCGCGCAAGGCCAGCCGCCCGAACATGACGTGGCGCGCCTCGTCCTGCATCACGTACGCGTTCAGCGCCTTGGCCAAGGGCTCCTGGGCGCTGTTGCGGATCACGCCGAACGCGGCCAGGGCCAGCCCCTCAATGAGAACCTGCATGCCGAGATACGTCATGTCCCAGCGGCTGTCGGAGATGACGTCGTCGAGCAAAGCCTTCAGATACGGGTTGAGGGGGTACACCAGTTGCACCTTCTCGTGCAGGTAGCGGCTGTACACCTCGACGTGGCGCGCTTCGTCGATCACCTGCGTTGCCGCGTAGAACTTGGAGTCGACGTCAGGCACCGTCTGCACGATCTTGGCCGTGCAGATCAGCGCCCCCTGCTCGCCGTGCATGAACTGACTGAAGCGCCAGGCCTCGACGTGGCGGCGCAGCTCACCCTTGCGCTCGTCGGACATCTTCTCCCACCACTCGGTGCCGAAGAGCGGGTTGATCTCGTCGGGCATGCCCACGGGGTTGGTCAGGTCGACGTCCAGGCTCCAGTCCAGACGGTCGCTGCCGATCCACTGGCGCCGCGTCCCCTTGTCGTAGAGCCGCAGCAGCTGTTCGCGCCCGCCGGTGTAGTTGAAGTCGAACACGGTGGTGGCCGGCGACTCTACGCCCCACTTCGGCTCGAAGGCGAGATCCGAATCGATCGATGGGCTGGTGGTCATAAGGCCCCCTTTTCGCATGCGTGCGCCCGTGGACGCGTCTTCACCCCGCGACGCTACCCGCGGCTCACCCCTGACACCCAACCGCTCTATCTCCGGCCGGCCCGCCGGTCGGCCCCGACCCGCCGGACCGGACTCAGCGAGCGCTCAGCGGAAATCGAACGCCACCTTGATGGCGCCGCTCTCCTCCTGCGTGGCCAACGCGATGAACGCCTCGCGCCACTGTTCCAGGCGGAAGGTGTGGGTGAGCATGCCCGTCATGTCGATGCGGCCCTGCTCGGCCAGGCGCAGGTAGTGGGCGATGCCGTGCAGGCGGATGCCGTCGACCTCCTCCACCCCGAAGGCGTTGGAGCCCACCCAGGCGATCTCCTTGAAGTAGAGCGGTGACCACTCCCAGCGCTCGGGTGCGTTCACGCCGCTCTTGACCAAGGTGCCGCGCTGCTTGAGCAGGCGCACGCCCACCTCGGACGTCTGCGTCGTGCCGACGGTGTCGTAGACGACGTCGAAGCCGCCGGGATGTGCCATCGGGAGGCGGGTGCCGGGGAACTTCTGCAGGACGCCACCGGACCACGCCGCCGCCACCTCGAGCAGCTGTTCGACCGGAAAGGGGTCGACCGCGGTGGCACCGAGGCGCCGGGCCAGCGCCGCCTGCGCGGGGAAGCGGGCCACGGTCATGACTTCCACGTCGGGGTAGAGCGAGCGCAGGATGGCGGTGGCGCAACTGCCGAGCGCGCCTCCCCCGTACACGAGCACCTTGCCGCCGGGCGGGGGCGGGTGGCGGGTCACCGAGTGCAGCGACACGGCGAAGGGGTCGCCCAGGACCGCCACCTCGTCGCTCACGCCCTCGGGAATCGGGATGAGCATCGACTCGTGCGCCGGCAGGTAGTCGGCGAATCCACCCGGCGCGTCCTTCGACGTCCCGGTGTGGATGCCGGGCGCCACCGGGCCCTGGGCAAAGTGCCAGCACAGGCTGTAGTCGCCGGCCTGGCACGACGGGCAGGGCGGGTCGATGCCGCGCGGCCCGCACGACAGCCACGGGTTGAGGACCACCCGCTGCCCGACCTCGAGCATGGTGACGGCGGGTCCGACCTCGACCACGTCGGCCACGACTTCGTGCCCGGGCACGGTGGGAAGGGAGAAGTAGCCGTTCAGCGCGCTGTCGCTGAAGTCGTCGCCGAAGTCCGAGAAGACCATCTTGGCGTCGGACCCGCAGATCCCCGTGAGCCGTGTCTTGGCCACGGCCCAGTCGTCGCGGATCGGTGTCGGGCGCTCCAGGTCCTCGAGCCGCATCGGTACCCGCGAGAGCCCGACCAGCAGCTGGTTGGACTCGTCGGGGACGGTCCAGCGCTCGGGCTTCACGCCGTAGAGGAGGCCTTGCATGGCGTTGCTCCTATCTGATCAGGCCCAAAAGCCCGATGGTGTCGATCACGCTGGTGCTGTTGGGGTTGGTGGTGGCGTTGAGGATGATGCCCAGGATGATGAGGGCGGCCCACCCGAACCCGATGATGATCCCGGCGATGGCCATGCCGTCGCCGCGTTGGGTCCCGTTGGACCGCTTGATCTGAGCGCGGGCGACGAAGCCGAGGACGACCCCGACGACGAGGGGCAGGACGAGGAGCCCGGCGCACGAGCAGACGAGCGACGCGATGGCGAGCCCGTTGGTCTTGACCGGCAGGCCGTAGGTCGCCATCGGTTGCCCGTAGGGGGCGTAGGTGCCCGGCTGCCGCGACGACTGCTCATAGGTGCCATAGGGCGCGCCCGTGTACGTCGGCTGTCCCGGGATCGCAACGCCGCCGTAGGCCGGGACCTGCCCAGGTTGCGTCGGCGTGGCCGGCTGCGGTGCACCCATCACCGGCGACGTCGTGGGTGGTGGCCCGGTGTTGGGCGGGCCGGTCCACAGCTCAGGCGGGTACCACTTCCCGTCGGAGGCCATCCACCATCCGGGACCCTGTGCGGTGTCGCTCATGCCGTGACGTTCCCTCCGCGCCAAGCGCTGCCGCAGCGAGCATACGGGTCACGACCGCAGCCCGCCCGGGTCGACTCACGCGAGGTAGGGGCAGTGGCGGCACCCGTTCTCGCAGCAGTAGCCGCGCCAGGCCAGGTAGGCGGCGGTCAGGACGGTGAACCCGGAACGGGGGTCGACGTACGTGTCCGCGCCCGCCTCGAGCGCGGCCGCATGCGCGCGCACGATCCCGGCGTAGTCCGGGTCTGCCGGCGACAGCCGGTCCGGATGGGGTCGGGTCAGCGGCCGGTCGGCCGGTGGTTCGACGGTGCCGCCCGGCTCACCCATGCGACCGGGGCCGCCTGGGCCGGTCCCGCCGCCGGGACCGGCCATCCCGTGACTACCTGCGGGCGGTCTTCTTGGCCGGCGCCCGCTTGGCGGGGGCCCTGCGCGCCGTCGTGGCCCGCTTGACCGGTGCCCTGCGCGCCGTCGTGGCTCGCTTGGCCGGTGCCTTGCGCGCCGTGACACGGGCCGCCACGGGGGCGGACGCCTTGCCGGCCGCCGCGACTGCGGCGTCGTCGGTCGGGTAGGCGCCCTTCACCAGCTTGGGTGCCTTCGTGGGCGCGAGCACGGCGTCCTTGAACGCCTTGACGGGCGTGATGCGCGCCTTCTTCGACGCCTTGATGCGGATGGCCTCGCCGGTGGCGGGGTTGCGACCCATGCGGGCCGGTCGGTCGACCTTGACGAACTTGGCGAAGCCGGGAATGGAGACCGGCTCACCCTTGGAGACGACGGCGGTGACGACGTCGGTGAAGCTTTCGATGACGCCGACGACCGTCTTCAACTCGACGTCGGCCTGGACTGCGACTGCTCTGGCTAGTTCACGCTTGTTCATGGCGCCCATCATTGCCCACAGATACCACTGCTGCACAAGTTTTCGAGGCGAATATGTTCTGAATTCACCTGTTTGAACCCCGGTGGGTCCCGATTCGGGCGGCGCGGTCAGCCGTTCGGCAGCAGCTGACCCCAATAGGGCCGGTCGTCCTTGGTCTTCTGGAGGAGGATGATCACCGTGTCCCACGGGTCTTGGCACCACGTGGTCTTGAGGCCGGCCACGTCGGCGATCCCCGAAGTGAGGAACTCCACACCGCGCGCTTCGAGCTTGGACCGCGTGGCCGCGATGTCGTCGCACACCATCCCGACGTGCGTGATGCCCGCGCGCGTCACCGAGGGCCGTCCGGGTCCGGCAGAGCCGACGCCGGCCGCGGGATACTCGATCAGCTCAATGACGCGGTCGTCTCTCCCGAAGCCGACGATGGCGGCGTTGACGACGACCGGCGAGGGAACCAGCTCGCCCATGTCCCGCTCGATCTGATCACCCTCCATGCGGTACGGGGGCGACAGCACCTCGAGCCCGAGCACGTCGGAATACCAGCGGACGGCCGCCGCCACGTCGGGCACGCAGACAGCGGTGTGGGCCAGGCCGGTCAGCATGCGGGCTCGCGCGGCGTCGGGCCGGGCCGGCTCAGGTCCAGCGGTCGAGCTCGTGCTGGAGGCGCTTGCTCCAATGTCGTGTGTAGGCCGTCACCCGGCGGTCGACCTTACGCAGGACGATGATGAACACGAACACCAGCGGGGCGAACAGCCCGGCGACGACGCTGAAGCCCGCGATCTTCGCCCGGCTGGCAGGCGTAGGCGACGCATCCACTCCAGTAGTGCTACACCAGGGGAATCTATCGGCGCCAGTGCCGAATGGCACGGGCGTGTGGGCAAACACCTAAAGCGAGCGCAGATGACCGACACCGACGGAGGGGAGACGCCGGCCGGCGAGGAGGCCGGTACTGCGACGACGAGCGCGTCGGGCGGGGACGCCGTCGCCACGACCGCTGCGCCGGCTCCCAAGCGCGGGCCGCGGGCCAGGCGCACGCGGGGGATCATCACGTGGTTCCTGATCGTGCTGGCCTCGCTGCTCATCCCGATCTCGGTGGTCTCGGCCTGGGCCATCCACACGGTGACCAACACCGACCAGTACGTGGCCACCATGGCGCCGCTGGCGCGCAACCAGGTCATCATCGACCACCTGGCGCGCAAGGCGACCAACGAGCTCTTCTCCTCGCACGTCGTGCAGGACAAGGTGGCCTCGGTGCTGCCGGCCAAGGCGAAGCCCATCGTGCAACCCGTGCTGGCCGAGGTGGAGAACTACGTCTACGGCATCACGCTCAAGGTCCTGGAGAGCCCGCAATTCGGAAAGCTCTGGGACACCCTGAACCGGCACACGCACGACACGGTCGTCGACATCCTGACGGGCAAGCAGACCACGCTCACCAAGAGCCTGGGCAAGAGCGGCCAGGTCGTCATCAACGTGACGCCGATCCTCAACAACATCATCGCCCGGGCCGACCAACGCGGTGTCACGCTGTTCAACCCGGTCAAGTCCATTCTGGCCAACAGCAACTCACTCGGGGTGACCGTCGTCTCCAAGAGCCAGGTGTCCAAGTTCTCCGGGGCGTTCAACCTCCTCGTCACGCTCGGGTGGGCCGTGCCGATCACGGCGCTGGGACTCGGCATCGTGGGGATCGCCATCGCCGTCGACCGGCGCAAGGCGCTGCTGCGCATGTCCCTCGGCGTCGGCCTCATGACGCTGGTGCTGCTGGCCGGGTTGTCCCTCGGACGCATCACCTTCTTGAACGAATCGGCCAAAGGGGGCTTCGACAAGGGCGTGGCTGCCGCTGTGTGGGACACCGTGCTGCGCTTCCTCAAGGCCGACCTGCGCTGGGCGCTGCTGGCCACCGTCCTGGTCGCCCTCATCGCCTGGGTGTTCGGGCCGGCCCGTTACGCCAAGTGGATCCGGGTCCACGTGGCCCGGGCGGCGCGGTGGGTGTCGGCCCAGGCCACGTCGCTCAAAGCGGGCGCGGGCCGGGCCACCTCCGGCTCCGGGGGCGCCCGACGCACGGGCGGCTGGATCCTGGAGCACGTCAGCGGCCTGCGCATCGTCGGCGTGGTCGTGGCCGCGCTCTTCCTGCTGTTCAGCGGCAACCTGACCGGATGGGCGCTGCTGGTCATCATCATCGTGCTGGCCGTGTATCTCGGCCTCCTGCAACTGGTGGCGGTGTGGGCCCGCCGCATCACGACCAACGCGGTGGGCGCCGGCACGGCGGGGTCGTAACGGCCCAGATCACGTGGCCGGGACCTGCGGCACCGCAACGATGGGACCTTTGTCCCTGTTGCCCGGGGCGGGGCGGCCGCACACTGTGACCGGGGGGACGTAGGAGATGACCGACATGGCGCAGCTGGCGATGATCCTGGGGGCCGTGTCCCTCTTCGTGGGCGGTTTCGTCGCCTGGTACACGTTGTGGCACCGTCGGGCGGCGCCGTGCTTCGAGGCTGTGCCGGTGGCGGGACGGCGCCCGGTGCACGTGGTGCGCCCGGGTGCCGGCGCGGAGCTGGACCGCCGCCGCGCCCGCTAGAGATCGGGTCGTCGTGCGTCCCCGGTGAGGGGCAACCGGGCCGAAACGGTGTTCTTAGCGGGTCCTTAGGTACGACCCGTATCCTTCATTTTATGGGTATCCGCTCGCGCCTGGCCTTGGCGGCGGTTGTCGCCGCCGCGGTCGTGTTCGGTCTGGTGCCCCGCGGCGTCGTGACCGTCACCGAGACGGCCGGCACCCAGATCGTGCAGGCGGTGGAATCGCCGTTTGCCACGCCCGTCTCGTGCACCGACGCCAGCTGTGGCAAGGCGGCGCCGACGCCCGCCGCCCCGTCTCCCGGCGTGGTGCTGGCCGTCGTCCTCGGCGCGCTCGTCGTTGCCGGCGCGGCGGCCTCGGCCATCCGCCGGCGCGGGCGCCAGATGGTGGCCCTGCCGGCGGGCAATCGCGACCCGCTCTTCCACCCGCCCCAGTTCTCCTAGCTCGGAGCTGCACTCCCGGCGCGCGCCGGCGGCCCCGTTGACGGGGCGCGGCGGTGCCGTTCCCACCGTCACGAGAGGTCGCTGTGCCGTCCGGCCCGGCCTCCGCATCGAGCTTCCGAGCGTGCGCACGGCGCCGACTCGGCCATCTTCAGGAGAACATCATGTCGAAACCATCCACCGGGCCGTCGCGGGTGACGCGGCCGGCCCCCAAGAACACCTCAGCGAGATCCACCTCCAAGACGCCAGCCAAGGGGGGAGGCGTGGCGTCGGCCACGCTGGCCCGCCGGCGCCAGGCCGCGGCAGGCTCGGCGCCGCCACCTCGGACCGGCATCCGGTCCCGGCATCCGGTGCTGGCCGCCCTGGTCCCCGTCGCCCTGGTGGTGGCGGCCATCGCCACCATGGTCGTGATCAAGGCCACGGGCGGCCCGGCCAGCGCCTCGGACGGCTCATCGCACCTGCAGGCCGGGGGCGGAAGCTCGTCGGGGACCGGTGACGTCGGCACAACGGCGCTGTCGCCCAGCGTGCTGGCCGCGCTGTCCGTGCCGGCGACCACGCTCGACACCGTCGGCAGCGTCGCCTCCGATGTGTTGCCCAGCAAGGTGGGCGGCGGCGTGGCCATCGGTCTCGGTGCGGGCGGCAAACCGCTCATCACCTACGTCGGAGCCGAGTACTGCCCCTATTGCGCCGCCGAGCGCTGGGCGGTTGCCGTGGCGCTCTCGCGCTTCGGGACATTCTCGAACCTCTCGGGCACGCACTCCTCGAGCAGTGACGTCTACCCCGACACGCAGACGCTGTCGTTCTACGGATCGAGCTACGCGAGCCCGTATCTCGACTTCGAGCCGGTCGAAGAGGCGACCAATCAGGAGGTCGACGGGAGCTACGCCACCCTGCAGACGCCGACGGCGGCCCAGAGTGCGCTGTTGGACAGCTACGACCCGCAGGGCAGCATCCCGTTCATCGATATCGCCAACAAGTACGTGGTGACGGGGGCCAGCTACTCGCCCCAGGTGCTCCAGGGCCTGTCGCGCGCCCAGATCGCGGCGGAGCTGGCGGATCCGTCCAGCGCCGTGGCCCAGGCCATCGACGGGACGGCCAACGACCTCACGGCCGCCATCTCCGCGGTCACGGGCGACCAGCCGAGCAGCGTGTGCGACTCGCCGGCCATCGAGGCGATCGCCAAGACGTTGGGGTCGTGACCGTGGCCACGACCAAGACGAAGGAGGGTGGGCGCGAGGTGGAGGGCTCGAGGCGCGCCGCGGTCGGGCGGTGGGTGCCCGGGTGGGCCCTGGCGGCCTCCCTCGGCCTCGCCCTGGCCGGGGTGGCCATCGCCTCCTACCTGACCGTGACCCACTACACCGACCCGGCGGCGCTGGCCTGCCCGGATACGGGGGTGGTCAACTGCACGCTGGTGACCACCAGCCCCGAGTCGGTGGTGTTGGGGGTCCCGCTGGCGGTGCTCGGCCTGGTGTGGGCACTGGCCATGACGGCTCTCTGCGTGCCCTGGGCCTGGCGTTCCCGGGCGGCCTGGGTCGACCGGACACGCCTGGTCGGCGCCGGGGCGGGCGCTTCCATGGTCCTATACCTGGTGGACACCGAGCTCTTCCGGATCGGGGCCATCTGCCTGTGGTGCACGGCCATGCACGTCACGGCCGTTGCCCTGTTCGGCGTGGTCCTGGCGGCCCGGGCGTCGACCCGGGCGGCGGCGGGCCCGGCGATGGGCTGAGGTGGCCGAGGACGGGCTCACCTGAGCTGAGTGGGACCTTCGCCCCTATTGGGGGGGCCGGTCGGCCCGCACAATGGGAACGTCGCCCGGGCGCGGAGCACGGAAATAACGGGCGAGGCGGGGAGGAGACGCAATGAAGAAGCGGGAGCGAACGGCGGTCGCAGCCGAGAGCAGCGTGTGTGCGCAGGAGTGCGAGGCCTTCCTGGCGGGCACCCTGGCCGAGTACTGGGAGGACAAGGGGATCGTCGTCCCGGTGTGGGCCTGGACGAACCTGCTGGCCCACGGCAGCGTGTCGCAGATCGGGCGGTGCGTGTCGCGACCCGGCCGGCTCCGTCACACCGGCCGCAATTGGGCCATCGCCCGCTCGTACATGGCCTATGAGGTGCTGGACCTGGTCGACGCCGAGTTCACGCTGACCGACCTGCAGGCGATGGTGCTGGTGCCCCTTGAGCTCGAGATGGCCGCCCGCCCCGAAGTCAGTCGCTGGACGCCGCGGCAGTGGGTGGACACGGTCGACTTCGCCATCCGCAACACGCACCTGACGCTGGAGCTGTAGACGAAGGAAGGGCCGGCGGCGCGCCACCCCGCGGCAGGTGCCCTACCCGGCTGATCGGGCCACCCAGCGCTCGACGGTCCCGGCCAGGGCCGGCAGTGGGAGCGTCCCGGCCCGCAGGACGACGTCGTGGAACGTGCGGAGATCGAAGCGTGAACCGAGACGCTCCGAGGCTTCACGGCGCAGGCGGACGATCTCGCGCCGACCCACCATGTAGGCCAGGGCCTGACCGGGGTAGGAGATGTAGCGGTCTACCTCCGACTCGACCTCGATGCGCGGCATGGGCGTGTGCTCGACGAGCCAGTCCACCGCATGTTGGCGGGTCCAACCCATGGCGTGCAGACCGGTGTCGACGACGAGCCGGCTGGCCCGCCAGGAGTCGGCGGCGAAGAGCCCCATGCGAGCCAGGTCGTCCGTGTAGAGGCCCATCTCGTCGGCCAGGCGCTCGCTGTAGAGGCCCCACCCCTCGGCGCAGGCCGTGTCGAACAGGACGCGCCGGGCCGGGATCAGGTCTTCCGCTTCGAGGGCGATGGTGAGCTGGAAGTGGTGGCCCGGCACCGCCTCGTGGAAGGCGATGTCCTCGGCGACGTAGCGGTAGCGCTCCTCGGGCTTCGACGTGTTCAGGAAGTAGGTGCCCCTGCGGGAGCCGTCGATGGCGCCGGGCATGTAGTAGGCGGCGGCCATGCCGGCCTCCTCGGACTCGGGCACCGCTTCGACCACACAGGGCTCGTCCGGGACGACGCCGAACCACCGGGGTGCTTCCGCCTCGGCGGCCGCCACGACGCGCCGTGCGTGCTCGAGCATCTGTTGCGAGGTCTCGTAGCGCAGCGAGGTGTCGTTGCACATGCGGTCGAAGATGTCGGCCATGTCGGTCGTGCCCCAGAGCCGGTCGCCTGTCTGGCGCAGCTCCTCGCTGACCTGCTCCACGATGTCGCGGCCGATGGCATGGAGCTCGTCGGGGGAGTGGTCGGTGGACGTGTGCAGCCTGACCAGGAGCGGGTACATGGCGTCGCCACCGTCGATGTAGCAGATCCCCGGATGATCGTCGTCGCGCGCCGCGGGCAGCACACCGCCGCGCAGGGCATCGCGGTAGGCCGCCAGGGCCGGACGGACGTGTTCGTCGATTTGCGCCGACACGTCACGCCGGAAGGTGTCGTCGTCCTGGTCCGGTCGGGCCATGCCCCCCGTGGTCGGGTCGCCGACGAGCAGCTCGAGTTGGGCGATGGCGGACTCGACCAACCGGGACACCGCGGTGTGGCCGGCCCTGGCCCCGTCCCGTTGGCGCCGGGCGGCCGTCGCCAGCATGTCGGGCACACCACGCAGGCGGGTGATGTAGCCGGCACGCCGCCCGGCGGTGTCGAGCGGCACCTTGGGCAGCATGGAGAAGACGCTCCCGACGGGTGAGGCGAAGGTGTCGCTGATGGTGAACTCGATCATGGGCACCTCAGCCGCGCCGGCCATGCCGCGGGCCATGTGCCGGACGAAGTCGAGCGTCTGGTGGCCGACTTCGTCCAGGCCGGTGGGCGCTTGCTGCTCGGCCCGCTCGGCGATGGAGGCCAGCTTGTGGGCGAGCGCCTCCTCGCCGGCGACCGAGAAGTCGGTCAAGCGGTCGTCGTAGCCGGGAAAGCCGTAGATCGATCCCGCCATGGGGTCGGCCTCGAAGGTGGCGTCGAGGATCTCCCCGGCCAGATCGTCGGCGGACATGATCGGAAGCTACCGCGACTCGTAGCGTGGAGCGGGCGCCAGCGAGCCCGCATGACACGAACGCGTCAGTCCCCGAGTCAGGAGGAGGCACAGTGGCCGTTCGGATCGTCTACGAGACGCACTCGATCAGCGAGGACAACGAGCTCGGGCGTGCGACCGGATGGCTCGACGGCCGGCTTTCCGCCGAGGGCCGCCTTCAGGCGGCCTCCTTGGGGGGTCGGCGGCGGTCCGACGGGCTCGCTTGCGTCTTCAGCTCCGACCTGGGGCGCGCCCGCGAGACGGTCGAGATCGCGTTCGGGGGATCGTCGCTCCCGATCCTGTTGGACTGGCGCCTCCGTGAGTGTGACTACGGCTCACTGAACGGCCGGCCGACGAGCGAGGTGCAAGGCGACCGTGTGGCTCATCTGGACCAGCCTTACCCGGGTGGCGAGAGCTGGCGCCAGGCGGTGGCCCGAGTGGGGCGATTCCTCGACGACCTCCGCTTCCGTTGGGAAGGGCAGCGCGTGCTGGTGGTCGGGCACGCGGCGACCCGCTGGGCCCTGGAGCACGTGGTCAACGGGATCCCGCTGGAGCAGCTGCTGGTCGAAGCGTTCGACTGGCAGCAGGGTTGGGAGTACCGGCTGGATTGACGTCGCCCTGGATCGGGCGCGGCTTCATCCGGACGTTCGCGAAAGGAGCAGTGGTCCACCCGAGTCGCCGGCGATTGGGACCAGAAAAATAACGAGGGGCGGTGACGCCCCGACAACTCACCCCCGATCACCGCCCCTCTGACGCCACATGATGCCGACATGGTGTCGTAGCGCCTAGAGCCGTTATTCCTCCCTTGGCACAACGGGCGGACAAACTCGCGCTGGTGCGCCACACGTGGCACCCTGGGCGGGGCCCCGTCCTGGCCGCCGGCCGACGACGTGTCGGGCTCAGGGCGTTCGCCCCGAAAACTCCGTAGCATTGGCGTGGTGCCGCCCGAGCTGATGCCCGCAGCCGTCTACGTGGGCGACGGCCGGATCGCCGTCGAGGAGGTCCCCTGCCCCGAGCCGGGACCCGAAGAGGTGCTGGTCGAAATCGCCGAGTGCGGGATATGCGGATCCGACCTGCACATGGTGCTGGAGCGCTACGCCAAGCCCGGTGCCATTCTCGGTCACGAGTGGTCGGGCATCGTGGCGTCTGCGCCTCCGGGCTCGGGCTGGTCGGCCGGTGACCGGGTGGTGGACAGTCCGACTCCGGGGTGTGGCACGTGCCGGCCCTGCCGGCGCGGCCGCCCATCGGTGTGCCTCAAGCGCCCGTCGGCGGCCTACCTCGGCTACCGAGGTGCGTTCTGCCAGTACAAGACGGTGGCGTGGAACGGCCTGATCCGGATTCCCGATTCCCTCCCGACCCGAGCGGCCGCCCTGACCGAACCGACCGCCATCGCCCTCCACGCCGTGCGGATGGCCGGCATCGGGCCCGATGATCGGGTGCTCGTCACCGGGGCCGGTCCGGTCGGGTTGCTCATCGTCGCCGTGCTGCGCGCACAGGGGGTCTTCGACATCACGGTGAGCGAGCCCTCACCGGTGCGGCGCCAGCGCGCCCTCGACGTCGGAGCGACCAAGGTAGTGACGCCGGACACACTGGTGGAGCCCGCCCTCGGGGCACCGGTAGCGGAGCCGTACGCAGTGATCTTCGAATGCTCGGGTCATGCCAGTGCCGTCGAGGCGGCCCTGGGCCAGCTGGACTACGCCGGCACCCTGGTGATCGTCGGAACGGGTTTCGTACCGCCCCGGTTCAACCAGAACCGCCTGATCATCTTCGAGCTCGAGATCGTCGGGGCCTACAACTACAACGAAGACGGTTTTCAACCGGCGGTGGACCTGCTCGACAGCGGGACGTTGCCGCTCGAGTCATTGATCGAACCCGACGACATAGCGCTGAGCGAGGTGATGGACTCAATGGAACGGCTCTCCCGGGGTGAGATCCCCGGCAAGGTCATGGTCCGACCGGTCGTGTCGATATGACCCGGACCCCATTTGCCCCTCGGATCAACCATGTGGCGATCAGTGTGGATGCCGACGTCCTCAACGACGAGGGCCGGGCCGCGCTGCTGGACTTCTACTCCGAGGTCTTCGCCTGGACCGAGGGGGACAACAGCACGGAGAAGGGCAATCCGCTGATACTCCTCACCGGCTCCTGGCGACAGTTCCTCTACCTGCTGCCGGCGAAGGACGAGTACATGGTCACTCCGAACATGGACCACTTCGGGATGGAGGTGTCCTCCAAGGAGGAGTTGTTCGAGATACTCGACCGGGTCAAGGTGTACCAGGGCAAGGACGACCGCGTCGCCTTCACCGACGTCGGGACGATGGTGACCCAGCACAACGACGGCCAGCACACCCTCACCAACGTCTACATCAAGTTCTTGATCCCGCTGTGGATCGAGCTCCAGCACATCGAGGGACGTTCCCAGGATTGACGGCGGCACGGCCCGATTCGGCGGAGCGGGGGCGGCGCCGAGCCTCGAGCGACCGGTGATCGGCGGCCGAACTCGAATTGGAGCGGGACGATTCCGAACGCCCCGGCCCTGACGTGCCCGGGGGAGGGCGAGCGTGACTTTCGGCTCTTTCGAGTGACGAATCACCACTGGTGTCTTCACCCTGGTCAGCGGTATGCGATGGGCGTAGGTTGAGGGCGAGGGAGACAGAGCGGGCGAATTTCGTTCCTCCTTTGTCAGGGGTCGGCTGGGTGGGGGACGGTTGAGTTCCTGGCACGCTTCGAAGCCAGGAGGAAGCAGATGTATCTCTTCAGTCGAACCGTCCCTCTCGGAGCGGGAAACCCCGAGAAGCAAATGGTGTGGGCCCTCAGGATCACGGAGAAGGTCAACCAGATATCGGAGACTCCGGTCTCCCTATGGAGCAGCGTGTTCTCGCCGGGCGCCGGGACGTTGGTGTGGACAGCGGTCGTCGATGACCTCCTCACGCTCGAGACGGTCGAGGGCAAACTGATCAGCGATTCGGGCTACGTGTCCCTGGTCGAAGAGGGCGCCGCGCATCGATCGGGCGCTCCGATCGACGACGGCCTGCGGGCGTCGGTCTTCGCGGACCCGGCAGCCGTCGAGGTTGACGCCGCGTACGCCACGACGGTCCAGGCGACCTTGGCGCCCGGCGGCTCGGCGCGAGGCATGGAGCTCGGGGTGGAGACCGCGCAGCTGGCGAGCAAGATCACCAGCTGCTCGACATCCTTCTGGGCCTCGATGTCAGGCACCTACGGAGGGGTCGAGTGGATCACCCGGTACAGCTCCATTGAGCAGATGCAACGCGCGCAGGAGGCCATCGGCGCCGATGCCGAATTCACGCAGCTCGTTGACAAGGAACTGAGCAAGGTCTTCCTGCCCGGAGTTACGGTCCAGCTGGTCTGGCGCAAGATCGCTTGATCCCGTCGTTCGCTGGAGGGTCGGGCGGTGCGTTGACCCTCCAGCGAACGGCCGGTCTGTTCCTGGTCCGACCTGCGATGAACGATGACCTTGGCAGATGAATCGAGTTCAACTCCGGTCAGGCTGAACACCCGTCGCGGCGTTGGACGAGGAAGGAGAGGACTCGTCGGTAGTCCTTCACGTAGTCAGACGGCCGTGCGCTTCGTGCCGGCGACGGAGGTAACCGTAAGGACAGGGACGCTCACCGCTACTTGATCTTGAGCACCTCTTCAAGGAGTTCCTCCCACGGGACGTTGTCCCAGCCGGACTTTTCGGCGGCGTTCTTCGCCACGTCCGTCGCTTCCTCGACCCACAGCAGTTCGACGTCTTCACCCGGTCCGATCTTTTGATCGCCCTTGATCTCGTGCGAAGCCTGACCCTTGCCCATCTTCACTCCAGAGCCGAATTCCAGTCCGAGCCATATGTCTTGCCAGGCCTTGTGGGTTTCCTTGAGACGGACCGCCATACCGGAAAGGTGCGAGTGCTCTGGGCTCTCGGCCACCTTGATCGCCCAACGCAGACAGTGACTCGCCCTGTGGAAGTCCCCCTTGGGCGTCGCGCCGTCCGCCTCTTGCGTGTACCGATCGAGCTTTTCCCGCTCCTCCTCCGGGAGGATCTCCCGAAGGTTGTTCATCAAACCCTTCACGATCGGCGACGAGCCTGTGCTTGTTTCGTGAGCCATGTTTCAACCCTACAGGGCCTTCTTAGATGGACCCTGTGAGGACCGGAGATGCGACGCCGGATGCCATGAGAAGATGTGGTCCACACTGGGGGACAGGAGCCGACAGTGAACCCATCCAGGTTGGAGCGCTACATCGATGCGTGGTGTCGCCACCCTCAAGCCAGTGCTCGTGGCGGGGACGAGGAAGCGATGTCCACGCTCCTCGCGTTCATGAGTGAGGACGTGCGCTACGAGGACGTGCCGACGGGAGCTGTCTTCGTCGGCCATGACGGGATCCGGGAGATGGGTGCGGGGGCCTTCGAGATGTCCGGCGACATGAGCTTCGACGTTGTTCAGTGCGTGGCCGGGCAGCGCTCGTATGCATTTGAATCGATCTGCCGTGGCACAAACACCGGCGCCATCGGTCCGCTCCCAGGGACAGGAAGTCCTTTCACATTCCGCGGCGTGTCCATTGGGGAAGTGTCGGAAGATGGCCTCGTCGTCTCGCAAAGGGACTACTGGGACCTGGCCGGGCTCCTCGGGCAGCTCAGCGTCTCATGATCCCGATCGCGGGAGTCGTCGGACTGCTCAGCGCGGCACCTCATCACGCGGCACTGTAACTCCGAGCGTAGTTCGCCTGCGTACCCGCTGCAGAGACTCAGTCGGTGCGTGCGTCAAGGTATTATTGACGTAGTGCGTCGACCTTCGGAGCCGTTTGACAAGAGTCTCACCTTGGTCATCAGAGCCAATCGTGAAGTGAGCATCGCCGAAACCAATCTTCGACGGCAGGTACACGTCGCCCGCCGAGATGGGCATTCATGGGCTGCCATCGGATATGCGCTCGGTGTTACGAAGCAGGCCGCTCAACAACGATTCGGTGGATCGGATCACGAGGTATAGACGGAGGCACAAGATCGAGCAACGCAGCCGGGGTGACGTTTTCGAAGCTCGGAGCAAGGCTCACGCGAAGTCCGCGGGCCTGGGAGACCGTCGGGCTGACAAATGAACCGGTTCAACTCTGGTCGTGCTGAACACCTGCAACTGCTCGCCTCAGTCGCGCGAACTCGTCTATGGCCGCCGACCTGCTGTGTACCCCTAACTTGCGGTAGGCATTCGCCAGGTGTGACTCCACGGTCCTCACGGAGAGAGTCAGGCGGTGTGCCATTTGGGAGGCGGTGGCCGTCTCCTCCAAAAGCTCAAGAATCTCCACTTCTCGACTCGTCAAGCTGGCGAGAAGCGTGCTGGCCGTGCTGGCATGGGCGGCCAGCTCCCCCTCGAGCAATTTGCGCTCCGTAATGTCTTCGAGAATCCAAAGGCAGTGCGGTACGCCGTTCTCGTCCTCGATCACCGACGCGGTGACGCTTGAAACCACGACCTCCTGATTGCTCGACTCGAGCCGACTCTCGGTCCTGCAGGTTTTCGTTGGTTGGTCCTTGAGCTGGAGGCCAACGGCCAGGACTGGTCCGCGGTCGTCGGTGTGAACGAATGAGTGAAATGCCGAACCGATGACCTTGTCTGACGGCTGGCCTACCAGAAGGCAAAAGGCGTCGTTGACATCGATGACCCTGTGGTCGAAGTCCGTGAGAACGATCCCCAGCGGGCCTTGGTTGAAGACTTGGCGGAAACGCTGCTCGCTTTGGTGCAATTCTCTTTCGGCGGCTACCTGCGCCCTGATGTCGTGAGCCGAGACAACGAAGCCGCCGACAGTTTGATCGTCCAGCAGATTGACAAACGTGAACTCGAAGGGTACGGGCTCCCCGGCCCCATGGCGCCTGAGCTGAATGCGAACCCTCAGAGGATTCGAGGCCGTGGCGCCTTGCGAAGCGGCCCGCAGCGATGCGAGGAAAGCTGGTTGATCCTCCTCGACTACGAGGTCAATGAGCTGTCCGCCTTCGATCACCTCCGGGTCGTGTCCAAGGATCCGGCTGAGTGCTCCGGAGACCGACTCCACCAGGCCTGACTGCGACAGCAGGATTGTGATGTCGGGGGAGTTCTGAACCACGGTCCTGAACGTCGCCTCTTTGTTGCGTGCCACCTCAAAACGACGTCTCTCGGTCAGGTCTCTCATGCAGAACAACACGGCACTGGGTTCGTTCGACCAGCCAATGGGCGCTCCAATCACCTCGAGAAGGCGCCAACCTGTGGCAGTCCTTGCTCGTACCTCGATGAGAGTTCCGACTTCCTTGCGTTGGACGCTCTCCAACGAACGGAGCACGAGTTCCAGGTCGTCCGGATGAACGAGATCGAGGGCTGGGAATCCGATCGAGTCACGTAACGACCGGCCGAACAATTGTTCGGCTGCCTTGTTTCCCCACTGGACGTGGCCGAACTCGTTGAGGACGAGCACGCAGTCCGGTAGTTCGATCAGAAGTTCAGTCGTGTTCACTTCGGCAACCTGGAACCCCGCCATGGCTGTTCCTAATCGTGGCACTTGCGGCGCCCTTCGTGCGATATGGGTTTTACGTAGAGATTCTCAGTAGGTACGGGTGAAAAACCCGTACCGCGTGACGTCAAGGCATCTGCGAGGCAGCCGATTCAGTTAGGCGAAGATCCAACAGGCGGATAACGGCATTGTGACCTGGAGGTCAACGCATGTTTGCCGGAACGTCCGAAGGCAGGCATTGGCCACCATTTCACAACTCTTCGGAGTTGGAACGAGCGGAGAGCATGAAGATTCAGAGAAGGCTGAAGTTCACCCGGAAGGTGAAGGTCCTGTCGGCCACGCTGGGCATCGTGTTGGCGGGTGCCGGGGCTTACGCGGCAACGAACTGGGTCGTCGGCTTGAACGGCGGTTCGTCCGGTGAAGGCCAGTCGGCGACGATCTCGAACCTGAGCATCAGCGCTGTGGCGTCTCCCTCGGCGAGCAACCTGCTCTATCCCGGTGGTACCGGCGACGTCGTCGTCACCATCAGCAATCCCAACCCGTACCCGGTCACCATTACGGCGATTCAGCTTCCGACTAGCACGACGTATGCCACGGGGTACACGACGAGTGCCCTGACGACGACGCAGACAGGCTGCCTGGCTGCCACACCGAGCGATGTGATCTGGAACTTCTCGACGGGAACGAGCGGGAGTTCTCATACCCTCATCACACCGCTCACGGTCGCGGCCAGCGGCCAATCGAACAACCCGCTCGCGGTCACGTTGACCAACGACGCATCGATGACAGCGGCGTCACCGGCCGCGTGCGTCAACACGTACTTCTCCATGCCATCGATGACCGGCATCACGGCGACGGGTGGCGCGGGCACTGCCACGACCAGTCCGGCCACCGACAGCTGGACCAGCTGATCGGAAGGCGTAACAACCAGGCACCCGGTTAGATGGGAAACGTGGCTAAACGGACGCCACGGACAATCGCATTCCTCGTGGCCGCCTCTCTCCTGTTTACAGGCGGGATTGCCGGCGCGACGAAATGGACGACCGGCCTCACCTCCGGCTCGAAGCCTGGGGAGTCACATTCGGCCGGGATCAACCCACCGACCGGGGGCAGTGCTACGAGCCCAACGACCAGCAGCCTTTTGATCAGTTGGAGCGCGCCGAGCACCGGCGCTACTCCTTCTGGCTACACGATCACACGCAACGGCTCGTCGGTTCCGAGCGGAAGCGGCTGTTTCGGCACGATTTCGACGACATCGTGCACCGACAGCGGTCTCGCGGCAGGAACTACGTATACCTATAGCGTGAGCGCTGTCGCTGGCAGCTCGTGGACAAGCAGCGCCAGCTCCTCGTTCCAAGGCACGACGACCTCCTCCGTCACCCTCAGCACCGCCGGCGCCCATACCCTTACGGTGCCCGCCGGAGACACCTCGTTCACCTTCACCATGAAGGGTGGCGGTGGGGGTGGCGGTGTCACCGGAGCAGCCGGTGGTGCGGGCGGCACTGTCTCGGGGACCATCACCATTCCGAAGAGCAGCTCGGCCACGACGTTCACGGTCATCGTGGGAGGTGGCGGTGGCGCAGGCAGCGGCATCACCGGGGGTGCCGGCGGCGCGAGCGGCACCGATTGCGCCGCCGGGGGTGCCGGGGGCAGTGGTACGAGTGGTTCCTCCGACGCCGGTGGCGGTGGCGGCGGTTCCACCTGCATCTACTTGGCCGGTGCGCCCACCGGGACGATCGTCCTCGTGGGTGGCGGTGGTGGGGGCGGAGGTGCCGGCACCACGGGTGTGGGGGGGAGCGGTGGTGGCGGTCCGACGGCCAATCCCGGCACCAACACAGCGGGTTCGGGCACCACGAGCGGCAACGCGGGCGGTGGTGGAGGCGGCGTGGTCGCGACCACAGGGACCCCGCAGTACACCATCACGTCCACTGGCGGCACGGGCGGCACTGGCGACCAGAGTCCAGGCGGAGGCAACGGCGGCACCGGCACCGGTACGAACACTGGAGGCGCCGGCGGCGGTACCCAGACCTCTTCGACCGATGGCGGAGGCGGCGGAGGCGGCGGGGGTCTCGCCTCCGGTGGTGGTGGCGACGGTGGCAACGGGGGCACGAGCGGAGGCGGCGGAGGCGGCGGGGGTGCCTATACCGGCGGTACGGCTACCTACGGTGTGAGCGTTTCCTCCGCCGGCAACGGTGGCGGTGGCACAGGCGGCGGTGCGGGAGCAGGTGGCACAGCCGGTTCTGTCACCTTCACGGGCACTGGCCTTACAGGCTCATGAGGTGTCGGGGTGGCCGTGGACTGTGTGGGCACGAATTCTCCGATGACACTCCCGCCGAAAGGAAATTTTGGTTGGTGGAGGCGATGGGACTTGAACCCACGAACCTCTTGACTGCCAGTCAAGCGCTCTACCAGCTGAGCTACGCCCCCAGTGGCGGACGCCAACGCTAGCAGTCGGGGCTGTCTGCTCCGGTCCGCCCGGTGCGCCGCCGAGCCGTGCTTCGAAGGTTCCGCGGACTCCGCAAACCCTGCTCAGAGCACGTGCCAGCCTCGCCTACCCTGGTGGCATGGCACGGGCGTACGACGTCGATGCGGTGGAGCGCAAGTGGCAACGCCACTGGGCCGAAGCTGGCACCTACCAGATAGACAACGACGACCCCCGCGAGAAGTTCTACGCCCTCTGCATGTACCCCTACCCGTCCGGGCCGGCGCACCAGGGGCACGTCCGTAACTACACCTTCGGTGACCTGGCCGTTCGCTACCAGACCATGAAAGGCATGGGGGTCCTGAGCCCCTTCGGCTTCGACTCCTTCGGGCTGCCCGCAGAGAACGCCGCCATTAAGACCGGTACCCACCCCCGCACCTTCACCGAGGCGCGGATGGCGGAGTTCAAGTCCTCGCTGATCCGCCTCGGCGCTGTCTACGACTGGCGCCGCGAGCTGTCCAGCCACGACCCCGAATATATGAAGTGGAACCAGGTCATCTTCCTCCGGTTGTGGGAGGCCGGATTGGCCTACCGGGCCAAAGCCCCTGTGAACTGGTGCCCGGGCTGCCAGACCGTGCTGGCCAACGAGCAGGTGCTCGCCGACGGGACCTGCGAGCGCTCGGGCGACCTGGTCGAGAAGCGGGATCTCGAACAGTGGTTCTTTCGAATCACCGCCTACGCCGACGAGTTGCTTGAGGCGCTCGACGACCTCGAGTGGCCCGAGCGGGTCAAGGTCATGCAGCGCAATTGGATCGGACGGTCCGAAGGAGCCGAGTTCGACCTGGCGGTCGAGAACCGTCCGGAGCTGACCGTGCGCGTCTTCACCACCAGACCCGACACCAGCTTCGGCATGACCTACGCCGTGATGGCGCCCGAGCACCCGCTGGTCGACGAGCTGACCACCGACGGGCAGCGACGTGCGGTCGACGAGCTCCGCCGCCGGGCCGCCCAGGAGACCGACATCGAGCGCATGGCCGAGGGAGACGCGACGACGCTCGGCAAGCGCGGCGCCTTTACGGGCACCAACGTCGTCAATCCCTTCAACGGCAACTCGGTGCCGTTGTACGTGGCCGACTACGTCCTCACGAGCTACGGGACGGGTGCGATCATGGCCGTGCCGGCCGAGGACGAGCGTGACTGGGCTTTCGCCACACTTCACAACCTCGCCATCGTCCGTACGGTGCAACCTCCCGAAGGTTGGGAGGAGGAGGGCGGCGAGGCCTACACGGGTGACGGTTTCAAGATCAACAGCGGGTTCCTCGACGGCCTCGACATCGCCACCGCCAAGTCACGAGCGATCGACTGGCTCGAGGAGCAGGGCATCGGCGAGCGCAAGGTCAACTACCGGCTGCGGGACTGGCTCATCTCCCGCCAGCGGTTCTGGGGCTGCCCCATCCCGGCCGTCTACTGCGACGTGCACGGGGTGGTGCCTGTCCCCGAGGACCAGCTACCTATCGTCGCGCCCGACGACGTCGAGTTCCTCCCGACCGGCCAGTCGCCTCTCGCGTATCACGAGGGTTTTTTGCACACAACGTGTCCGATCGACGGTGGTCCGGCCCGGCGCGAGACCGACACCATGGACACCTTCGTCGACTCGGCCTGGTACTTCCTTCGCTTCTGCGACCCCTGGAACACGGATCGGCCCTTCGACCCGGCCGCGGCCGAGCACTTCATGCCGGTCGATCAGTACATCGGCGGGATCGAGCACGCCATCCTGCACCTGCTCTACGCGCGGTTCTATACCCGCGCGTTGATCGACGTTGGCTTGGCGCCCGGTGTGCCACGGGAGCCGTTCAAGCGGTATCTGGCGCAGGGCATGATCCGGATGGACGGGACCAAGATGTCCAAGTCCAAGGGCAACCTCGTCGCGCCGGAGCACTACTACGAGACGGTCGGCGCCGACGGTCTGCGCCTGTTCCACCTCTTCGTCGGTCCGCCGTTCGACGACATGGACTGGTCTGAGCAGACGGAGCAGGTCATTGAGGGTTGCGGCCGTTTCCTCGACCGTCTCTGGCGGACCTCCACCGGCGCACCGTCGGTCCGGCAGGGCGAGCAGTCCGAAGCCGATTACGCCGTGCGCCAGGCGGTCCACCGCACCATCGCCGACGTGACTCGCGACCTCGAACGCTGGTCGTACAACACCGCGGTCGCCCACTGCATGGAGCTGCTCAACCTTCTTCAGCGCTACGGCCGGACCGAGGGCAGTGACGGCAGGAACGGTGGCGGCGCGGGCCCCCACGCTGAAGTGTGGGATGAGGCGCTCGACGCGTTGCTCAGCCTCCTTGCCCCCCTCACGCCCCATGTCACGGCTGAGGCGTGGGAGCACCGCCACCCCGGCGAGCCGTCCGTGCACCTCCATCCCTGGCCCACCTACGACCCCGAGCTGGTCAGGCAGGACACGGTGACCATGGTGGTGCAGGTCAACGGCAAGGTGCGGGACCGGATCGACGTCGATGCGGGCATCTCAGAGGCGGAGGCCGAGGTAGCCGCGTTGGCGTCGGCCAAGGTGACCGAGGCGCTCGCCGGCGCCACGCCCAGACGGGTGGTGTCGAAGCCACCCCGCCTGGTCAACCTCGTCGTCTGAACCCGCACTCGCAGCTGTCCGCCCCCCATCCCGTTTCGGGGCCCGATGTCCTTCCCGGCCGTACGTGACGCATCGGCACATCCCTTCGGACGGGTATATGAGGAGCGCTTCTTGGGCCAAATCCCCTTTGGGGGTCAAATCCCATTGCGGGCGAGCCGCATACCCCGGGCACCCAACCATCCCGCCCCAGGAACTCAGTCAGATAGACCGTTCGCCGTCGAATCCACCCCGTGCCCGCCAAGGGCGACGGGTCCAAAGGCGGCGGTCAGTCGTGGAAGCCGGCCAGCACGCCCTTCCAGGCTTCCGGATCGACCTGGTACGGCGCGTAGAAGCTGAAGCGATCGACCAGGCCCTCGAAGCGGGCACGGACTTCAGAGGCCACCTTGTCCAGCGGGCAAACGATCGCAAATGCCGAGAGCACATCGTCGTCGATCAACTCGCCCATCTTCACCCACTCGCCGCGCTTGGACAGCGTGTTGAGCTCGGACTGCAGGTCGCCCCAGCCGTGCAGCTCCAGGACGGGGCGGTAGGCCGGTGTCGAGCCGTAGAAGGCGATCTGCTGGCGCACGGCCTGGTCGGCCTTCTCCGTGCTCTCGTCGTCCACGCCGGTGACCACGAAGCCCGGGTAGGACACCGTCAGGTCGGCCCGCGTCTTCCCAGCCTTCGCCGCGCCCCGCTCCAGCGACGGCAGGCTGACCTCCCGTAGATAGCGCTCGGTGGTGAAGCCGTGCACCAAAAAGCCGTCGGCCACCTCGCCCGCCACCTCGGTCATGTACTCGCCCACGCCGGCCAGGAGGATCTTGGGGTTGCCCTGCGGGTTGGGGCCGGGGTTGAAGAATGGCGTCATGAGGGTGTGCGTGTAGAACTCGCCGCGGAAGTCCAGCTGCGCACCCGTCTCCCAGGCCTTCCAGATGGCCCGAATGGCCAGGATCATCTCGCGCATGCGCGGGGCCGGGTGCGACCAGGACATGGAGAAGCGTTTGGTGATGTGCGGCTTGATCTGACTCCCCATCCCCAGCATGAAGCGACCGCCGGTGAGCAGTTGCAGGTCGTTGGCCACCACGGCCAGCGTCATGGGATTGCGGGCGAACGCCACCGTGATTCCGGTGCCGAACTCGAGCTTCTCGGTGGCGCCGGCGGCGGCCGCGATGGGAAGGAAGGGGTCGTGGCTGGTCTCAGCCGTCCACACGCCGTCGTAGCCCTCCGCCTCGGCCTTGGCCGCTTGGGCCGCGATGCCGTTCGGGTCGAACCCGATGCCTCCGTCGATCTTCATGGCCGGAGCCCCTTTCCCGATCCCCCGAACCAGCAGAAGACCGACTGACGTCAGACCTACTGTTCCTCACCTCGGAGGAACCGCTCCAATTCGGCGGCGATCTCGTCGCCAGACGGCACGGCCTCCACCCCCATGGCGTTGCCCTCCGAGGCGTCGATGTTCTCCTCGAGCTTGCGCACCATGTCCAGGTGCTCGCGGTTGTCGGCGATCAGCTGGTCGACCTGTCGCCGCGAGCTGTCGGCCGCCCTCCGCAGCGCCGACGAATCGAGAGACAGGCCGGCCATCCCGGCCAACCCCTCAATCAATGCCGCGCTCGCCTCGGGGAAGGGCATGCCGGCCACGTAGTGCGGTACCCGGGCCCACAGGCTGACCGCCGGCGTGCCCGCCGCCCCGAAGGCCAGCTCCAGCGCGGCTAGGACACCGGCCGGCACCTCGAGCTCACCCTGCACGATGCCGACCTGCTCAATCAGATGCGCCGACTCGGCCGGGGCCGTCGCCGCCAGCTTCACCGGGCGGGTGTGCGGCGCCGGGGCCGGGAAGGCGCCCAGCCCGACCACCATGCGCACCCGCCAGGAGCGGGCCAACCCGACCACGGCGTCGGTGAAGGCACGCCAGTGGAAGTCCGGCTCGGGCCCGACCAGGAAGAGCATGTCGCGGCCCTCGGAGTCCGCCCCCTGGCGCACCACCGTGCGCGGCCAGGTCAGCTCGGTCGTAACACCGTTGACGATGCGCGAGACCGGCCGGCGCGCCCGCTGGTCCAAGAAGTGCTCGCCGTTGAAGGTGACGATCGTCTCGGTCGACCCCTGGCCGAGCAGCGCCGCGATGGCGGTCGTGGCGCCCAAACCGGCGTCGACCCAGCCCTCCAGCGACACGACGAGCACCGGGTCGGACAGGACCGGCTCGCGGTGGATGTCGAAGATCTCGGTCAGCTCCGGGCTCACGCCACGGTCTCCAGGGACTCCGCCGCCTGTTCGAACAGGCGGCCCACCTGGGCCGGGAAGCCGTCGACGCTGCCCTGGTCGCCCGCCCCGGCGCCGGCCACGTAGCGGGCGTACACCCCCTGCAGGATGCAGGCCAGCTTCCAGTAACCGAAGGCCATGTAGTAGCCGACCTCAGAGATGTCGAGGTTCGACACCGAGCCGTAGCGCTCCAGCACCTGGGCCCGGGTCGAGAAGCCGGGGGCCGTGGTGGGCGACTGTCCCAGCACCGCCATGGCGTCGCTCGGCTCGGACCAATACACCATCAGCACTCCCAGGTCGGCCAGCGGGTCGCCCAGGGTGCAGATCTCCCAGTCCAAGATCGCCCGCACCGGCCCGTCGTCGGCCAGCACCACGTTGTCCATGCGGTAGTCGCCGTGCACGACCGAGGTGCGCTGCTGCTTGGGGATGCGCGCCGCCAGCTCGTCGCTGACCCGCTCGACCACGCCGCCGTGGTCGACCCCATCGACCTGCATCTGCTCGTACTGCGAGCGCCACCGCTTCAGTTGCCGCTCGATATACCCCTCGTGCCGTGCCAGGTCGCCCAGCCCCACCGCGTCCGGGTCCACCGCGTGCAGCGCGGCGAGCGTCTCGGCCATCTCGTCTCCGACCTTGCGCCGGGTCGCCACGTCGAACGCCTCTTCGGCCTGGGGCGCCGTCCGCAGGATGTGCCCCTCGACGAACTCCATCACGTAGAAGGGGCGCTCGTTCACCGCCTCGTCGGTGCACAGGCCGACGGTGACCGGGACAGGGATGCCCGCCGGCCCCAAGGAGTGCATCAAGCGGTACTCACGCGACATGTCGTGGGCCGTGGGCAGCACGTGGTGCAGTGGCGGGCGGCGCAACGCCCAGGCCCGGCCCTCGGCGTCTTCCACCCGGAAGGTGAGGTTGGAACGGCCGCCCGCGATCAGGCTGAAGGTGAGCGGTGGTGTGAGCTCGGGCAATTGCCCGGCCATCCACTCGGTGACCTGGTTCTCGTTGATCCCCTCCGGTGCTGCTGCCACGGAGCCGACGCTAATCCGTGCCGCGCCGTGCCCACAGAACGCCTGCCCAGCGCGCCGGGGACAGCCGGTAGCGTCGTGTCGATGGACGTCACCGACGAGACATTTCAGGATGCCGTGCTCGCCCGCAGCACCACCGTGCCCGTGATCGTGGACCTGTGGGCGCCCTGGTGCGGGCCTTGTAAGACGCTGGGCCCGATGCTCGAGAAGGCCGTGGCCGACACGGGCGGCGCCGTCGAGCTGGCCAAGGTCAACGTCGACGACAACCCACGGGTGGCCCAGAGCTTCCAGGTGCAGTCCATTCCTGCCGTCTTCGCCATCGCCAACGGCCAGGTGGTCGACTCGTTCATCGGAGCGCTGCCCGAGGCGCAGGTCACCGAGTTCGTCCGGCGTCTCGCGCCGGCGCCGAGCGAAGCCGACACCTTGGTCGAGGTGGGCGACGAGGCCTCCGTCCGCCGCGCCCTCGAGCTCGAGCCCGACCACGCCGGCGCCACCGAGGCGCTGGCCCGCATCCTCATCGACCGCGGCGAGGCCGCAGAGGCCCTGGCTGCCCTGCAACGACTGCCCGAGACGGAGACCGGCCGGGCGCTGGCCGCCGAGGCCCGTCTGCTCCAGGCCGGTGTCGACGTGTCCGACGACGGCATCGAGGCCAAGCTCAACGAGCTGCTCGAGCGCGTGCGCGAGGACGACGCCGCCCGCCAGGAATTCGTGGACCTGCTCGAGACGATGGGCGGCGGCGACCCCCGGACGAACGAATACCGCCGGGCCCTCGCCGCGCGCCTCTTCTGATGGCGGCGTCCACCGCCAACACCGACACCGACACCGACTCCGCCGCCGACACTGCCGCCACCCACGCCGCCATCGCGCCCACGCTCGACCTCGGCGGCCGCCGCTACGACCTGACCCACCGGGCGCTCGTCATGGGCATCCTCAACCGCACGCCCGACTCCTTCTACGACAAGGGTGCCACCTTCGAGCTGGACAAGCTCTACGCCCGCGCCGAGCAGCTGGTCGCCGATGGCGCCGACATCCTCGATATCGGCGGCGTCAAGGCGGGCCCCGGGCCCGAGGTGACCGAGCCCGAGGAGCTCGACCGCGTCGTGCCCGTCGTGGCCGGCCTGCGCGCCCGCTTCGACACGCCGGTCTCGGTCGACACCTGGCGCGCCGCGGTCGCCCGTGCCTCCTACGCCGAGGGCGCCGTGATGGGCAACGACATCAGCGGCCTGGCCGACCCCGACTACGTCGTCGCCGCGGCCGAATACGGCGCCGCGGTGGTCGTCACGCACATCCGCCTGGCCCCCCGCGTGGCCGACCCCGACCCGCACTACGACGACGTCGTGGCCGACGTGGCCCGCTTCCTCACCGAGCATGCGGCCAGCGCGCGCGACGCCGGCCTGCCGCCCGAGCGCATCGTGCTCGACGCCGGCCTCGATCTGGGCAAGACCGCCGAACAATCCCTCACCCTCCTGCGGGCGAGCCCGACCCTGGCCGCGCTCGGCTACCCCCTGCTCCTCTCGGCCTCCAACAAGACCTTTCTGGGCAACATCCTCGATCTGGAGCTGACCGAGCGTCGCGAGGCTTCCATCGGCGCGGCGGCCCTGGGCCTCGCCTGGGGCTGCCGCATCCTGCGCGTGCACGACGTCAAGGGGACGTGCCGCGTGCGCGACGCGCTCGCCGCCGTGAGCGAGGCCCAGTGAGCCCGCGCCACGCCGCGCCGGCGTCGACCTACCTGGTCAAGGGTGACGACGCCTCCTTGGTGGCCCAGGAGGTGCGTTCGCTCCTCACCGAGGTGGTGGGCGACCGCGATCACGCGTTGGTCGTCGAGGAGATCGGGGGGGGACCGGGCGACGAGCTGAGCGTGGGCGCCGTCGTCGACGCCTGCCTGACCCCGCCCTTCCTGATCGACCGCCGGGTGGTGGTCGTGCGCGAGGCCGGCCGACTGCTCACGGCGGACGCGCCGCGCCTGGTCGAGATCATTGAGGACCCACTGCCCACCACGGTGCTCATCCTGGTCGGCGGCGGCGGGACCGTCCCCGCCCCGGTGGTCAAGGCCATCAACGCCGCGGGCCAGCTCATCGACGTGACCACGAGCAAGGCGGGGGATCGCAAGTCGTGGTTGCACGACCACGTCCGCGGCGGACCCGTCAAGCTCGAGCCGGCTGCCGCCGACTTGCTGGGCGACCACGTGGGGGAGGATCTCGGCCGCGTCGAGGGCCTCTTGGGCGCCCTCTCTGCCGCCTACGGCGAGGGCGCCGTCATCTCGGCCGACGACCTGGTGCCCTACCTGGGCGAAGCCGGGACGGTGCCGCGCTACGAGTTGACTGACGCCATTGACCAGGGTGATCCGGGACGGGCGCTGCGGGTGCTGCACCGCATGCTCGACAGTGGGGCGCTGGCGCCCATGCAGGTGATGGCCACCGTGCATGGCCACTTCGCCAACATGTTGGCGCTCGACGGCGACGACGTCGGGTCTGAGCGCGACGCCGCGGCCGTGCTGGGCACGGCGGCCTTCGTGGCCAAGAAGGCGCTCGAGCAGTCGCGCCGCCTGGGCAGCGCCAAGATCGGCGAGGCCATCAACCTGATCGCCAAGGCCGACCTCGACGTGCGCGGCGCGAGCGGCCTCGATGCGGAGCTCGTCGTTGAAATACTCGTTGCCCGCCTGGCCCGCCAGACGCGGCCAACCACCCGGCAATCGCGCCCTCGGGCCGGCCGGCGCTAGGAGAACCCGCATCCGGGGCGCCGCCGGGCCACAATGGCTAGACGGAGCTATTTGTCGCCCCGGCGGCGGTCAGGGGTTGTGATGTCCTTTTCCTTCAGTGACTTGATCGCACTGGTCAGCGTGGTTGGTGCCTTCGTCACCGTGATCCTCACCTACCGTTCCGGTCTCCTCCAGAAGTCGACGGCGGACGACGACATCCAGGACCAGTTCAACAAGCTGATCAGCACGCTGACCAAGCTGCATGCTGATGCGGGCGAGCTCAGCGCGCAGCCGCTGGCCGCACTCGGCTCGCCGGCGCAGGCCAAGGTGCTCGGCATCGGCAACCAGTTGCAGGTCGTCGGCGGCCAGGCGCACAAGATGCTCGAGCCGGAGAACAAGTCAGACCCGCGGCCGCACCTCGACTGGTTCAGCGTGTACATCCTGGCCATGACGTTCGACCAGGCATGGCACCTCAAGCGCGGCGGAGATCTATTGGGACAAGGCAGTGGAGCTGTCGAGGGACGAGCCCCAGGCAGAGGTCGTGGCGCTCTTGGGGCGGGCCCGCCACTTCTATGGCCGCAACGACGCTGGCGACTGCGACCGCGGCCGCCAGGACCATCGCGCCGCGCTGGGGTTGCTCGACCCCAAGATTCAGGGCCACGACGTCAGCTACCACCAGATGGCACAGATCCACTTCGACTCGGTGCTCGTCGAGCAGACCGTCGGCGACAGCCCGGAGATGTTCAAGGCCATCTGGCTCTGTTGGGCGGCGATCCAGCAGATTCACACGCCATGGCGCTTCCAGGCCTGCCGCAACCCGCTGTTCGGCTTCCTTGCGCAGTGGGGCCTGATGCCGATGCTGATGGCATCACCCGAGCACACCCAGGGCGAGAGGGACGCTCTCCAGCTGGGCGTGAACAACTGGTACATGGAGCTGACCCTCATGCGCCAGCAGCAGCAGCAGGCCCAGAACGGATACGCCGCGACTGACCCACCGCGGTACGGCCAGCACCAGCCCGGCGAGGCGCAACCCGCTCAGGCGTAGGCCGCGTCAGGGTCGAGCACCGGCGAGCTCGGAGCTGCCCGCTTCGCCCGGAGGCGAGTCCGCCCCGGTCAGCGCACAACATCCCGGCGGCACCTGAGGGCCGGGGCCCGGCCTTCTCAGCCGATGGGCGAGGAAAACCACCAGCGGTGGTTCTCGGGATCGCGCGCGCCGTACTCCCGCAAGCCGTAGTCCTGGTCAGTCGGCTCGCGGTCGATGCGGGCACCCGCAGCGACGCTGTGCGCGTAGTGGGCGTCGACGTCGGGGACGATGACGGACAGGCCGCCGTGCGACATGGCGGCGCCGCGGGGCGATGCCATCTCGGCTGCCTCGGTGACCGCATGGAGCCAGATGGCGGAGTCACCGTTGCGAACCTCGGCATGCACGACCGTGCCGTCGTCGTCGCGGTGGAGGCCTCCCGAAGTGAAGCCGAAGGTGGCGACCAGGTAGTCGTGAGCCGCCTCGAGGTCCTCGTACACGAGTATCGGGATCACGGTGCTCGCTCTGGTGGTGTCGTTCGTCGTGGTCATGCCTTTCACTTTGCGGCAGGCACCGTCTCGGCGTCTTGTACGAACCTGACCTCGGGGTCCAGTTCGAGGTCGGCGGCGTAGGTACCCGGCGTCATGCCGGCCAGCGCGGCGAAGTCCCGGGCCAGATGGGACTGGTCGTAGTAGCCGGCGGTCATGGCCACGTCGGCCAGCGTGCGCCCCGGCGCGGCGTCGACCAGCAACGCGGCGGCGTGTTCGAATCTCAGCAGGCGGGCGTAGGTCTTGGGAGCTACGCCGAGCTGGCGCCGGAACCGCTCGGTCACGTGGCGCCGGCTCCACCCCGTCTCGTCCATCAGCGGCTCGACGCGGGCGGCGCCCTGGGAGGTGGCCAGCTGGCGCCGCAGCCACTCCACCTCCGGGGAGAGAGCCGGCGCGTGCTCGGACTCGCCCAGCTCGGCGTCGAGCAGGTCCAGTCGCGCCGTCCACGACCCGGTGGCGGCCAGCCGCTCGACCAGCCGCCGGCCGCGGATTCCCAGCGCGTCCTCGAGCGGCACGACCGCGTCGCTCAGTGCCTCGACGTCACCGAAGAGCGCCAGCGCGCCCGCGGGCGTCAGCTCGACCTGCACACCCAGTTGGTGGCCACGCACGCCCGTCAGACTCGAGCCGGTCTGGTTGCCCACCACGAAGGCGCACAAGGGCCGGGTCGGGCTCCCGACCCCGTCCTCGAACACGTCCAGGGCGTCGCCGAAACCGAGGATGAGGGCGACGCCGTGGCGGGCCACTTCGCGCCGGAAGAAGCCGGACTCGGGCCACTCCTCGTACCCGACGTACCGGCGCACCACCTCCTCGGAGCGGCCGGCCCCGGCGCGTTGCGCCGTCTCGTGCACGCCGCGCTCGGACTCCCTGCGGGTCAGGACGAGTCCGTCCGCCATCGGCCCCAGCTTCGCACGCCGGCCCGGCATCCCGCGCACCGGGATGCTGGACTGGTTCCATGCTCGAAATCCCCGAAGAGCTGGATCGCCTACAGGAGCTGCTCGACGACTCCATGGCGTCGGCCGGCCCGCACCTGCGCGACATCATCGGCCACGAGCGCCGCATCGACGCGCGGGCGCTGGCCGAGCGGCTTCAGGGACTGTGCCTGCTCGTCCTGGCCACCGCCACCGCGGACGGGCGCCCGCTCACCGCTCCGGTGGACGGCTACTTCCTGCACGGCACGTTCTGGTTCAGCCTGGGCGCCGACGCCGTGCGTACGCGCCACCTGACGATGCGGCCGCACCTGAGCGCGACGTACCTCCCCGGCGAGGACCTGGCGGTGACCGTGCACGGGACGGCCGAGCGCTTCGCCATCCGCGACCCGGCCTGCGCCGGTCTGCGCCAGGCCATGCTCGACGAGTACGTGCCCAAGCAGGGGCCCTCGTTCGGGGAGTGGCTCGAGCACGTCGACGCCGTGGGCGCGCGCATCGTCCCCGAGAAGATGTTCACGTTCCAGCTGGCCGGCTGAGCGAATCCGATCCGACGGGCCCGCCCGCGGACCGCTGGGGAGCGGCGCTCGGGCTACTCGGCGGCCGCTTCGACCGCGGTCACCCGGCGTACCAGGCGCGACTTGTGGTTAGCGGCCGTGTTCTTGTGGATCACGCCCTGGGCCGCCGCCTTGTCGATGCGCTTGAGGGCCAGGCGCAGCATCTCGGCCGCGTCCTCGGAGCCGCTCTCGGCGGCCGTGACGGCGCTCTTGGTGCGCGTCCGCATCTCGGCCCGCACCGACTTGTTGCGCAGGCGGCGCTTCTCGTTCTGGCGGTTCCGCTTGATCTGGCTCTTGATGTTGGCCACGTGTCGATCCTCTGGTGCTTCTCGAAGGGGTCCGGCGGCTCGACGTGAGCCCACCGGGGCGAGCGACAACTGTAGCAGGTGGCGGCCACATTCCGGCCTGCGGGATCACGCCGGGGCCGAGCGGCCCGGGGGGCACGGAGGTGGGGAGGGCCGGGTGGCGGGAGCACCCCGCCCGACCAGGGGCGGCGACCGCGGCCGGTACGATCGACGGACCGTGCCGCCTCCCGCAACCGTCACCGGGCCCGTTGCGGTCGAGCGCATCCGCAACTTCTCCATCATCAGCCACGTCGACCACGGCAAGTCGACGCTCTCGGACCGCATCCTCGAGATCACCGGGGCGGTCGATCCCCGGCTGATGCGGGAGCAGTACCTCGACTCCATGGACATCGAGCGGGAGCGGGGCATCACCATCAAGGCGCAGAACGTGCGGGTGCTGCACAACGGGCACGTCCTGCACCTGATCGACACGCCCGGCCACGTCGACTTCGGCTACGAGGTGTCCCGCTCGCTGGCCGCCTGCGAGGGGGCGGTGCTGCTGGTGGACGCCAGTCAGGGGATCCAGGCGCAGACGCTGGCCAACTGCTACCAGGCCATCGAGAACGACCTCGAGATCGTGCCCGTGCTCAACAAGATCGACCTGCCGGCGGCCGACCCCGTGCGAAGCGCGCTCGAGATCGAGCACGTGCTGGGCCTGCCGGCCGAGAGCATCCTGCACATCTCGGCCAAGACGGGCCAGGGGGTGGTCGAGCTGCTCGACGCCATCATCGCCCGCATCCCGCCGCCGACCGGCGACCCCGAGGCGCCGCTGCGGGCGCTCATCTTCGACTCCTCCTACGACCAGTACCGCGGAGTGGTCAGCTCCCTCCGCATCGTCGACGGCACGCTGCACACCGGGGCGCGGCTGCGCTTCATGCAGGCGGGCGCCGTGCACGATATCGAGGAGGTGGGCGTACGCACGCCCGACGCCGAGCCGGTCGACACCCTGGGGCCGGGCGAGGTGGGGTACCTGATCGCCGGGATCAAGGACGTGGGCGAGGCCCGCTCGGGCGAGACGGTCACGACGGCGCAGCACGGCGCCACCGAGGCGTTGGCCGGCTACCGCGACCCCAAGCCCATGGTGTTCTGCGGCCTCTACCCGGTCGACGGCGACGAGCTGCCCGACCTGCGTGACGCACTCGAGAAGCTCAAGCTCAACGACGCCTCCTTCACCTTCGAGCCCGAGTCCTCCCACGCGCTGGGCATCGGCTTCCGCTGCGGGTTTCTCGGCCTGCTCCACATGGAGATAGTCCGAGAGCGCCTCGAGCGTGAGTTCGACGTCTCACTCATCGCCACCGCGCCCAGCGTGGCCTACCGGGCCTTCCTGACCGACGGCTCCGAGCTCGACGTGGACAACCCGACCGAGCTGCCCGACGCCAGCCGCATCGACCACATTGACGAGCCCATGCTGCAGGCGACCATCATCACGCCGAGCCAGTACACCGGCCCCGTCATGGAGTTGTGCCAGAACAAACGGGCGGAGATGGTGCGCATGGAGTACCTGTCACCCGAGCGGGTCGAGCTCGTCTACACCGTCCCCCTGGCCGAGGTGGTCATCGACTTCTTCGACCAGCTCAAGTCGCGCACCAAGGGCTACGCCTCGCTCGACTACGAACCCGAGAACTACGCCACGGCCAACCTGGTCCGCGTCGACATCCTGATCAACCACGTGCCGTGCGACGCCTTCTCGACCATCGTGCACCGCAGCGAGGCCGACACCTACGGCCGCAAGATGGCCGAGAAGCTGCGCCAGCTGATCCCGCGCCAGCTCTTCGACGTGCCCATTCAGGCGGCCATCGGCGGCCGCATCGTGGCCCGCGAGACGGTGAAGGCCAAGCGCAAGGACGTGCTGGCCAAGTGCTACGGCGGTGACATCACCCGCAAGCGCAAGCTGCTGGAGAAGCAGAAGGAAGGCAAGAAGAAGATGAAGAACATCGGGCGGGTCGAGGTGCCCCAGGAGGCCTTCATCTCGGCGCTGCGCCTGGGCGGCGACTGAGCGTCGCCGCGGTGGGCTCGATGCGCCGCCACGGGCTCGATGCGCCGCCAACGTCTATGGGTCCGGCCTGACCGAACGGTAAGCGAAGCCGGGCCCAGACAGCGTGTCGCCCGGCCACTCTGTCATCCACTCGGAGTCGTCGAGATGGTGTTCTTTAGTGTCTCCGGGGCGGTGACCGGTGGAGCAGCACCAAAGTGAGACAGCTTCCACGCGATCGGTCCCGTATGCGCGTCGTTCGTGGCGTGGATGCCTTGAGGAAGGATCAACGCAACGACATAGCCATCCACGACCTGCGCTCGTGCCGGGGTGTTGAGGGCGACATTGTCCGGTGGCGTAAGGGTGGCGCGGGAGATCGGGGCATACGCAACCCACCCCCTCACGAGATCAAGCTCCGGAACCAGAAACGAGTAAGTGTCGCCCTGTCGACTTACTTGTTGCGCACCATTGAGAAGACCCAATGGCGGGAGGAGGAACACTGGGCCATCAGGATCGCCGAAGGTATCGAGTGCAGCCGAACTCAGTTTGAGAGCGACCGTCTCCCCCCGGATCGCCGGAAGATAGAGAGTTGACCCGATAGCCGTGTCGGACGACAGTGGGCCTCTGCTGTAAAGCAATGTGACTTGCCACCGGTCGGGTGACTGCCAGGTGCCAAAGCCTCTCGTATCGGGTGGTGGAAGGTCCGACATTCCGACTCCGGTTCCGTTGTAGACGATAAAGGCGAAGTTTGGTGCCGCGGTGGTCTTCTGGGCGGCGTTTTGCAAGGCGATCTGGGCCGCCTGCGACGGGCTGCTACGCCAGCCGAGCACGGCGGCTCCAAGCGCCAGTGCCAACGTCATGGCAAGAAGCACGAAAGGGATGACGGACCTGCGTCTGGCCACGGAGTCAGCCTAAGGGGTGGTGCCAACCCAGCGACGTGTGACTCGGGCACGCCCGCTCGGCATCGAATCCGAGATGTTCGCGCGGGCCTCGGCTGTTCTCAAAAGTCGTCGTCTCTCGTCTGCTCGATGCTCCGTCTGCCTCTATGGGCTCGTGCGAACCGCACGGTAAGCGAATGCGCACGTACGCATCCGCGGGGCGACGCGCGCAGCTCAAGTTACGGCGAGGCACGTACCGGGTCCGGGACGCTCATCTCTTGGTGGCGCGCACCAAGACGCCGCGCTTGGTGAGCCAGAGCGGAAGTGGCGCGGACTCGGCCCGTCCTGGCGCGATGAGGTTGTGCCGGCAGTAGGCCCGCACCTCCTCCCTGGTTTGCAGCGGGTAGAACGTGCCGTCCCAGCGTTCGGCCTCGACGGCGCCGAAGACCGCGGCCACGATGTCGGCCGCCTCCTCGGCGTCGAAGGTGGACGGCGGATAGCCCTCCGGGACGAGCTCAGGATCGCTGTCCCGCGCCGCCGAGCAGGCGTAGTAGCGCCCGCCGGGCCGGAGGACCCGGGCCGCTTCGGCCACCGCCGTGACCGGATCGTCCAGGTGGTAGAGGCACCACAGATGCGTGAGCTCGGCGAAGGAGCCGTCGGCGAAAGGCAACCGGCGCATGTCGGCCCGGACGAGAGGCCGGAATGGGTTGGCCGCCACCTGGGAGGGCGACGAGTCGAGGCCGACCCAGCGCACGCCGGGGTCGAGCTGAGCGGGCAACCGGCCCTCGCCGCACCCGGCGTCGAGGACGGGCCCGACGAGCTCGGGTGCCAGGATCTCGGTCACGTCCTGCGGGGCCTGCCAGGAGCGCCAGCGCCCGGGGTCGTCGTCGTAATCGGGCGGCAGGGCGGCCATACCCATCAGGATGCCCGAGTGCGCCGGGTCGCCCTCCGGCCCATCCCGGCGGCGATCGGAGGACGGGGGCCGGGGGCCGGGGGTAGACCCCTGGCACTCGGTAGACTTGAGTGCCAGGCACCATCATGAACGCGCCCTCCGACTCAGTCTCCGCCGCCGCCGACGCCGCGGAGGAGCGCGAGCTGAACGCCCGCCGAGCCGCCATTCTCGAGGCGGTGGTGACCGAGTACATCGGCACGGCCGAGCCCGTGGGCTCCTCCCACGTGGCCAGCGCACCGGGGGTGCAGGTGTCGTCGGCCACCGTGCGCTCCGAGATGGTGGCGCTCGAGCGCGAGGGCTACCTGGTGCAGCCGCACACCAGCGCCGGCCGCATCCCGACCGACAAGGGCTACCGCTTCTTCGTCGACCACCTGACCGCCCCCGGGGTCCTCGGCCCGGCGCAGCGACGGCAGGTGTCGCAGTTCTTCGACCAGGTCCACGGTGAGATGGAGACCGTCCTGGAACGGGCCACCGGCCTGCTCTCCGAGCTCACGTCGTACGCCTCGGTCGTCGTCGGCCCTTCCCACGACTCCGCCAGCATCCGCTCGGTGCAGCTGGTGCGGCTGTCGCCTGCGCACGCGCTGCTCGTCGTCGTGCTCTCGGACGGCGCGGTGGAGAAGCGCACCATCGACCTCGACGCCGACGTCACCGACGACGTCCTGGCCGACACCGGGTCTTTCCTCTCCTCCCGTCTGGTGGGCACCACGCTGACGACACGCTGGAGCGTGCCCGTCAGCGGATCGAAGCACGTCGACCGCCTGGTGGCGGCGGCCCGCTCGGCCTTCGGCGCCATGGAGGGGGACATGGAGGCCGACCAGGTCTTCGTGGGCGGCCCGGCGCGGTTGGCCGAGTCCTTCGAGGCGGTCGAGACGGTCCGGACGGTGCTGAGCATCTTGGAGCAGCAGCTGGTGGTGGTGAACCTGCTGCGCGACGTCCTCAGCAGCGGGCTCTCGGTGGCCATCGGCACCGAGCACGGGTACGAACCGCTGTCGTCGTGCGCCGTGGTGGTGGCTCCCCTGTCGATCGACGGGCAGGATCTCGGCGCCGTCGGCCTGCTCGGCCCCACCCGGATGGACTACCCGCGGGCGCTGGCGGTCGCCCACGTCGTCGGCGAGCGGCTCGGGGAGCGCCTCGGCGAGGGGCACGATGGCCGGCACTGACGGGCTCGGCGACCTCTACCATTGCTCGGCGTCGGCCCCGACGCTAGCGACGACGAGATCAAGCGCGCTTACCGGGCCAGGGCACGCGAATTGCACCCGGACACCAACCACGGCAACCCCGAGGCGGAGGCGCGGTTCAAGGAGGTGACGGTCGCGTACGAGGTCCTGCGCGACCCCGAGCGCCGGGCGCGCTACGACCGTTACGGGCCCGAGGGTGTGTTCGGCTCCCAGGGTGGCGTGGGCGGCTTCGGGTTCGAGGGTGGCCTGGGCGACATCTTCGAGGCCTTCTTCGGCTCCATGGCCGGCGGTGCACCGCGCCGCCGCGGGCCACAGTCCGGTGCCGACGCCGAGGTTCGGCTCGGCCTCGAGTTCTCCGAGGCCGTGTTCGGGTGCCGCAAGGAGATCTCCGTCCGCCTGCCCGCCCCCTGCAGCACCTGTGCCGGCCGCGGCACGGAGCCGGGCACCTCCGCCACCACGTGTGTCGACTGCCAGGGCACCGGCGAGTTGCGCCGGGTGCGCCAGTCCCTGCTCGGTCAGGTGGTCACCAGCGTGGCCTGCTCGCGATGCAGCGGTACCGGCGAGATGATCCCGCACCCGTGCGAGGATTGCCGTGGCGAGGGGCGGCGCATGGAGGAGAGCACCTTCACCGTGGAGGTGCCGGCGGGCGTGGAGGACGGTTCCACCCTCCGGCTGGCCGAGCGCGGCGCGGCCGGGCAGCGGGGCGGACCGAGCGGATCGCTGTTCGTCCATCTGGCGGTGGCCCGCGACGCGCGCTTCGAGCGCCAGGGCGACAGTCTCAACACCACGCTCAGCATCAGCCTGGCCCAAGCCGCGTTGGGATCCGAGGCCGACCTGGAGACCCTCGACGGCCCCCAGCGGATCACCATCGCTCCCGGCACCCAGCACGGCCACGTCGAGCGCCTGCGCGGCCTGGGTGTGCCCCACCTGCGTGGCCGCGGCCGCGGCGACCTCTACGTGCACGTCCTGGTCAGCACGCCCACCGGGCTGACGCCCGAGCAGGACGAGCTGCTGCGCCAGTTCGCCGCCTCGCGGGGCGAGGGGTATCGCCTCCGGGCAGCGGTGGCGGCGAAGGCGTCTTCTCCCGCCTGCGCTCGGCCTTTGGGTAGCGGGGCCGAGGCCTACGCCGCCATCGCCGTGCGGGCGGCCGCGGCCGCCCAGGTGTTCGTCGACGACCCGGCCTATCCCGTCGTCGGTGAGGAAGACGAGCACCACCTGGCCCGGGTGTTGCGCCTGCGCCCGGGCGAGGAGGTCGTCGCCAGCGACGGCGTCGGTGGCTGGGCCCGCACCCGCTGGGCCGGTGGCGCCGAGCTCGAGTCGCTGCGCGACGGGACCGGCGTCGCTGGTGACGGCGGCGTGCAATTCGAGGACCGGGTGGGCCCTGCGCTGACGGTCGCCTTCGCTCCCACCAAGGGCGAGCGCCCGGAGTGGGTGGTACAGAAGCTGACCGAACTCGGCATCGACCGCATCGTGCCGCTGTTGAGCGAGCGCAGTGTGGTGCGCTGGCAGGGCCAGCGCGGCCAGGCGACGACAACGCGGCTCCGCCGGGTGGCGCGCGAGGCGGCCGCGCAGTGCCGCCGGGTCTGGCTGCCCGAGGTGGGCGAAACGGTGCGCTTCGCCGATCTTCAGGCCCTGGGCGGCCCCGGCGAGGTCGTGCTGGCCCAGCTGAGCGGCGACCGCCCGACGCTGGCCCAGCACGTGGTGGCCGTCGGGCCCGAGGGTGGCTGGAGCACCGATGAGTTGGCCTCTGGCCTGCCCACGGTCGGCTTCGGGCTGAGCGTGCTGCGGGCGGAGACGGCGGCGGTCACCGCCGGAGCGCTCCTGGTCTCCCTACGGACGGGTACCGTGGCCGCAGTGGGAGGTCCGGCACGGTGAGGGAGTGGGATGGTCACGGGTGCCGCCCGGGTCCCGGGTAATTTCTCGGACGTGATCCGGGTCGAGGATGGTGCATGACCGACTGCATCTTCTGCAAGATCGTGGCCGGCGAACTGCCTTCCGAGATCGTGCACGAGACCCCGACGACGGTGGCCTTCAAGGACACCGCTCCTGCCGCCCCATTGCACGTCCTGGTGGTGCCGCGCCGTCACATCGAGGACGCCTCGGTCGTCACGGCCGAAGACGGGCCGGTCCTGGCCGACATGCTCGTGGCGGCGCGTGCCGTGGCCGACCAGGCCGGCCTGGCGACGCCGGACCGCGGCTACCGGCTCGTCTTCAACATCGGCCCCGACGCCATGAATTCCGTCCCACACCTCCACCTCCACGTGCTGGGGGGCGAGCCGCTCAAGGGGCACTTGATCCCATGACCGCTTCATGACCACAAAACTGCGCGCCGAGTGCTTCGTGCCGGGCAACCACCTCATGGCCGGCCTGCTCGGCACACGCGACGAGCACCTGCGCCAAATTGAGCAGGCCTTCCCCGACGAGCAGATCTCCGTGCAGGGGAATCGGATTTCGGCCGAAGGCCCGGCCGCCGAAGTGGTGGTGCGCCTCTTCGACGAACTCATCCTCCTCGCGCAGTCGGGCAAGGACCTCGATTCCTCCACCCTGGCCCGCACCATCGACATGGTCCGTGAGGACATACGGCCGAGCGAGGTGTTGCGGTCCGAGGTGGTGCGGGGCGCCGGGGGCAAGACGGTGCGGCCCAACACGGCGGGGCAGAAGCGCTACGTGGATGCCATCTCGCAGAGCGTCATCACCTTCGGCATCGGGCCGGCCGGCACCGGCAAGTCCTACCTGGCCGTGGCGCAGGCCGTCCACGCGCTGCAGTCGCGCCAGGTGGCGCGGATCATCCTGACCCGCCCGGCCGTCGAGGCCGGCGAGCGGCTGGGGTTCCTGCCCGGCGACCTCATGGCCAAGGTCGACCCCTACCTTCGGCCGTTGTACGACGCGCTCTACGACCTGCTCGAGCCCGAGGGCGCGCAGCGCCTGCTGGACCGGGGCACCATTGAGGTGGCGCCGCTCGCCTTCATGCGGGGGCGCACGCTCAACAACTCCTTCATCATCCTCGACGAGGCGCAGAACACGACGCCCGAGCAGATGAAGATGTTTCTCACCCGGATCGGCTTCGGCTCCAAGTGCGTGGTGACGGGTGACGTGACGCAGATCGACGTGCCGGGTGGGCGCTCGGGGCTGGTCGGGTTGGAGCCAGTGCTCGGTGGGATCGACGACATCACGTTCGTCCACCTGACCCGCCGCGACGTGGTTCGCCACAAGATCGTCGCCGACATCGTGGACGCCTACGAAGTGGCAGAAGGGCGGGCGGGTCACACGAAGTGACCATTGACGTCTTTGCCGCCGACGAGCAGCGTGCTCATCCGATGGATGTGGCCCGGTGGGCCGAGTTGGCGCGCCAGGTCCTCACGGCGCGAGGGATCAAGGGCGAGACCGAGGTCTCGCTGCTCTTCGTCGACGAGGAGGCCATGGCGGCCCTGAACGAGCAGTTCCTCGGCAAGAGCGGTCCCACCGATGTGCTGTCGTTCCCCATCGAGGACGAGCCGGGACCGACCGGGCGCTCGCCCGACTTCGGCGGGAGCGGGCCCGGGACCACCTCCGAGCACGGCGCACTGACCCTGCTCGGCGACGTCGTCGTCTGTCCGTCGGTGGCGGCCCGCAACGCCTTGGAGCACGAGGTCGACCTGGACGACGAGGTCGCACTCCTGGTCGTGCACGGACTGCTGCACCTGCTCGGGATGGATCACCAGGAGGACGCCGAAGCGGAGCGTATGGAGGCGCTGGAGCAGCAACTGCTCGACCGTTTCTACCGGGTCGGGCGGCACGCGTGACCGCCCTGCCTCTGCTGGCCGCGTCGGGCTTCCACGCCGAGGACGCCGTCCTCATCGTCGTCATCGCGGTGCTGTTGGCCGCGTCGGGTGTCCTGGCCATGGCCGAGACGAGCCTCGTGCGCATGAACCGGATCAAGGCCAAGTCTTTGGTCGACGAGAAGAAGCGCGGGGCGCGCCAGCTGGCCCGCCTCGTCGAGACCCCGGCCAGGTTCCTCAACCCGATCCTGCTCCTGGTCCTCATCTGCCAGCTGGTCTCGGCCACCCTGGTCGGCATCGTGGCCGAGCACGCCTTCGGAGGGCTGGGCGTCCTGCTCGGCATCGTCTTCGAGGTCGTCGTGATCTTCGTGTTCTTCGAGGCCGTCCCGAAGAACTGGGCCGTGCAGCACCCCGACCACGCGGCGCTGCTCAGTGCGCCCATCGTCAGCACGTTGATCCGCTTCCCGCCCATCCGGTGGCTGTCCTCGGTCCTCATCGGGTTGGCCAACCACATCATCGGGGCGGCCGGCGACAACGAGGAGGGCATCCACCAGACCTACATCACCGACTCCGAGCTGAAGGCCATGGCGGACGTGGCGCACGAGGAGAACGTGATCGAGAACGAGGAGCGCACCTTCATCCACTCCATCATCGACTTCGGCGACACGGTGGCACGCGAGGTCATGACGCCGCGCACGGACATGGTGACGGTCGAGGCCGAGGTGACCGTGGGCGACGCGCTGGAGGCGGCGCTGGCGGCCGGCTACAGCCGCATCCCGGTGGAAGGGGAGGGGATCGACGACATCGTCGGCATCGCCTACGCCAAGGACCTGGTGCGGGCCGAGCGGGTCGGCAAGGCGGCGCAGACCGTGCGCGACAGCTTGCGGCCGGCCAAGTTCATCCCCGAGTCCAAGGAGGTCTCCGACCTCCTGCGCGAGATGCAGGAGGAGAAGTTCCACATGGCCGTCGTGGTGGACGAGTACGGGGGGACGGCGGGGCTCGTCACCCTGGAGGACCTGTTGGAGGAGCTGGTGGGTGACATCGTCGACGAGTTCGACGAGGAGCGGCCCACGGTGGAGCGCTGCGAGGACGGCTCGGTGCTGGTCAGCGCGCTCTACTCGGTCGACGATGCGGACGACCTCCTGGGGGCGGAGCTCCCGCACGGGACCTGGGACACCGTGGGCGGTCTGCTGCTCGACCTGGTGGGGCGGGTGCCGGACAAGGGCGACTCGGTGGAGGTCGACGGGTTCCGTTTGACGGCTGTCGACGTGCGGGGTCGCCGCATCGAGCGGGTGCGGATCGAGCCGACCGGGAGCGCCGCTGACCTCGACGACCAGGGCGACGTCTCCCGCAACGGGCACTAGGCGGCGCGGTGCAATCGGGCTTCGTGGCCGTCGTGGGCCGTCCCAACGTGGGCAAGTCCACGCTGGTCAACCGCATGGTCGGCACCAAGGTCGCCATCACGTCGTCGCGGCCGAACACGACCCGCCACCGCATCTTGGGCGTGCTGCACGACGTCGAGGCCGATGCGCAGGTCGTCTTCGTCGACACGCCCGGCATCCACCGGCCGCGGAGCACGCTCGGGACGCGCCTGAACGAGACCGCAACCAGTGCGCTGGGCGACGTCGACCTCATCATGGTGGTGCTCGACGCCACGGGCGCGGTGGGACCGGGGGACCGCACGGTGCTCGAGCGCTCGGTACGCGAGCTGCACGGGGCGGCGCAGTCCGTGTCCGTGGGCGACGGTGAGGATGAGGCCGTGGGACGCCGTGGCCTGCTGGTGGTGGTGAACAAGATCGACCGGGCCCGGCCGCAGCAGCTGCTGGAGCGGCTGGCCGAGGCGAAGGAGACGGTGGACGCGCTGGGGGAGCTGCCCGACGTCGAGTACTTCCCGGTCTCGGCTCGCACGGGCCAGGGCGTGCCGGAGCTGACCGACTTCGTCGTCGGACGCCTGGACGAGGGGCCGCCCTACTTCCCCGACGACGTCGTGACCAACACACCGGAGGCCCTCTGGGTGGCCGAGCTGGTCCGCGAGCAACTGCTGGCCAAGACGCGCGACGAGCTGCCCCATTCGATCACGTGCCAGGTGACCGAGTGGGAAGGGGCTCACATCCGCGTCGAGATCATCGTCGAGCGCGATTCGCAGAAGGCGATCGTGATCGGCAAGGGCGGCGAGGTGTTGAAGGCCGTCGGCATCGCGGCCCGGGAGGCGCTCCCCGAGGGCACCTATCTCGACCTGCACGTGAAGGTGGAGAAGCACTGGCAGAACCGCGACGAGATGCTCGACCGGCTCGGGTACTGAGACCTGCGGCGCCCCCGGTGGGTGTGTCGCGGGCCGGGCGGTCACCGGGATTGTGTCTGTTTGAAACGCTAAACCCAGAGGTTTAGGCTGAACGCGACCGTTGAGCGGAGCGTTTCAAAACAAACATCCCACGCCCCCGAGCCCCGAAGGACCCACGCCCATGAGCCCCCCGAACGCACGACAGAAGATCCCGCAGAGGAGATGGGTGGTCGGCCGTCCCTACCCTCCTTCCCCTCGCCGAGGTGTCGGACGAGGACACGCTCGGGCTCATCTTCAAGGCGCTGGACAACCACATCCGGCGCGGCATCCTGGGGGCCATCCACGACTGGCCCGGCGGCCTGCGGTCCAGTCAGATCGCCGAGCGCTTCGACATCCCCTGGCAAGGGGTGTCGCGCCATCTCCGGATCTTGACCGAGGCAGGGCTCCTGCGCAGCATCACGATACCCAACGGACGGCTCTACGTCATGAACGACGATCTGTTGCATGTGGCGGCCCAGTGGTTGAGGCGGGTGGCAACGCCCGCCGCCTTCGACAGCAGCGGCAAGGTCATCCACCACTACCCCGAGTAGCAGAGACACTCGAACAGGGGCGGCACCAGCCGCGGCCGGCCCCCACTGCTCAGGCCGGGTCGGCGCCGCCCTCGAGCGCCCGCCGCAGGAACGTCGCCACCTCCGAGGGATCCACGGACCGCCGCATCGGCGGCAACGTCTCCAACAGCACCCCGCGGTACGACGCCGTGGCCAGGCGGGGGTCGAGCACGGCCACCACGCCGCGGTCCTCGGCCGTGCGGATGAGCCGGCCCGCTCCCTGCGCCAGCAACGTGGCCGCCCGCGGCAGGTCGACCAGTGAGAAGGCGCCGTTGCCGGCCCGTTCGCGCCGCGCCTGCAGCAACGGGTCGTCGGGCCGCGGGAAGGGGAGCCGGTCGATGGTCACGAGCGACAGGGCGCGACCGGGGACGTCCACCCCCTGCCAGAAGCCGAGGGTCGCGAAGAGGCAGGAGGTCTCGTCGCGGGCGAACTCCTCGAGCAGACGGCCCTTCGGAAGCTCTCCTTGCAGCAGGACCTGATACGGGAGCTCCTCGCCCAACGCCACGGCGGCCGCTTCGGTGGCGCGGCGGCTGGTGAAGAGGGCCAGCGTGCGCCCGCCGGCCGCTTCGATCAGCTGCGCCAGTTCCTCGTGCAACGCCTCCTCGGCTCCCTCCGCGCGCCGGTCCGGAAGGTGGCGGGCCACGTAGAGCAGGGCGTGGGAGCGGTAGTCGAACGGGCTGCCGACGTTGAGCTCCTCGGTGGCGAACCCCTCGAGCCCGACCCGCTCGACCAAACGGGGCGGGATGGTGGCGCTGGTCAGGACCGATGTCACCTCGCCCCAGAGCAAGGCCGACAGTGCCGGGCCCACGTCAATGGGGGAGAGGCGGAGCCGCGCGTTGCGGCGCGTGCCGTCGACCCAGGCCACCTCGCCCTCGGTACGCGACACCAGGCGGTGCAGATCCTCAGCCAGGTGGGCCGCCGCGGTCACGGCCCGCGTCTTGCGGCTGCCGCGGTCGAGGTCCTCCCCGGCATCGGCGAGGAGCGAGCTCTGCGAGCCGGACCGGCGCAGTGCGTCGGTCACCCGGCGCGTCAGGTCGGCCGCCCGCGCCAGCACGTCGGAGAGCGCGCGGTCGCCGTCGTCGGCCAGCCGTCCCGCGCCCCCGTCGTGCAGCACGCGCGCGCCGACCCGGTCGCTCACCAGCGTGCCCAGCTGCTCGCCGAGGGCGCCGAGCGACTCGAGCATCTCGGCGTGGCGCGCCTCGATCAGTGGGCGGGCGGCCGTCACCAGGGCGCGGAAACGGCCCGGCGTGACTTCCACGCCGAGGCTCGAGGTCATGACCTCCTCGAGCTGGTGCGCCTCGTCGAACACGACCACGTCGTGCTCGGGCAGCACGGCGCGGCCGCTGGCCAGATGCGCTCCGTACAGGTGGGTGTTCACCACGACCACGTCGGCTGCGGTCGCCCGGTCGCGGGCGGCCTCGGCGAAGCAGCTCCCGCCCGACGGGCAGTTGAAGGCGCCCGGGCACTCGCGCGGCCCGACGCTCAGCATGTTCCAGGCCCGGTCGGACGGCTCGAACGTCAGGTCACCGCGGTCGCCCGTCTTGGAGGACTGTGACCAGGCCACCAGGCTCCGGACCTCGTCGACCAACCCGGCCGGCGCCTCGGCGCTGGTGGCGCCGCCACCGTCCCCGTCGGCGTCGTCCCCCGGAGGGGCGACCCGCCCCGACCCGGCGGACTCGGGCTCGTCGTCCGGCGCGGCCCGCTGGTCACCGAGCTCGGCCTGGACGCCGCTCAACCCCACTTCGGCCACGCGCTGGCGGCAGATGTAGTTGCTGCGACCCTTCAGGACGGCGTAGTCCAGGCGCTCCGGCAGGCCGAGCCCCGCCTCGACCAGGGGCAGGTCCTTGTCCGCCAGCTGGTCCTGCAGCGCTTTGGTAGCCGTGGCCACGACTGTCTTGACGCCGGAGAGGGCGAGAGGGACCAGGTAGGCGAGGGACTTGCCCGTCCCCGTACCCGCCTGCACCACCAGGTGCCGCCGGGTGACCAGCGCCTCGGCCACGGCCCGGCACATCTCCTGCTGCTCGAGTCGGTGCTCGCCGCCCGCCATCTGCGCCGTGATCTTGTCGAGCCCGGCGACAGCGTCGTCGCCGGCCAGGCGGGCCTCCTCGGCCGATCCCCGGGGGGAGCCGAAGGCGTCGAACTCGTCGAGGCCGTCGGCCTCCAACTCGGACTCGGACTCCTCCCAGCTCTCCACCATGCATCGATCATGCCCGCGGGTAACGACACCGCCGGACCACGAGGTCAGTCCGACGCGAAATCCACCGCCGCTGCATCAGGCGCCGGCGCTTCCAGGCGACCCACACGGGTCCCCCGGCGGCGTCTGCCAGCGGCCCGCTCCAGCAGGACCTTCTCAGCCGAACTGGTCGACGTGCACGGCCGAACGCAGAGGCGGAGCTTGTCGGCGGTCCGGGGAGACCCGGCTACCGCCGCGTGTCGTTACGTCGGAGACTTGCCCTCACCCTTCGCAGTGGGCGGGTGATGCGCCAACTCAAGGTGGCGTGCACCGCGTTGATCTCTCCAAGCACCGCATCGAGCTGCATCTGGTACTCGCGAATGGCTGTGTCGCTGTGCGCGAGTGCGCCCTCGGTGTCGGCCAGGCGTCCCTCGGTGTCGGCCAGGCGTCCTTCCGTCTCAGCCAGGCGGCGCTGAGTCTCGGCCAGGCGCCCCTCGGTCTCGGCCAGGCGGCCCTGGGACTCGGCCAGGCGGGTTTGGATTTCTACAAAGGACTCTCGTGACTCAGCGAGTTGATCGTTGGCCGCGGTGACGAGCGCCCTGTGCTCATCGAGAACGATCCTCATCGCCTCGCGGTCGAGTTTGGCGATGTCCACCGCGGCGCGTTGAGGTGCGTCACTCTGATCGGGTGTCTCGATCCGGACAAGAAGTGGATCCGCGATCGTGTCGAACGCGGCCTGCGCGTTCTCCCGGTCGCAATGACTGCTCAACCAGGGCCAGAGCGTCTCAATCAGGTACTCGCTGTCGTTGACGATCCGTGGAAACTCCAACAGGAACAGAGGAATTCGCTTCACCGTTGCCCAGTGGATGAGTTGGTGAAAGCCAACCGCCAATATGCGTGCCTGATCGACCGGGTCCAGTGAGTAGATCGCGCCGGCGGTGACCTTCCCATTCACATCGCTGTGAGGCCAATCGGGCCATGGCCTTTCGAACATGGCCACGCGTTCCTGCAGAATGCGGCTCGAGGCGGCCGCCATCAATTCGCGGACCGGCACCAGAAGGGCATCAATGGTCACGGCCTGAAGATCAACGCGTTCGCAGTACGTGAACAACCATGGGTCCTTTACGACATATGGCGCGCCCCCATCGAGCAGGTTGTGCTCCAGGCCGGCCTGGGCCCTTTCATCGAAGGATTCGGTGGGGGAGCCGGTGTCGAGACCGCACTGGTTCAAGAAGCGAACGAGGAAACTGGTGCCCGCTCGCCCCGTTCCGGCGATCACGACGTGATGCTTCGGAAGGAAATCGTCGATGCCCGCGACCGGGTTGACAACCATCGACCAGAAATCTAGTGAACGGGATGGGTCAACCATCCTGTGTGATTCCTGTGTGACCCCGTGACCTCCTCCGGACGTGCCGGACACCCGGGCCGCCTGACGCCGCTCGTCAGTCGACGCGGTTCCGCACGTCGACCACCACCACGCTGGACAGCTCCTTGAAGGCCTGCTCCCCGAAGCCGTTCCACATCTCCACCGCCGGCGGCGGCATGTGCTCCAACATGGACGCCCGCTGCTCCTCGGTCATGCGTTCCCGGATGAGCCCGAGGATGAGCCAGATCTTGTCCCCCTGGAAGTTGGCCATCCCGTGCGCGGGCAGCATGCCCCATTCCTCCGGCGTGAGGTTGGCAGCCGCCAGGGGCAACACGTTCGTCTCCTCGTTCGTGAGGTGAACACCCAGATGCTCGCCCAGTGCCACGAGATGATCCCGGGCCGCCTGCTGCGCCGCCGCGTCGCCCCCGGGCCAGGCGGCCACCGCGTCGCGCGCCGTCCCGAGCAGCTCGAGCGCCTCTTCGTGCTGTTCGGCCATCTCGTCCATCAACGCAGCCGCGCCGTCGCAGCGTTCACGCAGCACGGGGAAGACGACCGTCTCCTCGCTCTCGTGGTGTACCTCCAGGAAACGGAGGATGTTCTCGTAGTAGTTCGCCACGATGGCCACCCGCTCGGCGTCGCCCGCCGGAGCGTCCCCGACGAGGATTGGTGTGGCACCGAACGTGTCGCGAAACACGCCGTGCACGGCGTACATGTCACTGACGTCAGGACGTGGTGCAGCTGCCTGCTCAGACATGGGGCCTCCTTAGGTCATGCCCTTCCCCCAGGCTTCCCAGACCCCGGATGGGACTCACCCTAGGGCACCCGGGGCTGGGCGCGCTCGGGCCGCGCCAGAGCCACCTGGGATGCGCGCGGTAGGTTCACTCACTGTGACCTCGGCCGCCTCCGAAGAGGATGCACCGCGTCCCACAGCGACGCAGGACGCGGACCCCGACCCCGTCCCGCCTGAGTTGGACCTGGCGCGGGTGCCGGTGCATGTGGCCTGTGTCATGGACGGCAATGGTCGCTGGGCCAGCGCCCGCGGCTTGCCGCGGACGGAGGGTCACGGCGCCGGTGAGGTGGCCCTGCTCGATGTGGTGAATGGCGCCCTCGAGATCGGCGTCAAGTGGATCACCCTCTACGCCTTCTCCACCGAGAACTGGCGCCGCCCGCCCGACGAGGTGCGCTATCTCATGAACTTCAACCAGTCGCTGCTGATGCGCCGACGCGACGAGCTCAACGAGAAGGGCGTGCAGATCCGTTTCGCCGGACGGCGTGACTGGCGCGTGCCGTGCCGGGTGCTCAGGCGCATGGACGAGTCGATCGAGTTGACCAAGCACAACCGGCGCATGGTCATGACCATGGCCTTCAATTACGGCGGCCGAGCCGAGATCGTCGACGCCGTGCGGGCCATCGTCGCCTCGGGCACCCCGGCCAACAAGATCGACGAGAAGGTGATCCGGCGTCACCTCTACTTCCCCGACATGCCCGATCCCGACCTGGTCATCCGGACCTCGGGCGAGAACCGCATCTCGAACTTCTTGCTGTGGCAGATCGCCTACTCCGAGTTCACCTTCCCCGACACGCTGTGGCCCGACATGCGCCGGCGCCACCTCTACGAGGCGGTGATCGACTTCCAGCGGCGGGTGCGGCGGTTCGGCGCCGTCAACCCCTGAGCCGCCTCCGCGTCCCGAGCCAACTAAACGCGTCGGTTTAAACTAAACCTACCAGTTTAGCGTTTTTCAGAAAGGTCGCCGGCAGACGTCGTCGAACGACCCGGCGCAACACCTGACCCCGGTCCCCGCCAACCCGGCAGCGACCCGACCCGACCCGACCCGACCCAACTCCAACTCCAACTCCAACTCCAACTCCAACTCCGACTCAACTCCGACTCCGACAACGGGCCACGGACCCGGCCCGGCGCGCTCAGCTGCGAGAATAGAGAGGTCATGACCGCCACCCGGATCGCCCTGATCGCGGGGATCGCCTTCCTCGCCGCCTTCGTGGTCGCCGTCGCGTTCGCCATCCATGCGGGCGTCGTCGTCGTGGTCATCGTCGCCATCGCCGCCCTGGTCGGAGCGGGCAACCTGCTCTACGGCCGGCATTCCCACGGCGCCGCCGCCGTCGCTCGCGTCCGGGCCGCCCAGGAGGCCCAGAACCGGGCGGCCGACCTGGCCGCCGAGACTCGTCGGGCCACCGCCGAGGCCGCCCGCCGGGGCGAGCGCTACTGCCCGCTCGACCCGGCCCACCGCCCGAAGGCCGACGCCGGGCCGCAGTGAGCCGATGAGCCGATGAGCCTCTTCCGCGACCGGGGCGTCGTCCTGCGCACCTACCGCCTGGGCGAGGCCGACAAAATCGTCGTCTTCCTGACCGAGCGCCACGGCAAGGTGCGCGCCGTGGCCAAGGGCGTGCGCAAGACCACGTCGAAGTTCGGCGCCCGCCTGGAACCGCTGACGCACGTGGACCTGCTGCTGTGGCAAGGCCGCAGCGATCTCGACATCGTCAACCAGGTCGAGGTGCTCGATACGTTCCGCACCGTCCGCGAGGACCTGGCCCGCATGCCCCGGGGCATCGCCCTGCTCGAGGTGACCGACCAGATGGCCCAGGAGCGCCATCCCGACCCCCGGCTCTACGCCATGCTCGTGGGCGCCCTGCGCGCCCTGGCCGACCCCGAGGCGGACCCCACGCTGCTGGCGCCGTCGTTCTTCATGAAGGCGCTCGTCCTCGAGGGCGCCGGCCCCGTGCTCGATGCGTGTGCCGTCTGCGGCGAGCCCGACGGCACCGTGGAGCTGGTGGCCTTCGACCTGGTGGCCGGCGGCACGCTGTGCCGGGTGCATCGCAGCGGACGCTCCATGAGCCCGGCCGCCCTGGCCTTGCTGCGCCGCATCCTGGGCGGCGACCTGGCCGCCGTGCTCAAGCCGCCCCCGCCGCCCGGCGCCAACGAGGTGGCCGAGCTGGCCACCGAGGCCATGGAGGCGCACCTCGACCGGCGCATCCGCTCGGTGCGCTCGACCGCCGGGTTGTGAGCGCCTTCGGCGTCTACGTCCACATCCCCTTCTGCCGGGAGCGCTGCGACTACTGCGCCTTCGCCACCTACACCGACCGTGACCACCTCATGGAGCGCTACGCCGACGCCTGCGTCACCGAGCTCGAGCGCGCCGAGGCGGGTGGCCACCTCGTCGGCGCCACCTCCGTCTTCTTCGGAGGGGGCACCCCCTCACGCCTCCATCCCGACACCTTGTGCCGCGTTCTGGCGGCCATCCCGATGGCGGAGGGGGCCGAGGTCACGGTCGAGTGCAACCCCGAGGACGCCGACGCCGCGCACCTCGACGCCTACCGCCGGGCCGGCGTTAACCGGATGTCGTTCGGCCTGCAGTCCACGCACGACCACGTGCTGGCCGGGTTGGGCCGGCGGCGGGTGGCCGGGGCGGCCGCGGGGGTGTCCGGCGCGGTGGAAGCGGCCGGCTTCCCGACGTGGAACCTGGACCTGATCTTCGGCGCCCCGGCCGAGAGCGACGACGACTGGGCGCGCACGCTCGAGGACGTGCTCGGGCTCGAGTGCCCCCCGCCGCACGTGAGCGCCTATGCGCTGACGGTGGAGCCGGGGACGCCGCTGGCCAAGGACTCGTTGCGCCATCCCGACGAGGACGCGCTGGCCCGGCGTTACGAGCGGGCCGAGGCGGTGCTGGGCGCGGCCGGGTACCGCTGGGAGGAGATCTCGAACTGGGCCCGGCCGGGCCACGAGTGCCGGCACAACCATCTGTACTGGGAGCAGGGCGACTATCTCGGCGTCGGGTCGGCGGCGCACTCGCACCGCGACGGTGTGCGCTGGTGGAACGTGCGCACGCCCGAGCGCTACTGCGCCGCGGTGGAGGCGGGGCGCCCGGCCGAGGCGGGGCGCGAGGTGCTGACGCCCGACCAGCGCGCCTTCGAGGAGCTGTCGCTGGCGTTGCGCATGCCGCGGGGCGTGCCGTGGGAGGCGCTGGAGCGGCCCGAGGAACTCGAGGGGTTGGTGACCGAGCGCGAGGGCCGGGCCGTGCTGACGGTGCGGGGGCGGCTGCTGGCCAACGAGGTCAGCGCCAGAATCCGCTCCGGTATCCTGCACCGATGACCGAGACGCCCAAAGCGCCTGAGGCCGCCGCGCCCGAGGCCGAGGCCGAGGCACCCCAGGCCGGCGCGTCTGAGGGCCGGTGCGTCCAAGCCCGGCGCTCCCAAGCCCGGCGCTCCCAAGCCCGGCGCCTCCGACGATCTGATGGAGAAGGTGGTGCGGCTGTGCCGGCACCGCGGATTCATCTTCCCCTCGGCCGAGATCTACGGCGGTTTCCGCTCCACCTACGACTACGGCCCACTCGGGGTCAACATGCTGCGCAACGTCAAGAACGCCTGGTGGCGCGCCATGGTGCAGGAGCGCGACGACGTGGTGGGGCTGGACGCCGCCATCCTCGGCCCGCCGGCTGTGTGGGAGGCCTCGGGCCACCTGGCCACCTTCACCGACCCCCTGGTCGACTGCAAGAACTGTCACGAGCGCTGGCGCGAGGACAAGATCGACGGGAAGTGCCCCAACTGCGGGTCGCACGACCTGACCGAGGCCCGGGCCTTCAACCTGATGTTCAAGACGCACGCCGGCCCCGTGGAGGACGAGGGCCACGTGGCCTACCTGCGCCCCGAGACGGCCCAGGGCATGTTCACCAACTTCGCTAACGTGCTCGGCACGACGCGGAAGAAGCCGCCCTTCGGCATCGCGGAGGTGGGCAAGTCGTTCCGCAACGAGATCACGCCGCAGAACTTCGTGTTCCGCACCCGAGAGTTCGAGCAGATGGAGATGGAGTACTTCGTGCCGCCCGACGAGGCGCCGAAGTGGTTCGACTACTGGCTGTCCGAGCGAATGAACTGGTATCTCGGCCTCGGCATCCCGGCCGAGAAGCTGCGGCTGCGCCACCACGAGGAGAGCGAGCTGTCGCACTACTCGCGGGGCACGGCCGACGTGGAGTTCCTGTTCCCCTGGGGCTGGGACGAGCTCGAGGGTATCGCGAATCGGGGCGACTTCGACCTGACGGCCCACGCCAACGCGTCGGGCGTCACTCTCGACTTCTTCGACCCGCAGACCAACGAGCGTTACACCCCGTACGTCATTGAGCCGGCGGCCGGGGCCACCCGCACCATGATGGCTTTCCTGCTGTCGGCCTACGCCGAGGACGAGGTAGGGGACGAGGCCCGGACGGTGCTGCGGCTGCACTGGAGGCTGGCGCCGTATCAAGTGGCAGTGCTGCCGCTGTCGAAGAAGGACACGCTCGAGCCTCTGGCCCGTTCGGTGCTCACGATGCTGCGGCCGCACTTCATGTGCGACTACGACGTGACCCAGAGCATCGGGAAGCGCTACCGGCGCCAGGACGAGGTCGGCACGCCCTGGTGCATCACGGTCGACTTCGACTCGCTGGTGGACGAGGCGGTTACGGTGCGCGACCGGGACACCACCGAGCAGGTGCGCGTCCCCTTGGCCAACCTTTTGGGCGAGCTGCGCCGGCGCACCGGCGAGGGGTAGGGCGTGCGGAGCCGCCCTGGGCCGGTCTAGGCGACCTGGCGGTACTTGCGCACGGCCAGCGGGACCGTCACCACGAGGATCCCGGCGCACCAGGCCAGCGCCTGCCAGATGGCGGTCGAGTCGTGCAGGGTGCCTCCCGTCATGAGCGAGCGTGCGGCGTCGACCACCTGGGTCACCGGCTGGTGCTTGGCGAAGGCCTGCAGCCAGCCCGGCATCACGCTCACCGGCACGAAGGCCGACGAGGCGAAGACGAACGGGAACAGGATGGGGAAGACCATGAGCTGCGCCGTCTCGGCGTTGGGGGCCGTCAAGCCGACGAAGGCGAAGCCCCAGCACACGGTGTAGGAGAACAGCAGCACCATGAGGACGCCGCAGAGGAAGAGCCCGAAGTTGGTGCCGATGCGGAAGCCGACGGCGAAACCGACCACGGTGATGATCAACACGGTGAACACGTTGCGCACCAGGTCGGCCGTCGTGCGCCCGGCCAGCACGGCCGAGCGGGCCATGGGCAGGGCGCGGAAGCGCTCGATCAGGCCCTTCTGCAGGTCCTCGGCCAGTCCCACCGCGGTGTACATGGCGCCGAAGGTGACCGTCTGCACGTAGATGCCCGGCATGAGGTAGTCGACGTAGGGCACGCCGGGGATGTGGATGGCGCCGCCGAAGACGAAGGTGAACAGCAGCACGAACATGATCGGCTGGATGGCCGAGAAGAACACGGTCTCGGGGGTGCGGGCCAGCGCCAGCAGGTTGCGCCAGGTCACCGTCAGCATGTCCTGGACGGCCCAGCCGATGCGGCTGCCCGCTTGCGGCGCCGCACGCTCGACGGCGGTGCGGGGGAGGGCGATGGTGCGTCATGCGGCGTCCTTTCCGTCGGTGTCGGCGCCGGTGGCCGCTTCCGCAGCGCGGCGCCGATTGCCGGCCCGGCGCGCCGCCCGCTGCTCGTCGGTCTCGGCCTCGGTCTTGTGCCCGGTCAGGCTCAGGAACACGTCGTCGAGGCTGGGTTCGCGCAGGGCCAGGCCGGCAACGGGGATGTGCGCGGCATCGAGCGCGCGCAGTACTTCGGCGCCCACGGCGGGGCCGTTCTCCACCGTCAGCTCGACGACCTCGTGGTCGACGACGGGCGCCTTGTCGGCCAGGGGGGCCAGCAGCCGGACGGCCTCGCGCGACGATGTCGACGTTGCCGAGAGTGACCGCGATGACCGAGGTGCCGAGGTCGGCCTTCAGCTCGGCCGGCGTGCCCTCGGCGATGACGCGCCCGTGGTCGACCACCACGATGTCGCGGGCACAGGCGGTCGGCCTCCTCGAGGTACTGGGTGGTGAGCAGCACCGTGGTGCCCTCGGCCACCAGGTCCTCGATGACGCCCCAGAGGTCCTGGCGGCCCTGGGGGTCGAGGCCGGTGGTGGGCTCGTCGAGGAAGAGGACGGGCGGGCCGGCCACCAGCGCGGCGGCCAGGTCGAGGCGACGGCGCATGCCACCCGAGTAGGTCTTGAGGACGCGGTCTGCCGCGTCGGCCAGGCCGAAGCCCTCGAGCAGCTCGTCGGCCCGGGCCCAGGACACCTTGCGGCTCAGGTGGCTCAGGCGGCCGACCATGCGGATGTTCTCGCGGCCGGTCAGGTTCTCGTCGACGGTGGCGTACTGGCCGGCCAGCCCGATGATGCGGCGCACGACGTCGGGCTCGCTCGCCACGTCGTGGCCCAGGATGGCGGCGCGGCCCTCGTCGGGCTCGAGGATGGTGGACAGGATGCGCACCGCGGTCGTCTTGCCGGCGCCGTTCGGACCGAGCAGGCCGAGCACGGTGCCGGTCTCGACCTCGAGCGAGACGCCGTCGAGGGCGCGCACGTTGCCACTGGGGAAGACCTTGACGAGGTCGTGCGCCTCCACGGCGAGTGAGAGTCGGAGAATTAGCCACTGAAAAGAAACTTAGTGCTAAAGTTACTTATGTGTCAAGACAATGGTCACGAAGGGAGCTGGTGCAGCAGCTGCGCGACGAGATCATGGGGTACCTCGGCGCGGCCAGCGACTTCAACGAGGGACTGGCCAAGAAGCTCAAGCTGAGTCGGACCGACATGCGCTGCCTGGACCTTATTGGTCGCCTCGGGCCCGCTCACCGCGGGGCGCCTGGCCGAGGAGAGCGGGCTGACCACAGGAGCGGTCACCTTCATCCTCGACCGGCTGGAGGAGGCGGGCATGGTGACCCGGCGGCGCGACACCGAGGACCGCCGCCGGGTCTGGGTGGAGATCGTGCCGGCGGCCGGGAGCGCCTGGAGGGGATGCAGCAGCCGGTGGCCGAGGAGATGCGGCGCGCTGACCCAGCAGTTCAAGGAGGACGAGCTCGCCATCGTGCGCGACTTCATGCGCCAGGCCAAGGAGGTCTTCCAGCGCCAGGTCACGGCGCCGGCAACGGGGACGCCAGACGCCCGAGGCGGGTCCGGGCGGCGCACCCGGCGCTGAAGCGCCCGGAGTATGGCCGGGGGAAAGTAGGCTGACCGGCCCGTCCCAGAGTCGGGACGGAAGCGACCACCCGTGCCCGCGCTCGCCACGCGGTTCGCCCGCCAGGGCAAGGAGGCCCGATGCCGTACGTCTTCGACTTCGACCACACGCACCCCCGCCCGCCCATGGAGCTCAAGGACCTCCTGGGCGGCAAGGGCGCCAACCTGGCCGAGATGACGTCGGTACTGGAGCTGCCGGTGCCGCCGGGCTTCACCATCTCGACCGACGCCTGCCGGGCCTACATGGCCGGGGGCTGGCCCAAGGGCCTCGACGCCGAGGTGGCGGGCGCCCGGGCCCGGCTGGAGAAGGCCATGGGCAAGGCGATCGGCGACGCCGCCGACCCGCTGCTGGTCTCGGTGCGCTCGGGGGCCAAGTTCTCCATGCCCGGGATGATGGACACCGTCCTCAACCTCGGGCTGAACGACGAGTCGGTCGAGGGGCTGGCGAAGCAGACGGGGGACGAGCGCTTCGCCTTCGACTCGTACCGACGCTTCATCGCCATGTACGGGCGCATCGTGCTGGAGCTGCCGGGCGAGGAGTTCGACTCGCTCTTCGACGCGGCCAAGGAGCTGGCCGGCACCGACGTCGGACGCCAAGGTGCCCGACCGAGCTGCTGCGCTACCTGGTCGACTCGTACCAGCAGATCGTCGAGCGCCACACCGGCAAGCCGTTCCCCCAGAAGCCCGCGGACCAGCTGCGCGGCGCCATCGAGGCGGTGTTCCGCAGCTGGAACGGGCCCCGCGCCATCGCGTACCGCGAACGCGAGCGCATCGCGCACGACCTCGGCACGGCGGTCAACGTGCAGGCCATGGTCTTCGGCAACCGCGACGACAACTCGGGCACCGGCGTGGGCTTCACCCGCGACCCCGCCACCGGGGCCAAGGGCGCCTACGGCGACTTCCTGGTCAACGCGCAGGGCGAGGACGTGGTGGCGGGCATCCGCAACACCGAGCCCATCGCCGAGATGAAGAAGCAGTTCCCCAAGGTGCACGCCGAGCTGCTCGAGCATCTTCGCCCGGCTGGAGTCGCACTACACCGACATGTGCGACACCGAGTTCACCATTGAGCAGGGCAAGCTCTGGATGCTCCAGACCCGGGTGGGCAAGCGCACCGGCGCGGCCGCGCTGAAGATGGCGGTCGACATGGTCGCGCCCGAGCGACCTCGGCATCTCCAAGGCCGAGGCGGTGTCGCGCATCACCGAGGACCACCTCGACTCGGTGCTGCACCCGCAGTTCGCCGGCTCGGGCTACGCGCGTGTGGGCCAAGGGCCTCGGGGCGAGCCCGGGCGCGGCGGTCGGGCGCATCTACTTCACGGCCGACGACGCCGCGGCGGCGGCCGAGCGCGGCGAGCAGGTCGTCCTGGTGCGCAGCGAGACGTCGCCCGAGGACGTGCACGGCATGCTGGCCTCCGAGGGCATCCTCACGGCGCGCGGCGGCCTGGTCAGCCACGCCGCCGTGGTGGCCCGCGGCTGGGGCAAGCCGGCCGTCGTGGGCGCCGAGGTGCTGCGCCTGGGCGACCGCACGGTCACGGCGGGCGACGTGACGCTCTCCGAGGGCGACTGGGTCTCCCTCGACGGCGGGCGCGGGCATCGTGGTGGCCGGCCAGGTGCCGCTGACCGCGGCCAAGCCGCCGCGCCGCGTTCGACACCGTGCTGTCGTGGGCCGACGACATCCGCAAGGGCCACCTGGCCGTGCGGGCCAACGCCGACACCGGCGAGGACGCCGCCAACGCGCGCGACGCTCGGGGCCGAGGGCATCGGCCTGTGCCGCACCGAGCACATGTTCCTGGGCGAGGACCGCCTGCCCGTGGTGCGCCGGATGATCCTGGCCCAGTCGCCGGCCGAGGAGACCGACGCGCTCGAGGAGCTGCGCCGGGTCCAGCGGGAGGACTTCATCGCCATCCTCGCCGCCATGGACGGGCTGCCGGTGACGGTGCGCCTGCTCGACCCGCCGCTGCACGAGTTCCTGCCCTCGACCGAGGAGCTGGCGCTCAAGGACGCCACCGTCGGGCTCAACCCCGAGGAGCGGCGCCTCTACGAGGCCGCGCTGTCGTGGAAGGAGGCCAACCCGATGCTGGGCACCCGCGGCGTGCGCCTCGGGGTGATCAAGCCCGGGCCTCTACGCCATGCAGGTGCGCGCCCTGATGGAGGCGGCCCGCCAGCGGGTGGCCGACGGCGGGCACCCGATCGTCGAGATCATGATCCCGCTCACGGTGACCCGCGAGGAGCTGGCGCTGGCCCGGGGCTGGGTCGAGGACGCCGTGGCCGACGTCAACCGCGAGCGGGCGCCGCAGCCCTCCAAGGGGGCCAAGGCCGGCCTCGCCAAGGAGGGCACGCTCGAGGTGACCATCGGGACCATGATCGAGACGCCGCGGGCCGCGCTGCGGGCGGCCGAGATCGCCGAGGTGGCCGAGTTCTTCTCCTTCGGCACCAACGACCTGACCCAGATGACGTTCGGCTTCTCCCGCGACGACGTCGAGGGCCGGATGATGGACGCCTACCTGGAGCTGGGCCTGCTGCCGCGCAACCCCTTCGAGGTGGTCGACTTCGACGGCGTGGGCGAGCTGGTGCGCCTCGGCGACCGAGCGGGGCCGGGCCACCCGGCCCGGGCTCAAGGTCGGGGTCTGCGGCGAGCACGGCGGCGACCCGGCCTCCATCGGCCTCTTCTACGACGCCGGGCTCGACTACGTGAGCTGCTCGCCCTTCCGGGTGCCGGTGGCCCGGCTGGCCGCCGCCCAGGCCGTGCTGGCCGAGGGCTGACCGGGCGGCGGAGGCAGGCCGGCCCCGGCGGGGCGTGGCCGACGGCGCCGCGGTACCGTCAAGGGCGTGGGGATTCCGGACGAGGACGTGGCCCAGGTCCGGGCGGCGACCGACATCGTGGCCCTGATCAGCGAGCACGCCGCTGCTGAAGAAGGTGGGCCGGCGCTGGAGCGGGCTGTGCCCGTTCCACACCGAGAAGACGCCCTCGTTCAGCGTCAACGCCGAAGAGGGCTTCTACTACTGCTTCGGCTGCCAGGCGTCGGGCGACGCCATCACCTTCGTGCGGGCCATGGAGCATCTCGACTTCGTCGACGCCGTGCGGCTCCTGGCCGACCGGGCCGGCATCACGCTGCACGAGGACCGCGAGGCGGGCCGAGACCACAAGCGCCGCTCCGAGCTGCTCGACGCCATGGAGCGGGCGGTCGCGTGGTACCACGAGCGGCTGCTGCGCGCGCCCGACGCCGGGCCGGCCCGCGACTACCTGCGCTCGCGCGGCTACGACGGCGAGGTGGTGCGCCAGTTCCGCCTGGGCTGGGCGCCCGACGAGTGGGACGCGCTGGCCACGTCGCTGCGCCTGCCCGAGCAAGGTGCTGTCCGACTCGGGGCTGGGCTTCGTCAACCGGCGCGGCCGGGTGCAGGACTTCTTCCGGGCCCGGGTGCTGTTCCCCATCTGTGACCCCTCGGGCCGTCCGGTGGCGCTGGGCGGGCGCATCCTGCCGCCGCGGCCGGGCCAGCCGCCGCCGGAGCGGCCGGAGCCGAAGTACAAGAACTCGCAGGAGTCGCCGATCTACTCGAAGCGCCGCACGCTCTACGCGCTCAACTGGGCCAAGCAGGGCATCATCGCCCAGGGCGAGGTCGTGGTGTGCGAGGGCTACACCGACGTCATCGGCTGCTTCGAGGCCGGCGTGCCGAGAGCGGTGGCCACGTGCGGCACCGCGCTGGCCGAGGAGCACTTCACGCCTGCTGCGCAACTTCGGCAAGCGCATCGTGCTGGCCTACGACGCCGACAGTGCCGGGTCAGAACGCGACCTCGCGCGTCTACGAGTGGGAGCGCAAGCACGAGGTCGACGTGGTGGTGGCCGACCTGCCGGGCGGCAGCGACCCGGGCGAACTGGCCCGGAGCGATCCCGACGGACTGGCCCGGGCGGTCAAGGAGGCGCGGCCCTTCCTGCAGTTCCGGGTGGACCGCATGCTGGGAGCGGGCGACCTGTCGACGGCCGAGGGCCGGGCCCGGGCGGCCGAGGCGGCGCTGACGGCGGTGGCCGAGCACCCCGACGACCTGGTGCGCGACCAGTACGTGATGCAGCTGGCCGACCGCTGCCGGCGTCGACGCGGCCCAGCTGCGCGAGCGGCTCGAGCATGCTGCGGGCCCACCCGCCAGGCCGAGCCCAAGCGCAGCCGCAGCAGCCGACGGGACGAACCGCCGTCGCGCGACTACCCCGAGGACGAGGGGGAGTGGTTTGGCGGTGGCGACGACCGGGCAGGAATGGCGAATGCGGACGCCTTGCGACCTGGGCCGGGACTCGAAGCGCTCAAGTTGGCCGTGCACCGACCCGAAGAAGTGGATGAGCGGGTGCACGCCGTGCTCTTCACCGACCCGGTGCAGCGGCAGGCGTTCGTCGCGCTTTTGGAGAGCGACAGCGTGCACGATGCAGTCGACGCGGCGTCGCCCGAAGTGGCGAGCCTGCTGCGCCGCGTCCTGGTGGAGGAGCCGATGGCCGGCGACCCCGAACTGGGCGACCCGGTCGACTCCGTGGTCGCCCTGCTGGTCCGCGGCGCGGTGCGGCGCGCGCTGGCCGATGTCGAGATCGAGTCACGGGCGACGGACGGAGCATGGCAGGCCCGGGCGGCCGAGACGGTACAAGTGCGGCTCTGGCTGCATGAACTGGACGAACCGACCACCGGGCGCGACGCCGCCGGGCGGTTGGTAGCGTGGTTGGCTGGGAGGGAGTGAGCGTTGACGACCGTGGCAGGACGAGGGTGAGCGAAGATACGGCGATCGCGATAGACGACGACGGCGTCGACGCGGCCGCAGCACCACCACCTTCCGCCACCGAGGATCTGGCGCCCATCGCGCATGTCCCGCTGCCACCGGGCGTCTCGCAGACCGAATTCGAAGACGTGCTGGCCGCCGGGCGCGAGAAGGGCCAGCTGACCCCGGATGAGTTGATCGACGCGCTGCACACGGTAGAGCTCACGCCAGAGGTGCTGACGACGGTCATCACCCGCATCACGGCGGAGGGCGTGGCGCTAGTCGAAGACGAAGACGAAATCGAGGACGAGGACGTGGTCGTCGAGGTGGCGCCCCGCAAGAAGGCGAAGCCGGCCAAGACCAACGGAACGGCGGAGCTGCGTCGCGAGTCCAACGGCAAGCGGGCCGGGGCTGTGGCCGATTCGGGTGGGAGCGCCGAAGACCCGGTGCACACCTACCTGAAAGAGATCGGGCGGGTCCCGCTCCTCAACGCCGAGCTGGAGGTGGAGATCGCCCAGGCCATCGAAGAGGGCAACGCGGCGGCGGCCAAGCTCGCGGCGCACGAGCTGGCGCTGAGCGGGGAAGGTCCCCAGTCGGACCAGCTCAACGAGGCGTCGCAGCGCAAGTACCGGCGCCTGATGCACAAGGGCCTGAAGGCGAAGGACGACCTCATTGAGGCCAACCTGCGCCTGGTGGTTTCGATCGCCAAGCGCTACCGCAACCGGGGGCTGGCCTTCCTCGACCTCATTCAGGAGGGCAACCTCGGGCTGATGCGGGCGGTCGACAAGTTCGACCATACGAAGGGGTTCAAGTTCTCGACCTACGCCACGTGGTGGATCCGCCAGGCCATCACGCGGGCCATCGCCGACCAGGCGCGCACCATACGGATCCCGGTTCACATGGTGGAGACGATCAACAAGGTGGTGTGGGCGCAGCGCCAGCTGTTACAGGAGCTGGGACGGGAGCCGACCATCGAAGAAGTGGCGCACCGGGTGGAGCTGCCCATGGAGCGGGTGCGTGAGATCCTGCGCATCAACCAGGACACGGTCTCGCTGGAGCAGCCGGTGGGCGACGAGGACGACTTCAACCTTTCGGACCTCATTGAGGACAGGGGAGCGGTGGTGCCCGACGACGCGGCGACGCGCTCCCTGCTCGACGCCGCGGTGCGCGAGGCGCTGGGCCACCTGTCCGAGCGTGAGCAGGACGTGGTCCGCCTGCGCTTCGGACTGGACGACGGCAAGATTCGCACGCTGGAGGAAGTGGGCAAGGAGTTCGGGGTGACCCGGGAGCGGGTGCGCCAGATCGAATCCAAGACCCTGGCCAAGCTGCGCCGGCCTGACGCCGCGCACCTGCTGCGGGACTACCTCGAAGAGTCCTGATCATCTGACCTGGGCCGCCGAAGTGCCGCCAAGATGGTGGCCGTATGCAGGTTGTCACGGGGATCCACCGCGGAGATCCCGAAGTCCCAGAAGGTCGCCTCGTCCACGTTGTGGGAAGCGATCCATTTTGGCCATGAGGTTGATCCAGGTCGCATTGTTGCCCCCGCAAACCTCGGTGTTCGGCTCGAGATCGGTCCTCCGCTCGAACTGCACGTTCCCCACCCCGACCCCCACTCGTGGAGGACGATCGGCTTGAGGTTGGTCGCGGCGAAAGAGGCGAGCCTATTCAGCCCGAACGCCTTTGTTTCGATGTGGCGGAACTCGGCTTGGGCGCCGGGATACACCTGCCACTCGACCTCGTAGACATCTTGGCCGACGTAGTCCACACAGGGTCGATTTGGATGTCGTCCTCCAGATCGAAATGGATGACTGGCCGAGCTTGGGGTCTTTGCCCAAAGGCTTGCTAAGCCCCGGTCGCGTCGTCCGGTACGCGGATCCCCGAGGCGGCCGATCTCCGTTTGGCACGTTCTCGGGTCCGATCGGCGTCGATGGCTTTGCCCTCCGACCTGCCATTCCACGAATCGCTTGCTGGCCATGAGGGCCCCGTTTTGCCCTCCAAGACTCTGAGGCTAGGGCAAAATGTCTTCATGGGAGCGTAGGTTGACCTCTGTGCGGCGCTCCATACTCATCGTCATCGCGCTGACGTTCCTGCTCGCAACTGCACTTTTGGCCTTCGCGGTGGCTCACGGCTACTGGTCATACCGCGTCGAGCGTCCCGCGGTCCATCATTTCGGGCATCCGCCTTTCCATCGGGAGCCTTCGTTCTCCATCGCCGCTTGGGCTCGTGTCGCGGACCTCCTCGCCGCTCCGGCCATCGGTGCGGTCCTCATCGTCGCGCTGGTCTTCGGAGGGCTCAGGCGAGCGTTCCTGCGCGTCGCTGTCTACGCAGGGTTTGCCGCCGCGGCCTTTCTGATAAGCGAGCAAGTCGCCAAGCCGCTCGTCCACGAGACGTACTACGGCCTTCTCAGCTTTCCGTCCGGGAACGTCACGGCCGTGTGCGCGACCGCATTGGCGATGTGGATGGCGCTCTACCCACTACTCGGGAGATGGGCGCGTGGCATCACGTTCGTGCTTGGCGCGGCCTGGGTTCTTCTGATGGGGCTAGCCGTTGTCGGCGCACTCTGGCACACACCCATCGATGCTGTTGGATCCGTGCTGCTCTCCGTCGGTATCGTCACTGCGGGTGCCGCCATCTTTGATCCCGCCCTGACCCCAGGGTCCGATCTCGGTGCCAGTCCCGCTCCGGTCGGGGGCGCCAGCTCCCGGTCGCCAACGACCGGGCCTTCCGAGTCGGAGTGCATCGGGTCGTTGAGCTCCTCGGCGGGCAGCGTTGCGAAGAGATCTGAAGGAGCCTGAACAAGGCCGGGAGACTTGGCCAACTGCGCCGGCCCGAGGCTCCTCACCTCCTCAGGGACCATTTGGAAGAGTTCTGAAGCAGCCGAGAATTCACCCGGCCCCTTCCCGAAGCAGGGTTTGACCGCTGGTATCGTGCGGAGGCTGTTTCTCAACCCTTCCGGGGTAGCTCAATGGCAGAGCAAGCGGCTGTTAACCGCTAGGTTGAGAGTTCGAGTCTCTCCCCCGGAGCTTTCGTCGTGGTTTGGCTGCTCAGCAGCGGCAGGTCCAACACCTCACCTCACCCTCCCTACATCCGGCGGGACATGCTCGCGATCTCCATCGTCACCACGCGCGATCGGGACGACCTTGCGGCCACCCGTGAAGGGGTGAACGCATGGGCGAGCAGAGCATCGCGCTGTTCGGAGGCCTGCTCGTAGCGAGCCAGCATGGCCACCGAATTGCACTGCCACGATTCATGATCTCCGGCCGCTGTGATGCCACACCGCTCACGATCCCTGACGGATAGCGCCGAGCTCAAATAGGCGTTGCCCCGTGCTGTCAACCCGCTTGAACTGCGCAGACCGCGCTTGAGCTCCTACAAAGCCCCGTAGGGCGGTTCAATTCCGCCCGCCGCCTCTAGGGGTCTTGCCACTGAACGCTCAAACCCGCGGCAGAAATCCGCTTGCGTTCAGAGAAGGCAAGCGGGACGGTGGGAAGGACGAGTCCTAACCTTCGTTCCGATCATGCTCGCCCTGAACTGGGAGCGGATCGGGCGAGGCGAGAAAGCCGTCGTCATCAGGGACAACGAACTTCTCCTCGTCGTCCTTGTCCTGATCGCCCACGCGCTCACGCTTGAAGATGCTCACAGAACCAGTCTAATGCTCGGCCCCTGCGACGGGTGCCCCGATCGACGGGTGCTGTGGCTGTGGGTTTGGCTGGTCTGGCTTGGGGATCGGGACGTAGATCCGATCATCCCAGGGTGACTTTCCCCCGCCCCTGCTCGCGCCGACCACGAGGTAGACGCGCCACCCGGCGACCCGTTGTTCGAGGATTCCGACGTCGACGACCAGCCCGGTCGTCAGAGTCTCTCCGGGCACGATGTAGGCGCTGGAGAACTGGACGGCCGCCTCCCACGCCTTCCCCGTACCGAGGTAGCCCGACTCCTCGATGACCTCTGTGACGTGGACGACGGAACCCTGTGGATCCTTTATTGGAATTCGTATGACGCCTGCGGCAGCGACCGTTGGCCTGATCGCAAGGAGCACCCGGCCGTCGGGGCGGAGTTGCGGGATAGCAGTGACGGTGGCGTTCGCCTTGCGGCCGTAGAGGAGGGCGACGATCGATCCCCCGAAAGCCGCGAGTACGGTCGCGACGGAAGCGGCGTCGCCCAGGAACGTGCTCCAATCGAGACCTATCACCAGCCGCAAACGTAGCCACTGGGGGATCCGGTGTGCTCAGAACGAGGGCGCCCTTCGCTTGATCCGCCTGGCGCGACCCTGACGCATTCTGCGAGGAGACTAAAGCCCTGGCTGGGCCTCAAGGTGTGCTCCATCCTCCACCCGGGGTGGGGCTGAGCACTCAGTCCTGTGTCGTGAGATGTATCCCGAGAAATTGAAGCGATGGTGGCTCTTGCGCAGTAAAGAACGGACCGGTGTGGCATCCCTGGGAGAACTCGACCTGCGCAGTATCAGGCAGGGCCCGCGCAAGAGCAACAACGCCGGGATGGAACGGATCATCGATACCTGAGGCCACTCGGACGGGCGTGTGGGTGAGCGCGTTGGCGTGCGTAACGGCGTCATCCTCCGCAAAGTCAGTCGCAGAGGCATACGCACCGGAGTTGACGGCCTGTGCCTGCTCGTAGCTGGTCCAAATCGCTGGGCTGATGGCAGCGACCGCGGCGACCAGGTCTGGGTACTTCTCTGCCAACAAGAGAGCTCCGTATCCACCCATGGAAATGCCCATCGTGCCGATCTTCTGAGGCGGCTCACCGAGGTTCATGCGCTGGCACATGGGAATGAGCTCAGACATGACCATCTCCATCGGGTTGTCCTCGGGATGTGGATTCCAGTAGCCCTGACCGCCATCGACGGTGACCATGGCCATCAGCGGAAGGGGTCGCCCATCGACTTCGAGAGCCATCGCCTGTCCAGGCGTCATGCCGGTGAGAGCGTTGGAGTGATTCGCGCCTTCTCCGTGCAACATGACGACGAGCGGGAGGGGAGTCCCGATGTCGGCACCAGGCGGCCACGCGAGTGTGTACCCGACGGTTCGCTGGCGCGCTTGCGAGTAGAAGGAGCCCGAGATGGATCGGCCGATGCCCGAGAAGCGCAACGGAGGACTGGCCACGGAACAGTCGCCCTCGAGCTGATCGAGCTCTTGCTGACCGGGCACCACGCCGTGCGAGACCAGCTCAACCCCGGCTACACCCGCCACGACGACTGCAGCGATCCCCCCGATGCCAAGAGTCAAGATCCGCCGTCGAGAAAACCGTCTCGGGTTCGGAGAGCCTGTTTCGCCAGAATCCTCGGGAATCATCGGTGTCTGAGGGCGCGGTGACCAGTCGGGGATCAGCGAGGCGAGAAGCTGGGAGTGCGGCGTCCCATTGTTCGAACGGCTCGACCAGTCATGGTCAAAGCCACTCCCATCACCACGAGATCGGCGATGTCGATTGTTCCGATGTGGAACAGATCCCGCGGGCCTGGCCCACCATCGAAGACCCACATCGCAGCGCCGGTCAGGAACACGGCCATAGCGACGGTGGCGGCGAGCGCCAACCGCCTCTGGTAGCGGAGCACGCGCGTTGAGAGGTCAAGTCGGCGGACCACATTGGCCGATCCGACGAGGGCGGATGCGACCGCTATGGGGCTCAGCAGCATCCAGACGACCTCGCCGGTTGGGAAGTTCATCAGTGCCGCTGGGTGGGCCCAGTACGAGGAAACTGAGAGGGTAGAGGCCCAGGCGAATGCGGCAACGCCTCCCGGGACGATGCCTTGGTTCGACCAACCGTGCCCGCCGGTGCCTGGCCAGCCATTGGCGAAGTGATGCGAGCCGACGAGTAGGAACACGATGCCTGCTATGGCAACGAGCAATGGCCGGAGGGTTTCTGTGGCCAGACCTCGTGCGAACCCGCGCTCGATGGCCCAGAACACCGGGGCGGCCGAGGCGACGCAGAGAGCACTCAGGGCCACGATCGCGGCGGACATGACGATCATGGCCCACGAGGTGGCAATCGTGTCGGGTTCCGACCACTGCCACCCGATGGTCAGCTGCGACCAGATCGCGAAGGCGAATACGACGAAGATCGTCAAGGCCCCGCCGATTGCGACCAGGCAGCGGTGATCGCTGTCGTGGAGGTCGAGAGGCTGGCCGCCGAGTCCTGCTGCGGCAAATCGGGCCAAGACACCACTCAGGACCACGTCCAGGCCTCGTCGCAACGATGTAGGGCGCTCTTCGATGTCTGAGACGAGGAGCTCGACGTATTCTTCGCCGTAACGGTTCCGCCACTCCTTGGGATACCACCGCAGTAGTCGTACCGCTCGCCGACGAGTCGATTCGCCCGGGTTCATGCCGATCCCCAGGTGCCAGCCAGGCGGCGGAGCCCGAGGTCTGCGATACGGCGCTGCGCGGCCAAGTGGGCGCGCAACGCCTCAGCGCCGACTGCAGTCAATTTGTACGGCCGTCGTCGGTCGTCGCTTTCGACCGATTCGATCAAACCCTGCCCCTCCAACCGGCTTAGAGCTTCGTAGAGCGTTCCGGGAGCCAGTCGAACATCGGCGAACCGCTCGATGTCTTTCGTGAGGGCGTAGCCATGTTTCGGACCCTCGGCGAGGCTGGACAGGATCAAAGTGGCTGGTCCGGCGTAGCGTCCGAACCCCGAGAAACGCTCGTTGGTGTCCGGTGCTTCGGGATCTCTCTGCTTCGAGCGCGTCATTGGAGCCATACTATATATCGGTAGACGATCTATCGGCAAGCGATTCATAGAAGCTTGACAAAAATCGAGGAGATCGGAATCGGTCCCGAGGAGCAACACGGGCTCTCGCAGAGTTGCGCGGTCTCCATGCTCGGTCCTCGACGCCCCCAGTACGCCCAGCGACGGGCGCTCGCGTCCTTAGTCCGCGCTACCCGTTCGCCGGCTTGTTGGCGAAGACCAGCGCCTTGGTGGTGGGGTCGTAATGGACCATGTAGACGGGACCGAGCGCGTACGGCCGGTTCGGCGCGAAGGAAATGGCAGCGTTCGACCCCGGCAGCAGGACGTTCTTCAGCCCGTAGCCCGCCTTCACGAAGCTCGCCACGGTCAGGTTCTTGCCGGCCGCCTGGGCGATGTCGGTGAAGAGCGCCATGTCGGTGCAGGCGAGCTCGATCCCCATGTAGGTGATCTCGGACTCGGAAAGCGTCGGGCTGTAGTCGTTGATGTGATTGGACGGGTAGTCCTTGCGGTCGAGGGCGACGCACTTCTGGGTCCCGGGACTGCTCCAGATTGCGGCGGGCGGCGTCAGTGGGCTCGAGGTCACGACGTTCTCGAGGTAGATCGGGTTGTAGCTAGCGCCCACGTCGCCGCTGAAGTCGCTTTCGTTGGTAGCGATCCAGGACGGGTTGTAGGTGCTCTGGAGGGCCGACAGCCCCTGGGCCCAGATGGCCGAGCCGTCACCGACGGCGACGACCTCGTTCACCCCGTCGGATAGGAACTTCTGCGCGATCACCTGCACTTGCGAGTTGGAGGCGTCGAGGTCGCCCTGTGGGGCCGAGTCGATCGCCGTGGTGACGACGGGGATGTGGAGCTTGGCCAGATCCGATTGCACCTGCTGGGCTTCCTGCTGATCGCCCGGGTCACCGCCGAAGATGGCCACCTTCTTGCCCTTGAACACGCCCTGCTTGTCGAAGACCGACAGCTCCAGCGGGTCATAGGCGGTGTCGGGCGGGGTCGTCGTGAAACTCTGGGCCACGCCTGACCCGTTGGCCGAGGGGAGCACCGCTCCGACCACCGGCACGTTGTCCTGCAGGTAGCACGTGGCCATCAACGGAGCGATCGCCACGAAGACGTTGTCGTCCTGCGTCAGCTCCGTGCAGGCGGTGGCGGCCGGAGCCGTCCCGGTCGGGTCCACCGCCACGATGTAGGGCACGATCTTGCGACCGTTGATACCTCCGTGCGCGTTGATGTTGTCGATGACGGCGTTGAAAGCGTCCGGGACGCTGCCCCAGTCGATGTCGACGCCGACGGCCTTGACGGCCGCCACGTCGACGTAGGGGACTCCGACGTGGATCGTCGTCGCGGTCACTCCCGGCGTGCTGTTCGATGCGGCCGATGCCGGGCTCACGCCCAGCAGGCCGCAGATGGTCGCGACGATCACCGCCGCCGCGGATGCCGGCTTGCCCTTCGCCATGTTTTTCACCCCCGTAGACAGAATTCGCCGCGCCATCCCCCGACACTCCCTCGGGCGGCGTAGCGAAGCGAACCGTCAGCCCGAACTTTGGCACAAACGCCTCGGTCTTGGCCGTCGGAAGGCCAATCGGCCCCGACACGGACGGGACATCGTGGCCGAGCACGCGGGATCGCTGGACCTGGTGGTGGAGCTGGTGTAGGGAAGGGGAGCGGGCTGCGTCCGGCCCGCTCCCATCGGTCAAGGAGGACACCATGATGGTTGACCCGGCCACCCTCACCCGTCCGCCCAAGGTGGACCCACCGCAGCGGTTCGTCCCGACCGGCCAGTACCAGGGGACCCTGGACCAGTTCGACTACGTCGAGGAGGAATGGTTCGCCCAGGGCGAGGTGGGCGGTCATCCGTACACCACGGCGCTGACCGTGCGCCGGCCGCGCGACGCGGCGCGGTTCAGCGGCACGGTCATCGTCGAGCCGGTGCACGCGGCGAGTGCCGCTCCGGTCTGGATCTACACCTCGAGCTACCAGATGCGCTCGGGCCACGGCTGGGCCGCCGTGTGCTCGCAGAAGACCGTGCTCGACGGCTTCGTGAAGGCCACCAACGAGGAGCGCTACGCCTCGCTCGACATGTGGTCCGACGCCCGGCCGCTCGAGGCCACCGGCATCGAGGGCATGCGGGTGCCCCGCGATCCGGCCGGGTTCCAGGCGCGCATGGAGCGCATGCGGCAGATCAACGTGCTCTCGACGCCCGTCCTGGCCCAGGTGGGGGCCGCGCTGTCGGGTGACACCAGCCCCTTCGCCGGGCTCGGGGTGCGCCATCTGATCCTGTCCGGACACTCCCAGACCGGAGCGGTGGTCACCGACTACATCCTCAACGGCCACGGCGCGCTGCGCCACGGCGACGGCTCCCCCGTCTACGACGGCTTCTTCCCGAGCGGGGCGCCGTCGGTGCAGTTCGACCACGTCGACGTGCCCGTCCTCCAGGTGCTGAGCGACGGCGACATCGCCGACCCCGACCGGCCCGGGCGCGAGGACCGGCGCTACCGGCGCGACGACAGCGACGACCCCGCCGACCGCTACCGGCTGTACGAGTTGGCGGGCGTAGGCCACATGGGTACCCGGTACCCGCCCTACAGCGACGCCTCCATGTGGCAGAACGATCCCCTGGGCACGGCCGGGAGCATCCCCGCGGGCGCCACCATGAACAGCCTGCCGCACGACGAGCTCTTCAGCATGGGCCTGCACCACCTGGCCGAGTGGGTGGCCGCCGGCACCGTCCCGCCCCGGGCCGACCGCATCGATGTAGGGCGCGACCGGCTCCTGGCCAAGGACCAGTTCGGCAACAGCCGGGGGGGTGTGCGCTGCGCCCAGATGGACGTCCCGCGGTTGCGCTACTACTCGAATCCCGGGGTGAAGGAAGACGGGACGCCGGCCTTCGGCGTCGTCGGGATCGAGGAGCCGCTGCCGCGCCAGACGCTCCAGGAGCTCTACCGGGACCACGAGGACTACGTGGAACGGTTCAACCGCCGGCTCGACGAGCTGATCGCCCAGGGCTGGTTCCTGGCCGAGGACGCCGACGAGATGCGGGTCGAGGCCGAGAAGGCGGAGGTGCCCTGACCGCACCCGCGTGAACGTTGGGTGACGCGTCGGAGACGGGAGCTTGGGCATGTCGTGCTCTCGACGCGTGATCCGGGCGGACCTGTCCACAGGCGATGGAGTTTCTGGGGACGGCGGGCGCGAAAGTACGATCGTTTGCGCATGGCACCCGAACCCGAGCTTGTGCGCGCCATCGAGGCGGCCGCGGCGGCTGATCCGGGGAACGCCGCCCTCCAGGTGCACCTCTCCGAGCTGCTCCTCGACGCCCACCGGCCGGCCGACGCCCTGGCCCACCTCGAACCCGTCTTGCAGGGCCAGCCCGACCACGTCGGGGCCCTCGGGCTGGCTGCCCGGGCGGCCGGCGCCCTGGGTGACCCGCGGGCCGAGGGTTGGGCCCGGCTGCACGCCGCCCTGAGCGGCGCGGCGGGCCCCGCGCCCGAGGTGGTGGCTCCGGCCGAGGCGCCGGCGCCCGGTCCCGTCGACGCCGAGGGTGCCGCGCTCGGGTCCGTGTCCGAGGAGCACGACTGGGACGGCTTCCTCCAGGAGGTCCTGCTCGAGGCCGGCCATCTGCCCCGCATCACCCTGGCCGACGTGGGCGGCCTCGTCGACGTCAAGCAGCGGCTCGAGCAGTCCTTCCTCACCCCGCTACGCAACCCCGAGCTGCGGCGCGCCTACGGCACCCAATTGCGGGGCGGCCTCCTGCTCTGGGGCCCGCCCGGGTGCGGCAAGACCTTCCTGGCCCGCGCCGTCGCCGGCGAGCTCGACGCGCGGTTCGTCAGCATCGGGCTGCACGACGTGCTCGACATGTGGCTGGGGAACTCCGAGAAGCAGCTGCATGAGCTGTTCGAGCTGGCGCGGCGTAACACACCCTGCGTCCTGTTCTTCGACGAGCTCGACGCCATCGGCCACTCGCGGATGGACCTCGGCCGCAGCGCGGCGCGCAACGTCGTGGCGCAGCTCCTGGTCGAGCTGGACGGGGTCGAGGCCTCCAACGAGGGCATCTTCGTCATCGGCGCCACCAACCAGCCCTGGGACGTCGACCCCGGGCTGCGCCGGCCGGGCCGCTTCGACCGCACGATGCTCGTGCTCCCGCCCGACGCGCCGGCCCGCGCCGCCATCCTGGCCTTCCACCTGTCCAACCGACCGGTCGGCCCGGTGGACCTCGACGAGGTGGCCCGCCTCTCCGACGGCATGTCCGGCGCCGATCTACGGCTCGTGTGCGACGACGCCGCCGAGCTCGCGCTGGGGGAGGCCATCAAAACGGGGACGACCCAGCCGATCGAGTCGCGTCACCTGTTCCAGGCCCTCGGGAGCGTGCGGCCGAGCACGACGGCGTGGCTCGAGTCGGCACGTAACCACGTGCGCTACGCCAACCAGGACGGCCAGTACGACGAGCTGGCCGCGTTCCTCAAGCGCTCCCGCCCCCGCTAGGCCGGCGCGTCTGATGGACGGTCCGGACGACGTGACCGCGTTCTTGCGCGAAGCCGAGGCCCTGCTCGACGTGCGGCGCTACGCCGAGGCCGTCGACCGGGCCCGCGAGGCGATGGCGCGCGCGCCGGACGACGCCCGCGCCTACCAGGTGTGGTCGCGGGCGCTCTACGGGCAGGAGGAGTTCGTCGAGGCGGACCACATGGCCGCCGAGGCCATCCGGTTGGCCCCCAACGACCCGCTCGGGTACCGGCTGCGCAGCCGGACGCTGGCCACCATGGCCCGGCACGAGTCGGGCTCGGCCCGGTCGCATCTGGCCGAGGACGCGGTGAGCGCGGCCCGCCAGGCCGTGCAGCTGGCGCCCTTCGATCCGAACGGCCATCTCGTCCTGGCCGAGGCCCTGTCGCTGGCCAAGAACAACCTCGAAGCGAACACCGAGATGAACGAGGCCATCCGCCTGGCCCCCAACAGCGTGGGGACGTGGGTGACGGCCAGCCTGGTCGCCATCGGGGCCAGGAACTGGAACGGCGCCATCGACGCCTGCCAGCGGGCGCTGGCCATCGACCCCAACAACTACGCCGCGCTCAACAACCTCGGCGTGGCGCTCCGGGCGTCGGGCAAGCGGCGCGACGGCACCCAGGTCCTGGCCCGGGCCGCTGCCGTCGAGCCGGACTCGACCACCGCCCGCAAGAATTTGTCCCGGGCCGGCATCCGCATCGCCCGCATCGTCGTGCTCGTCGTCCTGATCCCGATCGGGTTCATCACCCACGCCGGGCTTCTGCTGTACCTGGTCTTCGCCGTCGGCAGCAACTGGTTCATCTCGCGCCGGCCCGACCTGGTGCTGCGGGCCGAGCGCTGGGCCGCGCCTCTGGCCCTCTTCTTTTCCCGCCGGCGCAAGAAGGGGTGAATGGAGGCGAGAGCCCTTCGTGGGTCTGGGATGTGATGCTCGAGTCCCAAGCGGCATGAGGGGCGCGCGAAGCGAGGCGTCTGGCGGTGACGGTCAAGTTGTGAGATTGGCTGGGCTATGCGGCCTTCTCGGTGATGGTGACCTCGTAGCCGAGGGCCTCGATCCGCCGCTGGAGCCGCTTCGCCTCGCGGGCGGGATCGTTCCGTCGCTCGAAGTAGTCACTGCCGGGGTCTTCGTAGAGGGCACCGTTGGTGAGCAAGTGCCAGGCGACGGCCAAGATGGAATGGGCCACCGCGACCGTGGCCTTGTTGGGGCCGCGTCGCCGGGCGATCCGGGAGTACTGGGCCGAGAAGTAGCTGCCCTTGGTGCGTGCCGCCGCCCTGGCGGCCTCGATGAGGGCGCGGCGCAGCCAGGTGGAGCCGTGCCGGGTGCCGGCTGGGCTCTGCTTGCCGGCGGACTCGTGGCTGGCGGGGCCACCCCGGCCCAGGCGCAGAGGTGCCCGGCGGTCGGGAACCGGGTCATGTCGACGCCCATCTCGGCGATCATCACCTCGGCCGTGGTCCTCGACACCCCGGTGATCGAGCACAAGATGGTGACCGCCGCCTCAAAAGGAGCGAGGCGCTCGTGTGATCTCGGCGCGTGAGCGTGGCGATGGAGGTGTCGAGGAAGTCGATGTGGTCGATGATCTGGCGGCACAAGACACGGCGTGGTGGGCGCCGAAGTGCCCGCTGAAGGCCTCTTCGAGCGCGGGGATCTTGGCCCGCAGACGAGGCCTTGGCCATCTGGGCGAGCACCTTGGGGTCCCGCTCGCCTTCGATCATCGCCTCGATCATGGCGCGTCGAGACGCTCCACACCGCCGACGCCACCGAGGTCAGCTTGATGCCGGCGTCTTGGAGGACCTTCTCCAGGCGCTGGATCTCCTTGCCCGGGCGTCGACCTGGGTCTTTCGGTAGCGGGTGATCTCGCGCAGCTCTCGGATCTCGCGGTCGGGGGCACGAACGAGGCCTGCACCATGCCGTGGGCGGCCACGTCGGCCAGCCACTCGGCGTCGGAGAGGTCGGTCTTTCGGCCCGGGACGTTCTTCACGTGCTGCGGCGTTGCACAGCCACAGCTCGTCGAAGAGCCCTTCGAGCGCGTAGTAGACCGGCTTCCAGTAGACGCCGGTCGCCTCCATGCCAACCGTCTCAACGCCGGCGTCACGCAGCCACGCGGCCAGCTCGCCCAGGCCCTTGGCCGTCGTCGAGAACGACTGCCTTGGTCACCTCGACCGAGCGATCCGGGCTCGACGATCCTGCGTGCACGCCACGACGCGTGTCGCGATGGACGTCGAGGCCGGCGACCCTTGTCCCGGATCCGTTTCACGGCGCACCTCCTGTTGTCTCGTCGGAGGCTGCCGGGGAGGGACCGAGGTGAAGCGGATGTCTGGGGTTCGTGCTCGTAGCGACAATCCTTGGTCCCCCGGGATCCCCGCGCCAGACTTAGGACGCGCTCACAGTTGCAAGCGCCCTTCGGCGACGACACCCGACAGCCGGCGCCAGCATTTCATTCCTTGCATGGTGCTGGCCGCTGCACGGCCATTTGAACTTAGGCGCTCCGACGACGCGGAACCGCTCGGGCAGCGGCGAGTCGGCCCGCGCCACCCACACCCGCTGTCCGGGCTCCAGGCCGAGGTCGGCCGCCGTGCCGCGGCTGAGCTGGACCCAGCACGTCGCCCGCCGCCGAGCGTCGACGTCGACCTTGACCTCGAAGCCGAGGTGCGTCACCCGGGTCGACGGTGCCCTCGACGGCCCCGGGTTGCGGGTGCCCGTCTTCGACCCGGTGCATGGCCAGGTCGTGCGGGCGCACCCACTCGCCGCCCAGGCGGGTGGCCGGACCCGAGGAACGTCAGGACGAACTCGTTGGCCGGGTGGTCGTACATGTCGGCCGGCGTGCCCACCTGCTCCAGGCGGCCGTGGTTGATGATGGCCAGGCGGTCGGCCACCTCCATGGCCTCCTCCTGGTCGTGGGTGACGAGCACCGTCGTCACGTGCAGCGTGTCGTGCAGGTCGCGCAGCCACCGGCGCAGCTGCGTGCGCACCTGGGCGTCGAGGGCGCCGAAGGGCTCGTCGAGCAGCAGCACCTTGGGCTCGATGGCCAGCGCCCGGGCCAGCGCCATGCGCTGGCGCTGGCCGCCCGAGAGCTGCGAGGGGTAGCGCTCGCCCAGGTGCGCCAGGCCGACCAGCTCGAGCAGCTCGTCGACCCGGGCCTTGATCTCGGCCTTGGGGCGGCGCCGGATCTCGAGGCCGAAGGCCACGTTGCGCCGCACGGTCAGGTGGCGGAACGGCGCGTAGTGCTGGAAGCAGAACCCGACGCCGCGGTTGCGGGCCGGCGTGCTCGGTCAGGTCCTCGCCGTCGATCCGGACCGTGCCGCGTGTCGGGCGTGTCGAGGCCGGCGATGATGCGCAGCAGCGTCGACTTGCCGCCGCCGCTCGGGCCGAGCAGGGCCGTGAGCGAGCCCGCTCGGCACCTCGAGCGACACGTCGTCGAGGGCGACGGCGTCGCCGAAGCGCTTGGAGATCGACTCGACGTGGATGCTCACGCGGCCGCCTTGCCGTGCCAGTGGTCCGCGATTGCGGTCGGTCACGGTCAGAGACGTAAGCACGATGAGGGCGGCGAGGCACAGGGCCACCGCGCCGACGTAGGCGCTCTGGGTGTCGAGGTTGTCGATGCTGGTCGGAGATGAACAGGGTCAGCGTCTGGGTCTTGCCGGCGATGGCGCCCGAGACGATGGCCACGGCGCCGAACTCGCCGAGCACGCGGGCCGTGGTGAGGGTCACGCCGTAGGCCAGGCCGCGGCGGATGTTGGGCAGGGTGATCCGCCGGAAGACCGTGAGCGGGCCGGCGCCGAGGGTGCGGGCCGCCTGCTCCTGCTCGGTGCCGATCTCCTGGAGCACCGGCAGCACCTCGCGCACGACGTAGGGCAGCGAGACGGCGGCCGAGGCCATGACGATGCCGGGCACCGAGAAGATGACCGTGATGCGCTCGCGCCGCCAGCCAGTTCCCGAACCAGCCCGTGTGGCCGTAGACGAGGATGAGCGACAGGCCGATGACGACGGGGGAGATGGCGAGCGGGATGTCGACCAGCGCGTCGAGCAGCCAGGCGCCGGGGAAGCGGTGGCGGGCCAGGATGAGCGAGACGCCCACGCCGAAGACCGTGTTGAGCGGCACGGCGATGGCGGCCACGAGCAGGGTGAGCCACAGCGCGTGCAGGGCGTCGGGCGCGGTGATGGCGTCCCACGCCGCGCCGAGTCCGTGCTGGAAGGCGCGGTAGAACACCGTGCCCACCGGCAGGATCACGAGCAGGGCCAGGTAGCCGAGCACGGCGAAGCGCAGCGGCAGGCGCCAGCGCGAGCGCTTCACACCGTCTCGGTGCGACCTCGAAGCGGCGGCGGGCCCAGCCGATGCCGACGAGCACGAGCGAGCGCGATGGCGACGAGCACGACGGAGACCGCGCTGGCCGCCGGGCAGGTCGTCGCTCTGGGAGAGGCTGTAGATCCACGACGAGGCGACCTCGGTCTTGAACGGGATGTTGCCCGAGATCAGCACGACCGACCCGAACTCGCCGACGGCCCGGGCGAAGGCGAGGCCGGCGCCGGCCAGCACCGAGGGCAGGACGCTCGGCAGGATGATGCGGCGGAGCACCTGGCGCCGGCTGGCACCGAGCGAGGCGGCCGCCTCCTCGGTCTCCGCGTCGAGCTCGGCCAGCACCGGTTGGACGCTGCGCACGCAGAAGGGCAGCGTCACGAAGGCCAGCGCGCAGGCGATGCCGAGGCGGGTGCCGGCCAGGTTGACGTGGAACGGGCTGTTCGGCCCGTAGAGGGCGAGCAGGGTGAGCCCGGCCACGATGGTCGGCAGCGCGAAGGGCAGGTCGATGACCGCGCCGACGAGCGCCTTGCCCCGGAAGTCGTCGCGGACCAGCACCCAGGCGATGGCGAGGCCGGCGACGGAGTTGACCACGGCCACGACGGCGGAGACCCGAGCGTCAGCTCGAGCGCGGCCACCGCCTCGGGTTGGGTGACGGCGCTCCAGAAGGCGGCCCACCCGCCGCTGAACGCGTTGGTGACCAGCGCGGCCAGCGGCAGCAGGACGAGCAGCGACAGGTAGGTGACGGCGAGCGCCGGCCCGCCGATGCGGCCGGTCACGCGCCCGCCCGTGGCCAGGGCGGGGCGAGGCGCCGCTGGGGGGTGACGGTGCCGTCGCCCCCGCCCCGGCCGGCGGTCGCTGGGCGCGGCGCTCCCCGCCCGGGAGCCCAGGTCGGCGACGGTCGGCGCACGCGCCGGTGGTCACGGCCGCGCTAGCCGCTCGCGGTGGAGACGCCGAGCGACTGCTCGACCTTGGCCACGATGCCGGTCTGGGGGTCGAAGAACTTGGTGTTGACCGCCGTCCAGCCACCCGAGGTGGTCGATGGTGAAGAGCGTCTTCGGCTTGGGGAAGTTGAACTTCGCCGCCACCGAGGCCAGCACCGGGCGGTAGCCCTGCTGGCCCCAGACGGTCTGGCCGGCGGGCGAGAGCAGGTAGGCCACGAACGCCTTGGCGGCCGGGCCGGCCGTCTTGGTCACGGCGATCGGGTTCTGGATCAGGATCGTCTGGGGCGGCGTGATGACGTCGACCGGCTCGCCCTTGCTCTTGGCGTAGAGGGCGTCGTCCTCGTAGTCGAGCAGGACGTCGCCCTGCCCGGCGAGGAAGGTCTGCAGCGCCGCGCTGCGCTGGACGAGGCTGGGCCACGGCGTTGTGCAGCAGCTCCGAGAGGTACTGCTGCGCCTGCGCGGGGTCTTGCCCTGCTCGATCTCGGCGCCGTAGGCCGCCATGATGTTCCACTTGGCGCTGCCCGAGCTGAACACGTTGGGCGTGATCACCTGCACGCCCGGCTTCACCAGGTCGGCCCAGGTCGTGATGTGCTTGGGGTTCCCCGGGCGCACGACGAACGAGACGATGGAGTCGGTCACCATGCCCTTGGTCGGCCCGCTGTCCCACGAGCTCGACACCAGGCCGGCCTTGACCAGCTTCTCCATGTCGGGCTCGAGCGAGAAGTTGACGACGTCGGCCGGCAGCCCGTCGATCACCGAGGTGGCCTGGGTGCCCGAGGGCCCGAAGGACGGCGAGATGGTGACGCCCGCCCCCGCCTTGGTCTTGGCGAAGTCGGCCGCCAGCACGGTGTAGGCCGGCTTGGGGGTCGAGTAGGCGACCAGGTTGACCGTGCCCCCGCTTGGGCGCCGGCGGGCAGGGCGGTCAGGGCCAGGGGGAGGACGGCGAGCGCCCCGATGCCGACGAGGCGGCCGACTTGGCGGGCCGCAGGATGGCGCCGCGGTGCGGCCGCATTGGAAGGGGAGTTGATGAGCATCCGAGGATACTAATCCACTGAAATAGCTAAATATGCTCGTCTTGGTCATATTTAGCGAAATCCCAGGTCAGGCTATCACCGGCTCGTCACACGGCCGCTGCGCTTTCAGTCCGGTGGGCACAGAGGGGAGCCGGTGGCTCGGCTGGCCTTCCGCGCCTCGTGCATGGCCCAGTCCGAGCGCCCTATCAGCTTCTCGAGCGAGGACGCGTCCCCCGGGTGTCGGGTCACCCAGCCCGGCGAGACCCTGACCTCGGCGCCCACCAGCGACGTGGTCTCGGGCGCCGCCAGTTGGCGGTGGATCCGTTGGGCCAGGGCGACCCGCTCCACCTCGTCCAGGTTGAAGGCGAGGACGAGGAACTCGGTGGCGCCGATGCGCGCCAGCACGTCGGTCATGCCGGAACGCCACCGAAATGGTGCGTCCCACCGCCTGCAGAGCGGCGTCACCCGCCTGGTGGCCCGGCGCGGCGTTCAGGCTGTCGATGCCGTCGACGTTGACGAAGACGATCTGGGCGTCGGAGTCCTGGCAGTCGGTCAGCTGCAGCAGCTGCGTCCCCATGACGATGAGATCGCGGCGGTTGAAGAGGCCCGTCAGCTCGTCGCTGATGGACAGCTCGTGCAGCCGGGCCCGCAGCTCCTCGACCTCGCGCTGGACCGCCGTGCGGCCCGCGGGATCCCGGAAGATGATGACGGAGCGGTCGGACCCGTCGACCTCACGGAACGGCCGCGAGGTCACCTGGAACTCGTGCAGCGAGCCGTCCCCCCGGCGCAGCCGCGCCGTGCCGTTGGTCGTGCCCGTCCGGTCCCGCCGGGCCGGGCCGATGGTCCAGGGCGGGTCGTCGGGGCCGAGCAGGCCGTCGCAAGATCTGCTCCTCGGTCATGCCGAGCAGCGCGCAGGCCGCCGGGTTGGCCGCCGTGACCGGCCCGCCGGGCTTCTTGAAGACGACACCGTCGAGGCGGGTCTCGTAAATCACCCTGTAGGCGGCCAGGCCGACGGTCTCGATCGGCCCCGTCTCGTGTACGACCATGGCGCCTCTCCCACATGCCCGACCGCACCGGGGATTCGGTGTCTTCTCAGGCGATGCGAACGGACGGCTTGGTCCCGATGGCCGCGGTCGCCTCGCGCGACTCGCGCATGGCCCAGTCCGAACGTGCCACGCAGCTCCTCGAGCGACGCCACGTTTCCGGGCCGCCGGCTGGCCCAGCCGAGCGTGATCCCGACCTCGGCGCCGACGAAGCCGACCGTGTCCGGCGCGTCGAGGTGGCGGAGGATGCGCTTGGTGACCGTGGCCCGGTCCGACTCGTGCAGGTCGTAGGCCAGGACGAGGAACTGGGTGCCTCCGATGCGGGCCAGGACATCGGTGCTGCGGAAGGCCACGGCGAGGGAGCGCGCCACCGCCTGCAGCCCGGCATCCCCACCCTGGTGGCCGAGCCGCGCGTTGAGGTCGGCCACGTTGTGCACATCGGCGAAGAGGATCTGCACGTGGATGTCCTGCAGGTCGGCCCGCTCGAGCAGCCGGGTCCCGTTGGCGATGAGCCCACGCCGGTTGTACATCCCGGTGAGCTCGTCGCCGAGGGAGAGCTCTTCGAGGCGCGCGCTCAGCTCCTTCATGGCGCGCTCGGTGGCGATCCGTCCCGCGATGTCGTGTAGGACGTTGAGCGAAAGGGGACGGCCGTCCGCGTCCCTGAACAAGAGGGTGCGCAGCTCCAGGTCGATCAGGCGGCCGTTGCCGTGCCGGAACCGGCACACGCCGACGGCGCGCCCGGTGCGGTCGCGCTCGGCCTGGGTGAGGTCCCAGCGGGGGTCTTCCCGGTCGACGAGGGCGAACAGACCCGCCCGACGGATCTCTTCTTCCGTCATGGCGAGCAGGGCGCAGGCCGCCGGGTTGGCCGCACCGATGTCGCCGTCGGGTGTCGAGAAGAGCACGCCGTCCGCGGAATGCTCGAACAGCATCTGGTATGCGGCCGACCCGACCATGTCGACCGGTCTCGATTCCTGTACGACCATGCTCGCTCGCCCCTTACAGCCCGACATACAACAGGGGACCGTCAGATGTGGGGGTCATGGTACTGAGGCCGCTCGGCGATTGCATGGGGTGATGTGCATTTGTGACTTTCGACTCAGGCGCGGGGGACCACGCCGTTGCGGGTGTTGCGTCAATTCGTGCGCGTGATGCGCATGGCACGATCGGACTGGTCCAGCAAGTCCTCTATGGCGGCGGTGTCACCGGGGTTTCGAGTGGTCCAACCGAGCGCCATTTCGACGCGCTCGCCGACGAACGCAAGCGTCTGCTGGTCAGACAGGCGTTGCGACATGCGGTTCTCGACGCCGTCACGCTGGTTTTCCTGCAGATCGAGCGCGATGACGGCGAAGAGCGCGCTGCCAATGCGGGCGACGGCGTCGGAACGACGGAAGGCGACGCGCAGTGCCCGCGCCACGGCCTGCAGGGCCGCGTCACCGGCCTGGTGGCCCCGCCGCTCGTTGAGCCCGGCCAGTCCCTGCACGTCGACGAACAGCACCTGCACCTCCAGGTCGTTCTGATCGGCCTCGCGCAGCAATTCGGTGCCGGTCAGGATGAGGCCACGCCGGTTGCTCAACCCGGTCAGCTCGTCACCCACGCGCAGGTCCTCGAGCTGCGCGCTCAGCACGTCGAGTTGGCGCTCGGCGTCGGCCAGGTGGGACACGTCGCGGAAAGTGGTGCAGCCCCAGGTGGCGCCGTCGCGCCCGGCGAACGTGTTGACCGACACCTCTGCTTCGATCACCCGGCCGTCGCCGCGGCGCATACGCGTCTGGCCGGTGGCCTGCCCGGTGCGCAACAGGCTCTCAATACCCGTCGAGACCCGCGCATCGTCGCGCTCGAGGATGCCGTGGCGGCCCCGCTGGCGGATCTCGTCCTCGCTCATCCCGAGGATGGCGCAGGCGGCCGGGTTGGCGGCCAGGACGCGGCCCTCGTCGGGCAGCGTGAAGAGCACCCCCTCGGGGTTGTGCTCGTAGAGCACCCGCAGGGCGGCCAGACCGTCCCGTTGGGCATGCTCGGGCTGAGTGCTGACCATGACGCCTCCCTCCGACAGCGAAAAGCTGGTCACGCTCGGCGATGGGTGGTACCGATTGCACCAGGGGTGGCACCAGTATCCAATGGCCCCCCTCGACAAGGGTGGATACCCCTGTTTCGCCTGCTACAGGGTGTCGTCCGTGGGGTCGTCGTCCTCGTCGAAGTGGTCCGGCGACAAGTTCTGGAAGCGCTCGAGCCAGTCGCTGAGCCGCTTGCCCACCTCCTGCACGCCGCCGGCGGCGCGGTCGAGGATGCGGCTGAAGCGCTCGCGGTAGTGGGCGACAGCGTCCTCGAACTCCTCGCTGGGCGGCGGCTCCTCCCCCCGGCGCGGGTAGTCGCCGTCGCGGATGCGGTCGTAGGCGCCGGTGCTCACCCACTCCATGAGCTCCTTGACGCGCCGCACGGCCACCGGGTGGGTGAGGTTGAGCTCGGACCAGAACCGCGTGTGCCGGGAGAAGAGGTCGTCTTCGTTCTCGTATTCGCTCGCCTGCTGCAGGAAGGCCTCGAAGTTCATGCCGGGCGCCGAGCCACCGGCCAGCTGCATCAGCACGCGGCACGGCTGTAGCGGGTCGGCCATGACCAGGGCGGCGGCCCGGTCCGCCGAGAGCTCGGCGGCGCGGGCCCACTCGAGCAGCGCCAGGTACATGGCGCGCACGGGCAGGCCGAGCAGGAGCGAGCGCGGCAGCGCGCCCTGCATGAACTGGCTCAGGAGGAGGAGCGCGGTCGTGTAGTAGTAGTGCTCGGAGAGCACGTGCGACACCTCGTGGCCGAGCACGGTCTCCACCTCGGCCGGGTCGAACGAACGCAGCATGGAGGAGTTGATGACGACGATGGGCGTCTTGGCGCCGATCGTCAGGGCGTTGATCTCCGGGTTGTTGATGATGTAGAGGTCGGGTACCGACTCCAGGTCCAGGATGGTGGTGCAACGCACGTAGGCGCTCCAGGTGTCGGGCACCTGTTTGGGACCCAGCCGGACGGCGTTGCCCATCACGATCTGGCGGAGCCGCCGCTCGTGACCCAGGTCGGTGAGGCGCTTGACGACGGTGTCGAGCAGCGGCACCGAGTGCAGGGCCGAGGTGGCCGCCTTGTCCGCCGGGTGCTCGTAGGCCTTCGGGCTGATGCGCTCGTAGGTGCGTGCAACCTCGATCGCCACCGTGGGCCTCCCGTCGCTCGTGTCCGTGTCGAGCCTAGGCCAGGGACCCACGTTCCGATCCCGCGTCCCACCGGGCCCCCGAGTGCGGCGTGGACGGCTCGAACCTGGTCGGACGTTCGGTGCGATGTATGGCGAAGTGCTCATCAATTCTGCGCGGCTTGGTAGTCGTGACTAGGCGATTCGGGCGGAAACTGAGGAACTGCATATACGACTCCTCAGACCCACCTCGAGGGCGCGGTACCGGTGGCGTCGACCCGTTCCGTTTGCGCCAGCAGCGCCACGCCACACCCGCCGCCGCGGGCCGCTGCAGCCGCGGACGCCCCCGAAGGAACAGGTCCCGGCCCTACGACGCGCCGAGCCGGCTGTTGTAGTCCTGGATGGTCGAGTTGACGTTCTGCTCGGCCGACTTCACCGCCTGCTTGGCCGACACGCCGCTCGTGTACATGGAGATCTCGGCGTTGACCACGTCGGTGCGCACGTCGTCGTAGGGCCCGATGACCGACCCGGCGGTGGCCGGTGTGTTCTCGCCGTTGTTGATCTCGTTGTAGGCCACCTTGTAGCCGGGGTCGGTCGCCCACAGGTGCTGCACCGTCGCCGTCTGGGCCGACGACTTGCGCACGGGGATATAGCCGGTGCCGGCGGCCCAGGTGGCCTGGGACTGGGTGTTGCAGATGTAGGCCAGGTACGTCCAGGCCGCCGCCTGGTCGATGGCCGGCACCTTGTTCGAGATGTACACGCCCGACCCGCCCGGCTCGATCGCCGCCGCGACCGCTGGAGCTGTAGACCGGGAAGGCGCCGATGCCCAGCTTGACGCTCGAGTACTGGCCCTCGCCGAGCAGCTGGGTGACCGTGCCGAGCGCGGCCGACGTCTCAATGGTCATGCCGTACTTGCCGCTCCCCATCCCGAGCAGGTTGTCGTACTCGTCGGGGCCGGTCGACGGGTTGGTGGTGGCGTCGCCCGAGGTGACCAGCTGCTTGAGCTCGTTGAAGATGTTGATCGAGGTCTGGGTGTCGAAGGCGCCCTTGGTGGCACGGCTGCTGCGCCCGTTCTCGTTGTTCACGAAGAGCTGGTTGGCCGTGGCCAGCCACGTCTCGAGGTGCCACGGGTCGAGCACCAGGCCCATGCCGCTGCCCGCGGCCTTGAGCGCCTTGGCGTCGGCCAGCATCTGGGGCAGTGTCGACGGCGGGTCGTTCGGGTTGAGGCCGGCCTTGATGAAGGAGTTCTCGTTGTAGTACAGGATGGGCGCCGAGACGGCGAAGGGCAGCGCCCACTGCACGCCGTTGACCTTCCAGTAGGCCAGCGGCCGGGGCAGGTAGTCGCTCGTCGAGTACTTGGCCGCGTTCATGCACGACTGCACGGGCAGGAACGAGCCGGTGTCGATGGCCTCCTGGGTGCGCTCGTCCTCCAACTGCACGGCGTCGGGCAGTTGCCCGTTGGACAGCCCGGCCAGGTATTTCGTCCAGGTGTCGTCGTAGCCGGCCTGCGTCACCAGCGTGACGTGCACCTTGGACTGCGACGAGTTGAAGGCGCTGGTGATCGACTGGAGCACGGGCAGGTTGGCCGACGACGCCGACTCCCAGAAGGTGATGTCGACCACGCCGTTGTGGTTGGCCAGCGCCTTCAGGTTGCAGGTGGGCAGCTTGGACGCCGCCGCGGCCGGGGCGCGCCGGCCAGGACGGCGGCCGAGGTGGTGGCCACCGTGGCCGACGTCACGAACAGTGCCGCCGCGGCGAGCCGGGGGAGACGGGTGGTCTGCATGTCTATTGCCTAGCACCGGGACCGCCCGGGCGGCCGTCGTGGTGCTACTTGACCGCACCCGCCGTGAGGCTGCGCACCAGCTGCTTCTGGAACACGAGCAGCAGGATCACCAGCGGCACGAACGCGATGACGGCGCCCGCCAGCGAGACCGGGATCTGGGACACCTCGGTGCCGAGGAGCTGCTTCAACCCGATCTGCACCGTGTCGAGCGGCGTCGTGCCCCCGGTCGACACCAGCGGCCACAGGTACTGGTTCCAGGCGCCGAGGAACGAGAACACCGCCAGGGCGGCCAGCGAGGGGCGGGCCAGCGGCACCGCCACCCTGGTCATGAACGCCAGGTGCCCGTAGCCGTCCAGCTGGGCCGCCTCCTGCAGGTCGCGCGGGATCTGCAGGAAGGCCTGGCGCAGCAGGAAGATGCCGAACCCCGTGGCCAGGAACGGGATGGCCAGACCCTGGTACGAGTTGAACCAGTGCAGGGACGTCACCGTGTCGAGGTTGGTGATGAAGGTCACCTCCAGCGGGATCATGAGCGTGGCCAGGCAGAGGACGAAGAGCGTGCGCTTGAAGGGGAAGCGCAGGAAGGCGAACGCGTAGGCGGCCAGGATGGACGTAACCAGCTGTCCCACCACGATGATGGCCGTCATGATGAGCGACGTCACCACGTAGGTGGACATGTGCCCGGCGTTCCACGCCGTGGCGTAGTGGCCCCACTGCGGATCGGTCGGGAAGAGCGGTGGTGGCTGCTGCACCAGCTGGTCGGGCACCAGCAGCGAGTTCACGATCGTGATGTAGATGGGGAACAGCACCACGATGGCCGCCGCCGTCAGTGCCGTGTAGCTGCCGATGGTGCGCAGCCGCCGCCGAGGCCGGCGGTAGGACGGCGCCGCCACGGCCGCCGCCGGCTCGTCCACGCGGTCGATCACGGCCTCAGCGGGCATAGTTCACCCGCCGCTCCAGGATGCGCATCTGGAACACGGTCAGCACGAGCATGATGAGGAAGAGGACGGTGGCCATGATGGCCGCCGCGCCGGGGTTGTTCTCGATCTGCAGCGTATTGATGATGTTGTAGATGAGCACGTTGGTGTGCAGGCGCACGGCGTCCTGGGGCCCGATCAGGATGTCGACCGCGCCGAAGGCCTGGAAGGCGTAGATCGTGCTCACGACGAAGGCGAAGAAGATCGTGGGGGAGAGCAGCGGTACCGTCATGCGCCAAAAGCGCGTCCACGGCCCGGCACCGTCGATGCGCGCCGCCTCGAGCAGCTCGTCGGGCACCGACGACAGCCCGGCCGACATGATGATGAAGGACAGGCCGAGGAACTGCCAGATGGTGATGAGGGCCACCGCCGGCAGCGCCCACGTGGTCGACTCGAGCGCCGGCGGCGTGGGGTTGATGCCGAGCCAGGGGAGCAGCCCCACCACCGGGTTGAGCAGCGTGCCGAAGACCACCGAGGCCACCGCCACCGAGCTCACCACGGTCGAGGAGAAGATCATCCGGTAGACGACCATGCCCTTGAGCTTGCGGTGCGCCGCCACGGCCAGGGCCAGGCCGAGGATGAGGCTGAGCGGCACCACCAGGATCACGAAGATGATGGTCGTGATCAGGCTCTGGGTGAACTGCGTCGAGCTCAGGGTCGGCCAGATCTGGTGCAGCCCCACGTAGCGCGCCGGCAGGCCGGGCACCGGCGGCGTCTCGTAGAGCATCAGCTTGAAGTTGCGCAGGAAGGGATAGAAGGAGAAGACGCCGAAGAGCGCCAGCGCCGGCACCAGCAGCAGGTAGGCCAGCCCCGCCTCCTTGCGTCGCCGCGCCCGCAGACCGCCCCCGCCGGACGCCGCCCTGCCGGCGGACGACCCCGACCCCGACCCGGCCTCCACGGAGGGCGTCGGTGTCGTCGTCGCCCCGGCCGCAGGCGTCGGCGTGTCCACGACCACCGTCACGCGGTCGCTCCCCGGCCCAGCCGCACGCCCGTGGCAGCGTCGAAGAGGTGGTACGCCGCCGGCCCGCCCTCGATCTCGATATGCACCGACTCGCCCACCCCGGGCTTGGGCATGTCCGCCCCTTGGCGCACGATGAGGCGCGTCCCGTCCTCGGTGTGGCAGATCACGTGGGTCTCGGCGCCCAGCAGCTCCACGATGATGACGGTCGCCGCGATGACGCCGCCCTCGCCCAGGCGCAGGTGCTCGGGGCGCACGCCCAGCACGACGTCGGGGCCGGCGCCGCGCACCGGGTCGCCCACCTCGGGCGGCAGCGGCACCGACGCCCCGGGGAACGCGACGCAGAGCGTGCCCCGCCCACCGCCGGGACCGGCCTCGCCCTCGGGCCCGGCCGGGCCGCTCTCGACGAGCATCCCCTCCATCAGGTTCATGCCCGGCGAGCCCAGGAAGCGTGCCACGAAGGCGTTGGCCGGCGTGGCGTAGAGCGCCTCGGGCGCGGCCACCTGCTGCAGCTTGCCCTCACTCATGACGGCGATGCGGTGCCCCATGGTCATGGCCTCGACCTGGTCGTGCGTGACGTACAGGGTGGTGGTCGACAGGCGCGCTTGCAGCTCGACGATGTCGGCCCGGGTCTGCACGCGCAACGCGGCATCGAGGTTGGACAGCGGCTCGTCCATGAGGAACACCAGCGGCTCGCGCACGATGGCGCGGGCCAAGGCGACCCGCTGGCGCTGGCCGCCCGAGAGCTGCGCCGGCTTGCGGTCGAGCAGCGCGCCCAGCCCCAGTGTCTCCGCCGCCTGCTTGACCTTGGCCGCCCGCTCGTCCTTCTCCACCCCGCGCTGGCGCAGCGGGAACTCGATATTCCTTCGCACCGTCAAGTGCGGGTAGAGCGCGTAGCTCTGGAAGACCATGGCCACGTCGCGGTCCTTGGGGTCGACGTCGTTGACCACGCGGTCGCCGATGGTCACCAGGCCCTCGGTCACCTCTTCGAGGCCGGCCACCATGCGCAGCGCCGTCGTCTTGCCGCAGCCCGACGACCCCAGCAGTACCAGCAACTCGCCGTCGGCCACCGTCAGCGTCAGGTCGTCGACCGCCGTGGTGTCACCGAAGCGCTTGGTGACCCCGTCGAAGCCCACCTGTGCCAACGTGACCCCTTTCGCGCGGCGCCGGCTGCCTGGCCGTACGGCCGCCGTGCCGCACGGTAGCGGCAGACCGGGGCGCCGGCACGGGTTCGCCCTCGTCCCAGCCGGCGCTGCCGACGCCCCGCCCCGCCCCGCCCCGCCCCTCAGGAGGCCGGGATCTGCCACCCCATCGACTCGGCGATCTCCTTGCAGGTCGGGCACAGCCCGTAGCGGGCCGGGTTCCGCCCGGGCACCCACTCCTTGCCGCACAGCGCCCGCACCGCCGTCCCGTTCACGATGCCCTCGACCACGCTCGGCCCGAGCGAGACGAACTCGCCGTTCTCCTTGGGCGTGTACCCCTCGAGCACGATGTGGGCCATGCGGTCGTGGTCGCCCTCGTCGAGGTCGGGCGCCGGCCGTGCCGGCGCCAGGGTCGTCGCCCCGCCCTGCTCGGGTCCGCCCGGTTCGGTCCGTTCTGTCGCCATAGTCCCAGCGTAGGCCCCTGGACGGCCGCCCCGCCGGCCCGGTCCGACTCGGCGGCGGGGGCCGGCCCCCGCACGGGAACAACCCCGCTCCCCATATGGTTGACTAGTCAGAGGAATTTGCCATTACGGCATTACAGAAAGACAGCCCGATGACCAACGAGAATGTGACACTCCCATTGCTTCCCCTCAAGTCCGGGGTCGTGCTGCCGGGGATGGTGTTCACCATGGCCCTCGAGTCCGAGGAGGCCAAGGCCGCCGTCGATTCCGCCCGTTCCGCCGGGGGCCGGCTCCTGCTGGTGCCCCACATCGAGGGCCGCTTCGCCGCCGTCGGCGTGATCGCCGAGGTGATGGAAGAGGGCGACCTGCCCGGCGGCCTGCCCGCCGTGGCCATCCGCGGTGACGGCCGCGCCACCATCGGCACCGGCGTGCCCGGCACGGGCAGTGCCCTGTGGGTCGAGGCCGTGCCGGTGGAGGAGCCCGAGCCCACGCCGGCCGCCACCGAGCTGGCCCGCGAGTACCGGGCCGTGCTCGAGAACATCCTGCACTCCCGCGGCGCGGGCCGCGTGGCCGCCGCGCTGCGCGAGGTCACCGAGCCCAGCCGGCTGGCCGACATGGCCGGCTACTCGCCCGACCTCTCGCTCACCCAGAAGGTCGAGGTGCTCGAGACGGTCGACGTCGAGAAGCGCCTGCGCCTGGTCCTCGGTTGGGCCCGCGACACGCTGGCCGACGTCACCTTGCGCGAGAAGATCAAGACCGACGTCGAGGAGGGCATGGAGAAGACGCAGCGCGAGTTCCTGCTGCGCCGCCAGCTCGAGGCGATCCGCAAGGAGCTCGGCTGAGCTCTCCGGCAACGGCACCGAGGCCGATCCCGACGACTACCGCACCAAGATCGCCGAGCGCGACCTGCCCGAGCACGTCCGCACCGCGGTCGAGCGCGAGGTCGACAAGCTCGAGCGCACCAGCGACCAGAGCCCCGAGACGGGCTGGATCCGCACCTGGCTCGACACCGTGCTCGAGGTCCCCTGGGGCACCGAGTCGGAGGACCGCCACGACATCGCCGAGGCGGCGCGCATCCTCGATGCCGACCACGACGGGCTGAAGGACGTCAAGGACCGCATCCTCGAGCACCTGGCCGTACGCAAGCTCCAGGCCGAGCGCGGCCTGACGCCGGTCGACGGCCGCGGCTCGGGCGCCATCCTGGCCCTCGTCGGCCCCCCGGGCGTCGGCAAGACGTCGCTCGGCGAGTCGGTGGCCAACGCGCTCGGGCGCAAGTTCGTCAGGGTGTCCCTGGGCGGCGTGCGTGACGAGGCCGAGATCCGCGGCCACCGCCGCACCTACGTCGGGGCCCAACCGGGCCGCCTGGTCCGCGCCCTCCGCGAGGCCGGCACCATGAACCCGGTCATCGTCCTCGACGAGGTGGACAAGATCGGTTCCGACTACCGGGGCGACCCCTCCTCGGCGTTGCTCGAGGTGCTCGACCCGGCGCAGAACCACACCTTCCGCGACCACTACCTCGAGGTCGACCTCGACCTGTCGCGGGTGCTGTTCATCGCCACGGCCAACATCACCGAGACCATCCCCGGGGCGCTGCTCGACCGCATGGAGGTCATCCGGCTCGACGGCTACACGGAGAACGAGAAGGTGGCCATCGCCAAGCACCACCTGCTCGGCCGCCAGCTCGCCCGGGCCGCCCTGCGACCCGAGGAGGTGGAGATCAGCGACGACGCCCTCCGCACCATCGTGGCTGACTACACACGGGAGGCCGGCGTGCGCAACCTGGAGCGCGAGCTCGGACGGCTGCTGCGCAAGGTCGCCACCGCGCTCGCCTCGGGTGAGCGCAGCGCCCCGGTCGTGGTCGACGGCCCCGACGTGCGCGACTGGCTCGGCCGGCCGCACTTCTTCTTCGAGGCGGCGGACCGCACCAGCGTGCCCGGCGTGGCCACCGGCCTGGCCGTCACCGGCGCCGGCGGCGACGTCCTCTTCGTCGAGGCCAGCGTGTCCGACGGCCCCGAGGGGCTCACCCTCACCGGCCAGCTGGGCGACGTCATGAAGGAGTCGGCGGAGATCGCGCTGTCCTACGTGCGCTCGCACGCGGCCGAGCTCGGCATCGACCCGGGCGCCTTCGCCGGCAAGCGCTTCCACGTGCACGTGCCTGCGGGCGCCGTGCCCAAGGACGGCCCGTCGGCCGGCGTCACCATGACGACCGCGCTGGTCAGCCTGCTGCGCGACGTCCCGGTGCGCCCGGTGGTGGGCATGACCGGCGAGGTCACGCTCCAGGGCCGTGTGCTGCCCATCGGTGGCGTCAAGCAGAAGGTGCTGGCGGCCCACCGGGCCGGCCTGACCGAGGTCGTGCTGCCCGAGCGCAACGGGCCCGACCTCGAGGACGTGCCCGAGGAGGTGCGCGAGGTCATGACGTTCCACCTGGCCGCCACCATCGACGACGTGCTCACCCCGGCGCTGTCCACCGACGCCCCGGCCGCCCCCGCCGCCACCGGCGACGAGGGCGAGCTGGGCGCGGCGGCCTGAGCGCGGGCAGACTGGCGTGCCGGAAACCGTGATCGGAGCGTGATGGACGACCAGGAGATCGTGGCGCGGATCGGCGAGCTGGCCGCGGAGGAGCAGCAGCTGGAGGAGGCACACGTCGGCGAGGGGCTGAACGACGACGAGCGCCGGCGCAAGCAGGACCTCGAGCTCACCTTGGACCAGCTGTGGGACGTGCTGCGCCAGCGCCGGGCCAAGCGCCAGGCCGGCCGGGATCCCGACGAGGCGCACGAGCGGTCGGCGGGCACCGTCGAGGGTTACCTGCAGTAGCCGCCGCACGGCGGCGTCCGGCTCCGCGCAGTCGTCAGTCCGTCGGCATCCTCCGGTTGAGCGTCGGGTCCAGCAGGCCGAGCAGGCCACGCAGGTTCCCGATCGTGACGTCGAGCCAGTCGAACGAGTCGCGCCACACGGCGATGCGGCCGTCGCGCACCACGAAGCGCCCGTAGACCCAGAAGCGGGCGGCGAAGCGGCGGAAGTTGAGCTCGTCGATGCGGTCGGTGATGACCACGTCGCCCTCGGCCGCCACGTGGTTGAAGTGGACGTTGAAGCCCATCCGCCCCGGTCGCAGCACGGGCCGGGCGATCGCCTCCAGGCGGTCCCGCCCGTGCACCGTGGGCAGCGAGACGTTGATGTACTCGAGGTCGTCGGTCACCAGGTCGAGTGCCTCGTCCAGCTCGAAGCTGGCCAGCGCCCGCAGGAAGCGGACGACGACGTCCTCGGGCTGCGCCCCGGCCGACGAGAGTGACTCCGCGCCGGTCATCATCAGGCGAATCTACTCAACGCCCCCGGAGGCCACCTCGGGCGCCTCATGCCGGTCACGCCGGAAGCGGCGCCACAAAGGTGGCACGGCCAACAGCGCAACCAGGGTGACCAACGCCAGCACGAAGAGGAAGGGGTACGCCCCGAAGCCGCCGTATTGGAAGACCACCGTGTGCACGCCCGGCCCGACGACGACACCGACCAGCGCCGGCGCCACCATGATGGTCGGGACGGGGCGCCCGTCGACCGTGGCCTGCCAGCCGGGGTCGTAAGAGGCGCTCAGGACCACCGTGGCCCGGCGGTTCGTCTGGACCACCGCGCTGGCGCCTCGCCGTTGGCCAGGTCGGCCGACTGGACCACGACGTGGCCCGGCGAACCGGTCAACGCCTCGGCGTCGGTCGCCGTGGGCGCGGCCGCCCGCCCGCCGTTGAAGGCGACGGTCAGGTCGCGCTGCTCGTCGGTCAGCGGCGAGTCGAGCAGCTCCTCGCTCTGCGTGCCGACGTCGGCCCGCGTGGCGTCGAGCACGCCGGTGGTGTCGTAGACGTGGATGTAGCCCGGGTTGGGCAGGGCCCAGAGGCAGTAGTCGCCCGAACAGCCGATCTTGTCGGCGTCGACCGGCGGCGCCATGGACGGGGGCACGATGATGTAGCCGATGCCGAAGAGCGGGTAGTCGCCCGGGTTGGCGTCGTCGAAGAAGTACTCCGGGTCGGTCATGAGCGAGGCCGTGCGCAGCGTGTACCCCACCTCGTCGACGTCCTGGTTCTCGAGATACTTGAAGACCGGCACGGCGCCGACCAGGAAGTCGTTGCCCCAGTTGGTCGGGGCGCCGGCGTAGACGCGACCCGCGCGGGTGGGCCTTGACGTAGTTGAGCAGCGCGTTGAGCTGCGGCTCCTGCAGCACGTCGGCATCGGCCTGCAGCCCGATGTTCGTCGCGTTGTGCGAGTCGTAGGTGTCGAGCGCCGTCCAGGCCGGCGCCAGCACCACGACCAGCCCCACGATGCAGAGGCCGGCCACGACACCTCGCCACGCCGGCTGGCGCGCCCAGCCGCGTCGCTCCTCCGGCAACAGGAGCGTGAGGCCGTCGATCACGAGCCGGCCCAGAAACACGATGCCGATGCCGGCCAGCAGGATGCCCGACAGCTGCACGCCCATTTGGAAGCGGCGGATGAAGACGTCGCTGCTGCCCGGCACGATCTTGTAGAGGACGCCCCACGTGGTGCGCCCGAAGGTCATGAGTAGCGTGACCACCCAGATGCTCACCAGCGCGCGGCCCGGCCACGTTGGTGCGCCAGCGCCAGATGCAGACGCCGATGCCCACGAACACCAGGACGGTGACGACGGCCCAGCGCCCGTAGTCGTAGAGCTGCCCGCTGAAGAGCCAGCTGAGGATCTGCCGGGCGCCGTAGCCGTTCTCGAGCCCGGTGCCCTCCAGAATCTGGTTGCGCGCCGCGTAGTGCGACTGCGCCAGCAGCGGCACGATGACCCAGGCCGACGCCAGCAGCGCGCCGCCCCCGATCACCGCGCTGCGCCCCAACCGCCGCCACAAGTCGGAGGGGACGAGGAACGGCCAGACGACGAGCGGCACCATGGCCAGATAGCCCGTCTCGTAGTGCAGCGCCACCGTCAGCATGATGAACAGGACGGCCGGGAACACGGCGCGCAGCGACGACAGGGCGCGATAGGTGTAGCCCCAGGCCAGCGGCAGCGTCCACATCGCCCACAGCTGCGTCCACACGCCGTAGCCGACCCAGACGTAGGCCTTGGTCTCGTAGCCGATGCCGGCGGCCGAGGCCAAGAGCGGGGAGACGGCGGCCGCCGATGCGGCCGCCCAGCGGCTGAGGCCGAAGAGGCGTCCACACCAGTACACGGCCAGCGGCCACAGCGCCAGCAGCAGGTACATGGACCACCGGAACACGGTGTCCGGATTGACGAACGTGCCGACGAGGCCCGAGAGGACGGAGGGCAGGCTCTGGTAGTGCAGGTACTGCGGTGAGCCGAGGCCGAGATACGGGAACCAGCTCGTAAACGGAAGGTGCCCGTTCTTGATGCGGTCGGCCGCGAAGCGCACCATCTGCTCGTGGATGGAGCTGTCGTCGAGGTAGGGCACGGACCGCAGCTCGGGCCGGAGCTCCCACAGGCCCCAGAAGACGGCGATGGTGACCAGGCACCACGGCCCGAACTGCGTCCAGGCCGATGTCGACTCGGCCTGGGCCTCCGCCGCGGGTGCCAGCGAAGGATCGCCGGGCTCGGTCGATTCCTCGGTGTTCGTCACGAGGCGCGGCGAGCCTGCAGGGGGGACGGCACGGCACCATGATGCCGGGCCGGCAGACCGGCCAGGGGTCCGCCCGGGGCGCATGTGCTCCAGAGTCCCTGGTCGAGACGGGCCTCACGCACCCGACCGCAGCGCACGCGGGCACGGTCCGGGGGGCCACATGGACTAGAAACCACCCGGGGCTGTAGCTCAGTGGTCAGAGCAGAGGACTCATAATCCTTGGGTCGTGGGTTCGATCCCCACCAGCCCTACGGAGGAGCCGTTTTGGCGCTCTCGCACCCTGAGGCGCAGCGAGCTGGAGGTCGTCGGTTGAGCAACTTGGATGGTTCGAAAGTGTCCCGACTCGAACCGGTCTTTCGCCACCTCGACGATCCAGACGTTCCTTGGCAGCAGGTCCGCGCCGTGCGGCTCGCCGACGGCACCGTCGCCTCCGTGTGGGAGAAGTGGCTGGCCTTCTCGGCGGACCCGCTGTATCTGTCCCTTTACTCCAAATGGGATCCTGGTGTCATCCAAAGGCGACACGGTCATCTCAGCCCGCATGTCGTCATGGTCCTGGAGGGGGAGATCTTCTGCGGCGACCGGCGATGTCCGGTCGGCACCCATATCGAGCTTCCTCAAGGAGCTGCTTTCGGTCCCTTCGAGGCCGGGCCCAGTGGGGCCGTTCTCTTTGAAGTCATGATGGGTGACCCCCGCGGTTGGGGGGACGATCCGGAATCGTTCGAGCGCCTGCTGGCCCGGCGCGGTGCCGAAGCTCTTCCCGATCCAGCGATCGAACTGCCACCGTGGCTCGAGGACCTTCGGGGACGATGGGTGACCGACGAGCTTCCATCGCACGGAAAGGGGCGGGCTGGTTGAGGTGTCGGTCTGCGCCGCTCAGGCGGTGCTTTCGAGGGCCGAGGTGTTTTGGAAGCTGAGGAAACTGGCTTGGATCGACGGGTCGGAGAGGTTCTGCCCGATGTAGTCGATCGTGGCGTAGCGGCCCGGAGCCCAGAACTCCACCTTCGGGCCGCCCACGGTGTAACCGGTCACATCGGGCAATTCCTCGGTGGCGGCCTCGGACAACAGTCCTCGTTCGGACTCCGTCAACTCTCCCGCCTCCTCGACGGTGAAGTCCCCCGACACCAGCCGACGACGCAACTCGTCGTCGTCGTCCATAGCCATGAAGAGCAACGCAACACGTTCGGCGCTCATAGTTCATGCTCCTATCAGTCTGTGAGGGTGCGACTCGCAGGATCCCTCGATCGTGTATCCACGGACGGATTACGAGCATCGGAGTTACAGCCGGTGCACGATCGTTCCCACCGAACCACACCCCATCCCGTCTTGACCCTCGCCGGCCGTGCCATGGCGGCACAGAGCGCGGACGAGGTGGGCGGAGTCGGGCTCATGGAACGGCAGACCTCAGGCCCTCGACCCCCCCTCGTTGGCCGGCCGGACATCGGTGACGCTCGGTGTTCTGCCTAGGCGCTCGGAATCACTCGGCCGCCCAGGCGACGGCGCCGCCGGTCAGGTTCTCGGCCGTCCAGCCGGCGTCGCTCAGGGCCTGCGCCGCCGCTGGCCGATCGGCCGCCCGACGTGGCAGGCCACCACGATCGTCACGTCCCGCGGCACCTCGTCGAGTCGGTCGCCGAGCTGGCCGAGAGGGATGTTGATGCCGATCGGGTAGGCCCAGGCCTCGACCTCGTCCGGCTCGCGGACGTCCAGGAGGAACACGTCCTCCCCGCGGGCGATCCGTGCCTTGACCTCGTCGGGTTCCGACCTCGGCATGTAGGGCACGGCGCCACGCCTACGGCCCGCAGCCGGCACTGCGGCAGCCAGCACGGCCCGAGACCTGCCGCGCGACCGCCGGTACTGCTGGCGCCATGGCCTTGCCTCGGAAGTTCCTCAACGAGGACGAGGAGCTGCTGGCCGAGATGCAGCCGCATTGGATCTTCCTTTTCGGCCCGCTCTTCAGTTCCATCGGGGTATGGGCGGCCATCATCGTCTTGTTGATCCTGTGGCAGAACCCGCCCGGCTGGACGAACTACCCGATCATCATCATCGCCCTGATCCCGGGCTGTGGCTCCTCGGCCGCTTCGTCCGCTGGAGTCCTACGACGTCGCCCTCACTTCGACCCGGATCCTCGTGCGCCAGGGCATCCTCGGGCGCGACACGGTCCAGCTGCGCCTCCAGCGCATCACCGAGGTCAACATCCGCCAGTCGCTCATCGAGCGGGTGCTCGGCACGGGCAGCCTCATCATCGACGTGCAGGGTGAGGACGACTCGCTCACGCTCGAGTACATGCGCAAGCCGGCTGTCGTTCAGCGCGTCATCAACTCGCAGATCAACGAGATCGTGGGCGGCGGTGCACGCGAGGAGATCCCGTCCGACATGCGGCCGCACGAGCCGCACCCGACGTTCGCACGACGGCACCGACCAGGACGACCACGATGACCGACGGGCGAGCACGACACGCCGCCGTTCGGCGTACACGCCGCACCGGACGAGACCGGGCACCGACGTCGGCACCCGACGGCACCGCCAGCGCGGCCGCCTGAGCCGGGCAGCCGCCACACCGCAGGCGCGCACGCCGCCCCTTCGAGATCCGCGACCGGCTCATCGAGCTCGACGACCTCCGCCAGCGCGGCATCATCTCCGAGGAGGAGTTCGCCGCCAAGAAGAGCGAGCTGCTCGACCGCATCTGAGCGACCGAGCCGAACATCGGCCGCCGCCACCGACGCATCGGAAGCCCGTGGACTACCCGGCACCGGCGCCCAGATCGCACTCCGTTGCAGGTGACAGCGAACCGAAACAATGGAGGAACGGTCAATGCACGCAGCTCGTCGTCCACGTCGACATCACCGACCTGGCGGAGGCCACGAAGGGCCTCGAGGAGCACGTGCTCCCGACGGTCAAGGCGGGCGCCGGGATTCGTCGCGGGCGTACTGGATCCAGCCTCGACGACGGCCACGGGCCTCGCGGTCGCCGTGTTCGAGACCGAGGAGCAGGCCCGTGCCGTGGCACCTCCGGTCGGCGGCGGCATGGGCCGGGCGTCACGGTCACAGTGTGCAGTTCGGCGAGGTCTCGGCTCGGCCTAGACGCCCGAGGCACGCAGAGCGAAGCGCCACCGGGCGGCGGACTACCGTGGACGGCGTGGCCCCGCCTCGATACCGCTGCGACGGCTGCGGCAACCTCACCCGTTTCGACGTCACCGTCTCGCAGAAGACCAAGGCCTTCTACCACTTCACGGTCGGCGGCGACCTCGAGGTCGAGGACGAGGAGGTGCTCTCGCCGCGCAGGTCGACGAGGTGGTGTGCCGCTGGTGCGGCCACGGGCGCAGCGTCGTCGAGATCGCCGACGAGGAGCTCGAGGGCGCGCCGTCGACGGTGCGTGACCGAGCCGCCGGCCGACATCCTGCGCCGGCTTCGCCCCATCCCGACCTACGGACGGACCACCCGCGCACGCGCCCGCGCGACGTCGTCGGCGTGACGCCCGACGGGTGTTCCCTGCCGGGTCGACGTGGCGGAGGCCGCCGCGCCGGTGTCTGCTCCTGTTCCTCTCGGCGGGCTGCCTCGGCTGCCGGACCTGTGGGAGGGCCTGGCCGAGCTGCACGGCCGGTCTCGGCGAGCGCGGCCCGGCTGGCCGTCGTCACGAGGAGCCCCGGTGGGCCCGAGGACGCGAGCGCAGGCGTCCAAGCCGAGGACGCGCTGCCGTCGCCGCGCTGGCCGCGGGCGCGCCGGTCGGCGTCGAGGTCGTGATGAGCAGCCAGGCCTTCGCTCGACTACCGGGTGGCGGGCCCGCCGTTCCTGGTGCTGGCCGACGCGGACGCCGTGCTGCACCGAGAGCGTGGCCTGGGGTGTCGAGCAGACCCTGCGTAGCCGCGCGCGCCCTGGCGGTGACTAGCGCCGTGGCGCGTCGGGCGATGCCGGTGCGCCCGACCCGGTGCGCTGTCACACCCCTCGGTCATGCTCGGCCCGAACAGAGAGGGTCAACGTCATGCCGAATCCCAGGGACACCGACCGCCGAGCCCGAGGGCGGGCTCACCATCGACTGCGACTGCTGCGCGCTGCAGGAGACCGACGCCTGCGACGACTGCGTCGTCAGCTTCCTGCTCGGGCGCGAGCCCGACGACGCCGTGGTCATCGACGCCGACGAGGCACGCGCCATGCGCATGCTCGAGCGCGCCGGCCTCGTGCCGACGCTGCGCTTCAGCACGCGCGGGCTGAGCGCCGCGGGCCGCGCCGCCGCGGGCCTGTACCGTCGCCGCCGGCGTGCGGGCGGGGCGCTCGGTGAAGCGCCACCTGCTCGTCACCAACGACTTCCCTCCCAAGGTCGGCGGCATCCAGAACTACCTCTGGGAGCTGTGGCGCCGGCTCGACCCGGCCTCCTACGTCGTGCTCACCGCGTCGTCCGACGCCGGCGCCGCCGCGTTCGACGCCGCCCAGGCCGAGCGGGGCGTCCGCATCGAGCGGGTGCCCGGCGCGCATCCTCTTCTTCCCGACGCCGGTCGCGCTCGAGCGCAGTGCGCGCGTGCGTCCGGAGACACGAGGTCGACCTCGTCCTGCTCGACCCTGCGCTCCCGCTCGGCCTGCTCGGGCCCACAGCTCGGCGTGCCCTACGGCGTCATCCTCCACGGCGCCGAGGTCACGGTGCCCGGCCGGATCCCCGGCGCACGCGCCGCGCTGGCCCGCGTGCTCGCGAGGCGCGAGCATCGATCGTGTCGGCCGGCGGCTACCCGGCTGCCGAGGCGCTGCCGTGCCGCGCCGGGCCTCACGGCGCCGGTGGTCGAGATCCCCCCGGGCGTCGACACGGCCGGCCATCGCCCCGCTGCACGGCGGCGGAACGCCGCGCCGCCCGGGCGCCGGCTCGGCCTGCCCGACCGACGGCCCGCTCGTGGTCAGCGTGAGCCGCCTGGTGCCCGCGCAAGGGCATGGACGTCCTCATCGAGGCGGCCGGGCGGCTGGCGCCCTCCTACCCCGACCTGGTGGTGGCCATCGCCGGGAGCGGCCGCGAGCTGCGACCGCCTCGAGCGCCTGGCCGACGCGCAGCCCGGTCGCGCGTCCGCCTGCTCGGCCGGGTCAGCGACGAGGACCGGGCCGGCGCTCCTCGGCGCGGCCGACGTCTTCGTCATGGCCTGCCGCAACCGCTGGCTGGGCCTGGAGCAGGAGGGGTTCGGCATCGTCTTCCTCGAGGCGGCCGCGGCCGGCGTGCCCCAGATCGCCGGGGACAGCGGCGGGGCGGCCGAGGCGGTGCTCGACGGGGTGACCGGCCTCGTGGTCGAGCGGCCCGAGGATCCCGGGCGCGGTGGCCGAGGCCCTGCGCAGCCTGCTGGCCGACCCGACCCGCCGCCGGCGCATGGGCCGGGCCGCCCGGGCCAGGGTGCAGGAATCCTTCGACAACGACGTTCTCGCTTCTAGGCTGGCCGAGGCGCTGGCCGGAGTGGCAGTCTGACGCACCGCCGCGACCCGACGCGGCGGCCGGACACGGAGCAGGAGAGGAAGCACGCGACCGGTGGCCGATCAAGCCACAGAGCACATGTCGGTGGCGGCACCGCCCGAGCGGTGCTTCGCCGTCGCGGCCGACCTCGAGCGGTACCCCGAGTGGGCGGCCGACATCAAGGAGGTCGAGGTCAAGGAGCGCGACGACCAGGGCCGGCCCGCTGCTGGTCACCTTCCGGGCCGCCGCCTTCGGCCGCAGCACCAGCTATACCCTGGCCTACGACTACTCCGAGGCGCCGCACGTCCTGGCCTGGAAGCTGACCCAGGGCGACATCACCACCAAGTGGACGGCAGCTACGTCTTCGACCCCGGCGAGGACGGCGGCACCGACGTCACGTACCACCTCGAGGCGGAGCTGCGCGTGCCCATCCCGGGGTTCATCAAGATGCGGGCCACGAGCCGCATCATGGCGACGGCCATGCGAGAGCTGAAGGCGCGGGTCGAGTCCACCTCGTGACTCCGTGACGGGGGCCCGGCGGCCGCCGACGTGACCTACGGCATCGACATCGGCGGGACCAAGGTCCTCGGCGTCGCCCTCGGCGCCGGCCGACGACGTCGTCGCCGAGGCCCGCGTCCCCACCCCGACCGGCGACCCGCGCGATCGTCGGGCAGCCACGTGGCCGACGGCGGTGGCCGAGGTGGTGGCCGAGCTCGACGCCGCGCTCGGCGCGCGGGCCGGCGGCGCCGGCCGGTCGGCGTGGGCGCGCCCGGCATGGTCGACCGGCACGGCCGCCTCTGCTTCGCGCCCAACCTGCCCCAGGCGCACGGCGTCGACTGGACCGCGCTGATCGGCGACCGGCTGCCCGGTCGCAGCGTCGTGATCGAGAACGACGCCAACTTCGCCGTGCTGGCCGAGCACCGCCTCGGCGCCGCCCGCGGGCTACCGACCACGTCGTGATGGTCACCCTGGGCACCGGCATCGGGGGCGGCATCGTGGTCGACGGGCGCGTCCAGGTCGGGCTCGGCCGGGCTTCGCCGGCGAGATCGGCCACATGGTGGTCGACCCGGCCGGGCCCGCCGTGCCCGTGCGGCCGCCGCGGCTGCTGGGAGCGCTACGCCTCGGGTGCCGGGCTGGGCGTCCTGGCCCGCGAGGCGGCGCTGGCCGGGCGGCTGGACGAGGTGGTGCAGCGCTGGCCGGCGGCGACCCCGAGAGCGTCCGGGGCGAGGACGTGTCGGCCGCCGCCGCCGGCGGGCGACCCGGCGGCGCGGCAGGTCATCGAGGAGGTCGGGTGGTGGGTCGGCTTCGGCCTGGCCAACCTGGCCTGCGTGCTCGACCCGGAGTGCTTCGTGCTCGGCGGCGGCGTGGTGCAGGCGGGCGACCTGCTCGTCGACGCCGCCCGGGCCACCTTCGCCGAGCTGGTCGAGGGCGGCGACCGCCGGCCGCGTCGCCGGCGATCGTGCCGGCCGCCTTCGGCGAGCGGGCCGGCGCGGTGGGCGCGGCGCTCGGCGGCGCGCCAGGGCGGGCTCGTGGTGATCCGCGACCGGCGTCGTGCTCCCCGACGTTCCGCGACACGCCCGACGACGCGTTCGACGCCGCGGCGGCGGCGGTGGCCGCCGGCGTCGACGGCGCTCTTCTGCTACGACCACATCTGGCCCATGGGCCAGCCCGAGCGCCCGGCGCTGGCGCCCGTTCCCGATCCTCGGCGCGCTGGCGCGCCCGGTCGCTCCGCCGACGCGGCGCGGGCGGCGGCCCGTTCCTCGGCACGCTGGTGGCGCGGGTCGGCCTGGTGCCCAACGCGGTGCTGGCCGCGCAGTTCGCCGCCCTCGAGCCGCCTGGCGCCCGGGCCGGGTGATCGCCGGGCTCGGCACGGGCGACCGGCTGAGCGAGGAGGAGAACCGCGCCTACGGGATCCCCTTCGCGCCGGCGGCCGAGCGCCGCGCCGAGCTGGTCGACGCTGGCCCGCGACCTGGTCGGCGCGGGGCTCACGGTCTGGGTGGCCGGCGGGCGCGCCGGCGCGCACCGAAGAGGCCCGGGCCGCCGGCGCCGCCCTCAACGTGTGGGACGCCGACCCCGCGCTCGGTGGCCGAGCGGGCGGCGCGGGCCCGACGGCGCTCGAGGTGACCTGGGCCGGCCCGCCGCCGGCGGCCGCGCCGACCGCTGGCCGAGACGCGTGCAGGCGCTCGCACGACGCCGGCGCCAGCTGGGCCGTCTTCGGCTGGCCGGTCGACGTCGACGAGCTGGTGGCCGCGGCGCGCGCCGCGTCGGTGCGAGCGATCGTCCGGTGAGGGCGCGGGCCGGGCCGTAGACTCCCCCGATGGAGTTCCGCCGGATCAACGGGCTGCCGCCCTACGTCTTCGCCACCATCAACGACCTGAAGGCGTCGTCGCGGCGAGCCGGCCGCGACGTCATCGACCTCGGCTTCGGGAACCCCGACCTGCCCTCGCCCGACGTGGCGGTGAGCAAGCTGGCCGAGGCCGCCCACAACCCGCGCAACCACCGCTACTCGGCCTCGCGGGGCATCCCCAAGCTGCGCAGCGCCGATCGCCGACCTCTACCAGCGCAAGTTCGGCGTCGAGCTCGACCCCGAGACCGAGGTGGTGACGACCATCGGGGCCAAGGAGGGCTTCTCGCACCTCATGTGGGTGCTGGTCGGCCCGGGCGACACCGCGCTGGTGCCCTCGCCGTCGTACCCGATCCACATCTGGGGCCCGCTGTTCGCCGGGGCCGACGTGCGCCAGGTCCCGCTGCAGGGCCCCGGCGATCGGCCTCCGACGACGCGCCCGACCCGGGCGAGGCCTTCTTCGACGGGCTCATGCACGCCTGGGAGGAGTCGTGGCCCAAGCCGCGGGTGATCGTGCTCTCGTTCCCGCACAACCCGACGACCGCCTGCGTCGACCTCTCGCTTCATGGAGCGGCTCGTCGCCTTCGCCCGCGAGCACGAGGTGGTGCTGGTGCACGACTTCGCCTACGCCGACCTCGGCTTCGACGGCTACGAGCCGCCGTCCATCCTGCAGGTGCCCGGCGCCAAGGACGTGGCGGTCGAGATCTACACGATGACCAAGTCGTTCTCCATGGCCGGCTGGCGCGTCGGCTTCGTGGTGGGCAACGCGCGAGATCGTCCAGGCGCTGACCAAGCTCAAGACCTACCTCGACTACGGGACGTTCCAGCCCATCCAGATCGCCGCCATCGTGGCCATGAACGAGGCGCCGGACTACCCCAAGGAGATCAACGCAGATCTACCGGTCACGGCGCGACGCGCTCTGCGACGGGCTCAACCGCATCGGCTGGCACCTGGTGCCGCCCAAGGGGACGATGTTCGTCTGGGCCCCGATCCCGGAGCCCTACCGGGAGATGGGCTCGCTGGAGTTCTCCAAGTACCTGGTCAGCGAGGCCGACGTCGCCACCTCGCCCGGCGTCGGGTTCGGCCCCGGCGGCGACGGCCACGTGCGCTTCGCCCTCATCGAGAACGAGCAGCGCATCGGCCAGGCCGTGCGCAACCTGCGCGGCGCGCTCGACCAAGCTGGGCTGACGCGCGTCGCCGGCTCAGGGCAGGCCGGCGCCGGGCACGGTCGTCCGCACCTTCTCGATGGCGCCGTTGCGGGCCGCCCGCGCCTTGGCGGCGTCGCTGTCGAGCGCGGTGACCAGGTAGAGGGTCCGGCGGTCCTCGTCGCCGAGCATGCAGGCGAAGCAGTTCATGGAGGTGACGACGCGCTCGAGGACCTCGCCGCCCTCGGCCACCCGGACGCACTCGGGCGCCGAGCGCGTTGGCCACCCACACCGAGCCGTCGGCGCACAGGCAGATGCCGTCGGGGGCGACGCCGTGGCAGGGCGGCCCACTCCCGCCGGTTGGTCAGCGTGCCGTCCGCGGCGCGGTCGAACGCGGTGAGGCGGCCGCCGATGCTCTCGGCGATGATCAGCGTCGCGCCGTCGTCGGTGATGACGGTGCCGTTGGGGAAGGCGAGGTCGGCGGCCGCCTCGCAGCTGGTGCCGTCGGGGTCGACCCGCACGAGCGAGGCCGGCGCGATGGCGCTCGGCGTCGAGCGTGCCGTCGTAGAGGCCGTCGAGGTCGAAGCCGAAGTTGCCGGCGTAGGCCTGGCCGTTGGCGGCCACCACCATGTCGTTGGCGTGCCAGGTCGCCCAGGGTCTGAGGTCGCCGTGGCGCGACGAGCGTCCCGTCGGGCTCCTCGCGCGCATGATCGGCGCGGTCGAGGCGGGAGTTGAAGAGCAGCCGCCCGTCGGGGAGCCAGCCCAGGCCCGCCGGGCTCGCCGTCGAAGTCCACCTCGACCCGGCGCTCGCCGTCGGGCGACACCGAGAACACGGCGTGGTCGAAGAAGTCCGAGTACCACAGCCGGCCGTCGTGCCAGCGCGGGCACTCGCCGAAGAACAGGCCCGAGAGGAACGGCTCGGCGGTCAGGGTCTCGCTCGTCACGGTGCATCCTCCTCGCGCCGACGGGATCCGGACCGCAGTTCAGCACAGCCGCGACTCCCGGCGCGGCGGCCGGATCGCCGGGGCTACCTTGGACCCGTGACGTACTGGGTGCTCAAGGCGGTCCTGACCCCGATCTTCTTCGTGCTGTTCCGGGTGAAGGTGGAGGGCCGGGAGAACATCCCCGAGCACGGCCCGGCCGTGCTGGCGGCCAACCACCAGTCCTTCTGCGACTCCTTCTTCATCCCCCTCGTGGTGACGCGCGCAAGGTGACGTTCCTGGCCAAGGCCGAGTACTTCGACTCGTGGAAGACGGCCTGGTTCTTCCGGGCCGCCGGGCAGATCCCGATCCGGCGCGGCGGGGGCAGCGCGTCGGAGCGGGCGCTCGAGACGGCGCGCACCGACGTGCTGGGCAAGGGCCGCCTCCTCGGGCTCTACCCCGAGGGCACCCGCACGCTCGACGAGTACGTGCACAAGGGCCGCACCGGGGTGACCCGGCTGTCACGCGAGTGCGGGGTGCCGGTGATCCCCGTCGGCGTCATCGGCACGGTCGACGTGCAGCCGGTCAACTCCAACTTCATGCGGCCGTTCAAGACGGTGACCATCCGCTTCGGCGCACCCGATGCAGATGGACCCGCCCGAGAACCCCGACGACCCGCTCGAGAACCACGACCACACCCAGTGCCGGGCCTTCACCGACCGGCTGATGCACGAGATCGCCCGGCTGTCCGAGCGCGAGTACGTCGACGAGTACGTGCCCTCACGCGCGAGCGCGGCTGCTGCCTGAGCGAATGCTCGCGACCGCCAGACGATCCGTAAGCAGTTCTGAAACAGGCAGTTCACATTGACCGCCTAACGTCTCGGTCATGGCTGGCTACGTCGTCCGCATCGCCCTGCCCGACCGGCCCGGCGCCCTCGGCCTGGTGGCCAGCCGGATCGGGGCCGTCGGCGGCGACATCGTGGCCATCAACATCCTCGAGCGCGACGGCGGCCAGCGCCGTCGACGAGTTCGTGGTCGAGATCGGCGGGCACACCTGATCGAGCTGCTGCAGACGAGATCCACGAGGTGGACGGCGTGTCCGTCCTCGAGATCCGGGCGGCGGACTCGACGACGCCGGCGGGCTGACGACGTAGGCGCACACGTGCGCGCCGTCCATGAGGTGGGCCACCCGCCGCACCGTGGCCCCCGGCAGCGCGTCGCGGATGAACGCCAGCTCGCTCGTGCAGGCCTGCGAGAAGCCGTGGGCGACGGTGAGGATGGCGCAGTTGTGCTCGGTGATGCGCCAGCTGCCGTCGGGCAGCCGCTCGGCCTCGGCCAGGTAGCCGTCCTCGTCGAGGATGGCCGTGAGCGCGGCGACCTGCTCGTCGAAGGGCAGGTCGGCCGTGCGCGGGAGCGCGCCGGCCACCCGGCGCTGACGGCGCTGCTCGAAGAGCTCGTCGACCTGGGCCGCGTCCGGGCCGCCGAGGTAGCCCGAGGAGCTCGGTCGTGAGGTCGCCGTAGCGCTTGGGGTAGAGCGCCTCGGCGGCCGACGTCAGCTCGTAGACGTGGCGCGGCCGGCCCCGTCGCGCGCCCGGTCGGCACGTCGTCGTGGTGGCTCAGCAGCCCGTCCTCTTCGAGGCGGGTCAGCTGCAGCCGGATGGCGGCCGGGGTGAGCGAGAGCGCCGCGGCCACGGCGCGATGCGTCGAGCGGCCCCTGTCGCTTGATGCAGGTTGAGGATGGCCCGCCGGGTCGTCGGCAGCTGCTGGAGCGGCGACTCGTCGGGCGTGCTCGGTCCGACGAGCCGGCGTCTCGGTGATGGCGGCGGGGTCCGGTGTCACGGCAGGATCAGGTGGACGTCGCCGAACTCGTGCCACAGGTAGCCCTCCGCCAGCGCGGCGGCGTAGGAGGCCTCGAGCAGCGGCCGCCCGGCGATGGCCTCGAGCATGGCCAGGTGCGACGCCTCGGGCTCGTGCCATCCGGTGAGGAACCCGTCGATGGAACGCACCGGGTCGTTCGGGCGACACGACGGTCTCGGTCCAGCCCTCGCTCGGGTGCACGTGCCCATGTTCGTCGACGACGGACTCGAGGGCGCGGACCACGGTGGTGCCGATGGCGATGACGCGTCCAGCCGAGCGCCGGGTGTCGTTGATGCGATGCGCCGTGGCCAGCGAGACCCGGAAGTACTCGGCGTAGGGCGGCTCGCTGGCCTCGAGCGACGCCACGCCGGTGTGCAGCAGAAGCGGCGCCACGCCGACGCCCTTGGCGACCAGGCGGGTCAGCACCTCGGGGGTGAAGGGCCGACCGGCGCTCGGCATCTCGGCCGAGCCGGGCTCGGTGGCGTAGACGTTCTGGTAGGCGGAGATCGGGTAGTTGCCCCGGACGTAGCCGTAGCGGATGGGGCGTCCGTAGCGGGCCAGGTAGCTGTGCAGGCGCTCGGGCGTCTCGAGCCGGCGAGACCCAGAGCCGCACGCCGACTCCGCCGGGGCCGGGCGAGTAGGCGACGCCAGGAGGTCGACCCGGCCGCCGTCGGGCAGCGCGGATGATGTCGCCGGCGGACGCGCCCAGGTAGGCCTGCCCGTCGCGGCGGACCTCGACCGTCCAGAGGCCCGCCGGCAGCCGGGTCGAGAGGTGGACCTGGACGTGCGAGCCATCGGGCGCGGTGCCGTCGAGCTCGGCGGCCAGCGTCCCCGAGGTGTTGATGACGACCAGGTCGCCCTCGTCGAGGAAGCGGGGCAGCTCGGAGAAGTGGGAGTGGACGATGGCGCCGTCGTGCTTGGTGGCCACCATCATGCGCACGGCGTCGCGGGTCATGCCGCGGCTCTCGGGAGGCGACGGCGCCTCGAGCTCGGGCGGCAGCGCGAAGGAGAGCGGGTGCAGCTCGGGCAGGCGGTGCCGGCGCCTCGTCCGTGAGGGCGCTCATGCCGGCGCGCCCCGCTCCGGCGACGAGCTCGGCGGCCCGGTAGCGGCCGCTCGGCCGCTCGCTGCCGATGAGGTCGAGGAAGGCGGGTACGACGCTGGCCGGCTCGGGACGGTCGGAGATGTCCTCGCCCGGGAAGGCCGCCTGGTGCATGGCGGTGCGCAGGTCGCCGGGGTCGACCGACCACACCGTGAGCGCGGGGCAACTCGGCCGCCAGGACCGCGCCGAGCTGCTCGAGCGCCGCCTTGCCGGCGCCGTAGCCGCCCCAGCCCTCGTAGGCCTCGACCGCGGCGTCGGAGGTGATGTTGAGCAGACGCGGGTGGGTCGCGTCGAGCAGCAGCGGGAGGGCGTCCTGGATCGAGCCCGAGGGGGGCGACCACGTTCACCTCGAAGGCGACGCGCAGCTCGCCCAACGGGTAGTCGGAGAGCGAGAGGTAGTGGCGCGGCCCCCAGCGTGCCGGCGTTGTTGACGAGCGAGGTCGAGCCCACCCAGCTCGAAGGCGGCCGCGGTGAGGTCGTGGCGGTGATCTTCCTCGGTGATGTCGCCGGCGATGGCGACCACCCGCGCTCCGGGCGCCGCCGCGGTCCGGATGCGCTCGGCCGTCGTCCTGGAGCGCCGTGTCGTCCCGGGCGTCGATCACCACCGACCAGCCCGCCGAGCCAGCCCGCCGGCCAGCGCCTCCCCGAGTCCCCGAGATGCCCCTGTCACGATCGCCACGCTCATGGCTGCCCACCCTTCCGAGCGGCGGGTCCGCTCCTCTGGGTAAATATAACAAGGATTTCCTTGCTTTATTTCTCGCGACGCACCGCTTGGCAGTTCCAACCCCACACGAGAACGAGAGTCCAGCTCAGGGGGGCGGACTCTGATGAACCTCGGTCAGGTCTGGCCCACCACTTGGCTGAGCGGGGCCATGCTGGAACTGCCCTTGAAGTTGCCGTCCCCGGTGTACCGAGCGGTGATGGAATCGTCGCCCGCCGGCAGGCTGGAGACGGTGAGCGTGGCCTGCCCGGTCGAGACCGTGCTCGTGCCGATCGCGGTGCCCTGGTCGAAGAAGGTGACGGTGCCCGTCTCCCCGGATCCCGTGGTCGGGAAGACCACAGCGGTGAGGGTCACCGACTGCCCGGCCGCGGAGGGAGCGTCCGAAGAAAGGAGCCCGAGGGTGGTTGGCGCCTGGCTCACCGTGACCGACGCCGCACTGACAGACGTACTCGCCAGGAAGTCCGTGTCGCCGCCGTACGAGGCCGTAATAGCGGCGGAACCCAGGGGCAGCGTCGTGACGAGCATGCTGGCCGACGAAACCCCACCGGTGGTCGACACGGTCGAGGAACCGAGCGCGATCCCGTTGCAAATGAAGGTGACGGTTCCATCGGGGTTGTCGGTCCCTGATGTCGGGGCCACGGTTGCCGTGAGCGTCACGCTCTGACCAAACGTCGACGCGGACGGTGATGGCACGACGGTTGTCGTGGTGGACATGGGTAACACGGTCTCAGCCAGGCTTCCCGTCGAGGCCGTGACGTCGGCGTCGCCGCTGTAGTTGGCGACGATGGAGTGCGTGCCGTCCGAACCGTAGGTCTCGGTGCAGCTGGCTTGGAGTGGGCCGAGTGCGGGCAGGCCGAGGGACTGGCAACCGGTGAGCGGGCTCCCATTGTCGGTGAACGAGACCGTGCCGGTCGGCGTCGAAACGCCCAGATTGACGAGCGACACGGTGGCCGTGTCGGTGACCGGTTGGCCGGGCTCGGGACTGGAGGAAGAGGGCGTAATCGTGACGAACGTCGGATCCGGATTGACGAGCTCGGTCAAGACCGGTGACGTGCTGGTGCCGAATACGACGTCACCGCTATAGGTCGCTGTGATCGAATCGGATCCGACCGGCAGCGTCGCGACGTTCAACGCGGCGCTCGTGACACCCGCCGCGCTGGTCGTCACCGCCGAGCTGCCGAGGAGGAGGTTGCCGGTGGCGAAGGAGACGGACCCGGTCGGGTTTGAGCCCGACACTGGGATCACCGTGGCCGTGAGCTGCACCGCCTGCCCGTAGCTCGGATCTGCGGTGACCGAACTGGTGACGCTCGTCGTCGTAACCGTGGCGGGAGCCCCGCCGGTCAACCCGACCTCCCCCGGGTGGGAATAGTCGGCCGTGGCGTCGTGCAGGACGGACGAGAAGGTTCCGGTGGACGTTCCCGTGACGACGACGTACTCAGCGCCGGGTGACGGCGTGAAGCCGTTTTCGTACACCGGGTCCGCGCTCCCGGCGAGTGAGAGGTTGCCGTTGGTGATTCGCCCATAGGCGGCAAACGAGCTCGCCGGACCGTCGATACCGAAGGCCAGGAGCCCATCCGGCTCGTTCGTGATCGTCGACGGCCCGCTCACGTTGATCAGGCCACCGGGGCCGACTCCGATGGTGCCGTCATTGGACACCTCGGTGGAGACAGTGCTGCTGCTGCCGATGTCCACGATGCCGTCCACGGTGAGGGAGCCGGTGTTGGTGATCGGTCCGTCTAGGGTCAGCCCGGCTTGATCCGACGTCCCGGACGGGCCCACCGTCAGGGATCCGTCGTTCTCCAGTCCCGACGATACGCTCAAGCTCCCCGTCGTCGTGTCAGAGCCGCCGAGGCCGATGGCGAGGTTGCTGCCGGCCGTGACCGTGAGCTCGCCGATGGAGAACGACGCGTCGAGGAGGATCGTCGCGTTACCCAAGATGCACACATCGGAGGTGGTGCTGTTCGGCACCCCAGCGGTCCAGTTGGCGGTCGAGCCCCAGTCGGCCGTGGGCGCGTTGCCGGTCCAGCTGTTGTTACAGCTCAACGTCTGCGTCGGCGGCGGGCTGCCCAGCACGACCGAGGACCCGTCGAACGCGATCGTGGTCCCCGCGACCACCACCAGGCTGGCGGCGACGACGCAGACGCTCCCCGCCGCTCGCCGAAGGGAACCGCGTGCTGCACCTCGAAGACTGGTGTCGCGACGTACCACGTTGCACTCCCTGGGGTCCTTGTTGCGGCAGCTGCAGTCCGCATGCGCAATCGGGGCACCCAAGGGTTATTCTGCCTGCTGTAGTTGTGTGGTGGTAGGGCCAAAGCAGCGCCGGCTCGCAGGTTTCCCGCGTGAGACACGGGATCTGACGCCGCGGGCCCGGGTTACGACCCTGGATCCGGGTCGGCCCAGCCCATGGACTTCTCCACGGCGCGGAGCCAGACGGCATGGACGGCGTCGGTGAGCTCGCACCGGCAGCTGCGGCTCGAAGACGGCGTCGGCCTGCCAGCGCGCCGCCAGCTCGTCCAGCGAGGACCACACCCCCTCGGCCAGGCCGGCCACGGTGGCGGCGCCGAGCGCGGTCGACTCGGCGAGCGTGGGCGGGCCACGGGCATGCGGCTCTGCTCGGCCTGCAGTTCGAGGAGGAGGTCCATGGCGGCGGCGCCCCCGTCCGCCCGCAGCGCGGAGAGTGGGTGAGGCAGAGGCGGCGGCCATGGCATCGGTCATGTCGCGCACCTGGAAGGCCATCGCCTCGACGCAGGCCCGGGCCAGCTGGGCGCGGCCGGCGCCGCGGGTGATGCCGGTGACGATGCCGCGCGCCGTCGGGTCCCACTGCGGGCTGCCGAGTCCGGTGAGCGCGGGGACGAAGGTGACGCCGCCGCTGTCGGGGACCGACGCGGCGAGCGGACCGACCTCGGCCGCCTCGTCGATGATGCCGAGCCCGTCGCGCAGCCACTGGATGGCGGCGCCCGAGACGAAGGCCGATCCCTCGAGCGCGTAGGCGACGCGGCCGTGCTGCGGCGCGTGGGTCGCCGAGGTCCCAGGCGCAGCTGACGGTGAGGCCGTCGGGCGCGGGCGGGCGCTCGGCGCCGGCGTTGGCCAGCACGAAGCTGCCGGTGCCGTAGGTGACCTTGACCATCCCGGGCTCGAAGCAGGCCTGGCCGAACAGCGCGGCCTGCTGGTCGCCCAGGACGCCCGAGACGGCGACGCCGTCGAGCACGACGCGGCGGCGGCACCGAGGTCGGCGAGCGCGGCGGTGCCGAAGCGGCCGGCCGAGGGGCGCACCTCGGGCAGGGTGTGCGGGGGACGCCGAAGAGGTCGCACAGCTCGGGGGACCAGGCGAGCGTGGGCCGTGTCGAAGAGCAAGGTGCGGCTGGCGTTGGAGGGGTCGGTGGCGTAGATGCCGCCGTCGGGCCCGCCGGTGAGGTTCCACAGCACCCAGGAGTCGACGGTGCAGAACGACAGGTTCGGGTCGTCGGCGGCGAGGGCGAGGTCGCCGTGCTCGCAGGAGCCAGGCCGCCTTGGTGGCGCTGAAATACGGATCGAGCACGAGGCCGGTGCGTGGCCCGCACGAAGGGGAGGTGGCCGGCCTCGGTGAGCTCGCGCGCAGAGGGGCGCGGTGCGGCGGTCCTGCCACACGATGGCGCGGTGCAGCGGCTGCCCGGTCGAGCGGTCGAAGGCGACGAGGGTCTCGCGCTGGTTGGTGATGCCGATGGCGGCCACGGTTTCGCCCGGCCGGCCAGGCGGGCCCCGACCTCGGCCAGGGTGGCCCGGACGGCCTCCCAGATCTCGGCCGGGTCGTGCTCGACCCAGCCCGGCCGGGGGAAGTGCTGGGTGAGCTCCCGGTAGGCCACGTCGGCCACCCGGGCCTCGCTCGTCGACGACCAGGGCCCGCACGCCGGTGGTGCCGGCGTCGATGGCGACGACGTTGGCCATGGCAGGTCGATGCTAACCGGTCGCGGTCGCGGGATATCGAGCGTCGTGGACCGGGTGCTCGGGTGGGTCCGTCGCGCAAATCATCGCGAACGGCCCGTGACCTGCATGGATGGTGCGCCCATTTCGTTGACAAGGACGTAACTACAGTGCTGTAATGACCACAGCATCTCGTGTCTCGGGGGAGGGGCGACCACTATATGTTGTGGTTAGGGGATTTTCGCCCTCGCCCGGGCGCCTGATCGGAGGACGCGCCGTGAGACGCCACCCGATGGTAGGAGGGGGTGGGGTGTCGGCGCCGAGCAAGCGGCACAGCAGCACGGCAGCGAACGACCCGAACCCGAAACCACCCCGAGGCAAGCAGGAGGACCTCAGCGCCATGGCCATCGCCCCCCAGCGATCCGAGATCGGCATCCGCCGGCACTTCACCACCGAAGGCGTGCACCCCTACGACGAGGTCCGTTGGGAGCGGCGTGACGCCCGCATCACGAACTACCGGGACGGGACGGTCGCCTTCGAGCAGCTGGGCGTCGAGGTGCCCGAGTCGTGGAGCGTGAACGCCACCAACATCCTGGCGCAGAAGTACTTCCGCGGCACGCTCGGCACCGACGAGCGCGAGTGGTCGCTCCGCAGGTGGCCGACCGGGTGGCCGACACGCTGACGGCGTGGGGGATCAAGGACGGCTACTTCGTCGACGACGACGAGGCCCAGATCTTCAACCACGAGCTGAAGTACCTCATCATCCACCAGAAGGCGGCGTTCAACTCGCCGGTGTGGTTCAACATCGGCGTGCACGGCGTGCCGCAGCAGGGCTCGGCGTGCTTCATCCTCGTCGGTCGAGGACACGATGGACTCGATCCTCAACTGGTACACCGAGGAGGGCGTCATCTTCAAGGGCGGCTCGGGCGCCGGCGTCAACCTGTCGCGGATCCGCTCCTCGCACGAGCTGCTCAAGGGCGGCGGCACGGCTTCGGGCCCGGTCAGCTTCATGCGGGGCGCCGACGCGTCGGCCGGCACGATCAAGTCCGGCGGCAAGACGCGGCGCGCCGCCAAGATGGTCATCCTCGACGCCGACCACCCCGACGTCGAGGACTTCATCTGGTGCAAGGCGATCGAGGAGCGCAAGGCCCGCGTCCTGCGCGACGCCGGCTTCGACATGGACCTCGACGGCGCGGACAGCCACTCGACGCAGTACCAGAACGCCAACAACTCGGTGCGGGTGACCGACGAGTTCATGGAGGCCGTGCTCGACGGGCGCGACTGGAACCTGACGGCCCGCACCGACGGTTCGGTCGTGCGCACGGTGCCGGCCCGCGACCTCTTCCGCCAGATCGCCCACTCGGCCTGGGAGTGCGCCGACCCGGGCCTGCAGTACGACACCACGATCAACCGCTGGCACACGGCGCCGAAGACGGGGCGGATCAACGGAAGCAACCCGTGCTTCCCCGGGTCGGCCAAGGTGCACACGGACAAGGGCCTGATCCCGTTCTCCGAGCTGTTCGACGGGCCAACGAGGGTGAGACGTTCGGGATCTACACCCACGACGCCACGAACCCGGACGAGCCGTCGCGAGCAGATGCTGGATCACCTCGCCCGAGGCCTTCATGATCACGGGCTACAACGACATCGTGCGGCTGCGCCTCGACAACGGGGTCGAGCTGCGCTGCACCCCGGCGCACAAGATCTTCACGACCAACCGCGGCTACGTCGAGGCTCGCCACCTCATCTTCCAGGACGAGGTCAAGCTGCTCGACCTGGAGGCGCCGGCGGTGGACGCCGACCTGGGTCTGCCGGTGTCGTCGGATCCGGCCGACTACTGGACGAAGGGTGACCACGGACATGCCCCTGCGCTTCCCCGAGATGTGGTCGGAGGAGTTCGCGCACTACCTGGGCTGGCTCGTCGGCGACGGCTCGACCTCGGGGACGACCGTGGCCGCCATCTACGGGAGCCAGGAGGACCGCGAGGAGATCCTGCCCCGGCACGCCGAGCTGCTCGACTGGGTCAACTGCGAGCGCCCGATCAAGCTGTCCGAGCAGGCCAACGGCACGGCGCAGCTGCGCCTGGCCCGGCGCGCCTTCAAGCGGTTCATCGAGGCGCTCGGGGTGAAGTCGGTCAAGGGTCCCGAGAAGACGGTGCCGTGGTCGATTGAGCGGGCGCCGGCCGAGATGGTGGCGGCGTTCCTGCGTGGGCTCTACGACGCCGACGGGTGTGTGGTCAGCGTACCACGGGCACGGAGGAGCAGCTACGTCGGTCTGGGCTCGTCCTCGCCGGAACTGCTGCGGGGCGTGCAGACGCTGCTCAGCACGTTCGGCATCATGAGCCGTCTCTACCAGACCACGCTCGGCGCTGCGGCGGAGGGATCGTTCGCGTACACCAACAAGGCAGGCGAGACGAAGACGGTACGGCCACTCCGCGGCGTACGACCTTCGCATCACGTCGGAGTCGATCGTCACGCTTCGCCCAGCACATCGGCTTCTCGCTGAGCCGCAAGGCAGCATTGCTGCGCAGCATCGTGGTCGACGCTCCCAGGGCCCCTACTTCGGCGCGCACCACGGCGCACCTGCTCGAGCGCACCAACGACGGCGTCGAGCTGACCTACAACCTGACCGAGCCGCGCAACCACTCGTACGTGGTAAATGGGGTAGTTGTGCGCAATTGCAGCGAGTACGTTCACCTCGACAACTCAGCCTGCAATCTGGCCTCCATGAATTTGCTGACGTTCCTCGACGACAACGACGAGTTCGACGTCGAGGGCTTCAAGGCGGCGGTGGCGGTCGTGTTCACCGGCCAGGAGATCATCGTCGGCAACGCCGACTACCCGACCGAGAAGATCGGCGAGACGACGCGGGCCTTCCGCCAGCTCGGCATCGGCTACGCCAACCTGGGCGCGCTGCTGATGGCCCAGGGCCTGCCCTACGACTCCGACGCCGGGCGGGCCTGGGCGGCCGCCATCACGGCGCTGCTGACCGGGCACGCCTACGCCACGTCGGCCCGCACCGCGGCGCGCATGGGGCCGTTCGCCGGCTACCACGAGAACGCCGAGCCGATGCTCAACGTGCTGCGCATGCACCAGGCCGAGGCGGCCCGCATCGACGAGGACGTCGTGCCGCCCGAGCTGCTCTCGGCGGCGCAGGAGTCGTGGGACCAGGCGGTCGAGCTGGCCGAGGTCTACGGCGTGCGCAACTCGCAGGCGTCGGTGCTGGCGCCGACGGGCTGCCTCGTCGGCGGAACGCTCGTGTCGACCAGCCGTGGCCTGGTGCGCCTGGGCTCGCTGGGCGATCCGGACGGAGCGCAATGGCAGGATCTCGAGACCGAGGTCGCCACCGACGACGGGCCCGCAGCAGGCCACGAAGTTCTACGTCAACGGGTCCGAGGCCGTCGTGACCGTGGAGACCGCACGGGGACACCGTGTGCAGGGGTACGGCGACGCACCGGATCAAGGTGGTCGAGCCAGAGTCGGGTGAGTGGGTGTGGCGCCGCTTCGGTGACGTCAAGCCGGGTGAGCTGGTCCCGATGGCACTGGGCTCGCTGGTGGGCGAGCCGCAGGCACGTGGCCCTGCCTCCTCTGGCCGACGCGTACTGGACGGGCGAGCACCACATGCAGGTGCCGCGGCGGATGACGGCGGAGCTGGCCGAGCTGGTCGGCTACTTCATGGGCGACGGTTCCTTGCACAGCCGGGGGCTGCGCTTCTGCGTCGCCGATTCGGACTTCGACGTCGTGGAGCGCTTGGAGCAGCCTGTCCAAGGAGTGCTTCGGCGTACCGGCCAAGGTCACGCCGAAGCAGGGTTACGCCGAAGTGCGCATCGACTCGGTGCGCCTGGCCCTGTGGTGGGAGGCCTGCGGTTTCGCCAAGCACCCGCCAGTCGAAGGGCACACAGGGAAGGGGTACACGGCGCACATTCCCAACGCCGTGCTCCACGCCAACGACCGTGAGGTCTATGCCGCCTTCCTGCGCGGCCTCTACGAGGCGGACGGCGACACGAGCGCCGGGTACCCGACGCTGAAGAACACGTCGCTGCAGCTGGTGCGCGACGTCCAGACGATGCTGCTGGCCCTCGGGTTCCCGGCGACGCTCTCGGTCAAGGACCGCGTCGGCGGCACGAGCTGGGGTACGTCACCGCTGGCCACGCTGCGCACGCTCAATGCCTCGTACTCGGCAGCGCTGGCTCGACGCAGATCGGCTTCATGGGTGATCGCAAGAACGCTGGCGTTCATGTGGCCGACCGAGTCGCGTCGCCCAGACGGCCCGGAAGGACTACGTGCCGCTCACGCGCGATCTCATCGACCGCCTGGCTCCGGTCAACGACCGGCTGCGCAGGGTCCTCCTGATGGAGCAGGCCCGGGGCCGGGTGAGCCGGCGCATCGCGACCGAGCTCTTCGACGGACGGGTGACGCCGAGCTCGGGCACCTGCTCGGGTTCTTCTACGACACCGTGCAGTCGGCGGAGCTGGGCGACGACGAGTTCACCTATCGACCTCTCGGTACCCGAGCAACGTGACCTACGTCGCCAACGGGTTCGTCAGCCACAACACGATCGGCCTGCTGATGGACTGTGACACCACCGGGGTCGAGCCCGACCTCGGGCTGGTCAAGACCAAGAAGCTGGTCGGCGGCGGCACGATGTCGATCGTCAACCAGACGGTGCCGCGGGCGCTGGCCAAGCTGGGCTACGGGCCCGAGCAGGCCGAGGACATCGTGGCCTACATCAACGAGCACATGTCGATCGTCGGCGCGCCGCACCTGGCCCCCGAGCACCTGGCCGTGTTCGCCTGCTCCATGGGCGACAACACCATCCACTACTCGGGCCACATCCGCATGATGGGGGCGGTGCAGCCCTTCATCAGCGGCGCCATCTCCAAGACGGTCAACATGCCCGAGGACGTCACGGTCGAGGACGTGGAGCAGCTGCACATCGACGCCTGGCGCCTGGGCATCAAGGCGGTGGCCATCTACCGCGACAACTGCAAGGTGGCCCAGCCGCTGTCGACGACCAAGAAGGAGAGGCTGCGGTCAGTCGAGGGTGGCGACATGGCGCCGGCCGGGTCGGCAGGCCGAGGCCAAGGACCGCGCGCTGGCGGCCCGCATCGCCGAGCTCGAGGCGGCGCTGGTGCACGAGCAGCAGCGGACGGCTCGAGCCGCTCGTGGTGGGCGCGGTGCGCGAGCGCCTGCCCCGCAAGCGCAACTCGAAGACGTTCTCGTTCCGGGTGGCCGACTGCGAGGGCTACGTGACGGTGGGCGAGTACGAGGACGGCCGTCCGGGCGAGGTGTTCATCAAGGTCTCCAAGCAGGGGTCGACCCTGGCCGGGATCATGGACGCCTTCTCCATCTCGCTCAGCCTGGGACTGCAGCACCAGCGTGCCGCTGGCCACCTTCGTGCGCAAGTACGCCAACATGAAGTTCGAGCCGGCGGGCATCACCGACGACCCCGAGCTGCGCATCGCCACCAGCCTGATCGACTACATCTTCCGCCGGCTCGCGCTCGACTACCTCTCGGTGGAGGAGCGGACCGAGCTCGGCATCCTCTCCACCCAGGAGCGCACGCAGCCGACGCTGCCCGGCGTCGAGGAGATGGCGACGCCGTCGGTCGGCCTGGTCGACGACGGGCTGGCAGGCGGTGCGGTTCGGGCCGGGGACCGACGGTGGTCGGGTGGCGCCGGCGGTCGGACGGCGGCCGGCGGCGTGCGCAGCCGATGGCCCGGGCCGAGCAGCTCGACGCGCCGCTCTGCTACAACTGCGGCAACACCATGCAGCGGGCCGGCTCGTGCTACGTGTGCGGGAGCTGCGGGTCGACCAGCGGGTGCTCGTAGTGTCGGCAGTCATTCAATGACCTGACTCTGACCGAACCGCTCAGGATCTCCAGTGCGTCGATCGGCGCAGTCACGGTCTGTCGTGCTGGCGTCACGCACCGGTCACACATCCATTCGTCAGTGAGATAGCGGCGAGGGGGATCCGTCGCCGGCGACGTCTTCGGGCTATGGTGCCGGCAAGGAAGCGAACGAAGGGAGTCCCTTATGCCGGGCACCTATCCGTTGACTGTCGAGGTCCCGCAGGGGCCTGCGAAGATTCCGCCGGTCAAGGTCCTGACCAACTGGCTGATCTTCATCCCACAATTCATCTGGGCGTACATCCTCAGCATTGTGGCCTTCCTCGCGGCCATCGTGTGCTGGTTCTCCATCGTGTTCACCGGCACCGCACCCGAGAGCCTGAGTGTGTTCATCGCCGGTGTCATTCGCTATCAGTGGCGAGTGATCACCGGCCTCTTCGAGTGGGCCGAGCCGTATCCACCCTTTGTGCCGATCCCGCAAGGCTTCGCCGATCCGGGTGGCTACCCGGCGGGGTTGAACTTCTCGCCTGTGAGTGGCGAGCGCAACCGGGTCACCGTGCTGGTGCGGATCATCCTCTGCATCCCGCAGTTCATCGTGCTCTGGCTCCTCAACATCGCCAACGAAATCTGTCTCATCATCTCGTGGTTCATCGCCCTGTTCACCGGGCAATGGAACCCGTCACTGAAGACTTTCTGCATTGGCGTGTTCCGGTGGCAGCTTCGGGTGAGTTCGTACCTCCTGCTGTTGCACGACGAGTATCCGCCATTCAGTCTGGATCCCTAGGAACGAACGGGGTCCGGTGGAAGCGACTCGAGTGGCCCGGGTCGCCGAGCGGGCTCGGGATGCGAAGAGGGGGCGCGGAGAGACAACGCTCTACGTCACAGGAATGTCCGGGTAACCGTTGTACCGGACATTGACTGACCATCGACACGCAGCGAGACAGCGGTGGCGGTCAGGCGTGAACGAGGTGGACCTGGTCGCATCGCCGCTCCCGGGCGGCTCGTCCGGTCAGTGGCCCGTCGTGAACTGGTAGGTGAACGGCGCCGCCAGCGGCTTCAACGTGGTCGAGCGTTTCCCTGAGGTGATGGTGACCGACGTGCCCCCGGCACCGACGTCGATCTCCGATGGCCCGAGCATGACCTCGTGCTGGGAGGAGTCGGGGTTCAAGATGCCGGCGAACACCGGATGCTGGCCCGCCGCCCCGATGCTGACCCACGAGCGCCCGGTCGTGGTGGTGACGGTGACCGCGTAGGCCGGCACGGGGACGCTGTACGTGGCCGTGTCGACTCCGGTGGCCGTCTGGATGATGAACGGGCCCTTGGCCGGCGGCGCGGCCACGGTGTGGTGGTGGGAGGCCGTCTTGGCCGGGCTCCCCGAGCCCGAGCTCGATCCGATCACCCCCGCCTTGACCAGACCCAACGCGGCGCCTGCGGCGACCACGGCCAGGGCCACCACGACGACGGCAACCCGGAGCATGCGGGCCCCGCTACTCCCGCGGGTCCGCGCCGGGCGCACCACGGGCAGCTGGTCAGTGTCGGCGAACGAGGTGACGGTGTCGACGGAATCGGAGAACAGGCGGCCCTGACCGCGGCCCGGCCGGTTGGCGGCAGCCGTCCCCTGCGGGTCGGGCCCAAGCTCCACCTGGTCAGCCTGCACGTCCATGGTCGTTCTTCTCGACCTCCTGCGCCCCGCCCTTGACACCGGTCGTGCCCGGTGCGGGGGCGCCCAAGCTGATTTCACGGTACCGCTCGCTGCGCCTACCAGGATCGCGGCAAGCCGAGCTCAGGTAGGTGTCGGCACCGGATCGGCTCGCTCCGGCCGATCCACGCTGACGGCCAACCTGACCGGCACCGTCGGCCACCCGGTCGGACTGATGGAGAACCCGTCACGCTCACCGCCCCACGCTCCCGTCGAGCAGCTCCCGCGTGATGTCCATGTGCCCGACGTGCCGGGCCGTCTCCTCGATGAGGTGGAACACGGCCCAGCGTGTCGTGGTCGGTCGGAAGTGGCCGGCTGAGGGTGCGTCCCAGGAGGTGGCGCGGTCGAGCACGGCGTCGGCCAGCGCCGACTCGCCCCGGTAGAAGGCCACCACCTTGTCGACGCCCCACCCATCGGGTAATTCGAACATGTGGGACCGCCAGCCCATGTCCATCGGCTCACCGGCGACGATGGCGCGGAGCCACAGCCGCTCGGCGTAGCCGAGATGGACCCCGATCACACCCAGCGAGTTGGCCGTCGGGGCCGGCCTCCAGCGCAGCTGGTCGGCGGTGAGCCCCTCGAGCTTGAAGATGGCGCTGTCGCGCAGGTGCTGCAGCCATGCCCGCGCCATGGCCATCTCGTCCAGCGGCGCCGCCTCGTCGGGCCGCTGGACGCGGAGCTCGGGTGGCTCTCTGGCACGGAGCGGACTCCGGCTCGCCGGGCGCTGCCGCTAGGGCAGGCTGCTCGTCGTGGTGGTCGGCAGGATCGAGCTGCCGCACACCGACGTCGCCCAGTTGGAGATGGTGGTGCCATCGGCGGCGAGCTGCGTGTTCTGGCCCAATGACTCGAAGCTGGTGATCAGGCCTTGGAGGCTCGACGTGTTCTCGATGTCCGTCTTGATCTGCTGCACGTAGCTCAGCAGGTTCTTGAAGGCGGACTGCACGTTGGCCGGCGCCGACTTGATCGCCGCCAGTGCCGTGCTGACACTTTTGAGATCGGTATTGTAGGAGTTGAGCAGGGCCTGCTTGGCCGTGGCGAAGTTGCCCGACGAGATGGCCTTCTCCACGTTCGCCCCGACCGCCGAGTTGCCGCTCTCCTCGTTCTTGATGTCCTGGCACATGGAGGCGCTCGGGTTCGATCCCTTGCTGTTGGACTTGGTGCCATTGGACTTGCCACTGGAGTGATGGTGCTTGGGCTTGTGGCTGCTGTGCGCCGAAGCGGCGCTCATGGGGACGAGGGTCAGCGCGACCCCGATGACCCCGATGGACAAACCCATGAACGTACGACGCTGCCTCACGGTGAGACCTCCAATATCGAAGAACTTGTGCACTCGTGGATGAGGACGCTACAGCGTGGTGTCGGTTACACAGGTGGCGCTCAGACCGGTTTTGACCTCGTGAGGTGGTATTTGAGAGAATAGTGCAATGAATCTCTCAGACTCTCAACCACCCACCGCGCCGGCGTCGGGACCGGCGCCGCTAGGTCCCGACTCACTGGTTTGGCAGATGGGCTTTCCGCGCACGGGGCTGCTGGTGGCGGGACGGGCCCTCGTGTTGCAGACCGCACATCCGGTGGTCGGGGCAGGGGTGCGCGACTTCTCCGACTTCACCCGCGATCCCTGGGGCCGGCTCGACCGCACCCTGCGCTCACTGCAGGTGCAGCTGTTCGGCGGCCCGGCCGCGCGTCAGGGAGGCCGAACGCCTGCGCCGGCTCCACCGCACCATCCGGGGCACCGGCTTCGACGGGGAGCCCTACAGCGCGCTGGACCCCGACACCTACGCCTGGGTCCATCTGTCCAACTTCGACACCATCCTGGCCGGCATGCGCTGGTTCGGCCCGTCGTTCACCCGCGACGAGCGCGAGCAGCTCTACGCCGAGTGGCGTCAGGCCGGGCTCGTACTCGGTGTCCGCCCCGATCGCATGCCACCCGACCTGGACGCCTTCCGTGCCTACGTGCGCGACATGGTGTCGACCACGCTGGCCGACAACCCGACGGTGCGCACCGTTCTGGCCAGCCTGGAGCTGAAGGGGGTCGAGCCGCCGCCGGGGCGATTCTTCCCGGCGCCCGTCTGTGGCGCGCGCTCCGCCCGCTCGGAGGGTCCTTCCTGCACGACGTCACCGTGGGCACGCTGCCGGCCGCTCTGCGTCAGCGCCTCGGGCTGCACTGGACCATGGCCGACCGTCGCCGGCTGCAGGCAGCGGTCGTGCTGATGCGGGCCGGCACCGCCCCGCTGCCCGACCGGCTGGTGCACTACCCGATGGGCGCCCAGGCGCGTCGAGCGGCCCGGCGCCTCGCCGCCCGGGGTGCCGCATGACGGCTCCCGCCATGTCCGTCGTGGAGCTGCTGCACCAAGGCGTGCCCGACGACCCCGATCAGGCGCGGGTGCTCGACGCCGCCCTCGATGCCTTCTTGGACTTCGGGATCCGGCGGACCAGCATGGGCGAGATCGCCCGTCGCAGCGGCCTCAGCCCGGCCACCTTGTACCGCCGCTTCGCCGGCAAGGACCAGGTCGTCTGGGCCGTCGGCCTCCGGGAGGCCGTGCGGCTGGTCGAGCGGGTCGATGCCGAGGTCGACCCGGCGGCGCCGGCCGAGGAGCAGATCGTGGCCCTCTCGGTCGCCTGCATGCGCCAGCTGCGGACCAACGCGCTGCTGCAGCGGCTCCTGGCCACCGAGCCCGAGGTCCTCCTGCCGCTGCTCACCGTCCACGCCGGTCCGGTCCTCGATCTGGGCCGCGCCTACCTGGTCGAGTTCATCCGCCGGCTGGCCACCGCGACGGCGTGGCCGACCGCGACACCGAGCAGGTGGCCGAGATGCTGGCCCGACTGACCCTCTCCATGGCCCTGCTGCCGCAGACGTGCATCCCCTTCGAAGACGAGGCCGCACTCGCGCGCCCTTCGCACAACGCCATATCGCCGGTGTGCTGGGCTGGTCGCCGAACTGACGACCCATCAGATCCGGATATGGTGGGCCGCGGACGGGGGCCAGCGACTGGGGGCGACGGAGTGGACGACCTGAACGGCAAGGTGGCCGTGGTCACCGGCGGAGCCGCCGGCATCGGGCGCGGCATCGTCGAGGCCCTGCTCGAGGAGGGGGCGCGCGTCGTCATCGCCGACGTGGAGGAGCGCGGTCCTCGACGTCGCGGTCAAGGAGCTGGCCGACGCGGGCCAGGTGCGCGGCGTGCGTCACCGACGTCTCCTCGGCCGACTCGGTCGAGGCGCTGGCCGCCGACGTCTTCGCCACACGAGGGCGCCTGCCACCTCCTCTTCAACAACGCCGGCGTCACCTCGGGCGGCGGCGGCCGGCCCTGGGAGCAGGAGAGCCAACGACTGGGCCTGGTGCTTCTCGGTCAACGTCTTCGGCGTGGCCAACGGCATGCTGTCCTTCGTCCCGCGCATGATCGAGTCGGGCGAGCCCGGCGTCGTGGTCAACACCTCGAGCATGGACGGCGGCATCGCGCCGGTGCCCTACGCCTCGGTCTACGCCTCGAGCAAGGCCGCCATCTCCTGCCTGACCGAGGCCCTGGCGCACCAGCTGATCGGCCGCCGGCACCGACGTGCGGGCCGCCGTCTTCTACCCCTCGGGCGGGCCTGCTCGACACCGGGCTGTGGACGGCGCAGCGCAACCGGCCCGCCGCCCTGGCCCGGTCAAGCCGCGCCCGCCCGCGCCCGGGCACGACGTTCGAGGAGTTCAAGGCCCAGCTCGAGGCGGCCGGGCGTCCGGTCGAGGTCATGGACCTGCGCGAGCTCGGGCGCTTCTGCGTCGAGGGCGTCAAGCGCGGCGACTTCGTCATCGGCCACGGGCTCGACGAGTGCGCCGCCATGCTGCACCGCCGGGCCGACGCCATCGCGGAGGGCCGGCTCCCGCCGGCCGCGCTGAGCTGATGGCCATGACCGACGCCGCACCGGCGCGCTACACCGTCGTCTCGGCCGACGGGCACGCGGGCGGCGACATCCAGGACTACCGGCCCTACCTGGCCAGCCGCTGGCACGACGAGTTCGACGCCTGGGCCGCCGAGTACGTGAACCCCTACGCCGACCTCCTCGCGCCCATCGCCTACCGCAGCTGGGACAGCGACCGCCGGCTGGCCGAGACGGAGTCCGACGGCATCGCGGCCGAGGTCCTCTTCCCCAACACGGTCCCGCCCTTCTTCGCCGAGGGCAACCTGGTCGCGCTGCCCCCGACGCCCGAGGACTACGAGCGCCGCTGGGCCGGCGTCCAGGCCCACAACCGCTGGCTGGCCGACTTCTGCGCCGCCACGCCGGGCCGGCGGGCCGGCATCGTCCAGGTCTTCGCCAACGACATGGACGACGCGCTGGCCGAGGTGCGCTGGGCCGCCGAGACCTTCGACCGCCGTTCGGCGGGATCCTGCTGCCGTCCATCCCGCCCAACTCGCACCTGCCGCCCGCTGTGGGAGGACCACTACGAGCCGCTGTGGCGGCTGTGCGCCGAGCTCGACGTGCCGATCAACATCCACGGCGGCAGCGCGCTGCCCGACTACGGCGAGCACGAGGCGGCGCGGGCGATGATGCTGATCGAGATCCCCTGGTTCAGCCACCGCTCGGTGTGGCACCTCATCTTCTCCGGCGTGCTCGAGCGCCACCCGACCCTGCGCTTCGCCGTCACCGAGCAGGGCGTGGCCTGGCTGCCCCGGGGCCTCGAGACCCTCGACTGGTTCTACGGCCGCATGACGACTGCCCAACGCGGCCGAGGCCAACTTCTTCGGCGCCGCGCGCCGCCAAGATGACGATGACGCCCGTCGGAGTACTTCGCCCGCAACTTCTGGATCGGCGCCAGCTTCCTGCGCCCGAGCGAGGCGCCGCTGTGCCGCGACCTCGGCGATCGAGCACGTCATGTGGGGCGCCGACTACCCCCACTCGGAGGGGAGCTACCCCTACACCACCGAGGCCCTGCGCGTGGCCTTCGCCGACTACGCCGAGCCCGACGTGCGCGCCATGGTCGAGTCGACGGCGGCCGTCGTTCTACGGCTTCGACCTCGACCGGCTGCGCCCGATCGGCGACCGCATCGGCCCGCTGGTGTCCGACGTGGCGCAGCCGCTTGCCCCCGGAGGACTGGCCGACCCAGACGACCTGCAACGCATTCGACCCCACGCAGATCCTGCGGGCGTGGTGAGCACAAGGGAGGGACCATGACAACGTGTCCGCTACGGCGCCCGCGCCGAGCAGGTGAACCGGGAGATCGAGGCCAAGAAGGCCGACATCTGGTCCGAGGCGGTGACGGCCGTCTACGAGACCGATCCCGAGATCGTCGCCGCCGTCCTGCCGCCGCCGCTCGAGCCCGGTCCCGAGCCGCTGGTGCGCATCACCATCACCCGGGTCGAGATGCCCGGGCTGCCCGTCTTCGGGGCCGGCTGGATCGGCGTCCAGGCCCGCCACGAGGACCGCCTGGGCGAGTACCCGATCTTCATGCCCATGACGACCGAGCAGTCCCTCATCGGCGGCCGCGAGATCAACGGCGAGCCCAAGAAGCTGGCCGAGGTGGAGGTGCAGCGCGACGGCGACCGCGTCTCGGCCCGCATCGCCCGCATGGGCTCCGTCATCTGCGAGATCGACGGGCCGCATCACCGGGACCCGGGAGAACTACGAGCTGGAGAAGACCGACTTCTGGTTCAAGCTGTCGCCCTCGTGCGAGGCAGCCGGGCGTGCTCGACCAGGACCCGCTTGCTCGTCTACGGCGAGAAGACCGAGCGGACGCGGCGTGCACGAGACGATCGAGGGCGAGCTCATCCTCAAGGAGGCGCCGCTCGACCCGGTGGCCGACCTGGTCGTCCGCCGCATGGTCGACCTGAACTGGACGGAGCGGGCCTCCACCCAGGTCGGCCGGGTCATCGGCCCGGTGCCGCGCGCCGGCCTCGAGCCCTTCATCCACCAGCGCTACGACGACCTCTCGGTGCTGGGGGCGAAGCGATGAGCGACCGCTACGTCATCATCTCCGCCGACGCCCACGCCGGCCTGCCCTGCGAGGGGTACCGGCCCTACCTCGACGCCGACGTACCACGCGCAGTTCGACGAGTACCTGGCCGAGCGGCACGCCCAACCGCGACCAGGCGCTGCAGATGAATTACGACTACATCATGGGCTGGGAGACCGAGAACGAAGAGGGCCTGCGCGGCGCCTGGGACATCGAGCAGCGCGACAAGGAGCTCGACGCCGACGGCGTGACGGCCGAGGTCATGTTCGCCGACGCCGACGCCATCACCGGCATGGCCTCGCCGCCCTTCGGCGCCGGCCTGTCCGCCGGCGACATCACCGACCCCGAGCTGGCCTTCGCCGGCGCCCGGGCCCACAACCGCTTCCTGGCCGAGATGTGCGCCCGCAGCCCGCGAGCGCCACGGCGGCATCGCGCTGGTGCCGATCACCCACGGGGTCGAGCGCTCGGTGGCCGAGATCGAGTGGCTGGCCGCGCAGCCGGGCATCCGCGGGATCATGGTGCCGACGATGTGGCACGACCTGCGTGCCCTACAACCACCCCGACTACGACCCGGTCTGGGCGGCCTGCCAGGCGGCCGGCTTCCCGGTGCACACGCACTCGGGCGAGGCGCCCGCAGGACGAGTACAACGACAACATCGGCATCTACCTGGCCGAGGTGGTGTGGTGGGCGGCCCGCCCCATGTGGCACCTGCTCTTCTCGGGCGTCTTCGAGCGCTTCCCGCGGCTGAAGTACGTGGTGACCGAGGCGGCCGCCTACTGGGCCGCCGACATGATGTGGAAGTGGGACCAGTACATGGGCGGCGGGCACACGACCAAGAAGATGGCGGCGCTGCTGAAGGGGAAGATCTCCAAGCTCCCCTCGGACTACTTCGGCGAGAACATCTTCATCGGCGCGTCCACCATGTCCAAGGAGGAGATCCGCCGCCGCCACGTGCTGGGCTGCGACGTCGTCATGTGGGGGACCGACTACCCGCACCCCGAGGGCACCTGGCCGCACACCCAGGAGCGCCTGCGCGGCGACTTCGGCGGCATCCCCGTGGAGGACGCCCGCAAGCTGCTGGGCGAGACGGCGGCCCGCTGCTACGGCTTCGACCTCGACGCGTTGCGGCCCGATCGCCGAGCGCATCGGGCCGACGCCGGCCGACCTGGGCCAGGACCCGACGCTGCGCACCGACCCCGACGAGGTCCGACGCGGCGCGCTGGTGGAAGGACGAGTACCAGGTCCAGGCGCCGGGCTGAGCGCCACGCCGTGAACGCCGCCCACATGGAGTACTGCGCCAGCGAGGACTGGCGCCGACTGGTGCACGAGACGATCCTGCCGGTGGCGCTGCGCGGCGTGGAGCTCGGCGACGACGCCATCGAGATCGGCCCGGGCCCGGGCTTCACCACCGACGTGCTGCGCACCATGACCGCGCACCTCACCGCGGTCGAGGTCGACGAGGGGCTGGCGGCGCGCTGGCCGAGCGGCTGGCGGCGCGACAACGTCGACGTCGTCGTCGGCGACGCCGCGGCGCTCGAGTTCCCCGACGACCGGTTCACCGGGGCGGCCTCGTTCCACATGCTCCACCACATCGCGCCGGCGGACGAGCAGGACCGCGTCTTCGCCGAGCTGGCCCGGGTGCTGGTGCCCGGGCGGCGTGCTCGTGGCCGCCGACGGCGTCTACAGCGAGGGCGACGGCCGCCTTCCACGAGGACGACACCTACAACCCGATCGACCCGGACGACCTGGCGCGCCGGCTCGGCCGCGGCCGGCTTCGCCGACGTCGACGTGCGCGCGTACGAGCTCGGGTGGGTGTGCACGGCCCGAGTCGCCGCCGGCTGACCCGTCGGCTCGCGGCAGCGGCCGCGGGACCAGCGACCGCAATGACCCGTGCCGGTCCTCTTCGCGCTCGTGGCCGCGTTCTGCAACGCCCTCAACGTCGTCACGCAGCACATCGCCAGCATCGGCGACCCCGGCCACTCCAAGGGCTGGCGCTTCGTGCGCTACCTGCTGGCCAACCCGCTCTGGCTCTTCGGCTGGGTGGCGCTGGCCGGAGCGTTCGTGTTCCAGGCCCTGGCGCTGCACAACGGCCTGATGTCCGTGGTGCAGCCTCTGCTCGTCACCGAGCTGGTCTTCGCCCTCGTGCTGCGGCGGGTCTGGATCCGCCAGAGATCCGCGGCGTCACCTGGTGGGCGGCGGCCGTCACCTGTGGCTCGCTCGCCCTCTTCATCGCCGTGTCCGAGCCCAGCGGCGGCAACGCCGACCCCGACCAGCTGGCCTGGTTCGGGCCACCGTGGCGACCGGCGGGGCGGCCGGCCATCCTGGGCCTGTTCTCGGCTGCGGGGCTCACCCGCCCGCCGGGCCGCGCTGCTCGGGGCGGCCACGTCGGTCCTGTGGGCGCTCGTGGCCGCCTTCATCAAGGCGATGACCGACTCGCTCACCCAGTTCGGGGTGGGCGGCATGTTCACCCACTGGCCCATCTACGCGCTGGCCGTGGCCGGGCTGGCGGCGGAACTGCTGAACCAGGCCGCGCTGCACGTCGGGCCCCTCGAGCATGTCGCAGCCGTTCATCGTGATCGTCGACCCGATCGTCAGCATCGGCCTGAGCGTCTGGTCTTCGCCGAGACGTTCACCGAGAGCGTGCCCCGGCTCACCCTGGCCTCGCTCGCGCTTCGCCACCATGTGCGTCGCCGTCGCGGTGCTGGCCCGCACCGCGCCGGCCACCATGGACCCGTCACCTCTGCCCGCCACCGCGCCGCGTCGCGGGGCTGAGCGTGCCACGCCCGCCGGGCCTGGGGGTGTGACCGGACGCCTGACTACATCTCGTCCTCGGGGAACAGCGACGCCAGTTGGTCTGCATGGAGGCGCCGTCGGCGATGATGGTGGCGCCGCACACGTAGCGGGCGGCGGGGGAGCACAGGTAGAGCACCATGGCCGCCATCTCGTCCGACCGTGCCCAGGCGGACCGTCGTGCCCTCGGCCACCAGCTCGTCGGTGAACGCCTCCTCGGTGCGGCCGACCGTCGCGAGCTCGGAGGCCACCATGCCGGGCGTGGAGAAGACGCCGGGGGCGAAGGCGTTGATGGTCACGCCGCGCCGCATCAGGTACGGGGCCAGGGTCTTGACCATGTTCACCACGCCGGCTCGCGCCGCGCCGGAGTGGACGAACATGGGCGCGCCGCGGTCGAAGGAGAACGTGTGGACGACGTTCACGATGGAACCGGATCCGGCCTCGGCCATCGGGGCCATGAAGCGACTCGTCATGTTCCAGGTCCCGTTCAGGTTCAGGTCCACGACCGAGCGCCAGCCGTTGTCGCTGATGGCGCTGGGCAGGGCCGGGAACTGCCCGCCGGCGTTGTTGACCAGGCAGTCGACGCGGCCGAAGCGGTCGTAGACGGTGTCGCACAGGGCCGTCGACCTGCTCGGGCTCCCGGATGTTGGTGGGGACGGCCAGGCAGCGGCCGCCGTCCGCGGCGATGGACGCCGCCACCTCGTCGAGGGCGGCCGCGGTCCGCCCGGCGATCACGACCTGGCCGCCCGAGCGGGCGAAGGCGTGCGCCACCTCACGCCCGAGCCCGGTGCCGCCCCCGGTGACCACGGCCACCCGGCCGGCGAAGAGCCCGTCGGCGAAGACGGAGACGCCCGGGCCCGCCTCCAGTCACGGCGCCGTCATCCGGCGAAGTCCCAGCTCTCGCCCTTCTCGTAGTGGTGGAGGACGTTCTTGGCGATGAGGATGCGGTGCACCTCGTCGGGGCCGTCGGCCAGGCGCAGCGTGCGGGCGCCGAGGTACATCTGGGCCAGCGGCAGGTCGCTGGTCACGCCGGCCGCGCCCCACACCTGAATGGCCCGGTCGACCACGCGGCTGTAGGCGGCCGGCACGAACACCTTGATGGCGCTGATCTCGGTGCGGGCCTGGGGGTCGCCCTCGTCCACCTTCTCGGCGGCGTGGATGGTCATGAGCCGGGCCGACTGCAGGTCCATGTAGCTGTCGGCCACGAAGCCCTGCATGAACTGCTTGTCCTTGAGCAGCCCGCCGTGCACCTCGCGCGTCGAGCAGGCGCTCGACCATGAGGTCGAAGGCGCGCCACATCTGGCCCACCGAGTTCATGCAGTGGAAGATGCGGCCGGCGCCGAGCCGGTCCTGGGCGGCGCGGTGGCCGTCGCCCACCTGGCCCAGGGCGTTGTCGACCGGGACCCGCACGTTGTCGTAGCGCACCTCGCAGTGGTCCGAGACGAGGCGCCCCAGATCCCGATGCCGCGCACGATGATGCACGCCCGGGGTCGAGGTGGGCACGATGATCTGGACCATGCGGCCCGGGTCCCTCGTCGTCCTTGGACTCCTTGGCCCGGCACATGACGATGAAGAAGTCGGCCGCCAGACCGTTGGAGGTGAACCACTTGTGCCCGTTGATGACCCACTCGTCGCCCTCGCGGACGGCCGTGGTCTGGATGGAGCGCGGGTCCGACCCGGCGTTCTCGGGCTCGGTCATGGAGAAGCCCGACTGCATGGTGCCCTCGACCAGGGGGAGCAGCCACTTGCGCTTCTGCTCCTCGGTGCCGTACTTGACCAGGATCGTCTGGTTGCCCGAGTTGGGCGCCACCACGCCGAAGAGTGACGCCGCGCCGACGGCGTAGGCCAGGATCTCGTTCATGTAGGCGTGGGCCATGAAGTCGATGCCCATGCCGCCGTACTCGGGGGGCAGGTGGGGCGCCCACAGCCCCTCGGCCTTGACCGTCGTCCTGTACCTCCTGGCGCAGCACCTTGGCCTCGGCCCGCGCCTCGTCGGTGGCGCCTGGCCTCGGCGCGAGGCCCAGAGCAGCGACTCGTTGGGCAGGATCATCTCGTTGACGATCCGGGCCGTGCGCAGCCGGATGTCGTTGATGTGGTCGCTCAGGCCCGCAATGGGCGTCACGGTGATCGGCATGGGTCGTCCCCTCGCGGGTCGTCGTGTGTACGGTTCCGACCCGAACCTTACGCAGATTCGGACGGGTGCTCGATGCTGCCCGCCACCCAGCGGCCGGTCAGCGCCCGCTCGTAGCGACCGCGGCCCACGAAGCTGACCGCCCAGCGGGCCAGGGCACCGAACCGGTTCTTGAAGCCGGTGAGGAAGGTGATGTGGACGACCAGCCAGAGAGCCAGCCGCCGAAGCCCCCGACTGCGCAACGGACCCATCTTGGCCACGGCGCGGAAGCGCGAGATCACGGCCAGGGTGCCCAGGTCGCGGTAGCGGAAGGGCCTTGGTCGGCCGCCCTCCAGACGGCGCACGATGGTGCGCGGCGGCGTGCGCCCCCGACTGCATGGCCACCTCGGCCACGCCGGGCAGGTCGTCGAGGGCCATCAGGTCGCCCACCACGAAGACCTCGGGGTGCCCGGGGAGCGAGCAGTCGGACTCGACCCGCACCCGCCCCGCCTTGTCGAGCTCGGCGCCCGCCGCCTCGGCGACGACCCGGCCCAGCCCGGCGGCACCCGTCCCGGCGGCCCACACCTTGGTGGCGGCCGGGATCCGCTCCTTGGTGCCGTCCGACTTGGTGATCTCCACCGCGTACGCGTCCATGCCGGTGACCATGGCGCCCAGGTGGATCTCCACCCCCATGCGGGTGAGGTCGCGCTCGGTCAGGTGCGGACAGGCGCCGGCCCATCGTGCCCACCAGGCGGTCCGTCCCTTCCACCAGCACGACGCGGGTGGACTGCGGGTCGATGCGCCGGTAGTTGCGCCGCAGGGCTCGGCGTGACAGCTCCCTCAGCTGCCCCGCCATCTCCACGCCGGTCGGTCCGCCGCCGACGACGACGAACGTCATGAGGGCGCGTCGCGCGTCGTCGTCCTCCTCGGCCTCGGCCTCCTCGAAGGCGCCGAAGATCTGGCCGCGCAGCTCCAGCGCGTCGTCGAGCGACTTCATGCCGCACGCCGACTCCCGGAACTCGTCGTGCCCGAAGTACGACGTGGCGGCACCGCCGGCGACGATGAGGCTGTCGTAGCCGATCGTGAGGGGCTGGCCGAACTCGTCGGCGTGGACCTGGCGGGCGTCGACGTCGACGCCCTCCACCTCGGCCAGGACCACCTCGAGCGACTGGTAGTTGCGCAGCACGTCGCGGATGGCCGGCGCGATCTGCCCTTCCGAGAGGATGCCGGTGGCCACCTGGTAGAGCAGCGGCTGGAACAGGTGGTGGTTGGTGCGGTCGACCAGCGTGACGCGCACCGGCTGGTGCTTGAGTGCCCGGGCGGCGAAGAGCCCGCCGAAGCCGCAGCCGATGATGACGACGTGGTGCGCGCCGCGTCCGCCGTCACAGGAACATGTCCACCACGGTCTGCACGTAGCGGGCCAACGGGAGGTCGCGCAGCTCGTCGGGGGTGAACCAGGCCACGGCGTCGGTCGTGCCGTCCACCTCCGCCCGCAGCGTGCCCGCCCACGACTGTCGACGCGATAGATGAGTCGCACCGTGTGCAGGCTGGTGCCGTCGGGGATCGTCCGCACGTCGGACAGCACGTCGAGGAGCGAACCGATGGTCACGTCGAGTCCGGACTCCTCCTCGATCTCGCGCCGCACCGACTCCCTCGGGTCCTCCCCGTGGTCGACGCCACCGCCCGGGAGGAACCAGCGCCCCCGCAGGGTGAGGGAGGACGAGGCCCGGGCCAGCAGCAGGCGGCCGTCTCGTCGCGGCACGACGCCGTAGGCGGCGATGCGCTGGCGCTCGGGGGCAGGTGGCACAGGAAGCATGCTGGCCGCCGCCGGCGGCGGCCGCCAAGTCCGGCGGCCGCTACCCTGGCCGCGGCCTCCGGCTGACCCGGGGTGACGGACGAAAGGGGAACGGGCATGGACAGCGCGGTCGAGCTCGAAGCCATACGGCGCCTCAAGTACGCCTACTTCCGCACGCTGGACCTCAAGCAGTTCGACGAGCTGGGCGCACTGCTGACCGACGACGCCACCGCCGCCTACGAGGACGGCAAGACCGTGCTCGAGGGCCGGGTGGCCATCGTCCGCTGGCTCGAGAGCGTCCTGGGGGACCGGGGCATCGTGACCGAGCACCACGGTCACCACCCCGAGATCTCGTTCACGTCGGACATCACGGCCACCGGGACCTGGTACCTGCAGGACCGCGTCATCGTGCCGGCGGCCGACGTCGAGATCGGCGGGACCGCCTTCTACGACGACCGCTACCTGTTGACCGGCGGAGGTTGGCGCATCGCACACACGGGCTATACCCGGGTCTTCGAGGAGCACCGGACGCACTCCACGTTGGAGGTGCGGTCGTTCACATCTCGTTTCGGCTCGCCGGGCTGAAGGTGAAACCCGGGTCGGACAAGGTCGTCGGTGCCAGCGCCTCCTCCATCGCCTCGACGAAGTCCGGTTCCAGCACGACGTCGAGCGCCTTGACGTTCTCGGCGATCTGCTCGGGGCGGCTGGCGCCGACGATGGCGCTGCTCACGTTCTGATTGAGCAGCACCCAGGCCAGCGCCACCGACGCCGGCGTATAGCCCGCCTCGCGGCACAGCGTGGCGTAGGTCTGCACCGGCTCGAGCACCTCGTCGCGCAGGAGCCAGCTCATCTCGCGAACCCTCAGGGCCTTTGGCCCGCGAGTCGGCGGGCGCGTCCGCACCGCCCGGCAGGTACTTGCCGGTGAGGACGCCCTGGGCCAGCGGCGACCAGACGATCTGCCCCACGCCCTCGCGTTCGCACAGCGGGACCACCTCGGCCTCGATGACCCGCCAGATCATGGAGTACTGGGGCTGGTTGGACACGATGCGGTCGAAGCCCATGTCGTCGGCCAGGCGCAGCGCGTCCGCGATCTGGTCGGCCGTCCACTCGGACACGCCCACATAGTGCACCTTGCCTTGGCGCACCAGGTCGTCGAAGGCGCGCAGGGTCTCCTCCAGCGGCGCCTCGTAGTCGTAGCGGTGTGCCTGCAGCAGGTCGACATGGTCGGTCTGGAGCCGCTCCAGCGAGGCGTGCAGCGACTCCATGATGTGCTTGCGCGACAGCCCACGGTTGTTGGGGTTGGGGCCGGTCGGCCAGTACACCTTGGTGAAGATCTCGATGGAGTCGCGCGGCACGCCCCGTAGGGCCCGGCCCAACACCGTCTCGGCCTGGCCCAGCGCGTAGACGTCGGCCGTGTCGAACGTGGTGATGCCGGCGTCGAGGGCGGCCCGGACGCAGGCCGTGGCCGCGTCCTCTTCAATCTGGCTGCCGTGCGTGATCCAGTTGCCGTACGCGAGGGCCGATACCAGCATGCCGGAGTTTCCGAGGTGGCGGTAGTCCATGGCCACGGACTGTACCGGGGTGCCCGTACGCTCGTACTGTGGCCGGCGAGGACACCCTGCACGTGCACCGGGGTCTCGACATCCCGCTCTCGGAGGTCACCTGGCGCGCCACCACGTCGGGCGGTCCGGGTGGCCAGCACGCCAACCGCACCCTCAGCCGGGTCGAGGTGTCCTTCGACGTGTCCGCCTCGACCACCCTGGGGCCGCGCCAACGGGCCCGGCTGCTCGAGCGCCTCGGCCCCGTGGTGCGCGCCGCCGCCTCCGAGTCGCGCTCGCAGGCCCGCAACCGAGAGCTGGCCCAAGCCCGCCTGGCGACCAAGCTCCACGAGGGCCTGCGCGTCGACCCCGACCGCCGACCCACCCGGCCGACCCGGAGCTCGCAGGTGCGTCGGGTCGAGTCGAAGCGCCGGAGGAGCCAGACCAAGCGCTACCGGCGTGCCCCCGGGGACGACGACTGAGTCGCGTGCCTGGCAGACCGTTGAACGAATGGTCTCTCGAGCCTCTATACGGAGCGCCCCGGGGTTTTGAATTCTTCCTTATATGGCTCCGAGCTAACCGACCGGTTAGCAAGTAGCTCGTATACACCCGATACGACCCGCCCCCGGCGCGGACGCGCGCCGGGGGCGGGCGCCGTCCCCCAGCTCTACCTCGTGGGCATCCGGTAGGGGACGGGCCTCTGGCTCAGCCGACGAACCCGAACGGGGCCAGCGCCGGCCCCAGATGCGACTCCAGCTGAGACAGCAGCTCCAGGTCGTCGTCGGCCCGTGGGCCGCGCAGGGCGGTCAGTGCCGCGAAGCCCTGCGCCACCAGGGTCGCGTCCTCGGCCCCAGCGTCGGCCAACCCCAGGTCGCTCGAGTGGGGGAAGGGCGAGCCGACGGTCAGGACGATCTCCCCCTTCTCCTCGGATCCGCCTTCCATCACCGAGCGCGCAGCCTCGGCCGCCGCCGGCCCTTCGATCTCCTCTTCGTTCGGCGCCTCCCACGGCCCCGCCCCCCGGGCCGACTTGATCAGCCCCGCCCCGCTGACCCGGGCCCAGCGCAGGCCACGGATCTCGGCCAGCTCCAAGGCGGGCACGTTCAGGTTGAGCACCGTGCGCGCCGGCGCCGCCACCAGCAGGGGGATGAGCGCCACGGCCAGGTCGGCCGCCGATTCCCACGGGTCGGGCTCCGCCCCGGCGCGGAGCGACACCGCCAACCCGCTGATGCCGAGCTGGCTGGCGGTCAGCACCGCACCGACGGTCCCGGAGTGGAGGATGGAGCGGCCGACGTTCACGCCGCGGTTGATGCCCGAAAGCACCAGGTCCGGCTTGGGCCCCACGGCGCCCAACGCGCCGGCGATGACCGACAGCGCCGGCGACGCGTCCAGCCCGTAGGCCTCCACGCCTTCCGCCCCCTCGACGGTGGCCCGCTGGTAGGGGATAGTCGTCTTGTCGGTCACCGAACCGACGGAGGCACCGGCGCCGCTGTAGTTGGAGCTGGGCGCCACGACGACGATCTCGTGTGCGGGGCCTGGGCCGTCGGCGCCCGCCTCAGTCTCAGCGGTCCAGCGCACCAGCGCCCTGGTCAGCGCGGCCAGCCCGGGCGCGCCGACCCCGTCGTCGTTGGTCACGAGGATCCTCACGCGGCCCGACGCTACCGCCACCCCGAACGGCACCCGGACCGGGACACCTGCCGTTCACGGACCGGTCACCGGCCCCTCCAAACGACGCCCCGAACAGGCCCTCACCCCAGCTCCGAGCCTGGTCTGCTTCAATTCACTGGCCATGACGCTGCGGACGCCCAGGATCTCTTTCGCTTCGCCCACCGGGCAGCAGTGGCGCATCGGCCACGGGCGCCAGGAGGTCGTCGTCTGCGAGGTGGGCGCCACCCTGCGTTCGTATACGGTCGGCGACGCCCCCGTGCTCGATGGCTTCGGCGCCGACGAGTGGTCCCACTCCGGCCGCGGCCAGGTCCTCGCCCCCTGGCCCAACCGGTTGGCTGACGGCCGCTACGAGTTCAACGGGCTCAGGGCCCAGGCCGCGCTCGACGAGCCCGAACGTCGCAACGCCATCCACGGCCTGGTGCGATGGATGCCCTGGACGCTCCAGACGCGGCACCAGAACCAGGTGTCGCTCCGGCTCCAGCTGCACCCGTCGCCCGGCTACCCGTTCTCGCTCCTCATGGAGCTCGAGTACCACGTCGGCCGAGAGGGCCTGACCATCTCTGCCAGCGCCCGCACGCTCGAAGACGGGCCCATCCCCTTCGGGCTGGGCTTCCATCCCTACCTGACCGCCGGCACCGAGACGGTCGACGGCGCCATCCTGCACCTCCCGGCCCGCCACACCCTCGATACCGACGAGCGCGGCCTTCCCACCGGCGCCCTCACGCCGGTGGCCGGCACCGAGCGCGACTTCACCACCTCGCGCTTCGTGGGCCCGGTCGTGCTCGACACCTGCTTCACCACCCTCGAACGCGATACCGACGGGCGCGCCCGGGCCAGCCTCGATGCGCCCGGCGGTGCCAGCGGCGCCACCCTGTGGGTCGATGAGGGCTTCCCCTACCTGATGGTGTACACGGGCGACACGCTGCCCGACCTGCCTAGGCGCCGCCGCGCCGTGGCCATGGAGCCCATGACCTGCCCGCCCAACGCGCTGCGCACGGGCAAGGACGTCATCGACCTCCAACCTGGGCAGGAGTGGACGGCCCGCTGGGGGATCATCCCCCGATGAGAGGCCGGCCGTGAGCGCCACCCTCGACGGCCACGCCGTTATCGTCACCGGCTCGTCGAGCGGCATCGGCGAGGCGACGGCGCGCAGCTTCGCCGACCTCGGTGCCGGTGTGCTCGTCAACTCGGCCCACTCGGTCAGCGCCGGTCAGGCCGTCGCGGCCTCCCTGCCCGACGCCTTCTACGTGCAGGGCGACATCACCGACCCCGCCGTGCCCGAACTCCTGGTGGCCGCCGCCCTCGAGCGCTGGGGGCGTCTCGACACCCTGGTGAACAACGCGGGCACCACCGCGCTGATCCCGCACCCCGACCTGGCGGCGGCAACCGTCGACGTGTGGCGCCGCATTTTCGAGGTCAACGTGTTCGGCACGTGGGCCATGTCCGTGGCCGCCATGCCCGCCCTGAAGGAATCCCACGGGTCGATCGTCAACGTGGCCTCGGTGGCGGGTGTGCGCCCGGTCGGGTCGTCCATCCCCTACGCCGCGAGCAAGGCCGCGCTCAATCACATGACGGTGCTGTTGGCCAAGGTGGTCGGGCCCGAGGTGCGGGTCAACGCCGTGGCGCCCGGGCTGGTCGACACCCCGTGGACGGCGGACTGGGACTTCGTACGCGAGGTGGTGCAGCAGGCGGCGCCGCTGAAGCGCTCGGGCCAGCCCGGCGACGTGGCCGAGGTGATCCTCGCCCTGGCCCGCTCGGCCTACGTGACGGGCCAGGTCCTGGTGGTGGACGGGGGCATGTCCCTGACGAGCTGATCCGCCGGGCCGACTCGTCCCGCCCCGGGCGTGGCAGAGTGCTCCCCATGCGCTTCATCGTCTTGGGGGCCGGCGCCATCGGTGGTGCGGTCGGGGCCCGGCTGTTCCAGAAGGGATATGACGTCACCCTGGTGGCGCGCGGCGAGCACGGCCGCGCCCTGCAAGACGGTGGGCTCGTCCTGGAGGCGCCCGACGAGACCGTCACCCTGCGCATCCCCACCGTGGGCGAGCCGGCGGAGGTGTCGTGGGGCGGCGGACGATGTGGTGCTCATGGCCGTGAAGGGCCAGCACACCGATGGCGCCCTGACCCAGCTGACGGCGGCGCCGCCGGAGACGGCCGTCGTCTGCATGCAGAACGGCGTGGACAACGAGCGCCGGGTGCTGCGCCACTTCGCCGACACCTACGGCATGTGCGTCATGTGCCCGGCCACCCAGCTCCGCCCTGGCGTCGTGCAGCTGCACTCGTCCCCGGTCTCAGGCCTCCTCGACCTGGGCCGCTTTCCCTCCGGCATCGACGGGCGGGGCCAGGCCATCGCCGACACCATCGCCACCACGACGTTCCAGTCCGTGGCCCGACCGGACATCATGCGCTGGAAGTACCGCAAGCTGCTCATGAACCTGGCGAACGCGATCGAGGCGCTCAGCGGCCCGGAAGGCCGCTTCAGCCCGCTGGCCAAAGAGGCGCAGCGCGAGGGCAAGGAAGTGCTGGCCGCCGCCGGGATCGACGTGGCCAGCTCGGAGGAGGACCGGGAACGGCGGGCCGACCACCTGCAGATGCGATCGACCACGACGGGGGAGTGGAGCGGCGGATCGAGCTGGCAGAGCTTGGCCCGGGGCGCGGGCTCCATCGAGGCGGAGTTCCTCAACGGCGAAATCGTGCTGCTCGGGCGGCTGCATGGCGTCGCGACGCCGGTCAACGCGCTGCTCGAGCGGCTGGCCATCCGGGCCGCGGTCGAGGGCAGCCCGCCCGGCTCCTGGCGCATAGAGGACCTGAGTGCCCAGGCGGGGGTGGTCCATGGCGAATGAACGGGCGTCCCTGCTGGCGGACGACTTCGCCGCGGCCAACGCAGAGGCGATCGCCTTCGCTCAGTCGTGCAGCGCCGCCGAGTGGGTGGTCCCCGTGCCCGGCGAAGGTTGGTCGGTGGGCGTGGTCCTGCACCACATCGCCGAGGGTCACTCCCACGCCTACTACTGGTTGCGGGCCATGACCAGCGGCGAAGGCGTGGCCGATTCGGCGCAGGACATCGACCGGGCCAACGCCGAGCATGCGGTGCGCGCCGCGACGGTGGGGTCGGCGAAGACCGCCGCCCTGCTCCAGGAGAATGGCGAGCGCCTGGAGTCGCTGCTGCGCGAGCTCAACGACCGAGAGTTGGATCAAGAGGCCCCCTTCGGCCCGGCCGGCGGGCGGTCCGTGCCGACCGCGGACCTGGCTCCCGTGCCCGCCCGCCACACCCGCGAGCACCTGGCGCACGCCCGGATCGCCGTAGCCCGCGGCTGACTTACGGAGCCGATCCCCCCGCCGAACCCCGTCGCCGTGGCCGGCCCTCAATCAGCCTGGAGCGCCGCCCGTACCTCATCGGCGGGCTCCGGACGCGCCGAGCCGGCTGCCTGCACCCGCACCTGGTGCACCGTCCCGTTGAACGGTGCCGGGGGCGTGTAGCGGGCCGAGACGGGGAACCCGACATCGATGCCCAGTCGCAGGCCGGCGCCGCCGTGTTGCATGGCGATCGGCAGCATCCCCTCGACCGGGATGGCGTCGACCTCGGCCCCGTCCACGAGCAGGCCCATCCGCCCAGCGGCACCACCGTGGGCGGCGTCGTAGTGAATCGCGATCTGGTGGCGACCAGGCTCGAGCACGGATGTCGCGACTAGCTCGAGGGTGTCCACGGAGCGGGCGAAGGTGAAGTGGAGCACGCCCTGGACCCCGTAGAGGGCGTAGCCGCCGAACCAGTCGCCGATTGCCAGCACGACGCCATCGGCCGGCTCCGGGCCAGCGTCGATGTCGGCCGTCATGTCGAAGCCACCCCACAGCATGGGAATCGATTCGTCCGTCACCGGGCCGCCGCCCGGGCGGAAGGTCCGGTCCGAGCCGGCCGGCCAGGCCGGCGGGATCATCCCGTGCAAGCGGTCGATCAGGCCGTCCGAGATCGGGAGGACGTTGTTGCGGCTCGCCTCGGCCGCCCACAGCTCACTGAGCTCGAGCACCTGTTCCGGCTCGTCGCCGGCGCGGTCGACGGCCTCCGAGAAGTCGGCCGACAGGTCGAAGAGCTCCCAACGGTCCTCTTCGAAGTTCCGGCTTCCGGTGGCGAGTTCCTCCTCGTCGAGCACGCCGGAGCTGATGTGGTTCGTGGTCGCCTTCCAGCCCTGGTGGTAGATGGATCGCGAGCCCATCATCTCGAAGTACTGGGTGTGGTGGACGTCCGCCGCCGCGGGGTCCTCGAGCGCGGCGAGCAGGCTCACCCCGTCCACCTGTTGCTGAGCCACCCCGTCCACCTGGTCGGGGATCTCGAGGCCGGCGGCCGCCATAATGGTCGGCATGAGGTCGATCACGTGCGCGAACTGCGGTCGGACCGTGCCGGGCTGGGCGAGGTGGTTGCCCCAGTTCGCGATCAGCGGCGTGCGCGTTCCACCGAGCCAGGTGTAGCGCTTCCAGAGCTTGTGGGGCGTGTTGCCGGCCCAGGCCCAGGCCCATGAGTAGTGGTTGTAGGTCGTGAAGCCGCCCCAGTCGTCGTAGTGCTCGAGGTTGGTGGCCAGCGACTCGCGGACGTGAGCGGTGAAGCGCATTTCGTTGAAGCTCCCCTCGATGCCACCCTCGGCGCTGGCCCCGTTGTCCGAGAACACCAGGATCAGCGTGTTGTCCATCGCACCGAGGCTTTCGAGCGAGGCGAGCATGCGGCCGATCTGGGCATCGGTGTGAGTCAGGAACCCGGCGAAGACCTCCTGCTGGTGCGCCATCATGCGCCGTTGGTCGGACGAGAGGTCGTCCCAACCTTGGACCCACTCCGGGCGGGGAGTGAGCACCGTCCCCTCGGGGATGACGCCGGCGGCCAGTTGGCGATCGAACACTTCCTGTCGCCAGGCGTCCCATCCCTTGTCGAAGAGGCCGCGGTAGGGATCGACCCATTCGGGCGCGACGTGGTGCGGGGCGTGCATTGCCCCGAAGGCGAAGTACAGGAAGAACGGCTTGCCGGGCGCGCCCTGTTGCTGGTCCTGGACCATGCGGATGGCTTGGTCGGCCAGATCCTCGCTGAGGTGGTAGCCCTCGTCCGGCCGACGGGGCGGATCGATGTAGCGGTTGTCACAGATCAGGTTCGGGGTCCAGTGGTTGGTGTCACCCTGCAGGAACCCGTAGTAGCGCTCGAACCCGACCCCGAGGGGCCACGTGTCGAACGGGCCGGCGGCCGAGCGCTGCCAGCGGGGCGTGAGGTGCCATTTTCCGACGGCGAGGGTGGAGTAGCCGGCGTCCCGCAGGAGACGTGGGAGCGCGGCCGCTGTCTTCGGGAGGCGGGCGTGGTACCCGGGGAAGCCGAGCGGGATGTCGGCCAGGAAGCCCATGCCGACAGCGTGATGGTTGCGCCCGGTGAAAAAGGAGGCGCGGGTGGGCGAACACAGCGAGGTGACGTGAAACCGGTTGAAGGGAGCGCCGCCGGCGGCCAGGGCATCCATGTGGGGGGTGCCGATGTCGGACCCGAAGGCCCCGAGATGTCCGAACCCCGTGTCGTCCAGCACGATGACGATGACGTTGGGCGCACCCGCCGGCGGTTTGGGGTCGTGGGGGAAACGAGGCACCGACCCGGCCGCGGTGAAGCCGATCTGCTGGGGTTCGTCCATGGGCTGAGAGGGTAGACGCTGGACCCTTCATTCCGCCCTGGACAGGGGTAACGTGTTCCGCTGATGCAGGGCCACCTCCCCGGACCGCCCCAGCCGCACTTCCCCGAAGGGTTTGGGCCCTTCATCGGTTACATCGCGACCCGAGAGCCTCGGCCCCTCGACGACCGGCCTCCGCAAGAACCCAGCTGGGCCGACGCCCCCGAGGGCTTGCTCGATGATTTCGACGACGTCGGCGACTGGGAACCGATGCGCCACCCCCTCATCAAAGTGACGGCGGTCATCGTTTCCATCTCCCTCGTCGTGGCCGGGTTGGGCACCGTGCTCGAGGTGCTGCTGACCGCTCGCTGACGAACGTACGACGGCTGCACTGCCCGCCGGCTGTGGGCGCAGCCCTTCCGTCAGGGCCGGCGCCTCCGGCCACGCAGGACGGTCCACAAGGCCGCCAAGACCAAGAGCACCCCAATGACGATGACGACGACGGCAAGCGTGTTGCCACCCTTCGACTTGGGGGGCGTTGACGTCGCCGACGTCGTCGTGTGGGGCGTTGTCGTGGCCGGTGCCGTCGATGATGAGGCGGGCGGGGCAGCAGCGCTCGATGGTGCGGCAAAGGCCACCACGTGCTGGGCAGAGGTCGCCAGGAGCAGTCCGGCGCCCACCGAAGGTGTCGGGAAGTGGTTGGCGGGCGTCCCGACCGTGCCGCGCTCTCGCACGGCGCCCGTGGACGGGTTGAGGCCGTACAGGACGCCGTCCTGACCAATGGTCCAGATCAGGCCGGCGGCGACGATCGGAGGGCCGCCACCGACGGACGACTTCCAGAGGAGGTCGAGCCTGGGCGGGGACGCCGAGGCCCGGACCGCCACCGGACCCGCCAGACAGGGCAGGAAGACCGTCGTCCCCTCGATGGCCACCCCGCCGTCGATGTCCTGGCTGCAGGCTTCGGGAAGCGAGGCCCTCTGCCCACCGATGCCACCGAGGGTTGTGCCGTTGAGCAGGTACACGATGCGCGACTTGCCGGCGAGGACGACCTGGCCGTCGGAGAGCAGCGCCGGGGCGTCGGACATGTCCAGATCGTTCGCGTTGTTGGACGGCCAGCTGGACGGTGCGAAATACTGCTCGAGCGTCAACGACGGGGAGAGCTCCAGGACCGAGTCGCTGTCGTCGTACGCGTGGGTGGCCGAGTACACCGAACCGTTTCCCGCCGAGACCCAGATGTTCCCGCTCGAGTCCACGACGGGAGCCGCGCCACCCATCCAGATGGCACCCTGGTTCTCCCCTGCGGCGGCATCGACGGTGAACACGGCCGCCGTACCACCGGATTCCGGTACCGAGATGACGCGGCCCCGGTAGGTGGCGCAGTCGCCGTAGTTCCCCCCCATGCCGAAGACGATGCGGCCTGCGTCCAGGGTCAGGCCGGTGCGTTGGAGCAGATTGGCGGGCACCGCCCCCGCCGGGTCGACGTCCTGGGTGAGCTCGATCTTGCCCGTGGCGGTGTCAAGACCGATCAGCACGTGCGCCGGCGAGCCGTGCTTCAGCTCGTCCGCCACGGCGAAGATCTCGGAGCGGCTGGGGTCGATCACCGGCGTGCCGGTGATCCCGACGGTGGGGGCGATGTCCCCGCAGGGGAGCGACCCGGACGGTACGGGCGTGGCGATGTGGGTCGACCATTCGACGGCCCCGGTCGTGGCCGAGAGGGCGTACACCGTGTCGTTCTCGGTGGCGACGTAGACGAGGCCGTCGAAGACCAGTGGCTCGGTGTAGAGCTCGCCGTCCAGAGTCGGTGACTTCCAGACCGGGGACGACACGTCCACCGACGCGACCGACGTCGCCACTCCGGTTCCCGCCGCGTCGCCGTGATAGACGGTCCACGAGGCGGCCGACGGTGTCGCCGGCACGGTGGAGCTCGTCGAGGAGGTGGCAAGTGCGGGCACGGCGCCACTCAGGAGCACGACGGCCGCGGTCAGCCCCCCGAACGCAGCGGCCGCTCGCAGAAAGCGGCTCTGAGCAATTGGGTGGCGCGGCCGGTCGATGGCGTCGACACTACCGGGGTCCTGAGAGGAACGACTGCTGTCAGGGCTTGATGCCGGCCGAGGTGCAGCTGCGGGCGTAGGAGCCGGCGCACAGCTCCTTCGCCGACACGACGCCGTCCCTGACGACCGTCATCTTCATGTTCCCCGTGGTAACCCACTCCGGCGGGACGAGGACAGACGGCACCGCGACGTTGGAGGTCGTGTCGTCGGTCGAACCGTTCACCAGGGACGCCGGGGGCTGTTCGCCGAGACGCAGGTAGAGGGCCAGGGCGACGGCCGCCTGGGCCTCGGCGTCGATGGGCTCGTACACCGTCCCGCACTGGTAGCCGCTCAGGACGTTCCGGAGGCCCGGGATGGTGGCGTCGAACCCGGTGGTGGCCACGCTTCTCGGCTTGACCTTGAGGCTGTGCAGGTAGGTGATGATCGGAACCCCCGTCGCGTCGTTGGCGATCAACGCCGCGTCGACCCCGGGGTGCGCTGTAAAGGCGGTCTGGAATTCGGTTTCGGCCACCGAGGGTTCCCAGGTGCCTGTCGTCTCTGCCACCTCGGTCCACCGTCCCGACTTGAAGTGCGGCGCCAGCACGGCGTCGTAACCGCTGGCCAGTTGGGTGGCCGTGGGATCGTTCACGGCGCCGGACATGACCACAACCTGGGGTTTCTTGATGCCCCACGCCGCCACGCATCTGATCAGGCCCTCGCCCATGAGCCGGCCGGCCAGCTCGTCGTTGAAGCCGACGTAGTAGGCCCGGCTTCCGCCCAGGCTGAGGCTGTCATAGTCGATGACCCTGACGCCCTTGCTCTGGGCATAGGCCTCGACCTGTGTCCCCACGCCCGAACTGATCGGATCGAGGATCAGCACCGTGGCACCGTTGTCGATGTCGGTCTCGGCATCGGCAAATTGGGTGGCATCGCTGTCAGCGGCGTTCTGCACCGCGAATTCGGTCGCACTGAGCCCCGCCGCGGTGAACGCTTTGGTCAGATCCGGCTCATCGAATTCGGTGAAACGGCTGGAGGTGCCGGCGTTGGGCAGGATCGCAGCCACCTTTCCCTTCCCGGCGTTGGCCAACCCCTTCAAGTGCCTCATCACCGCGAAATTGCTCGAGAACGAGCTCGGGTTGATGCCGGAATGCGAGTGGGGTGTGGCCGAGCCGGCGCCTCCGGGGTTGACGAACAACACGGCCGACGTGGCCACACTCAAGCCGGCGAGTATGCCGGCCCTGCGCAACCGCACGGTCTCTCCTTCCGTTGATCGACTACTGGTCCGTCGATCCGAACACGCTGGGACACCCAGATACAGCCTGGGACTCCCAGTCTGCAGGCCGAGGCGGTCAGATGGGTGTCGTCGCCTCCGCCCAGGCTGCGGCGCCCACCAGCCCTGCGTCATCCCCGCGCGCCGCCGGCACGATGTTCAGGTCGGAGGGATGGTGCTCCGGGTGGCTCAGGACCGCGTCGCGTACCGCGGTGAAGAACTGCTCCTGTCGACCCAGTCCGCCGCCGATCACGAGCGTCGTCGGGTAGAAGCACATGATCAGGTTTTCGACCCCCGCCGAACAGGTCGCTACGGCGCGGTCCCAGATGTCGGCCGCCCGTGCATCGCCCTCGACGGCAGCCTGCAACGCAATCGCGTCGAACTCTCCCAGGCCGCCCTGACGAGCTTGCCTGGCCATCCCGCTGCCCGACCCCAGCTCTTCGAGGGTGCCGGGTTCACCCGATTGCCACGATCGCCAGTCGACCACGGTGTGGCCGAGCTCGGCGAACGAGCACCGTCCCCGGAGCAGACGTCCGTCGTGCAGCACCCCGGCGCCCACCCCAGTGGAAACCGTGATGTACGCAACGTCGGCGCACCCCACCCCGGCACCGAAGAAGGCTTCGCCCACGGCGGCCAGGTCGGCGTCGTTGGCGACGTGCACGGGAAGCCCGAGACGGGCCGACAGCGAGGCGCTCGACAACTGCTCCGGCCACTCTTTGGGAAGGTTGGGTGCCCAGAGCAGCCGGCCCGATTCGTAGTCGACTACGCCGGGCAGGCCCACTACGGCGTGGGGCACGTGCTCGCTTCCGGTCTCGGTGCGCACGGCTTCGATCAACGCGAGCAATGCCGCCGCGGCGTCACCGTCCACCGGGGTCGGGGCGGACCGCCGGACCAGGACGTTACCGTCTGAGTCGACGAGTGCCGCCCGCATCTGCGTGCCGCCGATGTCCGTCGCCAGAACGGTGTGACTGCCCATGAGGGAGGGAGCTAGGCCGAGGTTTCAGCGGGACCGTAGCCGGCCTTGCGGAGCAAGCGCCGGAGGGCCGCCACTTGCTCGGCGTCGATGTCCTTGTGGCGCGGTGGTTCGAACGTCTCGGTCTCGTCCGCGATGGTGACGACGTACTTGCCGTGGTGGGTCTCTTGAACGGCCGCCACCGCCTTCAGGAGTGACAACACGTCGTGCCACTCGATGTTGTGGCTGAGCGGGTGCCCGAAGATGTGGGCCACGACGTCCCGCTGGTGACTGTTCAGGTGTTCGGCTCCCACGTGCCTTCCCCTCATCCCGGTGCCGCGTTGATGTGGGGCACATCCTCGCGCGCCAGCCGCCAAGGGCTGGACCCGTGGCCGGCAGCCTCGGCAGGGGGCACTATGGGGACCTGACCGTATGGGTGACGACTGTCGGGCCAGTCATGGCGCGTTCGAGCAGGGGCTCGACCGCCGGCGTCAAGAACGCGGCGTATTCGGCGGTCAGATGGTTGTCGTCGCGGTACACCACGAGGTTGTCGACCATGACGGCACACGTGGTGTTCGTGCAGAACCACGGTTGGGTGTCGATGTAGGTCCCACCGTTGTCCACCACCACCGAGTCCTCCTGCGCGATGCCGCTCTCGTTGAGGCCGACGCCGACGGGCACCGTGCAGGCGGTGGCCGACGTTAGGTGCGCCGACAGGCACCCCGGCACGTCGAAGGGGGGCTTGGGGACGGGGCCGAACACGAGGACCTGCGGTCCCAGGCTTCGGATGTCGCTCACCTCTTCGCCCATTCCCGACAGCCATACGGGGCTGTACGGCGTGAAGTTGTAGATGTCTGTGTAGTGGCGGGCGACCCCGAGGATGACGAGAGCCGGGTGGATGGCGGCGATCTGGCTGAGTACGTCCTGACGCCACTCGTCGCACTCGGTGAAGGTGCGGCCCAAGACCGGGCTGAAGATGGGCAGCGGGAACGGAGGACACGTGGCCTTGGTCCAGGTGATCAGCTTCCAACCGAATTGTTCGGCCGCTGCGTTCACGGCGGGATACCACATGGCGGCGTGGGAGTCCCCAAAGAGGATGACCGTCGTGGTCGAGGTGGGGTCGCCCGAGACGCACGGCTGCAACGACGTGTCGGTGTAGCTGTCGAGGCAGCCGTTCACGAACACGGGCGGCTCGTCGGCGTTGGCGTCGGGCAGGGTGGGTTCGAGGTTGGCGGGCACGTTGTTGACGGGCAGGGTGCGGGCCACCTGCTTGTTGATGGCCTCGGTCGCCGCGAGCTGCTGGGCCAGCAGGGGGTTGGCGGTGGCCGACGCATCCGCCTGGGCGGCCTTGGTCGAGGCGCGCAACGCGGCGGCGGCCACCGGGGCGTGACCGCTCCCGGTGAGGCTGGGCAGGGACACCACCGACAGCACGCAGGCAGCCACTGCCCCGAGCGACAGCGCGGCGCCCAGGCCGAGGCTGCGGCGTGGGCGGGCCGTGAGCCAGTGGGAGATGCGGACCGGACGTTCAACGAGGACGAATGTGAACACGGCAACGACGAAGCTGAGGGCGGCCACGCCGAGGTTCTGCGCCAGAGAGAGAGCGTGACCGAGCGCGTCGGGGACGAGGATCAGGAAGGGCCAGTGCCAGAGGTACCACGAGTACGACACCCGGCCCACCACCTGCATGGGTGACGTGCCCAGCACCTGCACGGGGCCGCGCACGGGTCGCTCGCCGCAACCGGCCACGATGATCGCCGCCGCGCCGAGGACGGGCACGAGCGCCGCGGTCCCCGGGAAGGGCGTGGTCGAACTGAAGGTGAAGACGCCCCAGGCGACCAGCGCCAGCCCGACCCAGCCCACCAGGGGCCGCCCACGTAGACGACCCAGCTCGGGCGCGCACAGGGCGACCAGCCCGCCGACGGCCAGTTCCCACGCTCGCGAGCCGAGCGAAAAGAAGGCCCAGGGTTCATCGGCGTGGGTGAGCCAGATGGAGAACGCGCAGGAGGCGATGGCGATGCAGCCGAGCACGGTCACCGCGGCGGAGCGCGAGGGCCGGCGGTGGCGCCAGGTCATGGAGGCGAAAAGGAGGACGGCGGGCCAGATCAGGTAGAACTGCTCCTCCACTCCCAGGGACCAGTACTGCTGGAATGGCGAAGGCGCGGCCGAGGCGGTCAGGTAATTCGTGGACAAGAACGCGAACCGGTAGTTGCCGACGTACAGGGCACACGCCACCCCGTCCTTTAAGACGGAGTGGGCGGTCAAGGGAGGCAGGATGACTGCCGAAGCGATCGCGGTCGCCGCCAGGACCAGAAACGAGGCGGGCAGAAGCCGCCTGATGCGCCGGCTGTAGAACCCGCTGAAGGAGAGGGTGCGCTTGTCCCGGACTTCCCTCCAGAGGTGGTCAGTGATCAGATAGCCGGAGATGACGAAGAAGACGTCGACTCCGACGTAGCCGCCGGGAACGGCACCCACATGGGCGTGGTACAGGACGACGGCGAGAATGGCGACGGCCCGGAGGCCCTCGATGTCCTTGCGGAAGGCGCGCCTCCGCCTTCGCGGAGTCGAACGGTCTGCCTGAGGCTCAATCAGCTGGTCGACCGCGACGCCCACTCCTCGTGGAAACGTAGCACCGGCTCTCCGGGATCCGAAGGAGCCCATGTGGCGCCGTCCGGACGGTCGGCAGCAGTGGAGAGTGAGAAGCTGCTGGCGCTGAAGGAGGTGGCCATGAGGTTTCTCGACCGGACCGAGGCCGGTCGCCACCTGGCCGAGACCCTGCGCCGCGCCGACCTGGGCGAGAACCTCGTGGTATTGGGGCTGCCCCGCGGCGGGGTGCCCGTGGCGTACGAGGTCGCGGCAGCCCTTGGGGCAACGCTCGACGTCATCGTGGTGCGGAAGCTCGGCGTGCCGTTCCAGCCCGAGCTGGCCATGGGCGCCATCGGCGAGGGGGGCGTCCGGGTGGACAACCGGGACGTCCTGCGGTCAGCGGCCCTGGACGAGCTCGACCTGGACGTGGTCGAGCAGCGCGAACGCGGCGAACTTGATCGTCGTGCCCGCGAGTACCGCGGCGCTCGACCTCGGGTCGAGTTGCGGGACCGTCGCTCCGTCATCGTCGACGATGGGATCGCCACGGGGTCCACGGCACGTGCCGCCTGCCAGGTGGCACGTGCGCAGGGCTCGTCCCATGTGGTCATGGCGACGCCGGTCGCGTCCAGGCTCTCCCTCGCCGGCCTGGCCGACGTGGCGGACGAGGTGGTCTGTATCGAGTCGCCGGAACCCTTCTATGCGGTGGGCGAGTGGTACCGCGATTTCTCGCAGACGTCCGACGCCGACGTCTGCGCGTTGCTGCACCGCGCTGCGCTGCGGGCGGAGCCGGGACACGGCTGGACGATCGGACCATGACAGAGAATCCGCAGAACCCCGTCACGGACAGCTCAGCCGGAGCGGCCAACCTGGGGCCGTCTGGTACTGGACTGCGCCTACACCGATGGTCGGATGGAGCGGTCGTGGCCGTCGCCGTCATCGCACTCGCCTCAGGTTTCGGCCAATTCGGCGCGGTGGCTGCATTGGGCGACGTGTCGAAGCAGCTCGGTCATGTGGCGGCCGGCGCTTCCATCGCCGACAAGGTCGGCTTGTCAGGCACGAGCCTGGGTATCGGTCTCGCCATCATCCGGTTGGCGTCGCTCGGCAGCCTGCCGCTCATCGGCCTGGCGGACCGCCTGGGGCGCCGGCGGGTCATCCTGGCCGTGACGGTGTCCGGTCTGGTGTTGACCGTGGTCGCCGCCGCCAGCCCCGGGTACTGGTGGTTCGTCGCCATCTTCGCCTTCGGGCGCCCGCTGTTGAGCGCCACCAACGCGTTGGCCGAGGTAATGGCAGCCGAGGAGACCAGCTCGCGCGACCGGGCTGCGGCGGTGGCCTTGATTGCCGCCGGCTACGGCGTCGGTGCGGGGCTGGCCGCCATCGTGCACAGCCTGGCGTCCGGGTTCCTCGGGTTCCGGGGCATCTTCGCCCTGGCCATCGTCCCGCTCGTCGTGGTCTACCTGATGCGGGGCCGGGTGGAGGAGCCGAGCCGCTTCATGGTCGCTCAGGGCGCGACGGAGCATCCGACACCGGTCTTGGGCGCGATCGGTCGGCGCTACCGCGGGCGAGTCATCGTGCTGGCGCTCATCGCGTTTGCCATCTCGGTGATCACCGGCCCCGCCAACAGCTTCGTGTTCCTGTATGCCCAGGATGTCCTACATCAAGCCGGGTACTGGACCGCCCTCATGGTCGCGGCGGCCGGTGTGACCGGCCTGCTTGGCCTGCTCGCCGGGCGATGGTTGGCCGACCACGTCGGTCGCCGTCCCACCTGCTCGGTGGCCATCATCGCGGTCGCGCTCAGTGGATCGCTGTTGTACTCGGGATCGCGACCCGCACTCGTCGTGGGGTACACCGTCGGCGTCTTCTGCGCCTCGGTGGCTGCCCCCGGTGTCGGCGCCCTCTTGACCGAGCTCTTTCCCACCTCGGTGCGGGCGTCGGTGACCGGGTGGTGGACAGTGGCGGGCGTCCTTGGTGCGGTGGGCGGCCTGGTGGCGTTCGGCGCCGTGGCCGATGTCGGGAACCGCTTCGCCCACGCCGCCAACCTGGTATTCCTCCCAGCCGCCTTGGCATCGGTCCTGTTCTGGCTTCTGCCCGAGACCCGGGGTCGCGAGCCCGAGTCGCTGTGGCCAGGCGACGTTCAGGTGTAGGTGAAGGTCACCGAATTGGAGGTGCCGCCGGCCGTGGTGATGGTCACCTGCGCCGTCTGGGAGCCCGACGACGGCGGGACGGTGACGCTGCAGGTGTTCTGAGCCGGGCAACTGGTTGGTGCGACCTGGCCGTTGAAGGTGGCCACGATTTGGCCGGAGGAGCTCATGAAGTTGGAGCCGGCAACCTGAATCCCCTGGCCGGCACTGCCGCTCGAAGGTGTGAGCGACGCAATGAGGGGTGGTCCGCTGGCCGCGGGTGGTGTGGTCGTGGTCGTGGACGTCGTCGTAACTGTCGTTGTGGACGTCGTCGCCGGGCCGCCTCCGGACAGCGTGGTGACGGGCCGGGGCCGCGGTGGTGGCGGTGGTCGACGAACCCGAGTGCACCGGGGCCAGGGACACGGGGGTTCCCCCACCGTTCGTCCCCAGGGACACGGCGAGGGCACCCGCTGCGACCAGGACGAGGGCGGCCGCCACCCAGACCGCCACCTCGAGGGGGCTCCGGTGCGACGACGGCGCCTCCGGAGGGGAAGCCGAGGGAGCCGAGGGCGCCGAAGGCGCTGGAGAGGGTAGCTGCCGCGGGGGCCTGCGAAAGACCTGATCCTTCGCGTGCTCGCCGCGACGCAGCGGCCATTGCCCCTAGTGCCCGGACACCGGGCGAACCCGGTGGTGGCGGCACGGCGTCGCTGGCGTCGGAACCCTGCCGGACCTTCATCGAAATCCTCCGGTGGGACTGTTCCCCGACTGTGTATTCCTCATGCCTCCGACACCCGACCAGCGTCCTTGGCGCCCGGGTGCCATCCGCGCGACCCTGGCGCCGTGACCTCACTCCGGAACATAGTCGTCTGCGAGGGCGACGAAACGGGCCAGGAGCTCCTGGACGAATCGCTGCGGGTGCTCGACCCGGCCGTCCTGGGCCTTGAAGTCGGCCTGGTCCGTTTCGACCTCTCCTTAGAAAACCGGCGGCGCACGGCCAATGCCGTCGTGCACGAGGCGGCGGTCGCCATGCGCGAGGCCGGACTCGGCTTGAAGGCGGCCACCATCACACCGGAGACGACTGGAGACGTCGGGAGCCCCAACCGGATTCTGCGCGAGGGGATCGGCGGATCGGTGATCGTCCGGACCGGGCGGCGCATCCCAGGGGTGGCACCCTTGGCGCCCATGGTGCACCCCGTTGTGGTCGTCCGCATGGCCGTGGGTGACGCGTACGGAGCGGAGGAGGGCCGTTCGGGCCCCCCGGGCCAAACGTCCGAACAGGCTTGGAGGACCGAGCGGATCGAGCGCTCGGTCTGCCGGTCAGTGGCCGAGTACTCCTTCCGCACGGCGACAGAAATCGCCGGCATGGTCTATGGCGGCCCCAAGTGGACGGTGTCGACGGTGTACGAGGGAATGCTGAAGGAGGAGATGGATGCGGCGGCACGTCGCCACCCCGAGGTCCTCTATCGCCCCACTCTGATTGATGCCGCCTACGCCGGTCTCCTGACCGAGACCGGTACGCGCCCACTGGTGATGCCGACCCTGAACCGGGACGGCGACTGCCTGTCCGATCTGGTGCTGGCCCTTTTCGGATCGATCGCCGGGGCAGAGTCGGTGCTCCTCGCGTTGGACGAGGACCTCGCCCGGTGGTGGCCATGGCTGAGGCTCCCCACGGCACGGCGCCCTCGTTGGCCGGCAAGAACGTGGCGAACCCGATGGCCATGTTGCTGGCCTGTGCCGCCGTTCTCGACTATGCCGCCGCCGGGGACGAGCGCGTGCTCGGAACTGCTGCGGCCATCAGGCGGGCGACGCTCGGTGCCGCCGCGGACGGCGTGCGGACGTTCGACTTGGGAGGGGACGCCTCCACCTCTGAGGTCGTCGACGAGGTCATCCGAAGAGTCGGGGCGGAGAGGCCGGCCAGCGCCCAGCCTTAGCCCTGATCCACCGACAAATAGAGTCTGATCGCGGTCGCGCATCCGCGAAACGTGCCTTCCTGCAAGGGAAAATGGTGGTTACCACACCGACCACATCCCCTACGGGAAGGCACTATTTCGATGCGCGTATCTTGCCACAGTCTCGACCGTCTCGACGTGACCTTCGACGACGAGCGTCTGGTGGCCAACGCCGGCTTGATGCTGCCGGCGACACTGGCCCAGCACCTCGGACTGCGAGAGCTCTTCGACGAGCACGTCGACCTCGGCGATGCGGCGGGACGTGCCAATGTCGGCCACAAGGCGATGACCCTGGTCCACTCGGCGCTGGCCGGCGGCGACTCGATCGACGATGCCGATGCTCTGCGGGCGGGCGACACCCAAGCGGTGCTCGGCCACGTCGTGTTGGCGCCCTCGACGCTCGGCACGTTCCTGCGCAGCTTCACCTGGGGCCATGCTCGTCAGCTGGACGCGGTGGCGGGGGATCTGCTGACACGGGCCTGGTCCGCCGGGGCGGGTCCGGGCGAGGAGCCGTTCACCATCGATGTCGACTCCTCCATCCACGAGACCTACGGCTTGGCCAAAGAGGGCGGGACCCACTTCACCTACAACCACGTCCGGGGCTACAACCCTCTCTACGCCATGGCGGCGGGGACCGGAGACGTCCTCCACGTCCGCCTGCGCGGTGGCAATGCCCACTCGGGTCGGGGAGCGGCCAGCTTCCTCACCGAGACGTTCGGTCGGGTGCGCAGGGCGGGTGCGAGCGGGCCGCTCGTCCTGCGGGCCGACTCGGGCTTCTACAGCCGGACCGTCGTCGACGCCTGCCGCCGGGCCAACGTGTCCTTCTCCATCACGGCCAAACTCCACAAAGGCGGAGTGAAAACGGCCATCGCCGCCATCGACGAGTCCGCCTGGGTCGCCATCCCCTACTTCCTCGACGGCGCCGACGTGGCCGAGACCACCTACCAGCCCTTCGGCACCAAGGGCCAGCCCTGTCGGCTGATCGTGCGCCGGGTGCGGCCCACGCCGGGCAGCCAGCTGGCGCTGTTCGTCGAGTTCACCTACCACGCCTTCATCACCGACCGAGAAGGCGAGATGCTCGAGCTCGAGGCCGACCACCGCCGCCATGCCGAGATCGAGAACACCATCCGCGACCTGAAATACGGCGTCGGTCTCAACCATCTGCCGTCGGGGCGCTTCGGTGCCAACGCCGCCTGGTTGGCCTTCAACGTCATGGCTCACAATCTGGCCCGGTTCAGCACCAGGCTCGGACTCGGCGAAGCCCTCATCACCACCGAGACTCTTCGCCGCCGCTACCTGAGCCTCCCGGGACGACTCACACGCTCAGCCCGACGCGTCACCTTGCACCTGCCGGCACGTTGGCCCTGGGCGGAGCGCTTCGTCGCTGCCCTCACCTGTCACCGCAACGTCTTGCTCATGACCTGACCCTTCGGGTGGACGTGGCCCCGAGCACCCTGCGGCCGCCAATGCACTCGCCGATCACAAGAAGCTCTGGTTCAACCCGTCCCTAAACACGTCAGAGTCACTGATCCACCGCACGGCACAGACGGCCGAGTTGCACATCGTTGGCAGAGCCGTCGCACCGAGGCCGATCGGTGGATCAGGGCTTAGGTATCAAACGAGCCCAGCAAACAGGTCGCCCCACTCGTCGATCCGAGCCAGCACCTGATCGGTCTCGAACCGCAGGAGCGACGGATCTCCTGCCCGCGCGCACGCCCGGACCTCTTCCAGCGTGACCGGCGCAGAGACGGTCGGGTGCGGTGCGGCGCGTACCGAGTAGACGCCGATCGTGGTCTTGGCCGGATGATTCTGGCTCCAGTCGATCAGCACCCGCCCGCGACGCAAGTCCTTGGCCATCTTCGACACGATGAGGTCACGGTGCTCGGCCTCGAGGTCACGTGCGATGCCATGCGCCTCGTCGCGCTGCGAATCCCAGGTCGCGCGTGGCCCGGCCCGACAGTAGAGCTGCATTCCCTTCAGGCCGCTGGTCTTGGCGAAGATCTCAGATGCCGGTCTCGCCAACGCGCTGACGACCAGATCGGCCACCATGCAGCACTCCACGATGGAGGAGCCTTCCCCAGGGTCGAGATCGAACACCATGAGGTCTGGATTGGCAGGGAGCTTGCGTTTGCGGCCTGCCCGCCACAACGGCACGTGGAACTCAATAGTGCCCAGGTTGGCGGCCCACACGAGGGTGGCCAGGTCATCCACCATCACGTAGTCGATGGTCGAGGAGCGCTCCGACGGGACCGCGACCGTGTTGACCCAACGCGGCGCGTGTGTCGGCACATGTTTCTCGAAGAAGAACTTGCCCTCGACGCCGTCGGGGTACCGCTTCATGGTCAGCGGCCGACCCCTGACGTGCGGGAGCATGACCGGCGCCACACGCGCGTAGTAATCGATCAACTGCCCCTTGGTGAAGCCCGACTCGGGAAACAACACCTTGTCGAGGTTCGAGACCGGCAGCTCCCGACCACCCACGCTGACACGCACCGATTGCGGCGAGCTGGCCCGTTTGGCCTTGTCTCCGGATGCCAGAGGCAAAGGCTTCGCATCATCGTCATGCGGTTCATCCACGCCAGCAGCATCGGTCTCTGTCACCACGTCCTCCGGCACTTTGTCGGGCCTGAGCCCCTTCCATTTCGGGTGCCGTAGCCGCCCGCCCGGCGTCCATTCCCCGAAGGCGATCTCGCCCACCAGCTTTGGCTTGACGAAGTGCGCCCCCTTGGCCTCGGCATCGGTGGTGGTGGAGCCGAACGGGCTGCTCCCGGAGTGCAGTGGAGCCAGTCTTTCCAGGAGCATCTCGCGGTCGCGATCACTGAATCCCGTCCCCACCTTGCCGGCGTAGGTCAGGCCGCCCGGCCCCGGGATCCCCAGGAGGAGAGAGCCGAGCTCCCCGGTGCGTTCGCCCTTGCCGTCGGTCCACCCGCCGATGACGACGTCCTGGGTGGAGACGGTCTTGACCTTGATCCATTCCGAGGAGCGCCGGCCGGGGCGATAGGTGGAATCCCGGCGCTTGGCGACCACGCCCTCCAACCCGTTCGCCGTGACGGCCCTGAGCACATCACGACCGGAGACGTCACGAAAGCACTCCGTCGTCGTGAAATGGGGGCCGGAGAAACCCAAGGCTTCGAGATGGGCGCGGCGGTCGTCATAGGGCAGGCCCATGAGGGAACGACCCTCGGCATAGAGCAGGTCGAAGGCGACGTAGTCGACCGGGTCGGCAGCCGCTCGGCGACGTGCTTCCTTGGGGTCGTTGATGTGTAAGCGGTTCTGCAGGCGGGCGAAGCTGGGCTTGCCGTCGTCACCCAGAGCGATGATCTCGCCGTCGAGGATCACGGCGGACATCCCGAGGTGCTCCGCCATGCCCGCCAAATCGGGAAAGGTCGCCGTCACGTCCTTACCGTTGCGGCTGTGCAACTTGACCCGCCCGCCTTCGGCGAAGGCGATGGCTCGCGCTCCGTCCCACTTCACCTCGTAGGCCCAGTCGTTGCGGCCTTCGGGCAGACGACCCTGGAGGGCCAACATCGGCTCGACGGATGTCGGGAGGGGATCCACACTGGCCGGGGGACCGTGGCGGTGGATCATCCAGTCACGGTCCTTGGTCTGGAAGAGCACGTAGCCGCCCGATGCCCTGGATCCGTGGAGTACGAACTTGACCTCGGAATCCGACCACTTCTCGACCTCGTAGTGGCCCTGATCCCAGATCGTCATCGAGCCAGCCCCGTACTCTCCCGCCGGGATGTCGCCATGGAAGGTTGCGTACTCCATGGGGTGGTCCTCGGTGTGCACCGCCAGGTGATTGCGGGCGGGGTCGTCCGGAAGGCCCTTGGGCAGCGCCCACGAGGCCATAACACCGTCGTGCTCGAGACGCAGGTCCCAGTGCAGGCTGCGCGGCGTGGTGTTCCTGTATGACGAATCTTGGGGGCCCAGCCTTCCGGCGGCCGCCCGGGGATCCCATCGGCTCTGGCGTCTTGGCGGGATCCCTCTTGGAGCGGTAGGAGCCCAGCTGGGCGGGTTCATCTGCTCGATTTGGCTTGGTGGCCACCGCAATACTCTTGCGCAAGGCGGGTAGGTTGGATATCGCCTTGGGATTGGGTGTGGCGACCAGAAATCGGGGATGTCGATGACTGATTCCTCAGAGGAAGTACTTGACGACGAGGCTTCGCGGGAGTCGTTCCCAGCCAGCGATCCGCCGAGCAGCTGGTCGGGTGAGGAGTACGAAGCACCTGAGCCCCCGTCCGGTGAGTAGTTAGACGCCACCCGGCGCCTTGCGACAGACCGTATAACCAGGGCTCAACCCCCTCGTCATGGTTCAGCCGGTGCGACCACCGGCATCGAACGACTGGAGCCGCTCATGTCGTCAGATGAACTGGCCAAGGGCCTGCGGGCCATCGACGACGAAGACGTCCGATCTCGGGTGGCGGCGGGCGAGATCTCAGCAGCAGGCGACCTCGATCTGACCGACGAGGAGGCTGGACTGCTCAGGGGGCGGCCGACGACTACCCCGAAGTGGCGGGTTTCGCCTTCGACGCGTTCGTCGAGTTCAACACCTTCAAGGTCATCTCGCCATACGGCCAAGCCTTCAACTATGCGCGGGGCGGTGGGACCGACGGGCTCCCCGCCGTGCAATAGGAAATTCACCGCTCAACGTCCCCCCCCCCCGGAACTCCTGTCACGCATTTTCGCCCAGACGCCCCATTTGGAATGCTGCCCACGTCGCCTTTGTGACCGGCGCACCTTGAGCCGAGGGAGGCCGGCGTGAGTCGCTCACAGTGACCTGTGACGCGCTCGCCGCGCTTCTTGTGCGTCACAAGCGACACTCTGGAGGCCGTGGCCTCCTCGCACGACGATTTTCGTCATACAGAGGCACAACTCGTCGCGTTTTCGACCTAAAGGTTCATTTCTTTGCCGCCGACAAGTAGGGGTGGCCACCATGGCCGGGCGCTTGGTCGCGCTGTGTTCTATCGACCGTCGCCGAACAGTAGGGAGAAGGGCCGATCACTCATGGTTACCGAGGCTGAATGGGACGGCGAGGTTGCGAAGGCCAGACGCCTCAGGTTCTTGAGTCCACTCATCGGGCTCGTCATTTTCGCTCTCCTGACGGTCCCGGCGACGGCGGCCGGCGCCGCCGTCGCGCCTGGTCTCGATCGTTACCTCACCACGGCGGGCGTGCTCGTGCTGCTGACGCTGCCGGTGATCGTTGTCCTCGTCCTCGTGGCCGACCGCCAGCAGCGGCAGACGGACCAGAAGGTCAGGTCACTGACGTCGGAGCTCACCGATGCCATCGCCGCTGCGGATCACGAGGGTCAGATACGTGACATCCAGGTACAGCGGCAACAGTTCGAGAGCCGTTTGGCCAATGCACTCGACATGGCGGAGGGAGAGCCCGAAGTCATCGATGTGATCGAACGCTCGTTCACCGAGGTGCTGGACGGTGCGCCGGCCGAGCTCTTGTTGGCCGACAACAGTCATGCACACCTGCTGCGCATGGCCGGAGTTGGACCCGACGGTGAGCCTCCGTGCTGCAGCGTTGACTCGCCGGACCGCTGCCCGGCAGCGCGGCGGGCTCAGGTGCAGGTCTTCCCAGATAGTGACGATCTCGACGCATGTCCCAAGCTGCGCAATAGGCCGCAAGGGCGGATGTCCGCGCTGTGTGTGCCCGTCTCCATCATGGGACGCACAGTGGGAGTGATCCATGCCACCGGCGAGGTGGAGGCGGAAGTGGATGACAACGAGGTCAATGACCTGGCGACCTTGGCCAAGCTGGCGGGTGCCCGAATCGGGTTGCTCCGAGTGATGGCCGAAACCCAGTTGCAAGCATCCACGGACACCTTGACTGGCTTGCTCAACCGCCGATCGTTCTCCGAGCGGGTGGCGGCGGTGCCCAATCGGACGCACCCAGTCGCCATCGCGATGGCGGACCTCGATCACTTCAAGACGTTGAACGACACCTATGGGCACGAGACCGGGGACAGGGCGCTTCGACTGTTCGCTCGGGTCCTGAGCGATTCGCTGCGGACGAGTGACCTGGTGTGCCGCCATGGCGGGGAGGAGTTCGCCATTGCCTTTCCCGACTGTTCGGCGATCGACGCCGCCCGAGCCCTCGACACGGTGCGCGCCCAGCTCGATGCGGCCATCACGGTCGGAGGACTTCCAAAGTTCACCGCGAGCTTCGGGATCACGGACGCCGAGCCCGGCGAGGAGCTGGCGGCTGCACTCCGGCGCGCCGACGACGCGCTGCTGGCGGCGAAGCAAAAAGGACGAGACCAGGTCGTCCTGCATGAGGCTGAGGCCCTCGGGGCCCCCAGTTCGGATGGGGTGATCGGCCGGGGCACCGTTGGTGTCCCGCGATTCGTGCCCGAAGAAGTGGCCGGCTGATCTCCGGAGGTTCACAGGCCGATCGTTGGCGACCGTGGGACCGCAGCGGCTTCGCCGTGACCGGCTCCTATGCCCCACCCTGATCCGGCGGGTGCCCGATCACCTGTGACCGAGCAGAGAGGATCGCTTCGAGTTGGGAGGTCACACCTTCGGTGGAGTGGTCGTCCGTAAAGACATAAGGCCGATCCCTGCGAATGGCGTCAATGACGTTCAGCGCCACTGTGGACGGCGTGACGGTGCCAATCGGGTTCATGCCAGTCCGGATCATTCCGGGCATGACGACGCTCACGCCGACGTGTGCTCCAACCGCCATGAGGTGGGCGCGCAGCACGTCGGACAAGCCAAGGACGCCGTGTTTGGCGACCGTATAGGGGCCCAGGCGCTCAATGGGGTGTACGGCGGCCATGGAGGCGATGTTAACGATGTGACCCTCTTCGCCAGTGGAAAGGATCCGTGGCACGAAGGCTCGCACGCCATGGATCACGCCCCACAAATTGACGTCGAGCACGCGATGCCACTCGGCGAGAGGCAGCTCCCAAGCGAGTCCGCGGTTGACGATCCCGGCGTTGTTGACCGCGATGTGCAGTGCCCCGAACCGGTCAACGATCCATTCGGCCACATGGTCGGCGGCGTCCGGATCACGAACGTCGAGTAGGAGGGCGTCAACTTCGGACCCCCTGTCGCGAAGGGGCTCGACGGCACGGTCGAGCGCTGCTTGGTCGAGGTCGGTCAGTACCACCTTCGTGCCGATGGCGGCCAGCTGGTCGGCGATGGCGAGACCGATCCCGCTGGCCGCTCCGGTGACCACGGCGACTCGGCCTTCTAGATGCTCCATCGCTCGCTTCCTTTCACGTCCGGCGCCGGCGGTCAGGGCCCTGTGAGCAGCGCCTGCTGAATGTCCGAGGACTGCTGCGGCTCCTCGCTCCGGCAGAGATACCCGGCCGCGAACTGGGCCACGACGTAGGACTCGAAGGGGATCAGGTGCCGGGCGGCCAGGGACGCCACGATCTGGGCTTCGCTGTCTTGTTTTGTGAGATCCGCGCAGGCGAGCTCGCCATCGCTGACCGCCTGGCTGTTCCCCACGCCGGTGAAGTAGCCGGGGATCGTCTTGATCAGGCGGAGGTAGGCGGGGCGGGGTTGGCGCGGGAGACTGGGGTCGTCGTCATAGAGGGTGGCCTCGGCCATGGCCGCCGCGGGGGCTCTGGCGGCGATGCGCGGCAGCCCCCCGGGCGGGAAGACCAGAAGGTCTACGTAGAGGCGCCGGTGGGCGTAGTCGCCGCTCTGTCCGGGGACGAGTCCGTGATGCACCATCCAGATGAGGTTGCCCGTCTGGAAGAATTCCGCGCCGCCGTATCCCTGGCCGTTTGCGCTGTTGGTACTCGTGCGCCAGGCCTGGTCCAGCGGCTTCGTGCAGGGGCCGATGACCGAGGCGCAGGCGGCGATCCCGATGCCGTAGCTCGGGGTGCCCCAGAGGTTGGCGGCGTAGAAGAGCCAGTAGGTGCTCCCCTCCTTGATCATGGCCGGCCTCTCGACCAGGCCACCCTCCCAGGCCTGGGTGGCACCGATCAGCAGGTGCGGTGGCCCGACCGTCGACATCCCGTTGGGGGACAGCTGTTGGGAGTAGATGAACGTCGGCTGGTTGCAACAGTCGCCGTCGCTTTTCCACAGCAGGTAGGGCGTGCCATCCGACCGGACGTACACGCTGGGGTCGATCGCCCCGCCTTGTGCGTACGGGCAGATGAAGGGCGACGTGGAATCGTCGACGAAGGGGCCCGCCGGGCTCGAGCTGGTGGCCCGCGAGATGCACATGGCCGTGTTGTGCCCGTGGGTCGTCGTGACGCAGCCGAAGTCGGTCGGGTGGGCGATGCACATGAGGGGATGCGTCGCCGGCGTGGCGTAGTACAGGACGTAGGTCCCGTTGGGACGGGCCCATACCGACGGTGCCCACTGGAACCCGGACACGGTCCAGCTGGGCACGGTCGGCAGCGCATCGCCGAGGTAGCGCCCGGCGAAGCCCGTGGCGCGTGTGATGGCGATGACGGGGATGTGCGCCCCGGGTATGTGGACCGATCCGTAGGTGTCGGTGGAGTAGGCGTAGACCGAATCGCCGACGACGATGGCGAAGGGATCGGCGAAGTCGGCGTTCATGATCGGTTGACCGTTGAGGAGGCCGTTCAGGACGGTGAGCGTGATCCCGTGCGCCTTCGACGGATTGGCGCCGACGGGGCCCTGCGTGGCCTGGTGGCCAGGGGTGACGTACGGCTGGCCGACCCGCACCTTCGGCGTCAAGGTGAGCGGCTTCTTCGGCTGGGTCGCGGAGGAGTGCGCACTCGCCGCGACCTGCGTGCATGCAGTGACGACCCCGGCGCTGATACACGCGGCGGCGCCAATGGTCAGGAGGGCGCGGCACGCCTGGCGTGGTCTTGAGGTCGTCCGCGTCCGGCCGCGCCGGGCCGCGCCCGCTGTCATCGTCCGCACCATGCCTCATCATGGTCGATGGGCTGTACGACCTCGGGTCAGGTCCGTGCGCACGTGGCCAGACGTAGACCCCATCGCTCGGCAGCCCAGCGAAGCGTCCAACGTCGACCCGGTGCCCATAACGTCGGTTGTATATTAAATGAGGAACTGGGTTCCTAAGGTCGCACTTGACGATGGCGCCAGGATCGGGGAGCACGAATGAAGACGGGCAACGACACGATCGATCGGGCGAACGGCCACTACACCATCATCACGGCGGACAGCCACGCCGGAGGCAGCCACGCGGCCTATCGGGAGTACCTCGATCCCATGTACCTCGAGGAGTTCGACGCCTGGCGGGCCAAGTACAAGAATCCCTACAAGGATCTCGGGGACACGCGGCGGCTGCGCAATTGGGACAACGACATGCGCAACGGTCAGCAGGAGGCCGATGGCGTCGTGGGGGAGGTCATCTTCCCCAACACCATCCCTCCGTTCTTTCCGAGCTTCGTCCTTTTCGCCGCGCCTCCTCCGCCCGAAGAGTATGAGCATCGTCTCGCCGGCATCCGGGCCCACAACCGTTGGCTCGTGGACTTCTGCGGCGAGTTTCCCGAGCGCCGCGCCGGCATCGGCCAGATCTTCCTCAATGACATCGACGACGCCATCGCCGACGTCCACTGGATCAAGGAGCACGGTCTGCGCGGCGGCATCCTCCTGCCCAACATCCCACCGGATGCCAAGTGGCTCCGGCCCGTCTACGACCCCGCGTATGACCGCCTGTGGAGGGTCATCGAGGACCTGGAGGTGCCCATCAACGTCCACGGGGGAACCGGTGTACCTGATTACGGCGACTATCCGTTTGCCATGCTCTTCTACATCAACGAGGCGAACTTCTACTCGCAGCGGCCGTTCGTTCAGTTCGTTCTCGGGGGCATCTTCGAGCGATTCCCGCGGCTGAAGTTCGTCATCACGGAAGCCCAGTGCTCGTGGGTGCCGAAATTGCTGAAGGAACTCGACGCCACGATCGACCGCATCCGCAAGACCGGCCAGACCGGGGAGATCCGCTACGGCGAGGAGCACAAGCTGGGGCATCTGGCCAGTGAGTACTTCGCCCAGAACGTGTGGATGGGGGCGAGTCAACCCCGACCCGCCGACGTGGCCGTCCGGGAACAGATGGGTGCCGACCGGTTCATGTGGGGGAGCGACTACCCGCATGACGAGGGGACCCACCCCTTCACCCGCGAATCGCTGCGCCAGGTCATGCGTGGGATAGGTCCGGACGAGAAGCAGAGGCTCTTGGGGGAGAATTGCGCCAAGCTCTACGACTTCGACTTGGCGAAATTGGCGCCGCTGGCGGAGAAGTTCGGACCCACCGTCGAGGAGCTGGAGGAGCCTCTCGACCGGCTGCCCGAGAACGCCAACGACGCGCTCCTCAGGTCAGCGTCGGACCTCGAGGCCCGTAGCGCTTGAGGCGGCTTGCCTAAGGGGCTCCCGCACCGGTACCGGTGTGATCTGACGTCCCGTTGTGTGCCGGTGACCCCGCCCCTGCGGGTTGAACGGGTCCCAGATAGGCGGAGTGGAGCACCGACTCCACGTCGCTGGCCGCCCCGGTCTGGACGATCCGTCCGTTCGCCATCACCATGGCCGAGGTGGCAACCGCCAGCGCGGTGCGGGCGAATTGCTCCACCACCACGACGGTGATGCCCTCCGCTGGCGAGCTGGACGACATGGTTGTAGAGCTCGTCGACGACGATGGGCGCCAGCCCCATCGAGAGCTCGTCCAGCATGAGCAACCGCGGGCTCGTCGCCACGGCGCGGGCCAGCGCCAACATCTGCTGCTCGCCGCCCGAGAGCGTGCCGGCCGGCTGGTCACTGCGATCCGCCAGGCGCGGGAACCGTTCGAATGCGGAACGCTCGACGTGTCGTCGCCCCGAACCGCTGTGCGTCATGACCCAGAGGTTCTCCCGCACGGTCAGGTTCGGGAACACGCCGCGGCCCTCGGGAATCAGGCAGAGCCCCCGGCGGGCCAACGAAGCCGTCGATCCCACGCGCACCTTTTCACCGGCGAAGCGGACCTCGCCCTCGCTCGGCCCCATGATGCCGGCCGCCAGGGCGAGGAGGGTCGACTTTCCGGCACCGTTTGCCCCGAGGACAGCGGTCACGACACCCTCTTCGAACGTCGCGTCGATCCCGTGGATCACCTCGACTTCCTCGTAGGCCGCCCGCACTCCTCGGAACTCCAAGAGCGGTTCAGGCATCGGCCACAGCCTGCCGGTACCGTGCCGAGATACGCGGCCTGGACCTGGGGGTCGGCCCGGACCTCCGCCGGTGTGCCGGTGCAGATGACGCGGCCATAGTCGAGGACCACGACGGTGTGGCAGACGTTCATGACCAGTTCCATGTCGTGTTCGACCAGCAGAATGGCGAGTCCGTCGTTCGCCAGGTCGCGCAGAACCTCCGAGAAGCGCTCGGTTTCGTCCGTGTCCTGGCCCGCCGCCGGTTCGTCGAGGAGGAGGACCTTGGGCCTGGTGGCCAGCGCGCGCGCCAGCTCGACGAGGCGACCGGTCCCCGTCGGCAAGGTGTCGGCTCGGTCATTGGCCACGGGCGTCAGTCCCAGCCGGTCCAGCATCTCCTCGCGGATCTCCTGGATCGCTCTTCGACCGGCCCTTCACCACCCCCCGCTGCGCGATGGATGCGGCGACCCCGATGTTCTCGGCGACGGTCAGGGTCCCGAAGAGCTCCAAGCGTTGGAACGTGCGGCCGAGCCCGAGCCGGGCCCGGCGATAGGACGAGAGTCCGCGCAGATCCTGACCGTCGAGGCGCACGGTCCCCGCATTGGGGCGCTGCATCCCCGTCACCACGTTGAACAGGGTCGTCTTGCCGGCTCCGTTCGGCCCGATCAATCCGGTGATCGCACCCTCGGCGGCGCTGAGCGACACCTCGGACAGCGCGGCCAAGCCCCCGAAGCGAACCGAGACCTCTTGGATTTCAAGCCCCACTGGTGCCTCCGGCCCCCGACAGCGCGGCGAGCGGGTCGGCCGAGCCGACGGGACCCTCGTCGGACACCGCCTCGGCGAACCAGGCGTCCCTCTTCTCCTTCGACCGGCGCTCGGGAAGGCCGAATGCGGGCGGCGCGATCCTCGCCCGGTAGTCGGCGACGTAGGCCGGGACCGGCAACAGCGCGAGGTCGACCACCAAGATGATCGTCATCGGCCAGTTGCCGATCGCCCCGCCCAGCCGGAGCGCCCAGGCCGCCCCGACCACCGCCACGATCAGGGCCACCAGCCAGCGGCGTCGCGCCACCGACAGATAGACCGGGCGGATGCTGCCCGGGATGGTCCCGTTGGGCGTGGTCCCCACGCCGACGCCGCCGAGGCCGACGAGGACCAGCGGCAACTGGGTGAGCGAAGGGAAGAAGTTGGTGAAGAACGGCGACCCCTGGTAGAGGCCGTTCATCCCCGCCGCACCGAACGAGGTGATCCCGAAGACGACCATCACCAAGAGCACCGAGAGCCCGTTGAAGAACTGGAAGACGTCGGGCGCCGCGCTGCCCAGGGCCATGCCGTAGATGCCGCCGCCGACCCCCGCCATGGCGGCCGAGAAGGCGAACACGCCGATGAGCGACGCCCGGCCGTTCATGCCCAGCGTGGCACACGCGGCGGGACTGTCCTTCATGGCCAGGAGGCGTTGCCCGAACTCCGATCGCCGCAGCGCCGACGACGAGCACGACCAGGATCACGAAGGCCACCGACCCCGCGATGAACTGTGACGTCTTGGAGTTGAGTGCGAGCGAACCGATGCGGAAGGGAGCGAAGACGAGCGACCCCGAGCCGAAGGGCGCGTAGGGATGCCCGAAGAGGTTGAAGGATGGGAGCACGAACACCCAGTTGTCCATGGTGATGGCGAAGGCCGCGGTGGCCAGTGCGAAGTAGATGCCCGAGAGCCGCAAGGCGGGGATGGCGACGATGACGCCGATCACCGCGCACACCCCGGCTGCGGCCAGGAGGGAGAGGGGGTTCCCCTGGGCACCCAGATGCCCCACCATCGTGGCGCCGATGCCGGCGAAGGTCATCTGGCACAACGACAGGCGCCCGGCGTACCCGACGATGGGGATGACCGAGAGCCCGACGATGGCCAGCCCCCACATGCGATTGAGGCTGAACAGGTCGGGCGTCGAGACGGTGGTGGCCAAGAAGACGGCGGCGATGATCGTGCCGACGCAGAACAGGCCGGTGCCGTTCCACGTGGGGCGGAAGGCGAGCTCGCGGCTCCGAAGCTGGCGGTGCCCGCGCAGGCGCGACTGGGGCAGGACCAAGAGGGCAATGAAGAGGATGATCGCCGGCACGGCGTTCTCGAACCCTTGGATGTAGGGGTTCTGGGGCAGATAGGCCACCGAGTACGCGATGGAGAGGCCCAGGATGATCGCACCCACGAAGGTCATCGGAATGGAGCGCAGGCGCCCGATGACCGACGCCGCGTAGGCGTTGACGATGAGCAGCGTCAGCGCGGAGGCCGACAGGGTGAGGGTGGGTGCGATGAGGATCCCCGCCAGTGCGGCCAGCATGGAGCCGATGATCCAGGCGTTGCGGGCATTGGCAATGGCGCTCGACCCGTTGAGCGAGGTGAGCGTCCGGTCGTCGACGCTGGCCCGCATGGTGACGCCCATCCGGGTGCGGTAGAGGAACAGCCGCAGCCCGATGGCGACGACCAGGGCCAGGATCAAGACGGTCACGTCGTTGTAGGAGATCCTGATCGACCCGAGGACCAAGGTGTCGTTGTTGAAGAGGGGGGGCAGCGCCCGATAGGTCGTGGGGTTCCAGATCCATTGCGCGACACCCAAGAACATGAGCGCGATGGCCAGCGTGACGACCAGTTTGGATGCCTCCGAGACACCTTCGAGCCGGCGCATCACCGCCGCTTCGATCACGATGCCGATGACGGGCGCCACCACGAAGAGGCAGACGAGCATGCGAGACGAGCGTCGGCCAGCCCCAGCCGATGCTCATCTGCCAGTAGGCGAAGGCGCAGACCATCCCGATGGCGCCGTGCGCCCAATTGAAGATCCCGGTCGTCGTGTAGGTGAGGGTGAGGCCGCTCGCCGTTATCGCGTAGATGCCCGCCGCAGCCAGGCCGCCGATGGTGAAGATGATGAAGTCATGCACGGCCGTCCCCCGACAGAGATGATCAGTCGCCTGCCCGGGCAAGACTATGCAATTTGCACCCACCCGCGGCGGCCGACCGGACCCATGCTCACAAGGAGTTCAGCTGCTTGCTGCTGTTGCGGCGGTCAGGTGGACGACGTTCTTGGGGTTGCAGTTCCAGATGGACTGCGTGGGCTTGGTGATCGCCTTGTCGTAGACGATCCCCTTGGCTCTCGAGCTTCAGGATGGCGAAGCACGGCGAGGGCTGGGGGTTCTTGTTGGAGAGCGTCAAGCTGGGAATCGGCGCCTCGATGCCGCCGGCGTCCCAGTTCTTCACGGCTGCTGCGTGGTTCAGCACGCAGCGTCACCGTGAGGCTGGCGCCACAGGCCGAGGCCGCCTTCGCCCACAGGAGCCACGCCTCGGCCCCCTCCTCGTCGTCGAAGTCGATGGTGTCGCCCTTGGCGTAGGTGTGCATGGTGTTGACGAGCTGCTCGGTCGAGGGGTTCTGCGAGGCCAACGCGAGCGGCCACCACGACGTCTCGACGTAGACCGGCGGCAGACTGGGGTTGGCGGCCACGGCTTGCTGCGTCTGGGTGTTGGCGAACTGGGTCCCCAGCAAGATGAAGGCGGGGTGGTAGCCGGCGGTCGTCATCGCCTGGGCGAAGGGAGTGAAGTCGGCGGTGTCGGCGGGCCACAGGGCCTGGGCCCCCTTGCTCTGGTAGTCCTCGACGTAGGGCGCCCAGTTCTCCACCGTGACCGGGGGCTCGAGGAAGTCGACGACGTGCCAGCCCTGAGCCTCGGCGCCGAACTCGTACTTCGTCTCGGGCTCGAGGACGGAGGGGGTGTCGGCCCCACCCATGCCGGCCTCCTTGACCGCCTGCGGGTAGGCCTTGGCCAGCGCCCCGAACCATCCCGAGGTCACCGAGTCCGTGTTGATGCCGCTCGGATCGACCTGGTCGGTGGCCAGATCGGAGGCGTTCGAGACGACGTAGCCGCTGATCTGTCCCAGCCCGCACTTCTCACGGATGGGGACGGACGGCTGGTCGAGGGCCATGCCGCCGCCGACCGCCATGAAGTCGCTCTGGCAGGCCGCGGTTGCCTGCTGCGCGGCGTTGAACAGCGCGGCGTCACGGTTGTCGATCACGATTTGGCGACCGTTGATGCCCCCCGAGGCGTTGCACCAGTCCGCGAACGCCTGTGGCCTGCTGGGGGAACTCCGCCTCGAGCCCCGGCTCAATGGTGTTGGCGGCGTCGTTGAACACGGCGATGTTGATGGTCTTGTCGCCCACGCCCCGCACCGAGGAGGCACCGCCGGGTCCCGGTTCGCAGATCTTGCCGACCCCGGGCCAGACGCCGTTGGTGGGCGGCGCTCGACGACAACGTGCGCACTGGCCGACGTCGCTGCCGCAGCGGTCGTCGACGAGAATGCGACCACGTACGTCCCGGCGACCATCAGGGTCGCCATGGCCAGCGGCAGCGCCGACTTTCGAAGCTCGGCTAGTCCTTTGCAGAACATCCTCACACCCTCCCCAGAGCAGTTTGCGATCGGGTCATTCAATCAGCATCCCGACCAGGTCGGGGGTCGGCCCGCAGAAGCGAGGCGAGCCGAGAGAAGATGTACCGATCGGACCCTCGACTGCTGCGACCCCCGGAACTGCGATTGAATATTGTATATACCGGATTCGAAGGGTGCAACAGCGTGGAGAAGGGCTGTCTCATCTGGCCCCCGGCAGTGGTGGCCCTGTCGAGCAGGCACAGGATGACGAAGAGGAGGAGCGAAATGGATCTCGGACTTGCGGACGCGCGTGTCCTGGTGGCCGGCGGCTCGCGGGGGATGGGCCGCGCCGCCGCCGAGGTCTTCGCCCGGGAGGGCGCCCGGGTGGCCGTGCTCGCCCGTTCCGGCGAGGCGCTCGACGAGACGATCGCCGCGTTGCGCTCAGCCGGCAGCCCCGAGAGCCTGCCCTTGCTGGCGGACCTCACGAGCCTGACCGAGGTCAACGCGGCCATCGACCGTCTCGGCCAGCGGTGGGACGGGCTGGAGGTGCTCGTGAACGCGGCGGGACCGGTGGACGTCGGCGTCGGCAAGTTTGAAGGGCTCGACGACGACGAGTGGCGCGCCACCTTCGACATCGGGGTTCTGAGCGCGGTCCGCACCATCCGCCGCGCCCTCCCGCTGCTCCGCCGCGGGTCCTTCGCTCGGATCGTCAACGTCTCGGCCCATTCCACCAAGCGACAGGGCCCGAACCTGGTCGCCTACACCGCCGCCAAGGCCGCCCTGACCAGCCTCACCAAGAACCTGTCGCAATCGCTGGCACCCGAAGGCATCCTCGCCAACACCGTCTCACCCGGCTCGTTCCTCTCGGAAGGGTTGCGGGGGTACCTGCGGTCCCTCCCCCCGGACCGTGAAGTGGATGCCGACAGCCTCACGGACGCCATGCGGGTCATCACGGAGGATTTTGGCCACCCCGCCTACCTCGGGCGAGCCGGCAGCCCGACCGAGATCGGTCCCGTCATCGCCTTCCTCGCTTCCCCCTTGAACAGCTACATGACCGGGGCTGATCTCAACGTCGACGGTGGCTCCGACTTCACCTGAGAGCACCGAGGCGTAGCTCGGGTTATCTGCGAACGGCGCTCGGTATCTCCACGAACCCCCGCCGACGCCGGAATCGCCAGCGCCCGCCCTCACGCACGAGCTCGTCCTCGTGATGGCCGACCATGCCCAGGAACGGGGTGCCGTCCTCCGCCCGGTTGATGACCGTCCACATGACACGTGAGGCGGCCTGGTCCCCGTCCAGAGTGACGATGGGGCTCGTGATGAGATGGAGGGAGCCGGCTCCACCGAGGCGCGACATCAGGGCCTCGATCTCCTCCGGTCCCGTGGCCCGGCCCATCGGCCCGAGCATGAGCTCACCGTCCTGGGCGAAGAGGTGCGCATAGGCCGCATAGTCACCCAGGTCAAGGAGATGCCCGTAGTCAACGAACAACTGGCGGATCTCCTCCAGGTCCTCGAGACGCCGCAAGCGGGCTTCCTGGCCAGATTCGGTTTCGGTCATGATTCCTCCGGTCGCACTCGTCGGACTTCTCGACGGGACAGCGTGTGCTCGGCGCCTCAGCGGGTTACCAATCCGCCGTCAGCATGGACCACGGTGCCGGTCACGTAGCTCGAGGCATCGCTGGCGAGGAAGAGCGCCGGACCCACCATCTCGTGGGCATGGGCAACCCGTCGCATCAGGCACGCGGCGGCCATATTGGAGGTCGCCACCGGTCCCGTCTGGCGCACCATGTCGGTGTCGACCGATCCCGGCGCGATGGCGTTGACGCGAATGCCGTCGGGAGCCAGTCCGGCGGCGAGCGCCTTGGTGTACGAAACCATGGCCGACTTCGCGGCGGCGTAGTGGGCGACGGTGGCGGAGAACAGCCAGGCGCCCGCCGAGACCAGGTTGATGACTGATGCGTGCTCCGAGGCTCGTAAGTGGGGAAGGGCTTCTTGGACCAAGAAGACCGGGCCCTTGACATTGACATCGAACGACTTGGTGAAACCGGCCTCCGAAAAGCTCCCGATGGGCTCGGTCAGGGCGTTGGCAGCGTTGTTGACGATGACGTCGATCCCACCGAACCGGTCCGCGGTGGCCGCCACGAGGGCCCGTACGTCGTCCAACGATCCCAAGTGGCACCCGACGCCCACTGCCTCGATGCCGACAGCACGAAGTTCCTCCTGAGTGGCTGCGCATGCGTCAGGCTTTCGACTGGCGACGACGACACGAGCCCCGGCACGGCCGAGTCCTTCCGCGATGGCGCGGCCAATCCCACGAGTACCTCCCGTGACGAGGGCCACCCGCCCGTCGAGACGGAAGAGCCGATTGACGTCGACGGTCCCCTCGATATCGGTCACGATGCCGGTGTGCATTCCGTCATGGGCCGCTCCTCTTCTCTCGTCGGCTCCGCATCGGATCCGATAGTGGCGGGTTGGCCGCCCACGCCGGATTGCATATTATATTGCTTAGCGGGTGTACGGTCAGACGGTGGTGTGTGCACACGGCGTCGCGACGTCTTGGCGCGTCTCGTGACGGACTCGCAAGCGGCTGCGGTGACGTTGACGGCCTTTGCTATGTTCGGCCGATGAGCAGCCTGGTCATTCCCGACGATCTCACTACGATCGTCTACTCCGTGGATGACCACGTCGCTTTCGTGACATTGAACCGGCCTGAAGTGCACAACGCCTTCAACGAGCGAATGCAAGAAGAGCTTGCATCGTTGTGGCGTCACATCAGGCTCGACGATGACGTTCGGGTCGTCGTCTTGACCGGTGCCGGCGATAAGGCCTTCTGCACCGGGATCGATCGTGGCGACATACCCACCGATGAGTTCGATCCATTCACCTACGACGATCCCGGGCAGCGGATCGGCCCGAAGGGCCAAGGGTTATGGAAGCCTGTCATTGCTGCGGTAAACGGCATGGCCTGCGGCGGTGGGTTCTACCTCCTCGGCGAGAGCGACATCATCATTGCGGCCGAGAGTGCCACCTTCTTCGATCCGCATGTGACGTACGCCATGACGGCGGTGTACGAGCCCATCCTGCTGACGAACAGGATGGCGTTCGGAGACCTGGTACGTATGAGCCTCGTGGGCATTCACGAGCGCATGTCGGCCCACACGGCCCGAGAGACGGGGCTGGTCTCCGAGGTTGTCGCCGCTGAGGAGCTCCAGTCGGCGAGTCGGGAACTCGCGGAGATCATCGCGGCGCAACCGCCGACGAGTGTGCAAGCGACCTTGCGGACCCTCTGGGCGGCGCGGAACCTTTCACCCGACCAGGCTCTGGGCCTCGGAAACGTCTTTCTTCAGCTTGGCACGAGCGCCCGGGCCCTGCGCGAAGGGCAGGAGCTCTTCGCGCAGCAGAAGCAAAGGGGATGGAAACTCCGCTAACCCGAGGTCGCCGCGGGTGATGGGGCCCGCTCCGCCTCCAACCGTCCAGCTCGGCTACGCCAGGCGCCCGCGCAGATCCTGCTTGAGCACCTTGCCCATCGCGTTTCTGGGAATCGCCTCAACGATCTCGAGCTGTTCGGGGCACTTCTGGACCGCGAGGCCCTCGAGGCGGCAGTACTGGCGGATCTCGGTCAGGCCGATAGTGCTACCGTCCCGCAGCACCACAAACGCTGCGACCCGCTCTCCCGTGCGCTGGTCCGGAACGCCGACCACGGCCGCATCGGCAACGGCGGGATGGCGGAAGAGCAAATCCTCGACCTCGAGCACCGAGATGTTCTCAGCGTTGCGAATGATGATGTCCTTGAGGCGGCCCGTGATGCGGACGCTTCCCGCCGTGTCGATCGTGCCGACGTCGCCGGTGTGGAACCATCCATCGGAGTCGATCGACGAGTCGTTCAAGGTCGCATCGACGTAGCCGGAGAAGCATTGCGGGCCGCGCAGCAGCAGTTCTCCCTCTTGCGCCGTTCCGCACACCTTGCCGTTGGCGTCGATGGCGCGGACCGAGACGCCCGTGGCCGGCCGCCCCACTGACGTCCTGACGATCTCTGGGGAGTCATCGGGTGTCGCGGACGTGGCGTTGGGAAATTCCGTGAGGCCCCAGCTACCCACCAGGGGCACGTCGAACGTCGACCGCATCTGCCCGTGGATCTCATCGGGGACCGGAGCTCCGCCGAAACACCCGATTCGCAGGGACGGAAAGAGAGGCTCATCGCCGTGCCGACTTGCTGCATCCAGATAGGCCCGAAAGAAGGGGACGGCTGTTCCCAGGACGGTGGGCTCGTGCCGAGCCATCCGCACGGGCGTCTCGGCAGGATCGAAGTTCTCGAAGAGGACGAGGTGGACGCCTCCTCGGAGGCTCGAGGCGAGAACGGATGCGCCGCCGATATGGGTGATCGGGTATGGGATCGGGTACACATCGCTCTCGCCCAACCCCATGAGGTCGAGCAACGCATTGGCCGAGCTCATGATGCTGTAGTCGGTATGACGTGCGCCCTTGGGATCGGCGGTGGTGCCCGAGGAGTAGTAGATCCATCTCGGGCCATCGAGCGATGGTGACGGCGCGAGAGTCTCCGGGTCCGCAAGCGGGAGCCTGATCGCCTCCGGCGAGGCCGGGGTGCTCAGCTCGGCCAGATCGATCTCCAACACGGCAAAGCCACTCTTGCTCGCCAGGTCTCTTGCCATGTCCCCATGACGAAAGCCTCTCCACTCCTCGGGAACGACCAGCAGTTCCGTACGGACCTGCTGAGTGATGAATGACACCTCCCGCTCACGAAGCATCGGGATCAGAGGATTCTGAACGGCTCCGATCCGTGCCAACGCGGCCAGGAGGACCACGGACTCGATCATCGTCGGTAACTGCCAGGACACGATCGAGCCGGTGCTGACCCCCTGCGCAACCAGCCCGGCGGCTGCCGTCTCCGCCGCGTCACGAAGCTGGGTTCGGGTCAAGGACCGACCGTGATCGTCTGACACGACCGGAGCATCTGGTCGGTCGTTGGCCGCTCGGACCACCAGCTGCCAGAACGTGGTTGGCAACGTCGTGGTCAAGGTTGCCTTCGATCCACCCGTCGGAACGTGCAGCCCCGCTGCCGGTGGGGCGTCATGGAATTCTCTGTTCATCGAGGTTGTCGCGGCCTTCGTGCATCTGAGCATCCCTCTTTTCGGGCTCGACTCCGAAGATGAGGTCGATGCTCTCGCTCAAGTAGTCATAGACACCCGTGATCGACAGACGGCCGGCGGACCAGGAACGCAACTGGCTGTCGAGCACGGCATCCATGGTGCGGACGATCGTCCGCGCCCGATTCGGCTCCACGCCTTCGAGCAGCTCCATGTAGACGCCGGTCGTCGTCTGGTCGAGCCTTTCGAGGATCTCCGTGGCAAACGGGTCCGACGAGATTTCGAGCGACGCGATGAGTCGGGCCAGCTGAGGTTGGTGCTGAAAGGCCCGAACCGAGCGGTGAAGCGCCACGGTGAGCTTCTCCCGAGGCGTCAGCCCCTGTGGCGGACGGCGAGCGAGGCTGGAGCGGAGCGTGGCCGCCCACTTGACCAGCACCTCCGCGAAGAGGTGCTCCTTGGACGAAAAGTAGTGGTACAGGGTCCCGAGCGCGACGCCAGCCTCCACGGCCACGTCCTTGATCTGTATGCGGTCGTATTCGTTCCGCTCCAGCAGCACGAGGCCGGCGTCGATGATGCGCTGGCGGCGCGCCAGTTGGCCCTCGGTCAATACGTTCGGAGATACAGGTTCCGCCACGTCAACGTCTCCCGCTGCGCATCTTCAAGGTGATCCGTTCCGACGCCGGTCAATCTGAGAGGTGAGACGTGCCACTAGAAGCAGAGTCTAACTGCGTGCAGGTAATCCGCTAGTGCCTCGGTCTCCGATCTGTCGAAACCAAGTTCTAGTGACAATGGAACGGCCGGCTCTATTCCGCATATGACGTGGGTTGCCCACGGCCTACGTGGACCGAGCCACCATACGGAAGGAGCCGACCGTGTCCATAGCCAATTCTGCCTCCTCGAGGATCTCTTGGGTAGGCCTTGACGTCCATAAGGACTCCATCACCTCTGCCGTGCTGGCTCCCGGCGCAGAGGTGCCATTGGTCGACCGCTGGTTCCACGACGAGCCCAGCGTGCGGCGATTCGTGGCCACTTTGGGGAGTCCCGCACGAGTGCGCCTTTGTTATGAAGCCGGCCCGACCGGCTACGAGCTGGCCCGCCTGTTGCAGCGATTAGGGGTGGCCACAGAGGTGATTGCCCCTTCGCTGATCCCGGTGACACCGGGAGCCAAGATCAAGACCGACAAGAGGGATGCCCGTCGCCTCGTCCAGCTTTACCGGGCCGGGGAGCTGACCTCGGTGCACATTCCCTCTCCGGGAGAAGAGGCGATTCGCGACCTGGCTCGCACCCGAGCCGATCTGGTCATCGACCGCACCCGGTGCCGGCACCGTCTCTCCAAGTTCTTGTTGCGCCACGGCGAGGTCTATCGAGGCGGTGTGCAGTGGACACTGACGCACGACGCCTGGCTCCGCCAGGTGCACTTCGACGACGCCGCGCTGGCCCAGACCTATTCGCACTACCGCGCCATCGTGACCGGATTCGATGCCCATCTGGCCGCCGTCGAGTCCGACCTCAAGATCTACCTGACCAAAGGTCCCTTCGCCGAAGCGGTGGCCAGGTTGAGCGCCTATCGCGGCATCACCGAGCTCGGCGCCCTGACCTTGTCGGCCGAAGTCTGCGACTGGCGGCGATTTCCCCGAGCCACCTCGCTCATGGGCTTTTGCGGGCTTGTTCCCTCTGAGTACTCAAGCGGGAATCGGATCTCGAGAGGCTCCATCACCAAGGCGGGGAACACTCACCTGCGGAGCCAGCTGGTCGAATCAGCCTGGTCCTACCAACATCGGCCGGCGGTCGGGCCACGGATCAAAAAGCGCCAGGAACATTGCAGCCCCGAGACCATCGCTCGAGCCTGGACGGCCCAGCTGCAACTTTGCGGCAAGTTCAGACGGCTGGCCGAACGCAAGAGCTCTCGCAACGTCGTGGCCACCGCCATTGCCCGCCAACTCACCGGCTATCTGTGGGCCGAGATGGCCGCGTGAGATGACCAAGATCGACCAGCTCGCCCTCTTCTCGACAGGAAGATGAGCGAGGACTTCACCATGCGCCGGGACACCGCGGAACCTGTCAAGCGATTTGAGACACCTTCTTATGACGCCTTCTGTGCAAGCTCCTCGGCCGGCACAGGCTCGTTGATCCAGGCCACGGTCGGCAGCTTCGGAGGCTGCGGCCGGCGGTGGCTGAACCGGACCGGGTTCGCGGCATAGGCCGCATCGAGGGTCTCGGCCCGTTGGGACCGAACCTCCTCCGCGGTGCCGTAGTGCACCGATGCCGGCGTGTGATAGCCGATGCCTGAGTGGCGGTGCTCGTGGTTGTAGGAGGCGAAGAAGGCCTCGCAGAACGCCCGGGCGTCTTGGATGCAACCGAAGCGTTCGGGGAATGTCGGGCAGTACTTGAGGGTCTTGAACTGCGCCTCGCTGTAGGGATTGTCGTTGCTCACGTGGGGCCGGCTGTGGCTGCGGCCGATGCCGAGGAACGTGAGCAGCTCGGTCACCGGGTTCGACGTCATCGACGAACCGCGATCCGCGTGGATGGTGAGCTGGTCCGGCGGGACCCGGTGACGCGCCACGGCGTCGGCGATGAGCTCCTTGGCCAGCTCGCCCGATTCGGAGGGCGCCACGCACCAAGCCACGACATAACGGCTGAAGATGTCGAGGACGACATAGAGGTCGTAGTACTCGCCGCGCTTTGGGCCCTTCAGCTTGGTGATGTCCCAGGACCACACGACGAGCGGGCGGTCGGCGACGAGCTCGGGCTTGACCTTGGCCGGGTGCGTCGCCTGACGGCGGCGCTCGCGCACCTCGTTGTTCGCCCGCAGGATCCGGTAGTAGCTGGACTCGGAGGCCAGGTAGACGCCCTCGTCGAGGAGCGTGAAGTAGACCTGGGCGGGCGAGCAGTCGGCGAAGCGCTCCGAGCGCAGCACCGCGAGCACGGCCTCGACCTCTTCGTCGGTCAGCTTGTTCGGCGGAGCCGGCCGGGGCTTGCGTTCGGTCGTGCGGCACGGTTTCAGCCTGCGGTAATGGCTGGCCCGGGCCCGCCCGACGGCGACACAGGCGCTCTTGGTGCCGAGCAGTGGCTCGACCACGGCGAAGCACTCGTCGATCACCGCTTCGGCTCCTCGCCTGACTGCTGGTCCGTCTCCGGAGTGCTCTGCGCCAGCAGCTGCGCCAAGAGCTCCGATGCTTTTCCCTGGGCCTCGAGGGCGACGCGGTGCCGGGCCAGCTGGTCCTCGAGCTTGGCGTTGCGCCGACGCAGAACTTCGAGCTCGCGCTCGGCCGCCGAGCGCTTCTTTCGGTGCTTGGGCGCCAGTCCCGTCAGGGCACCGACGTCTCGGGCCCGCTGCCACTCGACGATGTGGCTCGAGTACAGGCCCTCTCGGCGCAGCAGCGCTCCCTTGCCCCCGTCCTCGGTGATCTGCTCGTACTCCTCCAAGATGGCCAGCTTGTAGTCGGCGCTGAACTGGCGCCGCTTGGGTCTTGCCGCCGGATTGTCTTCGGCCACGGCCCCATTCTGGGCGCGTGTCGTCACAGGTGCTGATGTCATGGTCATTTGGTCTACGTGTTCCTGACTCGCCCTGGTGGGATGGTGGGCTACTGCCGGTGTCTCACGTCAGCCTGACAGACAGGGCCGCCGCAGCAGGGAAGATCCCCGTTCTGACTATGCGACCCCGGAACCTTCCGGGAAGCGTTCCTAGTGAGGGGCACCATCCTGCGCATCGCCGACCTGCGGTCAGAATCCGCGTACATCAGAGTGGCGGACTGTCGTTCCACTCGTTCCCGGCGCATGGTCGAGTTCTCACTCGACCTCCACCGTCAAATGTCGGGGTGACGTAGCAGCCGTCTCCCAACGTCAGGGCCACCAGAGGTCCTGACGTTGGGACCCCGCCGCCTGCCAGACAGCACACGCGCGACGAGCCTCTGGTTCGTCGCGCCCGAAAAGAACCTACGAAGTCCCACTTGACATGCCGTTCCACATCAGTCAGGGAGGGATCCGCCGGGTCCGTCCGGCCGAGCACTCACGTCGGCGTCCGTATTGAGGACTCAGACGCGTATCGGCAACTGGTAGTAGCCGCGCACGGTGCTCGTGTGCAGGGGGACGGCGTGCTCCTTGTCCACCGTCCAGCTCTTGTAGCGCTTCAAGGTCTCTTCGAGCGCGATCTTGCCCTCCATACGGGCCAGTGCCGCGCCGAGACAGAAGTGGATTCCGAAACCGAAGGCAACGTGGAGACGAAAGTCACGACGGATGTCGAACGTGTCGGCCTCCGGGTAGGCGCGCCCGTCTCTACCAGCTGAACCCGTGAGCAACAGCACCTTCGAGTTGGCCGGAATCAGCTGCCCGTGGAGCTCGACCTCTTCGGTCAGCCATCGACCCTGAACCGGCGATGGGGACTCGTAGCGAAGGAGCTCCTCGATCGCGTTGGGAATGAGGGAGGCGTCCTTTGTCAAGGCGTGCAACTGCTCAGGATGGTCAGCCAGGACGAGGCCGGCCCAACCCAAGAGGCGGGCCACGGTTTCGGTGCCCGCACTGACCAGAAGGATCCCGAAATCCGTGCATTCGTCGGGGGTGAGCCGCCGCGGGATGCCGTCGTTGCCCACGATCTCCGCTTGGACCAGGTCGGTGAGCATGTCGTCCCGGGGCTGCTGATTCCGCTCCTCGACCTGCTGGCCGAGATACGTGAACAGCCAACCCGCCGACTCGAAGGACGCTTCGTTGGCCATACCAACCCCTGGCTCTATATGGAACAGGCCGTCAATGTGGTGCCGGACTTCCTCGCGGTCGGACGCGGGCACGCCTAACAGCATCGCAATGACGGTGGCCGGGAGCCGGGCTCCGAAGTCCTGCACGTAGTCGAAGCCGTCCTGATCACGCTGGGCATCGAGAAGGCCGGCGCACAGAACTCGGATCTCGTCCTCGAGCTCTGCCACGCGGCGTGGGGTGAATGCCTTGGAGACGAGGCGCCGCAGCGCGGTGTGCTCGGGTGGATCGAGGAAGATCATCATCCCCTCGGTCAGGGCCTCCTCCGTCATGCTCTCCAACACGGTCGTGTGGGCCGAGCTGTAGCCCTGCGGATCCCGGTGGGCTCGTTCGACATCCTCGAACCGGCTGAGGGCCCAAAAGTCGTATTCCTCGTTGTAATACGCCGGTGCCTCGTCGCGGAGCCGCTTCCATACAGGATGCGGGTCATCCTTCAACGACTCGTCGAACGGGTCCCAGTGCAGGTCATCCGGTTGACCGGACACTCTGGTCATCGTTTCTCTCCCAGCGCTCGCTGAACCGGTCAGGCCGTTGCCTTGGCGGCAATCGTCGCCAGATCCACACCCTTGCCTGTCCGCTCGAAGCGGCCCTGGTCGTAGGAGCGTATCGGACACGTCGTGCCCTCCGCCTCGGCGCGCAGCGCCCTCACCGTGCATCGCTCCCGCGGCCGATGAGCCAGCGGATCGAAGGAGTACCAGCGGCACGCATTGACCCAGGTGATCTTCTCCAGCTCATCGTCCGGCACGCTCGGCCGCCACGTGCGCCAGCTCCTCGGGGGCATGTCGGCCATGATGAGTCCGAGTGGGGGTAGTCGCACTCCCAGGCGATGTTGTCGATCCCGATCTCGTGACGAAGCTTGACCCCGATCGGATCCGAAATGAAACAGGTCAGGAAGTGCTCGCGAAACACGTCGCTGGGCAACTTGCCGCCGAAGTCCTGCCCGGTCCACTTGTGGTGCATCTCATACGTGCGGTCCACCCGGTCGAGGAAGTAGGGAATCCATCCCGTTCCGCCCTCGGACAGGGCGATGCGAATGGGGAAGGTCTTGATCACGCGCGACCACAACAGGTCCGATGCGGCGCTGCAGATGTTCATCGGCTGCAGCGTGATCATCACGTCAACCGGGGCATCCGGAGCCGTGACGGCGAGCTGCCCGGACGAGCCGAGATGGATCGACAACACGACGTGCTCGTCGCACAGTGACGTCCACAGCGGGTCCCACGAGGGGTCATGAAAGCTCGGGTACCCGAGCGCAGCCGGGTTCTCGGTGAAGGTCAGGGAGTGGCAGCCCTTGGCCGCCACCCGCCGGACCTCCTCCGCGCAGAGCTCGGGATCCCAGAGGACGGGCAGCGCCATGGGGATGAATCGACCCGGGTACGAGCCACACCACTCGTCGATGTGCCAGTCGTTGTAGGCCCGCAGGACGGCCAGTGCCAGCTCCTTGTCTCGACAGGCGGCGAAGAGCCGGGCGCTGAAGCCCGGAAAGGACGGAAAGTTCATCGAGCCGAGCACGCCTCCGGCGTTCATGTCCTTGATTCGCTCGTGGACGTCGAAACATCCCGGGCGCATCTCCTCGAAGGCCGTCGGCTCGATGCCGTATTCCTCCCGAGGCCGACCGGCCACGGCGTTCAAGCCGATGTTGGGGATGGTGTGCCCGTTGAACACCCACACGTCGCTCCCGTCGGCGAGCCGCTTCACGCTGGGGGCGCTGTCCTGATACCTGGCCGGCAACCGGCCCTCGAAGAGGTTCGGTGGCTCGACCAGGTGGTCGTCCACACTGACCATGATCAAGTCGTCGGCGTGCATGGTGCCCCTTTCTCTCGCTATGCCGCTCCGGTCACTCCGCCGGCTCGAAGAGACCCTCGAACTCCAGCTTGTCCGTTCGCGCACCCGGCCGTAGAGCAGCCAGTCCCCTCGGAACATCCCGTGCTCATGAGGCGCACCGGCGATGTGGGTGCGCGGTCCGCCCGTCGCGCTCGGCATGAATCGGATTCTCTCCAGCCCGTCCTTGAGTCCGGGTCCCGAGAGCGTGGGGGCGCGGAAGAGGCCCTCGGCCAGGACGCGAGCAGTGTCGTAGGCCAAGACGGGGATGGCATTGGGCCACATCGGTGGGTTCTCTCCGTGTCGCTCGACGAATCGGCGATGGAATCCCTCGATCAGCGGGTTATTCGGGTCGAACTGGTCGATTCCCACCCAGCCCTCGAACTTGTCGAAGCCCATCAGATAGAACATGAAGGACGGTGCCCATGATCCGCGGGGGATCCCACGCCAGTTCGTCCAGTGCCTTGCGCAAGAGGCCCTGCGCCGCCAACATGCCGTAGCCCATGTAGCAGAGTGCATCGGGATTCGACTGCCGAAGGTTGTCCAGGTTCTCCGTCAGATTCGCCGGGCTGCTGGCTCACGGTCTCGAGCGAGACGATTTTCAGATTGTGCCTGCGGCACTCCTGTCGGAAGAAGCGAAAATACTCTTCGCCATTGGGCGAGACCTCGCTCAACACCGCGACACGCTTGTACCCGTGCCGGGCCAGCCAGGCGACACAGAGAGCGGCATCACCACCGCAGTCCCCGTTTCCGAGCCGGAAGCAATAGTCGCCGGCCAATCGCTCGGTGCCCGCCCAGCTGATCAGCGGGACCTTGAGCTCGTTCGCCAGCGGGGCGACGATGATCGCGTTGTCGGAGCTGTACGCACCGGCGACGCCGATACAGCCCTGGTCGACGAGGTACCTGAACCCATCGGCGGTGTTGCGAGCCGAGCCGCGCGGCAACCCGTTCTCCGCGTGGAGCACGAACTCGACTGGGCGGTCGAGCAAGCCCTGCTCGAGTGCTTCATCGAAGGCCATCCGGTGGATCTTGTTGTAGCCGCCCTCGGGACCGTCGAGCGCCGAGCCCAGCCAGCCGATCTTGATCGGGTCCGGCGAGCCACTCCAACGAACCTACTGTTCCACCGTCTTCACTGTCTGCCATGCGTCGGACTCCTTACATTCGCGTGCAGGCATGCCGACCGCACTGGCCATCTGCCCGGCAGCTTGCATCTCCCTGATCATCGACCTCACCGGGCTGACCCCCGTCCCGCCGACGCGGACGGATCCCAACAAATATAATGCATACAATCGTGCTCGGCCGCGAGGGCCGGGACGATGAGAGCCCTCGGAAAGGATCTCCGTGTCGGAGCCGCTCACCCACTGCCTGACCATCGGATCGGCTCGGCAGGTGGGTCCGCGATGGCCGCTGCCGTGACCGGAGGCCGTCGTCGCGGTGGCCGGGTCATGACGGGACCACAGGCAGCCTGGCGGACCTGTTGACCGACGCATCCCTTTCCCGACGGTGACGACCTGATCAACACCGTGGACCGGAGCGTCACGGCGGGCACCGCGCGTGCCGAAGCGGCCCGAGCGGCGCGAGCGGCTGCGTCCGCCGGGGTCGAGCCGGGCCAGGCGGTGGTCGTCCAGCTGCCGAATGGACCCGAGTTCGTCTTCGCCATGTTCGGGGTCTGGCTGGCCGGGGCGGTGTTCGTGCCGGCCAACCCACGGCAGCCCCAGGCCGAGCTGGACCACGTCTCTGTCATCGACCGCCCCCGCCGCCGTGATCGACGCCGCCGGAGTGCGCCTCTCGCGGACGTGCTCGCCCACCCGCTACGAGCCCGACTACGGCCTTCGTCACCTGGACGTCCGGAACCACGGGACGGCCGAAGCCGATCCTGCAGACGCACACCGGGTACCTGGAGCTGCTCGACCGTGTCCTCGGTCCGCTGCGGGGCCGGCCGGCCGATCCGGCCCGCCCTCCCTCGCCGAACCTGGTACCGGTGTCCCTGGCGCTCAACGCCGGCATCTACAACGTCCTGTTCGGACTGCGGGCCGGAGCTTCGCTCGTGCTCATGGACCGCTTCAGCACCTCGGAGTTCGCCACGCTCGTCGGCCGCTTCTCCATTCGCTCCACCGTCCTGCCGCCGGCCGCCATGGTGATGCTCGCCGACGATCCGGACGTCACCGATCTGACGCCGCTGCGCTACGTGCGGAGCATCACCGCGCCGCTCTCGCCCCTGGCGGCCCGTCGGTTCTCCGACAAGTTCGGCGTCACGGTGCTCAATGGCTACGGCCAGGCCGAGATCGGAGAGGTCATCGGATGGACGGCCGCCGACGCCCGGGACCACCCCGAAAAGATCGGGGCGGTGGGCCGGCCTCACCCGGGGGTGGCGATCAAGGTGGTGGGAGAGGACGGATCGGCGACCCCGTCCGACACCGTGGGGGAGTTGCTGGTGAAGCCGCCGCGGATGGCCTCGGGGTACGCCGACGGCGAAAGCCTCGACGATCGGCTGGATCCGGAGGGATACGTCCGCACCGGGGACTTCGCCCGCATTGACGGTGACGGCTTCGTCTGGATCGAAGGTCGGGTCGGCGACGTCATCAACCGCGGCGGGAACAAGGTGTTTCCAGGGCAGGTCGAAGAGGTGCTCCTCCTCTCACCCGGCGTGAGCGAGGTGGCGGTGGTGGGCCTCCCCGATGAACGCCTGGGTGAGGTGCCGGTCGCCTTCGTCGTCGGTGACGCGCCGGACGCGGAGCTCGATCGACTCTGCCGGGACCACCTGGTGGCCTACAAGATCCCCGTCGCGTTCCGGCACGTCGACGAGTTGCCGAAGAGCGAGGTCGGCAAGGTGCTGCGCCGGGAGCTGGTCGCGCTGGGTGCAGCCGGCGAATCTGGCGATGCACCGGTCATCCGCTCGAGAGGCGATAGCTCAAGGCTCCTGGCGGCACCGGCTTCAGCCGTCCCAGTCCTCGGTGCGGTCGGCGCGGGACGGCTGGCGACCCAGGCGCATCGGCGAGAGCGCCGCCTCCACCAGCAGGATTCGGCTCGGTCCGCTCGGTCAACGCCAGGTTCTGCGCCTCCAGCTCGACCAGTCCCCGGTGGTCGCGGCCGTGCCTTCTCGCGGTCGGCCCACTCCTGCCACGTGGGGACGGCCCAGAGCAGAAAGCACTCGCCGTCGTCGACCAGCGCCGTCTCCCAGGCTCCGGCCAGTACCCAGCCGAACTCGCGCATGACCGGGATCGACCTCGCGCTGGACGAAGTCCAGGTAGCGCGCCGAGCTCCCTCTCGGCACCTCGATCTGCTCGTGCGCGTAGACGTCACCTCGGATGCCCGCCGCGCAGGCCTGCTCAATCGTGGGCATCCACGGCGCCGGCACCAGCAGACGATCGACACCCCCGGCCCTCAGCTCGGCGGCGGCCGCCCACCACGCGGCCAGCTTGGGGTCCTGCAGATCGCGATGCCCCAGTTCGTGGCCGAAGGACCGGGCCAGGCCGTCGAACCCGTCCTCCTCCCAGAGGTTGACCACCTGCGGCCAGCGTCCGGTGCTGCCCACGACGCCCCACACGCCGTAGCAGAGCTGGTGCCGATCCTCCTGTGCCGTGGGGCTCCAATTCGCCGTCATGTGGTACATGTAGCGCCCACGGTTGTGCCCGATGATGTCGATGTACTCGTGGATGTAGACCTTGTCGTTCACGGCGGATCCCTCGTCGCTCATCGCCGACCTTCCGATGGCGGGAGCGAAGTACGGAAGGGTGATCTCATCGGATGCCGGATGGAATTCCACGGCGAGCGCGCATGCCCTCGTGCAACGCGTCCGGCTCGCAACCGATGACCGCGCTCATCATCCAGACTCCTTCGTCCAGGTCGGACCACGGCCGGGGCGTACGGCACGCGGAACGACGGATTGGGCGGGTGCCACACCACCGTCCAGCTGTAGAGGCTGCCCCGGCCGGCGCTGGCCTCCCAGATCGGTGACGTCGCGTGGCACTGGGCGCACACGGTGAAGGCGCCGAGGCCGCGATAGCCGCATTCGGCGCACCGCTGGTAGAGCAGGCGGTGTCGGCGACATCCTTCCCAGTAGGCCTCACTGCGGAGGCTCGGGCGGGGGGCCGGGATGCCCTTCGGCTGGGGCAGCAAGAGGCTCATGGGCGCTCTCGGCCGAGGAGCAGGACGTCACAGAACAAGGCCCCGGAGCCCCCGTTCGAGCAGAGGGCGACCTCCGCTCCGGCGACCTGGTTGGTGGCGCACACGCCGCGCAGCTGCAGGGCCGCCCGGATGACCCGCTGCAGCTGCTGCGCGCTGATCCCGGGATGACTGAACGACATGGTCCCGCCGTCCGTGGTGACGGGGAGTCGGGCGCCGGGCGCGATGTTGCCGTCCTCGACGAATGGTCCACCTTCACCGGGGGGGCAGAAGCCGAACGCCTCCAGCTGTCGGATGATCTCGAACGAGAACGGATCGTAGAGTTCGGCGACGTCGACGTCGGCCGGCGTCAGCCCGGCCATCGCGAAGGCCCGCTTGGCCGCGCGGGCGCCCACCATCCCGGCGGGATCGGCGTCGGGCCGGGGCCGGAAGTCCCACACCGGTGCGACCGTGTACGCGGGCCCGAAGGAGTCACTGGCTCCCCCGAGGATCCAGACCGGTGCCTCGCGATTCGGCCGCCCGCTCGGCGGCCACCAGCACGATGCCGCACCCGCCTTCCGAGGTCATGGCGCAGTCCAGCAGGTGAAAGGGGTCGGCGATCATGCGAGAGGCCAGGATGTCGGCGGGCGAGAACGGTCCCCGGCCGTGGTAGACGGCATCGGGATTCGCGTGTCCATTGGTGCGGATGGTGGCCGCGACGGCGGCCAGCTGTTCGGGCGTGGTGCCGTACGTGAGCATGTGACGGCGCGCCATCAGGGCGAATTCAGCCGCCGTGAACAGCCCGTACCCGACGACGAGCTCGTTCGCCGGCCGCGTCCAGGGTGCGGCCGAGCTCCGGTCGACGTGGATGCCGGCGCCTCCGGCTGCGATCAGCACGACGTCGCACTGGCCGGTCGTGATCAGTGCGGCCGCGTCGAGGATCGTCGGGATCCCCAGTGAGCTGGGTCGTCGGGTGCAGGGACCAAGGCCGAGCTCAAGGGCGATTTGTGCGCAGTCCGGACCGACGACGCCGTCGACCTCGTGCGGGGAGATGCCGGCGTCGGTGAGCGCACCCAGCGCACCGGCCAGCGCGATCGAGGTCGAGTCGTGGTCCGGGAGCCGGCGTGCCTGCACGGTGTTGTGGACACCGGCGATGGCGACGCCGCGAAAAGGGTGTGCGGGCACGTGGCGGACGGGCGCTCGACTTCTCGACCGTCAGGCCGTGACTTCCGCCGACTCGAACAGAGAGCGCTCCCGGAAGAGCTGGGCCACCTTGTTTCCCACGTTCCGCATCATCTTGACGTATTCGGCGGATGCCTTGTCCCCGTCCCCCTGCTTCATCGCCCGGGTGATGGCGGCCAGCCCCCGACTCTCCACCTCCACCGCCTCGGGTACTTCCTCGAAGAAATTGCCGGGCACCAGTGCGGACATGGCTCGAAGCGCCACGTTGATGCGGGGCGATGCCGCGCCCTTCACGATCAGGCTGTGAAAGGCGATCGAAAGGTCGTAGTGATCGTCCGCCGTCGTGGCCTGCGCGAACTGCGTCTGTATCGCGCCGAGTTGTTGCGGGAGATCGTCACCGGCACGCGCCAACGCACGCTTGGCGGCAAACCCGTAGATCAAACCGAAGAGCTCGTAGTGGTCGTGGACGGTTGGCTCATCGAGCGTATTGATGAAGGCGCCCCGGTGCATCTCGTTGGTGACCCATCCCTCGCGCTCGAGCACGATGAGCGCCTCGCGCACTGGTATCCGGCTCACGCCGAGCTCCTGGGCGATCGCATCCTGCGGCACCCGCATGCCGGGGCGCAGCTCGCCCTCGAAGATCAACCTGCGGATATGCGAGGCGATGTGCTCCCCACTGGGTGTGCGGACGATCTTTGCCTGACGACGTCCGTTCGATCGACCCTTGGCAGCAGTGTCGGGAACTGTCAGTGGGCGATGGCATACGTATATCTTATGCGAACTTCCCGTCCACCCGGTGCTTCCGGTGCGGCCATGGCACGTCAGAATCGCGTGATCGGGCGCCGGGCGGACGGACGACTCGTCCCTCCGGAACGGGGACATGATAAAATATACAATCTGACGGAGTGGGACACTTGGCCGAGGTGCTCGTGTGCAATGACCGAAGGGCGGGTCGACCGGGTGGGCGACCTCCGGGAGACGGACAGGCGCGCCGCGTCACGCCGCGCCCACGGGTCGAATGAGCCGATGACGGAGTCGCTCGCGGTCACCGGCTCCACCGACGACGACGCCGGAGCCTCCTGTCGGTGCCACCGGACGCCTCCGTCGACGAGGTCGTCGAGGCGGTGCGGTCCTGGATTGCGTCGGCGGTCCCGACGGCGTGGGTCGAGGCCGGCCGTCGGGGCGGACCGGCCGCGGTTCGAGAAGTCAGGACCAGAGCCGAGTACGAGGCGTGGTACCCCGTCTTCGGAGGATCCGGCCTGGTGGCCGCCACCTGGCCGCGCGCCTACGGCGGGCTCGATCTCTCCCCGGACGCTGCCCGGCGGGTCGAACAGGAGCTCGCCCCGTTCAACCTCGGGCGGCTCAACCCGCTCGGACTCAACCTGGCGGCGCCCGCCCTCTTCGCGCACGGGACCGAGGAGCAGCGGCTTCGTTTTCTCCCTCCGATCGTTCGCAACGAGGAGGCCTGGTGCCAGCTCTTCAGTGAGCCGGGTGCCGGTTCCGACCTCGCGTCGCTGGCCACCAGGGCCGAGCGCGACGGGGATGACTGGGTCATCACCGGTCAGAAGGTGTGGACCACGTGGGCGCACGTCTCGGACTGGGCCGTGTTGCTCGCCCGCACCGACGTCGACGTGCCCAAACGCCAGGGGCTGACGTACTTCCTCATCGATCTGCACCAGCCCGGCGTCGAGGTTCGTCCGTTGCGTCACATGGGCGGTGAGGTCGACTTCAACGAGGTGTTCCTCAACGCGGCCCGGGTCCCCGACGCGTGCCGAGTGGGCGACGTGGGTGCCGGGTGGAAGGTCGCCAACTCCACCCTGTCGGGGGAGCGCCAGATGGTGTCGGGCGCGGGCTCGGGTGGGGTGGACCGCATCGGAGGCTCGGGTGTCGGCTATCTCATCCGGCTGGCGAAGCGCCGGAGCGCCGAGGCGGGAGCCGGGTGGGTGGGACGATCCCGTGCTGCGTGACGAGATCATGCGCCTCTACTGCGAGGAGCGTGTCCGGGAATGGACGAACCAGCGGGTGCGCAGCCAGGCCCGCGCCGGGCGCCCTCCGGGTCCCGAGAGCTCGGTCGGCAAGGTCCATCAGGGCGAGCTCAACCAACGCATCCAGCTCGCGGCCACGTCCGTGCTGGGCATGGGGGCGACCGCCTGGGCGGGGGACCGGGGCGACTACGCCGCCTCGCTGCCCTACGAGGTCCGGGGGATGCTGCGCAGCCGGGCCAACACGATCGAGGGTGGGACGACCGAGATCAACAAGAACATCCTCGGCGAACGTGTTCTCGGCTTGCCCCGCGAGCCGGACCCGTATGCGTCGCTCCCGTGGCGGGAGGTGCCGCGCAGTTGAACACCGTACTCCACCCTGCTGGTCGAACGCCAGGGCCCGGTCGGGCTGGCTCATCTTCAACCGCCCGCAGGCCGGCAACGCCATGGATGCCGTCATGCTCGACGAGCTCGAGGCGGCCTGGCGCGAGCTGGACGACGATCCCGATGTACGGGTCATCGTGAACACGGGGCAGGGCGGCGTGTTCCAGACCGGCCTCGATGTGGTCCAGCTCAGCCGAAACCCCGACGCGCTGCGCAAGCAGTCCGGGCGCACGCGCCGGGCCGAGCTGCGCCTGACGTCGTGGCAGAACGACGGTGTGGAAGCCCGTCATCGCGGCGGTGAACGGGATGTGCGTCGGCGGCGGGCTGCACTTCGTGGCCGACGCCGACATCGTGATCGCGGCGTCCGACGCCACGTTCTTCGACACCCACGTGTCGGTGGGACAGGTGGCCGCCTACGAGCTGATCGGCCTGGCCCGGCGCATGCCCTTCGAGGCGGTGCTGCGCATGGCCCTGGTCGGACGGCACGAGCGCATGTCGGCCGAACGCGCCCTGGCGCTGGGCATGATCAGCCAGGTGGTCGACCCGCCCGAGCGCCTGCGCGAAGAGGCCCAGGCGCTGGCCGAGAAGATCGCCCGCAATTCGCCCGCCGCCATGGCGGCCACCAAGCGGGCGCTGTGGGGCGCGCTCGAGCAGGGGCTCACCGACGCCTGCAAGGCCGGCGCGACGGAGCTGGTCTCCATGTGGGGCCATCCCGACCAGGTCGAGGGCCCCCTGGCCTTCGCCGAGAAGCGGGAGCCCCAGTGGACCGTTCCGACGACCACCCGACCCAGCGCCGAAACGTGACGCCGAGAATCATGAGAGGGACTCGCAGCGATGTATGAAACCCTGAAGGTCGAGCGCCACGGCCCGGTTGGCTGGTTGATCAACAACCGCCCTGAGCGCCTCAACGCCATGAACAACGCCATGCGCGACGAGTTCGCCGAGGCGTGGAAGGAGCTGGACGCCGATCCCGCGGTGCGCGTCATCGTGCACACCGGAGAGGGCAAGGCCTTCCAGACGGGCGTCGACGTGATCGAGATCGCATCCGACGGCATCGGGTTCGAGCGCTATCGCGAGTCGAGCGAGAAGTTCGACTTCCACTTCACGTCCTGGCACAACGACGTGTGGAAGCCGGTCATCACGGCGGTGAACGGGATCTGCGCCGGCGGGGGATTCCATTGGATCGCCGACGCCGACATCGTGATCGCGGCGTCCGACGCCACCTTCCTCGACCCCCACGTGTCGGTGGGACAGGTGGCCGCCTACGAGCTGATCGGCCTGGCCCGGCGCATGCCCTTCGAGGCGGTGCTGCGCATGGCCCTGGTCGGACGGCACGAGCGCATGTCGGCCGAGCGCGCGCTGGCGCTGGGCATGATCAGCCAGGTGGTCGACCCGCCCGAGCGCCTGCGCGAAGAGGCCCAGGCGCTGGCCGAGAAGATCGCCCGCAATTCACCCGCCGCCATGGCGGCCACGAAGCGGGCGCTGTGGGGCGCGCTCGAGCAGGGGCTCACCGACGCCTGCAAGGCCGGCGCCGTCGGAGCTGGTCTCCATGTGGGGCCATCCCGACCAGGTCGAGGGCCCCCTGGCCTTCGCCGAGAAGCGGGAGCCGCAGTGGGCCACGATCGAGGGATCCGGAGCGAGTTGACCGAATTGATCCGGGGCTGCGTCGCCGTCGAGCTCACCTCGTGACCGTCGTCCCGGCGGCCGAGCTCTGGCGACGGGTGGCCCTCGTCTCGGGCATCGACGCCACGTACGGAGCACCCTTCGGTGCGCTCGAGGTGGTGCCGGTGCCTCGAACGGTGGCCCCGCTGTTCGCGGCGGCCCACCAAAGGGTCCACGGGGTGCGGGCTGCGGCGCACCGAGGCGACGGTCGTCTTCTGGTTGCCCGGGCTCGACCCCGGGCCCCGCCGCACCATCGAGGTTGACTCGGCCGAGGCGTTGGTGGCGGCCGCTCCCGCCTTGTCGTCCTCGGGGGAAGTGGAGCTTCGCCTCACCCTGGACCCGGATCAGCCGGTCGAGGGCTCGGTCCCCCCGTCCGCTGCACCTGACGAAACGTGGGTGGAGCCGGCCGACGAAACGGTCGAGGCAGTGCGCGCCGCCTCGACTCTCGTCGTGCTGGCCGGCCCCGGCGTCATCAGGCACCAGGCTGTCCCGGGCCTGCACGACCTGGCCGTGTCGGCCGGGGTCGGCGTCTTGAACACCTGGGGAGCGAAGGGGGTGTTCGATTGGAGGAGCCGGCACCATCTGGCCACGATCGGATTGCAGGCCGACGATTTCGTGCTGAGCGGGCTCGGTCGGGCCGACCTGATCATCGCCACCGGCCTGGACCCGCACGAGTCCCCCGAGGAACGATGGCGGCTGGCCCCGGCGCTGACGGTCCCTCCGGCCGGCCTGGCCCCGCTCGCCGAACGGTGCGGTCCCAGCCGACGCACATCGTTGGCCATGCCGCCGCTGCGGGCCCGTCTGGCGGAGGTGACGCAGCGGGGGTGGGATGTCGAAGCGACCCCGTTGCCGCCCAGCCGGGCCACCATGCACTACGCCGAGTGTGTCGCCGCCGGTGCGCTGGTCGCGGCCGACGCCGGCGACGCCGGGTTCTGGGTGGCGCGGACGCTCGGCACGACCCGGCTCGGGGCGGTCATCGTGCCGTCCACGTCCTCCCCGGGATTTGCCGCGGCCTGCGTCGCGGTCTCGCTGCTCCGCCACCCCGGCCGCCCGGCTCTGGCCGTGATCGATCTCGCCGACGCAGAGGCAACGACGGTGATCGTGGACGCGGCGGCAGCGCTCGGGGTCCGCGTCCCGGTCGAGGCGTGGGATCCCGACGGGGATCGCCTCGACGCCGATGCCCACCGGGAGCGGCTGCGTCGGTTGGTCCTCGGCGGACTCCCGGCAGGGAACACGCAGTGCACCCTGGCCACCGACCCGCGTCAGCTGTCGGAGATGATCGAGGCGGCCGGGCCGATCGTGGCCTGGACCTGATCGGACGATCGACCTGGCGTCCAGCGAGGCGGAACCCGAGTTCACCCGGCGAGCTGCGCCCGCAGCTGGAACTTCATCACCTTGCCCGTGGGATTCAGCGGGAGCGAGTCGACGACCCGTACGGACCGCGGGACCTTGAAGTTCGCCATGTGGTCCCGGCACCATGCGACGAGCTCCTCCGGGTCGACCGTCCGGCCGGGACGAGGAACGACGAAGGCCACGCCGACCTCGCCCAGCCGCTCATCGGGGACGCCGACGACGGCGACCTGGCCCACCTGCGGATGGCCGACCATGATGCCCTCGATCTCGGCGGGATAGGCGTTGAAGCCGCCGACGATGTACATGTCCTTCTTGCGGTCGGTGATCCGCAGGTTGCCGTCGGGGCCGAGGATGCCGATGTCCCCGGTGCGGAGCCATCCCTCCTCGTCGATCGCCTCGTCCGTTGCCGTCGGATCCTCGAAGTATTCCTTCATGACGTTGAAGCCGCGGACCAGGATCTCCCCGGGCTCTCCCGGGTCGACGGGCTGGCCGGCGTCGTCCACGATGCGCACGCTCACCCCGGGAAGTGGTCGTCCCACCGTGGTGGCGATCACCTCGGGCGCGTCGTCGTGACGGCACATGCTGACCGTGCCCGTCGTCTCGGTCAGGCCGTAGCCGGTGACGACGGTCTCGAAGCGCAGCTCGTCGCGCATGCGGCGGATCACGTCCACCGGGATCGTGGCGGCTCCGGTCACCGAGAGACGCAAGGAGGACAGGTCGAACGAAGCGAAGTCCGGATGATTGAGTATTGACTGAAAGACGGTCGGCGGCCCGGGCAGCATGGTGATCCGCTCCGATGCCACGCGCTCCATCACCGGGACGACGTCGAACACGGCGTGGGGGAGGATGGTCGCGCCACGCAGGACGCACGCCAGCACGCCGGACTTCAACCCCGCCGTGTGGAAGAACGGATAGACCACGAGGTAGCGGTCGCCTCTCCGCAGGCCGACCAGCTCGGACCAGGCCAGATAGGTGCGGACACTGGCGCCGTGCCCCAGCACGGCGCCCTTGGGCTTGCCGGTCGTGCCCGAGGTGAAGATGATGTCGGAGGCGTCGTCCTCGGTCACGGCGGCTCGGCGGCGTTCCACCTCCGGACCGTGTGCGTCGGTCGCCCGGGCGTTGAACTCGGCGAAGGTCGTGCACCCGGGCCGCGGCGGTCCCTCCAGCACCACGATCTCCTCGAGGGCTTCGAGTGCGGGTACGTCGGCCAGCAGCGCCACCAGGTCGGAGCCGAGCAGGTCGGTCACGGCGAAGAGCAGGCGGGCTCGCGAGGTGCGCAGGACGTGGCCCGCTTCCTCGCCGCGGTATCGGGTGTTGAGGGGCACCAGCACCGCACCGACGGCGTAGACGGCGAAACTCGTGATCACCCATGCGGCGCTGTTGGGTGCCCACAGGGCCACGCGGTCGCCGCGCTCGATGCCGCTCGCCACGAGCGCGCGCGCCACCTGGTCCACGCGTTCGGCCAGGTCCCGAAACGAGAGCCGGGTCGTCCCGTCGACGAGGGCCTCGTCGTCCCCGTACATGTCGGCTGCCCGCTGCAGGGCCGTCGGGGATCGTCCGCGGCGCTCGATCGGCCGCCACGCGGTTCGCCTCGGCGTCCTCTGGCACGGGTGGACTAACCGACCACCGCTGACGACCGCAGGGTCTTGATCGCGGCGTCGGTCAGTCCGAGCTCATCGCGCAAGACCTCGTCCGTGTGCTCCCCGAGCCACGGGATCCGTCGGTCACCGCCGTCGCCCCGGTCGACGATCAGCGCCGGGTTGCCGGGCACCAGCACCGGTTGGTCGACCCCGTCCGTCCGTTCGATGCCGACGAGCATCTGACGAGCGGTGACGTGAGCATCGGCGACCAGCTCCTCGGCCCGCACGCAGGGGCCGGCGGCAATGCCGGCCTCGCTCAGGGCTTCGCACACCTCCCGTCGGCTGCGCCCGGCCGCCCACTTCTCGATGGCCGGGCGGATGACCTCCTCGAGGTGCTGGACCCAGCCGTACGGGGTGGCGAAACGCTCTTCGGTGATCCACTCGGGATGTCCGATGAGGTGAGCAAGACGCTCGAAGACGTGGACGCGGGCCACCTGCATGACGAACCAGCCGTCGGCGGCACGGAAGCCATGGTTGATCACCGAGCCCGAGTCGCCACCATCGACGCCCATCGACCAGTAGTTGGTCACGATGTCCGTCATGGCCATGACCGCGTCGAGCATCGCGACGTCGACGTATGCGGGACGTCCTGTCCGGTCACGGTCCCGGAGAGCGGCCAGGATCCCGATGGAGGTGTACAGCGCCGCCCCGATGTCACCGAGCGCACCGACGGGCGACACCACAGGCGGGAGGTCGTCCTGGCGCTTCATCTCGTAGACACCCGACATGGCCTCGACGATCGGAGCGAAGGCGGGCCAATCACGATAGGGGCTCGGCGCGGAATTGCCGAAGCCCGACACCGACGCGTAGACGACCTGCGGATGGACCGCCACGATGTCGTCGTAGCCGAGTCCCATGCGATCCATCGCGCCCGCCTTGAAGTTCTCGGCAAAGATGTCGAAGCGAGGGGCCAGGTCGAGCACGAGCTGACGTCCCTCGGGCTGTTTCAGGTCGACGCACATGCTTCGCTTGTTCAAGTTGTTGCGCAGGAAGGTCGCTCCGACGGAGCGCCCTTCAGGATCGGACATCGCCGGCAGTGAGGCCCGACCGAGCTCGCCGGCGAGCGGTTCGATCTTGACGACGTCAGCACCGAGACGCGCCAGGAGCTGGGTGGCGTAGGGGAGTGCCTGCATCTGCTCGATGGCCAGCACGCGGACGCCCTCGAGGGGCCGTCCTGCTGCGGCTACCGCCCCCGACTCTGCCGCAGCGAACTCCATCTTGAATATTATATCCGAACGATGCCGTCAGGGTTTCCGGCGATGCGCCGCGCCCGGTGCGCTGGTCGGCTATCGCCCCGTGAATCGGGGCGAGCGCTTCTCCTTGCTCGCCTCCCCGTACTCCCGGAAGTCCTCCGAGCGGCTGGAGACCTCCATCGCCCACGCTTCATCGGCCAGGTGGCTGTTGAGGTCGGAGGTGAGCGCGCGGTGCAGCAACAACTTGGTGAGCCCGACCGCGACGGTGGGTGCGGCCGCCAGGCGATCGACGAGCTCCCTCGAGACGGCGTCCAGGTCGTTGGCCGGCACGGCGCGGTGGACCAGCCCCCACGAAGCGGCATCCGCTCCCGAGACCTTCTCCCCCAGCATGAGCATCTCGCGGGCCCGGGCCACGCCGGCGAGACGGGGTATGAGCCAGCTGGCGCCACTGTCGGGCGTGAAGGCGAAGGTCGTGAAGGGAGCCCAGAGCCGGGCGTCGTCCGCCACCACGGCGAAGTCCGTGGCGAGGAGGATGTCGAGACCGAGGCCGATGACCCAGCCGCGGGCGGTGCAGACGATGGGTGTCTGGCAGGTGAGCATCGCCGGGATGAGGCGGTTGACCTGCGCGTTCATGCGCCGGTGCACCGAGCCCACCCGGGGGCGATCGGGCCCGGGTGTCCGCTCCGCCAGGTCGAAGCCCGAGGAGAAGTGCTCGCCTTCACCTTCCAGGTGGATGACCCGCACCGACTCGTCACTGGCGGCGGCGTCCACCGTGTCGGTCAGCGCATAGACCATGGGGTCGGTGAGGCTGTTGCGGCGCTCCGGCCGGTCGATCCGCAACCGCAGGACCGGTCCGTCATGTTCGAGCGTGAGCCCGGTCGGCATGTCGGGGTACGGCTTCACGCTTGCTCCTCGGCGGCGAACCGATCGGCCAAGGCGTCGAGGGCTTCCTGGCAGGTGGCGGCTCCCCCCGGCGGCTGCGGGAGACGGACCTCGCCGTGCTCGTGGGAGGGCAAGAGGATCGTCGCATGGCCCGGCGTCGTCGTCTCGCCCCGCTGGTTCTCCCCCCAGACGTCGAGGTCGACGGCCGGTCGACCTTCGTCCGAGAGGTACTTCCGGGTGACCCGCCCCCGCATCCAGTGGGTGTCGCCCACATAGTTGAACTTGCGGAACTGGCAGTCCAGCTTCCAGAGCCAGGCGTCGTCACCCATCCAGTCGGTGCACAGGTGGATCAACCAGGTCTCGCGCATGCGGCCGTAGTCGTAGCAGGCGGGGTTCCCCGCCCGGCGGGCCCATTCGGGGTCCCAGTGCACGCGTTGCTGGACGTCGGGGATGTTCAGGTCGTCGGGCGCGAAGAAGCGGGGCATGCGCTGCAACTGGTCGTGGCCCAGCCGGAGCGCGGCCACGCCGTAGAGCCCCATGCCCATGCCGGTGTGCCACACGACCATGTCGGTGACCCGCATTGGGCCCTTGACGAGTGGCGGGAGCTCGTCGCCCTCGTTGACGTCCTCCCACCAGCGCGGCGCACGCGCCGCGCCGCTGTGCTCTCTCCTTGCGCCACGGCCTCGCCGATGGCGGCAATCTCGTCGTCGGTGTACGGGCGGATCTCGACCTCGTCGTTCTTCTTGCGCTCGGTCGCCTTCTCCCGCTCGGCCCGGATCATCAGGCGGTACTGCCCGGAGAGGACAGGACCCTCGGCGGCGGCGAACACCTCGGCCAGCCATTCGTGGACGGCGCGGCCGGCGAAGTCACCCACCTTGTCGTGCACGCCCACCAGTGCGTTGCGGCGCGTCACCCGCATGCCGGGGCGCAGCGGGTTCCACCACTCCCGGAACGATCCCGAGTAGAAGGCATGGACGCCTCCGAGCGGGTCGCCCTTCATCAGGGCCTTCGTGTCGCCTTCGAGGGCAGTGACCTCGTCCTCGCCGATGAGGGTGTCCCCGCCGACCAGATGCGGAGGGGCGATGGGACCGTCCCAACGGGTGCCGGCGCCGTAGGACGGGTCGCACCAGAGGGGGTTGTCGTCGCCGTAGGCCTCGGCGACGTGCCGAAAGGCGTCCTCGTTGGGGACCCGGTAGTGAGGCGGGTTCGTGTGGGGACGCGCGATCCCGATCCGCTGACGTAGCCGGGCCACCCCCTCGTCGGTGATGGTGTCAGGCATGCCGCGGCCGCGTCTCAGCCTCCACGGAAGGGCTGCACGGGCTGGCCACATTCCAAAGTCGATGCAATGTGTCCACCTTCCCGAACCGAGAACTCCCCGACGTGTCGCGCATGCCAAGGGTCATCCCTGCCCAACCCCCCGTCTCTCAGCTTGCAAAGCCTGAGTATACGGTAGCGAATTTCAAATATAGTATACGAACGTATGCACCCGGGTTCTCAGATCCGTTCGGGCGGATCCACAAGGCTGCGGCGCATCGTCACGCGGGACTGTAACTTCGCTCCGGGAGACGCAATCTGAGCCGCCAGCTCGCGCTCGGCGATCCACCTCCATCTGAGGCAGGTGGGCCGGCCGCCGCGATGGTCACTCTTCCGGCGGAGTCCTTTTGTGTGGAGGCAGCGATGGATTTTGACGACACGGAGGAGGACGCCGCGTTCCGGCGCGAGGTGTCGGCGTGGCTCAAGGAGCATGCAGAGGTCAGAACGGGCCTGGACAACTGGTCCCGGAACCCCATGCATCCCGACTACGTTCGCCGGTGCCGGGAGTGGCAGCACACGCTTTTCGAGGGGGGCTGGGGCGCCATTACCTGGCCCGCCCAGTACGGCGGACGGGGCGACAGTGCCTGGCACCAGGCCATTTTCAACCAGGAGATGGCGAAGTACGACGTCTCGGTCGGAGTGTTCTCCGTCGGGATCGGCATGGCTGGGCCGACCCTCATCGCGCACGGATCCGAGGAACAGAAGCACCGTTTCCTCTCGGCCATGCTGAGGGGGGAGCGAGGTATGGTGCCAGCTGTTCTCGGAGCCCGACGCCGGATCGGACCTCGCAGCGCTGAAGACCCGCGCCGAGCGCGACGGGGACGCGTTCGTTGTGAACGGTCAGAAGGTCTGGACATCGGGTGCCCAACACAGTGATTGGGCGATCCTGATCGCTCGGACGAATCCGGACGTCCCGAAGCACAAGGGCATCACCTACTTTCTCGTCGACATGCACACCCCCGGAATCGAGGTCCGTCCGCTGCGCCAGATCACGGGGAGCGCCCATTTCAACGAGGTCTTTCTGACGGATGTCGTCGTCCCCGCCGCGAACGTGGTGGGGGAGATCGACGGCGGATGGGCCGTAGCTCACACGACCATGGGCTATGAGCGCGCGCTGATCGGAGGCACCGGGCAGAGTTTCACCGTCGGGCAGGTCCTGGACTTGGCCCGTCGCAGTGGCTGCAGCACCGACCCGCTGATCCGCCAGCACCTGGCGGACTTCTACACGCGTCTGGAGCTCCTCCGCTACATGAATTACCGCGTACAGACGGCCCTTTCGAAGGGGCGCCTGCCCGGCCCAGAGGCGTCCACCACCAAACTGTTCGTCTCCCGGCACATGGGCCTCACCGGGCGAGCTGTTCATGGAGCTGCTCGGCGCCAACGGGATGCTGGCCGGCGATGCTGCGCCTGATGGCGGCATCTGGGAGACGGCGTTCCTGAACCAGTGGAGCTCCAGACTTGGAGGCGGCACCGACAACATCCAGCGCAACTCCCTGGGCGAGCGGGTGCTCGGACTTCCACGAGAGCCACGCAGCGACAAGGATCAGCCGTTCAGCGAGTTGGGCTGAGCCAAATGCATCGGCGCAGCGGAGATCTTTGGGAATCCACAAGAGGACGTATCGGCCGAAGGAAAGGGACGTGATGACGGACAAGGTGGTGCTCGAGGTGAACGGTTCCATTGCCGTGATCACCAACAACAATCCGGACAAACGCAACGCCTTCGATGACGACATGGACGCCCGCCTGTTCGACATCCTGACCGAGTTGAAAGGTCGTCCAGAGGTGCGTGCCGTCATCTGGCGCGGCGAGGGGAAGGCGTGGTCGTCAGGTCGGGACGTGTCCGTCATCGGGAACAACGCCACCTCCCTCAGCCATCACGAGCTCATGAGCCGCGGCCATCGGGGCATCCTGCAGGTGTTCGAAATGGATGCGCCGATCATCGTGGCCATCCACGGATGGGCCATCGGCGGATCCTTCCAGCGTGCCCTCCTGTGCGACATCAGGATCGCGGCCGACGGGTTCTCGCTTCATGCTGCCCGAAGTGGGCCATGGCGTCATCCCCGATACCGGTGGCATGGGGCGGCTCTACGAGATCTGTGGCAGCGGCGTGGCCAGCGACCTCGTGCTGACCGGGCGCACCATGAGCGCCGAAGAGGCCTACGGCCACGGGATCGTCTCGCGCATCGTGGCACCCGAGGCACTGGACGAAACGGCCTTGGAGATGGCGAACAAGATCGCGGCCTCGCCGAAGGTCACGGTCAGGATGGCACGCCGCGTCCTGCGGCACCTGAGCGAACCCGGGGTACGGTCCTCCATGGAGGACGAGCTGATCTACCAGACCTTCATCAACAAGTCATCTGACTTCGCCGAATTCCGGGCGGCCGGCGCCGAAGGACGCGAGCCGCACTACACGGGGAGCTGACCATGACCCAACAGAGCGGACTTCCCGAGCCGCCACCCGTAGGAACGACGGCCCTGCCCGCAGGAACCTTTGCCGGGAGCTGTGTCTTCGTCACCGGAGGCGGAACCGGGCTCGGCAAGGCCATCGCCACCGAGTTCGCGCGGCTGGGGGCCGACCTGGTCATCGCCAGTCGGAAGCCCGAGCATCTCGAGCGCCGGCCGAGAGGCGATCGATGCACTCGGTGCCCGGGTGCTCGGCGTGACCTGCGACATCCGTGACGCCGAGCAGGTCAGCGCCGCGTTCGACGAGGCGACCGCAACGTTTGGCCTCCCCGACGTGCTCATCAACAACGCGGCAGCGAACTTTCCGGTGCCGGCGGAGGACATGTCCCCCAACGCCTGGCGGACCGTCGTCGACATCACCCTCAACGGCACCTTCTTCTGCTCGCGTGAATTCGCCCGGCGTCATATCGAAGCCGGGACGGCCGGGTCCATCGTCAACGTCGGGGCCTCCTATGCCTGGACGGGAGGTCCCGGATTCGCCCACTCGGCCGCTGCGAAAGCGGGGGTGAAGAACATGGTGGAGACGCTCGCCGTGGAGTGGGGACCATATGGGATTCAGGTCAATGGGTTGGTGCCCGGCCTCTTCCCGCACGAGGACATGACGGCTGACATCAGGGGCAACCTTGACCGGACCAACGAGAAGGACGCCTGCCAACCGGCGCTACGGGTGGGGCGGCTGCAAGAGCTCGGCTGGGCCGCCACGTTCCTTGCCTCACCCTTCGCCCGGTTCATCTCCGGTCATACCCTCGTCGTCGACGGGGCCAATTGGCAGCGCCGCACGCTGACGAATGCTGCCGTCGTCACGGTGCGCGACCAGATGGGGCGTGGGCCGTTCGATCCCACCCCGGCTCGGTAGGAACCCAACGCGTCTGATGAGCGAATTCAATCTCGCCGATCTGTGGGAGGCGGTCGCCGACCGCGTCCCGGATCGGGTCGCCCTTCACTGTGGTGAACAGCGCCGGACCTACGCGCAGCTCGAGGAACAGTCCAACCGATTGGCTCACTGGTTCCTCGAGCAGGGCATTCAGACCGGAGACCACATCGGCCTGTATCTGCAGAACTGTGTTGAATACGTGGAGGCCACGTTGGCCGCCTACAAGATCCGAGCCGTGCCGATCAACATCAATTATCGGTACGCCGCGGGGGAGTTGAAGCACCTGTTCAACGATGCCGACCTCGTAGGAGTGGTGCACCAGCGGGACTTCACGGCCCGGGTGGCCGAGGTGGAATCCCACGTCCCCACGCTGCGGTGGAAGCTGGCCACTGGTTCGGCGTACGACGACGCTCTGGCGTCGTCGTCGCCGGAGCGAGACTTTGACCCCCGGTCGGCCGACGATCCCTACATCCTGTACACGGGCGGTACGACAGGCTTACCCAAGGGCGTGGTGTGGCGGCAGGAGGATGCCTTCTTCGCCTGCATGGGAGGCGGCAACCCCGCCCTTCCCGAGGTCACATCGGTGGACGAGCTACTGGAGCGCATCGCTCCCGAGCAGAGCATCTTCTTGCTCCTGGCTCCGCTGATGCACGCTGCCGGTGGCTGGGTGGTGCTGTTGCACCTCTTCAGTGGGAACAAGGTCGTCCTGTGGTCGGGCTCACTCGACCCGCGCGAGGTCTGGCGGACGATCGAGCGCGAGAAGGTGACGGCCACCAGCACGGTCGGTGACGCCGTCATGCGACCCTTGCTCGACGCCTGGGACGACTTCGATCCGAAGCCCGACATCGCAATCACTGGCCGTGGTCAGCTCGGGTGGGGCGCCCTTGTCGACGGCGTTGCGCGATCGGTTCCTCGCCACCTTCCCTTCCATCCCACTCTCCGACGGCTACGGGTCGTCTGAGACGGGCATTCAGGCCGGACGCATCTTCTTGGGGCCGACGGGGGACAAGCCGGCGCCGCAGTTCACCGCCCAACAGGCGGTGGTGATGGACGAGGAGACACACCGACCGGTGGTGCCAGGTTCGGGCGTCGTCGGTCGCGTGGCTCGCACCGGGCGCATCCCCGTGGCGTACTACAAGGACCCGGAGCGATCGGCCGCAACGTTCGTCGAATGGGACGGGCGGCGATGGTCGCTCACCGGGGACATGGGCACGGTTGCCGCGGATGGCACCATCACGTTGCTCGGGCGCGGCTCCCTGTGCATCAACACGGGAGGCGAGAAGGTGTATCCCGAGGAGGTGGAGGCCGTGCTGCGCCAGTCGCGCTCCGTCTACGACGTGGTCGTTGCCGGCGTGCCTGACGAGCGCTGGGGCGAGCGAGTCGTCGCCGTCGTTCAGCCGGCGCCCGGGACGGATCCGACCGAGGACGGAACTGATGAGCCTGGTGCGAGCCTCGCTGGCTGGCTACAAGGTGCCGAAACAGGTGGTCTTCGTCGACGAGGTTGTTCGGTCCCCGAGTGGAAAGGCCGACTACCGCTGGGCGGCCGAGATTGCGGCCTCAGCCTGAAGAGCCCGACGAGGTTCCCCTCCCGTCGCGCCAGATGACCTCGACACACTGCGTCACAGCCCCGCGGGGAGCTCGCCGACGAGGCCAGACTGCCGCAGCTCCTCGATGGCCGCAGGCGAGTAGCCAAGGCTCTCGGAGAACGGCGTCGTTGTCGCGGCCAAGGGTCGGCGCCGGCGACCTGAGCCACCGGCCCACCCGGGAGAAGCGAAACGGCAGCGTCGGGATCTCATGGGCTCCGGTGACGGCATGCTCCTCCACCTCGAAGAGGCCGCGATATCGGAGTTGCGGATTGGCCGCGATCTCACGGGAGGAACCACCACGGCCGAAGGTATGCCCACGTCGAGAAGCATTTGGGCGGACTCCTCGGCCGAGCGCAAGCTGGTCCACGAAGTCAGCTCACGGTCGATGAGGTCATGCGCACGGTGCCGACCCTCAGCGGTTCGTCAACTCGTCGCTCCGCGCCCATGCGGGATCGCCGAGCAAGCGAACGTAGAGACCGCCATTGATCGTCAGTGGCCACGGCAAGGGCGACCCACTCGTCCTCACCGGCACTTGGGTAGACCCCCTGCGGGGCGGCCTGTGGCCCCCGATTGCCGTTACGACAGAGCAACGTCCCACTCGAGCCGAACTCGACCACCTGTTCCGCGGCGGCATTGAGCACCGACTCGACCATGGCGGCTTCGACCAACATGCCCTCGCCGCGTTGATCGCGCTCCGTCAGGGCAAGCATGGTGGCAATCACCGCATGCATCCCGGCCAGAGGGTCGCAGGCCCCCCGCACCAAGACCGGGGGGCCGTCGACGAATCCCGTCAACCAGGACATGCCGGTGAGGCATTCCATCGTCTGGGCGAACCCCGTCCGATCCCGCCATGGCCCATCGAGACCGAAGGCCGGCATCCGGACCATGATCAGCCGTTCGTTGAGCGCGTGGACGCGATCCCAGCCGAAGCCGAACTGCTCCATGACCCGAGGGGTGAAGTTCTCCACCAGGACATCGGCGGTCCGCAGGAGGCGCTCGAACATCTCGGAGCCCTCCGGACGGGACAGATCGAAGGTCACGCCACGTTTGCCTGCGTTGGCGGCATGGAAAATCGGGCTCCACTCCCACCATTGGTCATCGGTCGGTGGCCGGGTACTGGCAAAGCGCATGTTGTCCGGTCTCGTCACCGATTCGACCTTGATGACGTCGGCCCCGAGAGCCGCCAGGGCGGCGGTGGCCACGGGGCCGGCCCACCAGGCGGTGCAGTCGACGACACGAATGTCGGCCAGGGGGAGCCTCCAGCCCTTGGCTCCGACATCACCTTCCGGGTCGTCAGCGCGGCCAGACCGGGTGCCAGCTTCCGTCCGAGGGGACCAGTCGATGGAGCCGCCATGCTGACCGAGCGCCGGAGCAGGGTCGAACGGTCGTGGCGACACTCCCGAGATGCGATACGGAATACGGGGTTGGAGGAATCGACCGGAGGGATTCGGTACGAAGACATCGCGGGCGACGAACTGCTCGAACTCGGTCATGGTCGAGCCGTTGAGCAGGGGGCCGGCCGGGATCCGGAACAATGCGGCCGCCGCCAGAATCTCCTCTGTGGTGTGTTGGGTGGTGTAGCGGTGCACGGCGGAGAGGAATTCCTCCCGGCGGCGGAATCGCTTGGCGACCTGTGGCAGGTCGGGGTCGGCCAAGAGGTCGGGCCGCTCGATCATGAGCAGGAAGTCCTGGAATTGTTGCGCGCTGTTCGTGGTGACGACGAAATATCCGTCCCGCGTCGGTTCGATGGAGGGAACCTCGATCGTCCGTCCCGTCCCCGTCACCTGAGGCCTCCCGGCAAACGACGCGAACACCGAGGGGTACGTGACCATGGTGACCGCCATACAGTCGAGCATCGCCACATCGACCAGCTCCCCCTGGCCACAGCGAGAGGCCTCGCGAAGCGCCGCGATCGCCCCCAGCGCGGCATAGGTGCCCGATGTCCACTCGCCGAGGCGGCCGCCAGCGGACAGCGGCGGTTGTTCCGGGAGGCCACGCTGCCCGATGGACCCGCATGCGGCCTGCAGGGTGAACTCCGTGCTCGGACGACCGGCCCAGGGTCCTTCACTACCGAAGGGCGTGATGGTGACGATCACCAATGACGGGTTCTCGGCCCAGAGGGCACCAGGGTCGACGGGCTCGTTGCTGACGAAGACATCCGCTCGTGGCCAGCAAGTCGGTCGCGTCTCCTTGCACCGAGCGCTTCGACGTGTTGAGGTATTCGAAGAGAGCACCCGAACCCCAATGCCGCAGCGGATCGCCTTCCGGTGGCTCCACCTTGACCACGTCCGCTCCGGCATCCGCCAACAGTTTGGAGCAGTAAGGGCCGGCAATCTCAGTGGTGCAGTCGACCACGCGGACGCCGTCGAGCATCAGGGTGCATCCCGTCGCTTCGCTGTCGAGCGGAGGTTCCTGGCCAGCGGACAGCGCATGAAGGACTGAATATAATATGGAGATTTCCGGCGGGCACGCGTGCTGGCTTGTCTGGATCCAAAGGGGCGCCGATGAAGGCAGATGACATGATCCTCATCAGCGTGGACGATCACATCGCGGAGCCAGCGGACATGTTCGAGGGTCACGTGCCCGCGAAGTACCGAGACGTGGTGCCCCGGGTCGAAACGGACGAGCATGGTTTCCAGCAGTGGTGGTATGGCGACAAGAAGGGCCGGAACCTTGGATTGAACGCGGTAGCCGGCAAGCCGCCCGAGATGTACAACGTCAACCCGAGCAGTTACGGCGAAATGCGTCCCGGGTTGCTACGACGTGCACGAGCGAGTACGTGACATGTCCGCTGGGGGCACGCTCGCGGGCCTCGAACTTCCCCAATTGGACCGGCTTCTCGGGTCAGGTGCTCAACGAGGGCCCAGATCCGGCGGTGAACGAGGTCATGATCAAGGCGTACAACGACTGGCATGTCGACGAATGGTGCGCCAGCTATCCCGATCGCTTCATACCGTGCGGCATCCTGCCGCTCTTCGACGTGCACAAGGCGGCGGACGAAGTCCGTCGGCTGGCCGGGAAGGGGTGCCACGCCGTCACCTTCTCGGAAAACCCAGCGGCTCTCCACATGCCGTCGATCCACTCAGGTCACTGGGATCCCCTCTTTGCCGCGTGCTCGGACGTGGGCACGGTCCTGTGCCTGCATGTCGGTTCGTCGTCCAAGGCTGCGGCAACTTCGGCTGACGCACCCGCCTCGGTGGCGATGGGGCTCTCGTCGGTCATGTCCGATCTACTCGCTGGGTGATCTCTTGTGGGCCGATTTCTGGTGGCGCTTTCCCGATCTGATGTTCTCTCTGACCGAGGGTGACATCGGGTGGATCCCGTATTTCCTCCAGCGGGCTGAGCACATTCAGCAACGTCACTCGGGCTGGACCGGGCAGAGATTCCCCGACGGCATGGGGCCCGCCGACGTGTTCAAGCAGCGGATTCTCTGCTGCTTCATCAACGATCCCGTCGGCGTGAGTCTCATCGGCCAGTTCAACATCGACAACGTCTGTTGGGAGTCGGACTTTCCGCACTCGGACAGCTCCTGGCCCGACGGGCCCGAGGTCAACGAGCTGCAATTTGCCGCGCTCTCCGACGAGCAGATCAACAAGATCACCCACGAGAATGCCATGCGGCACTTCTCGTTCGATCCGTTTGCCATCCGGCCCGAGGGAGAAGTCGACGGTCCGCGCGCTCAGGGCGGAAGCCACGGACGTGGATACCGTGACCCGGGTAGGGCGAGCGCCCGACCAGAGTGACCGTGACTACTTCAGGAGTCTGGGACCTCGGCCCCCGGCGACTCCGAGCGACCATTCCCTGACCCCCATCTGATCTCGTCCCCGAGTTCGGCACGTAACCGGCCAACCGAGATTGTGGCGACACAGCCGCCCAGTCCGAGAGCTCTAGCTCGACCACGTCTGCAATCCCCGGCCCTGGGTGCCGAAGATCTGTGTCGCCATGACGTCACCCAGCTGGGACGCTTCCCAACGCTTTCCGTCGCTCGAAGCCGAGGCGCCCTCCCGCCAGCCCTGCATGAGGTGCATCTTGTCGCCGATCACCCGGATGACCTGCCCGGTGACGTACTGCGCCTCGTCCGAGGCCAACCAGGCGACCAGCGGAGAACTTCCCGCGGGATCCAAGGGTGGAAGGAATCCTCGGGTATCTCATCCGGCTCGACCACTGCAGGGGCATTGGGCATGGTGCCAGTGATGCGGGTTGCTCCGGCGGGTCCGATGGCATTCACCGTGACCCCGAGACGGTGCAACTCCAGAGCAAGGGTCAGCGTGAGCCCCACGACGGCCGCCTTGGCGGTCGCATAGTTCGTCTGGCCGAAGTTGCCAACCAGGCCGGCCCCCGACGTCGTGTTGATGATCCGGCCCCGGCTGTCGAGCCCGGCCTTCGCGAGCGATCGCCAGTGACGAGCTGCTGCGCGGCTCGTGAGCCATGGCCCTCTCACGTGAACGCCCATGACGGCGTCCCATGCTTCTGTCGTGAGATTCCAAATGACTCCGTCGCGGACGATGCCGGCGTTGTTGACCAGGATGTCGAGCCGCCCCCATTCGCTCGATCGCGCGGTCGATCATCGCTTCAGCATCGGCTTCGTCGGCCACGTTTCCGTAGTCCGCCATGGCGATTCCATCACGTGCGGTGATCAACTCGACCGTGAGATCAGCGTCCTTGCTGGAGCCTTCGCCGGTCACCGAACTCCCCAAGTCGTTGACCACGACACGTGCACCGTGACGCGCCAATTCCAGAGCATGGCCGCGACCGATGCCATGGCCCGCCCCCGTGACGACGGCAACCTTTCCTTCAAGCATTTCGCTCATGCGTCCTTGCCCTCAAGCAGTCGGGAATCGGTTCGAGATGGAGCGGATGACGACGGTGGGCCTCCGCCATCCGCGCATCCCGAATATTATATACAACAAGGCAGTCCTTGACTCGGACCCGTCGGGATGCGTGACGCTACTGCGGGTCGCTCGGCCTTCACTTCGTGCCGCCTGGTTCTGGGACCGCTCAATCCCGCCAGTGGATGTGCCGCCTCAGCTGGCCCGGCGTGTCAGCGTCCAGCCGTTCTCGGCCATCACCGTGTGGATCTCGTCCTCAGTGAATCCATGTCGTCGGAGGTCCAACGCGAAGTTGCGTGGCTCGGCCAGACCTTCGGCGTGTGGCCAGTCCGAACCAAACAGGATCTGCTCCGTGCCGACGAACTCCTTCAGTTGAGCCAGATTGTCCTCGTAGAAGGGCGCGATCCATATGTGCTCGCGCAGTTTCTCAATCGGGTCCGATCGGAACGATCCGGGCATTTGGGCGTACGCCTTCTTCAGCTTCTTGACCAAAACGGACACCCAACTCGCACCAGATTCGATGCTCGCCACCCGCACCCTCGGGAACCGGTCGAAAAGGCCCTGGCACAGGAATGCGGCCATCGTCTCAAAGGGTGGACGGTCGGAACTGAGGACCGTGCGGAGGGGAGAGAAGCGGAAAGCCTCAAAGTCGCCGGACGGCTCCCAGTCGTTCAGGTACCGGCCGTATCCCGCGTCGCCAGAGTGGATCCCGACGGTCACTCCCGGACTCGTTGACCAGACCCCAGAAGGGGTCGAAGCGGGTATCAGCGGGTGAGATGAAACCGCTCGGCGTGTGTGCCGGGCCGCCCTTGATGCAGACGATCCGGGCATCGGCGTCGAGCACTCGACGCAGCTCGGCCACCGCGGCATCGACATCGATCAGGGTGATCATCGGCGCTGCAAAGATTCGTTCCTTGTAGGCATATCCCCAGTCGTCTTCGAGCCACCTATTGAATGCTTCGAAGGCGGCGATCAGTGCACCCGGATCATCCGCGAGCGCCTCTTCCATGCCGACGCCGAGCGTTGGGAACAGGAAGCAACCATCAAGGCCCTGTTGGTCCATGACGGACAGGCGAGCGTCGCGATCACGGTATTCGGGTCGGATGGGTTCGAGCTCTCCGAAGAGGGACCGGATATCCTTCGCTTGTTGGGTCTTGCCTCGGAAGTACTCGTCCAGGCTGCCTGGTTTGGCGACGGGGTCGAACAGGGGATTGGGAATGAACCGGTTTACCTTGCCGCCGACAAGGAGCCGTTGCCTCCCGTTGATCTCCGCCCACTGCATGGCGCGCTTTGCCATGGCCTTGTCAATGTGACGCGTATACGCGTCGGTGGCTTCGTAATAGTGGTTGTCGGCGTCGAACGTCGTGTAGTCGACGGCGGCCGTCGAATCGGACGCTCTATCGGTGGTAGTGGTCGTCACTTCGCTCCTCAGTCGGTAGTGGTTGCGACATCCTCATGCCGGTGGCGTAGGCCTACTGCAGCCCGAGAACCCTGAGTGCATTGGTACGGAGGAACTTGGGCCAGACTTCGTCCTTGAATCCGACGGTGGGCATCTCGGTCATGATCCGCTCCAGGGAAAGTCCCATGGGGAAGTATCCGGCATAGATGATCTTGTCGGCGCCACGGGTATTCGCGTAGTCGATGATGTTCCGCGGGTAGTACTTGGGCGCGAAAGCACTTGTCGAGTAGTGCAGACCCGGCCATTTCAGCATCAGCTTCACGGCGAGTTCCGTCCATGGTTCGCAGCCGTGGCGCGTCACGAAGACGAGGTCCGGGAAGTCGTACATGACTTCGTCGATGAGCTCGACGTGCTGGCAGGCCGCCATCAAGCGGGGGCCTGGAATGCCGGCACAGCAGAAGATCGGGATGCCGAGTTCGACGCACTTGGCATAGATCGGGTACATCTTCTTGTCGTTGATCGGGACCTGGGGGAACGTTCCCGCGGGAAACATGCCCACGGCCCTGGTGCCGAACGTCTCGTGTTCACGGACGAGCCGATCGATTCCCTTCATACCTTCGTTGGGGTCGGCACCTGACGACGGGATGAACCGATCGGGAAACCTCTTCATTGCCTCGGCTCCTGTTCCGGCCGGGTCACCGACGCCGATCATCCCCTTCTCAATGCCCCAGAGGTCCATCTCACGCACTGTCACGGCAATCGGATCGTCGACGTCCTGCAGTGCCTTCTCCGGAACGTCCTTGAACATGTATTCGACCGGGAAGTCGAACTCTTCGCTGGACTGGGTGTCCTTGGTCTGTCTGGTGATGAACCGATAGACCTCCTTCATGTCCCGATGGGGGAATCCCAACATCGTGTCGATCGCACCTATGCCTTGGGGCATGACCATCCGAGAGAGGCCTCCTCCGTCTGAGCGTTCGCGTGCCACCGGGCGGGAGCCCCGGCCCGACACATACTAGAATCATATTTCATTTGCGTCCAGTGATGGAGGTACTGCCGTTCGATCTTGGGAGGAGATCCAAAGGGACGTTCGCTGGTTTCGGACCGGGGCCCAAATAGAACGCGATTGTAGAGACGGGCCCATGATTCCACGACCCGGCCATGTCGGACCCTCCCGGTGGCAAGTGAGATTCCGGGGACTCGTCGGGTTTTGACCCGGTCCAGCCTTCGTCGGTCAGCCCTTCGTGTTGATCGGCTTGGAGGCCATCAGGTTGGCTTCGAGAAGGTACTCCGGAACGCTGCCGTCGATCTGCGACGCGGCACGGTCGCGAATTTTTTGCTGTTGCTGAGCTTGGGGGACGGTAATCCAGAACGTGTCGTTGAGGATCCCGTCGAAGCAGATGTCAGCCACCTCTGATACGGGGGCGAACTGCACCTCCATGCCGGCGTCCTTCATGCGCTGGAGGTAGGGGCCGAGCGCGTCCCTTCCTTCCTTCGGAGGTGCATTCGGCCGCGCGTAGCGGTCCGGGCGATTCGCCCCGGGCCGCCAGAGACCGGTGTTGAGCATTCCCGGCGAGAACGTTGACGGGTAGAGCAGCGATGCGCTGACCTTCGCTCCGATCTCTCGCAGTTGGCCCCAGAGGCACTCGGTGATCGTTGTTACCGCGGCTTTGGTGGTCGCGTAGACCGCGCTGTTGATCAGCGGAGTGAATCCGCCGTTGCCGGATGTGGTGTTGACGACATGGCCCTCCTGACCTTGCGCCAGCATCACGGGTACGAACGCGTTGATGCCGTTCACGACGCCCATCACGTTGACATCAAGGGACCAGCGCCAGTCGTTGACGTGGTGCTCCCATATCTGACCCTCAGACGCCGAGCCGATGCCTGCGTTGTTGCACACGACATGGACCGCTCCGTACCGCTCGAGTGTCGCATCACGAAGTGCTTCAACCGATTCGAGTGACGTGACGTCGGTCACCACGCCGGTGACATCGAGACCTTGGTCCACCAATTCGGCGGTTGTCGTTTCCACCAAGCCGGGGACGACATCCGCCAGCACGACCTTCATCCCCTCGGCACCGAACCGCTCCACCAGCGCCCGCCCGATGCCCTGACCAGCACCGGTGACGACTGCGACCTTGCCGACGACGTCCCTCACGACGACCTCCCTTTGTCCGACGTACCGGCTTGAGGGCCAGGCACGACTGCGTCGTAATTGACGTTTCGCGCCGCTGGACGAAGGGCGGGAAACGTGCGATTGCATATCATGTGTGATTGCACTATAACGCTGTCATAGGTCTAGGGGGTACGAGATGAAGCAACTCGCCGATGGTCGATACATCGTGATCTCCTCCGACGGGCACGCCGGCGCCGAGATGCTCGATTACCGCGACTACCTCGAGCGCCGCTACCTGGAGGAGTTCGACTCCTGGGCGAAGTCCTATGTAAACCCGTACGCCGACCTCCAGGGGGAGACGGCATATCGCAATTGGGACTCCCCGGCCAGGCTACGCGAGCTCGAGGACGATGGCGTAGTGGCGGAGGTCCTATTCCCGAATACCATTCCGCCGTTCTTTCCGTCCGGCAACCTCCTGGCGCGGCCCCCGACCCCGGAAACCTACGAGCTCCGTTGGGCTGGCCTTCGAGCGCACAATCGCTGGTTGGCCGACTTCTGTGCTGAAACTCCCGGTCGACGTGCGGGCATGGCACAGATCTTCTTGAACGACATTGATGACGCCGTCTCGGAGATCACTTGGGCACGTGAACACGGCCTCTTCGGCGGGATCCTGTTGCCCGGTGTGCCGCCTGACTCGGGACTCCCTGCGCTCTGCGCTCCGGACTACGACCCGATCTGGGCGGCTTGCCAGGATCTCGACATGCCGGTCAACAATCACTCCGGAGCCGCCGGCCCCGAGATGGGCGAACACCTGGCCTCGATGGCGATCTTCATGGTGGAGCTGGGCTGGTTCTCCCACCGGGTCTTCTGGCACATGGCTTTTGGGGGTGCCTTTGCCCGCCATCCCCGCCTAAAACTGGTGCTCACCGAGCAGTCATCTGGTTGGGTGCCCGCCACGATCAGCATGCTCGACTATCAGTACAGCCGCTTCACCGACGCCGGCAACGCCGAGGCGCACTTCGGCGCCGAGCTCATCAAGGAAATTCCGGAACCACCGAGCTACTACTGGAGCAACAACTGCTTCGTCGGCGCCAGCTTCCTCCGTCCGAACGAAGCACCGCTCCGTTACGACATCGGTCTTGACAAGATCATGTGGGGCCAGGATTATCCGCACATCGAGGGGACGTACCCCTACACCACCGAAGCCCTGCGCTACACCTTTGCCGGGATCGACCCCGACGAGGTGGGGCCCATGCTTGGTGGCAATGCTGCCCGCGTCTACGGCTTCGATCTCGAGCAGCTGGCCACTATCGCCGCACGCGTCGGCCCTCAGGTCGATGAGGTGAACGTGCCGCTCGAACACGTCCCTGCCGACTCCCATTCGCTCGCCTTCGCCGGAGGAGACCTCAAACCATGGTGACCGATAACTACCTGATCATCTCGTCCGACACCCATGCCGGACTTCCCGACGCTCAGTACAAGGACTACCTCGACCCACGGCACCGAGAGGCCTTCGACGAAGATCTGGTACAGCGTGCTGCTCTTCGCGCCCCGATGAATGCCCAAGTGGAAGAGCTCGAGTTCGTCAAGGACTGGTACGAGGAGAACGAGGAGGGACTCCGGGGAGGTTGGGATGCGGCTCGTCGCGACGGTGAGCTGGACGCTGACGGCGTGGTCGGCGAGGTCATCTTCCCGGACGCCGACGCCGTCTTGGGAGGAGCATCGGCACCGTTCGGCGCCGGCCTCGGTGCGAGCGGAGAGTACGACCCGACGCTGTTGATGGCCGGCGCCCAGGCCCACAACCGTTGGCTGGCCGAACTGTGCAGCGACAGTCCGGACAGACGGTGCGGCCTGGCCGTCGTACCAATCCTGCACGACATCGATGCCGCCGTGGCCGAGATCCGGAGGGCCAAGTCCTCGGGTCTCGGTGGCATCCTCATCCCTGCGATGTGGCGTCCCTACCCTCCCTACAACGACCTCCGATACGAGCCCATTTGGAGCGTGTGCGAGGAGCTCGACATGGTCGTCCACACCCACACGGGGCCCGCTCCCCGTGAGGAGATCGGCGCCGACCTCGGCATCTACGCCAACGAGACGATCTTCTGGACCATGCGGCCGATGTGGTTCCTGCTCTGGTCCGGTGGCTTCGAACGCCACCCCCGCCTCAAGTTCGCCGTCACCGAAGGGGGGTCGTGGTGGGCTGCCGACCTCCTCTGGAGGTCTGATATCGCGTACATGAACGAGCATGCCACCAAGAAGATGGGGAACATCGCCCCCAAATTGAAGATGCTTCCGAGCGAGTACTTCGACCGCAATGTGTTCATCGGGTCGTCCAACACCCGGCGCCGCGAGATCGCGCGTCGCTTCGAGATCGGCGTCGGGAACATCATGTGGGGAAACGACTTCCCCCATCCGGAGGGCACCTGGCCCCATACTCGCCAGTGGCTCCGCGACACCTTCTGGGACTGTCCGGTCGAAGACGCGCGCCGCATCCTGGGACTGAACGCTGCATCCGTGTACAACTTCGACCTCGAGAAGTTGCAACCTCTAGCCGATCGCTTTGGGCCTAGCCCCACGGAGCTCGGACAGTCCGACGGTGTGGAACTCAAGAAGTGGGAGGGCGTCGAAGCGGCCGGTCGGCCGTGGCTGTCGGGTTTGGAAGTCCTCCCCGTGAACGTCTCGGAATAGTGGTGTCCACTGGGTCAGCCACTTCCCCCCAAATGGGGGTGTGGCGCGCCGCTCACATCAGCGAGCAGACCTCTGGGCTGCGATTCGAATGCACCCGGGCCGAGGCCCGATAAACGATTGGAGAGCGGTGGTATCGATCCTTTCTCAGTATTGCATCAACGTTAGCGATCTCGACCGAGCCATCGAGTTCTGGGAGGGAGTCGTCGGCATCCCGGTTCAGAGCCGCACGGACATCCCCAACGTCAAGGAAGCGGTGCTGCAGTCCCCGGCGGGGGGGAGTCGGATGCAGCTCGCGCAACACCTCGACCACCAGGGTCCGATCGACATGGGTACGGCTCTGTGGAAGCTGTACGTCAACACTGACGACTGCGTTGCACTGTACGACAAGGCGATCGCTGCGGGATGTGAGTCAGTGTCGCCGCCGAGCCGTCTCGAGCGTTGGCCGGTGACGATGGCCTACATCAAGGACTTCGACGGCTATCTGGTGGAGTTCGTGGAGTACCACGAGGGCACACCCGCGGGCGTGCCGGACCCAAGAGATCACCGCTGACCTAACGAAGCGTGGCACACAGAACGGGCTCTCTGTCGGACGGCCCACTGATCTGATGCGATCATGGGCCCGAGTCCAGGTACGCGGACGTGATGGTTCCAAGAACCGAGGTACGAAGTCGTGGCGCAGAAGGCGAAGCTGGCCCCAACCGGAACAGGCACCACCGGGACGCCCATCACGGTGGACAAGGTATTGGCGACCGCGATGAGGATGATAGAGAACGACGGAGTCGAGGTGTTCAGCATGCGCAAGCTCGCGGCCGAGCTCGGCGTGGGCACACCGACCGTGTATTGGCACGTCGGCAACCGGGATGAACTTTTCAACAGGTTGATCGAGGAGATCACCGATCAATTCGGCAGGATCAGCCCCGTCGGAGATACGCCGGCCGAGCGCATTGCGTCGATCTCGAACACGCTCCTACGTGATGTGCGCGCCCGCCCTCAACTCATCGCCCTTTCGTCGACCCAGGGCCGCGGCGAGGCCATCTTTACGAAGGCTCAGGCGGTGCTGGCCCACGAGGTGACCGCCAGCGGTCTGCACGGTGAAGAAGCAGCCTTTGCGGTAGCGACGATCCTGTTCCATCTTGGCGGATTCATCGTCCTGGAAGATGCACTGTCCCCCGACTACCGAGTGCGCGGGGCAGAAGTCTGGGCCCAACGCGACACCGAGATAGACGAGGCCATGAGCACCAGGCTCCATCAACAGGTCGATGTCGACCGGATCTTCCGATTCACCCTCGACGCGATCCTCCAGTCCATCCTCGGGAACCGGAAGTCCCGTTGACGTCCGTCTCGAGTGACTGGGCGTCGGGGTCGCGGGCTCCTGAGACGTGGTCCCGTAGTCGAGGGTGGCGACGTCGCTCCGATCGCCCGTGCGGGTGATCGGCCGATGAACAGAAGAGCAGCCGCCACGGTCCTCTCCGTTACGGCGCATGGACCACACGATCCCGCCGTGTCCGAGGTTGTACTGGTCCACGGTGCCATGGACCGCGCCAAGAGCTTTCGCCGCGTGGTGGAGTATCTGCCTGACCTCAGGGTCATCGAATACGACCGCCGGGGCTATGGCAACTCGATCCCGGCGGCGCCGCCCGCCTCCCTGGCCCAACACGTGGACGATCTGCTGAGCGTCATGGGCGATCGACCCACCACCGTCGTCGCCCACAGCTTTGGGTGCGTGGTCGTCGCCTCGGCAGCGATCTCGCACCCCGACCGATTCCAGGGACTGGGCTTGTGGGAGCCGCAGGTTCCGTGGATGGAATTCTGGCCACGGTCGGTCAGGCGTGGGCTCGAAGCGATGGCAGCTGAGGCCGACACGGATGCTCTCGCCGAGAGGGTGTACGCATCAATGGTGGGTGAGGCCGCATGGCAGCGCCTCCCTGAGGATCTGAAGGCGCGTCGGCGCGTCGAGGGCGCGGCCTTTCGGGCCGACGTTGTATCTGGCTTGACGGCACCCTTTCGCTGGGAGGACCTCAAGGTGCCCAGGCTGTTCGGCGTCGGCCTTCAGACTTGGCCCTTCGCCCAGGAAGCTGCCACCACGCTGGCCGAGTCGCAAAGAGCTGACTTGTTCACCATCGCGGATGCCGCTCACGGCGCGCACATCAGCCACCCGGAGCAATTTCCCAATTCGTGCGCCGCAGCACGTCAGTCCGGTGAGGAGCTGACGCGGAGTCGGCGCGTCGGTGCTGCGTCGGGTCCCCTCCCTAAAGAACGTGAAGAGACCAAAATGACGGATAAGCATGCCGCAGGGGGAGTTGAGGTACTCACCCACACGCCAGAGGAGCTCCTCGCTCGCTACGACAAAGCGATGGCGGGTCGACCCGTCGCCGCGCTGGAGATCAACGAGTACTCCGCGCAACGGATCGTCGCCAGCGCCCGATTCGATGACGGGCACACTCGCCCAGGGGGGATGGTCGCCGGCCCGATCTTGTTCACCCTGGCTGACACCATGGCCTAATTCGTCACCATTTCCCGCTCTCCGAAGGGCTCCGAGGCGTTCACGGCGTCCATCTCGATGGAGTTCTTGAGACCCGCGCCGGTCGGGGTCCTGGTGGTGGAGGGAAGACTGCTGCGGTTCGGAAGGCGATCGTGTGTGGTTGACACGCTGATCCGGCGCCCGGGGCGGGAGGAGCTGGTCGCTCACGCAGTGGTGACCTACGCACCGGTGCTCCCCGATGACGCTGGAGCGCGGACGGATCCAGTGCAGAGTCGACGCCCGTGACGCGCAGGACCGCTCACTGACCCTTGCGATACCCGGGATGACCAGGGTTTTCTCCTTCGTCGTGTGGGATGGAGGATCGACATAGTAGGTGCTATGGTTATCCACCACGAGAACCTAAGGGGGTGGAGTCGGATGGCTGGTGCATTCCAGGGCCTGCGCGCTCTTGACCTGTCGTGGGGCATGGCCGGGCCGATGACGACCATGTTTCTCGCGGACAACGGTGCCGAAGTCATCCGGATCGAACCTCCATTGGGGGATCCCTTTGCGCAGCAGACCGGCTATCGGGTCTGGAACAGGGGCAAGCGCAGTGTCCGCCTCGATCTGCGGAGCGACGAGGACCGACGGCAGTTCGACAGGCTGGCCCAGACTTCCGATGTCGTCGTTGACAGCTTCTCATTGGGGACAACGGAGAAGCTGGGCATCGACCACGAAGCCCTCCGTGCGCTCAACCCCGGGATCATCACCTGTTCGATCACCGCCTACGGAGAGCACAACGTTCACCGCGATCGCCCCGGCTATGACGGGCTGGTCGCAGCTCGGACCGGCCTGCTGTTCGACCAAAAGGGCCGACGGGGTACGGCCATGGAGTTCATCGGTGGCCGCCCTGGTCCACTGCCGGAGTTCGACGCTCCCGACGGACTCGTAAGGGGCGCAGATCGAGAGGGGCCAGTTTTTCCGCGCACCCCGTGGCCGAGCGTGGGTGCGACCTACTTTGCGACCCTCGGGATTGCTGCGGCGTTGCGCGCTCGTCAAGTAAGCGGCCTGGGTCAGCATGTGACCACGTCTCTCCTTCAAGGTGCACTCGCCGCGGCGTGTCTGAATTGGCAGCGAGTTGAGAACCCGGATGCCCCGTTGTACTGGATGTGGCCGGTTGACTCCAGGGCAATCGAGGGACTCTACGAATGTGCGGATGGCAAGTGGGTGCATCATTGGACACTGCGTCCGCAATGGGTCCTGTCCGCGGCCGAAGGAGACAAACTCTCGCCCAAAGAGCTTGATGCCGGATATCGGAACGATCCAGATCGCGTATCGATGGAGCCGGACGGAATGCTGGCAGGTATCTTCCTGCACCCCCAATTGGCGGACGCCTTCAAGAAGTTCCCATCCGAGGAATGGGTCCGTGCGGCCGAAGAGGCTGGACTGGGTATCACCACTGTCCGATCGCCGGGCGAGGCGCTGGCTGACAAGTCGTTCCTTGCCGATGGCTGCGTCGTCGAGGTCGACGACCCAGAGGAGGGACCGATCCATCACGTTGGTCCGTTGCTGGAATTCTCCGCCACACCCGGCTCCGTCTCTGGGCCGGCACCTCGTTCCGGGCAGCACACGGAGGAGGTTCTCGCGGAAAGCAACTCGAGGACGCGTCCTGCCAATGTCACGGAAGCAGCCAATCAGTCACTTGCCCATCCCTTGGCGGGAATCCGCGTCCTCGATCTCGGACTTGGCGTTGCGGGGCCATTTACTGGGCGCGCCCTCGCCGACCTCGGTGCCGACGTCATCAAGATCAATGCGCTGCATGACACGTACTGGAACGGCACCCACATGGGTCTGGGCACGAACCGCGGCAAGCGCAGTATCGCGCTGAACCTCAAGAACCCGGCCGGCCGCGAGGTGCTCGAGAAGCTCCTTCTGAAATCGGACGTGATCACGCTCAACTGGAGGCCGGGAGCCGCGGCGCGCCTCGGTCTCGACTATGAGACCCTTCGAGAGCGTTACCCGCGGTTGGTCTATTGCAATACCCGGGGTTACGAGAAGGGTCCGCGGTCAGATCTGCCCGGTACCGACCAGAATGCCGCCGCAATGACCGGGACCGAGTGGGAGGACGGAGCGTGCGACGCCGGGAATCCCCCTCTATGGAGTCGGTCCAACATGGGAGATACGGGGAACGCCTTACTGGCAGCCATCGCTATTACGATCGCTCTCTACCATCGAGACAAGACGGGCGAGGGTCAGGCCGTGAGCACCTCGATCGTGAATGCCGGTCTTCTCCACACGTCCTACGCATGGATCCATGCAGATGGCAGAGAGTCTACATGGGGGCACGTCGATGGCGATCAGTTCGGGCTCTCTCCGTACTACCGCCTGTATCAATGTGCGATGGAAGAATGGATCTTCCTGGCGGCAATGACGACAGAACAACGGCTAAGACTTCGGACCATCCTTCCCGGAGCGCCCGCTGGAGACGATGCCGAGTCGTTGGCCGCATGGCTCAGCTCGTACTTCGAGAACGCAGCAGCAGCGGAAGCGTTTAGGGCCCTCGACGATGGGGGAGTTCCGATAGAGGTCGTCGACGAGAACTTTTGCCGCAATTTGTTCGATGATCCAGAGGCCAGACGGCTGAACCTTGTCAGCGAGACGTGGTCGAGCAGCGTCGGTCGATTTGAAGACCCGGGCCTTTTGGTCAACGTCGCTCCTGCTCAGACCGTGGTCCAACGGGGACCTTGTGCCTGCGGTGAACAGACTCGAGACATTTTGCTGGAACTGGGATATTCCGATGCCGCCATCGATGCCATGGTTGACGACCGTGCAATACTCGACGGGCTGCCGTGATGGCCGAGACTGAAGAGGTCACGCGACCTGCTCCGATTCTCACGGACGACAACCGGTTCTATTGGGACGCCGCCCTTGAAGGTCGGCTCGTGACGCAGAGATGCCAACAGTGCGGCCGGTTGCGCCATCCACCGCGGCCGATGTGTCCGGAGTGCCACTCGCTTGCGTTTGAGATCATCGACCTGGTGGGCGAGGGCGTCGTCTACAGCTACGCGATACTCCACCATCCCCAGAATCCTGCCTTTGCGTATCCCGTGATCGCCGCGCTTATCGATCTCGCAGAAGGCGTAAGAGTGCTGTCGAACCTGGTCGACATCGATACCGAGGACATCACGATAGGCATGCCCGTGACGGTTGAGTTCCGGCCGACCCGTCACGACGGAGCTATCCCCGTCTTCCGGCCCAAGGCTGGAGCCGATGGATAGCCACCTCCGAGACGCAACCGCAATTGTCGGGATCGGACAGACTGAGTTCTCAAAGGCTGCTGGGCGCAGTGAGACACAGCTCGCCGCCGAGGCGGTACTGGCCGCGCTTGCCGATGCGGGACTCACCCCGGCGGATGTGGACGGATTGGTCAGCTACACGATCGATCCCGTTGAGGAGACTGAGCTGGTCAGGACGTTGGGATCCCGGGAGATCCATTTTTCCAGTCGGGTTCCCTATGGCGGCGGCGGCTCCCAGGGCGTACTCCTGCACGCGGCTTCGGCGGTCGCATCGGGCGTGGCTGACGTCGTCGTCGCCTATCGAGCCATCAAGGCCCGGTCGGGCGAACGATTCGGCCGAGCGGCAGTTGGCAGTAGAGGAACAGCCTCGCATTCCGGCTCGACTGCGATGCAGTGGTGCACGCCATACGGCGTGCTCACTCCCGCGTCATGGATGTCCCTCAATGCGGTCCGCTACATGCACACCTACGGTGTATCAAGCAAGGATTTTGGTCGCGCCGTGGTGCAATTCAGGGCATACGCCGCCAACAATCCAAACGCCCACTTCTACAAGAAGCCCATCACACTGGACGATCACCAGTCGTCGCGATGGATTGCCGAACCAGCCATTCGGCTGTTTGATTGCTGCCAAGAGACGGACGGTTCAGTAGCACTTGTGATCACATCTGCTGAGCGTTCCTCGGCCAGTGACCAGCCGATTCTCATTGCAGCGGCCGCCAATGCGGGCTTGTTCGAAGAGGAGATCGCCAGTAACCACTATGTCAGGGACATCGGTGTCATGGAGGGCTGTGCTGCAATGGCCGAGCGACTGTTCGAGGGTTACGGGATCATGCGCTCGGATATCGACGTGGCGATGATCTACGACGCGTTTTCCCCGATCTTTTTTATGCAGCTTGAAGCTCTCGGGTTCTGTGCACCCGGCGAGGCGAAGGACTTCATTGCAGAAGGCAACCTGGCTATGGACGGCAGCCTTCCGTGCAACACCAATGGGGGGTTGATCGGGGAGGGCTATATCCACGGCCTGAATCTGACCACCGAGGCCGTGCAGCAGCTCAGGGGCAAGTCATCCAATCAACTTGTTGATCCCACGACGGCCCTCGTCTGCGCGAGCCGGACAGGCGTAATTCTCAGGCGGCCATGAGCATCGCGTCTCCATGAACGTCCGAGACGGTGTGCGGGTTGCCACGTGGGGCCATGACCGGCCGAGGCCGTCCACACGGGCCGTCCGCCGGCGTTGCACGGCCGCCATATGGGACCAAGCTCGAGAATCGGATAGCAGTCAATCAAAATGAAGGAGGAGAAATGACGATTGTCGACGAACGACGAGGCCCGATCAACGATGAACTCCTCGTCTCAGCCGATAGCCACGTCGCCATCACCCACGATCAGGTGAGGGCGCATCTGGCATCGGGGTTCCATGAGGATTACGACGAGGCAGTCGCAGCCTTTACACAGAGGATGGCGCGCGGCACTGCTGCGGCCAATCAAGCAGGCATGAAGATGAAACGCAGCGACGCACACATTGGTGAGAACGCTGTCTTCAAGCGAGCTGGGTACGGAGATCCTCGAGAACGACTGAGGGACATGGACCAGGACGGTGTCGAAATTGAAGTCCTGTACTCAGAGGTCAGCGCGTTCAGGTACATCCCGGATCTAAAGACCGGAGCTGACGAGGCAACTCGCGCCTTCAACGATGCACTCGATGAGTTTGCGTCGGCGGATCGTCAGCGGCTCTGCGTGTCGTACCAGATACCAATCCATGACATCGACTTCGCCGTGTCCGAGGTGGAAAGGATTGCCCAACGCGGTGGAAAGTCGCTACAGCTACCGGTTTTTCCAGCTGAGTTCGGGCTGCCCGACTACTACGACGACCGTTACGACCGGCTGTTTACAACAATCGAAGAAACCGGTCTGCCGGTGTGTTGCCACATAGGACTCAACACCAGTCTGGACGGTCTCAGCCGCAGGGATCCCACGCCGCAGAAGGGTGTCATGGTGCTGATGACGCCCCTGTCGACGGCAGAGGCGTTCGGCATGTGGATTCTGACGGGGCTTTTGGCTCGACACCCGAAGCTCAAGCTCGTCTTCGTGGAGCCCGGACTGGCATGGGTCGCCTGGTGGCTCCACAGCGCCGACGACATGGTGCGCCGTCAGGGCTACGAGTTCCCTGGGTTGACCGAACTTCCGAGTCACTACTTCCAGCAGAACGTGCATCTGACTTTCATAGAGGAGGACTTCTCCCTGGAGTTCCTACGGCACAAGATTGGTGTGCACAACATCATGTGGTCATCCGACTACCCCCATCCGGTGACCTCATGGCCCAGGTCGAGGGAGGTGGTGGAGCAGCAGTTCCGTTCGATTCCACCGGATGAGCGGGAGCTGATCCTGTCCGGCAATGCCATCCGGGTCTGGAATATGTCGAATTAGCCGCCGGCGAGATCCTCGAAAGACAACTGAGTGCAGTCGGAATTGAGTCTGTCTGCGACCGGGGTCCGGACGCGGTGCGGCTCCCCGCGCTCGTTGGATTGTCGAGTGGTCAAGTTCTCGCCGCCATGAGGGTGACGAAGTCGACCGTCCGTCTTGACGTGAGTGGGGCGGCGCCGGCCGGTTGCAACCGGATATGCGCCGATCTGTTCGTGCCGGAGGACCTTGGTCCGAGCCCGCTTCTTTGGGTCTGTGTTCCTGGTGGGGGAATGAGTCGTCTCTACTTCGACCTGGTTGTCTCCGGTCAGGACGGCGCCTTCAGCATGGCTCGGTATTTGGCGGCTCAAGGAGACCTCGTTGTAACCCTCGATCCTCCGGGAGTCGGGGAGAGCGATGCGCCAGACGACGGCTACACCTTGTCGTCCCAAGTGGTAGCGGACGTCCTGGCCTCCGCCGTCCACCGTCTCGAGTCCGAACTTGTGTCCAGGGGTGGAGAGGGCGCTGAACTCGGCGGCGCCGTGGTCAGAGCCAAGATAGGGCTGGGCCACTCCGCCGGAGCGCTGCTCGTCGCCTGCCAGCAAGCTCGTCATCGCTCCTACGATGCCCTCGCATTGCTCGGATTCTCCGCTTCAGGCCTTCCGCAGGTCCTCGGCGAAGAAGAACTGCGATTTGTGAACAGGCCCGAAGAGCTGGCCGAAGTCGTCGCGGACCTGTCCCGAGAGCGGTTTGGTGAACCACTACCTCAGTGGTCGAACAGGAATGCCGGGGAACCTGAGACCAACTCCACCGCACCAGAAGTCGATGTGGCACTAGCGGATGCGAGCTCGAGGTTGTTGGCACTCGTTGGCATGACGGCGATCGTCCCAGGATCGGTGCAGCCCGAGCTCGACCTGCTTCGGGTTCCCATCTTCGTCGCCTTGGGCGAACACGACCTCGCCGGCAGGTTGGACGTCCTCCCTGGACAGCTTCCGGCATGTCCTGATCTGACGCTCTTTCTCCTCGAGGGGGCGGGGCACAGTCACAACGTCGCTCCGAATCGCCAGATCCTCTGGCAGCGCGTCATGCGTTGGGCGGCTTCCGTCTCGCCTGAGTAGGTCGTGGGGAGCACTCCCTCGGAACTCGACAAAGAGCGGGGAGCGTGCGGCTCGGGGTCGAGCACCGCAATCTCCACTGACATAGTAATTACAATGCAAAGAACGAGGCACTGAGTGCCTTCAAGAGGAGCCCTGGAGTTGCCATCGTGACCATAAAGCCCGGTCCCACCGCCACCGACGGTGGGCAACGTCGAGAGCGGACCGGCGGGAACGGGGAGATCGATACCCGAGATCGGGTCATCAAGGCGGCCGTCGAATGCATTATCGATCTGGGGTTTTACCGAGGTTCGAGTACAAACGAGATAGCTCGCAGAGCCGGGGTGACCTGGGGGGTCATCCAGCACTACTTCGGCAATCGAGAAGGCCTCATGCTCGCTGTCTTGGAGGACGGCGCACGTCACATGGTCGAGACAGTCGAAGAAGCTCGCATCGACGGGGCAAGCACGGTGGAACGGATGGCCCAACTCATCGACGTGTTCTCCGCTCATTACGCGAGGCCCGACTACCTGGCCAGCCTGCAGGTTCTGCTGAATATGGAACATGACCCGCGCACCAGCACCGAGGTTCGGAAGACCATGTTGGAGGTGGCCGAGCGATCCCATGCGCATGTGCGCAGATTGCTGCGGGAAGCCCTGGGACCCGCCACGAACAAGCCAGAATTGGCAACGACGATCTTTCTTGTCATAAGGGGGTTCGCCTTCAGCCAACAGCTCCTCGATCTGATGGCGTACGACACCGTCACCCCCAAGCGAGACCGCGCGGCGCAGCACCGCCAACTGCTCGCCGACCTCCTTGCTCCGTATGTGCAGATGATGGCGGCAACGGATTCATGAGGCGACTCGGCGATTCGGTCAGCGGGCGCTCGCACGCCGCATACGTTCCGCAACCGGACGTCGCAATCTCTCCCATCCTCGGGGCCATCGGCACGACCTAGGACCTGATCTCACGGCGCTGGACCAATCTCGGCGTGTCAGGTGCTATCAACAACCCTGCAATGCCGCTGCAACAGATGCGGACCACGATCGGAGGAGCGAAGCCCCCTGTGAATGCTAGGACTATCGCGGGAGCAAAAGGAGTGGCCATGCCGGACCAAGCTACTGTTGTCGCGCTTGCTCTACGAACCTCAGCTTGAGGTCATGAAGCCGATCCCATGGCCGGACGGATACGAGCCTGCATACCAGTCCAGCGTGACCGCTGCGGACGGATCGCTTCCCAGTGCTAACGTCCTCGTCGTCACATGGACAGCCGCTGAGTTCACTGCGTTAGCTGACGTCCTCACCCCGAATCACCCGAAGGAGGACTGGTCGTGTCACACGTACAACTTCTCCGACTACGAGCCACGACTGACGGAGCACTCGCCGGCGAAGAACGCAAAGTGCCTCGGGGAGTTCGCCATGACGGAGATCCACGGGACGAGCGTCCTTTGCTTCCATTCCGAGCTGCATCTATGTACCGACGGCGACCCTCCGCCCCTCGTTGATCTCTGGGGACAGATCATCTCGGAGGTATCACCGGACCTGGTGATATCGACAGGTACGGCAGGCGGTATCGGTGCCGACGTATCTCTTGGCGATGTTTTCGTGGTCAGCAACGCCAAGTTCAATTGCACACAGACCTTCGCCGAGCAGGCTTGGGCCCAGAAACGCTTCGCTGAGACGCCCTCGCCGGTCCCGACCGGCGGCACTCACCTCGCGGAAGCAAAGCAGTTTCTCCTTGTCAACTCCGGCCAGCTCAATCCTGTCGCCATACACAAGCCCGAGGTGGGCTTAGGTGGCGACGTGGAGACGGCCGACAACCCGGCCTTCGCCAACACCAACGACAGCCTCGGGGTCGCAAAGAACGACCGGCTAGCGCACACGGTGGAGACGGACGACGCGACGCTTCCATTGGCACTTGCCGGGCCGCCTGCTGTAAGGGGCCAGAAGTGGCTGTCGATCCGCAACGTCAGTGATCCTCAGGTCGACAGCACCATCGGCAACCTCGAGGCCCAGAAACAATGGGCCTTCAACACTTATGCCAAGTACGGTTACTGGACAACGACCGGATCAGCAATCACCTGTTGGGGGGTGATAGCTGATCTCGCCACATCATGAGCCGCCACTGACCCCAAGGAGGTAGTCATGCAAAGCAAGGCTATCCGTATCCCGATCAATAACTTGCTGGGAGGTGGCGACTACACCGGGCAGATCAAGATCGGCAGCCAAGGGGTCCTTGCGAACGTCATTTTGGACACCGGCAGCAGCACCCTTGCCGTCGTACCTCGCGCCTACAAGATCGCCGACGACACGGAGGTCAAATTCACGCAGTACGCCCAGCTCGTCACCTATGGGACAGGCGGCTGGAGTGGCCCGGTGGTCGAGACCAGCCTCACCATGGGCTCGGCGGGCCACGAGGCTTCCGTCACGACGTACCTGGCCATTGCCGATGAGCAGCTTCCACACGATCTCGGTCCGGCGGACGGCATCCTCGGACTGGCCTTCAACGCCTTGAACTCCGCGTACGACCTCAAGACTTACCTTACGACTGAGCGGGTGAACCCGCCGGTCACCTATCCGTGGATCTTCCCCGTCGGCACGTCGATTAGAGCTGTGCAACAGGTCGAGTCGTTCCTGGCCCGGATGACCGAAACGGACCTACAGCCTTACTTCACTGCGTTGGAGCAGGCTGGCGTCGAGAGGAACATCTTCGCGTTCTACACGCTGCGGTCCACCCCGAACATGGCCACGGCAAACCCCGCCGATGACCCGCTCAATAACGGGATTTTCGTGCTCGGGGGCGGCCTCGAGCAGACCGACCTCTACAACGGTGAGGCGATCAGCGTTGACGTCCTGGACGACCTCTATTACAACACCAACCTCAAGGGGGTCCAGGTAGGTAACGGCAGCGTGATCGAGGTCAGTCCTCTTCCGGTCTCGCAGGCGAAGACGCTCGTCTCGAACTCGATTATCGACAGCGGCACCAACTCGCTTGTACTGACAACCGAGGTATACGACGCGATCATCTCTAACCTCAAGGCCCTAGGACCGGAGTTCGCCTCGCAAATCGAGGGTGCGATTTCGCAAGGCGCCGTCGAGAAGTCCAGTCTAAATCTCGCTATCTGGCCCAATATCATCTTCGTGCTGCAGGGCGAGACCGGAGGCGACGTGTCTCTTGTCTGTGCGCCAAGTACCTACTGGCAGACCGACGCCCCGAAGGCCGGTCTGGCCGTGTTGCAGGTCAACAACGGGGGCAAGCTTCCTCAGTCAATACTGGGCCTACCACTGTTCAACAACTACTACACGGTCTTCGACAGGACCCAGGACCCCTATGGGGCAGTTCGCTTTGCCCCGATTGCTGCAACTGCCGCAGCTACGGCCGCCTCCTCGGCAGGGACTTGAGCTCGCTGAGCCCCCGATGAGGGTTCCCTTGCGTCGGACCGTCGTCGAATGTGAGTCGTGCGAAGGCGGTGCGTTCGTCGCAGGAGCGTTTGGACCTGTCTGCTGCGAAGGATCTGCTGGTGGCGCGGGCATGGATTCTTGCAGCGTTGCTTGTGCGCTCGGCAGGACGAGTTGCCAGCCCGGATAGATCCAACCTGGGTCGCTCAGCGTACGGCCGTCAGGCTGCGGGCGTCCCTCGTTCAGCAGGAATATCGCTCGCCATTCGAGCGGGTTCTCCAACTGGGCTGCCGCGATCGACCACAAGGTGTCACCGGGCATGACGGTGTAGAGGTCGGGGGTACCGGCCGGCAATCCGGTCGACGGGGGGCCGGGTTCTGACCCGGTGGTGGTCGCGGCCGGATCGGCCGTCAGTTGTGCTGTGGATGACCCCAGTCGTACGGAAAGCTCTGACGTGTTGAGCTGGGCCTGCCCGAGTGCGAAGAAGGCCAGGAAGACTGCGCTGATCAGAGGCGAAGTGAGCGGACGAAACGCGTTGACGATCGGGATGTGACGAGGAGTGGTCCCTCGAATTGTGGTGCCCAAACCTTCGAGCGTCGAGAGAACGATGTTCAACCAGGCCACCCACGCGACGATCCCGTTGCGGTCGTGGTCGGGGTGGTCTCAGCGCCACTGCACCCAGGTTCCGTGTGGGTCGGTCCACCCCACCGGCTCGCCGTCACAGCTCAAGAGGAAATCGCCCTGGTGTGCGTCCGACTCTCCCGGGTTCAGGGCCGCTTCAATGGGTGAGAGAACCCCGAAGCCCTCGTTGGCTACCCATACCGCTCCCAGCTGTTTGACCTCGGCGGCGAAGCGGTCGCGGTCCTGGGCGGCCACGTAGTTGAGCACGGCGCTGTGAAACACAACCAGAGTGGCGTCGGCTGGGGCCTGGTGCGCCAGACCAGCGAATCCCTGGGTGAGATCGCCCGCTACCACGGCAGGAGGATCGCGGCGAGCCACCTCGATGGCTGCATTGAGGTGCGCCAGGCGGTCAGACTCGCCCGGCCAAATCAGTGCTTCTAACCATCGCACGGCATCAGCGTCTTTCACGTCGACCGGTTCGAGGTCGATACCGGCTCGCCAAGACACCTCAGGTACGGCGGTCGGCACGGGCGTGGCGCCCCTGGCCTGACAGCGCAACACCACCGGGCTGTCCGCCGGGCCGAAGATTCCGCTTCCGTAGTCGTAGCGGTAGCGGTCGAGGAGCAGGCAGAGCCCGGCGCTGGCGCCTACCTCGAGGAGGGCGAGCGGTTGAGGAAGGCGAGCCAGCAGCGGTAACAGGGTGGCGCACCGACCAACCTCGTTGGTCTGCGTTCGCCGGGCCACCATCACGTCTCGGACCTCCTCCCAGTTGTCGAGGACCACCGCCCGGAACACGTGGTAATCCTCGGGTGTCCCGAACAAGTAGCGCACTGCCCCCAGAAGAAGGTTCGGTTGACGTTTGGCCGGAGACAGACGCGCCAGGACGCCCAGCACATCGATGTCTTCGGCCACCCCTGCCGCCAGACTCCCGTATAGCGGTGACCGGTCGCGAGCTTCCCACGTGGCGAAGCGCCGGTAGCGCTCACCTGTTGACCTGATGGCGTCGTCAGCGGTCACCCGCTTAGTCTGTCAGCCCCCCGATCGGGAGAGGCCCATGAGGTGTACCGACGATGAACGCCGCGTCGTGGGAACGCTGTCCGTCTCCGACGTGGTGCGGGCCTACCGCCAGGAGTTGGTCTCGAGTGCCGAACGGATGAGCGATCTCGGGGCTATGACCGGCGCGGCTCAGGTGACGATCATCTCGACATCACCGATGGTTGGCAAAACACTTCGCCAGGCGGGACTTCCCGCCGGTCTGCTTATCACTTCGATTTCACGTGGGGACAAAGTGTTCTTTCCGACCGGGGACACCAAGCTCGAGACCGACCGCCATCGGAGAAGGTTTCGACCTGACTCGGGTGGGAAACGTGGCGTTGATTGACGCTGCCGAGTAGGCCCGCACTGCCCGAGCGGCCTACCAGGGAGGTGTTCACGAGATCGGTTAACTCCACAAACCTCCGAGGTGCCGCAGGGTGGCACCCCAGCCGGCGGACGGGGGCACTCTGACCTATTGTTAACGCTCGGTTCGTGCCCGCTACGTGCGACCGTCCAGGAGGCCGATCAGCCTCGCACCATTTGGTCAAGCACGGACGCTAAAACGCCGATTGCTCCATGGTGGAGTATTCCTTGGAGATCACTCTGGGTTTTGTCGCGGTTGTGAGCTCCGTAATCGTGGTGCTGGGCATTATCAAACACGTCGATACGATCGTGCTCGGGTTTGCCGGGGCCACGTTGTTGGCGGCGACCGCTCGCTTGGCCTTCTTGTTGCGCAAGCAAAGGGCCCTCAATGAGTCACGCCAGCATCTGGCGGTGACGGACGAGCTCACCGGGCTCGCTAACCGCAGACGGCTGCTCGGCGAGCTTGACGAGGACGTCGCCGCCCTGTCCCATGAAGACCCACAGTTCGACAGCGTGGCCCTGCTCCTGATCGACCTGGATCATTTCAAGGAGATCAACGACTCCTTCGGGCACCAGACCGGCGACGCCCTGCTACGCCAAATCGGACCCCGTATCCGCCAAGTCGTCCGCCACGGCGACCTGGTGGCGCGCCTCGGTGGTGACGAGTTCGCCGTCCTCCTTCACGGGGCGGATACCTTCGAGGCCACGACGGTGGCGCGCCGTCTCTCGACGCTGCTCGAAGAGCCGATTGACGTCGGTCACGCCAGCGTGCGCGTCGGGGCGAGTATCGGCGTCGCGCTGGCGCCAGAGCATGCCCTGAGTTCCACCGACCTGCTGCGCTGCGCGGACATCGCCATGTACCGCGCCAAGAACGAGCGCGGGTCCTTCGACGTCTACGAGGCCGCCCTTGACGACGAGACTGACCGCGTCGCTCTCATTGACGACCTACGCCGGGCCATGGCCGAGGGCTCACTCGCCCTCCACTTTCAGCCAGAGATCGACCTGGCGACCGGTCAGGTGGTGACCGTGGAGGCGTTCTTGCGCTGGCCCCATCCAACGCTCGGGCTGATACCCCCCGAGCATCTCTTGGACCTGGCGGAGGAGAGCGGCCTGATCCAGCCCTTGACTACATGGGTCTTCGAGCAAGCGATCGCCGAGTGTGCCCAGTGGTGGCGCGAAGGACACCGGGTGGCCGTCGCGGTCAATCTGCTGGCCACCGATCTGTTGGATTCGGCCCTGCCCCAGAGGATGGGCACGCTCCTCAAGAGGGCTGGCCTGGGGCCCGAGGCCCTCGTCCTCGAGATCACCGAGGGGATGGTCATGGCGGATCTGACCCGATCCAAACGGGTCATCGAGAGCCTGACGGACGTGGGCATCATGGTGTCGATCGATGACTTCGGCACCGGGTTCTCGTCGCTCTCGCACCTGAGCGACTTGGCGGTCGGCGAGGTCAAGCTGGATCGTGCGTTCACGTCGGGCCTCCAACTCGGTGACGCAGACAGGAAGGACGAGAACCTCGTCCGATCGATCATCGACCTCGCTCACGCACTTGGACTGCGCGTCGTGGCCGAGGGTATCGAACGGCTCGACTTCGTCAGCGTTCTCGCTGGGCTCGGCTGCGACTCTGGGCAGGGTTTCGCCATTCAGGCTCCGTGTCGAGCCGCAAAGATCGATTTCATCTATGAAGGAGCGCAGTAAGTCAAGAGGCGCCGGCCTGTAGGGACGGCACGTTTGGCTGTTTCTCGCCGGCGTCGGTCCGGAATTCGGGCGCGCTGAAGCGAACCCTGGGCTCGGTGGCAACCGGGGAGGGCAGTCAGGGCCGGCCGGAGGCCGCCCGAAGGGGCAGCCTTGACGGCCCGGTCAGTACTTCTTCACATCATGGGAGTCGAAGCCCGTCAGGGCTTCGTGTCCCGTCCCCATGTGCCAGGCGGGGGCGCTTTGCGGTCCTGCTCCAGTGCCAGCAGTGCCGGCTGGGCAGCCCGGGAACCCGGGTGCCGTTCATCTGTCCGCCGCGACAAGGCGGCGTGGAGTGGTTCGGCCGCAACCCGGTGGGCTCAATCAGTGGCGCGACTTCGCTGACATGCAGGAGCCATGAAATCCGTCGAGCTCGCACCGGGCTGCGTCCGTCCCGGTTCTCACCCCGTCTCAGCCAGGCAGCGGATCTCGCCGTCGCGCAGGCCGTAGTAGACGAGGATGAGAAGTTTGCGGGCGGCCGCCACTCGCCCGATCTGCTTGCCCCGGCGTTCGCCCACGCGGCGGTGGTGAAGTCGGATCGGGGTGTCGGAACGTTGGTGGGCGACCGCCTCGACCGCTGCCCAGCGCACGATGCGAGAACCCTGCTTGGTGATGTGGCCCCGGCGGACCGTCTCGTCGGACTCGTGGTGCGTGGGGGTGAGGCCGGCCCAGCTGCACAGGTGTCGTGCGCTCTTGAACCTTGAGATGTCGCCGATCTCGGCCACAAAGATCGCGGCCAACACCGGCCCGACGCCCGGGATTGCTTGGACGGCCGAGAAGCCGAGATCGCCGGCGAAGAAGGGGGCCAGCTCGTGTTCCAACATGGCGATCTCGCGATCGGCCAGCTCGATCAGGTCACGCAGGCTCTCGACTCGGATCCGGTAGGCGTCACCCAATCGGACGTGGTCGAGCAACGCTTGGCCGCCGATGCCGAACAGGTCGCTCATGGGCACCGCCACACCCTCTTTGGCCAGCACCGAATGGACCTGGGCCTTGAAGTTCGAGCGCAGGTGGACGAGCTTGCCCCTGTAGCGGACGAGCTCGCGGACCTCTCGGAGCTTTGGTGGGGCGATCCAAGCCTCGGCCAGACGCCCCATGCGGAGCAGATCGACCAGGTCGGTGGCGTCGCGCTCGTCGTTCTTTACCCGCCGGTTGCCCCAGTTGTTCCCCAGCGGGTGCGACAGGTGGACCGTGGCGCCGCACTCCTCGAGGGCGTCAACCGCCCAGTACCAGCCATAGGTGGCCTCGAGGATCACCTCAGGGTGCTCTCCGGCCTTGGCCAGCTCGACGGCGAGGGCCTCACGATCGTTGTTGATGCGGACCGTCTCGAGGGTCTCGCCCGATTGAGTTCGCCGGACGATGACGCTGCGCCGTCGGTGCAGATCGATGCCGACATATTGTTGTTCGTGTTCCACGGGAGTCTCCTTCCGTCGTCTCCGGGTTGGTTTCGCAACCCCAAGTGTGCTTGCCACACCTGGTCCGGGTCGACGGGGGGACTCTCGTGGGAACTTGGCTTTCGGCGTGCCGGGCTTGACGATGCTGCGAGCTGCCACCGGACTCTCCTCGTGATTGGCGTCCGGTCCGGTGCGCCTCACCGTTTCCGTCACGCTGGAGCAGCGCTGCTGCGCTCCTTCATCACATCAGTGGTTTGAAGGGATCACGGGATATCGCCGGCGCGGCGGCCAACAGTCCTTCCGACTAATTGGCCCGAGGTCTCTCGGTCCATGTGAGGTTCGGGCGGCGCTGTCGTCCATGCTCACTGTCCCACCGTCCCGGCATGAAGAGTGTAAGAACGTGTTTGGTAACCCGTGTCACGGCGGAGCCCAGGGGCGCCGACCTGGTGGGCGTGCAAGGCGATTGAGCATCAGTCCGATCATCGCCCACTTGACGAACGCCTCGTGCGTCTCGGGCAGCCGCTCGTAGTCGCGCACCAGTCGGCGCCAGCGCATGAGCCAGGCCAACGTGCGCTCGACCACCCAGCGCCGAGGCAGGACGGCAAAGCCGCGCTGGTCCTTGGGCTTGGAGACGATCTCGACGGTCATCTTCCAGTAGCGCCGGGCCCGCACGACGAGTCGACCGGCATAGCCACCGTCGGCGAAGACGTGGCGCAGCCGGGGATACCAGCCATGGGCCAGCTTTAGCGCGTCGACTCCTCCGTCGCGGTCTTGCACCGAGGCCGCAGTCACCATCACGACGAGCAACAACCCGAGCGTGTCGGTCACGATATGGCGCTTTCTTCCCTGCACTCGCTTCCCGGCGTCATAACCGCGAGTGTCCTTTCCGACGGTGTCGGCCCCACGCAGGGACTGCGAATCGACGATCCCCGCACTCGGTTCGGCCTTCCTCTTGGTGCCGTCGGGCTTCTCGGTCCTCTTGCGCAGCTCCTCGCGCAAGGTGTCGTGGATGAGATCGAGCGTCCCGTCGTCGCGCCAGTCGACGAAGTAGCCGTAGACGGTGCGCCAATGCGGGAGATCCTTGGGCAGCATGCGCCAAGCACACCCGGCGCGCGTCAGGTACAAGATGGCATTGACGATCTCGCGCTTGGGATACAACGGAGGCCGTCCGCCGGGAGCCACCGGCACCGTGTCGGGCAACATAGGCTCCACCAACGCCCACTGACGATCGGTCAGATCGGTCGGATATCTGCGGCCCGGCGCCACGCACACCAGTGCAGCGCAATCGAGAGTAAATCGCGAGCACCGCGCGCTACCAAACGCGCTGGTCACGCGCGATTTTGAAAACTTCTCCTCACAAGTGCTATCGACGACAGCGAGCTACGTCTTCAGCTGCTCCCATGTCGGCACCTGGTTTCCAAACACGTACTAAGAGTGCCTTCCCGTCGGAGCATCCACCCGTCGTCGAGGTCTCGACATTACGGTCAGGCACCCCTGGGCTTCGGCCTGACTCGTAATCCATACGGTCTCACGTTGGTTCGTCGTCCGATGCCCAGGCTCACCCGGCACCACTGGTCGGGCGGTGTGATCAGTCGTCCTGTTCGCGCAGGCCGACATCTCACGATCCCGCCGTCCCAGCGGTGTTGCCACCCCTTGACCGATTCAGAGGAGAAGGAGCGGCAGTGACAATCATGGTAGATAGTCAGCGCGCCCTGACGGGCGGCGTCGATACGCACGCCGATGTCCATGTGGCGGCGGTGATCGACCCAGAAGGCGGCTTGCTCGGCGTGGAGTCCTTTGCCACCGACCTCGCCGGCTACAAGTCGCTCAGTGCCTGGATGTGCGCCTTTGGGAAGATCGGCCTGGTCGGGGTGGAAGGCACGGGCTCCTACGGGGCCGGCCTCGCCCGTCACCTGCATCGAGTGGGCCTCGTCGTCGTCGAAGTCGACCGGCCCAACCGCCAAGAGCGGGCTCGGGCGGGTAAGTCCGACTCACTCGACGCCATCGAGGCGGCGCGGGCCGCCTTGTCTGGACGCGCCTTCGGCGTGGCCAAGACCCGCGACGGCAACGTCGAAGCCATCCGCGCTCTCATGGTGGCGCGCCGCAGCGCACGAGAGTCGAGAACCAAGGCCATGAACCAGATCCGTCAGCTCGTCTACACCGCCCCCGATGAGCTGCGGGAACGCTTTGTGGGAGTTCCCTCGTGGCGTCTGGCCGAAGGGGTCGCCATCCTGCGGGTGCACGCCGATGCCGACCCGGTGCGCATGGCGACCAAGAGCGCCCTCGGCACGCTCGGCCGCCGAGCGGTCGCGCTCGGAGAAGAGGGCAAGCGCCTCGATGTCCTGATCGCCCGCCTGGTCGACAAGGTGGCTCCCGAACTCGTCGAGCTGGTGGGCCTCGGCCCCGACACCACCGCGCTCTTGCTCATCGCGGCGGGCGACAACCCCTCACGGCTGCGCAGCGAGGCCACCTGGGCCAAGCTCTGCGGCGTGGCACCGCTCGAGGCGTCCTCGGGCAAGGTCACCCGACACCGTCTCAACCGCGGCGGCGACCGACTGTCAACGGCCATCAGAATTTCCCCACAGGCGGCCATGTAATTTCCCCGCGGACGGCCACGAGAAGTCCCCAGGGACGGCCATTGGAATTCCCCAGGGACGGCCACGAGAACTCCCCGCGGACGGCCACGTTGTGGGTCGGGTTCAGTCGTCGAGAGGCTTCACCCCCTTGCCCGAGGTGGCGTCGGCCAGACGCACCGATTCCCCTTCGGTGACGATCACGTGGGCATGGTGAAGGAGCCGGTCCACGAGCGCTGAGGCGATCGTCTTGTCCATCAGCTGGTCCAGTCCCGAAGGGTGCAGGTTCGACGAGATCGCCACCGAGCGCTTCTCGTAGGCGGCGTCGACGAGGCGGTACAGGCCCTCGGCGGCATCGGCCGAGACCGGCAGAAGTCCTATGTCGTCGACCACGGTGAGCGACACCGACGAGAGCGCGGCGAAGGCCTTGGAGACCGAGTCGTCGACGCGGTGGCGGCGCACCAGGGCCCCGAGATCCTCGACGGAGAACCAGGCCACGCTCAAGCCGTCTTCGACGGCCTTTTGCCCGAGCGCTTCGAGCCAGTGGCTCTTGCCCGTGCCGCTCGGCCCGGCAATGGCCAGGTTCTCGTGTCGCGCCACCCACTCGAGGGTGGCCAGACCCTGCTGGGTGGCCGCAGGTATCGACGAGCGCGAGGGCACCCAGCTCTCGAGGGTCTTGCCGGCGGGGAAGTGAGCCCGGCGCCGCTTGACCTCCATGGTGGAGCGATCGCGTCCCTCGGCCTCGTGGCTGAGCAGCACCCGGAGCATCTCCGCGGGGTCCCAGCGCTGGGCCTGGGCGGTGCGCACGACATCTTCGAGCTGCTCGCGCACGTACTTGAGGCGAAGCCGCCGACACAGGGCGGTCACCTCGTCGAGGGCCACCTGCGAGGTCGCTACTCGTTCGCTCATGACGTTGCCACCACGATGGCGTCGCGCAGACGTCGGCAGTCCTGCGCGATCTCGTCGGCGTCGTAGCCCGCCCCGCTCGAGGCGCACAAGATGGTGCACAAGGAGCCGGAACGATGGGCGCAGATCTCGATGATGAACTCGAGCAACTCCATGAGCTCGACGGCGTCGAGCGCGTCGATGCAGACAGGGGCGGGGCTCATTGCTCACCCTCCTCGTCCTGGTCGCCCGAAGTGACGCTCTGCGCACCGAGGGCCGACCACATCTGGGTGCCCTGAGCCAAAGAGTGCTCTGGTGGTGGGACGACCACCCCGGCCACCCCTCCCGCGCCGTGCACCAAGATGGAGTCGAGGTCACCGGCACCGAAACGCCCGGCCATGGCCGCGAGGCCGAGGGCGGCATCCACCGCGCTCTGACCGTGCAGCGAGGCCAACGTGACCGCCTCGGCCATCCGGGTCTCGATCCTGCGGGCGCCGCAGGCGGCCGCCTCGACGAGGTAGAGCTTGGCTCCCTCGCCGAGGGCCAGGAAGGCCGCCTCCGAAGGTCTCTTGGCCTTGGGCTGGCGATGCAGCGGATCCGCCGGGTGCTCTCGGTAGTGGGCGTCGACGATGGAGGCCCCACCGGCACCGAGGAGATCGTGACGGGCCACCTCGGTGGCTCCCGTTCCCTCACCGGCGACAATGACCACCTCGCGCTCGTGCACCCTGACCCAGACCATGGTGTCGACCAAGGTGTCGGGGACGCTATAACGCGCACCTCGGAACGAGACCACAGAGGACCACCCGACTGAGCGCGACTCGCCGAAGGCAACGCTGTAGGGGGCATCGGGGACCCGGTGCAAGAATCCACGCTCCACCTCGAGTGCCTCGGCGGGAACCTGGCGGGTGACGGCGTGGATGCGGTGATTGAACGAGTCGGCCGCCGCCGCGCAGGCCGCCACAAGCTCGCCGAAGTCACGGTAGTCGGCCAGCAGGTTGTACTCGGTGGGAACGAGATCCGCCTTGGCAATGCCGACGGTGCGTTCGGAACCGCCTTTCGATTCGGGGTCATAGGGGACACAGGTCGCGATGGTCACCCCGTAGTAGCGGCTGAGATCCACCGCGCCCCGGTTGCGCACCGGGATGCCGGCGATGTGGTGGTCGGTGACGGTCTTCTCGTTATCAGTGAGCAGGTAGGTCGGTGCACCCCCGATGATGCGGAAGCTCTGGTCGAGCGCGGCCACGACCGAGGGCCAGGAGCGGTCGGCCAAGGGAATGATCACCCGGAAGCGAGACCAGGCCAGCCAGGCACAGAACAAGACGGTGGACAAACCGTCGACAACGGGGCCGTCTCCGTAGTCCCATTGCAGCCAGTGCCCGGGTTCGGTGATCCAGGGCTTGTAGATGCGATGGGTCTGGCGCTTCCAGGCGGCCTTGGCGTGGGCCACCACCCGCCGGGTCGTGCGCTCTGATCCCGAGTAGCCCATGGCCACCAAGCGGTCGTGGACGACGTCGGCCCGGATCTTCCCCGACGACCGCTCGACCCACTGGTCGATCTTGTCGGCAAAGGTGTCGGCGACACTGGACCGTGGCGAAGGCGCCGCCCCGAGCGTCCCGGCCGCCCGGGCCGCCACCAACGCGGCGACGGTGTGGTGGTCGACGCCGGTCAGCTCCGCCGCGCTCCGATAGCAATTCGTGAGGTCGTAGGCCTCGAGTACTTCCATCTCTTTCTCCTCGGACAACATTGGGTGTTCCTCCTTGGTTCGATGGGCCATTTGCCGGCTTCCATCGATGCCAAGGGGGAACCCTCAAGTGGTGGATGGAGAGGACATCGCTGTCCGCTCCTGGGGAATTCCGGTGGCCGTACCCGGGGAATTCCGCTGTCCGTCCGTGGGGAGTTCTATTGGCCGCCTATGGGGATTTTGACGTGGCCGCTGACACAGGCATTGAAGGTTTCGCTCATAGGCTCAAGTCTGCCGGACCGATTGACTGCCCTAGCCCCGATGTGCCGGAGTGGGCGGGTTAGCGCGGCGTTAGCAGTTGGACCCGCCACGCAACTCTCAACGCCCCCAAGAGGATCGGCTTGCGACGACATTTTCGGCCGGCGCTCAGAGTGGTCCCATAACTGGCAAAGAGGGTGGTCCCATGTGACTGGCATCCGACAACCCGACCGCGCTACCGCGATCGCGGGCGACTCCAGTCGCTTGGTGGCCTTGCGTCCCGCAGTCTCTGTGGGGCCACTAAGCATGGCTCCAATTTTCCCAGGGCGGCCGCAATCGCCGCAGCGTCCATGTGCGAATACGACCTGGCGAGCTTTAGCCACGACGCAGAGTCGCGGCCGTGGACGATGGCCACGCCCTCTCGATTGGTCAACACGAGTTCTTCGGGCGACGAGAGATCTGATCCCCAAAACATGACGGTGGGCATTACGACGTCGTCGGGTGTAGTCCCATCTAAGTGACTGTCGCGATTGTTTCCCCAGCGCGATCACGCGGTCGGCGGTTGGGTCAGTCGCCGCAGGAGATAGCGGCTGTGGGCAGCCCAGATGAAGCCCTCGGTCACGATCGGATCGCGTTCGTAGTCGACCTGGAGACGCCGGCTATTCATGAGCCAGGCCCAGGTGCGCTCGACGATCCAGCGCTTCGGGAGTGCCTCGAAGCGCCCCGGGTGGATGCGCTTGACCACCTCGACGCCCACGTGGTGGCTCCGACAATGCTCGATGAAGGTGCGTTTGAAGCCCGAGTCACACCAGAGTTTGGCGAAGCGTCGCGAGCGGTCGCGGGCCCGGTCGGCCACAGTGATCCCACCGGAGTTGTCCGAGACCGAGGCGGCGACGACCACCACTGCCACGAGGAGCCCGAGGGTGTCGACGATGCCGAAGGTCTTGCGGCCGTTGATCCGCTTGCCGGCGTCAAAACCCTTGGTTTCCTTGCTCACAATCGACGACGCGCGTACCGAGCGCCCGTCGACGATGCCAGCCGAAGGCTCGCCCTCGCGACCTTCTCGCTGACGCACCGCGGCGGCCAGCCGCTCGGCGATGCGCTCCCAGGTGCCGTCGCGCGACCACTTGAGGTGGTAGCGGTGCACGGTGTTCCAGTTCGGATAGCTCTCGGGCAGCGCTCGCCACTGACAGCCCGTGGCGGCCACGTAGAAGATGGCGTCGACGATGCGACGTCGCTCGACCGTAACCGGACGACCCATCGAACCGGGTGTCCAATACGGCGCGACCAGATCGGCGATGAGCTCCCACTCCTCGTCACTCATGTCACCGTGCGTCGTTCGCCAGGTCTGCGCTACTCCGACAGGGTCAGCTTGCATGACAAAGGCTACGCGGCGACGAACCCCAGATGAGGGCTATTCCGTCATTGACAAGCGCGGATTTTTGGAACAGTCACTAAGAACCATCGGACCACACCCGCATGACGTTGAGCACTTTGAGCTGCCCCATTTACGTCTGGGCTGCTCGTCGTGTCGAGCCGTCGTTCCTTCGTTGGCCACAGCTTCGTCTCGACCACCATCACGCCACCTGGGCCGACGGCGACGTGGTCAATCTCCCTCGTTGTCCTATTTGCTCCCGGTACTCGCAGATTGTTCAGCACGGTCCATTCAGGTCCGAGTCTTCTAAGAACGTGTTTGGTAACCCGTGTCACGGCGGAGCCCAGGGGCGCCGACCTGGTGGGCGTGCAAGGCGATTGAGCATCAGTCCGATCATCGCCCACTTGACGAACGCCTCGTGCGTCTCGGGCAGCCGCTCGTAGTCGCGCACCAGTCGGCGCCAGCGCATGAGCCAGGCCAACGTGCGCTCGACCACCCAGCGCCGAGGCAGGACGGCAAAGCCGCGCTGGTCCTTGGGCTTGGAGACGATCTCGACGGTCATCTTCCAGTAGCGCCGGGCCCGCACGACGAGTCGACCGGCATAGCCACCGTCGGCGAAGACGTGGCGCAGCCGGGGATACCAGCCATGGGCCAGCTTTAGCGCGTCGACTCCTCCGTCGCGGTCTTGCACCGAGGCCGCAGTCACCATCACGACGAGCAACAACCCGAGCGTGTCGGTCACGATATGGCGCTTTCTTCCCTGCACTCGCTTCCCGGCGTCATAACCGCGAGTGTCCTTTCCGACGGTGTCGGCCCCACGCAGGGACTGCGAATCGACGATCCCCGCACTCGGTTCGGCCTTCCTCTTGGTGCCGTCGGGCTTCTCGGTCCTCTTGCGCAGCTCCTCGCGCAAGGTGTCGTGGATGAGATCGAGCGTCCCGTCGTCGCGCCAGTCGACGAAGTAGCCGTAGACGGTGCGCCAATGCGGGAGATCCTTGGGCAGCATGCGCCAAGCACACCCGGCGCGCGTCAGGTACAAGATGGCATTGACGATCTCGCGCTTGGGATACAACGGAGGCCGTCCGCCGGGAGCCACCGGCACCGTGTCGGGCAACATAGGCTCCACCAACGCCCACTGACGATCGGTCAGATCGGTCGGATATCTGCGGCCCGGCGCCACGCACACCAGTGCAGCGCAATCGAGAGTAAATCGCGAGCACCACGCGCTACCAAACGCGCTGGTCACGCGCGATTTTGAAAACTTCTCCTCACAAGTGCTATCGACGACAGCGAGCTACGTCTTCAGCTGCTCCCATGTCGGCACCTGGTTTCCAAACACGTACTCAGTGCGTCGGAGGTCCAGAGTTCCCCGAATGCTCCGACCCGCCAGGAGATTGATCCATCGGTGGTGAGCAAAGACCAGACCACACCACCGACCAGGATGGCAACAGCTAAACCTGCGCCGACGCCTCGCCAGAATGGCGGTATTCGAGTCACCAAGGGCATTAGACCAAGGAACGCGATGAGTGCCACCCCTCCCAAGGCGGCGACCACAAGGTACACACGCGTCTTCCGCAAACGAATCCAAGTGATGCGTCGGGCAATGGTCGTAAGTTCTCGACCAGGGACGCCGCGTACGGATGCTTTTCGCACTGAGCAACAACTTCCTCACCGGCTGAACGCAATCGACTCGTCTCTCGGTCACAATCAGATTACGCGAATGTGGTGGCCATCCTGGATGCCCCGGCCAAGTCGCACTGGGCGCTCGGTTCGGCACTTTCGCGGACGAGAACCTCAATGAACCAGCACACTCCGACTTGGAGCTTCGCCAGTTTGGGGGGCGTAGTCCATATTCGGCGGAACCGGAGCAGGCGAGAGGGTGCGCAGCCACTGAGTGTCGCAAGTCGATCGGTCTATGGGACGGCCAGAGCCGTCGCGGTGGGATCGCGCTCGCGAGAGTTGCCTGTTGCGGAACGGCACTTCGGTCACGCTGCTTCCCACGATCTTGCCGCGCGTTAGGAGGCGCCTGGGACGTCACCGCGACCGCCGGTTCGGAGACGCCCGCTGCCGTCCGGGTTGTCCAACTCGAGTGTCATTTGTTGCGGTGCGGCATCGCCGGCGGGGCGACAGTTAGCGAAGCGCGTTCAGCTCGTCGAGCGCGCGATAGCCGCGCTTGACCGCCTCTGGAACGACATCGCGGCGTCCCTCTCGGATGGGGACCTCGAGCATGTGGAGGATCTGTGTCGCTGTGAGCACCGCCGCCCCCTCCCAGCCGACCAGGTCGAGGATTCTCGTCCACAGCCGCCTTCGGACACCGTCCAGCAGCGGATCCTGGAAGGTGTACCAGACGAGGGTGGTGAGATCAGTCGCTCGCGTGCCGCTGCCTGCGTTCCCGAGATCCACGACCGCGACGATCGCTCCGTCACGGACCAGGACATTGCTGGGGGTTGCGAGGTCGGCGTGGACCATGTCAGGTGCCTCTCGTGGTGGTGGGACCTCGGCACACACGAGCCGCAGGCGCTCGACCAAGGCCGACACCACGGGGGAGTACCCCGAGAGTCCGGCGATGGACTGACGGAGAAGCGACTGCTCCGGCGTCTCGTTGAGATCCAGCCCGGCGACAGCCGATTCCTGACCGGTGGCGACCCGCCAGGCGTACGACCAGTGGTCGTAGGGCTCGCAGGCTTGGCCAGCCTGGAGTTCGATGATGTCCATCAGCTGCTCAACGAGGGACGGGGTGAGCTCTGGCGCGGGAGCCGCGTCAACGAAGTCCATCAGATGCCATACATGAGTGGCTGTGGCCCCCACTCCGAGCCAGGCCGGGGTGGGATAGCCGCGCCTACGCATGTGGTCGACCACTCTCTGGGCTCGCAACGTGTCGTCCAGGTGGTTGGGGTGCGCCCGGGGCGCTGCTTTGAGCACTGCATTTGCCCTTCCGGCCAACTGGACGCGCATGGCACCCCCATTGACGCCCCCGGGTAGGCGACTGAGAAGAGTGACCTCGGCCCCGACCACGCTGGCCACGTCGTCTAGGACCTCGGCCGGCAGCTCTTCGGGATGGGTGCCCTGGTTCATCGGTTCAAAGGGCCGATCACCGCTCGGATGGCTGGTCCCACCGAGCAGTGCGGAGCCAGCTCCACTCGTCCGACGGCCGCCCACCGCTCGAAGAGACCCAACTCGTCGACGAGTGACAGCGCGAAGTGCCGTCGCTCCTCGGCGCATGCCCGGATACCTTCATCCACAGCCACATCCTGCCGCGGCCGTGATGGTTCTCGCTCGGCCACTCCGAACGGCGCTCGATATTCCGAAGTTCGCGGGAACGCGAGCCGAGCAGAACGGCGCGTAGCGAGCGGCGACCTGCCCCGAACGCGCGGCTCCATGGTCAACCCTCGGCGTCACCTAACGCCGGTCTGCGGTCGCATGTCGAGCAATCTTCAAAGTCTCTGCTGCCCGACCGTATTGCTTCTGACCTGAACTAGACCATCACTCCGCATTCGACGAGCAGGCCGGCGAGAACATCATCGTTGTAAGTGCTGTGTTTGTCCGGTTGGCGGATTCGCTCGAAGAAGTCGACCATGTAGAGAATCGGGTGGCGATACCGGTCGAGGGCATCCAGCAGTACCGGCGAGCACCTACCCTCCAATGCCCCGAGTTGTTCGAGGTGGTGGCCGAGCATCGCGCTAGACGGCTCTTCGCCAAGAGTGACTGCCAGCATGAGCCCAAGGTAGACCAGTACAACGCCATAGTCGTAATGGAGATGGTTGCTCAGGAATGTTCTTTCGGGCTCGCTCAATTCCATGTTTGCTGACATGGCCAGGCCGAAGTCCACCAGTCGGCAGCGGGCACCGTCGGTGATTACGTTTGCCCAGTGGGCGTCAAAATGCACCATGTCACGGCTCCGTAGTTCCGCGATTGCGTCAAAGACTTGACCGAGGACATCAGTCACGCTCTCGGGGTTCTCGGCCAACCAGAGATCTGCCCGAGACCCAGCATTCTCCAGCACGATCCACAACTCCCGCGTTGCCGAGTTGCGGGCCTGAAGGTAGTGACCGACCGCTGGGCTTCCCCCGGTACGCGACGTAGTCCTCTTCGCTCCAGGGGAGTGGTTGCGGAGGAAAGCTCCGAGACATCACCCGATGATGGAGGTGGACTGGGAACCCAGGGACGCCGCTCACGTCTTGGAGGGCAGCCAGCTCCCGCCAGGCGCCGAAGCCGGCCGATCCGACGCCGTAGGAGTAGAAGGTCGGCAGTTCGAAGTGGTTGCGGGTGGAATAGGGATTAGCGGCTTCAACATCGGTCAGCGGTAATCGCTTGACAAACACTTCGTCGAAACCGAGGGAGGACGTGCTGGTCGCCCCCAGCCCCGTTGGCGGGGTTCCTGCGTTCGCCGAAAGCAGCAGCGCCTCGTCAGTCAATGCCCGTAGTCGATCTCGAAGCGCTTCAGGGTCCTCAACCGACATTTCGCTCAAAACAGTAGGCCGTCACTCACGAGACTGTCGGCTCCCTCGACTAGCGAGGCAAGCCAGGGTGCCCCCCTTCGCCGGCTATGTGCCCTATCTCGGACTACAGCCCGGCCAGTCCCGGCCCTTCAAGACACGGGAGTACCTGGCGTCGGTTCGCCACGAGAAGCACGAGGTCTAGGGCTTTGCCTCTCACCTCCGGTCCACTTCCCTTCGTCCAATCGAGGTCTGTCGCCACCAAGCAGCGACCCCGCTGAGGTTCGGCATGGACGAGCATTCGACCTCTCCGCCAAAAGGCGTCCAGGACAGGGGCCGAATCGGCTGGCGGCGCATCGACATCGAGGCCGAGGGGCCGGAAGGCGTCAGCACTGTGTACGAGGACATCACCCAAGCCCATCGCCTCGGGGAATCCGGGGGGACGGAATCCCCCCTCGGCCGCCGTGCGGAGACGATCAGCCAGCTCCGCGACGGTCACGTCACCGAGCTGTTTGGCCGCGTTGCTCACCGCTCGATCCGGTCGGAGTCCTCCTCGAAGGATGACGCGTGCTAGTGAAAGAGGCGTCATCTCAGCACCTCGCACAAGGTGGGCGAGCACGTCGCGCACCCGCCAACCCGTACACCAGGACGCGGCGTTCCACGCCGTCTCGTCGAGCGATTCAACCTGGTCGGCGAACTGACGACGCAGACGGGCGACCTCTTTCGGTACATCCACAGTCTCCACGACCCTTGAGTCTTGCAAATCTAGGGTCGCACGGCTCAACGCCCTGTCCCAATACGCCGGGAGTGACGCGACGTCGGTCCCCGGAGACGCAGCGATCAACTTGCACGTTTGCCCCCTGAGCTCAGGCGGCAACGAACTCTTCGAGGGCCCAATCAAGGTAGGCAGGCGGGAACCTCGACAACTTGGATGCACCGGGAACCTCGGCAATCGCCGCGGCCGATTCCGCTGCGTACTGGCGGGCAACTTCGATGACCTCATCGATTCGACCGGAATTGAGGATCATTCTGGAGGCTTGCTCCAAGTCGGCACTCTGACGTCGACGTAACAGGGCACGAAGGTCGCCGCCACTGGGATCTGCCAGTTCCAACAGTGCCGGCATCGTGAGGACGCCGCTTCGCAGGTCGGCGCCTACCGGCTTACCCAACCGCCCAGGATCACCGATCAGATCGAGTACGTCATCAATGAGTTGGAACGCCATCCCGAAGGTCCTTCCGAACTCGCCGAACCTGTTGACATATTCATCCGGCAGCGCCGCGCAGAGCGCCCCGACTCGACACGAGCAGGCGAAGAGCGCAGCTGTCTTTGCCTCGATTGTGAAGAGATACCGGTCGATCTCCTGGCCGATGTTGAACAGATGCTGGGTCTCGGTTGTCTGACCGAGGCAAAGCAACGCAACCGTACCGGCGACGTCGGATGCCACCTGTTGACCAGCTGCTGCGGCTTCGGCAGCCGCCCGTGCCATCAGGTACGTCCCGGCGAGAAGCGCCTGGTTCTGACCTTCCACCGCGTTGATGGTCGGGGTCCCCCTCCGAGTCTCCGCGTTGTCAAAGATGTCGTCGTGAACCAACGAGCCAATCTGAACCAGCTCAACGGCTACAGCCGCCGCGATAACGCGGCGATCGAACGCCCGTCCCACGTCGGCGACCGCCAGGGTGAGGGCTGGGCGAAGGCGCTTCCCACCCCCGGCCACCACTCGAAGGCAGGAAGCAGTCAGGTCCGGTGCACCAACCATGCAGGTTGCGGCAAGCCGATCACCTACCGCTTCCAAATGCACCTCGAGTTTCGACGATCCCAAAAGATCGAGCGGTGATGACGGCACCCGAGGACGCTACCTCAGGGTCTTCTGCCCGACGCAGCTAAATATCCCCGTACTTCTTGTGACACGCCTTTGCGGTCGCACCGAAACTGCTTCCTCTCGCGAGCGGCGCCCGCTCCCGATCTCCAGCCCGCGGACAATCTCGGTAAGGGGAACGGCTTATACGTACGTCCAGCTCCGTGCTCGAGAGGTGCGGCGGTATCCCACAGGGGTCGGCCCTATGGGACACCGCCGCGCGGAGGTCAGGTCTCAGATCCCTGGCGTAGCGTTGTTCGCCGTTGTTGCCTTCAGTATCTTTTCTCGCTCAACAGCTCGATAGACGGTGGAGCGGGCCACGCCGAACAGATCAGCCAGATCGGCGGTCGTGTACTCGCCGGTCTCTAACAGTGCGACCAGGTGCGCTTCTTGGCGATGGTTGAGTTTGGGCTGCTTGCCTCGGAGGTGTCCTCTAGCTTTGGCCACCTTCATGCCCTCTCGGGTTCGCAGCCGGATGAGGTCGGATTCGAACTCAGCCACCATGGCCAGGACATTGAAGAGCAGCCGCCCGACCGGATCGTTGGGATCGTAGACGGAGCCACCCAGGTTGAGACTGACCTGTCGGACTGTCAGCTCATCAGCAATGGCCCGTGCGTCGGGGAGGGAGCGGGCCAACCGATCGAGTTTGGTAACGACAAGGGTGTCGCCCTCACGGCAAGCGGCCAGGGCCTCACGCAGCCCGGGACGTTCGCGATTGGTCCCCGTCAATCCGTGATCAACATAGATTCGATTGGCAGCCACCCCAAGCGCGGCAAGGCCGTCGCTTTGGGAAGTCAGGTCCTGCTGATCAGTAGACACTCTGGCATATCCCACGAGAAGCGCCGTCATAACGCACCTCCTTTGGTCGGCCGTTCCGAGAGAAACCCGAATATCGGCACCGGCCTCAGCCGGTATTCAAGGATCGACCTGGTCCACTTCTCATCGCCAGATGACGATCGGTTTGCGGTGATCAGCCGGCGCCGACCATGGCGTCACTAAATCATCCGTTTCCCGTTCCCCATTCGGGGCGCTGACCGACCGGCTAGGACCGAACTCGCAGGGAAGCGATAACCGTCGATACGCGTGAATGCCGGCGATGCAGAGGGCGGCGTTCGGTCGCGCGTTATGTCCGCAAGTGCCCGTGTAAAGGCATTTCGGGATACCGACGGGCAGCCCCCGATCGGCACGACCGGGCCAGTTCGATACTCGATCGGAGCCCGACCGGCGTCCGGCACGTGCCGAATGCTCCGTCGCAATCGGTCGCCTGCCCAGTAGCTACCGTGTGGCCGTCGCGGTGGCCCTCTGATTTCCAAGTTGCTCCTTAACCTCGATTATTCGCGCGGCCCCTGAACACACGGTGCGCGCGTCCACGTAAAAAGCCCTCCCGCCTGGAAGAATGTTTGTCGCTCAACACACATTCGAACCAGAACCGGAGGGCTCCTTGAAAGTGCACCGTAGTCGATCGGTCCGTCGCGCCAAAGTGATACCCGACGGCAAGAACCTCGTGTCCCATGCCGGTGCCGCCCTCTTGGCCGAACTGGCTGATCGCAGCCGGGTTGACCGAGGCGATGTCGGTGGCCATGGCCGACTGCGGGATCTCCTGGCACACCCATGATCCCGGCGTCGTGCTCACCCATCTCGGCCGTCGCCATCGCCGACGGGGCGGACTGCTCTGGCCGACATCGCCGCCCTCAAGGAACAAGAGGATCTCTTCGGGCCGGTGGCTTCTGTGGCCACGGCCTGGCGGGCCGTGCACGCCACGGCCGTCTTCGAGCTGCGCGGCCATCGCAGTGGCCTTGGCCGCCGCCCGTGCGCGCGTCTGGGCGGCAGAGCCACCGGTCGGCCCGATGATCTGGGACTTCGACTCGACGCTGCTCAACGTGCACTCGGAGAAGGAGGACGCCGCCCCCACCTACTCCTGTTGACTGAACTACGTGTCTCTGAGAGCCGGGAGTATCGCATCGGCTGAGAGCCTGAGCTGGCTACGGTCCGCCCATGAGCGAAGAACGTGATCTATCGGCGCTGGTCGTGCCCAGGGTGGGCGCGGTCGACGCAGGTGGCGACTTGTGGGAGCCGGTCCGAATGATCGATGCCGCTGGCGACCCGGTGACCGCAGTCGCAGCGTTCCTGAAGGATCTGCAGGCATCGGGTCGATCCGTGTCGACGCAGCGGTCCTATGCGATGGACCTGCTGCGATGGTTCCGGTTCATCTGGGCCATCGGGGTCCCCTGGGGTGAGGCAACCCGGGTAGAGGCTCGCGACTTCTGCCGATGGCTCGCGTTTGCCGACAAGGCGACCCGATTTCCCGCCGCCGGCCGATCGACGAGCAACGTGCCGAACCCGGTGACCGGCAAGTCCCGCTCCGGACGAACGTACGCGGCCACGACTCGTGCGCACTCAGAGACCGTGCTGCGGGTCTTCTACGACTTCCACCGCGATGTCGGGACCGGACCGATGGTCAACCCGTTCCCGCTCTCGAGGATTCGTGGCGGTGGCCGGGCGAATGCCCACCACAACCCAATGGAGCCCTACCGCAATGATCGGGTCGGCCTCTACCGGCCGAGGGTGGCACAGCGGATTCCACGGTGCATTCCCGACGCGTTGTTCAACCAGGTGTTCGCCGAGCTCGGCTCGCACCGCGACCGAGCGCTGGTGGCCCTGTGGGTATCGACCGCGGCCCGTGCTTCGGAGCTGCTCGGTGCGCGCTGTGGCGACGTCGATCCCGGCCAGCAGCTGGTCACGGTGGTTCGCAAGGGGTCGCGTTCGCTCCAGCAGCTCCCGGCTTCGCCCGATGCCTTCGTCTGGCTGCGGCTCTACCAGTCCGAGATCGATCAGGAGATACCGACCGGGCCCGATGATCCGTTGTGGTGGACGCGGCGCCGCCCGTTCCGGCCGCTGACCTACCACGCGGCACGGGCCATGTTCGCCCGCGCCAGCTGCGGCGCTCGGCGCCAACTGGACCTTGCACGACCTTCGTCACACCGCTGCCTACCGGATGGCCCGAGACCCAGCCCTGCCGTTGGCCGACGTGCAGTGGGTGCTCGGCCACGCCCACCTGTCGACGACACAGCTGTACCTGACGCCGATGCCCGGCGACGTGATCGCCGGGGTGATCGCTCACCACCGGCGTCGTCAACCCATGGCGATCGCAGATGCGCCACTGCACAGCGGACGTGCCGAGCAGTTATCGGCCCGAATCGTTGGACGTGTTGTTCGGCGGGCGCAACTCGTGACCGTTCTTGACGATCAGGTTGTGATCAGCGTCGCTGCACCGTCGATCGGCCCGGATATGCGCCAACTCTGGGAACGGTTCCCGCCGCGTGGCCCAGCGAGGACCTGGCCGGCAACCGAACAACCGAGCGAACGGTTGCTGGCCCACATGCTCGCCGCTTCGTTCGATATCGACCAGGGCCGGGCTACACAACAAAAGCGTCGGCTGGGTATGGTCCGACTGCTGGGCTGGTTGTCCGAGCAATCCGGTGACACCTGGCAGGAGCGGTGGGAGGCCAGTGGGGCGAACGCTGCGGGAAACGCTGACTGGTGGAAACCGATGCTGGCATGGGCGCGACCCCATAAGTCCCACGGCGGGGTGTCAACGTCGAGCAACCTCCGAGTCTGCGCACTCATGCTGGTCTGTGCTGATGTGATCCGTCCGAGCTTGGAGTGGATCTTCAGTCCGCAGGCACCGCAGAACCTGGTCCCATTGATGGCGAAGCTGCGAGACCCCGACGGCTTCGCTGAGCTCGGCGCTCTCTGTGACGCCTCACCGGCAGGACGGACCATGAAAGCCGCTGCCTTACGTCGTGCCGCCACCATCTTGGTGGTCAAGGGAGGGACGCTGCACGATGTCACCGTCGGCGACTGCCTCGAGCTCTCTCTTGCTATTGACGACCGAACGCTGCGGGCGAACAAGGCCATGGGCTTCTATGAGCTGCTCCACCAGATGGGCATCTTCGGGTCAGAAGCCCCGACCACGCTCCGGGCCTTCGGCACGTGCGGCCAGCTCAGTCCGGCCCAGCTGATCGACCGCCATGGCATCGCCTGCCGCCCTGTTCGTGACCTGCTCGTCGCGTACCTGGCCGAGCGCCAGCCGATGCTCGACCACACGACCTTGCGGAACCTGGCCTTCAACCTGGGAGGGCTGTTCTGGCGCGATCTGGAACGCCACCACCCCGGCATTGCCTCGTTGCATCTGGCGCCCGAGGTCTCGGCAGCATGGAAGCAGCGCATGACGATGAAGACTCGACGAGTCATCGGAGCAAACGGTGAGACGACCGAGGTCACCGAACGTCGAGCGGAGTCCAGAGGTGCTCTGGCAGCGGTGCGTGGCTTTTATCTCGACATTGCACAGTGGGCGATGGAAGACCCTGCCCGCTGGGGACAGTGGGCCGCGCCGTGTCCCATCCGCCCAGAAGACCTCGCACGCCAAAAGGAGATCCGCTCCCGCAAGTCGCGGATGGACCAGCGGACCCGGGAGCGGCTCCCTCTCCTGGCGATGCTCCAGGCTCGGGTCGACGATGAACGGCTGGCGACAGCCGCCTGCCTGCAGGCCGCCGAGGCCGCCGAGCCCGGTGCCGCCTTCACCATCGGGGACCGGACCATGCATCGCGCCAAAGGATGCGGCGATCCCATGGCGCGGGTGTGGGTCGAGGACCCCGAGAACCCCAAGCGTCGGGATGCGACGGGCGAGGAGGACCGAGCGTTTTGGACCTGGGCGGCGGTCGAAACGCTGCGGCACACCGGGATCCGGATCGAAGAACTCACCGAGCTCAGCCATCACAGCCTTATCCAATACACAGTTCCTGACACCGGCGAGACGGTGCCGTTGTTGCAGATCGCGCCCTCCAAGACCGATACCGAGCGGTTGTTGGTCATCAGCCCCGAGCTGGCCGACGTTCTCGCCGCGACCATTGCTCGGATCCGAGACCACGATGGTGCCGTCACCTGCGTCGCGTCCTACGACTCTCACGAGCGCGCTCTGGAATGCACCCATGCCGCTTCTGTTCCAGCGCCGGTTCGGCATCGCACATCGAGCGATCCCGGCCGACACGATACGCGGGTGGATCGGCGGGGCGCTCGAGGGTGCTGGCATCAAGGACGCCTCGGGACGGCCTCTGCGGTTCACCCCGCACGACTTCCGCAGGATGTTCATCACCGACGTGATCATGCACGGCATGCCCCCACACATCGCCCAACTCGTGGCCGGTCATCGCGATATCAACACGACCATGGGATACAAGGCCGTCTATCCCGAAGAGGTGATCAATGGCCACCGAGCCTTCATCGCCCGCCGGCGAGCGTTGCGCCCCAGCGCCGAATACCGCGTGCCGACCGAACAGGAGTGGGAGGATTTCCTCGGCCACTTCGAACGACGCAAGGTCGCACTCGGCACGTGCGGTCGTTCCTACGCCACGCCGTGCATCCACGAACACGCCTGCGTCCGCTGCCCGTTGCTGCGGCCTGATGTTACCCAGCGTGGCCGTCTCATCGAGGTTCGAGACAACCTGATTGCTCGCATTGCCGAAGCCAGGAACCAGGGATGGCTCGGCGAAGCTGACGGTCTCCAGATCAGCCTTGCTGGAGCCCGCCAGAAGCTCGACCAGCTCGACCAAATGACGGCCGCACGTTCGACGAGCGTCCACCTCGGCATGCCGACATTTCCACAGGTCGCTGGCCGTTCGACCACTGTCGAATAATCGTCCAAGACAATTCGGTGGACCCGATTTGCAAAGTGCAG
>CAWECY010000002.1:0-299400 GCA_963807775.1 uncultured Acidimicrobiaceae bacterium | reverse complement strand
GAGGTTCGTGTCGGACATCCACTCCTCGGCCCAGGCGAAGGTGTGGAAGGCCGAGATCTCGATGAAGAGGACGCGGACCATGAGCGAGACCATTCCCTCGAGCTCGGGAGCGATGTCGTCGGGCAGCAGGCGGGCCGCCTCGCCGGCGCCCGGACGGTTGAGCCCGAAGCCCATGCGGGCCAGCATGGCCTCGATGTCGAGCTCCTCGGTGGGGCGCTCGAACGCGATGTCACGAGCGGCGAACCACATGTCGCGATGGCCCGCCTCCTCCTCCCAACCCGCCTCGTCGCGACCGTGCGCCTCGAACAGGCCGCCGCCGAGGTGGTCGATGGCGGTGCCTTTGACGTCTTCGACGAAGTAACGCTGCATGTCCTTGGGCTTGAGCAGTCGGATGTTGGCGCCGTAGCCCTCGACGGTGCCGATGCGGGTCAGCGTGGCCATGAGCGGCTCGGACACGCCGGCGCTGATGAGGTAGCGCGCCTGGCCGGCGTTGGGGAAAGACCGTTGCCAGCGCTCCAGGGGGACGTCTATGAGGTCGGTGTCGAAGCGTTGGCAGTTCTGCTCGCCCCAGGCCTCGATGGCGGGGGCGCGGAACCGGGTGCGCGGCGACACGTAGGTGCCGTCGGCCTCGAAGCCGCCGTGGCAGCGGACCCCGCCGGCGATGAGGGGCTCCGCCACATCGAGATCCGCCAGCAGTTCCGCCTCGGTGAACTCCACCTGTGCCGTGCCCATGGGCAGGTCCTCCCCTTCTTCAGGTCGGTGTGAACTCTCTGGTATACACTCGCACGTATACAGATCGAAGGCAAACTCCTGCCCCGCGCCGAGCGACGGGTCGCCATCCTCTCGGGCGCAGCTCGGGCCTTCGCCGCGGCCGGGTTCTCCGACACCTCCATGGACGACGTGGCCGCCGAGTGCGGGGTGACCAAGCTCATCGTCTACCGGCACTTCGAGTCGAAGGAAGACCTCTACCGCTGCATCCTCCAACAGGTCTTCGACCAGCTGGGCGAAGAGTTGCGTCGTGAGCTGGCCCTACCCACCCACGAGGGGCTCGGGCCCCGGACGCTGCTGACGGTGGCCCGGGAGGACCCGGCCGCCTTCACCCTGCTGTGGCGCCACGCCGCCCGCGAGCCCCAGTTCGCCGCCTACGCCGCTGACATCCGGTCCGTGTCGGTCGACGTGGTGCGCCAGCTGAGCGAGCTCGACACCGGCGACGAGGTGCTCGACGCCTGGCGGGCCGAGGTCCTCTTCTCCTGGCTGGTCGAGGCGGTGCTGACCTGGCTCCAGCGCGGCGAGGTGGCGCGCGACAACGAGTTCGTGCATCGCACCTCAGCTGGCTACCGCGCGCTGCGCGAGACGTTGACCCTGGCCAGCGCCTGACGCCCTCCGTAGTGTTCCGGTTTCGGAGCGTCCAACTCGGGGAGGGAGTCGAGTCGAGGTGGCCACATTCATCCTCGTCCACGGGGCCATGCACGGCGGGTGGTGCTGGCGCGATGTGCGGACGCGTCTGTCCGCCCGCGGGCACGACGTGCACACGCCGACGTTGACCGGGCAGGGAGACCGCCGCGCCGAGCTCACGCCGGACATCGGGGTATCCACCCATGTCGACGACCTGGCCGAGCTGCTCTGGTTCGAGGACCTGCACGACATCCACCTGGTCCTGCACAGCTACGCGGGCGTGCTGGCAGGGCCGCTGGCCGAGCGCGAGGGGGACCGGCTGGCGTCGGTGGTCTACCTGGGGGCTTTCGTGACGGCACCGGGGCAGTGCCTGCTGGACGTGGAGCCGACCGAGACGGGCGACCGCTACCGGACGTTGGTGGCTGAACAGGGTGAGGGCTGGTACCTGCCGGCCACCGACGAGTTCCTGGAGCAGTGGGGCGTCCGAGACGCCGCGCTGCGGTCGTGGGTCGGGCCACGTCTCACCGACTTTCCCTTCCGCTGCCAGGTGGAGCCGACTGAGTTCGACCCGGCTCCGCTGGCCCGTTTGCGCAAGGTCTACGTCGCCCACACGGATCCCCCGCTGCCCAGCCTCCAGCGCTTCTACGACACCGCGGTCGTCGGCGGGTGGGAGACGCACCAGCTGTCGTGCGGTCACGACATGATGCTGGCGGCGCCGGCGGAGACGGCGGACCTGCTCGAACGGATCGCGTCGAGCGCCTGAGCGGCGATGGACGAATACGTCGGTGTCGGTGCCGCGGCGCCCGGCCAGGAGTATCCCCGACTCGCCCACGTAGCCTGGTGTGGCCAGAGCAGGCACCGGCCGACAAGACACCAGAGGAAAGGAAACGACCCATGGCAATGGGCAACCGCCCAGAGGTGGAGACGGCACCGGCACCCATCGCGGCGCTCGACGTGCTTCTGTTGGCTCAAGAGGCCGCGGTGTCCCTGGCTCGTGTGCCCTTCCGCCGGCCCTGGGAGGGCGTCTCGTCGCTCCCATCGAACTTCGCTGTATCGGTCACCCGCGAGTTCATCCGCTCCTTCATGGGTTACACGTCTTCCCTACCCATCCCGGAGTTCCGTTCGGTCGAACTCATCCTCGATGAGATCTGCCAACGGATCATGCCGCCCTTCGTGAATTCCCTCGACGTGTCGAGTCACCAAATCGAACTTGGAGGAGTACCGGGCATCCTCTACATCCCGCGGCACATCGATCCGGTGGGCGTGATGCTCTACTTGCATGGAGGCGGTTACATCGGCACGTCCCCCAACATGTACGCGTTCTTCACAGCGCGGGTCTGCCGGGACACCGGGTGCGCTGTCTTCGTGGCCGACTACCGCCTGGCGCCCGAGTTCCCATACCCGGCGGGAGCGGAGGACGCCTCCGCCATCTACGCCAAGATGCTCGACCTCGGTGTGCCGCCCGAGCGAATCTTCCTCGCGGGTGACTCCGGCGGCGGCGGGCTGGCCAACACTGTGCTCCTCTCCATGCCGGACCACCTCGAGCCGGTCCGGCCCGCCGGACTGATCCTCTTCTCCCCTGAGGTCGACCTGCGCCTCGACGAGCCCTCGGTCACCGAGAACGCCCACCTCGATGTGCTGCCCTGGAACATCCCCACGGCTGCATATCTGCACGGGGCCGACGCCTCGAGCGACCGCATCTCGCCGCTGGACGCAGACCTCAAGGGCTTCCCCCCAACGAGCGTCAGCTGGGGTGCCGACGAGATGTTCCGCGACCCGATACGGCGCTACGCCGCGCGGCTCCGACACGCGGGCGTGCCCACCCACGCCCATGAATTCGAGGGAATGTTCCACGTCTTCCAGATCCTGATGCCCTGGGCCGCCAAAAGCCGCGAGTCGTTCCAGCACATCCGGGCGTTCGTGCACAACCTGGTTGCCGACGCTCCACCGTTGAACGTGGCGCGCCTGCTCGTGCATCTCGAGAAGGACGACTAACCCTCATCCCGCGGCCGCACCCGCGCTTCGGGCGCCGTCACCCTGGTCCACAGCGGTGAGGGGCGCGAGGTCGTGACCCGCCCGCTCGGGCTGGTGAAGGTGAGCTCGACGTTGGGGTCCCCGCGGACGCGCCAGCCCACCGTGGAGCTGTGGATCAGGTCGTGGTGGTATCTGCACATCAGGGCCAAATTGTCCATGTCGGTCGGGCCGCGCTCAGGTGGGCTCCAAAAGCGCACGTGGTGCGCCACGGTGAAGAGCACATGGCGACAGCCCGGGAAGCGACAGTGGCGGTCTCGGCGCATCAGCTCACGGCGCTGGGTGGGCGTGGCGTCTCGGCTCTGGTGCCCCTCGTAGACGGTGTGGCCGGCGTCGTCGTCGAGGGCCACGATGACCCGGGCCTCACAGGCCAGGCGCCGCACCACATCCGCGCTGATCAGCCCGCCCCGTTCGAGCTCGCCGCAGCGCTCCGCGTCGCCGAGCACGGTGTCGAGGGGGGCGTGGGCGACCACGATGTAGGGCGAGCGCGACGGGCCAGCCTGGGCGTCACCGCCTGAGCGCACCAAGGACACCAAGGCGTCGGCCAGGCGCTGGTCCCACGGCGTCTCGCCGTCGGAGGGGATGGCCTTGGCCCGGGCCTCGAGGCACGCCCGCACCTCGGCGAAGGACTCGGCGGGCAGCCCCGCCGTCATGGTGCGCGTCGCCTCGTTGAAGCGCACCGAGCGGGTCTCGTGCTCCTTGTCTGAGTCCTCTCGGGTGGGGGGACGCTGCGTGCGCACCAGTTCGGCCAGGTCACGCACCGAGTGCTCGGCCGCGGCGGCGGCCCAGGCGGCGTCGGTCTCGGGGGTGGCCACCCCGGCCACGGTGCGCACCTTGTCCAAGGGCAGGGCCCCGCTGCACAGCGCCCCGCTCAGGTGCGGCAGGTCGAAGAGGTCCTCGCCGACCCGGGCCAAGGTGCGGGCGCTGGAGGGGCCCACCCCGGTGCGCTCCACCATCCAGGCCTCGACCGAGGTGGCGCCGTCGTCGCGGAAGCCCTGGCGCCGCGCCAGCTCGGCCAGGGCCAGCGCGATGAGGCCCGCCAGGGCGGCCTGGGCCGTGGCCGACTCGGTGAGCACCTCTTTGAGCTCGTCAGTGGACATGGCGGCCACTTCGGAGAGCCCGAGCGTCGGCACGTCGAAGGTGAGCCCGGTGGCGGTGGTGGCGGCGGCGGTGGTGGTGGTGGTGGTGGTGGTGGTGTTGGTGGTGTTGGTAGACCCCATCGAGGGGTGAACGGTCGTCGGGGGTGTGCGCGGTGGTGCGAGAGTTTTTTTGGGACGTCGGGTTTCTGCGGGTCACTTCCACCAAGGAAGGCAGGGTCAAAGGGCGGCCGCAGGCCGACGAAGTGGACCCTTGACGCTGCCGTGGCGAACGCGTCGCCATCCATAATGGGCCAGGTCCCGGCCCTGCCGGGGCCCTGATAGCGCCTCTCATCGTGTTGCAAAGACGGCGAGGACGGTCGTAAGTCACCACCCGGCACCGATTACTCGCTCGCCGCCCGAGGCCGCCCTCGACGAGGGAGCGGCGCCACCTGCTTGGGCAGGCGGCCGGCGTCGGCCAGCGCCCGCCGCAGGATCATCTCGACCTGGGCGTTGACGCTGCGCAGCTCGTCGTCGGCCCAGCGCACGATCGCGTCATGGACCGCCGGGTCGATGCGGAGCAGGACCTGCCGGCGCTCGCTCACGTATAGAGCGAACCGGCGTTCACGACGGGCGACGGCGGCTGGTCGCTACACAGGACCACCATGAGGTTGCTCACCATGCTGGCCGTGCGCTCCTCGTCGAGCGACACCACGCCGCCCTCGCTCAAACGGTTGAGCGCCATCTCGACCATGCCGACGGCGCCCTCGACAATGCGGCCCCGGGCGGCGACGACGGCGTTGGCCTGCTGGCGGCGCAGCATCGCCTGGGCGATCTCCTGCGCGTAGGCCAGGTGCGAAATCCGGACCTCGACGATCTCGATACCGGCCACCGCCACCTTGTCCGCCACCTCGTGCGCCAGCTCGGCCGCCACGATGTCGGTCGAGCCCCGCAGTGACGTCCCGGCGTCAGTGGTGTCGTCGTAGGGGTGGCTCGTGGCGACGTGCCGCAGCGCCGACTCGGCCTGCACGGTGATGAAGTTGGTGTAGTTCTCGACGGCGTAGGTCGACTTGGCGGTGTCGACGACCTGCCAGACGACGATGGCGGCGATCTCGACGGGGTTGCCGTCGGCGTCGTTCACCTTCAGGTGGCCCGTCTCGAAGTTGCGCACCCGGACGCTGACGCCGCGCCGCTTGGTCAGCGGCAGCACCCACCAGAAGCCGGGCCGGGTCACCGTGCCGACGTAGCTGCCGAAGAACTGGATCACCGAGGTCTGGCCCGGCGGCACGACGGCCAGCGATGCGATGACCAGGACGAAGACGAGGATAGGGAGCCAGAGGATCCAGCCGGCGCGCTGGGCCACGGCGAGATAGGCGCCCCCTCCGCAGGCGAACAGGAGGATCACCCCGAACCATCCGTTGAGGGCCAGGGCGGGACGTTGCGTGATCTCGACTCGGGCCCCTTGGTGCCCGACAGGCTGAGCGGCGACGGTGCTCGTGCTCATGATGGGTGCTCCTTCCACAATGTGATATTAAAGTGATATCACATTGTGGCGCCCTTGAACAGACCCTTTCCGGGTCAGCCCACGCGTAGGCCGCTCAGCGCAAGGCGGCCAGCCACGCCGCCACGATCTCGCCGACCTCGGCCTCGGCCCTGCGCAACGAGTGGTCGCCGTCCACGAACGTCCGAGTAACGGGGCCGGGGATGGCCGACGTCTCACGCTCGAGCTCCTCGGGCGTGGCGAAGGCATCACGGCGGCCGGACACGAAGAGGCACGGCAGGCGCAGCTCGGGGAAGTGCTCCGTGCGCAGCCGCTCCGGCCGCCCCGGCGGGTGCAGCGGGTAGCTGACGAGTACGAGCGCCGCCGCCGGCAGCCCCTCAGCCACCGCCATGGAGCACATCCGCGCGCCGAACGAACGCCCACCGACGGCGATGCGGCTCATGTCGACGCCGAGTCGGTCCGCCAGAGTCGTACTGGCGGACCGCACCGTATCGATGCAGACGGCGGGCGGGTCGGTGCGGCGCTTCCCGGCGGCCTGGCCCGGGAACTCGACCCGCTCGACCGTGATCCCGACGGCCGTCACTGCCTGGTCTATGGCGACGAGTCCGCTTTGCTCGCGCCCTGCGCTGGCACCCGGGGTGAGGATCAGGCCGGCCGCCGGTCGGGATCGCGAGCGTGCCACGGGGCCATCATGGTCGACGCGATGCAAGAGTGAGGCGTGGCCGTGCCGATTGAATGGCAGACGACCCTCGCTCGGGCGGTCGGCCCCATCAGCGACGTCAGCCCACTCGGTGGCCAGGCCTGGCTGGTCCAGGCTGGCGGACGCAGCTTGGTGGCCAAGATCGGCCCGGGGGTGCGGGACGAATCCGACGGTCTGCGCCAACTGGCTGCGATGCGGGGGGCGCCGCCCGTGCCCGACGTGGTGCACACGGAGGACGGCCTTTTGGTGACGACCGCGGTCGCGCAGATGCCGAGGGGTGCCGGCCACGACGAGTCGCTCGGACGGTCGCTGGCCGTGCTGCACTGTGCCGCTACTCCGCAGTGGGGTGGAGGCTCGTCGTGGATCGGTGCCTGCCCGGTCGATCCGGCGCCGAGCGCTGACGGGGCCGGTTTCTACGGTGGGCGGCTGATCGAGCTGGCCCGGCGCTGCCGTCTCGAACCCTTGGTGGCCATGGTCGTCGACCGGCTGGATGAGCTGCTGCCACCCGGTGGTCCGGCGCTCCTGCACGGCGACCTGTGGTGGGGCAACGTGCTCGCCGGGACCGACGCCCGTTCGTGGTTGATCGACCCGTCGGTCCATGGCGGCCACCCCGAGGAGGACCTGGCCATGCTCGCCCTCTTCGGCTCGGTCCCCGACCCGCTGCTCGCCGCCTACCGCGAGATTCGGCCCTTGGACGCGGGCTGGCAGGACCGGGTCCCGCTCTTCCAGCTGTACCCGTTGCTCGTCCATACCGTGCTGTTCGGCGGGAGCTATCGGGCCCGGGCGGAGGAAGCGGCCCGGCGATTTGCCTGACGCAGCCAGGTCTCGGGTAGTACTGCGGAGGGAAACTCGGTACGGAGGTTCGGGATGGGCGTGAGCAGCGCAGCTGATCTGAAGTTCGGGCTGCATCTCGGCACGATCAACCCGAAGATCTGGGTCGAGGTCGCGGAGGCGGCAGACCGGCTCGGCTTCGAGTCCGTGTGGATCCCTGAGCACGTCGTGATCCCCCACGCCTCGGAGGGGAGCCCGCACCACGGATCGGAGCACCCGCCGATCCCGCCCGACGTGCCGATTTACGACGCGTTCTCCTATATGAGCTTCTTCGCCGCCCGCACGGAGCGCATCCACTTCGGCACGCACGTCTACAACATCGGGTTGCGTCACCCGTTCCTCACGGCGCGCTCCGCCACGACCGTGGACCTGCTGTCCGGGGGGCGGCTGGAACTCGGCATCGGAGCCAGCTGGCTGCGGGCGGAGTGGGACGCCATGGGCCTCGACTTCGACACCCGCGGCGCCCGGGTGGACGAGGCCATCGAGGTCTGCCGGCGCCTGTGGAACGAGGACACGGTGGAGTTCCACGGCGAGTTCTTCGACTTCGGACCGGTGTCGTTCGAGCCGAAGCCGGTGCAAACCGGAGGGCCGGCGCTCCAGATCGGTGGCGACGGCCCGGCCGCCTTCCGACGGGCGGCGACGGTCGGCGCGGGCTGGATGCCGATGAACCACACGCTCGAGCAGGTCCCGTCGTCGTTGGCCCGGATCAACGAGATCGCCGAGCGGGTGGGTCGGACCGAGCCGGTGCAGGTGACGCTGTTCGGCGACGTCACCAAGCCTGAGGATGTGGAGCCGCTGATGGCCGCCGGCGTGACCCGGATCATGGTGCGGCCGTGGACGCGGACGAGCGACGCCCTGGAGAGCATGCAGCGCTTCGCCGACCAGGTGCTGCGACAGCTGTGAGTGTTCGACCCGAGTGTGGGTGACGAGCTGGTGGCGGCACGGGTGGTGTCGGCGCCGTGGCTGACGTCGCTACAGGCGTTCGGCCAGGACGTCTCGTTCGTGTTCGAGACGGCGGCGGGAACGGTGGAGGTCGAGAGGGAGACGGTGATGGCGACGTTCGACATCCATCACGACGACAAGACGTTCTCGACCGACGCCATGAAGGCCGAGAAGCCGAGCTTCCCCGCCTTGCAACAGGCGGCCGTGCGCTACCGCTGGGACGGGGAGGAGGCCTACGGGATGCTGGAGCGGTCGTACCCGCTGGACAAGATCAAGACTCGTGATGTCCTACCAGTTCATACCGCCGTTTAGGAACTCCCCGGCCCGAAGTACTGTCCTGGTACAAAGAGCCAGAAGGGGAAGGGCTGCACATGACAGCGAGCCAGCGAACCTCGAGGATTGCCCGAGTCGCAGTGGTTGGCACCGTGGGGCTACTGCTCAGCCTGTTGCTAGTGGGTTTCGGCGGTGCAGGGTTGGCAAGTGCTCAAGGAGAGCCCAAGGGTGAGGTGCTGTACGTCGGCACCTTCGACGGAATTACCACGCCCGCCTCTCAGACGTTCTCCTCGATCCAGGACGCAGTCAACGCTGCGAAGAGGGGAGACTGGGTCCTTATCGCCCCCGGCGACTACCACGAATCGGATGACTCCAGAATAACCAAGGCGAACCGCGCGACCGCAGACGGCTGGTACGGAGGGGTGGTGATCGACATTTCCGATCTCCACCTGCGTGGCATGAACCGAAACAGCGTGGTCGTGGACGGCACGCTGCCCGGCTCACCGGACGAGTGCAACTCGGCACCGGCTGACCAGAACTCCCTCCACGGCCTCGGAAGGAACGGGATCGTCGTCTGGAAGGCCGAAAACGTCAGCATCGACAACTTGACGGTGTGCAACTTCCAGGCCGGAACCGGCGACTCGGGCAACGAGATCTGGTGGAACGGCGGCGACGAGTCAGGGAACGTCGGGCTGAAGAACTACGAGGGCAGCTACCTCACCGCCACCAACACTTACTTCGAAAACAGCGACCCGAGCGACTTGAGCGTGTGCGACACGTGCGCCCTGTACGGGATCTTCTCCTCCAACTCGAGCGGCGGCTCGTGGGACCAGATCTTCGCCAACAACTTCGCGGACTCCGGTGGCTACATAGGAGCCTGCCACCAAGTGTGCAACGCGACGGTCGATCATGCCACTTTCGAAGACAGCGCCCTCGGCTACTCGGGCACCAACTCAGGTGGGATGGTCCATATCGAGGACTCCACCTTCGAGAACAACAAGGAGGGCCTCGACACGAATACCGCCCTCAGCGGCGACCCTCCCCCGCCCCAGAACGGTGAGTGTCCGGACAATAAGCCGGTCGCAGGGGAATCAGTCCGCATCCCCGGCACGAAGATCAACTCCTGTTGGGTCTTCGGTCCGAACAACTTGGTCGAGGACAACAACAACCCGAACGTCCCGGTGGAGGGCACCGCAGGGCTAGGGCCGACGGGGACCGGTGAGACGGTCTCCGGTGGGCGCAACGACACAGTCGAGGACAACAAGTTCCTCAACAACGGCGCCTGGGGCATGCTCTTTGTCCCGTACCCCGACTCCGACACAAGCGTCGTCGAGAACGGCATCACCTATCAGTGCTCCAAGGAGGCCGGAGTCCTGGCAACCTCGCTGCACATCTCAGGCGTAGGTTGCCTCTTCGACCCTGAAGGTGATTTCAGTACGGACAACAAGTTTTCGGGAGTCGGGACCGATGGCAATGCCAGCGACGCCGATTTAGGCAATCTCCTCATCTACGGTAACGAGGACGAGAACTGCGCTTCGGGCAACACCGAGTGGAACTCGACCTTCACCACGGAGATCGGCCCTGCTACCACGGTGGATGCCATTTCCACAACGTGTGGGGCAAAGACACCGAAGACCACCGTGCTGGGCAGCAACACCGACTTGACGTTTCTGCTACAGGCAGAGTGCGACGCCGGATTGCTGAGTGGGTCGGACTGCTCATCTGCAAAGTACCCGCAGGCGACCGCTGTCACCATGCAACCGCTGCCCGGGGCGTCAGGACTCGAGTCGCCCGACACAGCCAACCTGCCCACGATGCCCAACCCGTGCAAGGGTGTGCCCGCCAACGCCTGGTGCCCAGGCGGGATTGTGGCCACCGCTGCGCATCGTCATTGACAGTTGGTCACCACTACCACCTTCTCGAACTCAGCCTTCTGGACGATCGTCAGGAAACCGGGGGGGCGGAACGTACATGTGGGGTCCCACTCGTAAGTGAACAGGTGCCGGTCCTGAGTGCCCATCGTTCATCCTCAACCTAGTGATATCGCTCACCGATTCACTACCCGTAGGACGACCACCACGAGTACGGCACCAACGATGTGGATGCTCGGCGAGCATTTGAGGGTTCTTCGGGAGCAGCCTCGGTGTCCTCAGCTTGACTCACCCCTCACACTCCAGTCCCTTGGGAACGCAACCTTCGTCGCGTCACCGAGTCGCCGAGGTGTTTGCCCCCGTTTGACAGTTGCAGTAAGACCCCCCCTGCCCCCGTCCGCACCGGGGCGACCGTGGTTCGCAAGATAAACCGCAGCCGATCTCTACCCAAGGGCCCGGCCCTCGTCACATGCGTCGGAGCAGGTCATCGACGATGAGCGTGGCGGCCGCGGGACAGCCCCTCGTGAAGCCGAAGAAGGGGCCGAAGTCACGGGTGGAGGCGAACCCGGTGATGTAGAGGCCAGCGATCGAAGACTGGAAGACTTCGTCGAGAACGGGGAAACCGTCGACCACCTCGAGACTGCCAGCAAACCCATTGAGATATGGAACGCGGGGAAGGTCAGCCTTGTAGCCCGTGGCGAAGACGAGACGATCAAACGTCAGTCGGTCTCCACTTGAGAGTGCCACCGAGACCGTGCCGCTGTCTCCCACTGCGGTTTCCACGACGTGTGTGCCGGGCCAGCTACGGATACGCTCGTCGGCGAGGCGCGGCGTGAGCCACCACTCCAGGCTAAGGCGGCCGACCTGCCAAAACTTACGGGTGATTTCCCCTTGTTCGGTGGCCGACAGTGAGCGCCACCATCCGGGGCGATCGAGGGTCGCGTCCATGTACGGGTCGACGAACTTCCAGCTCACTCGTTCGAAGCGGGGCACGTCGTGCCGGTGAACGATGTCCACGCGCTCGGCACCGTGTTCGCTCAAAAGTGCGGCCCATTCGTAAGCGCTCTGTCGACCTCCGACGACCAAGACCCGCGCCCCGGAAAGTTCCTGAAAACGAACGAGATCACAGGTATGGGCACCGACCCCTCCGGGAAGCACGCTCGCCCACTCGGGGAACTGGCGGAAGTAGGCCGCTCCCGGAGCGGCGACGACCACGTCGGCTGCAATCTGGGTCCCGTCGTCGAGTGAGGCCACGAATGCCTCGTCGTCGCGCTCGAGGCGTGAGACATGCTGATCTCGGACGGCCACGTGCTTTTGAGACTGGAACCAAGCGGCGTACTCTCGGAAGACGTCAATGGGTACAGGATCGATGTGGGCTGTGGATATTCCGCTGTCTTCGATGAAGGCCTCAAAGGTATCGACGCCTGACGCATCGAGGTGCCAGTCGATCCCTGAGCGTAGAAACATCCCTTCAGGCATGTGGTCCGTCCAGAAGCTCATAGGATGCCCTACGACGGTCGTGTCGACTCCCCGCTCGATGGCTTGCGCCGCCACGGCGACTCCATAGGGTCCAGCTCCGACGACCAGCAGTGCCACCACCTGCATCGACCTCCTCTCGCACCAGGACGACCGTTCTCCACCCTACGAGTCGAAGGCGGCGTCCTCGTTCTCGTCGGCATTCTCATCCCCACTACCGGCAATCGACCGGGCCGATGCTGTGCTGACCGTGCCGGTCGCAGCCGCCACGAACGTCGATCGCGACGACCACGTCACCCCATTGACGTCCGTGGGGGTGACCGCCAGCATCACCCGACTCCCAGGAGCGGCCCCCCTGACTTGGATGGACAGCGGTGCGTCGGAGAGGGAGGTAGACGGGGTCACGCGCAGTGAGATCGTGGGACTGCCCCGCACGGGTCTGAGCCAAGGCAGACGAGAGAATCGCGAACGCAACGATGCATCGGCGGATGACCATCAGAACGACGGTAGCAACGGGTCTCGTCGGTGCCATGGTCGGGCCCGCCCAGTCTGTTCGGATCCGGGCTTCTGGGTCATGCTTCGTCTCTCAGATCGAGGACCAGCTCGGCATCGACGTCTTCGCCGACAGCCGGGGTCATGACTCGGCGATGTTCTGCGTCGATCGGAGGAACCGGCCGGGCCTACGCATCCAGTTGGTGACCTGGCAGTGCTCTTCTCGTGGGCCGTGAGGTACGTTTTCGGCGATGCCCGATCAGTGGCCCCACCTGGAGCTCCGTGACCTCCTGTCCATAGAGGTGCTCGTCCGGCCGGTGGTCGACCTGGGGGGCGGCCGGCGCTTCGTCGCCTTCGACGGCGGCACGTTCGAGGGGGCTCGTGACGAGGTGGCCGGGACGATCCTGCAAGGCGGGATCGACTGGCAGAGCGTGCGGGCCGACGGGGTGCTCGAGATCGACGCCCACTACACGCTGCTGAGCAATCGGGACGAGGCCATTGAGGTGCGCTCCGTCGGCATGCGCCGGGCGGCGCCGGAGGTGGCCGAACGCATCGCCCGAGGCGACCCGGTCGACCCCGACGAGTACTACTTCCGGACCCACGTGCGCTTCTCGACGGCGGCGGCTCGGCTGAGCCGGCTGAACGGCCTGTTGGCCGTCTCCACGGGGCGCCGCGACCAATCAGTTGTACTCCTCGGCGTCTACGAGGTGCTGTGAACCCTGGCGGTCGCGCCGCCGGCGGCGGCGGGCTCCGTTGCGTGGTCGTCGGAGCCGGCATCGGGGGGCTGGCCAGCGCGCTGAGCCTGCACGAGGTGGGCGCCGAGGTCTCGGTCTACGACTCGGTGCGCCAGGTGCGTGCCCTCGGCGTAGGCATCAACCTCCTCCCCCACGCCGTGCGCGAGCTCGACGCCATGGGCCTGCTCGAGCGCCTCGGCGACCGGGGCGTGGCGCCGACACGCCTGCTGTATTGCACGCGCCGGGGACAGGAGATTTGGCAGGAGCCCCGCGGGGTGGCGGCCGGGTACCCGTGGCCGCAGCTGTCCATCCACAGAGGCGTGCTGCAGGAGGTGCTGCTCGACGCGGTGCTGGAGCGGCTCGGGGCGGGGGCGCTGCACTTGGGCCGGCGCCTGGTGCGGATCGACGACGACGGCGGCGTCGGCAGCGACGACGGCGGCGGCGGCGGCGGCGGCGGCGGCGGCGGACGTGCCGTAGCGGTGTTCGACGACGGTTCGATGGCCGAGGCCGATCTGGTGGTGGCGGCCGACGGGATCCACAGCGCGTCGCGCCGGCAGCGCTACCCCGACGAGGGCCCGCCCCGATGGAACGGCGCCCTGCTGTGGCGGGGCATCGCCGAGATCGACGCGGTGCTCGACGGCCGCACCATGATCTGGGCCGGCCATCCGGACCAGAAGTTCGTCGGGTACCCGATCGCCGACCTGGCCGGCGCGGACGGACGACAGGCCTTCAACTTCGTGGCCGAGCTGCGGCGGCCCGATTCCGACCTCGGCCAAGGCGAGGATTGGAACCGGCGAGGCGGCCTCGACGAATTCCTGCCGGAATTCGAGGAGTGGGACTTCGGCTGGCTCGACGTGCCCGCCATCATCCGCCGGGCGCCCGAGACGTATCTCTTCCCGATGGTCGACCGCGATCCGGTGGCGCGGTGGACGTTCGGCCGCTCCACGCTGCTGGGCGACGCCGCCCACCCGATGTACCCCATCGGGTCGAACGGCGCGTCGCAGGCCATCCTCGACGCCCGGGTCCTGGCCGGCTGCGTCCGCCGTCACCCCAACGACCTGGACCAGGCCCTGGCGCGCTACGAGGAGGCGCGCCGGCCGGCGACCGCCGCCATCGTCGAAGCCAACCGCGGCCTCGGGCCCGAGCTGCCCATGCTGCTGGTGGAGCAGCGCGCCCCCGAGGGGTTCGCCGACATCGCCGACGTCATCACGCCCGACGAGATCGCCGAGGTGACCGAGGGCTATCGCCGTACAGCGGGGTTCTCGCTCGCCGCGCTGCGGGAGGGGGCGTCGTTGTTCGACGAGCCGTATCGAGGCTGACGGGAGCGACGACCACGTGAGGCCGCGGCCGGAGAGTTCGGGCGCAATCTCGTGCCGGTGGTCGCGGCGCCGTAGTCTCCCGGCCATGGCCCCCACCCCCGAGTTCTGGCTCTACCTGCCCCAGATGCGCCTGACCATGGACCAGATCGTCGAGCGCGCCCAGGCCGCCGAGGCCGCCGGCTTCTATGGCATGGCCGGCATGGACCACATGGCCCCGCCCCTCGCCGAGAGCCAGGCCATGTTCGAGCCGATGGTCACCAACACCTGGGTGGCCGGCCGCACCAGCCACCTCAACGTCGGCTCACTGGTGCTGTGCGATGGCTTCCGCCATCCCGCCCTTCTGGCCCGAGAGGCCGTCTCCCTCGACCACGCCTCGAACGGCCGCTTCGAGCTCGGGATCGGCTGGGGCTCCATCGCCTCCGAAATGGCCACCTTCGGCGTCGGCTCGACCGAACCCAAGCAGCGGGTCAGCCGGTTGAAGGAGTCGCTCGAGATCATCACGGCCCTGTGGACCGGCGAGCCGGTCGACTACGAGGGCGAGCACTTCACCCTGCACGGGGCGCAGCAGCAGCCGGGGCCGCTCACCCGCATCCCCATCGTCATCGGCGGCGCGGGCCGCAAAACCATGGAGCTGGTGGCGGCGCACGCCGACTGGTGGAACGTCCACATCGGCATCCTTGACAAGTTCGACGAGATGCGAACGCGGGCCGGCGCGGCCCGGTGCTCGCTGCAGGCGCAGGTGGCGTTTATCCAGCCCGGCCAGGACCGCGACGAGGTGACGCAGACTGCCTACCGGCGCTTCGGTCGCCGGATCGTGGTCGGCAGCGCCGCGGAGCTCGTCGACCACTTCGGCTCCCTCGCCGAGCGCGATGTCGAGCGGATCTACGTCTGGTTCACCGACTTCGCCCCGATCGGCACCGTGGCCGCGTTCGGCGAGACGGTCATCAGCCAGTTCGCCTGAGTACCGCCACGGTCGCCGTCGGAAGCGGATATTCTGCTGTCTGTCATTGACGGGTAGTCAAAAATGAGAGGGGTCCCAACGGCCCCTCTCGTTCGCGCCGAAGGTGACTCCCAATGCCGGGCCGCGGCGCACCGTACGGCACTTACATGGGGGCATGCTCCACCTTGCTGACAGCACTCCAAAGCGGGACACCTCGAATCGGTTAGAACGTGAGTTTCGGACCAATGGCTGCGACCGTGGCGCCTGCAACGTCCAACTGTGTGAACCCCTCGGATGCGCTCGTTAGGGGAGATGCAGAATGCGAGCGCGGAGCGACCGAAAGGACTGGACCATGGCAGAAGGCAAGCCGCTCCAAGTGTCACGCAGAGTTGAAGCACCGGCAGCCCTCATCTTCGAGATCCTGGCGAATCCTCAACGTCACGTGGAATTCGACGGCTCCGGCATGCTCCGGGGAGCCGTCCTCGACGGCCCCATCTCCGACGTGGGCGACACCTTCACCATGAAGATGCATCGGCTCGGAAACGACTACCTCATGCTCAACTATGTGGTGGAGTTCGAGCCAGGTCGGCGCATATTTTGGGAACCGGCTCCCGGAGACCCTTCTCGGGCTGAGGGTAATGATCCATCCAAGGTCGGCATTCCTGCGGGCTACCGCTGGGGCTACCTCCTCACTCCAGACGGTGACGACGCCACCGTCGTCACCGAGGTCTTTGACTACGGCCCCTTGCCGGAGGACCTCCTACGTGATGGCGGGAGGTGGATCAACGGGAGCAACTCAGTGCTTGAGTCCATGGCAGCCACCCTGGAGAGGCTCGAGAAGATCAGTACGGAGTAGGAGCGCTGCCCGAGCGCATCTATGAAACGGTCTTCGGAGCGTTGTAGCAGACAGACCACGGCCCCAGGTCGGACTGTGAGCGCCGAGCGGTTGCCGGGGATGGCCGCCCGACGTTTCCAGGCGTCCGCCCAGATCACGGGTAAGACTGGAGGCCGATGATTGAGCCTCCTGAGATCCGGTACGCGACGACCAGCGACGGCTTGCACATCGCCTACCAGGTCGAAGGGTCGGGTTCGCTGGATTTGGTCGAAACTGGCGACGGGACCATGTTTTCGATCGACGCGACGAGTGAACAACCCCGATGGCAACAATGGGTCGACCGCTTGGCCTCATTTTCCCGAGTTATCCGCTTCGACCTCAGAGGAGTCGGGCTGTCGGACCCAGTGGGATCGTCGGAGCCTCCAACGGTTGAACAATGGGCAGATGACGCGTTAGGAGTCATGGACAGCGCTGGTGTCGACCAGGCAGCGATTCTCGGATGTGCCATGAACGGACTGCTCGCACTACTCCTGGCCGCCAGTCACCCAGAACGCGTCCGGGCGCTGGTGCTCGTAAATGCCTACGCCCGCGTCGTGCAGGATCACGACTACCCGATCGGCTATCCCGCCGAGGTCGTCGAGCAGTTTGTCGGAGACTTGACCGAGCCTGGGACCGATGCGATCACCCACACAGTGTCCTCCGGAGATCCAGGCGTACCGGATGCTTCTGCGGGCGACATTCCCTATATGGCACCGAGCTTGGCCTCCGACGCTGCATTTGCCTCATGGTGGCACCGAGCCGGCCATCGGGGCGCGAGTGTCGCCGCCTCCCGAGGCGTCTGGCGGGTGGCGATTGGAACCGACCTTCGAGCCGCTCTGCCCCTGATCAACGTGCCCACGCTGGTACTGCACAGCACGAGAAACGCTTTTGTTCCCGTTCAATGGGGGCGTTACCTCGCCGAGCACATCCCCAACGCAGAGATCGTCGAGCTCGATACGGCCGACCATGTCCCATGGGCCAGCGACGCTGACATTGCTGGCGAGATCGAGGAGTTCCTGACGGGCACGCGCCAACTCGCTCCTTCGAGTCGGATGCTCGCAACGGTGCTTTTCACCGACATCGTCGGCTCCACTGAGCGCGCCACCGCCCTAGGGGATCGATCTTGGAAGGAACTTCTCGAAAGCCACGACCGCGCCGTAGAGCGCCAGCTTCGCCGTTACGGAGGACAACTGGTGAAGCACACCGGTGACGGCGTCCTCGCCACATTCGACGGCCCTGCACGAGCTGTGCAGTGCGCCGGCGCGATTCGGGAGGCTCTCGAGCAGCTGGGGCTGCAGATTCGGGCAGGCCTCCATACGGGTGAAGTCGAACGCCGCGGCGACGACGTGTCGGGCGTAGCTGTGCATTTGGCTCAGCGTGTGCAGGGCCGCGCTGAGCCAGGTGAAATTCGGGTGTCTCGGACAGTTGTCGACTTGGTTGCCGGTTCGGACCTCCGGTTCGAGGATAAAGGTGAGCACGAACTCAAGGGCGTTCCTGGCTCTTGGAGGCTCTTCGCCGTGAGTGGCTGACAGGACAGGCCGTCCGGTATCGGCAATCCCGTCCCCGGTGCATTGTGTGGATATGAATCGGCTCTTCGGGCTAAACGCCCCAGACAGTCGCCGGAACTGCGGTCACTCGGGCCCTCGGAAGCGGTGATTAGTACTACGGCTCGAAGTGGCCCCGGAACTGCGCCCGGTTCTTGAGGTGCAAGCGCAAGATCACATGACATTGGGTCAGCTGCGCTCACTGGGTCCGTCGACCGTCCTGAGGATGCCCCTACCGGTTTGAGGACAGGGGCCTTGTCGCCGTTTACGCCGGCGTGAACTCCAGGTTCAACCGGGTCAGCCCCCGCAGGATGTACGTCGGCACGTACGAGAAGCGCCGATCCCCTTCAACGCCGTGCACCGACTCGGACAGGCGGATGTCCTTCATGCGCTCGAGAAGCCGCTCGATACTGATGCGAGTCTCGGCCCGGGCCAGCGGTCCCCCGGGGCAGGCGTGCGGCCCCCGGCCGAAGGCCAGGTGCTCCTTGGCGTTGGACCGGTCCATGATGAACTCGTCCGGCGCCTCGAACCGCCGGGGGTCACGCCCGGCGGCGGCATTGAGCACCATCAGGCACGACCCCGCCGGCACGTCCATGCCACCCACCGACGTCGTCGTGCGGGCCAGCCGGAAGTCGCCCTTGACCGGGCTCTCGTAACGGAGGCACTCCTCCACGAACCCGTTGATCAGCGAGTAGTCCGAGCGCAGCCGCTCCTGGATCTCGGGCTGCTCGGCGATGATCTGCAGCGCCGCACTCAGCAGGCGCACCGTCGTCTCCTGGCCGGCCGAGAACACGTTGGACGCCACCCGGGCCACGTCGATGACTTCGGGCAGCGAGCCGTCGGGGAACGTCGCCGTGGCCAGGCCGGTCAGCACGTCGTCCTGTGGCGACCGTCGCCGCTCCTCCACGTACGCCGAGATCCGGTCGTACAAGAACTCCAGCGGCGAGTGCGACATCGTGTCCTCGCCGGTGCTGCCCAGCCCCTGCTCGCGATTCGGGTTGCCGCCGCCCTGGAGGTCGCGGCGGAACTCCTCGTGATCCTCCTCGGGGATACCCATCAGGTCGGCGATCACGTAGAGCGTGAACGGCTGGGCGAAGTCACGGATGAACTCGCACTCGCCGCGCTCGACGAACTCCTCGATCTGCCGATCGGCATACCGCCACATGAAGTCCTCGTTCTCACGCAGCCGCTTCGGCGTGATGAGCCGCATCAACAGACCCCTGTGCGCCTTGTGCTTGGGCGGGTCCATGGTCAGGATCTGGTCGCTGAAGGGCAGCTGCTCGCGGTACTGCTCGATCTGCTCGCTCACGTCATCGCCCTCCAGCGCGACGGGGAATCCCGGGAACGGCCCCGTCACGGAGTTGGCCGACGAGAACGTCGTCGTGTTGGTGTACACCGCCACGGCCTCGTCGTAGCCGGTCACCATGAGCACATCGTGGTTCGGCTCCCGCTGCACCGGGCACTGTCCGCGCAGGTACTCGTAGTACGGGTAGGGATCGCCGATCAGCTCGTTGCCCTTGAAGAAATCGATCCCGTCGAACTCCCCCATCGCCTCTCCTTCATGCGTGTGCCGGCGCGCCCTCCGCCCGGCCGAGAACGGCATTCTTGCCTGGCGAGAGTACCACTTCAGGGCCCGCCCTCGTCCGGGTGAGGCCACCTCGACGGCCCCCCGGACCCGGCCGCGGAGGGGCCGCCTCCCTCCGCCGGACCCCTCAGGCGGCGTAGTCGTAGAAGCCCCGGCCGGCCTTCTTGCCCAGCAAGCCGGCTTCGACCATGCGGGCCAGCAGCGGCGGCGGCGCGTACAGCGGCTCCTTGAACTCCTCGTAGAGCGAGTTGGCCACGGCCATGGTCGTGTCCAGTCCGATCAGGTCGGTCAGCGCGAGCGGCCCCATCGGGTGGGCACAGCCCTTCATCATCCCCTCGTCGATGTCGTCGGCCGTGGCGAAGCCCGACTCGAGCATGCGGATGGCGGAGAGCAGGTACGGGATGAGCAGCGCGTTCACGATGAAGCCGGCCCGGTCCTGGGAACGGATGACGTGCTTGTGCAACACCTGGCGCGGCGAAGTCCTCGGCCTGGTCGCTGGCGTCGGGGCTGGTGAGCAACGACGACACCAGCTCGACCAGCGGCAGCACCGGCACCGGGTTGAAGAAGTGCAGCCCGAGCACGCGCTGGGGTCGGTTGGTGGCCATGGCCAGCTTCATGATGGGGATGGACGAGGTGTTCGACGCCAGCAGCGCGTCGGGCGCCTCCACCACCTTGTCGAGCAGCCCGAAGACCTCCACCTTGACCGCTTCGGCCTCCACCACCGCCTCGATCACCAGCTGGCACTCGGCCAGCGTGTCCACATCGGTGCTGAAGGACATGCCCTCGACGAGGCGCAGCGCCTCGTCCTCGGTGATCTTTCCCGCCTTGGCCGCCCGCTTCAGAGACTGCTCTATCCGCCGGCGCCCCCGGCTCAGTGCATCCTCGTCGAGCTCGGCCACGCTGACCGTGAGCCCGGCCCGGGCGCACACCTCGGCGATGCCCGAGCCCATGAGCCCGCACCCCAGCACGCCCACCCGGTGCATCTCAAGCGTCTCCATGTCGCGGCCACTCCTTTCGATGTCGAAGCAATTCTAGTTCGATGCTGGGGCGCGACCGCTCGCCGGCATCCACCCGCTCAGTCGAAGTCGCCCGCCCGCTGGCGCAGCTTGCCCAGGAGCACGAACAGCGCGTCGGCGTCGGTCTGGGACAGCTCGAGGCTGGTGAACAGCGACTCGTTGAGCGCGGCCGTGGCCCCCTGCACCAGGTCCCGGCCCTTCTTGGTGATGGAGGCCAGCACGCCCCGGCCGTCGTTGGGGTTCATGCGCCGCCGCACCAGGCGGTCATGCTCGAGCCGGTCGATGGCGTTCGTCACGCTGGCCGCGCCCACCTGGAGCCGCTGGCCGATCTTGCCCAGCGGTAGCTCGCCGCGCTGCGAGAAGAGCAGGAGCATGAGCACCTCGTAGCGGGCGAAGGTGAGCCCGAACGGCCGTACCGCATCCTCCGCCCGTCCGGCCAGGATCTGCTCGGCCCGGATGACGGAGGTGACGACGCCCATGCCGCGCGCCGCCTCGTTCCAGCCGTGGCCGCGCCACTGGCGCATCGCCTCGGTGATGGGATCGAAGGGCAGGCGTCCCGGCATCGCGATCAAGGTACGCAGCGCCCCTCGCTCCACCGGGCTCTTTGGTCGACCCCGACGGCGAGCCGGGTCAGGCGACCTGGCGCTCCGTGTAGATGCCGAAGACCGACTCGAGGGCACGCATGGTCTCGCCCACCGTGACCATGGCGTGCGCCGCGTCGATCAGCGCCGGCATCAAGTTGACCGACGGATCGGCCGCCTCCGCACTCAGGCGCGCCAGGGCTCGCCGCACGGCGTCGTCATCGCGGGACTGCTTGACCTCGGCCAGGCACTTGAGCTGCTCGCCCTCCACGGCCGGGTCGATGGCCAGGGTCGACGGCATGACGCCGTCCTCTTCCACGTAGCCGTTGACCCCGACCTGCACCCACTCGCCCCGGGCGATCTTGGACTGGAAGGCGTAGGCGGCGTCCGCGATCTCCGAGGTGAACCAGCCGTCGTCGATGCAGACGAAGACGCCCTCGAGCATGGAGCCCGACCCCGCCGATTCGATGTGGGCGAAGATCTCCTCGGCCTGGCGCTCCATCTCGTCGGTGAGCTCCTCTACGAACCACGACCCACCCAGCGGGTCGGCCACGTGCACCACGCCGGACTCCTCGGCGATGACCTGCTGGGTGCGCAGCGCCAGCCGCGCCGCGTGCTCGGTGGGCAGCGCCAGCGCCTCGTCGAAGGAGTCCGTGTGCAGGCTCTGGGTGCCCCCGAGCACGCCGGCCAATGCCTCGATGGCCACCCGCACCAGGTTGACCTCGGGCTGCTGCGCCGTGAGGGAGACCCCCGCTGTCTGCGTGTGGAAGCGCAGCTGAAGGGAGCGGCCGTCGGCGGCGCCGTAGCGGTCGCGCATCCAGCGGGCCCAGACGCGGCGGGCGGCCCGGTACTTGGCGATCTCCTCGAAGAAGTCGATGTGGGCGTTGAAGAAGAAGCTCAGCCGCGGCGCGAAGTCGTCGACGGCCAGGCCGGCGGCCAGAGCCGCCTCCACGTAGGCGAACCCGTTGGCCAGGGTGAAGGCCAGCTCCTGCGCCGCCGTCGAACCGGCCTCGCGAATGTGGTAGCCCGACACCGACACGGGATGCCAGCGCGGCAGCTCGGCCGCGCAGAAGCGGATGACGTCGGTGACCAGGCGCACCGAGGGGCGGGGCGGGAAGACGTACTCCTTCTGGGCCTGGTACTCCTTCAAGATGTCGTTCTGGAGGGTGCCCGACAGGCGGGCGCGCTCCACGCCGGTGCGGTCCGCCACACCCACGTACATGGCCAGGACGGGCGCGGCGGGCGAGTTGATCGTCATGGACGTGGAGACGTGGCCCAGGTCGATGTCGGCGAACAGGCGCTCCATGTCGGCCAGCGTGTCCACGGCCACGCCGGCCCGGCCGACCTCGCCCTTGGCCAGCGGGTCGTCCGAGTCGCGCCCGAGCAGGGTGGGCATGTCGAAGGCGGTGGAGAGCCCGTCGCCGCCCGCCCGCAGCAGCTCCTTGAAGCGCTCGTTGGTGTCGGCGGCGGTGCCGAAGCCGGCGAACTGGCGCATGGTCCAGAGGCGGGAGCGGTACATGGAGGCGTAGGGGCCCCGGGTGTAGGGGAACTGCCCGGGCAGCTCCGCGTCCTCGGGGCCGTAGACCGGCTCGAGCGGCACGCCCGACATGGTCTCGAACCGCGTGGCGCGAAGCGGCGAGCGGTCGTACGCCTCCTGCCACGTCTCGCCGTCTGCCATCGCCCCCAGATTACTTCAATGTCGAACTATTTTCCACACCCGGCCCGGCCGCCCTGCACCACGCATTGCGTTGTCGGGCCGGCCGATCTCTGCAAAGCTTTGCACGCTTCGCCAAAAACCGAGCGCGCAAAGGACCGCCACCCACCATGACCACCTTCCCGCACGGCTTCCTCTGGGGGGCGGCGACCGCCGGCCACCAGGTCGAAGGGGGCAACGTCAACGCCGACCTCTGGCCTCTGGAGTGGGCCGAGGACTCGCACTTCGTGGAGCCGTCGGGCGACGCCTGCGACCACTACCACCGCTACCCCGAGGACATCGGGCTCCTGGCCGATCTCGGACTGAACGCCTACCGATTCTCTCTCGAGTGGTCACGGATCGAACCCGAGCCCGGCTACTTCTCGCTGGCCGAGCTGGACCACTACAAGCGGGTCATCGAGACCTGCCTGAACCAAGGCGTCACCCCCGTCGTGATCGTACAACCACTTCACGCTCCCCCGCTGGATGGCCGGGCGGGGCGGCTGGACCGGCAGCGGACGTCCCGGCGCGCTTCGCCGACTTCGCCGGCCGGGCGACGCAGCACTTCGGCGACCTGCTCTCGTGGGTGTGCACGCTGAACGAGCCGAACGTGATGGCCATGCTCGTGAGCACCGGCGTCATCCCGATGGGCGTCGGCGAGCGACGGCGCGGAGGCCGAGGGTGCTCCGGCGGATTCGTCGGCGGGCGTCGGCGGCTTACGACCCGGCGCGCTACCGGATGGGGCTCATCGGCGCTCCGGTGGAGACGATGGCGGCGGCGCACCGGCTGGCCACCCAGGCCATCAAGGCGGCAGCGGGGCACGTGAAGGTCGGGTGGACGCTCGCGCTGGTCGACATGCAGGCGGCCGCGGGCGGCGAGGAGCGCTGGGCCGAGGTGCGCCGGGTGGCCAGACGGACTGGCTGGCCGTGTCGGCCGACGACGACTTCGTCGGCGTGCAGACCTACTCGCGCAACCGTGATCGGGCCTGACGGCACGATCCCCCCGCCGGAGGGGACACCCACCATGCAGACCGGCTGGGAGGTCTACCCCGAGGCGCCTCGAGCACACCGTCCGTCTGGCCGCCGAACAGACTGGGGTCCCGGTGCTGGTCACCGAGAACGGGATGGCCACCGACGACGACGCGGCCCGGCTGGCCTACACCCGGGCCGCGCTCGAGGGGTTGGCCAAGTGCATGGCGACGGCATCGACGTCCGCGGCTACCTGCACTGGACCCTGCTCGACAACTTCGAGTGGACGGCCGGCTTCGCCAAGACCTTCGGCCTCGTGGCCGTCGACCGGCAGACGTTCGCCCGCACGGTCAAGCCGACGGCGCGCTGGCTCGGCCAGGTGGCGGCGCGCCAACGCTCTCGACTGACTGGCCGGCGTGGTCAGGCCGGGCGGTTGACCACCTTGCCGTCGATGTCGAAGCCGACGCGCTCGGTGTCGGGCTGCAGGCGCGCCAGGTCGAAGCCGTAGACGCGGGCGGCGTTGCCGTAGAGGATCTTTTCGGCCACCTCGGTCGTGATGGCCGGGTGGGCCACCAGGGCGTCGACCTGGGCGGCGGTGTCGGGGAAGACCGACTCGAAGTGCGGGTAGTCGACGCCGAACATGGCGTTGTCGCAGCCGATGGCGAACGTCCTCGTACTCCTCACTCGGCCGCGCCACCTCTTCGAGCGGGATCTGCGTGTCCGTGAACGGAGAGATGCCCGAGTAGCAGTTGTCGGCCCAGTAGTCGCGGGCGCGACGTGCGAAGGCCCGCGACTTCTGCAGGACCGCGGCAAAGCCGGTCCAGTCGTCGCCCCACGACAGCCGCCGGTCCAGCTTGGTGATGACCGGACCGATCCAGTCCGCCTCCGTCTCGACGTAGGCCACCCGCAGGTCGGGGAAGCGCTCGAAGACACCGCCGAGGATCATCTGCCACAACGAACGGCCCGAGTAGAAGGAGTGCTCCAGGGCCAGCGTCATGATGGCGGCGAAGCCGGGCGGGCTGTAGATCGGGCGTCCCGGCGCCGCCGTGCTGGCTGACCGGAAGGTCGACCTCGACGCAGGCGGCCCAGACCGGATCGAGCACCGGGTCGAAGAAGGAGGTGCCGTCACCGAGGAGGGCCGGCATCATCACGCCGCCCAACCCGTGCTCCTTGGCCCAGTGGATGTCGCCCACCGCCAGGTCGACGTCGTCGAACGCCACGAGCGCCTGGCCGGCGCGGCGGCCCGGTGTCTGCGCGCAGAAGTCGGCCAGCCAGCGGTTGTAGGCCAGGCGGGCCTGGCGGTCGAGCTCGGGGTCGGTGAAGCCGTCGACGCCGTCGGACGGCCGGCTCTGGAAGGGCAGCCCGTTGGGGAACAGCACCTCGGCCACGACACCCTGGCTCTCCATGTCCTTGAGGCGCAGATCGGAGTCCCACTGTGATGTGGGTTCGAGACCCGGGCTGAGGTTGCCGCTCTCGGGGTGCCCCGGCTCCTCTTGGGCCTTGACCCATTCGTCGAAGGTATCGAGATACTGCTGCTCGATGTAGTTGCGGTAGTCGCTCGCGCGACGCCCGAACGTGGCCGTCAACCGAGATGATCGCGGTGCGTGCCATCATCCCCCCTTTCGCGCCGTGCGTTTGGCGCCATCGTCGATGCTAACGGTTGCACGGCCCCGAGAGTGGGGCCGTGTGCGCCCGGTGAGATCGCTGGGAGATCAGGCCAGCGTGGTCTCGTAGGTCTGCGTGCCCGGGCCCTGGTCCCGCCGGGAGGAGTCCGGCAGGACAACCTCGGCCCTCGTCCCCGGAGGCACCGTCACAGTCAGGCTGGAAGTGCGGTGCCTCGAGGCGCCAGGAGGACTCGATCCGGCCGTAGGGCGAGTCGTGCACCGCCTCGGCCCAGGTCAGGCCGCCGCCGGGGCGGGGCTCGACCCGGAAGTGGCGGTAGGCGGGGTGCCCGTCGAGCAAGCGTGATGCCGGCCACGTAGTTGTGCAGGAAGGAGATGACGGCGCCCTTGCAGTAGTGGTTGAGCGATTCGTGCGGGTGCCCGTCGGCGTCGATGCCCTCCCAGATCTCCCACACCGTCGTGGCGCCGCGCTCGACCATGGACGAGCCACGACGGCGGCGTGTCCTGGAGGAGGAGCTCGTAGGCAGTACTCGAGGTGGCCGGTGTCGGCCAGTACGGGCAGCAGGTACGGCGTGGCCAGGAAGCCGGTGCCCAGGTGCGTGCCGGCCTGGCGGATCAGCTCGACCAGGCTGGCCCGCCGTCTGGTGACGCAGCTCGTCGGGGACGAGGCCGAAGGCGAGGGCGCGGACGTGGTTGGCCTGGGTGTCGGGCGTCAGCGTGCCGTCGGGGCCGACGAACTCGGTCCGCCAGGCGTCGAGCGCGTTGGTCGGCCAGCTCGTCGAAGCGGGCCGCCTCGGCGTCGTGGCCGAGCAGGCGGCCGATGCGGGCCAGCAGCCCGGCCGAGTGGTGCAGGAACGCCGTGGCGACGGCGCCGTGGTCGGCGCCGTACTGGGAGTTGGCCACGGCGCCCGGCTCGAGCCACTCGCCCCAGTGGTAGCCGCCGTCCCAGAGGAACTGCTCGTGGGGACCGGGGCTCGGGTCGCGCCTCGACGCCGGCTCGGGTGGCGCTGCGTCCGTGCGATGGTGGCGGCGAAGTCGACCCAGGCCACCATGGGCGGCCACAGCTCGGCCAGCACGTCCTCGTCGCCGTAGGCGCGCCACATCTCCCACGGGACCATGACGATGGCGTCGCCCCAGCCCGACGACCCCTGGCGGCTCGTCCACAGCGTGCCGATCTCGTGGACCCGCTGGCGCAGCGCATCCGGCACGTAGTTGGTGACGCAGCCGTTGTCGAGCTGCTCGGCGGCCAGGTCGCGCAGCCACTGGAGGGAGAAGCCGGCGACGTCGTAGAGGAACGCCGCGGTCGGGATGAACAGCTGCCAGTCACCGGCCCAGCCGGCGCGCTCGCGCTGGGGGCAGTCGGTCGGTATCTCGCAGGCGTTGTCGCGGAACGACCACTCGGTGATGTCGTGGAACCTGTTCAGCCGCTCGTCGCTGCAGCGGAACCACCCCGTGCGCCGCAGGTCGGTGTGCACGACGACGCCGGTGACGTCGTCGACGGTGAGCGGCCCGGGGTGGCCCTCGATGCGGGCGAACTGGAAGCCGTGCGTCGTCTGGCGCGGCTCGAAGACCTCGCCCGGCGTGCCGGCGGCGACGACGTGGTCGATCATGCCGACCTCGGAGGGCGCGCCGGCGAACTCGATCGGTGGGATTGAGATGGTCCTGGGTCACGTCGCCGCTGGGGTCGAGGAACTCGCCGTGCACGATGGTGAGCTCGGTGCCTGCGGGGCCGAGGTCGCTGAGGCGCAGCCAGCCGTTGATGTTCTGCCCGAGGTCGACGACCTGGCGGTCGGGCTGCGGCCGGGTCACCGAGACCGGGCGCAGCTCCTGGGTGCGGCGGGTCGGCGGCGCCGGGGAGAAGGTCAGGTTGGTCGAGGTCGTATTCGGCGACCGTGACGGCGTGCCACGTCGTGCGGTTCGGTCCGGTGGTCCTCGCTCTGCCCCGCCATGAGGTCGCGCGCTGCGGAGCGGGCCGGTGGCCGACTCCCAGTCGGCCCCCGTGGAGACGACGGTGTCGCCGGCGTGGAGCTGGCCGAGGAAGCCGAGGGTGGTGCCGTAGCCGTCGCGGGACTGGAAGAAGCCGGTGCGGCCGCGCCACCAGCCGTCGGAGAGCACGACCTCCCAGTGGTTGTCGCCGGCGACGAGCAGGTCGCTGACGTCGTAGGCCTGCACGTGCAGCGTGGTCGGGTAGCTGGTGAAGCCGGGGGCCAGCTCGACGTCGCCGACGCGGCGTCCGTTGAGGATAGGTCTCGTAGATGCCGTGCGCGGTGGCGTAGAGGCGGGCGTCGGGGGGCGGCGTGGTATCGAGGTGGAAGGCGTGACGCAGCACGTGGGCCGAGCGCTCGGTCTCGTACGGCTCGATGAAGCGGGCGCTCCAGTCCGCCGGCTGGAGGAGTCCGGTCTCGCACCAGGCCGGCGCCGACCACTCGCTCTCGCCGGCCTCGGTCCAGACCTTGACGCGCCACGTGGCGTGCTGGCGGGACGTCAGCGGCGGCGCGGCCAGGGCACGAGGACGCTGTCACCGGACATGATGCGGCCGTAGGCGCGTCCGTCGACCTCGACGACGTAGGCGATCTGGCGGACGGCGCCGGGCGGGAGCTGCCAGGACAGGCGGGGGCGGGTGACGCCGAGACCGAGGACGGCGTCATCGAGGTGCTCTGCCCGCAAGCGCGCTGGTGCCGGGGCTGGTGCTGTCATGGGAGACGACTCATGATCGTTGTTGTGCAACGGTACATCTTCGAACATCTGGCGTCGACCGGCGGCGGCGGTTGCGGCAGTGCCGGAGCGAGTGGCCACGGGGGTTGGCGTTGACGGACCCGGGCGCGGTGGGGTCAGCTGGACACATGCACGCCAAGGGCGTGGACGTGAGCGACGTGACCATCACCGGCCGGCACGGTGACATCGCCGCCCGGGGCTACCGGGGCGCGGCGAGCGGGACCGGGGCGGGGGCGGCACTGGTCTGGGCCCACGGCGGCGGGTTCGTCGCCGGTGACCTCGACATGCCCGAGGCGCACTGGGTGGCGGTGGAGCTGGCGCAACGCGGCATCCCGGTGCTGTCCATCGACTACACCAAGTGCGTCGACGGGGTGCACTACCCGGTACCCTCCGACGACGTGCTCGACGCCTGGCTGTGGGTGTCGGGCCTCGAGGAGGAGTTCGGGGTGGTACCGGGCCACCTGCATCTCGGCGGCGCCAGCGCCGGGGCGAACCTGTGCGCCGGCGTGGCCAAGCGGCTGCGCGACGACGAGTCGGGGCCAGTGCCGGCTTCGCTCGTGCTGGCCTACCCGGTCCTGCACACCGAGCTTCCGCCGGCGAGCGACGCTCTGCGCGCTGCGCTGGCGGCGTGCAACCCCGAGATGCTGACGCCGGAGATCATGCGCGACCTCAACCTGAACTGGGTAGGCAGCGAGGCGCTGTTCGACGATGTCTACGCCTTCCCGGGCAACGGCGACCTGTCGGGACTGCCGCCGACGTACATCCTCAATTCGGAGGCCGACTCGCTGCGGGCGTCGGGCGAGGCCTTCGGCGTGGGGCTGGCGGCGGCCGGCGTTGCGGTGCGGGTCGAGTTCGAGCCGGGGACGGTGCACGGGCACCTGAACCAGCCCGACGACCCAGGGGCGCAGCGGAGCCTGGAGCGGATGGCGGCCTGGTTGGCCGGGGCCGGCACCGGATCCGGGACCGGCGCCGGAGCCGAGGCGTGAGGCCGCCAGGCCGGCGGCGGCGAAGCGTTTGCCCAGGCCGGGCGGCGAGAACGTCCTTTCCGCCATTCGCCTAGCATCGTTGCAGGACGGACGAGGAGGATCGGGAGTGCGGACGGTTGTCGTTGGTGCATCGAGTGGGCTGGGGCGTTGCATCGGCATCGGGCTGACCCAGCGGGGAGCCGAGACCGTGCTCATGGCGCGGCGGTTGGAGCGCCTCGAGGCGGCGGCCAAGGAGGCGGGGCCGGGGACATTGGCGGTGGAGTGTGACGTCACCAGCGCCGAGTCGTGCCAGGCCGCCATCGACGCCGCGGTGGCCCACCTTGGTGGCATCGACGCCCTCGTGTACACGCCGGCCATCGGCCCACTGGCCAGCCTGGTCGACACGGACGCCGACACCTGGCGGCGGGTATTCGACACGAACGTCATCGGCGCCGCGCTGATGACGTCGGCGGCCATCCCCCACCTGACGGCGTCCGAGGGCGTCGCCGTCTACCTGTCGTCGGTCAGCGCGTCGCTCACCCCGCCGTGGCCCGGACTGGGCGCCTATGCCGTCAGCAAGGCGGCGCTCGACAAGCTCGTCGAGGCCTGGCGGGCCGAGCACCCGATCGGTCGGGTTCACCCGGCTGGTGGTCGGCGACTGCGCCGGGGGTGAGGGCGACTCCATGACGGACTTCGCCAACGACTGGGACCCCGAGCGCGCCGTGGACTTCGGGACGCAATGGGTGGAGCGCAAGTACCTGACCGACTCGCTGATGGACGTCGACCACCTGGTGACCGTCGTCGACTCGATCCTGCACAACGGGGCCAGCCTCAGCCTGCACTCGGTCACCGTCGCCCCGCGCCTGACCTCGGCCTCGCCGCCCCATCCGCTGGGCTGACGTGACCGGCGCTGTCGGCGGGACCTAGGTTCATGAAGGTCGAGCCCTACCCGTACACGGCCCGCGCCTGGTGGGGCGAGGCCATGGTGGCCCAGTCCGACGCATGCCTCCTGGTGGAGACCCCGGGTGCGCCGTCCGTTCTCTACTTCCCGGCGTCGGCCATCGACCTGTCGGCGCTCGAGGCGGAGGGGGCGCGGGGCGCCGTGTCGCTGGTGACGGAGCCGCCGGCGCTGGCGGGCCACGGCGCCTTCGACACCGAGCACGAGCTGTGCGGGTCGAGGTGCTCGACGGGCTCCGGGACGACGACGGGCGCGACATCACGGTAAAGGGGTTTCCCACCTGGGGTGACGCCCGCGACCTGATCGGGGTCATGGACGTCCAGCCCGACGGGAACCGGCTCTACGTCGGCGCGGCCCGCACTGACGGACGCCGGCCTGTCGTCGAGGGAAGCCAGATGCTGGGACAGGCCATCGTGGCCGCGGGGCGGCACGCGCCGGGACGCCGCGCCGTGTCGGGCGGCATGCTCTTCCTGCGCGGCGCCGACGCCGGGAGACCGCTGCACTTCGAGCTCGACGAGCTCAGCGCGGGCCGGACCTTCACCGGCCTGGCCGTGCGGGTGCTGCAAGACGGCCGGTGCTGCGCCGCCGGCACGCTGCTCCTGGACACGACCGCGCCGGCGGTCGTGCGCCACGCGGCGGACGCGCCGGACGTGCCCGGCCCCTACGAGTGCCCGCCCAACGATATGGGCGTGACCGGCCGCGACCTGCGGGTGGTCGACGGCGCCTACACGAACGACCCCGACGCGCCGGTCGGGCCGCCGGTGCTCGACTGCTGGGTCCGTTTCCGCGACGTGCCCGACGACCCCGTGCTCCATGCGGGCCTGCTGGCGCAGTTCATCGGGCCACATGCCGATCGCCGCCGCCCTGCGCCCCCACGCGGGGGTCGGCCAGGACCAGGCGCACCGCACCCTGTCCACGGGGATCAACGCCATCAACCTGTCGTTGCACCGGGCCCGTGCGGGCCGACGAGTGGATGCTCTACCACCACCTCTCGACGTTCGCCGGGGACGGCATGACCCACGCCGAGTGCCGGGTGCACGCGGCGGGAGGCGACCTGCTCGCGTCCTTCACTGTCGACGCCATGGTCCGGCCCTTCACCGCCAGCACCGGCGGGCGCGACGACCGCACGGCGCTATGAGCCTCTCGACGGGCCGCGGCCCGCTGAGTAGACGCCCCGCCGGTCGTTTCACGGCGCCGGTGCCCGAGGGCGTGGCGTACATCGAGCCGTTCCGGCGGCGGGTGCGGGGCGTCAAGGACGGGCAGACCGTCGTCGACAGCGAGCGCGTCCTGCTGGTGCACCGGGCCGGGCGGCCGCCGGCCTATGCCTTCCCCGAGGGCGACGTGACCGGCGGCGTGCCAAGGGAGGCGGAGGCGGACACGCCTGGCTACGTGTCGGTCGACTGGGACGCCGCCGACGCCTGGTTCGAGGAGGACGAACAGGTGTTCGGACATCCCCGGAACCCGTACCACCGGGTCGACTGCCTGCGCTCCGGCCGCCGGCTCCGGGTCGAGGCGGCCGGGGCGGTGCTCGTCGACACGACCGAGACCCTGGCCGTCTACGAGACGGCGCTCGATCCGCGCCTCTACGTCGACCCCCGGCTCGTGCGCATGGACCTGCTCGAACTGACCGAGACGCACACCTACTGCCCCTACAAGGGCACGGCCAGCTACTGGACGGCGCGCATCGGCGACGCCGTGCTGAAGGACATCGCCTGGAGCTACGAGGATCCGCTGCCCGAGTCGATCCAGCTAGGACGCTTCTTGAGCTTCGACGAGACCCGCGTCGACCTGCAGCATGACCTGCCTGCCGCCGCCTCCTGACCCACGGGGGACGGGAATTCGGCCACCGCTAAGGTGTGCCGCGGCGGATCCGGTTCTGCGCATGCGGCGCAAAGGGGGCAGTGAGTTGAAGACTTCTTTCGAGACCCTTCTCTACGAGGAGGACGACGGGGTCGCCGTCGTCACGCTCAACCGGCCGGAGGTCCACAACTCGTTCAACCTGGAGATGCAGTACGAGCTGCAGGAGCTCTGGACCGGGCTGCGCTGGCACGACGACGTCCGGGTCGTCATCCTGACCGGGGCGGGCGAGAAGGCCTTCTGCAGCGGCATCGACCGGCAGGAGTCCATTGAGGAGGGATACCTCGGCGAAGCCACCGGCCGCGACCCCAACCGGGCCGGGCCGGCCTCGACCCCGTTCATGTACAACGACCCAGGCGTCTACATCAATCCCAAGGAGAACGACATGTGGAAGCCGGTGATCGCCGCCGTCAACGGCATGGCCTGCGGCGGGGCGCTCTACATGCTGGGCGAGGCCGACATCATCATCGCCGCCGAGAACGCGACCTTCTTCGACCCCCATGTGACCTACGGCATGGTGGCCGGGTTCGAGTCGATGCACCTACTCCAGAAGCTCCCGCTTGGCGAGACCATGCGCCTGGTGCTGCTCGGCGCCCACGAGCGCATGTCCGCGGCCCGGGCACACCAGCTCGGCCTCGTCTCGGAGATCGTGCCGCCGAGGAGCTGATGGAGCGGGCCATGTGGGTAGCCCGGGCCATCGCGTCGGCTCCGGTGTACGCCATTCAGGGCACGGTGCGGGCGGTGTGGCTGACCCACGAGCTGTCCCGGCGCGATGCCATGGCGCAGGTGTCGAACTTCGTGTCGCTCGGGACGCAGTACGAGAACATCGAGAGCGGGCAGGCCACCTTTCAGGGCGAACGCATCGAATGGCGGTTGCGTTAACTGCCCTAGAGCCAAGAGGTTGAGCCAATCCCGGGCTCGAGTGTGGCTTTCGTGGTCGTATTCGCGAGCCGGCGGGATGACTTTCGTTTGCCTTATTCGCGGACTCGGCGGGATGGCCATGTCTCTCGCTGCCGTATATGGCCCGCCCTTTTGGGGTCAAAACCCATTCGGGGCGCTGCCTATGCAGAACAATTGAAAAATCTGCCGCGCTTCGTATACCGCTGGAGAGACCATTCCGTCCAGGGTCTCCAAGCAGCTCACTCGGCGTACGGAGCCCGAAGCCGGACGCGACACTCCGCCGGCGTGGTTGCCGCCGGCGGAGTGCGTGTTTCTTTGTGAGCTGTTCTGCTGCCGAGCGTCTCGCTACGAAGCGTTCGCCGTCGACGTCCCGGGGATGTCGGTGCCGCAGACCGGCTGTGTGCCCGATGCCACCTTGAACCCGGTCTTCTCCGCCTGCATGACCCAGGCGCACGTCTTGGCTGGGTCGTGGCCGAAGATCGTCGAGTAGTTGATCGACTGCGGCAGGAGGCCGTTGACGTTGTAGGACTTGAGGTCGCGCAGGTCAGAGATCACTGCAGCCCGGGTCGGGTTCTTCCCGGCCAGCTCCAGGCCCTTGATCATGAGGTCGGCCCCGGCCCAGGCCTCGTACTGACCGAAGTTCGGGAACTGGCTCTTCGTGAAGCCCGCGTACTTCTCCATGGCGGCCTGCATCTGCTCGGTGCCCGCGTTGGGCAACGCCCACGGACGGAACGGCGAGAGGAAGTAGGCGCCCTGCAGGTCGGCCCACACCGGCGATTTGATCACCCCGGGCTCGTAGCCGGTGGCGTAGAGCGTCGCCTTGAGCTTGACGCCGTCCTGCGCCAGCGCCGTGGCCAGGGCATAGTTCGAGTTAGCGTCCATGGCCGGCACCATGGCGTTGATGCCCGCCTGCTTGGCCGACAACGCGGCTGCGGTGAAGTCCACGCTCCCGAAGCCGACCGTGGTATCGAGGACGCCGACCTTGCCCCCGACGTGCTCGAAGGAGTCCGCCGTGGCGATGGCGGCCCGGCTGGACGAGGGTGAGATGCTGTAGCCGTACGTGCCGAGCACGGTACCGCCGTGCGCCTTGAGGAAGTCACCGATCTCGGTGTTGACCGGGTACTTGGGGTCGACGCTGCCCTCGTCCGAAGCGAACATGTTGGTATACGGCTGCGTACCCCACTCGGGGCCGTCGTCGTAGGTCCCCGTGACCGGCACCCCCGCCTCCTGCGGGTACTTGGCCGCCAGGAACATCAGGGGGCTCTGCGAGACGATGCCGAACGCCTTGGAGTCGGCGTCCTGGACCGCGGTGGCGATCTCCGACGGGCTGGTCTGGTCGTCGATCACCAGCGGAACGATCTTGTGCCCATTCACCCCGCCTTCGGCATTCTGCAGGTCGATGCGCGCCTCGAACCCGGACGGCGAGCTCGCGTTCTCCGACGCACCCTCGCCGGTGAGGTCCGTGATGTAGGCGATGGTGATCGGCGACGCCGACGCGGACGCGGAGGTCGACGCGGATGCCGGGGCCGACGTTGTAGCGACCAAGGCGAGCGGCAGCCCGGCCACGGCGGCGGCGGCTACGGCGGCCAAGCTCCGGAACCGGCGGCGGCTACGCGCGCCTGTCGACAATGAGCGGGAGTCGCGTGGGGCGCTCGCTCCCGACGGGGTCATGAGTGGTTGCACTGGACGGATACCCTCCCCGGACCCCGATCGGGATCCCTTAATCGGTTACCTGCCAACTGCCCATGAGGATATTGAGAACCCTCATTTCGTCATAGGCGAATGACGTTATTGTAACCCATCCGTAACGCCAGCCGGGGTCGTCTCCGCCTCCCCCAGGTAGCGGTCGATCACCTCTTGACCGGCCTCGGAGGCTGGCCCCGACCAGCCCACTTGCCCCCTGGTCAAGATCACACACCCCGTCGCCATGGCGAGGGCCCGGTGGACGAACTGCTCGGTCAGGACCAGGGTGATCCCCGATTGGCAGGCCTTCTCGAGGCCCTCGAAGACCGACTCGGTCACGAGCGGAGCCAGGCCGAGGGACATCTCGTCGGCGATGATCACCTTGGGCGACACGGCGAGCGCGCGTGCCAGCGCCAGCATCTGCTGCTCCCCGCCGGACAGGCTGCCTGCCCGCTGCGAGCGACGGTTACCCAACACCGGGAAATGCTCGATCGCCCGCTCAATGGCCTGGGGCCGGTCCGAGCGGCGCTCCTGGGCCACGGCCATGCGCAGGTTGTCGATGACGGAGAGGCCGGGAAAGATGCCGCGCCCCTCCGGGATGTAGGTGAGCCCGAGCTTCCGGATGCGGTGGGGCGGCCGGCCGGTGACGTCCTGCCCGTCGAAGAACACCCGCCCACTGGTGGGGCGCACGAGCCCTGACACCGCCCGCGCCAGCGTGCTCTTGCCTGCCCCGTTAGTTCCCAGGACGGCCAGCACACCACCCTTCGGGACGGAGAGCGTCACCCCGAAGAGCGCCTGTGAGGACCCGTAACAGACGTCGAGGTCTCGAACCTCGAGGATGGGCTCCTCGCTCATGGCTCTTGCGCCCGAAGCGTCTCGACCTCGACCTCGACCTCGACAAGAGTTGGAGATGGCGCCCCGCCGACCACCGTCGACCGCTTGACTGGCTCACTGTCGCCGAGATAGGCCGCTCGCACGGCCGGGTCGTTGCGGATCTCCTCGGGGGTGCCGACGGCGATGCGCTCCCCGAAATCGAGCACGAAGACGATGTCCGACAACGAGAGGACGGCCGCGACGTCGTGCTCGACGAGCACTATGGACAACGGGGGGTCGGACGCGTCAACGATCTGGCGGAAGACCTCGAGGAGGTTCTCCGACGCCTTCATGTCGAGACCGGACAGCGGCTCGTCCAGCAGGAGCACCTGGGGCTGGCTGGCCAGTGCCCGCCCGACCTCGACCAGGCGGAGAATGCCGAGCGGCAGCGCGGCCACCGGTGCCTTGGCCACACGCGTCAAGCGCAGCATCTGGAGGATGCGTTCGATCTGTTCCTTTTCTTCCTTCGAGGGCGGAAGCAGCGAGCGTGGGTCGAACATGTCACGCCAGAGGCGCTGGCGCGCTGACGCGGGCGCGGTGAGCCAGGAGGAGATGTTCGCTGACCGTAAGGCCCACGAAGAGCTCGGGTTGTTGAAACGTGCGGGCCAGTCCCCGCCTCGCCCGGGCCCGCGGTGAGGCGTCGGTCACGTCTGCGCCGCACAGCCAGACGTGACCGGCATTGGCCCGGATCAGGCCGGAGAGCACACCGAGGAGCGTCGACTTTCCGGCACCGTTCGGACCGACCAGCCCCGCGATGCTCCCTGGTTCGACCTCCAGCGAGACGTCGGCCAGAGCCATGAGACCGCCGAAGCGGACGGTGATGCCCGTTGCCACCAGCGCCGGCCCGCGGGCGCCCGCCTCGTCGGCCGGAGGAACGTCGGCGGTCGTCGGGGCGGTCGTCACGAAACGGATTCGGCGATCTTTGGTGCCGGGTCGACCGCGCTCGCGCCGACCGCCGTGTCCAGACCGAGTTCCAGCGGCTGCTCCTGGAGTCCGGATCGAACCGACTTCACGCGCAAGGCCAGCCGTCGCAGGAGCCGGCTCTGCTCAGCCAGGGTGCCGTCGGGATACTTGGCGGCGGAGATGGCACCGAGCCCGAAGAGGACGGGCAGGACGTTGGGCAGCCACTCCAACGACGAGAAGTAGTACTGGATGAGCGCCGCCGGAAGGACGAACGTGATGCCGGCGATGAGCGCGGCCGCGTTCGACCGGACACCGATGGTGACGAAGATGGCCAGCCAGACCACCCCGGCGAAGGTGGCGAACTCGCTGGGCTGGAACGTGGTCTGGGCCAGGGCGAGCAGCCCTCCGCCGATGCCGGCGATCAGCGCCGCCAGCGACCCGGCGATCACCTTCATCTGCACCACGCTGATGCCCGACGTCCGAGCGCCCGCCTCGCTCCAGCGGGCGGCGTTGAGCGCGAGGCCGGTGGTGGAGCGGCGGAAGTTCACGATGAACAGAGCGATGATGATGAAGACGGCCAGACACAGGTACGTGAACGACAGATCAGAGGTGGCCCAGCTGGGCCGGTTGAGCGAGAGCCCGAGGCCCTGGTTCACGAAGCTAGGCAGGGTGAAGACGAGGTTCTCCATGAGAAGCCCGAACGTGAGCGTGACCAGGGCGACGTACAGATCGCCGAGCCGGATGCTCAAGAATCCGACGATGGCGCCCATGGCGGCCGCCAACAACCCGCCGACGAGCACTGCGGCCAGCACGGGCCACCCGTAGTGGTTGGCCAGCTGGGCCGTGGTGAGCGCCCCCACTCCGGCGAAGGTGATCTGGCACAGCCAGAGCATGCCGCCCTCGCCGGTCACGATGGTCCACGACAAGAAGATCACGGCGTAGGCGAAGGCCTGCGCGAACAAGCCCACCCAGTAGCCCGAGACGATGGCCGGCAGCGCCCCCACGATGATGATGAGCAGGAGGGGGCCGGCGTACTTGCCGGCGAAGCTGAGCCGGGCCGTCTCGATCACGCTGGACGTGGAGCCGGCGAGCCGGCTCTCGCCCTGCGGCGTGATGGCGCGGTCCAGCGCCCCGCCCCAGCCGTCCGATGCGCCCACCCGTTCCCGGCCGAAGAGGCTATAGATCAAGAACAGCGCCACCACGATGAAGGGCACGGCGTCGATAACCTCGGTCGTCCAGTTGCTGTCTGACGGTAGGTAGCGCTGGATCAGCGAGGTGGCGACGCCCATCAGCAGGCCCACGACGACGGCGATCGGCAGACTCCGCAGCTTGGCCGCCACGACGGCGGCGAACGACGCCGCGATCAGCAGTGTGAACTGGTCGGGGTCGAGGCCGATGATGGGTGCGGCCAGCACGCCGCACAGTCCGGCGAAGAGCGTGCTGACGGCCCAGACGCCAAGGGAGATCTTGGTGGGGTTCGTCCCGGACAGGTCGGTCATAGCGGGCGAGTCGACCATGGCCCGGACCTTCAGGCCGACCTCGGTGTAGCGCAGGACGAAGGCGCCCACGACCACCGTCGCCACCACACACGCGTACACGATGATCTGATCGAGCGTCACGGGGACGCCGAGGAACTGGTAGACGTGCACGGGCTCCGGCGCCAACCCGGGCGCCTGATCGATGGCGGCGTTGCCGAAGATCAGCACGGCGACGGAGGGAATGGCGACCAGCAATCCGATCGTCGCCACCACCTTGATCAGGGGCGAGGAGAGTCGCAGATGGCGGAAGAGGACGGCGTACAGGAACACCCCGAGGGCGGGCGACGCGATCAGGATCGACACGACCGCCGAGAGGATGATCGACCAGTTCTCCTGGGTGTGCAGGTAGTAGTAGAAGCGCGCGATGAAGTAGGCGATGGCGCCGAAGGCGAAGTTGAGGATGCCCGAGGACGTGTAGGTGATGACCAGCCCGGCCGAGGCGATGGCGTAGATACCCCCCAGCACCAGCCCGGCGATTATGAATTGGAGCATCCTGAAAGACCCACCCCTTACCGGTCCGTTCCCCGGGCATTTCTGACATCGACGTCGATTCTGATACTAACCAGGCGTCATGGGCGGTGCCAGGGGGTCCGATAGGCCTCTGACCTGGGTCTACGCTGATAAAGAGCAGGTCAGACGGCCACATCGCGGCGCCGACTCGACCCTCCTATCCCCCATCTCTCGTCCTACTCGGCGCGCACCTTGTCCTTGAGCGCCGGCACGATCGGCGGCGCCTCCTTCCAATTGGGGATGCCCGAGTCCTCGAGCGCCACCGGGTAATGGTTCTCGTTGACCTGGGCCCAGTGCGAGTGATTGAGCTCGTGCAGCGTGAAGCAGGCGTTGAGCGCGTTGTAGAAGCCCATGTTGTCGACGCTCTGGTTCACCGACTCCTTGATGAGCAGCGACGTCATCGTGGGCAGCTGGGCGATCCGCCGGGCGAACTCGACGGTGCGGTCGGCCAGCTCGTCATCCGGGAACACCTTGGTCACCATGCCGAGCCGGTGGGCCTCGTCGGCGTCGACCGAGTCGCCGGTCAACAGGAGCTCCTTGGCCTTGCGTGGCCCGAACTCCCAGGGGTGGGCGAAGTACTCGACCCCGCACATGCCCAACCGGGTGCCCACGACGTCGGCAAAGCGCGTGCCCTCGGCGGCGACGATGAGGTCGCACGCCCACAGCAGCATGAGACCGGCCGCGTACACGTCGCCGTGGGCCTGGCCGATGGTGATCTTGCGGAGATTGCGCCAGCGGCGGGTGTTCTCGAAGAAGTAGTGCCACTCCTGGAGCATCAGCGACTCGGCGCCCTTGCGCGTGGCGCCGTTGATGGTTCGCGTCGGATGCATGGTGGGACCGGGCGTCATCTCCTCCCGGGACTCCTTGGAACCGAGGTCGTGGCCGGAGGAGAACATGGGACCGGTGCCACCCAGGATCACCACCCGCACCTGGTCGTCCTCCTCGGCCGCCAGAAAGGCGTCGTTCAGCTCGACCAGGAGCCCCCGGTGCTGCGCGTTGCGCGAGCTGGGCCGGTTGAGCATGATGCGCACGATCAGGCCATCGTCGAGCGTCTCGTAGAGCAGGTACTTGTAATCGGGCATGGTCGGCCTCCTCGTGAACTTGGTTTGTGCTTGGCGGGGCGCGGCGACCCTACAGCAGAGCACGAAATCGGTACCGCATCACGGCCCCACGCGGCTGCAACAACGGGGGCCGACCGCGCCGGAGGCCCCTAGGACACGGCGCCGACGGTCTCCTCGACCTTCATGATGCGAGCCAGGTTGCCGCCCATGATCTGCTTCACGTCGTCCTCCGCCAGGTCGGCCGGCAGGTGGTCGACATAGCTGGTGGGCTCGGCCAAGCCCTCGGGGTGCGGGTAGTCCGACCCAAACAGCACGTGGTCGACGCCCACCGTCTCGATGAGCCGGGTGAGGTTGTCCTCGTGGAACGGGCTGATCCACACGTTGGACTTGAACTGCTCGACTGGGTCGCCGTCGAAGGCATGCGGCATCTGGCGATGGATATGAGCCAGGTGGTCGACGAATGGCGCCACCCAGTCGCCCCCGCTCTCGATATTGGCCACCCGCAGGTCCGGGAACCGCGCGAACACGCCGTGGCAGCAGAAGGCCGACATGGTGTCCTCGACGGCGCGCTTCCCCATGCTCATCATGCGGAACGCGTCCAGGCGGAAGGGCAGCATCTCGCTCGGGCCGGTCCAGTCACTCTGGTAGCGGGAGTACCCGCTGTCCGACGAATGCATGGAGACGAGGATGTCGGCGTCGACCACGGCCTGCCAGAACGGGTCGAACTCGGGGTAGCCGAACGACCGGGAGCCTCGGTAGCCCGGGACGGGCGCCGGGCGGATGAGGACGGTCTTGGCGCCCCGCTCGACCACCCACTGCAGTTCCTCGATCGCCTTCTCGACGATCGGGAGCGTGATGACGGGCGTGGCGAAGATGCGGCCTTCGTAATTGAAGCTCCACTCCTCGTACATCCACTCGTTCAACGCGTGGATGACGGCGTGCGTCAACTCGGGCTCGTCCCGCAAACGCTCCTCGAGCAGGCTGGCCAGCGTCGGGAACATCAGCGCCCGGTCGACACCCAGCTCGTCCATCAGCTCGATGCGCGGCGCCGGCGCCTGGAAGCCCGGAAGCGCCCGGATGGGCTTGCCCACGATCTCCCGATACGACTTCCCCTCGGGGTTGCCGTTGCGGAAGTACTCCTCCTGTGCGCCCGGCCGGGCCACGACCTCGAAGGTTGGGTTCGGGATGTACTCGCTCACCGTGCCGCGGATCATGATCTTCGTCCGGCCGTGCAGCTCGACGTAGTCGACGGCGCCCTTGTAGCGGTCGGACAGGTGCCGCGTGAAGGACTCCTTCGTCTCGTACATGTGGTTGTCGGCGTCGAAGACGGGGAAGTCGAGCTTGATGGCCATGGATGCAGATTAGCCAATTTTGACTGCGACGTCAATATTGAATCTTGCCCGGCAGCCCCCCGTCGCGCTGCCGAACAACTCCACTTGGACCGAGTCTCGTGACTCGAGCTCCAAGCTGCGTGCTTGCCCATCGCCCGTACCGTGTCGCCGGCGCATAGGCACCGCCCATTTGGGGATTTCACCCCTGATGGGCGTTCACCCAAAAAGGGCGAAGGGAAATAGGGCGGCGTGCCGAACCTCCGGAGCTGGCGTATACACCTGGACACGCCACGCCCGGAGGCAGGTTCCGCCCAGGTCAACCACCGGCCTCGGGCCCGGTGGTGGCGTAGCATGTCGTCGGTGTTCGATTACGACGTCGATGTCAATACTCGGCGAGGAGCCAGCACGGACCAATGCGACCACTCCCTGAACTGACTCCGGCCAACGAATGGTTCTGGTCGTCGGGAGCCGACGGGATGTTGCGCATCCAGAGCTGCGAGGAATGCGGCCAGCTGTCGCACCCGCCCGTATCCATCTGCCCCTACTGCCGAAGCCGTGCCGCCAAGCCGGCGCCGGTGTCGGGCCGGGCCACCATCGTCGGCTTCACGGTCAACCAGCATCGTTGGCTGCCCGACTTCGACCCGCCCTATGTCATCGCCGTTGTCGCCTTGGCCGAGGACCCCCGCGTCCGCCTGACGACCAACATCGTCGGCTGCGAGCCCGAAGAGGTGTGCATCGGCCAGGAGGTCACCGTTCGCTTCGAGCACCAAGACGACGTGTGGCTGCCCCTCTTCGAGCCGACGGGGGCCATCGATCCGGTCGATCGCGTCGGCCGACCCCGTCCGGCCCCAGCCGCGAAAGCCGCTCACGGCCGAACGCTTCGAGCACCGCGCCGTCCTGAGCGGCGTCGGACGCTCCCGCATCGGCCGGCGGCTCATGATCGACCCCCTCGAGCTGGCGGTCGATGCGAGCCTCAAGGCGGTGGCCGACGCGGGGCTCACGCTCGAGGACATCGACGGCCTCTCCACCTATCCGGGCGGCCTTGGTGCCGGGATGACCGAGGGCGGGCCGACCGCCATCGAAGAAGCACTGCGCATCCACCCCACCTGGCACAACGGCGGCATGGACCTCCCCGGTCCGGGTGGCTCGGTGATCGCCGCCGCCATGGCCATCGCCTCCGGCCTGTGCCGCCATGTCCTGTGCTTCCGCACCGTGTGGGAGTCCACCTACTCCACGCTGGTGGCCCAGGGCGCCATCGGCGGCCAGCGTGGCTCCAGGCGGGTGTCGGGCCCGATGCAGGAGTGGCGCTTCCCCTTTGGCGCCATCTCCGCGGCCAACTGGATCGGCATGAACGCCAACCAGTACCTGCATCGCTACGGCGCGCCGCGCGAGATGCTCGGCTCTGATCGCCCTCAACGCGCGCACCAACGCGGGCCGGAATCCCGAAGCCATCTACCGAGACCCGATGACGATGGATGACTACCTCTCGGCGCGCCCCATCACCTCGCCGTTCGGCCTCTACGACTGCGACGTGCCCTGCGACGGGTCGATCGCCGTGATCGTGTCCGACGCTTCGGTCGCCGGCGACCTACCCCACCCGGCCGTGCGCATCGAGGCTGTCGGCACCCAGATCCTCGAGCGGGTCTCGTGGGACCAGGGCACGCTCACCCACGAGCCGCAGGTCATCGGTCAGGCGGCGCACCTGTGGACGAGGACGGACGTGCGACCGGCCGACGTCGACGTGGCCCTGATCTACGACGGCTTCACCTTCAACGCCATCTCCTGGATCGAGGGCTCGGGTTCTGCGGGTTCGGCGAGGCCTACGACTGGCTCGAAGGCGGGCGGCGCATCGCCCTCGACGGACGAGCTGCCCGTAAACCCGCACGGCGGCCAGCTCTCCGAAGGCCGGACCCACGGGTTCGGCTTCATCTACGAAGCGGTGCAGCAGCTGCGCCACGAGGCGGGCGACCGGCAGGTCGCCGACGCCGCCGACAGCGGTGGTGACGACGGGCGGCGGCACGCCATCGGGCGTGCTGCTCCTGCAGCGGGAGGACGCGTGACGCCGGCGGCCACGAACGCACGTGTCCACCAATGCACGAGACGGCCGACGGTACATTGATGGCACCGGCGACCAAGGATCCCATAGGGAAGGAGGACGCGTGTCGACGACGCGATCGCTCACCAACGGCACGACAAGCCGAGCGGGCCTCGGTCACGCAAGGGGGTCGAGACGCGAGCCCGGCTGGTCGGCCGCAGCCAAGGATGTCTTCGAACAAGACGGCTTCCTCGACGCCCGCATCTCCGACATCGCCGAGCGCGCCGGCCTGTCGCACGGCTCCTTCTACCATTACTTCGACTCGAAGGAAGAGGTCTTCCGCGAGGTGGCGCTCGAGGTGGACGAGTCGCTCAGCGCGCCCATCGAACGTATCCTGGACCCGTCGTCGTCCGCTACGCCGTACGAGCGCATCCACGACGCCATCCGGCTCCATCTGGAGAGCTACCGCGAAGAGGCGCGCATCATGGGCGTCATCGAGCAGGTGTCCCGTTTCGACGCCGAGGTCAGGCCGCGCGGTTCGAGCGTCACCGCGAGTACAACTCGACGAGGTCACGAACTCCATCCAGGAGCCTGCAGCGGCACGGCCTGATCGACCAGCGGCTCGACCCGACCATCGCCGCGGCCGCCCTGGGGTCGATGACCTACCGCTTCCCCGAGATGTGGTTCGTGCAGGGATGATCGACTGCGACTTCGACGAGGCCGTCGACCAGCTGACGCTCCTCTTCGTGAGTGCGCTCGGACTCCCGGAGCCGCCAGAGGAGGACGCACCGCGCCTGGCCGCCACCAACGAAGCCGCCGGGCGGCAATCCGGCTGACCCAGACCCAGCCCAAGACACAGACCCAGCACCGGCCTCAGCCTCAACCCAGGTGTCGGCCTGCCACTCCAGGAGCTGCGGGGCCAGCAGGGGCCAGCGGGCGAACAGGCCCTCATCGCGGGCCTCCTGCCGCTCGATCCACTCCCGGTCCCCCCAGGGCGGCTCGACCAGACGGGCTCGGGGCAGCAGCCAGGCCAGCGCCTCCGAGGTGGCGCGGGTGTGGTGCGGCGTCGCTCGCGCCGCTGCGGAACACGAGGGCGGGCACGTCCATGCGCGCGGGCGTCGGCGTCGGGCAGGCCGGGCACGTGCTCGCCGTCGCGGGGCAGTAGGCCAGCATCCAGCGCTCCATGGTGGCGATGAACTCGGCAGGGTCCTGGTCGAGGAACCGCTGGCGGTTGCGAGGGGTTCCGCTCCATGACCTCGGCCCATTCGGGCAACGCGGCCACCGCCTCCATGCCCTCGCGTCCACGCCGCGCCCAACGACCCCCCGCAGTAGTGCGTGGCCAGCGTCAGCAGGCCGTAGACGCCACCGCTGATCCACCAGACCGCCACGCCGGCCGCCGCCTCGGGGTGGCGCGACGCCGCGAGCAGCGACACCCGGGCGCCGCCGGATCCGCCCGAGATCACGGCCGGCGTCATGTCGAGGTGCCGAAGCAGCCCGGCCAGCGCGTCCGCCTGCATGGCCGACTCCGACGAGCCCTCGAAGCACACGTCGGACTCGCCGCAGTTGGGCCGGTCCCAGATCAGCACCCGGTTGCCCTGGGCGGCCAATGCCTCGGCCAGCTGGCGTACCCCCGGGGACTCCTTGGTGAAGCGCCCGCCCGGCGTGATCGACCAGGGCCGGCCCCCACCCTCACCGATCACCTCGTAGCCGAGCGTCAGCCCGTCAACCTTTGCTGTCGCCATGAATCGGATCCTCCCTCCCGGCACCGGCCCCGACGAGGGCGCCGGCGCAGACTAGGTGCCGGTATCGCCGCCGCTGCCGCCCGCCGCCGCGGAACGTCGCGGAACGGGACGTCCTTGTCCAGCGTGCGCTCACGCGGGCATGGACAGCACCCGCTCGCTGATCACGTTGCGCGCCATCTCCGTCGTGCCGCCCCCGATGCAGGCCGACCTGGCGCATGAGGAAGTTGACGCCGCTCATGGCCGTTGTTCCCTCGCCCGTCCATGCCGCCCCCGAGACGTCCCGGCCACGTCGAGCGCCAGGTGTCACCGCGGATGGCGGCGGTGCCCTTGAAGAGGCGGACGAGGGCGGCCGCCTGGTCCGACAGGCGGCCGCGCCCGGATGCTCTCGGTGACGCGCGTGCCGAGCGCCTTGCTGGCGAGCTCGAGCATGCGGGCCTCCCCGACCTTGTCGCGCACCATGGGGTCGCCCATCTGGTCGGTTTCGCGGGCGATGGCGAACACCGCCCCGGCATCGCTGCCCGTGCCGTGGATCGTCCCGATCGGCTCGGTGACGTAGGGCGAGGTGTAGAGCATGCGCTCGTGGAACATCCAGCGCACACCGACCGACCAGCCGTCGTCGACCTCTCCGACACGGTCGGAGTCGGGAATGATCAGGTCGGTCATGAACTCCTGGCAGAACTCCCGCGAGCCGTTGAGCATCTCGATGCGGTGGACCTCGACGTTGGGCTGGTGGATCGGCAACATGAAGACCGTGAGGCCACGGTGCTTGGGGACGTCCCAGTTGGTGCGGGCCAGGCACAGTCCCCAGTCCGACCACCAGGCTCCGGTGGTCCACACCTTGGAGCCGTTCAGGACCCACTGGTCACCGTCACGCACGGCGGTGGTGAGCGCCCCGGCCACATCGGAGCCACCGCTCGGCTCCGACAGGAACTGCATCCACAGCTCCTCGCCTCTCAAGATGGCGGGCAGGTGGCGGAGCTTCTGATCCTCGGTGCCGAACTCCAGAATGACCGTCGCACAGGGCGAGAGCGTCGGCACCTGCAACCGCATCGGCCTACTCGTAGCCGGCCATCTCCTCGTTGAGAACGAGCTGGTGCGCCGGGGGTGAGGCCCTGGCCGCCGTAGGCACGCGGGAAGCAGATGCCGGCCAGCCCCGCGTCGAACAGCATCCGCTGGATCTCCCGGTCACGCGCGATCTCGGCCAGCTCGAGCTCCTCGCTCATGTGGGCGCGGGTGTAGCGCACCTCGCCGCCCGCCGCCTGGCGCAGGTTGGACCGGACGAAGGCCCGGGCTCGGTGCCGGAACGACTCCAGATCCTCGACCTCCTCCGTCCCGTCCTCGACCTCACTGCGCAGCGCACTCATGCCGCCTCCTCCTCGGCTCTGGCAACGGCGATCGCCGCGATCCGCTGACGGTGGTCCCCCGGCGTGCCCGCCAGCGAGCGGTCCACCGTCAGGCGACGCAGGAACAGGTGGAGGTCGTGCTCGAAGGTGATACCGATGCCGCCGTGCATCTGGACGCAGTCCTGCAGCAGCTCGGCGCCGTACTCGCCGATGTACGCCTTGGCCGCGCTCAGCAGCTCGGCCGCCTCGGGCGCCTCGTCCTGCACGGCGAGGCAGGCGGCGTCGCTGATGGCGTGCGCCGCCTCGAGCCACATCAGCATGTCGGCGAAGCGGTGTTTGAGCGCCTGGTACGAGGCCAGCGGCCGCCCGAAGGAGTAGCGGTCGAACGCCCACTCCACCGTCATGTCGAAGCCGGTCTGCATGGCGCCCACGCTCTCCGCGTTGAGCAGGACCACCGAGATCGCCAGCTGGCGATCGACGTCGGCGGCGGCCGCGCCCGCAGTGCCCACAACAGCGTCCGCCCCGAAGACGCGCCGTCGAAGGTCACCAGGCCGAAGCGGCGGGTCAGATCGATGGTCTCCATCGGCGCCACGGCGACGCCGGCCGCGTCCGCCGGCACGAGGAGCTGGGTGATGCCGTCCCCGTCGGCACAGGTCACGAGCAGTTGGGCCGCCTGGCCCGCCGACTCGACCACCCGCGCCTCGCCGTGCAGCACGAACCCGGAGCCTTCACGCCGGGCTTCGACCGTGGGGCACCAGCCGTCAGGCCCGACGGCGGGACCGCACCACGTGGCGATCAGCTCACCCGAAAGCAGGCCGGCCAGCACGTCGGGGTGGGCGCCGTGCGCGCTCAGCGCGGCCGCCACCACGTTCGTGGCCACCAGCGGCCCCGGCGCCGCGTGCCGACCGAACTCATACGCCACGAGACTCGAGTCGACCAGGCCGGCACCGCTGATGGAGCCGCCGCCGTTGGCCTCGTCGACCAGCAGCGACGTCCAGCCCAGCTCCGCGCCGCGGCGCCAGTAGACGGGGTCGAACCCGGCCGGGTCGTCGCGCAGGGAGCGCACCGTGTCGGCCGGCACGAGCTCGGCCAGGAAGCGTTCGGTCGTCTCCCGGAAGAACTCCTGGTCGCCCGAGAGGGTGATGAGCATCAGATGGCGCCGATCCCCGCCGCCTCGTTGCGCCGACGCCACTCGTCCTTGGACATGCGCGTGACGTCGACGTCGCTCGCCACGGCGCGCAGTGCGCCCACCGTCGCCTCCGACCGTCGGCGTATGGGCGAAGGGGTCCCAGCTATAGAACCGGCAGGCGTTCTCGAAGGTGATCTTGTTGATCTCGGTCTGGTCCGTGACCCCCGCCTGCTGGAACTCGCGCCAGGCGAATTCGGGCGACTCGGGCCACGTGGTGTCGGTGTGCGGGTAGTCGCACTCCCAGGCGATGATGTCGATGCCGATGCGGTCCCGCAACAGCAGGCCCGACGGGTCGGTGATGTAGCAGGCCAGGATGTGGTCGCGGAAGACCTCGGAGGGCAGCTTGCCGCCGAAGTCGCTGTGCAGCCACTCCTGGTTCCCGAAGTGGCGGTCGATGCGGTCGAAGTAGAAGGGTATCCAGCCGATCCCGCCCTCCGACAGCGCCACCTTGAGCTCGGGGAACCGGCGCAGCGTGGGGCCGAACAGGAGGTCCTGCGCCGTGATGGCGCTGATCTGGCAGGCCAGAACCATGAGGTGGTCGACCGGCGCCTCCTCCGCACGCTGGATGACCGCAAACCCGGCGCCGATGTGCAGCGAGAGCACCATGTTCTCGTCGCACAGCGCCTTGAGCATCGGGTCCCAGTAGCCCGACAGGAAGCTCGGGAAGCCCTGCACGTGGGGCGTCTCGAGGAAGCTGATGGAGCGGCAACCCTTCTTGCCCAGACGGTGCACCTCGGCCACGGCGGCGTCGACGTCCCACATGGGGACGATGCCCAGGGGAATGAAACGGCCTGGATACGCCCCGCACCACTCGTCAATGGCCCAGTCGTTGTAGGCCTGCAGCATGACCAGGGCGATCTCCTTGTCGCGGGCCTCGGCGAAGGTGCGGGCGTTCCAGCCGGCCATGGTGGGGAAGCACATGGAGCCGAGCACGCCGTTGGCGTTCATGTCGCGCACCCGCTCGTGCACGTCGAAACAGCCGGGACGGAGCTCGGTGTAGGTCCCGGGGTTGAACCCCCACTCCTCGCTGGGCCAGCCCACCGTGGCCGACATGCCGAACGACGTCGAGGTCTTCTCGCCCTGGAACACCCAGCGGTCGATGCCGTCCTCGTGCACCACCTTGGGGGCATCATCAAGCCACTTCTTGGGCACGTGGTTCTCGTACATGTGGGGCGGTTCGATCATGTGGTCGTCGATCGAGACCAGGGTCATGTCGTCCATGTTCATGGCGTCCTCCTCTCCTCCGTGAGGTCGCGGAAATCGCGTAGCGGCAGTGGCCCGGCGGCGGCGGCCGTCACGGCGTGCGGACGGGCAGGGAATCCCAGCCGCGCACGCTCGAGGTGTGGGCCCGCCGTGCCCCGTCGTAGTCGACCTCCCACTCGGGGAACCGCTGAAGCACCTCGTCCAGTGCCACCCGTCCCTCCAGCCGGGCCAGGGCCATGCCCAGGCAGAGGTGGATGCCGTACCCGAAGGCTTGGTGGCGCCCGATCTCCCGGTGGATGTCGAACGAGTCGCCGTCCGGGAAGTGCCGCTCGTCACGGTTGGCCGACCCGTTCAGCAGCACCAGCACGCTCCCCTCGGGCACCGTCTGGCCGTGCCACTCCACATCGCGGGCCACGTAGCGCGACTGCACCGGCGACGGGGATTCGAAGCGCAACAGCTCCTCCACGGTGTTGGCCACGAGTGTCCGGTCCTCGGCCACCTCGCGGCGCTGATCCGGGTGCCGGGCCAGCACCTCGCCCGCGAAGCCGATCAGCCGGGTCGTCGTCTCGTTGCCGGCGCTGGCCACCAGGCTCGTGTAGACGAGGACCTCGCTCCGTGTCAGTCGCCGCACCGTGCCCGTCTCGTCCTCGAACTCCGCGGTGAGCAGCTCGGTCATGAGGTCGTCCGACGGGTTGGCCGCCCGCCAGTCGATGTACTCGCCGAACACCTCGGCGTGGTGCTCGGCGTCGAAGTTCGGCGTCGGCTCCGCGCCCTCCTCGAGCCGGAGGCCCTCGTCGATCCGTTGGCGCAGCGCCTCCTGGTCCGCCTCGGGGATCCCGAGCAGCATGCCGATCGTGCGCATGGGCATGAAGGCGCCCAGGTCCTTGATGAAGTCGAATCCTCCCGACCCGACCAGCGGGTCGAGCACCTCGGCGCAGTAGGCCCGGACCTTCGGCTCGATCGCCATCATCTTCTTGGGCGTGAAGACCCGCGACAGCAGCGAGCGGTGGATGTCGTGGATGGGCGGGTCCTCCATCAGGATCATGCCCGCCGGCATCTCGATGTTGGCCCGGATGAGCTCGAGCACCGAGCCGCGGCCCGAGATGTACGTCTTCCAGTCGAGCATCGCCGCGTCGACGTCGTCCCAGCGGCTCAGCGCGAAGAACTCGTACTTGTCGTTCCAGTACAGCGGCGCCTCGTCGCGCATCCGCTTCCACAGCGGGTACGGGTCGGCGTCGATGTCGAAGTCGTACGGGTCGTAGTAGATGTCCTGGTCGCTCGCGCTGGTGACCGTCATGTCACATCCCCTCCGATTCCAATTCCAACTCCGCTCCCCCGACCAGATCCGACCCGACCCGCCCGCCTACGCCGATTCGGCCGGGTATGCGATCGACTTGACCTCCAGGTACTGCTCGAAGCCGGGCTTGCCGTTCTGCCGGCCGATGCCGCTGTGCTTGAAGCCGCCGAAGGGCAGGTCCGGCCCGTACGGCGCGCCGCCATTGACGCTCACGCCGCCGGTGCGGATGCGCTTGGCCACGGCCAGCGAGCGCTCCAGCGAGCCCCCGAACACACCGCCCGACAGCCCGTAGATGCTGTCGTTGGCGATGCGCACCGCGTCGTCCTCGTCCTCGTACGGGATGACGACGAGCACCGGGCCGAAGATCTCCTCCTGGGCGATGGTCATGGAGTTGTCGACGTCGGTGAACAGGGTCGGCTCCACCCACCAGCCCCTGGCGAACTCCTCTCCGGCCGGACGGCCGCCGCCCACGGCCAGCGTGGCGCCCTCGGCCTTCCCCTTCTCGATGTAGCCCAGCACACGCTCGCGCTGCTTGGACGAGATGAGCGGGCCCATGATGACGTCCTGGCGGTGCGGCTCGCCGTAGGGCACGGCGGCGAACATGCCCTTGAGCATCTCGACGCCCTCGTCGTAGCGCGAGCGCGGCAACAGCATCCGGGTCTGGATGGCGCACCCCTGCCCGGCGTGGAAGCAGGCGCCCATGCCCATCATGGCGGCCAGGCCGAGGTCGGCATCCTCGAGCACGATGGTGGCCGACTTGCCGCCCAGCTCGAGGAAGGTGCGCTTCATGGTGGCGGCGCCCTTCTCCATGATGCGCCGGCCCACCGCGGTCGAACCGGTGAAGCTGATCAGGTCCACCTTCGGGGACAAGGTCAATTCCTCACCGACGAAGTGGTCCGACGAAGTCACGACGTTGATCACGCCGGCGGGAATGTCGGTCTTCTCGGCGATGATGCGGCCGAGCAACGTGGCGTTCCACGGCGTGTCGGGTGCCGGCTTGACGATCATCGTGTTGCCGGTGGCGAGCGCCTGACCGACCTTGTGCAGCGTGACCTCGACGGGGAAGTTCCACGGGATGATGGCGCCGACGACGCCGACCGGCTCGTGCCAGATGCGGCGCGAGTCGACGCTGCCCGTGATGCTCATGGCGTCGGGCAGCACCGTCTCCCACTCGAAGTCGTCGATCTCCTTGGCCGGCCAGGCGATCGCCTCGGACAGCGGTGCGTCCAGCTGCGGGCCCTGGGTCGTCATGAAGGGGCAGCCGACCTCGAGGATCAGCTCCTCGCGCAGCTCGTCCGCCTCGGCGTTGAGCGCCTGGTGCAGCTGCTCGAGGCACTGCTTGCGGAACGCCCGGTTGGTGGCCCAATCGGTGTCGTCGAAGGCCCGGCGGGCGGCGTCGATCGCTCGCTGCATCTCGGCGGCCGAGGCGTCGGCCACCTGGCCGATGACCTCTTCGGTCGCCGGGTTGATGTTGTCGAAGGTCCGGCCGGAATCGGCTTCGACGAGCTTGCCGTCGATGAGCATGCGCTGCTCGGGGTTGACCTTCAGTGCCTCGGCCATGGTCCTCTTCCTCTCGTCGTCCGGATGGAGCCACCCCCCACAGGCGTGGCGCGCCCGAGCGTGGCACGGAACGCCAGCCCGACGCTACGTGCCTGGGACGCCCGCTTTTGGAGGGTATCTGACTTTGACGTCGTCGTCAAAAATGGCATTATCGTCTTCCGGAACTCAGGGTAACGGCCTCGCGGTGCCGATTCGGCCCGGGCGCGGAGGCCGGACCTCCCCCGCCGGGCCGCCATCCGGCAGAGTGGGGCGCCGCCACCTTGAGGTCGACCGCCGGCCCGAGACAAGGAGACCCGATGTTCACCATTGACGCGTTCGTCGAGGCACTCACCCTCGAGCCCCTCGGAGACGACCGCTACCGCGCCACCAACCTGTCGTCCACGCACGGCGTCGTCTTCGGGGGCCAGCTCCTGGCGCAGGCCGTGATGGCGGGACTGGCCGGGCAGGACGGCAAGTCGATCAAGACCATCCACACCGTGTTCGCCCGCGGCGCCCAGCCCGACGCCCCCCTCGACGTCACCGTCGAGCGCATGCACGTCGGCCGCTCGATCGCCTCGAGCACGGTGACAATCAGCCAGGGCGACACCATCTGCACCCGCTCGCTCGTGCTGCTCAGCGCGAACGAGGACGACGTCATCCGCCACGCCGAGAGCCCTCGCTCGGCATCGAGCCCCGACGACATCACCGGGAACATCCGCGGCGAGGGCGTGTGGGAGATGGGCATCGTCGGCGACGTCGACATCAGCGACCCCGACCTGGTCGGCCCGGCCGAGCTCGACGTCTGGGTGCGCTTCGCCGGTGCCCCCGACGACCCGGCCACCGACCAGGCCCTCGTCGCCTACTCGACCGACGGCTTCCTGATCGCCACGGCCATGCGTCCGCACGCCGGCGTCGGCCAGGCCCAGGCGCACCAGACGCTCTCGACCGGCGTGCTCAGCCACACGATGACCTACCACGAGCCCTGCCCGGCGCGCGAGTGGCACCTGCTCCAGCAGGTGAGCACCTACGCCGGGCGCGGCCGCAGCTACGGCCGCGGCGACATCTTCCGCGCCGACGGGCAGCTGGCGGCGTCCTTCGTTCAGGACGCCATGATCCGGGCCCGTTCGGGTGGCGCCGGCAAGCTCTAGCCGGCCAGCCGGGCCAGCCGCCGCGCCAGCCAGTCCTGCTTGGCGCGCTCCGCATCCTGTACCGCGGCGGCGTCCGGCGCCAGCATGTACGCGTGCGGCAGGCCCGCGATGACGTGCAGCTCGCAGTCGACGCCGGCCTGGCACAGCCGCTGGGCGTAGTCGATGTTCTCGTCGCGGAAGCCGTCGATGGCGCCGACGACGACACAAGTCGGCGGGAGCCCCGTCAGATCGGTGGCCCCGGTGGCCGACGCGAAGGGCGGGACGTCGTCGCTGCCGTAGAGGTCACCCAGGTACGACCGCCAACCGAACTCGTTCGAGGCCGCATTCCACACGTAGAGCCCCTGCGCCTGGATGGACGGCGTCACCCCGCGCCAGTCGAGCATGGGGCAGTCGAGGAACTGGAAGGCCAGCGGCACCTCGCTGCGGTCCCAGGCCAGCAGCCCGAGCCCGGCCGCCAGTCCCCCACCGGCGCTCAGCCCGTAGATGCCGATGCGCGCCGGGTCGATGCCGAGTTCGTCGGAATGGTGGTACGTCCAGCGCAGGGCGGCGTAACAGTCCTCGAGCGGTCCCGGATACGGCGTCTCGGGGGCCAGCCGGTACTCGACCGAGACGCCGACGACGCCGAGGGCCGGGCACCAGCGGTCGAGCAAGGGGTCGTCCATGTCGTAGGACCCGATGACATAGCCGCCGCCGTGCATCGTCACCATGGCCGGGAGCGGGCCCGTCGCACCGACAGGGCGGTGCACCCGCACCGGCACGGGCGGGTCGCCCGGCACCTGATGGTCCGTGCGGGTCACGGCGTCGGACAGCTCGGGGGCGGGGAACTGGGCCGAGCGGATGGTGGCGAGGGCGTCGGCGTCCAACGGCGGGAGGGCGAAGGCGTCGAGCACGGGCCGCAACGCGGGATCGAGCAGGTTCGTCACGTCGACGTCGGTCATGGGCTGGATCCCCTCTCATCGGGCGAAAGATCCCGGCGTCGTGACAGTAGTGTCCGTCGCGACCGCGCACGAGGGAGGACAGGCGTGACGAACGAACTGGGTGCGGCCGGACTCCGCTTCGAGCGCGAGGGGCCGGTCGCCTGGTGCATCATCGACCGGCCCGCAGCCCGCAACGCGTTGACGCCGGCGATGTACTTCGGGATCAAGCGGGCCGTGCGGCTCGTCAACAGCGACCCCGACCTGGCCGCCCTGATCATCACCGGCACGGGCGACGTCTTCGCGCCCGGCGGCGACCTGGGCGGACGACAAGAGGAGGGGGACGAGCCCACCCCCGACATCGGCCACGACATCCTGCCCTTCCTGGCCATCCGCGACAGCCGGGCCCCGGTCGTGTCCGCCGTGAACGGCATCTGCCAGGCGGGCGGCCTGCTCATCGCCATGCTGGCCGACATCTGCGTGGCCAGCGACCGGGCCACGTTCCGGGTGCCCGAGCTCCTGCGCGGCATCCCCGACGCCACGTACGCCGCGGTGCTGCCCGCCCACGTCGGCATCGCGGTGGCCCGCGACCTGCTGCTGTCGGCCCGCCGCTTCGACGCCGCCGAGGCGCTGCGCATCGGCCTGATCTCGCGCGTGGTCCCTCACGAGCAGCTGCGCGACGCCGCCATGGAGGCGGTGCGCGAGATCCTGCAGACGCCGCCGATGGCGCGCACGCACGTCAAGCGCATGCTCAACGAGCGCTACGGGCTCATCGACTACCAGACGATGTTCTGGGCTCTCGAGGAATCAGAGGAGCCGCGCGAGGGCATGACCGCCTTCATGGAGAAGCGGCCACCGCGCTGGGTGCCGGAGGGCTTGACGCCCGACGACGCCAAGGGCTGACGCACGGACCGGGGCGAGAACGTAGGGTCACAGTATGAACGTGCAGACACTGGCCGGGAAGGTGGCGATCGTCACCGGCGGAGCGGGTGGTATCGGCCGGGCGACCGGCGAGCTCCTTGCGGCCGAAGGGACACAGGTGGTGATCGGCGACGTCGACTCGGAACGCGGGCAGGAGGTCGCCGACGGGATTGGTGACGCCGCGGCCTTCAAGCAGGTCGACGTGAGTGACATCAATCAGGTGCAGGCGCTGGTCGACTTCGCCGTCGAACGCTTCGGTGGGTTGGACATCATGTTCAACAATGCGGGAATCGGGAGCCCGCTCAAGCGTTTTCTACCGGACGATCTCGACGACTTCTCCCAGATCATGAATGTCAACCTCTTCGGAGTGATTGCGGGCTCCCGAGCGCGCCGGCCGGTACATGAAGGACCACGGGGGTGGCTGCATCATCAACAACGCCTCCATTGCCGCCATCAACGCCGGCTCCGGCATGATCTCCTACCGTGCTTCGAAGGCGGCGATCGCTCACGCGACGAAGTGCATGGCGGTCGACCTGGCGCCCTACGGCATCAGGGTCAACTGCATCACTCCGGCACACATCCGCACCGGCATCACCACCTACGACATGGCCCCGGTCCTGCGGTACATGCAGCCGCTGGAGCGAGAGGCGCTGCCGGAGGACGTGGCCAACGCCGTGGTCTTCCTGGCCAGTGACCGCGCCGCCCAGATCACTGGCATCGTGATGCCGATCGACGGCGGAACCACCGCCGGTCCGCCCTACGCGCAGACGAAGCTGATCATGTCCCAGGCGGTGGCGCCGGAGGAGGCCACGGACACCACGGGGTGAGGATGGCAGAGGCGAGGTCAGCCGGCGCGGTCGAGGTCCAGGTAGAGCCGCTGGAGCCCGCGCAGGAAGAAGGTCGGCAGGTAGTCGTAGTGCCGAGCGCCCGTCGGTCCGTGATGTTCCTCTGAGATTGAGATGTCCGACGTACGGTCGAGGAAACGGTTGATCGTCACCCGGCCCTCGGCGCGGGCCAGCGGCGCCCCGGCGCAGGTGTGGATGCCGTGGCCGAAGGCGATGTGCTGCCGGGCATTTTGGCGGTCGATGTCGAACTCGTACGGATGCTCGAAGAGCCGGGGGTCGCGGTTGCACGCACCGGGCACGAGCATGACGGTGCCCCCGGCCGGGATCTCGACACCGCCAAGGGTGGTGCGCACCCGAGCCAGGCGGAACTGCGTGCGCAGCGGGCTCTCCAGCCTGAGCGTCTCCTCAATGAAGTTCGGGATGCGCTCTCGGTCGGCCCGGACCTGCTCCTGCAGGTCAGGCCTCTCCCCGAGCATCCGCAACGCGAAGGACAGCAGGCGCACCGTGGTCTCCTGGCCACCCGCGAAGAGGTTGGCCGCGATGAGCGCGGCGTCATTCACGTCCGGGGTCGACCCGTCCGGGAAGGTGGCCGTGGCCAGGCCGGTCAGCACGTCGGTCCGGGGCTGGCGCCGCCGATCTTCGATGTATCCCGTGAACCGCTCGTAGAGGAACTCGAGCGGCTTGTGCGACACATCCTGGTGTGCGGTGGACAGCCGCTCCCGGAACAGGGAGTGATCGGACTCGGGCACCCCTTCGAGATCGGCGATGACGGTGAGGGTGAAAGGCTCGGCGTAGGCACCCACCATCTCGCACGATCCATCCGCGATGAACCCGTCGATGAGGTGGTCGGCGAACTGCCACATGAAGTCCTCGTTCTCCTTGAGGCGCTTCGGCGTGATGAGCCGCATGAGGAGATGACGATGTGCCGTATGGGTCGGCGGGTCGAAGGCGGGGAGCTGGTCGCTGAAGGGCAGCTCGTCCCGGCACTTCACGATGACCTCGCTCACGTCGTCGCCTGTGAATGGAGAGGAGAACTTCACGAACGTGCCGCTCACGACGTTGCACGACGAGTAGGTCCCGGACGGCAGGTCGTTCGGCGGGAACGACGCCGGGTCGCCGTAGATCGTCATCGCCTCCGGGTGGCCCGTGATGATGAACACCCCGTAGTTGGGATCGCGCCACACCGGGCACTGTTCCCGCACCCAGTCGAAGTAGGGATAGGGATCGTCCTGGACCGATCGGTCGGCAAAGAAGTTGACGTCCTTGAACTCGCTCATGGGCCACCCCGATCTGGTGTCTGAATGAATACGATCTGTTCCATGGGCTTGGAAGTCGAGATCGACCGCGACCTGTGCATCGGCTCGGGCAACTGTGTGTACGAAGCCCCCGGGGTCTTCGATCTCGACGGTGACACTGTCGCCTTCGTCATCGACCCCGCCGCGTCACCCGAAGACTCCGTCGTCGTCGCGGCACGCAAGTGTCCGAGCCATGCGATCTCGGTCCGGCGAGAGGGCGTCACGCTGGGCTGAGCATCCTCACGGTGTCGCGGACGCCTGACCCGTGGCGTGGCGGGCGGCGACGTAGCCGAAAACCATGGTGTTGGCGATGCTGGCACCGGGACCGAGGTAGTGGCGGCCCATGACAGTGGCGGTGCCGTTGCCCGTGGCGTACAGACCCTCGATGGGCCGGTCGTCCTGATCGACCACCTGGGCGTGCTCGCTGGTGACCAGCCCGCCGCAGGTGCCGATGTCACCGGGCACGACTTGGACCGCGTAGTACGGAGGCTCGTCGATCGGTCCGAGGCAGGGATGCACCCTCGGATTCGGATCTCCCAGGGCGCGGTTGTAGGCCGACTCGCCGCGCCCATAGTCAGGGTCGACGCCGCGGGCCACGTGCTCGTTGAACCGTCCGACGGTCCCGGACAGGCCGGTGGCGTCGATGCCGCACAGGTGGGCGAGGTCCTCGAGCGTCCAGGCCTGTTTGAGCATGCCGCTCTCGAACAGCTGACGCGGGAACCGGCCGGGACGGGAACGCTGGTGCGCATAGCGCTTCCGGTAGCGATCGTCGAAGATCAGCCAGCAGGGAACGGCGCGGCTCGTCTTGTCACGGGCGTACATCTCCTTGCCGACCTCCATGTAGGAGTTCGACTCGTTCACGAACCGGCGGCCGGCGGCATCGACATAGATGGTCCGGGGGCGCTGCCTGGCCTGATCGAGCGTGGACTGCCCGAACCGACCCGTCCGTGGCGATGGGAGCCACCAGGCCTCGTCCATCAGGTCCGTCTTGGCGCCGATCCGCATTGCTGCTTGCAGCACCTCACCGGTGTCACCGGGATTGGCGATCGACCACCGTGCCCGGTTGGGCTGCTCACCACCGAACTCCTGGCGCATCTCGGCATTGTGGGCGAACCCACCGGACGCCAGCAGGACGCCTCGGCGGGCGCGGACCAGGCACGGGGACCCGTTCCGCACGGTGCGGACCCCGACGACGCGGCCATCCTCCACGATCAGATCCTCGACGGGAGCATCGGGCCAGATCGGGATCCCCCGCTGGAGGGCGATGCGCAACATCTGGCCGATCAGCGACGCGCCGTTCGTGAGCAGCGCCTGGCGGCGGAGCCGCGCCGTGTACGTCCGGATGACCACCCGGGCCGAGACGGCGAAGGCGCCGAGGCTGCGGTTGTAGTTGGAGAGGGAGCGCGCCTCGTTCGTCATCACCGCCAGGCCCAGGCTCTTGGCCAGGCCCGGCTGCAGCTTCTCGAGCCATCCTCCGAGCAGACGTCCGTCAAAGGGGACCGGTTCGATCCCGCGTCCGAGGTCGTGGCCGCCCTTGGCGCTGGAGTAGTAGTCGCTGTAGCCCCGGCAGTAGGTGAAGCGCACGCCACACCCTTGTAGGAACGAGACCATTTCGGGCCCGGCCGTCAGGAAGGCGTGCCGACGCTCGAAGGAAGAGGCCGGCCCGACGTCGCCCACGACCGTCTCGAAGTGGGCCAGGGCATCCTCGTACGAGTCCGGGACACCGATGGCCTTCATCACCGGATTGTTCGGGACCCACACGATCCCGCCCGACATCGCGGTCGAACCACCGACCAAGGCCTGCTTCTCGAGCACCAGTGCGTCCGCACCCTGTGCGGTCGCGGCCAGCGCCGCCACCATGCCGCCACCGCCGGATCCCACGATCACGACGTCGACGGTGGAGTCCCACGTCGTCATGTCACGACCTCTCTGACCTCCCCCGAAGTCCTTCAGCGTCGGAGCAAGCTAGCAGGGTCCGTTGACGATTGCTACGGATCCGAAGTAATCTGCCGGTAACGTCAACGAGTGAAGCGGGGGGAGATGACCGGCAACACACGGACGCTTGCCTATCCAGCCGAGGGCCTCGGGGCTCCGAAGGATCGTCACCCCGGACCAGTAGCCGACGTCGGGCTCCCCACGGGGACCGAGGTGTTCTCGGCCGACGATCACATCTCGCTGGCCGTGGACATCTTCTACGAGCGCTTTCCCGACAGCATGAAGGATCGGGCCCCCCGGGTGATGAATGTCGACGGCGGCTGGGTGCTCGGCCTGGACGGGAAGTCGCTCCTCGTGCCCGAGTTCATCGAGGTGCTCACCCAGTACGACCCGCTCTCCGGATCCCACACGGGGGACGTCGAGGCGCGGCTGGCCGCCCTCGACTCCGAGGGCATCTCACGGGAACTGGCCTTCCCGAACTCCGTCCTCGCCCTGTTCGGGTGGCCGGATCGGGAGGTCCGTGAGCTCTGCTTCCGGATCTACAACGAGCACATCGCGGAGGTCCAGGAGCGCTCGAAGAACCGCATTTTCGGCGTTGGCCTCATCAATTGGTGGGACGCCGAGGGAGCGCGGCGGACGCTGCGCGAGCTCAAAGCACTCGGCTTGAAGACCTTCCTGATGCCCCTCTCTCCCGGGAAGGACCTGGAGAAGCGCCCGATCGACTACGCCAGCTCGGCGATGGACGGCGTCTGGGAGGTGATCGAAGAGGAGCAGGTCCCGGTCTCGCACCATATCGGCGAGAGCCCTCCCGCCACGCCGAATGAGTTCAACGCGGTCAGCATCGGGATGTTCCAGTCGGTGGCGCCTTTCCGGGACACGTTCGCCAAGTACGTCTTCGGAGGCATTCTCGATCGGCACCCCGGACTGCGCATCGGCTGGTTCGAGGGCGGGATCAACTGGGTGCCTTCGGCTCTTCAGGACGCCGACCACATCGCGGCGTCCTTCCGGCACCTCTCCAACCTCGAGATCAAGCACGACCCGACGTACTACTGGGATACCCACATGTGTGCCTCGTTCATGGTCGACCGACTCGGGCTCGCGCTCCTGGCCCGCATCGGCGTCGACCGGGTCATGTGGTCCACAGACTTCCCGCACAACGAGAGTACGTATGGCTACAGCAACGAGTCGCTGGCCGAGGTGGTGGGCGCCGTGGGCGCGGAAGCGGCCACGGCCATCGTCAGCGGCAACATCAAGCGCTACCTCGGAGTGGACGCCTGATGCCGGCAGGCCTGATGGCCTCGGTGACTCCGACACTGATCCCGGCCACACCGGACCTTCCTCGCATGCGCCGGGAGCGGATGGGCCGGATTCACGCGGCCATGCTCGAGCAGGGTCTCGGCGCGCTCGTGCTGCTGGGCAACACCAACGTGGTGTACGCCACGGGGGCGATCTGGCCGCTGGCCGACTCGGGCCGGGCGAACTTCGAACAGCCTGTCGCCCTGGTCCTGGCCGACGACGAGTGGCCGCACCTCTTCTCCCCGATGCGTGGGGACGACCGGCTCCTCACGGAGCTGCCCCTCGATCATCTCCATGGCCCGGTCTACCTCGACTTCGACGAAGGGGTACAGCTCTTCGCGGCTCAGCTCGCAGAGCTCCTGCCTGCCAACGCCGTTGTCGCAATGGACGAATGGACGAATGCACTCCGCCGCGAACGCTCGATCCTCTTCGCCCACGAGCCGCCTGTTGACGGCGGTCGTGTGATCAGCAAGGCCAAGGCGACGAAGACACCGGATGAGCTGTCGTGCATGCGCACAGGACTGCGGATCACGGAACGGGCCATCGCCGAAGTGCAGGCCCGCATCGCTCCGGGTGTCCGACAGACTGACCTCACCGCGACGTTCCTGCGCACGATTTTCGATGCCGGCGCCGATGCCAACATTCTCGATCCCATTTGGCAGGTCATGCCGTCGAGGATGGCCGATGGACCATGGACGACGACGGGCGACCTGGCCTGCCCACTCCTGACCACGGAGCGCGAGCTCGCCGAAGGGGACGTGCTCTGGGTCGACACCGGCATCAGCTACGGCGGCTTCCACTCCGACTTCGGGCGGACCTGGGTCGTGGGACGGGAACCGGATGCCCGGCAGCGTTCCCAATTCGATCGCTGGCAGGCGATCATGTCCGCCGTCCTCGACGTCACCCGGGCCGGATCGACCGCGGCGGACCTGACGGCGGCAGCGATCGACGCGGCCGGCGGCGTGAAGCCGTGGATGCCCCACTTCTATCTCGGGCACGGACTCGGCATCGACAGCGCGGAGATGCCCTATGTGGGGAGCGACATCGGTGAGGCGTTCGACGCCACGCTCGTCTTCGCCGAGGGAATGGTCCTGGTGCTCGAGCCGATCGTGTGGGACGACGGCGCCGCCGGCTACCGCTCCGAGGAGGTGCTCCTCATCACGCGCGACGGGTGGGAGCCCATGACCGACTACCCCTACGATCCATTCTGAGCGGCGGTGACGGTCACCGAAGTCCTCCCCGACGACGCCATTCTCCGACGCGCGCGACGGGCGCGCGTGCTCGCCGCCATGGAGGAGGAAGGGATCGACCTGCTCGTCGTGGGTCGGGAAGCGAACGCTCGCTACGTGTCGGGCGCGCCGCGGCTCTGGATGGCTGGGTCGCGTGCCTTCGGTCCCGGCTGCGTGCTCGACCGTGCCACCGGGGCGGTGCATCTGCTGAGCACGTGGGACGAGGGCATCCCCGAGGACATCCCGCACGAGAACCTGTACGGGATCTCGTTCAACGGCGCCAACTTCGTCAAGGCGCTCCGGAGGATCGACAGTGCGGCCACGGCTCGGGTGGTGGCCACCGACAGCATGTCGCTGTCCTCCTCGAACCTCCTGCCCAAGGCCTTCCCGTCGGCCGAGCTGGTCGACGGGGAGCCGATGCTGCGCCGAATCCGCCGGGTGAAGACGACCGAGGAGGTGGAGGCGATCCGGTCCTCGGTGCGCATCGCCGAGCGCTCGCTGCGCGCCGCGGAGTCGGCGCTGGCGCCCGGCATCACCGAGCGCCAACTCACCGGACTGTTCATGGAGGCGATGGCCTCGGCCGGTGTCACCACGCCCTCCACGCAGGACGTCGCCTGGTCGACCTCGCGTGGGCGCCCCTGGCACCGCGCCAACCGAGACTTACCGGCGCAGGAGGGCGACCTGGTGGCCTTCGACGCCGGCGTTATCGTCGGCGGTTACGTGGGTGAACTGGGCCGGACCCACGTTGTCGGGGGCTACAACGGCGGCGCCGCCGAGCCGTTCGCACGCTGGGACGAGCTGTGGGACCGCCTCACGGCGGCATGCCGGAGCGGTGCACCCGCGTCGGACCTCCTGGCCGCCTACGACGAAGCCGGGGTCGCTCCCCCACCCATGCCGGTGGCCAGAGGGCTCGGCCTGGGCTTCGACCTTCCCCTCGTGACCCACGCCCTGCCCGCCGAGGCCGCCCAGCAACAGCTCGAGACCGGGATGGTGCTGGCCCTGACCGGCTATGTCTGGCAGGACGGCGTCGGAGCCGTGTACGGCCAGGAACCGGTCGTCGTGACACCGGACGGGCCGGAGGCCCTCTCGACGACTCCGCTTCGCACCGGAAGGAGCTCTTGACATGACCGACGCCGATGTCCCGCCGGCCGAGGAGATCATCCTCTACGAGAAGGATCCCAGCACCCGCATCGCCACCATCACCTTGAACCGCCCCGACCAACTCAACATCCCCACGATCGCCGCCCGCCGGCGTTACGCCGACCTGCTGTTCAAGGCGAGCATTGACGACGACGTCAAGGTCCTGGTGGTGCGCGGAGTCGGCGATCACCTCGGGACGGGCGCCGACCTCGACGAGCTGATGGCGAAACAGGCCGAGGGCACCGCGCTGTACGAGGAGTTCGGTCTCGACGAGGATGACGACGTCACCATGCCACCACCGCGCTCATATCGCGCCGGAGCGTCGCTCCTGCACTGGTACGGGAACACGAGGTCGGGCTGCCGAAGCCTCCAGGACTTCAAGAAGATCAGCATCCTCGAGGTCAAGGGCTACTGCTACGGCTGGCACTTCTACCAAGCCGGCGATGCCGACATCGTGATCTCCTCTGACGACGCACTCTTTGGCCATCCGGCGTTCCGCTACGTCGGCTACGCACCACGCATGTGGCAGTGGGCGATGATGATGGGGCTGCGCAAGTTCCAGGAGATGGTGTTCACCGGGCGGCCCTTCACCGCAGAGCAGATGTACGACTGCAACTTCGTGAACAGCGTCGTTCCGCGCGATCAACTCGAAGCAGAGGTGGAAAAGTACGCGCGGGCCTGTGCCCGCACACGACCCACCGACACCGTGTTCATGCAGAAGGTGTTCTTCGAGGTGATGAAGCAGCAACAGGGCGAATACATGGGCAGCCTCCTCAGTGCGTGGCTGGAATCGATGGGTGGCCAGCTCCGCAGCGACGATGACGGCAAGCGGGCCACGCTCAGCCAGGAGACGATGGACGCCGGCCTGAATCTCGCGGTCAAGGACAATGACAGCTGGTTCCCTCCCGAGTGGCGCCTGAGCCAATCGGGCCGCCGGCGTCCCGAAGACGACTGACATGACCCCGGCTCCCTCGGGCGGTCCGGTTGGTGCTCCCCCGTCGCCGCCTCTCGGCGGGCTCCGCGTCGTCGATCTGTCGACGTGGATCGGGGGCGCGTACTGCACCAAACTGCTGGCCGACGCCGGCGCCGAGGTCATCAAGGTCGAGGCACCCGCCGGTGATCCGTTGCGCCACTGGTCGGCCTCCGGCGCGGCCATCCCCGCCGGCTCCGATGGCGCGCTCTTCAACTTCCTCGCCGCGTCGAAGCGGAGCGTGGTCGTCGACGAGGAGAACGCCGACCATCTGGCCTCGCTGCACCAGCTCCTGGCCTCGGCGGACGCCGCCGTCTGGTCCCCTGGATCGCCCGTTGCCACACAGGCTTCCCTGGAGCCCCGCGAAATCTTTCAGCGCCACCCTCACCTGATCGTCTCTTCGATCACCCCGTTCGGCCTGGAGGGGCCGTGGAGTGACAAGGCCGCCACCGAGTTCACCCTGCAGGCGTGGTCGGGAGGGATCGTCGGGCTGGCGCGGGGGCTGCCCGACCGGGCACCGGTGCACGTCGGTGGTCAGGTCGGCGAATGGCTCTCAGGGGTCTTCTGCGCCATCGGGACCCTGGCCGCGATCCGTCGCCAGGATCTGAGCGGTCAGCTCGTCGACGTGTCGATGCTCGAGGCGCTGGCCATGTGCCTGACCTACTACCCGGTGACGTTCAACGACCAGCTCGGACGGCCCATGCGCCGCCGCCGGTTCATCCCCACCCCGGGCGTCGGCGCCGGCAAGGACGGGCTCGTCGGGCTGGGGTGCGGGACGGGGCAGCAGTGGCTCGACTTCTGCGTCATGGTCGACCATCCCGAATGGATGGAGGACCGCTCGCTCTTCCTCGACCGGACGAAGCTGGCGCCCATCATTGACGCCTGGATCGCCGGGCGAACCGTTGACGAGGTGCTCGAACTGGCCTCAGCGTTCCGGATCCCCAACGCGCCGATCGCCAACGGCTCGAACATCACGACGTTCGAGCACTTCCAAGAGCGGAGAACCTTCATCGCCAACCCGCGGGATGGGGCGGCGAACCCGGGCCCGCCGTTCCGCTTCGGCGCGGCGCACCTCCGTCCGCCCGAGCCCGCTCCCAGCCTGGGGGAGATGCCGATCGACGGCGCCCTGACGCGTGAGCCCCGCGCTGAGCGCCACGCAGGTGATAGGTCGGCTCTCCGTTTCGAGGGGCTGCGGGTCCTCGACATGACGTCGTACTGGGCGGGCCCACTCGCCGGTCACGTGCTGGCGCTCCTGGGCGCCGAGGTGATCCACCTCGAATCGTCGGCCCGGCCCGACGGCGCCCGCCTGGTCGGTGGGGTCCCGCAAACGGAGGATCGCTACTGGGAGCGGGGCCCGATCTTTGCCGCGCTCAACACCAACAAGAAGAGCTTGACCATCGACCTCCGCGAGCCGCGAGGCATCGACCTCGTGCGTCGCTTCGTCGGAACGTGCGACGTGATCATTGAGAACTACACCCCGCGCGTGCTGGACCAATTGGGTCTCGATTACGAGACGCTCCGGGCCGATCGTCCGGATCTGATCATGCTCCGGATGCCGGGGTTCGGCCTCGAGGGACCGTGGCGTGACGAGGCCGCCTTCGCCTTCGTGATTGAGGATGCCTCGGGGCTCACCTGGCTGACCGGCCATCCCGACCTCCTTCCGTTCGAGCCGTACTGCATCGGTGACCCCAACGCGGGGCTCCACGCGCTCTTCGGGCTGATGCTCGCCCTCGAACACCGTGACCGCACGGGCGAAGGCGGACTCGTGGAAACCGCGATGGTCGACGCCGCGGTCAACGTCGCGGCCGAGCAACCAATTGAGTTCTCGGCGTACGGGGCGGTTCTGGCCCGAGACGGCAACCGGGGGCCCTGCGCGGCGCCGCAGAACCTCTATCAGGCGGCCGGGCCCGACGAGGACGGCCGTGACGACGCCTGGGTGGCCATCGCGGTGGCCACCGACGAGCAATGGATGTCCCTCCGCCGGGCGTTGGGCGAGCCGGACTGGGCCGCCGACCCCACCCTGGCGACGGCAGAAGGGCGTCGACGCGACCACGACCGGCTTGACGAGTTCCTCGGGGCCTGGTGCCGTGATCGACCGGCCAGCGTGATCGTGGAGAGCCTCTGGCAGGTCGGTGTGCCGGTCGGAAGAGTGATCCAGCCCCACCGGCAGCCCGAGCTCGCGCAACTCCAGTCCCGCGCCTTCTTCGAAGAGGTGCTCCACCCGGTGATCGGAACGTCGCGCTACAGCACGCTTCCGATGAGGTTTTCGCCCGGCCCGGCCCGCCTGCACCAACGGCACGCGCCGCTTCTGGGTGAGCACAATGAGGAGCTCCTGAGCGGCCTCGGCCTGACCCGGTCGGAGATCGACGTGCTCGAAACGGAGGGGATCATCGGTGGCTCGCTCGTCGCGGAAGCCTGAGAACGGTTCGCCGGCGCCGTATTCTGGCCGGATGGGCTTCCAGGCCGCCCCCTTCGACGTCGTCGAAGCGTCGCGTCGTGTCTGGCTGGAGCGCTGGGACCCCGAGGCGGCCTCCGGCATGGCGGTGTTCACGGCGATCCTGCGCTCCTACCAGCTGCTCAACGATCAGGTGAACCACGTGATGCGGGACCACGACCTCACGTTCGCCCGTTACGAGGTGCTGGCCTGGCTGGCCACGGATCCCGAAACGTCATTGACCCTGAGCTGGATCAGCAAGTCGCTGCGCATCCCACCGGCCACGGTCACGGACATCATCGACCGCCTGGAACACGACAAGCTCGTCCGTCGGGTGCCCCATCCATCGGACGCCCGCACGACGCTCGCCGTGATCACGCCACGCGGCCAACGGGCCGTCACGGACGCGACCCAAGACCTGAACTCGATCGTGTACGAACGAATCGGCCTGTCCGAACCGCAGCGAGGCCAACTCATCGAGCTGCTGGCTCAGTTGCGGGCGAGCGGGAACGAATTCGACGTCGAACACTCGAACGAGCTCATTGAGGAAGTCGGATCGCGCCAGGAGCGCCGGCGCGGGCGGTCCGGCAAGAACGAGGTCGAGGTGGTGTAGGCCGGCGCATCACCACGGCGGGTGGTGCGCCAGAGGACTACGAGGTGGGCCGCTGCCCGTTGCGAATGGCGTCCCGGACCACGCCGATGGCCCACGAGGCCGTCCGGACGGCCTCGTCGTGGCCCATCTCCCAATCGGAGGCCAGGCGCTCGTAGGTGGCCACGCTCCACAGGACGTCGAGCAGCGCGGCCGCAGATCGGCGGTCCGGCAACGACCACTCGGCGGTCAAGGGCTCGATCGCCCCGAAGAGGGCCTGGCGTTGGCGGACGTTGGCGTCCGTCAGGGTGGGGTCCAGAGGAGGCTTCGGTCTGAGCGGGTAGGACGACACGTGGTCGAAGATGCGGGCCGCGACGTCGGCGATGTCGTCGACTCCCATTCCTTCCAGGTGGATTCCGGCCTTCTGCTCCAGCCGATGCATCACGGCGTCGCGGAGGCCACGCTCGTTCCCGAAGTACCGGTACACCGTGCGCTCGTTGACGCCGGCCTGATCGGCCACGCCTCGGATGGTGAGCGAGTGCCAGTCCCTGACGGAGGACTTCTGGAGCAACCGGCACCCCGCCTCGAGAATCCGCTCCCTGGTCTCGACCGCGCGTTGGCGGCGCAGCGGACTGTCGTAGGAGCGCGGGCCCGGCGTCTGGGACACCGCCATCGTCCGCATCACCTAGTTCAGGATGGCCGGCAACGTCTCCCAGCCCCGAACGGTCGACGTCGGGGACAGGCGGGCCTGGTCGAGATCGATGTCCCATTCCGGGAAGCGGGAGAGCACCTCGTCGAGGGCGATGCACCCCTCCATGCGGGCGAGCGCGGCGCCCATGCAGAGGTGGATGCCGTTGCCGAACGTGAGGTGTCGGCCTTCGCTGCGACGGATGTCGAACGAGTCACCGTCGGCGAAGCGGCGGTCATCGCGGTTCGCCGAGGCGAGGAGGAAGAGCATCACGCTCCCGGCCGGGACGGTCACGTCACGCACCGTGAGGTCCTCACGGGCGATGTACCGCCCCACGTGGTGCGCGGGTGACTCGAACCGCAGGACCTCCTCGATGGCGTTCGGGATGAGCGAGCGATCGGCGACGAGCTGAGCCCGTTGGTCCGGATGGTCCGCCAAGACCTTGGCCGTCCATCCGATCAGACGGGTCGTCGTCTCGTTCCCGGCGCCGGCCAGGACCTCGAGGTAGGTCAGCAACTCGGTTCGGGTCAACTTCCGGACCGCGCCCGTCTCGTCGGTGAATTCGACGTTGAGCAGCTCCGTCATGATGTCGTCGGACGGGTGGTCGGCCCGCCAGTCGACGTAGTCGGCGAACATGGCGCCGGTGACGAAGTTCTCCGTGACCTTCATCGGCTTGCCCTCGTCGGTCCGGAGGTTGGCGTCGACGTGGTCGCGCACCGCTTCCTGATCGCTCTCCGGTATCCCGAGGAGCATGCTGATCACCCGCATCGGCATTTGGGACCCGAGATCAGCGATGAAGTCGAAGCGATCGACACCGACCAGAGGATCGAGGCTGAGGGCACAGAACTCGCGGATCTTCGGCTCGAGCTCGGCGACCCGCCGCGGGGTGAAGGCGCGCGACAGGAGGCGGCGGTGAATCGTGTGCGTGGGCGGATCCTCGAAGATGATCACACCCGGGGGAATCTGGATGTCGGCCTTGATCACCTCGAGAATGGCGCCCTTGCCGGAGATGTACGTCTGGGCGTCGAGCAGCCCCTTCTCGACGTCCTCGAACCGGCTGACGGCGAAGAAGTCGAGCTCCTCGTTGTAGTAGATCGGCGCCTCCTCGCGGAGCCGCCGGTAGACGGGATAGGGATCTGCGTTGATCTCGACGTTGTATTGGTCGTAGTAGACGTCGCTCACCTGTGCCTCCACCCATTCCCGAGTCCGGAATTGGTGTCAGACTACGACGTGAATACCGAACCGGTCAACGGCGAAGACGGACACCGCCGGTCCGGGTCCGGCGGAGCGACGCGGCGGCCAGGACCGGATGGTCAGCGTGAGACGGCACGCAGGCAGAACGCGGTGACACGATCGACCTCGGCCCGCGTGGCCTCGACGCGCTTCCAGACGCAGTCCGAGAGCAGGCCGAACGTGGCGTGCGCGGCCAGGGCGGCATGCAGCTCGGGTGTCTCGCTGCCCAGGGCGGTGAAGGGCTCGTGCAGGAGGGAGGCGACGGGCGCGCTGGCGAAGTGGCGGCCGGCGGCCAGGCCGCCGTCGGCGCCGCTGCCGTTCCAGAGCACGGCCAGCGTGGTGGCGGCGATGTCGGTGTCGGCCTGGGCCAGCACGCCGGCGACCCAGCGGCGGACCTTGGCCTCGGGCGACTTCTCCTTGGCCAGCTGGTGGTCGAGGTAGCCGCGCAGGCGCTCGCCACCGTCCTCGAGGATGGCGGTGACCAGTGCGTCCTTAGAGGGGAAGTGCCGGTAGAAGGCGTCGTTGGAGAGGCCGGCGGCCGCCACAATGTCGGCCACCCGGGGGCGCGAGGTGGTGCCGTGCTGGTGCATGAGGTCGAGCGCGGCATCGAGCAGGCGCCGCACCTCGCCGGCGTACTCGCTCTCCCGTTTGGCCAGGCTGCGGCGCACGATGCGCCCGGCGACGTCCGTCCCGTAGCCGGCGGCAATCTCCGTGGGCTCGGCCTCGGTGGTCGGTATTGCGTTCTTGATAGTCAGAATCCTATTCTTGCACGGACGAGTCAGGGAGGGCGCACATGGCGTGGGACTTTGAAACCGATCCCGAGTACCAGACGAAGCTGGACTGGGCCGACCAGTTCGTGCGGGAGGAGGTCGAGCCGCTCGACCTGGCCTTTCCCCATCTGCAATTCACGCCGCTCGAGGGCAAGCGGCGCGAGGCGATCGACCCGCTGAAGGAGGAGGTGCGTCGCCAGGGCCTGTGGGCCACGCATCTCGGGCCCGAGCTGGGCGGTCAGGGCTACGGCCAGTTGAAGCTGGCCCTGCTCAACGAGATCCTCGGGCGCTCATCGTGGGCGCCCATCGTCTTCGGCTGCCAGGCTCCCGACACCGGCAACGCGGAGATCATCGCCCACTACGGCACCGACGCGCAGAAGGAGCGCTACCTGATGCCACTGCTCAACGGCGAGTGCTTCTCCAGCTATTCCATGACCGAGCCGCACGCCGGCGCCGACCCCACGCTCTTCAAGACCCGGGCCGAGAAGGACGGTGACGAGTGGGTCATCAACGGCTGGAAGTTCTTCTCGTCCAACGCGAGGACGGCGTCGTTCCTCATCGTGATGGCGGTGACCAACCCCGAGATCAGCCCGTACAAGGGCATGTCGATGTTCCTGGTGCCGACGGACACGCCCGGCGTGAACATCGTGCGCAACGTGGGCCTCTACGGCGAGCGAGTCAACGAGGGCTCGCACGCGCTCATCCACTACGAGGACGTGCGTGTGCCAGAGGAAGCCCTCCTCGGCGGCGACGGGCAGGCCTTCGTGATCGCCCAGACCCGCCTCGGCGGCGGCCGCATCCACCACGCCATGCGCACCATCGGCATGGCGCAGAAGGCGATCGACATGATGTGCGAGCGCGCGCTGAGCCGCGAGACGCAGGGCAGCCTGCTGGCGGACAAGCAATTCGTGCAGGGCTACATCGCCGACTCGTATGCCCAGCTGATCCAGTTCCGCCTGTTCGTGCTCTACACGGCCTGGGAGATCGACAAGTACAACGACTACAAGCGGGTGCGCAAGGACATCGCCACGGCCAAGGTGGTCATGCCGACGGTGCTGCACGACATCGCCTGGCGCGCCATGCAGGTGCACGGCGCGCTCGGGACAACGAACGAGATGCCGTTCTTCGGCATGATCCACGGTGCCGGCGTCATGGGCCTGGCCGACGGCCCGACCGAGGTGCACAAGATCACGGTGGCCCGCCAGGTGCTGCGCGACTACAAGCCGAGCGACGACATCTGGCCGACGCAGTGGCTGCCCAAGCGCCAGGAGGCGGCCCGGGCCAAGTTCGCCGAGTACCTCGAACTGGAGGTGGGGAACCTGTGAGCACGACGGAAGAGGCCCTCTTCGGCGGCCCGGCGCCCACTATCGCGGACGTCGGAAAGCTGACGGCCTGGCTGGACGCGCAGGGCCTGGGGGTCGGTGCACCGTTGGAGCACCACTACATCTCGGGCGGCAGCCAGAACGAGATCTACGAGCTGCGCCGGGGCGACCTGCACTGCGCCATGCGCATCCCGCCGCCCAGCGCACCGGCGTCGCGCGACGAGGGGATCCTGCGCGAGTGGCGCATCATCGACGCCCTGACCGGGACGGACGTCCCGCACACCGAGGCCATCGCTGTCTGCACAGACCCGGCAGTGCTCGGTCGCACCTTCTACCTGATGGGCTTCGTCGACGGCTGGTCCCCCATGTCCACCCGGCGGCAGTGGCCGCCGCCTTTCGACACCGACCTGGAGCAGCGGGGCGGGCTGGCCCTCCAGCTGGTCGAGGGCATCGCACGGCTGGGCAACGTGGACTGGCAGGCCAAGGGACTGGCGGACCTGGGACGACCCGAGGGGTTCCACGAGCGCCAGGTCGACCGCTGGACCGCGTTCTTGGAGCGCATCAAGGGGCGCGAGCTGCCCGGCTTCGACGAGGCGGCGGCCTGGCTGCGGGCGCACCGTCCCATCGACTACATCTCGGGCATCATGCACGGCGACTACCAGTTCGCCAACGTGATGTTCAAGCACGGCGGCCCGGCCCGCCTGGCCGCCATCGTGGACTGGGAGATGGGGACGGTGGGCGACCCCAAGCTGGACCTGGGGTGGGTCGTGCAGTCGTGGCCCGAGGACACGACGAGCGACGAGGACCGCCAGGGCGGCTACGTCGACATGACCGGCATGCCGTCGCGCGACGAGGTCCTGGCCCACTACGCCAAGACATCGGGCCGCCAGGTCGACGACATCGACTATTACTGCGTGCTGGCCAAGTGGAAGCTGGCCGTCGTGCTCGAGCAGGGCTTCCAGCGGGCGGGCGACGACGAGAAGCTGGTGGCGTTCGGGCCCATCGTGCTCGACCTCATGGCGGGGGCGGCGGAGTTGGCCGAGTCGACAGACTACGCGGTGCTCGCCACGTCCGGCACGGACTGAGCCGGCGTGCGCGCCGCGCTGTGCCGCACCTACGGCGGCCCCGAGGTCGTGGTGGTCGAGGACCTCCCGGTGCCCGATGTCGGTGCCGGCCAGGTGCGCGTGCGCATCTCCGTCGCCGCGTTGAACTTCCCCGACGTCCTCGTCGTGGCGAACCAGTACCAGATGCAGGCGCCGACACCCTTCATCCCGGGCAGCGAGTTCGCCGGTGTGGTGGTGGAGGTGGACGACGGCGTGACTGGCTTCGCCATCGGCGACCGGGTGTTCGGCTCCACCTTCATCGGCGCCTTCGCCGAGGAAGTGGTCGTGGGCACGGGCTCGCTGACGCGGACACCGCCCGACGTGGACGACCGCGTGGCAGCCTCCTTCGGTGTGGCCTACAAAACGGCCTACCACGTGCTGCGCTCCGTGGCCGCACTGGCACCCGGTGACGAGCTGATCGTGCTGGGGGCCGGCGGCGGAGTCGGCACGGCGGCGGTGCAGCTTGGCGCAGTGATGGGCGCCACAGTCACGGCGGTGGCCTCGTCGCCCGAGAAACTGCAGGCGGCCAAGGCGTGCGGCGCCGAGCGCCTGATTCAGCACGGATCGGGCGACCTGCGTCAGGCGCTGCGCGACGCGCTCCCCGACGGCGCCGACGTGGTGATCGACCCCATCGGGGGCGATCTGGCCGAGCCGGCGTTGCGGACCCTGCGCTACGACGGGCGCTTCGTCACCGTCGGCTACGCCTCGGGGACCATCCCTCGTATACCTCTTAATTTGGTGCTCCTGAAGGGCGTGCACGTCCTCGGGTTCCAATTCCGCGACTTCGCCCTGCACCGCGGGGACGAGATGGTGCGCAACGACGCCGAGCTCCTGGACCTGCTGGCCGCGGGCAAGGCTGAGCCCCTGATCGGGGCCACGTTCGGGCTGGAAGAGGCAGCGGCCGCCCTGGCCTACGTGGCCGAGGGCCGGGCCGTGGGCAAGGTGGTGCTCGAGGTGGCACCCGTCTAATATCGACGTCGATGTCAAGGTCAGAGGGAGGGTTGCGGTGAGCGCGACCGCGGTGATGAAGGGCGTACGCGTCCTGGAAGTGGCCGAGCAGACGTTCGTGCCGGCGGCCTCGGCCCTCCTGGCCGACTGGGGGGCCGAGATCATCAAGATCGAGCCGACCGAACGCGGCGACGCCATGCGCGGCCTGGCCGCCACCGGCGTGATGCCGCTCACGGGCGACGTCCACCCCCTGATGGAGCACTCGAATCGCGGCAAGCGCAGCCTCGCCCTCGACCTCGGATCACCCGAAGGCCTCGAGATCCTCTACAAGCTCTCGAAGACCGCCGACGTGTTCCTGATCAACAAGCTGCCGCGGGTACGCAAGAAGCTCAAGATCGAGCTCGAAGACATCCGCGCCCACAACCCGAACATCATCTACGTGGCGGGCACGGGGCAGGGCGAGCGCGGGCCCGACGCCGACAAAGGCTCCTACGACGCCCTGTCGTTCTGGTACCGGGCCGGGGTGGCGCTGGGCGTCAAGCCGGCCGACCAGGACCTGATGCCGGGGCCGCCCGGGCCGGGCTTCGGCGACTCCATCGGCGCCATGACCATCGCCGGCGGGATCATGGGCGCGCTCTTCCACCGCGAGCGCACCGGTGAGGCGACCACCGTCGACGTGTCGCTCCTCAGCTCGGGCATGTGGGCCATGGGTCAGGCCTACGCACTCTCGATCCTGCTCAACCGGCCCTGGCACGGGCCTCCCTCCAACGCACCGCGACTCAACCCGCTCGTGCGCAACTACGAGACGAAGGACGAGCGCCAGCTGTCCCTGTGCTGCCTGCAGGCCACCCGCTACTGGGGCGAGCTGTGCGAGCTGGTGGGCCGGCCCGAGGCGGCGACCGACCCGCGCTTTGCCGACCACGAGTCGCTCATGGAGAACACGGCGGACGCCCAGGCGCTGATGGAGGCGGCGTTCGCCGAGCGGCCGCTGACGGAATGGCGCGAGCGGCTGGCCGACTTCACCGGGCAGTGGTGCGTCGTGCAGGACACGCTCGAGGCCGCCACGGTCGACCCGCAGGTGGCGGCCAACGGGTACATGCAGGACTGCACCACGGCGTCGGGCACACCCTTCCAGCTCGTCGCGGCGCCGGTGCAGTTCGGCGGCGAGGCCGCACCCGCCGGCCGGTCGCCCGAATTCAACGAACACGGCGACGACATCCTGGCCGAGCTCGGAATCGACTGGGATACCATCGTGGACCTCAAGGTCCGCTCGGTCGTCGGGTGACGATCACGCCTTTCGCCCGTTTTTCAATCGCCTATTTATCAGGAGGAAACTGATGGGAACGTTCGACGCATTTCGCTACGAAAACAAGCGCGTGCTGGTGGTCGGCGGCGCGACCGGCATGGGTGCCGCCGCGGCGGAACTGGCTCAGGACGCCGGGGCCGAGGTCGTGGTCATGGACTTCGCCGAGGTGAAGCTGCCCGGCGCCAAGGCCATCCACGTCAACTTGGGCGAGAAAGACTCCATCGACAAGGCGGTCGACGAGTGCGGTGGCCCCGTGCACGCGCTGATGGCCTGCGCGGGAGTGGCCGACGGCACGCCCAACATCGAGAAGATCAACTTCGCCGGGCACCGCCACCTGATTCAGCGCATGCTGGCCGGCGGCATGCTGCCGCGGGGATCGGCCATCGGCTTCATCTCCTCGGCGGCCGGCCTCGGCTGGGAGGCCGACTGGGCCACCGTGAAGGAGTACCTGGACACGCCCGACTTCGACTCGGCCTCGGCCTGGGCCATTGAGCACGGCTGGGCCGACTACTACCACTCCAAGCAGGCCGTGTGCGGCTACGTGGCCCGGGAGGCGTTCGGGCTGCTCAAGCAGGGCATCCGCATCAACGCCATCTGCCCCGGGCCGACCGACACCCCGCTGGCGCAGGCCAACGCGGAGATGTGGCTGGGCTTCGGCGCCGACTTCCGCGAGGAGACGGGGATCGAGGCCTCCACGCCGCTCGAGCAGGCCTACCCGCTGGTGTTCCTGTGCAGCGATGCGGCGGCCGCCATTTCGGGTCAGACGCTGATCAGCGACGTCGGCTATGTCAGCTCGGGGATCACCGAATCGTTCCCGCCGGCCGCCGCCGCGGCCGGCTTCCTGCTCGGCCGGATGTAAGCACCGGCGCTGTCCGGCGCTGGCATGCGAGATGAGAGCACTGTGACCACAACGGTGAACGGCGAGCCCGGCGCGGGCGAGCGGCGACACGTCCTCCAGGACCTGGGGTGGACGATGACCCGCGCCGGGGATTCACTGCGCGGCTCGGCCGCGATCGTCCCCGAGATGCACGTCCCGGGAACGGATCGCCTACGCATCTCCATCCTGGCGATCTGGGCCGACATCATGGCCGGCACGCTGGCGGCGTCCACTATCCATCCGCGCGTCCCGGTCACGCTGGAGCTCGACGTCCACCTCTACGTGCCGCCGCCCGGCGCCGGTGTCCTCGTGGGCCAGGCGAGGATCGTGAAGTCGGGCCGCTCGGTCTTCGTGGCCAGCGTCGACTTCACGACCGAAGACGGCGAGGCCATCGGCTTCGCCGCCGCCTCGTTCATGCCCGCCCCCGACGCGCGGTTGACCTTCGAGACCCCGCTCAGCGTGGACCGACCCGGACCACCGGTGAGGACGCGGCTGTCCGTCCCGTTCGCCGAACGGGCCGGGTGCACGCGCACGGCGCCCGGCGAGGCGGTGCTGGCCCGTTCGGACGAGTCCCTGAACGCGTCGAACACGCTGAACGGCGGCCTGATCGCGCTGGCGGCGGAGGAGGCGGCGCTGTCCCTCACCCCCGGCGACACGCTGGCCTCGCTCGACCTGCGTTACCTGCAACCGGTGCGTGTCGGCCCCGCCGTGGCCCAGGCCGACATGCGCGATGGGCTCGGACGCGTCGAGGTGGACGATGCCGGGAACGAGGACCGCCTGTGCGTCGTGGCGACGTGCCGCACGTTCGGACCGTAGGTCGGAGGCCAGATGAGAGAGCAACGCCGGGGCCACAAGGTGGCCATGTCGACCGAGGAGCGTGACGCCTTCCTAGCCGAGGAGCGCACCTGCCGCGTGGCCAGCATCGGCGGGGACGGCTCTCCGCACGTGACGCCATTGTGGTTCGCCTGGGACGGCACGTCGCTGTGGCTGACGTCCATCGTGCGCAGCCAACGCTGGGCCGACCTGCAGCGCGACAACCGGGTCAGCGTCATCGTCGACGCCGGCCGGGAGTTCACCGAGCTGCGCGGCCTGGAGCTCCGGGGCGTGGTCGAGGTGGTGGGCGAGGTACCGAGGACAGGCGAGCCGGTTCCCGCGCTCGAGACGCCCGAACGGATCTTCGCCGACAAGTACGCCGGCGGGCGCGTCCACCACGACGGCCGGCACGCCTGGCTCCGGGTCACCCCGGACAAGATCGTGAGCTGGGACTTCAGAAAGATGACGGGCTGAGAGGAGCTCTGCATGAGCGCACAACGCCGCGTGGCCGAAGGCTTGTTCGAATGGCCAACCCCCGAGCCGCGGGTGCACGCCTCGCGCTGTGAGAGCTGCGCCTTCATCACCTTCCCGGCTCAGGACGCCTGCCCCAGCTGCGGCGGCGACGCGGTCACGCCCACCCTCCTGTCGCGAACGGGGACGCTGTGGACGTGGACCCGCCAGCGCTTCCAGCCCAAGAACCCGCCCTACATCGGGCGGGAACCTGCGGACGAGTTCGTGCCCTACGGGGTGGGGTTCATTGAGCTGCCGGAGGGCCGCATTGAAGCGCGCCTGGCCGGCGACGTCGACCAGGAGCTGCGCATCGGCATGCCGATGGAACTCACCGTGGTGCCTTTCGCCAGCGACGAGGACGGGACCGAGGTCCTGACCTACGCCTTCCGCCCGGTCGCCGAGAACTGAGGAGGAGCAGAGCATGAACGACGTCGCCATCATCGGGGTGGGCCGCCATCCCTTCGGCCGGTTCGCCGGCGTGTCCGCCATTGAGATGGCGGCCAAGGCGGTCCGACTGGCGCTGCAGGACGCCGGGATCACCTGGAAGGACGTGCAGTTCGCGTTCGGTGGCAGCTACGAGGTGGACAACCCCGACGCCGTGGTGAACTTCCTGGGGCTGACCGGGCTCCCCTTCACCGACGTCTACAACGGGTGCGCCACGGCGGCCAGCGCGCTGACCCAGGCGGCCAACACCCTCCGGCTCGGCGAGTACGACCTCGGCATGGCCATCGGCATGGACAAACACCTGCCGGGGGCCTTCGCCGCCGACCCCGTCCAGTACGGCGTACCGAGCTGGTACGGCGAGACGGGGCTGTTCCTGACGCCGAAGTTCTTCGCCATGAAGATCCAGCGCTACATGCACGACTTCGACATCAGCCCCCGGACACTGGCCCGGGTGGCGGCCAAGAACTACCGCAACGGCGCTCTGAATCCCGACGCCTTCCGGCGCCAGCCGCTCAGCGAGGAGCAGATCCTCGAGTCGCCCATGGTGAACGACCCGCTGACCCAGTACATGTTCTGCGCACCCGACGAGGGCGCGGCGGCGGTGGTGCTGTGCCGGGCCGAGATCTCGCACCGCTTCACGTCCACGCCGATCTGCCTGAAGGCCTCGGTGGTGCGGACGCGGCGCCTGGGCGCCTTCGAGGTGCACAGCCCGTGGCTCCCGCTGGAGCGGGCCGACGCCCCGACCGTCGACGCGTCGCGGGCGGCCTACGCCATGGCCGGCCTTGGGCCGGAGGACGTCGACGTGGTGCAGTTACAGGACACCGACGCCGGGGCCGAGGTGATCCATATGGCCGAGAACGGGTTCTGCAAGGACGGCGAACAGGAGGCCCTCCTGGCCGAAGGGGCCACCGAGATCGGTGGAAGCCTCCCGGTCAACACCGACGGCGGGCTCATCGCCAACGGGGAGCCCATCGGCGCCTCCGGCCTGCGCCAGGTGCACGAGCTGGTGCTGCAACTGCGGGGCGCGGCCGGCGACCGCCAGGTCCCCGGCACACCCCGCGTCGGCTACAGCCAGCTGTACGGGGCGCCGGGGACGGCCGGCGTCGCCATCGTGTCGACCTAGCCCGAGGTCAGCTTCAGGACCAGGTTGTTGGCCGACGGGCTCCAGGTGTACACGAACACCGGTCCGTCACCGTCGTTGTGACCGTGCGAGAAGTTGTAGGTCCCTCCGCCACCGGGAATGGTGACGTCGGTGAGGGACTGCCCGCCCTTGAGGAACGTCTGGTTGTTCAGCGTCTTCCCGGCGGCCTTCACGATGTCGGTGAAGAGCGCCATCTGCTGGCAGGCCACCTCGGGCGCGGTCCAGGTGACCGGGGTGGTGGACGAGGCCGTGACCGGGTTGTTGATGTTGTCGGTCGGATTGGCCTTCAAGATGGTGGCGACGCACTTCTTCATGGCCGGGTCGTCCCAGGTGACGTTGGCCGGAGGGGTGTAGCCGGCCGTCAGCACGTCCTTGAGGATGGCGTTGGAGTGACCGGCCTTGTTGGACGTGTAGGCGTCCAGGTCGATGTAGTCGGTGGCGATGAACCGCGGCATGTAGGTGCTCTGGTTCTGCTGGAGCCCAGAAGGCCACCCGTTGCCCGAGTTCCCCACGGCCACGACCAGGTTCACCCCCGACGACTGGAACTTCTGGGCGATGGTGCCGTACTCGGCGACCTGCGCCGCCGTGTCGGTGTCCGGTACGGAGTTGACGGCCGTCTGCACGACGTCCACCTTCAGTTTCTGGAGGGCGGGGCCGACCAGGGCCATCTCGACGGAGTCGGCCGACGTCCCGACCACGCCCACCTTCTTGCCGGTGAACGCGCCCTCCTGCTTGAAGATAGCCATCTCCTTGGGGATGAGATCGCTGTCGGAGATCTGGGGGTTGAACCACGGTGCCTGGGCGACGGCGGCCTGCGACGCCGACAGCGAGGCGCCGATGATGGGCGTGTTATGGGTCTGCACGTAGCAGGCGGTGTCCACCGCCTGGAAGAAGCCCATGGCCACGAACACCTTGTCGTCCTCGGTCAGCTGCGAGCACGCGGTGGCCGCGCCCGCCGTACCGAGGGGGTCGACGGCGGCGAAGTCAGGCACGATCTTGCGACCGTTGATCCCGCCGGCGGCGTTGATCTGGTCGATCAGCGCGGTGTAGGCCGCCACGTAGTCGCCCGGGTCGACGTTGATCAGGTTCCGGATCGCCGCGACGTCGGGGTAGGTGATGCCGATGGTGATGGTCGAGGGGGTGACGCCCTGTCCCGACTCTGCCGCTCCGGCCGAGCCGAGCGCGACCGCCTGCGACAGCAGAGTGATCGGTATCAGGAGGATGGCCAGAGCCGCAAGTGCCTTACGCATGGGTTCCCTTTCTGTTTGCCACACGTTGGTGGTCTGGACGACGTGCGCCCAGGTAGGTCAGATCTGACGGACCGGATCGGCGCAGGACGATGCCCGACGAACCGGAGCACGATACGCGCCGAATGGTCGAAAGTGGTCGCGGCCCCTGGCGCAGGGTCCCCTCAGGCACGGCGCCGGTCCTTGGGCTTGGGGGGGCGGCTTTCGTCGCCATCGGCCAGCGAGGTGAACAGCCCTTCGATGAGCGCGCGCACGACCAGCTCGAACTCCTTGGCGACGTCGCGCTCGACGCTGAAAGCGAACCGGGCGTTCGGAAACGATGCCAGCACGGCGTCGGTCGGTGGCGTCGACGTCTCCTGGATGAGCTCCTGCTCGACGAAGCCGATGATCGCGGTGCTACTGGCTGCCGCGGCGAACATGGCCGCGTCGAGGTCGAGGCCGCTCTGCTGCCACACGCTGAGCCAGCGCTCGGTCATGGGGAAGATCGCCGAGGTCCACACGTCGTAGTCGTTGCGCAACTTGCCCACGGCCGGGTGGGCCCGGGTGACCTCGCGCATCCAATGGGCCAACTCCCACAGGTCGTCGCGCCACGCACCGGTGGGGGCGGGCAACGTTTGGCCACGGATCACTTCGTCCACCAGCAGGGCGACCAGCCCGGCCTTGTCGTCGACGTGGTGGTAGAGCGCCATGGGCGTGACACCCAGCCGTTCAGCCACGGCCCGCATGGTGAACCCGGACACCCCGTGCTCGTCGACCACGCGCAGGGACTCCTGCGCGATGCGCTCCACCGTGAGCTCAGCCACGTCGTCGGTCACGGGACGACAACGCGCACCCGTCCCCGCCTCTGGACCGGCTCGAACGGCGTCTCGGCGTGACCCCGGAGCGTGCTGGTACCAGCATCATTGATCCCTCCCTTGCCGCGAGGAAGCCCCCGTCCTGCGACGTATAGCTCAGGGTTTACATCGTATAGCCCAAGGTGTCAATCAATCCGGCCCGGGCCGGGATGACGAGGGATGAAGAGCGGTTTCGCTCAGGCCGCGAAGGGAACCTTCATGACCTCGGCCAGGTTGCCACCCATGACCTTGGCCACGTCCTCGTGGGGCAGACCGTCGAGTTCCTTCACGTACGTGAGCGGCTCGGCCATGCCCTCGATGTGGGGGTAGTCGGATCCGAACACCACGCGATCGGCTCCAATCAGATTGATCAGGCCGATCGGGTCGTCCTCATGGAACGGATGGACCCAGATGTTTCGCTTGAGCACCATCAGGGGGTCCTCGTCGTAGATGGCGGGCTCACGCGCGTAGGAGATGGTGAGCGCGTCGACGATCGGACGCACCCAGGCGGAACCGTTCTCGACGGGCAGGATCCGTAGCGTCGGGTGCCGCGTGAGCATGCCGTGCCCGATGAGGGAGGCCACGGTGTCGAAGATGCCGCGGCTCTGCGTGTGCGCGATGTCCGAAAAGGCGCTCTTGCCACCCGCGAACGGGAGGAGCTCGCCGCCGCGCCGTCCCTCCCACTGGTCGTAGTAGCGGATGAGCCCGTCATCCGACGCGTGCATGCCGACCGCGACGTCGAATTCGGCCACCCTTTCCCAGAACGGGTCGAACTCTGGCAGCGCGAACGAGCGGCGTCCCTCGTAGCCGGGCACCGGCGCCGGGCGGACGAGGATGATCTTGGCGCCGCGCTCGACTACCCACTCCAGCTCCTTGATGGCTTCGCTCACGATGGGGAGCGTGATGATCGGAGTCGGGAAGATGCGGCCCTCGTAGTTGAAGGTCCATTGCTCGAGCATCCATTGGTTCAAGGCGTGCACGACGGCGTGGGTCGCCTTCGGGTCGTCGGCCAGGCGCTCCTCGAGCAGGCTGGCCAGCGTCGGCCACATGAGCGCGCGGTCGATCCCGAGCTCGTCCATGATCTTGAGACGAGGCTCGGGGGAGAAAAAGCCCTCGGGTGAGCGCATCGCCTCGCCGATCAGCTCACGCCGAGACTTGCCCTCGGGGTTGCCCTCCTTGAAATAGGCCTCTTGGGCACCGGGTCGCCCGACCACCTCGAAAGTGGGGTTCGGGATGTAGTCCGAGATGACGTTGCGGACGGCGATCTTGGTGCGTCCGTTGACCTGGACGTACTTGACCAGGCCGTCGTACTCCTTGGGGAGGAACTTCGTGAACGCGTCCGTCGTCTCGTACATGTGGTTGTCCGCGTCAAAGACGGGAAAGTCGACAACGTTCTTGGCCATGACCACCTCCGTGATGTCCGGGAACTCGAAGCGATGGTTTTCAACTTCGACGTCAATATTATCCGAAAGGACCGGCCGATGCCCAAATGTGGAACGGGGGGTCTCGGTCCACCTAAAGGCGGGGACTAAGGATTCGGGTTCTGATCTGGACCTAAAGCTCGGCGCCGGGCGGACCACGCTGTCTGGCCCGGCTCAGCCGTGGGCGGCGGGGAAGATCTCAGTCGTCGGGGTCGGGCCCGCATCGGGCTCCGGTCCCCGCGTGGAGCCGCTCCGGGTGATGGCCCGCTCGTCCGTGCCCAGGTAGCTGGCGATGACGCGCGGGTCGTTTCGCACTGCGGCGGGTGCGCCCTCGGCGATGACGTGACCCGCCTCGAAGCAGTACACGCGCTGGGAGATGCCCATGATGAGCGGCATGTCGTGTTCGATCAGGAGCACCGACGCGGCCAGCTCCTTGCGGATGGTCGCGATCAGCGGCCCGAAGGCCTCGGTCTCGCGTTGGGCCAGACCGGCTGTCGGTTCGTCGAGACACAGCACCTTCGCGTTCAGCGCCAACAGTCCGGCCAGCTCGACGACACGGCGCGTACCGGTGGAGAGATCACTGATGTAATGGTCCTGGTAGCGGCCGAGTCCCAGGAACTCGACCAGCTCGCTCACCTCGGCCTGCGCGGCCCGGTTGTGTCGCCGGGCTCGGGGCAGACCGAGGGCCGTCGAGAGCATGCCCGAGTGCCCCTTGGCCTCGAGCGCCACCAACAGGGTCTCGTTCACCGTCAGCTCGGGAAACAAGGTGGCCGACTGGAACGTCCGGCCCAACCCGAGCGAGGCTCGGTATCCCGGGGCCTTACTGGCCACCTCCTCGCCCAAGAGCGTGATCAACCCGGTAGCGGTCACGAACCCACCAATGGCGTTCATCAGCGTCGACTTGCCCGCCCCGTTGGCGCCGATCAGGCCGACGATCTCTCCGTCGTCCACGTGCAGCGTCGCCTTGTTGACGGCCGCGATGCCACCGAAGTGGACGCTCAGATCCGAGACGGCGAGTACCGGACTGGGCACCGGAGCGGCGTCCTCGCTCTGACGTCGAACCCTGGCCGGATACACGGGTCGTTCCGCCACCTTGCGGTCCCCCATCCGTCGATCGGCCCACGCCAGGATGGCATCGCGCACTCCGAAGGTGATCTGGTTCAGGCCGCGCGGGAAGTAGAGCAGGACGACGAGCAGACCGAGGCTCGAGCTGAGCAGGCCGAGCAGCGCATTGTTGGGCGCGAGGGAGGGGATCCCGATGACGAAGATGGCGCCGATCACCGCGCCCGAGACCGAGCCCATACCCCCGATGACCACCATGGCCACCAAGTTCAGCGAATCGTTGACCAGAAAGAAGGTCTGGGTGAAGGCGATGTTGGCGAAGGCGCCGGCGAGCAGTGAACCACCCAGCCCCGCCAGCCCACCGGCCAACGTGAAGGCCTGCAGCTTCACCCGCACCGAGGGCACGCTGTACGCGGCCGCCGCGGTCTCGTTGTCACGCACCGCCTTGATCCGCCGGCCCACCCCGCTGTCGCGGAAACGGCTCAGGACGAAGATGACGAGCCCCAGGATGACCAAGACGACGTAGTAATAGGTCCGCTGGCCCGGGAAGCTGAGGAACCACAGTTTCCCGGGTGGGTAGGGCACGTTGGCTCCGTCGGGCGACTCACCCGAAAAGAAGGGCAGGAAATAGAAGTACTGCTGTGCGGTGAGCGCGAAGACGAAGGTGACGACGGCCAGGTAGAGCCCGCGGACGCGGAGCGAGCCGATGCCGATCCCGAGCGCCAGCAACGCCGAGCCGACCATCGCCGTGAGGACGGCCAGCCAGAACGGCACGCCCTCGGTAACGAGCCGCGCTCCGAACAGGGCGGCCAAGCCGGCAAAGGCCATCTGGCCGAGCGAGAGCTGGCCGAGCCACCCCGTCAACACCGTCAGGGAGGAAGCGCAAATGGCGAAGGCCAAGACGGCCGTGTAGAGCTGTACGCGCGACGGCTCGGTTACCACGACTGGCAGGAGCAGTGCGATGACGCCGAGGAGCAGGATGCCGCCCTTGTCGATATTGCGAGCCCACCAGATGGCGCGGAGCCGTTCGGGAATCGGATTGGCCCGCGGGCTGAAAGCGAAGGCCTGCTCTTCGCCACCCTCGCGCTTGGCGAAGATCACCGCGACGAACACGGCAACGAACAGCAACAAGTCGGTGATGCCGGGCACCGCCAAGAAGTTGAAGGTCAGCACACTCTGGATGACCGCTATGGCCACTGCGGCGATCACCGCGACGCGGAACGAGCGCATGCCGGCGATCACGGCCGCCGCCAGGGCCTCCGACAGGGTCTGGGGACCGAGAGTGGCCAGACCGGCTGCGGTGGAGGTCTCGCCGGCGATCAGGATGACCGAGAGCGTGGAGAGCACGGCGGCGAGGGCCCACACCATCGTCGAGACCATCTTGGGTGAGATGGCCGACAAGCGGGCGAGCGACGGGTTGGTGGCGCACGCCTTGACCGTCTTGCCGATCAGGGTGCGGTCCAGGAACCACATGAGGAGGAGGATGGCCACCGGGACGAGGATCAAGATGGCCACATCGGCCCCCCGAACGCTCACGCCGGCGATGGTCCATCCTCCGTTGATGGCGCTCGGGTAGTGGGCGCTGGCATCGGAGGGCTCGGGGATCTCGATCGAAATGGCCTGCGCCAGGCCAGCGATGCCGATAGTGGATACCAGAACAACCACCCGGGGGGCGTTCTTGAGTCGTCGGATGACCGTCATTTCTACGGCGGCGCCGAACACGAGGCCGATCAGCAGCGCGATGACGAGTGCGATCCAAAAGGGGATGTCGTACTGGAGCACGAGGAGCGACAGCGTCACCGCTCCGATCACGCCCATGTTGCCGACGGCGAAATTGATGATCCTCGTGGCGCGGTACACGAGCACGACACCTACGGCGATGACGGCGATGCCGAGCCCCTGGATCACCCCGTCGTAGACGATCTGGGAATTGACCCAGCCGACCGCCAGCATCAGACCGGCACCTCCCCGCCGAGGAAGACCGCCCGGGCCAGGTCGTCGCGCTCTATCAGGTCTGAGATGGCGCCCTCGAAGCGCACCTGGCCCTTTTCCATGAAGACGGCCCGGTCGGCGATCGCTGCGGCCACGTTGAGCGACTGCTCGACGATGATCATCGTCACGCCCTCGGCCTTCAGCCGTTCGACCACCCCGATGAGCTCTTGGACCACGATGGGGGCGAGGCCCAGGGACAGCTCGTCGATCATGAGGACCTGGGGCTCGTGCAGCAGCGCGATGGCCAGGGCGAGCATCTGCTGCTGGCCTCCCGACAGCGTGTCGGCCCGGCGCCCCTTGGCTTCTTGAAGAGCGGGGAACATGACCAGAACGCGCTCGATCCGCCGGCGCATCTCGGCCCGGTCGCTGCGGTAGGCGAAGGCACCCATCTCCAGGTTCTCGTAGATCGTCATCTCGCTGAAGACGCCACGGCCTCCAGGGAGAAGATGGATGCCGAGCTTGGAACGCTGCTCGGGGGTGGCGTAGGTGACGGTGCGGCCGTTGAGGCGCACCACCCCCCGATCCGAGGTGACAAGGCCGGCCGCCACGCGCAATGCAGTGGACTTGCCCGCGCCGTTGGTACCGAGCAGGGCCAGGACTTCTCCGCGGCGGACCTCAAAACCGACCCCGAAGAGCACCTGGACGTGCCCGTAGCTGAAGTCGACGTTGTTCATCTGGAGGACGGGAATGGACTCCGGATCGGCGGCCTGGCGACGGTGCTCCTCCATCTCTTCTTGGAGTTCGACAACGATGAGAGAGAGGTCGTTTCGGATGTAGCGCGAACCGCGGATGATCAGGTACCCGCCGATCAGCGTTGTCGGGATGATCACGATCAGCACGGCGGCTCGGGGACCGAAGGCCTGGTCGAGACCGGCCGAAAGGATCGGCGCCGCCGGTTGCACCGAAGAAGAAGAGGTAGATGGCACCGACGGCGCCGGTGAGGCCACGCAGGTGGTAGGGGGCAACTGAGGTGAGGACCGGCCCGACCATTGAGAACGCGCTCAGTGTCAGGGCCGTGACGATCACGCTGAACACGGCCCAGAGCACGGCGTCGGGCATGAAGTACTGGATGGGGACGAGTACGGCCACCGGGAGGAGGACCTTCCCAATGAGGGCCAGTGCCTGCGCGGGGTCCCGGCGGTAGAGCTTGTCGTAGTAGCGACCCACGAACGGGAGGGCCACCAGCACACCCAAACTCCCGATCGTGCCGATCAAGCCACGTCTGAAGGCATCGAGGCCGTACTCCTGCTTGAGGAAGAGATTCCCGAGCACCGGTCCCGTGAACAGCCCGAACCCGATGGCCGAGAAGGCGATCAGGCACATCTTTATGGTGCGGATCTTCAGTATCCGGGCGAACGCGGCTTCGAGCGACGGTGGCACCGGTTTGGTGTTCCCGATGACCTCGCCCAGCACGTCGAGCTTCTCGTGCTGACCACGGGGAGGTTCACGCAGTCGGAACGCAATGACGGCGATCACGAGGATCGGCACGGCCAGTATGTAGAACGCCCACCGCCACCCGTTGGGCCCCCCGACCACGGTGGCGATCGTCCCCGCCAAGATCGGGCTGAGGGCGGTGGCGATGCCGGTGGCGATGCCCATCGACGCCCCGATGCGGCCGCGCATGCTGATCGGGTAGGTGTCGGCCAAGAGTGAGCCGTGGACCGTCTGCGTGGAAGCCTGCGACACCCCGGCTCCGAAGCGGGCCAGGAAGAACAGGAAGATGTTCGTGGCCAGCCCCGAGAGGAACACCATGACTCCGAAGAAGAACGTGGCGCAGGCGACGATCGGGGCGCGGCGGTACCGGTCGGCCAGCCAGCCCATCGGAAGGATGCCGAGGACGAGGAAGGCGCCCGAGATGCCGGCGACGAACACGATCACGCCGGAGCTGACGCGAAACGACGCTTGGATGTTGGGCGCCAGGACGCTCAGGCCGGAGCTCTGGAGGTTGTCCAGCGCGACGATGATGGCCAAGATGCCGAAGGTCGACATCCCCGTCTTGCGCAGGCCCTCGCGCAGAGACACCCGGTCCTCTCGCGTTCCGGGCAAGAGCTCCTCGGGAAGGAGTACGTCGTCGTTGGCTTCGCCGCGCTCTGACGTTCCTGAGCCGAATCGGACAGGAGGCGTGCCAGGTCTGCTGGACTCTCGGCCGCCACTTCTTCTGGCGGTGGCGCAGTGGCGCGAGTCGCTCATTGGAGGTTGGGCCTGAAGCTAGCCCTGTCCATGTTCCGATTCCCCCCGGAATGCATCGGGAGATGATAGGCCGGTTCTACCTCCACGTCATTAGGATTCTCGAGATCTGGGAGGACCACCCTCGCCGTCCGTCAACGATGGCGGGACCCAAGCGGGTGGCCGGCCTGGAGGAAAAGCCGAGGGTGTGCGGCCGCCGTGGCGACGCATTCTGGCACGCCCGCGGGACGTCTGCAAAGCTTTGCAGTGGTGCTCAACGAAGACCGTCTCTTCCCCGCCGATCCCGGGACACGCCTGATCGCACGTCGACTCTATGAGGCCACCAAAGCGCTGGCCATCGTGAGCCCGCACGGCCACTGCGACCCCGCCGGACTGGTGGACAACGCCTGGTCAGGAGATCCGGCGTACGAGCTGGTCACCCGGGACCACTACCTGTTGCGCCTGCTGTACAGCCACGGCGTCCCCATGGAGTCGCTGGGCGTCCAACCGCGGGACGGCGCCCGGCTCGACGTGGAGGGCCGACAGGTCTGGCAGGAGTTCGCCCAGCACTATCACCTCTTCCGTGGAACGCCTTCGAAGCTCTGGTTGGATCACACCCTGGCCGACGTGCTCGGTATCGGCGAGCCCTTGCGACGCCGAGACCGCCGACGACGTGTACGACGAGCTGTGCGATCGCTTCGAGCGTGAAGAGTTACAGCCCACGCGCCCTCTTCGACCGCTTCGGGATCGAGCTTCTCGCCACCACCGACGGCGCCCTCGACCCACTCGAACATCACGCCGCGTTGCGCCAATCCGGATGGGATGGTCGGGTGGTCCCTACCTTCCGGCCCGACGATGTCGTGGACCCGGAGCGGCCCGGCTTTCGCGCCAACGTCGACAGGTTGGGCGAGCTCACCAAGACCGACACGACGACTTGGAAGGGCTACCTGGAAGCTATCCGCGTCCGACGAGAATCGTTCGTGGCTGCGGGCGCCACCGCCTCGGACCATGGACACCCCTCCCCGCTGACGGCCGACCTCTCGGACCGCCAGGCCGAGGACCTGTTCGCCCGTGTCACTGCAGGACCGCTCGATCCGGGGGAAGCTGAGCTCTTCCGGGGTCAGATGCTGACGGAGCTGGCTGCCATGAGCATGGAGGACGGTCTGGTCCTGCAGCTGCACGCTGGCGCATGGCGCGACCACAACCCGACGCTGTCGGCGCGGTTCGGCCGCGACAGGGGAGCCGACATACCGAAGGCGGTCGACTACGTCGAGCACGCTCAAGCCGTTGCTCGATCGCTTCGGAAACGAGGCCCAGCTCACTGTCGTCGTCTATACGCTCGACGAAACCACGTACAGCCGCGAGCTAGCGCCGCTCGCCGGGCACTACCCGGCCCTGCGGCTCGGTCCCCCCTGGTGGTTCTACGACAGCCCTGAGGGCATCCGCCGCTTCTACCGATCGGTGATTGAGACAGCCGGCTTCGCCAATACCGTGGGCTTCAACGACGACGCCCGGTCCCTCTTGTCGGTCCCGGCTCGCCACGACGCTGTCCGCAGGCTGAATGCCGGCTACCTGGCCGAACTGGTGGCCGAGCACCGTATGGACGAAGACGAGGCTGTCGAAACCGCACAGGATCTCGCCTATCACCTGGCCCGGAGCACCTTCCGGACCTCCGCGTGACCGCCGTTGCGCTGGTCGGCCTCATGGGCGCCGGCAAGTCGTCCGTCGGCACTTTGGTCGCCGCCAAGATTGGCCGGCCGTTCGTCGACGTCGACAGCGCCATCGTCGAGCGAACCGGCCTGACCGTGCGTCAACTCTGGGAGGAGGGAGGTGAGCCCGCCTACCGCCACCTGGAATCGGAGGTGGTGCTCGAGAGCCTCCGCCGCGACGTGGTGCTGGCGGCACCGGGTGGCGTCGTGCTCGATCCGGCTGTGCGCGCCGCGCTCGCCAGCGCTTTCGTGGTCTGGCTGCGGGCCGATCCAGCCACTCTCGCGTTACGCGTCCAACACGACGATCACCGGCCACTGCTGGGCGAGCATCCCCAAGAAGTGCTGACCACCATGGCCCGGGACCGGGCCGCGCTCTACGAACAGGTCGCCGACGCCGTCGTCGACACCGACAACTTGGATGCGCCGACTGTGGCCGGTCAGGTCGTCGAACTGCTCGAAGACCAGAGAGTCTGAACCACAAAGGAGGGCCATGCTCCGGCCACAGGACAACGCGGCGCGGGAGACGAAGCGACTCGACGGCCTCTGGGACTTCGCTACCGACCCGGACGGCATCGGGCGCGACGAGGGCTGGTGGCGCGCCGATCTCCCCGGCGCCGTTCCGATGCCCGTCCCGAGCAGCTACAACGACGTGCTGGCCGACCAGGCCGTGCACGACCATGTCGGTGACGTCTGGTATCAACGGACCGTCTTCGTTCCCCGGGGCTGGGCCGGACAACGGGTGATCCTTCGCTTCGACGCCGCCACACACCGGGCCGCCGTATGGGTGGACGATGCCCTGGTGGCCGAGCACGAGGGCGGCTACACACCTTTTGAAGCCGACATCACCGATCTGGTTCGCCTCGACGAGGGTCTCCGGGTGACAGTCGTGGTCAACAACGAGTTGACCTGGCACTCGCTTCCGCCAGGGACGGTCGAGTTGATGCCGGACGGCCAGCGGCGCCAACGGCAGTACCACGATTTCTTCAATTACGCCGGACTGCACCGCTCCGTCTGGCTCTGCTCGACTCCCCCGTCGTACGTGAGCGACCTCACCGTGACCACCGATCTCAACGGGAACGCCGGGATCGTCCACTACTCGACTGAGGTGTCGAACCAAGAGAACGCCACGGTCCGGGTCGAGCTCCGTGACGCGTCGGGGGATCTCGTCGCCGATGCGACGGGTGACGACGGCGATCTCCAGGTGCCGGACGCCCATCTGTGGGCTCCGAGGAACGCCTATCTCTACGAGCTGCAGGTCGATCTCCTGGAAGGGGACACCCTGGTCGACCGGTACGTGCAGCCGGTCGGGATCAGGACCATCCGCGTCGACGGCACCCGGTTCCTGATCAACAACGAGTCCTTCTATTTCCGCGGCTTCGGCAAGCACGAGGACCTCAACGTCCACGGCCGTGGCCACGACGACACCGCCATGGTCCACGACTTCTCCCTGCTCGGGTGGTTGGGCGCCAACTCGTTCCGCACCTCCCACTACCCGTACGCCGAGGAGGTGCTCGACCTGGCCGACCGCCTCGGCATCGTCGTCATCGACGAAACAGCGGCCGTGGGCTTGAATCTCGGTGTCGGCGGCGGGCTCTTCCTCGGTGGTCCGAGGACCACGTTCTCGGAGGAGACGATAGGCACGGCAACGCAAGCCAACCACCGTCGTGCCATTGAGGAGTTGATCGCCCGGGACAAGAATCATCCGTGCGTCGTGCTGTGGAGCCTGGCCAACGAGCCCGAGTCCCACACGGACGAGGCGGTGACCTATTTCGAGCCCCTCTTCACGGCGGCACGGTCGGCAGATCCGAGCCGGCCCGTCGGATTCGTGAACATGATGTTCGCGCAGCCGAAGACCTGCAAGGTCAGCGCCCTGGCCGACGTCATCATGATCAATCGTTACTACGGGTGGTACGTCGAGCCGGGGGATCTGGTCGCCGCCGAGCGGGGGCTCGAGGCAGAGCTATACGGATGGGTCGACGAACATGGGAAGCCCATCATCGTCACCGAGTACGGGGCGGACGCCATGCCGGGTCTGCACACTCTGGACGCCGCCGTGTGGAGCGAGGAGTACCAGGCGGCACTGCTCGACACGTATCACCGGGTCTTCGATCGCGTCGACGCCGTCGTCGGAGAGCAGGTCTGGAACTTTGCCGATTTCGCGACCGGCCCCTCGTTCATGCGGGTGAACGGCAATAAGAAGGGCGTCTTTACCCGCGACCGCCACCCGAAGGCCGCCGCGCACCATTTGCGGCGGCGCTGGCTCGGCGCTTCGTGACCTTGCCGGTCGACTCCCGAACGACAAGGGCACCGAAGAGCTCGGTTGTGGTGGTCGCCTCCACGCGCAGCAACTCGACCGCGTTCGATCCGGCGTCCTCGGTGGGCAAACTGATCGTCGTCAGCGCAGGTGCGACCATGGCGGCCATCGGCACATCGTCGAAACCGACCACGCTCAGGTCTCCGGGGACGGAGACGCCGAGGCGGGCCAGCCCGGCGATCACGCCCAGCGCCATCTGGTCGTTGAAGGCGATTACCGCCGTCGCAGTGCCACGGACCAGACGAGGCACGGCGTCCGCCGCCGCCTCGAAGGTGGGCGCAGCGGCGTCCAGCATGTCGATCTCCATGCCGACGGCAGGGCCGGTCTTACGGACAGCAGCCCGTCGCTCTCCGGCGGCCCACGACGCGCGTCGGACCGCCGACGAACACGAGGCGGCGATGACCGAGCGACGCCAGGTGGAGAAGCGCCTCGTGCACCGCGGGCGCGCTACGCAGCAGCACCGAGGCGTACTTCGGCACCGGCCGGTTGACGAAGACGGCCGGCTTGCCCCCCAGCGCATCGAGCTCCTTGTGCAACCGGCGCGGCGACAGAACGACGAACCCGTCGACGTCGTGGGAGAAGGTGCGGGCGGCGCGCACCTCTTCGCGCGGGTGCTCGCTGGTGTCGGCCAACAGCACCTGCAGGTCGCCCTCGCGGGCTGTTCGTTCCACGGCCCGGACCATCGAACCGAAGTGTGGATTCGTGATGTCGGGAACGATCACCGCGATGTTGCCCGTTCGGCCGGTCTTCATGACCTGCGCCGCACGGTTGGGGACGAAGCCGAGCTTTTCCACGGCCGCCTCGACTCGTTTGCGCGTATCCGGCGCTACTTTCTCAGGCCGACTGAGAGCTCTCGACACCGTGGCGGGATGGACGCCGGCGCGAGCCGCCACATCCAGGATGGTCACGCGTCGAGGCTGCGGCACAACGATCGACGTTACACCCCGTCGCGCGTTCGCCGACGATGAGCCTGATCTCGGACAAGCCGGCGCGACTGTCGGAATCTACGCTGAGAGGCGTCGGATCCCTGCCCGCGCCTAAGTACGACCGGACTGGGCCGGCCACGATCGTGCACATCGGGATGGGCGCCTTCGCCCGAGCCCATCTCGGCGTGTACGCCGACGACTTGCTACGCGTCGGCCGGCCCGCGCTCATCCGCGCTGTCTCTCTGCGCAGCCGCCGCGCCGAGGAACAGTTGTCGCCACAGGACTGCCTCTACACCGTGGCCGAACGAGAACCGGCATCTGAACCAGAGCTGCGGGTGATCGGCTCGTTCACCTCGGTCGCTACGGGGAGTGCGGCGGCGCTCGAGGCGCTCACGGCACCCACGACCGGCCTGGTGACCCTGACCATCACGGAGAAGGGCTACGACCTCGACTTGGAGGACGCGGCCCGACCCCACCACAGCCACTCGGCGCCCGGTGTCCTGGCGCACGTCCTGGCGCACTGGCAGGCATCTGGCCGGACACCACCGATCATCGCCTCGCTGGACAACCTGTCGGGTAACGGCAGCCTGCTCCACTCGCGAGTGAGCGAGATCGCAAGTCACATCGACGCCGCGCTTCCCGAATGGATCGCCGAGCACGTCTCCTTCCCCGACTCCGTGATCGACCGCATGGTGCCGGCCACGACCGAGCAGGACCTCTACGAGGTGAGCACCCAGCTCGGCCTCATCGACCTCGGCGCCGTCACGACCGAACGGCACCGCTCGTGGGTCATGACGGCTGAAGTGGGTCTTGAGCCCCTCGCGGAAGCCGGCGTCCAGTTGGTGGAGGACATCGGACCATTCGAGCAGCGCAAGTTGTGGCTGCTCAACGGGCCACATTCCGCTCTGGCCCACTGTGGCCTTCTCGTTGGCTCCGCCACCATCGCAGCCGCCGCCGCGGACCCGATGGTGTCGACCTTCGCACGGGGACTGATCGATGACGTCCTGCAAGTGACGAGGTTCCCGGCCGAACTGGAGCCCAGCGCGTTCGCCATGGACGCGCTCCGGCGCTTCGGGAACCCGAGTCTCAGCCACACGTGCATGCAGGTGGCGGCGGACGGCTCACGAAAGTTGCCCCAACGCTTCGGAACGATCGTCACGCTCCGCAGGGATGCGGGCCTCGACACAGAGCGTTTCGCCACGGTGGTGGCGCTCTGGATCGCCGCGGCCGGTGGGATCGAAGTACCGGGCAGCGCCATACCGCTTGTCGACGACCCCGAGGCGACACGGATCAGGTCGGCCGGACGCGACCTCCGAGAGGTGATCCACGCCGCCCTCGACGGGCGGTTCGACGTTCGCTTCGCGTCAGACGTCGAGGAGGCGTTGCGCCGCCTCGTGCGGGAGGGTGCCAGCGTCCTGAAAGAGCGACCGTGACGCCGACCCTCGGCGATGGCCACGGGGTGCTCGATGCCGCAGCAGTCCGGAGTTTCATCGGTGCGCAACTCGATGGAGTCGATCTGCAGGGCCGCTCGTTGTGCCTCGTCATCCCCGACGCCACGAGAAGCTGCCCGCTGCCGTTGCTCCTCGGCGCGGTGGAGAACGCTGTGCACGACCGCGTCACGTCGTGTATTGCGGTGGTGGCGCTGGGAACCCATGCGCCGATGTCCGACGACGCCATCCGCTCCATGGTCGGTGCATCCCACTTTCCCGTGCTCAACCACGCCTGGTGGGACGAGGCGACCTACATCGACGTCGGCACCCTGACGGCCGGCACGGTGGCGCACCTTTCCGGCGGATTCCTCAACGAGTCGGTCAACGTCCGGATCAACCGGCTCGTCACCGAGAGCGACGTCACCATCATCGTGGGCCCCGTTCTCCCGCACGAGGTCGTCGGGTTCTCCGGCGGGAACAAGTACCTCTTTCCCGGGCTGTCCGGTCAGGAGCTCATCGACGTGACTCACTGGCTGGGCGCGCTCATCACGAGCGCGGCCATCATCGGCACCCGTGGGGTCACTCCCGTGCGCGCCCTGATCGATGCAGCATCTGCACTGGTGCCGGGAGAGCGCCATGCTCTCTGTGCCGTCGTCGACCACAACACGGGCGGGCTGCGATCGCTGTCATTCGGCGCGCCGGAGGAGGCCTGGGTCGCCGCCGCCGACGTGGCGGCGGCGACCCACATCGAGTACCTGCCCGCTCCAGTCGAGCGGGTCCTCTCGCTCGTGAGCCCGCGTTACGCCGACCTGTGGACCGGGGCCAAAGGGTTCTACAAGGTCGAGCCGGTCGTGGCCGACGGCGGCGAGGTCGTGCTCTACGCACCGCACATCACGCGGATTGCCGCCATGCACCCCGACCAGGAGAGCCTGGGTTATCACTGCCGCGATTACTTCCTCGCTCACTGGGACGAGTACCGCGACCATCCCCGGGGTGAGTTGGCGCATTCCACCCATCTGTTCGGGGCGGGGACGTACGACCCCATACGGGGCGAGCATCAACGGGTGCGCGTCACCCTGGCCACGGGCATTCACGAAGAAGTCGTCCGACGCGCCAACCTCAACTACCTCGACCCGGGCACCGTCGACATCGGGCGGTGGGAAGCGGACCCCGAGGCCCTGGTCGTCCACGACGCCGGCGAGGTCCTCTATCGCCTGCGCGATTGAGCTTGAGATCCGACGGTCATTCGCCGGGGAAGGCGAGGCCGATCTGGGCCCGGATGGCGTCGAGTGTGGTGGTGAGCGCCACCGTCTCGTCCAGCGAGATCACGGCGCTCTCCGTCCTCCCGTCGGCCAGGCACCGGTGCACTTCCTCGATCTCGAATCGGAGACCATTGCCCTCGTAGGAGCCGTCGATCTCCTCGGCGCCGGCGGGCGACATGACGGTGATCGCGTTGGGGCAGTGCATGAGCGCCGGGATGGCGATGACGCCGTCAGTGCCCGAGATCCGGGCCGTGCAAGTCATCCCCACCCGCAGCGACGCCTTGATCACGCCGAGCTTCCCTCCCGGGTGGCGCAACACTGCCGCCACCAGCTCGTCCACGCCGGTCTGGCCGATCAGCCCCTCCGCCGCGACGTGTTCGACCGGGCCGAGCAGCAGAGTGGAGAGCTGGAGCGGGTAGATACCCAGATCGAGCAGGCCGCCGCCGCCCAGGTCGAGACGAAACAGGCGGTTGTCCGGATCCATCGACCGACGGAATCCGAAGTCGGCCTCCACCATGAGCAGCTCGCCGATGCGCCCCTCCCCCACCACCTCGACGAGGGAACGGTAGGCCGGGAGGAAGCGGCTCCAGATGGCCTCCATGAGGAACAGGCCCTGGCGTCGGGCAGTGTCGACCATCTGCTGAGCCTGGCCCGCGTTCAGCGCGAACGGCTTCTCACACAGCACGTGCTTGCCGGCTTCGAGGAGGGCGATGGTGTCGTCCGCATGGCGCGATTGGGGGGTGGCCACGTAGACCACGTCGACATCGGGGTCGGCCGCCAGTGCGGCGTAATCGCCATATCGGGTCCGGATCTCGAACCGGTCGCCGAAGGCGTCGGCCCGCTCGGCTGACCGTGAGGCGACAGCGACGATCTCGCCCCCGTCCACCAGCTGCATGGCGTCGGCGAAGCCGACAGCGATGGCACCCGGCCCGACCACGCCCCAACGGATCATCGGATCTGCCTCCCACTTGTCGGTGTCGGGGCCGGGCCAACCCGGGTTCGCAGGGCCCGAGGCACCCCAGGCACCGGGCCACTGATAACGCTATCATGGCCCTGCCCAGGGCTTCGAGGGTGGTCAGGATCCCCGGTACCCCAGGCCGGACGGCGGGTGCGCACCGCCGGGCAGATGTACCGCGAGAGGAGTCGACATGACGGATCCGTACACCCCCCGACCCGAGCACCGCTTCACCTTCGGCCTGTGGACGGTGGGCAACCCGGGCCGCGACCCCTTCGGCACCGTCGTGCGGGACGACCTCGATCCGGTCGAGACCGTGCACCGCCTGGCCGAGCTCGGCGCGTACGGCGTGTCCTTCCACGACAACGACCTGGTCCCCTTCGACGCGTCGCCGACGGAACGCCAGACCATCCTCAAGCGATTCCGCCACGCGCTCGACGAGACCGGCCTGAAGGTCCCCATGGCCACGACCAACCTCTTCTGGCGACCGATCTTCAAGGAGGGCGCGTTCACGGCCAACGACCCGGCCATCCGGCGCTTCGCCGTGAAGAAGACTTGTGAGTCCATGGATCTCGGTGCTGAGCTCGGCGCAGAGATCGCGGTGATGTGGGGTGGACGCGAGGGGGTCGAAGCTGACGCCGCCAAAGACGTCCGGGCCGCACTGGACCGCTACAAGGAGGCGGTCGACCTGTGTTGCGAGCACATCCGCACCAGGGGGCTGGGTCTGCGCATCGCGCTCGAGCCCAAGCCGAACGAGCCCCGAGGCGACATTCTCTTGCCCACGGTCGGGCACGCCCTGGCGTTCATCGACGAGCTCGAGTGGCCGGAGATGGTCGGGCTCAACCCCGAGTTCGCCCACGAGACGATGAGCGGCCTCTCGTTCTCGCACGCCGTGGCGCAGACGCTGTGGCACGGCAAGCTGTTTCACATCGACCTGAACGCGCAGCGCATCGGCAAGTTCGACCAGGACTTCCGGTTCGGCTCAGAGGGCATCCGCGACGCCTTCTACACCGTGCAGCTGCTCGAAGACGCCGGCTGGGACGGCATGCGGCACTTCGACGCCCACCCTTACCGGACGGAGGACAGCGCCGGCGTGTGGGACTTCGCCCGCGGCTGCATGCGCACGTACCTGATCCTGGCCGAGAAGGCGCGCCGGTTCCGTGACGACCCGGAGATCCAAGAGGCGCTCGGCACCGCCAAGGTCGCCGAGCTGCGCCAGCCGACGGCTCCCGACGGGCTCGGGGCGGTTCTGTCGTCGGAGGCGGACGAAGACGCCCTGGCATCGCAGGGCTATGGCCACGAGCGCCTGGACCAGCTCGTCACCGAGTTGCTGCTCGGGGTCGCGCTGAATGCCGCTTGTGGTCGGGGTCGACTCGTCCACGACCGCATGCAAGGTACAGGTGCGCGACGCCGAGACCGGCGACATCGTCGCCACGGGACGCGGCGACTCATCCACCCACCACCCCACCGCGGAGCGAGCAGCACCCGCGCGAATGGGAGTCGGCGTTCGCCGCCGCCTGTGGCCAGGCCGGCGTGCCCGAGGCCCATGCGCCGGCGGCGGTCGCCGTCGCGGCGCAGCAACACGGACTAGTGGTACTCGGAGCCGAAGGCGAGGTGCTCCGGCCGGCCAAGCTGTGGAACGACACCGAGTCCGCCCCCGATGCCGCCGCGCTTGCTGTCGGCCTTGCCGGGAGGTGCAGACGGCCTGGGCCGCCGCTTGCGGCAGCGTCCCCGTCCCGAGCTTTACCATCACCAAGCTGAAGTGGCTGCAGCGCTGCGAACCCGACGTGCTGCGGCGGACTGTGTCCGTGCTCCTCCCGCACGATTGGCTGACCTTCCGCCTGACCGGACGACGGACCACGGACCGTGGCGACGCCTCGGGGACGGGCTACTGGTCGCCGCACGAGGAGCGGTACCGCTATGACCTGCTCGATCTGGTGGACGGTGGCATCGACTGGCCCTCCCTGCTCCCCGAGGTGCTGCCGGCCGACGCCGTCGCCGGCGAATGGGGCGCCACGGGAGCACTCGTGGCGGCCGGGCACGGGGGACAACATGGCCGCCGCGCTCGGTCTCGGCCTCCGGTCCGGCGACCTCGTGCTCAGCCTCGGCACGAGCGGCACCGCCTTCACGGTCGCGCGAGGAACCGACGGCCGATCCCACCGGGACCGTCGCCGGCTTTGCCGACGCCACGGGCCGCTACCTGCCGCTGGTCTGCACGATGAACGCCACCAAGGTGACCGACGCCGTGGCTCGCCTGCTCGGGGTCGACCACGAGCGGTTCGATGATTTGGCGCTTGCAAGCGCCGGCAGGTGCTCAGGGCCTCGTCCTGGTGCCGCACTTCGACGGGGAACGGACCCCAAACCGCCCGGACGCGTCGGGCACGCTCACCGGCTTGCGCGCCGACGTGTCAGCGGCACAGCTGGCGCGCGCCGCTGTCGAGGGCGTGGTCTGCAACCTGCTGGCCGGAGCCGACAGCCTCGGGCGGGTGCAGGGACGGGTGTTCCTCGTCGGGGGCGCGGCCCGCAGCACCGCCTACCGCCGCGTCGTCGCCGACCTCACAGGACGAGCTGTCGTAGTGCCGACCGACACCGAGCTCGTTGCCGCGGGGGCTGCTGTCCAGGCCGCCGCCGTCCATCTCGGGTGTGGCTTCCAACGGGTGGCCGAGGCCTGGGGCTTGGGCAAGGGGGAGATCGTGGAGCCCGATGTCACGGTCGATGCCGTGGGCATCCGCTCGGCTTACGCGGCTGCCGCCGAAGGTGCACCGAGGTGAGCTTCACCAACCCGGTGATTCCGGGCTTCCACCCGGATCCGAGCGTCTGCCGGGTCGGCGACACCTACTTCGGGGTGACCTCTTCGTTCACGTACCTGCCCGGCGTTCCACTCTTCCGGTCGCAGAACCTCGTCGACTGGGAACAGATCGGCAACGTGCTCGACCGCCCCTCCCAGGTGGACATGAGCACCACGCAATCCTGGTCATCCCTGGGCATCTTCGCCCCGACGTTGCGCCACCACGAAGGCCGTTTCTTCATGATCACGACAAACGTGGGGCGTCTCGGAGCAACGACCTTCTTCGTCACCTGCGAAGACCCCGAAGGCCCGTGGTCCGATCCCGTCGTCGTGGACGTGCCGGGGATCGATCCGGACCTGGCCTGGGACGACGACGGCAACTGCTGGGTCCATTTCTCCGGCCTGGGCGGGATCGCCCGGTGCCGGATCGACGAGAACACAGGTGACGTGCTCGACGGCCCGGTACCCACCTGGTCCGGTACCGGCCTGGCGTACCCCGAGGCTCCTCATCTCTTTCAGCACCAAGGCATGTGGTATCTGCTCATCGCCGAGGGCGGCACCGAACGCGGCCACTGCGTGTCCATCGCCCGTGGCCCGTCACCCGTCGGCCCGTGGGAGGGTGCACCCTCCAATCCGATCCTGAGCCATCGCAGCACGGACAGTCCGATTCAGAACACAGGCCATGCCGACCTGGTCGAGGCGGTTGACCGTTCCTGGTGGATGGTGCTGCTCGGCGTCCGGCCGAAGGGCGTGACCCCGCGCTTCCACGTCCTTGGCCGCGAGACCTTCCTCACCCCGGTCCAGTGGGTCGACGGGTGGCCCGTGCCCGCGGCCGTGACACTGGAGACGCCCGACCGGCCGCCTGGTCGCGCCAAGGAGGTGCGATGGACCGGCCGTGACGACTTCGACACGCCGGCACTCGCCCCTTGGTGGGTGGCCGTGCGCCACCCGCCTCAGGCGGTCACCTCGCTCGAGCGGCGGCCGGGTTGGCTCACCTTGTTCGGAGGTGAGGCCACGTTGGACGACCCCGAACCGGTCTTCGTCGGCCGGCGGCAACAGCACCACGTGTGCCGTGCCCGTGCGCTGGTCGACACGGGCACGGCGACCGAGTCGGGGTTGGCAATCGTCCTGGACGAGACGGCCCACTACGAGGTCGCCGTCGCCGGAGGACACATCATCGCCCGCGCCCGTGTCGGACAACTCGGGGCGGTGGTCGGCGAGGCGGCACGCCCGGTCGGGCCGGTCGTCCTCTCGGTGGCGACTGCGACTGCCGTACAAGGGCCCGACACGGTGTCGCTCGGTTACGAGGACCGGGACGGGGAGCTCCACGAGTTGGCTCAGCTCGATGGTCGCTACCTCTCGACCGAGGTCGCGGGGGGCTTCACCGGACGCACGATCGGCATGTACGCCGTCGGTGGGGACGCCGGTTTCGACTGGTTCGAGTACGGGGAAGCCTGACGTGGCAGTGCCGCACCGCGCCGTGATGGCGGATGTGGCGTCGCGCGCCGGCGTGTCCGTCATGACGGTGTCCCGCGTCCTGAACGGCTTCCCGGGGGTGGCCGACGACACCCGCCAACGGGTCGAGAAGGCGATCGCCGCCCTGGGTTATCAGGCGAACACCGCGGCGCGGATCCTCGCCGGCGGCCGCTCGCACACGCTGGGGGTCGTCGCCGTCGAGACCGAGCAGTTCGGGCCGTCGCACATGCTCTACGGCATCGAGGCGGCCGCCCGTGCCGCCGGGCACCTGCTGAGCTTCGTGACGTTGGACCGTTCGGGCGACGACATGATGGCCACGCTGGACCGGCTGCGGGCCTCCCGTGTCGATGGCGTCATCGTCGTGGCGCCCGTCCGTCACGTCGTGAACGCGGTGGCCGCGGTCAAGGACGATCTGCCCCTGGTCGTCGTGGGCGGCGACCCGACGATGGGTACGCCGACGGTGACCATCGACCAGTACGACGGGGCACGCCGGGCCACCCAGCACCTGCTCGAGCTCGGCCACCCCAGCGTGCACCACGTGCGGGGACCGACGGACTGGATCGACGCCGCCGCCCGCGTGCGCGGATGGGCCGGCGCCTTGCGCGACGCCGGCCTCAAACACGACAGCCCACTGGTGGGCGACTGGGGCGCCAGCGGGGGCTATGCCGCCGGCACCCGCCTGGCCCGTGACCCTGATGTGTCCGCCGTCTTCGCCGCCAACGACCAAACGGCACTCGGGGTGATCCGCGCCTTGCACGACGCCGGGCGCCGGGTGCCCCACGAGGTCAGCGTGGTCGGCTTCGACGACACGCCCGAGTCGCCGTACTTCTTCCCCGCGCTCACAACCATCCGGCAGGACTTCGGTGAGGTCGGACGACGGAGTGTCGAGCTGATACGCGCGCTCATCGACGGCCACGGGGTAGAGCGCCACGTCGTGGTGCCGGCCGAGCTGGTCGTGCGGGAGAGCTCCGCCTCACCGGCCGGCGATCGCCGCCGCTGAGTACGACATATTGGTGAGATGGCCATCGGCACGGGTCTGTTGGCGCTCTCGATACTCCTCGGAGCCTTCTCCGGGACCACCACGGACGGTGCGTCCTATGCCCAAGGTGCGACGCTCGACACAGCCCACATCTCGCTTGTCGGTCGATTCGCCCTGAGCGGCGTGACAGACGTGGTGCCAAGCCCTGACGGCCTCTACGTGCTCCGGCAAGCTGCGTTTCCGGGCGACCCATCGGACACCGGCTGGGAGGTCGACCTCGTCAACCCGACGACGAGGCACATCCTCGAGACGGCCTCCGGTGACGCCGCGCCGATGTCGCTCGTCGTTGCCTTCGGGTCCGTATGGGTCTCCACGAGCTCAGGCGCGATGCCGGGCGGGCTCGGCCCTGGGATCGATCGCCTTGACGCGACCACGCTCGCCCACCAGGCCCGGTTGAACATCGCTCCCCTGATGGCGGTAGCGGCGACGTCATCCACCCTGTGGATCCTCGAAGGAGGCGACACCCCGCAACTCGAGGCGCTCGATCCCGCAACCGACGCGATCAGTCAGACCAAGAGGTTTGCTCCGAACGACCTCGTCGAAGGTCTAACCGCTACGGCAGATCGAGTTGTCGTCGGCTACGAACCCTTCGGATCCCCTCCGGCACAGACGGCGCACACAAAGGTGACATGGATCGACGCTTCCTCGCTCAAGGCGCTTTCAAGTGTCGTCGTCGCGGCGGACTTCAGCTGCGGCCGGCGAGGCAGAAGACACCTACTCATTGGCTGCCACCAATGACTCGACGCTCTACGTCGGCCTGGAGAGCTCCCGAACCGGGTCATCGCTTGTCGTGCTTCGGGGCCACCGGATCGTCGGCCCACGTCGAGGTGTGGGCGACCTCGTGACGGCGTCGCCCAGCGGAATCGTCTGGGCATCCACGATCCACATACACAAGGAAGGCGCCGACACGAGTGACATCGAGCGCATCGCAACCAACGGCACGGTCAGTTCCCGACTGAGCGGCCTGCCCGCCATCGTGTCCATCTCGGCGGTCGGAGACGACCTCTACGCGGGTACGTCAGATGGTGTACTCGTCTTCAAGGCTTGAGTACTGGGCAGCTAGCCCATAGGGCCTGAGACGAGTTGGCCACGAGCCCGTTCCAGGGATCGTTGCCGCCGATCGCTGCTCCACCCGAGCGCCCCCGGGCATCCACCCCTGCGCCTAGTGTCCCGGAAGATTGAAGCGCCAAGAAATATCGGCTGAGCGGGAATTTTCTGAGTTGGGCCGCGTTGTACCGGTGTTGTACGCCAACATCGGAGGAACGACATGGTCAAAAGAGGACGCCCCACCGTCGAGATCAACCTGAGTGCCGAAGAACGCTCCACGCTGGAGCGCTGGGCACGCCGCCATTCGTCGTCTCAAGCGTTGGCGTTGCGATCCAAGATCGTGCTGGCCTGCGCGGCGGGCCAAGCGACCCACGCCGAGATCGCGGCTGAGCTGGGTTGTAATCCGGTGACGGTGGGCAAGTGGCGCCACCGCTTTGCCGAGGGTCGCCTCGACGGCCTCGTCGACGCTCCCCGTCCCGGCGCGGCCCGCACGATAGGCGACGACGTGATCGAAGCGATCGTGGTCGAGACGCTCGAGAGTGCACCGCCCGACGCCACGCACTGGTCGACGCGCACCCTGGCGGCCAGGCACAAGATCAGCCACACCACGGTGCGAGAGATCTGGCGGGCCTTCGGGCTCAAACCCTGGCGCGAGGACTCCTTCAAGGTGTCGCCCGATCCGGACCTGGTGGAGAAGATCCGCGACCTGGTGGGGCTCTACATGAGCCCGCCGGTGGCCGCCGCGGTGTTCGCCCTCGACGAGAAACCACAGATCCAAGCGCTCAACCGCACCGCCCCCACCCTGCCCATGTTGCCGACGACGCCGGCTCGGGCCACCCATGACTACGAGCGCAACGGCACCTGCGACCTCTTCGCCGCCCTCGACGTGGCCACCGGGACCGTGATCACCGACATCCGCAAATCCCATACCAGCGCCGACTTCGTCGCCTTCTTGAACAAGGTGAACCGCGAGGTCCCCGCCGAGCTCGACGTGCACGTGATCCTCGACAACCTCGCCACCCACAAGACCCCCCAGGTCCACCGCTGGCTGCTGCGTCACCGCCGGTTCCACTTCCACTTCACCCCGACGTATGGGTCCTGGATGAACCTCGTGGAGCGGTGGTTCTCCGCGCTGACCACCAAGAAGCTGAAGCGCTCCGCGCATCGCAACGTCAAAGAACTGGCCGCCGACATCTTGGACTGGGCCTCCACCTGGAACGAGAACCCGCGTCCGTTCGTGTGGACAAAATCCGCCGAACAGATCCTCGAACGCCTGGCCGCCTACTGCGCCGCCATCAACGTCGGCGCATGATCCCGTTTTCACAGCGCTTCAATCTTCCGGGACACTAGGAGGGTGGCCGGGATCAGGGGCGCGCCATGTCGCCGACCGGCCGTGCTCACCCGCCGCTGACGAGCTCAACGGATGAGGGCCTCGACGTCGTCGAGTGCGCCGGTCGTGCAGGCGACGACGACCGTCCCCCCGCATCCACCGCCGCTCGACCGTGCGCCGTACACACCCGGATGCCCCAGCGCGGCCTCTACGACGGCGGCGGCCGCCGGGTGCCCAAGGCCCATGGCCCGGTAGCCGGCGTCACTGGCACTCATCAGCGGCGCCAGCGCAGCGGGCTCACGACGTTGGAGCGCAAGCAGTGCCGCTTCGCTCCGCTGGTGCTCCTCGAGGCCGAAGGATGCGGCAGCGCGCACGGGGTACTCAACGCCGGGTTCGACCGACGTCAGGTCGTCGTCGGTCGCGCCCCAGCGACTGAGAAAGGCGGACCCTTCCATCACCTCGGGCAGAGAGGCCACAGCGGACGGCGGCAGTTCACTCACCCAGCGCCACGAGCGACCCGCGGCGGACTCCACCATCCGCTTGCCCATGAAGGCGGCGGCGCGCGCCCGTCCGTACGGGGCGCCGCTCACGTCGTGCTCGGCTCCCGTCGGCCACCCCACCACCTCGAGTTCGGCTGGCAGCGGCAGCACCGGGCGGACCGAGGCGGGCCGGCAGAGTATCGGGAGCACAGCGGCTGCCGTCCCCGCCGCCACGGCCACCTGGTCCATGATCCCGCACGGCACGCCGACGACCTGGTTCTCCGCTTCCTGGCACAGCGCGGCCAACCGGAGGGGCTCCACGTCGGCACCCAACGCGCGGGCGGTCGCCACCTCGAGCGCGGCGCTCGACGCCACACCCACCGACACCGGGAGGTCCGACGAGACGGTCAGCCGGGCCCGGGGAGGGTCGATGAGACCCCTCCGCACCAGGACCAGAGCCACGCCGACGAGGTAGCGAGTCCAGCGAGGCAGGGATTCCAGGTGGTGGCGGATCTCCGCGTAGGGCCGCTGGGCCAGCGCGGCCAGCTCCTCCACCGTGAGCACGGCCGGCCCGACCACGAACGCCTCGTCCAGTTCGGCAGTGACCACGGTCGACTGGCGCGTCGGCATCTCGAGTACGAGGGACCCCGAGTAGTCCGCCACGCCGCCGAGCAGGTCGAGCCGCCCGGGTGCGCTACCGCGCACGCAGCCCGTCCACCAGCTCGGCGAGCGACGGGCCGATCCACGAGGCCAGCGCCTGGTTGGCGTACCCGACCCAGGCCACCGGCCACACGGTGTCGAGTGGCGCGTCGAGCGGCCCGCCCCACGGGTCGGTGACCACCCCGCCGACCTCCTCCAGGAGGAACGAGGTGCACACGTCGTAGGGATGGCAGGCGTGCGCGTCTGGGTCGACCAGGGGGCGCAGGTCGGCCACGAAGCGGTCGCGCCCGCTGATGAGCTCGTGGAGCTGGCCTCCGCTGGACAGGTACTGGTCGTCGAAGACGTGCCGGCAGCCCAACCGGCGGAACAGCTCTGCCTCGAGCGCGGCCAGCGCCGGCTTCCCGGGCAGGAAGAACTTGGCCAGACCACTGAAGCTGTGCTCGAGATCGGTGGCCGACGACGGGCGGAGCGCCAGGGACTCCCGCGAGCCTCGGCGGAGGTCGAGCCGCTCGGCCACCAGGCCCAGGCCACGCACACCGCTCAACTGGTCCGCCACATGCTGCTTGGCGGTCGGCAGCTCGGTCATGGCCGCCGCCACCACGTCGACCAGCCGGCCTCCCGGCGGAGCGGCCGCCGCCAGGCACCACGCCGAGCGCTTGTCGTACATGAGCCCGCGTGTCCCGTCGATCGTGTCGACGATCACCGTCCACGACGGGGTACCGCCGACGGTGACCGGTTCGTCGAGACCCTCGGACACCACCGTCACACCGGGCCAGTGCTCTTCGAACCAGCCCAGCAGCGCATCGTCGGCCACCCGGTCGATGGCGTAAATGGTGTCCGCCACCGTCTCTCCGGTCACGGCCGCCATCTCCAGGCCCCGGGACGCGGCCACCTGAGCGCGCACGTGGTCACCGAGCGCGCAGAGGCGCGCGCGGGCCTCGTCAGGCGACTGCGGCACGGAGCTCCGCCGCCTTCTCGTCGGGATCCGACTCGTTGGTCATGGAGCCACCGCCGACCTCGGGGCCGGCCAGGTACTTCAACAGGCCCGGCGCGCGCAGGGGCGGGTGTAGCTCCAGGTGGAACGGGTAGTGGGGATGGTCGCCGACCGGTGCCTGGTGGACGGCCAGCACGTAGGGCAGACGAAAACCCCACAGAGCGTCGTAGCGCCGCACCACGTCGCGCAGTACGAGCGCCAGGGAGCGGCACCGGCCGTCGTCGAGATCGACGAGCGACGTCGCCGGGTGGCGCGGCAGGACGAGCACCTCGTACGCGTACTGGGCGAACCACGGGACGCAGGCGAAGAAGTGCTCACCCTCGACCGACCACACGCGGACCCCCCGCCTCGCGCCCGGCGACGTCCTCTCCGATCGAACGACCGGTGCGCCGGTGGTGCTCTCGGGCCACCTCGGCCTCACGCGCCATGGTGGCGTACACGAGCGACCCGGCATAGATCTGGCAGTGCGGGTGGGGATTGGAGGTGCCGACGAGCGGCGCCCCGGTTCTCGAAGATGAGCACGTGCGCCACGCCGTCCATGCGCCTGGAGCTCCACCGTGCGGTCCCGCCAGGCCATGACCACCGCCGCCGCCTCGTCGTCGGTGAGGTCGGCCATCGACCGGTTCGGGTCGTGGTGGTAGCAGACGACCTCGGCCGTCCCCGTCGCCCGCTTCGTCCGGTACAGGTCGTCGCCGGGGCTCGGCTCGGGCGCCTCGGGCGAGAAGACGGGCAGGTCGTTGGTGAACACGTACACGCCCCGGTAGTCGGGGTTGGTCGTGGCGATGCGCCGTCCACCCGGGCGCCAGCGCGTTGTCGGCGGGCACCGGGGTCTCCCCGGCACCGGCGGCGTCGCCGATCCACGGCCGCGCGTCGCGGTGCGAGGTGAAGAGGACCCACTGGCCGCGGAAGGGATGCCAACGCAGCTCCCAGGTCATGGCCTCTCCGCTCAGGCCCTGGCGGTGATCAGGACGTGCTGCGGTTCGCACCCGTCCGCCGTCGCCGTGAGCGTGATCTGGCCCGCCCCGGCCGGGCGGACCACGGCCAGCGCGCGCCCATCGAACGTGGTGCAGCGGATGTCGCCGAACCCCTCCTCCGTGCTGGGGTTGGCGCTGCTCAGGGCCTGCAGCACACCCGGCCCCTCGAGCGACACCTCGACCGCCCGGTCCGCCGTGTTGCACAGCGTCCCTTGGCCGTCGACCAGCATGAGCGCGACGTACGCCAGGTCGAGGGGGTCGGCGGCGATCTCGGCCCGGTCGGCCCGGGCCTCCAGTCGCACGGGCCCCGTGGCCGACCGCAGGGCGGTGCGGCCGGATTCGGTCCCACCGCTCCAGGCCACGGCCTCCACCAGTCCCGGTTCGAACGTGGTATCGAACTCGGCCCGGTAGCGGTGCGCCGCGCCCGCCGGCCGGCAGCCGATCGACCGCCCGTTGACCAGCAGCTCGACCTCGTCGGCGTCGGCGTAGACCTCGACCAGTCACCGGTTCCCCCTCGTGCCCGTCCCAGCTCCAGCTGGAGACCACGTCCGACCACGACCACGGCGTCGAGCCGAACTCCTCCCCGTAGTGCTCGGGGCGCCGGACGGCGAGGTAGGGGTCGGAGCGCCGGCCGAACACGATCTCGCGGTAGTAGGACTGCGGACGGCGGTGGCCGATGATGTCGATGTCGCCACACCAGGCCGTGCGCCAGGGGTAGTCCCCCAGGAACGACCCCGGTCCCACGATCGGTCCCGGCTCCTTGTAAACGATCCGTCCGATCCCGGCCTCCCCCAGGTAGTCCCACCCGGTCCAGGTGAAGTCCCCGATGACGTGCGGATGCTGCAGCACCGCCGCCCATCCGATGTCGATCGTCACGGGGTGCGTCTCGCTGCCCACGATGACGCGATTCGGATACAGGTCGGCATCGAGGTCGTAGCGCGAGTCCATGTAGTTGTACCCGGCCACGTCGAGGAAGGAGAAGGCCTCGGCCGAGTGCTTGGCCACCGCGGGACGCGCATCACCTGGTTCATGCGCTCGGCCAGGTTGCGTCATGGCTGATGTTCGGCCCCAGCCTCGTCGCCCGATCCTTCTGAGGCCTCGGTCAACGACTTGCGGATCTCGTCGAACATCTCCGGGCCGCCAATGAGCATGCCGCTGACCGCCTCGGTGACAAAGCGACTGTCGTCGATGGCGCGGACCGCCTCGGCCAGCGCCCGTCCGATGCGGGCACCATGCGGGCGCCCAGCCTCGGGGATCTCGTTGCCGATGCTGTAGAGAACCACGCTCGGGTGGTTGATGTCCTTGAGCACCATCGCCTCGACGTCGGCCTCCCACCACTCGGCGAAATGGAGCGCGTAGTCGTGCTCGCTCTTGGGTTGCTCCCACATGTCGAACGTCTCGTCCATCACCAGGACGCCCAGGCGGTCACATGCAGCCAGCATCGCCTTGCTCAGCGGGTTGTGCGCGCTGCGGATGGCATTGAAGCCGGCGGCCTTGAGCAGCTCGACCCGGCGCTCCTCGGCGCGATCGATGGTGGCCGCGCCCAGCGGCCCGTTGTCGTGGTGGACACAGGCACCGCGCAACAAGGTGGGCTCCCCGTTGATACGCAGGCCGCGCACCGGGTCCACCGACAACGACCTGATCCCGAACGAGGTGGAGTCCTCGTCGACCACCCGGTCGCCCTCGGCCAGGATCGACGCGGCAGGTGTAGAGGTACGGGTGGACCGGACCCCAGCGGTGCGGCGACGCCACGGCGAGCCGGTGCCGCACCGTCAGGGTGTCTCCCGGGAAGGTGGACACCGGAGCCTCCGCCCGCGCCACGACATAGCCCTCTTCGTCAACCACCTCGACCCGCATCACTGCCCGTGATGCGGTGGTCGACCGGTTGCACACATCGGCGCTGGCTGCCACGACGGCGATCTCGTCGTCGATCTCGGGGGTCAGGACCGCGAAGCGGTCAGGCGCCAGGTGCACGCGCCCAGCTTCGAGGAGCCAGACACTGCGGTAGATGCCCGCACCGGTGTACCACCGGCTGTCCTGGTACGTCCGCGCCTCGACCTTGATCTCGTTGGGGCCCTCTCGCAGCAGGTGGTCGATCGGCACGAGGAATCCGGTGTAGCCACTCGGGCGGTGAGCCACCACGTTGTCGTTCACGGAGACCAGCGCGTCCCGGTAGACGCCCTCGAACTCGAGCACGACCGTGGTGTCCCCGCCGCCACCCGGGCGCTCCAGCGTCCGGCGGTAGTCCCATTCGGCGCCCTCGTAGAACGCGTTGGCGGCGGTCCCGGACGGCGAGCGGGCCGTGCCCAGCATGGCGTCATGCGGCAGCGTGACCTGGGTGCCCGGGGCTCCCCCTCCGAGTCGCTCCTCGAACCGGTTGGACTTGGCGCGGACGGTCCAGCCGTGGTTGAGCAGGGTACGGCGCATTCCGGCGATCCTAGTGTCCCGGAAGGTTGAAGCGCCAAGAAATCTTGGCTGAGCGGGAATTTTCTCGGTTGGGCCGCGTTGGTCCGGTGTTGTACGCCAACATCGGAGGAACGCCATGGCCCGTAGAGGACGCCCGACCGTCGAGATCAACCTGAGCGCCGAGGAACGCGCCACGCTGGAGCGCTGGGCGCGCCGGCATTCGTCGTCCCAGGCGTTGGCGTTGCGATCCAAGATCGTGCTGGCCTGCGCGGCGGGCGAGCGCACCCACGCCGAGATCGCGGCCGAGCTGGGCTGCAATCCGGTGACGGTGGGCAAGTGGCGCCACCGCTTCGCCGAGGATCGCCTCGACGGCCTCGTCGACGCTCCCCGTCCCGGGGCGGCCCGCACGATCGGTGACGACGTGATCGAAGCGGTCGTGGTCGAGACGCTCGAGAGCGCACCGCCCGACGCCACGCACTGGTCGACGCGGAGCCTGGCGGCCAAGCACGGGATCAGCCACACCACGGTGCGAGAGATCTGGCGGGCCTTCGGGCTCAAACCCTGGCGCGAGGACAGCTTCAAGGTGTCGCCCGACCCGGACCTGGTGGAGAAGATCCGCGACCTGGTCGGGCTCTACATGAGCCCGCCGGTCGCCGCCGCGGTGTTCGCCATCGACGAGAAACCCCAGATCCAAGCGCTCAACCGCACCGCCCCGACCCTGCCCATGCTGCCCACCACCCCGGCCCGGGCCACCCATGACTACGAGCGCAACGGCACCTGCGACCTCTTCGCCGCCCTCGACGTGGCCACCGGGACGGTGATCACCGACATCCGCAAGTCCCACACCAGCGCCGACTTCGTCGCCTTCTTGAACAAGGTGAACCGCGAAGTCCCCGCCGAGCTCGACGTGCACGTGATCCTCGACAACCTCGCGACCCACAAGACCCCGCTGGTCCACCGCTGGCTGCTGCGCCACCGCCGGTTCCACTTCCACTTCACCCCGACCTACGGGTCGTGGATGAACCTCGTCGAGCGGTGGTTCTCCGCGCTCACCACCAAGAAGCTGAAGCGCTCCGCGCACCGCAACGTCAAAGAACTGGCCGCCGACATCTTGGACTGGGCCGCCACCTGGAACGAGAACCCGCGTCCGTTCGTGTGGACCAAGACCGCCGAACAGATCCTCGAACGCCTGGCCGGCTACTGCGCCGCCATCAACGCCAGCGCATGATCCAGTTTTCACGGCGCTTCAACCTTCCGGGACACTAGGCCCTCTCTGATGTTATCGCTATCAGAGGCATTTTCCCTGGTAGATACCCAGGGGAACGGCGGCGTTAAGGGGCGGCCACCTCCACGTGCGCCCGGCCGGCGATGTCGGCCGACGATCGGCCAACGAGCACCTCGTAGCCGCCCGGGTCGACCTGCCAGCCCGGCGGGCGGCGGTCCTGCGCCGCCACCTGCGGGGAGATCTGAGTGAACCGGGCGGCCACCTGCTCCCAGTCCGCCTGGCCCGGGTCCCAGTAGGCGAACGAGCGGTCGTCCAGCTTGAGCTCGACCATCGTCGACGCTCCGGGCTCCAGGTGCACCCCGCGAACGCCTTCAATTCCTTCGGGGGCCGCGCCAGCCGTGGCGCCTCAGGCGCCACGTAGCACTGCACCACCTCGGTCCCGGCCCGATCGCCGACGTTGCGCACCTCGACCGACACGATGAGCGTGCCACCGGGTGTGAACGTGCCCGCCGACAGCCGGGGCTCCCCCAGCTCGAAGCTGGTGTACCCGAGACCGTGCCCGAACGGGAAGCGCGGCGTGATGCATCGATGCTCGAAGCCCCGATAGCCCATGAAGAGCCCTTCTCCGTAGCGCAGCTCTCCGTTCTCGCCCGGGAAGTTGTCGTGCGAGGGGCTGTGCTCCAGCCGTAGCGGGATCGTGGTGGGCAACCGGCCGCCCGGTTCCGACGCGCCGGTGAGGATGTCGGCCACCGCCGGGGCCATCTCCTCGCCGCCGAACCAGCACTGCAGCAGCGCGGCCACGTCGTCGGCCCACGGCAGTTCGACCGGTGCCCCCACGTTCACCACTACCACCGTGCGCGGGTTGGCGGCCACCACCCGGCGCACCAGTTCGTCCTGGCGCCCGGGCAGCGCCAGCGTCGTCCGATCTCTGCCTTCGGTCTCCCACTCGTGCGTCGTCCCCGACGAACACGACGGCCACATCCGCACTGCCCGCCGCCTCGACGGCGCGTGCCAGCAACGCGTCGGTGTCGACCGTGCGAAAGCCCACCCGCACCCCGCTCAACATCGCCTCGATTCGGGCGTACTCGACCACGACCTCGACCGGCTGCCGGGCCACGAGCTCGATCTCCCCCACCAGCTCTTGGCTGGCGAAGCCGAAGAAGTCGCTGCCACCGGGGGGCGGTGGACTGGCGAACCCGTCCAGCACCGTCGTGCCGTCCACCAGCACCCGGGCCCGGCCGCTCTGGGCCAGCGCCAGCTCGAAGCGGCCACTCTCGTTCGGGACCACGGTCCCGCGGACCCGCATCGACCAGTCGCCATCGGGGTACCCCTGGGCCGGGGCGCTGAAGACGAGCAGGCGCAACTCGTCGAGGTGGGCCCGGTGCACGACGTCACCGCCGAACTCCAAGCCGTCGAACACCTCGACCTCGAAGCCCGCCGGCGCCGGCAGGGCGGAGTGGCCGAGGGGCGTCGCCGAGCGGTCGACCTCGCAGCCGCGGGCGAAGACCAACTCGACCCCGGACCCCAGGGCCGCACCGAGCGCGTCGACCGGGTTCACGATCGTGCGCTCCACCACGCGGGCCGAGCCGCCGCCCTGGATCCGGGGCATGCCGGCGTGGTCCCCCACTACGGCCACCCGCCGGAGCGACCCCACGTCGAGCGGGAGCACGCCGTCGTTGCGCAGCAGTACCGTCGCCTCCGTCGCCGCCCGGCGGATCAGGTCCCGCTCCGCCGGGCTGGGACCCTTCGGCTCGGCCGGCGGCGTCGGGGCGTCGAGGATGCCGCAGCGGGCGAAGCCCCCCAGCAGGCGCCGGACCGCGGCGTCCAGGTCGGCCTCGGGCACTGTGCCTTCCCGCACCAGCGCCGCGATTCCCGTGCCCAGTTCGCGTCCCGGGCCCGGCATCTCGAGATCGAGGCCGGCACCGAGCGACGTGTTGCTGTCGGCCACCGCGAACCAGTCCGTCATGACCAGGCCCTCGAAGCCCCACTCCTGGCGCAAGATGTCAAGGAGGAAGCGCGGCTGCTCGGTCAACCAGTGCCCGTTGAGACGGTTGTAGCCCGTCATGATCGCCAGTGCGCCGCCCTCGCGCACGGCCAGCTCGAACGGCACCAGGTAGAGCTCGCGCAGCGAGCGGTCGTCGACGACGGAGCTCATAGAGTTGCGCTCGTGCTCGGCCTCGTTGCCGACGAAGTGCTTGACGGTGGCGAAGACCCCGGTCGACTGCACCCCCCGGACGTAGGCCGCGGCGAGGCGGCCGCTCAACAGTGGGTCCTCGGAGTAACACTCGAAGTTGCGCCCGGCCAGGGGCGACCGGTGGAGATTCACCGTAGGCGCCAGCAGGCCGCGGCAGCCGCGGTCGAGCGCCTCCTTCCCGAGCAGGGCGCCCAGGCGCTCCACCAGCTCGGGGTCCCAGGTGGCGCCGAGCGCCGACCCACACGGGATGCAGGTGGACGGGGCCCCGGCGATGCCGGGGTAGGCCTGCCCGCGGGCACCGTTGGGCCCGTCCGTGACGTTGACCCGGGGGATGCCCACCCGCTCGATGGCGGCCGTGGCGAACATGTCGCCTCCGGCCGTGAGCTCTGCCTTCTCCTCCAGCGTGAGGGCGCCCAGCAGCGCCTCGACATCAGCCACCGTGCCCCGCCTCCCAGTCGCCCCGAGTTCCAGATGGTGTAACTGCAAAGCTTTGCACAATCTCCCTGTTCTACCAGACGGGATGCACGCCCCCTCGGGTCGGGCATCCTGGCACGCCGCGGGATACCCTCACCGACCCGGCCGCCGAGCGCGCGCGGCTCGACCGAGGAGGAGGGAGGACGCGTGGCGACCTACGTGCTGGTCCATGGTGGCGGTCACGGCGGATGGTGCTACCAGCGGGTGGCCCGACTCCTCCAAGTTGCGGGGCACGTCGTGTACACGCCCACCCTGACGGGCCTGGGTGAGCGGTCCCACCTGCTCGACGACAAGGTCGACCTCGACCGGCACATCGAAGACGTGGTGGCGGTCCTCCGGTTCGAGGACCTGCGCGACGTCATCCTGGTCGGGCACAGCTATGGGGGCATGGTCATCACGGGCGTCGCCGACCGCGCCGCCGACCGCGTGGGCCGCCTCGTCTTCCTCGACGCCGCCAACCCACGCAACGGCGAGTCCCTGGTCGCCGTGGCCGGCCCGGTCATCAACGCCGTGCGGCCCATGGGTCAGACCGTCGACGGGATCGAGCTGGTCCTCCTGCCGGCCCCCGACGCCGGCCTCCTCTACGGCGTGACCGACCCCGACGACCTGGCCTGGATGGCCGAGCGGCTCACGGGGCATCCCTGGAGGTGCTTCGAGCAACCGCTGGCGCTCACCAACGAGGACGCCCTGTGGGCCATCCCGCAGTACCACATCGTGTGCACGTCCACCCTGGCCACCCGGGACCCCGGGCTCATGACCCAGGCCCGGGCCGAGGGTCGCCTGTGGGACATCGACACCGGGCACGACCTGATGATCACCGAGCCGCGCCAGACGGCCGACGCGTTGCTCCAGGTCGCAAGTGGCTGACCGACACTTCGAACCCGTTACGTGTATGCAATGGGTCTGAAACCGTTTCGGAGCGCTCATCGGGGGGCCATTCCGGCGGTTCTTAGGGAGGAGAGTGACGACGCCATGCGTGACGGATCAAGGAGGCACGTAGGCAGGTTGGGGCTGACGGCGCTGGCCATGACGGTCGCCTCGGGCGTCACCACCCTGAGCCTCGGCGGCGCCACGGCGGGTGCGGCCAGCTCTGGCGGCGCGCCCATCACCATCGCCCTGATCACGTCGCTCACCGGTGAGGCAGCCTCGGAGTTCAGCGACGCGCCCACCGGATTCGAGGCCCGCATCGCGCTCCAGAACGCCGAGGGAGGTGTCAACGGGCACAAGCTCGTCGGGATGGTGCTCGACGATCAGACCAGCCCGACGGAGATCGTGACGGCCGTGCAGGACGCGATCTCGAAGGGCGCATTTGGCATCGTCTCGGACAGCCCGCTGTTCTTCCTGGCCGCCAAATACCCGCAAGAGCAGGGGGTGCCCGTCACCGGCGGCAGCTTCGACAGCTCGGAGTGGGGCACCCAGCCCTACACGAACATGTTCGCATCCGACACCGGCAGCCTGGACCCGACCTATCCGGTCAACACCGACATCGGGGCCTTCCTCAAAGCCCACGGCGGAACGGTCCTGTGCTCGTACGCCTACAGCATCTCGCCGTCGTCGACCCGCTCGGCCATCGGCACGGTGGACTCCTTCGAGCACGCTGGCGGCAAAAAGGGCATCCTCGACACCGCCCTCCCGTTCGGCACGGTGGCCATGACCACGCCGGCGCTCCAGGCCAAGCAGGCGGGCTGCAACGCCTTCTACGCCGGGCTCGACGACAACTCGAACTTCGCCCTGGCCACTGCCCTCAAGCAGGAGGGCGTGACGCCCAAGGCGATGGTCTTCCCCACCGGCTACGAGCCGAGCCTGATCGACTCGCCGGCCTGGACCGACGTGCAGGGCGGTTTTTTCGACTCCGAGTACCGGCCGTTCGCCATTCCGGACGCCGGCACGCAGCAGATGCAGGCCGCGCTCGAGAAGTACGAGCACTTCACCAGCAAGGACTTCCCGACCTTCAGCCAGTACGAGTCCTGGCTGGGCGCCGACCTCATGATCAAGGGTCTCGAGCTGGCCGGCAAGAACCCGACCCGGGCGGCCGTCATCAGCGACCTGCGCAACCTCAAGAGCTACAACGGCAACGGGCTCCTGGCCGAGACGATCAACTACTCGACCATCTTCGGGCACGACCTACCGAAGGCGTGCGGCTGGTACATGAAGGCCGAGAAGAAGGGGTTCGTCCCCGTGTCGACCACGCCGACCTGCGGCACGGACATACCGGGGACCACCACCGTCCAGGGCTCGTAGCCCCGGGGGATCAGTCGGGCAGGTCGAAGAGCCTGCGGGTCACCACGAGCAGTTCGGCGCGCAACGTCTCGTCGTCGAGGTTGGCGATCATCGGGTTGACGATGGCGCCGCCGATGGCTGCCCCGACGATGGCGGCGCGCACCTGGCTGCGCGGGTCGTCGTCGTCGAGCAGGAGCCCGTAGACCCGGCCGATCAGGTCCACGAACGGCGGGTGCGACGCGATGAGGCGCACCATGACGGGGTCGCCCTGCAGCGCGTGCACCCAGCGCCGGCGTTCGACCGCCAGATCGATCACCTGGGTGAGCAGGACGGCGCGGGCGCGTACCCGAGACGGTTCCGCCTCGGCCAGGTCGAGCGCCTCCTGCAGCCGGGCCAGGACGACCTCGACCACGGCCAGCACGAGGGCGTCCTTCGTCTTGAACTGATGGTAGATGGCGGCCTTCGTGACCCCGACGGAGTCGGCGATCATCTGGAAGGACGTGCCGCTCACCCCGTGGTCGCCGAAGAGATCGAGCGCGGCGGCGATCGTCCGCTGCTGCACCTCCGAGTACCGGTCGGCCCGAAGCGGTTCCCGTCCGACGCGCTCCGCTGCGGGCATCGCCATGTGATGAGGCTAGACGACCATTGGTTGACTGTGCCTAGACGCTCGTCTAGCCTCCTATTCGGCACCAGGCGCCTCCAGTGGCGTCCACAGGAGAGGAGGATCCCGGTGGCGGACCCGCAGACCGAGTCCCAGTTCGACGAATTCCTCGAGATCCGCAAGCCCGGCGCCCACCTCGATGAGGGTGTCGTGGCCGACGACTTCGTGATCGCCCTCGGCGTCGACATCGTCAACTTCCCCAAGTTCTCCCGGGTGGACGACACCGTCACCTACCCCAAGGCCGCGCTCGACATCCGCCAGCAGGTCGACATCGACTCGGGCGCCGAGCTGGCCGACTACAGCGGCCCCTACCGGGCCGACCTGCGCTTCACCGACTTCTCCTCCGAGGCCCTGGCCACCCGGTTCCTACCCTGGAGCGAGAAGTACATGCTCCTGTGCGTCGAGGGGTGGGAGAACGAGGTGGCGAAGCGCTACGGCGTCGAGACCATGGCCGAAATTGAGTGGACCGCCTGGAACGACCAGATCGCCCCCGAGCTCGAGCGCATGAAGAACGAATTCCTCCCCGCCGGCACGGTCTACGCGGACCCCAACCGCCAGGTGGCCGAGGCGGACCGGCCCCGCACGCGCGTCGTGTACACCGGCCTGTTCACCCCGGGCCCCGACGCCGCCGCGCTCCCCAAGGACCAACTGGTCACCTGGTTCCTGGGTTCGCACGAGTATCTGCTCCAATGCATCGAGGCCTGGGCCACGCAGATCACGGTCCGCTACGGGCTCGACCAGATGTTCGACATCCAGTACACGCTGTGGGGCGACGTCGTATTGCCGGGAGTGAAGAAGCTCAAGGCCGAGTACCTCGGCATCACCGGCAGCACGGTCGAGGACTGGATGAAGGATCTCCAGCTCGACGCCACCGCCCTGCCGGGCAAGGCCTTCGACCTGACCTTCGAGATGCCCGAGCCCGACGTCGGCATCATGACGTTCAACCGCTGCGTGGCCGTGGACCAGTGGGAGTCCATGGGGCGCCCGGACATCCTGGAGAAGAACTGCCACTCCACGTGCCCGAAGTCGATGATCGTGACGACCAAGATGTACGACCCGAACATGAAGGTCGAGATCCTGGCCATCCCACCGCGCGTCGACCCTGGAAACGTCTGCTGCAAGTGGCGTTTCAGTATGCGCGAGGAGAGCGACCCCGAATACGTCCCGGTCGAACTCAAGTCCAGGCGTTCGGAGCCCTGAGGGCCTGACCGGATCCGGAACCCAGGGTGGGGTGGATCGCCCTGGCGTGTTACCCCCTGGAGGGTGGACCGCAAGGTCATTAGAAATGGAGCGTTTACTCTCTTAGCGGGCGGGCTTTGGCAAGGTGGGGCAGCCATTGAAGAAGAGCGAAATGGCCCGCGGGAGGCTGCGGAAGGCAGGCCCCGAGAGGCGCTCCACAGGTGGATACGGCACGGCGGCACTGGCCTTCGCACACGGCGCGCTCATCCTCGACGCGCCGTGATATCGGCGTGAGAACGCCGTTCCCCTACCGAGCGAGCGGGATTCCGCAGGGGGGCTACGTCTTGAAGCATGTCACCATCGCCCACGGTCGGCTGTGGGCAGCCGGCTGTGGGAGGCCATTCTCCAAAGGACTCAGCACGGCGGCACTCGCCGTCGGCTGTGCCGCGCTCCTCTTTTCCGGCTGTGGCAGCCGCGCCCCACTCTCCAGCATCGAGGCGGCGGCCCACCGCCCGATCGTCCGGAGCTCCGCGCTCCAAGCCGATGGCGGCGGCACCAGCCAGGCGCTCGGCACGTCCGGCGGCACTTCGGACGGCGCAGACGACACGGGCGCGGCCGGCACCTCGGCGCCCGCGGCCTCGGCATCTGGCACCCCAACGGGTTCGGCTTCTGCCCCGGCAGCGGTGCGCAGTACGGCCCCGGCAGCGGGTGCAACCGGCGGCTCCTCGAACGCAGGTCCCAAGTCGACGATCAACCTGGGCAACGTCGGGACGTACAGCGGCGTCATCGGAGCCGTCTTCTCGGGAGCGCAGCAGACCATGGGTGTCTGGCAGGCCTACGTCAACGCACACGGGGGCCTCAACGGACATCCCGTGCACGTCTACATCGAGGACGACGGGGGCGATCCCTCCACCAGCGAGTCCGACGTCGAGCAGGAGGTGACGCAGGACCATGTCATCGCCTTCGTCGGCAACCTCGTCCCGCTGACGGCGAGCGCCAGTGTCTCCTACCTCCAGCAGCAGGACATCCCGGTGATCGGCGGCGACGCCAGCAGCGACACGTGGTGGCAGAGCCCCGTCATGTTCCCCCAGGGCGGGAGCGATCTGGGAGACGACCAGGCGATCTTCACCATCAAGGGAGCAGCGGCACGCGGCGACACGAAGATGGGCGTCATGTATTGCGTGGAGGACCCCACGTGCTCCGACGGGATTCAGAGCTTGATCCAGCAGGGTGGAGGATCGGCTGCCGGCGTCACGACCGTCTACTCGTCGTCGTTCAGCATCACCCAGCCCGATTTCACTTCGAACTGCCTCGACGCGAAGCAGGCCGGCGCGACCTTCATCTACTTCGCGGGAGACGGCGACAGCCTCGAGCGGATGGCAGACGACTGTGCCGAGCAAGGATACAAACCGCTGTTTGTCGGCGACAGCATCGCCATCACCGCCAACCTGGCCTCGGACCCCAACCTCAACGGGCTGCTGGCCGGCCAGACGGACTTCCCCTGGGTGGACAGCTACACGCCGGCGCAAGCGACGTATCAGCAGGCCGTCAAGACCTACGACCCAAGCCTGGCCGGGTCGGCCACGACGGCCGCCGAGTGGACCGCCGGCATGCTCGCCGTCGCCGCCTCAAGCGATCTGACAGCGACGCCCACGTCGGCGGAATTCTTCCAGGGATTGTGGGGCATCAAGAACAACAACCTGGGTGGCCTGGCGCCGCCGCTGACGTTCACCCAGGGCCAGGATGCCACGCCGTCGGACTGCTACTTCCTGATGACGCTGAACAACGGACGATTCCAGGATCTGGACAACGGAAATACACAGTGTGTGTGACTAGGAGCAAGGGAGGCGCACGGTGGAAGTAGGCAAGTGGCTGCGGCTGGAGTGGGACCGGGCGCTGGCCTGGGCGTTCGTCGCACTGGGTGCCGTCGCGCTCATTGCCGGATGGGTCGGGGTGAGCGGCTCGCCGTACGCGGCAGCACAGCTCCCGTACATCATCTCGGGCGGCATCGGCGGGATCTTCCTGCTCGGCGTCGGCGCCACGCTGTGGCTGTCGGCCGACCTGCGTGACGAGTGGCGCAAGCTCGACTGCATCGAAGAAGCGCTGCGCGAACGGCAAGGCGACACCGAGTCCGGCGGAGCCCTCCTGGACTGATGGCACAAGTGGCGGCGGGCGGGCGGCTCGAGCAGAGCCGGTACGAGATCGGAGCGTCACGCGCCGCGCCCGCGCCGCGCCCCGTGCTGTGGCGGGCCGAAGACCTCCTCCGCTGGGGGCTGACCGTGGGGCTCGGCTGCATCGTCGTGGCGGTGTCGTGGTACGTCTGCGCCGGCGACGTGTCGTTCAGCCAGCAGATCGGACCGACCGACGCCGCCGTCGCCGGACTCCTGCTGGCGGGCATCGGCAACGTGGGCTGGCTGTTCCGCGGCCGCCGCATCCTGGGCGAACGCCGGAGGGCGCTCCTGCCCGACGTCCCCGCCGGCACGGCCGACGTCGGGGCGGTCCGGCGGACCGACATGCACCACGAAGAGGAGGCAGGCGCGCTCTACGTGGCCGGCGACGGCATGGAACGGTTCCACCGTCCCGACTGCCTGCTCGCGTCGGGGCGTCACGAATGGAAGACCAAGACCCGTGCCGAGCACGAGGTGGCCGGTCGCCGACCCTGCGGCGTGTGCCGACCGTGAGCGCTCTGCCGTCCATCCCGCTCGGGCGGGGAGTCACGACCACGAGCAGCGGCTCCCAGCAGCTCGTGCGCCGGGTGGTGGCCGTCGTGGCCCTCGGAATCGTGGCGGTACTCCTCACCACCGTCTTCTCGGTCGGCCCCTACGTCGTCACGGGGATCGCCGACGGCTCCATCTACGCGCTGGCCGCATTGGGCCTCGTGCTCACCTACAAGACCTCCGGGATCTTCAACTTCGCCATCGGGGCCCAGGCCGCCGCGTCAGCCTTCGTCTTCTATTCCTTCCGCGTCACCATGGGCCTCCCCTGGCCGGTGGCCGCCCTCTGCTCCGTGCTCCTGGTCGGGCTCGGTGGCTCGCTTCTCCTCGAGCGGATGGCCTTCTGGCTAACCGGCGCCCCGGCGGCCATGAAGGTCGTGGCCACCATCGGTCTGATCGTGCTCCTCGAATCGGTGCTGACCGGCGCCTACGGGCAGGCCACGATTGAGTTCAGCGCGTTCCTGCCGACCAAGGGGATCCACCTCCTGGGCGTGAACATCCTGGGGAGCCAGCTGATCGCGGTGGCCATCGCCGTGCTCGCCACGATCGGGCTCTACTTGTTCTTCGGCCGCACCCGGCTGGGCGTCTCCATGCAGGCCGTGGTGGACTCCCCCACCCTCCTCGCGCTCGAAGCCACCAACCCGGTCGTGGTCCGGCGCTACGCCTGGGCCATCGGGTCCTGTTTCATTTCGATCTCGGGCATCTTGCTCACGCCCACGCTGGGAATCGACTTCGACATCTTCCTGCTCGTCTTCATCGCCGCCTTCGGCGCCGCCGCCGTCGGCGCCTTCAGCAGCCTTCCCTTGACGTTCGCCGGCGCCATCGGCATCGGGATCACGATGAACGTGATGAGCGACAAGATGGCCGGGCAGACCAACCTCGTCCTGGCCGAGCTCTACACCCAGATCCCGTTCCTCGTCTTGGTGGCCGCGCTGCTGATCGTGCCGCGGCGGAAACTCATCACCCGGGGTGCCGGCGCCGTGCGCAAGCTGCGGCCGGCCACCACCTTCTCGAAGCCCGTCGTGACAGCGGGAGCCGGGGCGCGATCGCCATCGCCGTCGCCATTCCCTTCGTCGTCGGGGCGGCCTACGTCAACCAGTGGACCACCGGGATCGGCTTCGCGGTGGTCTTCGCCTCGCTCGGCTTGTTGCTGTGGACATCGGGCCAGATCTCGCTGTGCCAGATGGCGTTCGCCGCCATCGGCGCCACGACATTCGGCCATGCCCTGGCGGCCGGGCTCCCCTGGCTGGCCGCCCTGGCCGTCTCGGTGCTCGTCGCCGTCGTGGCGGGCGGCCTGGCCGCCATCCCGTCGTTCCGCCTCAGCGGCGTCTACCTCGCAGTGGCGACCTTCGGTTTCGGCCTCCTGCTGCAGAACCTGATCTACCCGACGTTCCTCATGTTCGGCCAGTCCGACACCGTCACGGTCCCCCGCCCACATCTCCTCGGGATCGACGCCACCTCGGACCGGGGCTATTACTTCCTGGCCCTGGTCATCGCCGGCCTCTGTGCCCTCCTCATCGTGGGCATCCGCCGGAGCCGGCTCGGTCGACTCCTGCGAGGGCTGTCGGACTCGCCCGCCGCGCTGGAGGCACACGGCACCAACACCAGGTTGACCCGCCTCTACGTGTTCTGCGCCGCCGCGGGCATCGCGGCCGTCGGTGGCGTGCTCATCGCCGGCGTCACGCAGTCGGCGGGCGGCACCCCGACGGGGCCGTTCGGGTACTTCAACTCCGTGGTGCTCCTCGCCGTGCTCGCCTTCTGCGGCAGCCAGCCCCTGCTGTCGCCGGTGATCGCGGCCTTCGTGTTCGAGGTCGTCAAGGTCTATCTACCGTCCAGCAACACCTGGCTGACCAACTACGAAGGCGCCTTCTTCGGGCTGGCGGCCATCGCGGTGGCGGTGGTGCCCGGGATGAACCTGTCCTTCCTCGGGCGCCGCGTGCGCGAGCGTGAGGGCCGGAGCCCGGTCAGGAGTCGTGGGGACGTCCCTCTCACCCGAGGATCGGTGCCGCTGGCCCCGCAGGGAGCCCGCTCATGACCTCGGAACGGCCCGATCTGGCCGTGGAGCACCTGGTCGTCCGCTTCGGCGGGCTCATGGCCGTCGACGACGTGACCCTGCACGCGCCCGAATGCGTCATCACCGGGCTCATCGGTCCCAACGGCGCGGGCAAGACGACGACGTTCAACGCCTGCACCGGGGTGGTGCCGGCCGTGGGGAAGATCCGCCTGGGCGACCAGGACCTGGTGCACCTGTCGACGCCGGCGCGCGCCGCCCGCGGGCTCGGGAGGACGTTCCAGCGGATGGAGCTGTTCGACTCCATGACGGTGCGCGAGAACGTGGCCCTCGGCCCCGAGGCCTACTTCGCGGCCCGGCGCCCCTGGAGCCAGATCACCGGTGGCCGACGCGAGCGGCGTGAGGTCAACGAACGCATGCACACGGCGCTGGCGTGGTGCGCGATCGAAGCGCTGGCGGCGTCGCGTGCCGCCGACCTCTCGACCGGGCAACGACGGCTGGTCGAGCTGGCCCGCGCCCTGGCCACGCCCTTCCGCTTCCTGCTCCTCGACGAGCCCTCCTCGGGTCTCGACGTGCGCGAGACGGAGCGTTTCGGCCAGATCGTCACCCGGTTCGTCGACGAGACGGGCACCGGCATCCTCCTGGTCGAGCACGACATGGCACTGGTCGGTTCGGTGTGCCGGTACATCTACGTCCTGGACTTCGGAATCCTGATCTTCAAGGGCCCAACGTCCGAGGTCCTGTCGTCGGAGGTCGTGCGGGCGGCCTACCTGGGCTCCGATTCGCCCCAGCTCGACGACGCGGCGCACGCAGATGGAGGGGAGCTGGTCACCCGTGCTTGAGCTTCGCCGGGTCTGCGCCGGCTACGGAAGCGGCAAGGTCCTCGAGCAGGTCGACCTCGTCGTCCCCGAGGGCGCGGTCGTGGCGCTCCTCGGACCCAACGGGGCCGGCAAGACCACCTTGCTCAAGGTGGCCTCGGGCCTGCTGCGGCCCACGTCGGGACAGGTGCTCTTCGACGGGGCCGACGTGACCGCGGCCACGCCCTACGAGCTGGCCCGTCGCGGCGTCTGCCACGTCCCCGAGGGCCGGGGGATCTTCCCCACGCTCTCGGTGGCCGACAACCTCCGGCTGCAGGCACCGCCGTCGGTGGACCGTCGTGCCGTGGACAGCGCGGCGTCCGTGTTTCCCAAGCTCGGCCAACGTCGGAACCAGCTGGCGGGGACCCTTTCGGGTGGGGAGCAGCAGATGCTGGCCCTGACCCGGGCGTACGTCGGAAATGCAACCACCGTCCTTCTCGACGAGGTCTCCATGGGGCTGGCGCCGAAGATCGTCGACGAGATCTTCGACTACCTGCGCCGCCTGGCGTCGGAGGGCCGTTCGCTGCTCGTCGTCGAGCAATACGTGGCCCGAGCCCTCGAGCTGGCGGACTACGTCTACATCCTCAACCGGGGCCGGATCCGCTTTGCCGGCGAGCCGTCCGAGGTCAAGGACGAGACCGTGCTCGAGTCCTATCTCGGGGCGCTGGCATCGTGAGGCGACCTGCCCTCGGCGGACGGGGCAAGCTCGCCACCCGCCTGGTCCAGGTGGGCGCAGTGGCCGCCTTCGGTGTGGGCATCGGCGGGATGGTGGTGGGCTCGGGTGCCGGCGCGCAGGAACGCGACACCAGCAGCAGCACCACCACGACGACGACCGCCGGCAACCCCAACACCTACACCCTCTCCGCCGAGGCCAATGCGCTCGACGTCCTGGTGACCGACCCGTCGGCGCCCCTCTCCGGTGACCTGGCCTACGAGGCCGGCCCGTGGGGCGCTTCGGCCACGATCGACAGCCTCGGTGAGTCCATGTCGGACGCGGGGGCGCCGTACTCGCCCTCCGTCGCCTCGCTCCCCGGGACGGTGAACGGCATCGGCGACGGCGACGTGCCCCCCCTGCCACCGATCCCGGGCTACGTCTCCGCCAGCTACCCGAGCACCCCGACCAACAACCAGACCCAGGGCGGGTACCAGATCACCTCCAGCGCCTCCACCAACAGCGCCAAGGGCACGGTCAGCCTGGGAGTCCAGCCGAGCGGCTCAGCGAACAGCACGTTCTTCGCCTCGGCCGAGACGACGGCCAACGGTGACGGCAGCGTCTCCGCCGACGCCTCGGCCGGCATGGACGCCCTCGACTTCGGTCAGCTCTTCGACCTCGGCAACGTCTCCTCGACCATGTCGATGACCCAGCAGTCGAACCAGGAGCCGACGGTGACGTCGCAGACGAACCTGGGCACCATCACGCTGCTGGGTCAAGCATCCGGGCTCAACGCGGTGGGGGTGAGCGCGCTGGGTGAAGGCACTCCGATCGACATCAACAGTGCGGTCCTCGGCGCCGTCAATTCGCTCCTTTCGGGTGCCGGCATCACGTTCACCTACGTGCCCGAGACCTTCACCTACACCGACGGCAGCAGCAGCACCGGCTCGAGCCCCGAGACGGGCAAGACGTTGCAGTCGATCGACTCGGGTGCCCTGCGGGTGACGGAGACGCAGAACCTGCCGTCACAAGGCCTGACCACCGTGTCGCTCACCCTCGGCCGGGTGTACGTCTCGACGACGGATACCCCAGGCATCGGGCCGATCACCGGGAACAGCGGGACGATCGGCAACACCGGCAACACCGGGAACGGCGTGACGACGACCACGGCCTCGCCCTCGTTCTCTTTCGGCTCAGTGGGGAACACCGGGGCGGTGAGCGGCGGCGCCTCGGCCCTCCCCTCCTCCAGCACGCCGGGGAGCAGTCCCCCGTCGTCGGCCACCACCCCGTCACGCACGCTCCAGACGTCACCCGCCTTCGCGGTGGAGGAAGGCCCGCCCGCACAGAGCGTGTACCTGGTCCTGGTGCTGGGTGCGCTGGCCATGCTGCTCGGGGCGCAAGCAGTGCGCTACCTGGCCGTACGCCTGGCGCTGAGCGGTCGAACGCAATGAGGAGACTTCGGACCCGATCGGGAGGCGATACGCGGTGACCCCAAGAAAAGAAATGCGTCGTCCGAGCTGGCTCCGCCACCGGGTGCTCAGCGCGCTGGGCCTGACCGCGCTCAGCATCGTGCTGGCGGTCGGGGGCGCCTCCGCTGCCACGGCGTCCGCGTCCTCGGGCAATTCCGGCAACACCGGCAACACCGGCTCGGGCAGCGGGGCCGCCGTCGTGACCCCGCTGATGAAGTTCTTCGAATTCGGCAACACGGTCGGCCTCCCCCTGCTGTGCAGCGACGCCGGTTCGGTCGTGTCCATCTTCGGGGCCCAGTCGGGGACGGCCGCCGGGACGTCACCCATCGTCACCGAACTGGACACCGAGTGCGCGCAACTCGCCTCGCAAGGCTCGACCTACCTGCAGCAAGCAATCACCGAGAGTGAGTCGCTGGAGCTGATCAATCCCTACGTCGATCCACTCATCGGCGACCTCTCCACCGGGCTGAGCACCGTCGGCAACCAGTACGGCTCGTCCCTGGCCCCGTTCGGGCCGACGGTGGCAGGACTCGGGGGCACGGTGGCGTTCTTCGAAGGCACCTGACGTGCGCGCCACAGCCCGGGCGCTCTTCGCTGCCGGCCTGACCTTCTCGGCCCTGGGCCTGACCGCTTGCGGCGGCCGCTTCATGAGCCCGCGCGACGAGGCCGCCCGGACCACCGTGATCGACGGTGGGCAGACGATCGCGGACGGTGGGGACTCGACGACGTCGACCACCTCGTTCTCGGCCCAGGAGTCCGACCCGTCGGCCGGGCCGAGCCTCCCCTCCACTCGGAGCCACCCGACGACGGTCCTCAGCCCGACGCGCCCGGGGACTAGCGCGAGCGAGAACTCGACCCAGAAGGCGATCATCACCGACTACGAGGCGTACCTGGTCGACCTCTCGGGCCTGGACGACAACCTGAGCAAGGCCTGGGTCGGCCCATTGGCGTCGGTCACCACCAACCGCCTGGCCCAGGCCAGCGTGCGCCAGGCGGCCACCGTGCTCGCCGCGCAGGAACACGGTGTCGGGACGCTACGCGACGACCACGTCTCGGTGGTCATGACGGGACCGGCCAGCGCCGCCCTGGCCGATTGCCAGGACGAGGACCACTTCTACCTCGTCAACGACAACTCGGGTACACCCGATCCCTTCATCGAACGGGGCTACTACGTCGGGTCGGCCCAGATGGTGCTCCAGAACGGCCACTGGTTGGTCGACGTGTTCACGACGACACACGACACCTGCAGTTTCTAACGTGTCGCGCACAGGCACCATGTCGCCCGCCGTGGCCATCCCGCGTACCCGCACGGCCACCCCTGCTGCTCACGAGTCCCCACCGCGCAGGTCCGACCCGATCGACACGAGACGGGCGGCGACAGCGGCCAACGAGCGGGAGGGCTCCTGCGCGCTGAGATGGCTCGCATCGGCCGCCAGCAGGCTCTCGGCGTCGACCAGGAGACCGAGGCGAAGCAGATCCGATGCTTGCGGTTTGCCAGTCGGCACGGCAAGAGAGCTCAGCGAAACCTCGGCTCCGTCAGCTGCCTCGACCAGTCCGGTGAGCTTCGCCGGTATCGCCCGACCCGAGACGGCCGCTCGCAGCGACGCCTGAGAGGGCGCGCCGAGGCGCCTGACCGCGGCTGACCAGTTGGCATCGCTCTGCGTGCCCGACGGCTCTGCGAGCGTGCCCTCCCACACAGACAGCAACGGCTCTTCGGGCTCCAGCCCGAGAACGGTCCAATCGGGTACGTGCGTCGCCGCGACCATGTCAGGTCCGGCGATCGACGACCCGAGCAGGGAGCCCAGGGCGGCGGTCCCCTGGTCGAAGGTGACGTCTCCCAACTCCCGGATCCGCTCGAAGCTGCGTTGGAGCTGCGTGACCAGCGGTCCTGATCGCATTTCCGTCGCCGCCAACTCGAGTTCGAAGGCTTCGACGTACAAGCCGATCGCATCGGCGTACTCCGCCTTCACTTCCGGATATCCAGGGAGCACCTTCAGGTGCTCAAGGCCCGCCCGGGCGTCCTCGAGCGAGGGGAGGTCACGCGACATGGCGTGTCCCGCCGATGAGCCGGACTCCAAACCTTGTTGCCATCCGCTGGCGGCATCCAGCCCGTTGACCAGGGAGGTCTGCAACGGGGTGAGGTTAGCAATGACCTGCCGGTACCAGCTCTGGGCTTTCGACGCGGAGACTGCCGGCGCCCCGGCTGCGGGAACGATGGCAACGAGCAGCAGCACTGGAGCCACTGCGAACGCAAGGACGCGCCCCCGCAGGCTCAGCGACACAGCCACATCTTAGGAACGGGTGCCGTCGACCTCCGGTCGCCGCAGCCTTCGTGTGAGAGGCCCCGCTCAGCTCACGGGCCGGTCGACGACCCGGGCACCAGCGTCTGGGTCTTCGTGTCGTAGTGGACGACCGAGGCGGCACCGAGGGCGTACGGCTGTCCCGGACCGAAGGAGATCGGTCCACCCATCCCAGGGATGGTGGCGTCCTTCAGCGCATAGCCGGCCTTCGTGAAGCTCGCCACGTTCAGGTTCTTGCCGGCCGCGTCGGCGATCTTGACGAACAGACCCAGGTACTGGCAGGCCTCGATCACCGACTGGTATGTCGTATCGGTGGTCGCGACCTGGGTGGCGGGGTTGGGCGGTGGCGTGATGGTGTCCGACGGGTAGGCCTTGTGGACCACGGCGGCGCACTGCTTGATCTCCGGGTCCTTCCACTGCTGGTAGGCGTTCGGAGTCGACGTGGCGGCCAGGACGTAGTCGAGGTAGGGATTGGCCCCCTTGGTCGACTGTACATACGAGATGAGCGACGACTCGCTCGTGGCGATGTACGTCGGCTTGTACGTGCTCTGGAGGTCCAGCTGCGCCCGGGGCCAGGTCGTCGAACCTGAGCCACCGACGCCGATGACCACATTGATCCCCGCATCCTTGAACCTGAGCTCAATGGTCTGGGTCTCCTGATCAGAGGCAACCGTGTCCGTCGCCGGCGCGCTGTCTTCGGCGGTGAGGACCACCGGCACGTGCAGCTTCTTGAGGTCGGCCTGCACGGACGCCACTTCGGGTGCGTCCGAGGTGGCACCGTAGAAGATGCCGACCTTCTTGCCCTTGAACACGCCGAGCTTGTCGAACGCCGCCAGCTGCACGGGGTCGAAGGCGGCGTCGGGCGGAACCAGAGCGAAGTCAGGCGCCGAACCGGCCGGCAACGCTCCCGGCAACGACCCAGCGATCACGGGCGTGTCGTAGGTCTGCTGGTAGCAGTCCGGGAACACCGGAGAGATGGAGACGAAGACGTGGTCGTCTTCGGTGAGCTGCGCGCACGAGCTCGCCGCGTCCGCCGGCAGCGCCGGGTTCATCTCGACCATCTGCATGTCGATCTTTCGACCGTTGATGCCGCCGTGCGCGTTGATGTTGTCGGCGATGGCGGTGTACGCGTCGGGGAAGCTGCCATCGTTGATGTCGACACCGAGGTTCTTGAGAGCGGCGAAGTTGACGTACGGAAGACCGACGGCGACCGTTGTCGCAGTGACGCCCTGATTGGCCGGGCTTGACGACGCTCCGGCCGCGACGGCTCCGGTGGCCAAAAACGACCCCACCAGAGTGACGAGGGCTACGCCGGCCCATCGTGCCTTTCGGGCAGCCAATTTCATGGTCGTGTCTCCCTCGCTGTGACTCGGATCATCGAGTCGTTGAACCGCCGTCCGGACACTACGAGAGCAAACGTTGAGGAAGCCGTCACCAAACCGAAATGGACTTGCCATCCCCGGCTCCCCAGCGATCCCCCCGAAATGTGGTCTGGAATATACCAACCGGTCGGTACAATTTCAAGCAGTCCCCGGCGGTAGGCATCAGGCTGTGCCATCCGGCGCCGCGGCAGCCGGCGGTCGGGCGACACGCCGGAGTCCCGCGCCGGATGGTGCCGCACCTGAGCAACCTGATATTTGTTCCGAATCCGACGGACAATTCGCGGGACCCTCAATAGCGCGGAACCGACCATGGCGCGGCGGGCCGAAGCCACTTCGGGCAACCGCGCTCTGGCAACCAGGGATCAGGCCGGCGGTTTCCGACTCGCCGCTACGATTGGCGCCGGATGTCGTCCGAAGGAGCCCGCAGGGAGGAGATCCTCCAGACCGCGTCGACCCTTTTCGCGTCGTCCGGGTTGCGCACTTCCCTCAATGAGATCTCCGACGCGTGCGGCATCCTTCCCGGAAGCCTGTACCACCACTTCGACTCCAAAGAGGCGATCATCGTCGAGCTGGTGCAGCGCTATCAGGACGACCTCAAGCGCATCGCCAAGGAGGCACGCGACACCCTGCACGAACCGGTGCCGAGGCCGCTCGACGAACGCGTCATCGAGTTCGGCCGGGCCATCGCCTCCGTCGGCCTCGAGCACCGTGCCGCGTTGTTGCTCACGCTGTACGAGCCACCCATGGGGACCGGAGCGGAGTCGGGGCATGCCCTGAAGTCACCCTCCGTGATCCACGACGCCATGGAGGAGATCCTGCAGGCCGGCCGCACCTCGGGCGACATCCGTCCCACCATCGATCTCTCCCTCCTGGCCGATCGCCTGTGCCAGAGCATGTTGCACGTCGGTGTGGGCATCTCCCACCTGACACCGGGCGGTGAGCTGGTCCCCGATATGAGGATCCGCATCCTGCTTGACGGATTGGGGACGAAGCCCCCGTCGAACACGACACTCGACCGCTCGTACGCGCTCAAAGCGGCGCGCGCCGCGATCGCCGCTTGGAAGGACGAAGGTGAGGACCAAGACGACCGGCTCGTTCACCTCCGTTCCGTGGCGCGCACCGAGTTCGGGCGACGGGGCTACGAGGCCACCACGATGCGAGACATCGCCTCGGCTTCCCGCCTCAGCACGGGCACGGTCTACCGGCTTCTCGGCTCGAAGGACGAGCTGCTGGTCTCCATCATGTCCTCGTACGTGAACAAGGTTGCAACCGCCTGGGACGCGGTTGTGCGATCGGAGTCGTCGCCTCTCTCGAAGATCGACGCGCTGATGTGGGTCACCATCAACGTGCTCCACACGCTGAGCGAGGAGTTCAAGATCACGCTCGCCTGGCTACGCCAGTCGCCACCGAGCAGCACCCCCGCTCTCGGGTTGTCCTTCCCCGATCAATTGCGCCACGTGAGGACGTTGGTGGCGGCCGGGATACGTGACGGTGAGATCCAGCTCGCAGGTGCGTCCGCGGAGATCCGAGCGCGCTGCATCCTCGAAGCGATTTGGGGCGCCGGCTCCTACGTGACGGCCCTCCCACCGGTGGCAGCGCATGCCATGGCCCGCGAAACGGTGCTTCGCGGGGCGACACCGCGCACCTGAGTGGCGCGCCACCGTTCCCGGTGGGCGGGTGCCCGTTGTCTCCTGAACGCCTCGCCCCTACTGTTTGGAACAATGTTTTGGTCGAACGACGATCTCTCAGCCGGCTCAAGAGAGCGGACGGAGTGAACGACCCGAAGTCCTTCGGCCTAGAGCGATACAAGCTGATGGCCTCTGCGGTGGCCGGCCGCCCCCTCTCCGTGGCAGCCGTCGAGCCCTCGGGCTTCCCGTCTTGGACGGACGGCACAATCGTGTTCATAGACCCCGACGCGGAAGCGCGCGCACAGATTCGCTCCCTGGCCGTACAGGCTTCACTCTTGTCTGCGGGCAGCCTCGACGCGGAGTATGTCGCTGCGCTGGCACGTCGTCCCGCTCTCACGCAAAGGTACCTGGCTGTGGAAGGTCACCGGGCCTTAGCCGCCCACGAGGACCTGCTCCCGGTCGCGGCGAGGCTCCTCATCGATCCGCAGATCGCCGTCCGCAGCGGGTCGCCCGGCCAGTCCCTGGCCATCGCCATGAGCCGCGAGGTCGTCGCCGATCCGCCATACGCGTTCGGCACGATCCGGCCGCGCCGCCTTCGGCGACAGGTCGAGGTCCAGCAGGACACGACGATGCCGACGCCGCACGAGCCTCGACGCACTGGTGATCTGCTGCACGAGCTCGACGACGAGGAGGACGACGGCGGCGCTCTTTTCGACACCGTCTCGAGCCCCGTCGGCGGAGGAGGCAGCATCGGCCGCCTCATCAAGAGGTTGCTGGGCGACGCGCGCTCGAGCGACAGCGGCCCGCCCGGAGCCGATACGGCAACGCACTGGTCCCGTCGCGGCGGTGGCCCTTCCGGTGCGGCGACTTTGACGACATCGGTTGCGCCCATTGAGGACCTGGCCGGAGGCATGAGCCGCCGCCAATGGACGTATCCCGAGTGGAACGTGCACCGGCACCGCTATCGGCCGGACTGGTGCACCGTCAGCGAGGTCGAATCGGCGCCGGCGAGACTCGAGCCGTTCGAGCCTCCGGACACCCATACCTTGCGGCGGGCCCTGGCCCGGTTGGGCCGAGAGTGGCAACGACGCCCGCGGCAGCTGCAGGGAATTGACATCGACATTGATGCCGCCGTCGCCGCCCGTGTCGACACCGCCGCCGGATCCTCCCCGTCCGAAGAGGTCTACATCGACATCCTGCGCCAGCATCGTGATCTGGCGGTGCTCGTCCTGCTCGACATCTCGGGGTCGGCCGCAGAGCCCAGCCGCTCGGGTGGAACCGTGCACGAACACCAGCGGGCAGCCGCCGCTGCTCTGGTGGTCGCGCTGCACGACCTGGGTGACCGCGTCGCCCTCTACTCGTTTCGCTCACAAGGACGTTCGGCCGTGCACGTGGTGCCTATGAAGCGGTTCGGCGAGCGCCTCGACACCACGGTCATGCACCGAATCGGTGGCAGCTCCCCCGCTGCGTACACCCGCCTGGGCGCCGCGATCCGCCACGGGTCGGCCGTCCTCACGCGAGAGGGCGGGACGTCGAGACGGCTGCTCGTCGTCCTGTCGGACGGGTTCGCCTACGACCACGGGTACGAGGGTCGCTACGGAGAGGCGGACTCGCGGCGCGCCCTGGCCGAAGCCAGACGGAACGGGGCCGGCTGCCTCTGCCTCAGCATGGGTGCCCCGACGGACACCGAGGCCTTGCGCAGGGTGTTCGGGACGGCCGCACACGCACGCATCCCGCTGCTCGACCAACTTCCTGCTGTCGTCGGGCCCCTGTTCCGGTTCGCCCTCAAGTCGGCCGAGGCACAGCAGCGAACCTTCCAGCGCAAGGTGCGGACGAGAGAGCGGCTCGAGGTCGAGAGGAGAACGGCATGACCCCTGGGCCCCGTCCGTACTACGTCCCCGTGGGCGACGAGGAGGCCGTCTTCACCGCCGCGTTCCGGCAGGATCTCTCCATCTTGCTGAAAGGGCCGACCGGCTGCGGCAAGACGCGCTTCGTCGAAGCGATGGCTCACGACCTGGAGCGTCCGCTCGTCACTGTCGCCTGTCACGATGACTTGACCACCGCCGACCTCGTCGGGCGGTTCCTTCTGCGCGGCGGCGAGACCACCTGGGTCGACGGGCCGCTGACGCGGGCGGTGCGCGAAGGCGCCATCTGCTATCTCGACGAAATCGTCGAGGCGCGGCAGGACACGACCGTCGTCATCCATCCCCTGACGGACCATCGCCGCCAGATGCCGATCGATCGTCTCGGCATCACCCTCGATGCCGCGCCCGGATTCTGCCTGGTCGTGTCGTACAACCCGGGGTACCAGAGCATCCTCAAGGACCTCAAGGACTCCACCCGTCAGCGCTTGGTCGCCATCGAGATGGACTTTCCCCCCGCCGACGTCGAGGAGAAGGTCGTCGCGCACGAGGCCGGCGTGGACCCCCAGACGGCGGCGGTCCTCGTGCGGCCTGGGCCAGGCCATAAGGCGCCTCGAGAACGTGGGGCTGCGCGAGGTGGCCTCGACCAGGGTCCTCGTGGCAGCCGGCCGGCTCGTCACCGAGGGCCTGGGGCTTCGCACCGCTGCACGTGCAGCCGTGGCCGGACCGCTGACCGACGACCCGGTGGTGACGGCGGGGCTCATCCAGATGATCGACGCCTACTGCGATGACCACACGGCCGGACACGACGATTGACGCTGGTGGGCGGCCCTCGCTAGTGTCGGAACAAATGTCAGGTTAGCGCTGCGACTACCCCGGTCGTGGCGCTCGACGAGGGGGTCAGCGTGTCCTACGTCAGCACCGCCGAACCGATCAAGATCGGATATCTGTTCGACTTCAAGCTCCCGGACGGGTATCCCCAGGAGTCCCGAGATGACCTGGTGCTGCCCTTCGAGCTCGTCTTCAAGCAGGGCCTCGAACAGGGGCTGATCGACCGCCCGGTCGAGATCGTCTTCCGGGAGGTCGAGGGACTACCGAAGGGGACCATCAAGGCCGTCATCGACGCGTACGCCGAGCTGGTCGACGAAGGGTGCCTGGTCGTGTTCGGACCGGCCATCACCGACAACTGCGTACCGACGCGCGAAGCGATCGAGGAGCGGTTCCACGTGCCGGCCATCAGCGTGACGGGGAGCGAGGAGTGGCTGGGTGAATGGACGTTCGCCCTGTCGATGGGTTCGATGACCGACGAGCCCATCTTCTGGGCCGACCTGCTCGTGAAGGACGGCCATCGCGAGGTCGGGATCCTGATCGAGCGGTCGCTCGTTGGTGACTCATACGTCAGGAACTTCCGTAAGGCATGCGCCGACCGCGGCATTCGGATCGTGGCCGAGGAGTGGATCCCCCAGACCGCGCAGGACATCAGCACGTCTGTGCGCAACCTGCACGAAGCCAAGGCCGAGGCGATCGTGCATTGCGGGTTCGGCTTCGGCATCGTCTTCGTCAACCCGACGCTCCAGGAGATGGATTGGAACCCGCCTCGCTACATGGGCACGGCATTCCAGAACGCATGGATCAACCAGCTGATGTGGGACGCCATCAGGGGCTACACGGGATTGGACCAATATGACGAGTCGAACCCGGTCGGGCAGGCGTTCCTCGACCAGTACGAGGCCGCCTACGGACGCCGCCCCGAGTACTGCGTGCCCGTGGTGAACCGTGACATCGCCACCATCCTGCTGCTCGCCCTGGCCGACGCCCATCCCCTCACCCCGCGCGGAGTGAAGGAGGCCCTCGAGCGGGTCAAGATGGTCCCCTCCGCGTCCGGCGCGCCCGGCACCAGGTTGTCCTTCGGCAAGTGGACGCGCCGCGGTTGGATGGGTGCCGGGTACCTCGTGGCGCGCCGGCTCGACAAGGAGTTCGGCCAGTCCCACCTGGTCGGGCGCTTCGGGCAGGTCTGAGGGGTGACGACGCAACTCGTCCGCTCCAAGCCGGTCGAGCCCGACGATCCGCCCGCAGCGACCACATCGGCCGGGTCGACCGGATCAGCGATCGCCTGGGGCCTGATCGGCTGCGCCGTGGCGCTGCTCATCATCGTGATCGCGCACAACGCGCGGCGGGGAGCCGTCGCGGCGCGCATCAAGAACCCGGCCGTACAAGGGGCACCGCGACCTGTCACACCGTTGTTCGGCTGGACACACTGGTTGGGCTTCCTGCAGGTGAGCACGATCATCTCCATGACGCTGATCATCGTGCTCTTCGTCGTGCTCTGGCGCCGGCATCCGAGGCACCCGGTCCTACTCATGGCGATCGCCTGCACCACCTTGGTCTGGCAGGACCCGATCATGAACTGGGCCCCCTACGCGGTCTACAACCCACAGCTGTGGCACTGGCCCGAGAGCTGGCCGCTGGTCTCGCTCTCTCCGACCGTCGAACCCTTCGTCGTGATCGGGTACGTGATGTTCTACCTGGTCCCGGGCCTTATCGGTATCTGGGTCCTCCAGCGCATCCAACGGCGCCGGCCGGTCACCTCGTACGTGTGGCGCCATCCACTCATCAGTTTGGCCCTGCTCATTTATCCGATCGGGTTCATCTACGACGCCATCCAGGAGATGATCCTCATCCGGACCGGGATGTACACGTACTCGCAGGTGATCCCGTTCGGCTCGGTGTTCGACGGCAAGCAGTACCAGTTCCCACTGATCTGGGAGTCGTCACTCGTCACCGCGGTGATGATCCCCGCCGGGGTCCTCCTCTACCGGGACGACACGGGTAAGACGGTGGCGGAGAAACTGGCCCAACGGGTACGGGCCTTTCGCGGCCGTCCCTCGCTCGGCACGTTCGTCGTGATGGCCCTCGTTCTCAACGCTTGCTATTTCTTCCTGTACGGGGGCGGCTTCGCCGTCATCAAGGACACCGGTGTGGCGACGTCCGTCGCCTGCCCCTGGCCCTACCCCGAAGCCAAGGTCTACGACCCGCAGGGCCTCTACGAGAAGGCGGGCGCGACGGGACCCTATTCGGTTGGCATCTGGAGCGGCTGGGAGACGGCCCAGCCGGGGCGCCGTGACGTGAGCCCTCCCTCCGGTGGCGGACCTTGCAGCACCGCGCCGACCCGTTAGGACCCGGCGTTCAGGGGTTCAGCTGGCCGCTCGGGCGCACGACGATCTCGTGGATGCAGATGCTCTCGGGCCGGCTCATCACGAACGCGATGCAGTCCGCCAGGTCCTCGGCTGCCGCCGGCACGCCGCCCTCGACGAAGAACGGGATGTCGCTCGGCGGGATGTCGCCGTCCATGATCAGCCCCTCCATGGTCAGGCCTTCCGTCTCGAACATCCCGGGCATGACCAGGCTCACGTTGACGCCCGCCGGAGCGAGCTCGAGGCGCAGGGTGTCGAAGGCCGCTTCGAGCCCCCGCTTCGAGGCGGCGTAGATGGCGACGCCCGACATGGGCGTCAGCGCCCCGGTCGAGCCCACGAGGACGACGTCGCGCCGGCCGATCCCTGTCAGGTGGGCCAGCGCGTAGCGGATCGTCGCCAAGGGCCCGACGAGGTTGAGGTCGATGAGCTCGCGCCAGAGCTGCGGGGTGCCCGTGGCCACCGTCCCGGTCATCATCCTCCCCGCCACCGACACGATGCCGTCGAGCCCTCCGAGCCCGCGTGCCGCCTCCGCGACCGTGCCCTCGAGCGTGTCCAGGTCGGTCACGTCGCCGGGCACCGCGATCGCCCTCTCGCCGAGCTCCTCGGCCAGCTCGTCGAGCCGCTCTTTGCGCCGGGCCAGCATGGCCACCGATCCACCGTTGGCCACGATCGCCCGGCAGGTCGCCGCCCCGATGCCGCTCGACGCGCCGGTCACCAGCACGCGCCGGCCGGTCAGGTCACTGTTCACGCTCATCGGAACACCTCTCTCCCACCACCCCGCAGGGTCGGCGACGTCCATGGTGCCACCGCATCGGACGGCCGGCCGCTTCGATTGACGCGGCCGCCGGGAGGCGGGTACCTTCAGTGTGAACAAATATTAGGTTACATAGTGAAAGGGACGTCATGACGGCGGCGGTCGAAGGTCCAGACGGAGGGCTCAACAGCCGGGAAGGCGGGTTCGACGCCGACGAGTTCGGCGCCTTCGACGACGCCGTGGCCGGCGACGCCCGCGATCCCTACCCCGAACTGGCCCAGGCCCGTCGCGAGACACCCATCCAGAGCCTCGACGCCTCCTTGATGCCTCACGACGACGCCCACCCGGTGTACTTCCTGTACCGCCACGACGACATCGCCGCGGTGCTGCGTGACGGCGAGACCTTCTCATCGGCACACATCATCGACATCATCATGGGCCCGGTGATGGGCGAGCACATCATGCTCGGCATGGACGATCCCAAGCACCGGCGCTACCGGGCCCTGGTGGCCACGGCGTTCCGGCAGAAGGTGCTGGCCACCTGGGAGACCGACCTCGTCGCCAAGGTGGTCAACGAGCTGATCGACCGCTTCGTGAGTCGTGGCCACGCCGAGCTGGTCAAGGAGTTCACGTTCCCGTACCCGACCCAGATCATCGCCGGCCTCCTCGGTCTGCCTCGCCGTGACTACAAGCAGTTCCAGCGCTGGTCCATCGCCATCCTCAGCTTCCTGAGCAAGCCCGAAGAGGCGATCGTTGCGTCCCAGGAGGTGAAGGAGTACATCGCCGGCATCCTCGAGGAACGGCGCCGGGCGCCGGCCGAGGACCTGATCAGCGAGCTCGCACAGGCCGAGCTGGACGGCGAGCACTTGAGTGACGAAGAGATCTTCTCGTTCCTTCGCCTCCTGCTGCCCGCCGGCGTGGAGACGACCTATCGCGCCACGGGGAACATGCTCTTCTCACTGCTCTCGCACCCCCTCCAACTCGACGCCGTCCGGGCCGACCGCTCCTTGGTCCCACCTACGATCGAAGAGGCCCTGCGCCTCGAGACGCCGCTCTTGAACATCACCCGGCTGGCCACCAAGGACACGGAGATCTCCGGCGTGCCCATCGAGGCCGGGTCGACGGTGATGCTGATGCTGGCTGCCGCCAACCGGGACGAGAACCGCCACGCCGACCCCGATGCCTTCGACATCTTCCGGACCGACCCGAAGCCGCACATCTCGTTCGGGCACGGCCCGCACATGTGCCTCGGAGTGCACCTGGCCCGGCTGGAGATGCGCGTCGCCCTCGAGCTCCTCCTCGACCGCCTGCCCAACCTTCGCCTCGACCCCGCGGCGGAGGATCCCCACATCCGCGGTCAGGTCTTCCGCTCCCCCACCGATCTGCCGGTCCTGTTCGGGTGACGCCCCCAGACCAGACGCCGCCGACACGCACCGAGAAAGGGACGCCATGCGCATCGACGACCTGATCCTCGTCTCAGTCGACGACCACGTGGTCGAACCGCCCGAGATGTTCGAGGGCCACATCCCCGACCGATACAAGGATCTGGCGCCGAAGGTCGTCACCAAGGACGACGGTACCGATGCGTGGGTGTTCGAGGGTCAGGAGGCGACGAACGTCGGGCTCAACGCCGTGGCCGGCCGGCCGCCCGACGAGTACGGGATCGAGCCGACCCACTTCAGCGAGATGCGGCCCGGGTGCTTCGACATCCACGAGCGCATCCGGGACATGAACGCCAACGGCGTGCTGGCCTCCATGAACTTCCCCTCCTATCCCCAGTTCTGCGGCCAGTACTTTGCCCGCGCCGCCGACAAGGACCTCGGCCTGGCCGTCCTACGCGCCTACAACGACTGGCACACCGACGAGTGGTGCGGGACGTACCCGGGCCGCATGATCCCGCTGGCCCTCCCGCCGATCTGGGACGTCGAGGCCATGGCCGACGAGGTCCGGCGGATGGCGGCCAAGGGCTGCCACGCCGTCACCTTCTCGGAGAACCCCGAGAAGCTCGGCTACCCTTCCATGCACAACGAGCATTGGGACCCGTTCTGGACGGCCTGCAGCGACGAGCAGACCGTCGTGTGCCTGCACATCGGCTCCTCGTCGCAAGTGGTGGTCACGTCCATCGAGGCCCCGATCGACACCATGATCACGCTGCAGCCCATGAACATCGTCCAAGCGGCCGCCGACCTGCTCTGGTCCCGGGTGCTCCGCAAGTTCCCGGACCTCACGTTCGCACTGAGCGAGGGCGGCATCGGCTGGATCCCCTACTTCCTCGAGCGCGTCGACAACGTGTACAAGCACCACCGGGCCTGGACGCACCAGAGCTTCGGCGACAAGCTGCCCAGCGAGGTATTCCGCGAGCGGATCGTGACCTGCTTCATCGACGACGCCTTCGGGATCGAGTGCCGCGACAAGCTCAACGTCGACATGATCACCTGGGAGTGCGACTACCCGCACTCGGACTCGGTCTGGCCCGAGTCGCCCGAGGTCCTGGCCGCCTACCTGGTCGGGGTGCCCGACGACGAGGTCGCCAAGATCACCCACGCCAACGCGCTGCGGATCTTCTCCTTCGACCCGTTCTCCACCGTGCCCAGGGACCAGGCCACCGTGGGCGCGTTGCGCTTCCAGGCCACCGACGTCGACTTGGGCTACCGGTCGTCGGCACGGCTGAAGAAGACCGGCACGGACCCGGTGAGCGTCCTCAGTCTCGCCGCCAGCCTGCCGTCCGCCAGCTGAGACCAGGTTGCTGCATGGCGCGCAGGAACTCCATGATCAGCTTTGACGGGCAGGTCACGATCGTCACCGGCGCCGGCCGCGGGCTCGGGCGCCTCTACGCCCTCGACTTGGCGCGCCGGGGCGCGGCGGTCGTGGTCAATGACCTCGGGGGCAGCATGCACGGGCACGGCTCTGACACGTCCGTCGCCGACCAGGTCGTCAACGAGATCGAGGCGGCAGGAGGAACGGCCGTGGCCTCGCACGACTCCGTGGCCACTTCCGAAGGGGGCGAGGCGATCGTGCGCACGGCCCTCGACGCCTTCGGCCGGCTCGACGCCGTCGTGAGCAACGCCGGCATCTTCCATACCGTGCCCTTCGACGAGCTCGAGGTGGACGACTGGCGACGCATGCTGAACGTCCACGTCGACGGCGGGTTCTTCCTGAGCCAGCCCGCCTATCGGCTCATGAAGACGCAGGGCTACGGCCGCTTCGTCTTCATCGCCTCCTCGGCCGGACTCTTCGGCCAGCCGAATTCCGCCCACTACGCCGCAGCCAAGGCTGCACTCGTGGGGCTGACCAACGTGATCGCCATCGAGGGTGCCGAACACGGGATCCTGGCCAACACGGTGCTCCCGTTCGGCTATTCCCGCATGGTGACCGAGACGATCGGCGAGCTACCCGACGACTCGGAATTCCTGCACGCCATCGACCCCGCGCTCGTCGTGCCCATGGTGACGTTTTTGGCCAGCCGCTCCTGCGAGGTCACCCACCACAACTACTCGGCCTGCTGCGGCCGTTACGCCCGCGTCTTCGTCGGGCTCGCCGAGGGCTGGCTGGCCGAACCGGGCCATCCTGCTGTCGCCGAGGACGTGGCGGCCCACATCGACGAGGTGGCGGCACCCGAGCCGTTCTCCATCCCGGGCTCCATCTTCGACGAGGTCGGAGGCATCGTCTCCCGCCTCGGCCTCACCAGCTGAGACACCCGGCGCCAGCAGCGACGCGGCCGGGCCCTCGGGGTCGTCCGGTCCGAACCTAGTCCTCTATGGAGATGGCGTTCTTGGGACAGGCGCGCACCGCCTCCATGAGCCGCTCGCGCATCTCCTCGGGCGGGTGCTCGTCGAGCACGTAGAGGAAGTCGTCGTCGCGCACCTCGAACACCTCCGGGGCGATCCCCATGCACAGGGCATTGCTCTCACACAGGTCGAAATCGACGACGACTCGCATCAGCACTTCCTCCGGTCCGGCAAGGGTCAGGGCGAACGGCCCCACATTACGGCACGCCCGGACGCCGCCGGCCCGGCCGGCACCGGGCTTCAGATGTACATCCCGCCGTTCACGCCGATGATCTGGCCGGTGACGTAGGCGCCGTCGTCGGAGCAGAGGTAGGAGCAGGCCCCGGCGATGTCCTCGGGCGTGCCGGCCCGCTTCAGCGGGACCATCTTCGCCATCACGTCCACGCTCGGGACATGGCCCTCCTCCTCGCCCTTGCGCGCCATCGGCGTGTCGACGATGGTCGGCGGGATCGTGTTGACCGTGATGCCGTGGCCCGCCAGCTCGCGGGCGAAGGCCTTCGTCAGCCCGATGACGCCCCCCTTCGACGCCACGTAGTGCGCCATGTTCGGTGCACCCGACTGCGCGCTCGAGGACGAGATCGTGACGATGCGCCCCCACTGCGCCTGAATCATGTCCGGCACGGCCAGCTGCATGCTCACGAAGGTCCCGGTCAGATTCACGGCGATGACCCTGTCCCAGCGCTCCCCCGAGATCTCGGTCACCGGGTCGAACGCCTCGATCCCGGCGCTGGTGACGACGATGGTGATCGGCCCGAGGTCCGTCCGCACCGACTCGTACACCTGCTCCAGCGCGCTTCGGTCGGCCACGTCGACGCCATAGCCCACGGCCGACGCACCGCCCGCCACCAACTCGGCCGCCACCGCCTGCGCCGCCGCGCCGTCGAGGTCGAGCAACGCCACCGCGTGGCCGTCACTCGCCAACCGACGGGCCACACCCAGTCCGATGCCGGAGGCGGCTCCGGTCACCACGGCGACGCGTGCGCTCATCGTGCCTCCTCGGCCGGCGTGAATTCGATGTAGAGCTTGTGCAGACCGCGCAGCACCCAGGTCGGCTCGTAGCGGAAATGGCGCTGCGACGGTGGGCCGTGGTGCTCCTCGGACAGGCGGATGTTCCGCATGCGGTCGAGGATCCGCTCGATGCTCACCCGGCCCTCCACGCGAGCCAAGGGACCACCGGGGCAGGAGTGCGGGCCCCGGCCGAACGCGATGTGCACCTTGGCGTTGGGCCGGTCGAGCCGGAACTCCTCCGGCGACTCGAACAGCCGGGGGTCCCGGTTGGCCGCGCCGTTCAGCAACATGACCGGCGTGCCGGCCGCGATGTCGACCCCGGCCACCGTGGTGTTGCGCCGGGCCAGGCGGAAGTCGGCCTTGACCGGGCTCTCAATGCGGAGCGCCTCCTCAATGAAGCCCGGGATGCGCTCGCTGTGTTCCCGCAACTCGTCCTGCAGCTCCGGGTACTCGCACAGATACTTCAACGCAACGGCCAGCAGGCGTGCCGTCGTCTCCTGACCGGCGGCGAACAGGAAGGTGGAGGTGCGCACGACGTTGGTGACGTCGGGCACCGAGCCGTCGGGATAGGTCCCGAGGGCCAGGTTCGTCAGCACGTCGCCGCGCGGCTCCCGGCGGCGGTCCTCGATGTACTCGGCGAACGTGGCGTCCAGCCACGACAGTGCGTTGAGATCCCCGCCCTGTTCGACGACGCCGCCGACGCCGATCTCCCCCGGCGTCTGGGCCATCAACCCGAACCCCTCGCGGAACCGCTGGTGGTCCTCCTCGGGCACACCGAGCACGTCGGCCACGGTGAGCATGGCGAACGGTTGGGCGTAGGCGGCGATGAACTCGCAGTGCCCGGCGCCGACGAACTCGTCGAGCTGCTGATCGGCCAGGCGCCACATGAACGCTTCGTTCTCCTTGAGCCGCTTCGGCGTGAGCAGCCGCATGATCAGCGCCCGCTCCTGCGTGTGCATGGGCGCGTCCATGGTGACCATGTGCTCGTTCATGGGGAGCTGGTCGCGATGGGTGTCGATGATCTCGCCGACGTCGTCGCCCTCGAGAGGCACGGGGAAGGAGGCGAACGGGCCGATGACCGAGTTGCACGAGGAGAAGCTCTCGGTGTCGAGATAGATCTCGGACGCCTCCTCGTAGCCCGAGACCGCCACCACGCCGTAGTGCGGTGTGGGCGTGACCGGGCATTTGGACCGCAGGTGGTCGAAATACGGATAGGGGTCTTCGATGAGCGACTTGTCCATGAAGAAGTCGACCTCGTCGTAATTGACCATGAGCCTCCGATCCGCCCGGGCTGCGCTCCTGCCCAGCCCCGATGCTGAGCGAGTGCTTAGCACAGGGAGCTATGCTGTGCAATCGCACAGCATGAGCACGAACCCATGACGTCCACGTCGACCCGCCGCATCGGAGCCGAGAGCTCGGCCACCCGCACCGCCCTGCTCGATGCCGCCCAGCAGGTCATCCTCGAAGACGGCTACGCCGCCGCCACCTCGCGTCGGGTGGCGGCGCGGGCCGGCCTCAAGCCCCAACTCGTGCACTACTACTTCCGCACCATGGACGAGCTGTTCCTGGCGCTGGTGCGCCGTGGCGCGGAGCAGAACCTCGAGCGCCAGGCGGAGGCACTCACCTCGCCCCGCCCGCTGCGCGCCCTCTGGGAGCTGAGCAACGACCCCACTGGCACGGCGCTGACGATCGAGTTTGCCGCGCTGGCCAACCACCGCAAGACCATCCGGGCGGAGCTGGCGGCGTACGGGGAGCAGTTCCGCCGCCTCCAGACCGAAGCCCTCACGCAGATCCTCGATCACTACGGCGTCGACTCCGAAGCATTGCCACCGCAGACGATGGTCGTCGCCATGACGAGCCTGTCGCAGGTCATCGGCATGGAGGAGCTGCTCGGCATGTCGGCGGGCCACGCCGAGATGCACGAGCTGGTCGAGCGTTTCCTCTCGCGCTTCGAGGACCACTCCGTCGGTTCTGCCCTCATCTCCCCCGGAGAGTCACCCGCGGCGCAGACTCCTTAGGGACGTCGGCGGCGGCACCGAACTCGTCTTTCGCTACGGCACACTCGCCGTGGAGGTCCCGGCGATGTCCGTCCCGCATACGGGTTGTGACGAGACGGGAACGAAGCCGTTCTTCTGCGCCTGGAGCACCCAGACACAGGTCTTGGGCAGATCGTGCCCGAAGATCGTCGCGTAGTCGATGGGATTCGGCAGCAATCCGTTGACGTTGTAGGACTTGATGCTGCGGAGGGCGCTGATGACCCCGGCGCGGGTCGGGTTGTTTCCCGCCATCTGGAGCCCCTTGATCATGAGGTCGGCGCCGGCCCACGTCTCGTACTGGAACAGCGTCGGGAACTGGCTCTTCGAGAAGTCCGCGTACTTCTGCAGGGCCGATGCCATCTGCTCGGTGCCCGCATCGGGCAGGGAGAACGGGCGGTAGATCGAGAGGAAGTAGTCGCCCTGCAGGTCCGCCCAGGCAGGCGAATGGATGACACTCTGGTCGTAACCGACAGCGAAGATGGCCGCCTTCACGTGCACGCCGGCCTGTTTGAAGGCTGTGGCCAGGGCGAAGTTGGAAGCGTCGTCCATGGTGGGAAAGAGCGCGTTGATGTGATCCTGCTTGCCGACAATGGCCGCCTCCGTGAAGTCGACGTCGCCGTAGGGCAGGGTCGTGTCGAGGACGGAGACCTTGCCGCCCAGGTGCTCGAACGACTTTGCGGCCGCGTACGCCTCCCTGGATGAGGACGGGGAGATGCTGTAGCCGTAGACGCCAGATACCGTCCCGCCGAACATCTTCTGGAGCTTCCCCTCGAGGGTGTTCACGGGCAGGGTCGGATTGAGGCTGCCGACGTCGGAAGCAAACATGTTGGTGTACGGCTGCTCCCCCCACTCCTGCCCGTCCGTGTAGGAGCCGGTGACCGGGATCCCCTGTTCCTGGGGGTACTTGGCGGCCAGGTAGAAGAGCGGACTGGCCGAGACGATGCCAAAGGCTCCCTTCGCGATGGCACCCTGCACCGCGGTGGCGAGGGTCGACGGATTGGTCTGGTCATCGATCACCAGCGGCACCAGCTTGTGGCCGTTCACTCCTCCCTCGGCGTTCTGCAGATCGATTCGGGCCAGAAAGCCTGCAGGGTCGTTGGAGAACTCGGGCGACGCCAGACCGGTCAGCGACGTGACCAATGCGATGGTGATGGGAGCCGGTGCGGCGGAGGCGGACGTCGTCACAGTGCCGGTGAGGAACGGGAGACAGGCGACGACCGACAGCGACAACAGAATCGACGTTCGTCGCCGCATCTCCCGGACCCCCAAGCGTGACAAGGCGCGCCCATGCGCCCTCGGCTGAAACCTGATATTTGTTCCGGATCGTAGGGGCACGTCCCATCCCCGTCAAGGCATCTGCACCGAATCGTGGCTGAGAAGTCGAAGACCGGTCAGCGATTGAGGATCAGGCCGTAGACACGCGCCACATGGATGGTGGCGACCATCCTGTGCGCGGCCACCATCTGCTCGCCGAAGTCGTCGGGGTCCGGGACGACCCCCAGCGCAGAGTGGACCTCGAACAACTCTTGCACCGCCGTGTCGTCCGGCTTCTGGGCGATGGCCAGCGACACGCTCCCCGCCGCCACGGCGTAGTTGAAGAAGTCCTTGCCGGCCACGTGCAGCGCGGCCCGCGGCGTACGTAGAAGGTTCTGCCCCTTAGCGCGCACCGTCGTCGTCGAGAAGCGGATCAATCGAGTCGAACTGTCAGCCAGGAAGTAGATGTTGGACAACTGGGGGGTGCCGTCCTGGTTCACCGTGGCGACGATCCCGTCCCGGCCTCCACCTTCGATGATCTCCCAGAGCTGTTCAGTCGTCATGCTGACTCTTCTACGCCCTTGACGAACGGGTAGATGCGTGTGAAGTCAGCGCCCGGCTCAGCGGACGCGAAACGCTCCCACGTCGTCGCGGTGACGGGGCCCAGGACCGACGGTGCGCCCTGAGCCTCGACCTCGGCCAGGTAGAGCCGGAGATCCTTCGCCATCAGCGAGTTGGTGAAGCCGGCGGCGTAGCGGCCGCTCACAACATGGGTCGGGAACTTGTCACTCGTCGCCGTGCTCTGGCCGCTGGACGCGTTCAGGACCTCAATCATGGTGGCCATATCGAGACCCACCGAGACGCCGAAGGCCACGGCTTCACTGGTGGCGGCCAGGGTGGTGGCAGAGAGGAAGTTGTTGGCCAGCTTGAGGGCCTGACCCATGCCGGGGCGGTCCCCCACCCGACGCCGCCGGTCGCTCAGCCCGGCCAGCACCGGCTCCACCGCGGTGCAGGCGGACGCCGCACCGGCGTACATCACCGACAGTGTGCGCGCCCGGGCACCGGCCACCCCGCCCGACACCGGGGCGTCGACGTAGCCGATGTGGGCCGCCGCGAGGAGTCCGTCGATAACCCGGGCGGCGGCCACGCCGATGGTCGAAGTGTCGACGACGTGGGTGACGCGCCGATCGGCCGACGCCGCGAGGGCGCGCGCCACCTGCTCGGACACCGCCCCGTCCGGGAGACTGAGCACGACGACGTCGGCGCGTCGAGCCATCTCGTCAAGGGAGGTCACGAACATGGCTCCCTCGGGGCTGCGCTCTGGACCGGCGACGTCGTAGGTGACGACTTCGTGGTCGCCGACCACGAGGTTGGCGGCGAGGACACTGCCCATGTTGCCGAGCCCGACGAAGCCGACGGCGGCCATCGTCAGCTCCCCCGTTGCTCGGCCCGTACGGCCTGGAGCGCCCGCTTGGCCGAGATGCCGGCCGGCGCGCCGCAATAGGCCGCGATCTGGAAGAGCAGCTCGTCGAGCTCCTCGTCGGTCACGCCGGTTCGCTCGCTCGCCCCGGCGTGCAGGCGGAACTCGTCCATGCGCCCGAGGGCGGCGGTCATGGCCAGGACGAGGAGGCTGCGGTCACGCGTGCTGAGCGCGCCGCCACGGGCCCACACGCCCCAGGCCATGGACGTGACGTAGTCCTGAAATTCGCCCATGACGGGGTTGGGGTCGGTCGCCTGGGCATCGACGTAGGCGTCGCCGAGCATGGCGCGGCGCAAGGCCCGCGCCGAGGTGAGGTCGTCGTTCTCCGGCATACGGGCTCCCGTTCTTCAGTGCAGCGACAGATTCAGGCGCCCTTGTAGATGCGGCCGTCCTTCATCACGAAGGAGACCTCCTTGGTCACCTTGATGTCCTCGGAGGGGTCGCCGGGCACGGCGACGACGTCGGCCAGGTATCCAGGGGCCAGACGTCCCAGGTCGTGCTCGCGCTCGACCAGCTCGGCACTGGTGATGGTGGCGGCGCGCAGCGCCTGCATCGGGGTCATGCCGCGGTCGCACATGGCGATCAGCTCGTCGGCCTGAGTCCCGTGCGGGATGGCCGGCGCGTCGGAGCCGCAGGCGATCTTCACCCCGAGCTCGAGGGCCCGGCCGAACATGCGGCGGGCCTGCGGGAAGATCTCGGCCGCCTTCTTCTGCAGGATGGGGTGGATGCGGTCGACCGCCATGTGGTCGGCCAGGGCCGTGGTGCCGACCAGGAAGGTGCCGTGCTCGACCATCTGCTCGAGCGTGTCCTCGGTGGCCAGCGACCCGTGCTCGATGCAGTCCACGCCGGCCCGGATGCAGGCGCGGATGCCGGAGTCGCCGTGGGCGTGGGCGGCGGTGCGCAGGCCGTTGCGGTGCGCCTCGTCGACGATGGCGGCCAACTCCTCGTCCGAGTACTGCTGGCACCCGGCGGCGCTGCTGAACGACATCACCCCGCCCGAGGCGGAGATCTTGATCAGCTTGGCCCCGTACTTGATCTGGTAGCGCACGGCTTTGCGCACCTCGGGTACGCCGTTGGCGATCCCCTGCTCCACGCTCTGGGGCATGATGCCCGGGGCGAGGCCCTGGAACATGGTGGGGTCGAGATGGCCACCGGTGGGCGTGATGGCGTGGCCGGCCGGGAAGATGCGCGGGCCGGGGAACCAGCCGTTGTCCACTCCCTTCATGAGGTCGACGTCGAGCAGGAACCCGGCCGTGTAGACCATCAGGCCCAGGTTGCGCACGGTGGTGAAGCCGGCTTCGAGCGTCGTGCGGCAGTTGACCACGCCGCGCAGAGTCCGGTACACCGGCGAGTCCTTCACCCCGTGCATCGGGTCGGGCAGGCCGTCGGGGCCGCCAGGGCCGCCGATGAGCATGTTGAGCTCCATGTCCATCAGCCCGGGCAGGAGCGTGACGTCGCCCAGGTCGATCTCGGTGGCGGGGCTCGGGAGCTCCTTAGGGTTGACGGCCAGGATCTCATTGCCGTCGATCACGATCACGGCCGGGGAGCGCACCTCGCCCGCCTCGACGTCGCACCAGCGGTCGGCTTTGAGAATGGTCACATCACTCATCGTCTGACTCCTCTTTATTGGATGGGCTCGTCGCCACTCATGGACGTGCGGTGCATCTCGCGCTGCGACGTCGGGTCGTAGGGCTGGACCCGGTGCATCACCCCGGTGTTGTCCCAGACGACGAAGTCACCCACCGACCACTCGTGCCGGTAGACGCGGTCGGGTCTCGTCGCCCGCGCCATCAGGTCGGCCAGCAGGGCCTTGCCCTCGTCCATGTCCATGCCGAGGACGTGGGACGCCGTGACGCCGATGACGAGTGACTTGCGGCCGGAGCGGTGCTGCCACACCAGCGGGTGCTCCTTGTCGAGCTTCTCCCGCCAGCGGGCCAGCTCCTCGGGCGTCGGGTCCGGGTTGATCTGGCGCTGCGAGGCCTCGAAGGAATGCAGCACGCGCACGGATTCGAACCGCTCCTTCTCGTCCACGCTGAGGTCGTCGTACGCCGCGTACGTGCTGGCGAACTCGGTCTCGCCGCCGGTGGCCGAGAGCACGACTGCGCTCAGCGTGGTCGCCTTCGCAGGCACGTCGTCCTGGGCGCCGTCGATGTGCCAGTTGAACGTCCCCTTCGTATACGCGGCGGTGTGGCTCCTCGCCGGATCGAGCGACACCGTGTAGATGGACGGCAAGGGGGCCGGCTCCGTCTTGCCGATATCGTCCAACCTCTTCGAGAAACGGACCTGGGTCTCGTCGTCGAGGTGGAGCTGGCGGAACACCAGGACTCCGCTTTCCTCGAGCGCCTCCATGCAGGCGGCCGGCAGGGTGTCATCGCGCAGCAGCTGGTCCACCCCGACACCGAAGACCTCCGCCCCGACGGTCCCGAGCTTCTTGGTGGCGATGGTGCTCATGGCACTGCTCTCCTCGGCGCGCTAGGCGTCATGCCGGCCTCTCATACGTACCAGCCGCCGTTCACGTTGATCTGCTGGCCGGTGATGTACCCCGCCTCCTCCGAGCACAGGAAGGCGGCGGCGACCGCGATATCGTCGGGCGTACCGAGCCGGCCGAGCGGGGCCCGCGCGATGATCTGGTCCAGGCTGGCCATCGCGCCCGTCTCGACCGGACGTCGCATCATGGGCGTGTCGATGACGCCGGGTGGGATGGTGTTGACGGTAATGCCGTGCGGAGCCAGGTCGAGCGCCAAGGCCTTAGTCAATGCGATGACCCCACCCTTGGTCGCGACGTAATGCGACATGCGCCGGGTGCCGGACTGGGCCGAGGACGAAGAGATCGTGACGATGCGTCCCCACCCGGCCTCGAGCATGTCCGGCACGGCCAACTGCAGGCAGTGGAAGGTGCCCGACAAATTGACGGCCACCATGCGGTCCCACTGCTCGGCCGTGATGTCGAGGAAGTCGCTGAACCCTTCGATGCCCGCGCTGGTGACCAGGATTGCAATCGGGCCGAGGCTCGTGCGGACCTGGCCCAGGGCGGCGTCCACCGCCGAGCGATCGCTGACGTCGACCTGGACCCCGGCGGCGGTGAAGCCGTCACCTTCGAGATCCTTGGCCACCTCGAGTGCGGTATCGCCGTTGATGTCGAGGACCGCCACCTTTCGTCCCTGCTGGGCCAGGTGGCGGCAGATGGCACGGCCCATCCCCGAGCCGCCGCCCGTCACTACCGCGACCCGGCTGACCTGCGCCATCATGTCCTCCCCTTCGTACCCGTCACGGTCTGGGTGTTTCAGCCACCACACTGCGATCCAAACAGAAATAACATATACCTTTGGCGAGAATGCCATTTCCCCAACCGGGACACACCAGCCCGGGTCCGACGAAAGGAGCCGGCATGCGGATCGGTCTTCAGGTCAGTGCCGACCGGGGTCGCTACGCGACGAAGGTGGAGAAGCTCCAGTCCGACGCCCGCTGGGCGGACGATGCCGGCCTCGACACCATTTGGACCCCGCAGATCCCCGACGAGTTCGACGTGCTGATGGGGGTCGCCCTCATGGGCGCCGTGACGTCACGCATTGAGATCGGGACGTCCGTGGTGCCGATCCAGCCGCGTCACCCAGTGGTGTTGGCCGAGCAGGCCCTCTCCGCGCAGGCGATCTGCGGCGGCCGCTTCACCCTGGGGCTCGGCGTCTCGCACCACTGGATCATCAAGGACATGCTCGGCTTGTCCTACGAACGCCCGGCGACGACCATGCGCTGCTATCTCGACGTCCTCGACCAGGCCCTGGTCGGCCCGGGTCTGGTCGAGGTGGAGAACGAGCTGTTCACGATCCGCCAGCCGCTCGACGTCACCGACATCACGCCGACGCCGGTGATGATCGCCGCCATGGGACCCGTCATGTTGAAGCTGGCCGGTGAGCGGGCGAGCGGCACTGTATTGTGGCTGGCCGACGAGCGGACGATCGAGTCGCACATCGTCCCGCAGATCACGAAGGCGGCATCGGACGCGGGCCGTCCGGCGCCCCGCGTCATGGCCGGGGTGCCGGTGTGCCTGTGCAGCGACGACCAGGTGGACGCGGCGATCGAGCGGACAAACCGGACGCTCAGCGAGGTGGTCGAGTCGCCCAACTACGCGCGTCTGATGGAGCACGGCGATGCCCGGACCATCGGCGACGTCCTCATCTGCGGCAGCGAGGCGACGATGGAGAAGCGCATGCACGGCTTCGCCGAGGCCGGCGTCACCGACCTGAACTGCCGGATCGTGGCGCTCGGCGAGGGTCGGGACGAAGTCAAGACCTCGGCTGAGCGAACCCGCGAGTTCCTGGCCTCGGTGGCGCCGGCTCTCCGCCGGGCCAGCTGAGCGTCCGCCTACGCCCCCTGGGGCAATTCCACCTGCCCCACGTCGATATTCCTCGGATCGGGAACCGGCAGGCCGTCTTGGACCATGCCACAAAGGTGCAGCGTGATCGCGTCGAGGACGAGCTGCTCAGTCTCCTCGCGCGTCACGCCGGCGACACCGACGCCGGGCAGGGCGGGCACGAAGGCGCTCCAACCCGTGGCCGTTCGCTCGTACACAACGGTCCATCTGCTCATCGGACCTCCTTCGACAGACCAGCCTGCCGCAGAATGCTCCCCAGGGTACCCGGTGCCAGTTCTTGCCCGGGTTTGCCCGCGACCGTCACTCGGCCCTCCTTGGCGGGATGACGAAACTGGCGAAGGCTGCCTCGTTGCGCGACCTGGTACCAGCCGTCCCGTTCCAGCAGCCGGAGCATCTCGCGAACCTTCACCTCTTGGAGAACTGTCGTGATTGGCCTCGGCGACTTCACCCAAATCGGGAGGGTGCGGAGGGGGCAGGTGCCGGATCGTTCAGCGATGGGACAGGATCAGTCGGGTGGCCCCACATCGAGGGGCACCTGGGTCCTTCAGAACCTCGCCCATACGCCAGGTCGGCCCAGAGGCTCCGACGCGGACGCTTCAGGCTTTGGCGCCGCCGACGATGCCGGACGAGATGAGCTGCCAGACCTGCTCGGCGGCGCGGTCGGCGTTGTCACGCTCGATGCCGCTGATGGTCGGCGCGTAGGCGGCGTTGAACATGATCGTCGAGAGCAGGGTGCCGGCGTCCTCCTCGTGCTCGACGCCCGGCCGGACGATGCCCGCCTCGACCGCGTCGGCCAGGATCTTCTCGGCCAGAGCGACCAGCGGGACGAAGGCTCGTGACGCCTCGGCCTGGTGTCCGGTGAGCAGTTCGTGCGAGAACTCCGCCATGACCGGGGTCGGGTTGTTCTTGGAGGCCCGCCCCTTCGGTGCCGGAAGGCACATGCGGTAGTACTCGACAACGAAGGCGTGCAGCCGGTCCAGCGGGGTCGTCTCCTTGTAGACCAGCTCCTCGAGACGGTCAGCCGTCGAGCGAATGGCCTCGTCGAAGAGGGCGAGCAGCAGCTCGTGCTTCCCTGCGAAGTACTGGTAGAAGCTCCGCAGGGACTGCCCGGAGCGGTCGACGACCTCTTGGACGGTGAACTCCTTGCCGGACTCGGCGCTGGCGAGCAGCTCGAACCCGGCGTCGAGGAAGCGCTGGACCCGGCCCTCACTGCGCAGCCGCGCCGAATCGAGGGAGCGGGCCACGGCCAGGTCCCGCCGGCGCATCGGCGTCTCCGCCGAAGGGGCAGGGTTCTCGCCGGCGGCCATCGGCCCAGTGTACAACGTTCCCCCTATTTGAGAGCATGACTCTCCCCACAAGCGGGACGGCGGGTACTTGGATCTGCACTCTCAATTCCGCCGCCTTGCTTCATTGTTATCGTTAAGTGCTATGGACCAGGGCCGGATCGCTGATATCACCGAGCTTCAGCAGGTGCTCGCCCGCTACGCGGTCAGCATGACGCAGGACGACATCGAGGCCGTGATGGAGGTATTCACACCCGACGGCACCTACAGCGCGTTCGGGTCGACCTACACGCTCAAGGACTTCCCCACCCTGGTGGCGGCGGCGCCGAAGGGTCTCTTCATGACCGGGACACCCGTCCTCGACCTCAACGGCGACACGGGGACCGGGCACCAGACGCTGTGCTTCGTGGACCAGACGACCCACGAGATGCGCATCGGCTGGTACACCGACACCTACCGGCGCACCGAGAAGGGATGGCGGCTCCAGACCCGGGCCATGACCTTTCAGCGTCGCAGCGGCGCCCGCGACTCGGGCAAGGCGCACGACCCGACGAGGCCGCCGCCGACCGAGTCTGACGAGGCGGACGGCTAGCCATTTCTGTCGCCCTGGATCTCGCGTCGTTCAAGGTCGCGGTCGACGACTGGCTCGACGAGCACGCAGCCGAGCTGGCGCCCGCCTTCGAGGGCATCGGCACCCTCGACGACCAGATGGGGCAGCTGCGCAAGGTCATGCGACTGGCCTACGACGCCGGCTTCATGTCCATGGGCTGGCCCGAACGTGTCGGCGGCCTCGGGGGCTCCAACTTGCTCCGGGCCTACCTGGCCGAGGTGCTGACCTGGCGCGGGCTCGTGGAGCCGGGCATCTACTCCATGCCCGAGGTGCTGGCGCCCACCATGATCGACTTCGCGCCCGAAGAGCTGGCGGCCGAAATGGTCCCGCTGCTCCTCCGCGGCGACGAAGTCTGGTGCCAAGGTTTCTCGGAACCGGGCACAGGCAGCAACCTTGGCTCGCTCACCTGCCGGGCCACCCGCACGGACGAGGGTTGGCGCGTCAACGGCCAGAAGGTGTGGACGAGCCTGGCCCAGTACGCGACGCGGTGTGTGCTGCTCACAAGGACCGGCACGCTCGAGTCGGCGCACCGCGGCATCACGGCGCTGTTCGTCGACATGGACACGCCCGGCATCATGGTGCGGCCCATTGAGACGATGCATGGTGCCCCGGAGTTCTGCGAGGTCTTCTTCGATGACGTCCTCGTTCCGCTCGACCGCCTGCTGGGCGAGGTCGACCGCGGCTGGTCGATCGCCATGGACCTGCTGCCCTACGAGCGGAGCACAGCGCTGTGGCAACGCGCTGCCTACCTGCAGCGGCGGCTCGAACAACTGGTGGCAGCGGCGCCCGCCGGTGCGCTGGACCCGGCGGCCGTCGGCGAGGTGACCCAGGCGGTTCTCGCTTTCCGGGCGCGGTCGCGCACGACGCAGCGGCGGCTGGCGGCGGGCGAGGATCTGGGGGCGGAGACCTCCATCGACAAGGTGCTCCTGGCGACGGCGGAACAAGCGGTCTTCGATCTCGTCGGCGAAGGGCTCGGGGCTGCGGTGGTCCTCGGGGACGACTCGATAAGCGTGCGCTGGCGGCACGAGTTCCTCTACTCGCGCGCCGCATCGATCTACGGTGGCAGCGCAGAGATCCAGCGCAACATCATCGCCCGCCGGCTGCTGGCCCTCGGAGACGACCGCTGATGGACGCGGCCGAACGCGACCTGTTCGAGGGCGCCGTCCGCCGTGCCATGGCGGGGGGCAGCCCGGTCGAGGTGAACGCCGCACTCGACGAGCTCGGTTGGTCCGACGCCCTCTTCGATGACCGGCCCACGGCTGTCTCGGTCCTCTTCGAGGCCCAGGGCCGAGCTGGCACGACCTCCTCCGCTCTCGACTGGCTGCTGGCCGGCATGTTGGCCGGTGCCCAGACCGCTCCGGTCGGCGTCGTCCTGCCCCCGCTGCGTGAGCAGGGCGCACCGGGACGCCTCGACGGTGGCCGCTGCGCCGTGCTCGGGTTGGGCACTGTTGCGTTGTCGCACGGCGACACCGCGCTCGTGGCCACCTCCGACGGGGCGGGGGCGCGCCTGGTCTCGACCGGTGCCCTGCAGCTCCGCACGGTGAAGGGACTCGATCCCTTACTGGGGTTGCTCGAGGTTTCCGGCGACGTCGCCGTGCCCGGCCCAGCGTTGTGTGGGCCGAGCGACTGGCCGGCGGCACTGGCAGTAGGACAACTCGCCTTGGCCCACGAGCTCGTAGGCCTGAGCCGGGCCATGCTCGAGCTGGCCCGGGAGCATGCGCTGGGGCGCATGCAGTTCGGGCGCCCGATCAGCTCCTTCCAGGCCGTCCGCCACCGGCTGGCCGAGAGCCTGGTCGCGGTCGAGAGCGCCGACGCCCTACTGGCGGCGACGTGGGACGAGCTCTCCCCCCTGACGGCGGCTATGGCCAAGGGCCTCGCCGGGCGCTCGGCCCGCACGGTGGCGCGGCACGCCCAGCAAGTGCTGGCGGGCATCGGCTTCACCACCGAGCACCCACTGCACGGCCTCGTCCGCCGGACGATCGTGCTGGACCAGCTGCTCGGGGCGGGCAGCGACCTCACCCGCCTCGTCGGCGCCAGCGTGCTGGAGACGGGGTCGCTGCCGGCTGAATTGCCACTCTGAGCGGCGAGGCGCCTGTCGGGACATTCGATTATGCTTATGGCAGTTTTTGATAATTAGGTTTCCGCCGAGCGAGAAACCGGCAACAGACAGGGGTGGACGATGCACGAGGTGAGGATGCTCGTCGACGGCGAGCTCATCGGGTCCGACTCGGGAAAGACGTTCGACAACGTCAACCCTGCCACCGAGGAGGTCCTGGGGCCGGTGGCCGACGCGTCCAACGCGGAGATGCACCGCGCCATTGACGCGGCGCGCCAGGCCTTCGACGAGACCGACTGGTCGACCAACCGCGAGCGACGCAAAGAGTGCCTGACCCAGCTGCAGGAGGCGCTCGAAAAGGAGCAGGAGGAGCTGCGCGAGGAGCTCATCCTCGAGGTGGGGTGCCCACGCATGATCACCCACGCCAACCAGCTCGACATCCCGCTCGGGGCGGCGCTCAGCTACCCGGTCAAGCTGATGGACGAGTTCGCCTGGCGGACCGACCTGCCCGCGGTGGTCGACCGCCGGGGCAACGTCAACACGCGGCAGGTGTGGAAGGAGCCGGTAGGTGTCGTCGGAGCGATCGTGCCCTGGAACTTCCCGGTGGAGGTCACGCTCAACAAGCTGGGGCAGGCATTGGCCACCGGCAACACCGTCGTGCTCAAGCCGGCACCCGACACGCCGTGGAACGCCACCCGCCTGGGCCGGCTGGTGGCCGAACAGACCGATTTCCCCAAGGGCGTGCTCAACGTCGTGACGTCGTCGGACCACCTGGTGGGAGAGGGGTTGACGCTCTCGCCCAAGGTGGACCTCATTTCGTTCACGGGGTCGACGGCCGTGGGCAAGCGGATCATGGAGAAGGGGGCGGCGACGCTCAAGCGCGTCTTCCTGGAGCTGGGTGGCAAGTCGGCCACCATCGTGCTCGACGACGCCGACTTCGCCACGACGGTGCCCTCGGGGGTCCAGGTGTGTTTCCATGCCGGGCAAGGATGCGCCATACAGACGAGGATGCTCCTTCCCCGCTCACGCTACGAGGAGGGCGTGGAGATCCTCAAGGCCACCCTCTCGTCGGTCGCCTACGGGGACCCACAGAACTCCGACGTCATCATGGGCCCGGTCATCTCGGCCAAGCAGCGCGAGCGCGTCCTGGGCTACATAGAGAAGGGCGTGGAGGAAGGCGCGACGCTCGCCCTCGGCGGAGGCCGGCCGGCCCACCTGGACAAGGGATGGTTCGTGGAGCCGACTCTCTTCACCGACGTGGACAACTCCATGACCATCGCCCAGCAGGAGATCTTCGGCCCGGTGCTGGTCGTGATCCCATTCGACAACGACGACGACGCGGTGCGCATCGCCAACGACAGCGTCTACGGGCTCTCCGGCGGCGTCTTCTCTGCCTCGCTCGAGCGCTCGCTGGCGGTGACCGAGCGCATCCGCACCGGGACCTTCGCGGTCAACGGGGGCATGGCGCTCGGGCAGGCCGACATCCCCTTCGGTGGCTACAAGCACAGCGGCATCGGCCGGCAGAACGGATCGGCCGGATTCGACCAGTACCTCGAGACGAAGTCGGTGGCCTGGCCGACGCCGCAGTAGGCCGGCCGCGGCCGGGCGCTGAACACGGAAGCGGTCGGACACCCACCATGAGCGAATACGACCCCGTGCTGCGCGACCACGGCTATCACACGCTGCGGATCAAGGAGGTCGTCACCGAGACGCACGACGCCGCGTCCTTCGTGCTCGAAGTGCCCGACGAGCTGACAGAGACCTTTCGTTACCGACCCGGCCAATTCTGCACGTTCCGCGTCCGCCTCGACGGTGACGAGCTGTTCCGGTCGTACTCGATGTCGAGCGCGCCCGAGACGGACCCCCACCTCACCGTCACGGTGAAACGAGTGGCCGGTGGGCTGGTGTCCAACTGGTTCCTCGACCAGCTCAAGAGAGGCGACGTCCTGGAGCTGACCAAGCCCGCCGGCGTGTTCTGTCCCCAGGAAGCCGACCGGCCGGTGGTCGGCCTGTGCGGAGGGAGCGGCATCACGCCCGTCATGTCCATCGCCAAGCAGGTACTGAGGATCACGCAGCGCTCGGTCCGGCTGCTGTACGCCAACCGCGACCGCGAATCGGTCATCTTCGGCGCGGCGCTCGACCGCCTCTCGTCGGACCACCCAGGGCGGGTCGAGGTGCGGCACCATTACGACGCCGACGGCGGGTTCTTGACCCAGGACGACGTCGCCGCGTTCGTGCGGTACGCCAGCGGCGTGGACGCCGACTTCTACATCTGCGGACCGGGACCGTTCATGGATGTGGCCGAGTCGACCCTGGGCGTGCTCGGGGTCCGGTCCGACCGCATCTTCATTGAGCGGTTCCTGGTCGAGCAGCAGGAGAAGGACGCCGCGGCCGAGGCCGCCGGTGGCAGCGGCGGTGGCGCCGATGTGCCCGAGCGGGTGACCGTGATCCTCAACGGCAAGAAGGTGGAGGTGGCCTACCAGCCCGGCGACACCCTGCTCGAGACGGCCCGGCGCGGTGGCCTGCGCCCGCCCTTCTCGTGCGAGGCCGGCAACTGCGCCACCTGCATGGCCTTCCTCAAGGTGGGCTTCGTCGCCATGCGGGCAAACAACGCGCTGACGCCCGAAGAGGTCGAGGAGGGCTGGGTGCTCACCTGCCAGTCCGTCCCGTCCGGGCAGACGGTGATCGTCGAATACGAGGCGATGTAAGACGCGCGAGAGTGGGCGCATGACCAACGACATGCGCGACATCCGCGAGCTCGCCGACGACCCCGAGGCCTACCGTGCCGAGTTGCATCGGCGCTGGTCCGGGTTGCTCAGTTACCGCTACATCGGCCGCAACCACTCCTCCATGAACCTCGGCCCGGAGGACAACACGGTCCGGATCCGCCACGACATGCGCAACGAGGCGGGCGGACTCATGGTGGCGCCGCTGGCCATTGCCTCACCGGAGGGCGGCCAGTCCGATCTCGTGGCGGTGCCCAACCCCGTCATCGCGTCGGTGCAGATCATCGACCCCGGCTACGACGTGGCCACGATCGAGGTGCGTGACTCGGGCCCGATCCACCAGGGCCGGACCATGGGCTACGGTCGCTGCCTCATAGTCGACGCGGCCAACCCCGAGCGGGTGCTCGCCTTCATTGAGGGACAGGGCGCCACCATCGGCACACCGCCCGAGGGCCTCGACCGCATGGACGTCGACGACGCCAAACTCGAGATCGAGGACTCGCCCGACCTCCCGCCCCTGTGGCAGGTGTTCGGGGCCTCCAAGCGGGACGACGGCCACTGGGTCCTGCCGCCGCTCACCGTCGAGTTCGCGTCACCCGACGCCGCGCTCCATATCGGGCCGCAGCACGTCGTGCTCGAGACGGCCGCCGTCGATCTGGCCGCCGAGGTCGCCGGCACGCGGCGTCTCCAGGTCCAGGGCTGGCACGTGATGTTCCTGGCCCGCGGCAAGGTCGGACCCTTCCGGGTCGAGGGCTCGGCCTACCCGTCGCCCGACGGCGGGCGCATCGGTGTGCGGCTCCTCATCCACGACGAGGGCAACGGCGACCGGACCATCACCTCGGCCTCGGCCGCGCTCGCCGTCGTCGACTGAGGCTCAGGGCCCGGGTTCGACCAGCAGATCGAGATAGGCGGCGCCGGTGTCCGGCACTGCGCCCTGCCCCCAGCACTCGACCGGGAACGACACCATGATCATGGAGTAGAGCATGTGCATCAGGTTCGCCGCGTCCTCGGGCATATCGTCGATTGAGAACTTGTCGCAGTACGACATCGCGTCTTCGTAGCGAGCCGTGATGGCGTCGTAGAACTCCTGCATCTCGTCCATGGGGACGGCCAGACGCCGTGCGAATCGCTCCGCCTCCGACGCCAGGCACCATGTGGCCGCGAACGGCTCCAAATCGGAGAACTCGGTCGGCAGCATTGCGTCAGCCATTGTCAGACCCCCACCGTCTCTTGTGACTTCTTGTACTCGTCCACCCACTCACCGGCCACCTGGTGCAGGTGGCGGCACAGCACCTCCTGGTCGTTCAGCGGGAACCGCTTGACCACACGTGACTCGAGCATCGTCTGCGTGGCCTCCAGGGTGTTGGCGTCCTGCAGGCCGTACTCCTTGAACGAGACCGCTGCGATCTCCTGCGCTACCCGCTCACGCGGCGTCTTCGGCGGCACGAAGTACAGGGTTCCCTCGAAGACGTGCGTGTTGTGGGATGTGGGCCAGTAGTGGTAGGTCAGATACCAACCCTGGCCCCACACGAGGATGGTGAAGTTGGGGAAGATCTGCCAGGAGTCCAGACCCCACGGGTCACAGCCCGCCGGATTGATGCCGGCGGCCTTCTGGTCATAGTCCAAATCGGGCTTGTCCCAAGGACCGAACAGCCCGCTGCGCAAGATGCGTTCCATGGGCTTGAGCATGTTGTCGGGCAGGGTCCACGGATGGACGCCCGCCGTGCTCACGAGTCGGTGCGGCCCCGAGATCACGTAGGCCGGCGCCTCGAACCCCGCCTGCTGCATGGAGTTCGACAAGTCGGGCGGCGTCTGCTTCGCGTGCAACATGGGAGCGTGGTAGAACTCCTGGAAGGCGTCCATGTAGAGCTTCCAGTTCGCCCCGACCTCGGCGCGGTACAACCAACGCTCGGTCTGCGTCTCGAATGGGTAGTTCTCGAGCTTGGTCACGTCCGGGCCGAGGAAGTCGACCAGATTCTGCTCGGGCTCGTCGGCCAGGTTGACGAAGATGAAGCCGGCCCACACCTGGCAGTGCACAGGCACCAACCCGTAGTCAGCCTTGTCGAGGTCGAAGAACTCCTGCTCCTGTTGCACGAACGAGCACGCACCGTCGAGGTCGTAGCGCCAGCCGTGGTACTTGCAGACAAACTGGCGTGAGACGCCGCTCGTCTCTTCTCGGGGGAAGTCACGCCACACCAGCTTGTTGCCGCGGTGGCGGCACACGTTGTAGAAGGCCCGGATCTCGTCGTCCGCGCCGCGCACGATGACGACGGAGGTCTTCGCGATGACGAGCTCCTTGGTGAAGTAGCTGCCCTTGCGCGACAGCTGCTCGACCCGGCCGACGTTCAGCCAGGCGCGCTTGAAGATCGCCTCGCTCTCGAGCTCGTAGAACTCAGGGGAGATGGAGTCCTCGTAGGAGATGGGCTCGGTGCCGAGCCCGTAGTGCTCGGTCCAGCTCCCTTCAGGTGGCTTGGGCCATTTCGCCATGAGCGGGTCCTCTCGTCCTCGTCGCGCCGGTCCGTGACGGCGCTCATGATAGCATGCCTCTCTCTGAATGAGAAGGGCGTTATCGGTATTGGGACGACCGGTACACCGCCCCTATAAGGGGGCTCTGCCTGGCCCTTCTCATCAGGAGGCGGCCGGCAGCCGGGTGGTGTGGGTACGGGTCCCCGGACCCTGGTGCTCGACGAATGCCACTCCCGGGAGCACCATCTCGGCTTGTGACCTGGGAGGAACGGTGACGGTCAGCTCGACGCGATCACTGAGGAGGCGCCCACGAGGATCCGATACGGCCGTAGGGCGAGTCATGGACGGCCTCGGCCCAGGTCAGGCCGCCGCCCGACGGTACCGGCGCCACCTGGAACCTCCGGTAACCGGGCTCCCCGTCTAGCTGCCGGATCCGGCTACGTAGCGGTGCAGGAACGAGATGACCGCCCCCTTGCTGTAGTGGTTGAGCGACTCGTTGGCCACGCCATCGGCGTCAATGCCCGCCCAGGACTCCCACACCGTGGTGGCGCCGCGGTCCACCATCGCCAGCCACGACGGCGGCGTGCGTTGGAACCTAAGTTAGAACAACCGCTCTAACTTCACACGAAGGCGAGCACATGGTCATATCGGATTCGAGCGTGTACTACGACCCGTACGACATAGACATCAACGCGGACCCTTACCCCACTTATGCCCGGCTCCGCGACGAAGCGCCGATCTATCACAACGAGCGCTACGACTTCTGGTTTCTGTCCCGGCACGAGGATGTCCAGAAGGCGCTGGTGAACTGGCGGGTGTTCTCCAGCACCCACAGCGACATCCTCGACATCATGAAAGCGAACATCACGCTGCCCAAAGGCGTAGTGATGTTCGAGGATCCCCCGGTGCACACGGCGCAGCGCGGGCTTCTGTCGCGGGTCTTCACTCCGAAAAGGATGGCCCAGCTCGAGGATCAGGTCCGCCGATACTGCATCCGCTGCCTCGATCCCCTCGTCGGCTCCGACGGATTCGACATCATCACCGAGCTCGGTTCGATGCTCCCGATGCGTGTGATCGGCATGCTGCTCGGCATTCCCGAGCAGGACCAAGTGGCCGTCCGCAACAAGACCGATACGAACCTGCGGACGCGACCGGGCAAGCCGATGGTGATCGTCGAGGAGGAGGTGGCGAGCGGCGCCATGTTCGCCGACTACATCGAGTGGCGCTCCGAGCACCCCTCCGACGACCTCATGACCATGCTCTTGAACGCCGAGTTCGAGGATGCCGACGGTGCGAAGCGGACGCTGACGCGCCAGGAGGTGCTCACCTACACGTCCGTCCTGGCCGGAGCTGGAAACGAGACCACCGGACGCCTGATCGGATGGCTGGCCAAGGTGCTGGCAGAACACCCAGACCAGCGGCGCGCCGTGGTCGAAGAGCGAGCACTTATTCCGAACGTCATCGACGAGACCCTGCGCTTCGAGCCGACGGGCCATGCCACCGCCCGCTACGTCACCGAGGACATCGAGTACTACGGCACCACTGTGCCTGCCGGAAGTCCGATCCTGTTGTCGATGGCATCGGCGAACCGCGATCCGCGACGCTTCGATAACCCGGATGTCTACGACATCTACCGCGATGACGTGCAACACCTCACCTTCGGCTACGGCCTCCATTTCTGCCTCGGCTCACATCTGGCGCGCCTGGAAGGTCGAGTCGCTCTGGACGAGCTGCTGAACCGGTGGCAAGAGTGGGACGTCGACTACAGCGGCATCAAGCTCGCACCGACCTCGACCGTTCGTGGTTGGGATCGGATGCCAATCATCGTCCGCTGAGTTCATCAGCGACCCGACACCCGGCTGGGCGCCCAGGCCGGGAATCGCACCCGCAGGATCATCGTATTCAGGACAGAGTTGTCATGAAGACCCAGGACGCTAAGAGGACGGTGTAGAGGCGGGGTGACACGAGATCCTGGTGCTTTGAATTCAGTCGGGCAGTGCCGCAGTCGTGCGAAGCAATCTCTGAAGCCCTTCTGCGCGTAACGACCCACTATCACCAGCGGCGTTCAGCCGCGGGTTGGACTGTCGACTCAAAATCGACTAAAACGTCCTGCCAATCGTGAACGGTGCCGAGAAGTGCCCGACGACGAAGCCAGGTCTCCAATGCCGAATGCAGAGGCTCGCCGGTGTTGGGGCGGGGATGGTGGGCCTGTCTGTCGTAATCGCGATCACCGCAACGGTGGTCGTACCTACGGGACCCGTCGCGGCCGACCAAGTGTCCGACCTCCAAGCGCAGGCGACCCAGATCGCCCAGGATCTCGTGCTGGAACAGCTCCAGATCGGCGCGTACCAACAGCAGTACGACGTCGACGCCGCGAGGGTCCAACGCGACGAGGCGGAGATCGGAGCGAGTGAGAACCAGATCCAAGCTGATATCGGTCGAGTGAGTCGCGATCGCCAGCGGCTCGAGTCCCAAGCGCTGTCGGCCTACATCAACCTGGATCCCGAATCCGACGGGACCGCGGCCCTGTTCGAGACGAACCCGAACGAAGCGGATACGAAAGCAGAGTACGAAGAAGTGGCAAGCGGTGATATCACCCTTTCCATCGACGTCCTTCATACCGACGAGAACGGGTTGCGTGCGGAACGGGTTACGCTCGAGCAACAAGAGGCCAAGGACCAAACGACCACCAACCAGGAGGCCACGGCGGCCAACGCCGCACGCCACACGGAGGTCCAGCTCGCGTCCAAGCAGTCGGAGATCACGGGCGAGCTGACCGTGGCGGTGGCCCAGCAGCAGACGGCGCAGGCCGCGGAGGCGGCAGCAGCAGTCCGGGCGGCGCAGGCCAAGGCTGCGGCCGCAGTGGCCACTTCGCGCGCCGCACAACCATCTTCCTCCCCCTCCACGGCGGTACAGGGAAGTGTCACCAGCACCGTGTCGGGTGACCCGTCGTTGCCTCCCTACCTCCAATGCGTCCTGCAGGCCGAGTCTGGCGGCAACTACCAGGCTGTCTCGCCGGGGGGCACGTACATGGGCGGTTTCCAGTTCAGCCAGGCGACGTGGAACGAAGCGGCCGAGCTGGCCGGCATGCCGCAGCTCATCAACATCCCCCCAAACGAGGCGACTCCGGCCCAGCAGGACGATCTCGCCATCGCGCTCTACGAGGCCGACGGCAAGCAGCCCTGGGACGACTCCTGCGCGACGAGCTGATGCGGGCCACCGGAAGTGGCGGAAGCGAGGCGGCCGCCGTCGCCCGGAGCGACGCCCGTACCGAGCGGCTCTCGCTTCAACCGTCCGCCCGAGAAGCGGTGATGCCGGCCAGCGACGCCTTGTGCAGGGTGTTGGCGGCCAGGCGCATGTGGGCGGCGTCGACCAACTTCCCGTCCCGACCGATGGCGCCCACTCCCCCGGCCTCGGCGTCCCGATAGGTGGCCATGGACTCCTCGGCCTCGGCCACCTCCTCGGGTGTGGGTGAGAAGACCTCGTTGGCGATCGGCACCTGGCTGGGATGGATGGCCCACTTGCCATCGAAGCCGAGTGCGCTTGCCTGCAGCGCGGCGCGCCGGTAGCCCTCGGGGTCCTGATAGGCCGGGTACGGCGCGTCGATGGCGTCGACCAGCCCGGCCCGCGCCGCCGTGAGCACCTGGACACGGGCGAAGTGCCAGAAGTCGCCGGGGTACTCGACGACGGGGTCGAAGTTGCCGTCGACCCGAGCGTGCAGCGACGCGGAGAGGTCCCCGGCGCCGAAGATGAGTGCCTCGAGCCGGTCGCTGGCCTGCGCGATCTCGAGTGCGTTGGCCAAGCCCTCGGCCTCCTCAATCAGCACCTCCAGGCCGATAGGACGAGTCAACCCCAGCTTCACCTCGAGCTGCGTGAGCAGCACGTCGACCCACCACACGTCGCGGGCCCGACGCACCTTGGGCACGATGAGGACGTCGACGCAGTCCCGCGCCCCGGTGACCACCTCGATGATGTCGCCGTGGCACCACGGTGTGTCGATGCCGTTGACCCGCACGGCGCGCACCGTGTGTCCCCAGTCCAGTCCGGTGAGCGCGCCGACGGCGATGCCGCGGGCCGACGCCTTGACCGCCGGAGCGCAGGCGTCTTCCAGGTCGAGGAAGACAAGGTCGGCTCCCGAGGCCGGCGCCTTCTCGCACATGCGCTCGCTGCTGGCCGGCGTGGCCAGCTCCGAACGCCGGGCTCGTGGTGCGCGCACGGTGCCTCCTTGTCCTTGGCTGTGCTGTTGCTCAGATGATGCCGTCGGCGCGCAACGCGTTGAGCCGCTCGGCATCGACACCCAGGAGCCCACCGTAGACGGCGTCGTTGTCCGCGCCGAGGTCCCGGCCCAGGTGCACGACCCGGCCCGGCGTCTCGCTCATGTGGGCCACGGGGGCCTGGACGGTCATAGCCCCGAAGTCCGGGTCGGGTACCCGGAGGAACGAGCCCCGTGCCCGTAGATGCTCGTCCGCCAGCAACTGCTCGGCGTCGTACACCGGCGCCGCCGCCACCTCGAGGCGCTCGAAGACCTCCATGACCTCGTCGAGCGTGCGCGCCACGATCCAAGCGGCGACGAGGGCGTCCACCTCGACGGCACGGGACTGGCGCCGTACGGGGTCGGCGTAGTCGGGGTCGTCCACCATGTCGGGCCGGTCGATGGCCCGGAACAGGCGGAGCGCGATGTTGGGCGACGCGCTGGAGACGGCCACCCAGCGACCGTCGGCGGTGGCGTACGCGTTGCGGGGCGCGCTCGCCGGCAACAGGTTGCCCACGCGGCCGGGCGTGATCCCCTTGTGGCTGAAAGCCAGGGTGGAGGTCTCGATCAGACGGGCCAGCGGCTCGACGAGATTGACGTCGATCAGCTGGCCGCTCCCACCGTGCACGTCGCGGTGGTACAGCGCCATCATCACGGCTGCCGCAGCCGACTGGGACGCCACGCCGTCCGCCAGGAAGAACGGTGGCAGGGTGGGGGGCCCGTCCGGCTCGCCGGTGACGTGGGCAAAGCCGCTCATGGCCTCGGCCAGCGTGCCGAACCCCGGCCGGTCACTCTTGGGTCCACCTCCCCCGTAGCCGGTGATGTGCAGGTACACCAGGCGCGGGTGGCGCTCATGCACCGACTCGTAGTCGAGGCCCCATTTGGCCAGCGCGCTGGGCCGGTTGTTGATCACGAGGACGTCGCTCACCGCCAGGAGACGGTCGAACAGCTCCTGGCCGTCGGCCCGACGCAGGTCGCAGGTGACGCACTGCTTGTTGCGGCTCATGCTCTTCCAGAACAGACCGATGCCCTCTTTGAGCTCGCCCCAGGTGCGCAACGGGTCCCCCACGCCGGGCTGCTCCACCTTGATCACCTCGGCCCCGAACTCGCCGAGCGTGGTGGCACACATAGGCCCGGCCGCCAACGTGGCGGCGTCGACTACCCGGAGGCCGCGCAGCGGGGGATGGGAAAGCTCAGCCACGGGGCGCGGCGGGGGGGCGATCCAGCCCCAAGTGCTCGCGCAACGTCGTGCCGGTGTAGCGGTCGCGGAACACGCCGCGACGCTGTAGCTCAGGCACCACGAGGCGGACGACGTCCTCGTAGGCACCCGGCGAGTGCGTGGCGGCGATGACGAAGCCGTCACACGCCCCGCTGTCGAACCATGCCTCCATCTGGTCCGCTATGTCCGGGCCCGTGCCGACGAACCGCGGCCCCTGTAGCAGGGTGGCCCGGTGGCCGGCCAGGTCGCCCAGCGTCACCGTGTCACCCCCGATGTGCTTCTTGATGTTCTGGACCAGACCGCGGATGCCTGACACCGACGCAATGAGCTCGTCGGTGATGGGCGCATCGAGCGACAGGCTGGAAAAGTCGTAATTCATGAGCTCGGAGAGCAGCGTCAGCGAGGCCATGGGGTCGACCAGGTCGTTGAGGAAGAGCTGCTCGCGCTCTTCGGCATGGGCCTTGGACTCGCCGACGACCGTGTAGGCCATCGGGAGCATCTTCACCGATTCGGGGTTGCGACCCCGCTCGCCGATCTTCTCCTTCTGGTCCTTGTAGTGCGAGCGCGCGATCTCAATGTCGGGGTCACCGGTAAAGATGAGTTCGGCCCAGCGGGCGGCGAACTCGCGGCCTCGCCCGGACGACCCGGCCTGCAGCAGCACCGGACGGCCCTGCGGGCAGCGCGGCACGGTCAGCGGGCCCCGCACGTCGAACCACTCGCTGTTGTAGTTGAGCTCGTGCACCTTCGACGGATCGGCGAAGAGCGGCGTCTCGCGGTCGAGCACCAGCGCGTCGTCCTCCCACGTGTCCCACAAGCCGGTCGTCGCCTCGAGAAACTCGTCGGCGCGGTCGTAGCGGGCGTCGTGCGGGATGGCCTGCTTGAACCCGTAGTTCTGGGCCTCGCTGTCGTTGACCGACGTCACGACGTTCCAGGCGGCACGGCCGCCCGAGACGTGGTCGAGCGTCGCGAAGGTCCGGGCCACGTGGAACGGCGTGTAGTAGGTCGTCGAGTAGGTGGCACCGAGGCCGATGCGACTCGTGACCGCCGCTGAGATCCCGAGCACGATGCTCAGGTCGAGCTTCACCGGACGCGCCCCGGTACGGACCGCCTCGGCCACCGAGCCGCCGTAGATCCCGGGCATGGCCAGGCGGTCGTCGTAGAAGAGGAGGTCGAAGCAGCCCTGCTCGAGCGTGCGGGCCAGCTTCTCGTAGTAACTGGCCGAGAGGAACCCGTGCTCGGTGGCCGGGTGGCGCCACGAGCCGGCGTACACGGTCGCATTGCCAGCCTGCATGAAGCCCACCAGGGCCATCTGGCGTCTCGGGCTGTCGGTCATCGGTACCCCTTATTGAACTAATTGCCTAATCGCGAGCGTGACCCCAATCTAGTATGTAATATTTCAGATATCAAACTGATCAGCACCACCGTCAGGGCCCAGGCGGCCAACGAGTTGCGCGACCGGATCCTCACCGGTCGCCTGCGGCCGGGGGACCGCCTCGACCTCGACCAGCTGACGGCCGAGTTCGGCATCAGCCGGACCCCGATCCGCGAGGCCCTGCTCGAACTGTCCTATGAGGGGCTCGTCGCCATCACGCCACGCAGCGGCATGGCGGTCGTGGGCATCACGTCTGAGGACGCGGTCGATAACTTCGCCATCTTGGCCGCGCTGGCCGGCAAAGCGGCCGAGATGGCGACGTCCCGCATCACCCCGGAGGAGCTGTCCGAGCTGCAGGAGCTGGCCGGCGCGATTGACCGCGCCGACGACGTCGTCGTGGCCAACCGTCACTTCCACCGGGCCATCAACCTGGCGGCTCGCTCGCCGCGCCTGCTGACCTATCTGCGCCAAGCCGTGCGCGTGGTGCCGGGCAACTACTTCGAGCTCTTTCCCGAACAGGCGGAGCGGAGCCGGCACGAGCACGCGGCGCTGCTCGACGCCATGGAGAAGGGCGATGCGCCGGCGGCCCGCTCCCTCATGGAGGCCCATGTATTGACGGCCGGTGAGGCGCTGGGAGGGTGGTTGGCCGAGGTGGCGACGCAGACCGGCTGAAGAGCCCGCCCGTCAAACGGAGAGGGTGAGGCGAGCCGCCGCCAAGAGGTCCTCGCCACTGGGCGTGGCGTCGGGGTCGAGCAGCCACTGCACCATGTACCCGTCCGACATTGCGATGAAGAACGAGGCCACTGCGCGCGCCGTGTCGCCGGGCACGTCCGGCACCAGGGCGAGGATCCCATTCACGATCCGCCGGCGCATTTCGGCGTAGCCCTCCGCCAGGCGCGTCCGCAGGGGGTCGCTGCGCTCGGCCTGGGCCAGCGCCTCCACGAAGGCCACCAGCAGCGGGCGGAACTCCTGGGACAACTCGGTCATGGCCACCCAGGCGCGGTCCACGGCCTGGCGGGGGTCGTCGCCCGCCGAGCCGACCTGCCCGGCCACGGCGAGCACCTTCTCGGTGTACTCCAGGAAGACGTCGTCGAGCGCCTGGGCCAGGAGGGCGTCCTTGGAGCCGAAGTGGTACCCGATGGACCCCAGGTTCGTCCCCGACTCGGCGACCAGGTCGCGGGCGGTGGTCCGGGCGTAGCCCCGGCTGACCAGGCAGCGACGAGCCGCCGCCAGGAGCTCTTCCTTGTGTCCCATCCCTCTCCTCTGTGTCCTCTATACAGATGTCTTACACAAGTGTATATTCAACCACCATGGAAGACACGCTCCCTCCGGGGCCGCGCTGGCCACCGGCCCTCCAATCGCTCTCCATGGCCCAGCTGCCGCGCTTCCTCGACTCGTGCCACAAGCGCTACGGCGACCGCTTCACCGTCCGCCTCGGCCGCTTCGGCACATTCGTGTACCTGGTCGACCCCGAGGACATCCGGTCGGTCTTCCGCGGTAACGACGGCATCTTCCACGCCGGCGAAGCCAATGCCCCGTTCCTCGGGCGCGTGCTGGGCTCGTCTTCCGTGCTCGTCACCGATGACGACTTGCACTTGCGGCAACGCCGGCGCCTCAGCGGACCCTTCCACGGCGACTCCATCGCCCGGCTCTCCACGGTGATGTCCGACGTAGCGATCAACGACATCGATACCTGGCCGGTCGGCCAACCATTCCGACTGCTGCCGCACATGCGACACATCACCATGGATGTAATCCTGCGCGCCGTCATCGGCGTGCGTGAGGACGACACGGCGCGCCTAGACCGCCTGCGTTCGACGCTGGCCGCTCTGGTCGACATTGACCTGCTGAACATGGCCCCGTTCGTGTTCCCGAAGCTGGCCGACGTCTGGCCTTGGACGCGCTACAAGGCGGTCCAGGAGACGGCTGACGAACTGCTCCGGGCCGAAATCGACCGCTGTGCCAACGACCCGGCACTCGAGCACCGCACCGACGTGTTGGCCATGCTGGTGCGCCACCGCGAGGACGACGGCACCGCCATGACGGCGGACGAGATACGCGACCAGCTCGTCACCCTCCTACTGGCCGGGCACGAGACGACGGCGACCGGGCTGTCGTGGAGCTTCGAGCGCTTGGTCCGCCACCCGGCCGTCCTGGCCCGCGCCGTCACGGCGGCCGACGAGGGGGACGATGAGTATCTCGATGCGGTGGTGACCGAGACCCTGCGCATCCGCCCTGTGGTGCCCGACATCACTCGCAAGTTGATGACGGACGTGACCATCGGCCAGGGTGATCGGCAGCTGCGGCTGCCGGCGGGCACCTTCGTCGACCCGGCCATCTACCTCGTGCTGCGCTCGCCCGAGCATTATCCGGACCCACTGGTCTTCCGCCCGGAGCGCTTCGTCGGGCAGCGCCCCGACCCCAACGTGTGGATCCCCTTCGGCGGGGGCAGTCGACGCTGCCTCGGTGCCGCGTTCGCCCTGACCGAGATGCGCGTCGTGCTCTCCGAGGTGCTGCGCCGCGTCGAGCTCGAGCCGTGCTCGCGGCCGGCGGAGCGGATCAGGGTCCGCCACGTCACCCTCACGCCGCAGCGGGGCGCGGTTGTGACCGTCCGCCGACGGCGCGGCGCCCTGGCGCGGGCCGGCGCTGCCACGGCGAAGGTGCTTGAACAAATGCGAACAGCCGGCGAGATCGAGCCCGCAACGAAAGAAGAGTCCTGCGACCAGGCACTGGTGCAACGCACGCCCCGGGCGGCCAGCCGGTCGTAACTCGACGTGCGCCCCGCCGGGCTCCCGAAACACCCGAGCGCATCGGCTCGGAGCTGGTCGGGCATGAACAGCAGCAGGTTCGGTCGCGACACGGTCTACCTCTCCTTGCTGCCGGCGGGCGTCGGCCCCTAACCCTCCCGCTTGAGCATGCGGTCCACGTTGGCCCGCAGCTCGGGCGACGTGAACGAACGGTCCTCCGCGCTCAACGCGTAGTCGAGCACTGAGAGGACCGCCCGCTCCATCTGGATGTTGAGGATCCGCTTCGTGTCCTCCACCGCGCCCTGCGGCAGTTTGGTGATGCGGTGCGCGCACTCCATGGCCCGCTCGAGGACCTCGCCGTCGGGGCACACGTGGTTGACCAGCCCGATGGCGGCCGCCCGCTCCGCCGGGATGCGGTCCCCCGTGATGGCGTACTCCTTGGCCAGCTGCAGGCTCATCAGCAGCGGCCACACCACGGGCCCACCGTCGGCGGCCACCAGCCCGAGAACCACGTGCGGATCGGCCAGGTGTGCACTGTCCGCCATGAACACGATGTCCGAGAGCGCCACCAGGCTGCAGCCGAGTCCCACCGCCGGACCGTTCACGGCGGCGATGATCGGCACGCGGCAGCGGACCATCCCCGTCACGATCTGCCGGCCGTGGGTGAGGGACACGTGCCGCAATTCGGGATCCTTCGAGAGCTCGTCGATGTAGTTGAAGTCGCCGCCGGCGGAGAAGGCGCGCCCGGCTCCCGTCAGGACCGCCACCCGGGCCTCGTCGTCCTCGTCCAGCTGCGGGAAGAGGGACGCCAGCCCGGCGTGCAGCACGTGGTTGGTGGCATTGAGGTTGTCGGGCCGGTTCAAGGTCACCACGCGCACAGGACCGTCGGCGCTGATCTGGATCTCGTCGGGCAGGTCGTAGCTCTTCATGATTTGGGCAACTCCAGGATTCGGTTGGCGATGAGATTGCGCTGGATCTGCGACGTGCCGCCCATGACGCTCTGGGCGCGTGAATAGAGATACACCTTGAGCCACGTGTCGTCCCCCTCCGCCGGCGCGATGCCACCTATGGAGAGGCCGGCGTGACCCACCGCCTGCTCGACCCAGGTCATGAGCAGCTTGTCCACCGAGCCCTCGGGGCCATGCGTGAGGCCGTCGAGCCGGTCGGAGAGGCGGCGGCTCACGTGGCAGCGCAGCATCTCGGCCTCCACCAGCGCCCAGGCCAGGTCGCGGCGCTGCTCGGGCCCGAAGGCATTCGGGCGCTCCTCGACCATGTGCACCAGCTCGTTGACCAGCTTGCCGTAGCGGGCCACGTAGCCCAGCTCACCGGGCTCGCGCTCATGGCTGACGATGGTCATGGCCAGGCGCCAACCCTCACCGGGCGCACCGATCATGTTGGCCACGTCGACGCGGGCGCCGTCGAAGAGCACCTCGCCGAACTCCCGCGTGATGCCGTTGATCATCTTGAGCGGACGCTGCTCTATGCCGGGTTGGCGCATCGGCACGGCGAAGGCGGAGATGCCCTTGTGCTTTGGCACGTCGGGGTCTGTACGCGCCAGGACGAGGCACCACTCGGCTTGGTCCGAGTAGCTCGTCCAGACCTTGTGACCGGTGATCACGTACTCATCGCCCTCAGGCACCGCCCGGGTGCGCAACGAGGCCAGGTCCGAGCCGGCGTCGGGCTCGCTGAACCCCTGGCACCAGCGGTCCCGCCCGCTCACAAGCCCGGGTAGGAAACGCTGCTGGACGTCCTCGCTGCCGTGCTCGAGCAAGCCTTGGACGAGGTAGCCGATGCTCGGCCGCGGCGGCGCCGCGGCGGCGATGAGCTCCTCGTCGAGGATCACGTCGTACACGCTCGGCAGGCCCTGGCCACCCACTTCGGTCGGCCAGGACAGGCCGAAGAAGCCGACGTCGTAGAGCGTCTGGTGCCAAGCGGCCTGGCCGGCCCAATACGCGTCGTCGGTGGAGGACGGCGGGAGGCCCGGATTGTGCGTGCTCAACCACTCGCGCAGGCGCAGCCGGAAGTCGAGTTCCTCGGGCGAGTCACCGAAGTCCATCATCACCCCCGATGCCGTGCCCGGCCAGGACGCGTTCCAGGCTGGGTCCCACCCCGCCGAGCGCGTCACCCGAGAGCAGCGCCCGGCGCAAGTAGACATGAGCCAGGCACTCCCATGTATTGCCGATGCCGCCGTGCACCTGAATGGCCGTCTCGCACACGGACCGTGCGGCGCGGGCGCAGTACGCCTTGGCGGCTGATGCGGCGGCAAGGGCGTCGGTGCCCCCGAGCCCGTCGACGGCCCAGGCCGCGTGCAAGGCGATGCTGCGCGAGCCCTCCGTGACGACCAGCGCGTCGGCCAAGAGGTGCTGCACGGCTTGGAAGGATCCGATGGTGGCGCCGTACTGCTTGCGCTCACGGGCGTAACTCGTGGCGAGGGCGAGCGCGCCGCGCATCACGCCGACCAGGTCGGCACAGCTCACGGCGAGTCCGAGGGCGTGCCAGGTCGCGGCGTCGTGGGCACTGAGGACTCTGGTCTGCCCGTCGACCCTGACCGCCGCCTCATGCTTCGGGCTGTCCGAGGGCCGGGTCAGATCGATGCCGGTCGTCTCGCCGGCCAATGCCAACTGGCCCAACGTGTAGCCCCCGTCCGCCGGCAGCAGCACCAGGGCGGTGGCCACCCCGCTGGCGTCGAGAGCGACCGACCCCGGCACCGGTGCGCCGTCAGCCAGGCGCGCCGGCTCCGCCAGGTCGGCCGACAGCAGAACGGTCTCGGGTGCATCGGCGTCGGGCGCGCCGGCCAGGCGGCGCAGCTCTGCCGCCAGGGTGGGGCCGAGAAAGGCGACGTCGGCCAAACCACGGCCGAGCTCCTCGGCCACCACCGCCACCTCGACCGCGCTGGCCAGGGGGCTAACCCCCTCAGCCGGTGTGCGCAGCTCGCGCCAACCCGATGCCGTGACCGCCGTCTCGAGCTTGGCGGCCCGTTCGGCGTCGCCGAGCTGAGCCACCACACTCACCCCCAGGCGATCGACCACCTGTGCCGCGGAGTCCCGCAGCGCGACCTGTTCGGGCGAGAGACGGACGTCCAATTCAACCGGCTCCGGAGGCGGCGAAGCGCGGTGCCCATTCGTCGCGCAGAGTGCGGCGCAGGACCTTGCCCGACGGCGTACGCGGAATCGCCTCGACGATCACGACGTGGTGGAGGCGCTTGTAGGTGGCCAGTGCGTCGCTCACGCGCTGCTGGAGCTCCTCGGCGGTGACCGTGGCGCCTGGCTCCAACTGGACCGCGGCCACGGGGACCTCGCCCGCCCGTTCGTCGGTCACGCCGAACACCGCGCAGTCGAGGACCGCGGGATGGCCGTGCAGGACCGCCTCGATCTCGGCCGGGGCGACCTGGAAGCCGCTCACCTTGATCATCTCCTTGCGGCGGTCGGTCAGATGGATCCAGCCGTCGGGCTCGAGCCAGCCGACGTCACCGGTGCGGTACCAGCCATCGGCGAACGCGTCCGCCGTCGCCTCGTCGGGCAGGTACCCGGCCATGGCCGAAGCGCTATGCACCTGGATCTCCCCGGTCTCACCGGGTGGCAGCACCGCCCCGGTATCGAGGTCGGCCACTCGCAGGGCGACGTCTCCGACCGGCAGCCCGGCCGAGTCGAGCCGCCAGGCGTCAGGCCGTTCGATGGGGTTAGCGGTGATGACGGGCACCTCGCTGGTCCCGTATGCGGGGAGCCAGCGCACACCGGTGCGTGCGGTGACCGTCTCGGCCACCGACGGAGTGATCGGAGTCGCGCCCCACATGATGTAGCGCAGGGAAGACAGGTCGTACCGCTCGAGGTCCGGGTGGTTGGCCATGGCCAGTGCGATGGGCGCCACTGCCATCTCCAGCGTCATCCGATCCTCCTCGATGCAGCGAAGCTCCTCGTCGAGGTCGAAACGCCGATGGAGTCGTACCGTAGCGCCGGCCGCGGCGGCGGCCAGGAGGTTCAAGAGCCCGAGGATGTGCGACGGCGGCGTCGCAATCTGGAACCGGTCGTCGGGCCCAAGCCCGAGGGCCTGGCACCAGTGCGCCGTGCTCAGCGCGATCGAAGCGTGGGTGTGGCGCACAGCCTTTGGACGATCCGTCGTCCCCGAACTGAATACGAACACCGCCTCGTCGGGGGGCCCGACGTCGGCGACCGGCGCGGCCTCCGAGCTGGTGGTATCGATGATCGTCGCCGAGGCCTCCTCGTCGATATCGAGCACCCGGTCGCGGCCGAGGACCCCGGCCAGGAGGTGAACCCCGGGGCCGTCGGCCACGGCGAACCGCGGTGACGTCAGTTCGAGCGCGGTCTCGACCTCAACGGCCTTCCATGAGGAGTTCAGCAGCACGGGGGCGGCACCGACCTTGCTGACGGCATTGACCACCACCGCGAACTCGGGCCGGTTGGTCGTCATCACTGCGACCCGGTCACCGACTCCGACGCCCTGTGTGATGAGATGGCGTGCCGCGGCGTTGGCCGCCCGATCCAACTCGGCAAAGGTCCAGCGGTCCTGGTCCGCCAAGATGGCCGCATGATCCGGAAGACGATGCGCGGCCGACTCGAGGCCGCGATGCATGAGGCCCTCGGTCACGGAAACATTCTTCTCTGAAATTGAGATTCAGCGTCAACAGGATCGAAGTGTAGGGTTATCGCAATGAGAAAGGCCGTCCCGGCGTGACCGGAACGAACCCCCCGGCGACCGACGAGGCCGTTCGGTCCGAGATCATTGAGACGGTCGGCAAGTTCGTCCAGCGCGAGGTGATCCCGGTGGCGGCGGACCTCGAGCGGACCGACACCTTCCCCGCCGAGATCGTCGAGCAGATGAAGGCGATGGGTCTCTTCGGCGTCACCATCCCCGAGGCCTACGGCGGGCTGGGCCTTGACCTCTTGACCTACATCGGGGTCATCGAAGAACTCGCCTACGGCTGGATGAGCCTGACCGGCATCGTCAACACGCACACCATGGCAGCCACCCTCATCCTCACCCACGGGACGGAGGAGCAGAAGCAACGCTTGCTCCCGTCCATGGCCTCGGGCGAGCGGCGCGGCGCCCTGTCCCTCTCCGAGCCCGACGCGGGAAGCGACACCCGCAACATCTCGTGCAAAGCGCAGCGCGACGGCGACGAGTACATCCTCAACGGGAGCAAGGCCTGGGTCACCAACGGCGAGTTGGCGTCCGTCGTGGCGCTGGCGGCGCGGGCCGAGGAGGGCATCTCTGCCTTCATCGTCGAGAAGGAGCCCGGCCCGAAGTTCGAGGGGATCACGGTCAGCAAGCACGTCAGCAAGCTGGGTTACCGGGGCATCGAGACGGTCGAGATGTCCTATGTCGACCACCGCATCCCGGCGGCCAACCTGATCGGCGAGCTGGGTCGCGGGCTCCCGCAGATCCTCGGTGTGCTCGAGGTCGGACGGATCAACATCGCCGCTCGCGCCACCGGTGTGGCCCGCGCCGCCTTCGACGCCGCGCTGGCCTACGCCCAGCAGCGCGAGACCATGGGCAAGGTCATCGGCGAGCACCAGGCCATTCAGCTGAAGTTGGCCGACATGGCGACGCGCCTGGAAGCGTCCCGGCTGCTGACCCGCAACGCGGCCGAGCGCAGAGCCAAGGGGCTCCGCTGTGACGTCGAGGCCGGTATGGCCAAGCTGTTCGCCAGCGAGACGGCGCTCGAGCTCGCCACCGAAGCCATGCGCATCCTCGGCGGCGTCGGTTACACGACCGAGTTCCCGGTCGAGCGGCTTTACCGCGATGCTCCGCTCATGATCATCGGCGAGGGCACCAACGAGATCCAGCGGCTGGTGATTGCCCGGGGCCTCTTGGCCCGGGCCCGCGGTCAGGTCTAGCACGTGTCAGGGCGGCGCCACTCGGCGCTGGTTTGGCGATCGTCGGCGCGTCGGTCGTCGCAATCGCCCTCGCCTGGACGCAGTGTCTTCAACCGGGTTCGACACCCTCCAAGAGTGCGAAAAAGGAGTGCACTCTCGGCCGCTTGGTTCAGGGGCTTGGCTCGCGCTCAGATCCGCATGCACAAGATGTAGTGGTTTGATGTTCGCGTTGTGATTCCGCACGGGGGAGGCCCCGCTCACATCGTTTCCCCTACTATGTGCCGCCAAGACGCTCACAACTGTGAAAGGCAAGACCGTGGAAGGGTATGTATTGAGGGACGCGCCAGGCTGGACTTGGAAAGCAAATGGGCGCGACAACGAAGGACGCTTTGACTTCCTGGTAATTGAACATCTCGCGTACCGGGCCGGACCGCCCTTGCACTTCCATACCACGTTCGAAGACTCTTTCTTCGTTTTGGACGGCTTGCTCACGGTCCAGCTAGGGGACGACGTTGTCGAGCTCGGGTCGGGAGACTTCGCGACCGCCCCGCCCGGTGTCCCGCACAGCCTCACGAACGCACACGCTGACCAGAGTGCCTGCCGGGCGGTCAACCTATTGACACCGGGTGTCGGCTTCGATCGCTACATAAGTCAGATCGACCAGCTCGCAGCGAAGGGCGACCACAAGGGCATGGAACGGCTCAACGCTGAATACGACGTGACGATCGTCGGTCCGAGCGTGGCCGATCGACTCGGACTCTCGTAAGCCAGAGATCGACAAAAGAGGAGCGTCGCCGATTCGGCGGATGGGGGCACCGCCTCGGACGACGGATCACCCGTATAACCGGCAAATGGGGGCACCTTCCCGCACGACGGACCATCCGTATAACCGGCGACTGATAGGGGACGCCCTTTCTTGGTCTACGGCTTGCCGGAAGAGCGCAAGCTGGGCCACTCATGTCGCTGCTCGTATCCTCAAGCCAATGACTCGTCCCGAAAACGATCGGCCGACCCCTCCTCGCCTTGCTCCCGACCTTCTCTGGGAGCCAGACCTCCGCCTCACTGCCGGAGCCGACATCAATGGCATCACCATCCAGGGGGACTTCTCCGACGCCGACCTCGAGGGCCTGCTGGTAGAGGCCTCACATATCGTCCATTCGTCATTCACGGCCGCTCATCTCAACCGCCTTCGCCTCGTCGATGTCCTGGTGGAAGGAAGCGACTTCTCGGGCGCAGATATGGAAGAGGCTTCCTTCACTCGCGTGATATTCAGACGTTGTCGTATGTCGGGCGCGCTCCTTCCTCGGTCTCGGATGCGGGATGTCACCTTTTCCGAAGTAAGGCTTGACGGCGTGAACTTCCGAATGACCGAGGGCCAACGGGTCGTGTTCGACCATGTGAACCTCGAGCGAGGTGAGTTCTATTCAGCGCACTTGGAGACCGCATGCTTTTTCGACTGCGACATGAGCGGGGCCGATGTGTCGCAGGCGAAGCTGCCGGGAGCTCGCTTACATGGGTCGGTCCTCTCAGAAATCAAGGGCAGCGAATATCTTCGGGATGTCGTGATTGACAGCGCTCAAGTGCTCGCGCTGGCTAAGGGGGTCTTTGCTGGCCTGAACATTCGGGTCGAGGACGATCGGGAGCCTGATCAACTCTTGGCCAGGGGTGCATCGCCAAAATCCCCCCACCGTCTCACCTAGCCGACTGGGGCCGTCATACGTCGTCGGTACACCCGATAGAAGTGATCCCACCGACAAGACACTGGGAATCAGCTCGGTGGGCGCAAGGCATCGTTCTGGCGTACAGCTGCTTCGGCCTTCCGACGCTTCCAGAGAGACGCGTTTGCGGCGATCGAGGCCGTCAGCAATCTGCCGGCGAAGTACATCCAAAGCAGAAGCGCCAGGGCGATTCCGATCGCACCATAGAGGGAGGACTTCCTCGACACCTCATAGGCGACGTAGCTGATGGTCAGCAGATGAAGAAGCCCGACGCCCACACCGACGATGACGGCCCCAGGGAGGAGCGCAGTCCATTCGCACTCCTCATGGGGTAGCCACAGCGATGCGAGGAACCATGCTGCACCCGATCCAACGATGGTGAGAACAAAGGCAAGAAACCGCAGTGGTATCGACTGCGACCCCATCCAGGCCGCCAAATCGGCGAAGCCGAAGAGCGCGGTAGTGCATCCAACCAAGACGAGGGGAGCCCATGGCGTTGGCTTCCGAGAGGGTTGCACCCCCCAAATCAATCGGTGAACGATCCAGAGCACCCCGACGAGCGAGCGAGCCGTGAAAGCCAACGCGACGCCTCCAAGCAACAGCGCCAAGATACGGTTCACCAGCGACAAGCTGCTTGTGCTTCCCACCGCACTCGCCAGAAGGCCACCGATGCCGGCCGAGCGAGCGGCATCCTTCGGGTCCTGGCCGACACCGGTCGACGCCAATCCAAAGCCCGTCACCATCACGAAGGCATATGGCACGAGGAACATGAAGAGTCGAAAGGCAACCGCCGCTGCGAGCACGCCTCCCCCGGTCTGTGCATCGCGTTCAACCGCCTGAAAGGCAGTGTCGATCGACGCCGAGCCGGCACGGCGGGCCTCGAGGTCGGCCCGAGTGTGCTGCGCCCTCGTTCGTAGACGCTCCAACCTGTTGGGGACATGGTCCAAGGCCATCCGGTCTCCGGAGCTGCTGGGTTCGGATGGCGCTGCGTCAACCGGATGGTTCCCCGAATCGTCGACTGCGGCCATGTTGCATTCTTGACCCATTCGCGGTGAGGGCGTCGGCGCTCGCCACAGTTCGGCCCCAACTCAGGAATCATCGGGACCTTGAGGCCAGATTGCCATCCCGATTCCCGGTCTCGCTGATAGGGGGTAGTCAGATCCATCTGGCACGGCAACACTCAAGGCGGTCCGCGGTTTGCCAGGTAGAGAAACCGCCGGCATCTCGGAAGCTCGGAGCGATGTTGGCGTCGGCTCGCCGCCGAAGAATTGGCGTGCGCGGGATAGGGTCTCCGCCGACCCGGTGAAGATTGAGGGTCCCGACGGGCCCGGATCCCTCAGGAGCGGTTAAGTAGGGGGACCAGACGATGGACGACGTCGAAGCAATCAAACAGCTCAAGGCTCGTTACTTTCGAACGATGGACACCAAAGACTGGGCCGGCATGCGCCAGGTGTTCACCGACGATGTCGTGATGGACACGACGGCCTCAGGCGGTGGCATCATCACCGGAGCGGACGAGTTCCTCGACTTTCTGCAGCAGACACTCAACAACGTGGTCACCGTGCACCACGGCCACATGCCCGAGATCCACGTAACCTCACTCACATCCGCGACCGGCGTCTGGGCACTTCAAGACTTCTTGCTGTGGCCGGACGGAACCCGATTGCAAGGCTATGGCCACTATCACGAGACCTATGAGCTGACGGGTGGGGAGTGGCGAATCAAGTCGTCGACGCTGACCCGTTTGCACATGGACTTCTCAGGGACGGACGCCTAGGCGTTACGGTGCTCTGTGCCTATTTCGCCTTACATCGCACAGCTGAGGACGATGATCGGGACGGAGTTACTGTTGCTTCCATCCGTTGCCGTCATCCCAAAAGACGCTGATGGTCGTCTACTTCTCGTGCGACATTCCGACACGGGAATCTGGGGACTCGTCGGCGGGGCCATCGAGGTGGGCGAGCCCCCCGAGGTTGCCGCCGTCCGAGAGACCCTCGAAGAAACGGGCGCTTCGGTCGAGCTCGGCGCCCTGCTAGGCGCATTCGGCGGACCGGAATACACGGTTGAGTATCCAAACGGCGATCAAGCCGCATATGTGGTGATCGCATACGACGCCCACGTCATCTCCGGTGTCCTCCGACCGGACTTTGAAGAAGTGATCGAGCTGGGATGGTTTGCGCCAAGAACCATAAGCCCGATAAGCGTCAACCCATTGGCCTTTGCCTTACTTCGAGATTCGAATTCGCTCGGTTGACGAGAAGTCACTTGTGCGGTCTACTCCCCCGAGCCGGCACTGTTCAGGTGGGGCATGAGTCCGCGCTTGGGTGGCACCGTGACCCTGACGATGCCGCCGAGGGTCTGCGGCTGCCGGTAGGAATATATTCGGGACGCCCTGTTGTATGGAGGTCAGGATGCGCGCATTCGCAGTCCGTAGTTTCGGTGAGCCTGCGTCGGTGCACGACGTGCCCGTTCCGACCGGCGATGCCGAGGTGCTCATTCGGGTGCGGTTCGCGGGAGTCAACCCGCTGGACAACAATTTGCTGGGACGGCTGACCGCGGCCTCGTCGTATCCGTTCGTAGCGGGCATTGACTTCGCCGGCGTGGCCGAACGCGTCCCAGCCGGGGCACATGGCCTGCGGGCCGGCGACCGTGTCTTCGGCATGGCGCGCACACACGGCTCCTACGCTGAGTACACCGCGGTGGCCCCGACGGCCGCAATGGAGCCGTTGGCCCGTATTCCCGACGGCGTGGCCGACGACCAAGCCGCTGCGCTGCCGATCCCGGCGGTCACGGCGCTGCGGACGGTCGAGTTGCTTGAGGTCGCCGCAGGCCAGCACCTCGTGGTGATGGGCGCGACCGGCGGGGTCGGCGGCTACGCGGTGCAGATGGCCGGCTCCCGCGGCGCACACGTGATCGCGACCGTCCGCGGCGACGCCGACGAGGCGCGTCGTCTCGGGGCCGAGGAGGTGTACGACAGCCAGGCCGTTGACGTGATCGATGCGCTGCGCGCCGATCATCCCGACGGCGTCGATGCCGTCCTTGACCTGGTCAGTGGCCCGGACGCCATCCGCCGCGACGCCCAGGTCATCCGGCCCGGAGGGCGTCTGGTCTCGACCATCTTCGCTGCGGACGAAGGCTGGTTTGCTGAGCGCCAGATCACCGCGCACAACCATGCCTCCAATGAGAATCCCCTGATATCGCCTCAAGGGCTGGCCACGGTCGCACAGATGCTCGCCGACGGCACGATCAGCGCACGTGTCCGTTCCACCGTTGAACTCGCCGCCGCCGGGCAAGTACTGGAAGACCTCCGCCGGGGCGGCCTGCGCGGCAAGGCCGTCATTTGCCTCTGAATCCAACGCCCACGGAACGCGTCGACGCCGAGCGCAACCGCGCCAAGATCCCGGCGGTTGACTCATGGCTCTGGAATTAGTCGCTACGTCCGTCACGTTGCGTCAGCTCTGCCAGCACGGCCTCGGTGTGCTCGCCCAGGCGCGGCGCCGGGTTGCGCGGTCGGATGGACACGTCGGAGAAGCTGACCGGGCCGTTGATCGAACGCTGTGATGTCCCGTCCGCCTCGCTCGTCAATTCAAGAAGTCCGTCGTTCTCCAGCAGCTGCGGGTCCTCGAGCACCTCGGCCGGGGTCTGCGCCGGCGCCCACCACACGCCTTCGCGTTCGAAGCGCTCGGCCCAGACGCTGAGGGGCGCCTGCCCGATGATGTCGTCGAGCACGGCGATGACCTCGGTGCGGTTCTTGCGCAACGCCCGCGCGTTCTCGAAACGAGGGTCATCGTGCAGGTCCTCGCGCCCGAGGGCCCGGTAGATCCTGTCGATGTGGCGATCGGCCTCCAAGCCGGTGAAGAAGAACCAGCGCCCGTCCTTGGTCCGATAGGAGTTCATCATCGGGGTCTGATTCACGTGCCGTGCCTCGGCCGGCGCCACCTTGCCCAGGTTGGCCTGCAAGCTCAGGTCCCACCCGAGCACGTAGGCCCCCGTGCGGAGCAGAGAGACCTCGACCACGCGGCCGCGCCCGGTCTGGCGCTGCTCGAGCACCGCCGCCAGAAGTCCGGCCAGCGTGGCCAGCCCGCTGATGTGGTCGCCGATGCCGCCCCGCGCATTGAGCGGCACCCCGTCGTCGTTGGTGGCCAGCTGGACCGACAGGCCGGAGCGCGCCCAGAAGGCGCCGATGTCATAGGCCGACCGGTTGCGGTCCTCCCCGCGCAGCCCGTATCCGCTGACGCTGCCGTACACCAGGCGCGGGTGACGGGCCACCGTGGCCTCGGGCTCCAGCCCCAACCCGTCGAGCGCGTCCGGACGCAGGTTCGTGAGGAAGATGTCGGCGGTCTCCAGGAGTGCTTCGAGCTGATCCCGCGCCGCCGGCTGGCGCAGGTCGAGGACGACGCTGCGCTTCCCCCGGTTGTCCTGTGCGAAGGCAGGGTTGGGGAAGTCGTCGCCGCCGATCCCGAGGGACCCGAACGCGTTGCGCATCGGATCGCCCGTCGGCGGCTCCACCTTGATGACATCGGCGCCCCAGTCAGCCAGCAGCGCCGCCGCCGAGGGGGCGGCCACCCACACCCCAAGCTCGACGACCCGCAGTCCCCTCAGGGACTGCAGGCCCGTCGGTTCCGATTCCGTCATGCGGGCGCGTCCTGCTGCGCTGGCGCCCGCTGTCGCAGCTCGTCCTTCACGACCTTGCCGGTGGCGTTTACCGGGAGCGCGTCCACGATCTCGACGGCGCGCGGCACCTTGTAATTGGCCATCTGCTCGCGGCTCCAGGCGATGATGTCGGCCTCGGACACCTCCTCGGACACCACGACGAACGCCATGCCGACCTCGCCCAGGCGCGGGTCAGGAATGCCGATGACGGCCGCCTGGCGGATCGCCGGGTGGCGCAGCAGGGCATTCTCGATCTCGGCCGGGTAGGCGTTGAATCCGCCGACGATGAACATGTCCTTGACCCGGCCGACGATGCGCAGGCGACCAGCCTCGTCGATCACGCCGAGATCGCCGGTGCGCAACCAGCCGTCAGCCGACAGCACCTTGGCCGTCTCCTCGGGGTCGTCGAGATAGCCGGCCATGACGCTGCCACCGCGCAGCAGGACCTCGCCCGCCTCACCACTCCCGAGCACGCGGTCACCCTCGCCGACGACGCGCATCTCGAAGCTGGGACGGGGCCGCCCGACGGTGGTGGCGATCGCTTCGGGGTCGTCCCCCTTCTCCGTGGCGCACGCGGTGCCGCCCTCGGTGAGCCCATAGCCGGTGACGATCGTGTCGAACGGGAGCTCGGCGTGGACCCGTCGGATGAGCTCGACCGGGATGTCGGCGGCTCCCGTAACCGCCACGCGCAGGCTTGAGAGGTCGTGGGCCTCGCGTGTCGGGTGGTCGAGGATGGCCTGGTAGATCGTGGGCGCGCCCGGCAGCACCGTGACGTGTTCGGCACCGACGCGGGTCAGCACGCGCTCGACGTCGAACACGGGCTCGGGGAGCATGGTGGCGCCGCAAGCAACGCTGGCCAGGATGCCGGCCTTGAGGCCGAACATGTGGAAGTAGGGGTTCACCTGGAGGTAGACGTCCCCGGCCTTCAACCCGGTCATGGCGACCCAGTCGGTCGCCACGATCAGGGTGCGGCCTTGCGTCATGACGACGCCTTTGGGCACTCCCGTCGTCCCCGAGGTGAAGAGGATGTCTGAGGGGTCGTCGGGGGTGAGTGCCTCGCTGCGGCGCTCGGCTTCGGCCGCCGACTCGGGGGTGGCGCGGTCGACGAAGTCCTGCCAGACGATGGCGTCGCCGGACGCCGGGCCGTGGGCGACGACGACGGTCTCGAGCGCCGGCAGCGGCACCCCAGAAGCCTCGAGCATGGCCACATAGTTGGTATCGAGGAAGTCGGTCACGGTCACCAGGGCCCGGGCCCCGCTGCGGGCCAGCACGTCTGCCGCCTCGGGGCCTTTGAACCTCGTGTTGATCGGGACCAGCACAGCTCCGGCCGAGAAGATGCCCAACACGGCGACGACCCACTCGACGCAGTTGAAACACCAGATGGCGACCCGGTCGCCCCGCTCGACGCCGGACTCGACCAGGGCGGCGGCGAAATGACGGGCAGCCTCGGCCAGCTCGGGGTAGGTGAGCGACACGTCGCCGTCTCGGATCGCCACCAGGTTGGCGAAGCGCTCCGTGGAGCTGGCGAGCATGGCCGGGAGGGACGGAAACGGGGCCGAATCGCCTGAGGTCGCGCTCATCGGGACCACCGGGCCAGCTGGGCGCCAGGGATTGAGAACGAGGCTCTTGTCACGAGATAATGTTACTTTCAACGAGCGTCCTCACAAAGAGCCGAGAGAGATCCGCTGTCAGTCACCGACGCAAGGGAGAACGAGATGGCCACGACTGCGTCCGACCTCTACTACGACCCCTACGACTTCGGCATCGATGCCGACCCGTACCCGGTGTGGAAGCGCCTGCGCGACGAGGCCCCGCTCTACTACAACGAGAAGTACGACTTCTACGCGGTCACCCGCTACGAGGACGTCGAGCGCTGCTTCGTCGAGTGGCAGACGTACAGCTCGGCCAAGGGCTCGGTGCTCGAGCTCATCAAGGCGGACACGGAGATGCCCCCCGGCTTGTTCATCTTTGAGGACCCACCGAACCACGACCTGCACCGGGGGCTCATGAGCCGGGTGTTCACGCCGAGGCGCATGGCCGAGATCGAGCCCCAGGTCCGTGCCTACGCCGCCCGCAAGCTCGACCCGCTCGTCGGCGCGGGTGGCTTCGATTTCATCGCCGACCTCGGTGTCGAGATTCCGATGCGCACCATCGGCATGCTCCTCGGGATCCCCGAGGAGGACCAGGAGTCGCTCCGGGAGCACATGGACGACAGCCTGCGCCTGGATGAGGGCGTCATGCCCGACGCCGATATCGCCCGAGGGGATCAGGCGGCGGACGACTACGGGGCGTACATCGATTGGCGGGCCGAGAACCCCTCCGACGACCTGATGACCGAGCTGCTCAACGCCGAGTTCACGGACGAGCACGGCACGGTGCGCACCCTCACCCGCGACGAGATCCTGGGATACATCACCCTGCTCGCCGGCGCCGGCAACGAGACGACCACCCGCCTGATCGGCTGGGCCGCCAAGCTGCTGGCCGAGCACCCCGACCAGCGCAAGGCGATGGCCGCCGAGCCGGCGCTGATCCCGAACGCCGTCGAGGAGCTCCTGCGCTACGAGGCCCCGTCTCCGGTCCAAGCCCGCTACGTCACCAAGGACGTCGAGCACCAGGGGCAGACCGTGCCTGCGGGCAGCGTCCTGGTCATCATCAACGGGTCGGCCAACCGGGACGAGCGCCAGTTCGAGGACCCGGACCGCTTCGACATCACCCGCAAGGTGGGGCGCCACCTGAGCTTCGGCTACGGCATCCACTTCTGCCTGGGCGCACACCTGGCCCGCCTCGAGGCCCGCATCGCGCTCGAGGAAGTGCTGCAGCGGTTCCCGGAGTGGGAAGTCGACTACGACAACGCCGTGCAGGCCCGCACCTCCACCGTGCGGGGGTGGGAGAAGATGCCCGTCCGCATCCCGTGAGCGAGGCACTCCCCGTCCTGACCGAGGTCGTCGACCGCACCTTGGTCATCACGCTCAACCGCCCGGGCGTCCGCAACGCCTTCGACTCGCAGGTGTCGCTCGGAGTGCTGGCGGCGTTCCGTACCCTGGACGCCGACCCCGATCTGCGCGTCGGAATCCTGACCGGGAACGGCGGCTCCTTCTGCGCCGGCATGGACCTGAAGGCCTTCGCCAAGGACGGACTGCCCGACAAGATCGACACGGTCCTGCACTACGGCTGTCGGAAGCCCCTCATCGCCGCCATCGAGGGCATCGCCGTCGGCGGGGGCCTGGAGTTGGCGCTGACCGCCGACCTCCTGGTGGCCTCCACCGACGCCAGGTTCGGCTCACCCGAGGTGAAGTTCGGCCTCTTCCCCGCCGGGGGTGCACTGTTCAGGCTGCCGCGCCACCTGCCCCAGTCGCTCGTCACCGAGATGACCTTGACCGGCGAGTTGATCAGCGCGCAGACGGCCTTCGATCACGGGCTGGTCGTGCGCCTGTGCGAGACGGGTCACGCCCTGGACACCGCGCTCGAGCTGGCCGCCGCCATTGCCCGCAGCGCACCGCTGGGCGTCGACGCTGCGCTGCAACTCCTGCGGAGGGCTCCGGGTCGGACCGAAGACGAGCTGTGGGAGGAACAGCTCGAACTGGTGGACTCGGTGTTCCATTCCGAAGACGCCCAGGAGGGCGCGCGCGTCGTTCGCCGAGAAGCGGCCGCCCGAGTGGTCCGGGCGCTAGCCCCGCGGCCGAACGCTTAGGGAACCTCCCCCACTGCCGCCCGGAGCTGCGGGCCAGCCTCCTGCAACCAGACGCCGACCACGGCGTCGAGGTCGTCGAGCTGCGACTCGAGGACGTACAGGCCGCGGGCGGGGAGGGTGGCACCGAGTTCGACCAGGACGGGCCGCAGGTGGACCTCGACGGCCAGCGCGTGTTGCGGCCCGGCACCCACCATGAGCGGCACCACCGTCACGCCGACCAGGTCGGTGGTGCTGAACCAGTCGAGGAACGCCTTGAGCAGGCCGGTGTAGCTCGCCTTGTAGGTGGGTGAGGCGACCACCAGGAGGGCGCATCCGCGCACGGCGATGACGGCGTCCTTCACCGGGGACGAGGACCAGTCGAAGAGCTGGGGACCAAGGTCGGCCAGGTCCACCGTCACGCGCTCGGCTTCGGCCAGCCCGACCGCGTCGGCGACGGCCGTGGCGACCGCTTCGGCGACACCCAGTGTGCGCGAACGCGGCTTGGGGTTGCCGACGACGATGCCGATGCTGGTCACGGGCCGGAGGTGGCGGTCACCTGAAAGTCGGGATGATCTGCGGCAGGTCGACCGTGGTGCGGATGCCGGGCTCGGCCGCGACCACATAGCGCACGGCGTTGACCGGCCGGTGCGCGGTGAGGCCGGGCGACGTCGCCGCCCAGTCCTCGTCCGGCACGGGGAAGCGGATGTCGATGTCGAGCGGCGTGTCGCCCTCGACCAGCACGTGCCACCCCGTGTCGCGCAGGTCCCAGGCCGGGTCGACGTCTTTGGTGAGGTACCAGTTGGCGCTGAAGGTGAGCAGGGGACGGCCCTGATGGACGCCCGTCACGTCGAGGCGCTGGGCGGCGATGGTGCCCGCCTCGATGCGCCCCGCCGCCACCTCGGTGGCCTGGCGCGCCACCGCCACGCTGCCCCTGGCCACCACGTCGTCGAGCGGGAGGGACAGGGCCTGGGCGATGAGGCGCAACGACCCGGCGAACGAGTCGCCGCCGTGCATCTCGACGCCGCGGGGGTCGAAGTGGGACGGGTCGCGGCCGTACCCCATGAGGTCGAAGATCATCTCGGGTGAGTTGCGCGACGACATGTCGGCGAACTCCTCAATCGTCAGGCGGTCCAGCCGGCGCTGCAACGACAGCAGCGTCAGCGGCAGCGCCTCTGTGATGAACCCGGGACTGGATCCGGTGCTGTAGAACGACGAGTTGCCCTTGGCGCAGGCGCTCTCGATGCGCTCGCGCAGCTCGGGGTCCAGGCTGTCCGGGTGGTGGAACTCGCTGCGCGTCGACACGACGTTGGCCCCCGACTCGAGCAGACGGCACAGCACGTCAGTGTCGGCCCGGTCGCCCATGTAGAGGACGCAGTCGGGCTGGAGGGCGACGATCTCCTCGATGTCGCGGGTGGCCAACACGCCGGTCGGCGCCAGGCCGCACAACTCCCCCGCGTCCTGCCCCGCCTTGCTCTCCGAGTACACGTAGAGCCCGACCAGCTCGAGGTCGGGGTGCTCGATGACGGTCCGCAGCGAACGCAGCCCGATGTTGCCGGTCGCCCACTGGACCACCCGATAGCGACCCTCGCTCATGTGAACTCCCTCCTGGCCCCGGTGCGATCCGAGCCGGGCGACCGGGTGGACGCTATTGGATCGACCCGAGGCACGCCGCCGGAACCAGGTCCGGCGGACCAAGGCCGGCGGTTTGCAAAAGGATGTACGATGTAACAAGATCGAACATGGCCCCCAGGGCCGGCCCCGAGGAGGGAGATGGCCACCTTCGCCGACATCGCACCGGAGCTGGAGCGGCAGTGGATCGAGCTGCCGTCGTGGGCCTTCGGCAACTCGGGCACCCGCTTCAAGGTGTTCGCGCAGCCGGGCGTACCCCGCAGTCCGGAGGAGAAACTCGAGGACGCGGCCGAGGTGCACCGCCATACCGGCCTCGCCCCCTCGGTGGCGCTGCACATCCCGTGGGACCGGGTGGACGACTTCGACAAGCTGGCGCGCCACGCCGAGGACCTCGGTCTGCGCCTCGGCACGATCAACACCAACACGTTCCAGGACGACGACTACAAGCTGGGCAGCCTGTGCCACGTCGATGATCGCGTGCGTGCCAAGGCGGTCGCCCACATGCTGGAGTGCATCGACATCATGGACGCCACCGGGAGCGCGGACCTCAAGATCTGGCTGCCCGACGGGTTGAACTACCCCGGGCAGGGCGACCTATCGGGCCGGCAGGAGCGGCTGGCCGATTCGCTCGCGTCAGGTCTACGCCCGGCTCGGGGGGCACCAGCGTCTGGTGCTCGAGTACAAGTTCTTCGAGCCCGCCTTCTACGCCACCGACGTCCCCGACTGGGGCACCGCCTACGTGCACTGCGTGGCGCTGGGCGAGCGGGCCGTGGTGTGCCTCGACACGGGGCACCACGCGCCCGGGACCAACATCGAGTTCATCGTGATGCAGCTGCTGCGGCTGGGGCGTCTGGGCTCGTTCGACTTCAACTCGCGCTTCTACGCCGACGACGACCTCATCGTCGGGGCGGCCGACCCGTTCCAGCTCTTCCGGATCCTGTCCGAGGTGGTGCGGGGCGGGGGCTACGACGCCGGGAGCGGCGTCGTCTTCATGCTCGACCAGTGCCACAACATTGAGGAGAAGATCCCGGGCCAGATCCGCTCGGTGCTCAACGTGCAGGAGATGACGGCGCGGGCGTTGCTGGTGGACCGGGCCGCGCTGGCGGCCGCCGAGCGGGCGGGCGACGTGCTCGGGGGCAACGAGGTGCTGATGGACGCCTTCTACACCGACGTGCGCGGCGACCTGGCCGAGTGGCGGGCGGGCGGGGGCGGCCGGCCGATCCGCTGGCGGCGTACCGAGCCAGCGGTTACGGCGAGCGGATCGTGCAACGAGCGGCGTCGGCGGGACCCAGGCCGGCTGGGGGGCCTGAGTGGACGGCGACGGCGACGGGGGCGGCGTGGTCGAGGAGCTGCTGGACCGGTCGCACCGGCTGGGCGCCGATCCGCGGAACACCAACTACGGCGGCGGCAACACGTCGGCCAAGGGCGTCGAGGTCGACCCGGTCACCGGGGGGGACGTCGAGCTGCTGTGGGTCAAGGGATCGGGCGGCGACCTGGGCACGCTCGCCGAGGGTCTGGCCGTGCTGCGGCTCGACCGGCTGCAGCGCGCTGGCGGGGGTCTACCCGGGGGACGACCGCGAGGACGAGATGGTGGCCGCCTTCGACTTCTGCCTGCACGGGCGCGTGCGGCGGCGCCCTCCATCGACACCGCCATGCACGGGCTGGTCGCCGCTCGCCACGTCGACCACCTGCACCCCGACAGCGGCATCGCGGTGGCCACGGCGGCCGACGGGGAGCGGCTGACCAAGGAGATCTTCGGCGACCGGGTGGTCTGGGTCCCGTGGCGCCGGCCGGGCTTCCAGCTCGGGCTCGACATCGCGGCGCTGCACGAGGCCCACCCCGACGCCATCGGCGTCATCCTGGGCGGGCACGGCATCACGGCCTGGGGTGCGAGCAGCGACGAGGCCGAGGCGAACTCGCTGTGGATCATCGGCGAGGCCCAGCGCTTCATTGACGAGCACGGCCGGCCGTCGCCCTTGGGTGGCGCCGTGGCCGAGCGCTCGGCCTTGCCCCCGGCCGAGCGGCGGGCCAAGGCGGCCGCCCTGGCGCCGTACCTGCGCGCGGTGGCCTCGCGCGACAGCCGCATGGTCGGCCACTTCACCGACGCCGACGTCGTGCTCGAGTTCCTGGCCAGCGAGAAGCTCTTCGACCTGGCCCGGCTGGGCACGTCGTGCCCGGACCATTTCCTGCGCACCAAGGTGCGGCCGCTCGTGCTCGACCTGCCGGCCCGAGCTCCGGTCGAGGAGTGCGTGGCGCGTCTCGGCGAGCTGCACGACGCCTACCGAGCGGAGTACCGGGCCTACTACGAGCGCTACGCCACGGCGGACTCCCCGCCCATGCGCGGTGCCGATCCCGCCATCGTCCTGGTCCCGGGCGTCGGCATGTTCTCCTACGGCAGGGACAAGCAGACGGCGCGGGTGGCGGGCGAGTTCTACGTCAACGCCATCAACGTCATGCGCGGGGCCGAGGCCATCTCGACCTACGACCCCATCGCCGAGAGCGAGAAGTTCCGCATTGAGTACTGGGCGCTCGAGGAGGCCAAGCTGGCCCGCCTGCCCGCGCCCCGGCGTCACGCCGGGCGCATCGCGCTCGTCACCGGTGCCGCCAGTGGCATCGGCCGGGCCATCGCCGAGCGGCTGGCGGCCGAGGGCGCCTGTGTCGTCGTGGCCGACCTCGACGGCGAGGGGGCTCGGGCCGTGGCGGGTTCGATCGGGGGCAGCGACGTGGCGGTGGGCGTGGCGGTCGACGTCACCGACGCCGGCAGCGTGGCCGAGGGGGTGCGGGACGCACTGCTCGCCTTCGGCGGCGTCGACCTGGTGGTCAACAACGCCGGGCTGTCCATCTCCAAGCCCCTGCTCGAGACGACCGAGGAGGAGTGGGACCTGCAGCACGACGTGATGGCCAAGGGCAGCTTCCTGGTGGCCAAGGCGGCGGCGGCCGCCATGATCCCTCAGGGCCTCGGAGGCGACATCGTCTACGTCGTCTCGAAGAACGCGGTCTTCGCCGGGCCGAACAACGTGGCCTACGGATCGAGCAAGGCGGACCAGGCCCACCAGGTGCGGCTGCTGGCGGCCGAGCTGGGCGAGCACCGCATCCGGGTCAACGGGGTGAACCCCGACGGCGTCGTGCGCGGCAGCGGGATCTTCGCCGGCGGGTGGGGGGCCGACCGGGCCGCCGTGTACGGCGTGGCCGAGGAGGAGCTCGGCCAGTTCTACGCCCAGCGCACCCTGCTCAAGCGGGAGGTGTTGCCGTCCCACGTGGCGGCGGCGGTGTGCGCCATCAGCTCGAGCGAGTTCAGCCACACTACGGGCCTGCTCGTCCCGGTGGATTCGGGCGTGGCCGCCGCCTTCCTGCGCTGAGCGACGGGACCGTGGCACCCCGCGTCTTCGCCGCCGTCGACCTCGGCGCGTCGGGCGGGCGCGTGGTGGCCGGCCTGGTCGACGGCGCAGGCGAAGGGTTGTCGTTGGACGTCGTGCACCGGTTCCCCAACGGCGCCCGCCAGGTGGCCGACGGTCGGCTGTGCTGGCCCATGTCCTGGCTGTACGAGGAGGTGCTGGCCGGGCTGCGCCTGCTGGTCGAGCGCTACCCGCAGGTGGAGTCGATCGGGATCGACACCTGGGGCGTGGACTACGGCCTGCTCGACGCGGAGGGCCACCTGTTGGCCGAGCCCACCTCGTACCGAGACGAGCGCACGGCCAAGGTAGTGGACGAGGTGCACGCCGTCGTTCCGCCCGAGGGGCTGTTCGCGCGCAACGGGCTGCAGTTCCTCCCCTTCACCACGCTGTACCAGTTGGTGAGCGAGCGCCGGAGTGCACTGTGGCCGCAGGCCTCGGCGATGGCGCTGCTGCCCGACCTGCTCGGGTACTGGCTCACGGGCGAGCTGCGCACCGAGCGCACCAACGCATCGACGACGGGGCTGCTCGACGTGTCGTCCGGCGAGTGGTCCTCGGAGCTGGTGACGCGCCTGGGGCTGCGGCCGGAGCTGCTGACGCCGCTGGTCTCGCCCGGGACGGTGCTCGGGCCGGTGCGGCCCGAGCTGCGGTCGCGCTTGGGCATAGGGCCGGGCGTCGTCGTCACCGCCGTCGGCTCGCACGACACGGCGTCGGCGGTGGCCGGCGTGCCCGCCACCACGGAGCACTTCGTGTACGTGTCGAGCGGCACCTGGTCGCTGGTCGGTGTGGAGCTGGCCGGCGGCCCGGTCCTCACCGAGGCGGCGCGCCGGGAGAACTTCACCAACGAGCTCGGGGTGGACGGCCGGACGCGCTTCCTGCGCAACACCGGCGGCTTCTGGCTGCTGGAGGAGTCGCTGCGCACCTGGGCCGAGCGGGGCCAGGTGTCCGAGCGGGGCCAGCTGCTCGACGAAGCGGCGGCGCTGCCGGCGGCGGGCGGCGCGGTCATTGACGTGGACGACCCGGTGTTCCTGGCGCCCGGCCCCATGCCCGAGCGCATCGCCGCCGCCGCCGTGGCGGCCGGGCACCGCGCCCCCGCCACGCCAGCCGAGACGGTGCGCTGCGTGATCGACTCGCTGGCCCTGGCCTACGCCGTCGCCGCCCGGAGGGGGGCCGAGCTGTCCGGTAGCGTGGTCGACCTCGTCCACCTGGTCGGTGGCGGGTCCCAGAGCGCGCTGCTCTGCCAGGCCACCGCCGACGCGGCGGGTCTGGCCGTGATGGCGGGCCCGGTCGAGGCGACGGCGATCGGGAACGTTCTCGTGCAGGCGCGCGCGCACGGGGCCATCGCCGGCTCGCTCGACGAGGCGCGGGCAGTGGTAGCGGCCCGCACGGAACTCCGGAGGTACGAACCGCAATGAGCCTGATCGACAACCTGAAGGCGGTCGTCCGCCTGGAGCGCCTCCAGACCGACCCGGTCGAACGCCGGTTGGCCCATGCGGCGTCGGTCGACGACCTGCGCCGGATCGCCCGGCGGCGGCTGCCCCGGGGCGTCTTCGACTACGTCGACGGCGGCGCCGAGGACGAGCTGACCCTGGCCGCCAACCGGGCTGCCTTCGACCGGACCGTCTTCCGCCCGCGCATCTTGCGCAACGTGAGCTCGGTCGACATCGCCTCCACCCTCTTCGGCCAGCCGATGACCTACCCGCTGGTGCTGGCCCCCACCGGATTCACGCGCATCGTGCACCCCGAGGGCGAACTGGCCGTGGCCCGGGCGGCGGCCCGGGCGGGGCTGCCCTACACCCTCTCCACCTTGAGCACGTGCTCCATCGAGCAGGTGCGCGCCGTCAGCGACGGGCGCCTGTGGTTCCAGGTCTACGCCTGGCGCGACCGTGGCCTGGTCAAGGAGCTGGTGAGCCGGGCCGCCGAGTCGCGCTACGAGGCGCTGGTCCTCACCGTCGACACCGCGGTGCTGGGACGGCGCGAGCGCGACGTGCGGCGCGGCTTCACCATGCCTCCCAAGATCGGGCCCTCGACCTTCGTGGACGGCGCGCTGCACCCGCAGTGGACGTTGGCCTTCCTGCGCGGCGATCCCATCCGCTTCGCCAACGTGGTCGGCCGCGGCGTGGGTGACGGCGCGGCGCCGGTGGCGGTCTCCGAGTACATCAACACCCAGTTCGACCCGGCCCTGTCGTGGTCCGACGTCGAGTGGCTCCAGGACGTGTGGGACGGCCCGATCGTGTTGAAGGGGGTACAGACCGTGGCCGACGCCGTCCTGGCCGCCGACCTCGGCGTGACCGCGGTGGCGCTGTCCAACCACGGCGGGCGCCAACTCGATGGATCGCCGGCCCCGTTCTCCCTGGTCGCCCCTGTGGTCGACGCCGTGGGCGACCGCACGGCGGTCATCTGCGACGGCGGGGTGCGGCGCGGCAACGACATCGTCAAGGCGGTGGCCGCCGGGGCGACCGCCTGCATGGCCGGGCGGGCCTACCTCTACGCGCTGGGTGCCGGCGGCGAGCGCGGCGTCGACCGGCTGCTCTCCTGGTTCCGCAACGACCTGGTGCGCACCATGACCTTGCTGGGCGTGTCGAACGTCGCCGAGCTCGACCGCACCATGCTCGAACCCTCGCCGGCCAACGGTTTGGTATGAGCATCGACGCCTTCGACCGCCTGGAGCGCATCTGCGAGGAAGTCGACGCGCTCGGTCGGGTGAAGGTGAGCGACCTGGCCGCCGACCTGGCGGTCAGCGAGATGACGATCCGGCGGGACCTCGACACCCTGGCCGAGCAGGGACGGGTGCGCCGGGTCCGCGGCGGCGCGCTGGCCTTGGGGCCGCAGCGGTATTCCGAGCGCTTCGGCGTGCAGGCCCGAGCCAAGGAGCGCATCGCCGCCAAGCTGGCCTCGCTGGTGCCCGAGTCGGGTGCCATCGGGATGGACGCGTCGTCCACCCTGCAGCGGCTGGCCTCGTCCATCGCCGGAGCGCGGCAGCTCACCGTGGCCACCAACGGGCTGGAGGCCTTCAGCGCCCTGCGGGAACGCTCGGGCGTCACCGTCCTCCTGACCGGCGGTCAGCACGACCCGCGGACCGACAGCCTGGTGGGGCCGCTGGCGGCGCGGGCGGCACGAGACCTCTTGCTCGACCGCCTGTTCCTCTCCGCAGCCGGGCTGACATCCGAGGGCACGACGGAGGCGACCTTGGAGGAGGCGGAGGTGAAATTGGCCTTGGCCGAGGTCAGCGCGGAGATCGTGGTGGCCGTCGACCACACCAAGCTGGAGCGCCAAGGCGTGGCCCGGTGTCTCGGGCTCGACCGGGTGGATGTGCTGGTGACCGACCTCGACCCGAAGGACGCCCGGCTGGCGGGCTACCGGAGGGCCGTCAAAGTTCTGTAAGGGCGCTCCTGCGGCCTCAGGGCACCACCTGGTAGAGCCGCCAACTCCCGGGCACGCCCTTGAGCTCGTGCTGACCCGCCTCGCGGAAAGTGAGGTTCCAGCCCGTCATGACCGTCTTCACCGTCTCGCTCACGAGGACCTCCCCCGGGCCGGCCAGGTCGCACACCCGCTTGGCAATGCTGACGGCCAAGCCGCCGATGTCGGCGCCACGGACCTCCACGTCGCCCGTGTGCACACCCGCCCGCAGGTCCAGTCCCATGCCCTTGGCGCGGGCGAGGATCTCAGGAGCGCAGCGAAGCGCGCGCGTGGTGGCGTCGAAGGTGGCCAGGAAACCGTCGCCCGTCGTCTTGATCTCACGGCCGTGGTAGCGGGCCAAGACCTCGCGGACCATCGCATCGTGTTCGTCGCTGCGCCGTGACCACTCCCGTGACCCGAGGCGGGCCTGGAGGTCGGTCGAACCGACGATGTCGGTGAAGAGGACGTTGGTCGTGATCACGTCGGCTTCGGCACCGGCTCGGGAACCGGTCAGGAACTCCTCGATTTCGTCGGCCAGCGCATCGACGTCGCCGACGAAGTAGAGGTGGTCCTCTCCCGGGTGCACGACGAACTTGGCCCCAGGGATGTGCTCGGCCAGGTACCGTCCCGCCCCGAGGTGAATGAAACGATCCCCTTCCCGGTGCAGCACGAGCGTCGGCACCGCCACGGAAGGAAGTAGCGCGCGCACGTCCGCCTCGAGGCTGGTTCGCAAGCCCTCAGCGTAGAGCCCGGGGCTGACGGCAATCCGACGGGAACGCCCCCAGAGGGCCCGGAGGCGTTCGTCAGCGCTCGGCGCCGTCATCGCCATCTCGGCCGAAGTGCCGAAACCCTCTTCGATGAATGCGCTGATCGCGTCGAGCCGCTCGCGGGGGAACCCCCACGGGTAGTCGTCCTCGCGTACGTAGTGCGCGCAGCTGTCGATCAGGAGCAGCCGCTCCACCCGCTCTGGGTGCGTGACCGCGTAGTGGATTGCGATCGGGCCGCGACTGCTCCAACCCACGAGAGCGGCCCGCTCCACGCCGGCCTGGTCCATCACGGCGAGAAGGACATTGTCCGTGGCCTCACCGATCGTGAAGGCGCCACGCATGTCACCCTCCGACGCGTAGAGGCCCCGTGTGGGCATCATGACGACCTGGGAAAAGGTAGCCAGGCGTCCGAAGAACCGCCGGAAAGACGGGGTCCTCCCACAGCAGTTCGATCTGCGTGCCCGGTTCTGCGAAGACGAGTGACCGCGGCCCGGTCCCGTTCACGTGGTACGTCAACATGGAACCGTCCGCCGCGAGCACGCCCCGAGCCTCGGGATACTCACTCGTCGGCATGCAACCAGTCTGCCAGCGATGTCGGCGCACCGCCGGGCTCGGCACCGGGCCCGTCGGCGCGCGCTCAGACCGTAGACTGCGCCCGCGCATATGAGCTCATCGCCCGCACCACGCCTTACCCCCGTCCCCTTCACCGAGTGGGACGACCACACCCGCGACGTCCTGCTCCCCCACCTGCGCCGCCCCGAGCTCTACCTCTCCGGAGCGCCCGACGCGCCACCCATGCCGGTCGTCATGGAGCTGTTCGCCCATCACCTCCCGTTGAGCGAGACGTGGCTCGCCTTCAGCAACATGTTGGCCAGCGACGAGTCGACCCTCGAGCCCTGTCAACGCGAGCTGGTCATCCTTCGGGTGGCCTGGCGAACGCAGTCGGGCTACGAATGGGGCCAGCACAGCCGCATGGGCCGCGACGAGGGCCTCACCGATGAGCAGCTGCGGGCGGTCACCGAAGGGCCGGCGGCCGAAGTGTGGACGCCAGTCGAGAGGGCCTTGCTCACGACGGTGGACGAGTTGATCGACGGGTTCGTCGTCAGCGACGACACGTGGGGGATCTTGGCCGGCTTCTTGGATCCGGCCCAGGTCTTCGAGCTGCTCTTCGTGATCGGCGGCTATCTCTGCATGGCCGGTGTGCTCAACAGCGTCGGCCTGCGCGGCGACCCGCCGGCGGCGCCGTGAAGGCGGTCCGAGGCCGCAAGGGCGGTGTGGCCGTGGTCGATGTCGATGAGCCGCCGGGGATTGCTCACGGCGAAGTGCTCGACATGAGGGCCACCAGCGTGTGCGCGTCGGACTTGAGCTATATCCGCTACGGCAGCACCAACATCATGGGCCACGAACTGGCCGGTCTGCGCGAAGACGGCAGCGCGGTTGTGGTCGAGGCCATCTACGGCTGCCTGGAGTGCGCCCAGTGCCGGCGCGGCACCTACAACTTGTGCCCCACCCATGGCTCGCGGCGCTCGGCATGTTCGCCGACGGGGGCATGGCCGAGCAGTTCCGCGCCCCGTCAGAGCGCTTGGTGCCGTTGCCCGACGGTCTCGAACTGCGCGACGCGTCGGTGGTGGAACCGGCCTCGGTCTCGTGGCATGCGCTGCGCCTGGCCGACACCGGACCGGGTCGGCGGGTGGCCGTGGTCGGAGCCGGCGCGCTGGGCCTCCTGGCGGTCGCCGGGGCCCGCGCCCAGGGTGGCGAGGACGTGGCGCTCGAAGCGCGGCACCCCCACCAGCGCGAGGCCGGCGAGCGACTCGGCGCCCGGGTCGGCGCGGACGGGACCTACGACGTAGTGGTGGAAGCCGCCGGCTCCCCCGAGAGCCTGGCCCGTTGCGGCGAGCTGGTCGCGCCGGGCGGCACCATCGTGGTCCTCGGCGTCCACTTCGGCCCGGTGCAGCTGGATTGGATGCCGCTGTTCAACCGCGAGGCCCGGCTCATCCCCTCGCTGGGGTACTGCACGCACGACGGCGTGCGCGAGATGGAGGAGGCTGCCGCCATGCTGGCCCGGGATCCGGAGATCGTGCGCACGGTCATCACGCACCGCTTCGCGCTTGAAGACGCCGAAGAGGCCTTCCGGGTGGCGTCGGACCGGGGCTCAGGCGCCATCCGCGTCGTGCTCGAACCATCTTGAGGGGCGCCGACCAGTTCCACGTCGGCATCGTGGTCGAGGACCTCGACGCCGCCTTGGTCGAGTTGGGTGAGCTGTTCGGCTACGAGTGGTGCCCCGAGATCGCCATCGCCAACCCGGTCGTCCTTCCAGACAGCGAGTTCACCCTCGACCTGCGGTTCACCTACTCGGCGACGGTGCCCCGGGTCGAGGTGATTCAGAGCCGACCGGGCACGCTGTGGACCCCGGCGCCCGGCTCGGGTATCCACCACATGGGCTACTGGTCCGAGGACATGGCCGCCGACCAGGCACTGCTCGTCTCACGTGGTTACGCCGAGGAGGCCAGGGGCGTGCGTGACGGCGTGACCACCTGGGCCTACCATCGCAGCCCAAGTGGACCTCGCATCGAACTCGTGAGCCGCGCGCTGCAAACGGGCTTGGAGCACTACTGGAACTCGGCGGCCTGACCAACACCACCGTCGAGTAACGGCATCAGCCGCCGGCTGGCCCGGCGAGCCCCAGGACCAACGCAGCCGGATCGTGGGCATGCGACCCCACCTCGAGTTCGACGTCACCCGGTTCGGGCGGCACCCGCCGGCGCACCGTGACATCCCAAGCGGCCAAGGGGCGCAGCGAGACGGCCACCGATACCGAGACGGTGGACGACGCCGGCACGAACACCGGTGCGAAGCCGGCCAGGAACAGTTCGCCGGCGTAGGGACCGGTCCGGGCGCGCCCATAGACCTGCACGACGTGGCCACCGTCTCGCTCGCCGGTGTTCTCCACCTGCACCGTGAGCGTTGCCGCATCCTCGTCGACCGATTCCACGACGACCTGGCGCAGGGCGAACGTCGTGTACGAGAGCCCGAACCCGTGCGGGAACGCCGCGGCCACGCCGAGCTTGTCCAGCAGGCGCTGGCCGTGGAAGCGGTCGTAGGTGATGGCGGTGGCCTCGCGGTCGAAGAACGGCAGGTGCGCCTCCGAGGTGGGGATGGAGAACGGCAAGCGACCACTCGGGTTGTGCACCCCGGTCAGCACGTCGGCCAGCGCATGCCCGCCCTCCATGCCGGCGTACCACATCATCACCACGGCGGGCACCTGCGCGCGCCACCTCTCTGTCAACACGGCACCGGCGGCCACCACAACAACCACCGTGGACGGGTTGGCCTCGACCACGGCCCGGATGATCTCCTCGTCTACCGGTCGCAGGCTCAGCGAGGCGCGATCGCCGCCCATGCCGCGACTCTGCTCTCCTGGGGCGAACGCCTCACCCAGGACGCTCACCATGTCGTCGGGTATCGGGGGGAACAGCGACAGCAGCTCTGGCGTCGCCGCCGAATCAGGTCCGATGTACTCCCCTTCGTCCTGGGCGTCGTAGCCAGCCACCACGATGGCCACGTCGGCCTCCACCGCCGCCTGCGTCGCGGCCGAGACGTCGTCCGCCTCCACCAGCCACACCTGGGCGTCGGGAAAGGCGGTCCGGATGCCGGCGGAAGGGGAAACCGATGACGGCGGTCGCACGTCCGACGAGCCGTGATCACCCATGTTGGCCGCATCGGCCAAACGGCCGATCAACGCGATGGTTCGCACCGCGCTCGGATCGAGTGGCAGGACCGGTTGTCCGCCGACCGGCTCGTTCTTGAGCAGGACCATCGACCGCGCCGCGACTTGCCGGGCCAGAGCGCGCGCCTCGTCGTTCGCCACCACCTGCACCGTTGGGTCGGCCGACTCCCGAGCGGCATAGGAGCGCAGCTGCGCCGCAATCAGTCGCACGCCGGCGCGCGCCGCCATGGCCCACGACGTCTCACCCGCCTCGAGCTGGTCGGGCAGGTACCGGGCCCGCTGCTGACGGAACGGCTCTTCGAGATCCATCCCGGCGTTCAGCGAGGCCGCGGCGTCGCGCAGCCCCCAGATGAAGTCGGTCACGGTGATCCCGTCCCAACTCCACGTGTCGCGCAGCACGGTTGTCAGTAGGTACTCGTTCTGGCCGCACCACTTCCCGTTGACCGAGTTGTACGCCCCCATCACGGCCGCCACACCCTCGTCCGCCACCCGCTCGAAATGCGGGAGATAGACGTCGTGGAGTGTCGCCTCGTCAGCCGTGACGTCCAGCTTGAAGCGGGCGTTCTCCATGGAGTTGAGCGCGTAGTGCTTGGCGCACGCCATCACCCAGCGCTGCGTACCCCTGGTCAGGGCAGCACCGAACTCGCCCAGGTGGTACGGGTCGTCCCCGTAGGTCTCCTGCGCCCGACCCCAGGCCGGATGGCGAGGCAGGTTGATGCACACGCCGCCGAAGAAGTTGCCACCCAAGGCCCGGATCTCGCGCCCGATGACGTCGCCAACCTGCTCCTCGAGCGAAACGTCCCAGGTTGCCCCGCGCGCCATGGAGACCGGGAAGGCAGTGGCCGCGCCGGCGACACAGCCACGTGGCCCGTCGACAAAGCGCGTCCCGGGCAGGCCGAGCCGCTCCACGGCGCCGTGCACGATGGGCGAGCGGTTGTAGCCCTCCGACCGGAAGCGGGCCAGCCCGGCCCAGAATTCGGTGTCGCCGTCGAGCAACCCCAGCCGTTCCCCGTCGTCCAGCTCGGCGTAGAGATCCTCCGCCACCTCGGTCACGTCCCGGCCGAGCCGCACCGAGAGGACGGCGTCCTCGAAGATCGTGGTCACCCGCGCTCCTGCCTTAGTTGGCCCATTTGCCCCGGCGCGCCGTCGACTCGTCGGTGGCATGTGTGAGCACCTGGTTGCGGTTCTCGAGCTCCAGGGCGGCGCCGACGTCGGGAGCGTCGGTATTCACGTGCAGTGCCCGCTTCGTCATCTGCACGGCCAGCGCCGGCAGAGCCGCCACCTGGGCCGCCAGCTCCAGGGCCCGGTTGAGGAGTTGTTCCGGCTCGACCAGATGGCTGACCAGCCCCCTCCGGTCGGCCTCCTCAGCGGGGACCGTGCGGCCGGAGAGCATCCAGTCGGCCGCCACGCTGGTGCCGACGATCCGCGGCAGGTGATAGCTCATGCCCATCTCGGCGCCGGAGAGCCCGAGGAGGATGGCGCCGTTGCCGAACGAGGCGGTCGTCGAACACAGGCGGACGTCGGCCGCCAGGCAGAGTGCGAAGCCGCCGCCGACGCACGGACCGTTCACGGCGGCGATCACGGCCTGGGGCAGGGCGCGCACGGCCAGAGGCAGCGACGCCATGCGCTCCTGGAACCGCATGAGCTCGGCGACCGGGGCCCCAGCCGACGGGACACCGGGGCCGAAGTCGCGCACATCGAGGCCGGAGCAGAAGCCGCGACCATTCCCGGTGATCACCACGGCATGCGTTTCTGTGTCGGCCGACAGCCGGTCACACTCCCGCTCGATCGCCCCCACCAACTCAGCGTTGAGCGCATTCAGGCGCTCGGGCCGGTTGAGGCGCAGCAGGACGACGCCAGCATGTGGGGTCTCTACGACCAGGGTGTCACTCATGCGGATCCCTCCCGGCCCCCGTCGCTGCCAGCACGGTGGACACTGTAAGCAGTTCGCAGCTCGTCCGGGCAATCACGACCCCGACGACGCATCGGCAAGCTCCCGCGCCCGAGCCAACAGACGCGGCAGCACGGGCACCATCGCCTCGAGCTCGCCGTCGGGCGAGGAGCGCCGGCGGTTGTGCTTCACGATCAACGACCATGTGGCCGCCGACTTGAACGACGCCAACGCGACGAACCAGCCGAGCCCGGGCACGTCCCAGCCCACCGCTTCGGCGTAGGCGGAAGCCAGTGCGGCCGGGGGCGGCAGAGCAGCGGCATAGCGGGTCGGCCGCAGATAGGTCTCGGGGTCGCCGTTGAGCAGGAACCAGCCCACGTCGACGCGCGGGTCGCCGACAGACCAGATCTCCCAGTCCACGACGGCTGTGATGCGGTCCGCCTCCGCCAGGAGGTTCCCCAGCCGGAAGTCGCCGTGGACGAGCACGGGCGCCAACGGCGTCGGCAGCGAGAAACGCAGCGTCGCCGCGGCGTCCGGCCAGCCTGGCACCAGCTCCGAATCGACCGTCTCCAGCACGCGGCTCCAACGGTCGACTTCGTCGCCCGGGCCCACTACCGGCTCGCCCTCCAGACCCACCGATCCGAGATCCACCCGGTGCAGCGATGCCAGGGTGCGCGCGGCCGCCAGCATGCGTGCGGACATCGTCCTGTCGTCGACCCCCTCGGGCCCGTCGACGTCGAAGAGCGGCTCCACCGACTCCCCCGCGACGAACGACATGACGAAGAGCGGCGGGACCTCCGGTGGTTGACCGGCGTCCTCCCACAGCACCTCGGGCACCGGCACCGTCGTTGCACCCAGCGCCGCGCAACACCAGTGACTGGCGCAGCACGTCGCGGTTGCGCACGGGCGGCACGCCGGGCGGCGCGACTTTCACCACCACGGCCCGCTCGCCCAGGCGCCCGGCGTAGGTCAAGCTCGACGCACCGCCGGCGAGTGGGCGTACGTCGGTCACGCCCGCCGGGCCTAACCGCTCCTCCAGGACCATGGGATCGAGCTCGGGCACCGACCTAGTATCGGCCAAAGTCAACGGGGAGGCACCGTGGCAGGCGACTACGAGGATCGCATCGCGCTTGTGACCGGTGGGAGCCGGGGTCTCGGCAAGGCCATCGCCAAGCGGTTGGCGAGCGAGGGGGCGGCGGTTGCCATCACGGCGCGCACGCTGGACCCCGATCCCAAGTACGAGGGCTCGCTGCGCCAGACCCGCGACGAGATCGAGGCGGCTGGGGGCCGCGTCCTGGCCGTGCCGGCCGACCTGTCCCAGGCCGACGAACGCGAGCGCATGTTCGCCCAGGTCGTCGACGAGCTCGGGGCGCCCGACGTGCTGGTGAACAACGCCGCCGTGACCTTTCTGCGCCCCCTCGACCAGTTCCCCGAGCGGCGCGCCTTGCTCATGGTGGAGATGCATCTGCTTGGCCCGCTCCATCTGACTCAGCTGGCCCTGCCCGGCATGCGTGAGCGCGGTCGCGGCTGGGTGCTCAACCTCACGTCGGTGGCCGGAGATCACATGGACGGGCCGCCCTTCTCCGAGTTCGACCGCACCGCCGGCTTCGGCCTGTACGGCACGGTCAAGGCGGCACTCAACCGGCTCACCCAGAGCCTGGCGGCCGAGCTCTACGACGACGGCATCGCCGTCAATGCCGCCGCACCAACCAATCCCGTGGCCACCGAGGGTGCCGGCGCTCTCGATCTGGCCAAGGAGGACACCGAGGACATCTCGCTCATCACCGAGACGGTCTTCCAGCTCTGTAAGGGCGACCCCAAGACGTTGACCGGCCAGGTGGTCAAGACCCAGTCCTACCTGCGCGACATCGGGTGGTCACCGTGAGGCATCACACCCATGGCTGAATCGCAGATCGCCCTGGCCGACGAGCTCACCATCCGCCGGACGCTGGCCGCGTACTGCCACCACCTCGACGACGGGGACTTCTCCGGTTTGGCCCACCAGTTCACCGAGGACGGCACCTACACCTACGGCCAGACCCGCGCGTCCGGCCGGGCCGAACTGGAGTCGTGGTTCGCCGAGATGAACCCACCGGAGCGCCGCGGCAAGCATCTGACCATGAAGTGATCGTCGACGTGGAGGGTGACCACGCCGTCGCGTATTCGGACTACCTCTTCGTCCGCATCGTCGAGGGTACCGTGACGCCTTTGTTCACCGGCCGCTACCACGACGAGTTCGTGCGGGCCGAGGGCGGCTCGCTGATCCGGTCCCGCGTGGTGTCGCCGCTCACGTAGACGGCACGGCTGCCAGCCGTGCGACCCGCCAGTCCCTAGTGCTTCACCAGCCTCCGGGCCATGAAGAGAATGTGCTCCCGCTCGTATTCCTCCGCTTTGTCCGGGTGCTCGGCGCGCAAGTGAGCGAACGACACGTCCACGATGTCGTCCTCGGTGTCGCCGGTCAGCACGGCCCCACAGGGGCAGTCCAGTACATAGTGGAACTTGAGCGGCTCCTTCGGCGCCCCGGCGTCGGCGCTCACGACGGCGACCCGGCGGCGTCGCCCCGGTACTCGGCGTCCGTCACGTGCGAACCCCAGTCCGTCTCGGGCTTCGAGCTCTCGCCGACGCCTTCGGTGATGGACAGGTGCGTCATGAAGTTGTCCGGTGTCGCTCCGTGCCAGTGCCATTCGTCTGCCGGGGTGTGGACCACATCGCCGGCACGGATCGGCGCGATGTCGTGGTCACGGGACTGGATGAGGCCCGCGCCGTCGGTCACGTAGAGCGTCTGGCCCAGGGCGTGGGAGTGCCACGCCGTACGCGCTCCGGGAGTGAACCGCACGGCGTTCACCCGGACGCGCGACGGCTCCTGGCCCAGCGCGATGGCATCGATCCAGACGTCACCGGTGAAGGTCTCGGCTGGTCCTTTGATGGACGGCGGCTTCGGTCGGACTTCCATGCTCCTCCTTCTTCAAGACCACTTCGACACGGACGGCGTCATCCATGCTCCTCGAACCATCGTCCGAGGAGCTGCTGCGCCTGCGGTCCCCCGTCGATCACGTGGTTGGTGCGACGGCTCACGCGCCAGCCGTCGTCGGTCCGCTTGAACTCCCAGTAGTTGGCGGAGACGCGCCACACCTCGTACCCCTCGTCGGTGTGGAGGTACACCCGCGAGTAGCCGATGGCCCGGCCGGCGTCCCCGTCGATGTCGACCACCGGGAAGGCGGGGATGTGGGCCGATCCCTGGTCGATCAGCGCCTGCTGGCCGTCGCTGCGCACCATGTCCACGATGGCGGCCGGCCCGATCAGGTGCGACATGTCGGATTGGAGCACGGCGCCTTCCGAGAAGAGCGCTGCCGCCGCCTCCGCCTGACCGGTGTCGACCGCCGGACCCCAGCTGTTGATGAGGCGGTGGATGGCTACCTGGTCCTCCAGCCGCCGCACCCGCTCCTCCAGTGCGGTCAGCCGCTCTTGCAGCTCTGCGTCCTCCACGACCTAGCTCCGACTCCCAGCCCTGCCCACGGGCTACGGGGTCGCACCGAGGGCGAGCGTCCCTTTGGCGTCGAGCAGGTGGTGGTGCGACTCGTGCACCGCATTGCGCCCGATCCCGACCAGGGAGAAGGTGACCACGCCGTACTGGCCCCGGTCGTTGATCACGGTTCGGGACCATTCCGACGTTTCCATCCCGTCCAGGATGTCGGCCACCCGCCGCGCGTTGGCCTCCAGCTCCCCCGCCAGCTCCTCCGGGTCGAGCTCGTTGTAACCCGCCCACTCGTCCTGTCCGGGATTGAACATCGGAACCGTCGGTACGTCCTGCTCCAGGCCGAGCTGCAGCCGGTCACCGGCCACGCGCAGGGTGCCGCTCACATGCGCGCCGTACTGCATGGGCGAGAAGACGCCCGGTTCGGGGCTGTGCCGCAGGTAGTCGTCGTCCGCCTCGACCAGGAACAGGTGCCACCTCTCCGCCAGCTCCACCACCCGCTCCCCCAGCGAGTCCGGGTCCATGCCCGCCGGGTTCAGGCCGCACTGAGGACACGACTCCTCTTGAATGCGGTTCCACTGCCAGCCCTCTCCACGCGCCGCCCGTAACTTCTCCATGTCGTCGGGCTCGGGGGTGGGCTGCGTCGTCGAGGCTGCCACGCGGGCGAGCATATCGCTGGGGTTGGCGTGGCCGACCGGTCGGGCGACCCGACGCCGACGGTAGGCTCCGGTCCCGTGACCGACGTCGAGTTCTACGTCGACCCCAGCTGTCCCTGGGCCTGGATCACCTCTCGCTGGCTGCTCGAGGTCGCCCCCCACCGAGACCTATCCGTGCTCTGGCGCTCCTACTGCCTTGAGATCCGCGACGACTACGGCGTGGCGCCGACCGTGCCCGAGGAGTACCGCCAGACCGCCATCGACGGCCACGCCATCTCACACCGCATGCTGCGCATCTTCGAAGCGGCGCGCGCCGAGGCGAGCGAGGAGGCCGTCGACCGGCTCTACACCGAGTGGGGCCGGCTGCGCTTCTCGCCCGACTGCCCACCGTTCGACCAGCTGCTGGCCGACTGCGTGGCCGCCGCCGACCTCGACGCCCGGCTGGTCGAGGCGGCCGACCAGGAGAAGTGGGACGGCCCGATCTGCGAGTCGATGGAGGTGGCCTACGCCTTCGGCGGCCCGAAGACCCAGACGCCGACCATTGTCGTGCGCAGCGATCCCCCGCACGGGTTCAAGGGACCGGTCATGGCCCCGGCTCCGACGGGCGACGCCGCCCTGCGCCTGTGGGACGCCATCGTGGTGCTCTCCGAGCACGAGGGCTTCTTCGAGATCACCCGCCCGCGCGCCAACACGCCGCGGACCCACATCGCGGTCTGAGCCAGCCGCCGGCTACGCGTCCTCGAAGTCCTCGAGGCGCCATTCGTCGAGCCACTCCAGGTAAGGCAAGTCCCCGTCGAAGCGGATGGGCAGCCACACGTAGTCGGCGATCGACGTGTTGGCGTCACTCAACTCCATGGGGATCTTGCCCGAGTCGATCGGTCCGCCGCCGAAGAGCAGGCGGGTCCCCTTGGCGGCGTCGCTCCCCCGTTCGGCCGGGAGCTCGGGCAGCCAGCGGTCGGCCAGGGCGATGTAGAGGTCGCGCTTGGCCGGGTGCCGGAACACCGAGCTGACCTGGGACCGGAACGAGGTCCCGGTCGGATCGTCTCGATGCGGGTCGCCCAGCACCTCCCACGGCCCGTGGTAGGTGCGCGCCCGGGCCGCCTCGGAGGGGTTGGGAAAGTAGCCCGTCGTGCCCGACGTGATCAGGTAGTGGTATTCGCCCCGCCGGAAGTAGGCCGGGGCCTCCCGTACGAAGGGCGGGTGCGGCCGCGGGAAGTGGGTGGAGTAGTAACCCGTCACGTCCGTGTAGTCCACGCTCAGATCGGCGCAGATGAGCTCGCTGTGCACCCGCTCGAAGTAGTAGTACCCCTTGCCGTCCGACGGGTCCACGACCAGATCGAAGTCGCCGGCGTTCATGCCGAGCGGCTGCAGGTTCCGTCGCACCTCGCTGTAGGGGCCGAGCAGCGAGTCCGCCACCAGCACCGTGCTCTTCTGCGTCCCGTCGGCGGCGAACATGATCTTGAGCCAGCACACGAACTGGTCGGTCGCCCGGTTGAAGACGATGTGGGGCCGGTCCATCATCTGGGCCGGGTGCAGCGGAGAGGCCGGGTCGTCCTCGTCCGGAGCGATGATCAGCCCCCGGTCCTCCCAGTTGTAGAGGTCGGTCGAGGTATAGCAGCGCACGCCCCAGTGCCAGATGCCGCTGCCGGGCACCGTGCGCTCCTTGTTCTCCCCGTACCAGTAGTACGTCCCGTCCACGTGCAGCATCGATCCGCCATGCGCCTGAATCCGTGATCCGTTGGTGTCGAGCCAGACCTGGCCCGGGCGGACGGAGGCGTAAGTGCGGGCGGACGTCACGCGGTGACGCTAGCGGTGTCGTGTCGCCGGGTCGGCCCGGCTTCGGCCCGCGCCAGTTCACGAGCACCCACTCGAGGATCCTCCGCACCGCCCGCCTCCGCCCCGTTGTCATCCCGTCTGCTGTCGTAGATGATGCAACCATGACAGATCAGAAGCCAAAGCTGGCGGTGCTCGGTCTCGGAACCATGGGGGGAGCGATGGCTCAGACCGCCCACCGCTCGGACGTGCCACTGGTGGTCTGGAACCGAGACCCCGCAGCCACCAATGCGTTTTCGGAGATGGGCGTCGATGTAGCGCCATCTGTGACCGAAGCGGCGGCGGCTGCTGATGTGGTCATCACCATGGTGACCAATGCCGATGCGGTCACATCGATCGCCGATGAGCAGGGTCTTGTCGAAGCACTCCGACCCGGGGCAGCGTGGGCTCAGATGAGCACGATCGGCGTCGAAGCAACGGAGCAGCTGTCGGCGCTCGTGGCGGCTCGGCGCCCAGATGCCCTGTTCGTGGACGCGCCAGTGTCGGGCAGCAAGGTTCCGGCAGAGAACGGCACCCTGGTGATCTTCGCGTCGGGGCCGGACGAAGCGCGACCTCTGGTGCAGCCCGTGTTCGATGCGATCGGACAACGGACCATTTGGCTCGGCCCATCTGGCAACGGCTCTCGGATGAAGCTGGTGAACAATGTGCTGCTGGCCTTCACTGCCGAGGGTGTTGCGAATTCAGTGGCGCTGGCGCACAGATTGGGGCTCCCGACCGCCACCGTCGTGGAGGCCTTTGACGGGGGACCACTTGTCTCCCCGTGGGAGTCCGCAAAACTGCGCCGGATCGCAGAGGGCAACTATTCGGCGGAGTTCGCCCTGGCACTCGCGCTGAAGGATGTCCATCTCGCGCTCTCAGAGGGAGGGCCCGATCGGTTCAAGGTCCTTGCCGCCTTGGCGACGGAGTGGGACGAGATCGTCGACCGCGGACTCGGTCCTGAGGACGTGACCGTGGTAACCCAGGCGCTGAGCGGATGACGCCGTAGGCCGGGCTGCGGCCCGCTTAATTCCGGCCGCTCACTCCGAGGGCTCGGGCTTGTCCGGCCGCCAGCTCGTGGCGAGCAACAGGGCGGCGCCGCCGACGCCGCCGATGAGGGTGATGGCGAAACCGGGCCACCCCCACAGGTCGGTGAGGAAGTGCACGTGGCCGTCGATGCTCCACTGCCCCGAGCCGAGCGTGCCCACGACGACGCCGAACAAGGTGAGCGTCATCACGTACTCCCAGCCTTCGCCGGGACGGAAGATGAAGAAGCCATTCCCGCGGTGGTTGGTGATAAACGCCACCACCATGACCCCGACGACGCCGGCGCAGGCCAAGGGCGTGGCCAGGCCGAGTACCAGCAGCGCGCCGGCGCCGACCTCGGTCAGGCTGGCGAACCAGGCGTGCACGATGCCAGGGCGCATGCCGAGCCCGTGGAACCAGCGCGCCGTGCCGGCGATCTTGCCGCCGCCATAGATGTGGTTGATGCCGTGGGCCAGGAAGACGCCGGCCAACACGAGCCGCGCGATGAGCAGCGCCAGGTTGATGGACGATGGCGACAGGGTGCCGAGAAGGACGTGCACGGGGCCTCCGGTTCAGTTCGCACTCGAGGGGTGACCGGCCGGTCAGCCGGTGAGCCGATGTTGGACGACCAGCACCGTACCGTTCACCAGGGTGTCCTTGTGACGATGGGCACGATCGTTCGACGAGGGGCCGCAAAGGACGGGCAGGAGCGGCGGATCCTCACAGGACCCCCGGTGGCGTGGACGAGGCGTCCCGCTGGTCGTTCAGGAGCACCTCCTCGTAGGCGGAGAGGAACGAGCGATCCCCGACCAGGTCCTCCTCGCCCTCGCCGCCGAGGTTCTCGGCGAACCACTCGACCCGGCGGCGGAGCCCCTTCTCGTCGCCGAAGTACACCTCGTTGATGGCGTCGTAGGCCCACTCGCCCTGCGGGCGGGGCAAGGGGTGGTTCTGGACGTAGGCCAGGCCACGCGCCTCGTCGGGGATGGCGGTGGCCCGGGTCTGGCCCGGGCGCCTGACCGTGCCGGCGCGCTCCTGCCAGCGCTTGGAGAACACGGCCGGCGTCAGGTGGGCGGCCCGACGGGCCATGGCCATGTGCTTGAGCTTGGTGCCGCCCTCGCGCCAGCGCTCGTCGAGCCACTCGCCACCGCGCAGGACGACCTCGCGCACGAGCACCACCGGGCTGGCCGCCGAGTCGATCACCGAGTCCGCCTGGCCCGTCAGCGAGGTGGCCGAGGTGGCGTGCCACTCTTCGAAGCGGTCGAGGTGCGGGCGGTCGTCGAACCATTCGATGCTGACGCCGCTGTGCTTGGGCTTCGGCGCCTCGCCGACCAACTCCAGGCTGAGGGCGATGCGGCGCGGTCGCGCCCGGTGCGGCGCCTCGGCGTGCCGCGACACGACGTCGCGCCACGTTTCGGAGAAGGCGGCCGGTGTGGCGTCCTGGCGTCGGGTCGCGAACTCCATGCGCTTGATCACGTGCCCACCGGAACACCTTGGCGCAGCTGGGCCACCTCCGCCTGCCAGCGCTGCACGGCCGCCTCCTTGATCGTCCCGTAGCCCTTGATGGCGAGCGCCGACGGGGCGATCCGCACCCCTCGCTCGTAGTCGAGCGAGGGACCCCAGACAGCGGACTCCACCAGCTGGCGGTACTGGCCCACCAGCGAGCGCTCGAGCTTGCGGTCGCGGTCCCACCCGAAGACGTCGAGCGGCGTGCCGCGGCGGCGCTTCATGCGGCGCCGTGCGCCGAAAGCGGCGCGGTAGGTGCGGCCCATGGGCAGCTTCTTGCCCAGGCCGAGCCGGTGCAGCGTGGGGGGGTGCAGGTGGTACGTCACGTCGTAGGGGCCCTCGATGCCCAACTGACGGGCGACGTCGTCGTAGTCGACCTTCAGGTGCAGGCGGGCTACCTCATGTTCGTCCTTGTTGGTCAGGAGCTTGAACCAACTTTCGACAACTGTCTTGGTGAGCGCCCAGCCGTGGTCGCGTCAGGATCGACGGCGGCCACGCGCTCGACCAACTGGAGGTAGGTGTGGGCGAGCGCGGCGTGCTGGTAGTCGACCACCTGGGCCGCCCGGCGATCGGCCAGCCCGGTCGGGAACCACAGCCGACTTCCAGGGTATATGACGGTAAACGCTCACATTTTAAGTCTCTGGCATTTTACGGGGGTCGTCCCGGCGCTCCCCCGTTCGACCAGAGGATCATGAAGGTTGCCGTCGACGACCAGGCCTGCCAGGGCCATGCCCGCTGCTGGGAGATCTGCCCCGAGGTTCACCCTCGACGACGAAGGCTTCAGAACGGCCGCACCGGGCGACGTGCCACCCGACCTCGAGGACAAGGAGCGCGAGGCGGCCGCCAACTGACCCGAACGCGCTATCTCGCTTGTCTGAAGGATCGTCGAGCGCACTACTCGCTTGGCGTCGGGACCCGTTCGGCCCGCAGGGCGGAGCGTCGGACCTTGCCGGCGTCGTCGCGGAGGGGTTCGTCGGTGTATTCGACTGAGCGGGGAATCTTGTAACGAGCCAGCCGTTGGGACACGAACTCCAACAGCTGCTCCTTCGGCGCCGCTTCCTCCTCGGTCTCCACGATGGCGTGGATGATGTTGCCCAAGTCCTCGTCGGGAAGTCCGATGACGGCCACGGATCGAACGGAGGGATGCTCCTGGAGTGCTGCTTCGACCTCGGCGGGGTAGACGTTCGCCCCGCCGGTGAGGATCATGTCCTGCATCCGGTCACCTAGATACAGGAAGCCCTCGTCATCCAACCGTCCGACGTCACCGAGGGACTCCCATCCACCCGCACGTGTCCGGGCCGTCGCTCCGATGTAGCGATACGTCGGCCGTTCGCTCGGGGAGAGCAGCCACACCTCGCCCTCCTGGCCGGTAGGCAGTTCATTGCCTTCGGGGTCACAGATCTTGATCGAACCACCTATAGGGCGACCCACCGAACCTCGATGGGCGAGCCATTCCGTGCCGGTGATGACGGTGGCCGTCTGCGCCTCGGTGCCCGCATACAACTCGAAGATCCGCTCGGGCCCCAGCCAGTCGATCCACACCTGCTTCAACCATTCCGGACACGGCTCCGCCAGATGCCACACCACGCGCAGGGACGACATGTCGTAGGAGTGGCGGACGTCGTCAGGAAGTCGCCAGATCCGCTTCATCATCGTCGGGACGAGATAGACGATGTCCGCGTGATATCGATCGATGGCGGCGAGCGTCGCCTCGGCGTCGAACCGGGGCAACACAACAACGTGGCTTCCGGCCAGCCACGCCGAACAGGACCACACGATGGGACCGTTGTGATACAGCGGACCCGGCATGACCATGCACCCGTCAGCCGTGCCAAAGCGGGGCGGCACATCCTCGTCGTAGCTGGCGGGATCGCCGGAGACGATCAGCTTCGGGCGGCCGGTGGATCCGCCCGAGGTCGGGGCCTTCCAGGCTGGCGAGGTGACGGAAGGCAAAGGATCGTCGGATATTCCCCCGTCGGGTTGGTAGCCGATCGGGATGTTGGGACGTCCCTCCGCCAATTTCGCAGGGACGCCCACCACAGCCCTTGGGTTGGCCAGCTCCAGAATGGCTCGGAGTTCCGCTTCCGGCAGCCTTGACGACACCGGCTGAGGAATGGCCCCGATCTTCCAGCAGGCCGCGAAGGCGACGTACCATTCGGTCGAGTTGGGAAGCGCGATCGTTACCATGTCCCCGAGCCCCACGCCGCTGGATCCGAGGCAGCGAGCGAGTCGATTCGCCCTCGACTCGAGTTCAGCCCTCGTCAAACTCTGCTCCGCACAGGTGATGGCGGGTCGACCGGGGTCGCTTTCAGCCAGAGCCGTCAGACGATCGCCGTAAGAAATCAACCCCATGACCGGGAGAGTACAGCTCGCCGACGCCCTAACCTGCTGATCGCTCAATGAGTGAAGACCGGTAGCGCCCCGCGCTGGAGCGGTCGGCCGGCAATGTGACGCTGAAACGCATGTCGCCCGGAACTGAACCTCAATCGTCGCGCGCTGGCTCTCCGTGCTCGGCGTTGGGCAGGCCGCGTCGCCAATATGCCTTGGCCGAGATCTGATCCAGCTGGAAGCCACGCTCACGCAAGCTGCGCTGGATGCTGCGCACCACGCCCGCCTCGGCTGCGACGTAGACATGTCCCACACTGGCCGGCGGGGCGACGTCAGCGAGCGCCTCCAGGAACAGCGAGGCATCGCCGGGCATCGAACGACCCTCCCGGTGGAGCCAACGCAGCTCCAATTGCCGTGCCAGGCGCGAATTGGGCTCCTGTTCATCGGCAGGAGCGTCGACCTCGAGCAGCGCCTTCGCATTCGACGCAGCCGGAAGCACTTCCATCATCGCCAGCGCCCCGGGCATGCCTGTCTCGTCTCCGATGAAGAGGTGCCAGTTGGCATCCGTGCGCAGGGTGATCTTGCCGCGTGGACCGATTGCGTCAATCCGATCACCGACCCTGGCCGCGCGGATCCAATCGGTTCCCGGCCCTGCGCCATGGAGCGACACGTCGACGGCCACCGATGCGCTGGTGGCATCGAACGACCGGATCGTGTAGCGACGATTCACGATCCTCTCGTCCATCAGTGGGACCCTCAACATCAGGTCCTGACCCGCCTCGTAGCGAAGGCCATCGAAGCCAGGAGCTGTGAAGACGATGCGATGCAGGGAAGGAGTAAGTGGTCCGGCGTCGATGACCTCTAAGTGCCAGAGGTTGGCGTCGGCCAAGGGCCCGCCAGGGCGGCCCACCAGGTCCAGAATCCGATCAGGAGTCACGGGTGCGGTTTACCAGGAGATGATCCGATCCGCGTGCAGCCGTGCCCCCCGACGCCCAAGACCCAGGAGTGCCGAAGCAGATCTATCTCGTCGGGCTGGCCACCTACCGGACGATCTCTGCACAAGGTGCTCCATGCAGTCGAGCGAGTACACACGACCATCTCCTCGAGGTTGAGGACATCCAGACCCCCCTACACGTTCATGTTGGGTCCGTGTGGATCATGAAGAAGGTCGGGAAGCCTGGCGCCATGGCGCCGAGGTAGGCCCGATGGCCGTTCTTGGACCAGAGCTCTTCGAGGGAGACGCCGCCAGTCCCTCGCACCTCCATCGGTTACAGCACTCGTTCACTCTGAAGCCGGTGGCGAAGACGATCAGGTCGAGCCCGAGCTCAACCCGTCGTTCGTCCGGATATCTGAAGCAATGATCTGTTCGATGTGCCTGCGTGAGCAAGTTAATGGATACTCACTCCGCTGGGGCCAAAGCCGGGCCGGTCGCCGAGACACCCGGCTCCATGAGAAGGTGGAAGGGGCCGCCTCGAATCCGGAAGCTCTCTTGACTGGCCGCCCTGCCGGCTCGCCCCAGTCCCCCTCGGGTGCGTGCTCGAGGTGTGCTCCGGGAAATGGCCCCTCGGATGAACACGGGTTGCCGCTGCTCCGGCGGCTGTTTTTGACAACCCCTAGATACGCAAAGACGCGATAGTGCTGGAAGGTGTCGGAAACGCTGTCAGATCGTCCAACGTCTTGTGCCGCGCACCGCAGAGCGGTGCGGTCCGGGCTACCGCCGGGCCGTCCCGGCACCAATGGCCCTGACCCCGGAGGGAACGGTGCGCGCCATTAGCCTGGCCGCCTGGGACGCAGCCGTGGCCGACGCGCACAGTGAGATCCATCGCCAGGGCCGTCGTGGAGCGCGGCGCCTCTCCTGCCGCGCTCCTCGGAGCGGTGCTGGCCCTGGCCGCGCTGGTGGTCTGTGACCCTGCCGGAGTTCCCAGGGCGGCGGCGGCCGGATCCGCCCGCCAACCCCTGCGCGAGCGGCAGGGCCTCGTCCCTCCGGGGGCGACGTTCCTCGGACCGGCGCCGACGACGACCACACTGCCCCTCGTCGTCACGCTCCAGCCACGAGAACCCGCCGCGCTGGCCGCCGAGGTGCAGGCGATCTCCGACCCGGGCTCGCCCGAGTATCGCCACTTCCTGACCCCGGCTCAGTTCGGGCAGCGCTTCGGACCGACGCCGGCCACGATCGCCGAGGTCTCGTCTGCGCTCAGGAACGAGGGCCTGACGGTGGGCAGCCCGTCGCCCACCGGGCTGTCGCTCCCCGTCTCCGGCACCGTGGCGCAGGTCCAGTCCGCCTTCTCGACCCCCATCGCCCGGTACCGATTGTCCTCGGGTAGGACCGGGTACGACAACCGCTCGGCGCCGGAGGTGCCCGAGTCGGTGGCGCCCCAGATCGAAGGAATCCTCGGACTCGACACGTTGAGCCCGCCGCAGCCCTCGACCAGCGTCAGCGTCCCGCAGGCGAGCGGGGCCGATCCGCATGCCGCCAACGCCTCCGCCACGCCGGCGCTGGCTCCGGGGCAACCGTCGCCGGTGTCGGGGACCTGCACGACCGACATCAGCGGAACTGAGACCGACTACGGCGCCCTCGATGCCGACGAGCTCGCTCAGGCCTACTCGTTCGACCCGCTCTACTCGTCGGACCACTACGGTGCCGGGACCACGGTTGCCCTCGTCGAGCTGTCCGGGGCGGGGTACAGCTCGAGCGACATCACGCATTTCGCCAACTGCTACGGCATCACGCTCGGGAACGGACAGATCACCGAAACGAAGCTTGGTGGCGGCGGTGCCACCGGCGAAAACACGGTGGAATCCGAGCTCGACATCGAGACCGTGCTGTCACTGGCTCCCAAGGCGGATATCGAGGTCTACGAAGGTGGCGAATCTGACGACCTGTATGACATGTTCAGCCGGATCGTCAGCGACGACACCGCGAAGATCGTCAGCACCAGCTGGACCAACGGGTGTGAGGCCTACGTCGGCCAGTCGTACCAGGACTCGGAGAACACCCTCTTCCAGGCGGCGGCCACCGAAGGGCAATCGATCTTCGTCGCCACGGGGGACCAGGGTTCTGAGGGCTGCAACCTCAACGGCGAGTACTCGGCGACGACGGGTTCCGATCCCGTGGCCCAGGCCGTCGACCCCTCGACCGGCACGCTGTACATCGCCGACGAGTCGAGCGACACGGTCAGCGTGGACAGCGAAGGAAGCACCGCAGACCCTTCGGACTTCGCGACCGCGGGCTCGGTACCGACCGGGTCGGGGCCCGACGCCGTCGCTCTCGACTCCTCGGCGGGGAAGGTCTTCGTCGCCAATTCCGGGAGCACACTGACCGTGTTCGCCACCAGCACCTGCAACCAGTCGACGACGACCGGCTGCGGTTCGCCCACGCCGGTGCCTTCGGGAGGTCGCCTGAGCAGCCCGTCGGCGCTCGCCGTCAGTGGATCCACCCTCTACGTAGGCAACAGCAACGGCACGGTGGCGGTGTACAACGCGACAAGCAATGCCTGGGTTGCGACCATCACGCTTCCGAGCGGGTCGACGCCGACCGCGCTCGCCGTGGATCCCACCTACAGCATGGTCTACGTCGCAGATGGTAGTAAGAGCAGAATCGAATACTTCAGCGCGACGAGCTGCAATGCGACGACGACCTCCGGGTGCGGCGCGACGCCGGCGACGGTGTCCGTCGGCGCCGATCCCGATGCCCTGGCCGTGGCGGCCGGTGCCGGCGACCTCTACGTGGGCAACGCGGGGAGCGGGGGTGGGATCTCGGTGGTCAGCCTGAGCTCGCAGACCGTCGTCACCACGATCGCGACGACCCAGCCGTCGAACGGGACGGGCGAGGTCAGGTCCATCGCGATGGCTCCGGACAACGACCAGGTGCTGGCGGTCCTCGACGGCTTGGAATTCCCCGGGGACGTGCTGGCGACGGTCGACACCTCGACCCAGTCGATCAGCGCCACGGTCAGCCTGGAGACGGGCACGGATGTCATGGGCCAGCTGGTGAGCGACGACACGCTGGGGTACGTCTGGGTCACCGACGAGAGTGGCGAGGGCGACGTCGTGCAGAACCTGAACCTCGCCGTGTCGGACCCGGCCAGCCAGCCCTACGTCACCGCGGTCGGTGGCACGTCGTTCGGGCACCAGACGCCGACCTTGGGGCCGCCCCCGGCGGAATCGGTGTGGAACGACCAGCTCTACTACTCGGAGGGCGCGGGCGGGGGCGGCATCTCGGCGACGTTCGCCATGCCGGGGTACCAGCAGTCGCTCGGCACGGTGAGCGGCAGCACGGGGACGCCCTGCGCCGCCGCGACCGGCGACTGCCGCGAGATACCCGACGTGTCGGCGGACGCCGACCCGAGCACCGGCTACGTGGTGTACGACTCCGTGAACGAGATCGGCCCATCGAACGACCCCGACTGGGGGGCGATCGGAGGGACGAGCGGCGCCACCCCCCTCTGGGCCGCCGTTCTCGCCGTGGTCGAGTCCGCCGACGGCAACACCGCAGGCTACGGCGCCCTCAACCCGGCCCTGTACCTGCTGGCCCAGCAGTCGCCCGGCACCTATCTCAACGACATCACCTCGGGGAACAACGACTACAACGCCACGGACGGGGGCTCGTTCCCGGCCATGACCGGCTACGACATGGCGACCGGGTTGGGGACACCCGTCGCGTCCGAACTGGCGTCGGGGCTCACGGACATGCCCCTCGACGTGGCCGTGTCCGGCACCCAGACCTACGGGGGCTCCCCGTCCTTCGCGGCGGCGGCGAACTTCGGCGGCTCGGGGAGCGCACCGTACGGCGTCACCCTCAACTCGAGCGGGCTCACCTGCACCACCGTGGACACGTCCACCACGATCAGTTCCGCCCTCGCGGTCGGTGACTACACGCTGGCGACGTCCTCGTGCAGCGGGCTGACCCTCAGTGGGGTCAACGCTGCGGACTATTCCGTGGTCTACACGAGCGCGGCCAACGACTACACGGTGACACCCGGCCCGATCGACGTGGCCGTGTCGGGCACCCAGACCTACGGGGGTGCGCCAAGCTTCGCTGGCAACGCCAACCCTCCCTCGGGCATCACCGTCAGCACGTCCGGCCTCAGCTGCACCGAGGTCGGCACGCCCCCGCTGACCATCGGACCGTCTCTCCCCGCCGGCAGCGCCACTCTGGTCGGCTCGTCCTGCAGCGGAGCGACGCTCTCCGGTACCAGTGCCGACGACTACACCGTCACCTACACCAGTGCGGCCGAGGACTTCACCGTCACGCAAGCCCCGCTGACGATCACGGCCTCGAGCGCGTCAATGACCTACGGTTCGGCGCCACCCACGATCACGCCGGCCTACTCGGGGTTCGTCAACGAGGACTCGGTGTCGTCGCTTTCGACCAAGCCGACCTGCTCAACGACGGCGACCAGCTCCAGCCCGGTATCGCCGCCGACCTACGGCAGCTCCTGCTCGGGTGCGGTCGACCCCAATTACTCGATCGGCTACATCATCGGCACCGTGACGGTCGACACCGCGGCGCTGACCATCACCGCCATCAGTGGTTCCATGACCTATGGCGGGACGGTGCCGGCCGTCATGCCGAGTTATTCGGGGTTCGTCAACGGCGACGGTCCGACGAGCCTGGCCACCAAGTCGACCTGCTCCACCACCGCCACGAGTTCGAGCCCGGCGTCCCCACCGGCGTACACCTCCTCGTGCAGCGGTGCGACCGACTCCAACTACACCATCGGCTACGTCAACGGGACGATGACGATCGATCCCGCACCGCTGGCCGTCACCGCGTCCAGCGGCTCCATGACCTACGGCGGCTCCCCGCCGACCATCACACCGAGTTATTCGGGCTTCGTCAACGGCGACAGCGCGTTGTCGCTGACGACCACCCCGACCTGCTCGACGGCGGCCACCAGCTCGAGCTCGGTGGCGGGCGGGCCCTACGCGTCGTTCTGCAGTGGAGCGATGGACCCCAACTACACCATGGGCTACATCACGGGCTCGGTGGCGGTGGGCCAGGCCCCGCTCACGGTCACCGCATCCAGCCCGACGATGACCTACGGGTCCACCCCACCCGCCATCACACCGCAGTACGCCGGCTTCGTCAACGGCGACTCGTCGGCGTCGCTGACGACCAAGCCCACGTGCACGACGGCGGCCAAGAGCTCGAGCCCGGTCTCCGTTTCGCCCTACGCCTCGTCCTGTAGCGGAGCGGTGGACTCCAACTACACCATCGGCTACGTGGCGGGCTCGGTGGCGGTGACGCCGGCCCCACTCACGATTACCGCCTCCAGCCAGACGATGACCTACGGGTCCAGCCCGCCCGCCGTCACGCCGGAGTACTCGGGGTTCAAGAACGGCGACAGCGCGTCATCGCTCACGACGCAGCCGACCTGTTCGACCACCGCCACCAATTCCAGCTCGGTCTCCGGTTCGCCTTACTCGTCGTCGTGTAGCGGAGCCGCCGATCCCAACTACACCATCGGCTACGTAGCCGGCTCGACCACGGTGACACCGGCGCCGATCCCCGTGGCGGTCAGCGGCTCCCAGACGAACGGCGGAGCGCCGAGCTTCACCGGCACCGACAGTCCGCCTTCGGGGGTGAGCGTCGACACGGCCGGCGTGACTTGCAGTGAGCTCACCCCCTCGACACCCGTCACCTCCACGTTGGCGGCGGGCAGCTACACCCTGCGGGCCGCCTCGTGCAGCGGTGCAAGCCTGAGCGGCGCCGACGCCTCCGACTACGTCGTCGCCTACACCAGCGCGTCCAACGACTTCACCGTCACCAACCCACCCAGTCCACCAACACCCCCACCGCCCACACCAACACCCACACCGACGCACGGCTACTGGCTCGTCGGCTCCGACGGGGGGATCTTCAACTTCGGCAGCGCCAACTTCTACGGGTCGACCGGCAGCTTGAAACTCCAGCGCCCGGTCGTCGGCATCGTGCCGACCAAGGACGACGGCGGCTACTGGCTCGACGCCTCCGACGGGGGGGTCTTCAGCTACGGCGACACGCAGTTCTACGGGTCGATCCCGGGCCTCGGGCTCCACCCCGCCGGCTCAGGCCTGCCCGACAGCCTCAACGCCCCGATCGTGGGCATGGTGCCCTCCAGCGACGACGGCGGGTACTTCATGGTGGCCTCCGACGGCGGCGTCTTCGCCTTCGGCGACGCCCACTTCGCCGGGTCGTGCCCGGGCATCGGGGGCTGTTCGGGGGCCGCGGTCGCCGTCATGCCCGACGCCAGCGGCAACGGCTACTGGCTGGTGACCCAGACCGGCAGCGTCTACACCTTCGGTGACGCCCCCAATTACGGCGAACCCGGACACGGCACCGTCACCTCGGCCGTCGCCACCCCCGACGGGAAGGGCTACTGGATCCTGCTCTCGAACGGCGAGGTCTTCGCCTACGGCGACGCCGCCAACCTGGGCTCTCCGGCCGCCTCGAACTTCAACGCCCTCGACGCCGCCACCGCCATCTTCGCCACCTCAGACGGTGGGGGCTACTGGGTCTCCTCCGCCCTCGGTGCCGTCTTCAACTACGGCGACGCACCCAGCGACGGCGGCATGAGCGGGACCCACCTCAACGGTTCGATCATCGCGGCGACGGGCTTCTGACGGGTCACCCCGCCGCCCCGCCCCAGTCGGCTTCGGGTACTCGCCCAAAGCACGCCCCGGACCCGCGGTCCTCCACGGCATGTGGTTCAGCCGGTTGCCAGCGCCTCGAAGTTCTCGTAGAGCCGCGGCTCACCCAGGCGCTCCCGAGCTTTCTTCGCCGTAGGTCCGACGCGCGCCCAGACACCTTCGACCCACCACAGGTCCTCGACGAGGTCCTTGTCCAGGGTGTTGTGCTTGACGAGCGTGGCGACCGTCTCGCCGAACGTCAACATCGTCCTGGCGGCCTTGTTGTCCTCGGGTACCGCCTCGGGGTCGAACTGATCGGCGAAAATCTCGTGCGTTGCCTCGTCGAGACCTAGGAGACTGTTGAAAAAATCTCCCGTCAATGCTCGCGTTTTGAGCGTGGATGGTCGAGAATTGGCAGGTGCAAGGACACAGCGAATCCAACCCTGAGCTGCTCGACGCCGCGGCCCTGTGCCGACAACTCGTCCCTGAAGCAAGCGTCGAGGCGTTTTTGGCAGATCACCGCCACGATCTGTTTCCCGACGAGATGTTCGAAGACCTGTTCCCGTCAGGTCGCGGTCGACCGTCGATCCCCGCCGATGTGGTGGCCACGGTCATGGTTCTCCAGGCCCTCGAAGGGCTCTCCGACCGTGACGCCGCTCGGGCGCTCCGCGACCGGATCAGCTGGAAGGTGGCCTGCGGGTTGGCGCTCGACGACGAGGGGTTCGACTTCTCGGTCCTCACCTATTGGCGCACCCGGCTGCGCCAGTCCGAACACCCCGAACGGATCTTCGACGCCGTGCGTTCGGTCATCGATGCCACCGGGGTGTTGAAGGGCAAGACCAAAAGAGCCCTCGACTCGACCCTGCTCGACGACGCCGTGGCCACCCAAGACACCGTGACCCAGCTGATCGCCGCCGTCCGCCGGGTCCGTCGGCTCGTTCCCGGAGCCAAAGACGTGAGCGTTTGTGCCCACGACTACGAGTCAGGTGGCAAGCCGTTGATCGCCTGGGACGACCCCGTCGCCAAGGAGGCCCTCGTCGATGGACTGGTCAACGATGCCCTCCATCTCCTGGCCGAGTTCGAAGATGCGACCGACGAGGACGAGGCCACCTCCGCACTCGGGCTGCTGGCCCTCGTCGCCGGTCAAGACGTCGAACAACTTGACGACGGCACCTGGAAGATCGCCCGAAAAGTGGCCCCAAACCGGGTCATTTCCACCGTGGACCCCGAGGCCCGCCACATGCACAAGTCGCGATCTGAGTATCGCGATGGCTACAAGGCCCACATCGCCATCGAACCCGAAACCGGCTTGGTGACCGCCTGCGCCCTCACCCCGGCCAATACCGCCGATGGGTCAACCGGCGTCGCGCTCTTGGCCGACGAGCAGCCCGGACTCGAGGTTCTAGGCGATGGTGCCTATGGATCCGGTGAGACGCTGAGTGCCCTGGGCAAGGCCAAGCACCGGCGCGCCATCAAGCCCTGGCCGACGACACCGGCCGTGCCCGGTGGCTTCGAACGGGAGGACTTCGTCGTCGACGAGGGGGCACGCACCGCAACCTGTCCCCGTGGCCACACGGTCTCGATCACCGCTGGTCGCGCCGCCGTGTTCGGAATCCACTGTCGCGGATGTCCCCTCCGGGGTCGGTGCACCAAATCCAAAGACGGTCGCACCCTCCACCTGCACCCTCACGACAACGAGCTAGTGGAATCCCGACGGGCATGGCGAGAGGGCGACTTCGCCGAGGACTATCGACGATGGCGTCCGATGGTGGAACGATCGATCGCATGGCTGGTGGCCGACAACCATCGGCGAGTCAGATTCCGAGGTGTGAAGAGAAACCAGCTTGGTCTCTCGCTGCGCATCGCCGCCATCAACCTCAGACGGTTGGTCAACCTCGGTCTGGACCACGACGGTGAGTGGATCCTCAAGATGTAGGAGTTCGAGGAACATTTGTGCGACCCATGCGGCCCGAAGAACGCGCGTCTCCGAGGCCCATCGTCGATTCATCCACCCCCAGCCCAGAAGCTCACGGCACCCGTGCTCCTGAACTCGGAGAATGCCGTTTGTTCAACAGTCTCCTAGTGCCGCGTCAGGCAACGTTTGCGCGCTTTACCAGTTCACGTAACGTTTTGTCGTGAGCGTTGCGGTTGCGCCAAATGATGTAGCGACGGATCATCGAGTTCTGCTCCTCGTGTGAGCGGTGGTCGGTGCCGTCGAGGGTGAAGTAACGCAGCGCCTGGAACTGGGCCTCGATCCGGTTCATCCAGCTGGCGTTGGTTGGCACATACGCCAGTTCGACGTTGTTGGCTTCGGCCCAGTCGCCCACGCGCGAATCGACCTTGGTCGAGAGATGCGGACTGAAGTTGTCCATGACGATGGCGATGCGGACGTTCGGTGGGTACAAGGTGCGCAGGTAGCGGCAGAACTCGAGGAACGTCGTCCGGTCCTTCTTCAACTTGACGTGGCCGTAGATCTTGTCCTGGTTCAGGTCGTAGGCGGCCATCAGATGACGGACCCCGTTCTTGCGGGTGTAGGTGGCCCGGCGGCGCCGGCGTCGTGGTTCTTCGCACCCTTCGCCTTTAACGATTCTCGGCGCCCACTGCTTGCCCGGCCGGGGCAAGAGGTTGAGCGGGCCGAACTCGTCCATGCAGATGACGACGCCGGGGTCGCCCTTCTTCGGTTTTGCCTTGCCATCGGCAATTTCATAGAGCTCGAGCACCCGGTTCTTCTTGGCCTCGAAGTCGGGGTCATTGGACTGTTTGTAGGTCTTGATCACTTGAAAGGAGACACCCTCCTCGCGGAGGAGCACACGCAGACCCTCGTGGCTGATGTCGTCGACCACCCCCTCGGCGACGAGGAACTCGGCCAGCTTGGACAAGCTCCAGGTGGAAAAGGGCAGGTCGTGGTCGACCGGTCGTGACAAGGCGATCTTTTTGATCTCCCGGCGCTCGGGCAGGGTGAATTTCGGTGGTCGGCCGCCCGAGTACTTGGCGGCCAACGAATCGAACCCGTCGGCGTTGAAGTTGTGGATGACCTCTCTGACCCGGTCTTCTGAGGTGAAGGCGATCTTGGCGATGGCCGGGACGTCCATCCTCTGGGCCGACCAGAGCACGATCTGGGCTCTTCGCCATCGCACCACCGAGCCCGAGCCCCGGCGCACGATCGAGAGGAGCTTTCGTCCCTCTTCGTTGGTGATGTCCCGCACTGCCACGCGTTCTGCCATGGCACCACTTTGCGCGACCCGAAGATCAAAGTGGTGGACGCGCCCCACCAACGTTGCCGGTCACGGCACTAGTTCCGCCCCCCAGCGGACGATCTGCATACCTAGAGCGGCATCTTCGTACGTGGCACCCATCGCTCTCCCCGTTCTCCCATGTCCGGCACCGGATCTGTCCGGTCGCACTCCAATGGAACATAGCCCAGTGGTCGAATCAGGATCGCAAAATCCAAGCAGAAACGAAAGCGCTTGACGCGACGCGGAGGAACGCTGTGGGCATCTCAGATATTCGGAGCGGAAAGCCTGCGATACCCCCGGCCCCGATGTGCAACGTCCCGGATGGGCATCATCAGACGCACGATCGCTCGGATTCGGCGCATGGACATCGAGCCACCCGCGTGTCCTACGGTTGCAGCATGGACACGCCGGACGCTGATGTGAAGGGCGAGAAGCGCTGGCCGATGGCCGTCACGCTGATCGTTGCCATGGCGTTGCCCTTCTTTCTCCCTCCGAAGTACAGCTTCGTTCCAAGGTGGATCATCCCCGCGATCGAAGCGCTCTTTCTGGTCGCGCTCATTATCGCCGATCCGGGCCGAATAGACCGTCGGTCGACACTCGTGCGGACACTCTCGCTCGCGCTGGTCACGATCTTGGTTGCCGGTGCTGCCGGGGCCACCAGTCGCCTGGTCATCGATCTCATCAGGGGTGGAGATGAGACGAACTCACCGAGTGGGCTCCTCCGCATAGGAGGGGTGGTGTGGGTGTACGTCATCATCACCTTCTCCTTTCTCTACTGGGAGCTCGACGGAGGGGGCCCCGAGGCCCGCGCACGTTCGACGCCGGAGTTCCCGGACTTGGCGTTCCCCGAACAGCTGAATCCTCGCGTTGCTCGTCCCGGATGGCGTCCCGAATTCTTCGACTACCTGTACTTGGGCTTCACGGACTCGACCGCTTTCAGCCCCACCGATGTCATGCCGATCGCTCGTTGGGCCAAACTCGCGATGGCGATTCAGGCAACTGCTTCGCTCGTCATCTTGGGACTAGTCATTGCGCGTGCGGTCAACATCTTCAAGTAACCACTGCCGCTACGCCGGACGTGCCGGCACGACTGCCCGCCTACGCCGTCGCGAGCTCGAGGCAGGTCACGGCCTGGCGCCGGGTCCGAGAGTGGGAGACCTCCCGGGACTGGTAGCCGTCCGTCCCGAGTGTCGACAGCCAGGTGGCCAGGCGGTGCGCCGCCGAGGCGCAGTTAGCGAGTCCGCGCCTCGGCGAAGGTCCGGCCGCTGCCCGGCGGGTACGCCGAGGTGGGCCGGGTAGATGTGCATCAGGTCGACTCCGTTGGCTCGCCGGTCCTCTTCTCCGAGTGCGCCGATCACGAAGTACCCGACGTCTCGCGACCCGTCAGCGCGCCGCACCACTCTCATGCTTTGCATTCCCCATTGCAGCCAGGACGGCGGCGGGCGCGAGGGAGCGGCCTGAGGCCGTTAAGTGAGCGAACACTCTCTTACATATGTGGGCGCGAACTTGACCGCCGAAGCCCTTGCGCCAGCAGGTGCGGCCCGAACCGTGCCGACGCGACGTAGGGCTCGGGAGACTCGGTCGCGAACACCTGGTGCTTTAATCTGACGCTCATGCGCATGGAGACGCCGATGGCCGAAGACGCCACCGGGGTGGTCCGTGGCTGAGACGGCGGCCAACCCCGAGGCAACGGTGACCAGCCCGCCACGTGCCCGGCGCCTCAAGGCGGACGCCCGGCGCAGCTCCATCCTCGAAGCGGCCCGCATTGCGTTCTCCAAGACGGGTGACGTCAACGGCACCACCATGAAGGTGATCGCTGAGCATGGCGGCATCAGCGAGGGCGTCATCTACCGCCATTTCGAGAGCAAGGACCAATTGTTCTACGAGGCGGTCGTCGACCCGCTGCACCAGGCCGTCGACGACCTGGTGGCAGCGAGCGAGGTCGTGGATCGCGACGAGCCCCTCACCCCCGAGCGCCAATTGCAGACGCTGACCGGGCTGTACCGCCAGCTCACTTCCACGCTCGGGGAGGTGCTGCCCCTGCTCGGACTGGTGCTCTTCGGCGACCCGAAGGTGGCCAAGCGCTTCTTCGACCAGCACTTCGTGGTGGCCATGGAGCGCCTGGCCGACGCCTGGCGTCAGGTGGAGGACCGCTACGGGGTCGAGTTCGAGTCGCCGGATATTTCGGCGCGCGCCGTCATGGGCATCGCGCTGATGATCGCCCTCGAGAGCCACTACACCAAGGGCTACGACCGCGAGCGGGCGGTAACCCTGGCCAGCGAGGGCACCATGCAGGGCTTCTTCCCCCCGCTCACCCCGAAGCGCACGACGCGCTGAGCCGTGCGCGCACTTCGGAGCCGGGCATGACCGACCCGGTCGAGGTCGTCGACGAGCTTGGGCGCCGCGTGAGTTGGGCGTGCTCAGCGTCACCCCGCTGATGACGGCGCCCTGCCTGCCGAACCCGAGTCCGAGACCTCGCACGCCGCTGCGCGTGTAACCCTGGCGCGTCCGGACCGTCTCACCGACAGAACGACTGGAGGAACCATGACCGACAAGACCTTTGAGTTGGCCGACGTCGAGCACCTCGCCGCCACGCTCGATCCCCTCGACCTGGACGACCAGGACCGGGCCACCCTGCACGCCATCTTCGCCCTGGCCGGACAACAGGCGACGAGCGGGGACGAGGTGGGCGGGTTCGATGCAGCGTCCCCCAAGCTGTATGTGGTCAGTGGCCCCGACACCACTGGAAGCCTCCTCGGCAGCTTCCAGTGGGGCATCAACAGGCGCATCGGCGACAGCCTGAACCCTCAGCCGTTACCTCCATGAGCTGACTGGCCGGACGGCCCCTGCGGCCGCAGATTTTCGATGCTGCCACCACCATCCAGCGTCGCTGCCGTCGAGCGGGCATCACCACCCAGAAGTAGCTCGACGCCGGTGCTGCGCACGAGCAGCCGGATGGGCGATAGTCGGTGTTTCCGTGGCCCCACGCACTAGCTTTCCCATTGTGGCGGACTCCACCGATCCAACTGCTGCGACCGGCACCGACACGGTAAAGAAACCCTCCTCCATCGAACGCATTCAACGTTTGGAGCAGCTGGAGCAAGAACGTCTCGAGGAGAAGGAGCGCAAGGAGGACCGGCGGCGTCAGGTCATCGCCGGGGCGAAGCCGTCGGGCGGACGCCACGATCTCGTGGATCGCATCGAGCAGATCACGAAGTACCCGATGGCTCTCCTCGGGGTGGTCTGGCTCGTCCTGGCCATCGTGGTACTCAGCACGGACGTGAATGGCTCCGCCTCGAAGCTCGTCGTCGGCAGCCTGTTCGTGCTCTGGGTCATCATGCTGGCGGAGTACCTCGTGCGCCTCGTGGTGACCCCGCAAACGCGCGGCTACGTCAAACGGCGGTGGGTGGAGCCGGCCACGGTGGTGCTGCCCCCACTCCAGGGCTGGCACATCGTGGGGATCGAGAAGATGAGCATCCTCGTCCGTGAGGGCGAGCTGCGCGTCGAGTCCATCCTGAGGCACCACAGTCTCTTCCGGGTGCTCATCACAGTCGTGGTCACGATCTTCCTCGGGGCTTGGCTCGTGCTTCTGTTCGAGGAGAACGCCAAGAACAGCAACATCCACGATTACCCCGACGCCCTGTGGTGGGCCATCGTCACGGTGACCACCGTGGGCTACGGGGACCGCTTCCCCGTGACAGAAGGCGGCCGCATCGTGGCCGTGGTCTTGATGCTGGTAGGAATCGGCCTCATCGGCGTGCTCACCGCCACGGTGGCGTCCGTGTTCATCAAGGAGCACACCGACGCCAACAAGGAAGAGTTCAAGAAGGGCCACGCCGACCTGGGCCAGCAGCTCTCGGTGATCAGCGATCGGCTGGCCGATGTCGAACGACGACTCGGCGCCTCGCCCGCCGAGGTGGTGGCCGTCGATACGCGGGCCGGAGCCGAGGCGGCGGCGAACGGGCCGGTCGAACCCGATCCCTGAGTCGTCGTCAATCGTGTCGCAGAATGTGAAGGCGAGAGATCGGGAGTGAAACTGTGAAACGAGGACTCACCACTGCAGGGCTGTTCGTCGTCGTCGGCATCCTGGCCGTCGTGGTCGTGTACTGGATCGACTCGGCGCATTGGTTCCTGCGCTACACGGGTGCGGATGCCGAGTCGGGAACCTGGTACGGATTCTGGTCCGGTTTCGGTGGTGCGATTCCCGACTTCCTCATCATCGGCAGCATCTTCACCGTTTACCGCCACCACAATTGCCACGTCAAGGGATGCCTACGCCTGGGGAGACCGGTCGACGGAACCCCCTACCTCGCGTGCCCGGTGCACCATCCGGCCCACGAAGGCAACAAGCGATCGGTATCAGCGGATGTCATCAACCTCGCTCACAAGGCCCACCTCGAACGAGAGGCGTCGTCACACGTTCCATCGCCTCAGCCCAGCTAGGACCGGCTCGGCGCCGCGCAGGAGCAGATCCACGGAGCTGTCCGTCAATCGACTAACTCGTACACCGTCACGACCGTCGATGGCGACAGGGGCGGCGGGTTGTCCGGGTCGATCCGGTCGCCCCGGGTGCGGCGCATCTCACTCAGCGGGGCATCGAGATCATCGGCTTCGAGCTCGTAGACGGTGAGGTAGGCGGGCTTGGGCGACGCGCCGGTAGCGATCTCCTGGCGTACCTTGAAGCGGCGGGCGCTGACGAACCCGGGGACGGCGAGCAGCTGGGGGATGTGGACGTCGCGGTACCAGCGGTTGTACTCCGCCTCCTCGTCCGGGTCACCGGGCTCGGACTCGACCACCATGATCCCCTTGGCCACCAGTGACCTCTTCTCTTTCGGTGATCGAGCGTCATAAATAAGTGAACGCTCCCTGACATCTCAGCGTACAGTCGGGCCCATCGCAGCCGCAATGCCATCAGCGCCGTCGTCATCGAAGTCTGAGTCATCACGGCTCCGAGCGGGCGGTCCACTCTGCCGTCGGGTTCGGCCCACTCCAGCGCACGTCCAGGGTGGCGACCTCGGAGCGCACCCGCACCTCGTCAGCGAAGGGGTCGACGAGGTCGAGCGGGCGATCGGACGCGTCGTGGCACCGCACGAACTCAGCCAACTCCGCCCACTCGGCGTCGCCGTAGAGCGCCAGGTCGTCGGACAGCAGCGTGAAGCCGCCGGTGCCCATCACCACACGGGCTAACAGCGCGCGCTGCTCGGCGCTCAACTGCGTCTGCTCGGGGCGGAGCAGGAGACAGTCGGGGTCGTTCACCCAGAGGCGCCGGTGCAGCGGGGCCCGCAGCACGCTGGCGCTGACCACGTTGCGCGCCGCCGGCGCCGTCTCGGGATACCCGCCGAGCTGGACCAGGCCGGGTCCCCAGCGCGGCGCCGTGTCCGGCGACACGCGGAGGGCGTCGACCAATCCCACCGCCGGCCCGAGCGGGCAGCCGCAGCCCAGCAGGTAGGCGTCGTCGCCGATGCCGACCCGCACGGCGGCGATCCCGTCGCGCAGGGCCTCGGCCCGTGTCTTGGATCCGTCGCCGGCACGTCGACCCACCATGGCGGCGGCGTAGCAGAAGTCGATCTTGTGGTAGCGGTACCCGTGCTCGGTGAGCCGTTCGAACGTACGCGTGAGGTGCTCGAGCACGTCGCTTCGGGTGGTGTCGAGCACGTGGGCCCAGCCACCCCAAGACCCGGGATTCCACATGGCGCGCAACGGTCGGTCGCGCCCGTCCCGGACGAACCAGTCGGGATGTGCCTGCGCCAGCTCGCTGTCCGGGGTGGCGATGAACGGGGCGGTCCAGATTCCCGGCTCGATGCCGGCGGCCTGTATCTCCTCGGCCAGTCGCTCGATCTCACTGATCTCGCCACCATCCGCGGCGACCCACGAGTCGCGCGGCAGCAGCCAATCCCCAATGGCCCGCTGATACCCGTCGTCGATCTGCACCAGGGCGACACCATGCTGGCAGGCCAGCTCGAGGTTCCGGCGGATGTGATCGGGCGTCACCCGCGAGAAGTACTGGTACCACGAGCACCAACCGAGCGGGCTGGCCCCGTCACGTCGCGCCGACGCCTGGATCGCCCAGTGCTCGGCGTACTCGGAGTAGCAGGCCCCGGGATCACCGGCCGAGATCCAAAGCGGATCGAGCTGGCGTGTCGCACCGGGCGCCAGGACGACTCCGTCGAGCCAGGCACCGGCCCACACGCCCTGGGGTGTCGCCACCACGGTCGACAGATGGCGCGCCGCATCGAGGAAACCGACGACGCCCTCGGAGGGCGCCGTCGAGGATCCACCCGGTCCGGTCACGAGGTACTGGTCCCCGGTGACGGCCCGACCGGCCAACCATGGTGCCGCGTGCCAGGTGCCTCTGGCCCACTCGGGGGCGAACCGCCGCCACGGTCGTATCGACGAGACAGCGCGGGCGGCAACGGGCGACCAGCTCTGGTAGCCGTTCTCGAGCACGACCCGCGGCGCGGCGTCGATCTTGAAGCGCACCGCGTGCAACTCGACGCCCGACACCGTCGGGATTGTGCAGCGTCACGTCGACGCGCGTACCCGATCCCTGCGTCGTCTGGGTGAGCTCGAGCTCGAGGCTGGCTACCTGCAGGGTCCCGTCCACCGCCGGGACCGAGCCGGACCACTGCCAGGCCGCCGCCCGCGCTGACGACTGATCGCGGTCGATGGCGACGTGGGTCAGGCGCACGGTGGACCTTTTAGCACCTGGCGCACCGCCGGCGGTCGCCGGCACTACTCGTGTCCGTCCGCCGTCCCGCTCGTCGGGAAGCCGGACGCCTGCCGTCTCCCCCATTAGCCTGCCTAGATGAGCAAGCCCAACATATTGCTGATCATGACCGATGAGGAGCGCTACCCACCTCCTTACGAGTCGGACGCGGTCAAGTCGTTTCGCAGGAGCCAGCTGACGGCCCGGGAGTCCATCCGGTCCTCCGGTGTCGAATTCCACCGCCACTACGCGGGTTCGACGGCGTGCACGCCGAGCCGGGCCACGCTGTTCACCGGCCAGTACCCGTCCCTCCATGGCGTGTCGTCCACCGCTGGCGCCGCCAAGAAGAACACCGACCCGGCGATGCAGTTGGCTCGATCCCAACTCGGTACCCACGCTGGGCGACTGGTTCCGCGCCGGGGGGTACCACACGCATTACCGGGGCAAATGGCACGTCTCGCACGCCGACCTCGTCATCCCCGGGACGCACGAGGGCTTGATGGCATCCGACGACGGCGGGAAGCCGCTACCGGAGGCCATCGAGGCGTACCAGAAGGCTGACCGGCTCGATCCGTTCGGATTTTCGGGCTGGATCGGGCGGGAGCCGCACGGCGCGGCCAAGTCCGACTGCGGCATGGTCAGAGACGGCGTCTTCGCCGAGCAGGTGGTCGAGCTGTTCGACGAGTTGGCCCGGGCACGCCGCGAGGGCCCGTGGCTGGCCGTCGCATCCTTCGTCAACCCGCACGACATCGCCTTCAACGGCATCGGTTGGGAGCAACTGCTCGGATTCGGCCCTCCCGACGACACCGTGCCCGACATCCCCGAGGCGCCCTCACAGAGAGACAGCTTCGCCGGACGCCCGCCGTGCCAGGAGGCGTTCAAGGACCTGTGGCCAAAGATGATCTTCGAGTCGGCCACCGACCTCGCCTACCGGCGTCTCTACTACTACCTGCAGAAGGTCGTCGATGAGTCCATCGGGCGAATCCTCGAGGCCCTCGAGCGCATCGGGGATGTTCGACGACACCATCGTGGCCTTCACCTCGGACCACGGCGACCTGATCGGTGCGCACGGAGGCCTGGTCCAGAAGTGGTTCAACGCGTTTGACGAGGCGACGCGTGTCCCGTTGCTGGTGTCGGGCCCGGGCGTGGCCCGAATCGACGGCGGGATCTCGGTACCGACGAGCCACGTCGATCTCATCCCGACGCTGCTGGGACTGGCCGGCATCGACCACGAGCAGGCGACGGCCGGCGTCTCCGCCCACCACGAGGAAGTACATGCCCTGCCCGGTCGGGACCTGAGCGACGTGTTGACGGGGAAGGCGAACGCCACCTCGGTTGACACCCCCGTGTACTTCATGACGGAGGACAACCCCTCGAAGGGGTCAACCCAGGTCAACCTCCTCAACGGCACGCCTTTCGACGCGGTCGGCGCAGCCGTCGAACATCGAGTCGGTCATCGCCACCCTCCCGACCGGCCCCGACGGCACCGAGGAGCTGTGGAAGCTCAACCACTACTACGAGCGGCTCGACGACTGGTACGAGGACAAGGGATTCGTCAAGAACCCGTTCCTGGCCCCGCCGGCGGAGGCCATCTTCGAGCTGCACAATCTCACGACCGATCCCGAGGAGCGTCACAACCGTGCCACCGAGAGCAACGGGGTCCTGAGCCGGCTCACCTCGCTCCTCGACAGCTCAGCGCGACGCCAAGCGGTTGGTGCCCGCCCACCGCAACCCTGTGACCTGAGCGCACGCCGCGCGTGTAATGGCGCGGTTCATGTCTACCTGCCGGCCGAGGCCTGAGCGCTGATTGAGTTCCAGTGTCCCCGCGATGGTGATGCCCGTTCGCCTACGGACCACCCAGTCGGCGCATCACGACGTCGAGCGCCGGCCACGGTGGACCCTCGCGTAGGGCGCTGACGAGTTCTCGGGCTGCTCGTTGCCCGTTCGGGAATTGGTCGCCCGGATGCCAGCGCCACGCTGCGACCATCGCAAGAACGAGGATCCGGCACTCGCGGAGCAGTTCTTGATCAGCGTCCGGATAGCGCTCGCTGACCTCTTCGGGCACATGGGCGAGGTCGAATTCGACTGGGCCCACGGCAACACGTCTCGAGGTCTATGAACAGCAGCCCGTTCTTCGTGCTGAGCACGTTGCCGGGGTGCGGCTCGCCGTGCAGCAGCTGCTCGGCGGCGCCACGGTCGCCGATCGCTCGGCTCCGGCTCCGTAGCGTGTCGCTGAGAAGCTCCCGGTCCGCGTCGGCGAGCGCCGGAGTCTGGTCGCGGCTCGCAACGAGTCCGTTGAGCCTCCGCGACTCGATCCGTGAAGTGCGGCGTCGTGACATCGAGCTTCCGCATGCCGGCATGCAGCCGCTCGAGCGCATTCGCGTAGTCGGCTGGCGAGACCTCTCGAGGTGTCACAGGTTCGTAGTAGGTCCACAGCGTGACCACGAAGCCGTCACGCTCGTAGACGCGCGGCTCCACTCGAGGCTCGAGAGCACCCACAGGGCTCCCGGTTTCGGCGAGCCGTTGAGCAATCTCGACTTCGAACTGTGCGACCTGATGCGACAGGCCACATGCGCGACCCGGGCAAGGACGTCACAAGGCAGCAGACGCACAGCGAGCCTGTTCGAGTCGTGAAGAACGATCGCGTCGTCGACGGTCAGGTCAAGCGCTGAGGCGGTCGACATGGCCGCAGCCACCGCACGCGGAACCTCTGATGCCTGCATCTTCGCCTTACCCTCGCCGCTTTGCGCCAGGAGATCGATTGAGCTGGGTTTGATCAGCATGCTCGGGGCTTGCTCGCGTTTCGGTCAGTCGGTGCTCGGCACGGCGACCGCCTCGAGCATCCGGGCCAGCTCTTCGAGTTCGGGCCCGGTGAGCGCGGCCAGACCGGCTGGAGGCCGGCCGAGGATCTCGTTGGCCCGTCGGGCGGCGGCGGTGCCCCGGCTGGTGGTGGCCACCAGCTTGGCCCGGCGATCCGTCGGATGCGGTCGGCGCTCGACGAGCCCCTGGCGCTCCAGCTCGTCGACCACGAGTGTCGCGTAGGGCGCGTCCACCCCGAGGATGGCGGCGACCTCCCCCATCGTCTTGGGTGATGCGGCGATCCGGCGCAGGGCCCGGATTCGTCCGAAGCTGAGACCGAGGGCGTCGCTCACCTCGCGACGCCGCTGGTTGTCGAGCACGAGGTCACACATGATCGTCCAGACCCGCGACGCCGCATCGCTCTCCGGAGAAGCTCGCTGCTGGCGGGCCGCCGTCACCGAAGGGCCCCCTCGAGGAACTCGGGGTTGAGCTCTTGCGCGGTGCGCTCGGCCGTCAGGTTGGCCCACCTGGTCGTCACCACTTGTCCGAGCACGAAGACGATGACTCCACAGCCGGCCAGGACCAACCAGCCGGCGCGGGTCGTCACGGCGACCCCGAGACCGCCGGAATGACCGAGCGCGGACGCCAGCAACGAACCCACGACCGCCACGCCGAGGGTCGCGCCGACCTGGCGGGAGGTTGAGGCGATGGCAGAGGCCACACCGGCCTGAGCCCGGGGCATGCCGGACACGGCTGCCGTCGTGATGGGTGCGTTGACGAATCCGAAGCCGATCCCGAACACGACGTAGGCGCCGAACAGCCAGGCGAAGGACGTGGTGGGTCCGATCCGACTGAGCATGAGGCAGCTCACGGTGAGAGCGGCACCGGCCGCCAGCAAGGGGATGCGGGGCCCCCGGGTGCCGACGATCCGCCCCGAGATCGGGGCGAACACCATGGTCATGACCGCCATGGGCAGGGTGTACAGGCCGGCACGAAGGGGTGAGAACCCCCGGACGTCCTGGAGGTAGAGCGTGTTGAGGAACAGGAAGCCACCGAGGGTGGCGAAGGCCGCCACGGCGGTGATCGCCGCGCCGGAGAACGGGACCGATCGGAAGAACCGGAGGTTGATGAGGGGCTCCTCACGTCGCCGCTCCCACGAGATCAGTCCGACGAGCGACGCCACGGAGACGGCGAAGGCGGTGACGATGACCGGGGAGCCCCAGCCCCGGTCCGGTGCCTCGATGATCCCGTAGGTCAACGAAGCCAGGAGGGCTATGACCAGCACCTGCCCGACGCCGTCGATCCGGCGCGCCTTGGGCGCCCGCGACTCGGGGACGAAGCGCAGGGTGAGCACCACGGCGGCCAGTCCGACCGGGATGTTGATCCAGAAGATGGAGCGCCACCCCACCGAGGTGACCAGCACGCCACCGATCACCGGGCCGAGCGCGATGCTCACCCCGACCACGGCAGCCCACACGCCGACCGCCTGAGCCCGTTCCCTCGGATTGGTGAACGTGTTGGTGATGATGGACATCGCCACCGGGTTGAGCATCGAACCGCCGACGGCCTGCACCATGCGGAAGACCACTAGCATGGTCTGGTCGGGGGCCAGACTGCACAGGAGCGACCCGATGGAGAAGATCGACCAGTCCCAGCACGAAGGTGCGCTTGCGCCCGAAGCGGTCGGCCATCGACCCCGAGAGCATGAGCAGGCTGGCGAGCACCAGCGAGTAGGCGTCGACCGTCCACTGGAGGCCCGACACCGAGGACCCGAAGTCCCGGCCTATCGAGGGCAGCGCGACGTTGACGATGGTCACGTCGAGACCGACGATGAACAGGCTCATGCAGCAGATGAGCAGCACGCCGATGCGCCGACGCCGGCTCAACTCGCTCTGTGCAATTTCTTGTACAACCATAATAGTTATTATACTATAACTATTAGGCCGTGCAAGGGCCTCCTGTTTGATTCCCGATCATTCGACGAACTCCGGCGCCGGCTCGAACACGGCCCGCCGCGAGGCGCGGCGCAGCGCCGCCAGCACCGGCCGGCCCAGCACCAGGATCAGGACGGCGCAGGTCACCGCCCGGGTGAGGTCGAAGCCCATGGACGTGGTGAGGTCGAAGAGAATGAACCGGTGCAGGTTCGCCACCACACCGGCCCGGGCACGAACGAGTAGGTCGTGTCCGAGCCGACGAAGGGCCAGAACCAGAAGTTGGTGAGCAATCCGTAGACCAGGGCCGCCACGGCGCCGTACCCGGCCAAGCAGCAGCCGCTCGGCGACCCGCGGGCCGGCGGCAGGCAGCCGGCGCCGAACCCGACCCACGCCGCGGCCAGCATCTGGAACGGCAGCCACGGCCCCACGCCTCCGGTGATCAGCGCCGACGCGAAGAACGCCACGGCGCCGAGCACGAAGCCGAAGCCGCGGCCGAACACCCGCGCCGACAGGATGAGCAGGAACCATTCGGGCTCGAACCCGTTGATGCCCGGGCTGGCGACCCGCAGGGCGGCGAAGCACGCGGCCAGGATCCCGAGCAGCGCGACCGCCTTGGCGTCGATCGCCCCCTCGGACAGCTCGGCCATGACGATGGCCAATGAGGAGCGGGACGAGCGCCGACGAAGATCCAGGGCGCGTCGCCGCTGTGGGCGGTGTTCGGCCCCGGCGTGCTGATGGATCAGCAGCGGCCAGCCGAAGGCGGCGATGCCGAACGCGGTCGTGAGCGAGGAGCAAGACGGACGAGCGGCGGCCCAGCCGGATGGCCGGGAACGTGACGCTCGGCCGGTCCATGCGCCGTGAGGGCCGAGACCGTCACGCCGGGACCGGCCTCCGAGTGCGGCCCGCACCTCGTCGACCGTCAGCCACTCGTCGGGGGCCAGGACCTTGGCCACCTGGGGGGCAAAGACCGGCGAGTGGCAGACCACCTCGCGTGCGGGCCCGTCGGTGATGACCTGGCCGTCGGCCAACACGACGGCCCGGTCCGCTACCCGAGCGGCCAGCTCCACGTCGTGCGTGGCCAGCACTACGGCGTGACCGTCCCGGCCAGCTCGCGCAGGACCCCGATGAGCCGGTCCTTGCTCGGGTAGTCCAGGCCCCTCGTCGGCTCGTCGAGCAGCAGGAGCGCGGTGCGGGCGCCAACACGATGGCCAGGGCCAGCGCCAGGCGCTGTCCCTCGGACAGGTCGCGCGGGTGGCGGTCGGCCGGCACGCCGGGCAGCACCCGCTCCAGCGCGCGCCCGGGTCGTCCCCGCCTCCAGCTCCGACGCCTGGTCGGCGGTGTGGCATTCGGCGGAGACGGTCTCGCCGTAGAGGAGGAGGCCGGGGTCCTGGGGCACCAACCCGACCTGGCGGACGAGGTCATGCGGGCTCGATCCGGTGCGGGTCGGCGCCGTCCACCCTGGCCGAGCCACGCGTCGGCGGCGCGACCACCCGACAGGGCGTTGAGCAACGTCGACTTCCCCGAGCCGTTCCTCCCCATGAGCACGAGTGACCTCGCCCGGGCGCACGTCGAGGTCGACGGACCGTCGAGCGCCACCACCGGTCCGTAGTGCACGGACACCTTTCGCAGCGACGCCGCCGCGGCGCCCACCGACGTCGGCGCCGGCGCGTCGCCGGCTCGGGCATGGCGTCATCGGCGCCATGCGCTCGCGCAGTGCGGCCGCCTGGCGCCGCGCGTCGCGCACGGAGAGAGGCAGCGGTTCCCATCCGACGAGGCGGCCCAACTCCACCAGCGGCGGCGCGACCGTGGACGAGCGCATGATGACCTCGGGCGGGCCGACGACGAGCGGCGCCCCCCGCCGGGCACCAGCACGATCCGGTCGGCGAAGGGCACGCACGCGCTCGAGCCGGTGCTCGGCCATGACCACGGTCAGGCCGAGATCGTGGACCAGGCGGGCCAACGCGTTGAGAACCTCCTCGGCCGCAGCCGGATCGAGGGCGGATGTCGGTTCGTCCAGCACCAGCACCCGCGGTGAGGCCGTCAGCACGGCGCCGATGGCCACCCGCTGCTGTTGGCCACCCGACAGCGCACGCAGGGACCGGTCGCGCAGGTCCTGCAGCCCCAGGAGGTCGACCGCGTCCTCCACGCGTCGGCGCATGGCATCGGCGGGCACACCCAGGTTCTCCATGGTGTAGGCCAACTCGTCTTCGACCGTCTCGGTCACGAAGCTGGCCAGCGGGTTCTGGCCCGACGAAGCCGACGACGTCGGCCAGATCGCGGGGCCGGTTGTCCCTGGTCGTCCGGCCGTCGACCGTGACCGTGCCCGCCGAGCGTGCCGCCGCTGAAGTGCGGCACCAGCCCGTTGATCGCCCGCAGCAAGGTCGACTTGCCGGTTCCCGTCTCGCCCACGACCACGCACAACTCGCCCTCGGGAATGTCGAGGCTGACCCGTTGAGGGTCGGGCCGTTCCGCACCGGTGTAGGTGAAGGAGACCCGGTCGAACCGGATCATGCCGACCGCCGACGCTCGGAGCTCTGTTCGGGCCGGTCGTGGCGGTAGCCCGACGGGTGCGGAGCGATGAAGGCCGGCAACGCGGCCACCAGGATCCCCACCACGGGTAAGAGCGGGAGCGGCGGCAACGCCAACGGGACGAAGGACACCGTCACCCCCGGCACGTCCGAGCGCGTGGGCCAACGCCATGGCGCCTACGGCGACCAGGCCCGGACGTCAAGATCCCACTCGGGCCCGCGCCAGCGGTCGGGGCGGTAGCGCGTGCGCTGCATGCGGCGCCCCGCCACGGCGAGGCCGACCGCACACAGCACGACAGCCACGGCCAGGATCGGCAGACCCAGCCCGAAGAGCGATCCGGCGTCGATGACGCCGTAGAGCCCGACCGCGACCAGCAACAGCCCGACCGCCGTGGCCCCGACGGCGAGCACCCGCGACCGTATTGGCCGTCTCGTTGCGCCGCCCGTAGCCCCGGGCGTCCATGCTGGTGGCCAGCTGCAGCGAGCGGTCGAGCGCACCCTCCAAGACCGGAACGGCGACGCCACGCATGCCACGCAGCCCGTGGACGGGATGCCGCGCAGACGCCGGGCCTGGCGCACGGCCGAGACGGTCTCGACCAGCTCTGGCGTGAACGACAACGCCACCGTGACCGCCACGCCCGTCTCGTACAGCACGGCCGGCAGGCAGCGCAGCAGCCGGTAGGGACTGGCGAGCGAATTCGCCGCGCCGAAGCACAGCAAGATCACCGCGATCTGCAGCCCGAGGACGGCGGCCGTGAGGATCGACTCCAAGTGTGACCGCACCGCCGATGCTGACCGCCGCCGCCCACGACGGCAGCGGCACCTGGGGCAGGGTGAAGAGCACGTGACCAGGCACACCGCGCTGGCCGAAGAGGATCTCTATCACCACCCGGATGACGATGACGACCACGCCGATGCGGAGGAAGAGGCTCAGTGATCTCGACCAGGGCGCGTTGCCCCGACAACTGGCGGCGACGAAGCAGGCGACGGCGCCGATGAGGAGGAGAAGGAACGGGTTGGGATCCGTGGTCCGCATGGCGGATACCGCCAGGCAGGCCGCCCAGGCCCACCAGGCCAGCGGATGCACCGGGCGGCGCAGACGACCGCCGTTCATTCCTCCCCCGGCCGGCGTCGCCAGCGGAACCAGGCCGCGGCGCCGAGCAGGGCGATGAGGACGGCCACGATGACGATGGGCAGCGCCGGATTGCCCCCCGACTGGCCTGCTGAGCCGGCGTCAGAGGCGGCCAACTTGGCCGTTGCCGTCCTAGCTTTCGACGATGTACTCCCGCCAAGGGCAGTTGTGGTGGTCGACGTCGACTCGGACGTACCAGGTGGAGCCGTCCCGTTCGCCGCCCGCGTCGCGGTCGTCGTCGTGCCGGAGACGTGTGCGCCGCCTGACGTGGCGGACGGCGTCGCCGCCGGAGCCGTGGCCACGGTCGTCGCCGTGGTGGTCGGGGTTGGTGTCGGCGCGGCGGTCGTCGGCGTTGAGCCACCCGAACCCGAGCCGCTCCCTCCGGAGCCGCTCCCTCCGCCGCTCGACGGCGCCACGGGCGTCACGCCGGGACACCCCTGCGCGAACGCCGCCGCCGGTGTGATCGACGGCTTGGTCGCACCCGGCCCGCTCGGCCCCGGGTTCTGGTAACTCCAGCCCTGGACGTAGGTCTGCCCGGCGCTGACCGGGTGCTCTGCCGGCCCGATCTCGGCGTACGTCCAGGCGTTGGTGTAGGGATTCCCTTGCCAGTAGGACCAGTAGTAATAGTCGGAGCCCGACGTCGCCGTGCAGTTCGCCAACCCGTTTACCGGCTGGTTGTTGATGGTGCAGACCAGTCCCGAGTCGTTCTGCTCGACGGTGTCACGCGCCGTGTTCAGCGCCTCGAGGTCACTGGTGCCGGGCGCCACCTGCGCCCCCTGTGCGAGGGGAGACGGCGCGCCCGAGAGAGTTCCGTAGTCGATCACGATCCCCTCGCACACCTGGTCACTAGCCACCGCCGGTTCCGCCGGGAGTGTGGCGACGGCCAGACCCCCGGCGACGAGACCTGCAGCAGCAAGCAGCCCGGCGTGCAGGCGGGACCGCATGGTTCAGGTGGCGCTCGGTGCCAGGCCCACGATGTTGCGCACCCCGTAGGGGGCCATGGACCCCGAGAAGATGGCGTCGCCGAAGTTGAACACGCCACCGTCGGCGGCCACCAGCCAGTAGCCGCCCCCGTCGGGCGTGGACGACAAACCGACGATGGGCGCGTTGAGCGGCTGGCCACCCATGGAGTTGTAGAACCCGGCATCGCCGAACGCGAACACACCGCCGTCGGAGGCCACCAGCCAGTAGCCGCCCCCGTCAGGCGTGGAGGCGATCCCGACGATGGGCGCGTTGAGGTGCTTGCCACCCATGGAGCCGAAGAAGCCCGCGTCGCCGTAGTTGAACACGCCGCCGTCGGACGCCACCAGCCAGTAGCCACCGCCGTCGGGCGTCGAGGCGATCCCAAGGACGGGCGCGTTGAGCGGCTGGCCGCCTCGCGAGCCGAAGAACCCCGAGGTGCCGTAGTTGAACACGCCTCCGTCGGAGGCAACCATCCAGTAGCCGGCGCCCTCGACGCCCGACGCGATGCCCACGATCGGCTTGTTGAGGGGTTTGCCACCCATGCCGCCCATGTAGTTGGCGTCGCCGAAGCCGAACACGCCGCCGTCCGACGCCGCCAGCCAGTACCCGCCTCCGTTGATCGTCGAGGCGACCCCGACGACCGGCTTGTTCAACGTGTCGTTGCTGAGCGCGCCGTAGACGGGTGCACCGCCGAAACCGAAGATGCCGCCGTCCGAGTCAGTTAGCCAGTAGGCGGCACCCGAGGGGCCGAAGGGGAAGCTCACACCCATCAGTGCGGGGACCGCCTGGGACGTGGCGTACAAGTCCCCCGTAGTGGGAGACCCGAACGGTGAAGAGAACGCTCCCGTGTCGGGAGCCACGGTCACCTTGAACGTCAGCAACAGGGAGGTCGGGGTGTTCCCGCCGACGTTGAATTGCGCGCCGTCGGGCGACAGGCCCAGGGCCAGCAGTCCCTGGATCACCTCGGAGGTGGAATCGGGGTCGCTGGTCTGCTGGTTGTCCGGGGCGTTGGGGTCATAGGCCCATCCGCCGTCGGCGTTCTGACCGGTCTTGAGGAAGGTCAGCGCGCTCGCTTCGATGGACGGCGTCATCCCGCCTTGCGCGACCAGCCCCTGCAGCGCGAACGAGGTCGAGTTCGTGTCGGGCCCATTGCCTGCCCCCGGGTCGCCGTTGCACACGTTCTGGGCGGAGTCGGGAAGTGACCATCCGCCGTTCGGGCACTGTTGCTGCTGCAACCACGTGACCGTCGCCGCCGGGGCGGTTACGCCGGCTGCCTTGAGCGCGGCAAGAACGAGACCCTGGTCGTAGGTCCCGACGTATTCATCGGTGAGCTGCTGGTCGGTCCCGAAGAGACCCGCGTTGGGCCCGCTCGTCTGCTCGGTGGCCAGCAGACGGGTGACCAGGTTGGTCCCGCCGAAATTGGTGGGATCGGCGCCCAACGAGTGTGCCATCAGGATGAGGTAGGCGAGCTGCCCGGGGCCGTCGCTGCCGTCCACGTCGACGTAGGACTCGAAGTTCTGCTCCATGTAGGCCAGGCCGGTGCGGGCCAGTGGCAGGTCGACGTTGGCCGCCGCCAACGCGAGAAGGCTCTGACGGTGAGCGACAAGCCGCCGGAGCCGGAAATGTACCCGCCCGGCGCCAACTGTCCGGTCAGCCATTGGGCGGCCGCGACGGCGACCGGGACCTGAGGCAGCGTCGGTGACGCAGTGCTGGCACCCGCGGCGTTGGGGCTCAGGCCGGTCGTGGCCAGTATCAGCGCCAGAACGGCGGCAGACATCGTTGCGACGAAGCCTCGCCAGGTACGGATGATGGTGTGCATACGTGCTCGCTTTCCCGGACCTCAGCCCGGAAAACTCCGATTCGCACGGGGTCACACCGAGCCCCGGTCCTTGTGTCTCGACAGATGGGAACTCAGCTGCCCTGAGGTATCCCGGCTGCACGATGTCGCCCAGTGGGCGCACCGCTCACGGTTGCGGACCAGCGCCGGTTTTTCACCGGCTTCCCCTCGCGGGCAGTTACTGCATGCCTTTGTGGCGGGGTTCACGGTAACACGGCTGTGGCAGGCGGCCCAGCCGGCGCACCCGGGCCGCCCATTCCTCCTCCCCGTCAAGCAGAATGGTCAACAATGAAGATCGTCTCGTTGCTGCCGTCGGCCACCGAGATCGTGTTCGCCCTGGGCATCGGCGATCAACTGGCCGGCGTGAGCTTCGAGTGCGATTACCCACCGGCCGCCCGCTCCGTTCCCGTTGTGTCGGGGACAGCCCTTGACACCGAGGGGTCGCCGAGCGCGGCCCAGATCGATGCCGACGTGAGCGCTCGCATCGGGGCAGGTGAATCGATCTACACCCTCGACGACGCCCGGATCCGGACCATCGGCCCCGACGTGATCCTCGCCCAGGACCTGTGCCAGGTCTGCGCCGTCCCGTCGGGCGCCGTCGAGGAGGCGTTGCGCGTGATCGGCTGCACGGCCGATGTCGTGTCGTTGGACCCCGAAGGGCTCGACGAGGTGATCGACTGCATCGGGCAGGTCGGGCGGGCCACCGGCACCGAAGAGGCGGCTGCCACATTGATGGCGGACCTGCGGAGCCGCGTCGTTGCGGTGCGCCGCCGGGTGGAGGGCCGCGCCCGACCGCGTGTTTTCGTGCTCGAGTGGCCGGACCCGCCGTTCAACGCCGGCCATTGGGTGCCCGAAATGGTGGAGGCGGCCGGTGGCGAGCCGGTGCTGGCCACCGCCCGCGAACGGTCGCGCCGGGTCACGTGGGAGGAAATCGTCGCAGAGAAGATCGACCTCACCGTCTTCAGCCCGTGCGGCTTCGACCTCGCCGGCGCCGTGGAGCAGGCCGCCGCATTCTTGGATCGCCCGGAGGCGTCGATGCTCGGTCGCACCGTCGCCGTGGACGCCAACGCCTACTTCTCTCGGCCCGGGCCGCGCGTGGTCGACGGGGTCGAGTTGTTGGCCGAGTTGCTCCACCCGGAGCGGCCAGGCGTAGCGCCCGCCGGGGCCCGATTCCTGTCGTAACCGATCGTCGTGGTCCGATATGGACCAGGACTGGCTACAATTGAACCGGTGCTGAGCGTCGAGTTCGAACGAATCGAGGCACTTGAGCTCCTGGCCATGACTTTGGCGCATCTCAACGACGCCGAGGCCAGGGCTGAAGTGTCGCCACGACTCCCGCTCCTCATGGCAATTCGGGACAAGCTGGCACTTGCCCTGCGGGAGGAACGATGAATTACACGGAAACCGACGTCTCGGCCGCCATGGCCGCCATGGACAAGTTCCGTGGTAGCGAGAGCGGCGAAGTCGGTGCATCCCTCGTCGTTGTCGGCCTGAGCGTGGAGAGAGCGGCCAAAGAGGCTCAGATGCGCGACGACATGATTCGCGTTGCGCACCGTGCCGGCGCGTCCATCCGACAGCTCGCCGAAGTTTCTGGCCTCGGGCGGAAGACAGTTACCGCCATCGTGTCCGCTGATTCGAGTCCGACTCTCTGAGGCTCGCTGGCGGCAAGCGTCTGCGCAATCAGCTCCAGCCCCTTACGTGCCGTCGGCGCGCACCGCCGTCACCACCACCGTCGTGTACGCCATGGTGAAGCTGCCCCCGACGGCGTCGACCGCCTCCCCAAGGCCGACCAGCAACTCCTCAAGTTTCTCCGGCGGGAGCTGGGAGTGCCCGCCGAACGTCGGGACCTGGTCCAGCCAGGTGTCACGTGTGTAGGGCCAGTCCCACTCGTAGCGCCACTCCTCGACGTCGCCGTAGCCGCCCGCCTGGCGCACCCCGTCGGCCGCCTTGGCGAACAGCGGGGCGTATCCTTCGAGCGCCGGCCGCGACCACGAGTTGGCCAACGGTCCGGTCAGCACGCGCTGGTTGACCGCCGAGAAGGCCGCCGCCACCCCGGGTGGCGGTTGGAAGACGTTCCAGAACACGGCCAGCCGCCCCCCTGCGCGCAGCACCTGCGCCGCCTTGGCCGCTCCGGCGACGGCGTCGATCCAGTGCCAGGCCTGCCCCGCCACTACGCCGTCGAAGGTCCGCCAGGCGCTGTCCCATTCCTCGAACGGCGCCACCTCCACCTCCAGCCCGAACTGGCGCGCCTCTTCGGCCATGCGGGGGTCCACCTCGATCCCGAGCACACGGCAGCCGGCCGCCTGGAACTGCCGGGCGGCGATGCCGGTACCGCACCCGACGTCGAGGAAGTCGGTGCCCGAGCTCGCGGCCACGATCCGCTCCACCATCTGCTGGGGGTAGCGGGGTCGGGTCCGGTCGTAGCGCTCGGCGTCCGAGCCGAACGACTGCGCCCACACCTGGCGTGGATCTGCCGGCCCGCTCACAGCAGCGCCACTCGTCCCCGCCCGTTCGCTCTCACCCCTGCGCCCGCAGGTCCCGCTTGAGCACCTTGCCGGAGGGGTTACGTGGCAGCGCGTCCAGGAAGGTGACGTCCTTCGGCACCTTGAACCTGGCCAATTGATCGCGGCAGTGCGCCAGCAGCTCATCACCAGTGGCCGTCTGCCCCTCGCGCAGCACCACGAAGGCCACCGGCACCTCGCCCCAGCGCTCGTCGGGCCGGCCCACGACCGCCACTTCGAGCACGGCGGCGTGCTCGTACAGGACGCGCTCCACCTCCGAGCCGGCAATGTTCTCGCCGCCCGACACGATCATGTCCTTGAGGCGGTCGACGATATAAAGGTACCCGTCCTCGTCCAGCACGCCGATGTCGCCCGTGTGGAACCAACCGCCGGCGAAGGCCCGCTCCGTGGCCTCGGGGTCGCGCCAGTAGCCCTTGAAGACCTTGGGGCCGCGCAGCACGATCTCGCCCCGTTCCCCCGGCGGCAGCGGTCGGCCCTCCTCGTCCCACACCTGAACCTCCAGGTGCAGGCAGGCCCGGCCGACGCTGCCCAGCTTGGTCACCATGCTGTCCCGGTCCAAGAACGTGTCGCCGGAGACGGTCTCGGTCAGGCCGTAGGCGTCGGCGAACCAGGCCGAGGGGAACGTGCGCCCGATCCGTTCTATGAGCGGGATCGGCATCTTCTCGCCGCCGTTGATGATCACCCGCACCGACGACAGGTCGCGCGCTTCCACGTCGGGCAGGGCCATGATGGCGTTGACCATGGCCGGCGCCAGCCACACCGTGGTGACGCGCGACCGCTCAAGCTCGTCGACCACAGCGGCGGCATCGAAGACGCGGTGGACGATGACGGTGGAACCGGCGGCGATGAGCGACGTCGTCGTCAGGTCCAGCGCGCCCACGTGGTAGAGCGGGCCGCAGGCCAGGCCCAGGTCGGCCTCGGTGAAACCGAACTCGACGATGTGGGCCAGGTTCTTCCAGGCCAGGTTGGCGTGGGTGAGCATCACGCCCTTGGGCCGGCCCGTGGTGCCCGAGGTGTACATGAGGCGGTGCACGTCGTCGGCCTCGGTCAGCACCCGCACCGGTGACACGGCGCCACCAGTCACCAGCTCGGCCCATGACGTCCCACCGCCACCACCGCCCCCGACCCCGCCCCCGATGCACGTCCGCACAAGTGCGCCACCCAGGCCCTCGGTCGCCTGTCCGGCCAGCTCCCACAGCGCCTCGTCGCACACCAGCGCCCGGGCCTCGGAGTGCTCCAGGATGTAGCGCACCTCCGGCGCCGCCAGCCGCCAGTTGATCGGCATGGCCACGGCACCGAGGTAGTTGGCGGCGAAGATCGTCTGCAGGAACTCCGGGCAGTTGTACGACAAGAGGCCGACCACGTCGCCCGGGCCTACCCCCCGCTCGTGCAGCCCGCCGGCCAGCGCCACGGCTGACGCCGCCATCTGCGCATAACTGGTCGTCTCGCCCTCGAACACCGTGACAGCCTTCTCGGGCGAGCGCTCGGCATGATGCGCCAGCACCCCGAACCAGTTGACGTCCGCTCTCATCCCCAACCGTGACCTCCTCCCCGAATACTGGCCCGTATCCCACTAGCGTCGCTGGCGTGAGCCCAGGGGCGAATGGTGAGTCTCGGCGCGGTCCCAAGTGGGAGCAGCGTCGCCAGGCCATCGTCGACACGTCGGCCCAGGTCTTCGCCCGGCGCGGCTATCACGCCACGGGGATCATGGAGCTCTGCGCCGCCAACGACCTCGGCAAGGGGGCGCTCTACCACTACATCGGCTCGAAGGAGGAGCTGCTGGCCGCCATCCACGACCGCGTCATGGACGAGGTCCTGCTCGGCGCCGACCGGGTAATGGAAGAGGGCGGACCGCCCTCGCAACAGCTGTCCCGCCTCGGCGAGGAACTGCTCGATGTCATTCACCGCTACCCCGACCACGTCTGGGTCTTCCTCCATGAGTTCCCCGCCCTGACCGGCGAGCGCGCCGAGCGCTTCCGCGTGCGGCGGCGCGAGTACGAAAGCCGGGTGGAGGCGGTGCTGCGCGCCGGCGTCGAGTCGGGCGCGTTCCGCGACATCGACCCATGGCTGACCGCCCGGGCGTGGCTCGGCATGCACAATTACACCTACCTGTGGCTCAAACCCGGCGGACGCCTGACCGCCCGCTCGGTGGCCAAGCCTTTCGCCGACATCTTCATGCAGGGCATCGCCGCCCCGGGAGCTCACGGGGCCGAGTAACCGCCGTCGATCACCAGCGCCGCGCCCGTCGTCCAGCGGGACTCGTCCCCGGCCAGATACGCGTACGCCCCCGCCAGGTCGCCCGCGGTGCCCAGCCCGAGGGGGTGCCGCTCGGCGATGGCGTCGAGAGCCGACTCGGGCAGCCCGTCGTGGATGGCCGAGCGGAACGTCCCCGGACAGACGCAGTTGACCCGGATGCCGTCGCGGGCGTACTCCACCGCGGCCACCTTGGCCAGCGAAATCACGGCGGCCTTGGTGGCGCAGTACGGCGCCGAGTGCGACCACGCCGTCAGGCCGGCCACCGATGCCGTCAGGATGATCGACCCCGAGCCCTGCGGCCGCATCACACCCACCGCGGCGCGGATGCCGTTGACGGCGCCGAGCACGTTGATGCGGAAGGAGCGCTCCCAGTCCTCGCCCGACAGGTTGTGGATGCGGCCGTTCGGCGCCAGCACGCCGGCGTTGCTGACCAGGACGTCGAGTCGGCCGAAGCGCTCGACCGCCAGCGCCACCACCGCCTCGACCTGCGCGGCGTCGCTCACGTCGGCCGGCAGGGTCGCCACCGGCGCCCCCGTCTCGCCGATCGCGGCCACCGTCGCCGCCAGCGACGGCTCCGCCACATCGCTCAGCACGAGTGACGTGCCCGGCTCACTCCCGAGCCGGCGCGCCACCGCCAAGCCCAGCGCGCCGCCCGCGCCGGTGATGGCGACGACCCGACCCGCCGCACCAGCACCCGCACCGGCCGTCATACGAGGAGGTACCCGCCGTCGACCGTCAGCACCGCCCCGGTGATGAAACTCGCCGCGTCCGAGGCCAGGAATTGATACGCGCCGGCCAGGTCCGTCGTTGCACCCCACCGCCCCAGGGCCGTGTGCCCGGTGATCGTCTCAGCCAGCTCGGGCCGACGCTTCCAGCCCTCGGCCAGCGGCGAGTCGAACCAGCCCGGCGCCACGACGTTGACCGTGATGCCCGCCGGCGCCAGGTCCAACGCCAGGCTCTTGGCCAACCCCGTCAGGCCTGCCTTCGATGCGCTGTAGGCGCTCAGCCCCTGGCGCGGGCGCTCCCCGAGCACCGACCCGGTGAATATGAGCCGCCCGCCCCCGCCCGCGCCCATCACCCGGGCAGCGGCGCGGGCGCCCAGGAAGGCTCCGGTCAGGTTGACCTCGAGCACGCGGCGCCAGATCCCGGCCTCGGTCTGGCGCGGTCCGGCCACCACCGGCGAGATCCCGGCATTGCAGATCCACACGTCCAACCCGCCCCACTCGGCCACGACGGCGTCGGCTACTGACTCGTTCACGTCCTCGTCGGTGACGTCGCCCGCCACGACGAGCGAGGGCCCGGGCAACGCCCCGGCCACCGCCTTGAGGTCTCGCTCGGTCCGGGCCACCAGCGCCACCGAGGCACCGGCCGCCGAGAAGGCATGGGCGAGCAGCGTCCCCAGCCCCCGGCCCGCCCCGGTGATGACGACGCGCTTGCCGGACACCGCGCCGGAGGCGGGAAATACGTCAGGAATTTCGATCTGGACGGTCATCACGCTCCGACTTGTACCGGTCAGTACAGTACACGACCGTGACTCCAGGCGACGCTGGCCCCGACCCGCTGACCACCGCCGACCTGCTCGAGATGCAGCGCCGCATGCTGCTCATCCGCGGTTTCGAGGAGCGCGTGGCCGAGCTCTACCGCGACGGGCTGGTGCCCGGCTTCGTGCACCTCTCCATCGGGCAGGAGGCATCGGCCGTCGGTGCCTCCTGGCCACTCCGCCCCGACGACGTGATCACGTCGACGCACCGCGGTCACGGTCACTGCCTGGCCAAGGGCCTCGATCCGCTCCCCATGTTCGCCGAGCTCATGGGCCGCGACGAGGGCACGAACCGCGGCCGTGGCGGCTCCATGCACATCGCCGACCCCACGCTCGGCATCTTCGGCGCCAACGGCATCGTGGCCGCCGGACTCCCCATCGCCGTCGGCGCCGCCACCGCGGCCCAGCTGCGCGGCAACGACGGCGTGGCCGTGGCCTTCTTCGGCGACGGCGCGGCGGCGCAGGGTGCGTTCCACGAGGCGCTGAACCTGGCCGCTGTCTGGCACGTGCCGGCCGTCTTCTTCTGCGAGAACAACGGCTACTCCGAGTTCTCCGCCGCCTCGGCGCAGCACGCGGCCACGCTCGAGCACCGCGCCGCTGGCTACGCGCTGCCCTACACCGAGGTCGACGGCAACGATGTGGTGGCCACGGCGACGGCCATGCGGGACGTCGTCGCGGCCGCCCGCACCGGCCTCGGTCCGGCCGTGGTGGAGGCCCACACCTACCGCTGGCACGGCCACTACGAGGGCGACCCGCAGCGCTACCGCACCGCCGACGAGCTCGAGGAGTGGCAGGAGCGCGACCCGCTCCTCCTGCACCGCCTCCGCCTCGTCGAGGCCGGCGTGGGCGACGAGGAGCTCGACGCGCAGGCGTCGTCCGTTACCGAGCAGCTCGACCAGGCCGTTGCCCGTGCCCGCGACCTCGCCCCGCCGTCCGCCTCCACCCTCTTCGACTTCGTGACGCGCGACCGCGCGCCTCTCGGCGAGCCGCCCCCACCACCGGCCGACGCGCCCGTGTACCGGACCATGGACGCCATCCGCGCCGCGCTCGAGTCGGAGCTGGCCGCCGACGACCGCGTCTTCGTGGCCGGTGTCGACGTGGGCGAGGGCGGCAACGTGTTCGGCCTCACCCGCGGCCTGCGGGAGCGCTTCGGCGACCGGGTGCGCGACACCCCCATATCCGAGACCGCCGTGGTCGGTGTCGCCGTCGGGGCGGCCATGGCCGGGCTACGCCCGGTGGTTGAGGTCATGTACCTCGACTTCCTCGGCGTCTGCTTCGACCAGCTGCTCAACCAGGCGGCCAAGCTCCCGTTCATGACAGGCGGCGCGGCACAGATGAGCCTGACCGTGCGCACCCAGTTCGGCGCCGGGCGCTCCTCGGGCAGCCAGCACTCCCAGAGCCTCGAGGCGCTGCTGGCCCACATCCCCGGGCTCACCGTCGTGATGCCGTCGACGCCGGCCGACACCTACGGGCTGTTGCGCGCCGCCATCGAGGACCCCAACCCCGTCGTCTTCATCGAGAACCGTCTCCTCTACGGCATGAAGGGGCCCGAACCGCCGGCCGACCACCTCGTCCCCCTCGGGCGCTCGGCCGTGGTCCGCCCGGGCACCGACGTCACCGTCGTGTCGGTGTCGCGCATGGTGCACGAGGCGATCGCGGCCGCCGAGGAGCTGGCGACCGACGGCATCTCGGTGGAGGTCATCGACCTGCGCACCGTCGCGCCGCTCGATCTGGCGCCCGTGCTCGAGTCGGTGGAGAAGACCAGCCGGCTGCTCATCGCGCACGAGGCGGTCGTGCCGTTCGGCATCGGCGCCGAGATCGCGGCCACCGTGGCCCGCGAGGGGTTCTGGACGCTCGATGCGCCCATCGAGCGGGTCGGTGCCGCCGCCACCCCGCCGCCCTATGCGCCCGAGCTCGAACAGGCCTGGCTGCCCGATCGCGCCGACATCGCGGCGACCATCCGCCGCCTGGTCGCCGTCTGAGTTTCGCCTAGGCCCAATGCGTCCGCCGGCATAGCGGGTCCCGCGGTGCCGAGTTTTTCCCCTGATACGGTCGCCCCGGGTTGTCCCTCACGGCGTCCTAGGAAGGAGCTCAGGATGAAAAGCCTCTTGGAGGCTGGCGGCAGGAGAGTGCCGTTCCTGCGCTGGTCGGCCCTGCGAATGGCCTTCGGCATGAGGCACCTGATCCGCGATTGGCAGGTGGGGGACGGGCGGGAGGACGCCCTGGCCGACTACGTGCTCGTCCATGCGCGTCCGGGCGATGTCAGTGACGCCATCCGCGCCGTGGACGAGTTCTGCTACCAGCGCAGCATCATGATGAACGTCGGCGACGAGAAGGGCCTCATCCTCGATACGGCGATAACGCGCGCGCAGCCCAGCCGCCTGTTGGAGCTGGGTACCTACTGCGGGTACAGCGCCCTGCGCACGGCGCGGGTAATGCCGCCTGGTGCGCATCTGTGGTCGATCGAGTTCGCCGCAGCGAACGCAGAGATCGCTCGGCGGATCTGGGACCACGCCGGCGTCGCCGACGTGGTCACGGCGGTCGTCGGGTCCCTGGGGGATGGAGGGACGACACTGGACCGCCTATCTGACGAGCACGGCTTCGCCGAGGAGAACCTCGACTTCGTGTTCATCGACCACGACAAGGCGGCCTACCTCTCGGACCTCGAGAGCCTGTTGAAGAGGGGGTGGCTGCACGAGGGATCGGTGGTCGTGGCCGACAACGTGAAGATCCCGGGCGCACCCAAGTACCGCGCCTACATGCAGGCCGAAGAAGGCACGCTGTGGCGTACCACCGAGCACTCGACGCACGTCGAGTATCAGACCCTCCTCAAGGACCTGGTGCTCGAATCGGAGTACCTGGGTCAGTCCTGACCGGCGCGCGGGCCATCGGCGCGCGGGCCACCGGCCGGTAACCGCCGGGCGCGACGCAGCCTCAGCTCCGGATCTTCAAGTGACGAAATCTGAGAGCTCAGCAGCCGAGCGCGCGGGCGATCACCAGGTGCTGGATCTCGTTGGTGCCCTCCCCGATCTCGAGCACCTTGGCGTCGCAGTAGAAGCGGGCGACCGGGGTGTCGAGCATGTAGCCCAGCCCGCCGTGGATCTGCACCGCCTCCGACGCCGCCCACACGGCGAGCCGGCTGGCCTTCAGTTTGGCCATGGCCGCCTCCTTCAAGAAGGGCTGGCCGGCGTCGCGCAACGCGGCGGCCCGGTACGTGAGCCAGCGGGCCGCCTCCAGCTCGGTGGCGATGTCGGCCAGCTTGAACTGCACCGCCTGGAACTGGGAGATGGGCTGGCCGAACTGCACCCGCTGACGGGCGTAGTCGGTCGCCAGATCGAGCACGGCCTGCGTCAGGCTCAACGAGAGCGCGGCGATGGAGATACGGCCGACTTCGAGGGTGCGCAGGAACTGGCTCAGCCCCATGTCGGGGTCGCCGACCAGATGGTCGTCGGGCACCGAGACGTCGTCGAAGTAGAGCTCTCGCGTGTCCAGGCCGCGCCAGCCGATGCCCCGCATCTTCGGTCCCGTGGTGAAGCCCGGCGTGTCCCTCTCCACCACGAAGCTGGCGTAGCGCTGCGTCCCGCTCTCGCCATCGCCCACACGCGCCAACAGAGTGACGCCGAAGGACATGTCGGTGCCGGCGTTGGAGATAAAAGTCTTGCGTCCGTTGATCACCCAGCCCCCGTCGCACCGCTCCGCCGTGGTGCGGATGCCGCGGGTGTCGGAACCGGCGTCGGGCTCGGTCAGGCCGAAGGCACCGAGCGCGCGTCCCTCGGCCAGGGGCCGCAGCCAACGCTCACGCTGCGCGTCGTTGCCGAAGAGAAACAGCGGCAGTGAGCCGATCGTGACGTGCGCCTGCCAGGCGGCGGCGACCGACTGGTCGGCCAGCCCGATCTGCTCCATGGCGGCGACGAAGCCGACCGTCGACATTCCGATGCCGCCCCACTCCTCGGGAACGAGCATGCCGAGCAGGCCCAGCTTCCCCATTTCGCGCAGCAGGTCGGTCGGGCAGCGCGCCTCCTCCCATGCGGCGGGTGCCCGCTGGGCGATCTCGTTCTGGGCGAAGTCGCGGCACAGCCCCACCAACTCGCGCTCGGGTTCGTTCAGGGAGAAGTCCACGACGGACATCCTATGGACTGATCGGTACAAAGACCCGTACACTGTGGTGATGGCCTCCGAGCGCGTGCCGCACAAGTTCCCCAAGTTCGACAACGTGGAGGACGAGCGGCGGTATCGCAAGCAACGGCTGGCCGCCGCCTTCCGTCTGTTCGGGAAGTTCGGCTTCAGCGAAGGCACGGCCGGCCACATCACCGCCCGCGACCCCGAGCGCGCCGACCACTTCTGGGTCAATCCCGTCGGCATGAACTTCCGGCAGATCCGCGTGAAGGATCTCTTGTTGGTGAACCACCAAGGCGAAGTGGTCGAGGGCACCTGGCCCTTGAACTTGGCCGCGTTCGTCATCCATTCGCAGATCCACGCGGCGCACCCCGATGTCGTGTCCGCCGCCCACGCGCACTCGGTGTACGGCAAGGCCTGGTCGATCCTGCACCGTCCCCTCGACCCACTGACCCAGGACGCCTGCGCCTTCTACGAGGACCACGTGGTGTTCGACGACTACACCGGAGCGGTGGTCGAGATCGAGGAGGGCAAGCGCATCGCGCACGCCCTCGGGTCCAACAAGGCCGCCATCCTGGTCAACCACGGGTTGCTCACGGTGGGCCGCACCGTGGACGAGGCGGCATGGTGGTTCATCACCATGGAGCGCAGTTGCCAGGCCCAGCTGTTGGCCGAGGCCGCGGGCACACCGGTCCTGATTCGCCCCGACGTGGCCGAAGTGACGCAGCAGCAAACCGGGAGCCACCGCGCCGGCTGGGCCCAGTTCCAGCCGCTCTACGACCAGATCGTCGCCGAGGAGCCCGACCTGCTCGAGGAGTAACTCTTCGTCAGGATCCCCGGTGTGGCTCCATGGCAGCGGCCAGGCGCATGGCCTGCGCCTTGGTCAAGGTGCCAGAGATTTCTCCCTGACCGTCGAAACTGCTGAAGCTGCGCTGGGCGGGCTGGATCAGGGGCGCCGAGTACACGACGCCATCGAGCTCAATGGCGAGCTCCTGGTGGAAGTTCTGCTGCGTCACCTTGTCCCACAACGCGCCGTTCTTCGTCGTGAAGTCCACGACCCAGGCCCCGTAGGAGGTCCTGACAACCCGCGCGGACGCAATGGACGCACTGCTCATCTGCGCTGGGCCGAGGAGGTAGCGCACGTCACCTTGGTGGCCCGGGGGTATGACCTCGGGCAGCAAGACGGTCGCCGCCGCCTTGTCGGCCGAAGGCGTGGTCGAAGGCACGCCCGTCAGAGCCGAGTCGAGCGGGACGGCGCCAAGGTCGGAGCTGAATCCCGCCGACGACTGGATCGGCTGGACGTCCAAGTTCTGCGCGGTCATGGCGCTGGCCGCGCTGCACGACGAGGCGCCGAGGGTCACTTGGGTCGGTCCGCTTGGCGCATAGAGCGGGACGAGACACAGGACGGGGCGGAAGTCGACCCGGCCCGTCACGCGGGCAGTTGCGGTGGCAAGTGGTGGGCTGGCCTGCGACTTGCCGCCGGCGGAACCTCCCCAGAGGGCCACGACAGCTGCGATCAGGGCAGCCAGCACGAGCGCGGTGATGACCATCGCGACGCCTGTGCGTGTGTAGCGCCGTCGCTGGTGCGCGCGTGCTTCCGGTATCAGCACCTCGATCGGTTGCGATGGCGCGTCGGCCGGCTGGACCTCGGTCTTCATAGTGCTACTATGGCTAGCATCATGTTGCGTGTCAAGGTCGACCGCTCGGAGGGGGTCGCCCTCCACGACCAAGTCGCAGCGCAGATCCGACGCGCCATCGCGGACGGCGAAGCGGGCCCGGGTGATCGACTGCCCCCGGCAAAGGACCTGGCCGCGGTCCTCGACGTCAACCCCAACACGGCGCTGCGCGCCCTGCGGCTACTCGCGCGACGAGGGCTTGCTCGAGTTCCGACGCGGCCGAGGCGTCACTGTCGCCGGGACCGCAGAGAAGAGCGCCGTCATCGAAAGGGCGAGGTCGCTGCTCGAGTATGCCCGGCACCACGGCTACCGCAAGGAAGAGCTGATCGAGATCCTTGGCGAGCTCCCGTAGGAACTGGCGCTCTCACTTCTCGGAATCGAGGTGCTCCATGAAGGCGGCCGACCAACCCATCAGGTTCGGCGGGATCCAGTAGCCGTCCTCGTCGTTGATGTCAGACCAGTGCGCGGCGACGTCCTCGATGGTGGCGCCGGGTCCTGGGTGCACGTAGCCGGCCGTGGACGCCAGGAAGATGCGGGCGAAGCGACCGGCGCCGGCGGCGTATATCTCGCCGCTGACGGGGCACTCCTCGTGGGCCAGGTAGGCGGCCATCGGCGCCACTAGCTCGGGATCCATGCCCACGGGACCGGCGCCCCCGGCCATCCGGGTCATGGCGGCGGGCGCGATGAGGTTGACCCGGATGTCGCGCTTGGCCCCGCCGACGGCCAGGCTGCGGGTCAGCCCGATCACGGCGGCCTTGGCGGTGGCGTAGGAGATGTTGTTGGGCAGGCCGAAGACGCCGCTCGAGGTGGTCATGACGATGCGGCCGTAGCCCTGCTCGACCATGTGCGGCCAAGCGGCGCGCGCCGTGTTGAACGAGCCGACCGTGTGGACGGCCAGGTGCGCGTCCAGGTTGTCCTCGTCGGCCTCGGGGAAGGCGGCCCAGCGCATGATGCCGGCGTTGTTGATGAGAATGTCGAGACGGCCGAACTGTCCGACCGCCTCGTCCACCAGCGTTTGCGCGCCGTCGGCACTCGAGACGTCGCTCGTGTCAACCACGGCCAGGCCACCGAGGGCGGCGATGGCCGCAACGACCTCTTCGGCCGGCGCCGCGTCGCTGCCGGTGCCTTCGATGGAGCCGCCCAGGTCGTTGACCACCACGCTGGCGCCCCGCTCGGCCAGCAGCAGGGCGTAGGCCCGTCCGATGCCTCGCCCCGCACCGGTGACGACGGCGACGCGCCCGTCGAAACGGAGCTCGCTCAGGCTGCGACCGGAGCCTTGTACCCGAGCAACCCGCCGAGGGTGCCGCCCAGCATGGCGTCGCGCTCGTCCGCCGGAACGCCGACGAACAATTCGTCCATGATCTGGCGGCTGCCGCGGAACGTGCCCTCGGCGTGCGGGTAGTCGTTGCCCCACACGATGCTCGACACGCCAGTGAGGTGGCGGCAGGCGACTGCCACCGGGTCGTCCTGGAAGGACACATGGAACTGGCGGTTGACGTACTCGCTCGGCGTCAGCGGGTAGGGCCACTTCTCGTTGAGCCGGAACAGCTGCGCCATGTTCTGCTCCTCCCGCGGGAGGTTGTCGTCCCAGTAGCCGAGCCACCAGTCGGGATCCTGGCCGATGCCGGTGACCCAGCACTTGTCCATGGCCCCGACCAACGAGGCCAGCCAGTGCGCGTTGAACTCGATGAGTGCGAAATGGAGGTCCGGGAAGCGCTCGGCCACGCCGCCACCGATCAACTCGCAGATCAGCTGCTGGGGCACGATGGTGCTGTAAATCGACTGGGTGATCATGCGCTTCGACGCCGACTTCTCCGTCATGGGCTGGTTCACCTGCCGGGCCGACTCCGCCACGACCCTGAGCGTCGTGGCTTCGGGGTCGTTGACCTTCACGCCGCCCGTCTGGGTGTGGAAGAAGGCGTGCACGCCGTTGGCCTGCGCTGCTGCCCACACCGGGTCGTAGTCACGCGACCAGTAGGGCTTTGGTGGCGTGGCCGGCAGGAGGATGGCCCGGAAGCCGCTGGTAGCCACTCGCTCGATCTCGACCACCGCCTCTTCGATGTTCGTCATCGGGATGGGAGCAGTGGGAGCCAAGCGATCGAAGTAGGGGGTGAACCGCTCGACGATGTAGTCGTTGTACACCCGGGCGTGCGCCATGGAGAGCTCGTGGTCGTCCGTGTAGAGGCCGAAGAGCGACAAGTTGGGATGCATAACTCCGACGTCGACGCCGTCGAACGCCAGGTCCTCGATGATGAGCTCGGGATCGCCCTCGGGCGTTCGGCCGCCCGTCTGGCGGTAGCGCGAGATCGTCCAGCCCTCGAATCCGGGCGTGTGCAGCCGCCGGAAGATGCGCGCCCCGCCCTCGACGAACGGCTCGATCTCGAAGTCGTCCTCCCAGACCGCCCGGTCGCGCAGATGCTTGGGCAGGCGTGTCTTGAACAGGTCGGTGGGCTCCAGGATGTGCCCGTCGGCGGAGACGACAAAGGGCTTGTCCGGCATGAGGCTGTCCCTTCGGTCCATGCTGAAAGAAAAAGAGCCGGCGCGCAGTGCGCGAAGCTCCGTTCCAGACTAGACCAACCGGTCGGTACAGAGCAACGGCGGCAGGAGGAGCGCGAACGGTGACGAAGCGGTGGACGCAGCGACCGGAAGGCTCGACCTGGGGCGACTGGGGCGACGACGACGAGCTGGGCCGGATCAACCTCGTCACCTCGGACAAGGTGCTCCAGGGCGCGCGCGAGGTGCAAGCCGGCGTCAGCTTCTGCCTCAGCCTGCCGCTCGATTACCCCGGTGGGACCGCCCTCAACCAGCGCCGCTACCCGCCGGTGGTCGCGCCCACCGAGGACATGAAGGGCGTGGCGGCCACCTTCTACAACGTGCATATGAGCGAGATGGAGGACTGGGGCGACCCGCGGTTCGTCGACGTCTGGGCGGACGATGTCGTGACGCTGTCGCTCCAGTACTCGACGCAGTGGGACTCGCTGGCCCACGTTGGGGCCGAGTTCGACGCTGACGGCGACGGCGTGGAAGAGGCCGTGTACTACAACGGCTACCGGGCCGGGGTCGACCTGGTCGGCCCCTCGAACGACGCCCGCGGCGACGGCAGCGGGCACCGCTCCTTCGCCCACCACTTGGGGCTCGAGCACATGGCATTCCACGGCGTGCAGGGGCGCGGGGTGCTGGTCGACCTGGCGCACCACCTCGGGGATGAGTGGAAGGGCGTCGACCGGGCGACGCTCGAGGAGATCATGGCGGCCGACAACGTGGTGGTGGAGCCGGGCGACATGCTGCTGCTGCACACCGGCTTCGCCACCAGGGTGCTCGAGTGGGAGCGCAACCCCGACCCGGTGAAGATCCACACGCTGTGCTCGTATCTCGACGCCCGGGACCCGTCGCTGCTGGAGTGGATCGCCGACTCGCAGATCTCGGCCCTGGTGGCCGACAACTACGCCGTGGAGGGCATGGTCGGCAAGGGCAAGGACCCCAGCCGGCGTTCGTTCCTGCCCATCCACAACCTGTGCCTCTTCAAGCTCGGCGTCCCGCTCGGCGAGATGTGGTACCTGCACGAGCTGGCCACGTGGCTGCGCGAGCACGGCCGCAGCCGCTTCCTCCTGACCGCTCCCCCGCTGCGCATGCCCGGGGTGGTGGGCTCGCCCGTCACCCCGGTCGCCACGGTCTGACGGCGGCGACGCTCAGCCGGAGGCGCTCGCCAGTTCGGAGGAGGGCGTGAACATGAAGGCGTCGTAGTCGTTGGCCTTCACGTCGGCGATGATGGAGAACAGCTTCGGGCGGCCGGCGGAGTTGAGCAGGAAGACCTTGGGCTTGCCGGGGATGTTGGTGCCGAAGTAGTAGCTCTTCTCCCCAAAAGACTGGTTGGCCACGCCGCGGTTGACCATGTTCGTCCAGCGCTCCTCGGACCGCGCCGAGACCTCGACCACGCCGGCGCCGTGGTCACGCGCGTACTCGAGCAGGTCCATGACGAAGTCGACCTGGTCCCCGTTGTAGCGCGGGTTGTTGCCGGCAGCCGCGTGGGGGCCACCCGGGAAGAACAGGTTCGGGAACCCGTGAGTCTGCACGCCGAGGAAGGTGAGAGGTCCGTCGGCCCAGTAGTCGACGAGGGCGAGGCTGTCGCGGCCGCGGATGCCCATGCGCGCCAGGGCGCCCGTGCCGAAGTCGAATCCGGTGGCCCACACGATGAGGTCGAACTCCTGCGAGCCGTCGGTGGTCTCGATGCCGGTCGGCGTGACCCGCACCATCGGGGTTTCTTGGAGGTCGACCAGCGACACGTTGGGGTTGTTGAAGGCCTCGAAGTACCCGGTGACGAAGGGTGGCCGCTTCTCGCCGAACCGGTGGCCGCGCGGGATGAGCCGTTCGGCGGTGGCCGGGTCGTGCACGATGCTGCGGATCTTCGCCGCCATGAAGTCACACCATTCGGCGTTGGCCTCGGGGCTGAACAGCATGTCGGTGTAATTGCTGGTCAGCTTGGTGAAGCCGGGGCTGTTCCACATCGTCTCGTAGAACGCCAGGCGCACGTCCTCCGGATCCTCGAAAGCCGTGCGGTCGTGCACCTGGTGGTGGAAGCCGTGCACCGAGGTGTTGAGGGTGTGGCGCAGCTCCTCGAAGCCGGCCCGCAGCGCCGCCTGCTGCTCGTCGGTGATGGGCGCGTTGTTGAGCGGCGTGCACCAGTTGGCCGTGCGCTGGTACACGGTGAGTGAGGCCACCTCATCGGCAATGGCGGGAACGACCTGGACGCCCGACGACGAGGTGCCGACCACGGCCACCCGCTTACCCGCGAAGTCGACCGGCCCGTCGGGCCACCGGCCGGTGTGGAACTGCTGGCCGCGGAAGTCGTCGCGCCCCTCGATGTCGGGGGTGTAGGGGATGGACAGCACACCGGTGGCGGCGACGACGAAGCGGGCGCGCAGCTCGGTCCCGTCCGCCGCGCCGATCTGCCACGTGCCGGTCCGGTCGTCCCAGAGGGCGGAGGTGACCCGGGCGCCGCAGCGGATGTGGCGACGCAGGTCGAAGCGGTCGACGACGTGGTTGAGGTAGCGCTCGGTCTCGGACTGGGCGGCGAAGTGCTCCTGCCACTCCCACTCGTCGAAGAGCTCCTGGGAGAAGAGGTAGCCGTAGGTGTAGCTCTCGGAGTCGAATCGAGCGCCCGGGTAGCGGTTCCAGTACCAGGTGCCGCCGACGCCGTCGCCGGCCTCGAAGAGCTGGGCGGTGAAGCCGGCCTGGAGGGCCCGGTAGAGCTGGTAGATGCCCGTGATGCCGGCACCGACGACGAGCACGTCGACGTCGGGGGCGGGCGGGGTCTCGTCGCCGGGCGCTTGTGAGGTGGTCATGTTGGAGGCCCCATTGTGGCGTCGGGCGGGCAGATCGGGCGGTGACCTGAGGAAGGCGCACCACGCAAGGTTTTGTACCGACCGGTTAGTCTAACTCTCGACGGCGCAGGCACAGCAAGGGGGCGATCTAATGGCGGTCGTGGAGCACAAGTGGACGGCGCTGCCGGTGCCGCACGCGATCGAGGTGCCGGACCGGATCCCCAAGGAGCGGTACTACGACCCCGCGTTCTTCGCGCTCGAGGCCGAGCAGCTGTGGCCCAAGGTGTGGCAGATGGCCTGCCGGCTGGAAGAGATCCCCCGGGCGGGCGACTTCGCCGAGTACCAGATCCTCGACCAGTCGGTGGTGGTGGTGCGGACGGAGGATTTGGGAGTGCGGGCGTTCGAGAACGCCTGCCGGCACAGAGGGGTGCGGTTCGCCCAGGGTCGGGGGTCGCGCCCGGGTGGGTTCGTGTGCCCGTTCCACGGGTGGTGCTACGGGACCGACGGGCACAACGCCCGGGTGACGCAGGCGGGAATGTTCAACCCGCACAACCTCGAGCCCGGCGACATCGACCTGGTCCCGGTGCGCTGCGAGACCTGGGGCGGGTGCGCCTGGATCAATTTGGACGAGGGTGCGCCGTCGTTGCGTTCGTGTATCGAGCCGTTCGCCACCGTGCATGACGCCTGGAGGGTCGAGTCGCTCCGGGCCGAGTGGTGGTACTCGGCCCGGCTGCCGGTCAACTGGAAACTGGCCGAGGAGGCCTTCGTCGAGCAGTACCACGTGCTGCAGGCGCACCCCCAGCTGCGCATCGCCGACCGCTTCCCGCCCCGTGAGGGAGCGGCGTTCGACCCGGCCACGTTCGTCCGGGGCGAACTGGAGTACCTGCACGTCATGAGCGACGGCATGGCGGGGATGGTGCACGCCCAGGACGTGGAGATCGCCGAGGGCATGGTCGCAGCCGGGTTGGAGCTGCCTGAGGACTATGCGGGGGCGCGGGCGGCCTGGGACCGCACGTTGAATAGGGCCGTGACGGAGGCGCACCGTGGGCGGGGCTGCGACATGCCCGACATCAGCGAACTGGAGGCGGCGGGCCTCAACCAGTCCATGGGGTACTGCTTCCCGCACTACTTCATCCTCCCCATGTACAGCAGCGCATCCGCCTATCGCTTCCGGCCGCTGGGTCCGGAGGAGACGCTCATGGACTTCTGGTCGCTGACTCGCTATCCCGAGGGCGAGGAGCCGGAGACCCCCCCGGTGCCGGAGCGCTGGGAACACGACGACCCGCGCTGGCCGCCTATCCCGACGCAGGACTTCTCCAATCTGCCCAAGCAGCAGCGCGGCCTGCACGCCCGGGGCTTCGAGTACATGCGACTGTCCGAGCGGGGCGAGGGGCATATCTCGAACTACCAACGCGTGGTGGACGGCTTCCTCGCTGGGTACGGCTACGACAAGCTGCTCCCGACGCTGCAGTTCGTCAACGTCAACCCGCTCGAGATGTCCGTGCTCGAGATCGACTTCTGAGCTTTGGGCGCGTCGGACATGGACCGCGAGACCGCGATGACCCTGGCCGACGTCGCGGTGGGCGTGGCCAACACCACGGCCGCCTACACCCAGGCCCTCGACGACGGCCGCACCGACGACGTTGTGGCCACCTTCTGCCCCGACGGCAGCTGCGACATGCCGGGCCTCGGGCACCACGAGGGTCACGAGGCGTTGCGGGCCGCCTACGCCCGGGTCACGCCGCGCCAGCCGCAGCGCCATCTCATCGTCAACACGCACGTGTCGGAGTGGGCCGAGCGGGAAGCGTTCGCCACGAGCGACGTGGTCCTGCTGCTCAAGGGCGAGGCCGGTTGGGCCGTGGGCGTCGTCGGGCGCTATACCGACGTGCTGCACCACAACGGCACGTCCTGGCGGTTCCACAGCCGGGTGGCCGAGTTCCTTTAGACACGTAGACACGTAGAGACGTAGAGACGGAAACGGAGCCGCACACGATGAGATTCGGACTCGATGTCGCGCAGCAGCGCATGCCCTGGGACGAGCTTGTCCGGCGAGTGCGCCTGGCCGAGGACTGGGGCTTCGACGGCGTCTGGGGCTTCGACCACTTCCAGCCCATGTACGGCGACGGACCGGGCGAGACCTTCGAGGGGATGACCACGCTGGCCGCGCTGGCGGCGCTGACGTCGCGAATCCGGCTGGGCCTGTTGGTGACGGGCGCCACCTACCGGCACCCGGCGGTGCTGGCCGCCCAGGCCCTGACCATCGACCACGCGTCGCACGGGCGCCTGGAGCTGGCCCTCGGCGCCGCCTGGTTCGACAAGGAGCACCACGAGCTCGGGATCCCCTTCCCGTCGACAGCGGAGCGCTTCGACCTGCTCGAGGACACGCTGGAGATCATCACCCGCCTGTACACCGGCGAGGTGGTGTCCTACGACGGCAAGCGGATCTCGCTGCACGACGCCCAAATGCGACCGCTGCCGGTGCAGCTGCCCCACCCGCCGATCTGGGTGGCGGGATGGGCCCCCGGCGCACGCTGCCACTGGTGGCGCGCTATGCGGACGTGTGGCACGCCTTCGGGACGCCCAACTCGATGCGCGAGGCGAGCCAGCGGGTCGACCAGCTGGCCACCGAGGCGGGCCGCGACCCGGCGTCGATCATCCGCGCCGGCTCGCTGTCGCTCGACGACCTGGAGCAGACCCGGAAGCACGCGGGCAAGTGGCGCGACGAGGGCTACGGGTATCTCGTCTGCGGATGGCCGGGGGCGGGCGAAGCGCAGGTCGACGCGTTCGCGCGTGACGTCATGTCCGACTTCTCGTGACGGTGTGGCGTTGCACCCCGACGAAGGAGGGACCCGGTTGAGCAAGGTCGAGTCGATCCGCCCGCGGGACTGGCCACCGGGCCTGATGGAGAAGATGGCGGCGGCGTTGAAGCCCGAGGGCCGCGACAAGCCGCTGCCGCCCCGTGACCCCGACGCCCCCAAGGGGCTCAACGCCATGGGCGTCATGGCCCACCACCCCGACGTCACGCTGGCCTTCAACCACCTCGTGACGCACGTGAACTACGACACGACGTTGTCGGCACGCCAGCGCGAGCTGATCGTGCTGCGGGTGGCGCACGTGCGTGGGTCCTTGTACGAGTGGGGGCAGCACGTGTATCAAGGCGGCCAGGCCGGGATCACGCCCGACGAGGTGGACCGGGTCCGTGTCGGGCCAGAGGCGGGGGGGTGGTCAGAGCTCGAGCGTGCGTTGTTGGAGGCGGTGGACGAGCTGGTGGGGGACGCCCGGATCGGCGACGACACGTACGCCGTGCTGTCGGCCTCGCTCGACACTCGCCAGCTGATGGACGTCGTGTTCACCGTCGGTTCCTACGACGCCTTCGCCATGTTCCTGCGCACGTTCGACGTCGAGGTGGACCGGGACCTGGCGGACTACGCGGCTACCTGAAGGCAGCGGCGGCGGCGGCGCGCCTCTCGTTTGTTCGGGGACGTCCGCCGGGAACTTCTTTCTGAAAACGCTCCGCTCAACGATCGCGTCGAGTATAAACTTTCAGGTTTATCGTTTCACGAACGTCCAGGTTAGGTGTTGCGCCCGCCGTTGACGCCGAGGATCTGGCCCGTCACGTAACCGGCCTCGTCCCGGCACAGGAACGAGCACATGGCGGCGACGTCCTCGGGCAGGCCGGCGCGGCGCACGGGCGTGCGCGCCACGGCATCCTCCATGCCGCCGGGACCGAATTCACCCCGGGCCACCGAAGCCTGCAGCATGGGCGTGTCGATGAACCCGGGCGGGATGGCGTTGACCGTGATGCCGCGCGGCCCGTACTCGAGGGCCAGGGACTTGGTGAGCCCGTTGAGTCCCGATTTCGAGGACACGTAATGGCTCATGAGCGGTTGGCCGCCGTGCGTGCTCGAGGAGGAGATGTTGACGATGCGCCCCCAGCGCGCCTCGACCATGTCGGGCAGCACGGCCTGACAGAAGTGGAAGGCGCCGGTCAGGTTGACCCGCAGGTAGTGGTCCCACAGCTCTGGCGTGATGTCGCGGAAGCGGGTGTAGCTCGGGGCCAGGCCGGCGTTGTTGACCAGGATGCCCGGCGCGCCGAGCTGGGTCCGAACCGTTTCCACGGCGGCCTGCACCTGCTCCCGGTCGCCCACGTCGACCGGCACGGCCAGCGCCGTGGCGCCCGAGGCGGCGATATCAGCGGCGGCCGCGGCCGCCGCCTCGGCGTTGAGGTCCAGCACGGCCACGGCGTGGCCGTCGGAGGCCAGCCGCTGGCTGATGGCCAGCCCGATCCCCGAGGCGCCGCCCGTGACGATGGCTACCCGCTGCTCGCTCATTGACATCGGCCCCTCGTCGGTCTGCTCGGTCTGCTCGGTCTGCTCGTCGGAGCGCCGACCGTACCGCCCGCCCCAATCCCGCTCCAATGCGGCCCGCAGAACCTCGGCGGCGCGTGAGTCCGATGGCAGGATGACGGCCACGCCAACGCCGCCCGCCGATGCCATCGCCTTCGCCCGTTCCGTCCCCAAGGCGGAGCTGCACGTCCACATCGAGGGGACGCTGGAGCCGGAGCTCATGTTCGAGCTGGCCCGGCGCAACGACGTTTCCCTGCCCTACCGCGACGTCGAGAGCGTGCGCGCCGCCTACCGCTTCAGTGACCTGCAGTCCTTCCTCGACATCTATTACCGCTCGTGCGCCGTGCTCCTGACCGAACGCGACTTCTACGAGCTCGGTGTGGCCTACCTGCGGCGGGCGGCGTCCGAGGGCGTGCGCCACGCCGAGGTGTTCTTCGACCCGCAGACGCACACGGACCGGGGCGTCCCCCTGGCCACGGTCTTCGCCGGCCTGTCGCGAGCCCTGCGTGACGGCGCCGACCTCGGGGTGTCGGCGCAGCTGATCCTCTGCTTCTTGCGCCACCTGCCCGAGGAGCGGGCCCAGGCCACCCTGACCGAGGCCCTGGGGTACCGCGACCACTTCGTCGGGGTCGGCCTGGACTCGTCGGAGGTCGGGCATCCACCGTCGGACTTCGAGCGGGTCTTCGCCCGCGCCCGGGCGGAGGGTTTGCACATGGTCGCCCATGCCGGTGAAGAAGGGCCGCCCGAGTACATCTGGCAGGCGCTCGACCTCCTAGGGGCCGAACGGATCGACCACGGCGTGCGCTGCCTGGAAGACGAAGGCCTGGTCGAGCACCTGCGCCGGCACCAAGTGCCGCTCACCGTCTGCCCGTTCTCCAACCTGGCGCTGCGCGTGGTGAAGGACCTGGACGACCACCCGCTCGGCGCGATGCTGGCGCGCGGCTTGCTGGCGTCGGTGCACTCCGACGACCCGGCCTACTTCGGCGGCTACATCGGCGACAACTACGCCGGCGTGGCCGAGCACCTCGGCTTCGACGCCGCCACGGTGGCGCGCCTCGCCCGCAACAGCTTCACCGGCTCGTTCCTCCCGGCTGCCACCAAGAGGGAGCGGGTCACGGAGGTGGACGACCACCTGTCCGGCGCGACCGATGGTGTCCCGCCGGGGGGACCCTGACCCGGAAGCGGGCGGCACCCCCACGTCCCCCTCGGAGTGGGGAGTCGATGGGTACGATACGAAAGCTGACGCTGACGTCAGGTCCGAGCGGGCCTGCGGCGCAGCACAGACTCCGGTCTGACCCTGGGGGGTGAAGTTGGGAAGGTTGGTCCTACGCCGTCTGCTGAGCATCATTCCGGTCTTGCTCATCGTCTCCTTCGCCATCTTCTTCCTGCTGGCGCTCGTCCCGGGCAACCCGGCGATCACGCTGGCCGGCGGCGTGACCGCCACGCCGGCGGAGATCGCCCGGGTCACGGCCGCAGTTGCATCTCAACGACCCGTTGCTCGTCCAGTACTGGCACTGGCTCGCCGAAGCGATGCACGGAAACCTCGGCACCTCGCTCTCGACCGGCCAGTCGGTGACCCAGCAGATCGAGCAGCGGTTCCCCGTCACCTTCGGCCTCGTCGTGGCCTCGGCCATCGTGTCCCTCGATCGTCGGCATCCCCGTGGGCATCCTGTCCGGCGTCCGGCCCCGGGGGAGCCGTCGACGGCGGCGCCCGGACCTTCTCCACCCTGGGCCTGGCCGTGCCGAGCTTCTGGCTGGCCATCATCCTGGTGTCGATCTTCGCCGTGCACTGGCACGATCTTCCCGCCGACCGGCTACACCGCCATCACGACGTCCTTCACCGGCTGGCTCAAGGACATCACCCTGCCGGCGGTGACCCTGGGCGTGCTGGTCGGAGCGACGCTGGCCCGCCAGCTCCGGGCCTCGCTCATCGACGCCCTCGACACCCCCTACGTCCGCACGGCCTGGGCGAAGGGGGGACGCGCCGCTCGGTGCTGTTCCGCCACGCTCTCAAGAACGCCTCCATGCCGGTGGTGACGATCTTCGGGATCCAGATCGGCTACCTGCTCGGCGGCGCCGTGATCGTCGAGCAGATCTTCGCCTTCCCGGGCCTCGGGCCCTACATGCTGAGCGGCATCACCGACCACGACCTGCCGGTGGTCCAGGGGGTGGCGATCGTCTTCGTGCTCTTCCAGATGGCCATGAGCCTTCTGGTCGACATCAGCTACGGCTACCTGAACCCGAAGGTGCGGGTGGCGTGACGCCTGATCGAGTGACATCGAGCTCCCCGGTGACGACCCCCAGTCGCTGCGCCGGTGGTGGAGCGAGCACCGGCGCCTGCAGCGGTTCCTCCGCGACGCCGGCGTCCTGTTGTCGATCGCCTGGGTGCTGCTCATGATCGTCTTCGGCCGTCTTCGCCCCGTTGATCGCCCCGCACGATCCGAACGCCCAGAACCTGGCCAACACCAACGCCGGGATCAGCGCCAGCCACTGGCTCGGCACCGACGACCTGGGGCGCGACGTGCTCTCCCGGCTCATCTACGGCGCCCAGAGCTCCATGCAGGTGACCTTCGAGACGGTGGGCCTGGCCCTGGTGCTGGCGCTGGTCATCGGCCTCGTGGCCGGGTTCCGCGGCGGTCGCATCGACTACCTCCTCATGCGGGGGGCCGACGCCGGCCTGGCCTTCCCGCCGCTCGTCCTCGCCCTGGCCGTCGTGGCCGTCGCTCGGAACTTCGGTGAACGACGTCGCCCTCGCGCTTCGCCCTCGTCTTCGCGCCGGGCTTCGCCCGCTTCATCCGGGGCCAGACGCTGGCCGATCAAGGAGGAGTCCTTCGTCGAGGCCTCGACCTCGATCGGCTCGCCCCCCACCCGCATCGTCCTCGTGCGGATCCTCCCCAACGTCATGACCGGGCTGGTGGTCGGGATCGCCATCGCCCTCGGCTCCGCCCTGCTGGCCGAGTCGGGACTCGCCTTCCTGGGCCTGGGGCCGCCTCCGCCGGCGGCCAGCTGGGGCGCCATGCTCCAAGAGGCCTACGACACCTCGCTCTTCACCCACCCGTGGTCCCTCGTCCCGGCCGGGCTCGACCATCGCCCTCACGGTGCTGGCCTTCAACACCATCGGCGACGCCCTGCGCGACACCGATCAGCGGGGCGACGACCGAAGGCGCGTCGCCAGCGCGGCGTCAAGCGCCAACGAGGCATCACCGCGGTCGGCCCGCCGCCGGCGCCAGCCCGCGGCCGGCGCCGAGGCGGGACGCACGTGCCGACGGCCAGCCGGCGCTCCTGGAGGTCCGCGACCTCTGCATCGAGTTCGAGACCGAGGCCGGCCGGGTCCGGGTGGTCGACGACGTGTCCTTCGACGTCGGGGCGGGCAAGATCGTCGGGCTGGTGGGTGAGTCGGGCTGCGGCAAGACCGTCAGCTCGCTCGCCATCTTGCGCCTCCTCCCCTCACCGCCGGCCCAGATCGTCGGGGGGTCCATCCGCTTCGACGGGCGCGACCTGCTCGACATGGACTTCGACGAGTTGCGACGGATCCGAGGGCGCGACATCGCCATGGTCTTCCAGGACCCGCTGGCCAGCCTCGATCCCTCCTTCACCATCGGCTACCAGCTGATGGAGGCCATCCGGCTGCACGAAAAGCTGAGCCGAGCCGCCGCCCGGGACCGCGCGGCCGCGAGCTCCTCGAGAGCGTGCACATCCCCGATCCCGGCGCAGCGCCTCTCCGCCTACCCGCACCAGCTCTCGGGCGGCATGCGCCAGCGGGTGATGATCGCCATGGCCCTCAGTTGCTACCCGCGCCTGCTCATCGCCGACGAGCCGACCACGGCGCTGGACGTGACCGTCCAGGCCCAGATCGTCGAGCTCCTCACGAGCTGCGCGAGAGCCAGGACCTGGCCGTCCTCTTCGTCACCCACGACCTGGCCCTGATCTCTGAGCTCTCCGACGAGATCGCCGTGATGTACGCCGGCCAGGTGGTCGAGCACGCGCCGACCGCCGATCTCTTCGCCCGCCCACGTCATCCCTACACCGCAGCCCTCCTGGCGGCCTCCCCGGGCATCCGGGGCCCGGCGGACCGCTCAGGCGCTCATCGCCGGCCAGGTGCCCCAGGCCGGCCAGTTCCCCTCCGGCTGCCGGTTCCATCCGCGCTGCGCCTATGCCGAGGACGCCTGCCGGAGCGAACCCATCGCACTGGAGGTCGGCGGGCGAAGATCGCCAGAGCCGGTGCCGGCGACTGCGAGGAGCTGACGCTGCCCGGAGTCGGGTCCGACGTGGCGACCCGGCTCGGTGCCGACCCGGTGGGCGCGCCGTGACGAGCGACCTCGAACGGCCGCCGGCGTTGGCGCCCCGGGGAGCCGAAGTCCGGTGGCCGAGCTGGTCGGCGTGTCCTGCGATTTCTCGGTCCGCCTTCCCGGCCGGGGCAAGGGCACGGTGCACGCGGTCGATGACGTGGATCTGGCCGTCGTACGCGGAAGGACGCTCGGGCTCGTCGGCGAGAGCGGCTCGGGCAAGTCGACCCTGGCCCGGCTGCTGCTGCGCCTGATCCGCCCCACCTCCGGGCCGGGTGCTGCTCGGCGGCGAGGACATCACCGAGCGTCAAGGGTGCCCGTCTGCGGACCCTGCGCCGAAGGATGCAGCTGGTCTTCCAGGATCCCTACTCCTCCTTCGACCCGCTCGCCACCATCGGATCGAGCGTGGGCGAGGCGCTGGTCGTCCACACCGAGCTCGGACGCGCCCGATCGCGAGCAGCGGACGGCCGAACTGCTCGACCAGGTTCGCCTCCCGGCATCCTTCGCCCGGCGCCGCCCACGCGAGGTCTCCGGCGGCCAGTTGCAACGGGCGGCCATCGCCCGGGCCCTGGCCACCGAACCCGAGCTCTTGGCGCTCGACGAGCCGCTCAGCTCACTGGACGTCGCCACCCAGGTGCAGATGGTCGACCTCCTGGGCGACCTCCAGGACCGGCTTGGGCATCGCCTACCTGTTCATCTCCCACGACCTCAACCTCGTCCGCTCCCTCAGCCACCGAGTGGCCGTGATGTACCTCGGGCGCATCGTCGAGGAAGGGCCGGTCGCGGAGCTCTTCGGCTCGGCCGCACATCCCTACACCCAGGCCCTCCTCTCGGCCTCGCCCAGCATCGACCCGGCCCGACGACGACTGCGGATCGTCCTGGAGGGCGACATTCCCTCTCCCATGAACCCCCCGAGTGGCTGTCACTTCCGGACCCGCTGCCGCCACGCCATGGAGGTTGTGCGACGGCGGAGCCGGCCACGAGCGAGGTCGACGGGCTCACCGTCCGCTGTCACCTGATGGATCCGACGCAGCGTGAGCAGGAGAAATGAACGGGCGCCGGGCGGTGTGGGCGGCGGTGGCGCCCGTCGATGCCCGTCGATGCCCGTTGCCCGGGATGCCTGGACATTGTTACGGAATTGTTGCAGGCTACGGAAGTAGCAGAGGTCACGGCGGCACCCGGCACCGGCCAGGTTGCCCGTGCCCTCGAGAGCAGTCGGAGGACTGGGGGGAGTGATGGCGTCGTTGCCGCGCCAGGCCCGATCGACCGCGCGGCGCGTGCGGTCGTCGGTGACGGGCGCGTCCGACCGGTCGCCCACCCCCTCCCCAGCGCATCTCCACCCGAACCCGCCCGCACCGGCCGTGGTGCCGGGTGGAAAACGAATGCCCGCCGACGCGGTGACACGCGGCCCTGAGCCAAAAGGATGAGCACCACTATGAAAACAACGCGACGGGTGGCCCGCTGGGTCACGATGTCAGTGCTGGCGACGGGGCTCCTGCTCGGTGGCGGGGCGATCACGCTTGGGAGTCAGGCCGGTGCCGCGTCGAGCGGTGGGGGCGTCCTCACGATCGGCTACGACTTCAACTCGGGCATCAACCCGATCGCGTTCGACCCGGCGCAGTTCAACAGCGGCGCGTGCTGCTTCGACTACGACTGGCCCATTTACGCCGGCCTGCTGCGGGAGACCACCAGCGGCGCCTACGTGCCCGATCTCGCCTCGAGCGTGACGATCCCGAATTCCGAGACCATCGACGTCACGATGCGACCGGGACTGGTGTACTCCAACGGGACCCCGCTCAACGCCGCCGCCGTGAAGGCCGGCTACGAGCGCAACCTGGCCAACCCGCACACCGGAGCCTGGGACGCCGCCATGTACGACCTCTCGTCCATTGACGTCACGGGGACCGAGACGCTGGTCCTGCACTTCTCCCAAGCCGTGGCCAGTTCCTTCTATCCGCTCCTGGCCGACCAGGAGTCGTTCATGGCCATCTCGACCGGGCCGAGCACGGGCATCCCCAACACCAACGTGGTCGGCGCCGGGCCCTTCGTGTTCCAGAGCTACACGGCCGGGGGGAAATTGGTGCTGGTCAAGAACCCCAAGTACTGGGACGCCAAGGCCATCGCCCTGTCGGGCATCACGTTCATTGAGGTCCCGACCGGGCCGCAGCAGCTCAACGCGCTGGAGTCCGGCCTGGTGGACATCGAAGGCATCCCGGACTCCGACCTGCCGACCGTGAAAAACCTGACCAGCATCCAGACCAACTCGACCTTCCCGGACGCCAGCTACTACTTCGTGCCGGTCTGCAAGTCGTCGGGGCCGTTGGCCAACCTCAAGGTACGCGAAGCCATGAGCTACGCCATCAACCGCGTCGCCATTAACAACGCGTTGCTGTTCGGCAAGGGCGAGCCGGCCTGGAGCCTCTTCCCCGAGGGAAACGACTACTACGACCCCTCGCTCACCAACGACTACGCCTACAACCCGAAGAAGGCCAAGCAGCTCCTGGCCGAAGCGGGCTATCCCCACGGCTTCTCGACCTCCATCATCCCGCTGCCCGAGGCCGACACCGACCAGCTGGCCACCGTGCTGCAGGCGCAGTGGAAGGAGATCGGGGTCAACGTCTCGATCCTGGCGTCCTCGAACTACGTGACGGATCTCTATTCGGACCACAAGGCCGACATGGGCCTGAACCCGTCCGGACTGCCGGGCATTGAGAAGCTGACGACGCAGTACATACCGGGCAGCGTCGGTGACATCTGCGACTACAACAACCCCACGCTCAACGCCATCGACAACCAGATCCAGGCCCTGCCACCGAGCAGCCCGAAGCTCAAGTCCGAGTGGATCGCGGCGCAGGACTTCGTCATGAAGAACGCACTGGGCATCTACATCGACTACTCCCCCAACGTGACCGGGGCGGCCAAGTCGGTGAAGAACCTTCAGGTCATCCCCTACGTCGGCGGTGTCGTCAACTACTGGGTCACCACGGTCTCGGGCTGAGGGTCTGTACACAGGCTGTCGCACGAACGGTCTCTCGAGCCGGTATTCGCGCCGCGCCAGACGTCTCGATTTTTCTGTATACGCGCGCGCCCACTAACCGTGCGGCAAGCGGTTAGTTATAACTACCCGATTCTTGGCAAAATGGTCAGCCCAACTGCGTCTACAGACACGAAGACGGCGTCCGCGCCAGAACGCAGACCACCGGTGGCTCGAGAGGCAGCGTCTCGACACGGCCGGAGGTAAAGCCGGCGCCGAGGAGCACGGTCTCGATCTGTCTGGCCGCCTGGCGTGACGTGGCGCTCGTGGCGCCGGGACAGCGCGGCTGGGAGGCCAGGGCGATCCGCCCGCCGGGTCGCAGCCGGCGCGCCAGCTCCTCGACGCGGGCGGCGGGGTCGGGCCAGAATCCCATGGAGTTGACGGCCACCACGACGTCGAGTGGCCCGTCGAAGGCCGGCAGGTCCTCGGCTCCCGCCAGGGTCAGCCGCACCCGTCCGGCGCGGACAGCCGAGCGGTTGCGCCTGCTGGCCCGCCGCAGCATCACCGACGAGTGATCGACGCCGTACACGGTGCCGCGGGTGACGACGCGGCTCATGGCCTCGACGGCGACGCCGGGACCGAAGCCGATCTCGAGCACACGGTCGTCCGGTTGCAGGTCGAGCAACGACACCACCCAGCGGTTGCGCTCCACGTTGGACGACCGGTGCGCCATGACCCAGCCTGCGATCACGCCGCCGACGCCGTGCGGGCGGTGGAACTGGCCGACGAGCCGGCGCTGGACGCGCTGCTTCAGCGATGTCATCGTTCCGCAGTGAACCACCTCAAGTCGACTTGAGGTCAAGGGTCCCGGCGCCCCGTGCAGGCCCCCGTCATTTACGTTACGTTTCGACACGTTATGAACGGAGGGTGCCGGTGACGACGGTCGAGCCGACCACGGCGCCCGCCGGGGCGGGGCGGCCCCGAGACCCCCGCATCGACGACTCCGTGCTGGCCGCCACCGCCGACCTGCTCGAGGAGGTGGGCTACCTCCGCCTGACGGTCGGGGCCATCGCCGAGCGGGCCGGCACCACCAAGCCCGCCATCTACCGCCGCTGGCCCACCAAGGCGCACCTGGTGCACGAGGCGGTGTTCCCCGTGGCGGGCCGGGCCGGGACGATCCCGCCCGGTGACGACCTGCGCAGCGACATCCGCGCCCTGGTCGCCATCGGCGTCGACCTCCTGGGGCGGCCGGCGGCGCGCGCCGCGCTGCCGGGCCTCATGGCCGAGATGACCGACGACTCGACGCTGCACGCCGACGTGCTCGGTCGCTTCGCCACGGGCACCTGGGGGTGGCTGCAGCAGCGGATCGACGCGGCCATCGATGCCGGCGAGATCAGGGCGGACGTGCAATCCTCGACCGTGCTCGAGCTGATCGCCGGCTCGACCTTCGTGGCCACCGCCGTCCGGCGGCGCGACGAGTTGGGCCCCGAGTGGATCGAGCGCGTGGTCGACATCATCCTCGGGGGGATCGGCGCATGACCAACGACGAGAACGTGCCAGCAAGGGCGGGCGGCCATGGAGGTTGACACCCTGGTCGCCGCCGCCTGCCACCGGGCCGGCTCGAACGACTTCGGCGAAGACACGTGGCGCGAAGGACTCGAGATCCTCGTCCACGCGTTGAACACCGAGGCCACCCTGAATGAGATCGGCACAGGCGCCATGACCGACCAGATCGTCGGCAACCTGGTCAACCGCCTGCTGATTGAGCTGTGGTACGCCACGTACCCCGAAATCGACGACCAGGAGATCGTGGCGCCCCTGTTCGGGCTCGGCCTGCCCCGGACCGGGTCCACCGCGCTGAGCTTCCTCCTGGCGCAGGATCCAGCCCGCCGGTCCCTGCGCGTGTGGGAAGCGGCCCAACCGTGCCCGCCGCCCGAGACGGCGACCGAGCACACCGACCCGCGCATCGCCGCCGCCCAGGCCGGCATCGACTTCACCAACGAGATGTTCACCGGGTTCGCCGGCATGTTGCCGACGGCGGCGGACGGCCCCCAGGAGTGCCTGCTGCCCATGTGCTTCGAGTTCCGGTCGCTCATGTTCGAGGGCATGTCGCTGATCCCGAGCTACACCGCCTGGCTGCTCCAGTGCGACATGGAACCGGCATACCGGTACCACCGCCGGGTGCTGAAGCTGCTGCAGTGGCACTGCCCGCCCGACCGCTGGTGGCTCAAGACACCGGCGCACATGCTCTCCATCGACGCGCTGAACGCGGTGTACCCCGACGCCCGGTTTGTCATGACGCACCGTGACGTGGGCAAGGTGCTGCCGTCGGTCTGTGCGCTCTACAACACCCTGAGCTCGGTGCTCACGGAGCGACCAGACCCGGTCGCCATCGGCACGGGCAACTGCGACGTCTGGCGGACGGCGCTGGAGCGGCTCATCGACTTCCGCGACCGCGGGAACGAGCACCGCTTCTTCGACCTCTCCTTCGAGGAGGTCCAGCGCGACCCGATCGGGCAGGTGACTCAGCTGTACGCCGAACTGGGCGACGATCTGAGCGACGAGGCCTGCCGACGCATGCGTGCCTGGTGGGCCGAAAGCTCGAAGGACCGCTCCGGGCCCAGCAGCTACCGCGCAGAGACCTTCGGCCTCGACCCAAAGTCGATCGCCGAGCAGTTCGCGTTCTACTACCGGCGCTTCGACATACCCGTCGCTCCGTGATCACGCACCGACCCGACCACGCGCGATGACTGGAGACCTCCCATGAGCACTATCTTCGTGACCGGCGGCACCGGCCTCACCGGGGCCAACGTCTGCCAACAGCTCACCGAGCGCGGCGACGCCGTCCGCACCCTGGTCCGCAACCCTGACGAGGCCACCGCACTCAGCGACCTCGGCGTCGAAGTGGTCCAGGGCGACATCGCCGACCCCGACGACGTCCTGGCCGCGGCCAAGGGATGTGAGGCCGCCATCCACACGGCGGCCCTGCTCGGCGGCGCCAGCCAGGACATGGCGGACTTCCACGCAGTCAACGTCGTCGGCACCACCAACGTCCTGAATGCCGGCCGCCAGTACGGCATGCGGCGCGTCGTCGCGCTGAGCACCAGCACGTTCTTCGACCTCCGCCATCCCGGTCCGCGGGAAGAAGCGCCCGTGCTCGAACACCCACCGGACGACCCCTACACCGTCACCAAACTGGCGGCGTTCCGCCAGGCGCACGAGGCCGCCGCCGCCGGCGACGACGTGCTGACCTGCCACCCCGGCGCCATCTACGGCCCCAGCCCGGTCGTCCGGCGGGCCCTGCACCCGACCAGCTTCAACGCCGTCCTGCTCGGGGCGATCCGGGGCCGGATCCCGATGTTCCTCGACTTCCCCGTCACCTGGGTGGCGGCGGCCGATGTGGCAGGGGGCTCCATCGCGGCGCTCGATCGCGGGGTCTCCGGCGAGCGCTACTGGCTGATGGGCCGCCCCGAGGACGAGGTGAGCACGGCTGCCGGTTGCAACCGGGCCTGTGAGATCGCCGGCGTGGACCACCGCGTCGAGAACGTCGACTATCGCTCCGACCCCGAAGCGCTGACCACCGCGTTCGGCCCCACCCTGATGGCCATTGCCGAGTCGGCCGCCAACACCGAGCGCACGCCACGCTCCTCAAAAGCGGGAGCGGGGCCGAACCTCACGGAACTACGTCTCGACTATCACCCGATGAGCCTCGACGACGGCATGGAGCTCCTCGTCGCCTGGCTCCGCGAGATCGGCAAGATCTAACAGCAGGAGGAAGGACCAAAACCAAATGGACGAGATCACCCAGAAGGTCATGGACGGCACCGCCTGGCGCGAGTTCTGCGACCTCCTCGCGGATGCCGGTGAAGCCATCCTGGCGGAGGGCAACCCCACGGACCCCCTCGACCGTGCCGAGGGGTACCGCATGCTCACGCGGCTGCTCCGCGGCGCGCTCGAGAGCAGGCTCGAGTACGGGCGGTCCGCCCGGGCCGAGTTGATCTGCGTGTGCCACGAGACCATCAAGATCGTGGCGGAGAACCCGGACAACCACTACCTGGGCGCCTCGCTGGACGGGAAGTACGACTACCGGATCTGGGGCACGCGGGGCGAGGCGAAGTGGATCAGCTTCAACCTCTTCTCAGGGGCGGGATTCGGCGGCGGGGGCCCGGGCACCGGCGCCACCCTGCACGAGGAGCAGATGCACATTGAGCCCGACGGCAGCTTCGAGCTGATCATCTCCCAGAACGAGCACCCCGGCGCCGGGAACTGGCTGCGCTCCGAGGCCGACACGCGGAGCATCGCCATCCGCCAGACCTTCCTGGACAAGCGGCACCAGCGCCACGCCGAGATGCACATCGAGCGCATCGACCAAGAGGCCGCGCCGCCGGCGCCCCTCACCCCCGAGGAGCTGTACCTGTCGCTGCTCTACGCCGGCCACTACGCCAAGGGTGTGGCTCAGATCGGCGCCCAGTGGGCCACCCGCCAGGCGCAGTGGCCCAACGAATTCACCGACGAGGCGCAGCTGCCCGAGACCTCCAACTTCAAGGATCCGCAGATCACCTGGCACCAGGCGTACTTCGATCTGGCTGAGGACGAGGCGCTGCTCGTCGAGTTCACGCCGCCGTTGTGCGAGTACTGGATGATCGCGTTGCACAACCACTGGATGGAGACGCTCGACTACGTGCACCACCAGTCCACGCTCAACTGCCATTCGGCCCAACTCGAAGCCGACGGGAGCGTCCGGTTCGTCGTGACGCACCGGGATCCGGGCGTACCGAACTGGCTCGACACCGCCGGCCATGCACGCGGCACGGTCGGTGTGCGCTGGGTCGGGCCCGACGTGGTCGACGTGCTTCCCGCGACCCGGGTGGTCAAGCTGGCATCGCTCGCCTGAGCGCGAGAGGCGACGAGTAGGTTACGGCGATGGTCCTCGACGCCGACGCGGCCCGCCTCGACGGGAAGGTGGCGGTCGTCACGGGCGGTGGCGCCGGGATCGGCCGGGGCATCGCCAACGGCCTGCGCGCCTTCGGCGCCGACGTGGCCATCTGGGAGCGGAACCCCGACACGTCCGCGGCCGCGGCCGCCGAGGTGGACGGGCTCTCCGTGCCCACGGACGTGCGCGACGGCGCGCAGGTCGAGGCGGCGCTGGCCGCCACGCTCGAGCGCTTCGCAACCGTCGACATCCTCGTCAACAACGCCGGCGGCGTCTTCGTGGCGCCGTTCCTCGAGACGAGCGAGAACGGCTTCGACGCCCTCTACCGGGCCAACCTCAAGCACGTCCTGCTGTGCACCAAGGCCGTGGCGGCCCACATGGTCGAGGCCGGCCACGGCGGCGCCGTGATCAACGTCAGCTCGATCGAGGGGGTGCGGGCGGCGCCCCTGTTCGCCGCCTACGCCGCCGCCAAGGCCGGGGTGCTCAACCTGACCAAGACCCTCGCCCTCGAGCTCGCCCCCCACGACATCCGGGTCAATGCCATCGCCCCGGACATCACCCTCACCGAGAGCCTGCTGACCCTGGCGCCGGCGGGGGCCAGCGAGCACATGGGCCTGACCGTACCCATGGGCCGGCCCGGCCACGTCGACGAGTGCGCCGGGGCCGCGGTGTTCCTGGCGTCCGCCCTCTCGAGCTACGTCACCGGGCACACGCTGCACGTCGACGGCGGCACGGCGGCGTCGATGGGCTGGTACCACCACCCCGACGACGGCCACTACGTCTACGGGCCCACGTGAGCGGCAGAATATTCCGATCGGTATTGCATACCTAGCAGTATTCTATAAACTGGTCCCGTGCCCAGAGGGACCACCAAGCGCCGGCCGCGCACCATCACGGCGCTCCTCGACGCCGCCGTGGAACTGTTCGCCGAGCAGGGCTTCGGGGCAACCTCGATCCCCGACATCTGCGGCCGGGCGGGCCTGACCAAGGGCGCCTTCTACTCGAACTTCGCCAACAAGGAGGTGCTCTTCCTCGCCCTCCTGGACCGGAGCTGGGAGCGGAGGGCGGAATGGATCCGCCGGACCGTGCCCACGGGCGAGCCGCCCGACGCGCGGCAAGAGGACGGCACCTCGCCACCGAGTGCCGAGGCGAACCGGCAGTGGACGCTGGTCTCGACGGAGTTCTCCCTGCACGCCATCCGCCACCCCGATGTCGCGGCGCTCCTCGTGGCCCACGAGGTCCGGGTGCGGGCGGAGCTGGCCGTGCTGGTGGCCGGGGCCCTCGCACGCGCCGGTCGCGTTCCGACCGTCCCGGTGGACGAGCTGGCCTGCATGATCGTGGCGGTCACCGAAGGCAGTGACATCCAGGCGCTGACCGACGCCGCCGCCGGTGCCGCCGTGCACGCCGAACTCGGCCCGCGGTCGGTGGCCGCGCTCCTCGAGCACTTCTCGATACCGCTCGCCGCCGTCCTGCCCGAAGGAGACACCCAGCCATGACGCCGCCAGCCACCGCGGTGGCGCTCGCCGACACGTCGTTCGATCCCATGCGGGCGTTGGGCGACCTGCTCTCCGACGTCGGCCTGACCACGGCCGCCACGGGTGGCACGGTCTCCATCAGCGGTGAGGACCCGATCCTGCCCGCCACGCACCGACTCGGGGCGTGCTTCACCCTCCCCGTGATGGCCGGGGCGGTGGCTGCCGTCGCGTTCCACCGGCAGCGCGGCGGCCCGGCCCAGGACCTGGCCGTGGACCTGCGCCAGGCCGTGCACGGCATCAACCCGGGCGCCTTCTGGCACCCGACGGTGAACGGGGAGCCCGCCCCGCATCCGCTGGTGGCGGACAACCCGTTCCTCATCACGCCGTACGCCACGGCCGACGGCCGCTGGGTCATGGCCTCGGGCGTCTACCCGCACCTGGCCGCCGCGTGGTGCCGCTTCCTCGACGTGCCGCCGGACCCGGGCCGGGTGGCGGCGGCGATCTCCGCATGGAACGCCGTCGAATTGGAAGAGAGGGCGAGCGCCGCCGGTCTGCCCATCAGCGTCGTGCGCACGCCGGAGGAATGGCGCGCCCACGAGCAAGGAGCGCTCCTGGCCCACCAGCCGGTCATCGGCCTCGAGCGCATCGGCGAGGCCGCGCGCCGCGACTTCGGAGAGGCGGCACGGCCTTTCGACGGCGTCCGCGTGCTCTCGTTCACCCACGCCGTCGCCGGCCCCACGGTCGGGCGCAGCCTGGCCGAGCAGGGGGCGGACGTGCTCTGTGCCACCCGCCCGAACGACTACGAGCACGACTTCATCTACGCCGAGGCCAACGTGGGCTCCCGCAGCGCCTACCTCGACCTGGGCCACCCGGACGGGTGGGACCGCGCGGCGTCGCTGCTGGCCGGCACCGACGTCGTCGTCAACAACCACCGCACCGGCGCGCTCGAGCGCTACGGCCTCGATCCGCGCCTGTTGGCAGAGTGTCACCCGGGTCTCGTCTACGTCTCGGTCACGTGCTACGGCTCGTCCGGGCCCTGGGCCGGCCGGGGCGGCTTCGACATGAACGGGTCGGCGGCCTCGGGGCTCATGAGCCTCGAGGGGGGCGACGGCGAGCCGCGGCTCCCGGTCACGGCGCTGATCAACGACTACATCACGGGCTATCTGGGCGCGGTCGGCGCCGGTGCGGCGTTGCGCAAGCGCGCCACCGAGGGCGGCTCGTGGCACGTCACCGTGAGCCTGACCCGTACGGCGATGTGGTGTGGCTCGCTCGGGCTGGTGGACCCGGCGCGGGCCGGGTCCGGCGAGGCGCACCGCCTGGCCGAACCGGTCGCCTACGACGCCCCGAGCCCGCTGGGCGACATCCACATGCTGGCGCCGCCCGTGCGCTTCTCGCACACCCCGCCCGCGTGGCCCGAGCCGATCCTCGTCCCGCGCGGGTCGTGCCGCGCCGAGTGGCGGGCCTGAGGCCGACGGCCGCAGGGGCGCCTTACGGCACGGTCGTCGGGTCGGCGAAGTAGTGGCTCTCCATCAGGTCGTCGATGAGGCCGGGGTGGGTCGGCTCCCAGCCGAGCACCGGCCTGGTCCACTCGTTCAAGACCAGGTTGTCGAGCCCCACGAAGCCGGCGAGGTAGCTGAAGTGGTCCATGTCCTCGGCGGCGATGGACTCGACCGGCACGTCGAGCTGCCGCCCGATGGCCGTGGCGATGTCGCGGAAGGGCACCCCCGCATCGGCGACCGCGTGCAGCCGCGACCCGGCCGGTGCCGCCTCGAGGGCGAGCCGGTACAGGCGCGCCGCGTCGAGCGTGTGCACGGCCGGCCAGCGGTTCGACCCGTCGGCGGGGTAGCCGGAGACGCCGGTGGCTCGGGCGATCCCGATGAGGGTGGGACCGAAGCCGTGATGGTCGAGCGAGCTGTGCACGAGCGGCGGAAGCCGGACGGACGAAGTGCGCACCCCGCGCTCGGCTTGGGCCACCAGCCAGTTCTCCGCGTCGACCCGCGGTCCCCCGTCGAGGGCGTCCTGCTCGGTGCCGGGCCGGCCCGAGATGCCGGCGCGCGCCAGCATCAAGGTCCCGCCGGTGCCCACGAGCGGCTTGTCCGACCCCTCGAGGGCCTCGGCCATCGCCTTGGTGGCCGCCAGGTCGGCGGCCGCGGCGCCCAGGTAATCCCCGGAGCGCATGGCCTCGTGCTTGAAGGCCAGGTGGATCACCCCGTCCGCCGCGGCGGCGGCCCGACCAAGACCGTCGAGGTCGTCCAGGTCACCCTGCTGAACTTCGGCCCCCAGGGCCACGAGGGCGGCGGCCGAGGCATCCGAACGGGCGAGACCGACGACCTGATGCCCGGCGTCGAGGAGCTCGGGGATGACGGCGGAGCCGATGTGCCCGCTGGCGCCGGTGACGAAGACACGCATGAGAGGACCTCCTTGTCGGGACGGCTGCCGCTCCGGCGGACGCCCAGGCTGACAACAGTCACTGACATCACTGTACCACCAATGTCAGCTCCTGTCATCACTAGACTTGCTCCGTGGGGAGATGGGAACCGAACGCCCGGGGTCGACTCGAGGCGGCGGCGCTCGAGCTCTTCAACGAGCGCGGCTACGACCAGACCACCGCGGCGGAGATCGCCGAGCGGGCCGGGCTCACGGAACGGACCTTCTTCCGGCACTTCGCCGACAAGCGCGAGGTCCTCTTCGGCGGCGCGGCCGCGCTGCAGGAGCTCATCGTCAGCCGGATCGCCGACGCACCGGACGGACTGTCGCCCCTCGGCGCCGTCGCCTCGGGCCTCGAGGGTGCCGCCGAGATGTTGCAGGGGAACCGGCGGTTCGCGGTGGCCCGCAACACCGTCATCATGGCCACGCCGGAACTGCAGGAACGCGAGCTGATCAAGCTCGCCACCCTGGCTTCGGCCGCGGCTGACACGCTGCGTGGCCGCGGCGTGCCGGACCCGGCGGCCAGCCTGACGGCCGAGGCCGGCATCAGCGTCTTCAAGGTGGCCTTCGAGCGCTGGGTCAGGCGCGACAACCGCAAGGATTTCGCGCTCGTCATCCGGGAATCCCTGGACGAATTGCGGAAGGTGGCGCGGCCCTAGAGGTCGAAGGGGGGCCGTCGCGTCAGGAGCTCGGGGCCGTCGGCGCCCACGCGGACGGTGGCGCGCTCGAGGCACCCGCCGGTGCCCTCGGAGCTGACCCAGGACTGGACGCACAGGACCGCGCCCTCCTCGAGTTGGGCCGAGGCGCCACGACCGAGCCCGATCACCGGGGGTTCGACGCCGAGCCCGAGGCCGTGGGCCAGGACCACCGGCGGTGGCGCCTCCCCCGCGTGCTGCCAGGCCCCGTAGAGGTCGGCCCCGGTGGCGCCGGGACGGCAGGCGCCGAGCAGGGCGTCGAGACCGCGCCGACAGCGCTCGGCCAGCGAGCCCGCGCCGGAGGGAGCGCTGCTACCGGCCAACACGGTGGCACCCACGTCCGCCTCGTAGCCGGCGTAGAGGGCGCCCGGGGAAAGGACGACCAGCTCACCGTCACCCACCGGCCGGTCACGAGCAATGAGGTGGAGGTCGACCGGCCCGCGGCGCGACGTGGCGAACGCGACGCTCTCGCTGGGCGGAGCCGGCACGCCCAGTCGCCCGATGCACTCGTAGTACGCCGCCAGCAGCACGCGTTCGCTCACTCCGGGCTCGACGAGCGCACGGAGACTCTCGAGCGCGGCCTCGGCGAGGGCGGCCGCCGTCCGCAGGCAGGCCACCTCGTCGCTCGTCTTGGTCCGTCGTGCGCTCCACAGGGCCGGTGCGGCATCGCCGATCTCAGCTGCAGGGGCGACCTGGCCGAGCTGGAGGGCGAAGCCCGGCGTGAGGCCGTCGGTGCCCACCCGGCGAGCGTGCGCCAGGCCGGCAATTGCCGTCAGCGCCGTGAGCAGGTGGGCCGGATTCCACGTGAGTGGGTAGAGGTCCTCGTGGCCGATCTCGGGCGGCACACCCTCGTCCCACACCGACAGGAGGTGCACCCGCTCGGTCTCCCCGACGACCACGCAAGCCGGGCCAAAGGGCGCGCTCCCGGCCCGCCAGAGTTGCCGGGCGCCCGAGGCGTAGCGCACGTTGGCCTGGCGACCGAGCACGAGCGCGTCCAACCCCTCGGCGCTCATGGCGTCGAAGAGCCGGCGGCGGCGCTGCCCGCGCAGCCGTGCGAAGTCGACCCGAGCCGAGTCCTCGAGGGCCATGGTCCCGACGTCGGCCTCACTCCGGTCGGACGTCATGGCTGCACCACAAAGGGGTCGTAGGTCGAACCGCTGAGCGGCACCCAGCCCGTGTCGGTGACCGCAACGATGTCCTCAGCTCGATACCCCCCGGCGCCGTCGTCCCAGATGACGGGCTCGAGGACGAGCACCATGCCGGGCTCCATAATCTGCGCGTCGTCGAACGCGGGGCCGAGGTCGGTGCCCACGAGGGGCATCTCGGCGCTGTCGGTGCCGACGCCGTGCGCCAGGTAGAAGTGCTCGATCCACGGGCGGACACCGTTGTTCGCGTCGGTGGCGGCCTGGCAGAGCGCGGCCGCGCTGACGCCCGGCCCGAGCACGCTCAGCGCAGCGTCCACGACGTGGCGCCAACGGCGGAACTGCTCGCGCTGGCGCGGAGACGGTTCGGGTTGGGCACCCACGATCCAGGTCCGTCCGTAGTCAGACGCGTACCCTTCCCACAAGATGCCGGCATCGACCCAGATCACGTCCCCCTCTCGCAACAAGCGGTCGGTGGTCGCGGTGGGGTAGGCCAGATCGCCGTGCGACGTCCACGGGCCCTGCTCCTTCGACGCCGGCATCACCTGCCAGATCGGGTCGATGCAGCCTGCCGACGCTCCGAGCTCGAAGGCCCGGCGCAGGAAGACGGCGCTCAGGTCACTCTGGCGGACACCCGGTCGCAGGGCAGCGCGGGCGCCGACCATGGCCAGCTCCGAGATGCGCTGCGCCGTCTTGATGCACGCGAACTCGTCCGGGGTCTTGCGCAGCTTCGCCGGGGCCAGGGCGGCGCGCCCGTCGCGCCACTCGTACATGCCGAGACTCCGGAGCATCGCGTGGGTCTGGTGGTCGACGGCCAGCCGGGCTCCGGCAGGAAAGTGATCCGAGAGCGCCCTGACCAATTCGTCGCTGCCGTCGTCGAGGTCGGGGAAGAGCGGGCCGTGGACGTGGTCCTCGGGCAGCTCGGGCGGAAGCCCATCCCGGGACGCGGCATAGACATGTGGTGCGTGGGCCCCCCTGGCCACGACCACCACCGGTCGGAAGATCGCCGCTCTGCCGTTGTCGTCCCCCGGCAGCGAGACGCCGGCCGCATAGGCGACGGCGCTGCTACTCAGCAACACCAGACCGTCGAGATCCTGATGGGCCAGCTCGTCCTGCAGGCGGGCGAAACGGTCGGCTCGCATGCGGGCGAGGTCGGGTTCGACGGGGAGAACCCGCCCGTGCACCGTCAGGCCCGGCGCCTGCTCGTCGTCCATCGCTGGCACCCTCGCCAAGAACGGACCCGTTGTCAAGCTCTCCCGAGTCGGCCGTCCCGCTACCTTCCGGGATCGAGACGCCATCGTCGTTGACGTATCCGGCCCGGGCGACCAGGATCATGGGCCATGCGAGCCGAGACCGACTTCGATCTTCACTCCCTCGATTGGCTTGCGGAGCGCCAGCGACACAACGAGGAACTCCGTCGCCAGTCTCCTGTGGTCTGGAACCGGAATTACGGCTACTGGTACGTCACGGGTTACGAGGAGGTGGCCCAGGTGGCACGGGACAGCGAGACGTTCACGCCAAAGTACGAAGAGAACGCCGCCGACGGACTGACCTACGTCGGGATCATGGGGGTGCCGCGTGACGAGGGTCTGCCGCCCGTTGGCATCGCGGAGGCCGAAGCTCGGCGCCACACGGCCCTGCGCCGCGCCATCAACCCCTTCATGCTGCCCGCCGCGGTCGACCGGGACCGCCCGTTCCTCGAGCAGGCGGCGACCTGGTGCCTCGATCAGAAGATCGAGGACGGCCACATGGACATGGTGCTCGACTTCACCAACCCCGTGCCGGCGATCTGGACCATGCAGCTGATGGGCCTCCCGCTCACGAAATGGCACCACTGGGCGGAGTACTTCCACTCCGCCACCGCGTACGGCCAGCAGATGCCCGAGCGCCAGGCCGCCATTGCGCGTACTCCCGAAATGGTCGAAGAAATGAAGGAAGTGCTCGGGGAGCGTCGCCGCCATCCCGGTGACGACCTCCTCTCACGACTGGTCACCATGGAGATCGAGGGCAGCCAGATGACCCTCGACGAACTGGTGGCGGTCATGTGGAACCTGATCGGCGGTGGCGTAGACACGACGACCTCGCTCACCTCGCTGGCCCTGGTGCAGCTGTCCGAACAACCGGAACAACGCGACCGCCTGGCCAAGAACCCAGACCTCCTGGCGGCAGCCTGCGAGGAGTACCTACGCTGGACCTCGGTCAACGAGACGCTCAGCCGCACCTGTACCCGAGACACCGTGCTCGGAGGCCAACAGATCCGGCGGGGCGAGTTCGTCGTGATGAGCTGGCTGGCGGCCGATCACGACCCGGCCATGTTCCCCGAGCCGGACGCGGTGGATGTCGATCGCTCTCCCAATCCACACCTTGCCTTCGGCGTCGGCGCCCACCGCTGCATCGGGCTGCATGTGGCCCGGGTCCTGTTCGAGGTCATGATGCGCGAGGTGTTGACGCGCATCCCCGACTACGTCGTGGACTACGACGGCACGAAGTACTACCAGGGCAACCCCAAGCTGTACGGGGTGGTCACGATGCCGGTGACGTTCGCGCCCGGCCAACCCATCGGCGCCGACCGGCCATTCTGAGGACACGTCGGCAGGGGAACGAGCGCCCTGCTGCCCTCACCGCAGCGATGGTGACGCTACAGGAGACCTACGTGGCCGACGCCCCTGCCCTCAACCGCGCCCCGCCCGCTGCACCCGCCGGCGAGGGCGCCCTTTTGAGGTGGCGGCCGGTCGGTGGGAATGGACGCGGCGCTTCGGTCGGGCGGTCGTGCCGTTCCCATTCCTGGCTTGTGGCTGAGCCGGCAGGCGAAGTGAACTGCCGTCCACGAAGGCAAGGCAGGAGACGTCGGGTGCAGAGATCCTGTCGGAGAGTCCCAACGTTCGCTGGATGAGCTTGGTGCTGTGGAGATGCTCGCGCCCGACCAGGGACACGACGATCCCGTCGGCGCCAGCGCGGCCGGTGCGGCCCGATCGGTGGACGTAGTCGGTGGGATCGGCCGGTGGGTCGAAGTGGATCACCAGGGGCACCGCGTCGACGTGGATACCCCGCGCCGCGATGTCCGTGGCGACGAGTACGTCGAGCCTGCCGGCGCGAAAGGCCGCCAGGGCGCGCTCGCGTTGGCTCTGGCTGCGGTTGCCGTGGATGGCGGCCGACTGGAGACCGGACCGGCCGAGGCGGTCCGCGAGACGGTCCGCTCCGCGCTTGGTCCGGCAGAACACGAGGGCCGGACCCCGAGCCGCAATCATCTCGGCGGTCACCGCCGCCCGATCGCCCGATTCGACCCGCCAGAAGTGGTGGTGCACCTCTCCCTGATCGGTGCCGGCGGGCTCCACTTCGTGACGTACCGGATCGCGCTGGTAGTCACGGACCAGCTTGTCGACGGGTCCTTCCATCGTGGCTGAGAAGAGCAACGTCTGGCGCGAAGCGCTCGTCATGTCCAGGAGGCGGCGGACGGCGGGCAAGAAGCCCATGTCGGCCATTCGGTCGGCCTCGTCGACCACCACGATGTCCACGTGTGAAAGGTTGGCCGCACCCTGTTCGACCAGGTCGGTCAGCCGCCCCGGGCATGCGATCAGGACGTCGGTGCCGTTTCGCAGAGCAGCACGCTGCTTGGTGTACCCGACGCCGCCGTAGATCGAGGCCACCCGAGCACCGATCGCCGCGGCGAGGGGAGTCACGACGTCCTCAATCTGGGCCGCCAGCTCCCGCGTCGGGACCAGGACGAGAGCCGACGGATGTCGGCGGCCACGCCGTGCGACAGGGGGTGCGGCCGCCAGTCGGGACAGGATCGCCAACCCGAAAGCCAGGGTCTTCCCTGACCCGGTGGGGGCTCTTCCGCAGACGTCGCGTCCAGCAAGGCAGTCGGGCAGGGTTGCGGCCTGGATCGGGAACGGGCTGCTGATCCCCCGCCGCTCGAGGGCCACGGACAACTCCCGAGGCACGCCGAGGTCCGAGAAACGGACAGGCGCGGTAGTAAGGGTAGAGGCGTTCACAAGACTCCAGTCGGTCCAAAGGAAAGGGATGGCCGACTCGATGAACTCGATGAGGTCTCGTGGGCCTAGCCGGCACCAATTCGCCAGCCGCCGCGAGACGATGCCCGCGGTATCGGCAAACAGTATAGCGCAAGCGGCATGGAAACAGAGTGCAGCCATCCGGCAGCTAGCCTGGGCGGGCCGCACATCGTCGGCGAAAACGCCCGGACATGTTGGCGAAGGCAGCGCGCACCCGCAAGCAACGCGATCGTCTGCCCCTTTCCAGCCCGGCCTTGAGAAACGGGGCCCATTGCCCAACAGTCGCGTGCAGATGCCCGAGGAGGACCTCCTCGGCTTGTACCTCAGCGATATCGGCCGCCATCCGCTGCTGACAAAGGACGAGGAAGTTCAGCTGGCCCAGGCGGCCGAGGCCGGGCACGAGGCTCGAGCGGAGCTCGCCGCATGTGGGGAAAGCAGCCCGGCCCGGGTACGCGAGCTGCGCCGGACCGTGCGGACCGGAGACGCTGCGGTCGAGACCTTCACCAACGCCAATCTCCGTCTGGTGGTGTCGATCGCCAAGAGGTACCAGGCCTCCGGGCTGCCGCTGCTGGACCTGGTGCAGGAGGGCAACCTCGGGCTCATGCATGCCGTCGAGAAGTTCGACTGGCGCAAGGGCTTCAAATTCTCCACGTACGCCACCTGGTGGATCCGCCAGGCCATCACCCGAGGCGTCGCCAACGGCGGCCGCACCATACGTCTCCCCGCACAAGCCGGTGAACTCCTCAACCAGGTCGCCAAGACCCGAGCCCGCCTCGAGGCCCAGCTTGGTCGACGCGTCGGCATCGCCGAGATCGCAGCCGATCTCGAAGTCAGCGCGGACAGGATCGCTGAAGTCCTCCTTCACGTTGCCGCACCGGCCTCACTGTCTGAACCACTAGGCCACGACAGCGATGCCGAGTTGGGCGACCTGGTTGAAGACCACAGCGCCGTGTCGCCGTTCGAGTCCGCTGCCACAGCCCTGCTGTCGGGCGAGGTGGCCAAGATGCTGGCCCCCCTCGACGATCGTGAACGAGAGATCATCCAGTTGAGGTTCGGCCTCGACCGCGGCGCGCCGCGCACGCTCGAGGAGGTCGGTGCACGCTTTGGTGTCACCCGCGAGCGAATCCGCCAGATCGAAGCGAAAGCGATGGCCAAGCTGCGCCACCCGACTGCGGGCCACGACTACCTCAACTGACGCCGGGCCCCGGATCGTCATGGTGACGCCGGAACCAGCGCCGCGAACCGGATCAGCCACCCAATGAGGCCAGCCTCGGACCGCCGAGTGACAACACATCGGTGAGTAACTTACATTTGATCTGATCGGACGTTGGGTCCGAGCCTGACCTCGTGGGGGTGGTGCGCCATGGCCACCGTCGTCAACGTGAACGACCTGCTCGACGGTCCATGTGGCGCTCGATCTCTGAGTGCCTCGACCGGATCTACCTCAACGCCTACGTGCCGAACCTCCAGGTCGTCCGGCCAGGTCATCACCTTCATGAGCGATCACCTTGGCATGGCCGATCGCCTCGCCGGCGGTCATGGAGAAGATCGGTAACCGGTTCCGCAAAGCCGTGGACGCCTTCGCTGAGGACCACGACATCCCGGTCATCCGCTTCAAGAAGGGTGATCGCCACATCGACCTCATGAAGCCCTATCTCGAGGCGGCAACTGAGCCCCGCCGTCGTGGCGATCGGCGTGGCCCAAGAGTTCCAGTCGGTCTTCGCGGCTTACACGAGCGTGACCACGAGCACCGGACCTCCGTCGTTCACCTTCTACAAGGCCGATCGCCGGGTCACGCGTGTACTACTTCTACGTGATCGACGCCGACTTCGGTCACGGCTTCATCAAGATCTGTGCCTACTTCCCCTATCCGGGCAAGGTCTGGGTGAACGGGCACGAGTGGGCCAAGCGCCAAGCGCAGCAAGGCAGGCCTCGACTTTTGCGAGCTCGCCAACGGGTTCGCCTCGTGCAGCGACCCGGCCCGCCTCCAGAGGATCTGTGACCGCCTCGGCCCGAACCAGATCCACGTCCTTCTTCGAGCGCTGGATGAAGGTCATCCCCACCCCGCTCGGCGCGGCAGACCGACGCGGCCGGGTTACTTCTGGGAGCTCTCGATGCGCCAGATCGAGGTCTCCCGCACCCTCGTCTTCGATGCCCCACGCCGTGCCCGGGCCTTCTTCGAAGCCACCGTCGCCGACAACCTCGACATCGGCCGCCCCGACGAGGTCAAGCTCATCTTCTCCCGCCGGATCCGCAGCGACACCAAAGGCGAGTTCGCCACCAAGGTGGTCACCCGGGGCACCGAGGTCACCATCAACGCCTTCTACAAGCATTCGCGCATCAAGGAGTACCTGAAGGAAGGCCGAGCCCTTCGCATCGAAACCGTCGTCAACACACCCACCGATCTCGGGGTGCAACGCCGCCTCCACAACCTCGCCGAGCTCGTCGAAAAGGCCAAAGCGGCCAACCGACGCCTGCTCGACCTCCAGCGTGCCGGCCAGGGCTGTGCCATCGAGACCGCTCTTTTGGAGCGGATCTCACAGCCCTCGCTGAAGGAGGGCCAAAGAACCGGAGCACTTGCGCTTCGGGGATCAACGCGCCATGGCCCTGGCCGGTGCACTCTGCGTGGCGCTCAACACCGTCGTCGGCTTCACCAACAAGAGCCTCCGTGCCCTGGTGTCCCAGCTGCTCGGCGGTCCCTACAGCTCGGCGCAGATGACCTACGACCTGCGGCGGCTCCGCCTCAAAGACCTGGTCATCCAGGTCCAACACACCAACACCTACACCCTCACCGACGACGGCATCCGCTTCGCCGTCTCCTACACCAAGCTCGGGCGTCGGGTCCTGCCCCCGTTACTCGCTGCCAACAACCCACCGGCTCCCATCGAGCTCCGTCAAGCCTTCCGGGTCATCGACAACCACGTCGAGGACTACCTCGAGCACGCACGCCTCAAGCTCGCCGCCTGAAACTTGCCTCAAAAGTGAGGACGGCCGGAACCAAGGTTCTCTAGCTGGTAGTCTTAGGGGGTCGCCGGCATTCAGCCGGTGTGGCCTGGTCGAGAACCCCCGAGTTGGCCCCATTTGAACGGAGCCAACCATCTCCCAGCGCCTGAACGAAAAGCGGGCGGGCCATTGCGCCATGAGATCGTCGGGATCAGAGCCGGGCTCCCAGGGCGATCCCCGGTTGGCGCGTGGCCCCATCTTTCCGAGGGTTGTTCGTGCCTAGGCACACCCACGACAAGCATTCGCAACGGCGCTCGACTCCGACAAACGAGTCAGGTGGGAAGTCACGCCGACGCCCGCCGAGTCAGGACATCGATGCACAGGCCCTGGCCCTGCGCGAGTCCGGCAGCTCCTATTCGGCCATCGCTCGCCAACTGGAGCTCGGACGAGCTACGGAGGCGCACCAAAGTTTCGTCCACGCGGTCGGTCCGCGCGAAGGTGACGAACGTCGGCGATTGATCAAGAACGAGGAAGCACGCCTCGACCGGCTCGAGCTACGGATCCGTGACAGGGATGCCCCGGACACCACGAAGATCGAACGCCGATTGCTCGGTGTGGACAAACTCCGAGCGGCCATCCAGTGGTGACCTCGGCGGTTGCATCGCCGTGTGCCTTTTGCGACCGGCCTGCGACGGCAGTGATCGACCCACCTCGCCGGACACTTGATCGGGGACTCGATCCGAGTGACGAGTCGTACTCGGTCACTGTGCTCCTCCCCGAGGTCCCCCTCTGCGACGAGCACGTCTTGGAGGTTCGCCAGGGTGACCGGCTCGTGGGATGGTGCGATGACGAGCGCTGCCGCACCTACGGCGAGGCCGGCGAGGCCTCCACCTGCGGCGAACCGTACGCGCAGCTCGGCTCGAGCAAATCCCAAAAGTCAATGAGCAAGCAACAGAAGAAACAAGAAGAAAGAGAATAGGAATATGGCAACTGGAACGGTGAAGTTCTTCAACAATGACAGGGGCTTCGGGTTCATCACCCCCTCCACGGGGGAAAAGGACGTCTTCGTCCACTTCTCCAACGTGGTGGGCGACGGGCACAAGACCCTCGAGGACGGCCAGCAGGTCGAATTCGATCTCGCCGAGGGTCGCAAGGGACCTGAGGCGCAGAACGTCCGGCCCGTCTGAGCCACCGCTCCGTCACGAGTGCCTCGACCCGTTCGAGGCGCTCGTGACGAGCAAGACATAGCGTTCGGAACGCTCCCAGTCGACGCGCTGGCAGCATCCTCACGCATGCCTCTCCGTGCGAGAGGCAGCGCGCGCGTGGTCATCACGACCTCGGCGTGAGCGCCGTGGGATGTTTTGGTTGGTACAGGCCCACCTCACCGCCGCCGGGCAACTGGATCTTGGTCACTGACCCCCATCTGGCTTCCTCCACCGAGGAGCACTGCACGCCCTTGTGCCCGAGGGACGCCATTTCGGCGGCGAGGTCGTCGCACATGAGGTACAACTCATGGCTTCCGACATCGTCCGCAGGATGTACGGCCACCTCTGCCGGGGGCAGGGCGAAGATGAGCCAGTCGTGCCCGGCATCCACAAATGGATACCCGAGCACGTCCCGGAAGAACGCCCGATCGGCCGAAGCATCCTTGCTGTAGACGATGACGTGCGCTCCGAAGATCACCGGTTCGCTCCCTTCACTCGACGATGTTCTAGGCAACCCAGCGGACGATCTCGTTGAACGCCTTCCTCAAAGTGCCGTGGCCTGACTGGCGGCCTCCAGGGCTCATGCCGCCTACGTCGACGATCCCTTGAGCCCGCCGATTCCGAGCGACCCGTCGCCCGTGGCGACGGCTGCACCAGAGGGGACCGCGGTTTGCGACGCGCCACCAGGCCCGCCGGGCATCGGGGGAGGATCGTCGAGGAAGTCCGCCGTGGGCACAAAGAACAGGGTGCCGGTCACCGCGGTGGAGAAGTCGAGTATCCGGTCGTAGTTGCCGGGCGGGTCCCCGAGGAACATGCGCTGGAGCATCAACTCGGTGACCGAGGGGCTGGCGGCGTACCCGATGAAGTACGTGCCGAACTCCCCGCCGCCCAGAGACCCGAAAGGCATGTTCTCCCGCAGGATCTGACGCTGGGTACCATCGGGTTCGATGATGGTGTTCAGCGCCACATGGGAATTGGAAGGCTTGACCTCGTCGTCCATCTCGACGTTGGAGAGCTTCGCCCGCCCGATGACCCGCTCCTGTTCTTCGACCGTCAGGGCATCCCAGGCGGCCATGTCATGCAGGTACTTCTGGACAATGACGAAGGTCCCGCCGGCGAAGAGCGTATCCTCAGCCTCGATGGTGACCGCCGCGTCGGCTGCCGACCCGGTCGGGTTCTCGGTCCCGTCGACAAAGCCGAGCAGATCCCGCTCGTCGAAGTACTTGAACCCGTGGACCTCGTCGACCACCGTGGCTGCCCCGGCCAGACGGCCGACGAGCAGAGAGGCCAGCTCCCAACAGAGATCCATCGTGGCGGCCCGGATGTGGAACAAGAGATCACCCGGGGTGGCCACCGCCCGGTGCGGCGCGCCCTCGAGAGCCTTGAACTCGTGGAGCTCGGCCGGCCGAGGGCCGGTGAAGAGGCGATCCCACGCGTCCGATCCGACCCCCGCCACCACGGCGAGCCCGCCCCCTGGGGAACGGAAGCCGACCGTGCGGCTCAGTCCGGACAGGTCGGCGAGCAGATCGTGGACCACCGACTCACCACCCTCGTCGACGGTCAGGACGAGAATGACGGCGCTGGCCGTGAGCGGGGTAAGGACGGGCTGGGCCACCGGTGGCCCAGCGACAGCCTCCCGATCGTGTGAGGCGGTCGCCATAGACGCTCTCCCATGTCTCGTGCCCAGTGTTCCTCGAGCCGGCGAGGCGGTGGCAGCCCAAGGTCGGCCCAGGAGGAGCGTAGTGGTGGCATGAGGCCCTCGGGCTGAACGATCGGGTGCGTTCGGCCCAATGGACTGGGTGACAAGAGCTCATTGAGGACGCGGTGCCACACGGGTCCTCGCCGACCCATCCGACTCGTCCGTCACCTCCGCTGTGCTCAGCTACCCGGCCAGCGGTGCGAGAGCGCACCGGCGCCCACCACCATTCTCTGCACCCGGTGCTGCTCGACCTCAGCGTCGGGTGTCAGCCGAGGAGCATCGTCGTGCCGTCGGGCTCGTAACCGACGAAGCGCCCCTCGTCGTCGAGGGCGACCGTGGTCAGTCCCTCGCCGGCGAGAGCGTAGCGAAGTGGACCGAGGGCGGCCCCTCGGAGATCGCGGCATTGGCCTCGGCGGTCAATGTCGCCTCCTCGGCCCGAGGCCGTTCGGCCTCAGGCAGCGCGGCTCAACGCGCGAGTGGTCGCCGTTTGGCGCACCTTGCGTGCCACTGAGGGCACGGCTTCGAGAATCCGGCGAAACTCGATCCGCGACCCGGCATAGACCATGCCGTCGGTTCGGGCGGTCACCGTGGCATTGCGGCGGCCGAAGCCACCGACATCGAGAAGAGCCATCTCTCCGACCAAGTCCCCCCGCTCAAGAGTCGCGATGGTCCGGCCTCCCTGGCTCACCGTGGCCTCACCCTCGGCGATGATCATGAACTGGTCTCCGGGGGCACCCTCTTGTACCAGCACTCGGCCGGCCGTCACCGGGACCTTCGTCAGGTGACTCCGGATGAGGGCAAGCTCCGAACGACTGGACTCGGAGAACAGCGACAGCTCCCCCAAGTCGTCTGTGAAACGTCGCATCTTCTTCACTCCTCTTTCTTCCCATCGACAGGGTGCCGTCTGGGCATCCATCTGTCAATATGTTCAACACGATTCATCACATCTGTATTTCCGATTCCCCTAGGAAAGCGCCAGCCTCTCGTGCAGAGGTGCAGCGATCGGCCCACCTTCGTGCTGAGAGACGGGTTCGGATCGTCTAGCGCGTTGGCGCGTCCGCCACAGTTCTGTGGATTCTGGTTCCCACCAGGGAAAGCATGACTCCTGACCCTGCCGGCCAGGAAAGCGGCCGTCGCGCCCTGGGTCCAGTGCGGCAGGCCACCGCGGCGCTACCCGAGCTTCGTCAGCACGTTTCGCGTGATCTGTTCAATCTGCGGATCTCGCCCGGCCAGTCCGTGAGCCCAGTCGGTCGACCCTGACGTCACCACCGTCGCACCGGCTTCGTTCGTGTAGGCACCCAGCACCGCGTGGCCGTGACGGATGCGTTCCATCGCCTCGGGATCACGTGTCCCGAACACCCGCGAGGCGATGTATTCCAGCTCGCTTGGCTCGCCCGGCTGGGGTGGACGAGGCGCTGTTTCGCGTGTGAAGTGTTGCGTCGGGCAGGTGCCGAGGATCTCAAAGGTCGACGGGGTGCCGTCCTCTCCGCTCGGGTACGGCAGACCGTCGCGATAGGTGAACACGCACCCGTCGCACTCGTAGCCAACCACAGTCGCGCCGACACCCAGCACGTCGCCGTAGCCGAGGCCGGTGCCGTCGAAGATCCAGTGACCGGGTCGGTGCACGGTGTAGCCACCGAGACCGGACGTCACGTTGCGGCCTATGCGGTGATATCCGCCTCGGGTGAACGTGACGCCGGTCATGTAGTTCTCGGGACGACCGACGAGCACGTCGGACCAGAACGTCGTCACCTCGGTTTCCCTGTCGGTTCCCATCCGGGGATCAGTCTTGAACAAGCTCTTGTACCCGACCATCACGTCGTGATCGTCACCCTCGATGCGCACCTGCCACAACGACGTATTGCCCGAGAAGAAGGCCGCGTTGCCACCGCCGGCGATGAATTCTTCGACCGTGTCGCGCATGCCGCCAGACCAGTACTCGTCGTGTCCGACGGACAGATACAGACTCGCACCGTCCAGCACTTCGGGATGCTCTTCGAGATCAGCATTTGTGCACACACCAATCTCGAACCCCTCGCGCTCGGCCCACTCGATGAACGGGAGCTCCCAGTCGGGCCAACCCGCCGACCCCGCATAGCCGGACAGATGGTTGATCTGGATGTAGCCAACGTGCGCGGCGTTCTGCGGATCAGGCGCACCTGTCCCCGTCACGCGACGGCCCTTGCCCGGCGGCTTGTAGAGGTAGCCCGCAGCCATCGGCCTCTGCATGGCTACGTGGGTGCCGCCCGTGTACAGATTCGGTCCGCCAAAGTCGTTGTAGGCGTGCCACGTATTGGTCGCCAACGCGACCACGATGCGAGCGCTGGGACTCGGACGCACGACGAAGAATGCGTAGTCGCGCCGAACCTTCTCGCCAACATCGATCTCCATGACGACTTCGTAATAGCCCGATCGCCAGTCCCGGTCGACGTCCAGCGTGAGAGCGATAGGCCAACCGCACCCCTTGGAGGAGGCGTCACTCGGCGTCTCGTGCTCGTCGGTCGCGACCGCGTCAGAACGGAACACGACCTCCCGTCGCACTCCCACCCGCACCACCTCGACACGCACCGGCCTGCCGCCTGACGACGACATGTGCAGACCGATCTGGTCCCCTGGGTAGACCGATTGCGGCCAGCAGTATCCCGTAACCACTTCGCGCCCCATCCTCTCGACCATAACTGGACAAGATCACCCGCTGCGTCCGAAGACGGTCTTGCGGAGCGACCCTGGCGGAGGGGTTGGGGATTTCTTCTCTCGACCTCCAGCCGGGAGAGCGGAGCCAGTGTGCTTGATAACCGCAAGTCAGGCCTGACCGGAGCTCCGAGACCCGTAGACCGGCCCCGTACGATTCTCTTCCGTGATCGCCCTCCCAGCGCCCGCCTGGCCCCTCACCGATGGAGTGGTGGCCCTGCGGCGATTCTCCCTCGACGACGCGCCGGCCGTGACCAGGACCTGTCAGGATCCTGAGATCCCCCGATGGACCGCCGGTATCCCTGAGCCCTACGAGGAGCACCACGCCCGGGAGTGGATCGCCTTGCACGATCGGTTCTGGCAGGAAGAGGGGCGTGCCGCGTTCGCCTTCTGCGCTGCGGAGACCGGGGAGTTGTTCGGATCCATGACCCTGGCGGAGATCGACTTTGCCAACGGGTCGGCGACCGCCGGCTACTGGGCCGCTCCCTGGGCGCGCAATCGCGGTGCCACGACCCGGGCCCTCGCGCTCGTGTGTGCCTGGGGGTTCGGGTCGCTCGGGATCGACACCGTGCACCTCATGACCCTGCCCGGCAACGTGGCCTCCGAGCGGGTGGCGGAAAAGGCGGGTTTCGAGCTCGTCGGGACTCTCGACGGCTACAAGCCGTCCCGTGCTGTTGACCCCGACGCCAGCTTTCGCGTCAACCGTTGGGTACTCCATGGCGGTCCCGACGATCAAAATGTCACCTCCACCCTCACTCGCGAGAAAAAAAGCGTTGACCCCACCCATGGCTCCTGATCCCTCTCCCACCACAGCGGAACTCGCCTACGCGGGTGTCGACGAACTTCGTTCTCGGCTAGGCGCCGGTGAGCTCAGTTCGAACGAGCTTGTCGGAACCCTGCTTCGACGAATTGAGGCCATCGATGCGCCGGGTTCGTCGAGGGCCTTACGTGCTGTGTTGGCCGTGTCGGAACGCGCCTTGGAGGAGGCTCGCGCCTCGGACGATCGGCGCCGGGCCGGAGCACCAATCGGAGCCCTCGAAGGTATTCCGGTCCTGATCAAAGACAGCGTCGAAGTGGCCGGACTCCCCTCCTGTGCCGGCGCGACAAGCCTGCTCGGACGCCCACCTGCCCAGGACGCACCCCTGGTGGCGCGGATTCGAGCCGCGGGTGCCGTGGTGCTCGGCACGACGAACCTTTCGGAGTGGGCCAACATTCGCTCGCCCCGCTCCAGCGGAGGATGGTCGGCCGTGGGTGGACTGACCGGCAACCCGTGGGCCCTCGACCGCAATGCCGGAGGTTCTTCGTCGGGATCGGGGGCCGCCCTGGCCGCTGGTCTGGCACCCCTCGCCATCGGTACGGAGACCGACGGGTCGATCACCTGTCCGGCATCGCTCAATGGGGTGGCCGGGATCAAACCCGCTGTCGGCGTCGTCCCCACCGCCGGCGTGGTGCCCGTCAGCCACAGCCAGGACAGCCCGGGACCACTCGGCCGTCGGGCCATCGATGTCGCCATCCTGCTCGAGGTCGTCGGGTCCAAGACGGGGGTGACGGAACGGCTGACCGCAGGTGTCCACGGGCTGCGGGTCGGAGTCGCCCGAAACTGGCAGACCGGCCATCCGGCCACGGATACCCTGCTTGAGAAGGTCGTCGAGAGGATCCGCGGTTCCGGCGCCGAGGTAGCCGATGTCTCGCCGGCTTTACCGCAGGACGAGGTCCACGCCGACGAAATGACCGTTCTCCTGTGCGAGCTGAAAGAGGGAATGGACCGGTACATGGCTCGTCGGGGGCCGGGCGGTCCACAGAGCCTGGCGGAGGTGATCGCCTACGAGGACGCCCACGCCGAGACCGAGCAGCTGTATTTCGGCCACGAATTTTTCGAACAGGCACTGGAGCTCGGTGGGTGCGAGTCCGACGGTTACCGGGAGGCCCGGGCCCGCAACCTGGCTTGGGCGCTCGAAACCTGCCTGGAGCCGGCCATGCGTGGCGTCGACCTCTTGGTCGCAACAACCTACGGTCCGGCGTGGAAGTCGGACCTGATCCTGGGTGGTCACCCGGCGGCGGCCTCGCCAGCCACCACCGCTCCGGCGATAGCGGGTTGGCCCATCGCCACCGTACCGATGGGCCTGGTTGACGGCTTGCCCGTGGGACTCGGCATTATCGGCCGACCGGGATCCGAGGCAGTGCTCCTCGCATTGGGAGCGGCGGTCGAACAGCCGGCCCGGCCAACCTGGACCGATCCGAGAAGAGGCTGACGATCGGCCGAGCGCCACCACCGAAGAACGAACTGTCTCCGACCGGCCTCACCCAGTCGAAAAAGCAAGGTACTGGTGGACCGATCGAACCGCGGCGGAGCCCTCGCCGACGGCCGCCGCCACCCGCTTGGTGGATCCCGAGCGCAAGTCGCCGACGGCGAACAGGCCTGGGTGGCTGGTTTCGAACGGCAACGGGAGGCGCCCGAGCGTCTCCCAGTCCGCATCAAGCTGATCGGGGGTAAGCGAAAGATCGGTGAGCACAAAACCACGTTCATCGAGGGCGGCACAGCCAGACAGCCAGCCAGAGGAAGGATCGGCTCCGATGAACGAGAACAATCCGGCGCAATCGACGACGGTTTCGCCCTCCGGTCCCTTCAGACGCACGGCCCGGAGGGCCTCGTCCCCTTCCAAGGCGACAACAGTCGTGCCCGTGCGGAGAGTGACGTGAGGATCTACCTCGATACGTTCAACCAGATAGCGCGACATGCTCTGCTTCAGGTCCGATCCCCGGATGACGAGCGTCACGGCACACCCGCTCTGGCTCAAGAAGATCGACGCTTGTCCGGCAGAGTTGCCGCCACCGACGACAACGACCGGTGCGATCCCGCACATCCGTGACTCCATTTCAGTGGCGGCGTAGTACACCCCGTTTCCCTCGAAATCACTCAGACGTGAGGCCTCGAGTCGGCGATAGGCGGCACCGGTCGCCCCAATCACGGCCCGCCCGGCGACGTCGCTTCCGTCGCTCAGACGGACCACCAGATGTCCTGCTTGGTTGTGCAGGGACGCCACGGTGCAGGGGACGGTGAGCGTGGCTCCGAATTTCTCGGCCTGGATCACCGCTCGCTGAGTCAGGTCCGAGCCGGAGATGCCCATCGGAAATCCGAGGTAGTTCTCGATCCGTGAGCTCGCCCCCGCTTGCCCGCCCGGCGCCGTCATGTCCACGCCGAGGGTGCGCAACCCTTCGGAGGCGCCGTACACGGCCGCGGCCAGACCGGCCGGACCGCCGCCCACGACGACCAGGTCGAAGCAGCGCTCGGGCAGGCTCTCGACGGTCAGCCCGAGGTAGTTCGCCAGCTCGCCGGGGGTTGGTCGCCGCAGCACGGTCCCGGTGGCAATGACCACCGGCAGCTCGTTCGCCGCGATCCCGAACCCCCGCAGGAGACCATCCACCTGCGAGTCACGGTCAGGATCAAGCCACTCGTAGGGCACACGGGTCCGGGCCAAGAACTCGCGGACCCGAAGCGACTCCGTCGAGAACTGCGATCCGATGACCCGGATGGCAGGCGCGGCCCCGGTCATGAGCAGGGCACGGCGAGCCATGAAGGCCGCCAGAATGGTGTCGCCCAGCTGCGGCTTCGTTGCCATCAACTGCCGCATCCGGTCTCGGGCGACCGCGATGACCTCGCCTGATTTGACCACCCGTGCGGACACAAACACCCGCAGCCCAGTCAGCATGTTGAGCTCGCCGAGAAACCGACCGGGTCCGTGATGAGCAATGAGATTCTCACCGCCGTCGACCGTCAAGACGATATCGACCTCGGCGCTCATGAGGACGAAGAAGTCGTACGTGACATCGCCTTCGCGGTACAGGTACTCCCCTGCGCTCACCTGACGCCGAGCACCCAGTTCAGCTATGAACGCAATATCGCTGGCGTCAAGGGTCGGATAGGCATCTGTCTCGTCTGCCATGGCGCGGACCCTTCCTCCCTAAGACGCTGCTCGGGACGCGGGCGAGCTTCTCGGCCGCAGCGGTGCGCCCATGCCTGCTTCGGTGACGGACACCAGGGTTGAGCGCACGCCGCATCCGGAAACCCGCCCAAGGTGGTGGCGATCCATCGAGTCGTCGCTAGTCCAACAAGAGGTCTTGCCAGTTGGTGGGGACCCGTCCGGCTGGTCCGGGCACGGGCTGGTCGAGGGGATGATGCAGCGGGGGGGCGAGGCGAGGACCATCCATGTACTCGTTCGTTTCGTAGTTCCAGAACCAATCCTCGCCGGGCTCGAAGCTGCGGATGACCTGGTGGCTCGACGAGCGTGCGTGCGCGGTGGCGTGCTGGCTGGGCGAGTTGTCGCAACATCCGATGTGCCCGCACTCCGCACACCGTCGCAGGTGCAGCCACCAGCCCCCGGACGCAAGACACTCCACGCAACCGGTCCCGCTTGGCGGAACGTCTGGATCCACCGCATCCGTCATGAGAGCACCTCCTGCTCCGTCTCTCTCACGGTAGGGGAAAGAACAATGGCTGTCACGTGCGACCTCTGCGCCCAAGCCCCTAGTATCCGGAAACCCATGTGACCATGACTTGGAGGCGATCTCATGAGCGATGACGACATCAAGACCGCAGCTTCGAAGCTGACCGACGCGATGAGTGGGCTGTTGCGCGCCATCGATGCGGCCACAGATGAAGGTGCGGCTGCGAGAGATATCCCCGACACGCTGCCCGACGAGTTGGAGCGGCTCATCGCTCGCCTGAACGCCGCTCGCGGCTTCAGCGGCTGACCGGAGCGCCCCACGGCCGGGTCGTTCGCTGTCGAGCCGGCCCCAGCGACCCAGAATTTTCGAGAGTGTCCTACCAAGATTGAGAGCACATATGGAAAAGTCGAGGGCAACGGAACTGCTCCACTCGGAGCGTCTCCATGTCGAGCAATTGCTCGCGGAAATGGAGGTGGTCGGAACGGATGATCGCACCGCTGCCGATGCGCCCGGGGACATGTATGACTCGGCCGAACCGCTCACCCGGGAGGGCACCGACGATTCGGTCAAAACGGGGCTGCAAGAGAGGTTGGCCGCGCTGGACCGTGCAGAACGTCGACTCGAAGACGGCACATACGGCTACTCGGTTCGCAGCGGGCAACCTATCCCCGACGATCGCCTCGAGGCCGACCCGGCGGCCGAACTCACCATCGAAGAGGCTCAGCAGGCCACCTGAATCGGCCCACGAGGGTGCGGCACCCCTCGCAGCCTGTCCGGGCAGGCTCTCTGGGGCATATGGCAAGCTCTCCTCACGTATGGAGGTTGAGCAGCACCCGGCCCCGCGGCACCCGGTGCCAGGCGCACCTCGGCTGCGACACGGAGGAAGCAAAATGCCAACTGAGCAGGTCGCACAGCGATGGACAATTCGCTCCACGCTCATTTCGGTGGGCAACCTCGACCGGTCCGTCGCCTTCTACCAGGAGCTTGGCCTCGAGGAGGTTTCTCGCGACGATGCGGTCGCGGTGCTCGGTGGGGACACTCCATCGTCCATCGTCGTCATCCTGCGTGAAAGCCAGAGTCTTCATCAGGTTCGTCATGGCCAACAGTCGCTCGGTGTCCGGTCGATCACCTTCAACGTCGGATCGCTCACCGAACTCGACCGGATCGAGTCCGTGCTGCGTGACCGCAATGTCCACACGCGCCGTCAAGACGTCGCCGACGGCGCGTGCGTACTCCTCCGCGACGGGATCCGGACAACATGCCGCTGGTATTCGTCTACTACGCCAATGACAAGCCCCTCGGACCCGACTACTACCAGGCGATCAGCAACCTGGTCTATTCACTGGACACCTGACGCGACGCGGCGCTCCTCATCCTGCCAGGGCGCCCACGGGCTCGGTAGGTGCGGGCGCCGGTTGTGGATGAGCGGGCTCGACGGAGTGACGGGTCGAGGAACTCGTTGCCTCGGGCGTCCTCTCCTTCGATGTTGATCTCGACTCCGACTCCATCGGAATCCGCTCCCCGGCTCTTGTGGATCTCCGTGATCCCCTACAAGCTCACCCAGGACGGCCAGGCCCTGGCGGGCCGCCCCGTCCTGGGCCTCGTTGCCACCATCAACCTGATCCGCGTCCGCAACCACAACACCCCATCGACCGAGGAGGTCACCCGATGACTGACACCCGCATCCAGATAGAGCCCGGTCCGGATCACCCGATCACCGTCGAACCGTTCACCTCCCATGTGATCGTCCACAGTGGATCCACGGTGATCGCCGAAACCGACCGAGCCCTCGAGTTACGAGAGGCCGCCTACCCGCCCGTGCTCTACATCCCGCTCGAGGACGTCAACCCGCGGCACGTGCGACCCAACGAGTTGCATACCTGGTGTCCCTACAAGGGCGAGGCCTCCTATTACGACATCATCGAGAGCGACACCGGGACCGACACCGCTGATCTCAACGCGGCCGTCTGGTACTACCCCGACCCCTTCGCCGCTGTCGCCGGCATCAAGGACCACGTGGCCTTCTACGCCGACCGAGTGGTCATCAGCACCTCCACCGGCGACGCCAGCCTAAGATAGACAGACCTGTCTGAAAGAAGGCTCGAATCATGAGTACGGCACCAGCTCGGACCGAGCATCGTCCCTCGGCGAGGGACCGGCTCCTCGATGCTGCCAACGAGCTCTTCTACGCCGAAGGTGTCCAGACCGTCGGCATCGACCGCATCATCGAGCGCGCCGAAGTGGCCAAGGCTTCGCTCTACAACCTCTTCGGCAGCAAGGAAGAGCTGGTGGCCGCCTACCTGGCCTCGCGACACGACTTCACCACCGGCCGAATTGTCAAAGCGATCGAGAGCGTGGACGACCCGCGGCAAAAGATTCTCGCCGTCTTCGATAGCCAGGCGAAGCAGTACCAGCAACGCGATTTCCACGGCTGCGCCTTCATCGCCGCCTCGACAGAAGCACCTCCCGGCGGCCTGGTCGAACAGGCCGCTGACGAGTTCCGGGCCTGGATGCGGAACATGTTCATCGAACTGGCCAGCCAAGCGGGCGCCCCCGATCCGGTGAGCCTCGGTCGCCAGCTCCATCTCGTTTACGACGGCGCCGGGCTCGCCGGCCGCATGGACCACCACGATCCTGCGGTCGCGCCCGCCACCCGGGATGCCGTCCATTCGTTGCTTCCCGCGGCGATTCCGGGAGCCGACTAAACCTCGAGGCCGAACATGACGGACTTGTCACGTGTCCGCCGTCCTGTCTCTCGGATTGGAGTGCGCTACCGTCGCTGGCATCGATCGCAGCACCGCCAGAGGACGTGAACATGCCGGTACCGGAGATCAGCTTCGACACTGACATCAAGCCTCTGTTCCGGGAAAAGGATCGCGATTCCATGCGCGGCGCGTTCGATCTGTGGTCCTACGCCGATGTCCAGACCCACGCTGCCCCCATCGCCGAGCGCTTAAAGAATGGGTCCATGCCGTGCGACGGTGCGTGGCCTCCGGAGCGGGTCGAGATATTCGAGCGCTGGATCGCGGAAGGCAAGCCGGAATAGGGAACCGTGCGTGAGAGACTCGCTGCGCACACAGACATCCCTGGTCGACGTTCATATTCGCCGCTATAGGCCGCAAACGCTGATCTTCGTTCTCGATCGCCTCGGCAACGATCTCCTAGCCGGGCACCTTGCCCGGCTTTACCAGCGTGTGAACGATGGCAGCTGACTCTTCTGTCTTTGCGACTCCCGGCACGAAGGTCAACGGCCGTTTCCGGTAGGCGGAGGGTGTCTGGCCGGTGTTCCTGGCCAATGCCCGAGCAAACGCGCCAACGTTGTCGAATCCGACCTTGGTGGCGACGGCCAGCTCTTGGCTTGGCTTGGCCAGCTTTGGTCGGCGGAACCCAACAGCATCGGCCTCACACGTCGCGGAGAGGGAGCTCGCAATGACTCGATTGATCGTCACCAGCGCCTCGGGGTCGAATGGGGACGGTTACGGAACAGTGTTGGCGTTTACCCCCGAGGGTGAACTAATGGGACGGTTCAGTAACGATGATCGGATCAGTGACCCTCGCGGTCTCGTTCTTCATCCAGTTAGCGATCTTGTGTATCTCAACAGCGGTCCAGATCGGATCCTGGCGCTCAACCAGGCGGGAGCGGTCACCCGCGATTCGGGGAGTCTCGATGGTCTCGACCCAGGTGGCGCGATCTTTGGACCCGACGGTCGCCTGTACGTCACGCTGCGGCGTCGGGGAACCGTACTCGCCCTACCCGCAAGCCTTGATGATCAAGGAATGGCCCTGCTCCCTGACCGAGTTGTGCCGTTTCCGAGAGGAATTGGCTTCGGGTTGGATGGCAGGTTCTATCTCAGCTCGGGCATTGGGCCTGGGGGTGAGGGCGAAAACACCATCGCCGTGTTCTCACAGGATGGGGCCCCGATCGAGGCACGTCTCGTCGAAGATCCTGAATTCAGTCCGCTTGATATGACGGTGGCGCCAAACGGCAACCTCGTGGTCAACAGTGAGTGGCCATTTGGTGCTCCTCGTGCGCACGTAACTGTGCGCGAATACGACCCGACGAGCGGACGGCTTGTCCGCGTGCTGTCCCCTGATCCTTCGGTGGGCTTCGCTAAACCACGTGGACTGCGACTTACGTCTGACGATCGGCTCTACTGCGTAGGGAAGGACCATGTCGTGGCCTACGAGTTCTCGACCGGTAGGTTTCTCGGAGTCGTCGCTGAACTCGAAGGACTCAACGGTCAGGCCGTAGTCGTGCTGCCGTAGCGTTCGCACTGCCGAGGTGGTTTCGTCCTGTTGAGTCAGTTTGAGCAAATCGGGTCGAGTGCCGCAAGACACCTGCCGATGAATGATCGCTTCGAATGCGCCTGCGGATCACCCGCTCGTTGACTTCGGATGGAAAGGTACCCGGACAAACCTCCAGTTTTCCTCAGCTTGACTCTTGAAGCCATGCCAAGCTGAGGCATGGCTATCCAAATCTTCGGAGCGGTGATCGGCGCTGCCATCGTGCTGGCCACGGGATGGAGCGTCCTTGTCACCTTGGTGGTACCGCGGCGCGTTCGGAGCAACATCCCGCGGGTGGTCTTCATCCTGAACCGAAGTGTGTTCCACTTCCTCGCCGACAGGACCAGCTCCTATGAGCGCCGGGACCGGGTACTGGCGGTCCAGGCACCCGTGCAACTCGTCGCACAGGTCGTGGCATGGTTGGCACTGTACGAGCTGGGGTTTGGCCTACTCCTATGGCCCCTTGTTGGCGACGGGGGGCTAGGAACCGCCATGGAGCAGGCCGGCTCGGCGCTGTGCACCTTGGGCTACCTCGTCCCACGCGCCGGTGGAGCAGCAGCACTCGATTCCCTCGCCGCGCTCGCTGGCCTCGGGACGGTTGCACTCCAGATCGGCTACCTCCCGACGCTGTACGCAGCATTCAACCGACGGGAGGCACTGATCACCATGCTCGACTCGAGAGCCGGCGTGCCCTCATGGGGCCCCGAGCTCCTGGCCCGCACGCATTACGGCCTCGGCAGCGGAGTCTCCGCTGTTGGTGAGCTACCCGAGCTGTTCGAAGCGTGGGAGCAGTGGTCGGCAGACGTGTCGGAGAGCCACACCACCTACGTGCCACTGGTTTGGTTCCGCTCGCCGCGTCCGCTCTCGTCGTGGGTCACGTCGCAGCTGGCCGTGCTCGACGCCGCCGCGCTGTACCTGGCGCTCCTTCCCAACGCATCAGGCCTCATTCAAGCGCGGCTCTGTCTGAGGGGAGGCTTCACCTGCCTCGGCAACATCGCCCGAGCTCTGAGGATTCCGATCCCCGAAGACGCCGACCCGAGCACTGGAATCTCGCTCTCCTATGACGACTTCGTCGAAGCCATCGAGCGTCTACGCACGAGTCGACTTTCCAGTCGCTCGTCCGATCGAGGATGCGTGGGCGGACTTCAAAGGCTGGCGCGTCAACTACGAGGCGGCTGCCTACGCTCTGGCCTGGGCAACAGACGCTCCACCAGCACTGTGGTCGGGCCCGCGGCAACATGACATTGAGACGATT
>CAWECY010000001.1:0-184048 GCA_963807775.1 uncultured Acidimicrobiaceae bacterium | reverse complement strand
TTCGGCGACCTAGGTGGTTTCAGTGAATCCGGTGGCCAGTGGCACGCGGAACTCCAACTCGGCATCAAGACGGAAGGCTCGATCACGACCTCGACGAACTGCCAACCGGACAATGCCTGGACCGCCTCTGTCTTCGCGGTCCTTCCTCCCCGAAGATCTCTTTCTCGATCAGCGTGGAAGGAAACTTCGACCCCACGGACGGGACCATCACCTTCGGCAAGAAGATCACCAGCTATGCCTATCTCGGCGGCACCGAGTACGACACGGTGTCCGGCAAGCTGACCGGAGGTTTGCAGATCTATTTCTTCGAAAAGGGCAAAGCGGTGAACGTGACCGATGACACCACCGACGTCGTCGTCGGACAGCCCATCCACCTCCAGGCCCGCCTCCCTGACGGCTCGCTACCGAAGCTCACCGGCAAAGGTTGGACCGGCACGTCCGAGCAAACTGCGCTCGACAATTACGACTTCTACGACAGCTTCGCCAGGACGTACCTCTTGGATCAAGAAGACCTCATGAAACCCGACCTCACCTTCTACTGGGTGAAGGCACCGGAGGCAGCGATCGAGGGATCGGGCTATTCGATCAGTGTCACCGGTAGAAACCCGAAGACCGGCGACGAGGAGTCCGCCGATACGACCTTCGATGTGGCGGCTCCGCAGGTCGACAGGTTCGTTGCGACCACATGCGGCGTCGGGATCAACCGCACGATTGCGGGAATCCGTGGCGTGACCTTCTATCCTCCGGAGATAAGTCTCGGCGCCAACAATACAGCGCCCGGCTGTACTGCCACCCCGGGCATCCAATGGGGCATCGACGTCACGACACCGTCGATCAGCGGAGGCGATCTCGCCATGACCCAGCTCGCCACAGAGACGCTGAATCACAATGCCGCGACGTGCACGGTGGGTGGCTACGCGGCGACGGAACGCGGACCCTTGCCGACGTCGGAAGAGCGTACGCCCGTGTCGAGACGCCGGTTGGCGCGGGCGACACTGGAAGCCGAACCTGAACGACACCCCGGGTTCGGGTCTGAGGCACGGCGGAACGTGGCGGGAACTGGACACCTTCAGCGACTACATCATGTTCAAGCCCGATATACCACAGAGCATCTGGGTCGCCCTTGCGCAGATGGGCCCATGGACATGGAGCGGGAGTGCGGACGAGGGGGACGGGGAGTGGGTTCTCTCGACGCATCAGGATCCGCCCAAGTCGCTGCGTCGGCCGAAACGTCCGTGCCGCCTGAATGGAATGGAGCAGTCCCCCTCTTCCCCCGGATAACTGGTTGCTAAGGACAGTCGGACCCTTGAACTCTCAACATGGTCTCGTGCTTACAAGCGGCCAACGAGGAGTTTGAGGAATCGCTGCTGAGTGCCTGGCGATCGACAGGGCTCAGCGTAGAAGAGGACGCCGACGCCAGCGAGCTCGGAGACTTGTTGCGCCGAGTCGACGACATGGCAGATACCAAGAGCCGTACGCCACGGGGCTGTAGTCGAACGTCGGAGATGACCAGCGCGTCGGACAAACCTTAGAGCACTCTCGCGTAAAGATTCTTCGATTGTCGGCAACATCCGTCGTCCGCTCGGACGAGAATGAGCATGATGTCCCTTTGCTGGCCGAAGAACGTGATCGTCGCCAACAGGGCAGGGGAGCGATTCGCTCGGCGTTCCGAGAGCCTGCTCGGACGTGAGTACCGGTTCGTGGCCGCCTTCCGACTCCGTTCCGGCGTGACCTTACGTGACCTTATCGAGAGGGAACGGGAGGGTGATCGTGAGGGAACCTGAGGGGAGTGTGTCCTGAAAGGGGAGTGGTGACGATGTAGAAGATCGCCAGCACGAACCGTGCTGTGCCAGGGATGGAGGTAGGCCCTCCGGGTTCGCCGTGCAGGCGGAGATCCCAAACTACCGCAATGTCATGCCGGTTAAGAGCCGGGGTGGGAAGCGACTGCGGAAAAAGGCCCGCAATCAGCGGGTCAGGTATGCGACGAGAAGACGAACATGGGTAAACCACTGCTGACGCATCGAAAGGTTCAACGATGACATCGAAACCGGGGCTGTTCCTCTGCCCCGGGACAAGGGCGCGCCCACAGGGTGGGCCCGAAGCCGGGGAGCTGCCTGCTTGTGGCCCTGGCGGTGTCCGGTGTAAAGGTGGCGTGAGCTCGTTGCAGGCGCTGGCACGGAACAGGAGAACCTGTCGTCTCGATATGTGCGGCGGGGTGTTGTCGGCCCTCTGGCCGTCAAGAGGGAGAACCCCAAGTGGCCACGCCACCTCGGGTGCAGAGTACCGATGCGAGGCACAGAGGCGGACCCACTCGTAGTAGCGATGAAGGCCCTGTAATGGGGCCGGAGCCAAGGGGCCGGGCAGGCCAGGTCACACCGTCGGTCAACCCTTCGGGGGAGGAACTGATGGAACGACCACAGCTGGGAATGAAGTCGTTTGAGATTCAAAAGCGCCTCGTTTATGAGGCGTGGAAGAAGGTCCAGGCGAACAAGGGTGCGCCGGGCGTGGACGCCGTCAGCATCGACGGGTTCGCAGAAAACGAGAGGGCCAACCTCTACAAGCTGTGGAACCGGATGAGTTCGGGGAGTTACTTCCCCGGGCCGGTGCGGGCGGTGGAGATACCGAAGGATCATGGAACGGGGGTCAGGGTGCTGGGGGTGCCAAATACGGCAGACCGCATCGCCCAGACCGCAGCAGCGATGCTGCTGGAAGAGAAGCTTGAGCCGATCTTCCACCACGACAGTTATGGCTATCGTCCTGGGCGAAGTGCCCATGACGCCCTGGCCATGACTCGTAAGCGCTGTTGGAAGCAGGACTGGGTGCTCGACATCGACGTCCGGGCCTTCTTCGACAGCGTTCCCCATGATCTGTTGCTCAAAGCGGTCGCTCACCACACCGACGAGCGCTGGGTCCTGCTCTACATCGAACGGTGGCTCAAAGCCCCCATGCAGATGCCAGACGGGACCCTCGTGGCCCGAGAGAAGGGAACCCCGCAGGGCTCCCCGATCTCGCCGCTGCTCGCCAACCTCTTCATGCACTATGCGTTCGATCGGTGGATGGACCGGGAGTATCCCGCCAGTCCCTTCGAGCGCTACGCGGATGACGTGGTGATCCACTGCGACACCGAGGCAAAGGCCATGCATCTGTGGGCCAAACTCGCCGAACGGCTCGGGTCTGTCGGACTCGAGCTGCACCCCGACAAGACGAAGGTCGTGTACTGCAAAGACGCGCACCGCCGCAGGGACTACGAGCACACCAGCTTCGATTTCCTCGGCTACACCTTTCGGGCTCGCCTGGCCAAGGGCAAGTGGGGGTCCTTCGTGAACTTCTCACCGGCCATGAGCGCCAAGGCGAAGAAGGCGAAGGGCAAGCAGATCAGGGACTGGCACCTCAATCGTCGCAGTGGCACGGACCTGTCTGGCCTCGCCCGGGGCATCAACGCCCAGGTCCGAGGCTGGATCAACTACTACGGGGCCTTCTATCGCTCCGAGTTGTATTCCATCGCACGGCGCATCGACCAGCATTTGGTCCGATGGGCCATGCGGAAATTCAAACGATTACGAGGGAAACGTCAACGGGCATGGGACTGGTTAGTTGCTGCCAAGCTGCACCATCCCCGGCTCTTCGCTCATTGGCATCTCCTCCCCGTCACGCCCAGCCGACCTGCAAGAGCCGGATGAGCTGAGAGGTTCACGTCCGGTTCTGTGAGAGCCGGGGGGTGCGATTCCCCCCGGCTACTCGACTCGCAACGCCGCTACCAGCAATCTCCTCGGAAAGGGGCTGGTCAGAACGCTGAGAACCGTACGTTCGCAACGTAGAAGTCGGCGGTTCGAGTCCGCTCACCTCCACCATACACCCAGGTCAGAGGGTGAAAAGGGGAAGCTCGAGGATCACGTCCTTCGTCGACGTGACTTTACGTGACCGTATCGATATCGAGTTCCTCGCTCTGCGTCGGCGCAGCTCTTGCCGCGTAGGCGTTTCAGACTTGTGCGTTCGTCCCGGCTGAGCCGACACGGACCAGCGGTTCTGGCACACGACAGATTGACCGAGGACCATCGATCGGGCATGGTCGGACTCCGCGCCACCAAGAATCCAACCGCGGACAGGAGAGTAACATGACCGATGTCGATCGCAGCCATCTCCCGATCCGCCGGCCCGCCTTCTCGGGAACGGTCAGACAAGACACTGGACGGATCACAACCCGACTGGAACCTGATCAGCCATCCGGCACCGCCTGACGGGCGCTCCGAACGTGCTGCTGGTCCTGATCGACGACGCCGGGTTCGGGAATCCGAGCACGTTCGGCGGCCCGATCCAGACGCCCAACTGACACCGCGTGGCGGAGGGCGGCCTTCGCTACAACCGTTTCCATGTGACGGCGCTGTGCTCGCCGACCCGCGCTTCGTTGCTGACCGGGCGCAACAACCACGCCGTGGGTTTCGGCTCCATCGGAGAGTTCGCGGGTGGCTTCCCGGGGTACTCGGCGACCCTGCCTCGCGACTGCGCGCCGCTTCCGCGGATCCTGCGGGACAACGGCTACAGCACCGCCATCTTCGGAAAATGGCACCTCACGCCCGACGGCCAACAGGGCCCCGCCGGTCCGTTCGACCGTTGGCCGAATGGCTGGGGCTTCGACTACTTCTACGGAATCCTCGGTGGTGGGTCGAGCCAGTGGGATCCCTGCCTGGCCGAGAACCAGAAGATCATCGGCACGCCCGACGGCTTACTACGACAAGGACGACCCGTTTCTACTTCCCCGACGCCATGGCGGATCGGACCATCGAGTGGCTCCACGCCGATCCGCGCCCAGGACGCTGACAAGCCGTTCTTCGTCTACTTCTCCACCGGCTGCAGCCATGCGCCTCATCACGTCACCAAGGCGTGGGCCGACAAGTACAAGGGCAAGTTCGACCAGGGCTGGGACAAGCTGCGCGAGGAGACGTTCGCTCGCCAGAAGGAGCTCGGGGTGATCCCCGCCGACACCGAGCTCACCCCTCGCGACAAGGCGTTCCCGGCGTGGGACGACGTCCCCGACAATCTGAAGGCCTTCTACGCCCGCCAGATGGAGGTCTACGCCGGGTACTCCGAGAACGCCGACTACAACGTCGGGCGCGTGATCGACGCCATCGAGGAGCTCGGCGAGCTCGACGACACGCTCATCGTGTGGATCTGGGGCGACAACGGGGCCAGCATGGAGGGGACGATCACCGGCTCCTTCAACGAGCTCACGATGCAAAACGGCATCCCGCTGACCGACGAGATGCAGCTCCAGCTCTCCGAGCACTACGGCGGGCTCGACCAGTGGGGTGGCTGCCATCATGGACCCCCACTACTCGGCGGCGTGGGCGTGGGCCGGGGCCACGCCCTTCCAGTGGGGCAAGCAGGTGGGCTCGCACCTTGGCGGGACCCGCAATCCGATGGTCGTGCACTGGCCCGCCCGCATCAAGGATGCCGGCGGCGCTGCGCTCGCAATTCGCTCACGTCATCGACGTGGCTCCCACCATTCTCGACGTCGCCGGCATCCCGAGCCCGGACACCGTCGACGGGATCGAGCAGGAACCGATGCATGGCACGTCGTTCACCGCGTCGTTCACCGACGGCGCCGCTCCCGAGCACCGCACGCAGCAGTACTTCGAGACGGTCGGCAACCGCGGCATGTACAAGGACGGCTGGTGGCTGGCCATGAAGACCGAGCGGATCCCGTGGGACCTCACCCCCGAAGCCCTCGCTCCGTACGCGCCGGGCGTCTGGGACCCGGACGCGGGCCCGGCGGAGCTCTACTACCTGCCCGACGACTTCTCGCAGGCCAAAGACCTTGCCGCCGACCATCCCGAGAAGGTGCAGGAGCTCAAGGACCTGTTTTGGGAGGAGGCGGAGCGCTACAAGGTGTTGCCCCTGCTCGGCGGCGCTCTCGGCGTTCTTCGGCATGGTGCCTCCGATAGCGGAAGAGACGACCTTCGAGTTCCGCGGTGACGTCCAGAACGTTCTTGCCCGGCATGATCCCGAGGATCTACAACCGCTCCTACACGATCACCGCCGACCTGGTCGTGCCCGAAGAGGGTGCCGAAGGCGTCATCGTGGCCGAGGCCGACCACCTCGGCGGCTTCACCCTCTACGTCAAGGACGGCAAGCTCACCCACACCTATTCGATGATGGGCGTGTTCGTCTACACGCAGGTCGCCGAAGAGGATCTGCCTACCGGCGAAGTCACGGTGCGGATGGAGTTCTCGGCCGACGAGGCGAAGCCGGCCACTGGTGGCGACGTGACCCTCTTCGTCAACGACCGGCAGATCGGCAAGGGGCGGATGGACTACACCGTGCCGATCCGCTTCTCCGGATACGCGGGCATGGACATCGGGCGTGACAACGGTGGCGTCGTGGACCGCGACTACGAGGACAAGAAGCCATTCCCGTTCACGGGGACGATCAAGAAGGTGGTGTTCGACATCACGCCGCACCTCACCGACCAGGACGAGCTCGACGTTCACACCGCCGAGCAACACGGCCAGGCCGCCCACGCCCTTTCGGAGTGACGAGCCTCGCCGTCGAGGTACCGCGACCGGCTACGACGAGCCTCCGTCGGTGATCGGGCGCCCCACGAGCGCGATCTCGTCGTAGATGGCGCGGCAGCGCACTCTCAACGTCGGCTTGGTCGCGCTCGTCGACCGTCGCGGCGTCACGCAAAAGTGGCCCAAAGACACCGTAGGCAATCTGCAGCGCCATCAAGGCAATGGCGCGGGCCTTGGCATCGGTGTCGGTATCGGAGTCGGACCCGCGGTGACCGGGTCGTGCCCGTATCGCTGCGACCAGCTGACTACCGATGAGGTTCACGTCGAGGCCGCCGAGCTCGTTGGGGTAGTCCATCTGCGAGCGGCCGAGGCCAGCCAGGAAAGGGTCGCGTTCCCCCGTCAAGAGCGAGAGTTCTTCGGGTCGTGGGTGGCGCAGGAGAAAGTCGTCGCGCAAGGCGAGCATCGCGGCCCGAAGCACGTCTGCCTTGCCTCCGAAGTAGTGGTGCACGAACCCGTAGTTCACGCCGGCTTCAGCCGCGATCTCCCTCGCTGCGATGGCGCTCGGCGGCCGATCGGCGAGGAGCCGCTTTCCTGCCTCGAGCAGGGCTTCCCGTACGCCGTCGGGATCCCGGATGCGTCTCGTCGTGGCCGCCCCTTGCGTCGTTTTAGCCATATGGCTAAGATAGCACGCCTTGACCGACGAAAGGCAACGAGTGATGAGCGACACCGTGATCGATTGGGCCACCGACTACGACATCTTCGGGGCCGACTACGTGGCGGATCCGTACCCGATCTGGGAGGACCTGCGTCAGCGTTGCCCGATCGCGCACAGCGACCGCTTCGGCGGCTCATGGCTACCGACGCGCTACGCCGACGTCGCGGCAATCGCTCGTGACATCGAACACTTCAGTTCCCGCGACGTCGCCGTGGTGCCCGGCGAAGGCAGTGAGACGGTGCTCCCGGCCGGGCTGCCACCGATCCAGGCCGACCCTCCCGTGCACACCTGGACGCGGCGGCTGCTCTTGCCGTGGTTCTCCAATAACCGGGTGGCGAGCTACGAACCGGCAACTCGTGAGCTGTGTCACCGTTTGCTCGAGAGCTTCTCATCTGGGAAAGGCGATGCCGCCGTGGGCTATGCCCAGCAGATACCGGTCCGAGTGATCGGCATGATCCTGGGCGTGCCCGAGGCCATGGCGGACACCTTCACGGGGTGGGTCCGCAGCGGACTCGAGTTCGCCTACGACACCGAGCGCAAAAACCGTGCCCGAGATGAGCTGGTCACCTATTTCCTCGCCGAGATAGACGCCCGCCGGGACAATCCCGGAAGCGACCTGATCAGCGTGCTCCTACACACCGAGGTCGAGGGGGAGCCCGTCCCCGACGCCCACATCCTCGGCACCGTCGCCTTGACCTTGATCGCCGGCGTCGACACGACCTGGTCCGCCATCGGGTCGGCGCTGTGGCATCTCGCCACCCACGACGACGACCGCCGCCGACTGGCCGAAGACCCCAGTCTGATCCCGACCGCGGTGGAGGAGCTGCTGCGGGCGTATTCACCCGTCACGATGGCCCGCATCGTCACGAGCGACACGACCGTCAACGGCTGCCCGATGCAGGCGGGGGACCGGGTCCTGCTCAGCTTCGCTGCGGCGAACCGCGACGCGGAGGCCTTCGCCGACCCGGACCGGGTTGTCATCGACCGCCAGGCCAACCGACACGTTGCCTTCGGTGCCGGCATCCACCGCTGTGCCGGCTCGAATCTTGCTCGCATGGAGCTGCGCGTCGCGCTCGAGGAATGGCTCGCCCGCTATCCCGAATTCCAACTCGATCCGGGTGCAGAGGTCACCTGGGCCGGCGGCCAGGTCCGAGGACCGCGCCGCATCCCGGTGGTCACCCGATGACGATGCGCGCCGACGCAGAGCTACACCCTTCGGTCAGCCAGGATCACGGCGAGCTGGCGCACAAAGCGCACGACTTCGCCGTTCGCGAGATACGGCCCGTGGCCTGGACGTACGACGAGAGTGCCGGATGGCCCCAGGACGTCGTCGAGAAGGCGTGGGAGTGTGGTCTCATCAACGCGGTACTGCCGGTGGAGTACGGCGGCCCGGGCTACAGCTTCCGCGAGACCTGCGTGATCGCCGAGGAGCTGGGCTGGGGGTGCGCCGGGATCGGCACATCGCTGTCGGCCAACGTGCTCGCGATGATGCCCCTGTTGTTGGGTGGAACGCACGACCTCAAGCGCACCTACCTCTCCCGTCTCTCTGAGGCGCCACGGATGGCGTCGTTCTGCCTCACCGAGGCGCAAGCCGGCTCCGACGCTGCAGGCGTTCAGACGACGGCACGCCAAGAAGGTGACAGCTGGGTGCTCGACGGGACGAAATGCTTCATCACGAACGCCAGCCATGCTGATTGGTACACCGTGTTTGCCCGCACAGAAGGTTCGAGAGGAACCGGTGGCATCTCCGTGTTTGTCGTCCCACGTCAAGCTGGGGTCCGAATCGACGGTCGCGCCGACTTGATGGGCCAGCGCGCCTCGGACACCGCAACGATCTCCTTCGACCACGTGGTGATCCCCTCTGACCACCTTATCGGAGCACAAGGACAAGGCTTCGAACTGGCCATGCAATCCCTGGACTGCACCAGGGTGGGGGTCGCCGCCCTCGCCACCGGCCTGGCCCGAGCCGCCATGGAGTGTGCGGTCGACCACGCCACCACCCGAGTGCAATTCGACCGTCCCCTCGCCGCCAACCAGGCGATCCAGATGCTCATCGCGGACATGTCGACCAAGATCCACCTCGCGCGCCTCGCCACCCAACACGCCGCCGACTTGATCGACCGGGGCACCCCCAACACGCTGGCGTCTTCTCATGCCAAGCGCTTCGCCGCTGATAGCGCCATGGAGGTGACGACCGACGCCGTCCAGGTGCTCGGCGGCGCTGGGCTCCTCCGGAACAACCCGACCGAGAAATTCATCCGCGACGCCAAACCGTTCCAGATCTACGAGGGCACCGCTCAGATCCAACGGCTGGTCATCGCCCGCGCCACATTGGCCGAGCACGCGGCACGACAGGAGGTGCCCTCATGACAAAGCCCTTCGGTGGCGTCGTCGGCAGAACCTTCGAGGAGTCGTCCCATTGGTGGCCGCCGCTACCCGCCGCTCCCGATGGGGCGCCGAACGTGGTCGTCGTGTTGCTCGACGACGTCGGTTACGCCCAGTTCGGCTGTTATGGCTCGGATATCGCGACACCGACGTTCGATCGCCTCGGGGCGAACGGGTTGCGGTACTCCAATTTCCACACCACCGCCCTGTGCTCACCGACCCGCGCCTGCCTGCTCACCGGACGGAACCATCACGCCAACGGCATGGCTCGCATCGTGGAGTTTCCGTCGGGCTTTCCGGGCTACGACGCGACGATCCCCCCGGAGAACGGCTATCTCTCGCAGATTCTCGCCGGCGAGAACTATGCGACGTTTGCGGTCGGCAAGTGGCACCTCACGCCGGCCCACGAGATGGCGCCTGGCGGGCCTCGTGAGCATTGGCCGACTCGGTCAAGGGCTTCGACCGCTTCTACGGGTTCCTCGCCGGTGAGACCGACCAGTTCCACCCCGACCTCGTCGCACGACAACACCAGGTCTGGCCCCCGGCAACGCTCGAGGACGGCTACCACCTCACCGAAGACCTCGCCGACCGGGCGACCACATGTTCATCAACGACCTCCGGGCCTACTCGCGCACGAAACCCTTCTTCTTGTGGTTCGCGCCCGGGGCCTGCCATGCGCCGCACCAAGCGCCGCGTTCGTATATCGACCCTACCGGGGCGCCGTTCGACCTCGGGTGGGATGCCTGGCGCGAGCAGGTGTTCGCCCGGCAAGTCGGTCCGGGCTGCTCCCGGCCGGGCACCGAGCTCTCGAGCGAGCGCCCGCAGCTGGGTCCCGGCCTGGTCTACGCTGCCCGACGGACGAGAGACGCCTCTACGCGCGCATGATGGAGGTCTACGCCGGCTTCCTGACCCACACCGACGCCCAGGTCGGACGGCTGCTCGACTTCGTCGAACGGCTCGGGGAGCTCGACGACACCATCGTGCTCGTGATGAGCGACAACGGGGCCTCCGCCGAGGGCGGCCCCGAGGGCACCTTCAACGAGGTCTACTTCTTCAACTTCGAGCCCGAGAGCCTCGAAGAGAATCTGGCCCGGATCGACCAGCTCGGGGGACCCGACGCCAACAACCACTACCCGTGGGGCTGGGCCTGGGCCGGGAACACACCACTCAAGCGCTGCAAGCGCGACACCCACGAAGGCGGCGTCTGCGATCCGCTCATCGTGCACTGGCCGGCGCAGGCTCGGGCACTCCCGGTGAGACCCGCCACCAGTACGTACACGCCGTCGACATATGCCCACGCTGCTCGAGCTGTCGGGATCGACGCGCCCGACGAGATCGAAGGCGTGGACCAGTCGGACTTCGACGGCGCCAGCTTCGCTGCCGTACTGGACGACGCCACGGCACCACCGCCACGTACGACGCAGTACTACGAGATGCTCGGCTCGCGCGCGATTTACCACGACGGGTGGAAAGCCGTCGTCTTCCACCCACCGGCGGCCATGGCCTACGACGGCACCGACGCGGGTCACCGCTCCTTCGACGACGACATCTGGGAGCTCTACGACGTCCGCCACGACTTCGCCGAATGCCATGATCTGGCGGAACAGGACCCAGGCAAGCTAAAGGAGCTCCAGGATCTGTGGTGGGAAGAAGCGGAGCGCAACCAAGTCCTGCCGCTCAACAACCAACCCGGCAAGTTCCGCGACCGTCGCTTCCGCCGGGACCGTTACGTCTTCCACGCCGGGGTCGGAGCGCTCCCAGAGACGATGGCGCCCAATCTCCGCAACCGGGCCTTCTCCATCGCCGCCGCCGTCACCATCCCTGACAGCGGCGACTGCACCGGGGTGATCGTCGCCCACGGCGGGCATTCGGGTGGGTACGCCCTCTACGTGAGAGACCGACGGCTGCACTACGTCAACAACCTCCTCGGTGCCGAGATCACCACCGTCACCGCCGAGGTCGAGCTTCCCCTTGGCCCAGTCCTCGTGCGCGCCGTTTTCCAACCCTCCGGTAAGTTCCGCGGCGACCTGGAGCTGTGGTACGACGACGTGCTCGTCGGGCGGGGGCACATCGCACACACGACTCCGGTCACCTACGGCGTCGAACCGTTCTCCGTCGGCGAACAGCGCATGACACCGGTCGCCCCGATCCTCCAAGGCCGAGCACGTCTACCCGAAGGCGTGCTCGATCACGTCGTCATCGAGGCACTCGGTCCGGCGTTCCGCGACCCCGAGGCGGAGCAGCGAGCCGCACTCGCGATCCAATAAGGGTGCTGACGTCTGCTCCGTCGTACGGGCGCCCGCTTGGTGAACCGCGCAGCCACCGAGACGAAGTGTCCCAGCTCGGATCCGCCGGAACTTTCTCGAGCCGATTGCGCACCTCAGCGCCGTGCTGCGAAGACCTTGCTTCGGGCCTCGGACTCGAGGCCGTCCCGGCCGGGCGAACACCTCTCGGCCGGCGCCCATCTACTCACAGAGGGCTACGGTGCAGCATCTCCAATGTCCCGAAGTACGACGCAAGGAAGCAGGGGGGTTGAGCATGCTCGAGGCGGTTGACGTTCGGCTACCGGCCAGCCCAACCGAGGCGGTTCGCCAGCAGATCGCACTCGCCCTCCAAGCTCCCTACGAGACTCCCGTAACGGTCGCAGTCAACGGTGCCCTGATGAGTTCGGCGTGGTTTTTCCTCCCGACCGAATGGCGGGACAAGCTGTTCACGTTGCACGGCACACTGGCCTTTGCGCTGGTGCTAGCGACGTGGATGTACTCGGACGTGCCCGCGACCAATGTGTTGGGGCCTGACGCCAAGCGAGTCGTCGCCGTCATGGACGATCCGGTGATGGTCCGCAGACTTCTCTATGCCAAGAACGCGGTCCTATGGCTGATGATCACGCCGCTGTGCGCGGCCGTCGCCCTCGTCAACGGGCTGATCAATCATTCGCTGCTTTCCACTCTGTACACGGTCGTGGCGATCGGAGTACTTCCGTTTGGCTTCCTCGCCATCTCGGCTTGGGTCGGCATCTTGTTTCCCTACCATCCGATGCCGCTGCGCTATCGCTGGGAACACCGCCGGCCCCGCAAGCGAATGCTGGTGCGCTGGCTGACCCTTGCCGTCACTCCCTACTTGTTGGTCCCGGTGTTGGCCGTGCTCATGTTGGTGCCGTCGCTCCTCGTGTGGGGCTTCACGGCACCACACGGTCTCTCCGAAAAGCTGCCGGATCACGACCTCGGGTTGGGAGTCGCCGTGGCTTGTGCGATCGCCCTCGTCTGCTGCGTCGGCGGCCATCGTTTGGCTGGAGTGATGGTTCAGAGGAGACGGGCGAAGCTAGTGGAGTTCCTGTCGGACCCGGTGAGAGGCTGAGCGCTGTTTTGCATTCGTGCGGGCCTCAGGGTTGACGGTAGAGGGTGCTGACGAGATGACAGTGTCCAGCGGCTTGCTCGGGGAGTTCGAGCGGTCTCATTTGCTGAAGACCGGCTTACGGTCCTTGCTGGGCGTCGTGGTGCTCGTGACCCTGTACTACACGTTCCCGATCGAGCACCGGCCACATCAATCCGTTGCGCTCCGACTCAGTGCCGCCCTGGTCCTGTTTTCGATAGTCCTTGCTATCGAAGTCCGGCAGATCGCACGGCACGGGCAACCGATGCTTCGGGCGGGAGTGGCGATGGCGACCATCATTCCCTTGTTCCTGGTCTCGTTCGCGTGGATCTACCTCACGATGTCACGCTCGAACCCGGCCGCCTTTGGAGGAATGCTGGACCGTACTGGCGCGCTGTACTTCACCGTCACGGTGTTCTCAACGGTGGGCTTTGGTGACATCACGCCGAAGACGGATCCGGCTCGGATCATTGTCATGGTCCAGATGCTCACGGATCTTGTCGTCCTCGCTGTTGTCGTCCGTCTGATCTTCGGAGCCGCGACGCGTGGAGTCGCGCGGCTCCAGAGGTCAGACGATTAGCGGGGGTCGAAGTTGGCTGTGTCGAATCCGGGTCAACGGTTGATGCAAGTACCGACCAGGGAGCGGCCGTGGCAGGGCCATGCGTTCCTTCGATCAGAGCCGAATCGGGAGAGCGCAAGGTCATAGGGAGCAAGGACCCTGGTCGTTGACGTTGTCTGAGTATCCATTCGTGCCTGAAGGTCTGAACGTGCAGCCCAACCTTCGGCGCCGCCGCGATCAGCCAATCGGATGGACAGAGAGTGCAGCATCCCATGTCTTGTGCCAGTGGCCGATGAGGGGTTCTCCGACTCCACCGACCAGTGATCGAGCACCGCTGTCATAGCCGCGTTGGCAGGCTTCGGTGGCCGCGTAGTCCTCCTGATCGAGGATACTCAGATTCACGCCCATGACCTCCTCGCAGGCGGCGCGCCCCTCGGCGTTCATCTCGCCGGGGCGTCCCTCGATGAGGTGTACGACACTCTCGCCCGGGTGGGCGCCCGGGGAGACCCGATGCATGGAACCGCCTTCCATATGGTCGACCAAGACGGTGGCGGGGTAGATGCAGGTGACCATGATCGTGTCGAGTCGTTCAGGCCAGTCCGCCTCGGGCACGTCAACGAGCTTCTCGATGCCCTTGAAGGGCACGCACATCCGACTGTGTGGTCCGAAGGTGTCGACTGCGCAACTGTCGGAAAGGAATGGAAGCAGGCTGTCGCGGTGGAGGGAGGGAACGTGATACGCCTCATTGTTGAGGTCGATCATCAGTTTCCAGTTGGCATTCTTTCGGAGCACGCGCTCAGAGCCGCTGCGGTAGCGGCCATAACCAAGCCACGCATACTCGTCGGTCAGGGGATCGAGAAATCCGTCCACCACGACATCAGGTCGAAGACCCACCACGACCAACCCGGCCTGAACTGCCACGGGAAGTCGTTGCAGCCCGCGCTCGTCGATGTCGAGTGCCGGAAAGCGGTCGCGGTTGGGCAAGCCGACCAGATCGCCCTGGAGGTCGTAGTTCCATCCGTGATAGGGGCAAGTAAGGCGCCGGCGCTTGGCAACGCCGTCACAGAGCGTCATGCCTCGATGCGAGCACGCATTGAGGAACGCGTAGAGCTCCCCATCGTGATGACGGGTGACCACCACCGGCACTCCGGCGACCTCCCGTGCGACGACGTCGCCGGGTTCAGAGACGTCGCCTCCCCACGCGATGACTTGCGGCGTTCGCCGAAACAGCACCTCCCGCTCGAGCGCGAAGCGGTCGGGATCGGTGAAGACCGACCCGTCACCGACAAACGTCGAACCTCCCAGGTCGGTCGTGTCGGAAAGGATGTTGGCGATCATGCGGCGGCCAATTTCGATCATCTGCCTGGACGCCGAGGGTGGTGCGACGGTGTCGTCCATCCGGGCGCTCACCGCTGGCCTCGGACCAATCGGCCAGGTCGGGCTCCAGTGTCCACGCCGTCGACGAAGGTGACAGCCCCGGATTTGATGGTCGCGGCATAGCCTTTCGCTCGTTGCACGAGCCGTGACCCACCGGCGGGCAGGTCGGACACCACCACCGGCGGTTCGAGTTGCAGCGCTTTGTAGTCGATGACATTGACGTCAGCGAGCATCCCGGGCTCGAGGGTGCCTCGGTCGTGAAGGCCGTAGAGCCGGGCCGTGTCGCGGGTCTGCTTGCGGACCGCCAGCTCGAGCGGGAGGCGCTGGCCCCGTTGGCGATCACGCGTCCAATGCGTGAGCATGAAGGTCGGGATGGATGCGTCACAGATGACGCCGCAATGGGCCCCGCCGTCTCCAAGGCCATTGGCTGAGCGGGGATGCAACAGCATCTCTCGCGCCGGTTCGAGGCTCCCGTCGGAATAGTTGAGGATCGGCAGGTACAACAAGCCGGTTCCATCGTCAGCCAAAAGTGCGTCGTACGCGACCTCCAGGGGGCTGCGCCCGGCCGCCGCGGCCGCGCCGACAAGGAGCGTTCTGGACCAGGCTCGTAGTCGCGGAGGATCGCCGAGGACAAACGTGTGGTCGCAGGCGGGCTGATCCGGTCGCCGTTTCCTCGTCTGGCTGCCACCCGAGGACGGCGCGCCGCACCTCAGCAGTTCGAAGTGCACTGATGAGCACGGCGGGCGTCAGGCGTTGGCCTTAGCTCTTGGTAGGCCGGAACGACGTCGAAGATGCAGTAGGTGGTGAAGTGCCCCGACAACAGTCCGGTCGCCCGCCCCGCGACCTGCGGCCATAGGTCGGCACCCTCGTCCACCGCCGCCGTCGTCATGTCCATCAGATCGCGCCACAGGTCGGGGTCGGCATCGACCTGGACGAGAGCGAAGGTGACGGGCCGCCCGATCTTGGCGGATAGCCGACGCATCCAGTCCACCTCCTTCGCCGGGCTGAGGACGTCTTCCCCAGCGACGCCGGCCGGTGCGAGCTCGAACACACCGGCTCCCAGGTCGCCGAGTGCCGAGCCGATGCCGAAAAGTTCGTCCTCGGCGGCATAAGTACCCGGCACCGGTTCGCCGTCGATGGCTCGGTGGGCGATTGTCCGCGAGGTCGAGAACCCGAGTGCTCCGGCGCTGATCGCGTCTCGGACGATCTCACGCATGGCATCGATGTCTGCAGGGGTGGCCGGCTCGTTTCTGGCCCCCCGGTCACCCATGACGTATGCCCGAACGGCCCCGTGGGCGATCTGGGTACCGACGTCCATCACCCATTGGCGGCGATCGAGGGCGTCGAGGTACTCGGGGAACGACTCCCACTGCCAATCGATCCCCTCCGAGAGCGCGGTACCGGGAATGTCCTCCACCCCTTCCATGAGTCCGATGAGCCACTCGCGTCGGTCGGGCCGGGCTGGAGCGAAGCCGACGCCGCAATTGCCCATGACCACGGTGGTGACACCGTGCAAGGCCGAGGGTGCCAGCAGATCGTCCCACGTGGCCTGGCCGTCGTAGTGGGTGTGGATATCGACCCATCCCGGCGTCACCAAGAGTCCGGTGGCATCGAAGACCGGGCTTCCGGTGTCCGGGAGATCGGACCCGATTGCAACGATGCGGTCGCCCTCGATCGCGACGTCACCTCGCAGGGGTTGCGCCCCTGTCCCGTCGACGATCGTCCCGTTTCGGATCAACAGATCGGACACGCTCCGCTCCTTGGTCAACCTCGCGGCGGCGAGGTTAGTAAGACAGATTCACTTTTTGTCTCACCCAAGCTAACATCTTCCTTGTGGTCGTAACAACAGCCGAGGTCGACCTACGCGAGCGCCTCGTGGCGGCGACGGCAGCGTTGATCGACGAAGAGGGGCCCCTGGCCGTCCGGGTCGACAAGATCGCCCGCCGCGCTGGGTGCTCGCGGGCCACCGTGTACCGCTATGTCGCCGACAAGGATGAGCTCGTGCGCGAGGTGCTCGTCTCGCGCTCGGCCGAGATCGCGATGCGGATTGAAGCCGATATCGATGAAAACGGCGACCCGGCCGACTGGATCGTCAACGGACTCCTCGCTCACGCCGAAGCGATACGTGCCGAACCGTGGTTCCAGGCCCTCGATAGGCAAGGAGCGACCGCAGCCATCGCCCGGGTAGGTGGCGGGCCACAGGCGGTCGCCGGCCTGGCGGCCCCGATCGTGGCCCGATTCCTGAACCGTATCGGCGAGCGTGGAGCGCTTCGCCCCGACATCACAATTGCGGAGGCGACCGAATGGCTGGTTGATGTCCACATCACCTTGCTCAGCCCCCTCTTTGCCGACCGCACTCACGACCAACGTGCTCGGGCGCTGCACAAATTCGTGGCATATCCACTACTCGTCCACCCCCAACCATCCGGACGTACTTACGCCTAGTTGCAGCAGCCGCCGGAGGTCGCTCGCATGGAGCACGTCAGAGATATTTGGACCGGTCTTGGCGGAGAGAGCATCGGCGTTCCGTCGTCTGCAGGAAACGTCGCCTCAGGGCCGATGATGTCCTGCCGCTCGCCGAGGAACATGATCGCCATCAAAGGGGAACGAGCGTCAGTGGCTGCGTATTGCGAGAGCCTGCAGATCGGACGTGAGCACCGATCTGTGGCCACCCTCCGACTCCGTTCAGGCGTGTCTTTACGTGTCTTTATCGAGAGGGAAGGGGAGGGATCGTGAGGGATCCTGAGCTTGCAATTAAACCCCCACCATCCGGTCAAGCGGCCTTCTTGACCACCGGATAGCGCGGTCGCGGCCCTCTCTGGGTGCCCTTGGGGCGTCCGGGACCCGGAGTGTCGGATTTCGGTGCACTGGCCGGAGTCCCAAGAGTTACACGAAGTCGACGAAACCCTCTGCGCACACGCGCTGGGGTCAGTTTTGCCGGCTCGCAGGGACGCTCCCACGGCAGCCGTACGTCGTCGACGAGTCCTTGTGCGATTCGCAACTGGGTGTAGGCAGCCACGATCAACCACGTCCAGCGGTCGGCCTGTTCGGGCATGCACAGCGAGGGCGCCGTCCAGCCCAAAGTGTTCTTGGCGAATCGGAAGGTGTGCTCGAGATCGAAACGGTGCAGATAGGACCGGAAGCACAGGTCGAGATCGGGCTCGCCCGGACCCGACCACCACAGCCACAACGTCTTCTTCACTCGTCCGTCGCGTTTGGGAAGGTGCTCGACGTCGACGCGGATCACGCTGCCGCGCACGATTGGTGGTGCGCCCTCGCTCTTGGCCCAACGCCCTCGACCAATGAGGCGAGGGTGGAGCCCGTGCCAGGCCGCGCACGCGCACCTTGCCGTAGCGAGGGTCCTCGGTGCGGTACTCGGCGTCGGGTCGCCGGTGCGTCTTGTCCTCCGAGCACTTCATGCGGCGCCCGTGGCGGGGAGGCCGCCCACCGGTGCCCTTCGGCCGATTGGGCCGCGCCGCCGGATCGTCGTAGAAGACCCGGTCCTCTCGGATGCGCACCAGCACCTGGGCCTCGGTGTCGTCCAACCCATGGCTGAGGGCGATGGGGTCATAACCGGCGTCGAAGACGAAGAGGGGGACCGCTCGGTCCTCTCGGAGCAGTGCCACCAGGGCTTTGACCTGCGCGATCGTCGCCTCGGTGGCATCGGCTCCGGGCGCAATGCGCAGCGCGTCGAGCGGCGCGGTCCAACTGTTTGGCTCGAAGCTGAGCTGGGCGATCCACTGATAGCTCCAGCCCGCCACGATCGGCTGGCCGGCCGAGTGCTTCGACGCCGAGTAGTAGAAACCCCGCTCGGGGCTGCACTCGGCGTCGCAGCGCTCCCAGGTCGAGGCGTCGACGGCGAAGACGGCCGGCCACTCGACGCGGGCGATGTGCCACGAGTGCGGCCCGCAGCGCCCCCTCGTCGATCTCACCCAAAGAGAGAGCCTTGTAGAGGCTGCCGTGGGAGCGCCGGAAGATCGGCTCCAAGCTGAGGGAGGGCACCGATCCCACGGCCCCCGAGGCGTCCAAGAGCGCGTCGGCGAGTTCGAAAAGGGCATCGGACCACTTGACGAAGGTGCCGTAGATCTGGCTTCGGACGGACTTGAGCTCGTGCACCTGCTCGGCGTGGGTTCGCTTCGTCATACCCGTTAGTATTAACTACTATCGGATCACCGGAGGTGGATGGCCCCCGTCGGCGAGAATGGAGCTCGATGCCTCGAGCGAAGAAGAAGACCCTGGACGATTACGAACGCCGCTACCACGATCTGCTCGAGGCGCTCGCCGACATCGGCTTCGTCCGCTCGGGGAGCGTGGCGCCGCGTTACAACTACTGCGGCAAGGCGAACTGCCGCTGCCACGGTGATCCGCCCGAGCCCCATGGCCCGTACTTGCAGTGGACCGCGAAGGTCGACGGCAAGACCGTGAACCGTCGACTCAGTCCAGAGGAGGCCGAGCTCTATCGCGAGTGGATCGCCAACGACAGGCGACTACGGGCGATGCTCGACGAGCTGCGTACGGTGGCCGCAGAGGCGACCGATCTCATCATCGAGGAGCGTCGCCGAGCTGAAGCGGAGGTTTAATTACAAGCTGAGGGGATCGAAACGCCGCCACCAGGAAGGTCCTCGGAAAGGCCCTGGTCAAAACACCGAGAACCGTACTTTCGCAATGTAGAGGCCGAGGGTTCGAGTCCCTTCACCTCCACCAAAAGGCCCAGGTCAGAGGCCCAAGGTGGGATCCCCCCAGAATTTTCATTTGGTCCGGCGTGACCTTACGTGACCTTATCGATGAGGAGAGCACCACTGAGGTGAGCGCCGATAAGCGCTACTTGAGTCGTTGTAGAGGTCGTTCATGCGACTCCGACATCCTCGCAATCGGCGCTATTCACAGGCCCGCAGCGCGAGTTGGAACATGACCAGAGAGGCGATCGGGACAATTGGTACGAGGCGAAGCGTCGCGATTGGGAATTCTGCAACAGAGCGCCACGGAGGAAGCCTGACCGCGCGCGTCGCTCGGACAGAGAGTCTCCCGGTTCTATCAGCCTCCTACCTAGCCGATGCGACCGAGAAGTCATCAATCCTGTCGATGGGCCAGTCCGTGACGGTCGAAAGGAGCCGGCCCGCCAGAAAGAGGACCTCTTGGAGTTCCATGTCGCTCATCGGTTGTTGGCGAGCAGCCAGTCGGTGTACTTCTGCAAGCTCTTCGGCAAACAGCGACGCCCAACGAGAGACGCGCTGCGGTGGCGGATCCGCTACTCCGTTGGTCACGCTCGGAAAGGCGGCCTGCTCGGCGGGGGACCATGCCGTAGCCGGCTTGCTCGCGAGTGCCTCGATCAATCGCAAAGTGGAGTCTCTTCGAACAAGGCGGTCTCGCGCCGCGGCACGCTGAGCCTGACTGCGGAAGGGGTGGGCGAGCTCAGGCGGTAGCAAGGGCACGGAACTTCTCCTCTTTATATTGATAGCGACCGTGGTATCCGGCGAGCTGGATGACAGTCGCAAGATCCGGGGCAACCGCATCCTCCTGCGGCTGCTCCTGCCCGGAGAGATCTTCGAGTACCGAACTGAACTCGATGGTGTGTCCGTCGCCGAAGCGAACGAGCAGTGAAAGCTCCCCATCCATACCATCGACATAGCGAGCCAATGTCGAAAGCAGCAGGTCGCCTTGATGCTCGATCCGCGACACCTCACCCTGGGCGACCCCCAGCCGTTGCGCCATGGCGATCTGGGTCAGAGAGCGGGCATGGCGCAAAGCCGCGAGTGCTTCCCCGTAGGCAGTCCTGCGTCGCTCTGCTCGCTGTCGCGCCGCAGCTCTGGCCGCCTTATATGAAGGATCTTCGCTGCGTTCGTGCTGATTGGGGTTGTATTCGTCCCATCCTTCGGGCAGGTTGGTCATCTCGTCTCCTTCGACTTCTCAAGCGCGGTGAGATACGCGTCGAACCGTTCGTCGGCCATTGGCACATTGGCCTCGTACCAGGCGTTTCCGACCCCTGACTTGTTGCCGGCCAACAGGAGCGCCGGTCTTTCGTCGGGCCCGAAGCCGACCAACAACCGATAGACGTGGCTCTGGTCGATGTCGACGCGGACCTCGCTCATGTCGGGGAAGTGCCTCGAGGTTTGGATTCGATGGCGGACGTCAGGCAGGGCAGCCGCTCGTCCATGCTGTTCCAGATAGGCGAGGGCCTCATCCAATTCGGCTCGCGTGGTGTCATCGAGGTTGGTCAGCCACTCGGCCACCTGAGGGTGCCTCGGCAGTGGCATTGCCTCGCTCAGTATAGGCTCAAGTCGGTATCAAGTCAAATTGATACTAGTCACCACGGTCGCGGCCTGTGACAAGGGCAGCCGTGATGCTCAGGGTTGTGGAAGCCGCGACCGAGTTGGTTATGCCCAGCTCACTGGTGAGGGTGCCGCAAACGCATCCGAGCAGGTCAGGCGACCATCCGGTACTCATGAATCAGGCCGGCCAGATGGTCAGCGCGGGCTCTCATAGTTTTCTCTCGGGGCACCTGGAAACTATCTGTCACCGAATCGAATGGTCGCGGGCGACAAGGGCTGCGAATGCGTTGGCCGATCTCTGCTGAGCGCGCCTCAACTTTCCTGCGATCGCCCGGTCGATGACAGCCCCGATCACGCCGAAACGAGGTGTGTAGCGGATAGTCAAGGTGAAGTGCGTGTTGGTGCCGCTGGGTGCGAGCTCGATGATCACAGCCATATCCTTCGCGGTGGCCACGCCTTCGCCCGCGTGCACTTGCCGGTGGGGAGCGTCGAACTCGGTGACCCGCCAACGAGTCAAGGCTTTCCATGGCCCGGATATGCGCGTTCGCTCGTCGTACGTGGCGCCCAGACGAGCAGGCCCGTCGGTGCGCGTTACCTGGAGCGTGCTCTCGACCCACTCGCCGTAGCGGCTCGTATCGCAGGCGATCTCCCACACTTGCTCGGGAGGGGCTTGGATATCAGCTGACGCAACGACTGATTGTTCTCTAGGCATTTCTGCTCCTCTAGTTGTTCGGCGTGATCGACGGACGGCTTGTTGCGGTGTCTTCGAGCGCGGCGATGATGGTGGATATTGCGTCGGTGTCTTCGGTTTCGGTGCCGAGCTTGGCGGCTGCGTCTCGATAGGAGGCCTGGCCGAGCACGTCGGTTACGGCCGCGGCGACGCTTGCAGGGGTCGGCCAGCCCGTCTTGAGGTTCCGACCCGCCCCGCTCCACGCAACTCGCGCGGCAGTCTCGGGTTTGTCTTCTCGTTCACCGGCGACGACCAAGGGGACACCGTGAGTCAGGGCGAACTGGACGCCGCCGTAGCCGCCGTTGGTGACCATCACATCGACCTTGGGCAGGAGCCGATCGTAAGGTATGAACTCCGCCGCACGTTCGTTGGCTGCTAACGAGACGGGGATGTCCGTGATCGGCCGGCCGCCGGTGGAGGCGACCACGAGCACGTCTTTGTGAGCGAGTCCGGTCAGGGTCGGCCCGATGAGCATGGACAGGTCGTGATTGTCGATGGTGCCTTGGGTGACGTGTACCACGGCCTGGGCCCCGTCAAGGTCGTGCCACCACTCGGGCAGGTCCGCGACCGAGCTAGGTAGGAGTGGCCCGGCGAAGCCGACGTTCGGTGACAGGTCGCGGCGGGGGTACTCGAAGCCCGGGACGGTCAGTTGCCAGAAGCGCTCAGCCAGGCTCCACCACTCCATGAAGAAGACCGGCGAAGATCGCAGTCCGAGGCGGTTGAGCTGAGTGTTGACCTCCCGCTGAATTCCGCCGAGGACAGCGTGCTTGGCCACCTGGGTCATGAGGCGGGCTCGCAACCTAGCCTGCGGGGAGGCCGGTGGAGCCAGCCCGAGCCCGAAAGGGAACGTGTCGCGACTGGTGGCCGACAACGGCGTGCACCCCAGCACGTGGACGGGAGGCCGACTCGACTGGCCGAGTAGTAGCGGGAGTAGGCCGATGGCGGTCAGCTCGGTGACGATTCCGTCGGCCGGCTCTTCATCGAGGGCAGCACTGATGGCACGGAACTGGACCGACATGGGTTTCACGAAGAGGTTGGACAGGTCGAAGCGCACGGCCCGAGTGCCGCTCAAGCCGGCCCGGCCCGGGAAGGATCCGTTCAGATCGACATCGTCGTAGTCGGCCTCAGGGGGCCAGCAAACGAACGTCATGCCTGCCGCCTCGATTTGGGGACCGAAGCGAGAGCCGGTGAGAACCCGTACCTTGTGCCCGCATCGGACCAGGGCCGCTCCGACGGCCCGGACGGGAGCGACGTGGCCGCCGATGGGACTACTCACCAGCAGGTAGCTCGCCATCCGCGCACCTCTCGACTAATGTCTTCCAGTATTCACTACGGGAGTATAGTAATGAAAAAAAACCCCACGTCAAGCCAAAAGCGAAGGTCCCGCCGCAGCTACGCCTCTCCGCTGCGCGCCGCCCAGGCCGCCCAAACCCGCCAGCGGATCCTCGATGCGGCCGGGCGCTGCTTCGCCGCCAGCGGCTACTCGGCTACCACTCTGCCCGACATTGCCGTCGCGGCCGAGGTGTCTGTCGAAACCATCCAGGCCCATGGTCCGAAACGAGCCCTGCTCCTCGCCGCGTTCGAACAGGCCTTCGCCTTCAGTGAAGGACAGGACTCGATCTTCGACCGACCTGAGATCGCCGCATCGAACGCCCAGATCACCGACCCCGTCGAACTCATCAGGGTCACCTGCAGATTCCTGGCCCGGGCCAACGTCCGCAGTTACCGCCTCTGGCTGGCGCTCTACCACGCCGCCGCGGCCGACGCTGCCATTGCGGAGGAGTTCGACGCGTTCAATCGACGGGTCCGGACTGACTGGGTCCGATTTGTCACCATGGTGGCCGACCGAGGTGGGCTACGCACAGACCGGACGCCCCAGGAGCTCGCCGACGAGCTCGACGTCCTGCATTTGCCGACCAACTACGAGAGACTTACCGAGAACGCCGAGTGGATCCTCGATTCCTATGCCGACTACACCTTCACGAATACCTGTCGGATCCTCTTATCCGATTCACTCAGCCAGCCGGTAGGGGTCATAGCGCCAACAGGATCAGCAGTGTCAGACGTTTGATATCCAGCGGCGTACGTCGTAGGCCAGCGACAGCGAAAGTAGCGACGCCAGCTGGCCCGGAGCAGTTGAGTCCCAGCCAGTGGTGTACGGGCAGGTGAGCTGAAGCAGGATCCCCCAGACGCGACGATCACCGCGTCAACCTCAAGAAGCAGTTTCCACACAACCACTTGAGGAGGATCACGGTGAACGTCCCCACCACTATCGACGCGTCGGCCTGGCTGGGCAAGTACCTCGAAGGCGCCGAGGGCGACACGGATCTGGCGAGGTCGATGCTGGCCGCCTTCGCCGAGGCCCTGATGTCGGCCCAGGCCTCGATGCAGTGCGGTGCAGGCTATGGCGAGCGCTCAGAGGACCGGGAGAACTCGCGCAACGGGTATCGCCTGCGGCCCTGGGACACAAGGGTCGGTTCGATCGAGCTGGCGGTGCCCAAGCTCCGCCGGGGCGTCTACAGCCCCGAGTTCTTGCTCCAGCCGAGACGCCGCGCCGAACAGGCCCTGATGTCGGTGGTCTGTGCCGCCTACGTGGAGGGGGTCTCGACGCGCCGCGTCGACGACCTGGTCAAGGCCATGGGCATCGACGGGATCTCCAAGTCCGAGGTCTCGCGCATGGCCAAAGAGCTCGACAAGGTGGTCAGCGAGTTCAAGGAGCGCCCCCTCGACCAGGGCCCCTACCGCTACCTGTGGATCGACGCGTTGACCCAGCGGGTCCGTGAAGGGGGCCGGGTGGTGAACATCTCGGCCGTCATCGCCACCGCCGTCAATGTCGAGGGCCGGCGCGAGATCGTCGGCCTCGACATCGCGACGACCGAGGACACGGCCGCCTGGACGGCCTTCCTGCGCGCCCTGGTGGCCCGGGGGCTCAGTGGTGTCGAGCTGGTCATCTCCGACGCCCACGGGGGCATCAAGGCCGCCATCTCCCAGGTCTTCGCCGAGGCCTCCTGGCAACGCTGCCGCACCCACTTCATGGCCAACCTGGCCTCTCGGTGCGCCAAGGCCAACTGGCCCATGATCGCCACCTTGGTGCGCTCGATCTTCGAGCAGCCCGACCGCGACACCACCTGGAGCCAGTTGGCCGACGTCACCGACAAGCTGACCCAGGCTGGCTTCTGCGACGTCGTCGCCTACCTGCTCGACGCCGCCGACGACATCTTGGCCTTCAGCGCCTTCCCCACCGAGCACTGGCGACAGATCCGCTCCAACAACCCCCAGGTTATCTATAGCCACCCGGAGGGTGTCCATGACGTAGTTGACGGGCCTCTTTCCTCCCTGAGTGTGCGTGCTGGACGTGGTTATCTACAGCCGTCCAATACGCAGATTCGACGGAGGTTCGGTGTTCGTTCAGCGGGTGGTGTTGCCCGATTCGCGGCGTGAGTCGTGGGCGGTTCTTGGCGATGACGGGTGTCCGGTTGAGGGAGTAGACCGCTACCTCGCGTATTTGAGTGACATCGAGCGGTCCCCCAACACGGTCAAGGCGTATGCGCACGACCTGAAGGACTGGTTCGTCTTCCTCGGTGACCGAGCGCCCGATTGGCGTGACGTGCGGCTCGAAGACGTCGGGAGGTTCGTGGCGTGGCTGCGGCTACCGCCAATGATCCGATCCGGAGGGATCGCCGTGTTGCCTTCGGTGGAGCACCACTGCGGCGAGGCAACGGTGAACCGAAAGTTGTCGGCACTCAGCGCCTTCTATCAGCATGCCGCCCGCAACGGAGTCGAGCTGGGTGAACTGCTCACGAGGTGGCAACCCGCCGGTCGTCGAGGAACGGCGTGGCGGCCGTTCCTTCACCACATCTCCAAGGGGCAGCCGCAGCCCCGTCGAGCGATCCGGCTGAAGGCGTCTCGCAAGCAACCGCGGATCCTTACCCCAACCGAGGTCCAAGCCATCTTGGACAGCTGCGAACGGCTCCGGAATCGGCTGCTGTTCGCAGTGCTCTACGACACCGGCATGCGCATCGGCGAGGCGCTCGGTTTGCGCCATGAGGACTGGGCGGTGGCGCAACGCGAAGTAACGGTGGTGCCGCGACACAACGACAACGGGGCCCGCTCGAAGTCAGCCAAGGTCCGGAGCATCCCCATCAGCGCGGAACTGATCCGGCTCTACGCCGACTACATGCACGGCGAGTACGGCGATCTCGACAGTGACTACGTGTTCGTGAATCTCTGGGGTGGACCACGTGGTCGTCCGCTGAGCTACCCGGCCGTCTACGACCTGGTCCGCCGGGTGCGGCGCCAGAGTGGGGTGGACTTTGACCCTCACTGGTTTCGCCACAGCTTCGCCACCCGGCTTCTACGTGCCGGCGCCCCCGTCGAGGTGGTGAGCAATCTGCTCGGCCACGCCTCGGTCACCACCACCCTCGAAATCTACGGGCACTTGAGCGCCGAAGATGCCCGTCGATCTTTGGAGGCGGCCGGATGGTTCAGCGACACCGCAGTGCGCCTGTGAGCACCCCGACACCAGCAGCAAAACCGCTCGGACCCTCTGGGCTCCTCGAGCGGCTCGTTGGGGCGGTGCGCCCCGAGTTCCGGGCCGACACCCTCACCTACGCGGCTACAGACCCAGTGTTCGGCGGTGGCGCTTGTGGGGTCGAGAGCTGCAAGCGCCCGGCCCGCGGCAAAGGGCTCTGCGCCGGGCACCACCTGCGCTGGCGGAATGAGGGCTGCGCCGACCTGAGCGTCTTCGCCCGCACCACCGACCCACGGTGGCAGCGCCAACGGCCCAAGGCCAGCTGCCGGATCGAGTCCTGTGGTTACGGTGTGTGTCGCACCGGCCTGTGCCAGTTGCACTTCCAACGCTGGGAACGATCCGACCGCCCCGACCTCGAGGATTGGCTTTGGGATCCACCGCTGGTCAAGCAGCCAACACCGGGGGCTCGTTGTGCCATTGCCCACTGCGAGCTATGGCCAGAGGCGCAGAAGCCGTTCTGCCATGCCCATGCCGCCACCTGGCGGGCCAACGGACGGCCCGATGTCGAGGCGTTCTGCGAGAGCTTCTTGCCGCTCACCAAGAGAGCTGACGAGACCATTCGACTCGCCGCTCTTTGCCCGCAACTGAAGTTAGAGATGCAGTACATGCTGCAGTGTCGGCGCGACGAGATGGCATCCAAGCTGATGCCGTCGGTGGCGATGCGGCTTGTCCGCTTCCTCTCTTGCACGACGGTGACTTCACTGCTCGATTACAGCGAGGCGACCTGGCGCAGCCAGATCAGTCAAGGAACCAAGGACCACGACCGCCGGGCGCTTCTCCTCTACGCCCGCCGCAAGATCGAAGACCTCGTCGACGCCGACGGCTGGGAGGCTGAGTTTCCCCGCGACATCTGGCAGTTGCGCCGCCTCGGCTACGACGGCAACCAGACGCTGGACTTCACCGCCATGGCACAGCCGTGGCTGTGCCATCTGGTCAAGCGGTGGCTGCGGTGGCGCCTCGCCACCGGGCTGAACATCGAGACCGTCCGGCGGGGCCTGCGTTCTTTGACCCGCTTCGCCGCCTTTTGCCAAGGCATCGAGGTCCAGAGCCTCGCCGACATCGATCGGGCTGTCCTCGAGCGCTATCTGGCCGACTTGCAGAGCGAGTGGGGTGGACGACAGCGCCACAACGACCACATCGCCCAGCTGAACTCGTTTCTGGGCGCCATCCGTCAACACCGCTGGGACGATTCCTTGTCGCCGAGCGCGCTCATCTTCAGTGACGATTACCCGAAGCGCAGCGAGCAGGTGCCTCGGGCATTGTCCGAACAGGTGATGGCCCAGATCGAGCGAGCAGACAATCTCGACCGCTGGGAAAACCCGGCATTCCGATTGGTCACTGTGATCCTCATCCGCTGCGGTTTGCGGGTCAACGACGCGCTACGCCTGCCACCCGAGTGCATCGTGACCGATGCCGAAGGTGCCCCCTACCTCCGCTATGTCAATCACAAGATGAAGCGAGAGGCGCTGGTCCCGATCGACGAAGAGGTCCGAGATCTCATCGGCGAGCAGCGGGCCAGGGTCGGTGCAGCACTCTGTCTGTTCCCGCGACCGACGAAGAACCCCGATGGCCGTGCTCCGATCAGTTCGGCCACCTACCGGCCAGCGCTCTATCGCTGGGTGGAGCGTTGCGACATACGCGACGCCCACGGGCAGCCGGTTCATCTCACCCCGCACCAATGGCGCCACACATTGGGCACTCGGCTCCTCAACCGCGACGTGCCCCAAGAAGTTGTCCGTCGCATCCTCGACCACGACTCGCCGCAGATGACGGCTCACTACGCCCGGCTGCACGACACGACCGTCCGTCGGCACTGGGAGGCAGCACGCAAGGTCGACATCGGCGGCCGAGACGTTGCCATTGACCCCGACGGACCGCTGGCCGAGGCAGCCTGGGCCAAGCAGCGACTGGGCCGGGCCACCCAAGCTCTACCCAACGGCTTCTGTGGCCTGCCGGTTCAGAAGGCCTGCCCACACGCCAACGCCTGCCTCACCTGCCCGATGTTCCTCACCACCGTCGAGTTCCTACCTCAGCACCGCCAGCAGCGCACCGAGGTCGTCAAGATCATCAGCGCCGCCGAGGACCGAGATCAGAGCCGCCTGGCGGAGATGAACCGCCAGGTCCTCTCCAACCTGGACCGGATCATCACCAGCCTCGAAGACGATCACGTGACTGGCGAAGAGGTGGCCGATGCGGGCTGACAACGCCAAACACGTCATCGACGCCGCCCGTCGCCGTTCCCAAGCGACCCAACAGCGTGCCGTCGCCGCTCTGCGCCGGATGGACAACGCCGGGGTTGTCGTCAACTTCGAGTCTGTCGCCAATGAGGCGGCCGTCTCCCGATCCTGGCTTTACACCCATAGCGAGCTCCGGGGTGAGATTGAACGCCTCCGGGGACGCCAAAGCTCCACCGCCAGCGGGCTCATTCCAGAGCGACAGAAGATTTCCGACGCTTCCTTGGTCCGCCGGCTTGAAGCCGCCAGCGAACGTATCCGTGAGCTCCAAAGCGACAACCGCCGCCTACGCGACGCCCTCGCCGAGGCACTCGGCGCCAATCGCGCCGTCATCGGCGGCCAGATCAACCAAAAACACGACTCCACCGAAAATATTTCAGGCGCCCTCTGACCATCCTGAGAGACTGCGTCAAAGACACCGTCCAGATCGCAAACCTGCACGTCAGGGATATGGATATCGCGACGACTCAAGATAACCTGGGAGCGACTGAACAAGGAGATCCGCCGGCGCACCGATGTCGTGGGCATCTTCCCCAACCGAGGGGCCGTCATCCGACTCGTCGGCGCGCTCCTCGCCGAACAGACCGACGAGTGGGCCATCACGCGTCGCTACATGAGCGCCGAATCGCTCAAGACCCACAAGAAGCTCGAGCCCTCCCCCGAGGACCCGAGGCCGGCCATCGACGCCGCTCGAGAGGAGGTCACCGCGAACAGGCCAATGTAGGATCAGCGATCAGAGAGCAGGTTGACGCGGGAGTCGTCGCACCTCACGACCTCGTACACCACTCGTTGGGACTTAACCCCCGGAGCAACACGACCCTTGGGCGTGACACGACAGGTCTTCGACTGGCTGACGGCGGATAGAACATTGGCGTTCCATCGTAAGGCCCGGCAACAAGCACCGGCCGCTTCAGGGGCACGTGATGTCCGCTCGCTGGCCGAGGTACGTGATCGTCGCCAAAGAGGGACCCGCGCGATTCGCTGCGCAAGGCGAGAGCCTGCCGATTCGAGGTGAGTACCGATTTGTGGTCTCGCCCCAAGTCGGGTCGGGCGTGACCTTACGTGACCTTATCGAGAGGGAAGGAGAGGGATCGTGAGGGAACCTGAGGGGATCGCAACGCCTCGACCAGGAAAGTCCTCGGAAAGGACCTGGTCAAAAGACTGAGAACCGTACGTTCGCAATGTAGAGGCCGAGGGTTCGAGTCCCTTCACCTCCACCCGACACGCCACTGAATTTTTCGCGCCTCGGCCGTTTCCGTTATTCGTACAGCACGGCATTCCTGGGAAGGGCCGCCGGCACCACGCCGAGCCCAACGGGTCGTCGGCACGAGTCGAGGCTGTCGACGTCCCGGAGCAGTTCACCGTCCCCGAGGGCGCGGCGAGGCGACGCCGGCTGCACACGCCGCAGCAGGACGTCCGGCGGGGCGCGAGGTCAGCCTTTGGACCTGGCACCAACGGGGGTAGCCGGGGCCACCGGGAGCAACCCGATCTCCGCCGGGACATCGCCCAGTTCGGGGTCCAGGCGATCACCTGCTTGTTGAGACACTTGGCTACGGGGACGTCGACGAAGCCGTCGAACGAGCTGCCACGACGTAGAGCCCGTTGGACAGCGAATCGAGCCGAACGACGGCGAGCTGTGACGCGGCCAGACCTTCGTGGTTGCTCGAGGTGTAGTCGTATGTCCCGAGGAGCCCCTCGAAGTTGGCATTCTCAATGAAGGTGCGGATGCTGCCCGAGTCATCGGCATCGACTCCATTGGCGGCGCTGGCGAAGAGCTGAACGGCGTCGTACCCCTGCGCATAGGGCGTGATGGGGCCACCGAGCCGAGCCTGATGCAGTGTATGGAGCACCCGGGCCCGGAACGACTCCAGACTGTCAGGAACGTGGCGTGAAACCACCAACGAACTCGGCACGATCACCTGGACACCGTTGACGGCCGCCGTCGGATGCACCGGAGAGCTTTGTGTGGAGGCGAGGACGGGCAGTGTCGAGCCGGCACCCCGGCGGGCCATGAGCAACGGGGCCAGGGTCGATCCGCTGTCGAAGACCGCCACTGCGCTCGGGTGCCCCGCCCTGAGGTCGGTCCAGGCCGAGAGCGCGGCTGCACGGGAATCGACGACGGCGGTTGCGGTCACGGTGACACCGGCCGAGCGGGCGTCGCTCCGGAATGCGGTGGCCCCTTGGGCAGCCACTTCCGAGCTGGAGCGTACGAGCGCGACGCGGTCGAGGTGCTGCCGCTTGGCCGCCGCCACAAGCACGCTGGCCTGGTCCGCCACCGACGAAGCGATTGGGAAGGTGTTGGGGAACTCACTGGGCTTGAAGGTGACGGCAAGAGCGGGATAGCTGGCGGCAGTGGTCCCGAGCGCACCTATGTGGTCGACGTTGGCCGGATTATCCAGGGCCAGAAAGGGTCCCACGAGAAACGAGACCTTTTCCTGGTTCACCAGATCCAACAGGGCCTGATTGTCGACAGCGGGATCGGAGCGATCGTCCTTGTAGAGCAATTCAAGACACCGATGGGCCGTGAGGACGCCTCCGGCGGCGTTGACCTCGTTGACTCCCAACTGGAGTCCGAGCAATTGCGCACGCCCGGCCGCGCTGTCGGAACCGGTCAGAGGAAGGGAGGCGCCCAACTCGACGACGGCCGAGGTGTCGCAGTGCCCTTCAACCGGGTAGACGGTCGTGGGTACACCCAGGCGGGGTGCGGTGTGACAGCCCGTCAGGACCATGGCGGCTACGGCCACACCAACGAGGCCGACCACGGCGTCGCGGGGGCGACGGCTCACGGGGCGGCGACTCCGAGATAGGACTCAATCACGCGCGGATGATTCAGGACGTCATCTGGATTCCCCGTCGCGACGACGGCGCCGATGTCGAGGGCGATGGCGCGATCGGCCAACTGGCGCAAGAGGCCCATGTCGTGCTCAATGAGGATCATCGAACAGTCGAGGCGGCGCTTGGTTTCGAGCAGGACCGGTGCCATGGCTTCCGACTCGGCCTGAGCCAGGCCGGCGGACGGCTCGTCCAGCAGGACGATGCTTGGCCCCATGGCGATGATCACCGCCAGCTCGAGAATGCGCCGCACACCCGTCGAAAGATCGGAGGTCAGTTGATCCGAATATTGCGCCAGCCCGAGCGGCTCCAGGATCTCATCGGCGGCCTGGCGCAGACGGCGCTCGGATCGGCGCACGGTCGGCAGGCACAACATGGCTGCCGCCGCCCCGGGAGAAGAGCGGTGGTGTGAGATCGCCATGATGACGGACTCGTGCACCGTGAGGCCTGGCCAAAGCCGGGCGGCCTGGAAGGAGCGCCCGAGCCCGTGCTCCGCTCTTCGATAGGCGGGCCAGGACGTGATGTCGTCCTCGCCCATGGTGATCCGCCCTCGCTCGGAGCGCCGCTCGCCCGAGAGCAATTCGAAGATGGTAGTCTTGCCCGCACCGTTCGGCCCGAGCAGGCCCAGGATCTCGCCCCGGTAGAGGTCGAGGTCGACATCATCGACCGCTACCACCCCGCCAAAGCGCTGGTAGAGGCCACGGGCCGACAACACGGACTGCTGAGAGGCAAGAGCTGCGTCGGCCGGCGGTGCGAGATCTGCCCTGTTGACGGTGACCGCCGGTGCCGTGTCGGTCGGCGAATCGTCGGCTCCGCCCAGGAGTACGGACCGGACGATGTCCTCGCGGTCGACCAGGTCGGCCGTCGGCCCGGAGAAGACCACCTGGCCCTTCTCCATGAAGATGGCCCGGTCGCACAGCCGGAGGGCGAGGTTGATGGACTGCTCGACCAGGATGATGGCGGTCCCGCCATCGTGGATGCCCTTGACGATGCCCAGCAGGCTCTCGATCACGGTGGGGGCGAGCCCCAGGGAGAGCTCGTCGATGATCAGCAGTTTCGGTTTGGCGATGAAGGCCATGGAGAGACTGAGCATCTGCTGCTCGCCACCCGAGAGGGAGCCTGCCGGGGTGTGCCAGCGACGGGACAGCACGGGGAAGTAGTCGAGCACCGTCTCGGTAGCCCGGGCCAGGTCCTGGTCATCGCTGTCGTAAAGCCAACCCGCCACCCGCAGGCACTCGGCCACGGTGAGCCCGGGGAAGATCCCGCGACCTCCGGGCACCTGCAGGATGCCGGCCTCGGTGATCCGGTAGGCCTCGTAGGTGGTGATGGCCTTGCCGTCGAACATGACCTCGCCGGCGGTCGGCACCACCAGGCCGGAGATGGCTCGCATCAGCGTGGATTTGCCGGCGCCGTTGGTGCCGAGCACCGCCACCATCTCGCCGTCGTCCACATCGAGGTCGACGCCGAAGATGACCTGGACGCCGTCGTAGCCGGCATCGAGCGAACGGACCGTGAGGAGATGGCCCGTCCCGTCGGCCCGTTCCTGGCGCACGATGGCATCAGCCACCTCGGTGATCCTGCGCTTCGCGATGTCCTCGGCGACGAATCGAGAGGCCGATCGGAGAAGCAACGCCCCGATGACGAACAGCGGCACGAAGACCCAGAACGAGGCGCGGTAGCCGAAGGCATTGGTGATGAGGGAGTTGATGGTGGGGACGCCGTTCGGCGGAGCGATGAGGAGGGCGCCGAAGGTCAGCCAGACGGTGGAGAGCCCGAAGCCCAAGGTGAGCATGCGGGTCGGCAGCGCCACCGAGAGCATGGCGTACACACCGGCGATCACCACGACAGAGGCGCTGGCGAAGACCAGCTGCGCGGCATAGGCCACGGCCACATCGGGCGCCAGGGCCAGGCAGGCTGCCCCGGCGGCGGCAGCCACGGCCAGCCAGGCAATCGTGCGCGTCGCCTTCCCCGGGTCGTCGGCGATGCGCCGGGGCAGGACCGCCATGCCGATGACCAGGCCGATGACCGCCCCCGGCTCGGCCAGGCCGAAGAGCAGGGCGCGGTGCGCCGCGTCCTGGTGGAAGACGTTCTCGTAGTACGCGGTGGCGTAGAAGGTGAGGCCGAGCACGGTCCCCAGCAGGAACGGGAGTGAGTAGTAGATCAGGCGAAGGGATCGTGTGGTGGCGATGACCCGGGCGGCCTCGGGCAACGTGGCCGGCTCGGCGCGAGGTTCGGGGCGGTCCGGCTCACCTGTCGTGAGGCCGCCGGCAGGGACCGGGTCCGGAAGCCGGGCGGCGAGCACCACAAAGACGAGGGCACCCACGGCAAGGACGAAGAACGACGCCTGCCAGCCGAAGGCGTAGTTCAGGATCCCCACCATCAGCGGGCACAGCGAGAGGCCGAACACGAGGGCGGCCCGCTGGGCCAGGATCACACGTGGTCGCAGGCTGACCGGGTAGTAGTCGCACAACATGGAGTTCTGGGTCGAGGTCGAGCGCGCCGCCGCCGAGCACCACCCCGATGGCGCCGGTGTAGAGCAGGATCTCGTTGGGGTGGACGCCGGCCAGCCACAGCACGGCGACGGCCGCGGTGAAGAATGCGCCCGCCCCGACCAGCACCCTGGTGCGCGTGGTCTGGTTGGCCACCAGGGCCAGGATGAGGTCGGGGCCGAGGCCCGTCTGGATCTGCTGGACGGCCACCAGGGCGAGGATGGAGAGCCCCTGCTGGTAGGCGTCCTGCATCTCGGGCAGCAGCAGGACGAAGGTCAGGGCGCTCATGGGCAGGATGGCACCCAGGCCCATGACGGCGATCAGTGGGCGCGGAGAATACGTCCCGGTGAGGCGCGAAGGCCGCCGCGGTGGGGGAGGGGTGCGGTCAGCCATTGGCGCCCGTATCGAGGCCGAGGGTGAGCACGTCGGCGGTCTGGCGGCTCACGGACGCGGGCCGTGGCGTTCCCTGGTCGCGTGATGGGTCGGCGCCGCCGCCGGTGTCCTCGTCGGGTCGGCGCCAGATACCGGCCGCGGTGATCCCGCGGCGCCGGGCCACCACGCGCAAGAGCTGGTCCCGGCCGCGGTTGAGGAGCCCGCCGATGCCTTCGGGCAGGAACAGCAGCAGCAGCAGGATGCCCAACCCGTTGACCAGCTGGGCGTAGCCGGACGGGAGGTAGTACTGGGCCCCCCACACCACCGCGGCGCCGAGGATGACGCCCGGCATGGAGCCCAGGCCGCCGATGACCACCATGGAGAACATCGTGATGTTGATGTCCGCGGTGAACGACCCGCTGTTGATGCCCTGCTGCTGGACGGCGAAGAGCGAGCCGGCGAACCCGGCGATGCCCCCGGAGATGGCGAAGGCCAGCAACTTGTAACGCGTGGTGTTGACGGCGGCCGCCCGCGCCGCCGGCTCGTTGTCGCGGGTGGCGATGAGATCCCGGCCCGTCCGGCTCTCGCGGAGCGAGCGCACCGCCAGGAGGACCAGGAAGAAGCCGGCCAGGCAGAAGTAATAGGCCTGCGAGTCGGAGTTCAAGACGCTCGCCCCGAACAGCGTGGGCCGGTTGGCCTCGGTGGTGACGAACCAGGGCAGGTAGTTGGGTTGCAGGAAGTACGACGAGGCCGTGACCCCGAAGGCCAGGGTCGTCACGGCGAGGAACGGCCCGGACATGCGCAGGGCCGGCAGCCCGATGAACAGCGAAACCAGGGCGCCGACGAGGACGCCGACCGCCAGCGCGGCGAAGAAGTCCCAGCCGTGGCGGGAGTAGAGGACCACTGTGGCGGCCCCGCCCATGCCGGCCAGCCCGAATTGCCCGAGGGAGATCTGTCCCGACCATCCGGTCAGCACCAGGAGCGAGAGCCCGACGATGGCGTAGACCACGATGAGCGAGGCCAGATAGGTCTGACTGTCGCTGAGCAGCAGCGGGAGCAGGGCCACCACGGCGACGAAGCCGACCTTCATGACCCGGAGGGTCCAGCGCACCTCGGGCAGGCTGGCCAGCTGGCGGGGGATGGGCCGGACCGCGGCGACGTAGCGCCAGCTCGACTGCTCGCCCTCGGTGACCCGCGAGCGGGAGCGTCGCTGCAGGAGGAGGGCCACGACGATCACGACCACCAGTGAGGCGTCCACGTAGCTCGTGTTGGAGTACGTCCACGTGGCCCCGGCGTCGAACACGCCGATGGCCAGTGCCGCCACCACGGTACGGGGCATGCTCTCCATCCGCCCGATGACTGCGGCGGCCAGAATGCGCAACAGGATCTCGTCGCCTCCCGCGGTGACGGTCTGGAACCCCCCGAACCCGAGGACGGGCACCTGCAACAAAATGGCCAGGGTGGACAGGATGGCGGCCAGCACCCAGATGATGGTGTCGAGGCGGGCCACGGAGATCCCGAGCAGGGTGGCCCGGTCGCTGTTCTCGGCGGCCGCCCGGATGCCGAGCCCGTACTTGGAGTAACGCATGAACAGGGCCAGGGCGGCAGCCACGAGCATGGCCCCCACCACGGCCACGATGTCGTTGCCGCTGAAGAGCACCGGACCGACGGTGAATGACACGTGCAGGGGCGTGTTGACCGACTCGCTGTTCGAGGCGTTGACGCACGACTCGTTGGTGGCCGGGTTGCAGAAGAGGATGGGAACCACGGTGGCCACCCCGGTCAGGAGCTGGGCCAGCCCGATGGTGGCCACGGTCAGGATCAGCCGGGAGCTGTTGCGGAAGTGGCGGGGCAACAGGCTGGCCACGGCGCCGAGGATGATGGCGGCGGCGATGCCGGCCCCCGCCGCCAGTACGAAGGGAACGCCGTAGGTGACCACCAGCTCGATGGCCAGCACGGCCGGCAACACGCCGATCGTGGCCTGGGAGAAGTTGATGATGCGGTCCCCGCGGTAGATGAGGACGATGCCCACGGCCAGGATGGCGTAAATGGCGCCGTAGACGATGCCGAGGAGCACAATGCCGAGGGGCAGGCCCTTGGGCAGGGTGGCGGCCAGGAGGATCCACACCCCGATTGCCGCGCCGATCCAGCCCAGGGCGGAGCGGGTCGACCGCCAGAGCGAGGCCCCGCGTTGACGCAGGCCGCGGTCCACCTGACCCCCCAGGAGCGCGCCCCCTCAGGAATCGTCACGTTGCCTTGTCACCCCGCTGCGCCCGCGGTCTCACGCGGTGCGGCCGATCACTGCACGACGTCCATGCCACCCCCAAGTGGTCGCGCCCTGACAGCGCAAACGTAGTGTGCCCTCACTAATGTTTCCGGCCAAGCAGATGGAAGGGTGGTGGGCATACCGCCGCACGTCCATCAGTTCCAAAGGGGGGCCATGACATCGTCGGGCCGAAATTCGATCAGCGTCCCGTCGCGACACTTCGCAGGGCATCGGATGGTGCGGGGGGCACGCTGCGCCATCGTGCTGGGGGTGGCGATCCTCACCGCACTGGTGATGGTCCCGGTGGCGGGGGCGTCGAGCACGTCCCCGGTGCTGAAGAGCTCGGGACCGGCCGGTGAGGGGCCCTACCCGTGGGCCTACCCGGCGACGGGTGGGATAAAGGCGGGCACCGGCACTACCAGCTCGGGCGCCAAATGCACGCCGTCGACTCCGCAGTTCGACTCGCCGTACGCCCCGCCATGCCTCCCGAAGTTCACCGGCAACAACGGCGGGGCCACGTACAACGGTGTGACGGCCAGCACCATCAACCTGGTCGAGCGCGAGTTCCCCAGTGCCGCCGACACCGAGGAGATCGAGGCGGAGGCCAAGGCGGCCGGGGGTGCCATCCCCCAGGTCATCAGCCAAGTGCAGCAGGTCTTCCTCAACTACTTCAACAGCGTCTACGACCTGTACGGGCGAAAGGTCGTCATCACGCCGTACACCACCCAAGCCAGCTTCACCACCGAAGAGCTCGGGCAGGGCCAGCCGCAGGCCTGTGCCGACGCCGACACGATCGCCAATCAGATGCACGCCTTCGGGGAGACGGGCATGACGAACGGGGACTCCTACGGAGGCACCGGCCCGTTCTCCACCTGTGCCGCCCAGGAGCACCTGGTGGAGTTCGACGGTGATCCGTACTTCGACGAGGCCGCGTTCGAGGCGCTCAATCCCTACGTGTGGTCGATCACCCAGAACTGCAACACGATCACCGACTCCGAGGCCGAGGTGGTGGCCACCATGCTGGCTGGGAAGAAGGCCATCTACGCCGGTGACCCGACCCTGAAGGACCAGGTGCGCAAGTTCGCCGCCTTCGTCCCGAACGTGCCCCAGTACCTGGACTGCACCAAGGACTTCGTCAATCTGGTCGAGAACAAGTATCACGTCAACAAGAGCGAGCTGTCGCCCAGCTTCGACTACAACCTGGACATCGCCACCTTCCAGCAGTCGGCGCAGCAGGCCATCATCCAGTTCAAGGCGGCCGGCGTGACCACGATCATCTGCTCGGCCGACCCCTTCTCGCTCGGCCTGCTGACCAAGGCGGCGGCGGCTCAGAACTACCACCCCGAGTGGTTCATGACCGGCTCGGCCGAGACCGACCTGGACCAGGTGGCCCAGGGGCTCTACGACCTGCCGGAGATCCAGGGCCACATGTTCGGCCTGTCCGAGAGCGCCCCCTCGACCGCGACGACCGGGCCGCAGTCGCTGGCCGGCCAGCTCTACCAGAAGCTGACCGGACACGTCATCCCCAAGGGCACCGACGGCAATTACGGCGCCCTGGTGGAGATCTTCAACGACCTGCAGGCGGCCGGGCCCGACCTGACGCCGAGCAATATGGCCCGGGGGATCCATGCGTTGCCCACGCTCGGCGCGCCGGCCTACCAGTATGGTCAATGGACCTACAACGTGGGGCCGACGGGGACGTCCGGAGGAGGAGTCCACACGGCGGCTGACGATGCCCGCTTCGTCTACTGGGACGGGACCAAGACGTCGCCACTCAACGGCGACACGGGGACCTTCGTGCCCGTCTTTGACGGCAAGCGCTTCTCGGTGGGCCAGTGGCCGACCACCCTGCCCCCGCTCTTCGGGGCGGGTTGACCGTGGCCCCTGGCGGTGGATGCGCACCCATGCCTGGGGGCTGACGGAGCGAGGGGAGGCCGCTGCGCACGATGTCCATGCTGGGTGGCATGGCACATGCCATGCCAGGCTCAACGACGGAGTTCCATCCGTTGCATACGTACCAGGCGCTGGGAGGCCGATTTACGCGGGCGTGCGACGCGCTCGACCACAGGGGGTGCAGAGTCAACGGAATACGCGCCGACCACCATGGCGAGGTACGTCTCCTCGAGGATCCCTCTGTTCTCCTCTGTCGGATCGATACGCCATTGCGCCAGGACCGCATCGAGCGCGCCCAACAGGACGGCCGTGACAGAGGTGGAACGGCTGCGCTCCAGCCCGTACTGGCGGGCCGCCACCGCGGCGAAGGCCCGAACCGTCTCGCGATCTCTCGACCGTTGCTCCCGGCGGATGTCGCGGTTCCACCCGCCCGCGGCCCGGAGGGCGGTGAAGATCTGGCCTCTCTCCACTGTCGCCCGCATCGAGCCCTGAAGGAGGGCCCGGTACATCTCCTCGACGCTGCCCGCCGAGGCCACCTCCGATGCGAGGTCCTGGTGCAATTTCGACGCCTCTCGCCGGTACGCGGCGGCCAGGAGCTCGTCGCGGTTGGCGAAGTGCTTGTAGACGAGGGGCCGGCTGACCCCGGCACGTTCGGCCACCGCCTCCATCGACACCTCGTGCACCCCCTTCGCCCTGACCAGCGCCACGGCGGCGTCGAGCAGGGCATCGCGGCGGGCGGAGCTCTGCAGGCGCCCTCCTCGCGACGGACTCCCGGTCGGACGAAGAGCGAGACCTTGCGCTGGTGGGGCTCATGGTGTCAGTGTGTCACAAGAGATAGTGACACTTTGTCACCGATGGGGAAGGATTGGTGAGCGCAGTGGACCCGGTGGAGACGACAACCTATGTGGGGGATCGAAGCGTCCTTGACGCCGACAGCCACGTGATGGAGCTCACTGACTTCCTCGACGACTTCGTCGACCCCGCAGTTCAAGGACCGGCTGCGCGACGTGACGAGCGATCGCCTCGCCGCCGTGCTCACCGATGCCGTTGCCAAGTCCGAGGCGCGGCATCCGGACACCGAAGTGGCGAAACTGGCCGAGGAGCGTCTCCTGCAGGACAAGGGTTGGCACGCCATGGGCGCCTTCGATCCGACGGAGCGGAGCCGGGTGCTGGACCTCCTCGGTGTCGAAGGTCAGCTCGTGTTCGCCACCTTCGCCACGGCGAGGTTCGTCGGCAAGGACGAGGACCGCCTCTACGCGGGCAGCTCGGCTCAGAACAAGGCCATGGCCAACTTCTGCTCGCAGGACGAGCGCTTGTTCCCGGTGGCGTTCGTGCCGCTGGTCGACCCGAGTCGTGCCACCGGCCTGGCCGTCGAAGCGATCGAGGCCGGATGCGCCGCGGTGATGGTTCCATCGACGGCCGCGGGCACGCGGGCACCTACCCATCCGGACCTGGACGGGTTCTGGGATGTGCTCAGCGAAGCCAACGTGCCCTTCGTGCTGCACGTCGGCGGCGGTGGGAGGCTCCTCGACCCCGCCTTTCACAACAACGCGATGCCGGTTCCCGACCACCTGGGAGGTGGCGAGAACGTCCGATCGAAGGACTTCCTCGGGATCCCCCACTCGCCGGAGGTGTTCCTGGGAGCACTGATCTACGACGGTCTCTTCGACCGCTTCCCGAAGCTGCGTGGTGGTTGCATTGAGCAAGGAGCGGGTTGGGTGGTGTCATGGATGCGCCACCTCGACTACGGGATCCGGGCGTTCCGCCGGACGGAAGAGCCGCTCCGGCGACTCGAGTTGACCCCCTCCGACTACGTGCGCCGGCATCTCAAATTCACTCCGTTCCCAGGGGAACCGGTGGATTGGATGATCGAGCAGTCGGGTGCCGAGCTCTTCATGTTCTCGACCGACTTCCCGCATCCGGAAGGTGGCAGGGATCCGTTGAAGAAGTTCGACGAAGCGCTCGCCGGCTCCAGCGAAGAAGATCGTTCGAAGTTCTTCTACGACAACATGGACGAACTTCTCCACGGGGCACGCACCGCCTGACGCCCGGCGGATCCCGGCCCAGGCCCTTCTCCGCCCATGCGTGGACGTCGTCGGGTTGGTCGGTCGCGGTATCTGTTGAGAAGAGGCTGGCTGAACAGCCCCGGAGGTCACGAAGCCGGGCCGGAGCGGAATGAAGCTCGCCGTTTGGATGATCGACCCGTAGGGTGTCGCCACGACCGAAGGTGGTGATGATGACCGACTCGAAGACCGACGAACGCGGCGCCTTGTTCGTGACGGCGGATTCCGAAGACCCGCGGTTCAATCAGCCCTACACGGATGTCCGGGAGTGGCGCGACGAGCCGGCGGACGCCCCGGTGTTCCCCGGCGGCATCACGACGCAGAGCGGCGGCGCGGCGCCCTTCAAGGCGCGCCATCTCTATGTCCACGGAGGGTTCACGGGCACCGACGCCAAGTTCTCGTTCTGCTTCCCGCCGGAAGAGGAGTACCAAGGACGCTTCTTCCAGGCGACCCATCAGTTGCTCGCCGGCGAGGAGGCCACGGCGCGCAATGTCGCGTTCGCCCTTGCGAGTGGCGGCTACTCGGTGCAGACGAACATGGGCGGCCGCGACAACCCCCGCACGGCGGAGGGGTCGGCCTGCGGCCAGTTCGACACGACGATTCGGGGCTACCGGGTCAACGCCGAGGCCGCGAAGTTCTCTCGCGTGGTGGCGGCCGAGATCTACGGCCCGCACCGCACCTACGGCTATCTCTACGGCGGGAGCGGTGGCGCCTACCAGACGGTCACCAGTGCGGAGATGACGACCGGCGTGTGGGACGGGTTCGTGCCCTACGTCATGGGCTCGCCGCAATCCATCCCCAATTGCTTCACCGTGCGGGTCAATGCCCTCCGAGTGCTGAAGGACAAGTGGCCGTCGATCATCGACGCGATCGAGCCGGGCGGAAGCGGTGACCCGGCTACGCCGGGCTGAACGACGAGGAGCGCACCGCGCTGGAAGAGGCCACCCGGACGGGGTTCCCGCCCGGGGCGTGGTTCAACTACGTCCCACAGGGCGGAGGGCCGCTCGTGCTGGTCGCCAGCTATGTGCCGGTGTTGGACCCGACCTATCTGGACGACTTCTGGAGCAAGCCGGGCTACCTCGGCACCGACCCGACGTCGTCGGTCGGCGCGGCGCGCATCCAGCACGAGGCGACCGTTGTCGAGGTGGTTCCCGGTCGCCGAACCAACTCAAGCTGTCGAGCGTCCCCACGGGTGATCTGACGGGTGCCGACGTGATCATCACCAGCGGAGCGGCCGCGGGCAAGACCGCCTCGCTCGGCCGCGTTGCCTCGGACGGCAAGGGTCACGTCGGCCTCGTGTTCGAACCGGTTGGCGACACGATTGACGTCATGGCCGATCCCTCCGTCGTCGCCAGCATCGAGGCCGGCGACGAGGTCCGGATCGACAACTCGAGGTTCCTCGCCTTGCAGACCTACCACCGTCATCAATTCCCGCCGGCCAATCCCGACTTCGACTACCCCGACGTCTACGACTACTTCCGGAACGCCGACGGCACGCCGAAGTACCCCCAGCGAGGGGTGGACATCGGCGCGGCCGGGACCCTCGGCGCCACCGGTCAGATCCCGACCGGTCGCTTCAACGGGAAGATGATCGTGGTGGAGTGCCTGCACGACGGGGACGCTCTGCCGTGGCAGGCCGACTGGTACCGCAAGAAGGTCGAGGCCGTCGAAGGACCGCACGTCGACGAGAAGTACCGGCTCTGGTACGTCGACAACGCGAACCACACCGACCCGACGACGGAGACGCTGGAGACCCACGCCGTCGCCTACTCGGGCACGGTGCAGTACGCGCTGCGCGAGCTGAGCGCATGGGTCGAGCAAGGCATCGTCCCGCCGCCCACCAGCGCACTACCGGGTGCAGGACGGCCAGGTGCACGTGCCGGCGTCGGCGGCGGAGCGCCAAGGGCATCCAACCGGTGGTCCGTCTCACGGTGAACGGCGGCGAGCGCGCCGAGGTGGCGGCGGGCGAGGCCGTCACCTTCACCGCACAGATCGAGGTGCCGCCCGCCCCGGGCAAAGTCGTGTCGGCGGAGTGGGACTTCGAGGGCGTGGGCACGTATCACGACGCCGCCGAGCTCGGTGATCCGACCTCGGAGACCGTCCACCTCACCGCCACGCACGCCTTCTACCAACCCGGGCACCTACTTCCCGGCGCTACGTGTCGCCACCCAACGTGAAGGCAACCCCGGCACCCCATTCGCCCGATCGCTGAACCTCAGCCGGGTCCGGGTGGTGGTCGGCGAATGACGAGTCCGGGGGTACCGATCGGACCGGGAGGAGAGGAATCATGGAATTTCTCAGCGAGAAGGTAGAGCAGGGCGTCGTCGAGCAACGCTTCGACCTGCAGGTCGATGGCGAGATTGTCCCGGGTATCCGCTGGTCCCCTGAGGGCGTCAACGTACCCCGCCCGACCATTTTGATCGGGCACGGCGGTACCCAGCACAAGCGGGTCGAGAACGTACTCGGCCTGGCGCGCCGGTTTGTCAGACACCTCGGCTACGCAGCTGTCGCTCTCGATGCACCCGGGCACGGGGAGCGAACAGACCCCGAGTCGGGGGAGCGGCGCCGCCGGGCGATCCAGGCGCGCATCGCCGCAGGCCCGGCGGCGGCTGGCGTCGTCTTTGGCCCGGAAGAGACCAAGGAGTGGGTCGAACGCACCACCAAGGGGGTCGCGGAGTGGCACGCGCTCCTCGACAGCCTGGACGATCAGGGTGAGGGACCACGGTATGGCTACTGGGGAGTGTCGATGGGAACCGCCATCGGCCTGCCGTTCGTGGCGTCTGAGCCTCGCGTGAGTGCGGCGGTCCTGGGGCTGGCGGGGCTGGGGAACCGGCCCGGGGTGGACGACTTCGAACGCGCGGCGCGCGCACTCACGATCCCCGTCTTCCTCGTCCTGCAGAGGAATGACGAACTCGTCAGCCAGACGTCCGGCCTTGCCCTGTTCGACGCGATCGGGTCGACCGAAAAGACCGTGCACATCAACCCGGGCGGCCACGTACGCATCCCCCTCTTCGAAAGGGATGCGTACGAGGCCTTCTACCTGCGTCATCTCGGCCCTGCCCGATAGCCTCGGATCGGCCCCACCGACGGCTGAGTCGCCGGGCTAAAGAGACCCTTTCGCCAACCGGACCCTGGGACGCCTGCGGTGCCCGCATGGTCAGCGCGCGAAGAGGTGATAGCCGGCGAACGCCCACGCCACCATGAGGGCCACGTTGGCGGCGGGAGCGGTCGAAATGAAACGCACGAACTCGTCCGCGCGCGCCATGCGGCCGGCTGACCGGCGGGCGACCACGTCGATCAGGATCGCCACCACGGGGACGGCCACCCAGAACACGACGCCGACCGGGCGGCTCGAGGGCAGGAGCAGGGCCGGCCCCGCCGCGTGGATCGTCGCCGGCACCATGCCGACGCCCAGCATCGCCGTGCCCCCGGGCCCGTTGGCCTCGGTCGGGCCGGGAAGCCCGAGGGGGGCGCGGGCGCGCGCCGCGCCGTAACCGACGCCGACGAGGATCCACACGGCCAACAGGGCGGCATTCATCGGGCGATAGGTCTGCGCCAGGGCGCTGAGCGTCAGGTGGGCCTCGTGGGTGCCGGTGTCGATGCCGAGCCCGTCCCAGGCGGCCGCCACGACGATCAGCGCCAGCCAGGGCCAGACGCCCGCGAAGGCCAGGCGACCCCCGCCGCGCCCGGGTCTGGGCCATGGCTCGTCTGCCGGCGCGAGATGCCAGCCCATCGGCGCGTCCGTTCGCCCGCGCCAGAACGAGAGGTCGATTGCCACCACCGCCCCGAGCGAGACGGCCCAGGTGACGACGGCGGCCCATGTGTCCGTGTGGAACCCACTGACCCAGCCGCACCAGGCGCAGAGGAGCAGGCCGGCGATGACGATGACGATGAGCGCGTTGTGCCGGCGATCCACGGACCCGGTCTATCTCACCTTCCATGCGCCGACCGTGGCCCGCCCGGGCCCTCGTGGCGTGACCGGGCCTCGCCCCTAGGCTGGCTGATCGTGCGCGCCGTCGGGATCACGGAGTTCGGCGGTCCCGAGGTCCTGCGCCTGGTGGAACTGCCCGACCCTGAGCCCGGTCCCGGCGAGGTGCGCATCCGCGTGCGGGCCGCGGCGGTGAACCCGACCGACACCGTGCTGCGCAGCGGCGGCCGCGCCGAGCGGCTCAAGGACGTCACGCCCCCGCACGTGCCCGGCATGGATGCCGCCGGCGAGCTCGAGCAGATCGGCCAGGGTGCGCGTACCGACCTGCGGGTGGGCGATCGCGTCATGGCCATCGTCGTGCCCCTGGGGCAGCGGGGCGCCTACGCCGAGCGGGTCGTGGTGCCGGCGGACTCCGTCGCGCGCAGTCCGGCCGGGGCGACCGATGCCGAAGCGGCCACGCTGCCCATGAACGGCCTCACGGCGCGGCTGGCCCTCGACGAGCTGGCGCTGGCGCCGGGCCACACCCTGGCCGTGACGGGCGCGGTCGGTGCGGTCGGCGGCTACGTGGTGCAGCTGGCCAAGGCCGAGGGCCTGCGCGTGATCGCCGACGCCGCACCGCACGACGGGGTGCTGGTCGGCGCGTTGGGGGCGGACGTCGTCGTGCCGCGCGGCGACCGCTTCGCCGACTCGGTCCGCCAGCACGTGCCGGGCGGCGCGGACGGCCTGGTCGACGGCGCCCTGCTGAATCAGCTGGCCGTTCCCGCCGTGGCCGACGGCGGGCGGATCGTCACCCTGCGCGGCTACGAGGGGACCGGAGCATCGACACGCGGCATCACGTTCTTTCCGGTGTTCGTCCGCACCTACGCCCGGGAACAGGCCAAGCTCGACCGGTTGCGTGAGCTTGCCGAGGACGGCACGCTCACGCTCCGGGTGGCCCGCATCCTGCCGGCGGCCGAGGCGGCGGAGGCGCACCGGCTGCTCGAGGCCGGTGGTGTGCGCGGCCGGATCGTCCTCGAGTTCTAGTCCGGCCTGATCCTCAGCCGGCGAGATGCTTGGCGTCGACCGGCGGCAGATCCTCCACCTCGCGCTTGGTCAGCTTGACACTGATCCCGCGGTCCATCTTCGTGACGGTACTGATCGGAATGGCCACCTCCTTGCGCCCCCACAGGTGCCCCTCTTGCAGCAGGACATGGGTGACGTGATGGTGTTCCGGCTCCATGACGAGTCCCTCGACGCGGCCGATCTCGCCGTCGGCGGCATGGACCGGTTCGCCGCGCCGGATGCCGACCTCGCCCACCGGCAGGCTGTCGCGCGTGACCATCCCCGACGCGTCGGCGGCCCAGGTGCCCATGCCCGGCCCGGCAAGCCCGTAGTACGGCCAGTAGTACGCCTCGTGTGCGGCGTAGTCGGCGTAGCCGCTGCCGCCGGGCAGGAAGTCGGTCTCCTCGGCCGAAGGCAGGCCATCGAACTCCGAGGTGGTGCAGAGGAGCCGCACCTCCGGTGAGCTGTCCTCGATCAGCTCGAGCGGGACCAACCGGCCCAGCCCCTCCCGGTGTGAGGGCTCTATCACCAGATGCGTGATCTCGCGACGGGCCGGGTCGACGACCACGCGGCTCACCTGCCCGCACGGTCCGTCCGTGCAGCTGGCATCCGAGCCGATCGTGAAGGGCACTGCATCTGCCATGTCAGCCTCCTGTCCCGGCCGCCACCCTATTGGCCCCGGGCCCGGGCCGTCGTGGCCGTGTCACTCACCACCACCGCAGGTCGACCGGCCACCGCTCGACCACCTCGTCCCCGTCGATGATGTGCAGGTACTCGTGATAGGCGACGGTCGGGTCGATGTGCGCCGGTATGACATGGATGCGGTCGCCCACCCGCAACGGGGTCGCCGGCACGAAGGTCAGGTGTTCGTCCGAGCAGAACCACACCTCGGCGCCGTCGGCGGACGGATTGCCGTGGTCCATCCCGAGCGCCTTGAGCCCGCAGTCGGCCACGGTCCACCCGTCGGAGACGGAGATCACGGTCGAGAGCACGCTGAGGGCCTGGACGAACGGCAGGCCGAGCCTGCCGTAGGCCGTGTCCATGAGCGCATAGGACCCGGCCTGGATCTCCGTGGCCCAGGTGTTGAGGTCGTAGGTCCCGGTACCGCCGGCCGAGATCACGTCGCCGCCGACCTGCTCGTGCGCGTGCACCAGCTGCGCCATGGACTGCTCGATCATCTCGGTGCGCGTCGCCCGGTCCTCGAGCCCGACGATGTGCCCCTCGTAGCCCATGACCCCGCGCACGCTCAGCCCGGCCCGGCGCGCCGCGTCGGCCAGCCGCCCGGCCGCATCCGGCGCGCAGCCGCAACGGGGGAGCCCGACATTCACGTCGATCAGGACCTCGGGCACACCGGCCCGGGCGGCCGCCTCGATGGTCGCCACGGAGTCCACGGCCAGGGTCACCCGCGTCCCCTCCCGGGCCAGCACGCCGAGCCGACTGGCGTCGGCCACCTCGTTGGCCAACAACAGGTCCTGCCCGAGGCCGGCCCGGGCCATGCCCTCCATCTCCCGGATGGTGGCGCAGGTGAACCCGGCGTGGCCCTGGGCGGCCTGCCGGGCCGCCAGCGCCGTGCACTTGTGCGCCTTCACATGGGGTCGCAGGCGGTCGCCGGGCAGGGTCTGCGCCATCGTGCGCAGGTTGGCCTCCAGCCCGGCGCCGTCGACCACGAGCGCGGGCGTCGTCAGCTCGGCCGTCCTCACGCCGGGCACGATAGTCAGCGCACGGCGGCGGCGAAGAAGTACTGTCCGCGCCATGAGCAGTCCCTGGATGGGCGACGCCTGCAGCCTGGTCGACGCGTTCCGGTCCAAGGAGCTCTCGCCGCTCGAGGCGCTCGACGCCTGCATCGCCGCCATTGACCGGTCCCCGCTCAACGCGTTCAGCTACACGGACTTCGACCGCGCCCGCGAGGCCGCGATCTACGCCGACGTCATGTTGCCGTTCGGCGGCGTCCCCTTCGGCATCAAGGAGCTCGAGAAGGTCAAGGGCTGGCCGTACACCGAGGCGTCGGTGGTCTTCAAGGATCGCGTGGCCGACGAGGACGACACCTCGCTGTCCCGGTTGCAGACGAGCGGGGCCGTGCTGACGGCCCAGACCACGGCGCCCGAGTTCGGGGGCATCAACTGCACCTCGACGGTGGTGCACGGGACCACCCGTAACCCGTGGAACCAGGAGCGGACCCCGGGCGGGTCCTCCGGTGGCACGGCGGCCGCCGTGGCCGGCGGCCTGCTTCCCATCGCCACCGGCAGCGACGGGGGAGGGTCGATTCGTGGGCCGGCGGGCTTCAGCGGGCTGTTCGGGTTGAAAGCGACTTACGGGCGGATCCCCAAAGGCCCCCACGCCGCCATCGAGCCCATGACCACCGTGCTCGGGTGCCTCACCCGCTCGGTGCGCGACACGGCGCGCTACTTCGACTGTTGTAACGGCTTCGACCGGCGCGACCCCCTGAGCCTGCCGGTGGTCGGCGGCTGGGAGGCCGGGCTGGGCGGGTTCGACCTCTCGGGCATGACCGCCGCCATCGTGGTCGACCTCGGCATCGCCCAGGTGCGTGACGAGGTGGCCGAGGCGGTGCAGGCGGCGGCTGAGCGCCTGGCCCGAGTCGCCGGGCTGCGGGTGATCGCGGTCGAGCCCGCGCTGCCACCGTTGCGCGGCGCGTGGGCCATGGCCAACCAGCCCTCGCTCGTGGCTGACCTGGGCGACGCCTACCCCGAGTGCATCCCCGATCTGTCGCGCGAGATCGCCGCCGGGCTGCAGAGCGCGCAGGAGAGGTACAACCTGGAGCGGGCGGCATCGGTCGAGCGGTACCGACGCCAGCTCAACGGCGCCATGGCCGACCTGTTCGACCAGGCGGAATTCGTGTTCTGCTCCACCCACCCCGATGTGGCCTTCAAGGCCGAGGGTCCGCCTCCGTCCACCCTGCCCGGGCGCGACCTCATCAACGAGATCGGCTTCACCCGCGCCATCATGAACAACGCCGCGCTCACGGCGCCGTCGAACATGAACGGCAGTCCCGCCGTGAGCATCCCGGCCGGACTGGTGGACGGCCTCCCGGTCGGCCTGCAGGTGCTCGCCGGGCACCACCGCGAAGAGTTGCTGCTCGACCTGTCGCTGGTGGCCGAGCGCGAGATGCCGTGGCCGCTCGTGGCGCCTGGTTCGCCGCACTCGGCGGCCCGGTAGCGCTTCAGCGGGCGGCGTCGCGCCACGGCGACATGTCGAGGCCCGGGTATCGGGCCTCCATGCCTTCCAGCGTGGCCTCGTTCCAGTAGGGGTGCCCGGGCTCGGGCACGCCGAGAAGGGCTAACTGGCGCGGGGTGGCCTGGGCGACGTACTTCCGCAGTTCGGTGGAGAACCCCCGGAACGGCCAGGCTTGGTAACCACCCCACGCCGCGTCACGATGGCGGAACGAGACGTGGAGCATGATCCGGTAGCGGGCCGGGTCGGTGTGGTCGACCGAGCGGTGGTAGACGTCGGGCCGGTACGCCACGACGGAGCCGGCCGGTGCCGCCGCGTCCGACGGGTTGGCGTAGAGCTCGGCGTAATCCACGTAGTTCAGGGTGTGCTGTTCGACCGGGATGTCCTTCGTCTTCTGCCACGAGACGAAACGGGTGGCGCCGTCCTCGGAGGTGACGTCGGTGACGTACACGAAGAACTCCACTTGCTGGTAGCCCACCTCGTGGCGCGGCACGACGAGCATGTGGTTGGGGTAGTCCGCGTGCAGGAGCTGGTTGTACCCCGACGCTTGCTGCGCGTACTTCGCCGTGACGATCCCCATGTAGAGCGCGAGCTCGCTGGTGCCCAGCAGGCCCTCGGCCAGGTCGATGACGTTGTCGTGCAGCACAAGTGCGTTGAGCCGCGAGCTGTGGAACGGGAACTCCGGCCACGGCGCGTCCCAGGTGTGCCATTGCCCGGCCTCGGTGCCGCCGAGCTCGACCATCTCGGCCGGCGTGGGGAAGTGGCGGTGCACGGCGTCCTGGGCTCCCGCCAGCTGCTCGGCCGGGATGACGCCGGGGATCACGCACCAGCCGTCGGTGTCCCAGCGTTCCTTGAGCTCGGCCGTCAGGAGGGAGGGCACGGGTCGGACGTTACCCCCGCCACGCTGGGATCTTGCGGAGACGGCCGCATCGGTCTAGGTTTGAGTGATTGCTCAAACTATCTACTTAAAGGACGAGGGCGTGGCGAAATCGGGAAGCAGGGCGGCGGTGGGGCGATCGGCCTCTGCGAGCGGCGAGGAGACCCGTCAGGCGCTGGTCCGCGGCGCCGTCGCCGCCCTCCGGGAGGTCGGCTTCGCCGGGGCAAGCGCCCGGGAGATCGCCCAGCGGGCCGGCTGCAACCAGGGCCTCGTCTTCTACCACTTCGGCTCAGTGCCCAACCTGCTCCTCGCCGCGCTGGACGAGGTGAGCGAGACGCGCCGCCTCCGCTACCAGGAGGCGGTCGACCGCGCTGACGGCGTGAGCGAGCTGGTGGAGACGGCGCGGGCGGTCTTCGAAGAGGATCTCGACGCGGGGCATATGGCCGTCCTGGCCGAGATGATCGCCGGGGCGTCGTCGACGCCCGGGCTGGCGCCCGAGGTGGCGGCGCGCCTCGCTCCGTGGCACCGCTTCGCCGCGGACGCCATCGGAGGCGTGCTCGACGGGGGGCCGCTCTCGACGCTGGTCGAGCCCGACCTGGCCGCCCACGCCGTCGTGGCGCTCTATCTCGGGCTCGAGATGCTGGTGCATCTCGACGGCGATCGCACCGCGGCGCTGGCGCTGTTCGACCGCGCTCGGCAGCTGGCAGGTCTGTTGCAGATGGTCGGAGCCGTTCCGGCGAAGGAGGAGTCGACATGACGCAAGCCAGCGCGTTGCGCGAGCAGGCAGGGACCTTCCCATCGGACGGGTTCGACGTGGTGACCGGCGCGTTCAGCTACTCGGGCGGCGCGATCGCACGCCGGCTGTTGGATGCCGGAAGACCGGTGCGGACACTGACCGGGCACCCCGACCGCGCCGGGGCAGGGCACACGATCGACGTCCGGCCGCTCGACTTCGACGACCTGCTCGGGTTGAGCCGGTCGCTCCAGGGAGCGACCACGCTCTACAACACGTACTGGGTGCGGTTCCCGCACGGGGGCGACGACCACGACCGCGCCGTGGCCAACTCGCGCGCCCTCTTCCACGCCGCCCGCCAGGCCGGGGTGGAACGGATCGTGCACGTGTCGATCACGCACCCGAGCATCTCGTCGCCCTACGCCTACTTCCGCGGCAAGGCGGAGGTCGAGCGAGCCCTGGCCGAGGTCGACGTGCCCTACGCCGTGCTCCGGCCCGCCATCCTCTTCGGCGGCGACGGTGTGCTGATCAACAACATCGCGTGGTTGCTGCGTCACCTGCCCGTGTTCGGGGTGGGTGGCCGGGGCGACTACCGCATCCGGGCCATCCACATCGACGACCTGGCGGCACTGGCCGTGGCCGCCGGGAGCGAGCGGGCCAACGCCGTGATCGACGCCGTCGGCCCCGAGCGCCCGACCTTCTTCGAACTGGTCCACCTCATCCGGGACGCCGTGGGCAGCCGGAGCCGCATCGTGCGGGTGCCCGGTGCGCTGGTCCCGCTGCTGGCCTCCGTGCTCGGCCTCGCCGTGCACGACGTGCTGCTCACCGGCGACGAGTTCCGCGCCATGGCCGACGGCCTGGCGGACACCGACGGCCCACCCACCGGGACCATCGCCGTGAGCGACTGGATCGGCGCCCATGCGGACTCGCTGGGCCGGACCTACGCCAACGAGATCGAGCGACACTTCCGGCGCCGGGGCTGATCGGCGACCACCCGCGCCCGGTTGACTCCGGGCGTCAGCTCCAGGTGGCCAGGACCAGCGCGGTACCGAGAGCCAGGTAGAGGCCGAACGGGACGGCGAACGCCCTCCGGTCGGCCCGGCGCACCAGGATCAGTCCGAACCCGACGACCGCGGCCAGCAGGTTGGCGACGAAGAACCCTTCGAGTAGCGCCACCGGGCTCACCCAGGCCAGCCCGAAGCCGACGACGAGGGAGAGACGGACGTCGCCGAAGGCCAGCCAGCGCGGGTTGATCAGGTTGATGACGAGGAACAGCGCGAAGAAGACGAGGCCACCGATGGAGGCGACCTTCAGGCGGCCCCACTCGTGCATGACGCCGGCGATGACGATGCCGCTGACGATGACGGCGCCGGTGAGCGCGTAGACGAGCGTCTTGGGCAGGAGGCGCTTGGTGAGGTCGCAGTAGCCCAGCTGAATCAGGCCCACGAGCAGCAGCAGCGGCGGCAGGGCGATGATTGACCAACCGACCCGGTGCACGACGTAGGCGGGGAGCAGCCCCGAGACGACGGCCAGGGCGACCCAGTGCCACGGCGTGACGCGTGGACTGTCCAACTCGGTGGCGACGCCGCCCTGACCAGATGTTGACCTGGTCAGGGCGGCGGCCAGTTCCCTACGGGTGACAGGGACCAGCAGGGAACCAGCCGCCACGCCTAGTAAGGCGCCACCGAGAAGGGAAATCGGGGCGCTCATTGGACGATGGAGACTGCGTCGCAGTTGGTACTGAGATCGGCGATCTCTGCTCCGGCGAGCGAGACGCCCGCCCCTTGGAGCGCCGATCCGTAAGCCTCGGAGACCACCGAGGTTGATGCGAGCAAGGGACTTATCAGCGAGTTGAGCCCGCCGGCGACACCGCTGTAGTTCAGCGTCGGGCTCGTCGAGCCCACTGACTTCGGGTTCGTGTTGTTCGTCTGTGTGGTCGCCGTCGGCGGCACCACGCTGGCGCTGTAGGAGGTGGCGCCGTTGTTGACACCACTGACGTTCAGCGTGGCGACATTCCCGACGCCCGACAGTGTCACGGTTCCGCTGGCCGCCGCCGTCGTCGTGTTGATCTTCGTGCTCGTCATGGCGTTCGAAGAGCAGGTGATGGTGTTGAGCGTCGAGGTGGCGCTGGCGGCGGACAGGGGGATGCTGAGGGTGCCCAGCGGCAGACCCCCGTCCGAGAGGTTCATGGTGAGATCCGACGACACCTGGGCCGTCTCGGCCACGGTGCCCACGGGCCCGTAGGCCACCTGCGCCGGTTGGATCACGTCGAGGTAGAGGTCCACCGTGCCGAAGTTCAGCGGCGCGTCGGTCAGGTTGAGGGCCGAGGTGACGTTGATCCCGCTGTTTCCGTTGGTGACCTCCGCCTCGGTGGTGAGGGCTTGGAGCACATCGAGGCTGGCGTTGAGGTCGGCCGTAGAGACGGTGCCGCAGGACGTCCCGTTGATCGTGAACATCGAGCACAGGTCAATGGAATCGGAGTTGGCGAAGCTCAGGTCTCCGGTCATCGTGCTGTAGGCCGTGCAAGCGCTGGGTGTGGGCGAGGCACCGCAGTTGAGGCTCGCCTCCTGGTTGTCCACGGCGTCCTCCCAAATGCCGAGCCACTGGGAGGCACTCAACGAGGTGGTCATGACGTCCGACGAGTTGAGGAGAGTTCCGGAGGCCGTGATCAGCTGGTTCAAGGTGACGTAGGTGTTGGCGAGCCCCTCGTAGCCCGCCAGCGAGATGTTGAGCGATCCGGGGTTGGTGTCGATGGAGCCCAGGATGTCGTTCATAACGTCCGACTGCTGCGTGCTGAAGTTGGCCAGGTACGAGCCCACGGAGAACGAGGATTCAGGCGTGTCGGAGACGATTGTGTAGGCGCTGCTGTTGCTGGCGTGCCCGGTCAGCGCGTTGAACCCTCCGAAGAAGATCTGCGGGACGGCCTGGATCGCCGAGACCTTCACGGCGTTGCACGCGGGACCCGACGGCGGGACCGTAGGCGAACACCCGGCGCTCGGGACGCTCCAGGACCAAACACCATTGGACTCCGACCAGAGACCGGGGGTGACGGTGAGAGACGCGTTAGAGCCGTTTTCGGTCAAGACGTTGGCCAGCTTGCCGTTCAAGTACGCCTGGAGCGCAGGGTCGCCGCCGTCGAGGGTTGTGATCTGGTCCGCGAGGCCGATGTAGCGGCCCATGTCGAGCGCCGCCGTGTCGGCCATGGCTTGGGCTGTCCGGCTGCCCCACACGCTGAAACCGAGGTCGACTCCCATGGCGCCGGCCCAGAGCAAGCCCACCATGCAGATAGCGGTGAAGACCAGCGTGACGCCACGCTCGTCGCTGCGGCGATCCCGCGCCATCCTCTTGATCCAGGACATGGCCCTCACCTAGTTGCTCGGTGTGGAGATCTGCAGGACGTTGGTGGAAGAGAGCGTCGAAGGCACAAAGAGGCCAAAACCCGGGAGCTCGGGGAACAGCGGGTCCGTGCTGTAGTTGTATTGCACGGTGACCTCGAGACACGTATTGGTGGCGCTCGACGGGCAGGTCTCCTCACAAGCAGTGGCGACTATGTCTCCGCTGGCCGGGGTAACGGGACACTGAGGGTTCGGGACGGCGGGGTTCACGGGGGGCGTGGCGACGCACGTCTTGTCCATCCAGCCCACGTCGGTGCACGCCTGCGCCTCGGCTGTGGCCACGGCTGTCGACGACGACACGATGCCGGACCGGGCGGCGTCCGCCGCCGCCTGGGTGAGGGTGGACTGAGCAGACAGGATCAGGCCATAGGTGACGATGCCATAGAGCAGCATGATGAGCAGGACGACGACGAACGCGAATTCGACCATCTCGGCGCCGCGCTCGTCCTGGTCCCGGCCTCTCAACCTTTTGACAATGTCCCACGTGCGCGGTCCCAACGTGGACCCCCCTCTTCCGTACTTCCGGTGCGGCGCAACCGTTTTGCAATTGGCCGAAACCGCGATACGTCCGAGTTCGATTCTGGGCTGACCGCGAGGTTCGGTACATAGGACATATGGACCATTTGAGGGTCCGACCAGGGACGCTCGATTGGAGAATGGTCAAAAGGACCTATGTACCTCGGCCTGTTGCCGTCGTACCTTTCAACGGAACCAACGGCGATTGAACTCGTGATGGTTTCCGCACATTGTCCGTCGGTTGTGAGAAGGGGGAATGTTCTGTGAAGAAGCAGACGCTCATACTGGTCCTGATCGGGGCGATCCTGTTCGTTGCCGGCAGCGCCATCGCGTACGCCAGCGTGCAGGGTGCTAGCAAACATGCCGGGGGTTCAGCCGTCCAGGCGCCCGTGACCACCTCGGCCGTGGTCGCCAAGACGAACATCCCGGCCGGCACCACCGGCTCGGCCATGGTGGCGCAGAACATGGTCGCCCTCGAGCTGGTCCCGACCAAGTCGTATTCGCCGACCGACCTGAGCTCGCTTGAGAGCCTGAGCGACACCGTGCTGACGACGGCCATCCACAAGGGCGAGGCCATCACCTCGACCCAGTTGCTGGCCAGCACGTCCTCCATCTCGGTGCCGCAGGGCCTCGACGCCATGACGGTCACGATCAGCGGGGCCGAGTCCCTGGCCGGCTACTTGCAGCCAGGTGGACATGTCGACGTCTACGCCAACATCACGAAGGTGTCGACCAACAGCGCGGCGTCCTCCACGCTCCCGCTGCCCTGCACCGAACTGGCCATGGCCGACGTGCAGGTACTGGACGTCTCGAGCACCAGCCCGGCACTGTCCGGTACCAAGGGTGCGACGGCGTCGAGCGGCCGCACCATCCCGAGTTCCGAGACGCTGCTGGTGGCCCTGAGCCCGAGTCAAGCCAGGTCACTCTCCTTCTTGTCCCAGAACGAGACCATCTCCGTGGTACAGACCCAGAAGGACACCGTGCCACCGGTCGTGGGGCAGTGCATCGGCACCGACCAGACGACGTCCGCCCCATGATCTCGCGCCGGATTCTCGTCATCAGCCGCTCGCCGGCACTCAGCCGGGCCATCCAGGCCTCCCTCGGCCCCGGCTACCAGGTGGTCACCAGCACCAACGTCATTGATGTGGTGGACGAGGTGCAGGAGCAGGGCCCGTTCGACGTCCTCGTGGCCGGACCGGTCTTCGACAGCCACGCCGGCATGGCCCGGCTGGCCAACCTGAGAGCCACCTCCCCGGTCCCGGCCGTCGTGTTGGCCCTCGGGCCCAAGCCCAAGGCCAACCTGTCGGACATCGTGCGCAGCGGGGCGGTCGAGCTGGTGGAGTACCCGACCAGCAAGCGCCAGCTGTCCTCAGCTCTGAAGCGCGCTTTCGACATCGCCGACGTCTCGGAGTCGGGCAGCTCGCCCACGCTGCCCGTGGTGGCCCACGGCGTCGTCGTCGAGCGACCGACGTTCGCCGAGGTCTTCACGGTCGCCTCGTCGAGCGGCGGGTGCGGCAAGACGTTCTACGCCACCAACCTGGCGTGCTACCTGGCGGCCCAGACCGGCCAGCGGGTGTGCCTGGTGGACCTCGACCTGCAGTTCGGCGAGGTCTCCACGGCACTGCACCTGCGGCCTCGGTTCACCATCTCGGACCTGCTGTCCCGGGAGCCGGTCGACGACGACGATCTGGACGAGCACGTCGAGGAATACCTCGAGGAGTGCGAGCTCGGGTTCTCGGTCCTGGCCGCACCGTTCAGCCCGGCCGACGCCGACATGATCGCTCCGAAGGACGTCTACAAGGTCATGGGCGCGCTGCGCCGGCACTTCGACTACATCGTGGTCGACACCCCGGCCCAGCTGTCCGAGATGGTCCTGGCCGCGTTCGACCACTCCACCCGGGTGCTCTGCATGGTCACGCTCGATCTGCCCAGCATCAGGAACATGCGGGTGTTCCTGACCACGCTCGAAAAACTGCGTATCAACAGCGACAGCATCGGCGTGGTGCTCAACAAGGTGGAGGAGGACATCGGCATCGACATCAACGATGTCCAGGAGGTGCTCGACAACAAGATCGTCTCCACGCTCCCCTACTCGCGGGAGGTCATGAGGTCGATCAACAAGGGCAAGCCGGCCCTCGTGTCGGCCGCGAACTCTGACATCGGCCAGAAGCTGGCCGGGGGCATGCATCAGTTCATCTCCGGTGAGGTGCAGCCCGTCCTCGGGACGAGCGCCAACCACACCGCAGAGCTCGGCGAGTCGCGCGGCTTCTGGCGGCTGAGGAAGAAGGGTCGCGCCAACAAGGTGCCTGAGCTCGAGAGGGCCTGATAGTCATGAACCTGTCTGAGAAGCTCGCAGCGGCCGACGGCAACCCACCGGCCGAAGAGCCGGTGGCCTGAGGTCCCGAAGCGGCGCATCTCCGACCGGATGCCGAATGGTGAGACGCCTCGCCGCCGCAGCACAGACCGCACCACCTCGAGCGATCAGTGGTCGCAGTCCAAGGCGAAGGTCCAGGCCAAGGTCCTGGCCGAGATCGCGCCGAAGGCCGCTGACCTGTCACCCGACGAGCTCCGTTCCAAGGTCCGCAACTCGGTGAACGAGATCCTCGAGCGCGAGGACATCGGCATCTCACCCATCGAGCGCCAACGCTTCGTGGACGAGATGCTCGAGGACTCCCTCGGCTACGGCCCGCTCGAGGTCCTGCTGGCCGACGGGTCCATCACCGAAATCATGTGCAACGCGTACGACGAGGTCTGGATCGAGCGCAAGGGCAAGATCGAGAAGAGCGACGTCGTCTTCAGTTCGCAGGCTCAGTACCGGCGCATCATCGACCGCATGGTGGCGGCCGTCGGCCGCCGGGTCGACGAGTCGTCGCCCATGGTGGATGCCCGCCTGGCCGACGGCTCTCGTATCAACGCCATCGTCCCACCGCTGGCCCTGCGGGGCGCCGTACTCACGATCCGGAAGTTCCCTGAGCGGGCGATGGTCATGCAGGACCTGATCGGGTTGGGGTCGGTCACCATGGACGCCGCCGTCTTCCTCGAGGCCTGCGTCCGGGGCAAGATCTCCATGGTGGTGGTCGGCGGTACCGGCACCGGTAAGACGACCATGCTCAACGTCCTGTCGAACTTCATCCCCGACGACGAGCGTCTCATCACGATCGAGGAGTCGGCCGAGCTCCAGCTTCAGGGGAAGCACACCGTCACGCTCGAGACCCGGCCCGCCAACGCCGAGGGCAGCGGCGAGATCCGCATCCGGGACCTGGTCCGCAACTCACTGCGTATGCGGCCCGACCGGATCATCGTCGGTGAGTGTCGTGGCTCCGAGACCCTCGACATGCTCCAGGCCATGAACACCGGTCACGCCGGCTCCATGACCACGGTGCACGCCAACAGCCCGCGTGAGCTGCTCGGCCGTCTGGAGACCATGGTCATGATGGGTGGCGTCGAGTTGCCGCAGCGGGCCATCCGTGAGCAGATCGTCCTGGCCGTGGGCCTCCTGGTCCAGCTGCAACGCATGCCCGGCGGTGGCCGTGTCGTGTCGTCCATCACCGAGATCCAGGGCATGGAGGGCGAGACCGTCCTGCTCCAGGACATCTTCCACCGGGTCGACATGGGCGAAGGGATCGGCCGGTTGGTGCCCTCCGGCCTGCGGCCGAAGATCCTCGACGAGCTGGCGCTCAACGGCGTCGAGGTGGCCCCCAACCTCTTCCGGACCGACCTGAACGTCGACCCGTCGCTCCTCGGATCGCCCCGCCAGAGCGGCCGGCACCACCGGCCCGCCCGCCCGGGCCGGGTGGAGATGGAACCTCCGTCCGAGGAGATGTACGAACTGCTCGCGCGGCGTCGCGACGGGAAGTGAGGGGCGTGATGTTCGCAACACTCGGCACCCAGGCCGGGGCCTTCGTTGCCGCCGTGCTCATAGGTGGCGGGCTGGCCCTGGCGGTCGTGGCGGCCATCATGCGGGTCCGGACCAAGCAGCGGACCCTGGCCCAGATCCTCGACGACACCATGGGCACGGCCCCGGTGCCGGTCGAGGTGGTGAGCGAGTCCCCCGAGCGGGGCGAGCTGTCGGCGCTGACCGTCCGCATCTCCGGCATCTTCGGGCGCATCGACACGCACGGTGCCCTCGAGCAGCGCCTCGACCGGGCGGACATCCCGCTGCGGTCGGGCGAGTACCTGGTCATCAGTGCGGCCGCCGCGTTCATGCTGGCCGTCGTCGCCGGCATCATCTCGGGTTCGATCTTCGGCGCCCTCGGGGCCATCGGACTGGTGGCCCTGATCGCCTGGAAGCTGCCGGCGCGGCGGGCCAACAAGCGGATCAAGCAGATGCAGGAACAGCTGCCCGATGCCCTGTCCCTGATGGCGGCCTCGGTCGAGGGCGGCCAGACCTTCCAGCGGGCCATCGACATGTACCGCCGTGACGCCCGGCCGCCGCTGTCAGCCGAGCTCGACCGGGTGATGGCCGAGGTCGCGGTCGGCAACGACCTGGTGGAGGCGCTCGAGAATATGGCGGACCGCTCGGGTGTGGAGGACCTGAAGTGGGCCGTCGAGGCGGTGCGCATCCAGCAGTCGACCGGTGGTCGCCTGGCGCAGATCCTGCACACGCTGGCCGAGTTCATGCGGACCCGCCAGGAGGTGCGCCGCGAGGTGCAGACCCTCTCGGCCGAAGGCCGCATGTCGGGTTACGTGCTCTTCGCCATCCCGCTCTTCCTGGTCTGCGCGCTCGAGATGCAGGACCCGAGCTATCTGCAGCCGATGCTGCACGGGGCCGGGCTCGTCGTCCTGATCGGCACGGCGGGGTTGATGGCGCTCGGGTTCGTCATCATCCGCAAGATGGTCAACATCAAGGTCTGAGGCAGAAGGGGGAATCGTTCTCATGAACGCGGCATACATCGTCCCGATGGTCGGCACCACCTTCATGGCCATCGGGGTCATCGCCGTCGGAACGGCGGCGTGGAAGCACACAAGTCGTCGCACCGGCTGGACTTCATCCGCTCACTCGGTTCGGAGGCCGAGACTGTACGCCGAGCCCGTCCAGGTGCCCGACCGGGTCCAGACGCCGCTGTTCAGCCGGATATTCGGCCCGGCCACACGGGGCCTGCGCCACAGCCTGTCGAGGCTGTACCCGTCGCAGCGAGATCGACAACGTGCACGCCGACCTGCTCAAGGCGGGACTGACGGGTTCCATCCGGGCCGAGGAGTTCGTCGCGGTGCAAGTGGGCGCGGTCCTGCTCGGCATCGGCGCGGTCTGGTCCGGCTCGTCAGCGGCGTGGTGGCGATCAAGACGGGCATCGCTCTCGTGTTCATCCTGCCCATGATCGGCGGTCTTGCGCCCAGCTGGTGGCTACGCGCACGCATCAAGGCTCGCCGGGGACAGGTCACCAACGACCTGCCCGACGTGCTCGACCTGATGACGATCTCCGTTGTGGCCGGCCTCGGCCTCGAGCAGGCGATGCAGATATCGTGCGCCCGTTTCGAGTCGCCCGTCAGCGACGAACTGCGCCTCACGTTGCGCGAGATGGAGCTCGGGCTCTCACGACACGACGCGCTCGAGAACATGAAGCTGCGCACGGACATCGACGACCTCGTGACATTTTCCGTCGTGTTGTCGCAAGCCGACGCGTTGGGGCTGCCCATCGGCCGGGTGCTGCGAGGCGCAAGCCGACGAGATGCGCGACAAGCGGCGCCAGCGGGCCCGGGAGAAGGCGGCCAAGGTTCCGTCAAGATCCTCTTCCCGTTCGCGCTGTGTTTCCTGCCGGCCATCATGATCATCGTGCTCGGTCCGATCGTCGGGCCGATCAAGCACGCCTTGCACCGGGCCTGATCAAGGCGGTCGCACACGACGGCGCAACCCGCCCGGCGGGCATGGGAATTTCGGCCCACCGCACCCTGGCCGCAATCTGGTTGCACCTGCGTTTGATCCTGGGAGCGTACAATGACCAGGGAGTTTCCCCCCGAAGCGGCGGGTGGAGGCGCACGGGATCTGCTCCGGGGCGGAGATGAGGGGGGAGCAATGGCGAACACAGCCTCGGCGATCCTGTGGCCGAGCGCGCCGACCACGGCCCAGCCGGTCGGCGGCGGGACGAGTGGACGTTCTACTCGCAGGTTTCCGTGTCGGGGCCGTCGGTTTGCACGACGGTGCACCGCGGCGAATGTGCCCGGCGGACCGGCGCGACGCTGACGCTCACGAGGACGCCGATCTCGACGTCGAGCCGGAGGGACTACAGCGACTCCGACGTGCGACGCAGCGCCGCGATGACGACGACCGGCAGTGGGGGCCTTGGTCGCTGACCCAGCGCGAGCTCGAGGTGCTGCAACTCCTGGCCGAGGGTTCCACGAACAGCGAGATCTCGCAGCGGCTCTACATCAGCCCGAAGACCACCAAGAACCACTTGGCGGCGATCTTCCAGAAGCTCGACGTCACCAACCGCACGCACGCGCTCGTCCGCGCCGTCGTGATGGGGCTCGTCACCATCGAATAGGCGCTCCGCGTCGGCTGCAATATGGTCCTTTAAAGCCTATGGAACTGCGGCGGGCCGATGCCGACAATGTCGTGGGACCTCCAAATGGGTTCGGGCAACCGCTCGGGACCGTTGGGGCTGAAGAGGGGAATAAGAAATGACTGAGCTGTTTCTGAATGCGTTCTTGGCGGTTCGTGGCTTCCACGGCAACCTGCTTGAGCGTGCGCGGACCGAGCGTGGCGCCTCCATGGTGGAGTACGCATTGCTCGTTGGTCTGATCGCGGTCGTCGCCGTCGTCGCGATGGCTGCGCTCGGAGGGGGCATCAAGGGCCTGTTCAGCAGCGCCAACACCTGTGTGGGTGGCCTGAACGGCACCACCTGCTAGCCGGAGCGGCGTGAGCCGCATCGAGCTACGCAATGATTCCCTAAGGGAATATTCCCCCTTCCCCAATGGGATGACGGTTGGGCTGGGTCGGCTTCGGCCGGCCCAGCCCACTGTCGGTTGTGGGGCCTTTCTCGGATCGTTATGACCGTAGTGATTGGGCGTATTTACCCAGCAAACTCTCAGAGTCTATGGTCAAAAAGCCCTATGGATTCAATGCCGCGCAAGTAACCGATACTTGTAGACGGGGAGCGACGTTCCGTCGATCAGCTCGTGGGGGTAAAGAGGGGAGAAACAAAGATGGCTCGAGATTTTCGTCAACGCGTTCGTTGCGGTTCGGGGTGCTGCACGGCTCGTTGTTTGAGCGGGCCCGCACCGAGCGTGGCGCCTCCATGGTGGAGTACGCGCTGCTCGTGGGCCTGATCGCCGTCGTCGCCGTCGTGGCGGTCGCTGCGCTGGGTGGAGGCATCTCCGGCCTGTTCAGCACGCCAACACCTGTGTCGGTGGCCTGAACGCCACGCACCTGCTAGCAGCAGCCGCGGAGAACGCGCCGCCTCTGCGGAGGTGGCCAGGTTGCCGGGGGGCAACGGGGAGGGCTGGATCAGCGATCGCTGATCCAGCCCTCTTTCGCGCTCGGGACCTGCGCACCCGGGTCATGGACAAGAACGCATTGGACCGCCATGACGGTAAGAAGACGGTCGAGGAGGGGGGAATGAGACGGGTCTCGCTGTGGGCCGAGCAGCGCAACGCGCCATTGGTGGCGACCATCGCGATGTTCGCCCCGGTCATGGCGTACAGCCTGTTGGGGCATTCCGGCCTGCATGGTGGTCACTTCGAGCTTGTCGCGCCGGGCGACCTCTGGAGCCTTGCCGCCAGCTCGTCAGCCCTGGCTCACGGTCAGTTCGCTCACATCTATGTGCCCAAGGGCGCCCTCACCTCTCCTCCCGCGCTGGAGTTCGTGTTGGCGCCGGTGGAGCTGGCGGCCCAGGCACTCGGCCTCGCACCGCACTTCCCCGGCAGCCAGCCGTTCAGCCTCTGGCTGGTCCTCGGCCCCGCCGCCCTCCTGCTCGCCTCACCCGTTCTCTTCGCTGTCGATGCGGTTGCACGCTACTGGCGTCTCTCGAGCGGCACCCGGCTCGGCCTGGCCCTGGTGGGCGCGCTCGGCGTGGCAAACGTTGCGGGGTTGTGGGGGCACCCGGAGGACTGCGTCGCGGTGGCGATGGTGGTCTGGGCCGCGTTGCAGCTCGAGCGTCACGGGGGCGCGGCGGGACCACGCGCCGCGCTCCTACTCGGCATCGGTATCGCATTCCAGCCGCTCGCTCTCCTGGGTGTCGCCCCGTTGCTGGCCCGCCTCGGCTGGCGCAGGGCGGCGCGGCTCTCGTGGCGCCTGGTGCTACCCAGCATCCTCGTCCTCGTCCCGCCGCTCATCGGTGAGCCCGGCCGCACCAGGTTCGTGCTCGTGCACCAGCCCTTCTTGCCCCATTACATCTCGTACACGCCCTTGACCCACCTTGCTCCGGTGATCGGCGCGGGCGTGGACGGCGGCGGGCCGATGAGGCTGGTCGCCATCCTTCTCTCTGCGGGCCTCGCCATCGCGGTCTGCCGGCGCCGTCACGACCTGCCTACCGTGCTCACCTTCACGGCCCTGGCCTTCTTCCTGCGGGTCCTCCTCGAGACCGAGATGAACTGGTACTACCTCTGGCCCGTCCCCGCGCTCTGCCTGCTCCTGGCCGCACGCCGGGGGGTCGGCCGGCTCGTGCTCTGCGCCGCCGCCCTCGTCGCCAGCATGGTGTTGGCGAACCACGACGCGGTGCACCACATCGCGCTGTGGTGGCCCGCCCTCATGGCCACCGCGGTCCTCATGCTCCTCTCCATCGGTCCGTCACCGCGGCAGTGGGTGGAACTGGTGGGTGGGCGCCGGTACGACTCCAAGCCTGCCTTGCCGATGGGGTGCGGGGCCATGAGGCTCGAGCGGGCGGACCTGAACATCGCCTTGACGGGCCACGAGGAACCGGAGCCACCCACGGCGGATTCCGAGCTCCCCGATCGGAGCACGGTCACTGCCCATTCGGGGTGACCACGGGAGCTCCCGTTCAGCGATCCGCTTCTGAGCGGTCCGCTTGAGCGGGCTGTTCAAGGTCACGCTGCAACTGAGGCTCTCGGCGTCCCCGCCCGGCGGGCGGTGTTCATCGTCGGTTCACATAACCGATACTCCGGTGAAATAGGGTCCGGCGACACTTGACCCAGGTGTGCCGGGCCCTGTCCCGGCGCAGCTGCGTCCACACCCAAGGGGAACACAGGAGAGTTCATGAGCTACCAGGCCGAGTACATCTGGATCGACGGGACCGAGCCCAGTCCGCTGCTTCGGAGCAAGACGAAGATCGTGGAGGACGGCAAGGAACCTCCGATCTGGGGCTTCGACGGCTCGAGCACCAACCAGGCCGAGGGGAGTGACTCGGACTGTGTGCTCCAACCTGTGTTCGTCTGCCCCGACCCGTTGCGCGGCGAGAACGACAAGCTCGTCATGTGCGAGGTCCTGTTGACCGACATGACGCCGCACCCCACCAACACCCGGCGGGCCTGCGTCGAGCTGGCCGAGAAGTACGCCGCCTTCGAGCCCTGGTTCGGGATCGAGCAGGAGTACACCTTCTTCCAGTACGGCCGGCCGATGGGCTGGCCCGAGGCCGGCTTCCCCGCCCCGCAGGGCCCCTACTACTGCGGCGTGGGCGGCGACAAGATGCCCGGCCGCCAGATCGTCGAGCGCCACACCGCCGCCTGCCTGAAGGCCGGCCTCGGCATTGAGGGCACCAACGCCGAGGTCATGATGGGGCAGTGGGAGTTCCAGATCGGGATCCTCCCCCCGCCGCTCATCGGCGACCAACTCTGGACGGCGCGCTGGCTGCTCTTCCGCATCGCTGAGGAGTTCGACGTCTACGCCACGCTCGAGCCCAAGCCGGTCCTGGGCGACTGGAACGGCGCAGGCGCCCACACCAACTTCTCGACCAAGGCGATGCGCGAGGACGGCGGCTGGGACGCCATCATCGCCGGCTGCGAGGCGTTGGGGAAGCGGGTCGACGAGCATGTCGCCAACTACGGCATCGGGATCGAGAGCCGTCTCACGGGCGCGCACGAGACGGCGCACTACACCCAGTTCAGCTACGGCACGTCGGACCGCGGCGCTTCCATCCGCATCCCGTGGCAGACGGCGAAGAACAAGAAGGGTTGGATCGAAGACCGTCGCCCCAACGCCAACATGGACCCCTACGTGGTGAGCGGGCTGCTGGTCGAGACCGTGTGCGGGGCCGCCGCCGGCGACTGAGGGACCTGAGAGCCGAGACGCCGCTGGTTCCGGGCCGCACCACCCGGGCCGGCGGCGTTTCTCGCTGCAGGCGAACTCAGGCCGGTGGGACGGGTTGGTCGCTCGGTGTCCGGGCGGCCATGGCGACCTCGCCGGGCCGGGGCAGCGGGCCGAGCTCGCAGCGCGGCGGTGTCGCCCTCGATGTAGCGGCTGGTGTCCTGGCCGGCGTCGGCCATCTCGTCCATGCCGATGGGTCCCTCGGGGCGTCCGGAGAGGAACTGCTGGATGATCGGGTTCTCGGTGGCCACCATGTCCGCTTTGCTCGAGAACTTCACCAGGTTCGAGCGGAACAGCACGCCCATGTAGTCGGCCGTCCGCATCACCGACTGGATGTTGTGCGTGATGATGAAGAAGGTCGCCCCGGTCTCCTTCTGCGCGGTGACGACGAGCTCGTCGAGGTAGGCCACCCGCACGGGGTCGAGGCCGGAGTCAGGCTCGTCGAAGAGCACGATCTCCGGCTCGGTCACCATGGCCCGGGCCAGGCCGGCCCGCTTCTTCATCCCGCCCGAGACCTCGCCGGGGAGCTTCTTGAGGTGGTCCATGAGGCCGACCAGCTCGGCATTGCGGTGCACCAGCTCGCGGATCTCCGCCTCGTTCTTGCGTGTGTGCTCGCGCAGCGGGAAGGCGATGTTGTCGTAGAGGTTCATCGACCCGAAGAGCGCGCCGTCCTGGAACAGGACGCCGAACTTCTTGCGCACCTCGTAGAGCCGCTTCTCGCGCAGGCCGACGATCTGGTCGCCGTCGACCCAGATCTCACCCCGCTCGGGCTTGAGCAGGCCCAGGATGTTCTTGAGCAGCACCGACTTGCCGGTGCCCGACGGGCCCAGGATGGCCGTGATCCGGCCCTTGGGGACGTCGAAGGTGATGTCCTCGAGGACCGTGTGGGAACCGAACGACTTGGTCACGCCACGCAGGGAGATGATCGGTTCCCCGGGGGCGACCCAGGGTTGCAGGGCTTCTCTGCCTGCTGGGTCTCCATAGAAGGGGAACCGGGGGCCAGGGCCTGCCTTGCGCCGCCCGGCGGGTACGCCGCGCCTGGCACTTCTCCTACCCGCCCCCGAGCAGGCCGCCCAGGGTGTTCCCCAGGCCGCCTGAGGAGGCCACCGGGCGTCGTGGTCGTCGTCGTGGTGGTGGTCGTCGGGGAGGTGCTGGTGCCGCCCGAGCTGGTACCCGACGACGAGGAGCTCCGCCGTGACCCCGCCCAGCAGCCCGCCCACGGCGCCGGTGACGCCGTTGAGGGTGCTGCCGACGGCGCCCGTCACGCCGTTGACCGTGTTGCCGACGGAGCCGCCGGTCGCGCCGTTGACCGTGCTGCCGACGGCGCCCGTCACGCCGTTGACCGTGTTGCCTACGGCGCCCGTGACGCCGTTGACCGTGTTGCCGACACCGCCCGCGGCCTGGCTCAGCCCGCCCGTGAGGCCGCCCGTCCCGCCGCTGGCGCCCCCGGTCAGTCCGTTGGTGATCCCGCCGACGACCGACGTGGCGCCGTTCGCCGCGCTTCCGGCCGCGCCTGCTGCGGTGCGCACGCCCGAACCGGCTCCGGCGCCGGAGCCGGAGCCGGAGCCGGAGTTGCCGCCGGAGCTGGAACCGTCACCCGACGGCGGCGTGCCGACGCCGCCCGTCGAGCCGGAGTCGCGGCCCGAGCCGGCCGGCGCGGCCGAGCGCGATGGGAGGCGCGGCCACCGGCGGCGCTGCGGGTGCGGCCAGCGTCGGCTGGGCGCTGCTCGACGACAGCGCGTGGGGGGCGATGATCGCGGCCGCCACCGCAGCGCCGGCCACCGCCACACCCGCGAATGGCATTGCGCAGCCCGAAGTCCCCGGAGGAGCCCCCGGCTTGCTGCTGCACGCTTGCGCCGCGGTGCACGATGCGGAACAGCGTGCGGCGGAACAACGCGACACCGGCCACCAGGAACCCGGCCAGCGCGCCGTTGGACTCGGACACGGCCGCGAACTCACGCTTTAGCGCCTGACGTGCCCGCCACAGCAGCGTCTCGATCGTGCCGATCTCCACGCCTTCGTGGTCTGCGATCTGCTGATAGGTCCACCCGGACCCCTCGCGCATGGCGAGGACGTGGCGGTGCCGCACCGACAGGCGGTCGAGGGCGCGGTTGACCAGTTCGCCGTCCACGGCGGCGAGCACGAGGTCCTCGGAGGTGTCGTCGCCGACCGACGCCCAGCGGCTGCTGCGCGGTGAGCTCCATGTCTTCGGTGGGGGTGCTGCGCGAGCGCCGCCGCAACATGTCGGTGCAGATGTTGCCGGCGATGACGGTGAGCCACGGGTAGAAGCGGCGCTCACCGGCGAAGCGCGGGAGTGCCTTCCATGCCCGGGCGAAGGCTTCTTGCGCGGCGTCCTCCGCCTCGTGACGATCGTTGAGGCGGCGCATGCAGAATCGCAGCAGGCGCTCGTAGTAGCGCGCGTAGAGATTGCCGAATGCGGCGGAGTCGCCTGCCTGGCACCGCTCGACGAGCGCGCGATCTCGATCGAGATCGACGTCATCACAGAGGCCTGTCAGCTCTTCCTGGCGGAGCGCCAATGTCCCGTCCCTCCCCCTCCGTAAGGGTACTCCCCCTGGGGAGATCTCTATTATGCCTGTGCCCGGCATCTTTTTGAAACCCCGAAAATCATAAATCACGGACAACGGCAGGTTGCAGAGAGTAAATAGGGGTTGTACTCTTGTTGCAAGTGGGGTTGCAGCCCGAAGTGGCACGTCGGGCGCCGCGGACCCCGGGGTCGGCCGACCATCCGCTGCGTTCTGGCTTCGCAACGCCCGTGACCGGCCCTGTTACCGCAAGGTCACGAACGGCCTCCCGTTTTTCCCCTGACGGATGTGAACGGGGGAACGGCTGCCCTAGCCCGGCCGCGTTCATACGGAGGCCTCGGAAAGGGGGAACGTCTTGGCTGACACGGGTGAACCGACAGGTGTCACGCCCACCCACGCCGCCAGCCACGACGTCGAGCCGCTGACCCGGGCCGAGATGGCCCGACGGCTGGGCACCCCGAGCGGGCGGCCCGACGGTGCCGCGGCCGTGCTGCCGCGGCCCGAGCCGGCCCCTGTCCGACGACGGCAAGATCGCCACCGCCGTCCGCGAGACCGGCAACATGTTCGCCACGGCCTCCGAGGCGCTGCGGCAGGCGCCGCTCAAGGGCGTGCCGGTCACGGAGTTCTTCGACCAGTGCTGGTTCCTGGCCCGGGTGACCACCCTGCCCCTGATCCTGCTGTCCATCCCCTTCGGCATGGTCATCGCGCTCGAGGTGGGCTCGCTGCTCCAGCAGATCGGCGCCCAGTCCCAGCTCGGTGCCGCCATGGTGCTGGCCGTGGTGCGCGAACAGGCGCCCGTGGCCACGGCCCTCCTCATCGCCGGTGCCGGTGGCTCCGCCATGTGCGCGGATCTCGGGTCGCGCCGCATTCGTGACGAAATCAGCGCCATGGAGGTGATGGGCGTCAACCCGCTCCACCGCCTCGTGCTGCCGCGGCTCCTTGCCGCCACGCTGGTCGCCGTCCTGCTCGACGCCGTCGTCAGCGTGGCCGGCATCGCCGGGGGCCTGTGGTTCGGCGTCCACGCCATCCACATCACCTCGGCAGCTTCTTCGCCACGTTCAGCGAGCTGAGCCAGACTGGCCGACCTCGCCATCGCGTTGTTCAAGGCCGCCATCTTCGGCTTCATCGCGGCCATGGTCGCCTGTTACAAGGGCCTCTACTGCAAGAGCGGGCCCAAGGGCGTGGGCGACGCCGTCAACCAGGCCGTCGTCATCACCTTCATCCTCTCGTTCTTCGTGAACTTCCTCCTGACCGTCTTCTACTTCAACTTCATCCCGCAGAAGGGCATCTGATGGCGATCGACGCACCGGTCCGACCGTCCGAGCCCTCGAAGCTCGTCTCGGCCGGCAAGGCCGTGACCGGGCGCGCCGCCGGTACGGGCAACACCGTGCTCAACGCCTTCGACGGCTTCTATGCGCAGCTGAAGTTCTACGTGCGCACGCTCAGAGCGCTGCCCCGAGCCCTGCGCTACCCCAAGGAGATCGCCGTCCTGATGTCGGACATCACCCTGGGGTCGGGCGCGCTGATCGTCGGCGGCGGCATGTTCTTCGTCGTCACGTCCATCGCCTTCTTCACCGGGACCGAGGTCGGCCTCGAGGGCTTCAACGGCCTGCAGCAGATCGGGGCCCAGGCCTTCACCGGCGTCATCACCTCGCTGGCCAACACGCGCGAGATCACCCCGCTGGTGGCCGGCGTGGCGCTGGCGGCGCAGGTCGGAGCCGGCTTCACCGCGCAGCTGGGGGCCATGCGCATCTCCGACGAGATCGACGCGCTCGAGGTTATGGGCGTCAACAGCGTCGTCTACCTGGTGGCCACTCGGGTCTGGGCCGCGCTGATCACCATGATCCCGCTCTACCTGGCCGCCCTCTTCGCCAGCTACCTGGCCTCCGAGCTCGTCGTCACCAAGTTCTTCGGGCTCTCGACCGGCACCTACACCCACTACTTCCGGCTCTACCTGCCGCCGATCGACATCTTCTACTCGTTCCTCAAGGCGATGGTCTTCGCGGTCATCGTGACGTTCGTGCACTGCTACTACGGCTACAACGCCACCGGCGGCCCCGCCGGCGTGGGCGTGGCGGCGGGGCGGGCCATCCGGCTCTCCATCATCCTGGTGGTGGTCGTCAACCTCTTCATGTCGCTCATCCTCTTCGGCGGCGTGAACGCCACGGCGAGGTTGGTCGGCTGATGCGGCTCGTCCGCGTCCTGGTCGTCCTGGCCGTCGTCGTCGGCCTCTTCTTCGGCACGGTCACGCTCGTGCGCCTGGCCAACGGCGACTTCGCCGGGGACTACAGGCTCACCGGCACCTTTCCCAAGGCCGGCGAGGGCCTGGAGCCGGGCTCGGCCGTCGTCTTCCGCGGCGTGCAGGTGGGCCGCGTCTCGACCTTCTCGCTGTACCACAACCGGGCCCGGGTGAGCGTGCTGATCGAGCCGTCGTTCCACGTACCGGTCACGGCCACCGCCACCATCGAGCCGGTCAACCTCTTCGGGGCCGAGCAGGTGTCCATCTCGACGCCGCACGGCGACTCGGAAGCCGGCCCCTACCTCGCGCCGGGCTCGTCGTTCGCCCACGCCGTGAGCAGCGACGAGCTGGGTGACCTCTTCGCCGCCGCCACGCCGCTGCTCAACGAGATCGACACCACCCACCTGGCCACGGTCCTCGGCGAGCTCTCGCAGGCCTCGCAGGGTGAGGGCCCGAAGATCGCCGCCTCCATCGGTGCCGGCACGCAACTGGCGGGGCTGCTCGACAACACGGTCAACGCGCAGATCCTCGCCCTCGACTCCTTCGCCAAGTTCGCCCAGGCCACCGCGCCGGCGGCCGGCGACCTCAACGACCTCAACGCCGAGATCAACGCCGGGCTCCCGTCCTTCAACGCCGAGGAGGCCGACTACGAGAACCTCCTCAACACCCTCATCCCGTTCTCCAACCGGCTGGCCGCGCTGCTCGCCACCTACCACCCCGACATCGCCACCATCTTGGTGTCGGGCGACAACGTCTCGCGCGTCCTGCTGGCCCAGCAGGACGAGATCGGCCAGGTGGTCAACGGCGCGTACCACTACTTCCAGAAGATCGCCGAGGGTGCCTCCGGGCTGAACACCCTGCCCGACGGCAGCACCTACGCCTACTTCAACACCTTCATCCTCTTCAACGACGTCAACAGCCTCGTGTGCAACCTCATCGCGCCGCCGACGGGTGGCATGTCGTTCCTGGCGCCGCTCCAGCAGGCGCTGGCCGGCGCCGGTTCGGCCTTCGACTGCTCGTCGCAGCTGGCCGCGTTCGACGCGCTCCAGACCTCGCCGACGTCCACGCCGTCGGCCACGCCTGCCGCGTCCGCGTCGCCCACCGCCGCCGCCACCAGCGCCGGCCAGGCGGCCGCCAATCAGGCCTACGGCATCATCGGCCAGCCCGACACGTCCAAGCCGACCACCCTGGGCGGGATCATCACCCAACTGCTCGGGGGGACGTCATGAGGCTGCTCCACCACTTCCCCAAGTCCGCCTTCAAGTTCGCCCTCTTCGCAGTGGTCTGCCTGGTGCTGCTGGCCGGGCTGGCCGTCAAGATCGGCAACATCTCGCTGTTCAGCAGCCGCCACCCCCTCGACGCGCAGCTCAACGACGTCACCGGCCTGGCCACCGGGGACGAGGTCAACATCGCCGGCGTGCCCGTCGGGCAGGTCTCGAGCATCGGGGTGCAGCACGGCCACGCGCTCATCGCCATGAGCATCAACGACTCGGTCACGCTGCGCCGCTCCACCGACGTCGGCATGCGCTGGCAGAACGTCATCGGCCAGAAGGAGATCGAGCTGTTCCCCGGCCCCTGCGGGCCAGGTCCTGCCCGCGGGCGCCACCATCCCGCTCAGCCACGACGTCACCGACGCCAGCATCGACACCTTCTTGAATTCGCTCGGCCCGGTGCTCGCCGCCATCAACCCGACGGAGGCCAACGAGTTCGTCGAGAACGTGTCGGGCGCGCTGGAGGGTGATACCTCCCAGATCGACCAGCTCATCAACAGCGGCGCCGCCGTCTCCAGCACCGTGCAGGCCCTCGACTCCCAGGTCGGCCAGATCATCGGCAACCTCGACCAGGTGCTGACCGCGCTCGCCTCGCGCTCGGGCGACATCGACTCGCTGGTGACGAACCTGCAGACCGTGTCGTCCGCGCTGGCGTCCAAGAACACGCTGCTCGACGACGTGGTCGGCAACCTCTCCCAGGTGGCCAGCGACCTGGCCGGCCTCATCGGCAACAACCACACCACGATCACCAGCACCATCGACAACCTCCAGGCGGTGGCCGCCGACGTCCAGACGAACCAGCAGAACCTGGCCGCCAGCCTGTCCACGCTCGGCGAGGGACTGGCGCCCTACATCCAGATCTCGCAGTGGGGCCAGTGGTTCGCCGTGCAGACCGTCTACACCTGCCTGGCCAACCAGACCGTGTGTTCGTACTACGAGCCCGCCAACCCGCCGGCCGGCTCGGGCCCGCTGGGCAGCCCGCCCTGCGTCGGACCCGCTGTCGTCGGGCGCGTCGGCGCCGAGCGCCTCGTCGTCCAGCGCGGCGTCCGGGTCCGGCCTGGCCGCGTCGAGCCTCGGCCTCGACCTGCAGGCGGTCGGCGGGGCGGCCGCACCCGCCACGGGGGGCTCCAAGTGAAGGCCGTCACCGAGCGCAACCCCAAGGTGGTCGGCCTGGTCGCCATCGTCGTGATGGCTGCCTGCATCCTCGGCATCCTTTTCTTGAATCGCAGCCTGTTCAGCTCCGGCTACACCGTCACCGCCCGCTTCGCCAACGCCGCCGGCATCGACAAGGGCACCCAGGTCATGGTGGCCGGCGTCAACGTGGGCTCGGTCACCTCGGTCGAGGTGCACGGCAACGCCGTCGACGCGCAGCTCTCGGTCAACAACTCGGTCCAGCTGCCGCACGACACCACGGCGGCCGTCGAGGTGGAGACGCTGCTCGGCGTGGTCGACGTCACGCTCACCCCGGTGAGCGGCTGGGCCGACCCGCTCAAGGCGGGCGCCCTCATCACCAACACGTCGGTGCCGACCGAGTTCTACCAATTGCAGAACACGGCGCACACCCTGCTGGCCAAGTCCAACGCCCAGGCGCTCAACAGCCTGGTCACCTCGCTGGCCGCCATCACCAAGGACAAGCAGACCCAGGTGGCCCAGATCATCTCCGGACTCGGCGCGCTCACGACGACGGTCGACCAGCGCAGCGGCGCAGGTCTCGCAATTGATCGACTCGGCCAACTCGCTGTCGTCCACGCTGGCCAGCCGCGACCAGCAGCTGCTGAGTGTGGTCAACAACCTCGACACCGTCTCCACCGGCCTGGCCGCCAACGACCAGGACCTGGCCAGCCTGATCACCAACGTCGACGCCATGGCCGGCCAGACCAACAGCCTGGTCAACGAGGACTCGCCGGCGCTCAACTCGCTGCTCTCGAGCCTCAACGCCGACCTGACCGTGGTGGGTCAGCACCAGGAGGACCTGGCCGAGGGCGTCAGCTATCTGGGCGGCGCGCTCAAGGGTTTCCAGTCCATCGCCTACAGCGGTTCGACGCCGGTGCCCTGGGGAAACATCTTCGTCAACCCGGCCGGGCTCACCAACACCTTCGGGGTCATCGGGCCCTGCGGCGCGCTGGACCAGGTGCTCGACGAGGCGCTCGGCCCCGACCCGCTGCCCTGCGCCGACCAGACCGGGCCGCTGCCCGGGGAGGGCTCGGACTCGGAGCCCAGCACCGGCTCCGCGTCGGGTGCGGCTCCGAGCGGGTCGAGCTCCGACGGCGCGGCCCCGGGCTCCGGCGCGGGCGCTTCCACCGAGCCGGCCGGCCCCAACTCGGGTCTCGGCGGGCTCTCCCAGCTCATCGGCCCCTTGTTGCAGGGAGTCAAGTGGTGACTTCTCTGACGGCTGAAGCCGCCAGCTTCTTCTCAGGCCGCCAGCGTTTCCGCTGGTCCACGAAGGGCCAGTCCGGCCCGGAGGATATTGCGGCGCCGCGTGCTGGTCGGCCTGAGCGGAGTGCCCACAGACGATGCAGCAGAAGCGCTCCCTGACGCGGTTCTCCGGTGTCGCGTGGCCACAGACCTCGCAGCGGTCGGAGGTGTGCCGGGGGTCCACGCTCATGACGGTGCGTCCAGCCTCTTCCGCTTTGGCGCACAGGATCAGGAGGAAGGCTCCCCAGCCCGCGTCGGTGATGCTTCGGTTGAGACCCGACTTGGCGGCCTGCCCATTTGGGAGGAAGCTTCCGGGGGTCCCGGGACCGGGGCGGGCCTTGGCCCGCTTGGTCATGTTGGTGATCTTAAGGTCCTCGAAGAAGAGGGTGTCGTAGGTCGCCACCAGCTTCCGGGCAGTCTTGTGGTGGAAATCCCGGCGGGCGTCGGCGATCTTGCGGTGTCGGCGGGCCAGCGCCTCGCGAGCAGCCCGCCGGTTGTTAGAGCCCCGCTTCTTGGTGGCCAGGCGCCGCTGTGCGGCCGCCAGACGCTCGGACGCCCTCTGGCCGAAGCGGGGGTTGTCGACGAAGCTGGCGTCGGAGAGAGTGAGGAAGCGGGCTACCCCGAGGTCGAACCCGGCCTCCTTTCCGGTGCGAGCGAGCGGCTTGGCCGCCACATCGTCGCAGGAGAGCACCAGGTACCAGCGCCGGCCCTCCCGCTTGAGAGAGAGGGTCTTGACCTTCCCCTCGACGGGCCGGTGGACGGTGACCTTCACGTGGCCAATACCTTGGAGGTAGACCCGAGCGGCCTCGGGATGCCAGCGGCACCCGTCGCCTTCCTTGGGCCACTCCACCGAGTTGAAGCGGTGCTCGGGCTTGAAGCGGGGGTAGCCGGGTTCGTCACCGCGCTCTGGCCCGAGCGAAGAAAGCCTCGAAGGCCCGGTTGAGCCGGCGCAGGGTGGCCTGTTGGGAGGAGAAGGACCACCGCGCCATGTCTGGGCGGAGATCTCTGATGTCCTTGAGCTGGGCCGACTGGGTGCCGTAGCGGACGGGAGTACCGGCCCGGGCCGGGCCGAGTAGCCCGGCGAACGGCGGACGCAGTCTCGTACGCGTCACGGCGCTCTTGGAGCGCGGCGTTGTAGAGCTCGCGATGCGCGGCGAGACAACGGGCGAGGGCCACGTGCTGCTTTGCCGTCGGACGAAGGCGGAACTTGTTGGCGCGCCTCATGCCGGGGCCCACGGGTTCTCGATGGACCGGCGAACGGTGGCAGCAGAGACGTCTCGGACTTCGGCCACGAACGACGACTTTGACCACAGGGTCCCAGACCGCCTGAGCCAGTCGAACCCGCTGCGCAAGGTCCGCCAGCTTGGACCCTCGAGCTGCCTGACCACCTCCGCAGGAGCGTCAGTTGGGGCCGCACCGACGACGAGATGCACATGGTCGGGCTTCGCCTCGTTGGCCATCACGGCCCAGTCCTGTTCGGCACGCGTCTCTTTGAGGACCTCGCCCAACCGGAACGCCACCTTGCCGCCGAGGACGTTGTGCCCGTACTTCGGGCACCACACCATGCGTGGACCTAGCGAGCTCACGGCTCCGCTGCTGCGACGCATCCGCCAGTTCGTGGACACACAGGGAGACTACGGAGGCGGTGTGACACTTGACGAGATCGGACCTTCGGCCCGACCCCCGATTCCCCCGATGCCTAACGCGGTCAGTCCTCTCGGAGTCAAGTGATGGAACCGCTGCGCACGCTCTTGTCCTCCAAGGCCGCCCGGACGGCCACGGTGGTGGTGGTGCTCGTCGCCGGCCTCCTGGTGGCGGTGGGTGCACTCAGGGGAGCGCCCACCTACCCGATCAACGTCGTCTACACGAGCGCGCCCGGCCTGTTCACCGGCGCCGCCGTCGACGTCCTGGGCGTGAAGGTCGGCACCGTGACCGACGTGCAGAACGTCGGCGACACGGTGCACGTCACGCTCGCCGTGAACCAGGGCACACACATCCCCAGCACCGCCTTCGCCTCCCTGGTGGCGCCCCAGCTGCTGGGCTCGCCCGACGTCGACCTGAATCCTGGATACACCGGGGGCTCCTACCTGCCCGCGGGCGCCACCATCCCCGAGAGCCGGACCGCCGTGCCGGTCTCGACCGACGAGGTGCTGAAGGAGCTGCAGCACACCCTCGACGCGCTGAACCCACACGCGGTGGGCGACCTCGTCACCAACCTGGCCACCGACCTCGACGGCCAGGGGGCCAACCTGAACCAGCTCATCGCCTCGGCCGCCGGCACCGTGCAGCTGCTGGCCCAGAAGGGGGACGACCTGGGTCAGCTCAACGGCACCCTGGCCCAGCTGACCGGCACCCTCGACACCGACACGTCCAACATCGAGCAGCTGGTCGAGCAGTACGACACCGTGTCGACCACCATCGCCCAGCACTCCGGGCAGCTGAACGACGCCATCACCCAGCTGGCCGGTGCCAGCACCGGCATCGTCAACCTCCTCGTGCCCAACCTGCAGCCGCTCGAGGCCGATGTCGGCACCGTGACCACGGTTGGCCGCACGCTCGACCGCAACCTGGCCGCCGTCGACGAGATCCTCCAGAACGGCAACAACCTCTTCCAGGGGGCCGAACGCGCCTACGACCCGACCTACAACTGGCTCGACCTCAACATCCAGGCCGCGCCGGGGGTGAGCGGCGCCTACATCGCCGGCCTCGTACGCGACCGGTTGGCCGGGGTGTGCCGGCGCATCGTGGCCAACCACGCGACGGGCCTCACCGCCGCCGAGCTGAGCGCGCTCAACGAGTGCGGCAACCCCGACTCGAGCTTCTTCGACCCGCTGCTGAACGACATCCCGACCATCCTCGACACGCTGACCGGACAGAGCAGCGGCAGCACCACCGAGGCGTCGCTCATGCAGCAGGGGCTCCAGCAGATCGCCAACGCCACCAAGGCGAGCGGCAGCTCGTCGGCCCCGGCTGCGTCGGCCCCGGCGCCGTCGGCCAAGTCCCCGTCCACCACGACGACCACCACGACCACCACCACGCCACCGAGCACCACCACGACGACCAACCCCTGCGGCCTGCTCAACCTCATCCTCGGCTGCACGAGCTCGTCGGGCGGCGGCTCGACGAGCAAGACGTCCACCTCGTCCACGGGCGGCCTGCTCTCCAACCAGGGGCGGGCCGGCAGCCTGACGGCCTCGCTGGCCACCGCCGGCGGCTCCGCCACATCCGCGTCGGCCCCCGACGCCGACCCCACGCTGACGGCGCCGTCGGCCGACCTGCTGCCGCCCATGCCGGCGTCCATGACGCCGCACGCCTCGGGCCACCCCCACCGCGGCCTGCTCGACCGGTGCTGGCACGACCTCACGGGATGGCTGTGATGCGGGCCCCGCGCCGTCGCCGCCTCCTGCTCACCCTCCCCGCGGTGGCCGCGCTGGCGGCCGGCCTCACCGGCTGCTCCTTGTCGGGCGGCGGCCAGCAGCGCACGGCCAGCGCCGTCTTCAGCGACGTGGAAGACCTCTCCAGCGGGGCCCAGGTGCAGCTGGCCGACGTCCCCGTGGGCAGCGTCAGCTCCATCACGCTCGACGGCGACAAGGCCAAGGTCGAGCTGGCCTTCGATCCCGGCACGCGCATCCCGGCCAACGTGAGCGCGGCCATCGACCGCACCACCATCTTGGGTGACCAGTTCGTCGAGCTGAACGTGCCCGAGGACGAGACGGGCCCGGCGGCGGCCACCGCGCCGCAGCTGCCCGACGGCGCCACCATCGAGCACACCTCGGTCGTCCCCGACGTCGAGCAGTTCGTCGAGGCGGGCTCCGAGGTGTTCGGCGCCATCTCGACCACCGAGCTGGCCCAGATCATCGAGGCCGGCGGCGAGGGCTTCACCGGGCAGGAGGCGTCGCTCAAGGCCTTCCTCACCGACCTCGATACGGTGGGCACCGCCTACGCCCAGCACACCAACGACATCACCGCCGCCGTCAACGGGCTGAACAGCCTGAGCGCGCAGCTGGCGCCCGGCGCCAGCCAGGGCGAGACGGCGCTCGACAACCTGACGCAGACCGTGGCCATCCTGGCCAAGAACTCCGCGCAGTTCGAGACGCTGCTGCAGTCCCTCGACAGCTTGAGCACGCAGGGCCGCAGCCTGCTCGAGCAGTACTACCCGCAGATCACCGACCAGCTGCAGACGCTGCAGGCCGTCAGCAGCCAGCTGGCCCAGCACCAGGCCGACCTGGCCGGCCTGCTCGAAGAGATCCCCGTGGCCGACAACGCGTTGCCCAAGGCGGTGCGCAGCGGCTACGTGCAGCTCTACGAGAACATCATCGTGTGCGGCCTGCCCGGCGGGGGCGAGGACGACAGCTCGGCCGCCTTCAGCTGCGCGCCCAACTCGGCCGGCGCCGGCCGGGGAGCGGGCCAGTGATCACGCGCCGCCTCGTCGTCAACCTCATCGCCTTCTTCCTGGTGAGCTTCGCCCTGGTCGCCTACGGGGTGGTCAACCTGCTGGGCAACCCGCTCGAGAGCCCGACCGTGCTCACCACCGAGTTCCCGAACGCCTCGGGCCTCTACTCGGGCTTCGAGGTCGAGCTCAACGGCGTACCCGTCGGCACGGTCAGCTCGACCGCGCTGACCACGGACGGCACCAAGGTCGTCATGAGCATCGACCCCGGCACCGGCGTGCCCGACGACGTGCAGTCGTCGGTGCAGATCGCCAACGACCTGGGCGAGCAGGTGGTCAACCTGGTCCCGACGCGCGGCGGCAGCGCGCCCGACCTCAAGAGCGGGGCCGACGTGCCGGTGGCGCCCAACCAGATCCCGGCCAACGTCGGCGCCGTGGTGGCCTCGGCCACCCGCCTGCTCCAGGCCATCCCGGCCGACAACCTCAACAAGCTGATCGGCGAGCTCGCCACGGCGCTGCAGGGTAACGCCGGCAACCTGCGCACCATCATCAGCGCCGGCACGACCTTCTCCAAGGAGTTCGTGGCCTACGAGCAGCAGTTCACCGAGCTGTTGGCCAACGCACCCCCCGCGCTCGATGCGGTGACCGCCGTCGCCCCGCAGTTGCGCCAGGACCTGGCCAACACCGCCGCCCTGGTGCAGGTGCTGGCCGACCAGAAGACGGGCCTGCACACCGTGCTCACCGAGGGCTCGACCGCCTTCGAACAGGTCAACGACCTGGTGACGTCGCAGTCGGCCAACCTGGGCTGCCTGCTGCACGACAGCGCCGGCATCCTCGCCAACCTGGCCGAGCCGGCCAACCTCACCAACCTGTCGCAGGGCCTGACCTATAACCAGTACTTCTTCGGCGCCGTCGACAAGATCGCCGTGGACGGCGTCGCCCAACCCACGGTCTCGGGCGAGAGCCCCCAGAACCAGGTCTTCCTGCGCACCCGCCTGCTGCTGCCGCCGATCATCGACGAGCCCGCCTCGACCTACGCCAGCGCCAACCAGATCCCCGACATCTACCCGGGCGCCGGCTGCGTGACCGTCTTCGGCGACGGCGTCGGCCCCGCCACCCAGCCCGGCTTCACGCCGGCGGCCGGCGGTCAGGTGGTGGCGCCCACGGCCCAGGAAGCCGACGTCGAGCTCACCTCGGTGCCCGTCTCGAGCACCTCCTACCGGGTGCCCGGCACCAGCGTGGGCGCCCTGCTCGCCCTGGGCGGCCTCGTCGTCCCGGCGCTCTTCCTGGCCTGGGGCGCCCGCCCGTCCCGCCGGCGCACCCGCCGCCGGGCCTGACCATACGGCGCCAGCGCGCCGCCATTCGATCAAATAGGAGGGAGAACAACATGAGGAGCAGCACAGTGGACAGCGGAGTGAAGGTCGTCGGCGGGGTGCCCGATGACGACGAACCCGGGGCCGGCGGCGAGGAGGTCGCGCTGCCGGTTGGCCCACCGCGCCGCTCTGCCCCGAATCGTCCCGGCGGCGCCACGTCGGGCCCCACCCGGCGTGCCTTCCGCATCGTGAGCGCGATGGCGGTGGTGGGGCTGCTCGGCACGCTGGTCTTCGGCATCCTCTACGCCACCACGAGCAGCGGGCCGACCCAGGACCCCGCCGCGGTCTCCACGGCGCGGACGTTCCTCAACGACTTCTTCAACTTCAACGCCAAGTCGGTCGACTCCGATTTCAACTCCATCACGCAGATGGCCACGGGCCAGTTCGCCACCCAGGCCAAGGGCTTCTTCAACTCGTCCATCCGCACCGAGCTCGAGCAGGCGCTGGCCGAGTCGCGCGGCCAGATCCGCATCCTCGAGGTGCAGAGCGCGACGCCGACCACGGCCTCCGTCTACGCCGTGGTCGACCAGACCTATGTCAACGACAAGGTCTCGCCCCAGGCCGACGTGGTGCGCCTCGTGGTCGACCTGGCGAACGTCAACGGGACGTGGATGATCTCCGACGTCACCGTGCTGGAGGGCGCGTCGCCGGCCAGCGAGGGCACGCCCTCGGGCTCGTCCGGCTCCAGCGTGCCCGGGCAGTAGCGACGTCCGGCGCGGCCGGGCCCGGCCCCCGGCGACGGTCCGGAACGCAGACGGGGCGGCCAGGCCGTAGACTCGATTCCGGGCTGCGAGCGGGTCTGTGGTTGAAAGTCGATGCCAGTCGCAGGCGAAACGACCCACGTAAGGCGACTTGTGGTCGCTGAGCATGGTGCGGCTTAGAGGTAAGACCTGCCCGCCGCGTCCCCGGTTGTCGGGGGCGGGCGGAGACGAGGCGACGCGTGCCACCAAGGCACCGTTGGGCCGGTGGCCAGCCACCGTGCCGCCGGTGCCGGTGCGCCACCCTCGCAGCAGGCGAGTGTGGGGTCAAAGACCAGGTCAGCCGCACGCAGCCCCACTGTCCGCACCGGCGTGGCGTCGGCCGGGCCACCTCCCTGCCCGGTAGGATCGACCCACCATGAGCGTGTTCACCAAGGTCCTGAAGGCCGGCGAGGGCAAGAAGGTCCGGCGGCTGGCCGAGCTGGTGCCCCTGATCGGCAACCTCGAGCCCGAGATGCAGGCGCTGGGCGACGACGCGCTGGCCCACAAGACGGTCGAGTTCAGGGAGCGCCTCGACGCCGGCGAGACCCTCGACGACCTGCTGATCGAGGCCTTTGCCGTGGTGCGCGAGTCGGCCTGGCGGGTGCTGGGCCAGCGCCACTTCGACGTCCAGCTCATGGGCGGCATGGCGCTGCACTTCGGCTGGATCGCCGAGATGAAGACGGGCGAGGGCAAGACGCTCGTGTCCACCCTGCCCGCCTACCTCAACGCGCTCGACGAGCGGGGCGTGCACATGGTGACGGTGAACGAGTATCTGGCCACCCGTGACGCCGAGTGGATGGGACGGGTGCACCGCTGGCTCGGCCTCACCGTCGGGCGCATCGGCGCCGACATCGACGACCCGGTGGTGAAGAAGGCGGCGTACGCGGCGGACATCACCTACGGCACCAACAACGAGTTCGGCTTCGACTACCTGCGCGACAACATGACCCGGTCACGTGAGCTGATGGCGCAGCGGGGCCACGTGTTCGCCATCATCGACGAGGTCGACTCCATCCTGATCGACGAGGCCCGGACGCCCTTGATCATTTCGGGCCCGGCCGACGAGGCGGCCCAGCTCTACTACCAGTTCGCCTCCATCGCCCGCACGCTGACGCGTGACGAGGACTACGAGGTCGACGAGGAGAAGAAGACGGTCATCCCGCTGGAGTCGGGCATCGAGAAGGTGGAGAAGGCCGTCGGCGTGGAGAACATCTACGACGCCGTCTCGGTCAACTACGTGCACCAGCTGACCAAGGCGCTCACGGCCAAGGACCTCTACCACCGGGACAAGGACTACCTGGTGTCCGACGGCGAGGTGAAGATCATCGACGAGTTCACCGGCCGCACCCTGGAGGGCCGGCGCTGGTCCGACGGCCTGCACCAGGCGGTGGAGGCCAAGGAGCGGGTACAGATCAAGGAGGAGAACCACACCTGGGCCACCGTCACCCTGCAGAACTACTTCCGCATGTACGAGAAGCTCTCGGGCATGACCGGCACGGCCGAGACCGAGGCCGGTGAGTTCGCGTCCACCTACGGCCTGCCCGTCGTGCCCATCCCGACCAACCAGGAGATGGTGCGCGCCGACAATCCCGACCTCGTCTTCAAGACGGAGGAGGCCAAGTTCAACGCCGTGGTCGAGGACATCGTCGAGCGCCACGCCACCGGCCAGCCCATGCTGGTCGGCACGGCGTCGGTGGCCAAGTCCGAACTCCTGTCGCGCCTGCTCGAGAAGCGGGGCATCCCGCACAACGTGTTGAACGCGAAGCAGCACTTCCGCGAGGCCGAGGTCGTGGCCCAGGCCGGCCGGCGCGGCGGTGTCACCGTGGCCACCAACATGGCCGGCCGCGGCGTCGACATCATCTTGGGCGGCAACGCCGAGCTGCTGGCCCAACACGAGCTGGCGGCCGAGGGCGTCGACCTGTCGACCGAGGAGGGTGCGGCGGAGCTGGCCGAGCGGCAGGCCGCGCTCGAGGCGCGTCTGTCGGGCCGAGGGCGAGGAGGTGCGCAAGATCGGCGGCCTGTACGTGCTCGGCTCGGAGCGCCACGAGAGCCGGCGCATCGACAACCAGCTGCGCGGCCGCTCGGGCCGCCAGGGCGACATGGGCGAGTCGCGCTTCTACCTGTCTTTGGACGACGAGCTGCTGCGGCTGTTCGCCACCGGGGCCATGTCGTGGGTGATGGGGCGCACGCTGCCCGACGACGTGCCGATCGAGTCCAAGACCGTGGCCAAGGCGATCGAGCGGGCGCAGAACACGGTCGAGGCGCGCAACGCCGAGATCCGCAAGGACAACCTCAAGTACGACGAGGTCATGGACCAGCAGCGCAAGGTCATTTACGAGCGGCGGCTGCAGGTGATCGACGGCGACGACCTCGAGGAGCACACCGAGGACCTGCTGGCCGGCGCCTGCGAGAAGCTGGTGGGGGAGTACTGCCCGACCGACTTCGAGGAGGACTGGGACCTCAAGGGCCTGATCGACGGGCTCATGCAGTACTACCCGACCAACTTCGCCGTGGCCGACCTGGCGCAGGCGGCGACGACCGAGGACCTGGTGGAGTCGCTGGTCGAAGAGGCGTTGGAGTACTACGAGAAGCACGGCGAGGCCATGCCGGGCGGCGCCGACACCATGCGCCAGATCGAGCGCGACGTCTACCTGCAGATCATGGACGCCAGGTGGAGGGATCACCTGACCGAGATGGACAACCTCAAGGACGGCATCCACCTGCGCTGGACGGTGCAGGCGGATCCGTTGAACGCCTGGCAGCAGGAGGGCTACTCCATGTTCGGCCAGCTGATGGAGGTCATCGACAACGACTACCTGCGCTACATCCTCCACGTGGAAGCGGTGGAGCAGGCCGCGGCCGAGCCCGATCTGGACAAGGCCGTGTACGCCGCGGCCGAGGACCCCGTGGCCGAGACCGGCGCGCTGGCCCCGCTGCTGGCGGCCGAGCAGGGCCTGAACGTGCCGACGCAGACGTCCGTGCTGACGGCGCCGGCGGGTGGCGGGGGCAACGGGAGCGGGAGCGGGAACGGAAGCGGGAACGGGGCCGGGGCACCCAGGCAGCGCGGGCAGAAAGCCCAGATCAGGCAGCCCAACGCGCCGGACCCCGACGCCCTGGTGCCCATCGTGAAGCAGCAGCACGAGAAGGTGGGCCGCAACGACCCTTGCTGGTGCGGGAGCGGTAAGAAGTTCAAGTTCTGCCATGGCGCCGCCTGACGGCCCGTCCGGGTCGGCCGAGCTACCCCGCGACTTCACATCTGAGCTCGCCGCGCTGGGGGAGCGGCTGACCGAGGCCGAGCGATACCTGGGTCTCGACAAGCTGGAGGCCCGCCGGACCGAGCTGGAGGCGGACGTGGGGCGGCCCGACCTGTGGGACGACGCCGACCACGCCCGCGAGGTGACCAAGGAGCTGGGCCGGGTGACGGCCGACCTGGACCAGCTCGGTGAGTTGCGCGCTGCGCTGGAGGAGGCGCGGGCTTTGCTCGAACTGACGGAAGAGTCGGCGGCCGCCGGTGCGCCCGACGCGTCGCTCGAGGCGGAGTTGGTCGAGACGGTCGACGCGCTCGGTGTGCGCCTGGCCGCGCTCGAGCTGCAGTCCCTGTTCTCCGGTGACTACGACGAGCTCGACGCCGTGTGCGAGGTGCACGCGGGAGCCGGCGGCACGGACGCGCAGGACTGGACCGAGATGCTGTTGCGCATGTACCAGCGCTGGGCCGAGCGGCGCGGCTACACGGTCGAGGTCGACGAGGCCACCGAGGGGCAGGAGGCCGGGCTGCTGTCGGCCACGTTCATCGTGCACGGGCGCTTCGCCTACGGCCTGTTGGCCACCGAGCGCGGCGTGCACCGACTCGTGCGCATGTCGCCCTTCGACTCGCAGCACCGGCGCCAGACCTCGTTCGCCTCCATGGACGTGACACCGTTCCTGGAGGACGTGTCGAGCGAGGTGGAGATCGACGAGAAGGACCTGCGCATCGACACCTACCGCTCCTCGGGCGCCGGCGGCCAGCACGTCAACAAGACGGACTCCGCCGTGCGGCTGACGCACCTGCCGACGGGGATCGTGGTCTCGTGCCAAAACGAGCGGTCGCAGCACCAGAACAAGGCCAAGGCCCTGCAGATCCTCGGGGCCAAGCTGGCCGAGCGCGCCCGCCTGGAGCGTCGGGCCGAGCTCGACGCGTTGAGCGGTGACCGCGTCGACAACGCGTGGGGCAACCAGATCCGCTCCTACGTCATGGCGCCCTACCAGTTGGTCAAGGACCTGCGGACGGGGTACGAGACGGGCAATGTGGAAGCCGTGCTCGACGGCGACCTCGACTCGTTCATGGAGGCGGAACTGCGCCGGCAGCGGGAGGGTGGCGGGGCGTAGGTCCGGCCGGGCCGGGCCGGTTCTGCCCGCCCTCGTGCAGCGCTTCCCCGGTGGTCGGCGGGTCAGGGGATCGGGGTCGTGGGTCCTCGTCTCGGTTGTCCGGCTGAGACCCCGCGTAACCGCCGACGCGTTCCCACGTCTAAGTGGCGAGGGCGAGGGCCCGCGGGTCTGTATCTCGTGCCCTCCTTCTGAAGTGACGACGACACGAGAAAGGGGCTCCCTGTGAGCAAAGACGCACTGGCCGGCGTGTACACAAACATGCTGAGTGACGAGGAATTTCGGGCCGCCGTCGGTGAGAACCCGGCGGTCCTCGACACGTGGGACCTGACCGACACCGAGAAGCAATTGCTCGTCGACGAGGCCCGGACCGAGGTGGCCGCCTTCTCCATCGGCAGCGGCGGTGTCATGGGCTACCTGGGCAGCGGACCACTGCTGTCCCCGGGCGTGGCCTCAGGTCTCGGCTCGGCGCTGAACAGCGCGGCGGGGCTGCCGACTTCCGCGCTTCAGGGTTCGAAGTTCGCGGCCGACGCCGGGTGCTGCCCCTGGAACAAGTCGATCGTTTCGGCCGGCGGACTCGTCGAGTGACGGCGACGGAGACGCGCTCAACCACCGGGGTGGCGGCCGGGGCCTCGGCTGACGACGGCTACTACCCCGACCGCAGCAGGCGGCCCGGTGGGCGCTGGTCGTCGGCCGGCCTGGCTAACGAAGTGCTCCGCCTCACCTCACTGGAGCGGGCGGTGGCCCACGTGGCCGCCGGCTGGGTGGCCAAGATGCCCGAACTCGACGACAAGCTGGCCCTGGCTCTGCACATGGAGGCGGCCATGTCCAGGGCCAGCGAGCTCCGCCGCCATGCCCTGACCCTGCTCGAGCGCGACGAAAAAGCCCTGGTCGGACGGCGGATCTGGCTGCAGTCCCTCCACGCGCTCGACGCGTCGGCCGACCACGCGCCCGTGTTGGAGGCGCTGACGCGTGGAATCCCGAGGCACTTGGCGTCGCTGTACGCCGTTTTGCACGCCCGCCTGGACCCACTCTTCGACCACCGGCTGCTCGAGACCGTCGACCGGGCCCGACGTGAGCTGCCGGCGCCGGCGCCGGGTGCCGAGGTGCCCGCGGACGCGATCGCAGCGGTGGGGGAGGGGGACGCGGTGGCGCTCGACGAGCTGCTGTGGCCGCCGGTCGACCGTGTGCGGGTGCCGCGCCGGCCGGCGGGACGTCCGCCGATCACGCCCGGCGCGCGCTCGCATTTCCGCGCCATGTCGCGCCTCGAGGACGAGGACATCGCGGCGGAGATCAATGACAATGCCATCGCCGAGATCGGGGCGATGGAGTTGATGGCGCGCAGCTCGTACGAGCACCCGGCCTTGCCATGGTCGTTCCACTTGGCCTGCGCGCGCCACTCGGCGGACGAGGCGCGGCACGCCGCCATCTTCCGGCGGATCCTGGTGCAGCGCGGCTACGACGAGTCACGGATGCCGCAGCACGTGTCCAACTATGAGTACACCTACGAGTTCCCCGAGTGCGAGAAAGGCAGCGAGCGCGAGCTGGTGTGGCGGCTGCTGGCGTTGTGCACGATCATTGAGGCGCTGGCCATCGACAAGCTGCCGCTCGAGATCGCGGTACGCGACACGCTCGGCCAGTACGACATTGCCCGGGCGTACGACTACACCTCAATTGACGAGCTGTTCCACTGCGAGAACGGGCTGGTCTGGACCCGCAAACTGTGCTCCAAGCTGGGACTGGACCCGATGATCGAGCGTGAGCGGGTGCACGGCCGCTTCTTCGGGGCCCAGCGCGACATGCGTCTGCAGTACCTCGATGCCGATCCCGAGCGGGCCGCCCGCGAGATCGCCATCTTCGAGTCGGGTGACCTCGACGGCATGACGTTCACGTCACGCACCGAACGCGCGCTTCGTCACCGCGCGTCCTTCACCGAGGCCGAATGCGACCAGGTCGATCGTTGGGGTTACAACCCCCGGTCGTCGACCCGGGAGGACGCCGCCAGCTGAGGGGCGACCCCGGCCGCCGGCATGGCGATACCGGGCGATACGGAGGGCGAGCGCGGCGGCGCGTGGTGGGCCGTCGGGCGGTGCCTCGACGCGCGTGTGATGCCGTGACCTGCGGCGGAGCCGATGACCCGGAACCGTAACGTGGGCGCACTAGGATCGTGCGGGTTCGCCGTGGGCAGGCGACGTTAAAATTCGACTTACTTCTCTTTGGTTTTCCTTATTGCATGATCCGATTCGAGAACGTCACCAAGACATACAAGGGCTCGACTGTCGCGCTGCGCGACATCACCGTCGAAATTGAGAAGGGCGAGTTCGTCTTCCTCGTCGGCGCGTCCGGCTCGGGCAAGACGACCTTCATCCGGCTGCTGCTCCGCGAGGAGCTACCCAATACCGGGCAGATCCTCGAAGCCGGCCGCAACATCGTCGAGCTGCCCAAATGGCGAGTGCCCTACCTGCGGCGCAACATCGGCTGCGTCTTCCAGGACTTCCGCCTCCTGCCCAACAAGACCGTGTTCGAGAACGTGGCCTTCGCGCTGGAAGTCATCGGCCGGCCCCGCCACGTGGTGGCCAACCAGGTTCCCCAGGTGCTGGAGTTGGTGGGGTTGGCCAACAAGCGTGACAACCTGCCGAACGAGCTCTCCGGTGGCGAGCAGCAGCGCGTGGCGGTCGCCCGCGCCTTCGTCAACCGCCCGCTCATCCTGCTGGCCGACGAGCCGACGGGGAACCTCGACCCGCAGACGGGTCAGGGCGTCATGCAGTTGCTCGACCGCATCAACCGCACCGGCACCACCGTGGTGGTGGCGACGCACGACGAGGTCCTCGTCGACAAGATGCGCCGCCGGGTCATTGAGCTGAGCAACGGGATGATGGTGCGCGACCAGGCGCGGCGGCGTGTACGGCTTCGACGGTTCGGCGCAGCAGGCCGCCGAGGTCGCCGCGGGAGGCATGGGCTGACATGGCGGTGTCCGTCGACTACGTCGTCCGCGAGACGGCGTCGAACCTGTGGCGCAACCGGCTGATGACGGTGGCCGCCATCTTGACCGTGGCCGTGTCGCTGTCGTTGGTGGGTGCTGCGTTGCTGCTGCGGCAGGGTTCGGCCAACGCCACCGGGACGCTCGAGCGGGGCACCCAAGTCACCGTCTGGATGGTGTCGAACGCCAACGCGCAGGAGATCAACGCGGTCAAGACCGAGCTGGCCCAGCTCAACTACGTGGCCCAGCCCTGCCAGTACTGGAACAAGGCCCGCAACTTCGATGAGGCCCGCCACCTGCTCTCCTCCGATGTCTTCCAGGCCACGACCCAGGCCGAGATGCCGACCTCCTTCTGGTGCACCCCCGTTGCCCTGGCCGACGCCTCCCAGGTGGTGAGGACGTTCACGGGCACGGCGGGGGTGCAGACGGTGACCGAGCCACAGCAGACGATCAAGAACGAGGAGACGTTCATCAACATCTCCAAGTGGGTCTGCGTGGCTGTCGCCATCATCCTCATCATCTCGGCGGCCGTCCTCATCTTGAACACCATCCGAATGGCCATCTTCGCCCGCCGCCGCGAGGTGTCGGTCATGAAGCTGGTCGGCGCCACCAACTGGTTCATCCGGGTGCCCTTCATGTCGGAGGGCTTGCTGCAGGGGCTCTTCGGCTCCTTACTGGCCGCGCTCGTCGTGTGGGCGGTCGCGCTCTTCATCAACCACGCCGGCGGTGGGAACAATGACAACCTCCTCACCGCCATGCGCATGAGCACCGGCGAGATCCTGGTGACTAACATCGTGGTGGTGATCGTCGGCATGGGCATCGGGTCACTCGGCTCGGCCATCGCCATCCGCCGCTTCCTCGACGTCTGACCCGACGCCGTATAGCCAAGGGTTGGAGCAGCCCAGTTGGTGATGGCTGGCGTATATGGGTCCCTGCTGACCGACCGGTTAGTAATGGCGCGAATACATCACGACTACGACTAGACGTCCTGAGGCCGAAGCCGTCAGCCGGAGCCGGAGTCGGGGCCGGAGCCGGAGCCGCCGCCGGAGTCGTCCGGCGTGCACACGTAGCGCTGGTAGAGGTTCCCGTTGAGGCGGATCGTCCCGTCGGCCGCGTGCACCACCGCGCAGTGGGCCTCGGTCCAGACCATGTCGGGGTTGCGGGTGCGCGGGCGCACGGACACGGCCACCCGCGCGATGCGTCCGTCACGCACGTCGGCGATGAAGGCGGGCAGCGGCGTCGCCGGCACCTGCCCGCTGAAGCCGCTGACGGGGAGGAACTCGCGCCCGGTGGCCATGACGAAGAAGCTCACCTGGGCCGAGGTCTCCCAGGTGTCGGAGGCCCGGGTGGGCGGGCTGGTGCGGGCGAAGGCCACGAGGGCGGGAAAGGTCGCCAGGCTGGCCTGCCAGCCCTTCTGCTCCGCCGCTGTCTGCGCCGCCGGCTGGTAGGGCGCGTCGAAGGGGCCGAGCTCGGCCGCCACCGAGGTGGCCGAGGCCCACACCGCACCGAGCAGCAGCGCGCCGGCGCCCAGCGCCAGCCCGGAGCGGCGTTCCCACTCCCGCCGGCCGGGGCGCATCGAGCGCGCCAGGACGACGAGGGTGGCGACGGTGGCCAGCGCGCTGGTGGCGATGATCCACGGCCGCACCCCGGCGCTTTCCGGCACCAGGTACACCGCGTAGGCCACGCCGGCCACCACCGTCGCCATGAAAAGGACAGGGACGACCGCCGACTCCTCGCGCCGGCGCCAGGCCAGGGCCAGGCCGAGACCGCACAGGGCGGCCATGGGGGGCGCCAGCGCGGCCAGGTAGTAGGCGTTGAGGAACTGGGACGACGCGAAGAAGCACCAGGTGAAGATCAGCCAGACGCCCCACAGCAGGGCGGCGGCGCGCCAGGGGTCGGTGCGGGGTTCGTTGCGCCGGGCCAGGACGAGGCCGAACAGGGCGACCAGCGCCGGGAGGAACAGCCAGGCGGCGTCTCGCCCGAGCAGGCCGTTGAGGAAGCGGCCCGGACCCGAGCCGAGGGAGACCACCTCGGCGCCGCCGGTCGACGTGCTCCTGACCGCCACCGGCGGCTTGGTGCACCCGGGCTGGTCGAGCGTGTTGCCGGTCAGGCGGTCGGCGCCGTTGTAGAGGAAGACCTGGCTGAACACCGAGTTGTCGCAGCTGCCGTCGACGTACGGCCGGTCATGGGTCGGGACGAGGGTGACGACGGTCATCCAGCTGAGGGAGACGACGACGACCACCAGGAGCGACAGCGCCACGTGCCCGAAGCGCCGCACTAGGTCGGCGGCCGGGGCGGCCACCAGGTAGGCCAGGTAGAGGGCGGGCAGGACGACCCAGGCCTGGACCATCTTGGCCTGGAAGGCCAGCCCCACCCACAGCCCTGCCAGGACGAGGGCGCCCATCCGCCCCGACAGGTACGCAGTCGTGGTGGCGTCCGCGGCCAGCACGAGGAGCAGCACCAGCAGCGAGTCCGAGATGTTGCCCCGGTTCAACAGAATGGTGACCGGCGTGGCGGCCAGGGCGACGGCCGCCGTCAGGCCGGCCCCGGCCCCGCCCACCCGACGCACGACGCGGTAGAGGACGAGGACGGTCAGCGTGCCCTCGACCGCGCTCGGCACCACGTAGGCCCAGATGTGGAAGCCGAACACCCGCAGCGACAGCGCCTGCAGCCAGAAGGCGCCGGGCAGCTTGTCCACCGAGACGGTGCCCCAGGGGTCGAAGGAGCCGAAGAAGAAGTCGTGCCAGCTCTGCGACATGCTGCGCACGGCACCGCCGTAGAACGTCTCGAGGGTGGCGTGGGCCATGCCCCAGCAGTAGGAGAGCGCGGCCAGCGCCGCCACGACGAGGAGCGCGGGGCGGGCCCAGGGGGGCTGGTCGGGTGGGGAGCGCCAGAACTGCCAGGGGCTGCGATCGCGTGCTGCCACCGCCGCCTCGGGTGTCGGCCCCCCGACGGCTACCCCCATGGGCGCAATTCAAGCCGCGCCGGGTGCGGCATCAGTAGATGTGGTGCTGGTGCTGGAGGAGCGTCTTCAAGGCGATCATGACCACGCCGAGCAAACCGGCGGTCGAGGTGACCAGGACCAGGCGCGCGCCGGTGAGTCCGGCCTCCTTGCCGGCGGCGTGGCCGTGATACACGAGCAGCACCACCGTGACGAAGAGCGCCACCGCGGCGGCGTGGAATGCACTGAGGCCGCACAGCCGGCCGATGAGGAGCACGATGAGCGGGATCAACGACGAGGTGACCATCGGGAAGGACGCCCGCATGGAGCGCAGGATCTCCGGGCGGGAGGGCAGCCGGCCCGAGTGGGTGTGCTCGCCGAGGAGCACGGCGTACTGCTCGGCCAGCCAGTAGATGAGGAGCGTGACGAAGACGGTCGCCTCCAGCGCGGCCGTGCTCAGCACGTTGCCGCCGGCCGCCAGCACCGCCGCCGTGATGATGGTCCCGTAGATGGAGGCGGCCCGTCGCCGCCCGAGGAGGTGATCGGTGGCCGCCGTGTCGTCGCGACCACCGCCATCGGCCACAGTCTCGTCGACCCTGTCGTCGTCGTCCGTCACGACCGCCGCCCCCGGGGACGGGTCGACGGCGCGGGCATGGCCGCAGACTAATGGGCGGGTCTGTTCAGGCCGGTGACCTGCGAGCGCGCAACACGAGCCCGGCGCCCGAGCGGAACGACTCGATGCGCTGCACCACGTTCCCGAGCCCGCCGGCCCGCAGGTGCGCCGTCACGGTGGCGGTCCACTCGTCCGGGGGGCGCGCTTGGTGATGGCCCACACGTGCGTCACGGTGATCAGGGACCCGCCCGGAGCGAGCACGCGGGCGATCTCGCCGACGGCGGCGTCGAGCGGATCCCACAGTTGCGCGCTGTTCACGGCGATCACCCCGCTGAACGCCCCGTCGGGGTAGGGGATCGACTCGGCCGCCGCCTGCACGAGCTCCATGTCGGCGCCCCGGTTGCGCCGCGCCGCCTGCTCAACCATGACGGAGGACGGATCGATGCCGTAGATGGAGATGTGGCCGTCGCAACGCCGCGCCGCCAGCTCGGCCAGTCCGACGCCGGGGCCGAAGCCGACGGCCAGCACGGAGTCGCCCGCCGCCGGGCCGAGCTCGTCGACGGCCAGCCGCTCCATGTCCCGGTTGAGTCGGGCCATGACGGCACCGGCCAGCCGGCCCGCCGTACCCTCGAAGCCCGCCCCCGCCCTGTTTGCCCTGGTCCGGTCCACGCCGACCACCCAATCACTTGAAGTAGACTTCAAGTCAATGCCCGCCCCCGCCCCCCTCCTCGATATAGGAGAGGTCGCCGCCGTTTCCGGCCTCGCCCCCTCCGCCCTGCGCTATTACGAGCGCGAGGAGATCATCGAGAGCGTCGAGCGCAAAGGCCTGCGCCGCCAGTTCCGCCCCGACGTGCTGACCACGCTGGCCGTGGTGGCGGTGTGCCGGCAGGCCGGCTTCACGCTGCGACGAGATCAAGGCGCTGCTCGCCACCGGCGGCCGCCCCGCCTGGAAGGCCTTCGCCGCCGCCAAGCGCGACGACCTGCGGGCCCAGGCGGCCCACCTGGCCACGCTGGCCGACCAGCTCGACCACGCCCTCGACTGCCCCAGCCCCAACCTCTCCGACTGCGAGCACTTCCGGGCCGCCCTCGACGACGCCCTGCCCGTGCCCGTCCGCGCCCCGGCCCCCGACGCACGTCGTGCCGCGCTCAGCAACGGCGCGGCCGCCCCGACCGCTCGCAGTCCCGTTTCCTCTGCAACGGGGCCCGCAAGCTGTCGCTCGCCTGCTTCGTCATCGCCTTCGCCGCCCTCGTCGTGGCGGCGGCTTCGCCGAGATCAGCTCCAACGGCGCCCCCACGCCCGCTCGAGACCGCGGTCATCCGCTGGATCATCCTCGCCGCCCTCATCCTCGGCTTCAGCGCCTACGTCATCGGCGGTCGCATCCAGGCGGGCCGCCGCATCTGATTCCGCCCGGATCGGCGCGGCGGCCTCCCATCGACCAGACTGGCGCCGTGGGGAGCTGCCGGGGACAAGGCGAGGAAGCCGCGGCGGCGCCTGTCCAAGGTGCCCAAGTACGAGGAGCCGAACACGTTCCCCGGCCGCGGCCTGACCGGCAGCGACCCCTCCGGGCTCGGGTCGCGCTACGGGCACTCGGCCGACCATCATCACAACAAGGAGCCCGGCCGCTTCGGCTCCTTCTTCTTGCGCTTCTGGGGCTCAAGCAGAAGCCCTGACCCATCCGCCCGAGAACATTTCGGGCGGGCAAGGTTTTCGGCAAGGTTCCCGGCAAGTGGCATCTCGCACGCTGCGTGGGCGCACCCTCGTATCGAGGGCGCGACGAAAGCGAGGAACCACATGGCAACACCACGACGATCACCGGCAACCTGACCCGGGAGCCGGAGATCCGCTACACCCGGGAGGGGCAGGCGACCGCCCAGCTCGGCGTGGCCGTCAACCGGCGCTGGCAGGACCGCACCACCCAGGAGTGGCAGGAGTCGACGTCCTTCTTCGACGTCATCTGCTGGCGCGACCTGGCCGAGAACGTCGCGCTGAGCCTGTCCAAGGGCATGCGCGTGGTGGTGACGGGCCGGCTCGAGCAGCGGACCTGGGAGACCGAGGAGGGCGAGCACCGCTCCAAGGTCGAGATCACGGCCGACGAGGTCGGGCCAGCCTGCGCTTCGCCACCGCCGACGTCCACCGCGTCGAGCGCCGGGGCGCCGCCATGGCGGGCTCCTCGGGCGGCACCGACGCCGATGCCGACGCCGATGCCGTCGCCGTCGAGGCGTGAGTGTCTCCCTGGCTGATCATCACGACGGGTTGGCCCGGCCTGTGGCCGGCGCGGGGACGGTCCTGGCCCGGGCGGGTGTGCACCCGGCCCGGGTGCTGACCGTCTCCGCCGTCGGGGCGACCTCGCCCTGGGGTGCACGGTGCTCCTGATCACGCAGCTGCTGCGACTACGGGCGCAGCGGCGGACCCGGCGCAGCTGCCGATCGACTTCCTGAGGGACGAGGTCGTCGAGATCTGCGGCGCGCTGGCGCTGGGCGGCTCGCTGCTCCGACGGCTCGACCTCCACGAGGAAGCGGAACGTCTCGAGGCGCTCTTCGGCGCAGTGGCCGCCCGACTGGATCAGGTGGCCGGGTCGGCGTCGGCCTTGGTGGCGTCGTCCCCGACGCCGTCCCCGCCGTCGGCTCTGGCTCGGGCTCGTAGGTGAGCGAGAGCGAGTTGACGCAGTAGCGCAGGCCGGTGTCGGTGGGGCCATCGGGGAACACGTGCCCGAGGTGCCCCCCGCACCGGGCGCAGAGGATCTCGGTGCGGGCCATGAAGTGGGTGCGGTCGGACCGCTCGATGATGGTGCCCTCGGCCCGGGCCCGGTCGAAGCTCGGCCAGCCCGAGCCGGAGTCGAACTTGGCGTCGGTGTCGAACAGCTCGGCGCCGCATCCGGCGCAGCGGAACACGCCCTCACCGTCGACATGGAGCAGCTCGCCCGACCAGGCCGGCTCGGTGCCCGGCCCTGCGCAGGACGGCGTAGCGGTCCGGTGGGAGCTCCTCCTTCCATTCGTCGTCGGACTTGGTGACCTCGTAATCGGCGACGGCGGTGCCGGTGGCGCTGCGGTCGTTGTCGGTATGCTGCTTGCGCTTGAACATTCAGTACCTTCCTTCCGACGAGTACAACAATCCCCTGGTCAGCAGTATTTCGCGTCCGCCCCGGCACCATGGCCGCGTAGACCGCCTTGAGGACGTCGTGCGGGCGGGGATCGATGAGCTCTTCGGCCATCTTGTTCATGACGTAGCCCACGGCCAGGCCGTGCTCGGGGTCGGCGAAGCCGTACGAGCCACCGGCACCGCCGTGGCCGAACGACCCTGCCGCCGAAGCGGGTCACCGGGCTGGCAGCGCCAGAAGCCGAGGCCGATCTTCTGCTCCAGGGGCATGCCCACCGAGGCGAAGACCTGGTCCTGGCCCGAGGTGAGCGGCGTGCGGGCCCGCTCCACCTGCTCGGCGTCGAGGATGGGCTCGGGCGGACCGCCGTCGACCGTGCCGATGAGGCCGGCGTACAGGCGGGACAGTCAGGTGGCGTTGGTGATGCCGTTGCCGGCGGGCACCTCGGCGGCGTGCCAGCTCGGGCTTGTTCATCCAGAGCGGGTCCCGGATGCCGCCGCCCAGGTTGAGGGCACGGGCCAGGAGGGTGCGGCCGTAGCCGGACGGGGCGCCGCTGGCGCCGCCGGCCGCCGCCTCTGCGGCTGCCGCCCCCGCCCCGATGGGCCGGGCGACGATGGGGGAGACCCGCGGCTCGAGCTCGGCGGGCAGCCCGATGTAGAAGTCGAGCCCGAGCGGCCCGGCGACCTCCTCGGCGAAGAAGGTCCCGAGCGACCGCCCGCTGATGCGCCGGACGACCTCGCCGACCAGATAGCCGTACGAGACGGCGTGGTAACCGTGGGCGGTGCCCGGCTCCCAGAACGGCTGCTGGGCGGCGAGCGCGTCGACGATCGGGTCCCAGGCCCAGATCTCCTCCGAGGTCAGGCGTGCGGTCGACCGCCGGCAGGCCGGCCTGGTGCGACAGGAGGTAGCGGACGGGCATGTCGCCCTTTCCCGCCTGGGCGAACTCGGGCCAGTACGTCGTGACGGGCGCGTCCAGGTCGAGGTCGCCCCGCTGGGCCAGCAGGTTGGCGCAGGCCGCCGTCGCCCCCTTGGTCGACGAGAAGACGAGCTGCAACGTGTCGGGGCCGTAGGGCTCGTGCACCGTCGCGCGTCGAACAAGCCCCCGCACGAGGTCGACCACCTTGCGCCCGTCGACGTGCACGCAGAACGCCGCCCCGACCTCGCGGCCCTCGTCGAAGTTGCGGGCGAAGGCGTCACGGACGGCCTCGAAGCCCGGCTCGACCAGGCCGGAGACGGCGACCGACCCCGACCCCCTCCCCGACTCCGACTCCGACTTCGTCACGCCGCCAGCGCCAGACCGGCGCTCCCCATCAGGAACAAGAAGTTGTCGGAGTAGAACTGGCGGCGCACCTCGTCGCAGGCGCCCACCGCGCCAACGACGCCTCGAAGCGCTCGAGCGGCTTGCGCCCGCCCTCGACGTGGGGGTAGTCGGACGAGAACATGACCAGATCGGCCCCCGCCTGCCCGCACGATCCACCCCACGTCCTCGGTCGGATAGGGCGTGAAGCGGACCTGGCGGTGCACGTAGTCCGACGGGCGCATCGACAAGCGCCTGCAGCCGCTCCTCGTGGCGGCTGAACGCCTCGAAGGCCGACTCCATCTGGCGCAGCCACGACGGCACCCAGATCGCCCCCTGCTCGATGACCCCGATCCGCAGCTCGGGGAACGCCTCCAGCACCCCGTCGAAGATCAGCGTCGCCAGCGTCTGCGCCGGCGGCCCCGGGATCCCCATGTAGTCGACGGAGCGGAAGTTCTCCTCGCCGCCGTGGAAGTCCGGCGGCACCGGCCGCCCGTTGACGAAGTAGTGCGGGTCGATCAGGTCGCCCGTCCCGCCGACGTGGAAGACGACGGGGATGCCCGCCTCCTCGGCCTGCGCCCACACCCCGAAGAGGTCCGTGTGGCTGGGCGAGTACCGAGGCGGGCACCCCGACGCCACCAGCAACGCCGCCGCGCCCTGCGCCAGCGCCTCCCCGGCCGCCGCCACCGCCACGTCAGGGTCGCACAACGGCACGTAGCAACGACGGCAGCAGCCGGGCATCGACCGAGCAGAACTCGAGCATGCCCCGGTTGTGCGCCCGGGCCGCCGCGTACGCCAAGCTCGACGTCGTCGCCGTGCTCGAGGTCGTGCAGCCGCCCGTTGTGGAACGTGTTGAAGACGAGCTGGCTCGAGAACCCCAACAGGTCCAACGCCCGCGGCCGGTCCGCCGCGATGAACGAACCCGTGGCGGCGAAGTTCTTGCGCGCCATGATCTCGGCCTCCTCGTCGGCCCGGTACTCGGCCGACGCATGGCGGGCCGCGCAGCCGCTCGAAGGCCGCCTCCAGGTCACGCTGCTGCTCCGCGGGGTCACCCGTCTGGCGCAACTCGTTGCCGCCGGATAGCGCAACACCGGCAGCCGGTCCCGGAACGCCGGCTCGGCATGGTCCCGCAACCACGTCGGCGTCTCCATGATGTGGGCGTCGGCGTCATGGACGACCCGCCCCTCCGAGTAGGGCATCCACCCTCCCTTTCGCCGCTCACACCCCCTCGCCCCGAGTATTCCAGGCCCGGCGCCCCGCCCCCCAACCGGCTCGCCCCGCCCTACGCTTGGTCGCCGTGGAGGCCGACCTGGTCACCGGGCTGCTCGACGAGGTCGGGTTGCCCGCCGACCGGCCGACCGGGTCACCATCGTGGGCGACGAGCGCCCCTTCGCCACTCCCTTCGACGTCGTGGAGGCCGCCGCCTCGGTCCTGGGTGCCATCGGCGCGGCGGCCTCCCTCCACCCGACCGCTCCGGCACCGGCACCGGCACCGGCGCGCCCCAGGAGGTCACGGTCCGCCGCGGTCACGCCGGCGCCTCGCTGGTCGGCTTCGCGTTCCAGCGCGTGGACGGCCGCCGGGACACGCCGGTTGCGCCGTGGAGCCTCGACCGTCCGCTGGTCAAGCTCTACCGCTGCCGGGACGGCCGCTGGATCCACCTGCACGGCGAGTTCCCCCACCTGGCCGCCCTCACCTGCGACGTCCTCGGCTGCGCCGTCGGACAGCCCGGCCGACGTCGTGGCCGACCACGTGGCGCGCTGGGACGGCCAGGCCCTCGAAGAGGCCCTGGCCGCCGCCGGCACCTGTGGCGCCATGGCCCGCTCGGCCGAAGAATGGTCGGCCCATCCCCAGGCGCGCGCCATCGCACCGCTCGGCCGGGTCAGCATCGAGAAGATCGGCGACAGCCCGCCCGAGCCACTCGACCGCCCGCCCGACCGCGACGACCTCCTCGGGCCGCCCGCTCGCGGCGTCCGCGTCCTCGACCTGAGCCGCCTGCTGGCCGGACCGACCCACGGCCGCACCCTGGCCGAGCACGGGGCCGAGGTGCTGCTGGTCAACTCGGCCCGCCTCGACAACATCCCCGCCTTCGTCATGGACACCAGCCACGGGAAGCGCTCGTGCTGCCTCGATCTCGACGAGCCCGACGGGGTGGCGACCCTTCGCGGCCTCGCCGAGGGTGCCGACGTCTTCACCCAGGGCTACCGCGGCGGCTCGTTGGAGCGCCGGGGCTTCGGGCCCGCCGACCTCGCCGCGCTGCGGCCCGGGATCGTCGTCGTGACGATCAATTGCTACGGCGACGTCGGCCCGTGGCGCCGGCGCCCGGGCTGGGAGCAGATGGCCCAGACGGTCTCCGGCCTCGCCGTGGGACACGGCGGCGCCGACCACCCCGCGCTCCTGCCGGCCGCGGCCTGCGACTACACCACCGGTTATCTCGCCGCGCTCGGCACCATGGCCGCGCTGTGGCGCCGGGCGCGTCGAGGGCGGCAGCTACCACGTCCGCGCCTCCCTGTGTCAGACCGCCACCTGGTTCACCCGGAGCCACCACGACAGCCTCCTCTGACCCGCCCGCCGGCTTCGGCGACGTCGCCTCATATATGACGTCGAGCGACACGCCCTACGGCCGGCTGCAACACCTGGCCCCGGTGGCCCGGATGGCCGTCACGCCGCCCCGTTGGGACATCCCGACGTCGCCCATCGGCACTCACGCTCCGACCTGGGCATCCGCGACCGCCACGCCAATCTGACGACCCGTCAGGTCCCGTCCAGCGGCTTCGCTACGCTCCCGGGGCGATGGATCTGCGAGACCGCCCCGAGGACGTGGCGTTCCGCCAGGAGGTCCGGCGCTTCCTGGACGAGAAGCTGGTCGGGGAGTTCGCCGAGCTGGGCGGGCGGGGCGGCTCGGGCGACGAGACCTTCGGCTTCGAGATGCGCCGGCGCTGGGAGAAGGTGCTGGCCGAGGGCGGTTGGACCTGCCTGGGCTGGCCCGTCGAGTACGGCGGCCGGGGCGCCTCCATCACCGAGCAGGTCATCTTCAACGAGGAGTACGCCCGGGCGGCCGCGCCCGGGCGGGTCACGGTCATGGGCGAGGGGCTGCTCGGGCCCACCCTCATCCACTACGGGACGCCCGAGCAGAAGGCCCGCTTCCTGCCACCGATCCGGGAGGGGACGGAGCTGTGGTGCCAGGGCTACTCCGAGCCCGACGCCGGCAGCGACCTGGCCAACGTGAAGACCAGGGCCGTGCGCGACGGGGACGAGTGGGTCGTCACCGGCCAGAAGGTGTGGACGTCCCTGGCGCACCAGGCCGACTGGTGCTTCGTCGTGTGCCGCACCGATCCCGACTCGACGCGCCACCAGGGCCTGTCCTACCTGTTGGTGCCGATGGACCAGCCGGGGGTCGAGGTGCGGCCGATCAAGCAGCTGACCCGCACCAGCGAGTTCAACGAGGTCTTCTTCGACGGCGCCCGCACCCGGGTCGACAACGTCGTGGGCGACGTCGGCGACGGCTGGCGCGTCGCCCTGGCCACCCTGGCCTTCGAGCGCGGTGTTGCCCTGCTCGGCCACCAACTCTCGTTCCGACGCGAGCTGGACCACATCGTGGCCCTGGCCAAGGAGAACGGTCGCGCCTGTGACCCGATGGTGCGGCAGCGTTTGGCGCAGGCCCACATCGAGCTGACGATCATGCGCTACAACACTTTGCGCAGCCTGGCCGGCATCGACGGCCCGGTGGCACCGCCCGAGGCCTCCATCGCCAAGCTCTACTGGGGCAGCTGGCATCGCGCGCCTGGGCGAGCTGGCCCTCGGCATCCTGGGCACCGCCGCCACCGTCCTCGACGGTGAACCCCTCCCCGAGAACGAGGGCTACGCATTGAACGAGTTCCAGCGCTCCTTCCTGTTCGCGCGCTCGGAGACGATTTACGGTGGCTCGAACCAGATCCAGCGGAACATCATCGGCGAGCGGGTGCTCGGCCTCCCGCCGGAACCGAAAGGGGCCGCGTGAGCACGAGCCTGGACGCAGCCTTCGACCCGCCGCCACCACCGCCACCACCATCAGGTCACGGACTCCTCGACGGCAAGGTGGTGATCGTGACGGCGGCCGCCGGCACCGGCATCGGGTCGGCGACGGCACGGCGCTGCCTCGAGGAGGGCGCGTCGGTCGTCGTATCGGACGCGCACGAGCGGCGGCTGGACGAGACGGCCGAACAGTTGGCGTCGGACGCTGGTGACCCCGAACGGGTGCACGCCATTACCTGCGACGTCACGCGACGAGGCCCAGGTGGGCGCGCTCTACGAGGGCACGGTGGCGCGCTTCGGCCGCATCGACGTCGCCGTGCACAACGCCGGGCTCGGCGGGACGGTGCCGCTGGTCGAGATGACCGACGAGCAGTGGTCGACCGTGCTCGACATCACCCTCACCGGCACGTTCCGCTGCACCCGTGCCGCGCTCGACCCGCATGCTGCCGCGGAAGAGCGGCGTCATCGTCAACAACGCATCGGTGCTCGGCTGGCGGGCCCAACCCGGCCAGGCCCACTACGCCGCAGCCAAGGCGGGCGTCATGGCGCTCACCCGCTGTGCCGCGGCCGAGGCCGCACCCGCCGGCGTCCGGGTGAACGCCGTGTCGCCCAGCCTGGCCGAGCACCCCTTCCTCAACCGGGCCATCCCCGACGAGGACCTGGCCGTCCTGCGCCGGCGCGAGCTGTTCGGACGCGGCGCCGAGACCTGGGAGGTGGCCAACGTCATCGTCTTCTTGGCCAGTGACTACTCGTCCTATCTGAGCGGCGAGGTCATCTCCGTGAGCAGCCAGCACCCGTGAGACACCCGTGAGCAAGCGCGTGGCTGAGAGCGGTACCGGTATCGGTGGAGCGCCGGCCGACCAGGAGGACCCCCGGGCCGACCTGATCTGGGGAACCATGCCCGCGCCTGGTCGACGACGCCGCCACCCGGCACGGCGTCGCCGAGGCGCTCGTCGACGGCGAGGTTCGCCTGACCTACGGGCAGTTGGCGACCGAGGTGGACCGCTACGCCCGTGGCTTCGTCGCCGCCGGCGTGGCCGCAGGCGAGCGTGTGGCCATCTGGGCGCCCAACTGTGCCGAGTGGATGCTGGCCGCCCTGGGCGCCCTGCGCGCCGGCGCCGTGCTGGTACCGCTCAACACGCGCTTCAAGGGGGGCGAGGCGGCCTACATCGTGCGCAACGCCGGGGCCACCGCCCTGGTGACCGTGCGCGGCTTCCTGGGTGTCGACTACCCCGCCCTGCTGGCCGGTGAGGACGTCGGCCCGCTGCGCCGCATCATCCTGTTGCGCGACGAGGTGGGGACCAAGCAACGAGCACCGACGACCACCCCCGCCGCATCCGTCGTTGGCCTGGCCGATTTCCTGGCCGCGGGCGTCGCGGTCGACCCCATCGAGACCGCCGCCCGGGCCGCCGCCGTGCGGCCCGACGACGTGTCCGACCTGATCTTCACCTCGGGCACCACCGGCCACCCGAAGGGTGCGGCGACGACGCACGCGCAGTCCCTGCGCACGTTCGGCACCTGGTCCTCCATCGTCGGGCTGGGCGCGGGCGACCGCTACCTCGTCGTCAACCCGTTCTTCCACACGTTCGGCTACAAGGCAGGCATCCTGGCCTGCCTCATGACGGGTTCCACCGTCGTGCCCGAGCCGGTGTTCGATGCCACCAGGGTCATGGAGCGCATCCCAGCCGAACGCATCACCGTGCTGCCGGGGCCGCCCACCTTGTACCAGACGTTGCTGGCCGACCCCAGACGCCAGGACTACGACCTGTCGACGCTTCGCCTCGGGGTGACCGGTGCCGCCGTCGTGCCGGTCGAGCTGGTCAAGGCCATGTCGGACGAGCTCGGGTTCGACACGGTCCTGACCGCGTACGGGCTGACCGAGTCGTGCGGGACCGTTACCATGTGCCGCCGAAGCGACCCACCCGAGATCATTGCCGGCACATCCGGCCGGGCGTTACCCGGACTCGAGGTGAGGGTCGTCGTGAATGGGCAGCCGGTGGCAGCGGGCGAGCCGGGCGAGATCGTCGTGCGGGGCTACAACGTCATGTCGGGCTACTGGGACAACGAGGAGGCCACGGCCGAGGCGATCGACGGCGAGGGATGGCTGCACACCGGCGACATCGGCATCATGGACGAACAGGGCAACGTCACCATCACGGACCGGGTGAAGGACATGTACGTGGTGGGCGGCTTCAACGCCTACCCGGCCGAGATCGAGGCCATCCTGCGCGGCCATGACGGGGTGGCACAGGTGGCGGTCGTGGGAGTGCCGGACGAGCGTATGGGGGAGGTCGGGTGCGCCTATGTCGTGCCCACCGACCCGGAGGCCGATCCGGTGGAATTGGGCCGGGACGTCCTCAGTTGGTCCCGCGGGGTCATGGCCAACTACAAAGTGCCACGCGGTGTCGTGCTGGTCGACACCTTGCCGCTGAATGCCAGCGGCAAGGTGCTCAAGCGCGAGTTGCGGGAGCGCCACGCCGCAGGCCACGACCGCGCGGTGACCAGCGAGTCCTGAACAGGACGAGAGAGGAGCAGGCGACTGATGCGAGGCATCGTGTACACGGGGGAAGGGGTAGAGGTCACCGACGACTTGGAGGTACGCGGCCCAGGGCCCAACGAGGTCCAGGTCCGCATCCAGGCGGCGGGCGTCTGCCACTCCGACCTGTCGGTGATCGACGGGACGATCCCGTTCCCGGCACCGGCCGTGCTCGGCCACGAGGGCGCGGGTGTCGTCGAGGCCGTCGGGGACTCCGTGCGGTCGGTCAAGCCGGGCGACCACGTCGTGATCGCCACCCTGGCCAGCTGTGGGACCTGTCGCGCCTGCAGCACCGGCCACCCGACGTGGTGCAAGAGCTCGCTCGGGAACATCTCGACCCCTTTCACGTTCAAGGGGGAGCCGGCCTCCAACTTCGCCGCCGCATCCGTCTTCTCCGAAGTGACCATCGTGAGCGAGGTGCAGGCGGTCCGCATCCCCGAGGAGATCCCGCTGTCGTCGGCCTGCCTCATCGCCTGCGGCGTGCTGACCGGCGTCGGTGCGGTGCTCAACCGGGCCAAGGTGCGCCCCGGTGACACGGCGGCCGTCTTCGGCGTGGGCGGCGTCGGCCTGAACGTGATCCAGGGCCTGCGCATCGCCGGGGCGACCCGCATCGTGGCCGTGGACACCGTGGCGGCCAAGGAGGAGCTCGGCCGTCAGTTCGGTGCCACCCACTTCGTGGACGCCTCGGCGGTGGGCGACGCCGCGGCGGCGGTGCGTGAGCTGGTGCCGCCCGACCGGGAGTCCGCCGCCGGGTCGCTGTCGCCGCTGGGCGGGGTCACCTGGGCCTTCGACTGCGTCGGCCATCCGGCCGTGTTACGCAGCGCCCTGGACTAGCCTCGACTGGGGCGGCAACGCGGTGGCCATCGGCATCCCGCCCCGGGGCACCGAGGTCGCCGTCGACATCAACGCGCTGGCCTACGTCGACCGGGGACTGCTCGGATGCCGCTACGGCTCGGCCCGTCCCCATCACGACATCCCGCTCATGGTCGACCTCTACAAGTCGGGCCGTCTCATGCTCGACGAGTTGGTGTCGCTCACACGGCCGCTCGAGCGCTTCACCGACGTCGTCGACGAGATGCACGCCGGCCGCGTCGCCCGCGGCGTGCTGACGTTCGACTAGACAGGCGGCTAGCCATGGTCCCACCGCACCCCCACGAGGACGAGGAGCACCGGAAGGCAACCACGCCGTGAAGGGCGTAATTCTGGCGGGTGGTACGGGGTCGCGCCTGTTCCCGCTGACCCGCATCACCAACAAGCACCTGCTGCCCATTTACGACCGGCCGATGATCGAGTGGGCCATTGAGGCCGTGGTCTCGAGCGGCATCGACGAGATCATGCTGGTGACCGGGGGCACCCACGCGGGCGAGTTCCTGCGCCTGCTCGGCAACGGGCGCGAGTACGGCATCCACCAGCTCTCCTACGCCTACCAGGAGAAGGCGGGCGGCATCGCGGAGGCGTTGGGCCTGGCCGAGCACTTCGCTGGCGGCGAGCCCGTCCTCGTCATGCTGGCCGACAATGTCTTGGAGCGCTGCATCAAACCCATGGTCGACGCGTTCTGCGCCGACCCGGTGGGCGCCCGCATCCTCTTGTCGCGCGTCACCGAACCCGAGCACCTGCGTCACCTCGGCGTTCCCGTCTTCGGCCAGGACGGGCGGGTGGTCCACATCGAGGAGAAGCCCGAGGAGCCGGCCTCCGACTACTGCGTCACGGGCATCTACTGCTACGAGGCGGGTGTCTTCGACATCATTGAAGACCTCGTGCCGTCGGGCCGGGGCGAGCTCGAGATCACCGACGTCAACAACCACTTCGTGGCCAAGGGGAAGATGGCCCACGATGTGCAGGAGGGCTTCTGGGGCGACGCCGGCGAGTCAATCGAGGCGTATTACGCCGTCAACGACTTCGTCCGGCAGAACGGCGCCAATCGGGCCTGAGCGACCGGCGACCGGCGACTGGCGACCGGAGCTATCGCCGCGGCACGTCGGCCGCCATGTTGATCCGGGCCCGCCGCACGCTCTCGGCGATGCCGGGCCCGTCCAACCCGAGGCTGGCCAGGATGTCGTCGGCTCGGCCCTGCGCCAGATGCTGGCGGGGGATCCCGAGCACCCTCGTCGCCGGCATGGGGAGACCTTCGGACTCGGCCAGAGCGGCTATGGCGTCGATCAGGAAGGCCCCCGCCCCGCCGTGGCGCACGCCGTCTTCCGCCGTCACCACCAGCGCATGGCGGGCCGCGTCCGCCAGCATGTCAGTGTCCGGCGGTGCGACCACCCGGGTGTCCCACACCGTGGCCTCGACCCCGTCGGCCGCCAATTTCGACGCCGCCTCCAGGCACGCCTCCACCAGCTTGCCCACGCCCAGCAGGCACACCGAACCGTCGGCTTCCCGCAGCCGCGACGCCGTCAAGCCGGCGCCGACATCCACGGGGTCGATGTGCCGCGGCGCCGTCTTGGGGAAGCGGATGGTCGAGGGCCCCGGCAGCTCCAGCGCCGCGCGCAGCATCGGCTCAATCTCCTCGGCCGCCGACGGCGCGAACACCGTCATGCCCGGGATGGCCAGCGCCAGCGCCAGGTCCAGGGTCCCGTGATGGCTCGGCCCGTCGTCGCCCGTGATGCCGGCGCGGTCCAGCACGAACACCACCGGCAAGGCGTGCAGGCCCACATCGAGGTTGGCCTGGTCGAAGGCCCGGCTCCAGAACGTCGAGTAGACGGCCACCACCGGGCGCAGCCCCGTCATGGCCATGCCGGCGGCCGATGTCGCCTCGTGCTGCTCGGCGATCCCGACGTCGAAGAAGCGGTCGGGGAAGCGGGCCTGGAACGGCAGCAACCCCGTCGGGCCCGGCATGGCGGCCGTCAGCGCCACCACCCGCGGGTCGTCCTCGGCCACGGCCAGCAGGGCACGCGGAGAACGCCTCCCCGTAGGTCGCCGCCCGCGCCACCGCCGGCAACCGGTCCCCGTCGACGCCCCCGTCGACGCCCCCGTCCACGTCTACCACCGCCTCGAGCGCCGACACGCCACCCGAGTCTGACCCGCTCGAGCCACCGACGGCCCGCCCGGCCGAGCTCCCCACCGTGTTCTCCAACGCGACCGGCTTGGTCGCCTTCACGTCGTGCAGCCGCTGGACGTCGTCCTCCTCGGCGGGCGCGTACCCGCGGCCCTTCTGCGTCAGGACGTGCACGACGATGGGCCCGTCCCACGTGGCCGCGTGCAAGAAGGCCTGCTCCATGTGCTCGATGTCGTGCCCGTCGATCGGCCCGGCGTACCGCACCCCCAAAGCCTCGAAAAAGGTGTGCGGCGCCACCATCTCGCGCAAGGCGGACGTCACCGAGTGCACGCCCGAATACGCCAGCTCGCCCAACGCGGGCAGCTCACGAAGACGCAGACGGAACCGCTCCCGAGCCGCCGTGTACGTCGGGTTCAACCGCAAAGACGTCAAAGGCTGCGACAAGTGCGACACCGTCGGCGCGTACGAACGACCGTTGTCGTTCAGCACGATCACGACCCGCCGCCCCGAGTGCCCAAGGTTGTTCAAAGCCTCGTAGGCCATCCCGCCGGTCAGCGCACCGTCACCCACCACCGCCACCACCCGCCGCTCGCCCCCGATGCCACGCAGCTGAAAGCCGTTGGCGATCCCGTGCGCGTAGGACAGCGCCGTCGAGGCGTGGCTGTTCTCGATCCAGTCGTGCTCGGACTCCGACCGGTTCGGGTACCCGCTCATCCCGCCCGCCTGTTTCAGGGTCTTGAAGCCGTAGCGCCGCCCGGTCATCAGCTTGTGCACGTAGGCCTGGTGCCCGGTGTCCCACAGGATGACGTCACGGGGCGAGTCGAACACCCGGTGCAACGCCAGCGTCAGCTCGACCGCCCCCAGGTTCGAGCCAAGATGCCCACCCGTCGTCGTCACCGTGTCGACGATGAAAGTCCTGATCTCCTCGCACAATTCGGCGAGTTCCTCAGGATTCAGGCCCTTCACGTCGCCGGGCGTCTCGATACTCGGAAGGATCATGGCGGTCACTCCACGCTACCCTCCGCCCCCGCCCGCGGCACTTCGGGCGGCCCCCCGCCGGACGGGCCCCGCCGGCACGAACAACGTGCACACGGCCACCCCGAATGACGCCGCCGCCAGTACCTGCAGCCCGTGCGCCGCGCCCAGCGTCTGCGACACCCACCCCACGATCGGCGCCCCGGCCACCCACCCGATGTAGCCCGCCGCCGTGAACGTCCCCACCGCGCTGACCACCTGGCTGGCCAGCCGGCTCACCGTCGACATGACCAACGGCCAGAACAGCGATGCGCCCCCTGCCCCGAGCGCCAGCCCCAGGGCGGCCACGCCCGAGAGCGACGTCAGCGACTCGAGCAGGATGCCCGCCCCCGCGACACACCCGCCCGTGATCAGCGCGTGCCGCGTCGACAGCCGCCCGAGCAACGGGCTGCCGGCACCCCGGGTGGTCACCGCCATCAGCTGCCCCACCACATACGCCCCGGCCCCCAGCAACACGCCGGTCGCCAGATGGTTGCGCAGGTACAGCACGCCCCACGTGTCCACGCCGCCCTCGGTCACCTCGGCCAGCGCGAACACGAAGAGCAACGCCACCAGACCCTCCCTGCGCAAGCGCCGCCACGGGTGCCTCGCCCGTGCCCCTTCACCGCCTGCTTCTCCGGCTGTGTCCACCGCCAAGGGCGCGCCGGAATCGGTGGCGGCGGCCCACACCCCGACCGCCAGACCCACGACGGCGATGGCCGGCCACATCCAGCGCCACGACACGCCGGCATGGATCACCACGCCGGCCACCGCCGCCCCGCACAGGGCGCCCGTGTTGAAGAGCGCGTGCAGGCGCACCAGAGCGGACGGCTTGCCGATGAGCCGGTGCGACGCCTCGGCGTTCATCGCCGTGTCGATGCTGCCGCCGGCGATCATGACGGGCACCAGCACGACCTCGAAGACCCACCGCTGCCGCGTCAGCGCCAGCCCGCACAGCAGGACGGCCCAGGCGAGCAGAGCGATCCACAGCAGCCGCCGTGCCCCGACCCGGTCGGCCAGATGCGCCGTGACCGCGCTCGATGCGCCCGCCACCGCCACCGCCACCGCCAACAGCACACCCAACTCGCCGTCGCTCAACCCGTACGCGTGCTGGATGTAGAACAGCATGACGGCCCAGCTGCCCCAGAAGAGGCCGAAGGTGACGAACGACGCCACCACCGGCCCCGCCCCCGCCAGCAACCGCGGGCTCTTCCCGTCCGCCGCCCCCACCACGTCCGACGCTCCAGGGTCGGTGGCGTCCGTGGCGTCTGTGGCGTCCGAGGGGGTCGCGCTCAGGGCGTGTCCGATGCGCCCGCCTTGGCCAGGAACGCGGAACGGTCGAGGACGACGCGGGTGACCCTGCCCGCCCCCACGAGGCCGCCGCCGCCACCCTCCAACCGGGCGGCCGACACCGTGAAGGTCAGGCGCCGTCCCTCCACCTTGACCAGTGTGGCCTCGGCCAGCACCACCCCTCCGATGGCCACCGGAGCCAGGTGGTCGAACTGCACCCGCGTGGCCACACTCGCCTGCGCCCGGGTCAGGTGGTCGTCCGTGGCGCGGCAGGTGGCCTCCTCGCACAGCGCGATGAGGCGGGGCGTGGCCAGCACCGGGACGTCACCCGAGCGGAAGGCCTCCGCCGTGTCGCTCTCCTCCACGGTCAGCTCCAGTTGGGCGCTCAATCCGGCGTGTGGCCCGTGTCCCGCGGCCGTCTGCGACTCGGAGGGACTTTCGGGCACGACGATTACGATACCGCCGTGACCGATACTGCCCTCATCGACCCTGACGTGCTCGAACGCGTCCTCTCCACCGCGCTGGTCGGGGGTGGTGACATGGCCGAGGTGTTCGCCGAGGACGCCGTCTCTGCCGGCGCCACGCTCGACGACCGGCGGGTCGAGGAGCTCTCCTCGGGCCGCTCGCGCGGCGCCGGGATCCGGGTGGTCGACGGTGAGACGACCGGCTTCGCCCATACGGCGGACCTGAGCGAGCCGGGGCTGTTGGCCGCCGCCCGGGCGGCCGCCGCGGTCGCCCGCCAGGGCGGCGCCGGCGTACGCACGGTGGCGCTCGGCCCCCTCTCCTTCCACGATCACGGCGACCGCACGCCCCCGGAGACCGTCGACAAGGCGCGCAAGCTCGAGCTCCTCACCCGGGCCGACGAGGCCGCCCGCTCGTCCGGCAGCGCCGTCGCCCAGGTGGCGGTCGGCTGCGGGGACAGCCGCCGCCGGGTCCTGATCGCCAACTCCGACGGTCTCCTGGCCCAGGACGACCAGATCCGGACGCGTTTCAACGTGGTCTGCGTGGCCAACGGCGACACCGGCATGCAGACAGGCCACGAATCGCTCGCCCGCACGGAGGGCTTCGAGATCTTCGAGCGCAACGCTGTCGAGGGGATCGCCGAGCGCGCCGCCGCCCGGGCCCTGGCCAAGCTGTCCGCCCGCCCGGCTCCCTCGGGCGAGGTACCGATCGTGCTGGCGGGCGGGAGCGGCGGCATCCTCTTCCACGAGGCCTGTGGTCACGGGCTCGAGGCCGATCACATCCTCAAGGACGCCTCTGTCTATACCGGCCGCGTCGGCGAGTTGGTGGCCAGCCCGCTCGTCACGTTGGTCGACGACGGCACGGTACTCGGGGAGTGGGGCAACTTCGCTGTCGACGACGAGGGGTGCCCGCCGGGCCGCAACGTGTTGATCGAGAACGGTGTCCTGACCGACTACATGTGGGACTGGCTCCGGGCGCGGAAGGAGGGCCGCAAGTCATCGGGCAACGGCCGCCGGCAGAGCTACCAACACCTGCCGATGGTGCGCATGACCAACACCTACTTGTTGGCCGGCACCGAGGACCCCGACGAGATCGTCGCCCAGACGCCCACCGGCGTCTACGTGAAGAAGCTGGGGGGCGGGCAGGTGAACACCGCCACCGGTGACTTCGTCTTCGGCACGACAGAGGCCTACCTCATTGAGAACGGGCGCATCACCGAGCCGCTGCGCGACGCCAACCTGATCGGCAACGGCCCCGAGGTGCTCCGGCGGATCGACGCCGTCGCCACCGACTTCGACATGACGCCGGGCACCTGCGGCAAAGACGGACAGTCGGTGCCCGTGGGCTGTGGGCAGGCCACGCTGCGCATCACGGGCGTCACGCTCGGGGGCACGGCGTGACCGACCGCGACGACCTGCTCGAGCTGGCCACTTCGGTCGTGGCCCAGGCGCGCGATGCCGAGGGGATGGAGGTCTACGTCACCCGAGGCACCGAGACCGAGGTGCGGGCCTACGAGGGGGAGGTGGAGTCGCTGACCTCCGCCGACTCGTCGGGTGTGGGCATCCGCTTGCTGGTGGCCGGGCAGGCCGATGAGGGCAGCCGGATGGGCTTCGCCTGGGCCGGATCACTCGATCCCGACGTGATCGCCGCCACGTTGGCTGACGCCCGTGACAACGCACGGTTCGCCACACCGGACCCGGACGTGGTGCTGGCCGAGCCGGACGGCGTCGCCGCGTCCGAGCTCGACCTGTGGGACGACGCGGTGGCGTCGACACCGATGGAGAAGAAGGTCGCCCTCGCCGTCGAGCTCGAGCGGGCCACCAGGCGGGCTGACCCCCGCGTCCGCCAAGTCTCCTCGGCCGACTACTCGGACAGCCGGGTCGAGGTAGCCCTGGTATCGACGACCGGGATCTCGTCGTCGCGCCGGCGCACGAACGTGTTCCTCTCGGTCGATGCCATCGCAGGCGAGGGTGCGGAGACGCAGACCGGGACAGGGTTCACCGTCGGCCGGGGTCCCGGCGAGCTCATCCCCGACGAGGCCATGGATGACGCCGTCGTCCGTGCCGTGAGGATGATCGGCGCCACCAAGCCGCGCTCGTCGCGTTGCACGGTCGTCTTCGACCCGCGGGTGGTGTCGACGCTCGTCAGTGTGATCGCCTCAGCGCTGTCCGGAGAGGCGGTGGTCAAGGGGCGCTCCTTCTTCGCCGGCCGCATCGGCGAGACCGTGGCCGCTCCCACCGTGACCCTGGTGGACGATCCCACCGACACCCGGGCCTACGGCGCGGCGTCCCACGACGGCGAGGGCCTGGCCTGTCGGCGTAACGTCCTGATCGCAGACGGCATCTTGCGCATGTTCGTCTTCGACACCGTCTCGGGCCGCCGGGCGGGCATGGCGTCGACCGGCTCGGCCATGCGGGGCGGGTTCGCCGGCACACCGTCGGCCGGCTGTCGCGCCCTCATCCTCTCTCCTGGTGACCTCGGCGCCGACGAGATCCTCGGCGCCGTCTCCGAGGGCGTCTACGTGCAGTCGGTTTCGGGCATCCACTCGGGGGTCAACCCGGTGAGTGGTGATTTCTCGGTCGGAGCCGAAGGGCTGATGATCAGGGGCGGAGTCCTGGCCGAGCCGGTGCGCGAGGCCACGGTCGCGTCCACCATGCAGCGCATGCTGCAATCGGTCGTCCAGATCGGCAGAGACCTGCGCTGGCTGCCCGGCTCGGCCGCAGGCCAGACACTCGCCATCGCTGACATGCAGTTGAGCGGCGAGTAACTCCCGCTACAGCACCGTTCCCGGATCCGCCGGGGGCGTCCTCGTCAGCTGGCGGCCGGGGCGGCCGACTTGGTGTCCTTCTTGGCCGAGCTGTCCCCGGCGGATGAGCCGGAGGAGGCGGGGGCGGACTCGGGCTTGCTGGTGGTCGACGAGGAGTCCTTGGAGGAAGAATCCCCGGACGTGCTCTCGGTGCTCTCGCTCTTCTTCCCGTTCGAGCCGTTGCCGTTTGAGCTGGCAGCCGCCCGGGAGTCGGTCTTGTAGAAGCCGCTGCCCTTGAGGACGATGCCGACGGCGCCGTAGACCTTGCGCAGCGCGGCGCCACACTCGGGGCACTCGGTCAGGGGGTCGTCGGAGAAGCTCTGGACGGCCTCGAGCCGGTGCCCGCATGCCGTGCAGGCGTATTCGTAGGTCGGCAATGGACTCCTCCGTTGACACTCATCGGGCAGCGGTTGGCACTCTCTGCCGTTGACTGCTAAGTCTACCCGTCCGGGCAGGGCAACAACGCCGGACGGCAGCGACCCCAGGTCGTAGACTCACTGCTCGTGTCCGACCGCATGCTGGCCAATCTCGACCCGCTGGGTGGCGCCCGCATGGTCGATGTCACACCCCGTGAGCCCACGCATCGCCGGGCCTTGGCGCGCTGCCGGGTCTCGATGCTGCCTGAAACGACGACCAAGGTGGCCAACAACGCCATTACCAAGGGCGACGTGCTGGCGGCGGCCCGGATCGCTGGGATTCAGGCAGCCAAGCGCACGGCGGAGCTGATCCCGATGTGCCACCCGGTGCTCGTCGGGTCGATCAACGTCAACTTCTCCATCGGCGACGACTACGTCGAGGTCGAGGCCCAGGTCGAGACGGTCGACCGGACGGGCGTGGAGATGGAGGCCATGACGGCGTGCGCCGTGGCGGCTCTGACGGTCTACGACATGTGCAAGTCATCCGATCGCACCATGACGGTCGAGCACCTGGCGGTGTGGGAGAAGTCAGGTGGACGGTCCGGCCCCTGGCGCCGGTCCGAAGTCAATCACCTGTAGCTTCGCCCGGTTCTTTCTCCCGTGTTGGCCCCCGCGCCGCGGGCGCCGTCACCCTGGTCCACAGCGGTGAGGGGCGCGAGGTCGTGACCCGCCCGCTCGGGCTGGTGAAGGTGAGCTCGACGTTGGGGTCACCGCGGACGCGCGCAGCCCACCGTGGAGCTGTGGATCAGGTCGTGGTGGTATCTGCACATCAGGGCCAAATTGTCCATGTCGGTCGGGCCGCGGTCAGGTGGGCTCCAAAAGCGCACGTGGTGCGCCACGGTGAAGAGCACATGGCGACAGCCCGGGAAGCGACAGTGGCGGTCTCGGCGCATCAGCTCACGGCGCTGGGTGGGCGTGGCGTCTCGGCTCTGGTGCCCCTCGTAGACGGTGTGGCCGGCGTCGTCGTCGAGGGCCACGATGACCCGGGCCTCACAGGCCAGGCGCCGCACCACATCCGCGCTGATCAGCCCGCCCCGTTCGAGCTCGCCGCAGCGCTCCGAGTCGCCGAGCAGGGTGTCGAGGGGGGCGTGGGCGACCAGGATGTAGGGCGAGCGCGACGGGCCAGCCTGGGCGTCACCGCCCGAGCGCACCAAGGACACCAAGGCGTCGGCCAGGCGCTGGTCCCACGGCGTCTCGCCGTCGGAGGGGATGGCCTTGGCCCGGGCCTCGAGGCACGCCCGCACCTCGGCGAAGGACTCGGCGGGCAGCCCCGCCGTCATGGTGCGCGTCGCCTCGTTGAAGCGCACCGAGCGGGTCTCGTGCTCCTTGTCGGAGTCCTCTCGGGTGGGGGGACGCTGCGTGCGCACCAGCTCGGCCAGGTCACGCACCGAGTGCTCGGCCGCGGCGGCGGCCCAGGCGGCGTCGGTCTCGGGGGTGGCCACCCCGGCCACGGTGCGCACCTTGTCCAAGGGCAGCACCCCGCTGCACAGCGCCCCGCTCAGGTGCGGCAGGTCGAAGAGGTCCTCGCCGACCCGGGCCAAGGTGCGGGCGCTGGAGGGGCCCACCCCGGTGCGCTCCACCATCCAGGCCTCGACCGAGGTGGCGCCGTCGTCGCGGAAGCCCTGGCGCCGCGCCAGCTCGGCCAGGGCCAGCGCGATGAGGCCCGCCAGGGCGGCCTGGGCCGTGGCCGACTCGGTGAGCACCTCTTTGAGCTCGTCAGTGGACATGGCGGCCACTTCGGAGAGCCCGAGCGTCGGCACGTCGAAGGTGAGCCCGGTGGCGGTGGTGGCGGCGGCGGTGTTGGTGGGCCCCATGGTGGGGTGAACGGTCGTCGGGGGCGGGGGCGGTTGTACATTCCTTTTTGATGACGATCACCCGGTCGGAGGACGCGGCAGACGTCGGCAAGGGGATCGTCGGCGCCGTCACGTCGGTGGTGGGGCGCATGGGCGGGCGCAACGTGGTCGTCTGCCGGGCGCTCGGGTCGATGCGGCGGGGCGCCATCACCCACGCCGACGGTGTGCGGCTGGCCGAGGCGGCGGACCAGGCCCGGAACCTCGGGATGCCGTTCGTGTTCTTCGTCGTATCGAGCGGGGCGGACGTGCACGACGGCGTGGCCTCACTGCACGGATGGGGGCAGGCGGCGGCGGCGCTGTCGCGCTGCAGCGGCCAAGTGCCGGTGATCGCGGCGGCCACCGGGCCGGTGGTGTCGGGGCCGGCGCTGCTGCTCGGGCTGGCGGACCTGGTCGTCATGAGCTCGGAGGCGGTCGCCTTCGTGTCGGGGCCGCAGATGGTGGCGGATTTCACGGGTATCCGGGTGGGGCTGGCGGAGCTGGGCGGGACGGCGGTCCACGCCACGTCGAGTGGGCTGTGCGCCGTGGAGTCGGACGATGTCGATGGCGCCGTGGCGGAGCTGCTCGAGTACCTGCCGTCGAACACCGACGAGATCCCACCCGTAGCCCTCATGAGCGACTCGGTGCTGCGGCCCACGCCCGAGCTGCGCACCACCATCCCCGACCGCAAGGCGGCCACCTACGACGCCCGGGACGTGGTGCGGGCGCTGTGCGACGACGGCGAGTTCCGGGAGCTGTGGCCGCGGTGGGCCGGGCAGCTGGTGACCGCCTTCGGGCGCTTGGGCGGGATCCCGGTGGGCTTCGTGGCCAACCAGCCCCGGATCCTGGCCGGGACGCTGGACATCGCGGCGTCGCAGAAGGGCGCCCGCTTCGTGCGGCTGTGCGACGCCTTCAACCTCCCCATCGTGAGCCTGGTCGACACGCCGGGCTTCCTGCCCGGGAAGGACCTGGAGTGGCGGGGGATGATCCGCCACGGCGCCGAGCTCGCTTTTGCGTACGCCCAGGCCACCGTGCCCCGGCTGTGCCTGATCCTGCGCAAGGCGTTCGGCGGGGCCTACATCGTCATGGACTCGAGGGGCATCGGCAACGACGTGTGTCTGGCCTGGCCCGGAGCCGAGGTGGCGGTGATGGGGGCTTCGGGAGCGGTGCAGATCTTGTACCGGGGGATCGAGGCGGGGGAGCGGACCGACCGGGAGGCCTCCTACGAAGAGACCTACCTCAACCCCTGGCCGGCGTCGGAGCGAGGATTGATCGATCAGGTCATCGACCCTGCTGACAGCCGTATCGTGCTGTGCGCCGTGCTCCGCCAGCTCTGTACGAAACGGGAGTTGGTGATAGGGCGGAAACACGACGCCGGACCGCAATAGGGATGCCAACTGGGCAAACACAAATTGTCACCAGTTCGTAACGAAGATGAGGGGGATTCTTGACCGAATTGGGCTCTGAATCGGGCATGATCAGCGTGTGGTCCCCCCCACAGAAGACTCCCTCTTCGTCCTCGAGTCCTGCCACAGCACTTGGATCTTCGACACGGATCGGCTGCGTTTCCGTCGCGTCCTGAAGGGCCTGGCGCTGGACGCGCCCTCGGCGACGACGGCGTGGCGCTCGTACTACGGGCTCGAGATCGACCCGATCTCCGAGTCGTTCGTCGTCCTGCTCAACCCCGAGGGGACGCGGCTGCTGCGCTCGTGGCGCCACGTGGAGCAGTGCCCCCAGTGCGGCGGCAACCAGACCGCTGAGCTGTCCTTGGACGAGCTGCGGAGCGCGTCGCTGGCCTGACGGCTCGGGCCGGGACGGGCGGCCGATCGGCGCCGTTCCGGGCCCTCAAAGGTGGATGACGTGGGCGGCCTGGAGCAGCAGCAGCGTCATGGCCACCGCCGCCACCCCGACGATGGCGACGTTCAGCGCACGTGAGACCGCCCGCTTGGGCTGGTTCGTCCGCAGCCCGTGGGCGCGGGCCAGGCCCCGGATGGAGGCCTCGGTGGCCGCGGCGTCGGAGGTGGCCAGCACGAAGCGGTGCCGGCGGTGGCGGCCCCGCTCGACCACCAGCATGACCACACCCTCACGGCCGTCGGGCAGGACCGAGCGCTCGACGGGTGACATCTCCTCCAGGTCCGACCAGCCGCTGTTCCACACCGCCTCGCCGTCGGCCTTCTCGAGCTCGAGTCCGGCCCGCATGAAGGTGAGCTCCAGATGGGGGACGGCGATGGGCCCGTCGGTGCCATCGGTCAGCAGGTAGACGTCGGGCACCATCCAGGCCTCTTCCATACGGGGACGAGACGCTACCGCCTCGTTCGTGGGCCCCTATTGGCGGCGGCGGCGTCCGGCGTCCGGCGCCCACGTCCGGTGCACGAAGTCGACGTAACCGGCTACCAGGTGCTCGGGCAAGAGCGGCGGCGCCCGACGCGTCACCTGCAGCACGGCGGCGTCGACCGCCGGCACGGGGCGGAACGACGTGGCCGGTAGTCGGCGCCCGAGCTCGAACGTCCACCACGGGGCCCACGACGCCGAGAGCATGGTGCTGGGCGGCAGGGCGGCGCGCTTGCGTGCCACCTCCCACTGGACGACGAGGTCGGCTCGCTGCAGGCCGCTTCCCGACGCGTCGTCGAGCAGGTGACGCAGGAAGGCGGTGGTGGCGCCGAAGGGGAGCGAGCTGAAGACGCGGAAGGGCCGGTCGCGGCGGGGCAGCCGGTAGCGCAGGGCGTCGCAGTGCACGACCGCCACCCGGTCGGCCAGCCCACGGCGTCGTACCTGGAGGCGCAGGGCGTCGGCCCAGTGCGGGTCCTTCTCGACCGCGACGACGCGCAGGCCCCGGCCGGCCAGGGCGAACGTGCAGACGCCACGCCCTGGCCCGATCTCGACGACCAGATCGTCGGGATCGAACCCGGCGTCGTCGACGATGGCGCCGGCGAGATCAGGCTGGAGGAAGTTCTGCCCGAGACGGCGCCGTCGCTCGTCTCGTGGCGTCCGCTCGGCGGCGGACACGGACCATCACCGCGTTGCCCATACGCCCATTGTCTACCGCATCGGACGCCCGACGCCGACGACGCCACGCCCCCGCCACGCCGCATCATCGCGTCGCCGGCGGCCGCCACACCGATCGCTGCCGGCGCTCCCGCCGGTCCGCCCGCTCGATCTCCCGCTGCACGTCCGACCACATGAGCGGCTCCCCGGACCCGCTGCCCCCGTCGTCGTCCCCCTGGGCCCGCATCATGATCACGAACGCCACCGTCCACAGCACGGCGATCGTCGAGAGCTTGGCCAGGAACCCGGCCAGCTGCTGGTCCAACAACGGCGACAAGCCCACCACCGTCCCGTTGTGCGTGAAGGGTGGATACAAGGAGTGCCGGGCGAAGATCCACACGATGGAGAGGAAGCTGGGCACGATCGACTGCACGATCAGGTAGCCCCCCCGCCCCATCGACGACAGGCGGGGCGCCCCGGGCAGCTCGCTCAGCACCGGCGCCCACAGGACGAATCCCGAGGCCAGCACCACCAGCTCGACCACCACCCGGGCCACGTCGGACCGGGCCGCCAGATCCACCATCCCGGTGGTCAGGGTGCCCACCGCCACCACGGTCACGATGGCCACGGCGGGCAGCGGTCGCACGGCCACACGCAGCACGGCGTCCACCGCCGCCGGCCGGGTGAGCCGGGCCAGCAGCGGTCGGGGCAGCCCCAAGACCAGCAGCGGCGGCACGGCCAGCGTCAAGAGCAACCGTTGGAGGACCAGCGCCATGAGCAGCCAGTGGGCGGCCAGGTCCCCGAGCGGCCACGTGACGGCCGCCACCAGGACGACCATGCCGCCGATAAAGAGGAATCGCTGCCGCCCCGTCGCCTCCCAGCCCTCCCGGTGCGTCGCCCACAGGTACGCCCCCACCACCAGCGGGAAGGCCAGGAGCCAGACCAGGTGGAGGTGCCAGTCGAAGGGGTGCGTGGCGGCGATCATGCCGCACCCGCCGCCGTAGGCTCTGGCCGATGGAGGCGCCCCCGAAGCTCGATCGGCTCGAACGTGTGACCGATCTCGTCCTGGTGCTGCTCGAGGCGGAGCAGCCGCTGACGCTCGACGCCATCGCGCACCAGGTTCCTGGTTACCCCGCCGAGCACGCCGCCCGCCGCCAGGCCTTCGAACGCGACAAGCGCCTCCTGCGCGACGAGGGCATCCCGGTGCTCACGCAGCGCCTGCCGGGCCACGAGCAGTACGGGTACCGCATCGAACGCGAGTCGTTCTACCTGCCCGATCTGGACCTCGAGCCCGACGAGCAGGTGGCGCTCCATCTCGCCGTCGCCGGCGTTCACCTGGGCGATCCTAGTGGTCGGGATGCGCTGCTCAAGCTTGGCGCGGCGGGTCTGGGTGACGTCCGCCCGATCGCCGCCCTCGTCCCCCCGGCGGCCCTCATCGAGCTGTTCGAGGCCGTGCGCACGCGTGCCGCGGCGTCCTTCTCCTACCGCGCCGAGCAGCGCCATGTCGCCCCGGTCGGACTGTGGTTCCGCTTCGGGCACTGGTACCTGGTGGCCTTCGACATCGATCGCGACGCCGTGCGCACGTTCCGGGTGGACCGGATCGAAGGCGACGTGACCCGCGCCGAACTCGGTGACGTGGTCGTGCCCGCGGACATCGACGTGGAGGCGGCGCTGCCCGAGGAGCCCTGGCAGGCGGAGGGGGAGAACCGGGTCGAGATGCGGATCCGCGTCGACGCGCCGCTCTCCCGTCGCGTGGCCGACGAGGTGGGGGAGGACAAGGTGGTGGCGCGCCACGAGGACGGGGCGGTCGATCTGGCTCTGGGCGTGTCCTCGTTCGCCTCCATCCGCTCCTGGGTGCTCGGCCTGCTCGATCACGCCGTGATCACAGAGCCGGCGTCCTTCCGCAAGGAGATGGTCGACTGGCTCGAGCGCCTCACCGAACCCATGCCGCCGCTGTCCGACGAGTCGTGGACGCCCGACGCCCGCGCCGCCGCCACCGCCTCGCACGAACCGCCCGCCGCCGCGCCCCGCGCCGCCCCGGGCGCCGAGACCAGCCGCCGCCTGCGTCGCCTCCTGGCCGTGATCGGCTGGCTGGCCCAAGTGGGGCAGGCGCCCACGGCCGAGATCGCGCAGCGCTTCGGCATGGACGAGCAGGAGCTCGTAGCCGAGCTGGAGCTGGCCGCCTGCTGCGGCACGCCGCCCTACACGCCGGACACACTGATGGAGATCGAGGTGTCCGAGCACTCGGTGCGCGCCTTCCTGCCCAGGGAGTACGCCCGCCCGCGTCGCCTCACGCCGGCGGAGGGCTTCGCCGTCGCCGCATCGGCGCGCTTCCTGCTCGCCGTCCCCGGCTCCGAAGACGACGCCCTGCGCCGCGCCCTGGCCAAGCTGGATGCCGCGCTCGGGTCCCGCGAGGCGGTCGGGCTCGACGTCGATGCGCCAGCGAACCTCCCGGTCATCCGCGACGCGCTCGACGCCGGCCAGGCGCTCGAGATCGAGTATCTCTCCGCCTCGCGTGACGAGCTGACGACGCGCACCGTCGAGCCGGTGCAGGTGATCACAGTCGACGGGCACTGGTACCTCGACGGGTTCTGCCACCGGGCCGGCGACATGCGCCGGTTCCGGGTGGACCGGATCGTCGAGGCCCGCCAGCTCGACCAGCCCGTCGAGACGGACGCCCGCCGCCCCCGGCCGATGGAGGACATGTTCCTGCCGGGCCCCAGTGCGCTGGAGGTCCACCTGCAGCTCGGCCCGGACGCCCAGTGGGTGGCCGAGTCGGTTCCGGTGCGCACATTGCGCCGCGCCGAGGACGGCACGGCCACCGACGTCGTCGTGGAGGTGACGGGCATGGCCTGGTTCGAGCGACTCCTGCTCCAGCTGGGTCCGTCGGCCCGTGTCGTCAGCCCGCCCGAGATGACCGGACTGGTCGCCGACGCCGCCCGCAGAGTGCTGGCCCGCTACCGGGACTGAGCCAGGCGCCCGTCTCGTCTCGTCTCGTCGTCTCGTCGGCTCGTCGGCTCGGTCGCCTGCGGCCGTCCGAAGGCCCGGGGCCCACCGGTAGCGTCGGGCCTATGAGCCAGATGAATGACTTCAATCAAGCGATCATCGAGGAGTTCCGCGCCAACAAGGGAGCGGTCGGCGGCGGATTCGCCGGAGCTCCCATCGTCCTGCTGACCACGACGGGCGCCAAGTCCGGCCAGAAACGCGTGAACCCGCTGGCGGCGCTGCCCGAGGGCGACCTCCTCTACGTCTTCGCCTCCAAGGCGGGGGCGCCGACCAACCCCGACTGGTACCACAACCTGCTCGCCCACCCGGAGGTCGGGGTCGAGTTCGGCGACAAGCGCTTCGACGCCGTCGCCACGCCCGTCACCGGCGCCGAGCGGGAGCGGATCTGGGACGAGCAGAAGACCAAGATGCCCGGTTTCGCCGACTACGAGAAGTCGACGGACCGGATCATTCCGGTCGTCGAGCTGCGGCGCGCCGACGTAAAGACCTGACGCCAGTTCCATCCGGATGGCCCTGGGTGCACCCCGCGCCAGCTAGGGCCTCACACGTCCGCAGCGCCACGATCGCGACGGGCACAGTCCGCTGGCCCCGCCTGATGTAGCAATCGAACAGCTACTGCCCCTCGTCGAGACCGAACCCGCCCCTCGTAGCTACGCCGCCCACGACGGCGACCGTTCTCCTCCACTTGACGCGCACCGCGCCAAGTCGACGAGGGGAGCTGGATGCTCGGGATCCACGGAGTACGCCGGGGCGGCGCCGACTACTACCTGTCCGACCTCGCCCGCGAGCTGCCCGTGTCCGAGATGCCCCGCTGGGCCGGCACGGCCGCCCACGCCATGGGCCTCGAGGGCCCGCTCGACCCCGACTCGCTCCGCCGACTTCTCGACGGCCGCCATCCCGGCACCGGGCAGCCCATCGGGTCGCCCCGAGTCCAGGTGACGGCGTTCGATCTGACCTTCGAGCGCGCCCAAGTCGGTCAGCGTGCTCTACGCCCTCGGCGGCCCGGACACGGCACGGCAGGTCGTCGCCGGCCACGCCGACGCCGTCGCGGGCGCGCTGTCCTACCTGGAGGCGCACGGGGTCACCGCTCGGCGCCGATCGGGTCAGGACCGGGTCGTCCTGCCCACATCGGGCGCGGCGGCCGGACTCTTCACGCACGGGGTAAACCGCAACGGCGACCCGCACCTGCACTCACACGTCGTGATGGCCAACCTGGTGCACGGGGCCGACGGACGCTGGAGCGCCTGCGACTGGCGCGGTCTCGATGCCCACCGACGTGCCGCCTCCGCCGTGTACGAGGCCCACCTGCGCACGGGATTGACGAGCGCGCTCGGGGTCCGTTGGGCCAACTCCTCGGGACAGCCCGAGATCGCCGGCCTGGCGCCTGCGCTCCTGGGCGAGTTCTCGTCCCGGGCCGCCGACATCCGCCGCCGGCTGCACGAGGTCGGCGGCCACTCGGCCCGGGCCGGTCGCATCGCCTGGGCGTCCACGCGGCCGGACAAGGCGACGGGCATCCCCTACGCGGAGCTGGCGAGCGAGTGGGCACGGCGGGCCTCGGCCATCGGACCACCCGACCTGGGCTCCGTCCTCGAGAGGGCGACGGAGTCGCGGCCCCGGCTGGACGAGCACCGCTACGGCGCCGTGCTCTCGCTTACCCCCCACGGCGGCGCCCACCGGAGGGACGTCGTCGAGGCCTTGGCCACCGCCGCACCGAGCGGCGCCACCGCCGAGGGGCTCGACCGCGTGGTCCGGGGTTGGGTCCCGGTCACGGCCGGCGATTCGGCGGGCGTGGGCGTCGGCGTCGGCGTCGACGAACCGTTGCACCGCCGCCGTGACGTCACACCCTCCAACCATCTCCTCCAAACGCTGGGACCGCGGCCCGTCGACCCCGGCGATCACGGGGTGTGGCTGGGCGCGGCCCGGACGATCGACGCCTACCGTGAACGGTGGGGGGTGACCCGCTCAGCGGAGCCACTCGGCGTCGACGGTTCCCGCGCCTCCCTGGTGGCTCTCCCGCCCGCCCGCCTCGCTGACCATCTCCGTGCCACCCGAACCGTGGACGAGGCTCGAGTTCGACTCGGCTATCGCGACGTGCCACAGGTCGAGCTCGGTCTGTCCCGGTGACGGTGACCGACTCAGCGTCCGAGCGGTTCGCGGCCCACCTGGCGGGCGCCCACGGTCAGCTCACGCCAGGGCGAATGCGCGTGGGACGGCGTGAGGCGAACCGAATGGACGTCCTTGTCGGGACCCAGCACCAGCGCCTGTCCTGGCCCACCCCGTGCCACCGCGTCGACGGGCAGGCGCGCCTCGCGGTGCGAGCTGACCGACGTCGAGGGCCGGATCATGCCCCAACGCCCGACCGAGCGGCTGATCGACGTCGTGGTCACGTCGTGGGCGCCGGCCAGGGCGCTGATGTCGCGCAGGGTGGCGGTGTCGGCGATGCCACGCAGCACGACCGTTGTGCCGAAGAGCGAGAGGAACCCGTCCGCCTCCGCTCCCCACCGGCTTCGTGCCTGCGACAGGTCCTGCAGGCAGGCCAGGACGAGGAGTCCCTGCCCGCCGCCCTCGCTGACCATGGTCGGGAGGTCGGGGATCGGTGCGATGTTGGCCACCTCGTCGAGCGCCAGGAGTGTGGGTGGCCCCTCGTACCCGTCGCGGGACCGGCGGTAGGTGGCGTCGCGCACGTCACCCAGCGCGCCGACGACCAATGGTGCGAATTGGAGCTGTTGCCGGCCACTCGAACAGATGTACAGCGTGTTCGTCCCGGCGCAGAACTCGTCGAAGTCGAGAGCGGGAGCGTTGGTCGACGCCATCGCTCCTTGCGTGCGATAGGCGGCCAACACGCCTGATGCGGTGGACCAGATCCCCGACTGCTCCCGGGCGTCCGTCGCCACGATCCCGGAGAGCAGATCGGCCGCAGGACCATCGGTCCCCGTGCCTGAGGACAGAATTTCGAGGGCGGGGGCACCATCGTGGCGATCAATCCACTTCAGGACCCTCTCCATGGGCAGATCCTCGTTGGCCGCAGCGTGCAGGAGCGTCGAGAGGACCGCGCTGGCGCGTTCGTTCCAATGTCGCTCCCCGCCGTGCGCGGAACCACTTCTGCTCGACCGGACCATGGCGTCGGCCGTCGCCACCGCCGTATCCCAATTCGCGGCTGTCGTGAGTGGCGACCAGCCGACACGCTCGACGCCCGGTGGACATCGCACCTCGCCGGTGGGGTCGTAGAGCAGTGCCCAACCGTCCTGTGACCGCGCCGACACGGTCGCCCGCATCACATCGGGCTTGGTCGAGGTCGAGACCACCGGTCCATCGGCCAGCAAAATATTGGGTATGACCAGGGAAGATGTCTTTCCGGAGCGAGGTGGGCCCAACACCAGCGTCGCGCGCTGATCTCCACCCCACACCCATCCATCTGTACCGATCCCAACATAGATGCTGTGGAGCGCATTTCGGTGGATGTCGCGCAGTGCAGCGATCGAATTCAGGCACGGATCGACGTCCGTGACATGTGCATGAGTGTCACGTTGCATGCCATCGATGTTTGCGTTGAGGAACCGAGAATTCCAGAGGACATATCGGCGAATACAGCGACGAACGATCGTGACGGGGCGTGTGCACACGCAAGATTGCGTCTCAATGAAGTGCGTCGAACGGTCGCAAACGAAGGTCACGAATGACACAAAAATGACCGCGCGAACAAAGAATGCTTGACCTGAGCATGTTGACAACAGAAGAATGTGTATACCCGAAGTTCGAGGGAGGGTTGATATGTGCTGCGACACGACAATGTGTGGCGCGCAAAGCGAAGAAGTCGGATCGCTTTCGACGCGTCTGCGCATCGTGCAGTCGCATATCGACACGACGTCGTACAGAGGGTGGAAAGGACGTTGTGGCGAATTGCAGGTGCGTCAATGACGCCTCTGCGAAGAGTCATTCGTCAAAACAACAGTGAATCGGTGCGGCAGTGCGCACGACGTTGGGTGGTCGACCTCGGCGTGGCGCAGGCTGCACCTCTATTCAGTGACCATGCTCCTAGGGAGGTGCACCTGTGGCAGTAGCCGCAAAGAGAAGGGCTCCGGCGAGAAAGGCCGCCAAAAAGCGGGCCCCAGCAAAGAAGGCAGTCAAGCGCGCCCCGGCCAAGAAGGCCGTCAAGCGGGCTCCGGCTCGGAAGGCTGTGAAGCGGGCCCCGGCCAAGAAGGCCGCCAAGCGGGCTCCGGCACGCAAGGCGACCAAGAAGCGGGCTCCGGCTCGGAAGGCTGCCAAGAGGGCTCCGGCCAAGAAGGCCGCCAAGCGGGCTCCGGCTCGCAAGGCGACCAAGAGGCGGGCTCCGGCCAAGAAGCGGGCGACCGCACGCAAGGCAGTCAAGAAGCGGGCTCCGGCCAAGAAGCGGGCGACCGCACGCAAGGCTGTCAAGAAGCGGGCGCCGGCCAAGAAGGCCGTGCGTCGTGCCCCCGCTCGCAAGAGAGCGGTGCGGCGCTAGGCGCTTCGTTCCATTCGGAACGTGTGAGACCGGGGGCCTGCGGGCCCCCGGCTCCGCGCCCGAGGAGATCGGTCAGGCCGGCCGGCCGAGTTCGACCACGTCGGCCGGCCAGTCGACGTCGTAGGCCAGGTCGGGCTTGCGCAGCACCCGCACGGGCAACCCGAGACGCGTCGCCTCGGCCCGGTGGGCCCGGAAGGACCCCGGTCCGTAGGCGAACTGGAAGTCGCTGGCGGCCGGCAGCCGCAGCACGTTGGTGCCGTCGTCGCGCCGGTCCGGTACGAGCGTCACGCCCTCGAAAGGCGGGAGCACACCGAGGCCTGTGGCCCGCGGCAGATCCCCGTGGGCGACGGTCACCCAGTGCACGCCGGCACGGGCCAGACGCCGCACGCCCGCCCGTACGGCGCCGTTGAGTCCCTGACCGGGCTCCCACATGACGAGCGCGCCGTGGTCCGTGGCCCAGCGCGCCACCTCCTCGTCGTCGCAGACGACGGCCGCCCGTACGGGCGCGCAGGCGGCAACGACATGGGCCGCCATCGACCGGACGAGCCGCTCCCGGTCGGGGTCGGCCAAGGCGGGCCCGAGTCGTCGCTTGGCCTGGTGGAACGCCTTGACGGGGATGAGGACGACCTCAGGGCCCACCTGCACGTCCGCACCCAGTTCCCACGGGGCCGGCAAGGTCGCCCTGGACACCACGACAGTGTACGGGTGGGGGCGGAGGGCGTCGCGGGCCCGCCATAGTCTCTTGGCCATGAGCGATCGGGTGACAGTCGTCGGAGCCGGCTCCTGGGGCACGGCCGTGGCGACCATCGTGGGCACCGCCCACCCGACTTCGCTGTGGGCACGGTCGCCCGAGCTGGCCGAGTCCATGCGAGCCGAGCGGCAGAACGCGACGTACCTGCCGGACATCAGCATCCCGGACGAGGTCGTCGTGACGTCGTCGCTGGCCGAGGCGCTCGACGGTGCCCGTATCGTCTTCATGGCCGTCCCCTCGCACGGGTTCCGCGCCGTGCTCAACGACCTCAGCCCCTTCGCCAAAGACGTGGAGGCCGTCGTGAGCCTGGCCAAGGGGATCGAGATGGGGACCAACCTCCGCATGTCCCAGGTCGTCGAGGAGGTGCTTCCGGGCATGCCGGCCGGGGTGCTCACCGGGCCCAACCTGGCCCGCGAGGTGGCCCAAGGGCATCCTGCGGCCTGCGTGGTGGCACTGTCCGACGAGGCGCTGGCCACGCGAGTGCAGGCGCTGGTGCACACGGGCACGTTCCGCACCTACATGGGTACCGACGTGGTCGGGTGCGAGATCGCCGGCGCCACCAAGAACGTGATGGCCATCGCCGCCGGCATCGGTGACGGCCTCGGCCTCGGGGACAACACAAGGGCCGTCCTCATTACCCGGGGCCTGGCCGAGCTGGGCCGCCTCGGCGTGGCCCTGGGCGGCAAGGTGCTCACGTTCGGGGGCCTGGCCGGCGTGGGCGACCTGGTGGCGACCTGCTCCAGCCCGAAGAGCCGTAACCGCTCGGTCGGCTTCGCGCTCGGAGAAGGCAGGTCGCTTCAAGAGATCGTGGGCGGCATGCAGATGGTGGCCGAAGGTGTGAAGAGCGCCGGGCCACTGGTCGGCCTGGCCCGGGGTGCCGGCATCGAGATGCCCATCGCCGAGCAGGTCGAGGCCATCGTGGAGGGGCACTGCTCACCCAAGCAGGCGCTGATGAACCTGATGGCACGCCCCTCGCGGGCGGAGTGGGACGAGGCGCTTCTCCGGGGGCTCTCGACATGAGCGGGATCTTCCACGCCCAGCCGGACGCGCCCGAAGATGTTGCCGACGAGTCCCGCCGCGCCGCCGCGCTGGCCCACGTCACCGAACTCCTGCTCATGCACGGGGCAACCGAGGAGGAGATCGACCAGGCGGTGGCCGACGGCGTCATCGACCTCTTCGTGGCCGACCGCATGCTCATCCCGTCGCGCCGGCGCTACACCCGCTCCGAGGTGGCGGAGCTGACGGGAGTCCCGCTCGACAAGCTGGAGCGGTTCTGGCGGGCGCTGGGCTTCCCGAGCGTGGACGATGACGACCGGGCCTTCACCGACCTCGACCTCGAGGCGGTCCGCCTCTATCAGGGCCTGCAGGCGCTCGGGGCGGCCGACACCGACACCGCGCTCCAGATGGCCCGGGTGATCGGCTCGTCCATGGCGCGCATCGCCGAAGCGGAGCTGGCGCCGGGCGTCATCATGAGCGCCGAAGAGGTCGACCCCATCCTGTCCGCCGACGCCTTCGCCAGCGTCGCCGACGTCACCATCCCGGCGATGGCCAAGGTGCTCGAGTTCGTGTGGCGCCGTCAGGTGTCCGCCGGCATCCAGCGCAACATGGTGGCGCGGAGCCACGGTCTGACCCCGGGTCAGAGCCCGGACTTGGCCGTCGGGTTCGCCGACATGGTCGGCTTCACCCTGCTCAGCCAGCACCTGAGCACCGAGGAGCTGGCGGCCGTGGTGCGGCGGTTCGAGGAGATCTCGCACGACATCGTCACGTCCAGCCGGGGCCGGGTGGTCAAGATGATCGGCGACGAGGTCATGTTCGTGGTGGACGACGTCGCCGACGCCGCCCGCATCGGGCTCGACCTGGCGGACGCCTACGCCGACGACGACCTACTGTCCGACGTCCGCGTCGGCTTGTCCGTCGGTCCGGTCCTGCTGCGTGACGGCGACTACTTCGGCCCGACCGTCAACCTGGCGCACCGGATCGTCAACATCGGGAATCCGGGCACCGTGCTCATGTCGGATGAATTCCACACCGCCCTCATGGCGCAGGCGCCGGGGGAGTTCACGGGGCAACCATTGCGGCCCCGGCTGCTGAAGGACCTAGGCCGGGTGCAGCTCTGGTGGTGTGGGCGAGCCGGTCACGAGGCCGACGGCGCCGGCGCCGCCGCGGACCGCCGGCGCAACGTCCGCTGGGAACGGCTCTCTGAAGTGCTCCGCGACCTCGAGGAACTGCGCGGTGTCGGCGAGCGGCTGTTGTCGACCACCCGGACCGGCCCCGAAGCCCACGCCGGCGCCGACGGCGCCCGCGTCCGCGCCGCCAGCCCGGGCCCGGACACGGACACGGACCCAGTCCCAGCCCCGGTCCCGGGCTCAGTCGTCGCGCAACCGGGCCGTGGCGATACGGAAAGGACCTAGATCGAAGGAGCCCTCGAAGGGCTCCAGCGGGTAGCCCCGCAGGTCGACCAGCCAACCCGAGCGTCCGGCGAACGACACCGTCGTCGTCGCCGCGGTCGGGTTGAAGACCCGGGCCTCGAGCACCCCGGCCACCCGGTGCAGCGCGCTCACCTCGGCGCCGTCCACGCTGAGCTCGCTCCCCGACGCCGGCCGCGTCCCGCCGCCGAGGCTCGAGACCGTCTCCAGCGGCAGCAACACGTCGTCGGCCAGCGCGTAGGGGTCGGCGCAGTCCAGCGCCAGGGCGTAGTGCAGCGTCACCGTCTTGCCGCGCATCTGCAACCCCTCGACGTGCGTCAGCGGTCCGGCCGGGAAGGGCCGGTAGGCCATGCCGAGGCGCGACAGCATGCCGGTCGACCGCAGCACGGTCAGGGCCACAGTCCGGGCCATGTCCCCCTCCACGTCGATCAGTTCGTACTCGCACACGCCTTCGTGGGCCACCGTCAACCGCCCGGCCGTGACGAATCGATTGGCCGGCGCCGTGGGCAACCCGAACTCGTCCGGGCGCCCTTCCGCCGTCAGTCCCCGCTCGACCACGGTAAAGGCCGACTCGGCCCACGACGACGTCGCCGGCTCGGGCAAGGGGAGGTGGACGCGCAGCCGGTGGTCACCGCTCGGGTTCACGAAGCTCGTCGTCACCCGCACCACGGAGTCGTCGGCCCGCACCTCCACCTCGGTCACGACGTCGACCCGGTGCTCGCCCACCCGGGCCTGCGTCGACCCGTCGATGTGGTCAGGCCACAGGTAAGTGGCCGTGGCCCGGGCCCGAGCCCGCACCGGGCCCCGCTCGAGCACCTCCACCTCGACGGCCACCGGCACGTCCACCACCGAGTCCTGGCGCGGCGGGGAGTAGTTGTAGGAGTCGCCCAGGTCGCCGTCGTCGACCAGGCGCCCGTACCCGGGCACGCCGTCGAGCGAGAACGTCCCGGTGGCGGCGTCGATCGCGACAGTCACCAGCCCGTTCGACAACGTCCCACCACCATCACTGTCGGTCACCGTCACCGGATGCGCCAGAGGCGCCGGCGAGAAGGCCGCCCACCCGTACCCGGCCACCTCGCCGGTACGGGCCAAGATGCGCCGTGTCGCAGGCTGGTCCATGGCCACGCGTACCGACATGTCGGGGCGGGCACCCAGCCGGGTGTACACGTCCTGCTTGGCCTCCGCGATGGGCACGTCGGGCTTCTCCTCGGGCCCGATGGCGAGCGTGATGTCGAGCCCTTCCTCGGTGTCCTCGATACGGATCTCGTGCACCCACGCGTCGTCGTCGATGCGTGGTCCCTGCAGCATGCCGAGCATCGTCCGCACGGTGTTGGCGTCGAGCACCATCGAGCCAGGCAGCCCGATCCGCTCCGACAGCACCTGGACGTTGGCCGGCGCCGGACCGTCGGCCGGCACGACGAGGTCGACCACACCCGAACGAGACCGAGCGGACGGGTTCAGCACCGTCGGGCCGGCCACCGTCAGGGACCGGGCGAAGTCCTTCAAAGCCCGTTCGGCCAACCCGGACCCGATCGCCCGCGCCTCGGCGTAGCGGTACAACACGGCGTCGACCACGTCGTCGACCGAGCAGGCGCAGATGGAGTCGTGGGCCGAGTTGCGCACCATCTCCTTCCAGGCCAGCCCGAGCAACGCCGCCGGGTACTCCGCCGCCCCCAAGAACAGCGCCGACAGCGGCTCGGCCCGCCGCTCCAGCTCCCTCTCGGCCACCGCGCCCGACCGCTTCACGTCGACCCGGTTGGAGGTGACGCCCATGAGCATGTTCGCCCGCGCCCCGGACCGCAGCTCGCCCACGACACGCTCGAGCCCCTCCCGGCGCGCCGCGCCGAGATACGCCGGCAACGACGTCACCGCAAACACGAACTCGTCCTGCACGTCGTTCGCCTCGGCCACCACCCGGCCCAGCCACGGCTGCGGCATGAGGTGGTCCGAGCCGTTCATGACCAGCAGGTCGTCGAAGAGGAACGACTCCACCTCGGCCACGTTGTCGCGCGTCCGGCGCACCAGCGCCTTGGCGTCGTCGGGCAGCGCGGCGCCGTTGCCGTACCCGACGGGCAGGTACTCGGCCCGCACCGACGAGCCGTCGGGCGCCTCCCACACGAAGGCGTTCTTCGTCACCGACGACGGCACGCCGCGCCACACGACGGCGTCGCGTGAAGCCGGCCTGCGCCAGGATCTGCGGCATCTGCGCGATGTGCCCGAACATGTCGGGCAGGTAGCCGACGTCCATCACGCCGCCGAAGGCGGCGCCCCGCTCCAGGCCCATCTGCAGGTTGCGGACGATCGTCTCGCCCGAGGCCAGGAACTCGTCCATGAGGATGTACCACGGCCCCATGCTGAGCCGGCCCGCCGCGGCCAGCGCCCGCAGTCGCCCCTCGGCCTCGGGCCGCACCTCGAGGTAGTCGTCGACCACGGCCATCTGCCCGTCGAGCATGAAGTGCGGGTAGCTGGCGTCGCGCTCGAGCAACGGGATGCAGCGTGTCGATCAGCTCGACCAGGGCCAGGCGGAAGTCCTGGTAGGACTTGTACCATTCCCGGTCCCAGTGCGTGTGCGGAACGATGGCAATCCGGCGAGCGGTCATGACCGCCAGACTATGACCTGCACTGTCGCCGATGATGAGGGCCCCGGTACCGCCGGGCCGCTGGCGGCCACCGACGGATCTCCCATCGCCGGACCCGACCCTTCCCGCCCTGTGGCGCAGCCGCTGGGAGGCCGCGCCCCGGCGCCCCGGTGCTCGTCGACGCCCGACGCGGCCCACGTCAGTCCACGCGGCGCCCTCGCCGACCGCACGGCCCGCGTGGCCGCCGCCCTGGGCTCGCCGCGGCGTCGGACCGGGCGACCGGGTGCTGTGGTCAGCCCGCGCCTCCCGTCCCGGCGATCGTGTCGCTCGTCGCCGTCCTGCGGCTGGGGGCGGTGCTCGTCACGGTCAACCCGTCGGCCACGCCGGCCGAGCTGGCCTACGTCGTCGGCGACTGCACGCCGTCCCTCGTGCTGACTGACGCGCCCGACCGCCGGCGTACTTCCCGCCTTCCGTCGAGGTCCTCGGTCTCGGCGACCTCCTGGCAGACGCCGACCGCGCCGCAGCGTGCCCGACGACCACGATCCCGTCCTGAGCCCGGCGACGACGCGCTCGATCGTCTACACCTCGGGGACGACGGGCAGGCCCAAGGGGGCGGTGCACACCCACGCCTCCCTCCTTGCCGGCGTGACGTCCGTCGCGGGCGCCTGGGGCTGGCAGCCGGACGACCGCCTCATCCTCGCCCTCCCCCTCTTCCACGTCCACGGGCTGTGCGCCGGGCTGTTCGGCACGCTGGCCGCCGGCGCGCTCCGCCACCGTGTTCGACCGCTTCGACGAGGACGCGGTGCTCGACGCCGCCCAGGCCGACGCAGCACCATGTTCTTCGGCGTGCCGACCATGTACCACCGCCTCGCCGCCACGGGCCGGGCCGGCGAGCTGGCCCGGCTGCGCCTCTGCGTCTCGGGCTCGGCCCCGCTGGCGGCCGACCTGTGGCGCGCAGCTCGACGGCGACTGGGCGTGCCCGTGCTCGAGCGCTACGGCATGACCGAGACGTTGCTCACCCTCTCCAACCCGCTGCAGGCGAGCGCCGGCCCGGCTCGGTGGGCTTCCCGCTGCCCGGCGTCGAGGCCGCATCGGTCTCGCCGACGCCGACGACGACGACGGCGTGCGGCGAGCTCGTACGTGCGCGGCCCCTCCCTGTGCCGCGGCTACTGGGGCCGACCCGGCCACGAGCACCGTCGATGCCGACGGCTGGTTCGCCACCGGCGATCTGGCCTCCGTGGCCGGCGACGGCTACGTCTCCATCCGGGGCCGGCGCACCGAGCTCATCATCACGGGCGGGCACAACGTCTACCCGGCCGAGGTGGAGGCCGTCCTCGCCCGCCACCCCGGTGTGGCCGAGGTGGCGGTCGTCGGGCTGCCCGTCGCCGGAATGGGGCGAGACCGTCGTGGCCTTCGTCGTCGGGCGACCCCGACCTCGAGTCGCTCCAGCGCCTGGCCGCGGCCGAGCTGGCGTCCGTTCAAGCGGCCGCGCCAGGTCCGCCTCGTCGACGCGCTGCCACGCAACGCCATGGGCAAGGTCGTGCGCGCGCGAGCTGCGCTGAGCGGGCGATCGTCCGCCGACGGTCGCAGCGCCCGCGCCAGGCGCTAGCGTGAGCGCATGGCGACGTTCCTCATGCTCTCGACCGTCGGGCCCGACGGGGCGGCGACCCTGACCGAGAACCCCGACCGCCTCAAGGCGGTCAACGCGGAGGTCGAGGCGATGGGCGTGCGGGTCGTGGCGCAGTGGGCCTTGCTGGGTCCCTACGACTTCTGCACCGTGCTGGACGCGCCCGACGAGACGACCATGGCCCGTGTCGCGCTCGTCCTCGGCTCGCGCGGCACGCTCAAGACGCTGACGCTCTCGGCCATCCCGATCGACGACTACATCGAGAGCGTGCTGAAGGCCGGCGAGGCCTGATCCGGAGGCTGACGCCTCAGTGCCACCAGAAGCCCTGGCGCGCTCCGCTCCCGGCGGACGTCGTCGCGGGAGAAGAGCTCGCCCAGAACGCTCCCGTCGGAGAGCCGGCGGATGCGGTAGCCCTCCGTCGGTCACCTCGGCCACCTCGAAGCCCCGCACCCACGTCCCCTGGTAGCGGTTGCGCACGTCGACCTTGGTCCCCGGGGCGAGCGGCGACCGTGCGTTCGGATCCGCGACGTCGCCCCCGCCAGTGCTCACGACCCCCATCGTATTGAGCCTGCAGCGGTCGCACCGATGACGTACCGCTCGACCCGACCTCGAAGAGGAGCGGCGCCTGCGCCGGAGGGCCACGACGTGGGTGGCCGGGCTCGACGAGGTCGGCCGGGGCGCGTGGGCCGGGCCGCTCACCGTCGGCGTCGCGGTCGTCCGGCCCCGGGTCCAGATGCGCTCCGATGCCGTCCTGGCTGCGCGACTCGAAGATGCTCAGCGAGGCGCGGCGCGAGGACATCTTCGGGGCGGTCGGCCGCGTGGTGCGAGGCCTGGTCGGTCGGGCACGCCACCGCCGGGGAGTGCGACGAGTGGGGGATGACCGAGGCGCTCCGCGTGGCGTCCCGGCGTGCCCTCGACGGCCTGGCGAGGCCCCCGACGCCCTCCTCGTCGACGGCCCGGTCAACCTGCTGCGCCGCCCGGACGACCCGGAGCCGTTCGCCGGCGTCGTCCGTCCCGTCGTCGACGGCGACGCCCGCTGCGCCTCGGTGGCGGCCGCCTCGGTGCTGGCCAAGGTCGTGCGCGACCGCATCATGCGCGACGAGGCCGACCACTTCCCCGCCTACGGCTTCGAGCGCAACAAGGGCTACCCCTCACCGCTCCACCAGACGGCGCTGCGCGGCTACGGCCCGTCGGCGATCCACCGGCGCAGTTGGGCCTTCATGGAGCGAGCTGCCGTGGCGCGGCGACCCGTGCCGGGCCGTACGCAGATTTCGTGCGTCGACGACCGCCAGGGGCAGCTCTTCACGGCGTCGTGACCCGTCGAGTCCGGACCGGGTTAGCGTTCAGCGTTCATGGTCCGTGCGGTCGGGTTCTCAGCCAGAACGGTGCGGGCGGCGCGGCCTCGTCGCACCGGCGTCCCCATGAGCCCGGTCCTCGAGGTCGAGGGACTCCGCACCGAGTTCCGCCTGAAGAGCAGCCAACGTCGTCGCGGTCGACGGCGTCACCTTCCACGTCGACGAGGGCGAGTGCGTCGGCGTCGTCGGCGAGTCCGGCTGCGGCAAGACGCACCATCGGCCTCTCCATCATGAAGCTGCTGCCCAACATCGGCCACGTCACCGGCGGCACCATCACGCTGCTCGGCCAGGACCTGGCGCCCGCTCACCGAGAAGGAGATGACGCAAGGTCCGGGGCAACGAGGTCGGCATGATCTTCCAGGACCCGCTGACCTCGCTCAACCCGACCATGACCATCGGCGACCAGATCGCCGAGAGCGTCCGGCTCCACCAGGGCGCCTCCAAGAGCGTGGGCCGCGAGCGCGGGCCCTCGAGGTCCTCGACCTGGTCGAGATGCCGAACGCCGAACAGCGGCTCGACGCCTACCCCCACCAGCTCTCCGGCGGCCTGCGCCAGCGGGTCATGATCGCCATGGCGCTGGTGTGCGAGCCCAAGCTCCTCATCGCGGACGAGCCGACGACCGCGCTCGACGTCACCATCCAGGCCCAGATCCTCGACCTGCTCGACCGCCTCCGCGCGCGATCTCGCACATGGCGGTGATCCTGATCACCCACGACATGGGTGTCATCGCCGAGCGCGCCGACCGGGTCCTCGTCATGTACGCCGGGCAAGATCGCCGAGAGCGCGACCACGACGCGAGCTCTTCACCGCCATGCGCCACCCCTACTCCGAGGCGCTCCTGGCCTCGGTCGCCAAGCTCGACCAGGACCCCTCCGTCCGCCTGGTGAGCATCCCGGGCCTGCCGCCCGACCTCTCCCAGCCGATCACGCACTGCCGCTTCGCGGCCCGCTGCCGCTACGTCCAGGACGACTGCCGCGAGACCGAGCCCGCCCTCGAGCCCGCCGCCAGAGCAGCCCCGAGCCACCTCGCCGCCTGCTTCCACCAGGTCGACGTCGACCCCGACGACCATCGCCAAGCGGCCCCGAGGCGGTGGCCAAGGCGGCCGACGTCAACGTCAAGGTCGACGAGGTCGCACTGGCTCGCCACGTGGCCCGGGCCGAGGCCCTGGCCCAGGCGCCCGTGCTCGTCCGCGTCGACCACGTCGTCAAGGAGTTCCCCGTCACCACCGGCGCCGTCGTCCAGCGCAAGATCGGGACGGTGAAGGCGGTGTCCGACGTCTCGCTCTCCATCCGACAGGGCGAGACCTTCGGCTCGGTGGGCGAGTCGGGCTGCGGCAAGACCACCATCGGCCGCATGATCGTGGCGCTCGAGACGCCCGACCGTCGGGTGCGATCGCCTTCGACGGCAGGACATCGTCGACCCTGAGCGGCCGCGACGCTGCGCCACCGCCGCCGCGACATGCAGATGATGTTCCAGGACCCCTACGCCTCGCTCGACCCGCGCATGCGGGTCGGCTCCATCCTGCGCGAGCCGCTCAAGGTCCAGCAGCATCGGCACCGCCGACGAGCAGCAGCGCACGCGTCCTCGAGATGCTCGACGAGGTCGGGCTCCCGAGCGCGCTCGGCCGAGCTGTACCCGCACGAGTTCTCCGGCGGTCAGCGCCAGCGCATCGGCCTGGCCCGGGCGCTCGCCCTCGAGCCCAAGCTGATCGTGGCCGACGAGCCCGTCTCGGCCCTCGACGTCTCCATCCAGGCCCAGATCCTCAACCTGCTGAAGGACCTGCAGGAACGCCACGGCCTGACCTACCTCTTCATCTCGCACGACCTGGCGGTCGTCAAGTACATGGCCGACCGCATCGGCGTCATGTACCTCGGCAAGCTGGTCGAGTTGGGCCCGGCCCGCGACATCTACGCACCGGCCCGCCCACCCCTACACCAAGGCGCTGATCGACACCATCCCCGTCGCCGACCCGACCGCCCGGTCGAGCGCGGGAGCGCCACATCCGCGGCGAGCTGCCCTCCTCGGTCGACCCGCCGTCGGGCTGCCGCTTCCGCACCCGCTGCCCCTTTGCCCAGGAACTCTGCGCCGCAGGAGGAGCCGCCCCAGCGGCCGTTCGGCGAGGGCCACTTCGCGGCCTGCCACTTCCCGCTGCAGACACCGCACGGGGCACGGCCGCGGGCGATCTGCGTCGCCACCGGGACCGCCCCCGCCACCCCGGCCGCCTAGCGCTGCTGCAGCCGCACCTCGAGCGCGTCCCGCAGCGCGTCGCCGATGAAGTTGAACGCCACCACGACGAGCACGATGCACAGGCCGGCCGGGTAGATCTCCCACCAGTAGCCGTCCAGCGCGTAGTTCACGCCGTTCGAGAGCATGGAGCCCCAGTCGGTCTGCGGGGCCGGGACGCCCAGGCCGATGAAGCCCAGGGCGGCCAGCAGCAGGATGGCGTCGGCGACGTTGAAGGTGGCGTTCACGATGATCGTGCCGATGGTGTTCGGGATGATGTGGCGCAGGACGATCCGCCGCCGGCTCCCGCCCATGACGCGCACGGCCTGCACGTACTCGCGCACGCGCAGCGACAGCGTCTCGCCGCGGATCAGGCGGGCGGGGATGAGCCACGACACGAACGCGATGACGAAGATGAAGACGACGAGAGAGGGCCGGAAGATCGTCGCCAGCACGATGGCCAGGAAGAGGACGGGGATGGACAAGAAGGCGTCGACGATGCGCATCATGACCGAGTCCACCCAGGTCCCGAAGAAGCCCGAGATCGCCCCGTAGAGCGCCCCGAAGATGCTGGCCACGGCGGCGGCGGCGAACCCGACCAGCAACGAGACCTGGCCGCCGTACATCAGGCGGCCGAGGATGTCGAAGCCGCTGGCGTCGGTGCCGAGCGGGTGGCCGTTGCCCGGCGGGGCGTTGTCGGGGGAGAGCAGCGCCTCTGAGGCGTTCGTCTGGTTGGTGTGGTAGAGGAGCGGCCCGACGTAGCAGAACAGCACGAAGAAGACGATGATGACGACGCCGACCACGGCCAGCTTGTTCTCGACGAAGACGCTGCAGATCCGCCGCGCCAGTCCACCGTGCGAGACGACTTCGCCCCCGCCGGGCGAGGCGATCACGTCGTCGCTCAGCTCGTCCGGCAGCACCCCGAGGCTGTCCACCCCGACGGACAAACCGCTGTCGGCGCCTTGCACCGGCTCGCCCAGCTCGAGCTGCGTGGCCCGCACCAGGTCGTCAGGATTTTGCATACCGGATCCTCGGGTCGACGACGGCGTACAGGATGTCGGCGAGCAGATTGCCGGCGATCGTCGCGATGGTCACGACGAAGGTCACGCCCGAGCAGCGTCGGGATGTCCTCGCTTGAAGGCGGAGTTGACCGCCAGCAGTCCCATGCCGGGGTAGTTGAACACGCTCTCGGTGATCACCGCCCCGCTGACGATGGTCCCGAAGGACAGCCCGAGCAACGTGATGATCGGGATGATGGCGTTGCGCAGCGCGTGGACGTAGAGCACCCGCCGCGGTGCGGCCCCCTTGGCCCGGGCCGTGCGGATGAAGTCCTCGGTCATCGTCTCCATCATCGACGAGCGCATGTAGCGGCTGAAGGAGGCGATGGTGATGGCGGCCAGCGTCACCACCGGCAGCACGAGCGCCGTCGGGTCCGACAGGATGCCCCAGATGCGAGTCGCTCTGCGGTGCCTCGGTCGAGAAGATCGGGATGTAGATGGCGAACCACAGGATGAGCAGCGTGCCCAGGAGGAACGCCGGCATGGCGTAGAGGACGAACGTGACGCCGGTCAGGATGTAGTCCTCAGCTTGTTGCGCCGGACCACCTGGTAGATGCCGAGGGGGATGGCGATCACCAGGGCGAACAGCGTCGCCAGGCCGACCAGGATGAGCGTCTTGGGCAAGCGCCTCGGCGATCAGGGACGTCACGCTCTGGTTCAAGGTGTAGGAGCGGCCGAGGTCGAAGCGGGACAGGTTCCAGACGTAGTGGACGAACTGGTCCCAGAGCGGCAGGTCCAGCCCGTTTTCCCTGTTGAACTGGGCGATCTCCACCGCCGTGGCCTTGGGGCCGAGCACCGCCCGCGCCTCGCCGCCCGGGATCAGGTGGATCAGGATGAACATGAACGCGATCACCCCGATGACGACCAGCACGGCCTGGAAGAGCCGCCGGACGAGGAAGCCGGTCACGGACCGATGCTACGCACGCTGCGTCGCACGCTCAGGTCAATCCGTGACCGGCCACTGTCCTCGCCGAAATGAGCCTGCTTGGCTCAGCCCTTTACGTAGTACCAGTACTCGGGGAAGAGGTTGGCAAAGGGGTTCTGCGGGGCGACGCCTCGCAGGTTGTTCGCACCTCGCTCAGCTCGTAGTCGGCGTTGGGCTCCCAGATCTCCGGCACCTGCTGGGCGATGTAGTTCTGGTACGCGTCCAGGTTGGTGTTCGCGTGTTGGTCGTCGCGCGATCAGGGTGTCGGCCTTGGCGTTGGTGTAGTTGCCGGCGTTGCTGCCCGCACCGGTGGAGAACAGCGTCTCACCCGACGGGTAGTAGTCCGGGCTGTACTCCCAGCCGCCGCCCCACCAGCCTTCCTCGACCGTGCAGGGCTGGCCCGTCATGCACGGTGGCGCGTAGCTGGAGATGACGGTCGGGAAGGTGTTGCCGACCACCTGGGTCTTGATGCCGATGGCGTTCCAGGCGGACTGCTCGACGTCGATCACCTGCTGCTGCCACTGCGTGCCGCTGGCGTAGACCATGGTGAAGTTGAGCTGGGCGCCCTTGGGGATGCCGGCGCCGCACTCGCTCGGACCGGTGCCCGGCTTCTCGCAGGTGTCGATCCCGTTCGCCACGACCTTCCAGCCGTGCGACTTGAGCAGGCTCTTGGCGTGCGACGGGTTGTAGGGGTACGGGTTCGACTGCTCGTACGAGTCGACCAGGTCGTTCTTCGGCAGCACCGGCACCGGCCCGTAGGTCGGCACGCCGTAGCCCTTCGAGGAACTTCTGGATCATGGCCGGCTGGTCGACCACGCTCTGCATCGCCTGGCGGACGTAGAGCTGCTTGTAGATGGCGCCGGCGTTGCCACCGTCACCCGTCGACTCGAACTTCAGCACCGCGTAGTTGAACCCGAAGAGGACCCAGGGCGTCAGGTAGAAGTTCGTCAGCCGCGGGTTGTTCGGGCCCGGCGATCGTCGCGTTCGTGGTCGGCTTGGTGATGTCCTGCTGCGGGAGCGTACCCGATGTCGAGGTTGCCGCCCAACAGGGCGTTGAACTCGGCGTTGTCGGTGGTGTACGGCAGCTCCAGGATCACGGTGACCGTGGCCTTCTTGGGGCCGCTGTAGGACGGGTTGGGCACCAGGGTGACCGCGCCCGTGGTGCTGAACGACCCGCCCTTCGAAGACGCGATGGTGTACGGCCCGTCGACGATCCCCCACATGGGGTTGGTGGCGTAGCTGGTCAGGTCGCTGGCCTGGCCCGGTCAGGAAGTTGTAGACCTTGGTGCACGCCGCGTCGGTCGCCGCCGCGCCGTACGCGCCGGTCGAGCAGCCGCCCGAGCCGGCCGCCGCACCGGCGGCCGTGATGTCCCAGGCCGTCGGGAACGGCGTGATCTGGGAGAACTCGTTGTAGTTCGATCCACGTCGGGTCGTAACCCTTGTTGAACGTGAACGTGAGCGACGACGGGCTGTTGACGGTCACGCTCTTGACGTTGTCAGGGAAGTAGGCCGGGCACGTAGTCGTACCAGTTGGCCGTCTCGGCGTGGAGCATGTTCATGAAGAACGAGCACGTCGGTAGCGGTGACGGTCTCGCCGTCGGACCACTTGTAGTTCTTCAGGGCGATGGTGGCCGTGGTGTCCCCGTTGCTGTACGTGGGCATGCTGGCCAGCGAGAGCGTGGGGTTGAGCGTCGTGTTGTCGTTCCCCGGGAAGCCGAACATGTAGAGCGGCCGGTACATCAGGTACTGGAACTGGCTGATGTTGCCGACGCTGCTCTCCGACCCGCTCATGAACGGGAAGATGAAGGTCGGGGGGGTGCCTGGAGGCTCGGCCCATCGGACTGTGCCGCCGCTCACCTTCGTCCCGCCGGTGGGGATGGCGCTCGCCGCGACACGCAGTGCCGATCGACTCCGGCGAACGTCACGGTGAGCGCTCCCACCGCCAGGGCCGCATACGCCGCCCTCTTCAACTAACCCCTTCAGTCCCATAGCACTCCCTTGTCTCTCGGCCGCCCCGGTGACGACCGATCCCCACCCTTCCCACCACTCCCAGTAGTCGGAAGTTGGGCTAAACGTAACCCAACTGCCACATTGGTTGGTAGGTCATGTCATCAGAATTTCTGCAGGAACGCGCCGAGGCAGAGAGTCGATCCGGTGCGGAGCGGCGCCTCAGCACACGATTCCTGCGTCACAGGGACCGCTGAAACGCACGTGGACAGAACCTGAGCGCCAGCTGAGAGCGCACTGCGTGACGAGTGACAACCGCCCGTTAACATCGCGACCGAGGCGATGGTCTATGTCCTTGCGGTAGCTGCGGCTCTCTCCAATGCGCTGACCAGCGTGTTCCAGCGCATGGGCGTCGAGGACGCCCCTGAGGAGACCACCATGCGGCTGAGCCTGATGGCCCACGCCATCCGCCGGGGCGTCTGGCTCCTGGGCTTCGGCTTCATGATCTGCTCCTTCTTGTTGCAGGCCGTTCGCGCTGCACATCGGGCGGCTCTCGGTGGTCCAGCCGATCCTGACCATGGAGCTGCTGTTCCTGGTGGCCATCCTCGGGCACCTACTTCCGCTTCACCATCACCGTGCGGGAGTGGATCGGCGCCTCGGCCATCGCCTTCGGGCTCTCGGGCTTCCTCTTCTTCGCCGCCCCGGGCGGCGGGAACGAGACGCCCACCAACCTGGGCTGGATCGTGGTCGGCGGCAGCCAGTCGTGCTCCTCATCGTCATCACCGTCGTGGCCACCCGCTGGGGCCCGCGCTGGTGGAAGGCGGCCATGTTCGGCACGCGCCGCCGCCATCACGTTCGCCTTCACCGCCGCCCTGATCAAGATCGGTCAGCGACTACGCCGCCAACGACTGGGTGACCATGCTCGAGCACTGGCAGACCTACGGCGTCATCGTCTTCGGCCTGCTCGGCCTCTTCCTCACGCAGAACGCGTTCCACGCCGGCCCGCTGGCCGCGTCGCAGTCGACCCTGGTCCTGGTCGACCCGCTGGTCAGCATCTGCCTGGGCATCGCGCTCTACGGCGACAGCCTGCGCACCTCGGGCGCCTACGGCCCGCTCGAGGCGCTCTCGCTGCTGGTCATGTTCGTGGGTGCCGTCTTCCTGTCCAACTCGCCGCTGGTCACCGGCATGAAGAGCGAGGGCAAGGGCGCCGAGTACGACGAGATGCTCTCCCGCCGGCTCAAGCACCCCGCACCACAGCCGGCGCACGGCCGCGCCACGACAGCGGGCTGCCGCCTCTCGTCGGCCTGACCTGTCGGCGCCGACGCTCGACGCTAGCCGACGCCGTCGCCCGCTCGACCACGAGCCGGGTCAGCGCGGCGAAGTGGTCCGGGTGCGACAGGTGCGCGCCGTGCTGCGCCCCCTCGATCTCGATAGACCGACGCACCGGGCACGTTGGCCCCCAGCCACTCGACGCTGCGGCGGTGGTGCGGCCGCCGTCGCCGGCGCCGCCCATCCCGAACACCGCCGGCACGCCGAGCGCGGTCACGTCGAAGGGCGCGCCCTCGCTGCGGAAGCTGCGCAGGTCGGCCACCAGCGCCGGGCCCGTCGGCCCGGCGCGACGCCCGGCCCTCGTCGGTCAGGCGGCCCAGGCCGAGGGGCTCACCATGCGGCGAGAAGAACCGCTCGGCCTCTTCGCCGGGGTCGTCGGCCATCGGCGGCCCACGCCGCGGCGCCGCGCCGCCGCCGGGCCGGTCCCGGCCGGAACCCGAGCCAGGGCATGGGCGGCTCGAAGGCCCCGATGGCGTCGAACGCCCGGGGCTCGGCCAGCGCGGCGCCGACCACGACGTCGCCCCCGAGGCTGTGGCCGACGGCCGACCACCGGGCTCGGCGCCCGTCCGGCCCGCGCGACCTCGGCCACGGCGAGCAGGTCGTCGATGTGGCCGCCCAGGTCCACCACGCCGCCGGCCCGCGAGCCCTGGTAGCCCCGCCGGTCGTAGGCCACGGTCGTCGAGCTCGGGCAGCCGGCGCATGACCCGGCGGAAGCTCTCGCCCCGGTCGAGCGACCCGTGGACGAAGACCACGGTGGGCGCGCCCGGCGCAGCGGCCGGCCGCGCCAGTGACGTGGAGGGCGGCCGGATAGCTCATGGGCAGGGCAGACGCTACCGGCCCGCCTCACCGGCCCCGACCGCCGCCGGTAGGGTTGGCTCATGACCCAGTTCGGCGGCGCAGGAGGCTCCTTCGGCCCCAATGCGTGGCTGGTCGACGACATGTACGACCGCTTCCTGGCCGACCCCGACTCGGTCAGTCGGAGAGCTGGCGCGAGTTCTTCGCCGACTACCGGCCCGGCCCCCGTCCCGGCCCCGCAGGCCGGCCGCCGCCGACCGCCGCCGCACCCGGCCGCCCGCCCCGGCCGCGCCGCGCACCGGCCGCCGCTCCGGCGCGCCGCCGCCCCGGCTCCGGCTCCCGCCGCGCCGGCGGGGAGCGAGGAGGCCACCGTGCTGCGCGGGCGCGGCCTCGCGGATCGTCGCCAACATGGAGGCCAGCCTGGGCGTGCCCACGGCGACCAGCGTGCGCACGGTGCCGGCCCGCCTGCTCGAGGTCAACCGGCTCATCCTCAACAACCAGCTGGCCCGCACCACCGGCGCCAAGGTCAGCTTCACCCACATCATCGGCTACGCCGTCGTCCGCGCCCTGCACGACGTGCCCGCGCTCAACGCGGCCTTCGTCGCCGACGCCGACGGGACCGGCAAGCCGGGCGTCATCCACCACAAGCACGTCGGGCTCGGCCTCGCCGTCGACCAGGAGAAGAGCGACGGCACGCCGCACGCTGCTCGTGCCGTGCATCAAGGACGCCGACACGCTCGACTTCCGCTCCTTCGTCCTCGCCTACGAGGACCTGATCCGCAAGATCCACACCGGCAAGATCGCGCCCGACGACTTCGCCGGGACGACGGTGTCGCTGACCAACCCCGGGCACGCTCGGCACCGTGCAGTCGGTGCCCCGCCTCATGCCGGGCCAGGGCGCCATCATCGGCGTCGGCGCGCTCGGGCTACCCGCCGGGCTTCGAGGCGGCCGACCCGCGGGTCGCTGGCCCAGCTCGGCCTGGGCAAGGTGGTCACGCTCACCTCGACCTACGACCACCGCATCATCCAGGGGGCCGAGTCGGGCCTCTTCCTGGGCCGGGTGGCCGCGCTGCTGACCGGCGCCGACGGCTTCTACGACGACCTCTTCGAGTCGATGGGCGTGCCCTACGAGCCGGTGCGCTGGCAGGTGGACAACAACGCCGGCGACGGCACCGACGAGGGCGAGCACCAGCGCCTGGTCAAGCAGGTGCACGTGCAGACGCTCATCAACATGTACCGGGTGCGCGGCCACCTCATCGCCCACCTCGACCCGCTCGACGCCGAGCCGCCGCACATCCACCCCGAGCTCGACCCGCTGACCTACGGGCTCACCATCTGGGACCTGCCCCGCCAGTTCGTGGCCGACGGGCTGGCCGGGCGCGACGTGGCCACGCTCGACGAGATCCTCCACGTGCTGCGCGACGCCTACTGCCGCACGCTCGGCATCGAGTACATGCACATCCAGGATCCCGAGCAGAAGCGCTGGATCCAGCAGCACGTCGAGGGCCAGCCGACCACGCTCAACCTCGAGGAGCAGCGCCACATCCTCGACCGCCTGAACGCGGCCGAGGTGTTCGAGCGCTTCCTCCACACCCGCTACGTCGGGCAGAAGCGCTTCGGGCTCGAGGGCGCCGAGTCGACCATCGTCCTGCTCGACGCCCTGCTCGACGCCGCCGCCGGCTCCGGCGTGGCCGAGGTCGTGATGGGCATGGCCCACCGCGGCCGGCTCAACGTGCTGGCCAACATCGTCGGCAAGTCGTACCGCGAGATCTTCGAGGAGTTCGAGGGCAACCTCGACCCCGAGTCGGTCCAGGGCTCGGGCGACGTGAAGTACCACAAGGGCGCCCGCGGCGTCTTCCATCGGCAGCGCGGGCGAGGAGCTGCCCGATCACCCTGGCCTCCAACCCGTCCCACCTCGAGGCGGTCGACCCGGTCGTCGAGGGCATGACCCGGGCCAAGCAGGACCGGCTCTCGCCGCCCACCGACGGCACGCCCGCCGCGGCGGCCGAGGGCGCCGACGGGTTCCCCTGCATGTCCGTGCTCGTCCACGGCGACGCCGCGTTCGCCGGCCAGGGCGTGGTGGCCGAGACGCTCAACCTGTCCGGGCCTCTCGGGCTACCGCACCGGCGGCACGGTGCACGTCGTCATCAACAACCAGCTCGGCTTCACCACGGCGCCGGCGTCGGCCCGCACGTCGGTGTACCCGACCGACGTGGCCAAGATGGTCCAGGCGCCCGATCTTCCACGTCAACGGCGACGACCCCGAGGCGTGCGTGCGGGCCGCCCGCCTCGCCTTCGCCTTCCGCCAGACCTTCCACAAGGACGTCGTCATCGACCTCGTCTGCTACCGCAAGCACGGGCACAACGAGGGCGACGACCCGAGCTACACCCAGCCGCTCATGTACCAGCGCATCGAGGCCAAGCGCTCGGTGCGCAAGCTCTACACCGAGACGCTGGTGCGGCGGGGCGACATCACGCTCGAGGAGGCCGAGTCGGCGCTCGACGACTTCAACGCCAAGCTGCAGACCGTGCTCGACGAGGTGCGCGGGCGAGCCCTCGCTGGCCCCGACCGAGCTGCCCGCGCCGAGCCGGCGCCGGCCGAGGACGCCCCGTCCGCCGGAGACCGGCGTCGCCCCCGACGTGCTGCGCGCCCTCTCCGTCGGTCGTGCGCTCGGTGCCCGACGGCTTCACCATCCACCCCAAGCTCGAGCGCCAGTTCGCCCAGCGCGACGAGCTGGTGGCCGAGCGGGCAGGTCGACTGGGCCCTGGCCGAGGCGCTCGCCATCGGCTCGCTGATGTACGAGGGCGTCAACGTGCGCCTCACCGGCCAGGACACCCGCCGCGGCACCTTCAGCCAGCGCCACGCCGTCCTGGTCGACTACGCCAACGGCGAGGAGTACGTCCCGCTGGCGCACATCCGCGACGGCCTGCACCGCATCGGCGCCGGACCAGCTCGAGCCGCACGGGGGAGATGGGCAACTTCACCGTCCGCGACTCGCTGCTCTCCGAGTACGCCGCCGTCGGCTTCGAGTACGGCTACTCGGTCGAGGCGCCCGAGGCGCTGGTGGCCTGGGAGGCGCAGTTCGGCGACTTCGCCAACGGGGCGCAGATCATCATCGACAACTTCCTGGTGGCGGCCGAGAACAAGTGGGGCCAGTACGCCGGCCTGGTGCATGCTGCTGCCGCACGGCTACGAGGGCCAGGGCCCCGAGCACTCGTCGTCGCGCTTCGAGCGCTTCCTGTCGCTCTGCGCCCGGGGCAACCTGCGGGTCACCGTCCCGTCCACCGTCGGCCCAGTACTTCCACCTGCTGCGCTCCCAGGCGCTGCTGACGCCCGAAGCGGCCGCTCGTCGTCGTCACGCCCAAGTCGATGCTGCGGGCCCACGCGTCGCGCTCGACCGTTCGGCCGAGCTCGAGTCGGGCTCCTTCCAGCACGTGATCGACGACGCGACCGTCGAGGACCCCGCGACGGTCCGCCGCATCGTGCTGTGCAGCGGGAAGATCGCCCACGAGGCGGCGCAGCGCCGGGCCGAGCTCGACGCCGCCGCAGGCGGCCCAGATCGCCGTGGTCCGGGTCGAGCAGCTCTACCCGTGGCCGGTGCAGCTCCTGACCGACGTCTTCGAGCGCTACGGCCAGGCGAGCGAGGTGGTGTGGCTGCAGGAGGAGCCCGAGAACATGGGCGCCTGGTCCTTCGTGCACGCCCGCCTCCACGCCTGCCTGCCCGAGCGCCTGCGGCTGCGCCACGTGAGCCGGACCGAGTCGGCCAGCCCGGCCATCGGGAGCGCCGCCCTGCACCAGCTGGAGCAGGCCGATCTCTTGCGGCGTGCCATTGGCTGAACCGCACCACGTCGTGGTGGACGGGTCGAACCTGGCCACCGAAGGACGAACCTCTCCGAGCCTGAAGCAGCTCGACGAGGCCGTGCGCGCCTACGCCGCCGAGGACCCGGGCGCCAGCATCATCGTGGTCGTCGACGCCACCTTCGAGCACCGCGTCGTCCGAAGCCGAGCGCGAAGACGGTCCGCGAGGCCATGCTCAACGGCGAGGTGATCTCGCCGCCGGCGGGCGCCATCGGCCGGGGCGACGCCTTCGTGCTGCGCATCGCCGAACGGACCGGCGCCGTCGTCCTCTCCAACGACTCGTTCCAGGAGTTCCACGGCGAGCACCCGTGGCTCTTCGACGAGGGCCGGCTGATCGGCGGCAAGCCGGTGCCCGGCGTCGGGTGGATCTTCACGCCGCGGCTGCCCATCCGCGGTCCCAAGAGCCGGGCCGCCACGGCCGAGGCCAAGTCGAAGAAGGACCCCGAGTCCGCGCCGGCCAAGGCGGCCGAGCTGGCCCGGGCGGCCAAGAAGGCGGCCAAGAAGGCGGCCAAGGCCAAGAAGGCGGCGCAAGAAGGCGGCGCCGCCGGTCGACACGTCGTGGCCGCTCACCCCGACCACGCCGCCGCCCCGGGCCGGGCCAAGGTCGACCCGGTGTTCTCGAGCGCCATCGACGAGGCGGTCGAGGAGGCGCTGCATCCGCCGACGCCCAGAAGCCGAAGGCTCGAAGAAGAAGGCGCGGCCAAGAAGGCGGCGCCCCAGAAGAGCGCCAAGGCCAAGAAGGACGCACGCGCGGCAAGCGACGCGTGACGGCAAGGGCGCCCGTGCCAAGGCCGGAGCCGCACGCCGCCGACCGCGTAACCGGACGCGGCCAAGAAGCGCCGGGCCGACCCCGCCGCCGGCGGTCAACGAGCCGCTGGCCTTCATCAACTTCGTCGCCGCCTACACCGTCGGGCAGCACCGTCGAGGGCGAGGTGGTGTCGTTCACCTCGCACGGCGCCATGGTCGACGTGTCGCTGCCCGGCGGCGGCGTCCTGCACTGCTACATCCCGCTGACCGCCATGGGGACGCCGCCGCCGACCAAGGCGCGCCAGGTGCTCAAGAAGGGCGAGGTGCGCCCCTTCGTGCTGGCCGGCCTCGACCCGCCCCGGCGGGTGGCCGAGCTCGCGCTCCTGCGCCGGCGCCGGCGGCACGGCGAAGAAGCGCGCCGCTCGCGACCAAGGCGGCCGCACGACGCCAGGAAGGCGACGGCCAAGAAGGCCACCTCGACCGCCAAGGCAGGGCCCAAGAAGGCGGGCCCCGGCCAAGAAGGCGCGGCCAAGAAGGCGGCCAAGGCCAAGAAGGCGCAGTCTCCGGCGAAGAAGGCGCCCGGCCAGGCGGGCCCGGCGAAGAAGACGGCCGGCCAAGAAGGCAGCCAAGGCCAAGAAGGCGCCCGGCCAAGAAGGCCGCCAAGGCGACGGCGGTCGTGACGGTCGGTAACGTCCGCTGATGGTGGCTGCTCCCGAACCCGGCCGACGTCCTGCCGCACCGGCCGCCGTTCCTCTTCGTCACCGAGGTGACGGCGGTCGAGCCGGGGTCTCGGCGCGACGGCCACTGGCAGCTGACGGGCGACGAGGCCTTCTTCGCCGGGCACTTTCCCGGGCCGGCCGACGCTGCCCGGCGTGCTGATGGTCGAGTCGCTGGCCCAGCTCGGCGGCATCGCCGTCCTGCTCGACCCGCGCTACGCCGGCAAGCTGCCCGCTCTTCGGCGGGATCGAGCGGGCGCGCTTCCGCCGCCAGGTGGTGCCCGGGGAGACCCTCGAGCTCGAGGTGACCATGGACCGCCTGTCGGCCCGGGCCGGGAAGGGCCACGGGACGGCGTCGGTCGGCGGGCAGACGGCGTGCGAGGCCGACCTGCTCTTCGTCATCGTCGACGGAGCGACGCGCTGATGCGCCTGGCCACCTGGAACGTGAACTCGCTCACGGCCCGCATGCCGCGGGTCACCGAATGGATCGAGCGCACCAGCCCGACGTGCTCTGCATGCAGGAGACCAAGCAGGCCGACGACAAGTTCCCCGAGAAGGAGTTCGCCGAGCTCGGCTACGAGTCGGCGCACTACGGCGACGGCCGCTGGAACGGCGTCGCCATCCTCAGCAGGGTCGGGCTGGAGGACGTGACCCGAGGGCTTCGGCACGCCGGACGACGAGCACGGGCGCCGGATCATCGTCGCGCCATGTGCGCGGCACGCGCGTGCTTCTCGCGTCTACGTGCCCAACGGCCGCGCCCTCGACAACGAGTTCTACGCAGTGAAGCTGGCGTGGCTGGCCCAGCTGCGCGCCACGCTCGACGAGACGTGCCCGCCGGGATCGTCGGTGGCGGTCGTGCGGCGACTTCAACGTGGCGCCCGACGACGGCGACGTGTGGGACCCCGCCGCGTTCGTCGGCGCGACGCACGTGAGCGAGCCCGAGCGGGCCGCGCTGCGCGAGGTCGAGGCGTGGGGTCTCGACGACGTGTTCCGTCGCTTCAACGAGCCGGGCACCTTCACGTGGTGGGACTACCGGGCCGGCGACTTCCACCAGGGCCGCGGCATGCGCATCGACCTGGTGCTGGTGAGCGACGACCTCGTGCAGCGCGCCACCGGGGCGTTCCGCGACCGCGACGCCCGCAAGGGGCAGAAGCCTTCCGACCACGCGCCCGTCGTCGTCGACTTCGCCGCCGGCTAGATCGGCGGTCGGGTTTCAGCCCTGGTCGAGCAACAGGTCCCGCAGCGGCACGCCGTCACAGATCGCGACGATCTTGTCGAAGTCCTCCTTCGTCAGCGAGCTCTGCACCTCGGGCCAACTCTGGCGCCGTCCCGCATGTAGTTCATGAAGATCTCCCAGATGGCCAGTCGCTTGCTTCATCCGCTCGACCTCGAACTCCAGTGCGGCGTAGTCGATCGGTTCCGGGCCGTCGTCGTCCCGGATGCCTCGAGGGGCTGGGCACGTCGAAGAGGTCACTGGCGGAGCCGCTCGAGACGCCGCGTCAATCGAGCGGGAGCGTCCGAGACTGGGCTGTCCATCTCCATCTGCATGTGCATCCCTCTTCATCGGTGTTCCGCCGCCTGGGGTGGGGTGCGCCGCGTGGGCAGGAACCCGCATCGTGACAGCCCTGTCAGCGACCGCTATAGAGCCGTTCGGCTCTATTGGCGGCGGGCTGCCCAGATGTTGTCGATGCATTGTCGATGCACTGCTTTCCGACCCAACGGGTCGACAGAGGCACCTCAATGAGGGCCGGGCCTGGCTCGGCGAACCCCGCCTTCCAGCGCCGTCACCAGGTCCTCGGCGTTCTCCACCCGCCGCGCCGGCACCCCCATGCCCCGGGCCAGGTCGCAGAAGTCGAGCTCCGGATCGGTCAGGTCGAGCAGGCGCCGGGCCAGCGGCCCGCCGGCGTCGGCGCCGACCCGGTGCAGCTCCATGTTCAAGATGGCGTAGCTCCGGTTGGACAGCAGCACCGTCGTCACGTTGAGCCCCTCGCGGGCCTGGGTCCACAGCGCCTGCAGCGTGTACATCGCGCTCCCGTCCGCCTGCAGGCACAGCACCGGGCGCTCCGGGGCAGCCACGGCGGCGCCGGTGGCCATGGGCAGCCCGATGCCGATGGCGCCCGCCGGTCAGCGTCAGCCAGTCGTGGCGGCGGCGCGCCGGCCGTCGCCCCCGAGACGAAGAGACCCGACGTGTTGCCCTCGTCCACCACGATGGCGCCCTCGGGCAGGGTGGCCCCGACGGCGGCCGCCAGCGACTCGGTGCTCGAGCGGCGCCCGTCGGGCGCTCCGGCCGCACCGACGCTGCGGGGGCACCGCCCGTCGGCCGGGGCACCGACCGCTTCGGCCAGGGCCTCCAGGGCGCCCGCCGCGTCCTCGCCGGGTCGGGCCAGCGTGTGCACGGTGCAGCCGGCCGGCACGAGGTCGCTCGCCTTGCCGGGATAGGCGAAGAACGAGACGGGCGACTTGGCGTCCACCAGGACCAGGTGGCGCACGCCGTCGAGCTGGGCCTGCGCCATCTCGGCCAGGTAGGCCAGACCGCTCCACGGCCGGGATGCCCGCCCCGCGCTCCAGGTTGGCGGGGAACGTCTCGCCCAGCAGTGCGGCGCCGGTCGCCGACGGCGACCCGGCTGGCCGCCTGCAGGCCGTCGGCCGCGCAGCGCGCTGCCCGCCGAGGAGCAGCGCCGCCCGCTCGCCCGAGCGCAGCGCCTTGGCCACCTCGTCGACCGTGTCGGCCGGCACCACGGCGGCGCGGCCGCGCGGCCGGGGCGGGCTGGGCCCGGTCGGCGACTCCGACCACGAGGCGTCCGCCGGCAGCACGAGCGTGGCGACGCACCCGGGCGGGCCGAGCGCCGCGGCCACCGCGTCGGCCGCGTCGCCCGCCACGTCGTCGGCCCGCGCCGTCGAGCGGTACCACCCCGAGACCGCGCCGGCGATGGACGCGATGTCCGACTGCAGCGGTGCGTCGTAGCGGGCGTGGTACGTGGCGTGGTCGCCCACGATGTTCACGACCGGCGTGCGGGCCCGTCGGGCGTTGTGCAGGTTGGCCAGCCCGTTGCCCAGTCCCGGGCCCGAGGTGCAGCAGCGTCGCCGCCGGTCGCCCGGCCACCCGCCCGTAGCCGTCGGCGGCACCGGTGACCACGCCTTCGAAGAGGCAGAGGACGCCGCGCATGGCGGGCACGTCGTCGAGGGCGGCCACGAAGTGCATCTCCGAGGTCCCGGGGTTGGCGAAGCACACGTCGACGCCGGCGTCGACCAGCGTCGAGAGCAGGGCGCGGGCACCGTTCATGGGGTCTCCTGCCTGTCCTGCCGGGACGAGCCGAGCACCCGGTCGGGACCGAGGATCCCCTGGGGGTCGAAGACCGTCTTGATGGAGCGCATCAGCTCCAGCGCCACCGGGTCCTGCCATCTCCAGGAAGTAGGGCAGCTTCGCCGTGCCGATGCCGTGCTCGCCCGAGATGGCGCCCGCCGGCGGCCAGCGCCGGCTGCGAAGATCTCGCGTGCATGAGGGCGTGGCGCTTCTCGACGTCGGGCTGGAAGACCGCAGATGTGCACGTTGCCGTCGCCGACGTGCCCGCAGCCGGTGACGAACGCGCCGTGCTCCGCCGCCAGCTCGGCCACCGCGCGCCAGGTAGTCGGGGATGGCGCCCGCGGGGATGACGGCGTCGATGATGTCGTCGGCACCCGGCGGCCTTGGCCACGAAGAACGCCGTCTCCCGGGCCGCGATCAGCTGGGCGCCCGACGTGCGGCGGCAGGACGTAGACGTCGAGCGCGCCCAGCTCCGTCCAGCAGCGTCCCGAGCCGCTCGACGTCCTCGTCCACCCGGTCGGCTGTCGACTGCCTCCGAGCACGACGACGAGGTAGGCCAGGGCCGCCTGCCTGCACCTCGTCGGGGATGCCGAGGTCGAGCCCGGCGGCGCCGGGTGATGCCGGCCATGACCGAGCACGTCGACGTACTCGAGGATGGACGGGTCGATGCCGCTGGCGACGATGTGGGGCACGGCGTGCGCCACCTCGGCCAGTGTCGCGAACGGCGCCAGGACGGTGGCCGACTCGGTCAGGCGGGGCTGGACCTTGACGGTGACCTCGGTCGTGACGGCCAGCGTCCCCTCGGAGCCGATGAGCAGCTGGGTCAGGTCGTAGCCCGCTCGAGCACTTGACGAACTTGCCGCCGGTGCGCAGGACGGTCCCGTCGGCCAGCACCACCTCGAGCCCCAGGACGTGGTGGCGGGTCACCCCGTAGCGGACGGCGCGCATGCCGCCGGCGTTGGTGGCCACGTTCCCGCCGAGCGAGCCGCTCTGCTCGCCGGGCGAGACCGGGTAGATCAGCCCGAGCGGCGCCAGCTCGCCGTTGAGCTGCTCCAGCGTGACGCCCGGGCTCGACCACGGCGACCTGGTTCTCGGTGTCGATCTCGCGGATCCGGTTCATGCGGTCGAAGGCCAGCAGGATGCCGTCGGCCACGGGGACGGCCGCCCCCGAGAGCCCGGTGCCGCTGCCCCGGGCCACCACCGGCACGTCGTGCTCGCTCGCCAGCCGCAGCACCTCGGCCACCTCGCCGGTCGAGCCGGGGAGCACCAGGGCCAGCGGGACCACGGGCGCGGCGGTCAGCGCCTCGTCGTGGGTGTAGTCGGCGTGGACCGACGTCGCCGGCGACGACGTTGGCTCTCGCCGACGGCCTTGCGCAGCTGCTCCAGGAGTTCCGACATGCGACGGGCCACCCCCACCTCGGGTCGATCGGGTGGATCCGACCTTACCGGCCCCTACCGTCCGGCGTCGGCGCCCTCCGCGCCCGTCGGCCAGCCGCCGGCGCAGCTCGGCCACCCGGGCCGACACCTCGCCGCCGCCGTCGGCGCCGCCTCCTTCTCGAGCTCCACGATCGCCCGCTCGATGGGCGCCAGCCACGGGCTCGGCCACGTCGCCGCTGGCGCCCGCGCCGCGCTCGTCGCCGGTGCCCTCGAACCAGCTGCACCACAGCTCCTCCTCGGAGCGGGTCAGCGCCACGTAGAGCAGGCGGCGCTCCTCGTCGACGGCGGCGGGCGTCTGGGCCGACGCGATGGGCATGAGCCCGGCGCTCGAGCCCGAGGACGATGACGGTCGGCCACTGCAGGCCCTTGGCGCGGTGGAACGTCGTCAGCACCACCCGGTCCCGCTCCGACGGCGAGGTCGTGGACCCGCGTCACCGACGGCCGTTCGTCGCCGTGGTCCGCGCCCCGGCGGTCCGCCCTCGGGGCGCAGGTCGCTGCGCCGGCCCAGGTCGGCGCCGGCGATCATGCTCGGCACCCGGGCCGCGTCCATGGCGGCCTGCACCTTGGCCAGCTGGGCGTTGGTGCGGGTCAGCACGGCGATGCTCGACCAGCGCCGGCCCGGTGCCCGCGACAGCTTGGCCTGCGCGGCCGCCCAGGCCGCCTCGTCGTCGTCGGTGGCGTGCGCCACCACCTGTGGGCACCGGCCCGTCGACCCGGGTCGTGCGGGGCGGCACCACCTCGCCGACCGTCGCCGCCGTCGCGCAGGACGGCCGTGGCCACGGCCACCACCTGGGGCGTGCAGCGGTGGTTCTCGTCCAGGCGGATGACCTTGGTGCCGCGCAGGATCTCGGGCAGCCGGTCGAGCAGGGTGGGGTCGGCCCCGTTGAACCCGTAGACCGACTGGTTGGGGTCGCCCACCACGAAGAGGTCGGGCTCGTCGGACGAGCATCGCGGTCAGCAGGCGGAACTGGGCCGGGTTGACGTCCTGCATCTCGTCGACGAAGAGGTGACGGCTGCGCCAGCGGATGGAGTCGGCGAACTCGCTGTCGCCCGCCAGCGCGTCGGCGCAGGCGACGATCAGGTCGTCGAAGTCGAGCAGCCGCCGCCGGGCCCGCTCGGCCTCGTAGCGGGCGTAGGCGTCCGCCACCTGCTCGGGGCTGATGCCGCTGCGCCGCCGGTGCCGGCGCGCCTCGGCCTCGTAGCGGTCCGGCGGCACGAGCCGGGCCTTGGCCCAACCGATCTCCCCGTCGAGGGCGCGGGTCCGGCGGGGGTCGCCGGTCGTCACGTCGGCCAGCAGGCGCCGGCGGTCGGGCAGCAGCTGGGGGGCGGGGCGCCCCCGCAGCTCGCGGTGCTCGCGCAGGAGGCCGAGCGCGGTGCGGTGGAACGTGCCCGCCTTCACCCCCGAGACGCCGAGCGACCACAGGCGGGTGCGCAGCTCCTCGGCCGCCTTGCGGCTGAAGGTGGTGACCAGGGTGCGGTCGGCGCTCGATGGAGCCGTCGCGGACCCGGCGGGCCACCCGCAGCGTGAGCACCCGGGTCTTGCCGGCGCCGGCGCCGGCGACGACGCAGAGCAGGGGATCGTCGGACTCGATGGCCTCGCGCTGGGCCACGGTGAGGCGGCTGGCGCCCGGGAGGGCCTCCCAGGTGTCGCTCGCGAAGCCCTCGAACGTCATGACCACACTCCGCACGGTACAGAAGGGGTGCGCGCAACGGCCCGTCGGGCGCTGCGCCTATCGTGACGCGACCGGGGCGGGCGGCGCCGGGGCCGGCGGGACGGACGAAGAGGGGACGAGCGAGCAGGTCACATGGCCGATCGTGGATCGCGAGTGCGAGGTGGTGGTGGTCGGGGCCGGCTACTCGGGCCTGGCCGCCGCCCGCCAGCTGGCCCGCGCCGGCGTCGACGTCGCTGGTGCTCGATGCCCGCCACCGCGTCGGCGGCCGCTCCTTCACCGACGTGACGCGCCGGGGGCGTCACCATCGACCGCGGCGGCCAGTGGATCGGGCCGACCCAGGACCACCTGGCCGCCCTGGCCGCCGAGCTGGGCGTGGCCACCTTCCCCACCTACACCGCCGGGCAGGGCGTCGAGCTGCGCGACGGCGCCCGCCACACCTACGTCGGGCTCATCCCCACCTCGGACCCCGCACGGCGCCGCCGACGGCATCGCCGCCATGCTCGACCTCGACCTGGCCGCGCTTCGACGTCCCTCTGGAACGCGCCGTGGGACGCGCCCGACGCCGCCGCCCTCGACGCCGGACGCTCGCCACCTGGCTGGACGCCCACCTCGAGTCGGCGTCGGCCCGCGCCGTCCTCGAGGTCGCGGTCAAGGCCATCTTCGGCACCGGCGCCGGCGAGCTCTCGCTGCTGTTCACCCTGTTCTATCTCCACGCCGGCGGCGGGCTCACCAACCTGGCCCGCACCACCGGCGGGGCCCAGGAGGGCCGCTTCGAGGGGGGCTCCCAGCAGCTGGCCGAGGGCATGGCGGCCGAGCTGGCGGAGCGGGTCGTCCTCGGCGCGCCCGTCGATGACCGTCGCCTACGGCCCCGGACACGTCGCCGTGATGGCGCGCCTCGTCGCGCCCGGCGCCGACCCGGCCGACCCGGCGGCCGGCACGGCCGCTCCGGGTGCGGGCCCGCCGGGCCATCGTGGCCATGTCGCCCGCGCTCTGCGGCCGGCTCGCCTACACGCCGCCGCTGCCGGGGCGCCGCGACCAGCTCTGCCAGCGCATGCCCATGGGCGCCGTGACAAGGTGCACGTCGCTCTACGACCGGCCCTTCTGGCGCGACGACGGGCTCAACGGCCAGATCGTCGCCCCCGGCTCGGTCATGGAGAGCACGTTCGACAACTCGCCCGACGACGCCTCGCACGGCGCCATCGTCGGCTTCATCGCCGGCGACGACTGCCGGCGCATGGAGGCGGCCGGGCCCGGCGGCGCCGCGCCGCCGTCCTCGCCGAGCTGCGGCGGCGTTCGGCCCCGGGCGCGCACCCCGCTCGAGATGGTCGAGCAGCACTGGCCGGCCGAGCCCTTCACCCGCGGCGGCCCGGTCGCCGTGAGCGCGCCCGGGCGCGCTCACCGCGCTCGGGCCGGCGCTGCGCGAGCCGGTCGGGCCGCTGCACTGGGCCGGCACCGAGACGGCGACCAGGTGGTGCGGCTACCTCGACGGCGCCCTCTCGGCGGGCCGCCGCGCCGCCGACGAGGTGCTCGCCGCGCTGAAGGGGGCGACCGTTGGCCTCGACTGAGGAGCTGGCCGAGGCCTACGCCGAGTGGCGCACCCGCTGCAACGGAAACCCCCGCCTGACCAAGATGGTGCAGGGCTGGGACCGCGTCATCCACTTCCGCACCACCGACACCGGGCAGGCCTACACCATGCGCGTCGAGGACCAGCAGCTGTCCGAGCTCGCGCGGGCCACGTCGGACGAGCCCGACGTCGTCGTCACCGGCAGCAGCGAGGACTTCTGCGACATGTTCTGGGGCGATCTCAACCCGTCGGAGAAGTACATGTCGGGCGAGATCACGCTGCTGGGCTCGCAGCAGGACGTCATGCGGATCGACGCCATCTCCATGGTGGCCTTCCTCGACACCTGACGGCGCGCCGCTCGTGACCGACGCCTCGGCCTCCCTCGCGCCCCGGGCCTCGCTGCGCCGCGCCCTCGGCCTGCGCACCGTCGTCACGACCTCGACCGGCCTGGCCTTCGCCGCCCTGGAGTACCTGGCCGCCGCGGGTCTCGTGGCCTACGTGGCGGGCGACTCCGCCTACATCCCCATCATCGTCGCGGGAGCCCTCGCCCTGCTGGCCTACGGCTTCTTCGGCGAGCTGAACGGGATGTTCCCGACCGCGGCCGCCATCCGCCTCTACATGAAGCGGGCCATGGACGACCGCGCCGCGCTGACCATCACCTTCACCTACATGACGACGATCGTGCTCGTCATCGCGTCCGACGCCTTCATCGTCGGCAGCGCGCTGGCGCACGCGTTCGGCGAGCCGGCCTGGGTCGCCTCCCTCTGGATCGTCGGCCTGCTGGCCGTGGCCGTGGTCACCAACCTGCGCGGCATCACGGTGGCCGGCCTGCTCCAGGACCTGGCCACCTCCGTCGTGGTGGTGGCCACGCTGGTCATCGGCATGCTGGCCCTGGTGCACAGCGGGCACGGCCTGCACACCCCGTTCAAGCCGCTGCACGGGCACAGCCCCGGCGACTTCTTCGAGGCGATCGCCTTGGGCGTCTTCCTCTACAGCGCGTTCGAATGGGTGACGACGAGCGCCGAGGAGGTCCGCAAGCCCGAGTCGATCAACCGGGGCATGCTGATCTCCATCGGCATCCTCTGCGTGGTGTGCTGCGTGGCCACCGTCGCCATGAGCCACACCCTCACCCATCACGAGCTCACCTCGGCCTACCCGCAGCTCTATCTCGGCGTCGCCGCCATCGGGCACTCGGGGCTGTGGGTCATGGCCGGCGTCACCGCGGTCACCGCGCTCAACACGTTCAACGGCGGCTTCATCACCGCCTCGCGCTTCATCTACGGCACGGCCCGCGAGGGCTCGCTGCCCCGCCAGCTGGCCCTGCTGAACGACCGCGCCGTGCCCTGGGTGCCCGTGGTGGCGCTCGGCGCCGTCTCCGCCGTGGTGGCGCTCATCGTGGCCGTCACCCACGCCTGGCAGGTGCTCGTCGCCGTGGGCGCCGCCCTGGAGGCGATGATCTACGCCGTGGCGGGCGTCTGCACGCTGCGCCTGCGCAGCCGCCAGCCCGATACGCCGCGCCCCTTCCGCGTGCCGGCGCTGGCCGTGCTCGGGCCGCTCGGCATCGTGCTCTTCGGCCTGCTGGCGCTCACGGCCTCGGTGTCCGTCAACGACAGGTTCGACCCGGCGCCGCTGGTCATCATTCTGGTGGCCGGGCTGCTGAGCGCTTACTACGTCCTGCGGGTGCTGCCCGGGATCAGGGAGCGGGAGGCGTCCCGCCGGGCCGCCCGCCCCAAGCGCCGCCCGGGGCGGCCGGTTTCAGGAGGCTCAGATGACGCGGTGGGTGCGTAGGGCACGGCGCCGGGCGTGGCGCGCCCGGGCCAGGGCCACCAGCTCCTCCACGACGGCGCGGAACGGGAGGCCCTCGGCTTCCCAGAGCATGGGGAACATGGAGATGGGCGTGAAGCCCGGCATGGTGTTGACCTCGTTGACCACGATCTCGTCGTCGTCGAGCAGGAAGAGGTCGACCCGGGCCAGCCCCTCCACCCGCAGCGCCCGGTAGGCCGCCGCGGCCACCCGCTGGGCGTGGGCCAGCTGGGCCGCCGTCAGGTCGGTGGGCGCGATGGTCTCGGCCGCGCCGAGCACGTACTTGTCTTCGTAGTCGTAGAACTCGCGGCTGGCGAGGATCTCGCCGGCCTGCGAGACGCGGACGTCCTCGTTGCCCATGACGGCCAGCTCGAGCTCGCGGCCGCGGACGAACTCCTCCAAGATCACGTGGTCGTCGAACTCGAAGCCGAGCCGCACCGCGTCGCCCAGGGCCGCCGCGTCGGAGACCTTGGTCACGCCGATGGACGAGCCGAGGTTGGCCGGCTTCACGAACAGCGGGAGTCCCAGGGCGCCGACGGCCTCTTCCATCACCTCGGGTGACCACGAGGCGCGGCCGACGATGCGCCAGGCCGCTACCGGGAGACCGTGGTCGTGCAGCACCGACTTGGCGATGCCCTTGTCCATGCAGACGGACGAGGCCAGCACGCCGGCCCCGACGTAGGGCACGCCCAGCGCCTCGAGGTGGCCCTGGATCACCCCGTCCTCGCCGAAGGGACCGTGCAGCACGGGGAAGACCACGGCGCCCGCCGGCAGGCCGGCGTCGAGGTGGGCCAACTCCGAATCCTCGAACTTGGCGAGCAGATCGTCCGGGGAGTCCAACGCGTCGCCGGCGTCGACGTCGACCAACACGACGTTGGCGTCGACCCAGCGCTTGTCGTGGGTGAGGCCGATGACGGTGACCGACCAGCCGCTGTCGAGCGCGGTCTGCACGATCCGCCGGGCCGAGATGCACGACACCTCGTGCTCGGCCGAGGGCCCCCCGTAGACGACCGCCAGCTCACGGGGTTCAGGCATCGATCGAGGCTATACAATCGCCTGCCGAGGACGAGTGCGTGCGATTTTCCACAGCTGAAGTCGCAGCCCACCTCGGCGGAACCCTCGTCGGACCCGACGTCGCCGTCGACGGCGCGAGCATCGACTCCAGGACCGTGCGGCCCGGGCAGCTCTTCGTCCCGATCGTGGCCGAGCGCGACGGGCACGACTTCATCGCCCGGGCCCTGGACGCCGGCGCGGCCGCCTACCTGACATCGGAGGAGCCGGTCGGGGCTTCGGCCGTCGTGGTGGACGACACCGCGGTGGCGCTGATGAACCTCGGTGTGCTGGCGCGCCGGCGCATGGGCGGACGGGTCATCGGCATCACCGGCTCCGTGGGCAAGACGACGACCAAGGACCTGCTGTTCCACTGCCTGGCGTCGGCCTTCCCGACGGCGGCCAGCGAGCGGTCGTTCAACAACGAGCTGGGCCTGCCACTGACCCTGCTGAACGCGGGCGAGGACGTGCAGTGGGTCGTGCTCGAGATGGGGCGCGCGGCGTCGGCCACATCGAGCGGCTCGCCCGGGTGGCCCGGCCAGACGTCGGGATCGTGACCAGCGTCGCCATGGCCCACGTCGAGTACTTCGGCGACCTCGACGGGGTGGCGCGGGCCAAGTGCGAACTGGTCACGGCGCTCCCCGCCTCCGGTGTCGCCGTTCTCAACTTCGACGACCCGCGGGTCGCCCGCATGGCGTCGGCCAGCCCGTGCCCGGTGCTGGGCTACGCTGTGGAGGCCGACGCCGAGGTGCGGGCCGAGGATGTGGTGCTCGACGCCGACCTGCGGCCGCGGTTCCGGCTCGTCACGCCGTGGGGCAGGGGCGACGTGACGCTCGCCGTGCACGGCGTCGCAGCAGGTCCCCAACGCGCTGGCGGCGGCGGCGACTGCCTTGTGGTGCGGCGTGCCGCTCGACGCCTGGTGGCCTCGTTGGCGAGCGCGACCGGGTCCCCGTTCCGCATGGAGGTGCACCGCGTCCCGGACGGCCCCGTGCTCGTCGTCGACTGTTACAACGCCAACCCGGCGTCGACCGAGGCGGCCCTGCGCGCCTTGGCGGCGCTGCCGGCCCAGCGCCGGGTGGCCCTGCTCGGGCTCATGGCCGAGCTGGGTCGGGACACCGTGCCCGAACACGAGCGCATGCGTCGGCTGGCCGACGAGTGGGGGATTCGAGGTCGTCGGATACCAGACCGACCTCTACGGCCCGGACCAGGTGGCGGGCGTCGATGACGCGGTGGCGCTGCTGCGCACCACCGGTGCGGCGGACGCCGTCCTGATCAAGGGCAGCCGGGTGGCCCGCCTGGAGGACGTGGCCACGGCCTACGGCGCCGCCGCCGGCGTTCAGCTGGCGGGGGCCTAGCCCGCCGCGGCGCGGCGGGAGACCGACGCGTCGGCGAGCACCCGGCGGCTGAGCTCGCCGTAGAGCGATTCGGTCCGCAACGACGGCGAGCTGCCCGGATCGAGGGCGTCCACCCGGCGCAGGCACTCGCGCCACTCGAGACGGAGCCGGTCGGCGTCCCCTTCGGCCGCCGCCACCTCCATGGCCGCGCGCGACAGGGCCTCGCTGTACGGCTCGACGAGGCGGGCCCGGTCCAGGCCCCACCGGGCCAGGTCGAAGAGCCCGGCGTCGACGGCCAGCGGGGCCATGGAGCAGGCGGCGTCCACCAGGATGGCGGCGATGCGCCCGCCGTGACCCTCGGCCTCCCACCACGAGTAGCCCGACAGCGCGTTGACCAGTGGCTCGCCCTCGACGAGCTCCAGCGCGGCACGGAAGTGCGCGATGGCCGAGTCGGGGTCGGCGTGGGTCTTGCCGGCGCCGACGAGGGCGATGGCGCGGTGAACGTCGACCGTCACCTGCTCCGACACTTGGTAGAGACCGTGACGCGAGCCGGCGGGGAAGAGCGGCTCGCCCTGTGCGTCGACGCCCATGGCGCGCCGCGCCGCGTGCGCGGTGTTGAACAGCGTCTTCGACGCGGCGTCGGTGTCGGACGAGCCGAGCACCCGGGTGCGCAGCCGGTCGCCGGTGACCTCATCGGGGTGGTGCAGCGCGAGATAGGCCACGAGCTCGACCGCCCGCCGGGCCCGATTCGGCGGCAGCTCTTCGTGCAGCCCATCGAGGCGGGGCGTCATCGTCAGCAGGCGCACGTCGACGACCCCCGGCGCGAACGAGCCGGGCCCGGCCGGGGGAATGGGTACCCACGGAGCGCTGGGGTCGGAGCGACCGGCCGGCGTGGTCGGATCCGACGTGAGCTCGTCGACGTGGCGGTCCGTGTCGAGGGAAAGGAGATGCGGTCGCAGGACACGGCCCATGGGATGCAGGGTGGCCCCCCGGCGGTCGACCAGCACGGTGAGATCGGTGGCGCTGACCGTTGCCGTCGTCACGGTCGCCGTTCGCCGGCGTTGGTCTGGCGTCAACGCGTCCGGGTTCCCGAAGAAGAGCTGATGGCTGAGCGGGAGCGGGTCCGGCACATCATGGCTGGAGAGACGGGGGTCGGCGGGGTCGTCCGCGACCACCACCACGTCGGACCAGGCCCACGACTCGAGCGCGCACCTGGCGGCGCGCCACAGAGCGATGGCCGACTCACCGAGGAGCGGGAGCACGTCGCCCGCCTGCACGGTGACCAGCCAAGTGCCCTCTTCGTCGTCACCGACCGGCAAGGCCAACGGAAGGTACGGGTAGAACACCTCGACGCGCCCCAGCGAGTCGTGGTCGACCCGCCAGCCCGCCCCACCGTCGACGGGCACGAAGCCGTCGGGCGCGTCGGGGTCGATCCCGTGCAGCCAGAAGGTGACACCGACCGGTCCGACGCAGACCGCCCGCACGGCGGGGACCGAGCCGGCGTGATCGTGCAGCACGCGCCCGAGCAGGCAGTTGGCCTGCTCGAACGCCTGGAGTGCCGGTACCCCGGAGAAGCGGTGCAGGAGCGTCGCCGTGTCCACCGCCTCCTCCGACAGGAGCGGGAGCGGGCCCAGGTCCCCGCTGAAGCGGTTGAGCGTGCGGCGATGGCGGCGGGAGCGCCGGGCCAACGCGGCGCACGTGAGCGAGCCCAGGCCGAGCGCCAAGAGCTCGGGCAGGTGATCGGGCACGGCGTGCGGCCGCGACGGATCATCGGCGGGGGAGGAGCGCTCGGAGCCACGGGGCAGGCGGAGTCGCCAGCCCGCGCGGACGTGGTCGGGGTCCACGAAGCGCTCGCCGACCGCCATGTCGTGGCCGAGGTTGAGCGCGGCGATGGCCGTCCAGTCCGCGCCGCCACCGAGATGCGCCTCTGCGATCGCCCACGTGGTGTCGCCCGGTTGAACAGTGTACGTCGACAACGGGACCGGCGTGGGCGGCCTGGCCACGCCGGCACCCCCGGCACCGGGACCGGTGGCCACGAGAGAGCGATGGTGGTGGGGGGTGACGCGCCGGCATCGGGCGACACGACGAGCGGCACGCCGACCGTCGTGAGCGCGAGCACGCCGACGGCGATGCGGGCGGCCACGCGGTCGACGAGGGACGCGCCGGCCACGGTGCCGACGTTGCCGCGCCGCACGTGTGCCACGACGGCCCGCACGAGCTGGGCGCAACAGGCGGCCCAGGCCAGCCACGCCGCGGCCGTCAGGACGACCAGGGCATCGCGGCTGACCGGGAGCCAGGCATGGCCGAGTCCCCCGCCAGCGGGTCGCCCACGACGAGGACGAGGACCGCCGGCACGGCGGTGAAGGCGAGCAGCGCGGCGAGCACGGCGCCGAGGACGTCACTCCAGCGGCTCGAGTGAGCGTTGGCGCGCCGGGCGGGCCGTTCAGCCACCGGCGGGGCCGATCGTGATGGTGTAGGTCAGCGACGCGCTCTCGGAGGCGGGCTCGCCCACCGTGGCCACACAGCTGCCCAGCGCGTCGGGCAGCGACGCCGCCATGGCCGACGTGCCGCCGACGTTCTGGCTGCCGTTGGGGCAGCTGACCGTCATGGTCAGGTAGGTCGAACCGGACCAGACGACGGAGATCTCCATGGCTCCGTCTCCCGTGAACCCGTATTGGCCCGAGGTTTGCGCCGGCGGGTCGAGATAGCCCTCTGTCTCGGTGCGGTCGTCGGGGAGCGACGCCGGCTGCGTCGTGGTCGTGGTGGTGGGCGGCACGGTTGTCGTGCTCACTGGCTTGGGCACAGTGGTCGTCGTGCTCACGGTGTCGCTCGCGGGCGCGACCACCAGCGAGCTCGACGACACCGCGGTGACCGGGCTGGTCGTCGTGGTGGTCGGCGAAGCGGATGACGCGGCAGGTGCGGGCTTCGACGTGTGGCCGGACGTGGACCCGCGCCGGCTCCCGGCCACGGCAGCGCGCAACGGTTTCCTCGGCGCGAGGCCGCCCGGCGTGGTGGTCGCGGTGGCGACCAGGAGCGCCATCAACGCCAGCGAGACCGCGAGGATCAACCACCAATTGGGCCGGCCGCCGGCGACCCGGGCCCGCCGCCCCTCGGTCGCTTCGAGCCCTCCACCGCCCATCGGCACACGATACGCACCGGTCATTTCTGCCGCACCGGCGCACTCACGCGCACAGGCGGCGGCGCCCGCGGTCCCGCCGGGCGTAGAGGACCCGGCGGCCACGTCCGGTCATGGCGGCGAGCTCGGCGATCGAATAGCCCATGACGTGCTGGGCGTAGAGAACCTGGATCTCCTCCACCCCCATGCCGTCCCGCCGCAGGTCGATGAACATGCGGGCCAGTTGCTCCAGGCCGCTCTCGGGAAGGTCGCCTTCCCACTCGCCCGTGTCGTCCAGGTGGACCGTCTTGGGCTCTGCGTCCCGGGCCCGCATGAGTTGGCGCCGGGCCCGACAGCGAATGGCGTTCAACAGGTCGAGGACGGCGTAGCGGCGGTCCCGTCCCGCCCATTCCTGGACGACGCACCAGGTGGTGGACACGAGCTCGCCGAAGAACTCGTCGCCGTTCTCCCAGGGTCCGCCGCGCCCCCACTCGAGCTTCCCGGCCACGCCGATCAGGCCGGGGACCAGGGCCTGGACGAGCATCCGGGAGACGAAGGGATGGGCGGCTTCCCGGAGGAGCACCCGGACCAGGTGGGCCGCTTCCTCCCGCTGGGCCCGTCCCGGGCGCGGTGCATGTACAACAGGACGTCGAACGGGGTCGGACACGGCGCGGGCCTGCCGTCCCGGCCGAGGACCAGGCGGCCGAAGACCTCGTCGTTGGGGGCGACCTGCTCCATGGCCCCGACGGCGAGGGAGCACCGGCCGATCGACTGCCATTCGGCGGCCATCTGGTCGATGAGCGCGACATGTGGTGCGGAAGCGGTGGTGGGCATGCCGACACGCTGGACATGGGTGCTCCCCCGACCCCTCCCCCCGGCGGCCTGCTGGCAGCCGGGGGCCGGAGGCAATGGTGACGGCCCTGGTCGGCAGTAGTGTGCGACGCCGATGGACATCGACGAGTTCTACGAAGCCGACCCCCGCCGACGGCGCCTCGGCCGAGCTCGAGTTGGGATCAGAGTGGCTCGACAAGGACGGCGTGCGCCACGAGCTGAACTATGTGGAGGACACCGGCGAGCTCTACGTGCTCCGGGAGCCGGCGCCCCACGTGACCGAGGACCCCTTCGGCGGGCTCTTCGTCAAGGCGCCGCCCGGGTACGAGCACAAGATGACGGTGCACGTCATCGCCCAGATCGACACCAAGGACGACCTGCACCGGATCCTCGACGGTTGGCAGGAGGCCATGGGGAGCGACGACGCGGCGCAGTGGCTGGGGGACCGGCTGCGGGCTGCCGGCGTCGCCGTCGGCCTGCCGGGGGACGCCATTCCCGACGACGGGCCGGACACGACCCAGGCCTGAGCGGGTTCAGGAGGGCGGGCCCAGTTCCAGCATCGTGGTCAGGAGCTGGGTGGCGAGGTTGTTGGTCCCCATGTCGGCTTCCTGGGGCATCACCTCGCTGCCGATCAGCAGGTCGGCCAGCCGCAGCATGACCACGGCGAAGCGGAACCCCGAGAAGACCTCGTAGAAGAAGAGGTCCTTCATCGGGCGACCCAGCAGGTCGGCGTAGCGCCCGATGGTCTCCTCGTGGGACGGGAATCCGGTTGGCCGGGGCACGCCCAGGGGTCCGGTGAATTGGAGGTCGAAGTAGAGGAACCAGCCCAGGTCCATCTCGGGCTGGCCGAGGGACGCCATCTCCCAGTCGAGGACGGCGGCGCAGCGGAAGTCGTCCCAGATGATGTTGCCGATGCGGCTGTCGCCCCAGCTGAGCACCACCTCGCCGTCCTCGGCGGGCTGGTGCTCGACCAGCCACTGCCAGGTCGACTCGATCACCGGCACCCGCAGGCCCTTGGCCGCCCAGTCCAGGAAGTCGCGGTAGTACGACATCTGCTGCTCGATGCCCGACCCGCCCCGGGACGGCTGGCCCAGCCAGTCCAGGCCGAGGGCGCGCCAGTCGGTCCGGTGAACGGCGGCCAGGGCGTCGATGCCGCTCCACCACATGCGCTCCCGCTCCTCGGGCGTGGCCTCGATGACCCAGCCCTCCATCGTGTAGGGGATGTTGTCCGAGGGGACCTGGCCTTCTACGTGGTCCATGGTGAAGAACGGCACGCCCAGGTACTGCGGGTCGTCCTCGTAGGAGCCGAGCCGCGGGAGGGGGACGCCGCTGCCGCCGTCGGCCAATGCCTTCATGACCCGGTACTGGGTGGAGAACTCGGCGTCCATGAAGAGGAGGTGCTTGGTCGGTGCCACCCGGACCACCAGGCGCCGCTCCTCGCCGTCGGCCGAGCGGGTGCGGCAGAGGATGGTCTCGTTGGAGAAGCCGTTGGAGGCGGGCGCCTGGACGTCGAAGACCTCCGGGCCAATGCCGTCGGGGGACTTGGTGGCCAGCCACCGTTGGAGGACGGCCGCGACCTCTGTCGGGGTCGCGCTGGTCGATGTCGGGCACGGGGCGGCACTCTAGCGACGGAGGCGGCCGGGAGCAGGCAGGGCGGGTGATCGGCCAGGTGGGCGAGGTAGCGTCGCCTGCGGTGTTGATCATCATCGACCTCGCCGAGTCCCGGGTCCACCTGCACGACCCCGACGACTTCACCCGCTTCTCGGTGGCCGTGGAGGGCGTGGGGGACCGGGCGGCGCTGGAGCGGGTGCTCGACGAGTCCGGTCTCGGGAGGCTGCGCGAGGACGGCGAACACGTGGTGGTGGATCCCGGGGCCCTACGGGCGCTGGCCGGCCCCGCCGCGGGCGACGCCTGGGACGAGGGGTTCGCCGGCATGCGCGCGTACGCGGCCGGGAAGGGCTGGATGGAGGACGACGGCGTCGTCGCCCACATCGAGGCCCGCGACGAGATGGCCTGAACGCCCCGGCGCGGCGTTGGGGCGCCGGCGGACGGAATGGGCCGCCGTGGTGGGCCGCAGCTACCCTTGTCGTGCTGTACGGCGAGACCGGCGGCGGGGGCGGCGCGGCCCCCTGAACTCTCGGGAGGGACGCATGGCGATTCGGGACTACGACCGCTTGTTCATCGGCGGCGACTGGGTGGCCCCGGAGGGCACCGACACCATTGCGGTGGTCTCGCCGGTGACCGAAGAGGTCGTGGGGCGGGTGCCCGACGGCACCGAGGCCGACATCGACAAGGCGGTGGCGACGGCGCGGCGGGCGTTCGACCACGGGGAGTGGCCGCGGATGGCGCCGACCGAGCGGGGCGAGATCCTCCGCAAGGTGGCGGCGCAGATCACCGCCGAGATGGGCGACATGGCCGAGATCATCACCCAGGAGATGGGCGCCCCGATCACCTTCTCCAACATGGGGCAGGTACTCGCCCCGACCATGATCTTCAACTACTACGCCGACCTGGCCGGCACGTTCGCCTTCGACGAGGTGCGGGCGGGCCTCCTCAATCCCGAGGTACTGGTGACCAAGGAGCCGGTGGGGGTGGTGGGCGCGATCGCGCCGTGGAACGTGCCGCTCTTCATCGCGGCGGCCAAGCTGGCGCCGTCGCTGGCCGCCGGCTGCACCGTCATCTTCAAGCCGGCGCCCGAGACGCCGTTCGACGCCTTCCGGCTGGCCGAGATCTTCGAGGCCAACGGCCTGCCCAAGGGCGTGCTGTCTGTGGTGCCGGCGGGGCGCGAGGTGTCCGAGCACCTGGTCACGCACCCGGGCGTGGACAAGATCAGCTTCACCGGGTCCGGTGTCGGGGGCAAGCGGATCGGCGGGCTGTGCGGCGAGCGCCTGAAGCGCTGCACGCTCGAGCTCGGGGGGAAGTCGGCCGCCATCATCCTGGACGACGCCGACCTGGCGACGACCATCCCGACGCTGCTGCCCAATTCGATCATGAACAACGGGCAGGCCTGCATCGCGCAGACGCGGATCCTGGCGCCCCGGGCCCGGTACGGCGAGGTGGTCGACGCGGTCGTGTCGGGAGTGGCCGCCATGAAGGTGGGCGACCCGATGGACCCGGCGACGGAAGTGGGCCCGGTGGTGGCCGAACGGCAGCGGGCGCGGATCGAGGGGTATCTCGAGAGCGGGCGCGAGGAGGGGGCGACCGTGGTGCTGGGCGGAGGCCGTCCATCCGGGGCAGGATTCGACAAGGGCTGGTACGTGCAGCCGACCGTCTTCTCCAACGTCGACAACAAGATGAAGATCGCCCAGGAGGAGATCTTCGGCCCGGTGCTCGTCGTCATCCCCTACGACGGCGACGAGCAGGCGGTCGAGATCGCCAACGACTCCAACTACGGCCTCTGCGGCTCGGTGTGGACGGCGGACAACGACCGCGGCCTCGGCGTGGCCCGCCAGGTCCGCACCGGGACCTACATGCTCAACTCGTTCGCCCCGATCGACTTCGCGACGCCGTTCGGCGGCTTCAAGGAGTCGGGCGTGGGCCGTGAGTTCGGGCCCGAGGGCATGGAGACCTTCCTGGAGATGAAGTCCATCGGCCTGCCGGCGGGCTTCACACCGAAGGTCTAGGCCGGCCGCGGCGTTCTGCATCACGCAGGCGGCGGGTAGACGGGCTCCAGGCGGCAACGGAGCGACACGAGCGACACGAGTGACGGGGGCGGACCGGTCATGAGCACGGCAGAAGCGCGGCGGAACCCGGGGCGGTCCCCGGCCGCAGCGCCCACGGGCGAAGGGCCGGCGGCCGAGGCCGTCGAGGCGGGAGCGGCGTCCGCGTCGAGCGAAGCCAGGCGGGGGGCGACGCGCACGGTGTCGGTGACCGACTGGCCCATGTGGGTGATCGGGTTCACCCTCATGATCGACGGCATCGACCAGTACATCGTCCGGGGCGACAGCGACCAGATCAAGGCGGCGTTCCACGTGGGCGACACCGCCATCGCCGTGCTCTTCTCGGCCTTCATCCTCGTCAACGGCATCGCCACCCTGCCGTCGGGCTACCTGGCCGACCGCTGGAACCGCACCAAGGCCATGGCCGTCACGATCGTGTGCTGGTCGGTCATCAGCGCCCTCGGCGGGCTGGTGCCCACCTCGGCGTTCCTGCTCCTGGTCGTCATCCGGGGCTCGCTCGGGTTCGGCCAGGCCATCACCGACCCCTCGGGCAGCAGCGTCATCGCCGACTTCTACGGCACGGAGAAGCGCGGCAAGGCCTTCTCGATCCAGCAGTGCCTGAACTACGTCGGCCTGGGCGTGGGCCTGGTGATCGGTGGCGCGCTCGGCCCGCTCTTCGGAGGCCAGGGCTGGCGGGTGGCCTTCTTCGTGTCCATCATCCCGGGCCTGCTCGTGGCCTGGATGTGCTGGCGCCTGCCCGAGCCGCGCCGGGGCACGGCCGACCGGGCCCACGTCACCCGGAGTGACGAGATGGAGGTGACCGACGACGCCCCGCTCGAGCCGCTCTTCCCGCACGGTGTGCGGCAGTTCGTGCGCGACATGGTGTCGGGGCTGTGGCGCGACATGGGCGTCATCATGAACATCCCGACGCTGCGCTTCGCACTGGTCGGCGTGTCGACCGTCGGTTTCGTGGTCACCGCGGTCGGCACCTGGATGCCGAGCTTCTACCAGAACCAGCTCGGGCTGACGCAGGGCAAGGCCACCGCCGTCTTCGGCCTGCTGCTCGTCCTCGGCGGCATCCCCGGCACGGTGTGGGGTGGCTGGATCGCCGATCGCTGGGTCAACCGGTTCCTGGGCGCCCGCGTCGTGATCCCGGCCGTGTGCATGATCGTCAGCGCGTCGTTCTTCGTCCTGTCCTTCACCCGCATCCCCAACGGGCTGGTGTTCCTGTTGCAGCTGGCCGGGCTGGTGGCGGCCACCGCCTCGGTGCCGGCGCTGCGGGCCGGGTTGTCGGACGCCTCGCCGGCGCACGTGCGGGGGGCCGGCTTCGCCGCCTTCAACCTGGCCTCGGTCGTCTTCGGCTCAGCGGCGGCGCCACTGGTGACGGCGGCGGTGGCGGGCGCCTTCGACGAGGACTACCGGACGGCCTTTCTGATCGTGATGCCGATCGCCTTTGTCGGCGCGGCGTTCCTGCTGCTGGCCCGGCGGCACATTGAGAAGGACTCGGCCAAGGTGTTCGAGGCGGTCGTCATGGCCATGGCGGCCAACCAGGCCGAAGAGGCGGCGTTGGCCGCCCACGAGGCCGGGGAGCGTCCGCCTGCTCAGGAAGACGAGGCGGATGGCGACGGGGGCGACGTCGGCGTCACGTAGCCCGACAGCGGCGCGTTCTTCTGCCTGGCGTCGGCGAAGGCCTGATTGGTGCCCACCTCGACCGCGCTGTAGGCGGTGCGGTCCCCGTCCCCGTTGATCACGTCCGGCGCCCGGTCGTTGCCGGTGGCCGAGGTGACGATGGCGACATGCACAGCCGTGTCCGCGCCGGGGTCGAGGCCGTAGACGGCGACGTCACCGGGCTGGGGCGTGTAGCCCGAACCGACCGCGTGCCAGGTGCCGTGCTCGGTGCCCCAGACGTAGAAGCTGGCCGAGTTGCCGTTGAGGTAGCCCGGCGCCAGCTGGTAGTCGACCACCGCCCCCGCCTGCTTCCAGACCCAGGCGGCGAAGTCGGCACACCACTCCTCGTCGAGGTTGTCGTTGCCACAGTCGTCGATGCCGGCGTCCCAATAGGCGCTGAACTTGTTGCAGTAGCTGTCCGACGGGTCGGTCTGGTAGCCGACCTGGCCCTGGGCGATGGCGACGATGCGGGCCCGCAGGGGGCTGAGGGCGGGGCCGCGGGTCAGGGCGTAGGCGGCCACCGCCGTACCGGCCACCAGGAGCAGGGCCACCACGAGCGCGGCGCGCCGCCGCCGGCGCACCGGTGGTGTGCGGCGGGGCAGGGGCGCGGCCAGCGGTCGTGCCGCCGGACGGCCGGCGGAGCTGGACACCAGACGGGTCGGGGGACGGGTCGGGCTCAGGAGGAACGAGGGTAGCCAGTGGCCGGTGCCCGGGGGTGGCGCCCCGGGTCTGCGAGAATGACGACTCTCCCCGGGCCCCGGCCCGGGCGTTAGCGGCGGGGCCGAGGCGACCAGGAGGAGTCAGGGCGATGCAGGACGACGAGAGCGCGATCTCGCACACTCGTCTGGCCTATCTGCCGGCGCTCGACGGCATGCGGGCCTGCGCCGTGGTGGCCGTCATGATGTACCACGGCGGCATCCCGTTCATGACCGGCGGCTTCATGGGAGTCGATGCCTTCTTCGTCCTGTCGGGCTTCCTGATCACCTCGCTGCTGGTGGGCGAGTGGCGCCAGACGCTGACGATCAAATTGGGCGCGTTCTGGGCCCGCCGGGCGCGCCGCCTGCTGCCGGCGCTGTTCCTGATGCTGCTCTTCGTGGCCTTCTTCGCCTCGGTGATCGTGCCCCGGGGCACGTACGGCGCGCTGCGCCTCGATGCGCTGGCCACGTTGCTCTACGTGAGCAACTGGCACTTCATCCTGGTCGGTACGAACTACTTCAACGAGACGCAGGCCGCCTCCCCCCTCATTCACACCTGGTCGCTGGCGGTCGAGGAGCAGTTCTACGTCGTCTGGCCGCTGGTCGTCCTGGCCGTGCTGCGCTTCACCCGCAGCCTGCGCTGGCTGCTCGTGGTGTGTGTCGTGGCCGCGCTGGCCTCGGCCACCGAGATGAAGCTGCTGTACCGGAATGCCATCAACACGAACCGCGTGTACCTGGGCACCGACACGCGCTCGCAGTGCCTCTTCATCGGGTGCGCGCTGGCGGTGGCGCTGGTGATCGTGACCCAGCGGCGGCACGAAGGGGGCCGCCTGGCCGCCGGGGAGGTGTGGCGGCCGGCGAGCAGTCAGGGACGGTCGGCCTGCGCCGCCCTGGGCATCATCGGCGCCGTGGGAGCGATCCTCATCTGGACCCTTACCAGCACCACGTCGCAGTTCCCCTACACGGGCGGATTCTTCCTGGTCGGACTGGCCACGGCGAGCGTCATCCTGGCCGCGGTGGGCGTGCCGCGCAGCATCGTGCCGCGGTTCCTGTCTTTGACGCCGGTGCGCTACGTGGGTCGCATCTCCTATGGGTTGTACATCTGGCACTGGCCCATCTTCATCTGGCTCGACCACGTGTGGACGGGGCTCAGCGGGTACCCGCTGTTCGGGCTGCGCGTGCTTGTCACGTTCGCGGTCTCGGTGGCCTCCTTCCACCTGGTGGAGCGTCCCATCCGCATGGGCAGCTTCCTGCGCCAGTGGCGAGCGTGGGTCGCCGTCCCCGCGGCAGTCGTGGTGGTGGTGGTGTCGATGGTGGCGGCCACGACCGGGACGGTGGCGGTGGCCAGCACGACCTACCTGGGGTCCTCGATCGGCACCAACAGGACCACCACCACCACAACGACGGTGCCGCCGGGCACGTCGATCAACGCGCCACCCGTGCGCGTGCTCCTGTTCGGGGACTCGGTGGCGCTCACGCTGGGGATCGGCCTGATGGTCCCGCAGGTGGAGGCCAAGTACGGCTACGTCCTCTCGGACAAGGGGATCCTCGGTTGCGGCGTGGCGGACGGCCCGGAGGTGGAGCTGCTGGGCCAGATCGACGCCACGCCGCCGGCCTGCAACGGCTCGCTGCTCCAACCCGGCGAGGCGGCGACCGACCGGCCGTGGCCCTACCAGTGGTTGTCGGCCATGAGCGAGGCGAACCCCAACGTGGTCGTGGTCCTGGCCGGCCGCTGGGAGGTGGTGGACCGGGAGTACAACGGCCAGTGGACCAACATCTTGAACCCGGTCTTCGCCGACTACGTGAAGCAGCAGCTCGAAGAGGCTTCGAAGCTCGTCACGTCGACCGGGGCGAACCTGGTCTTCCTGACCGCGCCGTGCACGGACGAAGGCGAGCAGCCCGACGGGGCACCGTGGCCCGAGGACAACCCGGCCCGCCTGGCCGAGTACAACAAGCTCGTACGCGAGGTGGCGGCGGAGCACCCCACGACGGACTCGGTGGTCGACCTCGACGCGGCGGCGTGCCCGGGGGGCAAGTTCACCGACACGCTCCACGGCGTTGCGTTCCGGACCACCGACGGCGTGCACTTCACCTATGCCGGTGGTGAGCTGGTGGCGCCGAACATCATGCCGGGCATCGTGGCGGCGGGACGGGCGCAGATCGAGGCGGTGCTGCGCTCGCTCTCGGCCAGCAAGGGGACGACGACCACCACGGCGGCGCCGGCCGGCCGCTGACTACGTGTCGGGGTTCACGTTCTGCGGGTTCACGTTGACCTGCGTGTTGGCCACCACGCATTGCGCTTTGAGCGCCGGGACGAGATGGGCCTCGTCGACGTTGGCGCCCTCGGAGATGGTGGTCATGAGCGAATTCCACGAGCCGTCGTCGGAGTTGGCCCGGGCGGCCAGCGGGAGGGCGTCGCTCAGTTCATTGGCCGCCATGCGCTGGAGCGTGGCCACGCTCGCCGGCGGCGTGCCGGCGGCGATGGAGCGCTCGTAGTAATCGACCGACCGGTGCACGTGGACGCACGCCTCCTGGGCCAGGGCCTGTCCGTCCGACGAGGAACTGCAGGCGCTCAGCCCGACGGCGGCGCCGGCCACGACTGTCGCCACCGCCATGGCCCGACCCCGGGGGAGGCGGCGGGCCCGCCCCACGTCAGGCCAGCCAACCTTCCGCGGACTCGAGCATGAAGCGGCTGACGGCGAGGGCGCGGTCGAAGACGTCGCACAGGAGCTCCTCGCCGCTCAGCACCCGGGCCAGGGACACGGGGTGCCGGGCCACGATGCTGAGGCGGCGCTCCGAGCCGTCGGTGGCGTTGGCGAACGAGTCGATGGCGGACACCTCGAGCGGCAGCTCGATGCCGCCCACCCCGGCCAGGTCGATGGCCAGGCGGAGCAGGTCGGGCCCGCTGGGCAGCGGCGGCAGGGCCCAGGTGAAGGTCAGCGGGAAGTGGAACTCGTCGGGCGGCTCCTCCTCCTCGGACAGCAGCACCACGGCGTCCTCGAAGGAGAGGAGGACGCGGGGGTCGACGTCGAGCGCGAGGTGAAGGTCGAGCGGGCCTCCGCACCCCTCCTCCGGGTGGAGGTCGACCTCCCAGACCTGGCGCAGCGAATAGGTCTCGACGAAGTGCCGCTCGTCGTGCACGTGGAACCCGTGGTCCACGGAGTGATCCTTCAGGTCGGCGACGTAGCCGGCGACATCAATTGCTGCCACAACCTGGGGAGCCTATCGACCCTGAGGGGCGGCCTGGCCTCCTGACGGCCGGTAGGGTTCGCGACCCGTGGACGACGATCGGCTGCTGCAGGTGCTGGACGAGGCCGCCGTCGCCGTACGCGCCGCGCTGGACGGGCTGGAGGACTGGGGACCGGCCGGGACGCGCCCCGGGCAGTACCGCCTTGACCTGGCGGCCGACGAGGCCGCCCTGGCCGTGCTGCACGGCGCCGGCCTGACCGTGCTCTCCGAGGAGTCGGGCACCACGGGCGAGGGCCGGAACGGCTTGCTGGCCGTCGTCGACCCGGTCGACGGCTCCACCAACGCCCACCGGGGCGTGCCGTTCTTCTCGACCAGCATCTGCGTGCTCGACGTCGAGGGGCCCCGGGTGGGCCTGGTGCACAACCAGGCCAGCGGGACCCGCTACGCGGCGGTGCGCGGGCAGGGCGCCGAGCGGGACGGCCGGGCTCTCCGGCCCTCGGGATGTGAGGACCTGGGGGCGGCGGTGGTCGGGATCTCAGGGTTCCCGGGCCGCTATCCGGGGTGGGCGCAGTTCCGGGCGCTCGGCGCGGCGTCACTCGAGTGTTGCGCCGTGGCAGAGGGGACACTCGACGCCTACACGGTGGTGGGGCGAAGCACCCTCTACGGTTGGGACTACCTGGCGGGGCTGCTCATCTGCCGGGAGGCGGGTGCGGCGGAGGCGGAGCGCGACGGGAAGGACCTCGTCGTGCGTGACGACACGAGCCGCCGGCCCATCCTGGCGGCGACTGGCGTACTGGCTGAGCGACTGAGCGAGGAGGACGGGCTGTGACCGATGGTACGGGAGAGGCGGCGTTGCGGGCGCGCAAGACATGGCGGACGCTGGAGCCGCTGCACGGAATGATCTACTTCGTCCCGGAGGCGGCCGAGGCCTACGAACGGCTCGGCATCACGGGTCGCGCCGGCTACTTCGCCTCGCGGGCGGCACCGATGGGGGCGGTCCCGGCCGACGTGGTGATCTCGACCTTCTACAACTTCAACCCGGACCTGGTGCGGTCGGCCATCCCGGAGTCGTGGGAGAAGGCGTCGCCGGCGGACCTGGTGACAGCCCGCTTCGCCGCGGTGGATGCGGCGTGCCGGCGCCTGCTGGGCGACGACGTGCTGCGGTCCGAGGAGATGCGGCGAGCGGCCGAGCTGGCCCGGCTGGCGGCGGAGGAGGCGAGCCGGCACACGGAGGGCCGGCCGCTGGCGGCGGGTCACTGCGACGTGGCCTGGCCCGGCGAGGCCCACCTGGTGCTGTGGCACGCGGAGTCGATCCTGCGCGAGTTCCGGGGCGACGGCCACGTCGCACTGCTGGTGGTGCACGGTCTCTCGGGCCTGGAGGCGCTGGTCTCCCACGCCGCGGCGGGGGACGTGCCGCCGCATCTGCTGCGGGCCACGCGGGCGTGGCCCGACGAGGCCTGGGACGAGGCGGTCGTCGCCCTGCAGAGCCGGGGCTGGCTGGAGGCAGGGGACGAGCTGCGCTTCACCGGGAGTGGCGAAGCCAAGCGCCGCGCCATAGAGGAAGGTACCGACGCGCTGGCGGTGGCGCCCTACGACGCCCTGGGCGAGGAGCGCTGCGCCGAGCTGCGGGCGCTGGCCCGACCCTGGAGCAAGACCTTCGCCGAGGTGCTGGCACGCTGAGCGGCAGGCGCTTGTGCCCGGGTAGTCCAGGGAGGGGCAGAATTGCCGGCCGGCGCCGGAGCGCTCGGGCGCTTAGCTCAGTTGGTTAGAGCAGCTGGCTTACAACCAGCAGGCCGGGGGTTCGAGTCCCTCAGCGCCCACCGGTGTTGTCAAAATGTCAACATCGTCCCTGGTCAGCGATGGGTTTGAAAGAGAGCCGAAGGTTTGCTTCTGCGGTCGTCCTTTTGGTGGTTCAAGTCCCATCGCCTCCACTCTGTGACGATCAGCTGTCGCCGATCTCCTCAACGCGGCACACTGCAGCGCACACCGTTGTCGAAAACTTATTCAAACCCCGCCAAGATCGCCGACCACCTGAATTCACTTGGCGTGATGGGGATCGCCCCACTTGGACTGCAGGTAGCCGGTCAGCACTCCAGTGTCGTAGGTCAAGGCGAAGAGGGCGAATCGGGGCATTCCTAGCTGGCGGGCGCCCAGCACCCCGCGGCGAAACGATCGCCAAGGCGCGTATCGCAGGGCCACGTGCGGGACAGTGCGAAAGGCGACCCCACGGCCCACCCACCGGGCGTTTTCCCATATCTCGCCTAGGGAGTCGGGGTTGCGGTGGGCCATCACGGCGCCCGGTACAGCCATGGCCATGGCGCCGAGCTTGGGAGAGAGCGTCATGTCCTCGCCGTACCCGACGTCGTCGAAGCCACCGACGGTCAGGAACCGCTGGCGCGAGACGGCCCGGAAGTTCTCCCAACGGTCTGGCAGGCCTGCCGGGAGGTGCTGCCCAAGGACGGCCCGCCGATTGTGGGTCCAGCACCGTGACCACGGGTCGTCGACATTGGACACCTCCATGTCGCGGGTATAGGTCCCCACCTCCTCACCAGCGAGGATCGGCCGACATAGGACTTCGATGCACTTGGGATCGAGAATCAAATCCGCATCGACGAAGACCAGCACGTCTCCTCGGGCCACCGCCGCCCCCGCGTTCTTGGCCAGGGCCGGGCCTCCGTGGGGAAGCTTGAGGACCGTAACGGCGCGGCTTCGTGCGATCTCGGCCGTACGATCGACCGAGCCGTCGTCCAACACGATCACCTCGAGGTGGTCCTCTGTCTGCGCCAGGATCGAATCGAGGCACGCTCCGATGGCCGCCTCCTCATTGAACGCCGGCACTAAGACCGACACCCGAGGCCGCCTGGCGGCGGGACCGCAGATGCGTCGGATTGCCGCGGCAGCTCCCGGATCGGGTGCCGGGGTCCGTCCGGCATAGGCACGTCGGAAGGCACGGCGTCGAACGGCGATGGCGGTGACAATGAGCGGTGCGGCGAGGAGAAAGCGGCCGAGTAGCCGGGGTCTGTGCACGGCCACAGCCATGAGCGCCCGCCAGCCCTGTATGAGGGGCATCCAGGGCCCACCGCGGACAGACGGGACGTAGTACACACCGAGCCCGCTCGAGCGGCAGCACAGGGCCCCGGTCGCTGCTCCCTGCTCACGTTGGGCTTCGACGACCTCGCGCCACGTCCGGTCGTTCACGTGGCGTACGCGGATGGCGCTGTCGAAGCGCACACGGTGGCCGCCCGCGATGAGGGCATGGTTGTAGGAGGTGTCTTCGCCCGCGGTGACGTCCTCGTCGAATGGCCGGTCGAGGAGTTGGCGAGCGTAGGACAGGTGGAAAATGGGTCCACGTCCGACGAGAATCTGTCCTTCGAGCCGTTGCATTCCCCAGAACTTGGCGAAGTACTGCGCCCATCCGGGCACAGTGGAGGGTCTCGCCACGTCGACAAAACCAGCGACGAGGCCGTATCCGGCAGCGTGAGCCTCCACTCGACGCCGGAGCCAGTCGGGCTCGGGAACACAATCGTCGGCCAAGAAGGCCACAATCGGCGCCCGCGAGATCGTGACCCCCGCATTGCGGGCGGCACCGGGGGTCATGCGGTTTTCACCGTCCAGGAGGATGACATCGGGAAACCCGCGCCGAACGATGTCGGTGGTGGCATCGCCCCCCGAGGACACCACGATCGTCTCGAAAGGCTCTCTTAGGTCCTGCTCGGCGAGACCCCGCAATACGGCGACAATGGTGTCAGCGCCCCGATATGCCGGAACCACGACAGTTGCCACAGGTGCCTGCCGGCGTGGGTGCCCAACTCCATGGGGGAGCTTCAGCCGGAGGGCACGTCGCGGTTCGTCCTCCCTCTCCTCGGCCATCAGTCGTTCGAGCTGGACCGGGAGCCGGGTGGCAAGTTTGCCCCAGGCAGGAGACAAATCGGGCCACGGTGCGGACACGTCAAGCAGTCGGTCCACGGCATCCAACAATCCTGGTGGGGGTGGCCGGCGGCCGTCGAATGCGTGAATCACCGCGGCATGTTGTTCCTGGGGGATACCGGTCTCTTCGAGCAGACGAACGAGCTCGGTCCAGCGGCGGCGAAACCGGGCCACTGCGTCACTCCGTTCCACCATGGCGACAAGCGAGGCGCAAGGCGACGTCTCGGGCGCGTCCTCGACACCGGCCGGCGTCAGCGGTCCCCGAACGGCTCCATAGAATTGTGGGGGCGGCTGGACACCGACGACAAGGGACGATCGATACCCTGCGTTGAGCATGACGGCGCTTGCCGCCAGGTGCCCGATCCGGCCATTCCCATCGCTGAACGGCCGGATCCGGGCGAGGTCGGAGAGGAGGCGAGCGGCGACCAGCGGCGGTGGTTCCACGGCGCGTGCCGCTCGATCCAAGGCCTCTTCCACCAGATCGGGAACCGCCGCGGGTGGCGGAGAGGGGGTGGACCGAGAGCACCTATTTTCATCAAATGGACCGGCCCGGAAGCGGCCTACCCCCATCACGGTTTGGTGTAGCACGAGCAGGCGACCGACGTCGAGCGCAGCGGCACACGATTCTGAGGCTGTGACTAGCTGCTCGTGCGCCATAGCCATTCGGGCCCGGTCGGCAGGTCGCCGAATACCGCACCGCTCGGTTGACAGCCGACCGCGCCAGCGGGCCGGTACGGTGAGATGGGCGTCCACAATCTGGCCCTGGACCTCAACCCGGGCCGCTAGCTCCCATGCCCTCGTCGACCATTCGTCCGGCTCGGACTCCGACCTACTGGCTGTCGATGGCGTCGGCGTCCCTTCGCTGCCGCTTGTGCTTTTCTCCATCCGGTTACCCTCGGGACTGCGCTGCGGCAGCCGCCTGTCGCTCGCAGTCATCGGCCGCCTTGCACGCCGCGACTGCGGCGGCCCGCAGATTTGCCGCCGCTCGATCTGCAGCGGCGGCGTCGTCTCGGGCTTGGTCGGCCTCCGCGCAGTCGCGAGCTTGGGTCGCCTTGGCGCTGTCGAGCGTTTGCTGCGCCCCGTCGACCCCCTGGCGCCCCTGATCCCGGAGGCCTTGACGCCCAGCCGGGGTGCCCAGCTGGCGAAGCCTCGTCGCGAGTTCATCACTGCTGATCTGGCCTGACTGGTACTGCTGCATCGCCGCCGCCTCCGCGGCGGCGACTTCCTGGGCATCTGTGACCGTCACACGCTCCCCGGTGGTGGCGTCCTCCACGTAGGAGGTGTCGCCCGGACGGCTGAGCGCCGAGTTGGCCCGATCCAGCGCGGCCTGAGCCGAGCGAACCGCCTCTCCCGCCGCCTGGCAGGCGAGCCGGGTGGCATCAGCCGTCCGATGTGCGTCCGCCGCCCTCATCTCGGCGGCCTGGGCGGCGGCGTTTGCCTCCTGGCACAGTCGCCGCAGCTTCGGGCAGTCCGTGGTATCGACGACGACGCCAGGTCCTTCTCCGGTGGCAGGGGACGCATCCGGGTAGATCCATGCCTCCCAGTCACGGGATGCGTCGGGGTAGGTCCACGCCTCATCGGAGGATGCGGGGAGGCGTCGTGCCCATTTCGGTAGGCATCCCGGACGGTCCTCGAGCGCCACGTCCGGTTCGATGCGTTTCACCCTCATGTCCTCGCCGGGCCAGCGGGCCCATCTCGGTCGGCACCCGGGACGGTCCTCGAGCGGCACGTCCGGCTCGATGCGTTTCACCCTCATGTCCTCGCCGGGCCAGCGGGCCCAGCTCGGTCGGCATCCCGGACGGTCGGCGAGCCCGTCGTCGTCGTCGTCGTCGTCGCTGAAGCTCAACAGGCGAGTCACTGTCAGAACGGCAATGACGATGAGAATCAGGATCCCGCCGCCGATCAGGAACCACCAGGGGAAGCTGCTCGCCTTGGAGGTTGGCGTCGTCGGGGACGAGGTGGTGGGTGCAGCGCTGTTGATGGTCAGGCTCTGGGCGGGCGACACCGCCGTGCCGTAGTGAGCGGCCGTTCCCGGCACGTACAGGGCGGTGATGTCGGAGTAGGTGCCCGGGTGGAGCTGGTCGGCCCTCGAGCGCGCATGTGCCGATGGCGGTCGGTCCCGTAGACCCTGGCGTCAAGGTCAGCGTGCATAGGGTGGCCGGACCGTTCTCGACGACGGCCGTGCCGGTGGGGACACCGTTCTGGCTCGTCCCCGTCACCCTGACGGTGAATGTCACCAACATTTCCTTCGCGAAGGTGACTGGCGAGCCGTTCACCGCCAGAGCGACGGTGGGGCTCGGCTCGGTGGTGGGCCCCGTCGTGGCGCCCTCGACGGTCAGGCTTTGAGAGGGCGACACCGCCGTGCCGTATTTGGAGGGCGTCCCCGGCACGTACTGCGCAGTGACGTCGGGGTAGGTGCCCGGGCGGAGCTGGTCGGCGCTCAGCGGGCAGGTACCGCTGGCGACATCGCCCAAGGACGAGGGCGGCAGTGTCAGCACGCACAAGGTGGCGGAGCCGTTGTCGACGGTGGCTGTGCCGGTGGGGGCACCATCCGCGCTCGTCCCCGTCACCGTAACGGTGAAAAACACCGACGTCTCGCTCCCGAAGGTGGCGGGCGAGCCGCTCACGGCCAGAGAGACTGTGGGGCCGGGCGTGGTGGCTCCCCCCTGGGCGAATGTTGAACCGCCGTCGACGAAGGCCGCCAAGCCGAGAAGAACAAAGAGGGTGGCCGACAGGCCGAGGATCGCGCGCCCTACGCGCCACCGAACAAAACACGAGCCACCGAACATGGCGCCCCCAAGTCGCAAGACGACCCTTGCCAGCCAGACAATATGGGAGCGATTCCTCGAAGTCCACCGGCCTTGACCGGCACCGCCAACGCCAACGGCACTCCAAATACAGGATACTGATTGAGCTGCGCTGGACCCGGATCCCCACTGCGTTAACCCTCTAGTCCGATGGCTCGGCGGTCCGTAGGCTGCCTCACGATGGTGGTGACACCGAGCCCCAGCGTGGTCCGGCCGGTCGCTGTGGCCCGCCGGCCAGTGTGGATCTTCGGTGCCGGGCTGGACCTCACAATCTCGTTGTGCTGGTTACCCATCTTCCTTGTGGTCCATGTCCTGACTTCCGGCACGGGTGTAGCCGCCACTCACCGCCTCCAAGAATGCTTGGTGCTCGCCTTCCTCGTCTCTTTCCTGCACCAGCCCCTCACATTCGGCATGGTCTACGGCGACCGGCAACAGTTTCTTCAACATCCTCGCCTGTTCGCCTTGGCGCCCGTCGCAGCTGTGGCGATCACCGCGGTCGCAGCGTTCAATGGTTGGTGGGTTGTCGTGCCCGTCGCCGCTGTCTGGAACCTCCAGCACGTCTTGCAGCAGCGCTACGGCGTTCAGCGCATCTATTCCGGCAAGTCCCACTATGGATCCGCCCGCCTCGACCGAGCCGTGGCCTATGTGCCCATGGCAGCAGTGCTCCTCGCGGTAGCTGCCACGCCCAGCATCCCGGCACTCGTGACGCGCTCGGAGCTCGACCCACAGAACGCTGGGGGCGTGGCTTTGTTGGTGGACCTTCGCCCAGTAGCAGCGGTCTTTCTCGCCATCGCTGTTGCTGCCACGGTGGTTGTGCTCGCAGCCGTCGTGCGCCAGGAGGTCGCTGCCGGCGAGCGGGCTAACCCGGCCAAGTGGCTCTATCAGGCATCGTCCCTCGGCCTGCTGGCCGCCATCGTGATCGATCCGGCCGCTGGGTTCATTGCGTACCTCTGCACGCACGCCATCGAGTACGCCGTAGTGGTCGACCGGACGGCCAAGCAGCGCTACGGCGCAGCTACCGCTGTCGGCGACGGTTTGGCCAAGCCGGGCGTACTTGGGCACGTCGCCCATAGGACAACCGGTCGCATGGCCTACTTCGGCGCCATCGTGCTCGGCGCGCTGGCTCTGCACGCCTCGGTCCACGATGCCGTCTTCAACACCGTCGTGCTTAGCATCGGCGCGTTGCACTTTACCTACGACGCCGTCATCTGGAAGCTGCGTAAACCAGCCGTCGCTCGCGACCTGGGCCTTGCCGGAGCAAAGACAGCACCTGGCTGAAGGGTTGGGCACAACCCCAACCGAGAGTGGGCTGATCCAGCGTCTCGGCACCCGCTCTGGCGCGCCGCTCCAACAGAGCTAGCACGGCACGTTGAGACGCGCCTTGACTCAGGCCGTCCGTGCTGCCACAGGCGGTGGTGATGGGCCGCGCCGGCGGGAGAACGCGCTACGCCCGACAGCGGAGCACCTTGGCGGCGACCCCGCTCCCTACCGGCACCCTCGGTTCAGGGGATTCATGGCGGCGGGCGGTCCGGCATTACAGGTCACCTGGCAACGGACTTTCAGCCCTTCGTTATGACTACCCCCGACGGCAGAATAGGTCCAAGGGTAACGGTCTTGCCATCCATGCCCATGTGGAGTTTGATCTACGTATCGACCGTCGTTCCCCCAAGGAGGCGCCGATGCTGGGAAGTGAGTAGTTCGCTCCCCCGGACCCGGTTGAGCCGCGCGTGCGCCCTCGGTGCCTTGCTGCTTGCGGGTACCGTGCTCGCTGCGTGTTCGATCCCGATCGTGTGGGATTTCGGTGACGGTCCCACAGCTGTTCAGGCGGCAGCCTGAGAGTACTTGGTGGGTGTGACAACTGCTCCTTCCTCTTCTGCGAGACGTCGAGACACTTCGGCACGGACGGCGTCGACGAGGTGGCCCATGTCTTTGCAGCCCTTGATCCGTCGGAAGGATCGCTGCGCTTCGATCATGCCGGTGCCCACCCAGCGCCGCACCATGGCCGGATCGCGCCAGCGCTTGACGCCCGAGGAGACGAGGCGCACCGTCGAGATCATCGATTCGATGTTGTTGGTGCACGACAAGGACCGGGCGAGCCGATCGGAAGCTCCGAGCCGGCGCACGGTGAACATGTCCTCGAGTCCCTCGCGCAAGGAGGCCGCGGCACTGGGCTGCTCACGCTCGAGCTGAGCGGCGAGGCCTTTGGCGACCTTGAGCCCCCGGGCGGCATCGGCGTCGTTGAAGGCCGCCTTGAGCTGGCGATCGATGCGCCGAGCCAGCTCGGGGGCGAGGTAGTCACTGACATCGCGCCGCTTGTGCAACACGCAACGCTGCACGACCGCGTGCTGGCCGAAGACGCGCTTGACGCCCGCGGCGAGCGCTTTGCCCCCGTCGATCACGACGAGCAGGCCCTGCTCGAAGCGCAGTCCACGGTCGACCAGGTCGGCCAGCAGGTGCTTGACCACTGTGCCGTTCTCGGTGTCGCCCTCCCACACCCCGACGGGGATCTTGGTCCCGTCGCTGGTGATGAGCAGGGCCACCACGCAGCAGCACTCGTGGAACATGATGCCGTCGATCATGAGGACCGCAGCGTCGTGGACCGAGAGGTCCGAGGCGAGCAGCTCGGCCAGCTTCTCGGTGGTCGCCGCCACGAAACGCCGCGAGATGGCCGACTTGGAGTCGCCGCGGGCGACCTCTTCGAGTTCGGTGCCGATCGGCTCGGCGACGAGTGCGTGGCGCCGCGTCGCCACCCCGGCCAGCATGCGCTCGACGGCGAGCTGGCTCAGCAGGTCCCGATCGTTGAAGGCGCCGTAGGAGTCGAGGTGGACCTCGCCTCCCTCGGTCCTCGTCGCCCGGGGACGACGCACGGGCACGGTGCGGCCGCCGAGGACGACCGAACCCGGTGCCGAGCCGTTCCTCGTGGCGCTGCGGTCGGGATCGTGGCGTCCCTTGGGACCGGCCTTCTCGGTCATCTCGGCGGCCATGATCTCTTCGACCACGGCCAGCCCGGCCGAGCAACAGAACGCCATAAAGCCGTCCTTGATGGCACGGGCCAGGTCCTCGAGGGCGATCGTCGCCTCGGCGGGCAGGTCGGCGAGGCGTGCCGCCTCGTCCCGCGCCGCGACGGTCACAACAGGTAGCTTCTTCTTCATTGGTGGTGGTCCCCTTCTTGTGGGTAGTGGTCTTGGTTTCGACGCCTGAACACCTACCATTAACAACGGCCCCTTGGCGACTACCGCCGAAGGGGCCAAGACAGGCCACCTCAGTTTTTCCGAGCCCGACGACGCCGTGATATTTGGCGCCCTGCAGAAGGGTGAGACGGCCACCTATCAAGCCACCTTCACGGCGACTCTGTCGACGGAGGAGACCGAGTCCGTCGAGTATGCCGCTCAGCCGCCAAACAGTTTCGCCCTGAAGATCCCGAGCGCGACCGGCACCAACGAATACGTCCAGAACGGGACGGGCTCCTACTCTTGCACCCAGCCGAATGCTTCGAGCTCACAAGCACCTCCGAGCCCCTGGGCATGCGTAGATCTGGGATTCCCCAAGGCGAGCACCGAGAACGGGTGGGTCATCGTCAATCCCTACCAGTCCAAGTACTGGTTGGGCTTCCTGACCGGGTTGAAGCGGTACTCCAAATCCGCCGGGTTCTCGGAGAGCACCTCGAAGATGACCGTGGACGCAATGACGCTCGATTGCGTGAAATGGCCCGAAGGTGTGCAAAATCGGTCGTACGGCACCGTGTGCGTGACATCACGGGGCATCCCCGGGTATGTCCATCAGGGCAGCACGAACTTCGAGCTGCAGAGCCTCTCTCCGACGGTGCCGAGCTCGACCTTCGAGCTGCCAGCGGGAGCGAAGGTAACTACGCCTGGAGGCAGCGCAACGGGCAGCAGCGCATGTAACGGTACGTGGAGCTATGCAAATGGAGTGGTGTCTGCTTCAGTCACAATCGCAGGACCTGCGATCGTGACCTTCCAAGCCGGTTCAGTAAGCAACACGGCCAATGTGATTGCCGGACAGAACCATGCTGCAGTATCCATGACGGTCAGTGCTCCACCGACGGCCGTATCGGCCACGGTGAGCGAGCCCAATGGCGCGACCGCTCCGTGCACACTCACCCAACAAGGCGGCTAAAGCGACAGCGTGGCCTGTCTGAGCCACAGACCATCCCGTACGTGCGCCATATCGATCAGTCGGAAAGTGTCCCAGTACACCGGGCTGGGGTGACACCCTGCGGCACCCTGGGGATACCCCCAAAGCGGAACTTCGAGTTCAGCTAGGCAGCAGCGAGGCGACGTCTTCGCCGCCCATGAGTTTGCCGACCAGCGCCATATCGAAGTAGTCACGCCACTGCACGATTCGACCGTCTGTCACCTCGAACGTACCCATGACGGGTACAGGCGCCATGACGCCGTTGGCCGTGATCTCGTCGATTCGCTCCGTGAGAACCGTGTCACCGACTTCGGCGAGATTCCTGATACGAAACGAGATCGGGTCGAACATGTCGAACTGGAACTTCACTGCCGCGAGGGCCGCCTCACGACCGACCGCCGGTTCTAAACCGATGTTGTGGTACACGACCTTGCCGTCAAGGAGGGATTCGACGACAGCGAGGTCCTTCCGGTCGATCGCCCCGCAAAACTTTCTGACCACATCACCTGCCGTCGCCATATCGTGTCCTCTCGTCTTGGAACCAAACCTACAGGTTGTATCTCTTACTAACCTACAGCCTGTATGTCAAGGTCCGATGAGTCCGGCACGGCGCGGGTGTCGCGTGGCGAAGCCACCAAGGCGGCCCTGATAAGCGCCGCCCGGGAGCTGTTCGTCTCCCAGGGATACTTCGCCACCGGAACTGAGGAGATCGTCGCGAAGGCTGACGTCGGCACCCGCGGTGCCCTTTACCACCACTTCGCGGACAAAGAGGACCTATTCCGCGCCGTGTTCGATGAGGTGCAGGCCGACCTCGCTGCGGCCACAGTCGTAGACGAACGCGACGATGCACTTGAACTCCTTACGGCCGCACTTCAGCAGTTCCTCGACGCCTCAGCCGACAACCCCGACGTACAGCAAGTCCTGCTGATCGACGGCCCGGCCGTCCTCGGGTGGGATCAGTGGCGCAGCCTTGAAGCTCAATACGGTCTGGGACTGATCACGGCCATGCTCGACGCCGCCGTGACGCAGAAGGTCATCCCGCGCCAACCGACAGCTCCGCTAGCGCACATGCTTCTAGCTGCCGTGGACGAAGCCGCCCTCTACATCGCCAATGCCTCGGACCGCCGACAAGCCCACACTCAAGCCCGCCAATCGCTCAAGCGGCTCTTGGGCGGACTCCGAGGAACGGGATAGGCAAAGACTGCCCCCTTACGCAGTCGCCGGGTCTGTGGCCAAGATGAGTGCTCCGTCACCTAATCTGTACACTCCGATGACGGTGAACCGTCCGCTGATCTCGGTAGCGCCGGCTGGTACGAATCGGCTTGTGGCGCTCGCGCCGATCTTTGGACGGGCATTCGTGAACGAACCAATGATGCGTTGGCCGATCGGCGAAGTGCAGGACTCAACCGAGCGCTTTACACGCTGCTTCGCTCTGTTTCTCGAAGTCGCGCTCGGCCTGAACTTAGTGACCGAGGCAGGCTCAGCGAGCGGGGCAGCGGTCTGGATTGCGCCCAACCAGTTTGAGTCGTGGGCAGACCATCCCTGGAATCAACCGGGCATCCACGCACTGACCGACGACGGGGGGCGACGGTATGACAAGTTCTGGAGTTGGGTTGACGCCCGAAGTCCCAGGCAACCTCTGTGGCAGCTCGACTCGATTGCCGTGGATCCAAGACTGCAAGGTCAGGGTTATGGCGGGGCGTTGATACTCGAAGGTCAGGCACGGGCGCGGGCCCAGAACACTGGTGCCTTCCTTTCAACGGGAACGGAGCACAACGTTGCGATCTACGGGAGGTACGGGTTCCGGGTCATCGACGATGCCTACGCTCCCGACGGTGGACCGCGGATCTGGTTCATGCGGTGGGACCCTTGATGTACAGGCCTGAGGTGCCCCCTACACAGCGTCGCCGGGACAGGGTGTCGCCCTGCGGCACAGTGAGGGTAGCGAGTCAAGTGAATCCCGCTGGGTACGGTCAGTAAGCGCCACGTCGCCGGGGGCGATGCCGATCCTGAACACCGTCTTGTACCCAATCGATTGCGATCAAGGGCCCTGAGCGATTGCCATCGGCCTCGGCCGAGCCGACTGGGCTTGATCCGGGTCTATGAGATTGACCCGAAGTGCGACGACCCCGACGGTGCTGAACCACCTGAGGGCATCAAGGGAGCTTGGAAAGTCGGCGACGACGGCGTGCCGACCGGTGAGTATCAGCCGAACTCGAAGTACCGGACCGATCCCTGAGATTCACGGCGCTGAGACTGCCCCCATACATTGATCAGTAGCGACATTCCGGCAGGCAATGCGTCAGGTGCTTGCTTTCGCGAGCAGCTCATCCAAGGAGGGAACTCAGCGATTCCAACCTTGCCGTGCTCGGATGGGAGTCCCAGCCCGCCGGAACTCCCGGGCGAGCGTTCTTGCGTGGACACCGGACTCCGAAGCCACATCGGCGACCGACAGCCCCTCGGCGTAGCGTTCGGACGCTCGGGCGACCGAGGGGTCGGTCATTTTCCGGGCGACGCGGCGTCGGGGCACGCCTCGCCGATCGAGTTGAGCGATGATCGTGGTCCGGTGGACGCCGTAGCGCCGTGCGAGCGCATCGATCGACGCCCCCTCCTCGTAGAGGTGCGCCAGTTCATCGACGACACGTCGGGACAGCCGCCGCTGCACAGGGTTTGAAAGCTGTCCCTTTTCTTCCAGATCGCCCGGTTCGGGCGTGTTGGAGGAGCGTTTCGCGCCCTTCGAGGTCGTCCGTGTGGGTGGGGGAGTATCACCCTCTCCCTGGTCAGCCACACATTCGAGCGTCTCGGGAGGGTTTGAAAGCCGTCCCATAAGGTCCACTGCGGGTCGTTCATCGCCCACCGAGGTAGCCACCTCCATGGCCCAGACCGGCGGTGGGTTTCTGGTTTCGGCCCCCCCTCCGACACTTCTAAGCCT